>NZ_JRHC01000009.1 GCF_000949475.1 Draconibacterium sediminis | reverse complement strand
GAGCTAATTCGGCATTTTTTCATTATTTTTTTTTAGAACGTGCTGATTTAAACCATCGTCTGCAAAAGATAGAATTCCATAAAAAAAGGGAACAACTTGTTTAGTTATTCCCTTGGTGGGAAGAGCAGGATTCGAACCTACGAAGGCTGAGCCAACAGATTTACAGTCTGCCCCGTTTGACCGCTTCGGTATCTTCCCAAAATATTTTAAATGAGCCGAATCCCAGATTCGAACTGGGGACCCCGAGATTACAAATCACGTGCTCTGGCCAACTGAGCTAATTCGGCTTATTATCTCAATCTTTTGTTAGAACGTTGCTTTTTCAAATCAGCGGGTGCAAAGGAAAGAATTAATTTTTAATTCTGCAATACCTTTTTTAAACTTTTCACCACTTTTTTGAACGCTTTTTCTTTTTGAAAAAAAGTGGGTAAGCTACCTGTGTCGCACCGCTCAACCGCCTACCCTTGCTGCCTTCCGACCCTGGGGGGATTCAGCAGGAGCTGGTCGCACAGGACTTACCCGGCGACAAAAGTAGAAAATTTTGTTCTTCCGCCAAACAAAATCATTCTATCGCGTAATTTTAAACACGACACAACGACTTATCAGATTGAAAATGAAATACAACTGAATGAAAATTTTTAAGCATTTTTTTACGCCACAAGGGGCAAGCCCAACATTTTTAGAAATTATGTGAAAAAAGCGAGCCCAAAAACCGTTATGTAACTATATATTGTTTTACGCAAATGCTCCAAAAAATCATTTATATTTGTCAAACCTATAATTAAAACAAACATCATGGAACAAAAATCATCACCTTTACTTAAATCATCTTTAACCTATGGTCTCTACGCGGCTTTAATTTCCATTTTCCTTAATGTAGTTATTTGGGCCGGCGGTATCATGGAATCACTAGGACTTTTTGGTTCTTTAATTGTTGCTCTTTTATCTTTTGTAATATCTTTTGTAATTCTGTTCATTTTCGCAAAAAATTACCGCAATAAAGAATTTGAAGGCTACATTAGTTTTACCGAGGCTTTTAAGTTTGTAATGATGGTAACCATTGTTTCAACTGTCATCCTGGTTATTTACACCTATATTTTCCACAGTTTTATTGCTCCGGAT
Organism: Draconibacterium sediminis; assembly: GCF_000949475.1. GTDB lineage: Bacteria > Bacteroidota > Bacteroidia > Bacteroidales > Prolixibacteraceae > Draconibacterium > Draconibacterium sediminis. The sequence goes on along the minus strand of NZ_JRHC01000009.1, from coordinate 86,494 downwards.
TACATGGAAAACCTGATGGCAAGCATGCAGCAAAAAACGCTGGAATTTATGGAAAGCCGTGGCGTTCCTGATTCAAGTATCGACCAGGCTATGGAGCAGTTTAAAGAAATTCCGACAATTGCAAAAACGTTACGCCAGGCAGCTCTTTCAGGAATTATTGGCGGAGGCATAATTTCGCTGATTGTTGCGGCAATTGTTAAGAAGAAAGTTGAAGATTCATATTAATATTCAAAAGCGTTTTTAATGGATATTTCCGTAGTTATTCCGCTGTTTAACGAAGAAGAGTCGCTGCCCGAGTTGGCGGCGTGGATAAAGAAGGTGATGGACGGGAATAACTTCTCCTATGAAGTTATGATGATCGACGACGGCAGCCTCGACAACTCGTGGGAAGTGATCGAACAACTTCAGAAAGAAAATTCCTGTATTAAAGGAATTAAATTCAGACGTAACTACGGAAAGTCGGCCGCATTATATTGTGGTTTCGAGGCGGTGCAGGGCGATGTGGTTATAACCATGGATGCCGATTTACAGGACAGCCCCGAGGAAATTCCGGAACTGTACCGTATGATCAAGGAAGACGGTTTCGATTTGGTTTCGGGCTGGAAGAAAAAACGTTTCGACCCGGTTCTTACGAAAAACCTGCCCAGTAAATTATATAACTGGACCGTTCGGCGGATGAGCGGTATTAAGCTGCACGATATGAACTGCGGACTGAAAGCCTATCGTAAAAACGTTATAAAAAGCATTGAAGTTTACGGCGAAATGCACCGCTATATTCCGGTTTTGGCAAAATGGGCCGGCTACAAAAATATTGGCGAAAAAGTGGTTGTACATGCCGAGCGAAAATATGGAGTAACCAAGTTCGGGCTGGAACGTTTTGTTCGTGGCCCGCTTGATTTACTTTCCGTAATGTTTATTTCGCGTTTTGTAAAACGCCCCATGCACTTTTTCGGTATTCTGGGTGCACTGATCTTTATTATTGGTTTTGCCTCTGCGGCATACCTCGGAGTTCAAAAGATCATTCAGCTGAACAACGGAATTACCGGACATTTAGTTACCGACAGCCCCTATTTTTATATTGCTTTAACATCGATGATAATCGGAGCTCAGTTTTTTCTGGCCGGATTCCTTGGCGAATTAGTATCGAGAAGTTCGAGCGACCGTAACAAATATCAAATTGATGTAAAAACATTTGAGTAAAGCCTTTCTATTTCATGGAGCAAAAAGATATCCGTTTTCGTAAACAGCGTGACCTTGGCGTTGTAATTTCCGATTCATTTGATTTTTTAAAACAAGAAGCAAAGCCGATCTTTCGGATGATTGGCATTTATGTTTTGCCTTTCGTTGTTTTATATGCCGGTGCGCAGGTTTATTTTCAACGCAATGTGTTAAGTCAGTTCGACCTCACCAATCCTGAAAGCCTTATGGCCGATATTGGCCCTTTTTACCAGAACCTGTTTATGTTTATGTTTTTTGGTCTTTTTGTGCAGTCGCTGTTAATGGGCACCTACTATAGTTATCTTGAAGCCTACATAAAACACGGAAAAGGTAATTTTCATCTGACCGATATCAGTTCAAAGTTTTTCTCCAACAGCCTGCTGGCGCTCGGAGCCAACTTCATCTTCGTGATCATGGTATTTTTTGGTGCCATGATGTGTATAGTTCCCGGATTGTATTTTGCCAATACCTTTTCGTTGCTTGTTTTCATCCTAATTTTCGAGAAGAAGGGAATTAGTGATGCACTCAATCGCTCGTGGAAACTGGTGAATTCAAGTTGGTGGAATACGCTTTTGATCAACCTGATTGCCGTAGTTATTGTGTATGCAGTAGGTATTGTACTATCTATTCCTTCGCTGATCATGGGCGTTTCATCCACTATTTTCTCAACAGAAATTACCAATCCGGCAGATTATCCGAATTGGTATTGGGTACTGAATGCCATTTCATCAGTGATCACTACTGTTTTATTGGTTATCCCGTTTACATTTCAGGCTTTTCAGTATTTCAATCTTGCCGAGCGCAACGATCCTACAACGCCGCTTGCTCCGCAGGAATAGTCAATGTTCTGTGGTTCAGGCCGGTTAATCTTGCAATAATTTCGAATAAGCATGTAATACTTTTTACGATGTTATTGTAACGTGTGGCTTTTTGTGTCGTCTTATAAAAAAGCAAATCAACTTTTTATAACGAACAAAAGCCATAAACAATGATTAAAACAAACAAGCTCTCAAAAGTTTTCCGAACCGATGAGATTGAAACCAGTGCACTAAACGATGTTAACATACATGTAAAAAGCGGCGAATTTGTAGCCATTATGGGCCCATCCGGCTGTGGAAAATCAACATTGCTAAATATTATCGGGCTTCTTGACAATCCTTCTTCAGGTAAGTATTTTTTCGATAATGAGGAAGTTGGACAATTGAAAGAACGCAACCGAACCATGCTTCGAAAAGGAAACATTGGTTTTGTATTTCAGAGTTTTAACCTGATTGACGAGTTAACTGTTTTTGAAAACGTTGAGCTTCCACTTATCTATTTGAAAATGAAAGCGCGCGAGCGAAAAGAGCGCGTTGAGGAGGTGCTGGAGCGTATGAAAATCGGTCACCGAATGAAACATTTCCCGCAACAACTATCCGGAGGTCAGCAACAACGTGTGGCCATCGCCCGTGCAGTGGTTGCTAACCCGAAACTAATTTTGGCCGATGAGCCCACCGGAAACCTTGATTCCAAAAATGGTTTGGAAGTGATGCAACTTCTCACTGAACTAAATCAGGAAGGAACCACCATTGTGATGGTGACACACTCGCTTCGCGATTCGGAATATGCCCACCGCGTTATCAACCTTTTCGACGGAATGGTAATTACCCAGGAGGTTAAAAAAGAATTGGGAGAAATAATGCTTTAAAAAGGTAGTTCATACAAACACTGCTTAACTCCATTGGAATCGGATTGAGCATCATAAAAACCAAAAACAATAACCATGTCAGAATTTAAGCGTAACCTCAGACTGGGATGGAGAAATATCCTGAAAAACAAATTCTTTTCCTTTTTAAATATTGGTGGTGTGGCCATCGGAATTGCCGTTACCACACTCATCCTTTTTTGGGTGGTTGACGAACTCAGTTTCGACAAATTTAACGCCAACCTCGGACAGGTGTACCAGGTTTATGAACACCAGGTTTATTCCGACGGACAGGATCTGCACACCGGATGTACACCTTTTCCATTGGCAAACGAGTTAAAACAAACCTATCCTGAAATTGAAAATGCCACCACTTTTACCAGCCTTGGCGGTTTGCCCGTAAAATACGAAACCACCGAATACAAAGACATCAGTCTGACACTGGCCGACAAGGAGTTTGTAAATATTTTCTCGTTCGAACTTATTGAAGGAGACTTAAATGCCATTGATGCTCCTGATAAAATTTTAATCACGCCAAAAATTGCTCAGCTGTTCTTCCCCAATGAATCGCCAATTGGCAAAATGCTAACCGTTTACGGCAACTACACCTTTACGGTTGGAGCAGTTATCGATTATCCCAAAGACCACTCGTCAACACAGTTTGATATTTTGGCATCGATAAAAGTAGCCGAGCAACTGGGTGCCGATCTCACGCGCTGGGGAAACAACTGGCCTTTCACCTGTCTGCTGCTCACCGAAGGCACCGATGCCAATCAACTGGAAAGCAAACTCACCGGTTTTCTACAGGAAAAAGGACAGGAAAATACATCCATTTACCTGTTCCCTTATGCAAAACGCCATTTGTATACTTTCTCCGGAGAAAACAACCGTATACAATACATCTACCAGTTTTTGGCTATCGCGCTTATCATTGTCCTTATAGCATCCATCAATTTTGTGAATTCATCAACAGCCAGTTCGGAAACACGCCGGCCGGAAGTTGGAATCCGTAAAGTTTTGGGAGCTACGAAAGCGAATCTTACATCGCAGTTTTTTCACGAAAAAGGTCTGATGATTCTAATTAGTATCGTATTGGGAGCTGCTTTGGTACTGGCTTTTACACCACTTTTCGGGCAACTTTCCGACAAACATATTTCCTTGTCGTTATTGGGTAACAAATACCTCATTTTTATGCTGATCGCAATGATCCTTACGACACTCATCTTATCAGTGGCCTACCCCTCGTTGTACATTTCATCCTTTGCACCGGCGCGGGTATTAAAAAAAGCGGCCCGAAAAAGTGCCAACCGAATCAGTTTTAGGAGCCTGCTGGTAGTCGTTCAATTTACATTGTCAATCATTCTGATTATTTGCACCATAGCGGTGAATTCGCAACTAAAATTCATCAATAATTACGATTTGGGGTACAACCAGAATAACCTGGTGTACATCAATCTTGATGATGCGACAAAAACAAAACATGAGGCGCTTTCGGCATCGTTAAAAAATATTAGCGGCGTAGAAAACCTTACAAAAGCAGACAAACTTCCGTTTTGGGGAGGAAACTCGTCGTGGGGTTACGACTGGCAAGGCAAAGACCCGGAGAATAAAGTATTGATTTGCGCCATGCGGGTTGATCGCGAGTATTTCGAAACCCTTGGAATTTCAATGGCCGAAGGACAAAGTTTTTCGCCTTCCACGGAATTAACTGAAGATAGTGAAAGTGAATTCTCAAGCGAAGTGATACTTAACCAGGAAGCCATTCGCCGGATGAAAATGAGCGATCCGATACAGAAATACTTTGGCAGAAATGGCGGCGAAAGGGCCCGGATTGTGGGAGTCGCAAAAGATTTTCATTTCGAGTCGTTACGCAACGGAATTGAGCCCATGGTGATGATCCCTTTAAATCAGAATCCAGATGTATTGATCATGCGGATACGACCTGAAAATTTTAGTCAAACGCTTGCCGCAATAAAGGAAAACTGGAAAACGATTATTCCCGACTCCAACATTGAACTTGGCTTTTTCGATCAGCGACTGGAGGACATGTACAACTCCGAACTCCGCATATCAGGACTGTTCCAATACTTCTCGTTTGTGGCCATATTTATTGCCTGTATAGGTTTGTTTGGCCTGTCGGTTTTTGCCATCGAACGAAAGCGAAAAGAAATCGGTATTCGTAAAGTAAACGGATCAAAGGTTTCGCAAATTCTGGCGATGCTCAACAAAGATTTTATAAAATGGGTACTTATTTCATTTGTAATTGCATCGCCGCTGGCATGGTATGTAATGAGCAGCTGGCTTCAAAACTTTGCCTACCAAACCGAGCTTCACTGGTGGATATTTGCACTGGCAGGAGTTCTTTCCATTGCCATTGCATTGCTGACGGTTTCAGTACAGAGTTATAAAGCTGCAACCCGCAACCCTGTTGAGGCACTCAGATATGAGTGACGAAATTCCGATCAAAGCATCAGGGTTGAAGCACTTCGATACAACTAGTGAGATGTGTGAAAATGCTGACAAACAAAGTTTCGTCAGTGTTGAAGCACTTTGATACGAAAAAGTAGAAAGAAATTATAAAAGCGGGATTCCATTGTTATCACTTTGGTGTTCCGCTTTTCTCATCAAAAATCCCAGTCAACAACACTAAAAATAAAGACAAAAAGGTTTCGCTATTCATCAGTTCTAACCGCTTATTTGTCTCATCATTTCAATTTTAATCCCGATTTTTATAAACTTAGCAATTGAAAAAAAGGCAGAAAATGAAAGACACAACCCGGCTGATAATCGTAGGAGGATTTTTGGGAGCAGGAAAAACAACCCTGCTTTTTAATGCCACCCAAAGGTTAATGGAGGAAGGAAAAAGAGTGGGTTTGGTTACCAACGATCAGGCATCGGAACTGGTTGACACCTCATTTCTGTTGCGCACAAAAGTAGATGTTGCGGAGGTTAGCGGCAGCTGTTTTTGTTGCAACTACCAGGGATTTATCGATTCTGTATATCAAGTAAAACACGACGCTACTGCCGATGTAATTATTGCCGAACCGGTTGGCAGTTGCACCGATCTGTCGGCCACTTTAATGCAGCCTTTAAAAGAAAATTACAGTAAAGATTTGTTACTATCTCCACTCAGCGTTCTTGCCGATCCTGTTCGACTGTCCGATATTTTAAACGGCGGAACTGCAGGACTACATCCGAGTGCAGCCTATATTTTCAAAAAGCAACTGGAGGAAAGCGACATTATTCTTATTTCAAAAGCAGATCTTTTAAACGAGAATGAGCTGGACGGACTGAAACAAAAAGTTGAAGCTGCTTATCCTTTTGCTACCGTACTTGCCGTCAGTTCAAAAACCGGCAAAGGTTTACAGGAATGGTTGAAACTACTTGAAACTAACACCAATGCCGGACAACGCATCGTTGAAATTGATTACGATACCTATGCCGAGGGAGAAGCCGTATTGGGATGGCTCAACGGTTCTGCAACGTTGCAAGGGAAACAGATAGATTGGAACATATTTATTAATGACTTTTTAAAACGGTTAGCGGCAAAAATTGATGAAAAACAAATTGGTGTAGGCCACATAAAACTTTTGCTTGAAAACAATCAGGAATACATTTCCGGAAATATTACGGGCTCATCCAAAACTCTTTCAATACGAGGAGAAGTGGCAAAGTCAAACAGCGCACAACTCACAATAAATGCTCGTGTTGAAATTGCACATGAAAAGCTGGACAGATTAATAAAAGAAACGCTGGAAGTTGTTTCCGGAACTGAAATTGAGACGACAATTAAAGCATGGAAATACCTGAGTCCCGGATATCCAAAACCAACCCACAGGTACAAAAACGTGTTTTGTCTAGGAAAAGAATAGTTAGCCAAAAGGGTAATTGTAAATAAAGTGTTTTGAGTGTAAAGTGTGTAGCCATTGGCTATGCACTTTTTTTCCTGAAAGCCTCCATCTTTTTATGTGTATTACTGTTTGCGTTTCGTCCGGGAGAACCATCTGGCTTCGATCTGCTTTCTTCGCCGGACGATTTCCCTTCTGTCGTTTCATCCCGGCGCTACGCACCGGGTTATTCACATTCGACGCTTCCAGCGTCATAAAAAACTTGCAATTCCGACATTCAGGTCAATAAACTCGTCTTAGCTTTGTTATTCAGTTCAATATCCCGAAGGGATAAAATGTGACTAACCTCGGGTGAAACCCGGGGTTGGTGTGCGGCAATTTAAAGGCGCAATCAGTAAGCTATTCATAGCACAATCGTTGTGTGCGCCTTGTAATCTGGCCATTTTTATGAAATGCTGTCAATAGGCCTCACTTTCATCTCTGTTGATGAGAATTGGGAATCATGAATGTTTTGTTTTAGCCAACAAATAACTTTGCCGAAACTTTTGAGTTATTGCTCGTTACAAAAGCTGCATCTAAACTTTTAATAATTAATTGGAATCCGATTAATCATTTTGCCGGGGAAACGGTTATAATTGGGTAGATTTGCACCACAATTTTAAAAATGCGCAAAACCCAAAGTAAAAAAAGAACAGAAGGAAAACAGCGGGGTGGCCTGTTTCGGGTGCTGGGACCATACAAAGCACTCGTAACCGCCTTAATAATAATGGCACTGGCCGGCAGCGGAATCAACCTGTTTATTCCGCGAATTATTGCCCGCGGTATTGACGCATTTACAGCCAATCAATTTGATGCAAAAACTATCATCACCGAATTTATTCTGGCGGCATCAGGCATATTTATTTTTACTTTTCTTCAGGGTGTAGTGCAAACATTAGCCGCCGAAAAAGTAGCTAAAGATCTGCGCAGTAAATTGTCGGACAAGATTTCGAAACAGAGTTATTCCTTTATTTTAAAAGCCAATCCATCGAAACTTTTAACCAACCTTACCTCAGACATGGATTCGGTAAAAATGTTTGTTTCGCAGGCATTCGTTTCCATCATCTCATCGTTGTTTATCATTTTCGGCGTAGCTGTTCTGTTGATTTCCATTAACTGGAAACTGGCGTTGGCCGTACTCACCATCGTGCCGATTTTGTCGGTGGCCTTTTATATTGTATTCAAAAAAGTAAAAGTGCTTTTTAAGAAAAGCCGCGAGATTATCGATGCCCTCAACCGGGTTATTAACGAAAGTATTCTGGGCTCGGCACTTATACGGGTTTTGAATTCGCAACAACCCGAAATCCTCAAGTTTGCAGAAAAAAATGTTGAATCGCGCGATTTGGGACTTGCCATTGTTCGCCTGTTCTCAGCGCTTATTCCCATCGTAACATTTGTGGCCAACTTAGCCATTGTAATCATTTTGGCACTTGGCGGACATTTTGTGGTTATGGACACCCTTTCGCTGGGTAATTTTGCAGCCTTTAACAGCTACGTAATGATGTTGATATTTCCGATTATGATGATCGGATTTATGAGCAATATTATTGCCTCGGCAACGGCTTCTTACGGCCGGATCAGGCAGGTTTTGGATGCTCCTCCACCGATTGATAACGGCGCTGTAGAAACAGATATATCGGGAAATATTAAACTTCAGAATATTACACTGAGCTTTGACAAAAAACCGGTGCTTAAAAATATTTCGTTCGAAATAAAAGCCGGAAGCAAGACGGCGATTATCGGCCCAACAGCTGCCGGAAAAAGTCAGTTGCTTTATCTGCTTACCAATCTAATACCGCCGGATTCCGGGTCGATCACCATCGACAATATTCAGGTTAAAGATTACTCTACCGAAGTTTTAAACCGACAGCTTGGTTTTGTTTTTCAGGACAATGTGATTTTTAATATGAGCCTGCGTGAAAACATTGCGTTTAATGACCAGGTTTCGGATGTAGATTTAAACAAAGCCATTGCCACCGCTGAACTGGCTGATTTTATAAAAACATTACCCGACGGTTTAAACACCATTGTTTCGGAACGGGGAACCAGTCTTTCGGGCGGACAGAAACAACGTATTATGCTGGCGCGCGCACTGGCTTTAAACCCAAAAATACTTTTGCTCGATGATTTTACTTCGCGGGTCGACCGAAAAACCGAAGATAAAATCCTTACTAATATTCATAAAAATTACCCGGAACTAACACTGCTTTCTATAACACAAAAGATAGCTCCTGTTACCGGTTTCGACCAAATCATTCTACTGATGGAAGGCGAAGTAGTAGCAACAGGTAAACACGAAAGGCTGAAAGAAAATTCGCCCGAATATATTCAGATTTATAACTCACAAAAAAGCACAAGCCATTATGAATTATAATCTGAATCGTACACCCGATGAAAATGAGAAGAAGCTCCCGTTTCTGAAATCACTAAAGAAACTGGTGGCCATTATTAGTGGCGAACGCCGTAACCTGATTATCGCTTTTGCTGCAATTGCGATAAATGCTGCATTAAGTCTGGCAGGCGCATATATAATTGGGTATACGGTTGACAATTATGTGCAAACCAAAGATTACCACGGAATTTTACTCTTTTCCGGAATTTTGCTGACGATGTATGTAGTGGCATTTTTTGTGAATTATGCTCAAATGATTATGATGGGCGGTATCGGGCAACGTATGTTGTATAGCCTCCGTAACTCGGTATTTCATAAACTGCAGGAATTGCCGCTCGACTTTTTTAACCAAAATAAATCGGGCGACCTGATATCGCGCATCAACAACGATACACAAAAGGTAAACGAGTTCTTTTCGCAATCGCTGATGCGTTTTATTGGTGGAATTATTACCATGACCGGTGCTGGAATTCTGCTTCTGGTAATCAACCTGCCACTTGGATTGGCGGCACTCTCTCCTGCCCTGCTTCTTTTGGTTTTTACTAAAATTATTTCGCCGTGGATACGCAGAAAGAACGAAGCCAGTTTAAAAAGTCTGGGCGACCTTTCTGCCGAAATTCAGGAAAGTTTGGCCAATTTTAAGGTGGTAGTTGCTTTTAACCGCCGCGACTATTTCCGAAAACGTTTTACTGCCGCGAACGAGGAAAATTACAAGCACTCGGTTTATGCCGGAATTGCCAATAATGTCCTTAATCCGGTTTATACTTTTGCGGCCAACCTTGGGCAATTAATTGTTTTGGCGTTGGGAATTTACCTCATTATTCAGGGTAATTTTAGCATTGGTTTGCTGATCAGTTTTATTGCCTATGTAATGAACTTTTACAATCCCTTACGACAGCTGGCCATCCTTTGGGCTAACTTTCAACAAGCGTTGGCTGCATGGGATCGTATCTCATACCTGCTTTCGTTGGAAAACAATCTGGAAGTAACAAAGGAATCGGAAATACAAAAAAACGCTTCGCTGGTCAACTTTAACGATGTTTCGTTTAGCTACCCGAACGGGAAAGAGGTGCTGCACAAGGTTAGCTTTGACCTGGAGCGTGGAAAAACTTATGCTTTTATCGGGCCAACCGGTGGCGGAAAAACAACTACCGCATCGTTGATTGCGCGCTTATACGACGCCACAAAAGGCACGATCCTTTTGGATGGAAAAGACATAAAATCATACGATCCTGCCGAAAGAACAGCAAAAATCGGGGTGATTCTTCAAGACCCCATTTTATTCTCGGGAACGGTAAGGGAAAATATTTTATATGGCAACGAAACCATGGCTGCATTAAGCAACGAAGAGCTGCAACAATCGCTTGAAGAAGCAGGGTTGGGAAGTTTGCTGCAACGTTTTGATAGTGGTTTGGAAACGACCATTCAAATGACGGGCGACGGAATTAGTCTGGGACAAAAACAGCTGATTGCTTTTATGCGTGCCATTTTACGAAAACCGGAGTTGCTCATTCTTGATGAAGCTACAGCAAATATCGATACCGTTACCGAACATCAACTGGAAACAATCATCAACAACCTGCCTGCATCAACATCAAAAGTGATAATTGCACACCGCTTGAATACAATTGAAAATGCCGATGAAATTTTCTTTGTAAACTCGGGAGAAATAACAGCTGCCGGCTCGCTGGACAAAGCCCTTGACTTACTAATGCGGGGAGCAATGGAAAGTTAATATTGCCTTCAGTTAGTAATTGATTTCGGTTGCATTTTTTCATCTCGGTAAGGAATCGTATTTTTCGGAAAATTTTGCAAATGAAACTTTCATTTCTGTTCCTGTTTCTACTTTTTACACTTGGTGTTGCCGCGCAAGGCAGCAGTGTAAAAATTGCTTTGTTGAAATACAATGGCGGCGGCGATTGGTATTCCGACCCTACTGCCCTGCCCAACCTCATAGAGTTTTGTAACGAAAACCTGAACACCAACATAAATCCGGAGCCATCGACCATTGAAATTGGCAGCCCTGAGTTGTTTAATTTCCCGTTTGTGCATTTAACCGGGCACGGCAACATCATTTTATCGGAAAGCGATGCAATGAATTTGCGCGTTTACCTTGAAGGCGGTGGTTTTTTACACATTGATGACAATTACGGGCTGGATGAATATATCCGACGCGAAATGAAAAAGGTTTTCCCCGACAAGGAGTTTGTAGAACTGCCACCGTCGCACGAGATTTTTCATCAGAAGTACGATTTTAACGAAGGCATTCCGAAGATCCACGAGCACGACAATAAACCGCCACAGGCATTTGGACTATTTGTCGACGACAGGCTGGTTTGTTTCTACACCTACGAAACCGATTTGGGTGATGGCTGGGAAGATATCGACGTACACCACGATCCGGAGGACCTGCGCCAAAAAGCGTTGAAAATGGGCGCCAACATTATCGCCTACGTATTCGGACAATAAACAATTTATCAGTTTTCAATTTAGCAATTTGACAGTTTAGCAATTCAACATTTTATCAATTTAATTCATGAAAGTAGTAGCCTTTAACGGAAGCCCAAGACGCAACGGAAATACATCGCTGTTAATAGAAGAAACGTTTAAGATCTTTCGGGCGGAAGGAATAGAAACCGAAGTTATTCAGCTGGGAAATAAACCGGTTCACGGTTGCACGGCTTGTGGTAAATGTCGCGAAATTCAGGACCGCAAATGCCACATTAAAAATGATCTGCTAAATCATTGCATCGAAAAAATGATTGAAGCCGACGGGATTATTCTGGGCACACCGGTTTATTTTGCCGATGTGAGCACCGAGATAAAAGCATTAATTGATGTGGCCGGTTATGTTACACGTGGCAACGGTCATTTGCTAAAACGAAAAGTTGGTGCCGGTGTAATTTCAGTGCGCCGTGGCGGTGCCTTGCCCACTTTTGATACTATGAATCGATTCTTCCTGATTAACCAGATGATCGTTCCCGGCTCCAGTTACTGGAACTTTGCTTTTGGCAAAAACCAGGGCGATGTGCTGCAGGATGAAGAAGGAATAAACACCATCCGGACGCTGGCCGAGAATATGAGCTGGCTGATGAAAAAGGTTGTAACTGATTGATTGGAGCTTGAAATAGATTGATGGAAGATTGAATATAAAAATGCTTAATTGTTTTAATTGAAAGCTTTATCAAAGATTTATGAAAAGTTTAAAAAATGAAATAGCCAAGAAAATTTGTTACACTGATCTTGTTTATGGCAGAATAAATAAGAAACTAAAAATTGAGTTGCCAAACGACAAAATCGAAGAAATGGTTTGCTCGATTATAAACGAAACCGACGAAACCAATTTTCAACTAAAAGGTAAAAATTTCTACATTACCAATAAAACACGTAATGTCAGGCTTACAATTAATAAAAACACGTTTAGAATAATTACCGCAGACAGACTGAAATAAATCTAAAACGCTATGGTTTGGCCACTTCACATCGATTGATAAATTGCTAAACTGCCAACTACGACTGGTGATTGCGACTATTATCCGTTACCAATTAATCCTTTATCAATAATCCTTCCTCTCCTTTTGCCCTTTTACTTTATACTTTTGCCTTAAAACTACTCTTCTTTCTTGGCTTCCTCCCAAATCTCGTCCATTTCGGCAAGACTCATATCGTGCAGGCTTTTTCCCTGCAACAGCGTTTTGCTTTCGAGGTAATTAAAGCGCTTTATAAATTTAAGGTTGGTACGTTCCAGCGCAGCTTCCGGATCGATATCATACAAACGGGCAGCATTTACAACGGCAAATAGCAAATCGCCAAACTCGGCCTCCATTTTATCTTTGTCAGCTTTGTTGATCTCCACGCTTAACTCGTCAACTTCTTCTTTTACTTTATCCCAAACCTGCTCTTTGTATTCCCAGTCGAAACCCACACCACGCACTTTTTCCTGAATACGGTTGGCTTTAACCAGCGCCGGCATGGCAGCAGGCACACCTTCCAGAACACGTTTATTGCCGCCTTTCTCTTTCAGTTTTAAGGCTTCCCAGTTTTCAGCAACTTTATCGGCCGAACCATCAACATCAACATCGCCAAATATATGCGGATGACGGTATATCAATTTTTCGTTGATTCCTTCCAGCACATCTCCCATGTCGAAAGCACCTTTTTCAGATCCGATTTTTGCATAAAAAGCAATGTGCAGCATAATGTCGCCCAATTCTTTTTTTATCTCCTGCAAATCGTTTTTCAAAATGGCATCGCCCAGCTCGTAGGTTTCCTCTATCGTTAGTTTGCGCAACGACTCCAGTGTTTGTTTTTTATCCCACGGACATTTCTCGCGCAATTCGTCCATTATATCAAGTAAGCGTTTAAACTCTTCTACTTTTCGTTCCATTCAATAAGGTTTCAAATTTCATCCGAAGTTAAGGATTCCGATGTTTAACAAACAAAAACTGAATTTAAAGTTCACAGATTTATTTATAAATTTTATCTTGCCAGTATAACAATAAATAATAAACACATGATTTTAGGAGTATCTGAATGGCTAAGCGGCAAATTAGGCTGGAACGTAACAACAATCAGGATTGCATTTGTAGTTGGCGTATTTATTTTTGGAGTTGGACTGGGATTGTACTTTATTCTTTGGCTCGTAAAAATGTTCTCGAAATAAAAAAGCCGACAATTTACACATCGGTCAGAAATTGAATATCAAAGCCTTCCAACATTCGATAGTGGCAATTTATTTTCGTAAATTTGCCGTGCTTAAATTTTTAAGAAGACACATTGGATAAACAAATTTTACTGGAAGGAATTGATCTCCTTGAGTTTTTTGGAGTAAACAATTCGAAAATTGAACTGATAAAAAGGCTTTTCCCAAAAATTAAGATCACAGCGCGGGGCCACGCCTTGTTCGTTCAGGGGGAACCAAAGGAAATCAAAGCTTTTGAGAAAAAGTTCGCCCTCATTCTCGATCATTATTACCAGTACAATATGCTCTCGGAAGAAATTATTCACGAGCTATTGGATTCGGGAGTGTCATCGTTTGAAGAAAACAGCAATGGTGAACCCGATATTATTGTTTTTGGTAACAGCGGAAAACCTGTTCGTGCCCGCACACCCAACCAACGCCGTTTGGTGGAGGCCAGTGCCAATAACGATTTGATTTTTGCCATTGGTCCGGCCGGGACCGGAAAAACCTACACCGCCATAGCACTGGCTGTACGAGCATTAAAAAACAAAGAAATACGTAAGATAATTTTGAGTCGCCCGGCTGTTGAAGCGGGTGAAAATCTGGGTTTTCTACCCGGCGATTTGAAGGATAAGATCGATCCGTATTTGCAACCACTTTACGATGCTTTGCAGGATATGATCCCTCCGAAAAAACTGGAGGAATTTCTGAAAGACGGTGTGATACAAATTGCCCCGCTTGCTTTTATGCGTGGACGAACATTGAGTAACGCCTATGTTATTCTCGACGAGGCGCAAAACACCACCGTTAACCAGCTAAAAATGTTTTTAACCCGAATGGGCCTCAACGCCAAGTTTATTATTACCGGCGATGTTACGCAGATCGACCTCCCGCGAAAAAGTCATTCAGGCTTGATACAGGCCCTGAAAATTCTGAAGGGAATTAAAAATATTGGGAACATATATTTCGATAAAAAAGACATTGTACGCCACCGATTGGTGCGCGACATTGTAGAAGCATACGATAAACATGACGAGGAGAAAATTGAGATAAAAACTGAAACCAAAGAAAAAAACAAGCAGTAGATCATTCTATAAAAGAAATTTGAATTTCGGAGGATCCTGTATCCAGTATCAAAAATCGAGTATCCAGAATCAAGTTTTACAATTTTCTGAATTAAACAAAAACCAGCTAAATTTGTAATAAAATCGGAAACAGATTATAACACCGGCAATAAGTATAAATACAACTATAAATATTCAACAAAAATGGGTAACGCACTTACAAAAACAAGTTTCAATTTCCCGGGACAAAAAAGCCACTACAAAGGTAAAGTTCGCGACGTTTACAACATCAACGACGATTTTTTGGTGATGGTTGTTTCCGACCGTATTTCAGCATTCGACGTGGTGCTGCCAAAAGGAATTCCTTTTAAAGGTCAGGTACTTAACCAGATTGCAGAGAAATTTCTGGATGCCACTGCTGATATTGTTCCGAACTGGAAAATAGCAACACCCGATCCGAACGTAACCGTTGGGCATTTTTGCGAAACTTTCCCGGTAGAAATGATCGTGCGTGGTTATTTAACCGGAAGTTCGTGGAGATTGTACAAAAATGGCGGTCGCGATATTTGCGGCGTTCCGCTTCCTGAAGGTTTGAAAGAGCACCAGGCTTTTCCTGAACCACTGTTAACGCCAACTACAAAAGCTGAACAAGGTGCTCACGACGAAAATATTTCGCGCGAAGAGATCATCAAACAAGGACTGGTTTCGGAAGAAGATTATAAAGAACTGGAACGTATTTCGCTGGCTCTTTTTAAACGCGGTAGCGAAATGGCCAAAGAAATGGGATTGATTTTGGTAGATACCAAATACGAGTTCGGTAAAAAAGACGGACAGATTTACCTGATCGACGAAATCCACACACCCGACTCATCGCGTTATTTCTACGCTGATGGTTACCAGGAGCGTTTTGACAAAGGCGAAAACCAAAAGCAACTTTCGAAAGAATTTGTTCGCGAGTGGTTAATGGAAAACAATTTCCAGGGCCGCGACGGCGATGTGCTTCCAGAAATTCCGGAGTCGTTTGTTAACGAGGTTTCTGAAAGATACATTGAATTGTATGAAAATATCACCGGCGACAAATTTGTAAAATCAGATACTTCAAAAATTGAAGAGCGTATTGAAACTGCCGTTAATGATTTTTTGAAACAAGCATAAAAGAATAACGATCATAAACTGAAGACACCTGCTTAATTTTAAGCGGGTGTTTTTGTTTGTAATATTTATTGTTAACTTTCTACCCTAAAACACAAATAAAACGCCAAAGTTACCATGTTAAAACCTCTTATTTTCAGCTGTATTTTGCTATTTAGTTTTCAGTTTTTACACGCTCAGAAAAAATACATAAACAGAAAAATAGCCCAGAAGAATTACGATGGCTATATGTTTATGACCGAAGATAAGTACCAGGATGCGCTTCAACTTTTTAACGAAGCATTGAACGAAGATCCCGAGGCTTTCTTTATCTATCAAAACAGGGCACTTTGCAAATTACATTTAAAAGACACACTTGGCGCCATTGCTGATTTCAAGTCAAATATTGAATTAGAACCCGATAATGCAGAAACAAAATACGCCCTGGGAAATCTTTACAAACATAGGAACGATTCGGTGAATGCCATCAAGTATTTTATTCCTGCCATTGAAGTTGCTGCAGAAGATTTCAGCCAGACCAAACTTTTATACATGAACCTGTTTGCGGGGAATTATTATCGTTTAAATGAAAAATACGATTCGGCCCTGGTGTTTTACGATCGGGTAAAAAGTTACACTCCCGAAAATGCCTCGGTTTATATCAACTCGGCCGTGTGTTATTTTAACATCGACAGTATTGATAATTTCTGTGACGACCTTGAAAAAGCATTTGTTCTGGGAGGAGATATAAATTGTATTGCCTTAAGTGCGTATTGTGATGGGTGCTCTCATTTGCTTGAAGCCCGCGGCCACACCGATACACTTTCGAGAGCTCTTGATACACGACTGGCCGGAATAATTTCCGATACGATTTACTATCCGCACTTCACTAATAACTCGTATCAAATTTCAGAATCTGATTATAACCGAAAAGTTAAGGTATATTTTAATGATAACTGGCAGATATGTCTGCCCGGTGAAGCAAGCTTTTACAGGAAAGCTTTCTGGGCAAAATTATTGAATAATTTTGGCGGAGAATTTGAGGATTATTACGTCAGCGGAGAACTATATGCTAAAGGACGATTGGAAAACAACAGAATTAATGGCGAATACCTGGAATATTATAAAAACGGAAACTTAAAGTTAAAGGCACATTTCACGAATGCACTACCAGATGGAACCTGGACCTATTTTAATGAGGATGGCTCTGAAAATATGCAAGTGATTTTCAAAAATGAATCATTTGAATTGAAAATAACAGATAAAGATAACCCCAATTATCATCTTAACTCAGGCAACGGAGAATTCGAAATTGTTATTGAAAAATGGCCGGATATCTCATTTGTTCTTCGTGGTGAATATCTTGATCATTTAAAAACAGGAAAGTGGACTTATAGTCAAGGCGATGAAATAATTTTACAGGAAAAACACAAAAACGGTGAATTCAGAAATGGCTTTGTAAATACAGATCAAGGAAGATTACCAATAGCTGACAGCGCCCTTAGGCCTGGCATTTTTATCCCTCCACATATTAATCAAATGGGAGGACTATTTTTTAGCACGGTTGAAGCCGCCAATTATTATTCGTATATAAAAACTGTTGGCTTATAAAGCTAATTTTGTTTTCTTCGTAAAAATGTAAAGTGATTATTCCTGTTTAGAAACAAAATTGTATGATGAAAAAACTGACGATTTTTATTTTACTGGCGTTCTTCGCGCTAAATAATTATGCACAAGACGAATTCACCCTGGTTAAAGAAGGAGATGTAGCACCCGACTTCTCTATAACTTTGGAAGATGGTTCGGTAAAAAAGCTATCAGATTTGAAAGGGAAAGTAGTATGGATTAACTTTTTTGCCACCTGGTGTCCGCCATGTCGCAAAGAGTTGCCTCATTTGGAAAAGGAAGTGTACCTAGAACTTAAGCAAAACGAAAACTTCGAGGTAATGGTAATTGGCCGCGAACACGATTGGGAAACGGTAAATAAATTTAAAGCCGACAACAATTACGTCCTCCCTTTCTACCCTGATCCTGAGCGCGATATATTTTCGAAATACGCCAAACAAAACATTCCGCGTAATTTTATAATCGATAAAAACGGAAAAATTGCAGTCGCTTCTATCGGTTTTAATGAAGACGAATTCAACAAGATTATTGAGAAGGTGAATGAACTGATAAACTAGGATTTAAACAATATTAATAAAAGAGCTGTTTGTATTTTACAAGCAGCTTTTTTTATGCTTTAGAATGAACACAAAACGCTGATAATTAATTACTCACTAAAAACATGACTTTATGAAAAAACTGCAATTAAAAATCCTGGTTCTCTTCTGTGCCGGAGCATTAATTTACTCGTGTAACGACACCTTTGTAAGTGACGAAAACGCTGATGACACAGTAGAACTTAAATCCGCGTCATCATCGAAAAACAGTTACATAGTTGTACTGAACGATGCTGATTTAACGGAGGACTTATCCCGGTTAAAAGGTTACGAAAAGAAACAAAATGCTGTAAAAGCCAAGTCTGCAAAAATATTGGAACGTGCCGGTATTACCGATGGTGAAATTGTCCACGTATACGGCACTGCCTTAAAAGGATTCTCAGTAAAAATTGCTCCCGGGCAATTAAAGAAACTCGAAAATGATGCTTCGGTGGCTTACATTGAGCAAGACAAAGTAATTGCATTGGCACCACCTCCCGGAAAAGGGCCTAATAGTGGTGGTGGCGACACAGGAGGCGGAACTACTGCGCAGGAAACACCCTGGGGAATTGCCCGTGTTGGCGGAGCTGCCGACGGAACCGGAAAAGTTGCCTGGATAATTGATAGCGGAATTGATCAGGACCATCCGGATTTGAATGTAGATAAAAATAGAAGTGAGACATTTTTGGGAGGAAAATCAACGCCTGATGACCAAAACGGACACGGCACTCATGTTGCCGGAACAATTGCGGCAATTGATAATTCAGAAGGTGTTGTGGGCGTTGCAGCCGGAGCAACGGTTGTTGCGGTTCGCGTTCTCGACCGTCGTGGAAGCGGTACAGTATCAGGAGTTGTAGCCGGAGTAAATTATGTAGCCGCTAATGCCTCGTCAGGCGATGTGGCAAATATGAGTCTTGGCGGTGGCGTTTCTACTACACTCGACAATGCTGTCTTAGCCGCCGCATCAAGTTGCACCTTTGTGCTGGCCGCCGGTAACGAAAGTGATGATGCAAACAATCATTCTCCTGCCCGCGTAGGTGACGAAAGCACAAAAGTTTACACCATTTCGGCTTGCGATAGTAACGATAACTGGGCCTATTTCTCGAATTACGGAAGTGCCGTTGATTATTGCGCACCCGGTTACCGCATTAAGTCAACCTGGAAAGACGGAGGTTATAATACCATCAGCGGAACATCGATGGCTGCACCACACGCAGCAGGTGTTTTGTTAATGGGACCGGCAAGTTCAAGTGGTACTGTTAATGGAGATCCTGACGGAAATCCGGATCCGATTATTCATTTGTAATTAAGTACTTTAAATAGCTCAAAGCCCGGATTTAAACTCCGGGTTTTTTATTGTTTTTCGCCTAGCAGGATTTCTGCAATTTTATGTAGCTCATTCCCCACCTTGGCACGTGAATCGTTGGTTATTACAGCTACCACCATTTTCTCCTCCGGGTATATAATAAGATTACTACAGCCTCCTATCGAACCGCCACCATGTCCGTAATATTCACGTCCAAATTCATCGGTTCCGGAAGAAAAACCCATACCATAGTTTGTTTTTTCTCCATTTTTCAAGGTTTGTGGTGTAATCAGTTGTTGTTTTACTTCTTCCGTAAAAAGCGTATTATTCAGCATTGCATTCCCAAACTTTACCAAATCTGCTGAGGTAGAAATAAAACCACCGCCGGCCCACTTGTAACTGTTATCTACGAATGGTGCATTTATAACTTTCCCCTCATTCATGTCATAATAACCGGCACGAAACAGGATGAGCGAATCCATACGTTCGGCAGTTGTCTCGGTCATTTCTAAAGGATCGAAAACACGCGTCTGCATAAAATGCAGAAACTCCTCGCCAGAAGCACCTTCCATTACAGCACTTAAAAGATTAAATCCATAACTCGAGTAACTGTACTTTGTTCCCGGCTCAAACAAGAGGGTGTCATTCATAAAAATTTCCAATCCATCTCTCACCGTTGGATAGTACTTTGACGACAGGAATTCATCCCCATTATAATGGCGTATTCCAGCCAAATGCCCGGCCACCTGTCGCGTAGTAATTTCGTATTTCTTTTCCGGGAAATCAGGTACATATTTTTGAACCGGAGCATCAAGATCGATCTTTCCTTCCTCTATCAAAATACCCAATCCGGCCGCTGTAAGTGCCTTAGAAATACTTCCTATTCTGAATTTGGTTTTTCTCGGATAAACAGGCACCTGTTGCTCGTAATGACCCAAACCAAATCCTTTCGACAAAACAATCTCATTATCAATCGAAACAGTTGCAGTCCACCCTACCGATTCGCTTTCAACACGCAATTGTTCGATGTAGTCTTTAACCTCTTTTATTTTTGGATCTTCTTTGGCACACGAAGTTCCAATGAATAACAATAAGATTAGCAGATAGTACAGGTTTTTCATTTTGGTATAATTTAGATTACTGATTCCGCAACGCGAAGAAGCTATATAAAGTTACAAGAAAAACAGTATTTCAGAAACAGTACACATTAAAGAATAAACCATCTTTTTTGCTCTTTTTGCCAATTTGTGTATTTTTGCCGCGCATTTTAAACACAGGTAACATGTTTTTATACAACCGGGTAAACAAGGAAGAACTAAAAAAAAGGCTGGCTGAAGAAACCTTTCAGCGAAAAACGATTTCGTTTTATCGATATCACATTCTTGAAAATCCACAGGAATTTAGAGATGAATTGTTTCGTGATTGGTTTCCGTTGAATTGCTTTGGCCGAATTTATGTGGCCCGCGAAGGAATTAACGCACAAATGAGCGTGCCGGAACACCATTGGGACGCTTTTGTGGAAACCTTGAAAAAACATGAAATCCTGCAAGACATTCCGATTAAATATGCCATTGAAGACGATGGAAAATCGTTTTACAAGCTAACCATTAAAGTACGCCCAAAACTGGTTGCCGATGGTTTGGACGACGATGCCTACGATGTTACCAATGTGGGTAAACACTTGTCGGGTGTTGAGTTCCACAAATATATCGGGCAGGAAGATACGGTTGTTGTTGACATGCGCAACTACTACGAAAGCGAGATCGGTCATTTTGAAGGTGCCATTTGCCCTGAAGCGGATACTTTTCGTGAAGAACTGGAAATTGTAACCGACTTGCTGGAAGACAAAAAAGATAAAAAAGTGCTGTTGTACTGTACCGGTGGAATTCGCTGCGAAAAAGCCAGTGCTTACCTAAAACACCAGGGATTTAGCGATGTGAACCAGCTACACGGCGGGATTTTGGAATATGCCCGACAGATTAAAACGGCCAAACTCGATTCAAAATTTATTGGTAAAAACTTTGTTTTTGACGAACGTTTGGGAGAAAGTGTAAATGGCGAAATCATTTCAAAATGCCATCAGTGCGGCAAAGCCTGCGATTCGCATACCAATTGCGATAATGATGGCTGTCATATATTGTTTATCCAATGCCCACAATGTGCAGAGAAATACCACGGTTGCTGCACACCCGAATGTGCCGACGAAAAAATGCAGGGCACCGGCCGGCCGTCCGATTTACGCATTGGTTTTGGCAACAGCCGCAAGTTCAGAAAAAGCCTTTCGTTAATGCAACTCGAGCAACAGAAATAGTTTCGTTGTGCACTTCTATATGTTTTGATAATTTTGCGGCATGAACAATTTTTGGCAAGAGTTTGATGGCCCTGCTTTTTCGCTGGCCCCCATGGAGGATGTTACCGATACGGTTTTCCGCGAAATTGTAATGGGAATGACAGCACCGGGGAAATTACACATGGTTTTCACCGAGTTCACTTCTGTTGAAGGTATGAATCATCCGGTGGGCAGAGAACGTGTTTCGGAACGGTTGATCGTAAATGAGTCGGAACGGGCTCTGCTCAAAAAACTCAACATTAAAATTGTGGCACAAATCTGGGGACGAAATCCGGAGATTTACCACAACATTGCCAAATACATTACTGAAAATTACGATTTCGACGGCATCGACATTAACATGGGATGCCCGGTAAAAAAGGTATTTAAAATTGGTGCCTGCAGCGCTCTGATCGGCGAACCGGAACGTGCCAAAGAAATAATTCTGGCAACAAAAGAAGGCACCCACCTACCCGTGAGTGTAAAAACCCGCACCGGAATAAAAGAGCACATTACCGAAAACTGGATTGCCAACCTGCTGGAGGTTGATCCGGCAGCTATTATTTTACATGGCCGTACGCAACGTATGCAATCGGATGGCGATGCCAGCTGGGAAGAAATTGCCAAAGCGGTTCAACTGAAAAATAGCTTAAAACCACATATTCCGGTTCATGGAAACGGCGATGTGATGTCGTACCAACAGGGACTTGAACGCGTTAACCAAACCGGCGTAAACGGAGTAATGATCGGTCGTGGAATTTTCCACAATCCCTGGTTTTTCAATCCTGAAAAAGAAGAAATTTCGATGGAAGACCGCATTGCCAAACTGTTGGAACACACCCGGCTTTTTGAACAAACCTGGAGCCCCGACAAAAATTTCAATATTCTGAAACGCTTCTATAAAATCTACCTCAATTCATTTCCGGGTGCGGCAAAAATGCGTGCCGATGTGATGGAAATGAAAGGTTATGACGAGGTATATGCTTATTTCAAATAATTACTCAATCTGAAATACCGGATCATTTCAGCCAAAAATATCCTCCTTAGTAAGGGTGTTCCTTTGATAAGTTGTCATAACTTAGTAAACCAAAATCAGTAGTTATGACTAATCCATCCAACCGTCGGCAGTTTATCAGAAACAGTTCTTTTACAGGCTGTGCAATTTTGCTTTCAGGAAAACTTTCAGCCTTTACTTTTCCTCAGGATGAACTTCCCGATCCGAAGAAACTAAATTATTGTGGCTATACCTGCCCTGCCGATTGTCAGTTTCTGGAGGCATCAGAAAAAAATGATGTGGAACTAAAGAAAAAAGCTTACGAACAATGGAAAATAGAAGAACATTACGGAATTGCATTTGAGGCCGATAAGATATTTTGTTTCGGGTGTAAAAATTCCGGTAAACCTGCCGGAGTTGTTCTTACTAATTGTACGGTTCGTGCGTGTGCCAAAGATAAACAGTTCGACTCGTGCATTCAGTGCAAGCAGCTAAAAGGCTGTGATAAAGACCTTTGGGAAAGATTTCCTGATTTTCACAAATCAGTTGTCACAATGCAGAAAAAGTATTTTGAAGGTAAAGCCTAAAATTTCGTCTTAAAACTGTAATTATTTGGCACTTACTCCTACTTTTATTTCTAAAAAACCGAAATAACTGTTATGAAGAATTTGTTCCTGCTTTTCATCTGCCTTATTGTTTTTTCATGTAGTTCAAACAAAACCGAAATTTACCAGTGGCGCGGCGAAAACCGCAAAGGGATTTTTAACGAGCAAAACCTTTTAAAAGAATGGCCCCAAGAAGGACCTGCCGAACTTTGGTATATTGAAGGTATTGGAGATGGATATGGCACGCCCACAATAACCGATAATGAGATTTTTATAACCGGAGCACTCGACAGCACTGCCATTTTGTTCTGTATCGATTTAAACGGGCAGAAAAAATGGGAAGTATCACTCGGAAAAGAATGGGTTACCAGCTACCCGGGATCGCGCTCGCAACCAACTGTTGTCGACGATTTAATTTATGTGGGTTCGGGAATGGGAAATTTGTTTTGCCTGAAACGCACGAATGGAGAGTTGGTCTGGGAAAAACGATTTGTAGAAGATTTTGAAGGTATCTATCCGCGTTTTGGGCACTCGGAAGCGCCTGTAATTGATGGCGACAAAGTGTTCTGGACACCCGGTGGAAAAGAATATAATGTGGTTGGTTTAAATCGTTTTACAGGAGAAATACTTTGGAGCAATGCCGGACATAGCGAACGATCGGGCTACAATCCGGGAACGCTTATCGAACTTCCAACACGTCATATTTTTGTTACATTCTCTGCTTATAATATGATGGGATTTGACACTGAGACAGGTGAACTGTTATGGACACATGCGCAGGATAATGTTCCGCTCGACAAACGTCAGCCGGGCATGGGCGATACACACAGCAATTGTGTAATATACGACTCAGGTTACCTATACTACGCCGCCGGAGACGGAAATTGCGGGGTAAAACTTCAACTCTCCGAAGACGGAACAGCCATTAAAGAAGTGTGGCGCAATACAGGCTTCGACAGTTATATGGGCGGCATTGTAAAAATTGACGATCATTTATACGGTAGCGCCACCTCGAAAAAGTTTTTCAGAAGCATTGATGCAACAAGTGGCGAACTTAGCGACTCGCTAAAGTTGGGTTGGGGCGCAGTTATTTCGGCCGATGATCTGCTCTACTATTATGGTCAAACCGGA
Organism: Draconibacterium sediminis; assembly: GCF_000949475.1. Lineage (GTDB taxonomy): Bacteria > Bacteroidota > Bacteroidia > Bacteroidales > Prolixibacteraceae > Draconibacterium > Draconibacterium sediminis. The sequence goes on along the minus strand of NZ_JRHC01000009.1, from coordinate 61,871 downwards.
ACATTGTCATTAGTTGGTTTCGATGAAACCGGTAAAATGAATCCGATCAGCGATTTTAAAATTACCCGGGGAACAAAGGAACATTTCTCGCACCCGGTAATTAAAAACGGTGTTTTATACCAGCGCCATGGTCAGGTGCTGATGGCTTTCGATATAAAAGATAAGGCTTAAAGTTCTACATACTTCAGAAACTCTTCGCGAACGTTTTTGTCTTTAAACTTACCCGAATATTCGACAGTAACCGTACTGCTGCTTTCGTCCTGAATTCCGCGCGACGATACACACATGTGTTTGGCATCGATCACAACAGCCACATCATCGGTTTTAAGTATTGTTTTTAGCTCGTTTGCAATTTGCACCGTTAAACGCTCCTGCACCTGCGGACGGCGTGCAAAATAATCGACTATACGGTTAATTTTACTTAATCCGATCACTTCGCCCGATGAAATGTAAGCCACGTGAGCTTTTCCTACAATCGGTAGAAAATGATGCTCGCAAGTGGAATTCATATTGATGTTCTTTTCCACCAACATTTCGCCGTATTTGAATTTATTTTCGAATACAGAGATTTTTGGTTTATTGGCTGGATTTAGTCCGTTGAATATCTCCTTCACAAACATTTTGGCAACACGATGTGGCGTTCCACTCAAACTATCATCATTCAAATCGAGCCCCATTGTTTCCATTATATCACGAAACTTCTCTTCAATAATTTCCATTTTCCTTTCGTCGCTCAGCTCAAAAGCATCATCGCGCATTGGAGTATCAATTGAAGTCGCAATGTGATTATCGCCTATGGTCTCATGATTATCATGTCCGTTTGTTTTACCATTCCTTCCAGCTCCGGTATTGGTAAATATTATTTCTTCTCTGTAACTCATAATTTCTGTTTCTAGTTTCTACGAGTTAATAAACAGACTAAAAACTATTTTGTTTAATCTATAAAAACAAAATATTAAACAAAAAACTTCATTTTTATAAGACACCTATGAACTTCCCAAAACCACCTAATGAAACTCTCTGGTTTTTAATCACATAAAAAGACGTACAAAAAAATCAAGTTTAAACGGCTCAATCCCCTATCGCCATTCGTTTATACCGCGAAAAAAGAATTCGATTTTTTTTGCCATTTTTTTTCATTTTTCTTTGCCAGTGTAAAAACAATTTCTACTTTTGCACACGCTTTAACAAAGCAACGACGTTCTTTTTAAAAACAGATTAAGTTTTAAATACCAACGCTGAGAGGCGAGGGAGATTTAGCAACTTTAATCATCTTTTTTGGAGAGATGGGTGAGTGGCTGAAACCACCGGTTTGCTAAACCGGCGTACGGGTAATACTGTACCGGGGGTTCGAATCCCCCTCTCTCCGCATAAATAAATTCGGGATGTAGCGCAGTCCGGTTAGCGCACCTGCTTTGGGAGCAGGGGGTCCCAGGTTCGAATCCTGGTATCCCGACGAAGTGGAAAATCAGAATCCACCAAAAGCCTGTAAATCAGATGATTTGCAGGCTTTTTTGTTTTTACGATGTCAAAATACACCATCTAAAACCATTGTTTATGTGAACAATACGGTGAACCAAAATATTTTTTAGATTTGGTTCACCAGAAACACATAATCACCTATTATTCAAAAGATTACAATCGAAGTTTTTGGTACCGTTTAGTTCAGTTTGGAACCAGTTTTAACATTTTCTGGTGAACCAAAAGTGAACCAGAACTAAACAACATTAAAAATTATGAAGAAGATTAACACTTTTGGAATTCAATTTGTGATCCGCAAGCATCGGATTAAAGACGACAAAGCTCCTATTTATGCCCGTGTAACAGTAAATCGAGAACGGGCTGAAATCTCAATTAAGAAAAGAATTCATGTCGATAACTGGAATAATGGCCGAGGAATGGCAAAAGGCAAGTCCCCGGAAATTAGTAAGCTTAACTCTTATTTAGAACAGATCAGGTCTCAGCTTACTGAGTGCTATCAGGAACTTGTCATCAACAAAGAAGTAGTAAGTCCTGAAGCAATTAAAAACAAATTTTTGGGAGTTGAAGATTCAGGAGAAACCTTAAAAGGACTCGTTGATTATCACAACACCGGAATGGATTCGAACCTTAGGTGGGGAACATTAAAAAATTACAAAACTACCGAAAAGTATATCGAGAAATTTTTGAAGCAGAAATTCAAACGCAATGATATCTTTCTGGTAGAATTAAATTACAAGTTCATTACTGATTTCGAACATTTCCTGCGAAAATACCAGCCTGAGGATCATCATTTACCAATGGGAAACAATACAGTAATGAAACACATTGAAAGATTGCGCAAAATGACCAATCTCGCCGTAAGACTTGGATGGCTTGACAAAGATCCATTTGTAGCCTATCGCCTGTCATTTAAACGTGTTGAACGGGAATTTTTAACTCAATTGGAACTGGATACAATAAAAAAGAAACAATTCAAGATTGAACGTCTTCAGTATGTTAAAGATCTATTTGTATTTGCGTGTTATACAGGACTATCCTACATCGATGTTATGAATCTTAAACCCAATAACATAAGGATAGGCATTAACAGAATGACCTGGATAATTACCCAGAGAGAAAAAACGACCACACCGGTGCGAATACCGTTATTATCCCAGGCCCAGGTCTTAATCGACAAGTACAAAGACCATCCACGCTCTGTCAATAAAGGAACAATATTTCCAAATATTTCAAATCAAAAGCTAAACAGCTACCTTAAAGAAATTGCAGATGTTTGTGAAATCGATAAAAATCTAACATTTCATGTGGCCAGACATACCTTCGCTACCACAGTAACCCTTACGAATGGCGTACCTATCGAATCCGTCAGCAAAATGCTGGGACATACCGATTTAAAAACAACCCAAATTTATGCAAAGGTGGTTGAGAAGAAAATAAGCGATGATATGGCCATTCTTGAAAAAAAGCTATCTGGAAAGAAGTCTCAAAAAAAGAAATCCAAATAGTTTAATAAATTTAAAACAACACAGAGTTTCCCTTTGTGTAACTTTTACTAACTTTGCCAAGTACAACAATGAAAGTTCATTTAATAAAAGTACGGTCAATCGAAAACTATGTCCGTGATAATGTCCAAAGTAGAAAGGCATTTGAAACCTGGCTATCGATTGTAAAAAGAGCTGACTGGAAAAGTCCCCGGGATATTATCAGAACGTTTAATTCTGCTGATATTTTGGGGAAAGGATCAAACAGAGTTGTTTTTAAGATTGGTGGTAACAAATACCGGATTATTTGCCAGTATTATTTTGGGAAGCAGAAGGTACATCTGTTTGTAAAATGGATTGGAACGCATGCTTTCTACACAAAGCTCTGTAATAATGAAGAACAGTATTTTGTAGATATCTATTAATCAAAGAGACATGGAAGCTTTAAAATATACAGTAATAAAAACTGAAGAACAGTACAACAACTATTGTAATATCCTTGAGAATCTTCTTTCAAAGGCCTCTCCTACCCTTGATGATGAAATTGAGTTGTTAACGCTTCTCATTGAGAAGTGGGATTCGGAACACAGGACCTTTAATGATCTTGACCCTGTACAACTTATTAAGTCATTAATGGAAGAGAACAGCCTTAGAGCAGTTGGATTGGCAAAACTCCTGGGGTTGTCGAAAGGAACAGTTTCAAAGATTCTGAATTACCAGAAAGGCTTGTCAAAAGAAACAATACGCAAACTATCTGAATATTTTCAGATTTCACAGGAAGCCTTTAATCGTCCATACAAACTGAAAAACGAGATTAACAGGCAATTTCGTGATGCCAGCTTAATGAATACTAAAAAGGATTTGGGGGCTTCATTAGCCATACGATCAGAAATTCATTGAAAAAGAAGCCGATTTACCTTTCTCCCTTTTGGATCTACTAGTAACTGGTTTAGGATTCGAATCCTGATGATCCAGAATATAATCAACAGCTTTTTGAGCTAATCCGGAAGCCAGAACAATAAACTTCTTATCGCTTTTTAGCTTCTTTAACCATCCTTGAATATAAGCTGCACTATTATCGATGGTAGCATTTTCAATGCCACATATACCGCAAAGGTATGCAGCTCCCATTTCGGCTACAAGTTCCTCTTGCGAGTAATCTTTACTTGCAAAATTAAGGTTAGAAAACCTTTCGTGACGATTTAACCGTTTACGATGACCTGTAGAGTGACACAATTCATGAAAAATCGTAGAGTAGAATTCTTCATCCTGAAAGAAAGTTCTTGCTCCAGGCATGTGGACCTCATCTAATGAAGGAATATAACAGGCTCTTTTCTGATCAAGCTTTATTACTGGAGAATCAGACCAAAACTGGATAAGCTGCTCACAGGAAGCAATTGGATCGAAATCATGATCGTGAGCAGTGTTCTCAGGAATTTTATCAGGATCAATACCTTCTATATCATCAATATGAAATACCCGATAATAACGAAGCATTGGAATTTCCTTGGTTTCATCATCTTTTTCGTATTCCACCATTTTCCAGAATACAATCATAAATGATGAAGATCCCTTTTTGATCTTTCCACCAAGGTCCTGAACTTGTTTGAAAGTAAGGAAATAAGGCCTTTCGAAACCAAAGCTAAGCAAGTACCAGAAATTGAATCCCCGGTAAGGCTTTTTAGATACCAGGTTACGAGGAATAGCACTTGCGGTTTTCCAAGGCATATGCCAAGGAATTACACCTGCTTCCAGGCGTTCAACAATCAAATTAGTAACTGTTTCATAAATATCAAATTTACTCATTGAATCCACCGCTGCCCTGCGGGTTTATTTCGGCTACTGGCACGCCATTAAATTTTGGCGCATGCCATTGAGCCGGATGGATTCTTGTCAAGGGGCTATGTCAGTTTTTATGGAGTATTCTAAATAAAAACTGAACAGCTCCGAAGGACGGCTGGCAAAAAATGGGCAATACCAGCCGCCCTTGACTTTTCCGGGCGGCGAAGTAACTTTGACAGGATTTATGGCAATATCCTACTCATTATTCCTGGCGACAGTAATTCATTTTAAAAAATTAGCTTACTTTAATGCCTGTATTACCAATTAAGATGTGATGTTATCTTCAAGTGAAAATTTGCATATCATAGAAAGTTTAAGACTGATAATTGTTTCCCACAATAATTTACTCGATCAGCAAAGTGTTGAAAGAGTAATTACCGATTTAAAAAGCAATCCATTTTTTCGAAAGGAATATTCCATCTTAATTGATATTCGAAACGCAAACACACAGTTGAACTTCGCAGAAATTGAAGATCTAAGTCACTTTGTATTCGACAATATTGATCATACGGGATTGAAGAAATTTGCCATTCTGGCCTCCGAATCACTGCTCAACAAGGCCGTACAGTACGTTAGAAGTTATAAACATTCTTCAAAATACCAGGTATTTTCTGCACTAGAACCAGCATTGCACTGGCTGAAAGTTCCTCAGAACAGAAAAACTCAGATTGAATTAAAACTAGCTTATCTAAGTCGGTGAACATTTAAGGTTTAAAATCTTTTCTGCCTCCCCTTTTTTCTATTCTTTATCTTTGGTTTTGTAGACTTATTTGATTGCTTACTCTGCTCCACCAACCGATTCAGATCCCTTGCAATAACCCCAACCTTGGTTAAATCAATATCCTGAGACTTATCGATTTTTTGTTTTCTTTCAACCGTTTCATGTTCTGCCAACTTGTTTTCTTTGGAATAAAACTTCGGTTTATTTTTAAAATTCGATAAGCGAATAGGATAGCGCGCCGGTTTACCATCATCGCCCAGAACCACAGCGATGTGGCCTCTCCCCGATTTCTGAACTTCAACTTTAAAAGTCAGCAAGGCCTGATCGTACAAATCTTTAGTGGAGAGTTCATCCAATCCATTCAAATGTGTGAAAAGATTCTCCAGGTTCTGTTTGATATTTCTGCTGCGGGCTGAGAAACGAAAGTTAATCTCCTGTGGCTTATCTTTCAACGGCAGATTATATTTCTCTTCCAACTGATGTAAAAAACGTTGCATCTTCAGCCGCTCAAAATTATCCTTGATCTTTTGATGTGTTACACAATCAATCCGCGTTGATACCACATGAAAGTGAACACGTTCCAGATCTTCGTGGCGGTACACAAAATAAGGCTGATGACCATAGCCCATGTGTTCCATCATATTTTCAATTTCCAGTTTGATGGTAGCATCGTCCAGAATTTTATAATCTTCGGTTGATGGATTAAACGAAACATGAAAACACTTATTCCATGCCCGGGGATTTTCATCTTCAATATCCAGCAAGATCTTCAGGCGGTGATGTTCGTCGTAGTTAAACGGATTGACCGACCTGGTATTTTTAAAATGAAAAAACATGGCAACTCCTTCGTTTACCTTCTTTTCGTTATACATCATTACATTTTCGGTATATGCACTCTTATGCATCACAATTACCATAGTCTAATACTTGATTAGGAATTTATCGGATCAGGTCCATGTATTTTTGAAGGGAGGAAAAACACTTTTTCAGTTCTTGTTGCACCCTGTCAAGTGTATGGCGGTCGGCAGATGTGAGCTCATCGTTCTTTTTCGTATTAATCTGTTTTGCCACCTGGTTTAAATTCACACCTATTTTATTCAGGTTAAAATCCAGGCTTTTAATCAGGGTGGTAAATTCAGGGGAGACCTCAATCTTTTTAATCTCACGATGACGCATAGCCTTTGCCCGAAAAAAATTGCTCAGGTTTTTATAGCCCTCTTTTTTACAACGGCCGCGGAGTAATTTCTTTTCCATGGGAGTGAAGCGAACACGAACTGCTTCTGTTTTTTTATCTCTCGGGTTTCGGTAGCGTGACATGGCTTATAAATTTTAATTGTAAAGACCTTAATTCGAAGAATTAATCCAGCTTTTAATCGCCAGATTAAAAGTCCCTGCCGGACAGGCACAAGCGATTTTGTGAAACAAAATCACATCTTGCCAACCCCTCCCCCACCAGCTATAGCAAGGACTTCGGGCTTGAAAGAAGAAAGAGAAACAGGCTTGACTGTTTCCCTTTCAAAATTCAAATCAACCGGATTGAGGCTAACCAACTTTTTGTTTAGCCCTTTTGTTTTTGTCTGTTTTTCGTTTTGTTTTTCAGTGAGCGTTTTATTTGGTTAAATATATTTCCTCGATAACATTAAATTTATACGTAGTTGAATGCTTTCGAACAGAAGCCATTCGGAACAAGCTAAATTCACCTAAAAAACAGGCTGTTTTAATTTTATTTGGTAAAATAAAATAATCCCCAAAAGAAGAGAAAAAAAGAAAAAAAAGAGAAGAAAGCCCGGGGACTGCCAGCCGTGGATAAACGGCAAGGCTGTCCCGTAACTGTTAAAATTCCGGATTTAGCTTTTCAACAGATAAAACGGGACATTTATTTAGCCTTGCGGTTTAACGGGCTTGGGCTTTAGCGGAGGCTGGCGATCTTTGGGCGTCTTCTTTTGTTTTCAACCTTTTAAGAATTAACAACCCTTAAATCGCTTAGGTGGGCGGGCAAAAGGAAAGTGCAGGACAGTAGTGAAACGAAAGGATGGCGCTTTTGAGTGTGATGCCTGTAGGCGCTTTTTTCTGTAAGGGCAAAACCAGCGAACGTTTCCCGGGAGTGGGCGAACGGGTTTAGGGAGCGTTGAAGCCCGTCAGGGGAATGGGCCGGGGCACTGGAGAATACCAACAAAAAATATCAAAGATAAATTATACACGAAATGCTTTGGCCATCAACTCCTGCTCGTTATTCGGGATCCCAATATTCTTTGCCATTTTACGCCAATTCTTTACCTGAGTAATGATTTCTTCTATGATCTGATCCATTTTTGCATTATCTAAACGAAAGAATTCACCAACACTTTTTGCAAGATTGTAATCCAAATCATTGTTATCCATATCAATATTTAAAGCCAAACCGTCTTTATCAATCGATGGATTTATATCATACGCCGGTGATAATATCCACCCTTTATCAGTTAAAATAAAGCCGTGGTTCCGTAAATGGTCATCAGTGTTGGAAATGGCTATATTAAAAACAATCCTTCTCCACAATTGCTCCAAATTGTCATTAACCTGCGCGCCATGGGTTTGAACAAATTCAGCCAATTCCAGATAACTGGCCGGATTATCCCTGATCGTATCTTCATTATTTCCAGTCATGGTCATTGCAGATGCAAAATGAATACGTTGTTCTTTTTCCCGATCAAAACGTTTGGTAAAAAAGGTGTTATACTTACCTGCAACTTTATTGATCCTACACTCTGACATGTTGATCCCAGCTTTTAATGCCAGTTTCCAGGCCAGGTATTCCCAGGCTGCTTTATCCACCATATCATTTTTGGCTGGAAACTTTGCAATCCAGAGATTATTGTCTTTGTGCAATATGTTGGCCTTGGGTCTGGCCCCACCCAGTGAAGATCCCGGAGCAATCAGGATAGCCAACCATTTTTTAACACTATCGTTGTCTGTTTCGTTTTCAATATTACTTGCAGCTTCCTGCAATTCTGCAACGGATGACCATGGAGGCGTAGGAGACTCTCTATTCTCATCGAGAAATGGTCCATCCGGATCTAACTTAAAGCGCAAAGCTCCCATACGGCTTTCATCCAGTACTCCCAGCAAATAATCTACTTCATACAACGTTTTTGCCCTTTCCCCTTTTTCCGCAGCTTTCTGCGCTGCCCGTCGTTTCATTAGTGTTCTCCCCCATGTATCGGGCATACTGTCCAGAAACAAACCAAAATTTTCCTTGCTATTGGGAAATTGAGGGCCGCTGTAAAACTGTATATCCGGATCCAGCAAGTAGTGCTCTGATGAATTCAGCCAGGAAGTATCATATTCAAAGCTGAATGCTTTTCTTCCTTTTGCAGCATGCCCGGAGAGAATTCCAATCAACTGAGGATCCGAAAGCCCCTTCCAGTGAGCATACACATATATGTCTGTTTTACCTGTTGCCATATTTCTTATATCGATGGTTACCTCTTTATGTGTAACCGTGATTCTACAACAAATCCAAATCCTGTAACTTTCTGCCCAGGGTATCATCGGCAGCCAGTTTTAGGAAATCGTCCTGCAGGCCTAAAACTCTCAGGACGTTAAAATAAGCCCCCATAGATACTTTAGGATTCCCTTTCTCTATCTGATACAACGTTGTCCTGTCGATATCTGCACGCTCTGCTACCTGAACCGTTGTTAGTTTTCTCCTTTTTCGTGCCAGTTTAATATTTTCTCCCAAACGTTCCAAAATTTGCAGGTGTTTGGGGAAAATAATATTTTTCTTCGGCCTCATAATGTTGATTATTTTCTACAAACATACGTATTTTGCAGATAATAATCAACATTTTTATATTCTCTTGTCTACACTTGTCTTATTGAAAGCTACCAGATTAAACATGGCACGCATCCGGCTGCAAACACGATTTCAATAACGTTGTTCGAGCTCAAGAATAACATTAGAATAGTGTTCCATACGCAATAACAGTGAATAAATTAAACCGATAAAAATTCCAATAATCTTCCTGGAAATGATTGGATAAAAATGGGGTTTTTACCAACGGACTCGTTGGATGAGAAGAGTATCAATTATAAGAAGGTGTCTATTTGAGATTTCATTTAGAATTCTGGAAATATAAAGTTTGGCGTATGCCATTGATCCGGATGGATTCTTGTCAAGGGGCTATGTATGTTTTTGTAGAGTGTACTTGATAGAAACTGAACTACTCCAATCACTGTATGATTAATCATTCATATAGACTATATTAACATACATTTGAATGCTATCTCATACATTTATGCAATAAATACCATGCATATCAGATAAATATCCAATTACATGAGTGATTTATCCTTTATTATAATCCACAACGCGTTTATTGTATGATTTTCAAAAGCGGATGACTGGCAAAACTCATTTATCCAGATACACTCCGCTATAGGGATTAGTTCGACTATCAGATTACAGTTCGTTTCTCTACTGAAATCCGGATCTTACTTAATAAAACAGTGGAATTGATACTAAAATCGACCAATCCATTCCTACGGTCTTCGATTATTGGGGGACAGGCAGAAAAGAACGGGTTCAATTCTGCCGAAATGCACACCGATCACAGATCGGCACGAGTAGAGGGACACGGAACTAAGAAACGAGAATCCGCAGTTGGCACACCACCAAACCCCGCCCTGCAATATTTACCTTGTTATAGGCTGGGTTTTATTAATTCTTCCATTTTTGTATAAGTTGTCCATTTATTTTCACTGGTTACTACTAATCCATCATACTCTAATTCTTTCAAGAGAATTATTTGTAATCCAAGTTTGTGATTATATATCAAATCAGTTAGAAAATCTGTCGTATATTTTTTCTTGAAAAGACCTGAATGAGCAATGTCATTTCGGACTTTTACTAATGATTTAAAATCCAATTTCAGTTTTTCAGCGTCCAATAAATATTGGTTCGAAAATTTAGTTAAAAAGTCGGATGATTTTTCCCAATCTAAGGAATCTGAGACTCTCGTTTTAATAAAGTTCTTATCAATGTTTTTTGGCAGACTACATCCATCCACAGTTTCAATTAACAAATCTTTTAATGGTTTTAATTCTGAATTCGGCTTTTTCTTGTTTTTAGACCAACTTCCGGCTAATCCTTCCCATGCAATACAAATTCTTAAAATCCTGTCCTCCAGGAAACCTCTGCTAGATGAATTAATTCCAGTAACTGTTGCATAAAAAATCTTTCTTTTTTTGTCATTCCACTTTTCATAATTGTGCAAAGTTTTTACTATAAAATTGGCTAATCTGAAATCTGGAACGCAAGCTTCAACTCCAAAGTGGTCGTCAACTTTTCTTCTCCAATCTTCGATAATTAATTCATTGTCCCGATAATATTTCTGTCTATTGAATACTATGTCATTACCAAGCGCAAGTGAAAGTAAGGAAGTAATATCATTTGCTTTTGAAAGAAATTCTTCTTTTGAGCTTTTCTGCTTTATTAGTTTTAAGCTGAGTCCTTCCAATTGGATATTCCAATTTTTACTCTGGTTCTGAATTATTTTAACTTTTTCTTTGTCTCCAAAACATTGAATATCCCAACCATCCAAACTAGTCTCAAAATCTCCTTTGTAAAGTCCAACAAGAGGAAATTCAGCTGATGTTAAATTATTTGTCTGAGTTTTATAGATTGTCAGGTCTTTAAATGATGAAAGTGTAAGAATATTATCGGACAAATTTGTGAGCAGAAGATTTTTAGCATGAATGGTTAGATTTCCATCAATTAAACCATTTAATTCCCAAATGTTCGATATGTTTTTATTTTCAAAATAATTTTTTCTTCTAACTCGTATTTTTGTAGTTATTGTAGTATGTTGTGGATAATGCACAATTTCAAAATGAGATTTGAATTTTCTCTCTTTCGAAGAGAATGTTCCATTTCCCTTAAGGATAATTATTTGTGGATATAGATTTGATTTTTTCATCTCATTTTAACCTTGCCTATAACTACTATATAACATCACCAGGTAATGTTATTTTCCAGATATCGCTATAAAAAGAGTTGTTATACACCCCATATGGTATGTAAAACACACTTAATCTATAATTCTTGCTTTTTATGGTAATTTCAGGGTACGTATTCAACGGCTATGGTTTTTATTCGGAGTTTAAAGTTAGCATAATAAAGAATTAAAACAACACTGGTTTAGTAAGCGAACGTATCCTCGCATGTGGTTTATTTCGTCTTTAGCCCCTGTGCCTTGCTGCCGGCGGCTTTCAGCTAATTGCCCAAAATGCAAACACCCTTAACTATCTGATTTTAAAGCTCCCACAGGTGACAGAAGTTGGTTTCAAACGCGTTTTTTTACGCCCCCAGATAACAGAAAGTGGTTTCAAACGCGTTTTTTTTCGTCCTCAGGTAACAGAAGTTGGTTCCGAACGCGTTTTTTTGCGCCGCCAGGTGACGGAAGTGGGTTTCAAACGCATTTCCGCACGCCGCCAGACAAACGAAATGGGTACAAAACGTATTTTTCCTTGTGCTCAGCACACAGCTGGTGGTACAAAATACATTTTGCACGGGTGTTAGTCATCCGGGCAACTAAACCGTTGCGTTTTGATGTATCATTACACCGGCGACGACGCAATAAACGAATTTTAAAAAACTTAGCAGCGCACATTTTAAACAAAAGTTTGCTGTAAAACATATTATCAGCCCTTGACATGGATTAACATATCGTTTAATTTTATTCAATAATTAATACCAAAAGCATACAAAATCCACAAATTCAACTACATATTTTAAAAATCATCAAACATTTTAAAACACCTCACAAATTCATTATGAAAATTTTAAGAGTGGTTTTTAGTCGTTTCCGTAATTACGACCATTATCAGTTTATAACTGAATTTATAACACGTATTAACAAGGCCACACCGGCTACGTTAAACATCGAGAGCAAAATGCCCGAATTCAATGCCGCGTTCGCGGAAATGGATACGGTGTACAAAAAGAACAACAGTAGCGATTTTACTCCGCTAATTAATGGCGCCGATGTAAAACGCGATCGATACTGGAGTGCTATTTTTATGCGTTTGCGCGCTACAATTATGGGCCCCGACGAGGCCGAAGTTGAGGCTGCCGAAAAGCTAAAAGCGCTTTTCGATTTACATGGTAACGTACGCACAATGCCTTTGAAAGGCGAGTCGGCTGTACTTACCAATCTTATTCAGGCCATGGAGAGCCGCGATTATGGCGGCTATTGCATGACTGTAGGTATTAACAACTGGGTTACTGCACTAAAAACTGAAAACCTTACGGTGCAAGACCTAACGGAACAACGTCGTCAGGAATCAGTAGACCAGGATAACGAAGAATACAAATTGTTGCGCGAGGCTGTTGATACAGCTTACGAAAAAATTGTATCAAGAATTAATGCACTGGTTGAACTGGAAATGGCCACACCTGAAATTGAAAATTTTATTCAATTAACAAACAACCAGATAAACGATTACGAAAATGAGCTGGCTGCGCGCCAGGGACGTACCGACAGTGAGCCTGAAGAAGCGGAACCGATTCCTCCAACTTCGGGCGAAGAAGTATAACGTGTTTGATTTGTGGAGAACAAAAGCATCCATCCTTCCGGTTGGGTGCTTTTTTGTTGCCCCATTTCAGCGCTGCCAGAAAATGTTTACCGCAAATACGTCATTATGGCCTTCTTCTTTTGGTTAGCACTGATAATTTTGTGTTATAGTATTGTTTATACGCCAGTCTTTATATCCAGAACTACCGAGAGATTACCATCAAATCCTGCAAGGTCACAATTCTCAGCACATCCAGAAAAATCAGCAAAATCTGTTTTATTATTAGGATTTCAATTTCTCACTCTGATTTATCAATAGGCTGATTATTCGTCTGCTACTACATTCTCACCTTGTACATATCCAAAATTAGCCAGAATGCCGCCATCGACATATAAAATATGACCGTTAACAAAATCACTGGCTCTTGATGAAAGAAAAAGGGCAGCATTTCCTATATCTTCTGGTTCTCCCCATCGACCGGCGGGAGTACGGGCCAACACAAGATCGTTGAATGGATGACTCTCTTCCCTTATCGGAGCTGTTTGCGATGTAGCAATGTAACCAGGAGCAATACCATTAATCTGAATATTGTATTTAGCCCATTCACAAGTCATATTTTGGGTTAGAAGCTTGAGTCCACCTTTTGCCGAAGCATAAGCTGCTACGGATATGCGACCGTAATTACTCATAAGAGAACAAATATTGATGATCTTACCAGCACGTTTGTTTATCATCTCAGGTACAACTCGCTTTGAAACAATAAGTGGTCCTATCAGATCAATATCTATAACCTGTTTAAAATCCGACAAAGGCATCTCAAGAATAGGAGCACGTTTAATAATTCCAGCGTTGTTTACAAGAATATCAACCGGCCCAATCTCAGCTTCAATTCGGGAAATGGCTTCATTCACTTCCTGTTCATTTGATACATCAAAGGCCGTTGTATAAACATCAATTCCGGTTTTTGCGAATTCATTTTTCGATTTCTCCAGTCTTTCGTGTGAAGTTCCGTTAATACATAATTTTGCTCCGGCATCAGCCAACACTTTTCCAATAGCCATTCCTATTCCATGGGCACCACCAGTAACCAGTGCAACTTTGCCTGACAGATCGAAAACTTTAGTGATCTTCTCGTTCATAAAAATCGTGTCTATCAATACTTATTCTTCAACAAAGAAAACAGAACTTACTGCCCCCAATTTCAAATTACACCTTGTATAATTTAGGTGTGAGTCACTTTTAAAGGAGCTTTCAAGTCTGGTAATCTCTCCCGTATGTGGATTCCAATTTCTTAATTTATGCTTGCCCCGCACAACCACGTCTATGTCAATTTCTTTGTCACTTGAATTCGTAAAAAAGTAAATATGTTTGCCGTCCTTTATTTTATGGATGTAATTGAATTTGCCAAAATCAGTTTTTAAATCCGGGTTGGGCGAGAAACTTACATCGGCTGTCATTCTTTCACCAAGTACCTTCTGAATATTTTCCTTGCCAGGGATAGGAATATGCACAGCTAAGCCACCGTTCTGATTTCTACTTGAAATTATTTGAGTGGTATCGACTTGTAAAGGATTTACTTCAAAAATATCACCAACCAAATCGATTACGAGCTGATCATGTCCCATTTCCGAAGATTTAAATGGTAGCTGAGTTGTTGAAATAATGGTACCCCCACTTTCATAAAAAGCTTTCAGTTTTTCCAGTGTTTTGTATGAAATAGTTTTACATCCGGTTAAAAACATAACTTTATATTCCTGGTAATTTTCAGCATTGTTCAGGATAATTTTTCCATCTTCTACCAAATACTTTTCATTGAGCAAAAACTCGGGATGCACAAAAGTAAAATCGCGGCGTATGTCGTTTGAAAGAATCCCACTTATTAACTGGTAATCTGTTTCTTTCGACACATAAAATCCTTGTCGGATTCCATCGGGATTATCAAAAACAAAATGGCCTGCTAACTCCTCAAACGGATACATTACGCCGATTTCGGACACTCGTTTACCACCTTGCAATAGCATACACGAACGGCCAACAAAATTTGAATATGCAGGCAAAGCCGGAGCAATTTTATCACTATACGGCGACACTAAAGGCGAGATGTAAACTTGTTCGGGATTATACCACATGCCATGCGGAATGACCATATTCGCTCCTCTGGCAAATAAATCCATAACTGAGCGATACATCATCAGCGAATCAAATGTAGCTTCTTTGTAGGCTCCGTAAATTTCTGTTGAAACAACAGGCCTATCGTAATAATCGGCAGCCGAACTAATGAGCTTATGCCCGTTTTGCCCAAACTGATAACTGATTATAGCATCGGTAAGTGGAATTTGCGTATAGCGATAATACTTAAAAATATCGGCATTCATGTCAATAGGCGTTGGGTCGTAATTGCCTGGCGGGTGCCCCGTACTTTTCAAACCGTGTTTTTCATTCCATTGTGCTACTAACTTCGGAAATCCTTCTGCCAGCAACTCTGCCCTTGTTTTAAAAAATGCATTGCGAATGGCTTCCGTTTCAGGCCCAATATTTTCCCAAAGTGCCGGATAAAATGGCCGCGGATCAAAACCATTAATTTCTTTAAACTTTTTATTGAAACCGGCTGTCCAGTTTCGTGGATGACGCCAAAAACCAACATCGTCGAAAAAAGTTACTTTTATTGTGTTGCCAAAATAACTTTCGAAACGCTCGGCATATTTTTCGTAGGTTTCGTTAATCATGTGACGAACAGCTGTGGTATCCATAAAATCCATACAGAGGTATTTTTTATGAAAACTGTCTTTCACTAACGGAAACAGCTGGATTTTCCATTCGCCCTCAGGAACTACCCATACAAGAATATTATCTTTTACATGTTTACTTATTTCAACTCTCTGTTGGGTTTCAGTATTCATTGCCACCGCAGCCATTATTTTTATGCAGGAAATGGTATCGACAATAATCTCGTGGCCTTTAACTAAATACTCAATTTTATCCAGTCGTTTCATGGTATGTTCCGGATACAATTCCTCCATTTTTCCTCCGGCCATACCACTCGGGAAATCATTGTCATCATAAAGGATAATCTCCATACCCAATTCTTCAGCAACGTCCAATAGATCCTGGTAACGGTCAAAATATTCTTCCGACAAAAATTTGGGAGTGGTACCCGGTTTCGTTGGGCTTTTTTCAGCAAGCGGTAACAAACTCACTCCCGAAAAACCGGCTTCTTTGGCATCTTTCATTTGTTGCCTGATTCCTTTGGTGGTTAACTCCCCGTTAATATGCCAGAAAGGCATGGGTTTATATTGAACCGGAGGATTTTGGAAATCCTTTTCTAGCATTGTGGTACAACTGGCAAGAACAATAACAAGGACAAGAGTAACTATGATTTTCATTATTTTTGGTTTAGTATTTTTACACTTTTTAGTTGTATGCCACCAGAACCAGGGGACTTATCGGCCCATCAGGAATAACTTCAGGAGCATGTCGGCCATGGCTTTTGCCCATGCTTTCCCATTTTAAAACGTAGCACGTGTTATCATTCGCATTGAAGCTCCTGTCGTTTTGAATATTTACCGACATTTCAGGATGCCCGGTAATTCTGTCATATAGATTTTCAGGATATTGGGGTTTAAATTTTGTATTGGCATTCACCACCTCAAGCGTTTCAGGATTGATTACATATCGTCCCGATTTCCCGGTTTCAGTTTTCCAATCCACGCCCAGCAATCCATCTTCCGAAAAACCAATAAAATTGAAAACACCACCCATTGTCATTTGGTCGCCACCTTCAACAAATTTCCACCGAAAATCCCAGTTGCTAATTTGTCTCGACACCCATATCCCATTCGTAAAATTAGCCAGGAAAAACTGTGTCAATCCTTCTTCATCGTATTTTATATAGCCGACCAAAGGTTTTTCATCAGGTGTTAAAATAATCCGGTAACGTGCGTTGCTCATTCCTCCTTTTGATGGCGTCGGGTCAACTATCAGTTTTTCATCATCGGGCTGGTGAGGCAAAGAAACTGATTCGCCTGCCGCATTTTTCCAGTTTATTAAATCGGGCGTAGTGGCATAACAAATTTGGTGGCTCGTTTCAACATCCGGAGTCCATCGCCAAATCCATAAAAAATGAAAATTACCCTCCGAATCTTTCACAAACTGGTGATAAGCCGCACGGTCATCATCGGCTTCAACACCTTCAAATAATGGCTCTTTCAGGTATACTTCCCACTCCTTTTTTTCGGGTAGAAATCGTTTCACCAAAATGTTCCCGTTTCCGCACGAACCTGAGCGGTATGAATAAAGTAAATCGCCCTCATTGTTGAAAAAGAACTTTGGATAGGTTACCCGTTGCTCGTTCATTCCTGTCATTTCATTCAGTTCAAGCATCGTGCTTATATCGTAAGGTTTTTCGCTGCGGAAATAAACCAGCGGGTTTACATGCATATTTCCAGACACATGAATGTATCCTTTTCTGTCAACAGCCATTGCCACGTAATTATGCGAATCCCAGTGCAGTTTATTGGGCAAGGTTGTTTTTTGCCATTTATTGCTGCCAAGCTCTCTTGAAGCAACTGTCATCATTCGGTTTTTATCGTAATAGGCAACAAACTGTTTATCGCCAACGGTTTGCAATGCAAACGAAACTTTGTTGGCTACCCATACAGAGTCGATTATGATATCTTCTATAATTTTCAATTCCTCCTTAGATGCGTTTTCACTATTCTTTCCGGTACAATTCATTAAAATGAGTGCAAAAACAAAAAATAGCAGAACTTTTATGCTTTGAATAAATTTACTGTTCATGTTAACTGATTACTGGTTATTAATTATTTGAATGAAAATGAACCGAATTGCATCAGCTGTTTGTCTTTTCCGACAAAAACAAAACACAAGGTTTCAGTATCCGACATTGCGGGCAAATCGCAAACAAAATTCTTTTTTGTCGTGTCTGCCGGTGCTATTTCACAACTTGCCAGCAGCTTACCCTCTGGTGAATTCTGATAAATCTGAATAGTTACCTCCTCGTTAGGAATTGCTGAAAACTCAATTTTCTTTTTCCCTTGCAATCCCTTTATATTTTGAAAGGTCAAAAAATCGTTATTGCTGATATTGTCAATTACAAAACCATTCGTTTCTGTTTCCTTTTTATGAATTCCAAAAGCTTTAAAATAATCTTCGGCCTGAATGGTTTGATTAGCGTCGTACTCACCAACCCCAATTCCATCAATCCTAATTAGAGCCATTTCGCCATTTTCTTTGTAATGAACGTAACTGATAAAAGTATCGCGGAAATAGCGGTTGCCGGTTTGGCTAATATCGCAATAGGCGAAGTACCATTGGTTATGCCACTGAAAAAAAGAACCATGCCGACCTTGACGAAAACCGGTAGGCCAGGTTGGCGCATCATAACCAGGTGCAAAACTCCCCTTCTCGATTATTGAGCCCTTGTAATTATATGGGCCATAAACGTTATCTGCAATGGCATAAAAACATCCCCACGACAAGTAAAAATTCCCATTATAAAAATGAATAAAAGGTTTATCATCGGTTGGTTTCTCGTGGTTTTTGCCATCTAAATTGTATGGGCCACGTGGATTATTTATTTCTATTTTCCTAGGATTCTCCGCCAATGAAATCATATCTTCATTCAATTTGGCGATGTAGTAATCCCACACCCCAAAAACAATATAATACTCTCCTGCTTCATCCTGAACGATGCCCATATCATATTCATGGGTTGGTGTCATATCTGAAGTTAGTAAAGGTTTACCAAGCGGATCTTTCCATGGCCCGATCGGCGAATCCCCAACCATCACCCCCGTTTGTTTATTGCCTTCAGAGAAATACCAGTAGAATTTTCCATTTCGTTTTACAATATCGGTTGCCCAGCATTGGTCAAACGGTTTACCAATGTATGTTTCTTCGGGTTTAAGAGTATACTCCAGTTTCCAATTTACCAAATCGTCCGATGACCACAGCCACCAGTCTTCCATTGTAAATCTTTTGTTATCGGATGATTTATCATGGCTTGCTGACAAGTAGGCTTTTCCATCTATGATACGAATGTGCGGGTCGTTTGCTCCTTTGTTGGGAATGATAGGATTGGTAGCAAATAATAAAATTGGAGTTGTAAAAAACAGGAGTAGAATAAAAAGCTTGTTCATTGGACTAGATTGTAGGTAAACGAATGAGTCCTTAAACTCGGGACTCATTCTTAAATATCTGGTTATTTGTTATCCTGAAGTTTCAACATTTCGCTCCCCGCGAGCAAAAATGCCCCGGTTCCGTAGTTTTGCCAACTGCCGGCATCGGCAGGTTTTGGCGAATCTCCAATGTTTTGCACCCAACCTACCATACCTTCATCGTTCTGACAGGTACGCAAAGCTTCCCACGCTTTTATAACAACTGGTTCGTATTCGTTCTTATCCAGCAAACCATTGTTTATGCCCCAGGCTATAGCGAAGGTGTACAGCCCACTACCACTAACTTCGCCATGATTGTATGATTCGGGTGACAATAAACTGGTACGCCACAAACCATCTTCGTGTTGAATTTCTTTCAAACGGGCTGCCATAGTTTTCAATAAATCTTCGTAATAAGAGCGGTGTTCGTAATCGGCAGGCAAATGTTCAAGAATTAATGCCAAACCACCAATTACCCAACCATTTCCGCGCGACCAAAACACTTTTTGACCGTTCTCCTCCTTTATATCCTTTTCGTTACCTTTCCATACGTAGCGAAGGTCGCGGGCAAACAATTTTTCTTCCTGGTCGAACAATAAGTCATATGTTTCTTTGTAGTATTTGTGCATGGCATCCAGGTACTTTTTTTCACCTGTAAGTTCAGCGTAATAAGCAATTACCGGAGGTGCCATAAACAAAGCATCGCACCACCACCAAAGGGTAGGCATTTTGCTTTCGCCTCCAATGCCATTCCACTCGTTGGCTTCCATTAAATGCTTATCCAGCCAGTCTTTTGTTGGTTTAAGGTCAACCAGATTGCGACGTGTGGTACTTATAAATAAGTAAGAATACGAAATTGAAATGTCATCTGCATGATGTGTTCGGTGCAAAGGTTTCCAATCATTACGATACCCCATTGTTTTTAAGGCTGCCAAATACCGTTGGTCGTTGGTTGCCCGAAAAGCTTCACTTACTCCTTTGTAATAAACTCCGTTTGTCCAATCGGTTGGCGCAAGTGCAAATATCGGATGTTGTTCCTGCCATTCCATGGCCTTTACCATCGCCTGTTTATCGTTCCACTCTTTACTTTTTGGGCCTGCATAACACGCACCAAACAGAATACTTACTAATAGAACACAAATACTTTTCTTTATCAATAATCTCATTTTATTGGTCTTAATCTAATGTTTATGTTTTAAAATGAATTCACTTGAATGGCAATATTGTTAACGCCGGGATTTAAACGGATGGACCCAAAAACAGGATTAACCGTTTTTCCATTCAACGTTACCACATCTTCAGAGGAGAGTTTAACAGAAAACTCGCCAATCATATTAGCCGGCAATTCAATGCTGTATGTACTCATTCGGGCATTCATTTTATTGTAATCGGCCTTTATTTCTCCTTTTATTGTTGGAACTTTTATGCTACTGTTTTTCAACTTGCCCATTTGTGGTTTGATTTCAACCACTCCGAATCCCGGAGTATCAGGTTGAATCCCCCACATTCCACGAGGGATAATATTGGCAGGTGCTGCACCCCAGGCATGATTCCAATCGGCATTGCTTTTATATTTCATATCCCAGGCTTCCAAGGTAATGGTGGCGCCAATTTTTATCATGTTATACCAGCTACGGTCGTGTGTGGCCGTCATTAAGTCGAGGGCATAGTCGGCTTCACCGGCTTTATATAGTGCTTCCATTAAATACTGTGCACCATAAACGCTGCAAGCCATTCCTCTTGTTTTTACATAGTCAACCACACTTTGCTTATGTGAATCGGGAACCACATCAAAAGCCAATAAAATCATATTGGCGTGCAAGGATGCGTGCTCAGTCCCCACACCATCAACATAAACCCCTCTGTCTTGGTCAAAAAGTTGTTCATTAATTGCTTTTTTAACACGCGCCGCCCTAAATTCAAAATCCAATGCCTCGCTTGGTTTATCAAGAAGTTTGGCAAATTCTGCCATTATTTTCATGTTATGGTAATAAAAACCATTTACAACCGTGTTAATGCGTTTAAACACATATCCGTCGCGCTCGCCAGGAATTGGTCCTTTGCCGCCAAAATTATCTGCTTTTGGAGGCCAGTCAACAATGTCGCGTAAACGATTGGTTGTATCCCTAAAACCGAGTTGTTTAATCAATTCCACATTATGATTGGGTGATTCGGTGCTGATAAAACCATCCTCAACCTCCAACACCATCAAGGTTTTAATTTTCAATCGTTCGTAATATTTTTCAATCAGCTCGGTGTTTCCGGTATACATATAATCCTGGTACATCATCATGGCTACATGCATTTGCCACTCGGTTGGCCAGGTGGGTTTACTTTCAAAAAAGAACTCAATTGTTTTTCGGGCAATTGCATATTCATTATCAACTGAATAGTGGCTCAACTGATTTAAATAAGCATCAGCTTCATAAGGAATCCGTTCGCGGTCGCCATCCACATAATATCCGGCAAAAGTGGTTGCTTTCATCGAATACTTGCACATGTTCCATACCTGGTTTAAAATGGTATCAGAACTACTAAATGCACTTGTGTTATAATCGAAATAATTAAAGTAGGCTAACTGAGTTGCCATACCGGGCTCAAAGTTCTTTCCTGCTCCCACAATTTCGGCATACCGGAACGGCAAGATAACAGGAAACGAATCGGGCATTGTAACTGCCAATTCGTTTGTATTACGTTTGTCGGGAACCAATTCAACTAAATATGAACTTTTTTCTGGCCTCACTTCCAACTGTACCTCGGCATAACGGATTGTTCCGCCCGGATTTTGGTCTATTCTGCCATCCAATAATTTTTCACCCAAGCGAACGGTAAGGGTTTCTGCTTTTTTCGGCATGTAGTTTAGTTCTATTGTTCCAAAAGCATGCTTCCCAAAATCTATAAAATACGTGCCATCGGCCAATTGTTTCGAGTCAACAGGCTTTATTTTTTCTACCTGAAAAAAATTCTGCGAAGTAATATCACCCTCAAACGAACCGGTTTTGAACTCCTGAATTTCGGAATATTCAGAAATACGGTTGTCTTTGTCAAAAATACGCACTTTCCAAAAGTAAGAGGTGTTTGGGTTCAATCGTTCTCCTTCCAGTTCAACATCCGATGATTTATTGCTTCGAACCTGACCGCTGTTCCAAACATCACCAATATTCTTTTCTGCTAATTCTCTGCTTGATGAAACGAGCACCTGGTAGGCCTTTTGCAAAACAGCCTCTTTTGGAACAATCCAACTAAATTCCGGTTTGCTATCATTTATTTTTACATTTTCAGGTTTACGAATGTATTCCACTGTTAATCCGGTGGGAATTCCAGAAAACGGGTCGGCATATCGTTGCCCAAGCTCATCGTTTTTGGCACGCAGTTCCAACAAAACGTCTTTGTACTCTGGATTGGCGGCAAGGTTATTCGTTTCCTTTGGATCGTCCTTCAAGTTGTACAACTCTTCCAGCGACTTGTCGTTTACATAGCGCAAATATTTCCACTCGTTAGTTCTTATTCCTTCGCTTGGTGGAATATTTTCAAATTCCCAAAGATGTTCAATCAGAACTGTATCTCTTCCAATCGATTTTTCTTTTCCGTTAATAACAGGCACTAAACTTTTTCCCTGGTAGGTTTCGGGAATATCAACCCCCGCCAAATCCAGAATGGTGGCAGGAACGTCAATGTTCAATGCCATATCCTCAATATCGCGGTGTTTATTTACGCGTGGATCGTAGATAATAAGCGGAGTACGAATTGAATTGTCATACATCAGCCATTTTCCTGAGATCTGGCGTTCCCCCAGGAAAAAGCCGTTGTCTCCCAACAAAATAATAACAGTGTTTTCAGCTAATCCTTTTTCTTCCAGCTTTTTCCTAATTTTTGCAATCTCAAGATCAACACCATAAATCATTCGGTAGTATCCTTTTGTACTGTGCTGGTATTTTTCCGGTGTATCATTCCTCCAGGTCCAGCGTAAACGGTTAAATCCATCGCGAACAATTTTGGGTAATGCATAAAAATATTTATCATCAGCTAACTCGGGCTCTGGCATATCCATATTTTGGTAGAGTTTGCCAGGCTCCTCTTGCCAAAAATATTGTAATGGCGCCCCATCGTGTGCATGCGGAGCACTAAAACATAGCGATAATGAAAATGGTTTGTTTGCCGGAACATCATCTAAAAAGTCTAATGCTTTTTGCCCGGTGTAACGGGTTAGGTGCACCGTGTCGTTGCCTAAAGTTTTGTAGTAATATCCTCTGTAATCTTTGTAGCGGTTATTGCGATCATAATCTTCAAAAACATCAAAATGTTTCTCTTTTTTGGAATATTTCACGCCGTATTTCCCAAAAAAACCGGTATAATATCCTGCTTCTTTAAGCAATTTCGGATAAGCAACTTCCATGTATTCAGCACGTATATCTCCAGTTTGAAAGGTGTATTTATGGGTGCGTTCATGTAAACCGGAGAAAATACTTGCCCGGCTTGCCGAACAAATGGGTGTTGTAACTACCGAGTTTTTAAAATAAACACCACTTTCGGCCAGTTTATCCATTTCCGGTGTTGTGGCTAGTTTATTTCCGGCATACCCCAGCGCATTATAACGCTGGTCATCGGTGAGGATAAAGATAATGTTCGGTTTTTTTGTTTTTGCCTTTTTCTCTTTACCATTTATTGCCGCCATCCCAAAAGAAGGAGTTATAAGAAGCAATACAAAAAGTAAAATTGTGACTTTCATTGATACTTTGTTCATAGTATATTGGTTCATTATTATTTTCATCACTGTTTTATTACTAAAAAACACTTTTACAAGAATAATCTTAGTTTGAAATTTGGCCTACAAATAGCACACTACTCCAACTTCAAAACTAGTGAATGGTGTAAGCTTTTTTTTTCAATATCGTGCAATTACTAACAATATTGTTTCAATTCTTTTCGTCTTTATTCCATTCCTTATTGCAATTGTTTCGAATTATTGTAAAAATTGTTTTTCGTCGTTTCTTTTTAGAAGAAATATGAGGTGCAGGAACTACACCCCATAAATCAAATCTAAACTAACTAACTAACTAAACTCCCAAGCTAAAATCCCTTTGAGAAAAACTATTGTAATTCTATTTCATGATTCATTTTGCTTTCTTATCTCGTATTCCAATAAATAATAAAACAATCTGAACGATTCGTTCGGCATACCATCCTCACTGTTCAGTACTTCTATATCGGGATAAAGTGATTCCAGCTTCATTAAAACGTTTTGATAGATTTCCTCAGAAGTCTCCAGAAAAGAATTATCAAGAGATTTTGATAAATCATACAAGGCCAAAATTACCAGGCTTTGAGACAATAAATTTATATTATCCACTATTTTAATATCTACTTCGCTACTATTAAAAATTGAATTAAACACCATGGCAATATCTTCACAAAGCTTCAAATAATCTTCTATTCCTGTTTCTTTGTATAATTCGTAAAAACCACGAATTCCAAGTGCCATTTTATAAAAATCTTCAGTACGTAGTAGTTTTAAGTTACCTTCAGAAATGCCATTTGACATCACGGACATAATGCGTAAATCATTTTTAAAAGCTTCTTCGTAAAAAAACGAAGTATTTTCTATTGCAAAGTTCTGAAAAACAGGATCTCCTGTTTTTTTAGTTGCGAAAAACATTATTTTGTTTTCCATCAATAAATCCAGATTATTTATAGTAGCTACTTCCTTGTCTATATTAATCTTATCTCTTTCGATACGGGAAATATGATTCGAAAGGCCATTAACAATTACATCGAGCAATTCCATCGTTGGATTATATTCGTATGCAGACAGAAAAATACTTTGAATATGTTCGCCGTTGATTATAATATTATTCGAAAATGCTTTTTGAATTTCTTTTGTAAAATCTGGTACCTGTTGTTCCCAGCCCTTTTTCCTCCGAAGAATGTTCAGTTGCCATAATGTAGCTGGAAAATACAATAAATCAGGATTGTCTACTACTTTCTTGATAAAATCGAGATCCTCGCAAAGCTTGTTCCTTTGAATGCATTTATTGAGAGGGATATCAGCAGAACTTATATTTTCAACATAATTGAAATAAGAGTCGAAAACACGGTTTTCGGTTGACTTTAAAGCATTCGGAAGAATTGATAAATTTCCTTTTTCAGTGTTGTTGCAGCCTAAAAGAAACAATAGAGTTAG
Organism: Draconibacterium sediminis; assembly: GCF_000949475.1. Taxonomy (GTDB): domain Bacteria; phylum Bacteroidota; class Bacteroidia; order Bacteroidales; family Prolixibacteraceae; genus Draconibacterium; species Draconibacterium sediminis. The sequence goes on along the minus strand of NZ_JRHC01000009.1, from coordinate 36,434 downwards.
AAAAAAGGCATAAACGATGTTTTTCATACTGAGATCAAGGTTGTCTGATTTATTTTATTGAAATCAAACATCGCTTTTTGTAGCATCAAATAATTTAACATAGAATGCAGTTAAGTGAACTTTTGATTCAGTATTGAACGGATATATCATCCTGAACTAATTGTTCAACTATTTCGTTACGATTTATTAACTTGCAGGAGCAATAATGATTAGTTTTATCCAAAAAATAATAAGTGTGAAATATATTGTTGCTTTAGTCATTTCCCTTTTAACTTACAATCTTGTTCTATCGAATAGCAAGGAGTACATTTTCGAGCAAATTTCGCCCGATGCTGGTTTTGCATTCGACCAGATAAGCAGCATCGTTGAAGATAAAAATGGTTTTATTTGGTTTGGCTGTTACAATGGTTTATACTATTACAATAGTTTAGAAATAGTAAAATATAGCTACGATCCAACAAAAGAAGACACTCCTCCATCTAATGTTATTACCCGGCTTTATAAAGACTGGAACAACACCCTTTGGATATGCACTGACAATGGTATCTGTTATTTTAATGAAAAGGAAAATGCTTTTGTTCGAATGAATTTAAAGCAGGCTGATTTATTTCAGTCAAAACACCATGTTAGGCAAATTCTTCAATATTCTGAATCGGGCTACCTATTAATAATCAACAATGGGCTTTATCGTTTTAACATCGAAGAAAAGAATCTGCAGCAGGTTGACCTCAATATTAACATCTTAAGGCCTGCGATGTGTTTAGCAACGGATAATGCCGGGAATATTTTAATTGGAACAAAATTTGGCAAATTACTTGTAACCGATAATACCTTAAATAATATTCGCATACTTTACGAATCCCCTACACTCAACTCATCGAACGACATTTTAGATATTTGCACAACTAAGTCCGGATATTGGCTGGGATCAAGAAATAATGGAATTGCTGTTGTTGATGAAGATGGAAAACTATTAAAAGAATATAACAAAAATCTTAAAGGAGAATTTGCCTTACCTAATAACCGGCTACACAAAATAATTGAACAACCTAATGGCGATATTTGGGTGGCTACTTTTGATGGCATTCAGGTTATAAGTAGAGACGGAAACCTTACCATAAGACCAACACAACACAATAAACTTCCATTAAATATTATTTTCGATTTTTATGTTGATAAAAATGGCGGCACATGGGTTGGTACATGGACCGGGGGTCTGGCCTATTACAATCCTTACAACTACCGATTTGAACATATAAAAAGGCTGAAGGAAGGATCACCTACACCAAGAAACGTTATTTCGTCTTTTGCAGAAAAAGCAGATGGCAATATTTTAATTGGAAGCGAAAACCTTGGTTTATTTGAATATGATATAGAAACAAAATTATTCGTTACAAAAAATTTCAATCCTAAAAAAATTCCATTCAAGCGTATTGAATCGTTAGTAGCTGATAAAAACAACACTATATGGATTGGTACTTTTAACGAAGGACTGTGGAAGTATGCTAATCAGCAACTTTCTGAAATAAAAAGTGATGTCAGTCTGAATCTGACCAATACTTCCATAACCGCTACCGATAATGGTTTGTGGCTTGGTGGTGCAGGAAATGGTCTATTGTTTTATGATTTTAATACTAATAAGACAACAGAGTACCATGAAAACGATTCGAAAATAGGATCGATAAGTTCTAACCGTGTACGAAAAACATTTATGGATTCAAGGGGCGATTTATGGATTTGTACCAATAACGGCCTAAGTTTAAAACGTAAAGAATCAGATAATTTTGAACGTTTTTTCTACAATGACAACAACAACAGCATAAGCCGTAATATGGTTTATACGGTAGCTGAAGATAATGCAGGAAATATATGGATTGGCACTGCCGGTGGCGGAATTGATATTTACGACCCTAAAAGCGACTCGTTTTATAAACTTAAACAAAACAATAGAATAGAAAATGCCGATATTTTTAGCATAATAAAAGACCTGAATGGCGATATGTGGGTATCGTCCAACGAAGGAATCTTTCAATACATCACCAAGACCAACAAGCTGAAGAGTTATTCTTTGCAAGATGGGATAATTGGAAACCAGTACAATCCCAATGCAGCCTTTATAAATTCTACAGGTAAAATATTTTTTGGTGGGGCAAATGGTTTTAATATAATCGATCCACAGATTGTGAAAGAAAACCCAGTGGTTCCTGAAATATTTCTGTCGAAACTATTGATAAACCATCAACCTATAAACAGCGAAAACACGATAAAAGTAAACGCTAAACACTTTGCCAGTATCAATAAGCTGGAACTAAAACACAATCAGAATACACTGGTTTTTGGTTTTGTTGCTAATAACTTTATAAAATCATCGAAGAACCTATTCAAGTACCGAATTAAAAATTATATCGACGATTGGATTGAAATTAGCCAGGGTCATGATGTTTCGCTGGCAAAAGTACCTCCGGGAAAATATACGCTCGAAATAATTGGTTCAAATAATGATGGAATATGGAGCCAACAAACAAAAGAAATAGAAATTATAATCCATCCTCCTTTTTGGCTCTCATGGTACGCCTATATTTTATATACCATTTTTATTGGAGTTATTTTTTTACTTATCACCAGAGAATTGGCTTATAGAGTAAAAATGAGGAAGGAAATGATGGCTGAGCGCTATAAACACGAAGCGGAAGAGAATTTATTTTTAGAAAAAACCAAGTTCTTCACCAATATTTCGCATGAATTCCGTACTCCTCTCACACTTATTCTCTCGCCGTTAAACAGCTTAATAAGCCGTTTTGAAAACGAAAAAGGTGTGCAGGAGCATTTAAACATAATGAAACGAAATGCTGAACGACTTTTACGTTTAACCAATCAAATTCTCGATTTCAGATTAATCGAACTGGACAAAGTAAAGTTAAACATTCAAGAAGAAGATGTTGTAAGCATTTGTCAAAACATAGTTCAACATTTTGAATTTCAGATTAAGGAGAAAGAAATAAACTACATATTCTCTTCTCCATTTAAATCGTTTAAACTATCAATTGATTCTGAAAAAATTGAAAAGGTAGTGTATAACATCATTTCGAATGCCTTAAAATATTCGCCTGAAAAAGGACAGGTAATACTTTCGATAGAACAAAAAGAACTAAACGAAAACAACTACTCTAATGTAAATTATACCGGGAATCAGTTCTTGGGAGATTCCCTTGAAATTAAAATAAAAGATAACGGAAGAGGTATTAGTGATAAAAACATACCTACTATTTTCGACCGCTTTTTTGTTGACAAAGAAAGTGATGAAACAGGCACAGGAATTGGCTTACATATTTGTCAGGAATATATCCGTTTACACAATGGGAACATTATGGTTACGTCGGAGCAAGGAAATGGAACAACATTTACAATAAACCTTCCAGTTCAAGATAGCCCGGAATATGAAAAGGAAAACATTATTATTCAATCGCACCTTACAAAGGATATTGATTCAGATATAGAAGAGAATGCTATAGTTACTTCCGTAGATAAAAAAGTTTTACTTTTTGCTGAAGATAATGACGAATTACGCGTTTACCTGAAAAATGTGCTTGCTAATAATTATAAAGTACTTACCGCCAAAAACGGTCAGCAAGCCTTAGAAATTGCCACCGAGGTTTTACCGGATATTATTGTTTCTGATATTATGATGCCGGGGATTGATGGCATTGAGCTTACTGACAGGATTAAAAGTAACCAGAAAACCAATCATATTCCAATTATTTTATTAACTGCACTAACCGAAAATAAGTATCAGATTGATAGTATGCATAAAGGTGCTGATGCTTTTCTTACCAAGCCGGTCGACGAAAAATTACTAATTGCTCGTATCGAAAATATTTTAAGCAACCGCGAAAACTTGAAGAAAAAATTTGACGACCAGGGGCAGACATCTCATGATTCAACTGTTAGCGAAACTTTCGAGCAAAAGGCGGAGCGAATTGTAGAAAACAACCTACAAAATACCTTGTTCGATATCGACAGCCTTTCAACCAAACTAGGCGTGAGTAGAAGCTCTCTGCACCGAAAAATTAAGACTGCAACAAATTTAAGCCCATCCGAATTTATTCGCGATGTACGTTTAAACAATGCTGTAAAACTGATGAAAAGCGGCAAATACAACATTGATGAAATTGGAACCTATGTGGGCTTCAACTCCACCTCGTATTTTATCCGTTCGTTTAAAAAGAAATATGGACAAACACCTAAAGAGTATTATTCGAAGTTGAAGAAATAATTTTTTATTGATACAAAGTAATAAAAGGAAGCACTGGGCAACGAGCCGGAATCTTCAGGCTCGTATTTATGAGAATTTACCCTAATACACAATAAAACATCAAGCCAATACAAAATCTATAATATTGACAAACAATACTTTAATCCAATATTTTCAAGATTGTTCTTCCTTTCAACTTTCCTTGAAGCATTAAGTCTATTTTTTCCTGTAACTCCTCAATCTCTATTTCAATATAAGCCTCAAGAAGTTGTTTCGGTTTCCATTCGTTGGCTAACATTTCCCATACTTTCGATCTAAACTTCATTGGATAGTTCTGCGAATCGATACCAATTAATGTTATACCACGCAGAATAAACGGGAATACGGTTAGTTCGAGTTTTGGAGAAGCTACATTTCCACAGCAAGTTATTGCACCCATTGACTTTGTTGCCTTAATAATATTTTCGAGGATTTCTCCACCAACAGTATCCACTGCTCCGGCAAATAAAGGTTTCAATAATGGTTTTTTATCAAAGTTTAAAATATCATCGCGTAATAAGATCTCGTTTGCCCCAAGCTTCAACAAATAATCTCGTTCAAACTCCTTACCCGTGATCGCTGTAACGGAATAACCCAGTTTGGCTAAAATTGCAACACTTAATGCACCTACTCCACCGGTAGCACCCGAAACAACTATCTTTCCGTCTTCAGGCTTTACCAACTTTGTTAAACGCAGTATCGACATCCCTGCCGTTAAGCCTGCAGTACCAAATATCATTGCTTCCTTTTGTGTCATATTGGCGGGAAATTTAACTGCCCAATCCGAAGGAACTTTAATATATTCTGCAAATCCGCCATCAGTATTCATTCCCAAATCATAACTGGTAACAATTACTTCTTCTCCTTTATTCCATTTGTCACTACGTGAGTCGACTACCACTCCAACAGCATCAATTCCTGGAGTGTGGGGATAATTTCGGGTAACTCCCTTATTACCGGTTGCCGACAATGCATCTTTATAATTCAAAGAACTATAATGAACCTTTACAAGTATTTCATTATTATCCAGGATTTCAAATGGCATGTCTTTTATAACCCCCTTGTATATTCCATTTTCTTCTTCTATCCTAAAAGCCCTGAATGTTGATTTATTATTTGTCATTTTTGCTTGTTTTTTGTTTAATTTTAGGCAAATATCAACAGAAATATATTCTTTCACAAGAACGTACAAAAAGTAGGAAAACGAACATTTATTACTGATTTAACTATTTACGGTACATCGGGAGGTTGAAAAAAATGAAAAAAAGTTATTGCCCAATAGATACTTTTATCAACACGATTAAAGGAAAACGAAAAGGAACCATTATTCTGCATCTATATCAAGGAGATAAACGGTATAGTGAGCTAATGAAGCTACTCACGGATATTAGTGAGCGAATGCTAACTAAACAACTTAAAGAATTGGAGGAAGATGGTCTGATTCTTCGAACCGTATTTCCAGAAGTTCCTCCCAGGGTAGAATATAGTTTAACCGCTTTAGGAAAAGAAATGCACCCTGTTTTAAAAGGTATGTACAAAGCAGGTATGCTTTTAGAAAACAATTAGCCTGCGGAATTTAAGTGCTCGCTAGTGATTTTTCTATTGAATAATCATTTTCCCCGTAAACATGTGATTACCATTACCTATAATCCTGATAATATAAAATCCTCTATTTAATTCAACGCCTTTTGAAAGCTGAATACTTTTTTGTACGGTAACTTTTTGCCAAATCAGCTTTCCAACAGAATTGTAGATTGCAATGTGTTTATTGCCTTCAAAATTGATGTCAATATTAACCAGCGCATTACTTGGATTTGGGTAAACACTTATAAATTCATTATTAATTGTTGGTTGATTAACAATTCCAACATAGTAAGAATCTCCTGAAACCTTAAATTCGTTTATTGAAACGGGATTACTTTCCAGCCCGTTTTTCATGCTTACAACAACCAATCGTAACTTGCGGGTGTCCACTCGTTCAAAAGAAATCACTTTATTGGCTCCGATTTCCGATCCTGTTTTTAGGATTTGCCATTCGCCTTCACCCCAGGCCTCCAGCTTCCACTCATCAATGCCTGCTGTAGTTTCATCTACTGTAAGTTCATTTACACTTTCCGCTTTGCCCAGGTCGAGCATCAGCCATTCGCCTGCCCCGGCATTTTCTGAAGTCCAGTTTGTTGCAGCCTTGTCATCATTCGCATTTACAGGTAAAAATTCTTCTTTTGAGGAAGAAGCCGACATATAGCCTCCGTACAGCCGAAGTTGCAGTTGTGCCTCGAATAATGACTTTGGATAGGCTTGTTCACCATTTAACTCATTCAAACCTGTATTTTTTAAGGTAACCGGCTTTTCCACTACACGGAAACCAACAAAAAGAGGATTCACATAAGTATTGTTTTTTCGATTTACCGTGTCCCAAAAATCAAATGTCCAATTGCTGTAATGTGCATCGTGGAGAAAATTCCAAAAGGTCATATAAGGGCCACTGTTGGGATACGCAATTTCGGCACCTCCATTATTATAAAAAGAGCCCCCTGAAACATTATCCAACAAATTACTGTAGGGGTGATAACCATGACAATCAATTGATTGGTGTTTCGGCATTTCACAGTTAAGAAATACGGTATTTACGGTTGACCAGCGCATTCCGGGTCCGTGCCCCTGTCCTCCTGCATTTTTAAATCCTACAGGTACGATGTCTCTACAATCTTCGAATAAAACCCCATAAGAGTATCGTGCAAAATAGGAAGTATGGCCTTGCTTTCCCGAGATTAAAATGTTTTTAACTGTTACCCCGATACTTTTCTCAATCATCAGGCTTTCGTTCCAATCTTTGATTTGACAATTACGAATCCAGCCGTTTTTCACATTTTCAAACGCCAGAGCCCGGTAGGCATAATCTACATAATCGCTGGCATGATGCGCATAAACCTCTGCACTATTTGCCCAGCCGCTGGTAAATAAAATGTCTTCTACACCTACCTCTTCAATTGTATAATATTTTCGTAGCTCAGCCCCCGAAACATCGGCTGTTATATTGTATTGAACAGGATTTTTAAACTTTACCTTATTGCCTTCGATAGATTCAATAATATGTTTTTCATGAGTCCTGATACCGTTATTTATTATTCTTATCCACTCTGCCTTATAGCTTAACCCGGGCATATTTGCTTCGAGATTGGCAACTCCACCGTGATAAAGGTTTACAATCTGCCCTACGCTTAATCCACTTGCATCCTGAACTTCAATTGTAAAATCGCCCCTGTTAATTCGTTTATTAATTGAAGTGATTTTCTCATCAATCGCATTGTTATCGGCTTTAAAATGAAAACGCCAGGGATATATCGCTGCATCAGAAGGATTATCAAGGGTTTTATCAGTGTAAATTTCGGTACCACCGTCGCCGGAGCCAGCTCCTTTTAATACAATGTTGCTGGCATTTATTACAAACGGCTTATCGGCATTAGCGGCATCAGCTACCAGGAATTTTCCGGCTGGAAAAAAAACCACAGCGGGTTGATTACTGGCAATTGCGGCATTAATGGCTGCCCGAATACCATCATCGTCATAATGTTCATCATCCGGAGACGCTCCGTAGTTTGTAACATCAAACCTGGTCCAGCCCGAAACATCGGGAATTTCTTTTTCGGAGAAATGATACCCCGAATAGGAATAATCGCTTAAAGTAGCTTCGTCCAACCTGTTACTTTCTTTTTTATCGGCATATTCTACCCACGATGGCGCCTCGGTTTGCGCTTGTAAAACCAAACAAACGAGCAGCAATCCTCCAAGAACAATAACTTTAACCATGAGATTTTTTGCTTTAATTATTTAGTTTTTTCAATCGTAACAAAGCTTCCAGGCAATAATAATCGGCATAATTAATCGGAACATCTATCTCGCTGACTTTTGGGAAATTACCAACACTATGCTTCAACAAAAAACCACAGTTTTCGCCATATTCTGAGAAGTATTTCTCGGAGCTCAACGATTTTAAAATATTTATTGCCAAAGTTTTATACGCTTCGTTGTTGGTGTATTCATACAATTCGATAAAGGCAGAAGCATAAAGTGACCCGGCAGAAGCATCTTTGTACATAATTTCAGCATCGCTTACATTAAAATCCCAAAACGGCACATAATCGACAGGTAAATTTGCGGAAACAAATTCTGCTACATGTTTTGCCTGCTCCAGGTATACCGGATTTTTTGTATAACGGTAGCACATGGTATAACCGTAAAGTGCCCAGCCTTGTCCTCTGGCCCAGCTGCTTTCGTCCGAATAGCCCTGATGTGTTAATTTCTTAAATACCGTTCCATCTTCAGGGTTGTAATCTACCACGTGCCAGGTGCTGTAATCGTCTCTGAAATGATTTTTCAATGTAGTATTCGCATGGTTTATAGCAACGTTTTTATATTTTTCGTCGCCGGTTAAAAGCGAAGCCTCAAATAACATTTCAAGGTTTAACATGTTATCAATAATAACCGGAAATGTCCACCTTTCTTTTCCAAAGTCCCAGCTTTTTATGCAACCTACCGTTGAATCGTACCGGGTAATTAAAGCTTCAGAAGCATCAATTACCACCTGTTTATACGTTTCGTCTTTTGTTAATTCATATCCCTCGCCAAAAGAGCAGTAGAACATAAACCCCAGGTCGTGGGTAGTGTTTACATCTTTCCCGTCAATAAACAGGTTTTGAAAATAATCGGCTGCCTTTTTCCATTTGGCATCGTTAGTATATTCATATAGTTTCCAGCAACAACCGGGGAAAAATCCCTGAGTCCAATCCATTTTTCGTTGTGCCCATTCAATCTCATCATGGCCATCAGTTGCTCGTGGTATTTTATTTTCAGCATAAGCTGATCCCAGAAGTACAGCATATTGCTTTTCTGATTTTTTCAAGACTGATTCGATATCAAACTCCTGATTTTCACTTACACAAATTAAGTCAGCTTCAGCTTTCTTTCGCATTATCGGCCCCTTATCAGCTAAAAGAAAAATTCTCGAATAATCAGTACCTTCTATTTTTTGTGTTGCAACAATTTTTGCATCCGGATGTGCATTTCGAATAAAATTGGACAAGGTGAACCGACCACCTTCTTCCTTTAGCAAAACAGCTTCTTTTGTAAACGCTGTGTTGCCATTGCTACTATTCCACCAGGCTACCTCACCAAACTCACCCTTATCATTACCAAGTAAACAACTTACTGAATCAGGTGATTTTACGTTCATTTCTCCTCGGGCTTCTTCCGGCAGGTTTGTTCTGCCCCCAATCCACTCATTACCTGTCCATTGATAAAGTTTAAGCTGTTTGGGTCCGCCATTAAGCGAACCATCATCTTCGCCTTCATAAAAGCCAACATGGGGAAAACCATTTTTATTTATACAGGCTCGCCCGATATGATTCCATTTATCCCCGGTGTTTGCAACCAGAGTCATTGTATCGGCATACTCTTTGGTTACAGGAAGCTTTAATGATTCACCTTTTACATTGTACCACTCATTTTTATCGGTATCGAACTTCATATAGTAACAATTATGACGTTCACTATCGTGAGGGCGCATGTTTTTGCAAACGTGGTAATTGTACGAAACGATAATGTCGTTGCCATTGCCATGCTGAATATCAAGATACCAGGAGTCCCAGACATCAGAACACTCCTCTGTTGCGGATGTCGGCTTTGCTTTAACAATGGAAACTTTGGGAGAAAACGTGCGGCAATTGTCTTTCGATACCTGATAAACCCAATCACTACGATGTGCCCCATGCCGATAAAACAAGTAGATATCTCCATTGTCCATTTTCAGAAACTGGCTATAAGTTGCAAAGGGTGTAAGGTTATCCACCTCTTCCCAACTCGATATATCCATGGGCTTTTTTGTTTTAACATGGATTTGTTTTCCGCAATTGTAATTTCCAAGAGAATTCTCGCCAAACTCTTTTGAACCTCCATGTCCTCCAAAAACAACATGGATATACCCTTCTCCATCTACAACCAAAGTTGGTTTTCCGTGGTTATCGATTTTTTTACCGGATGTTTTACCCAGTAAACTTGTCCCGGCTTTATAGGGTCCTATCCACATCTCCTTTTTATGGTCGTACGCAGCAACGTACGGGTCTTCCTTTTCTCCTTGATAGGCGATATAAGTTACTCCATTATAATGTTCTCCCAATTTGCCTACTATCGGATTACCAAAAGCATTGTTGGCAAAGTAATTTACCTCCTTCTGTTCTGTTTGACTAAAAACAACTGAAGTGCAAAAAAGCACAAAAAGTGTTGACAATAAGTATTTCATATAAATATTACTGTTTTACTACCTAAATATTAGTTTTCCAAAGTGTGCCTGTTTGTTTTCATCCAACACCCTAACCACATATAGTCCACGTTTATAATTGAAGCTACGAGACAGTTGAATGACTGATTCGCTTGTTTGTGTGTTAAACATAAGTTGCCCGGCCATATTGTAAATGGTGATATCGGCGGTTCGAAATCCATCCATGGCAATATTTACGGTATCGTGTGCCGGATTGGGGTAAATTTTCAACCGATCTGCTTCCGCCTGAATCTGCTTATTACCGGTTGGTTGTGTGAGTTTTAGTTCAAAATAATCCAAATCGAAGCCATAACTATCCATGTAAAACCGGATTACATGTGTCCCCTTTTCCAGGTAAACATTGCCTAGCAAATCGGTAGCAAATGCACCCGTACCCGTGTATGTAAGTATTTTCTTGCTAAACAAAACCTTATTTTCATCGGGCAAAGAAACGGTAAGGGCTTCAAATTCGGGTGTACGCCGAGTTTGATGATTAACAAAAAAATCGTAGTAGCCAGTGCTTTCAACATTTATGGTGTACTCTAACCACTCTTGTCCCTGAATGTAACTTATCCTCTCTTTTGAACTATTTAAATCCACGTTATCACCTTCCCAATACTTGTATTTCGACTCATCAATGGGCGATCGGTCGTAATACGACACACCTGCTCCGCCATAATCATAGTCTTCAAACTGAATTACTCCTGGCACCGAATGTGGGTGAAAATCGGTTGTACGTGCCCACTGTCCGGGAGTTAAAATGGAAATTGAGCTCTCTGCAACCTCATTATTTACATCTTTGGCTACCAGTTTTAAAATATATGATGGCTCTGTAAGGTTAGCTAAGAGGGCATTCGACTCCCATATATACGGAGCCTGTGTTATAGTTCCCGCATTCGCTCCGTTTACAAACAAGGTTACTTCCGTGAAGTCGCTCCCAACCACAGCTTCAACCGATAGGCTACTGCCTCTCTCAACCACGGTATTATTCGAAAGGTTTTTAAAACCAAGCACCCGGCTTAAATCTACTTCCCCTTCAACAACAAGGTTTCCCTTTTTATCAGCATCTGCTTCCAGCATATGGTTGCCGAAAGTTAGTTTAGTACCCTCGCCAATGTACAACGTTGTCTGTGCCTTTCCCAAATCCTGTTCGGTTCTTACCACGGCAAAACGCCCGTTAAAAGTCAATCCCATCTCCGGCAGCGTAAACGTTTGGTTTTCATCTTCCTGACAAATCACGTAATCAACTATTGTTTTATTATCAATCTGACTGGTAACTTTTGCACCAACAATCACCTCGCCCCGGTACAAATGCTCAACCGATTTTACACTTGTAATGGTTGATTTTGATGGTTCAAAGATATGAACGTAAGGTTTATTCCAGGCCTCACCATTTTGACGCACAGCCAGTATTTGTGTCTTTCTATCCTCGTAACCTCCTTTTGCTTCGCGTGTGGCAGGTCCTACTGCTTTTGTGTATTCACGCACTACATCAGCAGGTACAAACATGTTCATGTAGGTGTTCGTTTCATTTAAATCGAAGCGAATATTGGTTGCCTCGTCAAGCGGTGCTGTAACTTTTGTTTCTTCAAAAAAGCGCCATCCCGGAGACTTGTAGGTGTCGCCAATATCGGTCTGATACCTTGCGGTTGCCGATACACTTAATTCGTCGCCATTACTATTGAAAATATGTGTTTCGTCGCCAATATTATGGTATACATAATCGTGAAAATTATTATTTACAGTAGATTTTGAACGGAATAGATCAAAATAATAACCACTTGTTTCGCTGGTTCGAATGGTACTTAGTGTACGTTGCTGTTCGCAATTGTTTACTTCGTCATCTAAAAACTGGGTGGCAAAGCTGAAATTCGGATTAACCGGGTCTTCGAGATGTTTTGGTTCGGCAGCTTCGTTTACAGTGGTATTCATCCACAAATCGGAATTGGATTTCCACGAACCTTGCTGAATACCATGCGATGTTCCGTTTACAATTACGGTATTGTTTCCTGCGTGGCGCCAAAAGTAACCAGTATGAACATCTTCTTTTCTTTCGGCCAATGAGTTTGGCAAACCACCATTAGCTGCCATAATATAATCGGCTCCATAAAGTTCCATTGTAATACCTGTGCAATGCGAGTGCACATAATGAGCCCCTCCAATTATTCCGCAAAGCCCATAATCGATATTATTTACCTCAACATAATTCCGCTGAAGGGCAACACCTGCATGTTCTATTACTACAGTCGGTTTCTGAAAATCAATTTCTCCGTCAATGGTTTCAGGAATATCTATTCCCAAAAACAATTGTTCAAAAGCTTTTACATTATCAAAAGTTGTAACCGGAACTGCCGGATCGTACCCACCTTCTGCATCGTAGCCTTGGCGCAAGGCAACCGTGGCTTTTTGTTCATATGCTGCAAAACCTCTTCTTGCAGCTAAATCAAGGGTGTAGCGATAAAGTGCCCCGGTTCCGTCGTTGTCGCGGTGCGAATCGCCATAGCGCACAAAACGTCTGTTGGGATACCTCAGATTATCAAAAAGGAAATTACCATCCAGGATGTGCATTTTATCCGCCATCAAATTCATTTCGGGCTTTAGGCGGTCGACCACATCAAGCACCAATGTAATGTTTGGCATAAAACTGTAACTCACCGCTTCGGGCCAAATACCTTGATCGCCAAACATTGGTAAAATTGTTTTTGTAAACGAGTTTTGATTCTTTGTTCCTGTATTCCAGAATACTTCGAACATTCGCTCGCGTTCGTTATCATCTTCCACACAAAGAATGTTGAACAAAACTCCGGGTGCTCTTAAAATAGGATGATTGCTTACTCGTTGTCCAATCCGGGTATCAGCACCGGCATGCTCTTGTAAAGCATTCATTGCAATGTTGTGAACGGCTTTTTGTGCCTTTACGTTATCAAAAGCAACTCTGCTTCCAGTTGATTTTCGATACACTTTAGTGCCGGTTTGCTTTAAATAACTAACCATTAAATCGTAGGCCATGGCAAACTGCAGGTAACCGGCCCTTGGATCGTAAAAATGGCTTCCGCTTAAAGCAGTAGTTTCGGGTGTTCGCGGCGCCAGTTCTTCTATGTAATACCAAAGAATATCGGCAGCAAACTGCGCATATTTCTCTTCACTTGTCACATAATAAACCATGGCCGCATATGATGCATAATTAAGTACCTGTGCATGTTTTGCATTATTAGCACTGGCAGCAGATTCTGACAAATCATCGCGGGTTTCGCACACCGGAATTGTGCCTAATATTGCCGTCGGGTTTGAAATATGTGTATTAACTTTATCATCAATTGCCGCTTTGGCTTTTGTAATTATACTGTTGGCCCAGTTGTAATTTTCTACTTTAGCCTGTATTTCAGCTTTATCGTTGTTAGTTGCCCAGATAACAGGGTGTTGCAACGACTGAGCATAAGCTGTTCCAAACATCAATAAAAAAACAAGTAGTTTTGCTTTAAATATAAATTGTTTCATTATTTATTATTTCCCTTAGTTAGTATAAAACGAAATACGCTCAGGTGAGAAATTTTCGTCCAGTAACTTTTTCATTTTTATCTGAATACCTTTGTACTTTTCACCTCCAGCCAGATTTTCACCCACTTTATTGAAATCAGTTTGGCACGGATACAACTCAACCGAATGCGTGTTGTGCTCATCCATATTTCGCCATTCGGTGTAGCGCCACTCGCCGTCCGTTACAGTGCAGCCCATGTATTTTTCGCCACGTGGATAGATGCTATAAGCTGCTTTATCCCACTCCATTTCGGGATTATCAACCAATTTCAAAATGCTTTTCCCGTCGACAGGATGCACTTCTAATTCACATGCTTCGGCAATTGTTGGAAAAATGTCAATATTCTCAACAAGTGCCTGGCTTCGTACATTGGTTTGTCGGTTTTTATGCGAGGTCTCCCGGCTAATAATCATTGGCACATGAACGTCTAATTCAAAATTGGTATGTTTGCACCAGGCACCGTATTCTCCTAATTTCCAGCCATGGTCGCTCATTAAAACCACCATGGTATTTTCGCGTAAATCAAGGTCTTCTAAAGCTTGCATTACTTTGCCCATTTGTGCATCGATATAGCTTACACAAGCGTAGTAACCGTGCATTAATTTAAGGCTTAGCTCATCATCCAATAAACCTTCTTTCGGAATACCATGGTATCCACGCAACTCTCCCCATTTAGTTAATGCCAGCGAACTCATCCCTTCGGGAGCTTTTTTGACGGGAATTGTAAAATCACCTTCTTTGTACATGTCCCAATATTTTTTTGGTGCATTAAAAGGCAAGTGTGGTTTGCTTAAACCAACAAACATTACAAACTTTTCATCTTTTATTTTTTGAAGTGTTTCAATGGCATGATTTGCTGTTCTTCCATCCTTGTAGGCGTCATCGGTAACATCAGCACATTCAAAAGCCGATCCTTTACCACTACCACTGTTCTGTAAAGCAATATTTTCAGGGAGCACATAAGCGTTGGATTCTTTTGGAATATGAATACTCCAACTTTCTTTATCGTCGAATGTATGATGATAAACTTTACCTATGCTAACCGTGGTGTACCCATTGGCTTTGAAGAACTGCGGCAGGGTAACCATATCTTTGTGCTTTTTGCGCAGTGGAGTAAATAAGGAATAAATACCAATATTTTGTGGGTGCAAACCAGTTAATATACTCATCCGCGATGGTGCACAAATTGCTTCCTGACAATAGGCTTTATCGAATAACACACCGTCTTTTGCCAGCGCATCGATGTTTGGGCTTTTAACATGAGTGCTACCGTAACAACCGAGTTCTGTTCTTAAATCGTCTACTAAAAACACGACTACATTAGGTTTCTTTTCCTGCCCAAACCCTGACAAGGTAAAACAGACCACTGCCAATAGCATAACAGTTCTAAGTTTCATATGAATAGATTCTTTAGTTTTATTTTTACATTTAAGTGTCAACAAACCTAAAGGAATAGCGCAAGAATAAATTTAAAACCAAAGCCAGTTTTCTGAACTTAATGGTCAACATTGAACAGATGTTGCAAAGTGAAGTATTTGTTCAATTAAAAGGAGGTTGAATTACCCAAAAAACAACCTGTCATATTTTAAAGAGAATATAGTTTATTCAAGTGATTACCAATTATTATTAAATTCGACATAGCGGGATCGCAATCTCACTGAAAACCTACCTTTACAAATATGAGAATCCACTATATCACAAGTATTTTATACAATTTAGCCTGCCTAAAACCAATATTGGTGAGCATTTCAGTTAATCTTTTCATTACCTTTCTTGTCAAAAATTGAGTCTCAAATTCATACGAATTGAATGGAGTTCTAAATTTTTAAACAAATGGATAATAATTACTTCTGAAATAAACCTTCTATTTCGGCTACACCTATTTCTGTTGTCGGATTAAAATATTCACCACTCATGTATTTCTTAAAGCTATACAGCATTTGCCTTGCTTCAGGGCGGTTATCCAAATCGGATTGAAGATCAACACCCGTCATTATCAATTTTCCATTGCCTACCTTGGCTTCAAAAATCAAGGCCAATGGTTTATTGGTTACCCAATCGTCTATGATACGAACAATGGGTTCAGTTGTATTTTCAAATCCTTCAATATTGAAGGCATTTGAATGGCTCATGGCATCCCACCATTGCCAGTTAGAATAGTATTCGGTTGGGAAATCAGCCAATGCCGGATGTTCAGGATTACACAATATACCCAGGGTATGCGGTTTCTGATAATTCGTCCAAGCTGTATTCCAGAATATGCTTGAGAAACCAACGGCCACTTCGCCACCTTTACCTTCTTTAATGCTGCCTTTTTTAACTGTTAACAACACTTTTCCTCCATTCTCCAAGGTTGCTAATGCTTTTTGATTTAAAGTTGAAACCACCATTACATCACTTTCTACTTTTGGTAGCTCAGCCGGATAAATCCAGATATCCCATGTATTCACAAAGCCGGCTACATCAACCTGCAATTGAAATTCCGAAGCTTCCGAGATTTCAATGGTTTCGCTTATTGAACCCAACTGAATATTGTGTCCGAAACTTATATCGGTTTTATCGAGAGTTCCTTCTTTTACTGTATTTCCATCCGCATCAACTATTTTCCATGCTGGTTCAACTCCTTTCAGTTCCTTTTCGCCATAATGCGCAATTTCTATATCGCAAGCCACTTTTTCATCGCTCGTAAATATCATTTTTTTGAAGCGTGCCAAGGGAACAGTTACATCACAAAATTGTCTGAACTCAGCGGGTGTAACATACCCCTTCTCTTCGTAAAAGGCATCCAGAATACCGACAATGGCAGTGCCCTGACCTGAGAAATCGCTCAAATCCAACAGTTGAAATCCGCTAAAACCTTTGGTTCGTAACGCAGCTTCAATATCGGCTTTGTAGCACAATACCTGCAACATGCCCGAAGCTTTTACAAAATCGTCGGTTAAATGCAACATGCCATGTGCCTCCAAACTTTTTTGAAAGATTTCGAAGTTGGTGGCTTTCATTACGCCATCGTACTTTTCCATCTCTTTGAAATTCGGATACACGCACCACTGCCCTGTTTCGTGAGCAATCATTGGTGCTTTCAAATTTGCCACTGTTTTTTCAAAATCGTAGTCGCTGCGAGGTGCCTCTTTGTTAATTACACTCTCCAGGTTTTGGTTCCAGCCCTGAATACGCGTTCCACGGTGCGTATTATGAAAATCGTTTTCAGGAATAAGCGGCCAACCGGCTCCTGTGGTATAAATTCTTCGCTTATCGCCTTTGGCCTTCCAGTATTTTACAAAGTCAATTAGATAGGCTTTGTGATTTTTACCATGCGGCTCATTTCCGTATGGCATTAAGCAGAAAGACGGGTGATTGCCATATTCTGATACCATTCGCTCGCTTTCGTCATAAATCCATTGATCTAACGCTGTGCTGTCTCCTAAATTAACTGCCCATGCCGAAGCCTCCACCTGGTAATAAAATCCTAATTTGTCGGCAGCATCGAAAGCTGCTTTTGGCGGACACCATGAGTGAAAACGAATATGATTAAGACCATGCGCTTTGCATACATTTAATATTCGCTCCCAAGATTTCCTATCTGTTGGAGGATAACCTGTTTTTGGGAATACGGCGCAATCTAAAGTACCTCGTAAATAAACCGGGCGGCCATTATTCTCTAGACTCTTACCCACATTTCGGAATTCGCGCATACCAAAATTGCCGGTCCAAACATCACCAAGCTCATTTGATGTTAGTTCCACTTTAAGTTGATACATATTTGGATGAAACTCATCCCACAAACGAACATCTTCTCCCATGGGGTATTCCAATTCGATTATTTTAGTACCGGCATCTGAATTGAAAGTCGTACTTACAGCATCAACGCTGTGTACTTCTTCTGTATAAATACTTGATGCAGAAACCTTAATTTCGCCGTACATTGGGCTTTCTGTATCGTTGCCTATTTCAATTTCCAAACGTGCCATTTTATTCTCCAGGTCAGGGAAAATCTGCACATTAGAAATGAACAGCATATCTTTTTGAAGCAGCTTGATATCTCCTATAATTCCATTCCAGTTGCTTTGTGTATTATCGCTAATACTGTGCGCATCAATACCCACATTTACATCTTTCACACGGTTGTCAATACAAATGGTAATTGCATTGTCGCCTGGATTTAAGTATTCGCTTAAATCGTAAATATGCGGAACACCCAGTGCATTATTTACACCCACATAAGTATCGTTTACCCATACTTTAGTTTCCCAGTGCGGACGCTCCAGATACAGTTCCACTTTTTTTCCATTCCAATCTTTGGGAATTGTAACTTTTTTCTGATACCATGCTGCACCA
Organism: Draconibacterium sediminis; assembly: GCF_000949475.1. Taxonomy (GTDB): domain Bacteria; phylum Bacteroidota; class Bacteroidia; order Bacteroidales; family Prolixibacteraceae; genus Draconibacterium; species Draconibacterium sediminis. Next base: position 17,951 of record NZ_JRHC01000009.1, on the reverse strand, counting down.
ACATAATGATAATCGGACACCAGCCAGAAAGGAAAGCGAAATTTATCGTCGCTTAAATAAGGTTTGTAATTTTCATCATCGTACCAGTATTTACTGGCAGGATACTCCCTCCATATATTACCGGTAAATTTGGTATTGTACCCAACGGGAATTCCCTTGTTCTGCTCGGGCATTGATCCAGGCAGAATGATGGTGTCCGAAAGCTCCTGTTTGTACCATTTTTCGTTAAATCCCTGATCCATACGATCAATTTGAAATTTCCAATCGCCAGACAAATCGATTTCAACACGCTTTCTATTGGCACAACTCATTAACATTCCTGCAAAAATGACTACATAGATTGATGCCTTTAAATGAATTGCTAATTTATCCTTTCTCATGGTTACAATTTTCATATATATTCTTAACAAATTATTTTTTGACCACTAACTTTAGTTCGCGCCCCAAAGCATTATTTAACTCAAGAAGATATACTCCCGGTGTTAAACTTTGTGTATTTATTTTTACTCTATTTTCTAAATCAGGTATCTCGCCTTGCTTCATAATCTGTCCACCAATTGTATAAATCCTCCAGCCAGCCAGATTATGCTTATTATTCAATTTCAGGTTGATTTCACCTGTAAAAGGATTCGGATAAACCGCGGCTACCAATTCTTTTATTGTATTATTAACTCCAACCTGAATTTCGTTGATATAATCTCCAACTAAAGATAATTCTGCAACATTGGTGAAATGCAATCCATTTATCTCAGACAAGGCCACCAACCGAATATATCTGCACTCTGCAGGTTCGTCAAGTACTACACGTACAGTGCTTCCAGTTGTTGTGAAAGAGCCTGATTTTAATGGATCGCCCCAGCATCCGGGAACATTTGAAGCATAAAACTCATAATTATTAATATTCCCATTGAGGTTATTATCTTGACGAGGCGTATAAACAAAGGCTGAAAATACGGCTGTATCTCCTAAATCGATTTGAATTTCGTGAGGAAAGGGAGGTTGGTTGTTTTTCCATTCTGTGTGCCAAAAGGTATAAGGATTGTCATCGAAAGCGTAAGTTGCCAAATTACTGCTATAGTTGTCTTCGCTATCGGTGTATATGAGCGACCAGTTTTCTTTGCTTAATAGCGAATCGTTAGCTGATTGGCTGCCGTCGGGTTTCCATACTCGAATATAATCAACCTGCGTTTCGGTAAGATAACCAATCGGATGGTCAACAAAATACTGATCGCCTTCCAACCCGAAGCTGGCTCCGTTTGACAACCACAAAAATTCGGGAGCCTGTGCCACCCATTTCGGATCAGAATACCGAACTTTAAATACACCATCATAATATATCTCCATCTCATGTTCCGTCCAATAAAAACCCCAGGTATGAAATCCATCATGGATGCCGGGAGTGCTGTATTGTTTAGTGTTTGCCTGGTGATCAGCTCCATATCCATCAATATGTACCACCGATTTTGTGAATTCACCAGTCCATGCTGATTCGAAGATATCAATTTCGGCTCCATCATTTGCCGTGCCATCTACATTACCCATATTTGGTCCTTGTAACCAAAATGCAGTGTGTGTCCCTTTGTTGGCTTCACCAATCTTAATTCGGGCTTCAAAATACCCATATTGAGTTTCGTACTTGGTGTAACTGTTTATCGATCCATTTGTCATGGAACCTGCTGCTGTTTTATACACTTTCAGAATTAGGTTCCCATTGGCAACAGAGACGTTCTCTGGTTTCCATCGCCAATCGTCGATTCCAATTTTGGGGCGGGCTGCACGGGATTTGGTACTGTTATCGATTCTCCATTTATTGGCATTTACTTGCGTACCATCAAACTCATCGCTAAAATCAAGCACCCAACTATCGGGTACCGATGAAAGTGTTGGTTTTACATCTGCAGGAGTTGCCTCATCAATAAATTGCGAATAAGCACTTACAGTAAATAAAAAGATAGTAAATGACAACGCTAAAAACTTCATGCTATTTTTTTATAATTGATTTTGAGACCGTGCCGTTCACACCACTCATACGCAGCAGATAATGCCCTGTTTTTAGTTCCTGAACATTTATCTGCTCCTGGCTTATGTACTCCGTGATATTGCCACTTTTGATCACCCGGCCCGACATATCGAATATTTGCCAGCGATCAAATTTCAAGTTGCCGTCAATACGGATGTTCAATTGATGTTTAACAGGATTAGGGTACACCACAATCATATCATTCTGAATTGTTAAATCATCTACACCAACTGGAGCATCTATATTATCGAGCGTTAATAATCTTGAGTATTCGGATGATCCTTCTGAGTTAAATGCTGAAACGCGGAATGAGTAAGCCGTATTAATTGTTGTGTTTTGCAACTTGTAGCTCGTTACATTTGGACCACTGGTGTATATTTCAGTAAAATTTCCGTCGATTAATTGTTCAACAACAAAACCGCTTTCATCGCTCGACTTATCCAGCCAGATTAATTCTATTTCAGTATCTGATAACCTGCCTCCCTGCACAAATTGAGGTGCAGTAAGTAATTGTTTCGATAGTACCTGAGTATACACCGATAGTTCAGCACAGGAAGCAAAAGCCAAACCATTCACTTCGTTTAGCCCAACCAGCTTAATATACCTGGCCTCCACCGGTGAACTGAAATACACCTCCTTGTTCTTTTTTGTTTGATCCCAACTGCCCGAAGCTACTTTTTCCCAATTTGAATTGTCAGTAGAAACATAGAATTCGTAAGCTTTAATTGTTCCGTTCCACTGGTTATCTTGGCGGGGTAAATACCCAAACCCCTGCAATGTAATCGTGTTGTGCATATCAATCACCAAGGTATGCGGATAATCAGGCTTTGGAGTCACATTCCATTGTGTATGCCACATGGTGCTTTCATTCTCATCGAAAGCTAACTCTGCACCATATCCACTGGTTTCTTCACTATCAACACTAACCAGGGTCCAGTTTTGTTTTGAGACTTTACCTTCCTGCAATATTGTAGCCTGAGAATAGTTAGAGAAGTATGATGATTCGGTCGAATTTATGGCTTTAACCCGGTAGGTATAATCTCCCGGTTCTGTCAGTTGAGTGTCCGTATAGGAAGTTACGTTAAGTGAGACATCACCTATTTTTAAAAACGTTCCGTTATCCAGACGTTGAATAATAAAACCTATTTCATTGTCCGAGTTATCTTTCCACGATAGTTTTACACGATTGTTCCCATCCAACGTTGCCACCAAACTATCGGGATAGGCCACCGGAGGAACCTTTACATCGAGTTTTAATTTTAGTATACCATTTCCGAATGTTCCAAAGTTTACTGTATTCTCTCTTACCATATATTCAACATCGGTAAAGTCAACATACGGAACCGCCTCATCGATCATTTCATACCACTTATCATCGTCCACGGAATACACCCAAATGCCACCATATGCACAAGCAGCAAAAATGAATTTCTCATCCGGAGAAAAATCAAAGTCTCGTATCCTGTATATATTTAATCCGTTGCTATGGTTCGTAAATGTTTGTCCACCATCGGTGCTAATCATGAACAAGTTACCTACACCGGCGCAGTACACTGTTTTCTCATCAATATTTGATGCTTTTATTACATGCTGATTTTTAGCATAATTGTACCCCTGGTCGTTCGCACGTGGGAAAAGCCCGGTGTATTGCGATTGACTAAAAGTTTGTCCGCCATTTACTGAATAATAAAAACCGCCTGTTTTAACCGAAACATACCACCTTTTTGTGTTTATCGGAGAATAGCCAAAACCTGTTATTTCTGACCCTGATTTCTCTCCAAAATCGACATAATGGCTGGTCTGAATGATAGAATTATCGGACGAATTATAGGTAAACTTAGAAAGTTTAGGCCCTGCCGCCACATAAATTGCATCTTCATTTTTATCCGGAGATGGAATCATGGGGGCTGCCCACCAGTTGCTCGTCCAGTTAATTTGGGCCAAATCCGATGACTGAACCACAAAGTTTGCCTGCCTGAAAATTGAACCGTAGTACATCCAGGTCCAAACAGATTCTTCGTTATTCCCGATGGTCACACGCAATCCATCTGTTGTTTTTACATCGGTAGTAAATGATCTGTTGGAGTAGGTTTCATATCCCAACGTCCCCCGGTCTTGCGTACTGGAGAATGAGCTGTAATAATTTTGACCATGATCGGCATCATAACACATTTGGGCTGGAGAAGTATTGTTAAGCTGGATATATTCGTCCTTATTCTCAGGTTCATCAGATATATAGCATCCGAAATCCAATCCAATAAAATGAAAATAACTTCCATCTTTTTTCTGATGCATTTTCATGTGATGCACATCCCAACCAAATAAATGGGAAAAATTCGAAAACGATGCTCCACTATTCACCGACATGTTAACGTCTAAATAGCCCTGGAAAATTATATTTGGTTTTGTGGGGTGCACCGTGCGGGGATTCGTATCCCCATCGCTATTATTTGTGCTGCTCTTTAGTTCCCAGTTATTTCCCTTGTCTGATGAATAGTAAATGTGCGAATTTTTGGCGGCAACGTAAAAATGAAAATTGTCGTTATAAAAGGTACCAAATATTCTGTCCAACCCAAAAAATGTGGTTGATGAAGTGGCAATTAAATTGAAACTGGAATCGGCGGGTGTACATTCGAAAATCCTTAATAATGAATCAGAATTGGACAAGGCTGCAATAAAAACGGATTCGGAGTTTAATGCTTTGAACATCTTAACATTATATTCCGCAGGATTAAAGTTTGTAGATAAGGGACTGTAAGTTACTCCGTCATTTAATGAAATACAGGCCTGCAAATTTGATGAACTGGTTTTTACGACACTAAATATTCTGTTTGCTCCCAATTTATCGGCAACGACAGCTTCTCTGGTTTCTTCCATAGCTGAAATCCCCGACGCTGCCGTCCATGTTCTTCCTTCATCATCGCTGTATTGCATTCCTGTTTTTGAGGAACGAATCATACGAAATGCCCCATCGCTTTTGTTTAAACCTTCAATGTAAGAAGTTTTAAAACTTTGCTTGTGATTCATTAATTCCCATTGGATTTGGGATGGATTATCCCCGTCACGGTTAATTTTCCAAATGTGCCCTGCATAAGAAATCGCATAAATTACATCATGTTCCTTATCGTACACCGAACCATCCACTCGATAACCGTAGCCAGTTTTCCCCGAAGATAAGAATCGCATTTTATCCCAGTATCCTTGTATTTTCCCATCTGCATAAGAAGTAATTCCGGAAGCACTTTTTAAGGGGACACCTGAATCATAATGACGCTCTAAATGAGCCTTATTAATAGCTTTTTCTTTTTCAGAAAGGCTTTCTCTTGGTCGTTTTTCGTTGTTATATTCTGCTTTTCTTTCTGTCGTTTCAGTACTAGATATGGCTTTGTTTGAAGTTACTGTAAAAAAAACTGTTCCAGCAATACCAATAACCCCAAACAATAAAAATACAACCGCCTTTCTCTTCATCTCTATTCACTTTTACAATATTTTGTTGTTATCGTTCCTTCAACTCTTCCACGGAATAAACACAATACTTGTGGACTAGTCTCCTTTAGACCAAAACGAATAATTCTGATGCTCTGCCTTCATTTTCTCCAGCCAACTATCAAATTTATGCTGAAGTTCCCGGGCTTTTTCCTCTTCAACATCAACCAGGTTATTCCGTTCGCCAATATCTTCATTCAAATTGTACAAGGCAAGTTTACCACTATTTGCCCCCAACAATATTTGTGATGTAATTGGTCTCCATCCAGGATTGTAATCCTCGGCATAAACCAGTTTCCACCCCTGATCGATAATCGCCCATTGTTTGCCAAACTTAAAACAAAGCGGTTCCTCAGCTTTTACAGATGGTTCATCGTTTAAAATTGGATAAATCAGGCCGCTACCGTCAAATGTATCTGATTCATTTGATGCAATACCAGCTGCCTGCAAGCATGTTGGCACAATATCCAGGGCACTAACACGGTACTGATATAGTTTACCCTGTGGTAAGGATTTTGGCCAAGAAATAATAAAAGGTACCCTAATTCCCCCCTCGTGCATGGTATATTTCGACCCGCTTAAAGGGAGATTATTTGCCCCCGTTAAAGGCTCTCCCCCATTATCTGAGATCAAAATTACCAGGGTATTTTCCATTAATCCCTTTTCTTCCAACACATCCAGTAGTCGGCCAATATTGTCGTCAAGGCAATTCAAATTCGCCAGGTAAAGTTTTCGTTTTCCTTCATCACTAATATCGCCCACTTTGGTGTATTTGTAGTAATACTCGTTGTACGTTCCCATCAAAGGATCGTAATTCGGAATTTTTGGGGCGTCCCACTTTTCGCGATATTCTTCCGGCACCTGATGAATCAATTCATGCACAGCGTTGTAAGCCAGATCTAAAAAGAAAGGACCATCGGTATTCGATTCTATAAAACGAATTGCTTCGTCGGTATAAAGATTGGTTGAATAGGTATCTTCAAAGCTTACCTTTGTAGTATCACGCCATAACCTTCCCAACGATGCACTTTCGCCGTAAGGATCAGGTGTTGTCCTTTCAATTTCTTCGTCTAACAAAAAGAAGTCGTGGGCATGTGCGCTAAAGCCAATAAAACGTTCGTAACCATGATGCACCGGGAATTCGCGTGCATGTGGGTTATGATAATTCGTTCCATAATCGCTTTTTCCCACGCGACCAGTAGTGTAACCATTTTCTTTGAGCATTTCGGCCAAAGTGCTTACATTGTTTGGCAAACCAGGTCCCCAGCCCATGTTTTTATCCCAGCGTTCCTGGTATCTACCAGTATAAATTCCTGCACGCGAAGGGCTGCAAACGGGCCCGGAAACATAGCAGTGGTCAAACAATACACCGGCCTTGGCAATACGATCCATATTTGGAGTCTGGCACAAATCAGATGCATGCACATAGGCACTTAAATCGGCATAGCCCTGATCGTCGGTGACAATCAATACAATATTGGGTGGCTTTGCTCCATTTAATTCCTGCGTTTTGGAATTTTTACACTGAATAAGGCTAACTCCGAAAACAAACAGTAGCAGGTAATGAAATTTTATCTTCATTGAATTTCGCTAAAAAGTTTTTTGATAATTTCCTGCACAGCCACCTGATGTCCCAACTCATTAGGATGGTTATTTTGAGCCATATATTTTGTAAGGTCTTCTCCATTTTGCCTCATCTTTTTAAATTGCGCATACACGTCTACTACCGGTATATCGAATTCTTCACCCAATTTCTTTATCATATTGGCATATCCAGCCAAAGTGGTATTATCATCCAGGATATCTTCCTTTATATCAGGTGTAGGCGTTAGAAGTACAAGCTTAATATTTACGTTTAATGCATCATTAATCATCGATCTCCAGGCCTTTTCAGCTCTTTCAAGGCCAATTCCCCGATCATTTAATGCGTAGTCGATAAAAAGCAGGTCGGGTTTCATACAAAGCACATCATCCTTAAAACGTTTAGCCCCCTGCTCCGACTGTTCACCTCCAATGGAAGTAGTAATGCAATTTACAACCGCAGTTGGGTATTGCTCCTTTAAAAATTTTAAGAATAAATGAGGATAAGCTGCTAGTGTGTTTACGATTCCCCTTGTGGAATAGCCAGATGGGACACTGTGTCCGTGAAAAACAACATTCATTGTTTTGTTATTCGGCCATTTAAGTTGCATCTGCTTTTTAAACTCTGCTAGGTAATCTTCATCAATCTTTGTATTTATTGTGTCTGAGTTACTTTGCAAAGTAGTAGAAAATGTAAAGAAGAGCGTTATTAATACAATTAACTTCATAGCATATTTTTTTATTTTGTTGTTCTATGTGAAACCTAGAGTTTGAGTTATAATCCTAATTATTATTGTCCAGGCTGGGTAAGCTGATATTCTCTATCATACAGATCCAGCTGCACTCTTTTCCAACGTGCACCTTCCAAAAACAAGGGATATGGCAAACTCACATCCCAATTGCCTAATTCTTTTAGAAGGTCAGTGGTAATGTCAAAATTTTCCATGGCTACATTGTGTTGTTCAGAAACATCAGATGGCAAATGATATAACAAAGGAATCCGATCAGGGATACTTACCAATTTCCAATCCCCCTTACGAATCGCCCGGCTTATTGTGAACTTCCATTTCAAATCAATATGCGGCAGCGTTTCAATATCACCATTTAAATACGGAATAAGATTTACTCCACTAAAATTATCATCATTTGTGATTTTGCCTCCAGCCAGTTCTAAAAAAGTAGGTGCAATATCAAGCGAAACAACTGGTTTTTCATAGACCATACCTGTGGGTAATGCACCTGGCCAATTCATAACAAAAGGAACATGAATTCCTCCTTCCAGCAGAATCCCTTTTTGTCCGTTAAATGGTGCATTATTTGATGCGTTCTGGTCGCACGGGCCACCATTATCACTTAAAAACACCACCAATGTATTTTCTACCAGCCCTTCGTTTTCAAGCGTCTCCATTATGCGTCCGATGTTTATATCCAGGCGGTGCACCATAGCGCAATAGCTTCTTCGCTTTTCATTTTTAATATGTGAGAATAATTTCAAATCGGCATCAGTGGCCTGCATTGGAGCATGAGGTGCATTAAAGGATGCAAACAGAAAAAAAGGTTTGTTTTTATGACGCTTTATAAAATCAACACATTCATCCCCTTTGTCATCGGTTATATAAGTAATGGACTGAGGTTTTTTAAAATTGCATTGAATCGGTCCGGTGTAACCTTTACCATTTGGTTTAGCAACGAAATAATCATGACCACCTCCGGTATACCCCCAAAATTCATCGAAGCCTCTTTTTAAAGGGTGAAAATGAGGCAGGTCTCCCAAATGCCACTTACCAATTAAGCCCGTAACATAACCTAACGGTCTTAAACGATCGGCAATAGTTTTTTCAGTAAGGGGAAGACCGTTAAAATCGGGATCAAAACCTGGCTGAATACCAGCGAGATTATTATCGTGTCCAAATTCTACCTGGTTTCTGCCAGTTAACAAACCTGCTCGCGAAGGACTACAAACAGCTGAAGAGACATAACCTTGCGTAAACCGCACTCCAGTACTTGCAAGTCTGTCGATATTCGGTGTTTTTATTTGAGTGCTTCCATTAAAACTTACATCCGCAAAGCCTAAATCGTCAGCCACAATAAGAACAAAGTTCGGTTTTTGTATAATCGTTGCCTTTTCTTCTTGCGCATTAACAAGTAAACATAACAGCAACAAATAAGAAACAATACCCAATACTCTCATGACGTGTGATTTATATTTTAACTGATAAATAACCTAAGTATTAACTCCCATAATCAGGAGTATTAGGCACTTTCCCGAGTATACCCAAAAAATCGAGACATGCCCCCTTTACATTAAAGTTTCTCTCCGGAAGTTTGTATACATTCTCGATCGTTTCAACAAAAGGTTCTTTGTTGTCAAAATATAGCATCTCGTTAATAGCCAGAAGCGCTATATCCATATTATCGTGTTTAGCAAAACTGACTAATTTTTGCTCAGCGGCCTTACTATCAAAACATTGATAAGCAATAGATGAGGCCATTACTGCAACCGGCAGGTACGGGTCATCCATGGCAGAAATAATTTCCTTTTTATACTTCAAAAGCGATTCTTTCTTCTGAGAACGCAGACCAACGATAGCCCAGTAACGAATAAACTTATTTTCGTTCTTCAACAAGCTATTTTGCCGACGGATTGTTTCATCTCCCCGTTTCCCCGACAGAGAAGCTGCTGCATAAATCTTTTCAAACGGATAATTACTCTTATCCAAGCGAAATTCATAGGCATTCCCGGTTTCAGAAATCAATCCTAATTCATATTCCGGCATAAAATGAGCATCTTTTGCCAATAAAATTTCGTCATCCAACTGTTTGCGCATTTTCTTCAATACCGATTTGTATTCCGGGTCGTTCACCAGGTTGCGGCGTTCCCACATATCACTTTCAATATCGAAAAGATACTCTGCCGGGCGCTCATCAAACAGGCTTTTCTGAAACTCATCCAAGTTGCCTTTTTTCAAGTCGCTACGCATCTCTTTTGTTATATCTGCAATTTCCAGGTAGCGGATATAGCGCATCTGAGGCATATACGGCATAAAGTTTCGGGAGTAAACAAAGCGCCCGTTAGTAATGGTTCTAACCAAGTCCGGCCCATTGTCGGCACGATCGGTTGATAAAATCAAGTGATCTGCCTCAGGACTACGATTTTCGCCCAATAATACCCTACCTGTCATGTATTCGGGAACCTCACCTCCGGTTAAGCTTACTAATGTTGGAGCCAAGTCTTTAAAATCAATCAATTCATCGGTAACCACTCCGGCAGTTCCCCAGGGAGAGAGATGCTTGTACATTTCAGGGAACCAAATAACAAATGGCACCCGGTACCCAAGGTTAATACCATTTGTTTTTGCACGTGGAATCCCTTCTCCATGATCGGCATAAAAGAAAATTATTGTACTGTCGCGTAAATTATCCTTGTCAAGTTTATCAAGCAACTCGCCTATACGTTTATCCGTTAGTTTTATCGAATTATACACGCGGGCAAAATCTTTTCGCATTTCTGGCGAATCCTTATAGAATGGCGGCATTTCAAATGCATCTTCAGAAATCTTTTCTTCCTGAGAAAGATTACTCAACACATATTTCTCATACCATTCGTACGAATTGCTCATGGTTCGCGACTGGTGCGAATCGTTGAAATTAAAAACAGCGAAAAATGGCTGACCGGGCTTCCGGTTCCACCAACCGGCCTTGCCTGAACTTTCGTTCCAGGCTTCAGCAGTAAACTGCTTCATGTTAGCCACATTATAATCGGTTTTGTAACTGTTGCTTACATAGTAGCCCTGTTGTTGCAGGAAATATGGAAAACCTTTAATGAAATCCGGAATCTGATAATTACTTCTGTGGTGTCCCGTTCCCATTTTAAAAGTATGAACACCTGTTATAATGGCGCTTCGGCTGGGCGAACAAACAGTACCTGTTGAAAAAGCATTCGTAAAACGAACTCCTTCTTCGGCCAGTTTATCAATCACCGGTGTACGTGCGTCTTTATTACCGTAACATCCTACAAACTGTGGCGATGTATCTTCAATTGTAAGCCAAAGAATATTTGGTTTTTGCTGTGCGTGTGCATTGGTGGAAACGATACCAATGACACCCAACAACACTGCGATGGCTACAATGTATCTTTCCAGCATGTTATTTATTGCAATCTTCATAACAGGTTCTCCTTTTATAACTTCCTTATTTAATCTTCATATATATCAGAAGCCTTAAACTCTTTCTCAGCCTCGTTATTCAGAAAATTCAGCTCATCGATTTTAACCGAGCCGGCAGGATTAAACGCTTCACTTTCCATGTATTGTATCAAACTTGATCGTAACTGCCTTGCCACGGGGCGACTGTCCAGATTATTCATTAAATCGATTGATGAAAAGATTAATTTGCCTTCGCCAACATTGGTTTCAAAAACGTTCGCCAAATGATGATTCGTCACAAAATTATCGATCACCCGAACAATTGGTGTCACATCCAAGCTATCAACAATCATCGACTTAGATTGGAGACACAAATCCCACCATTGCCAGTCGGTATAGTCATCGGTTGGAAAATCGTTAAAAGCCGCATGTTTTTCATCCATTAACAAGCCCATTGTACTGGGTTGATTTGGGAAATGTACCGGACTCCAGAATACAGGTACAAAACGACCTGCTATTCCGTCCAGTTTTTTATATTCCGGATTTAACAAAACCGTTTTTCCTTCACTTAATGCTTTTTGTGCAGCACTAAACGACCCGGTTACAACAACTTTTTCTGAATTAACCGTAACATTTTTAGGATAAACCCAAATCGGCCAACTATTTTTATAATCCGTGCCATTTAGCGCCAGACTGATTGTTAGCTTTTCGGCTTTGGCAACTTTAACTTCGAATTCAATGGTTCCCAAATTGGCATTGTTCCCCAAGCTCAGATCAACACTTTCAACTTTACCAGCTTTTACTTGTTCTCCGGTTTCATTGGCAATTACCCACTCCAGTGTTTGCCCCTTCGTTTCTTTGAAGAAGTTGGCGACTTCAATGGAAGCGGCGAATGTTTCACCGTTTTCATACACCGCTTTTTCGAAACGAATAAGCGGAACCAGTTCTGAATTAAACTGCCTGAACTCTTCGGCACTGATAACTCCTTTCGATTCCCAGAATGCATTAAGCAATCCCACCAGTGCTGTTCCCTGTCCTGGAAAATCCTGTAGTTGAAGTAATTGAAAACCGTCGAATGCCGGGGTTTTTAGAGCCCTTTCAATTTCTTCCTTGTAAAGAATAGCGGCAAGTTTACCTGAAGCATAAGTAAATTTATCGGCCATATCAAGCAAACCATTTTTTTCCAAACTATTGCGAACAGCCATAAAGTTAAGAGGTTTTAATACGCCGGTATATTTTTCAATCTCAGTCATATCAGGATAAACCGAATATTGGCCAATTTCATGTGAAATTAGTGGCACCGGTACATGTTGGCTGGTGGCAGTATAATCTTCGTCGAAATTTGGTGACTGTGCATTAAAAATCCCTTGTCCGCGTACCCATCCTTTTTTGGTGTATTGCGTTACAAAAAAATCATCTTCGGGCTGAGCCACCAAACCCAGCGGTCGTTGAAACGAATAGGTTGTTGTCATGTATAAATGACGACTATCTTTTTCGCGTAAGGCAGCCGTGGTAGAATTTAATAGTTCAACACTCCCCTGCAATTCATTTCCAAGGGCCATTAACACAAACGATGGATGGTTTCCGTATTCTTTCAGGATTTTTTCTCCTTCTGAAACTAGAAATTCGGTTGTTTTTTCATCCTCACCAAAACGTAAACTCCAATGTGGCAATTCTACCTGGCAATAAAAACCTGCCTCGTCAGCAGCTTCAAAAGCAGCCTTTGGCGGACAATAGGAATGAAAACGCAAATGATTTAAACCATAAGCCTTTGCCTGAGCAATAAGCTTTGCCCACTCTTCCTTCTCTGTTGGCGGATGACCAGTTAGCGGAAAAATAGAGCACTCCAGATTCCCACGAAGAAAGATTCTCTTTCCATTTAAAGTCAATACTTCTCCATCTTTTCCAATTTGGCTGTATCCAAAACGAACACTTGTACTTGTATTTCCCGAAGTTAATTTGAACTCGTACAGGTTCGGATTAAATTCATCCCAAAGTTCAATTTTATCGGGCGTTGAGATTGTGATTTCCTCTTTTCCATCCTCAACTGCACCTTCTGCAATAACATCTCCATCGGCACTAAATATCTGATAGTTAACTACTGATTCAGCAGCCGCTGGTTTACTAAAAGTAGCTTTAATTGTTCCTTTTTCCACATTGGAATACACCTGTAAATTCTCAATCTTTCCGGGTTCATCTGCAGTTAGCATGATATCGCCCAAAATACCGTTCCACTTAATTTGCGTGTGGTTGGTATAAGCATGTGCCATATCCTGATTTACAGGATCGGGATAACGATTTCCTTGTACATTTATCAAAGGATATTTGTTGGAATTATCAATACGAACCGTAATAATATGTTTCCCGGGAGTAAGCACCTCACTTAAATCATATCGGTGCGGTGCAACAAGGCTTTCTCCTTTTCCTATCATTACTCCATCAACAAAAAGTTTTGATTCCCAAATGATTCTTTCCAATTCAAGATTAATATGCTTTCCGTCCCAACTGGCAGGTATATCAACCTCTTTTTGGTACCAGGCAGCTCCAATGTATTGGTGTTTTCTGGTTAAGCCCCATAATATGCTGTTATCCATTATCGGCACCTGGGTATTTTCTTTTCCCAGGCCGGCATCATCCAAAGTTCCGGGTAGATGAATTGTTTCTCCTTTCAGGTCTTGTTCAGCCCAGCCTTCTTGAATACCCACATTTAAAGAATCAAGGACCACACCCCATTCTCCCTCCAGGCTAATTTCCTTCACCTGAGGTTTTGAGCAACTTGTAAAAAGCAGAACTACAAATAATATAAAAAAACTATATCCCAACTTCATTTTAAATTCTATTTAAATTATTACGCAACTTCAGCGGTAACCTGTTCCAGCAAATCTTTTGAGCCCACATGCATTGAATTCAACTGCAATACTTCCTTCAGGTTATCTATTGCATCGCCAAACGATCCTAAACCAACATGAGCAAGAGCAATCAGGTATTTTGCATCAATGGTATTTCGCTTTTGAATATCATCTTCGAACACCAGTAAAAGTGGCAACGAAGTTGCAAAATAGTCAATCTTGGCTGTTTCATTCAATTTGGTTTCACCAAATTTCTTAATATCGGCCAATAAATCCTGAGCCTCAACCTTTTCCCCCAACTCGTTTAGCGACAATGCTTTGTAGTACGACAATTCGGAATAAGCACTCACTGCCATATCAATAAAGTCACCCGCTTCGTTTTTACTCTCAAGGAAATGAGCCCTGGCTTCCTCTGTTTTTCCAATTGCTTTCAATGCCATTCCTTTCCAGTAATTGATGTGTGCAACTGCCTGAAGAGGATGGTATTTCTCTCCCAGATTGTCAGGCGTATTCATTGATTTTTCGAAGTAATCGAATGCCGCCTGAGCATCACCATTGCACAAGGCTAATTGTCCCAGTTTTAAGCAGGCATGTGTAAACTGACGAAGTACCTGTCCTTCGCCACCCTCCCATGGATGGAAGTTGCGGTTCTCCATTAACTCGAGCGCACCTTCGTAATCTCCAACAAAATTGCAGAGAGCGGCCAGTTCAACTGAAAAATCATCTCGAGTAACAATTTTATCTCTAATCGGCAGTAAACTGTCTAACCTTTCTTTCGGATTGTCGTTCAGTTTTTTGCGCAGCTGATCGTACTCATAGCGGATTCGCATATCTTCAGGTGCCAGTTCAACTGCGGTTAAAAATGACTGACGGGCTTTCTCGCCTTCTTCAAGAGTATTCCAGTAAGCAATTCCCAGGTTTCGGTACAGCGTACCGTAAGTACAGTTTGCATCAGCTGCCATTTCCCAGGCTTTAATCGCATCATCGTGGCGTTTCAGGTTGAAGAAATAGTTCCCCAAACCGAAGGCAGCCACCGTATTCTTTTTATCTGCCTGCAATGCCCATTCCAATACAATTTGCTCGAAAGTTCGCGATGGGAATACATAGTCGGGCGTAGCCGATTTTGTCATTTCCAAAGTTTGAGATGCTCTTTTGCTATCTCCAATGCACTGGTACAACCAGGCCAGAATGAAATCAGTCATAATCGACTTTGCCATTGGATTTGGTACAGCACATTCCGGAATTTCATTGTTGTTATGTAACTCAATTACCTGAATTGCTTCTTTGTAAAAACCGGCTTCAGCGTAATCAAAAGCAATATCAATTATGGTTTGTGCATCGTTTCTCGATGATTCGATAAACTCAGCGAAGTTACCTGACAAGGTTGCCATCTCAAATTTTGCCCACTGATCGAGCGAATCTGTTTTAAACAATTCTGCCAATACAGTTTTTGCAGCTTTTTTATCACCCCGATTTTTCAGTATTACAGCTTTTAAAATGTATGCTTTGTTGTTCTGACGATTAGTATCCAGAGAAGCCTCAAGATGTTCCAGTGCGGTTTCATAGTCGGCTTTCAAACAATCGAGTGCTGCCAGTTGATAATATGCAGCAGCGCGCCACTCGAAGTTCCAGGTTGATTTGTAGAACAATGCATAAGCTTCTTCTTTTTTACCCTGGAACGAACAACTTAAACCACAGAAATAATGTGCCTCGCCCGATGCCGGGTTTGGATGATAGGTGGTCATGATATCGATTGCCGTTCTGAAATTTCTTTCTGCTTCTGCAAACTTTCCGTTTTTCAGTTTTACACGGCCCAACGCAATAAACGATTTGTAGCTTTTGGGATCACGCTTAATTGCCTCTTTCCAGTAGGGTTCAGGATAACGGGTTGGATGACGGTACAATTCCAGGTGTTCGCCAATTAATTCCAACTCGTTGGCGCTGGTAACTTCTTCGGGCTGTTTTGGCTCGAATGCTAGTTTGCGGTTGCGTTCCTTACTAATTTCACGACGATGATAGGCAATTAATTCATCTCCTTTCTCATTGATAACAATTAGCGAAATTGCATTTTCCTGTCCCGCTTCAATGGTCATTGTTGTATCTTTCCATGGCTTATCGGGAGAAATGCTCTGCTTTTCGAACACCTTTGTATCATTACCAATTTTCAGTATAAACTTAAGGTTATCGAATTTACGACTTGCTCCAACACCTAAATCCAATTTGTTGCCTTGAAGAATTTCCAGGCGAATGGCTAAATCTTTGTCGGCATTTTGTACCGGACCAAGATTTTTATAGCTCCACCAGAATTGCGAGAATGTTTTTGTCTCGTAAGGAAGCAGGTAAGTAAAATCGGGCTGATTATCGGTATAAACACCTGCCATCAGTTCGAAATAAGGTCCACCTTCATCGGTCAATTCACGATCCCATGCGCGGCCAAATGCCTCATTTCCCCACGTCCATTGTTTTTTACCCGGTGCAATATGACGATTGGCTACGTGAATAAATCCTCCGCCTTCTTTAAAATCGTATCCTCCGAAGAAATCATATTTAGTGTCGCAAACCATGTAACTGGTGGGCACAGGAATATTGTTGTAATTACGCAAATCGTTTCTCCCCTGTCTTTCGTGGTAAGGAATGCCGTAGTAATCGTTTTCAGCAAAAGGGAAACTACTTTGTGCACGCACGGCATGGTCGGCAACGTAATGCACATCGGGTGGGAAAAAGCTTTGGTAATCTTTGTGTACCTCAACAGCCACGTTTGCCCACCACAAAAATGTTTGTGTTAACGGTGTGCGGTTAAACAAGCGTCCCCGCAATTCAACCAAAGCACTGTTTGGGCGAATACGAATTCCGTGCATTCCTTTGAGGCGATACATCGGGTCGTACTCCGACATCCAGATTGTTCTGGCTCCATCGGCTTCTTCTTCAATGTAAACATCTGTAGGTAAATAAGTTCCTGGCCGATGGTGCTGCGGCCAGTTAAACTCCACACCTCCACTAATCCACGGACCGGCTAAACCAACCAAAGCCGGTTTAATCACCTTTTGCTGGTAGAAAAAGTTGTAATTATTATTGGCTTTATCTTGTGCTTCAAATATTCGTCCACCAATTTCGGGCAACATTACCAGTTTCACAAACTCGTTTTCAAGTGTTGCAGCCTGGTAATTCCGATCTACTTTATTATCGTAAACCTTATCGATAAACGGAACCGGATAAACTTTACCCGATGATCCCTGGTAAACTCTTTTCTCAAAAAATACGGGATTAATTTCTGATTTTCCCAATTCATAAGTGGGAATTACCAGATTTTCTTTATAAGCTTTTACTTGATCCATCTTCTATTACTTTCTCAATTAATCAAATCTCAATCTTCGTTAGTTTAAAATCTCCTTTTCAATTTCTTCTAATGATTTGCCTTTTGTTTCAGGCAATCGTTTGTATATAAATAGCAGTCCGGCAGCACAAATAAGTCCGTATAACCAAAATGTACCTGAGGCACCAAATGCTGAATTTAGCAATGGGAATGTGTAGGTTAACAGGAAACTTGCGATCCACAAAGCTGCGGTTGCAAACGACATGGCTGCGCCACGAATCCGGTTTGGGAATATCTCCGAAAGCACCACCCAGGTAACCGGTGCAAGTGACATAGCGTAACATGCAATTCCCAAAACCACCAGAAGTAACAATGGCCAGCCTGTAACATGGAAATAATACCCGGCCCCCATTAAAGCGTAAATTCCGGCCAATCCGGCTGAACCAATAATCATCAAGGCCCTCCGGCCCAATTTGTCAACCGTATAAATTGCCACGAACGTGAAAACAAGGTTTACACTTCCGGTAACCACAATATTGAAAAGCGTATCGGAAACA
>NZ_JRHC01000008.1 GCF_000949475.1 Draconibacterium sediminis | reverse complement strand
AAATTAGAACCTGGTTCCTTTAGAGGAGCCAGGTTTTTTTATGGAATAAAGTGAAGTCCCGAGGATAAATGTCGGGATTCTAAAAAAAATGGCGAAACGCGGTTGTTAGCTACAAAAAAGGTAATACGTTTAGCATGGTATGAAGCCCGGTACATATGTAAAATGTGCTAAAAAAGGCTATAGGTAGCAGTAGAATAGAATTGTCGCATATTAATAACCTCTGCCAAGAGATTTAGCATTTTGTAGTAATATTTACAATCTACTTACCAAGTACTTTTCACACCGTCGATAACTAAGTGATAAGACTTTTGTAAAAAGGTGCTGAGCGAAAGAAATAAAGGGATGCAAGAACCTGAATTTTCTCCAAGAAAAATCGTTAAGGCTAGTCGCAAGGGTTGGGGAAATATCTTTAACGTCATTTAACCTACTTTAGGACGACTAAAAAATGAGCCTTATCAGAAATAGATTCTGAAAAAGGCTCAAGTTTTTATGTTGAGGAAAGCTCGTTATTCAATACGTAATTAATCTCGCGGATAGCTACCGTATTTTAGAAACCGGAATGCAAGCCTTTCGGAGTGCCAGGTGCTCCGATCGTTTAATACACTGTTTTAACAACTGTTTGTGCTTACTGCGTCCGCCACGAAATAAATAAAACAAATTAAATTACAGCAATTCATGTTAACCAGGTTCAACAAACGTCTGTCCGGTTGAAATTCCCTAACATGTATTAAATAATTTTGTTTACGTCCTTATATTAATATTCTAAAAAAGACGAAAAGGTAATCTTTTTGCACGTTTTTTGCGTATAACTAAATGACTTGACATAAACGAAATATTATGAAAGTAGTGTTGGAAGAGAATTTGTTTGCAAGGCAAGCCGTGTTGCCTTGTAGAGCAGTTGAAATAGTTAATAGTTTAAAAACCAGTTATTATGGCAATTTTTCTTTATGGAAGCGTCGTGATAGCTATAATCGTTGCAGTATTGATTTTATGCTATCGGGATGTAAAACATAGCTAAAAGTATTTTGGTATGGGGCTGCACCCGTGAAATACCACTGATTGAATGGAGTAAATGCCATAAGAGGGGAAGTCTGTACTTATTTGACCACACTGTTTTTAACTTTCTTAATCACTAATATTCTGCTACATATTAACAATCGGCTTTTGATAACTATCTCATTTAAAGCGAAACAACTGCTGTATTAGGCCGTAACCACATCTATACTTTAAAACAAAAAGTTATGGCAGTAATTATTTATGGTATTTTATTTCTGATGGCGATCTCTATAATGATGTACAGAAGTTACCTTGATGTGAAACAAAATCATTAATTTCTGTTTAATCGTCACTCGTTGAAATGCTATCCTTGGCTATGAAACGGATTTGTGAAAATCTGTTATAAGGATTTCTGCCCCCTTTTCAAAAAAAAATCGCCCTTAAAACCGCTTGTAATTATTGCATCATGGAAGTTACCGGGTGCTTTCATTTTTCCGTTAATATTTTTATCGATAAGTAACAATTCTCCACACTTGTTGTGACTTTTTTCCACAGTAAATTCATATTTATTCTTGTTTTATAAACCTATCCCGTTGGCGTAAGTGTCAGCATTTCAGGTCTTATGAGATGTGTTGATTTATTGTGTGGCGTATTGTGGCACATCTTTGGAATTAGTATTAAAAGCAAAGCGATAGCTATAAATCGTAAGCGATAAGAACTGTTCAGGGAGATAGCGTGCAATAGTGCACAACAAAATATAAAATCTGGTATTATGAAACGTAGTTTAAGAGAATTGATAGGATACTCCGTTAGGGCAAAGGATGGAGAAGAAGGAAAAGTAAATGATTTTTTATTTGACGAAAAGAGTTGGATAATAAGGTATGTGGAAGTTGACCTGGGAAATTTCTTTAAGGCGAACAGGGTATTGGTGCCCTATAATTTCCTTGGAGAGCCCGATTGGGAAGAAAAGACGTTCAAAATTAACTTGAGTGTCGACAATATTAAACGGTCGCCAAACTTAAGTTTCGACATGCCGGTATCGCGAATTTACGAGCGAAAACTGGCCGATTATTACGGAATCAAATATCCGTATTGGATGGTCGATTCAGCCGCATTTGCCGGAAACGAAGTTGTTTTTTACCCGGGCGTAGCATTCAGAGCACCGCGTAAGGTAATTAAGGAAGAAGACATTGATACAAGTTTGCGTAGTTTTAACGAGATAAAAGGTTATGGAATTAACGCCACCGATGACAAATTCGGACATATTTCCGATTTGATTATTGACGACACCGACTGGCAAATTCTGTACTTTGTGGTCGACACGAATAATTTATTCCCCTGGAGTAAAAAAGTAATACTTCCGATTGAAGTGATCGATAAGATTAGCTTCTCGGATCGTGAAGCCCGTGTTGATATGACAAAAGAAGCCATTAAAGACTCACCGGAATATAACCCGGATGATGCAGTAAATGCCGAGTTTGAGGAAGTTCTTTACGACTATCACGGTAAAAGGAAATAGAATGAGATAATCAAAATTGGGAAATGGAAAAACCGAAGGCAACAGTCTTCGGTTTTTTTATGGGTTGAAATTTGCAAGGTGTAGAAAATCAAAGAATTAGTGTAGAAGGATTTCAACGGTAAAATCGGTTTGGAAAAATGATAGCACTTTTATTTTTATTTGCTGTAAATGATCCACAAATAAAAATAAAAGCCGACTGTATTTTCTGTGAGTAACTTTCAAATTAGATTCATTCTAAATAGCCTGTGTTTAGTACGATGGAAGAATGAAAATGTTAAAGAATACAGTGTCTCTGATAATATTTAAACCCCTTTATGCAAACAGCGCAAACAGACGTAAAATGGCTATGAATTAGCTAATTGTTTTCAGAATTGTGGCACGGTATTTTAACTATTATAAATAAAAGCCCGAAACAGGCGGACAAGCTACGGACAACAGATTTAAACGTTCGTGAAGGCAGGCCTGTTTCAATCAACTTTTTAACACATAAAACAGAAAAGGAGAAAATTTAGTTATGAAACAATTTAGAAAACAATTTTATTTTAAAACATTTTTAGTAGCACTTGGATTCCTGGTATCGGCGGCGGTATTGCCATTGCAGGCGCAGGATAAAAAGGTAAAAACGGCTTACACCACAAACGACATGCATGATCAGGATATGGAATATACCGATCAGTTGAAAGAAATCGTTGAACAATATCCGGCTTTTACATTTAAATACGGTATTGAAAACGGTGAAGTACAAGATGTGGTTGTAACCGGAATTGATAACGAGATAGACAGAAAACGACTGGAAGTTGTGCTGTTCGACCTAAACAGTCATCGGAATATGGTAAAACAAACCAACGAACAAGTTGGCGTATTTTACGATATTGATAAAGAAGCGATGTACGAACACGGGCATGAAGCACTTTCCGACGAATTAGTTGACAATCTTGAGTATCCGGAAGGAGCAAAAGACTGGGGTGTTGAAGGAACCATATTTGTAAAAATGATTGTTAATGATGATGGTACAATACCATTTGTAACAACCAGTACGAATATCCAATCTCCGGTTGAACGCTACGTTGACGACCTGGAACAACAGGCAATTGACGCTGTGCACGAAACCTCTGGTGAATGGAAACCTGCCGAAGTTGAAGGAGTGGAAGTTGCTTCACTGGCAGTAATTCCAATTACCTTCGAGCTGAGACAAAACCCGTATTTGTACTAAGAAATACAATTAAAATAAAAGGAACACCGGCCATAATTTTTGGTCGGTGTTTTTATTTGCGGTATTTCGACTTGTTTGAAAGCAAGGCAAGTCATAATAAAAGGAAAGAGCCTCTCACGGGACTTGAATGCTGATGCTTTGATCAGCATCCTGACTGAAACGTCAGGGCATGCGACCAGTAAAAGATAGTGAGAAAAGAGCCTCTCACGGGACTTGAATGCTGATGCCTTGATCAGCATCCTGACTGAAACGTCAGGGCCCGCGACCAGTAAAAGATAGTGAGAAAAGAGCCTCTCACGGGACTTGAACCCGCGACCTGCTCATTACGAATGAGCTGCTCTACCAACTGAGCTAAAGAGGCCTGTCTGGTACAATATTAAATATTTTTGCCAATAATGGTTATGCCCAAAAACAATACGAGCCATGAAAAGCAGTGCATATTAATTGTCGGAGAAAGAAGTTCTACTAATCAATGGCTGTTTTATTTTCTTCCAGTACCGAAATGAAATCGAGGTTATAGAACAGACTAAACTTCTCCAGAAGGCGAAACCCGTTGGCCGAGAGCTCCATGAGTTCCGGGAAAAACTGAATCAACAACTCTTTGGCTTTTTGATGTGTTCGTTGGGCAAATTCCGATTCCCGGAAACGCAAAGGATATTTATTCGTTGCACGTGTGATAGATTCCAATTCCAGCGCCAATCGTATTTCGTTGTAGTTTTCATCCTTGTCGGCTACCGAGTCGGCACAATTAAACAAGTGGGCGGCATATTGTTTTAGCGCCTTGTTTAATTCATCTTTTGGCAGGTTTAAGTCCGAATATTCGTTGGCTATAAGCAACTGTTCGCGAATAAAATGGCGATGAAATTGCTCAAAAAGCTGATCGATGCGCTTAAACTCGGCACTTAATTTCAAATGAAAGTCCTTATTGAAATCCCGGTATTCCATATCTAAATAACATTTAATCCGTTAAAAAGATTTTATCCGAATAAAATTACGCGAAAATGAACGGCTTTCAAAAGAATTGAATATGGTGTAAAGCATACAAAACCAAGGGTTACATCTGTTTGGTTAATTAACGCTCCAGTCCTGGATGGCTAAAATTTTTGATTCGCCCAATTCTCTGAATTCCACCCTTAAATGTTCTACATGGCTTAATGCTTTATTCCCCTCTTCGGTGGGGTCGCCGTTGTCGTTCCAAAACCGGTTAAAATGTTGTTTTGACGAATAGTAATAGACCACGCCAATTTTGTTCTCGGTTTCCCGGTTTAATCCCTTCATCAGTTTAATCTCGCAACCCAGTTCCTTTGCAAAAGCCGGATAGAGTTCGTTTTCAAGAAAATTGATTATTCGGTCAACCGGAATGTTTTGGTGTGCGGTAAGTTCGATGGTGTGGATGCTGATAAGACTTCCTTTTTCGATGGTTTGTGCGCCGGCAAATAAGCCAAACAGCAGAAAAGCCGCTGCTATACCTACGATTTTTTTCATGATTGTGATTTAAGATTAATTCATTAGAATGGTTTTGTATACGGAGGCCAAGGTATTGAGTTACAGCGTTACCTGCGGTTTGTTGTAGTTGCAAAATGACTGACTTGGATGAAATAGAAAAAGCCCTTCTCAAAGAAATGGGAAGGGATTTTCATCATATAGTTGTATTCTTCGTTCTCAGTCGGCTTTCCTGAATTTCCTTTTTCTTAAGTGTACTTTCATATTATAATCTTTATGCAAATTATAAGTCCAGTGATACGTACCAACGAAACGCATATGGTTAAGGACATAAAAAAGCCTCTCTAACATCATATAGAAAGGCTTTTAGGATATAGATTGTTAATCCGATTACTCATCCTTCATCTTCCATTTTGCAACAATAGTAACGACGCCGTCACTGTCAACCTTTGCTGGCACATCCCTCATCTCAAATAATGTATTTTTTGTCGTTTCAAATCTAAATCTAAGGTACGGAATGGTGATTTGTTTTGCTCCTTTATCAGGTGGAAGCATACAAACGTCAGGTAGCTGATATTTAGCTTTTAAGTGAACAACTCCTCCAGGAGTAACCAACGCACGAGCTTCAAAAGCAGGTAGCCGTGCTGGGAGCTCGTCGAGAGTGATGTTTGTCCATACATCTGTTTTGATAACTGGATAAAAAGTCGCCTGCGCATTAACAAGATTAGGTGCTAAAAAGATAGCCAGTAAAAAACTTACAAATACTAATTTTTTCATAATAATTCAATTTAAAGGTTCAAAAAGTAAGATTTTGGTTTTTTTATTTAAAAATGTTTGTAGGCTGCAGAAATGCAGTATGAGAGCAGGGATTGATCAGCTAGAAATCAATGGTTTTATCACAAAAATTGCTTCGCTGGAGGAAGGTTGTTGACTAACTCAACAAGTTTCGAATTTGAACAACGACGTTCAAGAAGTACCCTTATTTTTTATCTATCAGTCGTAAAAATTCAATGATAACCCGGTTATCGTGCAACTCATTACAAGTTAAGGTCCTTATCTTCAAAAGGATATAAGTTATCCATAGACAGACTATGTTAAGCAAACATAATGCCAGCATTTCTAAGTATCAGTATATGAGATCTTTATGTGCTGTTTGTTTTTTGAGTGCTTTTTCAGATTTGGAAAAATTGTAGATTATGGATAAAAATGGGACAGGGTTAAATTTGGTGGCTTTCCTGAATACCCTCTTTCATAGGTGTACTTTCATCTTATATTCTTTAGGCCAAAATATAAGACCAGTGACACGTACCAAAAGAAACGAATAGGATTTAGGACAGGGCATGATGAAGAGTATTATTTTCTACACTACACGATTTCGGTTTTAATTGTCGTTAGGTGAATATTTCTGTAACTTTGTAATTAGGTGTTAGTTACAATTAATGCTCCAATGTCATGCCAAAAGTCGTCAATAACTTATTGTTTCTAATTCTTGTAATTGGGAGTATTTCAGTGGATGGAAATTCTTTAATGGATTTTTCTTCTGAAGAACGAAACAGAGGAGATGAAACTTTGATGGAGGATGATGTTTCGGATACAGTGATTTGTGTCAAAGACTTTGATTTTTATTGGCCGACATCATTCAAAGTACTTTCTTTAAATGTCAACGATCAGCTTGTTTTAGGTTTTGATAGTGAAGGTTTGTGGAAAAGTGATGGAACTGAGGAAGGAACCTTTATGTTGAAAGATGTTAGAATTTGGGAAATGCCAGAGAATTCTGAAGTTGTAAGTAATGGAGTATTTCTTTTTGGAGGCAGAGAAAGTTCGTCTACTACTCATCAATTATGGAAGACTGATGGAACAAGAGAAGGAACAGTTTTAGTTAAAATTATACACCCTTATGATGCAATGCCGCATAATTTTCAATTTGTATGGAATAGATGGATTTTTAAAGCTGCAGCTGAGTATTACTATTCTACTGGCGTTTTAGGAGGATGGCGTGTTTCATCCTACGGAGTTTTTATTAGTGATGGAACAACAGACGGAACCTATCAGGTACATCCTAATTTTAGCAGTGGATATGAGCCAATATTTGTATTTGAATTAGCTGAAAAGGACGTGGTCTTTTATTCTACAAACATTTACACGTGTCATGAATTATTTGAAAACATTTCTCTTTTAAAATACATTGATACATATGAAATTATAAACCCAACGAAAGCTAGTGATTCTTTGGTATTCTTTGGA
Source organism: Draconibacterium sediminis (assembly GCF_000949475.1). Classification (GTDB taxonomy): domain Bacteria; phylum Bacteroidota; class Bacteroidia; order Bacteroidales; family Prolixibacteraceae; genus Draconibacterium; species Draconibacterium sediminis. Next base: position 191,410 of record NZ_JRHC01000008.1, on the reverse strand, counting down.
ACTAGAGATGCTTTTTATATAGATAATAATAGATATCAAAAATCAACACTTTGGAAGACTGATGGAACATTGGGCGGAACGGAATTACTTGTCGATTCGCTTCGTAATAATATCAGTAATTTTACTATTGTAAATGGAAAATTGTTTTTTATTGGAGATGATGTGACTCATGGTGAAGAATTGTGGACCAGTGATGGTACACAGGAAGGTACAAGGCTCGTAAAAGATATTCAGACTGGTGTTTTATCATCAAACCTGGGTAATTTGATTGATTATAATGGAAAGCTTTATTTTACGGTATATGACGATGATATTGGTTTCAGTCTATGGGAAAGCAACGGCACTGAAGATGGTACTTTTTTAATCAAAAAAATTGATTCAGATACACTTGTCAACAATGTAAATAACATGATGGTTTACCATCATCACCTTTTCTTTTCCGTTATTAATAAAGATGGAAGTGTGGATTTGTGGACCAGTGATGGCACCGCGATTGCCACTTCTTTTTTACAACAACTTGCAAAATTCGATGGTTATTGTATTTTAGATGGTAATTGTATTTCCAACCTTATTTTTATAGATGACATACTCTATTTTCTAATAAATGATTCTTACCATGCTGAATCAATAGAGCTATGGAAATACGTTTTACCAAGTGAATTTTATACAGGAGCTGAATTAATTAAACGAAATGAGACAATTGTTTATCCAAATCCTACACATGATTTTCTTTACTTTATTTCGCCAAGAAAAAGTAATCATATCCATATTCTAGATGTTTATGGAAGAGTGCTATATGATAATGAGATTGCAGATAATTTCATTGATGTTAGTTTCCTGTCTGCTGGTATTTACATTGTAAACATCAATAGTACTTCTTCACGTTTTATTAAATATTAAAACATATATATTCTGATTGTAAACTTTGTGCTTTGCTTAAGGCCATATAGTCTCCATTTTTACAAGAATCCATCAGAGAGACACGCATAGCTACAAATCACAATCTTTAGCAAATAAAAAAGCTCCCTGCAGCAGCAGAGAGCTTAATCACTATCTCATTACTTTATACTCAGTACTATAATCTACAACGCCGTCACCAACAAACCGGCATCCGTATTTTCAACTTTAGCCACACTCTTTTTGGTGAGGCCTTTAATGGCTTTATCCCATTTTTTGTTGCTCAATCCGGCTTTGTCTTTTAGCGCATTAAGTTCAATTGGCGATTCCGCTTTTAGCAATTCGAAAACTGCTTTTTCGTCCTCGGTCAGTTCCACTGCTTTTTTCTCCGGTTTCATTTGCGGGAAAAACAACACATCCTGAATCGATGGGCTGTTGGTCATAAACATCGTTAAGCGGTCCATTCCAATTCCCATTCCCGATGTAGGAGGCATACCGTATTCCAGTGCACGCAGGAAATCCTGGTCGATAAACATCGCTTCGTCATCACCTTTTTCCGAAAGTTTCAACTGGTCCTCAAAACGTTCGCGCTGGTCGATCGGGTCGTTCAGCTCCGAGTAGGCATTTGCCAGCTCTTTACCGTTTACCATCAACTCAAAACGTTCGGTCAATTCAGGGTTGTCGCGGTGCATTTTTGTAAGCGGCGACATTTCTTTCGGGTAATCAGTAATAAAGGTAGGCTGAATGTAGTTGCCCTCACATTTTTCGCCAAATATTTCGTCAATCAGTTTTCCTTTACCCATGGTTTCGTCGATTTCAATATCGAGCTTTTTGCAGATCTCGCGCAGCTCTTCTTCCGACTTACCGCTAATATCGTAACCGGTGTGTTCCAAAATAGCTTCGGCCATGGTAACACGCGGGTAAGGTGCTTTATAATCGATAATGTTGTCGCCCAACTGAACTTTTGTGGTTCCGTGCAATGCCATGGCCACACGCTCACAAATTTCTTCGGTAAAGCTCATCATCCATTTGTAGTCTTTGTAGGCCACATAAATTTCCATCACGGTAAATTCCGGGTTGTGGGTGCGGTCCATTCCTTCGTTACGGAAATCTTTCGCAAATTCGTAAACGCCTTCAAAGCCACCAACAATCAGTCTTTTCAGGTAAAGCTCGTTGGCAATACGCATATACAATGGCATGTTCAGCGCATTGTGGTGCGTAATAAACGGACGTGCAGCAGCTCCTCCAGGAATAGGCTGAAGAATCGGTGTTTCCACCTCGTGATAACCATACTCGTTAAACATCTGGCGCATGGTGTTGTATATGATTGTCCGTTTTTTGAACGTCTCTTTCACTTCAGGGTTAACGATCAGATCGATGTAACGCTGGCGGTAACGCTGTTCCGGATCGGTAAAAGCATCAAAGGTTTTACCGTCTTTTTCTTTTACAATCGGCAAGGGACGCAACGATTTATTCAGCACTGTAAATTCAGTAACATGAATGGTTAATTCGCCCATTTGCGTAATAAAAGCATGTCCTTTTACACCGATGATATCACCAATGTCGAGCAATTTCTTGAACACCTCGTTGTACATCACTTTATCGTCGCCGGTGCAAATTTCGTCGCGGTTAACGTAAATCTGAATACGTCCTTCGTGGTCCTGGATCTCAGCAAACGCAGCTTTTCCCATAATTCTGCGGCTCATCAAACGGCCGGCAATCACTACATCCTGAAAATTCTTCTCCTCTTCCTTGAAGTTCTGTTTTATTTCTTTGGTGTTGGTATTTACGTGGTACTGTGCCGCCGGGTAGGGGTCGATCCCCAACTCGCGCATTTTTTGCAACGAATTTCGTCTGATGATCTCTTGTTCGCTTAATTCCTGATGACTCATTTTTTCTTCACTTTTATTTTGCTGTCACTCTTTTGTTTAAATGACAATTTATTGCCCGGGAAAAGTTTCCCGAATCCTTTAAAAAAATTTGGGCAAAGATAATAAAACAGATCGGTTGTAATTGTTGTTGTAACACTGAATCAATTAAAAAATAATGTTGAGGGTGAATGTTTTATTTCCATATGCGGTTGCATTTTGTATCTTTGCGCATTCACATCTTGAAAACACAAAAACGCAGCATGGATAGAATTTGGAACTTAAAAAAACAAGGCGACCAAAACGAGGTAAAGCACCTCTCAGCGGCGTTGAATGTGAATATGGTAATAGCGCGCTTGCTGGTACAGCGGGGTATAAAAACCTACGCTGAAGCCAAAGCATTTTTCCGCCCCCGACTAAGCGACCTGCACGATCCCTTTCTGATGAAAGACATGGAGAAGGCGGTAATCCGACTGGATCAGGCCATTGAAAATAACGAAAAAGTAATTGTTTACGGCGATTACGATGTTGACGGAACTACTTCGGTAGCGCTGGTATATTCGTTCTTAAAAGAGCGCATAAAAGATATTGAATATTATATACCCGACCGGTACAGCGAAGGATATGGAATTTCGCCCAAAAGTATTGACTATGCCGTTGAAAAAGGAGTAACGCTGATTGTGGCACTCGACTGCGGAATTAAAGCCGTTGAAAAGATTGCCAAAGCCAAGGAACGTGGGATCGATTTTATTATCTGCGATCACCATAATCCGGATGATGAAGTGCCGCCGGCTGTGGCAGTGCTCGACCCAAAACAATCGGATTGTAAATATCCTTACAAAGAACTTTCGGGTTGTGGCGTAGGATTTAAGCTGTTGCAGGCTTACTGCAAAAGACACGAAATTGATTACGAAGAAATTTACGATCTGCTCGATTTGGTAGCTGTAAGTATTGCTGCCGATATTGTTCCGATAACCGGCGAAAACCGGGTTCTGGCGTATTACGGTCTCAAGAAACTGAACTCGAATCCGGGAATTGGTTTGCAAACCATTATTAATTTTGCCGGTATCTCAGGAACCGAAATCACCATTAGCGATATTGTGTTTAAAATCGGGCCACGATTAAATGCATCGGGCCGTATTGAACACGGTAAAAAGTCGGTGCAGATATTGGTTTCAACCGATGAAGATAAATCTGATCTGCTGGGAGAGGAGATCGACTCGTTTAACGAAATACGAAAAACGCTTGACCGAGATATTACCCAGGATGCCCTGGACACTATCGAAAACAGTCCGGAATTTAAGAATAAAAACAGTACCGTGCTTTATAACCGCGACTGGCACAAAGGTGTGGTTGGTATTGTGGCGTCGCGGGTTACCGAGCATTACTACCGGCCAACGGTAATTTTAACCGAATCGAATGGTTTGGCAACAGGTTCGGCACGTTCGGTGCGCGATTTTGATTTGTACGAAGCCATCGGTCAGTGCAGCGATTTGCTGGAATCGTATGGCGGACACATGTATGCTGCAGGATTGACCATGAGAATTGAAAATATTCCTGAGTTCCGACAGCGTTTTGAAGAAATAGTAACCAAACAAATTACCGACAAACAGCAAATTCAAACCATTGAGGTGGATGCTAAAATCGCGCTTAGCGAAATTACGCCGCGCTTTTATCGTATTCTAAAACAATTTGCACCGTTTGGTCCGCACAATATGACTCCTGTTTTTGTTACCGAAGATGTTTTTGATGCCGGTACCAGCCGACTGGTTGGAAAAAACCAGGAGCACCTTAAACTTGATCTGGTAGAGCCCGATGTAAATTCCGGCATATTCCCGGGAATTGCATTTAATCAATCGGATGCTTACGATGTAATTACTTCAGGTTCGCCCTTTGATGTTTGTTATTCGATAAACGAAAACGAATACCGGGGTAAAACCAATCTTCAGCTGTTTATTCGGGATATCAAAAAACGTGAATTTTTAGATTAAAACGGAAGTGTTTTAAGCTGCTGCAAATCGTCGATTACTTTAGCGCCGGTTGCTTCCAGTCGCTCTTTCGACTGGTGCCCGTCGGCTACCAAAATACAATCAACTTCCAGTTGTTGTGCTACCTCAAAATCATTTCTGGTGTTGCCGGTTCCGGTTGTTTTGTGTAAAAATAGTACACATACAACATGATAAATATATAGCATTCCATCCGTTTGGAGATTTACCCAAACTGTGTAGTTAATGATTTAACGTTTTAAATTGTTATTTTTACAATTAACTAAATAACAACCAAATGGCCGAAAAAAAGCAAGAGAGTTCAATGCTTCCCGATGAAATAATTATGAACAAGATTTATTTTATCAGGGAACAGAAAGTGATGCTTGATAGTGATCTTGCAGAGTTGTATGGCGTGGAAACAAGGCGATTAAATGAACAGGTAAAAAGAAATATCTCCAGGTTCCCGGAGGATTTTATGTTTCAATTATCGGAATTTGAATTTGAAAACTTGAAGTCGCAATTTGCGACATCAAGTTGGGGAGGCCGTCGCAAACTGCCCAATGTATTTGCCGAACATGGTGTTCTGATGCTTTCAAGTGTTTTGAACAGTGAAAAAGCAATTAAAGTTAACATCCAAATCATGCGGATATTCACAAAAGTCCGTGAAACATTGACCGATAACCTAAGCATTAAACTTGATATTGAGGAAATCAAAAATAAGCTTGCGAACCAAGACAAAAACATAGAACTGGTTTTTCAATATTTGGACGAATTAATTGAGAAGCAGGAAGAACCGGTTACAAGAAGACAAGTCGGCTACAAAAGAAATAACGAGAGTTAATCTCTTCGCTAGTTTACCTTGCTGGAGTTTATCAAAAAAAACGCGAGTTTCTGGATTAAAGCGGAAGCGTTATCAACTGCTGCAATTCGTCAATTACTTTGGCGCCGGTTGCTTCTAAGCGCTCTTTTGACTGGTGTCCGTCGGCTACCAAAATACAATCAACCTCCAGTTGTTGTGCTACCTCAAAATCGTGGTTGGTATCACCAATAATGGTTGCCTGTGCTTTGTCGATATTCAATTCGCTGATAAATTGTTTTCCGCGTTCAATCTTCGAAGCCGCATAATGATCATTCAGCCCGGCTATTCCTTCAAAATAATCAAAAATATTCTGGTGTTTTAAGGTATGCACCAACATATCTTCCTGCATGGCCGAAAGCACAAATTGCCGATAGCCCATATTTTTAAAATGCTCCAGTACTTCGATAACGCCGGAATGTAATTTGCAGTTGGAAACTCCGGCGTTGTAAATGTCCATATATTCCTGTGCCGAAACGGAGAAATCCTCTTTTGAAAAATCAAAACCGATGGATTCGTAACAATCTTTTACCGGAAACGAGAATACCTCTTTGTACGAATAATGATCAAGCAGATTGAGTTGCCGTTTTTTCAGCAGCACATTTATGGTTGAAATGCAAAAATCAAGATCGTTTAAAAGTGTACCGTTCCAGTCCCAGATAATCGTTTGCATGTTATACCATTACTTTTTAGGCCTGTCGAATTTGTTAATTACCGGGTAGGCATACAGTTTCAGAAAACGTTCCTGGATATCGGTTATCGGGAAATCGATGTGCACCATGGCCTGCTCCACCATAATCTCGAATTTCTTTTGCTCTTCGGCGGTGTAACGGTCTTTAAAGCGGTGCTCCTGCATCAACATATCGTAAGCCACAAAATTGCTTGGCCACAGTTTGTAGTTTTTGTAAATCTGGTCGTCGATCATTTCTGCCAGACGACGGATATAGTCGTTGCGTTGTTCGTTGTTTTTCGCCAGTTCAAAGTGGGTTTCAATCGGTGTTCCAAAAGCAAAACGCATTCTTCCTTTTGGAGCAAACATTCCCATCGACATAGCTTTCAAATCGTCTTTGCTCTGTTTTGCCCGGCCGTAATGTTCTTTTTTTATCAGTTCACGAAGTTTGGGCAAACCACAAGGCTCAATCTCGTACGAAATGGATACCGGAACAATATTCAGTTCATTAAATCCATCCGAAATACCCCCTTTGTTGCTCATGTTCAGCATCTTTAAAACACTTTCCTGTGTTTTGTCGTTGCCGTCTTTTGTGCGGCCTTCGCGTTGTGCAATCCATACCGAAAGTTTGTCTTCGGTAATTGATTTGCGAATAAAATGCGAAACCTTTTTCGAGGCCATCATCAGTTCGCGTGGTGGCAAATTTCGCCTGATTACAAACGAACGGTTCAGCTTAACGGTATGTTCTATCCACTCATATTGCAACAGGTTGTCGCCAATAGCAATCTGCGTGGTGTTCATGCCGTGCTCGAAAATAAGGAAGTTCAATAATGCGGCATCCAGGATAATATCGCGGTGGTTCGAAATAAACAGGTACGGTTTGGTTTTGTCCAACTTGTCAATTCCGGTAACTTTTAATCCGTCGGAAGTTTTGTCAACCAGCCAATGCAAAAGGTCGTAAATAAATACGCCTTGCAACTGTTTGATACTGCTTACCCGGCGCAACTGAAATTTTACCATTTCAACCTTTGGCCGGTTTTTAAACAAGTGATGCAGAACATCGTCGAAGGTTTTATCCTTAACTAATTTTCTGATCTTAGCTTTAACTTCTTTGTCGGTGTAGGGGCGAATATCATCAAAATCAATGTCTCGCATTATTTAAATTTTAACCTGACAAAGTAAGGTATTCAAAATCAAAATTTCAACCTTAACTGAAATTTTAGCTCTGTTTTATGCTGTCCGGCTATCTCGTTGTAGCCCGAACTGATGGTTTCACGGTCGGTCCACCAGGTATTTGCCAGTTTTAACCAGCACTCGATTTTTTTTGCCGGCTGGTATTTTATGTTGAGATAAGTTCTGAATCCTTCTCCATAATAGGCCGGAATTGAAAAAGCATATAAAATATCATTCTCATAAGCGTAAATGCGGCTGTTGTAACTTTCGGTATGAAACCAGGCCAGTCGCGCCGCAAGATTCAGCGGAAATTCCTTGGGCTTAAATTGAATATCCTGAAAAAGCATAAACCCGTTTTCACTTTCCTCGCCTTTGTAGTAAACATGCTCGGCGCGTGTTTTTAGCAAGATTGTTTCCGAAGCCTGAAACTGAATATGAAAACGCAATTTTTGAACGCGTTCCGGAAGATTGATATAACGATTTTCGTTTTTGAATTTTTGATCCTTCTCCTCGTTTTTAAAACGCAGGTAGGCACTGAGTTTTTCGCTGATCTGAAAATTGGCCTGTGTAAAAATATCCCACGAACGTGCCGGGCCGGCAGTGGAATAGTTAAACCACTCTGATTGGTACACATCGGAATAAGCAGAAAGTGTTACAAACTTTGCCGGTAAAAACCGTACTCCAACATAAAGCCCCGACTCGTTGCTGATGTTGCTGCCTTCGGCCATGGTGTTGGCCCAAAAGGCATGGTAGTCTTTATCGAAATGACGAAACAAGGCCGAAAATCCCAATTGATCGTTTACATGAACGATCGTTCCTTGTGTTACCGCTTTGCCTTTTGATTTAGAGATGGCTGCCTCGCCAAACAGCGTATAGTTGTTTTGCTGAAAAGGTAATCGGCACCGGCGGTGTAATTGTTTGTACCACTAAATCGGAATTGGTTATAAAGCTGGTCGCTGCGAATAAACGGTTTGTCGAATTGCTGGAAAACTACAGTTGCTCCCAGTTTCAGGTGATTAAAACGATGGGTGAAAACACCACCTGCATTGGTGAACTTTACGGTTTTTTCATCGGCAATTTCGCTTTCTGTGCGATGGTAGCCTGATGTTTGGAGGCTGGTGAAATGAGTTGCAACAGAATCATTGTATTCCAAATTTCCGTCGGCATTTTTGTGCGAGTAGAAAAGACTTAATCGCGAGTTGCCTAATTTTACCGTTCCCGCCGCTCCTCTGAAATAGAAATTCTCATCTACCGAAGTGTAAGCCCGAACGCCCTGACCGGTTTTAGCGATTCCCAAAACATTCTCTGATTTACCGGTGGTGTATCCTTGCCAAAGCACAAGACCTTGCCCGGATCGTACAAGGTAATCGCCAAGAGAAATATTTTCAAAAGTATTATTCAGTTTAAAGCTAATATGCCCCGAGTAATAATCGAACCCACTTTTGTTGGAGCCGGTAAAAAAGGCTTCACCCGGATCTTTCTCGGCGGTTAACCCGACAGAAAGTTTGTCGCCGGCCCTGAAATTATAACGCGTGTAGTAGCGAAACCGGTTGCCTTCGTACGGAATGGTGCCATCGTCTTTTTCTTTGTAACCGCGAGCTTTTTGCAGATTTCCAAGTGTACGCAGTAATAATTGATTGTCGGCGTATTTTAACTGTTCTTTTAAAGTTTGCGGTTGCTGCTCTTCGGGGCCAAACTCAATGAAATATTGTAGTTTTTGCAGTAGGTTGGGCGTAAATCCGTCAATGGTTTTGAGTTCGAAGATGGAGTATACCGGCCCGTAAGTGGGAATGTATTCCAGTAATTTCTGAATTTGTATTTCATTCAACAAATAAAGCTTTGCCAGTTCGGTGGCACTTGTTGAGTTGATATTTACAGGATGTTCCAAAAAATATTCGAGGTCCTGAATGATCAGTGCCACATCCGTACCTTCTTCAATTTTATCGAGATGCGATTCCAGTATCGATTCAATCAATTGATCCGACGACTCGTTTTGTGCAGATGCCGCCAAAATGAACAGCTGAAACAGGATGAATAGGATATGTCGGATCAGTTTTCTCATTTGATGTTGTATTGAATGGAAACTGATGGTGTAAATCCTAAATTCCCGTGGTAGCTGAATGCGATGTCGGTGCTGATATTTTTGAAACTGTAGCCCAGCCCGGCAGTATATTGAACCGGCCTGCCTGAAATTCCAAAACGTAAGGCCAGATTCTCAAGTGGCATAAATTCCAGTCCGCTTCTTACCACAACATCGTGGTCTGATTCTTTTTGTGTTTCCAGACTCACCAGCACATGTTCGGCAAAAGCATAATGAGCACCGAGACGATAAGCTGCCGGAAGTTTGGTTTTTTCTTCCGGGTAATTGAAGCCGTTTTTTACCGGGTTGTAAGTGTGGGCGCCCAGGGTTATTTGTTCTGTAAGTTGATAGGTTGCTCCAATCTCAAACGTAACAAACGAAAAGGCATCCGCATTTTCGGGCATACGTTGTGCAAGGTAGTCGAATTGTACGGCAGCGTTAAAACGTTCGGATAGTTGTTTGGCATAGGCAAAACCAATTTTATGTTCCTTAAATGTTCCTTTTCCAAACTGGTAAAAACTTAAACCAAAAGTTCCGGCACCGGTTGGCAAAACCACACTCGTGGCTGCCAGTGCAAATTCATCAATTCCGTATTTCGATTCGTAATATACACCGGCAGAAAACCGGTTTAATTGTGCTAAAGTGGCCTGGTTGTGGAAGGTGCTCCAGGTGTCGGAAACAGAAATAAAAGCATCTGAAAGAGCAGCCGAACGTGCTCCTCCTGTGTAGTTTTGCGGGGAGGCTGTTAAAGCAATTATGGTAAAATATACCAGCAGTATGTAAAAGGGTTTTTGCATAAAAAAAGAGGTATTAAAATACCTCTTTAAAATTAAGTAAAATATTGTAAACTACAATTAATTAGTTTTAAATCTGTACTTTACCTCCGAAAGTTCCTGGTTGGCCTTTACAATTTTCTCCTTCAGGTTCTCTTTGTACTCAACCAGTTTGTTCATCAGTTCTTCATCGCCGGTGGCCATCATTTGTGTGGCTAAAATAGCCGCATTCATAGCTCCGTTAACAGCAACAGTTGCTACCGGAATCCCCGGAGGCATTTGCAAAATAGCAAGAATAGAATCAAACCCTGATAAGCTGGCGTTAATCGGAACACCAATTACAGGAATCGGAGTCATTGCTGCAATTACGCCTGGCAGGTGAGCCGCCATTCCGGCACCCGCAATTATAACTTTAATACCACGGTCTTTGGCTCCTTTGGCAAAGCGTTCTACTTCTTCCGGAGTGCGATGTGCCGACAAAGCATTGATCTCGAAAGGAATTTCAAACTCATCAAACAATTTGGCAGCTTTTTCCATCACCGTTAAATCCGATGTGCTGCCCATAATAATGCTAACTTTTGGAGTCATGTTTTATAATTTATTTGTTACTTTGTATCTTTTTATTTTCAGCACGAAAATACAGCAAATTAGCAATTAATAAAAATCAAATCCACATATGAAGAAGGTTAAAATCCTGGATAAAGAATTTGAGTTATTTATTCCATATGAGAAGATTCGTTCAGTTGTTGAGCAAATGGCTGACACAATGAATAAAGAATTGGCCGGCAAAGACCCGCTTTTTTTATGCATCTTAAACGGATCGTTTATGTTTGCCGCCGAAATTTATAAGCGGATCGACTTTGTTGAGTCGGAGATTTCGTTTGTAAAACTGGCTTCGTATCAGGGCGATTCAACAACCGGAAAAGTAAAACAACTGATTGGGTTAAATGAAAAAATTGAAGGACGAACCGTAGTTGTTTTGGAGGATATTGTTGATACCGGAATTACCATCAACAACATTTTGGAGCAATTGGAGCAAATGAAACCAAAAGAAGTGCAGGTGGCAACCTTGTTGCTAAAACCGGATGCGCTTCAGAAAGAAGTAGATCTTAAATATGTGGGAATAGAGATCCCGAATGATTTTATCGTAGGTTACGGACTTGACTACGACGGCTACGGTAGAAATCTGATCGATATTTACACGGTAGTGAAATAAAAAATAACCAAAAATTATGTTGAATCTCGTATTGTTTGGCCCACCGGGGGCAGGAAAAGGAACCCAGGCCGAATTTCTTATTAAATCATTTGGATTGATCCACTTGTCGACCGGCGACTTGCTGCGAAGCGAAATTGCCGCAGGAACAGCACTTGGAATTGAAGCCAAAAACTTCATGGATAAAGGAGAACTCGTTCCTGATGAAGTGGTGATTGGAATGATTAAAAGTAAACTCGACGCAAACAAAGAAGCGAAAGGTTTTATTTTCGACGGATTTCCGCGCACCGTTGACCAGGCCAAAGCGCTGGATGTTTTGTTGAACGAAAATGGTACGCCAATCTCGGGTATGCTTTGCCTGCAGGTTGAAAAACAGGAATTGATCGATCGTTTGTTGAGCCGCGGAAAAGTTTCGGGCCGTTCCGATGATCAGAACCAGTCGATTATTGAAAACCGCATCACGGTTTACACCGAAAAAACACTTCCTCTAATCGAATACTACAAACCACAGGGAAAACATTTCGATATTAACGGAATGGGAACCATTGAGGAAATTGCAGGTAGATTACAAGAAGTTGTAGAAAAATTATAACATCTACTTATAAGGGTGAGAAGCCTGTTGTAGGACAGGTGTCTCACCTTTTTTATATTTGTACAGATAACGAACAGGAAAAATCAGATGGCAGAGACCAATTTTGTTGATTACGTAAGAATTCATTGTCAGTCGGGTAACGGAGGTTCCGGCTCAGCGCATCTGCGCAGAGAGAAATTTGTGGCCAAAGGTGGCCCCGATGGCGGCGATGGTGGTCGTGGAGGCCATATTATCCTTGTGGGTAATGAGCAGATGTGGACATTGCTGCATCTGAAATTCCGGAAACACATTAAAGCCGGACATGGCGAACCGGGCGGGAAGCAACGAAGTACCGGTGCCGATGGTGAAGATATTTATCTGGAGGTACCGCTGGGAACTGTTGCCCGCGATGTGGAAACCGGCGAATTCCTGTTTGAAATTACAAAACACGGCGAAGAGCAAATTCTGATGCAAGGTGGCCGCGGAGGATTGGGTAACGATCACTTTAAAACGGCTACCCATCAAACACCTCGTTTTGCGCAACCCGGCGAAGAAGGTGTAGAAGGCTGGAAAATCCTGGAGTTAAAAGTGCTGGCCGATGTTGGTTTGGTGGGGTTTCCAAGTGCCGGAAAATCAACATTGTTGTCGGTGGTTTCGGCAGCAAAGCCAAAAATTGCCGATTATCCGTTTACCACGCTTGTGCCCAATTTGGGTATTGTGGGGCATCGCGAACAACGTTCGTTTGTGATGGCCGATATTCCCGGAATTATTGAAGGCGCACACGAAGGTAAAGGTTTGGGACTGCGTTTTTTGAGGCATATCGAACGAAACTCGATGTTGCTTTTTATGGTGCCGGCCGACAGTAAAGACCACCTGAAAGAATATAAAGTTTTGCTCAACGAGCTTGAAAAATATAACCCTGAACTGCTCGACAAACAGCGCTTTTTAACCATCAGTAAAGCCGATATGCTGGATGAAGAGCTGATGAAGGAAATTAGCAGGGAGCTGGGCGATATTCCGCACTTGTTTTTTTCTGCCGTTTCAGGATTTAATATTCAACAATTAAAAGACCGAATCTGGGAAATTTTAAATAGTTAATGGAGTTATTACAACCAATACTGGAGCTGGATAAAGATGTTTTTTTATTTCTGAACGGAATCCACAATGAATTTTGGGATACCATGATAATACTGATAACACGTCAGGAAACATGGATTCCGTTTTTTGCCAGCATTTTGTTTTATATTTTCAAGAATTACCGTAGCAAATCAATATTGATATTAATTGCTATAGCGCTGTTAATTACAGCTACTGATCAGTTCTCGAATGTGATAAAAGATTCTGTTCAACGCTTACGTCCAACACACGATCCGGCAATTTCGCACCTGGTTCACATATTCTTTGGGAAAGGTGGACAGTTTGGTTTTGTATCGGCACATGCGGCCAATTCGGTTGCTATTCTGGTGTTAACATCACGAATTTTCAAAAATCGCAGTTACTATTTTTTAACCCTGGCTTGGGTACTGGTTTTTTGTTATTCGCGTATCTATGTAGGTGTGCACTATCCGCTCGACCTGATTTGCGGAGGTCTAATTGGTTGGTTTATTGGTTGGGCCTTGTACCGGCTGATGATGTTTGTCGAGAACCATTTCTTCTTTGGTCGCTCGCCAAAAATTGAAAAAACGGTGCTGTCGCGCAAACAATTCGGAGCTATGGCTTTAGTGTTTTTTGTGTCGGTTTTTACGGTTATTCTTGTGGTTAGTCAACTATACTTTCATAAGGTTTTATAAATGGGTGAACCTGCCAGACTTTATTACGAACGACTTTTGTTTTACACCGATGAATTGCAGCGCATATCGGCTAAAGTAAAACGTTTTGCCTGGTATCGTTTTGTGGCCTTTGTTGGCATATTTCTCCCGCCCATTATTCTTGGCTGGGAAATTACGGCACTGTATGGCACGCTTCCCTTAATTGTGCTTTTTTTCTGGCTGATCAAAAGAAATCTTCAGCTCGATAAGATAAAGCAAACCCTTGTTGTTAAAACGAAATTGCTGGAAGACGAGCTAAAGGCCCTGGATCATTCTTTTTTGCATTTTGAAAATGGCGAGCAATTTCTAAACGTGGAGCATTCGTTTGCTTACGATCTGGATTTGTTTGGCGAAGGTTCGCTGTTTCAGTACCTAAACCGCACGGCAACTGTTGAAGGGCGTCAACGCCTGGCTGATTGGTTGCAAAAGCCATTAAAGGAAAAGGAGGCGATTGAGCAACGCCAGGAAGCCATTAAAGAATTGGCAGGAATGCCATTGTGGCGACTCGATTTTTTAACCGAAGGAAACCTGTTTCAGGAAACCGAAGTGCAGTATAACGAAATTCGGTTGTGGTCGGAGATGGAGCTCGGACTTAAGCATTCAAAGCTGTTGAAATGGTTGATCCTTATTGTTCCGGCAATCACTGTTCTTGCCGCAATTCCATCAATAATGGGGGTGAGTAGTTTTTACCTGGTGACAATGGTGTTTGTGCAGTTTCTGCTATTATTCGCCTTTACAAAACCGGTGAATTATTACTTCGGATTTTTTGGTCGAAAGTCTGACCTGCTTGCCAAATACATGCAGTTGCTTCGAAAGATTGAAGAGAAAGAGTTTCAATCTCCTTATCTCAGCAATTTGAAGAACAAAGTTACAGAACCGTCGGCCGGGAAAGTGTTTGGCGAATTAAAAAGCCTGGTGAAAGAATTCGAATACCGGCAGAATATTTTGGTTGGCGTGGTGTTGAACGGACTTTTTATCTGGGATATTCGTTGTGTATACAAACTCTGGGTGTGGCACAATAAAAATCACGGACGGCTGGCCGAGTGGCTCGAAATTATCGCCCAACTGGATGCTTTAATCAGCCTGGCAAATTATGCCAATAATCACAGCGATTTTGTATATCCGGAAATCACAGATCAGGATTTTTCGTTATGTGCTACCGAATTGGGCCATCCCTTGCTGAAGAAAGACAAGCGGGTAAATAATGACATTGAAATCGAGGGCTGGTCGAAAATAATGATCGTTACCGGGGCGAATATGGCAGGTAAAAGTACCTTCCTGCGCACCGTGGGTACAAATATTTTGTTAGCCGGAATTGGCGCGCCGGTTTGTGCCACATCAATGAAAGTAAGGCCGGTTGATTTGTATACCAATATGCGTACAACCGACTCGTTGTTAAAAGATGAATCGTATTTCTTTGCCGAGTTAAAACGGATAAAAGCTGTGCTCGATCGTTTGGCGGCTGGCGAGCAGATCTTTGTAATCCTCGACGAAATGCTGAAAGGAACCAATTCGGTTGATAAACTTAACGGCTCGAAAGAGTTGGTGCGAAAGCTGGCGCAACAGCCATGTGCGGCAATGATTGCCACGCACGATTTAAAACTGAGTGAAATGGAAAACGAACTTCCGCAACACGTTTTCAATAAATGTTTCGAAATCTGGATCGAAAACAACGAACTGATTTTTGACTACAAACTATCTGATGGTGTTACCCAAACCATGAATGCCACTTTCCTGATGAAAAAAATGGGGATTATTTAATTGTTCCCCGAAAATTACCCGATATGGATCACCCGTGAAATCCTTTGGGCAAATTTATAAATTGACTGGTATTTCTTGTCTGCCGACGGCCTTCATCTTTGCCTTAAAGCAAAGACGAATCAGGCTGATAAGGCAAAAGTATTTTGCTTATGATTGATTGTTAAATTCAATACTGAAACTTCTGGATTGAGATATTTTTTGCTTCTACCTGAATTTTCAGGATGGTCCCGATATTCCTTTTTTTTGTCTTGTATCTTATTCTCCCCTACAGCTAAAATTGCCTTGCGAGGTATCAATAGAATGGTGCGAGCTATAGATATTGATATCAGGGAGAGTAAATACGCGGCATTTTACGCTGAATTAGACTTAAATCTTTTGTCTGTCAATAAATAATACCAATTGCGTTTCAACGTGAGCCTTAAGCGAAACAGTGAAATTGCAATAGCCTGTCCCGAACTTGATTCGGGAGTTAATGCCGATAATAAACGAAAGAGGCTTTGGGAGTAAGCGAACCAAAGGCTCATTTCGATATTTAATCGGTATAGCCTGGTGTTTGGTGGCCGGAAGTCGGTGTTGCGAACACCTAAAAATGTTTTGCGAATCCGTAGGTTAGAATAGAAAGAGTTGCGGTTCTTCGCCCGCTCGTATCCCTAATTTTATCCACACTTTTTCAACGGGTGATTGTTAGTTATTGCAGGCGCGAAACCCCTTGCAAAGTGGATGATTTGATTATATTTGTGACAATTGGGTGAATTCTGTGTTTCTTAAATTAAAAACCAAGTCCCGTAAGCACAAAACCGTTGAAAACACAGGGTTCATATAAATTTCGAAAGTTGATTCTGGAGATTGAGGTATGAGCGCAAACTACGACGAAGGTGCAATTAAAACATTAGATTGGCAGGAGCACATCCGGCGACGTCCGGGTATGTATATTGGTAAACTCGGAGACGGAACTTCTGCCGACGATGGTATTTATGTTTTGTTGAAAGAGGTGATGGATAACTCTGTCGACGAATTTATGATGGGGCATGGTAAAAAGATCCTTGTAAATGTCGATCAGGATTTGGTTACCATCCGCGATTATGGCCGTGGTATTCCACTGGGAAAACTGGTGGATGTGGTCAGCAAAATGAATACCGGCGCAAAATACGATAATAAGGTTTTCAAAAAATCGGTGGGATTGAACGGTGTTGGTATAAAAGCCGTAAATGCCCTTTCGTCCGATTTTACTATAAAAGCAGTGCGCGAAGGCGTGGCTAAAGAAGTATATTTTAGCCAGGGGGTTAAAACCGGCGAGAAAGATTATCAAAATCTCGACGAGGAAAATGGAACAGAGGTGAGGTTTGTCCCCGATGTGGAAGTGTTTAAAAAGTATCGTTATATGAACGATTATATCGTGAATATGATGAAAAACTACACCTTCCTGAATGCTGGCTTAACCATTGAGTACAACGGCGAAAAATTTTACTCGCGCAACGGATTGCGTGATTTGCTCGAGGAAAATATGGATCACGACCCAATTTACCCAATTATACATCTCAGAGGCGAAGATATTGAAGTTGCCATAACACATGGTAATCAATACGGGGAGGATTATTATTCGTTTGTTAACGGTCAGCACACCACCCAGGGAGGGACTCACTTACAGGCTTTTCGCGAAGTTTTAGTGAAAACGATCAGGGACTTTTATAAGAAGGATTTCGACCCGTCGGATATACGGGCATCGATTGTGGCGGCTGTTAGCATTAAAGTAGAAGAGCCTGTATTTGAGTCGCAAACCAAAACCAAACTCGGATCAAGAGATATTGGCCCCGATGGGCCGTCGGTGCGCGCACACGTTGGTAATTTCCTGCAAACCGAGCTGGATAATTTCCTGCATAAAAACCATGAAGTGGCAGAAGTGCTGCTGAGACGAATTGTGGAGTCGGAGCGCGAAAGAAAAGCCATTTCAGGAGTGAAAAAACTGGCCCGGCAACGTGCCAAAAAAGCCAATCTGCATAACAAAAAATTGCGCGACTGCCGTATTCATTTCAACGAAAAAAGTGACCGGAAAGAAGAATCGAGCATCTTTATCACCGAGGGAGACTCGGCAAGTGGATCGATCACCAAATCGCGCGATGTAAATACTCAGGCCGTTTTTAGTTTGAAAGGAAAACCGCTGAACACCTTTGGCCTCACCAAAAAAGTGGTTTACGAAAACGAGGAATTCAACCTCTTGCAGGCGGCGTTGAATATTGAAGAAAGCATGGAAGACCTGCGTTACAACAAGGTAATTATTGCTACTGATGCCGACGTTGACGGAATGCACATTCGGTTGCTGCTTATCACTTTCTTTCTGCAGTTTTTCCCCGAGTTGATTAAGAAGGGCCATGTTTATATTTTGCAAACGCCACTGTTCAGGGTGCGCAACAAACAAAAAACGTACTATTGTTATTCAGAAGAAGAAAAGATAAAAGCCATAAACAAATTACGTGGCAAACCCGAAATAACCCGATTTAAAGGATTGGGCGAAATATCGCCCGACGAGTTTAAACATTTCATTGGTAAGGATATTCGTCTCGATCCGGTGCAAATGAAAAAGCACGAATCGGTGGCAGAAATGTTATCCTACTACATGGGTAAAAACACCCCCGAAAGACAGGAATTCATCATCGAAAACCTGTATGTTGAAAAAGACGAAGTAATGTAATTGGAAGATCTTCAAATAGGAAGCACGGTAAATTTCAAAGAATAGAATGTCAGAAGAGAATTTAAATCAGGAAGAAATTCAGGACGATAGTGTAAAAGATGAAGTAATCTATCTCTCGGGTATGTACCGCGACTGGTTTTTGGATTATGCCTCGTACGTAATACTCGAGCGGGCGGTTCCGTACATTAACGATGGACTAAAACCGGTACAGCGGCGTATTATGCATGCCATGCGCGAAATGGACGACGGACGCTACAATAAAGTGGCCAACATTATCGGGCAAACCATGCAATATCACCCGCACGGCGACGCCTCTATCGGCGATGCTATTGTGCAGATCGGGCAGAAGGAACTACTGATCGATTCGCAGGGAAACTGGGGGAATATTCTCACCGGCGACGGAGCAGCAGCACCTCGTTACATTGAGGCCCGACTGACCAAGTTTGCTTTGGAGGTGCTTTTTAACCCGAAAACTACCGAATGGAAACTCTCATACGATGGCCGTAAAAAGGAACCGGTAACACTTCCGGTAAAATTCCCGCTGCTTTTGGCGCAGGGAGTTGACGGTATTGCTGTTGGTTTGGCGTCAAAATTGTTTCCGCATAACTTTATCGAGCTTATTGATGCCTCAATAAATTACCTTCGGGGAAAGGATTTTGAATTGTACCCCGACTTCCCAACCGGAGGATCGGCCGATTTTAGCAAATACAACGATGGTTTGCGCGGTGGTTCGGTAAAAGTTCGTGCAAAAATTGAAAAGCGCGACAATAAAACCCTGGTGATAACCGAGGTCCCATACGGAAAAACAACCACTACGCTGATTGAGTCGATTATTAAGGCCAACGACAAAGGAAAAATTAAGGTAAAAAAGATTGATGATAACACGGCCGAGCATGTTGAAATTCTTGTTCATCTGGCACCAGGTGTTTCGTCGGATAAAACCATCGATGCGCTTTATGCATTTACCGATTGCGAAGTTTCCCTGTCGCCAAATGCCTGTATCATCGAAAACGATAAGCCGCATTTTATTGGCGTTTCCGAAATTCTGAAGCGTTCGACCAATTCAACAAAAGACCTACTGAAACTCGAACTGGAAATCCGTAAATCGGAACTGGAAGAGCAGTGGCATTTTTCTTCGCTGGAGAAAATATTTATCGAAGAACGAATCTATAAGGATAAAAAGTTTGAAGATTCGGAAAACATGGATCAGGCGGTAGCGCATATCGACCACCGTTTGGAGCCATGGAAACCCAAACTGAAGCGCGAAATTACCCGCGAAGATATTCTTAAACTGATGGAAATTCGAATGGCACGAATCCTGAAATTTAACAAGGATAAAGCCAACGACTTGCTAAAATCGATAGAAGACGAAATTGCAGAGGTTGAAAAGAACATCGAAAATATTATTGACTATACCATTGAGTGGTTTAAACACCTGAAAAGGAAATACGGTAAAGGCAAGGAACGTAAAACAGAAATCCGAAGTTTTGAAAATATTGTAGCTGCGAAAGTGGTGGTGAAAAACGAAAAACTGTATGTCGACCGGAAGGAAGGATTTATGGGAACATCGCTTCGGAAAGAAGAATTTGTTTGCGACTGTTCGGATATCGACGACATAATTGTTTTCCGCCGCGATGGATCGTATTTTATCACAAAAGTTTCGGATAAAGCTTTTATCGGTAAAAATATTTTGCACCTGGCAGTTTTTAAGAAAAACGATAAACGCACCATTTACAACGTGGTGTATAAAGACGGCGAATCGGGCAATTTCTATATGAAACGCTTTTTTGTTACGGGCGTAACCCGCGACAAAGAGTACAATCTGACAAAAGAAACCAAGGGCTCGCGTGTGGTTTATTTCTCGGCCAACCCGAATGGCGAAGCAGAAATTTTACGTATTGTTTTGAAGCCAAAGCCACGAATTAAAAAGCTTGTTTTTGAAGAAGATCTGGGCGAATTGGCCATCAAAGGCCGTCAGTCGATGGGGAATATCTTAAGTAAAAACGATATTCATAAAATTACCCTTAAAGAAAGAGGAGTTTCTACGCTTGGCGGTCGCAAAATCTGGTTCGATCCTGATGTATTGCGCCTGAATGCCGATAACCGGGGAACTTTCTTAGGCGAATTTTCGGGCGAAGACAAAATACTGGTCATCTACAAAAATGGCGAGTTCCAGTTGTATAATTACGATTTGAGCAACCACTTCCAGCAAGATATTCTGGTTATCGAGAAATTTGATCAACGGAAAATTTTGTCGGCAGTTTATTACGATGCCGACCAGAAATATTACTATGTAAAACGTTTTGAAATTGATGAACCGGAAGGAAAACTGATACGTTTTATTGGCGACAATAACGATAATAAACTGATTAGTTTAACCTGGGTGCATTATCCGCGTTTGGAGCTTACGTTTGGAGGAAAGAATGCCGAGCGTGAAAATGAGATTATCGAGGTGGCCGAGTTTATCGGCGTAAAATCGTGGAAGGCGAAAGGTAAGCGACTCAGTAATTACGAGGTGGATAATATTAAAGAAATTGAGCCGGTGATAAAAGATGATTACGATCATCATGAAGAGGAAGAGGACGAACCGGAAAAAGAACAGGATAGCAAGGCAGAGAAAAAAGAGGATGTTGATGATATTCCGTTTGAGGTAACCCGACCCAAAAAGGAAGATGACGGACAAGGCTCTTTGTTTTAGCCAGTAACAGAAGAAAAAGATGCGAGTATATTTGATTGGATACATGGGATGCGGGAAGTCGCGAACAGGGCGCCTTTTATCGGAACACATGGGCGTACCGTTTATCGATATGGACGATTACATTGAAGAAAGAAACTGCAAAACAGTGCCGCAGATTTTTGCCGACCACGGCGAAGATGGTTTTCGTGAAAGGGAACGCAAAGCTTTGGAAGAACTTGCCGAATTCACCGACGTTATAATTGCTACCGGTGGCGGAGCACCCTGTTTTTTTGATAATATCGACCTGATGAACAAAACCGGTAAGACTGTATTTCTGAATATCGACCCGGCTATTCTGGCCGACCGTTTGTTGAAGTCGAAAACCGAACGACCGTTGATTAAAGGAAAATCGCGCGAAGAACTGGTTGCTTTTATTGATGAAACATTAAAGAAACGTAAGCAATTTTATTCGCAGGCACAATATGAGATTACCGAACCCGATTTCGGCCTGGACCAGCTTCAGGAAATGATTTCGTAATTCAGGTCTTTCATTTTCCATAATTTTTTGCTTTTGCATTCTAGCGAAATAGGCTTTAAATTAGTCTGATATTTGGTCAAATATCAATGCAAAGGAAATTATAGTCCGGAAGTTTAATTTGTTTGCTGGTTTTTTTGCCTTTTTACTTTTGCCTTGATAAAATACAAGAAGCATGTCAACAGTTGCAGAAGTTTTTGCTCATACATTAAAGGAAATTGGGGTACGCTATGTTTTTGGAGTACCCAGTGGAAACATGATCGATTATGTGGAAGCTTTGCGAAAAGAGGACGGTATCGATTTTATTCTGGTGGGGCATGAAGCAACCGCTGCTTTTATGGCCGGAGTTTGTGGCCGGCTTACCGGTGTGCCGGGCGTTTGTTTTGCAACCTTTGGGCCGGGAGCAACCAATTTGAGCACAGGAGTTGGCGGCGCTCAACTCGACCGCTTCCCGCTGCTGGCCTTTACCGACGAAATGCCCGACGATTTATTGAAGCGCACGGTTCAGATGAACATCAATCATCAGCAACTTTTTTTCCCAATAACGAAGTGGACAACCCGTCTGAATGAGAATAATGTTGAAGAAATTATTTTAAAGGGAGCAGGAATTGCAACTGACGATCAGCCTGGAGCAGTTCATATCGGAATACCAGCCGGAATTGGCAGAAATCCGGTGCAGAAAGTGAAGGCAGATGTGGATTACCTGCGTTTGGAAAAGAAACGTTGGTCGCCATTGGTTGCCGATCAAATTGCCAAAGTTGAAAAGCTCATTCAAAAATGTAAAAAGCCTGTTTTAGCCGTTGGATTATCGGCAGTACATGCGCAGGTAAGCGAGCAACTTATTGCACTGGCCGAAAAGTTTCAGGTACCGGTGGTACTTACTCCAATGGCAAAAGGTTTGTTCCCCGAAAATCATCCATTGTATGCCGGAGTGCTTTTTCATGCCTTATCAAACCAGGTTGCAAAAGTATATTCGCAAGCCGATCTGGTTATCGGCATTGGTTACGATCCGGTGGAGTTTAATTACGAAGACTGGATGCCTTCTGTTCCGTTAATTCATATCGATCAGCAAGAAGCCAATGTGGCAAGCGGGCAAATTCCGGAAGTGTCTAATGTTATTGGAACACTGGAAGTTGCCTTAAGTGAAATGCTTAAGCTGGATGTCAACCGAAAAGTTTGGGACCTTCAGTTTCTGCAGGAGAATAAACAACAAATCTTCAAAAAGTTAACACCCAAGTCTGGTAGTTTTGTGCCGCTGACTTTGCTTGATGAATTGCGAAAAGTTCTGCCGGACGAGGGAATACTAGCGGTTGATGTTGGCGCTCATTTGCACCTGGTTGGGCAACAGTGGCGTACTCCCAAACCCGACAAATTGTTGATGACAAATGGTTGGTCGAGTATGGGATTTGCTATTCCCGCAGCTTTGGCGGCCAAACTTTGTAATCCTGATCTTCCTGTTGTGGCATTAATGGGCGATGGCGGTTTCCTGATGATGGCCGGAGAACTGGCAACGGCAAAACGTCTTAAGCTCAACATCGTTTTTGTGGTGATTTACGACAATAGTTTGTCACTAATAAGTATAAAGCAAAGCAAAAAGAATTTCCATAGTGGTTACGGAACGGATTTAAATGTCTTGAGCGAAGAACCAACCAATCATTATTTTGGAGTTCCGGTAGTTCGTGTAACAAACCGCAAAGAATACGAAAGCGCATTGGCAAAAGCATTTGCTGCCGATGGTCCGCTTGTAATTGAGGCTGTTGTCAGCAGTGATGAATATGATGAATTGGTGTTGCAGCCCAATAAATAAATTCTGCTTATATTTAATCTTCAAACATAGACAAACCGGATTTTCGAATTTTACTTGAATAAAAATGAAGACCAACAAACAACTCCAGTTAGCTTTTGATTTTGTACAATACACCGGGCAGAATATATTCCTGACGGGAAAGGCCGGAACTGGTAAAACCACCTTCCTGAGAAGCCTGAAAGAACGCTCGCCCAAACGCATGGTTGTGGTGGCACCAACGGGCGTGGCGGCTATAAATGCAGCGGGAGTAACCATTCATTCTTTTTTCCAATTGTCTTTTGCCCCGCAGGTGGGGAATGAGAGCAAACTCAGCAGCGAACAGCGGTTTTCCAAAGAAAAGATAAATATTATGCGAAGCCTCGATCTGTTGGTGATCGATGAGGTAAGTATGGTTCGCGCCGACGTTTTGGATGCGATTGACCGCACACTGCGGCGTTTTAAAAACAAACGAAAGCCTTTTGGCGGTGCGCAGGTTTTAATGATTGGCGATTTGCAACAGCTGGCTCCGGTGGTAAAAAATGAAGAGTGGGGCTTGTTGCGCCGCGAATACGACACACCCTATTTTTTCAGTAGTAAAGCATTGCGCGAATTTCCGCATGTGAGTATCGAGCTTACCGAGGTGTTCCGTCAGCAGGATGAGAAGTTTATTTCGCTGCTGAATAAAGTGCGCGAGAATAAACTGGATGAAGAAGCAAGGCAGCTTTTAAATACGCGGCATATTCCCGGTTTTGTTCCCGGCGACGAGGACGGCTACATTACACTTTGCACACATAATGTAAGTGCGCAGCGCATTAACGATTCAAAACTGAGTGCTTTAGCCGGTAATAAGGAAGTGTTTACTGCTTCGGTTGAGGGTAAGTTCCCTGAATATTCATACCCAACCGATTTTAAACTGGAACTGAAAGTTGGGGCCCAGGTAATGTTTGTAAAGAACGACTCTAATCCTGAAAAACGTTTTTATAACGGAAAGATAGGGCAGGTGCAGTCAATTGAAGAAGACCGTGTTTTTGTGCTGTGCCCGGGTGAAGATGAGGAAATTGAAGTGGAGCCGCAAAACTGGGAAAATTATAAATACTCAATCGATAAAGAATCGGGCGATATTCGCGAAGAAATGGAAGGTATGTTCACCCAGATTCCGTTAAAACTTGCGTGGGCAATTACCATTCATAAAAGCCAGGGACTAACGTTCGAGAAAGCCATTATTGATGCCGAAGCGTCGTTTGCACACGGGCAGGTTTATGTGGCGCTCAGTCGTTGTAAAACCTTGGAAGGCATGGTGCTTTCATCGCCAATTGCAGGCAAGAGTATTATCAACGATCAGAAAGTAAGTGGTTTTATTCGCGAAGTGGAAGAGAACCAACCCGGCGAGCCGGAATTAAATACAGCAAAACTGGAATTTCAAAAAGAACAGCTGACAGAAATTTTTCGCTTTTACCGATCAGAAAACTTGTTGCGAAACATAACAAAGTTGGTAAACGAGAACAAAGGAAGTTTCCCGGAAGTTACCATTACTCAAGTTGAAAAAATGCGCAATGGTCACGATAACGAAATTGTTGCTGTGGCGGCCAAATTCCATAAGCAGATTACAGATCTGTTACGTCAACAGCCCGATGTGTATAAAAATGATGCTTTGCAGGAGCGCACAAAAAAAGCGGCCGCCTATTTTGGCGAAAAAGTGCAGCATATTTTGGCCGACGGAATTAAAAAGATCGACCTGGATATTGATAACAAAGAGATAAAACGCCAGTTGAAACGCTACGTGAACGACTTGAAAGATGACACGCAATTGAAACTGACTGCATTTGAATCGTGTCTCGAAGGATTTGATGTAAAGCGCCTGATGGATTCGCGTGCGAAAACGCTGGTAAAACAAAGCAAGTCTTCAGGGAAGCAAAAGGCCAAAGAAATAACTGATTTCGAAAATATTCCAAATCCCGAATTGTTTGAGCAATTGCGCAATTACCGAACAGAAAAAGCCGGCGAGCTGGAGATTCCACCATTTATGATTTTTTCGCAAAAGGTACTTTATGCATTGGTCACTTACCTGCCAACCGACGCCGCAGCGTTAAAACTGATTAATGGTTTGGGGCCTCGAAAAATAACACAGTTTGGTACCGAGATAGCAGCAATAATTCAGCATTATTGTAACGAAAATAAAATTGAAAAAGGGGAGATCCCGCTTCAGGAACCCAAAAAGGAAAAGAAGGAAAAGGTGGATACAAAGCTGCTTAGTTTCGAATTGTTTAATTCAGGGAAATCCATTGAAGAGATTGCAAAAAAACGTGCCCTTTCAGCGAATACCATTGAGAGCCATTTAGCGCATTACATAAAACTGGGTGAACTGGAGGCTACCCGTTTGGTGGAAGAGGAGAAACTGAAAAAAATAGCTGATTATTTCGAAAAAGCAGAGGACAAATCCTTTGGCGTAGCAAAATCGCATTTTGGTAACGACGTTAGTTACGGCGAGTTGCGGATTGGTTTGAGTTATTGGGAGAGTACCGGGTATACCACAAATTAATATCAGTATAGCATATAAGTTGTGTTGTAAAAACAAAAAAGAGTCACTAAAAAATTAGCAACTCTCTTTTTATGCGTCCACATCAGTCTGGGATTCGTTGTCTCCTTATTTTTTTATGATCTTTTGAATCGTAGGCTGATTAAAGTTTATCACTTTCACCATATAAATTCCTGAAGGGTAACCGGATAAATCGACTCTGAGAAATGAAGAAGTAAGTTGTTCTTCAACTAGTTTTTTACCGCTAAGGTCGTAAACGGAATACGAGTCATCAAATCCCACTTCATCCAGGTTTATATTTATGAAACTGATTGCCGGATTTGGATAAATTGAAATGTTTCTTTCTAACCAGGAATCTGAGGCCGGATTACTGGCAGATGCCATTGGAGGCGCAAAAGAAATGGTATAGTCTTCTACTTCGCCGTCAAATCCGTCTTCACAAGATGATGGAGCACTTCCAATTTTCATTGCAATCCGCATGCGTGTTGTTCCGTTTGCATACGACGGAATAAAAATGTTATCACTAACAGTTCCCTTTTTATTATTTAACTGGAATACCGTTTCATCGGCATCATCAAAATCTCCATCCTGGTTAAAGTCGATCCAAACTCTCCAGAAATTGCGGGTAGTAACGTTAAGTGGTATTAATTCGGTAAAGTAATTTTGCCCCGGAGTGATATCATTAAAAGAGCTTGCAGCAAGGATATAGCCATCGGATCCGGATTGTACTTCAATACCATCAAAAATAACACTGGTAATATAGTTTTGAGTACTACTTATATTAGAAGGTGCACAATAGTTAACCGATGAATTGTCATTTTGATCGTAAACAGTAATTGTCATGCTTTTCTGGGACGATCCCAAATTGTTTGACGCAGTTAAGGTAACTACATAATCGCCGGGACTGTCATACGAAACTACCGGATTTTCGGAAGTCGAAGCACTTGCACTTGCACTGGCATAATTACTGTCAAAATTCCAGACTAAACTTGTAGGATTATACAGAGAAGTATTGGTAAACTGGACTGATTCTCCAACCGCAACGTTTGGACTGCTTGCTGTAAAATCAGCAACTGGTGCAGGCTCAGCTATTGTTACTGTATAGTCTTCAATTTCTCCTGTCAGATCGCCACAAGCCGTTGGGGCAGTTGAGCCCATTGCCACTCTCATTCGTGTGGTTAAATTAAGTCCGGCCGGTACGTTAAAACCTGCAGTAATTTCTGATTTTGATTTTGATGAACTCAGAATCTTCTCCGAATCTGAGAAAATCATATCCTGATCAAAGTCGATCCAAACTGCCCAATACTCAAATTTGCTTCTTGAACTAAATCCGGGTGTCAATGTAATTGTTTCGCTTGTTCCACTTTCTAAGTCAAACCCAAATGCAGTAAAATCGCTGTAACCATTTGAACCTGAATTTTTGGATTGTCCATTAATATTAACGCCTGCAATCCATTCATCACTTGCTGATGCTGTAGGAATACAATAGGAAGGAACATATGGCTCAACCTGGATATAACTTACCGCGGTTTTCGTGTCGGTGCCACCCGCGTTCGAGGTGGTGAGCGTTACGCTGTACGAACCTGACGTTGAGTAGGTAATTGATGGGTTTTGCTGGGTTGAAGTGCCCGGTGTTCCGCCTTCAAAGGTCCAGCTCCATGAGCTTGGTTCATTGGAAGATAGATCCTTGAATGCTACTGTTTGCCCCTCAGTGATAGTGGTTTTATCTGCCGAGTATTCAGCCACCGGTGCAATAACCGGTTGCCTCACTTCAATGTAATCGACTATGGTTTTCGTATCTGATCCATCAGCATTTATCGCCGTTAAAGTTACATTGAAAAGACCAACAGTACTGTATTTAATCGATGGATTTTGAAGCGTTGAAGAAGTTTGGTCAGCTCCTTCAAAAGTCCAGCTCCACGAATTTGCATCGGATGACAGGTCCGAAAAATTAATCGACTCTCCTTTTGTGATTATGGTTTTATTTGCCGCAAAATCAGCCACCGGAAGAATTACAGGTTCATTCACCTGAATGTAATCAACGATTATCTTTGTATCCGATCCGTCAGCATTTGTAGCAGTTAAACTAACATTGAAAATACCAGCGGTACTGTATGTAATCGAAGGATTCTGAAGTGTTGACGAAGTATTGTCTGCTCCTTCAAAAGTCCAGCTCCACGAGGTTGCATCAGATGACAGATCAGAGAAATTAACTGACTCACCTGTGTTGATTATCGTTTTGTTCGCGGTGAAATCAGCTACCGGAAGAACCGCAGGTTCATTCACCTGAATGTAATCAACGATTGTTTTTGTATCCGATCCGTCAGAATTTGTAGCAGTTAAGCTAACATTGTACGTACCGGCTTTACTGTATGTGATCGATGGATTCTGCAATGTTGAAGAGGTTTTGTCGGCTCCCTCAAAAGTCCAGTTCCAAGATGTCGCATCGGATGAAAGGTCAGAGAAATTTACTGAACCACCTGTATTCACAGCTGTCTTGTTGGCTGAAAAATTAGCCACAGGAAGAACAACTTTAACAGGATCGTTAACCGATATGTAGTTGTCAACAAATTTTGTATCCGAACCGTCTGCATTGGTTGCTATTATTGTCACCTTATAGGTGCCGGATGTATAGTAAGTTACTACCGGATTTTGTGCTGTTGATGTTGTTGGTGAACCGCCTTCAAAAGTCCAGCTCCGCGCAGTTGCATCAGATGACAAATCAGAAAAACTAACCGATTCGCCGGTGTTGATTATGGTTTTATTTGCAGCGAAATCAGCAACCGGTAAAACTACAGGTTCCGTCACCTCGATATAGTTGTATGCAGTTTTTGTATTCGAACCACCGGCATTTGTTGCGGTCAAAATAACCTTGTAAGAGCCGGAACTGTTATAGGTAACTGTCGGATTTTTCGCCGTTGATGTTGCCGGATTTCCTCCTTCAAAAGTCCAGCTCCACGACGTTGGTGTGTTAGTTGAAAGATCAGAGAAAGTAACGGTTCCGCCTTTTTCAAGCGATCTCGGACCGGCTGAAAAATCAGCAACAGGTGCAATTACCGGTTCGGTAACTGTAATGTAATTATCTACACTTTTTGTATTCGATCCATCAGCATTTGTTGCTGTTAAAGTTACTTTGTAGGTTCCTGCAGTACTATAGGTAACAGTTGGATTTTGTGCTGTGGATGTTGCCGGACTTCCTCCTTCGAGTGTCCAACTCCACGAAGTTGGCGAGTTGGTTGACAAGTCAGAGAATGAAACAGTTTCGTTTGTGTTTACTGTCGTTTTGTTGGCTGAAAAGTTGGCAACCGGTGCTGCCGTTCCGCCTAATGGCATACAATAACCGTATTCATCCAAAGGCCCCTTTGTGGCATCGGAGTCATCTCCATCTGCTAAATCAGGACACGGAGGACAGTTTGCAGGTTTCGGCCCCAGTCCCCACCAGTAATAACCATCTCCATCACGGTCATCGCAAATAACCTGGTAGTTTTTTATAGCACTTACTACTGGTGTTTTTAATCCTTGTGTGTAGAGCATGTTCGACAAGTCTGGTTCGTCTACATAGACGTATCCGGCATCTCCAAAGTTAATTCCCCAGCTGTTTTTGAAGATCCATACTGTTTTTCCAACTAAAGGATCTCCTGCCTGAATTGTTGTAAATCCATATGAGCTGCTAAAAAACTGGTCTCCTACTTCAACTACTTTATATCCAACTAAAGCCATGGTGTGTGCCCAGTTGTATAAACCACTACTTAATGGCCCATTCTGAATAAGCATTCTTTTAACTGTTTCTTCAGTAAGCGGGTTTGCGGTAGTTCCGGTATAAATCTTACCACCAATTTTTATTAGTTCTGATGCAGGTGTAGATTTAGAATTACAGGATTCCAAAGAGGCAGAGTAGGGGAAGGCAGCTTCATCAATAAGACCTGTATTGGTAATGTAATCTAAAGCGTAACTGGGATAACCTCCATCGCAGTCGCCGGCACCGCTACATGAAACGAGTACCTGCTCTGATAAATCGAGGTTTAATTTTTGGTTATAGAAGATATTAACCAATGCCTCTGTTGCTGCTGTTGTAGAAAAAGCCCAGCAAGAACCACAAGTGCTTTGGTCTTTTATAGATGTCATCCAGTTCTTTCCATGCCGGTTACGCCAGTCCCATTCGCCCACATAAGGGCTTGCAGCGGTGGCCGATTTTAACGTTCCGTCATCAGTGCTGGTAGACGCAGTGCTGCTTGCTGAAATCACACCCCCTGCATAATATTCAAATCCTGCAGGGAAGGTGCTTTGTCCGTATAGTTTTTTTCTTTCTCCGTAACTGAGTTCCGAAACGCTGGTTGGCCCGGCTATCCAATGTTTCCCTTTCTCTTTTAGATTTTTATTGATCTTGTTGATCTTAACCTCATTCTGGCCTTGTTTCTTCTCTTTTTTTGCCTGCTCCACATCAAGTCCTGATTCAATACTTGTTGAATAACTCAGGCTTTTTAACTTTAGCTGAGCATCCTCAATCTCTATCTGTATAGAATAAGGCTTTATGCCATTCAAAATACTTGTTTCTTCACAAATGTCTTTAACCGAAAATGATTTCTCCGCCTCCAGTAAAAGATTATAACTTTCGTAAATCAGATATTCATTAAAGTCATTGTCGATTAGTACTAAGCGAACCAACGAATTTTCGCCATTCAGCGTAATATCTGCCGTGGCATCAAGTCCGTAAATTGGCTTTCCGATCTGTCCGAATGGGAGGATTTCTACTGTTTCCGAATAGGTTTGATTGATAAGAATGGATTGAGCATTTTGCCCAATCATTTTGAATCTGTGGTCCGGATTTTGTCCAAACGATGCCCAGCTGATCACACATAGAACCAGCAGTGCTAAAAGCCCTGATTTTTTCATAGCATACCCTTGAAAGTGATTAAATGGTCCTGCCTTTTTTGATCTGTCTGTTTTTTTTAACAAACAGCGGGTTTGCAAAAACTTCAAATAACCCTAATCAAATTCTCTCAACTTAATTAAAATTAATACTTCAACATTTAAAATCTCTACGTTCTCAAAAGATGCATGGATAAATAAAAAGTAGTCCATCGACATTTAATGATCGCTGTATCTATAGGTTTGCTTCGGCTAATGTAGATGCTTGCTTTTTTATTACCAAGCATTTTTGTTAACAGGAAAGCAATTGGGGAGGAAACAGCTTGTTAAAAAGTGAATGGAATAGTAATAAATACAGGTGTTTTAATGCGATTGAAAAAAAAATAAAAAAATTGAAAAAAAATCCATAATCGACTGATAAACAGAAAGGTGGTGAACAGATGCATTCTTATGTAAATGCTTTTTTGACAAAAATATAAAGGAATAGATCTTCCTTTTGAAGCAAAACTTAGCCATCTTTTGACAGCATAAATAGCATCAGAAACAGGATATAAATCACGTCTGATTTGGTCATGTTTTTGTTGGGCTGTTATTAAATAGATAGTCTATATTTTGCTATTTACAGAAGTATTATAAGTAGCTTGCTGACAGCGTTTAGGAGCTGTGTGGCTTAGTGCTTAATACTGTAATTTGACTTATGTTTAATTGTTTTGTAACTTTTATGCAATAATTCAGGATTGCGGAAACCCTGTAAATAATGTTAATTGGAGGTACCCGGCAGCCGGAAGGGTGGCTGGGGAGATTCACAAATTACCGGTTTACCCCAAACTCTAAAATTTAATAAAATGCAAAATCGAATTTCATTTGTCCTCAGTGATGAGGAAAGAACTGCTATTAACCAGTCGTTAGAGACGCTGGTAAATATACTTGAACCTAAATTGGTGAGTCTTACCACCGACGAACGTAAGGAAATGCCCAAAATGGTTGATAAAACAGTGGCTTTTGTTTCGAAAGCCCTGGACTATGGAGAGGAATATTCAAATTATATTCCTGATTTTATTGATGTACCCGAAGCAAAAACGGATTTTCGTGCAGTACAAACCATGCGTACTTTTTATACACAACTGGAACGTTTAACCAATGGTTTAGACGACAGTATGACTTTGGCCGGGAGCGAGGCTTATAGTTCGGCACTGTCGATTTATAAAGTGTTGAAAAATGCTGCAGCCATGGAGCAATCTGGTGCTGAAGAGGCTGTGAATGATCTGGCAAACCGCTTTCCGAGAGGAAAACGTAGCAGAACGCCCGAGGCCAATTAGTAAGTTTTAATCCTTTCGTAACCCCTGAATTATTACTCCTATTTTCCGCCATAGCAAAAAGCTGCATTAACGTAAAAAGTAGCCGGTTTTTACTAACTAATTCATGTTTTTTTGATCCCGTTCCGGTTTACAGAGAGGGGGACCTCGATCTGTTACCCGTTAGTTTCGTTTTACAGAAAATAATTACCTGATTTTAGCCTGTAAATCCGGTTTGTAATTTCGTTTGTTCGGCTTTTTATCAGAGCAGGCCGGGAAAAAGTTAGGATTTGCTTACGTTTTTTCAAATTCATGCTGCTAGAAATAACAATGAATCTTACTTTTTTTCGAAGCCGCTAGCCTGAAAATCAGAACATCCTCGATTTATATGAGAATTTCGGTGTTTTATCAGAGTACTTCCTTGTTTAGTTCGAATGATATTTTATCTGAATTCGGGCTCGTCTTCACTTAAAGTCAAAATTGTCCGATAATATATCAGCTTATTGGAGTAAGAAATGGAATGATCGAATGAGATTCTGTAATTCTTTCTTCCTGACAATTAATAATTAGAAGTAATATCAAAATGTATTTTCCCGTTTTATCCGGATTTAAATAGCCAGGGAAACGCAATTCTTCTTAGTAAAACTATTGTTCCGTTTAGTGATGTGATTGTTTGAAGCCATTCAACTTTTTGAGTAACTATTATAATAATAGCGATTTTAACCGTAGTATATTTTACTCCTGTTTACCAGTTTTCTAAGTAATTTTCAAATTGACAATACGGAATTTTACGGATTGACTTGCGTATGCATTATTTTGTAACTTGTATAACCGTAATAAACTAGAAGCATTCCTATCGCAAGCCAGTTAACCACATGCGCTATTTATTCTTAAGATGATTGAAACTTGATTAGTTTTTATTGAAATAGGGAGTTTCAGAACAGAAATTAATCAAGGTACGAGAGAACACAACATGAAAATATTGTCTGTTTGAGCTTGCAACTCAGGCGGATAGGGATTGTATCCCTAAAAAGTAAGAAGCCATGTGTAAAATAGCCATTTTGGAACAGTTTAACCTTTTCGGCTCAGGAATTAAATCAATACTGGAAGATGCTAATCAACTAGATGTTGTTATACAGGCCGATTCTATTGATAAGCTGATTGCAGGAAAAGGAATGGAAAAGCCTGATGTAGTAATTTTCGACATCATTCACGACGATAATTCTGGAATGAAAGTTCTTAAGCAAATTAGCAGGTCTTTTTCCGGAGTGCCGGTACTATTGATTGTAAGTAACAACTATGCCGACTGTTTTGAGGAATATATACGCCTTGGAGTAAAAGGCTTCGTGTTTCAGAACTCATCGGGTAAAGAGTTGGTTAAGGCAATAAAAAAACTAAAAGAAGGGGAGGAGTATTTCGCGTCGAAAGTATGGGATATCTTCCGCAGTACGATAAGGGCTCGTAAAGCTAGTCGAATAAACAAACAAAGTAATAAGCTTACGGAAAGGGAAGTTACCGTTTTAAAGCTCTTTACGAAGGGCATGTCATATAAAGAAATTGGTGTGAACCTTAATATTAGTCCGCGCACTGTTGAAACACATAAGCGCAACATATTGGCAAAACTAAAAATACGTACTACAGCGGATATGATAAAATACGCTTACCGAAATAATATTCTAGCTTAGAATCTGATAGTCTTTGTGTAATGATTATCTACTATATAAAAACAGGCATCCGGTGCCTGTTTTATTTTTTTTGAAAGTCCAAAAAAAATTAATAGCAAAATCTGCTTCAAAATTGATAGACTCACCCTGATTGTGCCTTCGACACAATCATCTCTCTCTTCCGGAAAGAGAGGGAATGAGGGAGAGTTAACTGAGCGATTGCATTACATTCATCGCTGTTGGTGATTGCTGGTAATCATGAATGTTTTATTAATACTGCATCTTTTATATCCCGAAATCCAACTTATCCTTTGCCAATAGTAGGTATGAAAAACAGTAACCGGTTTTGTTACGAATGCCGACAGAAAATATGGTGCTAACAAGGCTGTTTTTAGTTCCATAAATCAGTAGAAAACCCGATTGACTTCCTCATGAACCCGCCGTAACTTTTCATTCGTGAAAATATTGAGAAACTTAGGACTTAACTCTGTACCCCTTAGAATTAAATCCAAATAGACCAATTTTATGAATGGCGACGCGTATGGAGGTTTTTTTATGATGATTTGATAAAACGAAAACACATTTTAACTAAAAATTATCAGATTATGGAAAAAAATTACACGCGCTGCAAAAGATGGTATTGCTATCTTTTGTTACTCTTTTGTGCACTGCTCTTCAGCTATACGGGCAATGCACAAATTACTATTGACGGCAATCCAAGTACCACTCCTGGCGAGTGGGTAGATGTATTTACTGATGGAAATATTATTTCCTCATTTGTGATTGACGCAAAGCGACTTGATGGAACCGATAACCAGTTTACAGGTGGTGCAAAAGACTATGATTTGGCCACAGGAATGTATTGGGAATGGGGACAGGTTTCAGACAAAGATGAACTCACCAATGCCGCAGTTGCTGTTATTAATGACACCATGTATTTCTGTACCGACAGGAATTCCACGTCAGGTTCGTCTCAAGTTGGTTTCTGGGTATTTCAGGACGGAACAGCTCCTTATGAAGCCGGAATTACTCCGGGTTTTGAAAATGAGGACAAAAATGCATTCTTCCCCGCAAAAGCGTATGGAGATATGCTTATTCTTGCAACGTTTACTGAAGGTGGACGTGTTCCGGATATAGAGGTATACCAGTTTGATCCTTCACAAAAAGGGAAAAAAAGACTTATAGAAGCTACTGTATTTGCAGAAGCTGAAGTAAGTAGTGCAATGTATACGGTTCCTGATTATACCGATCCTGTTACCGGAATTAACTGGAACGAATACGAGCATAAAGACACCAAAACTGTTGGTGATTACTATCCCGGGTCTTTCTTCGAAGGTAGAGTTGATTTACTTGGACTTCCTATAGGAATAGATTTGTGCGGTGCCTGGTTCTTTTTCGAAACGAGGAATTCGCACTCAACCGATGCTATGCTGAATGACTTTGTTGGAGGTACAGTTGGTGCCAGCCCTGAGATTGAACCAATACCTGATATTGTTTGTGTCGGTGATCCGGCTAATCTTTGTGTTCAGGGAAAAGATGGAAGAGATATCAGTGGATCTGATTTCTACTGGTTTACTTCAATGCCGAGTGTAGATGAGGATGGTATTGTTGATCCAACCGGAGCAACAGTGGATGGTCCTTGTATGGCGCTTCCCGGGTTGGCAGTTGGAACACATTCGCGTTGGGTTGCAGAACTTGACGAATATGGATGTTGGAGTAATGTCGTTCAGGTTGATGCTACTGTAGAACCACGTCCTGCATTAAATCCTGCTTCATTAACCGTATGCGAAAATGTTGCCGGAGAAGGCGTAGGAACATTTGATTTAACCGAAGCCGCATCAGCAATCGGACTTACAGGAGCAATGTCAATAGATTACCTGATTACTGGTGATAGTGCAGCTTTTGATGCCGAAGATGGCGACCAGGTTACTGTTGTTGCCTATTTCACTGCCAATACTTTGGTGTGCGAATCGTCTGCTGTTATCACGTTGCATGTAGAGCCACGACCTGTATTAAGTCCGACTTCGCTAACTGAATGTGAGAATGTTGCAGGTGAAGGCGTCGGAACATTTGATTTAACTGAAGCCGCATCGGCAATCGGACTTACAGGAGAAATGGCAATAGATTACCTGATTACAGGTGATAGTACAGCTTTCGATGCCGAAGATGGCGACCAGGTAACGGTTGTTGCCTATTACACTGCCAACGATCTGGTATGCGAATCATCAGCAATTATTACGCTTCATGTAGAGCCACGACCGGTATTAAGTCCGGCTTCGCTAACTGAATGTGAGAATGTTGCCGGAGAAGGCGTCGGAACATTTGATTTAACTGAAGCCGCATCAGCAATCGGACTTACAGGAGAAATGGCAATAGATTACCTGATTACAGGTGATAGTACAGCTTTCGATGCCGAAGATGGCGACCAGGTAACAGTTGTAGCCTATTATACGACCAATGATTTGGTATGCGAATCATCAGCAATTATTACGCTGCATGTAAATCCAAATCCGCTGGTATCTCCGGCTGAGGATGAGTGGTGTGTTGATTTTCAGCCTGCATTGTTTGATCCAAATGATTACAACGCTGAAATTCTTGATGACGGTCAGGATATAAATGATTTCACATTCAGTTGGGATAAATCAACCGCACCTGACATGCCAACAGATATTTATAATCCTGTTGTAACTGTTTATAATGTTACCGTAACCGATGTGTCCGAGCCTACGAATTGCCAAAGCAGTTCAATATTAACGATCACTGTTTATCCGGGACCAGCAATTCAAAGTCTTGTGGTAAGTCAGCAAGTATCATGGATTGGAGCTCATGATGGCGCATTAGATTTAGAAGTGGCTGGTGGTACAGCTCCTTATAGTTATGCATGGACCGGACCAGATGGATTTACTTACTCTGGTCAGGATCCTACCGGATTATATCCGGGTATTTACGAAGTAACAGTTACAGATGCCCGCGAGTGTACAGATTATAGTCTTATCGAACTTCCGCCTGCAGGTGCCGCAAATGTAATACTTGTGCCTGAGCCAATTTCATGTGTTTATTTGGTTAACGGAGTGGCCGTATTCAATTGCGATGGTGCTATTGATGCTACTGTTAGTGGTGCCGTAAGTCCATACCGTACTTATATTTGGACCGGACCCGATGGATTTACTGCTTCAACAGAAGATATCAGTAATCTATGCGAACCTGGATTCTATCAGTTAGTGATAGAATTCTATAACGATGCTGCAAAAACAGATTTGGCTGTGACACTTCCTCAGGTTGCTCCATTCTACTATGAAGCTGAAGTGCAAGGATATCCAGAGGAAGATGCGCTGTGGATAGATGTTACAGGAATTCCAGGATGTGGTAGTGGTTCTCTTGAGGTAACCGGTAATGGTTATGATAAGTTAAGAGTTTACGATAGCAATGATGTTTTACTTGAAACTATAACCACTTCAACTTCACCATATAGTGGCTTTACAACAGTGTTTGCTGAAGGAGGTTACTATGTAGTAGCTTCACGAGCAAGTTTTGACGGAGAACCTGATTTCTGTGAAGTGTCTGATGACTTTACAGTTGAGCCTTGTCCATGTAATACAGCATTTGGTTATGGTGGATATTTAGATGGTGTTACAAGTCGTTCTTTCTTGGATGATTGTGAGCCTGCTGGTCCATGGAGCAATTGGGGCTGGACCAACTATATTGCAATACAAGGAACGTATAATATCCCAATGTATGCAGGTGCACCAGCTTGTGAGCCGGAACCAGAATATCATGACAATATTGTAGGCACTGCAGTGGTAGATTACTCAGGAGGTTATGTATCAATAACATTTACTGATCTGAAGGAGGGTTATAATTTCGATGGTTTCCATATTTGGACAGGTGATACTCCATTTCCACCAAAGGATGCTCCGGGTCAGTGGACGACCGGATTAAACTTTGAATTCGATGGAGGATGGATTGTTATCCATGCTGTATATTGTGGACCGCCACTATCAGGTCCGGTGCAGCTTCAATCTGCTCATATTCCTGCTCCGACTACTTTCGAAGCAAGTCCATTGATCGCTTATCCGAACCCGTTCAGCGATAAGGTAACTTTCGAGTTTGTTTCAGGCAAAGATGCACATGGTGTTCTTGAGGTTTACAACTTATTCGGACAACGTGTTGCACGTGTTATGGACCGTCCTGTATTACGAGGTGAACTTAATAAGGTAGAGTATGCACCGGAGCACAGAGTTTCCGGAATATACCTCTATCGTTTAGATCTGGATGGAGACGTTCAGGTAGGTAGAATTATTTATAAAGAATGATTTAGACCCTTATTTTTTATCATGTATAATACCAAAGTCTGTCAGGCTTTGGGCTGAGGATCCGTCCTTAGTGGGATTCGTTAAAGAGGCTGGCTTCGCAAGGTCAGCCTCTTTCCTTTTTCTGAAAGTCCTCCGGGTAATTCCAGTAAAGTATTTTCAAGATATTTAAACTCACCCTGATTATGTCTGCGACACAATCGTCCCTCTCTTTTAGAAAAGAGAGGGAATGAGGGAGAGTTAAATTTCATATCAGTTGCTTTCATTCCTGTTGGTGGTTCCCGGGAATCATGATTGTTTTATTCATGACGTTAATGCCAATTTTGTAATGAATTAGCGGATTGAAAGACAGATTCTGAAATAACCCAACTTATCACGAACTTCGCATCGCGCTGGTTAACGAATAGTAATTTACTTGTTTTACCATGAAACGATTGTGCTGTCTTTTGATCTTTAACTTTGCGCTGCTGTTATTTGCTTACCCCCGTGAACTTACTTTTTCCAATTATTCAATCAACGAAGGGCTGTCGCAAAGTGTTGTAAACTGCATGTTTCAGGATTCTCTGGGCTTTATATGGATTGGTACACAAAACGGGCTGAACCGTTTTGATGGCGAAAATTTCAAGGTTTATCGATACCTGCCAAACGATACGCTTTCCATTTCCAATAACTGGATTTATGCCATTTCGGAAGACCGGCAGGGAAATTTGTGGGTTGGCACTAAAGGTGGACTAAATAAATACCTGCGCGAAAAAGATTGTTTTGAACGAATAAATTATCACACCGGTTACGATCCAGAGGTGAGTACTCACAGTTATAATAACCTACTTTTAAGCAGCGGAAAGATGCTTGTACACACTCCACCTGTGGTTTCTGTTTTTGAACCCGAAGCGAAACATTTTACACACTTTCAAAGTAACCTTCCTTTCGATCCTGCCATAAAAGACGTAAAACTTCCGGTGTTGGAAGATCGCGATGGCACACTCTGGGCTGGATGCACAGAAGGTATAGCAGTCTTTTCATTTGCAGATGAAGAATTTTCCTGCTATCCGTTTTTGTTCATTAGTGGCGATACCTTGGAACAGGTGAATGTTACGGAGCTATTCCAGGATTCGAAATCACGGATATGGGCAGGAACAACAGAAGGATTGTTTCTCTTTGATCGTGAAAAGAACGTGTTTAAGGAGCAGGTTTTTGCACTTACATCGGACGGAGATTTTTCGTTTAGAAGCTGTGTTCGGTGCATCGCGGAAACCAAATCGGGGGAACTGGTTGTGGGAACAGAAGGAAACGGAATTTATATTCTGACCGATGAAAACGGGCACTATACCATTGAAAATC
Organism: Draconibacterium sediminis; assembly: GCF_000949475.1. Lineage (GTDB taxonomy): Bacteria > Bacteroidota > Bacteroidia > Bacteroidales > Prolixibacteraceae > Draconibacterium > Draconibacterium sediminis. The sequence continues at coordinate 152,050 of NZ_JRHC01000008.1, read as the reverse complement.
TGACTTCGGAAAACAGCGGGCTGACGCATAACATTGTTCAGAGTTTATGGATCGATAAATCGGAAAACCTGTGGGTTGGCACGCTGGCAGGTATCAGCAAAACCGATTTGAAGATGGACAAGTTTCGGCTTTTCCGACATAGCAATTCGCCGGCATCGGTTAATTTGCAGGGCAATGTAATTGCCGGAATGTTGAAAAACGACGATGGCAAATTGTGGATAGGAAACTGGGGACAGGGGCTGAATATTGTTGATCCGGAGAGTAATGAGGTGGAACATTTCTCGTCGCAGGAAAGTGGCAATCATTATCTGCCCAACGATTTTGTACATGTGGTTTTTAAGGATAACGAGGGCAATATTTGGTTAGGGTCACGTGATGGAATTTTTATTTGGAATAAACAGAAAAACTTATTTGAAGATTGGCGGCAATATTTTGATTGCCCCGATTGGCCGGCGTTTGAAAACACCCGTATTTATCACATCATTCAGGATAAAAACGATCGGTACTGGATTGCTACCTCTTTAGGAATTTATCTTGTCGACAAGAAATCGGCAGAAATTATACGTTTTGATCAGCAGGAAGAAGCTTCGAGAAAAATAAGTTCGAACCTGGTTTATACCCTATTGGAAGATTCTGACGGATTGATCTGGATAGCTACCATCAGTGGGGTGGATGTGTATAATCCTGCATCAGATAAACTGATTCATTACAAAAAAGCAGAAGGTGAACTGAGTAGCGATTTTGTGATTTCGTTGTGCGAAGACAGCCGGCAACGGATATGGATTGGAACCAATACGGCACTCAATATTTTTGATAAAAACACACAACAGTTTAGCTATTTGGACGAGAAAGATGGCTTGCCAAGTAATTACATTTACGAAATTGTTGAAGATAAAAATCAGGATTTGTGGTTTGCCACCGGCAATGGTTTGTGCCGGTACAATTTGGATAAAAAAGAGATACAGGTTTTTACGCCTGAAGATGGTTTGCAGAGTTCTGAATTTAACCTGCGTGCCGCTTATTGTGCTGATGACGGCGAACTGCTGTTTGGAGGAATGAATGGCTTTAACACCTTTTTTCCCGATTCGTTGAAAGGCAATCCTTATGTGCCAACTATTGTGTTTACCGCCTTTACAACTACCAGCAACAATCAACAGCACGAAATTAATGTTGCAACTAAATCGAAGGTGGTTTTAAAACACGATGTACAGTCGTTTACCATTGAATTTGCAGCCCTTGAGTTTACCAACGCCAACAAAAACAGTTATGCTTATAAAATGGAAGGCATTTCAAACGAATGGAATGAGATTGCCAACCGTAAGTTTGTGCCGTTTTTTGCTTTGCCTGCCGGTGAATATACCTTTTCGGTTAAAGGATCAAATAACGACGGGGTTTGGAATGAGGAAGGAGTGAGTTTGCAAATTGTCGTACTTCCTCCATGGTGGCGCAGTAAAGTGGCGTATCTGGCCTATCTAATATTGGTTATTCTGGTTATTTGGGTATTTATAAAACTTCGCGAAAGGCGTTTGAAACTGGAAAAAGTAAGGCTGGAGAAAAAGGTGCTGGAACGTACCATTCAGATTAAAGAGCAGAACGAGGTAATTACTGCTAAAAACAAAGAATTGAACGAGTTAAACCGTACAAAAGACAAGTTCTTCTCCATAATCGGGCACGATCTCCGTAATCATTTTAATATCATAATAGGTTTTTCTGAAAACCTGCTGATGAGTTTCAGGAACATGGATGAAACCAATCAGGAAAGGCACATTTCAAATATTTACAAATCGTCGATACAAGCTAACGACTTGCTGGGCAATTTGTTAACCTGGGCAAGGGTGCAACGAAATGCCATCACCTTTAATCCTGAGCCCATAAATGTTACCGAAAAAATTAGGGAGTTATTGCGTTTTCATGAGGAGGCCGCCTTAAAAAAGAATATCCTGATTGAGGTTTTTGCTAAGGAAGAGCTGGTGGCCAATGCCGATGTAAATATGTTCTCAACTATTATACGCAACCTGGTTGCCAATGCAGTAAAGTTTACCCACAACGACGGCGAAATTGCGATTTTAGTTGGCAGGAAAAAAAGTTGGTGCGAAGTAAAAATCAAGGACAACGGAATAGGAATAGAGCATGATAAACTGCAAAGTATCTTTAGTATTGAAAGTACCGAAGTTACCCGCGGAACAAGTGGTGAAAAAGGCACCGGACTGGGGCTGGTACTTTGTAAAGAATTTGTTGAGAAACACGGCGGTAAAATAAGTGTTGAAAGCGAAGTTGGAAAAGGAAGCAAATTTATATTTACTTTGCCTCTTAATGATTCAGAAGTATAACAAATTAGCCATTTTGTTCGGAGTTTTTTTTGCGCTGGCAGCTTGTAAAACAGCTCCGCAAAAACCGGAGAAAGTGGGACAGAAAATCCTTGAAAGTATTCAATGGCCGGATCAGCAGGATGTACGTCAGTTAGTGGTGGTTTTTAATTCTGCCTCGGCTGATCATCATGCAAATTTATTAACGTTCGAAAAAACAGAAGAAGGCTGGCAGCCTGTTTTTGAGGTGATGCAGGCGGGTATCGGCGAAAACGGTTTTGCTCCAATAAACGAAAAAGTTGAAGGCGACGGGAAATCGCCAACGGGTATTTTTGAACTCGGGAAACTGTTTACTTATTTGGACAGCGCCGACACAAAAATGGCTTTTCAGAAAACCACAGCTGAAGATAAATGGATCGACGACCCGGAGTCGGAAAATTACAATCGTTACCTACAGGGCGAAACCGATGCACAATCATACGAAAACCTGCTGCTAAAAAGCGATGCCTACAAATATTGTATGGTAATTGAATACAACACAAATCCGGTGGTAAAAGGTAAAGGAAGTGCCATTTTTTTTCACCTGAATAAAACCGGGAACGAGTCAACCGCGGGGTGTGTGGCCATTACTGAAGAAAACATGCTAAGGGTGCTAAAATGGCTCGATCCCAAAAGCAATCCACACATTATTATGGGAAATAAGGATGAATTGCTTTCAGGGCTTCGCCTTTAATTCTCTTTTCGTTAAAAGATATTGTATAATCCTTCTCCGTCTTTTTCAAACTGTGCAATGCTGATGTCGGTCATCGGGTGCTTAATCAGTTGGAAAAGTAACTCGGGACTAATGGTTGCCGATTGCGCTCCGACCATACTTACCCGGTGAATCTGGTCGACTGTTTTAAAGCTGGCTGCCAGCACTTTGGTGTCCAGATTAAATTCTTTGGTGTTTTTAACAATATCGCCAACTACCTCAATCCCGTGCGACGAAATATTGTCTAATCGGCTAACATATGGTGCTACAAAATCGGCTCCGGCACGCGATGCCACCAATGCCTGTTGCTGCGTAAAAATAGCTGTTGCCGTTACGTTTATGCCTGCATCTTTTAGTATGCGCATGGCTTTGTAACCTTCTATCGATACCGGAATTTTAGCAAAAAAATTATCGCCCAAATTAAAGTAACTTTTATAGGTTTTTGCCTCTTTTACCATTTCGTCGGCCTTATCGCTCATCACCTGAACGTGAACAGTTCCTTTGCCAACAATATCAATGATGTTTTGAATGGCTTCTGAAAGTTTTAAGCCCGATTGTTTTAAAATAGTAGGGTTGGTTGTTACCCCTGTTAGCGGAAAAAAATCGTATAAATCTTTTAATGCCTGAATGTCTGCGGTGTCTGCCAAATAAATCATCTTTATTCTATTTTTTAGGTTGAAATATTATACAGGCGATCAGTTTTGTTTTAGTAAGTGTTGCAAAGATAAGCATGATTTTTCGGAGGCACTTTTTTTCCGGTATTTCAGCATATTTGTTAACATGAAATGAGCACACGAATGAAATTTTTGTATAGAGAGATGACGATAAACCAGTGCGAAATCTCCCTTAATTGCTGGATATCCGGAACGAAATACATTTTAATACAGATGATTTTGTATACTCAAAGAATATTCTTTCAGCTTTGTCGTTTTCAATTCCAGAATCTTTTGACTTTTTTTGTAGCATGAATATCAGGCGAGGGGGAATTTTTTGTTTGCTGCTGTTTGCAGTGTCTGTTGCTTTTGGGCAAAATATCACGGTTAATACATTGGATGTGCCCAATGTGGAAAGTAATATAAATACCGAGGGTTTCATAGCTTCGTTGGACAGCTTCCCCGAATCGGCACAAAAAGGTTACCTGGAACAGTTTCTTGTGCCCGGTAACGACGGGTATATTATCAGTCGTTTTGGACCGCGCTCAGGGCGAATGCACTATGGCACCGATATTAAAATGTATAAAGGTGATACTGTGGTGGCCGCGCAAAGCGGAGTTGTTGTTCGCGCCAACTGGGGCTATGGGTTTGGCCGGCTAGTGGTTATCCAACACCGAAATAATATTGAAACGTATTACGCTCATCTTACGTCATTTCTCAAAAATAAAGGAGATAAAGTGGAAAAAGGGGAGCCCATTGGTTTAGCCGGAAGTACAGGGCGGGCACGCGGAGCACATTTGCATTTTGAGATGCGCGAAAACGGAAAGCCTTTTGATCCTGAACTCGTTTTTGATTTTAAAGAAGAAAAAATACGCGATGATGCCTTGGATACGGAAAGTTTAATGGCGCTGCACAAAAAGCTAAAACCAAAAGGTTATTCAACAAACGTTGCTGTGCCCGAATATTACAAGGTGCGTTCGGGCGATTCGCTTTGGGTGATCTCGCGGAAGTTTAAAACATCAATTACGGAGTTGTGCCGCCTGAACAATATTTCGGAAAACGCCGTATTGCAAATCGGGCAACCACTGCGAATGTACTAAGCGAATACTGCCATTCGTCTGATTTGCGGAATTACCAATAAAACTAAAACAAAAATGACTGAAAATATAGATCTGCCACAGGCTGTAAATGCTGCCGGCGTACCTGCATCTTTTGCCAACGAACGCTACGGCAATCACGAACGAAATACTTTTGATATTTGGCTGGCCGATTCAGATCAACCAACTCCGCTCGTTATGTATATTCATGGCGGTGGTTTTATTGGTGGCGACAAAAGCCGCTACTACGATTCGGAAGACTGGGTACGTTTGCTCGAAGCCGGGATCTCCATTGCCAGCATAAATTACCGTTTTATGAGTGAGCCGCCATACGGAATACTCGGTAGTATGAACGACTCAAAACGCTGCCTGCAATATATTCGGGCCAATGCCGGAAAGTATAATATTGATAAAAATCGCATTGCCTGCAGTGGTGGCTCTGCGGGAGCAGGAACATCCTTATGGCTGGCTTTTTCGGATGATATGGGTGATGCCGAAAGTGACGACCCTGTTTTGAGGGAATCAACAACTATTTCGTGTGCGGCAGCATTTTCAACACAATCAACCTACGACATATTACGCTGGCCCGGGTTGATTGGTATTCCACCGTATAAAAATCCTGAAGACTTGTTAACCATTGCACGGGTTTTTGGACTGAAATCGGCAGATGGTGTTGACCTTTTAGCACAAAAGGATATTCGCTCGGAACTCGATTTTCTTGCAAAAATGACAAAAGATGCGGTGCCGTTTTTTGTTTTCAATCATTACGAAGGTGGCATACCAACCAACGAAGATGAATTGCATCATCATCCGTTGCACGCCAAAGCACTAAAAGACCGTGCAGAAGAAGTTGGTGCCGAGGCAATTGTTTATGCTCCTGCCATCGGAATTTCAGATCTGTCGGGAAAAGATGTGGTTGAATTTTTTATCGAAAAGTTATTGTAGAAAAGGCTGTTCATGTTTGCACACAAACAGCCTCAATTTTTATTCTGTTAGTTTTTCCATTGTTGTTTTAATATCACCGGGAGTACTCATAATCTTCATAAATGTACCCATAGTAAGTTCGGGCCAATGCAGCGCAATGCGGTATTTTCCCGGAAGTATGCTTGCCGTATTTCCCTGAAGAATGATTTCGTATGGCATTGCTGCCACATGTTCGTTGCCGATTATCGGTAAGAAATGGGCTTCTCCGTCTTCTGCATTTTTTAATGCAACACCCCAAACAGCCACTTCCTTGTCGGTATAAACCAATTCATATACCTTCTCCGTTTCACCTTTACCGGCCTTTAGGTTTTGCCGAATGGTTTTTAATCCTTCATCAAATGAATCGAAGGTTTTCAGTTCTTCAGCATCGGTAAAATAGGGCATCATTACCTTGTAGTGGTATTTTTGTAGTTTTTTCTTCTCTAGTGTTCCTCCAAAAGGTACTTCCATTGTTCCGATATTTTTCATGGCTTTAATGGCCTGGTCAGATATCGAACGCAATGCCATTTCCTGTTCATCAACGCCGTCAACAAAATAGGCGTAAAACAGGTACATCGGGTTTGTCATGCTTATTTTCAGCGTTTCGCCTTCTTTTTTCAAGCCAACTTTTAATGCCGATGCCAAAGCACCTCGATCGCTGAAATTAAGCGCAATTTCTTCCAGTTTTGGGTGTGTATAACAAACTACGGCTAATTTTTCAGATTGAGCGGGGCTGTATTCTCCAAGTATTTTGAATCCCGATTCGCTTAGTGCCGATTTAATTTTTGCGATTCCTTCGGCTAACGATTCATCCGATTTGCTGATCAGAAGATAGGGCGATTCGTCTTGTGCTTGAATTGCCGAAAAGGTAAAAAGGTAGATAAGGGTTAATAGAAAAATGCGTTTCATTTTATTACTGATTTAGTTTTGGCCAAAAGTACTTGTTGCATCACAATGCTTTTTAAGCTGTTGTGTGATACTTATCATAGCGCAACGTTAATAAATATGCAAAACGCATGAATAAATATGCATTTCACAAAGAAAGCTTTTCTAATGATTCAAAAATTCTTCATATTTGCACCACTAAATTTTTGAAAAAGCAAGAAATGAAAGTTTTAAAATTCGGAGGAACATCGGTTGGCTCGCCCGAGAATATGAGGGCCGTTATGGATTTGGTAACCGATGGAGAGCAAAAGATAGTTGTGTTATCAGCTATGTCGGGAACAACCAATTCTTTGGTAGAAATTTCAAATTACCTTAAAAAGAAGAATAAAGATACTGCGCGTATTTTTATCGGTAACCTGGAGGAGAATTATAAAAAGGTAGTTGCTGAACTTTTTACTTCCGAAGAAAACAAGAAGAAGGGCTTAAAGATCATTAAAGATGTTTTTCAAACCATAAAATCGTTTACATCAGGCACTTTTAGCGAAGTTGGCGAAAATACGATTCTGGCACAGGGCGAGATTATCTCAACCAACCTGGTAACCTTGCTGATGAACGAAAACGGGCATGATACAAAGTTATTGCCGGCCCTCGATTTTATGAAAATTGATGAGGATAAAGCTGCTGACCTGAATTATATCCGCGAGCATATCAAGCCGGTTATAAAAGAGGTTGGCGATGCAAAATATTATATTACACAGGGATTTATTTGCCGGGATGCCGACGGTGAAATTAACAACCTGCAACGAGGTGGTAGCGATTACACAGCGTCGTTGATTGGTGCTGCTGTTGATGCCGACGAAATTCAGATTTGGACGGATATTGACGGCTTTCATAACAACGATCCGCGTTTTGTTGACAATACTAAAAAAATCGATCAGCTGTCATATAACGAAGCGGCTGAGCTGGCCTTTTTCGGAGCAAAAATTCTGCACCCGCAAACCGTTTTGCCGGCACGTGTTCAGAATATCCCGGTTCGCCTGAAAAACACCATGAATCCGACTGACGACGGTACGCTGATTACGGCAGAATCGGATGGTCGTGGTATTAAAGCGGTTGCTGCCAAAGATGATATTACGGCGATTAAAATTCGTTCAGGAAGGATGTTAAATGCCTATGGTTTCTTGTCGAAAATCTTTAAAATATTTGCCGATTTCCGCACACCTATCGATATGATCTCTACCTCGGAGGTGGCCGTTTCGTTAACAATCGATGACACCCGGAATCTTGAATCAATAAAAGAGGAACTGGATAATTTTGGTACGGTAATTATCGATCAGGATATGACTATTGTTTGTATCGTTGGCGATATCATTCAGGAGGAACATGGTTTTGCATCGAAGGTGTTTAATGCCCTGGATGGAATTCCGATTCGTATGATCTCGTACGGAGGAAGCCGCCATAATATTTCGATTTTGGTGCCAACGGAACGCAAAAAAGAAACGCTGCAGGCTTTAAGCGATAATTTATTGAATGGCTTGTAACGGAAGAAATTCCGGATAGCGACGAATCTCGAATAAGATCCAAAACAGCTTTCGTGGCTGGTTAAAACTCTGGAAACTGGAGTTTTAAATTTTGGGGATTGTTCGGGATTTGTTTTTTATGGCCGGCCGTAGAAGTAAGTTGATAAACTTCCGATGCCTCAAAACGCGATGCAATAGTTATTTCGAACCGATCGGTGAGTGGTTGCATCGTTGCCAAAGCTTTTTTGTGGGTGTTATTGTCTTTCGAAATGTGGCTCAGAAATACGCATTTCAACTCGCCATTGGTGTGTTTATCCAGCAGTTCAAAAGCCTGGTCGTTTGACAGGTGCCCGACCTTTGAGGCAACTCTTTCTTTCAGAAACTGCGGATAGCGGCCTTCCCAAAGCATTTTTTCGTCGTAGTTCGATTCCAGGAACAATGCATTACATTTTGCTACATGCTCTTTTACATTGTCGCACGCCTCGCCAATGTCGGTAAAAACGCCAATGTTAATGTCGTTGTAGCTGATTCTGAAAGAACAGGGTTCAGCTGCATCGTGGAATTTTTGCACCGGGTGCACCGTAAAATCGTCGACAATGATGGTTTCGTCGCAGGTAAAAAAACGCGGGTAATCGGGCCGAAGATTTTTATACGATCCATCGTAGGTTTTGGCGGTCATGTACACCGGAATCTGAAGCCGTTTCCCCATAACCCGTGCACCGCGCATGTGGTCGCTGTGTTCGTGTGTAATAAAAAGTGCCCGTAACTTGTTTGCATCCAAACCACGTTCATCCATACGTTTCAGAATCTGCTTGGTAGAAATTCCGGCGTCGACCAAAATCGCCGAATTCTCGTTGCCAATGTAATAGCAGTTTCCGTTACTTCCTGATGCGATGGCGCAAATTTCGAGCATATTGTTTTGTTAATTGTCATCGCCTGCATTATTTGCAGGCAATGACTATGGTGTTTTTTATTTTACGAGTTTTGAAATGGCGCGGAACGAAGGATCGCCGGCTGAAGCTGTTAATTCAAACAAGATCGATTCGTATGAGCTCATCATAATTCCTTCGAAACGGAAACGCTCTTTTGCCAATTCAACATTCGCAGCAGTGCGCGATGAAACACAATCCATAACTACGATCGGATTTAAACCGGCGGCTTTTAAATCAACAGCAGTTTGCAACACACACACGTGCGATTCAATTCCGCAAATGATGATATTTTTAGCGTTCAGCTCTTTTAATTTTTCAGCAATTTCAGGAACATCGTAGCAGCTAAAGTCTTTCTTTTCAAAGTAGCTGAATTCATCAAAAGCAGCCTGAATTTCGGGTACTGTTTCACCCAGGCCTTTTGTGTATTGCTGCGATACCAACATTGGCACTTCCAGCTCTTTCAAGCCCTGTGTTAGTGTTTCGCAATTTTTTAACAGTGTTTCTTTTTCGTTCATGGCAGCAATCAGCCGCTCCTGAATATCGATAACCAGTCCAACCGTATTTTCTTTTGTAATTCTCATCTTCAATCTCGGGTTATAAATCTTTTCAATCTAATTCAATCGTCTATCAATCTACATCAATCCTTCTCTCGCTCTCGGCCTGTAAACGCGATTTGCTTCCCAAATATCCTCCGTGGTGGCGTTTGGCATAATCTTCGTTTGAAAAACCAATTTTGTTCATCATCGATACCACCAGCGCATCGCCAATAACGGTCATTACCGTGGTTGATGTAGTAGGTGAAAGTCCCAGCGGGCAAACTTCCTGTGGGTTTCCGGTATAAATAAAAGCATCGGCAGCTTTTGCCAGCACACCTTCCGGGTTACTCGAAATTACGATCAGCGGAAGCCCGGCATATAAATTTTCTGCCAGCTCAATCAACTCAATAATTTCGCGTGTTTTTCCTGAGTTGGAGATCACCAGTAAAACATCGTTTTGTTGTAGCACACCCAGGTCGCCATGTTGCGATTCGCTGGGATGTAGAAAAACCGCCGGTGTTCCGGTTGAGCTAAATGTAGTTGCAATATTGGCTGCAATTTGCCCGGCTTTTCCCATGCCGCTGGTTACCAGTTTTCCATTCTTTTGGTGTACCTGGCGGTGTATCAATTCAATAGCATCAAGCATCCCGTCTTCTACCGGAATAGCCTGAATGGCTTTTGCTTCGTGTTCAATAACTTGTCTGATTGCTTCCTTCATTGTAATCTGTTTAAGTGCTGCAAATCTACTGAAAAAAAAGAAGTAGCTCAGTACAGCATTTCTGTTTTAGCAGAATTTTACAATCAAGTGATTTTGGTTACAAAAAAAATGTGTTGTAAGTCATAAAAATTCAAAACAAAATGAAGGGTTTAGCGGTTAAATAATCGTTACATTTAACATTAATTTTTAAAAACTGAAAGTCAATTAGAAAAGAACTAGCGCTTTAACCATGTTTTTGCTCCTGGTCAGGTTATAGTTGGCTTTCGACGACAAACAATTAATATATATGAAAATTCATGAATATCAAGCCCGAAATTTATTCAGGAAGTACGGGATTCCTGTGCCGGAAGGTGTTGTTTGCCATACGGTTGATGAGGTAAAACAAAATGTGTCGGACAAAGACAAGCTGCGTGTTATAAAGGCGCAGGTACACGTTGGTGGACGCGGAAAAGCCGGTGGTGTAAAGTTGGCGAATACAAAAGCCGAGGCCGTTGAAAAAGCCGAGCAAATTCTAGGAATGGAAATTAAAGGCATTACGGTTGAAAAGGTTTTGGTTGCCGATGCTGTTGATATTGAAAAGGAATTTTATGTTGGTCTGATCAACGACCGGAACAGTAAGTCGGTAACGCTTATGGCAAGTGCCGAAGGTGGTGTTGAAATTGAAGAAGTGGCCAAAGTTTCGCCGGAGAAAATCATTAAAATGCCTATCGATCCATCGATGGGATTAATGCCCTGGCAGGCACGTAAAATTGCCATTCAACTATTTAGCGATCCAAAAGAAATCCGCCAGTGTGCCAATATTTTGGTAAAACTTTACCGCTTGTATATCGAAACCGACTCTTCGTTGGCAGAGATAAATCCACTTGTTCTTACGCCCGATAAACAGGTTCTGGCAATCGACGGTAAAATGAATTTTGATGACAATGCCTTGTATCGCCAGAAAGAAATTTTGAGCATGCGCGAGGCCGATAAAGATGAGTTGAAAGAGATTGAAGCAAATGCCAAAGGTCTTTCGTACATTAAACTCGATGGAAATATTGGTTGTATGGTAAACGGTGCCGGTTTGGCAATGGCTACCATGGATATGATTAAACTGTATGGCGGCGAACCTGCCAACTTCCTAGATATTGGTGGTTCATCGAATCCGCAAAAAGTGGTGGATGCCATGAATATTTTGCTGAGCGACCAGAATGTGAAATCGGTTATGATCAACATTTTTGGTGGTATTACCCGTTGCGATGATGTAGCCCGCGGTTTGGTAATCGCACTCGATCAGATAAAAACCAATGTGCCTATTGTAATTCGTTTGTCGGGAACCAATGCCAAAGAAGGTTTGGAAATTATAAAGCAAACAGGATTGCCGGTTGTTGAAACCATGCGCGAAGCGGCTCAAACAGCAATTGAGTTAAGTAAAAAGTAAGGCAGAAGTTTAAAGTAAAAAGTGAAAAAGTAATGAGCATACTTATAAATAAAGATACAAAAGTAATCGTACAGGGAATTACCGGTCGCGACGGAGCTTTCCATACCGAAAAGATGAAAGCATACGGAACCAATGTTGTTGGTGGAACTTCTCCCGGTAAAGCCGGTCAGGAAGTGGAAGGTGTACCGGTTTTTAACAGTGTTGAAGATGCCGTTAAAGCAACAGGCGCCAATGCATCGGTAATATTTGTGCCGGCGGCTTTTGCAGCCGACGCCATTATGGAAGCCAGCTATGCAGGTATAGAGTTGGTGGTTTGTATTACCGAACATGTTCCGGTTCAGGACATGATTAAAGTAACTCCGGTTTTAAAGAAACACGGTACAAAACTGATTGGTGCCAACTGTCCTGGATTAATTACTCCTGAGGAGTGTTTGATCGGTATTCTTCCGGCAATGATCTTTAAAAAAGGAAACGTTGGTTTAATCTCGCGTTCAGGAACGTTAACCTACGAAGTGGTAAATATGTTGACTGAAAGCGGGCTGGGCCAAACTACCTGTGTAGGAATTGGTGGCGATGCCGTTTCAGGTTTATATTTTATCGATTTGCTGGAGATGTACGAAAACGATCCGGCAACCGAAGCCGTAGTTTTAATTGGTGAAATCGGCGGTGATGCGGAAGAGCAGGCAGCCCGTTTTATCAAGGAGAAAATGACTAAACCTGTGGTTGCGTTTATTGCAGGGCAGTCAGCACCTCCGGGAAAACGTATGGGACACGCCGGTGCTATTATTTCAAGTGGATCGGGAACTGCGGAAGAAAAGATTAAAGCTTTTAAAGCTGCAGATGTTCCGGTGGCAAAAGAGCCACGGGATATTCCCGGATTAGTAAAAGAAAAGTTGGGATTGTAATATCCGGTTTGAAAAATAGAAAAGAGGCTGTCCGAAATTGGGCAGCCTCTTTTTTGTGGGATAAAGCGCTAAGCGGTTAGAACCATTAAGCGCGTATCGCTTTGTTTTTTATAGAATCTCGTCAATATTTTCAGGTGGATTTCCCAACACTGCCTTATCGCCATTTACCACGATAGGGCGGTGCAGAAGTTTCGGATTTTCGACCAGTACCTTTATCCATTCTTCGTCGCTCAATACTTTTCCTTTGTATTGCTCTTTGTAGTCTTTTTCGTGCTGACGAACAAAGTCAAAAGGTTTTTTGCCGGTTTTGGCAATCAGCTCCGTAAGTTCTTTTTCGTTTAAGCCATCAGTCAGGTAGCTTACAACTTCAAAATTACAACCTTTGTCTTCAAGGTATTGCAGCCCTTTTCGGCTTTTCGAGCAGCGTGGATTGTGATATATTTTCATGTTTTATTCTGTATTTAATTATTTTCTGTTTCTGTTTCTGTTTCTGAGATCGATTTAATGTAATTGTAGAAGTCCTCCTGCGCCCGGTATTTTTTATCTGTTTCTCCGTCGGAGTAAGTGTTTAATAGTTTCGGATCGAGTATCCGGGCTTTTGAATTATCTTTTAACTGAATGAGTAGTTGTTCTTTTAATTCCGCTTTAATCGACTCGTTGTAAATAGGGCAGGCCACCTCTATTCTTCGGTTCAGATTGCGCGACATCCAGTCGGCTGATGAGATGTACATTTTTTCTTCGCCATCGGCACCAAACAAGAACAGTCGTGTGTGTTCAAGGTATTTATCCACAATGCTAATGGCGGTTATATTTTCGCTGTAGCCATCCAATCCTATCTGCATTCCGAAAATGCCACGTATAATCAGCTGTATTTTAACACCGGCCTGGGAAGCTTCGTACAGCTTAATCATCATTCCCGGATCAATAAGGCTATTCATTTTCAGGATCATCCACGCAGGTTTTCCCTGTTTGGCCAGCTCTATTTCACGATTTATATTTTTTACAAAGTGTTTGCGCATCGAGAACGGACTTACTACCAGGTGCTCATACCCGAAATGCAGGTAGTTTTGTTTGAAAAACATAAATACTTTTTCCACTTCGTCAGCCAGTCGCGAATCGGCTGTAAGCAAGCCTTTATCGGTATAAACCCTTGCTGTCCCTTCGTGGAAGTTCCCTGTGCCAATGTACGCGTAGTTACGCATTTTACCCTCTTCTTTTCGCTGAACCCACACCAACTTGCTGTGTACTTTCATCCCGGGAACACCGTTTATTACATTGGCGCCTTCTTCCTGTAGCTTGTTGGACCAGAGTATATTCGCCTCTTCGTCGAAACGTGCCTGAAGCTCCACAACTACGGTAACCTTTTTCCCGTTTCTTACGGCGTTTAATAGTGCATTCACAACTTTCGAGTCGGCGGCAACACGATAAATCGTAAGTCCTATTTCTTTCACCTGAGGATCGATTGCTGCTTCGCGCAGAAAATCGAGAACATGATTAAAGGTGTGGTATGGGAAATGCAACAGAATATCCTTTTGGCGCATCATTTTCAGGATACTGGTAAAAGGAGGCAGGTCTTTGTGGCGGGAAGGAGGCAGGTTGGTATAGTAATGTTCTTTTTTGCCGATCTCGGGAAAATTCATAAAGTCCTTATGATTGTGGTACCGGCCACCCGGGACTGCATCACTTTTTGCCAACCTCATTTTTTTTAGTAAAAAATCGAGCAGATCATCGGGCATTTCCCGGTCGTAAAGTAAACGAACCGGCTTTCCTTTTTTACGCTTTTTCAGGCTGTGGCTCATTTTTTCCACAAAACTTTTAGAGATGTCATCGTCGAGGTCCAACTCAGCATCGCGCGTAATTTTTATGGTATAAGCCCCATACATGTCGTAATCAAAATAGAAGAAAATGTCGGCCATGCAGAAACGAATAATATCGTCGAGATAAAGTACGAACTGTTTGCCATTCTCCTCAGGCAGCACCAAAAAACGCGGTACCGAGCGGCCCGGAATTCGGATCAGAGAATAGGCCAGATCTTCAGGGTCTTCCTTTTTCCAAAGCTTAACGGCCAGGTAAACCGAGCGATCACGCAAATAAGGGAACTTATTCTTTTTGCTCAGCATTATTGGCACCAGGTTGGGCAATACTTTATCGTAAAAGTAATTACGCACAAACTCGCCTTGTTTTTCTGTCAGGTCCTTTTCTTCAATGATGAAGATATTGTTCTCTTCCAGCTCTTCCAGAATATTGGCATAAATCTCCTGAACCTTATTTTGCTGTTCATATACAATCTCCTGTATTTTGTTGTGCAATTCTTCCGGCGTCATCTCTCCCAGAAGGTTTTCTTCATCACGGCCAAGCGCAACCATCCGTCGGACAGCTGCCACGCGCACTCTGAAAAATTCATCGAGGTTATTCGAGAAAATTCCGATAAAACGAATACGTTCGAAAAGCGGTGTTTCCGGATCCTGAGCTTCCTGAAGCACTCTTTCGTTAAACGATAACCAACTTATTTCGCGGTTTATGAACTTTTCTTTTGAGTACATATTGAATGAAGAATTGAACGGTTATTAAATTACACGACGACCTTTACAAGATGTAAAAAGACAGCGAAAAAAGCAAGAATAAAGCGGGTTTTCGGCGATTTATTGCCCGCCAAATTCCATTAAATAGGCTTTGATAAATCCGTCGAGTTCGCCATCGAGTACTGCGTTAACATTTCCCGATTCAAAATTGGTACGTAAGTCTTTTACCATTTTGTAGGGTTGCAGCACATACGAACGGATTTGTGAGCCCCATTCAATTTTCTTTTTCGCCGATTCTATCTCAGCGGTTTTTTCGTGGCGTTTACGCAGTTCCATTTCGTAAAGCTGCGATTTTAAAAGCCTTAAAGCATTTTCTTTGTTACCCAGTTGCGAGCGGCTTTCGGTATTTTCAATGGTAATTCCGGTAGGAGCGTGTCGTAACCGTACACCGGTTTCCACTTTGTTTACGTTCTGCCCGCCGGCACCTCCGCTTCGGAAAGTATCCCAGGTAATATCTGCCGGATTGATCTCTATTTCGATGGTGTCGTCAACCAGTGGTGCCACATACACCGAAGTGAATGAAGTCATTCGTTTGTTTTGGGCATTAAATGGCGACAAGCGAACCAGGCGGTGAACCCCGTTTTCGCTTTTCAGATATCCGTAGGCAAATTCACCTTCAATTTCGATGGTGCAGCTTTTTATACCCACCTCGTCGCCGCCCTGCATGTCGGCGATTTTCATTTTGTAGCCTTGCTTTTCAATCCAGCGCGTGTACATCCGAAACAGCATGTCGGCCCAGTCGTTACTTTCGGTACCGCCGGCACCTGCATTTATGCGTAACACGGCTCCCAGGCGGTCTTCTTCGTTACGAAGCATATTTTGTGTTTCCAGCTCTTCAATTAGCGTTAGCGTTTCGGTATAAGCCTTATCAACTTCTTCTTCGCTGGCCTCTTCTAGCTCGAAAAACTCGTATAGCACAAGGAAATCTTCGGTGGCTTCGTGTACTTTTTTAAAGCCTTCGGTCCACACTTTTATAGTGCGGATCTTTTTCATTTGGGCTTCGGCTTCTTTGGGATTATTCCAGAATTCAGGATCCTGGGTTTTTAATTCTTCTTCTTCCTGCTCAATTAACTTTGCATCGTAGTCAAAGATGCCTCCTCAGCGCATCCCGGCGCTCAACAAGGTCTTTTACCTGTTCCTTTAAAATCATTGTTTACGTTTTTTAATAGGACGCAAATGTACGATGAAAAGTTCGGAGTTTAAAGTCTTTCCTGCAAAGATAAAGGCTTTAAATGGTTTGATTTTGTACAGTACTTAGTTCCCGTGTTTTGTTTTTGCTTGTTTTAGTAAAGGTTTCTTTAACGCGTTCTGAAATTTGAAAATACGGAACCCATATTACCGCTCCTACAAAAGCTCTTAAAATCAGTTTAAAGCTTTCTTCGGGATCGGATTGTGCATATAAATCCGGAAGTAAAAATTTTAGTGCAAGAAAATCTCCTACGGCACCAACCAAAATTATAATGTAGAAAATAGAAATCAAATGAGGGAGACTGGTTCTTTTCTTAAAAAAAAGAACCATAAGAAAAATTGAAAACGTAAGTTGAAATACGTTATAGATTAATTCTCCTCCAAGAACAAATAAAAATGTCGAAGGAAGCTCTGTTTCTGCATTATACACGCCGACCCAGATGTTGTGGTTAAAGAAATCTTGTGAGAAAATCTGAAAAAGAAGCAGAAAAGGAGTAAGACATAACCCGATTAAAGGTAAAACCATCCATCCCCCAATTGCTTTGTTGGTATCAGGTTCCTGAGGAGCTGGATTATAACGATTGTAAAGAAATACAGACAAAGAAGTGGTTAAACCGACTGAAAGTAACACCAGCAATACAGAAATCCAGCTCACTTTAAATTTGGCGCGATCAGGATCGTAGGTAAGGTAATAATGAAGTTCGTTTTTTATTTCTTCAATATGGTTTAAAAAGGTTTCAATTGAATCGCCCGGAACAGTAGACTGAAGCAACGCATAATCGTGTGTTACTGTAATCTTTGATCCCTTGCAATTAGTCGTATTCGAGTATTTCATATACTTACCATCAACCGAAATTTCCATGTTATCTCCGTTCCATGTTTCTGGCATATTAATTTCAGTGGTTTGTTCATACGTGAACGGGTCTCCCAGGTAATAAGGGATTTTGCGGTTGGTGGCTTTTGTATATTCGATGTAGGGTTCGAGTACAATCGGGTAAATGTCGCAATAAATGGTATTGCCCGAAGTTCCATCTTCCCATATCTTGTTTATCGTATAGCTTTCGCGCACAACAACTGTATTTTTGATGCTGTCGTCTTCAATAATGTCGACTATGTTGGCAGTCTCAATTCTGGGATACAGGTAACGATAGAATTCAGTGTAGTCCTGTTTTATCGACTCTCTGGAGCTTGAATTAAAGTAACTTCTGGTTGCATCGGCTTTAGAACCCGTATAGGTTGTTGTTACCCAAAAGGTGGCGTTACCGTTAATTGAATCTAAGGTTATTATTTCTTTTACTTTAACGCTCGGATTTGGGGTAGGGGCAATGGCTTTAAGTGTTGTTTCGTTTGATTTAATCAAGAGCCCATAACCATAGTCAGGCACCGATAAATTATCCAGATCTCCTTCCTGATCAGAGATAGTTGGATCGACAAAATAGGTTTTACCCTCGTAGTTGAAATTTACAATGCAGTGGTTAAATGCATTTACTGAAGGGAGTTCGCTAAATATGGAATCCTTTAAATAAGAATTTATCAGGCACGGATAAGCTTCTACGCCGATATTTCGAAGCAGCGAAACCAAGAGCAGCGATTTATCCTTACAATCTCCAAATCTTTGGTTAAAAACCTTTTCAGGACTGTGTGGCCTGAATGCATTGATTCCGTCTTCGAATCCAAGGTACCGGATTTTATTTTGAACAAACCGGATGTACGAAGTAATCGTAGCTTTTGTGTCTTTCTTTTGCGGAATCGAACGCGCTATTTCTTTTACTGATTCCTTAGGGTAGGTATATAAGGGTAGTGCCCAGTTTACTACTTCTTCCCAGTTTCGTATGGTTGTGAACGATACTTTTTTGTGAATGTCGATCCATGGCGGAGAATTATTCTCATACAGTTTAAAATCCAGCGCATTCACATTCCATACGTATTCGCGAATACCCGAATATTCTTTAATTTCAGGGTTACTTGCATCGCTATACAATTTAAAATCGAAATGATCATGTTTATCTGTTAGCAACCGTGTATAAATGTGATTAACAGGAATAGCATATTGGTGGTAAACAGTACCGGAAACTTTTCCATCGTAAATCGGGTTGAATCCTTTTGTTGTGTAGGAATATTCAATTATGTCGTTTTCTCTTACATCCGTAAGGTTTACGTAAGCAGTTAAGGAACCGTCATACAACGATCTGTCGAGACTGGTTTCTCTTTGAATGATTTGAAAGTTGTTAAGATTTAGCTTATCGATAACCTCTCCGTTTCGGATGATTTGCAATGAATGGAAATATATTTTTTGATAAGAGGGATCGAATACAACTGATACATCAGAGTTAGATTGAATTCCATTTGAATTAAGCAGTTTTATTGCAATATGTTTATAGGAAGCCTCCTCCGGAAAATTGTCCTGATAGTCGAGCAGAAGGTATTGAAATCCGCCATTTTCAGAATTTACATCTTTGTCTTCAAACGAAATAGAATTAACCCAATTGGGCGTGGGTGATTTTTTAATTTGGTTTTGTGAAAAAACAAAATGGAACGACAATAGAAACAGAATAAAAAGGCTGGTGCGCATGTTAGTCGGATTTATGCAAAGCATTATTTAGAGAAAAATGAATTAAACGGGAGTAATATTAGTTATTCGCAAGGGAAAAATAATGTGAAAATATATGTTTAATAATATACTTTTATTCCAAAACTTCATTCAGATAACGATGAATTAATTCAGGTTCAAAACCACGTCCTTGCGTGTAACGAATGATCTGCCCCATTTTGGTGAATTTGTCTTTCTTCTTAATGGTTTTGGCTTTGTCTTTCATGGTTTTTACCAGCACTTTTATGTATTTTTCTTCATCAATTTTTTCAAGGCCTTTTTCAATGGTGGCATCCGAAAGCCCTTTTTGGCGCAGGTAAAAGCGCATTTTTACACGGCCCCATTTGTTGAATTTGAATTTGTCGTTCACATAGGCTCTGGCAAATCGTTCGTCGTCGATGTACTTTTCAGCGATCAGTTTTTCGATGATCTCGTCTACAATTTCATCTACAATTTCGTAAGTCAGTATTTTTTTACGGATATCTGCAGAGCATTGCTCCGAACGGCTGCAGAGTTGTGCCATTTTAGAATAGGCCTGTTCAATTTGCTGATCGTGATTTTCCATTCGTTCAAAACCATTTTTAAAGGAAAATAAAAATAGTGAAAAATCTAACTTAATCCTATTCTCCTATTGTACAGCATATAATATATGGTGAGTGGGGGTATTTTCTGGTGTTGTGTCATTTTTGAAATGACACAACACTAGTCGGCCAGCGATTCTTCTTTGCGCACTCCGGTAAAGAATTCTTCCAAATCGGCCAGTGTCGATTCTGTTTTCTCCACATCGCGAACTACTTCGCCCTTATCCAGAATAACTATGCGCGAACAAACATCGGCCACATGGTCGAGGTCGTGACTCGAGATCAAAAGTGTTTTCTCCTTTTGTTTCGAAAATTCCTTAATGATATTCCGGAGTTGGTACTGCGACGACGGGTCGAGGTTCGCAAATGGTTCGTCTAAAATTATTACCTCCGGGTTTCCGAGCAGGGCACCAACTACGCCAACTTTCTTCTGGTTTCCTTTCGACAGGTCGCGGATAAATTTCTTTTTACCCAAAATTTCATCCTTAAAAAAGTCGGTGTAATCTTCCAGAAAATTGGAAACGTCTTTAGCATTCAATCCACGTAATTCGCCAATAAATTCGAAATACTCGTCGGGAGTGAGGTAGCCGATTGTAAAACTTTCGTCGATGTAGGCAGCTACCAGTTCTTTCCATTCTTCGGTTTTCGAAACCTGAATTCCGTTTATTATTACCTCGCCTTTATTGGCTCTTATCAGGTCGAGCACCAAGGAAAAGAAAGTTGTTTTTCCGGCACCGTTATTACCAACCAGGCCAAACACTTCGCCTTTGGCAATGTTTAATTCTTCGAGATTCAGAACAGTAGTTCCGTTGTATATTTTTTGTAAGTTTTTTACTTGTATCATGATTTAAAAAGTTTGAAGCTGGAAGAACGAAGTTTGAAGATTCGCGCTTCCGGCATATGGTTAATTTTTTATTTTTTTCTAACTCTGATTGTTTTCTCGCTGATTACGCAAATAATCGCAGATTTTATTTATCATGGTTTTTGCGAAATCAGCGCTATCTGCGAGCCATTCTTTTTTAGGTTGATTTGTAGTTGTAAATCATTTTATGTTTACGTTTAAGGTACTGCCTGGTAAAATAGTCGATTAAGCGCGGGTGAAGGATGATTCCGATCAATCCCAGCGAACCAAAAACGACATATGCGGTGATGCTTCCGAATGCCCACGAAAGCAATCCGTAGAGTGCCACCGGTCCAAAAATTACTGGAAAACTCATCAACCATTGAGTAGCGCCAACACCCTGGTAGTTAAACGCTGCCCGCTGGTTTAATTCGATTGCTTTTTTACTGTTGAGGCCCAGTGCAAAAATAACCCACGAGTTTACACCCACATTGTAAAGCATTACCACTAAATGAATATACAGCACCTTTGGAGTAATGTACATGTAGCCCAGCGAAAGCAGGTAATATACAACGTTAGTTACTGCCATCAGGAAAAAGGCCGATTGGATAACTTGTTTCATTCGTACGTTTTGCGCCATAAGCAAAGGATAGTATTTGCCGTGCCATGCCGGGAAAAACTGTCCGTACATCATGCTGAAAACACCAGTCATAAACATGCCGCCAAGAACGAGGATGAATTCCGGCACTTCTTCTGCTCCATCGGTTTTATAGATAAGAAGACCGTAAAAAAGGAACAGCACCGACATCATGGCTGTATTTTTCGGGCGTTTATTACGCATAATCATTTTCACCTCCAGCGACAGCATTTTTCCATAGTCGCCAATATTATTCAACCACGAGAAATCGTGCGTAGCTCCCTGTTTTTTCTTTTTGCTGAGTTCGTCGAGATAAAAACGACTGTTGATATACGATTGATTTAAAAAGTACAAAGCAACAATTGCAAGAGGGAAGATCAATGCAGCGTATGGGATGGCCACAATAAAGTCGAAAAGTTTTCCAAAACCTCCGGTCAGGTCAACGATATTAAAATAGTCGATAGCCGTTAAGCCGGCGGCTAATCCCAGGAAACTGTAGAATAGGATATCCGATTCGTTGGTTCGCCACTTAATGTACAAGGCCAGAAAGTGGTTTACAAAAATCATTAGAAACAGTGCTGCCAGCCATGCCCAAAAAACGGGAGGCGCCAGTGTTGGTGCTGCAATGCGGATAACAAACGGCAGCCCGAGTATTAAAGGCAAAACGTTAAAAAAATGAAGCAACGATTTGTTAAGCATGTAACGCGCAATTCGTTTGCGTTTTACCGGTAAAAGTAAAAAAGGCTGAAATCCAAAAGTGGGCAGGTTTTGAATCATGATTCGCAACACGAGCTCGTACCCGAAGTAAATCAGTAGCATGGCATTAAATGCCTGCACCGGGTTTTCAAGATCTTTTAAATTTTCGGTAAGCTGGAAGCCCATAAAAAAAGCAACCAGCGAAAAGTAAATGGCAAAAAAGATGAGCACACCTTTGGTGGCCATGTTTTTGTTTTTCGATGCCGAACGTAGAAATTCACGCCAGGCAAAGTAGAAGAAGTTTCGTTTCATTTTAATAATGAGGTTATTGTTTTTTGTTTTTCTTATTTGTTGGTCAGCCGGAACTTGAAAAAGTTACAAATTATTATTCAAATCGGTCAGTTAAAACCACCCCGTCTTTAAAACGTTCAATGGTTCCATCGGTATTAAAAACTTCAACCATAACAATATATGGGCCGATTGGTAAGCGGTTTCCTGCTTCATCTTCTCCGTTCCACGATATTTGTTCGTGTGTCCCCAAAGCAGCGTTATCTGCAAGTTTGCACAGGCGGCGCCCGGCGGAATCGAATACCAGAATATTGCAAATATATCCGGGGCTGTCCATCGAAAGGTCGATTGAGTAATTGTCGTTATAACCGTCGTTGTTTGGCGAAAAGGCATCCGGCTGAAAAGTTACCGTTATCTTTTGTGCTTCCTCATTCATAAATTGAGAGTTCTGATAGCCGGGTGTTCCGTAGCCCGATTGTGTGGATGCTGAATGCCAGTTCTGCACTTCGTTTGTTGGTGCCGAAAAGGAAATGCGTTCGAGAGCAATACCCTCGCGGTCGTAAAAAATTGGCAAATGCATTTTTTCGTAGTAGTAAAATTCATCGATGATTTCCATTTCGTTATTCAGCAAAACCACGTAATCATCATCGTTATTAAACGACGGGAATTTTTCCATTTGCAGAAAACATTCGGGACAAGAAATACTAAACCAAGGGAAAACACCAAGCGTATCTTTTGTTAGCGCAAGATATTCGTTGGGAAGCAATTTCTGCTTTTCGCTCGTTAGTGCATAAACTTGCGTAAGCTCCAAATCGTTGTCGCGCGAGGCGAGGTAAAGTTTATTCAGCGGAATTTCTTTTTCCGAGTTGTTGTAAATCTCCACATAATCCTCACCATCGGGAACCGGGTTAAAAAGTACCTCATTCAAAACAATATCGCCGGGCTCGATGATAACCGGATTCTTTTCTTCGCCCGAAACAATCACTTCATCCAAAATCACTTTATTCGATGCGTAATGATTATTCATATAAACCACGATTTGCAAATCATTTCCAACAAGCCCGGTTTGACTGACAACGGCCTGCCCCCAGTTTCCCCGATTATCGCCGTTGCTTTCAAAAGATTTTGCTTCACCTTGATCGAGAATGTAAAATGCTCTTAAGTATTTCTGTTCTTCGTTGGTACTGCTGCCTGTTTCGTTTGCATTTAATTGGATAGAAATATTCTTATAAGCTGAAATATCGATAATTTCCGAGCGCCAAATTACTTCTCCATTGATGTCGCAGCACTCAAAACGCCCACCGGATGTAGTAACTGTTTTAGCATAATCGTCTTCGTTTTCGAGGGTGATCTGGCTAAAATCGAGTGTCCATTTTGTGATGTCGGTGAAGTCCGAATTGATCCCTGTTCCATCGCTATTTCCCCAAACACCTTTGTTGGGAACAGAAAAACTTTCGTGCCAGATTTCCTGTGCATTTATCGGGTTGAAAAACAGGATGAAAGAGTATGTTAATAATTTTAGAAGATTGGGTTTCATAGCATTTACAATTAGAAGCAAAATACTAACTTTGGCGCACATTTAGACAGAAAAAGACTTTAAATTTTTAAAAATTAAAAAAACATGAAGGTTGCAATTGTTGGAGTGAGCGGCGCTGTTGGACAGGAGTTCCTGAAAGTGCTTGCTGAAAGAGATTTCCCTATGGATGAGTTGGTAATTTTTGGATCGGCAAGAAGTGCCGGCAAAACATACGAATTTAAGGGTAAACAGCTTACAGTGAAAGAGCTCAAACATGGCGACGATTTTAAAGATATTGATATTGCACTGACTTCGGCAGGTGCCGGCGTTTCGAAAGAATATGCTGAAACAATTACCAAACACGGTGCAATTATGATCGACAATTCGAGCGCATTTCGTTACGATGACGATGTGCCGTTGGTAGTTCCTGAAGTGAATCCTGAAGATTCAAAAGTTCGTCCGCGCAATATTATTGCGAACCCGAACTGTTCAACTATTCAGATGGTTGTGGCGCTGAAACCTATCGAAAATATGTCGAAGATCAAACGTGTTCGTGTGGCAACATATCAGGCTGCAAGTGGTGCCGGTGCACAGGGAATTGCTGAATTGGAACAGCAAAACAAAGAAGTAGTGGAAGGAAAACCGGTTACTGTAAATAAATTTGCACATCAGCTGGCTATGAATATTATCCCGCACATCGATGTTTTCTTGGATAATGATTACACCAAGGAAGAGATGAAAATGAACTGGGAGACTAAAAAAATTATGCATACCGACGCTGAGGTAAGTGCAACTTGTGTGCGTATTCCGGTAGCTCGTGCACACTCTGAAGCGATTTGGGTAGAAACAGAAGGACCACTTTCTGCAGGGGCTGTAGCAAAAGCTTTCGAGGAATTTGAAGGTTTAACAGTAATCGATAATCCGGCGAAAAACGAGTATCCGATGCCGTTGTTCGTTTCGGGTAAAGACGATGTGTATGTTGGCCGTATTCGCCAGGATGTTACTGATCCGAACAGCATTACTTTCTGGTGTGTTGGCGATCAGATAAAAAAAGGGGCAGCGCTTAATGCCGTTCAGATTGCTGAGTGGCTGGTAGCCAACGGAGAAGTTTAATAAGTTAAGTGATAAAAGCAGAGTACGCTGGTACTCAACATAAAAAAGCCCGGAAGATTTTTTCTTCCGGGCTTTTTATTTCTTGGAGAATTCATCGGATGACTATAAGTTGTAACGAATAGTCATCTGATGAATAGAGTTTTTAGCTGATCATATCAAAACCGGTAAACGGAACCAGAACCTCAGGAATTTTAATGCCTTCAGGTGTTTGGTAGTTTTCGAGCAAAGCCGCAACAATACGTGGCAATGCCAGTGCACTTCCGTTAAGCGTGTGTGCAATTTGTGGTTTTTTTACGCCTTCTTCGCGGAAACGTAATTTCAGACGGTTGGACTGGAACGATTCGAAGTTGGAAACCGAACTTACTTCCAGCCATTTTTCCTGAGCTGCCGAGAATACTTCAAAATCGAAAGTTAAGGCCGATGCAAAACTAATATCGCCACCACACAACCGAAGGATACGGTAAGGCAAACCCAATTTAGCCACCAAACCTTCAACGTGTGCTACCATTTCGTCCAGAATTCCGTATGATTTGTCGGGGTGTGCAATTTGTACGATTTCTACTTTATCGAACTGGTGCAGACGGTTCAAACCACGAACATCTTTACCGTACGAACCGGCTTCGCGACGGAAACAGGCACTGTAGGCAGTGTTTTTATAGGGCAGGTCTTTGGCATCTAAAATTACATCGCGGTAAATATTGGTTACCGGAACTTCTGCTGTAGGAATCAGGTACAGGTTGTCTTCAGTAATGTGGTACATCTGGCCCTCTTTGTCGGGCAGCTGACCGGTTCCAAAACCCGATGCTTCGTTAACTGCCAGTGGCGGCTGAATTTCTTCGTAACCCGCTTTTGATGCTTCGGCTAAAAAGAAATTGATAAGTGCGCGTTGCAGTTGAGCTCCTTTTCCGCGGTAAACCGGGAATCCTGCGCCGGTAAGTTTTACACCCAACTCAAAATCAATCAGGTTGTATTTGGCTGCCAGCTCCCAGTGAGGCAGTGCTTTCTCGTCCATTGCCGGAATCTCGCCAACTTGTTTTATCACCTCGTTGTCATCTTCTCCTTTTCCAACAGGAACCGATTCGTGAGGTAAGTTAGGCAATAAAACCTGCAATTCGTAAACCTTCTCTTCGATGGCTGCAAAATCAGCATCAAAGTTTTTAATGTTTTCTTTTAGCTCGGCAGTGCGTTCTTTTGCGGCGTTGGCTTCTTCGTGTTTGCCTTCGCGGAAAAGCATTCCAATTTCTTTCGAAATTTTATTCATTTCTGCTTTTGCCGAATCGGCTTCGCCCTGCAGCTTATTTTTTTTGGTATTAAGATCTATAATATTTGAAACAATTTCCGAAGCATCGAAATTTTTGCGTTTTAGTTTTTCTACTACTAACTCCGGATTGTCTTGAATAAATTTTAAGTTGAGCATGTCTTTTCCATTTATTAGGCTGCAAATTTAATAAATGAATTGGCACTTTATGATTAAACCTATTTCTAATTTCCTATCTAATAGCAATAGTTTAAAACCCTGATTGTGAAATAAAGAAATCGCCGCTTTTTTTTAGAGGTGTTTACTTAATCAGCTATTTTTATAAAACAAATAAAAAAATTATGAGAAGACTATCTTTTTTCCTGTTAACAGTACTTGCATTAACAGGCTCTGTAAACGTTCTTTTTGCTCAGCAAGAAAAACAAGAACGAAAAGCTATCCCCGGAATGGGAGGTTTGTTAATGCCACAAGAAATAAAACCTTGTGATAACAGTACCAGTATTGTGCTCGAAGATATTTCCGGTGCTCCCAAAATGCTTAGGGAGGTTCCAGAAAATCTGGTACTTACTGAAAGTGTGATTTTTCACGAAACCAAAAGTTCTGATGGCGATCCAATGTCGATGAAAATGGATATTGTGAGGCCGGCTAATGATAAAGATTATCCGTGCGTTATATTTCTAACCGGTGGTGGTTTTATGTTTGCCCCCAAAAACAGTAGTTTGTACAACCGCTGTGAAATTGCCAAAGCCGGATATGTTGTTGCAAGTATTGAGTATCATGTTGCAAGCAACGGATTGTACAGCGATGCAGTAAAAGATGCCAAAGCGGCCATTCGGTTTATGCGTGCCAATGCGCAAAAATATGGTATCAATCCGGATAAAGTGGCTGTTTGGGGAGAATCGGCAGGAGGTTATTTAACCGGAATGACCGGAACTACAAATGGCGAAAAAGATTTTGAAGTGGGAGAGAACCTTGATCAAAGCAGCGATGTACAGGCGGCTATTGTGGTATTCGGATTAAGCGACCTGACAAAAATTGGTGCCGACTATGATAAAGCAGCCGAAGAAGCACACTATACAAAAGAAGCACCTGAAGCCATGTTTGTACATGGTAAAAACAGTGGGTTAACTATTTTGGATAAACCGGAGGTAGTTGCCAAATCAAATCCGGTAAATTATGTGGACAAAAATGATCCTCCGTTTCTTTTGATTCATGGAACTGTTGATGCATTGGTTTCTCCAAGTCAAAGCGTATTGCTGCACAATGCACTTCGCAAAGCAGGTGTAGAATCAACCCGGTATGCGATAGTTGGAGCAAATCATGGCGGTGGTCATTTTTCCGATCCGAAAGTGATCCAGATAATGGTTGATTTTCTGGATAAAGCCCTAAAGTAGAAAAGCGAAAATTCCCATAAAAAAACTCCTGTCGGTACCGACAGGAGTTTCTTATTTCCTTTGAGGGAGGTTAAACCCTCTGGTTTATCAATATCTTAAGCTAAACCTTTAGCTTCTTCAATCCATGGTTGTGGATCTTTTGAAGCGTAGCGGCTTCCTGCAGCTTCAAGAACTTTCTGAATTGCTTCAACAGATGCTGCAGCAACTTCAGCGTAAGTTGTAAAACCACCTTCAACTAATACTTCAGCTAATTTTGGTCCTACACCAGTTAATTTTGTAAGATCGTCACCTTCGGCTGCTGCTTTTGCTTCAGCTTTAGGAGCTTCTTCTTTTACTTCTTCAACAACCGGAGCAGCTTCTTTTTTAGGAGCAGCTTTTGCAGGAGCTTCAGCAACTGCAACATCAGCATCAACAATAGGAGCTACTGATACATATGAGCGGTTATTTCTTTTCTTTCTGAATACAACAGTTCCGTCGATCAATGCAAATAAAGTATGGTCTTTACCAATACCTACATTGTCGCCAGGAAAATGTTGAGTACCACGCTGGCGAACTAATATATTACCAGCTTTTGCAAACTGACCTCCGTAAATTTTTACTCCAAGTCGTTTACTTTCCGATTCGCGTCCGTTTTTCGAACTACCTACACCTTTTTTGTGAGCCATGGTAAATTTCTTTTATTCGTTATCCAACTATGGTTTCTACTTGAATTTGAGTAAATTGCTGACGGTGACCATTCATTTTCTGATAACTCTTACGACGTTTCTTTTTGAAAACGATCACTTTTTCGCCTTTTACATGTTCCAGCACTTTGGCTGTAATTTTAGCACCTTTTACGGTTGGTGTTCCAACGGCTATTTTACCGTCGTTGTCAACCAGCAATACTTTGTCGAAATCAACCGATGCACCTTCTTCTGCATCCAGGTGATGTACGAAAAGTTTCTTGTCTTTTTCTACTTTGAATTGCTGTCCAGCAATTTCAACAATCGCGTACATAATTTCACTTTTAATGTTTACACCGTCAGGCGGATATCGCATCGGATTTCACTTATTCGAGCCTGATCGATTCAAAATTCGGACTGCAAAAGTAGTTATTTTTAGATAATTAGCAAATAAATGCCAATAAATTGATAGCTAATTTACAAGCTTTTCAATTATTAGCAGAAAATCGACTTTGGCCGTGGCTCCCATTGGCCTGAAGATTGGCTTAATATTGGGTACAATCGATACCACTTCGCCGCGTAAATTATTTAAAAATTGCTCCAGCAGTTGCTGATCTTCGTTCATGTTAACTTTTAGTTTGTGCACTTTGTATTTCATGGCTGTTGTTTTTAAAGTTCAATCTGTTTCTTCAAATAAAAATTTACATACAGAAGCATTCTTACAACTTCATTAGCATCGTTTCTCTCAAACTCAACTTCATTATTCCCGGTTTCGTCTTTCCATAAACCGGTTGCGGTATGTTCTGGTAATCTTACCGTTTCGTTTGCCAAAGGATTCATTAGAGAAAGCACTCCGTCTTCATAAATCACTTTAAAATCGGCTTGTGCCTGTGCAAACCAGTAATTTCCAATAAGTGGCCACATTTCTTCCGGCATTTCGGAAGGGATGCTGTTTTGCTCAAACTTTTTACCCAAAGGAATTACCTGTTGCAATTTCATGGTTGCGATGTTTCCGTAGATGTCGGTTCCGAAAGAAAAATTCAACTGCCTGGTAACTATAGGATAAAACACCCCATTCTCGTCGGGTGGATTAAGCGCCAATACTTGTGAGTTGGGAATATCAACAGCTAGGTAACCATCCTGATAGAGAATCTTAAACATGCTGTTTCGTTCTTCAAACAAGTAATTACCCAGGTATTTTTTGTATTCATCGGGCACTGAATTATCAGCCGTTTCGTTTTCCATTTGATAATCCAGGATTTTCATCGCTTTCGGATTGAAGGTCGTTTTTTCACCCAATCGGATATGTCCGGCATCCACAAAATCGAATTCATGTGCAGTAGCATCAACAGCTACCCAGCCGGCATCGCCCATGTAAACTTCGGTCCAGGCGTGTTGGTAAAAGCAACCACCTGCATACGAAATGTACATGCAGCCAATTGAAAGTCGTGCCGGGATACCAACAGCCCGGCAAAATGCTGCCAGTAATCGCGAGTGGGAGCCGCATTCGCCTTCTCGTGTATTGTAGGTGTTAATTGCGGAAGTTCCTCCGGGAATGGCCCCTATAATATTTTCTCCAACCCATGTGCTGAGTTTTACTGTAGCTTCCCAGGCATCTTTTGAATCTTGAGTAATTCGTTTTGCTTCTTTGATCAAAACCGGATGATCAGACTCCATCAATCTTTCCGGTTCAAGGTATTTTCCGAGTTTTTCATCTGAAAATTGGGGTGGAAAAGGTGGCGCATTTTCGCCGGTGTAATGTTGCCGATCAACTTCAAATACACCTTCAATTAAATTATTGCTTACAGTTCCTTCGAATTTCTGCCCTGCAAAATTAAGGCTCTCAGCGGTAATTATTTCACCCTCTGATTGTATGGTCGCTTCAATTCTCATTGAAGAAATGGCGTGAACATTCGCAATAACTTTACCAACTCGGGCAAAAAGCAAATTGTCGACATCCACAACTTGTATGCTCTTTTTCAAGGATTCGTCGGCCAGGTAAATTAGACGGTTTGAAGTGCTTATTTTTAAAGCGTGACTGTTTTCGTTATTCAGCCAGAGTTTTGTACTAGTGCCGGCTTGGTGATTGAATTCCGCTAATACTGTTGTATTATAAGTGGCTCCTTTCAGTTCGAGTTGTTCTTCTCCAATCCGAGTGTAAGTTTTTATTATAATCTCTCCATTCTGAACATCGAAAACTTTGTATTCTTTCTCTTTTGCTTCTCCCTGGATAAAGTCGGTCATCAAATGCGGATAAGAAAGAGTATTCTCCAGAATAACATCATCGGGCAACTGAATTGCCCGAGGTTCGCCACCTTCTACGGAAGTAAAATACGCAACTCTGTTATTAAAACTGGCACATGAGTACACTTCTGCGTTGGTTTTAAAACGCTGTTCAACCAAAACCGGAAGTTCGGTTTCGGGAGAAATTAAGGCAGACTCAGTAATAGTTAACTCCACATCACCACCCAGGGCACGTTGTTTTACCAGTGCCTCTGTATTCACACTCAGTAACTTTTGGCCATCTTTTTCAATGGTAGTTATGGTCGACTCGGAATAGCCGCAAAGTACACCGCTGATTTCAACAGCGTAAGTCATTTTTCTCGGCAGGTCGTTTAAGGTCTGCCCGGCTGCTGCTACCCATAAAAAAGTAGACAGCAATAGCCAACTTATGGTTTTTATTGTTTTCATGGCAGTAAATTTTTGGTTGATGAACAGTACGTTCACTGTTCCTTGTTCGGTTTATTTGATGATAAAACCAATGTTTTTAAATACAATAACAAGCAGTAGAATTCCGATAACAAGAACCAATGCCAACAGTATTTTATTGGACCGGTCGCGTTTTCGTTGTAGTTCAATGTTTTCAGAAACCAGTTCCAGGTTTTTGTCATTTAGATCATTCAAACAGATTTCGAGGTGTTTAATGTGGTATTTTACCTGTCCCTGGTTAACAAAGAAGTTAAAAGCAATACCTATAAGGATAAAAGTTAGAAATACCACAAAATCTACACCGTCGAGCGGTCGCACATAACCGTAGGCAGTATAAAAATAAACCAACGATCCGGCGATAAAGCCGAAGAGGTAAGTGCCCGATACGGAAAGTAGAGTAGTAAAGAACTTTGTTTTTAGGTAAGTGAGCATGTAAGCCAGCTTGTCGCGAGTGTTTTGTCCGTTGTCAGCCGCCTCGGAAAAGCGGTTCAACATTTTGTATTGCATGAAAATTAAAGGAAGAAGTAACACAATTCCTGCAATAGTAACCGACATTACGTTGGTGGTGCCAAAATAGAGAACAAAGTCAATGGCCAGCACACAAAGTGAGATAGCTTTTAAAACAAGATCGAAAATGATCATGGTCTTAATTTTTTGAGTAGTATCGTTAGAGCGCCCGGAAATAAACTGTTCGATAGACGAGCTTTTATAATCAGAAGCTTCCATCAGGGTTTCTGCTTTGTTCCACATATCTTTTAATTTTTTATCGTTCATGGCTTTTACTCTTGTGTGAAAATCATTTCCTCCAATTTTCGCTTAATCCGAACCAGTTTTACGCTTACGTTCGTTTTCGAGATTCCCAGTATCGAAGCTATTTCGTCGTAACTTTTTTCGTCGAGCCAAAGCAGAATCAGCGCTTTGTCGATCCGGTTCAATTTTGAGATAGCCCGGTACAGCAGTTGAATTTGTTCCTTCTCGTCAGAAGATTCTGTTTCCATACGATCGTTGTCGAGCAGCTGTTCAAAATGAATATCCCTGTTCTTTTTTCGCACGTTGCTAATTGCTGTATTCAGTGCTACTCTGTACATCCAGGTACTGAATTTTGCTTCCTCCCTGAAATTTGGATACGATCTCCATAGCTGCAGGCAGATTTCCTGAAAAAGGTCTTCACGGTCGGCCGGCCCATTGGTATAAACCATTGTTACTCTATGAATGATCGCCTGGTGTTTTTCGATCATTTCACTGAACTCCTTTTTCTTCGATCTCAGCACTTTCATCTTTTTTTCTTTCACCTTGTTGGTCGCAGCGAAACAAGAAAAACTACATTCCTTTGAGAAAAAGTTTAGAACGCCGGGAAATTTTCAACTTATTTCTCAGCCAATAACTTCAATAACTTTGTATTGAATGAGATCTTCAACCAAGTCTTTGATTTCGGGCATGTGCTCCGGTTCAACTCCGGCTTTTACCCGAATCTCTTCAAGAGACAGATGTTCACCATCAGGGAATGGCAAATTATAGAGGAACTTCCCCTGTGCAGTAGTAAGATTGATTTTCTTTTCAGACCGTTCGCGCCCTTTCCCAACCCAAATAGCAAGGTTGCTAAAATACTGTCCGCTGCGAGCCATAGAGAATCGTACACCGGCATTTCTTTTTTCACGTATTTTCGATTGCTCCAAACTGGTATCGCCGGAATTTCCCAATTCTTCCAGCAGGTTGATTTCGAAGGCGATTTTTTGTTTTTCGAGGGTATAACGAAAATACGGACGTTTACGTTCTGTAACTTCTTTTTTCGAAAGTATTCCCAAGTCGGCCATGGCTTCCAGAAAATCCTGAACAGTTTGTATGTGCATGCTTAGTCGCGATGCAGCTTCCGACGCTGAAATGTCGCGGTAATTGTTCAAAAGCCTGAAAATATCTTTCGAATAGTTTTTCGATATGTATGTGCCAAATCTGGCAGCGTCTTCAAAGTTCATGTTATGAAAATATTCCAAGTTTAACCGAATTCAACCGGTCTAAAATCCGCACTTTATCTCCCCGCATGTAAAAATCGGCAAAGGAGATAAACAACTTTCCCATCGATTCGCAAAGGTGATCGAATGCCAGATCTTCTTTGTAATTGAGGTAATCTTTTCGCGAAATATGTACCGATACCTGTCCGTCGAAATTGAAAGCGATCCAGGTTTTTTCCAGGTAATTAAAATTGGGATTATACAAAGCACCCCATTCCTGCCCATACTTTATCGGAACAATCAATACCCTGTTTTCTTCCTCGTAGGTCATTCCAATCATTATGCGTCTCAGGTGGTTTGTGAAATCGATAATGTCGTATTTCGAGTAATCAACCACTCCTGCGGGGCGTGGCCGCTCTGTGTACGATTCCGGTCCTTCTTCCACATCCCATGCCGCCAGTTCCAGTACTTCTCGTCCGCGGTAATTAAATCGTTTGGTTACCATTCCGTAGATCAACCAAAACAACAAGAGGTAAAAAAACACCAGAACAACTTTGAATTCATCCGGGAGTTGGGGGACCGGCTCATGCAGACTTTCAGGAACTTTCATCAATACCATTACCCCGCCCAGCGATAGCAGGTAGAAAGTGCTCACCAGCATGTAATAATTGCCTGTTTTATAAAACGACCAGAATCCGAATGCCAGCGAATAGAATAGAATCAGGATCCCCAGTGTTGTAAAAGCTACTCTGAGATCGAAAAAAATGAAACATAAGAAGAAGAGTACAAGTGAGATGATGGCCGGAATCAATCCTTGTATGCCTCTGTCTGCTTTTAACTTTCTCATGGTTCGAATACTTTAGTTAATAAATACTACAAAAATAATGAACTATACAAAGTTAATACCTTTTGTCCCTGTTTGTCAATATCTACTACGATGTTGTTCAGCATAGATTAGTGTTTGAGTAAATCCTTTTTAATAATTACCGACATAACCAAAATGATTGTTATATTTGTTTTCGTCGAAAAGATACAGGGCAAACGTTAGCATGCAAAAAATACGCTTAAACATTTTAGGATTATCGGTAAGTCAAACCCAATCGGGGGCTTATGCGTTGGTGTTGGCAGAAGAAGATGGAGAACGCAGAATTCCTATAATTATCGGACCGGTTGAAGCACAGGCAATTGCCATTCAGTTGGAAGGGTTAAAACCTCCGCGGCCACTTACTCACGATTTAATAAAAAATATTGCTCTGGCATTTGATATCGCTTTGCTGGAGGTAACCATATATAAGCTGGAAGAAGGCATTTTTTATTCCGAGCTTTTGTGTGAGATGAACGGCAAAGAGATTCGTATTGATTCGCGCACATCGGATGCCGTTGCTTTGGCACTACGTTTCAGATGCCCGATTTATACCTCGGAAGAAATTTTACAGAAAGCCGGAATTGTATTGGAATCGGATGATGAAGACTCTCCGGTGCGCAGTATGATGGATGAAGAAGAGCCCGAAACGACCGGTTCTTCGTATTCGCAATATTCAACAAGTGATTTGCAGGAATTGCTAAACGAGGCCATCGAAGACGAAGATTATGAAAAGGCATCGATTATTCGCGATGAATTGAATAAACGAGAGAAGTAAACCGATTATAGGAAGTTCAAAATCACCCCTGTCGCCCCTTGGGCTCCTGTCCCCTTGAGGGGACAATCGCTGCGAAGCAGGGATAGGGGTGAAAAAAGAAGAAATATATTCATATGAAACGCATGATAATGTTGCTGGTAGTAATTACCGGCATTTTCTTTATACAACCGTTGGCGGCACATGCCGGCGAAACAATGCTTGCGGCAGCCGACGCAGCAGCACAACAAACCGATACTTCAAATATTCTTTTGGCAAAAGAACGACAAACGCCTTTTTCAATTATGACCCTTTTTCGGGGATTGTTAGGAATGGTAGTGTTGGTTTTTGTGGGGTATATATTTAGTTCCGATCGCCGTAATATACCCTGGCGAACCGTTGGAATTGGTTTGGCCATGCAAATTTTGCTGGCGCTTGGTGTTTTGTATGTACCCGTTGTACAAACGGGCTTTGAGTTTTTCGGAAAGATATTCGTTAAGGTGCTCGACTTTACCAAAGAGGGAAGTATCTTTCTTTTGGGCGACCTGATGGATGCCGATACTTATGGTTATATTTTTCTTTTCCAGGTGTTGCCAACAATTATCTTTTTTTCGGCCTTAACTAGTTTGTTATTCTACTGGGGCATTATTCAAAAAATTGTGTACGGGCTGGCTTGGGTGTTTACCAGAGTTCTTCGAATTTCAGGAGCAGAAGCTCTTTCTGTTGCCGGTAATATTTTCCTTGGACAAACCGAATCGCCACTGATGATTAAAGCTTACCTCGATAAAATGAGTAAATCAGAGATTCTGCTGGTAATGACCGGTGGAATGGCAACGCTTGCAGGAGGTGTTTTAGCGGCATACATTGCTTTGCTTGGTGGCGATGATCCGCAACTTCGTCTTGAATTTGCCAAACACCTGCTTACTGCATCGGTTATGGCAGCTCCGGCAGCTATAGTTTTTTCAAAAATGCTTGTTCCGCCAACCGACGCAATTAATAAAACGATTGACGTAAGCCGCGATAAAATTGGAAGCAACGTGCTGGATGCCATTACAAACGGAACAACAGAAGGCGTAAAACTGGCTGTAAACGTGGCTGCAATGCTTTTGGCTTTTATTGCTTTTATTGCCATGTTCAATTTTATATTTACCAAAGTGGGTGCCATCACGCATTTGAACGATGTTATTGCCAATATTACCGATGGAAAATACGATGAGCTGTCGCTGCAGTTTATATTAGGCTACACCTTTTCGCCCATTATGTGGCTGATTGGTGTGTGTCCCGAGGATATTGCTGTTGTAGGTCGTTTACTGGGCGAGAAGCTGATTCTGACCGAATTTATCGGTTATGTTTCGCTAGCCGACCTAAAAGCCGCCGGTGCGTTTGCCGAAACCAAGTCGATTATTATGGCGACTTATATATTGTGTGGTTTTGCCAACTTCTCATCAATCGGAATTCAGATTGGCGGAATCGGTGCACTGGCACCAAAACGTCGGGTACTGCTTTCGCAATACGGAATGCGTGCACTGTTGGCGGGCACACTGGCCTCGTTGATGAGTGCTACTATTATTGGGATGATTTTAGGTTGACATTAGATTATTAGTTCGGCAATTAGAAAAAGTATCAAATGCTTGCAAACAAAAAGAATGTTATTGTATTATGCAAAAAAGAGTAAGATTTGTAACGTTTTTCTTCATTCTCTGTATATTATTACTGGTTGCATTTTGTTGAACAACAGTGTATTCGTATTTTAAATTGAAAATATAAACAGTGGCTCACAGCATCACACGAGTTTTCGTGTAGTAAACAATTAGATCGAAACTCTTTTAATAATTAAATGTGAACTTTTTTAGGGGTAAAAGGTTACAGCATTGTCTAACAATTGTGAGCAAATAAAAGTGATAAAAAATACAATCGGGTATGATTGTAAATTGTGAATGTGGTTGAATCGAATGATTCAATTGCGGGTATCCCGAATATTCATGGGATTTAAAACTTAAAACAAAAACTATTTAGGCTGTACAACTAATTCTATTGTATATGTGCACATAATTGTGCAATACATAATTATTCATTAATCTATCAAATTTATTTTCAATGAAAAAACTGACGCTATTTCTTATTTGTACTCTTATAGTAGGTGTACAAATAGCAAGTGCACAGGTTAGGAGCGTTTCCGGAACCGTATTAAATTCTGAAGACAATTCTCCAATACCGGGTGTATCAGTAAGTGTTAAAGGAACCACCGTTGGTACAGTAACCAATATTGATGGTGTTTATTCCTTCGACATTCCAACAGATGCGCAAACAATTGTGTTTTCGTTTGTTGGTATGAAAACAGTTGAGATGCCGGCAACAGGTTCTGTAATTAATGTTAACCTTGAGTCGGATGTATTAGGACTTGATGAAGTGATTGTAACTGCTTATGGTACATCAACTAAGCAGGCATTTACTGGCTCTGCCGATGTAGTGGGGGCTGAAGAATTATCATCACGTAATGTTACTTCTCCGATTGCAGCAATTGAGGGTAGAGCAACAGGAGTACAATTTACTTCTGCATCAGGGCAACCAGGTTCTTCACCTAATCTAGTTATTCGCGGTGTAGGAACACTTAATGGAAGTTCTGATCCGTTGTATATTGTTGATGGTATACAGTATGAAGGTTCGTTAAATACAATTAACCAGGAAGATATCGAATCTTTTACGATCCTTAAAGATGCCGCTTCAACGTCATTATACGGGTCAAGGGCGGCTAATGGTGTTGTTTTGATAACAACTAAAAATGGTACTAAAGGAGCTATAAAAACTTCTGTATCTGCTCAGGTAGGTATTGTTAGCCGAAGTATTCCGAGCTACGATGAAGTTTCTCCGGGGCAGTATTATGAAATGATGTGGCAGGCTTTAAAAAATTCGAGTGCCGGTGGCGGAGATCCGACCTACGCTTCTGCAAATATCTACAATAATTTAGGGTATAACCCATTTAATGTGGCAAATGATCAAATTGTTGGCACTGATGGAATGTTAAATCCGAACGCGAGCGTAATTTATAAAAGCTTAGACTGGTATGATGAAATGGAACAAACCGGATTAAGAACAAATTACAATGTTAATGTAGCAGGTGGAGGCGACAGGCATAAAGTATTCTTTTCTGCTTCGTACCTGGATGAAGAAGGATATGTGGTTACAACTAATTTTAATCGTATTACTTCACGTTTAAATGCCGAATTCGATGCTGCAGACTGGTTGAAACTTGGAGGTAGTGCAAACATTGCTATTACTGAGTCTGCAGGACCAACTTCAGCCGGAACAACTAGTATTGTGAATCCTTTCGGATTTGCTAAAAACATTGGCTCAATTTATCCGGTGTATGTTAATGACCAGAATGGAAACTTAGTGTTGGATGCCGGAGGAGAGCCTGTTTTTGATAACGGTGAAGGTTATTCGGAATACAATATCGGTTCAAGACCAGTCAATCAAGGTCGTCATGCATTCCAGGAATTGCTGTTAAATGATGAAACAAAAAGAAATAATACCTATGGAGTAAGATTCTTTGCCGACTTTGCAATTATCGAAGGGCTTAATCTTAGATTGAATTATGGTAGAGATATAAATGAAGGTTTAGAAAAAGAATATGAAAACCATATTATTGGTGATGCTCAACCAACCGGAAGGTATGGTGAAGACAGATATCGGAGAGATGTTGAAAACTTCAATCAGATTTTAACCTTCAAAAAATACTTTAATGAGGTTCACAGTGTAGACATTACAGCAGGACACGAAAGCTTCCAACGAATTTATTCAGGTATTGATGGTTCGGCGATTAAACAAGTTGCTACAGGTATTTATGAATTTGACAATTTTGCAGAGCCCATTAGTTTAGGAGGAGCCACAACTGAAAAAACTATTGAAGGTTATTTCTTAAGGGCCAACTATAATTTCGATGGTAAATATTATATCAGTGCTTCAGTAAGAAGAGATGCTTCATCTGTTTTTGATGAAAAATCAAGATGGGGTAACTTCTATTCAGTAGGCGGTTCCTGGAGAATCGATCAGGAAAACTTCATGAAAAGTGTTAGCTGGGTTAATCATTTAAAACTCCGCGCCTCTTACGGCCAGGTTGGTAACGATGATCTGGGCGACTTCTTCTTATCTCAACCTAGATACGGATTGACATCAAACGCAGGTAATCCTGCCATTTATTGGTCAGAAATTGGTAATGCCGACTTGCAATGGGAAACGGTTGGAAGTTTCGACGTAGCCTTGGAATTTGGTTTATTCAATAATCTTATTGATGGTTCTGTTGAATATTACAAGAAAAATTCAACCGATCTGCTTTATGATTTACCAATTCCGTTAAGTAATGGTTTAAATACTGTGCCATCGAACATTGCCGATTTGTATAATTCAGGAATTGAAATAGGATTAACCGGACATATCATTGACAAAGGGGACTTTAAATGGGATATGACAGTTCAGGCATCGACGTTTAAAAATGAAATAACGAAAATTCCTGATCCTTTTATAGATGGATCAAAAAGATGGGCAGAAGGTAGATCAATCTATGATTTTTATATACTTCAAACTGCAGATGTAGACCCGGATACTGGAGATCAATTGTTCTGGATGTTTGAATTTGATGAAGATGGTAATAGTGTACCTGTTTTGGATGATAATGGAAATCAGGAAACCACAAATGATTGGGAAGAAACTGAAAGAGCCTACACAGGAGACAACTCCATACCTGATGTTTTAGGATCAGTATCGAATTATTTTAGTTATAAAGGATTCGACTTGAATGTTTTAATGACATATGGTATCGGAGGTAAATTTTTAGACTATGGATATGCTGCTATGATGCATAGTGGTACTTATGGTCGATCGCTTCATCCTGATATTCTGGATGCATGGAGAAATCCGGGCGATGTAACCAGTGTGCCCAGAATGGAAAATGGAAATGTTGATTTAGTACAGTCACAATCTTCCCGGTTTTTAACAGATGCGTCTTTCTGGACATTGAAAAATGTTAGCTTAGGCTATACTTTTGACGGTTCTGTTACGGATAAAATTGGTGTTGACAATTTAAGATTATCACTTACCGGAGAGAATTTATATCTAAAAAGCAAGCGAACAGGACTCGATCCTCAATACAACTTGTCAGGAACACCTGAGGGAGATGATTTTAACCCATCGAGAGTATTCTCGATTGGATTAAATGTTACATTTTAATCATAAAAAATAATTAAAACATAATAACTATGTTTAAAAAGATAATCTTGTTACTTGTAATAGTAGCTATTGCAACAACATCGTGTCACGAAGACTTTTTGGAAACAAAACCAACAGATGCTATTTCTTCCGGTGATGCACTAGCATCTGCTGAAAATATGGCACTTATTCTAAATGGCCTGCATCGTTTATTATATGCTCAACCACAAACTATGCTTTCCGGGGGAGATAGTTACAGGTCAGGAAATCATTATTGGGTTCCGTTAGGGGATAATTTAGCAGGAGGAATAATTCATAGTGCCAGGGCTAACAATTTGGGTTGGCAAGACGATGCACAATGGATTTCTCATAACCAGGAAACATCCAGAACAACCAAACAGTTGTGGTATCAACGCTATCATATCATTGCCAGTGCCAATGCAATTATTAATAAAGCCGCTGAAGGCACTATTCCTGAAGATGCAAAATTTAAAGAGATTATTGGGCAAGCTTATTCCTACAGAGCTTATGCTTACCTTTCATTGGTTCAGCACTATGCCAAAGGCTATCTGATTGGCAACCCTGAATCAGATCCAGGTGTACCTTTATTATTTGCTTCGGAAGCTCCTTTTACAAGTGCGCCCAGGTCTACAGTAAAAGAAATTTATGACCAGTGTATGTCAGATATTGATGCTGCCATAAGCTATTTTGATGGGGCAACTCCAAGGCCAACCGGTAATGCATTTGACAAATCTCAACTAAATATTGACGTTGCATATGGTTTAAAAGCTCGCATTGCATTAAACATGGGGGAATGGAGAACCGCGGCGGATGCAGCGGTGATGGCACGTCAGAATTATCCGATTATGGATAAAGATGATTATTATTCAGGATTTAATACAACCTTACTTCCTGAAGTTATTTGGGGAAGTAACGTGATTACTACTGAAACAACTTATTTCCGTTCGTATTTTTATTTAATGAGCAATACATTTAATGGAAGTCAGGTTCGAAATAATCCTAAAATTATGGATAAGCGGTTATACGCTCAAATTCCGGATACGGATTATAGAAAAGGATTGTTCTTAAAAGATGCTCCAAACTCGAATACTTCAGCTTCTAATGGAGAAGGAGGATGGGATAACAACACAAATCCGTTATACACAACAGAAGAAGAATTTGATGCTGAAATTGACAGGCTTGCCAGTGTTTACGGATGGACTTCCAGTCATAATACGCATCCGTATATGCACGTAAAAATGAGAAATAAAGCACCCGGTACCACAGATCCGGATGATATTATTTTAATGCGTTCTTCTGAAATGTATTTGATAGAAGCCGAAGCAGAAGCCATGTTAGGCAATATTGAAGCTGCACAAAATGCGTTAAAACCATTGGGCGAAGAACGCGATAGTGCTTATGATGTTACGATGTACGATACTAAAGAAAAATTGATGGAACATATTAAGTTCCAGAGAGCTTTAGAATTATGGGGAGAAGGATTTCTTTACACTGATAAGATACGTTGGGACGAAGGAATTGACCATGCAGCAGATGGTGGTTCCGGTGCTTCTGCCGGTTTGTACCAAAGCGGATTCCAGCAAGATAAACCATCAGTTAATGATGAGTGGATATTTAAAATTCCGCAAGAAGAAATTGATGCGAATCCAAATTTAGGTCCTGGCGATCAAAATTAATCTTTAGCAGATATTTTTCCACATAAAAAAGGTGGCCGTTTTATTCGGCCACCTTTTTCTATTTCAAATCAAACCCTGCTATTTCTTTAACAGAATCAGTTTTTTAGTCTCTACAAAATCATTTGTTTTAAGTGTGCAATAATAAATACCGTCAGCCAGGCCAGCCGCATTGAAATCATAGCTGTATTGCCCTGCTATTTGTTCCACATCAACAATACGCCTGATTTCTCTGCCAACAGAATTTGTTACTGTTAGCATAACATGCGTGTCCTCCGGAATGGTGTACTGAATAGTGGTATTACTTCGGAAAGGATTTGGATAGTTATTAAAGTTGTACTGTCCTTCATCCTCAGGAAGTAGTTCGTCTTCAGCTATCGAAAGAATAACCGGATTATCAACCGTACCATTAATCTTATCGATGGTAAAGTTTAACTCAGGCGAAACCAGCTTAATTTGTTTCTGGTTGTATTCGTCCCATAACACTGTTTTAACCGATTCGCCAATGTCTGAACGATCGCCGTAAACCATAGCAAATGCCATATACTTGTCTATCGGGTTCAGGTACGAAAGCGGAACATCGCCACGCAGCTGATCGTTGATATAGGTTTGAATCCTGTACCTGTCGGAAGTTGGAAATTCCCCAAAATCAACAATCGCTGTCAGGGTCATGTTATACTCGTGTTTCAGGAAGAGCTCATCTGTATTACCCGATTTCATTATTGTGATGTTGTCGCTATTGCCAACAAACAACTTATAACCCAGTCCCGGTTGGAAGAATTTCAGATCGCCAACCCACGAATCCGTGCTTTGATTGTATTCGCCATATTCGTACTGGCTTTTAATTACGTCTCCCGGTCCTGCCGAAAGCAGCTCCAACACGCTATCAATGGGTAAGATCTCTGATTTTGGATAGCCGATCCAGTTCCACTTCGGATTTAACGGAATACTTACATCCGTTTCAGGTTCATTTCCAATCAGGCTCAGGGTGTCGCCATGGGCACTCAGGAATATCATATAACCCGTTTTGATATCAACATCAGAGAGTGTTCCCTGCCAGCCAGTCATTTGACTAAACTGCGAATATCCCGACTGTGATTTCAGTGTAATATCGTTTAGCGAAGTTGGTGGAGTAAGGCTCTCGAACACTTTGCCTACACTCATGTCGTT
The DNA here is from genome assembly GCF_000949475.1 of Draconibacterium sediminis. Lineage (GTDB taxonomy): Bacteria > Bacteroidota > Bacteroidia > Bacteroidales > Prolixibacteraceae > Draconibacterium > Draconibacterium sediminis. The sequence continues at coordinate 109,675 of NZ_JRHC01000008.1, read as the reverse complement.
ACTTTCTTTATTCACCGAGATCCAGTTCCATCCTTTTGCCAGCATCCGTTGCTGAATACCACCTGCCGGATGTAAAATGAAAGGCTCTTCTGCGTTTCCGACTACTCCGTCGTTAAAGAAGGTGAGTTCTTCAATGGCACCATATTCAATACCATTTAAACCATCCCACATTCTGAATTTGATGACTTCAGTAGTATGCTGATTCCGAACATGATACTCGGGGAAATTAATCCAGTCGAGATCGAATTCAGCACTGGTCGACTGAATGCGCAGTGTATGCGCACCGGCCGGAACCTCGAACTGAGCGGTATATATTGCATAGGTACTTCCGGTAGCAGGGATCGTTAGGCTTGTGCCCGGATTTCCGTCGACATAAACATCAACGTCGCCGGCTTTGCTTCCTGCAGCTTTAAACTCGGCCGTGAAAATGCCTGGTTTTGTTGCATAAATATCAAAGTCGATCCAGTTGTTTTTCTTAAAACGTGTGGCTTCATACGTTTTGCCATCTTCGGTAAAAGTAATGTCCTTCACACTCAGGTCATCCACGTAATCTTCGGCCTCGAGCAAACTTCCGTTTTCGCCTGTCAGATTTCCCGATATAGTAATAAATGCAGCATATTTGCTGAGTTCAGGAACATACATGATGTTACCAACACCGCGCAATTCACCATCAACATAAGCCGCAATCTTATCGCGTAATCCGGTCGACAGGTTTTCATCGCTGTCGTCAGAACTAAACTGAGCCACAATGTTCATGTTGTACTGGAAATCGGGGTGGTTTACACTCCAGTCGATCTCTTCGGCATACAGCTCAAGCGATACCATGAGTACTTCGGGCGAACCGTCGATTATGGCAGTTACTTCTCCCTCATAAAATCCAGGTAACAAATCTTCGACAACAAAGAATTGAACGGTAAAACTATTTCCTCCCAATACCGAAGCCGAAGTTACCGAAGGCACCAGCCAGTCGGGGTACTCTTCAATGGTAAACGATTTGCTTATGTTGGCGCTGTTATCAAGATTTGCACTCAGTACCACCAGTTCTGTTTCTTCTGCTGTAAGATGAACCTCTTCAGGATTCCACGACACCGGGCTAACATTCACCAGGAACGACCACTCGGTTTTGTATTTCTGTACATTTCCAAAAATATCCTGAATTCCTTCCACTACGGCATAAACACGTTTTCCTTCGAGCGATGGTTGTGCAAACAGATCGTCGTTGGGCGCAAGAATAATTCCATCTTCGTTTTGAGAACACTGAACCGTTATCGGAATTTCAGTGGAATCTTCAAGGAAAAGGCGGATGTTTGGTGGTGCACCTGAATAACTTTCAAAATTACAATTAATGTCTTTATCAAAAACAACACTTATTTCCTGCCCGTACCGCAGGTAGCCATCGGCAGGCGAAGGCGTTCCGTATGGAGCAATTGATGAACGGTCGATAATTCCCGACTGCTCGGAAGAATAAGAAATTCCACCTTCGATTCCACAATTTGCCTTGGCGCGTAAACTGTAGTTGCCATCGGTAAGGCCGGAAACATCAAACTCGTAATCGAAAAAGTTTTCCAAAAGTAAATCCTTTTCAATAGTCACATCGTCAACCCAGCCTTCACCCTGACGTTTATACTGAAGGGTAATACTTTGCAGGTTTTCGTTGTTGCGGTCGTAGCCCGTAAAAGCCACATCCAGTTTGTTGTCGTTGTTGCTGTTCACGAGCCAGTTATCGCCCGGCAGGTGCAAGGCTACATTTGAACACTCGCTTTGGAAATCAACAAAAATCCAGGCCGTATCGGCGCTTGTAACACTGCCGCCATCCTCCCATAGTGAATATTCACATGGCGGATACATCATAATACCAATCGAATCGTAAGTGGACGCCATCGGTCCGCGTTCAACGGTGAGTGCAATGTTTGCCGTTTGGTTGTATTGCAGAAAATAGGAAGCTCCACTATTGGTGATTGATGTGCCACCTAATTTTACAACGGCACCATCAGGATTTGTGGTAGATACTACTTTTACGTGGTATTCACGGGTTTCCCGACTCTGGCTTTCGTTTAGCAAATTGGCTGTAAACACTGCCTGTCCACCTATCGGAACGTTGTTGATCTGTGGCGGATACACAGTGATTCGTGCGTCGTCGCGAGGTTGTGTTCCTGGTTCGTGCGGACAACTTGAAGTTCCCAGTTTCAGATTGAAAGCAGGTACACCATAGGCTTTATCCTCCAGGATATCGACACTAAAGAAATCGCCAATATCGTTGTCGGAAAGAATATATCCAACGGTTCGGGAATAAGTGGTATCGTTGCCCTGATTAAAGGTGTTTGCCCACCTGAATTTTGCCATAACTCCGATCTCGCTATCAAACCAGGCGCCGGATTCATTATCAAGTTTTATTCCCGCTGCTAATTCTGTATTTATAAAAGCAGAGTATTCGAATGATGCCGAATTTGTGGTGTCGGTGGTATACTCGTTGGTATACGGCGCACCGGCACTAAACGAAATATTCTCTTTAAATACAGCATCTTCTCCTCTGTTTAAATCATTTTGTGCCAACACTTCCTCCCAGTGCAAACTATCAGCCAGTAACTGGTTAGCCTGCATTTTTTCCTCTGGTGACATCAGACTGGTATCGCGACCGGCAATCAAGGCACTACGCAGTACTCCGAGAGTTGGAAGCAAGGTGTTCTTAATGTGTGTTTCGGTATAAACAAAAGTTGTCGCAAAACCGGTTACATCAATAGTCGGAACAGTTTTTATTTCTGCCTGACAGGTTGCAGTATTAAAGGTCAGCTCGTCTCCCAGTGCATATTCCTGGTTAAACGAAGCGCCAATGTACACGTCACCATCATTTCCGGTAAGATTCTCCAAATCGGAAGTTGAAAAGGTTTCATTGAAAGTGATAGTGGTTTCAACACCGTTGCGGTTAAAATTATCCCTTCCGGCTACTGCGCTAAATTTAATTTGAGTTCCAAATCCATTGCTAGAAAAAGGAGTGAGTACTTTAGCTCCTATCAACAGGTTCGCATAAACTCCTGCTTCTCCACCCACAAGCATTTCGAATGTATTAAAGCTTTTGTAGGATTTGCCTTCCTGAACGTAAGAATAACTGTTGTCTCCGGGAGGGTCGTGTAATACCAGCATTGGCATCTCGGGCGATTTTGTAATAAATGACGGCGCCTGTGTTTTAACACCTTCAACCATTATCCAGTATTCCTGCGGAGTGGCGTCTAAATATCCAACTTCAGGAACCACATACAACAGTTTTTCGTGATTGTGCTCGGCACTCTCCGCAATTTCGGGTAATCCGGCTTGTGTGGTGTAAACTGCAAAACCGTTTACAATAGGCACCTCAATTGGCTCATCTCCGCGGTCGGCAACAAAGTCAAAAATGCGCAAATATCCTTCATTTACGGGGCAGTCGCCCATCGACTCGTTCACTTCAAAAACCAGGGTGTAAGTGTCGTTTTGCTGCATTAAAGTAATCGCTCCACTGCTACAATTAACCACTTGTGCGCCTGCATCGGCAAAATCAACCTGAATGTTGAGAGGTGAGTGGTAAATAAAATTCGCTTCCGGAATCACTTCCCCTCGTGTTGTATCGGTAACCGTCACTAATGTAGTGTCGGCAGGAGTGATACTTGTTGTGCCATTGGGCAGGAAGATGGTATCGGCCGGTGTAATGTCCAGGCTGTCGCGTTCAACCACCATATCTGCTGTATCCCGCACGGTAAGGTCAATACGTATTGGTTTATAACCAATTTGGTCGAATATGTTCGAATTCACCGGATCAAGTTCAACCACCTGCACATCGTATTCACGTGCCGGAAGATCGTGAATGGTAAGCAAACCATTTGCATCGGTATAATAAGTGGTATTAAAACAGTTGCCCGGCGAAGTAAGTTGTATTTTCACTGAATCGGCTACCGGAGTTTCGCACCCCGTTTGTACTTTCACAAAAATGGTATCGGTTTGTGTATCGGTAAAATTGATGTTCAATGAATCGCCGGCCACAAAGAATGAGGTTGATGGTTGTCCTGATGGATTTTCAAAAGTATGATGCAAAAACTCGGGAGTAAAGGTGTAATCTCCTTCTTCCTGTATGGCATAACTCCAATCGCCGTTGGCATCGGTAAAAATTCCCCGGCTTTCTCCGTTAATCAGAATTTCAACCTTAGGCACACCGCATTCGGCTGCGGTTGATTTTGGATACACAACTCTACCGGCCATAGAGAAAACACTCTCATCGGTAAAGTTGGCTCCAGAACTAAGTTTCGAATTCAGATCAAGTACACGGGTTATGGTGTCGGGAGTAAAAATATGTGGTCCGTTTGGTCCGTCTTTGTAAGGTACCACTATAAATTCAGCTTCATCGTAATAATAAATGTTGCGTATTTCGTAGTAGCCGTCAACATCGGTAGTTGTACAATATCCTCCTGAAGGAATAGACAATGCTCCGGCCGGTAAATTTGGTGTTACCGGAATCGCACATACCTGAACTCCTTCTACTCCAACACTCAAAATCGACTTAACCGTACCTTTAATGGTGCCGTTTGGTTTGGAGTATCCATCGTCGTTAAGGGTAGGGAAGGTGCGTGTTGCGTGAATTGGTGTTACATAGTAAGTGTGTTTGTAACCAGGAATGGCACCATCGTCGCTGTAAGCCTGGGCGTTTTTGCTCAAAATCGCCAGCTCTTCCTTTTGGCTACTTTCAGGTACACTACGCTCAATACGCAATTCCTCTGCAAATTCCGACAAGTCGTCCCATTCTACTTTCACACGGTTAGTATATGTTCCGTCGGATGCGTTAACGTTAAAAGTTTTTGCTTTTCCAAGAACGGCGTTTGAGCTATTTCTTGGTGATTCATGATTTCCCCAATCGTCGGTAAAGGTGGTTACCCAGTAATAATATACATCGTTTGGAACAATTGTTTCATCGGTCCAGGTGCGAGCGTTTCCGGCAACCTGTGCAACCAGAGTTCGGTCAAAGGCGGTTGTTCCCCTGTAAATATTGTAGCCAACGTTTGCATCAGGAATATTAGTTCCTTTGGACCAGTTCAAAACGATTTTATCGAAAAATTCCTGATTGGAAGCAGTAATACTTGTTGGAGATTTAATAGCAGTTGTACTTGCGGATTTCCAGTCGCTCCACGCCCAGGCTACACAGTTACACCAGGCCCATCCACAATCTTCGCTAATTTGATAACGGGCACGCCAACTGCCACTCTTTGAAGGGCCAACTGCCAAAGTTCCGGACCAGGAGCTTTTATAGCCTGATCCGGTAAATTCCTTTTGAAGACCGGTTTCCCAGGAATTCAAATAAATTCCGATCTTATACACTTCACTTTCCTGGCATTCAACAACGCCTCCTCCGGTATACGAAAAGCTGATTTGATAATCAGATCCATTCGAAGATGCGGTTAGAACCAAGTCAGGGTATGCTCTCTGAGCGCTTGCCAATACAGGCAATAGTAGAGTAAAAGCCAGCAATAACGCAATTTTATTGCCGACTTTTCTGGTTAAACAACTTGGAAGTAATACTTCCGGATAAGTAAAGTTTTTCATAATGTATTATGTAAGGATTTATAGATGGAGTCTTGTCTTTCTTTGGTGAAGACAACGACTAATGATGAATGCTATTTCTTTTTAGAATGGTGTTGTAAATTGCGTCCGGTATGAATACATAGTTAAATAGAGTTTGTGTTTAATGGATAATAATTCGGAATGGTTTGATTTAATGGTGTTCCTTTCCTTAAAACTGTGTTTATCGTTAACAAGTTATGGAAAAAATAAATAAGATAAAAGAGTATTTAAATCTTTAGGGCAAATTTTGTTCTCAAAAATCAGGCTTAAACAAGAACTGTACAGGGATACAGAATTTTTAAATTTGTTCTGTTTTCCCGTAAATAGCTAACTAAACGGAATAATTGAACAAGAGATTTCGCCTTTCTTTTTCATAGAATTAATTTTTTATCCGCGTAGGAAGTTTTGTCAGCTGAAATAGTCGGGATTATCCCGCGAGCTCGGCAAATTGGAACTGATAAGTGTGGCTAATATTAATTCAAGTTTAACAGGTACTAATTTAGAGTGAATTTAAAAAAGGTGAGATTTGTCATCGTTTTCACTGCTTTTTCATGTTTTTCCTTTTTTCTGAATTTGATTTTAACCCCGTTCAATTTCAAATTTTGCAGCTATTTTTTGTTCGATAAAAAATTCACCCCGTCCAAAATTTAAAAATCCGGGTTGAAAATGAATCGTTCGAAACCTGGACCCTGTTTTAATGAGTTGTTGTAAAATGTATTTGCGGGCTTTTAAAATGTCAGAAAAATGTACGAAAAAGTAGATAAATGAATTTTGGGAAGCTTTAAAACTGTCAAATTATTAAAGTCATATTCTATTTTTGGTCATCGAAATCAAAAAAGAATTAAGAATATGATGTTTGACAAAGGGCTGACTACCTTTATGATTGTGGCTACCAGTTTGGTAATGTTAATGACTCCCGGACTGGCTTTCTTTTACGGCGGTTTGGGCTGTAAAAAAAATATCCTGAGTATTATGATGCAGAGTTTTGTGTCGTTAGGAATTACAACTATTCTGTGGATTAGCTTTGGCTACTCCATGTGTTTTAGCGGAACCCTGGTCGACGGAAACGATTTTTTCGGCATCATTGGAAATTTCGATAAAGCTTTTCTGAACGGAGTTACAGCAAGTACACCCTTGTCGGCCGATCGTAATTTCCCGGAATATATTTTTGTGGCTTACCAAATGATGTTTGCCATTATTACTCCTGCCTTAATTACCGGAGCTTTTATTAACAGGGTAACTTTTAAGGCTTACGTCATCTTTCTGGTTCTTTGGCAAATCTTTGTATACTATCCCTTTGTGCATATGGTTTGGGGAGGTGGAATCCTTGCCGAATGGGGAGTTCTTGATTTTGCCGGAGGAATTACGGTGCACGCAACCGCCGGTTTTGCAGCATTGGCATCAGTGTTTTTTGTAGGATCCCGTGCCGAAAAGAACAGCGGCCCAAACAATATTCCGCTGGTAGCTATCGGAACCAGTTTATTGTGGTTCGGTTGGTATGGTTTTAACGCCGGAAGTGAACTGGATGTGGATGCTGTTACCGCACAGGCTTTTTTAAATACCGATGTGGCCGCATCGGTGGCAGCTATTACCTGGCTGGGAATTGAATGGACCACCGGCAAAAAACGGCCTACTTTTATAGGGTTAATGACCGGTGCTGTGGCCGGACTGGCAACAATTACTCCTGCTGCAGGTTACGTCACGCTCGGAACCGCCATGTTTATTGGCCTGTGTGCCGGAATGGTGTGCTACCAGGCAGTTAAATTTGTTGAGCGTCAACGCTGGGACGATGCCCTTGATGTTTGGGGCGTGCACGGAATTGGAGGTGTACTTGGAACCATTCTTCTGGGCTTATTCGGAACCACAGCCGTTAACGCCAATGGTTCCGACGGTTTGTTTTTTGGAGGCGGATTTAGCTTCTTCCTGAAACAGATTACGGCAATAATTTTTGCGTCGGCCTGGGGTTTTGTATTTACCTGGGGCATGTTAAAAACAATTAACCGCTTTGTACCTGTAAAAGTAGGGCGCATGGACGAAAAGAAAGGCCTCGACCTGGGCTACCATGGCGAGGTTGCCCGTCAATAAGAAAAACCGATAACATATATAATTCAGCCACGGACGGTGTAGTAGAAACTACTCTGTTCGTGGTTTTTTGTTTCCTGCAGGTTTTATCGCCGTCCTGTTAGCTTTTTGGTCGTCCTGTACCACTTTTTTGCAATTCTGTAAGGATTTTGGTCGTCCTGTTGGATTATTAGCAGTTCCTGTTTAACAGGGAGGGTATAAACCTTACAGGACGGGTGAAATCTTAACAGGACGCTGTATATCAGCAATATGCGGGTTGTGGGGTGTTAAGGATTGTACCTTACTTTAGCGCGGTTTATGGTGCTGAATAAAGAAAAGGCTAATAGCCATTCGATGAATCTAACAGAGGGTTAACCATAGTATATTTTAATTCTCAACCTTCAGAACCTAAACTCTTTCTGTTGAACATTGAACTCTAAACTTTTAATTGTACTTTTGCACCTCAAATTTTTAGCTAGATATTTCAAGATGAGTCAGATGGAAATTCCGAGCAAGTACAACCCGGCCGAGGTTGAAGATAAATGGTACAAATACTGGATGGATAACAAATATTTCCACTCCACACCCGACGAGCGCGAACCTTACACGATTGTAATTCCGCCGCCAAACGTAACCGGCGTGTTGCACATGGGGCACATGCTTAACAATACCATTCAGGATATTCTGGTCCGCCGCGCGCGAATGACCGGTAAAAACGCCTGCTGGGTGCCGGGTACCGACCATGCATCGATTGCTACCGAAGCCAAAGTGGTAAACAAACTAAACGCTGAAGGAATTGACAAGTACGATCTTTCGCGCGACGAATTCTTGAAACATGCCTGGGAGTGGACCGATAAACACGGTGGTATTATCCTCGAGCAGCTGAAAAAACTGGGTGCCTCGTGCGACTGGGATCGTACAGCTTTTACCATGGATGAAGCTCGCAGCGAATCGGTAATCAAAGTTTTTGTCGACCTGTTTAACAAAGGAATGATTTACCGCGGCGTTCGTATGGTAAACTGGGATCCGGCAGCAAAAACTGCACTTTCTGATGAGGAAGTGATCTACAAAGAAATGCAGGGTAAACTTTACTACCTGAATTACAAAATTGAAGGTGAGGACGAGTTTGTAACCATTGCAACCACACGCCCGGAAACGATTTTGGGTGATACAGCCGTTTGTGTAAATCCGAAAGACGAACGTTTTGCGCACCTGAAAGGAAAACGTGTTTTGGTACCGCTGATCAACCGTTCAATCCCGATTATCGAGGATGAATACGTAGATATGGAATTTGGTACCGGATGTTTGAAAATTACACCGGCCCATGATATTAATGACTACGAAATCGGCTTGAGGTATAACCTGCCATCCATCGACATTTTTAACGACAACGGAACACTTAACGAAAAAGCTGAGCTGTTTGTTGGCGAAGACCGTTTTGTTGTTCGCGATAAAATTGTTCCTGAACTGGAGAAAGCAGGAAACCTGGCTAAAATAGAAGACTATACCAATAAGGTAGGATTCTCGGAGCGCACCGATGTGATCATCGAACCAAAATTGTCGGCACAGTGGTTCCTGAAAATGGAAGAACTGGTAAAACCGGCTTTGGAGAACGTGATGAACGATACGATCAGCTTCCATCCTCCGAAATTTAAAAATACCTACAAACACTGGATGGGCAACATCAAAGACTGGTGTATTAGCCGCCAGTTGTGGTGGGGACACCAAATTCCGGTGTACTACCTGCCCGACGGAACTTATGTTTGTGCCGAATCTGCGGAAGAAGCGTTGGAGATGGCAAAAGAAAAATCGGGTAATGCAGAATTGACTGCAGCCGATTTGAAACAAGATGAAGATGCTTTGGATACCTGGTTCTCGAGCTGGTTGTGGCCGATTGCGGTTTTCGATGGAATTCGTGAGCCGGAGAACGAGGAGGTAAACTACTATTATCCAAGTTCGGACTTGGTAACCGCACCCGATATTATTTTCTTCTGGGTAGCCCGGATGATTATTGCAGGTTACGAATACCGCGATGATTTCCCGTTCAAGAACGTATATTTTACCGGAATGGTGCGCGATGCACAACGTCGCAAAATGTCGAAGTCGCTGGGTAACTCACCCGATCCGCTGGATTTGATTGCCAAGTACGGTGCCGACGGTGTTCGTGTGGGAATGTTACTTTGTTCTCCTGCAGGTGGCGATTTGTTGTTCGACGAAAGTTTGCCGCAACAGGGAGCCGGTTTCTCAACAAAAATATGGAATGCTTTCCGTTTGGTGAAAAACTGGGAAGTATCTTCTGATATCGAACAACCGGAACATTCAAAACTGGCCATTGAGTGGTTTAGAAATAAACTGGCACAGGTGGTAGAAACGTTGAATACACAGTTTGATGGATTCCGAATTTCGGAAGCCTTAATGACCGTTTATACTACTGTTCGCGACGAGTTCTCGGGGTGGTTGCTCGAAATGGTAAAACCAGCTTATCAGCAACCGATTGATGCCTTAACTTATGCTGAAATTGTTGAGCTGTTCGACCAAATGTTGCGTCTGATGCATCCGTTTATGCCTTTTATTACCGAAGAGATCTGGCAATTGCTTGATGAGCGTAAAGAAGGCGAAAGTATCATGATCAGTCAGTTGCCGGCTAATACCAGCTACGATGCGGCTTTTCTTGCTGCTTTCGAGGATGTAAAAGAAGCGGTATCGGGAATTCGTAAAATCCGTAAAGACAAAAATATTGCCTTTAAAGATGCTATCGATTTTTCGGTGCAAAAAGGCGATAAAGGTTTTGATGCTAAATTCAACAGCATTCTCATCAAATTGGGTAATCTTACTGAGTTAACAGCTGTTGACGAAGAAGTTAAAGGAGCAGCTTCGTTCCGCGTAAAATCAACCAGTTTCTATATTCCGCTTGATGGATTTATTGATGTGGCAGAAGAGTTGGAAAAGCTGGAAGAGGAGTTGAAATACTTCAAAGGATTCCTGAATTCGGTAATGAAAAAGCTGAGTAACGAACGTTTTGTAAATAATGCACCCGAAGCGGTTGTTGCCAAAGAAAAAGCAAAACAAGCTGATGCCGAAGCCAATATTAAAGTGTTGGAAGAGCGCATCGCTTCAATGAAATAATTCATACAGTCATAGTATGACTCCAAGTCATGCTATGACTATTTCCCTATATCCCCTTAACATCTGTTAAAAACCAGTTAAATAGTGTTATCTTCAAAATGGTTAAATTCTTTTGCATAGATTTGCATACGGAATAGAATTACGCACTTATGTATAGATATTTACTGCTGCTATTAGTTGTTTTGATGAGTTTTTCAGTTTGGGCTCAGGATGAGAATTATCCGGTTGATCCGATGTTGATTGAACTGAAAGCAAAAATCCTGAGTTCTTCCGATAGTTCAGCAGTACCTTATGCCAACATAATTAATCACCGCACACACAGCGGAACAATTACCAACGGAGAGGGGATTTTTACGCTGGAGATGCTTAATATTGATTCGCTCGAAGTTACTTCTGTGGGTTACAAAACTTTTATTCTGAAAGTGCCATCCTATTACACCGGCTACGAAATGCTTACGTTTTATATGGATCCTGTACTTTATAATGTCGGTGAAGTTACCGTTGAAGGTGAAGCCCGTCAGCTGGATTATTTCGATCACGGAAATCCAACAGACCTTGACCCAACCTTGAGAGGCGATGCATTTAATGAAAAACCTCCGATCATTGCAGCGCTGGTAAGTCCTTTATCGTTTGCACAATATTACGGTAAACGCGAAAAACGCAAACGCCAGGTACGCGAGGATATGGCGATAATGAAAAACTGGGAAATGCATTCGAGAAACTACAATAAAGAAATGGTGATGAAGCTTACCGGTTTGAATGAGGCTTATGCCGATACTTTTATGATGTGGTTTAACGGGCAAAATGTACTTCCGTACACAGCCACGGAATACCAGGTAAGGGAGTCGATTGTGCAGTATTCCAAATTATTTAAGCTGGATTACGAACTCGAATAATTGAACGAAGAATTCGACAAATAATCAATGATTTGTTAATAGAATACAAATAAGTATTTAATTTGTGTATTCCTCAACTTTCATATTGAATATAAAAAGATGTGAATATCTTTAAAATGTAATCAAAAACAAAATATTGCTTGCAATCTCGTTATTTATTGGGTTTAGTGTTGGCGAAGCATCAAACACAATGTTTTTGGTCACATTAAAAATATGTTCTTCAACATAAAATGGCGGATATGATGATTGTATTTTAGTGTCGCAATCATTTAATATTCAAAGTTATGAAACAATTAATGTTTACCTTTTTGGCTGTGATTCTGGCCGTGGGAGTAGTAAGCGCAAGCGACTACAAAATCCCCTTAATAGGATCAAAAGCTCCAAAATTTAGTGCAAACACAACCAACGGAAAAATTACTTTTCCAAATGATTTCGGAAGTAGTTGGAAAATCCTGCTAAGCCACCCGGCCGACTTCACTCCGGTATGCTCGTCTGAGTTACTGGAATTGGCACACCTGCAAAAAGAATTCAAAAAATTGGGTGTTGAGCTGGCCGTAGTTTCAACAGATGATATTGTGTTACATAAGATGTGGAAAGCTCATCTGGAGGAGTTGGACTATAAACAACGCGGGACGGTTAATATCGATTTCCCGATAATTGAAGATCCTGACGCAAAGGTGTCGCGTTTGTACGGAATGTTACACGATGAGGAGAGCACTGACCGTGATGTTCGGGGCGTATTTATTATCGATGATAAAAATATTGTACGCTCGGTAAATTTCTACCCGGTAGAAGTTGGACGAAATATGAATGAATTTGTTCGGATGGTAGAAGCTTTGCAGCTTACCGAATCGAAATTTGTATACACACCTGCTAACTGGGAAAAAGGCGACGACGTAATTGTGCCTTATTTACCCTATTCAACTGCCGAGCTGGAGGCTAATCCTAAATTAGCTGACAGGTATTATAGCGTTGGTAACCGAATGTGGTTCGAGCAGGGTGACGCACCAACCGCCAAGGTTGATAATGACGAGGAATAGCAAAACGCAATTTTTCATAGAAGCATGTTAGATTCAGACACTTAAAAAGGTATTTGCGTTGCAGGTACCTTTTTTTCTCCCTTTACAAAGTTGAAGTAAAAAAGAAAGCCCGGTGATGACCAGGCCTTCCCAATGAAAGGGTAAACTTTCATTAATTTTTGCAATCAAATAATAAACACAGTTAATTAAAACGGCTCATTATTCTAACCTCTTTAAACAAGCAAGTGCTCGTTTTGTTAATTGTTTTCCAGATTTTTTTTTGACGTTCCGGCGCTGTTAAACAAAAAGAATTAACTGCCAATCTCACTTTTCAGCAACTTAACCTGGTTGGTAAGTTTATTAATCTGTTCATCCTTTTCTTTAAGCTGATTTTGCAGTTGCTGTGTTTCCGAACGAACATTATCAAGTTGTCCCTGCAGCGTATTTAGCTTATCATCGCCAGCTTTAATTTTTCCTTCCAGAACTTTTGCTTCCTGGTTTAACCGGTTAATTTCAAAGTTCTTTTGATCGATGGCCGAGTTCTTCTCAGAAACTTCGCTTTCCAGCGTGTTTACTTCGTTTTGTAACGATTTTATCGACGCTTCTTTACTTTCCAGCGCGTTGGTTAAACGTTGTTTTTCAAAATCAAGATTAAAACTTGTTTCCTGCAACGATTCCTGTTTGCTGCTGAGTTCTTCATTCAGCCCGGCCACTTCTTTTTTCAGCTCGGCAATATCCTGCTCCTTCATGGCATTGCTTTCCATTAACTCGTTTTTCATGGCCTCAAAATCGGCAATCAAAGCTTTAATACGTTCGGTTTTGGCATTGTTCTCGGCATCGAGTTTTCGCGAAAGTTCTTCGGCTTTTAATCTGCCGGCTTCCATTTCAAGGTATTTCTTTTTTGATACACACGACGACAGTCCGATCAAAACTACACTAATAACAAGAATGATATATTTTCTACTCATAACGATCTTTTTATGTTCAAAACAAAGATACACAATAATAATTGGGTAATACAACGTTTTAATAAGCGGGTGTGGTATTTATTTCTTACTTTTATTTTTTAAAATTGATGGTCATGAAGAAAACAATTATACTCATTTTTACAGTTTTCGTAGCCCTTACAGCGTTGGGGCAAAGCGGATCGAAGGTGGCACACACCATTAAAGGAAAAGTGGTTGATGCCAATACAAATCGCCCGGTTTCGTATACCAATATTGGTTTGGAAGGTACTTTTTTTGGTACCGCCAGCGATAGCGAGGGGAATTTTGAGTTGAAGATTCCTGAAGATATGGTGGATAAAGCCATTTACTTTTCGGCAGTGGGTTTTACCAACAAACAATTTCCGGTAAAAGATCTTTTTTCAAAAGAATTTGCAGTGATAAAATTAGAGTCGCAATCGTACGACGTTGAAGAGGTGGGGGTTGCTGCTCAAAATAAAGTTTTGATTCGCATTTTGCGCCTGGCTTCAGATAATATTAAATACAATTATGGTTCGGGGCCGTTTAATATGCACTTTGCTTATTCAAAAGAAAAGGCGGTTAACGGGCAGGTGAAATCGCCGCAAATTGCAACGGTATTGCTTTACGACGAAACAGGTTACACAAATCCTTCGAAAGCTGATGCTTTTAAGGCTCGGAACTATTCGGTTACAAAAGAGCAGAGCGACGCAGATTACAGCTTTTCAAGCGCACAATTATACCTCGACGATTTGTTGGGATTCGACTGGGTGCGTTCGGCATCGGGTGTTTTAAGCCCTGCGTTGTTAAACGATTATCAGCTGGCACTGGAAAGCCAACCCGTAATAGAAGGAAAAGAATTTTGGGTGATTTCCTTTAGCCCGAAAGTAACTTCGCTGGCAACTACAGGCGATTATTATGCCGGTACGTTTAAAGGAAAAATTACCGTTAATAAGGAAGATTATTCGATATTAAAAATTGAAGGCGAAGCAGTGGCGCCAAAAAATAACCGTCAGGGCAGGGCGCTGGCAATCGGGCAAAACAATACGGATTATTTTACCGATGTGCTTTACACCTTTGAAGTGGATTATAAAAACCTTCTGCTAAAACGTGTGGCGCTGGATAAAACCTACACTTACAAAGGCGAAAAGGTTTCGGAGCAAGCCGTGCTGGATATGACCCGGGCGCACACCAATAACCTTACTGTTATTGATTCGCGCGATTATTTCCCCGGAGAATAAGAGATAGAATCATAAATAAAAACAGGGTTGCGAATCAAATCGCAACCCTGTTTTTATTTGTCTATAGTTATTTTAATCCTCAGCTGTAAACAACTCCTCCTCACTAACCTTTTTAACCTGCATACTGTCTTTTAACGTGCGGTTAATAATGGTGTAAGGCGCGGTAACTACCTCGTCGCCCTCTTTAATTCCTTTCAGAATTTCAATGCTGTTGTTATCCTGAATTCCGGTTTCTACTTCAGTTTTTAATACGCGGCCATCGGCATACACAAAAACAACTTCCTGTTTTTCATCGCGCTGTGTAGTGTTTTCGTCATCCGAAGAATTTTCCGAATCCGTATCAACTTCCTTGGTGCCGCCGTTTTCTTTTTTAATCCGTGTTGTAACTGCCGAGATCGGTACCGAAATAACATTTTCGCGGGTTTCTGTAAGAATATCAACGGTAGCCGACATTCCGGGGCGGAAAGGGTAGAGGTTACCATTCTCAGGATCGATCAAATCTTCGTACGAATCTTTTAGCAAAAGCACTTTTACATCGAAGTTGGTTACCTGGTCGGAACTGGTTCCGGTAACGCTTGCCGAGTTGGCAATTTCGGTAACAATACCTTTGAATTTGCGGTTCAGGTAAGCATCAACTTCTACCAGTGCGGTATCGCCTTTCATTACCTTTACAATATCGTTTTCGTTCACTTCAACCTGCACCTCCATTTTGTTGAGGTCGGCAACGGTCATCATTTCGGTTCCTACCATCATGCTGGTTCCCACTACGCGTTCACCTTTTTCCACATTCAATGCCGAAATCGTTCCTGTAATAGGAGCATAAATTTTTGTTTTTATCAGCTGCTCTTCAGCTTCATCAAGCGATGCCTGAGCACTTAAAACCGAATATTGTGCGGCACGGGCTTCAGCCTGTGCAACTTTGTAGGCTGCTTCTGCCGACTCAAATTCCGAAACCGGAATCGTACCTTTTTCATACAATTGTTTGGAGCGTTTATACGAAAGTTCGCTTTCAATTAGTTGTGCCTCGGCTTGAGCCTGTCTTGCTTTCGATGAGTTTACGGCGGCTTCCGACCGGTTTACTGCCGAAACATACATTTCGGGTTTTATAACACACAGTAATTTTCCCTGCTCAACCGCATCGCCATCTTCAACATGCAGCTCAACGATCTCACCGGCCACATCGGGACTGATCTTTACCTCAGTCTCCGGCTGAATTTTTCCGTTGGCGGTTATAAACTCGGTAATGGTTTTACTTTCTACGGTTTCGGTTGACACTTTTACGCTAACATCGCTGCCAAGCCATCCTTGCTTTTTGCCCACGATAAGCACAATAATAATTACAACCGCAACTCCAATTATATAAGGCAATGTCTTTTTTTGCTTCATTTCAGTTAGCTGTTTTTGTTTATAGGTAAGAAATGGGTTTCTAAAATTACAAGAAAAATCGATTCCTGTAAATTATACCAATTGTATTTCAGTGTGAGCCTTGAGCGAAACGGTGAAATCGCAATGATTAATGCCGGTTGAAAGTAGGAATTTACTGAAATAGGACTCATTTTGATTTCACATCTGTATTAATTGTCAATCGGCTGCCAATCGCTTTTCTGAATATGGGTGAAATTAAAAGAAAAAGGCTACCGGAAATAACACTTCCGGTAGCCTTTTCTTATTCTTTAATCAGCATCCGTGCCGTTAAACGGCTGTGCTGTTCCAGGTAAATATCCTTTTCTTTTACCATCCAGTCGAGCACCTCTTCGGTGTAGTGCCGGATGGTTACCAGCGTAAGATCGGTATTGTAACGTATTTTATAATCGCCCGAAAGTTCGCTGAAAATATCCTCCAGATTTTCGTCTGAAGCATCGGCAACAATGTTAAGGTCGATGGCCGATTGTTGCATCAATGTAACCTTTATCAGTTTTTCCATCAGAAAATTTACCACCCGCTCAATATCGCTAATCGAGATTATTGAGAAATCGAGAGCAGAAAGGGTAATCAGCACCTGGTTTTCTTTCAGAATAAAAATCGGAGGCAGTTCAATTTTATGATCGATTTTATGAATAACCGTGCCCGGATTTTTAGGCTCGACAAACGATTTTACCAGCAGCGGAATTCCTTGGTTGTGCAGCGGTTGCATGGTTTTTGGGTGGATTACCTTTGCTCCCGAATGCGTCATCTCAACCGCCTCTTTGTACGACAGCTCGTTGATCATCACCGTGTCGCTCATTTTTTTCGGGTCGGCACTTAACACTCCCGGTACGTCTTTCCATATCGACACACTTTCAACCTTCAGCGAGCTACCGATAATGGCAGCCGTAAAATCCGAACCCTCACGCCCCAGCGTGGTAGTGAGGTTGGTGGTTGTAGAGCCGATAAATCCCTGTGTGATGTATAAGCTTGTGTCGGAAAAGTTGAACTCTTCGCGAATCAGTTCACCGGTCCATTCCCAGTCAACATGTGCATCGCGGAAAGTGTCATCAGTTTTCAGACAGGTGCGAATGTCGATCCATTTATTTTTATATCCGGTGGC
The DNA here is from genome assembly GCF_000949475.1 of Draconibacterium sediminis. Lineage (GTDB taxonomy): Bacteria > Bacteroidota > Bacteroidia > Bacteroidales > Prolixibacteraceae > Draconibacterium > Draconibacterium sediminis. Next base: position 92,263 of record NZ_JRHC01000008.1, on the reverse strand, counting down.
GGTAATGTAATCGCTAACAATGCGGGTAGAAATGAGCTCACCGTAACAGATAATCTGGTCGTATTCAAAGTTAAAATCGTACGACGGACGCGAATTTAATTTGTGTTCCAGATCGCTAAACAACTCATAAACACCCTGTGGCATTCCTTTTTCGCCAAACAAATCGCCGATAATTTCAATGTGGTAGTTCTTAAAGTTATTGAAGATTGTCCACTTTTCGTTGTTGCTGTTATAGTAGGCTTTTATTAATGTTTCCAGCAAATCGGTACTTTTTCCCATGGCCGAAATAACCACGCTCAGGTTTCCGTTTTCGCTTTTAATAATTTCAAATACATTTTTTACTGCGGCCGCATCTTTTACCGATGCGCCTCCAAATTTATATACCTTCATCAAAAATTCATTTAAAGCTTTTGAGCAATGCGCTACGAGCTGTTTAACCTTGCAAAACTATATTTTTTTGAATTAACAATATACATGTTCATCAGGGAAATCATTCTACTAAAAATGTTAATTTAGATGCCTTCAAAAAAAACACTAAAAAAGAAACTGCACTCATGAGACATTTTATTCTTTCAATTTTTATTCTGTTTACTTTTTCAGGATTTTGCCAGGTGAGCCAACTTAATAAAAGTTCGCTTTCTATCGAAACAATTATGCAGGATCCGGCCAAATGGATAGGTACTTCGCCGGACGATATAAGCTGGAGCGAAGATGGCGCAAAAATCTATTTTCAGTGGAATCCGGAGCAAGACACGCTGGAATCATTGTTCGCCTACGATTTGGCGACCAAAGAAATAGAGAAAGTAAGTTTGGATGAAAAGAAGACATTACCCGGCCGTCGTGGCAATTACAACAGCGACAAAACAAAAAAGGTTTATACACGAAATGGTAACCTCTTTCTGCTGGATTGTAAAAGTGGAAAAGAGAAACAGCTTACAGCCTGGCTGGAGCGTGTTTCGTCGCCCGAATTTGTTTTAGACGATTCGAAAATAGCCTTTACTAAAGACAATAATCTATTCACCATCGATCCGGAAACCGGGCTGATTACGCAGCTGACCAATTTTGTTTCGGGGAACGAGAAAAAGGAACAGCCTTCATCTGAGCAAGCCAAATGGCTGGAGCAGCAGCAAAAGGAATTATTTGTGGTTTTGCAGGAACGTGAAGCGAAAAGCAAAGCACGCGAAAACCGCGAGGAGGCAGAGAAAGCAGCCGAACCATTAAAAATATACACAGGGAGTAAGTTTCTGAGTGATGTTTCACTGAGTCCAACCGGCAACTACATTAGTTACAGTTTGTACGAAAGAGCATCGAATGCAAAAGCTACTTCGGTTACGCATCATGTAACCGAATCGGGGTACACCGAAGAAAAGAATGCCCGTTCCAAAGTAGGTAGTCCGCAGGCGTCGGTTGAAATGGGGATTTTTGATGTGAAAAACAATAAGCTGATAACGATTGATAAAACACAAATTCCCGGTCTGAAAGATTTGCCCGAATACCTGAGCGATTACCCTGAACGTATGCCAAAAGAGGGAGAAGAAGTTGAAGACCGCGAAGTGAACCTGATGGGGCCGGTGTGGAATGAAACGGAAGATATGGCGGTGGTTGTTGCGCTGTCGCATGACAATAAAGACCGCTGGATTATGTTGCTCGATCCTGCAACGGGTGATTTGGAATTACTCGATCGTCAGCGCGACGAAGCGTGGATCGGAGGCCCCGGAATTGGCGGCTGGGGAATGTCGACAGGAGATATAGGCTGGATGCCTGATGGTGAATCGGTGTGGTTTCATTCCGAAGAGTCGGGCTACTCGCATTTGTATGCCGTTAACTGCAAAACAAAAAAGAAAACAACGCTTACCGAAGGCGAGTTTGAAGTTTCGGAAGCATCTATTTCGAACGATAAAAAAAGTTTTTATTTCATCGCCAACAAATTGCACCCGGGTGTGACGCATTTCTACAAAATGCCGGTTTGGGGTGGTAAGCTTACGCAAATCACATCGTTGGAAGGCGGAAATGAAGTAACACTTTCTCCTGATGAGAAATATTTGGCCATTCGTCATTCGGAGGCCAACAAACCCTGGGAACTTTATTTGCAGGAAAATAAAGCCGGAGCTGAAGCCGAACAGCTGACAAATTCAACCACCGACGCTTTTAATAAATACAACTGGCGAATCCCGGAGTTCATTACTTTTAATGCTGCCGATGGTGCCGAAGTGCATGCCCGTTTGTATCGCCCTGAGTCGCCGGAGCAAAACGGACCAGCAGTGATTTTTGTGCACGGTGCCGGTTATCTGCAAAATGCGCACAAATGGTGGAGCAGCTATTTTCGCGAGTACCAGTTTCATAATATTTTAGTCGACAATGGTTATACAGTACTGGATATCGATTACCGCGGAAGTGCCGGTTATGGCCGCGACTGGCGCACCGGAATCTACCGTTGGATGGGTGGCCTCGATCTGTCGGATCAGGTGGATGGTGCCAAACTGTTGACGGATAAATATAATGTTTCGCCGGAGCGAATTGGAATTTACGGCGGTTCATACGGAGGATTTATCACGCTGATGGCTTTGTTTAATGAGCCGGAAACTTTTACTGCCGGTGCAGCTTTGCGTTCGGTTACCGACTGGGCGCACTACAACCACGGTTACACGGCTAATATTTTGAATACACCGGTACAGGATAGCATTGCCTATGCAAAAAGTTCACCCATAAATTTTGCCGAAGGTTTACAAGGCAACTTATTGATGTGCCACGGAATGGTAGATGATAATGTACAGTTTCAGGATATTGTTCGCCTAACACAACGACTGATTGAGTTGGGCAAAGAAAACTGGGAACTGGCGGTTTATCCGGTAGAAGCTCACGGGTTTGTTGAGCCCAGCAGCTGGACAGACGAATACAAACGTATTTTTAAACTGTTTGAAGAGAATCTGAAATAACACGATAGAAGCGGGAGTCTGACCTGAAATCAGGCTCCCGCTTTTGAAATAGTGAAAATTTGCCGAACATCTACTATCTGTTATTCGTTTAAATAGACGGAACATTAAGAATGGAGAGTAGATCGATGAATACCCGGCAGAAAGAAACATCCCCAAATAATCCTTGGCAAAACTTTATAAAAAATTCGGCTTCCTATCAAAAGCCTGATACCTTAAAAAGCGTGTGGCAAATCATAAACACTTTTATTCCGTATGTTGGCGTATGGATATTGTTGGTTTATAGTTTGTCGGTTTCGTTGTGGCTCACTGCATTTCTGCTCATTATTGCCGCCGGGTTATTGGTTCGTTTGTTTATAATCTTTCACGATTGCGGCCACGGCTCTTTCTTCAAATCATACAAAGCCAATCGGTATATCGGAATGTTGTTTGGCATTTTGGCTTTCACTCCCTTCGATAAATGGCACAGCTTACACGGGAAACACCATGCTACTGTTGGTAATCTCGATAAACGTGGAGATGGCGACGTATGGACCATGACAAAGGAAGAGTATCTGGCAAGTTCGAAAAAAAGGAGGCTTTATTACCGGGTATACAGGAATCCGGTTGTGATGTTTGGCATTGGCTCGCTATATGTATTTCTTATTCAAAACAGGCTGACGAAAGAATGGATGACGCAAAAGCAGAAAAACAATGTTTATGTCACCAATATTGCGTTGGTTATGCTGTTTGCGGGAATGAGTGTTGCAATTGGTTTTTTCACCTATCTTATTCTTCAGCTGATTATACTGTACCTGGCTGGCATGGCCGGACTGTGGTTGTTTTATCTGCAACATCAGTATGAAGATGTATCGTGGGTTAGAAGCGATGATTGGAACTACACAAAACTGGCACTCGAAGGAAGTTCATTTGTCAAATTTCCCAAACTGCTTCAGTGGTTTTCCGGCAATATCGGGTTTCATCATATTCATCACATTAATGCGCGTATACCCAACTACAATTTGCCCAAATGTTACGCCGAAAATAAAATTTTCAGAGAGGTGAAGCCGGTAACGTTTCGCTCAAGCCTCAAAACTTTGCGTTTACGTTTATGGGACGAAAAACTGCAGAAACTAATCGGATTTCAGGATATATAACCGGGCAAGCCAGGTTGAGCACCAAACAATTTATACTTACCTTTGTTTCTGGAATTAATGGAACGCATTCAACAATATTTTAGGTGGGTAAAACATGCATTGCTGGTAGTAATTGCGTTGTTTTCGCTTGCATCGTGCTCAGTAAAAGAGCCTTTGTTCAAGACCATTGGTGCCGAATATCAGCGTCCGTTAAATAAAACAAAAACCACTCCGAACTTCGAACATCACTGCCATACGTCGCCGGATGATTATCGGATCAGCAGTAATTTCCAGAACTCAGATCACAAGCTTTTTGGCACTGCTGTAGAACGCGCAGAATTACTCTTGCCCTCAACAGCCACTGCGGAATACTCATTTCCGCAACCTGAAATTGTTGCCGAAAACACCCGGCTGTACATTCTTTATAAACGGTTAAAATTCGACATGGTGTAATCGCTTTTCCCGTACACCAAATATTGTCAATTTTAATAACCGTTAATACATTTTTACATGAATAAATCTGAGAATAAGTCGGCAAACTTAGCCGGACTTTTCACCTTATCTCTCCGGCTGGTAGTTGGCTGGACTTACTTTTCTGCCTTTTGGCGCCGTGTTGTACTTGTTGATAAACTTGATCCGGAAGGCGTTGGCTACATCGGCGAAAAATTTAATCATTTCCTGCCCAACGCTTTAGGAATAAAACCGATAATCGAGCACCTGGTTACGCATCCCGAGCAGTTGTGGATGGCAATGGTAGTTTTTACTATCGTTGAAGCTATTGTAGGGCTGTTTATTATGCTGGGGCTTTTTACCCGTTTAATGAGTGTTGGCGTTTTTGGCCTCGCCGCCGGAATTCTGTTGGGCTCAGGGTGGATTGGAACAACCTGCCTCGATGAATGGCAAATCGGTGTGCTGGGAATTGCGGCCGGATTCACCTTGTTTTTTAGCGGCAGCGGAGCATATTCGCTCGATCAGTTGCTGCTGAATAAGAAGCTCAGGATCACACAAAACCGTTGGTTTGTGTGGCTGGGATCGGGCGAACTTCCGATAAGGAATTTGAAGCCGGCTGTGTTGGTTGGCTCATTGGGAATTTTATTTCTTACATTGTTTACCAACCAGGTTTTTCATGGCGGAGTTTATGGTAAACTGCACAACAAATCGGTGAAACCTAAAATTGAAATCAGCGATGCCTCCATCGAAAACAATATCCTACAGTTTGAAATATACCGAACCGAAGGCGTTGATGTGTATGGATCGTTCCTGATCGGGATTCAATTGCTGGATTCGGAAGGAAATATTTTGCTCGAAAAAAAGGGCGATGATTTGGCTAAGTTTCCGGTCGATCAAATATCCAATCACTATGTAACGCACGTAAAGCCGGGGAAACACAGTTTGATTGTTCCATTGGGAGCAAAGGCCGATTTGGCTATTGATTTGCGCGCAATTGATTTACAACGCGCAAATGAATTCACGCTGAAACTGATTGATATTAGCGGACTGGAATGGGAAAGCAAAGTAGAGATATAAACTGAGTAGCCTAGAGTGAACGGCTGACTTCGAGTCACCCGCTCACTTTTTCAGCCTGATTAGGGGTAAGAAGCTACTTCGTTTCTTACCCCTAAATCCCCTGTTGGGGACTTGTTCGCATCTCCGATTGGCGTTCATTTATGATGTTTTTGCCTTTTTATTTTTCCTAAATATTCCTTGTTTCTCCGGGCATAAGCCCCTTTGGGGGTTTGGGGTAACAATCGAACTATTCACATTGTAAAGCATTGGCATAATTTTGTGTTCAGCTTCCGGTTTTTTACCTCTAAATCCCCTGTAGCGGACTTTAAACCTTCCTCCCACGTACGGAAAGGTTTGGAGGGGCGAAAAAAGTTAATAACCAGCCTGTTTTGGTGTAGTGATAGTATGACTCTAAGTCATGCTATCACTGTTTAGCCTACATTTTTATTACTTTTAACACCAAGCAATCAAATTAGTATGACCGAAAAATCTGTCTTTCACAATAAAAATCTCTATTTCATTTTTGGGGTAACGCTTATTGCCATGATGGGCGTGGCAAGCATTACACCCGCTTTCCCCGATATTATCCGTTATTTCGGTATCAGCCCGCAACAGGTGGGCTGGCTGATTGTTGCCTTTACGCTGCCCGGTATTTTTCTTACGCCGTTTACCGGCATTTTGGCCGATCGTTATGGCCGGAAAGTGGTGTTGGTGCCCTCTTTGTTTCTCTTCGGAATTGCCGGTTTTGCCTGTATGTTTGCGCCCGGATTTTACGGATTGCTGGCACTTCGTTTTGTTCAGGGGGTTGGAGCCAGTTCATTATCGAGTATGAATATTACCCTTGTGGGCGATCTTTTCGAAGGGAAACGGCGCACGGCGGTAATGGGCTACAATGCCAGTGTTTTGAGTATAGCCACAGCATCGTACCCTGCCCTTGGCGGAGTGATCGCCATTTTTGGCTGGCAGTATATTTTTGCTTTGCCCATTCTGGCTATTCCGCTGGGCATTTGGGTAATGAAAGGGCTGAATAATCCCGAGCCAAAGAACAAGGCGAAACTACGGTCGTATTTTGGGCGTGTTTGGAAAACCATTAATCAGCGCACGGTTTGGGGACTTTTTGCCGTTAACTTTATCCTCTTCCTGATCCTTTACGGTTCGTACCTTACCTACTTCCCGCTGATGATGGAAAAGCGCCTGGGCGCCGATTCTTCGCGAATTGGTTTAATGATGTCGCTCATGTCGGTAACCACAGCCATTATGAGCTCGCAACTGGCACGCCTTAACCGCTTGCTGGGGCAAAAACGGCAGCTCATTATCGGAAGCGCATTTTACATGCTGGCTTCGCTGCTTATGCTGGGTGCCAATTCGTATTTAATGTTGGGCGTGGCGGTCATCGTATTCGGTTTCGGGCACGGCATAACCATTCCATCCATTCAAAATATGCTGGTAGGTTACGCGGCAATAAACGAGCGGGCGGCCTTTATGTCGTTAAACTCCATGGTGTTGCGAGGCGGGCAAACCTTTGGCCCCTTGCTGGTAGGCGTGTTTTATGCACTTGGCGGCCTGGAAGCCAGTTTCCTGTCGGGGGCAGTTATGGCTTTGCTTATGATGATCATCATTTTTGCTACGGTGCATGTAAAAAAGCAACGTGGTTGAATCCACAAACTCATCCATTAAACAATCCAAACCTTTTCCACTGCCCAATGACTAATGACCAGTGCCCAGTGACTAATTACCTCTTTGCCGGCAGCCGGGCTTTCCGCTAAAGTTGCCGCAGCTTTTGCCGGTTCCACCAAGGGCTGTTGGGTAGCTCCCTTTGGTCGCTCCCAACAGCCGGGTGTCACAAGCAAAAGCTGCGGCAAGCTACCGCTGCAATCCCTGCCGGTGGGGCCGGTGGCGCTGATTGGGGGCAATTGTTTTTTGCGATTGCACCGTGGCTTTAGCCCGGTGATAAAATTGCAGTTCCGCAAAAGGGCTTTAGCCATTAATATCCTTTTAAAGGCTAAAGCCTGTGCTCTATGATCCTATCTAAAATCACCGCCCTAAAGGAACCCGCTGCCGCGCGAATCCTTTCGCGTGGCTTTCATGAAGGGCAGAAGAGAATCTTAAGCTCTTTCAGAGCGATGAGTGAATTCGCTTAAATACACAGGGTGTTACCCTGTGTTGTTGCTTTAGCACCGTTGGTGCTGCTTACAAGGCAACTGTATTTTTAAATAGCCCAAAGGGCTATAAGCATTAGCATAGGGCAGCGCCCTGCTGCCGCGCGATTCTATCGCGTGGCTAAACTATAGCCTAATGAAGAAATAAACCACGCGAAGGGATTCGCGCGGTAGCGATGAAGTTTCGGGGCTTCGCATGGCTTAAGCTCAACAAAAAAGCACCCAACACAACGGAAGGATGCTTTCTGATACACATACACGGTTTTTGTTTTTATTCTTCTACGGTAGCTTCAGCCGATTCTTCTTCTCCGCTGGCAGATTGCCCCTGACGGGCGGCAAGCTGAATCTCAAGATTTGTAATCTTCTGATTTACCTCTAATATAAAATTTTCGATTTCGGGAGTTGCCATGCGTAAAGTAACCAGTGCATTAATACGGTTTACCAATGCCTTGTATACCCCTTCGAAAGCCAAACGCACCTCTTTAACTTTTGCGGCGTTGTTGTTTGCTTTTTCGCTGTCGCGTTGGTTTTGCAGATCGTTAACGGTATTGTTTTCGGTTTCGTGCGCCAAAACCCACGGCATAATACCAATGGTTTGGCAATGCACTGCCATATCTCGGTCTTTCAGGTCGTTATTCAGGTTGGTTGCTGCTGCAGTTTGTTCCTTCAACGACAGGTATCTGATGTTTCCATACAGATTAAAAACCCGTTCGATGTGTTTGGCAGCCTCAACTTCTTCTGGTATCGGGCTAAAAAGCGTTGCTTTTACCCGCTCGTTTAGTGCAGTCCAGGTAGTATCGCGCCTGTGGTCGGCATCCTGAACTTTTTCAGTGAGTACACTTCCCCGGTCAACATTTATTGCTTCGTCCAGTTCGGTAAAACTATTGTCGAAGTCTACCGATTCTTCCTCCACATTAAGTGCTGCAGGGGTGGCCTGCGCAATCAAACTTTTTACATCAGCCATAAACTGAAAGTAATCGTTGTTGCGCAAGCGCGTTAAAGGGATTGATTTTATAAAATTCATAATAGTTAAAATTTAAGAATGTATGGGTGTATGTGTATTTTGTTGATTATTTGGTGTGTGCATGGTGCTTATTAATGTGTAAAGTTCTTGCAAATTAGAACATAAGCTTACCAAAGTCAACAGTAGAGCTTGTGTTGTTTAGCATAAACATTAAATTGACAACTAAACAATTAGCGTTGAAGAACGATGGTTTGCCTTTAGGGTTTTTAGTCCTGTTGTTCGATTTTGCCAGGCCCGGAGTGATGGCTAAAGTCCCATTGCAAGGCAACGACAGCAGTAAATTGGTGACTAAACCCCCTTTGTACAGCTACGAAAGTAGTTTTGTGGTGACAAAAACGCTGTTGTAGCACTACGAAAGTAGTTTTGTGATGACAAAAGTGCCATTGTAGCACTACAAAAGGACTTTTGTGAAGACGGAGAAGCTTTCAAACACCTACGAAAGCACTAAATTGAATAATTTGATGGTAGCAAAGCGCTACGAAACGACCAAATTGGTGACTTTGAAGCTTTCGCAGGGCTGCGAAAACACCAAATTGGTGGCGGGGGAGGTCTTGTAATCAGTTAGATAGGTGTTTTTGTGTTATCGTAGTCTTTCGGAAACCCGCTTTTAGTAAGGCTTACGGGCTTAAGCCCGGTTCTGAGGGGCTTGCTTAACCCCGGCATTAATGCCGGGGTTAGTTATTATGCTTCCAAAGTTGGGCTTTAGCCCCACTTCCGTTACGGTTAATCATGATACTTAACAATGAGAACGGAAGATATAAACCACACGCGAGGGAATATACCAACCTAGAATATGAAACAGATTTATGAAACATATTATTTATGTATAATACCATAAGTTTGAATTTATTGCTAAATTGGAGCTTCGTTAAAGACTAGAAATTAGAACTAAAATGATTCCCAATGGCAAAATCAAACGATATTTTCAACAAAGGATTTGATGAAGGCACACAAATCAAGCTATATATTCTTCATAAATATCTTCAAGAATGGTTGCCTGTTTTTTTGAAAAGAAGGCAGAAATACTGGACCGATATTTCGCTTTATGACATGTTTGCAGGTGAGGGGAAGGACTCAGAAGGAGTTAATGGCAGTCCGTTAATAATGCTCGAAGAACTGTTCCCATATTGTAAAACCATAAAGGACGAATCTTTAAGGTTGAATGTGCTATTTAACGAAGTTGATAAAAAGCGTTATGAAGCATTAAAGCAAAATATTTCTGAGAAGCTAATGGAATGTAAAAATTCAGAAATGTGTCCTAAAACAAAAGATTGTATTTTGAAGGTATATGAGGAAAATAAGGACTTTAAACAATTGTTTGGTGAATGGTATCCTTTTATGCAAAATACTGCACAACTTCCACGTTTCATGTTTTTGGATCAGTTTGGCATTAAACAAATAACTGAAGATATTTTTGAGCAATTAGTAAGTTTAAAAAGAACAGATTTTATTTTTTTTATTTCTTCATCGTTTGCAAATAGGTTTGCGGAACAACCCGAATTTCAAACATATTTAAAATTAAACCGAGAATCTTTTGACCCAACTAAACCTCACCATTGTCATCGTGTGGTTTTCAATTATTATAAACAATTGATTCCTCGAGGAACAGAATATTACCTCGCACCGTTTTCTATTAAAAAAGGACCAAATATTTATGGATTGATTTTCGGAACAAACCATCTTTTAGGTATAGAAAAGTTTCTGAATATTTGTTGGGGGATAAACAAAAACACCGGGGATGCAAACTATGATATCGACAATGAGAAAATAAATCCAATCGAACCTTCATTATGGGCCGAACATGATATTTCAAATAAAATTCAAGTCTTTCAAAATGAACTTAAAAATAAAGTTCTTAGTAATGACTTGGAGACAAATGTAGAGGTATATCGATGGACGTTTGAAATGGGGTGTTTACCGAAACACGCCAATGAAGTTTTGCGTGAACTAAGAAAGCAGAGAACAATCAATAAAGAATTTCGTATTGCTAGTAGTAATATTCATAAATTAGTACCCGAAAAGCTAAAATAATCATGGCATCAAAAATTGAATGGACAGAAGCAACTTGGAATCCATCTTCTGGTTGTACAAAAATTTCGGCAGGTTGTAAACATTGTTATGCTGAGTCTATGGCTCGTAGGCTTAAGGCCATTGGAACTGTTGGTTACGAAAATGGATTTAGATTTAATATCGTTCCATCTCGATTAAATGAACCTTTAAAAAAGAAGAAGCCTACAGTTTATTTTGTAAACTCAATGAGTGATATTTTTCACGAAAAGATGCCGTTGGATTATTTGGACAAGATATTTTCTGTTATAAAGCAAACACCTCATCATACTTATCAAGTGCTAACTAAAAGGGCTGATAGAATGTATGAATATCTATCTCAAAGGGAAATTCCCAAAAATGTATGGTTAGGTGTTACTGTGGAGAATAAGTTTGATGGAATTCCACGTATTGACAAACTTCGACACCTAAATGCATCAGTATTGTTCTTATCGGTTGAACCACTTCTCGAAGATTTAGGAGAAATAGATTTGACTAATATTAATTGGGTTATTGTCGGTGGTGAAAGTGGAAATCAAGCAAGACCAATGGATAAAAGTTGGGTGGAGAATGTTAAAAAGCAATGTGATGCTAATGATGTTGCTTTCTTCTTTAAACAATGGGGAACTTGGGGGGCTGATAAAGTTAAACGTAATAAAAAGGAGAATGGTAAAGAGCTGAATGGAAAGATTTGGCAGAATTATCCTGAGGTTATTGAAAAACATTTCGACGTGGAGTTAGCATGACAAAATTGTTATTACGTATACCTGTGCGCACTTATTCAAAATACTTTATAAACATGTAAGACATTTAATTTTTCATTATAAGTCCTTTTGTTAGTAAGAATATTGCTGTGTAATCATGATTAAAATATATTTTTCTTATTTTAATAGCATCAATAACAGGTCATGGCACACAACAGTTATCTTTTTGTCTTTAATAGATCATTTGAAAAAACAGATATTTCGAAAGGAGAGTTAATTTCTTTATTAGAACTTCAACAAAAAGATGTTTTAATACGAACAAAAACAGTTGAGGAACTTACATCTGAAGGAAATAGAATTTCATTTAATAATCAGATATTTGTAGACGAAAACAAAGACTTCACCTATATAATTTTTTTATCCCAAAGTGCTATAGTATTAAGTAGTTTCAAATTTGATATAAAAGATATAATTAGACGGTCTGGATATATTCATTCATGTGGTAAGTTTTTATTTATATCAAAATGGGCCGACCTTCAAATTGATGATATTCTTGAAGATGTAACATCGTTTTGTAAAAAAGAAAATGAGTGGCACAATACAGTTTTTTATAAAAAAACTGAAAATGAAGTTAATAATAAGTTAGATTCCCTGCTAATTGATGACAGGAGGTACCATATAGGTAATGATTCATTTAATATCGCCTCAAATAATCTACAATCAAAACTTAATTCAGTAGAATCATCTTTAAAGTTAAAACCAAATGAAGAACACATATTTATTTTTCTTGAAAAAGGTAAAGTTCATGATTATTCTGCTCTATCTGAACTTTATGAAGATAGAAACGTAATTGATTATGGTGTTTGTTATTTAAGTGAATATAAAAAAGATAATCCTATCCACGAAATGGATAATTTAAAAGAGTTAAAACCATTTTGGGCAGGGATTTTCACAACTCCACATCGTTTAATGAATGCAATGCTAAATATTGCTAAGGTTGAAAAAGATTCTATTGTACTTGATCCTTTTTGTCATACTGGCACGTTAGCCATTGAGGCCTCTCAGATGGGATGCAAGGTAATTGCTAGTGATTTATTTGGAACTAATGGAGCAAAAGATAATTATGATTTTTTCTGTAATGGTGCACAAAATTTCAACTCAATTATAGGTGAAATTACTGAACATTTAAATAATGTCACTCTAACAAAACAATTTCAAGCTTTAATACCTGAAAATATAAAATTAAACGCTCAGGGTTTACCTGAAACTACCGGAGATGTTAATGATAGAATTAAATCTTTGAGTGAAAGGCTTTATTATTATATTCTTAGAAGATACTCAATGGAAAATCTTCGAGGAGCAGAACTTGGGGTAGAGGGTCAGAGAGACTTTGTTAATAATTATATCAGACCTTTTCAAGAAGACAAATACGAACCCGGTTTTTCAATGTTTGGCAAACAACTTGAATTATTTGAAAATGAGTTTGCAATAACAGGAGAACCTATTGTGAGTTTTGATAATAACAACAAAAAATACTTCACCGACAGTTATTATACATCAAAAAGAGTTGGTTATATCAACAATTGCTTCAGAACTGATTATCCCATTTTCTTGAAAAATAACATCTGTGGGAATATTGAATCTTATGGAATTGAAGAATCGAGTATAAATGCAGTCGTCACAGATCCTCCATATGGATATGGTGAAGGACTAGAAATGAATGAAGTTAGAGATATATACTCATCACTTATAGACAAGTCAATAACTTGGCTTAAATCTGGAGGTTATTTAGTCTTTTGCGCATTGGATAAAGTCAAAACAGGAAGAACAAGAGATTTACTATTTACGGAAGATATATTAGATATCGTAAACATTGTAGCAAAAAGAAGAAAAGTAAATTTTATAATGCATGATATATTGCTTACTTCAGATCATTTAAAAAATGTCTATTATTGGAAAAGTAATTATGCATTAAATAGAACCATTATTTCAGTACAAATAATTAAATAATATTCAAATGAACAACTACAAAATTAAACAGAAATTCAATAAAAGAATTTTATGGGGAGACGTTGATAGCATAGATGTATATGAAGACCTAATTAACTATATTAAAGAGATAGATATTGAAAACAATGATATTGAGTTGGATTTTGAAGGAATTCAATCAATTGATTATTCATTTATAAATAATGTAATTATTAGATTACTTGAAAATTTTAAAACAAGCTATAAAATGCATCTTATTTTTAACAATATTGAAAATGATGCAATAGCTTATTATTTAAATCAATCATTGACTAAAAATAATCTTGTTGCTTTTATTAAAGAAAAAGATAAAATTAAATCGATTGGTGGTCAATCATGCATGATGGAAACAGCTTGATTCAATATTAGGTAATTATTTTCTTATTATTACCGGTATCATCGTTATAGGCATTTCTTGATCTGAGGAGTAGTTATTTCAGTGAAGTTTCACAGATGGAAGCTGATTATTTGTCTCCGCTGTCACGCGAATCCTTTCGCGTGGCTAAGTGTTTAATCTCTGAGCTTACAGCTAATCAATTCATTTATCCCACAGTCTCAAATCGCACACTCTCACTCTTCTTTTCTTCCTATTCCATCCAAAAACGATTGCTTTTGTAAATTTTCTTTCCCCAGTAGACAAACGGTGTATCGGCAGCTGCAACAATCCATTTCAGGAAATAGGTGGTAAGCAGAATTTCAATCAGCACCGGCCATTCGTAAACGCCCCAAAAGGCAATGGCAACAAATACTACGCTGTCTATCAGTTGCGAAACCATTGTGCTGAGGTTGTTGCGCAACCAGATCTGATGGTCTTTCGAAAAACGTTTTTTCCAGAAATGATAAGCCCACACATCATGGCGCTGAGACAATAGATAGGCAGCTAAACTTGCAATGGCAATACGCGGCATCAGGCTAAAAATGGTGCTGGTAGCTTCATGGCTTATTCCTGCAAATTCGTCACCTTCCAGTGGCAGAAATTCCAGTGCCAGGTTCATCAGCAAAGTCATTGATATCAAGCTAAAGAACCCGATCCAAACGGCTTTTTTAGCTTCCTCTTTTCCGTAGTTCTCCGACAGAATATCGGTCACCAAAAACGAGGTGGCATACACAATGTTACCAAGCGTGGCCACCAGACCAAACAGCTCAACGGTTTGTATTACCTGAATGTTGGCCACAATTACCGAGATGGGAATCCACATTACAAGGCCCCATTTCCCGAATAAACGGTAGGCTAAAATAATTAGCAGAAAATTTGCCAGCAACATAGCCAGCCATAAGATTTCGTTTTGCATTTTTTTTATTTTTAAACTGCAGGGTTATGCCACCTGCTCAATTAATACTCAAAATTTTGGCCTGCAAATGTAATGGAAAAAGCTGAAAGTCAAAAAGCAAGAATATGCCCCTTTGGCTGTAGCCATTTCCCCTCAAGAGGGAAACAGCTGCAAAGTAATGCCGGAGATTTTGAATATCGCTAAAATTGAACAGCGCTAGCTCCCCTCTTGAGGGGAGCTCCCGACAGGGTGAGGGGTAATGTAAATAGCGAGTGTGTCGGAGAAAGATGCGCTAAGCGGTTCTATACCGCTAAGCGCATTTCTTAGGGCAGACCCCAATTCTTTTATGTCTCTTATTTAGAAGCCTTCTTCAATATCCCTAAAATCTTTTCATCCACCTTCCCAAACAACGAAACTCCTGATGCTCCGTTTGCTATGGCTACACGAATTCCTTCTTCCAGCTCTTCATCCGATTTAAAATCGGGCAGGAACAGACCGGCATAAATCGGGAATTTCCCGCAAAGGAAATGCATGCCTTCCTCAACAGCATCGCCAATCCAGCTTACTGTTTCGCGGTAGAAACCGTGGTAGATCATCGGGCAAACCGCATCGAGGTTCCAGTTGGTCCAGTCCTGACGCACAATGCGGCGCGCAATTTCCGGTGTTGGGAAAACCGCTGCGGTAATTGGTTTATTGTATGAGTGGGTAATTTCTGCCAGGTGATTTACAATACCATTCACCTGCTCATAGCGGTATTTGCGCCAGGCCGGACTTTGATCGGGGTGTTCCATTTCCAACGGATCTTTACCCGTTTTCTTTTTAAAATTCTCGCGGCAGGTATCGCAATAACAGAAATCGTACTCGGGCAACTCTTTGCTTTGGTCAATGCCGTAATTATTCCACAGGTTTACCGGCAGAATTACGTCGCAATAACGCACATAATCCAGGTGCAGGCCGTCAACATAATCCTTGTCAAGAATTTCTTTTGAGCGTTGAGCCAGATATTCCTTCACTTCCGGTTTCGAAGGGCACAACCAACGGTAATATCCAACGTATGGAGGATTGTCAGCACACGATTTTCCGTCGCGGCTAACGGCATACCATTCCGGGTGACTGGCAAGCAGCTCTTTTTCGCCACGGTTCATGGTCCACATCCAACGGTGTGTTTCCAGCCCGGCCTTTTTTGCTATTCGAAAGTGGCGTTCGCTGTCGTGCTCGAAAAACATACCGCGCACACCGGCTTCGTAATAACTGCTGTATTTCTTTTGCAGGTCTTCGTCGCTTTCCTCATGATTTGGGTTTTCCCAAACCCAGTGTTTCAATCCTTGTTCAGCCGCTGGCGGTTTTGCTTCGCCGGCACAGGCGCTAGCTACGGTAAGCCCCATTCCGGCCAGCATTGTGGTTTTAATAAAATCTCTTTTGTTCATCGTTAGTTTGTTTATTTGTCAGTATGTATGCGTAATAAGCCATCCTGATCGATAGAGATCATCAGGTTGTTGTTGGTTGTTAAGGTTGCAGTATAAGTATTTCCCGAGGTATTTAATTCCAGCGAGAAACTGGTGTTGTTTTCTTTTCCGTTTGATTGAATTCCAAGAGTGTCAAGATCATTACAAAAAGTCTTGTGCTCACGTTGATAATCGCGTTGCGCATAAAACACATGCCACAGGTGGCGGGCCAGTAATTCCTGTTTGGGCAGTTGAAAAGAAGAGTGTGTTGGTTTCTGAGCGTTAGACGAAAACTGAATAAGCCCCCAACGTTCGGGGTAGTGCATATTTATCACTCCCTGCGGACTCCAGACCCAGTTGTCTTCAGGGATCAATTTGCCGTCGTCGTTTGTTTTTCGGGTGTATTTCCCGTTAACAATTTCAGTTTGCCACTGCACGCGCGAAAAGTTGATCTTCCAAATAGCACCGGCTTCGGGCTGTATATAATTGCCATCAGTGGTTAACGATGAAAAGGGAATAGCCATTTCAACGCACCATTTTTTGTCGGTGTCGGTCGGGTCATTCAGCGTGCCATCCACATAAACGGCACTTTTAAAACCTTTCGCATTCCACTCAATATCGGGTTTCCCTCCATTGCGGTATGGTTTGTCAAGAAATAAATCGAATAAGGTATTTTGGGCATTTACTTCAAACTCGTAATAGTTGTGCGTGTCGCCATCGGGATCGATAAACACTTCAAAATCATTTTCGTGGTAAACGATCATGTCCTGCTTATCGTAGTAAGCCCAAATATGTTCCTCTTTCAGTTCTGCAAAAATGTACAGGCTATCTATATCCCACAACATTTTAATCCGCGTAGGGTAAGTGGGGTGAGGCATGTTGGCTCCCTGGATATCAATAAACTCAGATGTCCATGCAGCATTTTTCCATGACGGCTCGTTAGCTTGTCCGTCAATCGTAATGGCAGTGTTACTTTGTCCCGCAATATAGGTGTTCGGAGCTGTAAACAGGCGGGCATACTTCTCCGGTACCTCTTGCGCCGATGAGCCCAGGTTGCTGATTATAAAAAGTGTGATGAGGAAGGCATTCCTGATAATTCGCATAGATTAATCACTATTAATGTCGGACAATAACGACAAAAATATTGAAAAAATTATCAAGAATGCCTGGTCTTTTTAAAAAAATTAAGAAAGGTTTATGCCATATTCACGTCGCGGGCAATATATTCGCGATAATCTTTTATAATCGGATCGTATTGCTCGTGAAATAATTCGGATGTCACCATAAAGTCGGCCGTAGAACGGTTTGATGCTGTTGGGATATTGTATAAAACCGTGATACGCAACAAGGCTTTTACGTCAACATCGTGTGGTTGTGGTTGCATCGGATCCCAAAAGAAGATGAGCATATCGATATTGCCTTCGCAAATCATTGCTCCCAACTGCTGGTCGCCACCCAGTGGCCCCGATTTCAGGCGGGTAACAGTAGGCGGCACGGTGCCATGTTTGTGGCAGCTTTCGGCAAGTGCCTCTTCAACCATTTTCCCGGTTGTTCCGGTACAAATCAAGTCGTGTTGGGCCAGTTCTTTCCAGTTGAAAGACACCCATTCCATAATATCTTTTTTGCGGTTATCGTGTGCTACGATCGCTATATTCTTTTTTCTTTTCATTATTCATGTTTTGTATTCAGTAAACTATTGTACTGAATATTGTTTTCGGTTCAAATGTAGATCGTTTTTAAATAAGGGAACAGTTAAAACATGTTTTACAACATAAAATTAGCTAAAACTTAATTTCTACACCCAACACCAAAGGATTGCTTAACATTTGAGTAATACCGATGTGAAATCAGGATGAGCCTTATCTCATACAATTTTCGTTTTCAATCGGTATTAACCATTCTAATTCCAGTGTGTTCACTTAAGGCTCACACTGAAAAACAATTGGTATAACCTTCTGTAATGCCAATTATAACAGGCTTTTCATTTCGTCAATCATTTGCTGAGCCAGTTTATCAGCTTCAGCACTTGATTTTGCCTCGGCATAAATCCGGATGATCGGTTCTGTATTCGATTTTCGTAAATGCACCCACGATTCAGCAAAATCGATTTTTACTCCGTCAGTTGCTGTAACTTCTTCGTTTGCATATTTTTCCTGCATTTTTACAAGAATTCCATCCACATCTATTTCCGGAGTCAGTTCAATTTTGTTCTTTGAGATGAAATAATCGGGGTAGGTTTTACGCAGTTCCGAACATTTAAGGCCCGATTTGGCCAAATGAGAAAGGAAAAGTGCCGCTCCAACCAAGGCATCGCGACCACTGTGGCTGGCCGGATAAATAATTCCGCCGTTTCCTTCGCCACCGATAACGGCATTTGTTTCGCGCATTTTGGCAACAACATTCACTTCGCCAACCATTCCTGCCGAGTAGCTTTGGCCATGTTTTTCTGTCACATCGCGCAGCGCACGGCTCGATGAAAGGTTTGAAACCGTGTTTCCGGGAGTTTGGCTCAACACATAATCGGCAACGGCTACCAGCGTGTACTCTTCGTTAAACATACTGCCATCTTCGTTGATAATCACAAGGCGGTCAACATCAGGATCGACCACAAAACCCACGTCAACTTTATTCTTGCTGATGATTTCCGCTGTTTCCACCAGGTTTTCAGGAATTGGCTCCGGTGTATGTGCAAAATGACCGGTTGGTTCGCAGTTTATTTCAACAATATTCTTAATGTCGAGCGCTTTAAAAAGTGCCGGCATGGCAACGCCACCAACCGAGTTAACGGCATCAACAGCTACCGAAAAGTTGGCTTTTTTAATGGCTTCCACATCCACCAATTCCAGGTTCAGTACATGTTGCACATGAATATCGGTATAGTCTTTTTCCACCACTGTTCCCAGATCATCCACTTCGGCAAAGCTGAAATCTTCAGCATCGGCAATTGCCAGTACTTTTGCTCCTTCTTCAGCATCAAGAAATTCACCTGCTGAATTCAGTAGTTTTAATGCATTCCATTGTTTTGGGTTATGACTGGCCGTGAGGATAATTCCGCCATCAGCTTTTTCTTCGGTAACGGCAATTTCGGTGGTTGGCGTAGTTGCCAGTCCGATGTTCACCACATTACATCCCATCCCCGACAGGGTTGAAACAACGATTGATGCCACCATTTCTCCCGAAATCCGTGCGTCGCGTCCAACAACTACTGTAATTTTTTCTTTGTTTGCTTTTTCTTTTGCCCAGATGGCGTAAGCCGCAGTAAATTTTACCAGGTCGAGCGGGCTTAAACCTTCGCCCGGTTTACCTCCAATGGTACCTCGTATTCCCGAGATCGATTTTATTAATGTCATAATCTAATGTTCAGTTTGAGGCGTAAAGATAAAAAGTCGATCCTGAATTACGACACATAAACGATAAAACCGGCCAATATGTTGGAAGAATGTGCTTCGTTTGACAGATGCCGGATACTGGATACTGGATTCTTGATACTGGATACCTGATTCTCGCAACTCGATCCTCACAATAGATACCGGAAGCTCCATGCACTTGCCCCATGCCCGGTTTGCTATAGAATTAATCCAACTCTTCCAGTTCGCGCAGTGTGGCTTTTAATTTTTTGATGTAGTTGCCATACAATTTGCGGAATCCCCAGCGAAGGAAAAGGAATATCGCACCACCGAAAACAGCGACAAGAAGCACTGTTATTCCGACCGTTAAAATGATCTTACTGGTTTCAATGTCGGATAAATGCATGCCTTGCGCTTCTGCATTGTATTCGGTTCCAATAAACATCCCCGAAATAAAAGCTGAGGCCATACTGAGTAACAATGTGGCAAGTGCCAGATAAAAGAGGCGTTGATACAGTGATAGTGTTTCAATTATTTTTTTGAGCGTGCCTTTCAAATCACAAGCAACATCGCATTGTTTTTTCACCCGGTAATACTTGATAACAAAATAGAGAAAGGTGGTAACAATAAGCACATTGCCAAAAACGCCCATAAAAAGTACCCAATTGGGTATGGGCAGATCGCTGTAATGTTTTTCTATGGTTTCAGGTGACAAGATAAAATCATCAAGCGTGAACAAAACAATCAGCCCCAGAAGAATAATAAATCCAATACGGATATTACGGTCGATTCGTTCGATGAGGTTCTTGGTTCGTTTGCTGAGCATGGTGTTCAACTGGTTTTCGTCCAGTTCTTTGGAGGGGGTTATTTTGCTCCATGTTTTTTTAAGCTCGTTTAATTCCATAACTACTACTCTTCAGTTACCATAAGCTTCTTCAGCTTTTTCTTAATCCGGTTCATTTTCACCCGCACATAGTTTTGGGTAATTCCGGTAATCTCAGCAATTTCCTCGTACTTTTTGTTTTCGAGGTACAGCAGCACAATCGATTTTTCGATTCCGGTAAGCTGCTGAATAGCTTTGTGCAATACTTTAATATTCTCTTCGGTTTCGGTATCGTACTTTTCATCTTCAATCTGAAAATTTTCGTACGTCAGGTTGTTTTGGTCAGGTCTTCTTTTACTTTTTTTGAAAGTAGTAATTGCGGTATTCAGCGCAACACGATACATCCATGTAGAAACCTTTGATTCTTTTCTGAAATTAGGGAACGACTTCCAAAGTTGTACCACTATTTCCTGAAACAGATCATTTCGGTCATCTTCCGTGTCGCAATAAATGTTGCAAACTTTGTGGATAATGCCCTGGTTTTTCTGGATTATGTGTAAGAATTCCTTTTCCAAAATCGTTTAATTAGTAACTGGTAGAGAGAATAATTACAACTGATGGTTAACAAACAGCTATAGTTTTTATTGATAGGAAGTTTGAAGGCCGGAGTAGGAGAAGCTTTTCTTCCGGCTCCGGGCTTCAGTCTTCCAACTTTTTTTTACATCATTTTTAAAAACTTCACCTCTTTTTCGGTAAGAATCCGCCATTTTCCACGTGGCAAATTCTTTTTGGTGAGGCCGGCAAAAAGCACACGGTCGAGTTTTTTAACCCGGTAACCAAAGTGCTCGAAAATACGACGCACTATGCGGTTTTTACCTGAATGAATTTCAATGCCCACCTCGGTTTTATCATCAGGATGAGTGTAACTAATGGCGTCGGCAGCAATTGGGCCGTCTTCCAGTTCAATTCCTGCGGCAATCATATCCATGTGTCCACGCTCAACAGGTTTGTCGAGGGTAACCTGGTACACCTTCTTTTTGTTATGTTTTGGGTGGGTTAGTTTTTTCGAAAGATCACCATCGTTGGTAAACAGTAACAAACCGGTCGTATTTCGGTCCAGTCGGCCAACAGGGTAAACACGTTCTTCGCAAGCGTCTTTTATCAGGTCCATCACAATTTTATCCGCATGCGGATCGTCGGTGGTGGTCACATAATCTTTTGGTTTATTCAGCAAAATATACACTTTGCGCTCGGCTTCAATTTTCCGTCCGTCAAAACGTACTTCGTCGCCCGGCAGCACTCGTATTCCCAGTTCAGTAACAATCTGTCCGTTAATGGTTACCGCTCCGGCAGTAATAAAAGTATCGGCTTCGCGGCGCGAACAAACACCGGCGTTGGCGATAAAACGGTTCAGGCGCATTCCTTCGGCCGAAAGTGTTTTTAGTTTTGGCCTTGGTCCGGCAGCTTCTTTTTTCTTTTCAGCCGGTTTGCCATATTTTTTCCCGGGTTTGAATTCTTTTTTGGGTTCCGATTTTTCTATCACCCGTGATTTTCCAACACGTTTTCCAGAAGGTGCCTTCACCGAACGTTTTGACGAATTGCCGGATGATTTACCTTGTGAACTGCCCCGGTTACTGTTGTTATTCTTGCGCATCGCTAAATTATTTTGTGCAAAGATCGCTAAATTTTCTGATTTGGAATTTTATTTCCCTGAATTCACTTAAATTCGGGGCTCAAACATAAAATTAGAACTATGAATTCGCATGAAATTGATTATAAGATCATCGGTCACGATGTTCAGTTGGTTGAAATTGAATTAGATCCGGCCGAAACGGTAATTGCCGAGGCGGGTGCCATGTTGTACATGGAAGATGGTATCGAGTTTCAGGCCCGTATGGGCGACGGATCAAACCCACGTGCCGGTTTCTTTGATAAGGTATTATCTGCCGGATCTCGTTTAATAAGTGGCGAGTCGCTGTTTCTTACCCACTTTACCAACCAGGGATGGGGAAAAAAGCACGTGGCTTTTTCGGCTCCTTACCCGGGAACTATTATTCCGCTTAACCTGCCGGATTTTGGTGGAAGAATCATCGTTCAAAAGGATGCTTTTTTGTGTGCGGCACTAGGCACAAAAATATCAATAACGTTTAACCGTAAACTGGGTGCCGGATTTTTTGGCGGCGAAGGATTTATTCTTCAGCAGCTGCAAGGCGATGGAAAAGCTTTTATCCACGCCGGAGGAACTGTAATTGAGAAACAGCTGAACAACGAAACTTTGCGGGTTGACACCGGATGTATTGTTGGTTTTGAAACCTCGATAGATTATAGTATTGAACAGGCAGGAGGTTTACGTTCGATGGTTTTTGGCGGCGAAGGATTATTTCTGGCCACGTTACGGGGAACCGGAAAAGTTTGGTTGCAAAGTATGCCAATACGGAAATTAATCGCTGAGTTGTCGCCGGCAGGAGGAAACGCCCGAAAAGAAGCACGTGGCGGGTTGCTCGATAATTTGCTGGAAGGATAGATCCAGTCTCCAGTATTCAGTCTCAGTAATCAGTTTTTCACTGTAAACTGAGACTGAATACTGTGAACTTTCTAAACCACGCCGGGTAAACTTATTCCTTTAATTTTTCGGTAAAGGTCGAGTGCGAAAATATCGGTCATTCCCGATACAAAATCAACTACCGACTGGATTTTCAGGTATACCGAATCTTCATCGGTTTTAAACTGACCGGGTAGCAACGATAATATTTTTTGGCTGTACTTATCCTTTTTGTCGGTATTCATAATTGCATCAACAAATTCTTCCAGCAGCGTGCCGATAATTTTATAACCTGCAATTTCAATCTCAACAACCGAACGGTGTGCATAAATTTCGCCAAACGAAATACATTGCACTTCTTTCATTGCTGCGGCTTGCTTACCGGGAAGCTGATCGATAAGACTGCCGGCAAAAGTTCCGGCCATAATCGCGTCGTAATTATCCTTGAAGATATCTATGCAACGGTAAATCAACTCGCCGATAACGTTGGCACGCAGGTAACTTATCTG
Source organism: Draconibacterium sediminis (assembly GCF_000949475.1). GTDB lineage: Bacteria > Bacteroidota > Bacteroidia > Bacteroidales > Prolixibacteraceae > Draconibacterium > Draconibacterium sediminis. Next base: position 68,811 of record NZ_JRHC01000008.1, on the reverse strand, counting down.
TTCGTTTATATCGCTTACCTGGGTAAAGGTTTTTTCGAAACGTTCAATACGTTCTTCGGTAAAGAAATTCTGGAAAAGTGCACGAATACGGTCGTAGTGTAAAATGCCCAGTTTAAAAGCGTCTTCCAAATCCATAATCTGGTAACAAATATCGTCGGCGGCCTCCACCAGATACACCAGCGGATGGCGGGCAAAACTTCCATCTTCGCGTTTTGCAATTCCCAGCTCATTGGCAATATGGTAGTAATTTTCTTTGTCCGACTGGAAAAAGCCAAACTTTGGTTTGGTTGCTTTTACCGACTCATACGGGTATTTTACAATGCTGGCCAGCGTTGAGTAGGTTAATGCAAAACCACCCTCGCGTTTGCCGTTAAACTGGTGGGTGAGTGTGCGAAAAGCATTGGCATTCCCATCAAAGCAAGTGAAATCTTTCCATTCGCCTTCCGAAAGTTGATCTTTGAATTTTTGGCCGCTTGCTTTGTTAAAATAGTTCGAGATGGCTGCTTCGCCTGAGTGCCCAAACGGTGGATTTCCTAGATCGTGAGCCAGACAGGCGGTTGAAACAATTGTTCCTATTTCGTGGATCAGCGGATTATCCTGATGAATTTCCAGCAGGTATTCCGACAATAAATTCCCCAGCGATCGGCCCACACTGGCCACCTCCAGGCTGTGTGTAAGGCGGTTGTGAACAAAAATATGTTCGGGCAGCGGAAAAACCTGTGTTTTATTCTGCATCCGGCGAAATGGCGACGAGAAAATAATCCGGTCGTAATCGCGCTGAAATTGTGTGCGGTCTTCGTTTGTTACCGGGCCTAAAGTTCCCTTGCTGCCCAAGCGTTTTGGTGAAAGTAGTGTGCTCCAATCCATAGTCTCAAAAAATTCTTGCACGAATGTATAAGAAATTATGGTTCGCATGAAATTTTTGAAGGAGCAAGCGTATAAAATGTGATTCATCAAAAGACTTAAGACTATAATGGGTAGCTAAAATTCTTGAAACTTCCCGATGCTACGATCGGGACAGGCTGTCGTACCTCCTCAAACAACAGTAATTTTTTAACGCCGTCACCGCTTGTTTTCCGGCTCACCGGACGAGGCCAGGCTCCGATGTTACTGCAGTGGACGGCCTCTTTTGGTCGTTGACTGGAGTTGAAGTGAAACCTTAATGAGAGCGGGAAGCTCCGAGGAATCGAGGAGATCACCCGTCCGAATTTAGGTTTTACAAAACGTAAGGGAAGGACTAAAAGCAGCCTTGAATTTTCTGCTTCGTCTTTGCTTCAAGGCAAAGATGAAGGCCGCCGGCAGGCAGAAAGTTCAATCGATTTGGAGGCGTTTCAAAATTATAATCCACCTGATTTTCCTATGGGGGTAAAATTCTTGAACTCTCCTTAATCCAACCAGAACGACGGGGTGAATAGTACCAGTACCGAATAAATTTCTAAACGGCCAATTACCATTAGCGCGGTAAGGAAATATTTGGCACCGTCGGGTAAATGCAGGAAGTTGCTTACCGGGCCAACAGTCCCAAATCCCGGGCCAATACCTGCCATACTGGTAGCCACAGCTCCAAACGAGGTTTTCAGGTCGTTGGTCCACAACATCATTATCATTGTGCCAATAATAAGAATGAGGTAGTAAAAAAGAACAAAAGTGAATACCCGGTTTATAAGCTCGGGGCGTACCACATTTTTGTTGTAATGCACCACACGCACTACGGTGTTTGACGCAAAATATTCTTTATACAGGGTGCGTATATGCCTAAAAACAACCAGGTGACGAATAACTTTTACGCCTCCACCGGTTGATCCCGACGATGCCCCGATCAACATCAGAATAGCAATTATACCGATGGATTGTAATGGCCACTGCAAATAATCGGCCGTGGCAAAACCGGTTGCGGTAATAATGGAAATCACCTGGAAAAAGGCATGACGAAAAGCCGGCTCAAATCCCATGTCCTGGTGATGAAAGAAAAGCGACAGCGTAATGATCGTTCCGGCAACCAATATAATTTTTAAATACAATCGCAGTTCTTCGTTTTTAAAGGCAGTTTTAAAATCACCCCTCAACCAGAAAACGTGAACTACAAAGTTGATTCCCGAAAGCAGCATAAAAAAGGTGACTGTGTATTGGATAAAAGGCGAGAAGCTGGCCAGACTGTCGTTTTTGGTGGAGAAACCGCCGGTGGCAATGGTTGCAAACGAATGGCAAATGGCATCGAAGAGCGACATGCCGCCTATCCATAAAATAATGGTTTCGGCAAAGGTTAGCCCCATGTAAATGAGCCATAACCGACGCGCCACTTTGCGTATTCGTGTCGATACTTTTTCGGTGGCAACACTCGACACTTCGGAGTAAAACAGATAAATACCGTTAATTTTCAGAAAGGGCATTATAGCCACCACCAAAACAATAATTCCCATTCCTCCAATCCAGTGGGTTTCGGCACGCCAAAACAAAACACTTTTGGGAAGCGCTTCTATATCGGATAAAATTGACGATCCGGTTGTGGTAAACCCTGAAATCGATTCGAAAAAAGCATTAGTGAAAGTGGGGATACTACCGGTTAGCAAATAGGGGAGTGTACCCACCAAAGCCATTACCACCCAGGCAAGCGTAACAATGATAAAACTCTCGCGCAACGAAGGTTCTACCTGCCGTTGTTTTTTGGTAAGCAGGTTTAAAACAACCCCAAAAATAAAGGTGATCAGAAAGGTGTGCGACAGGTCGGTAAAAACGCTCTCTTTGTAAATAAATGAGACAATAAGCGCAAAGAGCATAAAAAGACTTTCGAACGTAATTACGATCGAAATGATGTGTAAAATTAAAGCGATATTTATTTTAAAGTGCTTCATTTATTACAAAAGGATATTTACAGTGTGGCAATGAATTATAAACTTGCTGCTTCTCATTATTTTAGCTTCGATCTAAAAATGCGTGTTACATTCGAAATGAATGTGTTGCGATGGCCATATAAATTTACAAAATGAAATAGTGTTTAGCCAATCGAATCATCCCTTCATTTTCAGGATAGTGCAGCAATCCGAAATTTTATGCGGTAAAAGCGGGAGGGGGGAGGTTGGTATGAAGAATAAGAATAGCCTTAAAAACAGCAGTTGTTGTATGTTTGGATGAGCTGTTTATACTTCTCGGGAAGGTTTCGGAATTTGTGTTTTTTATTTGGAATGCCAGGATTTTGTTGTCGTTATCTTCCAGATTTTCAAGTATGGAGTCACACAAATCAAAATCCGACGACACGATACATTCAATTTCTGTCGTGCAGGTTTCTGCAGAATAAGCACTGTCTTTTGTTGCAAAAGTATGGCCTCCTGTAATCTGCAGTATCCCTGTCAGAAAATAAATTAAAAGCAGTATGAATAATGCTCTCAAATCTTGGCTTTTAAAATTACACGGCAAAGTTAGATTCTCTTTTTCAGCTCTTGTACCCTACCGTTGCAATAGTGCCGAAAATTGAGGTTTATTTAACTCCGCATTTGTAAAGATACATTTTTTACAGTGTGTAGGTGGAGTATTTTTTTACGTCCCGCGCCAGTTCGCGTGCCCTGCCATCGGTTATCTGGTTTAGCCGTTCCCAGAATTTTGGGCCATGATTTTTTACTTCGGTATGTACCAACTCGTGTAACAAAATATAGTCGATCAGTTTTACGGGCAGTTTCATCATTTGCAAATTCAAACTGATATTGTTCTTTGATGAGCAACTTCCCCAGTTACGCCGGTTATCGCGTATGGTAACTTTGTTGTACTTAAAACCGTATTTTTTTGCCAGATCAGAAATTCGTGCCGGAAGCAGACGTTTGGCTTCGTGGCGGTAAACAGAGGTTATAATCCCATCGATAAAAGCAATGGAGTTTTCGTTTTCAAAATCCGAAACCGAAATTATTATGTTATCACCCTGCCGGATTGCATTGTTTTTTTCGCCCTGAACAATGCGTATATTATGCAGTTTTGTTTCAATCTCGGTGCCCGGTTTTATTGTGGTTGTGCGGGCTTTCATCTTTTCCTGCTGCTTTAACACCCATTGCTCATTTTTTTCTACAAAAGCCAAGGCCTCTTTGGTTGTGATAAAAAAAGGAAAAGAAACCAGCACCGATTTGTCGGGTTTTACGCTAAGTTTAATATTTTTAGATCGCTGGTTCTGAGAAAATGTTACCTTGCCTATATGTTTTAATTGAACTACTTGGCTTGCCATATGTTATTGTTAAAAATAAAAATCAAAGATATCAATCATGGGAAATAAAAAGATGGAGGTATTCGTAAACCTCACAAAAAAAGATATGGTTGTTTCGGTTGAAGAAAAAATTCTTCCTGAAAGCATGGTATTCGAATCGTTAAATCCGTTTCCCGGATACTACCATAATCTACCGACCGATCCGGGGTCGATGTACATTTACCTGGTGCTGGATAAGCAATATCCGTTGGAAGAAGTTCTAAGAGCGACTCAGGCCATAGAAAAAAAGTACGACTGGAATTTTGATGCCGGAAAAGCCTACATGTCTATCGGCTCAACTTTTCTTAACGCGATACGAATCAAACACCTGCCATCGCTTGATTTGCTGGTGAAAATTCAGGAGGCTTATGTGGATCAGGGGATTCATTTCCTGATGAAAAAGAAACTAAAAGGTAAACTGGAAGCCAATGTTAAAATCGTTAAATTTCTTGAGCTGGAGAAACTGGCTGATGGCATTTTCCTGAACTCACAGGATCCAACTTTTGCTTATATTGAGGTACCAAAATATCTCGACTCGGAAGAGTTCATAAAAGTTTCGATGGATGTAAAGTACAACTGGGAAGGGCATGAATTTGATGCCGCCAGTGCTTCATTTTATATTGATGGCAAGCTGGTTGAAGCCGTACGTATTTTCTCCGATAAAATGGATGTGAACTACCTGAGTGCCATTAAAAAATTATATGTTGATAAGATTGACTAGTAACAGTATTTGAGATAACAGGAAGGCAGCAGAATTTTTGCTGCCTTTTTTTGTGTCTGCATTTTTGTACATTTGGTTAACTTTGTATAAAACTGGAACCATTATGTATAACAGATCCCGATTATTTGTTTTTAGCCTTCTGGCAATTTTGGCCAGCGTATTGTTTGCCTGTAAAGGAAATTCAGACAAATCAGAAATAAAAACCGAAGTTGTAGATCGTGGCCCGGTGGTGGCTTCGTTTAAATGCCAGGGAAGTGTGCGTGCGGCCAATGTTGTGTCGGTAATCAATCCTTTGCGAAACTCGGTGGTTGCCGTGCATAAAATGCCCGGCGAGCGGGTTGAAAAAGGTGAGCTTATTATGCAGCTCAGCAAAGCACAATTACTGGAAGAAATTGCCGATCTGAATAACCAGATACAACAAAAAGAAAATGCCCTTGAGAAAAACCGCTTAAATGTAAAAAGTGTTCAGCTTGACCTGAACCAGGGGGAAGAGGCAAAAAAGGCACGTGTTCTGAATATGCAACATTCGCTCGAGCAGCAGGAAAAACTGTTGGAAGCCGGCGGCACATCGCAGGCAAGAGTCGATCAAATAAAACAAAACCTGTTGCTGGCCGAGCAGGATTTAAACAACCAGGCCGAAAAGAATTCGCTACGTTTGCAGCAGCTGGAAATGGATGAGCGCAACCTGGCCTTACAAATCGAGTCGTTTAAAAAAAGTATGAATACACAACGTGCCATTTTACAAAAAACGGACGTAAAAGCACCTGTTTCGGGCGTTTTACTGGAAATAGCAGGTAATGTTGGCGACTATGTTTCGCTCGATCAGGCAATGGTAAAAATTGCCGATGAAAGCACCTCTAAAATTGTTGGAACCGCCGGAAAAAATAAACTCGATCGTATTCAGGCGGGGGGAGAAGTGGAAGTGACCGTGAACAACGAGACTTTTATGGGAACCATCGGCCAGGTTTACGACGATGAAAATTCGGAGTCGGTATCGTTTGATGTTTTTGTTGCCGAAAATGATCAGCAAAAACTAAAAGGAGCTGAAAATGTTGAGCTTCTGGTAAAAGCCAATGATAAAGAGAATGTGCTACGAATACGAAAATTACCGGGAATGAGATTGTCGCAACATTTCGATGTTTTGCTTCAAAAACAAGATGAGGTTATACGCACCGAAATTGTTTTGGGAACCATTGGTAAAGATTACTGCGAAATTATTTCAGGTGTTGACGAAGGCGATGTTATTCGGGTTGAAGATCCTTCTACCGCTCAGTTGCAATAAATCATACGAATTTTAATAAGGTAATTACTCCGCTGAAAAAATTGTAGTTGCTTTCAAAAAATATCGGCAAGCTGGTAAAATAGCAACTTACCGATATTTTTTATAGAAAAGGTGATAGTAAGGATTATTTTATCAATCCCCGGTCTTTGTACTTTTGGATAAAAGCCTGATCCAGTTCATCAGAATCTTTGTATTGCACACGCAAATCCTGTAACTTTTTCGTCAAAGCTGTAACTACATTCGCATAAGCCGGATCGTTGTACACATTATTAAGTTCTAGCGGATCTTTTTTGCGGTCGTACAATTCCCACTCGTCAACATCGTAGTAAAAGTGCGCCAGCTTAAATTCGGTGGTTACAATTCCGTAGTGGCGTTTCACCATATGAAATCCCGGGTACTCATAATAATGGTAATAAACCGCATCGCGGGTCCAGGCAGCAGTGTCGCCAGCCAGCAGCGGTATCAGGCTTTCGCCCTGCATATCCGACGGTGCTTCAATACCGGCAGCTTCCAGAAAAGTTTGTGCAAAATCGAGGTTTTGCACCATTTCATCCGAAACCGACCCGGGAGCAATTTTCCCCGGCCACTTTACCAAAAGTGGTGTTTTAAACGATTCATTATAAATAAAACGTTTATCGAACCAGCCGTGTTCTCCCAGATAAAATCCCTGATCAGATGTATAAACAACAATTGTATTTTTGTCCAGTCCTTTCTCTTTCAAATGATCGAGCAACCGACCAACATTTTCATCTACCGATGCAATACAGCCCAGGTAATCCTGCATATAACGCTGGTATTTCCAACGCATAAATGCCGAGTCGTTCATCGTTGGGTATAGTTTTGCAAACTCTTCATTTATCGGTCCGTAAACAGCATCCCAACTGGCTTTTTGTTCCTCGGTAAAACGGGCATATTTGCTTTTAAAAACGTTAAATCCCCATTCCGACATTTCCCTAACGCCCAACTCTTTTGCCAACTCCGGGTAAATTTTATTATCAGCCGAAACAGTCATGTGTTTTAGCAGATTCATTTCAGCTTCTTTAGCTGCCGATCCTCTGCCTTTATAATCATCGAATAAGGTTTCCGGTTCGGGGAAAGTTTTTTGGGTAAACTCTTTATAATGGCGTTCGGCCGGGAACCACTCGCGATGAGGTGCCTTGTGCAAATACATCAGCAAAAAGGGCTTATCGTCTTGCCGGCGGTTATCCATCCAGTCGATTGTTAGATCGGTGATTACGTCGGTTACATAACCCTGAATCGTCGTATCGCCGGTGTTGGTAATAAAATCGGGATTGTAGTAATCGCCTTGCCCGGGAAGGATCTTAAACTCATCAAACCCCTTTGGATTGTTTCCGAAATGCAGCTTGCCAAACATAGCGGTTTGATAGCCGGCATTCTGCAATAGTTGCGGGAAAGTAACATTCGTTGTGTCGAATGGAAAGTTATTATCAATTTTCCCGTGAATGTGCGTGTGTTTTCCGGTAAGAATGGTTGCCCGCGACGGAGCACAAATCGAGTTGGAAACACAGGCATTGGTAAACAACATTCCTTCGTCGGCAATCCGGTCGATATTTGGCGTTTGTATTAGCTTATCATCGTAAGCACTGATGGCCTGGTACGCATGATCGTCGCTCATGATAAAAATTATATTCGGACGTTGCGGTGTATTCTCTTTTTGCGAGCAGGCTCCTAAAAGGACTGCCGATGCAAAAAGAATTATGACATAAAAACTTTTCATTTTAGTTGGTTTAGGTTTTTATTGCAATGTAAATTTTGTTGCCAGCGAGGCGTTTGAATCACCTCCAACATAAATTTCAAATTCACCGGGTTCAGCATAAAACGAAAGGTCGGCATGATAAAATGCCAAATCTTCGTTGGTAATGGTAAATTCCACCGTTTTGGTTTCGCCTTTTGAAATAGAAACTTTTTCAAATCCTTTCAGCAAACGTAGCGGTGGCGTAATACTGGCTACCATATCGCGGATATACAGCTGAACCACTTCTTCACCATCAAAATCGCCGGTGTTGGTCACTTCAACTGATACTTTTAATTCGTCATTATTGGTGATTGTTGCTTTGTCAATACTTAAGTTTTTAAACTCAAAGGATGTGTAGCTCAACCCATAACCAAATGGGAAAAGAGGAGAGTTGGGTGCATCTAAATAATTCGATTTAAATTTTTGGAAGGTATCGCCATCCTGCGGGCGACCTGTATTTTTTATGCTGTAATAAATTGGCACCTGACCAACATTTACAGGGAAAGTCGCTGTTAATTTACCCGAAGGATTGTAGTCGCCAAACAGAACGTCGGGCAGCGCATTTCCGCCTTCAACACCGGCATGCCACATTTGCAAAAAGGCATCAGCCAGTTCCACTTCTTCAGCAATCTCCATCGGGCGGCCACTCATATTTACTACCACCAGCGGTTTTCCTGTTTTTGCCAGTTCTTTCAGTAATTTCTTTTGACTTTGCGGCATGGTAATATCCGTGCGGCTTGATGATTCTCCTGTCATTTCAGTGGCTTCTCCAACAACAGCAACAATTACATCAGCCTTTTGCGACACTGCAACAGCTTCGCGCAACATGGTTTCAGGCGAACGCTCGTCGATAAAAATTTTGGGGCCAAACACATTTATTTTTTTTGCAAACTCAGGATCGTTGCAAATGTTAGCACCTTTTGCATGAAGAATATTCACGTTGTCACCAACCACATTCTGAAAGCCTTCCAAAACGGTAACCGCCAGATTAAAGTCTCCTGTTGGCGCCCATGTCCCGAGCATGTTGCTGCGACTGTCAACCAGAGGGCCAACCAAAGCCACGGTTCCTGATTTTTTTAGTGGCAGCAACTGGTTTTCGTTTTTCAATAGTACCATCGAACTGGCCGCAGCTTCTCTGGCGACCTTGCGATGTTCTGCGGTTAAAATATCGTTTTCAGGACGGGTTTTGTCGAAGTAACGATACGGATCTTCAAAAAGGCCCAGTTTGTATTTCGCTTCCAGAACCCTGCGGCACGCTGTATTAATGTCTTCCTCTGTTACTTTACCTTCTTCCAGCGACTTTTCAAGCGTAGTGAGAAATCCTTCTCCCACCATGTCCATATCCAAACCGGCTTTTAATGCAAGGGCCGAAACTGCCTGCAAATCGCCCAAACCGTGAGCAATCATTTCATTTACCGAAGTATAATCTGAAACCACAAAACCATCAAATCCCCACATGTCGCGCAATACGGTGGTAAGTAACCATTTGTTACCGCTTGCAGGTATGCCGTCCACATCGTTAAACGACGACATTACACAACCAACACCGGCATCGATAGCTGCTTTGTACGGCGGAAAATATTCGTTAAACATTCTCAGGTGGCTCATATCAACTGTATTGTAGTCGCGGCCGGCTTCGGCAGCTCCATACAACGCAAAGTGTTTTACAGTTGCCATCATCGTTGTAGTTGCGGTCAGGTCGTTTTGCTGATAGCCATTTACCATTGCTTTTGCAATCTCAGACCCCAAAAACGGATCTTCGCCGGCTCCTTCAGAAATTCGTCCCCAACGCGGATCGCGCGATACGTCAACCATTGGCGAAAAGTTCCAGAAAATACCGTCTGCAGTCGCTTCTTTGGCAGCAATCTGTGCCGTTTTTTCTATTAGTTCCATGTCCCAGGTACTGGCTAATCCCAAAGGTAACGGGAAGGTAGTTTTGTAACCATGAATCACATCCGAACCAAAAATCATCGGAATGCCAAGGCGGCTTTCTTCAACAGCCAGTTGCTGCGCCTGACGGGTTTTCTCCGGCCCGTAAACACCAAAGATACCACCTACTTTTCCGGTTTTTATTTTCTCTTCCACACCGGTACTTACTACCGATCCGGTGGGAATTCCACCTCCCGGCGTGATCAGGTTCAGCTGACCAATTTTTTCCTGGATGGTCATTTTTGCCATCAAATCGGAAACAAAAATATCCATTTCGGAATCACCCGAGTTGCTCGTCGGTGTTCCACATCCTGCTAATAAAAATAGTACTGCAACAAATAATAAAAAGCGTGACATATCTAACCAATTTTATAGTTTCTAATCAATTTTAACGGACTCCGTTTGTTCCGAAATTCCATTTTCGTTGAATGCTTCAATCGAAAAATAGTAGGGCGTATCGCGATCGAGACAGCGCATAAAATGCTCGTTAGTGTCGTAAAGCTGCCACGAGTGGTAGAGTTTATCGGGAGCAATTCCCCAGCGGATATTGTATCCCTGCGCACCTTTTACAGGTTTCCATGCGAAGGAAATATCCCGGCGGTCATCCTGGCGTGTTATCTCAAAATCTTTTACTGCGGCAGGTTTCTTACCGAGCCCCAAACCAAATACGCGAATCTCGCTCATGGCAAAGTTATTTCCCGGCATCTCGATGTTTTTATAACGAACAAATTTTGCTTCCACCGGCTGATTCAACACAATGTATGCGTTTGGTGAATCTTTGTAACTGTTACTACGGTCAACAACGGTTTGCCAGTTACTTCCGTCTGTTGAAGCTTCGATAATAAACCGATGTCGCAACCCTTCGGTGCGTGTATAAATACCCGATTCATAATCATGGAAATTCAATTGAAAAGCATAAATATTTCCGGGATTCAACATCTCTATACTTATCCATTGTTTATCGTCGTTGGCTTCGGCTACCCAAAATGTTTTCGGGTTTTCATCGGTCAACACATTGGCGGTAATTTCATCTTTATCGTTTTTTTCGAGGGGTAATTCATGTACCTCAACCTCATCGTTATTTGAGGTAAATTTCATAATCTGTTGCAACGATGATGAAACGGTAACTTTTCCTTTGTACGACAATAACATCCAGCCGCAATGCTCGCCGGCTTTTGTGGGATGATCGGGGCCAAAACGCGGGTAATCGCCATAGGCCGTATTCGAGTACATCAAACCATCTTCATCAAAATAAGTTGGAAACATGCACAGACGGCGTTCCCATTGTGCATTAGAAGCCAAGGCCATAGTTGCAAAATGCCAGTATTGCCCGTTGGTTTGTTTTACTGTTATTCCGTGGCCCGCACCGTTGGTAAAACCTCCCGGTTTAAAACTCATGGGGTTATTTTTCATATACGAGAAAGGCCCCAGTGGCGAATCGCCAACGTAAACGCCATCGGCATAAACATTAAATTGAGTGCCCGGCGCTGCGTATTGCAGGTAATATTTCCCGTTGTGTTTGGTCATAGAGGCGCCTTCCATGTAACCTTCTTTTAAGGTTGGGTGAAAGTTGTTCTCGCCAAAACGTTCCCAGCCGTGCTCTTCTTCCACCAGGTTTATCAGGTCTTTTTTTACTCCCGTTTCAAGGAAACGATCATTTTTATTCAACTCTTTAACCCGAATCGGATGCAAATTCGACGAGCCCCAGTACAAATAGGTTTTTCCGTCGTCATCAATAAAAAGTTCTGAATCCTGAATATTATTCGAAATGGATGGGGTAGGTGTCCATTTGCCGCTTTTCGGATCGTCGGTATAAAGAATACTTCCATAACCTGCCGGATCGCCCGCAAAATACACCAGCGAATCTTTGTAATTAAAAGCAGTTGGTGCATTACATCCTTCGAAAAACCACTGCTGAGGTTTAATAAAATCCCAGTGCACCAGATCGGATGAATGCCAGTATCCAAAAGAGCGGGTAACAAACATAAAGTATTCACCACGGAACTCAATTACTGCCGGATCGGCACCCGATCGATATGAAATATTACGGGCCGAATTGTAAACCATGTAGGTGTAATCGATATCCAATGGATTACAGTAGGTATTTGGAACAATAGTTTGTGCCAGACCGCTGCTAATTATAAGCAGGGCAAATAAAGTTGTTCCAATGAGTTTTTTTAAGGTTTGCATTGCTTCTTAATCTATCTGTTATGGTGTTTCAAATCCCAACTTCGCTAGCCCTGCCTGCACATCTTCGTTTCTCATAAATAAGTCCCACAAAAGGCCGCTTCGGTAATTTTCAATCATCACCGGAATTGGTCCCTGATCGATAGCCAGATAACGAGGCAAATACCAATTTTCTGTTTGGCAGTATGCATCGTAAGGCCCGTATTTTCCCACCAGTGAATCGGCATCCAGATACAGGTATTTCAGAAATTGCATTGATTCTTTTGGCGTATATGGAAACGATGAAAGTGCTGCCGTTGGAGAAATTACTCCCAGGTCGGCATCTCCGGGACGATGACCTGCATAACCGCGCATGGAATAACTTGACGTAAATCCCCATTGATTTTCGCCATATCCTTTGTAATTTTTCGGATTATCAAGCGCGTAACGATAATGAATTGTGGCATGATTTACATTCAGTTTCCAGTAGTCGGCATACTTGTCTTTTAACCCTTTCGGATTCAGACCAAGGTACGAGTAATGTGCCCAAAACAGTGGCCCTATCGGATCGTCGTTGTGTTCATAAAAGTTAAGCACGGTACTCAGACCGTAGTAAATGGTGTCTTTTGCAATGTCTCCGTTAAGCGCCCAGCCTTTGTCGTAAACAGCCGGCGAAATTGGATGCGTTGGCGATGAAGCCGCCAGAACATACATAATCAGACACTCGTTGTAACCACCCACCGGAAAATTCATATCCCAGCCATAATTGGGCGACCAGTGCCAGTACAGCACATCTTTTCCCTGCGTGTACCAGTCCCATTCCACGTCTTCCCACAGTTGCTGAATATCGGCCACCAACTGCTGCTCTGCGTCATTTCCACCTTTATAATATTCGGCAACTGCCAATAAGCCCTGGATCATAAAAGCCGTTTCCACCAAATCGCCGCCATCATCTTTTTTGCTGAATGGCTTTACTTTACCTGTTGGTCCGTCGAGCCAGTGTGGCCACGCACCGTGAAAACGATCGGCTTTTCCGAGGTAATCCACAATTCGCTGAAAACGTTCAAGCGCCTGCTCGCGTGTGATAAATCCGCGTTCGATACCTACCAAAATTGCCATCACTCCGAATCCGGAACCGCCAAGTGTTACCACATCCTGATCGTTTTGCGGATATACATTGTCCATGTGAATGCGTTCGCGTGCCATTCCTGAAACCGGTTCAGCACCGTCCCAGAAATACTGAAAGGTTTGGTATTGCACCAAATTCAGCAAAGAGTCTTCAAGTGAATTTTTGGCTTCCTGTATCTTTTCAACTGATTTTTGGCTTCCGGTTTTACATCCCGAAAAACCCAGTGTAACAATCAGTGCAATCAATACTATTGGAAATATAATTTTTTTCATGTGCTAGTATGTAAAATCAAGTTTCGTCAATCCGGATTTTACTTCAGGACACGACATAAACAGGTCCCAAAGCAGGTTGGTCCGGTAGTTTTCAATCATTACTACAATCGGCCCCTGATCGATAGCCAGGTATGAATCGGCCACCCAGCCGTTGGTAAAATCAAAAGCATCGTAGAATCCATATTCTCCCCACAATTTATCTCCAAGTGTGTAGTAGAAATAGCGCAAAGCTTCCATCGATTCTTCAGGTGTGTAAGGCATCGACGACAGCGCTGCGGTAGGTGTAAGAACACCCCGGTCGTTGTTTGGCGAGTGTGCCGAATACCCCGAATAACCATCGCTGGCCGTAAGTCCCCAGCATTCATCGGAATAGGCTACATAGTTTTGCGGATTATCTGCGCAGTAAGCCTGATTTATTTTTGAGTGGGTAATATTTTGCTCCCAGTAATTGGCATACTGATCGGAAAGATTTCGCGGATCGAGCCCGAGGAATGAATAGTGCGAAAAGAACAATGGTCCACCCATGTCGCTGCGCAATGGCAAAGTATAACTGTAATACGAATTGTTACCGGTGTTCATCATGTCGCCATCACGCGCCCAGCCTTTGGTGTACACGTCTTTGTTGATGGTATGCGTTGGCGACGAAGCAGCCAGAACATAAATAATAAGCGCTTCGTTCCAACCTCTTATCTTCATATTCATTATCCAGTCGTTATTGGCCGACCAGTGCCAGTACAACACATCTTGTCCGCCTTGTGTGTACCAGTCCCATTCGATGGTTTCCCAAAGCGTGTTGATCTTATCGATCAGAGATGATTCCTGCGAATTACCGGCATTCAGGTATTGACGCACGGTCAGTAAGCCCTGCATCATAAATGCTGTTTCAACCAGGTCGCCACCATCGTCGTTTGTACTGAATGGAATGGTTTTTCCGGTTTCGCCGTTAAGCCAGTGTGGCCACACACCGTGAAAACGATCGGCGTTGGTTAAAAAGTCGACAATAGTTTCCAGCCTGTCAACTCCTTGCTGGCGGGTAATAAATCCGCGTTCGATACCCACCAGTATCGACATCACTCCAAAACCGGAACCGCCAGTAGTAACCGTATTTCCCGAAGTATTTCGTTCGCGTGCTAATCCGCTTACCGGATGCGCGAAATCCCAGAAATATTTAAATGTTTGCTTTTGTACCAGCGTGAGGAGTTCTTCGTCAGAAATTACAGGGAATTTTGGAGTGGTATCGGCTTGTGTGTAAAAGTTCAGTTCCAGCCCGTCGAAAGGTCGGCCAATACGATTTTCAATGTCTGATGAAATGGCAAAAACGGTTTTACTAAAACCTTCCATTTCCTGCGAAATCTCAACAGAAATTGTTTGTTCGTCTACCTGAATTAATGTTGATGCTACCGACGCGCCATTGCTGGAATACGATGAGTAAAGGGAAATGTCGTTTTTTGAAACAGCTGAGTTAAATTGCAGCCGGATAACCGGTTTGCGGTTGATGTTTAAAATTCGCGACAGCGGATTGTAGGCCACATCATCGATCTGCACACTTTCTAAAACCAATGGTGTGGTGAGTGTTGAAAAGGTATACGTTTGTCCTTTAAAAGGCTCTTCGTTTGCCCCTTTTAATCCGGATGAGATTGTTAAGGTGTAAGTTGCATTTTCATCCAGGTCCTGATGATCGATCTTAATCAACTGGTTATTGTTGAAATAGGAAAAAGTTAATGCCAGGGGATTGTTGGCTGCATCGAATAGATTGATGCTTGCCTCGGCAGATACCATATTCACCGCAGCGTTGAAACGGATCTCAATCGTTTCGTCGATGGCAATGTTTGTGTTTTGGCCACTTGCGGTAAGTGCTGTTTCGCCAATGTAGGCGTAAGTAATTGCCAGATCTTCACCTGGTTTTTCTACCTCGGAATCATCTTTGCTACAGGAAACGATCGTTACTATAAGCAACAAGAGGAATAATAATTTATGGAAAATTCGCATCAATATATGCAGATAAGCGTGTTGTTAATATTCAAAAAAAAGTTTGAATTGACCCACTGCAAATCACAGTGGGCCAATTCTGTAAACTACCTTATATTACTCTATAAACCGTCTTGCATCATTAAAGTCACTTCTTCAGCAGAAAGTGCTTTTTTGAATAGGTACAGTTCGTCCATTAAACTTTCGTCCGACTTGTGATTCCAGCCGCTAAAACGTGGCGATCCCGACATGATAGAAAGCAAGTCGCAGCCGGTCCAGTCGATGCCTGAGAAAGCACCTTGTTTTACTTCAACACCATCAATGTAAACGCGCGCTTCGGTACCCGAAATGGCAAATGCCATGTGTACCCAGTTGCCTGTTGTTGGATCAACATCGGCAGCCGCGCCGCCATCGAACCACGAATCGGCAGTTCCGTTACCGGCATTTAGTTTAAAACGTTGCATGCCACTGGCATTTTCGCGGAAGAAGCGGAAACCACTTGTTCTGTCGTTTTGCGCATCAGGATTGGCTGAATCTTCCGGCCCCATAACTAAAATACCTGCGCGGTCAGGCGTTGCATTTATATTCATCCAGAAACTGGCACTGAATTCTTCTCCCTGGATGTCAACATCGGCAGTTGAAAAAGAAAGATAAGCATCAGCGGCTCCCTGGTAGGCATCACCATCAACACCACCACCATAATCCAATGCAGGATTACCAACAACAGTTGCATCTTCACTGCTAATGGCTTCTTTAAAATCTCCGTTAAAATCCATATAGAAAGAAGCCTGCTCTTTCAGCATTATAGTGTGGACTTCCTCCTGCGTAAGCGCTGTATTGAAAATACGTAATTCATCCATTAAACTTCCATCAGAAAGATGGTTCCAGCCTGTCCAGTTTGGAGCACCCGACATAATTGAGATTACATTACAATCAGTCCAGTCAATTCCACTGAAATCTCCCTCTTTTACCAATTCTCCATTGATATAAACTTC
The DNA here is from genome assembly GCF_000949475.1 of Draconibacterium sediminis. GTDB lineage: Bacteria > Bacteroidota > Bacteroidia > Bacteroidales > Prolixibacteraceae > Draconibacterium > Draconibacterium sediminis. Next base: position 52,368 of record NZ_JRHC01000008.1, on the reverse strand, counting down.
TGCGCTCGTTTCTGAAATACTAAAAGCAAAGTGTGTCCACTCGCCGGTATTTGGTTCAACATCGGCAGCTGCACCACCATCGAACCAGCTATCAGCAGTTCCGTTTCCGGCATTAAGCTTAAAACGTTGAGTTGCACCAGAGTTACTGGCTTCGCGGAAGAAACGGAATCCTTTAGAACGGTCGTTATTGTTGTCGGCTGGAGGAGCTACTACCAGAATTCCTGCTCTGTCCATGCTGTTATCAACTTTCAGCCAGAAACTTGCACTAACTTCAGTTGCTCCCTGCAGAATTGTTGTAGGGAATGTGAGGTACGAATCAGCAGCGCCGCTATAAGCTGTTCCTTTCTGAATACCGTCAGCAAATGTAGGATTTCCCACTTTTGTTGCCAGTTGAAGGCTGTTCATTTCGCGGAATTCGTTGTTAAACGGCATGTAGAAAATTTCGCCTTCGTATTGTGGTACGTATGGCGGCGATTTTGCAAAGTTTACCGTTGCCGTTGTTGTCTTACCATCCAGGTCGGTGGCTGTTATGCTTAATACGTGCGAGCCTGTTGTAACATTGTCGTAAGTATAGGTTCTCATTGCTACGCGGTAATCCATAAACTCCAAATAGCTGGCAATTTCAGCACCGTCGATATTTACCTTAATGGATCCGATTTCAATATCGTCTCGCACTTCAAAGTCAATATCTACCGAAGCAATAGCATCGTTAGTCTGAATTTCGTAACCTTCGGGCGGAAAGTTAATCGTAACCTGTGGAGCTGTTTCATCTGCTCCCGGATCTACAGCCGATATTCCATCGATGTAGTTTTGATCGCATGCATTGAAAGCAAAAAGTATCAATGCAAGTATAAATAATTTATTATAAGTCTTCATGTTTTATCGTTTTAGTCAATTCCTTCTTCCAATTGTGGTAATTCAGCAACCTGATCGGCCGGAAATGGCAAATAGGCTTTGTCCATCGTAAATGTTCTTCCACCATACGAAAGGGCACTTGTGTTTTCCGTACGCACCATATCGTAATAGCGGGTACCCCATTCCATTGCCAGTTCAGCAAATTTTTCATCCAGTACATCCTGAGTTGTAACACCCGACAAGTTGGTTAATCCGGCACGTGCGCGAACCATGTTCACTGCATCGTCGGCACTCATTGAAATACTGCTTGATGCACCACGGGTAAGCGCTTCGGCGTACATCAGCAACATTTCTGAATAGCGGATAACGATAAAGTTTTTGTTACTTCCGTAAGATGTTCTTCCGGGAACCAGTTCAGTAGAAGGCTGGCTGTGTTTTCCACTCACAAAATTCATGCGGGCGTTGTTGTTAAAAATATCACCTTCGCGGTTGGTATTGGTAATCCACTCCGGAATTGTACCATAGTCATTTCTCAACTCAGTAATTCCGTCAGGAGTGAAAATAACACTGGTTTCCAGACGCACACTCTCGCCTCTGTCGAGCATAAATTCGATGTATTTCAGTGTGGGTTCATAAAATCCCCAACCTGCTCCGGCGCCGGTAACAACGGGTGTCCATCCGCCAATACCAAATGGGGCAAACAGGAAACCAAAACGGTCGCCTTCTCCCTGGTTGAAATCAGAATACTGGAATTCCATGATATTCTCGTCATCCAATTTACCTGCCTTTTTGAATAGGTGATAAAAGTCGTCGGCTAACTTGAACTCGCCCGAGTTGATAATTTGCGACGTTGCATTTACCACACCCTGATAATCTTTCATTTCCTGGTAGGCCAGTGCCTGAATTGCATAAGCAGTGTAAGTGGTCATACCTCCAGGAATATCAGTACGTTTGTTTGGATGCATATCCGGAAGGTTTGGAATTGCATCGGTCATTTCGTCAACAATATATTGCATTACCTGTGCCTTGTTACTCACCGGTGTATTCTGGATATTATCCAGCTGGTCGATAACGATACAGCCTCCAAAAGTTCGTGCAATGTTAAGGTATAGGTAAGCACGCATTACACGACATTCGGCAATGTACTGATCGGCCATAGCATTGTTCCCCGATGCTTCGCGGTACTTATTGATCTCGTCGATTGCAGTAAATGCATTTACAATGTCGTTGTAGTGTTGTTGCCACACCGAGTTTGGATTCCAGTGACTGGCCTGGTACATGTAATTATCCTGTTCCTGCATTGGAACCTGGTCGCCGGCAGCATTTACATCGTCGCCTCTGATTCCCAGTGTTAATGGCTCTTCCCATGCGCGGGTGTACAAACCCTGATAGGCTCCCAGTAATGGTAAAATCATATTTTCGCCAATGGTGTAATCTACGTCGCTGGTAAACGATTCGTTCTCAAAAGGTTGATCCAGTTTGTCGGTACATCCAATTCCCGACACCAATAACAGCCCGCTTAATAGTACGGGTGTAAAATATTTTATTAATAGTTTCTTCTTCATGTCTTAAAGTGTTTAGAATTTTAGATTTACCCCAATTGTATAAACGGCCGGAACCGGATAAAACTGGCGGTCGATACCGTTGTTAACTTCAGGATTGAATCCGTTGTATTTAAATACAGTAAGCGGCTTTTCAGCAGTTACAAAAACTCTTGCATCGGGCATTCCGGCACCAAACAGCTTTTTGCCATCAATGTTGTACGCCAGCTGAATATTCTGGATGCGGAAGAAGTTTCCGTCTTCAACCAGGTAATCGCTAAAGTTCTGGTTCCATCCGCGACGTAGTGCCGAAGCCGATGGGTATTTGTTCGATGTGCCTTCGCCTGTCCAAAGTCCGTTGGCCAAATCAGCATCGATGTTGGTGTCGTTTGTCCAGATGATCTCACCACGTTTACGGTTAAGAATTTTGTTGCCTGTCTGGCCCATAATGTTCATCGAGAATTCGAAATCCTTATAATTCAGTCCGATAAATCCACCGTAAGAGAACGTTGGAATGTATGAACCAAGGAATACCTTGTCGTCGTCGTTGATCACATCATCATTGTTCTGATCGACAAACCTGAAATCGCCCGGAACCAGCGAATTGGCAACAGCTACCGGATCAGCATTAATTTCGGCCTCGTTTTGGTAAATACCTGCTACTTCGTAACCATAGAATGAAAGCAATGGCTCGCCAACCTGAGAACGTTGTCTGAACTCGGCCTGACCTCCGTTAATGTAGGTTTGTCCGTAAAGGTCGCGAACTTCGTTTTTCAGTGTTGAAATGTTCACACCAAGGTTGTAGCTAAAATCTCTGTTAATTTCGTTTCTCCACGCTACTGCCAGTTCCAAACCTGAGTTACGGATGGTACCAACGTTACGTAAAACGCTTCCCGATTGCAATTTCAAACTTACCGGGATAGCAGCATCTTCCGTGTCGCGGATGAAGTAGTCGGCATCAATGGTTAAACGGTTGTCAAACAATTCGGCGTTTAAACCAATGTTTGTTCCGGTAACGGTTTCCCAACCCAAATAACCAAACGTACTTGTTGTTGTTGTTCCGTCAACCTGCATATCGTCGATTGCCAAAAATACCGGGTTGGTAGTGTTTGCTCCATCCTGGCGGGCAATTTTATCGTTACCCAGTTTTCCCCATCCACCTCTTAATTTAAGGTAGTTAAGAAAACCAACATTTTCCATAAAACTTTCTTCGGTAACTACCCATCCTAAACCAAAGGCAGGGAAAGTACCCCATTTCTCCTGGTACTTTTGTGTTCCTTCCTGGCGGATGGTGAAATAAGCGATGTATTTGTTATCGTAGTTGTATGATAAACGTCCGAAATAAGAAACACCGTACAGACGCTCTCCGTTATCGCCAACTTGTTTTGATGTTTCCGACTGCGACTGGTTAATGTACCATGCATTTTCGTTCAGCGGAATATCTTCGGCCGAACCGCCCAGATAATCATACCACTCGTCGCGGTACGACATACCGGCCATTGCGGTAATATTGTGGTCGCCAAAACTGTCAGTATATGTCAATGTGTTATCAAAGAAATGATTTACATTGGTGGTTCGCGATGATGAAATGGAAGATAAAGTTCTTCGTGTCGAGTTAGTGATGTAATAAGGCAATCCAACACTTCGAGACTTCAGGAACATCATTGAAGAATTGTATGCACTTTTAAATGTCAACAGATTTGGAAGGATGTCAACCTCGGCATAAATACCGGCAAGTATTTTTCTGATATCCTGACGCGAATCGTTATAAGCTAGATTTAAAAACGGGTTTTGCGAACCGCGGTAATCCAATAATTGTGCACTCGAATAATTACTTGGGTAATCAATTCCCTGTGCTACCAAATCGTCGTAATTCTGCTGGTCGTATACCGGAAGGATCGGTACAGCATGATATGCGCTAAACCAGGCTGCATCGCTTGCAATGTAGCGGGTTCCGTTACTTACATTAAAGTTTACCCCGGTTTTTAACCAGCTGTTTGCCTGGTGATCGATTGATGCACGAATATTCATTCTTTTATACGAATCTTCAGCTTCAAGCAAACCTTCCTGATCGTAATAATTCACTCCCATCGAGTAAGACGTTTTGTCGTTACCACCCAACACAGAAACCGAGTGGTTTTGCTGGCGGGCATGCGACTTCATAATCTCGGCATACCAGTCGGTATTTACGTTTGGTACATTCGGGTTCACGCGGCTACGGCCATAACGTTGCATGGCATTTTCAACAAAACTAATGTCGGCTGCCGATCCGGTTTGGTAAACGTAATCAACAAATTGTTCGGCGTTGGCCATTTGCATTACGTTTTGCGGAACCTGAATACCGTAATATCCTTCGTAGGTAATACTGGTTTGCGTGTTTAACGAACCTTTTTTGGTGGTTATAAGTACCACGCCGTTTGCTGCCCTAACACCATAAATTGCCGATGCCGAAGCATCTTTTAAAACCGATAAGGTTTCAATATCCGATGGGTTAAGGAAATCGATGTTGTCGAAATACATTCCGTCAACAACATACAAAGGCGATGAATTACTGCTTCCCGGAAATGATCCGATACCTCGAATACGAACTGTTGGTGAACTACCAGGCGATCCTGAGTTTACAATCTGAACACCGGCGACTTTTCCCTGCAACGATTGCATGGCCTGTCCGGCAGGTGTTTTTACCAGCTCGTCAGATTTCAGTGTGGAAATTGAAGAGGTAAGATCGGCCTTTTTCATCGATCCGTAACCAATAACAACAACTTCCTCAAGTCCAACTACATCTTCCTGCAACTGTATGTTAAACGTTCCTGCTTGTTGAGGATTAATTTCCTGAGGGAGAAAACCAATGTAACTAAAAACTACAGTGGCTCCCTGTTTTACCGACAAGGTATAGTTGCCGTCAATGTTTGTAACAACTCCGTTAGTTGTCCCTTTTTCCAAAACGGATACTCCCGGCAGAGTTATTCCGTTTGCATCAACCACCGAGCCGGAGATAGAAATTCTATCCTGCGCAAATAGTGTTGAAAACGAAAAAAGGAGAAATACAATAAAGAATGTTTTTCGCATAACTTTAAAATTTGAATTAGTTTGATGTCAAAGGTATGGTGTCGGCAAGGCGGAAAACAATCAAATAAATACACTATTGATACTTTCGACTAAAGTGAATCGCTTTAACAACCTCATCATTACCTCATCCTGTAAAATAAACAGTAATTGTAAGTAGTTGTAAAACAGGGTTTAAAATGGTTGTTTGTTTGTGAATTCTTTTTATTTTTTTGTACATTTAATTTTATTTATTTCGTAAAAAATGGGGTTTAGAGTAGAAAATAGAGGAATTACATCCATTTGTCATCTGTAAAATCATTAACATTCGATGCTAAAAACCGGAACAAAATCGATCATTGGTACCATCTTTTTGGTGGTTTGGGCTATCACTTCCCTGGCGTTGGAGGAGGAAACGGGAGTGGTAAAGTTTGATCAGACCATCTATAAAGGGGCCCGGCAAAACTGGGGTGTTAGTATTGCCAACAATGGCATTGTATATGTTGCCAATCATGCGGGACTTCTCTCGTTCGACGGTACCAACTGGACGATGAACCGGTTACCAAATAATACAATTGTACGCTCGGTAAAAGCCGTTGGCGACTCGATTGTATATACCGGTGGATACATGGAGCTGGGTTATTGGAAACCAACTCCAACGGGCGAACTGGTTTACAAATCGCTAAACCCGAAAGCAGCCGTTTTTTTTAAAGATAATCCGAACCTGGAGTTTTGGAACATCGCGGTAAAGGACGATCATGTGTATTTTCAATCGTTTGGCAATATACTTACCTACCATAACGACAGTATTTATTCTTTGCACCTTGGTGGTGGTATTTCGGTAATGAACCAGGTAAACGACCGTGTTTTGGTGGCGATCAGAGACAATGGAATCTGGGAGGTTGAAAAGGATGAAGTAAAACGAATTATTTTCGATGATGCGCTTATCGGAACCACGGTTAAATTTATTATCCCTGGGAATAACGAAAACCTTCTAATTGGTACTGCCGACAGAGGAATTTTTGTTTGGGATGGAACCGGGCTGAAACAATGGAACGATGACTGGACCTCGTATTTTATTGAGAACGAGCTCAACCGGGCCAGCCGAAATGAAAACGGACAATTTATTATTGGTTCGCTGGTTGACGGAATTGTGGTATTTGATCGGTTCGGGAAACGGATAACACATGTAAATTCAAGAAACGGGCTTCCGAATAACACGGTGTTGGGTATTGCTAGCGATGAACGCGGGAATACCTGGCTGGCACTTGATATTGGAATTGGTTTTGTTGCCGACAATCCCAACAAGAGTTTTGTGGTTAAAAAGTTGCCGGGAGCGGGTGCCATTTACTCCACAGCCATTTTCGAGAACAAACTATACCTTGGTACAAATCAGGGTTTGTTTGAAAGATCGCTCGATTTGAATAGCGATGATATTAAACTTGTGCCAGGCACACAAGACCAGATATGGGACCTGAAAGTAAGTGACGACGAACTATTAATAGGGCACAACCAGGGGAGTTTTGCGCTGAGGAATGGAGAAAAAAGAGCAATATCTTCGGAAGGAGGCGCATTTAATTTTGTGCAGGATCCGTTTCATCCCGATTTGCTTTTGCAATCGACCTATAACCGCATTGTTGTGTACAACAAAACCAACAAGGGAATTGAGTTTCGAAACTACATCGAGGATTTTAGTAACCTGATCCGTTATATTGAATTCGATCATTTAGGAAATATCTGGGCCAGCCACATGCACCGCGGGATTTTTAAAATTCAGGTGGATGAAGAGCGTACAAAAGCCGTGGACGAACCTGAATATTTCGGAGAGGAGACTTTTGGAAAAGACCATTCAATACATGTTTTTAAAATTGAAAAACGCATTGTATTTACTACCGGCGAAAAGTTATATACCTTCGACGATCTTACCAATACCATTCTTCCTTACGATACAATAAACGCCAGTTTGGGAAAGTATGCGGCGTCCAACCGGATAATAAAAGCGCCCAACAATTATTATTGGTTTATCGAATCAACATCAATAGGTCTGTTCTCCATTGTACAAACCGATGTTAAACTGATTAAAGAGTTCCCAACGTCATTGTTCAACGATCCGTTACTGGTTGATGGATTCGAAAATATCCTTCCGTTAAATCAATATTCCGGTATTTTGTGTTTGCAAAACGGCCTGGCTTTTCTTGATGCTTCGGTAAGCGACTCCGCCACAAGTATGGTTGGACGGTACGCTCCTGAAGTGAGAAGTATTGAGCTGCAAAGCAACGGTGGGAGATCGGTATTTTTGCCACTTAACACCAGTGAACCCGAGATTAAAAACACGCTGAACAACGTAAAAATTCGCTTCTCTTTTCCGATGCTCAACGAATTTCCGGTATCGTACAAGTATTTTTTACGAGGATTACATCTGGGCTGGTCGGGAAGTGTGACCGACCCCGAATTTCAGTTTGAAAGGTTACCACGCGGAGAATACCAGTTACAGGTAAAAGCTGTTGATATCTGGGGTAACGAAAGTCAGCTTTACACCTTCAATTTTAAAATTCTGCCACCACTGTTGGCTACCAAACTGGCCATATTTCTGTATATGTTTATTTTAATCGGAGCGCTTTTGCTATTCCGGCGGTGGGGGGTAAAACAAACTCAAAAGAAAGAGCAATTGCAACACGAAAAACGCGAGCGGGAACTCATTCGCCTGCGAAATGATAAACTACGGAGCGAAGTGCGGTTTAAAAGTAAAGAGCTGGCCAACTCTACCATGGCGATAATTCGTAAAAACGAATTTTTGATCGACCTGAAAAACATTATACGGAAACAAAAAGAAGAGCTGGGATCGCGTTACCCCGACAAGTATTTTAATTACTTAAACAATAAAATTGACGAAAATATATCGAGCCGAGACGACCGCCAGATTTTTGAAAACAATTTCGAGCGGGCACACGAACAGTTCTTTCATAAGATGAAGGACAGATATCCCGACCTTACATCGAGCGACCTACAATTGTGTGCTTATCTGCGGATGAATTTATCGTCGAAAGAAATTGCACCGCTGCTTGGAATCTCCATCCGTGGCGTTGAAAACCACCGTTACAAATTAAGGAAAAAGCTCAACCTCCAACCTGAAGATTCGCTTACTGATGTGATGCTTTCGGTGTGATTATCCGTAAGTTTTATCCGAAAGAGGGAAAGCAACAACGAACAAATAGATGTGTAAAATAAGATTTCTCAGAATAGTGTGTTAAAATTTTATTCGGATAGTTGCGCCGTATTGATGATGTTGAGCAATGTTGTCGTAAAAACAAGATGGAATTATTTCTACAGGGAAATGAGCAGAATTACGGGATATTACCTCATTAATTCGTTTAATCCGGGAAGAACCAGATATAAGAATTGGTAACCCTACTAGGGCAGCCCCTGTTCCCAATATGCACATCCAGGCACCAATAGCTGTGCCGGTGTTAATTCCAATCCATTCATCATTGTCATAGCTAAGAGCCGCTACTACAAAACCTGTTCCTGCGGTCAGTAGTCCGGTTTTAAGTAATATCGCTCCCGTTTTCTTTTGTTTTTTTGCAAAAGTTAAATATGTCTCCAGATTCTCAGGAGTAGATTGTTCAAGGTTTTCAAAAGAATACATTTTTTGTCCATGGCCAATACCTACAAAAAACAGACAGAAAATACTAATAAACAATACTTTTTTCATCGTTTGCTGAAATTTCGGTTTTTATAACAAGTTAAGCATTACTCGTCACATATACAATAGTTTAGGTGTGGTCCGTGCTCCCTTGGGTTATACGGTTTTCTACAATGTTATTGGGGTTTTAATATGAAATCTTACATGTTTTGAGGCTGATCTTCCAGGACCGGGTGAAAAAGGTGATATGGAAAAGCTTTCCATGTATAAGAAAGAGGCAAATAGCAGGAATTTATTGAGTTTTTCGAGGAGAATAATACCGGAGTCGAACCGGTGACCTTCCCGAATGCTTTCGGGACGCTCTAGCCAACTGAGTTAATCAGAAATTGAATGTACTTTCTGCTTTTCTTTTTCTTAATCTCATCTCCCCGTTGTATAGCAGACGAACGTTCTGCAAACTCTTCGGAATATACTAATCTCCATGGAACCCCTGATTTGGTGATGGTGTTCTGCTATAATTATGTTGTTGTAATCGCTCTTGTACATTCTGGGTGCTACCAATATAATATTTCCCATTTTTTTCGCTCTCTAAAATATACATGTAATAGGCCATATCATGTTTTTAGAATAGTATAGAAGATACAAAAAAAGGAGCAATCCTTTCGAACTGCTCCTTTTCTGTGGAGAATACCGGAGTCGAACCGGTGACCTCTTGACTGCCAGTCAAGCGCTCTAGCCAACTGAGCTAATCCCCCAAATCGTGGCTGCAAATATAAAAATATTTTTCAGAATCAATCAAATATTTTTTTTGGTAAAGTTTTTGCTATTGTCAAATGTAACTGCAGAAAACAAGAAGCCGGCGTTCTTTGATTTATTTAAAAATCCAATAAAATTAGAACCCATGAAATCTAAAAAAACAAAGAAAGCTGATCTTGAGAGTAAAAAAACTACCTTGTTCTTAATTGGTTTAGTAGTTGCACTTGGTTTTATATTGTTTGCATTCGAGTGGAAACAACCTGCACGAAAAACCATGATTGTTCAGGGGAGTAGAGATTATATGCCGCCCGAAGATTTGGTTATTCCAAGTACACCACCTGAGAAAACTGAGCCCGAAAAGCCAATCATCAAGGTGCCTGTTTTTAAAGTTATTGAAGATGGCAAAAAGATCGATGAAGAATTGATATGGGAAGGAGAGGAGCCCGAAGAACCGCTAACAATTGATCTTGGAAGCATAATGGATTTTGGAGAAGATCCGGAGGAAGAGGATTTGAGTGGAATTTTTGACTTTGCTGAAACTATGCCCGAATTTCCGGGGGGAGATGCTGCTTTATTAAGTTTTTTATCGAAAAATGTTAAGTACCCGGCAATCGCGCAGGAGAATGGAATTAAAGGCAAGGTTTTTGTAACCTTTGTAGTTGATGAAAATGGGAACATTTATGACGTTACACTGGCTCGTGGAGTCGACTCATCGCTTGATCGTGAAGCAATTCGCGTAGTTAAATCGATGCCGCGGTGGAAGCCCGGGAAACAGGGCAACAAGGCGGTGAAAGTACGCTACACTGTACCCATTAATTTTATATTGCAATAGAAAATTGAAATGAATTTAAAATTCACTTGCATGTGAAGATTATTTTTTATCTTTAAGCCCCGATTTTGAAGGGCAAAAAAATCAAATAAAACAAATAAAATAGTTAAGTATGGAACTTAAAAAAACACCAAAAGCTGATCTGGAAGCCAAAAAGAATATGTTTTGGCTGATTGGATTAGTTGTCGCGTTGGGGCTTTCGCTTCTGGCTTTTGAGTGGACTACGAAACCATCAAAAGCTGCTGACCTTGGTCAGATCCAAACTGCGGAAGTTGAAGAAGAGATCATCCCTATTACTCGTGAGCAAGAGGTAAAACCACCTCCACCACCTCCACCACCAAAAGTTATCGAGGTGCTGAACATTGTTGATGATGATGTAGAGATTGAAGACGAGCTGGAAATTGAAGATACTGAGGCCGACGAAGAAACAGTAATCGACGTTGCTCCTGTAATCGAAACAGCTGACGAAGAAGAAGAGGAAGAAGCTCAGGTATTCTTTATCGTAGAAGATATGCCGGAATTCCCGGGTGGAGACCTTGCATTGCGTAAATATATTGCCAATGCTATCAAGTATCCTGTAATTGCACAGGAAAACGGTATTCAAGGTAAAGTATATGTAACTTTCGTTGTAAGTAAAACAGGAAAAGTTACCGATGCTAAAATCGCAAGGGGTGTTGACCCTTCGTTGGATAAAGAAGCACTTCGTGTGGTAAATGCGCTTCCTGCATGGAAGCCAGGTAAACAGCGAGGAAAACCGGTTAACGTATCGTACACGGTACCAATTAACTTCGTGTTGCAGTAACAAATAAAAAACAATATTTTTGCACTCCTGTTTCTTTCGAAGCAGGAGTTTTTTTTTGAAAAAAAATAAAGTAATGATAGAAACAGCACCTATTACAGAAAAAGCGGTTATTGTGGGACTGATCAACCAGGATCAGGATGAACGTCAGGCAAAAGAGTACCTCGACGAATTGGAGTTTTTGGCCGATACTGCGGGTGCGCAAGTATTAAAAAAATTCACCCAAAAACTGGATGTTCCCAATAAAGCCACATTCGTTGGTCCGGGTAAACTCGACGAGATTAATCAATACATAAAAGTTGTTGAAGCCGATACGGTAATTTTCGACGACGAGCTTACACCAACACAATTGCGAAATATTGAACGCGAGTTGGAGTGTAAGATTCTCGACCGTACCAATCTTATCCTCGATATTTTTGCAAAACGGGCACAAACAGCTCACGCAAAAACACAGGTTGAATTGGCGCAGTACCAGTATTTATTGCCGCGTCTGACCCGAATGTGGACTCACCTTGAACGTCAGCGTGGTGGTATCGGTATGCGTGGTCCGGGAGAGACTCAGATTGAAACCGACCGCCGTATTATCCTGGATAAAATAAGCCGTTTAAAAACACAGCTGGTAAAAATCGATAAGCAAAAAGCTACCCAGCGCAAAAACCGTGGCAAAATGGTGCGCGTGGCTTTGGTGGGGTATACCAACGTGGGTAAATCAACCATTATGAATATGATGGCCAAGTCGGAAGTATTTGCCGAGAATAAACTATTTGCTACACTCGATACAACGGTACGAAAAGTGGTGATCGAAAACTTGCCTTTCCTTTTGGCTGATACCGTAGGGTTTATCCGTAAACTGCCACATGGATTGGTTGAGTCGTTTAAATCAACACTCGACGAGGTTCGCGAAGCAGATATTCTGCTGCACGTGGTTGATATTTCGCACCCGGGATTTGAGGAGCAGATTGAAACAGTTGATACCACTTTGGAAGAAATCGATGCCGGCGATAAGCCAACTTATTACATCTTCAATAAAATTGATGCTTTTACTTACGAGGAAAAAGATGAGGATGATCTTTCGCCACGCACAAAAGACAATTTTAGTCTGGAAGAGTGGAAAAGCTCGTGGATGGCAAAAAGTAACACGCCCGCTTTGTTTATTTCAGCAAAAGACAAAACGAATATAGAAGAGTTTAAAGAAGAATTGTACGAAAAAGTGAAAGGAATTCATTCGCAACGATTTCCGTATAACGATTTTCTGTATAATGAAGATTGGACAAAAGGAATTCAGGAATAACCCTGATTCTTTTAGTCTGCTCCCATAAAATGAAAGTGCAGGCTACGTATTTCGTCTGATAGAATATGGGGTTTGGCAATGTATTGTCATCCGTGGAAGTCTTTTGTGTCTTTCGATCCGCAATCAAAAATCGTTAATCGAAATTCATCATTCATTCGTCCATTTTAACTTTCTTAATAACCGATTTGTCGAGGCAGTTTTCCAGCATCTCAATGCTGGTTAAACGCCGAAGCGGGTGTTTCATTTCCGGGGCAATTTCAACCAGCGGAACCAACACAAAACGACGTTCGTGAATGCGCGGGTGAGGAACGATTAGGTCTTTCGACTCCATAAACTCGTCGTTAAAATACAGGATGTCAATATCCATTTCGCGCGATGAGTAGCGTTCATTACCACGTTCCCGGCCAAAATCGGCTTCCAGTTCATGGATGCGCCAAAGTAATTCTTCGGCCTCAAGTTTGGTTTCAATAACCACAACCTGGTTCCAGAACACATCATCGCAATGAAAACCCCACGGCGGCGTTTCGTAAACCGATGACTTTTGGATTATTTTACCTAATTTGTGGTCAATCAGTTCGAGGGCAAGTTTAAAATTTTTATGCTTGTCACCAATATTTCCGCCTATTCCAAGAAACACCTTGTTCATTGTATCTTATATTTGTAATTCCTTGCTTAAAATGGTACTCATTCACTAAACTGGAACATTAATAAAATTACAAAAATATGAAAGAATTCTTCAAATACGTATTAGCGACCATAGTTGGTTTTCTGGCCATCTCGTTAATTGGTATTTTTCTGATGTTTATCGTTTTTGGGGCAATTATTGCCTCGGCCGATAAAGAGATTACGGTAGCCGACCAATCGATGTTGGTAATTGACTTGAGCCAAAGTATTGTAGACCGTGCCCCAAACGATCCTTTTGAAGATCTTGAACTGCCCGGAATTTTTAGCTCGATAAAAACAATTGGGCTGGATAACATTAGCGAGTCATTGAAGAAAGCTGCCAACGATGATCGAATAAAAGGTGTTTACCTGAAATTGTCGATAACAAACGGTGGTTTTGCTTCGGTTGAAGAAATCAGAAATGAACTGATTGCTTTTAAAGACAGTTGCGATAAGCCGATTTACGCTGTTGCCGACCAGATGATGTTAGACCAGAAAGGTTATTATGTGGCAACAGTAGCCGACCAGATTGTTTTGCACCCGGAAGTAACACTCGATTTTCGTGGTTTGAGCAGCGAACTGATGTTTTACAAAAATGCCCTTGAAAAACTGGGTGTTGAAATGCAGATCATTCGTGGGCCAAACAACAAATTTAAATCAGCTGTTGAACCCTTTATGCTGGATAAGATGAGCGAGGAAAACCGCGAGCAGCGACTGGTTTACATGAATAGTTTGTGGAATCATATGCTGAAAGGGATTTCGGAAAAGCGTAATATTTCGATAGAAAAACTAAATGCCCTGGCCGATGAAGCACAAACCTACAAAAAAGCCCAGGATATGGTGGAGAACGGTTTGATCGATGCAGCGAAATTTCGCGACGAGGTGCTTGATGATATGCGCGAAATTACCGGAATTGAAGGAACAGAAGGTATTCCGGTAGTGAGCGTGAAAGACTATGTTAAAGTTCCGGTGAAAGGACACAGCAAAAAATACAGCCGAAACAAAGTTGCAGTAATTTATGCCAGTGGCGAAATTGGAACTACCGTAAGTGCTGACGAAGGAATTAACGGTGATAAACTGGGTAAAGAAATTCGTAAAGTGCGCCAGGATAGTTCGTATAAAGCAATTGTGTTACGTGTAAATTCTCCCGGAGGAGCCGTATTCGATTCAGAAACCATCTGGCGCGAAGTAAAACTGGCCGCCGAAGAGAAAACACTGGTGGTATCGTTTGGCGACGTGGCGGCATCGGGTGGTTATTATATTTCGTGCCCGGCCGATAAAATAGTTGCCAGCCCAAATACTATCACCGGTTCGATCGGTATTTTTGGACAGGTTCCAAACTTTGGCGAACTGATGAATGACAAACTTGGTATTACGACTGATGCTGTTGGTACCAACGAACATTCGAACTTTTTATCGTTAATGCGCCCTATGACTCCGTATGAGAAACAACGCATGACCAATTATATTACTATTGGTTATGATACTTTTCTGTCGCATGTTGCCGATGGACGGGGCATGACCAAAGAAGAGGTGGATAACATAGGCCAGGGCCGTGTTTGGAGTGGCGAAAACGCCAAGGAAATTGGTTTGATCGATGAGTTTGGTGGATTGGAAGACGCCATAAAGCTGGCCGTTGAGATGGAAGGTTTGGAAGATTATCGTACCGTTGCGTTGCCGGCATTAACCAGCCCGTTTGAAGAAATGTTTAAGCTGGGCGGAAACGTAAAAGCTCGTATTCTGAAAAGCGAATTAGGTGAAAAATACCGCTATTACGAACACCTGAAAAAAGCAACAGAAATGAATGGTATTTACGCTCGTATGCCATACGATATTTATCTGAATTAAGATTGTACAACAATAAAACCGAAGGATGCGTCATTTATTAATGGTGCATCCTTTTTTGTTATCTTAGCCACCTATTTTGAAGAACATTTATGATAAAAATTTTATTATATCCGCTGTCCTGGTTATACGGAATAGCTGTCTATCTGCGTAACCGGGCCTACGATCTTAAAATTCTGAATTCAAAGGAGTTTGATGTGCCTGTAATTTCCATCGGGAATATTACTGTTGGAGGTACCGGAAAAACGCCGCATGTTGAGTACCTGGTAAGTTTATTAAAAGAGAAGTACGAGGTGGCCACTTTAAGCCGGGGATACAAACGAAAAACAAAAGGATTCCGTTTGGTTGAAACCAATTCAACGGCACAGGAAGTGGGCGATGAGCCGCTGCAGATAAAAAACAAATTTCCGGAGGCTACTGTTTCGGTGTGCGAAAACCGGGTGTCGGGAGTGGAAAAATTGCTGGAAGGTAACAACGATAAAACGCCTGATGTGGTGTTGCTCGACGATGCTTTTCAGCACCGCAGAATTTCGCCGGGAATAAACATTTTATTGATTGATTACAACCGTCAGATAAAAAACGATTCATTGCTGCCGGTTGGCCGTTTGCGCGAAGGTGTTTCGCAAATGCGCCGGGCAAATATTATTCTTTTCACCAAATGCCCCGAAGAGGTAACGCCAATTATGCGCCGTATTTTGCAAAACGATGTAAACCTGTTGCCCTACCAGAGTTTGTATTTTACCCGTCTGGTTTATGGTACGCTGCAGCCGGTGTTCGATGCTCCTGAAATTGATGAGGCAAGCTATAAAGATGTAGCCTGCCACATGTTGGTAGTTACCGGAATTGCCTCGCCAAAACAAATGCATTCCTTTATTCGTAAGATGGGAACGCATATGGAAACATTAACTTTTTCCGATCATCACTCGTACAGTATGACCGATATTCGTGAGATCGAGAAAAAGTTCAGTGAAATAAAATCAGAAAGAAAATTGATTGTGACAACCGAAAAGGATGCCATGCGTTTTAAAGACATCGGCGAAATGAGCGATGAACTAAAAAATGCCATGTATTATCTGCCGGTAAAAATTGATTTCCTTGAAGAAGAAAAAAAGTCGTTTAATAAGAAGATATTGAATTATGTTGGAGAAAATAAAAGCAACCGCGAACTTCATAAAAGAAAAAATTCAGGCAAGTCCTGAGGTGGGAATTATTTTGGGAACCGGTCTTGGCGGGCTGGTAAATGAAATCGAGATTATCGATTCTATTCCCTACACCGATATTCCAAACTTTCCGGTGTCAACAGTTGATGGGCATGCCGGGCGATTGATCTACGGAAAACTGGGCGATAAAGAAGTGCTGGCCATGCAGGGCCGCTTTCATTATTACGAAGGTTACGACATGAAAGAAGTGACTTTCCCGGTGCGTGTGATGAAGTTTGTGGGCGTAAATAACCTTTTTGTATCGAATGCCAGCGGTGGATTAAATCCTGATTGGCGGGTTGGCGAGATTGTGCTGCTTACCGATCACATTAACTTTTTCCCGGAGCATCCTTTGCGCGGAAAAAACATGAGTGAACTTGGGCCGCGTTTCCCCGATATGAGCAAACCCTACAGCCAGCGCCTGCGCAACAGAGCCAAATTGATTGCCCTTGAAAATAACATCGATGTAAAAGAAGGAGTTTATGTTGGCGTATCAGGACCAACTTTCGAAACGCCTGCCGAATACAAGATGTTCCGCATTTTGGGTGGCGACATTGTAGGTATGTCAACCGTGCCCGAGGTAATTGTCGCCCGCCACATGGATATGCGTGTTTTTGGAATTTCGATTGTTACCGACAGCGGAGTGCCCGGCGAGATTGTTGAAATTTCGCACGAGGAAGTGCAGGAAGTTGCCATGAAAGCTGAACCCAAAATGACGCTTATTATGCGCGACCTCATAAAAAGTATTTAGTACATTTGGGTGATGTAGAACATCGATAACCGGAAAACCAATAATTATGAAGTATACCGTTTTATTTCTTTTAGCAGTATTGTTGCTGTTTAGCTGTTCGGAAACAAAAACAAAACAGGCCGAGCTGGTGCTCGATACCCAGTCAACTCTTGGCGAAGGTGCGATCTGGAATTATAAAACCGGAGAACTGATGTGGGTCGACATTAAAAAGGAAATTCTGAACATTTATAATCCGGCTACAGGTTACAACAAAGAAATGTTTACAGGGCAAATGATCGGAACGGTAGTGCCCACAGAAAGTGGTAATGCACTGGTCGCTTTGCAAAACGGAATTTATCATTTTGATATAGAAACAGGGGCGAAAAAATTGTTGGTTGACCCTGAAGCGGATTTACCCGATAACCGTTTTAACGATGGTAAATGTGATCCGTCGGGACGGTTTTGGGCAGGAACAATAAGCACAAAAGGTGGCAGGGGCGTTGCTGCCTTGTACCGTTTTGATCCGGATACCACAATTCATAAAATGGTGGATGAGGTGAGTATTTCGAACGGCATTGTGTGGTCGGCCGATAAAACAAAAATGTACTACATCGATACGCCTACGCAAAAAGTTATGGCCTACGATTACGACGATGCCACCGGCGAAATCTCAAATCCGGAGGTTGCCGTAAACGTACCTCGTGAAATGGGATCGCCCGATGGTATGACCATCGACGAAAACGATAACCTGTGGGTAGCGCTGTGGGGCGGCTCGGCAGTGGGATGCTGGAATCCTGCTACCGGCGAGCTGATCGACAAAATTGAAGTGCCGGCAAAAAATATTACCTCGTGCGCTTTTGGCGACGAAGATATGGGAACACTCTACATAACTTCGGCAAGGGAAGCTACCAACAAAGAGGATCTGGAAAAATGGCCACATGCCGGAGGTGTTTTTAAATACCGCCCGGGAGTGAAAGGTGTGCAGGCTTTTTATTTCAACGATGTAAACTAACACGATATGAACCTCCTGGTACTTGCGCTTGCTCCTGTGGTAATTATTGCAGCTTATATTTATTTCCGCGATAAATATGAAAAAGAGCCTTTGCGTGTGTTGTTATTTGCTTTGCTGGCAGGAGGATTAACCGTAATCCCTATCTTATTTCTCGAACGTTTTTTAGACCGCTTTACGCTGCAGTTTCCGTGGTTGTTTGCCGCAGCGTGGAAAGCATTTGCCGTTGCCGCTTTTTCGGAAGAGCTGTTTAAATACCTCGCATTGTATCTCCTGATTTGGAAAAGCCCTGAGTTTAACGAAAAGTTTGACGGCATTGTTTATGCCGTTTATGTTTCGCTGGGATTTGCTGCCGTTGAGAATGTGCTTTATGTAATGGACGGCGGATTAACTACCGGAATTATGCGGGCAATAACTGCTGTTCCGGCTCATGCAATTTTTGGAATTACAATGGGTTTTTATTTCGGGCTGGCAAAGTTTTACGAAAAACAACGTCAAAGCCTGAAACAGAAGGCACTGCTGTTTCCCATCCTTTTGCATGGCATTTACGATTTTATTCTTTTTACCGAGATTGGCTGGTTAACCATTGTGTTTGTGGGTTTTGTGGTGTACCTCTACATTTCGGGATTAAAACGTTTGCGCGAATTGTCGAGACAGTCGATATACAACACCGACTACGATTTGTTAAATGAAAAACTGAGCAACATAAAACCATGAATATTCCGACTTTTACCGACGTTGAAAAAGCACACGAAATCGTACAAAAATATGCACATCGTACACCGGTTTTGTCATCGGTGAGCATTAACCAAATTGTTGGAGCCGAGCTGTTTTTTAAGTGCGAGAACCTGCAAAAAGTAGGCGCTTTTAAATTTCGCGGGGCGTGTAATGCGGTGTTTTCGCTTAGTGAAGAAGATGCACAGAAAGGAGTGGCCACACACTCTTCGGGAAACCATGCGGCAGCACTGGCGCTGGCAGCCCGTATGCGCGGAATAGCTGCGCACATTGTAATGCCCGAGAACTCGCCCGAAATAAAAAAGAAAGCCGTTGCCGGATACGGTGCAAAAATTACCTTTTGCAAACCTACGCTACAGGCGCGCGAAAGTACGCTGGCGCAAGTGATTGAAGAAACCGGAGCAACAGAGATACACCCCTACAATAATTTTCATGTGATTGCAGGGCAGGGAACAGCTGCCAAAGAATTGATTGAAGACAAAGACGAATTTGATATTATTATGGCACCCGTTGGTGGTGGCGGATTGTTAAGCGGAACAGCCATTTCAACCAAACAATTGCTGCCGAACTGTAAAATAATTGCTACCGAACCCGCCGGAGCAGATGATGCTTACCGTTCGTTTCATTCGAAAAAGTGGGTACCTTCAGAAAATCCGAAAACAATTGCCGACGGCTTATTGACTTCATTAGGCGAGCGGAATTTTGCCATTATTCTCGACAAGGTAGATGACATTGTAACCGTGTCTGAAGATAGTATAGTGGAAGCCATGCGTATGATTTGGGAACGTATGAAAATAATTATCGAACCATCGTCGGCAGTGCCACTTGCAGCCATCCTCGAGAAGAAAGTAGATGTGCAGGGCAAAAAGGTTGGTATTATTCTTTCGGGCGGTAACCTGGATTTAGGGAAGTTGCCGTTTTAGCAGGTGATGGTCTCACTTCAAGTGAGGCTATCACTAAGACAAGTTCAGGAGTTACAGATTGAATATCCAGTAATAAGAGTTCAGAGTTTCGAGTCACGGACACGAGTCAACGAGCATCCAGCATCCAGCATCGAATATCCAATAATCAATATCGAATAATCAATATCCAACGATCCAGTATCAATAATCTAGTATCCAGCATCAAGTATCCAGAATCCCGCATCTCTTCTTAAAACATCGGACTAATAATATGCGCCAGCGATTCTCGAACCTTATCAAAGAGCGGTCGTTTGCGCCATTCCCGGTAACGTACTTCGCGGCAATGCTGCAAATCGGATAAAAAGTGTTGTTCGAGTTCGTTGGTAAATTCTTTTTGGTAGATAAAAGCATTGGCTTCAAAATTGGTTTCGAAACTGCGGAAGTCGAAATTGCTGGTTCCAACGCTCGCTATACTATCGTCGACCAGCAGGTACTTGCTGTGAATAAATCCTTTCTGGTAAAAATAAATGCGTACTCCTGCTTCCAGTAGCTCTTCCACATACGAAAACGTGCACCATCTGGAGAGCGAAGCATCCGATTTTTCGGGAATAATAATTCGTACATCAACCTGGCTCAGTGCTGCGGTTTTCAATGCCGTTTTTAATTCGGGAGGCGGCATCAGGTAGGGCGTAACAATGTGAATTCTTTTTCGCGCTGTAGTAATGGCCGCAAAAAATCCCTGTTCAATACTTTTCCAGCTGTAATCGGGGCCGCTGGCGGAGATTTGCACCGGAACACCCGGAGCATCGGAAAGAGGAGGGAAATAGCGGTAGCCGTAAAGGTTTTGTTTGGTAATAAAATACCAGTCGGCAGCAAAAATTACCTGTAGGGTGGTGGCTGCATCGCCACCAATTTGAAGGTGCGTGTCGCGCCAGTGGCCCAGTCCTTTCATTCCTTCAATGTATCGGTCGGCAATGTTTATGCCGCCAATAAAGCCCGTTTTCCCATCGATAACAATAATCTTTCGGTGGTTACGGTAGTTTACCCGCGAGGTAAAGCGCGGAAAACGAACTTCCATAAAAGGATAAATCTCTATGTCGTTAGCCTGCAATTCCCGAAAAAACTTCCGGGTTAGTCCCCAGCTACCCACATCGTCAACAATAAGGCGTACTTCAACACCTTCCTTCCGTTTTTTTATCAGAATATCCTTTATTCGATTTCCGATTTTATCGTCGGCAAAAATGTAATATTCCATGTGAATATGGTGCCTGGCTTTTTCAATGGCTTCAATAATTCTGTCAAAAGTTTGTTGCCCGTCTACCAGCAAATGCAGTTTGTTCCCTGTGGTAAGCAGCGAGTCGGAATTATTTAGCAAAAGCCGGATAATTGGTGCCTGGTGGTGCAATCCGGCCAGCGAAATA
Organism: Draconibacterium sediminis; assembly: GCF_000949475.1. Taxonomy (GTDB): domain Bacteria; phylum Bacteroidota; class Bacteroidia; order Bacteroidales; family Prolixibacteraceae; genus Draconibacterium; species Draconibacterium sediminis. The sequence continues at coordinate 31,105 of NZ_JRHC01000008.1, read as the reverse complement.
AGTTTGTTTTGTTCGATGTTTTTTAACTGCTCGGCACTCAAGCGGCGCATGGCTTTCAGGCTTTTTATGCCACGCCGCGAAAACATTTTTCGTTTGCGGTACTCCTGCCCGAAAACGAGGTAGAAAATCATTCCAAAAATGGGGATCAGAATCAGCACTAATATCCAGGCAGCTGTTTTAAATGGCGATCGTTTTTCTAAAATGATCATCAGTGCAACGGGAATTGCCGTAATAAGAAAGATCAGATAAAACCAGTTCCAGAATTCACTCCAATCAGACATATTTTGTTTATTTGTACTCGTAAATTTCTAAATTTATTTGAGTAAAAACAATATTTACTTCATATTCGTAGTTAAAGGTAGCGATGACAAAAACAAAATACATATTACTGTGGATATTCGTTGGGGGAGCCGTGTTTTTGTATGCCTGTTCGGGTGCAAAACAAGTTGCTGAAAGCCAAAATTCAAGTGTTGAGGTAACGGGCAAAGACAGTGTAGAGTATGATGTGGAAACATTTAATGCGAATTTCGATATTTGGTACCAGCGGCAAAATACACCCGCCAGCTATCGGTCGCAAGCGTATTACGAAAACTGGAACCGGCAATATGTAAGTGCGTGGAATGCGAAATGTGCATCACCGTCGCCAAACTGGAATTTTGAACCTGTTGTTGGTTACGACCCGACCGAGGATTACGGTTTTGAAATGAACCACAAATTGTTCTACTACTTTATGTACGTGGAAAATGTGCTGAAAAAGAAGATCATTCCCGGAGGCCCGCACGTGGTGCTTAAGTAGCCGTATTTCGGTAAATTACCAGTTTATCTTTCCCAATTAATTCCGATTGCCCGGTAATTCCGGGTGGCATAGGTGCTTTTATTCCCTTGCCAAAATAGGTGTGCCCGGTGTAAACATGTGCTTCGTCCCACAACCCTGCATCGATAAAAGTTTTAAGAACCTGCTCTCCTCCTTCAACAATCAACGAGAGTATATTCTTTTGATGAAGCACTTCCAGAATTTGCGGAAGAAGCTGATCGTTGAAATCAATTTTTATGTATTCAGTGTTTTTGTAGCGATGGTTTTCAAGCCCGTTAAAAACGATTGTTTCGGTTGAATTGTCGAACAGATTCAGTTTTTTGTCCAAACGCAACTGGCGGTCGAGCACAATGCGCAATGGGTTTTTTCCTTTTATCAGCCGTACGGTTAGCGACGGATTATCTTTCTCTGCCGTGTTGGTGCCCACCATAATCGCATCCTCCTCTGCCCGCATTTGATGAACCCGCAACAGTGCCCGCGGCCCGGTAATCCATGTTGGTTCTCCATAGTCTTCGGCACTTCGGTCTTTATCAATAAAACCATCAGACGTTTGCGCCCATTTCAGCAAAATGTAAGGCCGTTTTTTTTGGTGAAAAGTAAAAAAGCGCCGGTTCAGCTCATCGCACTCGCTTTTCAGAATACCTGTTATTACTTCAATACCTGCATTTTTTAGTCTTTCAATACCCTTTCCGGCCACTTTTGCAAACGGATCGATACTGCCAACTACCACCCGCGGAATTTGTTTCTGAATGATCAGATCGGAACATGGTGGCGTTAAACCGTAATGTGCACAGGGTTCCAACGAAACATAAATGGTGCTTTCTTTTAGCTTCACTGCATCGGTAACCGAGTTTATGGCGTTTACTTCGGCGTGCGCCTGCCCGTGTTTCTGGTGAAATCCTTCACCGATAATCCGGTCGGAATGTACGATAACACAACCTACCATCGGGTTGGGCGAAACATGTCCGGCACCCATTCGGGCCAGCTCGATACAACGAGCCATATATTTTTCTTCGGTTGTCATTTTCAAGGAAAGACTAAATTTGCAACAACAAAAGTACACAATGCAGAAAACTATTCAATATATCCGGGCAGAATTGGCGGCGTTTTATCCCGAAACCGAAATTACCGGATTTATACAAATGATCATGAATAGCGTGTTGGGTTTGTCGTACACGCAAATGATTATTGAAAAAGACCGGGTGTTGGAAAACTCCGAAACAGACCGGATAAAAGCGATTGTTGAACGGCTTAAAACCCACGAACCCATTCAATATATTCTGGGTGTAGCCGAATTTTACGGCTTAGAACTGAAGGTACAGCCGGGTGTTTTAATTCCGCGACCTGAAACCGAGGAGTTGGTCGATTGGATCTGTAAAACGGAAATTCCGGTCTCTGCAAAAATCCTGGATATTGGCACCGGAAGTGGTTGTATCCCACTGGCTTTAAAAAATGAACTGCCTGCCGCTGCGGTCATGGCTGTTGATGTGTCTGAAAATGCATTGGCAATTGCTACTGAAAATGCAAAAAAGAATGAACTAGACGTTTTATTTGAGCCCGCCGATATATTAAAATGGCAGGAACGTTCGTGGCCGCAATTTGATGTTATCGTTAGCAATCCGCCCTACGTAATGGAACGCGAAAAAAAGCAGATGGAGGCCAATGTGTTGGAGCACGAGCCCGCGCTGGCTTTGTTTGTGAGCGACACCGATCCGCTGATCTTCTATCGTACTATTGCGCAGTTTGCTTCAAAACAGTTAAACGAAAATGGCTACCTGTTTTTTGAGATCAACGAAAACCTGGGAGACGAAATGGTGGCGCTTGTTAAACAATTGGGATTTAAGTCGATAGAATTACGCCGCGATTTGAACGGTAAAAACCGCATGCTCCGATGTGAAAAATAAACAGTTTCCGCATCATGAAAATGAATTTTTAGCGTTAATTATTGCAAACGATTTTTTATTTTGCAGTTAACTAAATCAACATTTTGAGAAAAGCACTCCGTAACATATTGTTTCTTGTCAATAGTCTTTTGGCGTTGGCCCTCGCGGGATCGTACCTTTCGGTGTATATTCCGCCCGATAAGTATTGGCTGCCGTCGTTATTGGGGATGGCTTATCCGTTTTTGCTGGGTGGCAATCTCCTGTTTATTGTTCTCTGGATTTTATTTAAACCGCGATACACACTTTTGTCGGTGGCAATGTTATTAATTGGCTGGGGCTATTTTACGCGATTTATGCAGCTGAAAGGCAGAAGCAGCGAAGAGGCAAATATCAAGGTTGTTTCCTATAATGTAAAACATTTTGTGGCCGACACCAGCCGAACACAGAAAGAAAATGCAACAAAGATCATCTCATTTCTAGCCGATCAAAACGCCGATATTATTTGTTTGCAGGAAGCCCGATTGCGGAAGAACAACATTTTCAATCTCGCCCAAACAGTACAAGATCTTGAATCAATAAAACACTACCAGTTTGCGCGTTCGAGCACAAGTTATGGTTCGGTTACCATGACCCGCTATCCGATTTTAAACATGGGCGAAATACGATTTGAAAATTCAAGAAATATTACCATTTACACCGATGTTTTGATCGATTCGGATACGGTTCGTATTTTCAATATTCATTTGCAATCGTATCACATCGACCCGACTAAATATTCGATTATTGAATCGCCGGGAATAAACGAGGAAAAAGACATTGAGGAAGTGAAAGAAATGGGAGCGAAATTTAAAGAGGCCTTTCAGTTACGTGCCAAGCAGGTGCGCGAAATTCGTAAATACATCGATGAGTCGCCACATAACGTAATTGTTTGCGGCGATTTTAACGATACGCCGGTTTCTTTTTCGTATCACACCTTAGCCGATGGTTTAACCGATGCTTTTGTGAGTTCGGGGCAGGGAATAGGACGCACTTACATTGGGAAGTTACCTTCGTTTCGTATTGATTATATTTTGCACGGCGATGGGTTTGAGTCGTACAATTTTGAGACACTCGATTACCGAATGTCCGATCATTTGCCAATAAGCTGCAGTTTGTTAAAGAAAGACTAGTAATCGGCAAGAAGCTGAAGTGCTACCTGTTTATCGTTTTTCAGTTGCTCCACCAATGCATCAATACCGGCGAATTTCTGCTCTTCCCTGATTTTGTCGATAAAAATCAGCGTAACAGCATCGCCGTACATATCGCCCGAAAAATCAAAAATGTTCACTTCAATACTTCGGTTGTCGGCATTGTTGTTGAAGGTTGGGCGCGTGCCAATGTTCAGCATTCCTTTATACTGTTTGTCTTCAATTTCAACTAAAACAGCATAAACGCCGTAGCCCGGAATAATTTTGTATTTATCCGAAGCCTCAATGTTTGCAGTGGGGAAACCCAGTTTGCGTCCCAGTTGCATGCCTTTCACAACGGTTCCGTGCAAAGTAAATTCGTAGCCCAGGTATTGGTTGGCCTTTTTTATGTCGCCCGATTGCAATGCGGCCCTTATTTTTGTTGAACTCACTTTTTCGGCCTCAACCGAAAGTGCATCGGTTTTTTTAACCGTAAAATTGTTCTTTTCGGCACATGCCAACAGGTATTCGTAACCACCTTCACGGTTTTTGCCAAAGCGGTGGTCGTAGCCTACAACCAAACAACGGGTGCCAATTTTATTCACCAAAATATCCTTTACAAAGTCGGTGTACGATAGCTCTGCAAATTCTTTGTTAAAAGGATAAATGATCAGGTGATCGACGCCAAACTTTTCGAACAACTTAATTTTCTCCTCTTTGGTGGTTAGCAAACGCAGGCTTTTTTCGTTGGGTGAAGTAACAATTCGCGGGTGCGGGTAAAAAGTAAAGATTACCGTTTCGCCATTCATTTCTCTGGCCAGTTGTTTTAGTTCTTCAACAACCGATTGATGTCCTTTGTGCAACCCATCGAAAGTGCCGATGGTTACTACAGGGTTGGTGGCATTAAAATCGTCGAGCGAATAATGGATCTTCACTGGTTTTGTATAAATGTTTTGCGCTACAAACCTATTGAAAATTTTAAAGCTATTAAAGTCGGTGCGCCGAATCGGGGTAAAATTATAGGCCGGGTAAGATCTTTTTTTACCATTTTTCAAAAAAAAACTATAAAATCGGTCGTGGTAATTATGTTTTTGTAATTGCCTTTATTTTCAATTGAAACGATAAAAATTGTTATTTTCTTGGATTGCTATTTTCGATGTATGCAAAATTGTTAATTTTACGGCCTTTATACAATACGGGTATCATTGGTATAGTACTTAAGTTTAAAACCAATTTGCACGTTTACGATACCTTTTTGGTAGATTATCATTAATCAGATTAAAAAAACATGACGTACAGAGTTTTATTTTTTTTAGTAGCTGCCCTGCTTGTATTGGGTGGGTGTAAGAAAGAAAAGGAGTTTACAATCCGTGGTAAAATTACGCACGCCGAAGATCAGACTATTGTTCTGGAAGAATTGCATACTACTACGCTAAAAAAGATAGCAGAAACAAAAATCAATAAAAAAGGTGAGTTCGAGATTTCGGCAATGACCGGAATTCCTACATTTTACCTTCTGAAACTTAACGATCAGAGTTTTATTACACTTTTGGTTGACTCGGCAGAAACAGTTACCGTTGAAGCCGATGCCGCTAATTTCGACCGCGAATATAACATTGAAGGTTCACCGGGTTCGGAACAGGTGAAATTGCTTGATTCGAAATTAAAAGAAACCCGTCATAAACTGGATTCGATCAGATCATTGGATAATCTTTATAAAGGAAATCCGGAGTACGATAGTGTACGACCACGCTGGGCTGAAGAATACGATAAAATTGTTCAGGAGCAAATCGATTTCTCTACAAATTTTGTTCGCGAGAATCCTTTTTCAATGGCGAGTGTTCTGGCGCTTTATCAAAAGTTTGGCACTGATGATCCATCATTTATAGTTCGTGATTTGCAGGTAATGAAAACTGCTGCTTCGGCATTAAACTCGATTTACCCAAAATCGGAACAGGTGCAGGCGCTTTATAACAATACATTGCAGATTGTTCGTGAAAAGCAGTCGGCCGATATGAAAAAGTTTATACAGGAACAAGGCGACAACAGTCCTGACATTGTTTTACCCGATCCGGCCGGAAACGAAGTGGCACTTTCGTCGTTACGCGGCAAAGTTGTTTTGCTGCAGTTTTGGGCAGCTGTCGATCGTGCTTCACGGATTCAAAATCCGGTGTTGGTTGAAGCTTACAATAAATATAAACGTAAAGGTTTCGAGATTTACCAGGTAAGTGTTGATGTTAACCGTGCCGAATGGGTGGATGCTATCGATCAGGATAAACTAAACTGGATTAATGTTGGCGACATGGAAGGAAGCAGACTCGCTGCAGCTGTTTACAATGTACAAAGCGTTCCGTTTAACTATTTGCTAAACAAGGAAGGCGAAATTGTTGCCAAAAATCTTAAAGGGCCGGCTTTGGATAAAGCGCTGGCTCAACTTCTCGACTAGTATAAAACCGGTAGTTTGACACAAAAACGGAAAATATATTTCATCTCCGATGTGCATCTTGGTGCTCCGGCGTTAACTAACAACCGGGAGCGTGAGTTGCTATTCGCGTCATGGCTCGACAATATTCGCGACGATGTTGAAGAACTCTACCTGATGGGTGATATCTTCGATTTCTGGTACGAATATAAAAAGGTGGTTCCACGCGGATTTACGCGTATTTTAGGCCGGCTTGCCGATCTTACCGACAAAGGAATTCCGGTGCATTTTTTTACCGGAAACCACGATATGTGGGTGTACGATTACCTGACCGAAGAAACGGGGATTAACGTTCATCACGATTATATAATACGCGAAATACACGGGAAACGGTTCTTTCTGGCGCACGGTGATGGGCTCGACGCATCGGATACGGGTTATATCTTTCTTAAAAAGATCTTTACCAATACAACCATGCGATGGCTTTTCTCGAGGTTGCACCCGAATTTTGCATTTCATATTGCACATAAATGGTCTGCATCCAGTAGGTTATCAAATGCGGATTATGACGAAGATTTTATGGCAAATAAAGATGGAATGTATAAATTTGCCGCGGATTTTTTACAGACAAATCCTATAGATTATTTTATAATGGGTCATCGGCATAAGCTGGTAAACGAAAAAATGAACGAAAAAACCCGGTTTATTATACTTGGCGACTGGATAAAAGCGTTTTCATACGGTGTGTTCGATGGCGAAAATTTTGAATTAAAGACATATAAAGACGAAGCGAAAGCTTAACAGCGAATTATGGCAAAGCAAATATATACTAGAATTATTGGTACCGGAAGCGCGCTTCCATCTCAAATAATTAAGAATACACATTTCTTGAAGAATGAGTTTTATACTCCGTCGAAGAAAAAGATTGAGGATAAAAGTAATGAGGAGATTATTCAAAAGTTTCAGGAGATTACCAATATTGAAGAGCGACGCTACATTGCCGACGATTTGGTAACTTCAGATATTGCGGCTATGGCGGTAGAAGACGCTTGCAAGTCGGCTGGAATTTCAATGGAAAGCCTCGACTTTATAATCGTTGGACATAATTTTGGCGATATCCTGCACGGAAATGTGCGCACCGATGTTTTGCCAAGTTTGGCCAATAAGGTGAAGATGAAGCTGCACATAAAAAATCCTACATGCATTTGCCATGATGTGGTTTCGGGCTGCCCGGGATGGACACAGGGAATGATTACCGCCGACGCCTACATAAAAAGTGGCTTTGGAAAAAGAGGTGTTGTTGTTGGTGCCGATGTGCTGTCACGTATTTCCGATCCGCACGATCGTGATTCGATGATTTATGCCGACGGAGCAGGAGCAACAGTTGTTGAAGCTATTGAAAGTGAAGAACCTGTTGGAATTCTGTCTCACTCGAGCCGGTCTGATTCAGTTAAATATGCCAATCTGCTTACTTTGGGCGAATCGGACAATCCTGATTACGAAAGCGATGAGTTATTTATAAAAATGTCTGGACATAAATTGTATGTTTATGCCATTACAACCGTTCCAGGTGTGGTAAAAGACAGCATTGAAAAAGCAGGACTGGAATTAGAAGACATAAAAAAGATTTTTATCCATCAGGCAAACGAAAAAATGGATGAAGCAATTTTATCCGGTGTCTTAAAGTTGTACGGTAAAAAGGAAGCGCCTGAAGGAATTATGCCAATGAGTATCCGCGAATTGGGAAATTCATCAACCGCTACTGTGCCAACTCTTCTTGATTTGGTATTAAAAGGAAAAATGGAAGGGCACGAAGTGAATGAAGGAGATTACACCATTCTTTGTTCGGTGGGTGCAGGAATGAACATCAATTCCATTGTTTATAAGTGGTAAGCGACTAGATTATTATATAAAAAGCCGATTTGTCGTTTGATGGATCGGTTTTTTTTGTGCCCTGTTTTACCAGTTGATAGGTTCCAGTCCTTTTGAAACCAGAAACTCGTTGGTGCGGCTAAAATGTTTGTTGCCAAAAAATCCGCGGCTTGCCGAAAGTGGCGACGGATGCACCGATGTAAGCACAAAATGTTTCTCCTGATCGATAAACTTACTTTTGCTTATCGCGTAGTTTCCCCACAGCAGAAAAACCACATTTTCTTTCTCCTTGTTTATTTTTTCAATTACGGCATCGGTAAATTGTTCCCAACCCTTTTTTTGGTGCGAAGCTGCCTGGTGTGCACGAACCGTTAAGGTGGCATTTAATAACAAAACGCCTTGACGCGCCCAATCGGTTAAATCGCCGGTTTCGGGAATGGGTTTGCCCACATCGCTGTTCAGTTCCTTAAAAATATTACGCAAACTCGGAGGAAACGGAATACCGTCGTTCACCGAAAAACAAAGGCCGTGTGCCTGCCCCGGTCCGTGGTAAGGATCCTGACCGATGATAACCACTTTCAGCTTTTCAAACGGGCATTGGTCAAAAGCATTAAAAATGAGTTTGCCGGGAGGATAAATACGCTGCGTATTATATTCTTCGCGAACAAACGCGCTTAACTCCGTAAAATAATCCTTTTCAAACTCTTCGTTTAACTGTTTTTTCCAGCCTTCTTCAATTTTAACCTCCATAAAATCCGTGTAATTTTCTCCTAAAAATAGAAAAATTAACTGCCCTAAAAATTCAATAAACTATTTTTTCGCCGCAAGCCTTGGGCTTCTTTGCATTTTTGTATTTTTAGGATTCAAACAAAATCAAAATGGAAATTATTTATCTGGTTGCAGGAGTGGTAGTTGGAGGAATTGTGGCATTTCTTTTCCTGAAATTGAAAGCGCAAAGCGGGCAGGCTGACGCCGGGAAACTGCTTTTTGAAAAAGAAAGTGAATTTTTAACACAAAAGGCTGAAATTGAAAAACAGGGGCTGGTTTGGCAGGAACGTTACAATGCGCTAAAAACTGAAGCCGATGAGTGGAAAGCAGAATTACAGGCTTACCGCGAAGAAAACAAAGCTTTAAATGTACGCCTTGAGAACGCCAAAGTGCAGTTTAAAAACCAGGAAGAAAAGTTAAGCGAGCAGAAAGAGGAACTGGAAAAAATTCAGAAGAAATTTACGCTGGAGTTTGAGAACGTCGCCAATAAAATATTGGAGAAAAACAGCGAGAAATTTACGGCTGCTAACCAGAAAAATATTAGCGAGGTATTAAATCCGTTAAAGGAGAAAATTCAGCTTTTCGAGAAAAAAGTAGACGATACATACAAACAAGGTTTAAAGGACCAGACCGATTTAAAAGCGGAGTTGAAAAAACTTTACGACCTGAATAACAAAATTAGTGAAGAAGCCAACAACCTGACCAAAGCTTTAAAAGGCGATGTGAAAAAGCAAGGAAACTGGGGCGAAGTGGTGTTGGAGCGTATTCTCGAACGATCGGGATTGAATGAAGGAGAACAAGGCTACCAAAAACAGTTTAGCGATATGACAGAGGAGGGCAAACGTATTCAGCCCGATATTGTGATCAACCTGCCGGATAACAAACACATAATTGTCGACTCGAAAGTGTCGATGATTGCCTACGAACGAGCCGTAAATGCCGAAAACGATGAGGATAGAGTGAAGTTCGTAAAAGAGCACCTTTTAAGTTTGCGAACTCACATAAAAGGCCTGAGCGAAAAACATTATCAAACGGCGAGTAAGTTAAACTCGCCCGATTTTGTGCTGTTGTTTATTCCAATAGAAGCTTCGTTTAGTGTGGCTATTCAGGAAGACCATGAATTGTTTTCGTATGCCTGGGATCAGAAAGTGGTGATTGTAAGTCCGTCGACTTTGCTGGCCACTTTGCGTACCATTTCATCCATCTGGCAGCAGGAAAACCAAACCCGAAATGCCATTGAGATTGCCAAACAGGGTGGTGCGCTTTACGATAAATTTGTGGGATTTATTATCGACATGGAAAACATTGGTAAAAACCTGGCAACCACACAGAAGACCTATGAATCGGCGGTAAATAAATTGCATACCGGTGCCGGTAACCTGGTGCGTCGTGCAGAGAACATTAAAAAGCTGGGAGCAAAAGCTACCAAAGAATTACCGCAAAAAATGCTGGAGGAGTAGAGCTTTCTTAAAGATTACAAGGAGTTACACAGAACATCCAATTATGTAATGGCGGAGCTCTAAGTCATCCACCATCCGTAATTTCATTAACGGAAAAAGGTGATTTCCAATGAAGAAACCACCTTATGAATGTGTGACTTATTTAACGAATAAGTCGTGCAGTCATAAACGTATAAATACGAATTAGGTTTACCCTGGGGAATATTTTAGAATGATTCTACGGACTAGTAATTAAACGTAACTGCCTGTCCGTAATTTGGATGAATGATCCGGTTATTGTCGTACACTTTCAACCCATTTACAAAAGTGCTTACTACCTGATTCGAAAACTCAGTACGCTCAAATGGCGCCCAACCACATTTGTATAGAATATTCTCGGGTGCAACAATCCAGCTCTTATTCGGATCAACCAAAACAAGGTCGGCAAAATAGCCTTCGCGAATGTAGCCTCGTTTGTTTACGCGGAAAAGATCGGCCGGTGCATGGCACATTTTTTCAATCACTTTTTCTACGGAGATGAATCCTTTTTTGCTCAGTTCGAGCATGGCAACCAACGAGTGCTGAACCAGAGGGCCGCCGGACGGAGCTTTAAAGTAAGAGTTATTCTTCTCCTCTAAAGTATGTGGTGCATGGTCGGTGGCAATCACATCAATTTTGTCGGCCAGCAAGGCTTCCCAAAGTGCCACTTTATCTTTCTCGCATTTTACTGAAGGATTCCATTTTATGCGTGTTCCGTAATCGATATAGTCGCGCTCGTCGAACCACAGGTGATGAACACAAACTTCGGCTGTAATTTTTTTATCACTTACTCTCCCCGGCGAGAAAAGACTCATCTCTTTTGCCGACGAAAGGTGCAGAATATGCAAACGTGTATCAAATTTCGATGCCAGTTCAACCGCTTTCGACGACGATTTATAACAAGCTTCGTCGCTGCGAATGTGGCAGTGGCGCGAAATGGGTACGTTTTCGCCGTAACGCTGACGCGCAATTTCGGTGTTGGCTTTTATGGTTGCTTCGTCTTCGCAGTGGGTGGCAACCAAAGTTGGAGCATTTTTAAAAATCTCCGATAAGGTTGCATCGTCGTCAACCAACATATTTCCGGTTGAAGAGCCCATAAAAACTTTTATCCCACACACTTTTGTCGGATCGGTTTTTAGCACTTCATCAAGATTGTCGTTGGTGGCACCCATGTAAAACGAATAGTTAACTGCCGAAACTTCAGCAGCCCTGTCGAATTTTTTTTGCAATTCTTCTTGCGTAACGGCTTGCGGATTGGTGTTGGGCATTTCCATGTAGGTGGTAACACCACCGGCAGCTGCAGCTTTACTTTCTGTGGCTATTTCGCCTTTGTGGGTTAAGCCCGGCTCGCGAAAGTGAACCTGGTCGTCAATTGCTCCGGGTATCAACAAAAGCCCTGTCGCATCAATAACCTCCGTATGGCTGGTATCAAAATCGGCGGGGACTGTGTGAGGAAAGACTTTTTCTATTTTTTCACCGTCAATTAAAACACTTCCTTTAAATTTTAATCCCTCGTTTACTATCGTTGCGTCTTTAATCAGCGTTTTCATTTCCCCTCGATTTTTGATTTATAACAAAGTTACTAAAATACGCCGAGACCCTTCCTGTCTGTACACCACGAAATTTTAGTAACCCTTTGCCAAACGTTGAGTCTGGCTTATTGTTCAAATTCGAGGAGCATTGCTTCGATTTTTTTTAGAATTGCTTCTTTCTTTTTTGTCCATTCCCGTTTGCCCATATAAAATCCAATTCCCAGTAAACACCAGAATGCAGCCTGAAAAAGAAAAACGCCGGTTAGGATATTGAGGTTGCCAAAATGATTTGAGACAGAGAATGTGGCTCCTGCATTTACAAACAATAAAACCGGAACTAGCCAAATTTGCTGTTTGTTCCAGAATAAATAACTCTTTCGGGCATTTTGTAGAAATTGTTTTTGCGAATCGAGAAAGCTGGAGCGTTTTATTTCGCTAAAACGTTTACGCGAAAGAACGGACAGAATAACAAATGCGATTATAAAACAAGTTCCTGCGATGCGGTTTCTAATTGTCAAATCCGGATCAGTATTTATTATAAATATGCCCAAATAGCCTACTGCACCAATTGCGTATAAAATATACATTCGTTTGTATTTTCTTTTGGCGTCTGCCTCTTGAGTTTGCAGTATATTCAGAAATGAAGTGTTTTGTTCTTCATTTCCTAAAAAGCCATCGGTATTTTTAGTCGGCGATTTTAGTTCTTTATATTTTTTTGATAGTGCTTCAAAGTTCATTTTTCTGTTCCTCCATCATTTGTTTTAATTTCTTTTTTATCCGATGAAATTTTACCCTGACATTACCTTCCGATATTCCTGTGATTTCTGCAATTTTTGCATGGTCCAGACCTTCCAATACCAAACTGATGATCGATTTTTCGAGAACGGGAAGCCGGTTGATTGTATCGAACATGATTTTTATTTCTTTCTCCAGAATCGTTTTTCTAGCCAGTTTTGCATCTTCATCTGAAAGAATATCCTGTTTTATTTCCTGGCAGCGTTTGTCGTTGTTGTTTTGCAGCCGGCAATAATTAATGGCGGTGTTAATCGATATTCTATAAATCCATGTGTTTACATGACTTTCATTTCTGAACGAACCGAGGTTTTTCCAAACGTTGGTGAATATTTCCTGAAACAAATCGTCGCGGTTCTGGCTGCTTTGCACATACGAACAACAGATGCGGAAAACACGGTCTTTATTCTCCTCGAAAAGCTGTTTAAACTGTATTTCTTTGGTATTCATTTTTTTGTCTTTCTAATTGCTTAGACAAACCATCCCGAATATGTTACAGCTGAATTATAAATTAAGGTACAAAAAAAGACTGCACGCGGCAGCCTTTATTTATCTTTAATCATTCGACGTTAATCCTTAATTCTTCCTTTCGTATTTTCGAAAGAAGCTGTGTAATTTCATTTTCAAAACGCCCCAAAGTGCTTCGTTAAAAATTCCACCGCTCATTTTCGATGTTCCTTCCTGGCGGTCGGTAAACACAATCGACACTTCTTTGATATTAAAGCCAAATTTGTGGGCCGTAAATTTCATTTCAATCTGGAACCCGTAACCGATCAGTTTTATTTCGTCGAGGTCGATGGTTTCCAGCACTTCACGTTTCCAGCATACAAATCCTGCGGTGGTGTCGCGCACATTCATTCCGGTAACAATACGCACATACATCGATGCAAAATACGACATCAGCACACGGCCAAGGGGCCAGTTAACCACATTTATTCCTGTAATATAGCGCGAACCAACAGCCACATCGGCACCGTTGTCGATAGCATCAAAAAGCCTGAGCAGATCATCAGGGTTGTGCGAAAAATCGCAGTCCATTTCGCAAATTGCCTCATAACCTCTTTCCAGTGCCCACTTAAAACCGGAAATATAAGCTGTGCCCAAACCCAATTTCCCTTTTCTTTCCAGAATATGGAGTTGCCCCGGGAATTCGTTCATAAGGCCTTTAACAATGTCAGCTGTTCCATCAGGCGAATTATCTTCTACAATCAGCAAATGAAAAGGCTTTTCCAAAGAGAACACCTTGCGGATCATCTTTTCAACGTTTTCCTTTTCGTTATAGGTTGGAATGATTACTAAATTCTTTGACACTTTTCTGGAGTATTTGAATATAGTAACGAAAATACGGTTTTTGGATGAATTCCAAATCGTTTGGCAATCATTAATTCCGATGGTGCATTAATGTTAGTTTGATAAAATAGATGGCTGGTGGCTTTCTAAATGGTATGCAAAAGATTAATAAAGTGTTAAAATGATTGAAAAGAAATCGAAATGATTACATATATCTGTTTTATTAGTGAAATTTGCTGGAGTTGAATAGGTGTATAATAGCTTTTCTATGGAAATTAAATGCAGAAAGGGCGGTGAAGAATGTTATGGTCTGAGTGAAATGACGCTGCTTTTTGATATAAGTCAGCGATTAATTCAGAGCAAACAATTCAAAAATGACTTGAATACCATTGTTAAAATGGTGGCAGAGTACCTTGGTGCCGAACGCTGTTTTTTAACCATTTTAAACCGCGAGGATGAACATATTTATATGGAAGCCGCTTATGGTGTAAATACCAGCCAGCAGGCTCGGGCGAAATATAAACTGGGCGAAGGAATCATTGGGAAAGTGGTTGAAATGGCGCGGCCTGTTGTGGTTGAAAAGATATCTAAGTCATCGTTGTTTTTGAACCGTACAAACCAGGAGCTTTACAAAGACGGTAAAGAACTAACTTTTGTGTGTGTGCCGGTTATTGATGAAGGAAGAGTTACCGGAACATTGAGTTTTGCCCGTGTTTATAATCCGTACATCAGTGTTGATGAGGGTACACGACTACTGTCTATTATCGGTTCGATGGTGATACGCGCCACTTTACACCGCCAGGAAAGACTGGAAGAACTGGAGACGCTGAAGCAAAAAAACCTGGAGCTGGAAAGCAAGATATCGGGGCAAAAGCACATGAATATGATCGGGAACTCGGGGAAAATGCGCGATGTATTTTCGTTGGTTCAAATGGTTGGAAAAACCAGTTCAACCGTTCTTATTCGTGGAGAAAGTGGTGTGGGTAAGGAACTGGTGGCCGATGCCATTCACGAAGCCAGTACCCGGAAAGGAAAAAACTTTATAAAAGTAAACTGCTCGGCCTTGCCCGAATCGTTAATTGAGAGCGAGTTGTTCGGACACGAAAAAGGAGCGTTTACAGGTGCCGATACGCAGCGCAAAGGTCGTTTTGAGCTGGCCAACGGCGGCACTATTTTCCTGGATGAGATTGGTGATATCCCCTTGTCGACACAGGTGAAACTTTTGCGGATGATCCAGCAGCGCGAGTTTGAGCGGGTAGGAGGTACGCAAACCATTAAGTCGGATGTGCGGATTATCTGTGCAACCAACCGGAAATTGGAAGAAATGATCGAAAACGAAGAGTTTCGCGAAGATTTGTATTACCGGATTAATGTATTTCCGATTTATATTCCGTCGTTGCGCGAGCGCCGCGATGATATTCCTCAGCTGGTTGATCATTTTATTGGCAAATTCAACAAAGAGAACCAAACAAAAATTAAACGAATTACCACTTCTGCGCTCGATATGCTGATGGTGTACAAATGGCCGGGTAACATTCGCGAGCTGGAAAACTGTATTGAGCGGGCGTGTATTTTAAGTACCGATAATGTGATTCACAGTTACAATTTACCACCGTCGTTGCAAACAGCTCATTCGTCGAATACTAGCTCGAAAGGCGGCATGATGTATACCGTTGAGCAGGTGGAGAAACAATTGATTCGCGATGCACTAACATCAACAAAAGGAAATATTACCAAAGCTGCCGAGGAGTTAAGAATAACCGAACGGATGCTGGGCACGCGCTTGAAAAAATACGAAATTGATGCGTGGAGGTACAAAGTTTAATGCGAGAATGCTTAAATTCGTTAATGCTTAAATATTAACGCATTGAAGCAATTAATCATTAAAGCATTGTGATATGGAAAAGAAACTCATTCAGGTTGATTTGCAAAATCCCGTTCATTGCGAGCAGGTGGTTCATCTTTTAAATGATTACATGGAAGATGAGATGGGAATTCGCGAATCGATGCCCGAAGGTCTTGGCCCCAAAATTATTGAAGGCCTGAGACGGCATTCGGCATACATGGGTTTTTTTGTTTGTATTGGCGACAATTTTGCAGGGCTGGCCAATTGCAACCTGAATTTTTCAACCTGGAAAGCCAGTCCGCTAATTAATATCCACGATTTAATTGTATCGCCTCACTTCCGGCAGCAGGGAGTTGGCCTGTTTCTGCTAAAAGGCATTGAAAAGTATGCCGAAGAAAACGGATACTGCCGCATAAACCTCGAAGTGCGTCACGATAATTTTAAAGCCCAAAACCTATACCGCAAGGCCGGATTTAAGGAATGCGAACCCAATAATTTCTTCTGGGAAAATCAATTATAGATAATAAGTAATTTCAGTTGGTATAAAGGATGACATCTTTTTAAAAAGATGTCATCCTTTTTTGTACATATTCATTTCCTACCAAAATGTAGGTTACCTCAATGTTAACACCCCGAATGCCCTTTAAACATGGGCTTCTTAAAATTTTCCACCTTATTGTGTGTATTACGGTTTCATCCTACAAAAATGTAGGATTAATCCTCATGAATGTTGCTGGGAATAAAATTTTCAATATTTTTTTAGTTGCAGATAATCAATGCATTAGGCGTGGTTTGAATTCGAAAAATATGTTGTCGAGCATGTTTTTTGGCATCGTTATGGCACTAAGGAAAGCAAACGATTTAAACTTAAAAATACAAGAATCATGAGAAAGATTGCAATTTATGGAAAGGGAGGAATTGGTAAATCAACCACAACCCAGAATACTGTAGCAGGATTAGTTGAAGCAGGTAAAAATGTAAAAGTAGTGGGTTGCGACCCTAAAGCTGACTCGACCCGATTATTGTTGGGTGGTTTGGCTCAGAAAACAGTGTTGGATACACTTCGCGAAGAAGGCGAAGATGTAGAGTTGGAAGACATTGTAAAAGTAGGATACGGCGGTGTTCGTTGTGTTGAATCAGGTGGTCCTGAGCCAGGTGTAGGATGTGCCGGTCGTGGTATCATTACTTCAATTAACATGCTGGAGCAGTTGGGTGCATGGGACGAAAAATTCCAACTGGATTACACTTTCTACGATGTACTTGGTGACGTTGTTTGTGGTGGTTTTGCCATGCCAATCCGCGAAGGTAAAGCCGAAGAAATTTACATTGTAGTATCGGGCGAGATGATGGCAATGTATGCTGCCAACAACATCTGTAAAGGTATTAAGAAATATGCTCAGGCAGGTGGTGTTCGTTTAGGCGGATTGATCTGTAACTCTCGTAAAGTAGATAACGAATCAGCAATGATTGAAGAGTTGGCTAAGCGTTTGGGAACTCAAATGATTCACTTCGTACCTCGCGACAACATGGTTCAGCGTGCTGAGATTAACCGTAAAACAGTTATCGATTACGAACCAAATCATCCACAGGCAGATGAGTATCGCGCTCTTGCAAAAGCCATCGATGAAAACGAATTATTCGTAATTCCGGAGCCACTGGAAATCGAGGAATTAGAGAAATTATTAATCGATTTCGGTATCGCCAGCTAATTAAGTATTAACCCATTAAAGAATTTGTAGTTATGTTAATGATAAGAGCTATTATACGCCCAGAGAAATCAAGTAAAGTACTGAAAGCCCTGTTCGAGGCCGGTTACATTGCCGTTACAAAAATCCCTGTTGTGGGACGTGGTAAACAACGCGGTATTAAAATCGGTGATGTTACCTACGATGAACTTCCGAAAGAGATGTTGATCATGGTAATTAAAGACGAAGACAAAGATTTTGCAATCAGCACCATTATGGAAGCTGCCCGCTCGGAGCCAAAAGGAGCATTTGGTGATGGAAAAATATTTGTGACCTCGGTAGAAGAGGCCTACACCATTAGCCGTGGAACAAAAGAATTATAATCTTAAAACTGTACGACTATGAAGATGGTATTGGCGATCATCAGGATCGATAAAATGAATGCAACTAAACGGGCTCTTACCGCAGCCGGAATCACTTCGATGACGGCAACCGGAAAAGTTTTCGGACGCGGAAAAGGTTTTTGGGATGCGCAGGTTCTGGAAGGTGCAAAGCAGGATATGCCTGAAGCACTTACCCACCTCGGAAAAGAACCCAGACTGAGACCTCAGCGTGTACTAAACATTGCGGTTTCCGACCACAATGTACAGTTAACGATTGATACGATTATCGAAGTGAATCAGACACCGGCTCCCGGCGACGGAAAAATATTTGTTCTTCCGTTGGATGATACCTACAGGGTTCGTACGGGTGAAACGGGTACAACAATCCTTTAATTAAAAAGACAAAATTATGCCTAATAAAATAGATTATACAAACGGATTGCCCGATCCTTCGAAGCTGAAGGAAGAGATTCTGGCAAAATATCCGCGAAAAGTAGCCAAGAAAAGGTCGAAAGGAATGGTGATCAATGATCCTGCCCAGAGCCAGGAAATTGGTGCTAACATTAGAACGATTCCGGGTATTATCACGCAGCGCGGGTGTACATATGCAGGATGTAAGGGTGTGGTTTTAGGACCTACAAGCGACATCATCAACCTGGTACACGGCCCGATTGGTTGTAGTTTTTATGCCTGGTTAACCCGGCGTAACCAAACCCGACCTGCTGAAGGTGAGCCCAACTTTATGACTTACGCCTTTTCTACCGATATGCAGGACGAGAACATCGTTTTTGGTGGCGAAGCAAAATTGAAAGACGCAATTCGCGAAGCTTACGATATGTTTAAACCAACTTCAATCGGTATTTTCTCAACTTGTCCGGTTGGTTTGATTGGTGACGACGTTCACGCTGTTGCCCGCGATATGAAAGCTGAACTTGGAATTAACATATTTGGATTTAGCTGCGAAGGTTACCGTGGAGTATCACAGTCGGCTGGTCACCACATTGCCAACAACGGAATTTTCAAACACGTTGTAGGTAACACCGAGCGCGAGCGTACCGGTAAATTCCAGGTGAACCTGATGGGTGAGTACAACATTGGTGGTGATGCTTTCGAAATTGAACGGATTTTCGAGGAATGTGGTCTTACTCTGCTATCAACATATAGTGGTAACTCAACCGTTGAAAGTTTTGCCTACTCGCACACTGCCGACCTTAACATGGTAATGTGTCACCGTTCAATCAACTACATCGCCGAGATGATGGAAGAGAAATACGGTATTCCGTGGATTAAAGTAAACTTCATTGGTGCTGATTCTACTGCAAAATCGTTACGCAAAATAGCCGATTACTTTGGAGATGAGGAATTATCTGCAAAAGTTGAAGAGGTTATCGAACGCGAGCAGTTGAAAGTTAAAGCCGTTGCCGCAGCTGTTAAACCAAAAGTTGAAGGTAAACTGGCAATGATGTTCGTAGGTGGATCGCGTGCACACCACTACCAGGATCTGTTTACCGAACTGGGTGTTCGTGTAGTTTCTGCAGGATACGAGTTTGCTCACCGAGACGATTACGAAGGACGTGAAGTAATTCCGAACATTAAAATCGACGCCGATACACGTAACATCGAAGATCTTGTGGTTAGCAAAGACGAAGAAAATTTCCGCGACGATCTGGTTGCAAAAAAAGCTGAGCTGGAAGCCAAAGGATACGAGTTTAAAGAATACAAAGGTATGATGCCTGATATGCAGAAAAACTCGCTGGTAATCGACGATGTAAACCACTGGGAAACTGAAAAGCTGATCGAGTTCTACAAACCTGATCTTTTCTGTGCAGGTATTAAAGAGAAATATGTGGTACAGAAATATGGTGTGCCATTAAAACAGCTTCACTCTTACGACTACGGTGGTCCTTACGCTGCCTTTGGCGGTGCAATAAATTTCTACAAAGAAATGGAACGTATGCTGGCTACCGATATCTGGAAACTGGTTGATGCACCCTGGAAGAACGAGCCGGAGATTGTTGGAAGTGTAACCGTTGACGCTTAGTGAGACTATGATTTTGGGAGTCTGAAGACGACTGAAAATCATTAAGTCGAACGAGTCCCGGCAACGGAGTTCGTCGGGGCATAAACGGATTCTTGGATTCCCATAAATCGATAATCAATAATCATTAAAAATTGAAATCATGTTATTACGACATACAACAAGCGAAGTAAAAGAAAGAAAAGCACTAACGGTTAACCCGGCAAAAACCTGCCAGCCGGTTGGTGCCATGTACGCTGCTCTTGGAGTACACGGTTGTTTACCACACAGTCACGGTTCGCAAGGCTGCTGTTCATACCACAGAAGTACTTTAACAAGACACTATAAAGAGCCTGTAATGGCTGCAACAAGTTCATTCACCGAAGGATCATCAGTGTTTGGTGGACAAGCTAACCTGCTGCAGGCGATCGATAATATTTTTGGAATTTACGATCCTGATATCATTGCCGTTCACTCAACTTGTTTATCAGAAACAATTGGCGACGACCTTGGACAGATCGTTAAAAAAGCACAGGACGATGGAAAAATTCCTGAAGGAAAATTCGTTGTTCAGGCTTCAACCCCGAGTTATGTTGGATCGCACGTTACCGGTTATGCAAATATGCTGGAGGCATTCGTAAAATATTTTTCGTTTAAAACAGACGAAAAATTACGTCAGGTAAACATGCTATCGGGTTGGGTTGAACCATCGGATATGCGCGAGCTGAAACGTATTGCCGGTTTAATGAAACTGAAAACAGTTCTGCTGCCCGATACTTCAGACGTTTTGGATACACCAATGGACGGAACATATAAAATGTACCCGAAAGGCGGAACAACACGCGAAGAAATTGTAAGCATGGGCGACAGTATGAAAACTGTAGCAATGGGAGAGTGGGCAACAAAAAGTGCAGCTGTTGCGCTCGACAACAAATGTAAAGTTCCGTTTGAATTGACTGACGTGCCAATCGGTTTAAAAGCAACCGATCGTTTTATCCAGGCACTTTCCACTGCCGGAAAAGTATCCATTCCTGAATGTATTGCTGAAGAGCGTGGTAAGCTGGTTGACGTGATCACCGATATGCACCAATACCTGTATGGTAAGCGTGTTGCCCTTTGGGGAGATCCTGATACTTTGTTGCCAATGATCGAGTTTTTGGTTGACATGGATATGAAACCCGTTTATGTGGTTTCCGGAACACCGGGTAAAAAATTCTCGGCACGTGCAATGGAAATTCTGGAAGCTAAAGTTCCTGAAGCCAAAGTTCGCAACGGAGCTTCTGCCGATATGTTCCTGATGCACCAATGGATTAAGGAAGAGCCTGTTGACTTGCTGATTGGTAACACCTACGGTAAATACATTGCTCGCGACGAAGGTATTCCATTCGTTCGTTCAGGATTCCCGATCATTGATCGTATTGGCCACAGTTATTTTCCAACTGTAGGTTATCTGGGTGGTATCCGTATTCTTGAGCGCATGCTTAGTGCGATTATGGATAAAATCGATGCTACGTCTCCTGAAGAGTCGTTCGAATTGACAATGTAGTTGCAATATAATTCAAAAATCATTTCGAGGTGAGTGCAGCTGAGTCGCTCTCAGCTGTACTTCACCCGAAATAAATGGCACTACATAAAAAGAATCAGAGATAATAAATAAGAATTGTAATTACGATAAAACCTGCTTGCAGGCAACTTCGTCCATCTTTTAACTTTTGAATTATGAGCAACTATCTAAAAGATCGCGAAAGCCAAATCCTGACAAAAGGAAACGACGCTGCAGAAATTTCCTGCGACAAAAAAAGTCTGGCAGGGTCAGTTTCGCAACGAGCCTGTGTGTTTTGCGGATCGCGTGTGGTGCTTTATCCAATTGCCGATGCGCTGCACGTTATTCACGGACCGGTTGGTTGCGCTTCTTATACCTGGGATATTCGTGGTTCGCTTTCATCGGGACCACAGTTACACCGCCTGAGTTTTACCACCGATTTAAAAGAAAGAGACGTGGTTTTTGGCGGCGAAAAGAAATTGTATCACGCCCTTATAGAATTAATCGACAAACATCAGCCAAAAGCTGCCTTTGTTTTTTCAACCTGTATAATCGGAGTTATTGGCGACGACGTTGAAGCCGTTTGCCGCCAGGTTACAAAAGAAAAAGGCATCGACGTTATTCCGGTAATGTCGGAAGGTTTTAACGGCACCAAAAAAGACGGCTACAAAATAGCTTGTGGCGCACTTTCAAAATTAGTTGGAACAAACAACGACTACACACCATCAAAATATTCAATCAACATTCTTGGCGACTTTAACCTTGCAGGCGAGTTGTGGATTTTGGCTGAATATTACAAAAAACTGGGTGTTGAAATTATTTCGTGCATGACCGGCGATGGTCGTGTTGAACAGATTCGTCGCGCACATAAAGCCTCGTTGAACGTGGTTCAGTGTTCGGGATCGATTATGCACCTGGCCAAAGAGATGAAGGAAAAATACGACATTCCTTTTATGAAAGTTTCCTATTTCGGAATCGAAGACATGTCGGAAGCGTTGTACGAAGTGGCCAAGTTTTTCAAAGATGATGAAATGATGGCTAAGGCCCGCGAACTGGTTACCAACGAAATCTCAAAACTGTTGCCGGCGCTGCAACCTTACCGCCAAAAGCTGGAAGGCAAAAAGGCAGCCATTTATGTAGGTGGAGCTTTTAAAGCCATCTCGCTGGTAAAAGCATTGCGTTTGCTGGGCATGAAAACAGTGGTTGTTGGCTCGCAAACCGGAAATGCAGAAGACTATAAACTACTAAAAGACTTGTGTGATGAGGGAACCATCATTGTTGATGATTCCAATCCAAATGAACTTTCTGAATTTGTGAAGCTAACCGGTGCCAACCTGTTTATCGGCGGCGTAAAAGAGCGCCCGATTGCCCATAAACTCGGCCTTGGTTTTTGCGATCACAACCACGAAAGAAAAGAAGCACTGGCCGGTTATGTCGGCATGATGAATTTTGCGAAAGAAGTTTACGCCTCGGTTACAAGCCCGGTGTGGAAATTCGTAAAGTGATACCAGCACAAATCGGTTAGTTACAGGCCGTGATTGTGTTTTTAGAAAGGGGGGACCCTTTAATGAATCGGAAAAAATATTGAATAAAAACAAATCGGATGTTTGAACTCAATTCAGTACCAAAAGCAAAAGAAAATTACAAGGCAACACAAAATGCCTGTAAACTTTGTTCGCCGCTGGGAGCCAGCGTTGCCTACAAAGGTTTTAAAGGCTGTGTTCCGCTAATTCACGGCTCGCAAGGCTGCGCAACTTACATTCGCCGCTACCTGATTTCGCATTACAAAGAGCCCATCGACATTGCCTCGTCGAATTTTACCGAAGATGCTACGATTTTTGGTGGCGACGAAAACTTCAAACTGGCTGTCCTTAATATTATCAATCAATATAAACCGGAAATTATCGGTATTGCCTCAACCTGTTTGAGCGAAACTATTGGCGACGATGTTAGCCTTTTCCTGCACCATTTTCTGGAGAAGCATCCTGAAATCGACACTGATTTTGTAATGGCTTCAACACCCAGTTACCAGGGAACGCACATCGACGGATTTCACGAAGCGGTTTCCAGCGTAGTTAAACGTTACGCCCAAAAAGGCCTTTCGCAAGAGCATGTAAATCTCTTTCCCGGTTTTGTCTCAACCGAAGATTTGCGCTTGCTGAAAGAAATTATGGCCGACTTTTCGTTGGAGCACATTATGATGCCCGATTATTCTGAAAGCCTCGACAACCCGGTTTGGGATACTTATCACCGGATTCCGGAAGGAGGAACGGCAAAAGAGGATGTCGTAAAAAGTGGTTCTGCCAAAGCCAGTATCGAATTTGGTACTATCCTGAACAAAGGAAAATTATCAGGCCGGGTAAAAAGCAAACAATTGTCGAACACCGGGGCACAATTCCTGAAAAACGAAATGGATGTACCGTTGGTAAATATCCCAATGCCCATTGGTATTACTCAAACCGATGCCTTTTTCGAGGAGCTAAAAACTCTTTCGGGCAACGAAATTCCTGAGAAATATACCAAACAACGCGGTCGCCTAGTAGATGCCTATGTTGATGCACATAAATACACCTTTGGCAAACGGGCAGTGGTGTATGGCGAAGAAGATTTTGTGGTTGCCATGGCTGCTTTCCTGGATGAAATAGGAATTGAACTGGCGCTTGTTGCCACAGGCGGCGAAAGCGGCATGTTGGAGAATGAAATAAAAAAATATTGTCCTGAGAATAAAGATAAAGTGGTGGTTCGCGAAGGATACGATTTTGAAAGTATCCGCGATTGGAGCCTCGAAAATAAACCTGACATACTGATCGGGCACAGCAAAGGCTACTACATCGCCCGCGAGCTTAATATTCCGATCGTTCGTGTGGGTTTCCCGGTTCACGATCGTGTGGGCGGACAACGTATAAAACACCTTGGTTATTCAGGTACGCAGGAACTATTCGATAAAGTAGTGAATGCACTAATTGACCACAAACAAAGCATTTCGCCGGTAGGCTATAAATATATGTAGTAACAGAAATGAGTAACTGGTATTGAGTAGCGAATATTGCTTGCAGCTTGAGGCCAGAGGCTCGAAACTAAAAAGGAAAGTTATGATCGACATTAAAACACATCCCTGTTTCAATAAAGATGCAAAAGGCAAATATGCCCGCGTGCATCTCCCGGTGGCACCGCAATGTAATATTCACTGTAATTATTGCAAACGCGATTACGATTGCGTAAACGAAAGCCGCCCTGGTGTTACCAGCGAAGTACTATCGCCTGAGCAGGCACTTGCCTACACCATCAGGTTAAAAGAAAAAATGCCGCATTTGTCGGTTGTGGGAATTGCCGGCCCCGGCGATCCGTTCGCCAATCCGATTCAAACCATGACAACACTTCGGTTGATTCGAAAAGAATTTCCTGAAATGATCCTTTGTCTTTCGTCAAACGGGCTGAATGTATTGCCGTATGTTGATGAATTAAAGGAACTGGAAGTTAGCCACGTTACCATTACACTGAACGGAACCGAGACAAAAACATTATCGCAATTGTATAAATGGGTGCGTTTCGAAAAGCGCGGATATTTTGGAGAACAGGCAGCTGAAATTCTGCTGCGGAACCAGATGGAAGCAATCCGTGCATTAAAACGTGCAGGTATTACCGTAAAAATCAACTCGATTGTAGTGCCCGGAATCAATGACAATGTGATTGTTGATATCGCCAAAAAAATGAAAGAGATGGAAGTGGATATTATGAATACCATTCCGCTCTACCCGGTTGAAGGAACTCCTTTCGAGGATTTCGAAGAGCCTTCGCCAAAACGAATGAAAGAACTACAGAACGGGATTAAAGAATATTTACCACCGATGACGCACTGTGCCCGTTGCCGTGCCGATGCTGTTGGATTGCTGGGACAAGACGATGCAGAAGCAAAACAAATTTTGTCGGAAGTGTCGAACCTGTCGGTGAATGTTGACAAAACAAAACCATACGTAGCGGTTGCAAGTCACGAGGGATTGTTGGTAAACCAGCACCTTGGAGAGGCATCGCAGCTCTATATTTTTAGAGAAACGCCAAATGGCTATCGTTTGGTGGAGCAACGTGCAACCCCAAAACCCGGAGCCGGAAATAGCCGTTGGGCAGTACTGGCTGATGTGATAGATGATTGCAGGGCCTTGTTGGTTGGCGGAATCGGACCATCGCCATCGTCGATTATTGGCCGGGCAGGAATCAAAATCGTTGAAATGACCGGTTTGATCGATGAGGGATTGGATGCCGTTTACAAAGGCAAAGAACTCCGGACACTGAAAAAAGCCGATGTTTTTAAATGCGGATCAGAATGTTCAGGTAAAGGAACCGGTTGCGGTTAAAGCTCTGAAAGGGCGCAACCTTAATAGCCCGGGGCGGCGCCCCGGGAGAGATATAAGGTACGAAAGCGCGCTCCACGTTCCGGTCTGGATTAAAGAGGAAAAGTTCTTTGGAGCGCAAGTAAGAGCAGCTTGAAAAAAGAAAGAATACGGTATAATATTAATTAGTGATGAGAATAGCAGTAACAACAAGTAACGGAGAAAAGGTAGATCAGCATTTTGGAAAAGCTACCCGCTTTGATGTGTACGACGTGGATGGCGACGAAATGAAACTCGTGGAAACACGCGAAGTTACATCGTATTGCAGCGCAGGAGGCCAACCTGTTGCCGATCATAAATTTTCATCCGATCGATTTTCAACAGTAAAAGAAAAATTGGAGGATTGCGAAAAACTGTACACCATGCAAATTGGTGAAAAGCCAAAGGAGCAATTCGATATAATTGGAATAGCAGTACAAACCTGCACCTGTTCGGTGGATAAAATTCCCGGCTGTAGCGGAAAATGTAAATAATAATAAATAAAAAGTATAACGCATCGGAGGTGTTCTTTTCTCCCCTTCAGGGGAGATCCCGATTCATCGGGAGAGGGGCGACTTTCGACTAAAGAAATCAATTATGAAACGAGCGAATAATAGAATTCTTTTATAGAAAAATTATTCCTAGCGAGTTACATCGAATACAAATAAAAACTTTAAATAATAATGAGATGAAAAAACCAGAATTTCACATTTTAGTATGCAACTCGTACCGGGTTGCCGGCGATGCACAAGGTTATTGTAACAAAAACGGTTCATCCGATTTAATTCAATATATAATGGAAGAATGTAACGACCGCGGCATGGACGTCGCGGTCTCTTCCACCGCTTGTTTAAACGTGTGCTCTCAGGGGCCTGTAATGGTTATTCACCCAAATAACTATTGGTACGGAGGAATTAATGAAGAAAAAATCGACGAAATTTTAGATGCACTGGAGGAGGGGGAGGCCGTTGAGGATTATCTCATAAGCGAGTAAGTTAAACTGCGTACTCAATTGTTTTTCCCCTCTTATCCAATTGTTTTTCAGAGTGAGCCTTGGTGAAGCTTTGAAAAGACAATGGATAATGCCGATAGATGTTTGAAAATAAACTCTCATCGGTATAACCAGAACTAATCAAACTTCAACTTGTATAGTATTCCCGGCTTGTGCCGGGGGTACTTTTATCGGATTGAAAACCAATAACAATTATATATTATGAAGGATGAGAAGTTCCCATATTTGATCGACACTACGCTGCGTGACGGAGAACAAGCTCCGGGTGTAGTATTTTCATTGAAAGAGAAACTCGAAATTGCTCAAAAGCTTGATGAAATTGGAGTACCGGAACTGGAAATCGGAACTCCGGCCATGGGCGAAAAAGAGCAGAGCGACATTCATTGTTTGATCAACCAGGGATTTTCCTTCGCTTCTACCTGCTGGTGCAGGGCAACTTTCAACGATTTGGAAGCTGCCCTGGCTACAGGAGCAAACAGGGTCAATCTTTCGTTCCCTGTTTCCGACATACAACTTGAAACGCTTGGGAAGTCGCGCGATTGGGTGCGAAAAAACCTTCCTGGGATAGTGAATTTTGCCACGAACCATTTCGAATTTGTGGCCGTTGGTGCGCAGGATGCTTCACGTGCCGATTACGATTTCCTTAAAGAATACATCTATCTAACAACATTATACGGAGCCAAACGTGTGCGCATTGCCGACACGGTTGGAATTCTGAATCCTCTTTCTACACAGAACTTGTTTTCCCGTTTAAGCAGTGATTTTGCTGATGTAGATTTTGAATTTCACGGACACAACGATTTGGGAATGGCAACGGCGAACCACGTTGTGGCATTACAATCGGGCGCACAAAGTGTGAGTCTTACGGTAAACGGTTTAGGAGAACGGGCCGGAAATGCCTGCTTGGAAGAAGTGGCATTTGCCCTGAAATATTCCTGTGGCTATGATTTTAATTTTGAAGGTGAAAAGATGGTTCAGCTTTCGAAACTGGTGGAACAGGCTTCAGAACGAAAGTTGGCACTATCGAAACCCGTGTCGGGAGAACTGGTTTTCTCGCACGAATCCGGAATTCACTGCCGCAGCCTAAAAGAAAATCCACTTTCATACCAGCCTTTTAATCCGACCGAAATTGGACGACAAACCGAGTTGGTAATCGGAAAACACTCGGGAATGGGCGCAGTTGACGAGATGCTGCAAAGGCGAAATATATTCCTTCCAAAAAACGAACTGGCCATTCTTGTCTCTAAAATCAAAAAGCTGTCGACCGAGTTAAAGCGCGACCTGCATTTCAACGAGGTGAAAAACCTGATTTCGTCGAATATTTAATTCAGGAGGCTAAAAACATCTACAACATAATAATACAACAAGGTTGAATAACTAAAATTTGAAATTATGGCAAACTGGACAAAGTACATGGATGAGGCCGACAGCTACGCAAAAGCAGCAGTTGGTTCGTACAAAAAAGAAAAATTGGGAAGCCTGGTAGTATATAATGTATTAAGCATGGCAGTGGAAAACTATCTGACGGCTTTGTGTGTAAGTACCGGCGAACTGCCCGAGCATTCGGGAATAACATCCATGTTAAGGCAGGTTGGTAAGAAAATGGAAATTCCTGAAGAGTTTCTTGTGGAGGCACGGTTTCTCAATCGCTTTATGAATTTCTGCTCGCTGGAAGTGCTGGAAACACTTGAACCAACACGCGAAGAGTTGTCGAGAATGCTCGATTTTACCAATGCATTGAAAGAATATTGTAATGCAGCACTAGTTGAAGAAGAGTCCGTTTAGTATTTTTCAGGACTGCTTTAGAAGCGAATGGTACTTTTAATAATAGCATCTTTACTTTTTGATGCTACAATTTGCCTAACTTTAGCAGTCGAATAATGAGCAGAAAAGCATTACTATATATATTAATAGTATTCCTGTTTTTTGGATGTGCCCAAAAATCGCAGAAAAAGCAATCGACAGAACTGTTGGTTTTCAGTGGAGCCGGGTTGACAAATGTTGTCTCTGAGCTGGCTGAAATCTACAAAACAGAAAATGACGTCGACATCAAACTGAATTTTGCTTCGTCGGGAACATTGGCCCGGCAGATTGAACAGGGTGCACGGCCTTCAGTTTATATTTCTGCCAATGAAAAATGGGTAGACTACCTTATAAATCTCGATTTGGCGGTTCCCGAATCAAAAGAGAAAGTTGTTGGAACATCCCTTGCAGTAATCGTTCCTTCCGATAGCGAAACGGATACCATTACATTTTTGGATCATTTCCCGAAGAAGTTTAATGGACGCCTATCAATTGGCGATCCGAAACATGTTCCTGCCGGCGACTATGCATGGAAAGCAATCGAGAGCGGTGGTTATGCTGATGCCTTATCCGATCGGATCTTGCCTGCAAAAGATGTGCGTTCGGCATTAATGGTGGTCGAATTAGGCGAAGTGGAAATGGGCATTGTATACAAAACGGACGCGTTAAAATCAAAAAAAGTAAAGATCGTTTCCATTGTTCCCGATGAGCTGCATCCGACAATTGGATTTTATGCTTCCATTTTAAAGAACAAAAACAACGAACAAACCAGGCTTTTTTATAATTTTCTGACCTCGAATGAAGCAAAAGACATCTGGATAAAACACGGATTTAAGATTGAGTGAACTTTTCAAATATACAGCAAGCGAGTGGTCGGCAATACAATTATCGTTATATGTTGCGTTAATTTGTGCTGTTATAACCTTGCCGCTGGCCATAGCCGTAGGCTGGTTTCTGGCCCGCAAAAAGTTTTTCGGCAAGTCGGTGCTTGAAGGAATCATCCATTTACCGCTGGTTTTACCTCCCATTACAACAGGTTATTTATTATTACTGGTTTTCGGAAACCGCGGAGTTATCGGAAAATTCTTTTACGAAACGTTCGGAATTCAAATTGCCTTTTCTTTTTATGCGGCGGTAATCGCTGCCATTTTTGTGTCGTTCCCGTTGGTAACACGCTCCATTCGTTTATCCATTGAGCTGGTCGACCAGAAACTGGAAGAAGCTGCACGCACTTTGGGAGCATCCAACCTTCGGGTGTTTTTTACCATCACACTGCCGTTGGCATTGCCCGGTGTAATAAGCGGATTCATTCTTTCGTTTGCAAGAAGTCTTGGCGAATTTGGTGCAACCATTTCATTTGCCGGAAACATCGAAGGTAAGACACAAACACTTCCGCTGGCCATATTTTCTGAAATGCAGGTTCCGGGACAAGAAGCTTCAACCATGCGTCTGGTTGTGGTATCTGTTATATTATCACTGTTCGCAATGATCGCTGCCGAGTTCTTAAACAAACGTGTAATTAAAAGTAAAACGGCATGACTCCGGCATTGAGTTTTCATATAAAACTGCAGCGAAAGGATTTTACGCTCGATGTAAAAGCTGATATCCCAAATGGTATTACCGGTATCTTCGGACCATCGGGTCATGGAAAAACCAGTTTGCTGAATTCTATCGCCGGAATTGTTACGCCCGATTCAGGTTATATTCATCTGAATGGCGACACACTTCTCGATTCGAATAAAAAGGTAAATGTTAAGATCAGGCAGCGTAGGGTAGGTTATGTTTTTCAGGACGAGCGACTTTTTCCACACTATACTATAAAGAAGAACCTGTTGTATGGCGAAAAGAATCCTGATCCGGAACTTTTCGATGAGGTGGTCGAAACGTTGCAGATCGCACATTTATTAAATAAGAAACCCGAACAATGTTCCGGAGGAGAAAAACAACGGGCGGCAATCGGACGTGCCATTATCAGTGGTTCGAAAATATTGTTGATGGACGAGCCGTTTTCGGCACTCGATGTAAACCTGCGTCGCGAAATAATTCCGTATCTAAACCGGGTGCATCAGAAATTCTCGCTCCCTATATTAATAGTAAGCCACGATCTTCCCGACCTTTTAAGTCTTACCGATAATTTGTTGCTGCTTAAAAATGGACAGTTACTAGGGCACGGAAAGTTTACTGATTTGTTGGATCGACCTGAGAATTTGGAGTTGATGCACGAGTCGGGCTGGTACAATGTAATGCACTTGACGGTATTTGCGCACCTCGAATCGAAGAATATGGTTCTGCTGAAAAGCAATAAAAGCAACCTGCAGATACAGGCGCTCACCCAAACTATTGGAAAAGACGTAGAGGTAAACCAGGAATTAAAAGTCCTGATCAAGCCGGAAAGTATCGCTTTATCAAAAGAGCCGGTGCAAAATATCTCA
>NZ_JRHC01000007.1 GCF_000949475.1 Draconibacterium sediminis | reverse complement strand
CTTCGTAGGTTCGAATCCTGCTCTTCCCACCAAGGGAATAACTAAACAAGTTGTTCCCTTTTTTTATGGAATTCTATCTTTTGCAGACGATGGTTTAAATCAGCACGTTCTAAAAAAAAATAATGAAAAAATGCCGAATTAGCTCAGTTGGCCAGAGCACGTGATTTGTAATCTCGGGGTCCCCAGTTCGAATCTGGGATTCGGCTCATTTAAAATACTTTGGGAAGATACCGAAGCGGTCAAACGGGGCAGACTGTAAATCTGTTGGCTCAGCCTTCGTAGGTTCGAATCCTGCTCTTCCCACAAAAGAAAAAGCCTCTCATAAAATTTTATGAGAGGCTTTTCTGTTTTATAGCGATTGTTTTATTCGGTAGCTTATTAATTGGTGGTTTTCCGTGTCCCAATTGAATATACAGTTTTTGTCCTTTTTCTATAAAATTGAATTTTTACATAAACCGAAAATAGCAGAAACCCAAAACAAAGAAGAACAAGGATATTTCCAATTTTGGCATATATGGTTGGTGACGAACCTACAGGAAGGTCGGCATATAAAATACGCTCACTATTTTCTGATGTAAATTGTTTGGCAACTAGCTTGCCCTGCTGGTTAACAACCATATTGATTCCGTCGCTTCCGTTGGCCCGAATTAATGAATGTCCGTTTTGTAGGCTTGCAAATTGAGCCATTTTTGCGTGCATAGGAGCAAATCCCTGCCAATCATAAGAAGGTACAAGCATTATATCAACCTTGTTTTTATTTGCTTCCTTTATTAAAGTTGGGAAATCGTAATCGTAGCAAATAACATTGCTTAGCTTCCCATATTCTGTATTCAAATAAGGAAGTTGCGAATCTCCGGCGTTAACTAATGGCAACTCTGCTGGTGTTGGGTGCGCCTTTTTATACTCCCACGCAGTAGTTCCATTTTTATGAATTAGGACGCTTTTATTATTTATTGGCTTGGGTGCTTTCGAATTGTTTTCCTCAAAAAAAGCCATCAGAATATAGACGTTGAACGACCTCGATATTTCTTTTACTTCAGCAAGAAGATTAGGCAATTGTTGTTGATTTATGAACAACGCAGCCTCATTCCAGACTATAATCTTTGCCCCGACTTCAGCAGCTTTGCGGGTATTTTTTAGTTGCGTGTTGATATCATCTTCGTTTGAAAAAAATGATGAAGGAATTTTCATATCAGGCATTTTACCAAGCTGTAACAACGTTTCCTTTTCGCGTTCGGCTAAGCGGAGTAAATCAAAAGGGCCGCTTACGGTGGCTACATTTACTTTTTGCTGAGCTTCCGGTTGAGTATTCATTTGAACAAAACCATAGCCAATGATCAGAATAAAAACGGTACCGAATGTGATCATACTACTTTTTATCTTAACAGGATTGAAATCGTTTTCGCTTAGCCAAAATACAATAGCTGCCAACCAGCAAATTATGAATGTTATTCCATGCAGTCCGGTTAAGGAACTTAATTGAGCAAGGGGAGTAAACGAAAACTGTGATTGCGCCAAAACACCCGAAGAGCCCAAAACTGAAGTTGTTAATACTTCAATCACCACATAAACCGATGGGAAAATGAACGTTTGCAGGAACTTCCCTTCTTTGGTATACAAAATCCTATCGATGAAATAAATCAAACTATTCACCAACGCAAAAGCAAGTCCGTTTATAAATGCAAAAAACGGATCGTTAAACAGGTTGTGCGTACGTTGAGTAATTATACCAACCATTACCAAGAATGTAAATAAAAGAATGAATTGTGCGGTTTTTGCCCTACGCGAAAATTGCAACAAAAATAAGGGTGCTAACCAGGCGAACAGTCCGTATTGTTTTTCCTGTCCAATAAATAACAGAGAGATACAACCTATTACCAATGCGATAAAAAGGAAGGCTTTGCCACGTATAAATATCTTGAGTTTTTCCATAATTCACTTTGCATTTTTAACTTTGGTTGCAAAATTATGGTGTGGATTTCGAAAGAAAAATAGTGAAATATAACTATACCAATGCATAATAAATTGAATCATCTTTATACGCAACGATTAAACCATCAAAAATCTCATCAATTGGCGATAACTGACGAGGATTATGAAAGTATCAGGCCGAAAATTGAAATGATAAAGCGTTTGGCCGAGATCGAAAGCTCGATTTATGCCGTTTTCGATTTGCATAAAAATAGTTACCTGTTGCAAAGTAAAGAGCAAATGGAACTATTTGGTATAGCTGATCACGAAGATCAAAGCATTGATTTTGAATTACATTATAAACGTATACATCCCGATGATCTGGCATTTGTATTGGAAACAGACAATCTTCAACACCGGTTTTTTTCAACCCTTCCGTTTCACGAAAAGAAAAACTATAAACTAGTTTATGATTTCAGAACTCAAAATGCCGATGGAATTTATGTACGACATATGCACCAAAGTATTCCCTTAGAGCAAGACCAGAATGGGAAAACATGGCTTACCCTTGTGATTTCACACCCTATGTCGGAGCGGGCACCTAATGAGAAACCCCAACGACGTATGATCAATATTAAAACCGGAGAATTACACCTGTTTAATAACGTGGACGGAGAAAGTTCGGGGATGGTTCTTACGAAACGCGAAAAGGAGGTGTTGCTTTTGATTAGTCGGGGGTATGATAGCTATAATATTGCGGATAAAATGCAGATTAGCATCAATACGGTAAATAATCATCGGCAGAATATTCTTCGAAAAACGAAAACAGAGAATGCTACACAGTCGGTGTTATATGCTAAACGAATCGGGATAATATGATAACTCCAAGAATTAAACAAAACAATGAACAACGAAAATCTCCATACCAATCAGGAACTAAAAAAAGGCGAATACTTTGTAACACAGGGCCAGCAGAATTATAAAATCGGAAAACTGTTAAAAGGGGTGCTGCGTGGTTTCACTTTAAATAATGAAGGAGAAGAAATAACAACCCATTTTTTTATTGAGAATGATCTCATTTCCGGAAATTATATCCCGAACATACCTGCAACTATGAATATTCAGGCCCTGGAAGATTGTCATATTTCGGTTGCGAATTATAAGGCCGTTTTTTCGTATGTGAATACCGACACCGAACTAACAAACGTTTTCCTTGAGCATTTCAGGAAACTAAACAAACAAAATAATTCAAGAATTGAGGCGCTGATTTCCGGTGATGCTTTAACAAAATATAAATGGTTTCTTCGCGAATATCCTAATCTTTTAAACAGAATACCTCATTATTATATTGCAAATTTTCTGGGAATTACTCCAACACAATTAAGCCGGATACGAAAAACGCTTTCTCAACAAATGTAAATGAAATGCTCAGCTTACACCTTTTAATTTGTATTGAAAATTAATTCAAATAAAAGGGTATTATGAAAATTGAAAAACCAAACAGAGTGTCTCATGCCTATGTGCAAACCATACATGGAAAAATGGAGGAAATTCTG
This sequence comes from Draconibacterium sediminis, assembly GCF_000949475.1. Classification (GTDB taxonomy): domain Bacteria; phylum Bacteroidota; class Bacteroidia; order Bacteroidales; family Prolixibacteraceae; genus Draconibacterium; species Draconibacterium sediminis. Next base: position 234,027 of record NZ_JRHC01000007.1, on the reverse strand, counting down.
CCGTTGTATTGTCCTGTGAGGGAGTTGGACTGGTGCGAAAACTGGAATCCCAAAACCGTGTATAGCAACTCCGGTTTAGTTGAGAAAGACTGTATTTTTATTACGCCGGACGGAGAAACCGACGTTGTTTGGATTGTAACTGATTATGACACAGAAAAGGGGCACGTAGAAATGTTTTACCATGTTCCACAGGTACTTATCACAAAACTGGAGATTCAGGTTACTGCTTTATCCGAAAACAAAACTGAGATTGTTCTTACCTACAGTAAAACCTCTTTAAGTGAGAAAGGCGACAAAATTTTAGAAAAATTTACCAAAGAGGAGTATGATATAATGATGGATTCGTGGGAGAAGGCGATGAATCATTATTTGGCAACAGGAATCATGCTTACCAACTTGCCTAATTTTTAACATACAAGCGGAAATAAATCTGTTGCCTATTTGCGAAGGTTTCTTTGAATATAAAAAGGAACTTTCGCAACACCGCGACACATCCTTTTTATTTTCAAATCAAACCTTCGAAGCCTCGTGAACGGCGCATTTACAAACTCATACTAATCAAAAAAGTAGCGGCAAATGCAATAATTGCATACAGTTCAGGGAATACAGCCAGTACCATTGTTTTTCCAAAAATATCGTGCCCTGAGCCGATGCCGGCAATGCCGTTTGAGGTTACAGTGCCCTGGTTGAGTGCCGAGAAGAAACCAACAAAACCCAGCGTTAATCCGGCAGCCATTATTGCTACTCCTTGTAACATGGTCATGTCGGCAGTAATTATTCCCTGGCTGTTAATGATAAAAAAGCCGGCAAAACCATATAGTCCTTGTGTTCCGGGCAAGGCGCTCAATAGCAGGTAACTACCAAATTTGTCGGGTTTTTTCTTTAGTGCTCCAACGGTGGCATTTCCTCCTTTCGATACACCAACAGCACTTCCAATTCCCGAAAAAATAAGCATTATCGCTAAACCTATATAGGCTAAAATAACTGCAGTTGTCATAATCGTAGTTGTTTAAAGTTTATTGTTTTATATCTTTCTAACTCATCCTTAATCGTTAATCATTCATCCTTCATTATTTGTCTTTCCAAACGGTTTATATTCTTCGCCACCGCCTTTAAAACCGGCACTTTTATAAAACTCCACAAAAGTTAAACGCATGGGGTGTACAAACGAGCCGAGCGACGAAATAAGAATATTTAGGGTGTGCCCCAGTAACAGGAATAGGACAAAAAATACCGGGCCTAATATCTTTGACGCTCCTAAGATTTGCAGGCCAATATCGTTGATAACAAAACCCAAAATGGCGCTCGATAAACCCAGCGCAAACAGACGGATGTATGAAAGCAGATCGCCGAAAATGCCCGTAACGGTTGAGTATACATCCCAAACGCCTTTGCCAATGCGGGCAAAAACATTTACGCCCGGATCGCTGAAAAACAGCACGAAAAATCCGCCCAGCGCTATTATGCCGTATAAAATGGTTTTGTTTTTCGGAATAATTCCGGCACCGGAAAGTAGCGCATAAGCAATACTGCCGATAAGAATTACCAGCCAGCCATAAGTTGCCAGTGCGTAACTAAATCCGAACTGTTTGGTTTGATTGGCGGCTTTAATAAAAAGCCCAAAAATGATTTGTACACCACCCAGCATCAGCGACAGGTTGAACATTTTGTCGGGATTTAGGAAAAGATGGCGAACCCTTTCGGTTAAAGCAAAATCTGTTTCAATAAGGTTAATACCAAAAAAAGTTCCTGAAACGACTCCGAACAAAATTGTTGCAGCGCCTAAAATTTGTATCAGACTTAAATACGGTTTAAACTCCGCTTTGGCTTTTAGTTTATACAAACCGGCGCCAAATACAAACAGTAATCCGTAGCCGGCATCGCCCAGGCAAAAACCAAAGAATAGCATAAAAAAAGGTGCAAAAAATACGGTTAAGTCGAGCTCTGCATAATCGGGCAATGAAAACATGGAACCAATAGGCTCGAAGAGTTTTCCAAACCGGTTGTTTTTTAGCAAAACCGGAATTTTATCGTCGGGTTTGGCTCTACGCGAAAAATAGACTGCATCACTGTCTTTTAAAAATTGGTTCAGCGCCGGTGTTTTGGTTTGTGGAACCCAACCTTCTAACACCATTAATTTGTTCTCCGCTTCTTTATTGGTATTTCGCAGTACATTGTCGAACTCCAGCGATCGGATCAATGTCGTTTTTTCTTCTTCAAGCAAATAAATGGAGTTGTTGGCATAGCTGTTAAAAGTTGTATGAATCGCTTTTATTCTTTCTTCTGTTTCACGAATCTGTTTTTCAATTACAAAAAAGGGTAGAGGTGGTAATTCAAGCTGTTCTGCATCAATCTCAATAGCCTCTTCGTTTTGTTGGATGTGCACAAAAAGCACCTGGCTGGCGGTTTCTGAAATTGACACTATTGGAAAATTACGTTGTTCCAGTTCTATGTATTTCTTATTTGTGGTTTGGTAAAATTCAAGTTGGATTCCTTCCGATTTTAGCTGTTCGATTAGCTCGGGTGAGAAATCTCCCCACGGCAATGCTTTTTGTGCCGCTTTAGACAAGGACTCGAGCCGGGCTTCCAGTTCTTCAAGTTCCTTTTGTTTTTCGGTAAGGTCGTCAATGATCTCCGGTGCCGAATATAATCTCGGTTTTTCCGGTGTTTCACTTTCTCTTTTCTGCAGAAAGTTGATGGCTCGTTCGTATTTGTTCAGTTCTGCAACTTTTTTGGTGGTTTCTTTCGAAGGATCAAGACCTAGCTCGGCAATATGTACAAGGCCAAGTCTGTTCAGTTCAATGAGGAAATCTTCGTATTCCCTGTGAAAAACCAGAAAAGTATATTTTAACATCGGAACAATCATACTGCCGTTGCTTTTTGTTTCTGCTGTCGTTTTTTTACAATTTTTTGTGCCGATTTCGAAAGGTTTTCCTCGTCTTCCAGAAATCGTTTTATTTTCCGGATTGCATCTTCATAGCCCGGAATCTGTACTTTTTCGTAGAGATTTACCTTTTGTGTAGTTTTTTTTCTGGCCCTGTCGAGCAGTGCCATTTTGCGCGCATAAAACTCGCGCCCGGTAACAATTCCGGCCAGTTCTTTTACAAACGAAATACCTGCCGGAAACCAATCGGGTTTTGAAAAAAGGCTAAAATCTTGCTCCTTGAATATTATTTCGTTCATTACCGGAATGGAGACACCGGCAATTTTTTTGCTCGTTATACTAACGTTTTCAATTGTAATCAATTCGGGTAAAAACTCGTTCCACAATCCTGCAGAAAGCTCTTGTTCGCCAATCTTAATTTGTAATTGACGGTTAAAATCATCGGTTTGATCTTTGGCCTTTTTAACCTCCAAACGAAGAGCGGCTTCCTTGTTTTTTAAGGTAGGTAATGCCTTTTGCCTGATCTTCAGTTGTTTGTTCAGGTTGTGGAGGGCAGTTTTATTGTATTGAAATTTTATTGCCAATTTTTTGTTTTAATAAATTAAACCGGAAAAATCAGGATGGGCACATTTGCTTGTGCAATGAGTGTTGATACCAGATCGGTGTGGAAAAATTTGTAAATACCCGAGCGCTTTACCTTCGACAACGATATGATATCGATATGCTTTTTGTCAACAAATTCCTCAATTCCTTTAAGCAAGTCGTCACTCTCGAAAAGCTCGCATCTGATTCGGAATTCGCTGTAATCCCTTTCAAGCATGGCATTTAACTCGTTCACTTTTTCCTGATGTTGCTTGCCGTTGTTTATATCGAAATGAACGCAATAGATCTTTTTCTTAACGGGCTCCAGTATCTTCAGTAATTTGTTCAACGATGAATTATCGGAATCGTAAAAATCGGTTGAGTACAACACGTTAATTTCTTCTTTTCCTTTATAAACTGCGGATAAGGGAACGGCCAGAACCGAGTGTTGTGTTTGTTCAATTACCTTAATCAGCGTTTTTCCCAAAAACTCACCTTCGGCATTTTTTGTAGCGCGTGTTCCCATTAGAATGATATCGGGATTATAGCGTTTACATGCTGCAGTAATTACGTTTTCGGGCGTTCCTTTTAGCATTCGGTAATGCAATTTTACGGCGTTAAAAAGTTCCGCAGGAACCTGATTCTTTAGCTCCCGGCTAAAGTCTACCAGTTTTTGCTGTGCATTTTTATGTGCTTCTTTCAGCTCCATTCTTACGTACTTTTCCCACGAAGCGGTATAACGGCTGGGTTCATTAAAATTCGGGTCGGGATAAACATATAAAATCTTGATCTCGGCATTTTGTTTTATTGCCAGCCCGATGGCATATTTGCACAGGTCAATGCAGTCTTCGCTTAATTTTACGGGAAGCAGAATTTTTCTCAGTCCGGTAAAACTTGCATCATCTTTAACTTTTTCGAGGTCGTAATCTTTATGCAGCTGCAAAAGTCGGGCAATGGCTTTTTCCGACTGCCGGACCTTCACTTTTAGGAGCACTTCGTCGGGATTGTATCGTTCACCCGGGGTCATTCCCTCGTTGGTGAAAAATACTTCAATCCCGATTTCCTCCAGCTTATCTTTAACAAAAGATCCCAGCTGAGGTGTCGAAATCCTAAGGATTGTAACTAATTGATTTTCCATAACAACTCCATTTAATGTTTCATACTATCTGTTTTCCATATTTCTCCACCAACTCGGCTTTTATGCCTGTTTCTGCAGGAGAGAAATATTTATCGAATAATCTCCATGCCGTATCAATCATCGTATCAATTTCAATGTTTATGTCAATGGCAAGTAGTTCATTTGCATAATCTTTTGCAAAACTCATGGTACGTTTGTCGTAATCGGTAAGGTCGAAACCGTTTTCGATTTTGGTTTTGGCATTGGCGGCATCGGCATACAATCGGATGGCCGCATTCATTACCTGCGGATGATCTTCGCGTGTTTTTTTGCCAATTACCAGCTGTTTCAGGCGCGATAAACTTCGGAACGGATCGATGATAACCTTGCCAATGTCGGTTTCTTTACGCAAGAAAAGCTGCCCTTCGGTAATGTAGCCGGTGTTGTCGGGAATGGCATGGGTAATATCGCCGCCCGAAAGTGTGGTAACTGCAATAATTGTTATCGAACCGCCATCGGGGAATTGCACCGCCTTTTCGTATAGTTTGGCCAGATCGCTGTACAACGAACCCGGCATACTGTCTTTCGATGGAATTTGATCCATACGATTTGAAACGATACTCAATGCATCGGCATACAAGGTCATATCGGTAAGAAGCACTAGTACGTTTTGGTTTTTTTCTACCGCAAAATACTCGGCAGCCGACAAGGCCATATCCGGAACAAGCAAACGTTCAACCGGTGGATTTTCGGTAGTATTTACAAAACTGATAATGCGGTCGATGGCACCGGCATTTTCAAAAAGATTTTTGAAAAACAGGTAATCGTCGTTGGTAATTCCCATGCCGCCCAGAATGATCTTATCGGCTTTCGCACGTAAAGCTACCATCGCCATAACCTGGTTATAAGGCTGATCGGGATCGGCAAAAAACGGAATTTTCTGTCCGGTTACCAGCGTGTTATTCAGGTCGATTCCTGCAATTCCCGTTGCTATCAATTCCGAGGGCTGTTTACGGCGAACAGGATTTACCGAGGGGCCACCAATTTCTATCAGCTTCCCGTCCACTTCCGGGCCGCCGTCAATCGGTTGTCCGTATGCATTAAAAAATCGTCCGGCCAGCTCGTCGCTTACAGCCAGCTGCGGTGCATGACCTAAAAATACCACTTCTGCATTGGTAGGAATTCCTTCCGTTCCCGAAAAAACCTGCAGGGTTACCAGGTCGCCTTCAATTTTAACTACCTGCGCCAGGCGGTCGTTAACAAGGGCCATTTCCTCATTGCCAACCCCCGTAGCGTGTAACGAACAGGTTGCTTTCGTTATCTGATCAATTTTAGTATGTATTTTCTGAAAAGCTGTAGTTTCCATTCTCTTCGCATTTATAGTTGTTCGGTCTCAACAACGGCTTTTTCGTTTATTATTTCTTCTAATTCCTTTTCAAATTTTTTGAATTGTTCCGATTCAAACTCCGAGTAATTCATTTGTTTCAGCACGTTTATTATTTTTTTGAAGTAGGGATTTACCTCCTCAAAATGTTCGAAATTGAACCGGGTGTTATTGATGGTAAGTACTTTTTCGAGCATGTATTGCTGGCGGTTTATGGGCGTTGATGCATCAATCTTGTCAAAAGCATCTTGCTGAAGAATCACAAAATCGATCACCTCCGATTTCCAGAATATTTCGTGGTATTCTATCGGTACGCCATCATCTCCCAGAATATTTATTTGTTCGTAGGTTTCGCGTCCACGCACAAGGCTATTTCGGGCCTGGAGAATATTATCGACCCAGTTTGGTGAAATAGCTTTCGATACATAATCGATATATTCCGGGTATTCGAGGTACTTCGAATAACTTTCCACAGCATCAATAGCGGGATAACGTTTGCTATCGGCCCGGTTTTGCGACAGTGCATAAAAACACCTTGCTGCTTTTTTAGTGGCTTCGGTAACCGGTTCTTTCAGGTTGCCACCGGCGGGCGAGACGGTACCAATAAAAGTTACCGATCCGGTTTCTCCGTTCTTCAGATTTACAAACCCGGCACGCGAGTAAAAGTTGGAGATAATAGCGGGCAAATCCATCGGAAATGCATCGGGGCCGGGAAGCTCTTCCATGCGGTTCGACATTTCGCGCAAAGCTTGTGCCCAGCGCGAAGTGGAATCGGCCAGCAACAATATTTTAAGTCCCATCGATCGGTAATACTCGGCAATTGTCATGGCAGTGTAAACCGATGCTTCGCGGGCTGCTACCGGCATATTCGATGTGTTCGCAATAATGGTTGTGCGCTCCATAAGTTTGCGTCCGGTCCTCGGGTCGTCCAGCTCCGGAAATTCGGCAAATATCTCCACCACTTCGTTGGCGCGCTCGCCGCAGGCGGCTACTACAATCATATCGGCATCGGCTTGTTTCGACAGGGCGTGCTGCAGAACGGTTTTCCCTGTTCCGAACGGGCCGGGAATAAAACCTGTTCCTCCTTCAACAATAGGAGTAAAACTGTCGATTACACGGATTCCGGTTTCGAGAAATTTAGCCGGACGTGGTTTATTCTTGTAGGTTTTTATAGGAACTTTAACCGGCCACTTTTGTATCATTGAAACCGGATGATTGTTGCCTTCCGCGTCTTCCAAAACAGCAATTGTATCCTCAATTTTATAATCGCCCGAAGCTACAATTTTCGTTACCTTAAAATCGCCTTTAGAAGTAAAGGGAACCATAATTTTATGGGCAATCCAGTTTTCGGTAACTTCCCCCAGCCACGATCCGGTTTCCACTTCATCGCCAACTTTTGCAAGTGGTTTAAAACTCCAGTTTTTATCCACCTCCAGCGGGTGGGTGTAATCGCCTTTTTGCAGAAAAACACCTTCCATTTTATCAAGGTCGTGTTGCAGTCCGTCAAAATTCTTCGATAAAATTCCGGGACCAAGAATCGCTTCCAGCATGTGGCCGGTGAATTCTACCGGAGTTCCGGTTTTTAATCCACGTGTACTTTCAAATACCTGTATATAGGCGTTTTCGGAACCAATACGAATCACCTCGGCCATCAATTTTACAGCTTCGTGATCGATATAGCATATCTCGTTTTGCGAAACCGGGCCATTAACTTTAACCACTACCAGGTTTGAAATTATTCCAACTACTTTTCCTGTTGTAGCCATATTGTTTTATTTAGTCAAGCTGAACTCCGCAGGGAATTCATAATTTGTTTTTAACTCGTCAATTAATTTGTGCAGCAGTTTTTTGCCTGTTTCTTTATCCATTTTCATCCACCGCTCAATAAGCAGGAGTTTTATGGTAAATGCCAACACCTTCTCAATGGTAAAAAAGTGAAAGAAGGTATTCTCATCCAGGTATTCCCACTTGATTTTGTCAACTGCTTTTTCCTTTTCAATCCATACCCTATTCGATTCGGCAATCTTAAAAAGTTCTTCGTGGTAGGGAAGCAACTCTTCGAAGTAATCCGCTTTAAGTTTGTTTTCAATTAGTAGTGAATAGACAATACATTCGCCTTCAACTTCCAGTAAATGTATTTCCGGCTCGTAGTTGTATTTTTTACAGTTGAAAGCGGTAAATATATTTTTCAGGTTGAGCTCGAAACGAAACCAATTTTGAAGAAATGAATTTGGGCATTTCAATGCGTACTCGAAAAACAAAGTCGTAAGGATATTTTTATCTTCTAAATCAGCCTGTTTTTTATCCATGCCTTTCATCCAGCATAAAAATGTTTTCATGTATTCCGGAAGCTGAATTTCTTCGTTCTCCGGCGATAACTGAGACTCCAATTCGTGCTTGGTAATGTTGCCGGGGTAGAAGAAAGGTTTGTTTTGCCCGAAAAAAACATTGAGCAGGTTTCGATTGTCGAAAGGTAAAAAGAGGTACTCAACCAACTTAAAGTCGGGTTGACTAAGCTGGTGTTGCAGTTCTTCCCTGAAATCACTGCCGGTAACAGTTGGTTTGTTCTCGTCGAAGAACAAATCGGGAAGCCCGGCAATCAAACAATAATATTCTCTTTTTATCAGCATAACCGAATTTTAAATGGTCTTCAAAAATCATTTAAAGCCCGGTGTAAACAGCTCTTAATTTATGTTTGTATCACAACTCCTGCGATGCCTCTTTTCGGTTTTTACTCTGTTTCAGCGGCATCAAACAGTAACTTTTTTGTTCGGTCTTTAAAGTATTGTTTAAAATAATTTGCAAAGTCTTGTGCGGTGAAACTGATGAGGTAGCTGCCATCCTTTGGGCCAATTCTGAAACCGGATTTTAATTTGGGATCTACTGAAATTTCAATGCCATTGTTCATGGCTTCGGTTGCCCTTTTTTGCAGGAAAGCTGTCAGTTCTTTTTGATCATCGGGTGGAAGAAGCAGGTGGAGATCCATACTTTTACCGGTTTTTGGATTCCACTTTTCAATTAATGTAAGTATGATTTTTTTGATGAAATCGCTGTCGTTAAAGGCTTCATTAACTGGCGGGTTGATTTGGGCAGTGTTGATAAGCCCTGTAATTTGTTGTTTTAACTTGCTTATAAACTGACGTGCTGCCAGTTGCAATTCGGCTTCTGTTCTTTTTTTGTTTTCCGCTGCTTTTTTTTGTGCGTCGCGAATAATCTCATCCTGTTTAAGTTTAGCCGACCGAATAATGTCATCCGCTTTTTCTTTTGCTTCAGCAAGCAACTGGTCGGCATCGTCTTTGGCTTTAACAATGCCTTCGTTATAGATTTTTTGCGTTATTTCTGAAATGCGGTCAGTCATACACTTTGGTTTTGTAAGTTTTATATGGCATCCAAATCGTATTTTTGGGTAACACCGCCAACGGTAAAAACAGGTTTATTACACCCGTGAACAATTGCCGAAACAAATTTTCCAATCTTTTTTCCGGTAAACCTCGATTCCTGGTGCGTACGTATCATTACCATACCGGCGTTAACTTCTTCTATATAATTTAATATTGCGGTGTGTCTCTCTCTGTCATGAACTTTTAAAATCTTCACTTCACATTCAACACCTCGTTGCTCAAGCATCTTTCTAATCTTCTCCGCATTTTTGTAGGCTAAACTTTTTCGTTCCTCAATATCGATGTGCAATGCTGAAACAATGTGGATTTTTGCTTTCAGCCGTTTGGCAAAAAATGTTACCCAATACAATCTTTTTTTGGTGTGCTGCGAAATGTCGATCGGCACAACGATACTTTTGATCTCATTTATCGGATATTCTTTGTTTACTGATAGAACCGGACAGTAAGACTTGCTTACATACCGGCTTACATCAGCCGGTGAAAGGTGTTCGTTGTTGGCATGTTTACTTTTGTCTATCATTACAAAATCGTAACCACCACGTTCCGATTCGGCAATTAGCGTGTTGATGATTTTCCCCCAGCCAATTCTTAAAATTATGTTATCAGGAATATCAGTGCCTAAGCTGTTTTTTACAAAGTCTGTAAACTTTTCCAGGGCCTTCTGGTGGCGAATCTTGTTCCGCTTCGATTTTGGGTTATGAAATATTGCCGGCCCGGTTTTTATTACATCGAGAAGGAAGATGCGCATGTTTAATGCATTTGTAAAAAACAAAGCTTGTTTAAGAATGCTTTCTCCATCTCGGTTTTGAGGGATGTGTGTCAGAATACTATTCGATCTATAGTTCATAGCTATTCCTGTTAAAAGTTGTATCCCAATGCAATAAGTAAAGAGTTGCAACAGCTCGTTTATGTTTTATTATATACGAAAACGGGGGAATTAGTTACAGAAATCAGGTTTGAAACATATGGAATAATGATGTTAAAGCAGGTGTTTAGAATGGCTGAAAAGTACTTAGCGCGATTTATTTTTCCGGGCTACCAGAACGGCACCTAGAAATACCAATGCTGCACCAACAATTGTTATAGCCGAAAACCGCTCGTGTTCTACCCATGAAACATTGAGCTCGGTTAAAATTCCCATGGTAATAAAAGTGATCATCGGGTTTAATATGATGATGATACTTACTTTGTTGGCTTCGGCGTATTTAAGGGCTTTCCCGAGGCAGGTATAGGCAATAAAAGTGTTGGCACCCAAAAACACAAGAAGCAACCACCAGCTCCAGCTTAGTTCGAGTAAGGGACGAAATTCAACAAAAGGAATGTACAACAGCGCAGGAAGTCCGAACAATACGAGGTTGAGGCTGTCGACCGAAAAAGTACGAACCAGCTTTTTTTGCAAAATGGCATAAACCGACCATGCAAGGGCTCCCGATATGGTTAACAGAATTCCGAGTTGGTAAGTATCAGCACTTTCGAAAAATGCCTGCAGCTGGTCGCGGTAGAAAAATGAGAACCCTAACAGCGCTATTGAAAAACCGATAATCTGGTTGCGGAGCAGCTTTTCTTTAAATATGAGAAAGCCTGCAATGGCTAGAATAAGCGGTCCGGTTTGTATAAAAAGTTGCGCATTGCTGGGGGTTGTGTGGTGGATACCCAGCATGTAACCCATGTAGTTCCACGACAGGGCCAGCGCGGCCAGTATTAGCAGAACGGGCGGTTTTATCAGAATTCTGAACGATGCCGGAGATTTAAAAGACTGCCAGCCGGAGAGCATAATAAATGCTACTACAAAACGTATCCAAACCACAGTAACCGGGGCGACCTCGCGTACGGCAACTTTTAAGGCGATGGCTAAAAAGCCCCAAAAGAAAGCAGTTATTGCTGCGTATATGATTCCTTTTGTGTGGTTTTGCATACGATGTAGTTGCTTTAAACAAACATCCCGGAAATAAATCCGGGATGCAAGTTAGTTTATATGTGGTAATCTTTTAGCGTAATTCAGCACCAAAATCCCGTTCAAAAGCCATAATCAGCTTTTGCATCGTTTTGTCGATTTGTTTGTCTTTTAGCGTTTTGCTATCGTCGCGAAGAATGAAACTAACAGCATACGATTTTTTACCATCGGGCACGCCTTTGCCTTCGTAAACGTCAAACAGGTCCACTTCGCGTAATAGCTGGCGTTCCATTTTAAAGGCCGTTTCTTTTAGCTGGCTAAACTTCACCGATTTGTCGAGCAGCAAAGCCAGATCGCGACGAACAGCCGGGAATTTTGGCAACTCGCTAAACAGCACTTTATGTTGTTTGTGTGCTTTAAATACATTGTCCCAATTGAAATCGGCGTAATAAACCGGGTTTTCAACCTCGAATTTCTTCAGCCATTTTCCGGCAACAATACCCAATTTAAGTACAACTTTGTTGTTGTAAGTGTAAGCCAGTGCTTCGCTGTATAATTCATCTTCACAATCGTCAACCTGGATATTGTCAGCAGATAAACCAAGGCGTTTCAGAATGTTTTCAGCGTATGATTTTAATCCGTAGAACGATGCAGCTTCTTCTTTCATCGTCCAGCTTTCAGCCTCTTTATTTCCGCTTATGAAAAGTCCAAGGTGATTTTCTTCCCAATAATTATTGGCCGGCTGGTCTTTTAACTGCGTTCCTTTGTAAAAGTAAGTGTTCCCGAATTCGTATATCTTCAGGTTTTTATTCTGGCGGTTGGCGTTGTATGCAATACATTCAAGCCCGCCGAATAACAGGGTTTGGCGCATTCCGTTTAAGTCGGCACTCAACGGATTCAGCATTTTTACCGATTGCTCGTCTTTGTACTGTTCCAATCCTTCGTAGTAGCTCGATTTTGTTAACGAGTTCGACCAGATTTCGTTAAAACCCTGTGAAGTCAGCATTTCTGCAACCAGGTTTTTAACGCTGTCAGGATTTGGTTTGTCGGCAGTTTGCAACGACGATTTTACCTGTGTAGGAATTTCAATGTTATTGTATCCGTAGATTCTCAGAATCTCTTCAATTACATCGGCTTCGCGTTTTACATCAACACGGTAAGCCGGCACAAGCAATTCCAAACCGGTTTCGTTCTCGCTTTCAATTTTAATTTCCAGCGATTCCAAAATGCTTTTTACAACATCAGCCCCCAGATCTTTACCGATTAAACGTGTGATGTTTGCGTACGAAACACTCACTTTAAAATCTTCAATCGGTGTAGGGTAAATATCAATAATGTCAGAAGAAATAGTTCCTCCGGCAATTTCTTTAATCAGCAAAGCGGCACGTTTAAGTGCATAAACTTGTCCGTTAGGATCAACACCGCGCTCGAAACGGAAGGATGCATCAGTATTCAAACCATGACGACGGGCAGTTTTACGAATATAAACCGGATCGAAATAAGCACTTTCCAAAAACACGTTTTTGCTTGTTTCTTTTATGCCCGATTTCATTCCTCCGAAAACGCCACCTATACACATAGCTTCTTCTGCGTTGCAAATCATCAGGTCGTTTTCGTCCAGTTCGCGTTCCACTTCATCAAGCGTAGTGAATTTTGTTTTTGCAGGCAAGGTTTTTACAATCACTTTTCCGCCGGTAATTTCGTCGGCATCAAAAGCATGCAGCGGCTGGGCAGTTTCAAATAACACGTAATTGGTAATGTCAACCACGTTGTTAATCGGTGTCAGACCAATCATTTTTAAACGGTTTTGTAACCATTCCGGCGACTCTTTCACTTCGATGCCTGAAATAGTTACCGCAGCGTAACGCGGGCAAGCCTCCGTATTTTCTACCTCCACGGGAATAACCAAATCGTTGTTGTCAACTTTAAAATCGTCAACCGATGGTTTTGTATATTCAATATCCTGTGTTTTTTTCAGAAAAGCGGCCAAATCGCGGGCTACTCCAATTAGCGAAGCTCCGTCGATACGGTTGGGTGTAAGATCGATTTCGATTACCCAATCTGACTCCACGTTGAAAAAATCTTTTGCCGGTGTTCCCACTTTGGCGTGCGGATCGAGTACCATAATTCCGTCGTGACTTTGTCCCAAACCAATTTCATCTTCGGCACAAATCATTCCCATCGACACTTCGCCACGGATCTTTGATTTTTTAATTTTAAATTCCTGGTCACCATCATAAAGCGTAGTTCCAACAGTAGCTACAACAACCTTTTGTCCGGCGGCTACGTTTGGTGCACCGCAAACAATTGGCAACACTTCGTCGGTGCCAACATTTACAGTTGTTTTGCTTAAATGATCTGAATTAGGGTGTTGCTCGCAGGTAATAACTTCGCCAATTACCAATCCGGCCAAACCTCCTTTTACGGTTTCAACCTCTTCCAAACCGCCAACTTCCAAACCGGTTTGCGTTAAAATGTCGCAAATCTCTTCGGGCGATTGTTCCAGTTTAATGTAATCTTTTAACCAGGAATATGAAATTTTCATCTTATAATGATTTTTCTGTCAATTTTTTTTTTGAATCGCACAAAAGTACTGATTTTTATAACATATACATAAGCAGCTTTCTGCTAATCACAAAGAATTAAAACTTGAAGTAGTGTTCTTCCCAAAAATCAGACAAAAGCGATCCTAATCAGTTGAAAAACTTGAATTCTGTCATTTAGTAATGGTGTGAAAAGTATTATCTTGCGCAGCTAAATTTGAATTATCATAAATATTTGGGAAATGAAAAAACTGCTATTTTTTGTTTTTATCCTGGGTTTGGTGGTCACATCGTGCCAAACACAGCAAAAGGAAAGTACAAATAACATGGAGAATCCGTTTTTTAAGGAATGGAACACACCATTTGGTGTTCCGCCGTTTGATCAGATTGAAAACGAACATTTTCGCCCTGCTTTTGCAGAGGGAATGCGTTTGCACAAAGAAGAGATTGATGCAATTGTAAACAATCCGGAAGAGCCAACTTTTGAGAATACAATGGTTGCGCTCGACAAGTCGGGAACGTTTTTAAATCGTGTAAATAATGTGTTCAGTAACTTGAGTGGCGCTGATACTAACGACAGTATTCAGGCCATTGAAAAAGATATTGAGCCGCTATTATCGGCACACTACGACGATATCAACCTGAATGAAGGTTTATTCAAAAAAGTGAAAGCGGTTTACGAGCAACGTGAAAACCTTGATCTGACGACTGAAGAAGCTCGTTTCCTGGAGAAAAAATACAAGTCGTTTGTACGCGGTGGTGCTGAACTTCCGGCAGATAAAAAAGCGCGTATGCGCGAGATCAACGGTGAGTTGGCAACTCTTTCGGTGCAATTTGGCGAAAACGTTTTGAAAGATAACAATGCTTTCAAACTGGTTATTGAAGATGAGGCTGATTTAGAAGGTCTGCCGGCGTCTTCTGTTTCGGCTGCTGCTGCCACAGCAAAAGAAGAAGGACAGGAGGGAAAATGGATTTTCACCATTAGCCGCCCGAGTTTGTACCCGTTTCTTACCTATTCGCCAAACCGCGAATTGCGTGAGAAATTGTACAAAGGTTACATCATGAAAGGCGACAATGGCAATGAGTACGACAATAATAAAATTGTAGCCCGAATTGTTGAATTGCGCAGCGAACGTGCAAAACTGTTTGGTTACAACAACCATGCAGAATACATTCTGGTAGAGAACATGGCAAAAAATCCTGAAAATGTGTACGATATTCTAACGCAGGTTTGGGAAAAGGCTTTGCCGGTAGCCAAACAAGAGGTGGCCGACATGCAGGCTATTGCCGACAAAGAAGGCGCCAATATTAAAATTGAAGGCTGGGACTGGTGGTATTATGCCGAGAAAGTTCGCCAGGATAAATATGCATTGAGCGAAGAAGATGTAAAACCTTATTTTCAGGTTGACAACGTGCAGCAGGGAATTTTTACTTTGGCGAATAAACTTTGGGGAATTACATTCAGCGAAAGAACTGATTTGCCAAAATACCACAAAGACGGAAAAGTATTTGAAGTAAAAGAAGCCGATGGTACACCAATTGGAATTTTTTACACCGATTATTTTGCGCGCCCAAGTAAACGTGGTGGCGCGTGGATGAGCTCTTTCCGCAAACAGGAAATGCGTGACGGCGAAAATGTTCTTCCGGTAATTACAAACGTTTGTAACTTCCCGGCTCCAACTGATGATATTCCGTCGTTGTTGAGCCTGGACCAGGTAATAACAATGTTCCACGAGTTTGGTCATGGTTTGCACGGATTACTTTCTGACTGCGAAACAAGAACATTGTCGGGAACTTCGGTTTCACGCGACTTTGTTGAGCTTCCATCGCAAATTATGGAAAACTGGGCTTTCGAACCTGAAATGTTGGCGTTGTATGCAAAACACTATAAAACAGGTGAAGTAATTCCAGATGAACTGGTAGAGAAAATCAACAATGCCGCCCACTTTAACCAGGGATTTGCAACCATTGAATTTTTGGCTGCCGGATTGTTAGATATGGATTACCATACTTTAAACGAAGTGGATCCGAATATGGATGTTGCGGCTTTCGAGAAAGCGTCGATGGACAAATACGGATTGATTCCGCAAATTGCACCACGTTACCGCAGCACTTACTTCTCGCATATTTTCTCAGGAGGTTATTCTTCTGGTTACTACGCTTATTTGTGGGCTGAAGTATTGGATAAAGATGCTTTCCAGGCCTTTAAAGAAAATGGTTTGTTTGATCAGGCAACTGCTGCTTCGTTCCGCGAAAATGTATTGTCGAAAGGTGGATCAGACGATCCGATGAAACTGTACTTGCAATTCCGTGGGAAAGAACCGGGAATTGAGCCACTGTTGAAAGGCAGAGGGTTATTGTAATAAGTGAAAAGTTTTTTCAAGAGATATAAAGAAAGGTCGCCAGTGGCGGCCTTTTTTTGTTTTTGATCGATCATTCGAAGAGAGCTATTTTTCGTCCGGAACAACCATCAGCGTTGAACGGCTTTCTTCGCCGGACGATTAACACGTTACCTTGTTACCCGGGGCGACGTAATTTTAAGAATTACTTTGCCCCGGGCTAAAGTATAGCGCACTTTCAGCGCTTTTTATTTTGAGCCCCAAAGGGGCGAAAGGCAATAACCCGGTGCGACTGACGGTAGTCAGGAAGCGCCGGGAAAGAGAATGAAATCGATCTCGTCCGGCGAAGAAAGCTGGATAGAGATCGTTCGTAATCCCGGACGAAATCATCGGTTCTGACGATTCAGAATCATTTTTCCGCGCGGCGCAGACCATTCTGAAATATTTTTTTGATGAAACTGTGCAGCGCGAACAAAACTTACAGTCAATGCTAACCAAACCGCGCGGCGCGAGCAATCTTGATAATCTTTTTTGATGAAACCGCGCGGAATGTTCTATCCTGAAGGTTCAGATTCATAAATCCGCACGGCACGAACAATCCTGGCGGTCAGATTTCTTTGCGCCGGCTGGCGAAATGAAATCCAATGATGGATTTTATTGTCAACACCCGTCGTTATCCGTGAAATTCATTTCTTTTCAAAAAAAATAACCAAGCGATGTAATGCAATTGTTGCCCCCGCGTCTTAACTTTGAAAACAAGCAAAAACGAATACAAAACAAAGGAGCACATGGTTGCCAAGGATTTTAAAACAAGTGTACTACCTGTCAGTAATAAGCTGCTTCGCTTTGCAACGCACTTTTTACACGACGAAGATCAGGCACGGGATGTAGTGCAGGATGTGTTCCTGAAATTATGGCAACGAAAGGAAACGCTCGACGAAGTGGAAAACATTGAGGCCTTTGCGATGCGGATGACACGGAACCGCTGCCTTGATGTAATAAGAGCAAACCGAACAGTTCCGATAGATGAAGACACTGACCGAAGATTAAAGGCGAAAACGATAGACGTTCATTCAAAAGTTGAGTTAGGTGAGTCGGCAAAACAGATTAAAATGCTGATAGGGCAACTGCCCGAACTGCAGCAAAATATAATGCATATGCGAGACATTGAACAACTCTCGTACGACGAAATTGAGGAGGCCACCGGACTTCAGCGAAATGCGATAAGGGTAAACCTTTCGAGAGCACGAAAAAAAGTGCGCGATGAATATTTAAAAATGAATAGAAATGATGGAAACACAAGAAATACTACGATTACTGCAACGCTACTTTGATGGCGAAACCACTGAGGCCGAAGAGCAACAACTGAATGTTTATTTTCAGTCGGGGCAGGTGGCCGAAGAGTTGGCAGAGTACACCGAGTTTTTCGGAGGTATATCAGAGTTAGCGGAAAAAGCCAATGATCCGACCATTGAAGACGATGTGATGGATTACATTCTGGAAAACGAGCACCGCGATAAAACGAAATACCTCACGATGTGGAAAACGGTTACCGGAATTGCCGCAACAGTGATCATTGTTTTGGGTGGTTTCCTGTTCTACCAGGAGCAGCAAAAACCTTTCGAGGATACGTTTAAAGATCCGAAAGAAGCTTATGCTTACGCAGCCAAAACACTACAGTTTGTGGGCAGTAAATACAACGAGGGAATGGTGCACTTATCGGAGTTCGAAAAGCTAAGAAAAGGAAATGAACCTGTTAAAAAAGCCACCGAGCCGGTAGTAGAGTTTTACGAAGGAATTGAAAAAATAGAAGCAACAGAAGCTAGTAGCCCGTTGCAGGATATCGACAGCCTGTAATAAGCCAACAGTTTCGACTTAAAAATAAAGAAATAAACATTCAGAAACGATGTAGTTGGCGCGCAGTCTGCAAGTTCTGAGTGGAAACAGAAAAGTACAAACAATTAAAAAAACGAATATCATGAAGAAGTTATTATTGATTTTAGCAGTTGTATTGCCCATGGCAGTATTTGCACAAAAAAGCCCGGTTGACAAGCTCTTTGAAAAATATGCCAACCAAAAGGGAATGACCACCGTAAATATTTCGGGTAAATTACTGGGATTTGCCGCTCAAATTGAAACAGGCGACAAAGACACACAGGAATTATTGTCAGGATTAAACGGAGTTCGAATTTTATCTGTAGAAGATGACGCGTTGAACGAAAAACTCGATTTTTACAAAGAACTGGAAGCTGATGGTTTTTTCAAAAACAACGATTTTGAAGTGTTGATGGAAGTAACCGAAGACGATGAAATTGTTCGTTTCCTGGCACGCGATGCCGGTAATGGTAAAATATCAGATCTGATTCTTGTAGTGGGAGGAGATGACAATGCATTGATCAGCATCAGTGGAATAATCGATCCGCAAAATATTGGCAAGATCACCAAGGCAGTAAATGTTGATGTAGGTGATTTTGAATAAATGAGTTTACCATCAAATCCAACCATATCTGAAAAAAAAATCCGGGGAAAACCCGGATTTTTTTTATGCTTGATTTAACTGTCATACTGAGCGAAGTCGAAGTGTGAGTTCACTTCTAAATTTAAAACGTTACAAAATTCGCCTCATTCTCAATAAAATGAATAGGCACACCCTTTACAAATCCTTTTAGCCATTGTGCACAATAATCCATGCCGGCCTCCTCTGATTTTATATGACCAACAAAAATAACGGCTTTGTTTTTTCCTAAAGTGGTGGCATCATTGGCATAAAGGTAGGTTTCCCATTCGTTGGCTTCACCGGCAACCATAACTTCAACGTCGGGCATATTCAGCATTTGTATCTGGCGCGCGCCACCCGGTGCTCCAACAGCCAGTCCTACTTTGGTAAATTTCATTTCGGGGTTACCGATCACACGTACTGTTTGTAAGCCCAGTTGCTTTTTTAATTCTTGCGCAAAGTCTGCTAATTGTATCTCCGGCATTTTAAATAATGTACCCCGATCATCAACGGCATAGTCTTTCCATCCCAGTTTTTCAATCATTCCGGCATAAATTCCATCTGGTTTAGTCATGTGAATGTGATCATGAAACCGGAATACAACTAACTTGTGGTCTTCAATAAATTGGCGTTTTTCTTTATAAACCGGGTCATTTGCATAAGCTTCGGTATCATCAAGGTGATTGTAGAAAACCGGTTCGTGGGTAATAATAAAGTTGCAATTCATTTCAACCGCTTTTTGCAGGGTTCGCATATCGGCAAACATACATACGGCAATTCCTTTTATTTCGGTGTCCGGATTGCCAGCTTTAAAAACATCAACCGTTTTTTCGGCCCAATCGCAGGTTACATTTTCTTTTATTTGGTTTACCACCGAGCGGGGAGTTGGTTTATTTTGTGCGAATGTGCAAAAAGGAATAAGTATTACGAAAAGCAGAAGTTTTTTCATTGGTTTAATCATTAAATGGTATTGATGATTTCAAAAGTAAATATTTTTTATTTGCCATTGTACCGTATATGTGCTACAGCTGGTGTAAAACATAGATATTGTTCAATATCCGAAATTAGAAAGCAACTATTGTTGCACACATTTTATGTTGTATAAAATAGTTTTGTCAGCAGAGTAGAAACTCAAAATAATTTACGGTGATAAAATTCGAATCTGAAAGAAAAAATCCATTAAAAATTAAGAACTCAAACCACTGGTTATAAAAGTCTGATAAGCTGATTTTTATAGGTTTTTTACGTTGTTCAGATTGTTAATTTTGTTGTAAAATCATTATAAAATGGCAAAAGTAAAAGGAGCAGTTGTTGTTGATAAGGAAGGCTGCAAAGGCTGCAGTCTGTGTGTGGAGGCTTGTCCGCACGATGTATTGGCATTACACAAAGAGGTAAACAGCAAAGGATATCATTATTCGTATATGGAAAATCCTGATGCCTGTATCGGATGCGCCAATTGTGGTGTTGTTTGTCCGGATACCTGCATAACGATTTACCGAGCAAAAGCCAGCTAGAACTTAAGGGCTGAAGAAATGAGGGATTGAAGGAATGATTTAACTCTTGCATCCATCGTTCTTCATCTGGTATCAAGTATCAAAAATCAAGAATCAAAATTAATTACCAAGATATGGGAGAATTAAGATTAATGAAAGGAAACGAGGTGTTGGCCGAGGCCGCCATCCGCTGCGGATGCGACGGTTATTTTGGCTATCCCATAACACCTCAGTCGGAAGTGATGGAAACACTTATGGCACGCCAGCCCTGGAACGAAACAGGAATGACGGTATTACAAGCCGAAAGTGAAGTTGCTTCGATAAACATGGTATACGGAGCTGCGGCTACCGGCAAAAAAATTATGACTTCTTCATCGAGCCCGGGTATTAGCCTGATGGCCGAAGGAATCTCGTACATTGCCGGAGCAGAACTGCCATGTTTAATTGTAAACGTGCAACGAGGTGGCCCCGGACTGGGAACCATTCAACCTTCGCAGGCCGATTATTTTCAGAGTGTAAAAGGTGGTGGTCACGGCGATTATAAAATGATTGTGCTTGCCCCAGCATCGGTTCAGGAAATGAACGATTTTGTTGATCTTGGTTTCGAACTGGCGTTTAAATACCGCAATCCGGCAATGATTTTGGCTGATGGAGCCATTGGCCAGATGATGGAAAAAGTAGAGCTGGCCGACCAAAAGCCACGCTGGACAAAAGAGCAGATTCTGGAAATGAGCAGCGACTGGGCTACGACCGGAAAAACTGCCGACCGCAAAAAGAATATAGTTACGTCACTGGAGATGGATTCCGACAAAATGGAAGAAAACAACCGTCGTTTCCAGGAGAAGTACCGCAAAATGGAAGAGGAAGAAGTACGTTACGAAGCTATTCAGTGCGACGATGCCGAGTTTGTAATTGTCGCATTCGGAACGTCGGCGCGTGTGTGCCAAAAGGCAGTGGAAATTGCCCGGGCAAAGGGCCTGAAGGTTGGTTTGCTTCGCCCGATTACTTTATTCCCGTTCCCTAAAAAAGCCATTCAGGAACTGGCACGCAAAGCCAAAGGATTCCTTTCGGTTGAAATGAGTGCCGGACAAATGGTGGAAGACATTAAACTGTCGGTTTACGAGGCCGGAAGCAATGCCCGTGTTAACCATTTTGGTCGCATGGGAGGAATTATACCTACACCAACAGAGGTAGTTGAAGCACTGGAAGAAAAATTTTCGTGGGAGTTGAGTTATGGAGTTAAACGTAGTTACTAAACCGGAGGAGATTATGGACATTAAAGAAATTATAAAGCCGGAAAATCTGGTTTACCAAAAGTCGGAAGTTCTGAACGACGATATTATGCACTACTGCCCGGGGTGTTCTCATGGTGTGGTTCATAAAATACTTGCCGAATTGATTGAAGAAATGGGCCTTCAGGAAAAAACCATTGGTATTGCACCGGTGGGTTGTGCCGTTTTTGCTTACAATTATATCGATATCGATTGGCAGGAAGCAGCGCACGGTCGTGCACCTGCAGTAGCAACCGGCGTTGCCCGTGTAAATCCTGATAATTTTGTGTTTACCTACCAGGGCGATGGTGACCTTGCATCGATTGGAGCAGCCGAAATAATGCATGCCTGTAACCGTGGCGAAAATATTCTTGTGGTTTTCATCAATAACGGAATTTACGGAATGACCGGTGGACAAATGGCACCAACAACACTGGAAGGAATGGTTACAGCTACTACTCCTTATGGACGTAATGTTGATTTGAATGGTTATCCGATGAAGATTACCAACCTGATCGCTCAGTTGCCCGGAACATCATATGTAACACGCCAGGCGGTGCACACTGCAGCTACGGCTCGAAAATGCAAACGATCGCTGAAAAAAGCCATTCAGAATGTGCTGGATAAAAAAGGAACATCATTTGTTGAGGTGGTTTCAACCTGTAACTCGGGTTGGAAAATGAGCCCGGTGGAAGCCAACAACTGGATGGAGGAGAACATGATTCCTTATTATCCGTTGGGCGATTTGAAAGACAGTGTAAAAGGTGAACATTCGGAAAATTAAAAAATTGAAGCTATGACAGAAGAAATGATAATTGCCGGATTTGGAGGACAAGGTGTACTTTCAATGGGTAAAATTCTTGCTTATTCGGGTATTATGGAAGACAAGGAAGTTACCTGGTTCCCGTCGTACGGACCTGAAATGCGTGGTGGAACAGCCAACGTAACCGTAATTGTTAGCGATACCCGCATTAGTTCGCCTATTTTGCAGGAGTTTGATACTGCCATTATTCTGAATCAGCAGAGTATGGACAAATTCGAAAAAGCGGTGAAACCCGGTGGAACTTTATTGTACGATCCGAATGGAGTGATCAATCCGCCAACACGTACCGACATCAACATCTATAAAGTTGAAGCCACAAAAACGGCTGTTGAAATGGGAAACCCAAAGGTGTTTAATATGATCGTTTTTGGAAGTTACCTGAAAGTGCGACCAATTCTTTCGTTGGATAACGTTGAAAAAGGTCTGGAAAAATCACTTCCGGAACGTTACCACAAATTAATTCCACTAAACCTGGAAGCCATTAAAAAAGGCCAGGAAATTGTTGCTGATGTGCAATTGGTATAGAATAATTGAAGCTAATTATAGAAAGCCCTTCACTGTTTGAGGGGCTTTTTTTATGCGCTACAAAAGCCCTTTATCCTCAAGCGATTCTTTTATGCGTTTGTGGTTTGCGTTAAATTTGTTTTCAATCTCACGGAACACATTTTTATACTGCGGATGTTTCAACAGATTATCCATCAGCGGATCGATTGGGGTAAAAAGAATGGTCCAGTAGTGAAAGTTGTCCTGCTGCGAAAAAGCCTTTAAATAATCGATGGCTTTGTTGTTATCTCCGTTATAAGAGTAGTAAAATGCCAACGACAAGTTGCTGTATATCGACGGATCATTTTCTGCCCATGTTTTGTACTGCTCAAAATATTTATCCGCCAGTTCCTGCTCGCCAACTTTATCAAAGGTTACAGCTATTTTCCCGTTTTCCGATCGGTAAATATCAAGCTGATACAATTCCCGGGCCTCAACAAAGGCTTTGTAATATTTTGCTGCGCTTTCAAAGTCGCGCAGGTAGTAATATGACTTTGCGACTTCCTGCAAAATGTCGAGGCGCGTTTTGTCTTTTTCAAAGGTAGCCAGCAAGCTTTTATTCAGCTGGTGCAGGTCTTCGTCCTGAGCATATTGAATATACGCCTTTACGTATTGCGAGTATAGATTTTCAGGAAGATATTCCAATGATCGTTCAATATTCTTTTCAGCTTCATCAACAAAACCCGATTGAATAAAAGCATTGCTGATGTGCAGGTAACTGTAACTCGCGGCGGATGAATCGTAGGCTGCAACAATATCGATCTCAAGGCCTTTCAAGGCATATTCAAGGTACTTCTCTGTGTTGGGCAGGTAGTTTACATACAATTCAACCAGGAAAATTAGAACCACATCAGAGTTAGGGCTGATCTCCAAAGCTTTTTCAAGATAGGGGAGAGCCAGCTCGTATTCGCTGTGCTCCATATAAAAAAGCGCTTTGGCGGTTAAACTCTGTGGCAATTTCGAGTCGTGGAAAAGTGCCTGGTCGGCATAAAAATTTATGGAGTCGGCAAACTGTTTTTCCGTTTTATTCTGGTCAAGAAGATAGAAAGCAATAGCAATTCCGGCATAGGCACGGGCAAACTCATCATCATGTTTAATGGCTTGTTTGAAATATGGAATTGCTGCCCGAAGGTTTTCTTCGCTTGGTTTTCCAAGTAAATCATATCCTTTCAAAAACAGGTCGTAAGCCACCAAATTATTGGTAGGTGCTTTTTCAATGCGTTTTATTTCTTCCGGGGTAACAATGGCTTCTATTTGTTCTGCAATATTTTTTGCCACATCGGCCTGCAGCGTAAAAATGTCTTCTGTATCACGCCGGTATTGCTGGCTCCACAAATGTTTATCGCTTTCGGCTTCTATCAACTGAATGTTCAACAGTATCTGATTCCCGATTTTTTGTCCGCTGCCTTCAACCAGGTAGGTGGCATTCAGTTCGCGCGCAATTTCGGGTGTCGGTTTTGGATTGTTGCGGTACTGCTCAACCGAAGTGCGGCTAATCACCCTCAGGTCCTGAATTTGTTGGAGGTTATTCAATGTGGCCTCCATCAGGCCGTTAATGATATAAACATTCGTGGTGTCGTTACTATCGTTTAGAAATGGCAATACGGCAATTGATTTCACCTTATTACCAGTGTCGGACCCGGGGCGTAATGCTATGTATAACACCACAGCAATAACCGCAATTGCCAAAAAAGAGATCAATAAAACCGGAATCTTCTTTTGCCGATCGGGGGCCTGTAGCTCCTGCTCCGTTTCTGTTTCCTGGGTTTGCTGTTCTTCTGTTTCTTCGTGCATACTCATTTCGCCGGGAGGGTAACCGTACAGCTCGCGGAAGCATTTTATAAAATACGAGGGACTGCCAAAACCCACCTTATACGAAACTTCCGAAACCGTGTACGATCCTTCCTGAAGCAACTCGGCGGCATATTTTAAACGCACGTTGCGAATAAACTGGCTTGCAGATAGATCGGTTATTTTTTTTATTTTTCGTAACAGGTTCGAGCGACTCATTCCAACCGCATCTGCCAACTCCGAAACACCAAACTGCTCGTTGGAGATGTTCTCCTCAACAAGCTGAGTTATTTGGTTTAGAAAGTTTTTTTCTGCGGTGTTAAGACTAGGCATAGTTGACTGCTTCGGATAAATACGATCCTAAAAATACGAATTATGTTTGTTAGTCCCTTATACTATCCTTTCTTTCGATGATATTTTATTTTGAGGAGAGCGTTTTTTTCGATGTTTTTATGTGCTTCTTAGAACACTGACTTAGCAAGCTTTTCAGGGCTTTGCATCACGTGTTGCATCATAATTTATATGCTTGCGTCATAAGTTTTAAGCCTTCAGCAAACTTCATATTCCTGGCTGCATAGTTCATTAGACTTGCGTCACGCTTCACCCGACCTTTACACTAACGAAAAACTTCGGACTGCGGGCTTCCGTCTTCCGGCTAAATAAAAAATCATGAAAACACGAATTTATTTTCTCGACCATTTAAGAACATTAATGATCTTTCTTGTTGTGGTGCTACACTCAGGATTGGTTTATGAACATGTTTTGCAAAACTCCTGGATCGTTGTTGATCCCGTAAAAGCAAATTCAATCGGAATGATCCGTTTGTATCTCGACCTTTTTATAATGTTTACGATCTTCTTTATTTCCGGATATCTTGTTCCGCTATCGCTGAAGTCAAAAACATCAGTCGAATTTATTAAATCAAAAGTGAAACGCATTTTGATTCCCTGGGTAATCGCCGTTTTTACGTTGATTCCTGCTTACAAATTCATCTTTTTATATTCACGGGGTTTACCACAGGAAGAATGGTTCTCATACTTTCACTTTTTTGAACGGGCAGGAAGCGACCTAAGTTTTTATGCCAATAACCCGGCGCAAAACTGGTTGTGGTTTTTGCCTGTACTGTTCCTGTTTCAGGTGATTTACCTGGTACTTGCAAAAACAAAAGTGCTGTCATTAAAAATAAACCTGAAAACAGCTGTAATCGTAATGTTTGTAGTTGGAGTTGTTTACAGCGTTACAATTGCTCAACTGGGACTTAACGGCTGGTACGATTCTGCCATTCTGCATTTTCAACGCGAGCGCCTGCTGGTTTATTTTATGTCGTTTTTGCTGGGTACACTTTGCTACAAGTTAAAAGTGTTCGAATCAACTAAAAAGAATAAACGCCTGTATATTATTGCAAATGTAGTGCTGACTTTCACTCTGGGTATTTTTACCGCGGTTGCCCTGAATACCTTTTTTAATATAATCGATCCGCAACGTAACTACTATTTCATTTCGCAGTTTGCCGACCGTGTTGCTTATTATGCTTTTGGCCTGGCATCGCAACTTACTTTGCTGTATGTATTCCTTTATGGTTTCCGTCACAGCCTAAATAAAAGGTATGCACTTATGGACGAGCTGAACCGCAATTCGTACTCGGTTTATATCATACACACAATTGTACTTGGCGTGGTTGCACTGTCGTTAATGGCATTACCTATTCCGCCGATGGTAAAATTCCTGATGGTTACCCTATTAACCTTTGCTCTTTCAAACCTGCTTATTTACTCGTGGCGAACAATCCGTCAGCGCGAGATTAATACAAAAACCGTTGCTACTGCAATACTATCGGTAGTAATTGTAATGGCTGCTTTTACTGCATATCCCGGAACAACTGAAAACAATGAAGAACAGAAAACAGAAACAACAGAAACAAAAACAGCGCCTCAAAGCGGGAACAGTATACATGCAGCAGTAATTGCCGGCAACATTGAAGCTGTAAAATCAATAATTGCAGCTGGAGCCGATTTGAATGAAAAAGAGCCTGCTGGTGGTTCGAGCCCTTTAATGACTGCCAGTGTATTCGGAAAAACAGAAATTGCCCAGGTACTGATCGACGCCGGAGCCAACCTGAACGTAACCAATAACGATGGTTCTACCGCACTGCATACCGCTGCTTTTTTCTGCCGGACCGAAATAGTTAAAGCATTATTAAACAAAGGTATCGATACTTCCGTAGTAAATAATTCAGGTGCCACAGCTGCACAGTCGGTTATGGCTCCTTTTGAAGCAGTTAAAGGAATCTATGAATATTTTGCCAAAGTATACGAGCCACTCGGACTCCAACTCGATTTGAACAGGATTGAAAAAACACGTCCTGTAATTGCTGAAATAATATCAACTAACTCATAAATTTGAAGCCATGAAACTGCTTATCGGAAGAATGTTACTCATATTGGTAATACTGCAGGCAGTATTGGGAGCCAGCTCGTGTAACAATAAAAAAAGGGAGGAGGTTGTTCTAACTCCTCCGGCAGAAATGAACGACGGAATTCATGTTGGCACACCGGTTGACGCCAATATTGATGAACGTTTTATTCAGGATGCTATCCGGAAAATCTACGCAGGGAAATTTGGTGAAATTCACTCCATGTTGATCTACAAAAATGATAAACTGGTTGTTGAACAGTATTTCCCTGGCCATTTGTATGCATGGGACAAACCTTATTACCATGGCGAGTACGTGGAATACGGTCCGGAAACCATGCACAGTGTGATGTCGGTAACAAAAAGTTTTGTGTCGGCATGTATCGGAATCGCCATCGATAAAGGTTTTATCGAAAGTGTAGATCAGTCGATTTTTGATTACCTGCCCGAACATCAGCATCTGAAAACCAATAACCGCGAATACATTACTATCGAACATCTGCTTACCATGACTTCGGGATTGGCCTGGGACGAATGGAGCGCCGCGCACGGTACAGAATCGGCCAACGACATGGATCGTTTGTATTTCGATTGTAACGACCCGGTAACTTGTGTTTTAGATCGTGAATGGTGGGCCGAACCCGGAACATTTTTTACCTACAACGGCGGTGGTATTGTTATTCTTGGTGAGATTTTAAGAAACGCAACCGGCCTAAATCTCGACGAATTTTCGAAAAAATACTTGTTCGAACCGCTGGGAATTAAAGAAGGTACGTGGATGAAATATTCGGATGGAGTAGTTGTTGAAGCAGCCAGTTCTTTGAGTGTTACTCCCCGCGATATGCTGAAACTGGGAGTTACATACCTCGATAACGGAATGTGGAACGGCGAGCGCATTCTGTCTGCCGAATGGGTGGCAAAAAGCTCAACCGTTTACAATAACAATGTTGGGATAAATCTCCCTATTGAAGATTCGGGTAAAAACGGATACGGCTACACCTGGTGGCAAAGCGATTTGTACCACAGTGGCAAAAACATAAAAATGTATCGTGCCAATGGCTGGGGCGGACAGGTAATTATGGTTTTCCCCGAGCTGGATATGACCGTGGTATTTACCAGCGGAAACTGGGCCGGTAAATCGAAGTTGTTTAAGCTGGTGCGTGAGTATATTATGTCTTCGATTGAAATGTAAGTTTAAATAACCTAAAAAAATGAAAAAGATTGAAACAGACTTTAATGTCATTTCGACGAAGAATGAGGAGAAATCTCTAACAATTGAAACAGATTTCTCATTCGTACCTCATTCGAAATAACATCGCTGATGGTCTGTTACTTCCCGCAAAGCAATCCAAAACGATTTTATAAAATGAAAAACACCTGTTCAACCAGAAAAGAAGCCCGCAGCCTCCTGTTTAAACTGGGGTGCACCGGGGCACTATTTGCGGTGGTAAATAAAAATTTCGGACAGCGCGACAGTGAAGTTGAGAAGGCAACCGGGCCATTATGTGGCGGAATTTTGCAAGAGGGGCACCAATGCGGAATGCTTTGGGGAGCTGCTCTTGCTGCCGGTGCCGAGGCCAACCGAAGAACGAAAGACCCAAACGCTGCCACTTCGCTGGCTATTTCAACCGCCCGTGATCTGGTTGATTCATTTAACCAAAGAAAATCAAGTGTGAATTGCCGCGATATTACAAACTGTAACCAAAAATCTGTGCTGGGGCAAATTAAATTTTTTATAAGCGGGAAACCGCTGAATTGTGCCCGCTTGATAGGCCGTTGGGCACCCGAAGCAGTGACAACGGCAGAACGAAGCCTGGCTTTAACGCCCGAAAGTTCTGACATGCCCATTGTAAGTTGTGCCAGTATTGTGGCCGAAAAAATGGGTGCCGACAAAGAAAAAGCAATGATGCTGGCCGGTTTTGCCGGCGGAATAGGATTGAGTGGCAATGCCTGTGGCGCACTTGGCGCTGCTGTTTATCTGGGTGCCGAAAAGTGGTTTCGTGAGAATCCTGGTGAGGTAAGGTTTATCGTCCCCGGAGTGGAACAGAAGATGCTCGATTTTCTGATGGAAAACAGGGGAGAGGTACACTGTAGTAAGATATGCGGAAAGACATTTGCTACAGCAGAAGAGCACTCTGAATATATACGAAATGGCGGTTGCAGTAAGTTGTTGAATGTGTTGTCGGGAACAGGTTAGCTGAATCATCTTAGCTGTTGAAATGTTGATGTTCTCAACATTTTTCAATAATTTGCGTTATATTTTTTAATAAACACAAAACCATCATGAAGAAATTTATTACAGTATTTATTATTGCAGCAACATTTTTTGTGGCTTGCAGCGACGACGACAACAAGGCCGGAAACGGTACCTTAAAAGTAAACTTAACCGATGCCCCGGCAGAATACAGCAAAGTACTTGTTGATATCCAGGGCCTGCGAATTAATGTGAACGATGCCGATACAACTGAAGGCAAATGGATGGATCTGGAACTGGATACCATGGGACAGATCGATTTGCTGGAGTTAATGAACGGTGTTAGTATTCAGTTATCTGATGACGAAATTCCGGCTGGTTACCTGTCGCAAATACGTTTGATACTGGGCGAAAACAACCAGCTTGTGATTGGTGAAAACGATACTGTGGATATGGATACGCCTTCGGGACAGCAATCAGGGCTGAAAGTAAATGTACACGACTCGATTGCCGATGGCGAAACATTTAGTATGATGCTCGACTTTGATGCTGAACAGTCGGTAGTTGACAAAGGAAACGGAAGCTATTCGTTAAAACCCGTTTTAACTGTTATTAAAGACTAAGTATTAAATACGAAATTGAACAGGAGAGGT
This sequence comes from Draconibacterium sediminis, assembly GCF_000949475.1. Taxonomy (GTDB): domain Bacteria; phylum Bacteroidota; class Bacteroidia; order Bacteroidales; family Prolixibacteraceae; genus Draconibacterium; species Draconibacterium sediminis. The sequence goes on along the minus strand of NZ_JRHC01000007.1, from coordinate 204,206 downwards.
CGCTTATCAAGCGACCTTTTTTTATGCAAATTACTCTCGTTGCAATAATCAGATCAATCACCCTAAGATTGCTAAGCTTTTCGCTAAGCAATTAAGTTAAACGTTGTAATGAGTTAAAAACCTCTGCGATTGTTGTGCTTCTTCATTCCTTTGCGTGAAACGATATTCATATGCTTGTGTTCCTGCTGGTTCATCGCGCTTTATTCTACACCAAAACATATATCGATTCCGGCACGTATAGAATGCTATAAGCCAAAATCGAAAGTTATGAAAACGTTTACCCGGTTAGTAGCAATGCTTGCTTTTACTTTCTTTTCAGTTGGTTTGCTGGCACAAACCATTGGAATAAAAGCCGGATATACCTTGTCGGATATGTTGATTGAAACAAACGGTGAAATTTTAACCGAACCCTTGGATATGAGATCGGGATTTCACTTTGGGCCAACATTTGAATGGGGAATTAACGAAGGTGCGGGTATTGAAACGGCGCTGTTAATGACCACAAAAGGCATAAAAGTAAATCAGCCGGAGACCGTTGACGATATGTGGTACAGTGCCAGCTCGAAAGTCAACCTGTGGTACCTCGATATTCCTGTGTTTGGGAAATTGTATACCAATGTAAACGACATAAAATTGTACGGAATGTGTGGCCCTTACCTTGGCATTGGCCTTAGCGGCAAAATAAAGTCGGAAAACGGCAGGGACATGGTGTGGGGACCCGATGAGGACGACGATTTGCAGCGCCTGGGATTAGGTTTGGGCGTTGGCGGAGGTTTTGAGTTTAATTCGTTTTTGATTGAGTTCACCGCTCATTTTGCGTTGAATAACGTTGCACCCAAAGCCAACCCCGATGTAACAATGCGCAACCGTTCGTTTATGTTTTCGCTGGGGTATAAGTTTCGGAAGTAAAATATTTATGTATTTCCGTAATCACCAATAGAACTGAAAGCAATACAATTTACAGCTAACTCTCCCTCATTCCCTCTCTTTTCAAAAAGAGAGGGACGATTGTGTCGAAGGCACAATCAGGGTGAGTTAAAAAAACGTTGCACCAAATTTTGCTATTAATTTTTGGTGACTTTACTCTAACTATACTACCCCTCGTTTGTAACGAGGGGTAAGGTATTTTCGCATTTGTAATGCTAAAAGTGGTCGTTAAAAACGACAAAATAATAATCCCTCGTTACAAACGAGGGCTAGAGTAGGCAAGCTACCTTTCACGTATCAACGGAAAAGTAATTTCCAATTCGTGTCATTAAATATTTTTATCCGGAGTTTATATTTTTCCTGCTTTTCAGGAAAGAACAAATCTTTTTTCTAATTTAACTACTCTAAATAACCAAAGTAAATTCCAATCCATGAAAAATGCGATTCTTCTTATTTTAAGTTTTTTCCTGATTTCATCGTGTGCTCAAAAAAAATCAGAACAAACCAACGGGCAAGCTGCCCCTGAAAGTTTAAAAGAAGCCTATGCGGGTGCATTTAAACTCGGTAGTGCCGTTAACGGACTTGTAATTTCCGAGAGAGATACGGCCGCCCGGAACATCATAACCAGTCAGTTTAATACCATCACGCCCGAGAATTCGATGAAAGCGGCTCCCATAAACCCTCGTCCCGGAGTTTATAATTTTGAACCGGCCGACCGGATTGTGGAATTTGGTGAAAAAAACGGCATGTTCATCGTGGGGCATACCCTGGTTTGGCACAACCAGACTCCTGAATGGTTTTTTGTGAATCCTGAGGGTAATCCCAATACTCCGCAGGAACAGATCGAGCGTATGCGCAGCCACATCGAAGCAGTAGCCGGAAGGTATGCCGGGCGCGTACATGCCTGGGATGTGGTGAACGAAGTGATTGATAACGATGGATCGTATCGTCCTACCACCTGGGTAAATGCAGTTGGCGACGGTGATACACTGGTAAAATATGCCTTTCAATATGCCAACCAATATGCCCCGGATACCGAACTGTATTACAACGATTTTAATGCCTGGCGACCGACAAAAAGAGACGGCATAGCCCGCCTGGTGCGGATGTTGAAAAAAGAAGGAGTCAGGATCGACGGGGTTGGCATACAGGCACACTGGGGCCTGAATTTCCCAAAAAATGAATACATCGAAGCAGCCATCGACACCTTTGCCTCATTAGGTGTAAAAGTTATGATCACCGAACTGGATGTAGATGTTCTCCCCCTGACCAAAGAGGGGCAGATTATCGGACAGGTGATGAGCCACCCTCAGTTTCAGCTGGAAGAATTTGAGGAATTCCTCGACCCCTATAAAGACGGGCTGCCCGAAGAGGTGCAGCAACAGCTAACCGAAAGGTACGAGGAGCTGTTCCGGATTTTTTACAACAAACGCGACAAAATTGACCGGGTAACCCTGTGGGGAGTGCAGGACGATATGTCGTGGAAAAACGGGTACCCCATCCCCGGCAGAACAAACTATCCGCTTCTTTTCGACAGGCAGAAGAAAGCCAAACCAGCGTTAAAAGCGGTATTGGAAATACCGAAACAAACTTTGCAGTAAAGCGAATCAGCCAAAAACATCGATTGTACATAACGATTCTGATGCCCCTCGTTTGAACGAGGGGTAAAGGGAAACTAGCTAGTACAAAATGTAAATTATCCAATATCCAATCAGAAATTACCAATAAAAGAGAATGATGGAAATTGAGGATTGAAAATTCAGAATTGATTATTTGAGTAGGGGGCTCTATAAAAAGAGTCAGATTACGAGGCGCATACAACGATTGTGCCTTGAATAACTTATTAATTGCGCCTCTGTTTACTTTCACATCAACCCCGGGTTTCGCCCGTGGTTACTCATATTTTATCCCTTCGGGACATTGTGTAGAATTATAAAGTTACGACGAGTTGATTGCCCAACGGTGCCGGAATTTCAGACGTTTTATGGCGCTGAAAGCGTCGAAAGTAAATAACCCGGTGTGTAAGCGCCGGGATGAAATGACCAAAAGGAAATCGTCCGGCGAAGTACGCCGATCGAAGCCAGATAGTCCCCCCCGGACGAATAGCAGCTGTTGTCTTTTGATCTCAACTATCCCACGTTTGCAACGAGGGGTAAAACATCTTTGCATTTGTAATACAGCAGTAGTCGGTACAAACGACAAAATATTAGCCCTCGTTGTAACCGAGGGGCAGAGATCGGACTTAGTGCCGTAATAGTTTCTTCCCACAAACCGGAAATTTGCTAAGTTTGCGCAAAATTACAACGATGAATATTTCAGGGAACTGGACATACAACGAAGATTTTGAATACGGAAATTCAGTAGGAGAGGTGGAGCTAATCCAAACCGGCGACGAGGTTAGTGGCATATTTTCGTTTACCGAAGAGGTGAAAAACAACTACAGCATTCAGGTTACCGAAAAGGTAAAAGGCACCCTGGCCGACGGGAAACTACTGCTGGAGAGCGTTGAAGTAAAAGCCCTGCAAAACGGCCGCGAAATCAGTTACCTGCCCAATACTTTCGAAACACACCGCATTACCGAAACCCAAATCATTGGCTCAACCTACGACAGCGAAGACGTGTGTGGCGTTTTTGTGCTCGAACGGAAAGTTTGATTTTTACTTATTCTGCCCTAACTTGTAAGGAAATTAATCCTTTAAAGTAACAAGATATGGGACTTGAAGATTATGAAAATCTAATTCGCCGGATGGACGAAATGGAGAAGCTTTACGCGAATCGGTACAAAGGGTTTAGTCTGGAGCTTCCTCCTGCATTAACTTCTGTCGTGTTTGAATATTGGCCTGAAATGGCTGAGAACCCGGCCAAATACAAGCCTTTGTTGTTCAAACTTGGCGAAAAGTACATTGGCGAAATCTGGGAGGAATACAATAATTGTGACTCTTTAAACAGAAGTGGCGGACCGATGGCCGATCTTTATCCGGTTGACACGATTGATAAATTAAAACCAAAATACGACAAACGTTGCCAGGAATTAAAAAGTACTTACCCTGCTGCAGGCGATGAATTTTGGGACGAGATTATCCGGGAAGATTATGAACGCGAAAAAAAGGATCTGCAATTTAAGCTGGCGGTTCACGAAACAATGAAAGGCGTATTTAATGCGCATTACATCGATGATGTAATGGAGTTTGAAAGCCATATTCTACGGTATTTCGAGCGGGGCATGTACCTGATGTGCGCGTTACGATATGTTGACGAGGTATACTCGTTGGATTAAAACCGTGTGATTGCTTCATTCGTTCCTCCCTCGCAATGACAGTTTTGATGGCTATATTCCGGTAGCGGACAATGACCTCATTCATCCCGGCACGATTCATCACTGTTCTACTACCCCTCGTTTGCAACGAGGAGTACATATTCGCATTTGTAATGCTACCAGTAGTCGTTAAAAACGACAAAATTATAAGCCCTCGTTATATACGAGGGGTAGAGGGTACTCCCAAAGCTAATGTTTTACAAAAAATCTGTTATTTTTAAAGAATTAAAACCAAAATTACCGAATACATTGAACCCGACTCTTGCAAAAATAAAAACAAAAATCGGCCCGCTTTTCAATGTTAATACAAACATTATTAAAGTTTTACAGCAGTGCAGGCTAAATAATATGTATGTTGCATTGCAACATACACGTACGTTACCAACCATTTAAACAACATGACTTTAAATCATTTAGAAATATCATTAATTGAAGAAATAATTGAGGCTAATTCATCCTCTTTCCCTGAGTTGAAAGAACAATTGTCGAGGTTGAATGTCTCGGAACGAGAATATACAGGTGTTGGAATTTATGTCAACTTTGAATTGGATAATCAAATAGAGATATACAAATCAACTATAATATCGACTGAGATATTAGGAAGCAAGACTTCATTTTTCGTGGACAGTCTTGTGAATGAAATTGCATATGAACTTTGTTTAACTCAAAGCGGTAATTTCAAGTTTTTAGAAATTGTGAACAATGATGGAATAGATTGGAATGGGAAATTCAAAACATTTAAAAAAATAAAAACGGTTGGTAACAATTTGTAATATGGCAGGCGGGGGTTTTAGCGGTCTGACAAGTCAGACCTTGCGCCCACTTTCCTGCGGGTCTGACACTCCCGATTGCATCGGGACCGCCCGACCACATACAAGTGACCGTTACCACCAATTTAAATGGAACAACACACACCATATGAACAAATTAGAAAACGTCCTTGCGATTTCATCGTGAAGTACAGGTTTCTTACGGAAGAAGAAGGAGGTCGAAAGACAGGTCCACCTTCACAAAGATATAAGTCAGACTTTATGTATTATGGAGATAATCCTATGACAGAAAGAATATTTATGATTCATCCTGAATTTATAGATGACAATGGTAATGTAATCTTGGATAAGTCCCTGCATTCATGGACAGGAAAGGCGAATATGTGGATATTGAATACTGACTTTAATGAATACCATAAAAGGAGAATTAAGCTTGGGTTAAAAGGATTTTTTATGGAAGGTGCTCACAGGACTGCTGTGTGCGAAGTCATTGAAATTGTAGGACTAAAATAAATCGTATGGACAAATCGAAATCATTTCAGCTATTCATTTTGAGTTTCATAATAATTGGATTAACATTTCTGATAGCAACATTCTGGGATATGTTGGAATTGGGCGCGAATAAGATTCCATTAGCAATATCGATGACAATTACTTTTGGGATAAGCATAGCTGGAGTAATTTTAGGAATAACTGAATTAAAAAAAGCAAAGGAGAAAAAGAAATGGATTGGAGTAATAGGTAATATGCTGGTATTATTACTCTTTATTTTTATGATAATATTTAGCTTGAAAAAATAAAAAACTGGTGCTAACACATTGTACATGGCAGGCGGGGATTTTAGCGGTCTGACAAGTCAGACCTCGCGCCCACTTTCCTGCGGGTCTGACACTCCCGATTGCATCGGGACCGCCCGACCACATACTAGTGACCGTTGTAGCAAATTACTGAAGAACATAAACATATTAGAAACCATAGATTCAAACCATATAATTAATTATTATGACAACAAACTATTTAAGAAGTTTTGTTTTAGGAATTATCATTTTTAGTTGCTTCAATTGTAAAGATTCGAGCGAATCAATTGAACCTGAAGGTATCAATCCGATTGAAGTTCCAACAGAATCATCAATTGAATTTCAGAAGCAATACCAAACAAACGATTCTATATTTACATTGAATAGTGCTATTCAATTAATTGATAGTAGCTACACTATTGCTGGTGCAGTAAGGTATAATGGATCGTATAATAAAAATGTTATAATGAAATTCGACAAATATGGAAATAGAGTTTGGGTTAAAATAATGGAAAACACCAATACACCACATGGAATAGAGAAGTTATTTAAAACCGACAATGGCTACATAGGTTATCGTGGACATCATTATAATTTCCAAAATTCATCTCACATAATATATTTTAATGAAACTGGTGATGTCGAAAATGAAATCTTTATGAATAATGATATGTTAGGAAATGATATGTTAAGAGAAGGTAATAACTTTTTAATTGCAGGGAGAACAGGTGGAATGTTTTTTAGAATGATTAACCAAAATGGGGAATTGGTTTGGGAAAAACCATATGACTCATCTTATCCTGAAGCATTTTCAATTACTAAACTTACCGACGGTAATTTTATATCAATTGGAGGAGGTAACTATACTGGAAATGGAGATTTTTTAATAAAACTTAATGAATTAGGAGAGAAAGTTTGGGCTAAAAATCATAAAGGATTAAGTGTTTTAGCAATTTCAAATAACGAATTTTTGGCTATTATAAATAATGGAAATAATGGAAACTTAATTCGGTTTAATCAAGAAGGAAATATTGTATGGTCTAAACAATTAGATAACTTTAGTCCAGACGTCAATAAACCAAGTCCATCAACCATAATCAATTACTCTATGGAATATTTTATTTGTACATATGTTAATCAAAATAATAATCTCAAAATTTTAGTTCTTGATCAAAATGGAAATGAAATAAATTTACACATAATTGACAATTATAGTGGAGCAGATTATAGATGCGTTTCAAAAACTATTGATGACGGAATATTAATTACTTATGCTGGAAGTATTTATAACTTTGGTATAATTAAATTATCTAATGAATTTCTTTTTAATTAAAACATAAATTTCAAAAAGAGATAAAATTAACCTGCTACAACAAATTGTAATATGGCAGGAAGAAGATCCAGCGGTCTGCCATGTCAAACTCGTAGAAAACTGGCCGGTATAAAATAAAAGAACATGCATAAAAACAACGAAATAACCATTGAATTTTTAGACCATGTAGCGCTTAGGGTGGCTGATATAGAAGCTTCGGCAAAATGGTACGAAAAAGTGTTGGGCCTAAAACGGTATCAATTGCCCGAGTGGGGCGATTTCCCCATCTTTTTACTTGCCGGAAAGTCGGGAATTGCCTTATTCCCCGCAAAAACAACCGACCCTGAATTGCAGCCAACATCAAAAAATGTAAAAATAGATCATTTCGCTTTTAATGTAAACAACGAAAATTTTGAAAAAGCCAAAAAGCGATATGCTGAACTCGATCTGGATTTTAATATTCAGGATCATTATTTTTTTGAGTCGATATACACGAAAGACCCCGACGGACATACGGTTGAACTGACTACACTAAAAGTGAACGAACAGGAATTTTATAAATAGAAACAACATTCAACAGGTCGGCTTACAAGCGACTGTTATTACATGCCAAAACCAAAATTTACCAAAAGCCAACTAATAAAAACCGTTCTATATGTATCAATTTTCAAGGCACCAAAAAACGCCGAAGTACTTGCGTTTCTACAGCTTGCCGATAAGCATGAATATTCGTTATAATAATTTGAACATATAGACAAGTATTGGTAAGCCCAATCTATCGGCCATTGCAACATGTTTTCTAATTTTGAAACCGAAGTTGACGCAATAGTCGAATCGCATTAAAAACTTAAAATAAATAGTATGAATTTAGTAAAGCCGATCGTTGGAATAATACTTGCCTTTTGTGCCTGGGGTACAGACAGCGTATTTGCACAAAGCGGTGATCAGATTTTAGACGGAATTGGCGAAACGGGATTAATTGCCCGTTATACGCTGGAAGAAAATGTAAAAGACTGGTCGAGAAATAACCTGCACGGAAACATCGGGGGTTCCGGTTACGAATTTGTCGACGACGAAGTATTCGGCAAGGTAATCGCATTATCCGGCGACGGAAAAACGTATATAAGTATTCCCGGCGAATTGCTGGCAGGCGAGGAGTCGCTAAGTATTTCGGCCTGGGTTAATTTACGTTCGGCCAAAGCCGGTGCGCCACTTTTCGATTTTGGCAAAAACAATAAATCTACGTTCAGCGCAGCCCCTGCCGGCGAAAACGGTTTCGTGGCACAAGTGGCCGGTTATACAGCAAGTTCGGAAGCAGCAGCATTAAATAAATGGAACCACATAGTAGTTGTTGTTAATGTTCCTGAAAAAACGTTTACAACCTACCTTAACGCTGAGATGGTGAGCGAAGTAGAAGATGTTGAGGTGGAGCTAAAACAACTGTTCGATAGCCGCAAAGGAAATAATGATCAGTTTGTGATCGGGAAATCACTGGCTGCAAACGAAACCTCGCTGGATGCTAAATTGCACGATTTCCGCATCTACCGTATTCCTTTAAACCGTCGACAAATTGGATGGATTAACTTTAGTGCCCTGCACAAAGAGGAGGCAGAAGAGATGATGAGAAACAGGCAAGAAGCCGAACTACAGGAATTTCCGGAAACAACACCACAGCTGTATACCCAGTATTTAAACGGCGTTGAAACGATTGAAGTGGAAACCGAAGTGGGGTTTCTGCCGCGATTGCCACGTTTTGTAAAAGGCGTTTACAGCGACACTTTCGAGGGGCCTGAGGTACGTGTGCTTTGGCCTGCCCCGGAAGATAACAGTGAAGTGCAAAGTGCCGGAAAATATACCGTAACCGGACGAGTTGCCGGAACCGATATTCAACCCACGGCAATTGTTACGGTAGTTGAACACGATCATGATCGTCATGCTCCGCACCGCACGCTGGAGGCTTTTCATTTGAATGAGGTGCAGTTAACAGAAGATGCTCATAAGCACGAAACCAAATTTGTAGAGAACCGCGATAAGTTCGTTAAGGGTTTGTTGGAAACCAATCCTGATAATTTCCTGTACATGTTCCGCAATGCATTTGGTCAGGAACAACCTGCGGGAGCCAAACCACTGGGCGTTTGGGACAGCCAGGAAACAAAACTTCGCGGTCATGCCACCGGACACTACCTGAGCGCATTGGCACAGGCTTATTCGAGTTCGGCTTATGATCCTGCTATCCAGGCTAAGTTTGCCGAAAAAATGGAATACATGGTGAATACCTTGTACGAATTTTCGCAACTATCAGGAACTCCTAAAACTGCCGGAGGTGAGTCGGTATCCGATCCTTTGGCCGTTCCTCCCGGACCGGGAAAGGAAGGTTATGATTCGGATTTAAGCGAAGACGGTATCCGCACCGATTACTGGAACTGGGGAAAGGGTTTTATCAGTGCCTATCCACCTGATCAGTTTATTATGCTGGAACACGGCGCAAAATACGGAACCGATAACGATAAAGTTTGGGCTCCCTACTATACTTTGCACAAAATATTTGCCGGTTTAATGGATATTTATGAAGTGAGTGGCAACGAGAAAGCGCTTGACATTGTAGAAGGAATGGGCGACTGGGTGCATGCACGTTTAAGTGTGGTTCCAGCCGAAACGCTTATCAGCATCTGGAACACGTACATTGCCGGCGAATTTGGCGGAATGAACGAAGCGATGGCACGTTTAAGCCGCCTCACCAATAATAAAAGTTACCTGGAAACAGCGAAGTTATTCGATAACATTCGCCTGTTTTTTGGCGATTCCGAACATTCGCACGGACTGGCGAAAAACGTAGATATGTTCCGTGGTTTACACGCCAACCAGCACATTCCGCAAATTATGGGAGCACTGGAGATTTATCGCGATTCGAAGGAGCCGGAATATTTCAATATTGCCGATAACTTCTGGAATAAAGCCACGGGCGATTACATGTACAGTATCGGAGGTGTGGCAGGAGCCCGTAACCCTGCCAATGCCGAATGTTTCACCACTCAGCCGGCAACGCTTTACGAAAACGGGTTCTCGGTAGGCGGACAAAACGAAACCTGTGCAACCTACAACATGCTTAAATTAAGCCGCAATCTGTTCCTGTATAATCAGCAAGCCGAATTGATGGATTATTACGAGCGCGGGCTGTACAACCATATTCTGGCGTCGGTTGATGAGCATACTCCTGCAAACACCTACCACGTACCTTTGCGTGCGGGTTCTGTTAAGCATTTTAGCAACGAACACATGGACGGTTTTACCTGCTGTAACGGTACGGCAATCGAAAGCAACACAAAATTGCAGAACTCGATCTATTTCCACAGTGCCGATAACAAAGCTTTGTATGTAAACCTTTATGTGCCGTCGATTCTGAAATGGACAGATAAGGACATTACCATTACACAAACAACTGCTTACCCAAAAGAAGACCATACAACATTAACCATTAACGGTAGCGGTAAATTCGATTTGAATGTACGTGTACCACACTGGGCTACCAAAGGATTTTTTGTAACCGTTAACCGCAAAAAAGAAGAAATAACAGCAGAACCGGGAACTTACCTTACTATCAGCCGCAAATGGAAAGACGGCGATAAAGTGGAGCTGCGTATGCCATTTCACTTTTATCTGGAGCCGGTAATGGATCAGCAAAATATTGCCAGTTTATTCTACGGACCGGTATTGCTGGCCGCGCAGGAAGAAGGACCACGAAAAGAATGGCGTAAGGTAACGCTGGATGCAGAAGACATCAGCAAATCAATTTCAGGTGATCCTGAAAAGCTGGAGTTCGAAATTGACGGTGTTACTTACAAACCTTTTTATGAAACATACGGCCGTCATTCGGTATATCTGGATGTACGGTTGAAATAGTTGTACAGCAATGAAAAATAGTATCATTTCATTGCTGACAATAATACTATCTTTCACAAAAACAATTTATTAGTTTAAAATACCTGATTTTGTATTAGGTTTTGAAAGCCGCTTCACCTGGAGCGGCTTTTTTGGGTATAGTTAGCGACAGTCAGTTACAAATGAATGAAACAATGCATAGTAGAAAACGTAATATGGCAGGCAGGGAATAATCGAATCAAATAATGAAAATTCCGAAAGTCAACAAAATCAACCTGTTTTTGATGTTACTGGTAGTGGTTATTTTCTCCATTTCTTGGCAGAATAATAACAAGCTTTCGCTGGAAGAAAAATTACAGCAGGCACTCGATCAGAACCTTGACAAATTCAATGTAAAGGGAGCATCGGCCGCTTTAATTTTTCCTGATGGCAAAGTATGGACTGGCACAAGTGGTATATCGCACGATACGGTTACTATTAAACCCGATATGCTTTTTGCCATTGGAAGCATAACCAAAAGTTTTGTTGCCACCCTTACTCTTAAACTGGTTGAGGAAGAAAAGTTGGCTCTCGATGATCCTTTGTCGAAATGGTTGCCGGAATATCCGCATATAAACAGCAGTATTACAATCAGGCAACTGCTAAATCATACCAGTGGAATTTACATGTTCTGGAGTAACCAGCAAATTTGGGACGACCTGAAAAAGGACAGGGATAAGGTATGGACGCCGGAAGAAGTGCTGTCGTACATTAAAGAACCCTATTTTGAACCGGGAGAGCGATTTCGGTATTCCAATACTAATTATCTACTATTGGCAATGATCATAACCAAAATAACAAATACAAGTCTGTCATCGGAGTTAGAACAGCAGTTCTGGCAGCCATTAAATATTTCTAATGCCTACTTGTCCATAGAAGAGGTGATTCCTGAAAATCAGGCTCATGTTTACGGAGATAACTGGAATAACGATGGTTCTTATCTTGATGTGACTTTTCTTCCGCGGGCAGCGCACGAAAGTATAACCTATGGTTCAGGTGGTATTTTTATTACTGCTAAGGACCTCGCAGTTTGGAGCAGGGCTCTTTTTGAAGGGAAAATTTTGAAACAAGCAACCTTGGATGAGATGCTGGACTTTGTAACTTTTATGCCAAATGGAAATATGACCGGTTATGGATTGGGAGTTCAGCGCTACAAAAGGGATTACACTAACGGGAAACTGGCATACGGACATAGTGGAGCCAATATCGGGACTTCAACATATATGGCCTATCTGCCAAATGTTAAGCTAACTGTTGTTGCTACAATCAATGAGATGAAACATGATTGTTCTGAAGCCATTTTTAAAGATTTGGTGAAAATCTCGCTTCGAGAACTAAATGCATATTCGGTTATATCAGCTTTCGACTTTTTTCCATACGGTGTTATTTTGATTGTTGCAGGGACGTTCTGGACCGTGTTTATTGTTGTTCGGTTAAGGCGAAGGAGAAAAAGGATTAGAGCATTAACAAATTAGTACAAAAAAAGCCGCTTCAAAACGAAGCGGCTTTTCTATATAGCTCGAATAATTTCTATTCTTCTCCTTCTTCAGGTTTTGAATAATCCATAGCTGCCATACGTACGTACGACTGGTAACGCCATTTTGCGTTAACCTCAGCAGCTGCGAACAATTCATCAGCTTCAGCAGGGAACGATTTCTTCAATGAAGTATAACGAACCTCGCCGTTCAGGAAGTCCTGGAATTTGTTCCATTCAGGTGTTTTCGAATCCAATTGGAATGGGTTTTTACCCTCTTCTTCCAACAGCGGATTGTAGCGGAACAGGTGCCAGTATCCTGACTCAACAGCTTTTTTCTCCTCTTCCTGGGTACGTCCCATGCTGGCACGCAATCCGTGGTTGATACATGGAGAATAAGCGATAATGATAGAAGGACCCGGATAAGCCTCAGCTTCTTTCAGTGCTTTAAAGTACTGCGACTGGTTAGCTCCCATGGCTACTTGGGCAACGTATACGTAACCGTAGCTCATCATCATAGCGCCAAGGTCTTTTTTACGTACTTTTTTACCTGATGCAGCAAATTTAGCAACTGCTCCAACAGGAGTAGCTTTACTCGACTGACCACCGGTGTTAGAGTAAACCTCGGTATCCATTACCAATACGTTTACATCTTCGCCGCTTGCCATTACGTGGTCTAAACCACCGTAACCGATGTCGTATGCCCATCCGTCGCCACCAAATACCCAAATCGATTTTTTAACCAGGTATTGTTTCAACGATAGGATGTCTTTTGCATACTGGCTGTCGCTTGTTGCAATAACATCAAGAACTTTTTTAGAAGCAACAACAGAACCTTCTGCATTGTCTTTATTATCCAGCCATTCGCCAAATACTTCTTTCTCAGCGTCTGAAGCACCATTTGAAAGGGCAGTGGTCATAATGTCGGCAATGCGGCTACGTTGTGCGCTAACACCCTCCGAGAAACCAAAACCGTATTCGGCGTTGTCTTCGAACAGTGAGTTAGCCCAGGCAGGACCATGACCCGACTCTTTGTGTTTACAGTATGGAGTTGACGGAGCAGAACCACCATAGATTGAAGAACAACCTGTAGCGTTGGCAACCATCATACGCTCGCCGTAAAGCTGAGTGATCAGTTTAATGTATGGAGTTTCACCACAACCTGCACAAGCTCCCGAGAACTCGAACAATGGTTGAGCGAACTGTGAGTTTTTAACTGATTTTGTTTTGTCAACAACAGTTTCTTTAACCGTAACTTTTTTGTCCATGAAATCCCAACGACCAACTTCAGCCTGCTGTGTTGCAAGTGGCTTCATTACAAGCGATTTCACTTTCGATGGACAAACATCGGCACAGTTACCGCAACCTGTACAATCAAGTGGCGATACCTGGATACGGAAATTCAATCCACCAAATACTTTGGCAGGAGTTGCAGTTTTTGTTTCAGTACCTGCAGGTGCTGCAGCTACTTCTTCTTCTGTCATCAGGAACGGACGAATAGCTGCGTGAGGACAAACGTAAGCACACTGGTTACACTGAATACAGTTCTCTGACTGCCATTCAGGAACGTTTACTGCGATACCACGTTTTTCGTAAGCTGCTGTTCCAAGTGGGAACTGACCGTCTTCTGATCCGGCAAAAGTAGAAACAGGAAGGTCATCACCTTTTTGAGCGTTGATCACATCAACCACTTTGGTAATGTATTCCGGACGATCGGCATCAGCACTTGCATCATCAGCAATTACAATGTCTTTCCATTCAGCAGGAACGTCAACTTTTTCTACGTTTTTACCACCGGCGTCAACCGCTGCGTAGTTCATGTTTACAATGTGCTCTCCTTTATTACCGTATGATTTTACGATAGCCGCTTTCATTTTCTCAACAGCCAGTTCGTAAGGAATCACCTCAGTAATTTTAAAGAAAGCCGATTGCATAATGGTGTTGGTACGCGTTCCCAAACCAATCTCTTCACCCAGTTTAGTACCGTTAATGATGTAGAAGTTGATTTCGTTTTCGGCCAAATATTTCTTCATTGCATCAGGCAACTGTTTTTTGGTCTCTTCTGCATCGTTAATCGAGTTCAGCAAGAAAGAACCACCTTTTTTCAGGCCTTTCAGCACGTCGTACATATTTACATATGCCGGAACATGACAAGCAACAAAGTCAGGAGTAGTAACAAGGTAAGTTGATCGGATTGGTTTATCCCCGAAGCGTAAGTGTGAACAAGTGAAACCTCCCGACTTTTTCGAGTCGTACTGGAAGTATCCCTGACAATATTTATCTGTTGCGTCACCAATAATTTTAATCGAGTTTTTGTTAGCACCAACAGTACCGTCAGAACCCAAACCGTAGAATTTAGCCTGGTAAGTTCCTTCCGGAGTCATGTTGATCTCTTTTTTCAACGGTAGTGATTTGAAAGTCACATCATCAACGATACCGATTGTGAAGTTGCCTTTTGGCTCATTCATTTCAAGGTTTTCGTATACCGAAAGAATTTGAGAAGGAGTAGTATCTTTTGATCCTAAACCGTAACGACCACCAACAATAACAGGTGCATTCTCTTTTCCGTAGAATTGCGACTGAACATCAAGGAATAAAGGCTCGCCACTTGCTCCCGGCTCAGCAGCACGGTCTAATACAGCAATACGTTTTACTGTATCAGGTAATGCTTCAACAAAATATTTTGATGAGAATGGACGGAACAGGTGTACCGACATTAAACCTACTTTTTTGCCTTGAGCTGCCAGGTAGTCGATAGTTTCTTTAATGGTTTCGGTAACCGAACCCATAGCAATGATGATGTTTTCAGCATCAGGTGCACCATAGTAAGTGAAAGGACGGTATTTTCTACCTGTCAGTTCGCTGATCTGGTCCATGTAATCAGCAACGATATCAGGAACTGCATCGTAGTATTTGTTTGCTGATTCTTTTGCCTGGAAGAAAATATCAGGGTTTTGAGCTGTACCACGGGTTACAGGATTTTCAGGATTTAACGCACGATTGCGGAATGCCTGAATTGCTTCCTGGTCAACCAATGGTCTCATGTCTTCCATGTCGATTGCTTCAATTTTCTGAACTTCGTGTGATGTACGGAATCCGTCGAAGAAAGCAAGGAAAGGAACTCTTGATTTCAATGTTGCCAAGTGTGCAACACCTGCAAGGTCCATTTCTTCCTGTACCGAACCTGAAGCCAACATTGCAAAACCAGTTTGACGGGCAGCGTAAACGTCGCTGTGGTCGCCAAAAATTGATAATGCGTGACCGGCTAAGGCACGTGCACTTACGTGAAATACTGTTGGTAATAACTCACCTGCAATTTTGTACATGTTAGGGATCATTAATAATAAACCCTGTGATGCAGTGTAAGTAGAAGTTAAGGCACCCGATTGCAGTGCTCCGTGAACAGCACCGGCAGCACCGGCTTCACTTTGCATTTCTGCCAAACGTACTGGGCGACCAAACATATTTTTCTTTCCAAAAGCAGCCCATTCATCAACGTACTCTGCCATGGTTGACGACGGAGTGATCGGATAAATACAGGCGACTTCGCTGAACATGTAACTCATATACGCTGCGGCGTAGTTTCCGTCACATGTTACCATCTTTTTTTGTTTTGCCATCTTTATTCGTCTTTAATTTATTTAGATTGAAATTGATATTTTTCTTCTTGATGCTTGATCCTCGATTCTAGATGCTGGATTCTTGATCCGGGATACTTGATGTTTGATTTTCAAAATTTGTATAATAATCTTCAATTGGTTCTGCTAATGTGTTGTGGTGTTTGTCCACTGAACTAATAAAGTTGTTTAGCTTTCTGCCCAATAAGTTTGCTAAGTTTTTTAATTCGCTATATAATTTTTCGTTTTTCAGAGATCCTGTATTAAAAAGGTTCTCCAGGTGGTCGATTGTTTCATCATTCGATGCAATTGAATACGTTAGAAATCGTAAAAAATCCATTTTATATCTTCTTCTTCCATAACCCTCAACAATTTGCGATTTAGAAGATTTCGATGAACGTCTTATCTGACTGCCTTCTTCGTATAACTCGAAACCCGGCAGTTCTTCCATGGTCATTTTATGAACCTTAATTACCAGTTCATTTGCCAATTGCCATATTTCAAGTTTCTTATAAGACATTTATTTTATTCAGTTATAATCTATTTTATCGATATCCAGTATCCAGTATCCAAAATCCAGTATCTAGTACAGGAATCCAAAGAGCCATAATGGAATTTTATTTCCCTGGCCAACCTCGATTACATCAGAGGCAGCATAAATTCCTTTTTCAGGTTTTAGTTTTCGTCCGCCAACATTGAATTTGTATTTTCCGTTGACGCAAAAATCGGCAGCCGGCGATTTCGCCAACTGGCATACATAGCCAACCTGGTTGTAAAAGAACGTTTGTCTTACCGTGGCTTTATCGTAATTATTCGGAGCAATAGCGTTTAGCAGGTTGGTATTGTGCATGTACACTTTGTCCGGCTTCTTCATCTGGTCATCATCACTTCCGCCGTTTTCATAAAGCAGGTTAATCAGTCGGGCGTGCTTCAAATATTTCAGGTAATTCATAATGGTTGCACGCGACGTCTCAACTGAACTTGCTAATTTACTAACATTCGGAGTAAAAGGCGCTTCTGAAGCAATGATGTGCAGCAGCTTTCTGAGTTTTGGAAGGTATTTAAATTCAATCTGGTTGATGTATGGTACATCAATCTCCAATGCCAGGTTGATATTCTTTAACAACTTGTCGATATAAAAATTCGGATCGTGAATGTAGTAGGGGAAATAACCATGACGTAAATAATCGTCGAAATACGCCAGAGGTCTTACCTGATCGACCACTTTTTGTGCAATTTCAATGTGGTTTTTCAGTATCTCCTCAAGGGTGTATGTTGTAAAATTGCTTCCTGTTTCGTGATTCAGGTACTCGCGGAACGATAAACCTTCGAGGTGGTAAATGGTAGCCATTCCCTCCAAATCAGGGTTATCCTCGGTAATACGCAGTACCGGCGACGATGTGAAAATAATTTTCAGGTCAGGAATTTCATCCAGACATTTACGCAAATCGGCCGACCAGTCGGGGTACTTTTGTATCTGATCGAGCAGAAGTAATTTCCCTCCGCGTTTTGCAAATTCGTCGGCAAATGAACTGATTTTGCGTTTTGTGAAATAAAAATTATTCAGGTTAAGATAAAGTACATCGTTGCTGTCGGGGTGATGCGCTTTTATATAGTCGAGCAAAAATGTTGTTTTTCCAACACTCCTGAATCCTTTGATACAGATAAGCCTTTCGTTCCAATCGATATTGTTCATCAGCTCTCTCTGGATGGTATCTTTTGAACCCTGAAGTAATGACTTATGTACTTGTTGAAAAAATTCCAATGTTTACGATTTTAGATTAAATTGAGTTTGTAGATTTTGTAATCTCTACATAGCAAATTTAATAAATTTGTGTAAGGCGTGCATGTTTATTTTGTCTCTATGACAAAAATCATAAATGGTTAATATTGGGTTAATCTAAAACTAACTTACACTAAGCCAGAGAATCCCATAAAAGCCATTGCAAGAATACCTGCAGTTATTAATGCAATTGGAGTACCTTTTAATCCTTTTGGTACATCTTGCAGATCGAGGTGCTCGCGAATACCGGCAAAGATGATCAGTGCCAGTCCAAAACCGATGGCATGCGACGTTGAAAAAATAACGCCTTCCAAAAGGTTAAATTCGTTTTGCACAGTAAGAATTGCCACACCTAAAATAGCACAGTTGGTTGTAATAAGCGGCAGGAAAATTCCCAACGCCTGGTAGAGTGGAGGACTTACTTTTTTTAGAATAATTTCCACCATTTGCACCAACGAAGCGATTACCAAAATAAAGGCTATGGTTTGCAAAAATCCTAATCCGAATTTTTCAAGCACATAGTTTTGTATCAGGTAAGTTACAATGGTTGCCAGAATCATTACAAAGGCAACGGCGCCGGTCATACCAATACCGGTCGACACTTTTTTGGAAACACCCAAAAACGGGCAAATTCCCAAAAACTGCATTAGAACAATGTTGTTTACAAGTATGGCGCCTATTACAATTACTAAATAGTTCATCTTTTATCCTCCTAATTCTTTTTCATTCGGTTGATTAATGCAATCAGGTAACCAAGAACAATAAATGCTCCGGGTGCCAGCACAAATACAAGGGTTACGTAGTTCTCGGGGTAAATGGTAATATTAAAGATTTTACCGCTTCCCAGAATTTCTCTGATACCTCCCAGTAAAACCAGTGCGAATGTAAACCCGAGTCCAATGCCAAGTCCGTCAATGGCTGAAGAACCAACATTGTTTTTCGAGGCAAAAGCTTCGGCACGACCCAGTACGATACAGTTTACCACGATTAAGGGAATAAACAAACCGAGGCTTTTGTACAACGCAGGAACAAAGGCCTGCATAGTAAGTTGCACAATGGTTACAAACGTGGCTATAATTACGATAAATGCCGGAATACGCACTTTTTCAGGAATGGCGCTTTTTACCAGCGATACCACAATGTTCGACATCAGCAATACAAAAGTAGTGGCCAGACCCATGCCCAGACCGTTAATTGCCGACGAGGTAACACCCAGGGTAGGGCACATTCCCAGCAACAATACAAATACCGGATTTTCTTTTAAGAAGCCTTTTGAAAAGTTTTTCCACTGATTCATAACACGAAATTATTGTCCGGAATCTCCGGTGGTTTTATTGTCTTTATAAGTACTGTATGCTCTGTTCAATGCATCAAGAAATGCGCGAGAGCTAATGGTAGAGGCAGTAATTGCGTCAATGTCTCCTCCATCTTTCGAAACTGAAAATTTGGTTGTCTCCGGGTTTTTACCAATCACATACTGATTTGGTTTTTCCGGGTTGCTAAACCAAACATCCATTTTTGAACCCAAACCGGGTGTTTCGGCATGTTCCAACACGGAGTAACCCGAAAAATTGCCGTCTTTATCAATACCGGCCATTATGGAAATAAATCCGCTGAAACCACTTTTTGTATAGGTTTTTATGGCTGTTCCAACCAGTTCGCCATTTTTATAGGCAGGGAAAAATTCCAGTGAGTCTTGTCCTTCTCCGGGGCTGAGCACCATACTTTCTCCCAACTCGTCAAACTCGGGCAATACAGTTTTAATTGCCTCGGTTTGTGCTTTTAACTTTGCCACTTCGATAGGTCCTTTTGTGAAATCGTACACAAACCCCAGGGCAGCTGCAGCAATACCGGTTACTAAAACCAGTGTTACCACCATATTTGTAAAACTCGATTCTCGTTTTGCCATTTTACTGTCCTCCAAAACGTTTAGGTTTAACATACATGTTAATTAGTGGCACAAACGCATTCATAATCAGAATTGCGAACGAAATACCTTCGGGGTAAGCGCCAAACATACGAATGGAGATGGTGATCAAACCAATTCCAAAACCGTAGATCAGTTGTCCTTTTCCGGTCATTGGAGAAGTTACCATATCGGTGGCCATAAATATGGCTCCCAACATTAAACCTCCGGTAAATATGTGGTAAACCGGGTTTACATACATTTCAGGATTTATCATCCAGAAAATACCCGAAACCACCAAAACAGTAAGTAGAATCGATACCGGCGTTTGCCAGGTTATCACTTTTTTCCAAAGCATGTAAAGGCCTCCAAGAACCAGCAACAGCGCTGATATTTCGCCCATTGAACCGTGGTTGAAACCAATGGCCATGTCGGATAAGTTGGGCAGTCCCTGAAGTTGTGAAACCGGAATACCGTTTTTAATACCTTCTTTAATAATGGCAAGTGGTGTGGCTGCCGAAACAGCATCAACGTCCATCATTCGGGTTACGGGCCACGATGTCATTTGCACCGGGAACGAGATCAACAGGAATACCCTGCCTACCAAAGCCGGGTTAAACACGTTTGATCCTAAACCGCCAAACGACAGTTTGCCAACTCCCATGGCAGCAATAGCACCAATTATAATGATCCACCATGGCAGACTTACCGGCACATTAAATGCTAAAAGTACACCTGTGATTAAGGCTGAACCGTCGGTAAGACTAGGTTTTACCTTCATTACATATTTTTGAATGAGGAATTCGATAGCCAGACAGGACAGGACTGAAATTAATCCAACCCGAACGGCATCGAGGCCAAACATATAAATACCCCAGATCATGGCCGGAATCATCGCATATACCACCCGAAGCATAATCTTCTGGGTTGATTCGCTCGAATGAACGTGCGGTGATGGTGAAACTGTTAATAATTTACTCATTACTCAGTTGTTTGTTTTTCTTTCTTCTTGTCATTTCAATCCGCCGGTTGACGGACAGCATGACATTTGGTTTGATTTTTATTTTTTACGTGAGCGAATCATCGCTCCAACTTTCCCTTTTCCAAAACGGATATAATCGAGCAACGGACGGCTTGATGGACAGGTGTAACTGCATGAGCCACACTCGATACAATCCATTATGCGTTCGTTTTCTGCACGCTCGAAAATTTGTTTTTCACCTAATGTCATCAGCAGGTAAGGTTCCAGTCCCATCGGGCAAACCGATGTACAACGCGAGCAGCGAATACATGCTTGTATCTCTTCACGTTTACTTTCTTCTTCCTGCATCAGAAGAAGTCCTGAAGTCCCTTTTGTTACCGGAACATCGAGCGATGCAATGGCGCGTCCCATCATAGGGCCACCACTGATAATCTTTCCTGTATTCTCAGGAAGACCGCCGGCAGCTTCAATCAACTCGGAGGTAGCAGTACCAACACGAACCATAAAGTTCGATGGTTTTTCAACGCCTTTTCCGGTTACGGTAACTACGCGCTCAAACAATGGTTTATTTTTCTGAATGGCCTCGTAAACTGCAAAAGCAGTACCTACATTACTTACCACAGCACCAACTGCAATTGGTAAAGCTCCCGAAGGAACTTCTTTTCCTGTTACCGCGTTGATGAGTTGTTTTTCACCCCCCTGCGGGTATTGTACTTTAAGCGCCTGAACGCTCACTCCGTTATAGTCAGCGCATTTTTCATTTAGCAGTTTAATGGCATCGGGCTTGTTGTTTTCAATACCGATAACGGCTTTGTCAACGCCCATTGCTTTCATCAGCAACTGGATTCCCACCATAATCTCGTCGGCTTTTTCAAGCATCAAACGGTGGTCCGAAGTCAGGTAAGGTTCGCATTCCACGCCGTTAATCAACAGCACTTCAGCTTTCATTCCTTTTGGCGGCACCAGTTTTACGTGGGTAGGGAAGGTTGCACCACCCAAACCTACGATTCCGGCTTCCTGAATCTTTTTAACGATTTCAGGTCCGTCAACAGAAATTTCCTTAACCAAATCTTCCGAGCGGTCGATGCCTTCCACCCACTCATCGCCTTCAACGGTAATAAAAATACCTTGCTTCGGATAACCCGAACTGTCGGCTGAGAAATCAACCTTGGTAACTTTTCCTGAAACCGATGAATGGATATTTGTAGAAACAAAACTGCTGCTTTGCGCAATTACCTGTCCTACTTTTACCTCGTCGCCTTTTTTTACCACCGGAGTAGCCGGTGCACCAATGTGCTGAGCTACCGGGATAAACACTGTTTTTGGAAGTGGCAGTACCTCAATCTTTTTATCTTTCGATAACTTATTTTCGGGAGGATGTACTCCGCCAATTTTGAACGTCTTCAACATCCTGTATTAATTTACTGGTTCAGTTTCTTTTTTTTCTTCTGGTTTTACTTTCCGTGGAGGAAAGTTCTCTTCGATGATGGCACCTGTTGGGCAAACGGCCACACATTTGCGGCACAGTTTACACTTGTCGGAATCAATGTATGCCAGGTTGTTTTCCATGGTAATGGCATCAAACGGACATTCTTTGAAACACTTGCTGCAACCGATACATGCAACACTACAAGCTTTGCGAGCTACGCCACCTTTATCCTGGTTGCGGCACGATACCACCACTTTTCGGTTTTTAGGCATCTTCTTGCGCAACTCAATAAGGTCTTTCGGACAAGCGTCAACACATGCTCCGCAGGCCACACATTTGTCGTCGATAATTTCCGGAATTCCGGTTTCGGGATGCATAACAATAGCATCAAAATCGCAGGCATCGAAACAATCGCCGTAACCCAAACAGCCAAACTGGCAACCGGATTCGCCACTGTAAACCGATGATGCGATGGCGCAGGTAGTTGCTCCATCGAAACTACTGGTTTTCGGGCGGTGATCGCAGGTTCCGTTACAACGAATGTAAGCCACACGCGGATCTTTTTTAACAGCCTCAAGCCCCAGGATAGAAGCCACATTGCTCATGGTTTCGTTTCCTCCAACCGGACAGTTTAAATCGCCCAACTCGCTGGCTTTTACACAGGCTTCGGCAAAAGCTCTACAGCCTGCAAAACCACAACCTCCGCAGTTAGCTCCCGGCAATGCTTCGTCAACATCGTCGATGCGCGGATCTTCAATAACTTTGAATTTCTGTGCCACAAAATATAGAATTACCGCTGCTGCGGCGCCAATTACGGCTAATGTGACAATTGTATATACAACCGTGATACTCATGTTTTAATTGGTTTCTTCGAGTTCGAATTTCAATACTTTTTTTAATAAATGCCTAAAAAAATATAATGTTATATAGTATGGTACCAGAATGAATAAGGAGAGAAGCCCCGATTTTAGTTCGTCGCCGGTAACTTCAAGTGCAATGATTAAAGTGCCTAACACAACAAAAAACGGAATTACATACCCCCAGATAAGTGCTGTAAAACCTTTTGATTGTTTAAAAAGAATGGTAACCTCGTCGCCAATTTTGTAGCTGCCTTTGTATTCGCTTACCTCAATTTCCTTGTCCTGGAAATCGGAAACCGAACAGGCGCCTTGTGCGTGACAAGTTGAGCAGGCCGACTGGCTTACAATATTCACAGTAAGCGAAGCATCTTTTATTGCTTTAACAAATCCCTTATGTCTAATTATAGATTCCGTAGCTGTAAATTTTGCTATTTGCAGATGGCAAAACTATATAATAAATTGAATCTCGAAATGACAGAAATACAATTTTTCTGAAAACAGGACTATTTATAAGTAGTCTAATTTAGATTGTCGAACCTTTCTATAATTAGTTCGAAAAAGTAAGGAAATACGTTCTGAATTTAAGTTCAGATTTAAAGTGTAAACCAGTCTTTAATGCTTGAGTTTGTGCAATTAAAGTGTACTTCGTCTTTAGCCGTGTAATTTTGTTCTGTTAAATAAAACGGAAGGAATCTACTTTTCCTTTTTAGCTTCATCCTTCAGCGAATCCACATCCCAGGCGCAATCGGTTTCATGAATGGAGTAGTTTTTTTCGGCTTGCAAGGTTTCTTTTACCTGTTCTGCAAAACGACGGGTTTCCTGAATAAACTTACCCTGGTCTTCCAGCCAGTGTCGGTACAGCTCTTCTGTAACCTGGTCTTCGTGGTGTTTAAAAGTGCGTGTGGCACGGTAGGCTTCGTATTTCGAAAATCCCAGTTCAATCAATGCGTCGTTTCCCAGTTCGGCGGCCGAATGAAAGTTTTCGCGTTGTACTTTGTTAATGTTTAAATTCAGGTATTCAAACACATGGAAAATATCTTTGGCACGCGCCAGTATTTTTACATGCGGGTATTTCTTACGCACAATCTCTGCCACTTTCAACGCGTTTTCATGCTCGGCCATACTAAGAATCAGCAAACGGGCATTTTCAATTCCTGCTTTTTCGAGCATTGTAGGGCGGGTAATATCACCAAAATACAGTTTGAAACCATATTTACGCAGTGTTTCAACGTTCGATGGATTATTATCGAGGATGGTAACTTTTATTCCGTTTGCCAGTAAAATACGGCCAACTGTCAGTCCAAATCGCCCGAAACCTGCAAGAATTACCGGTGTCTCTTCATCCTCAATATCATCGTATTCCAGTTTGTTTTGCCAGCGCGCCAAAATAGGGCTCACCGCTTTGTCGTTAAAAATTAGCAGTAGTGGCGAAATCGCCATCGATAAGGTAACTACCAGTAAAAGCATGCCCGAAGTTTGTTCGTCGAACAGTTTGTTTTGTTTCGAGAAAGAGATAAGTACAAAAGCAAATTCGCTGGCCTGTGCCAACAGAAATGCAAAAAGAAACTCAAAACCTTTTTTAAGCCGGAATATTCTGCCCAATATCAACAGAACCACAAACTTTATAAAAATAAGAAGGAGCACAAACAGAATGATTACCCATGGATCTTCGATAAGCAGGTTAAAGTTGATGCCGGCTCCCACAGAAATAAAAAAGAGTCCCAGCAGTAATCCTTTAAACGGATCGATGGTTGTTTCCAGCTCGTGGCGGTATTCGCTGTCGGCCAGAACAACGCCGGCGATAAAAGTTCCAAGTGCGGGTGATAATCCAATGGCATCCATACCAAGAGCAGTTCCAATAACCATTAGCAGGGCCAGTGCTACAAAAACCTCGTGTAAACCGGTTTCGGCAACCAGACGAAAAATATGGCGGGCAGCAAACCGGCCAATAATAACCAATACGGTAATCGCTCCAATAATAATTAATAATTGCAGCCAGCCGGGCAATTGTGCAACCTGTCCAATACTGTTTATCGATGTATCCGAAAGATCGGCCGGTGTCCCCAGAGTGGCTATAATTGGTAGTAATGCAAGTATTGGAATAACCGCCATATCCTGAAACAATAAAACCGAAAAAGCCGATCGCCCGGCAATGTTGCGCATTAATCCTTTTTCGCTTAAAGTTTGTAATACAATTGCTGTTGACGAAAGTGCAAGAATAAGCCCGATTGCCACCGCCCTGTTTAGCTGGAAGTTGAGTAAAAGAGCTACTCCGGTAATTATTCCTGCGGTAAGAAGAACTTGTAATCCCCCGAGTCCAAAAATAGATCGCCGCATTTTCCACAATAGTTTGGGCTCCAGTTCCAGACCGATAATAAAAAGCATAAGCACAACGCCAAACTCGGCAAAATGCATCACTTCTCCGGCTTCGTTGCCCACCAATCGTAACACAAATGGTCCGATAATAATTCCGGCAAGCAGGTAACCCAGCACCGAACCAAGACCCAGTTTTTTGGCGATTGGAACAGAAACTACTGCTGCACCAAGGTAAATTAATGCGTTTAAAAAGAATTCCTGATTATGCATCGTGCTTAATTATTTCGTTCATGTACTCCATTGTGTTCAGTTGTTCCGAATCGATCTCGTTGTCGCGAAGCAGAGTTATAACCTTACGATAATCGTCGGCAAATTTTT
Organism: Draconibacterium sediminis; assembly: GCF_000949475.1. Classification (GTDB taxonomy): domain Bacteria; phylum Bacteroidota; class Bacteroidia; order Bacteroidales; family Prolixibacteraceae; genus Draconibacterium; species Draconibacterium sediminis. The sequence goes on along the minus strand of NZ_JRHC01000007.1, from coordinate 178,421 downwards.
TTATGTCATCTCTGCTTAGGGTATTTGAACCGTGCACTACAAAAGGCGGGAGGTTTTCCATCCGGCAAAGACTGGCCGATTGTATAAAAGGTGCTAAAAACTGGTTTATGGTATACCGGTTTTTCCCCTCGGCACTGTATACTTCTTTTCTTCCGCCTGTTGAAATGCACGACATGGCCCATTTACCTTCCAAAGCCCGTCCGTGTGTACCATAAGCAAAGCCATGTTGCAACACCAAATCCATCCATTCTTTGATAATAGCCGGAGCACTGTACCAGTAAAACGGATGTTGCCAGATTATGATATCGTGCTGGGTTAGCAGTTTTTGTTCAACAGGCACATCAATAAAAAAATCGGGATACTTTTCATACAAATTATTAACTGTAACGCCATCCAGATCTTTAATAGCTTCCATTAGCGTTTTGTTTATGAGCGACTTGTGAAAAGCCGGATGTGCAAAAAGTATTAGTATTTTTTTCATTTGCCTGAACTGTTTTTTTTCCCAATTTAATGAATAAAATTATGAAACGAACATGAATTTTGATATTCTAAAATTTACAAAACAGAATGATTAAAATTCATGGCGGGTTGCATCTGTTACGAAAATAAATAAACACGATTAAACAGATGAAACATAAATAACCAAAAGTTTAGAAGTGGTTACAAATTTCTTATTTTTATCATCTTAATATGAAATCATAAAACCCAAAAAGTGAAAAAGTTTATTGTCCCCTTGTTTTTTTTGCTTCTCGTTGCAGCTTCATGCAAAAAATCGAACAAAACAAAAGCTGATCCCGGAGCAGAGTTTGCTCATTACGTTCAGGCATACACGAGTGGTGTAATTTCCAGTAGAACAACAATTGCGGTTTACCTTACCAAACCAGTGGAGCTGGACGGCCCGGCAGGCGAACTTTTTGAATTTAAACCGGAGATAAAGGGCGAAACCGTGCAAGTTGGAGATCGGATTTTTGAGTTTCGGTCTTCAGAGCCGTTAAAACAAGGCACTGAATACGAAGCCAGTTTTTTCCTGGGCAAAGTATTGGATGTTAAAAACGATTTGCAGGAAATGCCATTCCGGTTTTCAACGGTACCTCAATCGTTTACAGTTACGGTTGAAGGGTTAAAGAATTACGAAGATATTGGTGCTACTCAGATGCAGTTAAACGGTTATATTTTAACCGCCGACGTAGCCGAGGCACTGGCTGTTGAAAATATGCTGACAACCCGATTGGATGGTGAAGAGTTGCCCGTAACATGGAACCATGAAACAGGCGGACGTAAACACTTTTTTACCGTCGATAGTATTCAACGCAAAGAGGATGAGTCGGGTCAACTGCAAGTCAGCTGGGATGGTGGTTCGCTGGATGTGGATGAAAAGGGAATGAAAGAACTTGAAGTGCCGTCGTTAAGTGATTTTAAAGTGCTTGAGGCCAATGTAGTGCAGCAACCTGAACAATGTGTTACTATAAGATTTTCTGACGCATTACTAAAAACACAGGACCTTACGGGACTAGTAGAACTTGAAGGTAATAAGAACCTGCGGGTTGAATTGGATGGCAACCTGCTTAAAGTTTGGATTGATAAAAGAATTATCGGTGAAGTAAATCTAACCGTTCACGAAGGAATTAAAAGTAGCAATTATGCGCGCTTGAAGTCGGGTGAGAATTTTTTATTACAATTTACCAATGCCGAGCCAAAGGTGAGGTTGTTGGGTAAAGGTGTAATTGTTCCGCAAAGCGAATCGATGATTTTTCCTTTTGAAGCCATAAGTTTAAATGCCGTTGATGTTCGGATCATTCAGATTTTTAAAGATAATGTAGCGCAGTTTTTTCAGGAGAACAGCATTGACGGAGACGAAAACTTAAAACAAGTTGGGCGTTTGGTGTACGAAAAAAAGGTTGATCTGTATTCTGATGAACCGATTAATTATAACAACTGGAACACCTTTAAAATTGATCTGGCCAAAATGGTCGATATTGAGCAGGGAGCCATTTACAGAGTGGAGTTGCGTTTTCGAAAAGAATATTCGTTGTACAATTGCCCCGATAACGAAACGGAAGAAAGCCTGCATGAAACAGATTTAAGCCGGGAGGAAGACTATAAAACCAGTTGGGATACGCCCGGTTGGTATAGCAATTACTATTATCCTGATGGTTACAACTGGCGCGAACGCGATAATCCTTGTCATGTTTCATATTACAATTACGACCGGTTTGTGAGCAAAAATATTATGGCTTCGCAATTGGGAATTGTTGCCAAAGAAGGAAAAGATCACCGGATGTTTTTTGCTGTTTCTAATTTGTTAAACACAGCTCCGGAAAGCGATGTGGATTTGAAGCTATATAATTTTCAACATCAGCTAATTGAACGAGTAAAAACTGATTCTCGGGGATTGGCAGAAGTGGACTTAAAGAAAAAGCCATTCTTGTTGATTGCTCATAAAGGAAATCAGTTTGGCTATTTACGTTTGGATGATGGAACTTCGCTATCGGTAAGTAATTTTAATGTTTCAGGACAGGAAATAACCGATGGAATGAAAGGATTTATTTATGGCGAACGCGATGTTTGGCGCCCCGGCGATACGCTGTTTCTCAATTTTATCCTGGAAACAAATGCTGACCGCCCCGGGAATCATCCTGTAATTTTTAGTCTGATTAACCCAAAAGACCAGCAGGTAGAACGACGTGTGGTAACCAACAATGAAAATGGTTTTTATCAATTAACAACAACTAGCGAAAAAGATGCACCAACCGGCAACTGGCGTGCAGAAGTGCAGGTTGGCAACAGCCGGTTTTCAAAACGGGTAAAAATTGAAACCATAAAACCCAACCGCTTAAAAATTGACCTCGATCTGCCGGAAGACAAAGTGCTAGATGAAAGTAATGATGTAGTACCAATTACAGCAAGTTGGTTGCACGGTAGCCCGGCAAAATCGTTAAAGGCAAAAGTTGAAGTATCGCTGGCCAAAACCAATACAACATTTGAAGATTATCAAAACTATTCGTTTACCGACCCTGCATCTGGTTATGCACAAAAAGAGCAAACTGTTTTTGATGGGAAACTGGATGAAACCGGAAAAGCAAAAGTTCCTTTTGTATTGGAAGGATTGGATAATGCTCCCGGAATGCTGAATGTATGGTTTACTTCGCGGGTGTTCGAAAGTGGAGGCGATTTTAGTACATCAATAAGCAGTGCCAAATATTCTCCTTTCGAATCGTATGTTGGTGTGCGAATGCCCGAATCGGATGATAACTGGTATACCACCGATACCGATTATTTACCGGAGATTGTTACGGTAGATAAAAACGGCAAAGCAGTATCAGGTGATGATCTCGAAGTAAGACTATATAAAATCAACTGGCGCTGGTGGTGGGAGTCGGGTTCTGAGAATCTGGCGCATTACGTCTCAGGCAGGTATTATCAGCCGGTGAGTAACTGGAATATTCCGGATGCCAAACATAAATCAAAAATTAAACTCAATGTAAAATACAACAACTGGCAAGATAACGGCCGGTACTTTTTGTGGGTGAAAGACAAAACTTCGGGGCATGCTACCGGAATAACTTTCTACATGTCGAGATGGGGAAGCTGGCGTTCTGATGGTATGGAGCAGGGGGCTACTATGCTTAGTGTTCGTACCGACAAAGAAAAATACAATGTTGGCGATGATATTGAAGTAATTATTCCATCGTCGAAAGCCGGGAAAGCATTGGTAAGTCTTGAAAACGGAACCGAAGTAATTGATATGTTTTGGGTAGAAACGACCGATAAGGAAACACGTTTTACGCTAAAAGCCAATAAAAAGATGGCACCCAATTTTTATGTGAATGTAAGTTTGATTCAGGCTTATGAAAGCACGGGAAATGATGCTCCTTTAAGGCTTTACGGTATAATTCCGGTTAAAGTTGAAGACCCGGAAACCATTCTTCAGCCACAGATTAAAACCAGTAAGGAAATTGAACCGGAAACAAATTATACAGTGGAAGTGTCGGAAAAAGCCGGCAAAAAAATGACTTACACACTGGCCATTGTCGATGAAGGATTGTTGGGCTTAACCAATTATAAAACCCCAAATCCGCACTACTCGTTTTATCAGCGTGAAGCATTGGGCGTTAAAACCTGGGATATGTACGATTATGTGGTTGGAGCGTATGGTGCGCGTCTTGAAAAAGCCTTTGCTGTTGGTGGCGATGGCAGTTTGGTAGAGACAGATAAAAAGGAAGCCAACCGTTTTAAACCGGTAGTGCAGTTTGCCGGGCCTTTTACGCTTGAGGCAGGAAAAACCCAAAAGCATGAATTTAAAATGCCAAATTATGTTGGTGCGGTTCGGATGATGGTTGTGGCCGGAAACCAGGGCGCATATGGTGCCGAAGAAGTTTTGGTGCCGGTGCGTAAAGGATTGATGTTGCTGGCCACGGTTCCCCGAATGTTGGCGCCATTAGAAACATTTGATCTTCCTGTTGATGTATTTGCCATGAAAGATCATGTGAAAAATGTTTCAGTTTCAGTAAAAACAAATGAGCTGTTTGAGCTTGTAGGCGAGAAAGAGAACTCCATTCAGTTTACTGAAATTGGTGATAAAATGACCTTCTTTAAATTAAAGGTAAAGGACGATATTGGCGTTGGGAAAATTGTTGTTGAAGCAAAATCGGGCAACGAACGCGCCACTTATGAGGTGGAGGTTGACGTGCGGAATCCGAATTTAGAGGTTGTGAAACAAGATGCAAAACTGGTTCCCGGTAACCAAAGCTGGACTTGTAATTTGCAGTCGCCCGGAACGCCGGGAACAAATGAAGCCTGGATTGAAATTTCAGGATTCCCTCCATTGAACCTGTCAAAACATTTGGATTATCTGATACAATATCCTCACGGTTGTGTAGAGCAGGTTACTTCTTCGGTTTTCCCGCAATTGTTCCTGGGACAATTAACCGATTTAACCGCCGACCAGAAACTGGCGATAGAGGACAATGTGCGTAAGGCGCTTGTAAAATTGCAGTCGTTCCAATTAGGTAGTGGCGGATTTAGCTACTGGCCCGGATCGGCTTACGTAAACAGCTGGGCAACAAATTACGTCGGGCACTTTATTCTTATGGCCGAAAAGGCCGGTTATTCACTTCCATTTGGCTTAAAAGATAAATGGCTGCGCTATCAGCAATCGGAGGCCAGAAACTGGAAAGGAAATCAATATTTCGCGCATTATTCGCAATTACGAAACTACGACTTAACACAAGCGTATCGTTTGTATACTTTAGCTTTGGCCGGAAATCCTGACATGGGGGCGATGAACCGTTTGCGCGAAAAAGGCAGTAAAGCCTCAGATGTTAGCTGGCGTTTGGCTTCGGCTTATATTTTGGCAGGAAAAAAGGATGCCGCAGAGCAACTGGTTGCTAACTTAACAACCGAAGTAAAAGATTATATCGAGTTTGGAGGAACTTTCGGATCGTCGTTACGCGACAAAGCCATGCTGCTTGATGCATTAACCTTGCTTAAGGATCAGGAAAATGCTTTCGAAATGTTAAAGTCGATATCTGATGAGTTGAACAGCCGTGACTGGCTGAGTACACAAACGGCTGCATGGTGTTTATACGCGGCAGCGCGCTTTTCGGAAGAATTTTATACCGATGGTAACGAAACCGCATTCGAACTTACGCTAAATGGTAAGAAGCATCAATTGCGCACAAAAATACCGGTAGTTAAAATTCCGGTGGAGAATGGTACTGCGGATAAAGTTAATGTTGAATATGAGAACAAAGGAAGTAGTGCAACTTATGTAAGAGTTGTGGCAAAAGGAGTTCCGTCGGGTATCGATTCTGTTTCTTCTTCAGCGAATCTGGTGATGAATGTGAAGTACCTGGATAGTGCAAACAAGGAAATTAATCCCGAAAGCATTGAGCAGGGTAGTGATTTCAGAATGGAAGTTACCGTAAAACATCCGGGTAAACGTGTTGATTATGAAGAAATGGTATTGTCAACGTTAATACCATCGGGGTGGGAAATTCTGAATAAACGCATTGGTGATGTTCCGGGAGAGGAATCGAATTTTGAGTACCAGGATATTCGCGATGACCGGATTTACACCTATTTTGACCTGGATATGAATGAGCAGAAATCTTTTGTATTCTATTTAAATGCGGCCTACAAAGGTCAGTTTTATCAACCTCCGGTAAGTTGCGAGGCCATGTATGATAATTCAGTAAACGCAAGAAAAGCCGGTAGAATGGTTGTTGTAAAATAATAGTTCAGTGCTTTGGTAAAGATTCTGAAAAACAGACGGTTTTGGAAATGGGGAAGTATTGGATTTTTATCAATACTTGTCCTTTTCTTGCTTGGTGGCCTTTTTATACCAAGCCCGTTGTTTACAACTTCCTATTCAACGGTTGTAGAAAGCAGCAATGGCGATTTATTGGGGGCACGAATTTCGGATGACGAACAGTGGCGTTTCCCTGCTAACGATAGTATTCCGTATAAGTATGAAGTTTGTGTATTACAGTTTGAGGACAAGCATTTTTATCATCATCCCGGTGTAAATCTGGCATCGATAGTACGTGCGATGGTTCAAAATATAAAAGCCCGTGAAGTGGTAAGTGGTGGTAGTACCATTACCATGCAGGTGAGCAGACTGGCACGTGGAAATAGAAAACGAAGCCTGAAAAATAAATTGATTGAAGTTTTTTGGGCTTTACACATCGAGCTGCGTTATTCAAAAGCCGAAATTCTGAAACTCTATGCATCACATGCACCTTTTGGCGGAAACGTTGTTGGTATTGAAGCGGCATCGTGGCGATATTTTGCCCGCGATAGCGAACAATTATCCTGGGCCGAATCGGCCACTTTAGCAGTGCTTCCCAATGCTCCTTCGCTAATTTATCCCGGCCGGCTCGACGATAAACTGAAGCAGAAGCGTGATCGCCTTTTAGAAAAACTACTGGAAGTCGGAAAAATCGACAGTATGACCTTCGAATTGGCAATTTCTGAATCTTTGCCTGAAAAAGTAAATGCTTTGCCAAATCCGGCTTATCATTTTACGGAAATGATGAATGAAGAAAGAAAGGGACAGCGAACACGTTCAACCATTAATAGCGTAATTCAAAACCGGGCCAAACAGGTTGTGCGAAAACACCAGAGGCGTTTAAAAGCCAACTACATAAACAATATGGCTGTTTTGGTGGCTGAAATACCATCAAAAAAAGTACTGGCTTATGTGGGAAATACTTTTTCCATTGATAGTTTGGATCACGGAAATTTTGTAGATGTTATACAATCACCCAGAAGTACAGGTAGTATTCTGAAGCCGTTTTTGTATTGTAAAATGATGGACGATGGCATGCTCTTGCCAGGCATGTTGGTACCTGATATCCCGATACGTTTTGGCGGTTTTACCCCTATGAATTTCGATCGGCAATACAATGGAGCAGTGCCTGCAGAAGAAGCTTTAGCACGGTCGTTAAACATTCCTGCCGTGCATTTATTACGCGAATTTGGCGTAGCACCTTTTTATTCCTTTTTGAAACAAACCGGAATGTCAACCTTGTATCAGTCCTCCGATTATTACGGACTATCACTGATTTTGGGGGGTGCTGAAGTAAAACTTTGGGACCTTGCCGGAATGTATGCCTCTTTAGCAACAATTTTAGATACTTACAATAACCAGGACGGTTTATATCTTTCAATGCCTTTTACCCCTTTAATTTGGCATGAAAATGAAAATGCAGAGCAAGGATCAGAATTGAAACAACCGGTTGTTCGGTCAGCATCAATATATTCAACGTTTAAGGCTCTTTTAGAAGTAACGCGGCCCGAGACTGAAAGTGGCTGGGAGCGGTTTGCTCATTCGAAAAGAATTGCATGGAAAACAGGTACCAGTTTTGGATTTCGTGACGCCTGGGCAGTTGGTATTACATCAAAATATGTGGTTGCTGTGTGGTGCGGAAATGCCGATGGAGAAGGGCGGGCCGGATTAACAGGCGTGTCGGCTGCCGCTCCGGTAATGTTTGATGTGTTTTCAACTTTACCCGATGCCAGCTGGTTTGAGACTCCTGTTGACGAAATGGACAGCATTGAAGTTTGCAGCGAAAGTGGCTTCTTACCCGGAGAAAACTGTGAAAATAGAAAGACTATACTTGTTCCACAAGGAAATAAAATTGGTGTTTGCCGGAGGCATCAGCGTATTCATTTAAATGCAGAGCAAACACACCGGGTAAACGCCAATTGTTATCCGGTATCAAAAATGGTGCACAAAAACTGGTTTGTCCTCCCGCCATCAATGGAATATTATTACAAACGAGAGAATGTACTTTATGCAACTTTGCCCCCGCTAATGCCCGGTTGTACAGAAAATCAACAGCAACTTGATTTTATTTATCCGAGAGAATGGAACCGGATTTTTATTCCGGTAGAACTGGATGGAACCAAAGGTAAGTTAATTGTTGAGCTGGCACACCGTTTAACTAATGTTGATGTTTACTGGTATCTGGACGATGATTTTCTGGGAATTACAAAAAATATTCATCAGTTTGAGCTTCGGCCGGAGCCGGGATGGCACACCCTTAGCGTAAGCGATAATCTTGGAAATATTCTCACAAAACGTTTTCTTGTGGTTAATCCTTAGTGTAGTTAATGTTATTTCACGCAAATGATATCAAAAAGTCATGAAACCGTTTCAGAAAACTTTGTAATTTTGCGGCTGATTTAAAGGACAGATATGACAGATATTAAGCTTAACACAATTCCTGAAGCCATAGCTGCTATACAGAGAGGTGAAATGGTAATTGTTGTTGATGATGAAGATAGAGAGAACGAAGGTGATTTAATTGTCGCCTCGGAATTGATCACCACTGAAATCGTAAATTTTATGGCTTCGCAGGCTCGCGGCCTTATTTGCGTAGCATTAACAGAGGACCGTTGCAAGGAACTGGAGCTGGAATTGATGGTGGGTAAAAACACTTCGGCCAATGAAACGGCTTTTACCGTTTCGGTTGATGCAATTCATCCAGAAGTAACTACGGGAATTTCTGCTGCCGACCGGGCAATTACCATTAAAATGCTGGTTGATAAAAAAACCCGACCGGAACAATTGGGCCGACCGGGGCATATTTTTCCTTTAAAAGCTATGGAACGTGGGGTGTTGCGCCGTACCGGACACACCGAGGCTGCTGTTGACCTTGCTCGTTTAGCCGGTTTAAAACCTTCGGGTGTGCTGGTTGAAATTATGAACGACGACGGAACAATGGCCCGTTTGCCACAATTGTATGAGTTTGCTCAAAAACATAAGCTGAAGCTGATTACCATAAAAGATCTGATTTCTTTCCTGTTCCAGAGCGAAAGTCTGATTGAAAGAGGTGAAGAAGTGGCTTTACCAACCGATTACGGCGATTTCAGAATCGTTCCTTTCCGTCAGAAATCGAATGGTGCCGAACATGTTGCTTTGATAAAAGGCGAGTGGGAGCCAAACGAGCCTATTATGGTTCGCGTGCACTCTTCATGTATGACCGGCGATATATTTGGATCCATGCGTTGCGAATGTGGCGATCAGCTGCATAGCTCGATGGAAATGATAGAAAAAGCCGGAAAAGGTGTTATCGTTTACATGATGCAGGAAGGACGAGGCATTGGGCTACTCAATAAAATTGCTGCTTACAAGCTTCAGGACCAGGGAATGGATACCGTTGAAGCCAATCTTCATCTTGGATTTAAAGCCGACGAACGTGATTATGGCGTGGGAGCGCAAATTTTATGTAATCTTGGTGTTACCAAAATGCGTTTGCTAACCAATAATCCGGTAAAACGTGTTGGTTTAGAAGGTTATGGTTTGGAAGTTACCGAAATTGTACCCATAGAAATTGCTCCAAACGAGCATAATCAGCGTTACATGAAAACCAAACGCGACCGAATGGGGCATCACCTTCGAAAATTTAACTACGATAGATAATTTGCACTTTGTAAATATTTTACAAAGTTGTCTTGATAGATGAAATTTCATGATTAGATTTGTAGTATAAATCTAATCTATGAAACATCTATTTGTAATTGCCTTTTTGGTAATGGTAGCGGCACTCAATGCTGCTGAAAAAGGAACACAACCCAACATTATTTTTATTATTACCGATCAGCAACGCGCCGATGCACTGGGCTGCATGGGCAATGCTGCCGTAATATCACCCAATATTGATAGGCTTGCTGAAGCAGGTGCTACCTTTGTAAACGCCTATTCATCGGTGCCCAGTTGTACACCGGCACGGGCGGGTTTGCTTACTGGTTTGTCGCCCTGGCACCACGGTATGTTAGGTTATGGCCGTGTAGCCCGCAAGTATAAATACGAAATGCCACGTATGTTGCGCGAAGCCGGTTATTACACGTTTGGAATTGGTAAGATGCACTGGTTTCCGCAAAAAGCTTTGCACGGATTTCACGGAACGCTGGTTGATGAAAGTGGCCGTGTTGAACAGGATGGTTTTGTTAGTGATTATCGCGATTGGTTTAAACTGCAGGCCCCCGGCGAAGATCCCGATAAAACGGGAATAGGTTGGAATGAACACCGTTCAGGAGTTTATCAGCTCGACGAAAAATTACACCCTACATACTGGACCGGCCAAACCGCTGTTGAATTAATCGAAAATTACAATCAGGATAAACCACTTTTTCTAAAAGTATCATTTGCTCGTCCACATAGTCCGTACGACCCGCCACAACGTTTTCTCGATTTGTATAAAGATGTTCAGATTCCGACACCGTATACAGGTGAGTGGGACGAACAATACGAAGGTTTGGAAGGTGGAAAAGACGCCGCTTTTGGAGATTTTGGAGTTGATCATGCCATTGAAAGCCGACGACATTATTATGCGAGCATCACCTTTATTGACGAGATGGTTGGAAAGATCATTCAAACGCTAAAAGATAAAGGGATATACGAAAACACGCTTATTTGTTTTACATCCGACCATGGCGACATGTTGGGCGACCATTACCACTGGCGCAAAACCTATGCTTACGAAGGTTCGTCCAATATTCCCTTTATTATAAAATGGCCTGAATCTCTCAAAAGTAAATCAGCGCCCGGAACAAAATTGGAACAGGTTACCGAACTGCGCGATTTTCTCCCAACATTTTTAGATGCAGCCGGAGCAGAAATTCCCGACGATATGGATGGCCTTTCCGTTCTCCAGTTGATAAAAAATCCGCATAATGCATGGAGAAATTACATCGATTTGGAACATGCAACAACCTACAGTGAAGAGAACTACTGGTGTGCTTTAACTGATGGTGCCTGGAAATATATCTGGTTTTTCAGAACCGGAAAAGAGCAGCTTTTTAACCTGAAAACTGATCCGGGAGAACAATTCGACCTTTCTTCCTCAAATTTGGAAATAACAGAAAACTGGCGCCAAAAGATGGTTGATCATCTAAGTGAAAGGGGAGAAGGATTTGTAAAGAATGGAAAGCTGGTTCAGAGATCGGAGACTTTATTGTACAGTCCGAATTACCCAACTGACGAGCGAACCCCAAATGAGTTAATGAATACCTGGAGATCAGAGTATAAAGGAGTGGACGAGGATTAAAAACCGGGATTACGAAAAAACTTCATTCAACTATTTTGTTTATTTACGAAAAGAAATCCCTACATTTCGTTACACTTTTTAAACTCAAATAATATGGATGGAAAAACAAAAGCAATTGTAGCCCACATCTTCTGGGTGGGTTGGATTATTGCGCTTATTGTAAATTCGAATGACAGAGAAGAGCTGGCAAGTTTTTATATCAGGCAAACGTTAGGCATTTGGCTGTTTTCGGTAGTTATATCTTTAATTCCTCCTCTTATTGCTATCGGATGGGTTGTTACACTGGTTTTCTGGATTATTAGTTTGCTTGGAGCAATAAACGGGGAAATGAAAGAAATACCATGGATTGGGAAATATTTTCAGGATTGGTTTAGAGCATTATAATCAAAAAAAAAGCTATAAAGAAAAAGACAGGTTATTGGCCTGTCTTTTTTTATGCTTAGTCATTGTTGTTTCCCCGGTTTCTATCGCGGTATTTGCGGAACATATAAATGCGGAACTCGTATTCCATTTTGTACAATTTTATCACTTTTAATGGTGGCAAAATTTCAAGAAATTTTTCATTGTATTTCTCCCGCACTTCTGCTTCAGTTTTCCCCAATGCTACGTGTTCGCGCGTTAGTTTTATCAACTCCTTGTTCGACAGGTTTTCATCCACATTTCTCACCTTATCTTCCAGCTCGTGGCGTTTTTGCTGAAATTCACCCATCTCTTTTTCCATCTGATTGTATACCGGCCAGAATTTTTGAGCTTCTTCCGGTGTAAAATCAAGATTGGTGGTAAAGAAGGCTACCTTTTCGGTGCGGTAACGCTCCCAGCGGTCTTCTTCATCGTCATTTCTTTGTGCATTTGCCTGTGTTTGGGTAAAAATCAACAATCCTAGTGTTAGTATTGCAATTAGTTGTCTCATAATTCTTACTCTTCTGTATATTCAAAAATTTCGTATGCATTAAAATTGGAGCTCACGTATGCAAGCAAATCTTCGTCGCTAAATGTTTCGTTGTTATCATCGTTTTCCAGTAATGTAAAGAATGATGTTTCGTCGAGTTCCTCCAGGATAGAATGCATTTGCTTATCGGAAAAGTTTGTTGAAACCGTTGTTTCAATAAACTGTTCCTGTGGTATAAATGTTTTTAATGGTATATATACCAGCATGAATATGATAGCAAAACTGGCAGCAAGACCAAGTGCAGGCTTTAAAAGAGTGATAAGTTTAAATTCCTTGTTGGTGGCCACATGTTTTTCCGCTTCGATTTGCATTTGCATGCGTGCGGAAAAATCGTCGAAATAATGTTTCGGAGCCCCAAAAGGGTTTTCCTTCTTCATTTTCGACAAATTTGGTGCTATGTTCTTTAATTCTTCCATTGCGGCATTTTTATCTATTGACTATATCTCATTTAAAAGGTTTAAAAACAAACTATTAATCCGTGCTTTTTAAGTATTCTTCAATTTTTTTTGCTGCATGATGATAGGATGCTTTTAACGCTCCAACCGATGTATCGAGGATTTCCGACATTTCATCGTACTTTAAATCATCAAAATACTTCATATTAAACACTATACGTTGCTTTTCGGGTAAACGTAAAATTGCTTTCTGTAGCTTTAGCTGAATTTCATCTCCTTCAAAATAGGGATCGGAAGTAAGATTATCCATTAAAAACTCGCTGGCATCGTTCATCGGCATCAAGCCCTTTTTCTTTTTCGAATTGATAAACGTGATCGATTCGTTGGTGGCGATACGATATAACCAGGTAAACAAGCTCGATTCCTCCCGAAAATTATCGATGCTGCGCCACACCTTTAAAAAGGTATTCTGCAAAACATCGTCGGTGTCGTCATGGTTCATTACAATTTTTCGGATATGCCAATACAATCGCTCCTGATAAGTACCAACGAGTTGATGAAAAGCAAGATCGCGCTTGTTTACATCCTTTAAATCGGCAATGATATTTTTATCCGTATTTTGCATGAAGCTACCAATCAGACACTATCTGCCGGCAAAGGTTTAACAAAAAAATCAGATTCTGAAATTTAATCCTTCTTCTCTTAATTTGTTGTACACATCAAGGTCGAAAGAATAAAGTTTTGCTGCCCGGTGTGCAACGTTGGTTTGTTTTTCGCCGGTATCGATTAGCAGCCCCATATTTTGAATTTTCTTCCTGAAATTGCGGGTATCGAGTGTGGTGTCAAGAATAACTTCGTACAAGGTTTGCAGTTCTGTTAACGTAAATTTATCGGGTAGCATTCGGAATCCTACAGGGTGATATTTTACCTCGGAATGTAGTTTTTTTAATGCTTCTTCAATAATTACTTTATGGTCGAAAACCAGTTTCGGAAGTTTGTCGATCTCGAACCAGTTTAATACTTTGGCCAATTCTGATTGGCGCAAATCGTGATATTCCGGGTTAATAATGGCATAGTAGGCCGTAGTTAAAACGCGCGAGAAAGGAACACGGTCCAACTTCCCGAAAGTTTTTACCTGGTTGAGGTAAACATTTTCGAGGCCGGTAGTTTTCGATAAAATAAATTTGGCGTATTCATCAATATCTTCATCTTCCGGCAGGTGAGATCCGATTAATGCCCAGTAATCTTGCCCGGTATGCATTGGGTTTTTGGTAAAGAGGTCTTCAACCTCCTCATAGTTATCTTTTTCGCTAAAAAAACGTTTGGCAACATCAGACTCCGATTGCCATAGCAGTACACACAGTTTGTTGTCTTTAAAGCCAAAAATTACACAGTCAATAGAAAGATGTCGTAGTATCATAAGTTAAAAGTTTACACAAATGTAGTTACTGATTTTATAAAAAACCAATATTTAACTTGTGAAAGATACAATAAGCCCTGTTTTATTGACGAAAAAGTATGCAAAAACATCAATTTTTAAATAGCAAAAATAAATTACCTTTGCACCGCAATTTTTAAATAAGTAAAATGGCTTTGAAATGTGGTATTGTTGGTTTACCAAACGTCGGAAAATCAACACTGTTTAATTGTTTGTCGAGTGCAAAAGCGCAATCGGCAAATTTTCCTTTTTGTACAATCGAACCCAATTTAGGGGTGATAACTGTACCCGACGAAAGATTAACAAAATTAGAGGAATTGGTAAAACCGCAACGTGTGGTTCCAACAACGGTTGAAATTGTTGATATCGCCGGGTTGGTTCGCGGGGCAAGTAAAGGAGAAGGTTTGGGAAATAAATTCCTGGGTAATATTCGCGAAACCGATGCGATTATTCACGTATTGCGTTGTTTCGAGAACGAAAATATTACGCACGTTGATGAAACTATCGATCCGGTGCGCGATAAGGAGACCATCGATATTGAACTTCAGCTGAAGGACCTGGAGACCGTTGAAAGCCGCATTGCCAAAGTTGAAAAACAGGCCCGTACCGGAAACGATCCGGAAGCCAAACGTATGTTCCGCATTCTTTCAAAATACAAAGAGGTGTTGATGGAAGGAAAATCGGCACGTACTGTTGAGGTTGATCCATCGGATGCTGCAGCTGTAAAAAGCCTTGAATTGCTGACCAACAAACCGATACTGTATGTTTGTAATGTTGACGAACCTGCCGTGGTTAAAGGAAATGCCCACGTTGAAGCCGTAAAAGAAGCCATAAAAGACGAGAATTCGGAAATGCTGATGATTGCAGCAGCAACCGAAGCTGATATTGCCGAGTTGGATGATTTTGAAGAGCGCCAAATGTTTTTGGATGATCTTGGATTAAAAGAAGCCGGAGTTAGCAAACTGATTAAATCGGCTTACAAGTTACTTCAGCTGGAGACGTATTTTACCGCAGGAGTAAAAGAAGTTCGTGCATGGACCTACCATAAAGGAAGTAAAGCACCACAGGCTGCGGGAGTAATCCACTCGGATTTTGAGAAAGGATTTATTCGCGCCGAGGTGATTAAATACAACGACTTTGTAACGTTAGGATCGGAACTGGCCTGTAAAGAAGCCGGTAAAATGTCGATCGAAGGAAAAGAGTATGTCGTAAACGATGGCGATATAATGCACTTCAGGTTTAATGTATGAAAGAGTCTGAAGTCGGGAGACCGAAGTCGGAAGAAAAATAAAAGGCGTGAAAGAATATTCTTTCACGCCTTTTATTGTATACTCCTTTATGGAGAGCTTAAAAGCGTTGTTTTACTTTTGTGGTTGAACGTCGCTTAAGTCTTTTACAATACCGTTTTTGTCAACTTTAATTACAACGTCTTTTGCAATTTCCAGTTGAATGGCTGTTTCTTCAATCTTTACAACTTTTCCGTAAATACCACCGGTGGTAACTACTTTGTCGCCTTTTTGCAAGCTTTCGCGAAACTTACGGGTTTCTTTCTGGCGTTTTACCTGAGGGCGGATCATAAAAAAGTAAAATACTACGATGATCAGCAACAATGGCAAAAAGCTCATTAAAGGATTGGCATCAGCACCATCTTGTGGCTGCATCATTAATAAAATCGAATTCAACATGTCTATAATTTTTAATATTTAATATCAATAAGTTCGTTCTCAACCTGGGCAAAAATAGCTAAATGTTTTAATTCTTTGCTATTTCCAAGTACTTCAATTGTTTTGTATTCTCTTCCAACCAATCCGGCAGTGTTAAATTCAACTTCAATTAAAGCGTTTTCTCCGGGTTTTACGGGCTGCCTGTTAAAGTGTGTGGTTACGCAGCCACAGTCGGTTTCAAGGCTCTCGATTACAAAATCGTTATTGCCGGTGTTGGTTAAAACAAAGGTGTGTAAAACAATTTCGCCGGCTTTTAATTGCCCAAAATTATGAATGGCTTCATCAATTGAAATTTCGGTTAGTGCCAATTTTTCAGTTGTTTGTTTTTGATCGTTACTGTTGCTTTTGCTGGCTTCGCACGAAACCAATACAATCATCAAAAATATGAATGCCAGTTTGTACATTATTCGCCAATCAATCCGCGTCCTTGTTTACTGATTTTTTCGGTGCTTTTTAAGTCTTTCAGCGTTTTATCCAAAATACCGTTAATAAAATTACGGCTCTTTTCGGTGCTGTAAAACTTCGATAGCTCGATGTATTCATTCAAGGTCACTTTTGTAGGAATAGTGGGGAAATACAGGAACTCGGTAATGGCCAGTTGCATAATTAAAATGTCCATAAAAGCAATGCGTTCCACATCCCAGTTGCGCGAGTGTTCCTTAATCAACTCACGTAATTCGTTGTGATTAATGATGGACTTACGCAAAAGATCTTTAGTAAAATCGCGGTCTTCCTGGTCTTTATACATTGGCATCAGCGACTGATCCGAATCTGAAAGTTCGTTAAAACGACGCAAAGTTTTAGCGATCATCGAAATCACAAATTCTACATCGTCGTTCCAGTAAATACTTTGCTCTTCAAGCACCATGTACAGGTCTTCCGAAATAAGGATAATCTTATTAAAAAGTTTCTCAATAAATTTGCGGTCGTCCATGTACGAGCGGTTTTTGTCGGCCATATACTCCTGGTACATATCCGATTCGATCATCATCAGGTACAATTCCTTGATGAGTTCAGGATGATCTTTCCAACTCAGTTTTTTCTGATCCAGGTAGGTGTTCAGTTTGTTGTTTTTACGCAACTGATCGATAACCTGGTTGGTTATAAACTTGGTGTTCGGATTCAGATCTTCGTGGGTTGGCTGATGTTTATTTCTTCTGATTTCGATACGGCCCTCTGCATAGTCTGCAATTTCGGGTACCAGCGCCAGCAGGTAGTGGTAAAGGTCGTAAGCTTTGTGGATACAAAAGAACAATTCTTTCTCTGTGTTGTTGATCGATTTCTCGTCGGTGGAGTAGTAGGCGTACAATACTTGTAAGACCTTTGTGCGGATAATCCTTCTGCTAATCATTTTTAATGAACTTCGTATAATTTCGATGCAAAATTACATCTTTTTTTGAATCCCTGCACAGAAAAGAAAGCAATTGCAGAAAGTTAAATCAATTGTTCTTTTAAATGCCGTACGAAATTTAGAAGACTACAATTGTTAATGCCGATAATACAACAGAATAGCAGGCAGAACAAGGTGAATGCAGGCTATAATTTGTTGTTTCACCGGTATTATTTTAATGTGAAGGAAGTGAATGCTGATGACCTTGATTGAGCAGATTTGCGCAGGTAGAGATGGGCAGAGCGAAAAGGCATGGTTGTAATAGAAGGATATCATCTTTCCGAAAAGATGACATCCTTTGTGTGTTCGGAGGTGTTAAACGTCTTCCGCAGCCTTCAAAAGTATTCTTATATATATTACGGTAGTTTTTCAGTCGTGCTTTGTTTTTCCAGAAAACCTAGCGGCCGCAGTTTTTTATTCCGTCGGCAATGTCACTCACTTTGTAAGGCTACACGTACTATTTGCGGTAAAAAGAAGGATATTGGTTGTTAAATCGGAAACCAAGACCAATCATCAGAAAATTTGGCATATGAAAATCTTTAATGCTGTAGCCAATATGCACAAACGAGTTGCGGGTAATTTCTGTTTTCAGTGCTATAATCTGGTAAAAAGCTTTTAAATCGCCTTTGCTGTACAGGAAACTTTTACCCACGCCCAGTCCAACGGTAAAATAGGGCATAACATATTCGGCACGGCCCGATATTCCCAAAGCCAGTTGCTCATCGAGTGGCGGTTTAAAAAACTCCTGTTCGGTACCTGCAATGTAATCCTGGGTGTAAACATTGGCGCTTCCGTCGTAAAATCCGTCGAGCGATACCCCAAGGCGAAGTTTATAGCCAAAATTATACATGGGCGCAAAACAAAATCCCATTACCGGGTAAGCCACGGGCGATGCAACTTGCGCATCCAGAAAATCAACGCCGGTACGTCGCCACGAGCCAAACATAACCAAGTCGTAGCTGATGTGCCGTTTAAATGTCGGAATAAATAAGTCCGACGGGCGAATTTGCGGCTCACTTTTGCGCGCGAAACTATACAGTACTCCGGCTTTTAAGGCAAGCGTATTAAGCCCGGCATTGGGGAACTTGGTATTGCCGTTTGAAAAATGGGTGATCGATAAACCGGTATCAAAATTCAAGCGCTCGGAAAGCAACCAGCTAAAATAAAAGTTGGTGTTGATGTAGGCATTTGCTTTCGAACCGATTACCGTATTGCCTGGGTTTGTTTCACGATTGTAAGGTTTCCATCCCAAAGATAATCCAAAGTTCCACTCGTAATTTAACGATAGTTTTGGGTTGATCTGGCTTATTTGCGCCCCCTGAAACAGGTAAAATACAAATGGGGTTCCCAGTTCCTGACTATGACTTAAATTGTAAGCCACCAGTCCAATTCCCTGGTATGGTTTGGCATAAATTTTATCGGCCAGGGTATTCGGGAAAAAGCGGAAAGAATATTTTAGATGTGTTGAAAAAGACGAGCGGACGGGCTGTGATGTGCTATTCTCTCCTTTAAAATACGGATTGGTTGGCAAAATATAACCGGGCCGTATTTCGACTCCGAGGCGGTGTATAATGGGCGTTGAAAAAAACAGGGAGTCGAATAATTCAGAAGGATCACTGTTGTTTTCCCGTAGTGTGATTGCCGTACTTCCTTCGGTTGAGGTACCTAAACTCTGCGCACTGGCAATAGCTGAAATGAAAAGCAAAATCGTTAAAACCCATACTATTTTCCAATGTATTTTTTCGCCTTTCATATTACATGCAAATCTGTTTGTTCAATCCCGATGGGAATCTGAAGGAGGCAAATATACTTTTTTATTTATTGAATATATCGGAAGCCGAAGTCGCGAAGTCGATTACAATGTGGAATTTGTTGAGTCATTCTTAGAGCTGTCGGAAAATTCTTTGTTTGAAAATGTTATTGTATCGTCATCATTTTCCTCATCCTCGTCGGGCTCGTCTTCCCAATCGAATTTTTCACGGCGAACGATGTATTTGCGGTAATAAAAGGCCAATGCCACACCAAATATAGCTCCCGATAAATGGCCTTCCCACGAAATTTCGGGGCGAATGGGCAACAATCCCCAAACAAGTCCGCCATAAAGAAAAACCACAATTGCCGAAAGCGTAAGCAAACGCACATCGGAGCGAATAATTCCGCTAACAAAATGAAAGGCTGCCAGCGCATAAACAACACCGCTGGCGCCGATGTGCCAGGCTTCGCGGCCCATAAACCAGGTGCTGATACCCGATAAAATATACAGCAGAAAAAAGATGCGGTACGAAATACGGCGATAAAAGTAAATGAGCATAAAACCCAGTATAAAAAAGGGCAGCGAATTGGAAATTAAGTGGCTGAAATCGGAATGAATAAAAGGGGAGAAGAGAATTCCCTGCAGCCCGTTTATGTGCCGCGGGAAAATACCAAATTCCACAAAACTCAATCCTGAGCTTAGTTCTACTATTTTAACTATCCATAACAACAATACAAACAGCGCCGGAAACAGCAGGCTATGGAAAAAGATCTTCTTTTCCATCTCCGGATCCAGGTTTTTCGGGTTGCTTGGATAGTATCTGAATAGTGGCATATAAGTGTTTACTTTAAAATATTTCTTGTAATACACACTTCGACTCCGCGCAGGATGACGATCAGGCCGAGTGGAGTCGAAGCCTCATTGTAATAACGAAATTAATTCAGCAACTCCTTAATCAATTCCACAAACGCATAAATTTCATCTTCGGTGGTGTCAAACGAAGTCATCCAGCGCACTTCCGAGTTTATTTCGTCCCACGTATAAAAAAAGAACCGTTCGCGCAGTGGCTCGATAATTTCTTTTGGAACGATAGCAAAAACACCATTTGCCGAAACCGGTTGAGTAATTTTTATCTGCGGAATTTTGGCCACTTCAGCTTCCAGCAATTTGGCCATTTTATTGGAATGCGATGCTGTTTCTTTCCAAAGATCGTTCTCGAGGTAGACAATAAACTGTGCACCCACATAACGCATTTTCGAGTACAGCTGCATACTTTGTTTGCGAAGATATTTGGTTTGTTTTGTCAAATCCGGATTAAAAAACAAAACTGCTTCACCCATCATCATTCCGTTTTTTGTGCCTCCAAACGACAGAACATCAACACCACAATCTACTGTAAACTCACGAAAATCCATGTCGAGCGCAATGGCAGCATTGGAAATCCGGGCACCGTCCATGTGCAAATACATTTGGTGTTTATGCGCCAGATCGGCCAGTGTTTTTATTTCACCGGGCGAGTACACCGTTCCCATCTCAGTAACTTGCGAAATAGAAATTACCTTGGGTTGCGAGTGATGTTCAAAATCAAAACCTTTTAAATGTGGCAATACTGCTTCGGAAGTAACTTTTCCGTTCACCGGCTCTACAGGAATGAGTTTGCAGCCGGTAAATTTCTCAGGTGCTCCACATTCGTCTTCCTGAATATGCGCGGTTTCGGCGCAAATTACCGAGTTAAAACTTTGGGTAAGCGTTGATAAACTCAGCACATTGGCGCCGGTGCCGTTAAAAACAAAAAATACCTCGGTGGCGGCACCAAACTTCTCTTTAAAAATGTCGATGGCTTTAGCCGTAAACGGGTCGTTGCCATAACCCACAACGTGTCCGTGGTTGGCATCTTCCATAGCCCTTAAAATGGACGGATGAACGCCTGAATTATTATCGCTTGCAAATCCTTTAAACATATGGTTGTTTATTTGTAATTTTATGTCAATTGTCGTACGAATTAAGTAAGAAAAAACTAAATATTATATGGATCAGCCAATTCCTTTAGCTCAAAAGATTTATTTTCTAGGTATTCATCCTGAAAAAGGTGGAATTCGGTCGGGGTCAGTCTCGGCAATGCACTTTGTTGTTATCGGAACACTTCTGATGGATTTGTACCTGCAGAAGAAAATTAAATTTGAAGAGAAACGGGTGATTGTACTTTCCACGAAATCGGATAATGAATTACATCGGTTTGTGCTGGGAAAAATGAACCAGGTTAAATCGCCAAAAAAGATTTCGACCTGGATTAGTAAACTCAATTACTCGCAGAAATTCATCAGAAGTGAAGTACAAAAAGGATTAGTAGCCAAACGACTGATACGATTGGAAGAAAAGCAGTTTTTGTTTTTCAAATGGAAAAAGCCGGTTATTTTGAATAAGCAGGTGCTGTACCGAATGATATCGGAAATTGATAATCAAATTTTTAAAGGAACTACAGCCGAGGATGAACTGATCTTTCTGTCGTTTTTGGAACCGGCAGCCATGTTACGAATGATCTATCAGGACCGGAGAAAACGGAAACAGGCCCGGGAACGCCTAAAACAAATGAGGATTAAAAACCAGGTGTCGGGTGCGGTTGCCGATGCTATTGCTGCATCTCAAGCCATTGCCGCCTCGGTGGCTGCAAGTGCCGCTGCAACTGCTGCTGCCAGAAGTTAATTTACACCATGGAAAAGCTGAAAAAAATAGTACTAATTATTGCCGGACCGGGTGTTCTGTTTGTTGAACTGGTGGCCTTGTTCATTCATTTATTTACGTCTGTTAATGCGCGTCCGTGGCTAATCGGCGGTCTGATCGTTTTTTTTGTGGTTTTCATTCCGCTGTACAGTTACGAGTATTTCAGGCAGGAATTTGGCAAGACCGATAAGAAATCGATCAGTTTTAATAAAAACAAAAGCCGCACCGAATGGCGGGGCGGGAATATTCACGGAAAAGTACCAACGAAGACTAAGGCTCCTGGCAAATACTTTAACAAAAATTCTACTCGTTAAGCCAGTTGATGATTTTATCGCATAACGGACTTTTGGTCGGGCGCACAAAATCAACCACTTTCCCTTCTTCGTCAATCATAAACTTTTGAAAGTTCCACCAGACTTTTGCATCAAGTGTGCCATTCTCTTCGCTGTTCATTAACCAACGGTAAACCGGCGGAGGATTGTCTTTTATCGCTATTTTTTCCATTAGCGTAAAACTGATGTGGTATTGGGTGCAGAATGTTTTTATGGTTTCGTTGTCGCCCGGTTCCTGTTTCCCAAAATCGTTACACGGAAATGCAACAATTTCAAAATCATCACCACCATATTCTTCGTAAAGTTCCTGCAATTTTTCGTATTGCGGTGTTAACATACATTCCGATGCTGTATTTACGATCAGCACTTTCTTGCCTTTTAAGCTTGAAAAATGCAGGGTGTCGCCATCAATTGTTGGGGCCGAAAAGTCGTATAAGGTTTTATATTGGGCGGCAACCGAAGTGGTGCAAAAGAGCAGAACAAAAAAGATATATTTTCTCATGGTAATTAAGCTTTTCACTATCAAACTGTTCTAACCTGAAAAATTCTACAAATTTTTCACACAAAATGTTGACGATTGAAAATCAGAAGAGTATGTTTCGGTGGGCAATAAATACGTTGATTTTCAATGTCAAGGTTAGCCCTGACAAATAATTGTTTATCAATTATTTCGTCAGCCCTACGGGTGATTAATTCAATTAATCAGGCTAAAAGTAAGGCTTTCGATGTTAATAAAAAAACACTGCTAAAAAGCCATATTTAATTATCTTTGGTCAACTTCTAAAGTGACTATGGAGAATTTTATTGTATCAGCACGAAAATACAGACCGGACTCGTTTCAGACGGTTGTTGCACAAGCATCGATTACCAACACGCTAAAGAATGCCATTAAGAGCAATCAGTTGGCGCATGCCTATTTGTTTTGCGGGCCGCGTGGTGTGGGGAAAACAACTTGTGCGCGTATTTTTGCCAAAACAATAAACTGCACCAACCTTACCGACGAGACTGAAGCATGCAACACATGCGAGTCGTGTACTTCGTTTAACAGCAGCCGTTCGTTTAATATTCACGAATTGGATGCCGCTTCGAATAACTCGGTCGACGATATCCGGAACCTGACCGACCAGGTGCGTGTACCGCCTCAAATGGGGAAGTACAGCGTATATATCATCGATGAGGTTCACATGTTGTCGTCGCAGGCTTTTAACGCTTTCCTGAAAACGCTGGAGGAGCCGCCAAAACATGCCATTTTTATTTTGGCTACCACCGAAAAACATAAGATCATTCCAACCATTCTTTCGCGTTGTCAGATCTTTGATTTTAACCGCATTGGCGTATCCGATATTTCAGAGCATTTGGAATATGTGGCGAAAAGTGAAAGTGTTGAAGTGGAAGGCGAAGGATTGAATATTATTGCGCAAAAAGCCGACGGCGCCATGCGTGATGCACTTTCAATTTTCGACCAGATAGTAAGTTTCTCAGGAAAAAAGATTACCTATCAGGATGTAATTACCAACCTGAATGTGTTGGACTACGATTACTATTTCCGTTTGGTTGACGAGTTTCTGAAAAACAATGTAACCGAGGTATTGGTGATTTTCAACGATATCCTGAACCACGGTTTCGACGGGCATCATTTTATTACCGGGCTGAGTAGCCATTTCAGAGATTTGCTGGTATGTAAAGATCCGGTAACGATACAGCTGCTGGAAGTTGGTGGCGATATAAAAGAACGCTATCGTGCTCAGGCCGCAGCCACCGAAAGCGACTTCCTGCTGGATGCGATGCAAATTGCCAACACCTGCGATATACAGTACAAAACAAGCCAAAACAAACGTCTGCTTATTGAGCTGGCTTTGATTCGGATAGCACAGCTAACCTTAAAAAAAAAATAGCTGAAGGTCAGGATGACATCCTGGAACCCATTTTTTCGGGCATAAACCTGCCCGACGAAAAGCTTGTTGCTCAACCCAAAAGTCAGCCGGTTAAAATACCACAACAGAATACTCAACCGGAACAAGCGGTAAGTTCAACACCGGCAACACCACCAAAAAGATTAGTAAAACGTTCGGGCCGCGGACTTGGAACAACCTCGATAAAAAGAGCACTGAAAGGTGATTTTGATGATGAGAACAAACAATTGTCGGCGAAAGAGCAGTTTAAATTGTATTCAAAAGCTGATGAAACCGAACCGTTTACGGCCGAACAGCTGGAAGAAAAGTGGAAAGCATTTTTGCCACGTCTGGATGATCGTCCGAGTTTGAAAGCCACCTTGTCGATTTTACCAACAATTCAGGAAGACTGGAGTTTGTTGCTGGAAGTGGATAACCGTATTCAGGATGAGTTACTGGTAAATATTAAGCCGGAATTGGTTTCGTACCTGCGCAAAGAATTACGCAACTCGAAGATTGGCCTAAAAACGGTGGTTTCAGATATTGTGCGTGAGAAAGTGATTTATTCCGATATTGAAAAGTACCAGGAAATGGCCAAAAAGAATCCAAACCTGGCCTTACTGAAACGAACTTTAAACCTTGATTTTTAAGGCGACAGACGTTTAATTTTCCATTCGTTTTCAACTAACTCATAAACAATACGGTCGTGCAGGCGGCTTTCGCGGCCCTGCCAAAATTCCATTTTTACCGGACGAACCAGGTAACCTCCCCAATTCTCCGGGCATTCAGGATGGTCGCCCTGTAAGGCATTTTGTAAGGATCGGTATTGTTCTTCAAGTTTACTTCGGGAGGTTAATGTGGCACTTTGAGCCGAAGCACAAGCTGCAATCTGACTTTCCAAAGGGCGCGATTTAAAATACTGTACCGATGCTTCTCTTGATGTTTTTTCGGCAACGCCGTCAATACGCACTTGTCGCTCCAATTCGGGCCAAAAGAAATGAAGACCAACCTTGTTGTTCTTTTCAATGGCCTTTCCTTTTTGGCTGTCGTAATTGGTGAAGAAGGTAAATCCATCCACCGAAATATCTTTCAACAGCACAATTCGTGATTGGGGAAAAGCACCGGTTTCTGCAGTAACCAGGCTCATCGCCGAAAAATCGTTTACGTTGGCACGTTGCGCGTCGTTGAGCCATTCTTTAAACTGATCGATTGGGGAAGCAGCCACACTTTGTTTGGTGAGTGCTGCAAATCGGTATTCTCTTCTTATGCTATCTAATTTCATAGTCTTGCGCGGTTTTTTTTTGATTTCTGATTGTTTTTGCAAAGCCTAAAATCGTTTGTCAGCATAACCCCAAACACCATATTTTGTTTACACATTGTCGTATCACTGAACCATTTATTTATGCCATTGTTTTTAAATAAAAGACTATGAGGTCTTTTAAAATGTGAAAATTCCTGTCTTCAACCGGCAGGACTACAAAACCGTTTTTAATTTAAATTATAGCCGTATGAAAAAATTAGCTTTTATTTTAGGAATTCTACTGAGTGTGAATATTGCTTATGCCGGAGACGGTAAACAGTTGGCAATTGGCGATAAAGCTGTTCATACCGATGTAAAAATGAAAGATGTATCAGGAGCTGAAATATCCTTGAGTGATGCCAGTAAGGAAAATGGACTTTTAGTAATGTTTTCGTGTAATACTTGTCCGTTTGTTGTGGCCTGGGAAGATCGTTTTAACGAAGTGAAAGAGTGGGCCGACAACAATGAGGTTGGTATGATCGTGTTAAACTCGAATTATCAGGAACGCGACGGAGCCGATAGTTTTGATGAGATGAAAAAAAAGGCGGAAGCCGAAGGATACAACTTTAATTACGTAGTTGATAAGGACAGTAAAATTGCAAATGCTTTTGGAGGGCAAACAACGCCGCATGTATTTTTATTTGATGGCGATATGAAACTGGCCTACAAAGGGGCAATTGATGATAATTACAAAGATGCTGAAGGCGTTAAACAAGCGTATTTGAAAGAAGCTCTTGTAAGTTTGGGAAACGACAAAAACATCGCTATTGCCGAAACAAAACCTTTGGGATGCGGAATTAAGCGAAAAGTAGATTAGTTATAGTTTTGATTATAAATTGTAGAAACTCTCGTCTGTAATGGACGGGAGTTTTTTATTTCTCAAAGAAACTGAAATTTACTTTGCCGTAAGTTCGCAGCTCTTTAAAACAGGTATGCGATGAGAAATCAAATTCTTTTGGATGCTCCAGAATAAACAGACCGTCCGGTGCTAAAATGTCGGTATTTAACACAGCATCCGGTACTTCTTTAAACTTCGGGTGATCGAATGGAGGGTCGGCAAAAATAATATTAAAGCTGTCGGGTGTTTTTTGCACAAACTTAAATGCATCGGCCTTAAAAACCTTCGCGTTGCTTATTTTAAGGGCGTCTATTACCTCCAAAATAAATTTATAGTGTGGGAAGTGCGTTTCAACCAGTGTGGCGCTTAAACAGCCTCTGCTCAAGAATTCGTAACCCATACTTCCTGTTCCCGAAAACAGATCCAGAATATTTTTATTCGAAAACTCATAACGGTTTTCAAGAATATTAAACAAGCCTTCTTTTGCAATGTCGGTTGTTGGCCGGGCTTTAAATTTTTTGCCCGGGTGAAAAATCCTTCCTTTAAATTCGCCTCCGATTATTCTCATATGAACTACAAAAATAGACTAATATTTTTTGTAATAAGCACTTTGTCGATAAATGGAGGTACGGCAATTTCGGCATTTATTAATGCTGGTTGCGAAAAATGCTTTTGCAATACATCCTCTAATCCGGCATGGGCTTTTGTATTTCCTGCAAACTGCACCGTAATATCTTTGGCCGAAATACCAAACTGGCGCAAAACAGTTAGTACAAAATACACCACATCGTTGGGGTGTTTAAAACTAAAATTATTGATCAGCTTCAATTCGTTCTGGCCAAACAGGGCCAGCGAAAAATGATCGGTACCAAAAAGAAGCAGAAGTTTTGGAGCAGCCTCCGAAATGCTTGTTTGCTCAATTATTCGATACAAAGGGTGAATAATTTGTGCTGAAGGTAAACGTTTGTTTAGTGCCTGCTGAAAACTCTCCGGAATGGCAAAAAGCAATTCTCCGTTTACTCCGGCAATTTTGTTGTTCATCCAGTTGGCCTGCTCGTTCTGCTCAAAAAGCAGTGGAGTGATATTTTGGTCAATGTTATCCTGATAGAACTGTTCCGGAATCAATGTGAAATTTCGGGAATGGTAAACAAGGAAAATTTTGTGGTAGTTATTTTGAAGAATAGTTTCTTCTGCAAACAACGATTCAAAATGCCTGGCCAATAAATTTGCGTTACTTATTTTCAGGGCAATATCCTTAAAGTAGAGCAATTTTCTTTGATTGGGGCAAACAATAGAAAAAGAAAATCCATTCAGGCTAGCCTGAATGGATAATATTTTTTCACCGGTAGTTTCCGGCTGAAACGTTTCGTCTACAAATTCATGCATGGTTTATTCCCAGTTACCCGCATTATTGTTTGTTTCTTCTAACGAACCAACTCGTAAACCAGGATATTTTTCGTTTGTTCTGCGCTGATCGTTAAGGTTGATGACCAATTGCTCATCTAAGCCTCTTAGAATAACGTTGTTATGTGCTTTTGCTTCAAAAACAGGAACCTTGATACCAGAACCGGTAGTAATGATTGTTGCTCCCAGGTGGAACTCAGTAGGTTCGCCAGGAACAGGAACATAACGCAAACTATTTGCATCGTATTCACCACCAAAAAGTGCATCGATTACTCCAATTTTAATCGTATCACGAATGATAAGTCCCATTTCAATTGCTTTTTTCTCAGTAATTTTGGCTTCGATCATACTGTCAGTCAATTCGCCGATAGCTCTTACGTTTCTTACCGAGTCGTTTGAAACGAAGCTGATTAATGTATCCCAGCTTCCTGTAAACTGACCATAAATATCTTTGTAGGCCAATTCCGCTTTACGAATATCTTTTAACTTTGCAACGGTTGCTTCGTAACGCGCATCTTTAGCTTTTTCAAAATCAATTGGGCGCTGAATACTTTGATAGATTAAATAGGTAAGCACAACGGCTACAAGGAAAAGTACAATCTGAATTACGGTTCTCATTTTTATTTTTTTATAAGTTCATTTTTCGTTTGCCTGCAAATTTAAAAAAAAAAATAAATTAGTTTCTTTTACCCTGTGTTATTTTAGCTGCTATGATCAAAAATCACTTAAAAGCCATATTAACTGAAAAACTGGGCTTTCCGCCAACAAATTGTCAAGCTCGTTTAATCGACAATTTAGCCGAATTTATCTCCGCTTCAGAGCCCGATCGGATAATGTTGATAAAAGGCTATGCCGGAACGGGAAAAACAACCATGCTTTATTCTTTGACACAATGTTTGCTCTCCCTCAAAATTCGTTCCGTTTTAATGGCGCCAACCGGTCGCGCGGCAAAAGTTATGGCCTCATACTCCGGTATGCCTGCTTTTACCATCCATAAAAAAATATACAGGCAACAGTCGGCATCAGACGGAATGGGGCGTTTTGTGCTAAATAAAAATATGTATAAGAATACCTACTTTATTGTTGACGAGGCTTCGATGATTTCGAACGAAATGAGTGAGAACGCTGTTTTTGGCAGCGGGCGTTTGCTTGATGATTTGCTTCAGTATGTTTATTCGGGCGAAAATTGCCATCTGGTTTTGGTTGGAGATACCGCACAGTTGCCGCCAGTTGGTTTAAATATCAGTCCTGCTTTGGAAGCGTTTAGTTTGGAGCAATATGGTTTTTCGGTTACCGAAGTGGAACTGAAAGAAGTGGTTCGTCAGGCAGAAGGATCAGGAGTATTATCGAATGCCACCGAAATGCGAAATATTATTGCCGAACAGCATTACGAAGGTTTTTTCCCGATAGAAACTAAAAGCTTTCCGGATGTTGAACGTATATCGGGAGGAGAGTTGATTGAAACCATTTCATCGTGTTACGATAAATACGGTTTTTTTGATACTACTGTGGTTACCCGTTCGAATAAACGCGCTAATCTGTTTAATAAAGGAATACGGGGTTCCATTCTGTATAAAGAGAATGAAATTGAGCGGGGCGATTTAGTGATGGTCGTAAAAAACAACTATTTCTGGCCCGGCGAGGATGATAAACTTGATTTTATTGCCAACGGCGATATTGCCGAAATCATATCGATTTACGGATACGAAGAATTGTACGGATTCCGGTTTGCTGATGTGTGTTTGCGTTTTGTTGACTACGAAGATGTTGAACTCGACTGTAAAATCTTTTTGGAGACACTGAGTATTGAAACGGCCTCTTTTTCGTCGGAGCGGAACAGAGAGTTATTCAATGCCGTTTCTGAAGATTACCAGGATGTCCGTAACAAAAAAGAGCGTTGGAAAAAGATTAAAGAGAATCCGTATTTTAATGCTTTGCAGGTGAAATATGCTTATGCTTTAACTTGCCATAAAGCGCAGGGTGGGCAGTGGAAGGCTGTTTTTGTCGATCATGGTTACCTGGTGGAAGATATGCTGGATACGGAGTATTATCGTTGGTTATACACGGCTTTTACGCGCCCAACAGAAAAACTATATTTAGTAAATTTCGATAAAGGATTTTTCGAAGGGGAAGAATAAATCTAAATAATGTATTTCTTTCCTTCAATGGCCAATTCTGTATTCTTAAAAACTTCCCGGGCTTCGGTTTTAAAATTCTCGAGCTTTTTAAACCGGCTTGAAAAATGACCGATCAACAGTTTGGAAGCGTTACTAATTTTTGCCATTTCTGCGGCCTGGCGGGCAGTGGAGTGGAGTGTTTTTTCTGCCAGATCTTTTAGCTCTTCCAAAAATGTAGCTTCGTGGTACAACAAGTCCACACCACTAATAATTTCTGCAATTGGCGGATGAAAAGCAGTGTCGGTGCAAAATGCATACGATTTTGGTTTTGGTGGGGGAGTTGTCAGTTTTTCGTTTGGAATTAATCTTCCGTCTTCCGTTTCAAAATCGGCTCCCGCTTTAATATCCTTAATTTTTGCAAGAGGGATATTGTAGGCCTTAATCATTTCCTTTTTAATATTGGCTTGTTTGGGCTTTTCACGGAACAGGAAGCCAACAGTTGGAATGCTGTGTTTTACCGGAAACGAAAGTACTTCGATGTTTTTATTCTCGAATACTGTTTGCCGTTTTTTCAGGTTTAGCGGATGAAAAATGGGTTTTATGCTCATTTCTCCGCGAATAAAATCGAGTTGAGGCTGGATGAGCGTTTTTAATTCCGATGGGGCATAAATGTGCACATCGCTTTTTACCCCCAGCAGATTCATAGTCGATAACAAACCAATTAATCCGTAGTAATGGTCGCCATGTAAATGCGAAATAAAAATATGCCTGATTTTGCTGAAACTGATCTTGTTTCTGCGCAGTTGTATTTGGGTTCCTTCACCACAGTCGATTAAAAAACAACGCCCAGGTACATCAAGTACCTGGGCTGTTGGATATCTGTTTGAAGTCGGTAATGCTGAATTACTACCCAGTATGGTTAATTCGAAAGACATTCTGTAATTACAGGTTTTCTTTCTTCTCCAACAATTCCTCTGCTTGCTTAACCGTATCAGTAATTAACAACACGGTATGAAGCATCGAAATCTTTACCAGGTTTTCTACATCGGGCTGCAAACCGCAAAGGATAAAAGTACCTATTGCGTCTTCGCATAACCGGTTGGCGACTAAAACTGATCTCAAACCTGATGAGTCGCAGTAAGCAACGCTACTCAGGTCAAGAACGATGTTTTTTTCACCATTGTTATTAATAACTACAAGCTCCGATTTCAAGTCGGGCGCATTATTGGTGTCTAATCTGTCGGTGTTTACCTTTACTAAGGTATACTTCTCGTTTTTTCGAATTTCGAATGCCATGCTTCAATTTACGAAAATCAAATTAAATTCACCAAGTGCTTATTTGTCTTTTTTCTCTTCTTGCTCCATTTGCTTCTTCAGCGCAGCCAAATCGCTTACGTCGCCAAGAGTAGTTTTTTCGATGTTATCGCTAACAGTTTTCATGGCGCGCTTGTTAGTGCTCTTCTGAGCTTTACGCTGCTCGCCTTCTGCTGCACGTTTCACATCTTCGAAAATACGTGAGTGAGAAACAATGATTCGTTTAGCCGACTTGTTGAACTCGATAACTTTGAAATCAAGTTTTTCGTCTTGCTTAACTGAAGAACCGTCTTCTTTCACCAGGTGACGAGGAGTTGCGAATCCTTCAACACCGTATGGAAGTGCAATTACAGCACCTTTGTCCATCAACTCAACCACAGTTCCTTCGTGGATTGAATCGGCAGTGAAAATTGTTTCGAATACATCCCATGGATTTTCTTCCAGTTGTTTGTGTCCTAAACTTAAACGACGGTTTTCTTTGTCGATGTCAAGTACTACAACTTCAATTTCTTCACCAATTGCAGTGAATTCTGATGGGTGCTTGATCTTTTTCGTCCAGCTCAGGTCTGAAATGTGAATCAAACCGTCAACACCTTCAGTAATTTCTACAAATACACCGAAGTTAGTGAAGTTGCGCACTTTTGCAGCGTGCTTGCTTCCAACAGCGTATTCAGTATCAATTTTCGACCAAGGATCTTCTTTCAGTTGTTTAATACCCAACGACATTTTGCGTTCGTCGCGGTCTAATGTAAGAATTGCTGCTTCAACTTCGTCGCCAACGCTTAAGAAGTCTTGTGCACTGCGCAGGTGCTGGCTCCAGCTCATTTCTGAAACGTGGATCAAACCTTCAACTCCAGGAGCAATCTCAACGAATGCACCGTAGTCGGCAATAACAACAACTTTACCTTTTACTTTGTCGCCAACTTTCAACTCTGAATCCAGGTTATCCCATGGGTGAGGAGTTAATTGTTTCAGACCAAGAGCAATACGTTTTTTGTCATCATCAAAATCAAGGATAACAACGTTCAGTTTCTGGTCTAATTCAACGATCTCGCTTGGGTGAGAAATACGTCCCCAAGACAAGTCAGTGATGTGGATCAATCCGTCAACACCACCAAGGTCCATAAATACACCGTATGAAGTAACGTTTTTAACGGTTCCTTCCAATACCTGACCTTTTTCAAGTTTAGCGATAATTTCTTTTTTCTGTTGCTCAAGCTCAGCCTCGATAAGTGCTTTGTGAGAAACAACAACGTTACGGTATTCGTGGTTGATTTTAACAACTTTGAATTCCATTGTTTTACCAACGTATACATCGTAATCGCGGATAGGTTTAACATCAATTTGCGAACCTGGCAAGAATGCTTCAATACCAAATACGTCAACGATCATACCACCTTTAGTACGACACTTGATGTATCCTTTGATGATTTCATCGTTTTCAAGCGATTCGTTAACACGCTCCCATGAACGAGTTGCACGCGCTTTTTTGTGCGAAAGGATCATCTGTCCTTTTTTATCTTCAAGACTTTCGATGTAAACATCTACTTTGTCGCCTACTTTCAACTCTGGATTGTAGCGGAATTCGTTCAAGCTAACAATACCGTCCGACTTGTAACCTATGTCAACAACTACTTCGCGTTTGTTTAACGAAATAACTTTTCCTTCCAGAACTTCTTTTTCTGTAACGGTGTTTAGTGTGTTGTTGTAAAGATCTTCAAGGCTGCCACGTTCTTTTTCAGAATAGGCATCTCTTCCTTCTTCCAGGCTGTCCCAATCGAAATCAGCATCTGCTTCAGCTGTTGTTTCAACGGCCTTTTTTTCTTTTTTTGCTTCTGCTTTAGGAGCTTCCGCTTTTTCTTCAGCTGCAGTCTCTTCAACCGGAGCTTCTGTAGTTTCTGCAACTACTTCATTTTTTTCGTCTTGAACAGGAGTTTCTGCTACTTCTTGTTCAAGCTCTTTTTTCTTCTCTTCTGTCATGTAATTTTAATTAAATTAATGAGTTAGACTTTATATTTGTTAAAATTTGCGCGCGCAAAATTATAACTAAATTCAATTAAAACAAAAGATTCGTGTTATTTTATTGAAATAGAGCAAAATTGGGCTGTTTTTTAGCTTTAAATGCCCTTTGATTAACATAGTTTAGTTTTATGCCCTTATTTTGGATTGCATTCCGATTTTCTTTTATTTACTTTTGAAGCCTGATAAAATGAGTCCTCTTTTCATAATCATTAAAAAGTTGGGAAATAGGAAATCAGACAAGCTATAGAACGAATAAACCATATAATATGAAGGGAATAATTTTAGCCGGCGGTTCAGGAACCCGTCTTTATCCAATTACACGATCAATTTCAAAACAAATAATTCCGGTTTACGATAAACCAATGATTTATTACCCGCTGTCGGTTTTAATGCTGGCAGGAATTCGTGAGATATTAATTATATCAACACCCGAAGATATTGGTTTGTACGAGAAATTATTTGGCGACGGTTCGCAACTGGGCTTGAAGCTGGCGTATAAAATTCAGCCATCGCCCGATGGTTTGGCACAGGCATTTATCCTTGGCGAAGAATTTATTGGTGATGATAACGTAAGTATGATTTTGGGCGACAATATATTTTATGGTTATAAATTCAGAAAAATACTGGAACAGGCTGCCACACTTGAGGACGGTGCAACAGTGTTCGGGTATTATGTGAATGATCCGGAGCGCTACGGAGTTGTTGAATTTGATGATGCAGGTAAAGTAATAAGTATCGAGGAAAAACCGGATGAGCCAAAATCGAATTATGCGGTAACCGGCCTTTATTTCTATTCGAATGATGTGGTTGAAAAAGCGAAAGGATTAAAACCATCAAAACGTGGAGAGCTTGAGATTACGGATTTGAATCGTATTTATCTTGAAGAGAACCGTTTGAACGTGAAACTGCTTAGCCGGGGATTTGCCTGGCTGGATACCGGAACACACGACAGTTTATTGCAGGCTTCTAATTTTATATCAACAATTGAGCAACGGCAGGGCCTGAAAGTTTCGTGCATTGAAGAAATTGCATGGAAAAAAGGCTATATCAGCACCGAACAATTGATTGATTTAGCCAAACCACTCAGTAAAAATCAATACGGCGAATATTTATTAAAAATCGCCAGCAAAAAAGCATTTACATTTTAATTAACGAATGAATATAGTAGAGACGGGAATCCCCGGACTGGTTGTTATTGAGCCGCGGGTGTTTGAAGATGACAGAGGGTATTTTTTCGAAACATTTCAGCAGGAAAGGTACCGCGAGGCAGGAATTGAAAGACCATTTATACAAGATAATGAATCACGATCGGTAAAAGGAGTTGTCCGGGGTTTGCATTTCCAATTGGGTGATGCGGCACAAGCCAAGCTGGTGCGCGTTATACAGGGAAGTGTTTATGATGTAGCCGTTGATTTACGCAAAGGATCACCGACTTTTGGAAAGTGGTTTGGAGTGGAATTGAACGAAAATAATAAGAAACAGTTATATGTGCCGCGTGGTTTTGCTCACGGTTTCTCGGTTTTAAGCGAAACAGCTATTTTTACCTACAAATGTGATAACTTATACAATCGCGATGCCGAAAGTTCAATTAACCCGTTTGATAAAACATTGGGAATCGACTGGCAGGTAAAAGAAGAGGAAGCCTTGGTTTCTGAGAAAGACAAAAACGCTCCGGCGTTTGAAAAGGCTCAAATGAATTTTGTGTATTAACAACAATGAAGATATTAATAACAGGCGCTTACGGACAACTGGGGAACGAATTAAAAGTACTCAGTAAAAATTACCCCAAATGGGAATTTGTTTTTACTGATGTTGATTCGTTGGATATTACGGATGAAGATCAGGTAAAAAGTTACTTTGCCGACAACAATTTTGAGCTGGTAATTAATTGTGCCGCTTACACTGCTGTAGATAAGGCCGAGTCGGATTTTGAAACGGCACAAAAAGTAAATGCATTGGCTCCAAAGCTGCTTGCAAAATACTCGAAAGCTGTTGGTGCAAAGTTGATTCATGTTTCAACCGATTATGTTTTTGCCGGCGATGCACATCTTCCTTATGAAGAGACTGATGTAGTTGCGCCAAACGGAGCGTACGGAAAAACAAAGCTGGAAGGTGAGCAAAACTGCCGGGCTGAGAATCCGGAAACGGTGATCATCAGAACGGCTTGGTTGTATTCAACCTTCGGAAATAACTTTGTAAAAACCATGTTGCGCCTCGGAAAAGAGCGAGGAGAATTGGGCGTGGTTTTCGATCAGGTAGGATCGCCGACTTATGCCGCCGATTTGGCTGAGGCAATTTTAGAAATAGCCGAAAGTAAAGAGTTTGTGCCGGGTGTCTATCACTATTCCAACGAAGGAGTGGCCAGCTGGTACGATTTTGCTTTGGCAATTTTCGAACTCTCGGGAGTGGACTGTAAAGTTAAACCGGTACTCTCGGAGAATTTTCCGACACCGGCAAAACGACCGGCCTACAGCGTGCTGAATAAAGCAAAAATAAAAGAAACTTATCACCTGGAAGTTCCGTATTGGCGTGATAGTTTAAAAATCTGTATAAAACATCTAGAAAGAGAATAATCATGGAAAATCAAGAATTGATGGAAGTAAGAGCGAAAGCGCAGGAATGGCTTTCGGATACTTACGATGAAGAAACAAGAGCTCAGGTTCAGGCATTGCTTGATGCTGAAGACCCGACAGAGCTGATTGATTCTTTTTACCGCAGCCTGGAGTTTGGTACCGGCGGTCTTCGCGGCATTATGGGCGTTGGAACCAACCGCATGAATATTTACACCGTTGGTGCAGCCACCCAAGGATTAAGTAATTATCTGAAGAAGAATTTCGCTGATCTTGATGAAATAAAAGTGGCGATTGGTCACGATTGCCGGAACAACAGTCGTTTGTTCTCTGAAACCAGTGCAAAGATTTTTGCCGCCAATGGAATTAAAGCGTACTTATTCGACGATTTGCGTCCTACACCGGAGCTTTCATTCGCCATTCGTGAGTTGGGCTGCCAGAGTGGTATTATTCTTACCGCATCGCACAACCCAAAAGAATACAACGGCTACAAAGCGTATTGGGAAGATGGTTCGCAGATTGTTGGCCCACACGATGTAAACATCGTTAACGAAGTGGCCAAAATTAAACCTGAGGACATTAAGTTTGACGGTCCCGACGAGTTGATCGAAATTCTGGGAGAGGAGATGGATAACAAATTCCTTGCAGAGGTTAAAAAGGTTTCCATTTCACCTGACGTGGTTGAGCGCCACAAAGACATAAAAATCATATATACGCCAATTCACGGAACAGGAGTGAAATTAATTCCTGCCGCCTTACGCGAATTTGGTTTTACCAACATCATAAATATTCCTGAACAGGATGTGGTTAGCGGCGATTTCCCAACAGTGGTTTCGCCAAACCCGGAAGAACCTGCGGCTATGGAAATGGCAATGAAAAAAGCCGCCGAAATTGATGCGGATGTTGTTATGGCTTCCGATCCCGATTCAGACCGGATTGGTGTTGTTGTAAAAGACGATAAAGGCGAATACATCATTATAAACGGTAATCAAACAGCGCTGCTTTTCTTCTATTACATCATTGTAAAAATGAAGGAAGCAGGCAAGTTGAAAGGGAATGAGTTTGTAGTAAAAACCATCGTTTCTACCGAAATGATTGCTGAAGTTGCCCGCCGAAATAACATCGAATATTTTGACGTATACACCGGATTTAAATTTATTGCCGAAGTAATTCGCGATAACGAAGGTGTGAAAAAATACATCGGTGGTGGCGAGGAAAGTTTTGGTTTTATGCCTTCTGACTTTGTTCGCGACAAAGATGCCGTTTCTGCATGTGCTTTAATGGCAGAGATCACTGCATGGGCAATCGATCAGGGCAAAACATTGTACGAACTGTTGCAGGATATTTATCTGGAATATGGTTTCTCGCGCGAGAAAATGAAATATGTGGTTCGTAAAGGAAAATCGGGTGCCGAAGAAATTCAGCAGATCATGACGAAATTCCGCAACGATCCGCCAAAAGAACTGGGTGGTTCGCCAATGGAGTGGGTAAAAGATTATTCTACATTAGTTGCGAAAAACCTGATTACCGGCGAGGAAAAGAAAATCGATCAGAAAATTACTTCAAACGTGTTGCAGTTCTTTACACAGGATGGAACAAAAATTTCGGTTCGTCCATCGGGAACAGAGCCTAAAATTAAGTTCTATTTTGAAGTAACCGGCGAACTGAAATCGCGTGAAGATTTTGATGCAGAAGAGCAAAAAGCCGATGCCAGGATCGATGCCATAATGGAAGAACTGGGATTGTAAATTGTGATAAACGCTAAGCGGTTCAAAACCGCTTGGCGCATGAATAATAAAATACCTAAATCAATAAAAATGAAATTTAAAATTTTAACAGTAGCGCTGCTTTTTGTTGCAGTGTGCGCAGTAGCTCAAGATGAGAGACCGCAAATGGTTCCTGAAATGACTGAAATCTGGGATCCTGAAGTGCCGGTAATTACACCGGGAGAAACTCCGGCAGATGCACCTTCGGATGCCATAGTTTTATTCGACGGTGTTGATATCGACCGCGAGTGGACAAACGGAGATGGTGGCCCTGTTGGCTGGAAAGTAGCCGATGGTTGTGTAACCGTTGAAAGAGGTGCCGGAATCATTCAGACAAAACGTGCTTTCGAAGATTTTCAGTTACACATCGAGTGGAGATCTCCTGCCGAAGTAGTTGGCGAGAGCCAGGGACGTGGAAACAGTGGCGTTTTTCTTCAGAAACGTTACGAGGTTCAGGTGTTGGATAATTACAACAACCGTACTTACCGCAATGGCCAGGCCGGAAGTTTATACAAACAACATGCACCACTGGTAAATGCATGTAAAGGACCGGGCGAGTGGCAGGTGTACGATATTATTTACACTGCACCACGTTTTAACGAAGATGGTACGTATTTTACTCCGCCAACTGTAACTGTTTTGCACAACGGCGTTTTGGTTCAAAACAATTCAAAACTGCGCGGACCAACGGAATACATTGGTATTCCTGAGTACAGCGTTGAAAAACATGGCGCCGATGTTATTCAGTTGCAAGACCATGGAAATCCGGTGAGTTACCGCAATATCTGGATTCGCGAATTGTAGATCAATTCCAAAAGATAAAAGAAAACCGGGAGTTTGTACTTCCGGTTTTTTTATGAAATAAACTGTGGATGTGAATCATTCAAATTCTTCAGAGAAAACAAGTTGATCGTTATTGTCCGACAATTTTGCATAGTCAACAGCTCCGCTGCCTGCAAATCGGTACGAAATGCCTTTTAAAGCGCCGTTGCTGTTCTGATACGTGGTGGTGTAGATTTCCTCATCGTTCAGTAAAACAGTTACGAATTTATTGCTGATTTCCAGTTTAACGGTGTTCCAGTTATTCAGATCAGTGCCGAATGCCGACAGATCGTTGTTCGTGCCCATCGCGTATTCTGTTCCGAATTTCTGAAAAATACTTCCAATACATCCGGGATTCGCCAATTGAATCACATGTCTTCCGTATTCTGCAAATATTGATATTTCGCAAATCTGGCAAGCCAGTGCTCCCTCGTCAATATTATTTTTTACGCGGCTTTCAAATGAAAAATTGTCACTGTCGCCGCTAAAATTTTCGTTTACATAGTAAAAACATGTTGCATGATTATTCTTCGACAGATCGATATGATGGGCTTTAACCGTTTCCGGCGAAATGTAAATTTGATTGTTATTGATACAGTTTTCATTCACGTAAATCGGGATAAGATCATTTTCCGGATTTTGAATGAGCGATAGCCAGCCGCTGGTTGTAATGTAAACCGGAATTTCTTTTACTAACTGATCATTGATCATGATTTTTGCACGATGATAGCCCGGATAATAGTATACCGAGGTGGAATATTTTTCGTGCCTTTTAATTTCTGCACGTCGGCGGGCATCCCACGATTGTTGAATAAAAGCACTGTCAAAATCATACATCGAGATATCGTAATCGAAAATAACCGTGTTGGGAACTCCGCTGCTAACATTTGTGCGGCTTGTAAAGCTGGCCTCAGCGTAACTTTGCGCCGGTTTACTGTTGAAAAGAATAACTGCAAACAGGGCCGCAACTATGGCAGTAACCGGGATATACAACGCGCGTTTACGAAACTTAAAATTCAACCTTCTACTTTTTCTTTTGGCAACAGGTGTATCCGCATGGTTATCTTTAAAATCGTACCAGTCTTTATAATCAAGAAATTGTGCCAGTGCGTTAAGTGTATTTTTTTGAGGAATGCGCTGAAACTGGTTTTTAGAAATTCTTTTCAGGGTAGAAACACTCAGATTGATACCGGTTTTCTCCTGAATCAGAAGGTTCAGATTTTCATAATCGCGTTGCTGTAATTGTTCCGGATCCTTAACATGCAATTTCTCTGCAATATGCTGAATAATTATTGTTACGAACTTTTTTTCCTGTTCTGCTTCGGTATACATGGTTATTAATTTCTGGTTCCTAAAAATAGTAAGAACGATTGGTTTTTTAGGCTTGAATGTATTTTGATTATGTTTTGACCATGGTTTGAATCTTGATTTCCAGACTGATTACTGAAATTTGTTTCATAAAATTCAAAAACACCAAAACAATGAAAACAATTCTAACACTACTTTTTATACTGGTCAATCTTTCTGTTTTTGCACAGGAGCATACCAGCATTAACGGAATAGAATGGATTTTGAACGGAAAAGTTGTAAGCGAAAATTATAAAGGAAAAGACTGTTTAAAAACCGACGATGGAGTTGCCATTGCTAGAGATATTGCGTTAAAAAACGGCATCATTGAATTTATGATGTGTATTCAGCCGGGAAGGGGATTTGCCGGCGTACGTTTTCGGGGCGATGGAATGGGAGACACTGAAGAGTTTTACATTCGCAAACATCAAAGTGGTAATCCCGATGCCATGCAATATACGCCGGTTTATAACGGCAATGCAGGTTGGCAGCTATACTACGGCGAAGGTTATGGTGCGGTAAAGCAACATGTTTTTGACGAGTGGTTTCAGGTAAAACTCGTAGTCTCGGGAAGTAGAGGCGAGGTTTACATCTCGGATATGCAAAAGCCGGTGCTGGTAATTCATGAGTTGAAAATGGGCGAACGCGAAGGGAAAATTGCATTTTACGGTCCGGCCCGCTTTGCAGATATAAAAATTACTCCAGCGGAATTTCCTGAGTTAAAGGGAGAATTCGTTGAAATTGTTGAAGCTGGCAATGAAGTAATAAAAAGCTATGAGGTTTCTGAAGCATTTGATGCCGAAAAGCTGATGAATGAAAACCTGTTACCGGCAAATTTTATCAATAAACTGGAATTCCGGAATTGGGATACGGAAGCCGATGGTTTACTAAATATCTCGAAAACCGCTGCTTTGGCAGAGAAAAAGAATGCGGTTCTCCTGAAAATCACCATTGACTCGGAAACCGACCTCGTTAAGATGATGAATTTTGGTTTTAGCGATGTGACCAAAATATTTGTAAACGGTAAAGCTGTGTGGATGGGCGTTGATATATATCGAAGCCGCGATTATCGTTTTCTGGGAACGATAGGCTATTTCGATTCTGTTTACCTCGATCTGAAATCCGGGAAGAATGAAATCCTTGTAATGGTAGCCGAGAATTTTGGCGGCTGGGGATTTAAAGCCCGGTTCGAAAACCTGAACGGCATAAAAATTCTGAAATAAAATAAAACCAATAAAGCAGCGACAGTGAACAATCCGATTTTTGAACGGATAATTTTACTTATTGCTGTTTTGCTGAAATAACCTTTAAAAAATTGAAACAATGAACAGAAGACACAGTTTAAAGGCCGGTGCTGCATTAGTTACCGGACTAACATTAATTCCGGTTGTAAAATCTGCCGGAGAAAATTTGGTTAGCCAGACCGAAGACTCATTTTGGGAGGTGATTAAAAAACGCCGCTCAGTACGTGCATTTAAATCCGATCCGGTGCCGGAGGCTGACCTGAAAAAAATAGTAGATGCCTCACGAATGGCCCCTACAGCAGGAAACCAACAGCCCTGGAAATTTCTGGTTGTTACCGACAAAAACAAAATTGAGGCATTAAAAGCTGCAAAACTGAAAGAAACTGAAACCTATTTAAAAGAGGAGAAAAAGCTGGCAGGCGAAGAACTGAAGAAGCAATTAAGCGAGTACGACAAACAGTTAACAGGTGGGTATCTGTCGGCACCGGCTTACATTGTAGTTCTAACGGATAATAACAGTCGATATCCGCAGTACAATCATTGGGATGGCCCGCTGGCTGCCGGAAATTTAATGCTTGCTGCACGTGCGCTTGGTTATGGAACAGTTCATATAACTGATTCCTTTTCGGAGGAGCTGACTCGCAAAGTATTTAATATCCCGGAGTATTATACACGCGTATGTATTACACCTGTTGGCGTTCCGGTTGAATGGCCTGAAAAAGAAAAGCAGGCACTCGGAGATTTTATTGTTAGCAACAGTTTTTAATTCTTAAATAAAATTAAAAAGCCTGTTCCAACATTCTGGAACAGGCTTTTTAATAGTATTTATCTTTTAATTAGAATTCCATCACAAATTCTTCTTTCGGGTTACGTACTTTTTTCATTGATGCTAACCAGTCGCCATCATTATCACGATATCCTAATGGAAGCATCGTTACACTTTTTAATCCTTTTGATTTTAAATCAAGCAATTCATCCAGCTCTTCGGTCGTAAAACCTTCCATTGGCGTACAATCTACTTTTTGTTCAGCGGCTTGTGCAATGGCTAATCCAAAGCCAATGTACGCCTGGCGTGCAGTATGGATAAAGTTTTCCTCAGCCGATTGAGGTAAGTAAGCTGCTTTTAGTTTATCAGTGTAAGATTCAAAACGCCCGCGAGGCAAACCACGCTCATCGGTTGTTCTGTTGTAAATTTCATCAATTCGTTCTTCGGTATAACGATCCCAGGCTGCAAAAACCAACAAGTGCGAACACTCGGCAACGATTTCTTGTCCCCATGCAATCGGAACGATTTTATCCTTCAATTCCTGGTCGGTGATTATAATTACACGAAACTGTTGCAATCCTGAAGAAGTAGGAGCAAGGCGCGCTGCCTCAACAATTTTATCTACATCTTCCTGTGCTACTTTTTTTGTGGGGTCGTACTTTTTAGTGGCATATCTCCACTGTAAATTTTCTAATAATGACATTGTTTAATATTTTGACTTTAATAATGAAGCCCTATTTGGCTCTGTTTAATATTTTAACTACTAAATCCTTCAGCTGCATTAAATCTTCAGGCGTAATTCCCATTGCTTTTACAACTTTTTGCGGAACCTCTGCCGCTTTTGTTTGTAATTGTTTACCGCTCTCGGTAAGCGAGATCTCCACTACACGCTCATCCTTGGTGTTTCGTTTACGCGAAATCAAACCTTTTGCGGCCATTCGTTTTAATAATGGGGTGATTGTTCCGTTATCGAGATTGAGTTTATCGCCAATTTCATTTACCTTTTGCGGTTCATTTTCCCACAAAACCATCATTACCAGGTATTGCGGATAGGTAAGATCGATCTCTTCAAGAATCGGACGATATACATTAACGATTTCGCGCGATAAGGCGTAAACCGGAAAACATACCTGACTCTTTAATTTTAACTCCTCATCCATTTATTAAAACTTTTGGTGTGCAAATATAGTGCAAAATAAAATCGCACACGATATAATAGTGAAAAATGCAATTGAGTTTAGAAAAGATTAATATTCAAGAAACAGATATGACATCAAATGAAAGAGGGGAGATTTGTGAATTGATAGGGAATTATTTAATGACTGTACCTTTTGCACCCCACCAATAAAAGGCTTCCATACTCAACCGGCCTTTTTTTACTGCCGGATCTTCACCTTCCAATTTTAGCGCTTCATCAACCGTTTCAACATCAAAAATCAGCAAACCGCGATGATCGCCGCCTTGCTCGAAAGGACCTGCCACCACTAACTTTCCCTGTTCTGCAAGACCATTCAAATGCGCCATATGCTGCGCCTGAATTTGAGCAGCCTCGGTAGAATCCTGACTGGTGCTGGTTCCTTTATTCAGCAGCATAAAAACATAACGTTTCATGGTGTAGGTGGTATCGCCTTCGGTGTAGGAGAATTCTCGCTGATCTTGCGCCGAAACAGCATGGCTAAAGGCAAAAGTGAAAAGGAAAAAGGCAAAAATTAAAAGGTAAAAGTTGAGAGCAGCTGTGCTGCGCG
Organism: Draconibacterium sediminis; assembly: GCF_000949475.1. Taxonomy (GTDB): domain Bacteria; phylum Bacteroidota; class Bacteroidia; order Bacteroidales; family Prolixibacteraceae; genus Draconibacterium; species Draconibacterium sediminis. Next base: position 135,017 of record NZ_JRHC01000007.1, on the reverse strand, counting down.
AATTGAAAATCGGCCCAAGCCAAATCCCGACCGAAGCGTCGGGAGCAAAAGCAATTCTTTTCATACGTGACAATTTGGTGAAACGCTCTTAATTATTTCAGTTGGTCTTTAAATATCTTTTTGAATTTCTCCAGTTTCGGAGCTACCACAAACTGGCAATAACCTTTCGTTTTGTTTCGTGCATAATAGTTGATATGGTAATCTTCGGCAATATAAAATTGGTCGAATTCGGAAACTTCGGTTACGATTGGATTACTGTAAACCTCTTCTTTTTCAAAAAGATCGATAACGCGTTCTGCCACTTCTTTTTGTTCTTCGTTATGATAGAATATTGCAGAACGGTACTGCGGTCCAACATCGTTACCTTGTCTGTTTAATGTTGTTGGGTCGTGTGTCATAAAAAACACTTCCAGGATTTCGGAATAGCTCACCACTTCCGGATCAAAAGTAATTTGCACTACTTCGGCATGGCCGGTAGTTCCGTCGCAAACCTGCTTATAGGTTGGGTTTTTTACGTGGCCTCCGCTGTAACCCGGTTTTACATCAGTAACTCCTTTTAACTCCAGGTAAATGGCTTCGGTGCACCAAAAACATCCTCCGCCAAGTGTGGCTTTTTGCAAATCTTTACTCATGCCGCTGTTTGAATAAATTAATAATGTGAATATAAGTGCCAGTGTCCTCATTTCTTTTTGGGTATAAATCGTGAAAAGGTTTTTTTCTCAAACTCCCAGGCAAAGCGAAATTGCCCAAAAACAGATGCAATCAGTAAAAATAGCACCTGGTAAGCCGGAACTACGGTTACGATATACAGAGGTACTTTTATCCAAAGGCTGGTTGCTTCGGTTATACCCACCAAATCGAAAACTCCTTTGCGCACATAAAGCGCGGCACTTCCGGTAATTGAAAATACAAACAGAATAATTAAAACCTGGAAATTACTGTTCAGGTTCCATCTCTTTTTTAGTCGCTCAAACATTATCTCACTTTTGCTACTATTAACAAAAGAATAGAATGTATGTTTTGTGTTAATTTAAATAATATGGGTTTGAAAGATGATGTAACCGTAGATGGCAAATCGTAAAAAGCGGAACAGGGCATATTTCAGGTAGCGTTTCGAGGGGTAGCCGGCCGAACCAACCAGCAAACTTATTGCAGCCCACGGCAGCGGAGTAAGCGCCGCAACAATAATCAGAAACAAACCATATTTTTTTAGCAAAGGCCATTGTTCTTTCAGCAGGGTGTTTCTGAAACGTTTAAGCCCGTCGCGTTTGTAGAAAAAGCGACCAATAAGAAATGTGAGGTAGCCCATAAAATAGGAAACCGTAGCAAAGAAAGCCAGGTTTATGAAATAATGCGCAATGGTATCTTTATTGATGGCCCAAATCATAAAAAGTTCGGGAGGAATAATTCCAAAGAAAAATTCGGAGAAACAATACACCAGGTAAACCAATAGGGGTTGGGCGTATATTTTATCCATCCAGGCATCGGGAGTGCGCGATATTACAAATTCTTTAAAAAGAAAGTAGGCACCCAAAATTATGAGTAACCAGACAAATCCTTTTAAGCCATTTTTAATCAGAAATTGTATTCGCGGACTTAGATTCATAGCTGATTTCGTTTGCACGGCAATTTACAAAATAAAAGACATGTTAGCCGCCAAAACTATGCCAATGTAAGCGAATGGGGAGAAGATTTTTTCTTAAGTTAATTCTACCACGGTAATCTCGGGAGGCATGCCAATTCTGCCCGGAAACCCAATATATCCAAAGCCACGGTTGACGTACAAAAATTGTTTTTTCTCGCGGTACAAACCTCCCCAGCGCGGGTATTTATATTGAACCGGGCTCCACTTAATTCCGGCACGTTCAATTCCAAACTGCATACCGTGGGTGTGCCCGGCAAATGTGAGGTCGATATCGGTGGATTCTAACACTTCAGCATCCCAGTGCGAAGGATCATGACTCATTAAAATTTTGAATGGCTGGCCTTGCGCTTCTATGGAAGCTTTTTGCAAATCGCCATGTTGAGGGAACGGTGGTTTGCCCCAGTTTTCAACACCAATCAGTGCAATTTCTTCGCCGTTAATGCTTAAAGTTTCTGTTTCATTCAGCAATAAGCGGAAGCCAATTTTCTGATGAAATTTTTTGATGGCAGCCAGGTTCTTTTCCTTGGCAGCCGCCGATTCCCATTCCGAATAATCACCGTAATCGTGATTTCCAAGCACCGAGTATTTTCCTATTTTGGCTTTCAATTGTGATAAAACAGGCGCCCAACCATCGGTTTCTTCGGCAAAATTATTTACCAGATCACCTGTAAATAAAAGAATATCCGGTTCTTGTTCGTTAATCAGCTCAACAGCTTTAGCTACCTGGTCGAACTTTTTGTTAAAGCTACCCAGATGCATGTCTGATATCTGTACGATTTTTAATCCTTTAAACGATTTTGGCAAATTATTGAAGGTCAAATTTTCGCGCATTACGCGGTAATTAAATTTCCCTTTTGTAACTCCATAAAGAATCGACGCAAACGGAACGGCTGCCAAAACCAACCCCATTTGATATAAAAACTCTGCTCTCTCCATTTTCCTTCCCGAATTATTTTGTGATAGATCCTTTTCTCTTTTTCCTTTAATCCAGTTGAAAATCTTCTGAAAAATCAACTGTATATCTCTTAATAATACAAATACAATAAACACGAACTTCGGGAAATAGAACAATGCAAATGCTGCTACCAGGTAGCCGGCATAAATGTACGCTTCGGATTGTTTTACATGTTTTATCCCGAACATAAAAAGGCAAAATCCGCTAAACACAAGAACTGAAATTGCCCAGAACAAAATGCTTAAGGATTGTTTTATGAATTTATTTCTGAGTTTTGCAAGTAGTGGTTTTATGCCACGGAAGGTGTAAAAATCTACCAATAGCATAAAAATAAAAAGTGGTATTAATAAGAAAATACTCGCTCTCATACAATTACCTCATCGTTTAACTCGTTGCAAATAAACACTTTTATTATTAAAATGTTTTTGATTGAGCGACCAAATTAATCACAAAAAAACTTAAATGTTACAACAAAATATTATGCTTGATAGGAGACCGGAACCTGTCTTAATCTTCAGAAGCTTCTGCTGTTTTGCTTGAGTTGGCGACCAGGCGATTAATTTCATTTAGTTCGTCCGGTGTAAAATGACGGTATTCTCCCCGTATTAAATTCCCGAGTTCGATATTCATTATTCGTACACGTTTCAATCGGTTAACTTCGTAGCCCAAATGCGAGCACATTCTCCGAATTTGCCGGTTCAGTCCCTGCGTAAGAACAATTTTGAACGTAAAATCGTTGATGCGTTCCACCCGGCATTTTTTAGTTACCGTATCAAGAATCGGAACGCCATTACTCATTTGCCGTATAAATGCTTTTGTAATTTTACGGTTTACGTTAACAATGTATTCTTTTTCATGATTGTTTCCGGCGCGAAGAATTTTGTTGACGATGTCGCCGTCGTTGGTCATAAAAATCAGTCCTTCGCTGGGTTTGTCCAATCGGCCAATGGGAAAGATACGCTCGGGGAAATTGATAAAATCAACGATGTTATCCTTTTTGCTGGTGTCGGTGGTGCAGGTAATTCCAACCGGTTTATGAAATGCCAGGTAGATATTCGGAACCTCTTTCGTGATTAGTTGTCCGTCCACTTCAATACGATCGTTTGAAGACACCTGAACACCAAGTCCTACCACTTCGCCATTTACTTTAACCTTCCCGCTTTCAATCAGCCGGTCGGCTTCGCGCCGCGAGCAAAATCCGGTTTCCGAAATGGCTTTATTTAATCGTTTGCTTTCCATCCTGGTACAAAAGTAGGAAATAAATAGTTAGCGCCGGGTGATTGCTTTTAGTGCAGTTTAATTCAAATGAATCCGAATATCTGGCTTCGAATCAGTTGAATAGCTTTTGCAAGGGTGCATCTGTTAATATTTTTGGATAAGGAAAATACCAAAGGCTAATAGAACAATTCCTCCGATTTTACCCATTGAAACAGGGTGCTGGGCTAAACCGAAAAACCCAAAATGATCAATAACAGAAGCTGCAATGAGTTGCCCGGCAATAGAAGCCGCCAAAACGGTGGTGACGCCAATCTTTGGTATGAAAAATATAACAGACGAAACAAAAATTGCTCCCAGCAAACCGCCGGCAAATACATACCATGGAGCCGTATTTAAATGTCCCCAGTTTGGAACTTCTGTTTTGAATATGAAATTTAATGCGAGAAGTGCCAAAAAACCCACAAAAAAACTTATTAAAGCTCCTTGCATCGGGTGTTTTAAATAGGTAGTTAGTTGGGTATTAATACTTCCCTGAATTGCCAGTAAAAAGCCAATTAGCAAAACAATTGTTGTATATATTAATTTCATGATAAAACTAAAATTGGGTAATATTAAATCTTGTCTTGCAAAATGAGAAGATTAGCTCCAAATTAATTCCAGAATTTTTTCCAGCCATTGCGCATCAACTTCAGTAAACGCAGCTTTTTCAGAGCTGTCGATATCCAAAACACCAAATATTTCGCCGGCTTTGTTTTTTAGCGGAACTACAATCTCCGAGTTCGAGCGGGCATCGCAGGCAATATGGTCAGGGAAAGCGTGCACATCTTCAACAACAACCGTTTCTTTTCGGTTAAAGGCAGCCCAACACACTCCTTTATTTTTTTCCAGTATTTGGCAGGCAACAGGCCCCTGGTAAGAGTTAACGGTCATTTCACCATCTTCAATCAGGTAGTATCCCGTCCAGAAAAAGTAGTCCATTTTATGGTGCAAAATGGCAATTATGGTCGCCATACGCGCCTGCGTGTTGTTACTTTTTAGTACCAGTTCGCTCAGTTGTTTGTAGATCCTTCCGTATCGGCCTTCTTTTTTTCGGTCTTCCATTTTTATATTAATTCTGCCTTTTGAATTGTTGCACGAATTAACAAAAAATCGTTAGTTTAGTTGATCTAAAAACTAAAAAAATGCACCGAATAATCGAAGATCCAAACGAACGCCAGTGGGGAATGTTAGTACATATTGCTGCTTTGGCCACTTTTATTTTACCTGTTGCCGGAAATATAATTGGCCCGCTTATTATTTATTTAATGAAAAAAGACGAGTATGAATTTGTTAACGAACAAGGCAAGGAAGTACTTAATTTTCAGATCACCTGGTCGATCATATTTTTCATTTCAATCCTACTTATCATTGTAGGAATTGGCGTTTTAATGCTGGTTGGATTCGGCATAGCCTGGCTGGTTTTGGTTATTGTGGCTTCGGTATCGGCAAGTAACGGAACACCTTATAAATACCCTTTTACCATCCGTTTTTTGCAATAATATTAATTGCCAAAGGATGTAATCTTTTTAAAAGATGACATCCTTCAATATCATTCAATAACAATTGCTGTCCTTTCGTAATGCATTCCGTTATGGTACGATGCAAAATCTTTCTTGCTGCCAAATATTTCATGTACTAAATCACGTTTTAACTTTGTAGGACCTTGGGAGCATAGCGTAATAAAAGAGCTATAGTTATATGTTTTGAAATTCTCTGTTAATCCATGCCGCTCAGGATTGTAATGCACATAAAATATTGCGTATTCCAGGTAATCTTGTTGTGTAATTTCTAGTCGTTTAAAAGGCCGGTTAAATAAACTTCCGGTTCTGCTTTCCTGATTATTAATAGCCATTGAATAACTAACAAACATTTTCCTAAATTGATTCGAAACAATTTTGCCTATTTCGGTTTCATTTTCAATTATGTAATCGTTTTGAAAAATGACATCCTTGACTTTTATAACTAAATGAAAATGATTGGGTAAAAGACAATAGGCCAAAATATCTACATATTCTGTTAAATGTTTTTTTATTAGTGTGAGAAAATGCTGATAGTTCTTTTTCTTTATGAAAATTCTCTGTCCATTAATTCCACGGTTGAAAACATGGTAGTAACTTCCACTAGTAAAGGGTGTTATTGATTTTATTGAAGGCATACATAAATATACGAAATTATTAATAGAACAGTTTTCATGGATAAGGATGTCATCTTTTTAAAAGATGACATCCTTTCTGTTTGTTTAAACAGAAATTCTTACTTTTGCAGCCTCATAAAATTTAAAACGATGGCACAGAAACCTTCGATTCCAAAAGGCACCCGCGATTTTTCACCGTCAGAAATGGTGAGAAGAAACTATATTTTCAATACGATTAAAGATGTATTTCGTTTGTACGGATTTCAACCCATTGAAACACCGGCAATGGAAAATCTATCTACATTGATGGGAAAATACGGTGAAGAAGGCGATAAGCTGTTGTTTAAAATTTTGAATTCGGGTGATTTTATTTCGAAAGTTCCGCAGGAAATGTTGGACGAGAAAAACTCGAATAAGCTTACCACAAAACTATCTGAAAAAGGATTGCGTTACGACTTAACTGTGCCATTTGCACGTTACGTTGTGCAATACCGAAATGATATAGCTTTCCCGTTTAAACGTTACCAGATACAGCCGGTTTGGCGTGCCGACCGACCTCAGAAAGGACGTTACCGCGAGTTTTACCAGTGCGATGTTGATGTAATTGGCAGCAACAGTTTGCTGAATGAAGTGGAGCTGGTACAAATTATCGATGAGGTTTTCCAACGACTGGGAATTAATACAACGGTAAAAATCAACAACCGTAAAATTCTGGCCGGAATTGCCGAAGCAATTGACGAAGCCGACCGAATGGTAGACATTACCGTCGCCATCGATAAACTGGATAAGATCGGTTTGGAAAAGGTAAATGCTGAAATGCTTGACAAAGGAATTTCGCAGGATGCCGTTGATAAACTTCAGCCGATTTTGAAACTGGAAGGAAATACCGTTGAAAAACTGGCGCAGATTGAAACAGTTATTGGCGGAACCGAAATTGGTGCCAAGGGAATTGCCGAAATGCGTACCATGTTTGCTTATCTTCAAAACATTGAGCTAAATACAACAGTTGAATTAGACCTGACTTTGGCGCGTGGATTGAATTATTACACCGGCGCAATTTTCGAGGTAAAATCGAACGATGTGCAAATTGGTAGTATTTGCGGTGGAGGCCGTTACGACGACCTGACCGGAATTTTTGGTATGCCTGATGTTTCAGGTGTTGGCGTGTCGTTTGGTGCTGAGCGTATATACGATGTTTTGGTTCAACTGGATGCTTTTCCTGAAGAGTCGCTGGAAACCACAAAAGCATTGTTTGTGAACTTCGGAGAGAAGGAAGAAGCTTACTGTTTACCGATTTTGGCTCAGTTGCGTAAAAATGGTATCAATGCCGAGATCTTTCCCGAAAGTGCCAAAATGAAAAAGCAAATGACGTATGCCAACCGCAAAGAAATTGCATATGTTATTCTGGCCGGCGATAATGAAATAGCTGCCCAAAAGTTCACGCTTAAAAATATGGAAACCGGAGAGCAGCAAATAGTTGACTCGCAAGAACTGATAAATATCCTTAAATAGCTGCTTCGTTTGTACGATATTGCTCCAAAATAAGTGGAGCAATGATTGCATCGGTTTCAAACAGACTTGTAAAAACACTTGGTGGAGATGTACGTTTCCCGTGATTGACGTGCATTATTTATGCCCGACTGCTGGCAGATGAATTGGATATTTCAGCGTATCCGTTATTTACAATTCATCAATTTAACAGTTTCTCAATTTTGCAATTTCACCAATTTACAGTTTAAATCATGGCCAACCGTATATTTGAAATAACACCCAAAAACCTCACATTCGATATTATCCAGGATATTTTTGAAAACAATGTAAAGCTCAAACTTTCCGAAATATCTGTACAACTCATTCATAAAAGCAAAAAGTACCTCGACAATAAACTGGAAAGAGCCGATAAGCCTCTTTACGGAATTAATACCGGCTTTGGCGCCTTGTGCGATATTGAAATTTCGAAAGACAGCTTAAGTAAATTGCAGGAAAATCTGGTCGTTTCACACGCCTGTAATATTGGTCCGGAAATACCGGCCGATATTGTGAAACTGATGTTGTTGCTAAAAGCACACGCACTGTCAAAAGGGAATTCGGCGGTGCAATTAATAACGGTACAACGAATTCTTGACCTCTTTAACAACGATGTTTTACCGGTAGTTTGCGAGCAGGGATCGCTTGGTGCCAGCGGTGATTTGGCGCCTCTGGCAAAATTATTCCTTCCTTTGCTTGGCTTAGGCGAAGTTAATTTTGAAGGGAAAAAACAACAGGCTGGTAAAGTGCTTGAAAAATTGGGGTGGGAGCCCATAAAACTGGAAGCCAAGGAGGGACTTGCCTTGCTGAATGGTACACAGTTTATGAGTGCACACGCCGTTTATACTTTGTTAAAAACATTCCGAATCATCGATCAGGGCGATATTATCGGGGCACTTTCGCTGGATGCTTTTGACGGATTGATTGAGCCATTTTCTGAAAATATACAACGTATTCGTCCGCATAAAGGACAGGCCGAAACCGCAAAGAATTTCAGAAATGTTTTGACCGGCAGCGAAATGCAGGCCAAACCAAAAGCTCACATTCAGGATCCATATTCTTTCCGCTGTATTCCGCAGGTTCACGGAGCAGTAAAAGATGCGGTTAATTATGTGGCAACGGTTATTGAAACCGAAATTAACTCGGTAACGGATAATCCAACGGTTTTCCCGGATGAGGACCTGATCATTTCAGGAGGTAATTTTCATGGCGAGCCGCTTGCCCTGTCGCTTGATTTTCTGGCAATGGCAATGAGTGAGTTGGGCAGTATATCGGAGCGAAGAACTTACCGCCTGATATCGGGCGAACGAGGATTACCCGAGTTTTTGGTGGCCAATCCGGGATTAAATTCAGGGTTTATGATTCCGCAGTATGCTGCAGCATCGATTGTTAGCCAGAATAAACAACTTTGTACACCTTGTGTGGTGGATTCTATACCATCGTCGAACGAGCAGGAAGACCACGTTAGTATGGGAGGAAATGCCGCTACAAAAGCCTTAAAAGTGGTTTTGAATACCGAGAAGATTCTGGCAATTGAGTTGTATAACGCAGCTCAGGCAATGGATTTTCGCCGGCCAATAAAATCGTCGCCGTTTATCGAACGTTTTATAAAAGAATACCGTAAAATGGTAAGTTTTGTAGAGGAAGACATTGTAATGTACGAAGCTATTAATCTCACCATTGACTTTTTGAATGAAACAAAATTCAACCGTTTATAAAAAAAGGCTGTCTGAAAATTTTCAGACAGCCTTTTTTCTTTCGCACCTTAATTATTAAAGTGCACTGTTACCTGCTTGCTTATTAAGCAATATGGTATTAATATTTTCTGTAAACATTTTTTTAGTGTCTTCCTTGGTACGGGCAATACCTGAAGCCATCGTTGGTCTTCCTTCCATCGGAATGTAAAGAAAAGCCGGTATACTTTTTACGCCAAACACAGCGGCCAGCTCGCGTTCAACTTGTGTATCAATTTTGTATACAATTACTTCTCCCGAAAATTCTGCTGCCACTTCTTCCAAAATAGGAGCTGCAGTTCGGCAAGGACCACACCAGTCGGCATAGAAATCGATCAACGCCGGTTTATCGCCTTTGTATTTCCATTCTTTCGGAGAACTTTCATAGTCCCAAACTTTTTCCAAAAACATGGCTTTGGTTAGCATGGTTGTGGCTTTTCCTGCTTCAGAAACCGATTCTGTTGGTTTTTCGCTATCGTTTTTCTCTGCTTTTGCCGTACAAGAGCTGTAGCCAAACAACAAGAAAGCAGCCATCATAAGTGTAATAAATCTTGTTTTCATTTTATTCTGTTTTTATTAATATCAACCTGTAAGAACAAAAATTTGTTCAAATATATGCAAATATATAGATATTTAAATGACAAATGCTGTGCCAAATTTTATCTTCCTAAAACTACAATATATTTTAAGTTCTCAACGCAACCTTTTTTCTTATTCATTCGTCTATCAGCTGTGATTAAATTAATAAAAGAGTGATGAAAAAATTAGCATTTGGAATTTTAATGGGATTACTGGTAGCTTTTACCAGCTGTTTAGATGACGACGATGGTTATTCGTTGGGCAATTATTGGATTGGGTTTGGAATTTATAACGGAGATGATGCCGGAGCAGTTAGTTTGGTAATGGACAACGGTTCTGTTTTGATTCCTGTCGCTGCATCAAGCCCTGGTTGGTCTTCTCATTTTTCTGATGGCGACCGTGTTTTGGTGAACTATACCATTTTAGATGATGATGATACCAGCAGTGCGGTAGAACGTTACCTTGTAAAGGTAAATGATATCAGTGATGTTTTGATGAAAGGAATTATGGACATTACTGAAGAGATTGAAGACAGTATTGGTAACGATCCGATAATTGTTCAAGATGCCTGGATTTCGGATAGTTTGCTGAATTTTAGGTTGAAATACTGGGGATACAATAAAACCCACTTTTTAAACCTGGTAAAAGAACCGGGAGAATTGACTGCCGACGATCAGCCTTTTCAACTGGAGTTGAGACACAATGCAAACGACGATCAGGAGTCGATTCCTTATACCGCTTATGTATCGTTTAGTTTGAATAGTTTGCGCGTGGATGGTCTTGATTCGGTACGTTTTGAAGTGATTGCAACCGATTATGATGGTGTTGCTTATCAAGACAGTGGCGTGTTTAATTATAGCAATCTGGAATTACCCACACCATAAAAAATTAAACAGTGTAAAACAGAAAAGGTGCTCATTTTGAGCACCTTTTTTTATGGTTGTGTTTCTATAATTCTTTGTTTTTGCCTATTCCTTCAGTTTGATCAACCCAATTGGTGCATTGCGTTTGTTTTCATCGAAACGTGAAAAACCACGATCAATCATTTTGTAGTTGAAACTTACTTTAGGTGCACTTTTCATGGCTACAACAGGTGTTCCGGTAATATCTTCAATGGCGGCTTTAAATAATGGATCGTTTTTATCGCCCAAAGGAAAAGCATTAAATAAGTTATCCTCTACCAGAATATCCGGCACAAAACCATCTTTAAAGTCAGTAACACCGGCCGAATTAGCATAACGCAAAACAATAGGTTGCACTGCCCAGTTACTAATTTCCTCCGCATCTGCATCGTTTAGATACATTTCAGGTAGTAAGGTTTGTGAGCCTACATATTTTCCGTATGTAGTATCGCCCACCATTATCACTTCGTCCATATAAGGTTTTAAGCCGGTTATGGTGAGTTCTGAAGACGATGCCGTGTGAGATCCGGTGAGGAAATATACCTTGTTTAGCCCCATTTTGAATGGCACCTGGTTATTAAAATACATTTCCAATTGACTCATAATTTGTCTGTCGGTCCAGTACTCTTGCCAGTACCTGTTCCACTTATATGTAACAAGTATTTCGTTGTTATCTACTACATTTAAAGGGGCTATGCACGAAGCAAGATATTGTGCAGATGAAATCATGCCGCCTGTATTATATCGAAGATCTACCACTAAGTCGTTAACATTTTGACTGATAAAGCTTTGAAATGCTGCACCGAGCTGGCTATCATAGTTGGGAATAAACTGGGCATAAAAAAGGTAGCCTATCTTCCGTCCATCATGTTGTACTACGTTGGTGGTTAACACCGGATTTAGCGAAAGTTGGTCGGATAACAATCGTATTGTAGTGTCTGCAACTATATCGTTTCCTGAAGGCATGCCAACAGTAACATCAACCTGATCGAGGTTTAGCAAGTCTTTGTAATTTGATTCTGATAAGTTATTGCCATTAACCTTAAGTAGTATGTCTCCGCGCTGAAATCCTGCTGCCGACGCAGGAGTTTCGGGATATACAAACTCCACTACCGCAACAATTTTTCCAATGTCGGTAATATTGTAAAAGGCGAGCGACCAGCCAAACGACTTCTCATTTCCCTCAAAACTTGCTAACAGCGCATCCACATCATCTGTAATCCACGAGAATTTATCGTCTTCGTCTAACAATTTATAAAAGTATTCTTTCGAATCGGTTTCGTAATTGTAATTCAGACTTGGCATATCTTCGTTCCAGAAATATCGGTCATCCATAGCGGCTTTTATGAAACGATTTACCTTTTTTGTATATTCCGAGGCCTCCGGTCCTTCAGGAGTGGGATCATCTTTTGAGCAGGCTGTAAAAACAGCCACAGCTACAAATAACAATAATGTTGATTTTACTAAATTTTTCATAATGTATTCTCTTACGTCCATAATTTCTTTATAAGCATTCTTATTAAACGCAGTAAGGGTCGTTTTCGTTTATTTCTACTGCTTTTTTTCCTTTTTCTCGTTAGGATATTCAATTCTGATATGGTAAATATTTATCAGTTTTTCTAAAAGTGTACGTTTTATTGTATTGATATCGCTGAACGTCAGGTCTGAATCATCCAGCTGTTTATCTTCAATTTTCTTATCAATCATACTGTCGATAAGTGCCTTAAGGTTTTCGTGCGTTTTTTCTTTCATACTGCGCGATGCCGCTTCAATACCGTCAACCAGCATAACAACGGCAGCTTCTTTAGAGCGTGGGAGAGGTCCGGGATAAGCAAAAGCATCTTCATCCACTTCCTGATCAGGATTTAGTTCCTGATGTTTCAGGTAGAAATATTTTGCTTTTGTTGTTCCGTGGTGCGTGGCAATAAACTCGATAATAACAGCCGGGAGCTTATGTTTTTGTGCCATTTTAACCCCGTTTTTAACGTGGTCTATTATTACTTCTGCACTTTTTAAATGACTGATCCGGTCGTGAGGATTCATTCCCATGGCCTGGTTTTCGATAAAAAAGTTCGGTCGGCCAATTTTTCCAATATCGTGGTAAAGGGCACCGGCGCGCACCAAAAAAGGGTTTCCTCCAATACGAAGGATAACCTCTTCGGCAAGATTGGCAATTTGCATTGAGTGCTGAAATGTACCAGGTGCCTGCTCGGCAAGTTTTCGCAATAATGGCTGGTTGCTATCCGATATTTCGATTAAAGTTACATCGGAAACAAATCCAAAAAGTTTTTCAAAAATATATACCAGCGGGTATACCAAAAGGATTAGCACACTGCTAATGGCAAACCATTTTAACATCGAATAATCGTAGGAAATAAATGTTCCTTCGTGAATTAGGTTTAGTGCCGTAAAAACAACCAGGTAGGTTAAAAATACCCACAAGGCTGCCAAAACCAGGTGCACGCGGCGATGCATTTTATTAAGGCTAAAAACCGCAATTAGGCCTGCCGACACTTGCAGTAGTATAAATTCGTAATTGTTTGGTGCATAAAATCCCATTAACAGGGTTGTGATAATGAGTGTAAAAATGGCCGTTCGCGAATCGAAAAATGTTCGGATCATAATCGGGAACACCGCAAACGGAACCATATAAATGTGCAGGTTAGGGAAGGTGTTAATAAAATTCGACAGCAAAATAGTTCCTGCCATCAGCATCAGCATAAAACTTAACTTATTGAGGTGCTGAAGTATATCGCGACGGTACAGCAAAAGGAATACAAAGATGAAGCTTAGAAGAACCGAAATAAGCAACACTTTACCAATAGACACCATGTAGCGGTTTACATCATTACCCCGTTCTTTTTCGTAACTGGCTTTTAACGATTCCAGCATCTGATATTTTTCGGCATCTACAATTTCTCCCTGCAAAACAATTCGCTGCCCTTGTTTTACCATTCCGCGCGTGGCCGATATGGATTGTGTAATCTCATCAATTTCTTTCTGGCTGGTTTCGCTATCGTACGAAAGGTTTGCGGTTATGTACCGTTCAAGATTAAGATTGGTCAGCCACGGGAAATTATTGCCTTCGCTTACCAGATTTTGGCGTGTATTTAACAGGGCATTGTAGGCCGATTTTTCAGAGTACAACTGGTCTACATCTTCTTTCTGAACAATATTTCCGGTACGTTTATTAATCTCTTCTTTTCCCTTCAGTTCTTCATAAATATCTATTGAAAAAAGCAGAATTCCGTTTCCGTATAATTCATCGAGTTTTGTTGATAAAGCTTCAAATATTCTTTTTTTTGCGGTATTTGTGGTGTCAATATCCAATTCCAGATCCTGACGAAGACGTGCTACACTTTCACTTTTTTTGGTTGTATCGTTCGAAAAATAGGGAACAAGCGAACTGATTTGTTCTGTTTTTTCATCATTCAGTTCGTTTGCCGTTTTTAAAATAGCAAAGTCAAAAGGTGCCACCAGGTTTTCGTGTTGCCACGGAAATCCCCTTTGGTACTCGTATTTAAACTTTGGCTCTCCGGGCAAAATTAAATACAAAGCCACTGCTGTAAGTACAAATAACGACAGTTGTAAAAACAGTCGGGTGTAGCTTTTTAGTTTTCTCATTAATTTCTTCATATACCGAATATCGAAATTTTGATTTAAAATACCATTACTCTCATCTGCTTCTTTTTAAACTAACTCTTAATATTTCGTTGACAAATAAGGTTTGCAGATAAGTTTGTAAAGCCCATTTTTTCTTAGTTTTGTGTTTATACGCTTCAAACAGGGCTATTCCTGTTTTACAAAATAAAATTAAGAAAATATTGATGAACTACGGCATTTCCAATTTAAGTATTATTCCGGTTCGGCTCGAGCCTTCTGAAAAAAGCGAAATGGTTACTCAGATTCTTTTTGGCGAACACTTTGAAATGCGCGAGCAAATGGTAGGCTGGACGAACGTTAAGTTGGCCTACGACGGTTACGAAGGTTGGATTGATACAAAGATGATTACACCGATAAATGCCCGCACATTAAACAAAATTGAAAAAAGCCCAACTGCCGTAACATCCGATATAATTACCATTGTTCCGGTTAACGAAGAGCAAAACCTGATGCTGGCAGCCGGAAGTACATTGCCGGTTTGGCGGCCCTATTTAAAGCAGTTTTCGGTTATACAGGACACCTACCTGGCTACCGGTGAAGTTATTTATGGGAATTTAAAAAATCAACGGGAGATTGCCATTCAGCAAGCGTTGAAATACTTTAATGCGCCCTACCTGTGGGGAGGAAGAACTCCTTTTGGTGTTGATTGCAGTGGTTTTACCCAGATTATTTACAAGATGATTGGCATTAAATTGCCACGTGATGCCAGCGAGCAGGTAAAAATAGGAACGGCTATGAGTTTTGTTGATGAAGCAGAACCAGGCGACCTTGCCTTTTTCGACGACGAGGAAGGAAATATTGTTCATGTTGGGATTATCTGGAAACGTAATAAAATCATTCATGCATCGGGGAAGGTGCGTATCGATAATGTCGATCAGTTTGGAATTTTTAATATCGATACGCAACGTTATACCCACAAAATGCGTGTAATGAAAAAAATAATTGAATAAAATGGAACACATTGAGTTTGTTATTTATGTTGCCCTTTTTGTAGCCGCCGTTTACCTGGTAGTAAAACACTGGAAGACAGGTCGAAAGAAGTAATGTCTAAGGTGAGATTGATGTTGTGTAATATGAATCTGGTCGTTTGAATCTCAGCCAGCCAGCAACTTTTAGCTCCGATGCTACGGTCGGAATTTCGACCAGCAAAACCATTTTATACTTTTGCCTTTTAACTTGTTACTTTTTACTTGAATCATGTATACTTATAAATATCCACGCGCAGCCCTTACCGTTGATGCCATCGTTTATGTAAAATCCGAACCAACAACTTTCGTTTTGCTGATTGAGAGGGGGAGGGAGCCATACAAAAACAAATGGGCCTTGCCCGGCGGTTTTGTTGATTTGGATGAGACACTGGAAAAAGCATGTATTCGTGAGTTGGAAGAAGAAACCGGTTTGCAGGTGGAAAAGATGCAGCAGTTCAGGGCTTATGATGCCATCAACCGCGATCCGCGTCATCGGACTATTTCTGTGGTTTATTCGGTGGAAATGGAGGAACTGGGGCCGGTAAAAGGCAGTGATGATGCGGCACAGGCCAAATGGTTTTCAATTAATGATTTACCCGAACTGGCATTTGATCACGCTGAGATTTTAGCCGATTTCTTTAAGTAAAAATAGCGGTAAAGAATTGTGAAATCTATACCGCTACTTCGTTTTCTATAATTAGAATGCTTCTAAAACTTCCAACGCATATCAACCCACAGTTTGTCGCCAAGTTCCCACCAGCGGTTTATTGCCGAGCGTAACGAAGCGTTACTGTAACCGGTCAGATATTCGCGGCACAATTGTGTAGGATTACCATTTGCTGCATTTTCCTTGTCTTTTTTCAGCAATTCCATGGCGCGACTTTCAACAAATTCAGTTTCACTCAGTACCTGGTTTTCAAAGGCAGTAACTTCCGGCTCAACTAGCTCTTTTCCGGTGCCCCAGTTTACCAAAGCCAAACGGTTGGCGCGGGTAAATGCCCACATGGCCGACTGACGGCTAAAATGTTTATGTCCGCAATAGTTGTAAGCATCGGGTAAACTCAGGTTGCCACAATAAATGGGCACACGTGGCGATAAACGCGGAATATCGAGGCTGAACCACACTTTGCCACCAATTTCATCAGGCAGATCATCGCGTAATTGTGCAATCCATGAGTACGAACAATACTGCACCGAAATGGGGCGGTGACGATAAACAGAATTCTCTTCCAGGGCATTCATTAAATCACGCTTATCTTTTGCCAGCCATGGATGTGCAGCAGGACTGATGATGGTATCGATTACCTCTTGGCCATCGTCGTTCTTAGTTTTGTGTGCAACTTTCAGCTTACGGATCATTTCGTATTCGGTACCGTCATAGGTTTGTTTGTACAGCGCAATCACATCGCTGATGTTCACTTTTTTCTCCACTTTCACCGAGAACGGCAATTCATCGGCATCAAATTTCAAATTCAAATCGGGCGCCATCGAACTTAGCACAAAATACTCGCGAATATCAAATGGTTTTTCTCCGCTGTAGGCCTTCCAGAATTTAAATGTTTCCTTTCCATCCCAGTATCCCAGCTCTTTGGCTACCTCAAAAACATTGTCGGAAGCCATATAATAATCCGGATTATCAAGATCGAGTTCGCCTATTCTTGGAATATTTGCGGATATTCCCACATGGTCATCCGGAATACGTTGAGCAGCCCAAACGCCACCAATTTTATCCGGACCTTCGCCAAAAATCTCCAGCTGCCAAACCTCTTTTGTGTCGGCAATGGTTATACATTCACCATAATCGGCAAAACCGTATTCTTTAATCAGTTCGCCTATCAGTTTTATGGCGTCGCGTGCTTTTGTGCAACGCTGCAGTGCAATACGTTCAAGTTCTTCAATCAGGAAAAGACCGTTTTCGTTATGTAATTCTTTGCGACCGGTAATAGTCGTTTCGCCAATGGCCAGTTGTTTTTCGTTGATACACGGATAGGCTGTATTCAGGTAAGCGTATGTTTCGCGTGCCTCGGGAATTTCACCTTTTAGCTCCATTCCGTCCATACTCCATGCGGTGTGCGTGTGCATGGTTCCCCAATAAATTTTATGGGTGGTATCGCGGTCGAATTTTTGAGCCGGCACAAAATTTACCCAGGTGCGGTAATACGCGTCGCAGGTGTGAGCTGTAATCACCGAACCGTCATCGGTGGCATCTTTTCCAAACATGATGCTGGTGCAGCTTTCGTTCCTGTTATCGTCGGGTTGGGCAAACAAAAATGATGCTGATGACAGTACCAGCATCACGAGTAAAGATATTCGTAACATAGTGCAAAGTTTTGCTCAAATTTAATAGAATTGGCAGGCGGAGCAAACTAATTTGACATTATGTGAAGAATTTTGTTGAAAGATTGACAAAATTATTGCGGTTGTTAATGCCCGTCAATTCCATGAAGCATTAGAAACGAATGCATCAGAATTTTATGAATTTCGGTTAAATATTCGTTTACAGCTTTGGTACTTCCCGGAAGCGAGAATACCAGTGTTTTGTCTTTAACTCCGGCGATCGATCGGCTGAGCAATGCATTGGGTTTTTCTGCGCCATATTTCAACCGGATGTGATCCATAATTCCCGGAATTTCCATATCAATAAAGTTTTGGATGATCACCGGGGCAATATCGCGGGGACCAATTCCGGTGCTTCCGGTTGTGTAAATGATATCGAATCCATCGTTTACAGCATTTTGTAGTTCGGCTTTTAATAACTCTTTTTCATCAGGAATTACAGTGCGCGAAGTTTCGCACAGGTATGTTTTTGATGCAAAAAAGTCTTTACTAAGTTTCTCGAGAAGTGGTCCGCTTTTGTCTTTGTAAATGCCTTGGTAAGCGCGGTCGCTCAACGTAATAACTTTTATACGGAATGTTTTTGGGATGTATTCCAGCTCGTCGTTTTCGGTAAGAGTTCCCGGTTTTATCACACGGCAGAAGATCCCTTCTTTTGGCATCACACATTTTCCTGCCAGTTGAAAAATTTCGCAGTTATCTCCATGGCATTTTTTCCCGATCTGTGTTACTTCCAGCTCCACGCTGCCTGCTCTGAACCGATCAAAAGGCATGGCTTTATGCACAGCAATTCCTTCTGTGGTAATGTTTTCGGCAAACTCGCCATATTTGATTTCACGGCCTAATTCTCCTTCAAAACTTTTGATACTCTCAGCAGCCAGCAAACTTATCTGGCGGTGCCATTTTCCGGCGTGCGCATCGCCATCAATTCCTTCAAGGTTAAATTGCAATTCCTTTCGCGGGGTTTTGATCGTGCCTTTTTTCTCCGAAATATTTAGTGATTTTATTTTGCAGGTTTGTGCTTCCATTTCTGTAGTTATATTTTCTCCTTAAAGTCTAGTTTTATATCTCCAATAATCATGTTCTTATCAACAGCTTTGCACATGTCGTAAATGGTTAGCAATGTAACATTCACGGAAGTTAAGGCCTCCATTTCAACGCCGGTTTGCCCAATGCATTTGGTTAAACTTTTTACTAAAACGCCATTCTTCTGAACTTCTGCTTTCACCTCAACTTTGGTCAGCTGTAGTGGATGACAAAGCGGAATTAGCCTTGATGTTTCTTTTGCTGCCTGAATTCCGGCGATTTCCGCAATGGTAATTACATCGCCTTTTTTTATCAGGCTTTCATTAATCAGCCGAATGGTTTCGGGTTGTAAGGCTATAAACCCCGATGCTTTGGCCGTACGTACCTGTTGTGGTTTGTGGCCCACATCCACCATATTGGCTTTTCCTTCGTTGTTGATATGTGATAACTGGCTCATATTTTATCCTCCAATATTTGAAAAATCGTGTGATTCTGTTCCTACTCCTTTTTCCGGTTTGTTTTGCAAAGCCTGGTTGTATGCTTCTTCAATGCCCAGTTCGCGGGTGCTGTATCGTTGTCCTGAATGCAGGCAAGGAACGATAAATCCGTCGGCAGTTAAACGCAGGCGGTTACAGATTTTGCAAATGCCGCCTAAACCGCCGTCAACCGCATAAAACTCGCCCGTGCGCAAATCCATCTGTCGGATGAAACGCAACTTCAGTGCTTTCTTCTGGCAGAACTCCCGTACTTCCTGTTCGTCCTCTTCATTTTCGCCCGGAATACGTACAAAGTTTATTTTCACCGGAAGAAGTCCGGCTTCGGTTGCTGCGTCTATTCCGCGCAGAACATCATCAAGCTCTCCAACACGGGTAATTTTTTTGAATTTTTCAGGATTCATGGTATCCAGACTGATGTTCACCCGTTTTAACCCGGCAGCCTTTAGAGCTTTGGCATAACGTGGCAAAAGAACACCATTAGTTGTCATTCCAATATCCTCAATCTCCGGAATGGCTGAAAGCATACTGATTAGCTCCGGAAGATCTTTGCGTACCAATGGTTCGCCTCCGGTAATTCGAAGTTTGCGAATGCCAAGTTTTACACCTGCCTTAACGATGTCGGTAATTTCGTCAAACGAAAGAATATCCTCATGTTTTTTTAAGGGTAAACCTTCGGCAGGCATACAGTATTCGCACCGGAAATTACAGCGGTCGGTTACCGAAATGCGCAGGTAGTTGATATGTCTGTTAAAGCGGTCGTACATATGCAAATTCGTCAGTTTGAATGGTTGAAACACCCAGCGGCACCTCGAGCAAAGCATTCGCAAAAGCCAAAGCATTTATATGCGCCGATCCATGAAACGGAATTTCCGAAATTGCCCCATTTTCATTGATTACAACCGGAATTATTGCCAGTCGATTGGCTCTTTTTCGTTGATAAGTAAAGTTCATCGGGGCTTTGATACGCAATGGTGCGTAGTTGGCTCCGAGTAGTTTGCAGATCACCGGTTTGGCGATCAACTCAAACTGCACGAATGACGAAACCGGATTTCCGGAAAGTCCAAAAACGAACTTGCCATCCTTTTCTGAAAAAGTCATTGGGTTACCCGGCTTAATGCCCGTGTGATCCCAGTATATTTTGAATCCTTGTTCTTTCAATATCTCCGGAATAAAATCGAAATCTCCGACTGATGCTCCGCCTGTAAATACGACAAAATCGCTCGATTCCAGTGCTTTGTTAAAACTTTCCGTGAGCAATTTATAGTCGTCAACCAGCATGAGTTCGGACACAATTTCAAGATTCATTTTCCTGAGCTGGGTTATCACCTGGCTGGAATTACTGTTCCGAATCTGACCTGGTTTTGGCGTTTCAGATGGTGGAACCAACTCACTACCTGTAGCAATTACAGTTACTCTCGGGCGTTTTGAAACTAACATCTCAGCATAACCTGCTCCGGCAAGAACTGCCATTTGCGGCACATTAATCAGCGTTCCTTTTTTTAGCAGTACATCACCTTTTTTATAATCTTCACCCAGGTAACAAATATTCTTTTTTGTTTTCGGATTAGTGCAACGCACCTTGTTTTCAGAAAGTTCCTCAGCATCTTCAACCATAAAAACGCAATCGCATTCAGGCGGAACAGCAGCGCCGGTCATAATTTTTACACACTGGTTTGCACCAATTTTAGCCGATGCAATTTTTCCGGCATTAATTACTTCCAGTACTTCCAATTCATTGGCAATATCTTCAAGTCGGCAAGCGTAACCGTCCATCGCTGATTTATTAAACGGAGGCATATTTAAATCAGCCACTACATCCTCCTGTAATACCCGGTTATATGCATCTTCGAGCTGTACCTTTTCCGTTGGGAAAAACGGTGTAAAATTGCCGATTAGCTGTTGTATTTTTTCGAATTGGTTCATGAAACAAATGAAAATTTATTGTTGATGAGCTGAATTTTAGTGTAATCAAATTTAAGCTTTTCTCCGTCATTATTCACAATTATCGGATTGTGTATCAGGTGATGAGGTTTTCTTACCACAGTTCCGGTTGATTGAATAAAAAAGAACAAACCCGGATTAATAATTTCATGTAAGCCTCCCGACTCGCACACAATGGGTGTTTCGGGTAAAAATGTCGATAGTTTTTCAAAAGCTTCCGGAAGGTACTCCGGCTTGGCCATGACAAAGAAAACCTGTTTTGCGCCGGCTTGTAACATCAGCGAACTGTCTTTTCCGGTAATTTGCTTTTCCTGCAAAATAACGTAGTGTTTATCTTTTATAAGCACATCATTGCCGTTGTGCTCGTGAATATGCGAGGTGATTTTTAGTCCGGTAATGGGAGCTTGTTCGGATAATGCCTCGATTACGCGACAGGCAAAGTAGGTTTTTCCCACATTTCTTCCGTTACCTGCAATCAATAGCAAGTTCGGATAATCGATTTTGGTATCTCTTTGTAATTGTGTCATTTAATATGTTTCAGGGAAGGAGAGGAACTTCATTTCGCCCAATGCAAAATGTGCTCTTTCTCCTTTCCAATTTACCCCGACCTTGCCGGGATGCGGGAGGACAACCTGTTTCCGGGTAATCCCATCGGCCAAAATTCCCTGGTTCACACTTTAGGAAGATTGGCTCGGAGCCGGGACAAATATAGTAAAGAATCTAGATGTGTGGATGTGATTGTTTGAAAAGTGCTGAAAAGCATTTTGTTTTTCGATAAGTATGCGAGGCATTTATCCTGGATAGTTTTAAGTTTTGAAATCCATCAGGAGTAAACGCGATTTAGTATATTTAAACCGTTTAAGATTTATTTTATGGTTCAAAAAACAATAGTACTTCTGATACTAAATTTGGCGGTTTTTATTTTGTATGCACAAGAAATGCAGGATGACTTTGGTAAAGTTGATTCCGCGAGTGTTTATGAATACCGTTTGTCGAAGGATATAATTACCAGCCATATCAAAAATAAAGCAGTAGTTCTGCAAACCAAAGATCATCTTTCAAAAACGAATTTTCTGCATCAGTTCAAATTACCCATCAAAAGTGGAGTTGCGAATTCGGCAGACCTGTGGACTTTAGACAGTATAGTGGTACGTGAAATGAATGAAATATCCGGACAAACAGAGAATGTGAGCCGGCAAACTTTATCCACTTCAAATAACGGACAAACGCTGATCACAAAAGATTATAAATGGAAAAATGACGATGGACACTGGTTGATCAGTAGTGCAAACTATTATTTTTTCGGGAATGAAGGGCGTTTGGATTCTGTGGAATTTCAGGAATACGTAACCATTAACTATCGAATGTTCACCAAAAAGTACTACACATACGAAGGCGGTTTGCTTGAAACAGAATGGAGTAAAGAAAAATTTGATGAATATGATGATTGGGAGAAGGTTTCGCGCCTGCAGTATAGCTATGATTCGTTGAACAGTCTTAAACAGGTGAATACAATGAAATGGGATCAGTTTTATGATCGCTGGTCGACATTTGAAATATTAGAATACAATTATGATTCGCTGGGTAATATTTCTGAGGAGATAGCTTATGATTACGATAGCTACGAAATGGTAAAATCCAAAAAATATGAAATTGTATACGCTTATAATGAGCAAAACCTTTTGTCTGATATGACCGAATATGTTGAAGGGTGGGGAGAAGATAATTTTATTCCAGATCGTAAATTAAGCTATGATTATGATGGATTGATGAACCTAACTACCGAAACACTTTACAGTTGGGATTACGACCTTGATAATTGGTTGGAAGTTACCCGCAAACGGCATTTCCATCAAATTAGTGAAACTCTTGTTCATGAAGTACAGGTTCAAAACTGGGATAATGGGTGGATTGATGCAAACAATACGAAATACTTTTCTGAAAACGCTATTGCTCCTGGTGAGTTGGAAAATCGGGAATTCATTTTGTCGTTTTTACCAATGTTAGTTTACAACACCCAAGTGGTTGATAAACTGGAATCTACTTCTTTTTCAGGAGGAGAATGGCTGGAAAGCGGAGATGTTACCTATCATTTCAGTCAAAGTATTCAGGTAGGCATCAATAATGAAACTCTGGCAGAATTAAAATTATTTCCTAATCCGGCAACAGATTATATCCGGGTTCAAACTCCAGGATTACATCAATTTGAGTGTATCGTCTACGACATTTGGGGAAGAAGTTTGATTCATGAGAATATTAGTGCAGAGATGAAACTGAATGTATCGGATTTAAAACCAGGTTACTATTTGATTGAAATACTTGAATCAGGGAAAAAAATAAGCAAGGGCAAATTTATAAAATACTAATCTGCCCTTGCTTATTTTTTATTCTTCGGAATGTTCTACCTCTTCTACAATCGGATTTGTTTTTTCAGCGAAATAGGCTGAAACAATTACCAGTGCTACAACTGCCACTGCAATATAAACACCTGAAGGTATTGGAGCCGCTTCGCCTTGTGCATACGAATGCAACCCTGACAGGTAATAATTTACTCCAAAATAGGTCATTAACACCGAACTGATACCCAAAACAGCAGCCACACTCATGGCAAAACTACCGCGCATTCCGGGAATGCGGTGCATGTGCGTGATGAATGTATACACTAAAATTGTTACCAGTGCCCAGGTTTCTTTTGGGTCCCAGCCCCAGTAGCGCCCCCAGCTTTCGTTGGCCCAAACGCCACCTAAAAACGAACCGAGTGTAACCATTAACAAGCCAATAATCAATGCAATCTGTATGATGTTAACAAGTTCTTTTACGGTGTGGTTGATTCTGTCGGAATTGCGTTTGTTTCTGAAAATCATTAAAATGAGGTTTAGGAAACCAAGCAATGCACTAATTCCCAAAAACCCGTAACTGGCTGTAATAATTGCTACGTGAACAATTAACCAATACGATTTTAAAACCGGTACCAGGTTGGTAATTTCCGGGCTCATCCAGCTCATTCCGGCCACCATCAGTGTTAATCCGGCCAAAACCGAAGTTAGTGATAATGTAATTTCCGAACGTTTGGCAAAAATCAGACCTCCAAGTGCGGTTGCCCAACTGATAAATACCATCGATTCGTAACCGTTACTCCATGGCGCATGACCAGAGATGTACCAGCGAATTGCCAGTCCTGCAGTTTCGGCCAAAAACAGTACGAGAATAAAGTAAAAGGCAAAACTTTTCAGGAAGCGTAATTTAAAATTCGGATTAAACAGGGTGAGCAATTGTAACATCAGAAGAATGAGCCCTGTAAACATGAAAATTTTGGATAACTTCCCAAAAATGTTCAGGTTATTATACAGTACTTCCATTTTCACTTTTGTTGCCGATGGAATGATCTTCGCTCCAATGGTTTCCTGGTTTTGTTTCAGGTTATTCAGCAATTGGTTGGCTGTTGCCCAATCGCGTTTTTGTACCGATTGAAGATATGACGAAACCGTTTGCCTTGCGAAATCAGCATTTTGGGCAGGAAGTTCCTTTGCTTCGTTAATTGAAACCCATTTATGATTATCATCGTTTGGAACGGGAAATATAGTCAGAAAATCGCCGGTAAAAATGGACATAAGAATATTAACGCGCTCGTCGACATTCATAATTTCTTTGTCGAATTTATTACGGTGGTTACTCTCTTTTGCATAAGCGGCCTGAACATCTGAGCTAAGTATATAACCACCCATTTCGCGTGGTCGAACAATTGAATTAAATGAGGCATATTTCCCTGTAATTCCAATTGTTCGGCGTATTTCGGGATTGGCAACTTTTATAATGGCAATGTTTTTCCATAGCTCAGGGTTTGCCTGCATACCAAGAAAAACTTCGGTTGGCGACATACCTTCCCAGCTTGTTTTTTTAGCCACTTTTCGAAGTATTTCCGACGCCAGTGTAGAAACTGGCTCTACGCGGCCTTTTCTATCCTGAATAAGTAAACTTTCGAACGATTCGGCGTGGTCGCTGTTAAGTGATGCGGGTGTTGCAACTTGTGCCTGTGCGCTAATACTCAACAATACGCCCGTTACCAAAACAGCAAACAGTTTTTTTCGTTTTTCGCGTAGTCGTGCCGATGCTTTCAGCAGGGTTTTGAATCGACTGTTTCGGTTAAACAAAGTTAGCACCATCCCGATGGCCATAATCAGGTAACCAAAATAAGTTACCGATGTTCCTGTTGAGTCGTGGTTTACCGAAAGAATTGTGCCGCGCTCATCCGTATCGTACGACGATTGGAAGAAGCGATATCCTTTGTATTTCAGAATGTTATTCATGAAAATGCGGAATGGCATTTCGGTGCTACCGTCTTTTAAAACCACTTCGCTGGCATATGATGACGGGCTCATTGAACCCGGGTAACGTTCGAGCTGGAAATCGTTAAGCTGAATAGCAAACGGAAGCTTAATTATTCGCGATCCGTATGAAACCGACACAGTCATTCCATCGATGGATGTAGTGAAAAAATCGCCAACTTCTCTTGTTCTTCCATAAACAATCAACTCCTTACTTTCTTCACCAGTTGAAATCGCAGCTTTAAAAGCATCTGGCGGGCTCATTTCCTGTGATGGTTTTTGGTAAACCAATTGAACCGAAGCAGTTGGCAGAAACTGTTTAATGGCAAACGTGAGGTTTTTATACGTATAGGCCTTTTGCGTATCTACCAGTTTTTCAGAACCAGGAGCTATCAACTCACTGTTGTCGCTCATCATTCCTGATACCTGAATGGAATCGTTAGCAGAAACATAAAGGTTACCATCCTTTAAACTCAGTTTAATATCAGTAGTTAAATTGTTGCCGAACCCCAGCGTTAACCCATTTAATGTTTTAGTGTTATCGTTTCTTAGCGTAAAGTCTTTTCGCGATGCACCATTTTCAACCGTAATCAGCGAAACAATGGGTTCACCATTCGGATCGAGAACGACGTTTTCCACCGCCGATGGCATAAATTGCTGATTGCTGATGTGTATTGTTTTTCCTTTAAAATGTATTTTTTCTGAGAAACGGTTGGCGGTGTAGGGCGAGAATTTAACTTCGCTCGATTCTTCTATTGTTTCGGTACCATCAGTAATCTTAACCGTTACAAACGATGCTTCGGAAACGATATAATCCGACGAACTGTTTTCGCGAATATGCATGCTGCCTTCATAACCGTAATAACGGGTAATCATTGCACCTACACCAATAACGATAAAGGAGATATGAAAAAGCAGAATTGTCCATTTTTTCCGTGCAATGAGTTTGTATTTAAAAACACTGCCAACGATGTTAATGCAGAGTATAAACAACAAGATCTCGAACCACCTGGAATTATAAATGAGAATTTTTGCAGTGATGGTACCATAATCGTTTTCGATAAAGGTGGCGTAACCAATTGCTATTGCAAAAATTACCACAAGAATTCCGGTAAAAAACATGGAAAAAAGGAATGAACTTAGCTTCTTCATAATTAGTAGTTGTCTGAATAAAACACTAAAAAAATTCCTTTGTTTGAAAAAACAAAGGAATTTTTCACAAAATAAAAGTTTTTAAAAATTAGTTTGTTGTAGGATCGTCGTGAGCAATTACTTTCACAAATTCAGCATAATTCCATGCTTTTTTTGGAGCCACATGGCCTTCTGGTTTTTCACCAAGGTGACAAGCCTTACAGGTTTCTTCTGTTGGGTCAGTCATTCCTTTTGAAAGTGCCATTTTTTTGTTTTTCATAATTGCAGCCGATTTATAATGACTACCAGGTCCGTGACATGATTCGCACGAAACTCCTTCATCAACTTTAAGACCGGCAAGTAAACCGCTATCTACAGAGCCTGCAGTTGAGTGACATTTTAAACATGTTTCATTGGTTTTGTCGGCACCTTCCAAAGCATCCATTGCTTTTGCGTGTGGGCCTGCCTGCCAAATGTTAAACTGCTCGCCTTTATCGGGCTTGTTATGGCACATTTTACATTTTGCTGCACCAATGTACTTGTAAGTTTGAGCGGTGGCTGCAGTGCTAAATAAGACTGCAAGACCTAAAAGGAAAATTAATTTTTTGAGTTTCATAATCGTGTATTTAAAATTTATATTACTGTTTTCTAAAAAACCTATTATAAGAATAATAAATATTGTGCCAAAATTTAATACAATGCTGTATGACACATTGAGCACATTTCACTTCTCCATGCTTCGGCAACATCTACAGGGTGTTGGAAATCCAGTGCTTCGAAAGCAGTAGAATATTGCATACTATCCGGCGTTCCCTGTGCTATGATATTGTGACACAGCGAACAGTCTTTTGAAATCGTTTTGTTTTCAGTTGTTGCATGGCGGTCGTTGTGGCAACGGTAACATCCGTCCGATTCCATATGACCAATGTTATTTGGATAAGCTTTCCAGTTGGCCTTCATAAACGGAAAAATGTTATTGGAATAATCTTCCTGAATGGCAGCAATTGCCTGATCGATTTCCGCTTTTTTAGTTTCATAAACTTCCGGATAACCACTTTCAAACCAGTCAGTGATCTGGTTTTCAATGGCAATCATTGCCGTGTCTTTTGTAGGATAATCCTGGTAAAGAGCCATCATGGCTGCCAGTTTTATGGCAGGTAGATCGGTTGAAATTTTTCCTTCAGCCATGGATTGATCGATAAAGTTTTGCGGAGCATTGTAATTGTGCGATGGCCTGTTATGGCAATCCAAACAATCCATTACCCTTGTTTCCAACGAATCGAGCTCTGCTTCTGAAACCATACTCATTTCATCGGTGTAAATGTATTCTTCTCCGGTTTTTGTATTGGTGTATTTTACCCACGGAATAATCTGACGTTTTTCATCAAGGGCTTTGTATTCAATTTTCACCTCGGGGCTAATGTGCTGGTGTATACCCTTTATCACTCCCTGAGGAGTTACCTGTGTACTTGTTTTTACCTGCAAATGAACAATATGTTCGGTGTTTTCTTCATCGGTTAAAAATGAATGTTTTACCCTCATTTTATTATCGTAGAATTTCTCCGGCCAGTGGCATTCTTCGCAGGTTTCGCGTGCCGGACGCAGATTGGCAATTGGGGTAGGGATGGGTTGTGGATATTTGTTGGCCAAAACAGAGTATACCTGGTATAAACCCGAAAGTTTACTTTTTACATACCAGCTGGCTCCCGAACCAACGTGGCACTCCACACAGGCAACACGCTCGTGCGACGAACCGTGGTAGGTTACGTATTCCGGCTCCATAACCTCGTGACATAACTTTCCGCAAAATTCTACCGATTCGGTGTAATGAAAAGCTTCGTAACTTCCTACTGACGAAATAATAAGCAGAAAAATTGTTCCAACGATAAAAATTGTGCTGGCATTACGGGTAGCCAAATTATTAAAATCTAAGATTGGCCAGTTTAAACGTTTACCTTCTTTTTCAGCCAAGCGCGCTTTCTTTCGGTAGATTCGCATCCCCAGCGGGATCATGAGTAATCCAACGATCAAAAATACCGGAAGGATGATGAAAATGAATAAACCAATATATTGACCACCAAATCCGAAAGCTACATTCAAAAGAAATAAAGCGAGGATGCTGGCCAGGTTGAAAACAGCTAAAACTGCTCCTGTAATCGATACCCAGTTTCTTATGGAAGACGGTAATTTCATAATTTTTCGTTTATTGGTTTGATGTAAAATCTACTGATCCAAGATTATAATTTTCCTTTAATTATTCAAGGTCAGATACTTATTTATAAATTGTCTATATACGCAATGTTAATTTGAAACTATGTTCTGAACATGAAGTTTTAATATTTCTGTCAGTTTACATATTTCTCATATTTACTGTTTGTTATACTACTAATCCACTAGGGTTAAGTATTAAAAATTGTATTTCATTCTTTTCTTTTTTTTGCCTTTTAATGGAAAATTAAAGAGTAAATTATCAGTATTATCATCATTACACCGGCGAAAAGTGCAGTGAATCCAAAGATTTTTATCGTTCTCATCCTCTCTTTCGTAAACTCTTTTTCAACGCGAACTTCATTTATTTTCCCTGATTTTACCAGTTGCTCATATTCGTGTGGTCGATCTTTTTTGTATTCTTCCTCCAGTACATATCCCGTGAAAATTACAGTATCCATCGGGAAGGATTCGGGGCGCAGGTGTGTATTAAAAAAGTGAATGGTAAAAATAAATCCAACGGCAAGTAAAGCCTCGTCGCTGTGTATAATCTGTGCTACATTAATAAGCCAGCCGGGCAGGAATTTGGTGAAGAATTCGGGGAACCATAGCATTAATCCGGTTGAGCCAATTACAAGCACTCCCCAGAATACGGCGAAGTAGTCGAATTTTTCCCAATAAGTCCATCTTCCATAGTTTGGCCGGGGACCAATTCCTATAAACCATTTAATTGATGCCCAAAAGTCGCGAATGTCTTTCCGGTTAAACATCAGCGAGTTACTGCTGAAAATAAATTTGCTGACTTTTATTCCATGTTTAAACTTAACTTTTAATAGCGCTACCACATGGAATATAAAATATCCGAAAGTGACAAGGGCAGCTGTTCGATGAATAAAACCGGCAATATGGGCACCGCCAATGGCTTCGGCCAAAAACTGGGCCCAGGGCATGTAGGCAAATTTCAAAATCATTCCGGTTAGGGCAAGCAGTATGAAACTTACTATTACAAAAATGTGGGTTATCCTGTTTTTCTTCTGGAAACGCCTGATATACATTTGTTTGCCCAAAGGTTTTGGTTCCTTTCGTTTTTTTATCATGGCACCCAGCGACCGGGGTATCCACAATAAGGTGTGCAGGCCAAAAAAAGCAAACACGCTTAACAGTAATCCGGTCATTGCCCAGAATGTGTAATAGAGCCATGGGAAATTGCTTTTATCGTAGTGAGTGGCATGTGTCAGGTAACCGGTAAATTTCATATTGGCATCGGTATGACATTTCGAGCAGGTGGCAACAATATTTCGTGGACTGATCGTTGATTTTGGATTGTCCATCCGATAGATATTGTGAGCACCATGGCAGTCGGAACAACGTGCAGCCTCCAGGTAACCCAATTGATACACTTTCCCGTGATAGGTTTCCAGGTAAGTTTCGGCTAGTTCCAGGTGGCACTGTCCGCACTGAGAGCTGATTTCCGACATAAATTTGCTTTCATGCACTTCGGAAATATTATGGGCCGAGTGACAGGTTTCGCAGGTAGGGAATTTCAACTCTTCGGTGTTGGCACCAATACCGTGTTCACTTTCAATATACTGGTCGTAAATTCCTTTGTGACAATTTCCACATGTTTTTGCCAGGTTGGCCGGATTTACCGACGATCGTTCATCATCTTCTTTTAACATGAAGTGCGTGGTGTGGCAATCGGTACAAATAGCGGCCGACAACAGTCCTTTTTCCTCCAGACTTTTTCCGTGCACACTTGTTGAATAATCATAATAGGCATCGGTTTCCTTCAGGTTGGTGCCGGCAACTGCCTGACCATTTTCTTTATGGCATTCGCCACAAAGTTTTGGTACTGCAGAGCGGAAAGTAGGCGAATTTTCATTCTCGGAAGGAACAACAAGGTGCGACCCGTGGCAATCGGTACAATAAGGTGCATTCTCATGTTTGGCAAAATAAGCCTCTCCATGGCCGCTTTGGAAATAGATCTCGGATTCCTCTGCATGGCAACTCGAACAATCGACTTTATCCGCAGTTTCACACGGACGGGCAATATTTGCGGTAACATCCGAGTGACATTTTACACAGGTAATATTATTGTGAGCCGAATTAACAAATTCATTTACATCAACATGAAGAGAAACCTGCTTGTCGTCAATTACTTTATGAATATCGGGTTGTTCGTGGCATTTTAAACAGGTTTTATCTGAAATGTTTTCAATAATATTTTTCAACTCAACTTTGTGTGGAGGATGGCAATCGGTGCAAGCCGGAATTGCCCCCGGGCTTTTCTCCCAAAGTTCCTTGTTGATTATTTTTATGTGAACATCTTCAATTCGTGCATGGCATTGCATACAGGTTGCTGCAATATTTTTCTCCGAAATGCTGGAGTTCATGTTGGTGTGGGGGAGAATAAGGTGGTTGCCGTGGCAGTTGTTGCAGGTGGCAGTTACCACCAAACCACTGCTAAATAATCCTTTTCCGTGAATGCCCTGTGTGTAGTTCTCAACAATGTTGTGCTCACCAATATTGTAGGCCCTTGCAACCGGCGCACCTTCACGGTGGCAGGTTCCGCACAAAACCGGAATATTCATTTTATAGGTGCGCGATTGCGGATCGGCTGAGCTCAGTATCCTGTGTGTTCCGTGGCATTCGGCACAGTTGGGCGCATTTCGTGAGCCTTTTTCAAAAGCCATTCCATGAACACCATTCATGAACTTTGTCATGGCTTCGTCATGGCAATCGCCACAATTTACTGGTTGAAGTTTATCGGCATGTGGAAATTCTTCAACGTCAGCATCCGTGTGGCACGAAATACATTCGAGATAACTGTGTACTGAATTTTCGAGAATACCGGCAGGAATATACCTTGAAACTTCCCGACCGTTTACAATGGTAAATAGTTCAGGGTCGTCGTGGCACATGGCACAATCATCATTGGATTGTGCCATCAGTTTAAATCCGGGCATCATAAGCAAACCGACGATTAAAAAGATTTTAACCAGCCCTGAATTTGCTCCGGTGCATACATCGAACAGATTTTTAGTTAAAGTTTTGCTCAAGTACTTCATGCTAAGCCGTCTTTAATATAATTACTAAATCCCTTATCTCAGCCTACCTTGCGAGCCAACCATGCATTATTTGTGTGTCGCTATTTCTGTCCTGTTTTCTTTCTTCGCCCTCTTTCCTGTCGTTTTATTGTTTATTTATGACTTGCTTTTCTCTTGTTAAAATTATACGTGGTGCCAACCGTTTACAATACTTCTGAAATTATCAAGCGGCGACTTGCCAATTGATGCAATGTAAAGGTGAATAATCAGGAATATGGAAATAAAGAATCCCATAGCCGAATGTGTTACGGCAGTGATAAGAACACCGCTGATGTTGTATATTTTATTAAAAATCAGCTCGGGAAACATTAATCCAATACCCGAAACTATTACCAACGGAACAATAATGTACATTACGATTAGGTAAGTATATTTTTGCAACGGATTGAATTTACGTTTTTCCGATAGCGGGTATGGAGCTTTCATTCCATGAAACATTCCCCACGCGTAGTAGTACGCCTGTTTCATTGGGCGTTTCAAAAAATTCTTTGGTTTTACAATGTAAAACTTTTTATTTGAGGTTACCATGTTACCTATTAAAAACAAAAGGTAGTTTAAGGATACTATTACTCCGGCATAATTATGCACGGTAATAATAAGTTTAAAGCTGATAACGGATTCCTCAAAACCCGAGTTCATGCTTATTCCGGTAATGATAAGAAGAATAATACCCAGGGCGTTTATCCCATGCCAAATACGTAACCAAAGTGGGTAGAAGTATATTTTGTTTTCTGAGCTCATTGTTATTTCTTTTTGATGATAATTCTAAATATTACGTGGATGATAATTCCAGCCATAGCTGCGAAAAAGATGATTAAACTAATCGTTCTTAAAATTGGAATCTGGTGCGATCCAATCACGTAATTTTCATTCGAAAGTACACCAAGTGCAGATCCGTCTTCGGCTCTTTCCTGCAGGTTTTGGTATTTGTATAACGATGCTTTTAACAACGAGTTGGCCGAGTGGCATTCGGCACAACGACGCACAGCATCTTCTTTTGCAAGAATGTTGTGCGAAACCATTAAGTCGTCTTCAACCGCAGTATGGCACTCAATACAACGTACATGTTTAAAATGGAGCTCCTGATTTGGCAGCCAGTCGTGAATATCAACAACGGCAGATTTAAGATCGCCGGATACCAGGCTAAAACGTTTCATATCGTTATGACATGATAAACACATGTCGTTACTGTTTTCAACAATCTCAACAATACTGCTACTTGTGCGTGCAGTGGTAGAGTAGTAGTGTTGATCGTGGCATTTTGAACAGGTAAAGTTATCGCCAAAACCCTGACGGTGTATACTCTTGTTAACTTCTTCGTCAATTTTATCAAACTCGTATTTTGCAAACGACTCGTCGCCCCCATGACAATCCAGACATGTCATCATTGGCTCCAGCTTTAACGATGCTGCATGCGGATAGGTAGTGTAGTCGAATGAGTGGCAATCCGTGCAGTCGAAATTCTGATGAACACCTGTACGTAATCTTAAGGTATCGATTATCAGGTACGGATTCATCAGACGTTTCTCCTCCGTATCCATCATGTCGTTATGGAATGAATAGGTTTGCTGGGAGTGACACTTTAAACAATCGTGACTTGCGGGATCGTCGTAAAATTGCCCGAAACTTTTTAACGTGATTGTCAAAAGCATCAGGATTTGTAATGGAATGAAATATTTCATGGGTTAATTCGTGTAAATAGATCTGAAGTATTGCAATAACTTTATGGAATGAAAAATGGTAATATCGCTTTTATCGGATATTACCATCTTTATCATTTATACTTTTTAATCGATTAGAACATCCAGATACGGGTTATGGTAAAACCAAGGGCTAAACCTTTATTGGTCCAGTCATTTTGGTTAAACATCATCATATCCTGTGGTAGAATACCCTGTGCTGTTCCAACATAAATTTGGAATGCGTGGGTAAAGGTAAAGAATTCAACACCAAACGACAGGTTTTCTTTAGCATGAGTATCCCAGGTGTATTGCTCTGAAATATCTTTGATCTTTAGAGGCTTGTCGTAGTTGAAAATAAATGATCCTTGTGGAGAAAATTTAATTTTTCCACTAAAATGAAGCCCAACAACATCATGGTTGTAATCCCAATCTGACATATTATAGTGCGTAAAACTTGCGGCGGCTTGCAATGAAGCCCAATCGCCGAATTTACGCGTTACCATAGCTTGTGAGAAATACGATAATCTGTCGTTCAAATCGATATAATTAGGCATTGTCTGGCCTTTTGTATCTACAGTTTTACCAGTTCCAATCGATTCGGAATTTCTTCCATCAATAGCAACATTACCAAATAAGGTGAACGATATTGGCATACCGCTTGTTTTTTGCTGAAGTACTTTCCACTTCGCATTAAGATCGGTATACATGAATTTTTTGGTAATACCTGCTCCGATTTGAAAATTTTTGACAGGAACATAATTTAGTCCTAATCTTACATTAGAACCCGGAGCATAAATTCCCCACAGATCGGATCTCCCGTTTTCAAGTGTTCCAAATTTGTGTTGAATAACAAATTCCAGTGTTCGTGCATCAGGAATAAAAGATGTTTGTGCATCAATCAGAATACCACTGTTAAAAGCGTAAACCGGATCGGCTGCCTCTTCCTGAGCAAATGAACTGGAAAAAGTAACTCCTAAAATAATTAGAATCAATATGTATTTTTTCATCATTATCAGTTTAGGTTTTTAATTGTTTTTTGCTCCTTGCGTTATCCAGGTTAGCACCAATGCTGCCTCTGACTCCGAATATTTAACGTGGCTTCCTGTTGGGCTTGGTTTGGTATAAATCAAACTTGATGCAGGATCAGAAGTATTAATATAACGGCTGCTGTTGAGCGAACTATAAGCATTTGAAGGAGTGAGATCTGGCATTTGATTACCAGTGGTATGGCATGATGTACACTTTGCAGAGAAAATAGGAGTGATCTCAGCTGAAAACGATACCTCAGGAGCATCGGGATCGGTCGGATCGATTACTTCTTCTTCAACAATCCAATTGTACGCACAGCCACCAAAAATCAATCCTATAAGAAATATTGATAATATAATTTTTAGTGCTTTCATAATATTAAAGTTTGTGAAAAAAAAGACTTCCCGAGAGAAGTCTTTTCACTCTATTTCTTTTAATTAATTAGCTGCCAAAGCGTTTAGTTCAGCTTCCATAGCCTCTATTGAGTTTCTCAATAACGCTTTTACGTATTTAGGATTGTGAACTCCTAAACTGCGGTCTTCTTCTAATCCAACCCAGTTAAAGAAAGCTTGAACCTGAACTGTTGGGAATACTCCTCCATCAGGGTAATCACGTGAGTTGACAGGGTGATAGCCATGCTCATCATCTCCTTCAATAACACCTAAAGCAAGTAACTGGTCGCGAAGTTCAACTAACATTTCGTGTACCTCTGTTTGAACACCACCGTAGTTGTAGTCATCCAAATCTGCATCGTGACATTCGTTACAAGCGGCAACACTAGGAATAAATGAGTGACCACCTTCTTCGTCTGTGAATTCGGCCATATGACAACCTACACAAGAAGCCTGGGTTAAGTGTTTTGAAGAACCTTGTTCAGGATAAGCAACTGATCCGGGAATTTCGGCAAAACCCATACCTGCCACAACATTACCTTGTGCACCGTGGTGAGGACCATAGTGAGAACTTGTTATTTCAAATGAATCAGTTGGAGCAACTGTCATACCGTAACCTGGCTCAGCTCTTCTTGACTGGTGACAGTTGGCACACAGGTTGCTGTTACCACCCAGGTCCATAGTTAATGTATTGTCAAAAACAGGATTAACCGGGGCATACAAACGCAATGCGTAATCTTGTCCTTCAAATGTTTCGTGAAGTCCGTGGCAAGTATTACATTCCCAGGCTGAAGGATTGGAAATATCTCCAAGAACTTCGCCTAAAGTTGCAAACTGAACAAAACCCTCGTGAGAGTGGCATTGTGCACATGATTGACGTCCGCCGGCATAATCAACTGCAATAGCACCTACAGCGTGTGCCGACATCCAGAACTGTCCTTGTTTTGCTTCCATATTAGTTCCTGAGTGGCAAACTAAACAAGTAACTTGTCCGTCAACACCATCAGTACCATCTGTTCCGTCAGCACCGTCAGCACCGCCAGGTCCCATTGGGCCTTCCTTTGTACATGAAGAAAACATGAATGCCAGAATGAATCCTAGCATGAATAATTTTGAGATAGATTTGTAATTCATAACGTAGTATATTAGGTAATTTATATTTGTTATTATACTTTACGATATAAAAGTAGTAGGATAACTATTAAGAAATCTAGGGGGGAGAATGATATAACTGAATGGCTAAATTGATAATAAACAAGCCAATAGTTGATATATGTCAATTATCCGTTTTCACTAATAGAAACTAGTGAACTTTCGTCTAATATGCCTATTGTATTACCCTTGGTATTTATGTATTTGGAATCTTTAAATTGATGAAGTATTCTTACAAAGCTTTCTTTTGTCATGTTTGACATTTCGGCTAATTCCTGCCTCGTAAGCGGCACA
This sequence comes from Draconibacterium sediminis, assembly GCF_000949475.1. Classification (GTDB taxonomy): domain Bacteria; phylum Bacteroidota; class Bacteroidia; order Bacteroidales; family Prolixibacteraceae; genus Draconibacterium; species Draconibacterium sediminis. Next base: position 98,536 of record NZ_JRHC01000007.1, on the reverse strand, counting down.
GAAAACTCATTGGAATTGAAAATTTCGTTCTTTAAATACAGTAATGTGTCGGCTACCCGGCCCGGCATATATTTTTGTGTATGGTCGACCAGTTTTTTTAGCAGAAAATTATTTTGTTTGGTATGGTTGCGTAGTAATTTAATGGCAAACTCGTTGTTTTTTCCAAAAATGCTGGTCAGGTTCGCCGAGTCGATCATACAACACTTGACTTTAGTTATTGCCGAAACGCTAAAATGCTGAAAGTTTCCGTTAAAAAGACCTCCACCACTGATAAAGTCACCGGCTTTGGCAATACGGACTATTACATTTTTACCGTTCGCACTTTCAACATAAAATTTAGCCAGACCTTCATTAATACATATTACGGAAGTTGAAGCCGTATTTTGCTTGGTAATTGTTTCGCCAACATTATATACAATTTGCCTTTTTTTGTCAATTAGAAAGTCTATTTCTTCCTGGCTGAGGGGTGAAAAGATATTATTTCTATGCTCTTTGATACACGATTTGCAACCTTCTCCATGAAGCTTACCACTTTTGTTACAATTGTCGGTATTTATATGGGTCATTTTAAAGTTTTGGTATTTAGTTAATTATAGTTGTCAGGTTTGTCTTAATGTCATATTCAGCACTGTTCTGTTTTAGAACTTCAACATAGTAAAATATTTCAATATTTAAAAGCGTACATTAATTCTATCATAGATATGAACTAATGTGAAAATTAGTAATTAAAAACGGGAAAGTATGAAAATGTGACGGAAAAACAGGGTAGAATTTTTCTGTTATCCAACAGCTAGGAGTTACCGTAAAAATGGGGGAGAGATGTAAAAAAAATCAGGTGAGCCTCGTACCCCGCCCGGTTGCAATATTTTCGGGGTTGGTAATCAGAATTTCCTGTACGCCTTTTGCTTTTGCCCTGAAACCGTTATCCAGTTTTGGTATCATTCCTTCGCTGATAACACCTTCGGTTTTGTACTGATCGAATAATTTGTAATTGAGATCGTAAATTACAGATGACTCATCGTTTGGATCGGTTAAAACCCCACGTTTTTCGAAACAATAGAAAAGATAAACCTTAAAGTAATTTGATAATTCAATAGCTAATTCCGACGCAATGGTATCGGCATTGGTATTTAGCATCTGACCTTTTGCATCGTGGGTTAGTGGTGCGACAACAGGAATAACGTTTTCGTCAATAAGCATTCGTAGTTCGCGGGCATTTACGTCATCAACGTCGCCAACAAAACCGTAATCCACATCTTGCACAGCGCGTTTGTGGGCTTTTATTAATCCGAGGTCGGCTCCGGTAAGGCCAATTGCGTTCATGTCTCGTGCCTGTAATCCGGCCACAATTCTTTTATTTACCAAACCTCCGTACACCATGGTAACCACTTCAAGCATATCGGCATCGGTAATCCGGCGGCCATCAACCATTTTGGTTTCAATTCCCAATCGTTTTGCAATTTCAGTAGCAGTACGTCCTCCACCGTGAACCAGTAATTTGTTTCCCGAAATTTTACGAAACTGATCGAGCAGTGCTTCTAGTGATTCAGGTTCTTCAACTACTTTTCCTCCAACTTTAATGATTGTTAGCCTATCCATGATTTTGCTGATTACTTGTTGTTTTTTGCTTATTTCTTTTGATGAACGTCAGTTTCAGTCTTTAATTGTAAGTGCAAAGTTACGTTAGTGTGCTTAGAGTTTTAAAAAGTTCTCCAATATTTTTGCGCCGATGGTACCACTTTTTTCCGGGTGAAACTGTGTGGCATAAAAATTATCGCGGTGCAAAGCCGCACTAAACGGAAGAATATAATCGCAGGTGGCAATGGTATGCTCGCTTTTTTCGGCGTAATACGAGTGCACAAAATAAACATACTCATTTTCCAGCTCTGACGTAAAAAGATCGCTTTTCAGGTCTTTTATGGCATTCCAGCCCATGTGTGGAACTTTGGTAATATATTCTTCGCCGGGTTTTGGAATAAAACGTTTAACTCTCTCATCGAAAATACCCAGGCACTCGGTATCGTTTTCTTCCGAATGCGAGCACATCAACTGAAGTCCGAGACAAATACCCAAAACCGGTTGCTTCAACGATACGATCAGTTCATCGAGTTTGTTTTCGCGCAGGTAGGCCATTGTTGTGCTGGCCTCGCCAACTCCCGGAAAGATAACTTTGTCGGCATTTCTGATCTTTTCGTGATCGGCCGTTATCTCTGCATTTACACCCAATCGGTTAAGCGCATTGTTTACCGACTCGATGTTTCCGGCGTTGTATTTTATTATTACAATGTTCATCTTTATTCGGGTTTATTCTTTCAGTAAAAGATCAATCACCTCAACCATTTCATTGAATTCGTCTTCTTTAAAAAGGCGGGTTAAATAAACAATTTTTCCTGTTTTGTCGATAATTACATTTCGTGTAACACCGGCACCTTTTGCTGCAAAAGTGTAAAAGATTTCAGCGCCCGGATCAAGTGCCAGCGGATAGGTAATTTTCATTGTTTCCTTAAAATCCTTAACCTTATCAAGCGGTTCGTCCATGTCAACACCGATTAACACAAAATCATCATTATCCTTGTGTTTTTGCCAGATTTCTTTTTCAATATGTGGCATTTCTTTTCGGCATACCGAACACCAACTGGCGGTAAATTGCAACATTGTTATTTTTCCTTTTAAATCGGCGGTTGAGACTTTGGTGCCGTCGGTAAGTTCCATTGTAATTTCAGGCATTTGCTGGCCAATTTTTACAATGTAACCGTAATCGGCAGGAATTTCTTTTTCCGGAATTGTACTTAGTTGCGCAAATGCAGACATTGCTAAAAATGTTATGCTGAGGATGGATAATAATCTTTTCATATTCTTTTTTGTTACTGGTTGCTTGTTTCAGGTTACTGGTTAACTTTTTTCATTCCAGTGCCTTTCAACATATTCAATGAATTTATTGAGTTTTTTCCCTAAAAGTTCATAATCTGATATCAAATCGTTTAAGCCTTTTGAATCAAAGTGAAGTTCATTGATCATCGTTAACTGTGAGTTGGCTTCATCACACGAAGCCTGAGCATAAACCAGAAACCGGATAAAATCTTGTTTGTATCGGTTTCTTCCATAGCCCTCAACAATATTGTCTTTTATGCTTTTTGTTGAGCGTCTGACCTGACTTCCTTGTTCATAGAGTTCGTAAGCAGGTAAAGTTAAGGTCATTTTATGAACTTTTATAGCTAGTTGATAGGCTGACTGATAAATTTCCAAATCTCTATAACTTTTCATAATCTTTTATCTTAGCTAATTTTTGTGATTGACTAAAACCTGTAACTTGTAACCTGCAACTCGGTTTTTAATTAAACACAACCGTTCTGTTTCTGTAAACCAGTACTTTACGCTGTAGGTGTTTGTATACGGCCTGCGAAAGAACGATTTTCTCCAAATCGCGACCTTTGCGAATCAATTTTTGTATCGTATCAACGTGGCTGCAACGGGTAACATCCTGTTCGATAATCGGCCCTGCATCCAGCTCGGAAGTAACATAGTGACTTGTTGCACCAATAATTTTTACTCCGCGCTCGTGGGCTGCATGATAAGGTTTTGCACCCGCAAATGCCGGTAAGAACGAATGGTGGATGTTGATAACCTTATTCGGATAATTTTTTACAAAATCTTCCGACAGGATTTGCATGTAGCGCGCCAGCACCACAAAATCGATGTTGTTTTCCTTTAACAGTTTTAGCTCAGCTGCTTCCTGCTCGGCTTTGTTTTCTTTATTAATAGGGAAATAATGAAAATCAATATCGAAACGTTCGGCAACCGGACGCAGCGTTTCGTGGTTACTAATAATCATTGGTATTTCCACGTCCCATTCGCCGGCTGTGTAACGTGCCAGGATATCGAACAAACAATGTGGCATTTTAGAAACAAACAGGGCCATTCGCGGAACTTCATTTGAAAAATAGATCTTCCAGTTCATTTGCAACGGGCTGCCAATCAGGGTGTCAAAATATTCACCGATCTTATCGGCAGGAATGGCGAAATTCTCCAGTTCCCATTCAACCCGCATGTAAAAAATCTTTTCCTGACGATCAACATGCTGATCGAGGTAAATAATGTTGCCCTTATTTTTATTCAGAAATTCAGTTACAGTTGCAAGGATTCCTTGTTTGTCCGGACAGTGAATCAGTAAGATCGCAGTGTCCTTTTTTTCGTTTAGTATTTTTATTGTCTTCATATCTTTTAACCGCAGAGAGCACAGAGTTTTGCGGAGTCTTAATTTTATAACATTCCTTTTGTTGATGGCAAATCGAAGTTAAATACATCGCGGCGAATTGCCATTTTTATTGATTTCGCCAATGCTTTAAAAATCGCTTCTATTTTATGGTGTTCGTTGGCACCTTCAGCCTTAATATTCAGATTACACAATGCTGCATCGGAGAAGGATTTGAAGAAGTGCATAAACATTTCGGTAGGCATGTCGCCCACCATTTCGCGTTTAAAATCGGCCTCCCAAACCAACCACGGGCGTCCTCCAAAATCAATAGCAGCCATAACCAGACACTCATCCATAGGCAGGCAAAAACCATAACGTTCCATGCCCAGTTTATTGCCAACAGCCTTTCTAAAAGCCTCGCCTAAAGCCAGCGCCGTATCTTCAATGGTATGATGTTCGTCAACCTCCAAATCGCCTTTTACCTTAATGTTGAGGTCAACGCCACTGTGGCGGCCAATTTGTTCCAGCATGTGATCGAAAAAGCCCAGGCCGGTTGAAATATTGCATACTCCTGATCCATCAAGATTTAATGAAACAGAAATGGCAGTTTCTTTCGTGGTTCGTTCAACCTTTGCTGTGCGTTGCGGTGAAGCCACACAAGCGTATATATCGTCCCAGTCGTCGGAAATCAGAGCACAAATAGCTGCCAATCCTTCTTTTTCCAGTTCTTCAACCTGGTCGCCGTTATTAATAAATATACCTTTTGCACCGAGGTTTTTCGCCAGCATGATATCGGTTTTACGGTCGCCGATAACAAAACTGTTTGCCAAATCGTAATCGCCTTCAATGTATTTTGTAAGCATTCCGGTTGCCGGTTTGCGGGTAGTAGAGTTATCTTCCGGAAAGTGGCGGTCGATACAAATATCGTCGAAAACAACACCTTCGTTTTCAAAAGCTTTCAGTATAAAGTTATGTACCGGCCAAAACGTATCTTCCGGAAACGAATCGGTGCCCAAACCATCCTGGTTGGTAACCATTACCAACTCGTAATCAAGGTTTTTGCGGATGTAGTGCATATTGCGGAAAACCTTCGGCAGAAACTCCAGCTTCTCAAATGCATCAATTTGTTCGTCTGCAGTTTCGTGGTTTAAGGTTCCGTCGCGGTCTATAAATAGTACTTTCTTCATCGTTTTTAAATTAGTTTTTTTAGCGCACTTAAAAGGCTTTCGTTTTCTTCCGAATTACCAATTGTTATTCGCAAACTTTCGTTGCACAAATGTACTTTCGAGCGATCGCGAACAATTATTCCTTCCTCTACCAGATAGTTGTAAATACCTCGGGCATCGTGCATTTTTACCAACAGGAAATTCGCTTCTGACGGATGAACTTTAACCACAAACGGAAATTCAGCCAACAGTTTTTCCATTTTATCGCGCTCGGCAATAAGCAGTTTTACCCATTTCTGAACGGTTACTTTTTTGTCGAGCAGTAACATGGCTTTCTCCTGGGTAAGAATATTAAGGTTGTACGGGTACTTTATTTTGTTCAGAATGCCAATCAATTCTGTGCTTCCGAATGCCATTCCCAAACGTATTCCGGCCATTCCCCAGGCTTTCGAAAAAGTTTGCAGAATTACCAGGTTGGGGTAGTGTTCCAGTTCCGGCATCAGCGTTTTCCCCGGCGCAAAGTCGATGTATGCTTCATCAATAATTACCAGCCCGTGAAACTGGTTGGCCAGCTCCAACATCGCATCTTTATTCAAGCTGTTGCCGGTTGGATTGTTGGGCGAACATAAAAATATCAGTTTGGTATTTTTGTCGGTTTCGCCAAGAATATCATTAATGTTTAACTGAAAATCTTCGGTTAACGAAACTTTACGCAGTTCAACGCCTGAGATATCGGCCGCAACCTGGTACATGCCGTAGGTTGGATCGATGGTAACCACATTGTCTTTTCCCGGCTCACAAAATGCACGAATCAGCAAGTCAATTGGTTCATCGCTTCCGTTTCCCAGGAAAATATTTTCAGCATTTACCTTTTTTAATACCGCTATCTTTTCTTTTACCAAACGTTGCAGCGGATCGGGGTAGCGGTTGTAAGGTTCGTTAAAGGGGTTTTCGTTGGCATCGAGAAAAACCATCGCATCGCCACTATACTCGTCTCTTGCCGACGAGTATGGCTTCAGGTTTTTTATGTTTTCGCGGAGTAGATTATTTAGTTCCATTTTTTTCGATCTGTTTAAGGCGTAAAGTTACTGCATTTTTGTGCGCTTCAAGTTGTTCGGTAGCGGCCATTTTTTCAATAGCGGGGCCAATAGTTAAAAGTCCTTCCTCACTAATCTCCTGAAAGGTGATCTTTTTCAAAAAACTATCCAGGTTTACTCCGCTGTACGATCGTGCCCAGCCGTTGGTAGGCAATGTATGGTTGGTTCCCGAAGCGTAATCTCCTGCACTTTCAGGTGTAAATTCTCCCAAAAATACCGAACCTGCGTTAGTGATCTTCTCTGCCAGTTCCATATATTTTTTTGTGCTGATGATCAGGTGTTCCGGTGCATATTCATTGATCAGATCAACACGTTCGGCATCATCTGAAACCACAATTAAAACACTGTGAGATAGCGCTTTTTCGGCGAGTTCTTTTCTTGGCAGCTGATCAACCTGTGTCCGAACTTCAGCAAGTACCTCTTTTAATGTATTTTCGTTATCGGTAACCAGCACAACCTGGCTGTCGGCACCGTGTTCGGCCTGCGACAATAAATCGGAAGCCACAAAAGCCGGATTCGATGTTTCGTCGGCAACAACCAGTACTTCGGAAGGACCGGCCGGCATATCGATCGAAACTTCGTTCATGCTAACCAGTTGTTTGGCAGCTGTTACGTATTGATTTCCCGGACCAAAAATTTTGTAGGTTTTCGGAACAGTCTCGGTACCGTAAGCCATTGCTCCGATGGCTTGAACACCGCCCAGTTTGTAGATTTGTGTTACGCCTGCAACCTTAGCAGCGTACAAAATTGCCGGATGAATGTTGCCATTTTTATCTGGTGGCGAACAAAGAACAATTTGTTTACAACCAGCAATTTTTGCCGGAAGAGCCAGCATCAATACGGTAGAAAAAAGTGGTGCTGTTCCGCCCGGAATATACAATCCAACTTTTTCAATGGCCACCGGTTTTTGCCAGCAGATTACGCCGGGAGCGGTTTCCATCTTTCTGATTTCGGGCATTTGGGTACTGTGAAAAGCCTTTATGTTTTCAGCAGCTAAAGCAATCGCATCTTTTAAATTCTGGTCGATTGAGGCTTCTGCCCTGGTAATTTCTTCGGGCGAAACCTCAAAATTATCCAGTTTAACACCGTCAAAACGTTCGGTGTATTCGCGCAATTTTTCATCGCCCTGCTCACGAATTTCAGTCAGTATATTTTGTACACGTCCGTACAATTCCGAAACATCGAAAAGCGGGCGTTTTAAAATATCGGTCCAGGTATTTCTCCCCGGATTTATATAAGTCTTCATGTAACTGTTTTTTTTGTTTTAAACCGTAAAGCCAGAATGTTGCCCGAAAATAACAAAAGTATTCCCAACGCTGCGAATACATCCCATCGGTAACCTTCAAAAAAAGTAGAAATTAACAAAGCGATAGCAGGAGTAATCAGTGCTACGTAAATCGAACGGTCGGGGCCAATTTCACCAAGCAGTTTTAAATAGGTTGAAAAAGCTACTATCGATCCGAATATTGAAAGGTACAATAACGAAACCGAATAGTTCAGCGAAGCATCAAAACGAAGCGGTTTGCCAAGCAGCAATACCATAGCAAACATGGCCAATCCTCCATACAACATTCCGTAGGCATTGGCCTGCAAAACAGGTACGTTTTTCTTTTGCTTATATGCTGAAATAATGTTTCCTAAGGAAGCGAAAGTCAGGCCTCCGAAACAAAGCAAAAAAATGATCCAGTTGCCGTTTCCTCCCTGAAACTTTACCAACTCGTTCTTAAACAACAAAGCTGTTCCTCCAACCCCCAAAACTGCGGCCACTATAACATCGGGCTTTATTTTCCCTTTTAAGAGAACAGCATTGAAAAATATATTGAAGAAAATAATCAACGAAAATATCACTGCCACAATACCGCTTGTCAGGGTCGTTTCCACCTCGTATACAAACCAGTAGTTCATTCCGAAAAGACAAAGCCCCAGCAGAAGCATCATCAGGTGTTCGCGCAGCGTAAATTTCATTTTCCGTCCTGTTACCAGGCAAAATAAAATGAGCAGAATACCGGCTGCCAAAAAGCGATAGGCAACCGATAACAGCGGATCAACTGTTCCCAGTTGAAACTTAATGGCATACCATGTCGATCCCCAGATCAATGATGGAATGGCAAACAATATGTATTGTCTTGTAGTCATTTATTCATGAAACTGTTAACCCGATAGCTGCTTTTAAGAACGGCTTCATGGATCTAATTTCTAGAAAATCATTTTCTCGATAGGAACAACTAAAATACCTTCGGCACCGGCTTTTTTCAACTTGCCAATTACTTCCCAAAAATCATCTTCTTCAATTACCGAGTGCATCGAGCTCCAGCCTTCTTTTGCCAGCGGAACCAGTGTTGGCGATTTCATTCCCGGCAGCAGCGAAGTTATCTCTTCTATTTTTTCGTTTGGAACATTCAGAAGAATGTATTTTTTGCCTTCAGCACGTTGTACCGATTCGATTCTGAAAATCAGTTCATCAAGAATTTCCTGCTTTTTTGCCGAAAGGTTAGGATTAGCAATCAATACAGCTTCCGATTTCATTACCACTTCAACTTCTTTCAAACGGTTGCTCACCAGTGTAGATCCTGAACTTACGATATCGAAAATAGCATCGGCCAAACCAATTCCCGGTGCAATTTCTACCGATCCGCTAATCACATGAATCTCTGCGTTGATATTATTCTCATCCAGAAACTTTTTCAGAATAACAGGGTAGGAGGTGGCAATTTTTTTGCCGTTGAAGAATTCAACACCCGGATAATCAAGTGACTTTGGAATAGCCAGCGACAGACGGCATTTCGAGAAACCAAGACGTTTGGCAATTACCACATTTTCGTCTTTCTCGGCCATTTCGTTTTCGCCAACAACACCAATATCGGCAACACCGTCGGCAACGGTTTGCGGAATATCATCGTCGCGTAAAAACAAGGCATCCATTGGGAAATTTTTCGCTTCCGATACCAATTTACGTCTGCCAACACTCAATCCGATGCCGGCCTCGTTTATCAGGCCCATTGAGTCTTCGTTTAACCTTCCTTTTGTTTGAATAGCAATCTTAAGTTTTTCCATGTCTGTTTTATATAAAAAAAGGCCTGCCTTTAATGGCAAGCCTTTATGAATTAATATCGTTGAGTTTAAACAAAACAATTACAGCCTACCCGATGGTTGGTTCTTCCAATGATGGCCGTGATGTAATGTTGTTACTGTCATATCAGTTATTTTGATGCAAGTATAGTTATAAAATTGTATTGAACAATACGTATTGGTGTTAATTTAAAATTAAAGTTAAGCAGGCAATAAACATAAGCGCAATTTATGGTCTTTTATGAATTTTCCTGATAAGAAATTGATAATGTATTTTGTAGATTGCAATCGATTGCATAGATTTGCATCAAACTTAGATCAACATGAAGAAAACAATCATTCTTTTACTTGCCGCGATAGTTCTGGGAGGAACGGTGCAGGCACAAAAAGCGGGTAACGAAAAGCTTTTTAAAGACAGTTACATAAAAAAAACGATGAAAATGGCGTTGGACTGGCAGTTGGAGCATCCCAAACACGAATTGTACGACTGGACCAACGGTGCATTTTACGCCGGAGTTTTTGCGGCTTACGAAACAACGGGCTCGAAAAAGATTTGGAAGGCCATGTACGAAATGGGAGAGGCCAACGAATGGAAACCGGGGCCGCGTTTGCATCATGCCGACGATCATGTGATTTGCCAAACTTACATTGATATGTACAGGGTTTCGGGCGAAGAGAAAATGATTGAACCGTTTATTGCAACCATGGACGAGTTTATGAAAACACCTTACAAAGGCGATGGTATTCGTGAAAAGACATGGTGGTGGTGCGATGCTTTGTTTATGGCACCTCCGGCATTTGTAAAGCTGGGAATGACTTTAGACGATGACAAATACCTGAAACTTTCGGATGAACTGTGGGAAGAAACCTATGATTTACTTTGGGATAAAGAACATCATTTGTATGCACGAGATATGGGCTACAAATGGAACGAACCCGGAATTGAAGAAAAGAAAGAAGCCAATGGCAAGAAAATATTCTGGTCGAGAGGAAACGGCTGGGTTATGGGTGGTTTGGTTCGTGTGTTAAGCGAACTTCCAAAAGATTATCCAAACCGTGATTTTTATATTCAGAATTACAAAGAAATGGCGGCAAAAATTCTTTCGCTTCAACAGGAAGACGGTTTGTGGCGTTCAAGCCTGCTCGATCCTGAATCGTATCCGGGAGGAGAAGCCAGTGGATCAGGTTTTTACTGCTATGCTTTGGCCTGGGGAATCAATAACGGCATTTTAGATAAGGCCACTTATCTGCCTGCGGTTGAAAAAGCCTGGGTAGGATTAAATGGTTTGATTCAGCCCGACGGTCATGTGGGCTGGTGTCAGCCTATTGGTGCCGACCCACGGAAAAACTTCGAAGCAGAGAGCTGGGAAGTATACGGAACGGGAGCCTTTTTGCTAGCCGGTAGCGAGGTGATTAAATTAGATTAATCGATAAAATATCTTAACAATAAAAGGCCGCTGCAATTCATTTTGCAGCGGCCTTTTTACATATCGTTTAGTAGCTATTTCACCTTTTTGGCAGTAATCGGCATCTCTCCATCAGGGCTATTTACACTTCCTTTCATATTTTCTCCTTCAACGGTTACTTTAAGGGTAACGTAATTGTAGTCTACATAAAGACCAAATTTTAATACGCCTTCGCTGTAAGTAACATCTTTCAGATCGATCTTGTACCCATCTTCCAGTTTAACATGACCGGTCAGGTTGCCTTCCTTTTCTTCAAATACAAGATTTCCGGCATTATAACCATAAGGCGCACTCGGAACTTCGTATTTCCATTCTCCAATTACTTCTTTATTGTTCGAAGAGTTGCTTGCATTAACTGTAATCGTAGCAGCAAAAAGGATAAAAACAAAAAACATTAATTTTTTCATTGTATAAAATTTAGATGTGATTATAAATTGCACTTGTTTAGTGTGTTACAAAGATTGGCAGCAACATTCGTTTTTGCAAATTAAAGGGACGAAATTCGCTATTTAGGGATAAAAATTCGACAGTCAGGATAAAACGGTTAAAAGCAGTGGCGAATATTTTTCGGATACCGGAATAATTACTTCTGAAGAATTCAGGTGAAGACTCAGCTTTTTATTTTCTTTCTGAACGAAGTCAACATTTTGGGTATTCACCATAAATGAACGATGACAACGCAGTATCGATTCAGATCCCAACTGGCTTTCTATATTTTTCATGGTATTCCGCAATAGTTTTCGTTGTAATTTTCCTTCCAGTATAAAGTTTACGGTTACATAATTGTCGGTTGACTCAATGTAAAGAAAATCCTTGCTTCTAATCGAAAAACGGGGTTTCCCTTTTTCATCAGTAAAAGTTAAAAGCTGGTTTTTGTCGGTTCCGGAAAGTTTGTTTTGTAGTTGTTCAATTTCTTCGATGTGTTTTTTGTAATAAATCAGAAGAAGCGCAAACGAGTATGGAATCATAATCCCAAGCACGGTGTATTTTAACGAAAAAAGGAAATCGTTGATAAAGTTGCCAATCGGATTCCCGTACAGAAAAATATAAACGAGGCTGATCAATACAATCTCAACAAGAATCCACAACAAGTAGCTTTTAAGTTTGAATGTTTGTTGATGGAAAATTTTACGAAGTGGAAATTGCGTGAACAATAATACCAGCGACGAAATAAAACCATAGCTCGAAAGTCGGAGAAACTGAATTAACGGTGAATCGGAATACCAACGACCAATATTCCAGGGTTTAAAAACATTGATAAAGAAAATGCTGAAAACCAGAACGGTAAGAACAAGAAAGTACCTGTCTTTTTTGCGGTCGAGCAAACTAAAGTTGTTATTAAAAAATGATAGGTTCAACGGATAGCTGTTTATTTGTCAATATTAAATGTTTGCTTCTTAATTTCAAAAAAACAATTTAATTATTCTTCCATAGTTGAATACTAAATAATATTTATTGCTTTGTGCGCTCAAAGGCATGGTATTTGTCAGAATAGAACACCATAAAACAATTAGAGAAAGATTAAAGTCGTGAAACATTCTATTATAATTTTATTGTTCGTAACGCTGTTTGTTACCTCATGTACTGAAAAACCGGTTCAGAATAGCGGTTTGCCGGAAATAGTACTGAAAAAATCGCAGGATATTTTACCAATTTCAAGTTTTGTTGAAAATCTTGATTACCTGGAATTAAAAGTAAACGAAGCCAAAATTGAGTTTGGTGATATTTTAAACGTCAAAGAACTGGATGGCGATTTAGTTATTCTTCAGCGCAGAGCACGCGAAATTAGTTTTATCCGCTTTACACAAAAAGGCGATTTTATAAATACCATTGTGAGTAATAATGAGGGGAGTGGCAGAATTAAAAATCCATTGGATATTATTACTTGTCAGAAAGATTATGCGGTATTGGCCGGGGATGGAATCTACATTGTTGGGAAAGACGGAAAATACAAAAGCAAACTGGTTGCCGCGAAAATGCCCGGAACAAAATTCTTTGAGTCGAAAAACCAGTTTTATGTGGTGAACGATGTGCCCGGTTATGGTTTGTATACTGTGTATTCGCAAAAAAGTAAAGGAAAAAGAATCAACTTTCCTGAAGATCGTTTGAGAGATTTGGGACGTTCGAATCTGGCTGCTGTGGGGGCTGCAAACATTTCGTTGGTATCGTCGTACAGCGATACGGTTTTTGCCTATAACAATTCGGCTTTTCAACCAGAATATTTAATTGAAAGTGATGGTTATCCTTCGTTTGCAGAAATTTGGCGAAACACCGGCGACAAAGATGATGTTGAGACACTGAAATACATTCATAACACCCACCATTCGAAAATTAAAAGCTACTTTGAAAACAAGAATTATATTTTTCTAACCTACTGGTTGGGCTCTCACCAAACTACTGCACTGATTAAAAAGAAGGATTGGGAAGCCACGTATTTTACCGAAGCGGTGAATAATATAGACGGAGGTATTTGGGACAATCCCGAGTTTCTATCGGAGTCCGACGAGCTTTACATACCCATTACAGCCTACAAGGTTGGCGGACATAAAATTTCGGATAAGCGCCACAACGAATTTGAAAAAGTTCAGTTGCATATTGCGGCTACCGGAAATCCGGTATTAATGCGTTGCCAGCTGAAATAGGTTAATCAAAATAGGGATCGGTCCGTACTCCCCGTTTGTATTCAAACATCATTTTTATTTGTGCTTCGTTGTTTCGCGGAAGTGAAAGTGGCGGAAGTTCGTTTTCGTTAAACCAGCCCACATCGCAGGTTTCGGATCCGATAGAAATGGTGTCATTTTCTTTTTTACAAAGCAGAAAGATCTTATAAACATACTCGAATGCCGGTGGCATACCTTGTTTTTGTTTGTCCATAATGGACAAAAGACGGGTGGCCTTTACCTTTATGCCGGCTTCTTCCATACATTCCTTCTCGGCAACTTCGCCGGGGCTGTAGGCAATATCGGTCCATCCGCCTGGCAATGCCCAAAGTTTATCGGCTTTTTCCTGTACCAGTAAAATCTCGTCGTTTTCATTAAAAACAACGGCTCTTACATCTACTTTGGGCGTTCGGTAACCGTTACGTTCTTCAATAACCGGAATAATATCGGCAACCGGTGTGCGGGTGATTTTCTCCAGCATTTCCAGGCAAATGTCTCTTATTTCCTGGTAACGTTCAATGTCGTAAGGAATAGTGTTGTATTCCAGCCCGATTTCGGCCAGGGCATGCAGGCGTTTTATTTTCTCGAAATAGTATTTGCTCATATTTTTTCTGAAATGTTTTTGTGACAGAGGTGGTTTTCATTTCTGTACCATAAACCTACTGTTCTTTTTTTACCAGCATTAATTTGTTGCCTTCCAGCTCGGAGTAGCCCTGATCATAAACAAAGTAATAAATGCGGCCTGTTTTGGTGGTGTAGGTATTGGTAAAATAGCCAAAGTTAAAGCCTCGTTTTTTGAGGGAACTTTTATAGGTAGTGGTTTTTTCTTCCGGGTTTAGCTCTTCCAAAATCGAATGGTTGTTTTTCAGAATGCGGTTGATCTTTCGCATATAATTGGTCGATCCGCTGGCCTTTTTATTGTTGTAGGCATTCCGGCAACTGTCGTTGCAAAACTTCTGGTCGGCACGTCCTTTTAACGGTTCTCCACATTCGAGGCAGGTTCTTTTTTCCATTTTATTGCTTTTTGTTTGAGTTGCTAAAGTGCTAATATATAAAAATATATCCGTTTGTAAGCGTTTGCAAACGCTTATTGTCGACTACAAACGTTTAAAAACCGAATAAGCTTTACCTGCCAATCTACCTTTGTTTCAACAATTGCGTTACAGGACTCGCATAAGATACAGTCCTAAATTATTAACTAAAAAAAGAAATATCATGAATGCATTACGAAACAGCGTACGATTGTTAGGCCACCTTGGAGAAGATCCAAAAGTTAGAAGATTAGAGAGTGGAAAAGTAGTTGCCAATTTTAACATTGCCACCAACGAAATTTACCGCGACAGTAACGGAAACAAACAAACCGAAACCACCTGGCACCGTTTGGTGGCCTGGGGTAAAAATGCCGAAGTGGCTGAAAAGTACCTAAAAAAAGGAAAAGAGATTGCCATTGAAGGGAAATTGACAAACCGCCAGTGGGAAGATAAAAACGGCGAGAAACAGTATATGACTGAGATTGTAATTAACTCGCTGTTGATGTTAGACAAGGCATCGAATTAACAGCCGCTAAGGTTAATCCACAAAAAAAACAGTAGTATTGATGTAATGATGCTACTGTTTTTTTATTGGCTTAGTTCTGAAGTTCAAACTCCGGCAATTTCGCCCTTTAGTGAATAGGCAATTGTCAGCACGTCTTTTTGTGTTTGCTCGTCGATGTTATTCTTTGTCAGTGCTTTCATAATATCGTCGATAACATGCATGTATTCGCCTTGGCTGATGTTCATGCCTTTATGCGATGAAAGCATGTCTTTTCCTGTGTATTCTTCCGGGCCGCCACTTCCGGCTGCCAGAAAGTTAATAAGGTGTTGCCTTACTTCCGCAAAATGTTGAGGATCGTCTTTTAACGGTAAAAAGCGTTTGTTGACTGCCGGATTGCTCATGTGATTTTCCACAATATCGTCAACAATCGACGTAATTCCTTCGATGCCTCCAAGTCGTTCGTAGAGGCTTTGTTCTACTGGTGTTTTCATGTTGTTTTGATTAAATGTTCCTATACAAGTTAGTGATTTGCAGATAAAAAGACAAACAGGTATTTTAAATTGCTGGCTATCAATGATTCATTTTGTGCATAAAATAAAATACTAATAAGTATTTTAAATTGATTTGTATTGTCGTAACTTGTTTCCACTCAAAATTATAAATCATGAAAAAAATTGAACAAAAACTTTGGATTTTACTGTTGGCGGTTGCGATTATTGGGTTGCAATCGTGCCAGAAAGCAGATGACTTTGACTCTGTTAATGAAAACATTTTAGAGCTGAAGAAGGCTACAGTTAATAACTTTTACAGTTCAACTTTACCCGTTGGTAACGGGGTAGTACGGGCTTATGTTACTGAAAACAGGGACGGCGACCCGGTTGAAGTAGGAATTAATCTCTCGGCTAAAGTTTTGGATAATCTTCCCGATGAACCAAAACAATATGTATTGGAATTACCTAAAAATAAAGGAAATCATTTTTATACCCATGTGTTGTTCGATTGGAATCCAATGGGACACGAACCTCCGGGAATTTATGATTTGCCGCATTTCGATATTCACTTTTACATTATTCCAAATGAAGAACGTTTAGCGATTCCGGGACTGTCGCCTCCTGATAAAGATGATGCGCCTGGAGACGATTACATTCCTGAGTTTTACATGCAACTGGAAGGGCTTGTTCCCCAAATGGGGGCGCACTGGATAGATGTAAGATCACCCGAGTTAGGAGGAGAAACATTTACAAAAACATTTATCTGGGGATCGTTCGATACAGAATTTATCTTTTGGGAACCAATGATTACGAGAGATTATTTAATGACCATGCCCGACGAAATTATACCAATCCCGCAACCTATAGCCTATCAGGAATCCGGTTGGTATCCAACAGATTATAAAATTTCGTATTCGCCTACCAAAAAGCAATATACGGTTGCTTTGGTAAATCTTATGTATCATGATGCGGAATAGAGTGCAGAGTAAGCATATTCTCGCCAAGTAAATATCTGTTACTATTTTATTTTACTTTCTGATTTTTTGGTAATTGAAAAGATTACTGAATAATCAGAAAGTGTTAGTATTGGAGAGATTCCTCAAATAGAACTGATTTTACCATATAATTATCATTTATTTATCAAGTAATACCGGAACAGAATAATATAAATTCATTGTATCCTTTCAAACATATAAAAACGAAGATTTAGTTGAATCAAATTACAATCCCGGAAACTTGTTTGAAAACATACGCATGGATTACCATATTCGAAAATTGTGATTTATTTTAGCATTGGTTTGGTAAGGACATTTGGCCGAACCGGGCTACAGACTTTTTATAAAAGTGACAGACTATTTTTAATTCATTAAACCAGAGGATATGGCTAATCAACAAAATGATAGAATCTACCTTGACGGGGAGTTGTATGAGCTGTTATCAACACCTTTAAAGGTGTTTTTCGAAGCGCGTCCTGATATTCCTGCATTCAGAGGAAAAATACCGGAATGTAGAAGAGGTTATATGGCATCATGGCGGATAAGGAATAATGTACTTTACCTAACTGGTTTTCAGCAGGTGAGTCCCACTGTTGTTATTAATCCCCGAGACGTGCTTACCGGCCCCAAGATGGTAGCCGATTGGTACGACGGAACACTTCGGATTCCCATTGATTCTGACAAGTCAGGTGTGGATGGAGGCGATAATTCTCATGAAACCGAACTTCATATAACGGTGCAAGGTGGTGTTGTTTACAACCACGAAATTGTTCAGAAGAAACATGTTCCTTCTAATAACTCTAAAAAGAATAACGTTTTATAAATGGGCATTAATTGGTTTAAGGAGTTGGGGGCATAATTTTAGTCTGACGAAATCATTTTTACAGGTGCTGGTCCTGGTGGTGGAGCTGATATATCCATATCATGAAATTCCAGTACTTTTTCTTTAAAACTGTTTTCAAAAGGCCCATCGGCAGCTGCCACACTTTGCATAAAATTGTCGGCTCCCGGTCCTTCATGTAACACAACTACAACCGGACCGTCGGGTGTTTCAGCCAACCATGCATCATGACGGGTTAGTCCGTGTTTTTTGTTGAATTCATTAAACGCCTGACTTTGTTCTCCACTAAACGATTTTGCCCAATCTTTCCAGGCATCTACTTTTTCCTTCTTTAAAGGAGCAAGAATTAGTCCCATAACTTAAATGTTTAATAATGAATAATTTGAATAACTATTAAAATTAAGACAAATAAGTCTTTAATCAAAAGTCGTGAGGCGCTAATATTGCTGTGCTGTGTTAATAATTCTTAATCAACGGCGTACGGAGCTATTTATGGATAGGAGGTGGATTCGCAATATCAAAACGCCCATTTTACACGCACATAAACTGCCTGTCCGTAATCGCCGTATTCAGTACCTTCTCGTCCGAAGAATAACTGTCCATTCAGCATTAATTCCCAGTTATCGCCCAACGAGTAGGTTAGGGCCGGACCAAGATATGAGGAACCATCGGTGGGATTTAACATGGTTGACAGGTTGGCAGAGAGCAGGGGAGTAAAAGGATAACTAATTTGACCGAACAATTGGTATTTTCCCAATGAAAGCATTTTGGCCGAAATATCGGGAGCAAAAAAACTACGGCCACCTGCATCGCCTGTTGTTCCGTAGCTGTTGAATAAGGTGCCAAAATGCAGGTAAAAACTGTTGGGGAATGTATAATCTGCCGAAACTGATGCTACAAATGTTTCGAAGTTCTCTGGCTCTTCCTTATCGCGCGGACGAAACCAGGTTGCTTCACCCCTAAATCCGGCGCCTTTTATGTCGCCTGCCCAACCACCGCCTAAAACGTAGTCTTTGCCAACCCAGCCACCTAGAAACTGGATGTCGTAATTAAATTTCGAAAAGCGGTACATACCGGCAATGGCGGTTTCATCATTGTTGTGCCCGATTTTGTATATCAATTCAGCCGACGAAGTTACACCGGTATAGTATTGCAACCGAATTCCGTCGGTGCCGGGGCGTTCTTCGTAATCAAAATCAAAGTAGGAAAAGGTGTTGAACACATCGTTAGGATTCCAAACCAGGTTCGTGCCCCAGTTAATACGTTGGCGTCCGAGTCTTACCTGTAATTTCCCGCTTGTGTAATCAATCCATGCCCGGTCTAGCATCGTATGTAAAAACCAGCTGTCGGCAGAAAGCAACACGGTTCCCAATTCTAAATAACCCTTATCGTCATCAACAAAATCTTCGTAATCGGGAAACTCACGGATCATTTGCCCCATGTAAATGCGGTTGCGGGCTTCCAAGGCAAATGTCAGTTTTTCCGATGCATACCACCTGAAATTTAAACGGTTGTGTATCTCATTCAGAAATAGGTAATCCAACGATTTATCTGTGGAAATGGGAATAGGCTCAACCGGATGATAATACATCCCCAAATCTTTTATATAGCCGTTAAACGACAGCTTGGATTGCGCGTAAATAGCAGTGCTAAAAAATATAAGTGTTAGTATGAGTAAGTTTTTTTTCATTTTTGAATCCTGTTTGATCAGGTGTTTTCTATTTTCTAAATCATATAAAATGTCGAATTTCGACAAACCACTTGGGATCCAAGATTGGAATAAACACAAACAAGCTATGTTAGCCTGTACTTCTTCAATCGTAATTCGTTAATCATTATTCATCATTCATTGGTTTTCCATTCCTCCCGCAAAATCCATCACACACATGGTAGAGTAGCGCGGATGAGTTCCGCAGGCCACGCCAATTTTTTTAAAATCAGCCTGAAGAAGGTTGGCACGGTGACCACGGTTTTTAACGCCATCATCGATTAATAGAAAAATTACGATTTGCCGTGCAGAGGTATTTCCATAAGCAATGTTCTCCGCAATCCGAACCTGCCATTTGCCGTAACGTTCAATACGTGCTTTCGAGTCTGAACGATCCTTTCCAATATGTCCTGTTCTTCCCGTTTTTGACTGATCTTTTTGATGATCGTTAGCCGCTTTGGTCAACAATTTGTCGGGATATACAATCGGAGCAGGAGATGCATTTTTCAGAAAACGGACACATTCACGCAATGCGCTTACGCCTTCCTGCGTCATTATCGATTTATCGCCGGGGTAATGCAATATTTTTTTGTCGTAGTATTGGGCGAGGGGAGCAATATATTTCTCAGCGTACGCCGACGGATCAGAACGGAACAAGTTGACTTCGTAGATCACTTCTTTCTCCAGTTCCGACAAGTAATTGACATCGGCAGCAGTGTTTAGCGTACGGTCTTTTGTTTCTCCTGTGGCTGAAACTATAAGGGCCAATGCGATTAAAAATAGGACTATCCGGTTTTTCACTTTTATACTTGTTATAATGGCATCTTCTTAAACAAAAGCTGTTATTTTCTGATGTCGCTGATTATCTTTCCATCTTCTATGGTAATTACACGCCGCGCTTTGTTTACCACCCGCTGGTCGTGCGTTGAAAATATAAACGTTATTTTTTCTTCTTTATTAAGTTGCTCCATAATATCGAGCAGATTTTCGGTGGAGTGCGAATCGAGATTGGCAGTAGGCTCATCCGCCAGAACGAATTTGGGTTTCGATGCCAGTGCTCGTGCAACAGCCACCCTTTGTTGTTGCCCGCCCGACAATTTCGATGGTCGTCGATCCATCATCTCGCCCAGTCCAACGGCTTTTAACAGTTCGCTGGTACGTGCATCGCGGTCGGCTTTTTTGCTTCCCTGCAAATGCATAATAAATTCCACATTTTCTTTGGCAGTAAGAACAGGAATCAGGTTATAAGCCTGGAAGACAAAACCAATATTTTTCATTCTGAAATCAGTTAGTTTTCGTGATGAAAGTTCATTGATCTTAACGCCTTCAATTTCAACCGAGCCTTCAGTGGCGTCATCCAAACCGCCAATAATATTCAGCAAGGTTGTTTTTCCCGATCCCGACGGACCAACGATGGCTGTAAATTCGCCCTCTTCAATCGACATATCTATTCCGTTAACCGCATGTACCGAAACGGAGCTGCCGTTATAAATTTTGTGCAGGTTTTTGATTTCTATTATTTTCATAACAATGCTTTAATGATTCAATGCGAAAATGCTTTAATGCCAGAATTCTTAAATAACTTAAGTAGCATAGTAATTTTTAATGTCTTTTTCATTCTAATATTCGAATCCTCAGATATTCTCATATTTTATTCAGTTCTCGTGGCTTCAGCCGGATTCAATTTCAGTGCTTTTCGTGCCGGGTAAATCGCAGAGATCAGTCCGGTTAAAACTACCAGCGTAATTAATATTCCCAATGAGTGAGATGGAAATACCGTTGCAATTTCGGTTGACATACCGTATTGTTCCAATCCCTGGGCAAAAGCGGAAAGATTGATTGGATGTTGTTCGAAAATTCGGGAAACACCTATTCCGAGAAGGATTCCGACTAAGCCCCCCGTTAGAGTAAGCATAACAGATTCAAGGATAATCATGTTAAAGATTTTCCGTTTATTCATTCCAATAGCCATCAACATTCCAATTTCTTTTACACGCTCCAGAACTGCCATCAACATGGTGTTGATAATGCCGAAACACAATGCGATGAGGATGATCAGTATAAATATGTACATGTACTGATCCATGGAATCGGTAATGATCGACATTTCAGGACTTAATTCTTTCCAGGATTGTACGTCCATGCCGGCAGCGGTTTTTTGTACAGCCGGTTTTACAAGCGGCGCATAACTGTTGTCTTTTAACAGAATGGCAATTTCGTGTACCGCATCTGGTTGAATGCCAATTTGCGATCGCAGATCGTTGATGTTGACGAATAAATGCATTTCATCGAAACCGGTGTTTACTGTTTTATAAATACCTGCCACGCGGTAGCCTTTTGATGATAAGTCGCCATTAAAATCGACCAGTTGTACGTTTATTTTTGTGCCCACTTTTAAACGTAGTTTGTCGGCCAGTTTTTTGCCTACAAGTACAGGGGGCATCCGGCTGGTTTTTTCAAGGTAAGTACCTTCAATCAGGTGTTGCCAAATATCGGTAACCTGTTTTTCTTTCTCCGGATCGATTCCTAACATTTTACCGCCGCCCGTTCCGTGAGCAGCCATAATAAAAGGCTCAGCAATCAGTCGGGGAGACGCAGCCTCTACCGAATCGAGCGCTGCAATTTGTTCGGCCAGTGCAAAACCATTTGGTACAAATAATTCCGATTCGGTGTTGTCCAAAAAATGGGGCGCGTGCACCTGTATGTGCGACAACTCCGATCGGGTGGCCGATTCAATCCGCGAGTTGTACATGCCATTCATAAAAGCCATCATGAATATGCCTGCAAACAGACCCAGTGCAATGGCCGCAATCATTACTAGACTCCGGGTTTTGCTTCGCCAAACGTTTCGCCATGCTATTGAAAGTATCATTTTGTTTTATTTAAGTCGGAAGCACGAAGTTGGAAGTATAAAGCGTTGACCTTCAGATCCAACTATTGTATTCCATTTTGTTATTCATTTTAATTCTAATGAGAACTGATTACTGTTACTGTGAACTTCCTTAGGCTCGCATTGCTTTCGTGATTTTTAACCGGCTAACGTTGGTTATCGGGAAAATCGCTATAAAAATACTGATGAGGAAAACCACAATAATCTGGTTGTAAAAGAGCGAGGCTTTCATGGAAACGAACATGTACGGCTCCATACCATAGATTTCGGTGGCTTTTGCCATATCGCCGGTTAGCGGAATCGGATTGTAAAAAAAGTACAGACAGAAAAAGTAACTAAATATCAGCCCAACTGCGCAGCCGATCAGTCCGATAAAAAGTGTTTCGATAAAAACCAGCGATGCTAATTTTCTTTTTTGCATACCTACGGCGTGTGTCACTCCAAACTCGCGCTGGCGTTCTTTTACCATCATAATAACTACGCTAAACATACCGAAGGCAATAACAAGGTAGAGAATCCCGAGCATGATAATGCCACCGCCGCGGTCGCTTTGAATTATTTGCACCAATTCAGGTGTCATCTCAGTCCAGGTCATTACCGTGTTCTTTTCCGGCAGAATTTGCTCAATTTCTTTTTTTATGTGATTAACGCTGTAGTGATCATCGGTCATTACAACCAGCGAGGTTGATAATCCATAAGCTGAATAAAACTCACGGGCTGTTTCAATGTCCATGTATACCAGGCGTTTGTTAAACTCGGCATTGGGGTGTTTTATAATTCCTTTAATCGGAAATAAGCCACTGGCACTTATTCCGTGATATCCCTGCGAGATCATTACAAGCGTATCGCCCACCTCCAGTTCAAGATATTTGGCCAGCCCTCCGCTGATTACCACTTCTTTATCGCCAGATTTAATAAATTCTCCCGACTGCATTTTTTTCGAAAGGTTGGTGATCTGGTCCTCGGCTTCGGGCTCAATACCCATCACCATGGCCGGTTTACTTTTCATGTGATCGGCAGCCAGTGAAAACGATTCAAGCCGGTTGGAAACCAGCGAAACGTCTTTTATATTTTTAATCTGGTTTTGTAATTCTGCATCTACTTTGAAACTATTGTCAAGCGTACGTTCGTCCCAATAGGCAGTATCCTGCACCTGTAAATAACCGGTGTAGAACTTAACCGAATTATCGATCATGCTGTCGTACGAACCTTCCTGCATCGACCGCATCCACGAGGCCAGCAGCACGCTGAACACGATAGAAGATATGGCAATGATAGTTCGGCGTTTGTTGCGCCAAAGGTTCCGCCAGGCGAGTTTTATGTTTGTTTTCATTGGTTAATGCTTTAGAGTACTAATGCGTAAATGCTAAAATGCGCGAATGCTTTAATGTCGATTTTTTGTGACATTTGATTTGTATTGTTGCTATTTACCATTGATGTTTTTGTAAGTGGTATCTTTTGCTTTTGTCATGATTTTTGAAAGCTCAATAGCCTCATTCGTAAGGCGAGCCAACTCATTTGGATCATTAGATAAGTTTGCTTCTTCAATCACCTCAAGCCAGTATATTGATTCGTCTGATTCTTCTGCTACGATACAAATTTTACTGAAGAATTCAGATTTGGAACGTCCCCGGCATGCTGCCCGGTAGTTGGCTCCTGTTGATGTAGCGGATTTGATCAACTGATAGGTTATCACAGAAGTCGCTTTACAATTCTTTAAAGTTTCGCAGAAAAGAATTATATCCACCGCAAACTTCTTTGTTCGTTGTTTTAGCTCTTCAATAAATTTATCTTTTGTGTTCATGGTATTGTTTTATTGGTTGACTAATAATTGAAGCATTAAATCATTTCCGCATTTAAGCATTGTCATCTGATCCTTTTCATATTCTGTTGCGAAAAAAAGCTCTCCTTCAAATCAACATCAAACTCAATTTTATCAAAGATCATAACCGTTTTGTTGCCTTCTTCATCGGCCGGAATCATTTCCAAACGTGTTGGCATTTCGCGGTCGTCCATCATTTTTACATCGGTCAGAATTTCGGTATTAACCAGGTAGCCGTCTTCGTCGTAAAACTCAGCTTTTAGCCAGTGCAGTTCTTCTTTCGATATCCACATAATCACTTTTCCCCAAACAACGGGTGCATCTTCGTGGGGTATCAGTTCAATTTTATAGCATGAATAACCATCAACCTCTTCTTCGCCAAGCAGTTTGTTTGAATAGTCTTTTGCCATTTGCGATTCCTTAACCAAATCGTCGTTGGTGAAATCAGAGCCCATCCACGACTGCATCATCATCGACGGCGGAATTTTTATCATCCTTTCGATGTTGGGCACCCAGTTCCACATTTCTTTGTCACGTTTCAGAAAAACCTGGCCTTTTTCTTTAGCCGGTGCGGTAATATAAATGAGCGAATAGTCATTGCCCAATGTCCAGTTTTTCATCGAAACAGTGCGGCTCCATCCCGGACGTTCAATAATCATAGTCATTTCTCCACGGCTGGATTCGCCTCTGAATTTTTCGTCGGCTTGTTTTATAATGGCGGTCATATCCTGGGCCAGCACAAAAAGGCCCACAAGCATAAAAGTTAGTGTAAGTTGTATGCGTTTCATTTTGGTAATTGTTGATTGTTAACGATTTTAAATGCTGCGGTAATTACGGCCTCTTCCAGTTTATCTATGGGGAAAACATCGGGGGCAGCCACACAGTATAAAAAGGCGCCTTCTATTAATGAGGAAATGGCCATTAGGTCGCTTTCAGGATCTGTGCTGCCCTGGTCTTTTATAAAACCATAAAATAGATTGAAAATGGGGGCCGCTTTTTCGGCGTAAGTATCGGCAAAAGTTTGTGAGATTTGTGGTTGCAATAAGAGCGAAAAAAACAACTTCCAGTGTTGCATGTTATCGCGAAGGTGTTTGAAATTTTGCCGAATGAAATAGATAAATTCTTCTCGGGAGAGTATTCCGTCATGGTTAATATCCAGGTTGTCGTAAATTTCGTTAAAACCATGTTCCATCAGTTCGTCAAGTATTTCTCTCTTGCTGCTGAAGTAGTTGTAGGTTAGTCCCTTGGAGATTTTTGCTTTAGCTGCAATCTGGCTAATCGAAGTGGCGTGATAACCATTTTCTGCAAATAGTTCAAGAGCAGTTTCCATGATTAAATGTTTCTTCTGCTTTCTGATATCGTCGAATTGTTCCGGACTTCTTGGCATCTTTTTTATTTATTGATTGAACGGTCGGTCAAAGTTATGAGTTGTATTTTTAAATTCCAAGAAAAAAATCAATTAATTGACCAATCGGTCATTCTAAATATGGAAGATTAGACGAAAAAGTTCAAATTAGAAATGAGTGCATGGAAATAAACAGGAAAATAATGGACAATTTTGTCAATGCACCAATAGTTGCAAGCAAATGTAAAATAACTTGCTTTCTTTGCGCCCAATTGATTTTAATTGAAACGGGGCGTAATTAACCCCGTCGTACATAATTTACGTAAATGAAGATATTTGAAGGACATTCTTTCCATATACCCGTTCTGGGTGTAGGATATTCAATGGACACTCCTGTAAATGTTGCACCTTTCGGAATTTCATCAGTAATCTCGCTGGTTGATGATTCTTTGATGGAAACGATTCGCGAATTCTACTGTAAAAAGTTTGATTTGCCGTTTACTGCCATCCCGAAAAAGGAAGACGACCACAGGGCAAAACGCATAACATCGTACCTGAATACGATGGAAGAAGTGGTAAACAAAAAGGTTGAGAGCCTGAAAGCATCCTTGTCGACTGTAGGAGGCGAATTGGAAAAATATTACGATATGCTTCCCGAGGCATCGGAACTGAAGGCGAAATTCAGCAACCTGGGTTTTAAAAAATCGGTTTCGGAAGAACTGAAAAAGTGGGTAAACGAGAAGTTGCCGGTGGGGTCGATTGATGTAAACATCATGACAAAACTCGACCAGGTAAACAAAAAAAATGGAGAGGAACTTCCCATCGAGTATAACGATGCACATGCGGCATTACGTGGTTTTGCCAACAGTAACCTCAGTTCTTCGCTGGTACTTTCGGCCGGAATGAGCCCGCGTTTGTACAGCTACATCGAAAATTTCAAGGACTTCTTTCCTGATATTACCGGTAAGATTAAAAAGAATATTATTCTGAAAGTTAGTGATTTTCGATCGGCGCTTGTGCAGGGTAAAATGTTGGCTGCCAAAGGGCTGTGGGTATCAGAATACCGCATCGAGTCGGGTGTAAACTGTGGTGGACACGCTTTCCCTACAAATGGCGTTTTGTTTGGGCCAATTTTGGATGAGTTCCGGCTGAACCGCCAGAAATTATTCGATACCTGCGCTGAGGTTTATAGAACCGCTTTACAGAAAAAAGAGCTTTCGCAACCCGCCGGAGAACCGGAAATGAAAATTACCGCGCAAGGTGGTGTTGGTAATGTTGAGGAACACAACCTGTTGCTTGAGCATTACAACATGGACAGCGTTGGCTGGGGATCGCCGTTTATGCTGGTTCCCGAGGTAATCAGTATTGATACGGAAACCATGAACCTGTTGGCTGATGGCAAGGAAAAGGATTATTACTACAGTGGTTTGTCGCCGCTGGGTGTTCCGTTTAACAGTATTAAAGGAGCATCGATGAGCAAGTTGCGTTTGGCAATGGCTGCCGATGGAAAAGCCGGAATGCCTTGTACCAAAGGATTTCTAAGGTACAATACCGAATACACAGAAAAGCCGATTTGTACATCGTCGCGCCAGTACCAAAGTAAAAAGTTGCAGGAGCTGGAGGCCC
The DNA here is from genome assembly GCF_000949475.1 of Draconibacterium sediminis. Classification (GTDB taxonomy): domain Bacteria; phylum Bacteroidota; class Bacteroidia; order Bacteroidales; family Prolixibacteraceae; genus Draconibacterium; species Draconibacterium sediminis. Next base: position 71,629 of record NZ_JRHC01000007.1, on the reverse strand, counting down.
AGAATTTACCGGAAGCAGAATACAAAAAAGCCTACGATAAAATTACTGAGCCGGAGTGTTTGTGCATCGGGCTTGGCATTTCTATGCTGGAATCGAAAGGGATTGCGGTGAAGGAAAACGAAAAAGTAACTGTTTGTCCGGGACCAAATCTTGCCTATTTCTCAAAAATCTCTTCGTTGAAAGAGATGGTTGATCATATTTACGGCCGTATTAGTTTACTGGACAAAGGTTATCGTCCGCATATGTTTTTGAAGGAGCTGAGTATGTATCTTGATATTTTTAAAGAGCGTATGGAAGCATTTCAGAAAGATACTGAAGACGTGAAAGAAAAGCGCAACCTGGCAAAATTCAAAAATAACCTGATGGACGGCATCGAGTACTACAAAAACCTTTTTGGTGAAAAGAAAAAGGATGTGGTTATTGAGCTGGAAAAACTCATTCAGAATTATTCAGTTCTGAACGTGGAATTGTAATTGTTTTCAAAATAAACATATAAAAGCGGGATCCATTTACTTGGGTTCCGCTTTTTATTTTCAGGAGTTAAACTTTAGGTCGTAATATTACCTTCTTATTTATCGCTGTATTGATAAACAGCCTTTTTCAGGCGGTCCATAATGGCAATGCCGATACCTGTTTCAGGCACCGGTTCTGCAATGATCAGGTCAACATCCGAATCTTCGAGACGATGCAAGGCTTCAAAGAAATTTGCTGCTGCCTCGCTTAAATCGCCGTTTGATGATAAACGCTCTATCAGATGGTACTTTTCCGGTTCCTGTACTTCAGAAAAAGCCAGGAAACCCGTTTTCTTGTCTGTCGAATATTCGGGCGCTTTGCCTAAAAGGTACATGGGTTTGCGCGGACTGTAATGCGATTTTAAAAGCCCCGGCGATTTGATCGGTGAATTGGCCTCCGTTGTTTTACTTTGCGGGAGTACTTTAAGTAAATCCTGCTCGGTAATAAAACCGGGTCGCAGTATTTTAAATTCTCCCTGGCACAGTTCGATAACTGTTGACTCGATACCAACTTTAGGAAGCTCACCGTTGAGTATACATTTGAGCCCAGGAAGTTGTTTTTGAACGTGCTCGGGCGTAGTTGGGCTTAACATTCCAAACCGGTTGGCACTGGGTGCTGCAATGCACTTTCCGGAGAGTTTTAACAGTTCGCGGGCTGTTTGGTTGGCGGGCATACGAACGGCCACTGTATCCAGTCCGGCCGAAACAATATCAGGTACCGATTTTTGTTTTTTGGCAACAATGGTTAAAGGTCCCGGCCAAAAATGTTCTGCCAGTTTAAGTAGCGCATCATCAATTTCAACAAAAAGTTTTTCCAGCTCCGAAACCTCGCGAATATGTACAATAAGCGGATTAAATGTTGGTCGTTCTTTGGTTGCAAAAATTTGTGCAACCGCCTCGGCATTAAATGCATCTGCACCTAAACCATATACCGTTTCGGTTGGGAAGGCTACCAACTCGCCATTTTCGATTAGTTTGGCTGCCAATTTTGTATCGTTGATAATCGAACTCATTCTTTGCTTCAATTTTGTGGGCACAAATATCTAAAAAATAAGGGAGAGTTGTCAATGCAAATCTCCCTTTATGATTAAAGTTTTCCTGAAATGCTGATAAGTTATCAAGTTAATTATTAAGTAGATTGCGAAAAAAAAACTACCCGCCTCCAGGAAAAAGACCTATATTTAACTAATTACTTCTTATTGAACCGTTGTCTTCAATTAATTTTTGTCGTTGCGCATCCTGAAATTTTGATACCTCGGTACGCACTTCATCGTTGTTTAATCCAATAATTTTAGCTGCTGCCAGTGCTGCGTTTTTTGGATTTAGAATTACCATAGGAGCAACTCCCGATGGCATTCGCAGGCTCGAATAAATATCGGCACCGGCAAACGAGTCGCCAACCGGAGGACATGCAATAACCGGACAACTGGTTTGTGCATCGGAGAATCCGCTTAAGGCATTACTCATTCCTGCAATGGTAATAAATACCGGGTTGTGCTTTTCCTGCTCTTTAATAATGTTATAACACTCAAGCGGTACCTTGTGCGCCGAAGCGATAAAACATTCTGAATCGATTTTAAATCCGTTTAGTGCATCAACAATTTTGTTGGCCCAGTCCAGATCGGCTTTAGAGCCCATTATTATAACTACTTTGCTCATAATCTTCGATATTATTAAATGAATATTCGTAATCCATCGGAATTATCTGGTTGTATTCTTCAATCGACGCGTTTGACAAACAAGCGTCAATAATTTTTCTTCCGGTGTGGAACAGGTCTTCGTGTAAGAACTTCTTAAGCTCGCGGTTAAAGAATTCCTGTAAAACTTGTGCTCCGGCATCGTAACCTTCGGTACCCACTTCAACCTGGTTGTAAACTTTCAGGAATCGTGACGGGATTTTTGAGCTTTCTATGGTCAGGTAATTCAGCTCGTAACCCAAAAGCGGACAACGTGCAGCCTGTATCTGATCGTCTTTTAATTTGGCGCCACCTCTTCGGGTTAAATATTCGCGCATTAAAAGCTGTGGTTTAAATCCAACTTCCCAAACGCCAATGTTTTGGTTGGGTACCAGCGAAAAAATAGTACGTGGAGTTTCAATTATTTGCTTCAGCAGCAGGTTGGCGTGAATAATACGGTCGCCGGTGGCAAAAGGCCAGTAAGAACCAACTCCTTCGCTTTCCATAGCTCCGGTACCAACAATACTTGGATTTTTGTGTCCTCGTGGTGCTACCAAACGCCACAACCAGGCCAAAGCTGGTGGCAATACGTGGAATAGCCCAACAATTCCGTAGCTTGGATCTTCTTTCGAACATTTTGGAGTACGAATACCAAAACTGCGCACATCAACCGAAACCGATCCGTTAATGGTATTGTCAACACTTTCGCGCGGAAGAACAACCCGTGGATTTGGGCAGCGTTTGCCCGGTTCATCTTCAATATGATTCCAGATCAGAGCTGTTGATTCAGGCTTTGTGTCGATATTTAAAAACAGTAAGGGTTTTTTCGGATTTATCGTTGTTTTTTCAAGAACCGGATCATCACCGTACTGGTTAACACTGTCAACCCGAACAAACCATGCGTTTTCCGCATCCATAATACCAAGTTTTCCGTTCTTTTGCTGGAACGATGGATGACAAAAAGCCATATCGTCGGCAATGGGCAGGAAGTTACAGGTTCGGGGGATAGTGATATAACGGGTTTCGCCGGTAACCGAATTCTTTCCAAGCAGAACTCTTCCGTCGGTTTCTCTTACAATGTGCTGGTGTAGCTCCGATTTTCCACCGCCACTGGCACCTTCGTGCATAAATGTGGTTACAATGTCGTACGGACTTATCGATTGAACGGCAGAACAGTGAGCCGTTACCCATTCTTCTTTTTCGCCCTGGGTAAGCAACACGCCATACAAGCCTTTTTTTGCACTTGGCCCCGGATAAAGGTTGTACGAATACAATTCGTGAATATCATCCAGGCGGTTGTGAACAACCACTTGTTTTCCTTCAAAATGAGTGTGCCTGAATACCGGCGCAACATAAATTACCGATTTTAACTCGCTGTTTTCAGCCAGCTCATCGATTGCCACAATTTCCTGTAGCATAGATAATCCCATGGCGAAAAATCCGGCATTGGCAGGAGCAATTGCAATTCCTAAAGAACCGATTCCCTGTCGTCCGGCAAAATAGAAAAACACAGCAAGATCATTTTCTTTTAACCAGTCAAAGGTTTCCTTCTGAATATCAGAGAACGGATAATTATACTTTTCAGAAAAACGTTGTTTTCCGGTAGGTTTATCATCACCGATAACCATCGTTCCCGGATCACGCCGGCGCATGTAGGCTTCGGTGTAATTTACCGAAATACCGTTTTGTACGCGGTGTACTATCGCTTCGGTGAACGTCCCTTTACCTTCAATATCGTACGATACGGCAAACTCATTATTTTCTTTTCCGTTGGTTGCGGCATCGGCAAGCTCTTCGGTTGTGTTATAGCATGTAAAAGACTTGCATGCACTTAATACGTTTTGAATGTTCTCAGGCAGTTTAACGCCCTTTTTATCAAGTTTAGTTTTAAAATCTGAAAAAGCTATCTTCATCCTTCTTATTTTTTGTGGTTTAATAACCAAATCGGTATAAAATCGAATTCGGGCACAAATGTATAAAAAGGTTTAGTAGAATTTAATTAATAAAGCACAGCTTAATAAGAATTAGAAAATATTTAATAAATGAAGGAGGATTTAATAAATGGATTTGTTTTAACTAGATATTTGGCGGTGTTACTACCCACACAACACGTGTAGTTCCTTCAATTATATTTTGTGCGTTGTGTGTAATGTTTGAATTAAAATAAAAACTGTCGCCGGTTTCAAGTACATACGGTTTCCCATCAAGCAAAATTGCCAGTTTACCTTCTGTAACGTGACAAAATTCCTGGCCCGGATGGGCAGTCATAATTCCTTTGCTATCCGATCCCGAAACAAATTCGAGCTCATAAGTTTCCATTTGTTTATGCGGATCGTGATGAGAAAGCAGGTATAATTTTGTACCTGATTCATTCTTTTTTACAAACTTTTTTTGATCGGTTTTAATTAACGGCTGATTAAGCAAGGTTTCATTTTCGCCAATTAATTCGCCCACCGTTGTATTTAAACTGTCGGCTATATTTTTCAGGGTCAGGATGGAGGGAAATGCTTTGGCTTTTTCAATCTGTGAAAGTGCACTTGAACTTATGCCAACTTTTTTTGATAAGTCGTTGAGTTTTAAATGTAAGGCTTCCCGCTTTCTTCTTATTCTTTCGCCAAGTCGTTTCATTAGTAGAGTCTGGTTTTTGCCGGGTATTAGCTTTCCGGCATTGCTGTGTTGCAGTAAATTTTGTTTGAGGCATAAAAGTAAAAGAAAAATGTAGAATGTTAAAATGTATTTAAATAATTAAGTATGGATTAAACGGTTTCTGTTGGCCATTTTTCTCGCTGGAGACAACAACAAAATGCTCTGGAGGTTAAAGATTTTCAATAAATGTTTTATTGATTGATCAAAACCAATATGATGTAATTCGCTTTGTTCCGGAGATGATATATTTGCAGTGAACAGAATTATTTCCCTTTTCGCAAACGGAAACGGGCCGGATGAATGGGGAAGACACCTTCGTTTACAAACTTTACATCTTCAACCGAATAAAACGCTTTTGGGTTGGTAGTTTTCACTATCGTTTCCACTTTCTTAATTTCCGAACGCTGGATAATGCTGTGGATGATGCTAACCTTTTCGTTGGCACCCTGAGCGTGGTGGTGCGTAATGCCGTAACCGGCAGCTGTCAGGTTTTCAATAAGTTTGCTCGCTTCTTTACGGGTAATTATCTGCAGCTTCACAATACCAACAGCCAGTTTCTCTTCAATAAGCAGACCCACATAATTTCCGCAGGCAAAACCGGCCGCATAAGCGATGTAACAAAACCAGTTGTCGAGATTCTGAAAGATCTTTGAAATGGCAATCAGCCAGATCAAAATCTCGAAAAATCCTAGTAACGGAGCCCATAATTTGTGCCCTTTTGAAACCATTACAATTCGGATGGTTCCAATAGTTACATCCAAAACACGCGAAAAAAAGATCAGTGCCGGAAGCAGCCCATAGGTGAAAAATGCACTATCGTAAAAACTTGTTTCCATTACGGTAAAAGTATCAAATCTTTGTCATTTCGTATTCGGAACAATTCCTAACTCTTCTTTTCAAAGTTAGTGGTTTCTCTCTTTGTTCGAAATGACAAACGCCTTAAAATTCGGAAGTAAAATGGAACTTAATATCCTTGAATTCGTCTTGCGCCATTTGTAAAATAAATGATGAGTCGGCCATAAACACGTCGCGCCCCAGTTTATCTTTTGCCATTTTCTGGTGCTTGCGTTTCTTGAATTCAGTCAGTACCTTTTCATCGTCGCACTGAATCCAGCAGGCTTTGTGCATCGATAGCGGCTCGAAACGACATTTTGCTCCGTATTCATGTTCCAAACGATACTGAATAACTTCGAACTGAAGTTGTCCGACAGTACCAATAATTTTGCGTCCGTTAAAAACACTGGTGAAAAGCTGTGCAACACCTTCGTCCATCAACTGGTCAACTCCTTTTGCCAGCTGTTTTGATTTCATTGGGTCGGCATTTTCAACAAAACGGAACATCTCGGGCGAGAAGCTCGGCAGTCCTTTGAAATGGATATCTTCTCCATCGGTAACAGTGTCGCCAATAATGTAGTTTCCGGTATCGGGTACACCGATAATATCGCCGGGGAAAGCCTCTTCAACAATTTCTTTTTGCGAAGCCATAAAAGCGGTCGGGCTCGAAATACGGAACGATTTTCCCAGCCGAACATTCTTATACATTTTATTTCGTTCGAATTTACCCGAGCAGATTTTTACAAAGGCAATCCTGCTGCGGTGGTTCGGATCGATGTTGGCGTGTATTTTAAATACAAAACCTGTAAATCCTTCTTCTTCTGGCTTTACAACGCGTTCTTCCGTTTCGCTTGGTTGCGGTGTTGGCGCAATTTTTACAAACGAATCAAGTAATTCCTGCACCCCAAAATTATACAGCGCACTACCAAAAAATACCGGTGCCAGTTCGCCCGAAAGGTAGTCTTCGTTGTTGAATTCAGGATAAATTCCTTCCACCAGTTCCAGTTCTTCGCGCAGTACATCGGCATCTTCGCCAATGTGGTCCTCCAAAGTCGGATCCGAAATATCTTCAAACTTAATACGCTCTTCAATTTCCTGAATATCGGGCGTAAAAAGCTTCAGGCTGCGGTTAAATATGTTGTAAACACCTTTAAAGTCGGGACCATTGTTAATTGGCCAACTCAGCGGGCGCACTTTAATTTTTAGCTGGTCTTCGATTTCGTCCATCAAAGTAAACGGATCTCCTGCAGGACGGTCCATTTTATTTACAAAAACGATAACCGGCGTTTTGCGCATCCGGCAAACGTTCATCAGCTTTTCGGTTTGTGGCTCAACCCCTTTTGCTGCATCAATAACGATTATTACGCTGTCGACCGCGGTAAGTGTACGGAAAGTATCTTCCTGGAAATCCTGGTGACCCGGGGTGTCCAGAATGTTTACTTTGTAGCCGTTATACTCGAAACCCATTACCGAGGTAGCCACCGAAATACCACGCTGGCGCTCGATTTCCATAAAATCGGAAGTGGCACCTTTTTTAATTTTGTTGCTTTTAACAGCACCTGCCACACGAATTGCTCCACCAAAAAGAAGTAGTTTCTCTGTTAAAGTGGTTTTCCCGGCATCCGGGTGACTCACAATTCCAAAAGTGCGACGACGTTGTATTTCTTTTAAAAAACTCATTTGCTATCGTATATGTAATGCGGGCGCAAAAATAGAAAAGATATTTTAATTCAATTCAAGAAAACAGAAAGAGCTGTTTGGTGTTAATCCTAAAACAGATAAAGTAACAACTGTATGAGATATATTACCGTTGATGCATTAAATTTTAAAACCTACAAAAACGACCTGGTGAAATTGTACATCGATACTTTTTCGAAGGGGAAAAGTTTTCAATACCATTCTGAAAGTGAAACTGCAGCCTATCTTCAGTCGATTATCGACGTTGGGTATGGAATCTTCGCTATGGAAGAAAATAAACTTTCAGGTGCAATTCTGCTAACGCCTTTTCGATTCGATGAGTTAATACCGGAAGAAATATCCAACAATTTTGAGGTTGAAAGTTCGGTTTATGTGGCCGAAATGATGGTTGAACAATCAAAACAAGGGCAGGGGATAGGTAAAAAGTTGCTGACTTTTTTTCTCGAAAAGGCAGATCGAAACCGATTTGATGATGCTTTTATACGGGTTTGGGTAGAAAATGAAGCTGCTGTTGGTTTGTACAAAAGAATGGGATTCGAAGTTTGTGCATCGATTGTTCAACCCAGGTTGCTGGCTGATAAAAGCGGAACTTTTGATTTTGAGAAGATCTATCTGCATCAGCAACTCAGCTGATTTTCCGACTCAATATTTATCAATAACTTAAACAATTATAATCGTTGATTTGCTATATGCTGATTATATTCGTTACTATTTTGAAACCCGATTCTCAAGGATAGAGTAAATTATGAACAATTTGATAACCCATACAACCGATTTAATTAACGGAGATGCCAAACAAAAAAAGGCAGAAATCCGCGACTATTTTCTAAAAACATATGCTCTGGATGAAAAACTTTATGAGCATCTGAAAAGCGACAATGCCTTTTATCGCAGGGCCGATCCGTTGAGACATCCGCTCATATTTTATTACGGACATACCGCTGTGTTTTTTATCAATAAACTGGTGCTGGCTAAAATTCTGGATCATCGAATTGACCCTCATTTCGAATCCATTTTTGCCATTGGAGTCGACGAAATGAGTTGGGACGATTTAAACGAATCGAATTATGACTGGCCTACCGTAAAAGAGGTGTTTGAATACCGCCGGAAAGTTAAAGAAGTGGTGCTGGATGTAATCGACTCAACACCGCTGACTTTGCCCATAAACTGGGAGAATCCGTTTTGGATTATTATGATGGGAATCGAGCACGAGCGCATTCATATTGAAACTTCATCTGTGCTGATAAGGCAATTGCCGCTTGAGCTGTTAAAGCCGAACGTTTTCGACGTTCCATGCAAAAAATCGGGTGCTGCACCTGAGAACCGCATGTTAAACGTTGAAGGAGGAGAAGTGCTTATCGGAAAACCTTACGATCACCGATTTTATGGTTGGGATGTGGAATATGGGGAGCATCAGGTTGAGGTTGATGCCTTTAAAGCGTCGGAGTATCTGGTCTCAAATGGTGAGTTTCTTGAGTTCGTTAATGGTGGTGGGTATAAAACAAAAGAATACTGGACTGAGGAAGGCTGGAACTGGTGCCAATACAAAAAAGCTGAATTTCCATTGTTTTGGCGAAAAGATACTGATAAATATTTTTTGAGGCTTTTTGATCAGGAAATTGAAATGCCATGGAACTGGCCGGTTGAACTGAATTACCTGGAAGCAAAAGCTTTTGCCAACTGGAAAACCAAACAAACCGGAAAAACATATCGTTTGCCAAGCGAAGCGGAGTGGTATCGACTGGCGGAACAAAACGGTATAAACGATGCAAATTTTGCAACTGTTGCGGCAAATATTGGTTTGGAACAGTTTGTATCGCCATGCCCGGTAAATCAATTTAAACAAGGTGATTTTTATGATATCATCGGAAATGTTTGGCAATGGACCGAAACGCCGGTTACGGGTTATCCAGGGTTTAAAGTGCACCCCTTGTACGACGATTTTTCAACACCAACTTTCGACGGTAAACACAACATGATTAAAGGTGGTTCGTGGATTTCAACCGGAAACGAAGCTACCTGGCATGCCCGTTATGCCTTTCGCCGCCATTTTTATCAGCATGCCGGATTTCGTTTGGTGGAGTCTGAAAATCCATTGATTATCCGAAATGATTCGTACGAAACGGATTCGGAAGTGGCGCAGTCGTGTGAGTTTAATTATGGAAAGCCGGTTTTGGGCTTCGATAATTTTCCAAAACGTATTGCCGAAATCTGCAAACAATATTCCGGTGATCAAAAGTCGCTGAAAATGATCGATTTGAATTGCGATACCGGACGAACAGCTTTTGAATTGTCCGATTCTTTTAAACAGATAACAGCTATTGATTTTTCGGCACGTTTTATACGAATGGCAATTCATTTGCAGGAGCAGGGTTTTGTTCGCTATATCACAAAAGATGAAGGTGAGTTGGTGCATTATAACGATGTGCAATTATCAGAACTTGGACTGAATCCGAAAGATAACCTGCAATTTATGCAGGCTGATGCCAACAATCTAAAACCAATTTACAGTGGCTACGATGTAATTTTAGCCATAAACTTATTGGAAGAATTATATAATCCGAAACATTTTTTGACAAGTATTCACGAACGATTAAATGCCGGAGGAATTCTTATTCTGGGTTCAGGCTACGACTGGGAAAAGAACAATATAAAACGCGAAAACTGGCTGGGAGCGTTTAAGCAGGATGGAGAGCCAGTAACATCCTTTGAAGGCATAAAAGCTCTGCTGCAAGATAATTTTGAATTGGTGAACGAGCCAGTTAACCTGACAGCGGCAAAAGCAATATCATCCCGTAATATTGAGATTTCGGTGGTTGAAATCTCAGTTTGGAAAAAGCTATAATGAGTCGGGGAAAAGACAAGCCCGGAGTTTGAGTATTTCATCGAACTTCGGGCTTCTCTTTTTAAGCCAATCGGCATATCAGTATTTTGTTGAAACCCTTAACGCATTTTCGGCTTTTTTACTTCTTTAAACGATTTTGAAATATAGTCCCAGTAATCTACATGGAACTTGATGCTCGATTTTCCGAGGATATCGTGGTAGCTTGCCGGCTTATCTTCAGGATGGAAAATCTTCAGCCCCATATCTTCGTACAATGCCGAAACTTCAGGGTGAAACTGTACGGCAAAAACATGTGGGTATGTGCTGTGCGCAACTCCTTCAATAATTTTTCCGTCGGGCGACAAACAGGTTACTTCCAAACCTTTCCCCAGCTTTTCGATGGCCTGGTGGTGACTGCTGTAAATGCGCGGTGTAGCCTTTTTCGACACTTTTATGGTTTCTCCAAAAAACGGGTTGTCGGTAAATTGTATAGTGTGCAGGTTAATGCCCATAAACAATGAATCTTCTTCAATTAACTGCCAGTAGTTGCGGTGCATATTGGCACGGCCAATGGAAACGGTTTCTTCGGGCGTTTCGGCATTATAAACCTCAGCAGGAATGTCCTGGATCAAAGTTCCGCCTGTGCCCACATTCATGGTTTGCATGCCCAGGCAAAACCCTGTTACCACATAATCGGGCCGCTCGGCAAGGAAGGGTTTAAAGGACTCGTTTTGATAGCCTCCCAGCAAATGAAACATAAAAGTGGCTTCGTAATAATGCCGGGCCGGAGTGTATACTCCCGACTTTGTATTTTCTTCGCCATAAATGGCCGGAGGAATATCGGCACCACCAAAAAAGATAATCCCGATTGAGTTATCGAAAACCTTTTTCAGCTGGGCTGTAACATCGTTTTCCTCGTACAAATTTGTCTCGTTAAGCTCGCCCGTAATTTCGTGCAGATAAAAATTATTGAGCCCGTTTTCGTTGATGTAATCTTGCGTTTTTGTGTAATCGCTTTTCTGTTTTTCGTAATAAACACCAACAAATTTTACCTTGTTCTTTTTTACTTTCAGAATACTGTTCTCAGTAAAGTATTGAATGGTTTTTATGCGATTAACAGTGGGATCACAAAGAATAATGTACTTTTTGCGGGTATTAAAGTCGGTATCGAAAAATTGTTGTGCAAATGAATTGCATACCAGCAGAAATGCAAACAGAAGTAAAAGCAGCTTTTTCATGAAATAATATTAATTTATTTTTTTTTGACCAGAGTTTTTCAACACCAAAATTAAAAGATTAACACTTCCAACAATGCTTTGAACAAGGTATTTAAATAAAACATAATTTAGGCACTACTCCTCCTATAAACTTTGTACATTTGTCTAATCATATAAAAAGAAAAAAGGTTATGAAGTTCAATTTTAAATCATCTTACCTGGTATTGGGTGCTGTTGTGTTAATTGTTTTGCTGCTTTTTGGCGGCCGCATGTTTAAAATATTAAAGCCGGGTGAAAAGGCTGTAATTTTTAAGCCTTACACCACTGGTTTGGATAAGGATAATATTTTTGGTGAGGGATTCCATATTATAGCTCCATGGAACGAACTGGAGGTATATAATGTGCGCGAACAACAGCGCGATGAAACAATGGATGTGCTCGACAAAAACGGACTTTCTGTTAATGTGGATGTTACCGTACGTTTTAATCCATCGTACAGTAAAATTGGATTTTTGCACGAGCAGTTTGGAGTTAACTTTATCAATGTGTTGGTTATTCCCGAAGTTCGGTCATCTGTACGTCAGGTTGCCGGTCGTTATACTGCCGAAGAAATTTATTCTACAAAAAGGGCAGAAGTGGAGCAGACAATCATTACAGAAACAAAAAAAGCATTAAGTGCAAACTTTATTGATATGCGTGCTTTGTTAATCCGGTCGATTAATCTACCCGCTCAGATAAAAGGTGCAATTGAAAATAAATTGCAGCAGGAACAGGAAGCGTTAGCCTACGAATTCCGTTTGAAGCGAGAAGAGTCAGAAGCAGAGAGACGCAGAATTGAGGCTGAAGGTATTGCCAATTATAACCGCATTATTGATGCGAGTTTAACCGATGCTATCTTAACTCAGCGTGGTATTGAGGCAACAACATCGCTGGCCGAGTCGCCCAATTCGAAAGTTATCGTGATTGGTAGCGGAAAAGACGGACTGCCTATTATTTTAGGAAATAATTAGAAGCTTTAAATAAGTTAAAAAGCGAGCTGGTATTTACCGGCTCGTTTTGGTTAAAGAAATTTTATCAAAGCTAACTTGTTAACCCCTATCGTAACTTCGTTCCGATTGTCTCCGTCAGCTGACGGAGGACAGGAGCGCCGAAGAAGCGACAGGGGGTGAGATTGAAAATGTTAATTTATTAAGCATGAAAAAAATCAAAAATCCCTGGAAAGATCCTAAGAACATTGGCGAATACAATTGTTTTGCCTGTTCGCCATACAACAGTGCGGGCCTCCAGCTCGAGTTCTGGGAAGATGGTGAAGAGATTATTACAAAATGGAAGCCGGAGCGTAGTTACGAAGGCTGGATTGGTGTTTTACACGGTGGAATTCAGGCTACTCTACTCGACGAAATCGGTGGGTGGGTGGTTATGTTGAAACTAAAAACTGCAGGCGTTACCACTGATATGCAAGTGAACTATTTAAAGGCTGTGAAAGTTTCGAAAGGCGAAGTAACCATAAAAGGAAAACTGGTATCGCATGAAGGACGCACAGCAAAAATAAGCGCATCGTTATACGACGGTAGCGGTGAGGAGTGTGCAAATGCAGAGCTCTCGTACTTTGTTTTTCCTGAGAAAATAGCCAAAGCACGTTACCAGTACCCCGGTATTGAGGCCTTTTACGATTAATGGTTCTGCAGCCTCTGTCGTGCAGAAAAGTTGAACTAATATGAAAGGAGACTATTCTTCTTCGTCGTCGAATTCAGAAGTATAGTCTAACATATCGTCATCGTCATATTCATCGAACTCGTCGTAAATAGAATATTTATGTTTTGAACTTTTTTCACGGGAACCTCCGTGTTTCTTTTGTTTTCGGTCGAATTTGTCCAATTCGGGGTGTCGGGTTTTGTTCACTTTCTTTTTCATCACGTCAGCAAACCAATGTCATTAATTGTAAAACTGTTAGAATAATTAAATTTACGAAAGCAAAATAGAAAAAAAATAAATAAAACAATTCATTCGTTTATTATTTTTCGCAAATTGTATTTTTATACGAAAGTATTTGTAATATGTTATCAATGAGTAGATTAAAAAATATTCTATTTTTAGTAATCTGTGGAATGTGCTGGATTGGCACATTGGCACAAGATAATAAGCGTTCAGATAAGCTGTTTGAAGAGGCCAGAAAGTACTATGTGGAAGATAGTTACCCGGCAGCAATTGAGGCTGCTGACAAGATTTTACAGAAAGATCCGGAGTACGCACCGGCGCATCTTCTTTTGGCTGAAATTTATAAAGATATCGACTCATCGCGGCTGGAAATAAAGCACTTGACAAAAGCCGTGGAGCTGGATGATAATCCGCTTATCGATTTCAGACTAGGGGAAGCTTTTTACAAACTGGGAATGTATTCTGAAGCACTCAGTTTCTACGAAAAATATACAGAAAATAAAAATATCCCGGAGAAACGACAGTTTCTTTTGGCCTGTAAAATAGCCAGTTGTCGTTTTGCCATAAACAGCATCGAGAATCCCGTGGCGTTTGAACCCACTAATTTGGGCGATGAAATAAACACCGCCAACGATGAATACTGGCCAACACCTTCGTTAGATGGAAAACATCTGGTGTTTACCCGATTGATGAAAGACGGTGGCCGGCCACAGGAAGACTTTTTTATGGCCGAAATCGATTCATTCAATTGGGACAACGCCGTGCCAATGAGCGGTGTAAATACATCAGATAACGAAGGGGCGCAAACATTGTCGGCCGATTCAAAAATACTGTTCTTTACCGCCTGTAACCGTGAAGACGGATTGGGAAGTTGCGATATTTATTTCTCGCGGTTGCTTGAAGGAAAGTGGACTGAGCCGAAAAATGCAGGCACGCCGTTAAACACTTCGTCCTGGGAGGGACAACCTTCGTTGTCGTCGGATAACCGTTTCCTGTATTTCTCAAGTAACCGAACAGGGGGAAAAGGACAAAAAGACATTTGGCGAATTGCTTTTAACGGTTTTTCTGCCGAAGGCGCACCGCAATGGGGAAAGCCTGAAAACTTGGAGGCGCTGAATACTTCAGGCGATGAGATTTCACCGTTTATTCATGCCAATAACCATAACTTTTACTTTGCTTCCGATACACATGTTGGTATGGGAGGACTTGATTTGTTTACCGCCGAAATAAACGAAAACGGAAAGGTGGAGAACCTGAAAAATATGGGCTACCCGATAAACACCTACAAAGATGATATGGGCCTGACTATTAGCTCGATTGGTGATATTGCTTATTTCTCGTCGGCAAGAGAATCGGATAACGGGCTTGATATTTTTTCGTTTAACCTCGATCGTGGTTTGCAACCGCGACCTGTTACTTACATCAAGGCAAAAGTTACAAACAAGACAAGCAAACAGCCGGTTATGGCCGATATCGAACTGCTTAACCTGAATTCAGCTGTAAGTGAGCCGCGCATCGAAAAGGCCGATGAAAATGGCCAGATTATGCTGGCATTGCCTGTTGGACGCAATTATGCATTTAATGTTTCGGAAGATGGGTTTATGTTTTACTCACAATCCATGCGTTTGGCGGATGAGAATTCCTTAACTGATCCTTTTATTCTTAATATTGAATTGGAGCCGATAGAAGTTGGAGCCGAAATGGATTTGCACAACATTTATTACGAAACCGATTCGTTTGCTATTCTTTCCGAGTCGGAGCCGGAACTTCAGAAACTCGTTGACTTTTTGAAAAACAACGGTGGCTTAAAAGTCGAAATTCAGGGACATACCGATAGTTCGGGTAATCCGGAAAGTAACCTTGAACTTTCGAAATTAAGGGCAAAATCGGTGGTTGACTACCTCGTTGAAAATGGTATTCCAGGCGGTCGTTTGCAATCGGAAGGTTATGGCGATACAAAAGCTGTAGCTACCAACGAAACAGTTGAAGGACGCAGGTTAAACCGTAGAACAACGATTAAAATTATTGCAAAATAAAGTTTTTTGGGTACCACCTTTGTTAGTTGTTTCATTTGTCTAATTTTATGGTGTATACCAAAAAACTGATAAATGAAACAACTACTTTGTACCGCATTCTTATTGGTGTGTATTGTTTTCACCGCTTCTTCGCAAGAAAATTATCTCAATCAATGGCCATCGTTTCGCGGACCTTTTGCCAAAGGTTTTGTTGAAAATGTAAAAACAGTTAGTAGCTGGAATGTTGAAACCGGAGATAACGTTCTCTGGAAAACTCCGATACCCGGCTTAGGTCATTCCAGCCCGGCAATTTGGGACGATAAAATTTTCATTTCAACAGCTGTAAGCTCTTCGGGTGATAATGAGGTAAAAATAGGTTTGTACGGCGATGGCGATGCCGTGGAAGATGAATCTGTTCATGAATTTAAATTGTATTGTCTTGATAAAAATTCAGGCAAAATCGTTTGGGAAAAGCTGGCCACTAAACGCGTTCCCAAGGTAAAACGTCATACAAAAGCATCGCACGCCGATGGTACACCGGCAACCGATGGTAAACACGTTGTTGTGTTCTTTGGCTCAAACGGCTTGTTCTGCTACAACATGAATGGTGATTTGGTCTGGCAAAAAGACTTCGATAAAATGAATGCAGGACCTTACAATGCTCCCGAACTGGAATGGGGATTTTCAAGTTCTCCAATAATTCATAACGATAAAGTCATCGTTCAATGTGATTATTTAGGCGATTGTTTTCTGGCTGCCTACGAAGTAAATACCGGGGAAGAAATATGGAAGACAGCCCGTGAGGAAGTTTCAACCTGGAGCTCTCCAACGGTGTTTGAGAAAGATGGAAAAACACAGGTTGTGGTAAACGGCTGGAAACATATGGGAGGTTATGATTTTGAAACCGGAGAAGAAATTTGGAAAATGAGCGGTGGGGGCGATGTTCCTACACCAACACCGGTGATTGCCAACGATTTGATATTTATTAATAACGCACATGGCCGCTATTCGCCAATTTATGCCGTTAAAACCGATGCAACCGGCGACATAACACTCGGGGAAAATGAAACAGAGAACGAAAGCATAGTCTGGAGTATAAAACGTGGTGGCGCGTATATGCAAACGCCACTTATTTATGATGGCTATTTATACAATCTACAGGGAAATGGTTCGCTAAGTGTGTTTCAAGCGAGCACCGGCGAGTTGATGTATAAAGAGAGCCTTGGATCGGTTGGTGGTTTTACGGCTTCGGGTGTGGCCGCTAACGGGCAGGTGTATTTGTGTTCCGAACAGGGGGATGTATTTGTTGTTAGGGCAGGGCCGGATTTTGAGATTCTGCAACACAATAAAATGAATGACGTGGTTATGGCTTCTCCCGCAATTAGTGGCGATGTTCTGTATTTCAGAACCCAAAAATCAGTGTTCGCTATAGGAAATAAATAACAGGAGGTTTTTTCCGATTATGGTCAAGGTGTATTATTTCCGGTAAGGCCAATTAATATGCTTATATAAAAATTTCGTGGATTTCCCGGATAATAATAGCGCGGCGCATTGCCACCAAACGATGGGGCATTAACAGCCAGCATTGAGGCATAATGAATATCAAATATATTTTGAACGCCTCCGCGTATATCAAATTTAAAGTTATCCTTTTTTCCCTCGTACCTGATTTCGGCATTGGTTAAACCAAAGGCATCGGAGAAAGTAGAATTGGCATCGTCAACAGGCATTTCTCCGTTGTAACGATACCAGCCGTTTATTGATATATTTCTGATGGGTATCAGCGTTGCGCCAATACTAAAAGTTTCTTTTGTAGTTCCGGGTAAAAGATTGCCTGAATAATCGTTCCCTAAATTTACAAAATCGTTAAAATGATAGTTGGCCAAAGTGGCGCTTCCATATAAGGTTAGCAGGGGATTTCTATTGTGTGTAATGGTTACCCAGGTAAATTCGGTTTCAAAACCCGGATGTACCGATTGGCCGGCATTAACGCCTACGTAGGCATCTTCGCCGGTGCGGTGCGCCACAAGCAGATTGTCGATATAAATACGGTAGTAACTGGCCGATAGTTTAAACCGGTTGGTAATCTGGGTTCTGAATCCGGTTTCAAAACTCCATCCCGATTCCGGTTTTATCTCAGGATTAATGCTGCCTTCGGGCATCAGCGTTTCTTCGAAGCTTGGCGTTGAAAATCCGTGACTGACATTTGCAAAAACGGAATTCTCGTGATTTAGAAGAACATTAACACCCAAACGAGGCGACAAAACCGGTTTGTAATTTCGGTTGCCGGACTGGTCGCCATTTTCGGTAAAATGATCGGTGTATTTAAAACGTGTGAGGTTACCATTCAGCCCGGCAGAAACAAAAACACGCTCTTTAATATTTGATTCCAGCTGAACAAAGAGATTCTCGTATTGCCGTTTTTCCCTGTTATCCGAAAGCAGCTGGTCGTTATCGTTGTTAAAAGTCTGCCAGTCGTAAGTTTCGCGGAACATTTCAGCTCCGGTTGTCATTACCAGTCGAAACTCTTCGGTGGCAATAACTTTTTGAATGTAAGCGCGCCAGCCGATATAATCTGATGACTCTTTCAGTCTATTAAACGGACGCAATTCATCCAACTCGCGGATGCTTCCGAAAACGCCAACTGATATTTTGCCATCATTAAGCGTAAAACGATTAAACGAAGCGCCAAACTGCGAGTTCGTATATTCTTCAAATCCTTTTATTGAAGCCCAGTTTTGTGCCGCACTTTCCGGATTGTTTTCATAGGTATCCAAATCGAGCGAACTCGGTATATAACCTTTCATTTTTGTGGCTTTTACCAAAAACTGAAGGTTCGATTTATCTGAGAAATTGTAAATCGAATTAATGAGCAGGTTGCCCCGGTTTGTCGAATTGTTTTCGCGGTAGCCATCGCTCGACAGCAAAGCTCCAAGTGTGTAAATTTGTAACTTATTTGCACTAACTCCGGCCGACAGCGTGTTTTTAAACGTTACGAACGAAGCCACTGTAGTTTTGTTCTGAACAAAATCCTTCACAACCGATTTTGGATGAAAGAGCAACACGCCGGCAAGCCCGGCACCGTATAAGCTCGATGAAGGGCCTTTGATTACTTCAACGCGTTGAATAGCAGAGTTCTCAAGGTCTTCCAGCACAGTTTCACCATCGCCGGTAGTTAATGGTATTTCGCCAAAGTAAGCCTTTATTTTGTTGGTGCCATATGGTGTGCGCGAGCCAATTCCGCGAATTGTTAAGCGGTTGGTATTAAATGTGCCATGGTGCATCAAAATGCCGGGAATGCGGTTCAGTGCATCGATGGGCGTAAGTGCATCGCCCGACTCCAGTTGTTCGGGTTGCAGTAAATTAACCGGCGCCGGTGTGTTAAAAATATTGTACGGCGAACGAAATGCGGTAATGGTAATTTCCTCAATCTGGTCACTAAGTGGTGTTGTATCCTGCCGGGTGGATGGTAATTGCGCATACAGCACCGCTGAAGGAATAAATCCGGAAATGATCAAAAAGATCAGAAATGTACACCATCTCGTTTTCATCACACGCTTTTTTTGTTCTCAAACCAAAGTTAACAAAAAGTAAGCAATATTTTAGGCCGTAAAAATGTGTGAAAACGAAATGGTGATATTTGCGTCTTTTCTGGTTATTCGCTTCGTTTAAACGCTTATCTTTTTTAAACCCAACAGAAAATCTTCTTTAATGCTGGCGCCCAGTCCCGGTGTTTCGGTAATGGTAATTTTGCCTTTCTCGCCATAAAGAATACCTCCTTCAACCGGATCTTCTTCCATCATTAGCGGCGTATCAAAATCGTAGTAAACAATATTCTTTGACGAAAGAGCAAAATGGGCTGCTGCCGTAAATCCCAACCGTGTTTCGAGGAATCCGCCAACCTGAATTTCCATTTTTGCAGCCTTGGCAAATTCAACAATTTTCAGTGCTTTAAATATACCGCCCGATTTGCTAAGTTTAATATTAATAAGGTCGCAGGCATACAGATCGATCAGTCGTTTTGCATCGATATGGTCGCAGCAGGTTTCGTCGGCCATTATCGGAATAGGGCTGAACCGCCTTATTTCAGGCAGGGCCATGTAATCCCAACGAGGAATGGGCTCCTCGCAATGTTGTATTTTGTAAGGAGTTAACGCCTTTAAAATGTCCAGTGCTTCTTCGGTTTTCCATCCCTGGTTGGCATCTATACGGATCGGGATTTTCGGGCCAATTGCTTCACGTATTTTTTTTATGCTTTCCACATCCTGTTCTTTCGAGTGGCCCAGCTTTACTTTTATAATCTCAAAGCCATTGTCGATTATGCGTTTGGCATCGGCAGCCATTTTTTCAGGATTGGTAAGACTTACCGTATAGTCAATTTGTATTTCCTTGTTATTTTGTCCACCAAGGAATTGATAAAGTGGCACACCGGCCTTTTGTGCTGAGATGTCATACAACGCCATATCAAAAGCACTTTTTATGCTTGAATTGCCATAAATAGTTTTGTCCATTGCATGTGTGCATGCCTCAATGTCTTCCGGGTTTTCCCCTTTTAAAACCTGGGCCAGATACTGACCGACAATAAAACAGGTTTCCATGCTTTCGCCGTTAATAGTCATAAACGGACTGCATTCGCCAAAGCCTGTAATACCATGGTTTGTGTGAATAACGACGATCACATTCTGGGCGTGATACATGGGGCCTAATGAAATAACAAAAGGTTCTTTTAATTTGATGGGAGATTGGTAGATATCAATCTTGTCGATTAGATGTTTCATTGTAAAAGTGCAGTTTTTTACAAAGTTGATAAATCTTTTTAAGGAATTTGTATGACAAATAATATATTTTAATCGATTAACAAAATAATTAAGATTGAATGATGCTGATCAGCGAATAAAAAGGGGAGACTACAGAAAAAAAAGCCCGTCAGAAAAGCTGACGGGCAGGTAGTTTTGGACTATAGATTTTTTAATCTAAACTTGTTAAAAACGCATCGCGCTCCTTCAGGAATTCGGATAAACGCTCAATAGGGTCGCGTGTTATCGCTACTCTTCCCGAACGGATAAACTGCATCACCTTAAACTGGTTTAGCTCTTCGAAAAGCGCTTGTGTATCTTCCTTATGACCGGTCTTTTCAATTACCACGTAGTCTTTAGTAATTTCCAGAATACGGGCACCTGCTTTACGCACGATTTTTTCAATGGTATCACTCTCGTAAATCGGCTCGATGGGAACTTTATACAAAGCAATTTCCTGGAAGATCATTTCATCGTTGGTGTGATAAAAAGCTTTTAATACATCAATTTGCTTTTCAATCTGGCTAACCAGTTTTATGGCCATAGCTTCGGTACAGTGCACCACTATTGTAAATTTAAAAATGCCATGCAATGCCGACTCTGATACGGTAAGACTGTCGATATTTGTTTTTCTGCGTGTGAAAACGTTTGTGATCCTTGTCAAAAGACCAATGTGGTTTTCAGAATAAACTGTAAGGATATATTCTTTTTTCATTTTTTTACTTTTTTCGTTATTCAAGTTACGAATTTAAGGCTCTAAAATTACATCGGAAACTGATGCACCCGTTGGAACCATCGGGAACACATTGTCTTCTTTCTCAATTTTCACCTCCAGCAAATAAGGCCCGTCATGGTCGAGCATTTTTTGGATACTTGCATCCAAATCCTCGCGTTTGTCAACGGTGTGGCCGTTAATACCAAATCCTTTACCGATGGTAATAAAATCAGGATTATGCAATTCTGTAAATGAATAGCGTTTGTCGAAGAATAGTTGTTGCCATTGCCTTACCATTCCTAAGAAATTGTTATTCAGCAACATGATTTTTACCGGCAACTTGTTCTGTGCAATTGTGCCCAGTTCCTGAATTGTCATTTGGAAACCACCATCGCCAACCACTCCAACAACAGTACGTTCCGGTGCTCCAAGTTGCGCTCCCATGGCAGCCGGCAAACAAAATCCCATTGTTCCCAAACCTCCGGAGGTTACGTTGCTTCGTGATTTTTTGAATCCGAAATAACGCTGAGCGATCATTTGGTGCTGACCAACATCGGTAACAAGAATAGCCTCGTTATTCGTTTTTTCAGAAACTATTCTGATGGCTTCTCCCATCGTTAAACCTTGTTTTGTTGGGTAAAGGTCTTTCTGAATAACCTTTTCGTTTTCAATGGCATCGCATTTTTTAAATTCGTTATGCCAGCTTTCGTGTGTATTGGGATTTACATTGTCGATAAGCATTTTTAATGCTTTTTTTGCATCGCCCAATACGGCCACGTCTGTTTTAACGATCTTATCAATTTCAGCCGGATCTATCTCAATGTGAATGATCTTGGCCTTTTTGGCGTATTCGCTAACCTTGCCGGTAACACGGTCGTCAAAACGCATTCCTACAGCAATAATCAGGTCGGCTTCGTTAGTGAGTTTATTCGGGCCATAGTTTCCGTGCATACCCAACATTCCAACATTTAGTCGATGGTCGGTTGGCAGCGCAGAAAGACCCAATAAAGTCCAGGCTGCCGGAATTCCTGTTTTTTCGATAAAAGCTTTTACTTCTTCTTCGGCATTGCTGAGAATAATTCCCTGGCCAACCAACAGCATTGGTTTTTTAGCTTCGTTTATTAACTCGGCAGCAGCTTTTATCTGGTGCGGATCAATATTGGTTTCCGGCACATAACTGCGAATTTTTTTACATTTCTCGTATTTGTATTCCAGTTCGCCAAATTGTGCATCTTTAGTCACATCAATTAAAACCGGACCAGGACGACCTGTTGTGGCAATATAAAATGCCTGTGCCATTACTTCAGGAATTTCTTCCGGAGTAGTTATCTGGTAATTCCATTTGGTAACCGGTATTGACATACCCACAATGTCCGATTCCTGGAAAGCATCGGTTCCAAGCAGTGGCGCGGCTACTTGTCCGGTAATACATACAAGCGGAGTTGAATCGATCATTGCATCGGCGATCCCTGTCATCAGGTTAGTGGCACCAGGGCCTGAGGTCGCAAAAACAATTCCTGGTTTGCCGGTGACGCGGGCATAGCCCTGGGCTCCATGAATGGCTCCCTGTTCGTGGCGGGTTAAAATATGTTTTACCTCTTTGTCAAAATCATACAACGCATCGTAAACGGGCATAATTGCACCGCCTGGATACCCAAAAATGGTATCCACCCCTTCTTCCATAAGCGACAGGATCAATGCTTGTGAACCGGTAACTTTTTTTGCTGTCATATTGTCTATTTTTTTAGGCCGGCGCTGTTAACCGGCTATCTGTTTGTTCTTTGTTTTATTCTTTCTATCTCAATTAGTCTATTAATCTTACTGCGCCCATATCGGCCGATGAAACAAGGCTTGCATAAGCTTTTAGCGCTTTCGATACATTACGGACCCGATTTGCAGGTTTCCATGCTTTTGCTCCTTTGGCCTCTTCTTCGTCGCGGCGTTTTTGCAATTCTTCATCAGAAATTACCAGGTTAATAGAACGCTCGGTAATATCGATCGCAATTTTATCGTTGTTGCGAATTAGTGCAATTGCACCGCCACCTGCGGCTTCTGGTGAAACGTGCCCGATTGACAATCCCGAAGTTCCACCCGAGAAACGTCCGTCGGTAATCAGTGCACAGTGTTTATCCAGTTGCATCGATTTCAGGTACGAAGTAGGGTAGAGCATTTCCTGCATGCCCGGGCCTCCTTTTGGTCCTTCGAAACGAATTATAATCACATCTCCTTTTTGAACTTCATCGCCAAGAATGCCGTTAACTGCATCATCCTGAGAATCGAAAACTTTTGCTGTTCCGGTGAACTTGAAGATCGATGGATCAACACCTGCAGTTTTTACAATACATCCTTTTTCGGCGATGTTACCAAACAGAACAGCTAATCCGCCGTCTTTGTTGTAAGCATTTTCAAAATCGCGTATACAGCCGTTGGCACGGTCATCGTCCAGTTCTTTGTAAAAGCTTTGTTGCGATCCCATAACCAGGTTTCTACCTCCGCCCGGTGCCGATTTGAATCGGTTAATAGCATCTTCGGTAACGGTATCGCGTTTGATATCGTATTCGGCAATAGCTTCACCCAAAGTCCTTCCATCGATGCGCGAAACGTTGGTTTCCATCAAACCACCGCGTTCCAGTTCTCCTAAAATAGATAGGATTCCGCCGGCACGGTTTACATCCTGAATATGATAATGACCGTTAGGCGCAACTTTACACAAGTTAGGTGTAATGCGCGAAAGCTCGTTAATATCGTTCATGGTAAAGCTTACTTCGGCTTCGTGCGCTATGGCCAGCAGGTGAAGCACCGTGTTGGTTGATCCACCCATGGCAATATCGAGTTTCATGGCATTTAAAAAGGCATCGCGCGAACCGATACTTCTTGGAAGTACCGAATCGTCGCCTTCGAAATAATAGGCTTTTGTTGCTGCTATAATCTTTTGTGCAGCTTCTTCAAAAAGTTTTTTTCTGTTGGCGTGTGTGGCTACAATTGTTCCGTTTCCGGGAAGCGCCAAACCAATCGCTTCGGCCAGACAGTTCATCGAGTTTGCAGTGAACATTCCCGAGCACGATCCGCAGGTGGGACAAGCGTTTTCTTCCACCTTTTGAACATACGAATCTTCAATTGTTGTATCGGCAGCCATAACCATGGCATCAACAAGGTCGAGGAATTTATCGTCAACTTCGCCGGCTTCCATTGGTCCGCCCGAAACAAATACTGCCGGAATATTCAGTCGCATAGCGGCCATCATCATTCCCGGAGTAATTTTATCGCAGTTCGAGATACATACCATTGCATCCACTTTGTGTGCATTACACATATATTCTACACTGTCGGCAATCACATCGCGCGAGGGAAGCGAATATAACATCCCATCGTGGCCCATTGCTATACCATCGTCGATGGCAATGGTGTTAAATTCAGCAGCAAAATAGCCTTCTTTTTCGATTAAACTTTTTACATACTGGCCAATTTCGTGTAAATGAACATGCCCCGGAACAAATTGTGTGAACGAGTTAACAATTGCAATCAAAGGTTTCCCGAAGTGTTCTTCTTTCATTCCGTTAGCTCTCCAAAGGCTGCGTGCCCCGGCCATTCTTCGGCCCTGCGTGGTTGTGTTGCTTCGTAATGTGTTATGCATACTTTTTTGTCTTTTTCTGTCTGTAATAACATTAAAAAAGCCTTTCTCTGTTTTGAGAAAGGCTTATAAATATCTTTAGTATCTATACAAATTAATGGCCTTTCTCAGTGTTTCCAAGAATGACAACGAGTAGGACAATAATATTGATAGATAAAATTCTCATTTGCTTTTGTAATGTAGAAGCAAATGTAAAAATTATAATTTATTATCAAAACGAATTGAAATCAAAATCTCGAAATTTGAACGAATTTTAAAGATATTTGAAGATTTACTTCTGAATTGTAATTGTTTTCGCTGTAAATCTATCAATTTTTCCCGCAAATTTAAGAAGTGTATTTTGAATGATTTTATTAATTTCAGGCTTTGCAATAAACGCGATCATAAAACTAACAATGAGCCTACGGTACCATTTAATATACTTTGTCGGTTTGCTATTTCTATTCTCCTGTGTGTCAAAACCCAATGGGGAATTTTCAAAGAATAATAATCCGGTAAAAATATATCCCGATTACACTGAAGTTATAATTCCGGTAAATATTGCTCCTCTGAATTTTTTAGTAGAAGAAGCGGGAGATGCTTATTATCTGTCTATTTCGGGAGAAAAGGCAGGGAGTATAGCCGTTTCATCGCGGGATGGTCAATTTCGATTTTCAGAAAAGAAATGGAAAAAACTTCTTGGAGAAAACCTGGGAGCAAAAATCAGCTATCAAATTTCAGTAAAAAAGGAGGGCAAGTGGATTCAGTATCCTGCTTTCAGCAATACTGTTTCTTCCGAAAAAGTTGATCCGTTTTTGTACTACCGTTTGTTATATCCGGGGTATGAAAGCTGGACAGAACTGAGCATTGTTCAACGGAGTCTTGAGAGTTTTAAGGAAAAGACGGTGATTCAAAATAATGTTGTGGGGCAAAACTGTGTTAACTGCCATGCTTTTAATAACCGGAATGCGGATGATTTTATGTTCCACATGCGTGGTAATTTGGGTGGTACTTATTTTGTCGAAGATGGAGATTTGAAAAAAGTGAACCTGAAAACCAAAGAAATGCAAAATGGCGCAGTGTATCCGCGTTGGCATCCGTCGGGGAAATATGTTGCTTTTTCATCCAATAAAGTGGTTCAGCAGTTTCATGCCATGGAAAACAAAAAAATCGAAGTTTCAGATTTGAACTCTTCACTGGTGCTGTACGATGTTGATAAAAATGAAATAATGAAGGTACCTGTTGATCCGGAAAAACAATTTATGGATACTTATCCGGAGTGGTCGGCTGATGGCCGGTTTTTATATTTCTGTCGGGCGGCTCAAATTGCCGAGAATTACGATTACCGGGATATAAAGTATGATTTGTATCGGGTGGCGTTTGATCCTGAACAGCGAAAATTTTCGGCCCCTGAGTTGGTTTTCGACGCCGCAACATTGGGGAAGAGCGTTTCTTTTCCACGAATAGCACCGGCCGGAAACGTGTTGATCTTTACCTTACACGACTATGGTTGTTTTTCGATCTGGCACAAAGAGGCTGATCTGTATTCAATTGACCTGGGGAATTTGCAGGTGGAAAAATGTGGAAACAACAGCGATTTTACCGAGAGTTACCACAGCTGGTCGTCGAATAGTAAATGGTTGGTATTTAGCAGTAAACGTGGCGACGGATTAACTGCCCGCCCGTATATTTCGTTTGTTGATGAAAACGGTGTGACAAGCAAACCTTTTGTGTTGCCGCAGAAAGATCCCGGATTTTACAGGGAATTTGTAAAAACATTTAATATCCCTGAGTTTGCCAAAACGGATGTTGAACTTACTCCGGGTGAAATTCGTGAAACTGCCGGAAAAGAAGCCATACAAGCGCAATGGGCAACTAACTAAACCAATTGAAATGAATTCAGTTCCAAATAAAACCAAAACAATTACCCGCTTTGTCCCAGCAGGGTTACTGTTTCTGTTCGCCACAGTTTTTCTGTATAGTTTTACGGACTATATTTTCTTTTACCAGGAGAAATCATCCTTATTTCAAACCGGTTTTTCTTTTCTGCAACAGCATTTAGACAGGCCGGGCGGTATTCTGGAGTACCTGGGGCAGTTGCAAATTGCCTTCTATTATTATCCTTTGGTTGGAGCATTGATTGTGAGTGCTCAATTAGTACTAATTATTTGGTTAATCTCCGGAATAGGGAAAAAATTAGGTGCAGAAAATTTCCTGTTTCTGCCATTTTTAACGGGAGCCCTATTATTTTATCTGCAAACCAATTACCAGTATCAGGCAATAAATAACCTGGGAATTTTAGTTCAGCTACTTTTATTTGTTGGATTAATTCAGAGCAATCCCAAATATGAGTGGTGGGTGGTAATTCTGCTTCCCGCTATATACTTTTTATTTGGTAGTTTCTCTGTTCTGCTCCTGGGTATTACAACTGTATACTTTCTGTTACAAAAAAGTTGGGTGAAGCCGGCATTGAGTTGGATCAGCCTTGCGATTTTCTTTTGGATCGGAAAAGAATTCTTGTTTTTCTATACCACTGACTCGCTTTTGGTATTTCCGTTTTCGGCTACCACTATTGGGGGACAGGTTGTTCTATTCGGTTTGGCAGTTTTATTATTGCTGTTCGTACCTGTATTTGCCAAAATCAGAATTAATCTAATCGAGCGGATAAAAATCAGACAATTAAAATTGGCCATGTTTTCTCCGTATTTGATTTTGGCTTTGCTCGCTGTGGTTGCTTTTCAGAATATTGATGAGAAGAGTAAACACTACTTTTATGCCGAGAAGCTATTTTACGAGCAGAAATATGATGAGCTGATTCGTTATAATTATGACCAGCCTACCAACAACAAACTAACGCTGTTTTTAAATAATGTGGCTTTGGCCGAAACCGGACGTTTGGCTGATTCTTTTTTTAAATTCAGGCAAAGTGACGATGGAAGTACGCTGTTTTTGAAATGGCAAAATATTAATCAGTTTATACGATTAGGTGGATATTACTATTATGCCATTGGTGTGATAAACGAGGCGCAGCGTTGGGCATACGAATACACGGTAATATATGGCTACACGCCCGAAACACTAAAAATGCTGATTAAAACCGAACTTATAAAAGGCAATTATAAAACAGCTGAAAAATACATCTCGATTCTTGACCGATCGTTGTTTTATAAGAATGAGGCACACCATTTCAGAAAATTTCTGAACGATGATGCTGCCGTTTGGAGCGACAAGGAATTGGGAAAAAAGAAGCAACAGGATAGTAATCCCGATTTTTTTGTAAAAAGCGATATGCCCTGGTTAAACCTGCTGCCTGTATTAGATGCTGATTCGAATAATCCGATAGCCTTGCAATACGAACTGTCGTGGTTGATGTTGCAGAAAGATATGAAAGGAATTGTTGAATTGTTGCCGGCCCTGGAAAATGCGGGCTTGAAAAAGATTCCTAAAAATGTTGAAGAAGCTGTTGTAACTTACAAATTATTGCGGGTGGGAGAGATGCCTGAGCTACAACAGTTGCAAATTGATCCTGAAACCGAACAACGTTTTCAAAGGTATTACCAAATATATCAGCAAACCCGGTCGAACAAAGGAAAAGCTCAGATTGCCCTTCGTGAGTTTGCTGATACGTACTGGTATTATGTTTTTTTCAATTAACGGTTTGCGTTACTTGAATTTTATTGAATCTTGCTTGATATTATTGCGATTTTAAAAGCTCATCGTTGTTTTTAAATAACAACATAAAGGCAACTACCAAAACCACAGAACTTAGTGTGGATATTCCCCAGATTGCATTCCAGTTATAGCCTGCCTCGCTTTTAAAATTGGCTATTAATTCGCTGCAAATAAAGTTTCCAACCAAAAGGCCGGCACCAAATGTTACCAGGAAAATAAAACCTTGTGCTTGTGATTTTAATTCGGCAGGTGCTTTTTTATCGATGTAAATCTGGCCGCCAACATAAAAGAATCCAAATATCAGTCCGTGAATCAATATTCCGATATAATACATCCAGCTTTGGTTGATAATACCACCGGCATAAAACGAAAAGTAGCGCACTGTTAAGGCAATCAGGCCAAAAATCATCACTTTACGTAAGCCAAACTTTTTAATGGCCGGCGGAACCAATAGTAAAAATCCCATTTCGGCCAGCACGCCCCAGTTCATTGTAACTGAAATGTATTTTGTATTAATATTCAGCAGAAACTCGGAAAAGAACGAGTAGTACATTGAAAAGGGAATTAATGACAGGAAGGAAAAGATGATAAAAAGGGCGAAATTTTTATCGCGCATTAACTCAACTGTTCGCAATCCAAAAGCATCAATTATCGAACCTTTTTTGCCTTTGGCCGGAGGTGGAGTATTAGGCAATGTAAGATTAATAAATACGGCTATTATACTTACACCGGCGCCGCAATAAAACGGTATGTTTGTTCCGTCGAAATCGAGGCCCAAAAAGCGAATAAAAATTACACTAAAAATACCGGATGCCACCCAGCCGATAGAGCCAAACACCCTTATTTTGGGGAACTGTTCAGACGGAAGGTGCGCCATTGCAATAGAACTGGTTAAACTCCAACTGGGCATGTATCCCAACATGGCAATAAGCAGGAAAATAAATAGTAAATCCGGTTGATTGGTGGTTCCGGCAAGTAATAACATTACGGCATTCAGCAAGTTTAACGTTGCCAGTACTTTTTGTCCGGGGAAAAATCGATCAGCCAGCATACCAACAACTGGTGAAACGAGGCAGCCAATAGCCATTGAACTTAAAATCATCGATTTTTCGAAACTGCTAACATCGAGGTTGGTTAAATAAGCAGCAAGAGGAACCCACCATACAGCATACATCATGTATTGGAGGAGCATCATAAGGGACAGTTTTATTCTAATCATGACAATTGGATTTTAGGCAATGGGCAAATGCCAATGCATAGGTTTTAGCAATACTATTAATTTGAGAACCGTTAACCTCTGTAGGTTCAAATAAGCTTAAGTGAATGTTGGGCAAAATTCAGTTCGTATTATTCTAAAGTCCAGTTAATGAATTCTGTCTTTCTTATTGTGAAAAATACGAAATGAATAGGTACATATAAAAAGACCGGCTCGAGTTGCCGGTCTTTTAACTAATCAAACTATTAATTGTACCCAGGATTGTTGGTTAATTGTGGCGCCTTATTCATTTCACTACGTGAAATTGGTTGCCAGTATGCTTCTTCCGAAAATAGCCTTTCATCAGCAGTAACTGATTTGTCGTAATTCCAGATAGTTCCATCGTTAAAATGATAAATTCTCATAGGATTCGCATCAACAATTACGTCTTCAACAATCATCCATTTCCGCATCATATAGTAACGGTCTCCTTCACCAAAGAACTCAATCTGTCTTTCGTGACGGTACCATTCGCGGGCCTGGGCCTGATCTGTTGTTACGCGGTCAGGTAATCCTGCACGATTACGTACCATGTTTAGTGCGTTTATTCCTTCTTCAACTTCACCAAGTTCAATACACGCTTCCGCATAGTCCATCACCACTTCGGCATACCTGAATTCAATCCAGGTGTTTCTGTTTTGATAAAACTGACCGGCAATATCTTCTTCGCAATATTTTTTAACGTAGTATCCAACTTTAGTTCCATTCCACGATTCGATTAATCCCTGACGTGTATCTAATCCGGGAGTATAACCGTCAGTAGTACTATTAATAAATGCTTCGATATTGGTTCTAAAAGTGGTTTGATCCAATCCAACATAGGCTGACATACTTGTTCCAAGTTTATAACCTGTTTGAATCAAACCTGTTGGATCAATTCCCGCGGCATCACTTGGTCTGGGCTGCCATTTCGCTCCATCAAATAATACTGTAGCATAAAAGCGTGGTTCTCTGCCAATATATGGATTCATCTCAGGATCGGTAGCTAATTCGTCAGTGGTTGCTACCCTGAAAATTTCATCTCCAGGATTGTATTTATCCCAGTCGAATGGTGTTCCATCAGCCATTTCAAACTTACGAACTACAGGTTCCAGCGGATTGTTGTTTCCCCAGTTGTGGTATCCGTTTGGTCCCCACCATTGGTTTTGTCTGATACGGTTACCGTCTGCCTGGTTATGCTGAACTCCCCACATTACCTCATCATTCCATTCGCCTGTTTGAGTGAAGATATTAAAGAAATTATCCGAATAGGCTTTTGAATCTTCTTCAGACAAAGGCATTGGAGGATCGTCGGTTGAGCCTGTAAGTGCATATGTACCGTACTGCCCGTCCATTATTGCTTTTGCAATGGTTTTTGCATCGTTTAATAACGACTGGCGTGAAGTACTTTGGAAAGAAACCAAAGGATCCGAAGAGTAATCTCCATGCATTAATACGCCTGTTGACCAACTTAAAAGGCGTGATTTAAGTGCAGCGGCTGCTCCTTTTGTTGCACGTCCTTGTTCAATGTCATCTTTCATTGGTAATCCGGCAATAGCTTTATCTACATCAGCAAGGATAAAAGCCAGCGTTTCATCCAAACTTGCACGTGTAACTGTGCTAAAATCTTCATCGAGCTCAAAAGGAGAATCAATTAATATTAAGCCTCCATACGAACGCATTAAATTGGTGTAATCAAAAGCCCTGATAAAATATGCTTCAGCTTTAATTCTTGCTTTAAGATCTGCATCTGTCGAAACATTTTCAGGTACATTGTCAATATTAGCCAATAGAATATTAACGTTCTTGATATTTGAGTACAAAGGTTCCCATCGAATCCAGGCAAATCTGTTATTTCCGAAGTGCCCCAGCTCGTCAGGGCTCATGGTACCCTTAATATTTTTATACTCATTTGGCCGGTGTATACATAACATCTCATCTGTGGCGCCGGCCAACAGGTCTTCCCTTAATCCTAATGTGCCTGAGTTGTCCCAGTTGCTCCAACCTCCTCGGCCTCCAATAGCGTCGTAACATTTACCCAGATAGGCTTCTGTTAGGTTGATGTCGACAAAAACGGATTCCTCTGTAAATGAATCTACGG
Source organism: Draconibacterium sediminis (assembly GCF_000949475.1). Lineage (GTDB taxonomy): Bacteria > Bacteroidota > Bacteroidia > Bacteroidales > Prolixibacteraceae > Draconibacterium > Draconibacterium sediminis. The sequence continues at coordinate 40,141 of NZ_JRHC01000007.1, read as the reverse complement.
ATTTTTGATCGAGAACATCGTCACATGATGTTGATACGAATATCAGCACCAGCATCAACAATGAATATTCTACTATTTTTTTCATATTCTTCATTTTTCAATATTCGTTAAATCATTAAAATGTAACTCTCACTCCAAGTGCAAATGTTTTTACAGCCGGATAAGTTAACGGCGCACCAATTTCAGGATCGAAGTTCTTTTGTGCAGCATAAATCAGGAACAAGTTGTTTCCTGCAAAATATACACTTGCACGTGATAAACCCACGCGCTGAACATAGCTAGAAGGAATAGTATAGGTTATTACGGCATTCTTCAAACGGCAGTAAGCCATGTTGTCGTAAAGGTAAGTACTGCGGTTACCACCATCTAGAGTCCAATAAAGGTCGCCTCGGTTATAAGCTCTTGCTACTGAAGCATCGGTATTTTCAGGAGTCCATCGGTCATCAAATTCCCACTGCATATAGTTACCTGCCTCACCGCGGCGTCCGTCGGCAATATTTAAACGGTAATACTCTCCCTGGCCCTGAGCCAATAACGAAAGGTTCCAGTTTTTATAAGTTAAATCCAGGTTTATACCGTAAAAAATTTGAGGAGCATCTGTTTTGTCCAGTAAGATTCTATCGTCACTGGTAATTTTACCGTCACCACTAACGTCTTCATAAATAACATCACCGGGTTGGGCACCTGTCCAGTGCGGATATGCGTCTACTTCTGCCTGGTCGCTGAAAATGCCTATAGCATTATAAAGCAAGGTGGCACCATAAGGATGGCCAGTACGTCTTTGCCATGGTACGGCTCTTTCCGGCTCGTCCATAAATACCACTTCGTTGTGATTGTATGCAATATTTCCCACCACATCAAGGCGGAAATCATTGTTAATGGTTTTGTGGTAACCGGCTTCAATTTCAAAACCCCGGTTATCAACTTCAGCTATGTTTTCATCAGGAAGTGCCAAACCTGTAAATCCAGGAACAGAGGCATCTCTTGGTGCTAAAATATCAGTACGTGTGCTGGAGAAAAATTCTCCGTTTAACGTAAACATATTGTCAAGTAATTGAGAGTCGAAACCAATATTGTAGGTGGTTTGTTTCTCCCAGGTAATGTTTGGATTTGCTACTCCTGCCTGCTGAACAACAGTTTCTACAACTTTACCGGTTCCTAAAGTCATACCAGTTGAAAGTTGGTACTTATTCATAAACTGGAATGCAGCACCAGGGTCCATACCCATTTTACCGTACGAGGCTCTTAATTTAAAATAGTTGATAAAAGCTAAATTCTCCATCCAGAAATTTTCTTCTGAAGCTCTCCAACCTACCAGAAATCCCGGGAAGTTACCCCAACGACTGTCAGGTGGGAATTTTAACGAACCATCGCGTCTGAATACAACTTCGGCGAGGTATTTACCTTTGTAACTATAATTTGCACGGCCGATAATTGATTTACGAGCATAGATTTCCATACTACCCCAGTTGTTTTTCTCGGCATCGGCACCAGCATCTAATGTTTGCACTACATCTGAAATATAATATTTACGGAATGCTCCAAACCAGTTACCATCGTCGGTTAATTGTTCGTAAGCACCAAATATTGAAAATGAGTGATCTCCAAATGTACGGTCGTAGTTTGCACTAACAATGCCTAACTTCCTAATGTTTCGGTCATAGTCTTCTACTAATTCAGGAGATGAATAACCACGGGGAGTAGGTGTTAATTCCATGCTTGTGATGAAACCTTCCGAATCGCGTACTGCGGTGTCCCATTTTGGAAAGTAAAGTGTCCATGGTTTACGGAACCGTTTCCGGTACCAGTTATCCACGTCATATGTATATTTACCACTGATGGACAATCCTTCAATCATAGGTGGTGCAATGGTGGCTTCAAAAGTAAGCTGGTTTCTGTACATGGTTTGGTCATCATAACCACCTTCGAATGTAGAAGTTACTACAGGGTTGTCACCATATTCGATATCCGGTCCTGGTTCTCCTGATGGCCAGAAAGACCATTGTGTTGGCACCAGCCTGGTAGCTTGTCCATATATACTTCCTGCACTTTTTGTTGGATACTTCTTCTTGTTCAGGAAGCCTGCATAATCAACACTTGTAGTTAACCAGTCATTGATTGGCAATTTCAATTTTGCACGAATATTATACTGCTTGTAATTCGTTGATTCCTGTTTGTAAATAGCTTCTTCGTTTTTGTAACCCATTGAAACGAAATAGTTCATTCCATTGGCTGTACCTCCCGATATGGAGAAATTATGTTTCGCTGTGGACGACCAGTCTTTTACAAGGTCACCCATCCAGTCACTGTTAGGGTGTTCCCATGGGTCGCGTCCGCTATAATATAAATCGATATCCTCATCGGAGTATGTTCTGGCTTTGCCTTCTGCATCCTGGTATTCACTCAACATGGTAGCATAATCACCTGCATTTAGAGCTTTAGGAAGAACCGTTGGAGCCATAAAACCCTGGTAAAATTGATAATTCATGGTTGGTTTTCCTAATTTACCTGATTTTGTAGTTACAAGGATAACACCGTTTGCTGCTTGTGCACCATAAATTGCAGCTGAGGCATCTTTAAGAACAGAGATGCTTTCAATGTCAATAGGATCGATTTCTCCCAGGTTTCTTCCCGGAATTCCGTCAACGACAACAAGTGGAGCAACATTTCCTTCATCTCCTAAAGTTGTACGACCACGAACTCTAATATTTGCTTGATTTTGTCCGGGCTCACCGGTAGGTTGAATTACCACGGCACCAGGTAGACGACCCGAAATTGCGTTTGAGACATCGGCAGCCGGAATGGATTCAATTTTATCTCCACTAACTGAAGTTACCGAACCAACAATGTTGGCTTTCTTTTGGGTAGCATAACCCACTGCAATAACTTCTTCAAGACCTATTGCTTCAGCTTCCAGGGTAACATCGATTGTGGCTCTGTTGCCAATGTTAACCTCCTGAGTTCTCATTCCAACAAATGAAAAAACCAGAACGTTGGCGTCAGCCGGAATGCCGGTTAAATTGTATTTACCGTCCATATCAGTTACAATACCAACGGTTGTTCCTTTTACGATTACCGATACACCAGGAAGAGGCAAACCTTCTTCGTCGATAACAGTACCCGAAATTGATTTTTCCTGAGGACTGGCGGAATTGGAATCAGTTTTTGCCTTGCTGGCTTCAGGATAAACAATAACTTGTCGGTCAATTACCTGGTAAGCAAGTTGGTGTTGTGGTAAAATCTCATCTAAAATTTCTTCAACACGTGCATCCTCAGTCGTTACCGAAACTTTTTGATTGTCGTTTACAACATCGTTGTTGTAAACAAACTTGAACTCGCTTTGATCAGCGATGGTTTGAAAGACCTCTTTCAGGCTGGCCTTTTTCATTTTTAAATCGAACTTAACCGATTCGGAATACGTGCTAGCCTGTACACTAACAACAATCGCCAGTAACAATGCCATAGTGACACCTGCTACGCGACGAAATTTTGTCAGCCATCCTGATGAACAGGAAAGCTTAGCATTAATGCATTTTTCCATACAATAATAGTTTAGTTTGTTAAACAATAAAATTTAGTTCACTTATCTCCGTAATTAATAATTGATCAGATTCTTACGGAGATTTTTAGTTTTGTTTTAATAGTTTATTTCTGTTCTGGATTTGTTTTTTTGATTCTATAATTATTCCGTTATTATTTATTTTGTATTCAAATGTTTTGGCCACACTCAGCAATTCGAGTATCCGTTCCAGCGATTCTTCTTCAAACTCTCCTGAATACTTCAGATTGCCTGTAACTGAGTCGGAAACAAAAATCCGTGTTTGAAAATGGCGCTCCAGTTTTTTCGAAATGCTAAACAAATCTTCATCGTAAAACCGCAATATTCCGTCGCGCCATTGTGCCGGTTTTCCCAAATCAGTGTGCAATAATTTCATTTTTCCGGTGCTGGTGTTGTAATAAGCACGATCGCCCGGATTTAAAATGGCAGTATTGTTATTTGTATTCGGATTTAGCTGAACTTTTCCTTCGTATAACGAAATCTCATGAATATCGTCGGTAGGGTAGGCTACCACATTAAAATGGGTTCCCAAAACCTTTGTTTTAAGGTTCGAGGTTTCAATAATAAAAGGTTTTTCGGCATCCGGTGCTACTTCAAAATAAGCTTCACCAAACAGGGTTACTTCTCTTTTGTCGCCAATAAATGGTTCGCTGGCAATTAACAACGACGAGGAGTTTAACCATACCTTGGTTCCATCGCTTAAGGTTACGGTCTTAATTTCTTTGGCTCTGCAGCTATACTGGTTTAATGTTGGGGCCTGCTTCTTTTCTATCAAATAGTTTATCGAAAAGGCCATCGATACGATTAATAATACAGAAGCTGCAATTCCGATCCATTTCCAGTTATTAGTTTTCGGACTTTGGTGATATGTGAATCCAAGCTTTTTTTCAGTTTGCTGTATTATGGAATGTTTTTTTGCTTTTGGGAAATATTTCCTCCAGAAGGTATTGGTGATGGAATAGCTTCGCGCAAGAGATTTATGTTTGTCCAACTCATTGTTAAGAAGTCCATCTTCTTCTTCGCTGATGGCTTCTGTTAGCTTTTTAACAATGAGCTCGTAGGTATTGTCTTTGTTCGTCATCTTTTGTCTTTCTACCTAAAAAGACGTTTGTAATTTATACTATACCTAATTCAACAATAAAAAAATTAATAAATACTACTCTTTATTTAAAATGGAAGGGAAAAACGTAATTACGCTGAACGCATATTACCAGATGAAGGAGAATAAACTGGCTTGTTTTAACGGTGAATTTTTTGCTTTCTTTTTCTTGTCGATGCCCAATGCCTCGGTTATTTTTTTTAGTGCGGTAACCAGGTGGTTATTTACCGTTTTTTCCGAAATGTCCATTATTGTGGCAATTTCGCGGTGTTTAAAACCATTAATTTTTGCAAGAGAAAAAGCTTCTTTGCATTTAGGAGGCAGTTCGCTAATGGCTTTGTGAATTTTATTCAACATTTCTTTTTCAATCGTCTCATCATCATTGCTTTCTACTATGGGGAATAAAAAATCGTTGTATTCATCGATGAACACAATTTTTTCATTTTTCATTTTTCTGAGATGCGACAGGCAGCTATTTTTTACTGCTATAAAAAGGTAGGATCTGATGTTTTGGATATTGGGCAGTTCTGACCGTTTATGCCATATTTTAACATAAACATCGCTTATCAGTTCTTCAGCAATTTCCTGATTGCGTACAAAACTTAAAGCATACTGAAGTAACTCATCAGAAGTGACTTCCATTAACAGTTGAAAGCTTCTGGTATTTCCTTCGGCAATTAACAGTTTCGTTTTTTGATCGTTTAGCATCTAGTTCAAGCAAGTTGTGCTGCTCCTTTTTTAGAGCTACACTATAGTTTAGTTTAATGAAAATAAAAGTAATCAACCTGATCGTAAAAAAAAAGTATTTTATATAAAATGATTTTACTGGTTTGTTGAAATTGTTCTGTAGTTACCATAAATAGTAGCTTTTGGGTGTTTTGCAACCGTTCGGTACTGGTAGGTAATTTTTTGGTTCTTTACCGGAAGCCTGAACATAAAGAAGTTGTCGTCTATTTCCAGATTTTTTGTTTCGGTCCATTCGTTAGAATTAAGTTCATCAATAAATTCAGGACGCGGGCGATATTGAAAACAAACTTTAAGATTTTCCTGATCGCCCTGTTCAATAATTTTACCGTTGAACTGTATATAGCTCGTTCCGCCTGATTGTATTATCTCGGCCTCTTCGGTAACCACTACAGACGGAGTAAAGGCAGGCCGGGCATTGGTGATTTTTAATACAAGAGGGTAGTTCCATTTATGATTATTGTATAAACGCTGTGCTCGCACACATGAAATATGCAAGCCGTCTTCTTCCTGCTTAAAAAAAGTAGTGCCATTAATATCCGGCATGTATTCAACACGTTTTCCCGATTGCCCTAATACTTCAACATTGGTATTTTCGGTGGTGTTAACCGATTTCAAAACAAATTCGCGACGTTCGCCACGTGGCCATTCCGTTTGTTTGGTCAGTATGGCATAAAGTGTTTTTTCTTCCGGTTTCCAGGTAAACCATATGTTTTCTTCGTTCGGAATAATCCATGGTTTTGTAGCTTCAATTGCTTCGCCGTTTACAAAGTTCCAGGCAGCAATTTCGCGCAGCAGGTTTTCCTGTTCTTCGGGAACTTCACCACTTGGTTTTGGCCCGATATTGAGCAGTTGATTGCCTCCTTTCGCACGAGTTTCAACCAATATGTCAATTAGCCGGGCACCGGTTTTATAGGCCTCGTTAGCCGGTTTGTAAGCCCACTGGGTTCCCATGGTTAAACAAGCTTCCCACGGATCGCGAAGTGTAGCACCGGGCAATGTTTGTTCCGGTGTTTCCATGGCGCCGCGGGTTATCACAACATCGGGGTGAAGCTCCCAGGCTACTTGTTTGCATTTTTCAACCAGGGGGCCTTCGCCACCATCGTAAAAAAGAATATCGATATCACCGTACTTGGCCATCAATTCAATGGTCTGAAGTTCGTTCAGTTCCACATATTTGTCCATAATATGTTGTGGAATGTCGTTTATATTTGTGCGGCGAATTTCAAGTCCGTTTTCGTGCAAAAAATGAAAATCCTCAGGCGAAAAATAAAATCCAACTGCCAACCCTGCTTCGCGTGTAGCTTCAACATACTCTTCTAACAGGTCCTTTTTATAAGGTGTATTGGTAATGTTAAAGTCGGTGGTTTCGGTGTCCCACATGCAAAAACCAGAGTGGTGTTTTGTGGTGAATACAATATATTTCATTCCGGCAAGCTTAGCCAAGGTTGCAATTTCGTTCGCATCAAAATCTTTCGGATTAAACGTTTTTGGAAGCTCGTTAATGTAGCGGTCAAGGTAATCGTCAGATGCACCAACCATCGAGTGGCTGATTACAATTCCCAATTGGCTGTCGAAACTAAAATGCACGAATAGACCAAAACCAAGATCACGAAACCATTCAACACGCTCGGGTTTGTTTAGGTTTAGTACTTCGTTGTTTGTTGTTTGCGCCCATAAAGCTATTGAGAATGAGAGTAAAAGAAATGTAATGCCTGACTTTATCATTGCAAGATAGATTGATGTTTTAAGGACTGTTAATGTACTAAAAAATAACAGGCGTACAAGCTTAAACCCGAAGCATGTTTTTATTCAAAATTGCAATGTTTTACTAATCAGAGTCATACGATTTTTCCGCGATAAAATAAAACCATATTGATTACATAAATATATAATTTCTATTAAAATGCTACATTTGTAATATGTAGTACATTAAACGCATTTACTACTTGACCAAAATTTACGATAATGGATGAAATCTTTAGAAAAATCGGAAGTAAGTTAACGCTGAGCCAAAAAATTGAACGAAGAATTGAAGCTGCAATTCGCGAAAAAAAATTGCCCGTAGGATCAAGGTTGCCAACCGAAAGAGAATTGTGTGAATCGTTTGGTGTTAGCCGAACAGCATTACGCGAAGCATTACGTCGTTTAAGTGCGCGTGGGCTTATAGAAATTACAAAAGGTAGTGGAATGACTGTTACCGGGTTAAAGATTGATGACGCCATTGAAAACCTGAACTTGTATTACGACATGCAGTTCGATCATAACCTGATTGCACAAATTATTGAAGTGCGCAGGTTATTTGAGCCCGAGATTGCCGGACTGGCAGCCAAACAACGCACGCAAAACGACTTAAGCGATATTCAGGATAATATTGAAGCTTTTAAAGCCTGTAATCCCGATAATATTCAGATGGAAGCCGACCTGGATAATAAATTCCATTTGCTGATTGCCAAAGCAACGCATAACCCGATTGTACAGATCTCGATGGAGCCTATTTATTCGCTTCTGCCACGCATGCGAAACCTGATTTATGCCAATGTGGAGGGTGAAAAAGATATTACACTCGAATATCACCTGAAAATATTTGACGTAATTAATAAACAGAAAAGTGATGAAGCCGCGGAGCTAATGAAAGTACATTTGCGCCGTACAATGGAAATTTACCAGAAATACCTGCACAACTCGTACTAGTATACAACCGTTTTATGAAATTTTTGCAAGGAGTATTTTTTATAGGTCTGGCATTACTGGTTTTTGCCTGTCAAAATAAGAAAGAGGAAGTGTTCGATTATCACAATTATTTATCTCAGGGAAAATTCAAAGAAGCTGAAATCATGTTGAGTGAACAACTTTCTGATGATCCGCAGAATGACCAGTTGATTATTCAGATGGAAACCATCCGGCGTTTACGAAAGGAGTTTCCTTACACACGGGCTGATGTAAAAGAACAGTTACGTGAATACTTTCCTGATTTAACAGACGAAGATCTGACCCAATGGGAAAACGCCAGACAGTTGGAGATGCGCATTATCGATGGTGAAAAGCGCTATTTTTCAAGAGCAGTTAGCAATTTTTTTCGTTTAAACGAAACCGCCGGAAAGATTAGGGAAGAAAAGAAGGGGAAAGCTTACGATGGCGTGGAAGATTTTCAACAAACTGTTATTCCGCAATGGTTTGAAAAAGCTGTTGAGCCGCGAAAGCCCTTTAGTCCGCGACGCATAAAAGTAAATTATACGATTACGCTCGACGCCAACGCAGTGCCGGCAGGCGAATTGGTAAGATGTTGGTTGCCTTATCCGCGAACCGGATCGCAGCGTTTGCCAAAGGTCGAATTTTTGGAGGCTAGTCAGGAGGATTATACAATTGCTCCGAACGAAACCATGCAGCGAACAGTTTATATGGAGAAAAAAGCGGTGGAAGGTGAGAAGACGGTTTTTCAAATCTCCTTTATCTTTGAAACTGCAGCTCAGTGGTTCAATATTAAACCGGGAGATGTAAAGGCTTACGATAAAAACTCAAAGCTTTATAAAAAATACACCGCAGAACGTTTGCCGCACATCGTGTTTAACGAGCAGATAAAATCGTTAGCTAAAAATATTGTTGGCAACGAAAAAAATCCGGTAAAGCAGGTAGAAATGCTGTATTATTGGATGAACGATAACATTCCATGGGCCGGTGCACTTGAATATTCGGTTATGCCTTGTATTCCGTGTTATGTGCTCGAAAATATGCATGGTGATTGCGGTATGCAAACTTTTTTGTTTTTGAGTATGGCTCGTAGTCTCGGAATTCCGTGTAAATGGCAAAGCGGCTGGTATTTATTGCCGCAAACCAAAAACCTGCACGACTGGGCCGAGGTGTATTACGAAGGAGTGGGCTGGGTGCCGGTTGATCCCTCGTTTAAGTTGATCGATTCGGACGACCAGCGAATAAAAGAGTTTTATCTGAACGGACTGGATTGTTACCGACTGGTGGTAAACGATGATTTTGCCTGCGAACTGGTTCCGCCTAAAAAGTTTTATCGAAGCGAACCTTTTGATTTTCAGCGAGGAGAGCTGGAATGGGAGGGTGGTAATTTGTATTTTGATACATGGGATTATCATCTCGAATTAGAATATTTGCCGGCTACCGAAAACTAATTGTATCTTGATGTTAAGTATGAATTTTTCGAGTGATAATTCTTCGGAAAAATCACTTTAAAATTTATATTTGTAATATGTAATACAAATATGACAAGGCATGAAATTTATTCACATTATTTTTCTATTCTTTTTGGTTATGGCATCTTGTACGCAACAACAACAATCATCTGACATTGAACAGCAAATTGATCAGTTGATCGATCAGCAAATTAAAGATAAACGTGTAGATTATTGTAAGGTTAGTGTTTCGGTTAACGAAGGACAGCCGGCAGTAACCGGAGCCACAGTTTCGAAAACTACTTTTGATGCCTTAAGAACGTTTGCATCTGAAAATGGATGTGATTTTTCTGTTGACCTGTTGCCCGAAGACACTTTCAGCGAAAATCCATGGGGCATTGTTACAATTTCGGTGTGTAATATTCGGAGTAACTCAAGGCATTCGGCCGAGATGGTGACGCAGGCCATTATGGGAACTCCGGTTAAAGTTTACCGGAAAGCGGGTGGCTGGTATTTAATTCAAACGCCCGATCGTTATTTTGGCTGGGTTGATGGTGCCGGAATTGCTACGAAAAGTAATAGCGAAATGGCCGAATGGAAAACATTGAAGAAAGTACTTTACAAAAATCAATATGGTTTTGCCTATGCCGAAGCCGACGCTAAATCAAACATTGCAACCGACCTGGTGCTTGATAACCTGCTGAGTGTGGTGGATGAAACAGCTGGTTTTTATAAAACAGTTTTGGCCGACGGGCGTGAGGCTTTTGTGAAAAAGGATGAATGTATGGGCCTTGATAATTGGTACAATAAAAATGTTGTTGCAAAAGATGTGCTGGCAACCGCCGAAAAATTTATGGGCGTTCCGTACTTGTGGGGTGGTACCTCGGCGAAAATGGTTGATTGCAGCGGTTTTGTAAAATCGGCTTATTACAATTATGGAGTGATTCTGCAACGCGATGCATCGCAGCAAACATTATACGGAGAGTTGGTTGATACACAAAATGGCTACGAAACTTTAGAAGCCGGTGATCTGGTGTTTTTCGGACGAAAAGCTACCGAAGACCAACGCGAAAGAGTAACTCACGTTGGGTTGTGCTTGGGCGATCAGGAGTTTATCCATGCATCGGGGAAAGTGCGTATAAACAGCTTGAACCGCGACAGTGAGAAATATACCGAACATTACGAAAAAGGTTTTGTACGTGCCCGCCGAATTATCGGTAACGTTGATGGCGACGGAATTGAGTGGGTAGTCGACAATACGTTTTTCAAACAGGTTTTACCGGAATAACATCAAGAATCAGAGCACATGCAATTACGTTTTAAACCTTTTGAACTTCAGTTAAAACATACTTTTACGCTGGCTACAAGTTCGCGTACAACCACCCCTGTGATGTTGGTTGAATTGGAACACGACGGACTGATTGGATATGGTGAAGCTTCCATGCCGCCTTATTTGGGCGAATCGCATGAAACCGTTGCCCGCTTTTTGAAAAAAGTGGATTTGTCGGGATTTAACGATCCGTTCCGTATGGATGAGATTCTGGAATATGTGGATCAGCTGGAGACGGGAAACCGCGCGGCAAAAGCCTGTATTGATATCGCTTTGCACGATTTGGTGGGTAAAATATTGGGGCAACCCTGGTATAAAATCTGGGGATTAAAACCTGAAAATACGCCGTACACAACCTACACTATTGGTATCGACACGCGTGAAGTGGTAATCGAAAAAACCAAAGAGGCCGCCGAGTTTAAAATGCTAAAGGTTAAAATGGGGCGCGATAACGACAAAGAACTGATTGAAACCATTCGTTCGGTTACCGATGTGCCTTTGTGTGTGGATGTAAATCAGGGTTGGAAGGATAAACACGAAGCACTCGACATGATTCACTGGATGGATGAAAAAGGGATTGTTTTTGTCGAGCAACCAATGCCAAAAGAGCAGCCGGAGGATATGGCCTGGCTAACGGCGCACAGCCCGCTGCCAACTATTGCCGACGAAGCTTTTCAACGCATTCACGATATTCCGAAATTTAAAGGTGTTTACTCCGGAATAAACATCAAACTGATGAAAAGTACCGGAATGCGCGAAGCAAAAAAGATGATCGATGTAGCGCGGGCACTTGATATGAAGGTTATGATCGGCTGTATGACCGAAACCTCCTGCGCCATTTCTGCGGCCTCGCAATTATCTCCACTTTGCGACTGGGCCGATCTCGACGGTGCCTTGCTAATTACCAACGATGTTTTTGAGGGGATGAAAGTTATTGATGGGAAAGTTACCCTCTTCGATCTTCCGGGAATCGGTGTAGTTAAGCGCTAAGTACATTTGACATCACAAAAAAAGGAATCGAATATTGCTGATAACTCAGTATAATTCGATTCCTTTTTTGTAAAGATTATAATCTGTATTACACAGCCTACTGTCCTTTTTTCTTGTAATTATCGAGTACGGCCCGAACTGATCCGTGTAAAAGCAAAAGACGTTTGGCTTCTTCAAACTCAATGCCCAGTTCATCAACGATCATTTTCGATCCGCGTTCAACCAGCTTCTTGTTGGTTAGCTGCATGTCAACCATTTTGTTGCCTTTTACTCGGCCCAGTTTTATCATCAGCGAGGTGGTGATCATATTCAGCACCATTTTCTGAGCTGTTCCGGCTTTCATTCTGGTACTGCCGGTTACAAACTCGGGGCCTACAATCGGTTCGATGGCAATTTTTGCCACCTTGGCAATTTCCGAGTTAGGGTTACAGGTGATACAGGCGGTAAGCAATCCGTTGTTATTGCCATCTTGCAAAGCACCAATAACGTATGGTGTGCCTCCTGAGGCTGCAATCCCAACAATGGTGTCGCGCTCGTTTACCTGAAACTTCTGCAGGTCTTCCCAACCTCCATGAATATTGTCTTCTGCGGCTTCAACAGCCTTGCGAATGGCACGGTCGCCACCGGCAATAAGACCGATTACAACGCCATCGGGCATGCCATACGTTGGCGGTATTTCCGATGCATCAAGAATTCCCAGTCGTCCGCTGGTTCCTGCGCCCAAATAAAACAAGCGACCGCCTGATTTAATGCGCTCAACAAGTTGAGTGACTAATTTTTCTATCTGTGGAATTTCTTTTTGTACGGCAACATGAATTTTTGCATCCTCGTTGTTAATTCCGGTTAACAGTTCTTCAACTGTCATCTGGTCGAGGTTGTCGTATAAAGATGATGATTCTGTGACCCTCATTTTTCTTCTTAATTGGTATGGAACTTTTTAAGTCCGCTTATAGGTTTATCAATAATATTTCCGATCTCTATTTTTCGGTTGAACGCGACTTCCTTAAGTAAATCTGAATAGTGGTACGCAATCGAACCCACAAAGTTTACCGTGTGGTTTTGATAGTCGTTATAGCGCTCAATATTCCGAAAAAAGAAATCGGTAAAACTTCTTTTTATCAAATTCTGAACGTATATATGATTTCTGTTTTTACTCAAAAATTCTGAAAATTTCGCGAGATAGCGACTCGGGTATTCCTGACGATAAACTGCGTTTAAAACATCTGCCATCTCCAGGTGCAGTTCGTTTTCCATTTTTTGTTTCAGGTCTTCGGGAACGGCGCGTTTAAAATAGTCGTTCAATAGAAGTTTACCCAGGTAAGCACCGCTTCCTTCGTCGCCCAGAATAAAACCCAGCGTTGGCACTTTGTCAATAATTTCCGATCCGTTGTAAAGGCACGAATTGGTTCCGGTGCCCAAAATGCAGGCAATTCCCGATGATTTTCCCAACAGCGCGCGTGCCGCTCCTGTAATATCGTCTTCAACAGTTATCGATGCTTTTGGAAATACTCTTTTCAGTGCATCCGAAACAACATGGTCGGTTTTGCCTTTTATGCATCCCGCACCATAATAATGTACTTCGCTAACCTCTTCTTTTTGATCGTTTGTAAATGTGCTTGAAAGAGTGGCAAAAATTTCGTCGGTTTGCTGGAAAAAAGGATTAATTCCAGGTGTGTTAATTATAAATTCTTTTTCAGGACTAATAAATAACCAATCGGTTTTTGATGAGCCGCTGTCTGCTATTACAATCATTCTGATACTATTGGTTTATTTTCAGAAATTTTCTGTCGCAAATGTACAAAATCTTTTTTGAATTGGTAATATGTAATACAAATTTTACCTACATTTGTTGCCATAATCTTAGTCGGAAAACTATGAAAAATTTAAACCTGACTAAATATGAAATCCTTAAAGTAAGCAAGAAAATGACAAAATTCCTGTTAATCTTGTTCACAATTCTCATTTATTCTTCTGCAAATGCTCAGCAAAAGGAATCTCAGAAAGAGCAGCTAAATAGATTGTTTTCGAAAAAAAACAGTGCTGCATTCTATGTTGGTAACGAAAATTACCTGAACGGAAAACGGGTAGCGCTCGACACTGCATACTTTTCGCAGGGCAACGATACATTGTATCTCTATTTTAATAAAGCACTGGCAGAAATGCCTTTTCGGGAAAATAGTTTGTCGGTTGTTCGTGACTCCATTCAGAATGTTTTGCCCGATTCGTTAAAAGAGATCCCTTTTAAAATTTGGGCCAATCAATTGACTTTGGAAGAACTGGTGCCGAATTATTACAGAAACGAAATTTCGGTTGATAAAAACAGGTTGACTCCTGTGAGTAGAAACCGCAAAAATGTAGTTCAGAAGGTACGTCCGTATTCCATTTCGGAAGGTTTGGATGGAGCAAATATTGCTTTGTGGAACAGTCATGGCTGGTATTACGAACCTGCCCGCGATCGTTGGGAGTGGCAACGCGCACGATTGTTTACCAACCTTGAAGATATTTCGCCCAGTTCGTTTGTAATCCCGTTTATTATTCCGATGCTGGAGAATGCGGGAGCCAATGTATTTAATGCACGTGAGCGTGACTGGCAAATTCGCGAAGTGGTTGTTGACAATGATAAATCAACCGGGAAAAGCAAATTCAAAAAACCACGAAAACGGAATGCTGACGAAAACGGTTTTGCTTATACTGAATTGATTCAGGGAACCACAAATCCTTTTCAGGAAGGAACGGCGGTACGTTTTGAAAGCCGGAATAAATCAAATGTTGCCACCTATATTCCTGATTTCCCCGAAGCGGGAGAATATGGTGTGTATGTTTCGTATGCAAAAGGCGACGGGCCGGTGACCTATCGCGTAACGCATTCAGGAGGAGTAAGCGATTTTTTGGTTGACCAACAAATGGGCAACGGAACCTGGATTTATCTCGATAAGTTCTATTTCAATGCCGGAAAAGATAAAAAGGCCGCCAAAGTAGAATTGATTGTGCCCGAAGGCGAGGGAAAACATTTCTCGGCTGATGCTGTGCGTTTTGGCGGAGGTATGGGAAACATAGTCCGCAATGGGAGACCTGGCGGGTTAGCCCGTTTTTATGAAGGTGCGCGTTACAACCTGCAATATTCCGGAGCGCCCGACACGCTGGTGTGGAACCTGTTCAACGGTGAAGACGACTACAAAGATGATTATATGAGTCGTGGGGAATGGGTAGACTGGTTAATGGGAGCGCCTTTTGGACCGACGAAAAACCGCATGGCTCCGGGCTTGGAAATTCCAATCGACCTGGCTTTTGCCTTTCATACCGATGCCGGAATTCTGCCCGATAACCAGATTGTAGGAACGCTTGGGATTTATTCAACCGACAGAGATACTTCCGTTTTTCCAGACGGACAATCGAAATATGCCTCGCGCGATTTAACTGATTTAATACAGACGCAGATTGTAAGCGATATCAATGCCGTGTATAAAAGCAACTGGACACGCCGCGGAATGTGGAACTCGCAATACAGCGAAGCTTATCGTCCGCAGGTGCCAACCATGCTGTTGGAGTTATTGTCGCACCAAAACCTGGAGGATGTAAAATATGTGCTGAACCCAAAATTTCGTTTTGATGTTTCGCGTGCCATTTATAAAGGAATGTTACGTTTTATAACCTCGCAAAACGGGCAGGACTATGTGGTACAACCATTGCCGGTTGATCATTTAAATGCTCGGTTTACCAATGGAAATACAGTAAAATTATCATGGAAACCGGTGATTGACGAATTGGAACCAAGCGCAGTACCTGATCAATATTTGGTTTATAAACGGGTTGGCGATAACGGTTTTGATAACGGCACCCTGGTAACTGAACCAGAAATTATATTGACCGATTTGGAGCCTGGAAAAGTCTATGGATTTCGGGTTACAGCTGTAAACGCCGGTGGTGAAAGTTTTCCTTCGGAAACGCTGGCAGTTGGAATGGCCGAAAACAGCAAAGGCGAAGTTCTGATCGTAAATGGTTTCGATCGTATTGACGGACCTGCTATTTTTGAAACTGATTCGCTGGCGGGCGTTTGGCGTTTCCTCGATCATGGTGTGGCCTATGAATATGAAATGTCGACTACCGGCGATCAATATGATTTCGAACGCAAATCTACCTGGTTGGATGACGATAGTCCGGGATTTGGAGCCAGTTATGCCGATCTGGAAACAACCATTTTCAGAGGTAATACTTTCGATTTTTCGCTGGTTCATGGAAAAAGTCTGTTGGCCAATGGTTATAGTTTTGTAACGTCGAGCGATGAAGCCGTGGAAGAAGGTTTGGCTGATCTTGAAACCTACAAACTGATTGATCTGCTTTACGGTGAAGAGAAACAAACTTTTCTGCCGGGTAAGGATTCTGTTCCTTATTTCGAAATCTACACCGACAAAATGATAAATGCGCTTTCTGAATATGCAGAAAATGGCGGAAACATTTTTATGTCGGGAGCGTATGTTGGTACGGAAATTCCGAAAGATAAAACGCAAAAAGAACGGATTGGTAAGCTGTTTGGATTTAAATGGCGAACCGATCATGCGGTAAAAAATGGCTTGTTTTATTCCGCGAATACAAATAGTACCTTTACAGGAGCGTTCAATACCGATTACACCTTGGAGCAATACCCGGTTGAAGCGCCCGATGGAATAGAAGCGTATAATGAAAATGCGAAAACGATTTTTAGATATGCTGAAAATGGAATTAGTGCAGGCGTTTATTACGAAAACAAACACAAATCGCTGGTGCTGGGATTTCCTTTTGAAAGTGTAAAAAAACAGAATCAGCGCGATGCCTTAATGCGTGAGATATTAAGAATGTTAAATGAGTAAGAAAAACAATAGATAATGACTAAAATTAACTGTTTCGTACCCGCTGCGGCATGGTTGCAAGTAGCGGAAATGATTGGAGAGTTACAGGCCAATCCATCAGTAAATAAAATATTTTTACCCGAAAATGTGGCCAAAGAAGCCGGAGAAAAGGCAGAATCTTTTTCGTTTGAAACGATAACTTCTACCGCAACGGTAAAAGCTATGGCTGATTTAGCAGAAGACGTGGATTATGTTTTAATATTGACAAAAGTAACTGCCGTAAAACTGGGGCAATTTGCCATCGAGCGTTTGGTGGACACAGCAGAATTAACCGGCGCGGTTAAAGTGTATTCCGATTATTACGAGGTGAAAGAAGGAAAGCTGGCAACACATCCGGTGATTGATTACCAGGAGGGCAGCTTACGCGACGACTTTAATTTTGGTCCGCTGGTATTGTACAAAGCCAATGCATTTCAAACGGCCGTTAAAAACATGACGCAGGATTTCGAACACGCCGGAATGTATTACCTGCGTTTAAAAGTTGCGCAGCAGGGCGAGTTATTCCGCATTCCTGAGTTCTTATATACCATTGACGAAACAGACAACCGCAAAAGCGGACAGAAAATATTTGACTACGTTGATCCGAAAAACCGCCAGGTGCAGGTTGAGATGGAACAGGCAGCAACTGAACATTTAAAAGATGTTGGTGCCTGGTTAAGTCCTGATTTTACTCCTGTGGTATTGGACGAGAAATCTTTTGCAAAAAAAGCTTCGGTGATTATTCCGGTGCGAAACCGCGAACTTACCATTGCAGATGCTATGGAATCGGTGCTGATGCAAAAGACGGATTTCGATTTTAACCTGATTGTTATCGATAATCACTCATCAGATAAAACCACTTCCATTATCAAATCTTTTGCTGAAAAAGATAATCGTGTGGTACATATTATCCCGGTTCGCGAAGATCTTGGAATTGGCGGATGCTGGAACCTTGGCGTTCACGATTCGCGCTGCGGAATGATTGCCATGCAGCTTGATAGTGACGATATATACAAAGATGAAAATACCCTGCAAAAAGTGGTTGATGTTTTTGAGGCGGAAAAATGTGCTATGGTGGTGGGAACTTACCAGTTAGTGAACTTTGATTTGGAAGAAATTCCACCGGGTATTATCGATCACAAAGAGTGGACACCCGACAATGGAAAGAACAATGCTTTACGAATTAACGGTTTGGGAGCACCGCGTGCTTTCTATACACCGGTGTTGCGCGATGTGAAAATCCCGAATACCAGCTACGGCGAAGATTACGCTGTTGGTTTGGCTATCTCAAGAGATTACCAGATTGGCCGTATTTACGATAATCTGTACCTCTGCCGCCGTTGGGACGATAACTCGGATGCCGCGCTGGATATTGTAAAAATGAATGGACACAATACGTACAAAGACCGCATTCGTACCATTGAATTAAAGGCCCGTCAAAAGAAAAACAGAGGATAAAATTTAAGTTTCACGCAAAGGAAAAAAGAAGCGCAAAGTGCGCTAAGTTTTACTCCGAATCTTCATTCTTTGTGATAATCTTAGCGAACTCTGCGTGAACAAAAAAAATGAATTCAATTTCAAAAGAAATAAAACAACTCCTTTCAGATCAGAAAACAGAATGGGAACTGGCCGGAAAAAACTTTGCCGGACTGGAAAACGTGCAGGTGCGCGAATTTCAGTTTGAGGGATTTACGGTAAAAGTTCAGTTTAATCCCGGACGAATTGTTTCGTCGGCAGCCAAAGTGGATAAAAAGTCGATTGAAGCGCGCCCGTGCTTTTTGTGTGCGGCAAACCGTCCGGCAGAGCAACGTGGAGTAACTTTTGGCGATTACGAGGTGTTAGTAAATCCATTCCCGATATTTCCTGAGCATTTTACCATTCCGGCGTTTGCACATACACCGCAGCAGATAAAAGGAAACTTTGGAAGTATGCTCGATCTGGCACAGGGCATGGAAGGTTTTACCTTGTTTTACAACGGTCCAAAATGTGGTGCTTCGGCACCTGATCATTTTCATTTTCAGGCCGGAAATGCAGGTTTTATGCCCCTTGATGATGAAACAAGCGCATTAAAAGAAAAATACGGTGATTGCTGGGAAAAAGATGAAGTGAATTACTGCGCCATAAAAGATGGACTTCGAAACTTTTTGGTGTTGGAAGCGGCTGATAAAATGGCCTTGATTAATGCGTTTGCTCACATCTATGAGGAACTTGAAGATCCACAAAGTGATGAGGAGCCGATGCTAAACATTCTTGCCCGTTATGATGATGGAGGCTGGCGAATTCTGATTTTTCCACGTGACTTGCACCGTCCGTCGCAGTATTTTGCCGAAGGAGAGGAGAACATTCTGATCAGTCCGGCCTCGGTTGATATGGGCGGCGTGTTGATCACCCCTCAGGAAAAGGATTTTTTAAAGATCGGGAAACACGATATTGAAAGTATAATGAAACAGGTTTTATGGCCTGACAAGCAATTTGATAAGCTAATTAGAAAACTAAAACAATGAGCAGTCCTAATATTCATGTTGGCATAATGAGTGCCGATAAAATCGATTTTAAACTTCACGGCGAATACCAGCTCTTGGGAACAAAACATACTTTTTCGGGCAATGAATCAGTGAGTTACGAAAATGGAACCCTACAGCTTGCTAACGCAAAGATCTGTGACGATAAATTGTATTTTGTACCTCTTGATAAGGGGAACTCTGAGTTTGAATTAAAAGATGTTACCATCGGTGTAAATTTTCACTGGGAGCAAAAAGAAGATCAGAAATTTCAGGGGGCTTTGAAATTTATCATCGAAGAGGGACAAATTACTGCTGTAAATATTCTGTCGATTGAAGACTACCTGATCAGCGTAATTTCTTCGGAAATGAGTGCCAAAAGTTCGCTTGATTTATTGAAGGCACACGCCATTATTTCGCGCAGCTGGTTGATTGCTCAAATTGAGAAACAGGATAAACTGACCGATGCGGGGGAAAGCTATGAAAGTACTTTTAAAACCGACGAGGAGTACATAAAGTGGTACGACCGTGAAGATCATACGAATTTCCATGTTTGTGCCGACGATCATTGCCAGCGCTACCAGGGAACAACGCGTTCGCACAACCCGAATGTGGTGAAGGCGGTAAATGAAACGGCCGGAGTGGTACTTGCTTACAACGGCGTGATTTGTGATGCGCGTTTCTCGAAATGTTGTGGTGGTATTGCCGAGCTATTCGAAAATTGCTGGGAGCCGGTAAATCATCCGTACTTAACGGCGGTGATTGACAATCCTGTCCCTCCAAAAGGATTCGAAACCGATCTGACAATGGAAGAAAATGCAGTTCCATGGTTAAAAAATGCACCGGAAGCGTTTTGTAATACCGATGATGAAGAAGTGCTGAAACAGGTGCTGAACGAGTACGACTGGACGGCCAAAGATTTTTACCGCTGGACAGCGGAATACAAACAAGATGAACTTTCTGCTTTGATCCTGAAACGTTCGGGGTATGATTTCGGGAAAATTCTGGATATGATCCCAATCGAACGCGGTGCTTCAGGGCGTCTGATTAAACTAAAAATTGTAGGATCGAAAAAGACTTTAACAGTTGGTAAAGAGCTGGAAATTCGCAGGTGGCTGAGCGAGTCGCATTTATACAGCTCTGCATTTCTGGTTGAAAAAGAGGATGTTGTTGACGGAGTTCCCGGCAAAATTATTCTGCACGGAGGAGGCTGGGGACATGGTGTTGGCCTTTGCCAGATCGGTGCGGCTGTAATGGGGCACAATGGCTATAAATACGATGAAATTCTAAATCATTATTTTAAAAATATAGATCTCGAAAAACGATACTAACATGACCAAGCGGGCGTTTCTCTCATTTGTTCTGGTGTTTGTTGCTGCATGTGTTTTTGCACAGCAGAAAGTTATTCTTATCAATCAATTGGGCTATTTGCCACAGTCGGTTAAGGTTGCAGTTTTTCTTTCAACAGGAGAGGGAAATACACAACAGTTTCAGGTGTTTGATGCCTTAAACGATAATCTGGTTTATGAGGCAGAAGTTAAGCAAGTTGAGGGTACCGATTGGGGAATGAAGACCGCATTTCGCCTTGATTTTTCCGCGTTGACAAATCCGGGTGGTTATTACATTAAGTTGGGCGAAACCCGTTCTCCGGCTTTTCAAATCGCTTCGGATGTGTATGAAGGAACAGCAGATTTCCTCTTGAACTACATGCGCCAGCAGCGGTGTGGATACAATCCGTATTTGCAGGATTCCTGTCACCTTCACGATGGAATTATTGTGGATCATCCAACCAAAACAGGACAGAAAATTGATGTGACCGGCGGTTGGCACGATGCCTCGGATTACCTGCAATACCTTACAACTTCGGCTAATGCTACTTATCAGTTGTTGTATGCCTACGAGCAAAATCCGGCGGTATTTAAAGATGAATACCGGAAGAATGGTGAGTCGGGAGCAAACGGAATTCCCGATATTCTGGATGAAGCAAAATGGGGCCTCGACTGGATGGTAAAAATGAATCCCTCGGCAGGGGAAATGTACAACCAGATTGCCGACGACAGAGATCACCGCGGTTACCGTTTGCCCAATAAGGACACGGTTCGTTACGGTTTGGAAGGAACATACCGACCGGTGTATTTTATTACGGGAAAACCGCAGGGGCTGGCAGAGCATAAAAACCGCACCACCGGCGTTTCGTCGAGTGCAGCAAAATACGCATCATCATTTGCTTTGGGAGCGATGATGATGAAAGATCATTACCCCGAGTTTGCTAAACAAATAGCAGCAAAAGCTACCGAAGCTTACACTTTTGCCTTGAGTGATCTGGGTGCTTGTCAAACAGCGTGTAACGTGTCACCATATTTTTACGAGGAAGCCAATTATGTAGACGACCTGGAACTGGCAGCCACAACTTTGTATCAGCTTACCGGTGATGCTTATTATTTGACTGAAGCCAAAAAATGGGGAAGTGTTGAAAACGTTACGCCCTGGATGTCGGCAGGTTTTGCACGCCATTACCAATTCTACCCATTTGTGAATCTCGGGCATGTAAAGCTGGCCGAAAAGGATGAAAACTTTGCAACTTATCTGAAACAGGGATTAACGCATCTTTACGAACGGGGAAAGGATGATCCTTTTTTGAATGATATTCCCTTTATCTGGTGCTCGAATAATTTGGTGGCGGCAGCGATTACGCAGGCCCGCGCCTACGAAGAAATTACCGGCGACCGCTCGTTTGCCGAAATGGAAGCCGCTTTGCGCGACTGGCTATTTGGCTGTAATCCGTGGGGATCAAGTATGATCTGTGGATTACCTGCCGGAGGCGATAATCCGCAAATGCCACATTCATCCATCACAAAAATTCTGGGCGAAACAACTTATGGAGGTTTGGTTGACGGACCGGTTTATAATTCAATTTTTTCCGGGCTTATTGGCATTGAAATTCAGCAACCCGATCCGTTTGACGCTTTTAACAGAGGCAAAGCGGTTTATCACGATGATCTGGGTGATTACTCATCAAACGAACCCACCATGGACGGCACGGCAAGTTTGAGTTACTATTTGTCGTCGATGGAAAAAATGGGGGCGACACAGCAAAACGCGTATGAAAAAGATACACAGGGAGCTATCCGGCGCATTCAGCCTTCTGAAAAAACTATTTACCTGGTGTTTTCTGCGCACGATAAAGCCGAAGGTGCAACGCATATTTTAAAAGTGCTTGATAAAAAGGATGGTAAAGCATCGTTCTTTTTCACCGGCGACTTTTTGCGTGACAATCAATTTCAACCGATCATAAAAAAAGTAATAAAAGACGGGCATTATTTGGGTGCTCATTCCGATAAACACCTCTTGTATTGCGACTGGACAAAACGGGATTCGCTTTTGGTTGACCGAACTACTTTTGAGCAGGATTTGAAAGAGAACTGCAAGGCTTTACAGCAATACGATATCAACAGCAAAAATGCAAACTGGTTTCTGCCACCTTACGAATGGTACAATTCAGCAACGGTAAACTGGGCTTCGGCAATGGGATTACGCACCATCAATTTTTCGCCCGGGATACGGAGTAACGCCGATTATACAACGCCCGATATGGCGAATTATATGTCTTCCGATAAAATCTTTAAAAGCATTTTACAGGTAGAGGAGGAACAAAGTTTAAACGGGGCAATTATGCTGATTCATCCCGGAACGGAAGAAAAAAGAACAGATAAATTTTATCTTCGTTTGGAAGAACTGATAGAAACATTACAGGCAAAAGGATATCGTTTTGAACGATTGCCGTAGAACTCAATAAATAAAACCGATCAACTAAAATGGCTAAAACAAAAACTCAACGCAATCCCTGGTTTTGGATTCCCACACTTTATTTTGCAGAAGGATTACCCTACGTAATTGTAATGACCCTCTCGGTGATCATGTACAAACGACTGGGTATCTCAAACACCGACATTGCTTTATACACCAGCTGGCTGTATTTGCCATGGGTGATAAAACCGTTGTGGAGTCCGATTGTGGATTTGCTGAAAACCAAACGGTTTTGGATTGTGATCATGCAATTGGTGGTTGGCGTTGGGCTGGCCGGTGTGGCTTTTACCATTCCTGTCAGTAATTTCTTTCAGTATACGCTGGCGTTTTTCTGGTTGCTGGCTTTTAGTTCGGCAACCCACGATATTGCCGCCGATGGTTTTTATATGCTGGGATTGTCGCAGGGCGATCAGTCGTTTTTTGTGGGCATCAGGAGCACCTTCTACCGCTTTGCCATGCTTACAGGGCAGGGGCTTTTGGTAATTGTTGCCGGAGCTCTGGAAACTGCAACAGGTTTGGAACCGCTGGAGGTAAATGTTACCGCCCAGAATATTGCAGTTCAGGAAATTTCGTTTAACCCTGAAAGTTATCAGCAACTGCACGAAGCTGGCGATATTTATTTTGTGTCGGAGAACGAGGTGAAAGTGCCCATTGGTCTGGTAACCAAAGAACAAGCGGCTGACATTAAAAGCAGGGTGGATGAATGGAACATCAATAATAACTTTTATGCCAGCGAAACTCCCGTAGCGACAAAAGATGCCGGTTGGTGGACACGAAAAGTGTCAACTCCATTAAAAGAGACCTTAAAAGAGAAATTCAATAAAGAAACGGTTGATCGGAGTTCTGAGGTGGGTAATCTGGCTATTATTCCCATTCAGCTTTCTACAAAACCCGAACCCGGCGAAGAGGTGGTGCTGAATTTTGGTTACGAAAAAGGTGACGCCAGTATAAAACTGGTGCAGACTTACCGTTATGTGTTTAACGACACGAACTGGGATAAACCTGCTTTTGCCGTTGTTCAACTCGATCCGAAACTGAAAAAAGCCACGCAGGCTACTTTTGTTGGCCGTTCGGGGAATATCCGCTTTTCCTGGCTGGTGGTTATGGTTTGTATTGCCGTTTTGTTTGTGGCATTCTCGCTGTATCACCGTTTTGCTTTGCCATATCCGGCAAGCGATGTGGCCATTAAAACCGAAGGCAAAAGTGTAATGGGCGAGTTTTTCGAAACCTTCGCAGCCTTTTTCCGCAAAAAAGAAATTGTGTCGATAATGCTGTTCCTGCTGTTGTACCGTTTGGCCGAATCGCAATTGGTAAAAATGGCCTCGCCGTTTTTGCTCGATGCCCGCGAAGCCGGTGGACTGGGACTTACAACCGGCGATTTGGGATTGGTGTACGGAACGGCCGGAATGATCGCACTCACCATTGGTGGCATTTTAGGCGGTATTGTAGCCTCTCGAAAAGGGCTAAAACACTGGTTGTGGTGGATGGCGCTGGCCATAAACCTGCCCAACCTTTGTTATTTGCTGCTGTCGTTTTTAAATCCCACATCGTTGTGGTGGATTTCAGCAGCAGTGGTGATTGAGCAGTTTGGTTACGGTTTTGGTTTTACGGCTTATATGCTCTTCTCCATCTACGTTTCGGAAGGAAAACACAAAACCGCACATTACGCGATTACAACAGGTTTTATGGCACTGGGAATGATGATTCCAGGAATGCTAAGTGGCTGGCTGCAGGAAATAATCGGCTACCAGAGTTTCTTTGTTTGGGTAATGATCTGCACCATCCCGATCTTTTTGGTGTTACCGTTTATTAAAGTTGATCCGAAGTTTGGAATTAAAGAGAAGGATTAATTTCCCCGTTTTTTATAGGCGCTAAACGGTTCAAAACCGCTAAGCGCATGGTTTGCAGAACAGAAGTTTCGTAAGGGATGTCATCTCTCTGAGTTTTATTTAGAAAGATGACATCCTTGTTTGCGCCAGAAATGGTGAGTTTTCGTCCTGAAAGGACAGCTCATTTGAGCCCAGGGCATCGCCTTGGGTATATTAACAGCGGTGATATCGGGCTGGAAGCCCAGCTTATTAATTTGCCCTTTCAGGGCGATGGGATAACAGGCTGTTTGTTTCCCAAGGCGTCGCATTCGCTTTGCCGTTGGGTTAGAGTAAATTGGGCTTTCAGCCCGCTGTGTTTCTGTACGAGTTTTTTAAGAGAGATGGCATCCTTTCTTTCCTTCCTGTAAGGATTTTGCTAATCCTGCAGACTTTCTACCCATCCTGTAGGTTATTTACCCTCCCTGTAAAGTTCGGAGTCGTCCAGCAAGAGTTTTACCCTTTCCTGTAGCGCAGGATGGCGAAAATGTGCCGCAGGACGATAAAAAAGTTAGCAGCACAGGAATTACTGTTCTCCTGGTGATTTGAGAACAAATATCAAAGCTTTTATTGAGTTCAGGTATCACGAATCTTTACAACAAAACGTCTACCTATGCCTATTTGTAATGAGCAAAAGAACTCATGAATTACAGAAAGAAATAGAAACTCTAAATAAAAGGAGGAGGACCAATAAAAGAACAGTTCAAACTTCTGTTGAAATCTTATTGTTAGCTTTAATATTAAAAGAGTATTTCTTATGTTTATAAAAAATATATAGGCATTTTAAAAGTTAATCATGAAACACAACTTTATCCTTTTTATTTGCATTTTTTGTTGGTTATTTAGTTCTAATGCACAGAATACAGCAAAAAAGTATTTTTATCGGCCCGTTCAATTTGTTTGTGAACATCCGTTCGATGATACTACGAAATGGGCCATTACATGCCGTGTCTGGGGCCTCCTCAAGTATTATCATCCAAACGTTACAGCAGGCAAGCTCGATTGGGATGATTTGCTATTAGATGCGATGCCTGCTATTTCCTCTTCTACTTCTGAAGCACAAGTGAACTCGGAACTCAAAAAGATGCTTGAAATTGCGGGGAGTTACAATAGTACAACCAGAAATACTTGCAGCGATTCTCTACGTGTCAACGTCAATTTGTGTTGGTTAGAACATTCATTTCTCGATAACCAAATCAAGGAAGAGCTTAAGGCAATAGCATCATTAAATGTTGATTATCCATCTTATTACGGAATCGATTTTAACAAGGCAAATGGTCAGCTTTCTCCGCAAAATGAAAAAGACTACTATAGAAATGTTTACAGTTCTCTTGAATTTCGCTTACTGGCACTTTTTAGATATTGGAATGTAATTTACTATTACTCTCCGCACAAATATTTGATGGATAAATCATGGGACGAGACATTATTAGAATCAATACCTCTATTCATCGATGTCACTGATAAACAATCTTACCAAATAGCTTTCTTAAAACTTGCCGCAGCTCTAAATGACGGGCATGGTTATATAAGTGGTACTAATTTATATGATGGGGCATGTGTAGACCTTCTTGAGTATATTGACGGGAAAACTGTTGTAAGAAATGAAACGGGTGGAACGAGAAAGGGAGATATTATTAAGCGTATAGGAAATCGTGATATTAATAGTATTCGAGACAGTTTATCATTGCTAATTTCAACATCAACGAAAGGCAATAAAGAATATAGAATTAACAGTTATGTTGCGCAACTAGCTTTTTTTCAGGAAAACGATTTAACAATTTTCAGAGATAGTAAGGAGATAATTATTCATATTCTACCGGAATCAAGCCGGAAACAGAATTTACCAATGTGTAAACGAATTTCCACTGATATTGGCTATGTTGACTTATCAAAGTTAACAACTGATAAAATGGATTCAATTCTGATTGCTTATTCAGATGCATCAGGAATTATCTTCGACTTGAGGAATACTGGTTCATATGCATACAATGTACCTCAATTAGAATGTTATTTAAGTGAATCAAAGGTTTTATATATGCCGGAAATGGTTGTCTGGGATTTGGAACATCCGGGATCTTTTTTGTGGAAAAGAGATAACTCCTCAATTGTAAACAGCACCAAATGTTCACACCACCTTACGAATGTGGTATTTCTAATAAATGAAAGTACCCAAAGCTTCACGGAAACTCAAGCTTGGATTGCACAGAACAATTTCCACGCGACTTTGATAGGTCGCAGAACATCAGGTGCTTGGGGGCAGGTCGTTTGGATTCCACTCCCGGGAAAACAAAGAGCAGCCTTTTCTGGTTTTGGATTATTTTCACCAAATGGTAATGCTTTACAACGAGAAGGGATCATCCCGGATGTGGAGGTTCATCCCACGTTAGAATCTATAAAAGCTGGCAAAGATGAAATACTGGAGGCTGCAATAAATTATTTAAGAAATAATTAGTAGACAACATATCTGCACATCTCCAATCCAGTGCCGGAAGCGCTAAGGCATAAAGCCTCAATGCTATTTTTTGAAACTTTGTCAGCCCTAAAGCCCGTTTTACGACAAATTCGCCGATAACAATTCTTGGAAAGCTTTTTGATAAACTTTTGTCTTTGTAACTTTGATAAGCTATGAACGACAAAGACCTTAAAATAAAATACGATACCATCTGTCAGCATTTGGCAGAGCGGAAATTAAAACCTGCTTTCGATTTGCTGGAGAATCTGATCCGTGAAAGCGGCTTACTTATTCACCTTGACGAATGGCGCAACCTGGAGCAGAACTACAGCTACATGTTAAAATATACGGTGGAAGGAATTCAGGATCCGGAGCGCCAAAAAGTATATCGGAAGCTGATTATTTCGGTTTTTGAGCTGTGCGACAAAATTTATGATGAACTGAGGTTGAAAATGTCGTCGTCGGTTACATACGAGAAAAAGCGCGGGTTTAAACCAACGCTTCAATTTGATACCTTATTAGATGAGCTGGAAGATTTTTACCTGCAGGAGCAACTGGTTTCGCTGGTTGACGATGCCGAGGTAAAACAATCATCGAAGCGTATTAGTGCGCGCGACCATCAGCAAAAAATGGTGACTTTGTTTTATTTCGTATGGTTTCAGAATGAATTAAATGATGAGCACCGTACATTTTTAAAGTCCTTTTTAAACAGCGAGCTGATTGAAAAATCATACAAGTCGTTTATCGTTTCAGCGCTGCTGATGAGTTTGTTGCGATATTTCGATGAGGCCAAATTTTCGGTGCTTTTTGATGCCTACGAACACGAAATGCCTGAAATCAATCAGCGGGCAATTGTAGGATTGCTCATCGGCTTTTACGGTTACGACAGTCGTTTGGGGTATTACCCGTCGATTACCGGCCGGCTGACATTGCTGAACGAAAATCCCGAATTCAAACAAAATCTGGAGCAGGTGATTATTCAGCTCATCAGAAGTAAGGAGACGGAAAAAATTCAGAAGAAGATCACCGACGAGATTATGCCGGAGATGATAAAGATAAGTCCTAACCTGAAGGACAAAATCAACCTCGACAGTTTAATGGACGATTCGCTTGGCGAAGACGAAAACCCTGAGTGGGAAAAGATTTTTGAAGATTCGCCGGGACTGATGAATAAAATGCAGGAGTTTTCAGAGCTTCAGATGGAAGGGGCTGATGTGTTTATGAGCTCGTTTGCCATGCTAAAAATGTTCCCGTTTTTCAGTGAATTTGCCAACTGGTTTATGCCTTTCTTTACCAAAAACCCGGAGATTGATTTTGTTGTCAATCGCGCCGATTCGTCTACCGATCAGTTTCTGAAAGCCATTGCAGCGGCTCCGGTCTTGTGCAATTCCGATAAATATTCGTTCTGCTTTAGCTTGCAAAATATTCCGGCTGAAAACCGCGAGTTTATGGCTGAAGGGCTAAAAGCTGAAATGCAGCAGTTTGATGAACTGCAAAACGATGAGGTGTTGACTGATCCGGGTAAAAAGGCGGCTTATATTTCAAATCTGTACATTCAGGATTTGTATCGCTTTTTTAAATTACATCCGCGTAAAACCGATTTTGAAGATATTTTCAACTGGCGTTTCGATTTTCATAACAAACAAGTGCTTGGCGAAACATTAAAAGAGGATGCAAACATCGTTCGGAATATTGCCGAATACTATTTTTTGAAAAACTATTATAATGAAGCCGCCGAAGTTTTTAATTACCTGCTTAACGAGGAGAAAAGCGGGGAGTTGTACCAAAAGCTGGGTTACTGTTACCAAAAGCTTGGCGATTTTGAACTGGCGCTGAAAGCCTATAAAAGTGCGGAGTTGTTTGAGCTAAACAAAAAGTGGAACCTGAATAAAATTGCATTGTGTTACCGCAATTTAAAACAGCCGAAAAAAGCGCTGGAATACTACCGCGAGGTGGAAACGCTGGATGAAGATAATTTAAATGTTCAGTTGAATATTGGCCATTGTTTGCTGGAGCTCGATCGTTTTGAGGAGGCTTTAAAAACCTATTTTAAAGTGGAATACCTGATGCCTGAAAATAAAAAGGTATGGAAGCCCATTGGCTGGTGTTCGTTGGTGGCCGGTAAATTTGAGCAGGCAGAGAAATACTTCAAAAAATTGCTGGACGATAGTCCTAACAAGCACGACCTGATGAACATGGGCCATGTGCAGTGGTGCTTGGGCAAACGCAAGGAGGCGCTGGATTATTACAAACAGTCGATTGTAAAAACAGAATTTACGGAGCGTGAGTTCTTCGAGGTTTTCCACGAAGACCTGCATTATTTAACCGGGCTGGGAATTGATAAGGATGATGTACCAATCATGCTCGATCAGCTGCGGTATTTTGTGGAAGAATAGCGGGGAAAATTTAATGATGATCAACGAATGCTGATTTTAGCTTTGAGAAAAAGACCGTTCGTATTTTTCAATCGCCAATCAGCATTCGTTAATCGAAATTCATCATTCAATTTATTTCATCCAGTTTTTAACGGCTTCAATATTCATTTCGTTAATGCTATTTTTTGCCCCGGATGTGTACAGAAATTCCAACTCTTTGGCGAAGTGTGCAGTTACTTTATCGCGAACCATTTTCATGGTGGCGTTCAGCATTTTATTTTCGGTAGTAAATGCTTCGGGTAAAATGGCAACCGTTGCCGGAAGCCAACGCTCGGGGAACTCTCCCTGGAACTTGCCGCCTTTTTTGTATTCGTTAATTTCTTTCTGAATAATTTCTATTGCCGCAGTTGCTGCTTCATCGCTGCCTTTTTCAATGCCACGGCGATTAAGTTCGCGGTTTATAGCTTCCATCTCGGGCACAATCATTCCAACAGTGTATGGATTTTGGTTGTTGTAAAGCATTACCTGTTGAATGTATGGCGACTGGTCAACCAGTGCTTCTTCTATACCTTCGGGACTGTATTTTTCACCATCGTTACCAATCAGCAAACTTTTAAAACGCCCCAGAACGTAAAGAAAGTCGTCTTTGCCCATGTAACCCATATCTCCGGTGTGCAGCCAGCCGTCTTTCAGACTTTCGGCAGTGGCGGTAGGGTTATTCCAGTAGCCTTTCATAACGTTGTCGCCTTTTACCACAATTTCACCTTTTTCTCCCGTTGGAACTTCGTTACCGTTATCGTCAAGAATTTTTACTTCGAGATTTTTCACCAGTTTACCCGATGAACCAAAAACTACGTCGTGCGGAACATTCGACGAAATAACCGGAGCTGCTTCTGTAAGGCCATAACCCTGACAAATGGGAAGTCCCACAGCGTAAAAGAAACGTTGCAGTTCAACATCAAGTAAAGCTCCACCGCCGATAAAGAATTTCAGGTTTCCACCAAAACCTTCACGTACTTTGGCAAACAGAATCTCGTCGAATAACCAATATAGTGGTTTCAGGAAAAATCGCCAGCCCTTGCCACGGTTGTTGCCATAGCCGTTGTGTGCATACGCAACTTTTAGGGCAAACTGAAAAACTTTATACAGGAATTCTCCTTTTTTGCGAATACCCGCTTCAATGTTTTTCCGGAACGTTTTTGAATAAGCCGGTACGCTCATCATAAGTGTAGGCTTAATTTCCTGAATGTTTTTAGGAATATTTCGGAGAGTTTCCATTGGCGAGTTGCCAATTTCAACTGATGCAATACTCGCTCCTTTGTACATAAACACATACAAGCAGGTGGTGTGTGCAAATGCGTGATCCCATGGCAAAATAGCCAGTGTTATCCATTCTGATTGTAAATCGAGAAGTGAATTCGACTGTACCACATTGGCCGCATAATTCAGGTGGGTAAGCATAATCCCTTTCGGATCGGCCGTGGTTCCCGAGGTGTACGAAATATTTGCCACATCATCCGGTTCAATGCCTTTCCAAACCTGTTCAGTAAGTTCGGTATTTTCTTTCCTGAATATGGCTCCGGCAGCCAATAATTCTTTATAATCAATATCATTTTCACCCGGATTGTCTTTGCCGTCGATATAAACCACTTTCTCCAGTTCCGGCAATTCATCGCGAATCTCCTCAACCTTTGCAGCATGTAGTTTTGATACAAATATGTACTTACTTCCGCTGTGTTTTATGCGAAAAGCCAGCTCGTTGTTTTGCAAACGAATTGATAGCGGCACGTTAATACCACCGGCGTAAAGCATTCCCAGTTCGCTGATGATCCAATCATTGCGACCATCGGCAATTAGTGCGGCCCGGTCGCCTTTTTTAAATCCCAGTTGAATTAGTCCTGCTGCCAGGTCTAACACTTTTTCGCGGGTTTCTTTGTAGGTGGTGGGACTGTATTCTCCTTTTGATTTTTCCCAGAGATAGGGATTGTCAGGGTAGTTAGCAACGGCGGTTTCAAATAGCGCAACAATGGTTTTCATAAGTTGATAAATGTTTAAAAAGATCCCGGTAAGATCTTCTATTCATATTCACACAAAATGTTCTTATTCAAAAATAGAAAAAATACCGTTAGTTGGTTTTATTGGGTACATATCAAAAAAAAATGCCCTTCCGGGCATTTCCTTTATTCGGTTATAAATTTGTATATCGTTTTCTGATCGTAAAGCTCTCCGGGCTTTAAAATTGTTGTTGGAAATTTTGGGTGATGAACCGAGTCGGGGTAGTGTTGCGTTTCCAGTGCAATACCCGAGAAACTTCCGAATTTCTTTTTACCATCGATGGTAAGTTCCGGAATCCAATAGCCGGTATAAACCTGCATTCCAGGCTGGGTGGTGTAAACTTCCACTTTACGGCCACTTTTTGCTTCGCTAAGCGTTCCGGCCATAATCAGGTCGCCGTCTTCGTTGTCAAAAACAAAGTTATCGTCGTAGCCCATTTCCAATCCGTCGGTGTTAATCTTTTTCGGCGAGGTAAAATCAAAAGCAGTTCCAACCACCGGAAGAATTTTTCCGTTTGGAATTTGATCCACCATGTCAGTTATTTTTGTTGCATTTAATTCCAACTCGTGGTTTAAAATGTTCTCTTTTCCACCGGTTAAGTTGAAATAAGTATGGTTTGTAAGGTTAACCACGGTTGTTTTATCTGTTTCGGCGTAATACTGAATGGCCAGGTCGTTTTCTTCGTTCAGTGTATAAATGCAGGTAACTTTTAAATTGCCCGGGTAGTTTTCTTCGCCATCAGGGCTTAAGTAGCTTAATTTTACACCAACTTCGTTTTCTGATTCGATAAGTTCGGCATCAAACAATTTTTTGTCGAATCCTTCCAATCCTCCATGCAAATGGTTGGGGCCGTTGTTGATGGCCATTTCGTAGGTTTTGCCTTCGATTTCAAGGTGCCCTTTGGCAATGCGGTTTCCGAATCGGCCAATAATGGCTCCGAAATACGGATAACCAGCCAGGTACTCGTCGCTTTGGTAGGTTTCCAGTTTGTCGAAACCACACACAACATTATCTATCGAACCATTTTTGTTTGGCATATCAATGGCAGTAATAATAGCTCCGTAGTTGGTTATTTTAATTTTAATTGAATCGTTACTAAGCGTAAAAAGCTGGGCTTCGCGTCCGTCTTTTAATGTTCCGAATGGTATTGCAGTTATTTTCATTTTAATGTGTTGTTATTTCTTTTTATTTGAGCGCCGGTTATTCTCCGGTTATCAATTTTTGATTTAATCTTATTCTATTAACAAGTGCTATTTTACTCTTTTTTCCTGAATTTTCAACCAAAGTTAGTAAAGCAAAGTATTATATTTTAGTTTTGGTTAAAATAGCTGTTTTAAAGTCTTTCATCAATTGCAGCGTGTTTTATGCGTGTTCAGTATTCATTACAACTGTTAACTGAAATTTTTGAAAAAACAAAAATGCAAAAATCAATAATCTAACTGGTAGGTACTGGTGGTGTTTTAAAACATCATTTTGTAATAAAAAACTACTATTTTTGTGTAAAGCTTAACTAAATGCCAAGAAGAAGACTAATTTCGATCAACTCCAAATCAGCGGTGCCGAAGTATCGTCAGATAATCGATTCGGTACTAAATTCAATTGAGAAACGCCATTTGAAAAAGGGAGATAAAGTCCCGTCGATAAATCAGATATGTTCAGAATTTAATCTTAGCCGCGATACGGTAATGTTTGCCTTTAACGAACTTAAGTCGAAAGGCATTTTAAAAAGTCAGCCCGGAAAAGGCTATTACATTGCCAGCACCGAAATAAAGGTTGAAGAGCGTGTTTTTGTATTGTTCGACGAGATGAATGCTTTTAAAGAAGATCTTTATAATTCGCTTATAAATTCATTAAAAGGCAAGGCTGTTGTTGAGGTATATTTTCATCATTTTAACTACAAGGTATTTAAAAATCTGATCACGGAAAGTATCGGAAATTATACATCGTATTTAATTATGCCGGCCACTTTTGATAATACCGGGCATTTACTGTCGAAATTGCCACAAGACCGTGTATATATTATTGATCGGCTGAAGCCTGATTTATCAAAATACCCCGTGGTTTACCAGGATTTTGAGCAGGATTTTTATGATGCTTTGGTAGAAGGGAAGGAGATGATTGAGAAATACCGGAAATTGGTGTTTGTAAACCCGGGGGGGAAAGAACCTGCAGAACGTTCGGAAGGATTTAGGCGTTTTTGCGAGGAAAATAATTTTAGGTACGAAATTGTAAAAACACTTACCGGCGTAAAACCTTCGTTGTGGGAAGCCTACTTCCTGATATCGGACCGCGACCTGGTGGAAATGGTAAAAATTGCCAAATACTGTAAGTTTAAACTGGGAAAAAAATTCGGTATAGTTTCCTTTAACGATACCATGTTGAAAGAAGTGGTTTCGGGAGGGATTACAACCATCTCCACCGATTTTACTGAAATGGGAAAGATGCTCGCCAATATGGTTGTAACGCGCGATAAGTCGCAGATTCGAAACAAAGCGCGAATGATTGTCAGAAATAGTTTATAAATGTTAAATCTGTTGTGCAACATCTTTTTGAGGTGTTTGTAGCTGGCTTTAAAAACTATATTTGTACCCACCAGTACCTACCAGTTGAAAGATAGAATATAAAGTATATAAATCAATAACAGATTATGACTAAGATTAGCACATTAAATGAGAAAATTAACGGAGGAGATAATCCGTTATTCAAGGAGTTGTATGGCAGCGATGTTGCCGAATTAAAAGTTCAGGCAGATCGTTATGCCGAGCTGATGGGCGAGTTTGAAAAAACTTTTGGAACTGATGATGTTTCATTATATAGTTCTCCGGGGCGTACAGAAATTGGCGGAAATCACACCGACCATAACTACGGACGTGTTTTGGCAGGTGCCGTAAACCTCGACAATATTGCAGTAGCAGCTAAAAACGGAACCAATACCGTACGAATTAAATCGGCCGGTTATCCTCAGTTCGAAGTGGAGCTGAGCGATTTTCAACCCAACGAAGATGAATTCTATACATCAACTTCGCTGGTGAAAGGTATTGCTGCAAAAATGAAAGATAACGGTTACGAGATTGGTGGTTTCGATGCATGTATTGAAGGCCGTGTACCAAAAGGATCGGGTTTGAGTTCATCTGCATCATTTGAAGTGTTGATTGGTGCTATTTTTAACGAACTTTTCAACAACGGGAAAATGGATGCTGTTGAAAATGCAATCATCGGTCAATGGAGCGAAAACAATTATTTCGGAAAACCATGTGGTTTAATGGATCAAACAGCATGTTCTGTTGGAGGATTGATTACGATCGATTTTAAAGATCCGGCCAATCCAATTGTAAAAGAAGTTGATTTTGATTTTGTATCAACCGGCTTTTCACTAGTAATTACTGATGTTGGTGGTGGCCACGACGATCCTGCTTCTCAGGCTGAATATGCATCACTTCCTACTGAAATGAAATCGGTTGCTGCTGAGCTGGGTGCCAACGTTCTTCGTGAAGTTACTTTGGAGCAAATTGTAGAAAAAATTCCTGAAATCAGGGAAAAAACAGGTGATCGTGCAATTCTTCGTGCTTACCACTTCCAGGGCGACAATGCCCGTGTTGTTAAACAGGTTGAGGCACTGGAAAACAATGATTTTGAAGCTTTCCTTCAAATGGTAGTTGAGTCGGGTTACAGCTCGTACATGTACAACCAGAATATTTTTGATGTAGTTCATAAAGACGAACAGGTGGTTTCGCTTGGTTTGGCATTAAGCGAAATGGTGCTGAAAGGCAGCGGAGCATGGCGTGTTCACGGTGGTGGATTTGGTGGAACTATCCAGGCATTTGTGCCACAGGAAAAACTGGATGAATACGTAGGAGTTTTAGAACATGTTTACGGAAAAGGTTCTTGTCATAAATTGTTTATCCGCTCTAAAGGTTCGATTAAGCTTGACTTGTAGACCAACCTGCCATATTGATAAAGACAAAAAGGTAGTGCGAAAAAAAACAGCTTAATTGTGCACTATTTCAATTGATATTTTAACTTTGAGGCCGAATATTTGACTTATCCCGATTTTTTAGTCGGGATAAGTTAGTTTTTCGACCTAAATTATAACTGACATAATAAATCAGATGAGTTTTAACATAGAAGACCATCCGCATAAAAGATATAACCCATTAAATGGCGATTGGATTCTTGTGTCGCCACACAGGGCAAAACGCCCCTGGCAGGGACAGGTCGAAAAACCGGTTTTAGAAGAACGACCAAAATATGATCCAGGTTGTTACCTCTGCGCAGGTAACGAAAGAGCCGGAGGAAAAGTTAATCCCGATTATAAAGGAACCTTTGTATTTACCAACGATTTTAGTGCACTGCTTACCGATACTCCTGAAGGGGGTATTGATGATGGCGAATTGTTTCAGGCGCAAAGCGAAAGCGGTATCTGTAAGGTAATTTGTTTTAGCGAAGATCACAGCCTTACCATTCCTGAAATGGAAGTTACCGATATTCGTAAAGTTGTTGATCTGTGGTGTGAACAATATACCGAACTGGGTGAAAATCCGGATATCAATTACGTACAGATATTTGAGAACAAAGGAGCCATTATGGGATGTTCAAATCCACATCCACACGGGCAGATCTGGTCGTCGAAAGGAATTCCTACCGAACCGGCAAAAGAAAGCAAAACACAAAAAGCATATTTCGAAAAGCATGGAAAAACCATGTTGTTTGATTACGTAAATGCCGAACTGGAAAAGAAAGAGCGTTTGCTCGATCAGAACGATTCGTTTGTAGCATTAATTCCGTTTTGGGCGGTTTGGCCGTTTGAGGCAATGATTATCAGTAAACGTCCGGTTCAGAATATTTTGGAACTGACGGAAGCTGAACGCACCGATTTGGCAGATATCTACAAAAAGCTAACCGTAATGTACGATAACCTTTTTGAAACATCGTTTGCTTATTCGGCCGGTTTGCATCAGGCTCCAACCGATGGCGAAGACCATCCGGAATGGCATTTACACATGCATTTTTACCCACCTTTATTGCGCTCGGCGAGCGTTAAAAAGTTTATGGTTGGTTACGAAATGCTTGGAACTCCGCAACGCGATATCACTGCGGAAGGAGCAGCCAAAAGATTGCGTGATTTGCCAAAAACTCACTTTAAAAAGAATTAATTATTAATTACTTAAATCAATAAAATTATTATGGAAGCTAAAAAACAAAATTACACAGTGCCTATTATCATGATGATCCTGCTGTTTGGTATGATTGCGTTCGTTACCAACCTTGCAGCTCCAATGGGTGTTGTGCTTAAGTCTCAATTCGGTGCAAGTAACTTTCAGGGAATGTTGGGTAATGCCGCAAACTTTATTGCTTATGCAGTAATGGGAATTCCCGGTGGTCTTTTGCTTCAGCGAATTGGATATAAAAAGACTGCTTTAATTGCCATTGCAGTTGGATTTGTTGGTGTTGGAATTCAATACTTATCGGGTCATTCAAGTGAATCAATGGCATTTACAGTTTACCTGATTGGTGCATTTGTATCAGGTTTCTCAATGACTTTGTTAAACACTGTTGTAAACCCAATGCTTAATACTCTTGGTGGAGAAGGTAATAAAGGAAACCAGTTAATTCAGGTTGGAGGTTCATTCAACTCTGTAATGGCTACTTTTACTCCTGCCTTTGTAGGTATTTTAATTGGATCGCAGGTAGCTAGTGCCCGTATTACCGACATTTTCCCGGTAATGTACATCGCATTGGGAATTTTTGCCCTGGCTTTCTTTGTTTTAATGGCAGTTAACATTCCTGAGCCTCACGTTAGTGCTGCATCAGATTCAATTAAAAGTTTGATGGCAGGCGCTATGCAATTCCGCCACTTCATTTTCGGAGCTATCGGAATTTTTGTTTACGTAGGTGTTGAAGTTGGTGTACCGGGAACACTGATTTTCTGGTTAACCGATCCAAGTGCAGCTTTTGGTATGGATGCAGGTACCGCAGGTTCTGTGGCTGGTACTTACTGGTTGCTTATGCTTGCAGGCCGATTAGTCGGTGCTTCAATTGGTAGCAAAGTGTCGAGTAAAACGATGTTAACGTTTGCTTCATTCGTTGGTATGGTTTTAGTGCTGTTGGCTATCCTTCTGCCTACATCAACCGTGGTAAGCATGCCGGTATTCCAGGTACAGGGTAGTTCATTGTCGTTTGTGTTCGCACAAGTTCCAATTAACGCTATGTTGCTTGTTCTGGTAGGTTTGTGTACATCAATTATGTGGGGTGGTATCTTTAACCTTGCTGTTGAAGGTTTGGGTAAATATGTTGCTGCTGCTTCAGGTATTTTTATGACACTTGTAGTAGGTGGTGGATTACTTCCTTTGGTACAGAATGCTGTTGCCGACGGAATCGGATTCCAGCCTTCGTTCTGGGTACCATTCTTAGGTCTGGCTTACCTGTTCTTCTATGCCGTAATTGGTAGTAAAGTAACTAAACGTGCTGAAAGCGTTAAACTTTAAAGACAATTAAAACCTCACTCGTTGGGGAATTAAATATCGAATTCGGGATAATCCCGGCAAGCCATCCGTCTGCTAACGGATGGCTTTTTTTATGCGGCAAAAAAAGAGTGGTCTGAAAATATGAGTTGCATACATTATTTTTTATTTTAGCAACACTTAATCACTACTATGTACGATATTATTGGAGATGTTCATGGATATGCAGCCAAGCTAAAAAAGCTTTTAACGGAAATGGGCTACCGGAAAACGAATGGTAGTTATTCGCATCCTAACCGAAAAGCAATTTTTGTGGGCGATTTTGTTAATCGCGGACCCGAGATCAGAAAGACAATCCTTACGATCAAAGCAATGGTTGAAAACGGCCATGCTTATGCGGTGCTTGGTAATCACGAACTCAATGCTATTATTTACCACCTGAAAGACAAACAAGGAAGATCAATTATATCAAAGCCGAGTAAATACTTTTTGTCGCTTTTTAAAACCATCAACGAGTATTCGCTGGGATCGAAGGAACTGAACGAACAGTTGCGGTGGATGCGCACATTACCGCTTTATCTCGATTTAGGCGAAATAAGGGTGGTGCATGCCTGCTGGTGCGAAGATGCCATTAAAGTTGCCGACTCATTGTATGAAGATGGCAGAATTAGAAAGCGTGTATTTCGTACGGTATATAAGAAAGCCAGTTCGAAGGAAGCGCAAAGTGTGTGGAGACTAACCAAAGGTGTAAACCTGAAATTACCGCCCGATATCAGGGTGATGAATAATAAAGGTGTTTCGCCCCGTTCGTTCCGAATTCGCTGGTGGGATAATCTGGACGGAAAAACATTTAAAGACGCTTCGTTTGAAAGTAAGTTCACGATGCCGTCGTATACTATTCCTCCTGAAATTGTTCCGGAGACCTTTCCTTACCCCGATGATGCGCCAATTGTTTTCTTCGGACACTACTGCCGGGGGGCCGGACCGCACATAATAAAACACAATGTTTGTTGCGTTGATTCGTGTGTTGCGGGTACAAAAACACTTTTGGCCTACAGGTGGAGTGGTGAAAAGGAGCTAGATATGAATCATTTAGTGAAAGTTTAGAATTTAAAAGTCGTGTATAGTATTGATATTCAGTGCTGTATGAAAAATGTCAAAAAAATATTTTTTTGTATTGCAGGTAAAAAAAGAAAGTATATATTTGCATCACCTTTGCAAAGGGTACCAAGCCCGAAAAAAGGTAAAAGTTCTAAAAAAACGGTGGCGTAGTTCAGTTGGTTAGAATGCCGGCCTGTCACGCCGGAGGTCGCGAGTTCGAGTCTCGTCGTCACCGCTTATTTTTTTTGACAAAAAAGTTTAGAACATCAATTTATTGGTGGCGTAGTTCAGTTGGTTAGAATGCCGGCCTGTCACGCCGGAGGTCGCGAGTTCGAGTCTCGTCGTCACCGCAAAAGCAGCTCACAAGGCTGCTTTTTTGTTATGAAGTATTACGTCTACATTATCTATTCTCCGGGAATTGATTCCTATTACAAAGGTCAGACATCGTGTTTGGAGGATCGTTTGAATCGTCATAATCGCGGCTACGAGAAAGCAACGCAGCATGGTGCTCCCTGGGAATTAGTTTGGAGCACTACCAAACCTACAAGAGGAGAGGCTTTGCAGCTTGAAAAGAAGCTAAAAAATTTGTCAAGAGAGAAAACCATTGAATTTATAAAGAAGTATAGCTAAAGGAGGTCGCGAGCCCTGACGTCCAAAGGAGTCAGGATGCTGATCGTAGCGTCAGCATTCGAGTCTCGTCGTCACCGCAAAAGCAGCTCAAAAGGCTGCTTTTTTGTTATGAAGTATTACGTCTACATTATCTATTCTCCGGGAATTGATTCCTATTACAAA
>NZ_JRHC01000006.1 GCF_000949475.1 Draconibacterium sediminis | reverse complement strand
GGATGCTGACCGTAGCGTCAGCATTCGAGTCTCGTCGTCACCGCAAAAGCAGCTCACAAGGCTGCTTTTTTGTTATGAAGTATTTCGACTACATTATCTATTCTCCGGGAATTGATTCCTATTACAAAGGTCAGACATCGTGTTTGGAGGATCGTTTGAATCGTCATAATCGCGGCTACGAGAAAGCAACTCAGCATGGTGCTCCCTGGGAATTAGTTTGGAGCACTACCAAACCTACAAGAGGAGAGGCTTTGCAGCTTGAAAAGAAGCTAAAAAATTTGTCAAGAGAGAAAACCATTGAATTTATAAAGAAGTATAGCTAAAGGAGGTCGCGAGCCCTGACGTCCAAAGGAGTCAGGATGCTGATCGTAGCGTCAGCATTCGAGTCTCGTCGTCACCGCAAAAGCAGCTCACAAGGCTGCTTTTTTGTTTTTATATAGTTTGGTTTACCTACCTACAAGCTCCCGAGCTTATTTACTACTGTTTTCCATAAAATTTTATATCTTTCACCTCGTATTTATAAACCCAATTTTAAGTTAATTACCATGAAAAGAACCGCTTCGCTTTTTATTATCGCAGTATTTATGCTTTGCTCAGCCAGTGTAATGGCTCAATATCCATCTGTTACTTTCTTTGGAGGCGCTAATATGGCTACCACCGATATGAAATTTGGAACGGGAGAAACCGATGCCGAAGATTCGTATAAGGCTTTGTACGGAATGAATATTGGCGCGCTGTACGAATATGTGTTGAACAAAGACAAATCGCAGGAAATCGCTGTGGAAGGCGGATTAATTTTTGAAAATAAAGGTTTTCACAGAAAACCGACAGGCACACAATCTATTGATAATAAAACGACATTGTACTTTATCGATGTTCCATTGTATCTGAAATATCTTCATCGTTTCAGGAGCAGAAATAAGTTGTATGTTGGAGCCGGTCCTTTTGTAGGAATGGGGCTGTTTGGAAATGCTAATTTCTCAGATGATTCAAAGTCGCTTAAATTCGGAAACGATCCCATTGAACATGATTATAAAAGACTGGATTACGGAGTTACCGGAAAAGTAGGTTTCCTGTTTCTAAACGGTTTTAACATTTGTGCGTCGTATGATTATGGTTTTGCCGATATAAAACCACTCGAGAATCAGGAAGCAAAAACAAAAGTTTTACGTTTATCGCTTGGTTATACCATAAGATTAGACGATTAGAAATAACCAGCATGCTACATCTATAAATTAAGTGAAAGCAGGTTCTGAAAATTTACCGGTATACAGCTTGCATAATTTTAGTTCGGAAGAACGTGCAAGCCAGCAGTTTCAGGTAGAAGTATTTGATGCCAACCGGCATTTTGCAGTAAAGTACCCGCATCGTCACGATTTTTTTGAGGTGTTGTACCTGCACAAGGGAAGCGGCTCGCATGTTATCGACGGAAATAAATACGATATCGAGCCGCCCTGTATATTTTTTATGTCGCCCGGTCAGGCACATAAAATAGAGCTATCGCACGATATTGATGGTTTCATCTTTATTTTCACCGCCGATTTCTACCTGCTCAATCAGCGAAATCCCAACCGTTTGATCGAATTTCCTTTCTTTTTTACCATCAGGCAGGATAACCCGCCACTGGTTTTAAAGGATGAGAACGACAAACTTTTTTTGGAGAGTTTGTTTAAAAAAGGTGTTAACGAAATTCGCCGGCCCGAAGGTTATTCCATTGACATTTTACGATCGGTGCTCGACCTTATTTTAACAACCAGTGCATCGCTTTATCCGTACGACGAGAACCGTTGGAAAGGAAAAGGGCACATTGTGGTAAAAAAATTCTTTCAGTTGCTGGAAGAGCATTTTCACGAAAACCTTTCGGTGGCACAGTATGCCGATATTATGGCACTAACGCCAAATCATTTAACTCAAACGGTAAACCAGCTAACCGGAAAAACCTCGTCGCAGATTATTAAATCGAAACAAATTATCGAGATCAAACGCCTGCTGGTCCACACTAACCTCAGTGTTTCGGAAATTGCCGCAAAAATGAACTTCCCCGATCAGAGTTACTTTGCCAAATTCTTTAAACGCGAAGTAGGTCTTTCTCCTTTGCAGTTCCGTTCAAAATCGCTCTGAAGGAGGTAAAATTCCATATGTTTAACATTGTTTAAGCCGTTGAAAATTAGTAGTGTAATTTTAATCCTTAAGACAGAGTTAAAACCCAAATCCATGAAAATTACCTAAAAATCATGTAATTTTACATTTCAGGCTAACAGAAAT
The DNA here is from genome assembly GCF_000949475.1 of Draconibacterium sediminis. GTDB lineage: Bacteria > Bacteroidota > Bacteroidia > Bacteroidales > Prolixibacteraceae > Draconibacterium > Draconibacterium sediminis. The sequence continues at coordinate 412,296 of NZ_JRHC01000006.1, read as the reverse complement.
TTTGTTGCTTTGTATTCAGGTTCGTGCATTTGGGTATGAACAACAAAGTGATACAGCTTAAAAGTATATTAATTGTAAAAAAATAAAAGATCATGGAAAATTATTTCAATACATTGCCGCTTCGTCTTCAGTTAGACCAGTTGGGAAAATGCGACTTTATGGATGAGTCGGAATTTGCAGACGGAGTTGAAAAACTGAAAGGAAAACAGATTGTAGTATTGGGTTGTGGAGCACAGGGTTTGCACCAGGGTTTGAACCTTCGCGACAGCGGATTGAACGTGGCTTATGCATTACGTCAGACTGCCATCGATGAAAAACGTGCATCGTACGTAAATGCTACTGAAAACGGTTTTGAAGTAGGTACTTTTGAAGAACTGGTGCCTAAGGCTGATTTGGTATTGAATCTTACACCAGATAAACAGCACACTCCGGTAGTAAACAAAGTGGTTCCTTTAATGAAAAAAGGTGCTTGTCTGGCTTACTCACACGGTTTTAACATTGTTGAAGAAGGAATGCAGATTCGCGACGATATTACCGTAATTATGGTGGCTCCAAAATCTCCAGGTTCAGAAGTACGTGCCGAGTACCTGCGCGGATTTGGTGTACCTACATTGATTGCTGTTCACCGCGAAAACGATCCGAATGGCGACGGTTTGGAAATTGCAAAAGCTTATGCAGTTGGAACAGGCGGTCATAAAGCAGGTGTATTGCTTTCTTCGTTTGTTGCCGAGGTAAAATCAGACCTGATGGGCGAGCAAACCATCTTATGCGGATTGCTGCAAACTGGTTCTATTTTGTGTTTCGATAAAATGATTGAAAAAGGAATTGATGCCGGTTATGCATCAAAACTGATTCAGTACGGATGGGAAACAATTACAGAAGCCTTGAAGCTTGGAGGTATTACCAACATGATGGATCGTTTGTCGAATCCGGCAAAAATTGAGGCCTACAAACTTTCTGAGGAATTGAAAGAAATTATGCGTCCATTGTTTGAAAAGCACATGGATGATATTATGTCTGGAGAGTTTTCATCAACGATGATGGAAGACTGGGCGAACGACGATAAAAACCTGTTGGGATGGCGTGCTGCTACCGGCGAAACTGCTTTTGAGAAAACTCCGGCAGGCGACGTAGAAATCAGCGAGCAAGAGTATTTCGACAACGGTACTTTAATGGTTGCTCTTGTAAAATCGGGTGTTGAGCTGGCTTTCGAAGTGATGACAGAATCAGGCATTAAAGAGGAATCGGCTTATTACGAGTCGTTACACGAAACTCCGCTGATTGCCAACACCATTGCACGTAAAAAACTGTTCGAAATGAACCGTACAATTTCAGATACTGCTGAATATGGTTGTTACCTTTTCGACCACGCTTGTAAGCCTTTACTGGCCGACTTCATGAAAAAAATTGATACCGATGTTATTGGTAAAAATTTCAACGAAGGAAAAAGCGCTCAGGTAGATAACAAAGAATTGATTGAAATTAACGACGAAATTCGTTACCACGATGTGGAAATTATTGGTGCCGAATTGCGCGAGGCCATGGAATCAATGAAATCGATTATCTAAAAAAACAGACGATCATATAAATTTAAAGCTGGCTCTGCCTTTTAGGTGGGGCCAGTTTTTTTTGTACTAGTGTAAGCGCTCGTTGCATGACTGTAAGCACCCGTTGCACCATTGTAAGTGCTCGTTGCACGACTGTAAGTACCCGTTGCATAGATGTAAATACTTATTGCATGAGTGTAAATGGTCGTTGCACAAATGTAAGTACTCGTTACAGGATTGTAAATACACATTGCACGACTGTAAGCACTCGTTGCACAACCGTAAGTGCTTGTTGCACGAATGTAACTACCCGTTGCACAATTATATTGATACTGTCCTTGCAAATTGGATAAGGGCGCCATCTTTTGTAATTTTAAATAAAAAATGGCACGTTCAGGATTTATCTATCTGTGTTGCATATTGGCTTTAATAACGCTGTTTACATCTTGTGGAAGTACTGACAGGAAGAACAGTTATCAAATCCAAAATCATACTCCGAACATCCCTGAAGGCTGGCAAGCCTTATTCAACGGGAATACGCTCGAAAACTGGGAAATCACCTCATTCGGAACGGAAGGGCCGGTAAAGGTTTCAGGCGGAAGTATTGTTATTAATTATGGCGATGGTTGTAGCGGAATTACCTGGACGGATACTTTCCCGAAAGTAAATTACGAAGTGCAACTGGAGGCCCGAAAAATGGTTGGTAACGACTTCTTTTGCGGAATGACTTTCCCGGTTAACAACGAGTTTTGCTCGCTGATAGTAGGAGGGTGGGGCGGCCCCGTTGTAGGATTAAGTAGTATTGATGGTGTTGACGCTTCGGAGAACGAAACACAAGTACTAAAGAACTTCGAAAAGGAGGTGTGGTATACCATTCGGCTGCAGGTAACAGAAACAACAATCCGCGCCTGGATTGACGATGAAAAGCTGGTGGATTTCAGTTATGCCGGTCATAAATTGAGTATCCGGCCGGAGGTGTCGCTTTCAAAACCGTTTGGAATTTGTACCTGGATGACAACCGCCGAACTGCGTAATATTGCCATACGAGAAATAGAAGGTTAAGACTTACTTTTTCTTTTTCCTCTTCTTTTTCACCTCTTTTAATTCGCGTTCGTTTTCGCGCATTAGCTTTTGCCAGTTGTAGTCGGTGTCTTTTGTAAAATCCAGCGTTTCTTTGTAAAGGTTTTTGTCGATCTCCAAACGATGAATATCTTTCCCCAAAAAGCTTTCGATTTCGTCCAGAATTTCACGCTCTTCAGTGCTACAAAACGAAACAGCTTTTCCTTTTTGGTTGCCGCGCCCTGTACGTCCTACGCGGTGTACATAGTTTTCTGCCACTTCTGGCAGGTCGTAATTCACCACAAAATCAACGTAAGGAATATCAATTCCACGGGCACTTACATCCGTAGCGATAAGCAGTTTAAGCGCGCCACTTTTAAAACGTTGCATGGTTAGGTCGCGTTCCGCCTGTTCTTTATCGCTGTGTATGGTGTCGCTTTCAATTTCAACACGTTCCATGGCTTTTTTCACGCGTTCGGCACGTACTTTTGTGCGTACAAAAGCCAGAATTTTAGCCTCCGGATTTTCACCGACCAGCCGCTCCAGGAAAGCTCTTTTGTCATCCATTTCGATAAAAGCCACCTGGTGCTCGATGGTTTTTGCCACCGGGTCTTTAGGCGAAATCTGAATTCGAATAGGATTGTTTACCAGCGAATAGGCCAGCTTTTTAATCTTCTTATTAATGGTTGCCGAGAAAAACAAAGTCTGCCGCTTTTGAGGCAGAAAACGTATCAGGTCGTTGATATCCTTTATAAAACCAAGATCCAGCATGTGGTCGGCTTCGTCCAAAATCAGTGTTTTTACGCCGTGAAGCTTCAAGTGTCCCTGGCTTACCAAATCGAATAGACGACCGGGAGTAGCAACCAAAACATCAGTACCGGTTTTTAAGCGTTCGATTTGAGGATCCTGATCAACACCACCGATAATTACGGTAGTTTTTACGCCCGTATTTTTTGAAATGGAAACAAACACCTCGCTAATCTGCTTGGCCAACTCGTGTGTTGGAGCCATAACAAGGCAACTTATTCCCTGAACATGTTGATTCAACTTAGCCTGTTGAATGTTGTGAATTACCGGAATAGCAAAAGCAGCAGTCTTCCCGGTTCCGGTTTGGGCAATGGCCAAAACATCTTCGCCTCTTAACACCGGCGGAATGGCTTTAAACTGAATATCGGTTGGGCGACGGAATCCATTCTTTGCCAGGTTGGTTTTTATAGTGTTGGATATGGAATAATCCTCAAATTTCATGTAATCTAATTTTTCGGCAAAGATAACTGAATTTATTGAGCATGAGTTAAAAGTAAGAAATGAGCACTGAGATGGTGAAAATTGAATGAAGATTGATTTTAAGATTGAAGGAGATTGATAAATTGCGAAACTGACAAATTGTAAAATTGTATCTGAAACACTGAACTTTACTTTGTGCCTACTTCGTGCAACTTTGTGGTAAACTCCTCACGATACTCTCATTGCTTACGCACCGGGCTTTTGGGGATCGTGCCGATGGCGCTTTTTGCCAACTGCTCTTTGCCAACTGCCACTTTTTTACCCAAATACACATTTACTCAATTACTCATTCACTTTTTTCCCTTCGCCGCTACAGCGTTGCCCAAATGCGTGCCAGAGAAAATCCCGGTGCTTTAATATTCAGGTCGAGGAAATAACCAAATGGGGTTTGTGCGGTTGTGAAATCGGCATTTTGCAGCCGTTTTTCAGCCAGATAGAACAGTTCTTTGGTAAATTCAACTGATGCTTTTGATTCCGAGAGGTGGGCAAACGAGTGAAGAATCACACTTTTACAATCGTTTTTTCGTGCTGTCCATTTCAGGTGATTAACCAGTTTTTTCTCCCGGCTTTTCACGTCTTTTTCTTCGTCGCTTTCTTCCACCTGTATAAAGGCTAATATCGAATCTGAAAATTGTGCCCCTTCCGTAATATCTTCAACATCCTCAAGGTTTTTCTCTGCCGGTTGATACGAAAACTCATCAACATACATTACCAATACTTTCATTTCGTCGGTTTTTGGGTAAAGATAATATTTATGAAAGTTCTGGTAAAAACTTAATCGCCTGCAGCATCAGCAAGCAATTCTTCGGCCAGTTTTGTGGTCCAGTCGCAAAGTTCGGAAATTTGTTCGTCGCTTAATTTTGCTTTAGGGTGAATGGCCCGGTACGACTTTAACGGCATGGATTTTCGTTCCGCTTCCTGGCAGATTTCTTCCAGTATCGTAATCTTTTCAAAAATATCCATGGTGCCCCATTCCGAAAAGTTAAGCTCTGATTTTCCTTCCGAAATATGATCGGCTACCATCCATGAAACGGGAGCAATGTGGTTATACCACCAGTAGCCCGTATGGTTCGAGTGGCAATCCAAACAGGATGTTGTCAGCAGCGTTTGAATATTTTCAGGCACTTCTACCTGGTTGAAGATATGATTGCTGCTCACTCCTTCGTTATTTTTTTCGGGTTGAAAAAACTGGATAACGATAAAAGCAAGCAGCAATATTATGATTACAAATCGAAGTATTCGGCGCATATTACATTCCTTTTACCAATGCCTCTGCTTCTTTTTTCGACCAATCCAATAACAATTGTTTATGATCATCACTTAAAGCTTTGTCCGGAAATCTCTCCAAAAACTTTTTGGGAGGCATTTCATTTTTTTCAAGCACTTCACCAATTTCTTTGTAAGTACTAATCATTTTAATTTTCGAAAGGCTGTCGAGTTTATTAAAGTCAAGCTCTTTTTTCCCGTCTTCATTTCTTGAGTCGGTATTGTGGCATCCATAACACGAATTCTGAATAACTTCTTTCACATCGTCGGGCATGGCCGGGGTCTTTGTTGGTTTATTGGTGCCGATAGCAACCAGACTAAGAACAAAAAAGATTGCAACGAAAATTGATAATGACTTTTTCATTTGATTAAATTTTAAATTTTTAAGGTTGTTCATCTGTTGACGGAGATTTAGAATGAGATTGAATCATTATGTTTGGTATGAATTTCATCTCAGGTTCATTACATATTTTTTATAATAGTTACGGTTATGTGCAATATAAAACACAATACTAGAGTTTTTGTTGAAAAGTTTCGTGATTGATTTGAATTGACTAAAAAATACGTAATTTTCGCAGTAATTATTTTTTTATCCTGCAAAAACCTTTTAAGAATGCGTTGGTATATTCCAATTTTAACAGTACTCATTTTTGTTTGTAATTCGGTAAATGCACAATTATCGGAAGGCGGATTTCCTTTGCAGGTTGTTACTTTAAAAAGTTCCGACAGGGCGTTTGTAAAAATGCCGGTGTTAAAACAAAGTGTTATTAAGGCTGCAATGGATGCCAACAATGCATCTGATGCACAGTTAAAGTCATTAACTTTTGCACATGCTTTTAATGTTGACTTTAGCCCGTCAAATTCAGGCGTATGGTATTCAACTAACGCAGGTTATAACGTTTGGCGCATTACCATTTCTTCAGAAAATGCTTATTCGCTCAATCTTATTTTTGATGATTTTGAATTAAACAAGAAAGGGCGTTTGTTTATTTACAACGAAGAGAATAATCAATATCTTGGTGCTTTTACCGCTCGAAACAATAAGCCTTCGCATAAATTTGCAGTGGCACCGGTTGCCGGCGATGAAATTACCGTGCAGTACGAGGTTCCCGATGACGAAGGAACACCGGATGATTTTAGGATTACCCGCGTAAACCATGATTTTATGGGGATTTTAAAGTTTATCAGGCGACCCCTGGGGGAAACAGCAGGTGAATGCAATATTGATGTAAACTGCGAAATTGGTGATCGTTGGAGTGAGGTAAAAGATGCAGTTGTTCGCTTAATTGTTGATGGCCGGGAGATCTGTTCTGGCACTTTAATAAATAATACTGCAGAAGACGAAAAACCTTATGTTTTGTCGGCATCGCACTGCTACGACAAATGGGAATATGCAAAAACCACCGTCTACACCTTTAATTATGAAAGCCCTTATTGTGCGCCTTTGGATGGCGACCCCATTCATTCGCTTTCCGGAGCGATTATGAAAGCCCATTACGACAGTTTGGATTTTGCATTGGTAGAATTAGACGATCTGCCGCCGCCTAATTTCCGGCCCTATTATGCAGGTTGGGACCGATCGTCGGCAGTACCCGATTCTTCAGTTAGTATACATCATCCGCAGGGCGATATTAAAAAGATAGCGTTCGATAACGATGCTCCGGAGATTACGACATTTACGTCATCGACGATTAAAAATCCAAGATATGGCTCGTTCAATATATTGCGTTGGGACGGTGGAGTTACAGAAGTAGGTTCTTCGGGAGGAGCGTTGTTTAATATGAAAGAACAGGTTATTGGCACTTTATCGGGAGGTGCTGCGTATTGCGGAAACCCGGTGAATGATTATTTTGCCCGTTTTGCAATGCAATGGGATTATAGTTCCGACACAACAAAACAATTAAAATATTGGCTTGATCCCCTGGGAACAGGCGCTACGGAGTTGAACGGAAAACAATTTAATACCAACGAGGATTTGTGTAATGCCTTTACAAATTTGACCGATACGGATGAGCATGGAAATATTGCTCTAACCGTTTCAGGCGAAACTAAAGGCTATTGGGGAGGAACCAATTCGTTGGGAATAACTGAAATTGTTGAACACTTTAACATTTATGGTAATGAAATTCTGGATGGTGTTTCGTTTGGTGTTGGAAAACTGGTTACCAGTAATAACAACAGCCGGATAACCGTTAAAGTGTATGAGGGCAATACTTCTCCCGAAAATGTGCTGTACAGCAAGCAGGTAAATATTGATAACTGGGCTGAAGATGCCATGAACTTTGTGAGTTTTGATCAGTTGGTTGAGCCTGCCGGTGATTTTTTTGTTGGATTTGAATTGAGTGACATTAATACTGCCGATACCTTTGCCATCTATCAATCGTTGCGCGAATATGAAGATGCTACAAACCATCTTTATGTACGACAAAACGGCAGCTGGGAAAGTTTTACATCGCTGAATCCCCAGAACTATGCCATGGTTAATGTTATGGAACTGGTTGCCTGTAATTACAGTCTGCTAACGGATACTCCAACCGTGGAGCAACCTAAAAACGTTTGGGTGTATCCAAACCCAACAGCCGGTGAACTAAATCTGGAGTCGGATAAAGAAATCGATCCGGAGAATGTTGTGGTGTACAACCTAATCGGGCAGGAAGTTAAAACTTCAGTTGTAAAGGCCGATGATTTCCGTATAAAACTCAATCTTCTTGGCAAAACGGCCGGTGTTTATTTTGTGCGTTTTCCTTACGGTGATACGTTTGTTACCCGTAAGATCTCATTTGTGCCGTATTGATTATTTCTGTCCGGTGGCTTTTTTAATGACTTCGCCAACCGGATCGGATGAAGGCTTGTCGTTTTTCTGCTGTGGGATTGTAGAGGCATTGCCATCACGGTAAGCCGAGTAATGCGGCGATAATATTTCTACGCCGGCTTTATTAAATTCATTCAAAATACTTTTATTAAGCTCTGAATAAAAATGCGCCATCTTCCCGGCTTGTTTGGTGTAAACATTTAGTTCGTATTCCACATAAAAATCGCTAAGGCTTTTTTGAAGTACAAAAGGTTTAAAATCGCGCGTAAGGTTTTTGGTGTTTTTGGCCGCGTCAAGTAATAGTTTTATTACGGTGTCGGCAGGAACATCGTAGCCTATGGTAACAGTAGGGTGAATGATTATCCCCAGCTGACTGGCATTTTTTGTATAATTCCACAAATGCGTATTTATAATGGTGGCGTTGGGGATGGTAACATCTTCGTTTTTAATAGTTTTGATGCGGGTCACCAACAGGTTTTTTTCAACGATATCGCCCATGGTGTCGCCAATTTTTACCCGGTCGCCAATTTGAAACGGCCGCATGTAGGTGATTACAATTCCGGCAACGATATTGGCGATTGCCGAAGTGGATCCGAGCGTAAAAATTACCCCGACAAAAATGGATACGCCCTGGAACGCTTTTGAAGAAGGAAGGTATTGTACAATAAATACAGCGGTGATAATGTAGATAACGATTTTTACCAGGTTAAAAGTAGGCTTGGCCCAATCGCTGTGAAATCCCTTAATCCGCAACTTTCCTGTTTCAAGCTCGCGAACCACCACCGAAAGAATTTTTAGAAGATAACGGGTGATGATGATGATGACAAAAATGGCAAACAGATCGGGAATAAAATCGACAAAATCGTTGGCAATTTTCTTCACCGGATCAGCAAGATAACCATAGAATTTGTCTGCCAGATCTCTGGTCCACGGTAAAAAACTGAATAAAAAAGGCAGGTATAAAAACAGTACCAATATCACCAACGCAAACTTTACTACTTTGGAAATTAGTAAGAAAATATTTTCGCCTTTACTTGGCAGAAGGTATTTTAAAAAACTTTTTCGTTTTTGTTTTAATCCCTTTTCGTAATGTTCCAGCTTAATGTTTAGTACTTTAAAGAATCTATTTATCAGGAATATGATCAGGATCAGGCCTCCTAAAGCCAGAAGTGTATATAAGGCTCGTAACAGCCAGTATGTAAGCGTATTTCGCTCCGATGCCTTATCAAATGCAATTTTAATTTTTGCAAGATATTCATTAGCCACATCACTTTTTGTTTTTCCAAAGAAGGCGGCATCTGCCTCACTCACGCTGGCTAACGGAAGCTCGTCATAAGAAATTATTGAATAATTGTTTTTCTCTGTAATGGAAAATAAATCCCCATCAATTTGAAAACTGGCCATGGTCGTTTCCAGTCTTTCATTTATCATGGCAGCTCTTTCTGCAGGCGAATAAGGACCAAGATTGGCGTATACCGGGAACAGCGTGTCTGAATTAAAAACTACGTATGCAACCTCTGCTTTTTGCAAATTTTTGTCGGTAGCAGAATTCGGAATGGAATCACGTACTTCAGTTTGAGAAAATACCTGAAGAAAAAAAGTTACAAGGGCAATGAGGATAACAGCTTTTCGCATGATCTGGATTTTAGATGCTAAAAGTTACAATAAAATTTCCAATCAGTGCAAGAGAAACTGCACAATGGTCATGTTCGAAACTGCACCTATTCCGGCCTAAAAGGAAATGATGAGTGGTGAAGATTAAGCTTTAACGAGTTATCAGCGGCTCTGAAGAAACCCATGGTATATTCCACCTTTGTTTCCATTCCGTTGGTATCATTAAAAAAATAGTTTCCCATAATTATTGCCTGTTTAAAATTGGCAATAAAATCATGTACCTCAAAACGTACTTTTTCCCAGGGCTGAAGCGCAAATCCCAGGTCTTCCGGGAAATTGTCGTTTCCACCAACAAAATACGAAAGCGCCTCTTCTTTGCTTGCCCTGAATTGTGGGTCAGTAGCTTTTGTAGGCTTAAAAAGTACTTTGCTTTCGCCGTAACCATACAGATCTTCGATGTGCTCTTTGGCGGCTTTCACATAGTCGCCTTTTGCAGTGTAAATTTTACCAATGCGAATAATGCCGTTACCCCAGTCGTACTGTCTTTTTAAAATATCTTCTTTACTGAATTGTTCATTCATTTTTCTACAATTTTTATTCAAGTTAACAGCTTTTTATGAGCTTAGTTCAATTCAAGCGGAATAATTTCTTTTAATTGTTCCACGGTCATTTTTTTTCCGATGATTTTTTTGTTCTGATCGAGCAGATGAACGCCCGGCGTTTTTCGTGCATCGTACTTTATTTTAAAGCGCGAGGTATGTTGCGGATCCCAAACATTTATCCAATCGAACATATTGTGTTTGGCTAAAAATTCCGTCCATTCTTCCTTGTCATCCATCGAATAAATGGCATAAACCGTAAGGCCATTGTCTTTGTTGGGCAGGTACACTTCCTTGTAAAATTCAGGAACAAAAACCTTACAGTGCGAACAATTGGGCTCGTAAATAAGAACAACGGTTAGCTTTGATTCAATTTGGTGCAGATTGATAAATTCGCCATCAAAACTCTCCAACGTAAGGTCGGGAGCGATTTCGCCAATCAGGTTGTCCTGCATAAAAAGTACATTCTCGCGAATGGTCTCAAGCGATTCTTCAGTTGCCCAAAATGCTTCGCCACTTAAATAATAATCGCGGGCAATATCAACAAACAGTGCATCCATACCCATAATGTTGCTATTAATGCTGGCGTTCAGAAAAAAAGAAGTGGCAAACTGAAACAGGCGTTTATTGGGCCTAACATCTTCAATAAATTGGTAAACGTATGGTTTTACTGAATCATAACCCGGGTAAAGCACCTTGTTGAACCAGGTTTCGAGCTTGGTCTTATAAAAAGGCGTATACAGATAACGTTCGTCGGTATAATCAAAATAATCCCAAAAATGTTCTTTCTGATAGTTGAATCGAGCTATAAGAAGCAGGGAATCATTCTCCTGAATTTCATTTGATAACGTTGATTCATCGAGTTTAGGAACGTAATTAGCTGTCAGGAATTTATAGAGAAATGAGTCGGGGTACTTTTCATCCACCATTGCCCAGTATTCGTACATTTGGTTGTTCAATGCCTCGCGTTGTTGGACAATTTTTTCTTTTTCTGCGGCATCGGCATTTTGGTAGGCTTTGTTTAACGAGGCACTCTGTTGTTGCAGGTCTGCCAGAAAATTCATGTAATCGACAAAAGCTTCAGATTCGGCAGCACCTTCGATTTTGGCATCTTTGCCCGCAAACGTTGAATTGCTTATTTTAAAATCCTGATCGGCACCCAACAGAAAGTCAAAATGGTGGTCTTTATCAACAAGTATTTTGTACAAACCTTGGGTTAAAACAGTGTCGCCTGTTAATACACCATGCCCTTTTGCATCAAGTTTGGCTGAGTCGGCTGCATATATTTTGCCAAGATAATGGTAGGCCAGCTGAACGGTTTTATCCGGGGCTCCATCAAGCTGCACTTCAATGTTATAGTGCTGTGCGCTAAGCTGAAAACTAAAGAACAGGAAAAACAGAAATACGAATCGTGGCATAAGCATTTTCAAATAACGTCTTAAAAATAGTATAATTACCCAAAATGGCTAATCAGAAGAAAATTGTTTTGATCGCTAAATATTGTAAATTCAGGGCCTGAAAAAAGAAACTATGCTTTCGGTAAATATCCCGGTATATAACATTGAAGTGGTGGATTTGGTAAACGACCTACACCAACAGGCTACAGGTTTAGAAATTGATTTTGAGATCAGAGTATACGACGATGGTTCGGACGAAATTTTTAAATCGTTGAACCGCATTCTTAAAAGTAAGCATAATGTTGTGTATAACGAGATGGAGAATAACCTTGGCAGAGCCGGAGTTCGTAACAAAATGGGAGCCGACTCAGTGTTTGACTGGTTGCTGTTTATAGATGCCGATTCGAAAATTATAAGCGCTGATTATTTAAAAAATTACCTCGAAAACCGGAACAAGAGCCAGGTGTTGTGTGGTGGAACAGCTTATGCGAAACAAAAACCGGCCGATCAGGAAAAACTACTTCGATGGACATACGGAACAAAACGTGAGGCGGTAACGGCAGTAGTTCGTAACCGCAGCAAAGGTTTTATTATTACCTCTAACAATTTTTTTCTTGCGAAGGAACTTTTTGATCGGGTGAACTTTCGGGAAGAATTACGCGAATACGGACACGAAGATACCTTGCTGGGCTACGACTTGTTTTGTGCCGGAGTAGAGATCTTTCATATCGATAATCCGCTGGAACATACCGGCCTTGAAAGTGCGCAGGCATTTTTGAAAAAGAGCTGTATGGCGCTCGAGAACCTGAAAAAAATAGGAGAGGAACTGCTTGATGGCGACCAAATGTTTTACCGCCAGGTAAACTTCTTGCGGAAATATAAACGGATAACTTTTTTTATTCCATCGCGAACTGTCGGGCGGCTATTCAGAAAATATCGTGACAAAATGGAAGAGAATTTAAAAGGTGCCCGTCCATCGTTATTGGTTTTCGATTTGTATAAGCTGGGTTACTATGCAGGCATAAAAAACCGCTGACAAATATTGCCAACGGTTTGAAAATATGTTGTATAGTCTAAGTGTTAATCGTTCAGGTCAATATCGCCGTAACGACTTACAACTGTAACTTTTCCGCCTGCTTCCGAACCAACTTTTCCAACCACCGTGTTTTTATGGTTATCTTTAATACGGTTTCCGGTAAATTCATCTTCAGGATATGAAATGCCGCAGTAATCGCAGCTGGCATCAAGAGAATAACTGGCATCGTCGAGTCCCAGCGAAATCTGACCGTAGCTGTTGGTTATGTCGATAAACTCGAAGTTGGCTCCAACTTCATCTACCTTGATACCTCCGTAACCCGATTCAACTTTTAAGCTTTTCGCCAATTCTCCAATTTTAATATTGGTGTACTTAATTTCAGCTGCCAGCGATTCCAGCTCTTCAAATTTAAATTTGTCGTATTTCGATTCAATGATCACCGACTTACATTCTTCAACGCTAATGTTCGAGTATTTCGATTCGATATTTAACGAAGTGGCTTCTTCAATATCAAGAGGCGAATAACTTACGTCAACATCCATGTGCGAAACTTGGCCAATATTTGCATTTCCGTAGGCCAGCGATAAGCTTAGCGAACCACTTTCGGGTGTAGTTAGTTCGTAAGCCGTAAAGTTACCGTATTTACAATCGAACTCGCCGTTTCCGGTAAGCCGGGCAACAATGGTATTGCCGTACTTGTTGTTGATTTTCAGATCTTTGTCGGAAGGAATATTCACTTCGTAATCGATGCTAAAACGTCGGTTACTTTTAAAGTTCTTTTCAATTTCGGTAACTGCTTTTACGGCACTTCCCGTTTTTCGGATATACACTTCCAGCATATCAAGCAAATCATCGGCTTTGTTCTCGTTTGGTGCATCAACGGTTATAGTTACATGAATAACTACCGAGTCGCCGGTTGAATTATTAATTTTTACTTCGCCAAAGCGGTTGTCGATTTCCAGTGATGATACCTCATTGTTTAACCATGATTTATGGTACTCTTTTGTTTTCTCTTCTGCGAATACTGTTGTTCCGGCAGCTAAAATGCCGATGATAAACAGTGCTGCAATTCTTTTTAATGCCTTCATTTTATTCTGGTTTTAATTTTTACTATTAATTCTTTCCAGCCAATTTACTTTGTATTATATGGCTGTTGTTTCCTGTTCAAATTCTTGTGTTTTCTGTTGTACTTCTTCTAATTTGGTAATGATTATATTTATAACACTAAGCTTAGCCTGGTAATATTCTAACATGGCGTTAATAACGCGCTCGTCGTTTGGGTTGGCTGTTAAATCCTGCTGCAAATTCTGGTAAAGGGTTTCAAACTCGGCCAACTCATTGTTCATCATAGTTTGTTCGTCTTCCGAAATCAAACCCTCTTCAATCCACTTATTCCACTGCTCCATACCGGTATTTATCGAGTTGGTGTAATAATATTCAACTTCCTGGTATTCCGGCGAAATAGAAGCAAGAGTAACGCTTGCCGATTCTGTTTTCGAATCAAAAATTCCCTGGTTGTTTGGCGAAAAGTAGATAAACGCCTGGTTGGTTGCCAAAAATACAAACACAACAGCGGCAGCAACTTTCAGAATCATATTCAGACTTATCGTTCTTTTCTTTTTATGTTGCTCGTTAAGTTTTGCCTCAAATCGTGCAAAATGGCCTTCCATTGGTTCGTTATCGTTTAACGTTTCAATGTTCTCCAGTATTAGTTTTTCTATGTTATCTCTTTTTTCCATAATCTTAATTGTATGAAAATATTTCCTTCCCTCTTAATATCTCTCGTAACTTATATTTAGCTCTCAGCAGCTGGGTTCTCGAAGCTGAATTCGATATGCCCAAAATCTGGCTGATCTCTTCGTGGTCGTACCCCTCAATCAGGTAAAGACTTAACACAACCCGGTAACCGTCAGATAGTTCCTGTATCGCCTGTTTTAACACCTGGGCGTCCAGCTCGCATGTATCCATCCGGCTATCGGCAATTTCTGTGGTACGTTCGTTTACCTCTTCAAATTGTACTTTTCGTTTCTTTAAATAATCCAATGAACGGTTTACAACAATACGCTTTAACCAAGCCCCGAAACTTACTTCGCCTTTGTAGGTGCCAATCTTTTTAAATGCACTTAAAAAGGCCTCCTGCATAACATCTTCGGCTTCCATCTGATCATTTACAATCCGCAGGCTTACACTGAACATGGCTTTGTAATAAAGCTTGTACAGCTGGAATTGTGCCTTTTGGCTTCCTTCCTTACACTGATCGATGATCTCCTGATGAATATTTTTATAAAGTGTATTCAATCTTTTATTTTTCTGATTCAATGACGACGGCAATATTTCAATGTTGCATACGTTACGGAAATATTTTTTGTTTTTCGGTATTTTTTGCGAAATGTATTGGGAAATTAATGAATATCAATGTGTTTTGAGAATACTTTCCACATCAGATTTATTCAACTGCGATATTTTATTAAAGAGCTGCAGGTGCTTAAATGAATGAGTAGCGCGTGACGAGTATCCAATATCCAATATCGAGAATCCAGCATCTAGTATCCATCATCCAGTTGAACAAAGTGAAATCCCGACCGCAAGCGTCGGGGTATTAGGCTACAACGAATTATAGTATTCAACCAACTCAATCATCTTGTCTTCCTTGCTGGGTTTAATTTTATTCTTTTTAATAAAACTCTCCATTTGACTTTGATGATTGGTAAAAAAATTTTCTAAATCCTTTTTCGATTCAATTCTTACCGCAGTTTGCTGATTTAAACGAAGGTAGTAAATATCAGGGCGCTTTATAAATTTTGCCGGCTCAGGTTCAGCGTAAGCGGCGGCTTCCTTTGGTTTTTTGTATATCACTTCAGGGCGGGCATATAAACTAAGCTTCCCTTCGAATAAAAGAATAAAATACGCACGTTTTACTTTGTTGCCGAGTTCGTAAGGAATGTTTGAAAAAGTATTTTCCCCAACTACTGCTTTCTCAACAATTTCGGGCGCGGCTATGGCCAGAATCTGCTCGTCGGGTGTTTGAAATTCCATTTCGTCGTTGAAAATATTGTAGCGTAGCGGAATATCGTTGTATTGAATTTTTTGGTACGTATAAATGGTACCAGGGGTAAATTCATCGTTTAAATAGGGCGATCCTTCAATATCTCTTTCGGAGATACTGTTCCTGTATTCTCCTTTCGATATTTTGTTCATCTCATAAAAGTCGATAGCATTTCGCAAATCATAGATACTTTGGGCATAAAGTCCGGCAGAAGAAAATAATAGAATAACGAACAGGGAGATGTACTTTTTCATGGCTAATAGTTTATTCGGTTAATATTAACAATTTTC
Organism: Draconibacterium sediminis; assembly: GCF_000949475.1. GTDB lineage: Bacteria > Bacteroidota > Bacteroidia > Bacteroidales > Prolixibacteraceae > Draconibacterium > Draconibacterium sediminis. Next base: position 396,343 of record NZ_JRHC01000006.1, on the reverse strand, counting down.
ATCTGATGTTGCAAATTCGGCAATGGCTTTGGCATGTAGCTCAAGGGTGCTGAACAAGGGTTGTTCAAAGTCATCCTGACTGATGAGCAACGGTATTTCGGTGCACCCCAAAATCATGCCTTCGGCACCTTTTTCAGCCAGTTTATTCATAATTGCGAGAAATCCGGTTTTGGTTTCCGGTAGAAAAATTTCTTTTAGTAGTTCGTTCATAATGGAGGTGTGAATAAATTCACGTTCCGGTTTTTCGGGTACAATAACCTCAATGTTGTGTTCGGCTAATCGTGTTTTATAGAAGTCGAGTTCCATAGTTTCGCGTGTTCCCAGCAGTCCAACTTTGCAAATTCCTTTTTCTTTTATGGCAGCAGCTGTTGCATCGGCAATGTGTATAATCGGAACATCAATTTCTGTTTGTAACTGCTCGTAGGTAAAATGAAGCGTGTTGGCACAAAGGGCTATAAAATCGGCTCCGGCATTGCAAAGCTTTTCGCTTGCTTTTTTAACGATGGAATAAACACCTTCACGGTCGTTTTGCTGGTTGCAGGCATAAATGTCACCATAATTTACCGAGTACAAAATAATCTCAGGAAAGGTTAATCCACCCTGGTTTTTGTTGACGGTTTCGTTAATGATTTTGTAGTATTCCTGTGATGATACCCAGCCGGTTCCTCCTACCAATCCAATTTTCTTCATTTGTCATAATTTTCTTCTTCTCAAAAGTGCTAATTTATTTGAGATAGTTAACCTGAAAGATTCACAAATTTTTCACCCGAAGTGTTGACGATTGAAAATCTGCACGATTCATGGTTTGATTAAGTTTATTTCATGATTTTCAATGTCAAGGTTAACCCTGACAAATAATTAATTCTAATTATTTCGTCAGCCCTGTGGGTAATTAATTCATTTTCATGAATTAATTAGGTTAAAATTTATTATTGCTAATTTTGCGCGAAAATAGATTATGCAAAAACCGGAACTTCTTTTACCTGTTGGAAATCCAGAATCGTTTTATGCTGCATTGCGCGGTGGGGCCGATGCAATTTTCCTGGGCTTAAAACAATTTAACGCCCGCGGCAGGGCAAAGAATTTTACCAACGGGCAGCTGGTTACCATTCTTGAAGAAACCAAAAAGAAGAACATACTGGTTTACATTACGCTAAATACGGTGATCAAAAACAATGAGATTCCGGAATTGCTCGATTACCTGAATTTTTTAAACCAGGTTGGTGTTAACGGAGTGATCATCCAGGATTGGGGTGTTTTTTATATTGCACGTACTTACTTCCCCAATTTGGTGTTACATGCCAGCACACAAATGGGTATTCATAATTCAACCGGAGCTAATTATGCACATAAAAAGGGGATAGAACGAGTTGTTCTGGCCCGCGAATTAACACTGCCTGAACTGACTAAAATATGCAAAAAAAGTAAGGTCGAAACCGAGGTATTTATTCACGGTGCGCTATGTTATTCTTTTTCAGGAATGTGCCTTTACAGCAGTTATGCCGGGGGCAGGGGAGCCAACCGCGGACTTTGTACACAACCTTGCCGACGCACTTATACCGCTAAAAATGAGCATCAGTATCTCTTTAACTTAAAAGACAATCAGCAAATTGATTTGGTCGACCGTTTTGCAAAAATGGGAGTAAACAGTTTAAAAGTTGAGGGTCGAATGAAATCGGGCGAGTACACCTATCGGGTGGCACAAGCCTACCGAACAGCGCTTGACGGACCTGATCAGCTAGATAAAGCAAAAGAACTTTTGTCGCTTGATTTCGGACGCGAGAAAACAGCCTATTTTATGGGTAAAGATGTAAACGAGGCCATTTCTGAAAAAACGGTGGCCGGCGTCTTTCTTGGCAAAGTTGAGCAGATAAAAGGGCAGAATATCTGGTTAAGCTCGCAAATTAACATTGAACCGGGCTTCCGTTTGCGTTTTCATATTCCGGGCACCGAAAAGCAGGAAACTGTAAAAGTGCGTGAAGTAGCCGAAGAGAATGGGTTGTTTAAAATTCATTCGGGCGGAAAGCAGGTAAAACCCAACAGCGAAGTTTATTTGTCGGGGATTAATGATGTTAAGTTTCCCTCGAAGCTGGAAGATACTAACGCACATTTTAAGCAGCTGAAATACGGACACAAACAAAAGATATTAGGTGCTTTAAAAGGCAGGGAAAATGGCCGTAAAGAGGAGTTTTATTTTCGCGTAAACTCCATGGAGTGGCTAAAAAAGATGAACCTGAACGAAATGGAAGGTTTGTTTCTGGCTTTTTCGAAAATTACCTGGAGCCGCTTCGATCCGGAAGTACCGTTTATTCAAAAGTTTAAGGAGAAAATATACATTGAACTGCCGAAGTTTATTCAGCAGGATGCATTGCAGTTTTACCGTGAGCTGATTGCCAAAATGGTAAAATGCGGACTGCGCAACTTTGTAATCAGTCATATTTCGCAACTCGACCTGATTCCGCCAAAGTGTCGCATTATTGCCAACGAAAATGTATATGTTTTTAACGATGCAGCAGCGTGTTTTGTCAAAAACGAAGGTGTGAGTATGTTTTCCTATCCCCAGGAAATTGATTTTGAAACCCTGTTTTCACTGTCGCACAAAGACGGAATTGTGCCGGTTTATTTCTATCCCGAACTTTTCCATTCGCGAATGCCAATAGCCATGAAAGAAGGCAATGATGAGCTGGTGGATGATATGAACATTAAGTTGCAACGCTTCCGCCGCAATGGAATTACTTCGATTGTTCCGCAGGTTCCGGTTTCCATTTCGCAATCAAAAAACAAACTCAAGAAGAATGGTTTCTTCCGGTTTTTAATTGATTTAAGTTACGAACCGGTTTCAAAACACCGGGCAAAAACAGTTAAAAGTCGTATTCTGCGATCGGAGCAAATTCAACCATCAAATACCTTTAATTTTAATAAGGGATTGAAATAAGAATGTCATCTTTCAATAAGATGACATCCTATTGCATAACTTTCAGTCAATAAAAAAGCAGGTCCGAAACCGAACCTGCTTTTTCTATGTTGTTGTATTTACACTCTATCCATCGTTCATCGATGCAAGGAATTCTTCGATACTTGCTGTACGCATCAGTCTCGTTTTCATAAACTCCATTGCTTCCAGGGCGTTCATATCGCCAAGGTAGTTGCGTAATATCCACAGTTTGTCGAGAACCTCTTTCGAGAATAAAAGGTCTTCGCGACGGGTACTCGATGTTGGAATATCCACAGAAGGGAAAATACGTTTGTTCGACAATTTTCGGTCGAGTTGCAGCTCCATGTTACCGGTACCTTTAAACTCTTCAAAAATAACCTCGTCCATTTTCGATCCGGTTTCGGTAAGTGCCGTTGCCATAATCGTTAATGAACCACCTTCTTCAATGTTTCGTGCCGCACCAAAGAAACGTTTTGGTTTATGCAGTGCGTTGGCGTCAACACCACCCGAAAGTACTTTACCCGATGCCGGTTGAACAGTGTTATATGCACGGGCCAAACGTGTAATCGAGTCTAGCAGGATAACCACATCGTGCCCACATTCGGTTAAACGTTTTGCTTTTTCCAGTACAATATTTGCCACTTTTACGTGTTTATCAGCCGGCTCATCAAAAGTTGATGCAATTACTTCGGCATGCACGCTGCGCGCCATATCGGTAACCTCTTCCGGACGTTCGTCGATCAGTAATACGATCATATAAACCTCAGGGTGGTTAGCTGCAATGGCGTTGGCAATCTCTTTTAATAATACGGTTTTACCGGTTTTTGGCTGGGCAACAATCAAACCACGCTGTCCTTTACCAATTGGCGCAAACATATCAACCACACGTGTTGAAATATTGTCGTGGCCATTTCCGGTAAGGTTGAATTTCTCATCGGGGAATAAAGGAGTCAGGTGATCGAATGGTACGCGGTCGCGAATATATTCCGGGCTACGTCCGTTAATCTCCAGTACTTTAATCAATGGGAAATATTTTTCACCTTCTTTTGGCGGGCGAACTGTTCCTTTTACGGTATCACCGGTTTTTAAACCAAAAAGTTTAATCTGCGACTGCGATACATAAATATCATCGGGCGAGTTCAGATAATTGAAATCCGATGAACGTAAGAAACCATAACCGTCGGCCAAAATCTCCAGTACGCCGGTGTTGGTAATAATACCTTCAAACTCGAACTGACGTTGTTTTTGGCGATTTCCCTGCTGATGACCTTGCTGCTGACCTTGTTGTTGGCCCTGTTGCTGGCTTTGCTGCTGGTTTCTGTTTTGCGGTCTTTGACGGTCTTCTTTTCCGCCGGTATTTTGTCTTGGCTGATTCTGCTGATTTTGCTGATTCTGCTGGTTTTGTTGATGCCTTTGCTGGCCACCACGATGTTGCTGCTCTTTATGTTGTTGAGCTTTAACTTCAGGTTTTTGCTGTTCTTGCTGTTTTTCCTGAGTTGGTGGTTTTTGCTGTTGTTGCTGAGGAGCTGTTTTTGTTTCCTCCTGTTTGGCAGCTTCAACATTTTGTTGCTTTGGCTCCGCAGAAGATTTTTCCTTGGTAAAACCTTTTATGATTGCTTTTATCTGGTCCTGACGCGTTTGAACTTTATCGTCAATTTTGTCGCTTTGTTTCTTTTTAGGACCTGATCCAACTTTTTCGCGTTTTACCGTCTCCACTCTTTGGCGAGGACGTTTTGAACGGCGCGGTTCATCGTCATTCTGTGCGTTTCTGTCGGATTGATTTTTTCGATTACCGGCTCCTCCTTTTTCATCTTTAGGAGCATTCTTTGGGCCTTTGTTTTCAGCTTCAAGAACAGCTTGGGTATCTAAAATTTTATAAATAAGATCCTGTTTCTTGTAGGATTCTACACGTTTAATTTTGAGCTCTTTAGCGATCTCTTTTAATTCAGGAACAAGTTTCTTGTTCAGTTCTAAAATATCATACATTATACTATTGTTATAACTTTTCTCGATTAATAATTGTTGAAAAAATACTTGGAACAATTGACGAGGAGGGTGATTTTCTTTTGAAATCGTGTGCAAGTATAAATAAATACCTGCTTGTAAACAAAAAATTGAAACTCTTTTTTCTTCCTCTTTCTTATTTTTAAGTAAAATTAAAACTTTTGGTTCGTTCGTAAAAATATATTTCCAAAAAACGATTCAATTTGCTCAGTAGAAAGTTCTGATTGTAAATACTATACGTTTAACAGGGTGAAATTGTTTAATTTTATTTATAGGAGTTTTCTTTGGTGGTTTATAATGTGCCCGAAAATCAAGGTTGTTACTTAACTCCTTTTAACCTGATAATTGACGCGAGACCGCGGTGATAGAGGCCTTCATCCAGTTCTATATCGGTTTTATATGTTGTTAGTGTACTAAAATTTTTAAAGTCATTTTTTAATTCTTTTTCATCGAAAAGAAAGCCGATATCTTTAGGGCCTCCCGTATTTTTGTTTATTTGTTCTTTCGAAAAACCTTCAAGAATTAAAGTGCCTCCGGGTTTTAAATAAGACGCTAATTTTTGGTGTACCTGGTTTCGCATATTTTCCGGCATATGTACATATGTCAAACAAATACAATCAAAATACTCTTTTTCAAAATCCGCATTTTTATAATCAGTTACCTGGTAATTGATGCTTACATTATGTTTATCGGAAAGAAGCAGTGCTTTTCTTTTTCCCTCACTACTGGGGTCAAAAGCTGTTACTTCCCAACCTAATGTTGCCGCAAATACTGCATTGCGTCCTTCGCCTTCTGCCGGAAACAGTACTTTGCCCGGCTGAAGTTGCGGCAATTGTTCTTTTAAAAATTCGTTTGGCGCTTCTCCATAGGCATATTCTGTTGCGCTGTATCTTTCGTTCCAAAAACTGTTCATTGTCCTAATATATGCAATTTTCAACATTCAGAACAAAAAATGGTTGACAGTTAAACTTTATCTAATTAGATGTAATACAATTCTGAACATTCAGTTCTACTGCATAATAATTGTATTTCGTTAAAGGACCATAGTAATAATACATAGGAGGATATGGAGCTAATGGATTTCCGCTATATACCTCGAAAGCTTTGCCTCCGGGCTTATTATAACCCGTGATAACAACCTCCGGGGTGTTACCGGAAAACATCCAGGCCTGATCGAAAAAAAACCTGATCTGTTGATCGATATACGAAACCGTACCGATGATTTCTCCATTATCAGCAACCATGTTTTCAATTTCTTTATTTATGTCGTAATAATAGGTACCATTAATCATTTCGCCACAAAATGCTAAATGAGGGAAACAGCCTCCTCCACCAACAGGGGTATAGGTAGAGTAGGAAATTGCATCGTCGGGTGTATCAGGAAGATTATCTCCTTTGCTCCATGCTGATTCCAAGTATCCTGTATTTGCATTAATAACCACGGCATGAGCAAAAAGGTAAATTTCGGTTCCTTCCCCGAAATCGTAATTTAAAGCAATTTCTTCTTTCGAAATATTGAACTGGTATTCAGTTTGGCCGGATAATTTATACCGGAACTTACCAGGAATTGGCCTGTTTTTGATATTGGAAGGAACTTCACCGATATCGGTGCCTACCCAAAGCTGTACTTCTTCAATATTAAAATCTGAATTCCCTGTAATTTTTACCGTTAAAGTATTCGCATCGTTGCTTACCCTCATTGTACCAACCTGTTCTTTATTTTTAAGTTGAAGGGGTATTTGTTCTTCGATAACTCCATTTTTTAAATAGGAATATTCTGTGATGAAACTCGTCTCCACGGACTCCATTTCTTCCTTTGAGTTCATCAGATCTACATCTATACAACCTCCCAAAAATGTGCTTGTTAGTACAAATATTCCGAATAATACCTTTGCTTTCATCGATTTAATTTTTGTTGTGTTTTTCAATAAGAACCTATCCTTTAGGAGAGCCGGTTAATACGACTCTTTCTAATTATTAAAAGGGTTTGATAAAAATTCGGAAGTTGCTGTCGGATTAGAAGTATTACTTCCAACAGAAGTCTTTTGAAGCGTCCAAAAACCAAAGACTTTTTTCCTTCTTGATCTCTCTCCACACTCGAACTTGTCGATGTGTAATGTACAGCATGTCAAGGGCAATATATCCTTTTTGTAAATAGTTGGTATTCAATTCTGTTTAAAAGTTTTTAACGATTAACCCCGAAACCTTTAGCAATATTTGTTAAAAACTCGCCAAGTGCGTTACTGCCGTGTAATAGAGGACTTTGAGAAAATTAAGCGAAAAAGCATTTATTTGGGTAAAATCCGGTGCTCAAAGTCGGTGCAATTCAATTCAATGAACATAAAAAGGCATAATTGCCTATGCCTTTTTATGCTTTCCTTATTTTTTATTCATGGATAATTTTTCCATTGATCACTTCATCGTCGAACTATTATTTATGAAACTGCTTTTTTCATGGTGATACAGTTCGGATAATGTAATAATCTAACGATGATGATAAGTTACGAAAAGGAGAGGGGTTTATTATTGATTTATAGTGTTTTATTGAAAATTTGGAATTGATCCAGATAAGAATAGTTAAATGGATAATAATGGAAGTTATGAATTGACGGCGTGCTAGGGACTTCGGTTACGACAAAAATAAAACCGCTGAAGCAAGCCTCAACGGTTTTAGAATATTTTATCAAATCAACCTTAGTTAGGTCATTTTCTATTTTGTTAATTAGAACAGCCGGTGTAAACGATATTTGAAAGGTCACCTTTTATTGAATAACCGATTACTGTTTCATCAATATCCGGTGTACTCGGATCGTCTTCAGTCGTTATTACTTGCTCTCCATCGATTGCAATAATTTTTGTGTCAGTCCAAATAACCGCTTGTTCGTCTTTAGCATTGCCAGAACCACAATCAGGTACAAAGCTAAATTCAAATGTGGTTGGTTCGCTGGCTTTACAGCTAATTTCTCCTGTCCAGGTAAATACAGTTTGGTTCTTTGGATTATTTACAGAATATACTTTTCCGTCTGGTGCTTCATAGTTTTCTTCATCATTTAGTTCTAGATTTTCGACCTGCGGAAATGTAAATACGATTGTAATTTCGGCTTCATCGTTATGGTTGTATGAAAAAACGATATCCAGATTATTTTCAGTTTGATATGAAAATGAAGCATCGTCACACATTTCGCAGTTCTCAACAATAAGTGTTTGATAGGAATAACCTCCACTACCCACTTTAAAACGTAACTCGTACTCACCTTCTGTTTCAAAAGTTAAATAGAACTTTTGGGGATCATCGGTAGTTTTACTCATTTGAAAAACCTGAATCCATTCTCCATCTGCCAATTGTTGAACCTGAACATTAGTCCCAACTTCTGTATCGATGATAAATTCATGTTCCACTCCCGCGCAAATTTCAGGATCCCAGGTAACTAAGTCTTCTGCTTCAGCTATTTTTGCTTTTTTCAGCATAACTCCTTCTTCTGGATTTGTGAGTGTTTCGTCTTTCTGGCAACTCCAGAAAATGCCGGCTGCTGAAAGTAAAGTCAACACGGCCATGTAAACCAATTTTTTCATCTTTTTTTGTTTTTGAGTTTATAAAAATTAACAAGTATTTGTCCAATATTCGATTCGATAAACCCTATTAATAAGGTTTTTAAGGCGTGATCAAGATAATAGTATTATTGTTAATTAAGGTTGATGCCTTGTCCGAATTTGAGATTATGTTTCGCAACGAAAATTAATCTGAAATCTTAGGTATCCAGGGGCTACTCAAAAGAAAAAAATGATTTACGTACTTGGCACAATTTTTATTATGTTTTGATTTGTTTCAAATTGGGATAAACTATTTTATTCAGCAATATAAAAATGACGATAATTCTGAGTCGATTTTCACAAAACTACTTCAGCGCACCGTAAAGCACCTCCACCGGATGCAAGGCCGGTTTCCCGGTTCCGTCTTTTATATGGTGGCGGCAGGAAGTTCCAGGTGCCGAAATTATATAATCCTCTTTAGCCTTGCGCACAGCAGGGAAAAGCACCAACTCGCCAATTTGCATCGAAAGCTCGTAATGTTCTTTTTCGTAACCAAAAGAGCCTGCCATACCACAACAGCCTGATGGAATTTCCTTTACAAAATAGTTTTTGGGCAACGACAACATTTTTTTCGACGGTTCGGTTGATGCCACTGCTTTTTGCTGGCAGTGTCCGTGCAATAAAATATGTTGTTCTTCGGTGGTAAAATCTGCTTCTGTAATATTACCTTTTTCAATCTCGGCGGCGATAAACTCTTCAAAAAGAAGGGCATTTTTTGCCAGCTTATCAGCAGCCGGTTGCAGGTCTTTTTCAACCAATTCCGGGTATTCATCGCGGAAAGCCAGTATGGCCGAAGGTTCAATTCCAACCAATGGTGTTTCGTCGGTAATAATATCTTGTAACAGCTTGATATTTTCGGTAGCCACTTTTTTCGAAGTCCGCACCATACCTTTCGAAAGGAAAGTACGTCCGCTTTCTTTGGTTTGCGGAATTTTTACCTCGTAACCCAGTTTGGTTAACAGCAGAATGGCTTTAATACCAATATCGCTTTCGTTGTAGTTGGTAAATTCATCGTTAAAAAGGTAAATTTTGCCTTTTGTTGCTGCCTCGGGTAAGGGAATTCCGTTTTCAACCCAGCGGTTTAAGGTAATTTTCGACAGTGCCGGAAGGGTACGTAAGGTTGAGAAACCAATGGCACTTTTTAACAGCGAAGTGCTCATCATAAAGTTTGAAATGGGGCGGAAAACCATAGCCAGTTTGTTTAAACGTGGCAGGTAACCAATTAGGCGCGAGCGCATCGGAATTCCATGCAAATCATAATAATTCTGCAGGAATTCGGCTTTTAATTTAGCCATGTCCACATTACTCGGGCACTCGCTTTTACAGGCCTTACACGAGATACACAGGCTTAAAATATCGTAAATCTCCTGGTGGTCGAACAGGTTCTTTTTTTCGTTGTTGTACAAAAATTCGCGCAGGATGTTGGCACGTCCGCGGGTGCTTTTGTCCTCGTCGCGGGTAGCCATAAAAGTAGGGCAGAGGGTGCCACCAATCGCTTCACTTTTCCGGCAATCGCCCGATCCGTTACATTTTTCAATAGTACGGAAATAACCTTTGTTTTTCGAGAAATCAAAGTAGGTATCGGTTTCGGGAATAGCTTTGCCGGGAATCACACGCAGATTTTCGGTAATGGGGGGTGTATCAACAATCTTTCCCGGGTTAAAAATGTTATCCGGGTCCCAGGCTTTTTTTACCGATTTTACCATTTCGTAACAGCGTTCGCCCAGCATAAACGGTATGAATTTACCACGTACCCGTCCATCGCCATGCTCGCCACTCATTGAGCCGCGGTATTTTTTTACCAGCGCCGCTACCTCGTTCATCAAGGTGTCAAATAGCTCTACATCTTTTGGATCTTTGAAGTTGATAAGCGGGCGGAAGTGAATTTCGCCGGTGGCAATGTGGGCGTAAAACACGCTGTCTAATCCCAGTTTTTTCAACACAACTTTTATATCAGCCACGTAGGCAGGTATATGCTCGGGATGTACAGCTGTATCTTCAATTCCTGGTACTCCTTTTCTGTCGCCCGGAATATTAGCCAGTAAACCCAGTCCGGCCGTACGCAATGACCACACGCGTTTTATTTTATCGGCACCGGTTACCAGTGGATAATGATAACCCAGTCCGGCTTCTTTTAACTCTTTTTCAAGCGCAGCTGCCGTATCAGTTAATTCTTTTTCGGTTTCAAACGAAAATTCAATCATCAGCATCGCACCCGGATCGCCTTTTACAAAAAAGCGGTTTTTGGCTTGCTCGATGTTTTGTTTGGCTGCCTGCATTACCGGATCGTCCATTAATTCAATGGCCGTTGGTTTGTATTTCAACGCTATGAGGTTGGCGTGTAACGATTCTTCCAGTGTTTCAAAATGCGCACAAACAAGCCCTTTGAATTTTGGAGGAAGTGGGATGATATTTAATTTAATTCTTGTTGAGAAAGCCAGTGTTCCTTCAGATCCGGCTAAAAGTTTACAGAAATTGAATTCTCCGCCACCTTCTGTAAACGGATCGGCATACATCAATTCATCAATGGCATAACCCATGTTTCGCCGGGTAAGCTTTGGATCGGGGAAATTCTTTTTGATTTCCTCCTGGTTCTCTTTGTTTGAAAGTAATTCATTGATATTTGTGTAAATTGCTTTTTCCAGTTTATTGGGATTACCATTTGATTTTTGCTGAAATTCTTTTTTACTCAGCGTCTTAAAAATCGTTTCCGAACCATCAGACAAAATCGCATCAACTTCCAAAACGTGCTCGCGCACACTACCATAAACCAAGGAATGCAAACCACACGAATTATTTCCCAGCATTCCACCAATAACACAGCGGTTGGCTGTTGAGGTTTCTGGGCCAAACTGCATACCGTGTGGCGCTAAAAACTGGTTCAGTTCTGCCAACACAACACCGGGTTCAACAATTACATAATTCTCGTCTTTGTTGAAATCCAGAATTTTATTCATGTATTTCGAAACGTCTACAACAATTCCGTTTCCAACAACCTGTCCGGCCAGCGAGGTACCTGCTCCACGAGGAATAATACTGGTATTGTTCTCGCGGGCAAAGGCAATGATCTTTTTAATATCGTCCTTAGTTTTGGGTTTGGTAACAGCCAACGGCATTTCTTTGTATTGCGATGCATCGGTGGAGTAGAGCACCCGCTGTACGTTATCGATAAAAAGATCGCCCTCGAGTTGGGCTTTGAGTTGGTTGAATTTATTTGTAGTTGTCATATCAGTTTGAAAAAAACAAATTTAGTAAAATTTGTAACTTGTCATACAAATTTTATGCGTTCTGTTTGTTAAAATTTATGATGCAATTTTTATTCAGCCGCGTTAAAATCAAGCAGGATTTTTATGTTTTCAGCCGGATTTTCCTTCAACAGTTCAAAACCTTTTTGCGTTTCAGAACCATGAAGAACCTGCGAAATCAGCGCCTCCGGTTTTAAACGGTTATTTTTCAGGTGCTCAATTGCTTCGGCAAATTCGCCGTGGCTAACGCGCGATGTTACAATAGTCCCTTCTTTCCATATCAGTTCGCGAAAAACCACATCGGTAGGTTCGGCTGCCAGTCCCAGCACACAAACTTTCCCTCCGCCAACAATCGATCGGATGCAGCCTGTAACCGGATTTACACTGTTCGCAATGGCTTCAGGATGACCAACCGCTTCAAAAGCAATGTCAACACCTTTGCCATCGGTTTCTTGTTTAATACGTTCAACCGGATCTTCATTTTTGGCATTTATCGGCACAACATTCTCGTAGTATTTGGGCCCGATTGCCAGCCGCTCGTCAATAATATCAACCATAAAAACGGTATTGTCAGTAACCGTACGTACGGCCTGTAAAATGCACAAACCAATTTTCCCCGATCCCCAAATAACAATGCTGTCGTTTTCCTGAACGTTTGCGCGGTTTTTGGCGTGGCAACCGATACTTAAAACCTCAACCAGCGCCACATGTTCGTCGGGAATATTGGCGGGCACTTTGTACAACATAGAAGGAGGCAGCGAAACGTATTCACAAAAACCACCGTCCATGTCAATACCGATAAGTTTTAAGCTTGTACACGCCGGATAATGGCCTTTTAAACAGGCCGGGCATTTTCCGCACCAGATAATGGGATCGGGGGCAACCTTATCGCCCACCTGCCAGCCGCTAACACCTTCGCCCACTTCACTTACCACGCCGCCAAACTCGTGCCCCATTATTAATGGGAGTGTTGTTCGTGGATGGAACTCACCGGTGTGAATGTGCTGATCGCTACCGCAAATACAGCCAAAATTTACTTTTATTAAAACTTCTCCCGGTTTGCAGGCCGGTTTTTCAACCTCTTTCCATTCAACCTGGTTGTATTTTGTAAGAACTGCTGCTTTCATATTGTTCGGTTTTTGTGTTGTCAAAGATAAAAGGAAAACCTTAGTCATTGGGTTTGAACTTGCGGTTTTCTGAATATGGACCTCCAGAAAATCAATACTCTGGATATCGTTTTCTGTATAAAAAAAAGAGAAATTGATACGATTTAGTAAAATTCTGTGTTTATAGTATAAATAGGTATTAAGATTAAGCGATATTTTAGTTTAGTTACACGTAGTGAAATATTGATTTACCGAATTAGTAATCTATCACAATGGTTATGAAAAAGATTTTTCTTGTTACGCTGATAGCCCTGGCAGGCTTTAAATTTTCTCATGCCCAATCGGATGTAGCAAATATGCTACGATTTGGAATACATGATGCTAATCTGTTGATTGAGGCATACCTTGAACCTTATGGCAAAGGTCTTGGTGTAGGGATGAATAATTCATGGTACTATACTGCCGAAACACATAAGTTGTGGGGATTCGATCTGGCCTTTTCAGTTAGTGCGTTCAAAGTTCCGGCGGCGGATAAAACCTTCGACGTAAACGGGCTGGGATTGCAATATTTGTATGCGCAGAATGGGCAGAGTATCGCATCAACCGCTGCCGGTGGCGGCGATGGAGTAAGTCTGTATTTTGACGCCGATATTAATGGTCAAACCATACCGATAGAATATTTTTCTACGCCCGGTGGGAGCGATGTTGATGTTGTTCCGGTTCCTATTATTCAGGCTACATTTGGTTTGTTACCTAATACCGATGTAATTTTCCGTTACGTGCCCAAAGTGGAGTTTGAAATTGACAACGAAGACGCAGAGGCCGGACTATGGGGCCTGGGCTTCAAGCATAATATCCGCGAGTCGCTGCCGGTTATCAAACATTTGCCAATGGATGTTGCGCTGTTTGGGGCGTATTCGAATATCAGCGGTGAGTCAGGAATCGATTTCGACTATACTGCTTACGGTGTTCCAAATCCTGCAGGATATGTACAGGATCCAAATCAAAAAGGAGAATTTGCAACCAAAAATATGAAGTACGGCTTAATCGTTTCGAAAAAGCTTGCGCTAATTACATTTTTCGGATCGCTTACCGGTAACTCCAGTAAAACTACATTTGATATTCTGGGAAAATACCCGGTTCCTGATCCAGCGAAATTGGGCACGGATTTTACGAACATAGAAGATTTATTGATAAATGCCATGACCGAGGAAGAAGACCCGATAGCCTTAAGTTATAAAGATAATTACATAGGAATTGATGCAGGCTTTCGTTTAAAACTGGCATTTTTTAGCCTTTTTGGCTCCATCAGTAAAGCCAATTATGTAAGTTATAATGGTGGTATTAGTTTCGGATTCCGCTAGAGAAGAAATATTTTGTAGTTCCGATATAAGTTGAGGGGTGCCTAAGGAGGGCGCCCTTTTTTCATTGTAAGAAGAACCAGTTTCAGTTTGTCAAAAAATGATGAAAACCATCAAATTACTAACTCCGATAATCTGATTAAGAATCAAATTCTGATGGGCAATTAGGCAGTTCAAAAACTTATTGTAATCCAACCTACATTTGATTTAAAGGATTTCAATTGACCAGTTCCCCTTACGATAAATTTATAGTAGGGGCTTTTGTTCCAAACTATAATTCAAAGCATTGAACAATAGTTTCAATCTTCGAACAATAATTTCTTAATATTCTACGCTCCTTATTCCTAATTTATTGGTGGATTAAATCAACTTCAATCCTCATGTTTAACGATAAAAAAGTACGATTATGAAAACGTTCAAACTACTATTTCTGATGTTCATCTTTGCTGGCCTGCTGGCAGGTTGCATTAAAGATGAAGAACTCTACGAAGATAATTCTTCTGATCTTCAACTGAAATCGGCAGATTCCAAAACCATAAATTTTGAAATGACGGGTGAATATTATACACCGGTTATTTGTGATGGTGAAACGGTTGATTTTTTATATGTGCCTGATGTAACTGGTCAAAATATACACATAACAGCTCATATGATTGATGGTCAGTTTGTATGGTTTATTGTACATACCAAATTAACAATTACAAGTGAGCAAACAGGTGAGACATTTAAGATAAACGACCAGACAAAAGTATTTTTCGATGAAAATGGTGAGTATGATACATTTAGCATGCACATTCATGCGAAAGGGGATAAAGGCACTCATGTAATAATGTTTTTTGATTTTGACTGGGCAAGTCAAACTCTGGACTTTCCAAAGGGCATTTGTCCGCAAAGCAATTATTGAAATAGTTTTCTTAAATGTTGACAGTATTAAAAACTAAAAATTACAAATATGAAGACTTTAAAAATATTAATGACTGGCCTTTTTTAATGACATTCGTTGTGCTTAGCTCTTATTCGCAAAAGAATGTAAAAGACGAACATGAATATATGTTTTAATACTATCAGGAAAAGATATTAATGTGAAATCTTACCGACACAACTTGCAACTGTAATCCAATCTTAATTGATTTAATCCATGGGTTTCAGGAGCGGTAGTTGGCTCCTCTTGCAAGGAATTTGCAGGAGGAGTTTTTTTCATCAGGAGACTTCGGCTCACCTGTTCAATATTGTTAAAGTTTCTTACCTGTACCGCCTGAAAAAGCTATTTAACTCGTTGGTAAGTTGGTTGTATATCGGCCTAGTAAACTCAATAAACAAATCCTGATGTGGTGGCAGGGGCACAGCTTTTTGTTGCGTAAGTGCGAATTGTGCATCACTTAAGGCCTGTTCGTCGCCGGCAAAAATGGCATATTGGTTTACCCAGTTAAAATTGCCGGGAATAAGGTTGTCGCGCAACAATTTATCGTTCTGAAAATCAACAATGCGGTAGTTAAGGCGGCCACCCGAAATAACTTCGTCGGTATACGTTTTCAATTTCGCATGGTAGGTTTTATTTACAAAAGTACTGTCGGTAAGCGGTACTTTTACCTTTTTGGTAAGGCTTTCTTCTTTTTCGCTGCGCACCAGGTTACCCACCGAAAAATCGTAAAATTCCATGCGTACCACAAAGTCAGGGTTTAACTCAAAATTTTCGGCCTGTTTTGGCGAAAAAAAGTTTACAAAACCATGCGACGGGTATTGATTATTCAGGTATTCAAACACCTGGTTGTAAAAGAACTCTGAACTAAGTTCGTATACTTTTGTGCGTACCGTAACTGCCTCAACAACTACATTAACGGTTGCCAGTTCTTTGGCAATGGCCATTTTTTCGTGGGTGTCTTTATAACCCTGTATCCATTGGTCAGCTCTGTCAAAATGAGTGTAGGCTGTTCGTGCACTTTCGCGTGTTTCCTGTTCCATAAAATGCAATCCGGCCTGGTATCGGTCTTCGGCCGCTTTTTCGTAGGCCATATTTAATTCCGAAGTGTATGTTTTCGGATCTGGAAATATTTTGCGTGCTGCCGGTGTGCTTCTTATCCGGTCGCTCATGGCATTTACCCGTTTCATTACTGAAATGGTACGTTCCCATTTAAACGCTTCGTTTGATGTTAAAGTCAGATCAATTTCTTCCTGCGACCACTCAACGGCCATCGGATAGCCTTCTTTTAATACTTTTAATGCGTTATCGTTGGTTGGATTTGATTTTAAACGTTCAACAGCTTTTGAAATAGCCTGGTAGTAATCGCCGCGTTGCAGCGCTTTTTTACCCGATGAACACGAAAATAATACAAGTGGGAGCAGTAGTACTAAAAGGTAAGTTTTTTTCATTTTTTTATAAAAACGGTTTGCACGGGCAAATATAGGATTTTAACAAAACAGAAAGCTGATGATGCGGATTAATGTGATTCCCGCAGGTAAATTTCAGCGAATTTCAGCCAAATCAGCGTCATCAACGTTCAACGTTTTCCTGATCCAGCGTATCTAGAGATACAATAAACGGCCCAGCTCGCTCATGGCCTCGGTTGCCTTCATTTCCAGGAAAATATCGGTAACGGTATTGGTAAAATGGGAGGGGCGAATGTTTATTTCGATGATTTTTGCACCGTTGTTTTTGGCTACTACCGGGATTTCTGCAGCCGGCAAAACTTCGGCATTGGTACCGATTATCAGCAGAACATCGGCTTTGGCAGCTTCTTCGAACGAACGTTTTTTTGCAAAAGCCGGAATGGGTTCGTTAAAAAAAACCATGTCGGGTTTTAAAATGCCTTTGCAAACAAAACAAGTGGGCGGGAGGTAATTCAGGTCGGCAAAACTCATGTCGTATTCCGAGCTGCACTCGGTACAAATTAACTGCCTGTAGGTGCCATGCAGCTCGTAAACATATTTGCTGCCGGCTTTTTGGTGAAGGTGGTCGATGTTTTGTGTGACAACGGTTTCAACAAAACTGCGCTCTTCCATTTTTGCCAGCATAATATGTGCAATATTGGGTTCGGCATCACCCAAACTGTCGTAAAATATCTCCTTTATTTTTTTCCACGATTGCAATGGTTTTTTCTGAAAATATTCAATTTCAAGAAAAATAGGGTGGGTAGTGTTCCATAAACCATTTTCGCCCCGGAATGGCGGAATTCCACTTTCAACAGAAATACCGGCACCGGTAAACGCCACAGCATATCTCGATTTTCGGATAAGATGCGAAGCCTGCCAGAGTTTATCGATCAGTGATTTTGTTAGTTTAGTAGAACTCATACAATTTAATCCGTACTATTCATTCAAATACCCAATTCGTTCTGAACGACGTAAGTTTCGTACCAATTTTTTGAAACTCAAAAAATGGACTCAACTAAGTCGGGATTAACCCGGAAAACATGACTATTAATATAATCAAATGAATTATCAGTGTTAAAACTCCCGGAAACGTTGCTGTTTACCGGGAGATAACAATATTTATGGTAAAAGGTTTTTATTCCAGCTCCAGCTCCTTGTTTACCGTTACTGTGGTGTCTTCGTTAAAACGGATCTTAAAATTCAGTTTTCGGAAAACGGAGATCATCGGTTTATTGTCGCGGGTGGTTTCGGCCGCCAGCTTTTTGATTCCGCGCGATTTGGCAATTTCGAGGCAGTAGCTGGTCAATGTAAATCCAAGCTCCTTCTTCTGCCACTTATCGGTAATCAACACCGCGTATTCCATAATTTCCACATCGGGATCGGCAATTAATCGTCCAACACCAATAAGCTCTTTTTTGCCGTCTTCTTTCTCGTGTTCGGCAACAATGGCAATTTCGCGGTCGTAATCGATAAAACAGAACTGCGAAGCCACCTCGTGCGAATCGAAATAGAAGTCGTAACGGAAACGGTGGTAGATGGATTCTTTTGAACAACTTCCCAGCAATTCAAGCCACCTTGGTTCGTCTTCGGGCCGTATAGGGCGCAGCGTAATTGGCGTTCCATCGCGTAAAGTCGCTTCCTTTATAAGGCTTTCCGGGTACGGGCGCATTATCAGGTGCGAGTATTCTTTTACCGGAGTAGTCAGCAGTTCTTCGTCAACTACAATCCGGGCATCAAGCGCAATCACATCTTTTGGTGTAACGATAAGCGGATTAATGTCGAGCTCTTCAATTTCGGGGTAATCAGCAGCCAGGTACGACATGCGGATAAGTACCTCGATCAGTTTATCAATGTTTTTAGGAGCATCGCCACGCCAGCCATTCAGCAGCGGATAAATTTTAAGCGATCGTAGCATTTGACGCGCCAGGTGCTCGTTCAGCGGCGGGAATTCCAAACGTTGATCTTTAAACAATTCGGCGGTTCTACCTCCCATGCCAACCAACATTACCGTTCCGAATACCGGGTCCTTTTTTGTCCCTACAATCAGTTCGATACCGTCTTTTGTATCCACCATTTTTTGTACGGTAACACCTTCAATTTTAGCATCGGGGCGTTTTTCAGCTGCCATTTTTACCATGTTACGGAAAGTTGCCCGCACCATTTCTTCGTTTTCGATGTTGAGGGCAACACCGCCAACATCTGATTTATGGATAATATCCGGCGAGTATATTTTCAGCACCACCGGGTAACCTTTCTTTTCGGCAATTTTTACAGCTTCATCCTCGGTAGCCGCCGGGGTGGGGTGCGTAGTGTCGATTCCGTAATCGTTAACCAGCATTTTCGAATCGTCCTCGTTCAGAACTTTCGCTTTTGGGAACACCTGCGTTAGGTATTTCTGGCGAAGTTCGTTACGGTCGTACTGAAACGAAACCGGAACCTCACGTGGCGTTTCGTATAATATTTGCTGATTTTCGGAATAATCAGAAAGTGTCATAAAAGCTCGAATGGCCTGCTCGGGTGCCGGGTAGTTCGAAATGCCATTTTGGTTGAGAATCTGAATACCTTCATGCATTGCCGCTCCTCCCAACCAGGATGTCATAATCGACTTTGTTGTATTTTTCGACATATTGGCAATCGCCTTTGCCGTGGCTGTTGGATCAGTCATTGCCTGAGGAGTTAACAACACCAACACTGCATCAACTTCTTTATCTTCCAAAACAATTTCTGCAGCTCTTGCAAATCGTTCCGGTGTAGCATCTCCCAATACATCAACCGGGTTGCCGTGCGACCAAAATGAGGGCAGGTAATCATTCAGTTTTTGCATGGTTTCTTCCGACAATTTCACCAGGCTTCCACCCATTGAAAGCAGCGAGTCGGTTGCCATTACTCCCGGGCCACCTGCATTTGTAACAATCGCCAGCCGGTTTCCTTTCGGAATACGTTTACGGCCTACCAGATCGGTAAAATCGAAGATGTTTCCAAATTCGAAAACTCGTGCCAAACCTGCTCTGCGGAATACGGCGTCGTAAACCGAATCCTCAGAAGCCATTGCCCCTGTATGTGATGCAGCTGCAGCAGCAGATTCGGGATAGCGACCTGATTTGTACACGATAATTGGTTTTTCGCGCGAAAAGGCCCGTGCTGCCGACATAAATGTTCTCGCATTTGCAATCGATTCAACATAAAGAACAATAGATTTGGTGTTCGGGTCCTGGCCGAAATAATCGATCAGATCGCCAAAACTGACGTCCATGGAATTACCGATAGAAACAAAATTGGAAAAGCCGATATTGGATTCGTACGCCCAGTCGAGGACAGAGGTACAAAGCGCGCCCGATTGCGAAATAAATGCCACGTGTCCTTTTTTCGGCATGGCCGATGCGAAACTTACATTCATATTAAGTCCCGGCACCAGTATCCCCAGACAGTTAGGACCAACGATTCGCATATCGGGGAATTTGGCTTTTTCAGCTTTTACCTGCTCTTCCAGCTTTTTCCCTTCGTCACCTGCTTCCTTAAAACCGGCCGACATGATAATAACTCCGTGAATTCCTGCCTCACCACAGTCCCTAACCAATTGAGGAACTGCATCTGCAGCGGTCATAATAACAGCCAGATCGGGGGTTTTGGGCAGGCTCTTCACATCGGGGTAGCATGGAATTCCAAAAACCGCTTCGCGCCGCGGATTTACCGGGTAGACCACGCCGTTAAATCCTCCTCCCACTAAATTTCGTAAGGTGATCCCGCCAACACTATCGGGATTATTTGAAACTCCAACCAGAGCAATTCGTTTTGGTCGGAAAATACTATCGAGTTTTTTTATAGCCATGTTTTTTCGCTTTTTGGTTTAAATCGGGTGTCAGTATTTTGTTGATTTTAATAGTTGACCGAAATCCGTCATAAATTTCATGAAAAAATACCAAGTTGTAAAATGTTCAGGAAACAGGCTGTTATTTGGGCCGCAAGTGTAATGGTAATTGAATTAGCCAGTTACAGCTTTTGTGTGTAAAAGGCCGCGATAAACTATGCTGTAAAACAATAAGAAAATGCCGTGTTATATAGCATACAAAGGCTAAACCCAGTGTTTGCAGACAAAAAAAGCGCCATTGCCGACGCTTTTTCTGATTCACTATTTTGGTGGTTTCGTGAGTAAAATGATAACGCTTCCAATTAAACAGGCAACTCCGGCAATAATAAAAGGAGCCATCCAAACGACCGGACCGGATGATGCTGTTGCCGAATCTTTAAAATGACCGGCAAGTTGTGGGCCTGCTATTCCTGCAAAACCGTAGGCTGTAAACATCCAGCCATAGTTTTTTCCAACGGTGTTGTTACCAAAAAAATCGGCGGTAATGGCCGGGAACAGAGCAAAGTTTCCGCCAAAATTGAAGCCAATTATACAGGCACTGGCAATAAACCCCGAGGTTACACCAAAGCGAATAAAAATGTGGTAGATCATCAGCATAATCACACCCTGAAAAAGGGTCATATAAAATATGGCTCGTTTTCGTCCGAGTTTATCGGATATCATTCCCCATACAATTCGTCCCAGCCCGTTAAATATAGCGTACCATGCCATGGCAGTTCCGGTAATAACTCCGGCGTTTGCAATTCCGTTATATTCCAGTGCGTCTATTCCAAAAAGTTTTATGCAGTAAATTACCATCAGGCCGGCAAGGGCAGAAAAGATAAACACCACCCAAATGGCATAAAATTGTTTTGTGCGAAGCATGTGGCTGGAATCAAACTCAACGCCACCCGATGTTTTGGCGGTATGGTTAACAGGTGGTTCATAACCTTCGGGTTTATAACCTGCCGGTGGATTAACCATTACCAGAGAGCCCAAAACGACCATGATAGCGAAGACAATTCCGTAAATAACAAATACACTTTGCACGCTGGGCAAGCCAAAAGCACTGCTGGTGTTTAACAGGCCGCCAAACCACGAACCAGCCAGTTTTACCCAAATGGTTGCGCCAAAACCAAAACCGGCTACGGCCAACCCGGTTATCAATCCTTTTTTATCGGGGAACCATTTTACGCCAACAGCAATTGGAACAACATAGGCTAGGCCGATTCCGGCACCTCCCAATACTCCAATAAACAGCAGTTGTGCGAGAAATGAACTTCCAAATATTCCACCTAAAATATATCCGGCACCTAAAACAAGGCCGCCGGTTAATGCCACGATTGTAGGCCCTGATTTGGCTTGCCATTTTCCGGCAAAAACCATTACCACGGCAAATGTGGCCAGACCAATAGAAAATACCCAGGCGGTTTGTGTGGCTGAGAAGCCATAGTCGCCGTTGGGATCGGTTAATAATGCGGTAAATACCGACCATGCATAAATAGCGCCAAGAGCCAATTGTATAAGTATTGCTCCAACCACTACAGTCCATCGGTTAGTAATTTTTAGTCCTTTCATTTTTGTTTAGTTCTTTGGATTTTTTTGAGGACCTGAAAACAGATTAATGCTCCGCAAAAGGAACACTTTTCAAGAAGTCCTGTCTGTCTGTTTAGTAATAAAAAAGGTTGAGAAACAAAACAGACACCTCCGAGAGAAGGTGCCTGTTTATTATTTAGAGTTATCGTTTAACTTCAACTTTTGCTCCGTCGATAATTTCTTCAACTACGCCCGGATCAAGTAAAGTAGATGTATCGCCAAGGTTGGTTGCATCGCCTTCTCCGATTTTACGCAGAATACGTCGCATAATTTTTCCCGACCTGGTTTTTGGCAGACCGCTTACGATTTGGATTTTATCGGGTTTGGCAATTGGTCCGATAAACTTATTTACGGTAGCCTTTATTTCTGCTTCAATATTATCCAGTTCAGCATCGGTCATATCTTCGCAAATAACATAAGCGTAAATGCCGGCTCCTTTAATTTCGTGCGGATATCCAACCACAGCCGATTCAACTACTTTCGGATGTTGGTTAATGGCATCTTCCACTTCTGCAGTACCAATACGGTGTCCCGAAACATTGATAACATCGTCAATTCGGCCGATAATGCGGTAATAACCTTCTTCGTCGCGCTTAGCGCCATCTCCGGTCAGGTAATAGCCGGGGAAGGATGCAAAGTAGGTTTGGTAGCATCGTTGATGATCGCCCCAGGTGGTGCGTAACATGCCCGGCCACGGGTGTTTCATGCAAAGAATTCCTTCGACGCTGTTGCCTTTCAATTCTTTTCCTTCGTGATCCAGTAATACCGGTTGGACTCCAGGTAGAGGCAAGGTTGCCAATGAAGGTTTGGTAGGTGTAATTCCTGCCAGCGGTGTGATCATTATTCCGCCGGTTTCGGTTTGCCACCAGGTATCTACAATCGGGCAACGACCTTTTCCAACCAGGTCGTGGTACCAGCGCCAGGCTTCTTCGTTGATGGGTTCTCCAACTGTACCCAGAACTTTTAGCGAGCTCAGGTCGTGTTTGGTTACCCATTCATCGCCTTGTGCCACCAGTGCACGAATCGCAGTAGGGGCGGTATAGAATTGGTTGATTTTATATTTATCCACGATTTCCCAGAAACGCCCTGCGTCTGGCCAGGTTGGAACACCTTCAAACATAACGGAAGTGGCTCCGGTTAACAGCGGACCATAAACAATGTACGAGTGGCCGGTTACCCAGCCAATATCGGCGGTACACCAGTAAACATCACCATCGCTGTACTGAAATACATTTTTAAAGGTGTATTCGGCATAAACCATGTAGCCGGCGGTGGTGTGTACAACTCCTTTTGGTTTGCCGGTAGAGCCTGATGTGTAAAGGATAAACAGTACGTCTTCGGCATCCATTGTTTCTGCCTGGTTTTCGTAATCCATGTCAGCAATCAAATCGTGCCACCAAATGTCTCTGCCGTCTACCCACTTTATTTCTTCCTCGGTACGTTTTAAAACAACCTGTGTTTTTATCGAAGGACATTTTTCAACTGCTTCGTCGGCAATACTTTTTAGCGGAATTGATTTTGTTCCGCGGAATCCACCGTCGGAAGTAATTACAACTTTGGCCTCTGCATCGTTAATACGGTCGGCCAATGCCGTTGCCGAGAATCCTGCAAAAACAATGGAGTGAATGGCGCCAATTCGGGCACAGGCCAGCATGGCAATGGCCAGCTCAGGAACCATGGGCAGATACAGTGCAACACGGTCGCCTTTTTCAACGCCGATCTTTTTTAATCCGTTGGCAAATTGTTTTACTTTCTCGAACAATTCGCCATAGGTCAGTTTAATTTCCGGTTCTTTTGGGTCGTTGGGTTCCCAAATAATCGCAACCTGGTCTTTTCGCATAAACATGTTACGCTCAAAAATATTCTCGGTAATGTTCAGTTTGCCGTTCACAAACCAATTCACATCCGGGGCTCCATCCCCGTCAAATTTGTAATCGAGAATCTGGTCCCACTTTTTGCGCCAGTAATGGCTTTCGGCTATTTTTCCCCAAAAATTATCGGGGTCAGCCACACTTTCCTTGTACTTCTGAAAGTACTCGGCTAAACTTGTGATTTTATTTTCCATCGCAGCTATCTATTGGTTAATTAATAAAATGAATCGAATATAATGGTGGCCCCGCAGAAAATGCAGGAGCCCTTAAAAAATGCCTTGTGCACGATATTTTCCCGGTAAAAATGTGTTTTTGCTTTTTGCAGGAAGATTTACTTCGGATGATTTGTCGAAGAAAATTATAAATGCGAAGTATGGTCGATTTGAAATCAAGTTGAACATGTATAAACAACTTAATATTACAACGTTTGAAAATAGTATAAAATCTGTTATGATAGAAAGATTTTGATATATTGTAAAACACCATACTAATGATTGAAAAACATTGATTTACATTTGATTAAGACAGGGATTTTCCCTAATTTTAAAAGAATTCACTCTGTTTAAACACATATATATTTTGTAAGGTTCATAATCTGCTGAATTGAAAAATTAATCTGCACAGATTTCCGGGGCTAGTGAAAAAAGCAAAAACATAATTTTTAGGGCTAAAAAATTTCAGATTCTTATCAAATCGTAAGTCGCTGAATACTAATTCTAAGTTTAAAATTTATTTGGGTGGTTTACAACATAAAAATAGCTGAGAAAAGTTATCGGATGAGAACTTCAGGCGTTGTAACTTCGGGCTAAAATTGCTAAACAATGAGTATAAACAATTTTACAGAACTTCTGGAAGTAGTAAAAAAGCAACCACCGAAACGGGTGGTGGCAGTTAACGGTGTAGATGTAAGCACCTTGGAAGCCATGCACGATGCTGTTGAATTGGGGTTTGTAATACCGATAATAACCGGCGACAGAACGATTATTGAAGAATCGTGTAAAAAGCTGGGTATCGATATCTCGGATTATCAGATCTATGATACCAAATCAATCCGCGAAGCTATCGACAAAGCCGTAGAACTTATTCATGAAGACAAGGCCGATGTGTTGATGAAAGGAATGGTATCGACCGATAAGTTTATGCGTGCTTTGCTTAGAAAAGAAAACAACCTGGTTCCGACAAAAGGGACATTAAGCCACGTTTCGGTGATGGATAATCCGAATTACCACAAACTGCTTGTTTTTAGTGATGCGGCTGTGTTGCCTTACCCCGATCTGAAACAAAAGATATTAATGACAAATTACCTCATTTGTGCAGCAAAATCGCTGGGTGTCGAACAGCCAAAAGTTGCGGTAATTGCACCTACCGAGCAGATAATAATTTCCATTCAGTCTTGTATGGATGGCGCTACAATTGCCAAAATGTCGGAGCACGGCCAAATTGAAGGTGGTTTGGTAGATGGCCCCATGGCACTTGATGTGGCCATTAATGCCGAGTCGGCCGAAGTAAAAGGTTTTACCTCGCCGGTTGCTGGCGATGCCGATTGTTTACTTTTCCCGAATATTGATGCGGCCAATGTTTTTTACAAAACAAACTCGAAACTGGCTAAAGCCGAAATGTCGGGAATTATTGCCGGAGCGAAAGTACCTGCCGTGGTATCATCACGCGGCGACAGTAGAAAAACAAAGTTGAATTCTGTGGCACTTGCATCAATTGTAAGTTACCAGATTAGTAATACGTAAATCATTTTATGCACCAGGTTCTTGCAATAAATCCGGGTTCTACCTCCACAAAATTTGCTGTTTATAACGAAAAAGAATGTGTTTTTTCCAAAACCATTCGGCATCCGCTGGAGCAACTACTACGCTATAAAAATATTATCGATCAGTTTTCTTTTCGAAAAGGTTTAATCATTGAAGCTTTGGTTGAAGAAGGAATTGAAGTGGATGCAATTAAATACATCATCGGCCGCGGCGGACTGACTTATCCCTTGGAATCGGGCGTTTACAAAGTAAATAATTTAATGCTCGATCACTTGCGCGAAGGAGTGATGGGGCATCATGCCAGCAATTTGGGAGCTATGCTCGCCGATTATATTGCTTTGCAAATTCCAAACGCAAAAGCTTTTATTGCCGATCCGGTGGTTACCGATGAATTGGATGATGTGGCTCGTTTTGCGGGTCATCCGCGGTTTCAGCGGCAGTCGATCTTTCATGCGTTAAACCAAAAAGCAACGGCACGTTTACATGCCCAAAAGATGGGAAAGAATTACGATGAGATGCGTTTAATAATCGCTCATCTGGGCGGTGGTATTTCGGTAGGAGCGCATAAAAACGGTCGCGTCATCGATGTAAACAATGCGCTCGACGGGGAAGGAGCTTTTAGCCCGGAGCGATCGGGAACACTACCTGTTGGACAGGTGATTGACCTTTGTTTTAGCGGAAAAATGTCGCAGGAGCGAATTCGCAGAATGGTGGTTGGCGAAGGTGGATTTGTTGCTTACCTGGGCACAAACGACGCTTTGGAAGTGGAGAAACGTGTTGAAAAAGGTGACGAAAAAGCAAAGTTGGTTCAGGAAGCTTTGTTTTACCAGGTTTCCAAAATGATTGGTGAAATGGCCATTGTACTCGAAGGTAAAGTCGACGGGATATTATTAACCGGTGGTTTGGCCTACAATAAACATCTGGAAAACTATATCCGAGATAAAGCGGGTTTTATTTCCGACGTGTTTGTATATCCCGGTGAAGACGAACTGGAAGCACTGGCCAATAACGCGCTTCGTGTTGCCAGTGGCGAGGTTGTTGCCAAAGAGTATATTAAAAAAGCAGATTAAGTTTTAACAGGCTAGAGGGCATCTCCAGATTTGAACACGAATAGAACATTGATTCTGAGTAGTTGTAATAACCCCGGATGACCTTGCAACAAGAAGAATGCCCTGTTGGAAAAATCACGAATCTGATTATTTGTAGAAAACTGTTGTAATTACCATAAAGGGTTAAAGCCAATATGTTGCGGGACAAGCAGCAGGCCCCAAAACGAAAAACACACATGAGGACTGTGCGATACCGACGGTCCGGATAATGATTTCCTGACCATCCATTTTATGCAATTGCACAAAATCGTTTTATAACCATCCATAATAATAGGATCGAAAACAATCCAACTTCAGGTTTAGGAACTGAAATTTGGGAAGGAGAATTAAAGAGATTGAATATACTTTTAAAATAAAATAAAGAAAAGGATAGCTCATTAAAAATGACTTCCTATTTTTATAGTTAATACCAACTAACAAAACCAACTAAAATGAAAACTAAAATACATCTTGCTATTTGTTTACTCTGCCTGGCAGTTATATGGTCGGCAACTGCGCAGGAGAAGGAAGTTCCCTCGCTCGATAATCCCATATCAGTCCAGTATCTAAAAAAGAACCTTCGCAAATCGCAGCCGCGTTTGGTTTTAAATTCCCAAATAAAGAATAAGCTAAAAACAAAATTAAAAAACGATGAGCTTGTACAAAATATGTACAAAGCCATAAAACTTAATGCTGAAAGCATTTATGATGAACCTTTACTGGAAAGAGTTATGGTTGGTCGTCGTTTGTTGTCAACATCACGCGAAATGCTATGGCGCGTAAATATGCTGGGAATGGTTTATCAAATGGAAAATGATGAGAAAGCATTAAATCGTTTAAATAATGAAGTACTGGCTGTTTGCAATTTTTCGGATTGGAACCCATCACATTTTCTGGATGTGGCAGAAATGAGTATGGCCGTTGCTTTTGCCCTCGACTGGACGGAAGGAAAACTTCCTTCATCAACCATTGAATTGGCAAAAAATGCTTTAATTGAAAAAGGGATAGCTCCCAGTTGGCCGGAGAACGGAAATACTCCGGGCTGGGCATTCGGACATAACAACTGGAACCAGGTATGTAATGGCGGAATGATCGCTGCTTCTATAGCAATTGCAGAAAAAGACCCGGAACTCGCTGCCAAAACAATTAGCAGAGCTTTGGATGGTATGGTACAGGCTTTAAAACAGTATTCACCGGATGGGGTTTATCCTGAAGGTTCAACTTACTGGGGCTATGGCACCAGTTTTTCGGTGGTTACATCTGCCTTTCTGGAAAGCGCGTTCGGAAGCGACTTTGGTATTGCTGATTACCCTGCTTTTAAGGAGAGTGCAGTATTTCGGTATTTAATGAATACCCCATCGGGATGGTATTACAATTTTGCCGATTGCGGTGATAAAAGAGGCGCTGCCGGTGATGTTATTTTAGCCTGGTTTGCAAACAAAACAGGTAATTCTGAATTTTTCGAAGAAGAAAGGTTCCTGATGCCAGCAGAAGAAATGGGGAAACTATCCCGACTTGGTGGTGCAGCCTTGGTTTGGTTGTCGCAATACGAGGAGAAATCAGATGTAGAAATACCCCTCGCGTGGAAAGGTGACGGTTCAAATCCTATCGTAGTTTTTAAAGGTGATGACGAGCACAATTACTATTTCGGCGGAAAAG
Source organism: Draconibacterium sediminis (assembly GCF_000949475.1). Taxonomy (GTDB): domain Bacteria; phylum Bacteroidota; class Bacteroidia; order Bacteroidales; family Prolixibacteraceae; genus Draconibacterium; species Draconibacterium sediminis. The sequence goes on along the minus strand of NZ_JRHC01000006.1, from coordinate 367,907 downwards.
GTGGCCGAGCAACCACAAGTCACGGAAACATGGATGCCGGTTCTTTTATTTTTGAATTGAACGGCGTGCGTTGGGTTATCGATCCGGGCAATCAGGCTTACCACGAATTGGAGAAAACCGGATTTGATTTGTGGGGAAGCTGTCAGGATTGTCAGCGCTGGACGCTGCTCACCAAAAATAATTTCGGACACAGCACCGTAACCGTAAACAATGAACTTTTTGTAAACAACGGACAGGCAACACTTGAGCATTTCCAATCGGGCGAAAAACCACAGGCTATCTTTGATTTAACCGCAGTTTATGCCGGAAATGTTAACAGTGCAAAACGAACATTTACAAAAGATAGCCCGGTTTCGGTAGTTATAGAGGACGAAATTGAGATTTCGGAAAAAACACAATTCATTACCTGGCAATTGATGACCACTGCAGATGTGGAATTTGTTGAAGGTGGTGCCGTGTTAAAACAAGAAGGCAAAACTTTAAAACTTGAGAACCTTTCGCACCCGGAGTTGAGTTTGTCGCTTGTTTCACTCTATCCGGCTCCTATGGAATTGGATCGCCAGATTGAAGGATTAAAACGTATAGAACTAAGAATTCCGGCCTGGATAATAGAGGATGGTAAAACTGAAATTAAAATTAGGCTTTCGGAGAATTAGAAGAAAAATATTAAACGAGTCCTGAATTTTCAGGGCTCGTTTCCTGTTTGCTGATGGTCAGGTATGTAATATAGCTAATACAAACATTTTAAACGTATGAAAAGACTAACCGTAATAATACTATTCTTTTGCTGTGCTTCCTTTATGGCTTATGCGCAAAACGACATTCAAATTGTAAAAGAGCGCATTTATAAGGAGGTAATGAAACCGGAGGTTGATGATGCACAAATAAAGACACTGCTTCAAACCTTAAAAGATGATGGTACCTGGCCGGGAATTGATTATTCGAATGTTTCAAGAGAAGGTTTTGAGCACCGGCTTCATACGTCGTATCTAGTTTCATTGGCCAGGGCTTATAAAAACAAATCATCAGAATATTACAAAAAGAAAAAGGTAAAAGCAGCCATCGAATTAGGGCTTAAAAATTGGGTGGAGCACGATTATTTTTGCGAAAACTGGTGGCACAATCAAATCGGTACACCCAATTACATGGTAACGCTAATGCTGATTATTGGCGATGAGCTCGACAAGGAATTGGTAAACAAAACTCAACCGATAATTGGTAGGGCGCATATCAATGCCGGTGGTGCCCGACCGGGAGGAGACCGAATTAAAATTGCGGGTATTCAGGCAAAAAATTGTTTGTTTTTGGGCGACGATGAAAAATTTGATGAGGTAGTGCGTGTAATCGAAAATGAAATAAAGTATGTAGAATGGATAGGAGCAAAATACGGGTATGGCTTTCGGAAAATAGTAGGAGGATTTGAAAACCGGTCGTACGAAGGGCGTGGTATTCAGTTCGACAACAGCTTCCACCATCGTACTGACGGAGTTAACAATACATTGTCATATGGTTTAAGTTATGCAGCAGCATTTGCCGAATGGGCAGTTTACACTACCGGTACCAAATTTTCTTTTTCAGAAGAAAAACTTGACCAGCTGATTGATTACTTTTTGGATGGTATTTGCAAAACTTCGGTATTTGGAAAAGTTCCGGATGTTGGAGCCAAAAACCGCAGTATCAGCCGCGAGGGAGCTGTAAATCCATACGATGATGTTTTACCCTCGAAACTGATCTCGGTTTCAGATTACAGGCATATTGAGCTTCAGGAAATTATTGATGTTCGTAATAATCAGGCAAAGCCAACACTTGCGCATGCAACCTTTTATTGGGATTCAGAGCATTTTTCATTTCAACGGCCTGATTGGTTTGCCTCCGTACGGATGTACTCCACCCGTAACTACAACATGGAGCAGCCCTACAACAGCGAGGGATTTTTGAACCATCACCGTGGCGACGGAACAAATCATATTTCAGTTTCTGCCGATGAGTATAAAGGTCTTGCTCCGGTTATGGACTACCAAAAAATTCCGGGAACAACAGTTATGCAGAAAGAAGAAATGCCCGGTGCCAATGAATTACAAAAACTTGGGTTAACCGATTTTGTTGGTGCTGCAACCGATGGAAAATATGGTGCCGTTGCTTTCGATTTTAAAAGTCCTCACGATCCGTTAATTGCCAGAAAAGCATGGTTCTTTTTTGATAAGGAATATGTTTGTTTGGGAACCGGAATTTCTTGCTCAAACGCAGAACTGCCGGTGGTAACAACATTAAACCAGTGTATTCTTCGTGGAGACGTAATTCTTGCTTCCGGAGGAAAAAGTTCTGTTATTGAGAAAGGCGAAACGGAATATAAAAATGTCGACTGGATCTATCATGATAAGCTTGCTTATGTTTTTCCTGAGCCAACAACGGTACAACTGAAAAACAATATTGCAAAAGGTTCCTGGTATCGTATTAACCGGCAAACCGATTCTCCGAAAGACGAAATCGAACGCGATGTTTTTGAACTTTACCTGGATCACGGCAAACGTCCGAGCGAGGCTAACTATCAATACATTGTAGTGCCGGCACCCAATCTGGAACAGGTTCAGAATAATACATCAAAAAATAATATAACGGTTCTTCAAAATTCTCCTGCAGTGCAGGCGGTTTGGCAAAAAGAACTGCAAATGTGCCAGGCTGTTTTTTACAGCGAAGGAACATTAGAGGTGAATGACGATATTACGGTTGAATGCGGGAATCCGGGAGTGTTGATTGCAAAAACAGATGGGACGAAGATAACGGAAATTACCGTTTCTGACCCAGCCCGGAAGAATGCAAAAATGTTAGTTTCCATTCCCGGAAAAGTGAATGCCAAAGCAGCAAATCTTACTGTTTTATGGAATGAAGGTACCGGGATGAGTGATTTGCTTATCGATCTGCCAACAGGTAATTATGCCGGTAGCAGTGTAACCATTAAACTGTAACAAATGTATCGAATTGACGGATTAGAACTGCCGACAGTAATCTTATTTAATAAGATGAAGAACCGAATCATTTTTATCATTATCCTGACGGTAATTTTTGGGATTCTTACTTCCTGTTCTGAAAAAAGAGAGTCGCAACACCCGAATGTATTGTTTATTGCTGTTGATGATTTAAGACCCGAAATGAATTGTTACGGGAACAGTCAAATCGTATCGCCCAATATCGATCGACTTGCCGAAAACGGAGTTCTGTTTCAACATGCTTATTGTCAGCAGGCAATTTGTATGGCTTCGCGAGCCAGTATTTTTACCGGCTATTATGCAAATGCTTATCAAATTTACAGTTGTCGTTCTGTTGATGATTTAATGCCGGAAGTTTTGACGATCAATGAATTCTTTAAAAAATCAGGTTATGATGTTTTTGGAATCGGGAAATTATACCACCATCAGGAAGATCACCTGAAACAATTTGGTGAAGGCTGGCTGGAAACTCAAAAACTGGCACAAGGCGAAACTAAGGGCAGGGGGTATCTTACTTCAGAGGCTCAGGCAACTTTAACACCTGAAGGAAGGGGGCCGGCCTGGGAGAGTGCTGCTGTTGAAGATAACGAGTACCGCGATGGATTTTATGCCGACTGGGTTGTGAACAAACTTAACGAACTTAAAACTTCACAAAAACCCTTTTTCCTGGGCGTTGGTTTTCAGAAACCACATTTACCTTTTAACGCTCCAACAAAATATTGGGATTTATACGATCCTTCGCAAATAGAAACTGCCGATAATCCTTTTTTTCCGGAAAATGGTTCGCTTTACGGTAAACACAATTTTGGCGAATTGCGCAACTATACAAATATTCCCAAAGGTAATGCTGAACTTTCTGAAGAGATGCAGTTAAAACTTATTCACGGCTACCAGGCATGTGTGTCGTATACTGATGCCCAGATTGGAAGAGTGTTGGATGCACTGGAAGAAAATGGCTTGAAAGATAACACTGTTATCGTGCTTTGGGGTGATCATGGCTGGAAACTGGGAGAACACGGAATGTGGTGTAAACACACTGCTTTTGAAGTAGACACCAGGGGCCCTTTAATTATTTCTGCGCCTAATATCAAGAAGAACGTAAAAACAAATGCGTTGGCTGAATACGTTGATGTTTTTCCGACTCTGGCCGATCTATGTGGCTTTGAAATTCCTGTTCACCTGCAGGGAGAGAGTCTTTTACCGGTATTAACCGATCCTGAATCATCAGTGAAAGAGCAGGCATTTAGCATTTGGCCATCGTATCGGGGCGCAAGTAATGATAAATCGAAAAAGGTAATAGGGTATTCTGTTCGTACCCCAAAATTCCGATATACGGAATGGATTCGAATTGATTCAGGCGAGGTTATGGATAGGGATTTGTTCGACCATGCAACAGATCCCGATGAAAACAGAAACGTCGTGAATGATAAAAAATACGAAGATGAAGTACCTAAACTTTCTGAGATGATAAAAGATTTCCGCGAAAGAACTGAAAATATTGAGTTATGAATAAGTATATAAATCTGATATGGATTGTTTTTAGCGTAGTTTTTACAAGTTGTACGCCGTCCAAAACAGAAAAAGACATTATTATCGACGAAACTGCGCAAAACAAGTCGATTGTTCAAACCATAAAGATCGACAGTGTCTGGGCTGGTCATCCGGTTGGTTTTAGTTTATATACTCATGGTAAGCGGCAGTACATTGCCTATTACAATTCTAACCGTAATATGGTAGTCGGGCAACGGGATTTGACTGACGATCGTTTCGAGTTGCACACAATGCCGGCAACCACAAGAGAAGAATCCGGCGGAACCAGCACGGTTTTGGGATGGGATAGTCACAACTTTGTAACCATTGGTATCGACAAGGATGGCTACATACATCTTTCGGGAAACATGCACGTACATCCACTTACTTATTTTAGAAGCACTAAACCAAACGATATTACAACACTTGTTCAGGTATATGAAATGGTGGGAACCGAAGAAAACAGGTGTACCTATCCGCACTTTATGCTTACGAAGGAAGGCGAACTGCTTTTTCATTATCGTGACGGAGGTAGTGGAAACGGGAATGAGATTTATAATATTTATTCAACCGAAAACAAAAAATGGAAGCGGCTTTTGGATACTCCCTTAACCGATGGTCAGGGTTTAATGAACGCTTATCAGTCTCAACCCACTGTGTTGAAAGACGGGTGGTATCATGTTTATTGGGTTTGGCGGGATACGCCTGACTGTTCTACCAATCACGATCTATCGTATATGAAAAGCCCCGATCTGATTCATTGGTACAATGCCTTTGGAGAACCTTTGGAGCTGCCTGCAACCATTGATAAACGATCGGTGATTGTAGATCCGATTCCGGTAAAAGGAGGTATTATTAACCTGGCAGCAAAACTTTGTCTCGACGAAAAAAATAATCCTGTTTTTGTATACCATAAGTATGATCAGGACGGTAATCTTCAATTTTACATTGCACTTACAGAAAATGGAGAATGGACGCACAAACAGATAACTGACTGGGATTACAGGTGGGAATTTTCAGGTAATGGGAGTATAAATACCGAAGTAAGCATAAAAGGTTTCAACAAGCGAAACGACGGATATTACGAAGTGGATTACTGGCATAAAAAATACGGAAATGGCACCCTGCTTTTAAACGATAGTTTTGACGCTATAGGCAAGGTTTTAAAAGCTGAATCGTTGAACAGTGGTATCGAACTTGAAGGGAGTTTTCCGGGGCTGGATATTCGCACAACGGGAGATTTGGGAAGTAGCAGTGAGGAAAATACATCTTACATACTAAAATGGGAAACCATTGGTCGTAACCGCGATCGTCCGCGAGAGAAACCGTGGCCCAAAGCAAGTTGGCTGTATTTGTATAAGTTGAAGGAAAATTAAAATGCTAATCAGATAGACAATAGATTTATGAACTTCAGGGAAAAAATAGCACTGGTTTTTATTTTGGTGGTAGTAAGTTTAAATTACTCATTTGCACAAAAGTGGCAAGAGATTGAAACAGTGGATGACGTTTGCAAGGCCTATCCGGATCAAATGAAAACAATGCTGAATCAGTTTGATTTGAACTATCCGGGACTGGAAAAAGTGAAAGCAGCATATAATTCAGGTGATTTAGTTGCCGCATGTACTCAACTGTTGGACTATTACAAAAACGAAGAAACGATACAATATCTGAGAAGGGAACAACCCGAAATCTCGCGAAGAACAGACAATCTTGCTGATACTATTTTAACTGATGTTTTTGTTGTGCAGAATGTGCGGGGCAAAGTACCATGGGGAGATGACGGGCATCGCGACTGGTATTACAAAGGTCCAAACAATGATGAAGAGTGGGCCTGGTTATCGAACCGGCATGGCCAGATCAGCCACGTTTTTAACGTGTTCTTTGAAACCGGAAATCCAAAATACCTAGAATATATCGACTTGTTCCTGCGCGATTTTATTATAAAAAGCATGCCTTATCCGCAGAAAAAAAGCGGCACCTCGGTGTGGCGTGGTTTGGAAGTTGCTGCCCGGGTAAAAGTTTGGTCGCGAATTTTTTACGGAACCTTGAATAATAAAGATTTTTCAGATGCTACCCGGCTGTTAATGTTAAGCAGCTTGGCCGATCATGCGCATTACAATCGTAATTTTCATGCTCAAAACAACTGGTTAACCATGGAGATTTCAGCATTGGCAACGGCTGCAACCAATTTCCCAGAGTACAAAAAATCGTCAGAATATTTGGAATATGCAGCCAATACCATTAGCGAAAGTATGAAAGGACAGGTTTATCCCGATGGGGTACAAACCGAACTTACTTCGCACTATCACAACGTGGCTTTGCAGAATTTCGATCTGTTCAAAGAAATTTGTGATCGCGCCAATTATCAACTTCCCGTTTTTTTCAATAAAACCATCGAAAATATGTATCGTTATGCGGCTTTGATAATCCGCCCTGATGGCAATCGTATTTTAAATAACGACGGAGATTTGGGAAGCAATGTGCCGCTGATATTAACGGGAGCAGAGAAATACAATAAGCCGGAATGGGAATATATTGCTACAAATGGCAGTTCAGGAAGCAAGCCGGTTGACGGTCCGTCTTACTTTTTTCCGTGGGCCGGACAACTGATTTCCCGAAGCGGTTTTGATAAAGATGCGCACTGGTCGTTTTTTGATGTTGGTCCCTGGGGAAGCGGGCATCAGCATAACGATATGCTACACATTTCTGTTTCTGCCTATGGCCGCGATCTGCTGGTTGACGCCGGACGTTTTGCATACAGAGGCGAAGTGGCTGATAAATTCAGAGGATACGCAAGAGGCACTCAGGGGCATAATTCTGTTTTAGTCGATGGGAAAGGACAACTACCGGGAGTTAGTGTTGCTGAAAAAGCTGTTTCAGATGATCTTTGGGCAATTACACCAGACTACGACTGTGCATGTGGATCATTTGACAAGTATGAAGGTTTAAAAGAGGTGAAACACAATCGGGCGATAATGTATGTAAGAAATGAGTTTTGGGTAGTGGTTGACAGGATTGAAACCGATAAGCCCCGAGAAATTGAAACATTATGGCACTGGCACCCCGATTGTGAGGTTGAAGCAGATAAAAACGGTGTGCTAACTACAAAAAATGAAAAAGGAAACCTGCAGCTTATTCCTGTAGATAAAAATGATTGGAAAGTGGAGGAAATTGAAGGGCAGGAAAAGCCTGAAATTCAGGGCTGGTATAGCGAGGAGTACAACAAGTTTTGTCCGAATAAAGCTTTTGTGTATTCAACAGACTCCGGTAACGATGAATGTTTTGTGTGGCTTTTGTTACCTTCGGAAAAAGAAGCCCCAAAAGTTGCTGCAACGATTATTTCAAGAGATTCAACCAAGGTAAAATTAGAGGTAACGAAAGAAAACAAAAAATGGGAACTTGATATTCCATTTTCTAACAGTAGAAATGTGAATTTTGAGCTTACTAAATATTAGAAGATGCTAAAGATTATTCTAAGCCTGATATTTACGACGCTGTTTTTTTGGGGGAATGCGCAGTCTTTCTCGAGCAAAAAAGTGGATGGTTACCGGGCTATTTGGTTTGAGTTGGGACAAAAATATGCGGCTGGTGATAAATACTCCGGCGCATTGGGAACCTACACGGCCAAACACGTTCCTCTGGCCATTTATTCTGAAAAAGCAAACAAAACGTTTTTTGTATATGGTGGAACTACTTCGGAAAATGAGCGCCACCTGCTATGTATGATCGGAGAATATGATCACAAAACGGGTACGGTGGCCAAACCAACTATCGTCTGCGATAAAGATGGCGTAAACGATCCGCACGACAATCCATCAATTATGATTGATGATGAGGATTATATATGGGTATTTGTCAGTGGTCGGGGCCGGCATCGAATGGGGGTTAAGTACCGTAGTACAAAACCTTTAAGTATTGATGAATTCGAGAAAATTACCGAGGAAGAAATGACCTATCCACAACCATGGAATACTGATTTTGGCTATTTTCATTTTTTTACCAAATATACGGGAGTTCGTCAGCTTTATTTCGAATCGAGCAGTGACGGTAAAAACTGGACAGAAGATAAAATGTTGGCTGCCATTCCTGTAAACAAAGGAGAAAAATCGGGACATTACCAAACAAGTAATTGTTATAACGGAAAAGTTTTGGGAACCTTTTTTAACCGGCATCCTAACGGTGATGTAGATAAACGAACTGATTTATACTATGTGCAAACCGGAGATCTGGGGAAAAGCTGGACGACAGTTGATGGTATCAAATTGGATATCCCGCTTACTGATATAACATCGCCGGCACGTGTTGTCGACTATGCATCACAAAACAAAAATTTATACCTAAAAGATATGGCTTTCGATAACGATGGTAATCCGGCATGTCTTTATATCAGAAGTTCGGGGCACGAACCGGGCAGCGTAAGCGAGCCGTATGAATGGTGTGTTACCAAATGGAACGGAGCACATTGGCAAACATTTCGGGTAACGGAGTCGGATCACAACTACGATATGGGAAGTCTGTTTATACAAGGCAATACTTGGAAGGTTGTTGGACCTACCGAACCCGGGCCACAAAAATGGGGAGTTGGCGGAGAACTGGCTGTTTGGGTTTCGGATGATTCAGGGCAAACCTGGGCGATAGAGCGCCAACTGACGGAAAACAGTGTAATGAGCCATTCTTACGTACGAAAGCCGGTTAATTGTAAGGCGCCGTTTTGTTACTTTTGGGCCGATGGACATTCGCATGAATTCAGCAAGTCTGAAATATATTTTGGCGATTTTGACGGTAATATTTGGAAATTGCCATACCAAATGAAAGATGATTACGAAAAACCTGTAAAAGTTTACTAAACATGTTTAAAATTTCCTGGATGAAGTTGATTTTACTGATTGGATTTTTTCTGAATGGCTTGTGCATTTTTGCACAAACAACACAGAAGCCAAATATTATTTTTATTCTCACCGATGATCAGCGCTGGAGTGCCCTGGGGTATGCCGGGAATAAGATCATACAAACTCCGGAGATGGATAAACTGGCCGAAAATGGGGTTTATTTTTCGCAGGCAATGGTGACTACTCCAATTTGTTCTGCAAGTCGAGCGAGTATTTTTAGTGGGGTGCATGAACGTACGCATAAATACACTTTTCAAACCGGCCCGATACGTAACGAATTAATGGAAACCGCCTATCCGAAGCTGTTAAAAGAAGCCGGGTATTATAACGGTTTTTTTGGCAAGTTCGGAGTGAATTTTCAGGGAAAAGAAAAGATGTTCGATGTAATTGAAGATTACGACCGTAACAACAGCTTTCCTGATTACAGGGGCTATTATTATAAAACACTGGATGGTGATACGGTTCACCTTACCCGTTATACAGGCCAGAAAGCCCTTGATTTTATCGATCAGGCTCCGGCAGAAAAACCTTTTTGTTTGTCGTTGAGTTTCAGTGCACCACATGCCCATGATAACGCTCCCGAACAGTATTTCTGGCAGGAGGAGCCCGGAAAGTTGTATCAAAATATGGAAATGCCTGCTCCTGAACTGGCCGACGATAAGTATTTCAATTCCTTGCCTGAAGCGGTTCGACAAGGTTTTAACCGCACGCGCTGGCACTGGCGATACGATACGCCCGAAAAGTACCAACACAGTGTAAAAGGGTACTATCGAATGATTAATGGTATTGACCTTGAAATCGCAAAAATCAGGGAAAAATTAAAAGAGAAAGGACTCGAAAAAAATACAGTAATTATTTTGATGGGCGATAACGGGCAGTTTTTGGGAGAACGACAACTGGCCGGAAAATGGCTGATGTACGATAATTCGGTACGAGTGCCAATGATTGTTTATGATCCGCGCGTGAAGAAACACCGCGATATATCGGAAATGGCGCTGAATATTGATATCCCCGCAACTATTCTCGATCTGGCCGGTATAAAAGCACCCGATATTTATCAGGGCAAGAGTCTGATTCCGGTAGTTTCCGGAAAGGAAAAATCGCTGAATCGCGACACGGTTCTTATTGAACACCTTTGGGAATTTGCAAATATTCCTCCCAGCGAAGGAGTGCGTACAAAAGACTGGAAATACCTGCGCTACATCAACAATAAAACAGTTGAAGAATTGTATTCGCTGAAAGACGATCCAAAAGAAACAACGAATTTGGCAAAGGATGCAAAGTATAATAAAGTACTGCAGGAACTACGGACAAAAAACGATGAGCTTGTTCAGCGATACAAAGGTCCTTTATCAGGAGTGCCGTTTGGATTAACAGTGGAACTGATTCGTGAACCGAAATTTGCAAGGATTATCGACAGTAAACCCGAGTTTGGATGGATGATCCCCGAAGATGCTGTTACGCAGAAAGCTTACCAGGTGCTACTAGCATCAACCAGAGAAAATATCGACAACAATATTGGCGATATTTGGGATAGTGGCCGCGTAGCCGGCAGTCAGTCGGCAAACGTTGAGCCTGACTGCGATCCGCTAAAGGAAAATCAAACTTATTTTTGGAAAGTACGGATTTATGACATAGACAACCGCTTGTCGGAATACTCGCCAGTTCAGGAATTTACAACAGGAACATTTGGCGATAAAATATCTTCGGGTAATTGGTTTTTGGTGGAAAAGATAAAACCCGATGCTTTGATAAAGAATGCAGATGGAAGTTATTTTGCTGATTTTGGGAAAGCTGCTTTCGGAACGCTTTGTTTAAATTATTCGCCTAAAAAAGAACAGACGTTGAAGATCCGGTTAGGGGAGAAACTTTCAGATGGAAAAATTGATCGTGAACCCGGCGGTACCATTCGTTTTGCGGAATTACAACTAGATGTTAGGCCCGGAATATCAGAATACCAGATTGAACTTGTTCCTGACGAGCGAAATACGAAGTCGGTTGCCGTGGCTTTGCCCGATTCATTTCCGGTGATAATGCCTTTCCGGTATGTTGAAATAGAAGGGGCTGAAGATTTGGAATCCGGAGATTTAACTCAGGTGGCTTATTTTACTTATTTCAACGATCAAACAAGCTCGTTTACTTGTTCAAACGATATCTTAAATCAGGTATGGGAATTATGTAAATACTCGCAAAAAGCAACTTCGTTTGCGGGTTACTATGTGGATGGAGATCGCGAACGAATACCGTATGAAGCCGATGCTTATCTGAATCAGTTGAGTCATTATTCGGTGGATAATGAATATGCTATTGCCCGAAAGACCATCGAATATTTTATGGATTTTCCCACATGGCCAACCGAATGGCAACTGCATGTAGCACTGCTCTTTTATCAGGATTACATGTACACCGGAAATACCGAGCTTATTGAAAAATATTACGAGCCGTTGAAATATAAAACACTAATGATGCTTGACGATGAGGATGGTTTTATTAGCACCAAATCGCCAAAACTGAACGGTGAAGTAATGGCTCAGCTCGGATTTGCAGATACTACCCAACGTGTTCGCGATATTGTTGACTGGCCTCAGGCCGGAGGATGGGGAACAATGGGAGAAGACGATGGTTTTGTTTTTCGTCCGGTTAATACGGTCATTAATTCCATGTACTACCGAAATATGGAAATTATGGCTGAATTTGCGCAGTTATTGGGAAAAACCGAAGAAGCGCTCGATTTTAAACTAAGGGCTGCGAAAGTTAAAAAATCAATCAATCAAAAATTATACAACAAGGAAAAGGGATACTATACCGATGGAATCGGGACAGACCATGGTTCCGTACATGCCAACATGTTTCCTTTGGCATTTGGTGTGGTTCCTGATGAGTATAAAGAGTCGGTAGCTGATTATATGAAAACCCGCGGCATGGCATGCAGCGTATACGGCGCTCAGTATCTGATGGAAGCGGTTTACAATGCCGGAGCGGCTGATTATGGTCTGGAGTTGATGACTGCCACACACGATCGAAGTTGGTACAATATGATAAAAGTGGGATCAACTATTACAATGGAAGCCTGGGACATGAAGTACAAACCTAATTCCGACTGGAACCACGCCTGGGGAGCGGCTCCTGCAAACATTGTTGCCCGAAACATGTGGGGGATTCAGCCCAAAACACCGGGATTTGGAGTGGCAACTATACACCCTCAACTGGCTAATCTGGAATTTAGTTCCATTAAAGTGCCGACGATAAAAGGCCCCATTCAAGGTAAATATGAAAAGGTAAATAATCGTTTGTCGAAATACGTAATTGAATTACCGGCAAACATGGTTGGTGAGTTTAAAACTGATTTTCCTGAAAATGCGGAGGTGAGTCTTAACGGGCAAACCGTGAATCTGTCGTTTGGATCAATGCGTCTGGCACCGGGAGAAAACGAAATTTTAATACGGATCAATTCCTTTTAAATCTGAAGGTTGAACGAGAATATTTGTCACAAGTATACGAACCATACAAAAACTAAAACCTGATAATCATGAAAAAACTATTTATTCTTTTTCTTTTCAGCAGCTTAGTTATGAGCAGTTTTTCAAAAGAAAAAAGAGACATCCTTCAAAAAGAAGCAAGTGTAGTTGGAATAGAAAAAGTACTTATAGAGGATTTTTCAGACCTGGATTTTCCTACTTATAAAAGCAGAGATTTCTGGAATAATTTACCGGAGGAAATCCGGACGGCCTATATTAAGGAAGGAGAAGAATATCTTGATTATGATTGGCCGGTGGTTAAAGCAACCGATTATCTCGAGATAATTCGTTCGGGCGATCGTAGGCAGGAAGCCTATTCCGCACCACGCGCTGCATTAGTGGCTTCGGTAATGGCGGAGCTTACAGAAGGGCAAGGACGTTTTATTGACCAAATAATTAACGGCGTTTGGTATTATAGCGAACAAACCTGGTGGGGATGGTCGGCGCATCTAACGTCGCAAAAAGCGCCACATGGTTTGCCCGATGCCGATGAACCAACTATTGATTTAGGGGTTGGCGAAATCTCCAATATCCTTTCGTGGACCTGGTTTTTGTTTAAAGATGAATTTGATAAGGTGCATCCGCTTATCGCGAAACGCCTGAAAGATGAAATCATGAAAAAGGCGGTGATTCCGTACTACGAACGCAATGATTTCTGGTGGCAGGGGCTTGATGGAAGCCGCGATGTTAACAACTGGAATCCATGGACCAACCATAATATACTTACTTCGATTTTAATTCTGGAAGACGATCAGGATAAGAAAATTGCCGGGGTGGACAAAGTGGTACGGTCGCTCGATCAGTTTATAAATGTTTACCCGAATGATGGCGGTTGCGATGAGGGCCCTTCGTATTGGGGCAGGGCAGGCGCTTCTCTTTATCAAAACCTCGATCTTTTAAAACGTGCTACCAATGGCAAATTCGATGTTTTCGATAATCAGCTCATCAGGAACATGGGGAATTATATTTATAAAGCCTACGTAAATTACCCGTATTTTGTGAATTTTGCCGATGCCGATGCTACAACGGGAGGCCGACCACAGATAATTTACAGTTATGGAAAAGATATTGGCGACCCTGTTATGCAGAAGTTTGGCGCATTTCTCGCCGAAAAACAAGACTGGGGAGTTAAACCTCCGGGAGGAAAAGTGGATGAGCAGATTATGCAACTAATGTTTTTAAAAGAGATTGCGGATGTAGAAGCTGAAAATGCATTGATCAGCGATTTCTGGCTGCCTGAAACACAAGTGGCAGGTGCGCGCGATATGGCTGGCTCAACCGATGGGTTTTACTTTGCAGCTAAAGGCGGACACAATGCTGAAAGCCACAACCACAACGATTTGGGATCTTTTGTTTTGTACTTCGATGGCAAACCCTGTTTGGTAGACATAGGCCGCGAAACCTATACCGCAAAAACGTTTAGTAGCAGAAGATATGAGATATGGACCATGCAATCGGGCTATCATCAGTTGCCAAAAATAAATGGTGTTGATCAGAAAGAAGGCCGGAACTATGAAGCGAAGAATTCTACTTTTAGTGCCGATTCAAAAAAAGCAATTTTTTCTACCGATATCGCCGGTGCCTATCCTAAAGAAGCACAAGTAAAAAAATGGGTGCGCACTTATCGTTTGGACAGGGGAAAGAAATTTACTGTTTCCAATTCTTACGAGCTGGAAGAACTAACAGATAAACCTACCAGCTTGAATTTTATCACATCAGGAAAGGTAAGCGATAACGGTGATGGTACCATCAATCTGGCTGGAGACGAGTTTACGCTTCAAATGAAATATGATACAAAACTTTTTACTCCTAAAGTTGAGGTGATTCCTGTAACCGATAAAGGTTTAAAAAGGTATTGGGATGTGATTACCCGGATCATTCTGGAGTACAAAAATCCGAAAGTAAAAGGTAAAGACCAGGTAGTAATTACAAAGATTTAGTACAGTAATCCAATTCATTGTAAATGCAGCAACAAACCAACTATTATAAAGCAAACACTGTGATTTTGCTTCTCTTCGTTTGTATGTTCGGGCTATCCTGCTCACAGAAAAAGCAAGTACCGTACATTGCAGAAACGGAGCAGCAGTACATCATTAAAACGGCAACGGAATATTTAGATAGTTTGCCGCTTACAGTAACCGCTACTGTTTGTGAACGCAGTGCCGGCGGACCACACGATTTTTACTCCGAGGGCGACTACTGGTGGCCTGATCCGGAAAATCCGGATGGGCCGTATATTCGCCGCGACGGTCAAACGAATCCCGACAATTTTGTTGCGCACCGGCTGGCGATGATTCGTTTTAGCCAGATTCTAGGACGTGAAACATCGGCTTATCTGCTCACCGGCGATAAGAGATTTGCAGCGGCTTCGCTCAAACATTTGGAAGCCTGGTTTGTAAATCCTGAAACCAGGATGAATCCAAGTTTACTTTATGTACAAGCCATAAAAGGACGGGTTACCGGGCGGGGTATCGGAATTATCGATGCCATTCATTTAATTGAAGTAGCGCGCTCGGTTGAGATTCTGGAGCAAAACAGTGCTGTTGATCAGGAGAAAATTAATCAGATTAAGGCGTGGTTTGATGAGTTTGTTCAGTGGCTGACCACTCACCCGTATGGTTTGGACGAAATGAATACCAAAAATAACCACGCCACTTGCTGGATGATGCAGGTTGCTGCTTTTGCCCGGTTAACCGATAATGAAAAGGTACTGAAAATGTGCCGTGATCGTTTTAAGGAAATTCTGCTTCCAAATCAAATGGGAGAGAACGGATCGTTTCCATTGGAACTGGAACGTACCAAACCCTATGGATATTCATTGTTTAACCTCGACGCGTTTTTTACCACTGCTGAGATTCTGAGTGATGAAAACAACAATCTTTATGAATTTAGTACGGCAGACGGTAAAAACCTGGAGTTGGGAGCTGAATATTTGTTTCCCTTTGTTATGGACAAGTCCTCGTGGCCTTTGCAGCCCGATGTAATGTACTGGGAAGAATGGCCGGTTCGGCATCCGTTTTTGCTTTTTGCCGAAAAAGCCTATCAGAAAAAGGAATACATCGAGTTGTGGAAAACATTGGAAGGTTATCCTAAAACCCAGGAAGTAATCCGGAATTTACCCATTAGGAATCCGCTATTGTGGTTGCTTAGTGAACCGGTTCAATAAAGGTGATATAGAGTCGTTATTGAAGGATGTTCAACAGTTAATTGAAGAACAAAAAGCCGCGAAATAGGATTCGAATTAGCTGTTGTGTTTAAAATTTAGTGAGGTTGTAAGTAGCGCCTGAGAATTTTCTTAACAAAAAAATCAGCAGAAATTACCATTGTTTACTAGCGAAGTAATTTTAGATTCGTATTTTCATCCGTATTTTTAATTTTTAGTAATATGGATAAGATTTATACCCTGATCATGGCAGGTGGATCAGGAACACGGTTCTGGCCACGCAGTAAAACGGCAAAACCAAAACAATACCTGAATATTTTTGGCGAACAATCGCTGCTTCAGGACACCATTGAACGATTTGCAACTTTCACCAAAAAAGAAAATATCTACATAGTTTCAAGTGCTACACAGGCAAAAGTATTGGAGGAACAAACTCCGATGTTACCCAAAGAAAACCTGATTTACGAGCCGGTTGGCAGAAATACCTTGCCATGTATTGGTTTGGCGGCGATGTATGCCGAACGCGAAGATCCTGACGGCGTAATGGTAGTTTCACCTTCCGATCATTTAATTACAAATACTGCTTTGTTTGAAGACACGGTTTTGGCCGCTGCCAAAATTGCTAACGAACGCGATGGTATTGTTACACTTGGAATTACGCCAACATATCCGGCAACGGGCTATGGCTACGTACAAACTGCCGAAGATATTACCGGCAACGAAAAGATAAAGCAGTTTAAAGTGGAACGTTTTGTGGAAAAACCGGATGAAGCCACTGCAGCCGATTACCTGAAACAAGGTGGTTTTTACTGGAACAGCGGATTATTTGTTTTTAAAGTATCGGTTTTTCTGAAAGCAGTTGAAGAATTTGCCCCGGAGTTATATGCAGATTTACGCAAAATTCAGGCTGATTTGGGCAATCCTTCATATCCTGAAACGCTTGATTCCATTTACCGCGCTGTTGAGAGTATTTCGGTTGATTATGGCATTATGGAGCACGCCAAAAACATTTACCTGGTTGAAGGAAATTTCGATTGGAATGACCTGGGGAGCTGGGAGTCGGTATATCAAACCGATAAGAAGGATGAAAATGGCAATGCCGGAATGGGAGAGGCCATCTTCTTGGATGCAAAAAACTCGTACGTGTCTACCGACGATGGACTGGTTGCTGTGGTTGGCCTCGACGATGTAATTGTTGTGCGCGACGGAAATACAACCCTGGTTTGCAAACGCGATAATGCAGAGGATATTAAAAAAATTGTTGAACAACTAAAAGCTAATAATAAATCAGAGTACCTGTAGAAAGTTGTGCCCAGTAATGTTGCCGGGTAACTTGCTAAAACTGTACTAACTACCAGTATTTTAGTAAAACTATTAAACCAATGAATAAAACAAAACCAATTGTTGTGGACAAGAAAATTCTTGTTCCCTTTATACTTATAACCAGTTTATTTGCCCTTTGGGGGTTTGCCAATGATTTGACCAACCCGATGGTGGCTGCGTTTCAAACGGTAATGGAAATTTCCAACGCAAAAGCAGCTATGGTACAGTTTGCATTTTATGGCGGATATGCTACCATGGCGATTCCGGCGGCGTTAATTATAAAACGATATTCGTATAAAACCGGAATTATTGTTGGCCTGGCCTTATATGCCGTTGGTGCCTTGTTGTTTTTTCCTGCTGCACAATACGAAATTTTTGGATTCTTCCTCGTGTCGCTGTACATCCTTACTTTTGGTTTGGCTTTCTTGGAAACCACAGCCAATCCTTATATTTTATCGATGGGCGATCCGGCAACGGCAACACGTCGTTTAAACCTGGCGCAATCGTTTAATCCAATGGGATCGATATTGGGAATGTTTGTGGCCTCAAAACTCATTCTTTCGTCGTTGGAGTCGGATAAGCGGGATGCTACCGGAAACCTGATTTTTGATACTTTAAATGCAGCCGAAAAAGCAGCAATACGTACCAACGATCTGTCGGTAATACGCAATCCGTATGTGATTTTAGGGTTTGTAGTAATTTTAATGCTGATTATTATTGCTGTTTCAAAAATGCCGAAACGCGAAAGTGCTGATCATGAAATTCATCCGTGGCACTCGGCAAAACGATTATTCCGCAACAAAATATACCGGGAAGGCGTAATTGCCCAGGTATTCTACGTGGGGGCACAAATCATGTGCTGGACTTTCATTATTCAGTATGCTGATAATCTTGGGATTCCAAAAGCGCAGGCTCAGAATTTCAATATTATTGCCATGGCGATTTTTATCACCAGTCGTTTTATCAGTACTTTTTTAATGAAATACCTGAACGCCCGTTATATGTTACTGCTTTTTGCCATAGGCGGAATGTGTACAACGGCCGGAGTAGTTTTAATTCAGGGAATGATGGGCTTGTATTTACTGGTGGCCACGTCGGCTTTTATGTCGCTGATGTTTCCAACCATTTACGGGATTGCGCTTGAAGATGTTGGCGACGATGCAACGCTTGGAGCTGCCGGTTTGGTAATGGCAATTGTGGGCGGAGCATTAATGCCTCCACTGCAGGGTTTAATTATCGACCAGGGGACTATCGGGCCGCTTCCGGCAGTGAACTTTTCGTTTGTTTTGCCTTTTATCTGCTTTGTTGTAATTGCAATTTATGGCAAGAGAACATATAATGCATTTAAAAAAGCACGATAAGACCAAAGTGTAATGGTTACTTATAAGTCTTAAAGGAGGAAAACAATACGAAATTGATTGAGTAGTATAAAAAAGTGCGTGTACCAGATATCATTTGTCCCGAAATTACCTGTAACATCGGCAACATTGGTATATTTGATATGGAAATCTATCCGGATGGAAATATAATTTAATCAGCT
The DNA here is from genome assembly GCF_000949475.1 of Draconibacterium sediminis. Classification (GTDB taxonomy): domain Bacteria; phylum Bacteroidota; class Bacteroidia; order Bacteroidales; family Prolixibacteraceae; genus Draconibacterium; species Draconibacterium sediminis. Next base: position 348,957 of record NZ_JRHC01000006.1, on the reverse strand, counting down.
ACTCTATTAGTATTTACTGAGTATGAAGTGTTTCCGGCCGGGAGATTTAAGCTACAGATTTTCGTTAAAACAATTGCATAATCGAACTGTTTGTGTAACTTAAAACAAAGTTTTCTGTATGAATGCATACCTCTTTCTTATTGGCCTTTGTGTCATTATAATATTTTCTTTTTTCACCAATATGTTTTCGCGGAAAACCAATGTGCCCAGTGTGTTGATTTTAATATTACTGGGAGTTGGTGTGCAGCAGTTAATGACCTACTTTGAAATGGAGCCCGATTATTTCTGGGCACTCGAAGTACTGGGAATTGTTGGGTTGATCATGATCGTGCTTGAAGCTGCTCTCGACCTTGAGTTAAAGAAGGAGAACTGGCCAATCATTTGGAAATCGTTTACCATCGCTTCTTTGTCACTGGGATTAACAGCCGTTTCAATTGCATTTATCATTCAGTTTTTTATCCCCGAAATCAATTTCTTACCGGCACTGGTTTACGCGTTGCCACTTTCAATAATGAGCAGTGCTATCATCATACCAAGTGTTGCTAACCTTACAAAATACAAGCGGGAGTTTCTGATTTACGAAAGTACATTCTCTGATATTTTGGGTATTATGGTGTTTTACATGATTGTTGAAAACCTCCATGTTGAAGGGATGCGCCAGTTAAGTTTTGCCATTGGCAGTAACATTGTACTTACACTGGTAATTTCGGTGGTACTGTGTTATGGTTTACTATATATCATTCAAAATATTAAAGGCGATGCAAAGTTTTTCCTGTTTTTGGCGGTGCTGGTTTTGCTTTATGCCGTTGGAAAAATGTTTCATCTGTCGTCGTTAATTATAATTTTAATGTTTGGCCTTCTGTTACGTAATTACAAAGTTTTGCTTTTCGGAAGGCTCCGTGAGTGGTTAAACGATGCAAGAATTGATGGTCTTTTTGATCAGTTTAATATGATTACCACAGAAACCGCCTTTTTGGTGCGTACTTTCTTCTTCGTTGTTTTTGGGATGACTTTACCGCTTGCGTCGTTATTTAGCTGGAAAGTGTGGCTGATCAGTGTTATTTTCCTGGCTGTAACTTACATCTTACGTTTTGGCTTATTCTACGTGATTGAACGAAAAGATACGCTGCCACAAACCTTTATTGCCCCAAAAGGGTTGATTACCGTGCTGCTGTTTTTTGCCATTCCAGAATCGTTACGGGCCGAAAAATTTGAAGGAGCCGTATTGTTTGTGGTAATTATTGCCACCAGTTTAATTATGGCGTGGGCTTTAATTGCAAGTAAGAGTACAAATAGCAAGAATGGGGAAGAAGAGGTTAAGGAAAGTGATGAAGGAGAGAAGTCTGAGTATATTGAGATGCCGATTGACTAAAGACTGTTTTAATAAATATATAAAATAAAAAAGGTTGCCATTTTGTAATGACAACCTTTTCTTTTTCTCCTAGCCCAGATATGATTTTAATAATTTGCTACGCGATGTATGTCTTAATCGTCTGATAGCCTTTTCTTTTATCTGTCTTACCCTTTCGCGGGTTAATCCAAATCGTTCACCGATCTCCTCTAATGTCATTTCCTGGCACCCTATGCCAAAAAACAGTTTAATGATGTCACTTTCTCGCTCAGTCAATGTTGCTAATGCGCGGAAAATTTCTCTAGCCAATGATTCGTTGATAAGGCTTCTGTCTGCATTTGGCGAATCATTGTTCACCAATACATCCAACAGGCTGTTGTCTTCACCATCAACAAATGGTGCATCAACAGAAACATGTCTTCCTGATACTCTTAAAGTATCAGAAACCTTATCAGCAGGAAGCTCCAATGTTTCAGCTAACTCTTCAGGCGACGGTTTACGTTCGTGTTCTTGCTCAAATTTTGAATAAGCCTTATTGATCTTATTCAGCGAACCTACCTGGTTCAGAGGCAAACGAACAATACGCGACTGCTCTGCAAGCGCTTGAAGAATAGATTGGCGAATCCACCATACTGCGTAAGAAATGAACTTAAAACCGCGGGTTTCGTCGAACTTTTCGGCTGCTTTAATCAAACCAAGGTTTCCTTCGTTAATTAAGTCGGGTAAGCTAAGTCCCTGATTTTGGTACTGCTTTGCCACCGATACTACAAATCGAAGGTTTGCTCTTGTTAATTTCTCCAAAGCCGCCTGATCGCCTTTTTTAATCCGCTGTGCTAATTCCACTTCCTCCTCTACAGTAATCAGCTCTTCTTTACCAATTTCCTGCAAATACTTATCTAAAGAGGCACTTTCACGGTTAGTGATCGACTTTGTGATCTTTAGTTGTCTCATATATAATCCTTAAAAAATCGTGCAAATATAGAACATTAATATCTAATGGTCAAGGAGAAAGCTCATCGTATTTTGTAATTAATACAAAGTTAAAGGTTATGTACTTTGAATGTTAACGTTCTACGCCAAAAACATAGTATGCTGATTCCCCATTCGGATAAACACCTTCAACCAGAATTCCTCCTCTCGCATTTCCAACTTCTCTCTTAAAATCTGATACCTCGTAAATAGGTTTTTTGTTTACCGAGGTAATAATAAAACCTTTTTCGAGACCGGCATCCTTTAGTTTTCCTTTGTTTAGGTTGGTTATCATGATGCCGTTATTGATTCCCAAATCCTGTTTAACACTGTTACTCACTGTCTCAAACTCGGCACCCAGTACGGTTATATTGTCGCGTACTATTTCGGTGTCGCCATGTTTGTTACGCAAGGTAACGGTAAATTGTTTCTTTTCATTGTCTCTAATTACAACAATGTCAACATTGTCGCCCGGACGGTACTGACTAACTTTTTCCTGTAGCTCGGCTGCTGTTTTTACTTTATCTCCATCAACGCTGATTATTACATCTTCCTCTTTTATGCCGGCTTCGTTGGCAGCTCCGTTCTCAACGACTCCACCTATATAAACACCTTCCACCTTGTCAAGGTTCAGTTCTTCAGCAATTTCTGCATTTACATCGCCAATATTTACGCCAAGTAAAGCGCGTTGTACCTCTCCAAATTCTTTTAAGTCTTCAACAACTTTTTTTACGATAGTAACCGGTACTGCAAAAGAATATCCTGAATATGATCCGGTACGGGAGGCAATTGCAGTGTTTATTCCAATCAGATTACCTTGTTGGTTAACCAGTGCACCTCCACTGTTTCCAGGGTTTACAGCCGCATCAGTCTGAATAAATGACTCGATTCGGTAGCGGTCCTGGTTAATTCCCAGGTTACGTCCTTGCGAACTGATGATACCTGCTGTAACTGTAGATGTAAGATTAAACGGATTACCAACGGCTAAAACCCATTCGCCAAGTTTCAGATTATCAGAATTGCCATAAGTTAGATAAGGCAAATCTTCAGCGTCAACTTTTAAAAGGGCAATATCGGTCGAAGGATCGGTTCCTACCAACCGGGCTTCAAACTCGCGTTTATCGTTTAGTATTACTTTAATGTTTTGTGCATCTTCAATTACGTGGTTATTGGTAATAATGTATCCGTCTTCCGACATAATAACACCGGATCCAAAACCCTGTCTCACCTGTGGTTGTTGTCTTTGCAGGCCAAAAAACTCATCAAGAAACGGGTTGCCGCTCGACCATTGCCCGGTACGAACTGATTGTGTGGCAATATGTACAACCGCATGAATCGATTTTTCGGCGGCAAAAGTTAAATCGGGTAACTGTTGTTCACTGTCGGCGGGGTAATTAACAAATCGTGCTGCTTGCTCTTCTTTCACTGTTACCACCTGTGGCTTGTCGAAAAAAGTGCTGTAAGCCCAAACTCCTACAAATGCACCTGCTATAACAAGTAAAAATGTCAGCGAAATTCTTCCTACTCTTTTCATAACTTAAAAATTTTTAAACGTTCTTGTTTTCTTAGGCAACTAAGAACGCAAATTTACTGCCACTGTTTTGCTCGTTGGCCAGTGAATGCCGCTATTTTGCATAATTTAACACGTAATTGCCTGATGTGTTAAAAAGTGAAAATAAAAACGGTATCAACTGAAAGTATGTCAGTATGGTTTGACAGAACGCGCATATAATACGACAATTTATCGTATTAATAATTACAAAAACAATCAATTATTTTTCGGGCACCTTAAACCATTTCGAATCGAGTTCTACTTCCTCGTAATTTTCGATGTATTTCATTGCTTCTTCCGGCGTTTCTGCCACAAAATATAATTGTCGGTAAATATCCTTTGCAAATAGTTCGACATACGAAAGCTCAAATTGTTTAAAAAGGTAGTCGAAAAAATTATTTGTGTTCACAAAAACAATTGGTTTATGGTGGTAGGAGAGTTGACGAAGTGTAATAACCTCCAGTATTTCTTCGAGTGTACCAAAACCACCGGGCAATGCAATAAAAGCATCCGACATGTCGCGCATTTGTGCTTTCCGTTCCATCATATCGGTGGTAATTATTACTTCGTGCGAGTTGTTGGAGGCCAGCGACCTGCCAATCATTCGTTCGGGAATAATACCCACCGTTTTTGCACCTGCTTTGCTGGCGGCAATGGTAGCTGCTTCCATCAGTCCAACATTGGCGCCACCATTAATAAGATTGTGCCCTCCTTTACCAATTAACTCGCCTAAGTTTTGTGCGGCCTCGAAATATTTATCGTTTATGGCATTGCTTGATGAGCAGAAAACACAGATATTCATTTAAATAAAGATATGAGTAGTGAGTAATTAGTAATGAGAAGAGAAAACCGGGCATTACCCGGTTTTCTATATATCGTGAATGAAATTTTAGTGTGTAAGTAGCTGTGTTTAACTACACATTACTAAAATCTCAAATCTAATTTACGCATCAATATTTGCGTAGGTAGCGTGGTCTTCGATAAACTTACGACGCGGCGGTACATCGTCGCCCATAAGCATGGAGAAAATGTGGTCAGCTTCAGCAGCATTTTCAATGGTTACCTGTTGCAATGTACGTTGCTCAGGGTTCATGGTAGTTGACCAAAGTTGCTCGGCATTCATCTCTCCCAAACCTTTGTAACGCTGCGTGTGAACAGCACTTTCGTTACCGTCGGCCCATTCTTCAATGAGTTGCAGACGTTGTTTCTCTGACCATGCATATGCTTCTCTCTTTCCTTTTTTTATAAGGAAAAGTGGTGGAGCTGCAATATAAAGGTGACCTCTTTTAATCAGATCGTTCATATAGCGGAAAAAGAAGGTCATAATAAGCGTTGCAATGTGACTACCGTCAACGTCGGCATCGGTCATGATCACAATCTTGTGATACCTTAATTTTTCCATATTGAGTGCTTTTGAATCTTCATCAGTACCAATGGTTACACCCAATGCTGTAAATATATTTTTAATCTCTTCGTTTTCGAAGATTTTATGTTGCATGGCTTTTTCCACGTTCAGGATTTTACCACGCAGTGGCAGAATTGCTTGAGTTCTGCGGTCGCGGCCTTGTTTTGCCGTACCACCTGCCGAGTCTCCCTCGACAAGGAATACTTCGCATTTTGAAGGGTCTTTTTCCGAGCAGTCGCTCAGTTTTCCCGGTAAACCACCACCCGAAAGTGCGTTTTTACGTTGCACCATTTCGCGGGCTTTACGCGCCGCGTGACGCGCCTGAGCTGCCAAAATTACCTTTTGTACAATCTGCTTGGCTGCCTTTGGATTTTCCTCGAGGTAGTTTTGTAAGGCTTCACTGGTCGCCTGGTCAACTGATAAACTCACTTCAGAGTTACCTAATTTGGTTTTCGTCTGACCTTCAAACTGTGGTTCCTGAACCTTAACCGAAATAATACCGGTCAATCCTTCACGGAAATCGTCTCCACTGATGTCAAATTTCAGTTTTTGGAGCATTCCGCTTTGGTCAGCATAGTTTTTCAAGGTTCTGGTTAAACCTCTGCGGAAACCGGTTAAATGCGTTCCTCCTTCAATGGTGTTAATGTTATTCACGTAAGAGTGAATATTCTCAGAGAAAGAAGTGTTGTATTGCAAAGCGATTTCAACTGGAATACCATTTTTCTCGGTGGTTATGTGAACCACATCGTCAATTAGTTTTTCACGAGTACCATCAAGGTATTCAACAAACTCTTTTAATCCTTCTTCCGAAAAATAGTCTTCCGATTTAAATGAGCCATCTTCTTCCGTCACACGCTCATCGATAATTCTTAATTTGATTCCTGCATTAAGGAAAGCCAGCTCGCGTAAACGGGCCGCCAGAATTTCATATTTATATACGGTGGAAAGGAAGATACTGGCATCAGGCTGGAATGTAACCTGAGTACCTGTTTTGTCGGTTGTACCAATAACCTGAACATCGCCCTGTGGTTTCCCAATAGCGTATTCCTGTACATAAATTTTTCCGTCGCGGTGCACTTCTGCTTTCAGGTAGGTAGAAAGTGCGTTCACACACGATACACCTACACCATGCAAACCACCCGAAACTTTGTACGAATCTTTATCGAATTTTCCACCGGCGTGAAGTACTGTCATTACCACTTCCAGCGCCGATTTATTTTCTTTTGAGTGTTTTTCGGTGGGAATACCGCGTCCATCATCTTTTACAGTGATGGAATTATTTTCATGAATAATAACTTCAATGTTGTTACAGTAACCGGCCAATGCTTCATCGATCGAGTTATCAACCACTTCGTATACCAAATGGTGTAACCCTTTTTCGTTGGTGTCGCCAATGTACATCGACGGCCTTTTTCTTACTGCTTCCAAACCTTCAAGCACCTGGATACTATCTGCTCCGTAGTTTCCGTTGCCATTGCTTTGGACTTCATTTTTTTCAATTTCGCTCATCTCTGTTTGTTAAAATTAAATCCTCTAAAATAAAATAGTTTCCCCCGCAAAAAATTCCTTAAAACTTTTCGAAGAAAACTAGTTGATTTTTAAGCTCTTATCTTGTTCTAAAAATGATCTGATAATCACGCCACAAATATATAAAAAATAGGCAGAAATGTGCTGTTTTTAATGTGTTAAAAGACCTTATTTTTCAACAAAATATTAACCTCAAAATGAGGGTGAAGCAGCCGGTTTTTATTTCGGAGAAAATTGGACTGAAAAAACGGCAAAAAATGGCATAGATTTTTACGAAAAACAGCTCGATTTGGAATTATTTAAGAGGATTAAATAGGTTCGTTTGGAGTGTATAGAAATGTCAGAAACAGGCTCCCATTTTAAGGGGAGCTCCCGATAGGGTGAGGGGTAGAAAATAACAAAATGCCCCACGGACTTTACCCTTTTGTCTGTCGACATTTTCCCTCAAAAGGGAAAAATGCTTTAGGTCAGGTAGGATTTAAATTTGTGAGTTTTGTTGGTCTGTCACGAAAAAAGGGAAGCTTTTGCCTCCCTTTTACCGAATTGAGTTGTTAGTATTGTTTAGAACGAATAGCTTATGCCGGCCAGCATATTAAAGCTTTGTACCGGGTATCCGAACCAGCGTTGATATTTTTGAAAACCAAAGTTGTTGAGTTGGGCAAATACTGAAAATTGGTTGGTGATCTGGTAGTTGCCTTTTACGTTAAGGTCGAATGCAGTCTCAAGATTACTGGATTTGTATATTGCACTTGGCAGAATAATGTTTGTTGGATATGCAAGCGGTAGATCAGGTTGTTCCACGATCAAAGCTTTTCTTTCGCCCATTAAAAAGATATCGGCCGACAAACTGAGTTGTTCGCTTACTTTGTACCCAATATTCAAATTAGCATCCCATTTCGGAAGGTTCCAGGCTTCTTCCTGCTCGTCGAGTTTATAGGTGTAATAATTTACCGATGCGGTTAAATCAACCTTGTCTGATGAAGCGTGAAATACTTCTGCATTTAACTTTAGGCGGTCGATATTGTCGTATAAAAACTTAAAAGTATTGTCAACAATCGATGGGGCAGGATTGTATGCCGGATCGAGATATAATGCTTCGCTCAGGTAGTAAAACGGTTGGTTGTCGATTATAGCATATTCTGCCGAAATTTTAAAGTTGGTCTTTTTCGAGAACTTACCATCGAAACCACCGTAAAAACGAAACTTTTGGAACGAATTCATTACATCGTGCTCCGGATCGACAAATGGATTTTCGTAGGCTATTTTTGAATAGTAATTGCTAACGTAATCGCCATCAATTCCGGCATACAGATTTATCAGCTCCGGAACCGGTGCCCAGTTGGCGCGGATATTAGGCGAAATTTTAGCTTCGGTATCTTCGTCGGAAACCATAATAAACCAGGTGTTTACTCCCAGTGTAATATTTGCTGTTTCGTCGCCTACAAACCAGGCCGGTTTGGCGTGAATAATAATTTGCGAACGGTTGCCGGTTGTTGAGTCGGCCTGCAGATAAATATCCCTGGCCTGTGTGTATAAAACGCCACCTTCAAGCAGTCCAACGCCGGTAACCATTGGTTGCTGCACATCCAATACAAAATTGGCGTAATGTTCGCGCTGATCGGTTTTTGTTCCAAAATAGTGGTAGGTAAAATCAAAACCAATAGTTGCATCATCGTATTCGGCAGTCGGGTTTTTAAGCCCGATGTTAATGCCGCCTTTTGCAAACGACTGTTTGGTATCGAAATAATTTATAGTCTGAGCGTCTTCGAGCAAAGGATCAGTAACGGCAGTTAACGGGTAACCATAGTAATTAAATGCATCGTGTTTGAAATCCAGGTTCACCGAAAGGACGTTGTCTTGAACCAGGTGTTTTACAAACAGATCAACTTCGTTTTTCATAAACGGTGCATCCACTTTATTGCCGCCTTCCAGTTCAATATCGTCAAACGACGAAAGGTGCATGGCATGAATTCCAAACAACGAATTTCTTGAATTCTGATTATTAAAGAAAACCTCGCCATACGGGCGGAAAGTTGTTCCCAATCCGGCGCGTACCAAACCATAACCGTTGTCTTGATCTTTTGATGTTTCAACAATGGCTGCTTTTAACGGATTCACCGAAAAGGTGCTAAAAACAGGTTGACTGTTGATGTTGTAATTGAATGTCGGTTTTTGGTGTTCCGTTTCATCAATTGTTGGCATGCTGTTTAGTTTGTTGGCATCAGAAAGTGTGGGTTTGTATGCTTTTGTAACCTCAACCTCCTTCGTAAGCGTGGTGTCTTGTTGCGCCTGCGCAAAAACGGCAGTACCAAGTAATATCAGTGTGAAAATATATCGAGCTGTATTGAACATTTTGTGCATTTTTAGTTTTGTTTAATTTCCATTTGGAACGAGCTGTCTACCGCATTTTGCTGCTGTTGCGCTTCTTTTGCCAGAATAACATCAAGACGTTGCTGCGCTTCGGCTTTTATTCCGTCGTTGTCGTCGTTATAGTTTTCAGCAAGGCTTTTCAACGTATGTTTTGCCTGAAACTGATCGCCGCCATCTTCGTAAATGCTGGCCAGCAATAAAAAGGCTTTACCCAGCCAGTAAGTGTATGGCGTTCCTTTGTCAATGAAGTCAACAATTTCTTCCTCGGCTTTTGCCCTGTTATTGTCGCGGTAATAAATTTCTGCCAGCAGGTATTTAGCTTCAGCACCTTGCTCCAGCTTAGTATCTTTGGCCACATCGCGCAGCGGGCTAATTGCCGAACTTAAATTACCCAGTTCGTAGTTCGATTTTCCAATGGCATAATCCGTTTCCTTTTTCAGCGCTTCGTTTGCTACATCCGATTTATTTACTTTTTCGGCTGCTACAATTACCGCCTGATAATTTTGATTGATCAACTGGCAGCGCATTTGGCCGGTGTTGGCACGAAGCGAATTCCATTTTCCGGTTGATTTTTCTTCCAGTCGGTTAAACAGATCGAGCGCAGTATCGTAGTCGCCGGCATTATATGTCAGCTCCGATGCACGTGCAAGTGCCTGTTCGGTAAAAATATTATCGGGTTGGTTGGCTACAAACGAGTAGTGCGAATTGGCTTCCCCGTAGCTGCCTTCTTTGTATTTTATTTCAGCCAGATAGAAATGTGCATTGGCAGCGTAAGCTCCGTTCGGAAATTGATTCAGGTATTGTTGAAGTTGGATATCAGCATCATCATTTCCGGCCATATAAACACGTTCTGCAGCCGAGTATGTTAACTGATCCTGTTCCGATGCGCTAACACTAACATCACCGCCCAAACGTTTTACGTAGGCGAAATAGGCATCCACATCATTCAGTTCCACGTAGCAGTTTTTTATGCCTTGCAGTGCAGAATTGGCCTCGGGTGTTCCTTTGTAATTTTCGGCCACTTCTTTATACTGGCTCAGGGCTTTGTTGAAGTCGCCATTGTTGTAATTTACCAATCCCAGTTGCAGCAACGAATTGCGGTAGTAGTTGCTGTTCGGATGGTTCTCTACAATCTCCTGATACTGGCGAACGGCCTCGAAATTATTGCCCAGTCGTTCGTTCGCGCGCCCCAGCTCGTATAATGCGTCATCGTAGTAATCCGATTCCGGAAATTCGCGTAACAACAGGTTCAGATTGTTGATCTTGTCTTGTTGTTTACGTTGTAGCCCCTGGCAAAATGCAATTTGTAACAGGGCGTAGTCGGCTTCCAGCATTTTTATGTTGTAGGCACGTTCGTAATTGTCGATGGCCTGCGCATAATTTGTATTCAGGAAATAATAATCGCCAATACGGTTGTACGCGTCGGCAATTTTTGGTGTTCGTTTGCCCTGCATCTTCTGCACATACTGGAGAAAATGTTGTTGTGCCGCTTCTTTATTATCGGTTTTCAGGTAAGCATAGCCCATGTTATAGTCGGCATTTAAAACCTCTGCGTCGTTTGCCGAAGAAGAACTTCGTGCGAACTGGTTGTAAGAAGCGATGGAATTATTGTAATCGCCCACACGGTATAAGGCTTCCGATTTCCAGAAAAGCGCTCTCGCTTTTATTTCCTTACTGTAGTTTCCGTTGGCCAATGACAGGTCGAAATTCTCGATCGCCTCGTTATACATCAGGTTATTGAAAAGCTCCAACCCGCGGTAAAATGTTACGCGCTGGTAGGCTTCTAAAATGTGGGGTGTTTTGTTTTGTATTTTCTCTATCGACTCAATAGCGTCTTTATAGTTTTTGGTCACCATGTACACTTCGCCCAGAATTTCGTATGCTTCTGCGTTTTTTGGCGAGTTTGGATATTCTGCAATGTAGCGGTCGAAAGCTTTTATGGTTTCGTTAAACGGAGAGTACGAAAGCTCGTAGGTTAATTTGGCGTAACTGAACAAAGCGTCTTCTTTAATATCCGGGTTGAAGTCGAATTCCGAAGCTGCATTATAGGCCGTTTTTGCCTTTTCTTTTTCATCGAGTTTGATAAAACAATCGGCCAGATGATAGTAGGCGTTTTGTGTCATTTCATCTTCGCCGGTAGCCGCTTTTTGCAACAATTCGGCTGCCTCCTCAAATTTATTTGTGTGGTAGTAACAAAATCCAAGGATGTAATTTTCTTCCCGTGTTTTTGTTCCCGAAGTTTTAAAATATCTCTCGAGGTAAGGAATGGCGTTTTCGTATTGGCCTAAATGAAAATACGAATCGCCAACAATTTTTGCCAACTCGGTTTGGTGCTCTTCCTGTACATCATCGATAATCGTTGTGGTGTAGTTCACCACCTCGTTGTATTTCTTTTGTTTGTAGTAGATATGGCTGACATACAACGGAATTACCGGCGAATAAGACGGGTCGTTGTTTAATGCCCTAAAAGCTTCAATCGCCGCATCGTAATCCTCTCTTAAGTACAAAATGTGCGCACAGTAGTAGGTGGCAGGTTTGCTGTACAAATTATTGGTGTTCCGGATGGCCATAAATTCGCGGTAGGCCACATCGGTGTTTCCTTCTTCGAGGTTGGCAAATCCATTCTGGTATTGCAATTCAATGCGTTCATTGTCCGAAAGGTCGCTGCGGTCTACTTTTGAAAAAGTGCGAATGGCCAGCGAATATTGCCGTTTTTCAAACTGGTTTTTACCGAGGTTAAATTGTGCACTGTTCATGTATGGACTATCAGGATAGGTTTCTACAAACGTGCGGATCAGCTTGTCGCCCGAGCGGTAACCGGCGTGAAGCGCCGAAACAGCTTTGAAATATTCGGCTTCGGAATACAACTCCGATTTGGGCTCAACACGTTTCTGAATTTTCTCAAATTGCCGGTAAGTTGAAATGTATTTTCCTTTGTTGTAGAGTTCTTTTGCGATGTCGATATCCTTTCTTACATCATCAAAATAAGCCGTTTCCTGCGCTCCGACTTGCTGAAAAGAACCAATAATGATAAAAAGAGATAACAAAATTTGTATTGTTCTCATGCTTTATTCGCTTTGTTTGAAATGAATAAATTGTTTAAAACCATTAGCTGGCTTACTTTTTAAAATTGACCAACTAAAATAGTTATTCCCTGTATGCTAAACTGTCGTTAATGCTTGTAATTCTTAACAAAAAACTGTTTATTTCTTTCCTTTATTATATATGTGGGTAAGAAATTTCGAACTATTTTAGTTGTAACATATTTTTTATGGACAAAAAAACAGTCATAAAGTTGCTGGATGCCAGTATTTACCAGTACGATAACCTGGTGCTTTCGGGGGTTGATGTAGAGGTGAAGGAAGGTGAGTTTATCTATGTGGTTGGTAAGGTTGGAACCGGAAAAACCAGCCTGATAAAAACGCTAAACGCTGAATTGCCTTTGGAATTTGGCTCGGGGACTGTATTGGATTTTGACCTGGTAGGACTGAAAAAACGCAATATTCCTCATTTAAGAAGAAGGTTGGGGGTTGTATTTCAGGATTTTCGTTTGCTTACCGACCGGAATGTGTATGCTAACCTGGCTTTTGTGTTAAAGGCCACCGGATGGAAAAATAAGCTGGAAATCGAAAACCGCGTTGACGAAGTGTTGGAGCGTGTTGGAATGTTGCATAAAAAGGAAAAAATGCCGCATCAGCTAAGTGGGGGCGAGCAGCAGCGTGTTGTTATCGCACGCGCCATTTTGAATTATGCTGATATTATTTTGGCTGATGAGCCCACCGGTAACCTCGATCCCGAAACTTCGGAAGATATTCTGGATTTGTTTATCCAGTTAAACAACGATGGAAAGACCATATTGATGGCTACGCACGATTATGCTGCAATCGCTAAAAAACCTGCGCGAACGCTGGTTTGTGTTAATGGAAAATTAAACGATTCGGCAAAGAATACCGACGAATTGGAGTTTGAAAATCTGTTGGAGAAAAATGTTTAGTTTGATTAAAAACTTTGTTTTCTTGCTTTAGGAATGTAATCCTGTACTTCATGATAAAAGTGAATAATCGTATTAAGCGATCGAATCTTGCGGTATAGAATATTCAAATTTTTTATTGACCCCTAAATCCTTTAAAGGGGACTTGCCCAGCTCCCCTTTAGGGGCCGGGGGTAAAACAATGAACATGTGTAGTCGTATGAAATGCCTAAAGAAATTCAGAAAAAATACCTTTCAAAACTTTCTCTTCATTTTCCCAGGTAAGATCTTTTGATGCCTGAACAAAGTTGGTTTTCCAGTTTTTTCGTTTGTCCGAATTATTCAAAGCTTCAAGTATCTCATTTGCCAGATCTTTTGGTTCGTGCGACTTACTGATAGCTCCAATATCATACTTTTCAACAATTGCTTTCATTTCCGGCAAGTCGCTAATCAACACCGGAACTCCGGCCCTGATGTAATCGAACAATTTATTGGGCAGGGCGAAACGGTAATTCAGACCCAGGTCTTCTTCTATCGATAATCCCAGATCGGCACCTGGTGTTAGTTTTGTCAGTTCTTCAATGGAAAGACGACCCGTAAAACGAACTTTATGTTCAAGTTGTTCGGTGCGAACCAATTCTTCCAGCTGTCCTTTAATATCGCCATCGCCGGCAATTACAAGTTGAGCTCCATCGATAAAATGCATGGCTTTAATAGCTTGTTCCAGCCCGCGGCCAATATTTAGAGCTCCCTGGTAAAGAATGATTTTTTGCTGATTTTCTTTTTCGTTAAGCTGAATCGTATTTTTTGAAGTAGGAATATTTCTGACTACCTGAAATGGTACGCCATATTTTTCATGGTACACAGCAGCAATGGAATCGCAAACGGTATAGCAGTGTTTTAAATTCGGCAGCATTTTACTTTCCAGCCACTCCCAAATCCGTTTTACCCGCGGGCGACCAATTAATTCAGGAACCTCGGTAAAGTATTCGTGGCTATCGTAAACCAGGTTTGATCGTTTAATTTTTGAAGCCAGATAGTTCGCTGTCAGCGTATCCAGATCGTTAGCAAGTAAAACATCGGCTTTCCGGAAAAGTAAAAACAGCAACAAGCGGAAATTGTATTCGGCATAAAAACAAGCGCCTTTGGTAAAACACAAGTGCATTCGGTGAGTCCGGTAGCTTCGAGTGAGCGGCTGACTGTTTTTTAATTTCCGGCCAACCAGCAAAACACTGAATCCCATTTCTTCTAATGAAGTACAAACTTTGTGCACCCGGTTATCGGCAACCAGGTCGTTTGTAACCGAAACAATTATTTGCTTTTTGTGCTTCAAATGAATGAAATGATTTTGTTGTAAAGATAGAAAAACTAGGAAGCAGGAGGCGCGAAGTTGGAAGATTCTTGTTGTGCCTCAATTCCCTTTCAAAATGTTTTACCACAGAGTTGCCCAGAGAAGACTCAGAGGTTCACAGAGAATGGTAGGACTGATGTTAAGTGGTTTAATAGGCAGTTGGCAAAATGCAATTGGCAAAAGCGGGTATAAGTTGGAGGCGTTCGTTGCATACAATTTTACAATTTATCAGTTTAGCAATTTTGTAATTTAAGCATTCTCGCATTAAAGCATTGCAGGCAAATTAATCCTTAATCCTTCCTCATTAATCAACGGAGCTTTTATCTTTGCGCAAAATTTATTCTATGATCCGCTTTTCAGAAAATCATTCGCTAAAGGCACACAATACATTTGGCATCGAAGCCAAAGCAAAATATTATTTCGAATTTACCGAACTGGAAGACCTGCAGGTTTTTCTGAATTCCAATAAAAGCTGGAAAGAAGAGAAGTTGATCGTTTTAGGTGAGGGCAGCAATATTTTGTTTATGAATGATTTCGACGGCCTGGTAATTCATCCGAATGTGCCCGGAATGAATTCGGTTTGGGAAGACCGTAATCATGTATGGTTTGAAGTGGGGGCTGGCGAAGTTTGGGACGAATTTGTAGAATTTGTTGTTAATCAGGGATTGGGTGGTGCAGAAAACCTATCGCTGATACCCGGAAAAGTGGGTGCTGCACCGGTACAAAATATTGGTGCTTATGGTCAGGAAGTTTGCCGTTTGATTGAAAAAGTAAAAGGTTTCGACCTGGAAAAAGGCTGTGCAGTGGAGTTTTCAGCCACCGAGTGTGGGTTTGCCTACCGCAACAGTGTTTTTAAGAATTACCTGAAAAACCGTTTTATCATCACTTCGGTAATTATGCGAATGGATAAGTTCCCCGAATTTAATCTGGGCTATGGTCAGCTGGAAGAAAGGGTAAAAGAAAAAGGAGATGTAAATCTTCACAATATACGCGAGGCGGTTATTGAAATCCGCTCTTCAAAATTACCCGATGTAAAAGAGTTGGGCAATGCCGGTAGTTTCTTTAAAAACCCCGTGGTTGATATGGCTTTAGCTGAGCAAATCAAATCGAAATACCCCGAGGTCCCATTTTACCCGGGAGGAGAAGGCAAGATTAAACTGGCTGCCGGCTGGCTCATTGAACAGGCTGGTTGGAAAGGGAAACGTATTGGCGATGCCGGTGTTCATGAACAACAGGCTCTGGTTTTGGTGAATTATGGCAATGCCACCGGAAAAGAGATTTATGCACTTTCTGAAGCGGTTTGCAATTCGGTAGAAGAGAAGTTTGGTGTTACGCTGGAACGTGAGGTGAATTGCATTTAAGAAGTGCTTGACCGTATTTCTTTCAGTTTTTATTGCTCGCAGATTTCGCAGAATTGCGCAGATGGAAAACAGAAGTATTTTAGAAAATCTGTGAAAACTAGCGTAATCTGCGTGAAACTTCATGTTGTGAGGTAGTTAATTTCATTCACAAGATATCACAGAAAACTTACGGCATAAAAAAATCCCGGCGTCCAGTCCGGGATTTTTATTTTTTGTTTGATGTTGTGTCCTAATTTCTTAGGTGGATTTGTAGCTACAAAAGTAGCTGTCATTTAAAAAATCAAAATGACCTTTGTCATGGGCAGGTGGTCAAATAACACAGCGCCCGAAACCAATTTCCTGTTTTGTTGTTCTTCTGAATACAATGGTTTCAGAACAGAATCAGGCTGAAAACAGCTGGTTAAAAACAATTATTTTGATATGCCACATACCAATGCGCTCATAAATGCCACTTCGCCATATCTTTTGCAACATGCTCATAACCCTGTAAACTGGGAGGTCTGGAGCGAAGAACTCATTACTCAGGCAAAAGCCGAAAACAAACTTATTTTGGTTAGCATTGGCTATGCTGCCTGCCACTGGTGCCACGTAATGGAACACGAAAGTTTTGAGGATGAAAAAGTGGCTGCAGTTATGAATGAAAATTTCGTTTGTATTAAAGTGGACCGGGAAGAGCGCCCCGATGTGGATCATTATTATATGAGTGCCGTTCAGTTGATGGGGCAACAAGGCGGCTGGCCTTTAAATGTAATTGCTTTGCCCGATGGACGGCCAATCTGGGGCGGAACCTATTTTCCAAAAGAAACATGGGTGGAGAACCTGAAGACCATCGCGGCATTTTACAGGGGAAAACAAGATAAGGCGGAAGAGTTCGCTACCCGTTTGCAGCAGGGAATTCATCAGGTTTCGTTAATGCCCGAGGTGGAGACAGAGGTAGCCTATAGCAACGAATTGTTGCAAAACGGTGTTGATGGTTGGAAAAAACACTTCGATTACGAAGAAGGCGGAAGAGCTGGTGCTCCGAAATTCCCGATGCCGGTAAATCTCGACTTTTTGCTCTACTACGGTTTTATGAATTCAGATGAAGCCGTGCTCGATTTTGTAGAAACCACATTACTGAAAATGGCCCGCGGAGGGATTTACGATCAGGTAGGCGGTGGTTTTGCACGTTACGCGGTGGATGAAATTTGGAAAGTACCGCATTTCGAGAAAATGTTGTACGATAACGGGCAGCTCATCAGTGTTTATTCAAAAGCATATCAGCATTTTAAAAATGAGGAGTTTAAAACCGTCGTTTACGAAACCATTGCGTTTGTAGAGCGGGAACTGATGGACGAAAGCGGTGCTTTTTATTCGTCGCTGGATGCCGACAGCGAAGGCGAAGAAGGAAAGTTTTATGTGTGGAAAAAAGAGGAGCTTCAGGAAATTATGGGCGATGAATTCCCATTGGTTGAAGAATATTATAACATAAATGGAAAAGGATTTTGGGAGCATAACAATTACATTCTCCTTCGCGATATTTCAAATGAAGAATTTGCCGAAAACCATGATCTGAGTTTACACGAACTACAGGTAAAAGTTGGCAAATGGAAATATGCTTTGTTAAAAGCGCGAAGCAAACGTGTACGTCCCGGATTGGATGATAAAACGCTAACATCGTGGAATGCGCTTATGCTTAAAGGGCTGGCTGATGCTTACAAGGCTTTTGGTAACGATGACTTTTTGAGACTGGCATTAAAAAATGCTGATTTCATTCAAAATAACCTGATAACGGAAGATGGTCGGCTGTACCACAGCTGGAAAAAGGGCAATGCTTCCATCGATGGATTTTTGGAAGATTATGCTTTGTTGATGGAGGCCTATTTGGCATTGTATGAGCTTACTGGTGATGAAAAGTGGTTGGTTTTGACTGATAAATTGCTGGAGTATGTTTTTACCCGTTTTTACGATGCAGAAAAGCAACTATTCTATTTCAACCGATATAATGCCGATGCGGTAATTACCAACCATTTTCAGAAAGAGGATAATGTTATTCCGGCGGCTAATTCGGTAATGGCAAACATCCTGCACCGATTTTATTTAGTACATGGAAAACCCGAATATCTGGAAATTGCAAAGAAAATGTTGCTATACATTACGCCACATTTTGCCAGTTACCCTATGGCATATGCCAATTGGGGAACTCTGGCGTTAAAACTTTCAGCACCTTATTTTGAAGTCGCCGTTTGTGGTATCAATTCCCGCCTACAGCTTAAGAAATTGCAAAAAGGATTTCATCCGCATGTGCTTTGGGCATTCACCGAGAAGGAGAGCGATGTGCCACTGTTGAAAGATCGTTTTAACCACACTACAGACTTGATTTATGTATGTAAAAACGGTTCGTGCGAATTGCCGGTTGAAGAAGTAGAAGAGGCTGCCAAAAAGATTCGGATACAATGAAACGAAAAGAGGTATTGATTGTGGGGCAGGGTTTGGCAGGTACCTTGCTGGCTTTTGAGTTGCATGTTGCCGGAGTGGATGTTTGTATTGTTAACAACCCGCAGAAAAGCACTGCAACACGCGTGGCGGCTGGTATGGTAAATCCGCTGGTGTTTAAGCGTATGACTAAAAGCTGGATGGTAGATGAATTGCTACCGGTAATGAAAAAACGTTATCGCGATCTGGAAGAATTGCTGGGCGAACGATTTTATTTTGATCTGCCGATGATAAAACCACTGTCGGAGCAGGAAACAGAGCTTTGGCAGGAACGAAAAGCCGACGAAAAGTTTACACCGTTTATTGAGAATATTTGTGAAACCAGCCCGGTTGATCAGGTTTTAAAATCACATGCCTATGGAATTGTAAACGGATCGGGCTATTTAAAAACCGGTCTTTTTCTGGACGCTGCCAAGCGCTTCTTTCAGGAAAATGAACTATTGATTGAGACCGATTATCCGACAAACCAAAGTAGTTTCGAAAATCACATTTTCCAGGATATTCAGTTTGATAAAATAGTGTTTTGCGAGGGACATTACCTGAAAACACATCCGCTGTTTGATTTTGTGCGTTTACAGCCGGCAAAAGGGGAGGTGCTGCAGATTTATGCACCCGGTCTTTCGGAAAACTACATCATTAACCGCCGTGTATTTGTGCTGCCAATTGGCGATCATCGTTTTAAAGTTGGCTCAACTTACGAGTGGAAAGACCTTACAGATCATCCAACAGAAGAGGGCAAAAACTCCATTGTTGATCGTTTAAAAGAGCTTATTCATGTTGATTTTACGATTGAACAGCATTGGGCAGGCGTGCGGCCAACAGTTATCGACCGGCGGCCTGTTATTGGAAAACATCCTGAGTTTGATCACATTTATTTATTTAACGGTCTTGGAACAAAAGGAGTGATGCTGGCGCCCTATTTTGCCAAGGAGATGAAGAAGCTTTTAGTTGATAATCAGTATCAAATTCATCAAGAAGTCAATAGCGATCGCTTTTTATAGATTGGGAAAAGCTGCAAAAATAAATACCCACCTTGATGGCGGGTATTTATGGATTTATTTGAAAGAAGGCTGTTAATCTATAAGTTTTCCTTCATTGATAATGGCTGTATTATCAACGGTTACTTTGCTTCCGGTCAAGTGGAATTGAATTCCTGCATTTGAATCATTATCTCCGTTTGCCCAAAAATTATTGCCTATTCCTAAAGTTATAGTGCCGGCAGGAACATAAGAGTAAAGTTTGCTGCCTTTCGGGACGGTTATTTTAGGATTGATCCCAAAATCTACCAGTGAAAATTCAGCTAACTTTTCGTCCTGTGCATCATAGTATTCCTTTAATACTGCAATATCAGATTTAGCGCTCATTGAAGTTAGTTCCCCATCTTTAAAAACTAATTTTAGTCCTTCAATAGTTTGACCTCTAAACCTAAAATGATCCAAAACGAGCGTTCCGTTGGCAGTGCCTGAAACAGGAGCAAAAAATACTTCGCCAGCCGGCAGATAAACAGATCTGCTCGCACTTCCTGATTTATCAGCTGGTACTTTGCCATCGCTGATAAAAGGTTTACAATCTGTAATTTTTACACTGATATTAGTGCCGTTATCGTGAGTTATATTCAGTGTGTTTCCGGAAGTCAGTTTTTTTGAAAGCTTTTCTCCAATTGTGGTCAACTGATTATAATCAATATTAATACCATCCCAAAACATTTTTGCCAACTGGTCTACCGGCACTTCAAATTGATCAGCCAGGTTTTTGGTAGGATATAGACCGTTCCCAAGTTGCACAGACTTGATATAGCTTTCACGATAAATGTCTTGCACCGGTTTTTGTGCTTTATTTCTTGTTGCAAAACGTTCCGGGGGGATGTCGGCAAGCAATCCCGGTGTATCGCTTGAAGTAACATTTATTTGAGTCGTTATCATTTTTACAATTTCCATACCCAGTTTCGGGTACTGTGTGTCATATTTCGCCGGAACCTCTGTAAACATTTTTCGGGTTAAACGGTCGCTACTAACAGTAAGCAGGGGGAATGCTCCATTTTTACGAACATTGACAGCTATGTTTTCAAGCAATTCAATATCCCGGGCATTTCCATTGATGAATACGATTTCATCAGTCTGGATGTTGGCACATTGATTTACAATGTTTTTGGCCAGCGCTTCAAGGTCTGTTCCTGCATTTTCGGGTGATAGTTGTGCATGAACAAAGAACGGTAAAAAGAAAAAGATGATGATAATTTTTTTCATTTTCATGAGATTTTTGTGGTTAAATACTGTTTCGAAAAAGCCTGAGGATAACTAATGGCAAGTACTCAAAACCTATCTTTTTAATAGAGCTGAGTGTTGGGAAGCAGGGAAGAATTACTATTTGGTCGCTTAAGTTTTCCCTGATGATAAGCTGTCATGCCAAATAGTGCGGGGATGGTTTTACAACCGTTTTAGTTCAACCGATCAGATTAAAGAAAGAAGTTACGAAAATTGAAGGAATTTGTCAAGGTAATTGTAAGTATGCTTAATTCAGTGAAATAGCATTGTTGATTACTAGACAGGTGTTGAATGATTCTTATGTTTACAAACTTTTTTATTCAACCTTTGTTCTATTTTCCTTAACTTGAGTTTTTAAAAATTACCAAACAAATATTGAAATGAAAAAAGTACTGATTCTATTATTTTTACTACCTGCATTTGCGTTTGCACAAGACGAACCAAAAGATACCCTTTGGACAACAAGTGGTAGTACAACACTAAATTTTTCGCAGGTTTCATTAAACAACTGGGCGGCCGGTGGAAAAAGTTCCATGTCGGGAGTTGTGATGGTGAATTACGCGGCCAATTACAAAAAAGACAAGCTGAACTGGGATAATACCTTCGATTTTCGTTATGGTTTTTTAAAGGAAGAGGACCAGAAATTGAGGAAATCTGATGATATGATCGATATGAGTTCGAAACTGGGTATTGAGGCCAGCAAAAACTGGTATTATTCGGCTTTGCTGAATTTTAAATCGCAGTTCGCGGCAGGTTATGATTACCCTGATACCGACAATGCCATTTCCAAATTTATGGCACCGGGTTACCTGAGTATTGGTTTGGGTATGGATTACAAAACCGATGGTTTTTCGTTGATGATGGCTCCCGTGTCGGGAAAATTCACTTTTGTTACTGACGATGATTTGTCGGATGAAGGTGCATTTGGTGTTGAAGAAGGAAAAACAATGCGTGCCGAGCTTGGAGCAACGGTAAAAGCGCAGTTAAAGAAAGATATTTGGGAAAACGTTACCCTCGATACTAAGATTGATCTTTTCTCGAATTATCTGGATCAGCCCAAAAATATTGATGTCGACTGGACATTCAAGATCATTATGAAGGTGAACGATTACCTGTCGGCGAACCTGATTACGCAGCTTATTTACGATAATGATGTTAAAATTCAGGGCGACGACGAAACCCTGCCTCCTTCGCCGGCTTTACAGTTTATGGAATCGTTTGGAGTAGGACTGACGTTTAAATTCTAATAAAATACAAAATAATGGAAGAAGCTTTCTGCGGTTGCGGGAAGCTTTTTTTGTTTTTAGCTACGAGCGACTAGCCACTAGCCACTAGCTGCGAGTTACAAAACCGGAGAGCTTAGCTGAGAAAATAGATTGTTGTATTCATCCAATTTGACAATCGTATTCAATCTTCTTCAATCTTATATCAATCTTATATCAATCCCCATCAATCTTTTTTACCACAAAGCTTCACCAAGCAGGCACAAAGTTTCACAAAGAGGAAGGAGTTCAAGGGGATTTACAATTTTACAATTTATCAGTTTTTCAATCTTCTTCAATCTTATATCAATCTCCATCAATCTTCTTGCTAGTGGCTAATCTCACAACACCGTTCCCAAAGTAATCAACAAAATACCCGTCAGAATCCCCACCAGGTAAGCGCCTTTCTTTTTCAGGTTTTGTTCTTTAAACAGCACACCGCCAACTACAAAAGCTACCAAAACACTTCCACGGCGCAATGCTGAAATTACCGAGATCAAAGCATCTTCGTTGCTGAGGGCATAAAAATAAAGGTAGTCGGCAATAACCAAAAACAGCCCGATCAGCGGGATGGTCCAGCGCCATTCGAAGTGGATATTTTTACGTTTTCTAACTTTTTCGTTCAGTAAAACAAAAGGCAGCAGAATTACGACTTGGTACACCGAAAACCAGGCCTGAACAGCTACGCGGTCAATTCGGCGTAAAATGAATTTATCGTACAGGCCACTGCAGGCGCCAAGCAGGGTGGCTGCCACAATAAAATAAATCCATTTGTTGCGTTTGAAGTGGATGCCTTCAGCTTTCCCGGCGGTGGAGAAAAGGTAGAAAAATACCAGGGTAATGGCAATTCCAATCCACTGGTAAATATTCAGGCGTTCGTGAAATATAATGAGCGCGCCGATAAGTGTCCAAAGCGGACCGGTTGCCCTAATGGGAGCTACAATGGTTATGGGCAGGTGTTTTAAGGCAAAAAAAGCAAGCACCCAACTCGACACCACAATGGCCGATTTTAGCAACACCTGAAGATGTTCGCCAGCGGTAAGTTGTGGCACATACAAACCGGTGTTGGCCAAAAGTTCGGGCGATTTAAACGAGATAACAATAAAAGGGGTAAACAGCAAAGTGCTGGCAACGGTTGAAAAAAACAAGACGGGCATTACCGCGTTACTGTTAAGCGATTGCTTTTTAAAAATGTCGTAAATGCCCAGAAACAAGGCCGAAGCCAATCCAAATAGTGCCCACATAATGTTTTCTAAAGCCAGCAAAAGTAGCCGTTTTCGTTGAGCTCTATATTTCCTAAAAGTTATGATTTCGGGGAAATCTATTTGCAATCATTTTTTTCAATGGTTATTTAAAAACTAAATGTGTTTGTTGCTGTTTCAAAGTTAGAAGGATAAAAGATGAAGTTTATAAAACAAAAGCAGTTGGCCCTTATATTATTGGTAGTTGGTGCCGTTGGAGGTTTTCTTTACTGGAAATATGTGGGATGTTTAAGCGGTACCTGCCCCATAAAATCGGTGTGGTACTGGAGTACCTTGTGGGGAGCTGCGGTTGGTTACCTTGTGGGCGATGCCATAAACGATTTTATGGTGAAGCGCAAAAAAAGAGCAGAACAGAATGATAGCTAAATTCAAAAATATTATCAATTGCAAACGTCCGGTTTTGGTCGACTTTTATGCCGATTGGTGTGGGCCGTGCAAACAAATGCCGGCCATTCTGAAGCAGGTAAAAGCTGAGCTGAAAGAAAATGTCAAGATCATAAAAGTAGATGTTGACCGCAACCCGAATATTGCCTCGAAATACCAGATACGAAGCATTCCGACGCTGATGCTGTTTAAAGACGGTGAGCTGAAGTGGAGTGGCATGGGCGTACGTTCTGCCGACGAAGTAAAAAGTATTGTTGAGCAATATTTGTAAATTTGCACATGCACGATTCACAAAATATATTCTACACCTCCATATCAAAGTATTATTCCGAGATTTTTCCGTTTAATCCCATGCAACTGACGTTTGTGAAAAACAAACTCGGTGAGTTGCCCGGAAAGCATATTCTGGATATTGGCTGTGCTACCGGCGAGTTGGCCTTTCAGCTGGCTGAAGGTGGGGCAGAGCTTATTGGAATTGATCTGAACGAAGACCTACTGCAACAAGCCATTGACAACAAAAAACACGAAAAGCTGACTTTTCAGCAGGGAAATATGCTGGAACTGACGCAGGATTTTATAGCGCAGCAGTTTGATGCCGTATTGTGTTTTGGAAATACCCTGGTGCACCTCAACTCCGAAGCACTTGTTTTGCAAATGCTGGAAGGTGCCAAAACTAGTTTAAAACCCGGAGGACAATTACTCATTCAGTTACTGAACTACGACTACATTTGCAGTGAACCGGTTGAAGCACTACCGGTAATCGACACGGAGAATATTAAGTTTATTCGTCGTTATAATTTTACTGAAAACTCAGAGCTTATAGGTTTTCAAACCGACCTTGAAATTAAATCCATAGGCCGCATTGTGTCGAACGAAACACCTTTGCTGGCCCTAAAAAGTGAAACATTAAGAACGCTGCTGGAAAAAGCCGGTTTCCGAAACATTCAGTTTTATGCCAACTTTAAACAGGATGCTTTTGGTGGAAAACATTTGCCTTTGGTGGTGAGTTGTGAGAAGTAGGTTTCATTTTTGAGTTTACTCATTTCAGGTTGCTCCGGATAAAACATGGAGTTCAATTTTCTATAGGTACTTTTTGTCTTTATGCCAGACCAATGTCATTAAGTTAAGGCTGTAAGCCTTTGATAATACAGCCCAAGGCAACGCCTTGGGGACAAGGATTGATGTTTTTGGTCGCCCTGAAAGGGCAGCTAAATTGCCCTTTCAGGGCGCTGTTCTTGTTTGTTGCTTATTACCCAATGCAACGCATTGGGCTGAAATAAATATGACCTTCAGTAATTTTGCTGTTAACTTATTGACATTGTTAAGCCAGACGGGCACTTTCTTTTGCAATCGGTCAAAAGAAAGCAAAAATCTTTTCCTGTCTGGAAAGACAACAGCAAATAATTATCTTTCGGACACAAAAGATAACCGGAATGAAAAGAAAAGTATATTACCTGTCGACTTGTGATACCTGCAAACGAATAATGAAAGAAGTAAACGTTGACGAAAGTTTTGAGAAGCAGGATATAAAAACCGAACCAATTACCGAAGAGCAGGTTGAAAGCCTGTACGCACATACTAAAAGCTACGAAGCACTCATAAATAAACGCGCCCGGAAATTAAAAGCTGCTCTTGAAGCCAACCCGGTAAAATCTGATGCCGATTATAAAAAGCTTTTGCTAAGGGATTACACTTTTCTGAAACGCCCGGTATTTGAGATTGACGGAAAACTTTTTGTTGGTAATGCCGCAAAAACAGTGGCAGAAGTTAAAGCAGCTTTAGGAAAAGAATAGGAAACCAAGACAATCTGCTTGGGGAGCACGATTATTCCCTTGGTAAGAAAGACAATTCCCTTGGGTATAATAGATATTCCCTAGGGTACAGGAGTAATCCCATAGGGAATATCTATGATTCCTTAGGGTAAAAGGATAATTCCCTTGGGTAGAATGGTTCTACCCTGATTTTTTGAGTTGGTAAAAAGCTTCTGAAAGGCTTGATACAGGGACTTTTTTGACCTAAATAAGTTAATAGAACAATTCCGATATGCTAATATGGGAGTTTGGATTTTTGTAATGGTTATTTTTGTTGTTAACGGTTGCGGTATGAAATCGTTGGGGATTGCGGGCTACTTTCCTGTCCAGTTACACCGAACTTGATGCGTGGCTGAATGCTTAAATAACCACTTAAACCCCAATGTTTTATACCGCGTGTTAGCTGCCGTTATTTCGTTTTCTAAATACTACTATCACGACAGTTATTGTTAATAAAATCAAAAATACGACTACAAATATTAGATTCTTAGTTATCTTCTTACTCTTCTCCAATTGATAGTCATTTCTATTTATTAATGTCGCATTTCTATAATTTGGTCTACCGTTATTAACTTTCCCTGTAGGACATTTTAGTTCAATCCAATTATCGCTGATTGATATCTCATTCTTATATGAGGATGTGAAAATCATTCTTAAGACATTGTTCTCAGATAAATAAACAGGAACCTGCAATTTAAAGATTTTTAATGTCGAATCTCCAATAACCTTAACACTTTTCGAGTCTTTATTTAGCAGATTATATAAATCTGAACTTACTAAGTCCACAGCTTTTTTTGTTTCAATATTGAAATCAGATATTAGTAATTCTCGTGTCGATAGGTTTTCTAAATATAGAGTCTGAGTACAGATGTTTCCAATAGTATTTTTTTGAATAAAATAAACAGAATCGTAAGAGTCTCCTTTAAATAGACCAATTATCTTTGGAAAAAAGATTACAATCAAAGTTGCTATCAGACTTGAACCAATACCTACTATCCAGTTAGATAATTTATTTTTTGCCATAATTAATAAATGAATAGTTGAATAGTGAATGCATTAGTTAATATTGCAGTCAATCCTAAGATTAAATACATCATTGTATATGTCGGATTATTTGACAAATAAGATTTAATAGCTTGTCTTGCACCAAAAATTATAATAATTAAATACAAATAAATGTGTGCAACCGCTAAAATTAACGGCATGATTTGGTCACCACAAAGACATTCTGGCCCCATTAGAATAATAGCCAAAATATCTGCATTAATTGCCAGTAAACAAAGGTCTCGTGCTATTCTTTTCCATAAATTCGATGAAGTTACATGTAAATCAGATTCTTCAAGAAATTTATATTTTTTTGTAATTCTAGTTAAAAAACGAAGTGCAAATCTTTCTAATAGAATTAACAGCATTGAAATATACAATGCTATAATAGGATAGAACATTAAAAGTCTCTTATCCATGTTATCTAAGTACATTTCCATATTTATATGATATTATGTAGTTTCATTTCTTACTAATGGCAGCTAACGTATGTGTAAGTGTATTACACATACATCGCTTATAGCATAAGTTTTTAAATTTTGTATAAATCGTATTTTCCTGGGGCGCGCTCCACTGCTTTGAATCTTCTTCCTGTGTCGCCGGGTGAAAAGGTGGAATAAAAATAGAAATAAATACTATGTAAACCAAAACGGGAGCATGAAACTGCTTTATTGTATTTGGAGCAAGGGCAGGAAGCTATATTTGAAAGTGAAAGCAATTCTGATGAATATCCTGAATGCCGATGATTTCCGGCTCCTTTTGTAAGCTACTCTATACATAAAAAATAACTTTTGAAGGGGTAGGTAAAATGACCAATATTCAATAACGAATATCCAATGCAGAACAAGGCAAAACGTATCAAACTGCAGTTGATTTGGATATCGTTTATTCAGAATTTGCTATTGGTTTTCAGAGGACTATCACAAAAAAAGGAAGCAAACTTCCTATCGGAGTGCTTCCTTTCTGATTTATTTAAATCGCGGTTAGGATTATTTCTTTTTTGCCTTTTGCATGGGGTTTTCGCCACCTCCGGAGTATCGGCCACCGCCAAATCTCGATTTATACAGTTCGAAACGGGTTGGCTGTTTACGCTCGGGCCAGTAGTTGTTGTTCAAATCGGTATCGGCAGTTTCGCGGTAGGGGTCGAGGATGATTTGCTCCACCTCTTTGCTAAACATAAACACCTTCGATACTTCTTCGTTGTTTTTCCGCCAAATCTCGGCAGGAATATACTGAAGCTCTTCTGTTCCGTCGGTAAATTCAAATTTCAGGATCACCGGCATTACCAGTCCGCCCAAATTCTTAAAATCAATCTGGTAGAAGTTCAGGTTGGCACCCAGCAATTCTTTTTCTTCCTTGCTCAGGCTTTTTACAAACCGATCGTACTCCTCTTTATCTTCTTTGGTTACTTTGTATTCGTCGTAGGTGGTATAAAAATCGGCAGCTTCAGGGTTTTTAGCCCGGTATGTTTCATTGGCAAATGCTTTGTTGCGCATGGTGGTAATGGAAATAGCTGCCTCTTCGTCGGTGGCTTTTTTTAGTGGTTTTTCCACCTCCGGATCTTGTGTATTTGCCTGGTACCATTTTACGTTCTCCATCGAAATATCGCAGTGGTCGGTGGTAAAGAACCATCCGCGCCAGAACCAGTCCAAATCAACTCCCGAAGCATCTTCCATGGTGCGGAAGAAATCGGCAGGGGTAGGGTGTTTAAACATCCAGCGTTGTGCATATTCTTTAAACGCATAGTCGAACAGATCACGGCCCATAACGGTTTCGCGCAAAATGTTTAGTGCGGTACTCGGTTTGGCGTAAGCGTTGCTACCCAGGTTCCAAACCGACTCGGAGTTGGTCATCACCGGCGAAATAAATTTTTTGTCGCCACTCATGTAAGGAACAATGTTGGCTGCTACTCCGCGCGACGATGGGTAACCAGGTTCCCATTCCTGTTCGGTTAATAACTGTACGAATGTATTTAATCCTTCGTCCATCCAGGTCCACTGGCGTTCGTCGGAATTCACGATCATCGGGAAGAAGTTGTGTCCCACTTCGTGAATGATAACACCTATCATTCCGTATTTGGTGCGCTTGCTGTAAGTACCGTCGCTTTGGGGGCGGCCACCGTTAAAACAAATCATCGGGTATTCCATTCCAATGCGGTCGGTGTGTACCGAAATGGCTACCGGGTAAGGGTAGTCGAAAGTAAATTTCGAGTAGGTTTTTACGGTATGCGCCACCACGCGTGTTGAGTATTGCTCCCACAGCGGGTTGCCTTCTTTTGGGTAATACGACATGGCCATTACGGTGCGGTCGCCAAATTTTACGGCCATTGCATCCCAGATAAATTTACGCGAGCTGGCAAAAGCGAAGTCGCGCACATTTTCGGCTTTAAATACCCATGTTTTTTCTTTTTTTACTTTTCCTTTTTCAGCCTTTAGTGCATCTTCAGGAGATACAATAAAAACAGGATCTTCCGTATCGGCTTTTGCTTTTTCAAAACGATCGATCTGTTCCTGAGTCAATACCTCGTCGGTGTTCTGAAGAACTCCTGTAGCCCCCACCACGTGGTCGGCCGGAACGGTAAGGCTTACTTCAAAGTCGCCAAAGGGCAGGGTAAATTCGCCGGTTCCGAGGAACTGTTTGTGTTGCCAGCCTTCCACTTCGTTATAAACGGCCATACGTGGGTAAAACTGTGCAATGGTATAAATGTAGTTGTCTTCGTTTTTAAAATATTCGTAACCCGAGCGGCCACCATCAGTAAGGCGGTCGTTAATGTTGTACCACCATTTTACTTTAAAAGTGAATGACTCGCCCGGTTTTAATGTTTCGGGTAAATCAACACGCATCATGGTTTTATTAATGGTTGCCGGTAAATCGTTTCCATCGGCATCCTGCACATAATCCAGTTTAAAACCACCATCAAAATCGTACATCATGCGTTTCAACTGACCAAATGAAACACGCTGATTTAATCCTGAAGTCATTGTTTTGTAGGTGTCCGAATCCTTTGCACGCATATTCTGGTCGAGTTGCAACCATAAATATTTCAGCATATCGGGCGACTGGTTGTGGTAGGTAATGGTTTCTTCGCCATAAATTCGCTGGGTTTCATCGTCCAGCCTGATGTTCATTTTGTAATCGGCCTTTTGTTGCCAGTACTCGTGCCCCGGTGCTCCCGATGCGGTACGGTAAACATTAGGTGTTGCCAACTCTTGTTTTAACTGCCTGAACTTATTCAGGTTAATGTTTTCCTGAGCCAGCGAAACGGCACAGGCAGATACGAAAAAGGTAATAAAAAGTGCTAATTTTTTCATTATGTAATTAAATGTCTAATATCGATGCCAAAATGCTAGGCGAACAAAATTAGCAATACTTTTAAGTTATTGTAATTTCTACTATAAAAAATACAATTTGTTTACAAAAGCTTGCAATGGCTTCGGATTTGTTATAAAACGAAAGTTTAAAAAACGGCCGGTGCTTTCTCTATCATTAAAATAATAGAAATACCAAAGGCCATACCGGATACAAAAATGCGCCAGAAATCGCTTTTCGACCGAAACAATTGTACGGTGATAAACATCAGCGCAAAATAGATGGCAAGTATCAGCAGTTGCCCTAATTCGAGTCCGATGTTAAAGGCCAGCAAGGGTGTTAAGATATTCGACTCGCGCCCCAACAGTTGTTTCAGGTAGTTTGAAAATCCCAGTCCGTGTATCAGACCAAAAAATAAAGTTAATACATATACCACCCGGTTATTTTTGGCTTTAAACGGAATAATATTGGCAATGGCCGTAACACAAATGGTGGCCGGTATCAGGAATTCAATTATATCGGACGAAACATTAACGACGTTTAATGTGGATAGGGCCAGCGTAATCGAGTGGCCAATGGTGAAAGCCGTAATCAGTATAAATATCTTTTTAAACTGGCTTAAATTGTAACCGGCACATAAGGCCAAAACAAAAACAATGTGGTCGTAACCATGAATGTCAATAATGTGTTTGAACCCCAATTTGAGGTACATCTCGAATAAACTCATAAAATTTTTACTTTTGCCCAATAATTTGAAGGGCATGAAAATAAGTAAAAAAATAATTCTACCGGTTTTGTTTCTTTTTTTAGGGGTGTTTTTCTCCAATGCACATCCTTTTTATGTGAGTATTTGCCAGATAGATTTTAATGAGCAAAACCAATCACTCGAAATTTCGGTAAAGATCTTTGTCGACGATCTGATCGAAGGATTGTCGGAAGAAGGACACAATAAACTTTACATTGGCGAAACGCGGGAAGACGCGCATACCGACGAATATATTTATGATTATTTAAAAAAGAGTATCCGGCTGAAGGTAAACGACAAGGATGTTGAAGCAGCATTTGTTGGCAAGGAGCTGGAGACAGACGTAGTTTGGACCTACATGGAGATCGGTAATATTACCGACCTTAAGAATATAGAGGTAGACTGTAATTTGCTAACCGATGTTTTTCGCGACCAGAGCAACATTGTACAGGTGAATAAAAACGGGGAAATAAAAAACCTGCTACTGAGTAAACGAGATACAAACGGCCGGTTAAAGTTTGATTAAAAACTGAACCAACTTATTGTTAGGGTGAATATTTACGCAGATAATATTATCTTACAACCCGAATAACAGAGTAATATGAATCCATTAGCCATTATTGGTGCATTTGTAATAACCCTGTCGTTTCTGGCCTACGGCGTTGGAAGCATTTCGTTGGTGCGATTCAGAATTGTTGGACGAATTGTAGTTACCTTTTTGTCGATAGGCGTAGTACTGGATATTGTTGCAATAACTTTAATGGTTTTGGGCTCAAAGGGATCTCCCTTTACCTTGCACGGTTTTCTTGGTGCAACAGCGTTTTTAGTCATGTTGGTGGAGGCAATATGGTGTTGGAAAATGTATATCGCCGAAGGTCGCGACTGCAAGGCACATAAAACTCATATTATTTATACGAAAGCCGCTTATTTATTCTGGGTAGTGGCTTATTTTACAGGAAGTTTAATAGTAATTTGGAGGTAACATGTCGAATAATGACTGGAAAGAACGATTAGGAGTGGTATTTTCAACCAATCCTGATTTTAACTATAATAAGGACGAACAGGAAGAGCAGAACACTTTGCCTGCCAGGCAGCAGGATTTACGGGTAATGCTGGATCGTAAAAAACGAAAAGGAAAAGCTGTAACACTGGTAACCGGATTTGTTGGATCTGACGATGACCTGAAAGAGTTGGGTAAAAAACTCAAGTCGAAATGTGGGGTAGGCGGCACCGTTAAAGATGGTGAGATCCTTATTCAGGGCGACTTTTGCGAGCGTATTGTTGAACTGCTTAAAGCTGATGGTTATAAGGTAAAACGATCAGGCGGTTAACTCTGATTACTATCGAGAATCCGGAATTTACTTCCGGAAACGCTACCCTCACTCTTATCTCTCTTCCTTGAAGGGAAAGACGATCAGCCTCCACAAGTAAATACGATTTAAATAAATTGATGCATTTGATGTGAACATCCACTGTCCAACCGTCCTTCCTTGCTTGCAGGAAAGGATAAGAGGAAGGGTATTTTAGATGAAGAAAAAAGCCCCGTTCCTTCTAGAAATGGAGGAACGGGGCTTTTTTATGCCGTCTTTAGTTGGCTTTAAAACCATCCGGGCGTTTCCAGCGAACAGGTGCAGCCGGTTCCGGTTTTAGCTGAAATTCATTTCCTTTTAACTTCTCGAGGGCAACTTCCACTGCTTTCTCCAATTGCGGATCGCGACCCTGCAAAATAAGTTTTGGTTCCTGAATGACTTCAATGTCCGGAGCAACTCCTTCTCCTTCAACTGCCCATTCGCCATCAACATCAAAGAAACCGCCACGAGGCGCAACAATACGTCCGCCGTCAATCAGTGGTGGCGTATCCCAGGTGCCAACCAGTCCTCCCCAGGTTCTTGTGCCAATTAACGGACCAAGATCCTTTTCTTTAAACATGTAGGGTAACAGGTCGCCACCCGAGCCAGCACGTTCGTTAATGATCATTACTTTCGGTCCCCAAATGCCGGCCATTGGTGTTGTCCACGGACGGTTATCATTGGCCTTGCTGTTGAAATAACCAAGCAAAGTGCGGCTCATTACATCAATCATATAATCGGCTGCCGAGCCACCGCCATTGTTCCGCTCATCAAGCACAACTCCCTTTTTATCCTGTTGCGCAAAGTAATAGCGGTTAAACGATGCAAAACCACCGCCTCCGGTATTTGGCAGGTAAACGTAAGCCAGCTTTCCGCCGGATAATTCATTCACTTTCCGTCGGTTATCTTCAATCCAGGCGATGGAGCGCAAATTGCGTTCGTTTGAAACCGGTTCAACTGTGATTTCCTTTGCATCGTCAATCGAAGTTGTTGAGCCCACTTTAATTAGCGTTTGGCGCCCCGATGTTTGCTCAAAAAGACTGTAAGGATTCGTTGGTGCTTTAATTTCCTTGCCATTTATGGCAAGAAGGTAATCTCCTTCTTTTACGTCAAGACCGGGTGCAGCCAGCGGTGCTTTGATATCGGGGTTCCAGCTTTCGCCATTGTATATTTTGGTAATTTTATAGTAGCCGTTTTCTTCCACCAAATCGCAGCCGAGTAAACCAATTGGTACCCTGTCGATGTCGGGCATATCGCCACCGGCTACATATGAATGGCCTATAGCTACTTCGCCGCTGATCATGTCGATAATGTAATTCATATCAGTACGGTGGCGGGCATGTTTTACCATTGGCGAATACCAGTCGTAAATTTTATCCCAGGGCGCACCATGTACATTGTCAACATAAAGGAAATCGCGCATAAAACGCCAGGAGTCATCAAACATTTGCCGGTATTCTTCCGACGGAACAATCTTGATCTTCATGTCGGTTTTCAGATTTCCGTCGCCATTTGATGGTTTGCTTCCGGTTCCGGAAATTGCCCAGGAGCTGCCTTTACGGTAAAGAACGTTCTTTCGGTCGGCCGACGTTACCATGTTCCGTACACCTGTCAAAAATTCTTCGGCTTTATTGTCTTTTGCTTCGTATTTATGAATGGTTAATCCGCTTTGATTCGGTACCGATTCAGCAACAAACACTGTTTTTTCAGGTCCTTGCACCAGACCCATGTAGTTTCGGTTGGGCATATTCAGTGCAACAATTCGTTCCGAGATACCATCCACGTCAATGGTAACTTTTATCTCATCCTCCTTTTCCTCGTCATCTTCCTCTTTTTCTACCTCTTCGTCGTCGCTGGTTGGAAGAATAGGCGAGGCTTCATCTTTCGATAAAACAATACAATACAGACTTCTTGTTACATCCGGATCATATGAACTCATATCGAGCCAGCCGGTTGCCAAACCATAATTGGTACTGGCCAGAATGTACATGTATTTGCCACTTGCATCCCACGCTGGTGTTAACACATCGGCCATTCCATCGGTTAGCTGAAGCGTTTCCTTTGTGTCGATATTATACACGAAAACGGCTTTAAAACTACTGTTCAGCTGACGTGCATAGGCAATCCACTTACTGTCGGGCGACCAAACGGGTTGCATTTCACGGTTTGGATGCGCAAAAATATCCGTGCCTACTTTTGTTACCACGCCCGATTCCAGTTCGATTACCCAAATATTGTAATCGGTATCGGTGTAGGTTATTCGTTTCCCATCCGGCGACCATTCGGGGCGGAAATAGAAGGTTGGATTTTCAAGCGTATAAGTCTTTTGATTCTGACCAAACTGATCGGCAACAACCAGTTTGTATTCATCACCGGCATCGTTAAACCAGGCAATCTGATCACCTTCCGGCGACCAAACGGGGTAGCGGTCGGCCACTCCCGATGTGTTGGTAATATTTCTCCAGGTACCTTTTTCTTTTGGCACGGTAAAAATTTCACCCCGATACTCAAATACGGCGCGTTTGCCGTTTGGCGAAATGTTTGGATTAGTAAGATTGCCGGCAGAAAACGATTCCCAGCGTTCGCGTGCAAAATTCATATCGCCTTTTACGTTGATTGCAAGTTGTTTGTCATCACCGGTTTCGGGATTCAGCAAATGCAGGTAGCCGCCACATTCGTACACCACTGCATCGCGGCAGGCATCAAGGCTTTTAACATCAAACTGCGCCTGCCTGGTGAGTTGTTGCTCTTCTTTGGTTTTTGGATCGAACGACCAGATATTGCTGGCATAATCGCGCTCCGACAAGTAGAGAACTTTGTTTTTAAACCACACAGGATCGAGGTGACGCTCTTTGGTAGGTTGCGGAGTGCGAATGAGTTCCTTGGTTTTCATGTTAACAATCCAAACCGGCATTGCCTGTCCGCCGCGATAGTTGCGCCATTCAGGATCCCAAAAAGTAATAGGGATGTAGGCGATCTGTTTTCCATCAGCAGAAAGTTCGCCAAATGCAGCGCGCGGAATATCCAATGCTTTTGGCAATCCGCCTTCCGTTGATACGGTAAAAAACTTGCTTGTTTGTGTAGGGCGTGCTTCTCTTCCCGAACGAAACATTACTTTGCCGTCGGGTGTCCATCCCTGAACGACATCAGCATCAGGATGCCAGGTTAATCGTTTGGGCGATCCTCCTTCGGCAGGAATTACGTACACGTCGGTATTGCCATCGTACTGTGCCGAAAAAGCGATCCATTTTTCATCGTTCGAAAAGTGTGGATTCGATTCCTGCCCTTCGTTTGTGGTTAAGCGAATGGCGTCGCCACCGTTTCGGTCAACCTTCCAGAGGTCGTTGGCATAAACAAAAACAATACTTTCAGCAGAAATAGTTGGCTGACGCAGCAATCGTGTTCCCTGCGCATTGGCAAAGGCTGAAACAACGAAGGTCAGCAAAATAAAGGATGTGAAAAATTTCATAGAACTGGTATTTGTATGTTAAAATGATTCATTTGTTATGATGTGAAAGTCATTTGATGTACATATTGTTTAATGACCTATGGTATTGGTAGGTTCATCCAACAATTGATTACACTTTGAAGTTATGAATTTTTTGGGAGCTGCGGAACTCTCCGAATACTTGTCGGGAGTTTGTTTCTGCTCGTCGGGTGGCCCCGAATGCTTGTTTTCATCTACTTTCTGCTTGTCGGGAAATCCCGAAAGTCTGTTTTCAACTTTGGGGAAACTTTCCGGAGCTGCGGAAGTCTTGAAATAAACTTCAGACTAACTTTCCATGGTTGCGGAAACCTTATTTTAATTTTTAGGGAGAGTTTCCGCACGTGCGGACGGTATGTTTTGAGTTTGTCTGAGGCATTACGGGCGAGGGGAAAGCATAAAAAAAGGCCTCCTAAACGGAGACCTTTTCAATATTGCGATGCAATTTTTAGAATCTTTTTTCTTTGATACGGGCTTTTTTACCTGTTAAGTTACGCAAGTAGAAGATACGCTTACGACGAACGCTACCACGTTTATTTAACTCGATACTCTCGATGAAAGGAGAGCTGATTGGGAAGATACGCTCAACACCAATGTTTCCTGACATTTTACGGATAGTAAAAGTTCTGGTGTTGCCGCTTCCGCGTAACTGAATAACAACGCCACGGAATTTCTGAATCCTTTCTTTGTTACCCTCTTTAATTTTATAGCTAACAGTGATGGTATCACCTGCGCTGAATTTTGGGTGGTTTACTTCCACCTCAAATTCTTTCTCTACTAATTTAACTAAGTCCATTTTCTTAATTTTTAATAAGTTGGCAATGTATCACGATGATTATCGGGAAAGAGATTGCATTAAATCGGCTGCAAAAATAGTGTTTTTTTCAATTCCTCAAACACTTTTGCCCTTTATTTTCAATTATTTGCCTGGTTCCAGTTATTGAAACACACTTTTCTTTTAATGGCTGTTTCCTTTTACTTTAAAATGGTCGCCCGTAGCTTTAATTATTGCTTCGTACCACCAATCGGGGTATCCTGCAAAAATTGGCGATGCCGGCATACCTGTTTCGGTACGAACAAATTCGCCGTCACTTTCGCGTTTTATGTTGCCATCGGTGTATTTTACCACCAAATAATGATAGAGTTTTTTCCATTCTTTGGTCATATTTTCGGCTTCATTTCGCGAAAACTCGGTAATAAATTGTCTGGCCTGCTCTTCATTAACCGTGTTATACAGGTTTTCAGCTGCTTTATCAATTGACGGTACGTAGGTTACAAATTTATCTTCCAGTTGGCGCTGAACGATTTTTACATCTTTAATCATATCGCTGTAACGCAGGTAGGCGTAGTTGGCCACCTGGCTGAAAGTCCAGAATGCAGATGTTTCGCTGTAAGTAAGCAAATCGCCGTTGCCTACTGCAAAACACTCCGGTATTTCTGTAATACCGCAATACATAGGAACGTAGCAGGTTGAGTAGGTGTCGTCAACGCCGAACCACAGAATTCCACCAATTGGATCGGGCAACCAGTTGCGGCATTGTGCCACAAACGAAAAGCCGGTTTGCTGAGTCGAAATGGCGCGTTCGTTACAGTATTCAACCGAATCAACTTCCCATGTTAGTCCGCGCCAGCGGTAGGGCAGTCCGTACGGTCCGGCTCCCAAATCCTTTGTCATATCCAGTTCTGTTCCTTCGTAATGATCGCGCATCATGTCCATCACATCCTGAACGCTAAGTTGTTTATCGGGTTTTACCCACAAGGGCAAACGGTTGGTTGCATAATTGTTTTCGCCACCTTGCAGCACAATTCCTTTTGCATACTCGGTGTATTCTTCCATTCCGCCGGCCACTTTGTTAAAACCGGCCCAAACGCGCGCATCGCAAAAACGTGCGGCACCAAAATCAACTGGAGCATATACATCAGAAAAACTAAAATCTTTATTGGTGCCCATAAACCAGCCTTTTTCGCGGGCAAACGAAATTACATCTTTTGAATACAGGCAGTTTTTCGAGTCGTTTAAAGGAAAAGTTGTAATACGCGCCTGGTTGGCGTGTCCGCTTATATAACCATCGGGAATACGTTGTGCAACCCAAACAGCACCTTTTTCGCCCTGTCCTTTGCCAATCATCTCTAAAATCCAAACTTCTTCAGGATCGGCAATTGAAAATGATTCACCCGAGCTGTAATAACCATATTCTTCAACCAAACCGGTCATTACCTCGATGGCTTCGCGGGCAGTTTTGGCACGTTGAAGTGTTACATAAATCAAACTGCCGTAGTCCATAATTGCACCCGGCTGGCTCGATAATTCGCTGCGGCCGCCAAAAGTGGTTTCCGAAATGGCTAACTGAAACTCGTTCATATTGCCAATTACACTGTAGGTGTGTGCCGGTTGCGGAATTTCACCTAAATAAATACCGGTGTCCCATTCGTAAATCTTACGCATGGCACCTTCGGGGTGATCGGCTGCCGGCTGATAATATAATTCGCCGTAAAGCGTGTGCGAATCGGCCGCGTACGTGATCATCGTTGACCCGTCGATAGAAGCGCCTTTTGAAATTAAAAAATTGGTACAAGCATTCGATAGCTGCTGATTTAAAAGAATGAATGCCAGAACGAGCATTCCTATAACCCTAATCTTCCTCATTTTAAGTCTGTTTTATTTCAATCAATGGGGCAAAGATAATGAAATGAAAAAACTGGCTAATGATTTTTATTTCGTATTACAGGCAGCTTTTTATGCGGTTAAAAATTTCCTCAATATCGTTGTCCAAACCAACAGAAAACCGCACCAGTCCATCAGATAATCCCATTTCTTTCTGAACTTCAGCAGGAATTTCTGATGATGTGCTGTGTCCCGAGCAGCTAAACAGCGTACGGAAATAGCCCAGCGAAACGGCCAGGTAACCGATATTGGCCTGTTGCATTTTAAACATCACTTCGTTGGCGCGTTTTTCAGTTTCCAGGTCAATTGCCAGCATTCCGCCGTAACCGTATTGTTTGTTCATGAGTTGTGTGTGCAATTCATGTTGCGGATGGCTAGGCAGACCGGTGTATTTTATTGAAACGTCCATTTCTTCCAGTTTTTGAGCGATAAATAGGGCATTCTTGCTGTGCTGTTTTATACGCAGATGCAGTGTGTGCAGATTCTTCAGTATGCTCGACGAGCGTAAAGGATCGAGAACAGGACCCAGCAACATGGCCGTGCCGTCGTTTACATTCGACAGCTGAGAGATAAACTCGTTAGAACCGCAAATAGCACCGGCAACACAATCGTTTTTACCGTTTATAAATTTGGTCATGCTGTACACCACAAAATCGGCACCCAGTTCGGCCGGCGAAAATATCATGGGCGTAAAAGTATTGTCGACCATAATTTTTGCCTGGTGGTCGTGGGCAATTTTTGCCAACCCGGGAATATCAGAAACCTGAAGCAACGGATTGGTAACCATTTCGGTGTAAATGATTTTTGTATTGGGGCGCAAAGCATTTTTCACCTGTTCCAAATCGGTGATATCAACAAACGAAACCTCAATATTGTATTTCGGGAGCCAGTTTTTTAGAAAGGCATAGGTGCCGCCATAGGTGGTTACACTGGTTATTATGTGGTCGCCCGATTTGCAAAGTTGCAATATGGAACAGGTAATGGCAGCCATTCCTGATGATGTTATCCAGGCCGATTCGGTTCCTTCCATGGCTGCCAGTGCGTCGGCAAGGAATTTATTACTCGGATTCCAGTGGCGCGAGTATAAAAAACATCCTTCCATATGGCCGAGGAATGTTTCTTCCATGGTTTCGCCTTCCAGAAAAGTGTAAGTTGAAGAATCGGTTATCGATGGGTTTACGCCGCCAAATTCACCAAATTGCTGGATATCGAAAATTCTTTTTGCAGGATCTGAGTTCATATTCAAAGTTTTAGTTTGAGGGCAAGGTAGAGGGAATGAAAATACAAGAGAATGATTTTTGTCTGCAAATGAATTTCCCTGCTGTAGAATATCTTTTGTGTGGGGTTAAACCGAATTTAGGGCAAAAAGATCACACCGCCGCAACTGTCCTTTTGCGCCCCGGTTACCGATGACAGACAGTTTACCTGTTCTTTAAGACGAAGCACGCCCATAAATGCAAAAACGATAGCTTCTTTGTAATTGATCAAATCCGGTTCAGGAAGAATGATTTCGGTTGTGGTTAAGGCCTGCATCCGTTCAATTAAAAAGGAGTTGAATGCACCGCCGCCGGTTACCAGCATTTTTCCTTTACCCGACAAATCTTTTGTTATTTGCACGGCAATATGCTCGTAAATGGTGCGCATCTTGTCTTGCGTATTCAAATTTGTTTCATTCAGAATGGGGAGAAAATCAGCTTCGATCCATTCGCGTCCCAGCGATTTTGGAGGCTGCTGGTGATAGTAGGAGAGTGCATTTAATTTTTTCAGCAGCGTTTCATCAACTTTTCCTTTCCTGCCCAAATTGCCGTTTTTATCATAGGGCAAACCAAATTCTTCCGCCAGCGGGTTTAAAACAATGTTCACCGGGCAGTTGTCAAAAGCTAAACGAACGCCTTTTTCATCGTACGAAATATTCGCAAAACCACCCAGGTTAAGGCAGTAATCGTATTCCGAAAAAAGCAGGCTGTCGCCAATAGGTACAAGCGGTGCTCCCTGGCCACCGAGTACCACATCCCCGGTTCTGAAATCACAAATTGTAAGGCAATTGCTTTTTGTTGCAAGATGTGCTCCACTGCCAATTTGCAGGGTAAAACCATTTTCGGGTTGATGAAAAACAGTGTGGCCGTGCGATGCAATTAAATCAGCTGCGAATTTTGTTTTATTAATAAACCTGTTTGCTTGTTCGCTCAGGAATATCCCGTATTCTGCATTTATCCGGGTAAGTTCTGTTCCCGAAAGTGTATGTGCTTTTTCAAGGCGTTTTTTCCATTCAGGAGTGTACGAAATGGTTTCGGCTTCCTGCAATTTGAACGCCCATTTATTGTTGTGCTCCGTAAATTCAACAGCCGCAATGTCTAATCCGTCGAGTGAGGTGCCCGACATCATTCCAATGGCCTTAATCGTATTTTTACTTTCCCGGGAATTTTTCATCTTTTTCACAATTTTAATCACTTCCAAAATTGAGTTTCATAAACTGTATTGTTATTTCGATAGTCGGTAATTGTTAATTTGAAGGTATGGTTTTTTCCCATTTCAAATCGCTCCTTATCGAAATAATGAGTTATTGTTGCTGTTTTCGGATCGTATTCAAAAAGTGCCCATTTTTCGTCGAGCAAACCTTCAATGGTATTTATGCCGGCAAGGTCATCCTTGATTTTAAAACGAATCCGGTTCGCCTCAGTTAGTTTATTGTCGGCAATGCTTAAGGGCGTTATTTCCGGCGGAATGGTGTCAACCGTAACTGCATAAACGCCTAAATTAGTCGTTTCTGTTGTAACCCAGCCATTTTGGTAACGGCCACCGGCAGCGCTGAATTCACCCGTTACCGGGTGAACATAAGCCATAACTACTTTAGATTCCAGATGTGCAGGCAGGCTGTCGGTGCGAATGGTAATTGTTGCATTTTTGTGTAAGGGAACGGTATTGTTGTGGAGGAAATGATAATCGGAGAAAAAGGAGTCAGAAGCCTTTTCGGTGCGGTATTCAAAACGAAAATCGGAATACAAAGCACCTGCCGGGATCTCCAACCGAACCGAATCGTTTGCAAAACGATTAAAATGGTTATAGTCAAAAATTTCTCCTTTTATTGAATCTGGTTTAAGGCTTGCATTTTTACCCACAATTGTAAAGTCAATCAACGAGGTATTTCCGTATGTGTCCTGCAGTTCTATTTCAATTTTTCCGTTTTGCTCGTTCTTTGGAATTATGTGTCCTTCTAAACCGTTGTGCGTGTATATTGGGAGTTTGTTTCCCGGGTCGATCCATGTTTTTATATAACGGCGTTGTTCCGTTTTATACGCGCTGTATACAATATGACTGTTCAGATAACGCGTATCGTTAAACGAAAAACGGTTGAGGGTAAACGAGAACTGATCTTCGTTATTCAAAGACATCCGCAACAGGTTAATGCCGCACTTGTTGTAGGAATCGTTAAAATAGTCATTGGTTTGTATGGCAACACCAAGCTCTCCCCAAGCCGGAATGATTGGATTGTTTTTTAAGTGGTATTTGCCCTCGTAAAAAACCACGGGGTAACTTTTTGGCGTGCGCGAATAAGCCACATGCGAACTGTCGGAGAGCGGAACCAGCAACACTGAGAATATCTTTGGGGCAATATCATCTTTCACCGGAAATCCAAAATTCAAAGGGTTTAGTGGCTCTTCCGTTCTGGTATCACGAATTTCGAAATGCAGGTGTGGCCCGCCCGAACTTCCGCTGTTCCCGCTTTTGGCAATCTCTTCGTCCTGTTTAACCGGGAACAGATACGACGGAATTTGGAGGTCGACCCGAAAAGATTGTTTTTTGTATTGCTGATCTTTTACATACCTGGCAATTTCAAGACTAAAAGCTTTTAAATGCCCGTAAACCGAGGTGGTTCCGTTAGGATGATCGATATATAAAGCGTTGCCATAACCAGTTGGCGATACCACAATACGCGAAATGGTTCCATCGGCAACAGCATAAACCGGCAAGCCTGTTGTACCCTGTGTTTTTATATCGATGCCCGAATGAAAATGGTTGCTTCGCAGCTCTGCAAAACTTCCACTTAGCAGTAAGGGAATCTTCATCGGATCGGTGTAATAGCGTAGTTGCGCCATCCCAAACAAGGCCAAAAAAAGAAAAAGAGTTGTAAAAAATGTTCTCATCGTTGTTTAATCCGTATTATTTATCTCCACTTAGCAAACAGTTCAATGCGACAAAGTTTCGTTCCCATTTTCGATAGTCAAAAATGAACTCAACAAAGTCGGGATTAACCCGGAAAAACATGTTTATTGCTCGAATCAAATGAATTATCCGGCTTAATTGGAAGCACCAAATTTAATTAATTTATAACGGCTGCAAGTCTTGTTTTTAACTTTGTCCTGTAATCTTCATTCTTCATATGCAAACTACTAACATAGGTTTGTTAGCATAAAAAGAATGCAATCGATTTGATTTCCTTTTACAATCAGGAAAAAAAGTTAACTTTGTTCGCGAAATGCAGCTAAAATGACCGAAGAGGATCACTTGCTACTTAATGATTTAAAGCGCAATACACAGCAACTGTTCGAAAAATACAATGAATTGGAACAGAAAAATAAAATGCTGAGTGAACAGGTAGAGAACCTGAAGCAGGAAATTGAATTAATGGAGCATGAAAAGGTTGAATTAGGTCGGAGTTATGAGCAACTAAAAGTAGCCAACCGAATTTTATCTGAACGGGATGAAAACGGAGAAGCTAAACAGAGAATTGACTTTTTGATACGGGAGATTGATAAATGTATCGCATTACTAAACAGGTAATGTTTTGAAAGATAAAGACTTTAGAATACATATTAAGATTGATGGACGGGTTTACCCTCTAAACATCAATCGCGACGAGGAAGAGAGATACCGAAAAGCTGCAAAGATTGTTGAAGAAACGATTTCGTCATTTCGGAAGATGTTTCAGGATAACGACAATCAGGATATTTTGGCAATGACTGCATTTCAGGTGGCACTGCGTTACACCGAAGAGCAACAAAGCCGCGATTACTCTCAATTCGTTGATGATATAAAGGATATAAAGGATGATATTTCTGATTTTCTTAAGGAAAAGGAAAAGAAATAAAGTCTGAATACATAAATAATCAAAGCCCGTATTAGGCCGGTTCGAACGAGGACCAGGTTTATTACGGGTTTTTTAGTAACTAATTATTTGAAATATGGATATAATAATAGGAGTAGCCGCAGGGTTTATTGTGGGAGGCGCTTTAGCTTATCTGGTGTGGGATAAGGCCCTGAAGGCGAAAAAGAATCGGATTATCGGCGAAGGAAAAGCCGAGGCCGAAGTGATTAAAAAAGATAAAATATTGCAGGCCAAAGAAAAATTTCTGCAGTTAAAATCGGAACACGAAAAGTACATTAATGAAAGGACTTCGCAGTTAGCGAAGGAGGAGAACAAGTACAAACAACGTGAGACAACTTTAAATCAACGTCGCGATGAGTTAAATCGCAAAACAAAAGAATTTGAAACTACACGCCGGGAAGTGGAAGCTATTCGCGAGAATTTGAATACACAATTGCAGCGTGTTGAGCACAAAAGCGAAGAGCTTGATAAAGTACACAGACAACACCTTGAAAAACTGGAGCAAATTTCAGGACTTTCGGCTGATGATGCAAAAGAGCAGTTGGTAGAATCGTTACAGGAAGAAGCCAAAACAGAAGCCGTTGCATACATTAACGAAATAATGGAAGAGGCGAAACAGACTGCCAACAAGGAAGCTAAAAAGATCGTTGTAAAATCGATTCAACGTGTGGCTACCGAAACGGCTATTGAAAACGCTGTTACTATTTTCCACATTGAAAGTGACGAAATTAAAGGACGAATTATTGGTCGTGAAGGCCGAAACATTCGTGCACTTGAAGCAGCTACCGGTGTTGAAATTGTTGTTGACGATACTCCGGAAGCAATTGTGCTTTCAGCTTTCGATCCTGTACGACGCGAGATTGCCCGCCTGGCTTTGCACCAGCTGGTAACCGACGGACGTATTCACCCTGCACGTATTGAAGAAGTGGTGCAGAAAGTGAAAAAACAGGTTGACGAAGAAGTTATTGAAACCGGTAAACGTACTGCCATCGACCTCGGAATTCATGGTTTACACCCTGAATTGATTCGTTTGGTTGGTAAAATGAAATACCGTTCATCATACGGACAAAACCTGCTGCAGCACTCGCGTGAGGTAGCTAACCTATGTGCTACAATGGCATCGGAGCTGGGATTAAATCCTAAAAAAGCAAAACGCGCCGGATTGTTACACGATATTGGTAAAGTACCGGATGACGAGCCGGAATTGCCACACGCAGTACTGGGTATGAAGCTGGCCGAGAAATACAAAGAGAAACCGGATATTTGCAACGCCATCGGTGCTCACCACGACGAAGTGGAAATGCAATCATTATTTGCACCAATCGTTCAGGTTTGTGATGCTATTTCTGGTGCTCGTCCGGGTGCCCGTCGCGAGGTGGTTGAATCGTACATTAAACGATTGAAAGACCTTGAAGATTTGGCACTTTCTTATCCTGGAGTATTGAAGACATACGCTATTCAGGCGGGTAGAGAATTACGTGTAATTGTTGGTTCGGAGAAATTAACCGATCAGGATACCGAACAACTTTCATACGATATCTCGAAACGTATTCAGGATGAAATGACTTATCCGGGACAGATTAAGATTACTGTAATCCGGGAAACCCGTGCAGTAAGTTACGCGAAGTAAGAAGTTCAACTTCATAGATACAAAAAAAACTTCGACCATACGGTCGAAGTTTTTTTATGCCTAAAATTTGCTG
The DNA here is from genome assembly GCF_000949475.1 of Draconibacterium sediminis. Taxonomy (GTDB): domain Bacteria; phylum Bacteroidota; class Bacteroidia; order Bacteroidales; family Prolixibacteraceae; genus Draconibacterium; species Draconibacterium sediminis. The sequence continues at coordinate 304,237 of NZ_JRHC01000006.1, read as the reverse complement.
TCCTTAAAACAAACTAAGCAATTGTTTTATTTTTTCTTCCTTTTCGGTATATCCAACCGCATTATATGCCTCAAGCATCGATTCTACCAAACGTTGTATAAATAAAACATCGGGTTTTGGCTCGGCATATTCTCTTATGGGCCGGTATTCGTTTCTTTTCAGGTGGTAGTCAATTTCTTTACGGCTGGTAATCGAGCCTTTATTCGAAGGGTTGATATAAAAAAGTACCTCGGTGTCGCGGGTTGATCCGTGTACTTTTTGTGCCAGTTCGGCATCAACAATGGCTACCAGCGGATTTTTAGGAAAATCAACCAGGAATGCCGGAAGCTCAATGACTCGGGCAATAATGGTATAAAAAATACTCATCGAAACCGGATTACCGCGTTTGGTGTCCAGTATCTGGTTTAAAAAGCAGTTTTGTGGCGAATTGGGATTACTTAAATTCACCGAATAACCATTCAAATTAAAAATAAAGTGGTTTAAGATGGTTGTCTTTTCAAGCAATGTCAGAGAATTATTCAGCTCCAGCCAGATCGATTTTCGCAGATTCTCGATCTTTAAGGTCAGGTTTAACGGATTTAAATCCGGGTACTGAAATTTATCAACTGCACAAAAACCTTCAAAAAGATCCTGAGTTCCCTGCACTTGATTGATCCAGTTTTTCAGCCCGCTAAAAGTTCTTTTAAACTGAAGACTTTGTATGATATTTTCAATGCGGTTCTGACTGTTCTCATCAAAACTTTGTTCCCACTTTTTCTCCAAAGCCGGAATAATCTCTTCATCTTCTTTTAGTAATTCCTGCTGAACCATCTGAAAAACGGTTACATCAGGATCATCAAGGAGGGTGATTAGTGCATCAAATTTTTCCTGGTTCATGCCTAATTACTTAAATTATCGAGTACTGCTTTAATTAGTTTTTTCATCTCATTGCGGTAGTTTTCGTTAGCGGTAAGCGTAACGCGGTTGGCAATAATTAAACATACCGTAAGTGCGTTGTGCCCCATTAGTTTCGACAAACCATATATGGCCGAACTTTCCATTTCGAAATTGGTAATCCGCAAATGTTTGTATGAAAATGTTTCAATCAGCTCATTCAGTTGAGGGAAAGCCAAAGGCAAACGCAATTCCCGGCCTTGCGGAGCATAAAAGCCCGGTGCCGAAATGGTAACACCTTTTTTAAAGCGCTCATCCGAAAATTTATCCAGTAGCTTTTGTCCGGCATCAACGGTGTAAGGAGCTGCCAGCGAATTGCTCCATTGGGTATGATTCCGAAAGGCCGCTTCAAACTCCATGTCGGAAACCTGCTCGCGGTTGGCGTAATAATTCAGCAAACCATCGAACCCAATCGATTTTTCAGAAACCACAAAGCTGTTTACCGGAAGATCAGTCTGTAATCCGCCCGATGTGCCTATACGAACAATATCAAGCGAGCTCAGTTCTTTTTTTACACTGCGTGTTTCCAGGTCAATATTTACCAGAGCATCCAGCTCATTCAATACAATATCAATATTATCGGTGCCAATTCCTGTTGAAATAACCGATATTTTCTCTTCCTTGTAAAATCCGGTAATCGTTTTAAATTCACGGTTTTGCACCGTAAAATCTATTTTGTCGAAAAAGCCGGCAATGGTATCAACGCGGGCAGGATCGCCAACAAGAATAATTTGCCTGCCAATGTTTTCAGGTTTTAAATGTAAATGGAATATACTTCCATCGCTATTTAAGATTAGTTCTGAGTGTTTAATCATTGTTTGCTTTTATAGTCCGACCAAATCTATTTAAAATAACGTTGAACACCAATGACGGTGCGGAAAACATATAAACAGCTAAGAACGAAGTTTCAGTTTTTATTGTGTGATTTTGTTAAAAACCCAACATATGTTAAATAGAAAGGTTAAATTTTGGAGAATTGCCCAGATTATTACGTTTTAATACTAAAAAACCCATTAAATTTTTATTTTTGATACAAATACGAATCTAATAGCAAACCAGATGTCATTTAAAATTTTTTCACTTCAACTTACAGGTAAGATCAAGTCGGTTGAGGTAATCGAGAAAAAGCGCAAACAATTAGCCGACGATTACGCTGAATTTTTAAAAACGCAAAATTCAGAAGAGCTGAAAGCATTTTTAGAGTTGGAAAAATATGTTACTTCCAGTGAATTTGCTGCAAGGAAGAAGGAGGTTGAAGGACATAGTTTTAAAGGAAGCGAAGAGGAAAAGCAATTAAAGGAATTTCAGCGTTTGCAAAAGGCTGCACGTATAAAGAACTATTTTAAAGTTGAAGGTTCTGCAGACCTGGTTCGGTATGAGAAAGAAAAAGAATCGCAGAAACTGGCAGATTTTTATGCGCTTGAAGAATACGTGAAAGACGGCGATTTTGAAAAAGATAAAAAGGAAATTAAAGGACAGGTTTTTAAAGGTTCGGCTGAAGAGAAGCATTTAAAGGAATTAAAGAAGCTTGAAAAATCGGCCGGAATTAAAGCGTATAATGAGCTGGAAGGTTCGGAAAAACTGAAACAACACAAGGCATTTGAAGCTTCAGATAAAATGAAGCAATATAAGGAGTTAAAAACGGCAGCTGTAAACGATAGCGAAAAGAAGAAGGAGTTTAATCGTTTGAGCAAGGATTCGGCAGTTGTAAACTATTTCAAGTTCGAGAAATCGAAAAACCTGAAGTTGTATCACGAAATCAGCGGAAGTCATAACCTGGTTCGCTACAAAGAATTAAAAGAGCAGGTAAACACCGAAGAATTTAAAAAGAAGGTTGCTTATTTAAAAGACAAGAAGAAATTTGAAAAAAGCGAAGCCTACAAAAAATACACGGATTATAAAAAACTGGCGGCTGATCCTGTAGTGACTTTTGTATTGAAATACGAAAAATCGAAACTTTACAAAAACTACCTTGATGTTAAAGAATCGTTTGATTTAAAGCGACATAATGAACTTAAAGAGTTGATTGAATCAGAAGGTTACAAAAAGAAAAAAGCGTGGTTGGAAGACAAAAAACGCTGGGATAAAACAGAAGATGCGCAGAAGTTGAACCAATACGAAACCGATAAGAAGAAACCGGAATTTGTAAAATACTTTAAATACAAAGACAGCAGTGAATTTGACTTTTTCAAAAACTGGGATGTAGTTTTTGAGGATTCGTTTGCCGATAAAAAACTGGATGACGCGAAATGGATGACCAGTTCGTTAACCGCTTCAAAAACATTGGGGCAAAACTATGCAATGCCGGGCGACTTAAGTGTTTTCACTAACGGTGCCAACATACAAACCGGTAATAAACTAAGTATTCAGGTTAAACGTGAAAACAAAGAAGGCATGGTTTGGCAAATGCCAGCCGGTTTTGTTCCTGCTGATTTCGACTATACGTCGGGAATGATCAGTTCGGGCGAGAATTTCCAGTTCGGGGATGGAATTGTTGAAGCAAAAATTTTCTTTAATCCCGTAAAACAGGTGGCCAGTTCATTTTACCTGGCCAATGGCAGCAACGTTCCGCGTGTTAACCTGGTTGAAATGGGCGCAAAAAATATTCTGGGAATTTACACCATGAACGGAAGCGGAAAAATAGCTTCAGAAGGATTGGAAATTAATAACCTGAAAAAGGGAGCTTATATCTTCTCGCTCGAAAAATCGGGAGCAACTTTCACCTGGAAAATTAATGAACAGGAAGTTTTACAGCTGAACAACAACGATTTAAATAAACCTTTGGAGTTAAATGCTTCAAGTCTTGTAATTGATAAATTACCCGGATCATCAGCCAGTTTCGATGTTGAATGGGTGAAATGCTGTCGTAAAAAATGATATTGAAAGGTAGCGACGTAAACTGGATGGACGCATTTGGTGGAGCCATTACTGTTTGCAATACAGAGGGTATTATTGTTTATATGAATGATTTTTCCATTCGGCAGTTTGAAAAGTATGGTGGCGAAAAATTGTTGGGTACAAACCTTCTGGATTGTCATCCCGAGCCATCGAAAACCAAACTTCGTGAAATGCTGGCAACACCAACCGAGAATACCTATACACAGAAAAGGACGGTGTAACAAAGGTAGTTACCCAAAAACCATGGATGGAAAACGGGAAATTCTGCGGGGTAGTGGAACTGTCGTTTGAACTTCCTTCAGCGATCGAAAATCATATTCGTAGTTAATTTGGCTACTTGTTTTACAAACCTCGTTTGTTAAATAAGATATATCCAAAATTCAGCGTAACATAAAGGTTGGTATTACTTTTTTCGTAGTAGTTGAACGACAGACTTACCGGTCCGATTCCGGTTTGATAAACCAATGCAGCCAATCCCTGCAGATAATAATTATTGATAAAATCGTCGCTTTTAACTGCCGTTAGGTCTGCTTGTTCCAACTCTTCATGAATAGGGCAAAAACCATAACCTTCAACACGAAGATGCCAGTCGGGCGAGAATTTGAATATGGCTTTTAATCCTCCGGCCAGGAAATTATTCGAATTAAATTCGTTTATAAACAGCGATTTACTGTGTGGTGTTGGCGAAAATCCCTGGGCTGAAAGTTTTGTCGACCGGTATGTTTGAAACAATTTTTTTGTACTTAAAAATGATTCGAGATGGGTACCCAACACAAATCTCTCTCCCAACGAAAAATAGCGTAAAGATTGGGCATGAAGTTGAAAATAATTATGATTTGAAAGTTGTGTTGCAGACTTTGCATTATTTCCTGCTATGTACTTTTCTTCGCCAATCACAAATCTACCGTCAATTACACGATGAGCGCCTTCTGTTGCATACTGCTTGTAATTCAGTGAGTTATTTTCGAATGCCAACTTCGAAACGAATGCGTTGAATTTTGAATTGTTGGGTGTACCTCCTTCGTCCGTTTCATCGGTTTGATAAAAATCATTACTTGCCGATGAATAGGCAATACCCGCATAAATTTTACTGTGCAGGCCCAGCGGTAATCCGGTTTCTAATCTGAAGTTGGTTTCATCTTTTATAATGAAAGGCGAGCGAACATCTTCGAAAATCAGCTCTGTACTCGACGAAAAATAATCCCAGCGATTAAAAGTTAAATACGACTCGAGGTAGAAGGGCAACGCCGTTGGATAATCAATGCGGCCACCCAACTTAAATGAACTGTAAAACCGCCCAAAATAGATGTTGGAATGAAGCGAGTAGGCTCTGCTGTTATAGCTTCTGAAATTTATTGCAGCAAAACCTTGGTTAATCGGCTTGGTAGAAATATTTCCACCAATACTCAAATCCAAACGTTTTTCGGGTTCTACTTTTAAATGCAGATCGAAATAACCCGTACCGGGATTGTAGCGCGTAATGGGTTGGATCGACTTTAGCTGTTCATCGGCAACCAATTTAAAATATTCGGTTTTTAATGCAGAAAGCGAGACAATGTTATTCCGGTGTTTTATACTTTGTATGATGAACTGTCGTTGCATGGGGTCGGTAACACCTTCAACCTGAATATTTTGAAAGTTGAGTTCAGGTTTTCGTGCATTAAAACTGTCGCGTTTTGACTGAACCACTTCTTTTGGAATACGACGTTGAATCAGTTGTTTTATACTATCTATTTGGGCCAGTGTAGTTTGTTCTCCGCGGGCCAGAACGGTATCTATTTTATGAAAATCGAGCAAACCAATATTGTCGAATTTAGTTTCCAGAAGAATTCCATCCGATGGTTTAATCTCAAAATTAGTAGGCCGCATCACCATGTTCGAAATTTGCCGCATAACATCATCGGCGTCGGCAGCTCTTACATCATCAGCCACCTTATGCCCGATAATAATATCCGGGTTAAAAATCTCTTTCATATGGTCGGTAGGGAAGTTATTCAGCAAACCACCGTCGAAGAGTAATTTCCCGTCAATCTCGATAGGTTTAAAATAAAGTGGAACCGTCATCGATGCCCGCATGGCATTGCCCAAATCTCCATTGCGTAAAACCAGTGGTTTACTATTGTTTACATCGGCGGCAATACAAAAGTAAGGTACCATCAGCTGGTTAAAATCATAGTTACAGGCCGCACTGGTTGCAGCCGTTAGTTCCATAAAGGCAAAATCCATTTGTTCACCCGGAATAATATTGGTTGGTGGCAGAATTTTTACTTTTTCATCTTTTTTTGCCACACGAAGTTGTACCCAGGTGGGGTCATCTTCCTGACGTTTAAAATAATAGCGGTATTCGCGTTGTATCTTTCCGGTCGACCAGAAATAAAAATCATCCGACTTAAAAAGTTCTTCCATTTCTTCGGTAGAATAACCTGCGGCATAAAGTCCACCAACAATTGCTCCAATTGAAGTTCCTGATATATAGTCGATTGGAATGTTGTTTTCTTCCAGAACCCGTATCACCCCAATATGCGCCATTCCTTTGGCGCCACCACCACTAAGCACAAGCCCAACCGACTGAGCATTGCCATGCAAAACGGCAAAAATAAATAACGGAATAACAAGGAGTGATCTAATCATTGGGTCAATTGTTTTCTGAACGCTATCAAAATTACTAAAAAAGGAGAGTATGTTAAATACGCTTATCAGTAAATCTTACTAAAAACTGATTAAATTCATTTGTATCATTTATACAGACAGAAAAATACAAGAAGAGGTTGCTTTCATGTATCATAATTTTCTAAACACTACTTTTATTGATAGTTTTGTTAAAGAGAGCAGTTTTAGTGCCTGATTTTAGTTTTATCTTCAGGGTAAAACAGCTTTAAAGTGTTTTGGATATACAATTGACAACAGGTTCGAATTAAAAGATAACGAGTGAAACGACTAATCACCATATATATTCTTGTTTGGCTTAGCTTTTTGGGTAGTGCACAGCTGGTAACCGAACCCGATTTTAGTTGGGGAAATTGCCACTATTACAATGCCAGTGTTGGAGATACCATAAAGTTTAAGGGGGAAGATATAGTTTTGCTTGGCATAAAGAACCACTACAACATATTGAGTATTGATAATGATACCATTGAAATTAAGGTAAGCCGGCGCAGTTTGCCGACGAGTTTAAATCGGGTGCGTGCTTTTGTTGCCGATAATCAAAATGTAAAAAAGCTGGCTTCCAATAAAGCGCCGCACGGATTATTAAAAAAGGACGCACTGATTTGTTTGTCGGATAACCAGGATTTGATGCTGGCTCCTGATTCGTTTAGTTTTCCGGTGAGTTATAACGATGGTTTTAATTGGAATATGAACGAAGATAACCATATGTTTTCGTTCCAGGGAAAAGCTTGCAACGGGGGCAATGATGAAGTGAAATCGAACGAGGGAATCGGAATTGCTTTAACCGATGCGCGGGGCATCGAAAAACACTGGTTGCTGGCCATTGAAGATAGTAAAGTTGTTTGGGTAGAAGAGCAAAAGGATGGACGCAATAGTAAAGAAGCGTGCATGCTTTTGCAAAGTAATTCAAATCCATCTGTTTTTTATGTGTACGATCGTTTATACGCCAACACTATTCAGGTAAAGGATGGACAGGATGTGAGAACCGGAGAGCTTTTAGGAACGGTATGGGGAGACGAAAAATGGGCTTATCTGCAACTGGCAGTGGTAAAAAGTGATACCATTCCTGATTACGAAAACCGGTATGCCAACTGCATAAATTTTTTCCCGCAGTTGTACGAGCTGTATTTTAAAAACACCTTTAATTTTACGAAATCGTTTACCCGGGGAAAAGTGGATTTTGCGCGGCCACCGCAAAGTAACGGCAACCGGAAAAACCTGCTTGCCTTTGAGGAATATGCCGGTATGGGATGGGATATGGGAGCCTGGAACACAACCGATAAAGTAATGTTTTGCACAAAGAGCGAACGAGGGAATGCCCGATTAAAGAAAGTGCTGTTCGGGGGCTCTGATGCGGAATGTCGGAATCCGAAAAATTATTTTGAATACGAAATTAATGTGCGAAACGGTGTTTACCGGGTGCGGGCACAGGTAGGAGATGTGGAACAGGATTCGTGGCAAAAAATTGAATACGAAGGTGTTGAAGCCTCTACCTACGACCTGGACGCAGGAGAGCTAAAATGGACATCGGAAAAAGTTATTAGAGTAAACGACCGGCGGTTAACGGTTCGTATATATGTTGATCCTGAAAATAGAAAAGTTGCCGGAATCAGCGAGATTGTATTTCAGCAAGCGTACTAAAATCTAAAGACCATTCCTGTTTTTACCTGCTCTGTTGTAAAACTTGAGTGAAATAATGCCAGGGCCGGAAGTGCTGTACAGTGCGATGGTAAAAGTTTCTCGACTTTACTTTTCTTAAAATATTCAACGGTTTTTAGCGATTGTTTGTCTTGTTCTTTCAAATGAAAACCGCCGATTACAGCTTTAATTTTATCAACTCCGGTAACCTTTTTCGCATGTTCACAAATATTACATATACCGGAATGTGAGCAGCCGGTAATCACTACCAACTCGTTATTTACTATGGTTGCCAAGGCAGAATCGTCAGGTATGAAATCATCAGAGCCATTTGCAAATTCAAAGCTGGTTGATTGGCTTTCAAAATCATTATTTCGTGGTATTTCGCCCAAAAAGAACAGGTTCCCGGTAAGTTGTAGCGAGTCTCTGCTTTCCATTAATGTAAACTGTTTTTCAATCTCATTTTTGGTTAGTTCCAATCCTACTATAGTGTGGTCTGTTTTTCGGTATCGTTTTGAAAAACTGTCCGGATGAGTTATCAGCGTTTTGTTTTTCAGGTATTTTAATCCGTTCCCATGGTCCCAGTGTCCGTGACTTAAAACAACTGTTTTTATTTCGTTTTCAATGTCAACTTTTAGCTTTTCAGCATTTTTCAAAAAAACATCAGAATGACCGGCATCGAATAGAATTTTTTCATTATTAATCTCAACGAGGTAGGAGAGTCCATGCTCTGCGAGAAATTGTCCTCTGGCTGTGTTATCTGTTAAAATAGAGACTGTTAACATGTTTAATGAATCGAATTCTTGCTGATCTTTTCCCAAATGGTTTTTAAATTTAAACTTATTGGATGATTCGGCGCATATTCAACCAACGATTTTTCGCTTAACATACACTCAACAAACATTTCAGAAAAAGGTATTTTTCCAACAAGCGGAATATTGTTGTCGATTAAATAGCGCGCAACAGTTGCCGTAAATTCAAGGTTTATGTCGTGTTTGTTAATGATGGCATAAATGGATACTTTAAAAGAATTAACCAGTTCCACAAGCCGTTTGGCATCGTGCAATCCTGAAACAGTTGGTTCTATCACCAGCAGAACGGCATTTGTTCCGGTTATAGATGAAATGGCAGTGCAGCCAATTCCCGGAGGCCCATCGTTTATTATAAATTGTGCTTTATTTTCCCTGGCCAGTTCTTTTGCCTTTTCTCGTATTCGTGTTACCAGTTTTCCTGAATTCTCTTCGCCGGGACCCATTTTTGCGTGTACCATCAATCCAAAACGTGTGTCGGAAATAAACCACTGGTTGTTCCGGTTTTGAGTAGTTTGAATGGTGCCGACCGGGCAAAGTCGTTCGCATAAAAGACAGCCTTCGCACTGATAGGGATTGATTTCAGGGAAACCATCGCTGTTGGTAAAGATGGCTTCGAACCGGCATGCTTCCAGGCAGGTTCCACAGTTTGTACACTCTTCCTGATTGATGAATGCCAGCGAACCGCTATCGAATGGATGCGTTTCTTTTATCTTTGGCTTTAAAATTAAATGCAAATCGGCAGCATCAACATCGTTGTCGCAAAATACAGCGTTTCGGGCGAGCGAAGCCAAGGCAGCAGCAATGCTGGTTTTACCGGCACCACCTTTTCCGCTAAGTATGGTAATTTCCTTCATTTTAGTTGATAATGGTAGCCAGATTTCCAAGGATAGAATGATAAGCTTTTTCTACATCCACCGGTATATTTTCAAATAATTCTCCCCGCGAATAATTCTCCGCATACACTTTTGAAAATGGTATTTTACCCAGCAACATGATGTTGTTTTCCTCTAAAAATTGATAAATAGTGTTGTTCCCCAAACCTGCTTTGTTTACAATTACGCCAAATGGTTTATGAATTTTATTTAGCAACTCAACTGTTATTTTTAAATCGTGCAAGCCAAAGGGAGTGGGTTCAGTCACCAGAATGACGTAATTAGCTGTTGCAACGGTTTCAACAACTGGGCAACTTGTGCCGGGAGGTGCATCAAGCAACGTAAGATGTTGATTTGAATCAGCTAGCTTTTTTACACTTTTAATCAATGTAGTTTGCATGGCGGAACCAATTTTGAGCCGTCCTTCAACTATTCCGGCGCCAAAGGTTGTCCGGTAATCGGAAATGCTGCCCAGCGAATTCTGAACCGGTGTGAGCGCCTCAAACGAACAAGCCTCAAAACATGCTCCGCACGAGTGGCAAAGTTCGTAATTTACTTCCGCAAATTTTAGTCTTTGAACAATGCTAATTGCATTGAATTCGCACCATTCAACGCATTTTTTGCAATAGATACACCTTTCTTTATCAATTTCAGGAACGATGATAAAAACCTCTTTTTCTGCTTCTTTTTTCGCTTGAGGAAAAAAAAGCATGTCGTTTGGTTCTTCCACATCGCAATCGATTAATTGTACGCGGTTGTTATATTTTTCAGATAAGAAATAGTACAGGTTAACCGAAACGGTTGTTTTGCCGGTACCTCCTTTACCGCTTGCTATGGCAATTTGCATATTCAATTGTGTTTAAAAAATTCCCCGGAGTGTTGCCCCGGGGAATACCGAATTAGTAGCTAACCTAACTCTGAGTGACTATGAAATCTCAGAAATGCACTAAACTTAGCATGTTTTGGACTATTGTCAGACAGCATATAACCGCCAGATATTTCCTAATGGTCGCAGTAATTGGCCGAAAACTCAATGGTATCGTTAAGGAAACCTTGTGCCAGTTCGGATGCCGAAAGTTGCGGTGCACCCACAAAAACATTTACATTGTTGTAGGTGAAAATTTGAATGGCTTTATGGCCCATTCCTCCTGCCAGCACATCGGTAACGCCATTTTCGGCTAACCACTTAGGCAACACTCCCGGCTCGTGAGGCGGGGGAGTTACCCGTTCTTCGTTTACAATCGTTGTCTTTTCAACATCTAACAGTGCAAAGTACTTGCAGTGTCCGAAATGTCCGTCTAAAATCCCGCTTTCGTCAACAGGAACAGCAATTTTTTTTCTCATGCTTATTTCAAATTATTAATTTTCTAAAGGGCCAAATCCCCGGCCACGACCTCTCCCTTTTCCACGTCCCCAATCAATTGGTAAGTTTTCGTCGGTTGCGTGATTTCTAAATCTGAAACCTCTTCCACCTCGTCTTCCAACGTTGGCAAACTGTTCTTCATTTAATGCGGGGTTGCATCTTCCTTGTTTTCTGCCGGTTTGGGAACCTTGTCCCATTGGTCCGGTTTTGTTTAATCCTGGCATTGTTTCTAATTGTTTTCAATTCTCGAAATCACATCTCTTACTTTCAGCTCTTCATCATCTAACTCTATCATTTGAATTTCAAATTTCTCCAGCATATCCTTGGCTTTTGGTCCAAAATGACCCGAGATGATCTGTTCCGCACCTAATTCTGCTGCCATTTCCGAAGATTTTGTACCGGCTCCGCCATTTGAGTTTTTAAAACTGTTTTCGATGAAGTTAGTTGTGTGGGTTTCTTTGTCGTACACACAAAACCATGCCGCACGTCCAAATCGTAAATCAAATTTAGAATCTGCATTGTCTCCGGATGACGTAATTATTGTTTTCATATAATAAACATATGTGCCTTACGAAAATAAGTGAAATAGTTGAAATAAACAAGAAATAAATCGATCAAATGTTTATTAATAAGGTTTGGTGATTATTAGAATTGGGCACAAAAAAAATTGCAAAGCCATTGTTGATCATGACCTTGCAATTTCTAATAAATTGAAATATAGAATATTTAATTATTCTCCATTTCCTGTGCTTTCTTTTTAACCCGGTTTGCAAGCAGTATGGTAATTATTCCTGCAAAAATGGCGAAAGAGCCCATTACTTTAACAACCACCAGTGCAGATGTATACGGGGAGGAAATAAGAATAATACCGAGCACTATTGAAAATATTCCGCCCCAAATCATAGAGCGTTCGCCGGTGTGGTATTTCTTTATTCGAATACCGGTAACAACTCCGGTAATTCCGTTAATTAACGCAACCAATCCTAAAAACCACATTAAAAAGGAGGTTGTGAGTACTGAGCTCGAAAAGGGTTTTAATACTACGATTAGTCCCGCAATTATGCTTAGGCCACCAGTAATTAATCCCCACCACCAGTTTCTTCTCACATCTTTTTGTTTGTAGGTGTTGTAAAGGGTAACCACACCGTCAATTAGCCAGTAAATACCGAGAATAAAAATCAGGGTTGTAAGCGTTGCCTGAGGGAATAGGAGTAAAACTAATCCTACTACTACTAGGACTATGCCTCGGGCCATGATAAGTTTCCATAAGCTTTCGGCAACTTTTTTGTTTGTGTTGTCTGTCATTTCTAAGTTTTATTTGTGTTCGTTTGAGTTACAAGTTAGGGTAAAAACGTGAGATATACCAAGCAATACGAAATGTTTTACAGCGAAGTTGTTTCGAGTTTGAGAAGTGCCTTGTTAATGGTAAATGATAAAATTGCAAATTCAATATTTGTTGGAAATTACTGAGCAATAGAGGTTATTGGATATTTAGCAAAAAACAAACTGAGTCTTTTTATAAGCTGAGAAAATATAGAATTGCCAATGTCCAATGAAAAATATGCAAATATAGAATTGATTGGAAATTGCTAATTAAGCATTGATTATTGAATATTGAATGAAGGAACAAAAAAAGGTTGCCCCTTACAGACAACCTTTCATTATGCGCATTTTAGTACAGGGTTATTCTATTCCGGCCTTTTCAAGGATAAGTTCCAGCGGGCAGAATTTGGTGATTGATGATTGAAATAAATTCAATCCAACAAAACCTGCCAGGCCAAGCCAGTATATATTAACGAATATGGCCAATAGAATGCTTGTCAACACAAATATTCCTGCAACTGCGCGTACTATTCTCTCTTTCATCATATTATTGTTTTTATTGATATTTATATTAAAATGGTGATTATACAAATTTCTCAATAGCTGATATATAGGCACTTATCGGGCTGATTCCTTCGGCTTCTTCATTAAATTTTTTGATTCGTTCAAGGAGTTCATTTGCTTTATCCTCCTCCAAAAAGGTAAATGAAATGAAGTAGCGGTACGGATTTTTTGACGATCCAAACCAGTTGGAAATATCTGAGTGTCCATCGGCGCTTTCCATAAAACCGTCAACCGGTAATTCGCTGTACGAATTGATGTGGATGTCGCGAAAGATCTGCTCCAGCTCATGATGATAAGCTTCGGCGCTCTGAATAATTATAAATTTCATCATTTTAATTTTCCTCCTCGTTAGATAAGTTATTTTCAGTTTTCGGAGTTTCAGCTACCGGAGCTTCTTCTACCGGGTATTTTTTCTTCTCTGTCATGTAATAAATCAGCGGAACAATAACCAACGTTAAGAATGTAGATGCAATTGTTCCACCCATCAGCGAAATTGCCAAACCCTGGAAAATAGGATCGAATAAAATCACTACTGCACCAATTACAACTGTTCCGGCAGTAAGCAGGATAGGAGTGGTTCGCACTGCACCGGCCTCGATTACTGCGTCTTTTAGCGGCGCTCCATCTTTAAGCCGGAGATTTATAAAGTCGATGAGCAGTATGGAGTTTCGGACCATAATTCCCGCCAGCGCAATCAATCCGATCATTGAAGTTGCTGTAAAGAAAGCTCCCATCAGCCAGTGGCCGATTAAAATACCAACCAATGAAAGTGGAATGGCAACCATCATTACAAACGGAACCGTAAAGTTCTGGAACCATCCAATGATTAACAAGTAAATTACCAACAGAACCACTGCAAATGCAGCGCCCAAATCGCGGAATACTTCGTATGTAATTTGCCACTCACCGTCCCATTTCAGGCTGTAATTATCTTGAACAAATGGCTGTTGTGTGAACTCTTCGTTCAGCGTGTAACCTTCAGGTAGCTGGATTTTATCGAGGTTGTCGCTCATATCCAGAATTCCATAAACCGGGCTTTCCAGTGCTCCTGCAATATCGGCAGTTACATAAACCACTCGTTTCTGATTTTTACGGTAAATACTTTTGTCCTGAATTTCTTCTTTTATCTCAACAACATCGCCAAGCGCCACTTTCTGGCCGGTCATGCTCATGATATTTATTTTCTTCAGGTCTTCAATGCTCGAACGCTCATTTTCTGAAAAACGCAATGCAATTCCAACTTGCTCGTGTTCTTTCTCGGCATATAATTGAGCAACTTCCTGACCGCCAAGAGCCATGGCAACACTGTTTACCACCTGTTGTGTTGAAATGCCGGCCAAAGCCGCCTTTTCTTTCAATACATTAAATTTGTATTCTACCTGGTCGTCTTCCACTTGCCAGTCGATATCTACCACATCGGCAGTATTGGCAAACAGGTCTTTTACCTGGCGGGCAACCTCAATTTGTTCGTCGTAATCCGGACCGTAAATTTCAGCCACCAAAGTTGAAAGTACCGGTGGCCCCGGTGGAACCTCAACCACTTTTGCATTGGCATTGAATTTTTTCGCCAGTTGCTGGATACCCGGACGCATGGCTTTTGCAATGTCGTGACTTTGCGCTTTTCGCTCCGTTTTGTCAGTAAGGTTTACCTGAATATCAGCAACATTCGAACCTCTTCGTAAATCGTAATGACGAACCAAACCGTTGAAGTTCATTGGCGAAGCAGTTCCAACATAAGATTGGTAATTGATTACTTCCTCCTGCTGAGCGATGTATGCTGCCAGTTCTTTAGTGACGGCTGCGGTGCGTTCCAATGTTGTTCCTTCAGGCATGTCGATTATTACCTGGAATTCATTTTTATTATCGAAAGGAAGCATTTTAACGGCTACCATTTTGAAATATACCAAAGTCATTGAAGCCAACAGGAAAAATGTAATGGTACCGATAAATGTCCAGCGTTTCCATGGCGACTCCAACATCGGTTTCATCGTTTTGTAGTAGATTTTGTAAATCGGCGAATTTTCCAGTTTAAAAGCCTTTTTTACCTTGTCGTCTTTCTCAACAACTTTCAGTAAGCGGAATGCCAGATACGGAGTAATCGTTAATGCTACCAGCAATGAAAAGATCATTGCAATGGATGCTCCAATTGGCATCGGACTCATGTATGGCCCCATTAAACCTGAAACGAAAACCATTGGCAATACAGCCGCAATTACCGTGAATGTGGCCAAAATTGTTGGGTTACCCACTTCATCAATCGAGCGTAAAGCAGCCTGAATGAACGGCAATTTTTTCATTTTAAAATGCCGGTGCATGTTTTCGGCAATAATTATCGAGTCGTCGACCACAATACCTGTTACAAATACCAGCGCAAAAAGGGTGATCCGGTTCAAAGTGTAATCGAGGAAATAGTAGCTGAACATGGTTAATGCGAAGGTAATCGGTACCGACAGGAACACAACCAGTCCACCGCGCCAGCCCATGGCAAGCATTACCACAAAAGTTACGGCAATAATTGCTCCTGCAAGGTGCATCAACAGTTCCGATACTTTGTGCGACGCTGTTTCTCCGTAGTTACGGGTAACATCAACATGCACGTCAGATGGAATCAGGTCTTTTTCAAGATGGCTGATTTTTTCCAGAATCTGATCAGCAACTTTCATGGCATCAGCACCACGGCGTTTGGCTACCGAAATGGTAACCGCCTGGTATTCGCCTGCAAATTCTTTTTTCTTTTCGTCCATCGATCCGTAACCAAAATTCACATATTGAATCGGCTCTTCAGGACCGTCAAGAATTTCGGCAACTTGTTTCAGGTAAACCGGACTTCCGTTGTGGATACCAACAACAAGGTTGGAAACATCATCTGAAGTTTGCAGAAATTCACCTGCTTCAACCAGGTATTCCACATCATTCTTATTAAAAGCACCGGTATTGAACTGCTGGTTCGCAATCTGTATTTTCTGTGCAATGCTCAATGCATCAACGTTGTAGCGGGCCATTGCTCCGTTGTTCAGCATCACGCGGATCTGGCGTGAGCGACCACCAATTACCTTTGTTTCCGAAACATCGGTAACCTGTTCAATTTCGTTATTTACTTCCTGCGCGATTCGTTTTAACTGGTAATCGTCGTAATTCTCGCTCCAGAAAGTCAGTCCCAACACCGGCACATCGTCGATCGAACGTGTTTTAACCAAAGGCAAACTTGTTCCGTGCGGCATCTGGTCCATGTGCTTCATAATTTCGTTGTACATTTTTACCAACGAACGTTCAATGTCTTCACCAACGTAAAACTGAACGATAAGCATTGCCTGACCCGGCATTGAGGTAGAGTATACGTATTCAACTCCCGGAATATTGGCTACCACTTTTTCGAGTGGTTGCATTACGCGGGATTCAATTTCTTTCGGGCTGGCTCCCGGGTAGCTAAAGAGGATATCGGCAATTGGTACGTCAATTTGCGGTTCCTCCTCGCGGGGAGTCAGGTACGAGCTGTAGATACCGATCGCCATAAATGCGACCATCAACAGCGGCGTTAATTTTGAATTTATAAATTGTCTGGCTATTCCGCCGGCAAATCCTGTTTTCATTTTTTTTCTCTTAAATTCATTTTTTAAGTTCTGTTTAATAGACCCCCTATCGTCACTTTGTTCCGATTGTCCCCCTAAAAGGGGACAGGAGCTTCGTTGAAGCGAAAGGGGTAATTCACTTAGGAATTACCTTTTTGTTAGTTAGAAGCTATAATTGCTCCGTCAAAAAGTTTGCTGTCAGACGACACAACATATTGTTCTCCATCCGATAAACCTGAGATGATCTCAATTTTGTCGCCAAATGTTTTACCGGTTTTTACCCAGCGCAGCAGGGCATTTCCCGACTGACTAACAGCATAAATTCCAACCAGCTGACCACGGTGGATCAGAGCTGATTCTGAAACCAGGATGCGTTTTTGTGTTCCATATTCAAACAACACTTCGGCATACATTCCGCTGTACAATTTTGCTGTACAGTTTTCAGGAACGTTAACCAAAACTTTTGCGCTGTATTGGTTGCCGGTATTTGTTGTTGATGGATTTATTTCAATAATTTTCCCTTCCAATTCTGCATTTGCTGAAGTGAATTTCACTTTAACGGCATCGTTCAACTGAACTTTTGCGATGTCGGCTTCAGGAACGCGTGCTATAACTTTCCATTGCGACGGGCTTTCCATGCTCAATAATGGCATTCCCGGATTGGCCATGTCGCCTTCCTGTACGAATTTGGTTGTAATAACTCCGCTGTAAGGTGCACGAATCGATGCATAACGCATGTTTTCTTCCACCTCGTTTTCCATTTGTTCAACGGCAGCCAAACGTGCTTTTGCCATGTCGTAACGGGTACGCATGTCGTCCATTTCTTTGTCCGATGCACTGTTTGCTTCGTAAAGTGCTTCGTAACGCTTCAGGTCCTTTTCTGCGCTTTCGTACGCAGTGCTTGCTTCAACTTTGCTTGCTTCAACCTGTGCTTTTTTAGCCAGAATATCCTGGTTTCTGATCTGGATCAACAGATCGCCCTGGTTTACTTTCTGACCTGGTTTTACGTAAATACGCTGAATTTGACCCATAATACGGGTGCTTAAATTACTTTGTTTATCGGCTTCCAATTTGCCCGAAAAACTATGTACTACCGGGTAATCAGCCAATTTTGCAACAGCAGTTTCTGCCGCAACTTTTTCCTGTGATCCCGTAGCGTGTTCTTTCTCTTTGTTACCACATGAGATTGCAATTATTGATAACAGTGCAATTGCAATTATGAGTTTCGATTTTTGTACTAGTGTCTTCATTTTTTATATGGCGTTTATTCGTTAATATCTTGTTCGATAAGCAATTCCATCTCAAAAATGGCTTGCTTGTAATTATAAATGGCTTGAATGTATTCTAATTCTTTTTGTGAGGTGAGGGCTTCCGACATTAGCAGATCGGCAGTTTTTTCCAATCCTTGTTCAAAACGATTTGTGCGGATCCGTAATGACTCCTGTGCCTGATCTTTTGCCAGTTTGCTCGATTGGATTCGGTTATAATTCAGTTCCATTTTGCGTGTTGCACGGTTGATTTCTATCTGGCTTTGCGACAGGTAATCTTCGTAGTTAATTCGTGCTTCGTCCAATTGTGCAGTAGCATGCTGAATAGCGCCTGCATTTTTATATCCGCTAAACAGGCTCCAACTTAATGAAGCACCAACCATGTAGTTGTTAGCTGAAGTTCCGAACAACGACTCATCGTTCCATTCAAAAGCTCCAAATGCATTTAACCGGGGAACGAATTTCATCTTATTCGATTTTACCATATTCTCACCGGCTTCGATTTGTTTTTGGTAAGCCAGCATATCCGAACGGCTTTCCAGATTTACTGAATTCCGGTCGATAATCACCTGCATTGGCGGCTGAATAAGCGAATCGGTGGTTTCAATAACTTCGCTGAATTCCATGCCTAACAAGTAAACCAAAAAGTCGTTGGCCGATTGGCGCTGGTTTTGTGCTTCAAGTAATTGATTCTTGCGTTCTTCCACACGAACAGAGGCTTCCAGTACATCTGCTTCTTTAGCTAATCCCTGTTCAGCGTTATTTTTTGTTAGTCGTAAAGCTTCTTCTGCAACGGCTACTGATTTTTGCAGTACCTCAACTGACGACTCGGCCAGCTCCAGCATGTAGTAAGCTTTTTTTACTTCGTATTTAATGTTCAGTCTAACCCTGTTGGTTTGAAACGACATGGCATCCAACTGGTTTTTGGCTGCCTTACGGGCGTAAATTCCATCAAGGTTCAGCAATGGTTGCTGCAACTCGATTTTGGTCTGAAAATTCTCGATACTTCCCGGATCATTCAACAGATCAGGATTAAAATCCTGTTGCGTTACAATCTCCTGTTTTAATTTGAAACCAAAAGAATTTAACGGATCGTTGGTCGACATTCCGGTGTGACTCGCTTCCAGTCCCGGTAAAAAAACAGAGTTTGTCATTCGGTAACGGGCACGTGCGGCTTCCACACGGGCTTCAGCACTTTTTACATTAAGATTGTTTTGTTCGGCAAGGGTAAGGGCCTCGCTCAAACTTAATGGTCGTGGTTGTGCCTTTAATATTGCCGGCGTTAATAACAGCAATAAAATAAGGTAATTGAATTTTTGTGTTGACATATTTGTAATCGTTTTTGATTCTTTTTTCGCCGCAAATATATGTTATTAGATGTAATTATCTATATAAATAGATATATAAATAATTGATTGATCATTTTTGAAATCTATTACGATAATAGGTTGTTGATTTGTTCGACTATTAGCATTCCAAAATTTATGTAAAAGCTAAGTGTAGTAACGTATTCTGATTCTTATAGTTACTGTGAGTTGATAAATTAATTCTATGAGGCGATAAAATTGATTTAGGGGATGAATTACATAGCAATTGTGAACATTATTTCAATGTTAACTTGAATTGGTTTGAATTTGAAGGGCTTAGAAGTAGGAGAGAAGTTCCAATTTGTGTACAGAATTGGAAACAGGATGTCATCTCTGTAAAAAGATGACATCCTTATAAAAAGTTTATTGTAGCAGAGTTTAGCTGTATATCAGCAATTGCGCCCCGGTAATGCTTAATTCTTTTTCCATATCAAGCAATTTCTCCAGGCTGTCGTAATACACGGTCAGCTCAAATAGATACTCAGTAAGCGAAATAGAACTTTTATCCAGCGCTTTACGCAACAATTCAAGATCGTTTTGCAACGATAACTGCTCACGAAACTGTGTAATGTTTTGCTGTATTGCGATGGCTTTGGTATGTAAGGTTTTCATCTCGTTGTAAAAACGTAGCTTTGCATCCGTCTCACGTTGTTGGGCCGCTTCGTTTTTTAACTGCGCATATTTCACCGTGTTTTTATTCTCAAACAATGGTATTGAAACACCCACCGAAACACCCTGAAAATGTTCGCCAACTACTTTTTCGCTCATATAACCGGCATTTAGTTTGGGCAGACTTTGCGCTTTCTGCAATTGCGTGTTTTTGTCAGAAATGGCGATCTCCTGTTCTAACCAGGCCAGCACCGGATTGTTAACAGCCGCCTGCGTTGCCCACTGCTCAAAATCGTTATCGATCGGAACAGTTTGAAAAGTCGTCTCCTCAAAACTGACTTCATTGCCACCGTTTAGAGTTGCCAACTGTTGCAGTAGTGTTTGTCGTTGAATTTCAATGTGGCGAAGTTCAGCTTCCGTATTCAATAGCGTAACTTTTGCTTTGTTTTGATCAAGAATATTGGCTTCTCCGGCATTCAGTTTTGTTTCAACTGACTTTGCGATCTGGCTGGCATTTTCCTGTCGTTTTTGGTATTCTGCCCGCAGTGCATTCTGGTAAGTGAGTTCAGCACAAATTAAACGCACCTGAAGGAAAATATCCATCTTTTGCTTTTTGTATTCCAGCTCAGCCTGTTCATTTTTCATGTCTGCAATCTGGTTGCGGTAGGCATAAGCCGATGGAAAATCAAACGACTGCTGAACGCTGATATCTGTGCGGTTGCCAATGGCTGACGGATCGCCCCACAAATAATGGAACTCCACCTCAGGGTTTTGCAGTTGAATACCTGTTTTATTGCCCATTTTTTCAGCGTCAACCATTTTTCTAAGCGTCGAAAGGGTGGTGTTGTTATTCTCAATCTCGGTCAACAATGTTTCGATGCTATTTTGCGCTGACGCAAATTGGCTGAACGTCAGAATCGATATAATTATGAATATTAGTTGTTTCATTTCGAATCCTTTTTAATGTTTCCATTTTTGCTTAAAGCATAGTAAACGATGGGCACTACATAAATATTCAGAATGGTTGATGTTAGTAAACCTCCTAAAATTACCTGTGCCATTGGGCTTTGAATTTCGTTACCCGGTAAATCGCCATTCATTGCCAACGGAATTAGCGCCAATGCGGCTGTTAGCGCCGTCATTAAAATGGGTAATAAACGGTCTTTCGAACCGTGCACCAGCGTTTCGTAAAGCTTTTCGCCCTCTTGCTCCAAACTTTGATAACGCGATACCAAAAGAATCCCGTTTCGTGTAGCGATACCAAAAAGTGTGATAAAACCAATAATTGCCGGAATACTCAGCATCCCGGAAGTAAGCATGATGGCAAAAATTCCACCGATCAATGCCAGCGGTAAATTCAGCAAAATGATACCTGCCAGTTTAAAGTTTTTGAATTCCTGGAATAAAAGCAGGAAAATGACAAAAAGAGCTGCAATAGAAGTGAGCAGCAACATACGTGAAGCTTTTTCCTCACTTTCAAACTGTCCGCCATATTCAACACGATAACCTTCCGGCAAGTCGATATTCTCGTTTACACTTTGTTTGATCGCTTCTACCACACTGTGCAAATCGCGACCTGCAACGTTGGCTGAAATCACCAGTTTACGTTTTACATTTTCGCGACTGATGGAATTTGGTCCGCTGGCCGAAACAATTTGTGCTACCTGGTTAAGTGGTACTTTTTTCCCATCGTAAGTATCGATCAGTGCATTATTAATGCCTTCCAGCTGGTCGGTGTAATCGGTTTTGTAACGAAGCAGCAAATCGTATGTTTGTTGTCCCTCGTAAATGTCGGCCATTTTTTCACCACCAAGTGCTATATCAACAAATTCGTTGAATTCGTGAATTGAAATGCCATAAAAAGCCAGCAAATCACGATTTGGACGAATTTGAATCTGTGGAATTTCAACCTGCTGTTCAACGTTCACGTCTACCAGACCATCGATATCAACAATGTGTGCTTTAATATCGTTACCCATTTGGAACATGCGGTTTAGATCGGAGCCAAACAGTTTAATGGCAATATTGGCGCGGGTTCCCGAAAGCATGTGGTCGATGCGGTGCCCCAAAGGCTGCCCAACGGTAAAGGCAATTCCCGGAATTCCGGAAAGTTTGCTGCGAACATCTTGCAAAAATGTCTCCAGTTCGCGGTCGTTCAGTGTAAAATTCACATCGATTTCGGCACTGTTGGTACTTTGCGAGTGTGTGTCCAGTTCGCCACGTCCGGTTCGTCGGGCAGTGCTGCTAACTTCAGGAATAGATAGCATTTCGGTTTCAACAAGTGAACCCAGTTTGTCGCTTTCTTCCAGAGATGTACCTGGTTGTGTTATAACCGATAGTGTTAAGGCACCTTCGTTAAATTCGGGTAGGAAACTACGCCCGAAACCCGAGAAAATAAACAGTGAAACCAGAAACAAACCGAGAATCGGGAATATCACTACTTTTTTGTGGTTCAGCACCCAAACCAACGAACGCTCGTATCCTGCCGAAAGGTTTCGTGCCAGCCAGCTTTCTTTTGATTTCCGTGATAAATAGTTGTCGCCCGATAACATCATTTTTGAAAGCAGAGGCGTTAATGTCATGGCAACAATCAGCGACATAAACAACGAAACAATGTAAGCAATACCAAGCGGTTTTAGCATGCGGCCTTCCATTCCCGAAAGGAAAAATAGTGGCATAAACGCAACGATAATAATGAGGGTTGCATTTAAAATGGAAGCCCTGATTTCTTTTGAGGCTTCGTAAACTACTGTGAAAGAACTTTGCCGTTCGCCTTTTGGTAACAGGAAATTTTGCCGAAGACGTTTGTATACGTTCTCCACATCGATAATGGCATCGTCAACCAGCGAACCAATGGCGATAGTCATACCACCCAAACTCATGGTATTGATATTAAGCCCAAGCAGGTTCAGTACAATCACCGACCCGAGTAAAGAAAGCGGAATTGCAAGCAGTGAAATCACTGTTGTTCTAAAACTTCCCAAGAACAAAAACAGGATAACGATAACCAGCACTGCACCTTCCAACAGCGCACGTTGTACGTTATTAACCGAAGTTTCGATAAAATCCGCCTGACGGAAAATTTTTGTATTTATGGTGACATCGGGCGGCAGTGTGGCTTTCATAGCCTCCAGCTTTTGTTCGATTTTTTCTGTAACCTCGAGCGTATTGGTATTCGGCTGTTTTGAAACGGAAATAATAATCGACTTTTTTGCATTATGCGAAGCGTAGCCCATTTTAACGGCGCTGCCAATTTTTACTTCGGCAACATCGTTTACCCGAATCGGTTTCCCGTTTATTGTTTTTACGAAAGTATTTCCCAGTTCTTCGGGATTTGAGGTACGGGCCACTCCGCGCACAACATATTCGTTGCCATGCTCGCGCACGATTTTACCTGTTGAATTCTGGCTCATTTCGCGGCAAGCGTTGGCCAGCTCGTTGATGGAAACACCGTAAAAATTCATTTTCAGCGGATCGGCCAGCACCTGGTACTGTTTGTAATCGCCACCAATAATGGTTACCTGCGAAACGCCACCAGTAGCAAGAATCACGGGTTGGATATCCCATTCGGCGATTGAACGTAGAGTCATCAAATCGGTAGAATCCGCTTGCAGGCTCATAAAAAATATTTCGCCCATAACGCTCGACTGTGGCGCCAGAATGGGTTCACCCACATTTTCAGGCATTGCTTCCTGTACGGTAATCAGTTTTTCACTAACCACCTGGCGTGCTTTGTAAACGTCGGTGCCCCAATCGAAATCGACCCACACAAATGAAAATCCCAGACCTGATGATGAACGTACGCGACGTACACCCATCGCTCCATTTACTGCTGTTTCAATGGGGTAGGTTACAAGGCGCTCCACCTCTTCGGGAGCCATTCCATGTGCATCGGTCATTACAATTACGGTAGGCGCCGTAAGGTCGGGAAACACGTCAATATCCATATTTTTAGCCGTGTATACGCCGAACACCACCAGAACCACCGAGCACAAAATAATAAGGTATTTGTTGTTCAGCGAGAACTTTATAATATTGTTAATCATAGTGATTGTCTTTTAGTGAACATGTCCGGCATGCGGATCCAAAGCTCCGGTTGATTTTGCCAGCTTTACCTGCATTGCACCTTGTGTCACAATTCGCTCATCGGCATTCAAACCCACTGTTATTTCGGTTTGCAAACCATCGGTTCCACCAATTTTTACCTCGCGTTTTTCAAACATTTCGGGAGTAAGCTGTACAAAAACATAGTAAATCCCCTGTTCTTCCAGCAATGCACTGTTCGGAACAGTAATCGCTTTTGAATTGGTCATTGTTTTCAGAAATACTTCAACAAAAGTTCCCGGAGCAAAACCTGCATGATTTGCAATTTCCATACTTACCGGAAACAGGTAAGAATCATCGTTAGCCGACTTTCCATACGAGAGTATCTTCCCGTTTAGCTCATCCAGCGTGTATGTTTTTTTGTCGTGTATGGTGGTGATGTTGGCCGTATTTATAGATGGCAACAACGATAGATATTTCTGTTGCACCTGCGCGATAAGCAACAATTTGTTGTTCTGGCTGATACTTACCAAAGGTTGCCCGGCGGCTACATATTGTCCGTTGCTCACAAAAATCTGTTTTACAAAACCACTCATTTTGCTTTTCACCATTTGGCCGGATTCGTTGAAGTTCTTCGACAAATTTTCGTAAACAGCTTTACTGGTTTCGTAGGCATTTTTCGCATTCAACAATTCCTGTTTCGATACCAGACGGTCCTTTACCAGCTCTGACTTACGCTCGTAATTGGCTTTGTTGGTTTCATAATTGCTTTTGGCTTCGGCCAGTTGAACGGCAAAGTTGTTTTCGGCCATTTCGCTCGAAGAAATGGTAAACAATTTTTCGCCATTCGCTACTTGTTTGCCTTCAACCAAATTGTTGTTGGAGAAGATTACCAATCCCGAAGCTTTAGCTGGGATGATCTCTTCTTCGCCGCGTGCAGGTTCAATTTTGGCTACTGTCTTAATTGTAGGCCCAAATTCCTGTCGCTGTGGCAAAGCCGTGGCAAAATCAATCTTCCACGATTGTTCTTTTGTAAAAACGGTAGCATTTACTGCCGACGGTTCTTCACCGTGATCGTGATGGTTGTGGAGTTCTTCATCGTTGGCAAAAACGTCCACTTCGGGAACGATTACCTCAAACTGTTCGCCACCGGTTTCAATTTCAAAATATAATTTGCCTTCACCGGCAGTGGTAGGCTCAAGTTCGAAGCTGTAAATGCCTTTCCGAAGCGGTTCATTTAGCGTTTGGCTTACCGTTTTGCCATTTACAACGAGTTTTGCGGTTATTTTTCCCGCTTCAAGTGGTTTGAAATTATTGAGAAAAGTAAAATGTGCCAGGATATCAGCGTGTTCGCCTGTTATCATGGCATCGGCTTCCGCAAACAACTCAAAATCGTTGCTGTAAACGGTGTACTGCATTTTCTCGTGTTCGTGTTCACTTTCTGTCGCTTCTGCTTCATGTTCGTGTTCTTCGCCGGTATGCATTTCATGTTCAAGCTCGTGTTCGTGGTCATGTTCCGCTTCGCTATTATGAGATGCGTTCTGATGGCATGAAAACAAAAGAAAGGCTATTGTAGCCACCCATAAATATTTCAATTTCATTTTAATGCTATTTAATTTTCCAAATAATAAATAGGGTAAGGATTCAAAAGAATCCGAATGGTGTTGGGGCGGGAAAATTAAACTAAGGGAGGAGCACGAAGCCCTGTTGTGGAAGTGTAAATATTTGCGGGTAGGGGAATGGTTCCTTCAATGTGGTAGTGCCAGTTGTTTTCTTTAATATCCCAACCGATATTAAACAAACCGGTAATCAGAAACGAGCTGTAGGAGTCGTGCAGTGTGGTGATAATCAATGGCTGGTCGGCTCTGATTTGTTTTCCCGGAAGCACCAGCAGGTTATGAAGAACACAGTCGGTTGATTCACTTTCTGAATGGTCGTGTGTACAACTTGCCGTTTGAGCAGCAGTTTCGTGATGGTGATGAATACACTTACAATCGGATGTTTCAATTACTGCCTCGCCATTGTGCAAATGATGGGGAATAAAAGCATGCGACAGAATAATTGCTCCTGCAATAATCAGTAAAAAACTTCCGATATGGTTTATAGTTTTTTTCAAGCTTTAATCGTTCAGTACTTATCCGACCAAAGCAAAAATAATAAAAAGTTGCAGAAAGGGGGCTTTTGTCTCATTTTTACAAAACTACAATTGCCTGATTACATGTGTTAGTTTATCTTTTATTTCGTGAGCAATTGGTTCGATAGCGGCGTTGTTAACAGCCATCATCGAAGCAACAGGGTCGATAGCGGAGACATTGATATTGTTGGAATGTGATGATTCCTGCACTACAACATTACAGGGTAGCATTAATCCAATGTGATCTTCAGCTTTAAGTGCTTCAAAAGCTTTTGGTGGGTTACAGGCGCCAAGTATTTTATATTTTTTGAAATCCACATCCAGTTTCTCTTTTAGTTTTTCGTGGATATCAATCTCTGATAATACTCCAAATCCCTCTTTTTTTAGTTCTTCTTTTACTTTTTCTACTGCTGAATCAAAGTCAGTTTCAATGGTTGTTTCAATATAATACTTCATTTTATTAAAATTATTTGTTCTTAAAGGTTCAAGATGGAACTCGGCCCGATTATTCGGGACTCGTTTCATAAAAATAAATCTTAAAGTGTTGCTTTATACGCTTATAAAACCATGCCATTCCTAACAGGTTTGGCTTGCGTCTTGTTTACGAGGCATTTGGTAAAATAGTTGACATTTGTTTGTAGAAAATTTTCGACAAGCTGTGAATTCAGACCACAAAAAAGGGTTTCAAGTACGCATGAAACCCTTTCTTATTTAAGATCAATTATAAATTAATGTTTATGTCCCTCGTGGCCTTCCTCTGTTTTAGCTTCTGAGGTGCGGTCGTATTTGCAGCAGCCAGGAAGTTTGTCGTAAACTTCATCTTTTGCTTTGTGCATTTCGGTATCGTGACCAACAGCAGCAACGGCCATGTGAACTTTGTGGATGTTGGTTTTTGTATCGTCGAAAGTAACTTCAAGCATTTTGGTTTTTTTGTCCCAATCTGCTTTCGATACGCCGTCAACAGCTTTAACCGCTTTTTCTATGCGGCTTTCGCACATACCACAGTTTCCGTAAACTTTAATTTTCTCCGTTTTATTTCCTGCAAAAACGGTAAATGCTCCCATCATTAAAATGGCTACTAAACTTAAAACTTTTGTTTTCATCTTGTTAATTTTTTATTGGTTAATAAATTAATTTTCCCGGTATAAACAGCACTCCGGCAATGCTTCATAAACAGTGTCGGGTGCTTTGTATTTTTCTGTATCATGACCAACCGCTGCAATTGCTTTCTGAACTTCTTCGGACGATGTTTTTGATGCATTAAAGTTCAGGTGCAGCATCTCCGTTTCATCGTCCCAGTTTGCCGACTCCACTCCTTCAACCGATAAGCTGGCCTCTTCAATGCGGTCTTTACACATACCACAATTTCCACGCACTTTTATCATTACATGTTCTGCTGAAGTTTGTGTTTCCTTATTGGTATTCCGGTATTCAAAACGGTCGTAAAGACAACACTCCGGCAATTCTTCGTAAACAGCATCCGGAGCTTTCTCCTGTTCGGTGTCGTGACCTGCTTGTGCAATGGCATGATGAACTTTATCAAGAGAAAGTCCGTCGTTGTAATTTAAGTGCAGGTCATTTGTTTCTGCATCCCATTGGGCCGAAATAACTCCAGCAACGGATAATGCAGCTTCTTCTATACGGTCTTTGCACATTTCGCAGTTCCCTCCAACTTTAAACATGGCATGTACTGCATGCTCACTGGCGGCATTTTTAAGACTCATCATACTTGGTTTGCCGGCCAACTGCGCTGCCGCATCAATACTGAATGTGCCGTTAACAGCAATTTCTTCTCCCTGCTGTATGCCGCCTTGCACAATGTAACTTTCGCCAAGGGCAGGGCCCAGATCTACCTCACGCATATTAAAATATACGCCCTGTTCGGATTCCGATTTTACATACACCACCGAACGTTCACCCGTCCACATCACTGCTGTTTTTGGAACGATAAGTGCATCGGTTTGTGGCAATTTTGCCTCTACTTTTCCTGATACGAACATTTCAGGTTTCAGTTTTAATCCTTTGTTGGATTGAACAACGCGCGCTTTCGCAACCCTTGTTTTGGGATTGATAACCGGATCGAGGTAATCGATCGTTCCTTCAAATGTCTCTCCAGGCAGCGACTCGATCGAATAACTTACTTTATCGCCTTTGTTAATCCATGTCAAGTCTGATTCATATACATCAAAAAGTACCCAAACTCTTGAAAGGTCGGCAATCTCGTAAATCGCTTGCCCCCTGCGAACATAGTCGCCGGTGTTAACTTTTTTTTGAGTTACATAACCCGATACTTCAGCCATTACATCAAATGTTTGTTGTGCTGTTCCGGATGCTAAAACCTGGTTGATCTGCTCGTCGGTGAGTTTCCAGTTTTTAAGTTTTTCTTTGGAAGCCTCGAAAAGCTGTGGTTGGGTACCTTTAATCTTTTGTGCTTCAAACAACTCTTCCTGTGCGGTTACCAAATCGGGTGAGTAAACCGAGGCGATCACCTGTCCTTTTTTTACGTAGTCGCCGGTAAAATTCACCAGCAAATCCTCGATCCTTCCCGGAATATGCGACGATTGTGAAAAGATCAGGCGTTCATCTTCCTGAACCTTACCATTGAGTCTAACAACTTTAAGTGGCTCTGCAGCGCCAACAACAGCTGTTTGAATATTGGCCAGTTGCATCGCTGTGGCCGACATACTAATTGCATTTGGATCAATTTCACTGTTTTGTTCTTCTTCCAGCGGTATTAAATCCATGCCGCAAATTGGGCAGTCGCCAGATTCCGGCTGACGAATTTGCGGGTGCATGGAGCAGGTCCAGGTTGTTTCACCTGCAACTTCCTCTGCGCTGTGTTCGTGTTGATGTTCATCGGTAACTTTAGCCTCTGATCCACCAAATATCAACCAACCCAGCAACAAGCCAATTGCCAGTGTTGACAGCACTGTGATTATTGTTTTTCTATTCGTATTCATCTCATTATTATTTTTTATTTCTTCTGTATTCGATGGAACTCACCATAATCAGAATCATTTTTTCAATAAAATGTATTTCTATGGTTCGTTTCATCGTTAATATGTTTTTGCGGTAATGTAATTTAGTTTTGCCAAAGCGGTTTGGTATTGTGTTTCAGCCATGGCTTTCATTTTTTCGTATTTCAGCAGTTGTTGCTGCATTCGTAGTACCTCTTCAAAATCTTTCCCTGAATTTCCGTAAGCACTAAACAGGAGGTTCAGCGTTTGTCCGGTTTCAAGGATCTGCGCCTCATACAAATCGATTAAATCTTTTTGTTGCTGAATTTGAAACCAAATGGATTCATATCCCGATGTAAGCGAATTAATGGTTTCTTCTTTTTGAAAGGAATATTGTTCCTGCATCAGTTGCGCTTCTTTTTCAGCTGCTTTATACTTTTTTCTGAATATTGGAATGCTAACCGAAACCATAGGCATGAATATGTTCTTGCCATTGTCTTCTACTTCCATATCGGTGCGTTTTCCAACAATTGCATAATCCAGACCAACACCCACTTTTGGAAGTCCCTGTCTTTGTGCAGCCAGCTCACTCTTTTCGCTTGCCTGTTGTTTTAGGTCGATTGCGTCAAGCATGGGATTGTTGGTCAGTAAAGAATCTCTCCTGAAATTTTCAGGCAACAGTTCCATGGCCAGCGAATCCTGAAGAACCACAACCTCGTTCTCGTCTCTGTTGAGCAGGTTGTTAAATGCAACAAGCAAGGGTTTTTCCTTTTTATTCAGAATACCAAGATTGGTTTGTGCATCTTTCAGCATAATATCAACCCGTAATACATCGGTCATTGGCGAAACTCCGTTTTTAAATTTCGAGTTGGCAATGGTTTTATACGATTGCAGAATTTCGATATTTCTCTGTTCAATTGTTTTTAACCGGCCCAACTCAATCAACGGGTAATAGGCTTCTGAAACGCTGTAATAAAGTCGGTTGCGTGCATCGAGAAACGCCTGGTATTTTGCATCAGCCATCAAAGAAGCAGCATCAGCCTGGGCTTCCAAAGTTCCAAACCATGGGAACATCTGGCTCAACGAGAATTTTGCCCGTTGCGGTCCAACACGCGTTTCTACCGGCGAAATAAAATAGCCGAAAGAAAACGTAGGATCAGGCAATGAACTTACCTGCGGTACTTTTTGCAGGGCAGCCTCAAAATCCTTGTATTTGGCCTGCAAGCCCGGATTATTTTCGGCAGCCATTTCAAAGTAGCTCTCCAGTGTTTGAGCAACTTGATTTCCGTTACTCACCCCTCGAACTCCCTTCAAGGGGAGAACTTTTTCCGCAGCCTGGCCTTCCCCATTAGGGGGTAGGGGTAGCGCGGATGCAGAAATTTGATTTGTTTGTGCATGCAACGCATTCAACCCTGAAATGAATACGATTATGATTGTTAATATTTTGTTCATGACTGAGTCTTTTTAAGTTTTCGCTCCTCGCGGTAACTGTATAGCACCGGAACAATGAAATAGGTTATGGCAGCAAATATCATCCCTCCAAATGCCGGGATGGCCATTGGAATCATAATATCGGCACCACGGCCGGTTGAAGTTAAGATTGGCAGCAGGGCTATGATTGTAGTTGCCGAGGTCATTACCGCCGGCTTAATTCTCCGATGTCCGGCTTCCACCACTGCAGCGCGAATTCCTTTCAGATTGTCGGTTTTGTTTCTGGCAAAACTCTGATCAAGATAGGTTGCCATTAGCACACCATCGTCGGTTGCAATACCAAACAGCGCAATGAATCCTACCCAAACCGCCACACTCAGGTTTATGGTACCCATTTGGAAAAGTTCACGAATGTTGGTTCCAAAAACTGCAAAATCGACAAACCAGTTTTGACCGTATAGCCAAAGCATCATAAAACCACCACTAAATGCCATGGCAATTCCGGAGAATACCATCAGCGAAGTGGTTATCGATTTAAACTGGAAATAAAGAATCAGAAATACGATAGCCAATACAAGCGGAACGACAATTGAAAGCCGTTTTTCGGCTCGTACCTGGTTTTCGTAACTTCCTGAAAACTTATAACTAACGCCTGCAGGAACTTGAAGATCTCCGGCATCAATTCGTTCCTGAATGACTTTTCGGGCATCTTCAACTACAGTAACTTCCGAGAATCCGTCGTTTTTATCGAACAGAACATAACCCACCAAAAAAGTTTCCTCGCTTTTTATGGCCTGCGGACCTCGTTGGTATTTTATATGTACCAGCTGGCTCAGCGGAATTTGCGCGCCTGTTGGTGTTTGCATCAATATTTTTCCAAGCGATTCAGGGTCGTCGCGCAATTCACGCGGATAACGAACTCTAACCGGGAAACGTTCGCGTCCTTCTACCGTGGAAGTAATTTTCATTCCGCCAACAGCCGTTTCAATGGTCTGTTGTACATCTTCCACATTCAATCCGTAACGAGAGATTTTATCCCGGTCAATGTCGAACAACAAGTATGGTTTTCCAACGATACGGTCGGCAAAAACAGCCTGAGCTTTAACCGAAGGAACTGTTTTCAATATGTCTTCCAGTTGCAGACCAAATTCTTCGATGGTTGTTAAATCCGGTCCGTACACTTTAATTCCCATCGGTGCGCGCATACCTGTTTGTAACATCACCAGCCTTGTTTCGATGGGTTGCAGTTTTGGTGCCGAAGTAACGCCCGGAATTTTGGAAACATTTACAATCTCATCCCAAATATCGTCGGGCGATTTGATTTTCTCCCTCCAGTTACGGAAATAGTCTCCATTTTTATCAGGAATGAGATCTTCCCTCGTAATTCCTTGTTGCAAGGCATCTTCATTACTAAGTTTTTCTCCGTTTGTCAAAACAAAAAGATCATCTTTATCCACCTGAAACCGCATGCGGTGCCCTTTTTCGTTGAGAATATATTCCGGTTTGTAGTTAATCACATTTTCATACATTGAGATTGGTGCCGGATCCAGTGCAGATTCCACACGCCCAAGTTTGCCAACAGTTAATTCCACTTCAGGAATATTGGAAATCAGCATGTCAAGCTGGCCCAAAACCTCACGGTTATACGCAACGCCCGAGTGCGGCATTGAAGTCGGCATCAGCAAGAAGCTTCCTTCATCCAGCGACGGCATAAATTCTTTGCCAATTCCCGGAAATCCATGTGCCAGGGTAGACCAAACTTCAGTTGTGCGAATGTTCCATCCAACTTTGTCGAATCCGCGAGCTACAAATCCAAAAATAGTATTAAAGCCCATCCAGGTTGTTATCCCCAGTATGATCAAAAAGGTTGGAATAGAAAGAAATGCTACTTTGTGATCAAGACACCATGTTAATATTTTTTTGTAGAAATATTCAAGCAATGCAAATGCGCCCAGGATAATTATAAGCAGAATGGCTACAAAAACCACATTCATTACCAGGCTTTTTGTTGGCCCCAGAGGAAGCCAGTATTTTGCCAATAACCAGGTAACGCCAATCAGTACAATAACGATTTCAAGATACTCCAACAGAAAACTAAAAGCATTTTGCAAACGCGTTTTCCAATTATGACTAACAGTTTCCAGACTTCTGTCTTCGGTCTTCCGACTTCTAACTTCCTTCAGTGTACCTGCCAAACCAAATGCGAGAATCATCATTCCTCCCCATACTTGTCCAAAAACCAGCAGAATTATTCCAAGCGGAATTAAGATGATATTTACCCATTTCCGGATAGCTTTGCTGTTAATTCGAACGCCGAAAAACCAGTGGGCAAGCGCGGGCATTATAAACAGCGAAACAATCAGTGCCGCAATCAGTGCAAAGGTTTTGGTAAAGGCAAGCGGAATAAATAGTTTTCCTTCTGCTGCCTGCATGGTAAATACCGGTATAAAACTCACAATTGTTGTTGAAACGGCAGTTAAAATAGCCGAACTAACTTCTGCCGAGCCGTTATAAATTGTAGTAATCAGTTTTTGTTCGGGAGGTGCTTCTTTCGTGTGTTTTATAATATTCTCAGAAAGAATTACCCCCAAATCGACCATGGTTCCGATAGCAATTGCAATACCCGAGAGCGCCACAATATTGGCATCCACACCAAAGTAGCGCATGGCAATGAACACCATTAAAACAGAGATTGGCAGTAAGCTTGATATCAAGAGCGATGCCCTCAGGTTATAAACCATGATAATAACCACGAGGATAACGATCAGCACTTCCAGTGAGAGCGCTTCCTCAAGCGTTCCCAATGTTTCGTAGATCAATCCTGAACGATCATAAAATGGCACAATGGTAAGCTGACTTTCTACTCCGTTGGGTAAAACCTTTGATGGTAACCCTGGTGCTATATCGGCAATTTTTGCTTTTACATTGTTAATGACTTGCAGCGGGTTGGCTCCGTAACGGGCAACCACAACACCTCCCACAACTTCGGCGCCGTCTTTGTCAAGCGCACCACGACGGGTAGAAGGACCGAG
Source organism: Draconibacterium sediminis (assembly GCF_000949475.1). Taxonomy (GTDB): domain Bacteria; phylum Bacteroidota; class Bacteroidia; order Bacteroidales; family Prolixibacteraceae; genus Draconibacterium; species Draconibacterium sediminis. The sequence goes on along the minus strand of NZ_JRHC01000006.1, from coordinate 270,756 downwards.
GCTAACAACTGCAATATCTTTTACACGAACAGGTACATTGTCCTGAACCGCAACCACGGCTTTTTCAATGTCGCCAACACTTTTTACGTAACCCAATCCGCGAACCAGGTATTCTGCCTGGTTGATTTCAATGGTTTTAGCCCCCACATCGCGGTTCGATTTCTGGACGGCCTGCATTACTTTATGCAGCGGAATGTTGTAGGCTTTCAACGCATCGGGATTCACATCGATCTGGTATTCCTGCACAAAGCCGCCAATAGATGCCACTTCTGAAACACCTTCAGCAGCATTCAACGAATACTTGACGAAAAAATCCTGTACTGTACGTATTTCATGCAAATCCCAACCTCCGGTAGGATTCCCGTCTTTGTCGCGCCCTTCAATGGTGTACCAGTAAACCTGTCCGAGGGCCGTAGCATCAGGACCAAGCGCGGGCTGAACACCATCCGGTAAAAGTCCCGATGGCAGCGAATTCAGCTTTTCCAGTATCCGCGAGCGCGACCAGTAGAATTCTACATCATCATCAAAAATGATGTAGATACTTGAGAATCCGAAAATGGATGAACTACGAATGGATTTTACTCCCGGAATACCCAGTAAATAAGTCGTTAACGGATATGAAATCTGATCCTCAATATCCTGAGGAGAACGACCCATCCATTGGGTAAATACAATTTGCTGGTTCTCTCCAATATCGGGAATGGCATCAACCGGCACCGGATCTTTTGGCAGTACATTGGTGTCCCAACCAAATGGAGATGTAATGATTCCCCAACTTACCAGAAGGATCAATACCAGCATGGTAACCAGCTTATTTTCAAGGAAAAATTTTATGATTTTATTTAGCATACCTTTTTTACTATGAGATTACTACAAAGAAAATCGAGATCATGAGTAATCATGATCAGATAATTTATCATAATAATTTCATAAAAGGTACAATTGCTCTTCAGCAAGAAATTCCATCACCGTTGGCGGAGGAGGGGCATTTGTTAATTCGAATTCTTCGGTTAATTCGTTGGGAATTAAAATATCAGGATCAAGTAGCGTTTGATGCAAAACATCGATTTCAGCAAGCACCGGAATTGTAGAAATTACGGGCACCGAAAAATCTTCTTTTACCTGGTAAAAATGATTATCGTTGGTACAACATCCGCCATCGTCGCAGCATGAATCAGCCTGGGCGAAAACAGAAACATCAACCAGCGAGCTGTGGCAATAATGTTTGCTCACAGCCGTGCCCATCGTTGTGGCCAACAATAGAGTTGCTAAAATAATATGGCTGAGTTTTCTAATCATTTATAATCTAAACTTCACTAAATAAACGTTCTACAAAACTAAAAGTTTAAACAAACCTGCCAAGTGTTTGGCAAAGTTTGTTTAAATAATGTTTACACTGCCTTATAGCCAATCGATTCAACGGTTTCTTTAACTTTATCCATGTCGATGTTGTCGCCCTCTAAAGTAACCGTTTTTTCGGCGAGGTTTACTACCGCATTTTCTACAAACGCCAGTTTCTGCAGGTTGTTCTCTACATTTGCCTTGCAATGGTTGCAAGTCATCCCTTCAACTTTAATCGTTTTTAATTGCATAATATTATTCTTTAATTGAGTTTCAGATTGTTTTTTGGGAGTCCTATATCGCTGAATGTAACCGTTTATCATCAATCCCAGCAGTAAAACCCCGGAAGCAATTTGCCACCAATTCAAGTGAGTTCCGTGGTCGTGTCCCAAATGTTGTTGAGTAATTTCTGTAAACCACTGCACCGGCAGCAGGTAATCGATGATCAGGCCAGATCCCAGGGCACCAATTATAATTGTTCCGAGATAGGTGAACAGGCTCTTTTTTCCGAGTACTTTTCCGATCATGGTAATAGTAGCTACGTTGGTAGCCGGTCCGGCCATAAGCAATACAAACGCTGCTCCCGGGCTTACTCCTTTTAAAATGAGTATAGCTGCCAGCGGAATCGATCCGGTTGCACAAATATATAAGGGAACTGATACTGCCAAAATCAGTAACATTTGCAGTATTGGCGACAGGTTCAACAGTTCAAAGAAATCGTTGGGTATCAAAGCCGAAATAATCGCGGCCAGAACCAGACCGATAATCAGCCACTTTGATATATCCTGAATAAACTCCACAAAACCGTAGCGAAAAACGTCCTTAATTTTCTGTCCAAGTGTTTTTGGTTTTGAAACCGTATCTGACGTTTGCTGTGGTACCGATTCATTTTTTGTAATTACGCTTGTTATTAAACCTCCTGAAATTCCGGTAATCAAGGCGGCAATCGGACGAATAATGGCAAATGGTAATCCCATAAGCGAAAACGTTGCCAAAATAGAATCGACACCAGTTTGTGGTGTAGAAATCAGAAATGAAACAGTTCCTCCTTTTGAGGCTCCATTTTTATACAAAGCTGCTCCGGTAGGAATTACCCCGCACGAACACAATGGCAGCGGAATTCCCAATAATGAGGAAAAAACAGAGGAGCGAAATGGTGAACCATTAAAATACTTGTCTATTTTTTCGCGTGGAATAAACGCATACAATAGTCCTGCAAAGAAAAATCCGAGCAAAAGATAGGGAGCCATTTCTCCCAAAATGGTGGCGAAATCGCCTAAAAACTTTAGTATGTATTGTCCTGCTTGCATTCTATTAAATATTACAATACAAAGTAAAGCAATAGAAGAACGGACTTTGTTACACGATTTTGGAAATGATTTATAAGATTTTGGGGTTTCACTCAGATATCGCTGATTATCGCTGATTTTCTTTCAATCCAATAGGTGAAAATTTTTTCTGCGTAAATCTGCGCCATCTGCGTGAGACGGTAATTCTCTGGAGAAAATGGAAGGAAAAAGAAGTTTTGTGTTTTGCTATACCTCGTCAAGCGGTTTACGTTTGTTTTCCTTTAGTTTTTTAAAGTGCGAAGGTGTTAATCCGGTAACCTTTTTAAACTGGTTCGACAGGTGTTGTACGCTGCTGTAGCCCAGCTGATAGGATATTTCGTTCAGGGTAAGCTCGCCGTAAACGAGCAACTCTTTCACTTTTTCAATTTTTTGATTGATGATGTATTTCTCAATCGTGATTCCTTCAACCGAAGAAAACAACTTACTCAAATACGAATAATCGTGACCAACTTCTCCGGCAATCACCTCCGAGAAGTTAACCGGTTCCTTTTCATCGTTTGAGTAATGCGTTTTTTCTATGATAATGGTTTTTATGCGGTCGATCAGCTGGCTTTTTTTATCATCCATCAACTCAAAACCATTTTCGTTTAGTACCGAGCGCACTTCCTCGGTTTGGTCTTTATCCAGGTTTTCGGAGATACCAACTTTCCCCAGTTCGATGGTTTCGATCTGAATGTCGAGCTTTTCAAGTTCCTCTTTCACCACTTTTATACAGCGGTTGCAAACCATATTTTTTATGTGCAGAACCTGTTTCATGTAGTTGCATTTAAATGCTCAAACGAGGTGAAAGGGGAGTCTCACTTACTTAAACGATTGCTGCAGCGCTACCATTTTAATGGCCGTAACAGCAGCTTCGTCGCCTTTGTTGCCCAGTTTACCTCCGGCACGGTCAAGCGCTTGTTGTTCGTTGTTGGTAGTTAAAACACCAAAAATAAACGGTTTGTTGTATTTCAGGTTTAAATCTTTTGTGCCTTGTGTTACGCCTTCGCAAATGTAGTCGAAGTGGCGGGTATCGCCCTGAATAACGCAGCCCAGCAAAATTACCGCATCAACGTTATCCAATTCGGCAAAATACTGACCGCCCAGCGGAAGCTCAAAAGTTCCGGGAACATATTTTACTGAAATGTTTTCGTCGGTGGCACCGTGTTTTTTTAAAGTGTCAACAGCACCGTTTGCCAGTGCCGAGGTAATTTCCCAGTTCCACTCGGCTACTACCACGCCAAAACGCATGTTTTCTGCTGATGGTACCGAATTAATATCGTATGCTGATAAATCTTTTGTTGCCATAATTCTGTCTTTTTGTATTGCTGATAAAGCAAAAGTAATGTTTATACAAACAAAAAACCCCTCCGAAGAGGGGTTTAACTATCGTTTGAATTCTTTTTAATTCAATTTTGTTTTGATGCGGGCTATGTAACGGTCGGCATTTGTACCTTCCGAACTCTGCGGATATTCTGCTTTAATATCTTCGTACAAGGCCAGTGCATCTTCCAGTTCGTCCATCGATTCAAGCAGGTTAGCAGCTTTCATCATATAAACCGGAGTTGTTAAATCGTTATCGCTTACTGAATAAGCTTTTTTGTATTGTTTCAGTGCATTATCAGTCTCACCCAATTCAAGGTAAGCATCGCCTTTTGCACCTTCGGCAACCGGAGCCAGCAATAAATCATCGGTTTTAAAATCATTTAAATAATCCAGTGCAGTTTCGTATTCACCAAGGTACAGATACGAAATACCGGTGTAGTATTTTGCACGGTTAGCCGATTTTGTAATACCGTAATCATCAATAATATCAAGGAATCCCAGGTAGTTACCGTCGCCGTTGATAGCCAGGTTAAACGAATCTTTTTCGAAGTAATTCTCGGCCATAAACATTTGCGATACGGCTTCGTCTTCTTGTGGTTGTACATAAAACTTGTTAAACCCAAGGTAAGCGGCAACAACAATAATAATTCCACCAACTACATAGCTGATGATCTTCGAATTATCTTCAACAAATTGTTCCGTTTTTGTTAACGCACTTTCAAGTTCCTGTAAATTATCGGCTTGTTCTACATTCTTCTTTGCCATTTGTCTCTTTTTCAAAATTGTGCCGCAAAAATAGCTTTTTTTTCAAAACAGCTAAACCAATGCATCTATTATTTTCCAGAATAATCAACATAACATTGTTATTAAGTGCTTTTTGTCAACATTTCAGAAATGTACAGGCTTTTTATTTAGTTTTGTACGAACGAAAACAAAGAAATAGATAATGCACATTGAAGAGATTTCAATTGTAAATTTTAAAAATATTCTGGAGGTGAAGGCTGAATTTTCGCCCAAACTGAATTGTTTTATTGGTAAGAACGGTGCCGGGAAAACCAACATGCTCGATGCCATTTATTACCTGTCGTTTTGCAAAAGTTTTTTTAATGCTACCGATCAGCTGAATATCAATCACGAAGAGAACTTTTTTATGCTTAACGGGAATTACAGTCGGATGGAATCGAAAGAAACCATTAATTGTGGTTTGCAAAAAGGGCAGAAAAAGCAGTTTAAACGCAATACAAAGGTTTATAAAAAACTGCAGGAACATATCGGACTGCTGCCTTTGGTGATGATCACGCCGTCGGATGTAAACCTGATTTTGGGTGGAAGCGACGAGCGCCGCAAATTTATGGACGGTGTAATTTCGCAATACAACCAAACTTACCTCGACGATCTTTTGAAATACAACCGGGCATTGATGCAGCGAAATAATCTGCTGAAACAATTCGCCAGCGATCGTTATTTCGATGAAGAGTTGCTGGGTATCTGGGATGATCAGTTGGTGGAGTACGGAACACGAATCCATGAAGAACGGACACGTTTTGTGGAGAAGTTGATTCCTGTTTTTCAACGATACTATAATTATATATCGGGAGGAAACGAGGTGGTGGAGTTGGTGCATCAGTCGGATTTGTATGAATCGAATCTGGAAGCGCTGCTAAAATTTTCGCTTCAAAAAGATAGGGCAGTACAGTACACCACCGTTGGAATTCATAAAGACGATCTGTTATTAAATATTGGTGACTACCCAATAAAAAAATTAGGATCGCAGGGACAGAAAAAAACCTACCTGGTAGCGTTGAAACTGGCGCAATTCGAGTTCATAAAAGAGATTTCGGGCATAAATCCCATTCTTTTACTGGACGATATTTTTGATAAACTGGATCAGCATCGGGTGGAGCAAATAGTTACTGCTGTAGCGGGCGAACAGTTTGGTCAGATATTTTTGACAGATACCAATCGCGAACATCTCGACACCATAATTAAAAAGATGGATGCCGATCATCGGATTTTTAAAGTAGAAAACGGAAAAGTAGAACTGGCACAATGAGACGAAGTAATACACAATCGTTAAGCGAGGTTTTAAAACAGTATATCGAAGAAAACCGTATTGAGCGGAAGCTGAAAGAAGTGGATATAGTTCAGGGCTGGGAAAACCTGCTTGGAAAAACCATAGCACGCTATACCCGAAATATTTATATCCAAAATCGGATTTTATATGTGGAAATAACTTCTTCGGTGGTAAAGAATGAACTGTTTTTAATGCGCGAAGAAATTTGCAGGCGAATTAACGAGAATGCAGGAGATGAGATGATTACCCGAATTGTTTTCAAGTAAGTGATTGATTCTGGATACTGGATTCTTGATCCTCAAAAACTAAATAATAATGAACATAGACGAATTAAACGAAAAATTTGGCGTTGAAGGCGAAGTGGGTTTTATGGAACTCGATGGCGACTTGCCTTTTATTACCATTACAAATAAATATGCCGAAGCCGATATTTGCCTTTACGGCGCGCAAATTACCCGATTCAGGCCCATGCGAACTACCGATGTTTTGTGGATGAGCCCGTACAGCGTTTTCGAAAAAGGCAAAGCAATACGTGGAGGTATTCCGGTTTGTTTTCCGTGGTTTGGCCCACATGCAAGTGATTCTGCTTTGCCGCAACACGGTTTTGCCCGCACATCGATGTGGAAAGTTACTGAGGTGGATACTTTTGGAAAAGGGGAGACTTACGTTTCCATGCAGCTAAAATCGTCGGATGAAACAAAAGCATACTGGCCATATGATTTTATTGCTGAATTGATTTTTGTGATTGGCGATACATTGTCGCTTACCCTAAAAGTTACCAATCCATCCGACTCGGCAATTTCTTACACATCGGCATTGCACACTTATTTTAACCTTTCGGCTATTGAAAACATAAAAATTGCCGGGTTAGAAAATACGCATTACGAAAACCAGCTGGACGGCAATCGGTATGTTCAGGAAGAAGAATTGCTGGAAGTATCGGAAGCTATAACAAGGCATTATTTCGATACCGAAGCCGATTGTATCATTCACGACCCATACTTTAAGCGCGACATCCGCATTGCCAAAGAGGGCAGCAAATGTTCAACGGTGTGGAATCCCGGTGCTGAAGCCTGCGCGCAAATGAGTGACATGCCCAACGACGGATATGAAACGTTTGTGTGTCTCGAAACGGTGAACAAGATCAACGATCAGATTGATCTGGCTCCGGGGGAATCACACGAAACTACAGCGGTAATAAGTGTTGAATAAAAAAAACAAATCAAGGGTTGAAGACATTAATCAGGAATTAAGTTTCAGCCCTTGATTCGTATATGTGACTTATTCGTAATCATAAAAACGTTCGAAAGTAGAAAAGAAAAAGTCGGCTTCACGGGTTGCGTTTTCGTCGCTGTCGGCACCATGAACCGCATTTTCGGTAACACTGCAGGCAAACAACTTGCGAACGGTGCCTTCTGCTGCATTTTCAGGATTGGTAGCTCCAATCAGTTTGCGAAAATCTTCAATGGCATTTTCTTTTTCTAAGATGGCGGCTACAATTGGCCCCGAACTCATAAACTTAACCAGGTTATCGTAAAAGGGTTTTCCTTTGTGAACTTCGTAAAAGGCACCGGCTTGTGTTGTGGACATCCGCGTGAGTTTCATTGCGCGAATTTTAAAACCGGCATCGTTTATCATTTTTAAAATTGCGCCCTCGTAGTTTTTTCTCACCGCACCGGGCTTAATCATTGTAAAGGTTCTGTTACCAGCCATTTTAAAAGTTTTAGTAGTTATTGTCTGTTTATTGGTTCAAGCCATTAATAAAAGCTTGTCTTTTACAATATTAACAAAATTTGGGTTATAAGCGTTTTCAGGCGAGGTAAGATTTTTTATCTTTGCCCATTCTAATTTTTGCGAATTTTGAAAAATACTGACATAGAGATTATTACATCGATTAAGACATTACTCGCCACTTCGAAAAAGAAGCTGGTAATTATTCCGCATGAAAATCCGGACGGCGATGCTATTGGTTCTGCACTGGGACTTGGGCAGGTACTTGCCGATTTTGGGCACGAGGTTAAAGTGCTGTCGGCAAACGACTATCCCGTGTTTTTGAAATGGTTTTCTTCAGATGTTCCGGTAATTATTTACGATAAGGACAAAAAGAAAGCTAAAAGCTGGCTGAATCAGGCTGATGCAATGATCTGTGTTGATTTTAACGAAGCGAAACGTGCCGGGAAACTGGAAAAGAAAATTCTTGAATTCGGGCATAAGAAGGTATTAATCGATCATCATCCGTACCCCACACAGTTTTGCGATTTTATGGTTTCCGAAACTTCGTACAGTTCAACTGCCGAATTGGTTTTTGATGTACTTGAAGCTACCGGATTAAATGAAAACCTTTCGCAAAAAGCAGCTGAAGCCTTGTATACCGGCATTTTGACTGACACAGGAGGTTTTAGTCATAACATCTCGAAAAACACTTTTAAAGTGGTTTCCGGATTGCTGAATTACGAGATAAACACCGATAAAATTCAGTCATCGGTATTTCATAACTATTCGGCCGATCGCATGAAATTGCTCGGCTATTGCCTGAATGAAAAAATGCAGGTTTTTCCCGAGTACCGCGCTGCAGTAATAAGTATTAGTAAAGAAGAATTAAAACGGTTTAATTTTCAGCCCGGCGATACCGAAGGGTTTGTAAATTACCCGCTATCAATTAAAAATATAGTTTTCAGTGCTTTGTTTATCGAAAAAGATGGATATGTGAAAGCATCTTTTCGCTCAAAAGGAAATTTCCCGGCCAACAAATTTTCGTCGAGCCATTTCAATGGTGGCGGGCATTTGAACGCAGCCGGAGGTGAGTCGGAACTTAATTTTGAAAAAACTTTATTAAAGTTCACGCAACTTTTACCTGAGTATAAGCATCAGTTGTTGGAAACAACTATTTAAAAAATGTTAAAAATGAAATTAGTTACAAAATTTTTATTGGCGATTATTATCGGAGTAGCAGTGGCATCGTGTATTGAGGAGGCAGAACCATATATTCCGCCAACAAAAGCCGAAGAGGACGCATTGTTAGCAGAGTATCTTGATACCCTGACCAACAGAGGGCTGGATATTGATACAACAGCAATGGGTGTTTATTACATTATCGATTCGATCGGAAACGGCACTTTCCCTCAGGATGGAGATACCTGTGTGGTAAAATATACAGGGCAGTTTATTGATGGAAGCGTATTTGAAACAACCGGGAATAGCACCTGGGAGTATGTATTAGGATCCGAAAATTTGATTGACGGATGGAATGACGCAACACGTTTAATTGATGAAGAAGGTTCTGCATTTTTAATTATTCCATCGGAACTTGGCTATGGAACAACAGGTGCCGGCCATATTCCGCCAAATACTACAACAGTTTTTTGGATAGAAATGGTAGAAATCAAACCACATAATTAAATTTGCACCAAATTATAAGTTGAACGACACTGTTTTAAACAATAGAAAATAATTAAAGATCAGATGAAGAAAATAGTATCATACATTATATTGATGATAGGGGCCGTTGCCTTTTTTGCCTGTAACGACGGAATTGATTACCAAAAAATGAGGGATAATGAATTGGCGTTATTGGATGATTACCTGGCAATTGCTCACCCGGGAGCGGAATCTACTGCGTCTGGTCTTTATTATTTTAATGAACCGGGTACCGGCGAAGGCGATACCATAAAAGTTGGTGACCGTGTTCAGCTATTTTATGCTACGTGGTCGTTGGTTGAAGGGCCGGATAGTTTATTGGTTGACGAAACAAACGGTTATTTGGATGGGCACAGATACGATCCTTATGAGGTTACCGTTGGTACCGGAGGCTCAATTAAAGGGCTCGAAGAAGGTTTGCTTTATATGCAGCCCGGCACAAGATCGCACTTAGTAATCAATTCTGAGTTGGCTTATGGTCAGCAAGGATCGGGCTATGCGATCGGAGCTTTTCAAACGGTTTTAATGGAGGTAGAAATTTACAAGGTTATTCCTTTTGAATCACCTACCAACGAAGAATAATCCATTGCTCTTTGTTTGCTATGAACAGAGCACAATTATTTAAAAAATTATTGCCCGGTTTTATTCCTCTGTTTGTTTTCATCGCTGCCGATGAAATATGGGGGACTAAAATCGGGCTTTTTGTTGCTATTGGGGTAGGTGTGGCTGAAATGGCCTGGATTGCCATTAAAGAAAAGCGATTTGAGAAGTTTGTACTTTTTGATACCTTGTTGTTGGTGGCGCTTGGTGGCGTTTCAATACTGCTTGATAACGATATTTTCTTTAAACTGAAACCCGGACTGATCGAATTGATACTGGTGACTGTTCTGGCCATTTCAGCATTCTCAAATCTAAATATAATTGGATTGATGGGGCAGCGCTATATGAAAGATGTAGCGTTTAATACCGCCCAAATGCAGCAGATGCGCAAAAGTATGAAGAGTCTGTTCTTTATCTTCTTGGGGCATACTGTTTTGGTGTTTTATTCGGCCTTTTTTATGAGCAAAGAAGCCTGGGCTTTTATTAGCGGCGGATTGTTCTACATCATTTTTGGTGTTTATTTTTTATATGAATTTTTGCGCCAGAAACAGAAACAAAAAGCGCTTACAAACGAAGAGTGGGTGCCGCTGGTTGATGAACAAGGTAAGGTTACCGGTCAGGCACCACGCAGCCAGGTGCACAACGGAAGCAAGTTGTTACATCCGGTGGTACATTTGCATGTGCTGAATAATAAAGGAAGTATCCTTATTCAAAAACGCCCTGCTGATAAAATCATCCAACCCGGAAAATGGGATACCGCTGTTGGTGGTCATATTTCGGTAGGTGAGACTTTGGAACAGGCACTTAAAAAGGAAGTTTTTGAAGAAATCGGTTTAAAAGAGTTTTCGGCAAAGCTGCAGAAAGTATATAAATGGGAGTCGGAGGTGGAAGCCGAATTGATTTACCTGTTCACTACCTACGATTATAAAGGTTTTGGCATCCAGTCCGATGAAGTGGAAGAACTCCGCTTCTGGACAAAAAATCAGGTGGAGAAAAACCTGGGCAAGAATGTTTTTACGCCAAATTTCGAGGTAGAATTCCGAATGCTTCAGGAACTCAAGTTAATCTGAAAAACTATTACCCCAGCAAAAAGATAACCGGTTGTTTGTGCAAATCGGGTGCACCGGCTTTTTTCCACTCCTGAATCGATTTGGTTTGGATAAATTCATCCTCTCCGGTAATATTGGCTGCTATACAAAATAATGTAGACGGTGAGCACGATTTTAAAATGTCGCTTACCAGCTGGTTGTTTCGGTATGGCGTTTCGATAAATATCTGCGTTTGCCGGTTGCTTCTGATTGTTTTTTCAAGGTTCTGCAGTTCTTTCACTCGTTCCTGCGGTTTAACCGGCAAATAACCTTTAAAAGCAAAATTCTGTCCGTTCATTCCTGAGGCCATTAGTGCCAAAAGAATTGAAGAAGGCCCAACAATCGGCACTACTTTTATCCCTTTTTGATGGGCTATTTTTACCACATCGGCACCGGGATCGGCAACTCCGGGGCAACCGGCTTCGGAAAGCACTGCCACATCATGTCCATCTTTTATAGGTTTTAAAAAGCGCGGCAAGTCGGCAGCATTGGTACGTTTGTTAATTTCGAAAAAAGTACACTCGTCAATGTTTATCTCGCGGTTTACCTGTTTCAAGAACCGTCGCGCAGTACGTATATTCTCAACAATAAAATATTTAGTGTTGCTTAAAATCGGTTCTACCCGGGCAGGTAAAACTGTTTGCCAGTCGCCATCAGCCAAAACGTTCGGTACGAGATAAAGTGTTGCCATTCGTGAAAAGATTTTTGCAAAAGTAGTGATTATAGTTATTTCACAACTGCTTTTATTAATTTTGCCGCAAATGGAAAATCCTTCAATAAAAATAAAAGCAACTTTACTCGGAACGGGCACCTCGCAGGGTGTGCCGGTTGTGGCCTGCGACTGTGACGTTTGTACTTCAACAAACAAAAAGGACAAGCGGCTGCGATCTTCATTATTGCTAAACATAAACGATAAGAATTTTGTGATTGACGCAGGGCCTGATTTCCGCCAGCAGATGTTACGCGAGAAGGTAAAAACACTCCGGGCGATTTTGCTGACGCACGAGCATGTCGATCATATTTTTGGATTGGATGATATACGGTCATACAACTGGGTGCAGAAAAACCACATGGAAATTTATGCCGAAGAGCGGGTGCAAAAAGCGATCAAACGGATTTTCAATTATGTGTTTGCCTCGTTTAAATATCCGGGAATCCCGAAGATGGAATTGCAAAAGATTGATGACGCGCCGTTCGCTATTGACGGTGTTGAGTTTGTGCCAATCCGTTGCTGGCATCATAAATTGCCGGTTTATGGTTACAGGGTGGGCGATTTAACCTATATAACCGACACTAATTTTATAGAAGATAGTGAGTTGGTAAAAATGGAGGGATCAAAAATCCTGATTATAAATTGCCTGCGAAAAGAAAAGCATTTGTCGCATTTTAATTTGGCGGAGGTGCTGGAAATTGTTGACCGGATAAAACCTAAGCAAACTTATCTGACGCACATTAGCCATGCTTTGGGTAAATACGACGATGTGATGAAAGAACTGCCGGAGAATGTGTATCTGGCATATGACGGATTAAAACTTGAGCTTTAGAGAAACTTCGTCAGCTCTTCAAAATTGTCAATTTTGTTAGCGAAATTCAAATCGGTATATTTTTCCAAACGATCATAAATAACCGTATCGATTCCAAGCTCTTTCCCGGCCTGAATTTCTGATTTTATATCGTCGCCAACAATCAAAATTTCGTCTTTTGGTAACTTGTATTTCTCCAGAAGCCGTTTAAAAATATCCTTTTTTGTTTCGTTTGATTGTTGCAGGTCGAGGATAACGATTTCTTTAAAATCGTTACGAATGCCCAGGTTGTCGATTTTGCTGTGCTGCAGTTTGCTAAAACCCGAAGTAACTAAAAACTTTGTTTGCGGAAGCTTCCTTACCAGCTCATAATCGGGGAAATACTGCATTGGATCATCGTAAGTCAGGTTGATGTGTACTTCCATACAGTCTTTCAGCAATTGCTCACTAAACGAAAATGCGCCGGCTACTTTCTGAAATGGTGTGCGTTGTATCTCCAGTTTCACGGCCTCAAAATCTCCTTTGTATTCGCCGCTTTTTTCAATAACAGCATAGAGCTTTTCAAATAACTTTTCCGCTATTGAACTTACGGGATAAATAGTATTATCAAGGTCGAATATCAATACCGATTTGCTCATCACACTTCTTTTTTTGTTCGTAGCCAGGGCAGCGAAACAGCTGTTGCTGCAACAATATAAATGATTCCTGCCAATAAAAAGGCTTTATTCAAACTCACATTGTCAGTAATCCATCCCAGCAGTGGCCCAATGCCGGCAAAAGCCATACGAATAATAAAATTCCTGACCGAAAGCATGGTTGCCCGCACTTCGCTGTCGGTGTACTGGTTAATGTAGTTCTTGAAGATAGGGGTAGCTAAACCACGCACCAGGTAAAAGAGGAATAGGAACACAAAACCATAGTAGGAGATGGAGATACCTGTAAAGAAATAACCGAACGATAGTAATAGAATAACAATTAAAACCGACCGGCGTTTTCCAAGAAATAATTCAACTTTATAAGCGAAAACCGAAGAAATGCCTACACTTAAATTCAGGGCTGTCCAAAAAATACCAAATAACTCTTCCGGCAAACCAATTGCCACAAAAAAAGGTTGCACCAACCAGGCAAAGGTGAGCGTGGCAGTTCCGGTAAGCGCCGAAAGCAATATGGCAACTCTAAGGTTTGTATTCGAAACCAGCGAGTTTTTGATATTCGTAACCAGTTTCCTGATGGAATGGACATGCTCCACTGCATGCACTTTGGGTTCGATTAGTGTTAATGCCGCAGGAATTGCCAGTGCCGCCACTCCAAACTGAAAATAAAAAGGTGTTCGCAAACTAAAATAAACCAGCAAGCCACTAACTACTCCCGCTATGGCTTCTGCAAAATTTCCGGCCGATGTTATTCGTCCCTCTTCACGAGTATATTTGTCAGCTTTGTTATCGGCTTTCAAACTATCGTAAAGTAAGGCCGAGTCGGCCCCCGAAATAAACGACAGTCCTATGCCCAACACAATTTCAGCGGCTACAAAAGCCCAGAATTCATAAGAGAAACTGTAAATAAGAAAACCAAGGCTTCCTAAAATGCTTCCAAGAATAAGTGTTTTTTTGCGCCCCCAAACATCGGCCATCCAGCCCGAGGGGATTTCCATAACAACCACAGCAACCGAATAAATGGCTTTTAGCACAAATAATTCGTACGATCCCAGTCCGTTACTTTTATAAAAAAGCAACATTATGGGCATTACCATATTAAACCATTTCGAGATTTTTATCAGGTAAAGGCGCGGTATGTTCTTACTGAAGTTTGTCATCTGATCAGGCGCAAAAATAGTGTTTACTTTTTACTCCCGGTTATTTTGAGTGTGTTGTTGTAATTTTTCGGATTAAATGCAAAATAGCTTTTAAACTAATAGCAGATTTATATATTTGCCTACACAGACAGAATGATTTAAAAGTATTAACAACACAAGAGATTGTGTGGAGGAGACGATGCAAAAAACACTATGAGTGTTATTGTATGGTTTGTTCAAAAAAAATTATGACATGAAACTTACAATACCAGAAGGCTATCAATCGGTTTTAAATGTTCAACAAACCGAGCAGGCAATTAAATTAATTAAAGATTTTTTTCAGGAGAACCTGGCTGCCGAATTGCGTTTGCGCAGGGTTACCGCGCCATTGTTTGTAAAACAGGGAACGGGAATAAACGACGATTTGAATGGAATTGAGCGTCCGGTGTCGTTTCCAATGAAAGACCTGAATGAAGAACGTGCGGAAATCGTTCAATCGCTTGCCAAGTGGAAACGAATGGCCCTGGCCGACCTGAGAATCGAACAAGGTTTTGGCCTTTATACCGATATGAACGCCATTCGTCCGGATGAAGAACTCACAAACATTCACTCATTATATGTCGATCAGTGGGACTGGGAGCGTGTTATCGCTCGAGAACAACGTAACCTTGAATTCTTAAAATCGGTTGTGCGTAAGATTTATTCGGCTCTTGTTCGTACTGAGTTCCTGCTTTGCGAAGCATTTCCTGTAATTAAAGCAGAGTTACCGGAAGAGATTACTTTTATCCATACCGAGGAGTTAGCGGCAAAATATCCGGATTTAACGCCTTTTGAGCGCGAAACCAAAGAAGCCCAAAAACACGGTGCGATATTCGTTATAGGAATTGGCGGCGAAATGCCAAACGGCGAGATTCACGACGGAAGAGCACCCGATTACGATGACTGGAATACTGAAACCGTAAATGGTTATAAAGGACTGAACGGCGATATTATACTTTGGAATAATGTGCTGAACAGAGCTTTCGAAATTTCTTCGATGGGTATTCGTGTGGATAAGGAAGCATTGCTTGAGCAATTAAAGATACGTAATGCCGAAGAACGCAAAGAAATGCTGTGGCACCAAAAACTGCTAAATGGCGAACTGCCACTTACCATTGGAGGTGGTATCGGGCAATCGCGTTTATGCATGTACTTTTTGCGTAAGGCACACATTGGCGAAATTCAGTCGAGCATTTGGCCCAATGCCATGATAGAACAGTGTAAAGCTGCAGGAATTAACCTGCTATAACCGCATGTAATAGCGGTGCCGACTACTGAAAAATTATGTAATTTGAATTATTTCAGAGTTGGTATTTGTTATTTGCGATTAGATTTATACTTTTGCAGCGCAAAAAAGGATGCCTCGGTAGCTCAGTTGGATAGAGCAACTGCCTTCTAAGCAGTAGGTCATGGGTTCGAATCCCGTCCGGGGTACCAATAAGAATAGGGGATTAGATGAAAGTCTAATCCCTTTTTTGTTTTTGATTGGTAAATCAGCTCACAAACCAATGATCTTGTTCATCCCAATACTTTTATGTAATCCACCAACGAACTGCAGACACCGGGTTTAGGTGTATGATTTAACCAGTCATTACGATATCACCATCCCAACACTATCAAATTATCAGATCGGGATTGTAGGCATTAGTTGTCTATTCGGAAAGTATATACATCTATTTTCTTACAGATTTAAAAGGTGAATCAAGGTATTGTGGTACCTGTTTACAATATTGTTTGTTACCGTTTTTATTCAATATGAACATTAGCGGTTAATAAGATGTTTATATCTTATTCTTAGCTAGCTATTTAAATAACGACAAAGAATCATAAGTCGTTAGAATTTTTCTATTTACTAATCAAAAATGAACAAAATGAAATTAAAGCAAAAAATGTTTCGGATGACAATGACCTTGGTATTTCTGTTCGCAGGATTAATAATTACCAATGTTGTTCAAGCTCAAGAAAGTTTTATTCTTTCAACAACTGAATTTACGATTAAAAAAGGGCACGAAAGACTATTTGAAAATGGAGTAAAAGCATGGAAATCATGCTATCTTGAAAATGGTGGAGAATGGACATGGACAATGTGGAGAAGATACAATGGAGAAGGTTCTGTATATGTCATTTCATCAAGAATGGCTAATTGGGCGGAACTGGATAATGATGATGAAGCAGGTAAAGAATGTCGGCAGATAATATATGATCAGATAATTCCTCATATAGAAAAGACGGTAGATATGTTTTCCAAAAACATTCCTGAAATAAGCAAAGCAGCCGATTCTGAAATGGGGGTAATTTGGGTTACATTCTTCCAGGTTGAAAATAGCTCTGTTTTCAGAGAAACGGTTGACGAGATTTCTAATATAATTGCTGAGGCAGAAGGAGATAAAAGAGGTTATTGGTATAGCGTTAACGGAGGAGGTCCTGAAAGCCCTGATTATTTTGTTACTGTGCCATTTGAAAACTTTGCGGCATTGGATGTTGAACGTGATGGTGTATGGAAAATGGTTGAAAATGCCAAGGGTAAGGATGCAACTGATAAAATGCGGGCAAAGTTTCGGGATTCAGTTTCAGATATCTGGGCATACATGTACAAAATGCTTGATGAGTTAAGTCATAATCCTGGAAACTAAGTTATCCCGGATTTCAAAAATTACAATACATCAGTATCCATCCATCCATGTTCGTAGCGAATTTGGATGGATGGTCTGTAAATTAGCTTACAAACCAATGACGTTTATTCTCCCAATAGCCTGAATTAAGGGCGTTTCTATCGTTGATGGGGGGCTTCAATTGCGAATCTAAAGGAGAAGTTTTTAGCTGTAAATTACGAAGCAATTGGTAGATTTTGGAGTAAGGTTACACGCAGCTATTACAAAACACAATTTTTTTCGAGAATGATTTATCTTTAGCCAGGTTAAGCCAAAAATGAACTTCCGGGGCTGCCAGTTGTCTGAATCATAAGTATTGTTTATTGACAGCCCTATATTTGAATATTGTAGCATATGAAGGAAAAACCCTCAAGGGAAAAAACGATAGCTGTACTTCCTTTTGTAAATAGGAGTGGAAGTGAAGAAATGGAATATTTCAGCGATGGGATTACCGAAGAAATTATAAATGCGCTTGCTGGTATTTCACAATTAAAAGTCACCTCCCGAACTTCTTCGTTCTTCTTTAAAAATAAAAACATTCCAATCGGACAGATTGCCAAGGAGTTGAATGTGACAACTATTTTGGAAGGAAGTGTCAGGCTGGCAGCCAATACCATTCGTATTACGGCACAGTTGATTCATGCAGAAGAAGACTTTCATTTTTGGTCGGAATCATGGGACCGTATGCTGGATAATATTTTTGAAATTCAGGATGAAATAAGTTTATTGATAGCTGATAAGTTACGCGAACAATATGGGCACCTGGACATTCAGGATCACCTGATTGAAACAAAAACAGCGAATTTAGAAGCTTACGAATATTTTTTGAAAGGCAGGTATCACTTTAACAAGTGGAATCCTGAGGATGCCGGGAAAGCCATCGAATTCTACGAAATGGCTATCAAGCTTGATCCCAAACATACCGATTCGTATGTTGGTTTGGCTGATGCTTACAGTTTTTTTGCGGTTACTGAACTGATGCCCGCTGAAGGAGCCTGGCAAAAGTCGCGGAGATACATGGATAAGGCTTTTGTTTTAAATCCTGACAATGCCGGAGTGCATTATTTGCTGGCTAATTATTCGTTTTTTTACGAAGCTAATTTCCAGGAAGCATTTAAACATGGGGTGAAATCAATTGAATTAAAGCCCAATTATCCTGAAGCGCAACAATTTATTTCGTTTTTGTATCTGATATCCGGTGATACGGCAAAGGCTAAAGAACATTTGGAAGTGGCACACCGAATTGATCCGCTTTCGCAGGAAACCTTGTTTTTCCGCGCGTATTTTCAGTACCGTATAGAGAATTATGCAGAAGCCTTATCCTTATTTGATGAAGCACTGAAGAATAATCCGCATAATATACCGGCATACATTGTTCGTAGTTATTGTCTTTTAAAACTGGGACAATACAACGAAGTTGTCTCGTTTCTTCAAGAAATGCCAGATGAAATAATTATAGAAAATGAGCGTTTGGGCATATTGAGTCTGGCCTACATCCTAAAAAAAGACACTGTAAAATCCGAAGAATATTTTAACCAGTTATACGAAGCGGCGCAGAATCCCAAATCATTTCAGGCACATTCCTATTTGTACCTGGCTTATGCAAATTTGAAAGAAACCGACAAAGCATTTAACTGGTTGAAAGAAACGATCAAACTAAAATCGTCGGTGTTGTTACTGAATTATTCCGATCCGCTTGCCAGTTTTCTAATAGATGATCCTCGCTACGGTGAATATAAAAACAGGCTTTACGGACTTCAAAAGGTTGAAATAAGTACCGTAAATGAGAAAGCTCCTCTGCTTGATGCCAAAACTGTTGAAGTTTACAGCGAAAAATTATTAAAGTTTGTAACGGAAGAACAGCCGTTCTTAATACCAAATCTATCGCTACGTTTACTGGCCGACCAGGTTGAAATTCATCCGAACAAACTTTCGTGGCTGTTAAACGAACGGATAGGGAAGAACTTTAATGAGTTCATTAATTATTACCGAATTGAATACTTTAAGCAGCTGGCGCCCGATCCTAAAAACAGTCACATTTCATTAATTGGTTTAGCTTACGAAAGTGGTTTTAACTCGAAAACCGTGTTTAATACCTATTTCAAAAAAGAAACAGGGATGACACCCAAAGAGTTTCTTAAGCAGAATGCTTAAATAATACGAGCGAAAAAATCAAAGGAGAAAATTGTCCATCCACTAACGAAGTTTGTCCATTTTACAGCGGCTGAATACCCTGCATCTTTGTACTGTCGATAATGACACAGAACATTAGAACAGTAAAAAAATGGAAAACTTAGTAAAAACAGAATTTAATGTCCCTACACGAGAAGAGGTATCAGCAACAAACCAGGAAATTTTTGATGCTTTAAACAAAGCCTTGGGTTTTGTTCCAAACCTGTATGCAACAATCGCTTATTCAGATAATGGTTTAAAGCGTTATTTGGATTTTCAAAATGCCAAAACATCATTATCAAACAAAGAGAAAGAAGCTGTAAACCTTGTTGTTAGCCAGGTAAACGGTTGCGTTTATTGCCTGAGTGCACATACAGTATTGGGTAAAATGAATGGTTTTACCGACGAGCAGCTATTGGATTTTCGTCGTTCGAAAAGCGAAAATGCAAAAATTAATGCCCTGGTGAAATTGGCAGCAGATTTAACTGAAAACAGAGGGAAAGCAAGTGCCGACAATGTAGAAGACTTTTTCGCACACGGTTATACCAAAGAAAATTTAGTGGATCTGATTCTTCAAATCAGCGATAAAACAGCCATGAATTACTTACATAATCTCACCAAAGTTCCGGTGGATTTTCCCATTGCATCAGTTCTTTAATTTACACCTCAGGAAAGGAGAAATAGCCGCAATCTATTTTCTCCTTTCTCAAAACTAAAACAAAATGAAAAACGAACAGAAAAGATATCCGCTGCCACCATTTACAATGGAAACTGCCCTTGAAAAAGTACAAAAAGCAGAAGATGCCTGGAATAGTAAAGACCCTGTAAAAGTTGCACAGGCATATACCGCCGATTCTGAATGGCGAAACCGAACTCAGTTTATAAACGGGAGGGAAGAAATTGTAGAATTTTTAACCCAAAAATGGGAAAAAGAAAAAAATTATAAACTAAAGAAAGAGCTTTGGGGTTTTAGAGAAAACAGAATTGCAGTAAAATTCGAATATGAATTTCAGGATGCGGAAAACCAATGGTACCGCGCTTATGGAAATGAGCTCTGGGAATTCGATGAAAACGGGTTGATGCAAAAACGTTTCGCAAGTATTAACGACTTAATGATTGATGAAAAAGATAGGACGTTGACCTAATTTCATGCTTATGATACAGAATAACGATTTCACACTAATTGATCCGCAAACGGGTCACCAGGCTTTCAGACTGTTTCGCTTTGAAAAAAATAATCCGTTTGATGATGTTCAACGATTGAACCACTATTCAATGATTTGGCTGGAAAGTGGAACGGGGAATGTAAAAGCTGATTTTTCAGAATATAATTTCAGCGAAAATGTTCTGCTTTCTTTTTCTCCTTACCAACCTTTTATGATCAATCTGGAAGGGGAAGTCAGGGGATGGGTTATCAATTTTCATCCCGATTTTTTCTGTATTCATAAGCACCACAAAGAAGTTGCATGCCATGGTGTTTTGTTTAATAATATTTACAATTCTCCATTTGTTTACATCGATGAAAAAGCTGCTGCAAATTTTGAGATGGTGATTGAACAGTTTAAAGCCGAAATGCAAAACCCGGCTTTGGCGCAGTATGAATTGCTTATTTCATACCTAAAAATATTTCTGATCACGGCATCGCGACTAAAAACGGAGCAGCAAACCGAAGCCCAACAAACCACAGCAAAAGAGGAAGAACCATTTATTTTGCAAAACCTGAAAAATGCGATTGAAATGCACTACAAAACAAAACACAGTGCCAGCGAATATGCCGATCTTTTAGCCATAACACCAAAAGCATTAACCCGGCTTACAAAAACGCATTTCAACAAAACCTTAAGCGACCTAATTGCCGAACGGATAATTATTGAAGCCAAAAGAGAATTGTACCTCACCAATAAAACCGTTAAGGAAATTGCTTACGATTTAGGTTATAACGATGAGTATTATTTTAGCCGGTTTTTCAAAAAAAATGCCGAAGTGTCTCCGCAGTATTACCGCGAAACGGTTGGTTTTGATAAGGCATCGGCCGTTTTAAAAACATAAAAATTCCTGCGCATGAATGGATGCCGAGGGTAATTAGTTAACCTCTGTATGTGTTTTTCTTCTTATGAGTCGTATTTGTATTTTTTAAGCTGAATGCTGTGTTTGCCCCTAACTTTTTAGCCCGCAATTATAATTCCGAACTTCTATTTTTTTTTCCCGAACGACTGAGATTACTACCTGCGCTACTTTTGTTTCATGATTTCAATAAACAGAAATTAGAACAACAAAACAGAAAAGATGAAAGAAATGATGAAAGCAATTGTAGCAAGCGGTTACGGAGGTCCTGAAGTACTTCAAATTAAAAGTATGCCCAAACCCAGCCCTAAAGAAAATGAGGTGCTGGTAAAAGTAATAGCCACTTCGGCAACAACAGCCGATGAAATGATGCGATCAGGAAAACCATACTTCGGGCGGTTAATAACCGGATTACGAAAGCCCAAACATCAAATCCCCGGTACAGGTTTTGCCGGTTATATCGTTGAAACAGGATTAAATACCAACAAATTTATTCTCGGAACCCGGGTGTTTGGTGAGACCACTTTAGTAATGAGTACCAATGCCGAATATGTTGCAGTACCTGAGGACGGTGTAATTCTGCCGATGCCCGATAATATGACCTATGCCGAAGCAGCAACCTATGGCGACGGGCATGTAACCTCCTTGAATTTTCTCAAAGAGATTGCACAAATTAAACCAAACGATAAAGTATTGATTAACGGAGCCTCGGGAAGTTTGGGAACTGCAGCAGTACAAATTGCAAAGTTTATGGGGGCCTGGGTTACCGGTGTTTGCAGTACACGAAATGTGGGGCTGGTAAAATCGCTTGGAGCCGATCATGTTATTGATTATAACAAAGAGGATTTCAGCCGAGGGAATATAAAATACGACCTTGTTTTTGATACTGTTGGGAAAAGCTCGTATGCAAAAAGTAAAAATATTCTCACTGAATCAGGACAATACGTGTCGCCGATATTAAAATTCTCGTTGCTGTTGCAAATGTTATGGACAAAAGTATTTGCAAAAAAGAAAGCCAAATTTGCGGCAACAGGTCTGCGCTCCGAAACAGAGCTCCGTGATCTTTTTGCTCAACTTGTGCCTATGTTTAAAGAAGGCCGTTTAAAAACAGTAATCGATCGGCAGTATCCGTTGGAAAAGATTTCTGAGGCACATCGTTACATTGCATCAGGGCATAAAAAAGGTAATGTTGTGGTTATAGTTGATGCGCAAAATGCTTAAGCCAATTTGTACAACAAATAGACTAAATTCACTGGCGATTTGCTGATAGTGCACTTCTCTTAAGCGCATACCGAATAACCAAATACCCGCTAACACCTGCAACCAGTGAGCCGATAAGTATTCCCAACTTTGCCGAGTCTTGTAAATGAACCGACTCATAGGAGAGGTTGGAGATAAAAATCGACATCGTAAAGCCAAAACCACCAAGGCAGGATAATCCAAAAATCTGCCGGAAGTCGACATTTTTGGGCAGTACCGCAATTTTAAGTTTTATGGCCAGCCATGAAAATAAGCTTATCCCAATTATTTTACCAAAAACCAAACTAACGGCAATGCTGACGGAAAGCGGAGTAAAAGCACCTTCGTCGCCAATAAAATTTATACCCGAATTGGCAAAAGCAAATAGCGGAATAATTAAAAAAGAAACCATTGTGCCAAGTTTGTTTTGCAAATGTTGCAATGGCGATTGAATTTCGGAGGTTATATTATCGAGAATGTTAATAGCGGTTTTATGATGTTTAAATTCAACTACTTTTTGCCCGATTAGCTGAGATAACTCGTTAAGGGCATTTTTCCCTTTTCCTATAACTTCGATAAGCCTTTTTCTACGATGCGAAGGAATGGTAAACGCAAAAAGCACACCGGCAATAGTGGGGTGTATGCCCGACTCTAAAAACAGCAGCCAGATTACCAGCCCGACAGGAATATAGATATACCTGGAATAGAAGTTTTTTACCGATAAAAGCGACAACCCAATTAACAGGACAAATGCAATAGCTACCAGGTGCCAGTATATTAGCGAACTGTAGAAAACTGCAATAACCAATACTGCGCCCAAATCGTCGATAATGGCAAAGGCCGCCAGGAAAATGGTGAGGCCAAAAGGAACTTTTTTCCCCAGTATGCCCAGTACTCCTAACGAAAAAGCAATATCGGTAGCCATGGTTATTCCCCAGCCATGTGTACCTTCTTTTCCTGAGTTCATCAAAAAAAAGATGGCAATGGGGAAGATCATTCCGCCAATAGCCGCAAATATGGGCAGTATGGCTTTTCGCGCCGAACTGAGTTCTCCGATCAGAAATTCGCGTTTTATTTCCAGCCCGATAACAAAGAAGAAAATGGTCATTAAACCATCGTTAATCCAGTGCAGTACCGATTTTGATAAGTGGAACCGGGAGAAACCAATTAAAAATTCCAGCTCTAAGAATTGTTCATAGTAAGTGTGCAGGTTGGTATTGGAGACGACAAGCGCCGCAATGGCAGCCATAAGCATACAAATGCTGCTCAGTGATTTAATTTTTATAAACCGGCGTAAGGGATCGAATTTAATCTCCATAATTCCTCCAGTTTTCTGTTCCTGTTTCGCCTAAATAAATTCAGAAACACCAATTCTTCTTGTATTTACGCGTATGTACTTTAAAGAGTTTCTAATATATCGGAGGTAAAATTGTAGCAATAGCAAGCAGTAACTACCAAAAAAGGCATCCCTCACAGAATGCCTTTTGTTCTCCACAAATCCTACACTTTTATGCTTCTACATCAGGAGCAGGAGTTATTGGCTCCTCTTCTTCCTGTTCACTGTCAAGACGTCCCTGACGGGCCGTAAGTTCGTTTTCGTAGTCGGTTATCTGATTATTTGTTAATTCAATAAAATTTTCAATTTCGGGTGTCGACATTTCCAGCTCAACAAGTGCATTTATTCGCGAAACAATATTTTCGTAAGCAATGTCAACAGCTTTACGCAACAGCTTATAATCTTCACTGTTTTGGTTTACCGATTCCTGACGACGTTCTTCCATCAGGTTTTGCACCAACAGATTTTCGGTTTTTAATGCCTCAATCCAGGGCAGGATGCCCACGGTGTTACAATAGCCACCAAAGTCACGGCTTTCAAGATCCTGAATAAGATTGGTAAGTGCAGCCGATTCGCCTTTTAAAGGCATTTGGCGCACGTTGCCATGTAAATCAAAAAGGGCTTTTAGTTTTTCAGCGGCCTCAACCTCGCTTTCGATTGGCCCCATCAGGGTTGATCGCAGACGCATGTATATCGCACTCCAATAACGGTCGCGTCGTACGTCGGCACCTCCAATGAGGGGAGTAAAATCACTACTGTTGCTCTTCTTGTATACCGTATCCATTGCATCGTAAGCTGTATTGAAATCGGGCATTTTTGTTTCAATGTTTAAAATTGCCGGAGTGACCGTGTCAATTCGGGTTTTGAATTCAGTTATAAACTGATAATGGTCGTTATTGCGGAAACGACTAAATACTACATTTTTAATTTTTGTCATGATGAATTTGTGAGTTTAATTGAAATGTGTGTTGATTATTTATATGTGTATGAATTTGTGGATGTTGTACGCTTGTGGTTTTTAAGTGTTTAACAAAACTAAACGATATATTAAGTCAAGTCAAGGCCTGAATATATGTTGTGCAGCAAACTTTTGTTTAAAACAGGAGGCGATTATTTACTTCAAAAATGTTTTTGATGAATGTTGTTCGCCTGGTTGCATCATGAAAGGCAATACCTTATATGCCCACGTTTTTAATGCCTGTGTAAAAACCATTTGAGACCATGATCTAAGTTGTGGGCTCGGCAAAAAACAAGTTTTACACCCATATCGGCCGCATGGTGGCGGTAAAAAATCGGTTTGAAGCCTTCCCCATGACATGGGGACGTTGGCAAACAGGTTTTATACAGGCATTTGTCTTATGGGCAGGGTGTATTAACTGTTTGCGATGGGCAGTTGTTGCGTGGGGAAGGGAGGAAAAGGGCGCTAATATGTACGTTGCTTACTTTGTGTGGATTTAAAATTGGTTAGTTAGTACTTGTTTAACTCTTATCTATGGTAGTTTCTTCGATATTTGGATTATTTAATTGATTATGGCGAAAGCTTCAACTGAAAAATCCGAATTTCTAAGTATATTAACAATAGCCTTAGCGTGATTAGGTGATTGAACTTTAGATATTAATACTCTAAAAGTCGTTCCATTTTTAGTGGCATCAATTACTCTCATACTTTCATATTGATCATTTGAAATGACATTTGCTATGATACTTAGAACCTCAGTTTGTCTAACTCCTTTATCAAATCCAGAAATCGTAATCTCTAAATCTGTTGATGAAGTTGTTTTTACGAATGGATTTAAATTTTGATTATTAAATCTACTAATTTGACTAGTAAGAGCATCCAATCTATTTAATATATAAGTTTGCGTACTATCTGTTGATGCAACCTCTCTAATAATATTGTCCTGAATGGTTGAATAGATAGGATTATCAGGGGATTTTTCTTTTAAAGCTTCTGTAATTGCAGCTTCTAATAACGGTTTTAGCTTCTCAACTCCTGCCATGTCATCGTCATAAAATATTGTCCGCTCTGCAGCAATATCAAAAGGTAACTTGGTGCCCTTTTCTATTACTGTAACAACCGGCAATCTTTTGGCATGCCGGACGGCTAATTCATACATTACATTTGGATTCAAATCGGTTAAATTCGCAATTACAAGATCATCTTCAAGCAGATGTTTAATGACCTGTTTAGTTATCGATCCGGGAGTGTCTATATCGTGCGGTGCAATTGCGCAAAAATCCAGTTTTTCAAGAACTGGTCTTAAAACCGCATTAATTAAACCGTCAGCTTTTCTTCTGGTTTCAGAATTGTCTTCGCCAAGCGGAGAAATGATAAAACACTTCTTACGAGAATCGTCAGTAGTGGTGGTTGTGGTGGCTTTCTTTGTCATAATATTGGTTTTTGTTTTCCAAAGCTACAAAACATTTTGTTAACTTCAACCTCATTAAGGATTGAAATATTCATTAAAGGTTTGTCTGTCAGATGGTATAAATCCCTCTTAATATATTTGAAACAATCTTTTATTAAGCTACATGAGGGAAGCGCCCCAAATGTATTGTTTAGATATTTGCTATAGATGTCCCTTAAACATAAAACCATTTATCGAAAATATTACTACTTTGGTATCCGAAGAAATCAAATTCAAACCGAGCAAAAAAACACAAAAATGGAACTAGTTAAGTGTACGCATTGTAACGAAGACAATAAAACCAATGCCAAATACTGCCGCTATTGTGGTTACGAACTGCCAAAAGTTGAGCCCAAAGAAACCATAGAACAACCGGTGGCAAAACAAACACAAGGTTTAACCAAACAGAAGTTGATCGTTACGCTTGTTAGTGTAGTATCCTTTGTAGTTGCCTTTTTTGTGGTGCAACAACTGGTGCAGCGTGTTTTTTCTTTCGATAAGGTGTTAATGAAAACCGCCAGCGAATTAAATGAAGCCTGCCCCTTAATGGTAGATGCCGAAACCCGCCTCGATAATACTGTGGCAATGGCCAACAATACTTTTCAGTACAACTATTCGCTAATGACTTTGGTAAAAGACTCGATCGATATCAGCAGTTTTGAAGCATACCTGATTCCGCAAATAACTAACAATATAAAAACCAACCCCGATATGGAATTATTTCGTGTGAACCAGGTAACCATGAACTATAAATACGTAGATAAAAACGGGGTGTTCATAACCAAAATATCTGTTGGGCCTGAGCAATATAATGAGTAAGCGGTAAGCCCAAGACAGGAGATCCGATTCGTAGAATCTGCAATAAATACGGATCGGATCCTTTGTTTCCCAATGTAAACTTTATCTAAAATCAATCCAGATAAGCTTGCATTTATCAAAAATCAATTTATATTTGCGTCAAACAAATTCGGCAAGAATGAACATTGACCAAAGAAATACTACTTCTTCTTTCGCAGCAATCCGTTGCGGAGCAATGTTTATGTCGTCTATGTTTATGTCTATGCGATAGCCTTCATTCGATGGTTATTCGTTGTTTGAAGGCATTCCGTACAAGCGTTTATTAAGCAAACAAAATTTCAAAAAAATATTTTTATGTCGGATAATGTTATTCGATTTGGTGGAAGCCATATTGGCAACCAAATAGCATTACAAAATTTAAAAGCCTGGTTAGCGGGCAGCAAAAGTCGCAATTATGTGGTGGTTTCGGCTATTCCGCAATTGCTCGATCTTGTTCAGTTTAATCTGCAACAGGTATTTCTGCAAGAATTGGACGAGGAGGAAATCCTGAACGAGATATACGGATTTTATATCGGTAAAGTTGATGAGCAGCCCTCTGAAGTGTATTCAAAATTAGCCAAACAGTTGGTTGGATTACTAAAGGGGATCGGGCTTATCGGCGATTATTCGCGGGCTTTAAAAGACCAGGTACTGAGTTTTTCTGAAAAACTGTCAGTCGAGATTCTGTCGTCGCTCTGGAACGAGGCAAGTATAATTCATCCCGAAGATATTGATTTACGGGTGTCATCCGATTTTGGAAATGCAACTTTCCTTTCGGTAGATACAGATAAACTCAATAAACTGGAGGAAGGTGTTTACCTGATTCCCGGTACTTACGGCATCGACGAGAACAATAAACTGGCTCGAACCGGAAAAACGGCAGCCGATTATACAGCAGCTTTTTTGACCAAAGAATTGGGTGTCGATACGCTAAAACTTTGGGGCCTCGACAACGATTTTCAGCGGGCAAAACCTGCAATTATCGAAAATCCCGAGATCATTCAACGCCTAACGTATTCAGAGGCAAGCGAGTTGGCTTATTTCGAGCACTACTCGTTTCACCCGCGAACCGTGGAACCGCTGGAACATGCGCACATTCCCATACAGGTGCTGAGCGCTGAAACTGCTGAGGGCAAAGTTCAAACCGTTATCAACACCGAAACCTACATTGAGGAGCAGATTGTAAAAAGTGTGGCCTGCACCGACGATATTTCGTTGCTGAAACTCGACGGGCCTGGCGTTGGTTTAAAACCGGGTATTCTGGCAAAAGTTACCAACCAGTTAAACGATGCCGGGCTAAATATTAAGTCGGTGATCACTTCGCAAACGTCCATCAATTTTATCTTAAGCAAAGAAAATGGTGCAAAAGCACTAAAACTCGTGCACAAATTGGGCTTTTCGGCTGTTACTGATATCAAAGTGGTGAACGACGTGGCGCTGATTGGTATTGTAGGTCATGGAATGCAACAGGCTTACGGTGTGTCGGCAAAGATATTTGCTGCGGTGGCTAACAATAAAATTAATGTAATACTAAGCGGCTCCGGAGCATCCGACCTTGTAAGCTATTTGGTGGTGCAGGAATCCGACAAAGAAAAAAGTGTAAGAGAAGTTTATAAGGCTTTTTTCTAGTAATAAATAGAATTGTTACAATTATTAAAGAATGATTTTACCCTTTTGGCTGTCGCCATTTTCCTTTAAAAAGGGAAAAAAGGATAATGCAAAGTATCTGCAAAACTTTATTTGCAGAGGCTTCCATTAAAACGTTCTCCCCTTGTAAGGGGAGATGCTGACAAGCAGAGGGGTAAAGAAAAAATTTCAACAAGTTTCTAACTCAAAAAATTATAACAAAATGACAACTCAAAAATTAAATTTCGAAACACTGCAATTACACGCAGGACAACAACCTGATTCAGCAACCAACTCACGTGCTGTGCCAATTTACCAAACATCGTCGTACGTGTTTAACGATGCCGATCATGCGGCTAATTTGTTTGCCTTAAAAGAGTTTGGCAACATTTATACACGAATCATGAATCCAACTTCGGACGTATTTGAGCAGCGTATTGCAGCGCTTGAAGGGGGAGTGGCAGCACTTTCAGTGGCGTCGGGACATGCCGCGCAATTTATTGCTTTGAATAATATTCTGGATATTGGCGACAACATTGTTTCATCGCCATATTTGTACGGCGGAACTTACAACCAGTTTAAAGTTACTTTTAAACGACTGGGAATTGAAGCCCGCTTAACCGAAGATTTGGAAGCTGCATCGTTCGAGAAACTTATCGACGACAAAACAAAAGCCATTTACCTTGAAACAATTGGAAATCCGGGTTTTGTAATTCCTGATTTTGATGCAATTGCTGCTGTGGCTAAAAAATACGATATCCCTTTTATAGTTGATAACACTTTTGCCGGCGGTGGTTATTTATTCCGTCCGATCGAGCATGGTGCCGACATTGTTGTGGAATCGGCAACAAAATGGATTGGCGGTCATGGAACCAGCATTGGCGGTGTAATTGTTGACGCCGGAACTTACAACTGGGGCAACGGTAAATTTCCTGGTTTCACTGAGCCTTCTGAAGGTTACCACGGCCTGAAATATTGGGATGTGTTTAATTTCGACGGGCCATTCGGAAACATCGCATTTATTATAAAAGCACGTGTTGAAGGCTTGCGCGATTTTGGATCGGCAATCAGTCCGTTTAACTCGTTCCTGCTTTTACAAGGTTTGGAAACACTGTCGCTTAGAATGGATCGTCATGTGGAAAACACGCTGACAGTGGCCAAGTGGTTGGAAGCACATCCGAAAGTGGAGAGTGTAAATTACCCGGGACTGGAAAGCAGCCCGTCGTATGCTAATGCACAAAAGTACCTGCCTAAAGGTGCAGGAGGTGTGCTGTCTTTTAATGTAAAAGGTGATAAAGAAACGGCGAACAATGTGGTAAATAAGCTCGAACTGGTAAGCCACCTGGCTAACGTTGGAGATGCCAAAACCCTGATCATTCAGCCGGCAGCAACAACACACCAGCAGTTGTCGGAAGAAGCACAGGCAGCGGCCGGTGTAACGCCTACGCAGTTACGTGTAAGTGTTGGTTTGGAACACATCGACGATATTATTGCCGACTTTGAACAGGCTTTGGCTAAAGTATAAGAAAATCATTCATGAATATTCACCTGCTGACTTCGGGTTAGCAGGTGAATAAATATTTTCCAACATTCATAATGTTGGTTATTTTTGCGCGAACTGAAAAAAACGGAGTGATGAGATAAGGAATCGAGTGCTCTTGATACGAAAAAACGACTATAAAATGCCATTAAATATAAACGACAAATTACCGGCAATTGAAATTCTTCGCGAGGAGAATATTTTTGTAATGGATTCATCGCGGGCATCGCACCAGGATATCCGACCACTAAAAATTGTGATCTTAAACCTGATGCCGCTGAAAATTTCAACAGAAACTGATCTGCTTCGTCTGTTATCCAATTCACCATTACAGATTGAGATCGACTTTCTGAAAATTAAAGGACATACGCCCAAGAATACGCCATCGCAACACATGAGTGAGTTTTACGATACTTTTGATGAACTGAAAAACAAAAAGTACGACGGTATGATTATTACCGGTGCTCCGGTTGAACAGCTCGATTTTGAGGAGGTTACCTATTGGGATGAAATGAAGGAGATCCTTGACTGGGCTGAGCATCACGTAACTTCGTCGTTGTTTATTTGCTGGGCAGCGCAGGCGGCTTTGTATCACTATTACGAGGTACCCAAATATCCGCTCGACA
The DNA here is from genome assembly GCF_000949475.1 of Draconibacterium sediminis. Classification (GTDB taxonomy): domain Bacteria; phylum Bacteroidota; class Bacteroidia; order Bacteroidales; family Prolixibacteraceae; genus Draconibacterium; species Draconibacterium sediminis. The sequence continues at coordinate 239,729 of NZ_JRHC01000006.1, read as the reverse complement.
AAAAAATGTTTGGCGTTTTCGAGCATCATCTGTCCGACAATACATTACCAATATTCAGAGGTTTTGATGATGTCTTTTTTATTCCTCACTCACGTCATACCGAAATTCGTAAAGGTGACATAGAAAAAGTGGATGAGCTGCAGGTCATTTCACATTCGGAGGAGGCAGGTGTGTCAATCGTAAAAGCCAAAAACGGACGGCAGCTGTTTATTACCGGGCATTCTGAATATTCACGAAACACTCTGGACGGGGAGTATAAACGCGATATGGCCAAAAATTTACCCATCGAAATTCCAAGAAATTACTATCCGGATAACGATCCGGCGAAAACTCCGGTTATGCGCTGGAAATCAACAGCAAACCTGTTGTTCTCCAACTGGCTGAATTATTACGTTTACCAGGAAACACCATACGATCTGGAGCAGATTAGTTAAGAACTGATCACTGTTGGGCTTTCTGATTCACTTTTTATCTTGTAACTTTGAAATACAAAATTAAATAGGATATAAAATGAAAAATATAGCAGTAGTATTAGCCGGAAATGGTGTTTATGACGGTGCCGAAATTCACGAAGCCACATTAACTTTATTGGCCATTGCGCAGCAGGGCGCGGCCTATCAGTGTTTTGCCCCCGATGTGGATCAGGCGCATGTGGTAAATCATATTTCAGGAGAGGAAATGCCCGAAACCCGTAATGTTTTGGTAGAAGCTGCCCGCATCGCTCGCGGTAATATAAAAGCATTGTCGGAGTATAAAGCTGCCGATTACGATGCAATTATTTTTCCGGGAGGTTTTGGTGCTGCTAAAAACCTTTGCACATTTGCTTTCGATGGCCTCGATTGTAAGGTAAATCCAGATGTTGAGAAAGCCATTAAAGCTACTGTTGAAGCAGAAAAACCTGTGGGAGCACTGTGTATTTCGCCCGCAATAATTGCAAAAGTTTTAGGCGACGTAAAACTTACCATTGGTCAGGACAAAGGAACTGCCGATGCGCTTGAATCATTGGGTGCCACACACGTTACCACCACACACGGCGAAATTGTGGTTGACGAAAAATACAAAGTAATTACAGCGCCTTGTTATATGCTCGATGCTACGATCACACAAATTGCAGATGGCGCTTCAAATGTGGTTGCTAAAATGCTGGAGATGGCGTAATTGAGAAGAGTTTAGCTAACAAAACTGGTTTATGAGTTCAATTCCCTATATCGATATTCACACACATCCGTTTCATAACGAAATTGAAACGATAACGGTACAAAATATATTTCCGGGCGACGGATTTGCGGCTTTCAACGGACGCAATTTTTATTCGGTTGGGCTTCATCCCTGGCATCTTGGCAGCAAACAGGAAAATAATGAAGCGCTGCAAATGGTAGAGGAAGCACTTGAATTCGACCATGTAATTTTTGTGGGAGAAGCGGGCCTCGACAAAATTAACGGCGGCGATTTTATCGAGCAACTTCGGGTTTTTGAAGCACAGGCCGTTATTGCCGAAGAGTATCAATATCCGTTAATCATTCATTGTGTGAAAGCGTTGAACGAGGTAATTGCACTCCGCGAAAAAATGAATCCCGTTATGCCCTGGATTATGCATGGATACAACGGTAGTGTTGAAATTACAAAACAACTGGTAGATAAAGGTTTTTTGTTTTCGTTTGGAAAAAATCTTTTCAGGGAAGATTCAAAAGCCGTAAAATCATTTAAATATCTTCCGCTAAATAAAATATTCTTCGAGACCGATGAGCTGGATTTTAATGTTGATACCATTTATCAGCAGGCTGCAGCTTTAAAGGAAATGCCGGTTGAGGAGCTTAAAAAGGCGGTGTGGACCAACTTTAACCAGATAGAAAAATCGTTGATGCCAGGAAGAATTTAAACACAATTTTGTTTCTTTGCGCCACGAAAATTTAGTTTTAGAGAGTAATGCACTGGTTAGAACGAACTGAGTTATTGTTAGGAGAAGAAAAACTGGCCAAACTTAAAAATGCAAATGTACTGGTAGTTGGCCTAGGTGGAGTTGGCGCTTATGCGGCAGAACAATTATGTCGTGCAGGAATTGGAAAAATGACCATTGTTGACGGCGACGTGGTGGAAGAAAGTAACCGCAACCGTCAATTACCCGCGCTTATAAGTACCAAAGGGCAGCCAAAAGCCGAAATCCTGGCAAAACGTTTTATGGATATAAATCCGGAGTTGGAATTGACAATCGTAAATGATTACATCCGCGATGAGCAGACCATCGAACTCTTAAACAGTGCTCCTTTTGATTATGTTGTTGATGCTATCGATACGCTCTCGCCAAAGGTATTTCTGGTTTATCATGCACTACAGTTAAAACTTCGTGTAATCAGTTCGATGGGTGCCGGTGGAAAAATGGATCCGTCGAAAATAGAAATCACTGACATTAAAAAATCACACAATTGCAAACTGGCAAAAATGATGCGAAAACGGCTTGGTCGTCTGGGCGTTAAAAAGGGCGTAAAAGTGGTTTTCTCTTCCGAGGATATCGATGAAAAGGCCGTACGTATCGAGGAAGGCCGGAATAAAAAATCAACAGTAGGAACCATTTCGTACATGCCACCACTGTTTGGAGGCTTTATTGCCAGCGCAGTAATTCGCGATCTGATTGCGGAATAAATGTATGTTTAAGAAATATGTTAATTTTAGTTTGTTAGTTCGAATAAAGAATTACCTTTGGGCTGTTAATTTTTAGAAAAGTCTGGCAATTAGCATTTTGGTCTTTTTTTATTGATATTAATAAACCGGACAGTTTATCTCTCTTGTGTTTTTCCCGACGTTATTTCAATCGTTAATAAAGCTTATTTTATACTGTATTCAAGTAACACCAGGACGTGATGCATTTTGATTGGTTCTTCTGGTGATCAGTAAGATGGATATATTAACTTTAAATTATAGTATAAAATGAACATTTACATTGGAAATTTGCCCTTCAACATGGGCGAAGAAGATTTGAGAGAAATTTTTGAAGAGTATGGTGAAGTTGCTTCATCTAAAATTATCATGGATAAATTTACTGGAAGAAGCAAAGGTTTCGGTTTTGTTGAAATGGAAGACGATTCAGAAGCTAACAAAGCTATCGAAGAATTGAACAACGCTGAGGTTGCAGGTCGTAACATTAAAGTTAACGAATCAAAACCTCGCGAAAACAACAACCGTGGCGGTGGCGGCGGTGGTTACAACCGTGGTGGCGGTGGTGGTTACGGACGTCGTGACCGTTACTAGGATCAGAAAAGAATTTTTTGATAATATAGGAAAGGGGTTCATTAAGTTGAATCCCTTTTTGTTTTTTAGAAGACCAAAATTCAAAGTTTTTCTATTTTTGAGTTTCAATTCAACCCGATTATAATTATGAGCAATATCGTTTATCTGAACGGAGAATATGTAGCAGCCGATGAAGCAAAGATTTCACCAAACGACCGGGGATTTCTGTTTGCCGACGGTGTTTACGAAGTAGCCAAATATTATTATGGCAAGGCTTTTCGTTTCCAGGATCATTTAGACCGCCTGAACCGCAGTTTAAAAGAGATTGGTATTGAATACGATACTGAAAAACTTGAAGCAGTATTTATGGAGTTGATTCAGAAAAACGATATGGCTGACAAACATGCCGGAATTTACCTGCAAATATCGCGGGGCACAGCCAAACGTTCGCATCATTTCCCTGATGAGATTGCACCAACCGTTTATGCCTATGCTTTTGATCTGCCTTCGGCTACAGAAAAACTGGAGAACGGAATTAAAGTAATTACCCGCGACGATATTCGCTGGCAACGCTGCGATATTAAATCAGTTTCGTTGCTGCCCAATACCATGCTTTATAACGAAGCGCACCAAAGCGGGGCAGGCGAGTGTATTCTTATCCGCGACGGAAAGGTTACCGAAGCTACGCATTCCAGCGTACTTTGTGTAAAAAATGGCATTGTGGTAACACGGCCTTTATCAAACCTGATTTTACCGGGAATTACCCGAAAAGTTATCATGGAACTGTGCGCGGCCAATAACATTCCGGTTGAGGAGCGCCCGTACTCCGAAGAAGAACTTTACGAAATGGACGAAGTTTTTATCGCAGGTACAGGTAGCGAAATTTGTCCGGTGGTGCAAATCGAAGATCAGTTGCTTGGTAACGGAAAACCTGGCGAAATAACACGTTTGTTGCAAAAGCTGTTTTTTGAGTTGGTTTAATTAGTTTGTTCTTGCAAATTTATACATTCAAAATGGGGATTACCTGTAGGTTGTGCTTTTGCCTGCCGGCGGCCTTCATTTTTGCCTTAATGCAAAAACGAAGCAAAAAGATCAAGGCTGCTTTTGATCTTCACCCTACATTTTCATAAAACCTAAGTTCTGGCGGGTGATCTCCTCGCTCCCTCGGAGCTTCCCGCTCTCACTAAGGTTTCATTTCCACTCCGGGTAAATACCAAAAGAGGCCGGTCCACTTAAGTATTGTTAGCAGATACGAAAGCAATATCGAAGCTTCGGCCTCGGCCGGTGAACCGGAAAACAAGTGGTGACGGCGTTAAAAAATTACTGATGTTTGAGGAGGTACGACGAGTTTCAGGAATTTTAGCTGGCATCGCGTAGTTTTTCCAAGTGAAGTGGGCGCAGCCTTGAGTTTTTTGTTTACTTATTGTCTCAAGACAAAAAGTAAAATCCGCCTGATAAGGCTATAGGAACTAAATTCTTGTGTATAATTTTTATCATCTCAACCATGTCACAATTAGAATCGAACAGATTCCAATATTGGAGATTTGGAAAGCCAAATCTTAGATTTCCAAAACAAGTTGATCAAGTTCATTTCGTATGAAGGTAAACTCTTCATCCGAAATGTTTAACTCTGCAGCTTTCAGATTTTCCAATACCTGTTTTTCATTTCGGGCACCGGCAAGTGCGCAAGTGATTCCGGGTTGGTTTATGGTCCAGTTTAAAGCCAACTGTGCCAGTGTTGCTTGTTTGGCATCAGCAATTGGTTTTATTTTATCCAGAAATGTGTTGATTCGTGACAAGTTCGGTTCTTTAAAAAACGGGGTAGTTGGCCGATGATCACCTTCTGCAAATTTATAACCGGCCGTAATTTTTCCGGTTAAAAGACCTCTTTGCAGCGGGCTGTAGGCAATAATTGCTTTATCATTGGCAATGCAGTACGGAACCACTTCGTCTTCTATACCGCGGTTAACCATGCTGTACGGAACCTGGTTCGATGAAAGTGTAAAATACTTTTCAGCTTTCTCCATTTCGTTCATGGAGTAATTACTTACGCCACCGGCGCGGATTTTCCCCTGATCCTTCAGTATTTCCAGTGCTTCCATAGTTTCTTCAACCGGAGTGGAACTGTCGGGCCAGTGCTGCTGAAAAAGATCAATATAGTCAGTACCAAGTCGTCTTAGACAGTCCTCACATTCCCTTATTACACTTTCTTTGCTGCCCAAACGATACAAGCTTACCTCGTTTCCCTGATTATCAAAAGTTTTTTCGTAATGTATATGACCCGATTTTCGGTCCCACACCAAACCAAACTTGGTTAACAGTTCAACCTTGCTTCGCTTGCCTTTTATGGCTTCTCCAACAAACTCTTCGCTTTGCCCGAAACCGTAAACCGGCGCAGTGTCGATGGTTGTCATGCCGTTTGTAATAGCTGCTTCAATGGCTTTAACCGACTCTTTTTCTTCGGCTCCGCCCCAAAACCATCCGCCAATGGCCCAGGCGCCAAAAGTAATTGGTGTAATTTTTACGTCTGATGCGGGTAACTGTACTTTATTCATGATGTTAAACTTTTCGGGTGAAAATGTCCCGGGAAATTAGGGATAAAAATTAACTTATCGAACTCCAGTCGAAGCTTGTATCCTTTGATGACAAGAGATTTTTAAGAAGCAATTGGTTTTGTTCCTTTTGCAAAAACGGATCGTCGTCGAGAATGTCGTTGGCAATGTTTCTGGCCTTTTGAAGAATCTCGCCGTCTTTTCCGAGATTGGCAATTTTTAGGTCGAAACCCATACCACTTTGCTGTGTGCCTTCCAAATCACCGGGACCACGCAATTTCATATCCACTTCGGCAATTTCAAAACCATCGTTGGTTCGTACCATTGTATCGAGTCGTTTGCGGCTTTCGGTACTGATTTTGTACGACGACATTAAAATACAATACGATTGTTCGGCGCCACGCCCCACACGGCCACGCAGCTGGTGCAACTGCGACAAACCAAAACGTTCGGCACTTTCAATTACCATAACCGCTGCATTTGGTACGTCAACACCCACCTCAATTACGGTTGTGGCAACCATAATCTGCGTTTCGCCACGTTTAAAAGCCTGCATGGCATTTTCTTTAATGTTGGGTTTCATTTTCCCGTGTACCATGCTGATTTTGTAATCGGGAAAAGTCTCAGAAATATGTCGGTAACCTTCTTCCAGGTTTTTCAGGTCCATTTTTTCCGATTCCGAAATCAATGGGTAAACAATATAAACCTGCGTTCCTTTATCAATTTGTTGTTTCAAAAAACGGTTCAGTTGCGCTCTTCTGTTCTCGAAAAAGTGCATGGTTTGTATCGGTTTTCGTCCCGGTGGCAATTCATCAATCACTGATACTTCCAGGTCGCCGTAAACGGTCATGGCCAATGTTCGCGGTATCGGTGTGGCTGTCATTACCAAAATATGTGGTGGAATCAGATCATTCTTTTTCCAGAGTTTTGCCCGTTGAGCTACACCAAAACGATGCTGCTCGTCGACAATAACAAGTCCCAGCCGTTTAAAACTTACCGTATCTTCAATCAATGCGTGGGTACCAATAATAATTTGCATTTCGCCCGATTGCAGTGCGGCGTGCAATTCACGGCGCTGTTTGGCTTTTGTCGATCCGGTAAGCAAGCCAACGTTTATACCCATGCCATCCAGCATTCGTGAAATGGATTGATAGTGTTGCTGGGCTAAAATTTCTGTTGGGGCCATTAAACAACTCTGGAATTCGTTGTCCATAGCCAACAGCATGGTCATTAATGCCACCAACGTTTTGCCACTTCCCACGTCGCCCTGCAGCAAACGGTTCATCTGGGACGTTCCGTTAACATCGCGCCGGATTTCCTTGATCACCTTTTTTTGTGCATTGGTAAGATCAAAAGGCAGGTATTTTTCGTAAAACGTATTGAAATTAAAGCCAACTTTTTCAAAATGAAATCCTTTGAATTTTTGATTTCTGTTATGTTTTAACGCCAGTATTTTCAGCTGAATAAAAAACAGCTCCTCAAATTTTAATCGAAAGGTGGCGTTTTTTAGTTCAATTGGTTTTTCCGGTTTGTGAATGGCAGAGAGTGCCTGCTCAAGCGGCATTAATTTTAGCTCGCGGGTGAGGTATTCGGGCAGAGTTTCTTTGATTTTTCCCTTTGCCAGCCCAAGCAAGGTTAGCTGAAATTTGTTAATGGTTTTCGAGGTGAGAAACTGCTTTTTCATTTTCTCGGTGGTGTTGTAATGCCCCTGAAAAAGCCCGATTGGCTTTAACTGCATTTCCTGCTCGGTTTCCATTTCGGGGTGGACCACACTAATGCGGCCACTAAACAAAGCCGGCTTGCCAAAAACAATATAGGTTTTGTTAATAAGGAGTTGCTCTTTTTGCCATTTTATACCCCTGAACCACACCAGTTCTATGGTGCCGGTGTTATCCGAAAAACGGGCAACAAGCCGCTGTTTGCTTCCGGTACCAACGGTTTCCATCGAGCGCAAAACGCCTTTCACCTGTATGTATGCCATCTCGGTGTTAATGTCGGAAATATTATAAAATTTGGTGCGGTCGATGTATTTGTATGGATAATAATATATCAAATCGCTAAAGGTTTTTATTTTCAGCTCTTTGAATAAAATTTCCGCACGTTTTGGCCCCACGCCGGGTAAAAATTTTATTTCCTGATCGAGAAATTCTGGCATGCAGCAAATATACATATTCACACAAATTGCGGCAACAGCGAATAATACCGAAATATTCAAAAGAAATTAACTGTTGGGTACAGTTTTTGTAATAAAGCGAAAAGTTTTACCATTTGTATTTCAAAGTGAGCCTTAAACGAAATGGTGAAATTATCCCGATATTTCGGGAGTTAATGCCGATTGAAAGGAGGAATTATCTGAAATAAAGCTTAATTTGATTTCACATCGGTATTACTTATGATAATAAATCTTAAAAAATGCTATTTCCAGTCTGAGAACAGCTGGAAAATCATATTTTTAACAACGATTCGTTCGTTACATGTAATGCGACTAAAAAAATACTACAAATACATAAAATAAAGCTATGCCGGAAAAAATTATTCATCTCGAGAACATTGTAAAAATATATAAGGTTGGAACGCAGGAAGTTCGCGCCCTTCGTTCGGTTTCTATTGATATTTATAAAGGAGAATATGTTGCCATTATGGGGGCCTCGGGTTCGGGAAAATCAACCTTAATGAACATTATAGGCTGTTTGGACACTCCAACCAGTGGAAAATATGTGTTGAACGGAAATGATGTGAGCAGCCTGTCGGATGATAGTTTGGCAGAAATAAGAAACTCGGAGATCGGTTTTGTATTCCAGGTATTTAACCTTTTACCACGTAACTCAGCTCTTGAAAACGTAATGTTGCCACTGGTTTATGCCGGAAAGCGCAAGGCCGAACGCAAACAAATGGCCGAAGCCACCCTTGTTGATGTAGGTTTGGAAGACCGTATGGAACACAAACCCAACGAATTGTCGGGAGGACAACGCCAACGTGTGGCCATTGCCCGTGCGCTGGTAAATAAGCCTGCTTTGCTTTTGGCCGATGAGCCAACCGGTAACCTCGATTCAAAAATTTCGGAAGAAATTATGAAGCTTTTTGCTGAAATTCACCGAAAGGGGAATACCTTGGTTATGGTAACCCACGAAGAAGATATTGCCGAGCACGCACATCGTATTATTCGGTTAAAAGACGGAGAAGTGGAGTCGGATATAATTAATGAGAATCCGATTTATTAACTTTGTAAAATCGTTTACGATATTATATCCCGAATGGTAAACATCTCGGGATTTTTTATGTTCTTCAATTACAAAAGAATTAACATGTCAGGAGATTTTAAAATATATACAAAAACCGGCGACGACGGTACAACCGGACTTGTTGGTGGCAGCCGTGTTAAAAAATACGATCTGCGTTTAGAGAGTTACGGAACGGTTGATGAATTAAATGCGTGTATCGGTGTCATCCGATCATTCGATATTGATCCGGCAGTGAAAGATTTACTGCTAAAAATTCAACATAAACTTTTCAACATTGGTTCGCGCCTGGCTTCGGATGAAAAAGGGCAGGAGTACACCGCGCAACTCATTGTTAAAAATGAAGATATTGAGGTGTTGGAGAAAGCAATTGATTCGTACCACGAAACGTTGCCCGAACTGCGGAATTTTATCCTACCGGGAGGGGAACTGTCAGCAGCTCAGTGCCATATGGCACGAACTATATGCCGAAGGGCAGAGCGCCGAATCGTTGAATTCTCAGAACAAACACCTGTTCAGTCCGAACTAATAAAGTATATTAACCGGCTTTCGGATTATCTGTTTGTATTGGCCCGAAAACTCGCTCATGATAAAGGAATTGACGAAACAACCTGGCAGTATTGATATTTTTTTTTCAGGAAAGTTTTTTCGTATTTATTTTTTGTTATATTCGCGCCAAAGTAAAAAATCGAGTTTAACCACATAAAAACTGTAGACACATGTATTGGACTCTGGAATTAGCATCGAAGTTAGAAGATGCACCTTGGCCGGCAACAAAAGACGAGTTAATTGATTATGCAATACGTTCGGGTGCTCCGCTTGAAGTAATTGAAAACTTGCAGGAGATTGAGGATGAAGGTGAGATGTACGAAAGTATTGAGGATATTTGGCCGGATTATCCAAGTAAGGATGATTTCTTTTTTAACGAAGATGAATACTAGCAATAAAATGATAGTATATAAAGCATCCGTCTGATGGCGGATGCTTTTTTTATTTCTTTTTAGAGGCTTAAAGTTTTCCAGCCTTCTTTTAAGTAGTCGGATAACGGAACGCCCATTCCTTTAACATCAACACCCATTTCGGCTAATTTTTCGTCAACTTCGTACATCTTGGCGCAGTATAAACACGCTTCGATTTTTACGCCTGCTTCCTGCATCTTTTTAATGTAATCCTGTATCATTTTATTTTCGGCAGCCAGTTTTGCCGATGGTCCCCAAATAATCAGAACCACCTCGTCGAACCAACCTTGTTTTTTGGCATTGTAGGTGTACATAAAAGCCATTTTTTCGGCCACGTCCGGATCGCCGCTGGTCCACAGCACCGCCAGTTTGTTTTTATTTTCCTCCATTGGTTTGTTGTTTGTTGCCATTGCTACACTGCAAAGCAGGATTAAAAATACGAGTACTAAATTACGTTTCATAGTCTAAGATTTTAAATGTGTTTTGCCAATTCTTTTATTGGAATTAAATCAAGCTCCGAGTAGTTGGATAATTGATTTTTAGCAATAAACTCTTTATTCAACAAATAGAGTTTGCTGTTAAATTTATCTTGCGGAAAGGTGTTCTCTTCCGAAAATTCTTCCATGTCAAATTCCGTAAAGTTAAGTTCGCAAGCCGATAATTCCCATCCATTTTCTTCATTCATATATAACAACGGAAGACCGTGTGTTCTGCAAATAATCGGTCGGTTGTCATAAATTTCGCATTGGTGGTTATTTAGAAAAATACAACTTGATTCATCTTTCTCGGTATTAAAGATAGGTTTATCCTTACGATCTTTTAGCGCTTTAACAATGCTATAAAATTCTACCGGAAAAATGCTGTAATCCATACAACACAGATCGCAGCCTGCTTTACATTTCATATGTTTTTTGTGTTGCGTTTCCAGTTTTTCCGATAATTCGTCAATAATCTTTCGTAACGTTTTGTATGCTGTAAAATCCATATTTTTCTATTGTTTTTGAAATAGCAAAGGTAAGCAATCAAATGAAAGTGAAAGAAATGGAAAATTTACCCGTCATTAAAACAGAAGTGTCTTTTTTTGGAAAGCAAATCCCTCAATTAGTCGTATATTTGTAATCTTTTGCAGAATAGAACAGAATAGTAATTTATGAAATAAAACGAGCACGCAATAAAATTTAAACCACAAGGAATAAAAAAGTGCATGCGTGTTATGTCTGTTGCCAACTAAAAAATAGAACAATTATAAACAGATGAAAAAATCAATTTTAAACCTAATTCTAATTTTTTGTGCTTTTGCAGTATTTGCACAAAATGAAAATCTCGACTTTTTAGATCCGGCGCTTCCAATGGAGGAGCGTGTTGAATTACTGGTGTCGCAAATGACCCTGCAGGAAAAAGTTGATCAGTTGGAGTACACTTCAAAAGCGGTTGACCGCTTGCAAGTACCGGAATACAACTGGTGGAACGAGTGTTTACACGGAGTGGCAAGGGCCGGTTACGCAACGGTTTATCCGCAGTCGATAAGTATTGCTGCCTCGTGGGACGCCGATTTGTTAAACCGGGTAGCAGTGGCTATTTCAGACGAAGCACGTGCAAAACATCATGAGTTTGTTCGTCGCGACAAAAGGGGCATTTACCAGGGACTTACTTTTTGGTCACCTAATATCAACATCTTCCGCGATCCGCGTTGGGGACGTGGACACGAAACTTATGGTGAAGATCCGTATCTCACCGGAATTTTGGGAACCCGGTTTGTAAAAGGGCTTCAGGGCGATGATCCGAAATACCTGAAAGTAGTGGCTACCGCAAAACATTATGCAGTACACTCAGGGCCGGAACCTTTGCGTCACGAATTTAATGCGCTGGTAAGCGAACGCGATTTACGCGAGACTTATTTGCCGGCATTTCGCATGTTGGTGAAAGACGGAGGAGCGTATTCGGTAATGGGCGCGTACAACCAGTTCCGCGGAGTTCCGTGTTGTGCCAGCGATGAACTAATTGGCATTTTACGCAACGACTGGGGATTTGATGGTTACATTGTGTCTGACTGTTGGGCTATTTCCGATTTTTTTACTTTTCAGGATTTCTCGGAAGATGCCGCAGAAGCAGCGGCTGTGGCTGTTAAAGCCGGTACCGATTTGAATTGTGGAAATTCATACCGTCATCTTATCGAGGCTGTTGAGCGCGGTTTGATCACGGAAGATGAAATTGATATTGCCGTAAAGCGCTTGTTTACGGCCCGTTTTAAGCTGGGAATGTTCGATCCGAATGAAGACGTGCCTTACGCACAAATTCCATTTTCGGTGAATACATCGAAAGAGAATAATGAGCTGGCACTGGAAGCAGCACGAAAAAGTATTGTTTTACTGAAAAACCAGGATAAAACATTACCGCTTTCAAAAGACATTAAAACACTTGCTGTTATTGGCCCAAATGCTGATAACTGGGAGTCGCTGGTTGGAAACTACAATGGTATTGCCAAAAATCCGGTAACCGTGTTAAAAGGATTACAAAATAAATTGCCGAACACCAAAATACTTTATGCCGAAGGAAGTCATTTGGCCAAAGGAGTTAGTAACCTTAATGCGATTCCTGCAGAGTTTTTGCAAACCGAAGATGGTACACAAGGTGTAATAGGAGAGTATTTTAATAATGCAGAACTGGAAGGCGAACCAATGTTTACCCGAATTGATGGAAATATAAATTTTTACTGGGAAGCTGATGCGCCGACACCTGAGATGAATGACGATAATTTTAGTGTGCGTTGGACAGGCTACATTGTTCCTCCGGTGAGTGGTGAGTACCGGATTGGATGTTGGGGAATGCCAAAACTCGATATTTGGCTTGAAGGAGAAAAGTTACTAAGTCATAAATCCGAGCACCATGCCTTTCATCACGAAAAGGCTGTAAAAATGGAGGCTGGTAAAAAGTATAAATTTGTTTATGAATACGCCAACTTTCATGGCGAAGGAGATGCCAAACTGTTGTGGGCCATGCCAAACCAAAACTTAAAACAGGAAGCCGTTGAAGTAGCTCAAAAAGCTGATGCTGTTGTTTTGGTACTTGGCCTTTCGCAACGCCTCGAAGGCGAAGAAATGGAATTGAAAGTAGATGGTTTTGAAGGCGGCGATCGTACACATTTAAAACTTCCGGCAACACAACGCGAATTGATGAAAGCCATTGAAGCAACCGGTAAACCGGTAATTCTTGTTTTACTAAACGGAAGTGCATTGGCTGTTAACTGGGCCGACGAAAACCTGGAAGCAATTATTACAGCAGGTTATCCGGGGCAGGAGGGCGGAAACGCTGTTGCCGATGTGTTGATGGGCGATTATAATCCGGCCGGACGTTTGCCGGTTACCTACTATAAATCGGTTGATCAACTACCACCGTTTGAAGAATATGATATGAAGAACCGCACTTACAAGTACTTCAATGGTGAACCGTTATATCCTTTTGGCTACGGATTGAGTTATACTTCTTTTACTTATTCAGATGTAAAACTGGCAAAGCAGGCCAAAATTGGCGATACCATTGAAATTAGTGCCAAAGTAACCAATATCGGAGATGCAGCAGGCGAAGAGGTTGTTCAGATCTACCTAAAAGACATGGTCGCATCAACACCACGACCGAAATATCAGTTAGAGGGTTTTCAGCGAATTGCGTTAAAACCGGGTGAAACAAAAACGGTGAAGTTTGTACTTGAACCTCGTCAGTTTTCCATTATTGGCTCCAATGATAAGCGGGTAATCGAACCCGGAGATTTTACACTTTTTGTTGGGGGAAGTCAGCCCGAAGGAAAAGGGAAAAATGGTATTTCAAAAACAATTGAATTGAAAGGAAAGAACACTTTTATTGAATAGGGTAAAAATTATCCAACATCGAAAAAGGTCTGCTAACATCTGATTAGCAGACCTTTTTTTTTGCTCTTCTATTAAAAAACGATTTTTAATAGAGAAATATGATCTGCAATAAAAGTGTTGATTTTGCTGGCGATTTGTTTAAATAATGAACATATAGTTGAATTAGAGAAGAGGCTACTATAGGAAATAATGAAATTATGTTATAAATTACAATAAAACCAATCGCTGTTTAATTGTTAAAACCTTTATTAATCATGAAAAAGTATTTAGTTTTAATTGTAATGGCACTGGCCATTGTAATTGTTTCTTGTGAAAAAACGGATGAGATTTCTGTAACAAACCCCGACCAGGTGGAGTTTATAACTCATTCTGAAGTGGTGATCCCCGGGCAATATATTGTATTGCTCGAATCCTCTAATTTAAAATCTGCTTATAAAAGTAAAGCTGAAGCAGATCGTGCAGTAGCAACAAAAGCGCTAAAAATAAGCAACGCTGCTCACATCAATTTGGGTGAGCCCAAAATGGTGTACAGCCAGGCTATTGAGGGTTTAGTTGTAAATATTTCTGAAAAGGAAGCCAAGGCCTTAAAATCTGCTGATGGTGTTGCCGGTGTTTACGCTGATAAAATGGTAACCTTGGCTAAACCGGGAACTCTTCCTTCCGATCCTCCTGCCGAAACAGTTCCTTATGGAATTACAAGAGTTGGTGGTGGAACAACATACACCGGGTCTAATAAAGCATGGATAATTGATACCGGTATCGATATGGATCACCCTGACCTGAATGTTGATCAAACGCTGGGTGCTACATTTATCACCAGAACTACAACGCCGGAAGATGATAATGGACACGGATCTCATTGTGCAGGTATAGTTGCAGCAATCGACAACGAAATTGGAGTTGTTGGTGTAGCAGCAGGCGCAACCGTTGTTCCGGTTAAAGTTCTGGATAGAAAAGGTTCCGGAGCTTATTCGGTAATTATTGCCGGAGTTGATTATGTTGCTGCAAATGCCGATCCCGGTGATGCAGCAAATATGAGTTTAGGCGGTGGTGTTTATGAACCCATCGACCTGGCTGTTGCCAATCTTGGCGCACAAGGTATATACGTGGCACTTGCTGCCGGAAATGAATCAGATGATGCCGAAAACCATTCGCCGGCAAGAACTGAAGGAGTTAATATCTATACCATTTCGGCAATGGATAGCAATGACTACTGGGCTTATTTTTCAAATTATGGTGAACATGTTGATTACTGCGCTCCCGGAGTAAGCATTCTTTCTTGTTACAAAAGTGGTGGTTTTGCAACCATGAGCGGAACATCAATGGCTGCACCACATGTTTGTGGATTGTTGCTGGCAACCGACGGACATCTGTCAACCGATGGATATGTATCCGGCGATCCTGATGGCGACGCAGATCCAATTGCGCATATGTAGTTAAAATAATCAAATATAAACCCCGATTGGTAAAATAAAAGGCGCAGTTATTAGCTGCGCCTTTTTTAACCTGAATTCGATTCTAAAATAATACACAGCTTTAGCTATTTTTGATTAGAAACTCCCTCCAGTTTTCGCAGAACTATTGGGATAATACAAGAAAAATGGAGGGAGTTTATTGCAAAAAGAGCAAAGCCCGAAGGAAAGTCCTTCTCACGCCATCTTTACATTTAGAATTTCTCGAAATAACCC
This sequence comes from Draconibacterium sediminis, assembly GCF_000949475.1. Lineage (GTDB taxonomy): Bacteria > Bacteroidota > Bacteroidia > Bacteroidales > Prolixibacteraceae > Draconibacterium > Draconibacterium sediminis. The sequence goes on along the minus strand of NZ_JRHC01000006.1, from coordinate 224,200 downwards.
GTTATTACTTCTTAATTCTAAATACAAATCTGACGTAATTATGACTTTCTGTGAAAATATTTTAGAAACGAACTCAGGTTAATTACCCTTCGCATAGTAAGCTATCTTCCAATTCGGTACGAAAATTTTACCAGGAAGACATTATGAGGTTTCTCATCAAAGAGATCAGATAAGTCGTTACCAAAATCAAAGTTCCCCCTGTTGTCATAACAGCCACGGTTTTGAGACCATACCAGGTAAATCATCGAGCCGGGACGATACTCCCAGCGAACTACCAGGTTTGATAAGAACTCTTTTACATTAAAATCGGGATTGTCAAAACTATAATCGGTTTGGCCATTTAAGGTTTCATCAATGTGGTATACACTGTTCTCGGTGTCGTAAGTAATCTGCTCACCCGAGTACAATGCAAACCGGTCGTTTATATCATCTGCTTTACTATCAGTTATGTATTTAAACGCATCGTAGTCTCCCGTTGCAATAAAAGGCTGTCCCCAAAATTGCACGGTCAAATCAGGCGTTACATTATAATTTATCCGAATCGATGTACTGAACGTTTTTTGCTGAATGGTTCCCATTATGTAACGTTTGTCGTTCATGTGGTCTTGCTGCGTAATATACTGAAGCTGATTGTCGCTTACGCCGAATTCCGGACTAATTTCAATTTGCATGGCCTTAACGGGGCGGTATCCAAATTCTACCTCAAAGCTTTTTCTCGAGTAGTAACCTTTTTCGTTACTCCAGTTCATTCCTCCATCGGCTCCGTATGTGAATTTCTTCTGTGGGTTGGAAAATAAACCGGCATAAAAACTGTGATTTCCGGGAGTTTTCATCGCCGGGCCGCCACGTAGTGCCGAATGCGAAAGCTGCTCGCCGTTAAAATTTATACTTGAAAAGGCCCGCCAAAAATTATTAAACTGGGTGTGCCCGTTAATATTACCGCCGGCACCCAATAAATTGCCGCCAAAATCATAACCAGTCCACTGGTTAAAGTTAAGGCCCATACTTCTGAAAATAGAGAAGGGCTCGTACCATCGATATCCTACCCAAAAGGCTTGCATAATCTCGTCAACCTCGGGTGTGTAACCAATATCATTAATTTCCAGTCCCGGCGATTTCCAGCTAAATATTCCGACAAACTTCAACTTCCCACCGGTTTTACCGATATTGAATTTTCCACCGGTGCCCGAAAGTGAAGTTCTTGATGAATCGAGTGTTACATAATCGGCATCAGGGCGTTGATAAGTTCGCGAATAGGAAGTTTGCGTGTTAAGAATCGCTTCTTCGCTACCTTCAACACGGCTAAAATATACTCCACCGTCTACAAACCAATCTTTGTTGTGCCATTTGTGTACAAAATCAACACCGCCCGTGTAGGCGCTTTTATGCAGAAAATCGAGATGCTCATCATTTATATTTCTGTTAACGGCGGTAAGCATTCCGCCTATATAAGTATTGCCCTCGTCAAAATCCTTTTGAACTCTGCCTACAAAATAATTGGTTAAGGGCTCAACCACCTCGGTTTTGTTGCCCGAAATGCCTTTTATTTCAGCTTCTTCTTCAGCAGTTACACTTTCAATTACCCCGATCGACCAACCGCTTTTTGTTTTTCCGGTTATTTTGGCTGCACCCAGTATACGTGTAAAATCAGGTGTGTCGGCATATTCATCATTTGCCAGATCGGGAGAATGATTGGGGCGTCGTCCGATACGGCGCGAGTAAAACAGGTTATTGGCCGATTGATCGCCATCGCCAAAAGCAAGTTTGTACGACAGGATATTGTTACCCTCGATAAAAAACGGTCGCTTCTCTCTGAAGAAGGTTTCGTAAGTACTTAGGTTTACCTGCGACGGGTCGGCTTCAACCTGCCCAAAGTCGGGGTTGATCGTTAAATCCATCGTCAGGTAGTTGGTGAGACCGATTTTGGCATCTAAACCGGCATCAAAACCATTTGATTTTCCCGATTTCAGAAATGGATTTTCAGGCTCCTTTTCAAAACGTTCAGTACGGGCAACCATATACGGAGTTACATTCAGCGAGTTTTGTGGTTTTATATTTTCAATTCCCCGTAAAATACCAAACTGCGAGGTAAAACCAGCCGTTTCGCGTTTCATGGGTTGCCACGACGAAAGTTCGTCTTCCCTGAAAATATAGCGCAATACATTCAGTCCCCAAATCTGTTCGTCGTTTTCATCAAACCGCAATTGGGTGAGGGGAATCCTCATTTCTGCGTTCCATCCGTTTTTAGTTATTGATGTTTTTGCATACCAAATCGGGTCCCAGGTATCGTCTTCGTTATCGCCATCATTGGTACTTACCATATCCGAACGTACTCCTGCTGCCGATACTATAAATGCAAATGAGGTTCGTTTGTCAAAATACGAGTCGATATAAACGCCGGCAAGATCGCCATCTGTCTCATCTCGTCGGGTCATGCGCATGGAAATACTGTCCGGATCATCGAACGATCGTATAGCCACATAAAGGTTGTTGGCATCGTATAAAATGGCATATTCTGTTTGCCGGGTCGGCTCTTCTCCTTCGTTGGGTTCATGTTGAATAAAGTCGTTTTCCCAATTGGCATTTTGCCATTCCGGTTCGTCAAAAACGCCGTTGACAGAAATGTCCATCTCATCAGCGGTACTGGCTTTATAGGTTCTTTTTTCCTGTGCCGATGTTGCATAAAAAAACAACAATAAGCATAGGATGGCAGCAATTTTCATAGAAACAATTTTTCAATAAGACTGCAGTAATTAAAAAGTGTTACAACTAAAATTGATTTTTTAAGAGGTGTAAGTTATTTTGGGCTTGTTTTCATGTTGATTTTGCTGGCTCCGATATAGAAAAACCAGGCAGCAACAGCCATTAGAACATGGCTTGCCGAAATGTAATTAAACCACTGGTGTATGGAAATGTTGTTCATAAAAAATAAAGCCGCAACAGCCGCAAAAGCAACTCCGATAAGCATGAATTTACTGGCTTTATTGCGTGTTTTTACGTATAAAAATCCTTCCAGCGAAAGCACAACAAACATTAATCCGTAGCCCGAATGAAATTCAACATAAAAGAAGTTGAGCGTAACAATGGTTAAGGTTAGAAAGGTTAGAAACTCAACGATATTAAGTATACTCAGAATCTTAACGATCTGTTTTGATAATTGAATCCGGGTGTGTTCAATTGCTGCCCGTTCAACAAACATTATTGAAAACATACTGGTTATCCAGCCCGGTAACTTCCAGTAGAAGTTAAAATGATACAAAAAAGCATGACCGATCAGACCACCCAAAGCTGTAGCTATTCCCATAATCAGAAAATAAAGTTTGAAATAGGTAAATACTTTTTCAGACCGGTTGTTATTGTGGATTTTGTAGGCGAATATGAAACACAATACCGAAACAAGCAAGTCGGTGAGGGTTACAACCGGCTCGTCAATTTTTACTCCAAAAAGGTATATCGTGTTTATTTCTTCCATCCAGTTTATTGAGGTGTTTAAACAGCATAATATGTTTTAACAATAATGGACTGCTGCTTTTTTTGTTCAAAAAGCACTATTGATTTTTATTAATTGAGTAGCTTTATCAAAAATCCAAATAACCAACGAGAAATCCAAATTATGAAACAGTCTTGTATTTTTATTTTGCTACTCCTTTCAACTTATTGTTTTTCATGCGCTAATGAAACGAAAAAAGAAAAACGGTTTAATGCCGAAAAAGACTTGCTGGTAATGCAGTTCGACTGCAAAACCGATGTAGACGATATTCACTCGGCTGCTGCTTTTAAAACCTTGCTTTCCAGCCCTGAGTTTAAAAAAGTCAACTACTTTGCAGTTGCCGGAACATATGGGATTCAGAAGGGGTTGTATCTGCCTCCAAACGAGCTTTTTCAGCAGGCATTTAAAGATAAGTGGGCCGATGCACATGCCAACCGGACAAAAGCGATTGAGCAAATGAAAGAGGTATTACTTCAATGTCTGCAAGAAGGAGGAAATGTTTGGATTGCAGAGGCCGGACAATCTGATTTTTCGGCAGTGCTTATAAAAGCCATTCAAAAACATACGCCTGAAATTAATACTACCGAACGAATTCATATTGTGCAACACAGTAATTGGAATGAAGAGGTTACATCACCAGAAAGCCTGGCTTATGCGAAAGCGAACAGTAATTACCATAAAATTCCTGATGGAAATGCAGTAGGTAACGGAACTCCGGGTTTTAGAACTCCGGGCTACAGCGATTGGAAAATTAAAGTAAAAGATGCCGAGCTTTTAAAGTTGTGGCAACTGGCTGTTGAAATTGGTTTGAGGTACAACGGTAAAGACGGGCGATACAACAATGAAGCAGTTGCAGCTGGTGGGCTTGATTTTTCCGACTTGTCGGAAGTTTGCTGGATTTTGGGATTGCAGGAAATAAAAGATACCGATGAGTTTTTCAATACTTTTGGACGGTAGAATTTAAATTCGAATGACGTTAAACGGGCACATAAAAAGGAGTGTGATTTTATATTTTTTACTTGCAGTTGTATGCTCTGCAGTCCTGGCACAAAAACATACCGTTTATCTAATCCCCGGTCAGGGAGCAGATGCTCGTCTGTTCAAAAATTTAGATATCGACACGGCATTTCAAGTAAAAAATATCGAATATTTCACGCCTGAAAAAGATTGGGATATGGAGCGGTTTGCAAGAGAACTGGCCAAACAAATTGATACCACCCAAACTTTTTCAATAATAGGAGTGTCGCTGGGAGGTATGCTGGCAACAGAAATGGCCGATTTTCTGCATCCCGAAAAAGTAATCGTTATTTCGAGTGCAAAAAGCAGGAAGGAATTTCCGGGACGCTATCGTTTTCAAAAGATAGTGCCAGTATATTGGGTGGTTCCGGGAATCGCAATTAAAACAGGTGCCCGTATTCTGCAACCTCTTGTTGAACCCGACAGGAACAAAGACAAAGCAACTTTTAAAAGTATGTTGCGAAATAAGGATCCCCTGTTTTTGAAGCGAACCACAACGATGATCCTTACATGGAAACGCGAAAGCTACAGCAATAAAATCGTGCATATTCACGGCGATATTGATAAAACGCTACCTCCGCGCTTTGTTCAGTACGATTATCTGGTGGAAGATGGTTCGCACATGATGGTGCTTACACGTGGCAAACTCATCAGCGAACTTATATATGGTATTATGAATGAGTAAATTGTGTATGCTACTCGGATTATTCTTTGGTTTTTCTTAACTTACCAATACAAATAGAAATCTTCGATTATGCACATCAATTTTAAACACTTTTTATTTCTTATTGCTATCGTTTTTTTGCACCATTCGGCAAAAGCACAGCTTGAAATTACCTACTTTAATGAACACCCTGACTGGCAACCTCAAAAAGTACCGTTTTTTACCAACCGGCCTATTGCATATAACAAAGATGGTAGTTTCAATTTTAAGAATAGTTTTACCGACAAAACCAACACACTTTATTTCTGCCATTATAATTTCGATACCGATTCCATTGGTGTAAATTTCAGGGTGATTAATATGTCTGATAAGTATCCGCAGGGAAAAGTTGATCATAATTTCTTCTATCAGCTTTATGAATATCAACGTCTGGAGCGGGGCATCAAAAACTTTTATTTTATTGTTGGAGGATACGGAAAGTCGTTCAATAAACAGGTTCATAGTTATATGCGTCGGCTAAAGGCTAATTATGGCGATTCATTGTTTCATAAAGCATCAATTACGGTTTTTGCGTGGGGTACTGAGGATAAAGCTTACCGCTATTACCGCGCTGTAAGAAAATCGAAAAACGGAGCCAGCGATTTTGCCATTTTTCAACACATGCTGGATGAGTTTATTAGTGATGATGAATACTTTAAAACTCATCCGAAAGATTTAACGATCTCGATTCTTTTCTCGTCGATTGGTAACGAACTTTTCAGACAATATGTACTGAACAGGAAAAAGCAGGATATTCCGTTTGTTAAAACTTATACGCGCATTTCGTTTGTGGGAAGTGTGGCGCCGCGTGATGCTTTTGAAGAAGGAAATGCATTTTACGAACTGAATCAATTGGCTGATACCGTTGATGTTTATGTCAACTCAAAAGATATTCTGTTAAAATTGTCGAGTGTGGCACATTTAAAAAACAGGATGGGGAATAAGGGGCCGAAATCGCCTGAAAAATTACCCGATTACATAAATGTAATGGATATAAAGGATATCATCACCATTCACGATATGTCGGGACTGGGGCACGATTACCTGCTGACCAATCCGGTGCTGCAGGATGAAATCCTTCAAAACATCAACAAAAATATTGAGGCAAAGGAAGATGATTAAGCAGATTTTCCTGTCAGTCAGACAGCTTTTAATTAAATCTGGTTAACGATTCTTAGCCAGGCCTGCTCATAAAAGGTGTTTCCCGATAATTTATTTAGTTTTGGCCTTCGAAATTATAAGACTATGGCTAAAAAGAAATTATTATGGGTAGCCGTGATGGCGCTTTTTCTGGCATCGTGCGGAGCACCAAAAGTATTGATCACCCCAAAAACTGAAGCAACAAATTTTGAAGCAACAGGAAATTATTCGCAGGCACTGACTGCCTGGACGAGTTATTTCGAAACAACAGAAATTGAGGAGGTAGCTGGGGCAGATTTCGCTCAGGCGGCAAAAACGGCATTTAAAGCCGGCAACTCTGCACAGGCGATAAGTTGGTTCGATCAGGCGCGTTATAAAAATTATGCTGATGTAGGAATGTACCAAACACTGGCCGCTATATACAAACAACAGGATAATTTATCGAAAGAATTATCGGCACTGGAGTACATCACCGAAAATTTCGGGAGCGATAATAGCGAAGTTAATACACGTTTACTGGCTATTTATACCGAAATTGATGCAAACGACAAAGCTTTGGCAGTGTGGGAAACATTGGATGGTACTTCGAAAAATAAAGAGGAGAACCTTGATAATTACTTTGAGGTGAATAAAGCACTGGAAAACGAAGCTGTTTGCGATAGTTTGGCTGAAGTATTGCTGGATAAAAATCCCGACCATCTGGATGCTTTGGAATGGAACGCCAAAAAATACTACTGGGCCGGGCAAAAACGCTACGAACGCGAAATGGCGAAATACAACGCGAACAAAACCCGCAAAAACTATAACACGCTTTTAAAAGAACTGGATTTGGTAACTGCCGATTTTAAGAAAGCTTTACCTTATTTAAACAAACTGTGGAAGCTGAATCCCGGAAAAGAATACGCGGGTTACCTGGCCAATATATACGCCCGGTTTGGAGACGAAGACAAGACTGAATACTATAAAAACTATATGAAGTAAAAAAAATGGCTGCTAATCAATTAGCAGCCATTTCTTTTTTATAGCATTCTCTTTTTATTTCTCCATCAAATTAGCCTTCAGGAAATTCACCATTTTGGTGTATAAATGCATACTTGTATTTCCGCCCCGTATTCCGTGGTTGCGGTTGGTGTACATCGCCATTTCGAACTGCACGCCCGCCTGTACCATTTTTTCGGTCATTTCATAAGTATTTTGTGCATGCACGTTATCGTCGGCCGTTCCGTGAACAATCAATAAATTCCCTTTTATATCTCCTGCATGAGAAAGCGGCGAATTATCGTCGTAACCTTCCGGGTTTTCTTCAGGCGTGCGCATAAAACGTTCGGTGTAAACCGTGTCGTAAAATCGCCAGCTGGTTACCGGAGCAACCGCAATACCGGCTTTAAACAGATCGCCACCTTTTTCAAGCGTTAACAGAGTCATAAAACCACCGTAACTCCACCCGAAAATAGAAATGTTTTCAGCATCAACATAAGGCAGGGTGGTGAGGTATTTTGCTGCTTCCACCTGGTCGTCCGATTCGTATTTTCCCAATTGCATATAAGTCACTTTCCTGAAATCTTCGCCACGGGCACCAGTACCGCGTCCATCAACGCAAACCACCAGAAAACCTTCCTGTGCCAGGTATTCATTCCAGCTAATACCTCCCCACGAGTCTCTAACGCTTTGAGAATTCGGGCCGCTGTACTGTGTCATAAAAACCGGGTATCTTTTCGAAGCATCAAAATCGTTGGGTTTTAGCATCCAGCCATTCAGTTCAATTCCCTCAGATGTGGTAAACGTGAAAAACTCCTTTTGCGGAATTTGCAAACTCTTAACAGTATTTTTTAATACGGTATTGTCTTGCAGAAAGCGGATTTGTTCGCCCTTTTTATTGTCGTGCAAAGTAATGTAATTTGGCACTTTTGCACTGCTGTAATAATTGATGTAGTATTTGAAGTTGGTACTGAATACCGCACTGTTTGTTCCTTCCAGTGTCGACAGTTTTCCTTTTTCCTCTTTATCCTGGCTAACGTAATAAACCTCGCGGCGCAAAGGCGATTCGGCAGCGGCCTGATAATAATAAAGTTCTTTGTCGGCATCGTAGCCATAAAAGTCGGTTACGTCAAATTCGCCTTCGGTGAGCTGGGCAATTTCAAAACCTTGTTTGTCGTACAGGTACAAGTGCGACCAGCCATCGCGTTCGCTTTGTACTGCAAAACTTCCATCCTCAAGATAAGTGAATGCATCAAGAAAATTTTCAGCGATGTAGCGGTCGTTTTTCTCTGTCAGGAAATTGCGTGAGTCGCCGGTATATGGATTAGCGTATAAAATATCCATTTGGTTTTGATGGCGATTTAAACGCATTACAACCAGTTCATTATCATCCGGAGTCCATTTTAAACGCGGAACATAAATGTCTGTCTTTTCGCCAATATCAACTTTAATAGCAATTTTTGTTTTCACTTCGTACGAATAAACTTCTACCTTCGAGTTGGCTTCACCGGCTTTTGGGTATTTAAAAGTGTATTCTCCCGGATATACTTTATTGTCGCTTATCGTTGGAGAGGCTCCGGCGTACATGGGCATTGAAAATTCAGGCACTTCCGTTTCGTCAAAACGAATGTAAGCCAGAAATTTGCTGTCGGGCGACCACCAAAATGCTTTATTAAAACCAAATTCCTCTTCGTAAACCCAGTCGGGAGCACCGTTTATAATCTCGTTAAATTTTCCATCAGTAGTGGCCTGATGTGTGCTGCCAAAACGTAAGTTTTTAATGAAAATATTGTTGTCGCGCACATAGGCCACGTAGTTACCATCGGGCGAAAAAGTTGCCAGTTGCTGTGCTCCTTTGTCTGAAAGTTGTGTTAGTTCTTCGGTCACTGAATTCCATACATAGAACTCAGCTGTATACGAATGTCGGTAAATCGATTTACGCTCGGTTGTCAGCAATATTTTTGTTTCGTCATCACTAAATTCGTAGGCCGAAAACGAAGAAATAGGGGCATCCTTAACTTTGGTAATATCAAAAAGAACTTCAACTTCTTCACCGGTTTGGTAGCTGTACTTTACAATCTGGGTTTGTTGCTCCAATGTGGTGTAATGGATTCCGTCGTTCATCGAACGCAAGCCGTAAACCGACTGTGCCCGAAAAGTTCCTTTTACTAAAATATCTTCTAACGTAATTTTTTGTGGCTGTTGCGCCTGTACCGTAAAAACGGTTAAAAATGTGACCAATAAAATAAACAGTTTCTTCATGTCATTTCTTTTGTATGGTGAACAAAAATAGAAAAATGTTCATCGAATGATGAATGACATTTAAAGAATATCAGAATTTAAACGATAGGAAATTTTCTTAGGGTGGCGCCCCGCAATAAAAAAACATGCAGAATGTTGCAATAATTGAGACCTGGAGCATAAAAAAAGGATGCGATCCTCGTAGCTGTCAGTTACGGATGCATCCTTTTTCGCTTTAATCCAAATCTATTTCTATTCTAAAAGCTCGTAGTCGTGCATTTCTTTCATAAAAGCAACAAAGTCATCTTTCTTTTCCGAATCCATCCATTGCATAGCGCTTCGTGGATGTTCGTTTAAGGCTCCGGTAATTAAATATGGGATGTGGTAACCCCAGTCGATTTTTTCCTGCCAAGGTTTTACCTGCGTTTGAATGGCTTCCAGCAACGGAAGAAGCCGGTATTTTGGGTTTTTCAGAAATGCGATAAGAATTTCAATGGGGCAGTTTCCGGCTCCGCGTCCCATTCCCAGCAAAGTGGCATCAAGCATGGTAACGCCGTTAATCAACGATGTTACGGTGTTCGACATGGCCAGTTGCATGTTGTTGTGCGCATGAATTCCCAATTCTTTTCCGGGCAGGGCAGCAGCGTATTTTTTTACCAGCTTCTCAATGCTTTCGCAATACAAACTGCCAAAGCTGTCTACCACATAAATAATGGGTACCCGCGATTTTGCAAGGGTGGCCAGGGCTTCATCCAAATCCGATTCGTTTACTTTCGAAACGGCCATCAGGTTAATGGTAACTTCGTAACCTTTGTCCATACAATGTTCGGCCAGCCAAATGGCTTTATCAACCTGGTGACAGTAGCAGGCAACACGCATCATATCAATCAGGCTTTCGTTTGCCGGCGGAATATCTTCCGGAGCAATACGGCCAATATCGGCCATTGCCGAAAGTTTTAGCTTGGTATCGTTATCGCCAACAACACGACGCAGATCTTTGTCGTCGCAAAATTTCCATGGACCAACTTCATCTCTCGAAAAAGCCGATTCGCTGCTTTTGTAGCCAATTTCCATGTAATCAACACCGGCTTCAACACAGCCTTTGTATACGCCACGTACAAAATCGTCGCTAAATTGCCATTTGTTCATCAGCCCGCCATCGCGAACTGTACAGTCCATTACTTTTATGTCTGCTTTATACATTACTGTTATTTTTGTTTTTTAATAAGTTCATTTCGTGCTTAATGTTGCTCTCTACCAAAAGGGTATATATCTGCTCAAAAACGTCGGCGTTTAATCCTTTCGATTCTGCCCAATCTCTGCGCTGCTGAATTACCGCATCTTTTCTTTCCTGCGCTATAATTGCATCTTTATCGTTTTTAAATCGAACAACGGCTTCCACATATTTATGTCGCTCGGCAAAGAGTAAAATGATATGTTCATCAATTTTGTCAATCTCATTTCTAAGTTCTTCCAGAGAATGACAATCTTTCGGATCTTTAAACCCCATACTTCAAAAAATTAATATCTATTGATTTTTATTGCTGTCTCCTACAAAGAAATCAATAAAATGCCAAGAAATGCATTAAAATATAATTGCAAATGCGTATTTAGTATTAATTTAAATACAATCTGAATAGAAAAGCTTTAAATTGAAAGTTGCTTCCAATTGTGAAATGCACTCGGAATTGCTTGGCAACTTTTAGTGAATCTGGCATTTAACAGCCCAGTGTTGAAAAAACGTTACAATTGCCTAATATGCAGGCACCCGATGCTTTCTAGTATCAATGTATTGATTATCTTTGCCGCTCGAAAGTAATTTAGCTTTGCAGCAGAAGATTTTAAAACCGAAAACTTCTGACTGTATTTGAATTACAACATTTAGAATAACAGATAGATTTCAATAGCAATATTGAAGCAAAAAAATAGTAACAGTAAAATGATAAAAATTACACTTCCTGACAACAGTGTGCGCGAGTTTGCGGAGCCTGTTAGTGGTTTAGAGATTGCCAAATCGATCTCGAACCGTCTGGCAAAGGATGTGCTGTCGATTTCGGTTGACGGCGAAGTTTGGGATTTATCGCGGAAAATTGACCACGATGCCAACATTAAACTGCACACGTGGAACGACAGAGAAGGAAAAGAGACATTCTGGCACTCATCAGCTCACTTAATGGCTGAAGCTATTGAAGCTTATTATCCGGGTACCAAATTTGGTATTGGTCCAACTGTTGACACAGGATTTTATTACGATATCGATCTTCCTGAAGGAAAAGTGCTTTCGGAAAAAGACCTGCAAAAAATCGAGCAAAAAATGCTTGAACTGGCACGTCAGAAAAACGATATAGTTCGTTCTGATATTTCGAAAGAAGATGCATTGGCCAAGTTCACTGAAAAGAACGATGAGCTAAAGCAGGAGTTGATTAGCGAATTGGAAGACGGAACGATTACCTTGTACAACCAGGGAAATTTTACTGATTTATGCCGTGGCCCACACTTGCCAAACACCGGCTATATTAAAGCCATAAAATTAACTGCAATTGCAGGTGCTTACTGGCGTGGCGACGAAAAGAATAAAATGCTTACCCGTGTTTACGGTGTTACTTTCCCAAAAGCAAAAATGCTTGAGGAATACCTTGTAATGGTGGAGGAAGCAAAAAAACGCGACCACCGGAAAATCGGTAAAGAAATGCAATTGTTTACCTTTTCTGAATCGGTAGGACAAGGTTTGCCGTTGTGGTTGCCAAAAGGAGCACAGTTGCGCGAGCAGCTGGAGAATTTCCTGAAAAAAGTACAAAAGAAATACGGTTACGAGCAGGTGATGACACCACATATTGGCGATGTGAAGTTGTATAAAACTTCCGGTCACTATGAAAAGTACGGAAAAGATTCGTTTCAGCCGATCACCACTCCTGCAGAAGGAGAGGAGTACCTGTTGAAACCGATGAACTGTCCGCACCACTGCGAGATTTACAAAGCCTGGCCGCGTTCGTACAAAGATCTGCCGGTTCGAATGGCAGAATTCGGAACAGTTTACCGCTACGAAATGAGTGGTGAGTTGCACGGGTTGACACGTGTTCGTGGTTTTACCCAGGACGACGCTCACCTTTTCTGCCGCCCCGACCAGGTAAAAGAAGAATTCAAGAAGGTAATCGATATTATCTTTATCATTTTCAAAGCTTTGAGTTTTGAAAATTATACTGCACAGATTTCGTTGCGCGACCCGAATAAACCGGAGAAGTATATCGGATCGCCTGAAAACTGGGACAAAGCAGAGCAGGCCATTATAGAAGCTTGTGAAGAAAAAGGCTTAAATACCGTAACTGAGCTTGGCGAGGCTGCATTTTATGGTCCAAAACTTGATTTTATGATCAAGGATGCATTAGGACGAAGCTGGCAGCTGGGAACTGTTCAGGTGGATTACAACCTGCCCGAACGTTTTGAACTGGAATACATTGGCTCTGATGATAACCGTCACCGCCCGGTAATGATTCACCGCGCACCGTTCGGGTCGATGGAACGATTTGTGGCTGTGTTGATTGAGCACACCGCCGGTAAGTTCCCATTGTGGCTTACACCCGAGCAAGTGGTAGTATTACCTATCAGTGAAAAGTATAACGATTATGCTAAAAAAGTTTCAAATCTTCTAAATATTTCCGATATTCGCACCGTCGTTGACGATCGTAACGAAAAGATTGGTAGGAAGATACGCGACAACGAATTAAAACGAATTCCTTACCTGCTGATAGTTGGAGAAAAAGAAGCAGAGTCGGATTCCATTGCTGTGCGCCGACAAGGCGAAGGCGACAAAGGAACGATGGCCATACAGGAATTCGCTGAATTTATAAATAAAGAAGTAAGAGATCAATTATCAGGATTGTATAACTAACTTAAGGAGGAACGCATTATAGCTATTAAAAGAAGAGGTCCGAGAAGAAAATTCCAGCCACGTAAAGAGCAGGAACCGCAACACCGGATAAATCACAAGATCAGGGTGCCACAAGTACGTTTAGTGGGAGATAACATCGAAGAACAAGGTGTTTACCCCTTACGTGATGCACTAAAATTAGCAGACGAGATGGAATTGGATTTGGTAGAAATTTCGCCAAAAGCCGATCCACCGGTTTGTAAAATTATTGATTATTCGAAGTTTCTTTATCAGCAGAAAAAGAAACAAAAGGAGATGAAAGCAAAAACCACAAAAGTTGTGGTAAAAGAAATACGTTTTGGTCCGCAAACTGATGAGCATGACTTCCAGTTTAAACTGAAACATGCTGAAAAATTCCTTCAGGACGGAGCAAAAGTTAAAGCGTTTGTATTCTTTAAAGGACGTTCGATCTTATTTAAAGATCAGGGCGAGATTCTATTGCTGAGATTGGCAACAGAACTGGAAGAATGGGGAACCGTTGAGCAATTGCCAAAATTGGAAGGAAAGCGAATGACAATGTTTATTTCACCTAAAAAGAAATAGGTTTCGGTTAACGAAGCTTGTTTTTTGGTGTTAAACCATATATAATAAAGTTCTTTGATAACATTTTAATTAGTAGGAATTATGCCAAAAATGAAAACGAACTCCGGTGCTAAAAAACGTTTTAGATTAACCGGAAGTGGTAAAATTAAAAGGAAGCACGCCTACAAAAGTCATATTTTGACTAAAAAAAGTACAAAACGTAAGCGTAATTTGACTTATTGGACAACAATCGATAAGACAAACGAAAGCAACGTTAAACTTTTATTGTGCATGAAGTAATCCGTCGGTTGACGGACTTATCTTTATTAAACCTTTTGATTGAGAGAGGTAAAAAAAGTTAAAAACCAGATAATTGTGCTTTTAAGTATTTCCGTTGGTTGACGGAGAGCGCCGATTATCAAAAAAGTAAAAAGTATGCCAAGAAGTGTAAATCATGTAGCATCACGCGCCCGAAGAAAAAAATTACTGAAAAAAACTAGAGGTTATTTCGGTTCGCGTAGTAACGTTTGGACGGTTGCAAAAAATACCTGGGAAAAAGGTCAACAGTTTGCATACCGCGATAGAAAAGCGAAAAAAAGAACATTCCGTGCATTGTGGATTCAGCGTATTAACGCTGCAGCGCGATTGGAAGGAATGTCGTATTCACAATTCATGGGATTGTTGAAAAAGAACGACATTGAAATTAACAGGAAAGTTTTAGCCGATTTGGCTATGAACCAACCTGAGGCGTTCAAAGCAATCGTAGAAAAAGTAAAATAAAGACTTTATTATTTAGGTGAAATACATTGTAAGTCCTGACGGTTTCGTCAGGACTTTTTTTATGCCCCGCTTTTTGGTTTAAGAATTAAATAGATCCCCTTTATTGGGCCAGTTCAAATAACAGCTTCACATTCGGGTCAATGTAAATATCTTTAACCCCGGAAGTTGTTTTTGCTTCAAATTGTTGCCGCTGTTTTGTTGTGTCAATCATTACGGTTAGCAGATCCACAGAACCATCTTCATACACAATATTTATTTCCAGCGGGAAACTGAAAAGTTGCTTTCCCTTTTGTTGAACCCAAATTAGTTGCCTGTCAATTTCTTTCCCGGAGGTTTCAGCTCCCCATGAAACTTTAATAACAGGATGCCCGGCACTACGGAGCCATTGGTTAAAAAAGCGATCCAGATTTTTATCTGAAACAGATTCCATCACCGATTGAAAATCTTTAGTAAGCGCAGTTTTATTTCTGAAATCATTATAATATTTCTGTAATCCTGCGAAGAAAGTGTCATCGCCTAATTTATTTCGCAGCATGTGTAAAAACCAGGCGGCTTTTTCGTACGAATTGGCATTTAGTAGACGAATATATTCCTGTACTGTTGTATCGATTACCGGAACATATTTTTGTTTTGAGAAAGCAATAACGCGCTCACGATCGTATTTCAGTCCATCTTTAAATTGTTCGTCGCCATAAAAGTGCTGCACATAAAGATGAGTGAGATAGGTGGCAAATCCTTCGCTTAGCCACACATGGTGCCAGTTTTGCTCGGTAACCGAATTTCCAAACCACTGGTGAGCCACTTCGTGGGCAAACAGTTGTTCCGGAATGCGGTCGCTTATGGCTGAATTTTCGTGGTAAAAAATACAACTGGCATTTTCCATTCCGCCGTAACGTGTTTTTGATTGTACGTGCGCCAGTTTTTCATACGGGTAGGGGCCAATCAGTTCCGAAAAGTACTCCAGGGCTTTTGTTCCGTACTGGTAATTCTCAAATCCTTTTGTTTTGTTTTCTTCAAATACCCACGAACTGACCGGAATTCCCTGAAATTCCTGCTCGTTTCCAACAGCAAAATCGGCCGCTCCAATTACCATCAGTTTGCTCGCCAACGGCACATCTTCCTTCCAATGGGTGAATTCCACTGAATTTTCCAATTGTTTTTTCTCCACAAGCTTTCCGTTTGAGATCACCTCGTAATGTGCCGGAGCATAAACCAGGAATTCTAAAGTAGCTTTATCAGAAGGATGATCGACACACGGAAGCCAGTTTTGGGCGCGATCGGGCCAGTTATCGCCAAAAAATGTACGATCTCCGTAGCGATTCTCGGATATAATCAAACCATCGGCAGGAACGCCGGAATAGTTAATGGTGAAATCGATTACGTCGCCCGCCTGTGCTTGTTTCGGCAAAAGAATTACAAGCTTGTTGTGTGCTTGCTTAAAGTCAAGTTCATTGCCATTCTTTTTTACTGAATGGACAAGCATACCACTCTCGCCGGAGTTATCCACCAAATCGAGTGTGATATCGTTACTGGTTTGCAAAAATTTAATTGAAATGGTAGCTATACCTTCAATTTGGTTTGTGGTATCGTTTAAATGGATTTCAAACTTGTAGTGTTGTACATCAATTTTTTCAAAACGCAACTGATGTTTTTGGGCGGATGATAAAACTACGCTGCATAGAAATAGCAACAGGCAGCAAAACTTTTTACGATTCATTCTACGATGATTGAGCTTCATATTTACTTAATATGACTTTTTATTAATGCATAGGTAGCAAACGATGCCAGCCAATGTGCCCCGGCATACTCGCCCGAATCCATTTTTTCGTAACTGTAATTAAAATGGGCATCGGCAAAATCAATCAATTGCTGGTTATTTAAGGCGTATCCCATTTCGTACAAGCACCAGGCACGACTGAAATTTAGTCCATCGAGGTGGGCGAGTTTACCGTCGCTTCGGTCGGTAACTACAGCAATTTCGAGGTACTTTTCAGGATGTTTTTCAAATTTTGGAAGGAACGTTTTTAGCCATATTTTAAATTCTTTTTCAGGTAATACTTTTAACATTATCGATGCTTCCTGCAGGCAAGGCGATAGAAAATCGAAACCACCCGGTTCCCAGGTAAGCGGACAATCACAATCGGCAGCGTAATATTCCTTTGCTTTCCGTTCAATTTGAACGGCCAGTGTCGTATCGTATTTTTTTGCCCAATCGTAAGCAAACGACATCCCAAAGGCAATGTTGCTGTGTTCGCCAATTCGTATGGGGTAAATCAGTTTATCGAGAAATTCGCCAAATTTATCCGACAGCAGATCAACCAATGGCGACAGGTTCGCCTGCAATTCCAGTGCTACCGGATCATCCCATTCGCGCAAAGCTTCGTCGAGTTTTAACAACCAGGCCCAACCATAAGTCCGTTCATAGGTGGCGTTGTGTTCATCGTCGAAATAGGCAACTTCCTGCAATATGTTTTCTTCAGTAATGTTTTTCTTTAGCTTTTTAATGATCTCATCGCGGTACTTAAAATCCGGGAATTCAGTTAGAATTTTCACCAAAGTCCAGTGGCCATGCACTGATGAATGCCAGTCGAAACAGCCATAAAATGCCGGGTGCATTACACGCGGAGGCTGAAGGTAACTGTCGTCGCCCAAAACATGCCCGGTTTTATTCGGGTATTCCTGGTCGATACACTCGTACGCAAAATGATAAAGGTATTCGGCTTTCTTTTCATCGAAATTGAGTTTTGACGATTGCGCCGAAAGCAGACTGGCCATAAATAAAAATATTAGGGAAAACTGTAATTTCATTTAATCAAATTTAGATAGTATGAAATTAAAAACAATTCTCATTAACCATTAACAATTGCGGTATTTATCGTTTAACCCGATGTTATTATTAATCATCGGGATAATTTTTTGCAATCTCGATTTTCTGGTTTTCTCCTGTTTGGCATGTGCGATATAATCAGCAAATTCGCGTTGTTTGCCCGGCGTAAATTCCTGAAATGAAAGCTTTAAATGATTATCCTGATTAAAGGCCTCTTCCAATTCGGGTGGAATAATTAACTTCTTATTTCGGTTGATTTTAACTCTTTTATTTTGCTTTTCGTTGAAAATAGCTTCTTGTACGTAAGCAATTAGCATTTCTGCATCAATGTCATCGGCAGTTACAAAACGCCACTGCCTTAATGCTTTGGTTTTATCGTTTTGTGCATTAATAAGCACTTTTGCTTCGTCTTTTAACAGCGCACCCTGAAAGAACCAAATCGCCACGTGTTCTTTAAAAACTCCGAGACCGACAACATTTTTACCGTTAATCGTATAACACGGAGCTCCCCATTTTATGGTTCCCGAAAGTTCTGTAGCTATTAGCAAATCATGCAGGACCATTAAAATACCCTGTCGTGACCGTGCATTCAGAATATATTCGTCAACTGTTTTTGCTTGTGGCATTATCCATTATTTTTTCCGGGTGAAAATGGCAACAATTGCCGAGGTAACCAATCCCATCAGCGGGGTAGCAATAATACTTTGTATCATATAACTTTGCAGGTTGAAATAGCCTTCCGCCTCTTCCTGTGTTTGCAAGCCGTTTTCAACCGCATAACGAATCATATTTTCAAAATAATGAGGAGTGATCACTTCAACGGTAAGGTATTGGGTGAGGGGAGTGAGAATTGTAACTCCCAAAGTGATGATCAATCCACTAATGAACCCCTGTATCCAGTTCATTTTGCCATTGAAATCATTCTTGCGTTTATCCAGTAATGCAACCACATAGACAGCAATAGCCACAAGCGCGAAGAAGTTGGTGACAATGGCGTGTTTTTCAATGTTCTCATCATGAAGTCCTGCTAGTCTTTCCCCATACATCCATACCAGCAAAACGACGGCAAATAAAATGGCCCATTTAATTTCAATTGCAAATTTTTTCATCGATAAATAAGTTTTGGTTTCAGTTTAACAATGAATAAGATGGACTTATTGTTCATTAGCTACTGTGGTTTTGAACGCTTTTTCTCTTTCAGCACCGATTTAATCATTTTTCCAAACTCTTTGTCGCGCTGTCGTTTTTCGTAAACCGTGCTGCTAAAATGTTCTTGTTCGCGCTTTAGTTTTAAATAGTTTTCGTAGGCATCTTCGCTTAACTCACCGCTTTCAACTGCAGCTAAAACTGCGCAGCCGGTTTCGTTAATGTGGCTGCAATCGCTGAATTTACAATCGGAAGTCAAGTCAGAAATCGCATCAAAGGTCATTTCCAGAGCGTCGGCTGAGTCAGTTACTCCCAGTTCGCGCATTCCCGGTGTGTCGATCACAATACTGTCGTTCTCCAGCACAAACAACTCGCGATGACTGGTTGTATGCCGGCCTTTGCTGGTGCTTTCGCTTATCGATCGGGTTTCGAGTACTTCTTTGTTGAGCAGATTATTTATGATTGTTGATTTCCCAACACCTGAAGAGCCAAGAAAACAATAGGTTTTAAAAGCTTCCAGTTCATTTCTCAGAATATCCAAACCCTCTTTTGTTGCGTTGCTCAGGGCAATTATTTTACTATTCTTAATCCGCTTTTTTACCTCTTCAATTAGCTGTTCACATTCACTTTCTTCTACCAAATCAGTTTTTGAGAGTACCAAAACCGGTTGGATATTCCCGGCATAACAAACAGCCAGGTATCTTTCCAAACGGTTCGGATTAAAATCGTGCCCAACGGCTTGTACAATAAATGCTACATCAACATTTGCAGCAATAAGCTGTATATCGCCGTATTTGCCAACCGCCTGGCGTTCGAGTTTCGAAAAACGGGGAAGTACTTCAAGAATGATGGCATTCTCATCGTCCATTGGCATAAAACGCACCCAATCGCCAACAGTGGGGAAGTCGGCAGCAGATTGGGCTGCAAACCGGATATTTCCGGTTATCTCAGCTTTTAAAACCGATGTGCCGCTTTGAATAATGTAACGTTCTTTGTGTACTGTTATAACCCGCGCCAATTCAGCGGTTGAGATATTATTCTCTTTTGAATAATTTTCAATCGAAACAGGAAGTTGTTGTTTCATGATAAAAAGTCTTAAGAGATAAATTTACACTTTTCGTTGTTTCCATTTGCCTTTTCGGAACAAATACAGCGCTGTGATTGCCAGAAACGTTTCGGCGATTACAATCGACATACTAGCTCCAAACAAGCCCATATTCAGCACAATTGCCAGAAAATAGGCCAATGGTATCTCGAACAACCAAAAGCTCATAAAATTGATCTTTGAAGGTGTAATCGTGTCGCCACTTCCGTTAAAACCTTGCATCAGCACCATTCCCAGCGCGTAAAACAAGAACCCAAAACTGATAACACGCAGCGCCTGTGTTCCATTGTCAACAACTGCGGTTTCGCCGATAAACAGTTTTATCCAGAACTCGGGGAAAACAGCCAGTATTATACCCATAACTCCCATGAAGATCATATTTACATAGCCGGTAATCCACACCGATCGTTCTGCACGTTCGGGCTGATTGGCTCCAAGGTTTTGCCCAACCAGCGTTGATGCAGCATTGCTAAGTCCCCATGCAGGAAGCAGCGCAAAAATGATTATACGAATGGCGATGGTATAACCTGCCAGCGCTTCAGGACCCGAAACGGCAATAATACGAACAAGCAAAATCCAGCTTGAAGTTGCAATCAGGTTTTGCAAAATGCCACCACCGGATATTTTCACCAGTTTCAGCATAACGTTAAACTGTATTTTTAAACTGTGCCAGTACAGTCGGATTCGGTGACGCCCGCCAAACAAAAGGTAAAACTGGTATAATACTGCCAAACCGCGCCCTGTTGTAGTGGCAATTGCAGCACCTGCAAGTCCAAGTTCAGGAAAAGGACCAATTCCAAAAATCAATAATGGATCGAGAATAATATTTATAATATTGGCCAGCCACATTACACGCATTGAAATGGCTGCATCGCCCGAACTGCGAAATACTGCGTTAATAATAAACAACAGCATAATTACCACATTTCCGCCAAACATAATGGCAGGGAAGAGGTAGCCTTCGGCAGCCATGGAGTCAGTTGCACCCATTAGCTTTAAAAATTCACCGGCAAACAGAACACCGGGAATGGCAATACAAACTGAAAATATCAGACCAACCATCATCGCCTGAAAAGCCACAACCCCGGCTTGTTTGTTGTTTTTCTCGCCAATTCTTCGCGAAACAAGAGCCGTCGTTGCCACACTAAGTCCCATTCCAACAGCGTAAACAATGGTCATTACCGATTCGGTGAGTCCTACCGTTGCCACTGCATCAGCGCCAAGTTTCGAAACAAAAAAGATGTCGACTACGGCAAAAACCGATTCCATGATCATCTCCAGCACCATAGGAACAGCCAAAATAAAAATGGCTTTACCCAGGCTGCTTTTAGTGAAATCGCGCTCTGTACCGCCAATTGCTTCTTTTACATCGATCCAGAGCTCTTTTAAATCAATGTCTTTTAGTTTTTGTAAAGACAAAACACTTACTCTTTTGCGTAACATGATAAAAATATGGAAATAAATGAATAAACTAATTGAATAATCTCATGTGGCCAACCTTAGAACGGTCGGCAATCGGTGACGGTAATATTTATTGAGATATTCATTTTTAGTTCTCTTTTATTTGAATTTGACAAAGTTATGGAAATTAATTCTTATAAAACAAATTAATTTTTAATAAACTTTTATTCGCTATTAAATTGAACACTTCCAATTTAGTACTGTTAATAAGCTCAAAAGTTACTACAAATGAATCCTAAGCTTTATTCTCTTCTCCTGTTTATTGTGCTTTTTTCGTGCACGTATAAAGATCAGTTTCCAGAAAAAAAATCGGAGCGTATTTCTGTCGATAATACATCTGTAACACAGAAAGATAGTTGGAATTACGGGCCTTTCGAAGGACTTTTTACTTTTGTAACACAGTTTGATGCGCAAGATTCAGCCTTTGATTTACAGGTTTTTAAAGCAAAATACGATCAGTTTTATACCAATAAAAACGAAACCATTTGTGATAGCACGGAATTACCCGCCTGGATTGAAATAAATGGATTGTTGCTTGAACTAACTGCTGATGCAAAATATGCTAAGGAACTGGAGGAGATTGCCCGAAATAAAACAACGGAGGACTATATACAGCCTTTTGTGTTTACCCGAAGTGTTGATCATATTTACGTAAACCTGTTTAAACCGGCAGAAATTAATTATCAGCACTCGCTAGGTGGTGATGTTACTATACGGCAGGAAACAACATATCCTGAATCAGGAAGTGTACGTTTACATTTCGGGATGACGGAACGGCAATACATCGAGTTGTACATTCGCATACCGGAGTGGGCCGAAGGAACGAGTGTAATCGTAAAAAATGTAAAATATTTCACGCAGCCGGGCAGTTACTGTGTAATTGCAAAAAAATGGAAACAAGGCGATGTGGTTGAGATTGAACTCCCCATTGAAAACTATCCCAACCGATAAATCAGCAGTTTGGCAAAGCATCAAAAATGGCCAGTCCGCCTTCCGATGTTTCACGGTATTTACTTTGCAAATCTATCCCTGTTTTATACATGGTTTCCACCACTTCATCAAAACTGATGCGGTGACGGCCATCCGTTAGTAATGCATAATTATTGTGTGAAACAGCCCGTTCGGCAGCAAATGCATTTCGCTCGATACAAGGAATTTGTACCAGCCCGGCTACCGGGTCGCAGGTTAATCCCAAATGATGCTCGAGGCCCATTTCAGCTGAATATTCGATCTGATAGATGGTACCACCCATCATTTGTGTAGCAGCTCCCGATGCCATTGCACAGGCCGTTCCCACTTCTCCCTGACAACCTACTTCTGCTCCTGAAATCGATGCATTTGTTTTTACCAGGTTCCCGATGAGCCCCGCAGTAGCTAATGCCCTGATAATGCCTTTTTTATCGGTATTATGAATTTTTTGGAAATACTTTAGAATTGCAGGCATAACGCCACTTGCTCCACAGGTTGGAGCTGCAACTATCTTACCTCCCGAAGCATTTTCTTCCATTACTGCCAGTGCGTAAGAAAACAATTGCGAACGTCGTTTAAATGGTGTAGCAAAATTGCGTCCCTTGGTGTTAAAACTCTGTGCTTTTCGCGGAAGTTTTAATCCTCCGGGCAAAACGCCATCTGTTTTTAATCCACGTTTAATACTGTCGAACATTACGTGCCACACTTCTTCCAGGTAATCCCAAATATCGGGTTCTTCAAACTCGGCCACGTATTCCCAAAAGCTTTTTCCGTTGCGGTTACACCAGTTCAGTATTTCTGCCATCGTGGTGTGTTCGTACACATCAACGGTTTCTGTTTCCGTATAATCATCGATAATTGCACCTCCACCTATGCTGTAGCAAGTCCATTCTTTCAAAAGGTTATTTGCTTTGTCGAAAGCTTTGAAGCACATCGCATTTGGATGCCTTTTTATAAAGGTTTTCGGCTCCCAGTTAATTTGTAACCGACGGCTGCCAAAACTTTGTTCGATGGCAAAATCGGTGAGGTGTCCTTTTCCGGTGGCGGCCAAACTACCGAACAAGGTTACCTCAAAATGATCTGCATTTTTGTTTTCTGCCAAAAACCTTTCAGCAGCTTTTTTCGGCCCCATTGTATGACTGCTTGAAGGGCCGTGGCCTATTTTATAGATTTCTTTTATCGATTCCATTAGCTAAATTATCTTGTGCAAATGAAAGCTACAAATTCGATATCCACAATGACTTTTGCGAGTTTTCGTGAATGAATCATACCTGATTTTTTAAACCTGTTTCTGGGCTTTTACTTATAATTTAACTTCTAATAGTTTATAATTGAAATGTATATTTATTATTTTTATAAGCCTAATTTAATAATCTATAAAAGAATGAAAAACCTAAGCCTTTTTATACTGATTCTATTATTTATATCTTGTTCAGGTAAACAGGAAAAAGAAATAGAAATGCCTTTTTCAAAATCAGATTTTGAGAGCGTGATAGACGGGAAAACAACCCAACTTTTTATTTTAAAAAATAAAAGCGGAATGACGGTTGCACTGACCAACTACGGAGCCAAAATTGTTTCGATTTATGTACAGGACAGAACCGGGATGTTCGCTGATGTGCTTTTAGGATTTAAATCGATTGAAGAGTACCAGGAATATGGTGCAAGTCATGGGGCTGTAGTTGGGCCTTTTGCAAATAGAATTGCCAATGCCAGTTTTACAATCGACGGCGAAACGTATAATTTTCCGGTAAACAATGGAGAAGCTTGTTTACATTCCGGGCCGGATAGTTGGTACCGAAAAGTTTGGGTTTACAAGGAAAATGATAACTCAGTTGTTTTTAGCCTGGAAAGTGCTGATGGAGAATTTGGCTTTCCGGGAAATAAAGAAGTGCAGGTTACCTATACTTTAACCGATGAAAACGAGTTGAAGATTGACTATGAAGTTACAACAGATAAAGCATGTCATTTTAATTTAACAAACCACAGTTATTTTAATTTGCGGGGTGAAGGAAACGGTGATATTCTTGACCATATTCTTGTAATTAATGCTGACAAATCAACTCCGGTAGCTAGTTCGGCAATGATTCCTACTGGTGAAATTGCTGACATCAAAGGAACAGCTCTGGACTTTACTACTCCGCATAAAATTGGTGAAAGAATTGACAATGACCATCCTATGTTGAAGTATGGAAGTGGTTACGATTTTAACTATATAATTAATAAAGCCGAAGGTGAACTTGCTTTTGCTGCAAGTGCTTACGAGCCTGAAAGTGGCCGATATATGGAAGTGAGAACAACTGAACCCGGTGTGCAGTTGTATACAGGCAACCATTTAAAAGGCACTGAAACAGGAAAAGCTGGAAAAGCTTATACAAAAAGAACCGGTTTTTGTTTGGAAACCCAACATTTTCCTGACAGTCCAAATCAACCTAATTTCCCAACCACATTGTTAAAACCAGGTGAGACTTTAAAGTCTGCTACTATCTACAAGTTCTCAGTTGAATAAGGAATAATGTGCATAAAAAAAGAGGAGATACAGTATGCATCTCCTCTTTTTTATAGGATTATTTTTTACTTCTTGTCTTTAACCCGCATAAAACGGAACATATTCATAATCCATTTCGGGAGCGGGTGGTAACCTCTTTTTCTCAGGTCGATATACCAGCCAATTTTTTTAACGATTGGTATTTTATGGGTTTCCACAAACTCGATCAACGTTCCTTCCGGTGCTTGTATATAAGCAAAATTTCCGGCCGCTTCGCCCATATCGAATGATTCCATCGCCTTTGCACTGTCAACGGTAAACGGATAACCAATAGCTTTTGCTTTTTCGCGGAATTGGTCCATTCCGTTTATATCAAAACAAAGGTGGATAAAACCCGGATCACCCCAAATTCTTCCTTCGTAAATGTCTTTTGGTTCGTAATCAAAAGCCTGCACCAACTCAATAACCGATTGCCCGAAAAACGGACTAAAAGCGCCTTGTTTTACATCGGAATGCCGAAGTAAAACTCGACGGAATTTCTTATCGCCCCCCGGAATACCTTTGTAATCTTCAAAAACGCCGGTTTCATCGTATACAATTTCGTCGTATTGCAGAATTTCCTGGTACACTTTCAGGCTGGTGTCCATGTCTTTCACACCAATAATTGTTCCCAGCACACCGCCACTCAACGACTTTTCTTTTTTACGGAAAACACCTTCCTGGTTTTTTATTTCCCACATGTTTCCGTAAATGTCTTTCATAAAGAAGTGGTCGTTTCCGGCCGGATCTTTTGAAATAGGAGTGAGCAGGTTCAGTTCCGAAGCACTGAATTTATCGTAAACGGCTTGTACATTTTCGGTTTTAATTTTTCCGATGTTAATGCCCAAGTCGCCCAGTTGAATTTCAAAATTTATCGGTTCAGGTTTTTTCCCGGTATGTTGCCATATCTCAAAACCTCCGCCACCTTGCATATTAAGCGCCAAAACAGCTCTTCTGTCGCGTGTTTTTCCTGCTGTATGTGCCAGCATCAACTCTGCTGTGGCTTCATCTTCAAACATTCGAATATCCATCGAGAAATGTTCGCGATACCATTTCCATGCTTCCTGAAGATCTTCAACACCAACTCCTAACTGCTGGATTCCGTTTATTTGTGCTTTCATTTCTACTGTATACTTATATGTTTACAATGGTTTTACGCGTGAAGCCATGTAATAATACAAACGCGGCAAAAAACGCCTGATGTGTACCATAATAACTTCTGAACCACCTACCAATATTTCTTTTTTCTCTTTTTTCAGTTTTTTGCAAATCACTTTTGCGCATTTTTCAGCCGACATGCCTTTGTCCTGGCCGGCATCCATTTGTGCGTGTGTTTTACCGTCTTTATTGATCGCATTCACCGAAATATTTGTTTTTATTCGTCCGGGAATGATAACCGAAACGGCAATGTTGTTTTTTGCATTCTCGGCTCTTAAACTTTCGAAAAAACCGTGTAAGGCTTGTTTCGATGCCGAATACGACGACCGGTATGGAAATCCAAATTTACCAACTATACTGGAGGTAACCGCAATTTGTCCGCCTCCATTTTTAATCATTTGCGGTAAAACCTTTTTGGTTAGGGCAATTGTTCCAAAATAATTTACTTCGAAAATTTTACGATCAACACTAATCGGAGTTTCGGCAACAAACGAACGTTGGCTTATTCCGCCAAACTGGTATAGCGCATCAATTTTGATATTGTTTTCTTTGATGAACTGAGCAGCTTCTTCAATCGATTCTTCGTTACCTAAATCGAAAGGAAGAATAACGGTTTGGCAACCGTTTTTTATGCAGAGTTTTTCGGTGTCTTTTAAAGCCTCTTCTTTTCTGCCTGAAAGAATTAGCGTTACGTTGTTCGACGATAACTCAATTGCCACCGCTTTGCCAATACCCGACGATGCTCCTGTAATCCAAATTGTCTTTCCCCAAAAATCCATTTACTACATACTTTCAGCGTGCCACGAAGATAACAGAATATTCAGCCAGACAAAATGAATAAGGTCTATTTTTACTGCGTCAAAATTAAAAATCGTTAAGATTGTTAAATTCCTTTTGGCTCCGACCATTTTTCTTTTTCAGGGAAAATAAAACTAAACAAAACAGCCATTGAAAATGCCAGCAGATAACTGGCCAGACGTTCTGATATTCCAGTAGCATCAACCAGCCAGGTTTTCCATATTACCGCCGATAGCGTACCGGTAATTAAACTGGCAAAAACGCCGGCTCTCGAAAGTTTCTTCCAGAAAATGAGTAAAACAATCGCGGGCCCAAATGAAGCTCCAATTCCGCTCCATGCGTATGAAACCAGTCCGTAAACCGTATCTTCCATAGTGATGGCCAAAACAAAACCTACCAGTCCCACGGCAAGCGTAAGTATTTTATTCAGAAACAGCATTCGCCTTTCTTCAATCTGCTTTTTGGTAATGTGCAGATAGAAATCCTCGGTCATCGACGATGATACGACCATTAGTTGCGAAGATGCTGTTGACATCATTGCTGAAACGGCTCCCGACAACAATATTCCGGCCAGAATCGGATTCAGAAGTGTCATCACCATTATGGGCATAATTTTTTCCGAATCGGCGGCTACCGAAGCCGCTGCATCTCCTAAAATGCCATTTTGTACCAACTGGTAACCAATAATCCCGATCATAAAAGCGCCAACATAAGCTAAAAGTGTCCAGATAATTGCCAGCACCCGGCTTTGCTGGGTTTCTTTCTGGCTACGCATGGCCATCATACGTGTAAGCAATTGTGGCTGGCCTGTATAACCAAATGCCCAGCTTAATCCGTTTAAAACAAGCAAACCGCCGGTGGCTTGTTTTACCGAATCAATGTTTCGAGGTACAAGATAATTCGCCTGCGAAATGGCTTCGGCCACGTGAATATTGTTCGCTGCTGCAATACCGAGTGCGATAATGGGCAGCACAACACAGGTAACCACCATCAGAACTGCCTGAAAAGCATCGGTGGCAACAACGGTTATAAATCCACCCAACATGGTATATAAAGTTACCAGAGCTGAGCCAATAACCATCCCCCAGAAAGGATCGATTTTAAAGGTATCGTTGAATATTTTACCAGCACCACTGAATTGGGCTGCAATGTACAGTACAAAAAAGAATATAATAATTAGGGATGAGAGAATTCCGAAACTACGTTGGGTACCTTTAAATTTGGCTGAGAACAAACTTGGAACCGTTAAAGCACCTGTTTTATCAGTAAGTTTTTGCAGTGGTTCGGCCAGAAATATCCATAAAAACAGAATACCGCTTACACATCCTAAGGCCACCCACAACGATGCCATTCCTTCTGCGTAGGCATGACCTGTTAAACCTAAAAGTAACCAGGCCGATTCGCCCGTTGCACGTTCTGATAAAGCCAGTGAAAAACCGGAGATTTTTTTACCACCAAGAACAAAGTCGTTGTTCGTTTTTGAACGACGTGCCGAATACGCTACAATACCAATTAAAATAACCAGGTAGGCAACAAAAACTATAATCATTTTTTGTAGAATTGTTATGAAGCCACCAAAGATAAAAAGAAAATGAACTGTAGCAATTGTTCGCAAAACTTAATGCGTCAAAACCTTTTTGATTATGATTTTGAAAAAGGAGTGGGAGATTAGTGTTGAAAATACTCTAATTGTTAACTTTTTGATTTAAGCTCTGGAACCCTTCACCGAGTATCTCTTTGGTATCCATAACCGTAATAAATGCATCAGGATCGATTTTACTGATAAATTCCTGAAGGATGGCAACTTCGCGGCGACTCACAACGGTATAAATAATCTTTTTTTGCTCGCCGGTAAACATACCTTCGCCATTCAGATACGTTCCTCCACGCTCTAAATCAACCAATAACTTTTCTTTTATTTCTGCATGTTTCCGCGAAACAATCAGAAGTGCTTTGTTGTAATTGGCGCCTTCAAGTGCGGTATCGATCAGTTTTCCGCAAATGTAAATTACAATTAGCGAATAGAGTGGGATAGCCCAGTCGCGGAATGCGAGCAAACCAAAAAATACGATCACCGAATCAACATAGATCATCAATCGGCCAATCTGTAGGTGGGTGTATTTAGCGATGATCATGGCAATAATATCCGATCCGCCGGAGGTAGCACGCGACTTAAAAATCAAGCCAAGTCCAAATCCCATTAATACGCCGCCAAAAAGGCACGATAAAAGTATATCATCCACTAGAGGTAACTTGGCATCCGGGCGCAACATGGTTAACAGGTCGGTAAAAACAGCGGTTAACACCGATCCCGTAATCGTTTTTATGCCAAAGCGGGGACCAAGAATTTTAATTCCGGCAATAATCAGTGGAATATCAATCATCAGCGCAAAGGTACCCACCGGAATTCCGTCGGGCCAAAAGGAGAAAACGCCTTCGGTTAGGTAGTGCACAACAATGGCGATACCATAAACGCCACCCGGAACGATTTTATGTGGTGTAACAAAAAATACAAAAGCGGCGGCTAAAATAAAGGAGCCCGAAACTAAAAGCAGATTGTCCTGGATCCACTTTTTACTGAAAATTTTGTCTTTTGTCAGAAATGCCATTGTACTGAAATTTTTCGCAAAAGAACACAATTTTAATGGATTAAAAAACAGATAATTGTCAGCAAAGATTGATGATGGTTACTGGATTCCGGATGCTTGATCCTTGATACTGGATATTGGATTCTCGATGCTGGTAACTAGGCACTCTTAGCTCGAGACTTAGTCCTAATCAAGTCTGAAACGGTACGAAATAGTTCCCTGCTGGAATGCAGCTGCATTTTGATCGACATTAAATTTGGCTTTTAATGCTGCCTGTTTGGCTTCGTCCCAAAATGCTTTATTGGCAATGGTTGTACCACGTGCTCCCGGCTCGGCCGAAGTAACTCTTCCGTTTTTGTCAACGATAACTTTTACCACCACAATTCCGGCATCGTTGCCCGGATATTCAGGTTTAGGTAAGGAAATTGCTGAACGTCCGCCAAGATCGAATGAAATACCAGCTCCCGATCCCTGGTTTCCGGCGCCACTGCCACCGTCGCCATAATTTGTTGCATTCGGATCGCCGGTTGTTTTGCCCTGATTTCCACCGGGCCATGTTGCTCCCTGGCTTTTTCCGTCGCTGTTGCCGGTGCCGCCGCTTCCGGAGCCACTGTTGGCAAAAGCTCCCTGAGTTCTGGAGTTTATCTCTGAAATTTTTCGTTGTTCTTCCAGCTTACGTTGGCGCTCAGCTTCTTCATGTGCTTTGCGTTCGGCTTCCTCGCGGGCAATTCTTTCTGCCTCTTCGCGTTGTTGGCGTTCTATTTCTTCCTGTTTTTTGCGCTCAATTTCAGCCAAACGCTTTCGTTCTGTTTCTTCAGCGTTTTTGCGGTCTATTTCTTCCTGTTCTTTACGTCGTTTTTCATCCAGCTCTTGCTGACGTTTGCGCTCTTCCTCTTTTTTCTTTTTCTCGGCCGCTTCAATGGCTACTGTTTTTTCGTAGTCCTGCGTCATTGCAACTTCCTCGGCGGGTTCCGGTTCTGAAGTTTTCACCGGAGGCGGAGGTGTTTGTTTGGCCGGTGGGGGCGTTGATTGTTTTTGCGCCGTTTGTGGAGGTGGAGGAGGGGTTTGTTGTTGTCGGCGTGCCGGACTTGGTTCGCGGTCGCCCAATCCATTTTCTGAATTTCCGAAATTAACCAGAATTCCTTCTTCTCCAGGCAGAGGAAGTGGCGTGAAAAAGCCAAGTACAAGCAATAATATCAGTACAATTGTATGAAATACAATCGTTCCGACAAGCCCCTTTTTCTTTTCGCTATATTCCTCTCTTTCTATCATTCTTTCGTCTATTCAGCCGATGTTGCCAGTATCATTTTATACTTATTTCGGCGTGCAATGTTCATTATTTTTACCACTTCGTTAACCGGAACAGATTGATCGGCATGTAACGAAATAAAAATATCGTCGTTACCCGAACCAAACTTATTGGTAAGAAACGGCTCTATCTCGCCAAATTTTACACTTTGCAGCTTGTTATCGTCGTTGATATAGTATTTCAAATCGGATGTAATCGATATGGTTGTGATCGGCTTGGCAGCTGTTTGATTGTTACTTTGCGGAAGCAACAATTTTAAAGCATTTGGCGCAATCAGGGTAGAGGTAACCATAAAGAAAATAAGCAACAGAAATACGATGTCGGTCATCGACGACATGCTAAATGAAGCGTTTACTTTATTTCTCTTTTTTAGTGCCATTTACTACAGGTTATGCCGGTTCGTTTAACAGATCCATAAATTCAGAAGTGGTAGCTTCCATTTTAAAAACCACTTTCTCCACATTCGATACAAGAATATTGTAGGCGAAGTAGGCAATGATACCTACAATCAATCCGGCAACTGTAGTTACCATTGCCTGGTAAATACCGGTTGAAAGCAGTGTAACGTCAATATTGTTTCCGGCGTTCGACATATCGTAAAATGCCTGAATCATTCCCATAACCGTGCCAAGAAATCCGATCATCGGAGCTCCACCGGCTACCGATGCCAGCACCGGAAGTCCTTTTTCCAGTTTCGAAATCTCGAGGTTACCCACGTTTTCGATGGCTGCATTTACGTCGGTTAACGGCCGGCCAATTCGGCTGATTCCTTTTTCCAACATACGCGATGCCGGATTTGGGTTGCTGCGGCACAGTGCCACCGCAGAATCTATTTTTCCTGAAGTGATATAAACTTTTACTTTTTCAAGCAAACTTGAATCAAATCTACCGGCTTTTTTTATGGCAAAATAGCGGTCGAAAAAGATGTAAACGGCTACTACCGACAAAAATAAAATCGGAATCATAATCCATCCACCCTTCATAGCAAGATCTATAAATTTTGTTGAAATGCCTTCCGGCTCGGTCGCTATAGCTTCCAACTCTTGTGGAAGATCAGTCTGAATCATTAATATGTTAAACATGTTTATCCAATTATTATTTACAATTCTTAAAATAAAAAAACGAGGTATAACCTTAAATATTATACCTCGCTAAAATAAGTAATATTTTAACCGTTTTGTTTGCTCTGTCAGTTGTATCTTACAGAGTTATGAACAACTGTTTTTTGATAGTTTACAGACCAAACATCACAAAGTATACTGCAGCACCTGACAGGTAGCCAATTAACGCCAGCCAGCTGATTTTTTTCAGGTACCAGATAAAATCGATCTTTTCCAATCCCATTGCGGCAACACCTGCAGCCGAGCCAATAATTAACATACTGCCACCGGTACCGGCTGTGTAGGCCAGGAATTCCCAAAAGGCTCCGTCCTGAACAAAGGCAGCCTGGTAACCAGCGGCCCCTGCATCGGCAATCGGGTACATACCCATGGCACCAGCAACCAACGGAACGTTGTCAACCACCGACGACAGCACACCAATGGCAAGGTCGATCAGGTAAATGTTCCCCAGTTTATCGTCAAGGTATGTGGCCAGGATATTTAAGTGACCTGCTGATTGCAAAGCCGCAACTGCTGAAAGGATTCCGAGGAAAAACAACACGGTTGGAACATCAACACGCTGAATTACGGCAGTAACTTTTAGTTTATCTTTAATTTCTTTTGGTTTGTCTTTGTGCACAACTTCGCCCACAACCCACAAAATACCTAACGAAAGTAACATTCCCATATATGGAGGCAAGTGGGTAAGGGTTTTAAATACCGGAACGAATAACAAGCCGCATACGCCCAAAACCAGGAACAGAATTCGTTCTTTTTCGGTACTGTATTCTACTTCATCTTCGTCGATTGCCGGACGTTGAACATTTCCCTTCATGGTAACCGAAAGAATGGCCAACGGAACTACCATGCACACCAAACTTGGCAGAATAACATTTACAATGATGTTACCGGCTGTTACCTGTCCGCCAATCCACAACATAATTGTGGTAACATCGCCAATTGGCGACCATGCACCACCGGCATTGGCAGCCAAAACTACCATACTGGCAAAAAACCATCGGGTTTGTTTGTCGTCGATCAGTTTACGAAGCAATGCTACAAGAACGATTGTTGTAGTAAGGTTATCGAGCAATGCCGACATAAAGAACGTAAGTAAACTTAAAATCCAAAGTAGTTTTACTTTATTGGTGGTTTTTATTTTGTCGGTAATAATCTTAAATCCTTCGTGCTGATCAACCACTTCAACAATGGTCATTGCACCAAGCAGGAAGAACAAAATTTCACTGATTTCGCCTAAATGATGGATGATTTCCGATTCAACAATAAACTCATGCGCAGCATGTAATCCGTGCGAATCGGGATGAGCTGCGAGGAATGCCTCCCAGGTGGGACTGAAGCCAAGGTGCAAAATGCCTTCGGCACCGAGAACATAAACAACCCAGCATAATGTGCCAATAATTAAAGCCGATGCTGCTTTATCGACTTTAAGAGGATGCTCAAGCGCTATGGCAACATAGCCCAGAACAAATACAACAACCATTAATATAAACATAGTAAATTATTTTAGGTATAAGTTTTAGCTTTTAAGAACTGCAAAATTATCTTAAGTAATATATCTGCAAAGAAAATTGGTCAGTTTTTTTTATGATTTATATTATAAAACAAGTCTTTTTATTTGCCGGAAAAAGTGAACACTAGTTCTCTTTCTTTTTAAAGAGTTTGCCAAATTTTACAATCAACTCATCAATTGAATTGTATTCCTCTTTAAACGACAAACCAATTCCCTGCGTATAAGGAGCGGTGTCGTAAATCAGGTTGTTATTCGAGCGGTTGTACACTTTGAACAGGATTTTTCCGCTACGCACAAGTTTTACACTCATTTCAAAGTCGCCAACAATTTGGCTACTATTGTTATTGCTTCCGTATTGGTTCGTATTATTTCCAATATTTCCGTTCAATGTAACCCGGTCGTTAAAAATCTGGGTACTTAGTGCCAGCTCAATTTCATCGTTGGTAACCTGGTTGCCGGGGCGGTAATTAATACCAATATCCCAGTCTTCATCGATTTGCGAAAGCCAGTTACTTAGTTGGTTCGAGAATACCTCGCTGGCGGTGGTACCGATCATATTTGGATTTTGCGCTTCGAAAGTACCACGCAGATATTCGGGCGTGTAAAATTTTCCGAGAACGATTAACGAAAGGATTTGTTTGTTCATTTCCTCCTCGGTTTTAAAGAATTGTTGCAACTCTTCTCGCAGTGGTTCTTCAATATTCGGGAAATTGATGTCGAATCCAATGGTTGGATTAATCAGTTCGTCCTGAAGATTAATAACACATTCAACCTGTACACGATTGGTTTGCGAAGTGTTTTGGTAGGCACTTAGCAGGTCGTACAACGAAGCTTTTAGTTTGTATATAGCCTGCAGATCGACAACAGCATTGTATGGATCGCCCGACCAAAGTATTGAGCCTCCCGGTTCAATTGAAAAGCGTTTGTTCATTACATTTTGCAGGGTGAACAGGTAGTCGCCTTCGGTTGGATTATAATTTCCTGAAAGACTCATGTTGCCTTCATTGTCCATTTCAAAAAGCAAAATTCCTTCGCCTTTGGCATGAATAACATCTCCGATCTGCGAATTGTAGATGAGCTGAACCTGAGCATCGGGAGTGGCTTCAACGGTAATACTTAAGTTAAAACCTCCGGCATCTCGGTTCGATCTGTTGGTGAAAAATCCCGATTCTTCCTTTTCTTCATCCGGTTTTACAAATTCCAAGAAATCGTATTGTTTAAGCTCACTCTGGCTTTCCATCGATATTTTAATATCAGTGCCGGGTAAAGTGGTTCCGAAACAAGTTAGATTAACACGGGTTGCCTGTCCTTCAATTTCGATACCTCCGTTGGCCATTACCACACCATAAAACTGTTCATTGTCTTTTTGAGTGGTATTTAGTGCTTTTATTTTATTCGACTGAAAATTCAGATTGTAAGTCATGTTCTGAAAGTTCTGCTGCGTAATTTCCCCATCAAAAATGGCAAAATTGTTCTGGTCGTCGAAAACCGTGATATTATCGAAAATTATGCTTCTATCCTTAAAATAAACCGAATCGGAAAAATGATACGGAACCTTTGTCGCATCGATGGTAACACCGGCATTAGAGCCATAAAGCGCACCATTTAGAAGGATACCTTTTACATTTCCGCCAAGATTTACTTTGCCTGATGCTACGCCCTGGAAATTGGAAAAGTTCTCGCGCATAAAAGCCGACAAAATCAATAACGAAGCACTGTCAACTTCTATATCAAAATCCAAATCTCCTGCCGAAGGGGTGTAGGAGCCGGCAGCGTGAAAGTTTGTTTTGTTGTTTCGGGTTACTTTTAACTCCGAATCGATGGCAGAATTGGCCTGGTTCCACTTACTGGACAGGGATATATTTCCCATGTATTCGTTTTTGTACGAAAGACTGTCGATTTTTAAATCTGATAAAATTACAGGTTCGTCAAACAGGCGTGAGAATCCAAAATATCCGTTTATTTTTCCATCCAAATCAATCTTTTTGTTGAAATACTGATCCAGGTAGGTCAGGTCAATGTTTTCCATTTCAAGCCGAACAACATCTGCTTTTCTGCTGGTAACACTGCCATCAATCGCGAAAACCTGGTTGGCATGTTGAATTTTAAACCCTTTTACTTGTATAGAAGTTGAATCGACGCTGGCATAAAACGGATTTACCGACCACAGTGTGTCGGCGACATAGATTTGCGATGGTTGACTGTAAATATCGATGTGGCGCATTTGTGTGGAGTCGGAATACGAAAATTTTGATTGCGTTCGAATCGCACCGCTGTAGGTTAGTTCATCGAAATTACTCCACGATATTACATTGTCGAGCACATTGTTGGCTATCTTGCTGTCAACCGTAAAATTATACAGCATAAGTCCATTGCGCTGGTACAATTCTCCAATTCTGAATTTGGAGTTATAAAGGCCATTCAAGGTGTTGTTACCAATGTAAACATCGCGCGCCCAGTTATCGTTATATTTTATTCCCGGAATACTGCCGTTTAAACTAAGAATTTTCCTGGGGGCATTTATTTTTCCGTACAACAAAAACGGCCCTTCAAATTCCAGTCCCGGTACAAATATTTTTACCAGCGGGTTTATGTCTTTTGCATTAATGTTATAATCGAAATTATTGGAGTTGGCTGTTGATGAATCTACCGGTATTCGCGCAGCCGGTACATAGTGGTTTACCAATTGGAAGAAATTGTTTTTTAGGCTTTTGAAGTTATAACTGCCCAGAATTTCAGCATCCATAAAATCAGATTCGATTCGAAGTTTATTCTTACCATCTTCCTGATTGGCGCGAAATTCGATGCCTTGGAGGTTTACCTCGCCGTTTCGGTTGCTGTAATAACCTTCTTTCACCGAGATCATCCCGTCAATATTGTCAATTCTATCACCTGTAAAGTTGGCTTCCATCTGAAATGACATGTTTGTTGCCGGAAAGTTTTGTGTAAAGTTCAGGTTACCGGTGTATGCGTGTCGCAGATTCATGTTGAAATCGAAACGCGGAATTTTATTATTTAAATCAAGTTCTCCAATAAAGGTGAAATCGAGGTTCGGATCCTGAATTTCGAGCAAACCATCAAACATCTTTTCGCGCAAAATTCCATCAATCGACAGATGCCGGTAGTTATAGTTGTTGTATTCAATACTGTCGATAGTACCTTTAAAAATACCCGAAACAGCCTCGGTGGTTTTGTTGAATTGTCCGTCGGCCGATCCTTGTAAGGTAATTTCTCCCAGCTGTTCGAGTTTAAAAAGTTCTCCGAGATGGAAGTTTACCGTTGAAAGATTTCCCCGATAATAAATCTGTCCTTCTTTTTCGGGCATAACCAATATATCGGTTGTTAATGTGCCCATTTCGCTTTCGAGCGTACCGAAGGTTACAAAATCGGATAAGAACCCACTAAAGTTACCTTTAAACCGCAGTTGGCCAGCCTCGTAAAAACTTTCAGGAAAACGAATGTAACTATTTGCCGCACTATTGGGGAGGCGTATACTGCTGATATCCTCAAACGTTGTATTTGAATTTTTTAAATCGAGAAACAGGTACATATTGGCCGGATCAAGCAGATCGTTCACATAAAAGTCGAGCAAGGCATTGGTTTCATTAGCCGTTTGCAGGTAAAGGTTCTTCCCCTTCAGGTCGTTAAGGCTGCCATAAATAATTCCCGAAAGTTTTATTCTTTCGCGCATTCCTTTAAGCGAAGGAATAAGAGCTCCGATTTCCTGCATGCCAATTTCTGAGTCGGCAATTTGAATGTCCATGTCGAAGCTACGGTTCATTGAGTCTCTGGCGCTGTAAAACTGAAAACGCATGTTGGTGTTGGTAAGCGACGAATGGTTACTAACCATGTTAAAATTTTCAAC
Organism: Draconibacterium sediminis; assembly: GCF_000949475.1. Taxonomy (GTDB): domain Bacteria; phylum Bacteroidota; class Bacteroidia; order Bacteroidales; family Prolixibacteraceae; genus Draconibacterium; species Draconibacterium sediminis. The sequence goes on along the minus strand of NZ_JRHC01000006.1, from coordinate 187,017 downwards.
GGTGAGTACTTTTCCTACGTTTGTAATGTTGGCAGCAGCCTGCTTTAAATGTAAGTTGGGGCCGGCATCAACGCTTAAATCTTCAATCCGAAATGCAATCGAATCACGGAATGAGTAAAAGTTAGAAACTTTCAGGTTTAAATTACGAGTATCTATAATCGGGTGGCTTACGTTTTCGTTTACTACATACCTAATTTGCATGTCCTTAAAATTAAACGCACTGCATGCAAAGGTCCATGGATTTAGGGTGTCCTTTTCAGGATTGGCCCCAAATTCTTCTATCAGAAAACCAAAATTGAAAACATCGGCAGTGTCTTTCGCAACGTATATTCGGTTATTTTCAAAATCAAGATCTTTTAAAACAACCTGTTTGTGTTTAATTTTTAAGGTATCAATCCGCGCTTTAATTTGCTCGCTGTAAATCAGCGTATCACCATGCTGGTCTTCAATTAAAACATCTTTTAGTGTTAAGCGTTTAAAAAAGCCGATATCAACTTTGCCAATCGTAATGTTGGTATGTAAATCTTTCGAAAGATTTTTGGCTATTTTTCGAGTGATCTGTGTTTGCACCCAACTGTTTTGAATAAGCACAAAAGCACCACCCAACAACATTATAAATGCTGCCAGCAAAACAATGAGTATTTTCCAGCCTTTTTTAATAGTTTTGCAAATTTAGAACGAACATAATCCATTTCAATCAATAAAAATGAAAAGGATAGCGCGTTTTGTTAACTATTTATTTTTAATAAGTGCAAAGATATAAACCCGGCACCGTTTATCGTGTTTTAATAAGGTAAAAAAGGGAAGATTTTTATGGCTGAGAAAGGAATTATAATAATGGGTATCGAATCGTCGTGCGACGATACTTCTGCTGCCATCATTCGCGATGGAGAAATACTGTCGAATGTGGTGGCTTCACAGAAAGTACATGAAGAGTATGGCGGGGTAGTACCCGAGTTGGCCTCGCGTGCACATCAGCAAAATATCATCCCGGTGGTTGACCTGGCCATGAAGCGTGCAGAAATTAACCGTGAAGAAATTTCGGCTGTGGCTTTTACCCGTGGCCCGGGCTTGTTGGGATCGTTGCTGGTAGGTACTTCGTTTGCAAAGGGTTTTTCGCTGGCATCGAAAATTCCGTTGATAGAGGTGAACCACCTGCAAGGACATGTGCTGGCTCTGTTTATCAAAGAAAATGGAGTAGAATTTAACCCGCCGAAATTTCCGTTTCTGTGTTTGTTGGTTTCCGGTGGTAATTCGCAAATTATTCTTGTTCGCGATTATCTGGATATGGAAGTGATTGGGCAAACCATAGATGATGCGGCCGGCGAAGCTTTTGATAAATGTGCAAAAGTTATGGGCTTGCCTTATCCGGGAGGTCCGCATGTGGATCGTTTGGCGAAGGATGGCGATCCGCACCGTTTTGAGTTTTCGCGTCCGCGGATTCCGGGCCTGGACTACAGTTTTAGTGGTTTAAAAACCAACTTCCTTTACTTTTTGCGCGACAACCTGAAAGTGAATGAAAACTTTGTGGAAGAAAACCTGGCCGATCTTTGTGCGTCGTTGCAGCATACCATTATTGAGATTCTGCTGAGCAAATTGAAACGTGCTGCCCGTGAAACAGGAGTTAACGAAATTACGGTTGCCGGTGGTGTATCAGCTAATTCAGGGCTTCGCAATGCTTTGCAGGACAATGCCAAAAAGCACCGCTGGAACCTGATTATTCCAAAGTTTGAATACACCATGGATAATGCTGCCATGATTGCCATTACCGGCTATTACAAATACCTGAATAAAGAATTTGCGGGGCAGGATGCCGTTCCTTTTGCACGAACTCAATTGTAAACTCCATTTCTAAAGAAAATACTCGTTTTGAAATTTGAAAAAGAACTGGTTCATGGAAAGCTGATAAAACGTTATAAACGATTTTTAGCTGATATTGAGTTGGATACAGGTGAAATTGTTGTGGCGCATTGCACCAATTCCGGGTCGATGAAAAGTTGCCTTGAAAATGGGGCAGAGGTGTACTTAACTCCGGTTGACGACCCAAAACGTAAAACAAAGTTTACCTGGGAAATGATCAAAATAAACGGCGACTGGGTAGGTATTAATACCGGCAACCCAAATAAGTTGGCGTACGAAGCCCTTTTAAACGGAGAAATCCCGGGACTTGACGGATACACGACTGTTAAGCGCGAAGTCAAATTTGGCGATTCGCGTTTTGATGTTTATGCGGAGAATGACCAAGAGAAATGTTTTGTGGAAGTAAAAAACGTTTCGATGAAACTGAATGAATACGCCCTGTTTCCGGATGCGGTTACCACACGTGGGCAAAAACATTTGAAGACACTAATCGATGTTAAGAATCAGGGAATGCGCGCTGTTATGCTTTATATTATTCAGCGCAGCGATGTGCAGCTATTTGCCCCTGCCAAAGAAATCGATCCGGCGTATGCCCGCTTGTTAAAACAGGCTCACTCGGCCGGTGTTGAGATTTTTCCGATGCAGGCAAAAGTATCGCCTTCGGAAATTACATTGAGCAAGAAACTACCTTTTGAGCTATAAAAAAGCCGGAATATTTAATTATCCCGGCTGTGAATAGTCATAATTCAATACTATTTTTTCTCTTTTTCTTCAATCGGAACCAAGTCGCCGTTATAGGAAATAAACTGACGATTGGTGCTGTTTACTTTTAAACTTGCCGATCCGGTTGCGCCTATTGAAAAAGTAAATTCCACGTTGTCGTTTTTATTTTTTGCGCTAAACTTAACGGTGTAACCACCTTTCTTTGCATCCTCAACATTATAATCGGCAACAGGTGCCTTAAAAATCATTGGCGAGTCTGTCGATCCGTAGTCAACGGAATAAGCACGGCCAAAATATGGAAGATACGAATCTACCTCACCATCCTTTAATACAACATTATATGGAGTAGTTAATGTACGGGTTCGGCCGCCTGACGGAAGCATTTGTGTAGCATTAAATTGCCAGGTATTGGCTTCAATAAGTTTTTTTGTTTGTTCGGTAAGCATTGCTTCGCGCTGTGCTTTTTTCTCTTTTCTTGTTAGTTTTTTCTCTTGTGCATTTACAGCTACGATTGAAAAAATCAGAAAACTTAACAAAATTATCCTTTTCATACTATCATATTTTCCTTACAAAATACAAAAAGTATACCATAAAGTCAACCTATTATACGAAAGAAAAAAGGGATACAATACATATCCCTTTTCGTGCAGTTTAACTAAATAAAATCATTTTATATGATTTCTGAAAAATTTCGCTTTAATGCTTATTCGTTGCGAATTGAACACTGTATTTTTAGAAACAGTTGGCATCGAAAACAAAAGTTCTTTTCTTTGCAACGATTCTTTTTAAATGGTACAATTATTTCGGTTTATTCATTTTATACAAAAGTATGGCTTTTGTAAAAAATTAAAAAGAGTAAAACCGAATAATAAAAAATATAATTACTGATAAAAGTCATGCAAAACATAACTATTAGCGAGGAACTGGCCGAAAAAGTACCTGATGTGGTTTTGTCGTGCATTGAATGCGATGTGCAATTTCAGAATCTAAACAGCGAACTTTGGGACGAGATTCAATCGAAAATCGAAGAGCTAAACAAAAGTCTGCGTGTGGAAGAAATAAGCAAAATGCCAGCTGTTGCTGCATCGCGAAGAGCTTACAAAAAATGTGGGAAAGATCCTGCTCGCTACCGTTTGTCGGCTGAAGCACTGCTTCGGCGGGTTTTAAAGCGTGGAGAAATTTACCAGGTCAATAATGTGGTCGATCAGCTGAATTTGGTTTCCATTTCGAGCGGATTTTCAATTGGTGGTTATGATGCCGACAGGATTGGCGGAGCTGTTAACTTTGGCATTGGCAAAAAAGACGAACCGTATGAAGGAATTGGGCGGGGGGAACTGAATATTGAATTTATGCCGGTGTTCAGAGATGCAAAAGGTGCTTTTGGAACGCCCACAAGTGATTCGGTGAGGACTTGTGTTACCGAACAGACAAAACGGTTCTTAATGATAATTATAGCCTACGAACGCACAGTAGATATTGAAATTGCCACAAATCAGGCTCAGGAACTTTTAAAAAAGTATGTTGGAGCCACTAACTTTGAATTAAAAACTATTCAAGCAATATAATGAAAGGATTTTGTAGATTTTTGCTCAAATTGATGGGCTGGACCGTTGTTGGAGAGCCGGCACCGGTAAATAAATGTATCATTATCGGAGTGCCACATACCAGCGCATGGGATTTTGTTATTTCGTGGTTGTTTTATACTTCGAAAGGTGCAGTTGCCAACATTCTTATAAAAAAGGAATTTTTCTTTTGGCCCATCGGATATTTTATTCGAAAAATGGGAGGTTTGCCCATCGATCGCTCAAAAGGAGCTAACGTGATTCGTCAAACCATTCAACTCATTAATAAAAGAGAACGTATTCATTTGGCATTAACGCCTGAAGGAACGCGAAGTTTGAATAAACGCTGGAAAGCCGGCTTTCATATTATTTCTAAAGAAACTGGTATTCCCGTGTATTTGGGCTATTTTGATTGGGGACGAAAAGAAATTTCGGTTGGTGAGCCCTTTGAACTTTCAGACAATGCGCAGGACGACATCAAACGCATGAAGGATTTTTACCGTGAAAAAGGAATTAAAGGAAAATTCCCGGAGCTTTTTACAACAGACTATTAACCGAATAAAGAAATAGTAGCTTTTCTATTCAATAAAAAGCTACTATTTCTTTCTGTTAATCAAAAGCAGAGATGCTGAGTTTTACCTGAACACTTTCAAAATCACTTTCGCTAAAACCTGCAAACACGCCTACGTTGCCTGCAAAAAACAGGTTATTCAAACTGTAACCAACTTCCCAGTAATTATTGTATTCGGGCGTAGTAAGGTAATTTAAATGAAGGCTTTCGCTCCAGGTTCTTTTATTGAAAATTGAAAGGTATCTTAGAAGCAGGTATTCCGACCTGTACTCCGTCATTACGTTTAGGTAACTTTTGTTAGTGCTTAAAGCATAGTCGTTTATGAGTTGAAAGCGGTGCGTAAAAGGCCGCATCATTACCGGGATTTCAGCGGTGCTAAAATGTTTGTATTGCGAAAAATGCATTTGCTCATTCGAAAAATAGTGGCCGGCATTTATCTGCCAGTCAATACCTGAACTTGGCGAAATATTGGCCTGCTGATGAACGGAAAAATCAACCCGGCGAAATTCTGAATCGGAATCAAAAAGATCAGGCACGCCCTGTTTGTAGGTCAGGTTAAATTCATAAAAATCATTTACAAACAGAAAGGGTGATTCTTCGAGCCACGGTTTGCGTTGCGATTTGAGGAAATTTAAACCAAGGCCGTAACTAAAACTTTTTTGTTCGGCAAGAGTAGGATTATCAGCCGTTAAGTTTCCGGGGATGTTTGGCTCAAAATCTTTATAATCCGAAAGCGGAAACGAAATGTTGTTTTCCAGCGGGTAAAAATGATCCATGTTGACAATGGCATAATACCTGAAATTCTTTTTAAAACGCTGAGAAAAACTCAGGTGCACAAATTCGCTCTCGTAAAATCGCGTATAGTTTTCGCCAAAAAACCACGAACTTAAGGAGTTTACCACCGGGCTAATTCCCAGGAGACCACTTTTAAAATCGCTGCTTTGTTTTCCTGCGTACAGGCTTATCTGGTTTCCTTTTGCCAGAAAATTTACAAACTGCGCGTTCAAACTGCCAAATAAGGCTTCGCGGTTAAACGCATACCCCAGCTGAGGTGTAAGATAAATTCGTTTTGTGGAATCCACCAAAAAGCGAATTCGAAATTCCTGGCGGTATTTATACCCGTCGACGGCGTTAAAATCAAAATTCACGGGCGAAAGCAGTCCGTCGTAACTAACACGAATTGTCGAATCTTTTGATATATCATATGCTCCGGCCAATAGCCGGCTAAAAAAACGTTTGGTACTTTCATTATCAGAGACTGAATCGGTTGAAGCCGCTTTTTCCATCAGTTTTAACGAGTCGGCCATTTGGTAGCTTTCAATTTCGGCCTGCGTTAGGGGGATGCTCCTAACGGTATCCCAGGCGATAGCTGTTTGCAGCGAGTCTTTATTTTCCGAAATTCGGTAACTGCCGTAATCCGGTGCCACAATAGTTGAGTCCTTGTATTGTTCTTTTAAAATTTTACGGTTCAGGCGGGCTACTTTTTTTACATCTGCATCGCTTAGTTCTTCTTTGGCATTCAAACTATTTAGTTCGCTAACCAGTTGTTCTTCTTTTTCACCGGGTTCCCGCACATCTTGATCTGCAGTTGTTTGTGCAGCTATTTCAGTGCTTTCGTACTGAATGTTAGAATAGTTGTTTACGATGGAATCGTACTTCACCGATGCACCATAATAAAAGTTGCCCCGCAGTCCCAGCATGCCAAAATCGCCTGTAATATTGTGCGAAACCGGCAGCCAGTTCTCGTTGTCCAGATTTTCGAATTGTTGTTTTATGCGGTAGTTAAAAAACTCAAAGCTGGAACTAAAATCGAGGTTGTAAATGCACCAAAGCCGGTCTACGATATAAATAAAACCTTCAACCAGTTCATCGCTTTTTCGTTTGGGGGTAACGCGTATTTTAAACACATCATAATCGCCAGACGTGATAAATCCCTCGTAAACAAAGTTATAATGTTTTAGCGCCAGAACCGAAAGCGGAGAAACCACTTCGTTGGGACGTTCATCGTAAAAACTGGCTGTCATCAGGCCCATTACCGGCGGTTCGTCAAAACCCGTTATCGAACTTTTTTTACTTATCACCTGCTGGTTATACTGGTTGGGATAATCGTAGGTAATCCGGTTTTGCGACTCCATAACATAGGTTACATTCTCCTTAAAGTAATCCTTGAATTTCCGGCCGTCTTCCACTTCCTGCTTTTTAATCAGGTTCGGAATATTGCTAAAGGCAAAATTGGCTTTGATGTAAAGGTCAGCATCGTAATGTTTAATATTCTTGCGGTAATAAGGTGCTTTGGCAATGGCTTTCCGCATAATAAAATAGGCCGGGTCTTCATCTCCGGGAAACACTTTTATCTCGGCGAGCTCAAAATTCTGAGTTTGCAAGGTAATTGGGAGAAACAAACTGTCGGTTTGCAGACTAATTGTTTTCTCCAGCTTTTCGTAGCCCATCGATCGTACAGTAAGGTGAAAAGTGCCAGTTGGTAAATTAAAACTAAAATCTCCGTTGGTGTTTGATGTGGTGCCTTGCCGCGATTCGGAAATATAAATAGTTGCATAGGGCACAGGTTGTTTTTGTTCATCCAGAATTCGTCCGGAGAGCACCTGACTGTTGGCAAAAAAGTGGGTAAAAATTACTAATAAGGTTAAACAAACTGACAGTTTTCTGCCGGTTAATAGATTGAATTTTTGGGTATACATGGTTTAATTCTGTTTTCATGTGCAAGAAAATGAAAAAAACGATAGTGTAGAAATATTTATTGTTAAAAAGTATTATTGCTATAATCCCAAATCATCACTTACCGAGCGCATTGCATTAACTGCCAGATCGGCAAACTCAGGTAACGGAATACCAATTTTCTCACACTCCAGAATGTTCTCGCGTTTTACCGATGCTGCAAAGGCTTTTTGTTTCATTCGTTTGGTTACCGATTTTGTTTTTACGCTGGCTAGTTTTTTATCCGGATAAACTAAAGTTGTAGCCGTAATTAAACCGGTAATTGTTTCGCCGGCTGCCAGTGCATGCTGAAATTCGGTGCAGCGGTCTTTCCCGGTTGCCACCTCGTTGTGCATAACAATGGCGTCGAGCATTTCATCGGTAACTTTTCCTTTTAACAGCTTTTCTGCGTAGGGGCCATGTGTATGCGGATCGGCGTTTGTAATTTCCACGTCAATATCATGCAACAAGCCTGCGATGCCCCATTCATCTTCATTTCTTTCAAGGTGCTTCGCTATTGCACGCATTACTGCTTCCGATGCCAGGCTGTGTTTTAGCATGTTTTCTGCCTGCACATTCGATTTTAGCATTTCAAGCGCTTCGTCTCTCGTAATCATATTCAGAATAATAATGTTCGCCGCATTAAAAATAGTGATAAATTCGCCGTTGCAATATATTTAAGCCGGCTTATGCGTTCGGAGGTTGTATTGAGAGCAAAAATGCCATAAAACAAGTACTTGTAAATTAAGAGCTTTGTTTTGAAGCAGTTTTTGTTTGTAATAAAATTTCGTGGTGTATATTCGGGGTTAAAACAACTAAACTTAATATCATGATTGAAATTGAGCGGAAATTTCTTGTTGATACTAATTTATGGTGCCCAAAGGATTCGGGAAATCCTATTGTTCAGGGCTACTTGTCAACCGATAAGGAACGGGTGGTGCGGGTACGCATAAAAGGAGATAAAGCTTGGTTGACGATTAAAGGCAAAACACAGGGAATTTCGCGTATTGAAATGGAATATGAAATTCCGGTAAAAGAAGCGGAAATTTTAATGCAATTGTGCCATGATCATCCTGTTCGGAAGAAGCGCTTCGTGGAGCAGATACATGGAATGACATGGGAAATAGATGTATTTGAAGATATGAATGCGGGTCTTGTTTTGGCAGAGGTTGAACTGAGTAATGAGAATGAAGAAATTGAGCTGCCAAACTGGGTAACTCATGAGGTGAGTACCGATCATCGGTATTTTAATGCCTGGTTGTCGGAGCATCCTTATTCAACATGGTAAAATACTAAGGTTTTGATGTTGAGTAAATTAAAAGAAAGGTGTTAATTGTTTAGGTATTTATAATAAAGGACAACATAACAATGGTATTATTTTTGCGTTTAATCCGAAAGCTAAAAACAGTGTATATGTTCTCAGGGAAAGGGAAAGTTTTTTTATTTATTCTATTATTTACCGGCTTCTCAAAACTTTTATTCGCGCAAAACTCTGTAACTGAAGAGGAACTTTTGCGCAAAAATATTGAGGTTTTAAGAAGCTATTTTATTGAAAATAACAACTGGCATGTTGTTAAAAAAGAAGTGGGTAGCGATGTTGATGCACTACTGCATTTTATCGAGGACGAATCGTTGGATGAGATCATTAAAAATCTGAATGACACACAGCGTATTGGTGAAAATTATGTGATGCGTTTGCCCGAAAATGTGGAGGACAGTCTGAGTGTTCCGGGTTTTGTGTCTTATACCGAGCAGCAGAAGGAAATTCAGAATATTGAAACGGATTACATAGCAAACGTTAAGCCCGAGGATATTACCGTACCACCTGCAATTATTCGCGAAGCCGAAAATGAAGTACGACAAGTACCTGAAGGAGAAGGCATGCGCCTTTTTACCGATTCGGTTTATACTTTTCCGGAAGAACTTTATATTCCGGAAGTGATTCCCGACTCGGTTTTAAATTCGCCCGACATGTTTAATGAACTTATCCGACGCGATAGTCTCCGCAGGGATTATATTGAAGCGAAACGAGTATTTTACAACGACTCGGTTAAAGCCGACTACATTGCGAGAATAGTTAGTGTTTACCGGGCAGAAAAATACAATGAAAACCTGCAATATCGCATAAAACGCTATAAAGACGAGGTTAAACTGAATAACTACTTCGTTTTAAAAGCTTACAACGATGAAGTAGTGGCACAGGTAAACGATTCGATAAAAGCTGTTTTAAATGTGTTGATGGATTATGCCGACCACATTGATACCACACGTTTGTCGTTAATAAATTTATATGGAGAAAAGGAGGATATACTGTTGCAAAACGGTTCCGAACGTTATTCGCGAATCTGGCTAAAAAACGAGCAAAATGATTCGTTGGCAGTGATGGTAAAAAATACTGATAAACGTACAGTGCAGATGTTGATCGACGATGGCGTTACCTTCTCAAGATTTAAAGAAAAACAAACCAAAGATTTTGATTTTGAAAGCCTGAAGCCCAACAACAATAAATTTAGGGGTGTAGGGAAAAGTTACGAGCTTGAAACCCCCTGGAATATTGGTGGCGACGGAAGTATAGGACTTACTCAAACCTATCTTGAAAACTGGAAAAAAGGGGGAAAAAGTGCTTTGGCAACGCTCATGGTTTTAAAAGGTTTTGCAAATTATTCGCGCAAAGACGGCAAAGTTAAATGGGAAAACTCTGCGGAATTCCGAAACGGTTGGATCAGGCCCGGTGGCGATGAGTCGGAGCTGCAAAAGAATGATGATAAGTTTGAAATCACATCGCGTTACGGTTTAAGTGCATTTAAAAAATGGTACTACAGTGCCGAGCTTAATTTTAACACGCAGATATTTAGGGGGTACAAATACCCGAAAGCTAAAAACCCTGATGTACTTTCTGCATTTCTTGCCCCATCAACAACCTATCTAAAAATAGGTTTGGACTACAAGCCAAACAAAAAACTGTCATTATTCTTGTCGCCTTTAACCATGAAAAACGTTTATGTGCGGGATACTGCCTTGGTTAATCCGACTAGTTTTGGTATTAGCGAGGGGAGAAAAGCGTTTTGGGAGCCTGGTTTAAACGCCGATCTGGGCTACAAAACGAAAATAACTGAAGACATTTCGTATGAGACGAAATACAAGATGTTTTTTAACTACAAAGACCCATTCAAAAAATTTGACCTGAACTGGGAAAACAACTTTAAAATGCAGTTAAATTCGTACATTGATATGCGTTTAATGTTTCATTTTATTTACGATGACGATGTGAAGTTTCCGGTTTTCGATGCTGATGGCAACGACACCGGCCGAAAAGAAGCCAAACTGCAGATAAAAGAGTTCTTTACCATTGGGTTCTCGTATAAAATCAACAAGAAAGTGATGCGCACACACCGAATTCGCTAAACGCTTTTCTTGCTTTTTTTGATGACACAATAAATCAGTTAAGAAAAGAAAGGTTACTTTTGATAAAAAGACTAGCTCATGAAAGATTTAAAACGCTACTATATATTGACTGCCGATCCGAAAGACGTTTACAATGCTTTAACCAACCAAAATATGCTTGAAATATGGACGGGTGAGACAGCTGTTATGCCACTGGAGCCAAACACCGAATTTTCGTTGTGGGGCGGTAGTATTTCTGGGGTGAATGTGGAATTTGAGCAGGATAAAAAGATCGTTCAGAAGTGGTTCTTTGGTGAAGAAGAAGAGGAGTCGCTGGTGACCATAAAACTACATCCGCATAAAAAGGGCACAAGCATTGAATTGCGGCACACCAATATTCCTGACGAAGCTTTTGATAACATTTCGGAAGGCTGGGATGAAGATTATTTTGGAGCATTAAACGAACTGTTTATCTAGTCAGTCAGTAATTGTCTGTTCGGGCGTTACATGCTTTACTCTACTTTACTTCCTCCTGTAAAAGGTCTCTTATCTCGAGGAAGTTACGTTCCAGTTTTAGCATGTTTTCAATAAAAAAGTTGTAGATGTCGGGCCATTGGTTCTGGCGATGGAAATCAACACCTTCCATTCGAACGAAGATCCGGCACACTTCGGCGCCACTGTCTTCGCGCTCATGGAAAAATTCCCATTGCAACCCATCTTCAAACCCGTCTTCAATTACCGGCTTGTATCTTTCCAGAAATTCGTAAGCTTTTAATCTTTTGTTTTCACTTTTGTTGCCAAGTTCGAGAATTACCATTGCATCCTTGCGACTGACATCAAAACGTAGTGCCACCCCCTTGATTTTTGTTTTGTGCAGCACCCATTTCCGTTTCCTGTATTTTAATTCCGGATGTACACTGCAGCGTTTGTCAAACAGTTGCCAGAAATCAATTTTTAATTGTCGCAATTCCTCTTTTGAATACATGCGCCAAAGGTAAACTAAATTTAATTTTTACTTTTATAATTCGTAAAACACGCTATTTATGATTCGCAAACTACTTCTGTTTTTAACGTTGACATTGATTGCCGGTATTACAAAGGCTCAGTATGTTGAAGTTCAGGCAAATTATAATTCGGTTGGCGATTGTATGTTTACGGCGACGAACAATGCTAAAGTGCCTATGTTCCTGCATATTAACTTTGCCGACCTGGAGAATACCACATTTAACGAACCCTTGCCTTACATTAAGAAAGTCGCACCGGGATTTAACAGCCTTTTTACACTTCAACGTGATTTGGATGCAGATATCCCGCGGTTTAATTATGATATTGAAACCTTTCGATCAAATCCAACGGCTGATGTAGATCTTGATTTTCCTTATTTAATTCCTTTAGAAGAAGGTAAAAGTGTATCGTTTTTCGATGTAAAAAGCATAGATGGTTTTTGGGGAAATGATACACCTGATTCGTGGTTTGCAACAGGTTTTAAAGCCGCACCGGGGGACGCTGTTTTTGCCAGCAGAAACGGTGTTGTTGCCGAAGTTGTTGGTGAATCAAGAAGCGGAGAATCGCGCTATTGGTATCATACATGGACCAACAGTATTACTTTTTTGCAACCCGACGGAACTTTAATCTGTTACCATGGGGTGAAGTACAATCCTGAACAACTTGTAGTTGGGCAAAAAGTATTTGCCGGGCAAAAAATAGGGGAGTTGGCCAATAAAAACGGCGAATTGATAGTGCTTATCTACCACGATTCGTTATTTACCAAAAAGTTATCGTTTGTTATTCCTCAGTTTGTGGTAAACGATAAAGGTAAAACCGAAATCCTAAATGCTGTAAAACTTTACAAAGTTTATCATCCGGAGACAATTTTAGGAATTGAAATGACTAAACGGGAAAAAAGGAAAATCCTTCAAAAAAGTAATATAGATTCTTAGTGAGTTTGTCAACACATAGTTCAATAAAAATAAATGATTCAAAACATGGAGAATTTCGAATTTGATTTTCTCTTTCAATAATTGTTAAATAACATTAATATTTTTTGTCAAAAAATGTGTTTTGAACTATTATAATTGACAAAAGTCACTTAATTTTATCAACTATTAGTTAATTTTGACAAGATTATTAAAAGACAAAAAAGTCGTTAATAGTTAATTAATAAATACTTAGTTCAAAAAACGTAAAAGATAGAGGCATTTTTACTCAGGTGCATTTTTTTGTAAAAATTTGTTAAATGCATTTTTTTTTATCTAATTTGTTGCTGAGTATTAAAGGTGAGTGAGTTATTTACTAATATTTATAAATTTTTATTCTATGAAAAAAATTGCGCTAATGCTATTGGGCATTGCCTTGTTTGGCGTGCTTGTTGCTGAAGCACAGGTAAAAAGTATCACAGGTACTGTAACCAGTGTCGATGATGATATGGGGATACCAGGTGTTTCAGTAAGTGTTAAAGGTACCACTATTGGTACAGTTACAAATCTTGACGGGGTATATCAGCTGGACGTTCCAACTGATGCTACTGCGTTGATTTTCTCGTTTGTGGGAATGAAAACGCAGGAAGTTGAGATTACTGGCTCAACAATTGACGTGGTAATGGATGCTGACCTTGTTGGTTTAGATGAAGTGGTGGTAGTTGGTTATGGTACTGCTACACGTCAGTCGTTTGTTGGTAGTGCCAAAACGGTTTCAAGTGAGAACATTAAGAGTAAGTCAATCTCAAACGTTTCTCAGTCATTGTCTGGTGAGGTAGCTGGTGTAAGTGTTATCAATACTTCAGGTCAACCTGGTTCAACCGCCACCATTCGTATCAGGGGATTTGGTTCTGTTAACGGTAACCGCGATCCTTTATATGTTGTGGATGGTGTGCCTTACTCCGGATCGTTAAATGCTCTTAACCCTAACGATATTGAGTCAACTACCATTCTGAAAGATGCAACTGCAACTGCTATTTATGGTTCGCGCGGAGCAAACGGTGTAATCTTAATTACAACCAAAAAAGGTATGGATGGCGAAAGTATTATCGAAGCCGATGTTAAATACGGTGTAAACGTAAGTGGTATTGCTCGTCACCAGGTAATTCAATCGCCTGAAGAATATATTGCTCTTTCATGGGAGTCAATGTATAACAGAGGTGTAGCAACAGGACAAGCTGATCCGGCTGCCTTTGCAAATGCCAACCTGTTTTCAGGTAGTGGTATCAATCCAAAATACAATATGTGGGATGTTGCAAGTGTTGCTGATCTTATTGACCCTGCCACTGGTCAGGTTCGTTCAGGAGTATCACGATTGTATGATCCAGAAGATTGGGAAGATTATGGTTTCCAAAATTCAAACCGCACTGAGGCTAATATTACATTCCGTGGAGGTAGCGAAAAAACCAAATATTTTACATCAGTAGGTTATTTGAAAGATGTTGGTTATATCATCAACTCAGACTTCGAGCGGATCAATGCTGCTATTAACCTGGAAACAAAAGTTAAACCATGGTTAACAACAACTGCCCGAATGACTTATGCGTTAACTGAAACTAATAACAATGGTCAGTCGGAAGACTCCGGAAGTATTTTCTGGTTTACCGATAACATTCCATCGATTTACCCGCTGTTTTTGCGTGATGAAAATGGAGCTTATGTTGAAGATCCTATTTTTGGAGGTAATCAATACGATTACGGTAACGACCGTGGATTTGGAGCATTAACCAACTCAATTGCAGATGCACATTACGATAGATCTCGTACCGATCGTCATCAGGCAACAGGAAATTTCTCTGCCAACATTAAAATTATGAAGGGATTAACCTTCGAGAATACTTTTGGTGCTCAGTATTACATGAGTAAGTATAACAGCCTTAATAACCCATTTTACGGATCAGCAGCCGGTCAAGGTGGTTCTATCTATAAATTGGATGAGCAGATGTTTACTTATAATGTGTTAAACCTACTGCGTTATAAAACCGAATTTGGTGAGCACTCAGTTGAAGCGATGGCTGCACACGAAGCCAACTTCTGGGAAAGAAAAAGAAATACAGCAAGTAAATCAAAAGCAGTTCACCCTGATATTGATGACTTGAACAACTTTATTATTGTTTCTTCACCTCCAACTTCGTACACTGATAAAGTAAACCTTGAAAGTTATTTCGGTCAGGTTAACTATAACTACATGAACCGCTACTACTTGTCAGCATCTGTTCGTCGCGATGGAACTTCACGTTTTATCGGTGATAACAAATGGGATAACTTTGGTTCGGTTGGTGCGTCATGGGTAGTTTCAGAAGAGTCGTTTATGTCTAATGCGCCTATTGTTGATTACCTGAAAGTTAAGGCCAGTTATGGTGTAATTGGAGAGCAGCAAGGTGTAGGATTTTATCCGGCTATTATTTCATTTGACGTAAGTAATCTGGATGATCAAATTTCAATTTCAGAAAGAGAAGTAGGTAATTCTGAATTAACTTGGGAAACATCAAAAATGTTCCAAACCGGTATTGAATTTGCACTTGGCGAGTATGTTGATGGTTCGATCGATTATTACATGAAAAATACCGATAACCTGGTATTCGACAGAAGGGTTGGGCCTTCAGCCGGATATGCTTTGCTTACTGTAAACGATGGTCGTTTACGTAATAGTGGTATCGAGTTTGATTTTACCGGTCATATCATTCGTCAGTCTGATTATACTTTAGATATCACACTTAACGGTGAAATGTTGAACAACGAGATCATCGATATGCCACTCGACCCGGCAACAGGAGAACCTAAAGTATTAGATATTGCAGGTCGTTTTGGACGTGCAGAAGGACATTCATTATTTGATTTCTACACGAGAGAATGGGCGGGTGTTGATCCGGCCGATGGTGTAGGAATGTGGATTCAGAACTATTACGATGAAAATGGTAACGGTATGTTGGATGCAGGAGAAGGAATTACTTCATTGTATGAATACCAACATGAAAATCCTGATCATGAAATAAGTGCCACTACAACAAAAGCTTATTCTTCTGCAACCACTAAATATGTGGGAAAATCTTCTATCCCTAAAGTACGTGGAGCATTCCGTATTAATGCAATGGTTAAGAAATTCTCTTTAAGCGCTCAATTCCTGTATAGCCTCGGTGGTTATTCATACGACTTTGTATATGCTCAATTAATGGATAATGATCAAGTGGGTGGAAATAATTGGTCTACAGATATTTATGACAGATGGCAAAAACCTGGCGACATAACTAATGTTCCACGTTTGTCGAGCGGATATGATACAAATGTTTCCAGCTCATCAACTCGTTTTATTACTAAGGCTGACTATCTAAGCTTAAACAACGTACGTTTGGGATACGATTTCTCTAACCTGGTTAAACAATGGGGCATAACCGGATTAACTTTATTTGTTTCAGGTGACAACCTGTTCCTATTAAGTGCTCGTGACGGTTTTAACCCTGCAACATCGGAAACAGGAACTTCTGACTGGTATACTTACAATCCGTTGACTACGTATACTATGGGATTAAACGTAAAATTCTAAGAAGTGATTTTGAAATTAGATAAAATGAAAAGTATTATGAAAAGAATATATATATTATCACTCATAGCGGTGTTATTCTTGGGAATAACCGGCTGTGGAGACGATTTCCTCGAGGTTCAGCCAACCCAGTTCTTATCAGCAGAACAGGTAGCTGAAGCAGCTGAAAACAATCCGGATGTAATTGCTGGTAGTGTTGCTGGTATTTATACGCTCATGTTCAATACTGGTACTGGTGGAACAACCGGGCACGATGATTTCGGACAGAAAGGTTACGATATTTTCAGTGACTTCTTATCTAGCGATATGGCACTATCAATAAGTACTTACGGATGGTATCGTAGAACTTGTGAATTAACTGAAACAGTTGACTATACCAATAATACGAATTACATGCCATGGAGGTATTATTACCGTTTAATTCGTTCGGCTAACACTGTTATTGCAACGCTTGGTGGTAACGATGTTACACCAGAGAATGAAGAAAATCAACATTTGATGGGGCAGGCCAAAGCATTACGTGCATACTGTTATTTCTATTTAACTCAATTCTATGCATTGGATTATGAGCCATCAAAAGAAATTCTTCCAATATATACCGATCCAACGCAGCCTAATCAGCCAAAGAGTACAACAGCTGAAGTTTTTGCACTGATGGAAAGCGACCTTACGGCGGCCATTTCTCTGCTGGAGACCTTTACCCGTGATGGAAAACACCAGGTTAATAAATACGTTGCTGAAGGATTGTTGGCCTATGTTTACGCATCGATGGGTACCGAAAAGCTTGCTGAAGCAAAATCTTTAACAGAAGATATCATCAACAATGGTGGTTTCACCCTAATGGATTCAACTGAAGTGGTTTACACAGGTGATGCTTCGATTGGTGGTTTTAGAGATGTTAATACTCCCGGATGGATTTGGGGTGTTGATATTACTTTGGATAATGGCCTTGACCTGGTTTCATGGTGGGGACAAATGGATTTATTTACTTATAGCTACCAGTGGGCAGGAGATAAAAAAGCAATCGACCAGGGTCTGTACGATGCTATTCCTGCTGATGATGTAAGAAAAGGTCAGTTTTATGCGGATGCAGCTTCTTCAAACTACCTGATTCCTTTGAACAAGTTTTATCCTGCTAATAGAACTATTGGAGCACAACGTAACGTTGAAACAGACTATGTTTACATGCGTGTGGCTGAAATGTATTTATTACATGCTGAAGTATCTTCTAAACTTGGTCAGGAAGATGCAGCGAGAACAAGTTTAAAAGCTTTGGTAAGTCATCGTATGGCTGATGCAAGTTATATCGACGGTCTTTCAGGTCAGGCTTTACAAGATGAAATTTACCTGCAAACGCGTATTGAATTGTGGGGTGAAGGCAAGAGCTATTTGGCTATGAAACGTAATAAAGCAACTATTGTAAGAGGATCGAACCACTTATCGTTGGTAGGAGAATCAATTCCTTACAATGATCCAAGGTTGACTTTTGAAATTCCGATTGAAGAAATTCAGAACAACCCAAATCTTGATTCTGGTAATAAGTAAGAAGTATTTCTGCTTAGCAGATTATATTAATCAGAAAAATTAAAAGAATATGAAAAACATAAAATATTTATTCCTGTTTGTCGCTTCTGTTTTCTTATTAAACAGTTGCGGTGATGATATGCCAGGAACAGAAGATCTTGATTACATTGGTTTTGAAGGAGAATCAGTGTCTGTTGTTGTGAATAAGAACAGTTCGGCCGATGTAACCATAAAAGTTTATACCACGCAAATTCAAGGTTCAAGCAGAACTTTTGATTTAGTGGTCCGCGAGGAATTAACAACTGCGGCAGCAGGTGCATACTCAATACCTGAAACAGTAACTGTTCCTGCTAACTTAAATGTTGGAGAATTTACTGTTACTATATCTGACGTAAATATTCCATCTGAAGGAGTTGAGGCTGTTGTAGCAATTGTTGCAGAGGATGGTGTGCTTACCGGCGAAAATCTAACATTTGAAATTACCAAGTATTGTCCTCTAAATATCGACGATTTTATCGGTGATTATTTAATTACAGAAGAGGGGTATGGTACTTATGGTACTACCATTACTAAAGACCCCGACGTACCAAATCGTATTTGGATAACAAACTTTTGGGATTGGACTAATGATTTGGCCTATTATGATTTCGATCCTGAAAGCGGCACTGTAACTATGCCTTCTCAACCTATTGTTATGGGAGATGGTAATACTTACGAGTGTATAGGTACCGGAACTTATAACGCTTGTGCCGGAACATTCCATATGGAATATAGTGGTGATGTTGCTGGAACAGTTCATGATTTTGCTCCTGCAAATTAGAATTGGATAAAATAAAACGAAAGCCGCTTCATTAAGTTGAAGCGGCTTTTTGTTTTTAGCTATTCAGCAGGTGACTAGAGGTCTCCTGCTGAATTTATTTAATAAAGAATATTTGAACTTAGGACACAAAAAACATTCATGATTTATGGAATCACCAACAGGGATGAAAGGATATCAATATTGTTTCACGCAAAGAAAAGAAGAAGCGCAAAATTCGCGAAGGTATAGAATCTGTTTTGCGTGCTTTGCGAAAACTTAGTGATCTCTACGTGAACTTTATTGTTTTTACCAAAGTGACTTTCAGAAAAAAAGACCGTCTCAAACGAAACGGTCTTTTCTATAATATCTTTTTGTTCTACTTAGTCGTAGCGATGTTCATCTGCACTAGGCCTATCACTATCGCACGCACATATTTTATCCAATCCTTTTTCGTATTGCTCCAACGCACGCAGGCTCATTCCCATGTTCGAGAATCCACCGTCGTGGAAAAGGTTTTGCATGGTTACTTTTTTCGTCAAATCAGAGAAAAGTGTGATACAGTAATCAGCACATTCATCACCGGTTGCATTACCAAGTGGCGACATTCTTTCCGAGAAGTCCAGCAAGCGGTCGAAACCTTTTACTCCGTTTCCGGCAGTGGTAATGGTTGGCGACTGCGAAATGGTATTTACCCTAACGTTACGTTCACGGCCATAAATATAACCGAAACTACGGGCAATCGATTCCAACAATGCTTTTGCATCGGCCATATCGTTGTAACCAAAGAACGAACGCTGTGCGGCTACATACGACAAGGCAACTACCGATCCCCATTCGTTAATAGCATCCAGTTTACGTGCCACCTGAAGTACTTTATGAAAAGATACTGCAGACACATCGAGGGTTTTGTCCAGGTAGTTATAATCCAAATCACTGTAGTGGCGGCCCTTTCTTACGTTTGGCGACATGCCAATAGAGTGTAAAATGAAGTCGATTTTGCCACCTAAAACCTCCATTGATTTTTTGATCAGGTTTTCCAGATCCTCAACATTGGTTGCATCGGCACCAATAACTTCGGCATTAATTTGCTCTCCCAATTGATTTGTTTCGCCCATACGAATGGCAACCGGGGTATTTGATAATGTCACTGTGGCTCCTTCTTCATGTGCTCTTACTGCCACTTTCCAGGCAATTGAATCGGGATTTAGTGCCCCGAATATAATTCCCCTTTTTCCTTTTAGTAAATTGTTACTCATAATTTGTTTTTATGAAACGAGTATGCCATTTGCATACACGACAATGATTATAAACAAGCGAAATTCATCTGTTACTATAAAATATATGCAGATAAAAATTCGCCTGCAAAGTTAATTCAGTTTAAATAAATTATTCACGAATGATCATTTTTCAGCTGTTAAGTCTGCTTTTTTAACTTTTCTCATCGAATTTTGTTCAATAACATTCGAAAATATGAATGTTATACCAATTGTAATGTAAAATGCCGCAAAGCAAATTTTACATTTTACAATGGTTAATGCCGATAGACTGAAATAGAAATCCCGGGCTTGGGATGACAATTTTGAAGCCATCGGTAATAATAGCGAAAAGCTGTGTTATAATCTTTCAAATAGCAACTGCTTTTTTTAGCTTTGAAATCAAATAAAAACTGTTACCTATGAAACGAATATTCATGCTGTTTATAGCAACAACTCTATTCTTTAGTTGTTCTACAAACACTAAAAAAGAAGTAAAAGAAAACACAAAAATGGAAGTGAATCCGGAAATAAAAAAGAAAGCTGACGAATTTGTATCGTTTAAATTAACTACCGATTTAAGCGTACTTACCGAAAATGAAAAGCAAATGTTGCCGATTCTGCTCGAAGCCGCCAAATTAATGAACGACATTTACTGGCAGGAAGCGTACGGCGATAAAGACGAATTGTTGAGTCAGAACTGGGATGAATACACCCTGAAATTTATAAAGCTGAATTATGGTCCGTGGGAGCGTTTAAATGCCAACAAACCCTTTTTACCCGGATATAATCAGAAACCTGCAGGTGCTAATTTCTATCCGACCGATATGACAAAGGAAGAATTTGAAGCCTGGGACGACGAAACAAAAACAAGCCTGTATACCCTGATACGACGCGACGAAGACGGTGCTTTAAAATCTGTACCATACCACATCGCATTCGGAAAGGAAATTAGAAAGGCTGCCGATCTTTTGCTTCAGGCAGCAGAACTGGCCCAAGATGCCGGACTGAAAAAATACCTGGAAGAAAGATCACAAGCATTGCTCAGCGATGAATATTATGCCAGTGATGTGGCATGGATGGAGATGAAAAACAACACCATCGAATTTATTATTGGCCCCATCGAAAATTACGAGGATCAGCTTTATGGATATAAAGCCGCCCACGAATCGTTTATCCTGATAAAAGATAAAGAATGGAGTAAGCGACTGGAAAAATATGCAGCATTGTTACCGGGCTTGCAAAAAGCATTGCCTTGCGAACAACCATATAAAAATGAAACGCCGGGTGTTGATTCGGATATGAATGTTTACGATGCCATTTATTACGCCGGCGATTGTAATGCTGGGAGTAAAACCATTGCCATTAATCTTCCAAACGACGAAGAGGTTCGCGAAACAAAAGGTAGCCGTAAACTGCAGTTGAAAAATTCGATGCAGGCTAAGTTCGATAAAATACTAGTACCAATTGCCGATCTGTTAATTGCAGAAGATCAGCGCCAACATGTGAAATTCGATGCATTTTTCGAGAATACCATGTTTCATGAAGTGGCGCACGGTTTGGGATTAGGAAATACGGTTGATCAGAGTACTACGGTTCGTGAAGCTTTAAAAGATGCCTACACATCAATTGAAGAAAGTAAAGCCGACATTCTTGGCTTGTGGTGTGTTTACCAGCTAAACGAAATGGGCGAGTTGGGCGAAAAAGAAATGATGGACAACTTCGTAACATTTATGGCCGGCATTTTCCGCTCGGTACGTTTTGGCGCTGCCAGTGCACACGGTAAGGCCAACATGATGCGGTTTTACTACTTTCAGGAAATGGGAGCTTTTACACGCGACGAGGCCACTGGAACCTATCGTGTTGATTACGAAAAAATGAAAGACGCCATGATGAACCTGTCGGAAATTGTTCTTAAAATTCAGGGTGATGGCGATTATGAGAAGGCCAAACAAATCCTTGAAGAGAAAGGTTTTATTCGCGAAGCACTTCAAAAAGACCTCGACCGGATAGGAGAAGCCGGCATCCCGCGTGATATCGTTTTTGAACAGGGAGCAGAGGTTTTAGGACTCTAACCTGAAAAATTCATGAATTTTTCACAAAAAGTGTTGACGATTGAAAATCTGCACCTTACGTGCTTTGGTAATGTATATTTTACGATTTTCAATGTCAAGGTTAACCCTGACAAATAATTGTTTTTTAATTATTTCGTCAGCCCTTCGGGTAATTAATTCATTTCTATGAATTAATTAGGTTAAAAATACAAGCCGGGAAGAATTAAACTTCCCGGTTCTTTTTTCTCCAAAATTATTCTTCGTCGTATTTAACTCCCCGTTAACAACAAATTCGGTGCATTCAAGGTTATATTTGTAATGTGAATCAGATAAAGAACATAGCGGTTTTATTTCTGGGAATGATATTTCTGTTGTCAACTTCCGGATTCGTTTTGTACAAAAGCTATTGTGCATGTTCAGGCGAGGATTACACCAGCATTATCGTAAAACCTGCAACCTGTGAAACCGAATTTCATCAACATCACAAACACGATTTGTCGAACAACGAAATAAGCTGTTCTGAAGGCGAATGTCATGAATGCCAACCAATAGCTGAACATTCAGATACGTGCGGATGTGAAGCGCCTGAATCGATTTTTATGAAATTGATGGATAAGGCGGTTAATGATGAAGTAAAGTTCGTCGCCGTTCAGCCGGTTGAATTAAAAGTGTTCAGCGCCGAAATTCTTTGGGAACTGAAAACGAATACGGAGGACAACCTCAATAAACGTTATTATGCTGATCCTCCGCCCAGGATAAAATCCTCTCTCGACTATCTTATCCATATTCAACAACTTAAAATCCCTTCGTTAGCTTAAGATTGGTTCTGTGTACACAGAACACTGCAGTTTTTGCAGCAATATAATTGTGCATTTCTGTATCCAATGGAGATTGCACGCTTTGATTTATAATCTTAAGAATAATGAAGAAATACATAATACTTTTATTTATCCTGTTTCCGTTTCTCTCGAAAGCACAGTCTGTTTCAGGTGTGGTTTTTAGCCACGAGGCGAATGGGAAACAACCACTTCCGGGGGTGAATGTGGTTTGGGAAGGCACCAGCGAAGGTACTGCCTCAATGCCCGACGGAAGTTTTACATTAAAGAACAAACCGGGACGAAACAAGCTGGTTTTTAGTTTTGTTGGTTACGAATCGCAAACCGTTCGTGTGAGCGATAACGATCCTTTAGAAGTGGTGCTTCAACCCAATCTTGAATTGGAAGAAGTTACAGTGATTCAAAAGGATCGGGGAACTTATTTGTCGGTGATTAATCCCATACAAACCGAAAATATTAGCGGAGCAGAGTTGCACAAGGCGGCCTGCTGTAACCTGGCCGAAAGTTTTGAAACCAATCCTTCGGTGGATGTTAGTTACAGCGATGCCGTTACCGGAGCCAAACAAATAAAGCTGTTGGGGCTCGACGGTACCTATTCGCAACTTCAGGTGGAAAATATGCCTGCATTGCGTGGTCTGGCAACCACCTTTGGATTAACTTATATACCCGGCCCGTGGCTGGAATCGATTCAGGTTTCGAAAGGAGCGGCTTCTGTGTTGAACGGTTACGAGTCGATTGCCGGGCAAATCAATGCAGAATTGAAAAAGCCGGACAGCGAGGAAAAACTTTTTCTGAATGTTTTTGGCAACGACGAAGGCCGTTATGAATTTAACGGAAACACAAATATTAAAGTAAAAGGCGATACACTTACCACCGGTATTTTTGTACATGCCAGCGATGTGTCGAAAGAAAATGACCACAATCATGATGGCTTTCTTGATTCGCCGCTTTCGAGTACTTTTGAGGTGGCCAACCGCTGGAAATACAATAACCACAGAGGCGGTATGGCTCAGGCCGGATTTACTTTGCTGTGGAACGACAGAATGGGAGGTCAGGTTGGTGCTAATAGTGATATGATTCCTTCCGTAGACAATCCGTACGGTGTTAATATTGAAACCAACCGGGTAGATGCATTTTTTAAATCGGGAATCGTATCGCAAGATAATCACCGTGCCCTGGCAATTTTGACCAATTTTGCCCGTCATGAAACCAAATCGTATTACGGCTTATCGCGTTACGATGCCGATGAAACACGTTTTTACGGCAACCTGGTTTACACACAGGATCTGGATTTAGCAGCAATTCATGTACTAAATAGTGGCGCCAGTTTTATTTACGACGATTTTAACGAAATGCTTTACAATCAGGATGTACAGCGCACCGAAAAAGTTCCGGGAATATTTACGGAATACACCTTTAAACCCAGCGATAGGCTAACCCTGATGGCCGGTATTCGTGCCGATTTCCACAATATTTTTGGGAATTTTGTTACGCCCCGTATGCATTTCCGTTATCAGTTTGCCGACCATTATACCATTCGTACAAGCGCCGGAAAAGGCTACCGAACTGCAAATGTAAT
This sequence comes from Draconibacterium sediminis, assembly GCF_000949475.1. Taxonomy (GTDB): domain Bacteria; phylum Bacteroidota; class Bacteroidia; order Bacteroidales; family Prolixibacteraceae; genus Draconibacterium; species Draconibacterium sediminis. The sequence continues at coordinate 162,640 of NZ_JRHC01000006.1, read as the reverse complement.
TTCAGAAAATACATTTTTGCTGGCCAACTCTCGCCCAATTAGCTGGACGGAAGATGCGGTTCAGGAAGAAGCCTGGAACTTTGGTTTTGCATTTATTCAGAATTACAAATTACTGGATCGCGACCTGAGTATCAATGCCGAATTCTTCCGTACCGAGTTTCAGCAAAAATTGGTGGTTGACAGGGAAACGTCTTCTGAATTTATATATCTGTTGCCTTCAACCGAAAAGGCGTATGCTAATAGTCTTCAGTTTGATGTGCGCTGGCAACCTGTAAAGCGCCTGGATATGTTGCTGGCTTACCGTGTTAATGATATTAAAGAAACCATCGGTGGCGAATTAAAAGATGCGCCTTTAACCAGCGATTACAAGGGGTTGATCAATTTAAACTACACCACCAATCTGAAGAAGTGGATGTTCGATTACACCATTCAGTTTAATGGTGGCGGACGCATCCCGCGTGTTTATGAAGAGTGGATGAATCGGGCAGATATTGCGGGAGACATTTTTGAGTTCTCGCCCTACACAATTATGAATGCACAGGTAACGAAATATTTCCGCTACTGGAATATTTACCTCGGGGTGGAAAACCTTACTGATTTTACACAAAGTAATCCGATTGAAGGCACCGACGATCCGTTTGGCGAAAATTTCAGTGCTACCAATATTTGGGGGCCAACAATGGGGAGAAAAATCTACCTCGGATTACGGTTTAATTTGAATTATGAATAACCAGCTAAAAGCGAAATGCTTGACGCATAAAAATGAACAAGATGAAAAAGCTGATTTTATTATTTACAATGGCAGTGTTTATTGGTTTTGCCGGTAACGAAACATTTGCACAGAAAAAAGAGAACAAAGTGGTTTGCTTTAAAAGCAACATGGACTGCGCCGACTGTGAGAAAACAGTTACCGAATACCTGAAATTTGAAAAAGGGGTGAAGGACCTGAAAATTGATCACGTTTCAAATACCATTTTGGTGGAATACAAAGACGGAAAAAATTCGGATGAAGAACTGGCTGCGGCTATCGAAAAAAAAGGCTACAAGGCAGATAAGATTACCAAAAAAGAATACGAAGAAATTGTAGCAAAGAATAAAAAAGAGGAGTAAGAAGTTCATAAGGAAAGAAAAAAATCGCCTGATTAAGATGTAAAAAGCTGCCTGTATTCAGGTGGCTTTTTTCTGAAAGTCACTTTGGTAAAACAAAAAGTTCACGCAGAGATCTCTAAGTTCTCGCAAAGCACGCAAAACAGATTCTATACCTTTGCGAATTTTGCGCTTCTTCTTTTCTTTGCGTGAAACAATATTGACAGCTTTTCATTCGTGTTGTTGATACCCGGGAAGCATTGTTTTTTTTGAATAGGCTTTGCCATGGTTTAGGTTTTATTGTAATCTTTGTAAATAAAAATCATGCAACCCATAATCGACCACATTGAAATTACGGTAAAAGACCTTGAACAAACCGTTTCGTTTTATGATCAGTTTTTGCCCTTACTGGGTTTTAGTCTTGAAAAGAAAACAGCAGCTTATATTGCTTCGCACGACAAACACGTGGTTGAATATTCGCATCCCAATCTTTGTATCGCACTTACTTCTCCGCGTGAATCGTTAAAAGATGAAGCTGTTCACCGCCGCCGGCCGGGAGCACTCCATCACCTGGCTTTTAAAGCTGAATCGCGCAAAGAAGTTGATTATGTATATTCAAAATTGCTGGAAATAAATGCTGATATTGTAAGCACACCACGTTTATATCCCGAGTATCACGAGAACTATTATGCCGTTTTCTTTAAAGCTCCTGACGGGATCAAGTTTGAGGTGGTTTGTCAGGAAGCAGAATAAGCTCAACTATCGCTTATCGAAGGTTTTTAGTCCTTTATACATCTTTTTGTGTAGTTCATCAACCAATGTTGTTTTCTTGCAAAAACAGGGCTAAATTTGAATAAAATCAAATTCTACAGCCATGTTCCGCTTTGTTCGTTTATTTGTTTTTGTTGCGCTTTGCGCTGCATGCTCAGCAGATAGCGGCAACACTTCTTTTTCAGGCTTTTGGGAAGGTCCACATCCCGAAGATCCCAACAAAAAATTTTATGTGCAGTTGATTGATGCAGATAGTTCTTTCGCAAAAGGCTACTGGACTGATCATAGATTTTATGATTCAGGATTTCAAATCGACAGTTTGATGATTAGCGATAATTCCATCCGCTTTTTTGTGCCAAACTGGAATTGCACATATTTGGGTGAACGAACCGGAAATACAATTCGTGGAGGTTTTGCCTGCGATGGCGAACCTTTTGATTCCGTGATGCTTGTGAAAAAGGATGGAATAGCACGATTTCTAACCGATGCGCTACCGGGTTGCCACAATACTGATTATAAATATCACTGCAAAAGTCCTAAACAGCTTGAAGATCTTTTACCTACCTCGCATACTCGAAATGAAGGCGATTCGCTGTTTATCTATTCACTACTACCGCAAATTATAAACGGCGATTTTGGCCGCCTCAACTCTTTTCTACTAATCAGAAATAATCAACTGGTATGCGAGGAATACTTTTATGGCTACGGACAAAATACGCTTCATCAGGCTGAGTCAACAACAAAAAGTATTACCTCGTTGCTGATTGGAATTGCAATGGACAAAGGATTTATCACCGGATTAAATGAGCCGGTGGCAACAATTCTGGAAGTTCCGGATTTTGATAAGCGAATCACGCTAAAACATTTGCTTACCATGACTTCGGGCTTAACACCCAACGACGAGGAACTTTATTTTAGTAATGACCGGATAGCCACAATTCTGTTGCGTGAATTGAATAATGAACCGGGAATCAAATTTCAGTACGATGGTGGAAATACGGAGTTGCTGGGTGCCATTCTCAAAAAGAAAACAGGTTTGTATGGCGACGAGTTTGCCAAAGAATATTTGTTTGAACCTTTGCATATTACGCATTACAATTGGGATATCGAAAAACAAAACAGATATCCTTGTATGGCCGGTTCGCTGGAAATAACGCCGCGAGAAATGGCAAAAATAGGGTTGATGTTGCTGAATAAAGGGAGATTCAACGGCCAACAAGTTGTTTCTAAAGAATGGATAGAAAAGTCGACAAGCTTTAAAACGCACACGCATATTCCGGGCGATGATTATGCCTTTCAGTGGTGGAATCTCATGCTAAAATCAGCAGGAGAGGAGTATCCCTGTATTTGGGCGAACGGATTTGGCAGTCAGTTTGTTTATATTTTCCCAACGCTAAATGCCGTAATTGTTACCACCGGGCACAACTACGAATTCGACTCATGGGCCATAACTTCAGGAATTGAGACGTATCTACATTTATTGAAATAAATGTCAAGGCAAAAGGAAAAAGGAAAAAGTTGCGTGCTCCGAGTTGTGCGACAATTTTACAATTATCTCTAATAATGCCGCTAAACTCCCACTATTAAAGCATTGAAGCATTTTAGCATTAAAGCATTCACAAATTAACGCATATCTCAAAACCACAATCCCTCAGTCCCTCAGTCCTTCAGTTCCTCAACCTCCAATAACAAATCATTACCATTCAAAAATAAATACCATATTGTACGAATTGCTATTAATCAATAAGTAGCTTTGTAAAAATGGAGCTCAAACAGAAATACAACAACTTCCCGTTCAATCCATCAAAAGTGCCCTTCTTTTATGGCTGGGTGATTTTATTTGCCGCCACCATTGGTGTGTTGTGCAGTGCGCCCGGACAAACAACAGGGGTTTCAACGTTTACCGATTATCTGATCGAGAACATTGGAATTAGTCGCGACCAGATCAGCACCGCCTATATGTTTGGAACCATAGCCAGTTCGTTTATTCTAACTTATGCCGGGAAATTGTACGATAAATACGGCGCACGTTGGGTGGGCATGGCCGCAGCACTTACGCTGGGTTTTGTTTTGGTTCTGTTCAGCCAGTCCGACCGAATTATCAAAGCCATCGTTCCGCAGAGTTCAAACATTTATGTTGGCGTGGCAGTAGCTACTTGTATCGTGTTCTTTTTTATGCTGCGTTTTTCGGGGCAGGGCGTAATTACCATGGTTTCGAGAAATATGCTGATGAAGTGGTTTATTGCCCGCAGGGGATTGGTAAACGGTATTTCCTCGGTATTTGTATCACTTGGTTTTTCCATTGCTCCGCTAAGCTTCGATTTGTTAATCGTTGGAACTACGTGGCGCTGGGCCTGGTTGCTTATGGCAATGGGAATCGGTGTTGGCTTCTTCCTGTTTGTGTTTATTTTCTTCCGCGATAATCCTGAAGATTGTGACCAGATTCCCGACGGAGAAATACACGGAAACAAGGAGCACGATGTAATCATTAAACCGTTTAAACAATTCACGCTTAAGGAGGCACGTAGTGGACTGACATTTTGGTTATTCGTACTGCCCTCGGCCATTTACGCCATGTTTATTACGGGTTATGTATTCCACTTGGTGTCGGTTTTTGGCGAGGCCGGCATCGACAAAGAGCAAGCACTATCGGTGTTTATTCCCATGTCGATGATTTCGGTGGTACTTGCTTTTGTTGGCGGATGGATTAGCGACCGCATAAAACTTCAGTACCTGCTTTACTTTATGCTGGCCGGAATGGTAGTGGCTTTAATCGCACTGGCAAATATTAACACCGGCTTTTATTACTACGCTTTTATAATTGGCAGCGCTATCCCAAGCGGCATGTATAACGTGCTGTTAAGTGTAACCTGGCCACGTTTTTACGGCCGCGATCACCTGGGGAAAATCACCGGCTTTGTAATGGCCATTATCGTTTTCTTTAGCGCTCTGGGGCCAATCTTTTTCAGCTTATCGCATTCGCACCTGGGCAGCTATTCGTATGCCATTTATACCTTGCTCGGAATTATATTGATTATTTCGGCTATTAGCTTTAAAGCGCATAATCCACAGGATAAGTACGAGAAGTAATATCCGGCAGAAATCGTAAATAGCAAGTAATACGTGTTGAATAGAAAAATTATTGGTCCTGTTCTTCAGAAGGCCTAAACCATAAAAACCAACACTTACTGATGGTCATCCATTTATACAAAAAGCAAATGAATTGAAAAAATAAGAATAACACTTATTCAAAGTGTGCCGATAAAAAATATTAGGAGTTCAGCTAAGAGCCCCAAAAGGGGCGACAGGCAATAATCCGACAGGGATTCCATCTTTTTATAGAGATGGAATCCCTTTTTTGTGTCAATGCCTAACTGCTTGAAATACTGTGTTCCCGCAGCTTTGTAAAATAAAAGCAGCCACGCCGGAAACCATTTTACACGCGTGTAAAATAAAAGCAGCTAGTGCTGAAAGCACATTTCATAGCTGTAATGTATTTTCCGCATCATCTGCTAAGCCATTTCATTTGTGTAATCCGTAATCAGCCGCTGCTGAACTAACTTTTCAATCGTGAAAAAGCCTTTCAGCCCATGCCGAACTTACTTTGCAGCGTTGTCAAATGCTAGCAACATTGGCTGAACTAACATTACTCAGCTGTAATCATGTTGCTCATGTTCAGGTATATAATGTCGCACAACATGTTTGCGGGGGTTGACTTAAGTAATCATATGTTTTATTTTTATACTTCTATTAATCAATCCGATCTGAGATAACACACAAAATAAAAATCAATTAAATAACAATTCAAACATCACCATTTTAATTATTAACCTTTAATAACATTACTATGAATACTGTTAATCATGTATCCTTAACCGACTTGCGCAACAGCGAATATTTTAACCTTATTTTCGACCTGAAAAGTTTGTTGCCCGGGGTTATTCCATCGAACACTAAAACCGACGAAGTGTTGGCCGATTTTGAAGAACTTTATACCGAACTCGACACCGTTAGCAATGTTGATCAGGGAAGTATTTTAACTGAAAAAGTGCAGGCTGCCGATACCGACAGGGGCAATACCTGGAAAGCCATGGACTTAATGATTGATGCCCATCTGCTCAGTCCTATACCCGAAGAAGTGGAGAGCGCCAAAGTATTGCGCCGTGTTTTTGATGTTTATGGCGATTTCAGAAGAAAAACCTATGTAGCCGAATCGGGCGATGCCAAAAATCTGATTCAGGATTTGGAAAAACAAAAAAACGAGGAGCATGTAAAACGGGTAAAACTTAGCCCGTGGGTGCCGATATATAAAACGCAGCAAAGCTCTTTCGAGGCCTTGCAAAACGAGCGCGATGTGGAATCGGGGTACAAATCGAGCGGAAATGTAAAAGCAGTGCGTTTAAAAATGGACCCGCTGTACCGCGAAATTATAAACCTGGTGAATTCGTTTATATCCATTGGAATGGCAACCCCCGAAATGGAAAATTTTGTAATTGTAATGAACGAAAAAATTAAACGCTATAACGATTTACTGGCTATTCGCCAGGGACGTAACGAGAAGGAAGTGGACAGTGTAGTACCCGAATCGTAACAGATAAATTCGGGCACACATTTGTGAAAATGGCATCCAAAGGGGTGTCATTTTTTTTAATACTCCCGCAACCCCGACTCAATATATTCCAGTTGCCATATCCTGAAAAGCAACGGATCGTCGGGTATTTCCGTCGGTTCGGCAGCAAGCAGCCTGTCTATTTTGTCTTTCATTGCTGAATTAATCGCTACCGTATTCATCACCGCTTGGCGCGAATAATAGTAGGTTTTGTTCTTTAGCTGAAATTCTTGAAACGCCATTCGATCGGGCTTTACATCAAAAATACGTATCGAATCGTAGCCAATTCCTGTGCCGTTATAGCGCCGGATATAACCGTTTGATGTAAGCACATCTTCATCGTTGGCCAGTGCGGTAGCGACCTTATTGCGAAATCCTGCTTTCTGAAATCGGTTTTTAAAATGAAAGGAACAGTAGTTTATGCCAATGTCGATGGAATGGTCGTGGGCATAAGCAATAAGTTCCAATGCTGCCAGTTCCGACTCTAAAACCACCGGCTGCTCGGCATGAATGTAAGTGTAGTTGTGTTTCGACAATTGTTTTACGTTGTGTTGCGTAAGGCGAAGTTGATGCAAATTCAGGTTCGAAACACCTGCTTTTACCATTTCGGGCAAGAGCTTTTTTAAACGCTCCAATTCTTCGGGTACCGCTGGAATTTCGATGGTGATAACCGGTATGATACCTTTAGCCGCTGCAATTTTATCGAGCCGGAACGCTGTGGCACCAATATCAAAACGAACTTCGTTAATTCCGGCTGCCGCCAGTTTTCTGAACTTTTGCGTTTCGGCCAGAATTCCGTTGGTATACATCCAGATATAGGTGTCCGGGTTACATTTTCGTCGCACCTGTTTCAGGTAACTCAATGTGCGGTCGTACTGCAGCAAGGGTTCGCCACCACTAAAACTCACGCCTTTAAACCGGAAATGATCTACGTATTCGGCAAAGGCCGCCGGATCGGCGAAACTCAGATTTTGGGTGGTGGGCAAATGGTCTTCCTGCTGCGATGCCGGGCAGTAAAAACACGAGGCATTACATTTACCGGTAATAAACAAACAGCTCCATTGCCCAAGGCCGCAAAGCTTGCACCCGTTTGATAGTTGTTTGTAATACGGTTTGGTGCCTTTAAATAAAATATTCTCCGCCTTTTCCAGTAAAACAACTTTTTTCTCCTGCGCTTCGTGGGCTGAATAGGTGTTTAACCATTTAAGGTTTGTCCACTCCGAAAAAGCAGACTTATTGTTGTTAACCAGCTGATTCTGCCAGTTATAATACGTTTCCATTTCAAAAAAGAACGATCAAATGAATAGTTATTGAATTAAAATATGGGGGCGATATGAAATGAAAATTTTATAGCTCGGAAAATATGTATAAAAACAGGAGCATCTTTTTCCGGTCGTCATTTACCGTTTTGTTCGATTGTATTTTGATGTCTGTTTTCATTTATCACGAATAGATGCAGTAAAAATAGACAATTTCAAAATAGAAATGTAAACCACAAAAAATATAATTGAGCAGATTTCTGATTCTCCTGAAACCTGCTTCCTAAAAATTCTGAATAATCTCATTTGCATTCCTGCAATTCTCCGTAAATTTGCTTTAATTGTATTGTTATTTAAAAATTTTAGAAAGATATGAGACGAATTCTTTTTGGATTATTGATTGCGGCCATGGTGTTTACTTTTGGCTGCAAAGAGAAAAAAAAGGAGGACAAACTTCCGCGTGTTGCCATTGCCGGTTTGGCCATTGAATCGAGCACCTTTTCGCCTGCACAGTCGGGTATTGAGGCCTTTCATGCACGCCGCGGAGACGAGATATTCAGTTATTACCCGTTTATGGACGATACGGCAGCTACGCGTCAGCGGGCCGAGTGGTTCCCGACTTTGCGTGGTCATGCGCTGCCCGGAGGAATTGTAACCCGCGAGGCATACGAAACGCTGGTTGGTGAAACGCTTGACCGTTTAAAAGAAAATATGCCTTATGATGGATTGTTTTTTGATATTCACGGCGCCATGAGTGTGGTTGGTTTGGATGATCCGGAAGGCGATTTTATCGAACGCATTCGTAAAGTAATCGGCGATGATGTGCTTATTTCTACATCGATGGATTTGCACGGAAATGTAACTGAACGACTGGCACATTACAGCGATATGATTACCTGTTACCGCATGGCACCGCACGAAGATGCAATAGAATCGAAAAAACGTGCGTTGACCAATCTGCTCGACCGTTTGGAGAGCGGTTTGGGCAAACCAAAATACAAAGCCTGGATCCCGGTTCCGATATTATTACCCGGCGAAAAGACAAGTACCCGCATCGAACCGGGGAAAAGCCTTTATGCTAAAGTTGCCCCGGCAGCAGCGCGCGAAGGCGTGATTGATGCAGCTATTTGGGTGGGCTACGCATGGGCAGACGAGCCGCGCAACCGTGCGGTGGTTATGGCGTATGGCGACGATGAAGAAGCAGTAACAAAATCGGCCGAAGAACTGGCGCAGGCCTTTTGGGATGTACGCGAACAGTTTGAATTTGTGGCTCCGGTGGCTACACTGGATGAATGTCTCGACAGGGCAATTGCCTTTAAAGAAAAGCCCTTTATCATCAGCGATATGGGCGATAATCCTACAGCCGGTGGGGCCGGAGACGTTACCTGGACATTAAACGAAATCCTTCAACGAAAAGAATTCAAAAAGGAAAACGGACCATCGTTAATTTATGCATCCATTCCCGGCCCCGATCTTGTTGCCAAAGCTGTTGAAGCCGGTATAGGCGAAACAGTTACCGGCATGGTTGGTGCCCTGGTTGATGATCGTTATTGCGGACCACTTGAATTAACGGGCAGGGTGGAAGCCATCAAAGAGGGCGATCGTTATGCCGAAACCGAAGTGGTAATTAATATCGGAAGTGTTGATGTTATCGTGACTAAAAAGCGGAAGCCCTATCACCACGAAACTGATTTTACCGATTTGAGCCTGTATCCGCGAGAAGCGGATATTGTTGTTGTTAAAATTGGTTACCTGGTTCCGGAGCTTTACAATATGCGCGCCGGTTGGTTAATGGCACTTACTCCGGGAGGCGTTGATCAGGATTTGGAGCGACTGGGGTACAAACGTATCCATCGCCCAATGTTCCCGCTTGATAAGGACATGGCCGATCCTGATCTTTCAGCACGACTGATTCCACTGGCTGACGAGTAAAAATAAAGGCGTTTGTGCAAATGGTGCAAGCGCCTTTATTTTTAAACAAATAGTCAATCCTTATTCTGCTAACGATTTTTTCTTTAGTTTTAAAATCCAATAATAATCTAAACCAATAAACATGAGAAAAGTAGTATTTCCATTTGTTATCCTGTTATTTATTGCGCTTACTGCTTGCCAGAATAAAGTTCCGGTGGGAGAGTGGCAAACCATTTTTGATGGCGAAACACTGGATGGCTGGAAAAAAGCCGGCGAAAATCCGGAGAGTATTAGCGTTGAAGATGGAATGATAAAATGTGCAGGAGAACGGTCGCACCTGTTTTATGAAGGCGATTTTAAAAACTTTGAATTTGAAGCCGAAATAAATGCACAGGAACATTCAAATTCGGGCGTATTTATTCATACCGAATACCAGGAAGAAGGATGGCCGGCAAAAGGCTACGAAATTCAGGTGAATAATTCTTATCGTGGCTCTGTTAAATTTCCCGAGCGACGAAAAACCGGAAGTATATACAACGTACGTAACGTTTATTATCCGCTGGCTGGCGATAACGAGTGGTTTACCATGCGAATTAAAGTAGTGGAAAATGTTGTTGAAGTTTTTGTGAACGATGTTAAGGTGAACGAATACATCGAACCGGAAAATCCGTGGCGGTGGAATGGTGGCGAAAATACCAAATTAAGTCATGGGACATTTGCTTTGCAGGCACATGACCCGGGCAGCACAACTTATTACCGTAATATCCGCGTAAAAGCAGTTCCTGAGGCAGAACCGGTAACTCCGGAAGTGGATGAAGAGTGGGATACAAAAGTTACCAAACTGATGTTTGCAGGTTTTCCGTTGGTAGATTACCACGTACACTTAAAAGGCGGTTTAACGCTCGATGATTTGGTGGAGAATTCGCAACGTTTGGGAATAAACTATGGTGTTGCGCCAAACTGTGGCCTTCATTTCCCTGTAACCGACGATGAATCCTTGTATGCATACATGGATGAAGTAAAAGGAAGCCCAACGTTTAAAGGTATGCAGGCTGAAGGACGCGAATGGATCACGCTGTTCTCGGAGGAAGCGGTGGCTAAATTCGATTATATTTTTACCGATGCCATGACTTTTACCGATAGAAAAGGACGACGTAACCGTATTTGGATTCCGGAAGAAGTGTGGGTGGACGATAAGCAGCAGTTTATGGACGACCTGGTAGAAAAGATCGAAGCAATTTTCTCACAGGAACCGGTTGATATTTATGTGAATCCAACAGTTTTACCAAATGAGTTGATGCCGGAATACGAGCAGCTCTGGACAAAAGAGCGCATGCAACGTGTGGTAAAAGTTTTGGCTGATAACGGAATTGCATTGGAAATAAATGCCCGTTATAAAACACCAAGTGCAGAAATGATAAAAATGGCTAAAGAAGCCGGTGTAAAGTTTTCGTTCGGAACAAACAACGTAACCAAAAACCATGGCGAGTTGGAGTATTGTCTTCAAATGCTGGAAGAGTGCGAATTAACGCCAAACGATATGTTTGAGCCCAAACCCGATGCTGAAAAACCGGTAAACGTAAAAGGATTACCCGATAAAATTACGGGATAGAAAAATAAAAAAACGGGTAAGACCAAATAGATCTTACCCGTTTTTTATGGGAAATAACCATCGGTCAATGAAACTCTATCCTTGGGCTGAATTCATGCAAAATGCCTTTTTTCTCTACCGCAAATTCAATCAGGTCAACTGCCTGTTCATTCGTAAATGATCCGCGGTTAATTGTAATATCAAATACATCTTCATGAAGGTTGTTTTCTTTTAAAGCCTTTCGAAATGTTGCCCGTTCTTTCTCAACCTTTTCGATAAAAGCAATTGCCTCGTTCCGGTTGAGTTTATTATTCGTCATAATGGTATTTATCCGGTACCCAAGCGGTGCCGTTAACCGTATGTGTAAGGCATTTTTAATATCGCTGGCAATAATATGGCTGGCACGTCCCACAATTATACAATGACCGTCAATTGCAAGCGTTCGAACCACTTCTTTAACCGTTTTTATAATCCGCTCTTCACTTTTGTATCGCTTATCACGAAAGGCTTTTAAAATCTCTTCAAAAACATAGCGGTCGGTCTTTTTAAAGGTTTGCCGTACCATTTCCGGATCCAGATCCAGCTCCTTGGCGCTTTCATAAAATATTTCCTTACTCAGTACATTCCACGAGCCTTTTGCGAGGTTTTTATTGAGTCGTTCAGCTACTAGCCGTGCTAAAACCAGGCCATTACAACCCACTTCGCGAGATATGGTAATCACCGGTCCGGCCTCATGCATGTTGCCATATTCACGAGCTTTTGCCTCTTTCAGGCGGCTGTTCAGATAGTTCATCAATGAATTTCCCATAATTTCCAAGCTTTGTTACATTCTAGATTACGCTAATTCTGGTGATCATGTTATGTTTTTGCCCATGATTTTGGTGTGAGATTATACTGCACTTTCAATTTTTATGAATATTAACCGCATTTGTGCCAATTATAACTATCAGAATGTCTGTGTTTTGGTTGGTTGTTGTTCTTGGTGGTGACAACAGTCAGTTCAATTCTGAACACGAAGCGCTATCTTTAACTTCTATTAAATCTTAATACATTCTAAATAATTACAGAAACAGTATCTTCGTGAAATTTTTATAAAACTGCACAATATGTTTGACAAAAATACTTACATCGATCGTAGAAATAAATTGAAATCCAAGGATTTAAAAGGTATCGGATTATTCTTCGGAAATGGTGAGTCACCAATGAACTGTTTGGATAATACTTATCATTTTCGTCAGGATAGTTCCTTCCTGTATTTCTTCGGTCTTGATTTTCCCGGGCTGGCCGGAGTAATTGACTTTGAAAGTGGTGACGAATACATTTTTGGTGATGATGTGGAGATTGACGACATTATTTGGATGGGGCCACAGGTTCCTTTAAAAGATAATGCCGCCAAAGTGGGAATTACCCAAACAGCGCCGTTTGCAAAACTATTCGACATTGTTAAGAAAGCGATGAATGCCAACCGAGTAGTTCATTTCCTGCCTCCGTACCGTGGCGAGAACAAGATTTTACTGGAAAAATTAACCGGACTTTCTGCCTTATCAATTCAAAGTCATGCATCGCTGGAGTTTATTAAAGCCATTATCTCGATTCGTGAAATTAAGGAAGCGCAGGAAGTGGAAGAGATAAAAAAAGCCTGTGCAACCGGTTATCAAATGCATGTAGCGGCAATGCGTATGGCGCACCCCGGGACTTGGGAGCAAAAAATTGCCGGAACTATGGAAGGAATTTCATTTGCCGGTGGAGGAATGGCTTCATTTCCGATTATCCTTTCGCAAAACGGCGAAACGCTGCATAACCACGATCATTCGCAAATTCTTGAAAAAGGTCGGTTGATGTTATGCGATGCCGGTGCTGAATCATTGCTTCATTATGCATCCGATTTTACGCGTACTACTCCGGTAGGTGGAAAATTTACCAGTAAACAGCGTGAGATTTATGAGGTGGTTTTGGCTGCCAATAATAAGGCTACAGAGCTTACCAAGCCGGGTGTTACCTATTTATCGGTTCATTTGGCTGCTGCCGAAGTAATTGCTGCCGGATTAAAAGAGCTGGGGCTGATAAAAGGCGATGTAAAAGAAGCAGTGGCCGCCGGAGCTCACGCTCTGTTTTTCCCACACGGTTTGGGACATATGATGGGACTGGATGTACACGATATGGAAGATCTCGGACAAATTTATGTGGGTTACGATGATGAGATTAGGCCCGCCAATCAGTTTGGAACAGCAGCTTTGCGTTTGGGAAAACGTCTGAAACCGGGCTTTGTAATCACCAACGAACCGGGCTGTTATTTTATTCCGGCGCTGATTGACAAATGGCAGGCCGAAGGCATAAACAAAGACTTTATAAACTTTGATAAGGTGAATGAATACCGTGGATTTGGCGGAATCCGTCTTGAAGACGATATTCTTGTTACCGAAACAGGTAGCCAAATAATAGGAGAGCGGGTTCCTATAGAACCCGATGAAGTTGAAAAGATCGTTCAACAAGGATAAATCATACAAAGGCATTCATAATTGTGGATGCCTTTTTTTTAATATCCGGTGGTAAAAATAATCCATTTCCGACAGAAGCTCATCGCGCACGGCACAACACCTTTCCCGAATTTCTTCTTGCGATTTAGCTCCTTTATACGGGCTTTTAAAGCCCAAATGCAGTTTCCGTTTATAGTTTACTTTCGGAATTGTTAACTCCTCGCTTGTTCCTTCGCCCACCGTTATCAGGTAATCAAAATCCATATCAGCATATTCTGTATAACTGTGAGGCACGCTTTGTTGCAAATTTATGCCGGCTTCGCTCATCACATCCATAGCAATAGAACTAACATGATCCACAGGATCTAATCCGGCAGAATAAATTTGTAGATTGTCATCGTTGTAGTTTCGTAGTATGGCTTCGGCCATTTGACTTCGGCAAGAGTTGCGGTTGCTTAAGAATAAAATACTTATCCCATCATTTTAGATTTAAGTTGGTGTCTGTTCAAAAATTGGAATAGTAATTTACTATAATTCTTTCACAATAAAAATGTCTTATGTTTTGATAATTAAACTTTTAACAATGTTTAGAAACATGGTTCCAGAACATATTTTTAACCAATCATATTGAATTAAGTAGTGGATACAGCCCTTATCGATAAATGTAAAGTAAACATGCATTAAACCTGCTAAAAAAGGCTCGTACAGAAGATTTTAGCGCATGAATGGTGCAAAATAACATTCGCTAACCAATTGAAAACCAATTGCTATAAAATTCATAAAATATTATTTTCTCTTATTAATTGAGTATTAATGGGGATTTCCCTATTTTCGTAGGTGAATGATATCATGAAAATCGTTGCAATACGATGTAAAAAATAATGTAAATGGAACCTAAAGATCTAAAAAACTCGGAAGAGTTAAAGCGTACGGAGAATACTGACCTTGAGAATTCTGAAGTTAAACCAACTTCGGAAGAAGCTGCGAAATCGGAAGACCCGAATACTGTTGAGGATGAAAAAAGTGTTGAACCCACCGAGGAAAAAATACCCGAACAACCTCCGGTAGAAGCCGTTGAAGAAACTGCGACAGAAGAGCCTGAAACAGAAGTGGCAGAAGAACCACAAACGGACTCGGAGACCGAATCAAAATCAGAAGAAGAAAGCACAACAGATTCAGCTGAAGTAGAGGAAGACACTACTGAAGAAAAAGAAGCAGAAGAAGTACAAGTTGAACCGGAAACTGTAGCCACAGAAAAAGAGCAGCCAACAACGGAAAGTACAGCAGAAAAAGCAGAGCCTGTTAAAGAAGAAAAACCGGAAAAAAGAGAGCCGGTCGATTATTCCAATCACTCAAAGGTTGAGCTTGTAAATGCTCTTCGCGACGTACTTGAAGGTGAAAGTGATATCAACGTAAAAGAAGAAATAGACACTATTAAAGCAGCTTTTTATAAGATTCTGAACGAAAGCATAGAAGACGACAAAAAGCAATTTATTGCCGATGGCGGTGCTGAAGAAGAGTTTGAACCCGAAGAAGATCCGTACGAAAAAGACATTAAAGATCTGCTAAAAAAATACCGCCACATTCGTATTGAGCACAACAAGCAGATGGAAGCCGAAAAGGAGGAAAATCTGCAGAAAAAATATGAGGTTATCGAAAAAATTAAAGGATTGATCAATAACGAAGAATCGATCAATAAAACCTTTAACGAATTTCGTGATCTTCAAAGAGAATGGCGTGAGATTGGTTTGGTTCCGCAATCAAAAATGAAAAATCTTTGGGATACTTATCATTTCCATGTTGAAAATTTCTACGATTATATAAAAATCAACCGCGAGCTGCGCGATCTGGATCTGAAAAAGAACCTGGAAGCAAAAATCAAACTTTGCGAAAGGGCGGAAGAGCTGCTGGTTGAAGAACCATCAATTCTGAAAGCTTTTAACACCCTTCAGAAATACCACGAACAATGGCGCGAAATTGGCCCGGTGCCTCGCGAGCAAAAAGACGATATTTGGGAACGTTTTAAAGCGGCAACAACCAAAATCAATAAAAAGCATCAAGACTTTTTTGAGAATAGAAAAGTTGAGCAAAAGAAAAATCTGGAAGCCAAAACAGCACTGTGCGAAAAAGCTGAAGAGATTATTCAGGAAGAAATTTTGAACCACAAAGAGTGGGATGAAAGATCAAAACAACTTGTTGAATTACAAAAAGTTTGGCGTACAATTGGGTTTGCGCCACGAAAGGACAACAACAAAATTTACGAGCGTTTCCGCACTGCCTGTGATGCCTTTTTTAATGCCAAGCGCGCATTCTATGCCAAAAACAAAGAAGAGCAACAGAATAATCTGCAGTTGAAAACTGATTTGTGTGTTCAGGCAGAGTCGTTGAAAGACAGTGAAGACTGGAAAAAAACAACACAGGACTTTATAAATATCCAGAAAAAATGGAAAGAAATTGGTCCAGTGCCTCGTAAACATTCTGATATTTTGTGGAAACGTTTCCGCGCAGCATGCGACTTTTTCTTTGATAAAAAATCGGAGCACTTCACGGATGTGGATACCGAGCAGGATGATAATCTGAAACTGAAAGAAGACCTGATTAAAGAGGTGGAAAACTTTAAACCGGTTGACAGCGTTGACAAAAATCTGGAATCGCTTAAAAATTTCCAGCGCCGATGGACAGAAATTGGTCACGTCCCGTTTAAAAAGAAAGATGAAATTAAAGTACAGTTCAGAGATGCCATTAACAAATTGTTCGATGAACTAAATTTGGACGATGAAAAACGCAATCTGTTGAAATTCAGAAATAAGATGTCGTCGTTCTCTGAGTCATCGCGTGGGCAAAACAAAATGCGCATGGAACGCGATAAGTACATGAACAAAATGAAACAGCTGGAAAACGACCTGGTATTGCTGGATAATAATGTTGGGTTCTTTGCCAAATCGAAAAATGCAGAATCGCTGATTAAGGATGTGAAAAAGAAAATTGAAGTAACCAAGCAAAAAATTGAGTTGCTGAAAGACAAGATTCGCGTTATCGATGAAATGGATAATGACTAAAGAATAAAATCTATTCCAATATTTAAAGCCGGTTTTTACCGGCTTTTTTTATTTCCACAGGTTATTTTTAAACTTGCAAGTTAAGCTCAGTAAAAATGTGAGGCCCCAAAAATTAAGGTGTACAATAATTCTTAAAATAGCTTAAGATATCCTTACATCTTGGTATTTTCTTCTATCATAATCTTTTATAACTTTGGTAGTGAGTATAGCCATTATTTGTACAAACAGGTATGTGGCACTTAAAACTAACTAAAACTAATAATCTGAGTAATGAAAAGTAAAAGTCATTCATCCCGACGATCGTTTATAAAAAACACGGTTCTCGGCACAGCCCTTGTTTCCTCGGCTCCAACAATTTTAGCGAATTCCTACAGCCAGCGGATAATGTTGAACCCACGTGAATTTGAACCGACCCAGTATTCAGCCAACGACCAGGTACAGTTGGCACTGATAGGAGCCGGAATTCAGGGTATTTACGATACGTCTTCGGCTCTTCGCGTGCCGGGGGTGAAACTGGTTGCTGCCTGTGATTTGTATACCGGCCGTTTGCAACGTGCAAAAGAATTATGGGGCGACGATATTTTTGTAACCCGTGATTACCGTGAAATCCTCAACCGCGAGGATATTGATGCCGTAATTATTGCCACACCGGATCACTGGCATATAAAAATCAGTACCGAAGCGTTAAACGCCGGAAAAGCCGTTTATTGTGAAAAACCAATGGTACAAAATTTCGATGAAGGTCACCCGCTGATTCAAGCCTGGAAACAGTCGGGGAAGGTTATGCAAATTGGAAGTCAGGGAATGTCGTCGCTGGGTAACGAGAAAGCCAAACAATTGTATGAAGATGGAGCCATTGGCGAGATTGTAATGCTTGATATGTATAACGACCGTTATTCGGCAGAAGGGGCCTGGCAATATCCGATACCGCCGGACGCCAACCCCGACACGGTGGATTTTGATACATTCTTAGGGCGTGCTCCTAAAGTTCCATTTGAACTGAAACGTTTTTTCCGTTGGAGAAATTACAGGGATTATGGTACCGGAGTAGCAGGCGATTTGTTTGTACATGCTTTTTCTACCCTGCATTATGTAATTAGTTCAAATGGTCCGGAGCGTGCTCAGGCAACCGGAGGATTACGGTACTGGGATGATGGACGTGACGTTCCTGATGTTTCTATAACACTTTACGATTTTCCGCAAACGAATACACATGCTGCTTTTAATGCTGCTTTCCGCGTGAATTTCATAGCCGGAAGCGGTGGCGGAGGTGGTTTCAGGTTAGTTGGTACTGAAGGCGAAATGGAAATCGGCTCGAATAGTGTAAAACTCAATCGTTCGAAACTGAATATGAAGCCTCAAGGTTATTCCTTAATTGCTTATACGGAAGAGATGCAGAAGAAAATTAAGGAAGAGTATGATATGAAATACCTGAACGAAAGAAAGGCGGATCTGAATATTGGCGAAACCGTTTACGAGGCTCCGCACGATTACGAAGGTGCTCATTACGATCATTTCTATAATTTCTTTCAGGGTGTTCGCGGACAAAAGAAAATCGTTGAAGATCCGGTTTACGGGCTACGTGCTGCCGGAGCTGCTTTGCTGGCCAATGAAAGCTATTACCAGGCAAAACCGGTACTTTGGAATCCGGATACGATGAAATTGAAATAGTAAATTTTAAGAAATACCGACTACGAAAAAGTGCATTTCGTGAATGAAATGCACTTTTTTATTGGTGAATTTTGAATGATTTGTTCTAATTATTTTCCGATACAGAAGATTTAAATCTTTTATATCTAAAGAATTAAGGATTCTGGTGTACAGATAAGAAACAGTCTGGTAGCTCAACTGCCTGATATTTAGATTTTTATTTATTTACTTTGGTTTCTAAAAAGTACTGAATTTTGTTTAATTATCCTAAATTAGTATAAATTCTTAAAAATTGATTTATTTAACTTTGACACTTTCTTAATTTGTCTTTTGATAGATAAATTTTTCATTTATTATAAAAAACACATACATCTGCTGTCTTTATGTTTTAACTGACTATTTCGTATCTGATATTGTTATGTTAGCGCAACTTCTTTATGATAGCCAGTTAATTACAAATAAGAATATAACATTGTTTTAAACTGCCACAAAGCATTTTTCTTTCACAAAGAAATTTAACCAAACAATCAATACAAGAATTCAATTATCAATTCACCCCTAAAATCACCCATGCGGGTGATTCTTTGATGCCGTTTTTCTTTAAACTTTGTAAGAGTATTTTTAAGGAAAACAGATACAATACCATGAAAACAACTAACAAAATTGATGTACATCACCATATTTTTCCAAAAGAATATGTTGAGGCGCTAAAGGAAGTAGGAATTGAAAAATCTATTGGTGTAAAATTGCCGAAATGGACAGTGGAAACTTCATTTAAAAAGATGAAAGAAAATGGGGTTAAAATTGCCATGTTGTCCATTTCAACACCGGGTGTTTACTTTCCCGACGTAAAAGTGCCTGATGATTTTCCTGAAGTTTTGGCACGCTTAACCAACGAAATTATAGCAGAAACGAAAGACATTTATCCTGATCAATTTGGTGGTTTTGCCACAATCCCTATGTTAAATCCAGACGCGGCTTTAACTGAATTGAACTATGCCTTAGACACTCTTCATTTAAATGGAGTTTGTTTGATGACCAATTATTTAGGCAAATATTTGGGTGATGAAATTTTTGAACCATTTTTTAATGAGTTGAATAAACGAAAAGCTGTGGTTTATATTCATCCTACCGACCCGGGAGTAGAATTCGATTCTGGATTAGGTATGCCCAATGCATTAATAGAGGCACCTTTTGATACCACACGTGCTGTAGCCAACATGATGTACAGCGGAGTGCTTGACAGGTATCCTGAAATTCGGTATATTTTATCGCACGGAGGTGGCACAATTCCCTATATAGCATGGCGATTGGCAGGAATTGAGTATGGACAAAAAGATAAAAAGCCACCAATTATAAGAACTTTTTACGATTTTCTAGTAAATGGCGAACCATCCAAAGGACTTCAACACCTGAAAAGAATGTATTACGATACGGCTAATGTTTCTGGTAACTATGCCATAAAAACGTTACAGGATTTTGCCGGTCCGGACCATATCGTTTTTGGAACTGATGTTTGCATTTCGAAACTGGCACCAATTGTAACTAAAAACCTACTAAAACAGGGAGACTTTAACGATAACCAATTAGAGAAAATGGCATTTACAAACTGCCTGAAATTATTTCCTGAGCTTGAAAAATACTATAAATGACGAGTGATGAAACAGAAAATCAAAGAAACATACTGGAGCCGGTTTTCGGAAGATTACGAAGAAAAACAGCAAAAGGTAGTTGGCAAAGAGTTGCTTTCTCTCACCAGGCAAGAAATGCTGAAAGAATCTGATTTAGGAAAAGCTCTGGAACTGGGTTGCGGAACCGGATTGTATACCGAAATCCTTTTGAAAAATTCAAAGATTGTTGTTGCCACGGATTTCTCCGATGACATGGTTGCCACTGCAAAGCAAAAAAGAGGAAACCTGCAAAAAGTGGAATTCAAAAGAGCCAATGCCTTGAATCTTGATTTTGAAAATGAAAGCTTTGACACGGTTTTTATGGCTAACCTGATTCACATAATTGGGAATGCAGAAAAGGTGATTCAGGAAAGTAAGCGGGTATTAAAAAGCGGTGGATATCTGATAATAACCTCTTTTGCTATAGATGATATGAATTTCTTTAGCCGGATGGCCGTAGGAATTCGCTACATAAAAACTTTTGGGAAACCATCTGATGAAGCATTAAAAGAAAAAACCACCAAAAAAAGTATTGAGAGTCTGCTTGTGAAGAATGGTTTTGAAATTTCCAAAAGTGTGATGTTGGGCAAGAAGTCCAAAGCATTTTATATCACATCGATAAAAGATTAGAAGAATAAAAACAACAGAAAACATGAAACTAAAAAAGAGACGAACTTTACTAATTGTAACCCTGGGATTAATAGTATTTCTAATTTTACCGCTGGCATTTAAAAACAAGCCGCAAAGGATGTTAACCGGACCGGATCTTTCAGAAATAGAATACTCCGAAATTACATTCAAGAACAAAGCAGATAGTCTAAAACTGGCCGGAATGCTGATGCTACCTGAAGGCGACGGGTCATTTCCCGTGGTTGTTTTTATCCACGGATCAGGACCTAGTTTTAGAAACAGTGTTTGGTATTTATCGGTGGCAAAGCATTTAACAAATAATGGAATTGCCGTTGTGCTTCCCGATAAAAGAGGATGTGAGAAATCGGAAGGAGAATGGATTGGAGCTGATTTTAACCAATTAGCAAGTGATGTTTTAGCAGCTGTTGAATATGTAAAAGGGCAGAATACTTTTGACTATTCTGAAATTGGAGTTTTGGGGATGAGCCAGGGGGGATGGATCGCCCCGGTTGCCGCAACTAAATCCGCAAATATTGATTTTGTGGCAACCATGTCAGGGGCAACGGTTACAACCGACGAACAATTGGTATACGAAGAAATTAATAATATCGAACCTTATACTTATCGATTTATTGCAAAGGCTCTTGCTCCGCTTACTTCCAAAAGGATCAGCAAAATGCCCCATCAGAAAGCATTGGTTGGTTTTGATCCTATTCCGTATTGGCAACAAATACATGTCCCTGTATTTATTGGATTTGGAGGCGATGACAGAAATGTTCCTGTTGAAAAATGCAAGGAGAAACTAAAAGTTAACAATCTCAATAATTTCCTTGTAAAGGTTTATCCAAAGGGTGGTCATGCCATTAGCGATCCTGTCACAAATAAAGTGAGCGCTGAATATCTAGACGATTTGGTTGCATTTATTCCGCTACCTCTTGTAAACACAAACAAAACGTTGACTGAGCTACCGAAAAATGATTAAAAAATGACTGCAAAAATCGGACAAATTTCTCAAACCGCATTTCTAACATTGCAATGTCATGCTTTAGATGCAAACTCCAGGCATTCCATATTAAATGACAGGAATTCTTTAGACACATTGGAGGCGTTAAAGGAGATAACCGGACTTCCGGGATTTAACTCAAACCAAATTAAAAAGAGTCTGGTCACTCACATCGCACTTCGTGCCCGGCAGTATGATTTATTTGCTAAAAGTTTTATTGAAAAACATCCTGATGCTGCGATTGTAAATATTGGGTGCGGAATGGATAACCGGTTCAAAAGAATCGATAATGGGAAAATCCTTTTTTACGACCTGG
This sequence comes from Draconibacterium sediminis, assembly GCF_000949475.1. Lineage (GTDB taxonomy): Bacteria > Bacteroidota > Bacteroidia > Bacteroidales > Prolixibacteraceae > Draconibacterium > Draconibacterium sediminis. The sequence continues at coordinate 140,608 of NZ_JRHC01000006.1, read as the reverse complement.
ATCTCCCTGATATTATTAACATCAAAGAAAATATTATTGCGCCAACTAAACGTTACAGCCAATTTTCTCAGTCGGTTTTCGAATTCGACTGGATAAACGAAATAGACAGAGAACACGTTTTTTTGATGGCAGAAGGAGTTTTCATGTATTGTGAATTGGCTGATGTGAAAGCTCTGTTTGGCGAACTTCAAAGAAAGTTTACCAATCCGGAAGTTGTTTTCGAAGTCTTTAACACGAAATGGCTTGCTGGGTGGCGCGGAAAAATGATGGCCATAAAAATGAAAAAAGAGCTCAAACTTGGGGAAGAAACGTTATTCAAATTTGGGATTACCGATAGTAATGAAATTGAAACATGGGATACGAATTACAAGTATATTAAGGACTGGTCGTACCTTGATGAAGAAGAAGCCAACATTCCATTTAGGATTTTTTTTAGAAATAAAGATGCTTTCAGGAAAATACAATGGACAGTTCATTATAAACTTAAAAGCAATTAATTTTAAATCTTGACTCAAAAATCAATTCATTAAATAATTCTAAGTATGCCTTTCTATAAATTTGAAAATGGTAAAGTTTTTTATGAAATTTTTGGAGAAGGTGAGCCACTTTTATTGATTCATGGAAATAGTGTTTCATCCCGCATGTTTCATCCCATAATAAAACTATATGCTGATAATTACAAAGTAATACTTTTTGATTTTCCGGGGCACGGTAAATCTTCCCGGTTGGAGAAGTTTGAAACGGATTTCTGGTATTACAATTCAAAGGTGTCAAACGCCTTGCTGGAGGAATTAAATCTAAAAAATGTAAATGTAATTGGCACCAGCGGCGGGGCATTGGTTGGGATTAACCTGGCGCTCGAACATCCGGATAAAGTCAAATTTTTGGTAGCTGATAGTTTTGAAGGAGAATCATCTTTAGAAACCTTTGTAAAAACCATAAGAGAAGACAGAGAAAGAGACAAAAAGATTGAAGAAGCTCAGTTTTTCTGGAAAGATATGCACGGAACGGATTGGGAAAAAGTGGTTGATATGGACACCAATGTAAACATCGAATTTGCAAAAACCGGTAACTCTTTTTTCCATAAATCGATTTCGGAACTTGATGTGCCAACATTGCTCACAGGAAGTTTGGAAGATGAATATTGTAATCATCTGGATAAGATTTTCGAGGGATTAAAGGACAAAAATACAGCTCTTAAGATTCATATTTTTGAGAAAGGCAATCATCCGGCTATGTTCTCGAATCATGAAGAATTTTTCAAAATTGCAAGTGAATTTATAGCTAAAAAAATGTGAAACAAGCGAATTGCATCATTGCATTTTTAATATTGACATTTTCGTTTTATTCAAATAGCTATGGGATGAAAAAGCAAACGGGATTTATACAAATTGAACCAAACCTGAGATTATGGGTGGAAACCTACGGTGATGACTCGAACGAAGCCATTCTATTTATTTCAGGAGCCGGCGCTAATTCATCATTTTGGTCGGATAAGCTTTGCAAAAACCTCGCCAACAGAAACTTTTGTGTGATAAAATACGACCATCGCGATTTTGGTTATTCAACGAAAGTTGATTACGAAAAAAATCCCTTTGACGTTATGCAACTTACCAAAGATGCCATAACAATATTGGATTCGCTTTCGGTTACAAAGGCACATGTTGTAGGTCATTCGATGGGTGGTTTTATAGTTCAGCTATTGGCAATTCATTATCCCGACAGGATTATTTCCATGACTTCAGCTTCAGCTTCAACAAATTCCGGTAATATCCCACCGCCACCACCTAAAACTTGGGAAATATTTATGGAAAACAATCCGACCAATAATTTTAATAATGACCTGCAAGGTTTTCTGAAAGTATGGAAATACTTGAATGGAACTGCCGAGTTTGATAAAAAACTGGCTGTTGAATACACCAAAAACCTGTATGATCGTCAGGATATTATTGGGGCTATTGGTGACTCGCATGTTAAAGCACAGGCAAATCTTACCGACAGAACAGAACAACTACAAGAGGTAAAAATACCGGCGCTAATTATTCATGGCGAAGAAGATTATCTTGTGCACAAATTCGGAGGAATTCAAACTGCAGCGTGTATACCCAATTCTAAGTTGGTACTTATTCCTAAAATGGGACACGTTCTTTTCAATTGTACTATTCTAGAGAGGTTTGAACAGGAGATAATTCAATTTTTAATAAAAAATAAAAGGAAAACAAACCCTTCGTAGTTTTGAAAGCAACCAATATTTATTAATAAAAATGCTTTATGTATGTGTACAAGCTTCACAATTAAAACCGATTCAGAATTAATATTTGGCCGAAATTTGGATGTAGAAACTGACATTGGGACAGTATTTATTAATCCTCGCGAGGTAAAAAAGACAGCTTATATTAGTCGAAAATGTAACGAAACTCCTGCGGTTTGGAGGTCAAAGTTTGGAAGTATTACTTTTAATCAGATAAGTAAGGATATTCCACATGGCGGGATGAATGAAAAAGGCTTGGTTGTGGAACACCTGTTTTTGGAAGAATCAGTTTATGAGCAACCTGATGAAAGACCTGCTTTAATTTCTCACCAGTGGATTCAGTATATGCTTGATTCGTGTAAATCCGTTAATGAAATAATAAAATCCTGCACAGAGGTGCGAATTTCTAATGTAGATTTTAAATTCCCCATTCATTTTAATACAATGGATAGAAATGGAGACAGCGCTATATTTGAATTTATTAATGGAAAGATGCTTGTGTATAAAAATAATCCACGCTTAGATGGAGTCTTATCAAATAACACAATTGAAAATTCATTGAATCAAAATGAGCATATTAAAGATATCGGTAAAAATAATTACCCAACTGATGTGGCGAATTCATTGGAGAGATACAATATCGCCAAGGAATTAGTTGAAAAATATGAAGGGCAGAATGAAATAGACTATAGTTTTTCGATTCTTGATGCAGTGAGTAATAACACGCAATGGAAGATAGTTTATGACATTAAAAACATGAAAATCTATTACATAACTAACTCAAGTAAAAAAGTAAGAACAATGAATGTAAAAGATTATGATTTTACTTATTACACAAGTAGAACGATTGACATTAATAAAAACCCGAATGTTAAAAATAATTGGGTGATATATAACCACGCTATTAATAGCGAAATAATAAATTCAATCTGTGATAAGTCCGAGTTCATTAATAGTATTCTTGGAAAAGAGGAAATAGCCAGTTATGACAGTTCCATAAAAAAATGGAATTCGTAATAGTGTTAATTATTTGCAATTGTGAGTTTTGATCAGTTTTCAATTTTTTTATGGAAGTAGTATCTTTAATTTTTAATAGTCGGTATTTATTTTATATTAATCAAGAATGCTACTAACTAAACTACATATTCCGCAACCCAAAGAGCATGTGGTTCACCGATCAGCTTTATTTGAAAAATTAAATGAAGGATTGAACCGTAGATTAATTCTTGTTTCCGCCACAGCAGGTTATGGAAAAACTACGCTTGTTAGCGATTGGATAATTCAAAACAAAATACCAACTGCCTGGTACTCGGTGGATAGCCGCGATAATGATCCCTTTGAATTTCTGAGCTTAATGATTAACAGCATCCAAACAGTTAATGAAAACATTGGGGGCAAATCACTTAATTTATTAAAATCTCCGGGCACTGCAGAAATAAAGTATATTATCGAACTGCTTATAAATGACATACTTTCTGTTGAAAAAGAGTTTCTGCTTGTTATTGACGACTTACATTTAATTAACCGCTCAGAGATATTTAAGACCTTAAGTTTTATCATTGAGTACAAACCTCAAAACTTTAAAATTGCGCTGTTAACTCGCTCTGATCCTCCAATTTCATTGGCACGGCTGAGAAGTCAGAATGAACTTATGGAAATTCGGTCTGCTGATTTAAGCTTTAACGAGCACGATATTACCGATTTTTTTAACCGGAAATTAAAGCTCGGGCTTACCCGGAATGACATTAGCCTTGTAGAACTAAAAACCGAAGGTTGGATTGCCGGGTTACAATTAACTGCAATTACACTTCAGAATAAAGATAATATTTCGGAATACCTGAAAAGTATTGCCGGAGACAGCAGGTATATTATGGATTACCTGATTGAGGAAGTCCTGAATACACTGGATAATGAGACGCGAGACTTTCTGTTAAAAACCTCGGTACTGGATCAATTCTCAGGCTCGCTATGCGATGCAATACTCGACAAAAACAATAGCCAGCAATTACTTGAATCGCTTGAAAAATGTAACATGTTTATTGTTCCGCTCGATGATGAACGCAAGTGGTTTCGTTACCATCATCTTTTTGGCGATTTATTAAAACAACGACTGCAAATCAAGCATAAAGAACAAATACCAGAATTGCATAAAAAAGCTGGCTTATGGTATGAAGCAAAAGGATTTTCCTTATTTGCCATTGAGCATACACTAAAAGCCGGAAGTTCTGAAAAGGCACTGCAATTAATTGATAACGAAGTTGATAGTTTATGGGAAACATCGCAGTATACAATTATTCTGAAATTTACACAGCACCTGAATGAAAATGAAATTATCTCAAGTGGTAAATTTGGGATTGCCTACGCCTGGGTACTCATTATAATGGGTAAATTAGATGTAGCCGAGGTATTTCTGGATAAATTACAAACCAGTATAAAAACCGATAAATCTAACGGCGCCAGGAATAAACTGTTGGGAAGATTGTATGAAACGTATAACCTTTTAAAAGTCTTTTCGGGCGATGTTGAAGCCGCATTCAGGTACTCAAAACTTGCTATTGAAAATATTGAAACAAATGATGTTTTATGGAATTCGTGGGCTCATATTTCATACGGAGAATCGAATTTGCTTCGGTTTGAATTGAACAAAAGCATCAGCTCATTTAAAATTGCAAGAGAAAAGGCTCAAAAAGTAGATAACCTGTACCTGAATTTAATAGCAACCTCTAAAACTGCGTATGTATTAAAAGTAAAAGGGGAGTATACTAAATCACTCGAACTATGTAATAATCTTCTTGAAACATTTAATGCCGATTCAAAAATCGAAGAATACCGGATTGGCCTGTTATCGTCAATACTTTATTCCATAATTGGATATATTCAGGCCGAGCAGGGAAAAACTGAGGAAGGAATTAAAAATGCCCGTAAAGGTTATAATCTTTCAAGAGGAGTTTTAAGTCTGTCGTTTCAAGCTTACAATGCTTTATTGCTGGCAGAGACATATTACAAGTCTGGAGAATTCAATAAAGCTTTGTCGTTAATTGAAGAGCTTGAAAAGATCGTTAATCAGGATATTGCGCAATGGCTTTATGTTTTGGCCAATTCCTTAAAATGCAATTTGCTGATTTTGCTTGGTGAAGACGAAAAGGCTCTCACAATCCTTAACCGTAGAAAGGAAACAACTAAAAACCACAATTTTGAGAACTATTTTTATAATGTAGCCATTGCTCGTTATAGTATCTCACAGAAAAATTATAGCGAATCCATCTTGTTGCTAACCGACCTAAAGAAGGGGTTGAAAAGTCATGACGCTTTTGAATTATTAGCAGAAGTAAAACTCTTAATGGCAAAATCGTTATTGCTTGCAAATAAAAGGGAAGAGGCTATAATTTCTGTTTTGAATTGTTTAAAATGTACCCAATCTGATCATTTTAATAGAATTTATATCAATGAAGGGGCAGAAATTGAGTCCTTATTAAGGGAAATAGGACAAAGAAAGAAAGTTAGTTCGACAGAAAAACTAGATGCAGTGTCTTCCAGCTATTTGAATGTTCTTATTGAAGCTTTTGAAAATGAAAAGAAAACAAGTAAAGCTGCAACGGAAAATGTTTTAAGTGCCCGTGAATTAGATACACTTAAACTATTAGCCAAAGAATACTCCAACCAGCAAATTGCCGACGATTTGTTTATTTCTTTGAATACCGTAAAAAGCCACTTGAAAAACATTAATCTCAAACTCGAAGTGGATAGTAGAACAAAAGCTGTAGAAAAGGCGAAAGAACTTGGGATTGTCTAATTCAGATATTCAAATATGCTACTAACTAAACTACATATTCCGCAACCCAAAGAGAATGTTGTTCACCGATCTGCCTTGTTTGAAAAACTAGATGAAGGATTAACCCGAAGACTCATTCTTGTTTCCGCCACAGCCGGTTATGGAAAAACAACACTTGTTAGTAATTGGATTAATAAACATAACTTTCAAACTGCATGGTATTCCTTAGATGAGCGGGATAATGATCAAGTAGTATTTTTAAAATATTTATTTAATAGTATTCGAAACCTAAATAATAGTATTGGTGATAACTCCTTGGAATTACTTAAATCATCAGACACCATTAAAATAAGCTATATCGTTGAGTCATTTATTAATGAACTCTTGCCAATCGAAGAAGATATTCTAATAGTGTTGGATGATTTTCATTTAATTAATAATCAGCAAATTTCAGATATTCTACTTTTCTTGCTGGAAAATAGCCCTAAAAACATTCATTTTGTGATTATTACCCGACAAGATCCTCAAATACCTCTTTCCAGAATCAGAAGTCAGAATGAAATCGTTGAAATAAGATCAGCAGAATTAAGTTTCACGAAGAACGATATTGGGGAGCTATTTAACCGAAAACTTAAATTGAGTTTAAGCGATAAAGATATTGACTTACTTAAAAGAAAAACGGAAGGATGGATTGCCGGATTACAGTTGGTGTCTTTGACATTTAAAGGACAAGATAATATTTCTGAATACATAGAACAGCTAGCAGGTAACAATAAGTATATTATGGATTACCTTATGGAAGAGATTCTAATTATTCAAAATGATGAAATGCGGGAATTTCTTCTTTGTACATCTATATTTGATCGTTTGTCAGGATCGCTTTGTGATGCGGTTCTCGGGAAAGATAATAGTCAGCAATTACTTGAAATACTTGAAAAAGGAAACATGTTTCTAATTCCTTTGGATAATGAGAGAAAATGGTACAGATATCATCATCTATTTGCTGATTTATTAATGCAGAGGCTGAACCAATACTATAAAAAACGTATTCAAAGCTTGCATCAAAATGCCGGAACCTGGTTTGAACAAAATGATTTTGCATTATTGGCAATTGAGCATACGCTTAAAGCAGGAAATATTAAAAAAGGTCTTGAACTTATTGATGAAATTATTGATCACCTGATAGCAACTTCTCAATACGGTATAGTTTTAAAATTTGCTGATCTTTTTCCTGAGAAAGAGGTTTTCTCAAATTTAAAGTTCGGTGTTATGCATGCATGGACTTTAATAATTGTAGGAAGATTGAATGAAGCTGAAGAGTTTTTAGATAAACTGAATGTTTTGGTTCATGATGAAAATGTCAAAAATAAGAACAAGGTTCTGTTAGGAAGACTCTATACAACCAATACCCTTCTTAAAGATTACATGGGTGATGTAGAAAGTGCTACATACTTTGCTAATTTATCTGTCAACCATTTAAATGATAATGACAATGTTTGGAGTTCCTGGGCATACTATGGAAAGGGATTATCTGAATTATTGCAGTTCGACCTTGAAAAATGCACATCTTCATTTTTTACTGGATTGGATCATGCAAAGAATATCGATAACACATATTTGGAAATTGTACAAACATTCCATTTTGCATATTTCTCAAAGCATAGAGGGAAATATCAAGAATCAGTTAAAATATGCCTGGAACTACTTGAAAAGTATAAAGAGAAAAAGTATACAGAAGGATTTAAATTTAATCTGTATTCATCAATATTGTATTCAACAATTGGCTTTATATATACCGAACAGGGAAATATAACATCAGGTATCGAAAATGCATTCAAAGGTTATGAACTATCACAGAATCTGGTGAGTATGTCATTTAAAGGCGTTGGATTATTATTATTGGCTGAAAGTTATTATAAAGCCGGTAAATTAAAGACAGCTCTGGAAACTATTGAAAAGCAGAAGACCAGACTCTTGAATAATTCGAGACATCATTTAGCTGTTTTATCATTTGCCTTAAAGCTAAAGTTGTTTTCCCAATTAGGCATGAAAAATGAAGCTGATTCATTATACAAACAACTAAGTAACCCAACAAATAATAATCCAATTGAACAAATTCTATATGGTATAGCAAGTGCTCGTTATTTCATTTCTTTTAATAAATACCAAAAAGCGGATACAATTCTTGATGAACTATCATTGAAACTAAAGAATAGCAAGATAGTAGAGTTGTTTGCTGAAGTGGAAATAATGAAAGTACTAGTATTCATAAAGACAGGGAAAAATGAAGATGCCATTAACAGTATCAGAGAATTGTTAATTCTAACCCAGAGGGAAGGATTAGTTAGACTGTATTTGAATGAAGGCATTGAAATTGAAAAGATTCTAAAGGAAGTAAAAAAAGAAAAAGCAATTAAGTCGGATGAAACTTTAGATGCAATTTCAACAGATTATCTTAACCTTTTACTAAAGGGATGTGAAAATGAAAAGAATACGGAAAAATCTTCTTCCGAAAACGTTTTAAGCGCCCGGGAGCGGGATACACTTAAACTATTAGCCAAAGAATACTCCAACCAGCAAATTGCCGACGATTTGTTTATTTCGTTGAACACTGTAAAAACCCACCTGAAAAACATCAACCTCAAACTTGAGGTAGATAGCCGGATAAAAGCCGTGGAAAAGGCGAAAAAATTGGGAATCCTGTGATTTTTAATTTCATAAAACATTCAAAATCACCCTCTGAAATCACCCAAAAGGGTGATTTTTTTTTGGCGGATGATCCGGACCTTTGTTGTGTTGATTCAAAGCAATTTAAAATGAATGGTACAATTAAAATAAAAATCAAAGGACATCTCGATTCATCGTGGAAAGAATGGTTTGATGGTTTGGATATCACAACTAAAGGCGATTACACCATTTTGCGCGGAGATGCACGAGACGAAGCATTTATTTACGGAATTCTGAACAAGATCAGAGATTTAAATCTGAAACTTATTTCAGTAGAAAAAACGGAGAGTCCCGGCAAATAATGATTTCAAAAATCAAAAAAAATCACGGACAAATGATGCTAGATGAAATATTACAAAACCGAAGATCTATTAGAAACTACCAGGATAAACCTGTTTCGTTGGTTACAATACGAAGCATAATAAAAGATAGTACTTTGGCGCCAAGTGCCGGCAATGAGCAGCCATGGAAGTATCTGGTTGTAAGCAACAAAGCAATGCTCGACCGGATATCTGATGAGTGCAGGCAGAATTTCATCAAACGTATTGCTGCGAATCCTGGCGATCCTGCTAAAAAATATGAAAAGATGCTTCAAAATGAATCTTTCCATATTTTCTATCACGCGCCTGCTGTGGTTTTTATTATGGGGGAAACGAATGTTAAAAACCTGGTTGCCGACTGTTCGTTAGCTGCTTGCTATTTTATGTTTTTAGCAACATCGAAAGGATTAGGAACATGCTGGGTGAATTTTGCCACGGCAATTAGTAATCCTGAATTACGAAATGAACTAGGAATACCAGCGAACCTAAAAATAGTTGCACCTCTTGCATTGGGATATCCTAAAAAAATTCCCGCAATTCACCCAAGAAAAAAACCTCACATTTTGAATGTAATCGAATAAAATGAAAGCAAAAAATATAGTACTGGCAGGAGCTACAGGGTATTTGGGAAGATACATAGCCGAAGAATTAACGGCCCGGGAATATAACACCTGTTTAATTGTCCGGAACAAGGAGAAAGCCGGTTTTGATCAGGATAAATTTGATGTAATAGAAGCAGAGGTAACTAATCCGATGAGTATTATTGAATGCATGCCAAATGCGGATGTTGTTATTAGTACTGTCGGAATTACCAAACAAAAGGATGGACTGACCTATATGGATGTTGATTACCGGGCCAATTTGAATTTATTGGAAGAAGCAATTGAAAGCGGAGTAAAAAAGTTCATTTATGTGTCAGCATTTAATGCCGACAAATTAACACATCTGAAAATGTGTGAAGCTAAAGAAATGTTTGTTAAAAAGCTCAAGGAATCGGGTATCGGCTATTGTATTGTGCGGCCAAATGGCTTTTTCTCAGACATGAGCGAATTCCTAAAAATGGCAAAAAAAGGAAAAGCCGAACTTTTTGGCGATGGAAATTTTAAAATGAATCCTATACACGGTGCCGATTTGGCCAAAATATGTGTTGATGCCATTGAGACGAATGAAATAGAAATTGAAGCCGGTGGTCCTGAAATTCTCACGCATAACGAAATTGTAAATATGGCATTCGATACGCTCGGGAAAAAACCAAAAATTAGCTACATGCCCGAATGGATGAGAAAAACGATATTATGGTTCGCCAGAACATTCACATCTCAGAAAACTTACGGTCCGATGGAATTTTTCTTCACTGTTCTTGCAATGGATATGGTTGCCCCCTGGTATGGAGATCATAAGCTTAAAAACTTTTTTGAAGGCATAAAAACAGAAAACAATTAAACGACTAAAATTTAAGCCATGGAAACAATTAAACAAACAGAATGCAGAAACGACAATTCGTCTTCGTGGATTATAGGAGGAACTACGATGCTTGGATTAGGCGTTGGTTTTTTTGTGCTCCACACATCGGCAAAAGCCTTTGTTGGCTGCATTATGGTAGGAATTGGGATAGGGCTTGTGATTAGCTCTCTTATCAACAAAAATCACTAAAAAATTTTTAGGAAAACGAAAACAAGAAACATGAAAACAATGAAACAATTATTAAATATTGTCATAATTATTCTTGTATCCGCTTTTTTCTTCGGATGCGATGAAGGAGTTTATGATATTGATGAACCGGGAAATTTGCTCCCGAAAACTGTAACGGAAGATCTTCGTCTTCCACGGCTTGAAATAAACGGGAAACTGTTTCATGCCGAAACGATGGGAAATATTGAAAACCCGATTATTATTTTTCTGCATGGAGGTCCGGGAAGCGATTATAGACCAATGATTAGTCAGAAAGGAGTTGAAAATGCTTCACGTTATCCAGAAGAAAGGACAGTTACCAATGGCGGAATAAGCCAACTTCAGGATGAATATTTCTGCGTATTCTACGACCAGCGTGGAGGAGGGCTCTCGCCTCGTTTTGAACCGGGTAAATTGAGCTTTGATTTGTATGTTGAAGATCTAAATGACATTATTGAATATTACCTGCAGGCAAAAGAAAATGAAACAGGTATTTCCGATTCACAGGTGTATTTGTTTGCCTGGTCGTTTGGCGGGACATTAGCAACCGGCTTAATAAATGCATATCCTGAAAGAATAAAAGATATTGTTTCCTATGAGCCGGGGCCTTTATCAAAAGAAGTTTGGGACTATGTTAAGGATAATACAACTTCAGTGTTAAGTGAAATTGGTAAAGAATGGCTGGAAGAGTATTTAATTGCACACGATCATTTTACTCCTGATGGGCACGAACGAGCCGATTACCAATACATGATGAACGTAAGCCAGTCCGACAAATCGCAGCCCGAGTTCCATGCAGATCCTAACTCACCATATTGGCGGGCAGGCGCTTTACTTCTAGATGATAACCTTGATTTTATTGATTCGGAAGATTTCGATATTACTTCAAATCTCAATTCATTTCAGGGTAGGTTTTTATTTATCGGAAGTGAAAACGTACTGAATGAATTACCAGAATACGCCGATATGCAAATGCAATATTATCCACAATCTGGTTTAATTGAAGTTTCAGAAGTTGGGCATACGGGTCCTTGGGAAAAGCCTGACGAAATAGCATTATTAATCAGAAATTATTTTAAGTAGATTTTTTAAACAGAAAACAAAATGAACAACATAAAAACCATAGTAATTGCAATGACACTGCTTTTTACCTTAAATCAGTTGTCGGCGCAAACCATAATAAATAGCGATCCTGACGTAAACAACAGGGTGTATTTACGAACGGGAATAGAACCTGCAACCATGCTTACGTTAGGCTATGAGCGTAAATTTGATATTGGATTTTTAAACCAAAACATTGTTGGTTTTGCAGAATTTGGTTCATCAACGGCGAATTTCAGTAACAACGATTTTAAAATAGGTGGAATTCTACCCGTGATTGAAAAAGGGAAATTCAAAATTGTAAATAACCTGAATGTTTCTGCCGGAAGCATGTCGGCAAAGAATTTCGATTCGAAAAGGTTTGCCGCTGCTGATGAAGTGGCATTTGGCATTTACGGCGTAAAGCGATTTGTTGCACTTACTGCGGAATATGAAAACATCTTTCTAAATAAAATTGAGCATTCTGATTTTTATAAGGAAACCTATTATGAGGATGCTGTTGATGGCTGGTACAAAGGTGCCGGTGGAAGGTTTCAATTTGGACTGGAAGGTGGATTCACCATCAAAAAGGATATTGATGTCTATTCGGAATTGAAACTTCCATTTACAGAAAAACTTAATAGTTACAGAGGTTCTCCAATGCACTTAAACTTAGGGATAGCCTACAGATTCTAACGTTTTTACAAGATGAACAGAAATGAGAAAAAGTAATAAGATAACACTATTAAAAATAGCATTTTGGTTAGGTGCCATTACTGATGCGCTTGCTGCAATAATTATGATGTTCCCGGAATTCGGAACGTATCTTTTTAAGCATGAAAACGTAGTTTCAACTCCCGAATACAGATACGCTCTTGGTATGGGAGCTGGGTTAATGGTTGGTTGGACCGTGCTCTTAATTTGGGGCAGTTTAAAACCGCTTGAACGCAAAGGAATTTTAGTGATCACTGTTTTCCCGGTAATTTCAGGTATTGTTTTAGCTCAGATTTACGCAGTATCATGTGGATACATCGCATTAAATAATATGATTCCGATATGGATTCACCTGACTGTGTTAAGTTCCTATTTTCTATTCACGTTCATTAAATCAAACAAATTAAATAACAGATAAAATGAAAATTACAGATATTATAAAATATAGCCAACAACCCGAGATTTATAATCCTGGCAATGCATTTATGTGGACCGATCCGCATATTTCAAGACAATTGCTCGAAATTCACCTGCATCCCGATATTGATTTGGCAAGCAGAAAAAAGGCAACCATTGAAAAAACTATTCATTGGATTTTTGAACAGGTAGAGGATAAAAAATTAAAAATCCTCGATTTAGGTTGTGGTCCTGGATTATATACACAGCAGATTGCTCAAAAAGGTCATAAGGTTTCAGGAGTTGATATCTCAAAAAATTCGATTGACTATGCAATCGAACAGGCTAAATCAAGGAACCTGGATATTGAATACATTAATAAAAACTATCTGGATCTGGAATTGCCGGAAAATGATTTTGATTTGGTATTAATGATTTACACCGACTTAGGGGTACTGTTGCCGGATGATCGAAACAAACTTCTTGGCAAAATAGAAAAAGCCCTAAAACCCGGTGGCACTTTGATATTTGATGTTTTAAATGACAGAGAATTGGATAAAAAAGTAAGTCCGAAAAACTGGGAAGTTGCAGAACAGGGATTCTGGCGCGATAAACCTTATATAACCCTTTCTGAATCCTTTTTTTATGAAAAGGAAAAAGTAATACTTAACCAGCATGTTGTGGCTGAAGATGAAAAAACCAGCGTTTACCGTTTTTGGACGCACTACTTTTCGCATGAAGATTTAATTCGTCTTTTGAAACCATTTGATTTTACTGGTATTGAATTTAATGAAAATGTACTACCTGCAGATGATAATTTGTGGAGTGGAGAAAATGTAACTTTTTGTAAGCTATTGAAATAGAATGTTATGCTTATAGCTCAAATAATACTTTCAGGGACTTTTGCAACAATAATAATGGATTTATGTGCCAGCTTCCTTGCTAAAAGAAAAATTATACATCCATTTATTACTCAAAATGAACTTGGGCGATGGTTTCTATATTTGTTTAAGGGAAAATATTTTCACCAGAATATTACTACAACACCTCCGTTAAAAAATGAAAAATTATGGTGTTTTATATCGCATTATTTAATAGGTATCGTTTTAACCGGATTCTATTTTGGGATGGAATTAAAATTCCCTTGGATGAAAAACCAATTTTGGTTGCCAATATTCTATGGTTTTGTAACTGTAATTTTTCCATGGTTTTGGCTTTTGCCAAGTATCAACATGGGATTTGTTGCGGCTAAATCTGAACAGAGATCGAAGATTATTCGTACCAACATAACAAACCACACTGTTTTTGGCTTAGGTATTTTGTTGTGGATGATCCTCATTAAACCGCTATTCCCCTGATTATTATTAAATTCTAACCCAATAATTAAAAATGAAAACAGTATCTACCATTATACTACTAATTTGTATCAGTATGTTGAGCTTTGGCGAAAAACCAGTGAGAACAGGTGAAGATGTAATTGTGTTAATGAAAGAAAAGTATGCTGAGTCATTCGTCAGGAACCTAACTTTTTCTCAATATGTATTTGAATATCAAAACGGTTCTGTCGTTAACAAAACAGTGTGGCATGAGGCTTATCGATCTCCAAATCAATTGATAATTAAGTTTGACAGTTTCGACAGTGGAGATGGTTATGTGTTTCGAAATGACAGTATTTACATCATAAATAATAATCAGGTTCAGAATAAAATAGAGGATATTCATGATCTAATGGTACTGGGTTTCGATGTGTATGTACAACCAGTTAAACTTACCATTGATAAGCTCACGAAAAAAGGTTATGATATTTCCCGGTTGTATGAAACTTCGTTAAATGGGAAATCAGTGTACTGTGTAGGTGCGTCTGATGATAATGATGATAGCCCAAGGTTTTATGTCGATAAAGAAAGGCTTGTTTTTATAAAAATGATAAATAACAATCATGGTCGATATGATGAAGCCATTTTTGATAATTACAGAATGATAAATGGTAAATACATAGCAACAGAGGTGGTATTTTTTAAAAATGGAAATCCCATAATGAAAGAAGAATACTTCGATATTGCTTTCCCTCAAAAGTTGAAAGCCAAAATCTTTGATCCTAATTACTTTAAAGGTGCAAGTTGGTGATGACCTTCGAATATAAATAATAGCAATATGGATATGTTTGACTACATAACTTACAAAAGATTTGTGATCATTTTTACCATCTTATCTCTAATTCATTTTAATACAGCTAGTGCCCAAAGGACTTCTTTTAAAGTCATAATAATTACCATGATGGAAATGGGAGATCTTACTGATGATGGTATAGGAGAAGCCCAACTTTGGTATCAGAGAGACAGCCTTGTAAATGAGATGGAAATACCGGGAGCTTATTCTCCTTTGTATTATAACGATAATGGAGAAGGTTTAATAATTACCGGAGGTGGATTGGCTAATGCTACCGCGTCTGTTATGGCATTGGGATTAAATCCTAAACTGGATCTTTCAAATACCTATTTCATTGTAGCCGGTATTGCCGGCACTTCACCCCAAGTTTGCACACTTGGTTCAGCTGTATGGTCGGAATGGATTTTGGATGCTGATTTGTGTCATGTTATTGATGCCAAAGAATTGCCTGATAATTGGGATTTTTCCAGATTCCGACTTGGCTGTAAAGAGGTTTGGTGTGAAAATGGCTGGACTATCGGAACAGAAGTTACCCAGTTAAATTCATCACTGGTGAAAAAAGCATATGAAATAACAAAAAACGTTGAATTATTTGATATTCAGGAGGCTCAAGAAATCAGAAACAGGTTTCCAGCTAATTCTGCTGCACGAAGAGAGCCTTTTGTTACAATTGGAGATAATGTTGCCGGCAATACTTTTTTCTATGGGAAAGTTTATAGCGAGTGGGCAGATTGGTGGGTTAAGAAATGGACTAATGGACAGGGAACATACTATGTAACCAACATGGAAGACAGTGGTATTGTTACAGCACTAAAAAGACTTTCAGAGACTAATCTTATTTCTTTTGACAGGGTGATGGCACTTCGAACTGCGAGTGATTTTGATCAACAATACCCGGGTGAAAATGCAAGCGATTGTATTAATGATACATGGGTTGGATTTCCAATTGCCGTTGAAAATGCATACCGGGTAGGCGGGTTTGTTGCCCATGAAATAGTGAATAATTGGGCAGAATGGAATGAGGAGTAAACGCTTTTTGGGAGACGAATCTTCTCTTGGGTAGGCTTTAAAGCTTTTGAATCACCCTAAAGAATCACCCCGAAGGGTGATTCTTTCCTAAAATATGATAATGACCTTTGAACAAAATTAGAACCAAGCAAAGATTTGCTAGCTCAGAAATAATTACAATGAATAAGTTTGAGTATAAATATTTCAATCAGGAAGATCTGTTAATTTATGAAGCAAGAGATGATTTAAGAATTTCTGATCTGTTGGAAATGGTAGAGATTTTGGCTGAATATGCCAAGAACTCAACTATAATAAGGGTTTTACTTGATCTGCGTTTTTTTTATGCTAATTATGAGATTAATGAGCAAGTGACACTTATTAATGCATTCAATGAGCTTTTCAAAAAATCATGTACGATAAAAATCGCCGACATTGTAAATTCTCCTCGTGAAACCTCTTTTGCCCTAATCTTCTTAATGGAATTGAAAACAATTGATAATGTTGAGTTTGAAGTTTTTTGTACCAGGGAAGCAGGAATGAATTGGCTGGAAAACTAAAATATTAACACTGGGATAATTCAGAAAAACAGTAGGTTTCTTTATTGATGATCGTATTTATAAAAATTGATAACAGTATTTAATAATGAGAATTTCATTTTGTTCAAGTAATTCTGTTTTAAGGACTTGTAGCCAAAAGCAGTTTCAATATTACATCGACCCTTATATTGGTCATCAGAGCAGTTTCGCTTATTTTACTAACTCAAATTGTTCCAAAACAAGTTGGAATGATGAAATAAAAATTCAAAGAGATATTTGTACAAAATTGCAAAAAGAACTCGATGAAATTGAGCCACAAACCATTCTTATCGGATATAAGACCGATCCGTACCAGGTATTGGAAGAGAGTCTTTGTCAGACTAGAATCGTATTGGAAGTTTTACTAGAAAAAGGTTTTTCAGTCAACATAAATACGAAATCAAATCTTGTTAAACGAGATTTCGATATTCTGAAAAAGATGCCTGCCTCGAAGGTTTGTTTATCGGTTGCTTCGAACGACGATAAAATTAACGAACTGTTTGATTTCAATACTTTGAATAAAAAGAATCGGAATCAGGCTCTTCGTGAGATTAAAGCTGAAGGTGTGAAAACATCGTTAAAAATTGGTCCGATTATTCCAAAAATATCAGATCCCAAAGCGATTGTTTCTGAAGTTCAACACATAACAGATGATATTGAGTTACATGCTTTGAGTTTTAATGATAAAAGGGGAGAGGACTGGATTCGTTTTGAAGAAATTCTGTATAAAAACTATCTGGAAAGTGCTGAAGAGATTGAAACGATAATATTTTCAAAAGATCATGTTTATTGGTTGAAGCTGCGAGCTGAACTCGAAGTTTACATAAGCAACAAAAATTTAAATTTTAGCTTAAAATTTTAGTAAGTATTGGATGATTGCTTGCCTTTGTGGATGTCATGAATTCAGAAACGAAGAGACAGTGTAACATTTATATCTCCAATTCGTTAGCGTTCATGCTAAGCCGAATATCGAAACAATCAAATTAAAAAAAATGACAGAATTAAAGAAAAAGAAGGCTTTTTGGGATTTTAACGAACCAGGATGTGCTGTAATAACAGGAGCTTCTTCTGGATTAGGACTATGTTTTGCTAATAAGCTTGCAGAACTTGGATTTAATCTGGTTTTAGTTGCACGACGGAGTGAACGACTTCATGAAATTGCGACGAGACTTCAATCAGAATTTTCTATAAAGTGTGAAATAATTCGAGCCGATCTCGCTCTTGCAAAAGACATTAATAAAGTTTCAGAAAGTATTAAACAAATATCAAATCTTGATTTCTTGATTAATAATGCCGGATTTGCCACGCAGGGTTATTTTGCGGATGTACCCATTGAAAAAGATATGAATATGCTTCATGTGCATATGGCAGCACCAATACAATTTAGCCATACAGCCCTCCAAATTATGATTAAAAGGAAACACGGTGCTATAATAAATGTTTCATCATTGGGTGCTTATATATTAACACCGGGCAATGTTTTGTATGATGCTACAAAATCATTTCTAATTACCTTTTCCGAAAACCTCAAAGCCGAGGTAAAAGGCTTAGGCATAAAAATACAAGCACTTTGTCCCGGATTTGTAAGTACCGAATTTCACGAGGTTGGAGACTTAAAGAATTTTGACAAAAGTGCAGTGCCGGATTCTTCATGGATGACACCGGAAAGCGTGGTTTTGCAATCACTGAAAGCGTTAGAAAAAAATAAAAGAACTGTTTTTATTCCAGGAAGGAAAAAACGTTTTACTAAATGGCTTTACACAAACAGCTCGCTGGTACGCTACTTATTTCAAAGGAAAATTGAAGAAATAGAGAAGAGTAAAAAATTACGAGAAGCAAACAAAGTTTGAATTCCATTAAGTTTTTTATGGTTTTTACTTGGATGAAAACTACTTTATAATCTAAGATGTAATTTTATTAAGTAGCATATTTTCTGCTCGCAAAATCTTTTAAAACAGATAGATAATCTTGATTGGCTTGATCGATTCAAATAACTAAATAGAACAATGTGTCGGGATTTTACACCAGAAGATACGAACCATACTATTAGAAATAGCACTTATGAATACAATTGATTTACCCCTGAACAAACATACAGGACTTAAGAAAATGGCTAAGTCTACTGATTATATTTTTACTATGCCGCCTGATGAAAAATTATTAAATCATCTCGGAACGCTCCATGCAGGAGCACTTTTTATTTTGGCAGAAGCAACAAGTGGCGAATTTTTGTTAGAAGAATTTAAAACTGTTGTCAACAAAGTAGTTCCGGTAGTTCGAAAAGCAGAAATCAAATTTAGCAAACCGGCAAATGGTATCGTTTATTCAAAAGCTGACTATGTTAATTCAGATCGAGAAGAGGCGTTGTTGGAGCTGGAAAGCAGAAAAAGGACTAATATAAAAGTAAAGGTTGATCTTTATAACACATCAAGAGAAAGGGTATTTAGTTCCGTTTTTTGCTGGTTTATTATCATGAATTAGCTGGCGACAGGATATGACAAAACTTAATTTTATTTGGGAAATGTTATAAAAGTATTTAAATATGTATAGTTTTATTTGGAATTGGAGTGGATAATAAATTTTAGCTAATGATATTTATTGCCGGAATAAGCATTGCGGTCTTCTTTGAGTTGATGCTGCTATTTAAAAAGAACAAAACTCGATCAGACAAAATTCTGGTTGTTTGGATGTTCCTTATTTCGGTGCACATGTTTTTGTTTTTTATGAACTACACCAAGGAAGACCTGAATTATCCATTTTTACTTGGATTTGGGTTACCACTTCCTCTAATTCATGGAGTAATGTTGTACTTATACGTTGCTTCTTCCACCAGGCAACTCCCAAAAAAAAGAAATTTTCTGGCGCTACATTTTGTACCAATAACTGCTGCTTACATTTATCTGATTCCTTATTTTTTACGCCCGGCGCAGGAGAAGATCTTCATCTATGAAAACAATGGAGTAGGGTACGAGATCTTTATGAAGCTTCTATTTTTAGCCTATGCGATTACTGGAATAGGTTACCAGGTATGGTCGATTATTTTATTGGAACGCCATAAAAAGAATATCCTAAATCAATTCTCTGATATTGAAAAACGAGATCTCACATGGCTTCGTATTCTTTTATGGGGAATGGCTGTTATTTGGTTTGTCGTTATTCTGGATGTGGATGATTACTATGATTTTCTTACCGTTACTTTTTTTGTATTTGTGATGGGATTTTTTGGAATCAGACAAGTTGCGGTATATCCACAACAACATGGCACTGAGCAAAAACTAAAGGGTAAATATTTAAAATCAGGCCTGAAAAAAGATGCGTCGGAGGAGTTGTATCGTAAGCTGACCCATTATATGGATGAAGAAAAACCATATACAAAAAACGATTTGCTTATAAACGAGCTCGCATCAGAGTTTACCGTACATCCCAATTACTTATCGCAAGTGATAAATGAAAAAGAAGGAAAGAATTTTTATGAGTTTGTAAATCACTATCGCGTAGAAGAATTCAAACGACTTATTGCTATTCCCAAAAACCAACAATTAACGCTACTTTCACTTGCTTTTGAATGTGGCTTTAACTCAAAGTCATCTTTTAACCGGTATTTTAAGAAAAGTACAGGTCAAACACCATCTCAATATTTCTCACTGATTACCAGCAAGTAACAAGCTTTGCAGAGTATCAGCCTTCAGGCTGACACCACAAGAGGGTACCAGCTTCTAAGCTGAAGCGATGCGCCTTGTTTCTCGCTTTATGTTTGTAACGAATTTTAAACAATTAAAAAGAACAAACATGAAAACGATGAAACAAATTTTTAAGTTATCAATTTTTATCTGGGCAATCCTTCTAGTTTTTGGTTGCAGTAAAGATGATTTTTATGAAATGGATGAACCCGGGCTGTTGGTCCCGCGAACTGTGGATGAGGATCCATCCTTACCATCTATTACAGTAAATAGTACAATGCTTCATGCTGAAGCTTTTGGGAATCCTGAAGATCCGATGATTGTGGTTATCCACGGTGGCCCGGGAGGAGATTACCGCTCATTACTTTGCTGCCGCGATTTGGTTGACGATGGTTATTACGTAGTTTTCTACGACCAACGCGGAGCGGGTTTATCACAGCGGCATAACGCTGACGACTTCACAGTACAAATGTATTTCGATGATTTGGAAGCAGTTATTGAATATTATCGTTACGATGAAAATCAAAAGGTAAATCTGCTAACCCATTCATGGGGTTCAATGCTTGCTGCCGGTTATGTAAACGAATATCCGGATGCTATTGATGGATTGATTTTGGCTGAGCCAGGAGGTTTAACTTTCGACCAGATGGAGGAATATTTATCACGGTCGCTGGAAGTTGAGCTTTTCAATGAAGCAACAAACGATGCCATTTTCCCAGACCACGTTTTTGCAGGTAGGAGCGAACATGAGATACTGGACTACAAGCAAAGTTTTTGGATTTCATTCGAAACGGCCGAAGGAAACACCATTGGTAATCCCGGTCCTTATCCACACTGGAGAAGCGGCGCCGTTGCACACAGTGCCTCACATGATTATGTGTCTGAACATGGATTCGATTTCAAAAATAATCTTGGAAACTATAACACAAAGGTACTTTTTATGTACAGCGAATGGAACGAAGCTTATGGTGAAGATTGGGCCGAAGAAGTAGCTGCTCCTTTCCCAAACAAAGAGATAGAAATTGTTCTGGGTACAGGCCACGAAATGTTTTACTTCGGCTGGGACGACATGTATCCAAAGGTTTTAAGCTATTTGAATGAAATACAATAGGCAAAATGAAAACCAAAGAAATTTTAAACAATCAGAAAACAATAAATAGAACACAAATGAAAACAATAAATAAAATAATCATATCCTTAGTTTTTTTACTCACTTTAAAAGCAGGCATTGTAAACGCCCAGGATATTAATTGGAACGAAGTTGAAAATGGGAAAAAGCATTTTGTTACTCTGAGTCTGGGAGAAGATAACTGCTCATATTATGGTTTAACCTACGGATATAATATTGGAAATACAAAATTGCCATTGATTGTTGATGCAGAATTCAGTGTTCCGTTTGGTGAAGACGTATTCGATGATTGGAACTCCAGAATAGGACTTCAGACGAAGATATGGAGCCACAATAATTTATGGTGGTCGGCTAAAGCTTCGGTTATTACCAGAAAATTTGAATCGGAAGTTGCCAGCCTTTTGAATTTTGGATCTAGCTTGTCAACTTTATTTGGTTATCAGAAATCCAAATGGGGAATAGCTGCAGAATTTACTTACGATCGTTCGGAGATTACCAAAATTAAGAATGGCATTACCAAAGACTACTATCCCGAGATAACAGACGGATGGTATAACACTGCAGGCGGGAATTTTAAGCTCGGATTACAAGCCAATGCTAGCATAAAATCGACAAATCTGTATTTGCGTTTCGGAAAAACATACGGACAAGATTTTGAAGATAATCCTACTGTACCTTTTTATGCCAAAGTTGGAATAAGTAAATCGTTTTGATGAAAAGATGAACAAGAAAATAGAAAAGATATTTTTTCTTATATTGGTAATTATAAGTATTCTTCTTTTAATTGCCGAACTGTTATTGCTGATTAATCAGCAATAACAGTTGTTTTAATTTAAATCGACTATATAATAAGCAATAACAGAAGTTTCCGATTATGCAGAGACTAATGGCCATTATTACCGCAAGACATCTCGCATTGGCGGAAATATATTTCAAATCACAATGATTCATATGCAAGGCGTCAATGTAGCTGTTGGTGATTGGGTAAATCAAGGAGATATTGTTGGTAAGAGTGGCAGATTTGGGAATGCATATAATGTTCCTAATCCTCTTGTTCTCATTTAAATGAAAAAGAAATATCATGATGGAAAAATTAATGGTTTTATTTTTATTCAGTGCTGCCCTATTGTCCTGTAAAAGTAACATTCAAAATGATCGTAAAAATCCTCATTACGAAATCTTCCTAATTGTGGATCCGGTTGAAAAACATATTGAAGTTAAAGGAAAGTTGATAATACCACCCGGCACTATTTCAAGTGACGGGACTACTTTTTATTTGGATAGTTCCTTGTTTATTGAAACTATCTCTTGCCAGGATGTTCAATTTAAGAAGGATACAAGCGCAATTAAAATGGGTTACATGCCTAGTGCAGTTAACCTAGCCCCTGTGAAACCAATAAGAATTGAGAACAATACTATCGCATTAAGTTTCTCGTACAAAGGAAAACTCTCCGAGTTGCCAAAATATTTTGGCAATATTATTTCTGAAGATTGGACAGAGTTAGGTCTTTATTATCCATGGTTTCCATACAGTTCAGATATTAGTTTATATACCTATAAAGTTACTGTTCAAATAGATAAACGTTACAATGTATTTGGGATGGGGAAAACTACTTTCAATGGTACGAACTATATAATCGAGAATCAGCATCCTACAAATGATATTGTAGTTTGTGCTTCAAAGGACGTGCTATTATCTCATAGCACTCAAGGTGATTTTACTTCATCTATTTATCATCACAATGTCCCAGATTCTGTATTGCCAAAATTACATCATGATTTCAACCTGATTTACGCTAAACTTTCAAATTTGTATGGTGAAGCAAAAAATGAAATAACCGTGATAATTTCCAAAAGAGAAACTGGTGGTGGTTATGCAAGGATTGGCGGTATATTTTTAGGGGGATTTCACCCCGGAGATTATTTTGATAAAGAGGAACGATATTATAGATATTTCGCCCATGAGATCGCCCATTTATGGTGGTTTAAAGCTGATGTAAACTCTTGGGAAGATTGGTTAAATGAAGGTATTGCAGAATATTCAGCACTTGCTATTATACGCGATTTATTTGGAGAAGAATCTTTCCACACCAGGTTAAGCAAAAAGAAAGAATCATGCAAGAACTCTGATCCTTTATGGGAATTCGACAGAATGAGCAAGAATGCGTATTCTTTGCTCTACAATAAAGCACCTTTATTGCTATTCAGCTTAGAAGAAAAAATTGGAAAGAGTAGATTCAATGAGTTTTTAAATAGGTTTTTATCGGATGATATCCATTCTACAAAAAATTTTCTTAACATCCTTGAAGAGCATGAAGGTCAGGAAATTACAGATTGGTTCATAAATGAATTAAAAACGAAATAGTATTGAATACAGATATGAATATAGTCGAACTGAACGAAAAAAATAGGAATATTTGGGAGCTCAATTCCGAAGAATAGAACAAGGTTATGGGAGCAAATGGGAACTTCTGGTATTAAGAATGCATGTGCCGGTCTTAACTGACCCCTCCAAAAGCTGTTCAAAAACCTTCCATTCTTGCATTGAAAATAATAAATATTTGTAACGTATTCATTCGTGTTTCTTGTTTTCTATTTTGAGGTGGCACTGGATTGTTTGAAGGGGTTGGTTACTGAGGAGGTAATGCACCAACAGGAAATTGAATAGAAGTCTGTAGCAGAAAAGGAAGTGATGGAGTCTTCCCTGAAGTGGACTGATTCCAAGGTGTCGCTGGTTGAACTGATCTATGGGTTTTACTATCTGGAGTCCACTGACAATGGAGAAGCTGATTTAAAGGAGATAGCAAATGCTTTCGAAGGTTTTCAATATTAAGTTGGGTGATATCTTCCATGTATTCCTGGACATCCGTAACCGTAAAAATGAGCGTACCAAGTACCTGGACAAGCTCAGTAAGATCCTTTTGAAAAAAATGGATGAGTTGGATGAAATGTAAAGAAGTGAAAAAATTACTTCTTTTTTAATTTGCGGCTTTCTGAGCTTTTAAATTGTAACAGGTCAGTAGGATAGGGATGTTTGCTGTAAGGTTTTAATGCGTTTCTTAATTCAAAATGAGCCTTTCCCAAGTTGGGTGCGCCTTGGGAAAAAAATGCGCAGATCATCGCAATTTGTGAGCGGAAATAAATGTCTAACTAAAAATTGTAATGTTTGCCTGCAGAAATTTTAACTACCGATGATTTAAGGCTTTTCAAAATTGAAATATTAGATGAATTCAAAAAGCTATTAAAGGAACATTACGGGCAACCCAGTAAAAGGTGGCTATGGTCGAGTGAGATTCGCGAACTGTTGGGGGTATCATCAAGGACTCTACAGAACATGCGGACCAATGGTACACTCCCTTATACAAAGGTTGGGGGAGTGATGTTCTATTATTCCGGTTGATTATCCTCCGGAATAAGGCTCATATTCCAAATCGTAAACACTCAAAAATCAATTTAATCCAAATTGCAAAAGGAATCGGAATAAATGGACGATGATAATCGAAGCGGGGGAGGCGCATTAATAGTCAAGTGTTTTTACCGCTGTTTTTGCAATGAATTTTCCTTTCGAAGTATGAGAAAGGTGTATTCATGCAAAAGTATAATCGTTTTCAAAAACTCTTGACTATTCATCCGCTGCGTTTATGCCGAAGTCTTTTGCAACCGCAGGCTTATTGGATTGAATTGAATACTTTTGTTTGTGATTTGGAATCACCTTTAAATTGAATGGAGTTCATTTTCGCAAGCTTTCATCAGGAGAATATGCAGGTTCAGGATAGATAACATTTCCTTTGTCCTTAAGCGCTTTTTTAATATTCAATTCGTATGTTTCCACAGCTTTTCGAATGTCATTTATAAATTCTTTGTCTCGCTTGATATGAAATACTGTTTCCATATTTCTCAAACCTTTTGAATCAATTCCTTGAAGGGAATTAATATATCTATATTTCAGATCGTTGTCAGCCAGTCTTGAGTTTTGGATCATCAGACCGCCAATGCTAATAAATTGCAATACTAAAATCATAATAGAACCTATCTTCAAGGTTTTAGAAGAATCGACAGTAATCAGCTTTTTCTTCTTTTTGGGAAAACATTTTAAACTTTCGATACTTGTTTCTAACTGTTTAATGCTATTTGTAATGTCAGATTTAGTTCGCTGAATTTCTGAGTTAGTCGTATCAAATTTTCTTTGAAACGAGGTTTCTATGATCCGTTGGATTTGATTCAAAAATGTATGGGCCGAAACAAACTTCTGCCGTTGCTCTTGTTTTGGAGTATCTTCTTTGGGCTTTTGATCAGTATTGTAGTTTCCCATCTCTTTTTCAATTGTTGACAGCCTCTTTTTGATTTCCTCAAACATGGCTGCTATTAAACTATTGTTACTCATATTCAATTATTTAATTACCTGCTTAATCCTCGATCCCTGTTCTTTCGCTTTTTCCTCAGATTTACAGAAGAACTATGGTTTTCTCTGTCAATATGCCTGTATTTATATGCCGATAATGATAGATCTACCAATGGATTCATTTCATGTCCACAACTATATTTTGTATTGATGCTGGATTCACGCGAAATATTTTGCTGTATTTGCCTGTTTATTTTGGAGAAACTAAATTGCCGGTCAACTTTAGATCCATTGAATTTGAAGTTGTTTTTTACGAATATTATTCCCTGAACCTCGTCTGTGCGCCCTTTATATTTAAAAGAAGTTTCTATTCCTTGTTCTTTCAAGGCTTGAATCAAGGCATTCCATGACTTGCAATTAGGAACAACCTCTTTTAGTGTATTGTATATTTCATATTTGGTTTTATCCGGCTCTCGCAGACGGTGTTCTTTTACATTCTCTTTTCCTTTCGCGAAATAGAGTCCGAAATCAAAAGTCAGGTCTTTACAGATCTTTTCGCTGCGAAAGCGATCATTTTTATCTGAAATGGTTTTGCCTTGATTGTTTACTCTGTTAAAGACCAGGTGAACGTGTGGATGTTCCTTGTCATAGTGGCGAACGATTATATATTGGGTGTCTTTAATATCCATTCTCTCCATATATTCGTGAGCAATTTTCACCATTTTAGGATTACTAAGGTTATCCTTGTCCTGAGCAGAAAAATCAAGAGAAATATGACCAACCGTTTTGGTCACTCTGGTATTCAGGTTTGTCTGTTGTATAAAACTCTGAATAATAGCTTTTGAGTTTTTGGTTCTAACTCCATCTGTCGAAAGAATTTCGGCTGCCTTCTTTTTGTCAAGTACATATTCCACCGCTCCCTTAAAACCTTTTCCTTTGATAATTTTTGCGATCATTTAATTTGGTCAATGATTTTGTCAATCTCACCGACTAAATACAGATACTCTGTTCTGGCATTTTTGTATCCTCCCGCATTAGCCTTCTTCGCTATTTGATTTAGATTGTTAGCCATTCCGCAAAGCTTTCTGATTTGATTGTTCAGCTCAGGTGTCAACCTCTGAATTATTGTGCATGAAGCAATAGACTGTCGGATAATCTCACTCATTGATGTTTTGGCTTCTGAAGCTTTACCTTTTAGCGTATAATATTCTTCAGTTGACATCTTCAAACTGACGATATAAGTTTTCTTTTCGGAGACAATTTTTATGGGTCTACCACCTTTTTTATAACTGTTCATTTTCTTCTACTTAGACCAGCGGGATGCAGAAGCAAGGGTTTTGGTAATACCAAAACATAAACTTGCTTCGCATAAAACTGACAGGGTATTAGCTTTTGAGGCCTTATAATTTCAGTTGTTTTCGTTGAGAAAAATTCAACGTGATTTCCTCCTTCAGACTATCGTCCGGCACTAGTTCAAACTTTTTAATCAGCAATTTTAAAGCTGGATTTTGCTTTATCATTTGCTCTGTACTGTACTTGGTCTCCGGCGTTAGTTTTTCGATTAAATAGTCTGCAATATCGTAACCGGCTGGTAACTTTTCAGTTTTACTTAAGCCTTCCAGAAACTCAGAAATTCGAATATCGATGCCATATCTTTTCATAAGTTTGGCTTTTCTGTGCCATGTTTTGAAAGCACCCAGGTCAGGAAATAAAACCACTTTTCGATCTGATAGGATTTTAAAATTACTGGTATTCAGACTTCCATATTTTCCACCGGAAGCGATCCAACGGTAATCTTTAAAAAAATGGGCAGCAATTACAGCACTTTTCTCACTTTCTACTATTCCAATTGGTTTCGAAGTATCTTCATTAAGCAGGTGTTCGCCGAAAAAACACTGCTTGAGTTTAAAATCTTCGTGCTTATTTCGGAAATGTACCCAGGAGATGTGATTGAACGGATGTTTTATGCGTTTCCCTGTTTTTGGGGAGTATTGCATAATTTTACCTGTGCGAATATTTCCATTGGAATCAACTTGCCAAAATATTGTTGCTCCATCCCATATTTTAGAAGTTCCAAGTTTGTACTTCGCAAATAGTTCCAGAGTTGCAGTTTCTCCAATTTGTGAACAAAGAAACTGAAACAGATTATTATACTTATAGGACCTCTGGCTTTCGTATAATAGTTCCTTATCTATAAAACTTATTGATTGAATGGTTTCAGGAGTACTGTTGGAAGGGAAGGAGGTTTCACGTGTTTTAGGTAGTATGTAATTGTTGTTCTGAAAATATTGACTGGGCGTATAATGATAGCCGCATTTTTCTTCACGGTTACACCTTCCCACATTTTTGGGAAAGGTAATCTGCTTTTCTGTATCAATATATCTTACAAATACATTCTTCTTATTACAAGCAGGGCATGTATGTCTTGTTGAAGAACCATGATATGGTTCAAGTTTAAATCTAAAAGTATTCATCTTAGCTGGTGTTTATCGTTTTTTTGAAAATGGAATGGAATAATCCTCTGATAGAACTTCAGGCGTCATTATTGCAGGAATATGCGAATGGATACCGGCTGAACTATTTTTTCTGCCTGTATTTATCCACTCCAATAATTCATCCTCATAGAAATAGAGCTTCTTGCCACTTTTGTAGTAGGGAATGCTTCCTTTTCGGACAAGGGTATAAACTGTCGATTTGGCTTTCATAAGAATTTTACAAGCCTCATTGATCTCGATTGGCCTTTTCGGAATATCCGGCCTTTGGATTTCTTCGATCAGATTTTTTAACTGCGTTACTTCAAGAATTAGAAAGCCTACAGCTTCCGGTAACTTTTCGAATGTAATTTCATCTTTACACATGGCAACTGTTTATAATTGTTTGTGTACAAATGAAAAAGGTGTTTTACTGGTGCCTGTTAATCACCAAAAAAACACCTTAGAAACACCGGGAATTTATAATGTTTTAGTCGTCGAGTTTGTACTTAATTGGAATATAGCAGTTGGCATCAGGAATTCTAAGTTTTTTCTTGATTGTCTTGATTTGACTCACTTCCTGAAGGGTAGGGGCAAACACCATTTTAAGAAAATGGGAGATGGATAGTTGGTCTGTTATTCGAAAATGGTTCCAAATATTCCACCCATAATGATAGATGTCGTTAGCTTTTAATTGCTTGTCAACTTTTATTGGTTGTATCGATTTTAATTCTTCACCATTTGAATACATTTCTACAAATGTACACAGTCTTAAAAGTTCAGGATCTGATGCGTACGGAGCAAAAACTTCTTGGGAATATTGGAGAGCTTGTTTTAATAATTTTTGCTTTTTTTGATCTGATGTTTCCTGAAATGTTTCGCGTATTTCATTAGTCGGGACGTTGTTGGGAATATATTTCAAACCTGTTTTTATCTCATTTTTAGCAGATTCTTTTCTCTCAAATACTTTAGAAGAAATTATCCTGGGTAGCAAAAAATAATCGATCAGGCTATTAATACTGATATACACAGCCACTGAAAATACAACGACAATTAAGAAAACGATATTCGCAGTAAACAAATCAAGCTTTGTTAATAAGCAAAAATACCTTGTTAATGTTGCCAAAACCAAAATGGCACAGCAAACAAGAAGAATAAGAATAATATTTTCCGGTTTCTTAATCGTCATAGAAACTATTTTAAACTAATCTTGTTGGCAGACTCCCGTTTCTTTTCATTAACTAAATCGGCATAAATCTGAGTAGTTGAAACGTTTTTATGAGTTAGCATTTTAGAAACGGTGTAAATATCTGTTCCAAGAGCTATCTGTAAGGTGGCAAAAGTATGTCGGAAACAGTGAAATGTAATCTTCTTCTTTATTCCGGCCGAGGCAACCCAATTCTTCAACGGTTGAAAAGTCATGCTTCTCTCCAGATCTTTAAAAACTCTTCCATTACTGCGTTTACCGCATAATTGCAGAGCTTCATTGCTTAGAGGCAATGTTGTTTCCGTATCGGTTTTTTCTGTTTTTAACCGCATACAAAACTCACCTTCGGATGCAGGAATAATATTATCCCACCTTAAGTTTAAAATATCGCTGATCCGTAATCCGGTCAAACACGAGAATAATGAAGCGGACTTCAAAACAGATATGTCGCAAGGAGTTGCTGCAAGCGTTTTGAGTTCTTCCAATGTCAGGTATTCAATTTTGGTATCGACGGTTTCAATGCTTTCCAGAAAGTCGTTTATATTCTCAAATATTAATTTGTCCCGATAAGCCAGTTTTAACAAAGCTCTATATGTAGAGAAATAGGAGGCTGCAGAGTTTTGAGAAATGGGAAATTTTGTGTGTTTTAGCTGTTTTGCACTTAGTAGATATGACCTGAATTTCCTACTTAAATCAACCGTTATATCCTCAAATAAGCATCTGCCATTCACAAATTTCTCAAAATGAGCATATACCATCATCCACTTCTGATCTTTCTTTAGGGCAATTTTGTAAAAGTAATCTAAAAAGTCTGCTTTAAGTTTATGCTTGTCCAGAAATCCAAATTGATCATTTATTAGCGATTGTACCCTGATTGCTCGAATACCTTCAGCTTTGTTCAGTACTTCGTGGTTATATTCCTTCTCAAGCTCCGTCCTTGGCTTTTTGTAAACGTATATGCCGAGAAACTCTCTGCGTGTCAGTTTCATCGTATATGGATTCCTTATAGCAGGATAATAATCCAAATAAAGCGATAATCTTCCCTTTGAAATCGCACGTTTTCTTAAAGTAACTTTTACACAAGCCATAATTATTCAGTGTTTGTTGGTGAAAAAATTCTGTCTAATTCATCTTTTGCAATCTTTATGTATTTTCCTTCTTTGACCTTATCGATATTATTTCGCTTTATTAGGCCATACAGACCGTCCCGGCTAATGTTGAATTTTTGCATTGCCTCCTGGACAGTATAATAGGGGATTTCAGAAGGTGCCTTTTCCCCTTTGGCAATTAGAATGTGTCGTCTTGAATAAAGTGCCGTTCTACCTTTTTTGGTTTTGGGAATATCATGTCTGGAAACAAAAGTATAGACAGCAGAACTTGTCATCGAAAATTCCGAACATATATCTGGGACTGTAATCCAATCAGTAATATCTTCATGATTAATTCTTCCCTTTCGTTTAAAATAGTTATCAAAGTCTTTTTTGCTATAATAGGTTTTGCCCTTCTTGACTATTTTAACAATATTATTATCCCGAATAATCTTGTATGCCCATGTCGTTCCGATATTGTAGAATTCTTCAATTTCTGAAATAGAATAAAAAGTCGTGGATACTTCTCTGGCACCAGCTTGATTAGGAATTATCCTATTCTTTCCTTTCTCAAACATTTCATCAATGTCTTTTCGTTTTATCAAGGTTAATCGTGATGAAATTCGAGAGGCTGGAAGTTGCCCAGATTGAATTAGATTATAAATACTTTGTTTACACAATCCTAAAAGATCAGCCACCTCATTTACTTTCAGGAAATCTTTTGTATTAAGTTTTTCCAGATATGGAGTGTTTATAGATAGTAGATTGTCAGCTTTTTGTTTCCTAATCTTTTCTTCACGTTTTTGAGCTTTGTATGCTTGACTATTACAACTGTGTGAACAATATTTTGTAGTTGTTTTCTGCGCAATAAATTCTTTATTACACCAAATACATGTTTTTATAATTTCCAAATTTTTCTTAGTCATTTCGCTTATTTAAACTTATATTATTAAACTATAGTATATATTAGTCCAAATATTACATTATATTGCATAGATTATATTTCTAAATTACGTAAAATTCAGAATAAATACAAATGAGGTACAAAAATGAGCGAAACATTAAGGAATTATGGCTAAAAGCTGAAATTCTCTCTAAGTGTACTGAAAAACAATACTTTGACTGATAGGTGCTTATGTGTTTTGGTGATTAGGAATATCTGAATTTATTTTCCGATACAAAAATTCTTAAAAATATGTCCCAAAACCTCTTCAGTTCCAACTTCTCCGGTGATCTCAGCCAGGTAATGTAAACATTCGCGAATATCCTGCGCAAGAAAATCGCCTGTAATTTGCATATCGAGACCATTTAGTACACGAAAAATGGCTTCATGCGCATTTTTTAAGATTTCGTAATGACGGGCGTTGGTAACAATTACATCCTGTTGCTCAGCTTCTTCCAGATTTATGGAATGACTCATATAATCAATCAGCTCTTCCAGATTTTCCTTTTGTTTGGCAGCAATAAATACCGCTTTTTCATTATCGGTAAGTTCCATTACTTCTATCTGCTGAATGGTATCGCGCAAACCGGAATCAATTTTATTGGCAACAATAATCAATGTTTGATGCGGGGCAATTCGCTCACGAATATGCTGAATACGACTTTCAACAAGCGGGTAGGGGTTATTGGTGTCAACTACCAACAAAACCACCGTTGCCTGTTCTAATTTGCTGTAACTTCGCTCTATACCAAGGGTTTCAATCTGGTCTTCTGTTTCCCGAATGCCGGCTGTATCAAAAAAGCGGAAAGCCGTTCCGCGAATATTTACCACATCTTCAATTACATCGCGTGTAGTTCCGTGAATATCGGAAACAATAGCACGGTCTTCATTCAACAAAGCATTTAAAAGCGTTGATTTCCCAACATTGGTTTCGCCAACAATGGCCACCGGAATTCCATTTTTAATGGCATTTCCCAACTGAAACGAATCTTTAAGTTTGCGTAATAAAGCCTCAATTTCTTCTGTAAGTTTTCGCAATGCAGTACGGTCGGCGAATTCCACGTCTTCTTCACTAAAATCAAGTTCAAGCTCTACCATGGCCGTAAAATGTAACAACTGATCGCGTAATGAGCCAATCTCTTTTGAAAAACCACCACGCATTTGATTCATGGCCAGTTTATGTGCTGCCGCATTCGACGATGCAATTACATCGGCTACAGCCTCGGCCTGCGAAAGGTCCATTTTTCCGTTTAAAAAGGCACGTTGTGTAAACTCGCCGGGCAATGCCAGGCGCGCTCCGTTTTCAACCAGTACATTTAAAATACGCTGCTGAATATATACCGAACCATGGCACGAAATCTCAATAATATCCTCGCCGGTAAACGAATGAGGCGCACGAAACAACGCTACAACCACTTCGTCGATCGTTTCGTTGGCTGAAACGATTTTCCCAAAATGAAGGGTGTTTGCGGCCTGATCGGCAAGTGATTTGCCTGTTTTCGGACTTTCGTAAACCTTGTCGCATATTGCAATAGCATCACTACCTGAAAGACGAATAACGGCAATCGCACCAACTCCGGGCGATGTTGATATGGCACATATTGTTGATTGATCGAGCATATTCATTATTTCTTCAATTTCTTGAAATATATTAAAGGTAGTTCTTTATATTTTAGTTTTTTGTGTTCAACCCAAACTGTAATTAGTCGTTCAGAGAGAAAACCATATATCCGCTCCTGATAACCTTTGTATTTTTCATTCGAAACCCTGTTCTCAAATTTAAATAATGTATCAAACAGCCATTCCATCAGCTCTTCAAAATCAACTCTTCTCAATACAAACATGTTATTGGCAAATAATCGGTTCTGATTTAAAACCTTATTAAAAGCCGGTATAAACTCAGGAGATTTTTCCTTTAAAATATTTTCAAGTAATACTAAATCATCGGCACTATGATATTTAGAATAATGCTGCTTTATAGTTTGGCGTAATTTGCGTCTTACCGGAAGGATGGCATCATATTCCTCTAAAATCTTTAGTGCATCATTTTCGTTTAATAGTTGCTTTCTCCAATAGTTGATATTAGCGGTGTAGATTAATCCATAACGTTTCTTCCATAAATTTGACGGAAAATAAAGTAAACGTTTTATTCGATAGGCTAACGGCTCTTTGGCAGTGGTAAAGTACCTGCGATAATGACAACTTCCAACAATCTTGGTTTGTGTATTTTTCCAAACCCAGTAAAGGCCCGTCAGCTCACTATAGTTATTATTTTTAGCAGAAATATGA
Source organism: Draconibacterium sediminis (assembly GCF_000949475.1). Lineage (GTDB taxonomy): Bacteria > Bacteroidota > Bacteroidia > Bacteroidales > Prolixibacteraceae > Draconibacterium > Draconibacterium sediminis. Next base: position 106,776 of record NZ_JRHC01000006.1, on the reverse strand, counting down.
TCGCCGCTATCATCGCCACAAAATCCTTCAACTTCATTTCTGTTATTTTTTCCGGCCCAAACAGTAATATACGAGTCGTTGAGAAAGTCAACTTTTATGGGTTTATAAAAGAATGAATATATCCTAAATTCTTTTTGTGGGTTCATGTCCTAATTTAGAAAAGCACAAAGCTAATCTTTGAATTGTAATAAACCAAACGTGCCCTTTTTTTCTTATTTTCATGTCTGCTATTATTTGATAAGTTCAATTCGGGATATATGAATACATTATTAAAAGAATCAGCAAAGCTGATAAAAGAATCAAATTTTACATTCGCGTTTACCGGTGCAGGAATTTCGGTTGAGAGTGGAATTCCGCCGTTTCGCGGAGAGCACGGACTTTGGAACAAATACAATCCACAGGTACTTGATTTGGGCTACTTTCTGAATAATTCAGCACACTGCTGGACTTATATACGTGAGATATTTTACGATTTTTTTGCTGATGCCAAACCAAACGATGCACACAGGATACTGGCACAAATGGAAAGAAATAAGCTGTTGAATGCTGTTGTTACTCAGAATATTGATAATCTGCATTACGAAGCAGGAAGTGAGACAGTTTATGAGTTTCATGGAAATTCGAAAAAGCTAAAGTGTTTAAAGTGCGGCCAGGTTTATGATGCCAGAGATATTGATTTTGAAAATATTCCGCCCAAATGTGTAAATGATAAAGATGTGCTAAAACCCGACTTTATTTTCTTTGGCGAAGGAATACCTCACGATGCTTATGCCGATTCGTTCGCTGCGGCCGAAAAAGCTGAAGTCTGCATTATTGTTGGATCAACAGGCGAAGTAACGCCGGCATCGTACGTCCCTCGTACTGCCAAACAAGCCGGGGCAACAATTATTGAGATTAATCCGGAGGAAACCATTTTTACCTCGGCAATTACCGATATTCATTTAAAAGGAAAAGCCACCGACGTTTTAAATCAGTTGGGTGAGTTGCTATTTTGAACTTTTCAACCAAATGTTTGAACTTTATTGTAGCGTGGCATATACTTCCACCTGAAAGCAATTAATCTACGTATCATTTTCGGTATAACTTGAAGAAAATTTATATTTGCGCTACGAAAACAAATAGGGTAACTTTGGTTTTAGCCGAGGGTTTCTTGATCAGGCTAAAATGTTACCATTTTAATTAAAATTATAAACGAATGAAATTACTTGAAGGAAAAACAGCGATTATTACCGGCGCTTCTCGCGGTATTGGTAAAGCAATTGCTGTAAAGTATGCACAGGAAGGGTGCGATGTTGCCTTTACCGATCTTTTTGAAGATGACAATATGAAAGCCACGGAAGAGGAATTAAAAACTTATGGCGTAAAAGCCAAAGGTTACGCTTCTGATGCAAGTAATTTTGAAGATACCGACCGGGTTGTAAACGAAATTGTTAAAGAATTTGGCCGTATCGATGTATTGGTAAATAACGCAGGTATAACAAAAGATACGTTGTTAATGCGAATGACTGAAGACCAGTGGGATGCAGTAATTAACGTTAACCTGAAATCAGTGTTTAACTTTACAAAAGCAGCTCAGCGTACGATGCTAAAACAACGTTCAGGTTCAATCATTAACCTTAGTTCAGTTGTTGGGGTTAGCGGAAATGCCGGTCAGTCGAACTACTCGGCATCCAAAGCTGGTATTATTGGTTTCACCAAGTCGATAGCACGCGAACTAGGTTCTCGTGGTGTTCGCTCAAATGCCATCGCTCCTGGTTTTATTATTACTGAAATGACCGGTAAAATTCCGGAAGATGCACGTAAAGCATGGGAAGCCTCAATTCCGTTAAAAAGAGGTGGAACACCGGAAGAAGTTGCAGGTGTTGCTACTTTCCTTGCATCCGATCTTTCATCGTATGTTAGCGGACAGGTTATTACTGTTTGTGGTGCAATGAACACATAAAAAACGTTATAAAATAATGAAAAGCTGTCTGAAAGGGCAGCTTTTTTTGTTTCTTTGTGTTTGATGAAACACAGAGCCTTGTTTGTAGGACTCACTACAATTGATATTCAGTATTTTATAGATGATATTCCGATTGCCAATACTAAAATTAAAACTGGTAATCCGGATATTTTAGTTGGTGGCCCTGCAACCAATGCAGCCGTTGCGTTTGCGTATTTGAATAAAACAGCAACGCTGGCCAGTCCTTGCGGGCTGAATGCTTTTTCCTCGTTTATTGATCAGGATCTGAACAGTGTTGGAGTAGATCATTTTGATTTGGCATACGGCCAGGAATTTGAAACTATTTTAGCCACCGTGTTAACTTCAAAAAATGGTGACCGAACCATCGTTACGCATAATCCAACAGAAGTTAAGAGTACGATTTTGCCCCAAAAACTAATAGACCTGGTTGAACCACAGATTCTTCTTATAGATGGTTTTTATCCTGAGTTTAGTTTGGAATGTGTGCGAATTTGTAAAGAACAGGGAATACCCGTAGTTGCTGATTGTGGTAGCTGGAAGCCCCAGTTTGCACATCTTTTAAACTATGTTGACATCGCCATATGTTCAGCCGATTTTATGCCTCCAAAATGTGAAACCAGCGAAGACCTTTTTAATTATATGACAGATAAAAACATATCTTCGGTGGCTATTTCAAACGGCGAATCTGAAATTGAATTTTTATCAAAAGAAAAGAAGGGGAGAGTTACTGTACCTAAAGTTGAGGTTAAAGATACGCTTGGTGCAGGAGATTTTTTACATGGTGCTTTTTGTTACTATTTTCTTGAAATCACTGATTTCGAAAGCGCTATACAAAAAGCAGCCGCATTGGCTTCGTTTACCTGTGGTTTTAAGGGTACACGGAAATGGTTAAATTTTGATCATAATGCCTGACATCTGAAAAATAATCCGTAAATTGTTTTATTCGGGAACAATAAAAGAATAATGTTAAATAAATCAATTGCATATCGGTTGAGTGTTTATATCTCCCTTGCAGTGATAGGGGTATTTATTGCTTTTATTGGTATATTTTTTATCTTCAATCAATCACTTATAAAAGAAAGTGTAAAAAATAAGGCAATGTCGCAAAGTAATCATGTAACCAGCCAGGTGCAGCGTTACATTGTTACCACATCTGAGGTTGCCGGAAATATTGCCGATCAGGTTATTTTTTATGGTCAGCAAGATCATGCCGATTTGTTTATTCAAAGCCTGGTTATCAAGTATCCCTTTATTAATGCCATTTATGTGAAGATTGATTCAACTGTTACCCAATTGCCGTATTGGAGTTATTTTACATACAGGGATCGTGATTCTATAACGGTGCAACGTGGAAGTCGTAATATTTCGTCGTGTGCGAATGAGCAGGTACAATTTGAGAAACTGATTAAAAAGAAAGATGAAGGCTGGTCGGAGCCCTATTTGTGCGAACGAAACAATATTGTTGTTGCAGCTTACTGTTCACCAATTATGGTTGAAACTCCTTCGGGGCAGAAAAAGAGGGTTGGAGAAGTAATCTGCGAGTTGTCGTTAAATGAATTGAACAAGCAGGTGAATAGCTTGAAAATTGGAAAAGAAGGATTTGCTTTTCTAATGTCGAACGACGGTGTTTATATTACACATCCCGTAAACGATTGGATTCTTAACCGCAGCATTTATGACGTTCATGAAAAAGTTCTTCGCGAAGATATTACAGCAACAACCAAACAGGTACTTGCCGAAACCAAACCGGGAACTTTAATTGCTTATCCCGAATTATTTAACTTCGAAAAAGCCCTTGTCTATTATGTTCCTATTCAGCAAAATGGTTGGGTTTTGGTTTCTGTTTTACCCTACAAGGAACTGTTTGAACCTTTATATTTACCAGTGCTGCAGATGTTGTTTTTCTCCGTTTTGGGAATTCTCATCATTTATTTAACCGTAACTTACATTATAAACCAACAAATAAAACCACTGAGTTTGGTTACCAAACAATTAAAAAGTTTTAGTAATCTAACCGGACCGTACAAGGATATTCCTGAAAATGAAATCATTCAGGTTGCCGAGAGTTTGAATTACATGAAATCGTGGTACGAAAAATACCTGCAAACACAATCCGACGAGCAAAAGAAAAAACAACGGCGACAGGAAGATATGAATCAGGCTTCCGAAATACAGCAAAGTTTTATTAAGACAATATATCCTGCGTTTCCGGATCGTACTGACATTGATCTGTATTCATCTTACCAACCGGCAAAAGGAGTAAGTGGCGACTTGTTTGATTACTTCTTTATTGATGATGAACACCTGATTTTAACCATGGGCGATGTTTCGGGGAAAGGAGTTCCTGCTGCATTTTTTATGAGTGTTGCGCAAACAACGATTAAAACAAATGCTTTGGTGCCGAAAGCAAATATAATTGTTGAAAAAGTAAATAAAGAATTGTGTACAAGCAACTATCATCAGTTCTTTTTAACACTGTTTTTGGGCGTTCTGAATGTAAAAACGGGCATTTTAGAATACTGCAATGCCGCTCACACTCCCGGATATGTTTTAACCAAAAACGGGAAAGTAAAAGAATTGGCACAGTCGCATGGATTGCCATTAGGGCTTTATTCCGACAAATCTTATGGTTCAGCTAAAATTCAACTGAACCGCGATGATACGCTTGTTTTGTATACTGATGGAGTTACCGAAATGCTAAACGAAAACAACGAGCAGTACAGTAACCATCAACTTGTTGATAACCTGATATCACTGACTGGAAAAAGCCCAAAGGAAATTGTTGAACGTTTAGAAAAGAGTTTCAAAATGTACATGGGGCATGCTCAACAAGCCGATGATATTACCATGCTGGTCTTTAACTACAAAGCATAAAAAAAAGGAGGTAAAAACCTCCTTTTTCATTTAAAGTATTTTGATGCTTACTCTTTCAACGCTTTTTTATTCGATAAAATACGCATCTGAAGCTTTTCATTTTTCTTATCAAAACCTACAGAAATAGTATCTCCTTCGGATATTGATGCCTTAATTATAATTTCGGCCATTTCATCTTCCAGGTATTTCTGGATAGCACGTTTTAATGGTCGGGCACCAAACTGAGGATCATACCCTTTCTCAGCAATAAAATCTTTTGCGGCCGGAGAAATCTTAAGTTTGTAATTCAATGATTCAACACGTTTGTACAATCCATCAATTTCAATATCGATAATGCTGTGAATGTGTTTTTTCTCCAGCTGGTTGAACATTACAACATCATCAATACGGTTCAGAAACTCCGGAGCAAATGCCTTTTTCAGTGCTTTTTGAATGATGTATTTGGTATGCTCGTTTTCCTCTTCCGGTGTTTTTGCCGTGGCAAAACCAACGCCACGTCCGAAATCTTTTAACTGACGCGATCCAATGTTTGAAGTCATTATAATGATCGTATTTTTGAAATCAATATTACGTCCCAAACTATCGGTTAAACGTCCTTCGTCCATCAACTGAAGCAAAATATTAAATACATCAGGATGTGCTTTTTCAATTTCATCGAGCAAAACAACCGAGTAAGGTTTTCGTCTCACTTTTTCAGTCAGCTGTCCACCTTCTTCGTAACCCACATATCCCGGAGGCGCTCCAACCAATCGCGACACCGCAAATTTTTCCATGTATTCACTCATGTCAATACGTATCAGCGAATCAAGGTTATCGAACAAATAAGTGGTTAAAACTTTTGCCAACTGGGTTTTTCCAACACCTGTAGGGCCAAGGAAAATAAATGTTCCGATCGGGCGGTTTGGATCTTTTAACCCTGCGCGGTTACGCTGAATGGCCTTAACAATTTTCGCAATTGCTTCGTCCTGACCGATAACTTTGCCTTTCAGGTCGTTGCCCATATTCATCAGGCGTTTGCCTTCAGCCTGAGCGATACGCTGTACAGGAATTCCCGACATCATTGCAACCACTTCAGCTACTTTGTGCTCATCAACCGTTTCACGATGATTCAGCAAGTCTTTTTCCCACTGTTCTTTTGCATCTTCCAAAAGCGTAAGCAGGTTTTTTTCTTTATCGCGATAATTCGCTGCCAGCTCAAAATTCTGACTTTTTACTGCAGCAATCTTATCCTCTTTGGTTTTTTCTATCTTTTCTTCCAGCTTAACAATGTTATCCGGAACATTGATGTTTGAAATATGTACACGCGAACCGGCTTCGTCAAGCGCATCAATCGCTTTGTCCGGTAAATAACGATCAGTAATATAGCGTGCGGTTAATTTTACACAACTTTCAATCGCCGCCGGCGTAAAGGTTACGTTGTGGTGATCTTCGTAACGTTCTTTAATGTTATTCAGAATTTCAATGGTTTCATCAACCGAAGTAGGGTCAACCATTACTTTTTGAAAACGACGTTCCAAAGCACCGTCTTTTTCAATTTGCTGACGGTATTCATCAAGTGTTGTAGCTCCAATACATTGAATATCGCCACGTGCCAAAGCAGGTTTTAGCATGTTGGCAGCATCCAGCGATCCGGTTGCTCCACCGGCACCAACAATAGTGTGAATCTCGTCGATAAACAAAATAACATTGTTTACTTTCGACAGCTCATTCAAAATCGCTTTCATACGTTCCTCGAACTGTCCGCGGTATTTTGTACCCGCCACAATAGAGGCAATATCAAGACTTACAACACGTTTGTCGAATAATATTCTGGATACTTTTTTACCTACAATACGAAGGGCTAATCCTTCGGCAATGGCCGATTTCCCAACACCCGGTTCTCCAATCAAAATTGGGTTGTTCTTTTTGCGTCGGCTCAGGATTTGTGCCAGTCGCTCAATCTCTTTCTCGCGACCTACAATCGGGTCAAGGCTGTTTTCTTCTGCCAGTTTGGTAATGTCAATACCGAAGTTATCGAGTACCGGAGTATCTGATTTTGCGCCGGCGGCCTTTTTCGAACTTTGTCCGCCCGACGGGCCTTTCCCAAAACCTTCGCCCGGCTCATCGTCGTCGCTTTCAGGGAAATCCGATTTTGCTTCAGGTTGCAGGTAATCTTGTAATTGCGACTTAACCATGTAATAATTAATGCCCAATTCAACAAGCATCTGGGTTATCAAACTGTCGTTGTCTTTTAATATCGCTAACAAGAGGTGGCCACTGTTGGCCGTTGCACTTTTAAACGATCGTGCTTCCAAATAAATCAACTTCAAGGTCTTTTCGGTTGATTTAAGCATAATCAAATCAGCTTTCTGATTAATATCTTTATCTGTGCGTACTTTGCTTTCGATTAGTTGTTTTACTTCAACCAGGTCAACACCCAGGTTTTCAAGAATATCAGTAGCAGTACCTTCGCCTTCTCTCAAAATTCCTAAAAAAAGATGCTCCTGGCCTATATAATCATTCCCCAAACGAATTGCCTCCTCCCGGCTATATCCGATAATGTCTTTAATTCTTGGTGAAAATTGTGAATCCATATATAGTCTCCTTTTTATCTCTGGTTTAACAAATACTATTCCTAAAAGGTTGAAAGACTAAATTAAATAAAATTTGAAGCAGGGATGTATCGAAATGGCAGAAGTTATCAAATGTAACCTAAACATCATGCATAATTGTCAGTTGATATGTTAATATCTTCTTGTCAAAAGTATGTAAAACACTACTAGATATACGTGTTACACGAATGATTTTACTATTTTTGTGGGTCTTAAACAGTGATAATTTATTTTGAAAGGAGATATAATGACAGAAGGTGAAAAGATTATCAGAATAAACATTGAGGAGCAGATGAAATCTGCCTATATTGATTATTCAATGTCGGTAATTGTTTCGCGTGCATTACCCGATGTACGCGATGGTTTTAAACCGGTACACCGCCGGGTATTATTTGGTATGCACGAGCTTGGAATACTTTCCAATCGCCCGTATAAAAAGTCGGCCAGGATCGTAGGTGAGGTACTTGGTAAGTATCACCCGCATGGCGACTCATCAGTTTATTTTACCATGGTACGTATGGCGCAACATTGGTCGTTGCGTTACCCGATGGTAGATGGCCAGGGGAACTTTGGTTCCGTTGATGGTGACAGCCCGGCAGCAATGCGTTATACCGAGGCTCGCATGTCGAAGATTTCGGAAGAAACTTTGGCCGACCTGGACAAAAATACTGTTGATTTCCAACCGAACTTCGATGAATCGTTGGGAGAACCTACTGTATTGCCAACAAAAATACCGCAGCTGCTTGTAAACGGAGCATCGGGTATTGCCGTTGGTATGGCCACTAATATGGCTCCACACAACCTTAGTGATGTGATTGATGCTACCATTGCGTACGTCAACAATAATGACATCGAGATGGAAGAGTTGATCGATATCGTTAAGGCTCCCGATTTTCCAACCGGTGGTATAATTTATGGTTATCAGGGAGTTAAGGATGCATATGAAACCGGAAGGGGACGTATTGTTATAAGAGGTAAAGCTCATATTGAAAATGAAGGCGGACGCGAGAAAATCGTTGTAACCGAAATTCCATACATGGTTAACCGTGCAGAAATGATTCAGAAAACTGCAGATTTGGTTAACGAAAAGAAAATTGAAGGAATTTCGAACGTTAACGATGAGTCAGACCGTGAAGGTATGCGTGTTGTATACGATTTAAAACGCGATGCAATGAGCAACGTAGTTTTGAATAAACTATACAAATATACGCAGCTGCAAACTTCGTTTAGTGTTAACAGTATTGCACTGGTACATGGCCGTCCAAAAATTCTAAATCTGAAAGACCTGATCAAACACTTTGTTGATCATCGTCACGAAGTGGTAACACGCCGTACGCAATACGAACTGGAGCAAGCCGAAAAACGTGCTCATATTCTGGAAGGACTTATTATTGCCAGCGATAATATAGACGAAGTAATTGCGATTATTCGCGGATCTTCAACTCCTGAAGAAGCACGAAACAAATTGATCGAACGATTTGAATTAAGTGATGTACAGTCGCGTGCGATAGTAGAAATGCGTTTACGTCAGTTAACCGGTCTTGAGCAAGACAAACTTCGTAAAGAATACGACGAAATTATGGCACAGATTGAACATTATAAAGCCATTCTTGCCGACGTTAACTTGCGCATGGAAATCATTAAAGAAGAGTTGGAGGAAGTTAAAGCCAAATACGGTGACGAGCGTCGTACTGAGATTGTTCCTAACGCCGAAGAATTCAACCCTGAAGATTTTTATGCCGATGAAGAAATGGTTATTACTATTTCGCATTTAGGTTATATAAAACGTACGCCACTTACCGAGTTCAGAACTCAGGGCAGGGGAGGAATAGGTTCGAAAGGAAGCACGACTCGCGATGAAGACTTCCTGGAGCATATTATTATTGCCTCAATGCACAACACCCTTTTATTATTTACCGAAAAAGGAAAGTGTTTCTGGCTAAAAGTTTATGAAATTCCTGAAGGAACAAGGGCTTCAAAAGGTCGTGCAATTCAAAATATGTTGAATATTGAGTCTGACGATCAGGTGTTGGCATTTATTAAAGTAAAAACACTGGCCGATCAGGAATTCATCAATAACAACTACATTATTCTTGCTACCAAAAAAGGTATTATTAAGAAAACAACTTTAGAAGCTTATTCGCGTCCACGCCAAAATGGAGTTAATGCAATTACCATTAAAGAAGGCGACCAGTTACTGGAAGCTCGTTTAACTAATGGTAAAAGCGAGGTAATGCTTGCAGTGCGTTCCGGAAAGGCAATTCGTTTCAACGAAAGTATCGTTCGTGCAATTGGTAGAACTGCGTCCGGAGTACGCGGAATTACACTTGGTCACGAAAATGATGAAGTAATTGGTATGGTTTGTGTAATGGATGAGAATGAAGATATCCTGGTAGTTGCCGAAAAAGGATATGGAAAACGTTCTAAAATTGAGGATTACCGTATTACCAACCGCGGTGGAAAAGGTGTAAAAACACTGAACATAACTGAGAAAACCGGTGAATTGGTAGCGATTAAAAGTGTTTCTGACGATAATGATCTGATGATTATTACTCAGAAAGGAATTACGATTCGTTTAGCGGTTAACACCATTTCAGTACTTGGAAGAGCAACACAGGGAGTACGCGTTATCAACTTACGGGAAGACGACAGAATTGCCTCGGTTGCCCGAATTGCTGTTGAAGAAGAAGCTTCTGAAGATGTAACAGACGAGAATACTGAAGGTATTGATACTGAAGAAAATAACTTAGAACAAGAATAAATTATTGAATATTCTTGCTGGAATTTTGATAAAATTTGAAAAGATATATTTTTGTGGCCTGTAAAGGGGGCTATTTAACGAAATTTTAAAATTTTAAATAAGTATAACAATGAAAAAAACTATCATTCTTCTGGCCTTGGTTTTTTCAGTTTCTGCAGTATTTGCGCAGAAAGGGAAAGTAACAAGTGCTCAGAACCTTAAAGATTCAGGCAAATTAGATCAAGCGTTGGAAGCGATCAATGAAGCAACTGATCCATCAAACGATAAGGCTGAAAAATCAATTCCCTGGCCAAAAACATGGGAAGTGAGAGGGGAAATCTTTCAGGCTATTTTTGCAAGCCAGGACGCAAATGTTAAAGCTTTAAGTGATGATCCGTTAACTACAGCGTTAGAATCGTATAAAAAAGCACTTGAACTGGATGATAATGACAAGATCTCGAAAAGTGTAAAAATTAAATTAACACTATTAACCAACGACCTTACCAATCAGGCAGTTGAAGCATTTAATAATAACGATTACGAACTGGCGTTAAAATCGTTCGAGCAAATACTTGATATTCAGGAAATTCCTGTTGTGAAAGAAGATAACCCTGATGCAGTTGATACTGTAATTTTATTTAACTCAGGTTTAGCTGCTTACAATGCTCAGAATTATAATAAAGCAGTTCAATATTACGGAGAGGCTGCTAAATATGGTTATAATGGTGCAAAAACATACGCTTTAATTTCTGACTCTTATATTCAGATGAAAGACACTACAAATGCGTTAAAAGCTGTACAGGAAGGATTTGAAAAATATCCGGATGACAATAACGTATTGACAAGTATGATTGACCTTTATATGAAAATAGGCAAAAACGAAGAAGCATTGAAATACCTGGATATGGCCATCGCGCAAGATCCAAACAATGTAACTTACTATTTTGCTAAAGGTGCATTATACGAAAAATTTGGTGAAGAAGAGAATGCTGTAGCCGCATATGAAAAAGCGTCGGAAGTTGATCCAACATTCTTTAACGCATACTACAATTTAGGTGCACTTTATTACAATAAAGGTGTAAAACAAATTGAAGTTGCTAATGCAGTTCCGGCTAACGAAAATGAAAAATACGAAGCTGAATTGAAAAAAGCTGATGCTTGGTTTGAGAAAGCACTTCCTTATATGGAAAAATGTCATGAGTTAAATCCGGAGGATGAAATGACATTAGAGTCGCTTAAAAACTTGTACTACCGTATGAAAAATATGGACAAGTACAACGAAGTTCTTGAAATGTTAGGACAATAGTATATAATTAAAAGGAGGGAAATTCTCTCCTTTTTTTATATTTATATAAATAACATAATATCAATTATAAGACAAACGTATTTATATTATATTTTGGAATACCTTGCATGTTTACGCCCAGCTCTGCTGGTTTATATAAAATCAGATATTTGGCGGTTTTCGGCAAATATCGGTTCAGATTTTATGTAAAAGTATAACGAAGTACCTGGCATAAGTTTTCCTGAACTTCAATATTCATTCATATTCTTGTTTCTAATACTTATTCTTACAACGAACGACCTTGAATTAATACCATACTTTCATCAAAAGAGTTTTTTTCAAATATTCAATTCAAAATCTTAATTGCTGAGAATTTGCTAACCTGAGCATTTATACACAAAAAATATTTTAGGCAATTCTCAGCGCTTTAAGAATTTTTGGTTTCTGAAATAGTTATTAGATATTTTAGAGATCTGTATTAAAATTTATTTCCTTGATTAATAGCTGGTAAAATGTAATTCTCCAAAATGCGATTCTGCTTCACCTTCGATTTAAAGTTCGCACCGGTAAATACAATAACTGCATTTAAATCAGGGAAAACCATAATTTTCTGTCCACCCCAGCCAAGAGCACAATACATACGTCCGTATTCTTCGTATGTTTTGGTCCACCACGTGTATCCGTAACCAACCGTTCCTAAATCTTCTCCGGGAATTTTAATGCCATAATTCGGTCCAAAAGAATGTCCGCTTTTATCTATCCATTCTTTCGAAAGAATCCGCTGACCATTCCAAACACCATTGTTTAAAAACAGTACACCAACTTTTAGCATGTCACGTGGTGTGAGTTTTAAACCTCCGCCGGTACTGATTTCGCCGGTGTCGTATTTTAACCACCAGTCATTTGATTCAATGCCAAGTGGCTCGAATAAATACTTCTCTGAAAATTCATCGATATTCATTCCTGTTGCATTCTTTAGAATTTCACCCAGAATTTGCATGTCGCCTCCTGAATATGTAAAATGTGTACCGGGAACAGCAATTAACGGTCGCTGCAATACAAATTCCACCGGATCTTTATCCGAAAAATAAATACCAATTGCGTCGTTTTGGATACTGCTTAATGACGAGCTCCATTCATCCCATTGAAAGCCTGATGTCATGGTTAACAGGGTTTTTATTGTCACGTAATCTTTATTGTCGGCATTGTTGTTTTGGTAGTTTGGCAGGTAATCAAAAATCGACTGTTCAACACTTTCGATAAATCCCTTTTCAATGGCAATTCCGAAACATATCGATACAAAACTTTTACTGGCCGATTGCAGAACATGTGGCGTAGTTGCATCCCAGGTTATTGATTCTCCTTTATGTCCAGGAGCATCCCACTGGTATTTATGTCCCTCAAAATAATCTTCAAATATCAACTTATCATCTTTATAAATTAACATCGAATGTATTTCTCCATATTTTCCCTTCTTAATCCGTTTTGCAGCATCTATTACCAAAGTTGAATCAATGCCTGATCGTTCCAGAGATTCAACTTGTAGCCCATCTTTTGTTTGCTTCGGAACCTGGTAGTAATAGTTTTTACTTGTGCTGTTGCAGCTAGCCGCAGCCAGAACAAAAAATAAAATGGCAATTCCTGTTACTTTTATAAATGTTTTCATAATTGTTTTGCACTTTTATAATGTATGGGTAAAAAAGGTGTGACCACCAGACCAACTGCAATCCCGATCAGCAATGAAGCCAGAAAATACATTACTGAATATTTTAGCAAGATAAATCCTACTCCCAATCCCATCATTGTTGTTCCTCCTGTTATCCAGAAACTTTTGTCTTTGTTTCTCTTTTTTGTTTTCATGATTTTTAGTTTTTAATAATTTGTTGTTAATTTTTGTTGATGTAAAGGTCCGACAATCGCCGATGCAGCACCAATAACTTATGCGCCAGATAATGTGAAGTTTCGCTACGAGATATAAAATATGTAGCATCACCAATAAATATGGTGCAACCAATAAGATTCTCCCGGTTGACTTACGAATCATTATCTAATAATCAATTGGCTACTTACTGTTGGAAATGGCGACGCGAAACAATTAGTGATTTCTGATGTTAATTTCTGTAGAAACATATTTGAAGCTGGTAATATATAATTCCGGTAATAAAAAGCAGGCCAACTTATTGTTGTATAACTAAAAACACCATTATTGCTGAATTTAAAATCTGTTGCCTAGATTGGTAAAACGCGTGTATTCTATTTGCATTCTCCGTTTTTTAAATAATTGTTCGTACAGAAATGATGTTAACAATACATTATATTAACAGGTGGAGCGCAACAAAGTACACGCTATTACAATTGATAGATCTATTTTTGCCGCGCATGATTAAAAGTCGTATTAAAACATACAAACTAAATAATCAGCGGGCATTTGTGGCCATTAAAATGGCTTATAAGATGCGGTCCGACAGGTTTGTGCCGCCTGTAACTCTATTCTAATTTCTCTCTTACCCCCTTCCCTGTATTACCGATTTTTTCATTAAACTATTTTATATGTTACGAAAATTTAGTTCATTATTTTTGATTATTCTATTTTTTACAACTAATTTGTTTGCACAGGAAAAACCTGAGGTTCAAATTGGTGGAGCACTTCGTTTTAATTACAACCTTTCATCGTGGAAAGAAGGTCAGAAAACCCGTGGTGGCGATTTTGGCTACGATGTTTTCAGAGTTAATGCGAAAGCGAAGTACAAAGGGGTAAAACTAAATGCTGAGTACCGGCTTTATTCCGAAGGTTTTGGCGGAGGAATGCTAAAACAAGGTTGGGTTGGTTACGATTTCAGCCCTGAAAACAACCTTCAGATCGGTTTAACACAAGTGCCTTTTGGAATTACCCAGTACAATTCGCACAACTGGTTTTTTGGTATTAACTATTACGTTGGTTTAGAAGACGACCACGACATGGGTATAAAATACACCCACAACGACGAGAACTGGTTGTATGCCATCGCATTTTTTAAAAATGCCGAGGAACTTCGTTTTGGAAGTAATTCCGATGTTTCATACAGTCGCTATTCGTACGATGTTGGTTCGTCAGCCGATGGTTTATACCGAAATAAGGAAGTAAACCAGTTAAACCTGAAGGTGGTCAGAAAACTCTCATCGGGTAACAGTAAGCACATGTTGGGTGTATCGGCACAGTATGGTGGGCTTTACAACCTCGACACGGAGAAAACAGGTGATAGCTACGCACTTGCAGCGCATTACGAGTTAAATGCCGGAAACTTCAATTTGAAAGTTCAGGCTACGAAATACAAGATGAATCCTGAAAACCCTGCCGATCAGGATAGCGAAGGGCTTGCGATGACTGCTTACGGTGCGCCTTACCTTGTGGCTTCTGAAGCTACAACGTACACAATTGGGCCAGCGTACTCTGTTCCGGTTGAATGGGGACCAATTTCAAACCTTCAGTTTTATAACGATTTTGGCTACATGGATAAGGCCAATGATGCGTTTGAAGACAGTTTTATGAATACTACCGGAGTTTTGGTAACAGCCGGAAACGTTTACACCTACGTTGATTTGGCCCAGGGAAAAGATCACCCGTGGATTGGGCCGGCGTGGACAAATGGTCTGGCAGCCGGAACTCCTGATGCTGAGTGGGAAACCCGTTTCAATATTAACATTGGATACTATTTTTAATTGATTTAATCATGTCGGATAATAGAAAAACAAAAATTAAGGTCGAAGACCTGACACTGATCTTCGGCAAACGTAAACAAGAAGCACTGAAGTTATTGGAACAAGGTGTTTCAAAGGAAGAGATCCTGAAAAAGACGAAGTGCACCGTTGGTGTAAATCGTGCAAGTTTCGAAATAAAAGAAGGGGAAGTTTTTGTGATCATGGGACTTTCAGGAAGTGGAAAATCGACTTTAATTCGCTGCTTAAACCGCTTGAACGAGCCAACGGCAGGGAAAGTATTTTTCGATGATCACGACATAACCCGCGATACCAATAAAGAATTACTGGAAACACGAAGAACAGAAATGAGTATGGTTTTCCAAAAATTTGGACTACTTCCCCACCGTACCATTCTGGAAAATGCAGGCTTTGGTTTAGAGCTTCGTGGCGAAGAAAAAACTACGCGTGACGAAAGAGCAAAAACAGCTCTTGAAACCGTTGGTTTAAGAGGATACGAAGCGCAATATCCGGCCGAATTGTCGGGAGGTATGCAACAGCGTGTAGGTTTGGCCCGTGCGCTTGCCAACGATCCGGAAGTTCTGCTAATGGATGAAGCATTCTCGGCGCTCGACCCGCTTATTAAATCGGATATGCAGGACGAATTGCTTGAAATTCAGGACAAATTGCACAAAACGATTGTGTTTATTACGCACGACCTCGACGAGGCCATTAAAATTGGCGACCGCATTGCTATTATGAAAGACGGAGTGGTGGAACAAATTGGTACTGCCGAAGATATTCTTACGAACCCCGCCAGCGAATATGTGGAGGCTTTTGTGGAAAAAGTAGACCGTAAAACGATTATTACCGCAGAAACTTTAATGTTTAAAAAGCATACAGCTCTGGAAGTTCATAAAGACGGGCCGAAAGGTGCTGTTCGTAAAATGCGTTCAATCGCTGTAGATCAATTGCCGGTTATTAATGAACACAAGAAATTTCTTGGCCACGTTTGGTTGCAGGATGTTCTTGAGCTGGAGAAAGAGCAGGAAAAATCGATAGAAAAAGTAATAAACACCAATGTCCCCAGTGTTTACAGACACTATACTGTTGAAGAAATGCTGCCACTGATTACCGGTATAAGGCACCCGCTTGCGGTAATTGAAGAAGAAACAGGGAAATTCCTCGGCCTGGTTACACAAACCTCGCTCATTATTGAGGCTACACGCTTCGAGAAAAAAGAAGTGATTAAATTAAAAGAACAAGCTAACGAATTATAGTATGGATAAATTAATAGACCTCGGAAAATATATTGAACAGGGAATTAATGTACTGGAAGAAAGCCTTTCCGGCCTGTGGGGAGCTATCGATGATGTAATCTCATGGACGGTTGAATTTTTAAACGACACCTTTCTGGCCATTCCTTTCGTTGTAATTATTGCCCTTGTTACTTTTGGTGCCTACTATGCAAACGCAGGAAAACAGGCCTTTAAAAAAGAAGGTCTTAAAAAAGGTGCTGGCTTAGCTTTGTTTGTTGTGCTTGGATTGTTGCTGATTTGGGCAATGGGCTATTGGAAAGAAGCCATTCAAACAACAACACTTGTTATTGTGGCTACCATAATTGCGCTTCTGTTCGGAATCCCATTGGGAATTTGGGCTGCACGCAGCAACACGGCTAATGCTATTATCCGGCCAATTCTCGACTTAATGCAAACCATGCCGGCATTCGTTTACCTTATTCCTGCTATTTTCTTCTTTAGTGTTGGAAATACGCCGGGTGTTATTGCAACCGTAATCTTTTCGTTGCCACCTGCTGTGCGTTTAACAAGTCTGGGAATCCGTAATGTGCCTGAAGACGTTATTGAAGCCGGACATGCTTTTGGTGCCACCGATAAACAAATTCTGTTTAAAATACAGTTGCCACTGGCAAAAACAACTATTCTGGCCGGTATAAACCAGGTAATTCTGCTTGCCCTGTCGATGGTTGTTATTGCATCGATGGTTGGTGCCAAAGGATTGGGTGCCATCGTTTACCAGGGAATTCAGCAAAACGATATTGCCAAAGGTTTTGAATCTGGACTTGGAATTGTTGTGCTGGCCATTATACTCGACCGTATAACTCAGGCTGTTGCTAAAAAATAAATTATAAATCTTTTAAAAAATTATATTATGCTGAACGTTAAAAAAATAGGAACTCTGTTTGTAGCTGCAACTTTGTTATTTGCAATTACATCATGTTCAAACAGCGGATCGAAAAATAAATCTGCTGAAGTTGAGAAAAAAGAAGTAAACATTTTGTATCCAAACTGGGCTGAAGGTATTGCCTTTACCCACCTGGCAAAGGTGGCACTTGAAGCCAACGGTTTTGAGGTAGAATTAACCAACCTGGAACCTGGATTGATCTATGGCGAATTGTCGAAAGATGATTCAAAAGGAGATGTTTTTATGGATGCATGGTTGCCAAATACCCACAAAGATTATTGGGCCGACTATGGCGATAAACTGGTAAAATTAGGCGAGTCGTTTAGTAACGGTACTACCGGCCTTGTAGTTCCTTCGTATGTAAGCATTAATTCTATTGAAGAGCTGAACGCCAACAAAGATAAGTTTGACGGAGAAATTATCGGAATTGGTAGTGGTGCAGGTATTCATGCGAACACTGAAAAAGCAATTGAAGAGTATGATCTGGATTTCGAGCAGATTACATCGAGTGGACCTGCAATGGTTGCCAGCCTTGAAAAAGCGATTAAAAACAACGAATGGATTGCTATTACGGGATGGAAACCACACTTTAAATGGGCTAAAAACGATCTGAAATATTTGGAGGACCCTAAGGGAATTTATCCGAAAGATGTTTGTGCAATTATTTCGCGCAGAGGATTTGCTGAAGATATGCCTAAAGCAGGCACATTCTTTAAAAACTTCAACCTTGACGAAGCTCTGCTTTACGATTTGATGGGTAAAATTTCAGACTCGGGAGAAGAAGCCGGCGCACAGCAATTTTACGATGCTAATAAAGCAATGATCGACGCCTGGTTTAACTAAACCCGGTACGATTGCAAAATTTTGTCATATAAAAAATGGCAGGTAAGGTTTTCCTTTCCTGCCATTTTTATTTCCACCGGAAGCCGTTTAAACGCCTCTCTTGTGGTATTTTAAGTCCCGCTCAATAGCTTCAATCATTTTTCCCGCTATATCTTTATTCGAAGCTCCTTCTACCCCTTCAAGTCCCGGCGATGAATTTACTTCCAATAACAGCGGACCATTTTTTCCGCGAATGATATCAACACCGGCAACTTTCAGGTTTAAAGTTTTTGCTGCAAGAATTGCAATACGCCGTTCTTCAGCAGTAATTTTGGTAATCGATGCTGTTCCTCCCATGTGAATATTTGCACGGAACTCGCCCGGAGCGGCTGTACGCATAATACTGGCCACCACTTTCCCATTCACCACAAAACAACGGATATCCTTACCATCGGCCTCTTTTACAAACTCTTGTACCAAAATATTGGCGCGAAGGCTTTTAAAGGCATTAATCAAACTCTCAGCAGCCTTTTTTGTTTCGGCCAACACAACTCCTTTTCCTTGTGTTCCTTCCAACAGTTTTACAATAAGCGGAGCACCGCCAACCATCTGAATCAGTTCGTTGGTATCAAGTGGCGAGTTGGCAAAACCGGTTGTAGGAATTGGTAGGCCATTATTGATTAGCAACTGCAAGGCATACAATTTATCGCGCGACTGGGTAATTGCCGAGGCGGTATTCAAGGTATAAACGCCCATTGCTTCGAAATGCCGCGTAAGCGCACAACCATAAAAGGTGGCACTTGGCCTGATTCGCGGGATAATGGCATCAAACTCATTCAAAACACGGCCACCACGATAATGCATTTCAGGATTTTTACCATCCAGTTTTATGTAACAGTCTTTCAGGTTCAGAAACTCCATTTCGTGGCCATGCTCCTGCCCTGCTTCCATAATTCGTATGTTGCTGTATAATTCGGGATTACTGGCCAGCAGTCCGATTTTTAAACCTGTAGGGCGAGTAATATTTGTATAGTAATACGATGCAATACGTTCTTTGGAAAGCTCGCCCAAATGGAACGATTCTTCCGGGTCGACCAGTATTTTCCCCGACATGGCTTGCCGTCCCAGCAGCATTCGGTAACCCATCGAGTCGCGGTTGGTAAGCGTAACCTCAATTTCCCATGCTTCTCCTGCGATCGACAGCACAGTTTTTATTACAAAGCGCACTTCGCTGTTGCCACTCGAGCTTTTTACTTTACGCTTGTCTAATAATGGTGCCTCACAGTTAATGGTTGTTTTTCCATCTTTTTGCAGCGGATGTACATCAAAACTAATCCACGGCTGGCCATTTTTTTTAAACTGATTAATATTTACTGCATGCAGTGCTGAAGTTTTTGCCCCGGAATCAATCCGGGCTTTTATTCCCGGAATATTTAAATGCGGCAAACCACACCACTCTTCACTACCAATAATAATTTTTTCTGCATTCATTTTTCTAAAATACTAATTATAAGGCTTTTTTGTAGCCTCATGCTGAAAATTTATTGGTTTAGTTAAGTGCTGCAATATAAATATCTTTTTCATACGGCAATCACTTCATATGTTAGATGTGAAAAATATGTTGAGTAGTGCTGTTGATTGTGTTCGGGCTGGTAATGAGGCATAAAAAAGCCTGAAAAATTTCAGGCTTGTAAATTAGTCGAAAGCGACTCTATCTGTGATTTGTTTTGTGTTCTTAATTAAGCTTTAAAAATAGCTTATTCCCTGCGGGCAATAGCAAATAATCTTCTTAATTTCAGCTATTAAAAGGTTTGAAATTACCGGTAAAAATGCCTAACCAATATCAGCTTTTCTGAACCAGACATGAGAAAGCTGCTAAAAAGAGAAAGCCACCCATCAATATAAATGATAAGCGGCTCTCGATATATGTGGTTTTTTATTTATCTGATTATCCTGCCATCACAGCATCAACCTCTTTCAAAATGGTACGTTTGGTTTTTACACCAACAATACGGCCGGCTTCTTTTCCGTCTTTTAAAATCAGCATGGTTGGAATATTGCGGACTTTAAATTTTTGTGCCAGTTGCTGGTTGTGGTCTACATTAACTTTTGCCACCATAAAATCAGTTTGGCTGTCGGCAATTTCGTTTAAGGTAGGTGCAATAATTTTGCATGGTCCGCACCAGGGAGCCCAAAAATCAAGCAATACAACTCCGCGTTTTGTTGCTGCTTTAAAGTTTTTATTATTCAGTACTTTAATCCGTTTGCTGTTTGCCACCGGTTTGGCATTTTTCATTCGAAAATAATTTACTGCAATTAATGCTACCAAGGCGGCAAGAACAACCGCAATTACAATTAGTGTAGTCGACATAACTTTATTCTATAATTTTAATTTCAGAAGTAATTTCGATTGCTTTTCTGTAAAGCGCACTTACTCCACAATATCTTTCTTCCGACAAACTAACTGCTTTTTTTAGTTTCTCCAAAGGAAGATCTTTACCTTTAAACGTATAGATAACATTCATTTTATAATACTGTTTCGGATGCTCGTCGGTTAAATCACCTTCAACAGTTACATTAAAGTCTTCCACCTCAACGCGCATTTTTTTCAGAATCGATATCACATCCATTCCCGTGCAGCCGGCAAGTGCCGTAAGCATAAGCGGTTTCGGACGCGGACCACGGTTCTCGCCCCCAACAGTCTCCGCTGCATCAAGCATTATTTTGTGTCCATCTACCTCGGCCTCAAAGGCCATTTTATCTTTCCAGCTAACTTTTACTTCTTGTTTTGCCATATTAAAATAGGTTCTTTAATTACCAAACTGCTCGTCAAGAATAGCTGTAACCTGCTCGTGAGTTTGGATACTTGTTGTTGCTTTGGCCACTTTTCCGTTTTTGTAATACATGGTGAATGGAAGTCCCATAAAACCGCTGCATTCAGGTGCATTACGAATTGGCGCGGCCTCGGGATTATCAAAAGCCATAACCATAAATTTTACGTTGCTACGCTCCTTCTCCAAACGTTCCATAACATTGTATACCGGGAAACACATAGGGCCCATGCGGCCACAACATACCATTACATTTTCGTTTTCGGCCAGTACTTTTTCCAATTCTGCTGCCGATTCTATTTCAGGTAATCCTGTTCTTAAAAGTTTCATTTGTGTTCGTTTTAATTTGTTATTTCTGTTATAATTTTTTTATCCGATTCCAGTTTTCCACAACGATAGGCCTCAATAATTTGCCCGGCCGAAACCATTGGCACACCTACAAACAAATTAATTTTCTCTGAAGTAAAAATGCCAATCAATTCTTTCTTAATGCGGTGAAGAATAAGGTCGGTTATGCCATTATTTTTAATCCACAAGCGAACTTCATCTGCATTGGAGAAGTCGATAACTTCTTTTTTAGAAATGGTTGTATTTTTTGTGTCCATATCATAAAAGGCAAAGTGCGAACACCCGCACAGGTATTCACTAATTTTTTTGTTCGCTATAGGTATGGCTACTTTTTTCATTTTTTTCTTGTAAAAAACAGAGTGCCTAAATAATAGTGCAACTCTGTTTTATCTCCCCTCTATCCAATCCTTATTAAACTCAATATCATTATGAAAAATCAATACGACAAAGATAAACAGCAGAGAAATACCGCCCACGAAAAGGGTCCTGAAGTCTGTCGGTTCGTAAACTGAAATTTGACAGTTTCATTCCTGTCGTATGATAGTTTGGTACTGATTAGAAATTAAAATGAGCCTTTTGTTCGAAAACTCCAAAAGTCTCTTTTATTTTCTATCGGCACTAACTCCCGAAGTTTCGGGATAATCTCAAAGTTTCGCCAAGCCTCACTTTGAAATACAATTGGTATAGCTTGGTTAATCGTAATTCTTATGTAAATTTGGAGAAATATCAGATTCAGAATTGGATTTAACGGACAACATAAAAAACTTAGACGACCTGAATGCATACAAAACCCGCGTTCAGTACCTAAAAGGCGAAACGATTTTTAAACAGGGGGCGTTTGCACCTTATGTAATGTACGTTGTTGAGGGATTGGTAAAAGTATACCTGCAAACCGGAATTGATAAAAACATGAGCATCAGTGTGGCTTCCGAAGGCGAATTTCTGGCGTTTTCGTCGGTGTTTGGCGAACCGGTTCACACCTATTCGGCACAGGCTATTAGCAACACCCAAATTTGCATGATCGAAAAAGAAAGCCTGAAAAAGATTCTGTTGGAAAACCCGGAATTTGCCTTAAAGATTACCTCGCAAAACTACCGTAACGAAAGGCATTTGTTTGAGGTGATCAGAAATATTTCGTATAAACAAATGCGAGGAAAACTGGCTTCTGCCCTGCTCTACCTAAGCCAGGAAGAGTTTCTGAAGAAGAATATATTTGAGTTTCTTACCCGTCAGGATATTGCTGATTTTGCGTCTATTTCGGCAGAAAGCGCCATTAAGTTTCTGAAAGAATTTGAGAAAGAAAACATTGTTACACTTAATGGCAAAAACATTATTATTGACGATGCGGCTCAATTGCTGAATATCAGCAAAAACGGCTAATATTAAATGAGAAAGTAATTTATATTATCTCATCACTTCATTGTTTTTCACCCGGTTATTTCGTACTTTGAAAATCAAATTATTACGTCACTGACGAAGTTTTTAGATTCATATTTATTCGAAATAATTCAACACTTTTACTCGTAAATGACCAATTATAAGGAATCTTCACCGATTAATTTAAATCCACCATCAAGGAGTAAAAATGTATTTTCCGACATAAGGAATTTTCTAATAAATAAGCCCCAAAAGCCGACTTTAATTAAATTTGAATCGGAAGAAAACCGGAAAGAATACAACAGGCGGGTGCTGCAGCGTGTAGGTATCGATGTGAATAAAAACTTTGTTTTAAACGTTCATAAAATTGGCGTAAATGCCCCGGTTGGCTATATCTTCAATGAATTACTCAACTGGAACGGCGATTCAACCTGCTGGCCCAACCACGTTGCCAAAGTTGAACGTATTAATAATGAGATCGAAAATATCGAGATTCTTCCGTTTGGTCTTAAAAAGTATCCTTTTGGTTTAAAAAAGAGCTTTCTGGGCATGAACTTAATTCCATTGTTTAAGCTGCATTCAATACGAATTAAAAGCACTCCCGATGCATTTGATTTTGATAATGCCCGTTATTTATTGTACGACTGCACCGGAGGATACCCTATTGGCATTTTTGTTATGTACGTACGTTCACCGATTGAAGAGATGGGCGAAATTGCTCAATCCCAGCTCATATTTGCTGTGAGTTTTAATTTTTACGGAAAAGAAAAAGAGGCCAACAAGCTGGTAAATAAAATTTGGGAAAGTGTGCATAACCGGGTTACTTCAAACGTTTTAAACCGGGTTAAACAGTTAAGCGAATGGCGCTTGCAAAAGATGGCTAACGATATGGAGTATTTATAGTTGAGCTCTTCTAAGTTCGATTCCTAATCCTCTCAAAACGATATTTTACTCCGTCCCCTTCTCTGGCTTTTTAAATATGCCATTTACCGTATTCGCCAGTAATAACAGAATTGTTGCGGGATGCAATACCCGCCTTAAAATATCAGTGTACGGGGCACTTCCGGTAAACGTATCCCATAAAACCGAACTCATTCTTCGTTTGTCGTTTACCTTCTGCTGTTCGTTAACTACCATACGAAATATTCCTTTCTTGAGCGCTGATGATCTTTGGATGATTGTAGTCACCCAGAAAATAAATTTCCCAATGGCATTGTCTCTGTTTAAGCGGGTACATTCAGGTTGATAGTGCCTTTTAAAATCAGATTCGGACACTCCACTGAACAATGCTGTTTTTGCGGCCGCTTTGGCGGTTATATAGGCTGCTCCAATGCCGTTTTTATACAGTTTTGATGATGCGGAGTCACCAATCAGCACCACACGGTCAGAATAGGCATAATGCGCATTCTTAATATTAATACCGGGGAAACACTGACAAGGCATAATTTTGTCAATATCCAATCCTTTTGGGAAACATCGCTGAACGGCCTCGCTGTATAGAAAGCTGTCAACAATTTCTCCGGTAATTTGCTTTCCCAATAAAACCAGGGTTACGTATTGCCCTTTCGGAATGAGTGCTCCAAATTTTATGTTTTTCAGATTGAGAAGAAATACGTGCATCGAATTCCCAAAATATTGATTAATCAGTTCGTTGCCCAGTTTAAATTCGCAGATATAAGTTCTTGTGGTTTCAGGAGGAATAAAAGCCGGAGCAACTTTTTTAAACAAAGAAAATGAGCGTGGATTTAATCCCACCGACCCAACAACCAGGTCGTAATTCGCTGAATTAGTTTTCGTTTGAACAGTAATACCAGTCTCGTTTCGTTCCAAACCGCTTACCTTTTCATAAATGGTATGAACTCCTTTATCCTGGCAGAGCTCCAATAAATAATTGTCGAAACTAACCGAGTCAATGTTTTCACTTCCCAGGGGACCAAATCCCCTGAACATGGAGGCGATCTTTTGGTCTTTTAATGGTGTTTCAATTAAGGTTGCACCTTGCTCCATATGAAGCTTATACGATTCGATTCCGCGACGTACAACGTTCGCTGGCAGAACAATTCCGTCGGAGGACAAGGCCTGAATCAATGACTCTGAAACGATTCCCCCACATCGATTGCAGCCTGCCGGGCCGGCTACATGAAAATTCTTTGCTTCGTAAATGTCAATGTGAATGTTGATTCCTCTTTGTTCGGCAAAACCAAGTGCGAAATAAGCAAAGAAACTTCCGGCCGGACCACCGCCAATAACAGCAATTCTAGATCCATTACCGATATTAAAGTTTTTGTTTTTATTCACTTTCGCCAGGTTTAGTTTAACTATCAAAACAAGTGTGAGGGAAAAGCTTTCTAAAAAAGTACTGGAGGAAAAATGGTTAATACTTTGAACTGCCAATGGACCGGAGTCCGGTATTTTTATGTGTTATATACCATTTAATTACAATAAAGGTTACAGTATACCCGACTGTTACAGTAGGGTTTCATGGCTCGGTATTAAAACTTGTAATCTGTTTTATTCCATATAATGATTTGATAATTAAAAAAATCCGTGTTCTTTTGTTGCATAGAATTTATAGGTACAGCACACTTAATATGAGACTTTCGGAAACACAGAAAGACCAAATAATAAATGAATTAAAGATTTCGGCCATCCGCAGTAGCGGTCCCGGCGGACAAAACGTGAACAAGGTAAACACTAAAATAGAATTGCGTTTTGACCTGAATGACACCGCTGTTTTTTCCGAAACTCAAAAACAAAGGCTTGCCACTAAATTAAAGAACCGAATAAATTTAGATGGAGTAATTGTACTTTTTGAGAGCAGCGAACGCAGCCAGTTAAAAAACAAACAGCAAGCCGTCGCCAAACTTATAGAGCTGATAGAAAAGGCCTTAACTCCTGTTAAACGCAGAGTAAAAACAAAGCCAACAATTTCATCGAAATTAAAACGACTGGAGAAGAAAAAACAACATTCAACAAAAAAACAACTTCGTCAACGGCCT
This sequence comes from Draconibacterium sediminis, assembly GCF_000949475.1. Classification (GTDB taxonomy): domain Bacteria; phylum Bacteroidota; class Bacteroidia; order Bacteroidales; family Prolixibacteraceae; genus Draconibacterium; species Draconibacterium sediminis. Next base: position 81,069 of record NZ_JRHC01000006.1, on the reverse strand, counting down.
GATTTGTAATTAGGGAAATTGAAAAACTGATAAATTGATAAACTGTTAAATTGATAAACTGTTAAATTGAGCGTAAGTTAAACTGTATGAAGAAGCTGTGTACAGCCAATAATAAACACATCTGCAATCAAAAATCGTTAATCATCATTCTTAAATATTTCAGTCGTTTTGTACCAAATTTTACCACAGACTTTACCCCCTGTTTTTTGTATTCTGATTTGTAGTTTGCCGGTATCAAAGTATTTTTTGTTTCTTTACAGCTCAAATCTTAAAATAAAGCATGCGTAACATTCTGGAGAAAATAGGTGAAATGATCATCAACTTTGTTGATTGGTTTTATTTCCCGTTCCTGCAATTTCTTCCGCGCGAAATCTTTCGCTATGCTGCCACAGGTGGAGTTAACACGCTGCTCGACATTAGTTTGTATTTTATCTTCTACCGTTATGTAATCAAAATGCAAATCGTTGATTTGGGTTTTATTGCAATTAGTCCGCACATTGCCGCTTTTCTAATTGTTTTTCCGATAACCTTTACAACAGGCTTCTTTTTAGCGAAATATGTAACCTTTACTGCGTCGGAATTAAAAGGGCGCATTCAACTGTTCAGGTATTTGCTTACCGTAGGCGGATCGATTCTGCTTAACTATATTTTTCTGAAATTCTTTGTTGAATATTGCGGCATGTATGCCACGCTATCGAAACTGTTAACTACCATTCTGGTAATTGTTTACAGCTATGTGGCTCAGCGTTATTTTACGTTCAAAACCGGCAAAAAACTACTTGCTGCCCGAAATCGTTCGTAAAAAATCACTCTGGTTAACATTTGTTTTGCGGATTGTACTATATTTATTAGCCGTATGGAAGAGTACCGTATTAAATATTATCCAACCATTTTACAGGGCATTCACCTTGTAATTCTTTACATTTTTATTCAAACCGTTGTTGATTTTCCGTTGGCCGTAATCGATTATTACAAAGGCACCGAATACCTTTATAATCCCGTCAAAAAAATTGCACTTGGCGTAGGTTCTGTAGTGTTTATCCTTCTTTATGGCATCCGAAAAGCAAAAGCTCCGGTTTTGGAAATCTTCCCCATTAAACTTTTTAATCCTTTGGTGTTTATTCCAATCGTAACATTTCTTTGGGGTGCGCATAATATTCTTGAAGATGTTAACATATGGGGTGAAAAGCTGTTACCTGCCCCACCCTGGTTTTGGGAACTTTTCGATCGTATTTTTGAAGGCGACTATGGTGTTATGGGCGCTTTCCTGAAGGTGGCTGTTGTTGCTCCTGTTATTGAGGAACTGATTTTCAGAGGCCTGATATTTAATGGTTTCCGGAAGAATTACAATGGTTTTGTTGCCGTATTTATGTCGGCACTTTTGTTTTCCCTTTTTCATTTAAATCCATGGCAAATGCCGGCTACGTTTCTGCTGGGGTTACTGCTTGGCTGGTTAATGTTGCGCACCAATAATATTTTTGTAGCTATTATCGGTCACTCCATAAATAATGCGATGGTGTTGCTAACCGTAACCTACTGGCAACAAATTCGCGAACATTCCATCTATCTTTTAGAGCGAAATAACCTGTTGCTTCTAAGTGCACTTGTTATGGCCCTTTCTGTTGTGCTTATGTATTTCACAAGTATTCCGTGGTTTGGCAAACGCCGACGATAAGCGCTTGTTCACCGAAAATTTTCAACCCGATAAAGAGGAAACACTATTTTTACGCCCGTAATTAATTTAAAAATATGGACATTCTATTAATCGTTTTAGGAGCAGTTTTTATTATCAGCGGAGTTTTAGGTTGCGTTTTGCCAATTATTCCCGGGCCTCCATTAAGTTATATTGGTCTTTTGTTGCTTCATTTCACCGAACGTTATCAGTTCTCTTCAAAGTTTCTGATTATATGGGCTATAATTACAGTGGTAGTGTATGCACTCGATTACCTGATTCCTGCATGGGGAACCAAAAAATTCGGAGGAAGTAAACGTGGCGTTTGGGGCAGCATTATCGGCCTGGTAATAGGAATGTTCTTCTTCCCTCCTTTTGGCATAATAATAGGCCCGTTTGTTGGTGCTGTAATTGGAGAACTTACCGTAGGGAAAGACTCGGGAGCAGCCTTAAAATCGGGTTTTGGATCGTTTATGGGATTTTTGGCAGGGACATTGCTAAAGCTTATCGCATCGGGAATGATGACCTGGTATTTCGTAAAAGAAATGATTGTTTAACAATTAGAATATAAACAAAGCCCCGTTTATAATATTTTCAATTCATTTTAGTTTGATAAACAAGAACATTGTTTAAAATAATACTTTTGTCGCGTGGCAAAAAAGACAACAAATACAACTTCCCGGACCAAAAAGCCGGTGAACAGAAAAAAAGGGAAATCGAAGAAAACAGGTAAAAAATATCCGCTACTCAGCTTTATTTTTAAAGCCGGAGTAGTATTATTCTTACTCGGATGTTTGTTCTTTATCCTCGTTTTCCTGGGCGTATTGGGCCCGGTTCCTTCAAAGACGCAGTTACATCAGATCAATAACCCGCTGGCTTCGGAAGTATATTCTGTTGACGGAAAAATACTTGGCCGGTATTACGTCGAGAATCGAAGTTATGTCTCATTCGACGAAATTTCACCGAATGTAATAAATGCCCTTGTTGCCACTGAAGATTCGCGTTTTTACGAGCATCGCGGTATTGACGAAATTGCCCTTGCACGGGTGCTTTTTAAATCGATTATTTTACGTAACGATGCTGCCGGCGGTGGAAGTACCATCAGTCAGCAAATTGCCAAGAACCTGTTTCCACGGGTTGATTACGGGCCATTGTCGATGCCGGTAAATAAACTGCGCGAAGCAATTATTGCCTATCGTTTAGAGCGTATTTATAATAAACAGGAAATTCTGGCTTTATACCTTAACACGGTTCCGTTTGCCGAAAACACTTTTGGAATTGAGGTAGCTGCTGAGCGTTTTTTCTCTAAATCGCCCAAAAGTCTGGATGTGCATGAAGCGGCAGTTTTAGTGGGGATGTTAAAAGCCAATAACTATTACAATCCGCGAACTCATCCCGAGCGTGCCTTAGGCCGCCGCAATGTGGTGATCGACCTGATGGTAAAGAATAATTACCTGAATGCTGCCGATGCTGCCAAATACAAAGAAAAGCCACTTGGAATGCATTACCGACTGATTTCATATAATCAGGGACCTGCTCCGTATTTTCTGGAGCGTTTAAAACCCGAATTACTGGAATGGTGCGAAGACAATGTAAATGAAAACGGCCAGCCATACAACCTTTACACCGATGGTTTGAAGATTACCACAAGTATTGATTATAATCTTCAGCGTTACGCACAGCAGTCGGTTAAAGAGTACATGAAAAACCTGCAAACGGTATTCGACAACCACTGGAAATCGAGAGATATTTTCAGAGAGAAACCGGAGGTATTAAAAAGTGCTATTCAGAACCTGAATACCAGCGGAGACAGCTACGCTGATGAGTTGAAAAAATATTCGGCAAAAACGCATGCCTCGTTATTTACCTGGGATGGTGTTGAAAATATGGAGGTTTCGCGCCTCGATTCATTAAAACACTACCTGAAAATGCTAAATGCCGGATTTATTGCTATCGATCCGCACACTTCGCACTTAAAAGCCTGGGTTGGCGGAATTGATTACCGTTTTTTTAAATACGACCATGTTACTGCTCCGCGACAAACCGGATCAACATTTAAACCGTTTGTGTACCTGGCAGCGCTGGAAGAAGATATTTCGGCAGATACCTATTTTGTAAATCAGTACAAGGTTTACGAGGAATATAAGGACTGGGCACCCCGAAATTCGCACAACGAATATGGCGGCTATTACTCCATGAAAGGAGCTTTGGCAAAATCGTTAAACACCGTTTCGGTTGATGTATTATTGGAAGCCGGAATTGATGAAACCATTGATATTGCGCGGGATCTTGGCATTTCGGCCGATCTCCCCGATTATCCTTCTCTGGCACTTGGAGTAGCTTCTGTTTCACTAAAAGAAATGGTGGAAGCTTTTGCCGGCATTGTAAACGATGGAAAACCTGTAAAAGCAAATTACCTGTTGCAAATTGCCGATAAGAACGGAAAAGTTCTTGAAACATTTAATTATGATTTGCCTTACGAGCCGGTGGTTTCACCCGAAAATTGCAGGGCGGTAATAAATATGATGGAAGCAGTTGTTGACGGCGGAACCGGACGAGGAATCCGTACCGTTTATAAAATTCCGGGCGATTTTGCCGGGAAAACCGGTACCACACAAAATAACTCGGATGGCTGGTTTATCGGTCTTACACCCGAGCTGGTAACCGGTTGCTGGGTAGGCGCCGACGATCCGCGTGTACATTTCCGTACAACAACCTATGGGCAGGGTGCATACATGGCTTTGCCAATTGTTGGAAAGTTCTTTTATAAAACTTACCACGACAAAAAATTTGAACACCTGCAATACAGCACTTTCCCCGATCCTGAACCGGAATTACTGGCTATGTTAAATGAACCGGAATACAAAGAAGTACTGGACATTGAAAAACACGGCTTCGATTTTGCCGGTATTTTTGGGAAGAAAGAAAACGAAAACCTGAAAGACAGACCAGACGTTAAAGCGGAAGAGAAAGAAAAAGGTCAGCTCTGGAAAAAGATCAAAGGTATTTTTAGTAAAAAAGACAAGTAGAGAAATTAAACAAAACGATCATCGGAACGGTGTTTGGCGGGTAAATCATCGTCTTTCGAATCCAGCCAACCACTAATCGCATCGGGCCTGTTATCCACTTGCCTGAAAAAAGGTTTAATATCAATTAGTGGCGTTCCGTCCAACATATCAGCACCTTTAAACCATATTTTATTCCCTTCAATTTTAAGTAACTCAACGGTTGACAATCCAATTGGCGACGGGCGTTTGGGTGATCGTGTGGCAAAAACACCGTGCTCTTTGTCGTCCATAAAAGGTTGTACTTTTAATTTATATCCATCGATGCGGTGAAGGTGATAGAGCAAAATTAAATCCGAAAATCCCTCAAGTCCTTCCAGTGCAGCTGTTAATTGAGGTTCCAGCTCAATGATGCCGGTGTACTCTTTTGCACCTACCGACTGGATTGGAATGTTTGCAATGGTTTTATGTGGTGTAGAAATCGTACCTATTATACTCAATTCGACTTTTTCTAATTCTTTCATAATCTGCCTTTTGAACTGATGATCAAAATAGTAAATAATACAGACATTATTGAAACTAATTTTTTCTTATTCGTGTGCTAAAATATTTTTTAATTTTTACTTAAATTAGCAGCCTTATTCGGGATGTAGCGCAGTCCGGTAGCGTACGTCGTTCGGGACGACGGGGTCGCAGGTTCAAATCCTGTCATCCCGACAGCATGAAACCTTTCCGCTCTTGCGGGAGGGTTTTATTTTTGGAATAAAACTGGATGACAATCGAAGTGAAACTCTAAAAAGAAAACGCTTCGAACGAAGTGAGAGAAAGGTTTTAGGTTGAGTATCCCTCCCACTTTCGCTTTCTAAACATATACCCTGCCATTTTCAGCTAAGTTCCTCAACTTCAGTAAAAATTAATCAAGATTCGGGCACAAAGCACTTGTTTTTCATGTTCATGTGCTTTATAGTCCACCTGTTTTACCCAATACTCCACCCTATTTTCTTTTTTGTTTTCAATCTTTGACCGTAAGTTTTTATGGCTGCCAGACGTCGGTATTATTAAATTTAATCTAACAATCAGAAATAAATCAATGAAGAATCAAAAACTAAGCTTACTGGAAAAAATTGGCTACGGATCGGGAGATGCTGCCGTTAACGTGGTTATATCTTCCATGTTCCTTATCATCACTTATTTTTACACCGATATTTTTGGCCTTAAACCCAAAGATGTAGCCCTTATGTTTTTACTGGTTCGGCTTATCGATGCTGTCAGCGACCCGTTGATGGGATTAATAACAGACAAGTATAAATTTAAAGGAGGCCGGTTTCGTCCTTACTTTTTGTTTCTGTCGGTTCCTTTCGGAATCTCGGTTTTTCTGACCTTCACCACGCCGGGTTTCGATTATGCCGGAAAACTGATATACGCTTACATTACCTATATTTTTGTAACACTGATGTTCACATCGGTTACCATTCCATATATTTCGCTAATTGGGGTTTTAACCAACGATCCGCAGGAGCGCCTGTCGGCAAACGGCTACCGCCTTTTCTTTGCTAAGGTTGCTGCTTTTATGGTGTCGATTGTGGTTCCTATTCTGGCCGAAAAGTTAGGACGCGATGATATGGGAAGAGGCTACCAGCTGGCTATGGGGCTAATGGCGCTTATGGGAACTTTGTTGTTTTTGTTCAGCTACTTTACCACCAAAGAGCGTATTGAACACGTTGTGGATAAAAAGCCCTTACTCGAGCAATTTAAATTGCTGATCAAAAATAAACAATGGCTTATTTTGTGGGGATCGTGCCTGTCGGGAACTACCGGTTATGTAATCCGTAGTTCGGTGGCTATTTTTTATGCAAAATATTACCTGGGTGGCGATGCCGGAATGCAATCCACTTTTATGGGAACCGGTGTGGCAGCGGCCATTTTGGCTATGCCTTTGTCAACGCTTATCACCAAGCGTTTTTGTAAAGTAAAGCTGTTCTGGATGTCTCAGTTTGGCGTGGGTGTATTAAGTGTTCTGATGTTTGTATTGGTTAAACCACAACCCGACAGTATACTTTTGGCCTACGTGCTATATTTTATCCTCTCGCTGGTGGTTGATGTGCACGCACCGGTATTTTGGTCGGCCATTGCCGAAGCAGTTGACCACGGACATGCAGAAAGCGGAAAACGTGTGTCAGGACTGGCATTTGGAGGTATTTCTTTTGCACAAAAAGCAGGAATGGGAATTGCCGGAGCCGTAGTTGGCCTGTTGCTTGATGCGTTTGGATATATTCCCGATGCCATTCAAACAAAAACAGCACTTACCGGACTGGCCATTATGCTAACTTTAATTCCGGGTGTTTTTCATGTGATCAACGGAATGTTGATTTACCGCTACAAAATCACCGACAAATATTACGAAACCATAAAAGCAAAAATTCATATTTAAGATGGATACTACTGATAAAAATGCGCCATTTGTTGAGCAGCGCGCCGATCCTTTTGTGTATAAACATACTGATGGATATTACTATTTCACCGGTTCGGTGCCTACTTACGACCGCATCGAACTTCGGAAAGCAAAAACTATTGAAGACTTAAAAAATGCCCAAACTTTTGATGTGTGGTTTAAGCACGAAACCGGCCCAATGAGCCGCCATATCTGGGCTCCTGAGATTCATTACCTTGATGGTAAATGGTATGTTTATTTTGCCGCCAGCGAAGAAGAAGACATTTGGAAGTTACGCCCCTACGTATTGGAGTGTACCGGGCAGGATCCATTAAAAGATGAATGGATTGAGCTGGGAATGATGCAAGCCGCCGATGGTGATGAGAAATCGTTTATCGACTTTTCACTGGACGGAACAGTATTCGAAAATAAGGGCAAACGCTATTTTTGCTGGGCCGAAAAAACCGGTGGACAATTTGCTGCTTCTAATTTATATTTAGCAGAAATGGAATCGCCCATTAAACTGAAAACCGTACAGTTTATGCTCACAACGCCCGATTACGATTGGGAAAGAGTAGATTTTTGGGTGAATGAAGGACCGGCAGTCATCAAAAATAAAGGTAAAATCTATATTACGTTTTCGGCAAGTGCCACCGGCGCCTGTTATTGCATGGGAATGATGGAAGCCGATGAAAATGCAGATCTGCTCGACCGTAATTCGTGGAAGAAATCGAGATATCCCATTCTGGAAACCGATTACGAAAAGAAAATATATGGACCGGGACACAACTGTTTTACCGTGGCTGAAGATGATGTAACGCCACTTTGTATCTATCATGCCCGTGATTATGAGAAAGCTGTTGGCGATCCTGCAGTTGTTACTGCCAGTGATAAGCGGCCGCTGGAAGAAATTATTGAGGATCCGTTGTACGATCCAAACCGCCATGCACGGGTGATCGAAGTAAAATTTGATGTTGACGGTAAACCTATATTCGAGTTTTAGTTGAAACGATTATAAGCCGTAAAGGCAAAACAAAGTGGGGGGCAGTATGAAACAATACAGTTCCCCACTTTTTATTTTGCTCCATGTTTTTATCCTACATGCCCGAATAGTGTCGCAACAAGAAAACACGATTTGATTCCCAAAACAGCAAAGCGCGTATCAAAACCGAATTAAATACTTACTTGTTGGTCAATCTTGTCAGAATAGGTATTTTTACGACCAGGTTTTAAACTGGGCATATTTATGGTAAAACTGTCGGGTAAATTCTTTGTAACTTTCCTTATCATCATTTGTGGTATTACAACAGATGCCGTATTTGCAAAATCGATCGAGCAAATCAGGCTAAATGTGCTTACCACAAACGACGGACTTCCCCAAAATACCGTTGATTTTATTACAAAGGACAGCAAAGGGTTTATGTGGTTTGGAACATGGAACGGCCTGTGCCGTTTCGATGGCTACACATTTAAAACTTTTCATGAGCAACAACATGAATGGTTGAAAGGCAATATGATCCAGGCTTTATGTGAAGATGATGACGGCAACCTTTGGGTTGGAACCGATAAAGGCCTGTCGTTTTTCGACTATCAGTTGTTTCGGTTTTTACCTGTTAATGAGTTGAGCAGTGAAGTACTGAACTCTTCAGTTACAACAATCGCTAAAGACGATACAGGTGCAATTTGGGTTGGAACTGAAGATAATGGATTGTGGAAAATCACAAAAAGCGACGAGGACACATTATTATGCCGCAAACCTTTTAGCGATTTGCTTCCGGCAGAAAATATAAACCATATTTTTATCAGCCCCGAAAAAAGGCTGTTTGTTGGCACCGACAATGGCTTGGCAGTGCTTTCGTTGGACACAGAGAAAATCGTTGACAACTATTCGTCATTGATCGACGAAATAGGAACCATTAGTATACAGTCTGTTTTTCAGGATTCAAGAAGCAATCTGTGGATTGGCACATCTGAAGTGGGCTTATACTATTTCGAAAGCAGTTCAAAAAGTATTCAGTTTTTTGGCGCAACAAATACAAGCGAAGAAGACCTTGACCACCTGACAATTCGCGACATTATTGAAGACCAGAACGGGACAGTTATAATTGGCACGCTTGGCGGACTGAATTATTTCGACCAAAACAACCAAACTTTTTCGCACCTTTCCAACGATTCGAAACTTAGCAGCCCATTTGTAAATTCGTTGTATGCAGATAAGGTGGGTAACATTTGGATTGGTACCGAAAAAGGAGGAATAAATCATTATAACTCCTATCAAAAGCCATTTAATGCGCTTACCCACGAAGCTTCCGATCCTAATTCAATAAGCCACAATACCATCAACTCCATCTTTGCTGAAGACGATGTTTTATGGGTAGGAACAGCCGGTGGCGGAGTAACCCGCATTAGCGACAACGGCCTAAATACAATCCATTTCCAACATTCAGACGAAAATCCCCAAAGTATAAACAGCGACTTTGTAACCTCATTTATCCGCGATAGCCAAAACCATCTGTTGGTGGGAACCTGGGGTGGCGGTTTAAACAAATTGCTCTCCGAAAAACAAAATCGTTTTGAAATTCTGATAAACATACCCGGTGACAACAGAAGTCTGTGCAGCAGCTTTATTTCCAGTCTCGAATACCTCGACAATAAACACATTTTAATAGGTACGCGAGGAGGACTTGATATTTATAATCCCGGGGAAAATATTTTCCTGCATGTTCACGAAAAAATGAACATCGATCAGGCGCTCGAAGTTGGTTGTATTTTAACCGACAGCAAAAGCAGAGTCTGGGTGGGTACCGAAAATGGTCTGTACCGTTTCAAACGATCAGAACTACTTGCTCTTGACGAAAATACCGAACAATTCGATTTCGAGAAATATTTAACCGATCCGGCTGATCCAGAATCGCTAGCCGGCAATTATGTTATCTCTTTTTGTGAAGCACACGACGGAACCATTTGGATTGGCACCTACGGAAACGGCATTTGCAAATACATTGAAAACGGAAATGGCGGCAGCTTTATTAATTACAACCAACAGAACGGATTATGCAATAATGTTGCCTATGGAATTGAAGAAGACGCTGATGGAAATCTGTGGATATCTACCGATAACGGATTATCGAAGTTTGATCCGATTAGCGAAACGTTCCAGAACTACTACTCAAGTGATGGATTGTTGAGCGATCAGTTTTATTGGTCGGCCTCCTGCTCCGACGACCGGGGAAATTTATATTTTGGCGGTGTAGAGGGCCTGAACTATTTTAACCCGGCCGATTTCGAATCGTATCCAAATATTCCGCAGCCGGTATTTACGCAATTCTCGGTATTTAGCGATCCGGTGATTATTGGCGAAAAATACCATTCAAAAGTAATTCTGAACGCACCAATAAGCGAAACAAAGGAAATTTCGCTCTCCTATAAAGATGCTGTTTTCTCCATCGAGTTTTCAGCACTCGATTATTTTCAGCCGGGAAAAATAAAATACGCCTATCAAATGGAAGGGGTGGATCAAAACTGGGTTGAAGTTTCATCGAACCGCCGTTTTGCCAACTACACAAACCTTTCAGGAGGACAGTATGTTTTTAAGGTAAAAGCTGCCAACAGCGATGGTATCTGGTCGGAAAACTACACCGCACTTACCATAACCATTGTTCCTCCGTTTTGGGAAACAGCCTGGTTTCAAATACTGGCGGTGCTGTTTATCATTGCAATGGTTTTAGTTTACATTCGCTACCGTACGCAATTCCTGAAAGAACAAAAACGAAAGCTGGAAAAGCAGGTTCGAGAGCGTACTTTTAAAATTGAGGAGCAAAAAGAAGAACTTGAAAAACAAAACCAACAAATTGCCAAACAGCGCGACGAAGTAATTGAACTGAACGAAAAGGTTAAGCTGGTTAATCAGTTGCGCCTACGGTTTTTTACCAATATTTCGCACGAATTCCGCACACCCTTAACGCTTATTATCGACCCCTTGGAGCAGTTAATGAAAAATATGAAAGCCGACGTTAACACTCAGAATACGCTAAATATTATTAACCGCAACGCACAACGTTTGCTGCACCTTATTAACCAGTTGCTGTATTTCCGCCGTATTGAAACCGGAAAACTACAACTATACGTTAGCAAAGGCGACCTGCAAGGATTTTTATATGGTATTTTCGAGTCGTTTAAAGACCTGGCCGAGCACCAGAAAATTAACTACCGCTTTATTGAAACCGAAATAAACGAAGAAACATGGTTTGATGCAGAGAAAGTGGAAAACGTATTTTACAACCTGCTTTCCAATGCCTTTAAAAACACTCCGGCCTCAGGGGCAATCACTTTAAAAGTTGAGAAAATTACCAAAGAACGGGAAGATTGTATTCCAACTCCGTTTGTGGCAATCAGTGTTATTGATACCGGACGCGGAATTTCCAAAGAACATATGCCCCACATTTTTAACCGCTTTTATAAAGATACAGAATCGGGAAAACAAACCGATTTTACCAGTTCTGGGATTGGTTTGGCACTTACTTACGAGATTGTTCAGGCCTTAAGCGGCGAAATTAAAGTGGAAAGTGAACCTAAAAAAGGCAGCACCTTTACGGTGTGTTTGCCGTATTCGAAAGACCGTTTTGATTCGGAGGCCATTAACGAAACCAATGTGCCCACCGAAATCAATCTTGAAGGCCGGGTAAATGTACTTACCGAGCATATTGTGGCGCGTAACACCAACTACGAACTGGATGAAGTAACATCCGGAAACAAAACAAAACCTACCATTTTAATTGTGGAGGACAATTTCGATTTGCGTAGCTTCCTGTTACAAACACTCCGATCGGATTACCGGGTATTGGGTGCCGAAAACGGAAAAATCGGTCTGGAAATGGCCAGGAAATATTCGCCCGAATTGATTATCAGCGATGTGATGATGCCTGTTATGGACGGAATTGAACTGTGCAGCCGCCTGAAAAAGAACATCCAAACCAGCCATATCCCCATTATTCTGCTTACCGCAAAAAATATGGTAGAAAGCTGGATTGAAGGACTGGAAACCGGTGCCGACGACTACATTCCGAAACCTTTCAACCTGCAGATTCTGCAAATAAAAATGCGTAACATCATTGAATCGCGCCGAAAAATAAAAAGCATATTCAGCAGCCCTGAACAGGTGGCTCCCGAAAAATTGTCATCAAACAAATTAGACGAGGAGTTTATTACGAAAGCTTACCAGGTACTGGAAAAAAATTACAGCGAATCAAACTTTTCGGTGGAACAATTTGCCCGTGAAATGTTTGTAAGCCGAAGTTTGTTGTACAAAAAAATTAAGGCATTAACCGATCTCAACATTACCGATTTCATCAATTCATACAAATTGAAAAAGGCGGTTGAGATGATAAAAACCACCGATCAGTCCATATCCGAAATTGCTTTTAAAACCGGTTTTAACGACCCAAAATACTTCAGTCGTATTTTCAAAAAATTCTACGGATCGAGCCCGAGTGAGTTTTCTAAATAATAATTTACTTGCTGGTTATCAGCTTATTAATCCCCTATAAGCGAGATTTCCTCAATCGTCCACTATCAATATTAAATTGTCCACCATATTGGATACCCTCCCACCGTAATTTTACACTCAGAATTTAAAGTGTAAACCAATTTAATTAATTATGAAGAGAAACTTAACTTATCTATTAGTGTGTTTATTCCTATTCACTTCAGGAATAAGTTTCGCACAACACGCAGTAACCGGTGTTGTGTTCGACGCTGGGAGCAACACCACTCTTCCCGGAGTTAACGTAGTTGAAAAAGGGACTACAAACGGAACGATTACTGATGTCGACGGTAATTTTAATATTTCTGTTTCAAACGAAAACGCAACACTTCAGTTTTCATTTATTGGTTTTGTTGCTCAGGAGGTTCAGCTTGAAGGAAAGTCAAGTATTGAAGTACAACTGCAACAAGATGTATTTGGAATTGAAGAAGTGGTAGCCATTGGGTATGGTACCCAGAAAAAATCGGATTTAACAGGTTCTATTTCTGTTGTTGAAACCGATGAAATGGCCAAAACCGCTACAAACGATGTAAGTAAAGCTTTACAAGGTAAAGTGGCCGGTGTATCCATCCAAAGCTCGGGCGACCCGGGAGCCGCTCCGAAAGTAAAAATTCGTGGTATCACTTCGTTTACCAATAACGATCCGCTTTATGTTATCGATGGTGTTTTTGCTCCGGCAAATGATATCCCAACCGAAAACATCGAATCGATTCAGGTATTAAAAGATGCATCGGCAGCTGCGATTTATGGTTCGCGTGCGGCAAACGGTGTAATTATCATTACTACAAAACGCGGAACAAAAGGCGAAATGAACGTTTCGTACAGTGGGTATTACGGTTTTCAGGAAATTACAGAACGTATGGATGTGCTCGACCGCGAACAGTATCAAACGCTGGTTAACGAGTCAACCAACAATGCAAAAGCATATCCTGAATACAGCGAGCTGTACATTTTCCCAGCGAACGATCCATCAAGCCCTTATTACGTTGATAATGTAAACACCAACTGGCAGGATGAATTGTTTAAAACAGGCCATATTAATAACCAAACCATTTCGGTTAGCGGAGGAAATGAGATATCGAATTTCAGTATGAGTCTCAACTATTTTGACCAAACCGGTACGGTTCAGGGTAACGGCCCCAACTACACCCGATATGGTATAATGGTTAACTCCGATCATAAACTGGGTAAACTAAAAGTAGGCGAATCGATACACTACACTTATGCTAATAGTGATTTGATGTCATTTCTGCACGATGGAACCATGTTAGGTTACACCGCTTCGGCTATTCCTACACTTCCGGTTTACGACGAAACTAAAATGAATGGTTACTCTTCGGCAAGTGCCGACTTGCACGGAGCCTATTCTGCCAATGTTATAGGAATGAATAATCTGATTGAGAGTAATACTAAAAGATATCGTTTGATTGGAAACGTTTATGGTGAGTATGAAATCATTAAAGGATTAAAATACAAGCTTAGTTTAAGTTACGAGCGCACCGACTGGCGCGATTACCACTTTGAACCACTTTACGACCTGGGTTGGTTTGCCGGTTTTTCAAACACCATTGCAAAAATGGATGATAACCGCGGCTATGGCTACACAGGTACCATCGAAAATACTTTGTCGTACAATACAACAATCGATAAATTAACAGTGAATGCTTTGGTTGGACAAAGTGCTCTTAACACATTCATGTCACGATCATTCGGCCATGCAGAAGGTTTCTCAGAACCTTATTTTAAACAACTCAGTAACGGAGAAGACAGAACAAGCAGTGGCGATGAATTCCAGTCACGTTTGGCTTCTTATTTCGGTAGAGTAATTCTTGGATACGATGACAAGTATTTGCTGACAGCAACAATACGTCGCGATGGATCGTCGCGATTCAGTCCGCAAAACAAGTGGGGTAACTTCCCATCTGTAGCAGTAGCATGGAAAGCTCATCAGGAAGACTTTTTAGCTTCAAGCGAATTTATCAGCCAGTTAAAAGTTCGTGCAAGTTACGGTGTGCTGGGTAATCAAAACATTGGAGATTACCGCTACCAGGGCTACATTAACCCATACGCAAGTTATGTATTAAATGGTAACGCCGTTGCCGGTGCAGCTCAGTTTATTCCTGCTTCAACCGACATTAAATGGGAGCAATCGAAAACCACCAACATTGGTCTGGATTTCGGACTTCTTGAAAACAGGATCCTGTTTACAACAGAATATTATATAAAAAGAGTTGATGACCTGTTAGGAACTATTCCTACTCCAACTCACCTGGGGTGGTACGATTGGGAATCACCTGTAAGAAACGCACTATCGGTTAAAAACCAGGGATTTGAATTTAATGCCACTTATCGTAAGGCTGAAGGAGAATTTAAATACAGCGTAAATGCTAACTTCTCTACCCTTAAAAACGAGGTGTTGAGCCTGGGTGAAGGAATTAACCCAATTGACGGAAACTGGAGCCGTACCGATGTTGGTACCGAGGTAGGTGAACTGTATGGTTACGTGGTAGAAAAAGTATTCCAAAGTAAAGCAGAAGTTGAAGCACTGGATGCCAACGCTCCTGACGGTCTTTACCAGGAAAATCTAACCGATGCCGGTGACTTCATGTTCAAAGATCTTAACAACGACAATGAAATTACGGAAGACGACCGTACACACATTGGAAGCGCACTACCAAATTTTTATTATGGTTTTAACTTCAACGCTGAATACAAAAACTTCGACTTTACTGTTTCTGCTCAAGGTGCTGCCGGAAACAAAGTTGTTAATGCCATTGGAAATGGTCTTCGTGCCGGTGCCGGTTTAGAAAACATGAGCACTGACCTGATGGACAGATGGAGACCTGGTAATACCGATACAGGAAGACCACGGATAATCCGAGATGATCCAAACCGTAACACAAGAGCGTCAGATTTCTGGTTGGAAGATGGCGACTACCTGCGATTCTCGAACATCGAGTTAGGATACACCTTACCCGCATCAGCACTCGATTTCTTAAACCTGTCATCAGTTCGTTTGTATGGTTCGGTTCAAAACGCCATTACCATTACCAAATACTCGGGCTACGATCCTGAATTTAATAACGACGGGTTATTTAGTCGCGGAACCGACAATGGTGCGGCGGCAAACAAAGCATTTACCGATTTCTCAGGTGGATTACCTACTCCACGAACAATTTTGTTCGGTGTAAAAGTTGGATTTTAATAATAACTAAAAAGTATTATCATGAAATTAAAATATATTTTTCTTGCCTTCTTAACCTTGTTCATGGCATCATGTAACGAAGAGTGGTTGGAGTTAAGCAACCCGAATCTGCAAACTACCGAAACCTTCTGGCAATCGGAAGCTGATGTAAAAGCCGGCGTTAGTGCCACCTATATGGGATTACTTTATGATGGCACCTGGCTGCGTTTTGTACCTTTTGCTTTAAGCCTGAAAGGCGATGATATTCAGAGTTTCAGCCCATGGCGCGTATTAAGTTTAACAGGTAAATTTAACCTGGATGAAGACCCAATTATGGCGCAGTGGCCATGGACCGCATTCTATGGTGTAATTAACCGTGCCAACCAGGTTCTTGAAAACATCGATAATGTTGAGTTTGCCAACCAGGCTACTTACGATCAATACAAAGGCGAAGCTTTATTTTTAAGAGGTTTGTCAAACTATTACCTGGTTTCATTTTTCAGAAATATTCCTTTGGTTATGAACACATACCAAAGCGAAGAAGACTTGTATCCGGAACAGGTAAGTCCTGAAGTTGCCTGGGCAGCTGTTATAGATGATTTTAAAGCCGCAGCCGATTTATTGCCAACAACTTATCCTGAGACTGATTTGGGGCGCGCAACAAAAGGTGCCGCACTTGCATTTGTTGGCAAATCATATTTAATGAACCACGATTACGAAAATGCATCGAATTATTTAAAACAGGTTATCGATCTTGGCGTATACAACCTGGTTCCTAATTATGCTGATAACTTTACCACATCTAACGAGAACAATTCCGAGTCGATCTTCGAAATTCAGCTCGACCGAAATGTAGGTGGAACAGTATTAGGATGGGTAAGCCAGCCTGCTGCCGACTGGTCGAAAACATCGGCTCACGCTATTACTTTTGCTCCAACAGGCTATGGTTTTGGCGATGCTGCAGCAACACGATGGATTTTTGATGAATATATGGCTGAAAAAACAGTTGATGGTGAAGTTGACCCACGTGCCACTATTAGCATGAGCTACGATACAACAGCATGTACGATGTACGGAACTCCATTCAGAGAAGCTTTCGATGCGTCGAGATGGGACGATGTTTATATTCGAAAATATACAAACGCCTTTTCTACGGAAGTAGCTAATGAATTCGACTGGCGTTCGGATATCAACGAACGAGTAATGCGTTATGCAGAAGTATTGATGATGTATGCAGAATGTCAGTACGAACTTGGAAATGCCGGAGTAGCCGGACAATACATCCAGATGGTACGCGACAGATCGGATTTAGCCGATATTTCTGCTGATATTGCAAGCATGGGGCGCGAAGAATTCTACAATCAGCTTTCACATGATAAAGTGCTGGAATTTGCTTTCGAAGGAATTCGTTTCGAAGACATTGTTCGCTGGGGTTGGTTATACAATGCAGACAGACTTCAGGAATTAAAAGACCACGATTCAGAATTTTCAGGATTTATCGAAGGTCGCGAATACTTTCCTATTCCACCGGCTGAACGCGACAAAAATCCAAATTATACACAAAACCCGGGTTGGGGAATTTAAGAATATAGATTAATACAGAAAAGGCAGGTCTCTGTTATAGCCTGCCTTTTCTTTCTTTCATCAATAACATGCGACGATCGATCATTACATCAACATTCGTTTTGCTATTTGCGCTTAATTTTGGCTGTACAACAAAAGTTAAAACAGAGCTTAAAACAACTGCAAAGGATAGCACTCCAATGCAAATTAACAACCCCATTATTACCGATAAATACACAGCAGATCCGGCGGCTCTGGTTTATAACGATACCGTTTATTTGTATGCGGGACATGATCAGGCTCCGATTGAAAAGAACTTTTACGAGATGAACGAGTGGCTGGTGTACTCATCAACCGATTTGGTGACCTGGAAAGAACATCAGGTGCCGTTAAAACCTGCCGATTTTGAGTGGGCGGCACACAGCGCATGGGCTGCTCAGGTAATTGAAAAGGATGGTAAGTTTTATTGGTACGTAACCGTTGAACATGGAAGTATTCATGGAAAAGCAATTGGTGTTGCTGTTTCCGACAGCCCTGTCGGTCCGTTTAAAGATGCTTTGGAAAAAGCACTAATAACAAACGATATGACCACGGAACATACAAAAATTAGCTGGGACGATATTGATCCGACAGTTTACATCGACGATGATGGTCAGGCCTACCTTTATTGGGGAAATACAGCTTGTTACTGGGCAAAACTAAAAGATAATATGATCGAACTGGATGGTGAAATACACACCGTTGATCTGCCTAATTTTACCGAAGCCCCGTGGATTCATAAACGTGGCGACTGGTATTACCTGTCATACGCCTATCAGTTTCCTGAAAAAACAGCTTACGCCATGAGTCGTTCGATTACCGGACCATGGGAATACAAGGGAATTTTAAACGAGCTGGCCGGTAATTCAAACACCAATCACCAGGCCATTATCGAATACAAGGGTAACTGGTACTTCTTTTATCACACCGGCGGTATTCAACCTCACGGTGGAAGCTTTCGCCGATCGGTATGTATCGACCGGCTTTATTACAACGAAGATGGAACCATGAAGCGGGTGATCATGACTTCAGAAGGAATTCAATAAATATGACATCAAAATGAAACAAAAATTAATCATACTCATTGCCCTGATCCTTTTTTCAGGAAAGGTATTTTCCCAAATCTTTGTACACGACCCTGTTATTACGCAACATAACGATAACTATTATCTGTTTAGTACAGGATTGGGAATAACTATTTGGTCGTCGCCGGATATGAAAAACTGGACCAGAGACGGCCGTGTTTTTCAGGAAACTCCACAATGGGTTACGGAAACACTGGATGATTTTGCAGGCCACATGTGGGCACCCGACATTATATTCCACAATAATCAGTATTATTTATACTATTCAGTTTCAGCTTTTGGTAAAAATACTTCGTGCATTGGCGTTGCTACCAATCGTACCCTCGATCCGGAAGATCCGGATTATAAGTGGGTCGACCATGGCAATGTGGTTCAGTCAGTACCCGGAAGAGATGACTGGAATGCCATCGACCCAGCCATTGCTTTCGATGACGACGGGCAACCATGGATGTCGTTTGGTTCGTTCTGGGGAGGTTTGAAACTTGTAAAATTAAACGACGATCTGAAAACCATTGCGCAGCCCGAGGAATGGCACACCATTGCAAAACGACCAAGAAGCATTGAAATTGATGAAAGCGAGGCTGGCGATGGTGCCATTGAAGCACCCTTTATCTTCAAAAAGAATGGGTATTATTATCTTTTTGTATCTTTTGATTATTGTTGTCGCGGAGCAGAAAGCACCTATAAAATTATGGTTGGGCGCGCGAAAAATATTGAAGGGCCGTACATCGACAAAGAAGGAAAATCGATGCTTGAGGGAGGAGGTTCACTGGTTTTAAAAGGCAACGATGACTGGTATGCAATCGGGCACAATGCCGCTTATACTTTCGATGGTAAAGATTATTTGGTTTGCCATGGCTACGACAGGCACGATAATGCAAGACAAAAACTGATTATCAAGGAAATTAGCTGGGATAAAAACGACTGGCCTGTTGTTGATCAAACGAAATAACGTTCTGCTGGATAAAGAGCCACTCAAAACCACAAACTGGATTTACCCAAACAAGCCTGTTGAAGTGATGTAGAATAGAAAAAAGCAGAACAATTTAACTATGCTTTCTTCTCAATCATTTGAGTTATTGACGGACAAAATAGTAAAGTAAAATTGCACAGAATCAATTCATGAAAAAATATATTCTATACCTGTTTTCAATTATCATGTTCGCAACTTCCTGCAATTCGGGCTCAGCAATTGATCCGGAGCCGGAACCAGAGCCGGAGGAAAAAGTATCACCACCACGAAATGAGGATTTTGTCGGGCCAACATACTCCGATAATTACACCTCAGTTGCAAGCTGGGCGGCACGTGATCAATGGAATCTTGCAAACGTACACGACCCCACAATAACAAAAAGTGGCGATTACTATTATATGTATCAAACCGATGCCTCATATGGTAATGCACACGATGGGCACGGACATTTTCCGTATCGCCGCTCGAAAGATCTGGTAAACTGGGAATTTATGGGAATGGCCTTTGAAACCGTTCCGGCCTGGGTTAAAGATTCGTTAAACAATAAGCGGGCACAAATGATACCATCGTTGCCTCCAATTGAAAATCCTGATTATGGATTTTGGGCACCGTGCATCCGCAAAGTGGGAAATAAATACCGTTTTTATTACAGCATAGTGGTAACTAATCCGATTGTGGGCAGTTCAACCGAAACGTCCTGGACCGAACGTGCCTTTATTGGTTTGGCCGAATCAGACGATCTGGCATCAAACGTTTGGGAAGACAAAGGCATGGTTATTTGTTCAGAGCCCGATGGTTTGGAAACGTATACTCGAAGCAGTAGCAACGATTGGAGTGGCTATTTTCAGTTTAATGCCATCGATCCCAGTTTTATTGTTACGCCCGAAGGCGAACACTGGCTGATTTACGGTTCATGGCACTCAGGTATTGCTGCTGTGCAACTCGATCCGGAAACCGGAAAACCATATCAACTTGAAACACTGGAAGATTATGGTGTTCGAATTGCAGGTCGTGGAGATGTGTCGACAAACCGCTGGCAGGCATTGGAGGCACCGGAAATTATATACAACGAAGAAACGGGATATTATTACTTATTCCTGGCCTACGATGAACTTTCCGTTGCCTACAATACACGCGTGGCCCGATCAGAGAATATTACAGGACCGTACTACGGAATAAATGGCGGAAACATTACCGATGGAGATGAATGCTGGCCAATGCTCACACATCCGTATAAATTTTCGGGCAGCAATGGCTGGGTAGGAATTTCACACTGTTGTATTTTTCAGGATGCAGAAACCGATCAATGGTACTTCTCGTCGCAAGGCCGTTTACCGGAAGGTGTCCCCGGAATTAATGCTTCAAATGCAGTAATGATGGGGCAGGTTCGTGCCATTGAATGGACAGAAGATGGTTGGCCGGTGGTAATGCCCGAACGCTATGCCGCTGTTCCGCAACTGGCCCTTACCGATGATGCCATTTGGGGAACCTACGAGTTGATCAACATGAAATACGAATACCAAACCCAGCAAACATCAACAACTTTTAAGCTGAACTCCGATGGCTCAGTAGGTGGGACTATGTCGGGTCAGTGGTCGTTAAATGCCAGCACAGGAATCTTAACAATTGGCAACCTGGAATTTATAGTTCGCGATGGTTACAATTGGGAAAGTTCGCCCAGAAAAGCTACCATAGTACTTTCCGGGTTAAACGCTCAGGGCCAAGCTATGTGGGGTAAAAAAATCTATTAGAAACAAATATAAAATAACTGAATCATGTTAAAATTAAGAATCACATTAGCTGCTATACTTCTGTTTGCAGTTTCGGTGTCTTTTGCTCAAAGTACACTTACGCTGCATACCGATCAGGCAGAGACAAAAATTAACAAAGAAATTTACGGACACTTTGCCGAGCACCTTGGCCGCTGTATTTACGGTGGTATTTATGTTGGAGAAAATTCCTATATCTCGAATACCCGCGGTTTCCGCGATGATGTAATTGTTGCACTTCAGGAAATGGATATTCCGGTATTGCGCTGGCCAGGAGGATGTTTTGGTGATACCTACCACTGGAAAGACGGAATTGGCCCGAAAGACGAACGCCCCTCAATGGTAAATATTCACTGGGGCGGAGTTACCGAAGACAACAGCTTTGGAACACACGAATTCCTCGATTTTTGTGATATAATTGGTGCTGAACCATACATTAATATAAATGTTGGATCGGGAACCGTACGGGAAGCTTCGGAGTGGGTTGAATACGTTACTTCTTCGAACGTTAGCCCAATGACCGACCTGCGTAAAAAGAACGGTCGTGAAGAGCCATGGGATGTAAAATACTGGGGAATTGGTAACGAAAACTGGGGATGCGGTGGAAACATGACCCCGGAATATTATTCTGATCTTTACAATCGTTTTGCCAGCTACTGCGGCGGTGCCGAATATAAAATTGCCGGTGGTCCGAACGTTGCCGACTACAATTGGATGGAAGTTTTAATGCAAAAAACCATGCGTCATCCTCACCTGGTTCAGGGAGTTTCGTTGCATGCTTACACCTTTACAACTGCGTGGGAAGATAAAGGACATGCCACCGATTTTGGCGAAAAAGAGTGGATTTCGGTTCTGAACAACACGCTGAATATGGAAACGCTTGTTAACCGTCATTCAACAATTATGGACAAATACGACCCTAACAAACGTGTAGGTTTAATCGTTGACGAGTGGGGGAACTGGTTTAATGTGGAAGAAGGTACAAATCCGGGATTCCTGTACCAGCAAAATACCTTGCGCGATGCGTTGGTAGCAGGTATCAACCTGAATATATTTAACAACCACGCCGACCGTGTTAAAATGAGTAACATTGCACAAACTGTTAACGTTTTGCAATCCGTTATTCTTACGAAAGAAAACGAAATGGTGTTAACACCAACTTATTACGTATTTAAAATGTACAGCGTTCACCAGGATGCAATGCTTCTTCCGGCAAACCTGAAAACAGGAAAATATGAAGCTGACGGAAAATCAGTACCGAATGTACATGCTTCGGCTTCAACAAAAGACGGAGTGGTATCTATTACCCTTTGTAACCTGAACCCGAATGAAAGCGAATCGATCGAGATTGAAGTGACCGGAGATGATTTCTCATCAGCAAACGGACAAATTATCACTTCTGACAAGATGAATAACTATAACGATTTTGGCAGGCAGGAAACGGTAAGCTTAAAAGACTTTGATGTAGCCAAACCAAAAAACGGTAAACTAACCGTTGAGCTACCATCAAAATCAGTTGTTTTAGTACAATTACAATAAGCGATTATCGTTTTATAAAATAGAAAAGGAAGCCATGTTGCTTCCTTTTTTTTATGCCCATGTAGTTGTATTTATTGTTCTTTCGGATCGGCCACTCTCCTACTTTTCAGCATTATTGTCTTCCCCCACCAGGTCCACCTCTACGGTTGGCTCTTCTTTCTTCCATTAATTTTTCATATTTGGCAAATTGTTCTTCCGTCAGGATCTTCTTCATTTCTTTCTGCTGATTTTCTCTCCATTCGCGCATCTTTTCACCCATTTTGCTTCGGTCTTCTTCGCCGTTCATTTCCTGGCGTAAAGTCGACATGTCTTTGTATGATTTTAACAGAACTTTTTCCATTTTTTCAGCCTGCGTATCATTCAATTCCAGATCCGTTTTAAATTGCGCTGTTTGCCTTTTCGCCATTTCCTCGGGGTTAAACTGACGTTGTCCTCCCCTGTTTTGGGCCATAGCCATTGTTGTTCCTACCAGAACAACTACCAATAAAAATGCTAATTTTCTCATGAGACTTGTTTTTAAGTGAAAAATCAAGAGATTAGACTAGACGAGATATGTTTAGTTTAACAGTTGGAGACAGCTTAAATTTCAAAACTTAAATTTAAGCCAACAATATCGCCAGATAGCCAATGATTCAGGACTTGACGTTTTTGCAGTGCATAATAAATTTTTATCTCTATGTGCTCCTTTTCAAAAGCTGTTAATCCCGAATAAAAACGAGCCAAATGTGTGCCCTCACCATTTAGTTTAATAAACGCTTCTTCCTGCAAATAAAATTGCAGTCCCCAATCGGTAATCGCAGGGAATTTCATTCGTAACGAATGCCTGTATCTAAAATAGTTATTGAGCGATTTATAGATTCTGTATTCAAAGCGGTTATAAAGGTCGAATTCAAAATTTTTAAGGTCTTTTCCGAAGTCTGCATAAACCATAGTGCGGTTCTCCTGCAACCATTCACCAATCTGAAGGTTTGTTGAACTCACACGAAAACCAGCACCATATTCCAGCCAGTTTAAAACCTGGTGACCAATAAATATTTCACCGTATTTTAAATCGAGTGTATTTCGTTTAGGTGAATAATGCATTTTCTCGGCAACAGTAATGCTTATTTTTTCCCAGGGGGCTATCTCAACCTGGTTTTTGTTCCAAAGTTCAAATGAGCGCTCTTGTGCAAAACTGCTAGTGCCTGCAAGAATCAACAATAATATTACGTACAATTTTTGCATGGATGTAAAAATAGAAAACAATATATTTTCCTTAACAGAATTTATAATTTAATGTCGCTTTTCATTTCAAATGTTAAAATTGGCAATTCAGGTAAAAACATTCTCACATCAGGTAATGCTATATAATTAAGAACTAAAAATCCTGTACATTTGGAACAAATTCGTCGAATAAAGTAAATAATTATGAGCGCGAACTCGAAACAACAAATTATTGAAGCTGCCGGAATTGTTTTTGAACGTTTTGGTTTTAAAAAAACTACTATGGACGACATAGCCTATGCCGCAGGCAAAGGAAAAAGTTCGCTTTACTATTATTTCAAGAATAAAGAAGAGGTTTTTGAAGCAGTTGTAGCGCATGAAGCAAAACAATTGGTAGCCGAAATAAACAAGGCAATAAATGCGTCGCACTCGGCAGTCGATAAGTTAAGAAGCTATGTGAATATTCGCATGAAACGTTTTGTACAAAGGGGCAACCTGGCAACGGCCTTAAACGACAATTTTTTGGCAACATTTGCTTTTATTGAAAAAATACGGAATAATTACCGTGATTTTGAAGTTGAAATGATTGCCGGAATAATTAGCCATGGTATTGATAATAAAGAATTTAAACCTATTGACGCCAATTTTGCCGGTGAAGCAATTCTTACCTGCATGATTGGTTTCGAGGTTCCTTTACTAACCAAAACCCACACTACTGAAGAGTCGGTAAAAAAAATCAATAATGTAATCGACATGTTTTTTTACGGGATTTGTACTTAATTTTTTTGCATCAACATTCGAATATTTTAGATATTAGTTCAAATAATACAAGTTAGTATTGAATAGAAAACAGAATTAAAAAATGAAACAGAAAACAAATTATTCAGGAAAAACACTCTACAGCTTAATGCTGATAGTTGTTTTAACAATGGGGCTTTCACTGGCCTCAAAAGCCCAGATGAGTTACGGAATTAAAATTGGCGCTGGTGCTGCCTGCCAGTCAGATTTACTGGAACTGGCCAATAACTGCGATGTGCGTTTTAGCCCAACTATTGGTTTTGTTGGAAAATACCAGATTACCGAAGGTTTTGCCGTAAAGAGTGGTTTGGAGTACCAACAAAAAGGACGCAGCTTTACCGAAGAGAATGTGGATGTAACAAACAAACTTCAGTATTTATCGATGCCGATAAAAGCTGAATTTTCGGCAGGAGAAAAAGCCGGGTTTAAAAAAGGACAACGTCTGTATTTTGCTATCGGCCCCTACTTAAGCTACATGCTTGATGCTGACGGTGAGTTGGATGGTGTAAAATTCGATATGAAAAGCGATACCAAAGATTTTGATGCCGGTTTGGGCCTGGAACTGGGAATGCAGTTTCCGGTATTTAATCAGAAAGCGTTACAGGTAGGATTAAATTACGATATGGGATTTGTAGAAGTCTATAAATCAGAACCCGATCTGCACAACAAAATGGCATCAATAAGCCTGGGATTACTGTTTTAGCAGATAATTGCCACGCAAAAAAGAAACATAAAAAAGCCGGCTAAGAATTTCTCAGCCGGCTGCTTTGCTTTATACTAGTAGTATATTATTTTTTCTTTGGTGCCTGCACCCCACGTTGTTTCGCCATTTCTTCCAAACGTTTCTGGAAATTCGACTGCTTTTTCGCCGGTTTCTTTTTATTGGCTTGCAGCTGTGCTCTAATCTTCTCATCATCAACAAACGAACGAATCAGGTAAGTCTGGCCAATAGTAATCAAGTTGGCAAGGAAATAATAGTAGCTCAAACCTGATGGATAACTGTTCAACAGGAAGAAGAACATTACCGGCATAATGTACATCATAGTTTTCATTCCCGGCATTGCCTGGCTTGAAGTAGCCGATTGGCTTAGCTTAGTAGAAATGATTGTTGTGATGGTCATTAATATGGTAAATAAACTAAGGTGGTTACCCATAAAGTCTCCGATAAGTGGAATGGTAAAATCCCAGCTCAGAATCGAATCATAGGTTGATAAGTCATTTGCCCACAAGAAACTTTCTCCTCTTAACTCAATAGAGGTTGGGAAGAAAAAGAACATGGCAAACAAAATCGGCATCTGTAATACCATTGGCAAACAACCTCCCATTGGGTTTACTCCGGCCTTTCGGTAAAGTGCCATAGTTGCCTGCTGTTTTTCCATTGCTTTTTCCTGCCCCGGAAACTTGGCATTTATTTCATCAACCTCAGGCTTTAATGCACGCATCTTTGCCTGCGACATATATGATTTGTAGGTAAACGGGAACAGTACCACTTTAATCATCAGCGTAAGCAGCAGGATGATGATACCAAAGTTATCGATAGAACGACGTAACCAGTTAAATACCGGGATAATTACGTAACGGTTTACCGGACGTACAATGGCGTATCCCAAATCAATCTGGCGTTCCATATCAAGCCCGTATTGTTTTAGGGTTTGATAGTGGTTCGGTCCAAAATAAAACTGCATACCAACCTTTTCACTTTGTGTTCCGTTGAAAGGAATGGCAATATCAGCTTTAAAATTTCCCAAATAATTCTGGTTGTCTTCGTAATCGTACTTCTCCTGGCGTACCTGGGCATTCGGGAATGCTTCGTCGCCAATTATTGTAGAGTTAAAGAATAACTGCTTAAAGCCGATCCATTTAACACTTGTTGAAAGGTTTTCTTCGTCCGATTTGTTTTTATCCAGGTTGTCGACCTCGTCTTCAAAAAACTTATAGGTCATATAAGTATAACGGTCTTCGCCAAAACGCGAATAGTGTTCCTGACGTGGCACATCAAAAGCCCAACTAAAATTCAGGTACGATTGATTTCGTGAAATATAGCTGTCCATCCCCTGCATATTCACGTCAAAATCAACCATAAACGAGTTGTATGCCAGTGTATAAACGTACTCGATGAATTTACCAGGTGCAACTTCCAAACGGAAAGTTACCGACTCGGTTCCACCCGGATTTTCTTTGTTAAACTTTGTTCTTCCTTCATCTCCTTTTGGAACTTTAGGACCACTTACCACAACATCTTTTGCACCACCAACCTGATTAAAGTAAAGGTTATCAGTGGTTATGCTTCTGTTTTGCGCAAAGAAATTCAGACCAAACAGCGTTTCCGGCCCATCAAAAAGAACTAATTGTGTTGAATCATATCTTTCGTAGTCTTTCAACTCCACCGAATAAATACGTCCTCCTTTGTTTGAGAAGGTAATTTTAACCTGGTTATTTTCGAGGGTGGTAAACTCTTCGGTACCAACTGATGCGGCTCCGAAAACACCAAGTTCCTCGGTTTTTTGCTGCATTATTTGATTCTGAACTGCAGTGTCGGCTTCCATAGCCGCATTTTGCATTTCTTGCTGTTCCTGCATTTTCTGCAGCTCCAGCGCTTGCTGTGCTTCAACTTGTGCTATGGAATCGCGTCGTTGCCTTGCAGCTTCAACTTCTTCTTTTGATGGCTGGTTGATCAATGAAAATACAACCAAAATCACAAAGATTAAAACGATTCCAATAATCGACTTTCTATCCATTTTTTATTTTTCAGGTAATGAGTTCTTAATAAAATCAATAAACAACGGATGGGGATTTAATACCGTACTTCTGTATTCAGGGTGGAATTGAACACCCACAAACCATTTGTGTTCTGGTATTTCAACAATTTCTACCAGATCGGTTTCAGGATTAATTCCTGTTGGTATCATTCCGGCGTCGATGTATTGCTGACGGTATGTTTCGTTAAATTCGTAACGATGACGGTGTCTTTCGTGAACCGTTAATTTATTGTATGCTTTGCTTACGTTTGAGTTCTCGTCGATAATACGACATTCGTATGCTCCCAAACGCATTGTTCCACCATAATTAGTAATACCTTTTTGTTGTTCCATAAGGTCGATTACCGGATGTGGCGTTTTTGGATTCATTTCTGATGAGTCTGCATTTTCAAGATTAATTACATTTCGTGCAAACTCAATAACGGCAACCTGCATACCTAAACAAATTCCCAGGAAGGTAATGTTGTTTTCGCGGGCATATTGTGCAGCCAGAATTTTTCCTTTCATTCCTCGATGACCAAATCCCGGAGCAATGATAATTCCGTTCATCGGTTTCAACTGCTCGTCAATATTCTCGGCATTCAATTCTTCCGAGTGAATCCAGTTAATATTTACTTTGCATCTGTTTTCAGCTCCGGCGTGTACCAGGGCTTCAGCAATTGATTTGTACGCATCGTGTAATTCCACATATTTTCCAACCAAACCAATTTCAACAGTTTGTGTAGGGTTTTTATGGCGTGCAAGGAAATCATTCCAGGCCGAAAGATCAATTTCTTCGTTAATGGTTAATCCCAGCTTATTCAGCACTGTGATATCCAGCTTTTCTTCCAACATTTTTAACGGCACATCGTAAATTGTTGGCACGTTAACCGATTGAATTACAGATTCTAATCCAACATTACAGAACAGTGCAACTTTTTGGCGAACTGATAATTCAATATCGTGCTCGGTACGAAGAACCAGGATATCAGGTTGAACTCCGGTTTCGAGCAACATTTTAACCGAGTGCTGTGTAGGCTTGGTTTTTAATTCGCCTGTTGCCGACAGGTATGGTACCAGCGTTAAGTGAATAACCATTGCCCGGCTTCCCAATTCCCATTTCAGCTGACGAACCGCTTCAATATAAGGTAAGGACTCAATGTCGCCTACCGTACCCCCAATCTCAGTGATAACAATATCGTATTTACCTTTTGATCCGAGAATTTTAATTCTCCGTTTAATTTCGTCGGTAATGTGAGGAATAATCTGAACGGTTTTTCCCAGGTAATCACCCCGGCGTTCTTTATCAATAACCGATTGGTAAATTCTTCCGGTTGTTACGTTGTTAGCCTGCGATGTTGCAGTATTTAAGAAACGCTCGTAATGTCCCAGATCGAGGTCGGTTTCCGCTCCGTCTTCGGTAACAAAACACTCTCCGTGTTCATACGGATTCAGCGTTCCCGGATCAACGTTAATATACGGATCCAATTTTTGAATGGTAACATTATAACCACGAGATTGTAGCAACTTGGCTAGCGACGAGGCTAAAATACCTTTTCCCAACGACGAAGTAACTCCACCGGTAACAAATATGTATCTAGTTTCAGGCACGGTAAATTTATTTATAATTCGAAGCCACAAAATTAATCAATTAATACGAACCGTAAACTAATGAACCGGCAATTTAACCGATATAGTAAATAGTTAATAACAATGAGCTTTTAAAAACCTTATTCTGCTTAACAATAATTAAATCGTTTTCCTGAGCGTATTTAAAATGAACTGATCAGTTACTCCGAATATCAAAAAATATTAATTAGCCAGAAATAGCGATCAACTTGTTTACAAAAGTGAATACATTTGTAAACCAATACACTGATACATATGTAGCAATAAACTTTTCATTATTGCCCCACATTTATAAAAGCTATATATAACAACACTTCTATGAATTACACATTTGTATACAAAGCATAAAAAAGGCCATTGGTCAACACCAACGGCCTTTATGCAAATAGAAAAACCTTATATAGCAAGCGTTTTTCTCTAAAATCGATAACTATTAACTTTAAAACTCTTTCTTAAGTTGCGCTACCCAGTCTTCAACCCGTTGTTTTGTTTTACGGGCCTGGTTTTCCTGGTCAATCGGCAATCCTATAAATTTGTCGCCTCGTTGTGCACGCGATGCTTCGAATGTATAACCCTCAACAGAGGTTTCCCCAACGATAGTTGCTCCACACTCTTCAAGTATTTCAGCCAGTAAACCAATTGCATCGCAAAAATTCTCTGTATATCCTTTCTGGTCGCCTAATCCAAAGATTGCAAACTTCTTCTTTTTAAGGTCCATTTCTTCCAAATCCGGCACAAACTCATCCCAGTAGTTGGGTAATTCACCATCGAACCAGGTTGGTGCGCTAAGAATAAAATTGTCATATTTATTCAGTACATCTTTGCTCAGTTCTTCTGCATTAATTGCTTCAATCTCTTTCTCGCCAAAAGCAGCAATCACTTTTTCTGCTACCTTTTTCGATTTTTGAGTATTGTAACTGTATATAATTGCGGTTTTACTCATTTTTCCGATTTTTAGTATTCAATTAATTCTTTTGCTGCAGTGTAAATACGCTGTGTATTTGGTAAGATCGCCTGTTCAAGAATACGGTTGAAACCAACCGGTGTAAATGGCGAACCTACACGTTTAATAGGTGCATCAAGGTATTCAAAACCTTTTTCATTGATGAGAGCGCTTAACTCGCCACCAAAACCACCAAACACTTTATCTTCGTGAACAACCAATACCTTGTTGGTCTTCTTAATCGAATTCAAAATGGTCTCTTCATCCAGCGGAATCAGTGAACGCAAATCGATAACTTCAACATCTGCAATTCCTTCTTCTGCCAGTTTTTTAGCAGCGTCAAGACTTAAGTGCGTTGTATTTCCGTAGGTAAGGATAGTCAGATCACTACCCTCACGGCGAATTCGTGCTTTTCCAAACGGAACCTCAAAATCATCCGGAACTACTGTTGCAGCTTTCGGATCCTGATAAAGTGCTTTTGGCTCCATAAACATGGTTAATCCTTCTGAACGTATCGATGTACGCAACAGTCCGGCTGCATCGTCGGCAAACGACGGATAAACAATACGTACTCCCGGAATGGCAGCCAGCGAACCTTCAATGTTTTGCGAGTGGTACATTCCACCGCCAATATAACCACCTGATGCCAGGCGAATAGTCACATTCGGCGAAAATTTACCGTTCGATCGCCACAGGTCGTGACTGGTATCAACATATTGTTCCATTGCCGGCCAGAAATAGTCAGCAAACTCAGCACCCTCAACTACAACACGGATTTTCTCGTGGTAGCGCGACATACCGTTAGCCGTTCCCAGAATAAAATCTTCGGCAATCGGGCCGTTAAAAACACGCTTCTCGCCAAATTCGGCCTGCATGCCTTTTGATACGTTGAAAATACCGCCTTTATCTTTGTTCGCCATATCCTGTCCCCAGATAAACGTATCAGGATTATTTCGGAATTCAGCCTTTAAAGTCTCGTTAAGCGCCGTAATAAATTTTGTCTTCTCTCCTTCTTCGTTATGCAATCCTTCAGGGTATTTCTCCGAAACATATGGATCGGAAAATACATGATCGAAAATGGATGCAGGATCAGGATCCGGAGCAGCCATTGCTGCTTTATGAGAAGCTTTTATTTCTAATTTTACTTCTTCGTCAATTTTATTCAGCTCTTCTTCAGTAAATCGCTCGTAACGCAATAACAACCTTCTGTATTTTGCCAGCGGATCGTATTCCACCACGTAGTTTCTTTCCGCATCTGAACGATAAAGCAAATGATCGTCGGAGTTAGAGTGCGATCCCATACGAACGCAGTTGGCCTGCAGCAATACGGGTTTGCTTTCCTCGATGGCATAACGTTTGGCTTCGGCCATGGCGTTCATCGAATCAAAAACATCTTTACCGTTACAGTGAATAATGCGCAGGTTTTTAAAACCTGTGAAGTTATTGGCCACTTTTCGTTGCGCAGTTTGGTCTTTTTTAGGTACCGAAATACCATAACCATTATCCTGAACCACAAAAATTACCGGTAATTCTTCTTTATCGGCACCGGTAATCGCTTCGTAAACGTAACCTTCACTAACCGACGATTCGCCCTGGCTACTGATAGAAACCGCTTTTTCGCCATAATATTTAATAGCGCGGCCGGTTCCAACAGCATGCAAAGTGTGGTTTCCGGTTGCCGACGACACACTGTGCATATTCCACTCGGGTTTTGCCAGGTGATTCGACATGTGGCGCCCACCACTTGATGGGTCGGTTGCCTTTGAAATACCGTTTAATATTATCTCTTCCGATGTCATTCCGCCTGCAAGAGCAGTCAACATATCGCGATAATACATATATAAGTGGTCTTTTTTCTTCTCAAAACTTTGTCCGATAGCCAGCTGAATTCCATCGTGTCCGGCATAAGGAGCATGGTACGACCACCCAATAGCCTGTTTCAGATAATTGGGTGCTTTTTCGTCGAGTGCACGGCCAATCTTCATTAACCGGTACCAATTCTCTAAAGTCTCCTTCGGAGTTTTCTTAATTGTATATTGCTTTGGTACTTTTAAATCCTTCATAATAAATTATATTGCGCGGTTTATATCAAATTGTTCCAGATGATCGGCAATGCGTCGCAGGAAAGCGCCTCCCAGGGCACCATCAATAATACGGTGATCGTATGATAACGACAGGTACATTTTATGACGAATTGCAATTACATCGCCGCTTGGTGTTTCCAACACGGCTGGTTTTTTCTCGATAATTCCTGTTGCCAGAATAGCAACTTGCGGTTGGTTAATAATTGGTGTTCCGATAATATTTCCGAACGATCCGAAATTGGTAATAGTAAATGTTCCCCCCTGAATTTCGGCCGGATCGAGTTTATTGTTACGCGC
This sequence comes from Draconibacterium sediminis, assembly GCF_000949475.1. Classification (GTDB taxonomy): domain Bacteria; phylum Bacteroidota; class Bacteroidia; order Bacteroidales; family Prolixibacteraceae; genus Draconibacterium; species Draconibacterium sediminis. Next base: position 48,575 of record NZ_JRHC01000006.1, on the reverse strand, counting down.
TGCATTAGCCAGTCGGTTCAGCTCTTTTGTTAAACCAACCAGGTTGCGCTGTTCAGCATTTTTAATTACAGGAACAATAAGGTTTCCGTCGGGCTTAGCCACAGCGATACCAACGTTTATATCTTTTTTTATTACGATTTTATCCCCGTCAACTGATGAGTTAACCATTGGGAATTCGGCCAGAGCAGCAGCAACTGCTTCTGTAAATATCGGCATAAACGTAATTTTATCGCCATATCTTTCCTGGAAAGCCGTTTTGTTTTTATTTCTCCAGATTACAAGATCGGTAACATCGGCTTCAACCACTGAAGTTACGTGTGGTGATACTTGTTTCGACATCACCATGTGGTCAGCGATCAGTTTTCTGATACGATCCATTTCAACAACAGTGTCATTGGCTCCTACTGAAACCGGAGGTGCAGCTTTTCTCTCTACTGCAGGCGCTGCCGGTGCAGCTGGTTTGCTTTCTTTTTTAGCTTCCGGCTGGGCTGCTGAACTGTCTCTGCTTTCCAGGTAAGCTAAAATATCTTTCTTCTGAACGCGGCCTCCAACGCCCGATCCTTCTATACTTTCCAACTCGTCAAACGAAACATTTTCTTCTTTAGCAATGGTTTTTACCAAAGGAGAATAGAAACGGTTTGAAAGTTTTCTACTGTCATCAACCGAAGCATCGGTTGTTTCTGCTTTTGCAGGTGCTTCGTCGGTTTTGGCTTCTTTTTCGTCTTTGCTATCGGTCTCCTCCTGTTCAGTTTCGTCAACTTCACCATCAAGACTAACAACAGCCAGAACTTCGCCAACTGCAACCAGACTATCTTCCGGATAATTAATTTTTGTGATTACGCCATCTACCGGCGACGGGATCTCAGAGTCTACCTTGTCAGTAGCAACTTCGAAGAGCATATCGTCCTCTTCAATAGTGTCTCCCTCTTTTACGAACCATTTAGTAATGGTGCCTTCCTGGATACTTTCGCCCAGTTTAGGCATAACGATATTAAAACTTGCCATAATAAATACTTTTAATCTATGTTTTGCTATTTGCACTTATAACAACAGAACTAAAATTGAAATGTTCAGATTGCAATTTTAAATTTATGCAAAAATAGAGTTAAAAGAATTTTAACGATCAAAATCGGGCAAATTCGTACTAAATAGTATTTATCTCAGATAGATTTTATCGAATGACAAAAGTAATATACAGAAGTATACGGAACCAAATGTATACTACACTTGTAAAGCACCGATTAATTCACTGGCCGACTGCATATTGTGGCGTTTCAAGTAATCTTCAATGCCTTCAACAATCTTCACCGGAATCATCGGATCTTTAAATATTGCTGTACCAACCTGAACAACTGAAGCTCCTGCCAGCATAAACTCAATAGCATCGGAAGCAGTCATTATTCCGCCAATTCCAACAACGGGAATTTTAACCGCGTTGGCAACCTGCCACACCATGCGTAATGCAATAGGTTTTATTGCCGGACCGGATAATCCGCCGGTTATAGTAGATAATAGTGGTTCTCTTTTTTCGGCATCGATGGCCATTCCCAAAAAGGTATTTACCAACGACACAGCATCTGCTCCCTGCCCTTCTACAGCACGGGCAATTTCAGAAATGTCGGTAACATTTGGCGACAATTTTACAATAAGCGTTTTGTCGTATACTTTACGAACCTCGCGGGTAACCATTTCGGCTCCCGGACAGCTTACACCAAAAGCCATTCCGCCTTCTTTAACATTGGGGCAAGAGATGTTCAACTCAATGGCATTTATCTTATCCAGTTCATTAACTTTTTCGGTTAATGCAATATAATCCTCAACAGTAGATCCGTTTACATTTATAATCAATTGTGTATCATAGTTAACAATCTCAGGATAAATGTTTTCAATAAAGTAATCGATGCCTTTATTTTGTAAACCCACCGCATTAAGCATACCTGAAGGTGTTTCCGCCATTCGCGGGTAGTTATTACCATCGCGGTTTTTAAGCGTTGTACCTTTCAGAAAATAACCTCCAAGCAAGCCTGGTTCAAAGAATTCAGCTGTTTCGCGTGCAAATCCGCAGGTACCCGACGCCAGTGTTACCGGATTCTTAAATTCTATATCGTGTAATTTTACTTTTAAATCTACCATTTCAAATCATTAATGTTAAACACCGGACCTTCAGTACACACACACAGGTTTCCTTTCGTGGTTGGCTCGATACAGCACAAACACACGCCAAAACCGCAGGCCATAAGGTTTTCGAGCGATACTTCGCAAAATACATCAGCCGCTTTTGCTTCTTTTGCAATGGCACGCATCATTCCATCCGGGCCACAGGCATATATTTTAGTGTATATATTTAAGTTATTGGTAAATACCGAATGTTGTGTTACAAATCCCTTTTCACCAAGCGAACCATCTTCTGATGCATAATGTAAATTCGCATACTGTTTATAACTATCTACATTTATATGGTCTTCTTTTGATCGTGCACCCAGTAAAATGTCAACATTCTCCACCGGTAAACCCGATTCTTTGGCTAAGAAAAGCATTGGCGCAACACCACTACCACCGCCAATCAGCAAGATTTTATCGTCTGCTGACGGATACGTAAAAGTTTTTCCAAGTGGATAAACCATACTTAGTTTACTTCCTGCTTTAATCTCTGTTAGTTTACGCGATCCCCGCCCCAGTATTTTAACGATCATCGAGATTACATTCTTTTCGTAATCCACTTCAAACACTGAAAAAGGCCTGCGAAGAAAGATCTCTTCCGCTTCCTTTATCTCAATATTTACAAATTGTCCTGGTTTTATCTCCGGAAGTTCGGTATCCGACTGTACTTTGATAAGAAAGTTTGTAGCGTTTAGCGCGCTATTTTCAATTACGGTGAATTCTTTAACAAACTTTTTTGGCATGTATTCTGATTTTGCCGCAAAGATAATAGAATAATCGTTGAATTTTGCGCCATGAATTGATACAAAAAGAAAAGACCGTTGAATAACGGCCTTCTATGTTATATTTAAATTAGGTAAAAAATAAGGGTCTTTGTTTACGTGTATACAAATGTATCAATAAAATTTACATTTACAAAATAATACTTTACTTTTTTTACATTTAACTTCATTTTGAAAAAAACATACTCTTATAAACCAGAAATGGCCACTATTTCTAGTGGCCAAGCGACTTCTGGATTTATCAACTTAAATTGGGTTTGTAAATTGAATCTATATTGTTTTAATCATCCTGTCGTATTGTTGTTTACTTTTGCTGTTACAAATATGAAACTATTAATTTACATATGCAAATCTTTTTTATTTTATTTTTGTAAAAAGTTTACTTTTGTTTATTCGGCAATTGAATGTCAATAGTTTAACCATGTTACAAATATAAACTATATTTATATATTTGGTAAATTTACATATAAACAAAAGAGGACTGTATTGCTACAGCCCTCTTTGTTACTCTGGTTTAACCACCGTTTGGAGGTCAAGTACCTTTTTGTAAAAACGATTACAATTCTCTACAACATATAATATTCAAGTGCTTTTATTCTAATTATAACTAAAACTATAGGGTAAAATCCTTTTTTAAACTATCTGTATTTAATATACTTCATGCACGTAAATGCATTATATAATTTTATAAGCCTTGCTTAATACATTTCTTCAATAATTTCTTAGCGTTGCTTATATATATTAAATGTACCATCACGGTATATAATAACCATTTTATCTATTTCGCTATCAAGAGCCGAGATTGTCTTATCAATATTCTCCTCCGGTATTATATTCTTCTTCACTGGCTGTTCAGCCAAAGGTTGCTGTCTAATAGTTTCTTCAACTATTGGTAGCTTTTGTTGCGGACTGTTATCCGGTGTTACTTGTCCACTAAACATATCTCCCTCACCCGTGAGTAGCCAGCGAGCGTTTAAATCAGGGAACTCCAGTAGTAGCTTCTCAATAAATGAAGCACCTGGTTTATTTCTTCCATTAAGAATATGTGAGATGTTAGATCGTTGCACATCCAGAACAGCAGCCAGTTCTCCGGCTGAAATTCCTTTTACCTCGATAAAATTTTTAATTCGGTCTTTCATTTTCTAAGGTGTGTTGCAAAGATACATTTGTCATGCGTCCAACAGACTTCGTGTATACTTCAAAAACAAATGTAAATATTCTTTTCGAATATAACAACTACTTTTCATAAAATGTAAATACGAAATTACTTGCAAAAACCTTTAATTTAGCCGATAAACCAATTCATATAAACCGCATAAGTAACAGGATATCAATATGTAATACGATGATGTTGCTACAATAAAGCACTAATAGTGTATTTTGTCAAACTTTGATACTAAACTACTTTATATGATTATTGTAATTCATTGATATAGAGATTTAAAAATAGATTTGCATCTTGTGTATATTTATACATAGCAAATATTGACAACAATTTTTCACTTTGTATATTTAGTCTTTATTTATTTAAACATTACCCTATTTCGTGTTACATATATACAATTGCATCCTGATTTCAATTCAAAAATGAAGTACTAAATTCTGAGATTTGATTTACACATGTAAAACATTTGTAGTGTGTCAAAAAATCAAACATGAAACATATGTATACTTTTAGTATTAAATAGTTTTTACATTATTATTCTACGTTTAAGATATATTTGTAAATTTTACAAGTGGACACTAAGTTGTAGTAACAATTCCAATCGCTTTGATGTAGTGTTTATTGACAAGGTATATTTTCGCTAACACTTTAGTAAAACTCAATTTCATCGGCTAAGCGATTTAAAACAGCTCCTGTCCTTTTCATTTTGGTGCTATTGCGTCAAATGCAGTAAATATTTACGCATCATTACACACAAACAAAGGTCTGACGAATTCTCAAAAGCTTTAAAACGGCCATTTTGCGATATAAATACCAATAATTTAACCACTTAGAGAAAAATAGAAGAAAATGAAACAAACGAGCAAATAGAATAAATAGCGATGAATTTCTACTTTTTCAAATCAATTACTTAAAAAACTAGGATTTTGTAGAATACTTTTTTTACAATTTGGCTATAACGAATTAAAATCAACAGACAGCAAGAAATCGAAACCAAAATCTTCCAGTTCTTTAAGATAGGAAGTTCTGACTCCTATTTTCACCGGAGCATAAAATCTAAGGAAATTAACATCGCCCAACAACTCTACACCATACGATGAAATATCTACATTAAATTTTGTTGGAGTTTCTCCACCATGGTAGCTTCCTTGCAGATTAGCGTAATCGGCAAAAAACGTTGCACTTATTCTGCGCACATAGGTAAGTCCGCCAATACTTAAATCGGGATTACTAAGGGGCAGTGCATAATTTAACGATAAGGATTGTAATTGTTCGGTTTCTATTTTTGTCCATCCGCGGGGAAAACGAATCGCATCAGAAAAACCAAAGAAATTACCGGAACTTTTTTCTTGTAATCCTCCATACAAACGAATGCCGTGATTTTTCAAAAGGCCGGGAAGATACATCGTGGCTGCGCCGGCAGTCAAACGCCCCATTTCGGTTGATTGCCATGGCGAGTGGCGAAAGTTCCCTTCTAATGCAAAGCCAAAATTCGGATAAATATCCTGATGGCTTCTTCGTAGAAGCTGGTAATAATATAAGCGGTACGAAAGCGATTGATAATCGCCAGTGTTAAACTCGTCGGGTGTCGACTCCTCTTTTCCGTAGCGAGTAAACTGGTATTCAATTTCAGGTTGAAAAAAGCGCGTAAATGCTCCCCTCGATAAATTTAACGGAATACGCATATTGGCACTAAAATTCGTTTCATTCCATTTATAATCCTGAAGCGTGGTATCTCTTTTTGTCACCTGTCCTTCCTGGTTTTGGTACTCCCGAATCAACCAATACTGCGATGCCCGTTTACCTCCAGTTACTTCAAAATCAAAAACAGGGAACCAGCCTTTATATGTGTACCGGCCATAAAAATTTCCTGTTTTTTCGCTGGTGTCCCACCTATATCCCAAAGTGGTAAAAGCTGTTCCCAACTTATTTTGCGACATCAGACTAACACCGGGCAAAAACTCATAGTTGTCGGGATCTACAAAAACAGGCGCCCAACTATGAAAATTAAACAGATGTTTTGTTTTACTATAAGTCTGCGAAGCGAACAAGTTAGTGCTATCAACACTCGAAAAGTCAACAATGCCCGGCTCTTGCTGTTGCATGGTATTGGCCAATGGCCAGTTGCCTGATGAAATCTCGTTTAACGGTAATGCATTTTTCGGTTGAAATTCAATAATCCGAAAACCATCACCTGTATAATCGCTAAGTGCAATTGTTCCACTTTGGCCTATCGCCGGATAAGCAACATCAAAACGAGGTTCGTAAACTTGTTGAATTTCAGAGCTGGTTAAGTCGTACATATAAAGGGCATTCTTGCCTGAGTAGCTGCTAATAAAATACAAGTTGTTTCCTGAAACCTGTAATTGTTTAATCTCACCCAACGCTGTTCCCGGAAGCAAAGTTTGCTCCTTATTTTGCAGATTCACTTTTGCTATATGTTTTCCGTTCTCATCCAGCAGCACATATATTAATTCGTGCTGGTTTAACCAAACCGGAGAAAAGAAATAATTGTTATTGTCAGTCTGGAAGCGGAATTTCATTTTTCCACTCGAGATATCATAAACCGTTAAATAATTAGAACTTGAAAAATCGGTTTCCACAACTGCTACCTCTTTTAAATCGGGTGAAAGTGCCGGAGCAAATGCCTTAAATTCAGGAGCAACAGAATACATTTTTTTTGTAGCTGCATTTAAGATCCGAATTCGCGAAAGTCCACTGTGCGACCAGCGAACATCAGGTACTTTTTCTGCCCAAACGATCCATTCTCCTCTGAAATTTACCGACTCTTCAAAAATATATCCGGGAATTGTTACGCGCTTTTCTTTATTTGTTTTTGTATCGATCTTTACAAATGAAGGAACTACATTCAAGCCTGTTTTGTAGGCAATTATTTCATTATCGTTAAGCCAGTGTTTGTACAAATAATTCGTATATCTTTTATTTTCTTTCGAAAGTTGATTTGATGGATCGGCTACGAATTTTGTATCATTATTTTTCCATTCGGTTGCGAGGCTGTCAAATATCGATTCGTAAAGCCGAACCTTTCCTAAACCGGTTTCGAGCTTTAAAGCTCTGTTGAAAGGAGTGATCGAAAAAGGTTTTCTGCCCACTCTTTTTATGGCCTTCTCCCAGATATCACTTCCATATCGTTCTCGTGAACCAGCCACCAGGTAATAACCCAGCTGATAGTGGTTGGGAATGTAATCTTTGAATGATCCGAGGTAAGCTTTATCGTATGAAAATATTTTGTTGTCGACCACCTGCGCCTGATGTTCCACCAAAAATGACGGCAAACGTCCGCGCCCGTAGTTGCCTAATACTGTTTCTGTTACCACTGCATCACCTTCAATAAACCACCACGGCAGATAAGCTCCAAACAATAAAGCCGTTCCCTGCTCGCCCAATATAATTTTTATGATTTTTGGTAACTCGGCATTTAATTTATCGATCTGTACCACGTGCCGGAATTCATGCAAAGCCAGCTGTTCCAACCAATCTTGCGGATAAATGGCCTGGTGCGGCGTGGTATAAAACTCCGAGCGTTTTGGGGCATAAGCCACCAAACCGTTCGATTGCACCGTTTGTGTATGAAGAATTACCGATATTTTTCCCGGCTTGTATTTCAACGAATAACTTCCGAAATCGTAAACCATCTCCAGCTTTTGAGCCAGAATCTGTGCCTGGTCTTCATAATAATCGGGATATATCAGCTGAAAATTGGTGGTATTAATTTGGCGCCATTTCAACGACGCCGGATCTTGCCCCGTATCGAAATACTGAGCATGAACAACATAAGTTGTCAAGACCAGAAGTAATAAAAGTAGTTTCTTCATTTTATCAGTGGAAATGAAATGCCAAAATACACAAACGAAATTATATAAAAACAAAAAGCCCAGAAAAATCCGGGCTCCTGAACTTGAACATGTTTTGTTTTTTATTCTTCTACTTCGTTAACTCCTAAAATCGGGATTGGATTGTCGTCTTCTTTTTCACCGTCAATAGATGCGTAAAGTGTTGCAAATGCAGCATGAACCCAAATAAGTGAGAAAATGACTCCCACGAAACACACTATTAATCCGGCAATTATGATGAAGAACGATAAAATAGCCATTCCAAAAACGGTCCAACCATAACCGCGTGTCATTTGCCAGCTTTTTTCAACAGCTTTCATTGCATCCAGCTGCTTATCCATTACAAGGTAAGGTACAAAAACCAGTCGGCATGCCACAATTATACCGGGTATTACCAGCATAAATATTCCGACCGTTACCAATGCTGCTACAATTAAGTTGGCTAAAACAATATTTAAATACTGTGTTTTAAAACCTTCGAACATTACTTTTAGGTCGGTTTCTTCGTCTCTCATGGCGGCTAAAAACAGCTTTTTTTCGCCGTATTTAATTACAGGCACAAATAAAAAACCATACGCCAATGCAAATAATGCTATTGGGAATAGCAATAGGCCAATGTTATTAAAATCACCTCCATTCCATTCGCCTCTAAAACCAAATCCTGGGCCATTAAGTAGCCCCGTAATTATAACGGCTACCAGAAGTGTCAGGAATGATTTATCAAACATTTTTCTCCAGGCGTAACTAAAACTTCCACCTGCCGATGGTCCCAAATTAAAATACTTTAAGCTTTCCATTGTTTTTGTTTTTAATGTTTTTGTTTTCTGTTTTCTGAGTGGCACCTTTCGGCGCCTGAACATTGTTTTTTGTAATTGTTATTCAAATCTACTGTATATCTCAAAAAAATCCTTCCTACTAAAGTTGGATTTAGTAATTTCACTACTTTCGTAGTTAGCGCTGCACGGGCAAAGTGCGTAAAATTGCAATGCACTACTTAAGTAGTTTTTATGTGGATTAAAATTTTAGCATACACAGTTACATTTATTATTTCGGCCGGAATATCGGCTTTGGGAATTATGCTTGCCTATCAGCAATACCAGCAGAACAAGAAGCCAATTTTCACGACTTTGCTGTATCAGCAAATATTTCTTTTCTCCTTTCTGTTTTATGGCGTTTGGGGAAATATAAGTTTGCGGATGGTAATTGCGGATTTAGATATTAGCGATGCATTAAGTGCCAAGTTAGCCGTTTTTATACCCATTATTGGAATTCCGTTTATGGTGGTAAGTTGGTTTATGCTTTTAAAGTTTGCCAACAATTGCAACGGACGCCGGCTAACAAAAACATTCATTTTTACCTTCTTTCCTACTTTTGTAGTGTTGGCTTTTGCCCTGGTTTTTCTTATTCAGAAAGAATTTATCGATGTGCCTGATAATGCAGATCTTTTTGTTGTACGAATTTTAGTACTGCTAAACCTGATCGTTTATTTATTTTTTCTGTTACCGTTTTTCAGAAAAACAAAAGATGCCGGTATTTTAAAAGAAAGCGGACTCAACAAAAATCGGGTACTGATTATTATTGGCAGTACCTTACTTTATTCAGGCGTGATGTTCTTTTTTAACCGGTTCGGGTATATTTCTACGTGTATTGCCTTAATTTTTTTATTTGCATGCAACCTGGCACTTCCGGCAATTGTTCGCCTTAAAAATCAATCGGCAAACGAAAATGAGAATATGGATTTTCAATCGTTTTGTAACTTTTTCGAAATATCGAAACGCGAAGCTGAAATCATTCAGGAAATTTGCAGCGGAAAATCAAACAAGGCGATTGCCGATAAACTGTTTATCACCTTGCAAACCGTAAAAGATCACAATCATCGGATTTACACCAAAACAGGAGTAAAAAGCAGGGTTCAACTGGCCAACCTGGTTCGCGAAAAAACCGGCGAGATTTAACTGTGTCTCCCCCGGTTATTCTTCAAAGAAGAGATCCTCTTTTAATTTTTCAATTCGGTCAAGTGCGTAAATCGCATTTTTAGCCGCTTCACCCGATTCGGTCAAATAGATCCGGTAATAATTCATTGCCAGCGTTTTATTGGAATTGTATTCTTCGTAGGTAGTTGCAATTTCAAAAAGAACTTCGGTTTTTCCCGGATTCAGCTCGTAGGCTTTTTTTAATGCTTCTATCGATTCTTTAAACTGTCGTTGCTGTCCGTACATTTGCCCCAGGTGATGATACATTTCCGACACATAATCAGGTACCGTTGCTTCAATGGCAAAAGTCATTAGTTCAATAGCGTCCTCGAAATTATTTAATTTTCGGTTGCATAAACTTTGGTAGTACATCACCAGCGGATCATTCGGACTAAGCAGTTTTAAGTCGCCAAATATGTCGAGCGCTTTTTCTTCGTGCCCGGCAAAGTACGTGCTAATGCCGTAATTCATCAATGTTTCAAAAGCCGGTTGTTTTTCCTGTTCCAGGTATTTTTCAAACTGCAACATTGCAGGGCCATAACGTTTTGTTTTATAAAAAAACATCGCTTTTTCAAACAGTAACTCTTTATCAGCCGGAAACTGTACCAGGCCAGAATCGATAGTAGCCATTATCTCGTTGGCCTCTTTTTTCCAGTTATAGCAGTGTATCAGATTAATGTAAGTTCCATGATCGCGGGGATTTGCCTCAAGCACTTTTTCGTAAAGATCGCGTGCCTGTTCGCGCTGAAAAACACGGTACGAACAATAAGCCAACTGCTTGTTCCAGTAAACGTTGGACGAGTCTTTTTCATAAATACCGGAGAAAACATTGTAAGCAGTTTTATAATCTTCAAGGTTAATATGAACGCGTCCGAGTTTTCCGGCCATAGCCAGGTTATTTGGTTCAACCTGCAGCGCTTTATCGTAAAAAGCTATAGCATCGCGGTTGTTGCCTAAAATGGAAAAACACTCTGCCGTTTCTTCCAGCATTACAATATTATTGGCATCGTACTGAAGCCCTTGCATAAAAGCCTCCAACGCTTGTTGGTAATTTTGCAGGTTTTTATACACCACACCTTTTTTATAATACAATTCGGCCGATGGATTTGCAACCAACTCTTTATCGATCTCCTGAAGTGCTTTATCGTAGCTCTTTTCAATTAAAAGTAAATCAATTTTGCGCTGTGCCATTGAACTGCTAACTGCACAAAACATAATAATCAATAGGGTTAAAATTTTAAATCGCATAATTTTTATTTATTCAATAGTGTTATCGGTTGAAGAGGTGTATTAATTCATCAAAAGGTTATTGAAGAACAAAATTAATTGGCACGGTATAACTCACATTAACCGGCTCGCCACGCTGATATCCGGGTTTCCATTTTGGTAAAGTATTTACAACACGCAGTGCCTCTTTATCTATCGACGGATCAACTCCCCTGGCAATTTTAGCATTAGCAATTGTGCCTTCGGCTGTAACCACAAAACTTACATAAACTTTGCCCTGAATTCCGTTCTCTATAGAAATCTCCGGGTACTTAATTGAGTTGGCAATGTATTTGCGTAACGCGAGATCGCCCCCCGGAAACTCCGGCATATTCTCAACAATAAAAAATACCTGATCTTCTTCCTCAAGCTGGCGCGGCTCTTGTTCTTTGCTTTTTACCAAAAAAACTGATCCGGTACTATCGGTATCAAATTCGTATTTACTTTTTCCATTCAGCATGGCATGTAACAATTCCAGATCTTCCTGGCTGCCCTCCAGCTTCATCCCATCATCAAGCAATCGAACCGTAACTTTTCGTTCGTTACTATCCTCAACCTTAGTTACCTGAAGTGCTTCTTTTTGTTCGCAGGCAAAAATTATAACCAAAGCCAGCAGCGAAACAAATCCCAATATATATTTCAGGTTGGCCAATTTTGAAGACCGGATTTTTGAAATCATTTGGATCCTTTTTTTAACCAACGATGAATTAAAGTTATTGGCAATTTCCAACTGCATACCAACCGCCTGACTTAAAAGCAAATGTTTGTACTGAGCAGAACTTATACCTGAACTCAGTACCGCATGATCGGCCAAATATTCGTGATTTTCGCGAATTGCACGTTTTAACAGCCACATAAAAGGATTAAACCACTGAAAAACGGTAAGAATCTCAAGAATAAGTACATCGAATGTATGCCCTTGTTTGATGTGTTCCATTTCGTGAGTCACCATTTTTTCGTAACCCGGTTGTTTTTTCATGCCCGGATTTATAAAAATATAACCCAAAAATGAGAACGGACTGATTTCTTCATCAACCAACACAAAACGATAATTATCAATGTGTTGCATCTCATTTTTCGAGATGATCATTAAAATCTGAATGATCCGAAAAATCATTCTTCCAAGGAAGAATATCAATCCCAACAGATAAATAAGTATGATAATCTTGCTTGAACTGATTGAATTTACCATAGCACCTGAAAGATCCTGACCGTAGATGGTAACTGCCTCTAAAACATTTCGGTATGGTGTTACAGTAACTTCGGCAAGCATGTTTGATTGAGGGGCGTAAACCCGAAAATGCAGAAATGGCAGAATGACGGAAAACAAAATGGAAAAAAGCAGGAAAAGCCGGTTTAAACGAAAAAATGTTTCTTTACGTAAAAACAGCACGTAAATGAGCGCCAGCAGCGACAGGCTTATCCCCGACTCGATAATAAAGTTTATCAAATTATTCATCGGTGTTCCGGTTTTCGTTTTCTATATCGCGTTTCACATCCTCCATCAATTCATCCAGTTCCGATAAACTCATGTTGTCTTCTTTGGCAAAAAACGAAACCATTTCCTGGAATGAGCCACTGAAATAATTTCGCATAAAATTCTTCATAAACGTACGGGTATATTCTTTTCGCGATATCAAAGGAAAATACTCGTGGGTTTTACCGTAAGCATTGTGCCCCACAAAACCTTTTTTTTCTAAAATGCGGACAATTGTAGAAACCGTATTGTACGCGGGTTTCGGAACAGGCATTTCTTCAATAATGTCTTTAACAAATGCTTTTTCAAGATTCCAGAGTAACTGCATTACCTGCTCTTCGGCTTTGGTAAGTTCCTTCATTTTGTTCGTTTATTTATGATTTTTGCTAAACTACAAAAACTGTACCTAAAAAATTAGTTAAAAAACTATTCTTTTAGGTACAGTTTAAATAACACTGCTACTGTAAAGCGAAATTTATCGGAACAGTGTATTCAACCGGAACAGGCTTTCCTTTATCCACTCCGGGTTTCCATTTTGGCAAAGCTTTTACCACACGCAATGCTTCTTTATCCAACGATGGATCAACTCCGCGTGCTACACGGGCATTACCTACCGTACCGTCTTTTTCAACAACAAAAGAAATATATACCTTTCCTGCAATACCGTTCTTTTGGGCCACATCCGGATAAGTGACTGCATTGGCAATGTACTTTCTAAGCGCTTCGTCGCCACCCGGAAATTGAGGCATCTCGTCTACAATATAATATACCTTGTTTTCCCCTTCTCCGTAGTATGTTTTTTTCTCGTCTGATTTATCTTCGCCAAGGGCAAATTTAATAGGCACCGTGTAGCTTACCTTAACCGGTTCTCCGTCTTCTTTACCGGGTTTCCAGGTTTTGTCGAGCGCATTAATTACCCGCAATGCCTCTTTATCAATCGACGGATCAACACCGCGTGCTATTTTTGCATCTTCAATTTTTCCCTCTTTGTTTACCACAAAAGAAACGTAGACTTTACCTTGTATACCATTTTCTTTAGCGACAACCGGGTATTTTACCAACGATGCAATGTCGTTTCGAAGAGCCATATCTCCTCCCGGATATACGGGCATATCATCAACAACTTGAAATACGCCTTTTTCCTTATTGTCCTCCTGGGCAAATACGCTCATTGTCAGCATCAAACCCAAGATAATTAAAACAAATTTTCTCATAATTCTTTTTATTAGTGGTTATTTTAAAATTGCTTACTGCAGCTTAAATGTTATTTGCGCATTGTAGTACACTTTAACAGGTTTACCGCGTTGTTTACCGGGTTTAAAACGAGGCAGGCTGTTTATTACGCGTAGTGCTTCTTTATCCAGCGACGCATCTACAGGTCGCAGCACTTCTGCATTGTTAACTTTTCCGTTTTCATCTACTACAAATTTTACATATACTTTTCCCTGTATTCCATTTTCCTGTGCTATTACCGGATAATGTACATGCGAATTGATGTACTGGTACAAGGCTTTGGTACCGCCCGGAAATTCCGGAGACTCTTCCACAATCACAAATATTTCATCAACGGCCTCTTCTTCTTCATCCATACTTTCCACTATTGGCTGCACCTCAATAATGGTTTCGTCATCAGCTTCGGTGTCCTCTATTAAAAGTTCATCCTCAATTTCAATATCATCGTCAACGATATTTAACACCTCAATTACTTTAGGAGGTGGCGGCGGCGGCGGTGGTTTCACCTCCGGTTCTCGTGTTACGGGAATAATTTCTTCCTCTATTTCAAACGATTGAATCATTCCCAGGGAATCTGCTTTTTTGGGCGACGTTGTCCATTCAAAAGCCAGTAACATGGTTCCCAGCGCAACTACTAAACCAACTAAAAAGAAGGTGTTTCGTTTTCCTTCCAGATCTGCTCTCTGTGTCTTTTTACATTCCATAATCATCAGATTTTTGTTATTACTCTAAAGTTTACCGTTCATTAATAGTAAAAACAACATCTTTTGTATGGCCATTTTTCAGTTATCCGTTACTTGAACAAACATATAACTAATATTTTAGTTTACAAACTAAATTCTTAGTTATTTAAAACTATGGCATCTCAATAGACTGTATTACTGTTTATTACAGAACTATATTTTTAGTTATAGATTGTGTGGGAATTACGAAAAAGGAGCTGTCTTATAGAATTTTAAAGTTATCCCTGTCGGAAAGCAAGGGAAATTTATGCCTGAAATCGTGAAGTTGAGAATAGGAAATTTCAAAGGTTTTTACCGCTTCATTTTCTCCCATAAACTCGGCAAATCCTTTTGGAGAAATACAAGACGAATCGCCAAGATATTTTAAACCGGTACCATCCGTTCCAACACGGTTAACACCAAAACAATAGGCCTGATTTTCAATAGCTCTTGAAATGAGCAGGTTTTTCCAGACATGATGCCGTGGCGATGGCCAGTTGGCAATATAAAATATCACATCGTAATCTTCCTGGTTTCTTGCAAAAACCGGGAAACGGAGGTCGTAACAAATTTGCGGACAGAATTTCCAGCCTTTATAATCAACAATCAATTTATCTTTTCCGGGCGTATAATGCAAATGCTCCTGCCCCATGCTGTATAAGTGGCGTTTATCGTACGTTTCTGTTTTACCTTCAGGAAATGCCCAAATCGCACGGTTATACACCTTTCCATCCTCTTCGATGATCAGACTTCCAACCACAGCCGCATTTTTATCCGAAGCTACTTGCTGCATCCATTTTATAGATGGGCC
Source organism: Draconibacterium sediminis (assembly GCF_000949475.1). Classification (GTDB taxonomy): domain Bacteria; phylum Bacteroidota; class Bacteroidia; order Bacteroidales; family Prolixibacteraceae; genus Draconibacterium; species Draconibacterium sediminis. The sequence goes on along the minus strand of NZ_JRHC01000006.1, from coordinate 33,132 downwards.
ATCCATTTGTTCCTTTAACTTTTCCGGATGCATTGAAAAACCGGTGGTAAACATTTCAGGAAGTATGATCACGTCTGTCTCGTTAATTTTATCAAACCATTCCGAATATTTTTTCAGGTTTGCGTCTGGATTCTCCCAGATTATATCGGGTTGTATGACGGTAATTTTTAGGTTTTCCATTTTGTTTCTCGCAGATTAAGCGGATAAGCGCAAATTAAAATTTATCAATCACAGTAACTCCCAGATTTTCAAAGTTGTTCATATTCACCAGAGCCTCAGGTGCTTCTTCCAATGAAATAGTTTTGCCCAACATGAGTTCAGGATGTACCTTGCCTGCTTTTATCATTTCGAATACTGCGCTGTAACGAAATGCCTGCATACCGTGGCTTCCAAGAATTTCAATTTCGTGAGCCACTACTTTATCCATTGGCACTTTTGGGTGTTTATGATCGGCAGTTGTTAAACCAACCTGCACATGTTTTCCCCGTTTTCGCAAACAGGAAATGGAATTAAAACAGGTTTCCTGGCTGCCCAGCGCATCGATGGAAAGATGAGCTCCGCGACCGGTAACTTTTATAATTTCGGTCGGAACATTCTGTGTTTCTTTTGCGTTGATCAGAATGTTTGCGCCTAACTTTTTAGCCAGTTGCAATTTTGTATCATCAATATCAACGGCAATTACATTGGCGCCTGCACCCGATGCAATATTTATGGCAGATAAACCTACTCCCCCACAACCATGCACTGCTACCCATTGTCCGGCTGTAACTTTCCCCTGGTCGATAACCGCACGAAACGAGGTGATAAACCGGCACCCCAGGCTGGCAGCTGTTACAAAATCAATCTCACCGGGCAAATGTACCAGGTTAATATCGGCGTATTTTATTTCCACCAGCTCGGCAAAAGATCCCCAGGCAGTAAATCCTGGTTGAAACTGATTATCACACACTTGCAGATTACCCGTCTGGCATTCGGGACAGCATCCACAACCACTTACAAAGGGAACAGTAACGCGGTCGCCAACTTTAAAGTTTTTGATTTCCGATCCAACTTCGGCAATTGTTCCTGCCAATTCGTGCCCCGGAACATGTGGTAAAACAATATCCGGGTCGTGTCCCATCCAACCGTGCCAGTCGCTGCGACAAAGCCCGGTGGCTCCAACTTTAACGATCACACTATCGGGAGAAACCGTTGGATTGGGAACTTCCTTGATATCAACTTTTCCCTGAAATTCTTCGTAATAAACAGCCTTCATTTGAATTAGCCGGAAGACCAAAGACAGAAGTCTGAAGAAAAGTCTCCAACTCCCAAATCAATCTTTCCTATTTTTTAAGTTTCACAATATCTTGACGAACTCAAATGTAGTTAGAAGAAATTGGAAAAAGGAAAAATTATTGTCCACTCTTACATGACTTTTCAACAGCGAAGTGCCGGTAATTTCAAAGTGCTAAAGATTTTCAGATTTTTGATGTGGTTCAGTTTATTCATATAATTAGTTCCGGCATTAAAAACTCAGGATTTATTCAACTAATTGAACCGTTTTTTTTGTATTTAAAAACCTTACTGAGAGGCACTTATATTAAACAAATGTAATTCCCTGGTCTGCACATATTTTTGCAACTTTTTCAAAATCGGGCGGACCTGGAGGGAGTTTAGACAGTTCGTTAAACATTTTTTCAATACCTGCAGGAAAAGCACTAGTTATCATTTGTGCTTTTTCTGTACCTACCACCTTCCATGAGTGCGATAAGTTTTTGGGGGCAAAAGCAACATCACCAGCATTTAAAACTGTAATTTTTCCATCAACCATTATCTCAATTTGCCCTTTTATCACACGAAAAATTTCATCTTCTTTTGTGTGAATATGTGGCGGTATACCAACACCGGGCTCAACATTATCAACCCATTCAACAATTTGGTTATTTGTATCGCTTCCGAGCAATTTATGCGTTTGAATATCTCCGATTACATTAAGAATTTCCCCATCTTCATTTCGAACTATTTTGGGATCGAGTTTGCTTGATGTTGAATTTTTATCTGAATTTACTTCTGCGTGAGAAAAGACAGGAAACATTGCTAAACTTAAACCAATTCCTGTGCTTTTAATAAATGTCTTTCTATTCATAATTTTACTATTTAGATATAATAATTCCAATAAAGAGTACTCTTTTCACGTGTTTTAATTTATCTTTTTGCGCTATTCAAAGATAAAAAGACAATAAGGTATGTAAATGTAATTTTCGGGGTAAAATCTTAGAAAATGGAAATCATTATAATTTTCGGTACTCCAAAGGAGAGTAACCAATATGCTTTTTACAAAAAGCAGTAAAATATTCAGGAGAGGAGAACCCCAGTTCATAAGCGATTTCTTTTGAACTTTTATCGGTAAATTTTAATGCATGCCTGGATCGCATCACAAGCTGTTCTATAATCAGGCTTTTTGCACTCACTCCCAACACTTCTCTAATGCTCTCGTTTAAATAGGTTGATGATACGTTTAGCCTATCAGAATAATCGTTAACTTTTTGAAGTTCGGTAACATTTTCACTAAGGAGTCTTTTAAATTTATAAACCAAAGTTGCTTTACTGCTGTGTTTGCTTATTGGCGATTTTATATTGCATTGCCCATCGCAGTATACAAAGAAAGTGTTAACGAGCCCCATTATTGCATCCTCTTTGTGATTTAGATTTGTGGTTAATAATTCATCCAACATCTCTAAAACTGCTTGCACCCTAATTTCTATACCCGGAGCCAGTTGTGCCCGATGAACTGTATCGGAGTGAAGAATTCTAACCACATTTATTTCAAGTCTGCTTAACACTGGCTGATTCATAATAGGATCTGACAGATACATAATATATCCGCTTGATTGAGCTTCATTTTCTTTAATTATTTCCCACTCGAAACTGGGATTTAGAAAAAACATGGTATTGGCTATATTCTCATATAAAACCTTATTAATCAGTATTCCTTTCACAGCTCCTCTAATCCAAATTATTGAGTAGTAATTACCTTGTGGTTTAATATGTCGACTCTGAACTATCTTTGATATTTTGATTTGGTCATTTATCATTTGCCAGCTTTTTAGAAGCTATGAAATAAAATAGCTTCGAATATTCAATAAATTCAAATATGTTTTTTAGGTACATATTCCCCATCTCATAACCCTACAACTAACAATTTGTTTTCAACAATAAAAAGAACAGTTTAAACGCACTTCTTTAAAATGTATCATTCTACTTTCCCTGCTACATCCGCATTCTATACATAATTTGTCCCCAATAACCTACTTTTATCCGGCGCTTTTAACCGTGTCGACGGTTCTTCCATATTTTCGTTGGGCAAACGGTAGATTTGGGTGGCTTCAATACTGAGGAAGCCAAATTCTTCTACCACTTTTCCTTTTATCAGGTAGCAGCCACCTCCCGAAAACGGGTAACGAGCGGCAATTTCGGGAAACTGCACCGTGTCGATCCAGTGCCCTTTAAAATCGATGAACACACCAAAACTCATGCTTTTGCCATCGTTGGTGCGGGTACGTTTTACATGCACCAGGCTTCCTACAATTGCCACGTTCTGGTTAATCAGAAAGGCCAGATCGGCGGCAGTGGTTGGCGGCAACTGCATATTTTCCAGCAAATGAAAAGGTGAACAGGTAACCGGAAATCCCAGCAGTTCAATTTCATCGTAAGCATTTTCCAACGGATGATAGTACAACTCCGGAATTTTAAACTCCTTCACTTCCTGCTTGAATAAAGTACGCTCGGGCGCCGTTTTTTTCGATTTCGACAGAATAAAATGTGCATTCCACAGTAATTCCTTTTTCGATTTGCGGGTAAAATTAAAGGCGCCAATCCGGATCAAAATACTCAGCTGCTCCAGCGAAATGGGCACACGCTCCAGGAAATCCTGCAAACTGTGGTAATAACCGCCACGGTAACGCTCGTTCAAAACCGCATTTATCGTATTCGTTTCCAGGCTTTTTAAAAATCCCAGGCCAAGATGAATCACTTTTCCATCGATCACGGTTTGCATTTCGCTGCGGTTAACACAGGGCGGGAAGATCGTTGCCCCATGCATACGTGCCTCGTGCACATACAATTCGGTGCGGTAAAAACCACCGCCGTTATTGATGGTGGCCACAATATACTCCAGCGGATAGTAGGCCTTTATAAACAGCGCCTGAAAACTCTCTACCGCATACGACGCCGAGTGCCCCTTGGAAAAAGCGTAATTGGCAAAACTCTCGATCTGCTCCCACACACGTTTTACCAAATCGTGGGCATAACCGCGTTCGGCACAGTTGGAGAAGAATTTATCCTTGATCTTTCCAAACTCGTTGCGTTGTTTGAATTTCCACGACATACCGCGGCGCAAAATATCCGACTCGGCGAGCGTGAGCCCGGCAAAAAGATGCGCTACTTTTATCACATTTTCCTGGTAAACCATCACGCCGAAGGTTTCTTCCAGCAGTTGGTAAAGTTCCGGAGCCTCGGCTTTGGCAGCCACACAACGACTGCGGTCGCGGTAACGCAGAATATACTCGCGCATCATTCCGCTTTGTGCCACACCCGGGCGAATAATCGAGCTGGCTGCCACCAAACGCAGGTAATCGTCGGCCTCCAGCTTAGTCAGCAACATACGCATGGCCGGCGATTCCACATAAAAACACCCGATGGTATTTCCACGCTTCAGGAGCTCTTTTATTTGTGGATCTTCCTTAAACGTTTTCAGGTCGTGAATGTCAATTTCAGCACCTGCATTTTCCTGTACCAACTGAATGGCATCCTGAATTTTACTCAAACCACGCTGTCCCAGAATATCGAATTTGGCAAAACCAATGTCTTCAGCTTCAAGCATACTAAAGTGAACAGTAGGGAAACCTTTGGGCGGCATAATAGTAGCCGAATAGGTACTGATAGGCTCTTCGGAAATCAATATCCCGCTGGAGTGTACACTTAAATGGCTCGGAAAACCGTGAATGAGTTTGCTGTACTGCAACACCAGCCGACTGATTTCATCAAGACTACCGAAATCTTTTACCTTTTGCAGTTTCTCAATTTCATGCGCAGGCAAACCAAACACCTTTCCTAACTCGCGAACTACCGATTTGTACTGAAATGTGATGTAAGTTCCCACCAGCGCTGTGTGATCCCAGCCATGCCGTTCGAAAATGTAGCGCGTAATATGATCGCGGTCGCGCGAAGCAAAATCAATGTCAAAATCAGGCGGACTCTGCCGCGAAGGATTAATAAAACGCTCGAAATACAGGTCCAGCTCAATGGGATCGACATCGGTAATACGAAGCAGGTAGGCCACCATACTGTTGGCACCACTTCCCCGCCCCACATAATAACAACCTTCGCGGCGGGCGTACTCCACCAGGTCCCAATTGATGAGAAAATACGAGGCAAAATCCATCTGACGAATCACCGCCAGCTCTTTCTCCATTCGCGCCACCACAGCCTCCGAAGGACTTTTGTAACGATACTTCAATCCTTCGTTCGCCAGCTTTGTCAATAATTCGAAATCCTCTTCGGGCGAGTTGGTAAAACACTTTTTGTTTTTGGCTTTCTTGAAGGTAAAATGAATGGAACAACTGTTAATCAGGCGCTGCGTATTTTCAATAATATCCGGAAAATCGCGAAATACGTCCCGTATTTTTTCCTGCGGAAACATTATCTCATCCGGACTGGCTTCTTCGCTTTTGGGCAGGCGGCTCAACAGCGTATTGTTGTCCATCGTGCGCAAGAGCCGGTGGATATTAAAGTCGCGTTTATTGCGAAAAGTAACCGGCTGCAACACAAGTAGTTTTTCCCGGTGGTTGCGTAGGTCGCCAAATATTTTGCTGATCTGCGTTGCTTTTACACCGATAAATTCATTCTCGCGCAACAGTTTTGGATGTACTTTCCCAACCGGATAAATAAAATACACATCCTCCATTTCCGGAGCTCGTTCCGCAAAATCAGCTTCTTCATGCAAATGCATGGTAAGGTGTTCATTTAGCTTCTGAAAACCACTGTTGTTTCTGGCAATGCCAATGTATTGTTGCTGTGCTCCGTTCCTAAAATCGATGCCTGCAACCGGACGCAGGTCTTTTCCTTCGCAACGGCGGATAAAATCGATGATTGCCGAAGTGTTGTTGATATCGGTCAACACCAGCGAACTGTAACCTTTCCCGGTAGCTTCATCAATCAACTCATCGATGGAAAGCGTGCCGAATTTGTAGCTGTAATAGGTATGGCAATTTAGTAGCATTTTTAGTTACGAGTTTTTAGCTATTAGTTTCAAGCTGCAAGCTTCAAGAATCAATCTAATCCCAAAAGAAATAGGCAATTGGCAAAATAGCAGTATGCAAAATCAGCCAGTGTCACCCTGAGCGTAGTCGAAGGGTACTTGTTCCCAACATCAATCTTTTCAATCATCTCAATCTATTTTCAATCTTTCTTACAATCAATCTTGCTACTTTCATGCTGTCGGCTTTCTTCAGTCTTCTAACTTCGTGCTTCCAGCTTCTTTCACATCCTCCTGTGGGCCGGAATTACCGGTGGCTGGCCGTTAAACGGATTACTCATTTGTCCGATACCACGGGTTCCCATGGTTGAGGCGCGCTGCACTGCATTTTGTCCAAAGCGGTTGCGTATCTTATCCATGCGCTGATACAGATTTATCAGTTTGGTATCGTCTTCAAACAGTTTCATCTGGTAACTTCCGCCCACCAAATGACTAAAACGCACGCCCACCAACCGCACCAAAACCCGGCGCGTATACAGCTGATCAAAAAGTTCCATGGTGGTTTGAATAAGCGTATGATCGAGTGAAGTGTACGGAATGCGCTTTTGCCGGGTGCGGGTATCAAAATCGGAATAACGCACGGTTACCGTAACACACGACGTTAATTTGTTTCCGTTGCGCAGGTAAAAAGCCAGTTTTTCGGCCATGGCCAGCAGCAGGTTTTTCAGCGCCTGCACATCAATGGTATCTTTCTCAAAAGTCAGCGACGACGAAATGGATTTTCGCTCGTGATAAGGTTCTACCAGCGAATTATCGATTCCCTGCGCCTTTTTCCACAGCACAATTCCGTTCTTTCCCATCACTTTGTCCATCAGTTCGATAGGCATCTCCTGGATGGTTTTCACATAACGGATTCCCATACTCAGCAGCATTTTGTAAGTCTGATCGCCCACCATCGGAATTTTTTTCACCGGCAGCGGCGCCAGAAACTCTTTTTCATGCCCGTATTCAATCTGCTGAAAATTATTGGGTTTTATCTCGCCGGTGGCTACTTTCGAGACCGTTTTATTAGTCGACAGCCCAAAAGAAATGGGTAAATGTGTTTGATCGATAATGCGCTGGCGCAATTCCTGTGCCCACTTGTAGCAGCCGTAAAATTTATCCATTCCGCTTACATCGATATAAAACTCGTCGATGGATGATTTTTCGTAAAGCGGTGCTTCCTCTTTAATTATATCCGTTATCTCATCGGAGAATTTGCTGTAAATGGAGCTGTTTCCTTTTACCACAATGGCCTCGGGACAAAGCCGGCGCGCCATTTGCATGGGCATGGCCGAATGTACACCGTATTGTCGCGCCTCGTAGCTGCAGGCTGCCACCACTCCCCGTCCACTGGTACCTCCAACCAACACCGGTTTGCCAATCAACTCGCGGTTCATCAGCCTTTCACACGACACAAAAAAGGTGTCCAGATCAATATGTACAATATTTCGATTCAAAATGTCGATATTTTCGTCAATTTTTCGACTATAATTTAGTCATTTTTTATTATATTTGGAAATAAAAGTCTGAAGACCGAAGTCGGGAGACGGAAGTTTTTAGTAAGTGTAACCTTTAAGATATATATTATGGAATTTAAGTTTGAAAAGCTGATAATCTGGCAAAAAGCGATTAAAGGCTAAAGCCATATTTGGATTGAACAGTCTCTTTACACCAAGCTAAAGCATGGTGCTAAAAAGGAAATTACCACTATAAGAAAATTTTGCACCGCGGCTTTAGCCCGGTGATTATGAGATACAATACAGAAACGGCTTTAGCCTTTAATCTTAAGTTATGTCGTACGTTAAAATTTGGATTCATGCTGTCTGGGCAGTAAAAAACCGGGAACCAATAATTTCAGAAGAGAACAGAAAGATTCTTTTTGAGCATATCCACAAAAATGCTTTGGAAAAAGAGATACTAATAGAAGCTGTTGGAGGGTACAATAACCATGTACATTGTCTTTTTCGGTTGAAAATGATCAAACCATTGAGAAAATTATGCAATTAATAAAGGGGGAATCATCTTTCTGGTTTAACAAGAATATTTCTAATCACATAAAACTAAGCTGGCAAAAAGAATACTTTGCGGTGAGTGTAAGTGAATCACAAATAGAGAGAGTTGTAAATTATATTCATACACAGGAAAGCCATCATAAAAAGAAAACCTGGGAGGAAGAATATCTGGAGTTCATTAAAATTTATGGCTTTAAAGTTTTTAAAGGCTAAAGCCTGTTTTAATTGTCAATTATTATCGCCAAGCTAAAGCATGGCGCAAAACAAGAAACTATGCATTTCGCAAACAATCTAAAATTCCTACGTAAACGGCGCAAAAGATCGCAAATGGATCTGGCAACCGAACTGGGATTAACGCGTACTACCCTTTCCGGGTACGAAAAAAATGTGCAGCCACCTTTTCCGGTGCTGATAAAAATATCGGAGTACTTTAATGTATCGCTCGATGCACTGATAAAATACCGGCTGGAAGTTTTGTCGGAAGAACAACTTTCGCAAATAGAAAAAGGATTTGATGTAGATGTTACCGGACGAAAACTCCGGCTACTGACGATCTCTGTGGATAAAGAAGGCAAAGAAAACATTGAAATGGTTCCGGTAAAGGCACAGGCCGGTTATACCAACAGCTATGGCGATTTGGATTTTATTGCGTCGCTACCCAAATTCAGACTCCCGTTTCTTCCGGAAGACAAAACATACCGCACTTTCCAAATTCAGGGCGATTCGATGCTGCCCATAAAAGAAGACTCGTGGGTAACCTGTTCGTTTACCGAAGACTGGACCAACATTAAAGATGGCAAAGCCTGCATTGTTGTAACTCAGGATGATGGTGTAGTTTTTAAGCTGGTTTACAAACGATTAAAAGATAAAAAATTCTTACTGGTTTCGTTAAACCGAAATTATTCACCTTACGAAATTGCGGTTTCGCAGGTGATGGAAATCTGGCAATTTGAAACCGTAAACAGTTTTGAAGTAGAAAGCGATTAGGGTTTTAAACTAAAAAGTGTATTTTCAGTCAAAATCAAAATAAACCAAAAATTTTTACCATGAAATCTCAGTTCATTCTATTTTCTCTTCTTTTTCTTTTTGCTGTTTCAACGAGCAAAGCACAACCTCAGGCCGACGATAACTGGATGCAATGGCGAGGCCCGCTGGGCAACGGTGTGGCGGTAAAAGCAAATCCCCCGATTGATTTCAATGAAACCAAAAATCTGAAATGGAAAACCGCAATACCTGGCAGAGGAAACGCTACACCAATTGTTTACGAGGACAAGATCATAATTTTAACAGCTGTTCCAACTGATTCGTCTGCCGATCCGCAAGTTTCGCCTAATGTCGATCACAATTTTAACGTAGTTCTGGTGAACCGAAACGATGGTAGTATTATCTGGGAAAAAACGGTTGCCACCGATCTTCCTCAAGGCAAAATTCATGAATTAAGCAGCTGGGCCTCGAATTCACCCTGTACCGATGGCGAGATGATTTATGCCTACTTCGGATCGTTTGGACTGTACTGCCTTGATTTCGAAGGGAATATTATCTGGAAACGCGATTTCGGAACAATGGAAAAGCGCATGAACTTTGGCGATGGTGCATCGCCATACCTTTACAAAGACCGGCTTTTTATACAATGGGATCATGAAGGTGACTCATGGATATATTGTGTTGATAAAAAAAACGGTAACGACATTTGGAAAATGGAACGCGACGAACCCACCAGCTGGTCGACACCTTTTGTTGTGGAGGCCAACGGAAAAACTCAGGTAATAACCAGTGCAACAACAGCAATTCGGAGCTACGATTATGAGAACGGAAACGTTTTATGGTCGTCAACTGGAATGACCGGCAATGTAATACCGGTACCAATGGTTGAAAATAACATGTTGTATGTAACGAGTGGCTTTAGAGGAGCAGCTCTGCAGGCAATAGATTTAACAAAAGCCAGTGGCGATATCACCGGAACTGACGCAATAATATGGGAATATAACCAGGATACACCCTATACGCCATGTGCTCTGCTGATGGATGGCAAGCTTTATTTTTTACGTGCAAACAATGGAGTGATGACCTGTCTTGATGCAAAAGACGGAAGCGTTCTTTACTCCAAAGAAAGACTGGAAGGAATAAGCACTATTTTTTCATCTCCTTCGGGAGCCGATGGAAAAATTTACATTGCCGCGAAAGGAATCTGTTTAGTTATTAAAGCCGGTGAGGATTTTGAAATCCTGGCCTCAAACGAACTTGATGACGACTTCCATGCATCGCCGGTATTTGTTGATAACCAACTTATTTTAAGAGGATTTGAAAGCCTGTATTGTTTTGAAGAATAATTAATTGTCTCTTGTATAAAAATGGCGGGAACCAGAATTGATTGGTTCCCGCCATTTTATTTTCAATACACTAATACTTTCAATTGTTCACTGAAATTCGACTCTACCACATACACATAAAAAAGCCTGCTTTCGTATTTCTACAAAAACAGGCTTCTGCGTTATTAACTTTCCTCTAAAAACCAATTATGACACTTTAATTTCAACGGGCTCTTTTTTAAGCGCTTCTTCCTTTTTCGGAAGTTCAATGTTTAAAATTCCATTTTCAAATTTTGCGCTAATCTTTTCAGTATCAACCGATTTTGGCAAACGATATTTCTTTTCGAAATTTTTTGCACCAAACTCGCGGTGTGCATATTTGTAAACCTCGTCGTTTTCCTTTTCTTCTTTTTCAACCTTAACGGTCAATACATTTTTGTGAACATTTAGCTGAAGATCCTCTTTTACGAAACCTGGCAACAATACTTCGATCTTAAATTCTTTTTCTGTTTCAAAAATGTTGGTTGCGGGCGATGCACCACATTTATTTACGTAGTTTTCGTGGTAATCGTTTCTCAGGAAATTGTTGAATAATTCATCAACTAAAGTTCTGTTTACGTTGTAACGTGGGTTTTCAAATCTTACTAAATTCATGACTTTTCCTCCTAATATTTTAAATTCTTGTTTAAAATTTTGTTTTCAAATTACTGCATGCCATAAATCAATTCCTGTTCCAACAAACTTTTTCTGCCGATCTTATCATTTTTGACCATAAACACAATGTCATATTGACCGAATTATTATTTAAATCATGCCTATTTGACACTTTGTTCAGTTTTATAGATGTTTAATGAGGATCAATCAAAGCTGAAAATATTATTAACCTGAGTTCAATTCTAAAATAAGTCACAGCTTTAGCTATTTATAGTCAGAAACTTCCACCGGTTTTCGAAGTACTATCGAGATAATTCAAGAAAATTGGGGGAAGTTTATGGCAAAAAGAGCAAAGCCTGTAAAGAAAGTCCTTCTTACGCCATCTATGCATTTTAATTTTTTTGAAATAACCCGTTATTCCTGCAAAAAATAAAATACAAATCTGACGCAATTATGACTTTCTGTGAGAATATTTTAGAATTGAATTCAGGTTATTACCTTTGCGCAAAATTTTTCCAGAAATGAGGATTGATATTATAACAGTTTTACCGGAAATTATTGAAAGTCCGTTTAGTCATTCAATCATTAAGCGGGCACAGGATAAAGGGCTGGCAGAAATACATATTCATAATTTACGCGATTATTCGGAAGACAAACACCGACGAGTAGATGATTATTCGTTTGGCAAGGGCGCAGGCATGGTAATGGCCATTCAACCTATTGAAAAAGCGATTGAGACATTAAAAGCCGAACGCGATTATGATGAGATAATTTTTACAACACCTGATGGAGGAGTTTTTGACCAACAGGAAGCCAATAAACTCTCGCTAAAGCAAAATTTAATCATTCTTTGCGGACATTACAAAGGTATCGACCAACGAATTCGGGACACCTATATTACAAAAGAAATATCGGTTGGAGACTTTGTGCTAACCGGCGGCGAACTTGCTGCAGCAATAATTACTGATGCTGTTGTTCGCCTTTTGCCAGGAGTACTTTCCGACGAAACATCCGCCCTTACCGACTCGTTCCAGGACCACCTGTTGAGTCCGCCCGTTTATACACGTCCGGCTGAATATAAAGGTATGAAAGTACCAGAAGTTCTACTCAGCGGAAATGATAAACTGGTTGATGACTGGAAACACGACCAAGCTATTGAACGAACTAAAACATTGCGTCCCGACTTATACAAAAAGTATTTAGGAGAAGATTAATTTATGCCAAATACAGCACCATTCAACACAATTGAGGTAATTAAAAGAAGCTCGAACCATACTGAAGCTAAAAATATTCTGATAATTGGCGTTTTTCATGGGGAGGAACCTCAGGGAGAATATGTAATCAACAGATATCTTGAAAACGGGAATCTGTCTGACACAAAAAATCATTTGTTTTTTATTCCCTGTTTAAATCATTGGGGCAAAGAGCGCGGCGTTCGTGTAAATCAAAATGGTGTGGATTTAAACCGAAACTACCCCACAAAAAACTGGATTGAAACGGAAAAAGATGAATTTTACTCGGGAACACATGCGGCATCGGAACTTACAACCCGTCAGATGACCGAGATATTGAAAGAATTAAAACCCGACATCATCCTTACACTCCATGCACCATTAAAATGTGTGAACTACGATGGCCCGGCAAAAGAACTGGCTGAGAAAATTTCGGAATTTTGTGATTATCCGGTAATTGCAGACTTGGGATACCCTACTCCCGGATCGTTTGGCACTTACTGCGGTGTTGAACGCAACATACCTACCATCACTCTTGAATACGACGACGAAGAAGATTACGAAAGCATTTACAAGAAAACGGAAAAGATTTTTAACTGGTTGGCCGTTTATTAGTTTACAGTCTCAGTAAACAGTTTTCAGGCCCTCTCTTCAAGCTTCGTGCTTCAGGCTTATCAAAACCTTCTGCAAATTCCGCGATAAGCACAATACTCGCACTTTTTATCGTATTCTGTTTGTGCAAATTCGTTATCTTCCGAAAAGATTTCGGAAACTAAACCGGCCAATTCACCTTCAAATTCTTCAGCTACTTCGTCAAAGAAAAAATCTTTGTAATTCATTTGCACTGCCGCCGTAAAATTCTCGGCAAATAAACTGCGCAAAGGGTAAATAGCCGCCTGAATTTCTGCGGCATTTGTTTCTGTTGCCAATCCCCACGAATAGATCAAAGCCTGCAAAATCTCCTTTTTCGGCTCTTTTGCATCTCTTTCAAACAGCTCGTCAACCGCTTTAAAACGCGTTGTTTTTACATTTCCGGTTTTATAATCGAGCACCCGGGTCACGCCATCAGCACGGTCAACACGGTCGATCATTCCACCAACACATATTTTATTATCGCCGGCTTGTATCCAACGTTTGTAGCGCTGTTCCAGACTAACAACGGTAAATGGCGCCATTTCCTTATCAATTTTCAAAAGTTGGCGCAAGTAGGTTATAGCATTCTCGAAAATCAGCAAGGTTTTACCTTCCAGCTTAATTTCGCCTTTTAACGGAAGTTTCTTTTTCAAATAGTGAATGGCAATCTGTTTGGTCACCTCGTTCTCCAGCCACACACGGTCTTTTTGAATTTTCTCGATATTACTTTTCTCAACAACCCTACCAACATACGGCTTATACAGCTCTTCAAGCGTATCGTGAAAAATATTACCAAAAACAACGCCGTCAATTTCTTCTTTCACTTCCTCAGGCTCCGGTAAACGAACCACATACTGATAGTAAAATTTCAACTTACAATTCAGGTATGTATTTATCGCACTTGGCGAAAGCGGGTGATCCTCGGAATTATTAGCCAGCAGTTTCGCCACTACTTCTTTCGAACTTTTTATGCGAATCTCCTCTACCGGATCATTCGAAAACGAAAAATCTAGGTTCAGCATAGCAGGTTTATGCACTGAATCGTACTGCAACTGGTAACCGTAACGGCTTAGCTCTCCTGTTCCGATTCCTTCTTTCACAACACTGTAGGTAGCCGTAATATTTTTTGCACGCTGAACAAGACGATAAAAATAATAGGCATACATGGCATCCTGTTCATCGATACCCGGTAATCCAAATCCCAAACGAATATTAAAAGGAATAAACGACGGTGCTGTGAATTTTCGTGGCCATTTATTTTCGTTCAACCCGAGAATGATCAGGTTTTCAAAATCCAGACAGCGGGTTTCCAAAATTCCCATTACCTGCATGCCACTTAACGGTTCGCCTTCAAAAGCTACCGAAACCTGCCCCAAATACTGCGAAAACAATCGGAAATAAACAGCCTCACTAATTTCCCGCTGCTGCTCACTCAACACGTCATTAACAACGGCTTTTAGCTTTTCAATGGCCTGATAAATAGAATAGATAAGCTCCAGCAACATTGCATTATCAATCTCACTATCTTTTAAATGACCATAAAATGCGGCAAGCACATTTAAGAAGTACGAACTGTAATCCGCCGTTTTTTCCGGAAGCGTAAATATTTGTTTGTGCAATGGCGAGAAATCAATCTCGGCAAGTGGCACCGTAATTCGGTTGTAATTTTTTAATTGGTTAATATATGCCTTTGCAGCATCACTCGCGGTATCGCCCAACAACTGATGATTCAGCACATCGGTAACATAGCGGTAATAAGCCACAGAATTATCGCCTTCTTTTCGTTTGTTCTTCAGCAGCGTTACCAGCAACATTAAAAAGCCGTAAACCACCGAATTTCGCACCGAATACCCCATCGTAACATTTACCTTATCGATATTCGCCGGCACGGCACCCAGCGCCGAAAACAGCAGACTTTCATCGGCAAGCACAATCGCGGTATTGTCAAACTCTTTTTTGTACGACTTTTTTGTTTCATCCAGAAAATTAGGAATCTGTTGCGCCTGCCCGTAAACCGACGAAACAGCAACCATTTTCATATTTTTCCGATGATTAAAACATGTTACGTCCAACTTAAAATCGTCAGGCTGCGGAAATTCCACCAAGTTTGTTCTCAAGAAATGGCCGGCTTCATTTTGTTGATCGTTGAGATACGACTCATCGTAATCCCATAAAAACTCTGCCTTTCCCAAACTTTGCAGATGCTTAAAGAATCGCTTTTCGCAGGCATTCAGTGCATTCAAGCCTACGATATAATATTTTTTGTACGGGAAACTCTTTTTTTCGTCATCCAGATGTTCAGCCACTTCCCGATCCTGCATTCCGGGGTAAGCCAATTGTTTT
The DNA here is from genome assembly GCF_000949475.1 of Draconibacterium sediminis. GTDB lineage: Bacteria > Bacteroidota > Bacteroidia > Bacteroidales > Prolixibacteraceae > Draconibacterium > Draconibacterium sediminis. Next base: position 17,672 of record NZ_JRHC01000006.1, on the reverse strand, counting down.
TCGGCCAGCTGCTTTTTAAAATCCTGATAAACGGGATACAACTTATCCCAAATCGATATATATTTTTCTTTGAAACCTTTTTTATCCACCACGGCCATACTTCCCCAAAACTGCTCCAGCGCTTTTTTCTGCTCGTCGGTGAGGTAATCAAACACCGATTCTATTTCTTTCAGATCAGAAACATTGGTAAACAGATCTTTGGCATTAACCAGGTAACGATCGATATCATTAAAATCTGCCAGCAGAATTTCGCCCCAGAAGTAGAACTCATCAAAGGTTTCAGTGGTTTTGGTGTTCTTCAGAAACACATCATAAAGCAAAGAAATCAGCTGCAGCTTCTCGCCTTTTTGCATGGAAGAATACGATGCCATCAACTCATTTATCGTAGTCGTATTGGGGCCAATCGCCGCACCATCAACAGTTTTCTGCAAATAATGAGTAAAAAAAACGCCGGCTCTGCGGTTAGGAAAAACCACACAAAGATCCTTTAACTCGTTTTGATGTTTTTGATAAATAAATTTAGCGCATTGCGAGAGAAATCGTTCCATACTTCAGTTCATCGTTCAGGGCTTAAAGTTCATAGTTTAGCCTGAATAAACAAGAAATTGATGCAATAAAATTTTCTTAAATTAGAGCATTCGTAATAAGCTTTTTGTATAAATCATTCTTTCACAACATGAAAAAAATAGCACTATCACTCTTATCGTTTGTTCTAACGATTCAATTGTTCGCTCAAGATCGTATTACAGGTCTCAACTTTGCCACCCGCAGCGAGGTAATCGCACAAAACGGAATGGCTTGCACCAGCCAGCCTCTGGCCACACAAGCGGCACTTGATATTTTAAAAGCCGGCGGCAATGCCATCGATGCAGCCATTGCCGCCAATGCTGTTCTGGGATTGGTAGAACCCACTGGAAACGGCATGGGCGGCGATTTGTTCGCCATTGTTTGGGATGCAAAAACAAAAAAACTATACGGCTTAAATGCCAGCGGACGCTCGCCTTACGATTTAACGCTTGATTATTTTAAAGAAAACGGTTACGAAAAAATACCATCGCACGGGCCACTTCCGGTTTCAGTTCCAGGTTGTGTTGATGGCTGGTTCGAACTCCATAATAAATTTGGCAGTCTGCCAATGAAAGAAGTCCTGTATCCTGCTATTTCGTATGCCGAGAATGGATTTCCAGTAACCGAACTTATTGCTTATTACTGGGGGCGCAGTGCCTTTTTAAGTCAATACCCGGGTTTTGAAGAGATTTTTATGCCCAATGGAAAATCACCTAAAAAAGGAGAAGTATTTAAAAATCCATATCTGGCTAACACTTTTAAACTGATTGCAGGGCAAGGCCGCGATGTGTTTTACAAAGGCGAAATCGCCGAGAAAATTGTAAAATATGTGCGCGAACAAGGTGGCTTTTTAAGCATGAAAGACTTTGAAGACCATCGTTCGGAATGGGTGGAGCCCATTTCTACCAACTACCGTGGTTATGATGTTTGGGAGCTTCCGCCAAACGGACAAGGGACAGCGGTATTGCAGATGTTAAACATCCTGGAGAATTATGATATTGCCAGCATGGGATTTGGCTCTCCTGAATACATGCACCATTTTATTGAAGCCAAAAAGCTGGCCTACGAAGACCGAGCAAAATATTATTCCGATATGGATTTTAACGATCTTCCTATCGATGAACTGATCTCGAAAGAATACGGAAAAGAAAGAGCAGCGTTGATCAATGAAAACCGTGCAGCCCGCTCCTATCCTGCCGGAGAGCTTGAACAGGGAAATACGATTTACCTGACAACTGCCGACAAAGACGGCAATATGGTTTCGCTAATACAAAGTAATTACCGTGGAATGGGCTCGGGAATGACTCCCGGAAAATTGGGATTTATTTTGCAAGACCGAGGAGAACTATTTGCTTTAGAGGAAGGCCACATGAATGTTTACGAACCACACAAACGTCCGTTCCACACCATTATCCCGGCCTTTATTACCAAGGATGGCGAACCTTATATTAGTTTCGGATTGATGGGCGGTGCCATGCAACCACAAGGGCATGTACAAATCGTCTGCAACCTGATCGATTTTGGCATGAACCTGCAGGAAGCCGGTGATGCGCCACGTATAAGCCACGATGGATCGAGCCAGCCAACAGGTGAAAAAATGAACGACGGGGGCCGTGTTTCACTGGAAAGCGGTTTTGACTACCAAACCATTCGGGAACTCATGAGCAAAGGACACCGGATTGGATACGCTTTGGGACCTTACGGCGGCTACCAGGCTATTATGTGGGACAAAGAAAACAAAGTATTTTTCGGAGCGTCTGAATCAAGAAAAGACGGGCAGGCTGCCGGATTTTAAACAAAACAATCCTGCGCCAGGGAATAATAATTATTACCAAGGTAAGAAGGACGATACCCAAGGGTAACAAGGGTAATACCGAGGGTAGAAAGCTTTTACCCAAGGGTAGCGAAGTAATTACCTAAGTTCGAAAGCCTGTAACCAAGGGTAGAATGATTTTTACCAAGGGGATAAGGCCTGTACCCAAGGGGAGAATGATTATTACCTGAGGTAGAAGGCTTTTACCCAAGGTTAGAATGATAATTACCTCAAATAATAAAAAATCGCGCCCTTAGTTTACTGCTCAATTTCCCTGACCAGATGGAGAATCTTATCGCGCAAGGGTTTGTATTTGAAATACCAGATCACAAGCCCAATTATCACTCCAAACAGTATTGCTCCTAAAAAGAACAGCTGGGAATCGAGCACCGATTTGCCTTCACCCATCCATTCGAAAGTTAAACCCACATCCATTAGCAAAAGGCCAGGTAAAATCCCCAATGCCCTTTTCTGAAAAGGCTGGTAACGGCAGACTGCTTTTTTCAACATTTCGAGCGTAGGCAACGAATAATCAACATACTGGTATTCATTATAAAGTTTTCGGAAAGAAAGTGCAATGAACAAAAATCCCAAAATAAGGGCAACTCCACTGATTATATCGCTAATTTCGTGCGAGTTGGTATACTCAACCGCAGTTTTTACCATAAATAACGGTATAAAAATCCAGTAAAAAATCTGTACCACTTTTACAATTGTGGCATAATGCCTGTCTTCTTTTTTCAGTTTCCCGGTTAATTTACTCAGGTTAGTATCAAATTCGTGTGCGGTCATAATTGTTCTCCTTTCAGCTTTTCTTTTAATTGCGATTTAATACGATGGATTTTCACCTTTACATTTGGCTCGGTAATACCAATCACTTCGGCAATCTCTTTCATCGACAGTCCTTCGAGTAGCAGCGATATCAATGCTTTATCGATTACCGACAGTTGATTAAGCTCAAGTTGCATACGTTCGAGTAACTTTTCTTCGGCCAGTTTTTGTTTCAGATTTTCATCGTCAAGTATGGAGTTCAGGTTTGTGGTGTCGCTGTCAACCATCAACTTCATGTGTCTAAAAGCCTTTCCGGTAAAGGTTAACGACGTGTTTACAGCCACCCGGTAAACCCAGGTACTCATGGCCGAATCGCCCCTGAAGCTGTCGAGACTTTTCCAGATATTTACCAGCACTTCCTGGTACATGTCTTTCTGATCTTCGACATTAGAATTGTAGTACCTGCAGATGTTGCGGATCCGCTCGCCATTCTCAGATACAATCGTGTTAAATTTCTCTTCTTTCGTCACTTTTCAGTGTTTTTTCCTATTTAGTAAAGCTAAAAACGGATAGTTACATTTTTTTTTTTGAAAATATTAAAAAAGAGTTGGTGAAACAGATTTCGGGGGCTTCGGTTCAGAAAGATAACCTTATGAAGAAGTTGAAGGACAAATTGGCAAATGAGGAATTGAGTTAATGAGGAATGCTTGAATGGGAGGAGCTTTGGATATTTTTTTTTACCACAGAGGTCCACAAAGAATACACGGAGTTTCACAGAGAAAAGATAAACGACCAAAAATTACAATTTATCAATCTAATTCAATCTATATTCAATCTCTATTCAATCTTTCTCAATCTCTTTCTCCTTGTCCTTTCCGCCTTTTACGAGCAACCAAACCGTAAAGGCCATTTCGCCCAAAATACTTGGCACAGCTACCATAGCAAGGAATATTCCGGCAAAATCGGCGTAATCGGGCAACAAAAAATGTGCTGTTGTATCAACCATATACATTATTCCGGCAATGAAAAGAAATGCTGCAATCCACTTTGGCTTTTGTATGATATTGGAAAGAAGAATTAAATGTGCACCAAAAAAGAACAACCCAATAAGCCAGATAATTTCGAACACATCTACCTGGTATAAAATCTCATCTGCAGAATCAAGTTTTAAAGTAAGCACCAGCGCAAATACCGCAACGCCCATTATTGCAGCATGCATCAGACGGAAATAAGTACTTAAACGTGTAAATTTATGCTTGCGATACAAACCAAAAAGTCCCCACGCCACAACCACATCAAATAACACAGTAATTAAAAAGGCTAAAATGCCAAAGCGCACAGACATATGATCAAGCCTGATCGTTTCAAGTGGATTTTGTTTGAGCGACTCCAACATAACAAAATTGGCAAAAACGGCCGCAAAAAATATGATCAGGTAGCTGATTCCGGTAATGATCGAGAGTTTTCTTGAATTCATTTCTATTTAGTTAATGGAGTTTAATTACGGAATAATAACCACAATAATCTGCCAAATGTTTACAAGCAGGCACAAAAAAAGGTCCCGTTCGTATCAACAAACGGAACCTTAACTATTTTAATAAAAGAATCTATCTCTTACTTACACAGCGGATCAGCACCGATAGTGCCAACCAAATCTTTCAGGTACTGTTTCGATTCTACATTTTTCAGGCGCTCTTTTGCTTTTGCCAATCGACCATCAATATCCATTTCGGCAACCAGCGCAGCGTTATTTTCGTTGTTTTTAAAGTCCTCGAGGTAACCGATTTGCTCAACAAGGAAAGCAATATCCTTGTCTTGCTTTAGTTTCAGGCGGGCTTTATACCAGTCGCTTTTTAGTACCTCTTCCCTTACGAAAAGTTTACGCAGCTCCGGATCGCTGATATCTTTGCCTTCGTAATGGCCATAAGCCATAACATGCAGCAACACTTTCAGCGGCGGAATAGCAGACTCAACACTTCCATCCTCAAAGAATGGCAGTGCAGCTCGTTGCATGGCTTCGGTGATGTTATTAATACCATCAACATAGTCATCCATTCCCTGAAGTTCAGGCTTTAACATGCGCTCGTTAAATACCGCCAGCGGCTCATCAAACAAACGGTTCATACAACGGAAAGCAAAGTTTTTGGTAATACGATAGCCTAAACGGCTGGCCAGTACTTTTTGCCCATTGTATTCAAAGTCCTCCAGTTTCTCCAAGCAACCATTTTCAATCAGCTTCTTCGGATCGCGATCTTCAGGAACCAAACGTGCCCAGATTTCAGGAACCAGAATACTGATATCGTGGTCGAAACGGTTCTCCGAGCCAATATAACCTGCTGCCGAACTAAATCCCTGGTATTCGGTAAGAATGTACGACAACAAGGCGTTATTCAAATCGGTGGTTGGCACAAGCATATTAAAAGGCCCTTTGGTAAGGGCACCTTCCAATCCGGCACCGGTTGTTGATGGCGACTTTCCGGTAATACTTGCAACAAAATCCATAAACAATTCAGGCAACTCCTGGTAATGAATTGGATTATAAACGGCCAGCGGGCGAATTCCTGCTTTTTTATCAACCGGATTGTTTCTTCGTCCGGGCAATACAGCGTTTACAGGCCAAACTACCGGATCTTTATCTTTTATTTTACGGAACAAACGCACACCTATTTCTCCGAGGTATGAGTCTTGTGTTTCTTCTTTAAATATATTGCGTTGCAGGTAACGCGGGTTTTTAGTTGGTTCACCATCGACAATTCGCGGATGCGAAGGTGTAACGAAGTATTTATCGCTATCGCTCTCAGCCACTTCTTTAATGAAGTTTTTTACCGGCTTGGTATATTTCTCAAAACTAATGGCCTCTTCAATCAGCTCTATAGCATTCTCGCGGGTTAGCGGTTCGTAATTCGTCAGGAATGTGTTATTATCCACAATTTCCATTTCGGCTTCTTTATCGTAACCTCTTATTACGGCTTCATCCGGGCGCTGGAACAAGTAACTCTCGCAGTTGGCAACCAGTTTTACACTCGGATTGTTGTATTCCTTATTCAAATCTTTCAAACGGTTTGACGGCACAGTAATCGTTGCCGAAATATCATCCTCGGTTTGAATTTTCATCGACGGAACAAAATCAGAACGCAGTTTGTGTAAATACCAGCGTCCTTCTTCGTTAAATCCGATACGCACATAGCTGGCTGTAATTGGGTTGTGCTTGTAGCGCAACACATTTCCGGGGCGGCCATTTACAATTTCCACATTAAATAACTCGCGCCATTTTAATCCTTTTTCTTCGTTACCGCGGTAATGGCGTTTAACGAAAAAGGCCAGCGTACGAACATTGTCAGGCAGATCTTGTAAGAATTTATTGTACTCGTCGCTGTATTGATCAGACGGCGTTAATAATTTTACCGCCGAACCCAAGGTACGTTCTTTACTCAGGAACGAGCGTGACGGATCGGCATCCGGACGCACCTTTTTCCAACGGTTAGAATAATCTTTATTAATGATCTCATCCACCATGTTTTCAACCTGCTCCAGGTTTTCGATGTAGAACGACCCGTATTTGATGGCATTCTGCATTGATTTGGAGATCTCTGATTTTCCACCTCCTGAAACCGTACTTGGTTTATGGCAGAACATTCCTTCGGGTGCGGTGTCTATTATACGCCACATGGCTTGTGTTGGATGTTTTACCAACTGAAATTTATGCCCGGTAGGATGAACGTAAACTTTTTTCGGCGAAAGTTTCAGGCTGTAATCTTTGTTTTTGTATTTCCAGCTTACCGAACTTTTCTCCACATCAATGTCGGCGTTCTCAGGAATGTAAACCACATCAGGATATTTTTTATCTATGGCGAAGTTTCCTTCCTGCAACTCTATTCGGTTTCCGAGCAGCTTTTTCGCTTCCTCAAAAGAATAAGGCTGATCGAACTTTTTGGTAAAATTGGTTCCAAAAACACTGTCGCTCATATTTCCACGCGGGAAAGCAATGGCACCACCTGCATGCTCTTCCTCCACCAATCCATAAAGGTTGGCCGAATAGCTAATCTGTGTTTTAATTTCTTTTTTCGAATAGCCGTAATAATTATCCGCAATAATCGTAACCACTACCCCGCGTTCATCGCGGCAAGTAAGTTTAAATGCCGAACCATCATTATACAACTCATTCTCGTCTTTCCAGCACATGCCGTCGCGTTTCTGACGCTCCGAAGCATCATCATAATGCGGCAGACCAACATCTTTTTTCTTAAGCGCAGTTAGGTGTGGTGCTAAAATTATACATCCGGTGTGGCCGGTCCAGTGCTCAACATCCAGTGCCGCATCGTTTACAGCCAGGTTCGGGTCGCCGGCGTTACCAAAAATGGTTTCAACAAAGTCGAGGTTACTCACCAAACTTCCCGGTGCAAAAAAGCGCACTTCCATACTCTTTTCGCTAACAATACCGGGCACTTCAGGACAAACAACCGGGCGCAACAACAACGACACCATCACTTTTGCTTTTTCATCCTGCGCCGATGTAAAAGGCAAAGTCATTAACTCATCGGTAGGTTTTAGTGCGTAATGCAGCAGGTGTGCAAAAGTAATTTTCGGCACTTCTTTTTTATCAGCAGGTACCGGAAGTCCACCACGTACAATATGGAAAGTTCCCTGTGTTGTTCGTTTATCCTTGGCAGGATTATTCAGAATACCCTGTTTTAAACGGTACGAACTCAACAAATCGCTTTTAAACTCATTGCCATTGGGTGGCAAACTCAGCTCGCGTGCCATCTTTTTCTGGTTCAACACCAGGGTATTATTTGGCAAACGATAAGGCTTATTAAATTCAAGCTCTTTTAGGTAATCATCAATAAAATTCTGAATTCGTTCATCGGCCGGAGACATGTGCTCGCTTAGTAAGCGCGATTTTTCCTGGAAACTTTTTACCAGGCCTTCGGTTAATTCCTGAAATCTAGAATTGGCATATTTAGTGCCCGAGTCTGAATCATCATTAAACGTAGGCTGACCAAGAGAAGCCAACTGCAGATTAATGTATTGAATCATATCGCGGCGATCTCTTCTCGTCTGTTTAGAAGAAGCGGATTTTTTATTCATAATAATTATATTTCTAGTCCTTAAACAAAAATATAGAATTGAAGTTTCATCGATTGAATGAAATTTCGGAATTAACCTAAAAACAGCAATTCTTTATTGATTTGTTAACCCAAAGGCGACTTATTGTAACAAAATGTAAAAGGTTAGCTTTTCATCCGATATACGTGACTTTCCCATCAATGTTACCCTTATGATATGTATCATAGGCACTTCTTAATAGTAAAATAATTTCAGAAATATCTTTGAGCTTTTATTGAATAATATTAATAGGTAAACGAATCAATAACAAACATAAAATCATTATATCTGTTACTAACAACCTGATTCTGTTCTACCGAAACCAAAAAATTATTACAAATGAAACACTTAAAACTAAAGGCTTTGCTGGTTCTGGTAGCTGGTCTTTTTATTACTTCACAAACATTTGCAACCGATGGTTATTTTAGTGTAGGCTATGGCACAGTTAATAAAGGATTGGCCGGTGCCGGTATTGCATTTTACCAGGGATCGTTAATAAACGGAAACCCTGCAGGTAACGTGTTCCTTGGAACGGAATACCAGTTGGGAGTTAACTTCTTTAATCCGAACAGACAGTACACCGTAACAGGAGCTCCTTCGGGTATGCCAGGTACATTCGGTTTAATGCCGGGTACAGTTGAAAGCGACAGCAGACTGTTTTTAATGCCTTCGGCAGGTGCCAACTGGATGCTTGGTGAGAATTCCAGTATTTCTGCGGCCTTATTCGGAAATGGTGGTATGAACACGGATTATCCTACGCAAACTTTCGGAGACCAAAGTGAAACAACAACAGGCGTTAACCTGGCTCAAATGTTTGGTAATATTAGTTACTCTGTAAAATTGGGCGAACGCCACAGTGTTGGTGTTACAGGTGTTTTGGCCTATCAATATTTTGAGGCAAAAGGTTTAAGTACTTTCGGTCAGTATGGTTTTTCTGCTGATGCTAATGCTTTATCTGGAAATGGAACTGACAGCGGTTTTGGATACGGATTCAAAATTGGCTATATGGGACACATAACTGATAATTTTGCTATCGGTGCCATGTACCAGTCGAAAGTATTTATGAGCGAGTTTGACGACTACGCTGGTTTATTTGCCGAGCAAGGTGATTTTGATATCCCATCAAGCTGGACTGTAGGTTTTTCGTGGGAAGTAATCGAGGATCTTACCGTTATGGGAGATGTAAAGTCGATTATGTACAGCGATGTTAAGTCGATTGCCAATCCGATGAATCTTAGCGAACTGATGCCGGCATTCCAAAATCCTGACGGAACTTACACTCCTAATCCAAACCATGTTCCACTGGGTTCTGACAATGGCTCTGGTTTTGGATGGGAAGATGTTATGGTATACAAAGTTGGTGTTAACTACGCAGGAGTTGATACCTGGCAATTCCGTGCAGGTTTCTCAATTGGCGATAATCCAATCCCTTCATCAGAAGTAATGTTTAATATTCTTGCACCTGGTGTAATTGAAAAACAGTTAGCACTTGGGCTTTCTAAAGAAGTTGGAAATAGCGGAAATCAACTTCATGTGGCCATAAATTATGCAATGAATGGAAGTACTAAAGGCTACAACCCAATGGATTTCGACCCAACAGAGGCAATGCAAGGTAACATGGTTCCGAATCAAATGATTGAACTTGAGATGAACCAGTTTGAATTGGAACTTGGATTCTCGTTCTAACGAATACAATTTAGCATACTCCAAAAATTTAGAAATAGTATATTTCTGACCCGGGCTTTCGTCCGGGTTTTTTATTGCTTTTTATTTTGAACTCTTCCCCGGTTTAACTGTAATTAGTATTTTAACCGCAAATATTAATTTGAAAGAAAAGAAATGAAACTCATATCGTGGAATGTAAACGGAATTCGTGCCGTTACCAAAAAGAACTTTTATGAAGATTTTAAACAAATGGATGCCGACATACTTTGTTTGCAGGAAACCAAAGCGCAGGATGATCAGGTTGCTGAAACGCTGGCGCCAATAAATGGCTACCATATTTACTCCAATTCGGCCGAAAAGAAAGGCTACTCGGGAACAGCAATCCTTTCAAAAACAGAACCACTAAACGTTTCGCGCGATATGGGAATTGAAGTTCACGATACGGAAGGCCGTGTTTTGTGTTTGGAATATGAAAAGTTTTATTTGGTAACTGTATATGTACCCAACTCGGGTAGCGAATTAAAGCGTTTGGACTACCGCCAGGAATGGGACCTGGCATTTTTCGATTACCTGAAAGACCTGGAAAAAACTAAACCGGTTGTGGTGTGTGGCGATTTTAATGTGGCCCACCGCCCTATCGATTTGGCGCGACCTAAACCCAATTATAATAAATCAGCAGGCTATATGCAGGAAGAAATTGATGGAATGGACCGCTTTACGCAAGGCGGGCTGGTTGATACATTCCGCCATTTTTACCCCGATGTTACCGATAAATATTCATGGTGGAGTTACCGTGCCGGAGCGCGTGGCAAGAATGTAGGCTGGAGAATCGATTATTTCCTCGTTTCCGAAAGTTTTATTCCGCATGTACAAAAAGCATATATTTTAAACGAAGTTATGGGCTCCGACCATTGCCCTGTAGGCATTGAAATTGCCGGTTAATTCGCAAAAAATAAATACTATTCAGCGGGTGAGTTTTTATTCATCCGCTGTTGTTTTATAAAAACGCCCTACTTTTGCAGTTTACAGTAAAATCTGAGAAATTGAGTTTCGATCCACATACAACCAATTTGCCCATCGTTGAAGTTATCGGCGAGGTAAAGCAACATCTGCAAAAGGAAAACACCTTAATTGTACATGCGCCTCCCGGAGCCGGAAAAAGTACGGTTCTTCCGCTCGTGCTTCTTGAAGAAAGCTGGCTGAACGGGCAAAAGATCATCATGCTTGAGCCACGTCGTCTGGCAGCCAAAACTATTGCCACACGCCTGGCCGATCTTTTAGGCGAGCCGGTTGGTAAACGGGTTGGTTACCGCATACGTTTTGATAATTGCGTTAGTGAATCCACTCAACTGGAAGTGGTTACCGAAGGAATTTTAACCCGTATGCTGCAAAGCGATAATGCCTTGGAAGGTATTGGTATGGTTATTTTCGATGAATTCCACGAGCGCAGTCTTTTTGCCGATGTGGCTTTGGCCCTGTCGCGCGAAGCACAGCAAATTTTACGTCCTGATCTGCGCATCATGATCATGTCGGCCACGCTAAATATGCCACAACTAACGCAACTGCTTAACGCACCGTCGGTAGTAAGTGAAGGACGTCAGTACCCTGTCGATATTCATTATGAAGGCGATAATGACCTAAAACTTCTTCCTGAGTTAACCAGTCGTTTAGTTACAAAAGCAGTTGAAAAACACGATGGCGACATATTGGTTTTTTTGCCCGGCGAAGCGGAAATTAAAAATACTGAGGCCATTTTACGAAACAAACACAAAGGAATTGCCATTCATCCGCTTTACGGGCAGTTAACGCCGCAAAAGCAGTTTGCTGCCATAATGCCGAGCCGCGAAGGACGACGAAAAATCATTCTCGCCACCTCCATTGCCGAAACCAGTTTAACCATTGAAGGCGTTAAAGTGGTGATTGACTGTGGTTTTAGCCGAACACTTAAATTTAATCCCAACACCGGCTTATCGCGTCTTGAAACGGTGGAAATAACTTTAGATTCGGCCGACCAAAGAGCCGGACGCGCCGGCCGGCTTGGCCCCGGTGTTTGTTACCGCATGTGGACAAAGGCCACACATCATCGCCTGAATAAACACCGCACCCCCGAAATTGAGGAAGCTGATCTGGCTTCGCTTGCACTGGAAATGGCTAAATGGGGCGTTGACGATATCAATAAATTAACCTGGCTGACTCCCCCACCCAAAGGCCATGTTCTGCAAGCCAATGAACTGCTGGAGCAACTGGATGCCATTGAAGGCGGAAAGATTATCGAACACGGAAAAGCGATTCACAGACTCCCATGTCATCCGCGACTGGCACACATGTTACTTCTGGCGCAAAACGATGATTTAACGGCACTGGCATGCGATATTGCTGCTATTTTGGAAGAACGCGATCCTTTACAACGCGACGCCGGAATCGATATAAATCTGCGTATTGAGGCTTTGCGACGCTATCGCAGCGGGACATTAAAAAACAAACGATTGAAACATATTGCCAAAATTTCGGCGCAATACCGGAAAATGCTCAATATTGATGAAGACAATTCATCAACAGATCCGTTTGAGACCGGTTTATTGCTGGCTTACGCCTACCCTGAACGAATCGCGCACGCAACTCCGGGTAACAATGCTCAGTTCAAACTGGCTAACGGCAATATCGCTGCAGCAGGGCACGAAGACGACCTTGCTCATGAAGATTGGCTGTCGATCGCAAGTATAAATGCCCGCGATGGTGTTGGCCGCATATTCTTGGCATCGCCACTAAATCCACGCGATCTTGCACCGATGGTTAAAACCGTTGAATCCATCAGTTGGGATACAAAAAGAGGTGGTTTTTCAGCTTTTGCAGAATTACGAATTGGCAGTATAATTCTGCAACAAAAACCGCTACAGGATTATAATATCGACCAGAAAATAAAGGCTATTTCTGATGCCGTAAAAAAAGAAGGTGCCTGGCTGCTCGATTTTAATCAGGAAGTGGAACAATGGCAAAACCGCATAATCAGTCTGAGGCATTGGGACACAGCGAATGATTGGCCTGATGTTAGTACCAGCCACCTGCTAACAACCAACTACGAATGGCTTTCGCCTTACCTTAATGCTATAAAAAAGCCGGAAGACCTGAAAAAAATAGACCTGAAGAAAGTGCTGCAAAATCACCTACCTTATGAACTACAGCAATTATTGGATAAACTTGCACCGGAGAAACTTCAAGTACGAAGCGGATCAAATGTCAAGCTAAAATATGGCCCAGGAGGTGAAGCACCGGTTCTGGCTGTTCGCCTGCAGGAAATATTCGGTTTGCTCGACACGCCAACCGTTAACAATGGAAGAGTAAAAGTGTTACTACATCTTTTGTCGCCGGGGTTTAAACCGGTTCAGGTAACCGATGATTTGAACAGCTTTTGGACCAACACCTATTTCGAAGTAAAAAAGGAGTTAAAAGCACGGTATCCGAAACACCACTGGCCGGACAATCCGTTGGAAGCAGAGCCATTACGTGGCGTAAAACGAAAAAAGAATTCATAAGCGTTTATTCTATATTCATTATGCTTTAGTGGATTTGTGCTATAACATTCAGAAATACAATGGCATCTTTCTTTCAATGAAAGCGGTACATCCATGCCCTTTATGCCCTGATTTACCGACAAGGTATAAAAATTCAGCTCCTTTACATCAGGGAAAAATTCAACAGCAAACAGGCCTCTCAATACTAAATAAAAGAAGAGAAAAGATCAATAAACCGGAATAAAACATTCTCCGGTTTCTTTTCAATATCTATTTTCAATACTGACCAAAAGGCCATGATTCAGGCACAAACACGGTTGTACTTAGTTGTACAAAACTAAAAATCAAGAAGTTATTTTTTGCAAAATCGTTTATAATCCTTAAATTATATCAGATAAAAAATAAGTGGTCTAACTCTATATTCAGTTTAGTCCAATCGAAATTTATAAAAAGTTTTAACCCATAACTAAATCTTTGTGTATGGAAAGTTTCGTAAAAATATTCCAAAACAAGCCACCGTATTTAAGTCATTTCCTAATCATACTTGTATTACTCTTTCCGCTTTGTATGAAAGCACAACCACTATATACTTTCTCATATAGCACGGGAAATACATACGACACCCTGAACACCCCTCCTATTGAATTATTTGTCAATGATATTGAATATGATGCATGGGATGACGGCCTCTCCGAAGCTCTTCCCATTGGTTTTACCTTTATATATAACTATAAACCCTACACAAAATTTAAAGTGTGCGCAAATGGTTTTATTTCCTTGGATGAAAATTTTGGATGGAATGAAGATTTATTCTGGAACTACTTTGAAAGTGCATATCGAAAGCTTGTTATTGCTCCGCTTTGGGATGATTTTATAATTAACGATGGCGGAAGTATCAGATACCAGTTAACCGGATCGGCAGGTAACAGAATCTTAAAAATCGAATTCAATGATCTGACGTTTTGGTTGGATGAAAATGAAAGATTTCACTTGAAATTCCAGGTATGGTTATACGAAGGAACAAATGTAATCGAATTCAGATATGGTGATGATGAATCGGTAAACAGTTGGTGGTCGTTTTCTGACGCGGGAATAAACATTGGGTTAAACGATGAACGCGATTATAGTTTTATGAGTATAACGCCCGGGCCAGAGCCAACATATAGTTTTACTGTTGATAAAGAAATTGGATTTACCAATATGGAAGATTACATTAATGACGGATTACTGTACAGATTCACGCCTACCACCCGTTGGATAGGTTTAACCGACGATGACTGGTTTACCAAATCCAATTGGGAATTGGATACAATTCCTTCGGCTTTTGACAATGCATTGATTCCTGATTCTGCCGTTAATCCTGTTATCAACACAAGTGGTGTAATTTGTAAAAATCTAACTGTTGAACCGGGTGGTAACTTAACAATAACCGGAGGAGGAGAATTAACGGTAAATGGCAACTTAGTTAATCAAGGTACTGTTACAGTAAGTTCCACGAGCGAATCAAGTTCCGGCTCAATGATAATTAAAGGTGAGTCTGAAGCAACCATAAACTTTGAAAAATATATATCCGGTGATCCAAACTGGCACTTAATAAGCTCACCGGTTTCCGGTCAGGATATTTGGGGATGGGCTACTGCAACAGAAAATAATATTGCCACCAATTCATCAGAATACGCAATTACAAGTTATATCGAAGAAAATGACAATTGGGACAACTACCCGTCAATAGATCCGGGCATGAACTTTACGCTGGGCAAAGGCTACTCGACACTACGTGAAACTTCAGGTTATGTATCTTTTTCGGGACAAATAAATTTAAGTGACATTTCTAATATCCCCATTTCATATGTAAATAAAGGATGGAATTTATTGGGAAATCCTTTTACTTCATCCGTAGCTGCTACCAACGCTGCGTCGGGTACTGATCGTCTTTTATCAGATGCCAATGTTGAAAATATGGATCCGAATTTCGCAGGCCTGTACTTATGGGATCCTTCGTCCGGACAGTATGTTATAATCAACAACTCGGGAGGAACACCAGACGGCACATTAAATCAGGACTACATACAAGCAGGTCAAGGTTTTTTTGTGCGCGCAAAAGACAATAGTTCCCGAAGTTTTAGCATTTCAAAAGCGATGCAAGCTCATCAAACCTCCATACCATTAAAATCGGAAGACAATGGGTGGCCAACAATAAAACTTACTGCAACCGGCGGCAATAGCGTTAGCAATACACTGGTAACCTTTAATGCATCAATGACAACTGGTCTTGACGTAACTTACGATGCAGGTATGTTCAAAGCAAATCCCGATTTTGTGCTTTATACAAGACTGGTTGACGATAATGGGGTCGATTTTTCGGTTCAATGTCTGCCACCTGACTACGATAATTTAGTGATCCCATTGGGACTTGATGCTCAGGTAGGAGTTGAAGTCAATTTTACTTCAGCAGCATTTAATCTTCCGGAAGAATGCCATATTACCATTGAAGATAAAGTGAAGGGAACTTTTACTTCCTTAAAAGAAGGAAATGAATATTCTTTTGTCTATACTGATGAATATAAAAATTCAGAGAAACTGTTTCTGCATACCAGTAGTAATGTAGCTACCAGTGCCGATGTTGTAGCACTTAACAATCCTTTTGAAATTAGAACAAACACCCGACAAGATTACATTCAAGTGATTTCCACGGAAGAGAAACCTGCTCGCGTAAATGTTATCGACATTTCCGGACGCATCCTGATTTCGGAAGAGATTTACAAAGGAAATAACAATTTGATTCGCTTCTCAGGCAAACCGGGAGTTTATATCATCAATATAAAAAATGAAACTTATAACCATAGTAGGAAAATCATCTGGACAAAATAGCAGAAGATGATTTATGTATCCAGTATACCATTCATGTTACATTAAACGACCAAAAAATGAAACACTTGTTACTATTATCAATCCTATTTGCCATTTGTAATATTCACGCTTTTGGTCAAAATATAACGTTAACATTTTTGGGAGAAAACAGTTTTAATAATGCACCATTAACTATTGATAGCGTTCAAATAATTAACAATACCAATGGTACAGATACGTTGGTTAGCGGCAATATTTTTTCAATCTTAATAACGTCATTGGAAATTTTAGATGACCAGGAAAACAATAATATTGTTGTTTACCCAAATCCCTTCGACAATTCAGCTAACATTATCTTTAATTCGAATTTCTACGAACGGGCGCAAATTAACGTTTTTTCTGTAAATGGCAGGAAAATAGCGGAATGGAATGATTTTATTAGCGTTGGGGAGAATAAATTATTTTTAGAATCTAATGTAACCGGAGTGCTTTTTTTAACGATCTATTCACCAAATTTACGACTAAAAGCAAAGTTAATTTGTAACAAAAGCAGTGGAACAGCCGATTTAAAATTGATTGACAATTCCTACTCCCCAATAACGAATTATAAAATCAAATCTGGTAGTAATTTATACAACACTTTTGAATACAGAACCGGTGACAGCCTTACTTTTATCGGGTATTCAGGAGAAATTGTATCAGAAACCATTCATGACATACCTGATGGAGACAAAACTTATACCCTTATTTTTGATGTAACAAACTATCTTCCTGTAGCAAATTTCGATGTTTCAACACAAAATATAAATGAAGGTAGTAGCATTAGCTTCTTCGATCAGTCTACCAACAATCCAACATCATGGGAATGGGATTTTGGAGATGGAAATTCCAGTACAGTTCAAAATCCAACTCATACTTATACAACAGCTGGAGTTTATACCGTAAAACTGATAGCCACCAACAGTTTTGGAGCAGACACAATTACTAAAACTGATTTTATTACCGTTAACTCATTGGTGCCGGTTGCTGAGTTCTCCGCTAATAAAACAACGATTAACCAGCGAGATGCTGTTAGCTTCTCGGACCAGTCTACCAATAATCCAACATCATGGTTGTGGGATTTTGGCGATGGAAATACCAGCACTGTTCAAAATCCTAATCATACCTATGCAACAGCCGGAGTTTATACGGTGCAACTGATAGTCGCCAATAGTGTTGCTGCAGATACAATTACTAAAACCAATTATATTACCGTTAACTCATTGGTGCCGGTTGCTGAGTTCTCAGCAAACAAAACAACCATTAACCAGGGAGATGCTGTTATCTTCTCAGATCTGTCTGCAAACAACCCAACATCATGGGAATGGGATTTTGGAGACGGAAATACC
>NZ_JRHC01000005.1 GCF_000949475.1 Draconibacterium sediminis | reverse complement strand
TTTTTGAAGAAATAAAAACAG
The DNA here is from genome assembly GCF_000949475.1 of Draconibacterium sediminis. Classification (GTDB taxonomy): domain Bacteria; phylum Bacteroidota; class Bacteroidia; order Bacteroidales; family Prolixibacteraceae; genus Draconibacterium; species Draconibacterium sediminis. The sequence continues at coordinate 501,939 of NZ_JRHC01000005.1, read as the reverse complement.
ACGAAATATGTGCAAACAGCTATACATTAATCCGTACCTGGACTGCTACTGATGACTGTGGTAATGAAACTTCATTTACACAAACAGTAACTGTTTCGGACAATACAGCTCCAACTTTCAACGAAACATTACCAACAGTAGAAATTACTGCTGAGTGTGATGCAATTGTTGAGGCTGTTGTGCTGACTGCTTCTGACAATTGCGATACTGACGTACCTGTTGTTTTTGAAGAAATAAAAACTGACGAAATTTGTGCAAACAGCTATACATTAATCCGTACCTGGACTGCTACTGACGACTGTGGTAATGAAACTTCATTTACACAAACAGTAACTGTTTCTGACAACACAGCTCCAGAAGTTACCTGCAACGACATTACTGTTCAGTTAGATGCAAATGGTGTTGCAACAATATCTGTTGATGATATCAACGCTGGTACAACTGATGCTTGTAGTGGTATCGACACCATGTTTATCAGTCAGGAAACATTCTTCTGTGGTAACGTTGGTGAAAACGTAGTTACATTAACTGCAATCGATGAATGTGGAAACGAAGCGACATGCACGGCTATTGTAACTGTAGAAGAAGGTGAAGCTGATTGTGGAATTAATCCGCTGAGAGCATCTGCTGATATTCTTGAAGTTGTAATCTGCCCGGGTAATAATATATTATGGAACCCGAATATTCTCAGCAATGATGAAGGTATTGGCAGTAGTGGAGTTACTATTACTATAGATAGCATACCATCAACTCTTACCATTGACCTTGAGTCGGGTGATCTAAATTTCTTTACAGATAATTACGAGGACTTCTTACTTGAAATTCCTTACACTATCTGTTCAAATGCAGATCCTGAAAATTGCTCATCAGCAACCATAACCATTATTATCAATCTTGATACAGACTGTGATGGTGTTCCAAACTATATAGATATTGATGATGATAATGATGGTCTATTGGATATTCACGAATTAGATCCGACTAAATCAGCATCAGTTGAGGATGCAGATATAGATACTGATGGAGATGGTATTGTTGACCGCCTTGACCTCGACTCTGATGGAGATGGAGTTGTAGATAACGTTGAGTGGCAGCAAACAATTAACGAAGCTGTTGACCATGAAGATTATGTTGGCCTAGATTACTATGAACCGCTTGGGTCTGATTCTGACGGCGACGGATGGGATGACCGTTACGATGATAATGGAGAGAACATTTATTATGAAGCTTTTGATATGGACCTTGATGGTATTCCTGACCACTTGGATTCGGATACCGATGGTGACGGCATAGAAGATATTATTGATGGAAACGATGCTAACTTTGATGGTATCGCGGATGTTCTGCCTACTGGCCTGGATTCGGACAAAGATGGTATAGACGATGCCTACGACACTTTCGACAACTGGTTTGTCAAGAAAGATAAATACCGAAATACTGTTAGTAGTAATGCTGCTTTACAGGATAAAGATGCTGATCTTGTAAGGGACTGGAGAGATCCTGTTGACGATACACCAGTACCTGAGCAGTTTGCATGTGGAGAACCTATCATTCCAAATGGTTTCTCTCCTAACCAGGATGGTTACAATGATTATTTCAAAGTAATGATCTATTGTACAGGCGATCAGGGTGGCAGTGAAGAAAGAGTACTTGGAGACGATTTCGATAATGCCAGAATAGAAATCTTCAACAGATGGGGCAACCTGGTTTACGAGCAGGAACGCTACGGAAACGAAGAATACTGGGGAGATGTTGATGCATGGTGGGACGGCAGATCGATGCACGATATGCAAGTAGGTAACGATCAGTTGCCAACAGCAACCTACTACTTCATCCTGTACTTTAACGATGGAAGTAAAGAACCTATTACTGGATTCGTATTCCTAAATAATTAATTGATTAATTAATGAATGTCCAATCTGAAAAAATTTAAAATGATGAAAGCAAAATTAAATATAATCAAAGGTTTAGGGATTCTGGCAATAGTAGTAGCAGCATTTACATCATCTGCCCAACAGGATCCGATGTTTACGCAATACATGTTCAATACACAAACCATAAACCCGGCTTATGCCGGAACATGGGAATCGGTGGGTTTTATGGCTCTTGGACGCCATCAGTGGACCGGTTGGGACGGAGCACCTACAACTTATACCTTCTCAGTACAGGCTCCGCTAAAAAACGAACGCGTTGCACTGGGATTAAATGTACTTAACGATAAAACCGGTTTAGAAAAACGTTTTTATGTTTTTGCCGATTACTCCTACCTGGTTCCTGTAAGCGAGAAAACAAATTTGAGACTGGGGCTAAAAGGTGGTTTTACCAATTACTCGAACAATTTGGCAGATTACACTATTCTAGACCCGGGTGATCCAAATTTCGCAGGTGAAATAAAAAATGCATTCAAACCAAACTTTGGTGTAGGTGCCTTTTTATACAGCAAAAGAGCCTATGTAGGTCTTTCAGTTCCGAAATTAGTGAGTACTACCTTCGAGAATGATATGGAAAGCTTTTCGGTTGAAGGAGAATTACGTCACTATTTCCTGATTGCCGGTGCCGTTTTTGATATGGGTGAAAATGTAAAATTCAAACCAACCATGTTTACCAAAGCATCGTTTACATCTGAAACAGGTACTCCGCTTCAGTTCGACCTAACAGGAAACTTCCTTATTAAAGAGAAATTCTGGCTCGGAGCGATGTATCGTACCGGATCTTCGTACGGTTTTATTGCCCAATGGATATTTGACCAAAAACTACGTGTTGGTTATGCCATTGACTTTACTACCAACAATATGAAACATTACAGCAATGGAACACACGAAGTAATGATTTCTTACGAACTAAGATTTAAGAAAGAAGAAGTGGTATCGCCAAGATACTTCTAGAAAAATATTTTGATGTTGTGTTTAAAACCCGAGTCGCAGCTTTCTTTGTTGTGGCTTGGGTTTTGTTTTTTATGCCATTGACTTTACTACCAACAATATGAAGCATTACAGCAATGGAACACACGAAGTAATGATTTCTTACGAACTAAGATTTAAGAAAGAAGAAGTGGTATCGCCAAGATACTTCTAGAAAAATATTTTGATGTTGTGTTTAAAACCCGAGTTGCAGCTTTCCTTGTTGTGGCTTGGGTTTTGTTTTTTTATTTCATTGACTTTACTACCAACGATATGAAGCATTACAGCAATGGAACACACGAAGTAATGATTTCTTACGAACTAAGATTTAAGAAAGAAGAAGTGGTACCGCCAAGATACTTCTAGAAAAAATATTTTGATGTTGTGTTTAGAACCCGAGTCGCAGCTTTCCTTGTTGTGGCTTGGGTTTTGTTTTTAAATGCGCTTCAACCAAACCATCAATAACAGGCAAACAACGACCACAAGACGTTCCGGCACGTGTTAACGACTGAATCTGAGCCGTAGAATCGGCTCCTTTTTCCAGCAGTTTTTTAATCTCTGCTTCATCAACAAAATTACACATACATACCAGCCTGTTTGCCATTATCTTTCAGAATCGATTAAGGTTATAACAATATTCCGGGAATTTCGGGGTCCGTCGAATTCGCATAAAAAAATATTTTGCCAGGTAGATAAGCCCATTTTGCCGTTAACGATCGGAATGGTTTCGCCTGGCCCTACCAAACCGGCTTTCAGGTGCGAGTCGCCATTATTATCCTGTGCATCGTGTTCCCACGCTCCGGCGGGTATCAGTTTCTTCATCAGGCTAACCACATCATTTTGCACCGAATTATCCCAGTTTTCCTGAATCATAATTCCTGCTGTTGCCCCCTGTACATAAACGTTTACCAAACCACAATTTATTCCGGCCATCTTCACTACTTCCTCCACATCAGGAGTAATGTCAACCAGAATATTATGCTGTGGTGTTGATACCGTTATGATTTTCTGCATCAGGCAATAAGTTTGTTTTCTACAAATACTTTTACTTTTCGGTAGATTTCAATTACCATATCGTTTTTGGGCATCGAGTTATAAATTTTCTCGAGGTAACGCTTTTCCATCATTAACTCGAACGACGGCCTGTAGTTTAAATCGTACACCCACGAAAGCTGCATAACTTTAATATCAAGTTCGTTGTTAATGCTTTCTTTAGCCACCGGGGCTCCGTTTAATATTTGTTTCGACACATCTTTCGATACCGTACCTCCTTTAGGCATTTCCCAGGTTAAAGTATGATTTGGCGTTGCCTTTGGATTGGAATAATAATCGGTTATTACACGAAGGATATCCAACTTATCGGCATCGCGGATGAGTTTGGCAAAAAGCCTTTCTTTATCCGATAAATCTTTTGTAAGGCCCAGCTTATTGTGTTGCTTAATTGCCAGTAACATCAGTTCTACCTGCCCCTCATCCAAATCATTAAAAAAGTCGCCTTGCCGTAAAACCTCAATTCCCAGTTCGGCATGATCAACTGATTTGGCATCATTAAAAGTGTTGTATTCTTTGAGCTGCCTAAACCTTCCGATGTCGTGAAACAATCCGATTAAATAGGCCAGTTGAGCTTCCGTTTCGTTGAGCTCCATATTTTTAGCCAGTAGTAAAGCAAGATCAGCAACTCGTAGTGAATGGTTTTTCTTTATCTCGAAATTCGTAAGCTGATCTTCGCTAAGTCCTGTAAAAGAGTCAACGTAATCGTTAAACTTCTTTATGGCCAGTCCTGTTCTCTCCTCCATAGTCATAGCTTTATGCCGACAAATGTAGCGATATAAAAAAATGTGCGATGATTGAAGAGGGCGATTTTATCAACATTTATTGGTAAGCTAATACCGATTTGAAATTAAACAGAGCCTTTGGTTCGCTCACTCCCAAAGCCTCTCCAATTTTCTATCGGCATTAACCATTGTAATTTAAAGGCTCACTTTGAAATACAATTGGTATAACTTGCAAATGGACGGTGCACATTCGGGAATTTTGTTACTTTTGCAGCCAATACTGGTCCCATAGTTCAATGGATAGAATACAAGATTCCGGTTCTTGCGATCTGGGTTCGAATCCCGGTGGGATCACCAAAACAAAAAAGCTCTGTAATCGAAATAATTACAGAGCTTTTTGTTTATTGATTGCTGTTTTACATTACAGTTAAACCATAATAAACCTCAAAATAAAAACAGATCTCAGATTTTAGTGATCAACAGCTGTCAGCTGAATTTTATCCAACCATATTTTTTCGTTCACAGGAACCTGGCTTAAATCAAATACCAATCGAAATCTTCCTGGCTGCATTATCTTTTTGGTTTGAAAACTATACTTTTCGGTTTGCCTTTTCACAACGAATTCAATTTCTGAACTCCCCCCCTTTTTACCGATGGGCTCGAAGGATACCTGTTGTTTTGCATTACAGGTGGCCTTTGACTTAAATGTAACCTCATACTGCGTATTGTCCCCATTTGGGAAAGTCCAAATCAACGATGCTTCACTACCCGATTCAATAATTTCTATTTCGTCAGAATTCACCCCGGATATTTTGAAGTCTGGTTAATCGAGAAGATGGCCTTTTCATTTGGGCTATGAATATCCCAGTCTCCAAAATTGAAACTCCTCGCAGCAGAGCTGACGAGGAATCCTATTCCGTTAAGGACTTTTTTATTGTTTTGTTCGCTTACCCCGAGGCAAAGCCATCGGGGAATGCGCTCACCGGAATTCAAATCAAATTCACCATTTATCATTCGTTTGTAAGCTCTTGAACGTTCTCCATAGTCCCTGGTATCCATTGGAAAAATTGTAGGATAGTATTTGTATTCAACCAATCTGATTCAGAGATTTTAAAAGATAATATTGTCTTCGGAACTTTTATGAGATTCCGAATTGAATGAATTGAACCAAATCCTATAGCCCCAACGGTGTACAACAAATAAAGATATTCCGAGATTTCGAATTGTCATTATCCTGTTTTTTCTCCACCGAGACAGAGTTCTTTTAGCCGTTCGAAAGATCCGCTCCATTAGCAAAAATGATAGTTCAAAAACGCCATTTTCTAACGAAATAAAGTGTTATTTTCTATATTTTCTTATCAAAGGCGGCCCGAAATACCAATTACATATCATAAATATCTAACTGGTAAAGCAACACATATAATACGATGAAAATTTCATAAAAATCGTTACTATTTAATAAACTAACCAACAATACATTACCTTTTCGTTCATTAAAATTAACCTCCAAAATTTGCATATACCAAAGCTTACACCTACATTTGAGTTATACAAAACGAGTTCATTGAGAGAGAAAAAATATTTTCCGCATTGATCTATAAATTGGTAAACTCAACAGAAAAAATTAAACCGAGTAAGCTCTTTATGGTTGTAAAAGCAGGCCTTGTAGTCCCGATTTATCGGGATGAGTCTTCGGACCGGTGGAAGTTTGATCAACCGGGCGCTCAAATCCTGTTATACAGGGGTTTTCACAATGGATTAGTGCGGAATTTTTTTGTCCTTACGCGAACTTTCTCACAAACACCAGCAATACCATTAATACACTAATAAACACCGAAGTACGGGCGATAAAATCGCCATGTTTTACATAGAAAGTAAGTGTTTCGTTTTTGTTAACCGATCCGGCAATAGCGGCTTCCTTCCACCAGTTTGTTGCCTGCAAAACATCGCCACGCTGATTGATAAAACACGAGGTTCCGGTATTTGCCGACCGTGCAATACTTCGCCGCGTTTCCACTGCCCGCAATTGCGAAAACAACAGGTGCTGTTTATAACCACGTGAGTTTTTCCACCAGCCGTCATTGGTGATTACAAAAATTACTTCGGCTCCTTTTTTTATGTAATCAGTCACATAATCTCCAAAAACCGATTCGAAACAAATTACCGGGGCTATCACCGCTTTTTTGCTTACCAGGTTTGAAGCTTCTTTTTGTCTCCCCAGCGAGCCGGAAGCACCTCCCAGATCAATATAATTGTTCTTCAAAAAGGAGAAATACTTTTGAAAAGGAACCTTCTCTACGCCCGCAACCAATTTCGATTTATGGTAGGTCTGCAGCTCTCCGGCTGTGGTGAAAAGCATCGCAGTATTATACCGGTCGTAAGTTATACCGTTGTTGTGCTGTGCCGAATAGGTAATATCGTCCTCGTTTTCGTACACTTTAAATGATGACACACCAAAAACCATATCCGCCTTCTCATACCGTTGAAGAAAACTATCGAGACGAATCAAAAAAGCATTCGATTCAAAAGTAGCTTCATTCCAAAGTGTTTGATGTTCAAATAAGGTTTCAGGGCCAACAATAAAATCGGTACTGTAGCTGGTTACTTTGGCTGCCAAACGAAGAAAATCATCCAGTTTTTGTGTTTCTGCTTCCATATCGAACCTCTCGTTATACGGATCGACGTTGGGCTGGACTATTGCAATGTTTATTGGATTTTCTGCCTCAATGTAAGAGGAATACATCCGAAAAGAAATGATTAAGGGAACGACCAACAAAACCAGTAAAACGGTTGAACTGGTAATCGTTTTTTTCAGTGGGCTTTTTAGCTGAACGTTCCTCAAAAACTGAAAAAGAAAGAGATTCAATAGAAGTATCCATAACGACCCGCCAAAAGTTCCGGTGTATTCGTACCACTGAATGATTTTCACATTATTCGCTAACACACTCCCCAGCTGCAGGCAGGGCCATTCAATGTCCCATTGAAACTGCAAAAACTCCAGCGAAATCCAGAAAACTACCAGCGAAATATAGCCAAGCGGAGACGACATTTCTCTTCGGATGGAATGAGCCCCCCACCAAACCAGCGACATCAAAAAAGCATTAAAGATCATGGCAGCCCCCACTCCCGCCAGCGAAACTTTCATCATCCACCACGAAGCCAAAACATTCCAAATGAGCGCGGCAAGAAAAACATGTCCCCACAGCGAAACCGGAGGAAATCCTTCTTTGTACTTTAAAAAGAAATTCTCGAGATAAAGCAGCGGGATAAGCGCAATAAAAAGCACCCACCCAGGAAATCCGAGCCAGGGCAGACTTAACAATACACCGGTACCAGCTGAAAGTAATAGCCTGTGAAAACGTGTCATAGGCAGTTGATAATTATAGCAGATCGGAATAAACTGCTTTTTTATTCCTCTTTGATTTTTCGAAAACAAAATCAACCTTTCCAACCACAAGACCACCCCACCAGGCTTGATTTACAATTACAGGTTGCCCGAGTTTGTTCTTTTCTTCCAGCGGTTTTTCAAGATACGAATGCGTGTGTCCGCCAATAATTAAATCGGTGAATGAAGTTTCGGCCGCAAGGTCCAAGTCGCTTACCTTCTTATCGCGGTAACGTAACCCTAAATGCGACAGACAAATTACCAAATCACACTTCTTGTCATTTTTAAGGAAACTTTCCATTTTCTGTGCAACAACCAGCGGATCATTATAAACTGTATCGCCGTAATTCTTCTTTCCAACAAGATTCTCCAGTTCGATGCCCACTCCATAAATTCCGATTTTTACTCCGTCGCGCTTAAAAATTTTATACTCCGGGAAACTTCCTGATAAAATGGTATCAGAGAAATCGTAATTCGAAGAAATGATCGGGAACTCGGCATTGGGCAGCGGATTTTTAATCCCCTGCAAACCATTATCAAATTCGTGGTTACCAATGGTACTGGCATCGTAACCGGCCTCGCTCATTACCTTTAACATCAACTCACCTTTAAAGTAGTTAAAGTAGGGCGTTCCCTGGAACATATCACCCGCGTCGAGCAACAAAGTATTCGGATTTTTTTGTCGCTGCAAAGTGGCCAGTTTGGCAATACGTGCCAAACCACCTTTGTTGGCATAACGTTCGTTTGTGCCGGTAAATGGCTCGATATGACAATGAATATCGTTGGTATGCAATATCGAAATCGTAATGAAATCTTCGTGAGCAAATAATTCGTAAGGTACCGTTCCTAAAGTAATTCCGGCTGTTCCGGCGGCAACGCTTCTTATAAATCGTCTTCTATCCATTATCTAATCCTCCCATCCAGTTTTGGGTTAACCTGCTGATTGTTATCAGCCAGTTCTTCCAGGTAATCAATTATTACGTCACGTATTTTTTCACCGGTGTTTACAAACTGCTCATTTTCGGCTAACATTTCAAGTCCGTCGCCACCGGCTGCCACATAATCGTTGGTTACCAACCAGTAACTTTTATCAGCATTAATCTCCTCGCCACCTATTTTCACCTCTGTAGCTTTATCACCGGCAATAACCATTTGTACGCCGCCAACACTACCTCCTCCATGATCGGCAATATAATCGAGAAAGGCCTGCATTTTGTCGCCTTTTAATTCCAGCAAAACCAGTTCATTTTCGAAAGGCATTAACTCAAAAATATTTCCAACGGTAATTTCCCCTTTTGGAAGTGCTGACCGGATACCACCGTAGTTAAAAAACGAAACAGCTGGCTTTAAATTCAGTTGCTGGCTATTGGCTACAACTGCGCCCTGTTCGAGCAATAAGTCGGCCAAAAAGTTGGTCAGTAAACTTTCGGGTTTGTCTTTAACCAGTTCATTTTCAGAGATGGCCAGCACCCGGTTCATATCTTTTTCAAGTATATTTTTATATGGAGTATAAAGCTCTACAATAGTACTATCCATTGTTCCAACCTCTTCTGAGACAGAAACATTCTCGATTTCATAACTTTTTTGAACAAACTGTGTTGTACACGAAAAAGTGAATAACAGGCAAGTTATTAACAACAGGTAGCTGATAGTTTGTCGCATAAATAAATCAGATTTTTTTCCGTTAATTCTATTTTAGCATTAATGTTGTTCAAAGGAAACAAAATAGTAGTGAACATGTTCGGGTTAAACTTACATATAAAATCAGTTACCAAAATAACTTTCGTGTTATTTTTGGCGATAATTCTGCTTCCCTTTAACAGCCTTTCGCAAAGCAAGGAAGTTGTTGCACTAAAAGGCGATGGAATTTACCGTTTGCTAACCAGGCACGGCTTATCATCAGCCGAGTATATGGATGACTTTATTACTTTAAACAAAAGCAATCTGGGGCGAAATAATACCCTGCTTGCCGGAGTAAAATACAAACTTCCTGACACAGCAAAACTGCAGGCAACGCCTGCATCAAGTTCCACTCCATCAAAAGGAACCGGAAAAATGGTGCATTACGATATTTTTGGCAGCGAATATGCCGATATTGAGATCTTAAGTAACAATTTAAAAGGGGCAGTTTATTACCTGGTTGGAGGCCATGGAGGCCCTGACCCCGGCGCTGTTGGAAAATACAATGGGAATCTGGTATGTGAAGATGAATATGCTTATGATGTTACTTTGCGACTGGCTCGCCGTCTTATAGAAGAAGGCGCAACAGTTTATATGATTACCCGCGATAAAAACGACGGAATTCGAGATGCTGTTACTCTGAAAGCTGACAAGGATGAAGTTTGTTATCCCAATCTCACTATCCCTCTAAATCATACCCGTCGATTGCGTCAACGTACTGATGCGGTTAATCAGCTTTATAAAAAACACAAAGGTTCTTTTCAAAGGATGATTGCGGTACATATTGATTCCAGGGGACGAAGCGAAAATATCGATATCTTTTTCTATCACGACAAACGCAGTGAAACCGGTGAAAAAGCATGTAAAATTCTTCGTGACACGATTGAAAAGAAATACCACGAAGTTCAGCCCAATCGAGGTTACACCGGCACAGTATCAACCCGACCTTTGTATGTGGTTAAAAATACCTGGCCAACTGCCATTTTTATTGAACTGGGCAATATGAACCATGAGCGCGATGTAAAACGTTTGGTTATACCCGACAACCGCCAGGCTGTGGCCAACTGGTTAGCCCTGGGATTGATAAAAGATTTTTCTACAAATAAATAAAATGTTAATCGCGAGTGACCGAACCTGGCTGATGGGGCTGGGTCACTAATCACTTAACCTGAATACCCTTCTTCTGATCTCCGTAGATTCCCAAATATTTTTAAATTTATAGCAGCAAACTAATCAACAATGAAAAACCTAATTCTTGCTGTTACTGCAGTTTTGTTTTTATTTGTCTCCTGTATCGAGACTCAACAAGAGAATAAAAAGCCCAATATCCTGTTTATTTTTGCCGACGACCAAACTTACGAAGGCATTTCTGTACTGGGCATTCCCGAAGTGATTTCTCCCAACCTTGATAAACTTGCCCATTCGGGTGTAACTTTTACCCATGCCTATAACATGGGAGGCTGGAACGGAGCCATTTGTGTGGCCAGCCGTTGTATGCTGAACACAGGACGATTTATATGGCGCGCCAAAGAGTCGGAAAAAGATTACCCCGAAATGAAAGCCAACAACCAGTTCTGGAGTCTTTTAATGCAGAATGCGGGTTACGACACTTATATGACCGGAAAGTGGCACGTAAAAATGGCAGCCGACAGTATTTTTCAGCATGTGCGTCATGTGCGCCCCGGAATGCCGCCATCGGTACCCGAAGCTTACAACAGGCCTCAAATGCCGGAAGATACTACCTGGTTACCCTGGCACAAAAAATATGGCGGATATTGGAGCGGAGGTAAACACTGGAGCGAAGTAGTGGCCGACAACGCCATCGATTACCTGAACATGGCCAAACAAAGCGAAAATCCGTTTTTTATGTACCTGGCTTTTAATGCACCGCACGATCCGCGCCAGTCGCCAAAACGATTTGTGGATATGTATCCGTTGGAAAATGTTTCAGTGCCTGAAAATTACCTGGAGCTGTACCCTTACAAAGACAGTATCGGTTGTGGCCCCGACCTGCGCGATGAGCGATTGGCACCTTTTCCCCGCACCGAATATTCCATCAAGGTTCATCGCCAGGAGTACTATGCAATTATTACCCACATGGATGAACAGATAGGCCGTATTATCACTCACCTGAAGGAAACCGGTCTGGACAAAAACACCTACATACTTTTTAGTGCTGACCATGGACTTTCAGTTGGGCACCACGGGCTGATTGGAAAACAAAATATGTACGACCACAGCATGCGTGTTCCGTTAATTGTTGTGGGGCCGGATATTCCTGAAAACGAAAAACGCGACATGCAGGTCTATCTCCAGGATATAATGGCTACCTCGCTTGATTTGGTCGGTGTTGACAAACCCGGGTACGTGGAGTTTAACAGTTTAATTCCGCTGATCGATAAAAGTGCCAATCAAAGTTCATATCCGGAAATATACGGAGCCTACACAGAATTGCAGCGTATGGTTCGCAGCGATGATTACAAACTAATTGTTTACCCGAAAGCAAAAAAAATACTGCTTTTTGACCTGAACAACGATCCGCTGGAAATGAATGACCTGGCTGAGAATGCCGCCTTCAAAGAAGTTAAAGAAGAACTCATTGTAAAACTTAAAAAACAGATGGAAATGATGGATGATCCACTGGATTTGCATCCTTATTTCCCGGAATTATTTTAGAAATACCTGACTCCTTATTTCAATGTATCGTCACTCGCCTTATGCACTTCTAAACATGCTTTGGAAAAGCAGGAACCTTGCTTTTTCAAACTCTCGGGCAACTTGTTTGTTCAACTCAAGTGAAGCAAGATCAAAAAATAATTCTTTTTGACGGGATTTGTAAGCTCTGTAATTCCGCCGTGGATTTCATTATAGAAAAAGCGCAGGAGAACGATTTTAAGCTTCTGGCGCTACAATCGGAAGAAGGGCAACAAATTTTAAAGGAGTTTGATTTGCCGCTTGAAATTAACGCCGTAGTGCTTATTCAAAACGATAAGATATTTTCTGAATCGGATGCAGTACTTGAAATCTGTAAACACCTAAAAGCTCCGTGGAATTGGCTAACTGCGTTTAAGCTACTACCTAAAAGCTGGCGCGATAGTTTGTATCGTTTTGTGGCCAATAATCGCTACAAATGGTTTGGCAAAAGAACCAGTTGCCGTACTTTTTAATGGATAAACCCCTTCCCTGCATTTAATATTACCCTGCGAGTATATAATATCGTAGTGCGAGCTACTAATATTTACGTGCGAGCTATTTTTAATATAGTGCGAGCTATAAATATAGATGTGCGAGTAAGAATTATTGCCATGCGAGTATAGCTCGCACCTGTTTATTAGTAGCTCGCATGTGTTTTTTTGTTGCTCGCATTCCATTATCTAATGCTCGCACGCCTTTATTAATTACTCGCAAGGCATTTTTACCTGCTCGCAGCACTATTTTTATAGCAGGAGTATCTGAAAATAGAAAGGGATTGGTTACTGTGTTTCGGGGAATTGAAGTAAAGATTATTTAGAAATCAAAATCACCGTTTTCGAAATCGCGGTATAGTTTCGATAAATCGCCCAACCATTTGCTAATACGTTTTATGGCCTCCAGGGTATCAATCGAAATATCTTTTTGTTGCATTTTAAGCAGCAGAAAACCGTAAACAGCGGTAATTCCCAGGTCTACATCATTTTTGGCTTCCGGGTTTTTCTCTTTCAACTCCGATACCAGCCCCGCAACAGTTTTGTAGGTTTGCACGTACATACCGTCTTTCGAGGTTTCCATCAGCTTTAAATGAAAATCGTTTACATCCGAAACCAGGTTGTCAAGAAACTGAAAATGCCCTTTCTCCCTGATTTGTTCTTTATCCATCATCAGCACCAAATTGGCATACCAATCAGTTATGGCAGCTTTGGTTTTATCATCGGCTTTGTAATTGGCTACCAAACGTTCCTCGATAAGCTCCATGTCCAGTTTAAAAGCCCTGATCATGTCTTCAATTTGATACAAATACAAGATGTATTCGGCAATATTCTCTTTTCGTTTTTGTTTTGCTACAAGCATAATTTTTGTTTTTTGTTTCGAGCTGCGAGCCGCGAGTTACGAGTATCCAGTATCCAGAATCAATCCTTCATCCCTTCAATCCCTTACCACTCAAAAAAGTCATCCAAATCACGGCGGTCTTTTTTGGTTGGTCGTCCGGTGCCTTTTTCGCGAACACTCCAGCGCATGTTTTTTTGCATCTCGAGCAATTCGATTTCCTCGGGTGGCGTTACATCCTCAGCAAAATCAGTAACCAGTTTGGCTCCCATTCTTTTTCCGGTAAGCGCCAGCACTTTAAAACTTTTGGTAATTGGCGATTTCCGCACCTTTACGATCTCTCCTACATGTACTTCGCGCGAGGCTTTTATTACTGAATCACCAATTGTTACATGGCCTTTTTTACAGGCTTCGGTAGCCTGACTGCGGGTTTTAAAAATCCGCACGGCCCACAACCATTTATCTATGCGAACTCCTTCAGCCATTTATCGCTTGTTATGGAAATTCATTGTGCGCTCGACACCAAGTGTTCCAAAGCTTTTTATTATTTCAATTGAATCGTCTATTTTAAACGGCAATTCTTTTTGCTCTTCTTTCGACCACTCGCCCAACACATAGTTTACCTGGTGCCCTTTATGGAAATCGTCGCCAATGCCAAAACGCAAACGGGCATAATCGTTTCGTCCCAGCACCTGGTTAATGTTTTCGAGCCCGTTGTGCCCTCCAGCCCCGCCTTTAGCGCGTACTCTTAGGGTACCAAATGGCAATGCCAGGTCGTCAACCAGCACCAGCATGTTTTTTATATCGATCTTCTCTTTTTGTAACCAGTAATTTACTGCCCGCCCACTCAGGTTCATGTAAGTGGTTGGCTTTAACAAAATAAACGTTCGGCCTTTGAACTTATATTCAGCCACAAAACCGTAACGATTATCGTTAAAACTAATATTGGACGCCTCAGCGAGTGCGTCCAATATTTGAAAGCCAATATTATGGCGAGTATTTTTATATTCTGGTCCTATATTACCGAGTCCGGCAATTAAGTATTTCATCTGTTTTTCGTTTTATTTCAGATGAATCGCCTTGACTAAACAAGACGCATTTCACATGAATATAATTTATTCTTCAGATGCTTCTGAAGTTTCAGCACCTTCTGCTGCTGCTTCTTCTTCCTCATCGTCGTCAACCATTGCACCGGCAGCCGATCTTGCAGCTCTTGTAATACCAACACCAACGATTACGTTCGATTTAGGATCTAACAGCTCGATTCCCGGAATATTCAGGTCAGCCACTTTAATACTTTGGCCGATATCAAGTTTTGTTACATCAATATTGATTGTATCAGGTAAGTTCGCAGCCAAAGCTCTTACGCTCAAACGACGAAGTGTGCTGTTTAATTTACCACCTTTTCTTAAACCTTTAGCAAAACCTTCAATTTTTACAGGAATGTTGATTTTTACTGGTTTATCATCTTTGATTTCAAGGAAATCAACGTGAAGTACCAACTCCTCAACCGGGTGCCACTGAATGTCTTGCATAATTGCTTTATATACAGTACCATCAATGTCTAGGTCGATAAGGTATACGCTTGGTGTATAAACTAATTGTCTTAACTCGGCAAAAGAAACTGCGAAGTGAATTGGCTGCTCGCCACCGTACAATACTGCAGGAGCTTTCTCTTCAACGCGAAGTTTTTTTGCGTCTTTCTTTCCAAGAGAACTTCTTAATTCTCCTTTAATTACTACTGATTTCATTTTAAATAATTTACGTTAATAAATATGGTACTCAGTCCTCCCTTCCTGTGGGTCGGGCAAACAGCATGCACATCATTAATGCGTCTGCTTATGGAAAAAGCGGTGCAAAAATAGAAATTATTTATAATATAACGAACTTATTGACTGATTTTTATAAACCCTGCGAATGGCTTCACCAAAAGCCTCGGCAGTTGTGATATATTTAATTTTATCGCAGCCTGTTTTTGGTTTAATCGAATCGGTAAAATATACTTCTTCCAACTCCGATTTTTCAATTCTTTCCAGGGCCGGTCCCGACAATACTCCGTGTGCCGCAAAAGCTCGAACACTTCTTGCACCTTTTTTCTTCATCAGGTTGGCAGCTTTGGTAATTGTTCCTGCAGTATCAATCATGTCGTCAACAATAATTACGTCTTTGTTTTCAACATCACCAATAACGGTCATGTTACCCACCTCGTTAGGACGTGCACGTGTTTTGTGACAAATAACGATACCGGTGTTTAACATTTTTGCATAGGTATTGGCACGCTTTGTACCACCCACATCCGGCGACGCGATAACGACATTATCCAGTCCCATTTTTTCGATAAACGGAACAAAAAGCGTTGATGCGTATAAATGATCTACCGGTACATCAAAAAATCCCTGAATCTGGTCGGCATGCAAATCCATAGTAATCAGCCTGTCGATTCCGGAAACGGTAAGCAGGTCGGCAACCAGTTTCGCACCGATAGAAACCCTTGGTTTGTCTTTACGGTCCTGACGCGCATAACCAAAATATGGTATTACGGCAATTACTTTGTAGGCGCTTGCACGTTTTGCGGCATCAACCATTAACAAAAGCTCCAACAGGTTATCGGCAGTTGGTGGTGTCGACTGCACGATAAAAATATGCGAGCCACGAATCGTCTCTTCGTAACAGGGTTCAAATTCGCCGTCGGCAAAAACCGGGCACGACGAATGTCCCAGATCAACGTCCAGACTATCGCAAATTTTTTCAGTTAAATGCCGGGTTGCTCGTCCGGTAAAAATTTTAAGTGGGTGAGTTTTCATCTCCATTTATTTAATGATTTTTTGTTTCAACAAATTGTGTTGGAGTAGATATGGCGAGCCGGTAAGACCACATTTCAGAAGTAAAATTCAGCAATACTCTATGTTTCGCCATCTTGATTTCTTTAATAGTAAAGATTTTGCAAAGTTAACAACTTTACATGTTTCTAAAATAATTGTTAGCTCATTTAGTTCAACGAAAGTCTAGTGGGCTTTATTCACCTCGTCTATCATTCGCAGAATTTCGTCTTTTCCAATGCCCTTTTCAGCCGAAGAAACAAAATACCCGGGCATTGTTTCCCAAATTTGAAACATCTTTTCTTCGTATGCTTTCAAATTGTCTTCCAGCTCCTTAGGCTTCAACTTATCGGTTTTGGTAAAAACTATATTGAAAGGAATTTCGCTAATGCCCAGCCATTCCATAAATTCAAGATCAACTTTTTGTGCCTCGTGGCGCGAGTCGATCAAAACAAACAGGCAATACAGGTTTTCCCTTTTCAGGATATAATTTTTGAGCATTTTCTCCCATTTCAAGCGCTCGGCTTTTGGCACTTGCGCGTAACCGTAACCGGGCAAATCAACCAGGTACCATTCTTTGTTGATAAGGAAATGATTGATCAGGCGGGTTTTTCCGGGTTTGCCCGAAATTTTTGCCAACGATCTTTTATTCGTAAGCATATTTATCAGCGATGACTTGCCCACATTCGACCGGCCTATAAAAGCATACTCCGGCCGATCGGGTGCCGGACATTTGTCGACTGCAGTATTGCTCATCACAAACTGAGCTTCTTTTATCTCCATAAAAGGTGCGTTTTTAGAATGATTTCTTAAGGTAAGAAATATTCTGCTATTTGATATAAACCTCGAGGATTTTTACTGATTCGCTTTTGGGTTTCAGTTGCACCGACTCAAGGCTGGCCGGCAAAAGAACGGTCTCTCCCATCGATACTGTTTCTGATCCTTCTTCCGTAACGATTTCAAAATCACCTTCCATAGTCATGTAAATAACAAACGAATCAAGCTGGTTGTAATCTTTATCCTGCTCTTTATCAAATTCGATAATATTGGTAGTGAAATACGGGCAGCTTACAATTTCTACCGCTTTGTTCTTCTCTGTCTTGTAATCTGTTTTATACTGGCTCGAATACGAAAAATCGATGGCATCCAATGCCAGATCAGTATGTAATTCGCGCTCGTTTCCGTTGTCGTCTTTACGGTTGTAATCGAAAATACGGTAAGTAACATCCGATGTTTGCTGAATTTCGGCCACCAAACAGCCTTTTCCAATAGCATGAACACGGCCTGCCGGAATAAAGAAAACATCGCCAACCTGTGCCTCATCGTAATGCAGTAAATCGGTTAATTTACCCGAGTTGAAATATTCAAGGTACTTTTCGCGATCAACTACCTGGTTAAATCCGGAGTTGATAAGTGCGCCTTTTTCTGTACCGGCCACATACCACATTTCAGTTTTTCCGAAGGCATTGTGTCTTTCTTTCGACAGTTTATCATCGGGGTGAACCTGAATAGACAGATCGTCCTGTGCATCGATAAATTTTATAAGTAGCGGAAATTCATTTCCAAACTTTTCATAAACCTTGTCGCCTACCAAATCGCCCATGTATATTTCAATCAACTCGTTCAGGTCGTTGCCGGCCAAAAAGCCATTGCTTACCACCGAAATGTTTCCATCAACCCCCGAGAGCTCCCAGCTTTCGCCACAGTTGGGCATGTCGCCAAAATCTTTATTCAGGATGGTTTTCATTCGGTTTCCACCCCAGATTTTTTCATGAAAGATCGGGTTGAATTTTATCGGATACAGATTACTCATAATTCGTACGGATTATCTTTTAAATACTATAATAAATTAAAAGTTGAAGTCAACAGCAGCACGTGCCTCTGTGGTTTCGCCTACACGTTTTACCACTTTTAAATGCTCGGGATGCACACGATATACATCCAGGTCTTCAACACTTTCGAAATGCGAAATCAAGGCCAAATCGTAACTTTTCGAGTCTAACTCGTAATTTTCACCTACTTCAATATGCTTTAATTCGGCAATTTTATCTTTTAAACCCAATAGCATTGCTTTTAGTTCGGCAATTACTTCCGTTTTTTCTTCGGCCGGATAATCCTTCAATTTAAAAAGAACGACGTGATTAATCATTGCTGTCTATTTTTTGTAACTTGTACTTTTATGGCTGCGAAAATAGTGTTTTCTTAGCGTTTAATTTTAATCTTCAATTATCATTTAACAATTAAATTGGACAGTATGCTGGTAATTGGCATTGCAGGCGGCACCGGATCGGGTAAAACCACGGTTGTAAAAAAAATTAGCGAGAAGTTCTGCGATAACGAAGTAGCTATACTTTCGCACGACTCGTATTACTACGACAACAGCGATCTTTCGCTGGAAGAACGCAGGCAGAAAAACTTCGACCACCCCGATTCCATTGAGTTTGATTTAATGATTGACCATGTAAAAAAACTAAAACAAGGGTTATCTATTGAAGAGCCGGTGTATTCATTTATCAGCTGCACCAGGCAGGCAGAAACAAATATTGTTAAACCAAAACAAGTACTGATAATTGAAGGAATTTTGTGTCTTACAAATGCTGCATTACGCGATTTAATGGATATAAAGGTTTATGTTGATTGTGACTCGGATGTTCGGCTGGCACGCGTAATACAACGAGATATACAAGAGCGCGGCAGAGACGTGGAACAGGTGCTTAAACGCTACAAAAAAACGGTTCGCCCAAGTCATATTCAGTTTATCGAACCAACAAAACGTTACGCCGATATTATTGTACCACAGGGAGGCAAAAACAAAATTGCCATACAGATTTTAACCAACCACATACTACAAACTTTAAACAAAAGCTGATGCTTAAAAACTTAAACATCGAAGAAATTCTTTTTCTCGACATTGAGACTGTACCGCTGGCACCGGAATATACCGTGCTAAACGAAAAATGGCAACAACTTTGGGAGCGCAAAATGCAGTTCCAGATCAACGATGGCAAACTACCGCACGAGTTATATGAGCGTGCCGGAATTTATGCCGAGTTTGGTAAAATTGCCTGTATTTCGGCCGGTTACGTTGTTCAGAAAAAAGGTGAACCTTATTTTCGTGTGAAATCGTTTTATGATGAGGACGAGAAAAAGCTGATCCAGAATTTCTTTAATGCGCTGGATAGTTTTGCACGCGCCGGAAAACGCCGACTTTGTGCGCACAACGGCCAGGAATTCGATTTCCCCTACATTTCGCGAAGAGCTTTGGTAAACAATTTAACCCTTCCGAAAGTGCTCGACATTGCCGGTGCCAAACCCTGGGAGGTAAAAGATATTTTGATCGACACCCTGCAACTCTGGAAATTTGGCGACTATAAACATTACACCTCTTTATCGCTGCTGTGCGAGCTTTTTAATATTCCAACACCAAAAGACGACATCGACGGTAGTCAGGTTGCTAAAGTTTATTGGGAAGAAAAAGATATTGACCGCATTGTAAAATACTGCGAAAAAGACACCATGGCCGTTGCCAACCTGTTGCTAAAATACAAAGGCGATATGATTATTCCTTTTGAGAATTTGGAAAGTGTTTAGGAATGAGTTACTGAGGGATTGAGTAACTGAGGGATTGAAGGAGTGATTCTGGATACTGGATGCTGGATAGTCAACGATACTTGATTTCACACACTCGTAGCTAGTGGCTAGTGGCTCGCAGCTGAATACTTGATCCTGGATTCTCGATTCTCGATGCAACTCCGTGACTTCTCTGCGAATCTCTGTGGTTTACTTCTCTTGATAAAAGATTGACAAACTGATAAATTGTTGAATTGAAAGTGTACAGTGTGCTGGATGCTTGATCTTGAATTTCGGATACTTGAAGATACTCGTAACTCACGTCTCGCAGCTAGATACTTGTAACTTGCAGCTGCTCTTCTCAACTTTTGCTACCGACGCTACGGTCGGGATTTCGCTACGCTCAACTTTCTGCTTTTGCCTTGAGCCTGCTAAAACTTCATTGCCCGATCGATATCGCGTTTGGCATCTTTGCTTTTTAATGTTTCACGCTTATCGTATGTTTTTTTACCACGAGCCAGTGCAATTTCGAGTTTTGCCAGGCCACGGTCGTTAACAAACAGTTTTGTAGGCACAATGGTAAGTCCCGATTCTTTTACCTTTTTATCGAGCTTCTCAATTTCCTTTTTATTCAGCAATAACTTTCTGTCGCGTTTGGCAATATGATTATTGACGGTACCCAGCTCGTATTCGGCAATATGCAGATTAATCACATACATTTCGCCCCGGATAAGCGTACAGTAGGCATCGGTGAGATTAACTTTCCCGTTGCGGATAGATTTAATCTCGGTTCCAACCAACTTAAGTCCGGCCACAAAACGCTCGATAAGCTCATAATTAAACGAGGCTTTACGGTTCTTTATGCTAATATTTTGTTGTGGCTTATGTGACATATTTCCGGTGATTAAATTAAAAAATCAGTAGCACTTTCGACAAGAAAACGCTTAAAAAACTAAATATAAAGAAGTTAACCACAATTGTGATTATTATGTAGCTCTGTTCCTTATTTTCAGGGAAAGTTAGCAACTCTTTTGCTCCAATCCAAAACAGGTAAAAGCTGTAAATTCCAAAAATATCAACCACGTATAAAAACGGGAACAGACCGGTAATTACCGAAACCAAAAGCATCGGTGTCATGGAATAGACAACCAGTTTACGTGCCAGATCTATATTCTTTTCTCCTCCGAAAGTCTTCATCAGCTCTTTGGTAAAAAACACACTGATAAAGTATTGCAAAACAAAAAGTAAAATTTCGCGCGCTGCCTTTAACAAGGGGAACTGAATAAAAAAGTCGGTGCGTTTGAAAAACTCGCCAATAAAAACAGAAACTGCCCCTGCCAATGCTATTGGCAACAGGTAAGTCAGCCAAAGTTGTTTACTGTCGGCCGTTTCTTTTTGCTCCACCCAAAACCCATTCGGATTTACAAGGATCAGCTTAACGTCACTTATCAATTTTGAAAATGAAAACTCCATTTATCACAATTTTGCGGCAAAAATACACTTTTTTAAAGAACAGACTATTTATGCGGCCCCGGATCACTTTTTCGTCGCGTTAAATTAGCTTAACCGCACATTATTGCCGTCAGCCAAACCTGTCTATTTTTTCTTTCCCTGCTTACGCTCCTGAATCAAGGCCTGTAAAGCAAACATCTCGTCGCGCAAACGGGCTGCTTCAATAAAATCAAGATCCTTAGCTGATGCCTGCATTTGCTTTTTCGTTTTCTCAACCGCTTTTTCCAGCCCTTCAACACTCATATACTGAACAACAGGGTCGGCAGCAATATCAGGCTGTCCCATTCCGCCTTCGTATTCCTGAGTTTTGTCGCTCCGGTATTGGTAACCAATAATTTCGCGTGTTGGTTTTACAATTGCTTTCGGTACAATATTGTTTTCTTCGTTGTACTTCAACTGTTTTTCGCGGCGGTAGTTGGTCGAGTCGATGGTCTTTTGCATGGAAGCAGTAATCTTGTCAGCATACATAATTACCATGCCGTTCAGGTTACGCGCTGCACGTCCTGCGGTCTGTGTCAGCGATCGTTCGGAGCGTAAAAAGCCTTCCTTATCCGCATCCAAAATGGCAACCAACGACACTTCCGGCAAGTCCAGTCCTTCCCGCAGCAGGTTAATTCCTACCAGCACATCAAACTCCCCTTTTCGCAGTTGCTCCATTATTTCAATGCGTTCCATGGTATCCACATCGGAGTGAATGTATCGGGTTTTTACGCCCATATTCACCAGGTATTTCGAAAGTTCTTCCGCCATCCTTTTGGTAAGGGTGGTAACCAGTACGCGCTCGTTTTTATCGATACGGAGATGAATTTCGTGCAGCAAATCATCAATCTGATTGGTACTTGGCCGCACATCGATTATCGGATCCAATAAACCGGTAGGGCGAATGATCTGCTCAACCACAACACCTTCGCATTTGGCCAGCTCATAGTCGGCAGGCGTAGCACTTACATATACCACCTGATTGACCAGGGTTTCAAACTCTTCAAATTTCAGCGGGCGGTTATCAATGGCAGCGGGCAAACGAAATCCGTATTCCACAAGGTTTGTTTTCCGTGAATTATCGCCTCCATACATGGCGCGTATTTGCGGAATGGTAACGTGGCTTTCGTCAATTACCACCAGAAAATCATCGGGGAAATAATCCATCAAACAGAACGGTCT
This sequence comes from Draconibacterium sediminis, assembly GCF_000949475.1. GTDB lineage: Bacteria > Bacteroidota > Bacteroidia > Bacteroidales > Prolixibacteraceae > Draconibacterium > Draconibacterium sediminis. The sequence goes on along the minus strand of NZ_JRHC01000005.1, from coordinate 479,114 downwards.
GGTTCCCGGTGCTCGCCCGTCGAAATAACGTGAATAGTTTTCCACTCCGGGGCAATAACCCAGTTCACGCATCATTTCCATGTCATATTCGGTACGCTCTAAAATACGTTTGGCTTCCAGCGGTTTTCCTATTTCTTTAAAAAACGCTACCTGCTTTACCAAATCATCCTGAATTTGATGAATGGCCGATTTCATGCGGTCTTTTGTGGTAACAAAAATATTGGCCGGGTAAATTACAATCTCATCCAGCGTTTCGATTGTTAGTCCGTCTTCAGGATCAAAACTTGCCAGTTCTTCAATCTCATCGCCCCAGAAAGTTATGCGGTAAGCCACATCGGCATAAGCAGGAAAAATATCAACGGTATCACCTTTTACCCTGAAATTTCCCCGTTTAAATTCCACTTCGCTCCGGCTATACAACGCTTCAACAAAATTGTACAACAAGGCATTTCGCGAAACTTCGTCGCCAACTTTTACCTTTGTTACGTTAGCATGAAAATCCTCCGGATTTCCAATTCCGTATAAACACGAAACCGACGAAACCACTACTACATCGCGCCTTCCTGACAGCAAAGCTGAAGTTGCACTCAGTCGTAATTTTTCAATATCCTCATTAATCGAAAGGTCTTTTTCAATGTAAGTATCGGTGGTTGGCAAATAAGCTTCGGGCTGGTAATAGTCGTAATACGAAACAAAATACTCCACAGCGTTATTTGGGAAAAACTGTTTCATCTCGCTGTACAACTGAGCGGCCAGCGTTTTATTATGGCTCAGCAACAACGTGGGGCGCTGCACCTCTTTTATAACATTGGCCATTGTAAAGGTCTTTCCCGAGCCGGTTACCCCAAGCAGGGTTTGAAAACGCTCTCCGTTCTCTATTCCTTCAACAAGTTGTTTTATCGCCTCGGGCTGATCTCCGGTAGGTTTATAATCTGATACTACATTAAAATCCATTCGACTTTTTAAGTATTATTCCCTTCAAATTTAGTCGTAAATAAACGACCTGCATATTCTTTCTCCCGATTTTTTGCACACAATTAATCTGGCTGAAGGTTAACTACCTCAGATTAATCCCGATATGTTATGCTTTAAAAACATCGTAATAATCGGTTACCAGTGTGGCCATCATTCCGGCGGCACGCGCGGCTTTCATTCCCGGCTCTCCGTCCTCAAAAACCTGGCAGTCTTCGGGTTTTACGCCCATCTGTTCGGCACAACGTAAAAATGTCTCAGGGTGCGGTTTTGGGTTTTGCACATCGTTGGCAGAAACCAGTATTTCAATGTAATCTTTTAAGCCAATAATCTCAAGCGTTTTCCAGGAGAGACGGGTATAACCGCCGGTTCCAACAGCAATTGGCAACTTCCCGTGGTATTGTTTTACCAGATCGATTACCGGATCAATTGGTTTAATTTTGTCCATCATACGTTCGTATTCTGCCTCCTTTTCATTCCCCACTTCCTCAGGATTCAGCGACGCCCCATAAACCTCGTTAATTTTAACAATGGTTTCCACCACCGGAACACCTGCCAGTGCCAAAAACATTTTTGCAGAATAATCAATACCATACTTTTTAAGGATCTTCTGGTAAGCAACAAAGTGCACAGGCATGGTATCGGCCAGTGTGCCGTCTAAATCGAATATTAAACCTTTGGCTTTCGGATCTATTTCTAATTTTTGCATTGTTTTTCAATTATTTCAGGCGAAAATAAGGTTTTACAACTTGTAAGCACAAAAGGCTTTTTACATTTAAGAAAAATTTTAAACTTTGTTTCCGGTAATTTAATAATCAATGACAGAAGTATTTCTTTACACCTTTCCTCAGTGGATCATTTTCGCCGCATTGTTTGGCATAATTTACGGTTGGGTTGAAAACAAAAAAGCGTTCCGTTTAGTTGGCCTTGCAGCGTTTATCGCTTTGGGCTTGTTTTCGGTATATGTTTTTCTGGGCGACTACCTTGCACCCGGACAGTTTTTAACTCCCGAAGAGATAATGCACGAAGAATTAAACGACGAAATTATTAATGAAGCGCCCATTGAAGCACAGCTTTTGCCGGCATACCTCAGTTTTATTGGTTCAGCGGTATTGGCACTGGTAGCTATGGTACTCGACTGGCTGAATAAAAAACAATATCGTTTATTCACGGTACTTGCCGGTTTGGTGGCTTTACTTGGCTTTTTTATCGTAGTTGGAGCCGTGCGGTCGGTTTAGATTGAAGCTACTTTTTCGGCATATCCCAAACATTCCTCAAGCCTGTACTTTCAATATGTTAGCTATTTATCAAAAATGAATTTGACTTGTTAAAAAAACTTCGCTTTTCATTAAGGGTTTTCCTATCTTGCACCAAAATTATAACAGACAAATATTATTGATTATGAATCCACAGGCTGCTGAACTTAACAGCGTAATTCAAGCAAAAAGCACACCCGTTTTTGAACTGCTTTCTGAAAGAGGCAAGAATATTTTCTTCCCTAAAAAAGGAATTCTGGGACAAACCGCTGAAGCTAAAGGAACAAAGATTAATGCAACCATTGGAGCCGCAATTGAGGACGACGGAACACCTATGCGACTGGAAGCTGTGGCTTCAAAGATCAATATGGATCCATCGCTGGTATTTCCTTATGCCCCAAGTTTTGGTCGTCCTGATATCAGGGCAAAATGGAAGAGCATGATCTACGAGAAAAACCCGTCACTCGATGGAGTTGAACTGAGTTTACCGGTAGTTACCAATGCTCTTACGCATGGTATCAGCATGGCAGGTTATATGTTTGCCGATGCAGAAGATGAAATTATTGTTCCCGATCTTTTCTGGGGTAACTATAATCTAACCCTTACCAATGCTTACGGTTGTTCGTTGGGCAAATTCAACCTTTTTAAAGATGGAGGTTTTGACCTTGAATCGTTTGAGGCCAAATTAAACGAAGGCGGAATCGGTAAAAAAATCGTTATTCTGAATTTCCCGAATAACCCATCGGGTTATACACCAACTGTTGAAGAGCAGGATGCCATTGTGGACATCATAAAAAAAGCTGCTGAAGCGGGTAACAAAATCGTTACCATTACCGACGATGCTTACTTCGGACTGGTTTACGAAGAAGGAATTGCTACCGAAAGTATTTTCGCACCATTGAGCCAGTTACACGAAAATGTGTTGGCTGTAAAAGTTGATGGCGCTACAAAAGAAGATTACGTTTGGGGTTTCCGTGTTGGATTTATCACCTACGGAATTAAAGGTGGCGACGCTGAATTATACAGTGCGCTGGAAGCAAAAACTGCAGGTGCCATTCGTGGAAACATTTCGAATGCAGCCAATATCTCACAATCGTTACTGCTTTCAGCTTTCGAAAGCGAAGAATACGCACAACAAAAAGAAGCAAAATACCACATCATGCAAAAACGTTACGATGCGGTAAAAGAAGCTTTAACCGACGAAAAATACAAAGAGTGTTTTGAAGCTATTCCATACAACTCGGGCTACTTTATGTGTGTTCAGTTGGCAGAAGGTTTGGTTGGAGAAGAAGTTCGCCAGTTGCTGATTAAAAAATACGGAATCGGATTAATTGCCTTGGGTAACGTATTACGTGTTGCCTTCTCGGCAGTAGCCGCTTCTGACGTAAAAGAAATGTTCGACGGTATTTACCACGCTTGTAAAGACTGTAAGAAATAAAAATATTGTACGCAGTTTTAATTGACTGTTAAAGAGCCGTTTTTTCAAAAAGCGGCTCTTTTTTTATGCCATTTCGAAAAACACTTCTTGCTATGGGTTTTGAACCGCTTAGCGCTTAAAAGCTCACAATCTAATTTTGCACGCAGATATCACAGATTTTCGCAGATCGAAAACATCAGTGCCATCGGCTAAATCCGCGTTATCTGCGTTCGTTTTAAATCACACTTTCCAAATCTTCAAAGGCCATCATTTCAACGCCCAGCTTTTCCCACGCCTCAAAAGGCAAAGGAATGTTGGGTAGTTCTTTTATCGCGTCCTGCAAAACAATAACACGCTTCACCCTTTTCGACAGGCCAACAACTGCATCGTTTACACAAACATTGGTGGTTACACCATAAACCACAACAGTTTCAGGTGACAGAATTTGAAGAATATTGTCAGTATAAGGATTTCCGGCAAACACATCAAAAGCATCTTTCCGGATAAGTATATTTCGTGCTGATCTAACCGCATCAAAAGTATCATAGTCTTTATCCCAGTCAAACTCCACTGCATTTTCAGGTTGCGTTTCGGTAACGTATTCCGCTCCCGGAGTGTTGGCCATACAATGCTGAGGGAAGGTATTTACAAAGTCCGGTTCATCAGAAAGTTCTTCCGATTCCGGATAATGGTAATCGGCCGTATTCACTACCCGTATATTTTTCTCCTTTGCAAAATCAGTGATTTGTTGCCACAGCGGTTTTATCTTTTCGGCCCCTTTTACATATAATTTACCTTCGGGTTCCACAAAATCCACCTGCGTGTCAACGTTCCAAAATATAAGTTTCTCGTTTCCCATTTCGCTCTTGTTTAAATTCGGCGTTCGTTCCATTCATCGGTGTCGCCGGTTATATCCTCTAAAATTACAAAAACAAAAAAAATAATTACTATTTTCATCCTTTCTGTAATTTCAGATGTTAATACTATACTCACAGAGTAATACTTAAAATCAAACACAGTTCAACAACGAACTACAAAAAAGAAAATATGAAGAAATTTGTTTTATCGATGCTGGCATTTTTAGTAATCGCCCCGTTTTTTGTGTCGGCACAAGACATGCTCAAACAAGCAGTTCCGGTTGATCCCGCCATCAGAACAGGAAAACTGGATAACGGAATGACTTATTTTATCCGTCATAACGAGGAGCCCAAAGAGCGGGTAAGTTTTTACATGATACAAAATGTTGGTGCCCTGCTTGAAAACGATAACCAAAATGGTCTGGCGCACTTTCTCGAGCACATGGCCTTTAACGGCACCGAGCACTATCCGGGAAAAGGCTTTCTGGATTACCTCGAAAAAAACGGCGTGGCTTTTGGCCGAAACATCAACGCATACACCGCTTTTAACGAAACGGTATACAACCTGAGCGATGTACCTGCTACCCGCGAAGGACTTATTGATTCGTGCCTTTTGGTACTTAACGACTGGTCGAATTACCTGTTGCTAACCGAAGAAGAAATTGATTTGGAACGCGGTGTTATTTCCGAAGAGTGGAGAACACGACGTAATGCAAGTTTTAGAATGCGCAGCCAGTGGTTTCCTGTGGTTTTTGAAGGTTCGAAATGGGCCGAGCGCGATATAATTGGCGACCTCGACATTATTAAAAATTTCGAGCCCGAAACTTTACGCAGTTTCTACCACGACTGGTACCGTACCGATTTGCAGGCGATTGCCATTGTTGGCGATATCGACGTTGACCAGGTTGAAGCAAAAGTAAAAGAGCTGTTCTCGAAAATACCGGCTGTTGAAAATCCACAACCACGCCCGCAATTTGAAATTCCGGAGCACGATGAAACAAAGTTTGTTTTGGCAACCGACGAAGAAGCTACAAACTCAAGTATTTCAATCTATATTAAACACAAAGCCACTCCGCGCGAAGACAAAAACATTGGTTACCTGCGCGAAGATTATATTGTCACTCTTCTGAATCAAATGAGCGGCGAACGAATTTCGGAGCTGCTTCAAAAAGGAAATCCTCCTTTTATTTCAGGAGGTGTTCAGGTTGGAGGTTTTGTGAGAGGCTACGATGCAGCATTTATTTCGGCCACAGCAAACCCCAATAAAGAAGATGAAGGACTGAAAGCGATTTACACCGAAGCGCAACGTATCGTCCGTCATGGATTTACCGAGGGCGAACTGAACCGTGCCAAAGTAAACCTGCTTACCTCGATGGAAAGTGCCTACAAACAACGCGACAAAATCAGTAACGATCAATATGTAAGCGGCATTCAAAACTACTTTCTGGAAGGCGAACCGCTTACCGACGCCGAATTCGACTGGCAATTTGGTCAGGCAATTCTGGAAACCATCACGCTGGCCGATGTAAATAAAATGGCTACTGATATGTTCGTTGACAAAAACCGTGTAATCGTAATCACGGGGCCAAACAGCGACGTAAAACACCTTACCCAGGACGAAGCTTTTGCGATTTTGGCCGAGGTTGAAAATTCGACTATCGATCCGTATGAAGATACAGCTGAAGCCGCATCGTTGGTTGAAGGTGAATTACGGGGTGCTGAAGTTGTTTCAACAAAAAAGCTGGAAGACCTTGACGCTGTAGAATGGAAACTGAGCAATAATGCCACCGTGGTGTTTAAACATGCCGACTACGAAAAAGATGAAGTATCACTGCGTGCTTACAGTCCGGGAGGAAACTCATTGCTGGGTACCGACGATCTTCAGGCTGCCACAATGCTTCCTCAGTTCATCGGATCGTTTGGTGTTGGCGATTTCGACGCCATTGCTTTACGCAAAGTATTAACCGGAAAAACCGCCTCTGTGGCAACCAGTTTGGGCGATGTTACCGAAGGATTTAATGGCGGCAGTACTCCAAAGGATTTTGAAACAATGATGCAGTTGCTTTACCTGCAATTCAATAATCCTCGTTTTGATGAAGAAGCTTACGAAGCGTTAAAAAGCCGCTACGTAGCCTACTTGCAAAACATGGCCAATAATCCGCAGAAGATTATGAGCGATTCGATGTCATTAATCGCAACCGGATATAACGAGCGTACAAAACTGATGTCGGCAACAATGTTTGACGAGATCACTTTCGCTCAAATGGAAGAGCTGTACCAGGACCGTTTTAAAGACGTCGGAGACTTCACCTTTTTTATTGTTGGAAACATCGACGAAGAAGTGGCAAAGGAAATGGCCGTTAAATACATTGGATCCTTAAAAGACCTTCCGGGCGAAGAAAAGTGGGTTGACCACAAAGTTAGAATGCCGGATGGCATCACCGAAAAGAAAATTGAAGTACCCTTACAAACTGAAAAAGGAACGGTTTATATTCTTATCCGTAAAGAGTTGGGCTATTCACCCGTAAGTAATGTTGAGCTGAATGTTTTAAAAGCAATTCTGCAATTGCGTTACACCGAAGAAGTGCGCGAAAAAGAAGGCGGAACTTATGGTGTTGGCGTTGGTTCATCATCGAATCAATACCCGTACGAGCGGAAAACTTTACAAATCAATTTTGATACCGATCCTGAAAAAGCTGATCATCTGAAATCGATCATCTTCCGCGAAATAGAAAAGATCGTTGCTGACGGCCCTACTCAGGAAGACCTGGACAAGGTTATTCTGAACCTGAAAAAAGAGCGGGCACAAGCCAAAGAGCATAACAATTACTGGATGAATGCGCTTTATAACAAATACTACCACGGCTTTAATCCTGATGCAGAAGAAAACTTCGATGAAATTCTGGATGGCCTAACAACTGAACAAATTCAGAAATTCACAAAAGAATTTTATACCGATGCGGATGTTGTAGATGTGGTATTCCTACCGAAAAAGGCAGAATAAAAAAGTCATTTCAACGATAAAAGAAAGTCCATGGTTTTTGAATCATGGACTTTTTTATTGAAAAGTCCTCATTTTTATGAGTGTTGCCGTTTGAATTTCGTCCGGAAGAACCGCCTGGCTTCGTTCATTTTTTCTTCGCCGGACGATTGAAATCAAATTATCCTGCCCCAGGGCGACGTAATTCGCTGAATTACTCTGCCCCGGGCTAAAGCAAAATGCACTTTCAGTGCTTTTTCTTTTTTAAAACAACAACCGATTGAATATTACAGGGCTGAAAGTCCGTAATAATTCAGCCCCGGGCAAACGAACCGCCGGATGGCGGAAAGTGTCGTCCGGGGTTAATGATAAGCATTAAAAAAGGCGCAAATGCAAAAACAGATTGAAAATGAAACGTGTCATGCCCTCATATAGAGGTCCTTTCTTGAAAATTAAGCGTAAAATATTTGTGTATAAAGGGTAGCTTCACAGAAGGGAGAGACAGGAGAGAGGTTAGATAAATATTCAAGTAAAAATTGCCAAATATATCTTCGAAAAGTTTAAAGCAAAAAACATTTCCGAGGCTTAAAAGTGTGCTTAAATGCCGGCCGGCAAGATTTCATGCGTTAAACTTTAGTTCAAACCTTGCGCAGCAAGTTTTTAGCCTTTAAACTTACTTTTAAACGCAGGCCGGAAAGTTTTTGAAGCGTAAACTTTTGTATAAACGCCGGCCGGGAAGAATTTGGCTCGTAAACTTTAGTTTAATGCTTGCCCGGCTGGTTCTTTCTTTAAATTTTGAGGGCTAAAGCCCAAGAGTAGTGCCATTATACTTAAGCCCGGCATTAATACCAGGGTTAGTCAACCGCCAAACACTCCGGGCTTTAGCCCTTAATCATAAAGGTTTTTTCCTTTATCCAGGCACAAAAAAGCCGGAAACTTACGTTCCCGGCTTTAGTGCAGTTTTTACTTTCAACTATCTGAATAGCGAGCGATTTTACTCGATCACAAACTCAAATTCTTCATCGGTTGGAGGAGTGCACATTTCGTCGTTGCAACTCATCCATTGGATATAACCGGCAACTTTAGCAGGCTTTTCTGTTACCCACACTTTGTGCGAAAGAACAGCCTTGTCTTTAAAATAAGTTACCTCCATATCAAAAATCTTGTCGTGCATGGTATGCGACGGTGTAACCTCAACGGCTTTTCCAAACTCTTTACAGTTCTCCAGCGTCTCGAAATTAAACGAGGTTTTTACCGGTCCGCCATCTTCCATGTTTACCCCGTATAGTTTAAAACCCATATCGATTTTTGCCGTAGCAACAATCTCATACTGATTACCACCTTTTAATGGCTTAATTTCTACGTCCCACTTCACAGGCACAATCATTTGCGCCTGAGCAAAGGCTGTAATGGCAATAAATCCCAGTGCAAAAATTAGCTTCTTCATCTGTTTTATTTTTTGAATTTTGTTAATCCTTCGTTTAGCCACTCAATAAAATCATCCGGATCCGGATCATAACTGTATCCCTCTCCTATCTGATTTTCGTTTTCATCCAATACCACGTAATAAGGCTGTGTATTTCTGTTAAATCTCGATATCTGGAAATCGGTCCATTTATTTCCAACCGATCTCACTTTTCGTCCGGTTGTTTCCGAAACATATTGTTCCTCTTCCGGTAATTTTGTTTTCAAATCAACATACAGCGAAACAACCACATAATCTTCCAGGAACAGGTTTTTTACTTCCTGTTTTACCCAAACGTTGTCCTCCATTTTCCGGCAATTGGTACAACCTTTTCCGGTAAAATCGATCAACAACGGTTTTCCGGTTTCGCGGGCGTGCGCTAACGCTTTATCGTAATCGTCGAATAACGGGATTCCGTGCGGGCCAATGTGCATTCCCGATGCCATTGTTCCCGATGAATGACCGGTAGCAACTGCTCCGGCAGGCTGCGTACGTCCTACTCCCAGTGGCGATTCGGCATAATCAACCGGCGGCGGGAAACCACTGATCAGTTTTACGGGTGCCCCCCACAATCCGGGAATCATATAAATTACAAAAGCAAATACCATGGTTCCCAACACAAAGCGCGATACCGGCAAATTTGTAGTTGGCGAATCGTGCGGCAGTTTTATTTTTCCCCACAGGTACAGCGCCAATCCTAAGAAAATGGCAATCCAGATGGCGATGTAAACTTCGCGCTCCAGAATGTGCAGGTCAAGAACCATATCGGCAATCGACAGGAATTTGAATGCAAAAGCGAACTCAAGGAAACCCAACACTACTTTCACTGAATTTAACCAGCCACCTGATTTTGGCAGCGAGTTCAACCACCCAGGGAAAGCGGCAAACAAGGCAAAAGGAATTGCCAGTGCCAGCGAGAATCCTAACATTCCAACCACCGGTGCCATACCACCGCTTCGTGCAGCTTCAACAATCAGTGCCCCAACAATCGGTCCGGTGCATGAGAAGGAAACCAGTGCCAAAGCAAAGGCCATGAAGAAAATGCCCAGCAAACCACCTTTGTCGGCTTTTTTATCCACTGCATTTACCCAGCTGCTGGGCAATACAATTTCGAAAGCTCCCATAAACGAGAAGGCAAAAACAAAAAGCAACAGGGCAAAAAACAGGTTAAACCACGGGTTTGTTGAAAGGCTGTTCAGACTCTCGGCACCAAACACGGCAGTTACCACTGTTCCGAGAATTACATAAATAAGTATGATTGATATTCCGTACCAAATTCCGTTTCGGATTCCTTTGGCTTTGGTTTTACTTTGTTTGGTAAAAAAGCTTACCGTCATCGGTATCATCGGGAAAACACAGGGCGTTAACAAAGCGGCAAAACCGCCTAAAAATGCCAGGAAGAAAATACTCCAGTAGTTTCTGTTACTGCTGTCGTCCGTTGTTTCGGCAGCTGCAGTTTGTTGTGCTCCTCCGGTTAATTCAAACGAAAATTCTGCTTCCATCGGTGGCGTACAGGTTTCGTCGTTACAACTCATATACTCCACGTAACCTGCAACAGTTCCGATTCCTGATACTTTTACTTTCTGCGTAAAAGTTACTTCCTCTTCAAACCAACGCAAATCCATCTGAAAGGAGTTGTCGAATTCTTCCGTAACGGCTTTATCCGGAGTTGGTTCTCCTACTAATTCAGCATTTTCTACATTCTCGAAATAAAAGCTGGTTTTTATCGGACCGCCCTCCGGCAAATCGGTTGAATACATGTGCCAACCATCTTCCATTGTGGCGGTGAAAACCAACTCAAACTCGTTGTCAGAAATTTTGTTTTGAGAAAAATTCCATTTTACCGGCTCAACAATTTGTGAAAAGCCCAGTAAAGCTGTTGTAAGTAAAAAGACCGTAAACAGTATGCGTTTCATTCTTTTTGTAGTTTTATAAATAAACTTTGATATTCCTTCTAAATTGTGTTCTGTACTTTGATCGCTCATCACACCAATGGTGTTTTAACGAATAGCACAAATTTATGATAGAAAACAACAAAACGCCTTATGCTGTTTAACAAAAGAAGTATAGACTGGGTTTGAAATAGGGTCTAGACCCCCTAATCGTGGCTTTTAACAGAGTTGTGAAAGTCGACAGCTTCTTTACGCGTTGACACGCCCAACTGCCTGTATATATTGTTAATATGGGTTTTTACGGTACTCAATTCTACGAAAAGTTCCTGGGCAATTTCTTTATTGGTCTTTCCGTCAGCTAAAAGCCCCAATATTTCCTGTTGCTTTAGGGTTAGGGCTTCATAAAGCGGTTTCTGATTGTTGGCCGGATCGTTTTCCCGGTTTCTCATTTTCTTTAATTGCCGGTACGCTGCAATCAAAACGATTATAAGAATCAGAATAATTATCGCTTCAATCAGCATTAACCAGTCTTTCCATTTGGGTTGCACACCCGGCATTTCACAAACGAACTCACGAAAGCCAATCAATTCATCCAACAATTCGGAATACGCTTCGGTGTATGGTGTTACCGGAAGTTCATCTTCCAGCCGTTTTTGAAAGTTAAAATAGAAATCGCTGTTCCGCAAAAAATCGGTCTCTTTATCTTCGATATGATACAGCGCATAAATGCCAACATAAGGATTATTGGCATCGGCTACAACCGAATGGATAAAGGTTTCCAACTCCTGCGACAGGAAGGTACTTTGTGCTTTTGGCAACTGACCACTCAACTCGCTGCTTTGTTCCTGAAACTTTTCGTCAAAATCAAAAATTGCTTTTGTATCATCGCTCCCATTTAAGGCTGTTACTTGCAGCGAATTATTCCGGGTTGTGGCATTCAGCACAATTTCCGATTGCCGGTTTAGCAGCAAATGAAAATAGTTTTTGTTTTGGGTTGAACTAAACTCTACCGAGGCATTATCGCCCTGCACCAGATAGAGGCGGTAAAAACGTTCGTCGTCGGGTACCGACTGCGTATTGATTTCGAAACTACCATCGGGATTTATAAAAGTTTCGGCTATAATAAAATCGGGCGAGGCTACAAAAATATCGTTGGGTGAATTTAGCAAAGCCAGAAAAACCTTGGGTTGCCACTGCTCCGATAAATCGATCGTACCTTTTATTTCGAGTGCACTCGAGGAACTTGCAATAAAAAGAAAAAGAATGATATAGACCAGTTTTTTTAACGCCATCAGAATTACTTTGCTTACTGCGAAAATAAAAAAAGCCGCTCAATAATGAACGGCTTTCCTTTTATAAAATAATTTCTTCTTCATTCTCATCAAAAAAATGATATTCCAGATAGGAATATGAATTTACAGCTTCAACGCTTACCCATTTCAGGTACTTGAAAAACCACTTATTTTGGCGGCTTTTCCAGCCTTTTGTAAGATAAGCAGCTGTATAAGGATGAACTTTCAGATTTAGTTTCTTCTTGTTCAGTTCCTTTAGCGCGTAGTTTACTTTACCGTCGATATCGTCGGCAAATAACACAGTAGGCACAACTTTTCCACTTCCTTTACAAGTTGGACAGCTTTCGGCAGTCTCAACTTTTTCTTCCGGACGAACTCTTTGCCTGGTAATTTGCATCAGGCAAAACTTACTTAGTGGAAGAATGTTGTGCTTGGTCCGGTCGTCGGCCATAACCTCCTTCATGTGATCGTTCACTTTCTGGCGATTGGCCGCGACATGCATGTCGATGAAATCAATTACAATGATTCCTCCCATGTCTCGCAACCGTAATTGTCTTGCTATTTCGTCGCAGGCTGCCAGGTTTACTTCCAGGGCATTTTTTTCCTGGTCGTTCCCGGCCCTTGCGCGATTCCCGCTGTTTACATCAATAACATGAAACGCTTCGGTGTGTTCTACGATTAAATAGGCACCATCTTTAAATGATACGGTTTTTCCGAACGAGGCTTTAATTTGTTTATCGATGCCGTAGTGTTCGAAAATTGGCTGACGTCCTTTGTAGTATTTAACTATCTTTCTTTTGTCGGCCTGAATGCTACCTATGTAATCGGCAATTTCTGACGCTACCGATTGGTCGTTTACAATAATGCTGTTGAAGTCGGGATGATAAATATCGCGCAACAGGGCTGTTGTTCTGTCAATCTCGCCGATTATCAGCGATGGAGCCTGTGCTCTGTTCAGCTTTTGAAAGGTGGTTTCCCACTTTTCAACCAAACGTCGAAGCTCTTTGTCGAGTTCTGCTACTTTTTTTCCTTCTGCTACAGTGCGGATTATTACTCCATATTTGCGGGGTTTAATACTCTGGATCAGTTTTTTCAACCTGTTTTTTTCTTCGGTTGACCTGATTTTTTGCGACACTGATATTTTGTCGCTAAATGGCATTAAAACTAAATTCCTCCCTGCAATGGAGATTTCGGATGTTAACCGCGGGCCTTTTGTATTAATTGGTTCTTTTGCAACCTGAACCAAAATTTTCTGACCAACTTTTAGCAGCTCGTTTACTTTACCTTCTTTATTAATGTCGGGTTCGGAGTGAATCCTTGAGATTGAAGAAATTTTGTTTTTTCGTGATGAGGCAATTCGCAGGAATTTATTCAGCGTGGCGAATTGTGGCCCCATGTCGAGGTAATGTAAAAAAGCATCTTTACTGTAGCCTACATCGATAAAAGCAGCATTTAAACTGGGCATAATTTTTTTCACTTTGCCGAGGTATATGTCTCCGACAGCGAATTTTGCCCCGCTTCTCTCTCTTGATAGTTCTGCAAGCTTCTTCTTTTCCTGTAAGGCAATAACAATTTCGGATGGAGTTACATCAATTATTAAATCGCTACTCACAACCTTTTAATCATCTACTTCTATTGGTTAATACTAATCGTTATAACAGACTAAACCTAAAGCATTAGCATGCTTTAGGTTTAATCACTAACTATAAGAAATTAATTCACTAAAATCTTATTTTTTCTTTTTGTGCCTGTTTTTACGCAATCTTTTTTTGCGCTTATGAGTGGCCATCTTGTGTCTTTTTCTCTTTTTACCGCTTGGCATAACTCTATGATTTTACTTGATTTTTAACTTCTGATACAAATGTTTTCGCTGGTTTAAACGAAGGAATATTGTGAGCAGGAATGATAATGGTTGTGTTTTTAGAAATATTACGGGCAGTTTTTTCTGCTCTTTTCTTAACAACAAAACTACCAAAACCTCTTAAATAAACATTTTTGCCATCAACCAGTGAATCTTTTACAGTTTCCATAAAAGCTTCCACTGTTTTCTGAACAGTTACCTTTTCAATTCCCGTTTCTTTCGAAATTTCATTTACAATATCTGCCTTAGTCATCTCTTAAAATATTTAATTTTCAATATATTAATCGTTTTTATTCGAGGATGCAAAAATAAAAAATATTATAAAACCGGAAAGCATTTCAAATAAATTATTTTTGTTTTTCTGTAAGATTTTTAACCAGTTAGCATAGAATGGACAATTTTCATACCAACATTTACAATTGGTACCATATAAATAAGCGTGATTTACCGTGGCGAAAAGACCGTGATCCGTACAAGATTTGGCTCTCGGAAATTATACTTCAGCAAACAAGGGTTGAGCAAGGCAAAAACTACTTTTACCGCTTTGCAGAAGCTTATCCAACGGTAAATGACCTGGCCAGTGCCCACGAAGACGAGGTGCTAAAACTCTGGCAGGGACTGGGTTACTATTCGCGAGCCCGCAACCTGCATGCTTCGGCAAAAATTATTGCATTGCAGTACAACGGAACTTTCCCAAACGATTACAAAAACATTTTAGCATTAAAAGGAGTTGGGCCATATACAGCAGCAGCTATTGCTTCCATTGCGTTCGACCTTCCATTCCCTGCGGTTGATGGTAATATATATAGGGTACTGTCGAGATATTACGGAATTGAGACACCGATTGACTCGTCGGCAGGCAAAAAAGAGTTTCAACAGCTGGCTGAAGAATTGATTCGCGGGCAAAATCCGGGCATGCACAACCAGGCGCTTATGGAATTCGGCGCTTTGCAGTGTGTTCCGAAATCGCCAAAATGCGAAACCTGCCCGCTTTCTGATTCCTGTTTCGCGTTGAAGAATGGCCTTGTTAACCAACTTCCGGTAAAAGAAAAAAAGACGAAACAGCGGCACCGCTATTTTTATTATTATATCTATGATATGGGCGATTCAATTTTGCTGGATAAAAGATCGGGCAGCGATATCTGGCAAAACCTGTATCAATTGCCGCTGATGGAGTACGAAAAAGCACTTTCAGATTCGGAGCTGTTAAAAGCAGATCTTCCGGTTAAATCGTCGCAACTAAATATTAAATATATAAGCGGGCAAAAAAAGCATGTTTTGAGCCACCAGATTATTCATGCAAAATTGATATATCTTGAAGTTCAGGGCAATTTTAATAATCCGTCGCCTCTAATTCGGGTAAATAAAAAAGATATTTCTAAATTTGCTGTATCCCGACTGGTTGAACAGTTTTTACACGAGGCCGGATTGGGAATATAATTAAAAAACCGGTTTATAATTGCAGCGTAGTAACAACCTGAAAATGTTAACCATATAAATTTTAGATTATGTCAGTAAATAAAGTAATTCTTATCGGAAACGTTGGTAAAGATCCTGAAGTTCGTCACCTTGATTCGGGTGTTGCAGTAGCTAATTTCCCTTTGGCAACATCAGAAAGTTATAACTCGAAAAGTGGTGAGCGTGTTACTACAACCGAGTGGCACAATATTGTATTGTGGAGAGGCCTGGCCGAAGTGGCTGAAAAATATGTTACCAAAGGCCGTCAGCTGTATATTGAGGGACGAATAAGAACCCGCTCGTACGACGACAAAGACGGGAACAAACGTTACGTTACAGAGATTTATGGCGACCAGATGACAATGCTTGGTAACCGCGCTGACAACATGGGTTCGCCAGACCAGGGCGGTGCAATGCAAAACTCCGGTTCAGCATCCACTCCGCAGGTTTCGCAACCCGACATTGAAGAACCGGAGGGAGACGAGGATCTTCCATTCTAACCAAAACTTTTAAATTTGGAAACAGAACCGCTTTTAAGTTTAGCCGCTATCGGCTCCTGGCAAATTCAATTACACCCTATCAGTCCCGGAATAATAGTTTCAATTATTATCGTATTGTTTCTACTATTTACTTCGGCACTGATAAGTGGATCCGAGGTGGCTTACTTTTCATTGTCGGCCAGCGATAAACACAAACTAAGACACAAAGGCAAAAACAACGAGCGCGTATTGCACAACCTCGAAAGCCCGGAAAAACTTCTGGCTACCATACTGGTAACAAACAACTTTGTAAACATTGGCATTGTAATATTAACGGCCTTTATTTCAAACAATTTAGTATCGTTTGTTAATGCACCAACACTGCAATTTGTTTTCCAGGTGGTGCTCATTACGTTTTTCCTCTTGCTTTTTGGCGAAATCTTTCCGAAAGTTTATGCAACACACTTTGCTTTGCGTTTTGCGCGCTTTATGGCATTGCCCTTGCAAACGCTCGAAAAGTTATTTCGCCCCATAAATGCGATATTGATCTACTCTACCGGATTTGTAAACCGCCGCCTGCAAAAACACAAAAAGAACATCTCGATGGATGAGATTTCGCAGGCACTTGAATTGACATCCGACCAGGAACTTTCAGACGAAAAAGATATACTGGAAGGAATTGTAAAATTCGGCAACAAAAGTGTGGAGGAAATTATGACTCCACGTGTTGACGTGGTTTCCATCGATATAAAAGCAAATTTCGAGGAGGTTCTTGAAATTATAAACGACTCGGGCTACTCGCGAATTCCGGTTTACATCGATTCGTTCGACGAAATCAGCGGGTTACTTTATATTAAAGATATACTTCAACACAGCCATAAAAACAAAACGTTTAAATGGCAGACATTAATCCGTCCACCGTTTTATGTGCCCGATACCAAAAAAATCAGTTCACTTTTGGAAGAATTTCAGAAAACCAAAGTGCACATTGCCATTGTGGTTGACGAGTACGGAGGAACTTCAGGTATTGTGTCGCTCGAAGATATTCTGGAGGAGATTGTTGGCGATATTGCCGATGAGTTTGATGACGAAGAAAGTTTCTTCACCCAGCTTTCGGAAAACTCTTACCTGTTCGACGCCAAGATTTTACTGGGTGATTTTTACCGGGTTGTAAATTGCGACGATACCATTTTTGACGAAGTAAAAGGTGATGCCGATACGCTTGCCGGCCTTATTCTTGAAATAAAAGGCGAGATCCCTTCGTTAAAAGAGCAGGTAAAATGCAAAACGTTCACGTTTACCATTGAAGAGGTTGATAACCGCCGGATTAAACAAATCAAGGTAGTTATTAACAAGTAGTAAACGTGACTAAATTTTTGGGAAGATGAGATTCGCATATACACTATTTTTATTGTTGTTTTTGGTGGCTTGTAAAGAAGATTACACGCCTAAACCGCGGGGATATTACCGCATTGATTTTCCTGAAAAAAGCTACAAAGATCTGAACCGGACATTTCCGTACGATTTTGAAATACCGGAATATGCAAGGATTGAAAAAGACTCCAGAAACCGCAACGAACCTTACTGGATAAATGTTGCGGTGCCCGAAAACAAAGTGGAAATACACATTTCGTATTACGAGCTGAACAGCCCAAAAGACGACTACAAACTTTTGGCCGAGTTAATGGAAGAAACACGTACGCTGGCCTATAAACATTCAATAAAAGCCGACGCCATTGACGAGCGTTTGTTTATGAATCCTACCCAAAAGGTTTACGGAACCATTTATTCCATTGAAGGAAATGCCGCGTCGCCCATGCAGTTTTTTTTAACCGACAGCACCCGACATTTTTTACGCGGCGCGTTCTATATTCGCGAAGTTCCCGACATTGATTCGCTGAGTCCGGTAATCAACTTTATCGAACCCGACGTGATTCATATGATTGAAACCACAAGCTGGAAATAATGCCGCTAATTGAAAAAATAGCCAACCAAAACGGTACAATCGGTGTATGGGAGCTGAAAGAAACAGTTGCTGATTTATTAAAATCATGTACATTAAATTCCGATGATACTGCGCGTTTGGCAACTTTTAAAGCCGAAAAGCGACAAAAAGAATTTCTGGCTACACGTCTGCTTCTTCAGAATCTGATACCCGAAAATACCCCAATTATTTACCGCGATGAATTTGGCAAACCGTCACTGATAAATTCCGATTTAAATATCAGCATCACACACTCTGCTGATCTGGCAGCCATTATTTTATCCGAAAAAAATATTGGAATCGACGTTGAACAATTGCAGCGGAATATCGATAAAGTTGTTACCCGATTTGCCAGCACTGCAGAAATTGAATTTATTGAAAGTAGCAAAGATCCGCAGTTCGTAAAAATATTGCTTTGGGCAGCAAAAGAAGCTATTTTTAAATGTTCTGGAATCCATGGAGTTCAGTTTAACGAGCAAATTGCAATTACTCCGTTCGATTATAATGCGCATTCCTGTTTCACCGGCGCTTTAAAGCATCCAGAAAAGGAAGTGAGTTACGATTTATTTTTTCGCATTATCAAAAACAATATTCTGGTTTATTGCGTTCAACACTAAAATTTAACCATGAAGAAAGTCGAAGATCAAATTCTCATCATATTCGGGGCATCGGGCGACCTCACCAAACGTAAATTGATACCTGCACTATTCGAACTTTACAAACAAAACCTTTTGCCCAATAAGTTTGCGGTTCTTGGTGCTTCCCGTTCAGCACTTTCCGATGATGAATTCAGAAGCCGGGCCGATGAATTTATTCCCAACGATGAAAAACGCGAAGAATTTAAAAAGCTTTTGTTCTATCAATCTGTTCAGAATAACGAAGCCGACGATTTTATTCCGTTAAAAGAGCGGCTTGATGAAATTTCCGGCGCGCTGGAGATTGAGCAGAATTACGTATTCTATTTATCAACTCCCCCATCGTTGTACCCGGTAATTCCGAAAATGCTTTGCCAGAATGGTCTTTCAAAATCGGAGAATAATTTTAGGCGACTGATCGTTGAAAAACCTTTTGGAACGGATTTAAAATCGGCAAAAGAATTAAACAAACAACTACTGAACTATTTCGAGGAAGAACAGATCTACCGTATCGACCACTACCTGGGCAAAGAAACCGTACAAAACATGCTGGTAACGCGCTTTTCGAACGGAATTTTTGAGCCACTGTGGAACCGGCGTTATATCGAGCGCGTGGAAATCACCTCAGCCGAAAGTCTGGGAGTGGAAGGCCGTGGCGGATACTACGAGAGCTCAGGAGCCTTACGCGATATGTTGCAAAACCACCTGCTGCAGGTTGCGGGTTTTGTGGCCATGGAACCGCCTGTTGTGGTAGAAGCCGATGCCATAAGAAACGAAACGCTAAAAGTTTTTCAGTCGTTACGACCGATTAAAGAAAATGAAGTATCGCGTTATGTTATTCGCGGCCAATATACCGCCTCAACAATTGGCGGCAAAAAAGTTGCCGGTTACCGCGAGGAGCCTGGCGTGGACAAGCTTTCGCGCACCGAAACGTTTGTTTCCCTTAAATTCTTTATCGATAACTGGCGCTGGGCAGGCGTACCATTTTATATTCGCACCGGGAAAAAACTACCAACCCGCGTAACTGAAATTGTTATCCACTTCCGTAAAGTACCCCATCATTTGTTTGGCAATGCCAGTTCCGACAGCAATAACCAGCTGATCATCCGAATTCAGCCCGACGAGGGAATTCTGCTGAAATTTGGCATGAAAACTCCGGGAGCCGGATTTAAGGTGCAAACGGTAAACATGGATTTCCATTACTCGGATCTGGCCGACAAAAAAGTTCCGGCAGCATACGAACGCCTTTTGCTGGATTGTATGCAGGGCGATGCAACACTGTATTCGCGCGGCGACGCTGTAGAAGCTGCCTGGGAGTTTGTTCAGCCTATAATTAACGCCTGGGAAACCAATCCTGAAATTCCAATTTATGGTTACCCGGCCGGAAGTTGGGGGCCGGAAGAATCCGCCAAACTTATCGTTAACGGAGATTGGCGCTACCCCTGTAAGAATTTACATAACGACGGCTTGTATTGTGAACTTTAATCTGCATATTGCATTGTATTATCTAACAGCATAAACTATCTGAAATGGAAACCTTTACTGAAGTAAAAATCTATTCGAAACCGAAAGATGTTTACAAGGCCATCGCGAAAGCACTGATCAAGATGGTACAAAATTCGAATCAGGAAGTGTTCGATATTGCGCTGTCTGGCGGAAATTCTCCAAAAGGACTTTTTAAAAAGATCAGTAAAAAATACGCCGACCGAATTCCATGGGAACGCATTCATTTATGGTGGGGCGACGAACGCTGTGTGCCCCCGACCGATGAACAAAGCAACTATAAAATGACGGTTGACTACCTGCTTTCAAACATTACTATTCCCGAAGAAAATATCCACCGCATAAAAGGCGAGGATGATCCTGAGCAGGAAGCTCTGCGCTACTCGCAAGAGATGGAACAAAGCCTGAATTCGAGGGGTAAAGATCCTGTTTTCGACCTGATCATTCTGGGGCTTGGTGACGACGGACACACGGCATCAATCTTTCCCGACCAGCTGGAACTTTTTGAAGACGAGCAAAGCTGCGCAGTTGCCGTTCATCCGCTTACCGGGCAAAAACGTATTACCATTACAGGAAATGTGCTGAATAATGCCAACCAGATATTTTTCCTGGTAACAGGCTCGAATAAAGCCTTGCGGGTTGCAGAGATTATGAATGATAATGATGCAGCCCAATTGCTACCGGCCTACTATATTTCTCCTACAAACGGAATCTTAACCTGGTTTTTAGACGAAGAGGCAGCTGCTCAAATTCAGTAATACCGAACGCTGATTACACTGATTGTGCAGATAGTCACAGATTTTATTATCAGTGAGAATCCAAATAAACAGCGTTATCTGCGTTCCAATCCCAAAACCCCTTCACCAAAACGAAAGGTTTCGGCAATTACCTCTTCCACGCTACCGGATGTTAGGTCGCACGCAATAACGTGGTCACCGGCCTCAGGAAAGGCTTTTTTCACCTTTTGATTGGGTAAGGTTCCAAGTTCATCAAACATATCAAGCATTGCATCAACACTCACTGTTTGATCCTGATTCTCTTCATCCTTATAGTAATATCCAAGAAACACTGGCACTGTTACACGGCCAAACGTTTCTTCTGTCATGGTAGCATCCAACAATTGTTGCAAATAAACCAGTGCTTCCACACGGTATTTGCAGTTCCAGTATTTACAATCTTCCGACTCCGGATCATCGTCAGAAACACGGTACTTCCCACCAATTACCTTTCGCCCGATTTGTAATCCCCATGGTTTTGACAGTAAAGCCATTGAGCCGTTTTTCACCTTAATATTAGGCGAATACATGATCAGTCCGTCAACATACTCCGGGAAATCTGCCGCCAGTTTTAATCCCAGCGTTCCTCCTGTTGAAGTGCTCATGATGATCACTTTTCTTCCCAAACTGCGGGCAACCATTAATGCTTCTTTTGCCGAAGCGTATAATCCATCGGGAGTCATATCAATTAAAGGATCCTCGGTAACCAATCCGTGATCGTGTAAACGCGGAATGTATAAGTTATAGCCAAAATGTTGAGCAAAACGCTCGTGTGCAGGGTGCCCTTCAAACCACGATGCGGAGAATCCATGCAGGTACAACACGCAATAATCAGTGCGTTCTTTTAACGAATCGTTTGCCCAGATAATGCGGCTTTCGTTATCAGGTTTTATGGAAAAAGATGCTTCCTTTCGTTGCACAAATGTCTCGATGTTTGAAATACTTGCCGATAGCGATGGCAGGTCTTTATTCAACTCAGGTTTAGGAGGTTTTGGCCCCAGAAGGTAGCCAATTATCGCCAAAAGAATCACTATCAGTAAAAAGCGTTTTATTCGTTTCATAATGAAGGTGGAAGTCCGAAGACCGAGGTTAGAAGTAGTCTCCTATTCGACCTAAGGCAGTTAATAATCGGGATGAAGATACATGTGTTTGTATTTATATCGAAATTTTTCGGCGTTTTTTAGTTTCAACCACAGAAGAAATATGGACAATACTGCAGCATTAATATCTTTCCTTCATTTAGATTTTGAATAAAATACATTTTCAAAATACAGTTTTAAACTTCTGGCGAAACTTCACGAATTTGTATCACGTATTTATTTCACTAGTCGTTTACCAATTTAAATGGCCATACACAATCAAAACCAGAAATCAAATTAATGAAATACATCGCCAGCACAAAAATTATCGAATGGATTGATCGTTATCTGGAAGACCCCAGGCTTGATCGCGAAAAACAACTCAGAAAGCGGTGGGCCTGGATTTGGATGGTTGTTACCTTTATTTTTGTCCTTCTCTCGATATATGTAACTCTATTTATATGGAAATTATGGGCACTATCGTGGTTTGGATTTCTATTTCTGCTGGGTTACGGCATTGGCTTCCCATTGTATCGTCAAATCAAACGATTCGATTTGGTTATCAACGTTCTTTTCACCGTTTTTACAACAGGTGCAATGTTTGCCATGCTTCAATCCGGTGGGCTTACAACTTCTCTGGGATATGTTTTTATTGGAATGAATTGTGCCATGGGATCGATACTTGCAGGCAATATTCGTTGGACTATAGGTATGTTTATCTGGTACTGTTTCACAATTTTAATAGTAGGTGTATTTCAGTCATCATTAACAACTCCGGAATATATTACACCGCAAATAAACACATTATCTTTTGTCGGACTAACATTTTGGATCAATGCATGCATACTGTTTATCGTCCTACTTTTCATGAAAGATAAAAGCCGCTATGAAAAATCGGAAACTGATAAGTTGCGTAAAATCGATGAAGCAAAAACCAAACTATTTACCAATGTTTCACACGAATTCAGAACACCGCTTACAGTCATTCATGGTGTTGCTGAACAAATGGGAAAACACAACGATCGATGGATGAAAGATGGTCCTGAAAAAATTAAGGCACAAAGCCAGATTTTGCTTCGGTTGGTGAATCAAATGTTGGACATCGCCAAAATTGAAGCAAATGAAATGCAACTGAATTTGATCCATGGAGACATCTGCCAGTTTGTTAAGATTATCGCCGGATCTTTCCAATCGCTCGCAGAAAATGCGGAAGTAAAACTAATGACAAATCAGAACAAGGAACCAATCTTCACCGATTACGATCCCGATAAAATAATGCATGCAATTTCCAACTTAATATCAAATGCAATTAAATTTTCTTTTCCGGGAGGAGTGGTAAGCGTTGATGTAAAAACTGAACTTTCTCAAAATAAAGAAACAGTTTGTATTTTGATTTCTGATAACGGTCGTGGTATCCCCAAAGCATCAGTTAGTAAAATTTTTGAGCGATTCTACCAGGCTCCCGATAACAACAACCAAACTTCGGGCACCGGATTAGGTCTGTCAGTAGCTTATGAAATGATTAAGCTTATGAATGGAGATATTACCGTGAAAAGTAAAGTTGGAAAAGGCTCATCATTCAAGGTTACCCTGCCAATAACAAAAACAGCAGAAAAAGTTGCTGATAACGGTATCTCTGTGATAAGCTCAACAATGATCCACACACAAATTTCCAAATCACCTTCTTTTAAAAAAAATAATTGGAATAAAACTGCTAATGAGCCCGAAAAAAAACCATTATTGCTAATTGTTGAAGATAATGGTGATGTTGTAGAATATCTTCAGTCGATTTTAAACACTGATTACAATATCAAACTGGCACCGAACGGCAAAGCGGCGCTTGAAAAAGCAAAAGAGATCATTCCTGACCTTATCCTTTCAGATATAATGATGCCTGAAATGGACGGTTTTGAGATGCTCGAACAACTGAAGTCAGATTTTCGGACCGATCATATTCCGGTCGTGATTTTAACTGCCCGAGGCGATTTTGAATCAAAAATGACCGGGTTTGAATATGGTGCCGATCACTATCTGATTAAACCTTTCAACGAAAAAGAACTCCTGTTAAAACTAAATAATCTGCTCGAGCTGAGGAGGAAAATGCAAAAACACTTAGGAGGAATTCCTTTAAGCATTCAACAAGAAAATACAAGTTACAATTCCGAATTACTATTCTTAAAAAAGATTAACGCACTGATTGAAAAAGAGATGGTTAACGAAGATTTCGGGATCAATGAAATTTGTTCTTTAATGAATATGAGTAGAGCCCAGCTTTATCGAAAATTCAGTGCTCTTACTAATAACTCTATTGGCCGTTATCTTCGATTGTGCAGACTTTACAGAGCAAAAGATTTATTGGAAAACAAAGGAAAAAACGTTACCGAAGCGGCTTTTGAATCCGGATTCAAGAATCTGTCGCACTTCAGCACCTGCTTTCATGAAGAGTTTGGAATTGCACCCAACACGCTCATTCAACAGCAAAGATCATAATTGAGACAAAACCCAAATAATCTGAGACAATTACCAAAGCACAGCCTTTGGCATTACTGTAATTTTGATACGAGGTTCGTAGCCGCACACAATAGTATTAGAAACCTTTAAAATTGGAAAAAATGAAACGATTAATCTTTTTATTATGGAGCATAAGTCTGCTGCTGACAGCTTGTGATATGAGTGACCCATTGTTACCAGAGAGAGATGTAGAGCCTAAATCGGCTGAAATGAAAATGACTCCGATAAAGGGCGAGATTCAATCGCACGTAACTGAGACATTAAATGGCATTCCTGTTTTTGGAACCTTGTCAGGAAATTTGTCGCATTTGGGAAAACTGATTTCTGATAATAGCACATGGTACACTATTTCGGTGGAAATGGATGAACAGAGCTGGACAATAGTATGGGAAATGTTTGGATCTGTTTGCGCGGCCAATGGTGATTTTCTAAAGTATACCTTAAACGGGTCGTTTAACATCCTCGAGAACAAAATTAGTGGGGAGATAAAAATTAATGGTGGTACCGGCAGGTTTAGTCAGGCACAAGGAAGTATGGATTTTACCGGTTGCGCCGATGATCCGTCAAATATAACGACGATGTACATGCACACTGAAGGTATCATATCAAATGTTGGTTCCAGCCACGGTGATGAGAATTCCTTGGTGGAACAAAATGAGTCGATTGCCCAGGCATTTACTGATGCGTGGGATACTCACGACACTGACCTGCTCACTTCACTCTTAGCCGATGAATTTATTTATACCGAAGCAGGAGGTAATAATTTCACCGATAAAACCGCAGTTGTTTTATATGCCATCGGTACCTATTCCGGAGCACCAGACTCACGTTTTGAAACCATTTCAATTGTTGCGAATGAACAGTTTGCGGCTGTTGAATGGATGTGGAAAGGCACAAATACAGTTGGCTGGCCACAAATGGGCATTCCTGCTACCAATGTATATTTTGAATTACCGGGAGTATCTGTTATGGAAATTGAAAATGGTAAAATAGTTTGGGTTAAAGATTACTGGGACCTAAACGAATTTTTAGAATTGATAGGAGTTCTATAAACGATGATCTTCTGATAAAATAAAGGGATTAAAGGCTGGTAGCTATTCCGGCCTTTTTTCGTTCATAAACAAACTAACAAAACTGAGGCTCGTGATTTTTATGCTCTTTCGGCCTTATCAGAACTCAATCACCAGCTGAACACCAATTTCACCCTCTTGCTCGTGCAGAAAATTGGAGAGTGTAAGCCCCAGTAGGCGGATTCCTTTTACAAACCCACCTTCCGATTTCATCAATTTCAGGCTTTCGGTAATAAATCGTTCTTTTGTGTTGATGTAGGGCTCAATGGTTTTACTTCGGGTGTGTTGCTCAAAATCGGCATATTTAAACTTTAAGGTCACCGTTTTGGCTTTTACCCCCGATCGGTCGGCCCGCTCCCAAACCTTCTCTGCAATTACCAATAATTCTTTTTTTAGTTCATCCTCTAAAAACAGATCCTGTGAGAAGGTATTTTCAGCGCCAACCGACTTTCTTTCGCGCGATGGCTGCACCTCGCGGTTATCAATACCCCGGCAAATATCGTAGTAGTAATTGCCTGCTTTGCCAAACATCCGGGTGAGTTCAAGCCTGTCGATCATTTTCAGATCGCCCCCATACCACACACCAATATCGTTTAACTTTTTGGCCGTTACTTTTCCTATTCCAAAAAACTTCCGGATCTCCAATTGATCGATAAAATCCTGCGCCTTATCGGGAGTCACCACAAACATTCCGTTGGGTTTATTGACATCGGAAGCGACCTTAGCCAGAAATTTGTTGTACGAAACGCCGGCCGATGCGGTTAACCCGGTTTCTTCGAAAATACGCTGGCGAATTTCTTTGGCAATCAAGGTAGCAGAAGGCTGACCTTTTTTGGCATAGGTAACATCGAGATAGGCCTCATCGAGCGACAGCGGCTCAACCAAATCGGTATACTCCAGAAAAATGCTCCGTATTTGCGCCGAAATTTCTTTGTAACGCTCAAAACGATGTTTTACAAAAATCAGGTTCGGACATTTTCGTTTGGCCACCTTCGACGACATAGCCGAACGAACGCCGTACTTTCGGGCTTCGTAACTGGCCGCTGCAACAACTCCCCGGTCGCTGGTGCCTCCAACAGCAATGGGCTTTCCTCTCAGTTCGGGATGATCCAACTGCTCTACCGACGCAAAAAATGCATCCATATCAACATGTATTATTTTACGTTTTTTTTCGGTCGGCATTTTGTCTTTCCTGATATGATGCGAAAATAACGAAGTCGCTGAATTAATTGAATCTTTATTCCTTCAATCGTTGTTCCACGAAATAGCGGCTCTAATTTTTTCTTAATATATTAGCAAAAATTTTTGATCGGGAAGGAATGGAAACACGAGATATTCTAATTAAAATTCGCAAAATCGTGCGCTCGGTAGACATCGAGTCAAAGAAAATTCAGAAAGAACACGGCGTAAGTATTCCACAGGTTCTTTGTTTAAACTTTCTGCACGAGTCGCCTAACTATCAAACAACGCAGGGCGAACTGCGAAAATTCCTAAACCTGAATCCGAGTACGGTTAGCGGTATTATAAACCGTCTTGAGAAAAAAGGCTACCTGGCCCGTCTTCCCAAATCGGGTGATAAACGTGTTGTGAATATAGCTCTTACCTCATCGGGCGATCAACTGCTGAGCACTATGCCATCACTGTTGCACGAACAATTATCGGAAAAACTTCTGCAACTTAGCGAAGAGGAATTCGGAGTTGTTGAAGCCGGCCTGAATACACTGGTAAAAATACTTGATATCGAAAAAATTGACGCTTCGCCGTTAATTACTATGGATTCCGACCTGGATGAGCAATTATAAAGCAAACCGGCAATTTTCGTGGCAATTATTTCCCATCGCCGGGTATAGCGTTTTCTAACGTTTAATCAAACAATAAGTATTTCAACTGAAGCAATAAGAGCTTCACCTCAAACAATAAACGCTTCAACTAAAGCAACAAGCACTTTAACTAAAGCAACGAGCGCTGCGACCAAAGCAACAAGCACTTAAACTGAAGCAATGTCAGCTTTAGCTGAAACAATGACAGTTTCAACTAAAGCAACGACCGTTGCAAGTGAAGCAATCACGATTTCAACTTAAGCAATGGCAATTTCAAGTCAAACAATCAGTGAATCGCGTCCAGAATCTGCTCATCCTCAGTGGTCTGCCCTTTCGAGAAGTTTATAGCCGTTTCGATTAAAGCCAAATGCGAGTAGGCCTGAGGAAAGTTCCCCAGCAAACGTTTGGTTTTAAAATCGATATCCTCGCTAAAAAGCCCCACGTGATTGCTGTACGTTAGCAGTTTATCGAATAATTTCTTTGCTCTTTTTCGCTGACCAATTGCATACAACGAATTAATGAGCCAGAAGGTACAAATAGTAAACGACGAACTTGGCAAACCAAAATCATCCTCGTTTTTATACCGGTACATCAATCCATCTTCGCAAAGCTCCCTTTCGGTGGCCAGCACCGTTTTTACAAAACGTTCGTCTTTTCCATCGATAAAACCGTACGACTGCATCAGCAGCGTGGCAGCATCGAGATCTTTCGATCCGTACGACTGTGTAAATGCGCCAACTTCTTCGTTCCACGCATTGGTGAAAATATCTTCTTTTATGGTATCGGCGAGTGGTTGCCATTCCGCCACATATCTTTCTTTGTGAATAAACCGGGCAATTTTTACTGCCCTGTCGATTGCTACCCAACAAAGTACCTTCGAGAAGGTAAAGTGGCGGTCATCGGTTCGAATCTCCCAAATTCCTTTATCCGGTTTGGTCCAGTTATTGGCTACCGTTTTTACGATGCTACGCACGATTGTCCAGAGCGACTCACTGTCTTCAAGCGAAATCTTAAATTCGGTAAACTGCTGAAAAATAACATCCATCAGAATTCCGTAAATGTCATTCTGTTTTTGAATGTAAGCCGCATTCCCAATACGAACCGGGTACGAATTTTTATAACCGCTTAAATGATCCAAAGTCTCTTCCTCGAGTACTTTCTCGCGATTTATGCCGTACATGATCTGTATCTTCTCATCCTTATCGGGAATAATATCGATAATGAACTTCATAAAACGCTTCACGGTATTCAGATGCCCCAAACTCGACATTACCTTTATTACCATCGAGGCATCGCGGATCCAGCAAAAACGATAATCCCAGTTTCGCTCCTCGCCAATTGTTTCGGGCAACGATGTTGTGGCAGCCGCCAAAACGGCTCCCGATTTATCGTAACTCAGCAGCTTCAGAACAAGCGCGCTTCTAACAATTTCGTTGTTGTATTTTTTAAACGACGTTAGTTTGTTGGCCCATTCCAGCCAGTACACTTTTGTTTTCTGAAGTTTAAGGTATTGCCGTTCCAGTGTTTGATTCAGCAGTTTCTGATCGTAAGAAATAAGGATAAACGCATTATCAGTTAAGGTAATTTCGTTTTCCTGCAAAATATCTTCTTTATCGAGGTCGGTATACAGGTACAACGAGTCGTAATCTCCTTCGGTGGTGTAACACTTGATGTACTCCTCCTCGGCTATCGTTGTTGTATTAAAACGGGCGTACTCCACTTTTGGATTGTATCGAACCCTAAATTTAGGTTCCCCCCATTTGTACTTTATATACCGAATAATATCCGGAGGGGTAAAATGCCCGAACTCGCTTGTTTTGTAACGAGGCATAAAATCAACAACCTCAAAACACGAATCTTCATTCTGAAAAAATGTAGAAACAATATTTGTTGTTCTTATGTATGTTTGTTTAATCTCATAACTATCGTCTACCAGGAACTCCATGCTCCCACCTTTCTTTTCGTCGAGTATTTTTGCAAACACCGACGACGAATTAAAATCGGGCAAACAACACCAGTCAATCGATCCCTTGTCGGAAATTAATGCAGCACTTTTGCAATTTCCGATTATCGAGTAGTTCAAATTATCCATGGCCGCAACCTAATGATTTTTGAATTAGTATTAACAGAAAGCTTATAAACGAAGCTACTTTTAACTATGATTTTACAAGCTCATTCAAAAAACTTCGTACCTCCTTGTAGTTGTTTACGAAATATTTTGCGGCCGAATTTTCAGTACCTACTTTAATGGTATGTGCCTCTTCGGGTAACTCTTTGAACAAGAATTCATCGGTCCAGTCGTCGCCCATTGCCAACACAAAATCAGCAGGATTAGCATGTAAAAAGTCGGTTGCAGCCGTTCCCTTATTTATTCCCGAAACTTTTACCTCTACTACCTTTTTCCCTTCCAGTATTTCCAAATCCTGGTTAAAGATCAGGTTTGAAATATCGTGCACCAATTCGAGCGCACGCAACACGCCTAATTCAATATCTGCTTTACGGTAGTGCCAAACCAGCGAGTAGGTTTTCTCTTCGATTAAACTTCCCGGAGTACGATCGACATACGATTCAAGCACCGGCAAAATACTCTCTTTCCACTCGGTATGAACAGGTTTACGTTCAACCCAACCTTTGCCTTTTTCTTTTAACCAGGCTCCGTGCTCGGCAATTAAATTGTATTTTCTTTTTCCAAACCAGCGGTCAAAAGTCTCTCTGTCGCGCCCGCTTACCAATGTCAGCGTTGTATTCTTTTCAGCTGCCAGTTTATCGAGCAACTTATACAAGTCCTCATCGGGTTTAGCCGCTTGCGGATTTGCAAAAAAACGTTGCAAAGTTCCATCGTAATCCAGGAACAAAACTTTCGACTGCTTATCATTGTAATCCGTGAAGATCTTATTCTTTAACTGGGCTGTAATTTTTCGTGCATGATGCTCCGAGCGTTTTTCAATCGTTTTATTTAATGCTTTCATAAACTCCGAAGCCCACTTATGAATATCGTAACGTTTTATTCGCTGTTGCATGGCCGTTATGGCTTTCTCCATTTCTTTGTCGGGTTTGGTAAGTGCCCTGTAAATTGCATCGGCCGTATCGGGAATATTATTCGGGTTCACCGAAATGGCTTCTCCAAGCTCTTTCGATGCACCAGCCATTTCACTCAAAATAAGAACACCTTTTTTGTTGACTTTTGACGCAATATACTCTTTGGCCACCAGGTTCATACCGTCTCTGAGCGGTGTTAGTAAAGCCACATCGGCCGAGCTGTATAACTCAATCAGGTTATTGAACGGAACCGAGCGATAGAAATAAATTACAGGGTTCCAGTTCAGCGTTCCAAATTCACCGTTAATATTCCCCACCAACACATCAATCTCGTTTTTCAGATTTTGGTACTGCTCCACATCCGTTCGCGACGGAACGGTAAGCATAATCAACGAAACTCTTTCGCGATAATCAGGATGTTTCATTAAAAACTCGCGGAAAGCATTTAAACGCTGCGGAATACCTTTGGTATAATCCAAACGGTCGATAGAAAGAATCAATTTACGGTTTGGCATACTTAACAGGAACCGGTCAATGTCCTGGTGTTCTTTCGAACGATCCTGAATAGGTTTGCTTTGTATCTCAAGCGCATGCGATTCGAACTTCTCGTAATCAATACCCATCGGAAATACATCGATCATCACCTGACGGTTTTCCAGTTTTATCTGGTTAAAATCAACATCGTGTCCTAACAAACGTTTCACCGAACTAATAAAGTGTCGGGCATAATCGTAGGTGTGAAAACCAATCAGATCAGCTCCCAGCAGTCCATTTACAATTTGCTCGCGCCATGGAAGTATACGTATTAACTCGTATGATGGAAAAGGTATATGCAAAAAGAATCCGATGGTTAAATCGGGGCGTCTTTCGCGAAGGATGTTGGGCAAAAGCAACAATTGATAATCGTGTACCCAAACCACGTCACCTTCTTCTGCATTTTCGATAATCGCATCGGCGAACATTTCGTTCACTTTGCTGTACGACTCCCAATACGATTCGTTAAACTCAGTAAACTCGGCAAAGTAGTGAAACAAGGGCCAAAGCGTTGCATTGCTAAACCCATCGTAGTAATTCGTAATTAATTCTTCGTTTAAAAACACAGGCAGGCATTGTTCGGTTTCCAGCAAACCGATAACTTCCTTTTCTTCCTTTTTTGTTTCGGGCATCACACCCGGCCAGCCTATCCAAACGCTGTTGCTGTCTTTGTGATATGATTTCAAACCTGTAGCTAAACCTCCGGCACTGGGAGTTATAGTCATTCCATCTGCACTTCTGTTTATCATTACAGGTAACCTGTTTGAGGCAATTATTAATCTACTCATAGTGTATTGTTTCTATAGAAATTTTTTCTAATTTACAAATATATTATTATCTGCAGAAAGTTGCATTCCACTTATGTAAATTCATTATTAACAATGAATTTAAAAGCTACATGAATTTGCATGCCCGCTTTTTTTTGTATTTTTGT
Source organism: Draconibacterium sediminis (assembly GCF_000949475.1). Lineage (GTDB taxonomy): Bacteria > Bacteroidota > Bacteroidia > Bacteroidales > Prolixibacteraceae > Draconibacterium > Draconibacterium sediminis. The sequence goes on along the minus strand of NZ_JRHC01000005.1, from coordinate 447,300 downwards.
TCGCATAGAAACTATTTTCAAATATGAATATAACTTCTTTAACAAAAAAGCAGGTAGCAAAGTCAATTGTTCCCCAGTTGGAAGAACAGGCATACGAGATGTCGTTACAAACCGGGTTACTAAAAAACTATATTCCTTCTTCTCCTATTACAACGCAAACGGAGGATAATGGTTTTATTCCTGATATTATAACCACCGAAAAAAACGGTGAAACCAACATTTACGAAATTCAGTTAACCAATAATATTGATACAGAAAAATGGAATTTTTTCGCGCATTTCACAAAGGAAAGACACGGAAAACTTCACATCATCGTACCCGAACCCAACTTAAGTGCAGCAGAGAAAGTAATTGTTGAGAACGACATCCGCAACATTAGGCTGATGTTTGTTCCTAACTAACACAACTCGCTGATAGTAATCGATTTATCTCTTTAGTTCATAACATACTCAAAAACAACTTTTGAGTAAAAAAATATGTATGATTTATAATAACAGACAGCAGACAATTGCACACAAAATTGAGACAGAAGCGCAACTTTCGAAGTGGAAAGACTGGAGGTGGCAGCTACGGCACTCCATAAAAACACTGGAAAAGTTTGAAGAACTATTAGGCGTTAAATTTGATGAGAATGAACGGGAAAATCTAAAAGAAACATTCGACAAATTCCCCTTGTCGATAACGCCTTATTACCTTTCGCTAATTAACAAGAAAGATTTCAAAAACGATCCGGTTTTTAAACAGTCGTTTGGCCAGGTTGAAGAACTTATTACTTTAAAATCAGAGCTGGAAGACCCGCTGTCGGAAGACAGCGACAGCCCGGTTGAAGGGATTACACACCGTTATCCCGACCGCGTGTTATTTCATGTAAGTAATATTTGCTCCATGTATTGCCGCCACTGTACGCGTAAACGTAAAGTTGGCGATATCGACTATGTGCCATCAAAAGAACAATTGCAAAAGGGGCTCGATTATATTGCCGGCAACCCGCACGTACGCGATGTTCTGTTATCGGGTGGCGACCCTTTTATGTTGCCTGATGAAAAAATTGACTGGCTTTTATCGGAAATCACCAAAATACCACATGTTGAGATCGTAAGAATTGGTACACGAATGCCGGTGGTACTTCCTTACCGGATTACCGATAAACTGGTTTCGATTTTAAAGAAATACCAGCCACTTTGGATTAATACGCACTTTAATCATCCGAAAGAAATTACGGCTTCATCAAAAGAAGCATTGGCAAAACTGGCCGACGGCGGATTTCCGTTGGGAAACCAATCGGTTCTGTTGGCCGATGTAAACGACTGTCCACGGATTATGAAATCGCTGCTCCACAAGTTGGTGGAAAACCGGGTACGACCTTATTACCTCTACCAGTGCGATCTTTCTGAAGGATTGTCCCATTTCAGAACACCAATTGGTAAGGGTATCGAAATTATGGAAAGCCTTATCGGGCACACCAGCGGTTTTGCCCGCCCAACTTATGTGGTTGATGCCCCCGGCGGTGGAGGTAAAATTCCGGTAATGCCAAATTATATTATTTCATGGTCGACCAACAAAGTAGTGTTGCGAAACTACGAAGGAGTAATAACAACCTATAAAGAACCCGACTCGTACGAAGCAAAATTGTGCGACCGAAACTGTGAAAATTGTAACCTCGACTTAAAAATTGAAGAGGGAGCAGAAGAAGACGCAATTGGAATTGAAAAATTATTATCGGATACCGACGATGCGATATCGTTGATACCCGAAGACAACGAACGAATGATAAGGAGGGAAGAAGATGCAGGATAAAATTGAAAAATTAGGCAACGGAAGCATAATTCAACACGGGCAGTTAAACGACCGTGTCTACCTGATGAAATTGGGTAGCACGGATTGTCCGTCGGAAATTGTTGAAGAAATAAATACGCTGGCAAGAGAAAACAAGTACAGTAAAATAGTTTGTAAAATACCGGTGCACGCCGCCCCGGTATTTCTATCCAACGGTTTTCTATCCGAGGCACAAATACCGGCGTTTTACAACGACAATGAAGCTGCGTTTTTTGTTTCGAAGTTTCTGAATTCCGACCGGCTTTTAGATATTGAAACGGAAAAACTGAACAACCTTAGCCAAATGCTAAAGGTGCAGGATTCGATTACGCCCAACGGTACCGACTATTCGAATGTAACGGTGCGCAAGCTGGAAAAAGAAGACTATGAGCAAATAACCGACATATATCGCGAAGTTTTTGTAACTTATCCGTTTCCGATCTATAATCCGGGTTATGTGCTTAAAACATTTCAGGATGGAACACAATATTTCGGAGCCGAATCGAATGGGAAACTGGTAGCTCTGGCATCGGCCGAGATTGACAAAGAAGGCAAAAATGCAGAAATGACCGACTTTGCCACCCTACCCGACCAGCGCGGTAAAAATCTGTCGGTGCTGTTATTAAACGCACTTGAAAAATCGATGAAAGAACAGGGAATTACAACCTTGTATACGATGGCCCGGTTAAATTCGATAGGAATGACAAAAACTTTCCTGAAGATGGATTATTGTTATTCGGGAACTTTAATAAAGAATACGAACATTGCCGGAAAGATTGAAAGTTTAAACATTTTATATAAACATATCTGATATGAACCTGGGATACCGATGTCATTTTGCAAAAACCTGCCCTCTTTATAAAGGAGAGGAGAAATCAAAGGATATGCCTTTGCTACTTTTTAGAAACGTGTTTTGTAACCGAGGAATGAAAGGCTGGAAAAACTGTAGCAGATTCAACGAATTGACGGAAAAGGAACATCAGAACCAAAAATGAGCGAAAAAATATATGAGTAAAGAAACAATTGACATTCAGAAAATCAGTAATCAATTTGAAAAAGACATTTTAATATTATTAAACGAAAAAGAAAAATACGTTTATGGCGACATCATTAAAGACCTTAAACTGTCGGCCAGAAGAGGCCAGGAGTTAATTTCTTCCTTACTTAATAAAGGTCTTGTGAAACGTATTGACCAATCTTCATACCTCAAGCTTAATGTTGATATTAAATAATGGGGTGGATTGATCTCTCTATTTTTTGCGTATACCTGTTGGCGATGCTTGGCGTAGGCGTTTATTTTCTGCGCAAAAATAAAAATACAGACGATTATTTTGTTGGTGGACGTAAACTCAGTAGTATTCACATCGGGTTATCGGTGGTAGCTACTGATGTAGGCGGAGGTTTTTCCATCGGTTTGGGTGGATTGGGTTTTACCATGGGATTATCTGGTAGCTGGCTTTTGTTTACCGGCCTATTGGGAGCCTGGCTTAGCGGTGTTCTTCTCATTCCAAAAGTTTCGGGGTTGGCACGCCGAAAAGGATTTTTATCTTTTCCTCAGTATCTTGAGTACGTTTTCGACAAACGAGTAGCCCTCATTGCCGGGCTGATATCGGCCATCGGATACCTCGGCTTTACCAGTTCGCAAATTCTGGCAGGAGCCAAACTCGCATCCTCAACGTTCGACGGGCTTAGCATTGATAAGGCGCTGCTGATTATGGGTACGATTGCCATTGTATACACCGTGCTGGGTGGTTTAAAAGCGGTTATTTACACCGACACCGTTCAATGGATCATTCTTATGGCCGGGCTTATTTTTGTTGGTCTGCCATTTGCCTATACCAGTATTGGAGGCTACGAAGCTATTTCGGCAACATTACCGGCTTAGTTTTTATCGCTTCGTTCGGTAAGCTGGCAGCAAATTGTTAACTGGATGTTTACCATTATTCCGATCTGGTTTATCGGAATGACACTTTATCAGCGGATTTACGCGGCAAAAAATACACAATCGGCACAACGCGGCTGGTTTATTGCCGGGCTGTTTGAATACCCTTTAATGGCATTTATTGGTGTGGTTTTAGGCATGTTTGCACGTGTGGCAATGGAAAACCAACTACTACCGGGCTACAACGCTGCCAACCTCGATGCTGAAATGGGACTTCCGGTATTGCTAAAAACCATACTTCCGGTTGGATTCCTGGGTATTGTTTTATCGGCTTACTTTTCGGCCATCATGTCAACTGCCGACAGCTGTTTAATGGCTGCATCAGGCAACTTGTTAACCGATGTATTCCGGCTGCACAACGGAAGAAGAAGTTTGCTTCTTTCGCAGTTACTGACTTTGATAATTGGCTCAATAGCATTGTTACTGGCCTTAAAAATGACCAGCGTTCTGGATTTAATGCTCCACTCCTACTCGTTTATGGTTTCGGGAATGATTATTCCGGTGCTGGCAGCCTTATTTTCCAGAAATCCGAATAAAGTTGCAGCGCTGTTATCCATGCTTACCGGAGGTTCGTTAACGTTGTTCCTCATCCTGTCGGGAATAGAGCTTCCGTTTGAACTGGATGCCAATATTTTTGGAATTGCAGGTTCGCTATTGGTTTATGTTATTGTTGCATCGGTTAAAAAGGAGAAAACTTTAACAGTATAATTATTTACATATTTTTTTGTGGCCTTATCAACCAAGAACCACTTATTTTGTTAGATACAGCATAAAAACAAGTAGCTAACAACCAAATGGGTGAAGAAACGTCCCATATACATACCGATAAATCCATTGTTGTTCTCCCTTTCGTGAACATGAGCTCCGACCCGGACAACGAATATTTCAGCGATGGTATTACCGAGGAAATAATTAACGCGTTAACCAAAATCGACGGGTTAAAGGTTATTGCGCGAACCTCTTCGTTTGCGTTTAAAGGCAAACATGTTGATGTGCGCGAAATTGCCCGGCAGTTAGACGTTTCATCGGTGCTTGAAGGCAGCGTTCGTAAAGTTCAAAGCCGGGTTCGTATTACAGCTCAGCTGATAAATGCAGCAGACGGCACACATTTCTGGTCGAAAAATTTCGATCGCGAAATTGAAGATATTTTTGCCCTTCAGGATGAAATAAGTTTGCTTATTGCCAACCAGATTCGCGAAAATTTTGGGCACTTTAACATTCAGGAACAACTGGTGAGCGAGCCAACCACAAACATGAAAGCCTATGAGCTGTTTTTGAAAGGACATTTCTATCAATTAAAATGGGATGCCGATTCGATAGCCGAAGCAACAAAATATTACGAGGCTGCCGTGCAACTCGATCCAAAATTTGCACGCGCCTACTACGGTTTGGTGCAAAGTTACGGTTTGCTGGCTGCCTGGGGATATATGCCTGCCGAGCAAGGTTTTGAAATAGCGATCAGAAATTTTATGATTGCCAGCGATCTTGATAAATCACTCCCCGAATATGGCCAGTCGTTTATTGGCCGCACTTTTTGGATGGAGTGGGATTTTAAAGCCACCTACAAACAACTGATTGAAACACTGAATCTGCATCCGCGATTTACCGACGGACTGGAGGCAATGGCCGAACTGCTTCTTTCTCATGGTTACTTTAAAGAAGCCGAAGAATACATTCAAAAAGCCATGAAAGTGGATCCGCTGTCGGCTAACCATTATTACACGCTTTCGCACATTTATTACTACCAGCGCCATTTTGATACGGCACTACAACTTATCGAAAAGGCATTGCAAATAAATCCCGATTTTGTGCTCGCACGCGAACTCCGGATTTTATGCCTGATCTGGTTGAACAAAGAGGATGAATTTGTACAGGCTATTGTCAATACTCCCAATCCGGAAGTAAAACAGATCTATTTTAATGTGCGAAACAAAGGTCTTAAAACGCTGCCCGAAGCAACTTTAAAAAGCTGGGAATCAACCGCCGAAGACAAACGGCAAATGGTTCCCTACGAACTTTTTATATTGGCCAATACCGAGCACCAGCTGGAAGCCATTGAATTATTGAGTAAATATATTACTCAAAAACGTGGTCAAATTATTAATTTCAGGCAAGACCCATCACTGGAAACACTTCATAAATTTGATGCTTTCGGTACATTACACATTTCAAATTTTGTTCTTGAAGAAGAAATTAAACATGTACCTGCCAAAGAAAAAAATACAGAATCAGAATTTCCGGAACAAGACAAACAGCTTGAAAAACTGGTAAATTTTATCGAAACGGAACAACCATTTCTGAATGCACAGCTTAGTTTACGAACGCTGGCCGAAATGCTCAATCTCCATCCAAACAAACTCTCGTATCTCATCAATGAAAAAACGGGCATGAACTTTAACGAGTTTATTAACCAATTCAGGCTTGTCCATTTTAAACAACTTGCAACTGATTCGAAAAACGCCCACCTCACTATTTTAGGAATGGCTTACGAAAGCGGTTTTAATTCAAAAACCGTATTTAACGCTTACTTTAAAAAGGCTGAAGGCATAACGCCCGGCAACTGGTTAAAAAACAGCAAAGGATAAAACCCATTTTTCGCCCCACAACTTCTCAAGGTTCCAAATCTCTTCAAAGTGCGGATTTTCACCAATGAGTGCGGAATTACATTTTCGGACGATTGACTCTTTTTTCTGCTTCATCTTTGTAGCGTAAAACAATTCAAAACAACAGAAAACAAAATTTAATCGAAATGAAAACAACAATTAAAAAAGCTACAACGATGAGAAAAACAAGAAGACTACCTTATTTGGTTTTAATGTTACTAACCGTTCTGTTAGTGCAAAATGCAAGTGCCCAAAGCCATGAAAACACGAAAAAAGAGAACGAGAGATGGATTAGTCCGGCGCGCACGGCCATAAATGTTTGTCCAGGAGGAGTTGCTTTTGGATTTTATTCGGCAAATGTTGAGCATCTTTTTGGCGAAAACCACGGACTGGTTTTACGTGGCGACCTGGAAACGATTCCTGATACCTATTCCGATGCCAAAATCGAATCAAGCGGAAAAGCGGTGATATTAAACTACCGTTATCACATTGGCGGAGGTTTAAACTCCTTTTATGCAGGAGCCTTTGCGCGCTACCGCAAAATAAAAGGCGACGGTGCGCTGGAAACCGGAGATTTTGATTTCAAACTACCCGAGTGCACTCTTGGCCTAAATGTTGGGAAACGCTGGATTTGGAAAAGTGGACTTTCGCTGAACTTTGCCTTGGGTTACGGTTATGCTTACGACGAGTTAAAAGTGAATAATTCGAGCCAGGCAGCCTTGGATGCCATCGATGTATTCCGCGATGATTATACCTTTATGAATGGATTTCTGGGCGAATTTTCAATCGGCTACGCATTTTAATTATTTTCATACAATGTATTTATCCATAGTCAATAAGTCAAAATTCGGAGTAGTAGTACTTTTCATTTTGCTGGGAATATTTCTGCAATGCACGAACAACAACAATACCGGCATAAAGCAGAAAACAGAAGAACTGTTCCAAAAGCAACTGAAGAAGAACAACATCCGAAATGCATTTCTGAGCGTGTATTCTCCTTCGCGTTCTATCGACTGGAACTATACAGGTGCTACATTTCAGAGTGGCGAAAAAGTAAGCTCCGACAATCCTTTTTTAACAGCCAGTATTGGGAAAACATTTACTGCAACTGCCATCGCACAATTGGTGGAGCAAAATAAGCTGAAGTTCAGCGATCCGATTAGCAGGTATTTGCCCGATTCAATTATGCAAGGCCTGCATGTATACAACGGAGTGGATTATTCGGCTGAAATAACGATTGCACATTTACTACAACACACGTCAGGGTTGCCCGATTATTTCGAAGGAAAGACCATTGACGGCCGTGCCAATGTGATGGAGTTGCTGTTTAGCGAACCGGACAAATTCTGGGAACCAGTGGAAACCATTGAGTTTGCAAAACAGAAAATGGAGCCACTTTTTGTTCCCGGAAACGGATTTAATTACACCGATACGGAATATGTTTTGCTTGGCTTAATCATAGAGAAACAGAGTGGAACAAACTTGCACAATTATTTTGAGGAGCACTTTTTTAAGCCGCTGGAAATGGAACACACCTCCATGCATTTACGATCGACACCACTGGAGCAGACTTTAAAGTTGGCTGAAACTTATGCAGGCGATTTTGAGGTGAGCTCAATTGCAAGTCTTAGCGCGGATTGGGCCGGAGGCGGGTTGGTTTCTACCGGTAGCGATTTGATAAAATTCCAGCAGGCACTTTTTTCTGGTAAAATTATTTCAGCCGAAACATTACAAACAATGCAACACTGGGTACCTGAAACGCATGGAATGGAATATGGTTTTGGCCTGCGCAAAATCGCCTTTCGAAAATTGTTTCCAACACTTCCGGATTTAACCATTATCGGCCATTCCGGAAGCACAGGTTCCTTTATGTTTTATTGTCCGGAATTGGACGTATACCTCGCCGGTACATTAAATCAAACTGTGGAAGTAAAAGAATCGGTAGTACTTATGGTAAAAGTGCTTTCGCTTATTTTAAAGAATACTGAAAATCAATGAGCACCTATTTTCGAAGTGGAGAAGCCATACAAAAAATTGCAAATAGGTACGCGCAAAAGTTAGATGAATTGCCGGTGCGCTACGAGCTAATGATTATTGAGACCACCTACGGCGACACCAATATTGCAATTACAGGTACCGAGAACAAACGTGCGCTGGTATTTATACACGGAGCTGAAACATGTGCTCCACTCGAATTTGAAACGTTAAAAGAACTGGTAAACGACTTTAAAATTTATGCTGTTGATCTGCCGAATTTAGCCGGCCGAAGTGCAGAGATTCAGCCTAACTTACAAAACAACTCGTACGGAAAATGGATGTTCGAAATTTTATCGCGCTTAGGTGTTAAGCACGCAATATTGCTGGCCTTTGGCGGGGGTGGTTTTATTGCCCTGAAAACTTTAGCATTCGACGAAAAACGAATTGCCAAAACCTTTTTGGTTGCTCCGGCAGGAATCGTTAAACCCAGTCGGCTCAGGTATTTTTTCAAAGTGCTTTTTTCAGTAAAAAGATTCAGAATACTCAGAAAAGAAAAACTGACAACGAACATTTTCCGAATCCCCGAAATTTCAGAAATTGAAGCGGCAAAGATTCAAACCCCATTATACATTTTTGCTGCTGAAGATGATGTCTTCTACCCGGCAAACCAGTTAAGAAAAAGGGCAAAAAAATTATTCCGATCTTTAAAAGATGTTTTTCTGCTATATAGAGGCACAACCAGAACAGCCAACAACGTACACAACAGCAGTACAAGCAGAAATACGATTAGTGATACCATTATCAAGAATGAACTGTAAACTAAAACTCAAACAAAAGTGAAAAAGATAGCCATAGCCGGCGCTACCGGATATTTAGGAAAATATTTGGTGGGGCAATTAATCGAATTAAACGCTGAAGGAATCGCATTGGCAAGGAATACGGAAAAACTGGCCGCTTTCGACAGCAAGAATTTACAAAAGGTAAAAGCTGAACTTACACGGCCGGAGTCATTAAAAGGCCTACTTAATGGAGTCGACACGGTTATTTCAACCGTTGGAATAACCCGCCAGAAAGATGGACTAACCTACATGGACGTTGATTATCAGGCGAACAAAAACCTGTTAAATGAGGCAGTAGAAGCGGGCGTTAGGAAATTCATTTATGTATCGGTATTGAACGGACAAAACATGAAGCAGCTGAAGATTTGCGAAGCAAAGGAACGATTTGTTGACGAGCTTAAAAATTCGGGGCTTAATTACACTGTTATCCGGCCAACAGGATTTTTCTCTGATATGAAAGACTTTCTGGAAATGGCAAAAAAAGGCAGCGTTTACCTTTTTGGAAACGGCCATAAAAAATTAAATCCGATACACGGTGCCGACCTCGCTAAAGTTTGTTTCGATGCCATAGAGACAGACAAAACAGAAATTGAGGTTGGTGGCCCCGATATCCTTTCGCACAACCAAATTGCAGAGATGGCTTTACAAGCTAGCGGCAAAAAGATTAAAATTGTACATCTTCCCGATTTCCTGCGAAAAGCAAGTATCGGTTTTGTCCGTACTTTCTTCCCTCAAAAAACTTATGGTCCTGTCGAATTTTTCCTTACCGCAATGGCCTTCGATATGGTTGCTCCCAAATTTGGCACGCATAAACTAATTGATTTCTTTTATGATTCAGTCAAATAGATACCTCATCTTAAAAACGAACAAATATGAATATCCCGGATAAAAACAAAACATTCCCGCTCCCCCACTACGACCGCTTGTGTTTTCTGAAAAACATCATCAAAAATCCTAATATCATTGTGGGCGACTACACGTACTACGACGATTTTGAAGACGTGAATAACTTCGAAAAAAATGTGAAATACCACTTCGATTTTGTGGGCGACAAGCTCATAATCGGCAAGTTTTGTATGATTGCATCAGGCGTTAGGTTTATAATGAATGGTGGCAACCACCTTGCCGACGCTATTTCCACTTACCCGTTCTCCATTTTCGGAGAAGACTGGGCAAATGCCATGGAAGGAAAAACGTATCCGCACAAAGGCGATACAGAAATTGGCAACGATGTTTGGATTGGAAGTAATGCAACAATAATGCCTGGTGTTAAAATTGGCGACGGGGCAATTATTGCAACAAATTCAACCGTAACAAAAGATGTTGAACCTTACTCCATTGTTGGTGGAAATCCTGCAAAACCTATTCGTAAACGTTTCTCGGAGGAGCAAATTGAAGCGCTGCTAAAACTCAGGTGGTGGGATTGGGATATTGAAAAAATTACCCAATCGGTGCAAATACTGAGCGGAACCAATATTGAAGAACTCAGCAAGCTGTTAAACACGTAATAAATGAAGAACATACTGGTTACATTAATCCTATGCCTTGCCGTTTTAAAGGTTTTCGCCCAGCAAACGGAAAAAGAATTTTGGCTGCAGGATCTGAAAGCCTATAAAACCGGATTAGAGGAAAAACACATTGATCTTTACAACAGAATTTCGAAAGCCGAGTTTGATTCGGAGTTAGAGCTAATTAAGTCATCGATAGATAATAAAACCGATTTTCAGCTTGTAATGGACCTGATGCGCCTGACCCAAAAAATTGGTGACGGACATACCGCTATTTCCTTAAGCAATGTGGAAACTCATAATTTCCCCTTCGAAATCCAGCAATTTGGCAACGACTGGCGCATTGTAAAAATAGTCCAAGGTTTCGATCACCTATTGGGAACCCAACTTATTGCTGTTGATGAAACTCCAATTGCAATTGCAGCACAAAAAGTTAGCGAGGTAGCGCAGTTTGTTGAAAACCGGCACTCAGCAATTATCCGAACTGCACAGTATTTCCCGATTAGTGAAGTGCTTTTTGAATTAAAGCTCATCAAACAAAAAGACAAAGCCTCGTTTATTTTAAAAGCGACGACGGTACTGTTTTTACAGAAACACTAAGCGTTTCTGCAGATAACGAACCTATAGAATTTGCAGAACTCACAATCTCAGTTCCCAAGATCAAGAAACCTGATACAACTTCAATTGAAGGTTTTTGGTACGCTCCAATTTCAGGCACCGATGGTCTGTACATTCATTTTGAAAGCTACCCAACCTTTGAAGAGATGATGCACATTGGTGAAGAAATAGTGGGCTATATTTTTCAAAACAATATCCACGAACTGGTTATTGATTTGCGAAATAATGGCGGTGGCGATCTTTATGCCGGTCTGGTTTTGGCCAATGCTTTAAATCTTGCCGATCCGGTTGACTGGAAATCGGGTGTTTATGTTTTGGCTGACAAAGTCACTTTTTCGGCAGCAACAAGTAACACAGCCTTATTTCGCGAATTGCTAAACGCAAAAATTGTTGGCGAACCTACAGGTTCAAATCCAACCGGGTTTCAGGATATGGACACTTTTGAGCTTCCCAACTCCAAACTTGTCATCTGTTACTCGAAACGCCTGTTTCGTATTCAGGAAGAATTTTCTGAAGGCGTGCAACCCGATATTCCCTTACAATACGAATGGAAAAGTTTTTCGCGGGGAGAGGACAATATGTTACAATGGGTAATTGAAAAGATAAGATAAAAGTAAATCGGAAGAGGATTCTTTTGAGGGTCTCCGAAAACAAAAAAGAGTTGCAAGAAATACATCTTACAACTCTTTAGTTTTCTGGTGAACCTGAAGGGACTCGAACCCCTAACCTCCTGATCCGTAGTCAGGTGCTCTATCCAATTAAGCTACAGGTCCAGAACGCGTTTGCTTTAAAAGCGGTGCAAATATAGCGCTTATTTGTATAAATACAAATCTGCACAGAAATTTTATTGAAATTAATTACAATTCATTTTTGCCTGCTTTTCTGCTGAGGTATTCAACCGCCTAACAGCAAAATAATTACGAGTATTTTTCCATTTTATCTTCAATGGCCACATTTTTTTCAAAATTCACCTGAAGTTTCATATTGGTGATCATTCGTTGTGTTCCTGCTTCGCCGCAGGCCTCATGAATACGCTCCAGCAAATCCGGAAATTCATGAAATCCACATTCAACTACAGTTTCAAACGGGCACACCTGGTAGCGGTATCCCGATTTTTGGATGGTTTCAATCGCTTTGTCAACCAATTCGTATTTTATTTTTCCGTCGGCTTCAGGCAATACCTGAATAGCCACATTTATCTTATTCGTTTTCCAACTCATCGTTATTCTTATTTTCCTTATGATGTATTAATTGTATAATCTCGCTACGCGACAAAATCTTAACATTGGTAATTACCATATCTTCGCGTAAAAAGCCACCGTACTGATTGCACTCGTTAATTACATTCTGAAATGTATCTCTGATTTCGGCAGTAATCGGCAACATTACCAAAGCCGATGAAAAACCTTCCATAAAGTCCATCGATTCAAACACTCCTTCCTGCTTGTTGAGCTCGAATATTAACTCATCTTTAAGAAGCTTTTGTTGCGCTTCTGTTAACATTTCGTTCTCATTAACCGAAAGGAACACCACAAAATAGCGCAATTTTTTGCCTTTTCCACCCAGTCCGGTTGATATAAACACCTGTTGCTCATCAAGTAAGGAGCTATGCATCAGCATTCTGCTTTCCTGCAAAGCCAGCGTTCCCCATTGTTTCAGGTCACCCTCAGCCTCTTCAACAAACTTCTCAAGCGTACGGTACGCTTTCACGTCATCGTACACCGCAATGGCTGTCAGTATTTCCTTTTTACGTTCTTCGTCAACTTCTTTGTCAAAAAGTTCCTCTCTCGCCTCAAAACATTCTTCCGATATGTCCCTGTCCTTCAGTAGTCGGGCAAATTCAAAGTATTTCATCTGAATACCAACATCTATCTGTTCCTCCAGAATACTAAAGTTTTCGGGCAGATCGTCCAATGCTTTCTGAATATTATTATAAAATTTATCTTCCTCCATTTAACCTCCTTCGTTCGAACAAAAATAGTCACTTGTTGTAACTATGTAAAGAACAAATATATTTTATTTTTTATCATCGGAATTTAAATATATTTGTAGGCTTATTTTTATTTAATTTAAATACAGAAAGCAGGGGGAGAGTGAAATTAAGCGAAGCAAGAAATAATGAGCCGGTGATAATCACCAAAGTTTTAGGTCATGGTTCGTTCCGGAAGAGGATTACTGAAATGGGATTTATCCGTGGCAACGAAGTTCGGGCCATAAAAGATTCTCCATTTAGAGGGCCCAGCGAATACAAAATTCTGAACTATAATATTACGCTGCGGAAATCGGAAGCCGATCAGATTGAGGTTATTCCGGCCTCCGAGTTCAAAAAAACATCAACCGACACTTACGAGGGTACTATCGACCGTAATATCGATTTAATCGACCACTCGGCGCGTACAAAAACAATCAATATCGCATTGGTAGGTAATCCCAACTGCGGAAAAACCACACTGTTTAATTTTATCTCCGGATCGAAAGAAAAAGTTGGAAACTACAGCGGTGTTACGGTTGACGTTCACAAAGCCACTTTTAAAAGCGGCGATTATACGTTTAACTTTTACGACCTGCCCGGCACATACAGTTTAACAGCCTATTCAAAAGAAGAAATATTTGTAAGGAAGTTTATTTACGAACAAACTCCTGATATTGTAATTAACGTACTGGATTCGACCAACCTGGAACGAAGCCTGTTTCTTACCACGCAGTTAATCGACATGGATTTAAGGGTTATAATGGCCCTGAATATGTTTGATGAGCTGGAAAAGAACAAGCTTAAACTGAATAAGGAAGAGTTATCGAAACTGGTTGGAATTCCTCTCATCCCTACGGTTAGCTCGAAAGGGCTCGGATTGGATAACTTAATTGAAAAGGTTATTGAAGTTTTTGAGGGCCGAGATAATTTTTCGCGCCATATCCATATTAATTATGGAAAAGAGCTTGAAAAGTCGATCCGCACCATTCGTCAGAAAATAAAAGAAGACAAACCGATCACTGATAAGATTTCGTCGCGTTTTCTGGCCATTAAACTGCTCGAAAAAGACAACCAGGTAATCGAACTGCTCTCGAAATACTCGAATTTCGAGGAGATACAGGAAGTTACCCTAAAAGAAATAAAGAAGATAGAACTGCTTGAAAACGACGATAGCGAAACGGTTATTGCCAATGCCAAATACAGTTTTATTGCCGGTGCTTTACGCGAAACGTACAGCAACAAACGTAAGGAAAAGAAAACTCAATCGGAAAAGATCGACAGTGTGTTAACCAACCGCTACCTGGGATTTCCGATATTTACTGCACTACTGTTTTTTATCTTCTGGACCACCTTTAAGCTGGGGGCTTACCCGATGGACTGGATTGATGCGGGAGTTGTGGCATTGGGTAATTTTGTGGGCAACATAATCCCCGAGGGCATGCTGAACGACCTGTTGGTTGACGGTATAATCGGGGGCGCCGGAAGTGTTTTGGTGTTTTTGCCTAATATACTTATTCTTTTCTTTTTTATATCGTTGCTCGAAGGCTCAGGATACATGGCTCGTGCGGCCTTTATTATGGACAATATAATGCACCGCTTTGGTCTGCATGGCCGTTCGTTTATTCCTATGATAATGGGATTTGGATGTAATGTTCCGGCTATTCTGGCAACTCGTTCCATGCGAAGTCGGGGCGACCGGATTCTTACCATGCTCATCATTCCGTTTATGTCGTGCAGTGCGCGGCTACCGGTTTATATACTTATTATTTCTGCCTTTTTCCAGAAATACGAAGCCTGGATTTTAATTGGAATTTACGCTGTTGGAATTCTTTTTGCTTTTATTACAGCGCAGGTTCTCAATAAAACAGTTTTTAAAAATAAAGAAACACCTTTTGTAATGGAGCTCCCGACCTACCGCCTGCCAACATTCCGGAATGTGGTGTACCATATGTGGGACAAAACGCAACATTACCTAAAGAAGATCGGGACGATTATTTTGTTGGGTGTTATTATTATTTGGGCATTGGAATATTTCCCGCGAAAAACGGAGAATACTTCTGCTTTTGAAGCACAAATTGAGCAGATAGCAAACTCGGAAATCACCGAAATACAAAAAGACGAACGCATTGCGGAAGTGAACCATGCCATGGAATCCGACCGTTTGATCAACTCCTATCTTGGACGAACTGGCAAACTCATTCAACCGATAATGAGTCCGCTTGGTTTCGACTGGAAAATGAGTATTGCTGTGGTGGCCGGTTTGCCGGCAAAAGAAATTGTAGTAAGCACCATGGGTGTGCTTTACCAATCGCAGGATGGTGAAACAACCATTAACCTGCAGCAAAAATTACAAAACGAAGTTCATCAATTAGGTAAGCATAAAGGACAGGACGTATTTACCACACCTGCCGCACTGGCATTCATTATTTTTATTCTGCTTTATTTCCCGTGTATTGGTGTTGTGGCGAGTATTAAAAACGAATCGGGCTCGTGGAAATGGGCAGCGTTTTCGGTATTTTACACCACGGCCCTGGCGTGGGTAGCCGCGTTTGTAACTTATAATATCGGGATGTTATTCATTTAATATGGTCCAGGAAATTCTGACATACCTTATTGTTGCTGCTGCCGTTTTTTGGGCAGCATTAAAAGTGTACCGTCGTTTTTTTAAACCGGCTAAAAAAAACAAAACAACCGATTTTAAAAAGGATAAAATAACCATGGTACACAACTGCTCCGAATGCGCTGCAGGAGACTGTGCTTTGCGGGATTTACCACGAAAGGTTATTGAAAAGAATATTGAAGAGTGCCACGACAACGCCGTTCACTCATCACAATGATTTTAATCCTGAAATAATTTCCTTTGGATTTTCGGCACTAAAAACAAAACTTCCGGCAACAAGTACATCGGCACCCTTATCAAGCAGCTTTTTGCCAGTTTCGTAGTTTACTCCACCATCAATTTCAATCTTACAGTCAGAATTTGCGTCATCAATCATTTTGCGCAATTGTGTCACCTTCCTATATGTATTTTCGATGAATTTCTGGCCACCAAAACCCGGATTTACCGACATCAGCAACACCATGTCCAAATCGCCGATAATATCCTCTAAAACGGCTACAGGCGTATGTGGATTTAAACAAACACTTGCCTTGGCTCCAAACGATTTTATTAACTGCACCGTACGGTGTAAATGGCGGCATGCCTCGTAATGCACCGTTATAATTGATGCACCGGCGTTAACAAAAGGCTCAATGAATTTATCCGGATCAACGATCATCAAATGCACATCGAGCGGTTTTTTGGCAATTTTCTTTACATGTTCAATTACGGGAATTCCGAATGATATATTTGGAACAAACACCCCGTCCATCACATCAAAATGAATATAATCAGCTTCACTTTGATTGATCATTTCGATATCTTTTCCGAGATTGTTAAAGTCAGCTGACAGAATGGAGGGTGCTACCAAAGCTCTCATAAGTTTCGTTTATTTACCCAGGTATGATTTTAGTAACCTGTTTCGGTATTGGTTTTTTAGTTTTTTTATTGCTTTTTCTTTTATCTGACGAACGCGCTCACGTGTTAATCCAAAAACATCTCCGATTTCTTCCAACGTATGCGGCTGATATCCTTTTAACCCAAAGTAATAACGCAGAATTTCCGCTTCCCGTTCCCCGAGTGTTGACAAAGATCGTTCTATTTCTTTACGAAGCGAATTATCCATCAGTTCGCCATCCGGATCCGGTGAATCTTCGTTGAGCATTACATCATACAAACTATTTGCCTCCTCTTCACGCAGAGGGGCATCCATTGATACGTGAGTACTGGAAAAATTCATAGAATCCTCAACCAAATCGGGTTTTGATTCCATTAATTCTGCCACCTCATCAACGGTGGGTTCGCGCTGAAATTCCTGCTCCAGCTTGTTAAATGCTTTGTTTATTTTATTTATCGAACCAATTTTATTTAAAGGCAAACGAACAATTCTCGACTGCTCGGCCAAAGCCTGAAGTATTGATTGGCGAATCCACCAAACAGCATACGAGATAAATTTAAATCCGCGGGTTTCATCAAAACGCTCCGCAGCTTTTATCAATCCTAAATTTCCTTCGTTAATTAAATCGGGTAGGCTAAGGCCCTGGTTCTGGTATTGTTTCGAAACAGAAACGACAAACCTGAGGTTTGCTTTTATCAGCGTTTCCAAAGCTTCGCGGTCTCCTTTTTTTATGCGTTTGGCCAACTCCACTTCTTTCTCCGCAGACAACAACTCTACCTTCCCAATTTCGTGCAGGTACTTATCCAGCGAGAGGGTGTCGCGGTTAGTAACCTGTTTGGTAATTTTTAGCTGTCTCATATATCGATCTTGTTAACATTAATTCTTTTTGAAAATGATATCCTACATAATAATATTACATTTCGGGGATAAAAGTAACACTCAAAACTGAATAAATTTACCATTAAATTTATCATCTCCAACTAAAACACAAAAATCAGTCAACTGTTCAATAACATTTTTTCTTTAAATTGGACGATCCAGAAGATAACGTTTAAAATCAGGATATTCTTTGGTCATTTGTTCACTTTTCTTTTCGCCCTTCATAAAGGCAGCAAGCTTTTCAGGTAATTCTACCTTACCTTTTCCAACAACCGTCTCTACCGTCTCTGTAAACTTTGCCGGATGTGCCGTTTCTAAAAAAACGCCGATCTCATTCTCCGACAAATAATCGCTTAACGACTGATATCCACATGCTCCATGCGGATCGCATAAATAGTTATGTTCGTTGTAGACCTTCAGAATCACCTCTCTGATTTCTTCATCAGAATAACGGTAACCTTTAATTTTTCCGGCTACTACTGCGTGCTCGTTTTTGTATAAATCGAGGATTCGGGCAAAGTTACTCGGTGCACCAACATCCATTGCATTGGCAATGGTTTCAACCGACGGACGTGGTTTATACTCTCCAGTGTTGAGGTATTCAAAAACTACATCATTCTCGTTGTTGGCAGCAATAAATTGTTTTACCGGCAGTCCCATTTCTGCCGCAATCAACCCGGCTGTAAGGTTTCCGAAGTTACCGCTGGGCACTGAAACAACCAATTGTTTATCATCAAGTTTACCAGCTTCTTTCAGGCGGGCATACGCATTAAAATAATAAAATGCCTGCGGAAGAAAACGCGCTACATTTATGGAGTTTGCCGATGTTAACACCAGCTTTTTATTCAGTTCATCATCAAGGAAAGCCGTTTTTACCAAATGTTGACAATCGTCGAAAGTACCTTCGATCTCCAATGCTGTAATATTCTGCCCCAGTGTTGTAAACTGCGATTCCTGTATATCACTAACTTTTCCCTTTGGATAAAGCACGTAAACATGAATGCCGTCAACTCCGAGGAAACCGTTAGCTACCGCACTACCTGTATCGCCCGATGTGGCCACCAAAACGTTTACCAGTTTCTCTTGTTTACCCAAAAAATGATTGAGCAAACGCGCCATAAAACGCGCGCCAACATCTTTAAATGCCAGCGTTGGGCCATGAAACAGCTCCAGGGAATAAATAGAATCGGTAACTTTTACAACCGGACAATCAAATTGCAGGGTATCAAAAACGATCTCTTTCAATTTGGCCTCTTCAATATCTTCACCAAAGAATTTCTTTGCCACTTCAGAGGCAATTTCCTGAAACGACAGGTTTTGAATTTGATCAAAAAAAGCAGGCTCGAATTTTTCAATCCGCTCGGGCATAAACAATCCGTTATCGGCCGCCAGTCCCTTTACAACTGCTTCTTTTAAAGAAACATCAGGGGTATTTTTATTTGTACTATAGTATTTCATCTCACTTCAATTAAAGCTTTAGGGGTGTTCGATGTAACTCGCTTATAACTATATGCATAAATGGAAAATAATTTTACAAGCTCGTTTCATTACTCCAACAAAAATAGAATTTTGGGATGAAGGCAAGACTCCCCCAACCTCAAAAACATGACATATATCAGAAATTTAACACCTTTTGATCTCCACAAATGGATATTTACTTCAAAAATGCACGAATAAATTCGTCACCTTGCAGAGTTCCAAAGATTCCGTTTCGTGGATCGAACTCATCGTATACCTCCACCGCATCGGCTTCACCACCCGGTTTGTAAATGGTAAACGGCACGGCATCGCGGGTATGTGTTTTTAGTGCACATGGCGTTGGATGATCGGGCAAAATAGCAATGGCCACGTCCTCGTCCATTTTTGCTGTTTCCTCCAGAATGTATTTTACCACGCGCTGATCGAGATACTCAATGGTTTTTGTTTTCAGTTCCACATCACCTTCATGGCCCGCTTCATCGCTTGCTTCGATGTGCAAATACACAAAATCGTTTTCTTTAAGCGCATCGATTGCAGCCTGTGCTTTTCCTTCGTAGTTGGTATCGTATAAACCGGTTGCGCCTTCCACATGAATCACTTTCATTCCGGCATACACTCCAATTCCATGAATCAGATCGACCGCAGAAATAACTGCCGAATTCTCGATTCCAAACATTTCTTTTAACGTTGGCATGGCCGGTTTATAACCAGGTGACCATGGCCAAACAGAGTTACCCGGATCTTTTCCTGCCGCTTTGCGTTTTAGGTTCACCGGATGATCTTTTAACAGTTCCTGTGATTTTAAAATCAGGTCAGTAACCAAATCAGAAGTTGCTTCTGCGGCGTCGGTTTTTGCTTTTGGCAAACAATTGACAAAGGGTGTTCCCGGTACATCGTGTGGTGGTGTGCAGGCAAAATCTTTAACACCATCTTTTATTACCAGCAAATGACGATAAGATACACCTGAATAGAATTTGATCTTGTCATTCCCCAATTTCTCATCGAGGAAACGAATCAGTTCCTCTGCCTCTTCATTTGAAATATGTCCGGCCGAGTGGTTTTTAATTTTCTCATCTTCCACACAAATCAGGTTACAGCGCATACCCAAATCTCCGGGTTGTAATTCAACGCCCATACTGGCCGCTTCCAGTACTCCCCTGCCTTCAAAAACCTTTTCAACATCGTAGCCTAATACGGCCATATTCGCAATTTCGCTACCCGGATGCATACTTTCGGGCACGGTTTTTAATAAGCCCGACTGGCCGTTTTTCGCCAGCCAATCGATATGTGGTTTATTCGCCATTTGCAACGGAGTTTTTCCGCCATAGGCTGCGATTGGCTCATCAGACATGCCATCGCCAAGAATTATAATATGTTTCATGTTGTTCAGAAAATAAAGAGAAGACCAGTATCCGGTGACAGCAGTTGGCAACCGGTCTTCAAAGTTTTTTTACTTTTTTATATGAATGCTTTTAGCAACAACTTTGTTTTAAATATTCGACACTTTTATCAAATCGGCAAATACCCCGGCGGCCGTTACCGAGGCTCCGGCGCCATAACCTTTTATCAGCATCGGAAATTCGTGATAACGTTCTGTTGTGTACATTACCAGGTTATTGCTTCCTTCCAGGTCGTAAAACGGATGCTTAGAATCTACTTCCTGCAATCCGGCTTCGGCCTTACCATTCTCGAACTTAGCCACAAAGCGCCATTTTTTATTTTCAGCTTCCAGTCGTTGACGTTCAGTTTCAAATTTGGCATCCAACTCCGAAACACCGGCCCAAAACTCGTCGAGCGTACCGGCAAATAATTCTTCGGGTACAAAACGGTTGATCAAAATATCATCCATTTCAATACGATAACCCGATTCGCGGGCAAGAATCAGAATTTTACGGGCCACGTCAACACCACTTAAATCAACCCGGGGATCGGGTTCTGAATAACCTTCATCCTTGGCCATTTGAATGGTTTTACTCAATGGAATATCAGCCGAAATAGTATTGAAAATATAGTTGAGCGTTCCGGAAAGAACGGCTTCAATCCGCAACACTTTATCGCCCGAATTTACCAAATCATTAAGTGTATTAATAATAGGCAAACCTGCGCCAACGTTGGTTTCGAAAAGAAATTTAATCCCTTTCTTTTTGGCGATTTTTTTCAGTTCGGCATAATTATCATACTCCGATGAAGCGGCTACTTTATTGGCCGTAACAATGGAAACGTTCGAACTCAAAATTTCCTTGTAAAGATCAGCAACCGCATCGTTAGCCGTACAATCCACAAACACGGAATTGTAGATATTCATTTCCTTGATCTCATCAACAAAACCCTGCAACGAAGATGTTTTCTCCGAAGCATCCAACTGCTCTTTAAAGGAATCAATTTCAATTCCATCGCGGTTAAAGAGCATTTTTTTAGAGTTGGCAATTCCGGTTAACTTCAATCGTAAGTGGTTTTGTTTTAATAGTCGCTCCTGTTGTTGTTTAATCTGTTTCAGCAGGTTTCCTCCAACAGTACCAATTCCCATCAGGAAAATATTCAGCTCCACATTCTCCGACAGGAAGAACGATTCGTGCACCACATTTAAGGTTTTTCGCAGATCGTCGTTTTTAACTACCCACGAAATATTCAGCTCCGACGCTCCCTGCGCGATGGCAATAATGTTTACACCACTTTTTCCCATGGTAGAAAAAAGTTTTCCGGCAATACCGGTAGTGTGTTTCATATTCTCGCCAACAATCGCCACAACAGAAACGCTTTTTTCGAGATCAATTTTATTCACCTGTCCGGCGGAGATTTCCTTTTCAAATTCTTCGCGAATTGCAGCTTCGGCCACATCCAGTGCTTTTTCTTCAATAGCCACACTGATTGAATTTTCTGAAGACGCCTGCGAAATTAAAATCACATTTACATTTACTTTTGCGAGTGCGGTAAACAATCGCATTGAAATGCCGGTAACACCCACCATTCCGATGCCCTGCAAGGTAACCAGCGTAATTCCCGAAATAGAAGAAATACCTTTAATCGGGCGGTCGAAACCATTCTTAACACCTTTTACAATTTTGGTTCCCGGGTTTTCCGGATCGAAGGTATTTTTTATCTGGATGGGAATTCCCTTTTGATAAACCGGCAAAATAGTTGGCGGATAAATTACTTTGGCACCAAAATGCGAAAGCTCCATGGCCTCTGAATAAGATATCTCAGGAATGGTATAAGCCTTGCGAATCACACGCGGATCGGCTGTCATAAAACCGTTTACGTCGGTCCATATTTCCAGAATCTCAACATCAAGGGCTGCAGCCAAAATTGCGGCAGTAAAATCAGATCCACCACGCCCAAGTGTAGTAAATTCGCCTTTGGCATTTTTCGAGATAAAACCGGGCACAACGGCTGCTCCTTTAAAACCGGCAAAAGTTTCCTTAATTCTATTGTTAGTAACGCCAAAATCAACTGCCGCTTTACCAAAGTTGCTGTCGGTTTGAATAAACTCCGACGAGTCTTTTCGCGGGCAGCCAATAAATTCGGCAACAATATGCGACGAAATTCGTTCGCCCAAACCGGCAATTCGATCGAGTGTTTTCAGTGTTAATTCGCCCACCAGAGTTATACCGGTCAATAATTTCTCCAACTCGTCGAGCAATACATCAACATGCTCTTTTACCGATCCTGATCCGTTAAAAAGTTCACGTAATGTTTCGTCGTGTCTTTGTCTGATTTCCGTAAGTTCCGTATGAAAGTCGCCTGTACCAGAGGCAGCATTGTGCGCTGCCGTTAGAATTTTATCGGTTATGCCACCAAGGGCTGAAACTACCACAACAACATCCTCGTTCTGGTTTAGTACAATGTCTTTTACACGTTTAATGTTTGCGGCGGAACCTACGGATGTTCCACCAAACTTTAACACTTTCATACGATTTTTTTTATCTATTTATATTTGTAAAAACTACTTCATCTTTAAGCCTGCCTTATAAAAAAACCGGATGAATCGACAGAATCAATTCACCCGGTATATTCTGTCTATATCAGTTAATCTATTCTGTGGTGGTGGTTACTGTTCCTGTAATGGCTTCAATAATTTTCGTCTCCAATTCCTGAGCAAGCTCGGGATTATCGATTACCAACTGACGCACAGTTTCACGGCCCTGCCCCAGTTTTGTTTCACCATAACTAAACCACGATCCACTCTTTTTAATAATATTGTACTGAACGCCCAAATCGATGATCTCGCCCGATTTAGAAATTCCTTCGCCATACATAATATCAAATTCAGCTTTACGGAATGGCGGTGCCACTTTGTTTTTCACCACTTTTACACGAACGTGGTTACCATTCACTTCGTCGCCATCTTTAATTTGTCCGATACGACGAATATCCAAACGCACCGACGCATAAAATTTAAGTGCGTTACCACCGGTTGTTGTTTCCGGGTTACCGAACATTACGCCGATTTTCTCGCGTAACTGGTTAATAAAAATACAGCAGGTTTTTGTTTTGTTGATGTTGGCAGTAAGCTTACGCAATGCCTGCGACATCAAACGTGCCTGAAGTCCCATTTTTGAGTCGCCCATTTCGCCTTCCAGCTCGGCTTTTGGTGTTAATGCAGCAACCGAGTCGATTACAACAATATCCAGCGCTCCTGAACGGATCAGGTTATCGGTAATTTCCAAAGCCTGTTCACCGTTATCGGGTTGCGAAATTAGAAGTTCATCAATATCAACACCCAGTTTACGGGCGTAGTACGGATCGAAAGCATGCTCGGCATCTACAATTGCGGCAATTCCTCCTGCTTTTTGAGCTTCAGCAATGGCATGAATGGCCAGGGTTGTTTTACCCGACGATTCAGGACCATAAATCTCAATAACACGGCCTTTCGGGAATCCGCCAACGCCTAAAGCTACGTCAAGCGCAATAGATCCAGACGAAATAGCGGGAACATCTTCGTCGGCGCGATCACCCATGCGCATAATAGAACCTTTACCGTAGCTCTTTTCAATTTTATCCATTGTAAGCTGAAGCGCTTTCAGCTTTTCCTTGTTCATTTGAGCTCTCTCCTCTTTTGTCATGTTCAGAATAGGTTATAGATTTAATGTTTCAATAATCTGATTCGTGTGATCTTTTGTATTTACTTTTTCGAAAATTTCGGCGATTACGCCCTCTTCGTCAATAACAAAGGTTTTTCGTAAAACACCCATGTATTCTTTGCCATAATTCTTTTTTAAGCCCCACGCGCCATAAGCCTCCAGAATTTCTTTTTCAGTATCGGCAATCAGGTTAAATTTAAACCCAAATTTGTCGATAAATTTCTGATGCGATTTTTCACTGTCGGGGCTTACTCCCACTACATCAAAACCTTTTTCCAACCACGCGTCGTAGTTGTCGTTTAAGTTACAAGATTCGGCCGTGCAACCGGGAGTATTGTCTTTCGGATAGAAATAAAGGATCAGTTTTTTTCCGGCAAAATCTTTAAGAGCGATCTTCTCTCCATTTTGATTTTTACCTTCAAAATCCGGCGCCTTATCTCCAACTTTTAAATCTGCCATGTCTTACGAATTATTCAATTTTACAAATATAGTTTAATAAATGATAAATCTCAGCTCAATTCTGTATCTTAGCTGCTACTTCAGTTTAATTTAATCTCTAAAAAAAATTGATTTTTTGTAGCTTTACAAACATAAAACAGAACTGGTTTTTATATGATTTTTAGAAAGGTTTTAGCACTACTAACAATATTCTCTATTTTTTTGTTTGCTTCCGACAGCGTTTTTGGAGCTAGCCAGGAAAATCCGTTATCGCAAGCCATTCGTTTATACGAAGAAGGCAATTTTGCCGAGGCTGAATTGATTCTGAAAAAGCTGCTGGATGAAAAGCCCGACCACCTGATGGTTAATTACTATTATGGGGCCTGCCGTACCGAAAACGGACATTACGGAACCAACGAAATCATTTACTTGCTGAACGGCAGTCTGGGCGAAGCGCCTTTAAAGACAAACTATTATATTGGTGTTCAGTACCACGCCCAAAACCGTTTTCAGGAAGCATTAAATTACTATAAATTATTCAGTAATAAAACCGATGAGGCAACGGCACAGGAAGTTGGACTTGCAGAAAAAATGGAACTATGCCGCGAGAAAATCAATCCGTTTGAGCAACGAAATGAAGCACAGGAAGTTGCTGAAACTGCAGCGGGCGATGTAATGCCGGCAGCTGTGCCCCGCACAACTGAACCCGAGCCATTTAATCCGGTTATTGGCGAAATGGTTATCGCTACTGAAATTTCGGATTCAACAGAAGTTATTGCCGCAAACGATTCGATTTTGATGGACTCAACCATTGCTGATTCAATCATTCCTGAGCCGGTAGTTATTGAGGAACCAACCGAAGTTGAGATTTTACCGGAGCCGATAAATTTTGTAGTGAATGCAGAGATTACTTATCCCGACACTACTTTTTTCAAAACAAAAAAAGGTTTAAAACTATATACCGAAGGAACTGCGAAACAGGAAGAGCTGGAGCAAACGATAAGCAATACAGATAAACTGCGAAAACAATACGGTGCCACA
Organism: Draconibacterium sediminis; assembly: GCF_000949475.1. GTDB lineage: Bacteria > Bacteroidota > Bacteroidia > Bacteroidales > Prolixibacteraceae > Draconibacterium > Draconibacterium sediminis. Next base: position 421,611 of record NZ_JRHC01000005.1, on the reverse strand, counting down.
ACATCGTACACCGAGCGGCAAACACTCGGCAAACAAATTCTTGATAACGAAACAAGTATTTTTCAGCTACGTGCAACTGCGGAAGAATTGCTGTTAAAATCGCAACAAGAAGAAAATTCGTTCTGGCAAAACGCTTCTTACGAAGAAATAGATGCCTTCCATAAACAGGCCGATGAGTATTTAGCAGCTTACAAATCTCAGTTAGTCCCGAAAAAACCGGATTCGATTATACTGGTGGCGCCATCAGTTGCACCGATAACAAGAACAACAAGTAGCAAAACCGAAGAAACAACAGAAGACGAACTGATTTATAAAATACAGTTGGGCGCCTATAGCCGTGGATTACCACCCTATGTAAAACGATTATTCGACAAGTTATCCTATATTCGTAAAATTGAGAATTACACCGACGAAAAAGGCATTGTGGTATACACTACAGGAAACCTTACAAACTACGACGATGCACTAAAAATGCAGGAACAAGTGCGTAGAGAAGGTGTAGAAGATGCCTATGTTGTGCCGTATTTTAACGGAAAAAGAATAACTTTGAGTGAAGCTAAAGAAATTGCAAACGACAAATGACGCAGAAAGAGACAAAAAAGATCCCAAAGGGGGATTTCAGAGAAGGAGTTGTTGAAGAAAATTTCCTGACTTTGCACAACGACGATGTGCACACATTCGATTATGTTATTGATGCTTTGATTGACATTTGCAACCACGAATATGAACAGGCGACACAATGTACAATGCTGGTTCATTACAAAGGCAAATGCGATGTAAAAAAAGGAACTTTTGATGCACTAAAGCCACTGAAAGATGCATTGATCGAACGTGAATTAAACGCAACTATTGACTAAAACATATGAGCATTCTTGCTATTATTTTGCTTATTCTTCTCGGCCTGCTACTATTGCTTATCGAGTTTGCAGTAATCCCGGGAGTTACCATCGCCGGAATTGGCGGTTTTCTTCTTTTAGGAGGAGCAGTGTATGTGGCTTTTGCCGAATACGGAACACTTGTCGGTTTTATAACACTGGCCACAGTCCTTATTCTTGCACCGGCTATGATTTACTACTTTTTTAAATCGCGGACAGGAAAAAAAATGATTCTGGAAAAGAACATTGTTGGAAAAGTTGACCTTATAAACAGGGAGAAAATTGTAGTGGGCGAAACCGGTAAATCTATTGGAAGATTAGCACCAATGGGAAAAGTAAAAGTAAATGGCGAAATTGTGGAAGCCCAATCAACCGGTGCTTTCATCGACCACAATACCGAAATCAGAGTTTTAAAAATTGAATCCAATAAAATTATAGTTGAACCTTTAAATAAATAAAACATGATAGTAGAAGCAGTAGGCGCCTGGGGATTAATAATCGGGGCAATCGTATTACTTTTTATAATCCTCTATTTTATCCCAATAGGATTATGGTTTTCAGCGTTGGTATCTGGAGTACGAATTTCACTCCTGCAGTTATTCTTAATGCGTTTCCGTAAAGTACCTCCTGGAGTAATTGTTCGTGCAATGATTGAAGGAGCAAAAGCCGATGTTGAATTAAGTCGCGATGCTTTGGAAGCACATTACCTGGCCGGTGGTCACGTAGCAAGAGTAGTTCATGCATTAGTATCTGCCGCAAAGGCAAACATTGAACTGCCTTTTAATATGGCAACCGCCATCGACCTTGCGGGTCGCGATGTTTTTGAAGCCGTACAAATGTCGGTAAATCCGAAAGTAATTAATACTCCTCCTGTAACTGCTGTATCGAAAGACGGTATTCAGCTAATTGCAAAAGCAAGGGTAACGGTTCGGGCCAATATTAAACAATTGGTTGGTGGCGCCGGAGAAGAAACCGTTCTCGCTCGTGTGGGTGAAGGAATTGTTTCGTCAATCGGATCATCGCATTCACATAAAGCAGTTTTGGAAAATCCGGATTTTATTTCGCGCGTAGTGCTTGAAAAAGGGTTGGATGCTGGAACAGCATTTGAAATATTATCGATTGATATTGCCGACATCGACATAGGTAAAAACATTGGAGCAGTGCTTCAAATGGACCAGGCTGAGGCAGACAAGAATATTGCCCAGGCTAAGGCAGAAGAACGCCGTGCTATGGCAATTGCCCTGGAGCAGGAAAATAAAGCTACAGCACAAGAAATGCGAGCTAAAGTTATTGAAGCCGAAGTTCAGGTACCATTGGCCATTTCGGAGGCCTTCCGTAGCGGAAACCTTGGAATTATGGATTACATGAAATACAAAAACATAATGGCCGATACCACCATGCGTGAGTCGATTGCTGATGAAGATAAAAGCAAACCAGACGATCAATAAAACGCATTAACGATAAAATAGTGAAGCCCGTTGCAACTTGTAGCGGGCTTTTTTAATGCAATTGTTTCTAAAATTTTTTCCAAAGCTTAAGCGTTTGTTAAAATATCTGTCTTTTTAGACGATTTTAGATCCATTTTGATGCCAGAACATGTTTTTCAGCATATCTTTGCAGCATAAGTTTTAGTTCATAAGTTTAGGTTTGATTAGTTTTATTGGTTTAGTTAGTGGAAAGGATGAGTGTTGACTCATCCTTTTTTTATGGCTTATTCCTGATACAATCTCTTCCACCCCATTATTTTCCATCTATAAATTCACCCGATAGATTTTCTTTAAGTTCGCATAGATTTAAAATATGTTATAAAACACATTTTTTTAACATTCGGGTAACTTCCGGTTCACATACGCACCTTATCTTTGCAGTATAAGTTTTAGTTCATAAGTTTAGGTTTGATTAGTTTTATTGGTTTAGTTAGTGAAAAGGATGGGTGTTGACCCGTCCTTTTTTAGTTTATACCAACCAGACTCCAATAGCACCTGGTAGTCACCCACTCTTTACATTTCATCTATCAGCGAACTGACTTTCACATTTAGCCACTTTTCCATAGAACATATTTAAATCAGTTTACATTCCTACAGAATTATATTTTGAAAAAATAACTGTTTCAGAAATTGCAGAAAGAGGATCGTGTGTTAAGTAAATTCCTATTTTTTTGGATACTTCATTAGTTGAAAATTGGGATATTTTTCACGTTCTTAATACGTATTTAACATCGGAAATAACACAAACGCGTTCGCAAAAACCAGGTTTTGAAAGTATTTCTACAGGCCACAACCGACGTTAAACACTGATATTCTGACAATTAAAACACAGGACCAAACAATTCCGATCAATTTGATTGATGATCCATAAAGTTAAAATATGTTATCGTGTGGCATTTTAACATTGCATTAACTTCCCTTCGCCTTATTCGCCGTACATTTGTAGTACAAATTTAGTTCATAAGTTTAGGTTTGATTAGTTTTATTGGTTTAGTTAGTGAAAAGGATGGGTGCTGACCCGTCCTTTTTTTATGACCTCAATTAAAATCAAACATATCTTTTTGCCGCCTTTCACGTATTTAAAATTACATTTTAATATCTAATTGCAATATTTGAACGATAGATGGCATTTATTGCTCATAAATAATAACAATACGATATTCGACAACTTAACATTAGATTAACTTTTGTTTCGAAGAAAGACCTTACATTTGTACTATAAGTTTTAGTTCATAAGTTTAGGTTTGATTAGTTTTATTGGTTTAGTTAGTGAAAAGGATGGGTGTTGACCCGTCCTTTTTTTATTTTAACCCAAACAGTAGATTTCACAAGCCATTCAACACCGACCAACAATCTCCCAATAAATTTTCCTTAAGTGGCAATAGATTAAAAAGATGTTATAAAACACATTTTTTAACATTAGGATAACCTCCAATTCATATTTACTCCTTACATTTGTCATACAAGTTTAGTTCATAAGTTTAGGTTTGATTAGTTTTATTGGTTTAGTTAGTGAAAAGGATGGGTGTTGACCCGTCCTTTTTTTGTTTATACCCACCAAAGCACAATAATTCCAATAAACGCCATCGTTACTGCGAAGTTGATTAAACATGCTTTGTAAACATCCTTTGAAGATACCGGCCTTGGATTTTCGCCAATAAAAGGCTTTTCAACCAGTTTTCCGTGATAACGGTTTGGCCCCCCGAAACGACAATTCAGTATACCGGCCAGGGCAGCCTCCGGATATCCTGCATTTGGACTTGAATGCTTCCTGCCGTATTTAACGATGAATTTAATGGCCCGGAAGTTAAAACTAACTGTAGCCATTAAAATCGCAGTAAGTCGTGCGGGAATAAAATTCAACACATCATCGAGCTTTGCAGCAAAAAAACCAAAATCTTTGTATCGTTCGCTTTTATAGCCGATCATCGAATCGAGGGTATTGGCCATTTTATAGGCCAGCATTGCAGGCACTCCGCCGATGAAATAAAAAAACAGGGGAGCAATTACCCCATCGCTGAGGTTTTCGGCCAGTGTCTCCAAAACTGCTGTTCTTATCTGGTTTTCGTTTAACGTTGCTGTTTCGCGGCCAACAATCATCGACAATTGCTGCCGACCGGCTTCCAATCCTTCCTTATCCAGTTTTATTACCACGCGCAATGCTTCCTGAATAAGCGAGCGGTTGGCTAAACCATAGAAAACCAGGATGGAGGAAACCACGAGGTACAGGTTTTGATAGGCAGCTAAAACCATTAACCCCAGTTTAAAAACAAAGTAAGTGGCAAGAATGAGGCAAGAAGCCAGAAACGCACCTTTTAGCTTTTTGTTTTTGCCCCGGTTCAACTTTGCTTCACCAACAGAAATTGCGTTGCCAAATAAACGAATGGGGTGTGGCAGAAAATGAGGATCGCCAATCAGACAATCAAGTGCAAAACCCGCCAGCAGAGGAATAATTATAGTAAGATGTTCATTCAATTTCCATCGATTTATAAATGTACGCCATATCAACATTTTCCCTGATTAGCTGCGCCAGTTTGTCGTATTGAGTTTCTTTAAATTGCCGGAAATCCATTTGGGTTGCCAGCTGTTTCCCCGACTCTTTTAAAATTCGGTTAACCACGCTGATATTATCAAAAATGCCATGAATATAAGTCCCCCAGGTTCGTTCATTCAGGAAATAACCATCCTTCTTTTGGCCGTTTACCAAACAAGCCGGGCTTTCCTGCTTTGCTATTGTTTGGCCCATATGAATTTCGTAGCCCTTACCTACCTCGCCGTTTTGAAAAGTAAACGAACACTGTTCTGTTACCTTCTCTTCAGTCAAAATAGTTTCAACCGGTAAAATTCCAAGACCCGGAACTTTTTCAATCTGTCCTTCCACATGATGCGGATCAGCAATCCACTCGCCCATCATTTGAAAACCGCCACAAATACCGTAAACAGCTTTTCCCTGATCGTGCGCCTTTTTCACCGCCATTGCCATTCCCTGCTTTTGCAGAAACAGAATATCTGAAATCGTATTCTTTGAACCGGGCAATAGCACAATATCGGCCTCATCGATATCTTCGGGCGATGCGGCATAAAACAGGTTTACTTCCGGTAATTGTTCCAGAAAATTAAAATCGGTGAAGTTTGACATGTGCCGCAGCAAAACCACGGCAATATTTGTTTTTCCTTCAACCGCCTTAAACTGTTTTTTATCTACAACCACCGAATCCTCATCATCAATATAGATGTCGCGAAAATGTGGAATGATACCCACGACCGGCACACCACAAAGTTCCTCCAGTTTTTTTGCGCCATCTTCAAACAAGGTAATATCGCCTCTGAATTTATTGATTACGATGCCTTTCACCAGTTTGCGTTCCTGCTCGGGCAACAGCATCATGGTACCGTAAACACTTCCAAACACACCACCTTTGTCGATATCAGCAATAAGATAAGTGGCTGCATTTTTCTCCACAGCCACCCGCATATTCGTGATGTCTTTTTTCCAAAGATTAACTTCCGAGATACTACCAGCACCTTCCACAACAATCGGATTAAATTCGTTCTCCAGTCGCGAAAAAGCATTCATTGCTTCGCTGAACAGAAAATCGCGGTCGGTTTCGTTAAAATATGCTTTTGCCGATTTATTGGCCCAGGGTTTACCATTCAACACAATTTGCGAATCCATGTAACCGGTTGGTTTCAATAACACCGGATTCATCTCCACACGGCAATCAATGCCACATGCTTCGGCCTGAACAGCCTGTGCCCGACCAATCTCCAAACCATCGGGAGTCGGGAAACTATTCAGCGACATGTTCTGTGCTTTAAACGGAGCCGGACGTAATCCATCCTGTTTAAAAATCCGGCAAAATCCGGCATTAACAACACTTTTTCCCACATCGGAGCCGGTGCCGACAAACATTATCGGGCGGTATGTTTTTGTTTTAGTCATGTTTATCTAATTCGAATACGGTAACACTGGCATAAGCCGGTTTAAAATTTTCAAAGAGTTGTGAAATGGGTAAATTTTCGATCACACTTTTTAATATGCGGATTACTCCGGCGTGGGCAACAACGGCAATATTACCGGCGTTTAATTTTTTTATTTCGTTGACACAAGCTGAAACACGCGCCACCATTTCGGGGTACGATTCGCCGTTTTTCGTTGGCAAAGTTTGATAATTGTCCATCCAGGTTTTTCCTTCAGGTTGAGCGTATATATCGTCCCAGGGCAACATCTCCCAGTCTCCAAAATTCAATTCTTTCAAACGCGTGTCAAATTGAATCTCCTCATTTGGGAAAAGATTTTCGGCCAGTTTCCGGCAACGTAACAAGGGGCTCGACCAGACGGCATCAAAACTCACCTGCTCAATATCCTGTAGCAAGCGTTTTTGTTCTTCATGAAATGTTTCGGCCACATCAACATCGGTTTGCCCGTAACAAATTCCGGGTTTTACATTTACGCTGGTATGTCGGATCGCGTAAATCTTCATCCCATATTTTGATAAGCGAGAATACACAAATAAAAAAACACTTCGCAGAGTTGCTGCAGGGCCCCCAACACATCGCCGGTGTAGCCATCTAATTTGCGGGTGATATAGTTTCGGAAGAAAAAAGTTACGATGAGCAAAACGGCGACCACCAAAACCGTTTCCTGCCAGGCAAGAAACAGCAACGAAAATCCGCCCGTAACCAAAGCAAATAACAATGAAAATAAAGAATCGGCTTTCCCGACAGGTTTGGTTTTGCTGCTTGCATCTAACCTTGCATATACCGAAGAGTAGATGAGCAACACCGGGAAGACACGACTTAATGCATGCCCGGCAATTAAAATGAAAGGTATTCTAATGGCATCGACATGCGATAAGGCCAAAAATTTTATCGCCAAAACCGACAATAGTCCAACAGTTCCGTAAGTGCCTATCCGGCTATCTTTCATTATTTCCAGAATACGTTCGGGCGTGTAACCGCCACCAAAACCATCGCAAAAATCGGCGAAACCATCTTCATGAAATGCTCCGGTCAACAATATGGTGGCCACCATGCTAAGTGCGACTGCCAGCGTAACAGGCAGCACAGCGCCAATAGCAAAATAAACCACTGCCCCAACTCCTCCAACAATCCATCCGATTACCGGAAAGTAGCGCGTTGATTTATTCAACATCTTCTCTGACCATCCTTCGATGCGCCCAACCGGGATTCGGGTGTAAAACATCAGGGCCGTGAGGAATATTTTTATCTCATTTCTCATGTGTCGCTTATTTCTGCCAAAATCATTCGGATTGATTTGCCATCAACCTTAGTTGTTTCTTTTCCTACCATGGTTGTTCGCTTATCAACCTCAGATGTTTTTATATCATCTTTGGTTGCTTTGTAATCAAACTTAGTTGATTCATTTCCAACCTTTGTTGATTCATTTCCAACCTTAGTTGATTTATTTCCAACCTTGGTTGATAGTCTTCCAACTTAGGTTGTTTGATTTCCTACTTAGGTTGATTGACTATCAACCTGTGTAACAAAGTTATATCATCACTTTATGGATCCAACAAAACATTGCTTTTTATAAAGCAGGCGTTTAATCCTTATTGCTCACACCGGCGTCTTCCATGCTGCTCATTTCGTTCAGGAAATTAACAGCCGATTTTACCAGCGGCATCGCAACGGCAACTCCGGTTCCTTCGCCCAGTCGCATTCCCAACTGCAGCAGCGGTTTTGCCCCAAGGTGCTCCAACATCAGCTTATGCCCTTTTTCGTCGGAACCATGGCAAAATACACAATTATCTTTTACGGCAGGATCCATTTGTACTGCCGTAAGCACAGCAGCCGTAGCAATAAAACCATCTATAAGGATAAGCATATTTTGTTTTTTCGCTTCGAGGTAAGCTCCCGTCATGGCAGCAATTTCGAGGCCTCCGAAAGTGGCCAGAATTTCTTCGGGTGTGGTTGGATTGTATTTCCCTGCAATTTCTTTTAGGATTCTGGTTTTTCGATCTACCTGCTCATCTTTCAATCCTGAGCCACGACCGGTACAAGCTTCCATAGAAATGCCCGTAAATTTGTGCATCAATAACGACGAAGGCGAGGTATTTCCAATTCCCATTTCGCCACAACCAATAGTATTGCAACCAAAGGCCGCTTCTTCGCGAACTGCTTTTGCTCCTGCTTCCATTGCTGCTCGGCATTCTTCCGCGGTCATGGCCGGTTCTTTTCGCATATTACGGCTTCCGTTTGCCACTTTTGCGTTAATCACCGGAAGTTCTGCCGGAAAACTGTAATCAACACCCACATCGTAAACTTTCAGCTCCAACTCGTTCTGACGGCAAAAAACGTTAATCGACGCACCTCCGGCGCAGAAGTTCATTACCATTTGCCAGGTAACATCTTTTGGGTAGGGGCTGATGCCTTCGTCGGCCAGACCATGATCGGCAGCAAAAATCAGGTGAGCCGGTTTTTCTATTTTGGGAGACAGGGTGTTTTGAACCATCCCGATTTGCAGGGCCAGGTTTTCAAGCAAACCAAGCGATCCGATTGGTTTGGTTTTGTTATCGATTTTGTGTTGAAGTTGATCTTTTAATGTCATTGTTTTATTTTTTCTCGCAGATTACGCGGATTACCGCAGATTTTATTTTGAACACGAAGACTCGAAGAATATTTCTCTCGCAAAGGCACCAGGACGCGGAGGATTCTGAAATCTTAATTCGTTAATCTTCATTCGAAATTCCTTTGATTTGAACAGGTATTCCGGAAACCATCAGAAAGACTTCGTTTGCTGTTTTGGCAATGTACTGATTCATCCAGCCTTGCAGATCGGCAAACTTACGGGCAATTTCATTTTCGGGATGAACACCCATTCCCAACTCATTGCTTACCACAAAAAGCGTCATATCCTGATTGATAAATTTGTCCCACTCGTGTTTGGCTACTTCCAGACTGGCATCTACATCGTTGCTGTTCTGATAAAAAATATTGGTCAGCCACAGCGTGATACAGTCAAGCAGTACTGTTTTTCCGATCATGTTATGTTTACTGATTTCCAGCTCTTCCTCGATGGTTTGCCACTGTTCGCCACGATCGGACTGATGGCGTTTTACCCGCTTATGAAAATCTTCGTCCCAGATACGGGCAGTTGCCAGATACACCGGTGCATCGGAACTATCCTCTGCACGTTTTTGTGCAAAACTGCTTTTACCCGAACGCTGACCGCCTGTTATAAATGTAATTTGTGTCATTCTTTAAAATTGAATTTCAAAAGTTACAAAAAATCAAACCCCGGTACACGACCAGGGGTAATCATTATCATGTGCCTTGAGTGCCACACTTAGGGAAGAAACTGCTATAATTATTCCTATAGCTATTTGTCTTCTTTCGAACTGCAAACATCTTGTTTATATATCCAGGTTATTTTATCGCCGTTTTCAAGAGGCTGGTCGATGGCAATCTTTTTGGCAGGCTCGCCATTAATTTTGTAGTACCAAACACTTTGGTTCGGCACACCTTTTACACCATCAATTTCATCGACAAAAACATATTGCCCCACGGGGTGTGTTTTTACTTCCGCAACAAACTGGAGGGCTTCCAAAGCCGAAAGCCCTTCTTTCCAATTTGTCTCGATTTTCAGTTTTGGATGTTTCAACGATCCAAAATCTATTTCAACAGTAACCTTATCTCCGTTGCCGGCAAAAGCCGATAATCCGACAAAACAGGCCAACAGCAGATTAAGGCAAAATATTTTTGGGTTGTTCATTGCTTATTTAATATCAAGTAACATGAATGGCGCAATACCTGTTTCAAACTCGTTCAGCTCAGTTCCGTCTGGCGAGTATGTTATTACTGAACCATTTGAAGTTACATTGTCAGAGAAGAAACAAAACAGTTTATTATCGTAGTATCCCAAACCATTCAGGCCATTCACTCCATCGATGAATTTTTCAGCCTCGAAACTTTTTGATGCTACATCGAAAACAGACACACCTCCAGGCATTCCGTAGCCGCCGGTTGTTACGATATATAATTTCGAGAAGTCATCATTAAACTCAAAAACATCAACGTAGTTCATGCTGCTTACTCCTTCCAAATCGTATTTGGCTTCAAATTCATCAGTAGAAGTATTGATATAACCGATTCCTGTTTGAGTGGTCTCATCGCCGTATGCTACTCCCAGATTGATGTACAGGTTATCCTGATCATCCATTTCAAAATACGAAGGGATGTTACCTTCAGGAAGATCGATGTATGAAACTTCATCGGTATCTAAGTCGATTACTGCAACTTTATTCGTATAATTTAATGCAGCATACAATTTATTTCCAGCGATAGCCAAACCTTCAGGACCATAATGCACAGGAATAGTTTTCACTACTTCTCCCGCAGTTAAATCCACTTTGGCAATGTACGAAAGAGTAGGATCGTTATACACTTTGCCTCCCCAGCATGAAACATACAAGTAATCACCACGTGCCTGACAGTTGCGTGGGCCTACAATCTGATCGGTGATTCCATTTTCTGTCTGCTCAAATGTTTTTGCATCAACCCAAAAAACCTGATCGGCAGTATTTCCCATCATATAAATTTTGCCGTTGTAGTTATAGGCAAACTGAATATTTGAAGTGATATCCAATCCATTTACCGAATTGTAATAGCTATTAACCACCTCATCAGTATATTTATTGTAAGCTGTAATGGTCGATTTATCTCCCGACCAGCTACCGGCGTTAACAATGTAGGCCAGTGATGCGTCAACATTCACCTGGTGAGTGATCGTATTACTCAACTCTCCATTCACCGCAATCAACGTAACATCATAAATACCCGGCTCGGTGTATATATGAAATGGGTTGGCTTCTGCTGAAGTTGCATTGTCGCCAAAGCTCCACTCATAACTTGCTGCCTCTGATGAAGTGTTAGTAAAGAACACAGTATCTCCCGCCTGAATATTCTCCTCGGGAGCATAAGTAAAGCCGGCTGTAACACTTGCCGAATCATTGTCGTCGCATGCAGTAAAGGCAAAGGCCAACACCGCCAAAAACGTCAAAATTTTAAATTGTTTTTTCATTTTGTAGTTTGTTTTTTATTTGAATTTATATGTGATGCTCAATCGGTAGGCGATGCCGGGCATGGCATAGCCCCAACTTGCCTGGTAATCGGTATCCAGCAGGTTGTTGATCATTCCATTTATTCGAATTTGATTCTGTCCGTCGATTTTCCAGTTGTAACCAACAGCCACATTCATCAGAAAAAAAGCATCCAGAACATTTTTTTCTTCCTCATCAGTAAATTGCTCGTCGTTGTAACTTCCGTCAACTGTGAAATCGAATTTGTTATAAGCTACCGTTGTGAAAAAATTACCGGCGTGAAGCGGAACATATTCCAACTGACGGTTAAGCGCGTTCGTGTTATTTTGCGACTTTTTTCGCTCTGCAGAAGTATAGGTATAATTCAGTCCTGAATTAGCTTTTAGTCCGAAAATGTTATAGTTCCAATCGGTCATAAACTCCAAACCTTTGCTTTGCACATTTTGCACATTCGCGGCATACCAATATGCTCCTCCGTTTTTCCAGAGAATCCAGTCGTCCACATTCATCAGGAAAGCATTCAGTTTTACATTCCCGGAGATGTCTCCAACGCAGTAGCTCCATTTTGTGCCGAATTCGTAACTCATTCCTTCTTCAGGATTCAGATCGGGATTTCCGCCGGGCACCCAGAAGCGGTCGTTAAAAGTTGGAACACGATAACTGCGTGCAATATTTCCGGTAAACCGAAGCACATACTTTTCTTTTGAAAGCGCCAGGTAGTTCAATCCGAACGAAGGCGTAAAAGGAACGTCGAAATCGGTAACATAACCATAGCGTAAATTTAGAGTTGCGGTTAAACGGTTAAAAAAACGATGATAGTACGAAGCATACAAGTCTACCCGATCCTCGTGTTTCAAAGATTCGGAATAAGCATAAACCGTTGGATAAATACGGGTAACTTTTGCTCCGGCTTTATAACTGGCCTGATGCGAAAAATCGTGTTCGACAAAAGCCTCGCCAATTATGCGTTGGGTTGAAATGGTATCAGAAGTATTTTCGTTGCTAACGGCATTATCATATACATACCCGCCGTTAATTTCGAATTTGAAGGGATTTTTGCGGTTTTTATAACCTGTCCAGATACGCACATGATCATTGTTATACTCTTCGCGCAAATCCGGATTACTCAGGTTGGTTTGCATATTTTGCTGAACCAGATGCCAGTCTTTCTCCAGCCAAATATTAAAGATGAAGAACTCGTCCTTGTCGAACTTATAATTCAGTTCCTGCAGTAATCCAATATTTTCAATAGCTGCATTGTGCTGCTTATCTTCTATTTCAAAAATATTGTTTTCGAAATCACGGTAATTGGGATTCGTGAATTTAAAATCATTGTTTTTCGCATAATAATATGCTCGTGTAACGGCTTCAAACCTTCCGTTTCCCCAAAACAGTTTTGTTCCGTAAAGCTGCTCACCAAATGAACCGTTTGCAATGCGGGCTTCGGCCTTAAAACCGTTGGTCCAGTTGTTTTGCAGGCCCAAATGAATGGCTCCGCCAATACTCCCTGATCCGTTTACAGAACTGGCACTACCAAACTGCACCCCAATTTCATCGAAAAGATAGATGGGTACATTATTAACATTGGAGTGGCCCAGCGTAAGCGAATTAATATTTATTCCGCCAAAATTAAAACTGGTATGATCGGGTGCCGATCCGCGAATACGAATAGTGGCCAAACCACCTGCATTGGTTTTAAAGGCAATGGGTAAACTGCGCGAAAGTAATTGCTCCAGGTTTCCATCCTGCGCTAACGAAAACTGAGTGGCATTAATACGTTCGATTTTAGCTCCCGACTGGTATTTCTGAAGCTTTCCATAACTCACTACTTCCTCAACCTGAACGGTGTCGAACACGGTAAAAGCCTGCTGCGCCACTGCACTTTGAGCCAGCGCCCACAATACGATTCCAAAAACTACAAACCTCCTCATTATTAGAATTTAAGGAGCTTTGGATAAATCAATGAAAAATACGGATATATTTCTCAAGCTTTTATCCCGAAGCTTAATTATTTACTATTGAATTTATGGCAGGTCTTCTGGCTCATCCCGGTTATTGATGCCTTCCCTCCCGATTCCCTCGGAAAGTGGCTTATGGTTCAATAACACGATCCGTCAAACGACGGATAGGACTTACAGCTGCGGGTACAGCTCCGGTTTTTCACCGGATTCCCTTTTCATCTTATTTCTGATACAGAAATTTTAAGAACCTAAATTCACCGACAAAGATAGTCACATTTTTTAACAACAATGATTTTATTGAAAAAGATACACAGGAAATAGCATTGACTTATTAACAGCACTCGACACCCCCACCCAAACGCCTGTACAGATGACACTTACACGATTATCACAATGGCAAATTGTGAATTAAGATTGATTTAGCACACCACTAAATATTCTAAAATACTTTAAAATTCCTGAAAAAGTTAAAACACACTAAATAATTGCATAGAAGTTGTTTACAGCTGCTGAAACAGAAAAACTACAGAGATGAAAGTAAGTAATAGAAAAAGCAGAAAAGAATTTCGGAATTTAATTAAACGTAACAATTTAATGAATCGTTTTATCCGGGATATTGAACGCGAAGAGCCGCTGGAATTTGACACTATGCAAACCATGATGGTTTATCAGCCGGTGCGCGTGCGATAATTTTTCGGGAATCAACTTTTTTCAATCACCTCCTCCGACACCAAAAATACCACCGGTTTATTTGAGATGGGATTGGTGCGCACCACTACAACCGTTTCGTAAACAGCTTCAATGTCGGCATAATTAAGCACTTCAACCGGCAGTCCCTTTTTACGAATATGGCCTTCCTGCATCATAATCAGCGAGTCGCAATATTCGCCGGCCAGGTTCAGGTCGTGAATAATCATCAGAACGGTTAATCCCAGTTCGCGACTCAACCGACGGATGAGATTCAAAGTTTGTACCTGGTGCGTGATATCCAAATGCGAAGTTGGTTCGTCAAGCAAAAGCAGATCGGGTTCCTGTGTTAATGCACGGGCAATGCCTGCCAGCTGCTGCTCACCGCCGCTCAAAGCGTTCATGTATTTACCTTTGAGCTTGTCAACACCGGTTAGCTTCATGTATTTTTCGGCAATTGCAAAATCTTCTTTCGTCTCGAAAAACTGAAATTGTTTGTGATATGGAATGCGCCCCATCAATACATATTCCTCTACGGTCATGCTGCCGATTTCGATATTCTGCGTAACAATGGCAATATTTTGAGCGCGCTGCTTCAGATTCATTTTTCGCGTATCCAACCCCTTCAACTCCATTTTTCCTTTCAACGGAGGAAGCTCTCCTGAAATTCCACGAAACAAGGTTGTTTTTCCGGAACCGTTTGGACCGATAATCCCCACAAAATCGCCTTTTGCCACATTAAAACTCACCTCCTTCAGTAAAAACTTACCGGGATAACCGCAGGAAAAATTAGTGATCTGAAAAAACTGTTCCATGCTAATTCAGTTTGAAATGTGATTTTGAGCGACTCAGTACAATAATAAAAACCAAACCACCAACAAAACCGGTAATTACCCCAATTGGCAATTCGTTTGGTGAAATAATGGTTCGGGCAATCGTATCAGAAAGAATTAGAAAAATGGCACCTCCCAAAAACGAACCGGCCAAAAGAATACGGTAATCGTTACCGATAATCAGTCGGATTAAGTGTGGAATAACCAAACCAACAAAACCGATAACTCCGGCCACAGAAACCGCAATTCCGGTGAGCAGCGAAGCCACAAAAAAGAGCAATTTAATGGCTACTCCGGTGTTTATTCCAAGATGTCGTGCTTTTACTTCTCCCAGACGAAGCGCATTTAGCGTTTGTGCAAAAAAGTAGGAAATAACCAGCCCCGCCAGCGATGAATAGAAGGCAATGGCGATCAACGAATTGTTTGATTCATCCAACGAGCCCATCACCCAGAAAACAATATTATGCAGGTTTTCGGTGGTGGAAATCGACATCAGAAACATCATGGCAGAGGAGGATACAAAACTTACCATCACACCAATCAGCAACATACTGTTTATGCTTAAACCTCCACGTTTTATACTTAACAGATACACGACAATGAGCGTGACAAGTGCTCCCAAAAAACCAAATGCCGGAAGCGAAAAAAAGCTCAAGGTATTCAGTCCGAAAACAATGGCAATGGCCACACCCAGTGCGGCACCGCCGGAAATTCCGAGCGTATAGGGCTCAACCAGCGGATTGCGGTAAATGCCCTGCAGCACCACTCCCGAAAGGCTTAAAGCACCTCCAACTCCGATGGCCATCAATATTCGGGGAACACGAATTTTTGATAAGACGGTATATTCAATGCTGCCTGTATCCGATAATATTTGTGGCAGTTGCATCAGCGACACTTTTATTTCTCCGGCCGATAATGAAAACAAAACAGACACCACCAGCAACACCAGTAGTGCGGCTAGAAAAAGTATCCATTTTAAATATTTGCTGTTCATTCGTTTCAAAATATGGGATTTACTCGCTTATAAAACGGTAAACATCTTTCAGTGCACTTGCAAAATTGGCCGGCGTTGGGCTACACGATGTTTCGGAAGAAATCAAATAAACTTTGTTGTTTTTCACAGCCTCCATCCCTTCGTAACTGTTCCACACTTTTTGTTCCTCCTTACCAAAACCTCCCATTTCGGCAATAATTATCACATCCGGATTTTTAAGCAAAACACTTTCACGCGTTAAAGTACCGTGGGTTAATCCCGCGGCAATATTCGTCGCATTACATAAGCGAATAAAATCGTTCATAAAAGTATTGTCTAACACCGAAAATACCGGATTGGCACCTATTTGAAAAAATATTTTTGAAGAAGGAAGCTGCTTCGCTTTCTCCTGAATTTCACTTACTGTTTTTCGGGCTTTTGCAACCACTTCTGTCGATTGATCTTCGCAACCAATCAAGTCTGCTATTTGCTGTGTTTGCTCACAAATTTCGTCAAAGGAAATCGGTGTTTCCAACACCTCAACACGTAACCCAAGTTTTTCAAGAGTAGCAATATCTTGTGGTTTGGTCAATTTCATGGTCAACACCAGGTCGGGTTTCAATGCGAAAATTTTCTCCACATTTACATCTACAGTTGATCCAATTTCTTCAATACCATCATTTAAGGCCAGCATACAATAACTCGTACAACCAACCAGTTTATCTTTTCCGCCAACCAGGTAAATATTCTCGGTAATCGACGGTGCCAGCGAAATTACGCGGTTAACGTTCTGTGCAAACACCGAAAAACCGGCAAGCAGCAATACAACGAGTATTTTAATCTTCATCCGTTTAAAATTAACAGGAAATCAGGTGCAGAAATCAATAGATTGATTCCCGAAACTTTGTTCCCGAAGTTCGTTCATCTAAATTGTTGGCAGGTCTTCTGACTTATCCCCATTGATCATTGCCTTCCCGTCATTGGCTGAACCGACAGTGGCGTGAGTAATGATCAGTTTCAGGATTTACAGCTGCGGGTACAGTTCCGGATTTCCACCGGATTCCCTAAACGCTTTTGCGCGCAACCAACGGGCACAAAGATAAATAATTTTAAAGAGAATGAATGCTAAATAACGACAGTTGCCTAAAATTCAGGATTTGAAATAATCTAAGGATTTGCGTATCAGTTTTTCAGGATACCCAATATCCACCAAAAACAATCCCTGTGCCGGAGCTGATGCGCCGGCCGAACCACGGTCCTGCTTTTCAATAATCTCGCAAAACTGATCGATACTCAGTTTGCCTTGTCCTACCTCCAGCAGAGTTCCTACAATGGCGCGTACCATATTGCGTAAAAACCGATCGGCTTTAATTGTAAATTGTAATCGCTCGCCGCGCTGCGTCCACTCGGCCTGCATTATTTTGCAGTTGTTGGTCTTTACATCCGTATGCAGGCGACTAAAACTTGTAAAATCAGTGTAGTTAAAAAGCTTTTGTGCTGCCTGGTTCATTTTCTCCACATCGAGCGGTTTCAGGTATTTGTGGCTCGTTTCAGTAGCAAACGGATCTTTTTCAGTTGAGATAAAATAATGATAAGTTCGTGATATAGCACTAAACCGGGCATGCGCCTCCGCATCAACCGGCCAAACTTTTTGCACGGCAATATCCGAAGGTAAAAAGCTGTTGAGTTTATAAACGATATCCAGATTTTTGGGAATACCATTTTCCGAATCAAAATGCAGGATAAAAAACGAAGCATGCACTCCGGTATCGGTTCTTCCGGCACCAACCACCTCTATTTTCTCGCGCAGGATTTTTGATAGTGCATCCTCCATCACCTCCTGAACAGAAACGGCATTGGGCTGGATTTGCCAACCATGATAATTAGTTCCTTTATAACTTAGTTGTAAAAAATAGCGTTGTGGCATTGTTCTCGTTTATCAGGGCGTAAAATTACAGAAAAAGTTGAAAGTTGAGATGAGCTAGGCGGGCCGAATTGCAAATCGGGCTTAGCCAAATCCCGACCACAGCGTCGGGACCAAAATCAATATAAGTTTGTACAAAAAATAGCCGCCTCTCTTTTTCAGAGAGGCGGCCCCAGTTAACCCCAAACACGCGACTTCAGAACGAAGCCTAAAAGTTTTTGAAAGTATTCATTAACTTTTGTCAATCCTATCCCTTGAGTTTCTAATGCAATATCAGCGGTTTTATAAGCAGTTTTTATCCTCCAAAAAGTATCCGTTGTTAAAACTTATACTTAACATTTTATGGAGTTAAAACTTTTCATTGTTTGTTTTAATTTGGCGGCCCTTTAAATGGGGCGTCAGGTTTATTTAATAAAATTAATGTATTAATTCATTAAAAGCAAGAGCGATAAAGATGTTGTTTAACAATAAAGGAGACAAGCTGAAATTTTGACATTTTACAAAATCCTGACTTTCAACAACATTTAAAAAACACACCAAACCAACTGACAGCCAGACAGCTAAATCTGAAATATTTTCAGAAATTCCGGTATGGTATACCTTTTGATTTTTTGTTACTGAAAGTTCAATGAATTGTTTAACCAAAAAGTTAAAGGAGGATAAAGTCATGAAATTAGCAAAAAGAAACGAACCGTATTTTCCATCAGTCTTTGACAGGTTTTTTAACAATGAATTGATGGATTGGAATCACTCGAATTTTTCGAGCACAAACACTTCGTTACCGGCAGTTAATGTAAAAGAAACCGACGATGACTTTGTTATCGAGGTTGCAGCTCCGGGAATGAGCAAAAACGATTTTAACGTGAACTTTAAAAATAACGTGCTCACTATTTCGTCTGAAAAGAAAAACGAAAAAGAAGAAAAGAATGAAAACTATACACGTAAAGAGTTCAGTTACCAATCGTTCCAACGTTCATTCACCGTTGCTGAAAACGCTGTAGTTGGAGAAAAAATTTCGGCCAAATACGATAACGGCATTTTACATATTGTACTGCCAAAACGCGATGAAGTAAAACCACAACCTGAAAGACAGATCAAAATTTCGTAATGATTAATAAAAACGTCGCTCAGAATTTTTGAGCGACGTTTTTATTTGATTGCCTTCGGAAAGAAAAGTTCATAAACCCCGTTTCTTTTCTAAAACCCATTGAATTGCTGCATCCATTGTATTAAAAGGCCGCGATTCATACCCCCGGTCGTGAAGCCGAATCAACATGGGATATACAATATCTTCAGGATTCTCGGTAACTATTGCAATTCTTTTATGCTCAAAAACACTGGGATTTTGCCTGTAAAATTCCGGAATTTCGATATGCTGCCCCGGCTCAATATCAAAATGAGCAGACCGATAGTCAAGAATAAATCCAATAGTATCTGCCGGAAATAAGTTCTTCCTTATGCATCCAGCCAGGATTCTTTCACATCGTTAATGGTTATTAAACCGAAATAGGACTTAAATACAATACAATCTTTGTATTCATACTTAAATTTCTCTGCATCCATAGAAGTCTTTAGTTGTTTTGCGTCGGTATAAAGCTACAAAATAAGATACACCAAATTAAAACCCGGTTAACTTTTACACCGAATTGGCGCTAAAATTAAAGTACAGCATCAAATAAATACTATAATCGTTTTAAAGCCGGTTCGTGCGTTTACAGCATAGTATATTTGCAGTAACTCACCCCTTATCTCTTAAATAGTTACCCTTTTGTTTTTCGAACCGTATCTTGAAGTATATCCGGTATAAATCATCGTCATCATAATAATCTATCCAATCAATATTCGCCTTACCAAACTGTTTGGTAAGTTCATACCCAAACGTTACCCTCCCCCACGAAATTTCTGTCCCGAGGCGGGTGTCGGTTTTTAATCCTGCCCGATGCAAACGAAAATCTCCGGAACCAATAAAATCAAACGAAAACAACCTTTTTGAAAGTGGAAACCTAAAAAGATGTAGGGTCATATCATTTTCAAAAAAAAGCCAGTTCCCGGCATACTCGTCGCATAAATTCACGCCTAATTCACTAACTAATGTATGTGGAGTATAACCCGATTTTGGAAACAGATTCAAATAATAACTCACTGCCGGGTTAAAATACATGAAATGAGTTAACACATCGCGTCCTTCAAGAATTTGTCCATGCTGTTTCCCAAAGCTATCAATGATTTTGTGAATTCCGCCGGCACCATCATTTCCTCCCTGAATCCACAAAGCCAATCCGGGAATCGGTTCTTTCTTGTTTAAAATACCGGGGCCTCCCGACAATTGGATGGCCAGGTTGTTCGTAAGAAACTTTACCCACGAAAATTCAGCGGTACTAATTTCGGTAAACGACTCTCCTCTGTAATACCGTCCATTTTCATCAAAACGCTGGCTATATTCCCGTTGCGTATAAAGGTCTGTCCTGATTCCAAATGAAATTAAGCGCTTCTTCTCTGTTTTATGATTGATAAAAGCCTTCACCAAAAACGATGAAGTAAATGCCACATCGTTTGAATTGCCGGAAAAAAGCAAATCAATGTCATTTATATGCTGAACCAGTATATGACTCTTTTCAAAATAAGATTCGTTGCCATTTAAAGTGCTTTGCGAAAAACAGGTATTAGCGCACAGGAGAATAACGATTATAAAAACGATTGATTTCAACACTATTTTTTCAATTCATGAATTAACATTTGGACATGCGTACCGATGGTGATACCGGGCAGTCAATATATAAACACAATTTCGAATATGTACACCACAACAGATTTTACAGGAACTTGTTTAATTATTTTTAACACTACTTTCTATATCAGATGAACGCTGCGATTATACATCAGCACAAAAAAGTAATGTGCCGATTACAATGCTTAGCCGCAACAACTTCATAGCATCAAAAATACTTTAATCAGAGCATAATTTCTTAATAAATTCCTAATAAGCTGTTATTCTTTGTTAACATCATAATTTGTTTCGCTGTTACTTAATTTTTTTTAACAAAAGAATAGGGAAATAAATTTCATAATGCCTTAAATTCGTGCCTTCGAAAAAATTAGCAAATAAATTTATAAAAGATATGAATCAAGCAGTTGATATCAAAGAATTGAACGAGAGAATACAGAGAGAGAGTTCGTTTGTGGATATGATTTCCATGGAGATGAACAAGGTGATTGTAGGACAAAAACACCTGGTTGAAAGTTTGCTGATTGGCTTACTTTCCAATGGACACATTCTGTTGGAAGGTGTACCGGGATTGGCAAAAACACTTGCCATTAAATCCTTGTCGCAAACCATCAGTGCTAAATTTTCGCGTATTCAGTTTACACCCGACCTGCTGCCTGCCGACGTTTTGGGAACAATGATCTACAGCCAGAAGAGAGAAGAGTTCAGCATTAAAAAAGGACCGATCTTTGCCAACTTTGTACTGGCTGACGAGATTAACCGTGCTCCGGCAAAAGTACAATCGGCACTGCTCGAAGCCATGCAGGAACGCCAGATTACCATTGGCGACGAAACCTTTAAACTGGAGGAACCATTCCTGGTAATGGCAACACAAAACCCCATTGAGCAGGAAGGTACGTACCCGCTGCCTGAAGCGCAGGTCGACCGTTTTATGCTGAAAGTGGTGATCAACTACCCGAAAAAAGAGGAAGAGCGCCAGATCATCAATCAAAACCTTTTGGCACAGTTTCCTGAAACATCAACAATTCTGAAACCGGAAGATATTATCAAGGCCCGCAACGTGGTGAAAGATGTTTACATGGACGAAAAAATTCAGAAATACATTGTTGACATTGTATTTGCAACACGCGAGCCCAACGAATATAAACTGGAAAAATACAACGATATGATCGCTTACGGAGCATCGCCAAGGGCAGGAATTAGCCTGGCACAAGCTGCAAAAGCTTTTGCTTTTATTAAGCGCCGCGGTTATGTAATTCCTGAAGATGTGCGTGCCGTTTGTCCGGATGTGTTGCGTCACCGTATTGGGCTGAGCTACGAAGCCGAAGCCAACAACATTACACAGGAAGAAATTATTACCGACATATTGAACCAGGTAGAAGTACCATAGTCGAGTCGCAGTTAACAGTGGCAGTTTACAGCTGTTCAAACACAACTTTTGAGCGCTGAACGTTAAACTTTGAACTCTAATTATGGAGACAACTGATTTATTAAAAAAAGTACGGAAGATTGAGATAAAAACACGTGGTTTGTCGCGCAATATTTTTGCCGGAGAGTACCATAGTGCTTTTAAGGGGCGCGGTATGGCCTTTTCGGAGGTGCGCGAATACCAGTTTGGCGACGATATTCGTAACATCGACTGGAACGTTACCGCCCGCTACGGTCATCCCTACATAAAAGTATTTGAAGAGGAACGCGAACTCACCGTGATGCTAATGATTGATGTGAGCGGTTCGCGCGAATTTGGTTCGTTTGAAAAGCTGAAAAAAAATGTGATTACAGAACTATCAGCTGTACTTTCGTTTTCGGCGATTCAAAACAACGACAAAATCGGGGTGCTCTTCTTTTCGGACAAGATCGAAAAGTTTATTCCGCCGAAAAAAGGGAAAAGCCACATTTTACGCATTATTCGCGAACTGATCGATTTTCACCCGGAAAGTAACGGCACCGACATTACCGAGGCTGTTCGTTACATGACCAACGCCATTAAAAAGCGCTGCACGGCCTTTATAATTTCCGACTTTATGGACGATAACAAAGACCTGGAAATGGCTCTTTCTATCGCCAACAACAAGCACGATATGGTGGCGTTGAACATTTACGACAAGCGCGAAACAGAACTACCATCCATAGGAATGATAAAGTTGAAAGACGCTGAAAAAGGCAACTATGTTTGGGTTGACAGCAGCTCGCGTAAAACGCGTAAACTTTATGCCGACTGGTGGATAAAACACATGGGCCGGCTGGATGTGATGTTCAAAAAAAGTGGTGTTGATTATGTATCGATAAACACAAACGAAGACTATGTAAAATCGTTAATGACCTTGTTCAAAAAACGGGCATTAAAATAGAGAAGCATGCAATTGAAACTAAAAATATTATTTCTGTTTACAGCAATTTTGATTGCAGGAACTACGCAGGCACAGCGCATTAAAGCTACTGCCAGCCTCGACTCTGCAAACATTTTGATTGGCGACCAGGTAAAACTTTTCCTGGAAATAGATCATCCGAAAGATGTAAACGTGCAGTTTCCGGCGGTTCCGGATACGATCAACAGCCTGATTGAAGTGATCAGCCGTTCGGGTGTCGACACTTTTGAGTTGGATGATGAGAAGCTGATGAAACAAATTCAGGCCTACACCATTACCAGTTTCGACAGCGGAAGTTACCGAATTACACCCTACTGGTTTAAAATCGATGTGGACGGAACCATCGACTCCATTCCCAGCAACGGTGTTACGCTGAATGTTTACACCATGGAGATCGATACCACAAAAGGACCGACAGACATTAAAATGCCTTACGATGCACCGCTTACTTTAAAAGAAGTTACTCCTTACATTCTGGGCGTGATTCTTATTGGGGCGATTATCTTCTTCCTGTTATATTCAATAAAGCGGAAGAAAAACAACAAACCGATATTTGCACGTCCGGCAAAACCAAAAGAACCGGCGCATATTATTGCATTACGTGAACTGGACCGTATTAAAACGGAAAAAGTGTGGCAGCAAGGCAAGACAAAACAATATTACAGCGAACTTACCGACACGCTGCGCGAATACATTGAAGATCGTTTTGGCATTCGGGCCATGGAGCAAACCACCGACGAAACTGTTGAAAGTTTCCGCAGGCAAAAAGGACTGGTTAGCGATAAAAACTTTGCCAATCTTACCCAGTTGCTGCAAACGGCCGACCTGGTAAAATTTGCCAAGTATCAGCCGCTGCCCGACGACGATAATCTGTCGCTGGTAAATGCCTATTTCTTTGTGAATGACACGAAGACAGAGGAGCAGAAAAAGGCGGAAGAGAAAGCCGATGATGATGAAAATGTTGAAGAAGTTGAGATAAAATAAAAAGAGATGTTTGAAGGATTGACATTTAAAAACCCTGAGCTGTTCCACATTTTATGGGTATTGATTCCCATGGTGGCGTGGTATGTGTTCAGGCAGAAAAAAAATACCGCAAGCATCCAGGTTTCATCCACCGCTTCGGTAATTAAGGCTCCCAAAACCATACGGCACTATTTACGCCACCTCGTTTTTGTGTGTCTGCTTATCGCCATCAGTTTTTTTGTGGTTGTTCTGGCTCGTCCGCAATCATCAAGAAACTGGGAAACCAGCGAAACAGAAGGTATCGATATTGTGATTGCACTCGATATTTCAAGTTCGATGCTGGCACAGGATTTTCAGCCCGACCGTTTGGAGGCAGCAAAAAATGTAGCCATGGAATTTATTTCGGGGCGCGAATACGACCGCATGGGGTTGGTGGTTTTTGCCGGCGAAGCATTTACGCAGTGTCCACTAACAACCGACCGTGCCGTGCTGCTCAACCTTTTTAAAGATATTGAAAGCGGTATGATTGAAGATGGAACAGCTATCGGAAACGGACTGGCAACATCGGTTGCCCGACTAAAAGACAGCGAAGCCATCAGCCGCGTGGTAATTTTGCTTACCGATGGGGAAAACAACCGTGGTGAAGTTGCTCCGGTAACAGCTGCCGAAATTGCCAAAACCTTTGGTATTCGGGTTTACACTGTTGGTGTGGGAAGCATCGGAACGGCACCCTACCCTGTGCAAACCCAGTTTGGTATACAGTTGCGCGACATGCCGGTAAAAATTGACGAAGAAACCCTGCAGGAAATATCATCGCTTACCGATGGAAAATATTTCAGGGCAACCAGCAACACCAAACTGGAAGAGATTTATAAAGAAATTGACGCATTGGAAAGATCAAAAATTGAAGTGCGCGAATTCAGCCGTAAATCGGAAGAATTTATGCCTTTTGCCCTGCTTGGGGCACTGTTTTTGATTGTAAGTTTGTTTATGCGTTTAACTATATTTAGAAGTATCCCATAAGTTGATAGTGTATGGAAATGTTTAGGTTTGGAAATATCGAATATTTATGGGGATTGCTAATAATTCCGCTGTTGGCATTGTTTTTTGCATGGTCGCGTATTTCGCGCCGCCGGGCATTAAAAAAGTTTGGGCAACAGGAAATTCTGGCTCAACTGATGCCGTACAGCTCAGGCAACCGCCCTGTTGTTAAGTTTATTATTTTGATGCTGGCGCTGGCATTTTTTATTGTTGGAATTGCCCGTCCGCAGTTCGGATCGAAATTAAAAACCGAAAAACGCGAAGGTGTTGAGCTGATGATCGCGCTTGACGTTTCGAACAGTATGATGGCCGAAGATATTCAGCCCAACCGTTTGGAACGTGCAAAAAGAGCAATTTCAAGGCTGGTAGACCGTTTAAAAGACGACAAGATCGGACTGATCGTTTTTGCCGGCGACGCTTACACACAGCTGCCAATTACCACCGATTACAATTCAGCAAAACTGTTTTTGAATTCGGTAAATACGCAAATCGTTCCGAAACAGGGAACAGCCATTGGTGCCGCCATCGATTTGGCACGAAAATCGTTTACGCCAAACGGCGAGGCCAACAAAGCCATTATAATTATCACCGATGGAGAAAACCACGAAGACGACGCACTGGCATCAGCCGAGGCCGCAATGGAAGAAGGCGCCATTGTACACACCATTGGAATGGGATTGCCTTCAGGATCGCCAATTCCGGTGTTGCGCAACGGCCAGACCGATTACCTGAAAGACCGCGACGGAAATGTAGTGGTAACAAAGCTGAATGAACAAATGCTGGAGCAAATTGCTGCTACCGGTGGAGGCATTTATGTACGCGCCAATAATGCACAGGTGGGATTAAATGCCCTGTTTGATGAAATAAATAAAATGGAGAAACAGGAAATGGAAACGCGCACTTTTTCGGAGTACGACGACCAGTTCCAGTATTTCTTTGCCGTGGGATTGTTTTTGCTGTTGCTCGAATTTGTAATTCTTGAACGTAAAAACAAGTATTTGAAGCGGATAAAATTGTTTGGATAAAGATTGAAGCATGGAGCACGAAGTTGGAAAACTTCAAGTGACGAATGACAATTGACTAATGACTAGAAAGATGAGACGAATATATTTTATATTATTTCTGCTAACGGTTTCCGGGATAACTTTCGGGCAAAATGAACGGAAATTTGTACGTAACGGAAACAAACTTTTTATGGAGGCCGTGCGCGACACCATGAGAGTTGATACCGTAAAATACAGTAATGCCGAAACTGAATACCGCAAGGCGCTGGAAAAACGCCCTGAAGATTTGAAGTGGAATTATAACCTGGCAGATGCCTTGTATAAGCAACAAAAATTCGAAGATGCTGAAGGAAAATTCTCCGAGCTGGCCGAAAAAATGGAAGAACCCGTTGACCGTGCCCGTGTTAACCACAACCTTGGAAATACACAGCTGATGCAGGAGAAACTGGATGAAAGTATCGAGTCGTACAAAAAGGCGCTGCGTGAAAATCCGGATGATCTGGAAACAAAATACAACCTGGCCTATGCGCAAATGCTGAAAAAACAAAAAGAGCAGCAACAGCAGCAAAATCAAGGCGGAGGCGGTGGCAACGGTGACGGTAACGGTAAAGGTGATGGTAAAAGCGGTCAGGATAAGAATGACCAGGATAAGAACCAAGATCAGAGTAAAGATAAAAACGATCAGAATAAGGATAATCAGGATCAAGACAAAGATCAGAATCAGAATCAGCAAAATCAGGATCAGAATAAAGACCAGCAGCAACAACCTCAGCAAAATAAAATTTCGAAACAAGATGCTGAGCAATTGTTGCAGGCCTTGCAAAACGACGAACGCGATATTCAGGATAAGGTAAAAAAAGCAAAAGCTGCCAAAGCCAAACGTACGCGATCGGAGAAAGAATGGTAGGAAAACGATGAAGGATAAAGGATTAATTATTAAGGATTAGTGATTAATTGATTTCAGACTAAAGCAATTGAACAAAAACAATAATTTTGTAGGCTTTGATACAATGATGAAGAAACTGGTAATATATATTTTTCTTTTATGCGCGGCAATTGCAGCCCGGGCCGAACAAACCCGATTTACCATGTCGGCACCAAGCGCCGTTGAAATGGGACAACAATTCAGGCTGAGCTTCCAACTTAACGACAGGGGAACAAATTTGCAGCTTCCTCCGGGATTAAGCGACAATTTCCAGATTTTAGGGGGGCCAAGTATCGGGCAGTCTTCAACACGCATTACAGACATTAACGGAAAAACCACTTCGGAGGTAACGTTTTCGTATATTTATATTTTGCGGGCCAAAGCGGAGGGAACTTTCGAAATCCGCCCGGGATCGATCGAGGTAAACGGAAAGGTTTTTGAATCCAACAAGCTGTCTATTCAGGTGGTAAAAGCACAGTCGCAGCCAAGCCAGCAACAGGCAACTCCGGGGCAAACACCCGAAGGAGGTACTCAGAATATTAACCTCGACAAAGACAACCTTTTTGTTCGTGTTGATTTAAGCAAACGAAACGTTTACCGCGGAGAGCAAATTATTGCCACCGTAAAATTGTATGTAAATCCAAATGTTCCGGTGCATGGTTTTGATGAAGTAAACCTGCCAACATACGAAGGTTTTTACACCCAGGACATAGATATTCCGCAGCAGATAAATTTCACCCGCGAGGTGTACAACGATAAAATTTACCAGGTTGGTACGTTGAAAAAAACCATCCTTTTCCCGCAGCAAAACGGACGATTAACAATTGAGCCATTTAGCATGGCACTGTTGATTCGCCAACGGGTAAAAGCGCGTAGTTTTTTCGATGATTTCTTTGATAATTACCGCACGGTAAGAGCACGGGTAACCAGCGATGCCGTTTCGGTGAATGTAAAAGACCTGCCTACCGAGCCGGCCAATTTTATGGGCGGTGTGGGGAACTTTAATGTTTCGTCGGAAATTAGCAGCACCGATGTTACCACCAACGATGCAGTTACGCTTACCATGAAAATATCGGGTAACGGAAATATCCGTCTGGTACGTTCTCCTGAACTGGAACTGCCAAGTGATTTTGAAGTGTACGACCCGCGTGCAACCGACAATGTACAGGCCAACGACAACGGCGTTTCAGGAAATAAAACCATTGAGTACCTGTTCCAGCCACGTTTTGAGGGCGACTATGAAATTCCGCCGATCAAGTTTGCCTATTTCAACCCGGCCACAGGAAAATATGTAACCAAATCAACCGAGGCTTATACGCTGCACGTTGAAAAAGGAACTGAAGAGCAATCAACTACAGTTATCAGCTCACGACGAAAAGAAGATCTGCAGCTGATCGGACAGGATATTCGTTTCATCAAACAGGGGAAACCGATGTTACAGGTAAAAGGACATACGTTCTACGGAAGCACTATCTTTTATTTGATTTACCTGATTACTGCCGTACTGTTTGTGGTGCTGTATTTCGTGTACCGTAAAAAGGCCCGCGAAAATGCCAACATTGCACTGGTACGTAATAAAAAAGCCAGCCGCGTGGCTGTAAAACGTTTGAAAGCGGCTGCCGGTTATATGAAACAAAACAACAACGAAGCGTTCCACGATGCTATTTTAAAAGCTTTCTGGGGATACCTGAGCGACAAATTGGGAATTCCGGTGGCTGACCTTAATCGCGAAAATGCTGTGGCAAAACTAAAGGACCGCAATGTTGCCGATGAAGTAATTAAAGACTTTGAAGAAGTTGTTGACCAGTGCGAGTTTGCACGTTATGCTCCGGTTGGAGGATCGGAAGCACGCCATGATTTGTATAAGAAGGCTGAGACCACAATGAGCCGTTTTGAAAAACAAATTAAACGCTAGAACAATGAAAAGGATACTAATATTCATACTACTTATAGCTCCGTTTTTTGCTTTCGCACAAGAAACAAATGAGCAACTTTGGGAGAAAGCCAACGCTTATTACACCACCGAAGAATACCAGCAGGCCGTTTCGGCTTACGAGCAGATTTTAGCTACCGGCGAAGAGTCGGCAAAAGTATATTTCAACCTGGGAAATGCCTATTTTAAAACCGGCGACATTAACAACGCCATTTTAAATTACGAGCGCGCCAAAGTGCTGGCACCACACGACGAAGACATTGCATTTAACCTGCAGGTGGCCAACCAGTATGTGGTTACCCAAATCGAGGAATTGCCAAAACCGTTTTTCCTGCGCTGGAAAAACTCGGTAATTAATAAATACCCCGCCGATACCTGGGCATACATCAGCATTGTGTCGTTTGTATTGTTCCTTTTGCTGCTCGGTGGTTTTTTCTTTAGCAAAACTGTTGCCGTAAAACGCCTTTCGTTTTGGTTTGGCATCGTAGCCGTTCTTTTATCGGTTTTTGCAGTTTCGCATGCAGCACAACAGAAAGCAAGGATCAATAACCGGAACACCGCCATTGTTTTTTGTCCGCGTGTTACGGTAAAAAGTTCGCCAAGCGAAACCGGTACCGACTTGTTCCTGATCTACGAAGGTTTAAAACTGGAAATTACCGACCAGCTCGACAGCTGGACAGAAATAAAACTGGCCGATGGCAACCAGGGATGGCTGCCTGATTCTTGCATTGTAAGAATCTAACAATTCGCTCTACTTCCTGTCCCCCATTGCTTTAACCTACCTGTAAATAAACAAAACAGTAGTATTCTGCGTTGTTTACATACAAATAATACGCATATACTTTATTTTGTAAATAGTCCCTGATTTATCAGTTGGTTGAGCTTATAATGCATTGCGATTTTATTAGTAACTTGAATGCATATGAAATTGTACAACGCCTGTTCAATAAAGATCTCGAAAGTTGTAACCTGTAGTTACAGCACGTCTTTTTCGTATGCAACCAGTTTATTGCAGAAACCACATCGCGATGCTATTTACAGCATTTATGGTTTTGTTCGTTTGGCTGATGAAATCGTTGATACTTTTCACGAAAACGACAAGGCCTACCTGCTCAATAAATTCGAAGAAGATTTTAAAGATGCCATGAAAAGGGGCATCAGTCTTAATCCGGTTCTTCAGGCGTTTCAGGACACCGTAAAAAAATACAAGATCTCGATGGCTCATGTCGAAGCTTTTCTTACCAGCATGAGATACGATCTGGAGAAAAAAGAATACAAAACTAAACTGGAGGCCAACCAGTATATTTACGGTTCGGCCGATGTGGTTGGTTTGATGTGTTTGAAAGTTTTTTGCGACGGTGATCAGGAAAAATTCGACGAGCTGGTAACACCTGCCATGAAACTCGGCTCTGCTTTTCAGAAAGTAAATTTTTTGCGCGACCTGCGTGAAGACACGGAAACACTGGGCCGGACGTATTTTGCGGAATTATGCAGCAAAGAATTTTGCGACGAAGAAAAAAAACGCATTGTAAAAGATATCGAAGCTGATTTTAAAACCGCGTACGAAGGTATTAAAAAGCTTCCGGGGAAATCTAAACTCGCCGTTCTGCTGGCTTATTATTATTATCGTTTACTGCTAAATAAGTTACGTGAAACTCCTGCCTCGGAAATTCTGCAAAACAGGGTGCGAATTCCAAACTATAAAAAAATGCTGATCATGGTAAAAGCAAAAACACTCTATAATCTCGGACTGGTATGACGAACAACAACAAAATAGAAAAAGTAATCCTGGTTGACGAAAACGACAAAGTACTTGGCGAGATGGAAAAAATGGAGGCGCACCTGAAAGGCTTGCTTCACCGGGCCATTTCTGTGTTTATCGTCAACTCGAAGGGCGAATGGCTCATTCATCAGCGGGCCTTCAACAAATACCACTCCAACGGGCTGTGGACCAACACCTGCTGCAGTCATCCTTACCCTGAAGAGACCAGCGTTGATGCGGCCAACCGCCGCTTAATGCAGGAAATGGGCATGAAAGCTCCCTTGCAGGAAATATTTGCATTTATCTACAAAGAAGAACTGGACAACCAGCTTACCGAACACGAACTCGACCGTGTTTTTATTGGTTTTAGCGATGACAAACCGGAGCCAAATGCCGATGAAGTTTCCAATTGGAAATACATCAACTTCGAAGAATTAAAAACGGATGTAAAGAACAATCCGGAGAACTACACCGTTTGGTTTAAAAAGATATACGAACGCGTTGAAGAACATTTAAAAGTAAAAACGTGAATATACTAATTGCCATAGCAGCCTTTTGTTTTATGGAGTTCGTAGCCTGGTCGAACCATAAATTTGTTATGCATGGCTTTTTATGGAAATGGCACCGCGATCATCATGTAAACGACCACAAAAAAAATGCATCGCAAACCGAGTTGTACAAATCCGGTTTTGAAAAGAACGACTACTTTTTCCTCGTTTACGCCGTTCCGGCAATTGTTGTCCTCATCGTTGGTTTCTTCTTTCAAATCTCAGCTTTAATTGCACTGGGCATTGGTATTAGTTTATACGGGCTCACCTATTTTGCCATTCACGACGTAATGATTCACCAACGGCTCAACATTCCCTTTTTAACCCACACAAAAAACAAATACCTCAGGGCAGTTCGCGAGGCACACCTGGCACACCATCGCGGAAAAAACGTTCGCGATTTTGACAACTATGGATTACTGATCTTTCAATTTCGTTTTTTAAAGAAATAAATGTCATTGTACTTTATACTACTTACGGCTTCCGGCGCAGTGCCTTTGCTGCTCAGTTTCGATAAACGGCTGCAGTTTTACAAACAGTGGAAATATGTTTTCCCTTCCATTCTGCTGGTGGCTTTAGTGTATATCATTTTCGATGTGAATTTTACCAACCGGGGCATTTGGGGCTTTAACCCGGAATATTTATCCGGCATTTATTTGTTCTCTCTCCCATTGGAGGAAATCCTGTTTTTTGTTGTTATTCCTTATGCCAGTATTTTTCTGCATGAATGTGTGCGGGAATACTTTCCAAAACTGGAATTACCAAAATCCCTGAATAAAGTATTGCTAATAGCCCTGATCGTATTTTCTGTGTTGGTAGCCGTTTTAAACACTGATAAAAACTACACAGTTTACATTTCACTGAAACTGGCAGTTGTTTTACTGCTGGCTCTACTTTTAAACAGCAGAATTCCCCGTTCGTTTTTTATCACCTTCATAGTTATCCTTGTCCCGTTTCTGATCGTAAACGGAATTTTGACCGGATCGTATATCGACGGAGAAGTGGTGTGGTATAACAACAGCGAAAACCTGGGATTACGGATTTTCACTATTCCCGTTGAAGATTTTGCCTACGCATTCAGTATGATTTTATACAACCTGTTGCTGATTGAACAAATCAAAAAACGCGTTAATAAATGAGCGACACAAAAAACATAGCAAATTTAATACAGGCAAATTACCGATACTTTGTTCTGTTTATTTTCATTTTCTATATCGTGGGATTTGCCGGACTCTCGGTTTCTGCCACCCGCTCGTTTTTTGTGCTTTTAACACCATTTGCTTTGTTATTGAGCTCTTTTATTGTAGCCTTATTTCACGGCAAGTTTTCACAAAAAGCAATACTGGTTTTCGTTTTTATTTTTACCGCCAGCTTTATTATTGAAGTAATTGGTGTAAACACCGGAGCTATTTTTGGCGGCTACACCTACGGGCACGGATTAGGCTTAAAGCTTTTTAATACGCCGTTAATTATCGGGTTAAACTGGCTGCTACTTGTTTATGTATCCAATTCGGTAATGGAAAGAACCGGCTGGAATCCGGCGATGAAAGTTTTTGGCGCCGCCTTTTTAATGCTGGCTTACGATGTGTTGCTGGAACAGGTAGCACCACAATTGTCTATGTGGACTTTTGACCAATCTCCGGTTCCCCTGCAAAACTATGTGGCCTGGTTTGTTTTGGCCCTGCTTTTCTCACTGGCAATCAGCGTACTAAAAATAGATACAAAAAACCGGATAGCGCCGGTGGTTTTTGGCATTCAGACTTTATTTTTTGCCCTGTTACTGTTAACTTTAAACTAAAACTTTGATCATAAAAGCAAAACATAATTTTCTCCTCGATCCGTTTTTCAGGCATTATGTAATCCGGAAAATGAAACGTCACTTTCAGTCGTTTACCATCAATGGCACGATCGAGGACAAAGGTTTGCCCATACTATTGATCTGCAACCACATGAGTTGGTGGGACGGCATTTGGACCCTGTATGTAAATCAGCAACTCTTTAAACGCAAATACCATTTTATGATGCTGGAAGAGGAGCTTCGAAAAAACTGGTTTTTCCAGTATACCGGGGGCTTTTCCATCAAAAAACGATCGAAGTCGATTATTGAAACCTTTGATTACACCGCCGAATTATTGTCGGATGCAAAGAATCTGGTTTTGCTGTTTCCTCAGGGAAACATAAAAAGCATTTACCAGAACAAATTTGTGTTTGAGAAGGGGATTGAAAAAATTTTGCAGCGCACAAAAGATGATATCCAGATCGTTTTTCAGGCCAACCTCATCGATTATTTTGCTGATGCGAAACCCAATGCTTTTTTTAATCTGCACCATTACACCGGTGAATGGAATATTGATGAGATAGAAAAGGCTTACAACTCCTTTTACAAACAGTGCTTGGAAGCACAAGCCAAAAAAGAAATTTAAAGATGATAATTGCAGCATGGATCATATTCATTTTTACGGCGATACAACTTGGGGTTGTTTTGCTGAATGCAATTTTCAGGCAGCCACTTCCCCCTTGCCCAAACGATTTTAATCCGCTCGTTTCCATTCTTATTCCGGCGCGTAACGAAGAACAAAACATTGCCCGTTTACTCACGGACATCCAACAGCAGGAGTGGCAAAATATTGAGGTCTTGGTGTTTAACGATCAGTCGACCGATAAAACTTCAGAAATTGTTGAATCGTACGCAAAAACAGATCAACGTTTTCAGCTTTTAAATTCCGACGGACTTCCGGAAGGTTGGCTGGGAAAAAACTATGGTTGTTACCAACTGGCCCAAAAAGCAAAAGGAAATTACTTTTTGTTTTTGGATGCTGATGTACAAATTTCGGGAGCAATAATCGCCGGAACAATTGCCAAAGTGCAACAACACCAACTTGGTTTGCTCTCTATTTTCCCAAAACAAAACATGCACAGCTGGGGTGAATATTTGACGGTTCCGAATATGAATTTTATTCTACTCAGTTTATTGCCACTGGTTTTTGTCAGGCTTCTGCCCTTTTCATCAATGGCAGCTGCAAACGGGCAATTTATGCTCTTCGATGCCAAAACATACCGTGACAAACAACCACATCACACCTTTCGGAACAATAAAGTGGAAGACATTGCAATAGCCCAATATTTCAAGCAAAATGGTATTCAAATCGCATGTTTAACGGGAAACGCTTCAATTTCCTGCCGCATGTACAATTCGTTCAGCGACGCTGTAAACGGATTCTCAAAAAATGTAATTATGTTCTTCGGAAACTCCGCGTTGCTGGCGGTTCTTTTTTGGCTGATCACCACGCTGGGCTTTATTCCAGTTCTTATCGCCTTGCCCAAAGTATTCGTGTCCTCCTATTTATTAATGCTTGTAACCATTCGCATTTTAATAAGTGTTATCAGCCATCAAAATCTCTTAAAAAATCTGCTGCTGGCCATTCCTCAACAAGTGGTGATGGGTATTTTCATTATAAAAGCATTTCTCAATAAATCAAAAAAAGCCTACCAATGGAAAGGAAGAACGATATCATAATCACATTGCTTTTGGGCTTTTTCCTTTCCGTAAGTGCTTTTGCTTCGAACAAGGAAAAAATTTACCAGGCTTATATTGGCAACCGGATGGACGAGTGGAAAACCATTATCGATAGCCTGGAGCAAAACAAAACAGAAAATACCGGCTATCTCAGCGAACTGGTCAACTACCAATACGGTTACATAGGTTATTGTTTAGCTGAAGACGATGATAAGAAAGCCAAACACTATCTTGATCTGGCTGAGGAAAACCTCGAGACTCTGGAGGAAAAGAACTTTAATCCGGCACTGATCAATGCCTACAAAGCGGCTTTCTGGGGATTTAAAATTGGTATTCAGCCCATTAAAGCGCCAATTTACGGAAGACGCAGCATTAAACATGCTGACCTTTCGTTGGAACAAAACAATGAACTGCCCTTTGCCCATGTGCAATATGGCAACGCTTATTTTTATATGCCGGCAGTTTTTGGCGGATCGAAGCAAGTGGCCATCGAGCACTTTTTGCTGGCTATTGAACAGATGGAAAAGAAACCTGCAGAACTGGAGAACGACTGGAATTACCTGAGTTTACTAAGTTTAACCGGGCAATCGTACGAAGAATTGAACGAATTGAGGAAAGCGCAGTTTATATACGAGAAAGCGTTAAAATTTGAACCCGATTTTAGATGGGTGAAAGACGAACTTTATCCTGACTTAAAAACAAAACTGGAGAAATAATGAAGAAAAAGGTTTTGATAGTAGGTGCCGGAATAGGTGGCCTGGCCACAGCAATTCGGTTGGTAAAAAACGGTTACGAAGTGGAGATGCTGGAAAAGAACGAACAAGCCGGTGGAAGGCTGAACCAGATAAAAAAAGATGGTTTTACCTTCGATACCGGTCCCAGTTTTTTTAGCATGTCGTACGAGTTTGAGGAGTTTGCCAAGGATTGTGGCATTCAACTTCCGTTCGAATATGTGGAACTGGATCCGCTGTACACAGTAAATTTCAGAGGCGATGACAAAACCTATTTCTTATACAAAAACATTGATAAACTGGCTGAACAGTTTGCCGATATCGAACCCGACTTTAAAGAAAAGTTTGAACGTTACATGAACAAAGCCGGTGCACTTTTCAACGACACCGTTGATATTGTGATCAAACGAAACTTCGATTCGCTGGCAGGTTATGTTTGGGCTTTAATGCGCGTAAACCCGGTGCATATTCCGGTATTGTTCAAAAGCTTCTGGAACCACGTTACCAACTATTTTTCATCATCGCAGGCACAACAGATTATTTCGCTGGTGGCCTTTTTCCTAGGGCGCACTCCTTTTGATACCATGGGCATTTACAGCCTGCTTTCGTACACCGAATTTAAACACGACGGCTACTACAACGTAAAAGGCGGGATGTATAAAATTGTTGAAGGTCTTGTAGATGTCCTGAACAAGGAAAACGTAAAAATCCATTACAACACCGAGATCAAAGGATATACCGAAGATAAGGGAGCACTAAAATCGCTGACCGACCAAAACGGCAAAAGCTGGTCGGCCGACACTTACCTGATCAATTCGGATGCAGCATGGTTTAGAGGCAATATTTTTAAACGCCCTGCTTATGCTCCTGCTAAGCTCGACAAAATGAGTTGGACAATGGGCTACCTTACTTTCTATATCGGGCTGAGATGCAAACTGCCACAGGTAAATCACCACAACTACTATCTGGGAACAAATTATAAAGACTATGCCGAGAATGTGATGAAGAATCCGGGAACTTTGCAAAAACCCTACTATTATGTAAATGTCCTCTCGAAACACAATAACGATTGTGCACCCGAAGGTTGCGAAAGCCTGTTTTTTGTGTGCCCGGTGCCCAATCTCTACCACAAACAAGACTGGTCGGATAAAAACCAGATCGTTGACAGTATTATTGAAGATTTCTCTGAAAGGATTGGAAAAAACATAAAAGACGAGATCGTTTCAAGAACCATTTACACCCCGCAAGTGTGGCAAAACCGCTTTAATTTGCACCGTGGCGCCGGACTCGGATTATCGCATAATATGAACCAGATTGGCATTATGCGCCCACGCAATATCGACGAGAAATATAAAAACGTTTTTTATGTGGGTGCATCAACCGTTCCCGGAGCCGGAATTCCGATGGCTATAATCAGCTCTAAGCTAGCTTTTAAGCGCATTCAGCAACATGTTTCATAACATAACACAATCTGCGTTGCACCTGTTGAATATATCCTTCGACTAATACACTGAATATCACACAGTAATAAATCCCCCGTTAGGTTAGTTCGGCACATTGATATATATCAAATCTCCCCGGCCCTGTTATGTGATTAAAATTACAAATAGAAAACTTATATTATGGTTTATTTATATTCGGCATTTATTGATATCAGTGAACTGCGATAATAAATTTCTATAGGAAATCAGTCAACTTTTCACGATATTTATTGTTAGTAAAAGCGAAAATTAATACGCCGACAATATTCAAAAAAACTAAATTTCTTATGTTTGATTTAGACCTAGTAAAAAAAGTGTATTCAGAACTCCCCGAGAAGGTGAAACAAGCCAAAGGCATTCTGAATAAGCCAATGACGTACGCAGAAAAAATTCTTTATTCTCACCTGTTTGCAGCGCAGGAATTAGCTGCCTTTAAACGCGGAGCAGATTATGTTGATTTTGCTCCCGACCGTGTAGCCATGCAGGACGCTACTGCGCAGATGGCATTACTTCAATTTATTAACTCAGGAAAAAAGCGAACAGCCGTTCCTTCAACCGTACATTGCGACCACTTGATTCAGGCGCAGGTAGAAGGAAAAACCGACCTCTCCGTTTCAAAAACCGCTAACAAGGAAGTTTTTGATTTCCTGGAGTCCGTTTCGAATAAATACGGAATAGGTTTCTGGAAACCGGGAGCCGGTATTATTCACCAGGTGGTTTTGGAAAATTATGCATTCCCGGGAGGAATGATGATCGGAACCGACTCGCACACCGTTAACGCGGGAGGACTGGGAATGGTTGCCATTGGAGTTGGTGGTGCCGACGCTGTTGACGTGATGGCAGGAATGGCCTGGGAGTTGAAAATGCCAAAAATGATCGGTGTAAAACTCACCGGTAAAATAAGTGGCTGGGCGGCTCCAAAAGATGTTATTCTTAAAGTGGCCGGAATTCTTACCGTAAAAGGTGGAACCGGAGCCATTATCGAATATTTTGGTGAAGGTGCAAAATCGCTTTCAGCAACCGGTAAAGGAACCATTTGTAACATGGGTGCCGAAGTGGGTGCTACCACAAGTATTTTTGCTTACGACGAAAGCATGGAGCGTTATTTACGCGCCACAGGTCGTGCAGAAGTGGCTGATCTGGCCAATGGGGTAAAAGAACACCTCGATGCCGATGCCGAAGTTTATGCAAATCCTGAACAATATTACGACGAGTTGATCGAAATCAACCTTTCGGAACTGGAGCCACACGTAAACGGGCCATTTACCCCTGACCGTGCCACTCCTATATCGCAAATGAAAGAAACAGCCGAAGCCAACGGTTGGCCAATGGAAGTTTCTGTAGGATTGATTGGTAGCTGTACCAACTCATCGTACGAAGATATTTCGCGTGCTGCGTCGATTGCCAAACAAGCCGAAGAAAAAGGTTTGGTTACCCAGGCAGAATTCACCATTACGCCGGGATCGGAGCAAGTGCGTTACACCATCGAACGCGATGGATTTATCGATACCTTCGAGAAAATTGGAGGAAAAGTATTTGCCAATGCCTGCGGACCATGTATCGGTCAGTGGGCGCGCCCCGGAGCGGAAAAAGGAGAGAAAAACACGATTGTACACTCGTTCAACCGTAACTTCTCGAAACGTGCCGACGGCAACCCGAATACCCACGCTTTTGTAACATCGCCCGAGCTGGTGACAGCGCTGGCCATTGCCGGTCGTTTGGATTTTAATCCGGCTACCGATACCCTGACCAACAAAAACGGCGAAGAAGTAAAACTCGACCTGCCAACAGGCGAAGAACTTCCGGGCAAAGGTTTTGATGTAAAAGATCCGGGATTCCAGGCTCCGGCAGCAGACGGTTCAAACGTTGTGATAAATGTGGCTGACGACTCGAATCGTTTGCAGCTTTTATCGCCTTTCGAAAAATGGGACGGACAGAATATCACCGGTGCCAAACTGCTGATTAAAGCCGAAGGAAAATGTACCACCGACCACATTTCAATGGCCGGACCATGGTTACGTTTCCGTGGTCACCTTGATAATATTTCGAATAATATGCTGATTGGTGCCGTTAACGCGTTTAATGGCGAAACCAACAAAGTGAAAAATCAGCTTACCGGCGAATACGATGCAGTTCCTGCCGTTCAGCGCCAGTACAAAGCCGAGGGAATTCCAACGGTTGTGGTTGGCGATCATAACTACGGTGAAGGATCGTCGCGCGAGCATGCCGCCATGGAACCACGTCATTTGGGTGTAAAAGCAGTTATCGTTAAATCGTTTGCACGTATCCACGAAACCAACCTGAAAAAACAGGGGATGTTAGGATTGACCTTCGCGAACGAAAACGATTACGATCTGGTACAGGAAGACGATGTATTCAACTTTGTTGATCTGGTAGATTTTGCACCGGACAAAGCACTTACTGTTGAGCTCGTTCACGCTGATGGTTCAAAAGATGCCATTAAACTGAACCACACTTACAATGCGCAACAGATTGAATGGTTTAAAGCCGGATCAGCATTAAATCTGATCAAACAACAAAACGCATAAGAAATCTCGCAAAGCCGCGAAGGCGCTAAGAATTAAACTTGGCGTCTCTGCGCCTTTACGAGCTATCTTCATTTTATTATAACCAGTAAATTAATTAATTAGGACCATGCAAAAAATCAAAGTACAAAATCCGGTTGTCGAGCTCGACGGTGATGAAATGACCCGGGTAATTTGGGATTTCATCAAACAAAAACTCATTCTCCCCTATCTTGATATTGATTTGAAATATTACGATTTGGGAATGGAAAGCCGCGATGCCACCGACGACCAAATTACAATAGACGCAGCCCACGCCATCCAAAAATATGGTGTTGGTGTAAAATGTGCCACCATCACTCCCGACGAAGTTCGTGTGGAAGAATTCGGCCTGAAAAAAATGTGGAAGTCGCCAAACGGTACTATCCGTAACATTTTGGGCGGAACAGTTTTCCGCGAGCCAATCATGATTTCGAACATTCCGCGTTTGGTACCGGGTTGGAAACAGCCAATTTGCATCGGTCGTCACGCTTTTGGTGATCAGTACCGTGCTACCGATTTCCTTACCAAAGGAAAAGGGAAACTTACAATCACTTTTACGCCTGAAGACGGCAGCGAACCTATTTCGCACGAAGTTTTCGATTTCGAAGGAAACGGACTGGCCATGGCCATGTACAACACCGATGAATCGATTATCGGGTTTGCTCATTCATGTATGAATCAAGCGCTAGACAAAGGTTGGCCGCTGTATATGTCAACAAAAAATACTATCTTAAAAGCCTATGATGGTCGATTTAAAGACCTTTTCCAGATGGTTTACGAAAACGATTACCGCGAAAAATTCGAAGCCAAAGGAATTTGGTACGAACACCGTTTGATCGACGATATGGTAGCCGCAGCCCTGAAGTGGGAAGGCGGATTTGTTTGGGCTTGTAAAAACTACGACGGCGATGTACAAAGCGATACCGTAGCACAAGGTTTTGGTTCGCTGGGCTTAATGACATCAACACTGGTTACTCCCGACGGGAAGACCATGGAAGCCGAGGCGGCTCACGGAACGGTAACACGCCACTTCCGTCAGCACCAGCAGGGAAAACCAACATCAACGAATCCGATTGCATCAATTTTTGCATGGACACGAGGTTTGGCTTTCCGCGGAAAACTGGACGACAACCAGGAACTAATTGATTTTGCACATGCGCTGGAACAAGTTTGTATTGAAACCGTAGAATCGGGCAAAATGACCAAAGACCTGGCCTTGATCATTCACGGTAAAGAACTTCAGGAAGCTCATTATTTAACTACTGAGCAGTTTCTGGAAGCGTTGGACGAAAATTTACAGGCAAAGTTGAATTAGAATAGTTCACGCAGATTGCGCTGATTTACGCAGATTTTAATGCTGCGAGTAAAGGAAAGAAAAAATATGACAGAAAAAACCAAAATAATTAACGGGAAGTTGGTAGTGCCGGATTATCCGACCATTCCTTTTATTGAGGGAGATGGAATCGGAAAGGATATCAGCCTGCCTTCACAACGTGTAATCGATGCTGCTGTGGCTAAAGCCTACGGCGACACCAAAAAGATTACATGGAAAGAAGTGCTGGCCGGCGAAAAAGCCTACCACGAAACCGGAAGTTACCTGCCCGACGAAACCATCGAAGCGTTTAAAGAATACCTCATCGGTATTAAAGGCCCGCTGCAAACACCCGTTGGTGGCGGAATACGTTCGTTGAACGTGGCCTTGCGCCAAACGCTCGATTTGTACGTTTGTGTACGCCCGGTGCGATGGTTTAAAGGGGTGCCCTCGCCTATTCGTTACCCGTCGATGGTGGACATGCACATTTTCCGCGAAAACACCGAAGACATTTATGCCGGTATCGAATACATGATGGGCGAAGAAGAGACAAAAAAATTTCGCGATTTCCTGATCAACGAAATGGGCGTCGATAAGATTCGTTTTCCCGAGTCGTCGTCGTTTGGTGTAAAACCCATTTCAAAAGACGGATCGGAACGCTTAACAAAAGCCGCTATCGAGTACGCCATCAATCGCCAGTTGCCATCGGTTACCATCGTTCATAAAGGAAACATTATGAAATTTACCGAGGGAGCTTTTAAAAACTGGAGCTACGATTTGGCCGAAACTGAATTTGCCGAACAAACTTTTACCTGGCGACAATATGAAACCCTGAAAAAGGACAAAGGCGAACTGGATGCCAACAAAGCGCTGGATGAAGCTAAAAAAGCCGGAAAAGTGATCGTAAAAGATTGCATTACCGATGCCTTTTTACAGGAATCGTTGTTGCACCCATGGGATCACTCGGTAATTGCTACCATGAACCTGAACGGCGATTACGTATCGGATCAGCTGGCAGCAATGGTGGGTGGAATTGGAATTTCGCCGGGAGCAAATATCAACTACCAAAGTGGTTATGCCATTTTTGAGGCTACCCACGGAACAGCGCCAAATATTGCCGGAACCGGTAAAGCAAACCCGGGATCACTGATCCTGTCGGCGGTTATGATGTTGGAATATATGGGATGGAATCTGGCAGCAGAGCACGTTTACGATGCAATGGAACACGTATTTGCAAAACGTAAAGTAACCAGCGATCTGCATGCGCAAATGGAAGGAGCTACACTGCTGTCGACTTCTGAATTTGCCGATGCCATAATCCGAAATATGCATTAATTAAATAAATCAATAACAATAACAGATGGAATACATTAAGTACAGATTTTACCAGAAAGCGAATAAGTGCGCTAAGGAGTTCCAAAGACTCAAAAGTGAACATGCCGATGTGGTACTGGGTGAAGTAAAACTCGGGCAAGTATTAACCGGAATGAAAG
The DNA here is from genome assembly GCF_000949475.1 of Draconibacterium sediminis. Lineage (GTDB taxonomy): Bacteria > Bacteroidota > Bacteroidia > Bacteroidales > Prolixibacteraceae > Draconibacterium > Draconibacterium sediminis. The sequence continues at coordinate 379,438 of NZ_JRHC01000005.1, read as the reverse complement.
GTATACCGCTTTTGGTTACCGACACTTCAAAACTCGATCCCGAAGAAGGAATCCGTTTTAAAGGTTATTCAATTCCTGAATTGCGCGAGAAACTGCCAAAAATAAATCCTGATGGCGAACCAATCCCTGAAGGACTGCTTTACCTGATGCTGATTGGGGAAATCCCGTCGCAGGAAGATGCCTTGAACCTGTCGAGAGACCTGGCTACACGTGCACACGTACCGCAACATACCTTCGATGTAATTGATGCGATGCCAAAAACATCGAAACCAATGACACAGTTTAGTGCGGCTATTCTTTCAATGGCAACCGAGTCGACTTTCCAGAAAGCATACCGCGCCGGTGTAAACAAAAAATATTTCTGGGATGCTACTTACGAAGACGTAATGAACCTGATTGCACGTTTACCACGTATTGCAGCCTACATTTACCGTCGCCAGTTCTTTAACAGCGACCACATTGAGCCTAACCCACGTTTAGACTGGGCGGGTAACCTGGCGCACATGATGGGGCACGACTCGGAAGAAGTTCGTCGTTTGTTCCGTTTGTACATGATCATTCACGCCGACCACGAGGGTGGAAACGTATCGGCACACACTGCACACCTGGTAGGTTCGGCACTGAGTAATCCGTACTACTGCTACGCTGCTGCAATGACCGGTTTGGCCGGACCATTACACGGACTGGCGAACCAGGATGTTATTTTCTGGATTTTCGAAATGATCGAAGAACTGGATACCGATACACCTACCGACGAGCAGGTGGCCGAATACTGTAAACATACACTGGAGAGCGGCCGCGTAATTCCGGGATACGGACACGCTGTATTGCGTAAAACCGACCCACGTTTTACCGCACAACAGGAATTTGCCAACAAGTACATTAAAGACGACAAAATGGTGAACCTGGCTAACCAGTTGTACCGCGTTGTTCCTCCAATTTTGGGTTCGGTTGGAAAAATTAAAAATCCATGGCCTAACGTTGATGCTTACAGCGGTTCGTTGCTGTATCACTACGGAATTAAGGAATACACCTTCTACACCGTAATGTTTGGAGTATCGCGTGCATTGGGAGTACTGGCATCGTTGGTTAACGACCGTATTTACGGTATGCCAATCGAGCGCCCGACTTCGCACCCGCTTAGCTGGTTTAAAGAACAAGCTGAAGGAAAAGGATCAGATTGCTAATCATTGCAACGATATAATAAAGAAAGCCGGTTTTGCCGGCTTTTTTTTATGAAGTCAAATGAAAATCAGTAGCAAAATCTGTTTCAGAATTTATTGACTCACGCTGATTGTGCCTTCCGTCAGCTGACGGATAAGGGAGAGTTAGCTTAAAGTTTATTTTACTTGCATATTTGCTACTGCTATGTTGCTGGTGCGTCCCGAAGTGTCGGGATGTAATCCGGACCTCAGCCAAAGGCTGAAAGTTTGTTCTTTTCAATTCTACCGAATTGCACACCGATTACAAATCGGCGCGAGCGGGGACTCACGCTGATTGTGCCTTCCGTCAGCTGACGGAGAAGCAATCTCACCCATCCCTTTTATTTCCGCCCTGTGTTACGATCGGCTTACTCGCTGATGCAAAACGAACAATTGTCCTTATTTCATGTTCTCTGTTATACTAGTCCGGTATTGACTGAAACGGATGCAGCAATATCTTTCCGAAGCGGATAGTTCATCCCAACTAACAAGGAGAAACAATTATGAAAGTTTTAAAAGATGACATTGAAGTCAAAATGGAGATTCCTGGCGCGATAATTCGTCAGCAAACCGATTTTGGCGATGCAACCGGTTTAGGTAAAATCAGCGGCGAGTATTTTAGTCTCTCAGCGGGTGTCGATACTACCCCGCTTTTTATGGGGCTCGAAGGAAATATGTGCCAGTGTCCGCACTGGGGCTACGTAATTAGCGGTGTGCTTACCACCACCGATGCCGAAGGTGTCGAGGAATCGGTGAAGGCCAAAGATCTTTTCTACTGGCCATCAGGGCATAATGTAAAGGTGAACGAAGATGCCGAAATTGTTATGTTTAGCCCTCAGCACGAGCATACCCATGTAATCAATCACATGATTGAGAAAGTAAAAGGCTAAACCCGTATTTGCAACAAGATAGATTAAAGAAAGCCGGTTTTGCCGGCTTTTTTTTATGATGTCAAATGAAAATTAGTAGCAAAATCTGCTTCAGAATTTATTGACTCACCCTGATTGTCCGCCAGCTGGCGGACAATCGTCCCTCTCTTCACAAAGAGAGGGAATGAGGGAGAGTTAACTGAAAGTTTTCTTTGATCTTTGTTGTTACTAAGTTGCTGGTGCGTCCCGAAGTTTCGGGATGTAATCCGTTCCTCAGCCAGAGGCTGAAAGTTTGTTCTTTTCAATTCTATCGAATTGCACAATGATTGGAAAGTGGGAGGAGCAAGGGAGTTTTCGTCAACATTGGTAAAATTAATCGTTTGGCAATCCAAAACCTTTATTCGACTTTAAATAATTTGTCGGATTGAGATAAAGATAAAATCTCAAAATGTTCTATATCAATATCTGTTGGAAGCTTATCTCGTAGTACGGGTAAAATATATTGACAATTTACTTCATCAACGATTTCTGTCAACAAATTTGTTATTTGATTAGAATGGACGTTTTCAATCTGGTCTTGTAATACAAAATGAAGGCAGGGTATTCCAAGAGAATCGGCAAATTTAATATAAGCAAGATCAAATGAAGCCATTTGACTTTTCTTGCTTCCTGTACCAGGATTACCTTCAATATTTCCTATCTTAAATTTGTAAACACCATCGACATTCTCCGCACTTAATAATGAATGTAGTCCATCTAATCTACTTGAAATATCTGAAAAGAACTTATTAAATTCGGTTATTCTTTCTTGAATCAATTCGTCTTTTGATAAAATGTTTTTATTAATCGTGTCAAGCTTACTTTGAATCTGTTTTAAATTATCATTTGATTTTTCCCAAAGCCGCTTTTGCTCTTCAAGATTACCCTTTTTCTCGTAATATGAATTCAATCCATTAATAATAATTTGTAAGTCATCAATAGCTCCAGATTTATTTAAGGATTCAGAAAGAGTCTTTTCTTTTATTATTTGTAATTTAAGATGCCTTCTTTCTTTATTAATATCAGCCTCTAGTTTTGGAAGTTCTTCTGTAATATATGAAATTTTCTGCTGTATCATTTCGTTGTGAAATGACAAGGTTTGTTCAAATGTTTTTTGAACGTTTGGGATAAGAGATTTAGCCCTCTCATACATTCTTTTTATCTGTTCAGTATCAAGGTCAGAATAATCCTTTTCTAAATTTATCTTACTTTCCAGAATCAATTCTTTTCTTAATTCAAGCCGAGAAAGCTTAGTTGATATCTGGTTGATATGAGATTTTGTCAGGTTAAGAAGCTGCAACTCTTCTTCATATTTATCATTTAAATTAAAAAACTCTTTTTTAGTATTTAAATCTGCAATCTCCTTGTTTACAATAATAAGAGACTGATTAATTTGAGATAAATTACTTTCTTTTCTTAGCCTTGTTTGTAATTTTTCTTCAAGGTTTTTATCTCGAACTAGTTTATCTTTTGAGCAATCGGTATCAATTCCTAGCCAAAATAGGAAAAGCAATTCATATTCTACATCGGTCGTAAATGAATCCAATACTTTAAGGGTATGAATTAATTTGTTTCTTTCATCACGAATGTTCTTTGATTTTAATTGCTTTAATGTTGGTTTCTCACTCTGGGAATTGAAAATTAAATCCTTTAAAACTTTTGGAAAGTCATCATTACTTAAGGTTTCTCCATTTACCTTTTGTATTTTACTTTTATATTTCAAAAAGTTTCTTTCAATTTCAATTTCATTTGAAGTGGCGTCATCTAAGTCTTTACAAAGAGTAAGCAATATTCTAATATTATTGCTTTTAAGAAACTGTTCTATTTTTTTATTTGTTGTTCTAAATTCAGGATCTAAATAAATATTCTTACCATTACCATCAAGACAGAAATCAATCAATCTAAGAACGGTTGTTTTCCCGACACTATTTCCCGATTCTGTTTTATTCTGAGATTTAGTTTCATCAACAATTAAATTAATACCCTTATGAAAAGGTATCTCCCTAATTGGAACATCTCCATTGTATATATTAAGTCGCTTTAGAAACATTTTATAATAAAACCTTTTTCTGAATTATCAACAGCACCGATAATAAACAACCAATCTAAAGTAAGTGTAAAAAGATTGATAGATACATTGTCTGAGGACTTTAATTCTTCATAAGCCAGAAAGAAATCATATTTTCTATTCTCAGATTTAGATAATATTTCAATTACCTTAGCTCCAAGATAATAATAATCCTTTGCGGGATTTATGTCTTTACTTATTATCATTTAGGTTCCTCAAGTATTTTACATCTAATAAAAGCATCTACCATGATTAGTCTAATTCCTAGAACTATGTCCTCATCAAAGAAATTAGAATTTTCTAGTTGCAAATATAATTCATCAAATATGTCATCTATAATATTATCAGCGTTTTGTCTAATTATATTTATTGGGTCGTTTGAATCTAATACATATTTGCCTTTAATCCTAATATAAAGCTGTTCTATGTTGTTCAATAGTTTCTCCTTTTTTATTGAGCCTTGAGACTCAAGTTCATCATAGAGAATATTAATTTTTTCATGATAAACTTTATACTCTTGTATCAAAGAGTAGTTAGTTTTCACACAATTGTAACTAAGCTTTTCTTTAGGGTTTATTACGTTTAATGATTCTGACGTAACACTTCCATCAAATGAAATCGCGGCAATGGCATTTATTGCATTTCTTAACATCGAGGGATTATTATTTATCCGCTGATTCATATAATTACTTTCATGAGATCGTTTCATATCCTTTAATACGTCAACAGTATAAACTACCTCATCATTTGTTTCAGCATGATGCTGGCGACAGAGCAAAATTAAATTTTCATAATCAGCTCTTTGTTCATCAGTCATATTCAGATTAAACCTTTCACCACCTTCTTTTGCTGCCTCAATATGGCATATATTCGAATCTAAAGCATTTCGTTGATTTACAAGAATAGCATTGCATCCAGGAAATGCACATTGATTTCCTGATAGACCAAATAGTCTTTTTAAAGTTTTGTCAGTATAGTTTCTTGCTCCGCTTCCCATGTTATTAATATAAAATTATACTAATCATGTTAGTGTTCATCTTTTGCATAATGTTTCTAAAAGTTGGCTACTACGCTATCTATGAAGTAAAATAAAGTAATATCTGCCAACAGGGGAAACAGTATTAATTTTTGTCTGTTTATCTCAGGATACGTATTCAACGGTTAAAAATTTTATTGCTTAAATGTAATCATCTTATGTTTAAAAAGCAAGACCAAACAAAATCCGGAGGATTTGTATGTTTATAGCCAGGGTGAACAACAGGAGGTACGACTCCGGCCGGATTCGAATAAATCGCTAATCACATTGGCTATAATCATCTGATGCCGCTGGCATCGGCCAAAACAAAAGGCTGCCCTCCGGAACAGCCTTTTGAAAATGAGTTAGAAAATCAACACCACCTCCCACCCCGACTCGTCGGGGCGTACTCCTCCTCGACAGGAGGAGAAACGTTCGTGCTCACCTTCATATCTCAATGACAAAACCGATCTACCATAAGCCCAATTTCCCCTCCTCTCAGGAGGGGGGTATCCGTCGACTGACGGATGGGGTGGTAAACGCCTGAAGCAATCTCGAAATCCGCCATCAACAAAGGAATTCAGTCCTTGTCGGAGCAATAATACCCTTGGGTAGAACAATTATTACCGAGGTAATAAGGATAATTACCTTGGGTATAATAGATATTCCCTAAGTAATCAGGGCACCCCCTTAGGTAATCTCTATGATTCCTTTGGGTAGAAGAGCAATTACCAAGGGAAGAACGATGATCCCCTTGGGGATGATAGATATTCCCTAAGCAATCAAGGCAATCCCTTAGGAAATATCTATGGTTCCCTTGGGGAGAAGGGCAATTACCTGTCATTGATCGACAAAAACAGAGATTGCTTCTCCCGATTCGTTTCACTCATCGGTATCGTAATGACTTGTTTATTATTGGTACAAGGCAGCGGACAGTAGTGAATCGTGCCGGAATGAATTAATTTATTGTCCGCTGCCCTATTCTATTACAACATATCGTCATTGCGAGCGAGGAACGAGAGAAGCAATCTCTCCAAAATTGCGGTGCAAGCTACTGACATATGAATCTCCCTACCCTTTTGTCTATCGACATTTTCCCTCGCGAGGGGAATCAGCTGCAATGTTCGGTCGGTGGTTTTGATGTAACGTTAAGGAGATTGCGGTGCAAGCCACCAACAAGCCGGAACAACTTCCCGTTTGCACTGCTTTCATCGCTACGCTCCTTTGCCATTCATCGAAAAATCTCCCCTGTTTATCCAAAATATTCTTTCATTTCCAGACACTTACCTACCTTTGTTTCAGCCAAACAAAAAACAAAAGAAATAATGGAAACTACACACACAACACACCTTAACAGAGTTACCGGCCATGGCCGCGAGAATATTCCCAACCTGTTTTTTAAGCTGATGAGTTTTACCATGAAACTCAGGGATTTATTTGCCCGACAATCGGAGCGAAACTTTAGCCGCCTACCGATAAAAGAGAGACAAATTGTGGTTGACTATGGCTGCGGGCCGGCACGCTACATAAAAAATGCCTCGGAGAAAGTTGGCCCCGGCGGAAAGGTTTTTGCCGTCGATATTCATCCCATGGCCATCAGCAACGTAAACCGCAAAATTGAAAAACACCGGCTGAGTAATGTGGAAGCCATTCAGGCCAACGCTTATTCGTGTGCCCTGCCCAACCGCATTGCCGATGTGGTTTACGCCCTCGATATGTTTCATATGATTGAACAACCAACGGAGCTGATCCGCGAACTGGCACGTATCGTACTGTTTAACGGTATTATTGTTATTGAAGACGGGCATCAGCCTCGTGAGCTTACCCTAAAAAAGATTAAAGAATCGGGGCTTTTATGCATCTACAGCGAAAACAAACACCACGTGGTTTGCCAGCTAAAAGAGACCAAATGTTTACCACCGGCCTAACCAGAAGATTTGTAAACCGAAGTAAAAGCCCCCTCCTAATTTTCTGCCTCGCTACCCGGCTAAATTTGGAAAGCCATCCGCTGTAAAAATATTTATCGACAGAAAGGCCCGATCTTCTTGGCAGGCAGCAATTGTTTTTGCTATCTTTAAGGCATATCAATTAAACCGTAATTTCAATAAATTTATCATGAGAAAAAGTATTTTTTACAGTTTCGCCGTGATGGCAGCTTTGCTGATTGCCAATCCTGCGTTTTCGAAAAAAGCAAACAAACTGACCTCGCAAGAGAAAAAAGAAGGCTGGGTTTTGCTGTTTAACGGTAAAGATTTTGACGGCTGGCGTCAATACAACGGAACAGCTATGCCTGCTAACTGGGAGATAGAAGACGGCGCTATGAAAGTGTTTACCGGAGAAGGTAAAGAGCCGGGACAGGGAGCCAATGGCGATATTATTTTCCAGAAAGAGAAGTACAAGGATTTTGAATTCTCGATTGATTGGAAAGCCGGTAAAATGGCCAACTCCGGAATTTTCTATTATGTACGCGAGTTGCCCGGAAAACCGATTTATTATGCCGCTCCGGAAATTCAGGTGCTCGACAATAAAGACGCTACGGACAATAAAATAGACAGCCACCTGGCCGGTTCGTTGTACGATATGATTGCGGCCGATCCTGAAACCGTTAATCCGGCAGGTGAATGGAATACCTGTGTAATAAAAGTTAAAGACGGAAAAGTTACCGTATCAATGAATGGTACTGAAGTTGTTTCGTACAGCCACTGGACCGATGAGTGGGACCAATTGGTGGAAAACAGCAAATTCAAAAGCTTTGAAGGTTTCCAGGAAGGAATTGCTAAAGATGGTTTTATCGGTTTGCAGGACCATGGTTATACCGTATGGTTCCAAAACGTTAAAATCAGAGAATTATAAACTGAATTTGTATCGATAAAGAAGAACACTTTTTATAAAGTACAAAATAAATCCCGGCTTGAAAACAAGCCGGGATTTTTCGTGAAGTGCGTACCAGAAATCGATTACAAAGGATCAATTTAAAAAATCCGCTGGAGTAAAATTTAAGAGCAGTCGAGGAATTGTTATTTTTCCTGCCGGAGGCCTTCATTTTTGTCTTACTTCAACTCCGGGCAACCACCAAAAGAGGCCGTCCACTAATGCAACGTTAGCGACATCCGAGCCTGGCCTCGTCCGGTGAGCCGGAAAATAAGCGGTGACGGCGTTAAAAATTACTGATGTTTGAGGAGGTACGACTGCCTGTCCCGATCGTAGCATCGGGAAGTTTCAGGAATTTTAGCCGGCATTGCGTAGCTTTTCCGTGGGAAGCGGGCGCAGCCTTGGGTTTTGTGTTTACTATTTGGGCTAAGCCAAATAGTAAAATCGGTCTGATAAGACATAAGCATCTTTCTTCTGATTCGTAGCCTATTTTAATCTTAAAACTTTTTGAATAAGATATTTTTTCTCCACCGGGGATTTCACATGATTCATTCTAAATCTTCCTCACGAATTCATCTAAATCTTTTCTGGTACGCGGTGCTTTTTCTCTCGAGCGGTATGGCTCATCCAGCTCATCGGCTTCGCCCAAATATCCCAGGGCACCCATACACACCGGAGTAAGATTATCATCCAGCTGTAAAAGCTCTTTAACCTGATCGCTGCCAAAACCGGCCATCAGGTGACCGTAAATATCTTTGCTGGTTGCCTGAAGCAACAACTGGGCATTGGCCATACCCACATCGTGCATCGCCCATTTATTGGGCTTACCAGTATCCGAGAACGTATCAACCTTTATGGCCACAAATAAAACGGCCGCATGTTTTGTCCAGGGTTTGTTACCTGTTGCCAGACAATCCCAGAGGGCATCGAACCCCGGCGTGCCGCGCATGGCATATACATATTGCCAGGGCTGCTCATTCATAGCACTGGCTGCCCACGATGCTGCTGTAAAAATTTCATTCACATCCTCCTCGGCAATGGGTTCGGGCGAAAAGGCCCGCGGACTCCATCTTTTCTCCAATAAAGGATGAATCTTATACTTCGTCATAACTTCCATATTACTTATTCTTTAGTTCATCTGCATGGGCAGGTCCATCAGCAATATCCGGGCATCTGATGAAGCCGTAATATCAACCGATTCCACGTCCCAAATTCCTATTGCATCACGTTTCGACAAATCGGTACCTGAAACGTTCACCTCTCCCTCTATAACCATTATATAAATTCCGTTTCCGGCTTTTTTAATCGTGTACGAATCTGTTTTTCCGGCATCGTAATTACCCAGGAAAAACCATGCATCCTGGTGGATCCACACGCCCTGATCGTCGGGGTTAGGCGAAAGCACCTGGTACAATTTGTTCTTTTCGGCCACGTCGCGAATCGAGATCTGATCGTAACGCGGCTGTACATTTTGTTTGTTGGGAAACAACCAAATCTGGAAAAGCTTTAATGTTTTATCCGGATGATGGTTAAACTCGCTGTGGTAAACACCTGTTCCGGCACTCATCACCTGTACATCGCCTTCGCGGATAACGGCCTGGTTGCCCATGTTATCTTTGTGTTCCAGATCGCCTTCCAGCGGAATGGTTATGATTTCCATGTTATCGTGCGGATGTGTTCCAAAACCTTGTCCGCCTGCAATGGCATCGTCGTTTAACACGCGCAGCACCCCGAAATTCATTCGCTCGCGATCGAAATAATTCGCGAAACTAAAACTGTGTCTTGCCTCTAACCAACCGTGGTTGGCATATCCTCTCGAATCTGATTTATATACTATTGTTTTCATTGCTTTCTCTTTTTAATCATTCATTTGTTTGGGAATCCGCATCTGTAAAACTTTTGTCATTGCAAACCTTCCGCCAACCGGCGGCGAGGAACAGTCCCGCTTTGGGCATCCGGGGTGGTAATCAAATTTTTTCGATACTTTCTTTAAAAGAAAAGCCGGTGCCCGGTTATGCACTAATAGCATTTTCAGACACCGGCCAAGGTTCTCTCCATCACAAACTCCTCACTAACTCCCTTCTTCCGAACCTTACTTGTTTTGTTGTTTTCGTATGGCGTATTATCTTACTTGCTCGAAGTTGTTCCTTCTGAGGCTGTAGCTTTCAATTCAAATTTAATCTCGAATTCATCTTTGATCATGTTATCACCCAAATCGCTGAAGAATTTTCCTGAACCGTATTTAATATCCCATTTTGTACGGTCGATAGTGGCTGTACCTGTTGCGGTTAACACATCGCCGTCAACTTTTACTTCTGCAGGGAACGATACTTCGTTTGTAATTCCTTTAATGGTAAGGTCTCCAACCACTTTGTCGTTGTTGTATGAAGTAATTTTAAAGTTGGCCACCGGGTGCTTTTCTGCTGAGAAGAAATCGTCTGATTTCAGGTGACCTACCAATTTGTCTTTCCACTCTCCCTGAAGGTCGGTCACTTCAATTGAAGTTACATCCATATTCAGGTTGGCGCCGGTAACCTCTTTGCCTTCAACAAAAACTTCTCCTCCGGCCAGGTTAAGGTAACCGGTATGTTCACCTGTAACTTTTTTACCTGTCCAATATACTTTACTGGCTTTTGTGTCAACGTTGTAAGTTGTTTTATCGCCATTTCCATTCGATGCAAAACTTGCTGTTGTTATCGCTATTGCAAGTACTAATAATGTAGCTAATTTTTTCATTTTCAATTTTGTTTAATGTTTACTAATAAATTTCTACTGCAAACATACGGGGGATTTGACACGAAAAAAATAAACTAGTTTAATAAAACACCTATCAGTCTTTTTTTCTTGCTCTTTTAGCGATAATTTTACTCAAAAACACGGGAGTAACTCCCAGATAAGACGAAATATGGTATTGCGGAAGGCGCTGAACAAGATCGGGATCATTATTTAAAAGCTCCTCGTAATTCTCTTCTGCAGTTTTGGAGAGGATAGCCACGAATCGTTTTTGCAGGAAGATATACGAGCGCCTGATATTTGCACTTAATTCGGTGTATTTGCTCATAATGGAAGCAAAAGCAGATTCTGATATTGAAAACACGGTGGTTTTCTCTACGGCCTCTAAATAATACGATGTGGTTGCGGGAGTACTTAAATCGCCCAGCCACTGCCGTTCTTTACCAAAAAGCAGGTTAAACTCTTTCCCGCTTTGGTCGATAATGTACATGCGAAGCAATCCTTTTTCGATATAATAATGACGTGTATTTTCATCACCGGCATTAAAAATCCGTTGTTTCTTGTTAAACGTTTCTTTTCTGAAAACCGACACGATCTCCTCCTTTTCGGTATCAGTCAATTCGCGATTACCAATTTTTTCGAAATAAGAATATAGTAAAGAAAAGTCCTCCATGTGGCTATAGCTTCTAGCACAAATTTAGCAATCAAAAACGATGTGCCATGCCTGAAGCTACTTTTTTGCTGCCTCGGTGTAAATTGCCTTTAATAAACTGGCATCGTCTTTACTATCGCTGCTGAGTTGCCAGAACATAATTCCGCCCAGCTTATTTTCTTTGGCGTATTGTGTTTTTAGTTTTACCGAAACGGTATCGTCGTAGGTAACAAAAATGCTATCAGTTGGATTATAAAGGAACGGCGCTTTGGCCACCGGATCCCAGTGTTTTTCGTAACCATCGGCCTCAGTAAAATCAGTTAAGAGAACGGAATACGATGTTCCTCCGCTAATGGGGCCGGTATTGGGTTGGTATAAACCATTGTTTTCGGGTGGAACACCTTTCCAGCCACGGCCGTAAAATGCGGCACCAATTACTATCTGTTTCGTATCGACACCTTTTTCCACACAAAAACGGATAATTTCTTCGGCCGACTGAGGTTCCCACATGTCTTCGCCTTCAGCCAATTCCGCATTTTGCAATGTCATTGCCACGCCAAGAGGAGTTTCGGCAATATCTGCCAGTGAACGGTGCCCCAGGGCTGTGTGGTGTGTAGCAAACTTTGTTGCTCCACCGGCCTGGTCGTAGGTCATTATGTTCATGTAATCAACGTATTTCATTACCTCCAGCAATTCCACATTATTATAGTAGCGCTTCCACCCTGCCGAAGCAAAAGTTAGTGTTTGCGGGCGATCGAGTTGATCCAGTGCTTCACGCAAACCTTTCATCAAAAGGGTAAAGTTTTCTTTGTCCTCGGGGCGTGCTTTTGTGCCACCTGCCGGAATTCCCGGATATTCCCAGTCGATATCTACCCCATCCAACCGGTAGTTCTCAATAAAATCGATGGTGCTGGCTATAAACTTTGTCCGGCTTTCTTCGGTATAAACTGCATCGGAAAAACCATCGGCCGTCCAGCCGCCACAAGCAATCATTACTTTTAAGTGTGGGTACTTTCCCTTTTGTGCCACCAGCTGTTTCATAATTGAATCGGCTTTCTCATTCCTAAACTGCATCTTTCCATCAATAACTTTACTAAAGCTAAAAATGATATGCGTTAACTGATCCAGCGGCAACTGATCGGGCATGTAGCCTTCGCGTGGAACGTAATAGGCCATCACGTTTATTGCTGATGCTGTTTCGTCATTCGCCTTTTTTTGTACACCACAGGAAACAAAAAATACACAGGCCAATAAAAATGTAATTAACTTGTTCATGATAACTGCACTTTCGTTATTATAGGCTAAAGATATGTTTATATTTGCACTTTGTAAAATATTTAAAAACTACAATACCAAAATGAATAATCTAAAAAAGATAGCCCTCCAGTTATTCGCCCTTTTGTTTTGCGCACAAACTATTTTGGCACAAACTCCGGCTGATTGGGTGAATCCTTTTATCGGAACAACCAACTACGGAACAACCAATCCCGGGGCTGTAGTTCCGCGCGGAATTGTATCGGTGGTGCCTTTTAATGTGAGCGGCAATTCGCCCTTAAACAAACACGACAAGGACAATGGCTGGTGGTCAACACCCTATTCGTGGGACAATAAATATTTTACAGGCTACTCGCACGTAAACCTAAGTGGTGTTGGCTGCCCCGAGTTGGGCGTAATTCTTTTGATGCCAACAACGGGCGATGTTAACGGTGATCACCGCGAATACGGATCGGAAATGAGCAAGCAGGTAGCCCACCCGGGATATTATTCTACTTACCTGAATAAATACGCTATCAATACTGAAGTTTCGGCAACGGAACGAACAGGAATCAGCCGTTTTACCTTTCCGGCCGGGCAATCGAATATTCTGATTGACCTTGGCAACGGCTTAACCAACGAAAGCGGCGCATCAATTAAAATTGTAAACAATCGTGAAATTGAAGGCTGGCGAATGACCGGTACTTTTTGTTACAACGACGGCACCGAACGCCCGGTTTATTTTGTGGCCCGTTTTAGCAAACCGGCCGAAGAATTTGGTGTGTGGAAGAAAATGCCAAAAATGGGGCCCGAAGCAGCCTGGTCGGCAACAAGTGATAAAATAAAATACTATAAAAATTTCAAGGCCGAAATGGCGGGCGACAGCATTGGAAGCTGGTTTACTTTTAACACCAAAGCCAATGAAGAAATTCTGGTTGAAGTGGGTATTTCGTACGTAAGTATCGAAAACGCCCGATTGAATTTGAACTACGAATCGAAAGATTTTGATTTTGAAGCTACCCGCAAACAAGCGGAAAAAAAGTGGAACGAAGCATTGTCGACGATTACCGTAAAAGGCGGAACCAATGATCAGAAAACAGTTTTCTACACCGGTTTGTACCACATTCAGATTCATCCAAATATTTTAAGCGATGTGAACGGACAGTATCCGGCTATGGAGTCGTTTGAGATAAAAACCCACCCAAACGGCGAACGCTACACCGTATTTTCACTGTGGGATACTTACCGGAATTTGCATCCTTTTATGAGCCTTGCATTTCCCCAGCAGCAACTGAATGCGGTTCAATCGATGATAGAAATGTACGACGAAAGTGGCTGGCTGCCGCGCTGGGAGCTAAACAGCACCGAAACACACGTTATGGAAGGCGACCCTGCCCTACCGGTAATTGTCGACACCTGGTTTCGTGGCATCCGCGATTTTGACATTGAAAAGGCTTATGAAGCCATGTACAAATCGGCAACCACTCCCGGTGCTGAAAACAAAATCCGCCCGGATATCGACCATTATATTTCGCATGGTTATGTGCCGCTAATGTCGCAGTACGATAATTCGGTGTCGCATGCACTGGAGTATTACATTGCCGACTGGAACCTGGCACAACTCGCAAAAGAACTGGGTAAAGATGACGATTACGAACGTTTTCTGCAACAATCGAGAGGCTACAAAAACTATTACGATAAGGAGTTTGGAATTATCCGTCCGAAACTGGAGAACGGTGAGTTTATGCCTGATTTTAACCCGCGTCAGGGAGAGAATTTTGAGCCAAGTCCGGGATTCCACGAAGGAAATGCCTACCAGTATACCTTTTGTGCACACCACGACATGGATGGAATGATCGCCTTAAACGGCGGCAAAAAGGAATTTGTAAAAAAACTGCAGGCTATTTTTGATGACGGTCATTTTGATATGGCCAACGAACCCGATATTCATTACCCCTGGCTTTTTAACTACATAAAAGGTGAAGAGTGGCGCGCCCAAAAAGAATTGAACCGATTAATGGCCACCTACTTTAAAAATGCACCTGACGGGCTGCCGGGTAACGACGATACCGGTACCATGTCGACCTGGATCGTGTATTCGATGATGGGTATTTACCCCGTTTTGCCGGGTGATATGAATTATGCCATTGCCTTACCTGTTTTTGATGAAGTGAAGATTCAGCTGGATCAGAACTTCTACCCCGGATCGGAACTTATCATCAAAAAATCGGGCTCGGGCGATAAAATAAAAAGCATTTCGCTAAACGGTAAAAAGCAAAAGTCGTTCTTCGTTAACCACACTGAATTGGTACAAGGCGGAGTTTTGGAGATTAACTTTTAAAAAAGATTGATAGAGATTGAATAAGATTGAGGAGATTGATGAAAACACTTTTTGCTCAATACTCGTAACTCGCAACTTGATTTATAAAATGAAACAAGTAGCGAACCTGTTTCGATGAATGGCTTTTGTGTATTTGGAAGAAGTATAGCAACGAATACAATTTTATTTGCCCGGTATTGTGTACAACAATAATTCTATATAGCTTTATCGTTTATAAAACAACCCTTTACCCAAATAGCAGAATGGAAGTGGGTAAATAACCATAGCTCATGAATTACTCGTTAATCACAAAAATAAAATCGTTTCACCGTTACCTGTTTATTCCAATTCTGCTAACGTTATTCTCCATTGTTTTCTTTTTAGTATACCGCAATATTAAACTCACCACAATTAACGAATTCAATAACGAGCAATTGATTCTGGCCCGGACAGCCTCGATGGGAATCAGCTCTTTTTTTAGCGACTCGGAAGCCGATTTAAAATTCCTCTCAAACCTCGAAGATGTTATTAGCGGAACAAACGACAGCAAAAAAATATTACAAAGCTACTACAATGCACACGGCTCTGTTTTGGCAGCCATCACCCGCATCGACTCTTCGGGTGTCATTCTGTCTACCTACCCCGAAAACCCGGATGTAATTGGCAACGATATCTCGTACCAGGAGCATGTAAAACAGGTTATGAAAACGCACCAACCCGTTATCAGCGATGTATTTATGTCGGTTCAGGGCTATTTATGCATTGCGTATCATTACCCGGTGTTTAACGAATCTGATTTTGAAGGTAGTCTTGCCATCCTTATACCAATGCATAAATTAGGAGAATTATACCTGGGCAATATTAAAACCCGCGGCACCGGCCAAACCTGGCTGCTTAGCGAAAATGGAACTGAAATTTACTGCTCGAATGAAGAACACACCGGGCGAACATATATTGATAACACAGAGCACCACGGAATTGCCGGGCAACTAATGTCAGATATTACCCGCGACAGCAGCGGAATTATTAAAAGTTATCATAGTGTTGATACCAGTTACGGAGAGGCTGTTGTTGAAGAACAATATGTTACCTTTTATCGCACATCACTGGGAAATACCTACTGGACCATACTCATATCATCGCGCGAAGCGGATATTTTTAATGCCCTTACCCGTTTCCGAAATCATTCTTTTATTGCCTTTTTCCTGTTACTGCTTGCCCTGGCATTCTACTTTTATTCGCTGGCTAAAGTGAGAAATGTTTTAAAACAAGAAACTAAGCGGCGTGAGGCAGAAAAAACATTACAAAGAAGCGAAGAAAAATTCAGGAAGTTATTTGAAGATCATTCGGCAATAAAATTATTGATCGACCCCGAAACATCGCGAATCGTTGATGCCAACAAATCGGCAACCCGCTTTTATGGCTGGAGCAGAGAGGAACTTCAGAATATGACCATTAATGAAATCAATACACTATCGGAAGAAAATATCAAAAAAGAATTTACAAATCTGAAAGAAAAAGGAAGTATCCGTTTTGAGTTCAGGCACCGTTTAAAAAACAACGAAATACGCGATGTTGAAGTTTTCAGCAGCCGGGTTGAAATTGATAACAAGATCGTTTTCCACTCGGTTATACACGATATTACCCAACGAAAAAAAGCGGCCCGGGCATTAATTGTTGCAAAAGAACAGGCCGAAGAAAACAACCGTCTGAAAACCGCCTTTTTACAGAATATGAGCCACGAGATTCGCACCCCCATGAATGCTATTATCGGATTTTCGTCGTTGCTGCCGTATTCGTACAACAACAAGGAACAGCTGATACAATACTCCGATATTATTAATCAAAGCTCGAACAACCTGCTGGGTATTATCGACGATATTCTTGAAATTGCCAAAATAGAATCGGGGCAACTGCCGCTATTTAAAGAATCGTTTTGTTTAAACGAGCTGTTTACCGAACTCAAAACCTTCTTTCAGGAATACCAACGCCAGATTAACAAATCGCACGTGCAGTTTGATTTAAAAACCTGCACGAATCTGCACGATTCCATTATTACTGACAAAGGCAAACTGCGCCAAATACTGATTAATCTGATCAGTAATGCCTTTAAATTTACCAACGAAGGAAGAATTGAAGGAGGGTGCTCCGTTGCTGATAACAACACCATACAGTTTTATGTGCGCGATACAGGAATTGGTATTCCGGCAGAAAAACAGCAAGCCATTTTCGAACGGTTTACCCAATTGCATACCGATAAAAAGAAACAATACGGCGGCACCGGATTGGGATTGTCGATTGTAAAAGGTTTGCTGGATCTGCTGGGAGGAACAATCACGCTCGAGTCGGTACAGGAAAACCAGACAAGTGGGCAAAGCGGAGAAACCACCTTTTATTTTAGCATTCCTTACCAGAAAGCCGAAGCAAAAGCGGTAAAACAAAATACCACCGTTAACGGGAAAGAATACCGTTTTAATAATGAAACCATTTTACTGGTGGAAGATAACCTTGCCAACACACGCCTGATTGAAAAAATACTTTCCGATACCGGTCTCAATCTACAGTGCACCGAATACGGAGAAGAAGCTGTTGATGTAGCCTGTGCGACATTGCCCGCTCTGGTGCTGATGGATATTGGGCTACCCGACATAAGTGGCTACGAGGCTACACGAAGAATAAAAACGGTGGCTCCCGGAATTAAGATCATTGCACAAACGGCCTATGTTTCCGACGATGATAAAGTGAAAGCATTTGAAGCCGGCTGCGACGATTTTGTGGGTAAACCACTTACCCGCGAACAGTTGCTTGCGGTTATTAACAAACATTTGAATTCGAACAATAATTTATAAAACTGGTAATTGTTCTTCACCAGCTCAGTTCGCACAATATTGTGGTTGTGTTTAGTAGTCTCTGCTTCTTAATAAGCCAATCATTTGCCCTACGCCAATACCAAAACAGGTTCTGTCTTTATTTATCTGAACCATTGGAGATACGGAAAATCCGTAAACTCTTGTAAATGGAAATTCAATTCGTGGATTTATTACCAAACTAACCGTATTTTGTTTTTCGTAATTCCAGCTATAATTTTCAGCTAAGAATCCCGACGTTGTTTTTTGCCAATTTTCAGGTTCCCTGATTACGGTGTAAGCCAATCCGAATGACAAATTGAGCCTTATCGATCTATTTTCGTTAATACGGTATATTTTCCCAATAGCCAGTTGGTAATTTTCCATTCGGTCGTGCGGACTGGTTGCTCCAAAAAGTAGAGCATTGGCCAAACCTGTTGAATAGTCATCGGGTTGAGACTTCGGTTTACGTCGGTTATAAATGTATCCAACCTTTACTGAATACTTTTCTTTATATACATAGTTCAAATTGACATCCACGCCATAGTAGTTACCAAAATTCAAACCGTCGGAATAATAAATAGCATTATTTTGAGCAAACTGAGCATTAGCTGCATTAAAACCAACAATCAACAGGAATAGGATTACCAGGCTTCTTTTCATCAGCGTATTATATTAAAAGCTGTTCCTAAATTAAGAAACAGCTTTTAAATTCCACGATACAAATTCAGTTATTTGTTGCTAATTATCTTCCAATGTAGTGTCTTTAGAAAGTTCCCGGCTTACTCAAATATTATATATCAAGTTTTAACCTTAAACCTAAGCCCACATAAACGCGCTCAAGATTGAAAATCGGATTAAAGCGAAGCTCCGGTTCAAACACTAATTTCTCCGATAATTTAATGTCTTTTCCGAGCTTTGCCATAACCCCTAAATTGTATTTGGGATCAATCTCATACGATTCAACTTCTACCTCTCCGGTCTCCGACGTCTGCTTCCAACCAAGAAAAACCTCAAAGCTTGGGCCGGCAGAGAAATTTACAATTCGTGAGGAAAACTTGTAAAGAATGGGGATCGACAAATGGCTTTCGCGAATATCGGTATCGAAATAATACCTTTCCAAGCTAAACGATATTGGTTGTAAGTAAGTACGATAATAAACTCCGGCTTCTATTCCACTATGTTTGCCAACAGTTCTGGCGATATTTAGTCCAACACCAGGAAGTATATGCTCTTTGTCGGCAACTTCATTCACAAAATCAATTCCCAAATAGGTTTTGTTTTGGGCGTTTAGTGTATTTACTGATGTGAATAAGATAAAAATGAAACCTGCGATTAAAAACTTGTGTCTTTTTGAGTTTTTCATGCTAATTGGGTTTTAATTTTTTGAAATTATTTTTATGTTTTGCAATTACTGTGCCATTATGATAACTTTGCTTCTCTGCCACTGCACGTTCCTATATTCAAGCAATATTTCTTCTTCAGCCTGTGCTAAGCCACACGATACAATCGTTCGGCAGCGGAGGTACTGGTCGCTGATCGTTTGAAATGGCTGTCATTTCGAACAAGAAACGAGAGTGGAATCTGTCTCTTGCTCAATATTCAAAAAGTTAAAGATTATAAACCTGCATCTGCAATGGAACTGTAAGGAGTTGACGGAACTTGCCCCGACAACCGCCGGGATGACAGATCATTTGGCATAATAAAAAATCAGGGATGAACGGTTGTTCATCCCTGATTTTTGTATTGGCTAGTCGTTCGAAACTTATAGCTAAACTAAAATAGCCTTACAATATTCCACACACTTAACAATCTCTTGCTGTGCATCTGATCCTTCCGGAATAGGATATTCCAATTCAATATCGGCATATATATTCCAGTTCTTTTCTTTTATCAATCCAAGAATATCGGCCAGCGGCGTTTCTCCTTCGCCCCAAACTTTGTTAGTATTGGCAGGCTCGGCTTCTTTACCGGTTTTATCTTTAAGGTGTATACTGTAAATTCTGTCGTGTAACTTTTCAATTATATCGTTGGGGTGCTTACCTGTAGCGCCAAAATAGTGGCCCACATCAAAATTCAGTTTATTGGCCGGAGAATGTGCCAAAAAGGTTTCAAAGTCAAAACCGGGCTGCCCGGGTTGCGAATGGTTATGATAGGCCGCAATCATTCCATGTTTTTCGGCAAATTTTCCGAGTTTACGGCACGCTTCATCACCAATTTCGTTGGTAACCGCTCCGGCACCCAATATTTTAGCGGCTTTAAATGCATAATCAATTTCATCATCGCTCCAGTTGGCAGGTGCAAACTTTACCGTATGAACATGTATGCCCGCGTCATCGAATAACTTCTTCAGCTCTTCGTATTTTTTAATATCAAGGGTGGTTCTCCACTCTTTTTGTTTTTGTGAGGCTTCTTCTATGGCTATTCGGTACACATTACGTTCTTCTTCACTTGCATCGTTTCCGGGCCGGCTCGGTGTTGCCGGTACTCCGGCCCATTCTTCTGCCGTATTCCCCATGAGTTCAAGTGAAGTGATATTGGCGGCTTTACAATAGGCTATAATGTCTTCTACCGAGTTGGGCATACTGCGCCAGCTATAAGTAATAACGCCAATGGGAACACCTCCAAAGGTAGAACCCGGTTCGTTGGGAGCACAACTAAACGACAGCGGTGCAAACGCCAAAGTAGTTGCACCAACGGCAGTTGTTCGAATAAAATTTCTTCTGGAAAATTGATCTTTCTTAATCATGGTTTATTAGATTAGTTGATTCTTGCTGCTTTAAATTTAATTGAATTAATTTAATCGCTTAAAAGGAATATAAAATAATTTCACCTCGATTTTTCTGACCTCAGCCACCACTGTATGAACCGTTTCCGCATCCCCAGCTATCATGCCTGTCCTCATACGTGGTTTATCTCTTCTTTGGCTTTATTAAGCCTCATGTTGCAGAGTTCATGAACCAGGGGGGCAAATGCCCAACTTTGAAAGCAGAACGGGGCTTTAGTCCGTAAGCCTTGCTGCAGGCGGTATTCAGATAGCTTGCTTAAGCTGACCTTGTAACTCCCTGATTTTAGGCTTCCTGCAGCCGTGTAATTGCTCAGCAAACTTGTTGGCTGTCTTGTTGCAGCGCTGCAGCAAGCGAAAAAACTTATTTGCAGGCCTGTTGCACAGCTGCGGCAAGCAAAAAAACTTGTTGGCTCGCCTCCTACACGGCTGCACAGCCAAAAAAATTTGTTGGCGACCATGTTGCACAGCTGCAGCAGGCGAAAAAATGTTGTGGAAGGCGTGTATCACGGCTGCAGGAAGCAAAAAACTTATTTGCTGGCCTCTTGCACGGCTGCAACAGCCAAAAAAACTTGTTGGCGACCATGTTGCACAGCTGCAACAGGCGAAAAAAAGTTGTGGAAAGCGTGTAGCACGGCTGCAGGAGGCAAATAAATATTGGAGCTCGTATGTTGCACGGCTGCGGCAAGCAAATAAATATTGTAGCTCGTATGTTGCACGGCTGCGGCAAGCAAGAAATTTTAGTGGCTACTTAGTCGCAAAGCGGAAAGCCCGGCCGCAAGATTAAGAGTCGTTAGACATGGGGCTTTAGCCATTGGAACATAAAAAAAGGATGTCATCTGTTTATGTTGCAAATCATACAGATGACATCCTAAAAATGAAAAAGCCGATCCGTCAGTTGACGGATCGGCTTTTCAATATGGTAAAGAAAATTATTAGTCTTCTTTCTTTGCTTCGTCAGCTGACTCGTCAGCTTTAGGCTCCTCGGTTGTTTCAGCATCAGCTAATGGTGCGGCTTGTGCAGCAACTGCATTTTCCTCTTTATCCATTGCGCCTTCTTCCGGTTTTGTTTCTACCGCAGTATCAACATCGGCTAAAGGTGCAGCTTGTGCAGCAACTTCAGTAGCTTTTTTAGCACCACCACGACGTGAACGACGTTTTTTAGGTGCAGCAGCTTCTTCTTTTGCAGCCAACATAGCTTCGTTGAAGTCAACCAACTCGATGATACACATATCGGCGTTGTCGCCTAAACGGTTACCGGTTTTCAGAATACGAGTGTATCCTCCCGGACGGTCAGCAACTTTAACAGCTACTTCGCGGAACAATTCCGATACAGCATCTTTGTCTTGCAAGTAGCTAAAAACTACCCTGCGAGAGTGTGTAGTATCTTCTTTTGCCTTTGTAATAAGCGGCTCAACGTACATACGCAATGCTTTCGCTTTTGCAACAGTAGTTGAAATTCTCTTATGCGCGATAAGTGAACTTGCCATGTTTGCCAACATCGCTTTACGATGTGGTGCTTTACGGCCTAAGTGATTAAATTTCTTATTATGTCTCATTGCCTTTTACTCCTTATCAAGTTTATACTTGGAAATATCCATTCCAAAATTCAGTCCCATGTTATCTAAAAGGTCATCCAATTCGGTTAACGATTTTTTACCAAAGTTTCTGAATTTCAGCAGGTCGTTTCTGTTGTAGGTAACCAGGTCTCCTAATGTATCTACATCCGCAGCTTTCAAACAATTCAAAGCACGAACCGAAAGATCCATATCAACCAGTTTAGTTTTCAACAACTGACGCATGTGCAGTACTTCTTCGTCAAACTCTTCGTTTGCAAATTTCTCATCCGTATCAAGAGTGATCTTTTCGTCTGAGAACAGCATGAAGTGATAGATAAGAATTTTAGCTGCTTCTTTTAATGCATCTTTTGGGTGAACAGAACCATCGGTAGCAATATCCAGAACTAATTTTTCGTAGTCGGTTTTTTGCTCAACACGATAGTTTTCAACCGCGAATTTTACCTTTTTAATTGGCGTATAGATCGAGTCGATCGGAATTACACCAAATTCTTCTTCAACGGGTTTGTTTTCAACAGCAGGAACGTAACCACGTCCTTTGCTGATGTTCAACTCCATTTGAATTTTTACATCCGGCTCCATTCTGCAAATTACCAACTCAGGATTCAGTACTCTGAAACCGGTCATAAATTTGTTAATGTCTCCGGCAGTAAATTCTTCCTGGCCGCTGATTGAGATAGATACTTTTTCGCTGTCAAAATCTTCCACCTCGTTTTTAAAACGAACTTGCTTCAGATTAAGGATAATATCAGTTACATCTTCAATAACTCCTTTAATCGTAGAAAACTCATGGTCAACACCTTCAATTTTAACAGTTGTAATTGCATAGCCTTCCAACGACGATAACAGAATACGACGAAGTGCATTACCAATTGTAATACCGTATCCCGGTTCCAGGGGACGAAACTCGAATTGTCCGAACTTGTCATCGGATTCTAACATTATTACCTTGTCAGGCTTTTGGAATGCTAATATTGCCATAATATTCTAAGTAATTTTATTATTTTGAATACAACTCTACGATTAGTTGCTCTTTGATGTTTTCTGGAATTTCTTCACGTTCCGGACGGTTCAGGAACTTTCCGGCCATTTGTGCGCCATCCCATTCCAACCATTCGTACTGTGAGCTTCTGCGCGATTGCAATGAGCCAGTAATTTCTTCCAGCGATTTTGATTTCTCGCGAACACCAATAACGTCGCCAGATTTAACCGTGTACGATGGAATATTTACTAATTTTCCGTTAACAGTAATATGTTTGTGTGATACAAACTGACGTGCCGCAGCACGAGTTTTAGCAATACCCAAACGGAATACTACGTTGTCGAGACGAGACTCTAACAACTGAAGAAGTACCTCACCGGTAACACCTTTAGAAGCTTGCGCTTTTTTGAAAAGTGTGCGGAATTGTCTTTCTAATACACCGTAAGTATATTTTGCTTTTTGTTTCTCTTTTAACTGCTGCCCGTATTCCGATACTTTTCTTCTTTTCGAAGCTAAACCGTGCATCCCCGGAGGGTAGTTTTTGTGTTCGAACACTTTATCCGGTCCGAAGATAGGCTCTCCGAATTTACGAGCGATTTTAGATTTTGGTCCTCTATATCTTGCCATTTCCTTTTCGTTTTAAAATTAAACTCTACGTCTTTTAGGAGGCCTGCAACCGTTGTGCGGAAGCGGTGTTACATCAATAATTTCAGTAACCTGGATACCGATGGTAGCCAAAGCTCTGATTGCTGATTCACGACCGTTACCAGGTCCTTTAACATATACCTTAACTTTACGTAGTCCAAGGTCATAAGCAGTTTTAGCACACTCTTCTGATGCTACCTGAGCAGCATAAGGAGTATTCTTTTTCGAACCACGGAATCCTTTTTTCCCTGCTGACGACCAGGAGATCACTTCTCCGTTCATGTTTGTCAGCGTAACAATAATATTGTTGAAAGACGAGTGGATATGAGCCATACCATTGGCTTCAACAACCACTGTTCTCTTTCTACTTGATCCTGTTTTTTTTGCCATAACTCAAATTCCTTATTTAGTGGCCATTTTTTTGTTAGCAACAGTTTTACGTTTT
Source organism: Draconibacterium sediminis (assembly GCF_000949475.1). Taxonomy (GTDB): domain Bacteria; phylum Bacteroidota; class Bacteroidia; order Bacteroidales; family Prolixibacteraceae; genus Draconibacterium; species Draconibacterium sediminis. Next base: position 355,135 of record NZ_JRHC01000005.1, on the reverse strand, counting down.
CCTTTACGGGTACGTGCGTTGTTTTTTGTGCTCTGTCCGCGAACCGGTAAACCGATACGGTGACGGATACCACGGTAACAACCAATATCCATTAAACGCTTAATGTTCATCTGAACTTCAGATCTTAGCTCACCTTCAACTTTGAAGTTATCGCCGATAACTCCACGGATGGCTGCCAAGTCGTCATCAGTCCAATCCTGTACTTTCAGGTTTCTGTCTACACCTGCTTCGTCAAGGATAGTGATGGCTCTGCTGCGGCCAATACCATAAATATAGGTAAGAGCAACCTCACCTCTTTTATTACTTGGAATATCAACACCTACTATACGTGCCATAAAATTCTTCTTTTAATAGATTAATTACCCTTGACGTTGTTTAAACTTCGGGTTCTTTTTATTAATCACATACAAACGTCCTTTCCTGCGTATAATTTTGCAGTCTTCGCTACGTTTTTTAACTGAAACACGAGTTTTCATCTTAATTATTTTTTTAATTTTTTGTATCGATGTCCGACGTTTGTCGGGACTCGTTTCATATACAATCTTTAGTTTTTGTACCTAAACGTAATTCTACCTTTAGTTAAATCGTAAGGAGACATTTCGACTTTAACCTTATCCCCTGGCAAAATTTTAATATAATGCATTCTCATTTTCCCGGAAATGTGCCCTGTGATAACATGACCGTTTTCCAGTTCAACCCTAAACATTGCGTTTGATAATGCTTCTATAATTGTTCCATCTTGTTCTATGGAAGGTTGTTTTGCCATAAAATTCTCTTTTAATTTTTTTTGAATAAGTTTATACTAAATATCTCTTTTTACAATTTGTCTTACATTCCTCCGAGTCCCGGACGACCTTTAATTCGGCCTGATTGCATCAAACCGTCGTAATGGCGCATCAACAGGTGACTTTCAATCTGCTGTAAGGTATCTAACACTACACCAACAAGAATTAGCAGCGATGTACCACCGTAGAACAGGGCAAACGACTGGCTGATTCCAATCATCATGGCAAAGGCCGGCATAATAGTTACCAATCCTAAGAAAATAGAACCGGGTAATGTTATACGCGACATAACGGTATCAAGAAATTCAACAGTTTTCTTTCCTGGTTTAACACCCGGAATAAAACCACCGTTTTTCTTCATATCTTCTGCCATTTGGGTTGGATTAATAGTAATAGCGGTGTAAAAATACGTAAAAGCTACCACTAATAAAAATTGTGTTAAATTATACCATAAACCTGTGATGTTTGATAAGGCAGCCGCCACACCACGCAGATTTTCAGAATTAGCAACACCAACAATTGTAATAGGCACCATCATAATTGCTTGTGCAAAAATGATAGGCATTACACCTGCGGCATTTACTTTCAGAGGGATGTACTGACGTACTCCGCCATATTGCTTGTTACCAACAATTCGTTTCGCGTATTGTACCGGAATCCTACGGGTTCCCTGTACCAGGGCAATTGATGCCATAAACACGATGAAAAGGATAACAAACTCTACAAGGAACATTACTAAACCTCCACCATTGATTCGTGATCCAAATTCCTGAACCACGGCCATTGGTAAACGGGCAATAATACCAATCATAATGATTAACGAGATACCATTACCGATTCCTTTATCGGTAATACGTTCTCCTAACCATAACACAAACATCGATCCTGCTGTTAATATCACAATGGAAGGGGCGTTAAACCATAGTCCTTGCATTGCGAAAGCCGAATCGGGTAACTGCATGTGTAGATTTGTAAGATATGCCGATGCCTGCGGAATCAGAATTAACACGGTTAAATAACGTGTAATCTGATTTATTTTCCTTCTTCCTGACTCTCCCTCTTTCTGCAACCTCTGGAAATAGGGAACTGCGATACCCATTAACTGGATAACAATTGAGGCAGAAATATACGGCATGATTCCTAAAGCAAAGACAGAAGCCTGTGCAAAAGCACCACCCGAAAACATGTTAATCAATCCCAGCAATCCATCAGAAGTCTGATTTTGCAGGTTTTGTAACTGTGCCGGATCAATACCCGGAAGTGAAACAAACGATCCTAACCTGTAAATTAACAGGAAAAACAATGTTGTTCCAATTCTGAATCTTAGATCTTCAATCTTATAAATATTCTTTAGGGTCTCAATAAATCGTTTCATTACGGTTTAAGCTATTTCGGTTGTTCCTTCTAATTTTTCTATTGCTTCTTTCGCGCTTTTTGAAAAAGCGTTGGCTTTAACTTCCAATTTTTTAGTTAAAGTACCTCCGCCAAGAATTTTGATCTTGTCGTTTTTCGACGCGATACCTGCGTTAACCAAGGATTCTTTGTCAATTACGGTCAGGTTCTTTTTTGTAGCAAGGTTCTCAAGTACATCAAGGTTGATTGCTTTGTATTCAACACGGTTGATGTTTTTAAATCCCATTTTTGGAACTACACGTTGCAAAGGCATTTGACCACCTTCGAAACCGATTTTTCTTGAGTAACCTGAACGCGACTTTTGACCTTTGTGACCACGAGTTGACGTGCCGCCACGGCCTGAGCCCTGGCCACGACCAATTCGTTTACATGTTTTAGTCGATCCTTCTGCAGGTTGTAAGTTACTTAAATTCATCTTATTAAATATTTTTATATTCAATTGAATAAGATGGAACGGGTCTCGAGTACTCGAGACCCGTTTCATAATTTCAATAGTTTGAAATATTACTTAACTTCTTCAATACTCAGTAAATGTCTCAATTTGTTAGCCATACCAACAATTTGAGGAGTAGCTTCGTGAACAACAGTTTGGTTCAGTTTTTTCAAACCTAACGACTCAAGCGTTGCTTTTTGGCGTTTTGTTGAACCGATACCACTTTTTACTTGTGTTATTTTTAATTTAGCCATAACTGTGTTATCCTTTAAAAACTTTTTCCATTGAAACACCTCTGTGTTCAGCTACTGTATAAGCATCCCTTAACTCGGTTAAAGCATTCATTGTTGCTTTTACCAGGTTGTGTGGGTTTGATGATCCTTTTGACTTAGCCAAAACGTCGTGAATACCGGCACTTTCCAGTACTGCACGCATCGCACCCCCAGCCTTAAGACCGGTACCTGACGAAGCAGGTTTTAACAGGACGTTTGCACCGCCGAATTTTGCGGTTTGTTCGTGTGGTATAGTTCCGTTAATAACCGGAATTTTTACCAGGTTCTTTTTAGCTGCGTCAACGCCTTTAGAAATTGCAGTTGTTACTTCGCTTGCTTTACCAAGTCCCCAGCCTACGATTCCTTTTTCGTCGCCCACAATAACAATGGCAGAGAAACTGAACGTACGTCCACCTTTTGTTACTTTGGTTACACGGTTAATGGCTACCAACCTGTCTTTTAATTCCAGGTCGCTTGTTTTTACTTTATTACTTACTTTCGCCATAATGTATTAGAATTTAAGGCCACCTTCGCGGGCAGCGTCAGCTAATTGTTTTACTCTACCGTGGTATAAGTTACCACCTCTGTCGAATACAACTTCAGTAATTCCGGCTGCAAGTGCTTTTTCGGCAACTGCTTTACCAACCATTGCAGCTTTTTCAGTTTTTGTACCACTGGTTTCAGCAATACCTTTATCTGATGATGAAACTGCTAATAAAGTTGTTCCTTGCAGGTCGTCGATAACCTGAACGTAGATTTGCTTGTTACTTCTGTAAACGCTTAATCTAGGACGTTCTGCTGTGCCGGAAACAACTGTGCGTACGCGACTTTTTATTCTTGCTCGCCTTTGAACTTTTGTTAATGCCATAATAATTAATCTTTTTAAAAATTATTTACCGGCTGCTTTACCAGCTTTACGCCTCAATACTTCGCCTGCAAACTTAATACCTTTTCCTTTGTAAGGTTCAGGTTTGCGGAATGATCTGATTTTGGCAGCTACTTGTCCGATTAATTGTTTGTCGTGACTTTTAAGGGTCACTGACGGAGTGCTACGTTTATCAGATAATGCCTCTACTTTAACTTCTGCTGGAAGTTGCAGGTAAGTATGGTGAGCAAAACCTAATACAAGGTCAAGTACGTTATCTGGCAGAACTTCTGCACGGTAACCTACACCAACTAACTCTAACTTAATTTCGTATCCTTTCGATACGCCTTCCACCATGTTATTGATCAAAGAGCGGTACAGTCCGTGCATTGACTTTTCGCGTTTTGATTCGCCGTTTCTTTTTACTTCGATAGTTGCATCTTCTACAGCTACCTCGATAAGCGGATCAACTTGCTGAGTCAATTCACCCAGAGGACCTTTTACGCTAACAACACTGTCGTTAACTTTTACTTCTACTCCTGCTGGTATTGAAATGGGTAATTTTCCTATTCTTGACATGACTGTTCCTCCCTATTAATACACGTAACATAAAACTTCTCCACCTACTTTAAGCTCGCGAGCTTCTTTATCGGTAATTACACCTTTTGAGGTAGAGATTATTGCTATGCCTAAACCATTTAGTACACGTGGAATACTGTTTGTGTCGCAGTACTGACGCAGACCTGGTTTACTAATGCGTTCTAACGCTTTTATTGCAGATACTTTTGTTTCTGGATTGTATTTCAACGCAATTTTAATGTTACCCTGAACGCCAACACCTTCTTCAAATTTGTAGTTTAAGATGTAACCTTTTTCTTTCAAAAGTTTAGTCATCTCTTTTTTAATATTTGAAGCAGGAATGTCAACTACACGGTTTTTTGCCATAATTGCATTTCTTACCCTTGTCAGATAATCTGCTATTGGATCTGTTACTTTACTCATTTTTCAAGTTTCTTTTAACGATTACCAACTTGCCTTTTTAACTCCGGGAATCAAGCCATTTGATGCCATTTCCCTAAAATCAATCCTGCTGATACCGAATTGGCGCATATATCCTTTCGGACGTCCGCTAAGTTTACAACGGTTGTGTAAACGTACTTTGGCGGAGTTTTTAGGAAGTTTTTGCAAACCTTCCCAGTCGCCTTCTGCTTTCAGTCGGGCACGTTTTTCGGCGTATTTCTCAACTAATTTTGCACGTTTTACTTCGCGTGCCTTCATTGATTCTTTAGCCATTACTAGTTCTTTTTAACGTTTTTAAATGGTAAACCTAATTCTTTCAACAAAGCAAAACCTTCTTCGTCGGTTTTTGCAGAAGTGACAAAGGTAATATTCATTCCGTTGATCTTGCTTACTTTATCAAGCACGATCTCGGGGAAAATAATTTGTTCCGGAACGCCAAGTGTGTAGTTTCCACGGCCGTCCATTTTGCTTTCGATACCTTTAAAGTCGCGAATACGTGGCAGTGCCACAGCAATTAAACGATCCAAGAATTCATACATTTGGTCGCGACGCAATGTAACGCGCACGCCAATTGGCATTTTCTTTCTCAATTTGAAATTAGAGATATCCTTTTTTGACAAAGTTTGTACGGCTTTCTGGCCGGCGATCATTGTCATTTCGGTTTGGGCAACGTCGATCAGTTTTTTGTCGGCGATTGCTGCTCCAACACCCTGGTTAAGGATGATCTTTTCTAATTTCGGAACCTGCATTACAGAAGAGTAATCATACTCTTTCTTTAAAGCAGGGATTATTTCTTCCTGATATTTCTTCTTAAGAGTTGGTACGTAAGCCATTACTTAATCTCCTCTCCTGTTTTTTTCGAAATACGAACTAATTTACCTTCGTCATTCAATTTCTTTCCTACACGTGTAGCTTCACCTGTTTTAGGATCAACCAACATAAGGTTAGAAATATGCACCGGTGCTTCCTGTTCGATGATACCTCCCTGTGGCGCTGTTGCGTTAGGTTTGGTATGCTTTTTCATCATGTTAACACCTTCAACTATTGCTCTGTCGGTTTTTCTGATCACTTCCAGTACACGACCTTTTTGGCCTTTACTGTTTCCAGCGATCACAACCACAGTGTCACCTTTTTTTATGTGTAACTTTTTCTGCATTTTGAGCTCTTTTCTTATTACAATACTTCTGGTGCGAGTGAGATAATTTTCATATTCTTCTCGCGTAATTCACGTGCTACGGGCCCGAAAATACGTGTTCCACGCATTTCGCCGGCGTTGTTAAGAAGTACTACAGCGTTATCGTCGAAACGAATGTAAGAACCATCCTGACGACGGTTTTCTTTCTTCGTACGTACAACAATTGCGCGTGATACAGTACCTTTTTTCATCTCGCCTCCGGCAAGTGCACTTTTTACAGTAACCACAACAGTGTCGCCCAATGTTGCGTAACGTTTGCGTGTTCCGCCTAATACACGGATCACTAAAACTTCTTTCGCTCCACTGTTATCGGCTACCGAACATCTTGATTCTTGTTGTACCATGATTACTTAGCTCTTTCAATTATTTCAACTACTCTCCAACATTTAGTTTTACTTAAAGGACGAGTTTCCATAATCCTTACTGTATCGCCAACGTTGCATTCATTTTTCTCATCGTGCGCATGGAATTTGGTAGTTTTGTTAACGAACTTACCATAGATTGGGTGCTTCTCTTTACGTTTCTCGGCAACCACTATCGATTTATCCATTTTATCACTAACAACGACCCCGATTCTCTCTTTTCTGAGATTTCTTACTTTATTTTCCATCGTTGAATTACTTCTGATTTTCGTTTAATTCTCTTTCGCGAAGAATTGTATTCAAACGTGCGATCGTAGCTTTAGTTTCCTTCAACTTGTTAGGATTTTCAAGCGGCGATACGGCATGATTCAATCTTAGGCGAACAAGATTTTCTTTTTCAATCTGCAGACGCTCAACGATTTCGTTGTTCGCCATTTCTTTGATTTCACTTACTTTCATGATTCACCTAATTTTATTCTTCAACATAATCACGTCTAACCATAAACTTTGTTTTTACCGGTAGTTTCTGAGCGGCAAGTCTTAAAGCTTCTTTTGCTGTTTCCATAGAAACACCTTCAGCTTCAATAATAATACGACCCGGAGCTATCGGAGCAACAAATCCTTCAGGAGCACCTTTACCTTTACCCATCCTTACTTCGGCTGGCTTTTTGGTAATCGGTTTATCGGGGAATACGCGTATCCAAATTTGTCCTCGACGTTGCATATAACGTGTTACCGCAACCCTGGCAGCTTCAATCTGCCTACCGGTAAGCCACGATTCTTCCAACGACTTTATTCCAAATGAACCGAATGCTAATTGGTTTCCGCGTTGAGCGTTACCTTTCATTCGACCCTTCTGTACTCTTCTAAATTTTACTTTTCTTGGCTGTAACATCCTTTTTTAGATTGTGAGTGTTAAACCACTATTTTCTACGACGGTTACGGTTTGCACCACCACCTCTGTTTCCACCCGGACGTCCAGACTTTTGTCCAACGTTAGGCGAAAGGTCGCGATTTCCGTATACCATACCTTTACAAATCCAAACTTTAATTCCAATAAGTCCGGTTTTTGTTAATGCTTCTGCCAATGCGTAGTCAATATCTGCACGCAAAGTATGAAGCGGAGTACGGCCGTCTTTATACATTTCAGAACGAGCCATTTCTGCTCCGTTTAACCTACCTGAAACCAATACTTTGATTCCTTCGGCTCCCATTCTCATGGTTGAAGCGATGGCCATCTTAACTGCCCTGCGGTAAGCAATCTTACCCTCTAGCTGACGTGCAATGTTATTTGCAACGATCTTAGCATCAAGTTCAGGACGTTTGATCTCGAAAATGTTGATTTGAACCTCTTTTTTGGTAATCTTTTTTAATTCTTCTTTCAGTTTGTCAACTTCCTGACCGCCTTTACCAATAATAATACCAGGGCGAGAAGTATGAACGGTGATGGTGATCAGCTTCAAGGTACGCTCAATAACGATTCTTGAAATGCTGGCTTTGGCCAAACGAGCATTCAGGTATTTCCTGATCTTTTGGTCTTCAACCAGTTTGTCGCCGTAATTATCACCACCGAACCAGTTTGAATCCCATCCTTTGATGAATCCCAAACGATTTGCTATCGGATTTACTTTTTGTCCCATGAATATTAATTAAGGTTTTCTTCAACAACACTTTCTTTACTATCTACGTAAATAGTCACGTGATTCGAGCGTTTTCTGATTCGGTGTGCACGACCCTGGGGAGCCGGGCGCAAACGTTTCAAAATACGACCTGAATCTACCATGATTTGTGATACGTAAAGTTCACTTTCTTCTAAACGAACCCCTTCGTTTTTAGCCTGCCAATTGGCAATGGCTGAAAGCAGAAGTTTCTCTACCCTGCGTGATGCTTCTTTTGAAGAATACTTCAATACATCTAAGGCTTTATTAACCTCCATTCCGCGGATCATATCGGCTACAAGCCTCATTTTCCTCGGAGATGTAGGGCAGTTGCGTAAAACAGCAAAATATTGTTGTTTTTTCTCTTCTTTTCTTTTCTCAGCTGCTAGTCTTTTTCTGGCACCCATTGTACTTACTTTTTAAATATTAATGCCTATCTTTTCTTATTACCAGCATGCCCCCTGAATGTACGGGTTGGAGCAAATTCGCCCAAACGGTGTCCCACCATGTTTTCGGTGACATAAACCGGGATGAACTTGTTTCCATTATGTACTGCAATAGTGTGTCCTACAAAATCAGGAGAAATTACTGATGCTCTGGCCCAGGTTTTCACAACCGATTTTTTGTTCGATTCATTCATAGCTAAAACTTTACGTTCTAACTTGAAATCGATAAATGGGCCTTTTTTTAATGAACGACTCATAATTTATTCCTCTTTACTATTTTTTCCTACGTTCTACAATATACTTGTTGGAAGCTTTTTTCTTCGAACGGGTTTTATAACCTTTCGCAAGCAAACCTTTACGTGATCTCGGGTGTCCTCCTGAGTTTCGGCCTTCACCACCACCCATTGGGTGATCGACAGGGTTCATTACAACACCACGAACACGAGGTCTTCTTCCTAACCAACGAGAGCGACCGGCTTTACCCGATTTCTCGATGTTATGTTCTGTATTTCCAACCGTACCTACTGTAGCCCTGCAGGACGTAAGTACCATACGAGATTCGCCTGATGGCAATTTTAAAATTGCATATTTGCCATCACGTGAGGTCAATTGTGCATAAGCACCTGCACTACGTGCCATCACCCCACCCTGTCCCGGGTGAAGTTCAATGTTGTGAACCAAAGTACCAAGAGGTATTTCAGCCAGAGGAAGACAATTACCGATTTCAGGATCTGCTCCAGTACCGCTCATTACAGTTTGGCCAACTTGCAACCCGTTAGGCGCAATCATGTAACGTTTTTCGCCATCTTCGTATTTCAGAAGGGCGATACGAGCTGTACGGTTTGGATCGTACTGAATTGAATCGACAACAGCTGCAACACCGTCTTTATCGCGCATAAAATCGATAATACGGTATTTGCGTTTATGTCCCCCACCTATATACCTCATTGTCATGCGTCCCTGGTTATTACGACCACCGGACTTTTTAATGGGCTCCAACAATGATTTTTCAGGTGTAGATGCAGTAATGGTATCAAAAGCGCCAATTACTTTGTGCCTTTGACCCGGAGTTACTGGTTTCAGTTTTCTTACTGCCATAATACTTATTAATTATATACTATTATATATTACTATAAAAGTCAATACTATCTCCTTCAACCAAAGTAACAATAGCCTTTTTATAGGCTGCTGTTTTACCGGTAATAATACCACCTTTGGTATATCTCGATTTTACTTTACCACCATAAACCATGGTGTTAACGTTCTCAACCGAAACGTTATAAAGATCTTCAACCGCTTTTTTAATCTCAGGTTTACTTGCATTGCGAGCTACCACAAAACCGTAACGGTTAAAACGTTCCGACTGGTCGGTCATTTTTTCTGTAACTAATGGTTTTACTAAAATTTCCATCTTTTTTTTATCCGTTAAAGTTTAAATGCTTCTTCAATTTTCGCAACAGATCCCTCGCAAAGCACAATCGCTTTTGCATTCAAAATCTGGTAAGTATTTAACTCTGAAGCAGTTACAACCGATACGTCTTGCAAATTTCGCGACGACAAATATATGTTATTATTTTCAGTTGGTAAAACGAAAAGTGCCTTTTTTTCAGCTATTTGCAGATTGCTCTGTAATGCTACCATCTCTTTTGTTTTTGGAGCTTCAAAATTGAAGTCTTCAACAACAACGATGCTCTTTTCGTTTGCTTTGTAAGTTAAAGCTGATTTACGGGCCAATTGCTTCACTTTTTTGTTCAGCTTGAAACCGTAGTTACGCGGACGTGGGCCAAAAATAGTACCACCACCACGGAAGATTGGCGACTTGATGCTACCGGCACGTGCTGTACCTGTACCTTTTTGTCTTTTAATCTTCTTGGTGCTACCTGCTATCTCACCACGTTCTTTACTCTTGCTAGTTCCCTGGCGTTGGTTCGCCATATATTGCTTTACGTCCAAATAAATGGCGTGGTCGCTGGGCTCAATACCGAAAATCTGGTCGTTTAAAGTGACTTTCTTTCCGGTTTCTTTTCCTTCTATATTCAGTACACTTAGTTCCATTGTTTTCTAATAATTAAGTATGAACCTTTGGCTCCAGGTACCGAACCTTTTACCACTAATACATTCTTCTCAGGAATAATTTTTACTACCTCAAGGTTTTCGATAGTAACTGTTTTTCCACCGTCTCTACCAGCCATACGCATACCTTTAAATACGCGTGAAGGCCATGAAGATGCACCGATAGAACCAGGTGCTCTCAACCTGTTGTGCTGACCGTGTGTAGCATCATTAACACCACGGAAATTGTGACGTTTTACTACACCCTGAAAACCTTTACCTTTTGAAACTCCAACGATATCAACATAATCTTTTTCTGCGAAAATGCTTACATCGATTTCTTGTCCGAGCTCAAACTCTTCCTGATAGGTGTTATGAAACTCTACTACTTTGCGCTTTGGTGAAACACCAGCCTTTTTAAAGTGGCCAACTTCAGCTTTAGTGGCGTGCTTGTCTTTTTTCTCGCCATAAGCTAACTGAAGCGCTTCGTAGCCGTCGGTCTCTGCCGTTTTCACTTGTGTAACCACACAAGGTCCGGCCTCAATCACAGTGCATGGGATATTTTTCCCCTCAACACTGAATACGGATGTCATTCCGATTTTTTTTCCAATAATACCAGCCATTTTTTCGACTACTTTAAATTATCAAACTTTAATTTCTACTTCAACGCCACTTGGAAGCTCCAGCTTCATTAGTGCGTCGATTGTTTTAGCGGTTGAGCTGTAAATGTCGATCAAACGTTTGTAAGACGACAGCTGAAATTGCTCCCTCGATTTTTTATTTACGAAGGTTGAACGTAAAACGGTGAAAACTCTGCGGTGAGTAGGAAGTGGAATAGGACCACTTACTACAGCACCAGTAGTTTTTACTGTTTTAACGATTTTCTCAGCCGACTTGTCTACCAAGTTGTGATCGTACGATTTAAGCTTAATCCTGATCTTTTGACTCATAAGAGAAAATTGTTATAAATTATTTTAATAAATCAACTTTTCCATTACAATCTGCCAATACTTTCTCAGCAAGGCTACGTGGAACTTCTGCATAATGGCTGAATTCCATTGATGAAGTAGCACGACCCGAAGAAAGTGTACGCAATACGGTTACGTAACCAAATTGTTCTGACAGTGGAACTTTTGCTTCGATTACTTTTGCGTTACCCTTGCTATCCATGCTTGCAACTTCGCCACGACGACGGTTGAGGTCGGCAATAATATCACCCATGTACTCTTCAGGAGTAACGATCTCAACATTCATAATTGGCTCAAGAAGCGCAGGTTTAGCTTTTGATGCTGCACTTTTAAATGCCTGACGAGCACAAATCTCGAACGATAACTGGTCTGAATCCACAGGGTGGAACGAACCATCGAGCAATGTAACTTTCAAGCTGTCGACAGGGAAACCTGCCAACGGACCATTTGATAATGCATCTTTAAAACCTTTTTCAACTGAAGGGATAAATTCGCGAGGAATACGTCCACCTTTTACAGCATCGATAAATTCCAAACCATCTTTTCCTTCTTCAGCAGGTTCTACTTTTACAATAACATCGGCAAATTTACCACGACCACCAGTCTGTTTCTTGAATACTTCACGTAATTCAACAGATTCGGTAATTGCTTCTTTATAGGCAACCTGTGGTGCTCCCTGGTTACATTCAACTTTGAACTCGCGTTTCAAACGATCGATCAAAATTTCGAGGTGAAGCTCACCCATACCACGGATTACAGTCTGACCTGAATCTTCGTCGGTATTTACAACGAATGTAGGATCTTCTTCAGCCAGTTTCGCCAATCCGTTTCCAAGTTTGTCAACGTCTTTTTGCGACTTAGGCTCAATTGCAATACCAATTACCGGCTCAGGGAAGTCCATGCTTTCCAGAACAACCGGATTTTTAATATCACCCAGCGTATCACCTGTACGGATATCTTTAAAACCTACTGCAGCACAAATATCTCCAGCTGAAATAGAGTCTTTTGGATTTTGTTTGTTAGAGTGCATCTGGAACAAACGCGAGATACGCTCTTTTTTACCTGTACGTGAGTTGTAAACAGTATCACCGGCATTCAGTGTACCTGAGTACACACGAATAAATGCCAAACGACCTACGAATGGGTCGGTAGCAATTTTAAATGCTAATGCAGCCAAAGGCTCATCTGCATCAGGGTGACGTACAACATCAGCGTCAGTTAACGGGTTTTTACCAGTAATTTCCTCTTTATCAAGCGGCGATGGTAAGAACTCACAAACAGCATCCAGCAAACGCTGAACACCTTTATTTTTAAATGCTGATCCACACATCATTGGAATGATTACTCCTTCCAAAGTTGCTTTACGGATAACAGCCAACATCTCTTCTTTCGTAATTGAATCCGGATCTTCGAAGTAACGCTCTAAAATCGCGTCATCTACTTCTGCTACCGATTCAACTAAGTTTTCTTTCCACTCTTCAGCTTGTTCAACTAAATCAGCAGGAATTTCATCAAGAACATACTTTGTTCCCATTGCGCCGTCGTCTTCCCAGCGGATAGCTTTCATTTCTACAAGGTCGATTACCCCTTCGAAACTTTCTTCTGATCCAATAGGAATTTGCATTGGCACCGGGTTAGCACCTAATTTTTCTTTAATCTCGTTGTAAACGTTAAAGAAATCGGCACCCTGACGGTCCATTTTGTTTACGAATGCAATACGGGGAACGCCGTATTTTTCGGCCTGACGCCATACTGTTTCAGACTGAGCTTCCACACCACCAACGGCGCAGAATAATGCTACAGTTCCGTCCAAAATTCTCAGTGAACGTTCAACCTCAACAGTGAAGTCAACGTGTCCCGGAGTATCAATAATATTTACTTTGTGCTCAATATCATTGTGTTTCCAGAATGTAGTAGTTGCAGCCGAAGTAATTGTAATACCTCTTTCCTGCTCTTGCTCCATCCAGTCCATGGTAGCAGCACCATCGTGCACCTCACCAATACGGTGAGTTAACCCTGTATAAAACAGAATACGCTCTGTTACAGTGGTTTTTCCGGCGTCGATGTGCGCCATAATACCAATGTTTCTGGTATATTTCAGATCTTGTTTAGCCATTTTTTAAACCTATTTTCTATTACCAATTTTACTAAACTATGATTCTAGAATCTGAAGTGTGCGAATGCACGGTTAGCTTCGGCCATTCTGTGTGTATCTTCTTTTCTCTTGTAAGCTCCACCTTCTTCGTTGAAAGCAGCGATGATCTCAGCTGATAATTTATCGGCCATAGATCTTCCCGAACGTTTACGGGCAAACAAAATCATGTTTTTGATACTGATAGCAGTTTTTCTTTCCGGACGAACTTCCATTGGCACCTGGAAAGTAGCACCACCTACACGGCGACTCTTAACCTCAACATTTGGAGTAATGTTCTCCAATGCTTTTTTCCAAACTTCAAGAGGTGATTGTTCTGCATCTTTCATGCGTTTCTCTACCATATCCATGGCTTCGTAAAACACTGAATATGCTGTTGATTTTTTACCATCAACCATAAGGTCGTTTACAAACCTTGTTACTAAAGTGTCGTTGAATTTTGGATCCGGTAAAAGGATCCTCTTCTTTGGTTTCGACTTTCTCATTTTAAAACTTTTTAGTGTTATTCAAATCGGCTGCCCTAAGGCGGTCTTCAGTTCATCTCCGGAAGACATTAGAGAGAATTCCTTACTCAACCAAACCACTGCAAATAACGTAGTTAATTACTCTTTTTTACTTTCTTATTTTTTCGGTCTTTTAGCACCATATTTCGAACGACGTTGTAAACGTCCTTCAACACCCGCAGTATCCAAAGCACCGCGAATTAAGTGATAACGTACACCCGGAAGGTCTTTTACTCTACCTCCACGTACAAGCACAATTGAGTGCTCCTGAAGGTTGTGGCCTTCACCAGGAATGTAAGCATTCACCTCTTTACCATTGGTTAACCTTACCCTTGCAACTTTACGCATTGCCGAGTTTGGTTTCTTTGGCGTAGTGGTATAAACACGAACACATACTCCACGACGTTGTGGGCATGAATCTAAAGCCGGAGATTTACTTTTCTCAACTTTAGTTTGTCTTCCTTTTCTAACTAACTGTTGAATAGTTGGCATAACTACCTGTTTTTTATATAGTTAATAATCATTATCCAAAATGGACTGCAAAATTATGCAAAAATCCTTAATTATCAATCGTTTCGAGACGAAAAAGCGCACTTTTCCCCTAAAAACGGCTCGCAAAAGTACGAATTATTATTAAAGTACAATAGATTTCTACCTTTTTTTTGAAATAATTAAGATTGAAATGGATTGAGGGAGAGAAGATTGAAGTTGAACACGGAAAGTCAAAAGCTCAAAAGAAATGCTTGCACAAACTCATAGAAAAACAGGCAATAGGCAAACAACAATTGGCAACTTGTTTTGCCTGTTGCATTTTGCGAACCGTGACTGTAAACTGTTTACTGCTTTATCCGTTCTTTCCAAAGCGATTTTAATGGATTAAAAATTCGCTGAATCAGTCGCAGGTCTTCTGTAATAATTTCGGCCTGCCCCATCAGCTGACTTTGCATTTGCAGCTTGTTATCGTAGTTAGTTACCAAACCATTAGGGAAAGTGATTTCTACCATATAAAAGCTATCTTCGGGCACCAGCGAAACACTTTTAACTTTACCGCGCACCAAACCATATTCCATGTACGGATAATTGTCGAATTTCACATTTACATCAAGCCCTTCTTTTACTTTTCCCGATCCACGAACAGGCAATTCAACTTTACCTATCACTTCGCCAACATCTTCGGGCACGATGGTTAAAACACGGTCGCCCTCAGTAATATTCTGATTTTCGGCATAAAACTTATTAAAGGTTACTACCCCATCAATTGGCGATCGCAACACATAAGTAAGGAACCAATTGCTTGCCTGGCTTTTCAAATTATTAAAAGCCTCAATCAGGGCCGATTCGTATTGAATTTTAAAATCGCGGTATTCTTTTTCGTTTTCAATAATTTTCTGATCCAGTTCGCTGATACCCATCTGGCGCTCTGCAAGTGTTGAACGTATACCGTCGAGTTCCGATTTTTTGCTCAACATTTCCGATTCGGCCTGTTCCAAAACAGTGGAAGAAACCACCTCGCCGGCCAGCAATTTTTTCTGGCGTTCGTAATTCCGCTGTTTAATCTGATATTCTTTATCAACGGCCACTTTTTGCTCCCAAAGGCGATCATATAAAATCCGGGCGTTTTTCAACTGCTCCTTATACGACTCCTCTTTTAATATATAATAGTTGCGTTGGTAAAACTCATTCAGCTCCTCGTAGCGGGTTAAAAACTGCGAATAATACTCCTGAACAGCACCCAACTGCAGACTTTTATTAAAACGCTGCGAAACAGAAAAATTGAGCGTATCAAAAGCGGGCTGAACAGTACTTATCATCTGCTCCAACTCAAGCACATCGGTATAATCTGCCGGATTTTCAATTAAAGCGATTGTTTGCCCGGCAGTCACATGATCTTTATCTTCCACAAACAACTTCTCG
Organism: Draconibacterium sediminis; assembly: GCF_000949475.1. Taxonomy (GTDB): domain Bacteria; phylum Bacteroidota; class Bacteroidia; order Bacteroidales; family Prolixibacteraceae; genus Draconibacterium; species Draconibacterium sediminis. The sequence continues at coordinate 339,097 of NZ_JRHC01000005.1, read as the reverse complement.
ATTTTTCCGGTTGCACGGGCAACCAGTGTAGCCGGCGGATTTTCGGTAGTAACCACAATATTCGAGCGCAAAATATCAGGGTAATAAAATATAAAGCTAAAAATAATGATCAGCGAAAAGATGGCAACAAACACAAGAATCCCGTATCGCACAATGCGCGATGGAACTCCGCCAAGTATCTCCTGTACCTCGCCGGAACGTAACTCTATCTTTTTGTCATCAGCCATTGGTCACTAGTTATTAGTTACCTAATTCCAATTGGTTTTTTACCAGTTGATAATATTTTCCTTGTTTTGCAATCAGCTCTTCGTGCGTGCCGCGCTCAACAATTTCACCTATTTCGAGTACTATAATCTGATCGGCATTTTTTACCGTACTTAAACGGTGTGCCACAACAACCACTGTTTTACCGGCCGAGAACTTGTCCATGTTTTCCATGATCATTTTTTCGTTGTTGGCATCAAGCGCATTGGTTGCTTCATCAAAAAACAGGTACTCCGGCGATTTATAAATAGCCCGGGCAATCAATATTCGCTGTTTCTGCCCTTGACTTAAACCAACACCTTCCTGCCCTATTTTTGTATTGTAGCTTAACGGCAATGCTTCAATGTATTCCTGAATGTTAGCCATTTTAACTGCATTCAGCAAACGCTCCTGATCAATGAGTTCGTCATTCACCACAATGTTTTTTGCAATGCTGTCGGAAAATATAAAACCATCCTGCATTACAACGCCGCAGTTGTCGCGCCACATTTGCGGCGAATAATTGGCGAGTCGAGTTCCTCCAATTTTAATATCGCCGGCAACCGGCGGGTAAAAACCAAGCAACAATTTTATCAATGTGGTTTTCCCACTACCACTGGTTCCAACAATAGCAGTAGTTTTCTTTTCAGGAATTTCGAGGTTGATATGATTTAAAACTTTGGGCGAACGCGGACCTTCATACTGAAAAACCAAGTCGCTTATAGTTATTCCTTTATTTTCAGGCAGGTTTCGCAGATACGACTTGCCCGCTTCACTCTCATCCTTTTTATCGTGAATTTCAGCCAAACGCTCCAAACTAATTTTAGCATCTTGCGCTGTGTGCATAAAACCAATCAGCTGCCGCAAAGGTGTGTTCATTTGACCTATTATATATTGTATAGCCAACATTGCACCAAAAGAGAGTCCATCATTTACAACAGAAGTTGCAGCAATAATTATAATAATAATGTTTTTTGTTTCATTAATAACAACGGAACCCGCATCCTGGTACTGTTGCAACGAAAGGCTTTTCACACTCACTTTAAACAGCCCGGCCTGAACACGCTCCCACTCCCAGCGCTTTTGCTTTTCGTAGTTGTTCAGTTTAATCTCCTGCATCCCGTTAATGATCTGGATAAGCTTACTCTGATTTTCAGAAAGTTTACTAAAACGCTTAAAATCGAGCTCGCGCCGGCGTTTCATAAAAACATAGATCCAGACAAAATACAAGACCGAACCAACCATAAAGATCAAAAATATTGTCCAGCTGTAGATAGCCAGCACAATAGCAAAAACCACCAGATTAAAAACCGAGAACAACACTCCGATTGACTGGGCCGTTAAAAAGCGCTCAATCCGGTCATGATCTTCAATACGCTGCAAAATGTCGCCGATCATTTTCGAGTCGAAAAAGCCCAGCGGCAGTTTCATCAACTTGATCAGGAAATCGGAAATAATGGATATATTAATACGTGTACTGATGTGCAGCAAAATCCACGAACGGATAAACTCAACCGACATCCTACTGATAAACAAAACCAGTTGCGCGATAAGCACCAGGTAGATAAAGCCAATGTCTTGATTATTGATACCAATATCAACTACACTCTGCGTTAAAAATGGCAATACCAGCTGAATACAGCTTCCTAAAAAGAAACCAAGGATTAACTGAATTACCAGTTTTTTGTATGGTTTCAGGTAATTAAATACAAACTGAAATCCGGTACGTTTAACCTTGTCGTCTTCGCTTTGATAAAACTCGGGAGTTGGTTGCAAAAGCAGGCAAATTCCTTTTTCTTCGCCACCGGAAACGGTTGATATCCATTTTTCGCAAAACTCCTTTTCAGTATATTCAACCCGTCCAAAAGCAGGATCCGCCACACAAACTTTGCCTTTTTTTAACTGATGAACAACAACAAAATGTTCCTGTCCCCAATGTACAATACACGGCAGCGGCGCTTCATTCCTTAACTGCTGAAAGGTAATTTTCACACCCATCGAGCGCATCCCGATTGCTTCAGCAGCATCGCTGATTCCCAGTAACGATACACCTTCCCGGGTGATGTATGAGTTTTCACGAAGAAATTCGGTGGTGTAATGTTTCCCGTAATATTTGGCTACCATACGCAAACACGTAGGGCCGCAATCCATTGCATCAAATTGTTGATAAAACGGGAACTTTGACATAACTTTCTTTTGTTGCGGAAAGATAGAAAAAATTCTCAATGCTCCCGCCAGTATTGACGATTTGATACTAACAGAGTTATCAGCATACAAGGTCCGGCAGTATCGGTTTTTGTTTTTATCCGTTGCTATAAAGTTGGTTACAATAATTAATTATATTTGCTAACGCTCAACATAATTAGTTTCAGAATGCACCTCAAAATTCGAATTTCTTTATTCATGCTTTTTTGCCTGCCTGTATTTGCCTTGGCCCAACAGCCAAAATACGACATTCAGGTTGTTAGCTGTATTGAATCGCTGGTTCCGAGCGGCCTGGGAAGATCGCGAATGATTTCGCCGGTTGTGGAAGTAAATTACCAGGATTTTACCTCGCAACAAACGGCAGCAAAAAACGACAAAAACAAAAGTAAACGAAGTGAAATACGCATTAAGGAATATGAAGAAACCAAGTTACTGAACTTCTACAACGAAGGAGGAATCCGGTTCCAGAACATTGCCTCGAATGATGCGTTGATAACATCGAAAATTAACGAAATGCTGTCCAACGGATGGGAGCTGTTTGATGTAAAAACCGGTGTTGAAAGCAAAATGGCCAATGCCAGTGTGAAAAAAGAAATCTTCAAGGCACTGATTAATGACGATAGCGAAAGTGCGAATGATCCGAACGGATTATTTCTTACACGATATTATTTCAGAAAAGAAATTAAAGAATAAGGATTCGTCATCCAGAACAAGTTATAAATCACAAAAACAAATACAAAATGAAACAAGCACTCATGTTCATCCTTTTGGCGATATTTTTATCGCCGGCAGCTAACGGACAGGAAACTCCGCAATACGAGGTAAAAATAATTACCACTATCGAATCGATTATTCCAAGTGGCGTTGGCCGTTCGCGTTTAATTTCTACCGACCACGAAGTGGATTACAAAGAATTTACCACACGACAAACAGCCGAAAACGGCGACAGAAACAAAAGCGACCGCGAAGAAATTCGTATTAAGGATTACGACGAAACAAAACTGCTCAACTTTTTTAATGTTGGAGGTATCCGTTTTCAGAACATTGCTTCGAACGATGCATTGTTAACCTCTAAAATTAACGATATGATGAGCCAGGGATGGGAACTGGCTTTTGTAAATACCGGTGTTGAAAGTTACGGCGGTGCTGATGACACCAATGGTATTTTTATTACACGCTATATCTTTAAACGCCAGAAAACAGAAGAAACGCATTCGCTTCAGGATACAATCCCGGAATAAAACAATACAAAAAAACACAATAGTATTACTGTATAAAAAGTTGATTCTATTGTGTTTTTTATGATCTCACAAAACTCTGCAACTCCCCAATATCATAACAGAATAAAGATCAGATAAATTAAAGCAGGAAGAAATCCAAGCAACGATATTGGCCTTGCCGAATTCTGAAATCGTTCTTTCTCGCTTAAATAATAAAATAGTGCAACCGGCAGCACTGCAATTACCATACTTATTCCAAAAAAATCGAAAAATGCCCCCTTTTCAGTTAGAAAACGAAATTGGTGCGTTCTTTCCCTAAAATAAAAAATGGCAGCTGAAATAACGGCTGAAACAAGAATAATTACCACCGGATAAATACGGCAACAAAGTTTATTTTTTTGCATAGCGCAAGATAATTATAAAGTTTTTGAACGGTACAACTTAAAGGCCATATTCTAACTCAGTTGGAACAAATGACGACATAAGATTGAAAAGTTATTATATTGCAAATTGAAAATAAGCATTCATGAAGATTCTGATTATAGAAGACGAAATAGCTTTATCAGACGCCATTTTTCAGTACCTGACCGATGAAGGTTATGTGTGCGAAACAGCCTACGATTACAACACGGCGGCCGAACATATTGAAATTCATTTTTACGATTGCATTTTGGTAGATATTAATTTACCGGGCGGCAGCGGGCTCGACCTTATCCGCCAGGTAAAAAAGGACAATAAAAAAATGGGGATCATTATTATTTCGGCGCGCGATTCGGTGGAAAACAGAATTGAAGGGCTTGAAATCGGTGCTGATAATTACCTCACAAAACCTTTTCACCTGGCCGAATTAAATGCGCACTTAAAATCGATTAACCGGCGAATAAATTTTGATGGCGACAATCATATTCTGGTCAACGAAATAAAGATTCTTCCTGATTCGCACCAGGTTTTTGTGAACGACAATGAGTTGCAACTCACCAAAAAAGAGTACGAACTGCTTCAGTTTTTTGTGGCCAACAAAAACAAGGTAATTACCAAAACCGGTTTGGCGCAACATCTTTGGGGCGATTACATGGACATTGCCGATTCGTACGATTTTATATACGGCCATATTAAAAACCTGCGCAAAAAGCTGATAAAAAAAGGATGTGCCGATTATATTAAAACCATATACGGCGTTGGTTATAAATTTGATTTAACCCAGGAATAAAAGGCAAAGCCAGAAAGAAAAATAATGAAACTACTTACCAAAATAAGTCTCAATTTCCTCTCCATTTCGCTTTTCATTTTTCTGGTAGGGCTAATCGCTTTTTATTTTTTACTTCGTCAGCAAGTAAACCAAAACATTAATGTTGAGTTACAAAAACGGCAAACCAGTATTCTGAACGAATTGAAATCCGCACACTCGGCTGCTACCACACCGACCGATTTTGAAAAAAAGGTTGAAATAACTCCGATTCCTGCTAACCAAACTCCGGTTGAAGGTTATTCCGATACGCTAATTGTGAACAATGAAACAGGTGCTTACACCGCTTACCGTCAACTGCAGTTTGTTTCGGAGATTGGCGGACAAAAATACCTGGTACGAATCTTTAAATCGCATGCCGAAACCGACAACCTGATGGTGCGCATTATTTTATCGATGACACTGCTGGTAGTTGCCCTTATTGTAGGACTTTTGGTGCTAAACCGGCATATTTCGCAAAAAACACTAAAATCGTTTTACGACACCATCAACAAAATAAAAAAATACGACCTGAACACCCACGAAGATTTTCAGTTGAAAGAAAGTGACATCAAGGAATTCAACGAGCTAAACAAGGTTTTGACTTCGATGACCGAGCGCATAAAAGAAGACTATTATAACCTTAAGGAATATACTGAAAATGCCTCGCACGAGCTGCAGACTCCCATTGCCGTAATTATTTCAAAAATGGAGCTTTTGCTGCAGTCGGATTGTATGCAGGAGAAAGAACTAAAAACAATTAGTGACGCGTACGAAGCTTCCAACAAACTTTCGCGTCTGACCAATACCTTGCTGTTGCTTTCTAAAATCGGTAACCGTCAATTTCCGGAAGTCAAAAAAATTGATCTAACACAAATTATCAACACACAACTTTCGTTCCTTGAAGATGTTATCGAAAGCAAAAAGATTTCGGTGGAAAGCCCCGACAAAGCATATTTTGTTGAAATGAATCCGTACCTGGCCGACATTCTTATTTCCAACCTGTTAAAAAACGCCATCCGTCACAATTACAAAAATGGTTCGATTTCGATAACTACAAACGAAAAACAGCTAACGATTGCCAACAGCGGTGAAAAAATTGAGGGAAACGCCGACGATATTTTCAAACGATTTTACAAATCATCATCCTCCGACAGTTCGGTTGGATTGGGGCTTGCCATCGTTCAGAAAATATGCGAAGTTTCGGGTTTTAAGGCCCTTTATTCCTATGAGAATAATCTGCACAATTTTAGCATTATTTTCACCCCGGAAGCAAAGAATTTTGAAGACTGAATATCAGAATAACAACACCGCATAATCCCCTGTTTTTCTGACACATTAACACAACACTTACAAGCCTTTGTTCAATACCCCTCCAAATCTGGTTTTTTCTACAGATTTTCTACAGATTGTTTTAATAGTATTGTTTCAAAATCAAGACTTAATCAATTCATTCATGATAGGATTACTTGGATTAAACCACAAAACTGCTCCGATAAAAGTTCGCGAGAAATTTGTTTTTTGCGAAGAAGATGTGAAGCGTTTTGTGCCGCAATTAATCGACGCAGGTATAAACGGTGCAATCGTTGTTTCAACATGCAACCGTACCGAAATATATTTTGACTACCCGGAAAAAGACATTTTTGATTGTACATCAACATTGGCAAAAATGCTTTTTGATTGGAGGAAAGCGGATAAAAGTGTGGGAGCACATTTTTACCATAAATTTCAGGACGAAGCTTCACAACATTTATTCCGTGTAGCATCGGGCCTCGACTCGATGGCGCTGGGCGAATACCAGATTGTTGGCCAGTTGAAAGATGCTTTTGCCATTGCCGACAAATATGAGCTGCACACTCCAACTCTAATTCGCCTGTTTAACAAGGCTTTTGAGGCCGGTAAAAAAGTTAGAACAGAAACTGCACTCTCAAAAGGAGCCGTTTCGATTAGTTACGCTGCCGTTGAACTGGCTAACAAAAAACTGCACAATCTTAGTTCGCATCCAACATTGCTGCTTGGAGCTGGTCAAACAGGTGAGTTAACTCTGCAAAACCTGCTGAAAAAAGGGTGCAACAAGTTCACCATTATTAACCGTACCGCAGAAAAAGCGCAGGAACTGGCAAAACGCTATAAGGGTGTGGCCAGAGAATTTTCGGAACTGCAAAATGAACTGGTTCACAACGACATTGTAGTTACGTCAACCGCATCGAAAAAGCCACTTATTACAAAAGAAATGGTGGAACAGGTAATGATTGAAAGACAACATAAACCAATGTTTTTTGTCGATCTTTCGGTACCGCATAACGTTGCACCGGACGTAGCAGAAATAGAAAATGTTTTTGTTAACGATATCGACGATTTAAATGCCGTTGTCGATAAAACATTTGATATTCGTAAGGGTGAAATCGAAAAAGCAGAAGCTATCATTGCCGAGTTTGTTACCGATTTTAGCGACTGGCAACACACCCGTAACCTTACTCCGACTTTCCAAAGCATCAGCGATAATTTCAGGAAAATAAATGAAGCGGAACTCGAAGGTTTCATAAAACGTCAGTCGAAAGACAACACCGAAGAAGCTTCGATGTACGCCGACCACATTACCAACAAATTTATCCGCCTGATGATCAAAAATGTAAAATCGATTACCGATAACGGGCGCAAAAAAGAATACATCGAACTCGTTAACGATCTGTTCAAGCTTGCTCCATGAAACATATAATTCGCATTGGTACACGAGGCAGTAAACTTGCCTTATATCAAGCTTATAGGGTAAAAGATGTACTGACACCGAAATTCCCTGAAAAGCAATTTGAGATTGTCGTTATTAAAACAAAAGGCGACAAAATTCTGGATGTGCCGTTGTCAAAAATCGGAGACAAAGGACTTTTTACCAAAGAGCTTGAAGTAGCCATGTTCAACGACGAAATCGACATGGCCGTACACAGTTTAAAAGACCTTCCCACGATTTTTCCTGAAGGAACAAAACTGGGCGCTGTGCTGGAAAGAGGCACTGTTAACGATGCACTGGTCAGCAAAGATCACTTAAAACTTTCGGAATTAACTTCGGAGCATACCATTGCCACTTCAAGTTTACGCCGCAAAGCACAATTGCTTCGTTTGAATCCCGACTTTAATATCGTCGAAATCAGGGGCAATGTAAACACCCGCATCCGCAAAATGAATGAAGGTTACTGCGATGCAATGATAATGGCAGGTGCGGGATTACAACGCCTCGAAATGGATGAAGCGATCACCGAAATTCTTGATCCGGAAACGATGATTCCGGCTTGCGGACAGGGTGCAATCGCAATCGAAATAAAAGATAACGATCCGGAGATTGAAGCCATTATCGCACAAATCAATCACAAGGAAACGATGATAACAAGTTCGGCAGAACGTGTGTTTCTGAATACTTTGGAAGGCGGATGCCAGATTCCGGTGGGAAGCACCTGCAAAGTTGAAGGTGATCAGGTAAAGATAACCGGTTTTATTGCCAGCATCGACGGAAGTAAATTTTTGAAAGAAACAGCAACCGGACCGGTTGAAGATGCCAATGAATTGGCAAGAAACCTGGCCAATAAATTATTTAACGCCGGCGGAAAAGAAATTCTGGATGCAATCCGCACGGAGAATTTACCTGTTACAAAAACGGAACTTCCGCTAAATGACAAGGTGATCATTTCAACTCGTCCGGCTGATATTCACGATGATCTTCCTGAGCTGCTTACAAAAGCAGGCGCATCGGTTGTTTCGCTGCCAATGATTCAAATTGAACAGACACAACTGACTGCAGCAGAAGAACAATCTTTACAAAATCTCGATCAGTTTCAGTGGATTATTTTCACCAGCAAAAATGGCGTTGTTAGTTTCTTCAAACAACTTATCGAAACCTTAGGCAATACCACTTTGCCCAACGATTTAAAGATTGCCGTGATTGGCAAAAACACAGCAGCAGAACTGGATTATTACGGTTATGCGCCGTATTTTACGGCAAGTGAGAATTCATCTGACGGCCTGCTAAAGGAATTAGCAGAGAAGCACAATCTGCAAAACCAAAATATTTTACTGGCCCTCGGAAAGCTGGCCGGTAATAAACTGGAAACAGAATTATCAAAAACAAATTCTGTTACCCGTATCAATACATATCAAACGGTAAAACCTTCGGGTGCTGATTCGAAAATACTGGATACGATTTCGAATGACAATTACGATCTGATCGTATTTACAAGTCCGTCAACGTTTAACAATTTCTGCCACTTTTATGGCACTGAAAATATTTCATGTGTGAAAATGGCCAGCATTGGTGAAACAACCTCGGAAGCTATCCGACAAGGTGGTGCCGAACCATTGGTTACCGCAGAAAATTCAAATGCTGAAGGACTGTACAAAGCAATAATCGACTATTATCTAACCAAATAAAACTACACTATATGATGTTTCCTGAAACAAGATTAAGAAGATTAAGATACAATTCGGTTTTACGCGACATGGTAACCGAAACAAAACTATCGGTTGACGATTTGGTGATGCCACTTTTTGTTTGTGCCGGAACCAACGTTCGCAACCCGATCAGCTCGATGCCGGGTAACTTTCAATTATCGGTTGAAAACCTGGTTGAGGAATGTAAAGATGTTGTTGCATCAGGCGTGAAAGCAGTTCTTTTGTTTGGTATTCCTGCCGAAAAGGACGAAGATGGAACAGTTGCCTGTCAGCACAACGGCATTGTACAGCAAGCCATTCGTGCCATAAAAGCAGAGCTTCCCAATTTGTATATCATTGCCGATGTTTGCAACTGCGAATACACCACACACGGACACTGCGGAACCATAATTGATGGCGATGTGGATAACGATACCACGCTTGAAACACTGGCTGCACAATCGGTTTCACTGGCAGAATCCGGTGCAGACATGATCGCTCCGAGCGATATGATGGACGGTCGCGTTGGACGAATCCGTGAAGCATTGGACGAAAATAAATTCGAGAAAATTCCGATCATGGCTTATTCGGCTAAATATGCATCGGGTTTTTACGGGCCATTCCGTGAAGCTGCGGAAAGTGCACCAAAATTTGGCAACCGTGCCACTTATCAAATGAATCCGGCCAATTCAGACGAAGCCATGCGCGAGGTAGAACTCGACATTGCCGAAGGTGCCGATATTGTGATGGTAAAACCGGCGCTCTCGTTCCTGGATATTATATACCGTGTAAAAACCGAATTCAAAATGCCAACGGCAGCCTATAATGTTAGCGGCGAATTTTCAATGCTAAAAGCAGCTGCAGAGAAGGATTGGATCGACGGGCCGCGTGTGATGATGGAAATTCTTACCTCGATAAAAAGAGCCGGTGCCGATATTATTATTACGTATTCAGCTGTTGACGCAGCGAAAATTTTGAATGGAATAAAAGGATAAAACATGCAGTTTTCAAAAAGTATAGAAGCATTTCAGCAAGCTCAGCAAAGTATTCCGGGAGGCGTAAACTCTCCGGTTCGGGCTTTTAAAAGTGTCAATTTAAATCCGGTTTTTATCGACTGTGCCAAAGGCTCAACAGTTGTAGATATTGACGGTAACCAATACACTGATTTTGTATCGTCATGGGGACCACTGATTTTTGGTCATGCCCACCCTGAAATTGTGTCGGCTATTAACAAAGCAGCACAAAAAGGTACCAGTTACGGAGCTCCTACTTTGTACGAAACAGAAATGGCGGAGCTGATCGTTGAGATGGTGCCTTCGATAGAAAAAGTACGAATGGTTAACTCGGGAACCGAGGCTACAATGAGCGCCATCCGTTTGGCACGTGGAACCACAGGCCGCGAGAAAATTGTAAAGTTCGTGGGTAATTACCACGGTCACGGCGACAGCTTCCTGATCAAAGCAGGCTCAGGTGCTATCACTTTGGGATTGCCTGATAGTCCGGGCGTAACTGCCGGAAATGCAAAAGATACCTTGCTGGCCAATTATAACGATCTGGCTTCGGTAGAACAATTATTCGCTGAAAACGGAGAAAATATTGCTGCAATTATTGTTGAACCGGTTGCCGGAAACATGGGTGTTGTTCTTCCTGAAAAAGGATTTTTGGAAGGCCTGCGCGAAATCGCCACAAAAAATGGCGCACTACTAATTTTTGACGAGGTGATCACCGGTTTTCGTTTGGCCAAAGGTGGTGCTCAGGAATACTTTAATGTAATGCCCGACATTACCACGCTGGGTAAAATTATTGGCGGAGGATTGCCGGTTGGCGCTTATGGTGGTAAAAAAGAAATTATGGATCAGCTGGCACCAAACGGCCCGATTTACCAGGCAGGAACCCTGTCGGGAAATCCGTTGGCAATGGCAGCCGGAAGCACCATGTTGAAACTGATCCGGAACACTGCCGACTTCTACCCGGAACTGGAGCGCAAAGCTAAAAAGCTGGAAGAAGGAATTCGCAACAACCTGAAAGAAACAGGTATCAAAGCAGTGTTGAACCGTGTTGGATCGATGATGACCTTGTTCTTCACTAACGAAGAAAAAGTGAGCTCATATGAGGAAGCAATGAGTGCAGACACAACACGTTATGCAAAATATTTCAAACTATCATTGGAAAGCGGAATGTACATTGCGCCGTCGCAGTTTGAATGTTTGTTTGTTTCGTACGCACACTCCGACGAAGATATCGACAACATCATCGCTGCCAATTTAAACGCCTTAAAAGAACTAAAAAGATTGAGAGAAGATTGAAAACAGATTGATGGAGATTGGCTCAATCTCATCAATCCATTCAATCATATCAATCTACACAGTTGGAAATATTTTGCAGATAGTTACACAAATTTTGTTGATAAGAAAGAAATACCAAAATAGATGGAAAAAGGAATATTTATAAAAACACTTGAAGGGCAAAAAACGGAACGACCACCGGTGTGGTTTATGCGTCAGGCGGGAAGAGTTTTGCCGTCGTACCTTGAAATGAGAAAGCAGTACAGTTTTGCAGCACTGATGCGCGATCCGGAACTGGCAGCCAAAGTTACGCTTCTGCCTGTTTACGATTTGGGCGTTGACGCAGCGATTCTTTTTTCCGATATTCTTGTAATTCCCGAGGCAATGGGAATGGAATTGACGTTCACCGATTCAGGGCCACGATTTGCAACAGCTTTGAAAGATCTTGACGATCCGATGTCACTTATCAACCCGGACGCCACAAAACTGGAATACATTTATGATGTTATCGATAAAATTCAGGAAACCAAACCGGCGGATTTCCCGTTGATCGGTTTTTGCGGAGCTCCGTTTACCACGCTTTGTTACATGGTGCAGGGATTGGGAACAAACCACACGTTCCCTGATGCGGTTTCGCTGTTGTATAAAGACAAAAAGCTGGCAAAACAACTGTTAGGTGCCATTACCGATTTATCGATTGAGTATGCATTAAACCAGGTAAAACATGGCGTGGCAGCTTTTCAGATTTTTGAAACGCACGCCGGACTTATTCCTGCTGATTTATATATGGAATTGATTATGCCGTTTGTACGAAAAATATCGGCAGCAGTAATGGAAACAGGCACCCCAACTATTTTCTTACCAAAAGGATTGGGAACCGGGTTAAAACAATTACAATCCGGCGATGCCGACTTTATCAGTGTCGACTGGCAAGTACCAATTAAAGAAGCACGCGAAATGATCCCGGCAGATATGGGAATTCAGGGAAATCTTGACCCGCGTATTTTATTTGCCAACCAGGAAGTAATTGAAGCTAAGTTGCAGGAATACCTTTCGTTTGGAGCAGAAGAAGACAAATGGATTTTTAATGTGGGACATGGATTTGTTCCCGGCATTCCGGTTGAAAATGCTAAATTCGTTGTCGACTGGATCAAAAGTGCAAACTGGAACGGTTGAATTTCTATTGACGAAAGATCAGAAAAGCTGATTCAATGAAATTCGGAAAATGAAATTGATATTGCTCAAATGGTTTGATTAGTTTGAATTGGTTTGAGAATTTGAGAATTGTAACTGTAAACTGAGACTGAATACTTGAAAATGATGAATCTGAGCGCCATAATCACATCCGACGTAGTAAAAATAATACACGACATTGTTAGTGTATCATTTTTACTTTTGGCGGTTACGTTGATTTACCGCTCGGTTCGTGGAATAAAAAACCAGCTCCCTTACGCCAAAACCGACAAGTATGTTGCCATTGCTTTTATTGTGGCGTTGTACCTGCAACTTATTTTAGGGTTGATAATGTTTACGAATCTGGGATCAGGTTTCGATTTTCAGTACATCCCCGACGAAAGCAATAACATGGTTGCCAAAAGATTGTGGCCCGTAGAACACATTGTTCTTATGTTGTTCGCTCTTTTTATTGCCAACCTCGGATTAATATCTTCATTCCTGACAAAACAGAGTCGTAGCCGGTTTATAAAAATACTCGTTTACTATTCTGTTTCAGTTGTTCTTATTGCGATTTCGTTGTTATCGATTTACGCCTAACAGTAGCTTATTAATTTGCCATTTGCCAAACTATCTTTTGAAACCCATAAAAATTTAAATCTCCTGCCGGAGGCCTTCATTTTTGCCTTAATGCAAAAACGAAGCAAAAAAATCAAGGCTGCTTTTGATCTTTATCCTCCGTTTCATAAAACCTAAATTCGGACGGGTGATCTCCTCAATTCTTCGGAGCTTCCCGCTCTCATTAAGGTTTCATTTCACCTCCTGACAAAGACCAAAAGAGGCCGTTCCACTAATGAAACGCCTTTTTAAAATTCAATATATTTCTACAAATAATAGGTGGCGCTGCAATTCTAGTTCTCCCTAAACCTACAGAGCAATGAAACTGGTGCGGGCTCGTCAAAAATCCGTCAGTCGGGCTAACCCACAACATTGAAAAAACGCAAAGGTTATTTTTTGACAAGATTTTTGGTTCCTTTTCATCGACTGGAATTGAGCAAAGCGAAATCGTGAACACCTCATGTTTCTATTTCTGTGAACAAAAGGAACTGCCCGTCTGGCATGAAGACAAAAGAAACTAAAATAATCTGGCCACGAAGTTTTTTGAGTACTGCAAAACAGCAACGAACATTAAATTGCTATATCAACACTCCATTCTCAGATAAATCAAAGCAGGAGTTTTTACAGGTGTTTCACTATTCAAAGAAACCATCTCCTGCAATGTTCCTTTAAACTTTTGTGCATCCCAACGGCCGGAACGCGACACAATCGTTGCCTGAATACACTCGCGGTGAACGACATCCAGTGCTTCGTAGATTTCCTCCAGTACTTTCGTGCCCATGTAAATCACAGCGGTTCCGCGGTTTTCCAGAATACTTACCAACTGTTTTACGCTGAGTAATTTCCCGGCCACATCGCGCCCCGAAAGCAGGTGCAGCGAGTTGCTTCCCCGCCGGTCGGTTAACGGAATGCCAAATTCTGCCGACGCCGCATTAAACGCCGAAATGCCCGGTACCACTTCAAAAGGAATATTCTTTTCCTGCAGATACGAGGTTTCTTCCGCTCCCCGGCTAAAAATCATTGGATCTCCCGATTTCACACGCACCACCACTTTCCCCTGTTTTGCGTGCTTTTCAATTTTGTGGTGGATGGAGTTTTGCCGCTCCGTTACATCAACGCCATCGCCGGCACGTTTACCCACAAAAATAAGTTCTGCATTCTCCGGGAAAAGCGTCCGAACATCGCGCGAAATCAAGGCATCGTATAAAATCACATCTGCCTCTTTAATACAATCGTGCGCTTTCACAGTGAGTAAATCTGCCGGTCCGGGGCCCGCTCCTACAATATAAACTTTTCCCAACTGTTCCATTGCTAAATTCTGTAGGCCCACTCTTCCACTTCTTTTAAGTAGTCCATCGGACTTTGATACGCGAACTTAAAATCCAACGCCTCAATAAGTTTGTCGCTGTTAATCACCTTGTAACTTCCTTTGTCTTTTGAAAACACCGGAATTGGCATATCACTGATTTTTGCAGCTTTTGCATAAAACTCATTACGTCCGGGATGCTCAGGGCTCGATGCATTGAACACCTCGCCCCAAATATTTTTTTCAATAATTTGAGTGATGATATTTATGCAATCGTCGCGGTGAATCAAATTAACAGGTGCATCAAAAACCGGTGTATTTTTGCCTTGTACAAAACGTGCCGGATTGCGATCGTATCCGATCAAACCACCGAAACGAATTACCGTAGTTTGAAATGCCGGATTATCCAGCAACAGTTTTTCCGCTTTTAACAATGCTCGCCCACTGGCTTTTTCCGGCGTTCCCTCATCGCCTTCTTTTACTTCTGCATTTTTCGATTCGTACACAGACGTTGAAGAAATAAAAAGAACTTTTTTAATGTTCAGCTCCTCAACTTTGGCAATCACCTGCTCAATTTTCTTTGGGTATGAGTCCTCCACACAATCTGTTCGCGTTGGCGGAATGCTGATAATAAGCACATCGGTATTGAAAAAACTATTGTAATCCACCGTCAGCGATTGCGCTTTGGCTTTCACATAAAATGCACTAATTCCACTTACCTCAAGCCTGTTGTAACTTTGCGTTGACGCCACCGATCCTTTAACTTTCCAGCCTTTTCGGAGCAATGATCTTCCCAACGCTGTTCCAAGCCATCCGCAACCTAATATCGATACTGTTGTTCTCATGTTTGTTTGCTTTTAAGTTTTGATTTCTATCTGTTACTAATGGAATTAGTGTTTAAAATCCTTGCCTTCTTTAATTTCCTCCACGTAATTATTGCGGATAACAAAGTCGCCAAAATGCTCGCCGTCCTTGCGGTTTGCTGCAAAATCAGCAATAATCGGACGTAGCTCGTTCAGTATCTCTTCCTCGTTGATGGTTTGTTTGTAGAGCGTGTTCAAACGCGATCCGTTAAAACTTCCACCAAGGTATAAATTGTAATAGCCAGGCGATTTACCGATCAGGCCAATTTCGGCCAGATAAGGACGCCCGCAACCATTGGGGCAGCCGGTCATACGAATTACAATTTCTTCCTTGCCCAGCTCGTGTTCATTCAGAATCGCTTCAATTTTCGATACCAAATCAGGCAGGTAACGTTCGGCTTCGGCAAAAGCCAGAGGGCAGGTTGGCAAAGCCACACATGCAATTGAATTTTTTCGCAAGCCGGAGATATCTTCAGGAGATACACCATAAGTCTTCAGCAAGGCATCCACCTTGTTTTTCACTTTTGTGCTCACTCCCGAGATGATCAGGTTCTGATTTCCGGTTAAGATAATATCACCGTCGATCACTTTTGATATCTCACGAAGAGCAGTTTTCAGTTTGTATTCTCCCCGGTCAAGCACGCGGCCGCCTTCTACAAAATATGTGAGGTGCCACTTTTTGTCGCTGCCTTTTATCCAGCCAAAATCATCTCCGTTTCGGTCTAAAACGTATTCGCGTTCCGGCTCCAGTTCATATCCCAAATATTTTGTCAGTTCTGCCACGAATTCTTCCACTCCCATTCTGTCGATGGTGTATTTTAAACGGGCCTGTTTCCTGTCTTTTCGGTTACCGTTATCACGTTGTACCAGCACCACTTTCTCTGCAACATCAATAATTTGATCTGGGGTACAAAAACCAATTACAGTTCCGGTTCTCGGATAAGTTTCGGGTTTCCCGAATGTAGTTCCCAAACCACCGCCAACAGCAACATTGTAGCCAACAATTTTGTCGTTTTCAACAATGGCAATAAAACCCAAATCCTGCGAAAAAACATCACAATCATTATGTGGTGGAATTACAATCCCGATTTTAAATTTTCGTGGCAGGTAACGGTTTCCGTACAACGGTTCCACTTCCTCTTTACTGTCGGCCACCAGTTTTTTATCCAACCAGATTTCGTGGTAAGCACCTGTTTTGGGCAAAAGATGCTCGCTGATATTTTTAGCTGTCTCAATCACTTCAGCATGAAACGATGACTGCGCCGGATTGGCATGGCTCATTACGTTACGGTTTACATCGCCACACGCAGCTATGGTGTCCATCAAATGGTCGTTCATTTCTTTAATGGTGGCCTTCAGATTGCGCTTCAGCACACCGTGCAACTGAAATGTTTGCCTTGTTGTCAATTTCAACGTACCATTGGCATATTTTTCCGACAACTCGTCCATTGCCAGCCATTGCCCTGGCGTAAATCTTCCGCCGGGCATACGCAACCGTATCAAAAATGAAAAGGCAGGTTCCAGTTTTTGTCGCTTTCGCTCTTTGTCAATATCGCGGTCCCACTGCTGATAAATACCATGGAATTTCGAGATTTGCGTATCTCCATCCGATATGGCCCCAGTAATCGGGTCGGCCAGACTTTCGGTTAAGGTTCCCCGTAAATAGTTACTATCGTATTTGAGCTTTTCAACTTCTGAAAGCTCCTGCCAGTTAATATTTTCACTCATAATTTTTGGGTTATAGTTTCAGGAGCGACTACATGAAGGTAGTTGCAGTCGCTCCTGCTATTTTTATTTATCCCGATGAACTTTATTCTCGGGATTCGTTCGACTAATAACTTTTAATGCGTTACACTTTTAAAAGTTGAGTCTCACTAATAAACATCGGTTTGGAAACGCTTCTCACGTTTCAAATTTTTCACATATTTTTCGGCTTGTTCCTCGCTGATTCCACCCTGAGTTTGAATAATATCAAGCAAAGCCTTGTTTACATCTTTGGCCATGTATTTCATATCGCCACACAAATACAAGTGAGCACCGTTTTCCAGCCAGTCGAACACTTCCTTTTGCTGCTCTTTTAGTTTGTGCTGCACATAAACTTTTTCTTCCTGGTCGCGACTAAAAGCAACATCTATTTTGGTAAGCACTTCATTTTTTAACAGCTTTTGCCACTCGGTTTGATACAGAAAATCGGAGCTAAAACGACGGTCGCCAAAAAACAACCACGACTCGCCTTTAATTCCCAGACTCTCGCGATGCTGCATAAATGCGCGATATGGAGCGACACCCGTTCCGGCACCAACCATGATAATTTTTGATCCGTTGGCCGGCAATTTAAACGACGGATTTTTGTCGATATAAACCGGTACCTGCTCATCAATCTCAATGCTATCGGCCAGGTGCGACGAACATGCTCCGTTGCGTTTACGATTCTTACGTTCGTAACGAACTACTGAAACGGTTACATGAACCTCTTCGCCCACACTTTCCATGCTTGATGAAATAGAATACAAACGGGGCGGAATAGGGCGTAAAACTTCTACCAGTTTATGCGCATTCCATTCGTATGGGTAATCTTCCAGCAAATCGAGCACATCGTGGCCATATAAATAATTGTCGAGCGCCTCATCGTCGGCAAGCAATTTAGCCAGTTCGGCATTCTTTGTTTTCTCCTGGTATTTGGTCAGCAGATCGAAAGTCAGTAAGGTAATTTCCAGATGGTGCGACAATGCTTCCTTCAAACTGTATTCCTCCTCTTCAATATCAACTTTCTGTTGCGGGTCGAAACCGGTAAAGGCAAGAATATCTTCTACCAGGGCTTCAGGGTTTTTAGTAAAAATCCCCAACGAATCTCCCGGTTCGTATTCCAGTCCCGATCCTTCCAACGAAAGTTCAACATGGTACACTTCTTTGTCGGAATCGCTTCCGGTAATCCGAACTTTCTCCAACACTGTTGCCATATATGGATTTGATTTCGAGAACTCCTCTCCAAAACCTCCTGATGGTGTCGATGATGTACCCGAAGCGACAGGCTCGGGGGTTTCAGTAGCCGACAGATTCAGCAAAAAGTTGTTCATCCACATTTCTGATGGCTGTTCGTAATCCACATCGCATTTTACGGCTGGCGTAATTCGGTAACCACCCCGGTTTTTTAAAGCCACATCAATTTCTTCACCGGTTTTACAAAAATGCTTGTAGGTTTTATCACCCAGCGCCAGCACCGAGTAGTTTACGCCCTCGAGCTGAGGCGCACGCGGCCCGGTTACATATTTGTAAAAATCTTCGGCCATATCCGGCGGGTCGCCCTCGCCATGCGTACTAACAACTATCGCTACATTATCTTCCTCATGCAGCTTTTTGTAATTGTAATCGTACAAACTAAAAACCTGGACATTCATTCCTTTAAACGAGGCTTTCTCTCCCAATTTTTCGGCCAGTCCCTGCGAGTGTCCGGTTTCGGTACCATACAAAATGGTAAGATTAATCGAACTTTGTGGTGCCGGAGCAGCTGCACTTACAGTTGTTCCTGCTACGGCTGGCACTTCAACTCCTCCAAGGGCTGCCAATCGCCCCTCAAAATAACCATTTAGCCAAACAGTCTGCTCTTTATTCAAGCCTTCAACCAGTTGGCTTAAAGCACTTAACTGTGCATCATTTAATGGATTTGCTTTTAAACTCATTTTTGATTTTTAATTACGAGATTGAATTGAACGCATCCAACTCAATCTTCAAGTTGCAACTTATCTTTTATTAAATTTCTTATTCTAATCGATTCATAAACATTCTCGCCATTCGAACTTACCGCCACCGAAATTTTTCCATGCCGGTAGATAGCAGGTGAAACAAACTGACAGCGATCTGGTTTATCATGAATATTAACTAATACTTTTTCTTCGCGGCAGTCCTTTTCTATTTGCCGGTCGAGCTCTTCGTTATTCGAGCAGGAATAAAGCATTAAATAGTCTTTTAAATAGTTTTTGTGGTATGGTGCTTCAATGTATTTCACCCCGCTGTTTTTTATTTCGTCGCATACATCAATGGCCAGTATCTCAACTTCGGCGTTGTGGCGCTGCAAGATCTTTAGCTTGCTGTAAGCACTTTGTCCGCCACCAACAATCAGTATTTTCTGGTTGGCAATATCAATTGCAATTGGTAAAAAATTCTTGTCTGCCATACTGTTTAAATTTCGTATTCAATTGGTGTATGTTTAACCCTTCCGAAGCTGATTTTGTTCCAGGCACGCTCATGAAAAAAGTATAACGCCATTTTTGTAAACAGCTCGACACCGCCAATGGTAACCGCAAAATTTATATCGCCCACCACAAACCAGGAGATCAGAATGGTATCGATGGTGCCAATAGTACGCCACGAAATCGTTTTTACGATACTCCTTCTTTTCCTCTCAACTGTATTTCCATTTTCTTTTGCCATACGCCATATCCCTGTTTAAACTATCATTCTGTCATCTGAATTTTTCTAAAAAAAAAAGCCCTTCTGCAAATACAGAAGAGCCTTTCAAATCGAGTAATATTTTCAATCTATGGTCAGTTCCTCTGCACAACAATAACATCACAACACATACACATCATACATGTCATTTTCATCATTGTTATTTTAGAGAAAGTATTAACCATTGCGCTTTAAAATTATTTCTATGTGACTTATATCACACAGTGCAAATGTAAACGAAAATTTCAGACAAAAAAGAATTTTAATCACTAATTTTTATTTGTTCTAAATTAATTAACAAAGCTACAAGGCGCTGAAACCCGGAAAAACAGCCCACATGTTTTTTAATTGACATATTTGTTATGCTATTCTGATAATTCGCTACACCCCCTTATTTATAATGATTTCAGACTATAACATTTATTAACAAAAGTGCTTAAAAAGCTGTATTGATGCATATTAACAACGCCCCGAAACAAGGGCCGGATTATATATTTTTTCCTCCTGATTTTTACCTCTTGATTGTTAATTAATTATTACTATTTTTGATGACCTCGCTTCAAAACGATGAAGAAAACGAGTATAAACAAATCAATAAAACTTATATACTATGAAAGTTTACAAAACCGATGAAGTTCGGAACATTGCTCTAATTGGTAATGCCGGCAGTGGGAAAACCACCCTTGCAGAAGCTATGCTGTTCGAGGGTGGAATTATAAAACGTAAAGGTGATGTTGGTTCGAAGAATACAGTATCCGACTACAACCCGATAGAGCAGGATTATGGCAATTCTGTTTTTTCTACCCTGATGCATACCGAATACAACGGAAAAAAAATAAATATAATGGACACCCCGGGGATGGACGATCTTTGCGGAGGTGTTGTTTCGTCGTTAAGTGTTACAGCGCTTGGTTTGCTAACGGTTAACGCATCAAACGGTATTGAGGCCGGCACCGAAGCCGCTGCCCGTCATGCCGACAACGCACACACGCCACTTGTTGTGGTTTTTAATCAGCTCGATCACGAAAACTCAAATTACGATAGCACACTTGATCAGTGCAAAACTACTTTTGGTAATAAAACTACCATAGTACAATACCCTGTTGATGCAGGAACAGGCTTTTCGGCTATTATCGATGTACTTAAAATGAAAATGTACACCTACAAAGACGATAGCGGCAAACCTGAAATTTCTGATATTCCTGAATCGGAAATGGAAAAAGCAGAAGAACTGCATAACGAACTGGTTGAAAAAGCTGCCGAAAACGAAGAAGCCTTAATGGAGCTTTATTTCGATAAAGGAACACTTACCGAAGATGAAATGCGCAAAGGTATTAAGCTGGGAATGCTCGACCTTACGCTTTTGCCTGTATTCTGTACCTGTGCTAAGAAAAGTATAGGCGTTGGCCGTTTAATGGAATTTATTACCAACATTGCACCGACACCTAAAGAAAAGAAAATGGGTAAAATTGTTGCCGGAAAAGAGGTAACAATGGATGCTTCGCAACCACCAAGCCTTTTTGTGTTCAAAACGGCTGTTGAGCCTCACGTTGGTGAGATCACCTATTTCAAAGTAATGTCGGGGGTTGTTAAAGAAGGTTTAGACCTCATCAACTCGAAAACCGGAAACAAAGAACGCCTATCGCAGGTATTTGTACCCGATGGTAAAAGCCGCGAAAAAGTGGACGAGCTTCATGCAGGCGACCTGGGTTGTACCGTTAAACTGAAAGAAACACGATTTAACCAAACCCTGGCAGCCAAAGAAATCGGAACTGCATTTGCTCCGATTGTATTCCCTACGCCGCGCCATACAGTAGCAGCCAAGGCTGTTAACGATTCTGACGACGAGAAAGTAGGCGAAATTTTAAGTAAGATCAAATACGAAGATCCAACCTACGTAATTGAGTACTCGAAAGAATTAAAACAACAACTGATACACGCACAGGGCGAATACCACCTTAACGTATTGAAATGGTATTTCGACCACGTTCACAAAGTAGATGTGGAATACCTGAAACCAAAAATTCCTTACCGCGAAACCATTACCAAACCTGCTCAGGCCGATTACCGCCACAAAAAACAATCGGGTGGTGCCGGACAGTTTGGAGAGGTACACATGATTATTGAACCTTACGAAGAAGGTGCTGCACCTAAAACCATGTTTAAATTTGGCGATAAGGAACAAAAGATTTCGGTTCGTGCGGTTGAAGAACACAAACTCGACTGGGGTGGAAAACTGGTATTTGTTAACAGTATTGTTGGCGGATCGATCGACGCCCGTTTTTTACCGGCCATTCTGAAAGGAATTATGGAAAAAATCGAGGAAGGCCCGCTTACCGGTTCGTATGCCCGCGATATTATCGTTTACATTTACGACGGTAAAATGCACCCGGTTGACTCGAACGAAATTTCGTTTAAACTGGCCGGACGTAATGCTTTTAGCATGGCCTTTAAAAATGCCGGTCCTAAAATTCTGGAGCCAATTTTAAATCTTGAAGTTTGGGTACCGTCAGACCGCATGGGTGATGCTATGAGTGACCTTCAGGGACGTCGTGCCATGATTATGGGTATGGGCTCGGAAAAAGGCATGGAGAAAATTACAGCCAAAGTACCGCAAAAAGAAATGTACAAATACACCACTTCGTTGAGTTCGATTACCGGTGGAAGAGGCGTGTTTAGTATAAGTTTCGACGGATACGAAAAAGTACCTTCGGATGTACAGGAAGAACTGCTGAAAGCTTACGAAGCCGAGCAGGAAGAAGAATAGACCATTTTCTAATCCATTTTACTATAACTAATAAATCCCGGTTCGTCAGCTGACGGATCGGGGTTTTGTTTTTATGTCCGACCGAATCAAATTCCCTTACCGCAGCCACGCAACATGCTCCCGCAACATTTTTTTCAACTATTACATTGCCGCTACAAGCCTTCCACAACTTTTTCTTGTATGCCGCAGCCGTGTAGCGAGGTCGCCACAAAAATTTCACCCGTGCTACAGCCGTGTAACAGGCTTTCTACAATATTTTTTGCCTGTTACAGCCCTGCAACAGGCGAGCCACAAAACTTTTTCCTAATTACAATACTGCGACAAGCCTTCCACAATATTTTTTTGCATGCTGCAACATTGCGACATGCCTTCCACAACCTTTTTTCGTATATCGCAGCCGTGCGACAAGGTCGCCAGAAAAATTTCTTGCTTATTGCAGCCGTGCAACGCGCGAGCCACAACATTTTTTTGCTTGCCGCAGCGCAGTTACAAGCAAGCTACAACTTTTGCTGAGCAATTACACGAATGCAGGAAGCCTAAAATCAGCGAGTTACAAAGACTGCAAAATTAAGAAACTATCGGGAAGCTGCTTACAGTAAGGTTTAAGGGCTAAAGCCCGGTTAAGAGGAGCAATGCTTAACCCCGGCATTAATGCCGGGGTTATTGATCCCACTACCAAAGCAGGGCTTTAGCCCTTAAGTCCAAGCCAATCAAAAAAAAGTATCCGAGCTGTATTTACGGCAACTTATACTGATCGGATACTTTAGTATTACAAACAAAAACAGCCGAACTAAAAGTCCGGCTGTTTTTATATTTTCTGATAATTCAATTCTCTACGATTTTATCGAACCCTTTTTTAGCTCCAGGCGCGTTTGATGCAATTCCATATTCATTTTGGTGTAACGCTCCAGTGCATTCTTTTTATGCGTTTCGTATTCCTCTTTTAACTCATCGTAATCTTTTTTGGTACGGCGCGTAACAGAAAGACTTCGTTTGTACAAAAGAAAAACAAAACCGGCCAATACCAAAACTCCGGCAATAAGCAAATACATAGTTACCGAATAAACATTCTTATCCAATTTCATCCCTAAAACCACGATTGAATTCTGCAATTTCAAACTCTCATCAAGCTGCTCCTGCAGGTTATTCATTTCTGCATCTTTCGAGCCTATTTCGCTGTTTAGATTTCGGATCTGTGTGTTTTTCTGCTCCACACTTTTCTCCAACACACCAATGGTATCGGTAAGTGCGTTGTAGAAATCATCCAACTGATCTTCTTTCAAAAAATAAGATCCATTCCAGAAATTAAGGTTCTCTTTAAAAACTTCGTATTGGCTGGGCAAGGATTGTTCCTGTTTCCAGGCGTTTATATCCTTTTTGGCGAAGGAATTAAAAACAACAAAAACCAATACAACTACAGCAAATATCCTTTTCATATAACAAACAATTTTCGATTTAATGGTCGGACCTTTTAATAGCCCATTATCTGTAATAAATTCAATAACTATTCAACGTAACGCAGAATCCCTACACTTGTTATTCAACTGTAAAGATAAATACGGGAAGTACACATACCATATACACTCCGTGAATATACGCACAATATAATAAAGGTTTGCCTGAGGAAGCAAATATAAGGAATTGAAATAAACTAATACCAACCTGAAGTTTAAAATTTTTCAGGATTCGCAATGCAGGATTAAAACAAAATATAATAGCCGGAAAAATAATGAATAGGCTCATGTAGGCTATTTATGGGCAATTGGTTTGGTAATTTTTAACGAATGCTATAACTTGCAGGAAACCAAAAAACTACTGCCATGCAAATTAGCTACAGTCAACCACTTTCTGCAGGTTGGGACCGCATGAAAAAAGCCTTGTTCCAACCCTTCGATATTAACAAATGGATGAAAGTAGGATTTACAGCCTGGCTGGCCGGGCTAACTGATTGCGGCGGCGGTAGCGGATCGGGAAACAGCACCGGAAACAATGCCAACTGGGACGAGTTTTTCAGCTTCCCGCAAACGGCCTGGGACTGGCTGCTCGATAACCCGGTTTGGGCCAACCTTATTCTTGTAGGGTTGGTTATTCTGTTTCTTATAATTTCGGTGGTTATTTGGGTAAGTTCGCGCGGAAGATTTATGTTTCTGGATAATGTTGCGCACGACAAAGCCGAGATCAGCAAACCCTGGCACGACTTCCGAAAACAGGGGAACTCTCTTTTTATTTTTCAATTCTTTTGGGGCTGGTTCGCTTTTGCCGTGTTTGTATTAATTGCCGCCTACTGTTTTGTTACCGGTAAAGATTTATATCTTACGCATGCTCCCAAGGCGGTTATTTTCGCCGGAATTACACAAATGATACTGCTGTTTATCGGATACCTGATTGTGTTTGGATACATATCGCTGTTTCTGAAAGACTTTGTGGTGCCCATCATGTACAAACACCGTGTTGGTGTATTAAAGGGCTGGGGCAAATTTCTGTTGCTGTTTGGAAGAAGGGCATTGCCGTTTATCCTTTACGGGCTGTTTATTTTTGTATTGGGAATTGCAGTTGGCATTGCCATTATTTTCTTTGCACTGATTACCTGCTGCATAGGTCTGCTGCTTATTGCCATCCCCTATATTGGAGCGGTAATATTATTGCCAATAAGTTATACATTCAGAGCCTTTAGCATAGAGTTTTTGGCACAGTTTGGCGATGAATACAATGTATTTCCACCGACAGTAGAACTCGCTGACGACAGGAATGAAATTAGCAGGGAGTAGATTAAAATTTTCTGAATTATATCCTCTCTCTTGTCTCCCACCCTTCCATGATGGGAAAAGGATGTGTATAATAAATCTAATTTGAAATTTTAGCCTCTAATCTTTTTCGCGAAACAGGTGAACAAACCCGTGTTTCTTGCGCTTTTCGCCATCGCGGCCGGTTCCTACAACATCGTAGAAATAAACTCCCGGGCTGGCATAACGCCCTCCAATTCTTCCATCCCAAACGGTTTCGGTCCAGGTATCCTCAAAACCACGCACATCGCCACTTTTCCAGTAATGAACACGCCTACCCCAACGGTTAAAGATGCTGATCTCTAAACTTTGCATCGATTGAAATTGAACAACAAACTCATCGTTAACACCATCACCATTTGGAGTAAATACATTAGGGATAGCAATATCCGAAGAGTCTACCACAATATAATCATCCATATAAACGGTATCAGCGCAAGTCAAAGTATCGGAGAGGTGTTTTGAAACCAGCCGAACCATGTAAGTTCCTGAGTTTTCGTAGGTATAAACAGGTGCATCGTCGTAAGCTACAAAATCGATACTGTCAACCGGATTTCCGGTTCCGTCCGAATCCGCTTTTATAGCATTTAAATCACGGTAGAAATACCATTCATAATAACCCGGTGTTCCATTTTCAGAGTTATTCGAAAAAGTAACCTCAAGCGGCGCTTCGCCTTCCATCGGGCTAGCAGTAAAACTGGCTTTGGTAACAATCGTTTCATAGGTAAGTGTTGCCTGTGCATCGCAGCCAAATTTATCGTAAACACGCAAAGTGTAGTTTGTATTCTCTGCAGGCGGATCATAAACCGTTAAGTTAATTACGGAAGCAATCCGGTTGCCATCTTCGAGCCACTCTACCTGCACATCTTTATTCACAAAAAGTGGCGCGTTGTTGCTTAAATCGTAATACGTCAGCACGGCCGAGTTCAATTCTCCATTCATCACAAAATGTTCGCAGTCTGAAACGGCAAGCTCTCCGCCGGCATACATCCAGTTGTTAAAAACCCAGGCACGGTCGATTTCGGTAGTTGTTCCCTGCGTAATGGTTATCCGGTAGCAACCATCGGCCAAACCAGTTATTTGCGACGAAGCAGCGTCGGTAGTTTCCTGGTATTCTTCATTAAAAGTTCCGCTTGTTTCATCATACTTTTCCCACAACCACGTTTTTGTTCCTGCCAGTGCAGTAGTGGCGGTTAAAGCACCAACTTCCGCCGAAGAATCGTTACTGCAGAAAATAAAAATGTCGTCGGTTTCCGGGAATACCGGGTATTGTGTTAGATCTGTGGCATCGGCTCCGGGCGAAGATATTTGTGCCTGTAGAGCGTAAAAAGAAAATACCAGAATAGTTACAATAAAAAGACTTCGCTTCATAAATTATTGCTCTTTAAGATACAATATTAACGTATAAATTTCATTTAATTGCGTGTTATTCCAATTGTTTTTCAACGTAAAGCTTACGCGAAACGGCGAAATTACAATGGTCAATCATCGGTGTTATACGCAAAAATAGTGAACCGCATTCGAAATACCGAGGTCTTCGATAATACCGATAAGAAATTAAACCGAGCTTTTGATTCGCAAACTCCTAAAAGCTCTTTAATTTTCTATCGGCATTAACTCCCGTATTTTCGGAATAATCTCAAAGTCTCGCCAAGGATTACTTTGAAATACAACTGGTATAATTTGTTAATAAAACACCGGCAATAAGGGAAAGATTCCACCCGACATCATTAATTTTGCAGGCAGAACAACCTGCCGCGTCGGTTGTTGTTTTACTACGATTGAATTCTGAATGTTTTACCGAAAATCGCCCACACACGGAAATCGGCTAACAAACATTTAATTCGGTCAGTATTTTATATTTGCAAGCAGAAAAAAGAAATCTATAGTGTTCGATTATCTTCAAAATTTAAATGAGGCCCAACGAGAGGCTGTTCTTCGTACCGAAGGACCTGCACTGGTTATTGCAGGCGCCGGATCGGGGAAAACGCGTGTTTTAACGTACCGTATTGCCAATTTGCTGAAACAGGGCGCCAAGCCGTCAAGCATTTTATCGCTGACTTTTACCAATAAGGCAGCCCGCGAAATGAAAGAACGTATTGCCAGCGTGGTAGGCGAAAATACCGCCCGCTACCTGTGGATGGGTACTTTCCACAGTATTTTTGCGCGTATTTTGCGCTTTGAACACGAAACCATCGGCTACCCGGCAAACTTTACCATTTACGACAGTGCCGACAGTAAAAGTTTGATAAAAACGATCATCAAAAGTTTTCAGCTCGACGATAAAATTTACAAACCGGGAGTGGTTGCCAGCCGTATTTCGATGGCAAAAAACAACCTGATTACGCCCAATGCGTATGAAAATTCAGCAGAAATTCGAAGCGCCGATAAAAGCATGCGTATGCCACAAATTGCGCAGATCTATAAAGAATATGCCAAACGCTGTTTGCTTTCAGGAGCTATGGATTTTGACGATCTGCTGTTGAAAACAAACGTGTTGTTTCGCGATCATCCCGAGGTGCTGAAAAAATACCAGGAGCGTTTTGGTTACGTGATGGTTGACGAGTACCAGGATACCAACTACTCGCAATACCTGATTGTGAAAAAACTGGCTGCAGCGCACAAAAACATTTGTGTGGTGGGCGACGACGCGCAAAGTATCTACTCGTTTCGTGGTGCGCGTATCGAAAATATTCTGAATTTTAAATCGGACTACCCTGAGCATAAAGTGTTTAAGCTGGAGCAGAATTACCGCTCTACACAAACCATTGTTAACGCTGCCAACAGCATTATTGCCAAAAACAAAAGGCAAATTCCGAAAAAGGTATTTTCTGAAAACGCCACCGGGAAACCTATAAAATTGATTTCGGCTTTGACCGATAATGAAGAAGGATTTTTGGTAGCACAGGAAATTGCCCAATCGCAACTGCGCGATCATTACAAGTACGAAGACTTCGCGATTTTGTATCGTACCAATATGCAGTCGAGGATTTTTGAGGAATCGTTGCGCAAAAGAAATATTCCGTACAAAATATACGGCGGCTTAAGTTTCTATCAGCGTAAGGAAATTAAAGACCTCATCTCCTATTTCCGAATGACGATAAACCCGGCCGATAACGAAGCGCTAAAACGTATTATCAATTATCCGGCGCGCGGAATTGGGGCCACTACCCTTGCCAAGTTGGAGGCTGCTGCAATTAATAACGAAACATCCATTTGGAAGATTATTAGCGATTTGCCAACGGTTAACCATGCCAATTTAAACAAAGGCACTGCTGGTAAAATTCTGCATTTTGTGGGATTAATTCAGAGGTTTATGCAACTATCGCAAGACAGCGATGCTTTTGATACGGCCAAAACCATTGCCGAACAAACCGGTATTCTGAAAGAATTGTATACCGACAAGTCGCCCGAAGGATTGAGCCGCCACGAAAACATCCAGGAACTGTTGAACGGTATCCAGGAATTTAGCATCAACGCCAAAGAAACCGGGGAACCAGAAAAACTGGAAAATTACCTTGAAGATGTGGCACTTCTTACCGACCAGGACAACGAAAAAGAAGAAGACCGCGATAAAGTGACGCTGATGACGGTGCACTCATCGAAAGGACTGGAATTTAAAAATGTGTTTGTTGTGGGTATGGAAGAGAACCTTTTCCCTTCGAACCAAAACGGCGATAACAAACCCGAAACACTGGAAGAAGAACGCCGGCTGTTCTACGTGGCACTAACCCGCGCCGAAGAAAACGCCTGGTTCTCGTATGCCAACCAGCGCTACCGTTGGGGAAATCTCGATTTTTGTACGCCAAGTCGTTTTCTCGAAGAAATTGATGAGCAGTTTCTCGATACTTCGGCAATCGCTGCACACTCCTCTCCTACACGCCGGGCTCAGAGTAACGATGACATCCAGCCCGAACGTTATCACCAAAATCCTATTCGCCGTCAGCCACCCGGAGCATTTAAAACACCCGAGTCGCAAAACTTTTTTAATAGAAAACTCGTTTCGTTAAAGGAAAGCAGCAGAGCACAAAATACTTTCCAGGGCGATGCACCGGAAAAAATACAAACCGGGATGGTGGTAGAGCACCAACGTTTTGGCGAAGGAAAAGTAATTAATATTGAAGGCGTTGCACCAAATATAAAAGCTACCGTGTTTTTTAAATCGGGTACACAGAAGCAGTTGCTGCTAAAATTCGCCAAACTAAAAATTAAGGGATAAGAGTAACGAGAAGCGAACCACGAGTTTCGAGGATCAAGTATCCAGAATCGAGGATCTAGTATCAAAAAAACGAACTAAAAAATAAAACTTCGGGATTTATCGGGAAATGATTAGTTTTGTAACATCATTTCGCAAATAAATCCAATTTACTTGAAAGTTAGATTTTTAGCATTAAACATTTACAGATGGATTATAATACCAAGAGAAAAAAAATGGCCCTTCCTGAATATGGAAGAAATATACAAAACATGGTTGATTACCTGATGACCATTGAAGACCGCGAAAAACGAAACAAATCGGCACAAACGGTTATCGATGTAATGGGCAACCTTTTCCCTCATTTACGCGATGTTCAGGAATTCAGACACAAACTCTGGGATCACCTGGCCATTATGTCCGATTTTCAACTTGACATTGATTACCCTTACGATCCGCCAACGCCGGAATCATTAAAAGAACGCCCCAATACGGTACCATACACCAAACATCGCATAAAGCACAAGCACTACGGCCGCACCATGGAGCTTTTGATTCAGGAAGCCGATAACTTTGAAGGTGAAGAGCGTGACATCATTATTGAACAACTGGCCAACCACATGAAAAAATCGTACCTCGCGTGGAATAAAGATGCCGTTGAGGACCACATGATTTTTAGTGATCTGGAAGAAATGTCGCGTGGAAAATTAAAAGTACCTGAGGGAACTCAACTGGCCGACTCCAAAACACTGGTTAGTGCTCCAAAGAAGAAAAAAGTAAAAAAGAAAAAATAGGTAATACGCTATAATATCACACCCCATGTCGACTTTCAAAATTGAAGGTGGTTTTAAGTTAAAAGGAGACCTTGAGCCGCAAGGAGCAAAAAACGAGGCGCTTCAAATAATATGTGCCACCCTGTTAACTGCCGAACAAACGATCATCGAGAATATTCCTGAAATTCGGGATGTGCTGAAATTAATCGAGATTCTGAAAGGATTGGGGGTTCAGGTGGCTCGTCTGGCCAAAGGCAAATATAGTTTCGACGCCTCCAAAGTCGATATCAATTTTCTGAAAACTGAGGAATACGCCCAGCAAGCCGCGGTACTGCGTGGTTCGATAATGATTATCGGCCCGCTGTTGGCCTGTTTCGGACAAGGTTTTATTCCGCAACCGGGTGGCGATAAAATTGGTCGCCGCAGAGTTGATACTCATTTTATTGGTTTACAAAAGCTGGGTGCCCGTTTTGATTTCGACCGCGAAAACAAATGGTACTCCGTTTCAACCGAAAAACTTACCGGAGCTTATATGTTGCTCGACGAGGCTTCAGTTACAGGAACAGCAAACATTGTAATGGCTGCCGTTTTAGCCGAGGGAACCACAACAATTTACAACGCAGCCTGCGAACCTTATCTGCAGCAACTTTGCAAAATGCTGGTTTCCATGGGTGCCAAAATTGAAGGAATTGGGTCCAACCTGCTTTCCATCGAAGGTGTTTCATCATTAGCAGGATGTACACACCGCATTCTTCCCGATATGATTGAAGTGGGTAGTTTTATTGGCCTCGCTGCTATGACAGCCTCCGAAATCAACATCAAAAATGTGGGTATTGAGCACCTGGGAATTATTCCCGAATCGTTTCGCCGCCTGGGAATTAAGGTTGAACAAAATGGCGACGATCTGCTGATTAAGGACACCGAACATTACGAAATAGATTCATACATCGATGGATCGATAATGACCATTTCGGATGCGCCCTGGCCGGGACTGACACCCGACTTATTAAGTGTTTTCCTTGTAGTGGCCACACAAGCCAAAGGAAGTGTGCTTATTCATCAGAAAATGTTTGAAAGCCGTTTATTCTTCGTGGATAAACTAATTGATATGGGGGCGCAAATTATTCTTTGCGATCCGCACCGTGCCACCGTAATTGGCCTCGACCGAAAAAATACCTTACGTGCCACAAAAATGGTATCGCCCGATATTCGTGCAGGTATTGCATTGCTAATTGCTGCCATGTCGGCAAAAGGAATCAGTACTATCGATAACATCGAACAGATCGACCGCGGTTACGAAAATATCGATGGCCGTTTAAATGCCCTCGGCGCTCACATTTCAAGAATGTAAACGCGATGTTAAAACTTTATCCGGAGCTTTGTGTTACTACTTAAAATTCTATATTTGAACTTTTTAGAAATAACAATACGCAAAAGATGAAAAGATTTATTTTACTGGCAGCGATCATTTTTATGGGCACAACTTTTATTAATGCCCAGGAACTTGGTTTAAACATTGGCAATAAAGCACCCGAACTGATTGGCAAAGGACCAAATGGTGAAACCATAAAATTATCCGACTTAAAAGGCAAAGTTGTGTTGATTGATTTTTGGGCAGCATGGTGTGGTCCGTGTCGCCGCGAAAACCCAACTGTTGTTGCCAACTACCAAAAATACAGAGACGCCAAATTTACTGTTGGCAAAGGATTTACCGTTTTTGGTGTGTCGCTCGACGATTCACCCGAAAGATGGAAAGCAGCCATTGAACAAGACGGTCTGGAATGGCCTAATCATATTTGCGATTTCCAGAAATGGAACTCAAAATACCGTATGATTTACCAGGTTCGCGGAATTCCCGATAACTACTTAATTGATGAAAACGGGGTAATTATTGCCAAAAAACTTCGTGGCCCGTCACTTGACGCTGCTCTGCACAAAATTCTAAGAGAAGAGCTGTAGACACTACTTTAAAAATAGTATAAATCGTTCAAATTGGCACTCGGAATCAGATTCGGGTGCCAATTTGTCGTTTATATTTGCATGGCAAAATTTTTGCTATGTCAGCGTAGCATAAAAAAGGCTTACAGTTAATTATTTATACTGAAAAATTAGGTAAAATGGCAGAAGAAAAAGTAAACAAGGAAACAGAAGAAGAAAAAGATATTGCAGCTCAGGTTGAAGATGCTGCAGCCGAAAAGGAAGAAAAAGCGGACGATAAAAAAGACAAGAAGAAAAAATCGAAAAAAGATAAGAAGGAAGAACAGTTGGAAGAATTGGGCCAAAAACTTCAGGAGCTTCAGGACAAACACCTGCGTTTGCAAGCTGAGTTTGACAACTTCAGAAGAAGAACGATGAAAGAAAAAGCCGACCTGATTAAAACGGGAGGCGAGTCGGTTATCGTTAATATTCTTCCGGTTATCGACGATTTTGAGCGTGCGCTTGATTCGATGAAACACCTTGAGGACGAAGATGCAGGCAAACACGGAACAGCACTGATATACAAGAAATTTCAGGAGTTCCTGAAACAAAACAACGTAAAAGAAATTGAAGCTCAACATGCTGATTTTGATGTTGACCTGCACGAAGCCATTACAAAAATTCCGGCTCCAAGCGAGGAATTAAAAGGTAAAGTAGTTGATGTAATTCAAAAAGGTTATTGCTTAAACGAAAAGGTAATCCGGTTTGCCAAAGTTGTAATCGGAGAATAAAAATTCAGAGGAGGAAGAATGGCAAAAAGAGATTATTACGAAGTATTGGGAGTTGGCAAAAGTGCTTCTGCTGAGGAAATAAAAAAAGCTTATCGTAAAAAGGCTATCCAATATCACCCGGACAAAAACCCGGATGACAAGGAAGCTGAAGAGAAGTTTAAAGAAGCAGCCGAAGCCTACGAAGTACTTAGCAATCCGGAGAAAAAACAACGTTACGATCAGTTCGGCCATGCCGGAATGAGCGGCGCTGCCGGTGGTGGCGGTTTTAGCGGAGGCGGTTTCTCTGACATTGAAGATATCTTTTCGGCTTTTGGCGACATTTTTGGCGGACATTTTGGCGGATTCGGTGGATTTAGCGGAGGCGGTGGCCGAAGCAGAGGTGGCCGGAGAGTGAGCCGGGGTTCCGATTTGCGCGTTAAAGTAAGGCTGAACCTCCAGGAAATTGTTAACGGTGTTGAGAAAAAGATAAAAGTAAAAAAATACGTAGCCTGCCAGCATTGTAGCGGAACCGGAGCTAAAAACGGCTCATCGTATTCCACTTGCGGAACTTGCGGTGGCGCCGGTCAGGTAACACGTGTTCAGAATACTTTGCTGGGGCAAATGCAAACCACTTCGGCTTGTCCAACCTGTCAGGGCGAAGGGAAAATGATCACCGACAAATGTAATCACTGTGCCGGCGAAGGAGTTGTTCGCGAGGAAGAAGTGATCAACATCAAAATTCCGGCTGGTGTTGGCGAAGGCATGCAGCTGAATGTTTCGGGAAAAGGAAACACCGGACGACGTGGCGGTATAAACGGCGACTTGCTGGTGGTTATTACCGAAGCTGAAGACGAGGAATTGGTTCGCGACGGAAACAACCTGATCTACAACCTTTTCTTATCGTTCCCGGAAATTACGCTGGGTACCACAGCCGAAATTCCAACCGTTGACGGAAAAGTGAAAGTTAAAATTGAGCCCGGTACACAACCCGAAAAAATACTTCGCTTACGCGGAAAAGGTATTCCCGATGTAAACGGTTACGGACGCGGCGATTTGTTGGTTCGTGTACATGTTTGGATTCCTAAAAAACTGAGCAACGAAGAAAAACGTGCGTTGGAAAAACTTCAGGATTCGCCTGGATTTCAGGGTGGACCTTCAGCACAGGAAAGATCATTCTTTCAGAAAATGAAAGACATGTTCGAGTAAAAAGATATAGTAACCATAAAACGAAAAAAGATTCCTAACTGAATGGGAATCTTTTTTTGTTTTCGGAAATGTGATTTAATGAAGGAGAACGGAAAACATTTTAATCAGAAAATTTCAGACAAAATCCGTATTTCATTGATTTTTTTTGCAGAAATGCGGCACAACATTAAATTTGCTGAAATTGAACTACTAATACCGATTAGCAATTGAATGAAGCCTAAAATTCGTTTTACTCTTAAAGCCTTTTCAATTGCCTGTCGGCATTAACCATTATAATCTCAAAACTTCGCTTAAGGCTCAGTTTGAAAAACAATTGGTAAAACATGGAAGATTTTTATACACGATACAATTTTCTTGAACCCGAATTACAGGAAGAAATTCTGCAGGTTGCCGTAAGAAAAAAATTTGCTCAGCACGAAACCTTAATTCGTGAAGGTCAGTTTATTTCCAGTTTCCCAATGGTATTGAAAGGACTGATACGCGTTTCGCGCACCAGCGAGGCCGGTAACGAATTACTGCTTTATTACCTGCAGGCCGACGAAGTATGTGCCATGTCGTTAACCTGTTGCATGGCTCGCCAAATTAGCGAAGTTAATGCCATTGCCGAGGTGGATACCGAGGTGCTGATGATTCCGGTGGAAATGCTTGATGCCTGGACAAGCAAATATCCCCTGTGGAAACAATACGTGATGCAAACCTTTCAAAACAGGTTTCGCGAATTAATCAATACACTTGATGCGGTTGCCTTTTTAAAACTCGATGAGCGTTTAGTCAAATTTTTTATCGACCGACATAAAAAATCGGGCGTTCAGACTTATTCAGGTACACATCAGGATCTGGCTCTTCAACTCAATTCATCGCGCGAAGTGATCTCGCGCCTGCTAAAAAAGCTGGAAAAAGACGGAAAAGTTTCACTTTCAAGAAATTTTATTGATTTTTCCGGTGTTTTGTGACTTATATTACATACCCGCTAGTATTCTATTATTTTATTTGCAGGTATAAAATCTAAAGACATAATAGTTCATAACTATTGTTTCATAATTTTTTGGGTTATAAAATCGGTTAGTAGTTGAAGGTTGATGAGCCAGGCTGGAGAGTCTGGCTTTTTTTTGCTTTTACCTAAAGTAAAATCCGCCATTTCAAATTCTCACTCCCGCACTCCCATTTCCATATACCATTCTTTAAAACGAATAAGGCTTCAATTCAAAATAAAATCGGATGTACTTTCTGGTCTTATTCATTAATGTTAATTTCATATTGATAATTAATCCCAGCGATCACTTATAATTTATAGATATAATGCTGATATTTGTCATTAAAATATATGCTACCCAATATTTTGCATTTTTGGATAGTGTTATCAGCTACAGAGAATATCAATTAAAAAGCAAGCTACATGTTTAAAATTCAAACTCTGAATAAGATTGACCCCGATGGTCTGAAACTATTTCCACTCGACAATTATGAGATTGCAAGCGAGCTTCCAAACCCGGATGCTATTGTTTTGCGCAGTTTTAAAATGCATGATGTTGAAATTCCATCGTCGGTAAAAGCTGTTGCAAGAGCCGGCGCAGGTGTGAATAATATTCCAATCGAGAAATGCACCGAGAAAGGTATCGTAGTTTTTAATACACCGGGAGCTAACGCCAACGGAGTAAAAGAGGCTGTAATTGCCGGAATGCTTATGGCATCGCGCGATTATATTGGCGCAGCTAACTGGGCAAAAACACTAATCGGACAGGGCGATGCTGTTCCGTCGTTAGTGGAACAAGGTAAAAAGAACTTTGCCGGAGAAGAAATTAAAGGAAAAACACTGGCCGTAATTGGTTTGGGAGCCATTGGTGTTTTGGCAGCAAATGCCGCATCGGCACTGCGTATGAACGTAATTGGTTACGACCCATACATGTCGGTAAAACACGCACTGAAACTGAGCCGTGAGGTAAAAGTGGTTGAAGGGATTCAGGTGTTGTTGCAACAAGCCGATTTTATTACAATCAACATCCCGTTATTACCCGATACAAAAGGATACATCAACAAAGACAAATTTGCCATGATGAAAGATGGCGTTAAAATTCTGAACTTTGCACGTGGCGGTCTGGTAGATCACGCCGATTTAAAAGTGGCTATCGAGTCGGGTAAAGTGGGCAAATATATTACCGATTTCCCTGATGAAGAATGCCTGAAACTGGATAACGTAATTTCAATTCCTCACCTGGGTGCTTCAACAAAAGAGTCGGAAACCAACTGCGCTATTATGGCCGTTGAACAAATGCGCGACTACCTGGAAAACGGTAACATTAAAAACTCGGTGAATTTCCCTGCTGCCGAACTGGAGCGCAACGGAGGAAGCCGTATTTTGATTGCCAACCGCAATGTTCCGAATATGGTAAGCCAGATTTCAACTGTTTTGGCTGCCGAAGGATTGAACATTGATAATATGCTGAATAAAAAACGCGACGATATTGCGTATAACATTATCGATGTTGACGCTGAAAAAATTAACGACAGCGTAAAAGAAAAACTGTTAGCTATCGATGGAATCTTTATGGTTCGTTTGATTAATTCATAAAGCGTAACAGTTTAAAGAAATATTTCACAAAAAGGAGAATCAGGGTTATATCTGGTTCTCCTTTTTTTATGCCAGCAACTGCATCGAGCTCATTGCTAAATTATTATTAATAACAAGCAAACCCGCTTTCCAAGTCCCTCTTTTTTACTATTTTTGGCGTTCCTGTCCTGCCTAAAGTAAATTGAAAAAAATTACAAAAAAATGAGTAAAAGTATTGAAGTTAAAGCAGCTGATAATGTTCGTATTCTGGCTGCCGCAATGGTTGAAAAAGCAAATTCGGGCCACCCTGGCGGAGCAATGGGCGGAGCAGATTTTGTAAACATCCTTTATTCTGAATTCCTTAATTACGATCCATCGGACATGACATGGGCAAACCGCGACCGTTTTTTCCTCGATCCGGGCCATATGTCTCCAATGCTTTACGGAATTTTATCGTTGGCAGGTTTTTACAGCATGGAAGATGTTGCCAATTTCCGTCAGTGGGGAAGCGTAACTCCGGGACACCCCGAAGTTGACGTTGAGCGTGGTGTTGAAAATACATCAGGTCCACTCGGACAAGGCCATGTTATGGCAGTTGGTGCAGCCATTGCCGAGCGCTTTTTGGTAGCTCGTTTTGGCGAGTGGATGGCGCACAAAACATATACTTTCATCTCTGATGGTGGTATTCAGGAAGAAATTTCGCAGGGTGCGGGTAGAATTGCCGGTCACCTGGGATTGAGCAACCTGATCATGTTCTACGATTCAAACGACATTCAGCTGTCGACAGAAACCGACGAGGTGACTACTGAAGACACTGAAATGAAATATAAAGCCTGGGGTTGGAATGTGGTTACTATTGCCGGTAACGATGCCGATGCCATTCGTAAAGCTTTAAAAAATGCACAGGAAGAAACTGAAAAACCAACCCTGATTATTGGTAAAACAATTATGGGTAAAGGTGCTATTACTGAAGATGGTGCAAATTTCGAGCGTCAGTGTTCAACTCACGGTCAGCCATTATCGGGTGCCGGTGCATCGTTTGCAAAAACAATTGCGAATTTGGGTGGCGATCCTGAAAACCCATTCGTAATTTTCGATGATGTAAAAGAATACTACGAAAAACGTAAAGCAGCGTTGATTGAAGCTGCAGCAGCAAAAAAGGCTGAGCAGGCAAAATGGGAAGCTGCAAATCCTGAATTGGCAGCAAAACTAAAAGCTTTCTTCTCAAACGAAATTCCGGAAATCGATTACAGCAAAATTGAGCAAAAAGCAGGCATCGCAACACGTGGTGCTTCTGCAACTGTTCTTTCGGTATTTGCCAAGGAGGTTGAAAACATGATCGTGTCGTCTGCCGACCTTTCAAACTCGGATAAAACGGATGGTTTCCTTAAAAATACATCATCGTTTAAAAAAGGCGATTTTAGAGGACAATTCCTGCAGGCAGGTGTTTGCGAGCTTA
The DNA here is from genome assembly GCF_000949475.1 of Draconibacterium sediminis. Taxonomy (GTDB): domain Bacteria; phylum Bacteroidota; class Bacteroidia; order Bacteroidales; family Prolixibacteraceae; genus Draconibacterium; species Draconibacterium sediminis. Next base: position 300,673 of record NZ_JRHC01000005.1, on the reverse strand, counting down.
CAATGGCCGTAATTATGAACGGTATGGCATTGCACGGTGGAGTGATTCCGGCATGTGGTACTTTCTTCGTATTCAGCGATTACCAAAAACCGGCGGCACGTCTTGCTGCACTGCAGGAACTACCGGTTAAATACATCTGGACGCACGATGCATTCCGTGTAGGAGAAGATGGTCCTACTCACCAACCTGTTGAGCAGGAGGCGCAGATTCGCTTGTTGGAAAAATTGCAAAACCACAGCCACAAAAACTCGATGCTGGTATTGCGTCCTGCCGATGGTAACGAAACTACCGTTGCGTGGAAAATGGCTATGGAAAATACCGATACTCCAACAGCTCTTATTTTGTCACGCCAGGGAATTAAAGACGTTACTACATACGAAACAGCACAGGGAGCTACAAAAGGTGCGTACATCCTTCAGGATTGCGAAGGTACACCTGATGTAATTCTGTTGGCAAGCGGTTCGGAAGTAAGTACTTTGGTTGACGGTGCCGAATTATTGGCCAAAGACGGTGTGAAAAGCCGTATCGTTTCTGTTCCTTCTGAAGGTTTATTCCGCACACAAAGTGCCGAATACCAAAAAGAAGTTCTTCCTGCAGGAGTTACTAAATTTGGTTTAACTGCCGGATTGCCTGTAACACTTGAAGGACTGGTTGGAATGGACGGAAAAGTGTTTGGTCTTGGATCATTTGGATTCTCTGCTCCGGCCGGAGTATTGGATGTAAAACTGGGTTATACAGGCGAAAATGTATACAACCAGGTAAAAGAATTATTGGCATAACAGCAATAACCTTATAAATAAAAAGGTGCATCTTTACGATGCACCTTTTTTTGTATCCTCTTGATTTTTATATAAGAAAGTGTTCCTCAATTTTACTATATTAGCACATTAAGGTGAATGGAATTGTGCTCATTTCAAGTGTAACCATAGAAAATAAGGGATGACAAATCAGGCCGATCAAAAAATTGCACACCTCCAAACCATAATCACCGCCATACGAAAAATTCAGCATTTAATCATTTCCGGAAAAGATCCGGAAACCATATTGGAAAAAACCTGTGAAATTTTAGTTGACACTCGTGGTTATTATTTTGCATGGATCACCCTTTTCGATGAAAAGCGAAATACAAAATTTTTTACGGGAGCAGGCGCTATTTCCGTTATCAACAATATCAGGAACCAGGCTACATCAAAAGGCTTTCCCGATCAGCTTTGGCAAACACTTTCTAATACATCGGAAACCGTACATTCCGGGTTACCCGGCGAATTTCTGATAGACCTTGACACTACTGAATGGACGCCGTTTCTTGCAGAGATAAAAGATGATCAACAAACCTTAGGCATATTGTGCGTGGCTATGCCTGCAACCGACAGTAAACACCAGGTAGAAGAAGTCGGCTTAGATGATCTGGCACAAGGTCTGGCTTTTGCATTAACAAAATTCAAACAGCACAACGAATTAAAAGCCAACGAACTCCGCTATAAAAATTTGGTAGATTCCTTAAACGACGGTGTTCTTATTATTCAAGACGAGATTACCAAATTTGTAAACCAGTCGCTTTGCCGTTTAACCGGCTACACCGAGAAAGAAATACTCGAAAACCCATTCATTACACTGGTTGCCCCCGAGGAGCGGGAACTGGTAATTCAATTGTATACTAATTTTGTTACCGGAAAGTCATCACAAACGCATTATGATTCGGCGGCTGTTACAAAATCGGGAGAAACTTTCTCGGTTGAAGTAACTATTAACCAAACGGTTTACGATGATAGACCGGCAATTATGGTGATCCTTCATGATAATTCCGAGTTAAAAAAATCAATGGAGCAATTAAAGGAAAGTGAAGAATATTTTCGATTCCTTTCGGATTCGGCATTTGAAGGAATCATCGTTCACGACAGGGGCGTTATTCTTGATGTAAATGCCACGCTGCTTAAAATTACTGGTTACTCGCGCGAAGATAATTGGTAAAAACCTATTATCAGAGTTTATCGACTTAAAAGACCATGATAAAATATACAAAAGAATAAATAGCGAGGTCGTAAAACCTTATGTTCTTAAGGCCTTCAAAAAAGATGGAACCTATATACATGTTGAAATTGAGGCACGTGAAATACATTACAAAGGCAAAAAAGCACGAATTGCTGCTGTACGAGATATTTCAGAACGTTATCAGCTGCAGGAAGAAATTAAAATAGGCCGGGAAAGATTGAATCGCATTCTCGACAACCTTCCGGGAGTAGCCTATAACAGTCAGAATAATACCGACTGGACGATGAATTTTGTTAGCCGGAGAAGCTACCGGCTTTTTGGCTACGAACCCGAAGAACTTACAAACGAAACAAATGTAAAATATACAGATCTCATCCATCCCGACGACAAAGTACGCGTAAGAGAAACCATTCAGAAAGCGATTGACAATGACGAGTCGTTTGAAGCAGAGTATCGGGTATATAACAAACAAAACCAGATAAAATGGGTTTGGGAACGCGGAAAAGCATTCAATGTAAATAACGATTTTCATCTTGAAGGTTTTATAAGCGATATCACCAAACGTAAAAAGCTGGAGACAGCCAACGAGCTGTTTTTAAAGGCTATTGAAGCAAGCCCGGTCAGCATTTTTATTACAGATAAACAAGCATTTATTGAATACGTTAATCCTTTTTTCGAAAATTTAACCGGCTATAAAAAATCAGAGGTAATCGGAAAAAATCCACGTTTTCTGACTTCAGGAAATCACTCCGAGGAATTCTATAAAAACCTGCGGAAAACCATCCACTCAGGCCAAATCTGGAATGGCGAAATTCGTAACAAGAAAAAAAGCGGAGAATTATACTGGGTGCAAACCGTTATTTTTCCAATTTTTAATAATCAGGGCGAAATTACACAGTTTGTATCCGTTAGTGAAGATATTACCGAAAAGAAACAAACCTTAAAAGAACTGCATCACGCAAAAGAAAAAGCCGAGCACAACGAAGCACGTTTTAAAGCCTTGCACAATGCTTCGTTCGGAGGAATTGCTATTCACGATAAAGGATTAATTCTGGATTGCAACGAAGGATTAAGCCGAATTACTGGATATTCGTATGAAGAGCTGAAAGGAATGGATGGCTTGCTATTAATTGCTGAGGACTCCCGAAAACTGGTTAGACAGAATATTGAACAACAATACGAAAAACCTTACGAGGCTTTTGGGATTCGGAAAAATGGAAAAAGATATCCAATACGAATTGAAGGAAGGATGATTCCGTATAACAATAAACTGGTTCGCGTAGTAGAATTCAGAGATATTACCGAACAAAAGGAAATTGAAAAAGAACTGGTTCGGGCCAAAGAAAATGCCGAACAAAGCGATAAGTTAAAATCTTCTTTCCTGGCCAATATGAGTCACGAAATAAGAACACCGATGAACGGCATTTTAGGATTTACCGAATTGCTTAGAGATCAGGAATTATCGCTCCAACAACGAACTGATTTTATCGATGTAATTCAGAGCAGCGGGGAAAGAATGCTTAATACCATTAACGATATAATTGATATTTCTAAAATTGAATCGGGGATGGTTATTGCACATATGCAGGACATAAACCTACCGGCATTGATAAAAGAGCTTTACATTTTCTTCGAGCAATCGATGAAACTGAAAGGCATTACTTTTAAACTGAACGAAAACAATGGTAATCCGGTAATGCTTTTACACACCGACCCCGATAAACTTAATTCAATTCTTACCAACCTCATTCGTAACGCCTATAAATTCACCTCATCTGGCACCATCGAGTTTGGATACACAACCAGCAAGAACCACATTAACTTTTTTGTAAAAGATTCCGGTGTTGGAATACCGCAGGAAAGACAACAGGCAATTTTCGAGCGATTTGTGCAAGCCGACATTGCAGACTCGCGGGTTTTCGAAGGTTCGGGACTGGGCCTTGCCATTACAAAATCGTACACCGAAATGTTAAACGGTACAATCAGCCTTGAATCGGAAGTTGGGAAAGGAACTACCTTCTATGTTTCGCTGCCTATGCAGGCAACAATCAATTCACAACAAACCACGCCTTCTGAATTACAACTGATTGACAATGTTTTACAACAAAATAAGTTAAAAATATTGATTGCTGAAGATGACACCATATCGATTGAACTGCTAAAACTTCTGGTTCGCGATATCGCGTCGGAAATACTGGTTGCCAATAACGGGAAAAAAGCAGTTGAAATGGCCCGGAATACCCCTGACATAAACCTGATTTTGATGGATATTAAAATGCCGGTAATTGATGGGTATACAGCAACAAAAATGATACGGGAGTTCAACACATCAGTGAAAATAATAGCTCAATCGGCATTTGCACAAACAGAAGATATAAAAAAGGCACGGGCCATCGGCTGCGATGATTTTGTAACAAAACCAATTAACAGGCACCGACTGGTTGAAACAATCAACTCGCTATTTATGAACGATTAAAACTCAGCATCAATCTATTGATTAACAGACTACATAGAGTTCATATCCTGCAACCTTACTCAGGCATTTTCTTAAGGTTGAATAGACGTCAACTTTAATACCGAACTTTTAACCGGAACAAACCTCCTCCTCCTCTCTCCCGTTTACATTAACTATCCGAATATTTCCTGAAGAAGTATCACCTATTCCCTAATCTAATAATTATTTCCTCAAAGGTATTAACTCATGGTAAAAGATTATTAATACGTTCTAAATACTACCCTGTAAAAGGTTATCATTCAATTTTTTCGCTATATTACGGAACGCCTTTTCAACTAAAAGACAGAACCAGAATGATCAACCGGGATGAATCGAAAATAGAAACTTTTCAGCGTATTATTGATACCTTAAAAGCCATTAACAAAATCATTGTTGATGAAAAAGAAATAGATTCGCTTCTAAAAAAAACATGTGAGGTACTCACCCAAATCAGGGGATATTCGTTCTGTTGGATTGGGCTTTTTGATCAGAACAATAAGCTACACCAAATTGAAAGCTCGCACCACATTGCCGGATTTGAAAAATTAAAAGAACAAATATTAAACGGTAAACTTCCCGCCAATCTCACAAAAGCCATCAAAAACCAGGAGTTCTTACAAATTGACTCACCTGATAATATTTGCCCGGTTGACAATAATGGCCAGGAAAATCGCTCTTATATCGCGCCCATATCAATCGATAATAAACAACAGGGTATACTGTGTGCTTCAGTGCCCCTTGCGTATACGCAACTGCCAAAGGAAGCCGAAAATTATGTTGATATTGCAACCAGCATTGGATTTGCAATAAATGCCATTACTGAAAAAAAAGATATGGCCTGGCTGCTGGCAACATCACCCCATGGAATAATTACATTCGATCACGATTTAACGGTTGTAGGAATTAACAACAGGTTTTGCGAACTCTTTAATTGTACAGAAAAAGATATTTTAGGAAAAAATATTGCCGATTTGGTAACAAATAACCTGAACGAAAATACACATGAGAGTGCTTTTGTTGGTTTAAAACAGATTACCCGGGGTGATGACATTCGAGACATGAAATTTGTCTTGGGTGAAAAAATATTCCGCATTGAAACGCAACAATACGATTTAAAGAATTATCGAATTGCCCGTATAAAAGACATTACCAAAGAGCAGACGGAAAAAATTGAACTCGAGAAAAGTGAAAAAAAATATAAAAATCTTGTTGAAGGACTGAACGATGCCCTGTTTATACTGCAGGATGGAGTCGTTAAGTTTGTAAACAAGTCGCTGTGTAAGATATCGGGCTACACCAAAAAAGAATTGTTAAACACTCCTTATACTAAATTCATCGCCCCGTCGGAGCTAAAAAAAATTAAAGATAAACACGCCAAACGTCTTCTGGGCGAAAGAGTAAAACACATATATCAATCAAAGGCAATTCATAAAAATGGCGAAGAAATTCCTGTTGAAGTAACCATAATTCAGGTTGAATACGAAGAAAGACCAGCCTACCAGGTACTATTACACGACATTACTACAAGGCAAAATACCTTACAACAGCTTAAGGAAAGTGAAGAACGATTCCGCTTTTTGGCAGAGTCGGCGTTTGAAGGAATACTTATACACAAAAACGGAGATATTGTTGATGTAAACGATGCATTTCTTGAACTATCGGGTTATTCAAAAGATGAGATTGTGGGCCGCAATATTTTCGAGTACATGTATTCCGAGCAAGATGTAAAACGTTTAAAAAAACAGGTAAAAAATCGCAAAAACAGTCCGTACACGCTCAAGGGATACAAAAAATCGGGAGAACCCGTTTACATGGAAATAGAAAGTAAAACAATCCAGTACAACGGCGAAGAAGTTAAAATTGCAGGAATAAGAAATATTACCGAACGACAACTGCTAAACGAAAAACTGAACGAAACCAAAAACAGGCTCAATAACCTGCTAAACAATTTGCCCGGTATGGTTTACACCTGCTACAATCGCAAAAACTGGGAAATGCTGTTTATGAGCGAAGGATGTATTGCATTAACCGGTTATACTCCAAACGAGTTTATTAATAATCCGGAGTTGGACTATAACGATATAATCCACCCCGGTTTCCGCAATGAAGTTTGGGATAAAGTTCAGGAGGCAATAAAATACGATTCGGCTTTTGAAATAGAGTACAAAATAATTTGTAAGAACAAAGAAGAAAAATGGGTATGGGAACGTGGCCGAAAAGCCATACAAAATAATGAGGAGGTACTTGAAGGATTTATATCAGATATTACCGAGCGTAAAAATGCCACCAATTCAGTTCTTCAATCACAAGCGAAATACCGAACACTTTTTAAAGCTATTAACGATGCTGTTATTATTCAGGATTACGAAAAGGAAAACCATCCGATAATAGAAGTAAATAACCGCGCCTGCAAATTATACGGTTATAGCCGCGAAGAACTGCTATCAAAAACAATTAAAGACTTAGATCATTCATTACACTCCTCGTACGAAAATACCTCAGAACAGATCTATGAAACGATCCACCAAAAGGCCAACGGCTCAGCCATTCCGGTAGATATAAAGTCCAGTATCTTCCAAATTGGTAACAAACGCATGATAATGTCGCTGATTCGCGATACCAGCTTACGTAAAGAAGCCGAAAAAAAATTATCCGATTCGGAACATTTGCTGGATCAAATTCTGCAAAGCATCCCGAGCGGTTTTGTAATGATCGACGAAAACCGGAATATAGTAAGAGTAAACGATCAGACCTGTCAAATTACAGGCTACAAACAAGAAGAACTGGAAGGACAAAAATGCGCTGTAATATGCGTAAAGAAAGATCATTTAGAAGACTGTCCGGTATGTTTCATCGGCAATGAATCGTATAATGGAATTGACACTTTTATAAAATGTAAGGATGGCTCTGTAACAGCAGTTTTAAAAAATATACAAACAATAAATATTAACGGCAGGAAATTCATTCTCGAAAGTTTTCAGGATATAACCAAACTAAAAATAGCCGAACAACAATTAATAAAAGCCCGAAACCAGGCGCAGGAAAGCGAACAGAAATTTTCGACTTTTATGGAATCATTACCCGGATTTGCGTTCATAAAAGACCACGAACTGAATTATCTGTACGTAAACAGTTATATGAAACAAATCCTGAATGCCGACGATTGGATTGGAAAAAACACAAAAGATGTTCTGCACCCCGATGTTGCGAATCGTTTAGTAGAAAACGACAAAAAAGCATTTTCGCATGGACGATATAAATACGAAATAAAATATCCGGTGCATGGAAAAGGGATACGCGATTTTTTAAACTATAAATTTACCATTGGTAACGACAAAAAGCTACTCGGAGGAATATCACTGGACATTACAGAGCGAAAAAGCCTAGAAAGCAGAAATGCCATGCTGTCGAAAGCCGTTGAAGCCAGTCCTGTTAGCATTGTTATTACCGATATTAACGGAGATATCGAGTATGTAAATCCTTTCTTTGAAGAAAAAACAGGATATAAATTGCAGGAAGTTCTTTTTGAAAATCCACGTATTTTAAAATCGGGCAAACAAACAAAAGAGTTTTATGCCGACATGTGGAAAACAATTGTAGCAGGAAAAGTATGGCGCGGTGAATTCCATAACAAAAAGAAAAACGGAGAAGAGTTTTGGGAAAAAGTAATTATAACTCCACTGGTTAACGACGAAAAAAAGGTTGAACACTTTATTGCCATAAAAGAAGATATTACACACCAAAAACAAATGCTCACCGACTTACGGCTGGCGAAAGAAAAAGCTGAAGAAAGTGACAAGCTTAAATCTGCATTTCTGGCTAATATGAGCCATGAAATAAGAACGCCAATGAATGGGATTATGGGATTTACCGAATTACTAAAAGATCCTAACCTCAGCGGAGAACAACAGCATGAGTTTATCTCTATTATACAAAAAAGTGGCGATCGCATGTTATCCACTATTAACGACATAATCGATATTTCAAAAATAGAGTCGGGGCTGGTTTCTGTCGATCTGTCAACCTTCGAACTAAACTCCTTTTTAAACGAAATCAGACTATTCTTTAATCCGGAAACTGCACAAAAAAAGCTTTATCTGGAGTTTATAAACAGCAACGATTCAGTTTCGCACAAAATAAATTCCGATGCAGTAAAACTAAACAGCATACTAACCAATCTGATTAAAAATGCGATCAAATTTACAAACAAAGGAGGCATAACATTTGGCTATCAGTTTGTAAACAGTTCGATACAATTTATTGTAAAAGACACCGGCGTTGGCATTCCCAAAGACCGGCAGCAAGCCATTTTTGATCGGTTTGTACAGGCTGATTTTGCAGATTCACGAGTTTACGAAGGTTCGGGTTTGGGGCTATCCATCACAAAATCATACACCGAAATGCTGGGAGGTTCTATTCGTCTTGAGTCAGAAGAAAACAAGGGAACAACCTTTTTCGTTACTTTCCCCTATCACCAACCATTAGCTGACACTTTTTCTGCGGGTAGTGAGGAAACTGAGCTCAAATCAGTGTCGGGTAATTTAAAAATGCTAATAGCCGAAGACGATCCGGTTTCGGTTGAATTACTTAAGATGATTCTGCCAAAAACCAGTAAAGAAATCCTTGTAGCCGGAAACGGAAAAGAGGCCGTTGATGCGGTTAAAGCCAATCCTGATATTGATTTAATATTAATGGATATAAGAATGCCTTTAATGGATGGATTGGAAGCTATTGAACAGATACGAAAATTTAATAAGGATGTGAAAATTATTGCACAAACTGCCTTTGCTCAGGAACAAGACATTATAAAGGCCTTTAATGCCGGATGCAATAATTACATATCGAAACCTATAAATGCCAAAAATCTGGGATCGATAATCAACAATCTTTTCTGATTTTGAAGTAGGAAACAACAAAATAAAAAGGCGTATCCGTGACCGGATACGCCTTTTTCAATAGTATCTTTTAACACTCTATTTTATAAGTGCCAACGATTGTTTTGCAATCTCCAACTCTTCGTTGGTAGGAATAATAAGAACTTTAACTTTTGCGCCGTCCACGTTAATTTCGTGAACATCACCTTTGCGGTTCTTATCTTTTTCTTCGTCCCAGGTAATGCCAAGGTAATCCATATCCTCGCAAACCATCTCGCGAACCGTAGTTTTGTTTTCCCCTACCCCGGCTGTAAATACAATGGCATCAACCCCATTCATTGCAGCGGTATAGCTTCCAATATATTGCTTAATGCGGTAGGCATACATTTCCAAAGCCAAAATGGCAACCGGGTCGCCTTCTCTCTGACATTTTTCAATATCACGCATGTCGGTAAGTTCGGTTAAGCCTTTCATTCCACTTTCTTTGTTCAGCAGATCTGAAATCTCTTCAACCGAAAATCCTTTCTGTTGCGCCAGGTAGAAAATAATTGCAGGGTCGATATCGCCCGAGCGGGTACCCATAATCAATCCGCTTAACGGCCCCATTCCCATGGTGGTATCGATACAGGCACCAGCTTTAACAGCTGCCATTGAAGCACCGTTACCAATGTGAATGGTTATGATTTTTGCATCAGGATTTCCTAAATACTCAATCGCTTTTTCTGAAACAAATTTGTGCGATGTTCCGTGGAAACCATATTTACGGATACGCAATTCGCGGTAAAATTTCTCAGGAATAGCATATCGATAGGCTTTTTCCGGAATACTTTGATGAAAAGCAGTATCAAAAACACCAACCTGTTTTGCATTTGGAAATACTTTTTCAGCCACTTCCACGCCAATCAGGTTAGCCGGATTGTGTAGTGGAGCCAATGGGAACAATTCTTTTACTTTGGCCTTTACCTCATCGGTAATCTCAACCGTTTTGGTAAAAGTTTCGCCACCATGTACCAAACGGTGACCAACAGCCTGAATTTCTGACGGATCGCTGATAACACCAACTTTTTCGTCAGTAAGCAATTCAGCAACTCGCTTTAAACCAACTCCATGATCGGGAATCGGGAATTCTTCAACGGTCTTTTCTTCCGAACCGTTAAGGAATGTTTTGTGTTTGATCAGTCCCATCTCCAGACCGATCCGTTCTACAATACCACTCGACAAAGGCATCTCGGTGTTCATATCAATCAACTGATACTTAATAGACGAGCTACCTGCATTAATTACTAAAATATTCATTTTAAATTATATCAATTAAAGTTTTTTGGTAACAGGCAAACCCTTAGCGCTACGTGTTAACCTGTTATCGTAAAAAGTATGAATTTACTTTTAAAACCCTTCCTGAGCCTGAATAGCTGTAATTACAACGGTATTAAAAATATCGTCGACTGTACAACCACGGCTAAGGTCGTTAACCGGTTTATTCAATCCCTGTAACATTGGGCCAATTGCCAGTGCTCCGGTTTCGCGCTGGATGGCTTTATATGTATTGTTTCCGGTGTTCAAATCGGGGAAAATAAGCACGTTGGCCTGCCCTGCCACTTGCGAATCGGGCATCTTGCTCTTCCCTACACTCGGATCAACAGCAGCATCGTACTGAATAGGTCCTTCAATTTTCAGATCAGGACGTGCAGCAATAGCGATCTCAGTAGCACTGCGAACTTTATCAACCTCAACACCTGAACCTGATGTACCCGACGAATACGACAACAATGCCACTTTCGGATCGATACCGAAAGCAATTGCCGAATCGGCCGAGGTAACTGCAATCTCAGCCAGCTGCTCGGCAGTTGGACTTACGTTTACAGCGCAATCGCCCATTACTGAAACATGGTCGTCGAGACACATAAAGAACACCGATGATACCGTTTTAACACCCGGCTTGGTTTTTACAAACTGAAGTGCCGGAATAATGGTGTGTGCTGTAGTATGTGCGGCACCTGAAACCATACCGTCGGCATGCCCTTTGTAAACCATCATTGTTCCGAAATACGAAACGTCGGCCATGGCATCGCGTGCCATATCTTCAGGTATATTTTTGTGTTTACGCAGTTCGTGGTAAGTTTTCCAGTAATCTTCGTAATACTCCGATTCTACCGGATCGATGATTTTAATATTACCATTAATTTTCACACCGATTTCGGTAGCTTTGGTAATAATTTCATCGCGTCTTCCCAAAAGAGTAATATCAACCACCCCCTGATCAACCAAACTTGAAGCAGCCTGTAAAATACGAGGATCGGTACCTTCGGGTAAAACAATATGTTGTTTTTTCGATTTGGCTTTTGCCACCAGGTTATACTGGAACATATGCGGTGTTACCACATCGGTTTTGAAACTTCTGAATTTGTCGATCAGGAAGTCGGTGTCCACATATTTTTCAAAAGTGGAAATGCTTAAATCGATTTTACGTGGTAAGCCAGGGTGCAATTTTGGTTTTACATCCGATATTTTTTTGGCTGCAGTAAACGTAACATCGTCAACCAAAATAATAGGAACAATATTTGGTAAACCTTCAATCAGCCTTACAATTTGTGGCTCGAGAGCAATACCTCCGGTAACCACAATACCGGCAATACTCGGATAATTTGCCGAAGCATTGGCCTGAAGCGCCGCCAAAATAATATCGGAGCGGTCGCCCGGAGTAATGATCAGGCTGTTCTCCTCTACCCTGTCGAGGTAGTTGCGCAGCTGCATAGCACCAACATCGTAGCGGTCGGCCTGTTTGCACAACAGGTTTTCGCCAAACAGTACGGTACCCCCCAATTCGTCGTTAATTTCTTTTATGGTAGGGCTGCCCAGTTTTTTAATTTCCGGAATGATCTCAATCGAAGTGTCGGCAGGTACTACCTTGCTCAGCTCTTCGCGCATCATATCGCAATTTCCGGGTTCAACACGGTTCATAACAACCGACTGCACCACAACATCTCTTTCAGCAAATGATTTAATAGCCAGGTCGATATTGGCAATGGCACTACCCATGTTTCTATCTTTTGCCGAGCTAACCAAAATGGTAGGAATCGATAGGTTTTTGGCAAACTCAATATTCAGATCCAACTCAAAAGTAACGCCCTTATTGTCGAAATCCGATCCTTCAACCACAACCACATCAAACTTCTCTTTTAGCTGTTTGTAGCGATCGATAATCTGATCGATCAAACGCGCTTCCTGCCCCATGTTTTTGTACTTAACAACCTGCGACATGGTAAAACCATAAGCGTCTTTGTACTCCATATCGAGGTTAAAATACGATATCATGGTTTCGATGTGATTATCGTGAACTCCCTTTGGATAATCGTTAATGATTGGCCGGAAATACCCGACCTTTGTTACTTTTGAAAGTAATACTTTTAAAACACCCAGCGTAACAAGCGATCTTCCTGTGTTACTTTCGGTGTTTGTGATATAAATTCCAGTTTTCATTCAAAAATTTTAAAAACTCTGTATATTAATTATTTTCTAATGTAACGAACACCATTGGGTTATTTGATGAATCGTCCAGGTTGCGTTGAATAGTTGGCAAAAGTATAAAAGAAATTTTCTTGTCACCCAGCAGTTGTCTTAATTAACTGTTAACAGCGCAAAATTTCACATTTCGTTGAAATTAACACCTGACAATCATCATATTGACAAAAACTGTGTCTTGGATAGTATCCGGCCAGAACTGGTACTCACAGGAAGATTGTTTCCTAAATATCAGCGAAATGATTATTTTTCAATCATGAAACTGATCTGCACTTTTCTCTTTTCCGGTTTTCTGTTTTTGAACGGTTATGCCCAAAAAGAAGAGAACAAAACTGCAACCGGGAAAAACGCTTTTATTGAAAAACACAAACAACAACTGGCCATAAAACTTTCGTTTACCAACAACACCGAATTTTTTCAGATTTACCAGCAAAACCAGGGGTACACAATAAAACCAAACACCTCGATAAAAACCAACCTGATTTTTAGTTACCGGGCTTTTTTGTTTGGTATTGGATACAGCCCCAGATTTATTCCCGGAAACGACGATGAGCAGCAAAAAGGCCGATCGAAAATATTCTGGACAGGAACAAATGTAAATCTGCCACACTGGACACAACACCTGGAATACACCAAAATAAAAGGCTTCTATTTTCACAGCAGCTCGAACCTTTTGCAAAGCGGAAGCAAGGATGCCAACTACACAAAATTGCCCGATTTAAATTACACCCGTATTTCGGGTTACACCGCCTATAAATTGAATCCGAATTTCTCTTTTTCTGCTATCGAAACACAAACCGAAAGACAGCTAAAAAGTGCAGGAAGCCTTGTTCCAACTTTTGTTTACAGGTATTATATTATTGATGACAAAAAGGAACTTTCACCAAATAACAGCTCGCAAAAGAGTAATAACCTTTCGCTTAGCCTTCAATTGGGCTACTTTTATACCTGGGTGGTAAACAAAAGCTTTTTTGTATCGGCAGGTGCTGCAACAGGCGGAGGCATAATTCACACCAACCTTGAAACCCGCTTTTATACAACCCGCTACAAAACAATTACTAATTATGCCGTTTTCAGAGCAAAAGCAATGCTTGCTGCGGGGTATAATGCCGACCGGTTTTTTACAGGAATACAATTAACGGGTAATCTTGAAGAATACAAACAACAAAAAACAACTGCTACTTTAAACGAGAATTTTCAGTTTCAGCTTTATGCCGGGTACCGCTTTGATGCGCCAAAATTCCTTCGTAGTATTTTCATTGAATAAAAGGCATTTTCCGCTCAGATTCGCGTACTAAAACTCATAATAAACTCCGGTGTAAAAACCAATCCGGTACGGACGATAATTAACATCGGGGTTCGAGTTTATCGAAGAAAGGTAATAATTCAGGCGAGGCTCCAGCGCAAACGAGAAGTGTTTCCCCAATGCATAATTAACTCCAACCCCAAGTGTTCCCGAAAAATTAAGCGTTGAGATATCGGCAGTACTTCCAATGTTTTGCACACCGTAACTATTATCGAGATAGGCATTGTTGCCAATTACAAATCCGGCGTTTATTCCACCAAGCAGTTCTACACCTATTTTTTTGTCGAGCACGCTATAACGCAAATACAGCGGAACTTCCACAAATTCGAATACCTGCGAGAACTCACCATCAGAGTACAATCGTTGTGCTGTAACATCGTTTGAGTTTTCAAGGTTTGCCGAAATATTGGCTCCCCGTGGTGTACTTTTCATTTCAATTACACCGGCTGTGCTGTTCATGGCAATTCCTCCCTCGCTTCTTCCGGTTTGCACCAGATTTGAAAAGCCCGTATTCATTCCATCGTATGCTGCATCGGGTGCTGCCCCATAAAGCATGTCTTTGTCTGATGCAAACAGATTAAATGAGTTATCGGCTTTTTGGCCGTCCTTCGCATAATAAATTCCACTCTCAACACGCAGGCGTTTACCGGTTTTGTACTGCACCGAAATACCACCGCCAATATTACTTCCGCCATTATCGCTTTCGTAAGTCATATTTTGGGCATACGAATCGTTGTGGCTGGCCGAGTGCGACGAATATCCCGGAGAAACCTGGGCTCCGATAATCCATCCGTGCTCCTGCTGTTTTTGTTCGTTTAAGTTTCGCAGGTTGGCAGCAATCAGCATTTCATCGGCAGTAAAACGTTCTTCAATTTTTGTTTCATTACTCTTTTCTACTAATGAAACATTGGATTGATTTGCTGCAAATATGGCCTCAATACGCTCTAACAAGCTGTAGCTTTCAGCTGAACGTGTTGCTATAAACTGTTCGGTTTCAGACTCATTTTGATCAACAGCACGTTCGCCTTCTGCCAGCATTCTGGTTTCCGATATTGTTTTGTTCGTTTTCGTATCTGTTGTATTTATATCCTGCGCTCCGGCCAGTTGGTCAACTTCTATTTCAATACCTTTATCTTGTGGCAAAACTGCAGGTTCCTGCGTTTTTTCGGGTGCCGGTTGTTGCTCAGCCATAGTTGGCTCTTCAATAACAGTTTTTCCGCTAAAGTACCACCCGGCAATAAAGGCCAGTACAACAACTGCCGCTGCCGATATCCAGCCGGCATAAACCCTACGGCGCTTTTTCCGCTGCCCATCGAGTTGCGACTGAATACTATCCCAAACATGCGACGGTGGCGCAGCCGAAAAACCATCAAGCTTTTCTCGGATCGAATCGTCAATATTTAGTTTTTTACTCATCCGGCTGTATAATTACTTGTTTTCTCAATATCTCCATAAAGTTCTTTTACCCGGCGTTTCAAAATATCTCTGGCGCGTGCCAGGTTCGATTTTGATGTGCCCACGGTAATTTTCATCTCTTCACTAATTTCCTGGTGGTTCATTCCTTCAATTACAAAAAGGTTAAAAACCATCCGGTAACGAGGTGGTAGCTGCTGTATTACTGCAATTAATTCTTTTGCTGAAATTCCGGCCAGAATATCATCCGACACATTTTGCCCCTCGTAAATACTTACATCCTCTACCGGATGCATAACATGCTGTTTCCTGAATTTCTCTAACGAAACATTTACCATTATCCTCCTTATCCACCCTTCCAAAGAACCTTCGTGCCTAAAGCGGCCAATATTCTGAAATACCTTTATAAACCCTTCCTGCAGGTTATCTTCGGCTTCGGTACTATCTTTGGCATAGCGCAAACAAACCCCAAACATTTTTGGTGCAAATAGTTGGTATAATTGTTCCTGTGCACGTTTATTTCCCGAAGCACAACCGTTTATTATTTTTTTCAGGTCTTCCAAAATTTTTCGCAAATAACACCCAAAAGTACTGATAAAAACGAATTGGCTTTCATCTTTCTTTTGGCATCTGCTGTAACTGTCAGTTCTCTCAAGCTAAAATCACTGGTTAGATGTGTGCTTTGTTAAAAAGGTTGCGTTGAGTTGGAAATTCTTTATGCAAGCCATTAATTTTGTTGCTATTTATTTTCGCACTAGGCGGAATGGACGAAAAAAATCATAAAAATGCTCCCCGACACGTGTCGGAATGAAAATAAACTATAGAATTTCATCTCGACGGCTGTCGGAATGAAAATCAGCGGTCAGTTTTTATCCTGACAGCTGTTGAGTAATTAAAAAATCATCAGAATGCTGCTCGACACACGTCGACATGAAAAAAAATCATTGAATTTCATCTCGACGGCCGTCGGAATGAAAATTAGCGGTCAGTTTTTATCCCGAAAGCTGTCGAGTAATAAAAAAGATAGCAGAATGCCGCTCTACACGCGTCGGCAAGAAAAACGGCAATGAACTACCCAATGAAGAGTAAACCAGGTCTCCCGATGGCTGCGCATCGGGATCAGTTCGACTGTATAATTTCAGTTCTCCGTCTGCTGACGGATTCTGAAATTAGAGTCTCACTGATTTAACATTTGTTACGCAACCTTAACTTGCCTAAACACATCTATAATGTAAATTTGTTAAACCTTTATTATGAGAACTTCATTTCCGATACTTTTAGTTTTGTTTCTTTTGATTGCCGGTTCGTGTAATCAGGATGATATAACAGTTCCAAAAACAATTACTCTCGATGAAAAATCGGTTGAGTTAATTGAAGCGGAAAACGAATTCGGGCTGGAACTTTTTCAGAAAATTTATGCCGGCGAAGAAGAATCCGATAATATTATGGTATCGCCATTAAGCGTAAGTTTGGCACTGGCCATGACCTACAACGGAGCCAACGGCGAAACCAAAACAGCCATGGAAGAGACATTGAAAGTTTACGGATTAACGCCCGAAGATATTAATGAATCGTATGCATCGCTTGTGGCTGCATTAAAATCGCTCGACCCGAAAGTTATACTCGAAATTGCCAATGCAATATATTATCGCGAAGGATTTCCGGTTGAAGAAGACTTTGTTGCCACTAACCAAAATTATTACGAGGCTGAAGTTGAAGCTCTTGATTTTGGTTCGTCGCAGGCACTGAATACCATTAATGATTGGGTGGCTGATAAAACCCATGATAAAATTGATAAGATAATCGATAACATCAGCGGCGATCATGTTATGTTTCTACTGAATGCCATTTATTTTAAAGGAATATGGCAGTCCGAATTTGACGAAGACGCCACCGAAGAACTGCCTTTTTATCTGCAAAACGGCTCGACGGTACAAGTACCTACCATGAAAAAAACCGAATCACTGCCATACTATTCTAATAATGTATTTCGGGCTGTAAAACTGGCTTATGGTGCCGGCAACTACAATATGTTCGTTTTTCTTCCGCACGAAGAAAATTCGCTTGAAGATATCGTAAATGAACTGGGCGTTAATAGCTGGAAAAGCTGGATGGAAAGTTTTAGTGACACAGTTAATATCGACTTAAAATTGCCGCGCCTTAAATACAAATACGAGATAATGTTAAACGATGTACTCTCCGATATGGGCATGGGAGTTGCGTTTGGTGATGGTGCCGATTTTACAGGAATCAACAAAGGTGGAGGTCTTAAAATTGATTACGTAAAACATAAAACCTTTATAGACGTAAATGAAAAAGGCACCGAAGCTGCTGCGGTAACTGTTGTAGCAGTTGTTGTAACCTCTGTAGGACCAAACAATATGCAGTTTAATGTAAACCGTCCGTTTTTATATGCTATTACCGAAAAAGACTCGGATGCCATCCTATTTATGGGAACTGTTAAAAACCCTAAAAGTGAAGAATAAAGTGAAATAAACGCAAACGACCTGCGTTATACATAAAATTAAAAAGCCATGAAACGATTAATCGGAATACTATCTGTATTTCTTATTGTATTTACCAGTTGCCAGGATGATGAACTGATGTCGTTTGACGCAAAAGGTACCGTAATTGATTATGCCGGTGCCGGCGATTGTGGTTTTATCATTGAGCTCGATAACGGCCGCAAAGTTCAGCCCTTGTACTACCCCGATGATTTTACTTTTTCGCAGGGACAACGTGTGCTGATTTCTTACACCGAACTTAATAACGTTTATATAAGCTGCGACCAGGGCGTGCCTTGCGAGGTTACCTACGCCGAAGAATTGTCGTGCTCGCCTTATGTTGACCTTTATTTTGAGAATTACGACAGTCTGGCCCGCGACCCTGTGCATTTGCACGAAGCCTACATGGATGGCGATTGCCTGTATTTTAAACTATCTTACAGCGGAGGTTGTGTGGATCACACCATTGATTTGGCGCGGATGCATCCATGGACAGCCAGCAGCTCAACGGTTCCTACTTTTGAGATCAGGCACAATGCCAACGGCGATTTGTGCGAAGCCTGGTTCACCCGCGAGTTTCGTTTCGACTTGTCGGATTTAAAAGCCGAAGGAAAAACCGAATTTGTACTTACCGCCAAACTTATCGGCGACGAAGTGTACAACAAAATATTTCAGCTAGATTAGGTATTCCACTAATTTTGCTGCTTAGTTAGTTCTCCAAAGGGTTGGTTGTTAAACCAGCCCTTTTTTTTTTGCTTGACCTGGATTATAACTTTCCTTGCTAAGCTGCCCAACTAAGGACCCTTGTATACACATCCTTTTCCCAACCTCTTACATTCTTCATTATCACTATTCAAAAAATATCGAAATCAGCTACAGATTGATGCGTTTGACGTTGTTCTACATTGGATATTCGTTATTGAATATTGATCATTTTCCATGCTTTTTCAAAATTTGTATTTGGGTATAAAGAATAGCATAAAAAAACGGGGAACATAAAATGCTCCCCGCTTTTGCGTTATATCGTTCTTGGTTTAAAAAATGCTGTATGAAATACCTGCCGACAAACTAATGGTAGTTTTTGCATAAGTTTCATCATAGCTTCCGATACCTGGATGTGTAAACGTTACGGTATCATCCTGGTAGAAAGTATTAGAAACACCGGCGTCGAAAGTTAGTTTATCGGTAATGTTCCACATAATTCCGCCGCCCAAGGTATGCGATGAGTTGCTGTAACTAAAATCGCTTTGGTACTGAGGTGTTACACCATTTTTCGAGCGCAAACCACCAACACTAAATGCAAAATTATCGGCTACATTAAACTGCAAACCCAGCGCCAGCTCGGTGTAGTTACCTTTAATATCGCGGTGTACCTTCTGTCCTAAAGTAGAATAACGAATATTGTTACCGTAATTAACATCTCTATCGAAATACATATTGAATGAAAGTTGTGCTTCCAGCCAACCCAAACCACGATAACCTACACCCCCTGCCAAAATTGCGGGAATATCATTCGATGATTCAGCTCCATCAGGAAATAAGCCCATATCGTCAACGTCGGTTTCGTTTTCCAAAGTCAACTTGGTTTCAAACTCGTATTTTACGGCAAATGTCCAGTCATCGGTTGGCGAAATGTTAAAACCAATAATCGGGGTAAAACCCATTCCTTTTTGTTTGGTTTTTACTTCTTTATCACCCAGTTGCGAAGCTGTTCCGGTAAGAGTTTGCGCAGTACCACTTAATGTTTGTGCGGTTGACGCAAAAGCCGGTGCTGCTTGTACATATGCACCATTTATCTGGTTCAGATTCATAGCCGAAATTTGTTCCGGTGAAAGTCCCATTAATTGCAAACCGGCCTCAATTTGTCCCTGCTGTACAGCATCCATTTGTCCTGCACCTACCAATTGAGCTAATGTATAATTACCTGCAACAGGAAGTATTGGCGCTAATGCTTCCGGCACATTTGCCAAAGCGTTTAAATTTGCTGCCATTGTGCTTACCTGTGTAGATGCTCCGTTTAACCAGGCAGCCGCATTCACTCCATTTAGCTGAATATTACGGATTGCTCCTTCGTACTTGTTTGTTGACGGCACTATACGCAAACCTCCATAAAACGAGAATTTATCATGAGGCGCATAAGATGCCCCTACCTGAATTCCCCAAAATGTTGAAGAAGCCTCCAAAGCCATTTCCAGATCGTAACTGTTTACTGCCAGTGCAGGGTCGACCTGTCCCAGCGCGGCCAATTGACCTGGAATCAGTGAAAAAGGTACTTCAAGTGTTGGAATACCCGATGGAAACTCGGCTGTTCCACCACCACCTACCGGACCAATTCCTAATGAAAAGGCCCAGTTATTTTTTTTGTAAACAGCATAAACATCAGGAAAAACAGGAATTGTAGTTTCTCCTTCGTAATGTCCTGAATTTAATGTAGGAAACTGAGTATCGATATCGCGGGTCTGAAAAATTGTTTGGCTGTAAAAAGCAAAATACCAGCCATCTTCCATTTTTACCAGTCCTGCGGGGTTATAGAAAACAGCATCAATTTCTAAAGCTGCATTTCGCGACAACATACGAATGTATTGCGCACTTTGGTTGTAGTTAGTTAATAAACCTCCTGCAAAAGCAAGCTGAAGCAGCATAGAAAATGCCACTAGCAATGTCAGTTTTTTCATTTATTTCAAGTTTTTATTAAAGAATTTTTCCCTTTATTTAACAATAGTATTCCGAGAAATTTACGGTTACTGTAGTTGATGCCTGAGCGGCAAATTTAAAACTAATTCTGAAATACAAAAACTTCACGATTGATTTTCAGCTTTTTATGGTTTTTTGGAACAATTTCGTCATTTATTCGACACTTATTGTACAAAAAACCCGAAGTTAAATACCTCGGGCTCTTTATTTTATAGTTTTTCTATTTTTTAAATATGTATCACCTCGTCGTAAGCAGCAGCTGCGGCTTCCATCACTGCCTCGCTCATTGTTGGGTGCGGATGAATGGTTTTAATCAACTCGTGTCCGGTGATCTCAAGCTTCTTGGCAACTACCATTTCGGCTATCATTTCGGTAACATTTCCACCGATCATATGTGCACCAAGTAACTCGCCGTACTTCGCATCGAAAATCAATTTAACAAAACCATCTTTTTGTCCGGCAGCACTTGCTTTTCCACTGGCAGAGTAAGGGAATTTACCCACTTTAATTTCGTAACCCGCTTCTTTAGCTTTTGCCTCGGTTAATCCAACCGAAGAAACCTCAGGGCTGGTATACGTACATCCCGGAATATTTCCGTAATCTATTGGCTCAGGATTTAATCCTGCAATTTTTTCAACACAGGTAATACCTTCGGCCGAAGCAACGTGAGCCAACGCCGGTCCGGCAACAATATCGCCAATGGCGTATACCCCGTCAACGTTGGTTTTGTAGTATTCGTCAACCTTCACACGGCCATTATCGGTTTCAACACCTATTTCTTCCAATCCAATATTTTCAGTATTTGGAGCAATACCAACTGCCGAAAGAACAATGTCAGCTTCAACCACTTCTTCGCCTTTTTTGGTTTTAATGGTTACTTTGCACTTATCGCCCGAAGTATCCACGCTCTCAACCGACGAACCGGTCATCACTTTCATTTTCGATTTTTTGAAATTGCGTTCCAGCTGTTTGGCAACATCGGCATCTTCGTTAGGCACCAGTGTTGGCATAAACTCAACCAGTGTTACTTTGGTTCCGATAGTGTGGTAGAAATAGGCAAACTCGCTGCCAATAGCACCTGATCCAACAACAACCATACTATCAGGCTGCTTATCGAGTGTAAGCGCTTTGCGGTAACCGATAATCTTTTCACCGTCTTGTGGCAGATTTGGCAATTCGCGCGAGCGGGCGCCTGTTGCCAGAATAATGTGTTTAGCGGTGTACGACGATTTTTTGCCTTTGTCGTCGGTAACTTCAACGGTATTTTTTCCGGCTAATTTTCCCCAGCCAAAAATCGATTCTACTTTATTTTTCTTAAACAAGAACTGAATTCCCTTGCTCATTCCGTCGGCAACATCGCGGCTACGCTTTACCATTGCACCAAAATCGGGTTTCACTTCTCCTTCAATGGCTACACCATAATCGGCAGCGTGGATAGCATACTCAAAAGCCTGTGCACTTTTTAGCAACGACTTTGTAGGAATACATCCCCAGTTTAAACAAATTCCGCCCAGGTTTTCTTTTTCAACCACGGCAACTTTTAATCCGAGCTGCGACGCACGAATTGCTGCTACGTATCCTCCTGGTCCGCTACCTATCACTATTACATCGTAATTCATTGTATTTTGAAATTTATTGATATTTGATTTATGTAAGTAACACCTTACCTACAGAAAGGTTTTAACAAATTTACTTCTTTTAAGATGGATTTGAAAGTGTTAACTACATGAAAGATCTCATAAAACAAAGCAAGCAAAAGGATAGAATAATTCCATTTTTTGCCTGCTTTATTACCGTTGCCAACTATTTAAGATATTAACAGCTCCGTTTATTTTAATTTTGAATACGTATTCAATAACTCGGTGGCTGCAACAAACGAACTCATCTGATCGGTAAGTACATAATTTTCGAGCATTTTCAATTTCGTTTTAATCTCGGGATGATCGTAAAAGTTTCGTTTCAATTGCTCTTCGATGGTTTCGTACATCCAGTAGGTGGCTTGTTCGTTTCGTTTTTGGTAGAAATATCCGTTATCAACCGTTTGTTTCCGGTAGTTTTCAATCTGCTCCCAAATGGTCTCAATTCCGGTTTTTTTATAGGCCGAACAGGTAACTACGTTGGCAGCCCACCCCGAATCTTTGGCCGGAAAAAGATGAATAGCATTTCGGTATTGTACTTTTGCCATTTCTGCTTTTTCAATGTTGCTGCCATCAGCTTTGTTAATGGTAATCAGGTCGGCCATTTCCATAATTCCACGTTTTATTCCCTGGAGTTCGTCGCCCGCTCCGGCCAACATTAGCAACAAAAAGAAATCGGTCATGGAATGTACTGCGGTTTCGCTTTGCCCTACCCCAACTGTTTCAATAAAAATATTGTTGTAACCGGCAGCTTCGCATAAAATAATGGTTTCGCGGGTTTTTCGCGCAACACCTCCCAGCGATCCTGCCGATGGACTGGGACGTATGTAAGCATTCCTATCGCTGGCCAATTCTTCCATGCGCGTTTTGTCGCCCAAAATACTTCCTTTGGTACGTTCACTGCTCGGATCGATGGCCAACACAGCCAGTTTTTCGCCTTTGTTCGTTAGATATTTTCCGAGTGCTTCAATAAAGGTACTTTTCCCAACCCCCGGCACTCCGGTTATTCCAATTCGAACCGAATTACCACTGTGTGGCAAACACTTTTGTATAATTTGCTGGGCCAGTTGCTGATGTGCTGATTTTGAGCTCTCGACCAAAGTTACAGCTTTACTAAGCAGTGTGATATCGCCTTTTAAAATGCCGTCAACATACTCGTCAACCGACAGTAATTTTCTATTCTTTTTCAAAAAACGCTGAACCGAATCGTTGTTAACCATATCCGGTTTTTCCACTCCTGCATTAACTATCAACCCTTTGTACTGTGGGTCGTTTTCTATATGGTGTTTATCCTTTTCTGACATCCGAATAAAATTTATCGTTCAAAAGTACAGCAAAAGAGAAGGTGCTGCAAGTTTCGCCTGCAACACCTTCTGAAATATTGACTTTAAATAAACTTAGCCTGCATTAGGTACAACAATCTGGCTTGAAATGCGCAGTGTTGAAGTTGGTGTTTTTGGATCGTTGGTAATAACCGTGATCGATTTACTTTGACGGCCACGTTTTCCGCGCGAGTCGAAAGTAACTTTAATTGGCGCTGTTTCGCCGGCTGCGATTACACTTTTCGATGGAGCTACAGCAGTACATCCGCACGACGAACGAACTCTTCTGATGATCAAATCGGTTTTACCATTATTGGTTAAAGTAAAAGTATGTTCCTTTTTGTCGCCCTGATTCATTTCGCCAAAATCGTATGATGTTTCGTTGAAATCAGCCACAGGAGCTTTTGCCAACTCTTCTGCTGAAAGGTGCGAGAAATCTTCTTCGATTGTTGCACTCACTCCCACTGAATTTTTGTAGTCGTTACTTCCGTTTAACGACAAGTAAATTCGGTGCGATGCAAATCCATAAGTGTCGGCAGCATCCGAATCGTAGGTAACAATCAAATTACCCCTTCCGTTTGCCGGAATAGTTGCCGGTTCAACTTTGGCCTCAAGGTGCTTTGGAACGGTACGGAAACCTACTTCAACCGGTTTATCGGTATCGTTTACCAATTCCAGTTCTTTGGTTACTTTTTCTCCTTTTGTAATTTTTGCATACGATAGGTAGTTTGATTTTACCCTAAGATCTCCAATTTTTCTTGGATATTGCTCTGCCAGTGTTTTTTCGCGTGGCTCAACTTTGCCGTTAATTCTTAAAATAACCGTACGGTTCTCGGCATTTGAGCTAACAGTTACCGATTTGTTGAATGACCCCGGACGGTTTTTAGGATCATAACTAACATCGATACTTCCACTTCCACCAGGTGCAACAGGTTCACGCGTCCATTTTGGAGTTGTACAACCACACGATGCACGAACATTTGACAGCACCAGTGGCGCGTCGCCCTTGTTTGTAAACTTAAAAGTTGTTTTTTGCACACCATCTGACTCTTTAAACGAACCAAAATCGTATGCCTCTTTGTCAAAAACAATTTTTGCTTGTCCCTGGCCCATCGCTGTATTAACAGCAATCACCAGTGCAAAAACTGCTAATAGTTGTAAAATGCTTTTCATAATTTATTGATTAAATTTGTCTTTTCTTGAAATCTATAAAACAAATGTATTGATGCTTGGCTAGTTTCGCTGTTAACTGAATTCAATTATTTGTTAATGAGTTGTTAACTAAAGCCGGCAAACAAAAAAATATATAGCTTAGCTATTCAATAAAAATCCATGCAAGGTAAAGCACTTAAATACATTATAATGCTGGCGACTGTGTCGATAGTTGGCGTATTTTTGGTGCAGTTTGCTTTTATACGCAGTTCCTATAATCTTTCAGAAACACAATTTCAGGAAAGTGCAAGTGTGGCGTTAAAAGAAGTTGCCTGGCAGGTTATGCTGGCAACCGGAACCACTGAAACGTTCGACAGCATTACACCGGTTGAAGTGATTTCGAACAACACCTACCTAGTGAATGTTGGTGTGGCCATTGACAAAGAACTGCTAAAACAACACCTTACCACCCAGCTAAAAAGGCACGATATATATTACGATTATGAATTTTCGATATACAGCCCCATTCAGGAGCAAATGGACGAAAGCACGCTTGTGCATATCGACGAAAACGAGGAGCCATCGGATTTTGATTTTCCGCTAAATGAGGAATACACCAACTATTTTGGCATTCATTTCCCCGACCGGTCGCCTTACTTTTTAAACCAACTCTCCATCTGGTATTTTTTAACCGCCTTGTTAATGCTGGTCATCTTTTTCTTTGGATATACCCTGTGGGTTATCATCCGCCAAAGGCAATTATCAGAGATTCAGAAAAACTTTATTAACAACCTCACCCACGAATTAAAAACACCTATTTCGTCGATAGCGCTTGCAGCAAACGTAATTAACGACAAAAAGATTTTGAAATCGCCCGACCGCCTGTTTAACTATACACACATCATTCAGGAACAAACAATACGGTTATCGAACAATGTTGAAAAAGTGCTTAACTTAGCATCGATTGAGAAAAGCCGGATTCTGCTTAACCTGGAGAAGGTAGATCTCACCGCGTTCTTACAAGAAGCCAGTGATCATTTTCGGGAATCGAAAGCCGGACAGAATGCAAAAGTTGAAATAAAAACCAAAATCAGCGACTGTACCATTCTGGCCGATCGTTTCCACTTTGCCAACCTGGTATCGAACATTCTTGAAAATGCAGCAAAATACTGCGATAAAAAGCCGGTAATTGAGATTGAACTTCTGCAAAAGCAAAATAGTTATGAACTTAATTTTATCGACAACGGTATCGGGATTCCGCGCGAACACAGGAAGCGGATTTTTAAAAAGTTTTACCGGATTCCTACCGGTAATGTGCACAACGTAAAAGGTTTCGGGCTTGGACTCGACTATGTGTACAAAATTGTAAAAACACATAACTGGAAAATAAAAGTAAACGATAATCCAAAAGGGGGAAGTATTTTTAGCCTAACCATTCCAACGTAAATTATGAGCAGCAATTCATTTAAAATATTATTGGTTGAAGACGACGAGGCGCTTCGTTTTATAGTAAAAGATAATTTAGCGGAGCACGGCTACGATGTTGAAGTAGCTGCCGATGGCGAAATTGCACTAGAACTTTTCGGGCAAAACAGCTTCGACCTGATTGTGCTTGATGTTATGCTACCAAAAATTGATGGTTTTCAGGTGGCCGAAACCATACGTAAAACCAACGACCAGGTACCGATTATCTTTTTAACGGCTCGCAGTATGACCGAAGATAAAATTACCGGGCTTACCATAGGTGGCGACGATTACATACCCAAGCCGTTTAGCATGGAAGAGCTGCTTTTAAAAATCAAGATATTTTTAAAACGTAGCCAGTCGCAGCCAATCGATACTGAATCGTCGAGCGTTTTAAAAATCGGGAAGTTCGATTTTCATTTCGACGATCTTTCGCTAACATCCAACGGAGACACCCGCAACCTTACACTTAAAGAGGCTGAACTGATTCGCTTTTTTGCCAAAAATGCCAACAAAGTGCTTAGCCGTAACGAGATTCTGGAAAACGTTTGGGGTTCCGACGATTATTTTCTGGGACGCAGCCTCGATGTTTTTATCTCGCGCCTGAGGAAATATTTTAAAGCCGATCCTTCGGTAAAAATCATTAACCTCCATGGTATTGGTTTCCGGTTCTCGGTAAAAAAGGATAAATAGAAAATTGTGAACGGCTAAACAAGGCACCACAACTGCATTCTAAAGCTTTCAGAACAATTTTATTGATAAAGAATCGTGAACGCTGAAAAAATGCTTTTCTTTGCGCAGATAAAATACTGATTAATAGAAATAAACACACAAGGTGTATTTTTACAGAAAAAAGTGTTTAACTTTTTGGAAGAATTAAAAAAAGCACTATTTTTGCAGTCCGAAAATTCTGAATAGAAACAAGTAAAACTTTATAGAAATGAAACGTACATTTCAACCATCGAATAGAAAAAGAAAGAACAAGCACGGCTTTAGAGAAAGAATGTCGACTGCAAACGGTCGTAAAGTATTAAAAGCCCGTAGAGCAAAAGGTAGAAAAAAACTTAGCGTCTCAGACGAGCCAAGACATAAGAGATAATTCATTTTATCTTGTTACATTTTGCGGGAAGGTAAAGAATTCAGTTCTTTACCTTTTCGTGTTTATGCATGTTTGTAAAGCGGCTTCTCCAAACCAAACTCCCAATATCATTTTATTCCATATTTGAAATTTGTTTAACGCCGAAATCCTTTCATCATACTTTTTTTGACTTATTTTTGTTCTCTTAAATAAGTACTGTACAAAAAAATGAGTTTAGGAAAATTTATCACCAGCCGTGCTTTTGTAAAGCACCTGTTAATTGCTATCGGACTTGTGGCACTTCTCTTTTTTATAACACTGAGAGGTTTAAAACTTTACACCCAACATGGAATTTCCTATCCGGTTCCAGCATTAACAGGTTTGAGTATGGATGAAGCTACGGCCAGCGCTGAAGCCAATAAGCTGCGCGTGGAAGTAATCGATTCGGTTTACAACAAAAATTTTGAGCCGGGCACTGTGGTCGACCAATTGCCACTGGCCAATTCACATGTAAAAGAAAACCGAGTGATCCGCGTTACCATAAACTCAAACGAGCCCGAAAAAGTTGTCTTGCCGCGTTTAACCGACATTTCTTTCCGTCAGGCACAGGTACTTATCGAAAGCACCGGATTACAGGTGGGAATTATTTCTTACCAGCCATCGGAATATAACGACCTGGTGTTAAAATCGCTACAGGATTCGGTTGAAATTTATGAAGGCGATAAAATCGTTAAAGGTTCAGCTATTGATTTGGTTGTAGGCCGAAGCCAGGGAAATATGCAAACAACTTTACCTAACCTCACTGGCTTTTCACTGGATGAAGCAAAGTCGACCATTACCGACGCCATGCTAAATATGGGCGCTGTTATTTACGACGAAACTGCAGAAACTGCCGAAGACTCGGCCAGTGCAAGAATATGGAAACAACAACCAAATCCGCAATTTACAAAACAGGTAAATCTGGGTTCATCGGTTGATATCTGGTTAACCAACGACACTACAATTATTAACCAGGCTTACGAAAGAAATTTTTAATAATGGAAGATTACAATCAGG
The DNA here is from genome assembly GCF_000949475.1 of Draconibacterium sediminis. Classification (GTDB taxonomy): domain Bacteria; phylum Bacteroidota; class Bacteroidia; order Bacteroidales; family Prolixibacteraceae; genus Draconibacterium; species Draconibacterium sediminis. The sequence continues at coordinate 272,165 of NZ_JRHC01000005.1, read as the reverse complement.
AAAACGAAGAACTGGAAGAAAACGGGCTATACGAACATTACCGTTTATCAGTCGATCCGGGGCAATCTCCCCTGCGCATCGATAAATTTCTTTCAAACAGATTAGACAATGCCTCGCGAAGCCGCATTCAGGCTGCTGCCGATGCGGGAAATATTCTGGTGGACGGAAAACCCGTAAAGCCCAATTACAAGATAAAACCCAACGAGGAAATATTGATCGTAATGGATTTTCCGAGGCGTGAGCTAAAGATCATCCCCGAAGATATTCCGCTCGATATTGTTTACGAAGACGATCAGCTGATCGTGATAAATAAACCACCGGGCCTTGTGGTACATCCCGGACATGGTAACTATACGGGAACTTTGGTAAACGCATTGGCCTGGTATTTCCGCGATCTCCCGTTGTTTAATAGTGAAGATCCCCGGCCGGGACTGGTTCACCGGATCGACAAAGACACATCGGGACTGCTGGTGGTTGCCAAAACCGAACTGGCAAAAAATAAACTGGCGCTACAGTTTTTCGAGAAAACCACCGAGCGTCGTTATCACGCACTGGTTTGGGGAAGTGTAAAAGAAGATGAAGGTACCATAACCGGGCACATTGGTCGCAGCCTGAAAAACAGGCAGGTTTTTACCGTATTCCCTGAAGAAGATCATGGTAAACATGCCGTTACGCATTACAAAGTGCTGCGCCGCATTGGTTATGTTACACTGGTAGAATGCCGCCTTGAAACCGGGCGCACACACCAGATAAGGGTGCACATGAAGCACATTAACCACACACTGTTTAACGACAGCAACTACGGTGGCGATCAGATTCTGCGCGGGACCACATTCAGCAAATACCGACAGTTTGTACAAAACTGTTTTAAAGTGTTGCCCCGCCAGGCACTGCATGCCAAAACACTCGGATTTATTCATCCAACAACAGGAGAAAAAATGTTATTCAATTCGGAACTGCCTGAAGACATGGCTACCGCAATTGATAAATGGGAAAATTATATAGCAAACAGAAATGAGTAAGATCAACAAACCCAACATAGCCGTAATTGCCGGAGGCGATTCATCGGAATTTGTAGTGTCCGTAAAAAGCGGAGCAAACGTTTTAAAAGCTGTCGATAGCGAGAAATTCACCCCGTGGTTAGTTCAAATGCAGGGATTAAACTGGGAAGTTTTTCAAAACGAAGAGAAAATTGCCGATATCGACAAATCGGATTTTAGTTTTACCATAAACAACGAAAAGATAAAATTCGATTTTGCCTACATTACCATTCACGGAACACCTGGTGAAGACGGGATTTTACAAGCTTATTTCGAATTACTGAAAGTTCCCTACTCCAGCTGCAACGTTCATGCGTCGTCGCTTACTTTTAACAAGTGGTTTTGTAACAACTACCTGCGCTCGCACGGCATAAAAATGGCCATTTCAAAGAAATTCACAAAAGGCGAAGCTATTGATGCCGAAGCCATTGTTAAAGACCTTGGACTGCCCATTTTCGTAAAACCAAATGCCGGAGGTTCAAGCTTTGGAATTACCAAAGTTAAAGAAACCGGCGAAGTAAAAGCCGCCATTGAAAAGGCATGGCAAGAAAGCGACGAAGCGCTGGTGGAACAATTTATCGATGGACACGAGTTTACCTGTGGTGCCGTTCGCCTGAAGGGTGAAAAAGTGGTTTTCCCGATTACCGAAGTAATTCCGCAAAATGAGTTTTTTGATTTCGAAGCAAAATACACGCCGGGAGCTACACAGGAAATTACCCCTGCAAGGTTACCCGAACCGCTCTTCAAAAAGTGCCAGGAGCTCACTTCTAAGATTTACGACTTATGCGAATGTTCCGGAATCGTTCGAATCGACTTTATTTTGCAGGGGGACGAATTCTATTTCCTTGAGGTAAATACTACGCCCGGAATGACTGCTACCAGCTTTATTCCGCAACAAATCAGGGCAATGGGAAGCACGCTTAAAGACATTATTACTCAAATCATTGAGGAAAAATTAGGATAGAAAACTATCAACAATTGTGAATAGCGCTGGTTGATAATAGAGCGCTTAATATCTTGTATCAGGCAAGGTAAATTTCTATTTTTGACATCCGTTACTACTAACGGAGCGGTAAATTTTATATGCACACAGAAACAATATGGCACAACGAAAGAAAACCAATCAACAACAAAACACGATAGAGCAAATCAACGCCCAATACGGACAATTACCACCTCAGGCAGTTGATGTTGAGGAAGCTGTGCTTGGAGCACTAATGCTTGAGCGCGACGCTTACGTTACGGTTGCCGATACTATTGATTCAAACAGTTTTTACAAAGAAGAACACCGAAAAATATTCGATGCAATTAAAACCCTTTCGGGAAAGGAAAAGCCTGTCGATTTGTTAATGGTAACACAGGAGTTAAAAGACCGTAACCAGCTTGACGAAGTTGGCGGACCGGGTTACATTACCCAGCTTACCCGCCGTGTTGCTTCGGCTGCACACATCGAATTTCACGCACGTATTATTGCGCAAAAATTTATGCAGCGCGAGTTGATTCGTGTTTCTTCCGAAATTCAGACAAAAGCATACGACGATACCATCGACGTTGACGACCTCATTGACTTTTCAGAGTCGGCATTGTTCCAGGTATCCGAAGGAAATATAAAGAAAGAGACCGTACCGATTAAACCCATCCTGAACCAGGCAGTGCTGCAAATTGAGGCTGCACGTAGCAAGCCCGACGGATTAAGTGGCGTACCATCAGGATTTACTGCGGTAGACCGGATTACATCGGGTTGGGAACGCTCGGCACTGGTTATTCTGGCTGCACGTCCTGCAATGGGTAAAACAGCCTTCGTGTTATCGATGGCCCGAAACATGGCTGTTGATCACCGTCAGGCAGTGGCTATTTTCTCGCTCGAGATGTCGTCGTTGCAGTTGGTAAACCGTTTAATATCGGCAGAGTCGGAATTGGGTGGTGAAAAAATTAAAACCGGGAAACTGGAAGATTACGAATGGGCGCAGCTAAACCAGCGAATAAAAACGCTTGACGAAGCACCTATTTTTATCGATGATACGCCTGCCCTTTCGATTTTTGAATTCAGGGCAAAATGCCGCCGCTTAAAAATGCAGCACGATGTTGACATTATCATTGTCGACTACCTGCAGCTGATGACAGCCGGTACCGACACGCGCGGAAGTCGTGAACAGGAAGTAAGTATGATCTCGCGATCGCTAAAAGCCATTGCAAAGGAGCTGGACGTACCGATTATCGCCCTGTCGCAGTTGAGCCGTGCTGTTGAATCGCGTGAAGGCAAACGTCCACAGCTGTCCGATCTTCGTGAATCGGGAGCGATTGAGCAGGATGCCGATATCGTGTGTTTTATTCACCGCCCTGAGTACTTTGGTATTACCGAAGATGAATCGGGTAATTCGCTGCTGGGAATTGCTGAGTTGATCATTGCAAAACACCGTAACGGTGCCACTGCCGATGTTCCGCTGCGTTTCCAGAAAGAAATGGCTCGCTTCTCCGATCTCGATCCGCAATTCGATTCGGGAGATTTCTCCCAAGAGGTCCAAACTTTTGGCTCCTCAATGAATGAAGACGATGACAACCTGGCGGCCGGAATGACAACAAACAGCGGATTCGACAGTCAGCACTCCTCAACCAGCGACGCTCCGTTTTAGGAAGGATTAAGGATGAATGCAGAATGATGAATATAGAATGTTGATTAACGATTGCAGATTTGAGATAAAAAAATACATGTAAAACATGAAACCTCTTCTGAAATCAAAATTCGTTAATCATCATTCGCAAATCAAGTTGAACCAAAAGCCCGTTTCGCTGTACTAATACAAAAACAACATGCGCACACTCATAAAAATATTCCTTTTGCCGGTACTGCTCTTCATGGCATTGCATGCCGGAGCCGTTTCGCTGCTCGTTCCAATGGACGAAATGCAAAAGGATCACCTGAAATCGTACGGCATTGCCTATTGGGTGCTGGAACAGGATATTGAGGTAAAATGGTTGCTTAACTACCGCGGAGGCAGTTTTTTAATGCAGCACTACCCCGAGATTGAAAATGAGTGTGTAATTCGTGGTGTTAGTTTCGAGGTGATTAGCGATGCACAGGCTTCGGGAATTTTAAATGAAATTGCCCAGCCCGATATGAATCAGGATGCCGTGGCAATGAATAAAGCGCCGAAAATTGCGGTGTATTCGCCACCCAACAAACAACCCTGGGACGATGCCGTGACCATGGTTTTAACCTACGCTGAAATTAACTACGATATTATTTACGACGAAGAAATACTAAACGGCAACCTGAAAGATTACGACTGGCTGCACCTGCACCACGAAGATTTTACGGGGCAGTTTGGCAAATTCTGGCGCTCGTACCAGCACATGCCGTGGTACCAGGAGGAAGTGAGCATTAACAAACAGCTGGCACAAAAACTGGGATTTATGAAGGTGTCGGAAATGAAATCGTTTGTTACACGCGAAATACAGAAATACGTGCAGAACGGCGGTTTCCTGTTTGCCATGTGTGCCGCTACCGATACGTACGATATTTCGCTGGCAGCAGTGGGTGTTGATATTTGCGAAAACATGTTTGATGGCGACCCGATGGAAGCCAACGTTGATGAAAAGCTCGATTTCCACAACACCTTTGCATTCGAGAATTTTAAGCTGGAAAAAAGCCCGTATGTGTACGAGTTTTCGAATATTGATGCTACCGACCACCGGCATGTAGCCCGCGAAAACGATTACTTTACCCTGTTTGATTTTTCAGCCAAGTGGGACCCGATACCCACCATGCTTTGCCAAAACCACCGCAACCTGATTAAAGGTTTTATGGGGCAAACAACAGCGTACCGCAAAGAAGTGCTAAAATCGAATGTGCTGGTATTGGGTGAAAACAAACCGGCCAACGAAGCACGTTATATTCATGGCGAGAAAGGTAAAGGATTCTGGACATTTTACGGTGGACACGATCCCGAAGACTACCGCCACCTGATTGGCGACCCGCCAACCGACCTAAGCCTGCACCCCAACTCACCGGGCTATAGGCTGATTTTAAATAATGTGTTGTTTCCGGCAGCTAAGAAGAAGAAACGGAAGACGTAGAAAACATTGATACCACAAAGTGATTTGGGCCAAGCTCACAAATAAATTTTCCTGAAAAAATGAAAAAAACCGGGAGGATTTATAAATTCTACGAAGGGTAATTGTGAGTAAATGTAGAGTGAGTTATACCTCCCGGCTGGGATCTTCAACTTGAATTATCAAGTTTGAGAATGAACTGGCCCAAAAACCAATCCATTCTCATTTATTTCGTTAAATAATACAGGTGAGTATTATCTCCAACCACCGTTAGAGTAATCTTCTCCGGCTACCCCTTGACTTCCTCCATATGTATAGTTCTCTTCAGGAATAGCTTCTAATGCTTTCCCCGGAACAGGAAAATGTAAAGGAGTTCCTTTTTGCAACAAGTCTTCTTTCCTCATTTCAAAGAATGAAAGTGACATACCTGTATAAGCAAATTCTACCAATCTTTCGTAGTGAATTGCATTTGCAATATCATCAGCATTGGCGTCAACCGGAGGTAACTGGCCTCTTACTGTACGTGTACCATCATTAATCACTTGAGCTGCCTCAGTCAAACTTCCTTTTTGTAATAAGGCTTCAGCTTTGTACATATCGTTTTCCGATGCTGAATATTCTGTTACATCTGTTACCCAATCGCTTATGTAATAATCATAGCGAGAATAACGGTAAGTACTATAGTGATAGGTTCCCCTTGTTGGATTAAAGTTTTGACTAGACAAATACTGGTAATCAGATAGCAAACGGGCATCATCTGAAGTTGACTCAGGCAAAGTAACTTCACCATCAGGCCAGTATGCCGGAGTATTCGGATCCATCATATTGACAACACGCATATCAACACGTCCCCAACCGGGATATACCAAATAGGTTTTCGGTGCAAGATCATACCAAACATCATCGTCCATAAAAATGGTAAAGTCGTCAGTTAAACCGTTGTTGGTGTAAGACAATACTTTGTCCCAGTTGATGCTTCCTTTTTGAGCTTTATTACGTACGTTTCCTACCAACATACGGGCCCCCATACTATTCAGGAATTGTGTAAATACGGCATTGCCATTATTTCCTCCTGGCAACCAGGTTTCAGGCACATCAACACCGCTCGATTTCGCAATAGCAATGGCATCGTCTAACTTTTCAAGAGCAAAAGTCATTGCTTCTTTATAATCGCTCGAAGAACCATCTTCGTTAATAGCTCCATTTTCATCCGATAACCATACACGGTCGAAAACCAATGCTAAATAACCTATTGCAAAAGCCTGACCAGTTTTACCGATCATTTTTACCAAATCGGGATTCTCAAATTCAGTACCTTTTTCAGCTGCTGCCACCAGGGTATTGGCATCGGATAAAACAGCATATAATGAATTAAAATAATCATTGGTGGCATAGCCGTTACCATAAGACGGTGAATTATTCCAGGCCGCTCTTGGTTCGCCCGACATATCATTCATACCTACGTTTCCCCAAGAACACGTAGAAACATCAGCCATGGTTTGCATCATCATAGCCGGGCCACCATAGTCGTGAACTGTCATATACCAGTTGTTCAAAATACCCCCTGCAGCAGCGGTTAATGCCACTGGATCAGATGTCAAAATATTGTCGTTTGGATGCTCGTAGTTCTGTACTTCAAGATCCAGAGAAAAATCTTCACACGATACCGCAAAAAGCAATACCACCGCGAATAATACTATTTTTTTAAAATCTTTCATTTCTATACTCTTTTAATATTAAAACTTAAATTGTACTGAGAATGAGTATGAAGATTGATTCGGATAAACTCCTGAATCCACATTAAAGTATTGTTGTGTATCTCCATCGTACGCTGCTACTTCAGGATCCCATCCGGAGTAATCAGTAAAAGTAAGAATGTTTCTTCCTATCGCACTAAATTTCAGCTCTCTGAAGAATCCACTCGCAAAATTTTCTAATTGTCTTTTACGTAAGGTATACGAAAGAGAAATCTCTCTAAGTTTTAAATAACTACCATCTTCTACCCAAAAATCAACATCCTGATTCACTGCATAAAGCGATTGATAATACAAAGTTGTTTTCTTATCGCTTTCTGCTTTTCCTGCCTGGTCAACAATTGCACTACGTCCGGCAATTACGTTCCACTGTGTATTCCGGTTGTAAATGTCACCACCATGACGATAATCCCATAGCGTGTAGAAATCAAAGTTCTTCCATGAAAGATTGGAAACAACGCCCATAAACCAATCTGCATTCTGGTTACCAATCTCCTGTGTTTTGTTTACACCTTCCTCATCTACTTCAAGGAATGCTTTTTCATCTACAGTACCAATAGCAGCTGTTTCAACAACAACACCATCGCTGTTAATACTGTAATCACCAATGCTGGCTCCATCAGGCAATTGTTTTTCCATTGTTGCCAAATCGCGAACAAATTTGTATCCGTACATGGTTCCAAATTCTGTTCCTTCTTTTAATTTAAACATTTCACCGTTAGATGGGCCTACAGTTTGTTCTGCAACATTTAACTTGGTAATTTCCGATTCGGTTTTAGTAAAGTTAACGGTTACATCCCAGTTCCAGTCACCCGATTTTATGATTTGTCCGTTTAATGAGAATTCGAAGGTATTGGTTTCCAGATTACCTACGTTTTGCCACTGACGGTTTTTACCGGCATTAGCAGGAGCAAATAAATTCACTAACATAAACTGATCAGTAGACTCCTGTATTGAGTATGCTGCATCTAAACTAAATCTGTCGAGGAACTGAGCACTTAAAGCAATCTCTGTCTCTGCAGTTTTGGATGGTTTCAGATCAGGATTACCTTTAATACGGTTAGTAGACAATACACCACCACTTAAGTTGGTCATTTCATATTGCCATGTAAATCCGGGGCGCTGACCTGCAGTACCATGAGCAGCACTAATTTTCAATTCCTGGAAACCAGGGATCGCTATATCTTCAGTTATCCGATATGCTCCTGAAATCCTGTAATAGTCGTTCCAGCGTTCGTTTTCACCGAACAAAGATGAACCGTCTTTACGATACAAACCGTCGAAAATGTAACGATCCTTATAAACAAAACCGGCAATAGCAAAAAGGTTTTGTGCACGTTCTGCAGTTCTGTTTGAATTTGCCGAAATGCTTGCCTTGTCAAAATTATCCAAAGATGCAATGTCTTTGTATAAGTAATCACTACCGCTCGCACTAAAGTATTCGTAACTTCTGTCTTCAGCCAATCCGCTTAATTTAGCTTGCACATCCAATTCTCCGAATTGTTTGGCAAAGTTTAAGGTAGCCTGTGCTTTTTGCACGAGATTTAGAGAACTGTTTTTTGTCAAACTTCCCTTGCTGTAACCAAAACCAATTTCATCACCAGAACGCTCATAAGTTTCGTATTTGTAGTTACTGGTGTAACGACTGTTATTGTTTTCAAATGAGTATTCAGCATCTAAATTTAAGAAGTCTGTAAATTTCACATTCAGTTTATAACCTCCCAGGAAACGTTGTTGTTTCGTTTTTGCATCAATAGCAGCAGCGTTGTACAACGGGTTCGAGATTTCGTTTTCCCAAGGGTCGGGCTGGAAATAGTATGGAGATCCATCCGGGTTGGGATACATAACGTTGGCATCAGGAGAAATCCTTGTGATGGTTCTGAAATCACCAAACGTGCTGTTATCGGTAAGACTAATGAATTGGTTACTTGCATTGAATTTCAACCAATCGTTAATGTAATAATCCACATTAAAACGATAGCTATTACGGAAATAACCTTCAATTTCTTTCTGCACACCATCTACCTTATTGTACTCAGCAGAGAAGAATGTTTTGAATTTATCAGTACCACCGGCAACCGAAGCATACTCGGTAAGGTTTATACCTTTTTTGAAAAAAAGATCCTGAAAATCGTAATACACACCAAATGGGTTATCTGAATAACCATCTTCTTCTTCAATTCTACCGCCTTCAAGTGCCCACTCGCCACCGGCTGCGTATATACTTGGAAAACCTGCTGGATAAGTCACACCCTCGTATTTTGTATATTGGCCTTGCGCTGATTCCCAGTCAGATGCCAGTTTAAATGGGTGAGACATATTCACGTCAATAAAATTGTTAACCTGCGAAAATCCAACTTCTGAACGAACAGTTACTACCGGAGCACCAACAGCACCACGCTTAGAAGTGATAACAATCACACCATTACCTGCACGTGATCCGTATAATGAAGAAGCAGACGCACCTTTTACAATCTCAAAACTTGCAATATCGTCGACATTAATGTCGGCTAAACCACCGGCAACATACACACCATCCATCATTACCAGAGGTTGTTGTGACCCGTAGAAATTTGCTGCGCCACGTAACAAAATGGTGGCTCCCGCTCCCGGGCGTCCTAAACTTGTTACCGAAACACCGGCAACTTTTCCTTGTAAAGCACTCGCAGCTGAACCGGCTGGCACTTTTTCCAGAGCTTCTGCATTTACTGAAGCTACAGAAACAGAAAGTTTTTTCTTTTCGGTTTTACCAGCAACACCAGAAACAACAACTTCATCCAAACCAAAAACATCCGGATCGAGCGTCAGTTGAAATGTAGTTTGATTTCCAATTGGTACTTCAATGGTTTTCATACCAACAAAAGAAACAATTAAGGTTGTTGCATCATTCGGAACCATAAGGGTAAAATTACCATCCAGATCGGTAACCGTTCCCAGGGTTGTTCCTTTTAACGAAACTGAGGCGCCCGGTACTGATAAACCATCTTCAGAACTTACAATAACTCCTGAGAGCTCCTTGACCTGCGCTTGAAGCAATTGCACCCCTGCGAAAAATACAATTACAACCATTAGCATGATTTTTTTCATAGAAATAATTTTTAGTTTTTAATTAGAGCACTATAAATAATTGATTAATGCATTCACTCTTTTTAAACAGCATGATAAATCTCCATATATCAATAACATATATTCTATTAACATCATTTAATTGCGCCAGACAATACGCTTACACCAATCCTTAACAACTAAGGATCATGTATTTAATATTCTTGATCAAATACATACTCTGCCTAACACAGAAGTAATATTTTGTTAACTGCAATAATGCTTTGTAACAATTATTCTAAAATCTGGTAGATCTGGAAATTGTATTAATTGTTAATTTATCTAACAATTATCCAAAATAGAACAAACCCATCCTCACATAGTCCTCAAATTAAGAGCTACTTCGGTTAATTACAACATCTAAACGCAGATCTGTTTAGAGTCTCAGATCGTAATCCGTATTTTCTATATAAAAAAAATGAAAGATTAGTAACCACTAAAGGTTAAGTTGTAAAATTTTTGGTTCATAGAAACAGTCTTTTAAGTAATATTTAAACAGCATTTAATTTTGTAATTAATCAACGGATTCCCCCAAATCCTCTTCACTTGACAATTACATCTTACATAAAAGTATTTTTTACTTTCAGTATTACAAATATTAATATTTCTTTTGTGTTTTTAAAATATTTGTAAACCTTTTTGCGATTTTTTTAACGATTTGATATATCGCCCTTGCATAACTCAACTTTATTTATAAATATCACAATACCATATCATCCTAAATATCATATTTTTACATAATTTACTAATTGACTTATGATCTATATTTTACATATTATGTTTTACACGCATCCGCTAAAATAAAAAGTAGATTTTAAGTCTTTTTACACCTCGTAATCGGTTTTCTAAATAATTGTTTACAAGGATGATCTCAACTCTAACGATTACAGCTAGCTGGTCTGAGTCAGCACCCAAACTCCCCGGGTTACCGTTTAATACTGAACAACGTGTTGTTTCCGGCGGCTAAGAAGTAGAAACGGAAGATTTAATTCTTACACAGAATTAAAGATCTTTCAGCAATTCCAATATTTCTGCCACATCCTTTTCATCTGCTTCAAGTACTCCCCACCCTAATTGGTTTTGGAATATTCCGTCGTACGACGAGTCGTGAAAACTTCTGATGATGTGAGGAATATTATTACTTTCAAGAATTTCCCTTATACGTAACGCTTCAATGTCGCTGTTTAGTTCTTTAATTTTTTTGTTCATTGGTGTTTTAGTTTTTTGTTTTATCGTTTGTGACATGTTGTCGGGCTTACACGGAACTGCGAAACGAAAATCCACAGGTGCTGACCGCACCAACTCCGCCCTATAATATGTACCTTCTTATAAAACGTGTTTATTTATTTTCTTCTAACATTCTTTGTTTAGTCAATATTCTGTTTGAAATATTTTGAATATTACTGTCTTTTTTAATTCGGTTTAAGTGATTTTTGGGAATCCAGTCAATTGGAAATAACTTACCTTTTGAATCATAATCTTCAATCATATATTTAAGGGTAATTCGACTGCTGATCCCAAGTTTGCCTGATTGATAAGCGATTGCAGTACGATACCGATGGATATTTTTTTGTTAAGTTCTTGTCTGTATTTGAAGTACGGAACATAAATTCTTTTTGTGATATTTTATTGTTTTCAAAAAGATTTGATGCTTGTTTATAATCTTCATCATGTTCTCTTTTGTAGTTTTCCCAATCGACACTTGCATTCTCAAAATCATCTCTTAGCCTATTTAAATCAGGAATACTATCCCAGTACGTTTGAACATGTTTCCAGTCTAAATATCCGAGTCGCGGAATCTCGCCAGTTTGTTCTATAGTTTCTAAATACTTTGATACAACCAGATGATTGTATTCGATGTTTAGTTTTTTCAAATCTGCCTCAATTTCAGATTCAGATGGTTTTGATGAATCCACGGGCTTTTGGGTTATTGGCTTATTGGTTTTACAACCTCCCAAAATCAATAAAGCAAGAATCAAGGTTAGAATGTTTTGTTTCATAGCTTCGTGATATGTATTTTGGTTTAACATGTTTTATAACGGATGTGCAAGGTTTATATTGATTATATATTGTTTATATCCATATTGGTTATTGATTTTACAAGGCTGTATTTTGTGTGCAAGAACCATTTCAAAGAATAACATCGTCGGATTTTTAAAATTAATAAAATTCTTTTGAAATAAACATAAGCTGTAAAAAGCCGGGAACAGAACTTTGGGCAAAAGCTGTAAAAAATAGTTTGCAAAGGCTTGTCGGGCAGACAAATAATAGCCGCTATCCGGCAAAGGCTCGTCTACGGGACACGTGGCTGCCGAAAACTTTTTCATTCTTTGTTTGCCCGACACGCGTTGCCCGGTTATGTTTTCACCGAATGTCTGCCGGACGCGAGATGCCTGAGCATTTTTTATATCCATGTCAGGCCGACATTCATTGTCCAAACATTCCGCAAACAAATGTCTGAGCGACATTCGTTGTCCGACAGTTCATTCACCTTTTGTCGTGCCGACATGTATTGCCGAAGTATTAGTTGTGAAATGTCTGTCCAACACATGTACATCAGGACTAACAGCTATGTTGTTGAACATATATTCAGTTAACAATTTGCTTTTTATAGCTAAACTGTTGTAAATTGGTTAACAATAAAACCACAAGGACCTGTTCAAATGTCAATCATCACCCAGGAGCATGTGTTAATCTACTAACAAAAAAAAATTACATTTTATGATTCCTTTACTAATGGTAACAAGCCGTGTAACCGAGGTCGACGGCACTACCACACAAGTTATCAAGGGTTACGATGCCACAACCCTAAACACCGATCCGAACATGGAACTTATTTTCGGAGAGTTAAAACCATTATCGAGTCTGTTTTCGGCAGCCATTAAACGGATGAAAGACAAAAGCGAAGCAAAAGCTTTCGACGAAATTCGCGACAGAAAATTGGATGGTGTTTATTATTTGTGCTGAGTTTTTCGCATCATCCAGATGATCCGATTCGCAATGCAGCACTGTACATCCTGGCCATTTTTGATCATTACGGATTGGGAATAAAAGACGAAAGTTACACACGCGAAAGTTCGTTACTTAACTCGCTGCTTTCCGATTTGTCGGGCAGCGAAGCACTGACCAACATACGGCTCATTCCTCAATGCGACGTGTACATAGCCGCATTGCAGGAGGCGCAAAACAATTTCGAGAGCAACCGATTAAGTTTTGAGGAAGCACAAGCCGAAGAAGGTACACGTGAAAATGCTTCAGCATTAAAAGTACAGGTAGTCGACCTGATTAATAAAAAAGTGGTGCCATATCTTAATGTAATGGCCCAGCTAAACGATGCCACTTATGGCTCGTATGCCCGTACCGTTGTCGAAATTATTGGTACCAACAATGAGGTGGTTCGTACACGCCGAAGTAGCGAAGACGATACGGAAGAAACCGAATAGTTAATTTTATAAGCGCATTTATTTTGGGGAGACGGTGCCAGGTACACGTCTCCTTTTTTTTGCATTGCCCTTTGCTTTGACCCTGTTATTTTGTACAAAAAAGAAAAACATATACAAAGATGTGACATTTTGGTCACCTCTTTGTATATCGTATAAGTTGGTTATTCAACTTACAGGGTATTCAGATATTCCACTAATTTTACAAGATCCTCCTGACTCGTAAACTTTATTTTTTCCCTCTTCAGAAAGTTACCAATCTCTTTCACTTTCTCGGGATAAACTGTTGTTAGACTTTTTTTATTCTTTAGTTCCACCAGACCATCTGCAGCGCTAAAAATAAAATATACTGGTGATTTTACAATAAATTTTGCCGGTGTAGCCTCAACATAAGGGCGCGCCGGTTTTGGATCCTGGTATTCTGCCTCATCCAATGCCAGCAAACTATAACCTCCGCCAACCAGTTGCCTAAAAAACTGGCCCTGACTATCAGTTAGCACATACTTTAGGGTAATTTCGTCCAGAACCACCGAAGTTATTTTTTCGGGCGTAAGCACTTCAAGCACTTCTCCTTTTTCGTTTTTAAACTCAAGGTTTTGTTTATAATTGTCGTAGCGAAGTTCACCTTTGTAATATTTTCCATTATTGAGCTTTACCTGGCCCACAACAAAATCTCCGTATAAAAATGGCGACCCCTCTATATCCTCATAAGTATTGCCCGATTGAGCATTGGCCATATTTATGTTATTATACTCGATAAACTCATCAACGCCGGCCATATAACTTTGTGCCATTGTGGCGGTATTAAAAAAAAACACAAAAAATACTACTACTACCGAAATAATTGTCTTCATCTGATAAGTTTTTACTTTTTCTAAAGGTAAAAAATTCTGAATCTTTCTTACCAAAACTCTTAAAAAATAATAAGGTCCACTAAAAAGTGGACCTTATAATTATTGCATAAAAAAGTTTATTGCTTATCTGCAGCAGGAGGATCGATCTCTGTTGGGATCGGGTGTCTTCTGGTGTTCCACCATACCCAGCTTCCGAACAGTCCTTCGTTCAGGTCTTGAACTCCCTGACGTTCTTTAGCAGCATCAAGGTTAACTCCGTTATAAGTATCTTCTACAGTTGAGTAAGTCATACGTGTAGGCATACCCATATCAGGATAATAAGCTCCTTCCAGTTCGTATTCGAATATACGTGCCGGGAATCCGGTACGACGTACTTCTATCCAGGCTTGTACACCCTGACCAAACATCGCAGCCCATTTTTGCTCAATAATTTTCTGGAATTTCTCAGCCGTTGAACCACCCCATGCAACCAGCGGGTCAGCAAGGTAAGCCGCCTGGTCCACAGTAACACTATATGCCGACAAATCGTCACCGTCGCGGTTTGTTGGAGTAATTGTAGCACCATCAGTACATCCCCAACGATCCATACTAGCAGCAATACCTGCTTCGTAATGTGCTTTTGCAGCCGCATCATCGCCGGCACGCATGTAATACTCGGCCTGAATTAACTCAACCTCGTCAGCACACAACACATATAAAGGTGCAGTTTCAGTGTAAGCAATTGCAGTTCCCAATAACGAAATGTTTTGGAATGTTGCAGCAGCATGTGACAACCCATTCTGGTGTCCGTTGTATTCAATTGCATCAGTACCTACACTTTTAGGAATAGGCTGTGCATAGATATGAACCCTTGGATCGGTTCTTGCATTCAGGTAATCAATCATTGTTTGACTAACACCCTGATCAGTACGCGAGAACAAAGTATTGAAAATAGGATTACGGTAAGGTAACCCAGGATAATCCAACATGGCGTTATCGTCGTTGCTTGTCATAATCGGATACTGAGAAGGATTACTCAATACCGCAGCAATTTTTGAATCAGCATCGCTCATTGCAGCAACACCGGCAGTTGTTGTAACCTGTGTTCCACCTACCATGTCGTAAGTAAAATCCCAAGGTGTACCAGCAGCACGGTTAAGAATACGTAAGCGAAGTGAGTTGCCAAACTTTTTCCACATCATTGGGTCTCCACCAAAAAGGATGTCGCCACTACCAAAGTTAAACGATGTTGATGTAAGCAAGTTGTTTGCTTCATCTAATTCAGCAAGTAAACCATCATAAATTGACGCCTGAGTATCGTAAACAGGAGTTACATTATCACTGATAAGTCCCATGTTTGCTTCAGAGTAAGGAACATCGCCCCATAAATCGGTAAGAAAATTAAAGATTAACACTTTCCAGATTTTGGCCGCAGCGTAAAGCTCAGGTTTACCACCATCTTCGTTTGCAGGATTTGTTTTATCAAGAATGATAGCTAAATCCTGTAATGCGTTTGTGTAACGTCCGTGGAAGTCACCATCCATATTACGAGGCATGTATTTGTCCTCATCAATGTATTGCACTTTGGTCCATTGTTGAGACCATGGTCCAAGATAAGTATGCTGAATCCATCCACCCATTTCGTAGCTTATGTGCGACTCTAATGCATGAGTGAATATATTTATTGCGGGAACATCAACCGGGCTATTCGGGTCGGTGTTCATTTCCTCAAAGTCGTCTGTACACGATCCTGCAAGTACAATCAGGACGGTAAACAGGACTAATTTAAAATCTTTCAATATATTTTTCATTTTCATTGAATTTTTAAGTTAAACCATCCTTATTAAAAGTTTATTTTCAAGTCGAAACCAAGAGTCCGTGCCGATGGTATCGGAGTAGAGTTCATACCTACTGAAGTATTACCGGCACTGATCCCGTTCTCTGGATCAACATGAGGCATGTTGTCATGGATAATCCAAAGATTACGACCAACAAACGAAAGATTTACATCCCTTACACCTATTTCACTCAGGTAAGGAATATCGTTGAACGTGTATCCAACAATTATTTCACGTAATTTCACGAAACCTGCATCGTAGATCGATAGACTCGGTTTTCCCCAGTAATCATTTTCGAAGAAAGTTTGAGCAGCAACATAAGTTCCGTTAGGAACCGGCGTTGCAGATTCGTTACCTGAAGCATCAGTCAATACAACATGTCCGTCGACCAATTTACCGTAAACAGCATCGGCTTTAACACCACCACCATCAGCAATTGCATCACGTACGTTCATTCCATTGTCGTTAATTGCAGCCGTATTGGCCATCACACCCGAATAACTACCAAACCAGTCAGTAACTGAGAATTGATCTCCTCCCCAACGGAAGTCGATAAGGAAGCTTGCGTTAAAGTTTTTGTAACGGAATGCATTGTTTACACCACCATACCAGTCAGGTGTAACATTACCAATTTCGGTTTGTTGTGGAGAACGAATATAACGTCCGTTAGTACCAACAACTGGCTTTCCACTGTATTTAATGTAAGCTACATCACCATTTGAATCAAGGATTTCTGTCTCGTGCTCACGAACAATGTCGTATCCCCACATCTGGCCATACTCTTCTCCAACGCGTGCGCGTACTGTCATACCCCATGATCCGTTATACAGATTAATGTATTCCAAATCACCTGTAAGTTCTTTTACAAGGTTTTGGTTGGTTGCCCAGTTAGCGGTGATGTCCCAAGAGAAATCTTTGGTCATTACCGGAGTTGCACTAATCGTAAGCTCTACCCCTTTGTTTTGAATCTCACCGGCGTTAATCGTTTTTGTACCAAATCCGGTAGTATTCGAGATAGCGATATTCATAATCTGATTTTCAGTCGTTTCGTTATAATACGTTGCATCAATACTAAAACGGTTATTGAAGAATTTCAGTTCAGCACCAAACTCTGTTGAGTTTTTCGATTGAGGTTTCAATCCGGATGGAGCCAAAGTATTGGTGTAACTTAATGAAGGCTGACCATCAAACGGATCTGACGCATTATATGTACCCATCAATGAATAAGCATTTGCGCTACCTCCAACCTGTGCATAACTGGCTCTTAACTTACCATATGAAAGAATATTTGATTCAATTCCTAAAGCTTCTGTGAAGATGAATCCAAGAGATGCAGATGGATAGAAGTATGAATTATTATCAATAGGTAATGTCGAAGACCAATCATTACGTGCAGTTAAATCAAGATAAAGCATATCTTTATACCCCACGTTTAAGCTTCCAAAAACACTCTGAAGTTCATAATTTGTTTCACTCATTCCGGTAGTTGCAGGAGAAGCAGCATTACTTACCGCATAAAGATCAGGAATGATCAAACTTGAAACATGTGATTCGTCAATACGATATTCGTAGTGGTTGTATTCTGTACCAGCTGTACCAAGAATATCAAAATCACCAATAGTTTTGTCGAAAGTCAAAACAGCATTGGCAGTAGTCTCTCTTCGGAATGATTCGTAATTATCAAAACGTCCGTCCATCCAATCGTGAGAATCTTTTGCACGTACTTCTTTAATACGCTGCGAGTAAGCATCGGTACCTACCATTGCTCGGAACTGCATCCACTCGTTAATGTCGTATGCAACATTAACATTACCCATGAAACGCTCGCGATTCAACGAGTTAGTGTTTTTATTCAAAGTCCAGTATGGGTTATCGTGATAACTGTGGTTCCAGTTTACATTACGTCCAGAAACAGGATCTATTTCCTGCCAGTGCTCTTTCAGGTATTCAGTATCAACCTGACGTCCGAACCACTGCATGGTACTTTGGAAAATACCTGCTGAAGTATAACCTGACGACATAATGTTGTCACTTTCTGTAAGTACATATGAAGCAGATCCATTAACTCTCAATTTGTCAGTAACATTCAAACCACCATTCAAAGTAAATGTATTTTTAGTTTGATCGGTATTAGGAATCATACCTGTTTGATCCTGACGAGAAATAGATAAACGATAGTTATAACCGTCTTCCATGCGGTTAACGGCAACCGAAGTTGTACTGTTTAAACCTGTATCGAAAAGATTTTTAATGTTGTCAGGGTGTGCAACCCAAGGAGTTGGTGTGCGCACGCCGGTTACAGGATCGTATGGGCTATCGAACTGAGGGAGCAAACGACCGTCAAGACGTGGTCCCCAAGATTCGTCAATACCATCATTTACACCACCCCAGTTACCATCAACATATTCGAACTCGCCATCGTACCCCTGACCGTAAAGATCCTGGAAGTTAGGTAATTTCAGTGGGTTCGACCACATCATGTTCTGCTGAATAGAAACTCCTAAACCTTTTTTACCTGATTTTCCGTTTTTGGTAGTGATAAGCACAACACCGTTTACCGCACGTGAACCATAAAGCGCAGCGGCGTTCGCTCCTTTAAGAATCGAAATAGTTTCGATATCTGCAGGGTTAATATCTGCTGAAGAGTTACCGTAGTCGGTACCACTATAAGCACCAACCGAAGAATACGAGTTTATAATCGGAACTCCGTCTACAACAAACAAAGGCATGTTATTACCAGTTAAAGTACTCATACCACGTACAACGATACGAGAACCGGCACCTACGTTACCTGAAGAGTTGGTAATCTGAACTCCAGAGAGTTTACCCTGCAATGAGTTAACCACGTTAGCTTCGCGTGCAGTTATCAGTTCTTCGCCCTTCACGTCCTGAACAGCATAGGCCAGTCCTTTCTTTTCACGTGATTGACCGAGTGCAGTAACTACAACCTCGTCCAAACCAAGTACATCAGGCTCCATAACTACATCAATTGATGTAGAAGAACCGATAACAACTTCCTGCGTTTTCATACCAACAAAACTTAATATTAAAGTTTTGGCATCTTCCGGTGCTTTAAGTTCATAAACACCGTCAATGTTGGTGACAGTACCAAGCGTAGTTCCTTTCACCGCAACCGACACCCCGGGTATTGGCATTTCATCGTCAGACGAAGTAACCGTACCGGTTAAAGTCTTCGTTTGAGCAAAGGCAACCAAATTACCCATGAAAAGGAGAATCGATAAAAAAATCGCAATTTTTTTCATAGAAATAATTTTAAGTTATTAATTAAAGCGCTATAAAAATTGTTTTAAGCATTTTTATTCAAATTCGAGAAAAACCGGGAGGATTTAAGATTCTACGAAGGGTAATTGTGAGTAAATGTAGAGTGAGCACCTCCCGGTCATATCTTTTAAATATTTTCAATATTGTTTTATTTATTGCAATTAAGATTTTTAAAAGGTTATTTTCCCTATTCCCTTCCATCCAGAAAAATTTTAATATGATAAAAAAGAATTCTCTTCTATAGTATTTAAGATTCTTTGCCTATTCCTGAAACAATTATTAATTGTTAATTTTTTTAACAATTAGCAAAATTCACGAACCAATCCTTATACATTATTCGTCTCCATACACTAGAAACATTAATGCAGCATACTTATCGGCAGTTAGCTACTATACCGATTTATAAGAAATCTAAAATTTTGATTTAAGATCAAATGAATGATACCCCCCTTCATAGAAACATTTTTAAGTAATAATTAAACAGCATTTAATATTGTAAACCTGAAAGGATTCCCCCAAATCCTTATACTCAGCATTACCTCTCTTAAAATAGAATTTGTTGTTCTATTTTTGGTATTTACAAATATTAAAAGAAGATTTGATTTTTTAAAGAAAGTGTTAGTTTTTTTTCACATTATCTAACAAATAGATAATAACCAAGAAGTAAAACAACCTAGACACAATACACACAAAACACACCATATAATTGTATATCTGTATTTTACAAAGCACTAATCCTAACTTTTGTTCTTTTTTCCAAATACATGATTTTTGTCATATACCCAATAAAACAAAAGAAAAGCCGGTAAGAAAACTTACCGGCCGCTCTTTAATTAATAACCTAAAGTCCCTCAACAGGGTCAATAAGTATCTTAAATATTATTGATCCCACCAAATGCGGGTTTCCATAACATCTTCTCCCTGACGAGCAACAGCTGCTTTTACATTTTCTTCGTTCAGGTCGTACTCGTTTTGCGTATATGCACGACGACGGGGAATGTCTCTGCCTTCAGCAGCAGCAGGCGCAGGAGTCAATTCAGGATAATCCAAACGTCTCCACTCCGACCATGCTTCTGAGCCATCCATATATAGACTAACCCATTTTTGTTCACCAATCGACTTTTTGTAGTTTGTACCGTCGTAAGCTACTTCTGGCTGTGCCAGATAAGTATCGATGTCAGCCGTTTCTACACCCCAGAATTCCATACTGGCAGTAATTGCATCTTCATAAACTTCGGCCGCATCATCAGTGATCCAACCTCTCGCAGCAGCTTCTGCTTTGATAAACAATAACTCTGAGTATGTCATTAAAATACCGGGACTATCAGCACTACGAACAGCAATACCAGGGAACGAGATTTGCGCATTGGTTATACTTCCAGCATCTGCAGCAGACAAACCATAAGGCATACCTACAATCGTTCCTGTTTCGGGAGCTTCATCGGCATAAACAGGTAAACGAGGATCGTTTAGTGCCGCCATATAATCGGCTAAAGTTTCGCTAATAGCATAGTCAGTTCTTTCCAGGTAATGGTCGTAGTATGGATTCCAGTTTGCAGCATCTGCCAGATAAGTATACAAAGCATTATCGTCGTTGCTTTCAAAACCACCAGCCAAACCAGATGTTACTGCACTTTGTGCTGCAGTGGCATCCACCTCTGTCATACGAATTCCCACACGTGCTTTTAACGAATTAGCAAATTTCTTCCAGGCAGCCATATCTCCACCAAAAATGATATCGCCTTCCATACCGGCTGCGCTTTCATTAATCTGAGCCGCAGCTTCAGTCAATTCAGTAACAAAACTGGCATAAATTGCATCCTGCGTGTCGTAAACCGGCTGAAATGCTTCGGCACCTTTTAAGGCATCGCTGTAAGGAATTTCTCCCCACATATCGGTTATCAACTGAAAAGTGTACACTTTAAGAATACGAGCAACGGCAAGCTGGTTGGCATTGGCTCCTGATGCAGCAGCATCATTCATGGTAGCCTCATCTGTATTTAACTCAATAATCTTCTGCAAATCAGCCAAAGGGCTGTAGTAATAAGCATTAAAGCTGGCTTCTGCTGTTTCGTAACGCGAAGTATTGGTATACTGTGTTTCAGACCACAGCTGCGAATACAGCAAACAGGTAGTATTAAAACGTTGCGACAGAATTTGACGCTGCGCCTGAGTCATAAGGTATGCCGTTGGCACACTTGTTACTTTGTTCGGATCGGTGTTGATCTCTTCGAAATCTTTGGTACACCCCACCATCAAGCTAACAAAAAGCAGGGCTAAAACTGATCTCATTATATATCTCTTCATAATATCTTCTTATTAACTTTTACAATTTAACATTTACACTGAACCCCATAGTGCGGGTACTTGGGTGCTGACCATTTTCAAAACCCTGGATGTTACCCGAACCGTAAGCAGCTTCCGGATCGATGTTCGGAGCATTTTTATGAAGTATCGCCAGGTTACGACCTACTAGTGATACGCTAATTCCGCTAATAAAGCTGTTTGCGAATAATTTACTTGGCAAAGTATAACCAACTTTAACTTCGCGCAGTTTGATAAAACTTGCATCGTGTAAGTAATACTCTCTTCTGGTTCTTAGATGCTGCCAGTAATCAACCGATTCAATATAAACATCGTTAGGTGTTCCATCTTCTTTCACACCAACAGCAAGGTAACCACCACCTTCGCTTACAGGATCCCTTTGTGGATTTCCTTTAGCGTTCAGTCCGGCAGTTTCGGCCAACAAACCAGAGTAGTTTCCGTAACGGTTAGTTACCGAGTACAACTGACCACCTTTCTGGAAATCAATCAAAGCACTTAACATTACACCTTTGTAAGTAAATGTATTGGTAACACCACCGGTCCAATCTGGTAAGTACGAACCATAAGTTTGGTTAGTAGCTCTCTTATAGTACCCGTCTTCGTCAACGATACGTTGGCCGGTTTCATCGTCGTAAACAAAACCATCGGTAATCCATGTACCGTAAGTTTCTCCTACTCGAGCGTTAATAGAAGGTCCCCATGCAGCTAACTGATAATTATCAAGTCCTGCAGCCAACTCTTCAACCTTGTTGGTATTTTTTGCCCAGTTGGCAACAATATCCCATGTAAATTCTTTGTCGATTGCACGACCGTTCAGCATAACTTCCCAACCTTTATTGGTCATTAATCCGGCATTTACAACTGTTGAGTTATATCCTGAAGTACTTGCTACATCAAGGTCAAGAATCTGGTCTTCCGACTGAATATCGTAGTAAGTTACATCTAAACCTAAACGGCTGTTAAAGAAAGCCATTTCAACACCAAACTCGGTAGTTGTAATAGTCTCTGGTTTAAGAGCAGCGTTATTTAAATTGTTAGGTACTGCATATGCAGGATAACTTCCGTAGTTATTAGCCGAACCATAAGTTACGGCCAATTGGTAAGGATCGGTATCGTTACCCACCTGCGACCAACTTGCTCTAACTTTTCCTAACGAAAGGATAGATTTGTCTTCGATTAGTTCTGAGAAAAGGAATGTACCGGTTACCGAAGGATACAAATAGGAATTGTCTCCATCAGGCAGTGTTGAAGACCAGTCGTTACGTAACGACAGATCAACATATAGCATGTTTTTATAACCAATTGTTGCACTTCCGTATACCGAGTTTACAACTTTTTTCGATTTGTAATCAGTTATAGAAGGACGGTCGATGGATGCATCAACATTAAAGAAGTTAGGCACACTTAAACCACCATTAGTACTGGCAGTATTGTTGTAATACATGCGAATACGCTTGTTGGCACCCAGGTTGGCATCCAGTGTGATATCCGAACCAATTTCTTTTGTATAAGTTGCCAAAAACTCGTAGTTATTATCTTCAAGCTGGCGAACTTCTTCTTTATACCATGCCTGTGGAATAGAACCTGAAGCAATTCTTTCCTGACGACGATCGGTATAGAAATCGGTACGCGCCCATCCCTGAACTGACAACCCGGGAAGCACATCGTATTTTAACGACACGTTACCAAACACACGTTGTCTTTCCATTTGTGCAGGACTCTCATTCAATACCCAGTATGGGTTTTCCCAGTATAAAGGACGAAGATTTGTTGGAGAGCTAATGTTCCATGTGCGGTCAATACCGTCAGCAGTTTTATAGTTTTTCAGATTATCCATATCCAATTGACGCTGAAACCACTGGTTAAAACTGGTAACTACGTTACCTGCATTGTTACCATATCCTTGTCCAGGAATACCTTCGTTGGTTAAGGAAACATAGTTTACACTTGCCGAAGCTGTTAACTTATCAGTTAATTTTGAGCTTCCATTAAAGGAAATAGTATTCTTTTTCAATTCAGAAGTTGGCAAAGTACCTGATTGACGGAAGTCGGTAAACGACAAACGGAAAAGTGTTCCATCGCCACCTCCTTCTAAGGCAATGTTATTGTTTGTTGTAACACCTGTTTCGTAAAAGTCTTTAATGTTATCAGGATGGGCCACAAACGGAGTCATTTTTCCGTAGTTTGGATCATCCGGATACCAGCTGTACCACTGACGTACCAACTGACCGTCCATGCGTGGCCCCCAACTTTCGTCGGCTGCATAGTTTACAATGGGCTCACCGGTTGGCTCATAAATATCAAATGTCTGTTTGTAACCACCACCATATTCATTTTGATAATCGGGCAACAAAGCAACGGTTGACACATTTACACCCGAAGTGATAGAAACACCAATACCTTTACGTTTAGTACCTTTTTTGGTCGTAATAAGAATTACACCGTTGGCCGCACGCGAGCCATAAAGTGCAGCAGCGTTCGCACCTTTTAACACGGTCATCGACTCAATATCTTCAGGGTTGATATCGGCTGAAGCGTTACCAAAGTCGATACCACCATCTCCCGACTGCGTATTGGTAGAGTTAAAGTTCGAGTTATCAATCGGAGTGCCATCCACAATGAACAATGGCTGGTTGTTACCCGAAATTGAGTTCACACCACGAATAATAATACGCGATGAACCACCAACACTACCAGGCGATCCGGTAACCTGCACACCGGCAACTTTACCCGAAAGCGAGTTAACAATGTTTGCATCTTTTACTGCTGCCACATCGTCGCCGGTAAGCGATTGCGATGAATAACCCAACGATTTCTTTTCGCGGGTAATACCAAGGGCGGTAACTACTACTTCGTCGATACCTACAAGGTCGGGCTCCATTACGATTGTATAGTCCGATCCTTCGCCCAATTCAACGGTCTGTGTTTTCATCCCCACAAAACTGGCTACCAAAGCCTTTCCATCTTGCGGAACTTTCAAATTAAAAACTCCGTCAATATCAGTTACGGTACCAAGGGTTGTCCCTGCCACAGAAACAGAAACTCCCGGAATTGGCAGGTTATCCTCGCTGGATGTAACCGTACCGGTAACGATCTTGGTCTGAGCATTTACCACCGTCACTCCCAGCAAAACCAGAAATGACATAATAAGCGCGATTTTTTTCATAGAAAACAATTTTAGATTAATATTAAAAACTAGATTTGAAACTCTTTGAATACTACTTCAATACCACACAGGCTAAAGGGTCTACCATTTAGCCCGTGCGTAATTGAAATAATTTTTCTTTCGTTAAGTGTATAGGATGTAACCTCCCCTGATAAAAACATTTTAAGCATTAATTAAACAGCGTTTTGATATTTTTCGTTTTTGAAAATGAAAATCAAATTCCCCCAAATTTGTTCCTGTGAAATTTTAAATCAACAGAAAACTTTCACTTCCAACTCTTAATTTAAATCACTCAAATATCTATTTTTTATTCCTTTCCGGCATACACAAGGCCTCTTTTTGGCTTGTTTTATTTCTTTTTGACACAATTAATAACAACAATTTGACAGAAAATAAAAAACTGCAAAGCTCAAATCATTCATTTCTAGCTTTTTGTAAAAACTACATATACATACTGCATCACATTAAATTAATGTTAACAGAAAACCATTTTGCCTGACATATTTTCACAGAAAACACAGCCAATACTGTCATATTTCCATAATTCACCAACAAATAATACCTTTTAGAATAAAACAGAGTATTATTATCAAGAAAAGGAGAAATGATGAATGATCAATAATGAAGTGATTTTGCTAATCTACCATATTCTCGACAGCAGAGATTGATCAAACAGAAAACATAAGTTGTTGAGGGAAAGGAGAAGCAGGATTACACTACCAAAAATAATTCCTTCAGTGAACCGATAATTGTAACATCACCAGTCAAATTATTTAATGGCTGTTGTAAACGATTAAAATAAACAGCATTAATACCAAAGTTAGCCGCTCCGCATATATCAACTTCCCAATCATCGCCAATCATTAAACTGTTTTTCTTTTTGGCATTGGATGATTTAATTGCGTGTTCAAATATTCCCCGACCGGGTTTTGGTATTTTTATTTCTTCTGAAATAAATACTTTTTCGAAATAGTTTTGAAGTCCTGCTTGTTTTAACTTCTCGTGCTGAACCTCTTTAAAACCATTGGTTATTATAAATAAACGATAGCCTTTTGACCTTGCATAATCAAGAACTTCCCTTGCTCCGTCAATCAGATGCGAGTGTTTGGGCATTTCCTTTAAATACATGTCGTTCATCACTAACGCATCAATCGTATCTATATCTAATGAATCGAAAGTCAACTGGAAACGCTGCCGGGTAAGTTCCTTTTTTGTTACCTCTTTTCTGCGATAAGCCAACCAAAGTTCATCATTATTACGACAGTACTCATCAAAAAACACATCAAATTTCACGCTACCCTTATCCAACTTAAGCAACTCATAAGTCTTCAGCATAGCACATCTGGAGTTGGTTTTAAAATCCCACAAAGTATTGTCAAGGTCAAAAAAAAGATGCGTGTATTTTTTCCTCATCGCTATTGTTCAAGGTAATTTATGTGAAGGATTTGTCAATTTTGTTTCCCTTCAACAACAATCACTATTTCGCCTTTGGGAGGATGCTCCGTGTAGTATTCTTGCAGCTCAGTTACAGTCCCACGGTTCACTTCCTCGAACATTTTACTTAGCTCGCGGCAGACGCAGGCTTTTCGTTCGGGGCCAAAAAATTCGGCAAACTGCCCAAGCGCTTTTACCAACCGGTAAGGCGATTCGTAAAGAACAATGGTCCGCGGCTCTTCGGCCAGAATTTTCAAACGAGTTTGACGGCCTTTTTTCTGAGGCAAAAATCCTTCGAAAACAAATTTATCGGTTGGCAAACCCGAAACCGCCAAAGCCGGAATTAATGCCGTTGCTCCGGGTAAACATTCCACTTTCACGTTTTTCTCCACGCAAGCCCGTACCAATAAAAAACCGGGATCCGAGATGGCAGGTGTACCGGCATCCGAAATTAGCGCGACCGTATTTCCCTGCTCAATTTTTGAAACGATTGCCCCCGTGGTTTTATGTTCGTTAAACTTATGATGTGCAACCAGTTTCTTATCTATCTCAAGGTGTTTTAAAAGTTTTGACGACACACGTGTATCTTCCGCCAAAATAATATCGGCGGCTTTTAAAACTTCAACTGCCCGCAGCGTGATATCCTGCAGATTTCCAATGGGCGTTGGAACGAGTATTAATTTTGCTTCGTTATCCATTGGGGAACCGGCGCTTTACAAGGTTTACAAATTTCAGGCTGGTTTCGTTCTTTTTCCATTTAAAGTTCTCCTGCAGATAAGCCACTGCCTCCTGAATATTACCCAAATTATCGAGATCAACAACCGTTTTTGCAAAGGTTTCGGCGTTGCCGCTAAACAGCTCCCGAATATATTGGTAGCGGTCGTTTATACCGATAGCAGCCTGTATACTTTTTACCGGACTGTTTGATATTTTATATTCCAGCTTTTTATCACCATTTCCGCTAAGCAAATCGTTAACCGATTTTTCGGAAATAACACGGTCGCCAATTCTGTTACTAATCACAACAGGTTCGGGCTCATCTTCCGGCTCGTTTTTCTGATGCGGCTCTTTTTCGCTTACAGGCTCTTCAGCTATTTCCTCAGCTATTGTTTCTTCCTCCGAAGTTTCTTCTTCAACTTCAGTAGTAACACTTTCCTGCTCTTCCACTTCTTCAGCTACAACCGTTTCCTCTTCTTCAACTGATTTTTGTTCGTCCTCTTCAGGTTCTGCTTCTGGCGAATTAATTTCCTCTTCTTGTACTACTGTTTCCGGCTTACTTTCTTCCTGCTTTAACTCCTCTTCAAAGTCCGACAAAGCAGCTAAACTCTCCTTTTCTTCCTCGGAGAGCCGAGCTTGTGACTGTACTGAATTATTGGCGTTCACAGTTTCTGCCTCTGTCACAACTTTCGTTGCAGCAGGACCTGTTACTATCGTTTTTTGCGACGGTACATCTTTTCCGCCTAACAGCTGAATAATGTGTTTTGCTCCATTGAAACGTGTGCGGATAAATTCGATTTCCAGTTCATCGAATCCTTCGGCACCTTTTTCTGCAAACAATTCTTCTATCTCCGAAATATCTTTTAGCAGAAATTTAAATAACTTATTATTGTCCATTCATCCAAGCTTTTAACGCGATGTTGGTAAATTAATCGAGCTTTACAGTGCCCAAACAAGCCTGTAAATTTTATTTTTGTAAAAGTAGTAAATAAAAATACCCTGTAATAGTATTACCAAAAAGAGTAACGTTAAATGTTTATTGAAAGAGATATAAACAGCCATAAAAAAGTTGGCACCATTGAAGTTGTCGCCGGATCGATGTTTTCGGGAAAGACGGAAGAATTGATAAGGCGGCTGAAACGTGCTAAAATTGCCAAACAAAAGGTGGAGATTTTCAAGCCGATGGTTGATGTTCGTTACTCGGGAACGGAGGTGGTTTCGCACGATGAAAATGCAATCCACTCAACTCCGGTTGAAAACTCAGCGAACATTTTACTGCTGGCCGGAGATGTTGATGTAATTGGAATTGACGAAGCCCAGTTTTTTGACAAGGGCCTGATAAATGTAGTAACCCAGCTGGCCAATATGGGTATTCGCGTAATTGTGGCCGGTCTGGACATGGATTTTAAAGGCGAACCTTTTGGTCCGATTCCAGGACTGATGGCCGTTGCCGATTACATTACCAAAGTACATGCTATTTGTGTTCGGTGCGGAAGCATCGCACAATTCTCTCATCGCCTTTCGGAAAAAGAGCAAGTGGTTCTGCTGGGCGAAAAAGATATTTACGAACCACTCTGCCGACGCTGTTACAACAAAGCACATAAGGAATAATGATCAACCTGACGGCTAAACAAATAAGCGCCGTAGTAAATGGTGAGTTTTTCGCTTCCTCATCGTTTCAGGATTTTACTGTTTCAGAAATTATTACCGACAGCCGGACTTTTTTCGGCGGAACGAACGTTGCTTTTTTTGCCTTGTCTGGTCCCGTTTTTAACGGACATAATTACATCGCCCAACTTCGTAAAAAAGGCGTACTGCTATTTATCGTTTCCGACAAAAATTTTATTGACGACAAAGCCGGTTACATCCTGGTAAAGGACACGGTTTTTGCACTTCAGCAACTCGCGGCTTATAACCGCAGCCGGTTTTCACAGCCCGTTATTGGAATTACCGGTAGCAATGGGAAAACTATTATAAAAGAATGGCTCTACGATCTGCTTGCGGCTGAACTGAAGATTATACGAAGCCCGAAAAGCTACAACTCACAGGTGGGTGTACCCTTGTCGACATTGTTAATTGATGAGCAATACGATCTTGCAATTTTAGAATCAGGAATCTCGGAGCCCGGTGAAATGCAAAAACTGGCTCCAATCGTTCGGCCTGACATTGGAATATTGACCAACATTGGTGATGCTCACCAGGAAAATTTTCACTCGCTGGAGGAGAAACTACTCGAGAAATTAAAACTGTTTGCAGGCGCAAAAAAACTGGTATTTCAGTCTGATCGCTTCTACTCAAAAAACATCGCAGCGTTTTGTTCGCAAAATAATATTGATCCCATAAACTGGACGTTGGAGAACAATAACGCAGCTATTCAGTTTAAAAGCAAAATAAAATCGGCTAGTACTGAAGTTGAAGCAATTCTTAAAAATGATCACTATTCATTTTCAATTCCATTCACTGATGATTCGGCACTTGAAAATGCCTGCCATTGTTTTGCTACGCTAATTGCATTGGAGAAAGATCCAAAAGATTTTCTAACGCAATTCAGTAAGCTGCAACCGGTGGCAATGCGCCTCGAAATTAAACAGGGAATAAACAATTGTTTGCTGATTAACGACTATTACAATTCGGATTTGAATTCGCTGAGTATTGCGCTGTCGGTACTAAAACAACAAGCAGCAAAAAGCCATTTGTTTAAGCATGTAATTTTATCTGATATTCAGCAAACAGGTATTGAAACGACAGAACTTTATTCGAAGGTAAACCAGCTTTTACAGGTGTGGGGAATTAACAAACTCACCGGAATTGGAAAAGATCTTTACCAACACCAGCATATCTTTCAGCTGGAAAGCGAGTTTTATACCGGTCGCAGTGAGTTTGAAAAACGCTTTGTACGAAGCAATTATTCCTCGTCGGCAATTTTATTAAAAGGTGCACGACAATTTGAGCTGGAGAAAATATCAGCGCTACTTCAACAGAAAGCACATCAAACGGTGCTTGAAATAAACCTGAATGCGTTGGTGCATAATCTTAACACTTTCAGAAAGTTATTGCGTGCAGAAACCAAAATAATGGTAATGGTAAAAGCTTTTTCGTATGGCAGCGGCGATGTGGAAATTGCGCAGCTTTTGCAGCACCAAAATGTAGATTACCTGGCTGTGGCTGTTGCCGACGAAGGTGTTCAACTGCGAAATGCAGGCATCACAATTCCAATTGTGGTAATGAATCCCGAACACGACAGTTTTCAGAATATTATTGATTTTAACCTGGAACCAAATATCTACAGCTTCCAATTATTACAAGAGTTTGTAAAGGCTTTGGAAGAATTTGGTTTAAGCAACTTCCCCATTCACATAAAAATCGACACAGGCATGAACCGTCTCGGTCTGAAAACGGAAAAAGAAGTTGAAGAAGTAATTACATTTATTAAAAACAATAAGCACCTAAAAGTCAGTTCTGTTTTCTCACACCTTGCCGGAAGTGACGAACCGGAACTTGATGATTTTACCCAGGAACAGTTCAAACGATTTGCAGATTTATCAGCCTTAATTGAGAATAGTTTTCCATACAAAATCGACAAGCACATTTTAAACTCAGCCGGTATTGAACGTTTCCCACAGCATCAAATGAATATGGTACGACTGGGAATTGGCCTTTACGGCATTTCACAAACCGGATTAGCGTTACAGCAAATCAGTACCCTGAAAACCACTGTTTCGCAGGTTAAAACCGTAAACACAAACGAAACTGTTGGGTACAACCGAAATGGGAAAATTAAGCAACAAAGCCGGGTAGCCGTCGTTCCAATGGGTTATGCTGATGGCATAAACCGCCGACTGGGCAACGGTCTAGGCAGTGCTTTTGTTAACGGACAAGAAGCAAGAATAATCGGAAATATCTGCATGGACATGCTGATGCTCGACATTACCAACCTGGAAGTTAATCCGGGCGACAAGGTTGAAATTTTTGGGCCAAATATTTCCATTTCAAAGGTGGCCCAGCTACTTGAAACTATTCCTTATGAGATTTTAACAGGAATCTCGCAACGCGTGAAACGGGTGTATTTACAGGAATAAAAAATGCCACCTGATTTCTCAAGTGGCACTCGCAATATTTTTATAAAAACTATTAACCTAATTTACTGATGCGCTCCAGGCGGGTGGTATCCAAAATCCGAATTTTTCTGCCATCGATAGCAATTACTTTTTCGTTGGCAAAAGTTGATAAAGTACGAATCGCATTTGATGTGGTCATATTCGAAAGGTTGGCAATATCCTCGCGCGACAAGAATGCTTTTAATGTTGTACCGTCGTTTTCAAAACCGTATTTATCTTTCAGCAAAATCAATGATTCGGCCAAACGACCACGAATATGTTTTTGTGTTAAAGTTACAGTTCGGGCATTGGAGAAACCCAGTTCTTTCGAAAGTTTACTGATAATCTTAAATGAAAAATCAGGATTTTTTAAGGCACGTTCAAAAATAAAGTCGGGATCAATGGTACAAACGAGCGACTCTTCAAGAGTTACCGCCGAACCGTTATGTGTTTCCTCGGCAAGCAAAGCGCGGTAACCAATCAGTCCAAGTGGTTTTGTCATGCGAATAATCTGCTCTCTTCCACCAACGCCTTCTTTAAAAATCTTAACCTTTCCATCAATCAAAACCAAAAATCCATTCGGCTTATCTCCTTCTTTGTAAATAAATTCATTCTTTTTGTACTGCGAAAGAGAAATATGGTGTTGCAAGTCGTCTTTATCTTCCTGCCCCAACAAGTAAAAAATTGATTTCTGATTGTCAACCAGGTCTCGAAGTCCAATATCTGAATTTAACATATACCCGTCTGTATGTTTTACAGCATCAAAGCTAAAAAAAATTGTTAAAATTGATTCTTTTTTAACGTTTATTTTACCTCAAAACGGAATAATATCATCAACAATTGGGCTGAAAACGGTTGATAAAAAATTCACATGGCTAGTAACGGGCAACCAGCGGCATTTTTCGTCCGAAGCCAAAAGCTTTTGAACTTACTCTTAAAATCGGAGCTGCCTGAAAACGTTTATATTCATTCATGTTCACCATTCTTATCACTCTTCGAACCACTGCCTCGTCATAGCCCAAGGCAGCGATTTCTTTGGGCGATTTATTCAACTCAATGTAGTTGAAAAGCATCGTGTCCAAATCTTCATATTCAGGCAACGAATCGGTATCTTTCTGATCAGGGCGTAACTCTGCTGATGGTGGTTTTACAATGGTATTCTCCGGAATTATCTCGCCGTCTTTATTCATAAACCGCGATAATTTAAACACATCCAGTTTGTAAACATCGCCAAGCACAGCCAGGCCGCCATTCATATCGCCGTAGAGTGTACCATAACCAACAGCACACTCGCTTTTGTTTGTGGTGTTTAACAGTATGTGACCAAATTTATTCGAAATTGCCATCATGTAGATACCGCGGGCACGAGCCTGAATATTTTCTTCAGTAACATCGGGCGAGCGGCCTTCGAATAGTGGAGAAAGTGCCGATTCAAACTGATCAACTGCCGACTGAATATTCACCACATCGTAACGAATTCCCAGATTTTCAGCCAGCTCGCGGGCATCGTTTACACTATGGTCCGACGAATATTTTGATGGCATTAACAACACGCGTACATTTTCGGCACCCAAAGCACGAACGGCAAGTACAACGGTTACTGCCGAATCAATTCCGCCCGACAAACCCAGCGTAGCTTGTTTAAAGCCCATCTTTTTAAAATAATCGCGGATACCCAGTACCAACGCATCGTGTATTTTTTCGATGTAATCAACTTTTGGTTGCAGCGCTTTTTCGCCCAGCGACGTGGTATCCAGAACGAGGCAATCCTCCTCGAAATATTTCAGTTCTTTTACAATCTCGCCGCTGGCATCAATGTACACCGATCCGCCATCAAAAACCAACTCGGTTTGTGCACCCACCTGGTTACAATACAAAATAGGTACGCCGTATTTTTTTGCTTTTGTTATCAATACATTCTTGCGCCAGCCTTCCTGGTTGTACGAAAATGGCGATGCCGAAAGGTTGACCACAAAATCGGGTTTTAGCTTTGCCAGTTCCTCCATTGGCGATATTGAGTAAAGCTTGTCTTTGCCAAATTCGTTGGCCGTTGGTTGCTCGTCCCACAGGTCTTCACAAATGGTAACGGCAATCTTTTCGCCTTTGTATTCTACCAGGCTAAACTCACGGTTCGGCTCAAAGTGGCGGTACTCATCAAAAATATCGTAGGTAGGCAGCAGCGTTTTGTTGTGGCTGCTTTTAATTTCTCCATCGGCCAGAAACAGCGCCGAATTAAAAAGCGTTTTACCACGCTCGTGCTGGTTTATTCGAGGCGCACCAACCAAAGCTGCAATTCCCTGGCAGTGTTTAGCTATTTCGGCAACAGCATCATCGGCTTTTGCAATAAACTCCTTTTTCTCCAGCAAATCGTGCGGGTAATATCCCGTTACCGACAATTCGGAAAAAACAACCAAATCAACGTTCGCTTGTTTCAGGCGGTTGATCTCTGCAATAATCTTCGACGCGTTTCCTTCAAAATCGCCGATGGTATAATTTAACTGTGCCAGTGCAACTTTCATTTTTCTATATTAGCCGGAAGACCGAAGTGCGAAATCCGAAGTTTGTTTAAATAGAATGACGATTGCAAATCTCCAATTTTTAGTTCAGTTTTGCAATAAATAAGAAGTGTAAGCGTAATGATTTAAATTTCTTGTAAAATGAAGTGGACAAAAGCAGTGGTTTTTATGGGCGTTATTGCCCTGATTTTCTTTTCATGTAAACGAAATCCCTTAAAAGTAAATATTTCTGATGTTGACAAAGAGGTTGAAGTGGTGCGGTTTGGCGAGCAGCTTTTTAACCTTGAAGGAAAAGACACGCTGGAAACAATAACGGAACTGAGCAACGCCTACCCCGATTTTTTTAATTTGTACACTTATCGCGTTATTCAGGTGGGCGGAATTGGCGACGAAGATTTTCAGCACATGATGAGCTTGTTTTTAACCGACAGCCTGATTATGGACGTAAAACTAAAAACCGACTCGGTGTTCCCCAACCTTACAAAACTTGAAAAAGGTTTGACAAAAGCATTTAAGTATTACAGCTACCATTTCCCGGAGAAAGAACTGCCGACGATTTACACTTATATTTCGGGATTTAACCAATCGGTGGTTACGGCTGAAAATATTATTGGAATAAGCCTCGACAAATACCTGGGGCGCGATTGTAAGTACTACGAGCAATTACAAACTACGCCTCAGTATAAAGCACAAAACATGCACAAGGACAAAATTTTGTCGGACGTGGCATTTGCCTGGGCAATTACCGAATTTGAGCACGAAGACCGCGCGACCAATCTGCTGGGAAATATGGTTGAAAAAGGAAAATTGATGTACCTGGTTGACGCCATACTGCCCGATATGGAAGACTCGTTAAAAATTGGCTACACCACACAACAATTGGAGTGGTGCCAAATGAACGAACCGCAAATGTGGACTTACCTTATTGAGCACGAATTGTTGTACAATAGCAAACGGATGAATATTATCCGCTACATTAATCCGGCACCATCAACCAGCGGCTTTCCGCTCGATTCGCCCGGAAGAACCGGCGTGTGGATTGGCTGGCAGATTGTACGACAATACATGAAAAAACACCCTGAGGTAACCGTGCCTGAACTAATGGCCAATTACGATTTTCAGCAGATTTTGAACGATTCGGGGTATAATCCGGAATAACTAGCTACGAGCCACTAGCCGCGAGCTAGAAGACACTGAGCGGAGTTGAAGGATAGTTTTATAGGCATCGGTCACTGGTCATTAGCCATTGAATTTTGAATTTGATATCGCAAAAACCAGAAATTAACATTACCCCTTTGGCTGTAGCCATTTCCCCTCGCGAGGGAAAAGTTCTACAAAGCGAAGTAAGAAGGTTTGATGAAAAGCCGAACCTATATTCAGTGCTCGCTCCCTTTACGAGCTACCCTTTATACACATCTTTTTCTTATTTAAATTTCGTCCGGGAGTACCAATTAGCTTCGATCATTTTCTTTCGCCGGACGATTCAAATCATATCATCATGACCCAGGGCGACGTAATTCGTTGAATTACTTTGCCCTGGGCTTAAATATTAAGCACTTTCAGCGCTTATTCTTTTAATCAAATAAAATATCGGGCTGAAAGTCCGTATTAATTCAGCCCCGGGCAAACTCCCGATTCATCGGGAAAGTGCCGCCCGGGGTTAATGAGAAGTAATAACAAAGGCGCAAATAGAAAAGTCAATTGAAAATGAAACCTAGCATGCGCCTCATTTAGAATTCCTCTTACAGAAATTATTAGAAAAATATTTGTGTATAAAGGTTAGCTTTAAGAGGAGGTCCTGACAAGATAAGGGGTAAAGATTAGAAATGAATGTGTTCTGCACTGGAAATTGAACTGACTTGCTTCTTATTCATACAGACTCCTGAATCATTCTGACCAATTCCATAATCATTCTGACCTTGGTCATAATAGATATGTCCCACTCCATAGTTATTATCCCATAGGAAATATCTATCATGGATCCTTCCATAACTATTTTGACCTATTCCATATTCATTCTGCCCCTGGTCATACTAGGTATGTCCCACTCCATAATTATTATCCCATAGAATATATCTATTATGGAGTGCTCCAAAACAGGTGTATTCAAATATTTAAATACAATATTGGAATTTGATCATCAGGTATTGGTATTGGCCTTCTATCTGCGCAAGCCTGTAGCTTGTGGCTAATGACTGTTTGTTTGAAACTCGCAGCTAAAAAACAAAAAAGCCCGGCAGAAAAACTACCGGGCCTATCGTTATCAGCTTGAAAGCTTAATAATTCATTTCTTTAATTTTGATGTTGCGGAACCACACATCGTCGCCGTGGTCTTGCAAAGCAATAACACCTTCTTTGGCCACATTTGCCCAGTCAGGATTTAATCCCGGGAATTTCGATCCGGCAACCAGCTCTTTCCAGTCATCAGTCCACAGGTGGTACTCAACAACAGTTTCGCCATTTTGCTTGTGCACAACAGTACCTTTATAGCAAATAATTTCTACGGTATTCCATTCGCCTGCAGGTTTTGCATTTTGTGGTTTTGCAGGAATCAGGTCGTACAGCGAACCGGCTTTGCGGTTACCATTTTTTCCTAACAAAGCATCAGGGTGACGCTCGTTGTCTAACACCTGCATTTCAGGGGCCGTTTTATAAATTGGCCATCCTTCGTGCTCTTTTCCTAAGTAAAAAATACCTGAGTTACCACCTTCAGCAAGTTTCCATTCCAGTTTCAAATGAAAGTTAGAATACTCTTTGGTAGTGATAATATCGCCACCATCGCGCGATCCGGCTTCGCCCTGACCTGATTTTTTGCAGTGTAAAGTTCCGTCAACAACCTGCCATCCTGTTGGGAAATGGTCTTTGTTGTTACCACGCCATCCTTCGCTGGTTTTGCCATCAAAAAGCAATACCCAACCTTCTTCTTTTTCTTTTTTTGTTAATTGATTTAAACCGGCCGAACCTCCTGTTTTTGTACTCTTAC
Organism: Draconibacterium sediminis; assembly: GCF_000949475.1. Taxonomy (GTDB): domain Bacteria; phylum Bacteroidota; class Bacteroidia; order Bacteroidales; family Prolixibacteraceae; genus Draconibacterium; species Draconibacterium sediminis. The sequence continues at coordinate 235,582 of NZ_JRHC01000005.1, read as the reverse complement.
ACGAGATAGAAAACACAAAGGCAGTAGCCATTAAAAGTGAAAAAAACTTTCTCATTTCTATTACATTTAATTGGTTAAAGATTAAAATGCCATTTTTCAAACGACGTGCGAATGTACAAAAATAGTTAGAACGTTATTTTTCCACGTATAAAAAAGAAATCATGAAATACTGTATTTAACGGGCTTTTAACGTCGGTTTTATAAAGTTCTTTTGTAAATTCGGTTAATTAAAAGATTAAGTTGATTAAAAATTAGTTGATATGAGTACTTCAGCAAAGCCAAAGAGAATTGGTATTTTGACTGCAGGGGGCGATTGTCCGGGACTGAATGCAGCAATAAGGGGCGTTGGAAAAACAGCGATAGTTGAATACGGAATGGAGGTGTTGGGCTTTAATGCCGGCTACTCAGGTTTAATAAACGGCGATTACATCGAGTTGAAAGAATCGGCACTCTCGGGCATTCTTACGCTTGGCGGAACTATTCTGGGAACCTCGCGCGAAAAGCCCTACAAAGGGAATAAAAACGGAAAAGATGCAGAGGACAAACCGCACAAAATAATGAAGAACTATAAAAAGCTAGGCCTTGATGCTTTAGTTTGTATAGGTGGTAACGGAACCATGAAAACTGCAAGCCTTTTGGCACAGGAAGGCATGAATGTGGTTGGAATCCCGAAAACCATTGATAACGATGTTTGGGGTACCGATGTAACTTTCGGTTTCGATTCGGCAGTGCAAATTGCCACCGACGCCATCGACCGATTGCACACCACAGCTAACTCGCACCAGCGCGTAATGATTATTGAAATTATGGGACACCACGCCGGTTGGCTGGCATTGTATTCAGGACTTGCAGGTGGTGGCGATATTATTTTGCTTCCTGAGCTGGAGTACAACATCCGCTCGGTTTGCAAAAAAATTGAAAGCCGTTTTGAGAGCAACAAACCGTACTCAATTGTTGTAGTTGCCGAAGGAATCGATCATCCGAAAGAAGTTTCAGCAGCAACACATATTGCACAGGCTATTCAAACCTACACCGGCATTGAAACCCGCGAAACGGTTTTAGGTTACATTCAGCGCGGTGGTTCGCCAACTCCAATGGACCGGATTTTGGCCACTCGCTACGGAGCTTTTGCAGCCCAATGTATAGCCAACGAAAATTTTGGAACCATGGTCGCTGTAAAAAACAACGATTTAACAACCGTCCCGCTAGAGGAGGTTGGTGGCAAATTGAGATTGGTTGAACCGAATTTAGGACTAATTGAAAAAGCACGGAAAATGGGTGTCTCATTTGGCGACGAATACATGTAGAAAGAATAAAAGATTATTGATTAAGTATAAATAGAAAGCCGGCTTGTTGATTCAAACCGGCTTTCCCTTTTTATCATGGTTCTTCAACAAAAATAAAATCCTACCCATCCTCTTGTCCTTCCCTTAAAAAAGGAAGGACGATTGTTTTGTGATTAACCGCAAATTTTCACCAATTATTCACCAGTGTATTTACTTATAAAGGACTATCGTCTTTCCCTTCTCCGAAGGGAGAGATAAGAGAGAGGGTAATGGTCGTTCAACGATCCATCCTCTTTATATCAGCCAGAGCCATTGAATCTTTTATATTGGCAAATGCAATACTTTCTTCGTTTCGAAAAAAGGTTCTTCGAAATATTGCGACAAATCTTGCAGAAATATTCGTTTTCCGAAAGGTTTTACCTCTGCAGTAAGATCACCGCCTTTTAAATAAATTACTCCGTTGGGCAGCGCATTTTGTTGTTTCTTCGAGATGTTTGTTCTGATCCACTTTACAAAATCGGGCAAACGTGTAACGGCGCGGCTCACTACAAAATCGTACTTTTCTTTTAGCTCTTCGGCACGAACCTGATCGGCACGCACATTTTTTAATCCCAGCGATTGGGCAACCCCGTTTACCACTTTTATCTTTTTCCCGATCGAATCAACCAGGTGAAACTGTACCCCAGGAAACATAATTGCCAGCGGAATTCCGGGGAAACCACCGCCGGTGCCTACATCCAGTACTTTTGTTTTATCGTTGAAACGTATAAACTTGGCTATACCTAAAGAATGCAACACATGACGCTCGTAAAACTCAGAAAAGTCTTTTCTGGAAATCACATTTATTTTTGCATTCCAATCGGCATACAACGGCTCCAATTGTTTAAACTGTTCGATTTGGGTTTCGGTTAAGTGGGGAAAATACTTTAGAATTAAATCCATACAAAAGTTAATCTTTTCGTCCGATCTCGGTGCTTTCAATCATTTTAAACAGCATTTCGCGAGCTCTGAAAAGCTGTGCTTTAACTGTTCCGAGCGGCAAATCTAACTCTTTTGCGATTTCTTCGTACGAAAACTCTCTGAAATAACGAAGTTCGACCAGAATTTGATAACGCGGCTTTAACTTTCGTACCACGCGCCGCAGTAAAATAGCCTTCTGCTGACGGATCAGCTTTTCTTCCGGATCGGGATCTTTCGACCGAAGTTTTATGGTTTCGCTGTTATCATCCTGCCCGTTGTTTTCTATGGGCACATGCACTCCTTTTTTCTTTCGCAAGAAATCAATGCAATTGTTCGATGCAATTTTAAACAACCAGGTGCTGAATGCGTAAGTTGGCGAGTATTGGTGAAGACTTTTGAATGCCTTTCCGAATGCTTCAAGTGTCAGGTCTTCGGCATCACTGCGGTTATTCACCATTTTAAGCAGCATAAAATAAATGGCGTCTTTGTATCGGTTTAACAATCGGGCAAAAGCTTTATCATCGCCGGCTAACGCTGCTTTTACAAGCTCGTAGTCCTGCCGCGCTTTTTCCGATAGTATTACCCCCTGTTTTTCCATTTGTGATTCTGACTTTGCCTGTTAAAGCTCCACCTGAAAAAAAGTTTATAAAAAGGCATTATAAAACTGAACACTAACGAAGTTATGAATAATTTACGTTCATTCAAACGATTCTGCAATATTTTTATGATAACCATGAAAACCAGCAACTTAACCACTACCAGCGCTGCAATAATGGGCCATAGCTTGAATGCAACAAGCAAAACCAATGCAAGAGAAAGTGGATAAAACACCTGTGTTAACCTGTCGAGTAGCAAAACAAACTGTTTCCATTTACTCAGATGCTTCTCAATACGAATGCTTTTTCGAACCAAATCTTTAAACTCTGAAAGGCCGGCAGCAACCTGTTTGGTAAGAATGCTCTTGTCATTAAAACAGAACTTAACATTCTTTTTTCGGATAAAACGGTTTATTACCAGCTCGAGGTTGGCATAAGGTTCCTGCACTTTAAGGCCAAAACCGCCCAGTTTAAAGTATTCTGCTTTTTTAAACGCCACATTTTCCTCTTTATAAACAAAGGCTAATCCGTTTAGCGAGTACGAAGCACTTCTCACCTGTTGAAAGAAATTCTCGATGCGGTAAAATTTATTAAACCGGTTGTTGTTGGCTGCAACAGTGGTATAAGCTACTTTTACAACTACCTGATCGGCCACGGTTTTACCAATTTCGTTCAACCAATCCTGCGATGGATTTTGTGCACTTACCGGGTACAACAGTACCCAATCCTTTTCGGCCGATTTTAAGGCAATATTTTGTGCTAGTTTTTCTGAATAGCGTGTTTCCTGGCTCAGAGAAGAAAGCTTCATGCGCTGGTAGCGCTGCTTTAACAAGCCCAGTACCGACAAAGTATTGTCCTGCGAATAGTCGTCGATAACCACAACTTCCATATCCGGATTTTCCAAATTCAGCAGTCGCGGTAAAGTTTCGCGGCAATTTTCTTCTTCATTTCGCACTACCATTAATACCGATAGCGGTGCTTTTTCCGTAGCAAGTGGTTTTGTTCTCATTTTAACAAGCACCCGCAGCGGGAAAAAAAGCAAATACAAAAGCCGCAACAGCCACAATAAAGCAACCGCCACAACCACCACCAACTGTATAGTTGTTAAGGCATTAAAAGTATCCAACAACTCCCGGATCATAAAAAGAAGAAAATTCGGTATTAAAAACTAAGCAATAGTAGCAAAATTACCCATACCAATTTCTTTTGAGCGTTCGATTTTGTTTACAGTAATTAGTTTTTATTAACAGCCTCTGGCGGGTTTATAATAAGTTCAATTCGGGTGAAATAGCTATATTTGCCACGCAATTTTACACAAATGCAATTCGAATTACAGAAAACAACAGATAACTCACGTGCCCGGGCCGGTGTAATTACTACCGACAACGGAACAATTGAAACGCCAATATTTATGCCGGTTGGAACAGCCGGATCGGTAAAAGGAATTCACACCCGCGATATAAAAGAGGATATTAATGCCCAGATTATATTGGGGAATACCTACCATTTGTATTTACGCCCCGGAATTGATGTGATTGAAAAAGCAGGTGGTCTGCACAAATTCAATCGCTGGGACCGCCCTATTTTAACCGACAGCGGAGGTTTCCAGGTTTTTTCGCTGGGCGATATCCGCAAACTCAGTGAAGAGGGAGCGCGTTTTCAGTCGCATATAGATGGATCGTACCATATGTTTACGCCCGAAAATGTGATGGATATTCAGCGTACCATTGGCGCCGATATTATTATGGCTTTTGATGAGTGTACTCCGGGTGATGCCGATTACAATTATGCAAAAAAGTCGCTTGAGCTGACTCAACGCTGGTTGGAGCGGTGTTTTAAACAGTTTAACAGTACCGAACCAAAATATGGTTATTCGCAAACCTTGTTTCCCATTGTTCAGGGAAATACATTTACCGATTTGCGAAAAGCTGCCGTTGCCAACGTAAAAACGTTTGATGCCGATGGTTATGCAATCGGAGGTTTGTCGGTTGGCGAAACGGAACAGGAGATGTACGAAATGACGGAAGTTTGCACCGCCGATCTTCCTGAAAACAAACCGCGTTATTTGATGGGTGTTGGCACACCGGTAAATATTCTGGAAGGCATTCACCGGGGAATTGACATGTTTGATTGTGTGATGCCCACCAGAAACGGACGCAACGGCATGTTGTTTACCAGTGAAGGAATCATAAACATCCGCAATAAAAAATGGGAAAACGATCACTCTCCCATCGATGAAAACGGGACATCGTTTGTCGACCAGTATTCAAAAGCTTATCTTCGTCACCTTATAATTTCGAACGAAATGTTGGGTGCGCAAATTGCAAGTCAGCATAACCTGGCATTTTACCTCTGGCTGGTAAAAACAGCCCGCCAGAAAATACAAAGCGGCGATTTTGTAAGCTGGAAAAACGAAATGGTATTAAAACTAAAAGAAAGACTGTAAAAAAAATGAAGTGGTATAAAACAATAGATTTTTACATTTCGAAAAAGTTCCTGGGAACTTTCTTTTATGCCATTGGTCTGATTTTAAGTATCGCCATTGTTTTCGATATTTCGGAAAACCTCGACGAATTTCTTTCGAAGGAAATTCCGATTAAGGATATTGTTTTTGACTATTACATGAACTTTATCCCCTATTTTGCCAACCTGTTCAGTCCGCTGTTTACCTTTATCGCGGTAATTTACTTTACCTCGAAAATGACCTACAATACCGAGATTATTGCCATTTTAAGCAACGGTGTTTCCTATAGCCGTTTAATGCGGCCTTACCTGGTATCGGCTCTTGTAATTGCACTGTTTTCGTTTATGCTGGGCAACTATGTTATTCCGCCCGCTAATAAAACCATGAACAATTTCAGACACAATTATATCAGAAGTAAATCGGTGGGTGTTGAAAGAAATATTCATCGGCAAATCGAACCCGGCACCTACATTTATATGCAAAGTTTTAATGCCAACAATGTAGGGATGCGTTTTACTTTAGAGCGTTTTGAAGATTCAGAACTAAAAGAAAAACTTACTGCGACAAACATTCGTTGGGATGAAAAAACAGAAAAATGGATAATCAATTCATATTGGAAACGAAATATTTTTGAGGATCATGAGACTTTCGAAAAAGGCTACGTGATGGACACCACACTAAATATGGTTCCGGGCGATTTTCAACGCCTGAGCAACGAAATGGAAACCTTTACCACACCTGCACTTCTGAAAGAAATTAAATTAATGAAGATGCGTGGAGTAAACACTATCGAATGGGAAATTGAAAAACATAAACGCATTGCGAATCCGTTTGCAGCATTTATTTTAACACTTATTGGCGCCGGATTGGCATCGCGCAAAGTAAAAGGAGGACTGGGTCTGCACATAGGGCTGGGGCTGCTTCTGGCTTTCTCCTACATTCTGTTTATGCAAATTTCAACTGTATTTGCCGTTAGTGGAACCGTACCAATAATGTTTGCCATCTGGCTCCCGAATCTGATATATGCCGTACTTGCATTGCTCGTTTACCGTTGGGCAGCCCGATAGGAAATGGATACTGATTACTGGATACCGCCACTGAATGCCAAATAGTGACCAAACGACTTCTGCCATCTCACAAATCCTGCAATTTTTCAAACATCCAATACAATAATTCGAAGGGTTTGAACCTATGTTGGTTAATTTCCGTAGTACATGAATACATTAGCCCATGGCAATTAAAAAAAATTATAATTTTGCCCACGCTAAATAAAAATAACACCGGTCTGCTACCGGGAAATTTATAACTAAAAAAATACTTTATGTCACTAAGAAGTAACGTACTCGATCTTCGTAAAAGAAAGAAAGAAGTACAAAAAGGTGGTGGAGATAAAGCCATTGAGAAACAGGTAAAAATGGGTAAGCTCACAGCCCGTGAACGTATCCTGGCCTTGTTAGATAAAAACTCATTTCACGAATACGACTTATTTGTAGAGCACGCCGCCAAAGATTTTGGCATGGAAGGTAAAACCTTACATGGGGACGGTGTTATTATCGGTACCGGTACGATATACGACAAACCGGTTTGTATTTTTGCCCAGGACTTTACCGTTGCCGGTGGTTCTTTGGGTTTGATGCACGCGCGTAAAATCACGAAAATTATGGACCATGCCTTGAAAATGCGTGTTCCGTTAATTGGTATTAACGACTCGGGTGGTGCGCGTATCCAGGAAGGTGTTAACTCACTGGCCGGTTACGGAGAGATTTTCTTCCGTAATACACTGGCTTCAGGTGTTATTCCACAAATCTCGGTAATTCTTGGCCCTTGCGCCGGTGGAGCGGTTTATTCGCCTGCACTTACCGACTTTGTTTTCGTGGTAGAAAACATTTCGAAAATGTTTATTACCGGACCATCAGTGGTTAAATCAGTTTTAGGTGAAGAAGTTTCGATGGAAGAACTGGGTGGTGCCAAAGTACACGCCGAAGTTACCGGAAATGCTCATTTCTATGCCGAAACTGAAATGGAATGTTTTGATCAGATAAAAACGCTGATCAGCTTTATTCCACGTAGTAACCTGAAAAAAGCATTGCCACATAAACCAAAAGCTCCGTTAAAAGGAGTTAAGGTTGAAGATATTGTTCCTGCTGATCCAAGAATTCCTTACGATATGCGCGATGTACTAAAAAGCATCACCGATGGTTCTGAATTCTTTGAGGTTATGGAGCGTTTTGCGCCAAACATCATCGTTGGTTTTGGTCGCATGAATGGCGAAACTGTTGGTTTTGTTGCCAACCAGCCAATGGTACTTGCGGGAGTGCTTGATATTGACAGCTCGGACAAAGCGGCTCGTTTTATCCGTTACTGCGATGCTTTTAACATTCCTATTGTTACTATGGAAGACCTGCCTGGCTACCTGCCAGGAGTTGACCAGGAGCATGCCGGAGTAATTCGTCATGGTGCAAAAATTCTTTATGCATACAGCGAAGCTACAGTTCCAAAAATAACCGTTATTGTGCGCAAAGCTTATGGTGGTGGGTACATTGCCATGAACTCGCGTCACCTGCGTGCCGACTTTGTTTTTGCATGGCCAACAGCCGAAATCGCAGTTATGGGACCGGAAGGTGCTGCGAACATCGTTTTCCGTAAAGAAATTGCTGAAGCCGAGAATCCGGAAGAAATGCGCCAACAAAAAATAGAGGAGTACAAAGAGAAGTTTGCCAATCCATATGTAGCTGCAGCACAGGGCTATATCGACGAGGTAATCGAGCCAAGCGAAACACGTGCGCGCATATTGCATGCTCTGCAGGTTTCTGAAAACAAGAGCGCTTCAATGCCAGCTAAAAAGCATGGAATTCCTCCGTTTTAAACCACTAAACGAATTGCATTATGGCAGAAGAAAAAGAGCTTAAAAACCTTGTTATCCAAGGGGCTGTTTACAAAACAACCTATACCAAAAGGTTTGAGAACAGGGTTAAATATGTAACTCCGGATCCGAATGAACTTTATTCATTTATTCCGGGTACAATCATCGATCTTTTTGTGAAAACCAAACAAAAGGTGAAAGAAGGGGAAACACTTCTACTACTTGAGGCCATGAAAATGGAAAACCAGGTAAGAATGCCTTTTGATGGAGAGATTGTAAAAATTCACGTTAAAAAGGGCGAGGTTATTCCTAACCGCCATTTGATGATTGAAATTAAACCGACAAAATAACTCGTAAAGAGTTTTGAAATACTAAAACCGCGCAATTAAATTGTGCGGTTTTTTTGTTTTTAATAATTAGATTTAGCCTCGAATAAAGTATGGCTAAAAAACTAATTTTTATACTGCTGTTTCAGGTAACAATTCTGAATCTGGCAGCGCAGTATTCGAATCCTTGCAGGAAGTCAACAGAAGGAACTGATTTCTGGTTTGGATTTATGGAAAGTAGGAATTACCATAGTGGTCATTATTTGGAAATAACAGTTACCGCTCGTGAAGCCACCACATTCAACGTTACAATAGGCAAAGACGAAATTCCCTTTAACGGGACTTACTCAATCAATTCCAATAGCTCAGTTCAGGTTACCATTCCCTGGTCTATGGTTGAAGCAACCGGTTCGGAACAAATTCAAAGCAAAGGAATTCATTTAGTTTCGGAAAAACCGGTTAATGTTTATGCACTAAACTGGGATGCCAACTCGGCAGATGTTGCTGTTATTTTCCCAACAGAATCACTGGGAACGGAATATTTTGCCATGTGTTATGACGTTCGCATACACGAAAACAATAGTGGAGGGTATGGAAATGGAAGAAACAGTCAGTTTCTGATGGTAGCAAACGAAGATTCTACTCATGTACTTATTATTCCATCAAAAGAAACCGATCAGAAAGTAGCGGCCGGAGATACCGTCAACATCACCTTAAATAAAGGAGAAGTATACCAGGTGCAATCTAAAAATGTTGATAACAGTTCAACGGTGAACCAGGGCGATTTAACCGGCAGCTACATTGCGTCTGACAAACCAATTGCCTTCTATTCCGGCTCTTTGGGCACCACTGTGCCTGCCACTTCGGGGACATCAGCCTGGGATCATCTGTATGAACAAATACCTCCCATTCATGCCTGGGGCAGGGAATTTTTGGCTGTTCCATTAAAATCGCGCGAACAGGACAGGTACAGAATTATGGCCGCTTATAACAATACTGTTGTAAATATAACCAACCGATCTCCGATTACCTTAAACCGGGGCGAGTACGCAGAAATCGTGCTTTATCATAACGAGCCGTCACGTATTTATTCCGATCGTCCAATTCTGGTCGCGCAGTATAGCCAGTCACAATCAGTCGACCGGGATTTTACGGGAGGAAACGGAGATCCGTTTATGATCATATTAAGTTCCACAACGCAATCGAAAAACGATGTAACCTTTGTTGCCTACGATTCCGATCAGATTCAAAAATACTACGTAAACATTGTAACCTTAACAAGCGAAATCGACAACATCCGGTTTAATGGTGCACCAATATCCGGTGAATTTCAACCTTTTCCCGAAGGCAATTATTCGTATGCACAAAAAGAAATATCTGATGGGACCTACCGAATTTATAACATAAATGAAGATCGTGGATTTCTGGCCTATGTATATGGTTTCGGTGGTGTTGAATCGTATGGATATGGTGTTGGTTTTAACCTTGATCTTGTATTAGACCTGGGAGAAAGCATTGACTTTACAGGCGATACCCTTTTGCTTTGCCTTGGCGATGAAATTATGCTGGATGCCGGTCCCTACTTTGATACATATACCTGGAACACCGGAGACTCTGCACAAACGCTTATCGTAAATTCTGCCGGAAAATACAAAGTGAAAACCACCACTATCGACGACTGCCAACTGGAAGATTCCATCTATGTATATGTCAGTCAGCCATCAGCACAATTGCCGATAGATTATGATGAAGGTTGTTTCCCTTACTCGATACAGCTTGATGGCAACGAAGGTTATCAAAAATACGTGTGGCAAGATTTAAATAACGATACCATTTCCACAACTCAATCGATTACTGCCAACCAGACCGGTGAATACCGATTAACAGTATATGACAAATACAGTTGCAAGGCTCGCGACACAATGAATCTTGTTGTTTTTCCAACACCACAGTTAAATATTACTGGAACAGAATTAATTTGCGGAGCAAAACACACTCATCTTGATGTTTCCATAAGTGGTGTTGCTGAAGACTTATGGAATTATGCCGGAAGTTTTGAATGGAAATCAAACAAACCCGGAGTTAGTTTCACAAATCGCCAGCACAAAAGCGCTGATATTGAAGTGCAGGATTGGGGAGTCTACTCTATCTTTTATGAACTTACAACTTCTGATGGATGTCTAAAATCGGACACCTTCGAAGTAGCTTTTCATCCCGTACCAACATCCGAATTTAAATTTGTTGACAATCCTGAAGACAAGTGCAAAGGATATTCGCGCGAGGTAAAATACAATGGAAATGCCACTCAGGATGCAAACTTGTACTGGGATTACGGAGGGGCTAAAGTTATTGATTCTCTTGACTGGGATAATTTCATCGTTTCAATCGGGGCCTTCAATACCAACCCGTATCTTTCGCTCCACGTCGAAGAAAATGGATGCTGGAGCGATACTACATCCTCCCTGTTAGGAGCTAATCCCGATTTTACTTTAAAAACTGAGAAAGCCCGTGGTTGCGATTCGCTGACTGTTTATTTTAGCGGAGAATTAAAAGTGGAAGATGCACTTCTGTTTGAATGGGATTTTGGCGATAATTCGCCGTTAAGTAACGATAAAGACGTTTCCCATTTTTATTCAGAAACCGGATTTTACGATGTAAGCCTATTAATCACAAATACATTGTCAGGCTGCCAGATTGGATTTGAAATTGACAGCATGATAAAGATATTTCCGACACCTGAAGCAACGATTGAGGCAGATGTTTCTCTTTGTTATGAGGATTCGGCAAAGCTTATTTATGCAAACAATATCGACGCGTCAATCTGTCACTGGGATTTTGAAGGTGCACACCAATCAGGCAGCGGGAACGACTCGATAACAATTATACTAGATGAACCTTTTGGTACTGCCAAACTGCTTGTTGAAGAATACGGATGTTTTAGCCAGCCAAGTGAAGTTACCTTAAAACGAAAGCCTCATTTTGATTTTAACACCGACGAATTGGAAGGTTGCCAGCCATTCCATACCGAGGTTTTTGTTGAATCGCAGGATGATAACCTGGAATTTTTCTGGGTTACTGACTCATTACCCTACCCGCAAGGCAATTCTGTTTACTATCTCTTTCCCGATTCGGGCAGAATGGATGTTTCTTTAATTGCCAATTCCCTGGAAACCGGTTGTTCTGATAGTCTTTTAAAGGAAAACTGGATATGGGTTCATCCAAAACCGGTAGCAGATTTTGAGGTTGATTATCCGGTTGCACTGCTGGAACATGCCGATATTTCGTTCACGAATCACTCTCTTTCAGCTGACTATTCTGCTTGGGATTTTGGTGATTTGGTTACTTCATCTGAAGAAAATCCCACCCATCGGTATACAGAGCTTGGAGAATACCTTGCGCAATTAATTTCTGAATCGGATTTTGGATGTAAAGACACTTCCGAATTTTTGATAACGATTCTTCCGTTCTCGGTTCATACACCCAATGCATTCCGGCCCGACAGCGAGATTCCTGAAAACCGCACTTTTATGCCCGTTGGATTAGGTGCTGATGTTGATCGGTTTAATTTGCAGGTATTTGACCGTTGGGGACAACTGATTTTCGAATCGGACACACCGGATAACACCTGGGACGGAACAACAAAAAAAGGCGAACCTGCGCCAATGGGGAATTATGTATGGATTTCACATTATTTCGATATTCAGGGGTATGAACACGATCAAAAAGGACAGGTTCTTCTCATCAGGTAGATTTACATCTCACCAAATTCTTCCTCGTATTGATCATAAAATGGTAATGATTTTTGCTTTTTATGCTTCCTGAGCAAAATGGCGCATGAAACTTCGCTGGTTCCACCTGACGACCCCGCCAAGCCCGACACGGTAACATCATAACTATAGGCAAGCTGTACACCCTTCCGAACAAATCCGACCACAAAAATTACAGCGTCATAGCGTATACCAAAATTCTGTCTGAACCACGTTCCAACAGCCACTCCATTTTTTGCTGCATAAATTCCATAATTTACCTGTTGAAAGGCCCCCTGACTTTGTAGAATAAGCTGAGGAGAAACATCGAACTTTTTTCGCTGATGCCCATACAAATACACCGGCAACCGTGCTCCTAAATGAGCCGTAAATTTTCGTTCAAGAGGTATACCATAGTCTTCGTTTTCTGAAAAAGTCTGGTTCGGCTCAGTTAAATGATGCGCTGCAAAACCACAGAAAACCTTTTTACTATAGACCAATGCTCCAAAGGAATAATCAAAATAGCCATAATCAGGCTGGGTCAGATAATTTAATTCTCCCGAGGTTCCATGGTTCCCATAATTTATATCCAGATTATCGGCAAAAATAAGATCGTTTACACTAAGGGAATTTCGAGTATATCCGAACTGTAATCCTCCATGCAGGGTGTACTTTTCACTGATTTGAATCCCTACCGAATACGCCGCAGTCATCGATAGGGCGCCTAAAGCACCATTGGCCTGCACATCATTTAAAACATTTACGCCAACCCCACCCCTGAGAATTTTTACCGGAAAATCAAGTGCCACACTGTAGGAATTATACGCATTTGTAAATCCGTGCCACTGGTTTCGGTATTGCATGGCAACACGTGGCACCCCCACAGTACCAGCAAATGCAGGATTTAAATAAACAGGATTAGCGTAAAATTGCGAAAAAGTCACATCCTGGGCACCCGCATGATACCCTAAGATTGTAAATACAATTACGATAATACTATTTATTATTTTGGACAAAGACCCTGACTTTTTGAAAGTAACAAATATAACGGAATATCATATCTGAGATACCCTATCCAAAAATAACGCACAAAAAAGGGCTGCCTTTCGGCAACCCTCAAAAATCCAAATAAAACTAATCGCGTTTTCTATTTATCTACAAATTCCAAACTTTTTCATTAATCATCCAATCCTCAAGGCTCAACTGTCCTTCTGTTTCTGCAATTTCGGTTGGTGCTACTTCCCATGCAACTTCGTCGGTCATCCATGCTTCCATCTCCAAATTGGCTTCTGTGGTATTGGCTGCCCAATCGATTGAAGTAGACCATACATCGCTGTTTGTCATCCAGTTTTCAAGATTCAGCGACTCTTCCTGCGCTTCAACAAAATTCGTTACGTCTGAAGTGCTCCAAATCGCGTCGTTTGTCATCCAGCTTTCAAGGTTTAACGATGCTTCAACAATGTTCTCATGGCCCGAGGCTTTTGTTACTTTCTCTGTTGCATTAGCTGTTCCTACTGTAAAAATGACGGCTATTATAAGTGCAACTGTTTTTAAATTAAATCTAGTTTTCATGTTTTCTGTTTTTAACTGTTTTCTTACTAATTGTTTGTTTTCAAATGCCTTCGTAAAGGACTTTTTTGTTTTCTTGTTTTCAGTTAATATGACTATTAACGAGTACAAAGGTTACATCTCGTTTTGTTAAAAAGAATAAAAAAAATGTTAATGAGTTCTTAAGGTCGGTAAACGTCCGGGGCTATCGGTAAATAAAAATACCTTTAGGTAGGAATCTATCCAGATTTGTCGGTAAATGGCGAAATATACCAAACACTGCTGAGCCACTTCCTGACATGGAAGCGTATACCGCGCCTGCTTCGTAAAGATTTTCCTTTAGCTTTCCAATCTCGGGGAACTGCGGAAATACGCTTTTTTCGAAGTCATTTTTCACCACCGTTTTCCAATCTTCAATGGGAAGCCGGTCAATTTCCAGCAGGTTAAAATCGGGCTTTGTTGGAATGATATTTCGGTAGGCCTGTGGTGTACTTACCGAAATTGGAGGTTTAACGATTACGATTTCGTAAGCCGACAAATCGAGGTTTACCGGTTTAAACTGATCGCCAATGCCGTGTGCAAAAGTGGGTTTGTTTTCGATGAAGAACGGACAATCGGCACCAATTCTTGCAGCATAATCCTTCAACTGGGTTGTTGTTAATCCCAAGGCAAAATAATCGTTCAGCATCTTTAAAGCAAAAGCTGCGTCGGCCGATCCACCACCAAGTCCTGCTCCAAACGGAATTACTTTGTGTAAATGCATTTTTACCGGCGAAAGGTGAAAATCTCCGGCAAGCAAAGAATAAGCTTTGTAAACAAGGTTATTTTCCGCTGTGGAATCAATCTCAATTCCTGATGAAGAAAAAGCTGTTTCTTCCGCTTCGATCACTTCCAAAGCATCCGATAATTTTACCGGGTAGAAAATCGTTTCCAGGTTGTGGTAACCATCCGGTCGTTTCTCCACAACATTCAGCCCGATATTAATTTTAGCATTGGGAAATGTGATCATGCAGCAAAAATAAAAAAGCCGCCTGAAAATTCAGACGGCTTTCAACATTTATCTAAAGATTTATTTTTTTAGTCAGCAAAAGCTTCGTATTCCTCTGGTGAACCGCAGGTACAAATCAGGTTACGATCGCCCCATGCATTATCAACACGGCCAACCGGCACCCAGTATTTGTTTTCGCGCACCCAATCCAGCGGATAAGCGGCTTTCTCGCGGCCATAAGCGTGTGTCCATTCATCGGCACAAACGCTCTGGGCTGTGTGAGGTGCATTTTTAAGCACGTTGTCCGCTTTGTCGGCAACACCGTTCTCCACTTCTTTCACCTCTTCGAAAATCGAGTTCAACGCGCTGATAAAACGATCCAGCTCATCTTTCGATTCACTTTCTGTCGGCTCGATCATTAAGGTACCGTGAACCGGGAACGACAGCGTTGGTGCGTGGAAACCATAATCCATTAAACGTTTCGCAATGTCTTCTTCTGTAATTCCGGCAGATGCCTTCAGGTGGCGGCACTCCAAAATCAATTCGTGCGCTACACGTCCGTTTTCGCCGGTATATAAAATTCCGTAATTATCTTTTAATGCGGTTGCAATATAGTTTGCATTTAAAATGGCGATTTTTGTGGCTTCTGTCAGGCCTTCAGCTCCCATCATTTTAATGTAACCGTATGTAATCGGCAATACCGAAGCACTTCCCCACGGAGCTGCAGAAACCGCTGTAATTCCCACATGGCCGTTATTCATAATCGGGTGCGATGGCAGAAATTCAACCAGATGACTTGCAACTCCAATCGGGCCAACACCAGGGCCACCACCACCGTGCGGAATAGCAAATGTTTTATGCAGGTTAAGGTGGCACACATCGGCACCAATCAGTCGCGGATTAGTCAATCCAACCTGCGCGTTCATATTGGCACCGTCCATATAAACCTGGCCGCCATTTTCGTGAATCACCTCACACATTTCAATAATCGAGGCTTCGAAAACTCCGTGTGTTGACGGATAAGTTACCATAAACGCCGAAAGCCGGTCTTTATGCAGTTCAGCTTTGGCACGAAGGTCGTCCATATCGACATTCCCTTTTTCGTCGCATTTTACCACAACTACTTTTGTGCCTGCCATTACCGCACTTGCCGGGTTGGTTCCGTGTGCCGAAGAAGGAATAATCACCACATCGCGCTGATCCTCTCCACGGCTTTTGTGGTATTCCTGAATTACCATCAAACCGGCATACTCGCCTGCAGCACCCGAGTTAGGTTGCAAACTTACATCGGCCATTCCGGTAATTTCTGCCAAATCGCGGCGCAGTTCTTCCATCATTTCCTGGTAACCGCGAGCCTGGTTTTTCGGAACAAACGGATGCAAACCGTTAAATTCAATCCAGCTCAACGGCAACATTTCAGTAGCTGCGTTCAGTTTCATCGTGCACGACCCCAACGAGATCATCGACTGTGTAAGCGAAATATCTTTTTTTGCCAGGCGTTTAATGTAACGAACCATTTCTGTTTCCGAGCGGTATTTATTAAACACCTCCTCGGTCATAAATTTAGAAGTTCGTTTAAACGTGGCATCAATTTCAAATCCTTCAGGATATTCTTCGGCTACCTGCCATTTTTTGTTGGCAGCTTTTGCAAACACTTCAATGATCCAGCCAATATCCTGCGGGTTGGTGGTTTCGTCGATGCTGATACCCACATCGCCATTATCGAAATAGCGGAAGTTCATTTCCAGCTCGTGTGATAACCACTCAATATCTTCGCGCATTACATGTTTTGGTAATGCAAAACGTATGGTGTCAAAAAAGTTTTTATTGATTTGAGTATAACCCAGTTTTTCAATTTCAATGGCAAGAAATGCTGCGATATTATGAATGCGCTCAGCAATTCCGACAATACCTTCAGGGCCATGATAAACACCAAAGAAACCTGCCATAATAGCCAGCAACGCTTGTGCTGTACAGATATTTGATGTTGCTTTTTCGCGTTTAATGTGCTGCTCGCGGGTTTGCAGTGCCATACGAAGCGCCCGGTTTCCGTGCATATCTTTGGTTACCCCAATAATACGGCCCGGCATATTTCGTTTAAACTCTTCGCGTGCTGCAAAAAATGCGGCGTGTGGTCCGCCATAACCCATTGGCACACCAAAACGCTGCGAGTTACCGAATACAATATCGGCACCCCACTCTCCCGGAGGAGTTAGAATTGCCAGCGACATCAAATCGGCGGCAACTGCCACTTTTATCTCTTTTTTGTGCGCTTTTTCAACCAGCCCGGCATAATCGCTGATTTCGCCATCCGAGTTCGGATATTGAACGATTACACCAAAAACCTTATCATCAAAATTAAATTCGTCTTTAGGTTGAATTTTCAATTCGAATCCCAGCGGCAGCGCACGGGTTTTTAATACATCGTGCGTTTGCGGCCACATCTTTTCATCCACCAAAATGGTATTTACATCGTCTTTCACCATTTTCCGCGATCTCAGGTTGGCCATCATTACCATCGCCTCAGCAGCTGCAGTAGCCTCATCGAGCAACGATGCATTGGCAATGTCCATTCCGGTTAAACCACAAACCATGGTTTGGAAGTTCAGCAAAGCCTCCAGTCGTCCCTGCGAAATCTCGGCCTGGTAAGGTGTGTAAGAAGTATACCACACCGGATTTTCGAGCACATTACGCAAAACCACTGCCGGAGTAATGGTATCGTAATATCCCATTCCGATGTACGTATTGAATACTTTATTTTTTGATGCCAGCTCGAGAATACGACGGAAGTACTTTCTTTCCGACAATCCTTCCTTCATTTTTAAAGGCTGTTGTAACCTGATGTTTGAAGGAACTGTTTGTTCCAGTAATTCCTCCATCGACGAAACACCAACAAATTCAAGCATTTCGGCAATTTCTGCTCCTCGCGGGCCAATGTGGCGGGTGACAAATCTATCCTGAGACATTCGAAATATTTATTTATAGTGAATTTTTCTGCAAGTATATAAACTGAACGGATTTTAAAACATGACTTTAAACAATTTTAAAGCGTTTAGTTTTAGGTTAAAAACGGATTATTCTCTTTTTCAAAGCCAAGTGTGGTTTCCGGGCCGTGGCCACAGTACACTTTTGTGTCGATAGGCAGTGGAAAAAGTTTTTCTTTAATATTGGTTATCAAGGTATCAAAATCGCCACCGGGCAGATCAGTTCGTCCGATGCTTCCATAAAATATTACATCGCCGGCAATTAACAGCTTGTCGTTTTTACTGTAAAAAACTACATGCCCGGGAGCGTGTCCCGGAACGTGAATAACTTCTAGGTCGGCTTCACCAAACTTAATCGTCTGTCCCTCTTCAATAAATTCATCGATGGGTTTTACCGGCTGCATTTCGAAATTATACATTTTCCCCTGATCAACAGCCCGATCTACCCAAAAAGCATCGTCGGCATGTGCCAAAAACGGTATTTTGTATTCATCGCGAATAAAATCAACACCCATAATATGGTCGAAATGGCAATGGGTATTAATTATTTTTACCGGTTTCAGTTCGTTTCGCTCTATGTAATATTTTACTTCGTCCTGCTCTTCTCCGTAATAAAACCCGGGGTCGATCAGTACACATTCTTTTGTTTCTTCGTCGCTTAAAACCAGGCTATTCTGGCTCAGTGGGTTTACTACAAACTTTTTAACTTTTATCATTTATCAGAAATTTACGGTTCCTTTTAAGAGAGGAACAAAAACAAAGCCTCCATGTTTTTTCATTTTGAAATCATTTTCGCCGGTACGTACAATTTCGCACATATCCTGGTGTTTATCGCTACCCACCGGCACAACAAGTTTCCCTCCTATTTTCAGCTGCATTTTTAATTCGGGCGGCACCAGTGGAGCGCCTGCTGTTACCAGAATTTTATCAAAAGGTGCAAAATCGGGCAATCCTTTATAACCGTCGCCAAAAAAGCAGGCCGGTTTATAACCTATCGACGGTAAGAACTTATGTGTTTTGGTGTACAACTCTTTTTGCCGTTCGATGGTAAAAACCTTGGCTCCCATTTCAACCAAAACGGCTGCCTGGTAACCCGATCCGGTTCCTACTTCCAATATTTTTTCGCCCTTTTGTACATCTAGCAGCTGGGTTTGAAAACCCACTGTATAGGGTTGCGAAATGGTTTGTCCGGCACCAATGGGAAATGCCTGATCTTTGTATGCAAAATTTATAAAACCACTGTCCATAAACAAATGGCGCGGCACATTGCCAATAGCCTCCAAAACCGATGGATTTCGGATCCCCTTCACTTTCAGGCCTTCAACCAAACGCTTGCGCAGGCCTTTATGTCGCGATGTTTCGTTTATCATTTTTATGTTGCTATAGTCACAAAATTAATCGAATATACTTACCATCGACAGTTGCTACACATAATGAATATTAACATTTAACGTTGATAAATTAACACCTGCTCTAATAAAAGATGTTGAGCTGTATTCTATATTTGCATTTAAATTCATTTTAAATAGCGCACTATGCTGAATGTTGGATTAATCGGGAACACTAAAATTCTTGAGCCATTTGTACTGGAGATCAAGAAAAACGCCCAAATCAATATTATTGGGAAAGCATCTGTTGGATCGAGCGCAGAGCTCACCGGTTTTCATTATTCCATCCCGGAGTTTAACCGGGTTGAATTAATTGAACGTGCCGATTTGATCATCATGGACAACTCAACGCCCATGCCGTTTAAATTCATGCGCGATATTATAAAAAAATCGAAACACATATTTTGTGCTGAATATCCTGATCTTACCATCGATGAGTGTACTGAGTTGAATAAGCTTATCAATGAATCGCGCTCGGTGGTGCAGGTTACCAATCCGTATTTTTTCTCGCCGGCCATTCAGTGGGCAAACAAAAACATTAAAACACCGGCTTTTATCGATTATTCCAATTTCGAGGAAGATGTAACCAAAAAGAAATCGCTGTATCCCATGTTGTTAATGCTGCTGAAGCTTACGGGCATTTCTCCGAAAAAGATTGGCGCGGTAACTTTCCCGGGATATAACAACTCGAAATTTACCAACGTACGCCTTGAATTTGGTGATGCTTCGGTGGTTAACCTGAATTTTGGGAAACTGGAATCGCTGAAGAATTTTAAAGTCAGAATTTATTCCGACAACCAGTTTGCTACATTCAACTTCAGTAAAGAAAAGTTTTTATCGGACAACAAAACCATTGAATTTGCTGATGACTGCATGGTGAATCAACTCGATATTTTTATTCAAACGATTGAAGGAAAGATTAAAAAAATATCGACACTTGATGATTATTTAATTGCCATGCACGTGGCCCAAAAGATTAACAAAAAGATCGCACAGTTTTCTATTCATTAATAGCAACAAAAAACTACTTTTACAGCAACAATTTGCGCTACAGGCCGTTTGAATATTGACACGATAAACGACCTGACTTAATCACTTGTTAATGAATAAATCGCGGCAAACAGCCAAATATTTATTTTTCGATTTTTTTGCTGCAGCACTTGCCTGGGCTGCTTTTTTTGTGTACCGAAAAGAAATTATTGAACCCCAGTATTTTAACGGCTGGGATGTTCCGTTTGAACTCACTCCGCAGTTCTATTTAGGCTTATTGATTATCCCTGCTTTTTGGATTACCTTTTATTACATCGTTGGATTTTACAACAATATTTATCGCCGGTCGCGACTGCTTGAACTGGGGCAAACCTTCTTTACCTCGGTAGTTGGAGTCGTAGTAATTTTCTTTGCATTTTTACTCGACGACTGGATTGGGTCGTATAAAAACTACTACAACCTTGTTTTTACGCTGTTTGGGCTACATTTTTCGCTCACCTATATTTTCCGCCTGATACTGACCACACAAACCATTCATAAAATACACCAGCGCAAAATTGGCTTTAACACGCTAATTATTGGGAGTAACGAAAAAGCGTTAAAGGTGTATAACGAAATGTTGAACCAGTTTAGGCCGGCCGGAAATAAGTTTGTTGGTTTTATTGAATTGGATGAGAACAGCGACTCTGTTTTAGGCAAGCAGCTGCCCATGCTTGGCCACATAAAAGACATTCTCAACATTCTTGATAAAGAGCAAATTGAAGAAGTTATTCTGGCACTGGAAACAAGCGAGCACGATAAACTAAGTGAAATACTTACGATTATTGAAAACAGGCAAATTACTATTTGGGGAATCCCCGATTTGTACGATTTACTATCGGGCATTACAAAAGCCAATACCATTTTTGGTAGTCCGCTGATAAAGATCAGCAACGGATTAATGCCCGGCTGGCAGGAAAACATGAAACGCTTGCTGGATGTTTTGTTCTCTATTATCGCACTTGTCCTGTTTTTTCCGGTATTTATTGTGCTGGCGATTATCATTAGAACATCATCAAAAGGGCCTATTATTTACAAACAAGAACGCATAGGCCGATACGGCAAACCATTTTATATTTACAAGTTGCGCAGTATGGTTGACGGAGCAGAAAACGGCTCGCCTGCCCTGTCGTCGGAAAACGATACACGGATAACGCCAATTGGCCGTTTTCTTCGTAAAACACACCTCGATGAAATTCCACAGTTTTTTAATGTAATAATGGGAACAATGTCGTTGGTGGGTCCGCGTCCTGAGCGCGAATACTACATTAAACAAATAATTAAACGGGCACCGCATTACACCCACTTACATAAACTGCGTCCGGGAATAACTTCGTGGGGACAGGTAAAATGTGGTTATGCATCGAATATTGATGAAATGCTTGAACGCCTAACCTACGACATGATGTACCTGAAAAACATTTCGCTGTACATCGATTTTAAAATACTGATTTACACCATTCTGGTTAGTATAAAAGGTAATGGGAAGTAAAACTTTTCAGTCGCAGTTTTCAGTCGCAGTTACCAGTCGCAGTTTTCAGAATCTAGAATCTAGAATCTAGTATCAAGAATCCACTATCCAGTTAAGCATTCTCGCATTAAAGCATTCTATCATTCAGAATTCCGCATCGCGCTCCACAACGGCAACCCTTAGCTTGTACTTTTTATACCATTTTTCTTTTCCCAGTTTTTGTGCCTGCAAATGTTTGGCATTGTTTTTCCAGTTTTTAATCGCTTCCAGGCTTTCCCAGTACGAAACGGTTATTCCCAGCCCGTCACGAGCTGATTCTTCTCCCAAGAATCCGGGCTGTTGTTGAGCAAGCTCCAACATTTGTTGCGCCATTTCTGCGTAACCTTCATCAATAGTGGTGCGCTGTGTGGTAAAAATCACTGCGTAGTATGGTGGTTTTGGTGTATTGGCAATCATTTTAATGGGAATGTTTTAATTGGCCTGTATTCGGGCCCGGTTTGTTTTAATATGCTCTGAAATAATATTATTTCTTTCACTTCAATTTTCTGGTATTCAGCCATAGGCATTTCATCTAACAGAGAGAAAAACCGGGATCTGTTTTCAACCGATTTTATGCGGCCTAACGTTAAGTGGGGTCTGAAAGCTTTTTGCTCGCTATCAAAACCACAGGCAGACACCTGCTCCTCGATTTCCGGCACCAATTGCAACAACTCCTCCGATTCGTTGAGTTTAATAAACAAAACGCGTGGCTGGTTTTTGCTTTTAAAATAGCCCGTTCCTTTTAGGGTGAGTTCAAATTTCGGTTTTTCAGAAAATAACTCCTCCAACCGATCGACCAATTCATACAGCTGCCCGCGTGTTGTGTTGCCGATAAAACGCAAGGTTAAATGAAAACTTTCAGTATCAACCCAGTTTATCCGGTCGCTGGAAAACTGGTTTTTAAAATGTTGCAGCAGTTTCAGAACATTCTCATTGGGAACTATTTTTACGGCAATAAAAGTTCTGATGTGGTCACGCATGCTACAGATATCCTAATTCAATTAATGTTACGATTTCTTCCAACACCTGGTCTTCTTCATCCGGATCGTAACCGGCTTTTAAATCGTTCCGGAAAAGTTTGGCAATTCCCTGCCAAAAGGTAGCGCTGAATCCTCCCCTGAAATCTTTTATCAAACTGTAGGGTGTTCGCTCCGTTTCGCGATTAATCAGTTTCAGTAAAATCCGCCCATCCGAAATCGACCACGTTTTCAGTTCATTTTTGTGTTTGTCCAGCAGTTCTTTTTCTAACTGCTTCATCAATTTTCGCTGTTCTTTTCGTTCTTCCAAAGCATAGTACTCAGGCTCATACTTTTTAAGCAGTTCCCGCGCTTCCACGGCCAGCGGGTACACCTTTTTTACTTTTTGTATGTAACGCGTATACCGGCGGTATTCACGTTTGTTTTTAAATTCACGATCAGGAAAAACGGGTATCTCTTTAATATTCTTAAAAATAATTGTATCTCCATCCTGAACATAGCCCAGATTTATCTCCGAAGAATCATTTTCCTGGGCTTCGACCAGCCACGCTCCCATCATCAAAATCAATATAAAAACAAACCTCCTCATCAAAACATTTTTAGCAACATAAAAGTAGAACGAAATATTCGTTAATCAATTACAGACCATACAAAGTTTATATCTTTGGTTCCGAAAACAAAAGATTATACGCGATTATGCAAACATCGGTTCATTCAGAAATTGGCCAACTGGAAGGCGTAATTATCCACACCCCGGGTTCGGAAGTTGAAAACATGACTCCGGCAAATGCCGAACGTGCACTGTATAGCGACATTTTAAATTTGTCGATTGCCTCAACCGAATATGCCCAGTTTGAAGGCGTGCTTAAAAAAGTATCGAAGGTTTATCAGGTGAAAGAGCTGCTGGCCGACATACTGTCTATTGAAGATGTAAAAGAAAAACTGCTGAAAGAAATCTGCATGACCGAATACATCGATTCGTGCCAGCAAATGCTGGAAACCGATGCGAAAAAACTGGCAAAAATGCTAATTGAAGGTGTGGTGCTGGAGAAAAACAACCTGACCAATTACCTGAGCAACGAACGTTTTTTGCTGCGGCCTTTACACAACCTGTTTTTTACACGCGACTCGGCAATGGCAATGAACGACAATATGCTTATTGGCAAAATGGCCAACCCTGTTCGCGAGCGGGAATCGCTGATTATGGAGGCCATTTACAAATATCACCCTGGTATTGAAAGCCATGTTTTAAACCCGGCTAAACCGGAGGCGAACATTATGGTGAACCGAAAATCGATGGTAGAAGGTGGCGATGTACAAATTGCCCGCGACGATATTTTTGTTATCGGAACCGGCGTACGAACCAGCACGCAGGGAATTGATTTTATCATCGAAAACATTAAAAAGCAGAAAAAAGAAAAACAACATATTATCGTTCAGGAGCTGCCCGAAACACCCGAGTCGTTTATTCACCTCGACATGGTTTTTACTTTTCTGAATACCGATGAATGTATGGTTTATCCGCCCGTAATTTTTGGGATGAGCCGCTTTAAAACCATACATATTGAAATTGAAAATGGTGAGGTAAGCCGTATTGAAGAAATGCCCAACCTGCCAAAAGCGTTAAAAAAGCTGGGCATGGATTTAAAACCGATTTCGTGTGGTGGCAACAGCGACGAGTGGATTCAGGAGCGCGAACAATGGCACAGCGGTGCTAACTTTCTGGCTTTTGCACCAGGAAAAATAATCGGCTACCAGCGTAACGTACACACCATTGAGGAGCTAAACAAAAACGGCTACGAGGTAATTGCGGCCACCGATATTATTTCGGGAAAAATAGCGGTTGATGATTACAAAAAATGTGTGATAACCATTGCCGGATCGGAACTGGCACGCGGTGGTGGCGGTGCACGTTGTATGTCGCAACCATTCAGACGAGCTGCAGTGAACTGATAGAATCACATTGAAACAAAAAGATTTATGCGCAAACTCAGAAATATAGAACTTGGCCGTTTAAGCGTTGAGGAATACAAACAATCGACTAAATCACCCATTGTTGTGGTGCTTGATAATATTCGAAGTTGTAACAACATTGGCTCAGTGTTTCGCACGTCGGATGCTTTGTTGATTAATAAAATTTACCTATGCGGAATTACAGCCACACCTCCCAATAACGAAATCAGGAAAACCGCCCTTGATGCCGAAAAATCGGTTGACTGGGAATATTTTGAGCACACCGAAGAAGTGGTAAAAAAATTGAAGGAGGAAGGGTTTAAGGTTTATGCCATTGAACAGGTGGAAAACAGTATTATGCTGCCCGATTATCAACCGGCCGAAAATGAAAAAGTTGCCCTGGTTCTTGGCAACGAAGTAAAAGGAGTAAAACAAAGTGTGGTGAATCTTTGCGATGGCAGCATTGAAATTCCGCAATACGGAACCAAACATTCTTTCAATATTTCGGTAAGCGCCGGAATTGTTTTGTGGGATATTTTTCAGAAAATAAAGTGACTACTGATTGATAGCCCGACTTCGAGTCAGACCACCAATTTCCAATATTTCAAACATTTTCCTTATTTTTAAAGGAAACTAAAATATTCCCAAATGGCTGACTCGCAAAATATGCCCGAAGAATTTCTTCAATACATTTGGCAAAACAAACTTTTTACAACAAATCATATAAAAACGGTTGAAGGCGACCGGCTTGAGATTATCGACCAGGGACGAAAAAATACCGATTCCGGTCCCGATTTTTTTAATGCGAAGATCAAATTAAACGAAACTACGTGGGCCGGCAATATCGAAATCCATAAATCAGCCTCCGACTGGCAAAAACACGAACATACCAACGACAAAGCCTACGACAATGTTATTTTGCACGTGGTTGAAACGGCCGACACAACAATCACCCGAAGTAATGGAGAGCTTATTCCAACGTTAATTTTGAACTACCCGGAACAACTTAAACACAATTACCAAAAGCTGATAAATGCACAAACCTGGATCGCATGCGAAAACCAGTTTCATAAAGTTGATCCGATACTGTTGCAGTTGGGTTTTAACCGGCTGATGATAGAACGCCTGGAAACAAAAACACAGGCTATTGTTGAGCAACTTGAACAAAATAATAACAACTGGGAAGAGACATTTTTTCAACTACTGGCACGCATGTTTGGATTTAAAGTTAATGCATTGCCCTTTGAATTATTGGCCAAGTCGCTCTCGATTCAAACACTGCTTAAACACAAAAACAGCCTCTTTCAACTAGAAGCCTTGTTGTTCGGGAATTCAGGATTACTAAACCAGCAACTTTTAGGCGATGAGTACTATATCCGGCTTCGCGACGAATATTCCTTTCTGTACAAAAAATACAAGTTAAAAGGAATAGAAGGCCATTTGTGGAAATTTATGCGCTTGCGACCACCTAATTTCCCTACCATTCGTATTTCACAACTGGCGGCACTTATTTATCAAACAGAAGGGCTGTTTTCAAAAATTCTGGAAATTGAAACCATCGAAGAATTAAAAAAGCTGTTCAAGGTAAAAGCATCCGAATACTGGGATACACACTACAACTTTAATAAACCATCTAAAAACACTCAACCTAAGGAACTGGGCGACACGGCAGCCCACATTCTGATTATCAATATTATCGTTCCGTTTTTGTTTGTGTATGGCGAAAAACAAAACAAACACCATTTGAAAAACCGAGCGCTCGGGTTTCTGGAAAATCTTCCGGCCGAAAACAATTCCATCATTTCAAAATGGGCAAAACTGGGTGTTCAGGCGCGCTCTGCTTTTGATTCGCAAGCTTTACTTCAACTAAAAAACTATTACTGCGAATCAAAAAAATGTTTAAATTGCCAATTAGGGGTGAAATTAGTTTCATCAGTATAAAATCAGGACGACTAACATGCTAACAAGTAGCCAACAGTATAATAAATTTCAAGCGGTTTCGAGCAAAACCGTTAAAATCGGGATAGGTCTGCTTCTCTCGATTTTAATTTTTGGCTCAGCAGGGTATTATTACATCGAGGGAATGAACCTGCTCGACAGTGTGTACATGACAGTGATTACCATTTCCACTGTTGGTTTTAAAGAGGTTGGTTCGCATCCCTTAACCCCCGATGGAAAGATATTTACTATTGCTTTAATTATAATGAGTCTGGGTAGTTTGGCCTATGTAGGCTCGAATATGGCACGTTTTGTTTTCGACGGAGAATTGGCTAACTATATAAAAACGTACAGGGTGGATAAGAAAATTGCAAAATTAAAAGACCACGTAATTATTGTGGGATATGGCAGGAATGGCGAACAGGCAGCCATGGAACTGGCCGAAAACAATGTTGAGTTTGTTATTCTCGACAAACGCGATAACGTTATTTCGAGAATACGTGAAAACCCTAATTTGTTATACATCAAGGGCGATGCAACCCATGAAGAAACGCTGGAGCAAGCGGGTATTAACCGGGCAAGAGCACTAATTGCCACCACTCCAAACGATGCCGATAACGTTTTTGTGGTACTTACCGCCCGAAGCATGAATCCGGGACTTACCGTTATCAGCCGCGCTTCGGAACTGGAAAGCCAGATGAAACTAAAACGCGCCGGTGCCACCAATGTAATTATGCCTGAACGTATTGGAGGTCAGCGTATGGCAAAGCTGGTTCACCAACCCGATGTTGTTGAGTTTATCGAATACATTTTGCTGCAAAAATCGCAGGATGTTACGCTGGAAGAAGTGGCATGTAAAAATCTGGCACAACGATTTGTCGGCAAATCAATTGCTGAGCTCAGGGTTCGCGAAACAACAGGAGCCAACATTATTGGAATAAAAATTAGCGGAGCCCGTTACGTTTTTAATCCCGATCCGCAAATGATACTTTCGCGCAACGATCAGCTTTTTGTTTTGGGAAATCCAACCCAGATTAAACGCCTGAAAGAAGTAATGCAAAGCGAAGTCAACTTAAAAAAATAACTATGTTCAAGTTGAAATATCTGTCTTTCTCGTTTATCGCATTATTTAGTTTTGTTTGTTTTCTGAAAGTTGAAGCCCAAATAACTCAGTTCCGTGGCCCAAACCGCGATGGTATTTTCCCTGAAAAAGGTTTGTTAAAACAATGGCCCGAAAATGGTCCGAAAACGTTGTGGGTTGCCGAAGAACTTGGCAAAAGTAATGCATCAACTATTGCTACAGAAAACAGAATTTACACCACCGGAAATATCGATTCGCTGGAATATGTGAGCTGCCTCGATTTGCAGGGAAAAATTCTTTGGCAAAAACCGTATGGTAAAGCATGGAGAAATTCTTTTCCCGAAGCACGTTGCACTCCAACGCTGGAAGAGAACCGTTTGTACCTGCTATCAGGAATGGACCAAATGGCGTGCTTACATGCGCAAACCGGTGAAACAATTTGGAAAGTTGATTTACATGAAAAATATCAAAGCGACTGGGATATGTTTGGAGTTTCCGAATCGCCACTTTTGGTAGATGATAAAATAATTGCATCGATTGGTGGCGAAACAGCGATGGTTGTGGCACTTGATAAAATGACAGGAGAACTGATTTGGAAATCGGAATCGATGCATGCAAAACGTTCAAACATAACACCCGCGCTAATTGAGCACTGCGGTAAAAAATACATTATAACAGCCAACCAAACGCATGTTGTTAGCCTGAGTGCCGAATCCGGAGAAATTATGTGGAGTTTTCAGCATAATTACCTTAGCAAAAATGGAGATAATACAACCATTTTAACCAATGTTCCAACGTACCACGATAGTTGTTTGTGGATTACAAGCGGTTGGGATGTGAAATCGTCGATGCTACAAATCGCTCCCGACGGGAAATCAGTTTCCGAAAAATTTGCCGATCAAACGTTTGATAATGCCAACCACGGAGTTGTGCTGATTGATGGTTTTCTTTACGGCTCGAACTTTACTGGCCGACAAAGCGGAAAGTGGGTGTGCATGAACTGGGACACCGGCGAAATTGTGTGGATTGCCGATTTTTACAATAAAGGACCGATAATTTCAGCCGATGATATGTTATACCTTTGCGACGAAAAACGAGGCAACATGGCACTGGTAAAAGCAAGCCCGAAAACGTTTGAACTGATTAGTGAGTTCAAAATAAAATATGGTTCAGGGCCATACTGGTCGAGGCCGGCAATTTATAACGGAATGCTTTTGGTGAGACATGGCGAAGTGCTGGTAGCATACGACATTCGGGAAAATATTTAACTTTATCCTCCGTTTTTTTATAATCCTGACAACAGCAAAATACAATTTTGTATTTTTATGTCTTTGTTTTATGAAAAAGATCAAATTTGAATACCGTATCACTTTACTCTACCTCCTTATCGGTGGACTTTGGATCATTTTCTCCGATCGGTTTCTACTATCGGTAACCAGTAACCAGGAAATTCTGACCAAATTTCAAACCTATAAAGGGTGGTTTTATGTGGCTGCTACCGCTGTACTTTTGCTTTTACTATTAAAATCGCACCTCCGGAAATTAAGGAAGGCGGAAGCCGAGGCGAAAAAAAGCAACGCTTTAAAAACAGCTTTTCTACAAAACATTTCGCACGAGATCAGAACTCCGATGAATAGCATAGTTGGCTTTTCTGATATTCTGAACACCCAGGAGTTTAATGAGCAAGAAGTAAATCAGTACCTGGCCATCATTCGAAACAGCTCAAATCAATTGCTGTATATCGTTAATCAACTGCTTGATATTTCAATGATTGAATCAGGAAATGTAATAGTATTCAACAACACTTTTACCCTGAACAATATGATCGATGAAATAGATGCAGCTTTTAAACCCACTGTAAAGGATTCGATAAAATTTGTAGCGGAAAAAGGATTGAGTGATGAAAAAAGCCACATTGTTACTGATGCAGGAAAACTTCGGCAGGTAATTATGAATTTGCTTAACAATGCCAATAAATATACGGAAGCAGGCACCATAAAATTAAGTTATACGCTTGAGAATAATATGTTGAAGTTTACTGTCGAAGACTCTGGGATTGGCATTGCCCCCGAAAAACGGCAATACATCTTTAAACGTTTTCAAAAGGCACATAACGAAAATAAAGAGTTTTACGATGGTGTTGGCCTTGGACTATCGATCTGTAAAGGCAACATCGATCTGCTAAAAGGAGATATTGGCTTTACTTCTACCATTGGAAAAGGTTCCGTGTTCTATTTTCGTATTCCATACTCACCGGCTTCGCGGTAAATAAATCGTATCTCCCAAAGAAAATATGTTAACATAGTTTAGTTTTTTTTCAGTAACCTTAAAACAAGTAATTCCGACCTTTGTGCTGAAAACTAAACAAAAATGAAGTCAATAACCATTCTGTTAGCCATTACCTGTTGTATTAATGCCTACGCTCAAGACTCCCCCACCTTTATCATTGAAGGAAAAACGGTAAACACTGATGGGCTTCCAATTGCCGATGTATATGTAATCAACCCCAGAACTTTAGAAAAAGACATAACAAGAGCCAACGGTGTTTTTAAACTAACCGTAAGCGCCCAGGACTCGCTGATATTCTCGCACATCTCCTATTTTCGGATATCGGTTAAGGTGTATAATTTGATGCAGAATCCGATCGTTAAAATGGAATCAGAAGACGTGCAGATTCCCGAGGTAGTGGTTAGTCCCGAGCAAAAAACCGACTCGGAACGCGCCCAGGAAAACCTCAATTTTTTAGGCGACTACAAACCGCTTAAATACAACAAAATGAAACCGGAGAGCGATCCAACCACAACGATGATGACCGAACACAACCGCTTGATGCGAACGGAAGCTGGCTCGATCAGTTTTTTACCAATTTTGGGAGTTCCGCTGAAAGCAATCGACAAGGCGGTACAAAAACGAAAAAGACGCAAAATGTACCAAACAGATTATTATTCTACCCGAAAAGTAGTAAAACCACCAATAGAGGAAAAAGAAGAAGAACCCGACGAAGAGAATTAACCTTCCGGCTCGGCATCGAATCGTTCGATAAAGTCGGTCGACAGTACCCGGAACTCCGTTCTACGGTTAATTCCGCGAGCAATTTCCTGCTGTGCTTCGGGCAATTTCAGAATAAACTCTTCTGTCAGTTCATCGCCACGTTTTAAGAAATCGTATTGATTAGCTAATTTTCGAGTTACTGTTTTTGGCCAGGTTTCGCCATAACCTTTCGCTACCAAACGATTCGGGTTTATTCCCTTTTCAATCAGGTAATCCACCACACTTTGTGCACGTTTTTGCGACAGGTCGAAGTTAAACTGCTCGCTGCCAACATAGTCGGTGTGCGCCATCAACTCAATGGTAATGGTTGGGTTAAAAACCAATATCTGAACCAGTGTATCGAGTGCTGTTTTCGAGCTTTCGAGTAATTCCCAGCTGCCAAACTCGTAATTAATATTATCAACTTTTATCGGCGCATCGGTTGGAGTGAGGTTCATGGTAAAACGAAAATCCTTACTGTCCTCCAGTCCAATGGTATTTACTGCTGCTTTATCGCGCAAAAATCCGTCTTTAAACGCTGCAAAAACATATTCTGTTTCGGGCTTTAGTTTCATTTTAAACTTACCGCCACGGGCACGAATTTTCATGTTGGTACCGTCAGTTCCGATCACACGCATGGTTGATCCATCCAAATGCGATGCCGTTTCTTTATTAAAAACGTCTATTTCAATCTGGTAAACTTTCGGAGGAACTACAAATGAATAAATATCATCGCCTCGCGATCCTTTGCGGTTCGAGGTGAACATTCCTTTGTTTTCGCCGGTTACAAATGCAATTCCAAAATCGTCGGAAGGCGAATTCATTGGTGAGCCCATATTTTCAACCACCAAAATTCCATCGTCGTTTTTGTAGGCATGAAAAAGATCGAAACCTCCCTGCCCGATGTGACCGTTCGAAGCAAAATAAAGATCTCCGTTATCGCGCACAAAAGGGAA
The DNA here is from genome assembly GCF_000949475.1 of Draconibacterium sediminis. Classification (GTDB taxonomy): domain Bacteria; phylum Bacteroidota; class Bacteroidia; order Bacteroidales; family Prolixibacteraceae; genus Draconibacterium; species Draconibacterium sediminis. The sequence continues at coordinate 203,959 of NZ_JRHC01000005.1, read as the reverse complement.
CATTTCATCAGCCGATGTATTTACAGTGGGGCCAAGATTTACCGGTCTTCCAAAAGATCCACCATCAACCGTTGCCTTCCAAATGTCTTTTCCGCCCTGTCCTCCGGGCATATCCGAAACAAAATAAATCTCTGTTCCATCAGGGTTAAGCGCTGGGTGTGCTGCAATAATACTGTCGCCAACAATTTGTAATTTTATTGGACTTGACCACGAACCTCGCGACTGCGAAGTGGAGTATAATTCTGCACCCAGGGGCTCTGACTTGTCGTAACGGCAGCGCGTAAATATCATTTCCTCGCCACTTGAACTTAAGGTAACAGCACCTTCTTCATCGCCGGTGTTAATTATCATACTCTCGTCCAGCAACCTGGGTTTTTCCCATTTCTGCCGTTGAATGCCAAAAGTTGCCCGATAAATATCGGTGTATTTTTGGCCGGTAATCATACTTTCTTTTTTACCGGTTGAGGCTTCCCGCGATGAAGTAAAATAGATCTCGTTATCGCGGCCTCCAACAAAAACCGGGGAAAAATCGCTCTCGCGAGAGTTAATTTCTTTTATAGGGTTGATGATGTGCCTTGTGGGATTGGCCACCCATTCCTGTGTTTTTTGCATGGCTTCAACACCATCTAAAGCACGCTGGTCGCCCGGAACCGCCTCGAGATAGGTACGGTAGGTTTCGTAAGCCTCTTCGTATTTTTGTGTAATACGCAACATATCAGCATAATGCAGCAGCGCTTCTTTATCATCAAATCCCAAACGAATGGCAAATTTGTAATTCTGGGCAGCGTAATCATACAATCCGATTGCCCGGTAACATTCTGCTAACTGATATGCGTATTCAATTCTTTTCTCTCGGTTCTTTTCCTTTTTTCTGGCCTTACGGTATTTTTCAATGGCTTTGTAATATTCACCAATATCCTGCGACAATGTAGCATCGCGTCCGTATCTGGCCGAACCGCAACCACTTAAAAATATGATTATAACACCAAAAACAGCTAGTTTAACCTGCTTCATACCCATTCAATTTCGGGGAATAAAAGTAAAATTTTTTTACCGACTATTTCCAATAATATCGTTTAGTCTTTTATCTAACGAATTATTAGTTGCTTAAGTATACAGCTACAAAAAAAAGACTTCCTGAAAATCAGAAAGTCTTTTATGTAGTGTTGTAAACATCTTTTTATCGAACAAAAAGCAGCTCGCGGTACTTTGGCAACGGCCATTTTTCGTTGTCAACAATCAATTCAAGTCGGTCGATATGGTCGCGAATTTCATCCAGGTACGGACGCACTTCTTTGTCGTATTCTTTTGATCTTTCAACCACATCTTCCACCTTGTTTGCTTTGGCACGTGCGGCAATCATTTCTTTACGTTTTGCTTTAATCGCAGAAATATGACCTCCCACTTCTCTAATCAGGTCTAAACGGCCACCTGCCAGCGACAAAAATTCCTCCTCAGGAAATACTTCTTTCAGGTTTTTCACATTTTCGAGCAACATGGTTTGATACTCCACTGCCGTTGGCACAATGTGGTTAATGGCAATATCGGCAAGAACACGCGATTCAATCTGCACCTTCATAATGAATTTCTCGTATTCAACCTCTACCCTGCCTTCCAATTCGGATTTGTTGAAAATGCCATTACGGTTGAACAGGTCGATACACTCTTCGCGCATATAGGCCGCCAAAGAATCCGGCACATTTCCAATATTGGTTAAACCTCTTTTTTCGGCTTCTTTTACCCATTCTTCGCTGTAACCATCGCCGTTAAAGCGAATTGGTTTTGTATCGATGATCAGCGTTTTCAGTACCTGGAAGATCGCCTCATCCTTTTTCACTCCTTTTTCAATCAGGGTATCTACCTCAATTTTAAACTTTTTCAGCTGATCGGCAACTGCAGTGTTCAACACAATTAAAGCAGAAGCGTTGTTGGCCATCGATCCTACAGCGCGGAACTCAAAGCGGTTTCCGGTAAAAGCAAATGGCGATGTGCGGTTTCGGTCGGTATTGTCGAGAATAATTTCAGGGATACGACCGATATTCAGTTTTAAAGCAGTTTTTTCATCCGGAGTCATTTTACGGTCAACCACTGCTTCTTCCATTAAATCGAGCATAGCCGAAACTTCGGATCCAAGGAATACTGAAATGATTGACGGAGGAGCTTCATTGGCTCCCAATCGGTGTTGGTTCGACGCGGTTAAAATGCTGGCGCGAAGCAAATCCTGGTTATCGTAAACCGCTTTTAATGTATTAATTACAAACGTTAAAAACTGCAGGTTTGATTTTGGATTTTTACCCGGCGAATACAAATTCACTCCGGTATCGGTTGATAACGACCAGTTGTTGTGTTTTCCCGAGCCGTTAATTCCCGCAAATGGTTTTTCGTGGAAAAGAATGCGGAATTTATGACGACGGGCAATTTTCTGCATAATGTCCATGCACAACTGGTTATGGTCGTTGGCCAGGTTGGCCTCTTCGTAAATCGGGGCCAGCTCAAACTGGTTTGGAGCCACCTCGTTATGACGCGTTTTTACCGGAATCCCCAGTTTGTAGGCTTCATTCTCAACATCCTGCATAAACTTGTTTACACGCGTTGGGATGGATGAGAAATAATGGTCGTCAAGTTGCTGATCTTTTGATGATGCGTGGCCCATTAGCGTACGTCCGGTTAACATCAGGTCGGGACGCGCCATAAACAAAGCCTCATCAATCAGGAAATATTCCTGTTCCCATCCCAGGTTTGCCTGAACACGGGTAACGTTTTTATCGAAATACTGGCACACGCTGGTAGCCGCTTTGTCGATTGTATTTAAAGCACGCAATAAAGGTGTTTTATAATCGAGCGCCTCGCCGGTATACGAAATAAAAATGGTAGGAATTGTAAGTGTGGTTTCGCTAATAAATGCCGGAGACGATGGATCCCAGGCTGTGTAACCACGAGCTTCGAAAGTCTGGCGTATTCCGCCACTCGGGAACGATGAAGCGTCAGGTTCCTGCTGTGCCAGCAATTTGCCCGAGAATGACTCAATCACCCCTCCATCGGCACCATGTACAATAAAGGCATCGTGCTTTTCGGCCGTACCATCTGTTAACGGATGAAACCAGTGCGTGTAGTGCGTTGCACCGTTTTCAATTGCCCAGGCTTTCATACCCTGAGCTACCTGGTCGGCCATTTTACGGTCAACCGTAGTTCCTCTTTCAACCGCATCGGTTACTGCTTTGTAGGCTTCGCGCGACAAATATTTTTTCATTTTCGACTGATCGAAGACCAACATGCCATAGTAGTCCGAAACCAGGTTTTCTTCGCGTTCGATTTCTACCGGCTTACGGTTAAGCACTTCATCAAGTGCCTTAAATCTAAATTGTGCCATGATTAAATTTATTTAAGTCTGTTTTTTGTCTGTCCTCAAAAATAATATTTTCCATCCTCAGTCCTGACATTTATCATGCTTAATCTTCATTTTTTAAGAAAATATTTACCCGAACCTAACACAGCGAGGGGTTATTCTGGAAATTTTCTACTTTTTTAGCAAAACGACATACTAAAACCACATCCTTAACAAACGAAAGTTATAATGACGATATTTGTTATTTCCTCAAACATCGTTTATTTTAAAATCAAATTTGATGCTAGCAATGGATAAGCAAGAGATACTGACTAAAATAAAAGAACGAAATTTCACTAAAATAAAGTTTGCTGTAGCTGATATTGACGGGATTTTGCGAGGCAAATACATTCATAAAGATAAGTTTTTAAATGCCCTGGAAAACGGATTGGGATTTTGTGATGTGATTTTTGGCTGGGACTGTGCCGACAAGTGTTACGAAAACAGCCAAATTACAGGCTGGCACACCGGTTACCCCGATGCTAAAGCCAGTATTGCCCCCGAAACTTACCGCCAGATTCCGTGGGAAGACAACACTCCGTTTCTATTAGGCGATTTTAGCAACGACCCAAAATATGCAGATGCCGCTTGTTCGCGAAGTTTGTTAAAACGTATTGCCGCCCAAAGCGAAGAAATGGGTTTTATACCTATCTTTTCGCAAGAGTTTGAGTGGTTTAATTTTCAGGGGACACCAAGCGAAATTGCCAATGCTGAATATAAAGATTTGCAACCGATAACTCCGGGAATGTTTGGTTATTCAATTTTAAGAACTTCGCTGAACCAGCCTTATTTTAACGACCTGTTCGAGTTGCTTCAACAGTTTGACATTCCGCTTGAAGGCATGCACACCGAAACGGGTCCCGGAGTTATGGAGGCTACGGTTATTCACGACGAAATTCTTGCTGCAGCCGACAAAGCTCTGCTGTTTAAATCGGCGGCAAAAGAAGTTGCCTATAAACACAATTTTGTGGCTACGTTTATGGCCAAATGGAATGAAAAACTTCCGGGTTGCGGTGGGCATATCCACCAAAGTTTGTGGGATTTAGATAAAAAGAAGAATTTGTTTTTGGATGCGAATTCGACTGATGGAATAAGTAAAACCATGCAACATTATATTGCTGGGCTGTTAAAATGTTTACCTGAAATACTGCCCCTATTTGCGCCTAACCCAAACAGTTATAAACGACTGAGCGGCGGCGATTGGGCTCCCCGCACACTTACCTGGGGAATCGACAACCGTACTTGTGCAGTTCGCGCCATTCCGGGAAGCGAGAAATCTACCCGCATTGAATTACGGGTTCCGGGATCGGACACCAACGCCTATCTGGCCCTTGGAGCCTCGCTGGCCGCCGGACTTTACGGCATAAAAAACAAACTACCACTGGAAATTGCTCCGACCAAAGGAAATGGGTACCTGGAAACAGGCAATGGTATGTTGCCCGATTCGCTGGAAAAAGCAACTAAAAAAATGGCCGAATCGGAAATTGCCAACGAATTGTTTGGCGAGGCATTTGTAAAATATTTCACCCTTACCCGCGAATGGGAATGCCAACAGGTTGACCACAACGATCCGCAGTGGGAGCTAAAAAGGTATTTCGAAATAATTTAAAACAACACGAAGGCTGCAAGGCAAAACCAACTAACTTTGAAAAAAAGAAGAAAGAGATGATGCAGAGACTGGATTATGGAGAGATAATCAAACTTGCCTGGAAAGAATTTGATGGGGAAAGACACGAGATAAAAGGTGTTTTTGATGTTAGCGCAAAGGTTTCCACCAATCATGTATACAAAATATCGTTTTACAAACGCGAACCGGTTTTTGCAAAAATTTCGGAATACGGCAATTTTGAAGACTTTAGGGAGGACCACATCATTATAAACAACCTGGCCAACAACCTCGAGTACCCATATCAAATGTTTTTGGCACAATCGCTGGTCAAACGCAACGAACTGTATATTTACCGTTACCACGAACGCAAGCGCAGTGCCTGGGTAGTATTTTACAATCCCATTCAAATTCGAAATAAACTACCCCGCCGGCTGGAAGAAAGACACATAAAAAAACTGGGCCGCGAGCTGGCTCGTTTTCACAAAGCGTGCACCAACGTTTCGAACCAGTTGCCACATTCCTCGAAAAACGTAATTACTGATATTCAGAAACTAAAACGCTCGATCCACAAGAGCGAAATACAGATGGAAGAGTCTCACAAGGATTTGATTCTGCGACATGCCGATTATTTTTTGGGGAATGCCGACCGCGTGAATTACAACACCGAAATTGAAACCATACCTGTTTTGGTTGACTGGAACATTGGTAATTTTTCAATTACCGGCGACGGAAAGTTTTATTCGCGCTGGGATTACGACTGGTTCCGCATGTCGTCGCGCGTAATGGACTTTTACTTTTTTAGCCGAGTGGTTTCCGATGTTGGCGACCGCACCGTTTTCAGTTACAAAGTGGATACTTTAATGGAAGACCGCTTTATGCTGTTTCTGAAAGAATACCACAGAATTTTTCCGTTAACTCCACCCGAAGTGCATTTGATTAAAGAAGTTTACCGCTTTTTTATTTTGAACTATGTTATTAAAGACGGGCCATACTTTTTCAGAAAATACTATTCAACCAAACTGATTAAGGAAGCCTACGAAACTTATTTCCCTGCCATGGAAGCCAAATACCGGGTAGAGAAGATTTTGAAAACATTAAAACTCTGATGCTGTACTAATATGAGAACAAAAAGTTTTAGAAGTGTAGTGAAAAACTACCGGGCGGTGTTTTTTGATGCCTTTGGTGTATTGAAAAATCATTCGGGACTGATTGAGGGAGTAGGAAATACTTTCAAATATCTGGAATCGAAGGGAATTCCGTATTACGTATTAACAAACGACTCATCAAGAAGTCCTCAGGAACTATCAAACTGGTATCAGAAAAGAGGTCTGACTTCTATTACCACCGATAAAATTTTATCATCGGGAATGCTGGCCATGGAGTTCTTTAAAACAAAACTGGCCAACGGAAAAGCAGTGGCTTACCTTGGAACAAAAGATTCGGCCCACTACCTGGAAACGGCGGGGCAAAAAACAGTCCCCATAAGCGATGTAGACCTGAACGATCTGGAACACATAAAATCGTTTGCTTTTCTCGACGACGAAGGATTCGACTGGAACAAGGATATCGATAAAACCATCAACCTGCTACGCCACAAAAATATGACCGTTATTGTGGCAAATACCGACATTAACTACCCGGTAAATAAAAACGATATTTCGGTGGCCATTGGCGGGCTGGCCGACCTGGTAGAACAAATTCTGGGAAAGAAATTTATACGTTTCGGGAAACCCGATGCACAAATGTTCCTGCTGGCTTACGAACGTGCGATGATGGACGTACCCAACATTAAAAGAAACGAGATTTTAATGGTTGGCGACACGCTTTATACCGACATTATTGGCGGAAATAAATTCGGACTCGACACCGCGCTTGTTCTGTCCGGAAATACCTTGCCGGATAACGCGAATATTAAAATTATTAGTTCGGGAATTATCCCGACTTACGTTTGCGACTCGGCAGTTATTGAGCCGTAACAAGCTTTTGGATGCTGGATACTGGATGCAGGATTCTTGATACTTGATACTTGATACTGCAAACTGAGACTTGAGACTGAATACTCAATACTCAATACTTCTGATATTTGATCCTGAGAACTGTGACTGAAAACTGAGACGGTAAAATTAGACTGATGTTGGTTGCTTGCATACTAAAAGCCCATAGCTCTTTTAGTACTTTTGACTTTCAACTTTTGCCTTTTGCCTTCAACATTTTGCAGCCACCGCTTTCAGTGCATGAATCAGCAATTGGTCTTTTTCCTTGCCTTTTGATGCAATCCGTATGTGTTTATCGTCCAAGCCTATTTTGTTGGAACAATCGCGTACGTACACGCCAAAATTCTGCAGTAATTTCATTTGCAGATCGTAAGCAGTCATTGCAAAATTAATCTTCAACAGAATAAAATTACTGTTCGTAGGGTAAACCTCATATCCTTCAATCTCACTCAGTGCCTCGTGTAGTTCGCGAACATCGGAAATAACATGTTTGCGGGCATTGTGGTATTCAACATCGGTATCTTTTAGCTGCGTTAAAAAGTACTCGGCCAGCGTGTTTATATTCCAAACGGGCAATGCATTTCTAATTTGTTGCAGATAATATTCGTTGGCGGTGCAGCAATAGCCCAGGCGCAAGCCCGGCACACCGCAATGTTTACTCATGCTGCGTACAATCACTAGGTTCTGAAACTGTTCAACCACAGGCATGAAGCTTGGAATTTCTTCACCCGCAAAATCTATGAACGACTCATCAACCAACACCAGTTTCAAATGTTTCATGCGATTTAAAAAGCCGGTTATTTCTTCAATCGAAAGCAACTGCCCGGTAGGATTTCCGGGATTGATAATCAAAGCAGATGATAGTTTTTCCTCCAACAACCAATCGGCATATGCTTCCAAATCCAACTGATATTGTTTGTCGGCAGGAAGCTGAAACAGTTTCACCTTTTCCAGGTTTTGCACCTTTTCGATGTATTCGCTGAAAGTGGGAACGGGAATTCCCATATCCTCAACAAAGTTGTTTTGAATAATCGTGATCAGCTCGGTGGCGCCATTTCCTAAAACGAGGTATTCGGGTTTTATGTGCAAAACAGCCGCCAAATCCTGTTGCGCAAGTTTCGGGTTGCTCGACGGGTATGCTTTAAGCACTTCAGGTAGTTTATCCTGAAGCCGACGTATTAATGCTTCTCCGGGGAAATAAGGATTTTCAATGAAACAAAAATCCACCACATCAGCCAGTTGTTCTTCTCCAACAATATCAACTAACGATGGCGAATGCGAAGTCTCTTCGAATAAGTGATGTTTTATTTCAATTTGTTTCCTGAACATGGCTATTACTATTAGGGCATTGCGATTTGTGGCGACAAATTTGAGCAAAAAAAAACTGCCCTACAATAAGGACAGTTTCTTTTTTATTTTGCAAATATGTCTTAGATTTTTGCAGCATGAACAGTTTTAATAATTCTTGCTCCAATTTTATAAGGATCACCATTTGATGCAGGACGACGGTCTTCCAAACGACCTTTCCAACCATCCTCAACAGTTCCAACAGGAATACGGATAGAAGCACCACGGTCAGAAACACCATAGCTGAAATCAGTGATGGCAGCAGTTTCGTGCTTACCAGTTAAACGCTGATCGTTGTAAGCACCGTAAACATCAATATGCTCTTTAATGTTTTTACCGAACTCTTCGCAAATTGCATTGAATACTTTTTCGTCGCCACAAGTTCTCATTAAACCGTTAGAGAAGTTAGCGTGCATACCTGAACCGTTCCAGTCAAGTTCTTTTCCAAGTGGTTTTGGATGCCACTCAACATCAACACCATATTTTTCAGCAGTACGCTCCAAAAGGAAACGAGCCATCCAGATTTGGTCACCCGCATTGTGTGCACCTTTAGCAAAAATCTGGAATTCCCACTGTCCGGCAGCTACCTCAGCGTTAATACCTTCAACGTTCAAACCGGCTTCCAAACAAATATCAAAATGCTCTTCAACAATCTGACGACCGAAAGCTTTAGAACCACCTACACCACAGTAGTAAGGTCCTTGTGGCTCAGGAAAACCTCCTGCAGGGAAACCTAAAGGTAAACGTGTTTGTGGATCGTACAAGAAATACTCTTGCTCGTAACCGAACCAGAAATCTTCATCTTCTTCTTCGATATGAGCACGACCATTGGTTTCGTGAGGAGTTCCATCAGGATTTAGAACTTCAGTTAAAACAAGGTATGCATTTTTACGGTCCGGATCAGGACAAATGAAAACAGGCTTCAAAAGAAGGTCAGAAGCACCACCACCGGCCTGGTTAGTTGATGATCCATCGAAAGACCATACAGGACAGTCTTCCAAATTACCGCTAAAATTTTCTGCTACACGCGTTTTTGCTCTAAGCTGCTGAGTTGGTACACTTCCGTCCAACCAAATGTATTCCAATTTTGATTTCATGATGTAATAAATTTTATTTAAAAATAGATTTTTTCTAACTGTCTCCCACAAAAATATGCTTAAATGAAACTTGTTGAAGCATATTTATAACAAAATGTAATAAATTAATACAAAATTTACATTGAAAATAGATTTTTGTCAAACACCCCAAATTTAATGACACCCCCAGAAAATTTCTTCATCTTTAACAAAAAATGCTCGTAATATTTACATACCCCTCTCTGATATTTGCATTTTTTCGCCATGAAGCCCCCAATTCGGATCACACCCCCGTATTTTATCAGATTTTACCGGTGCATATTGCAGATATTATTATAGAAATGTAATTTTAATCGACCAAACATTACCAATTAACAGGATAAAACGAAAAAGACATTTGACAATTAAAAACAATACATGCACTATGAAAGTTGACAGACGTGATTTTATTAAAACAAGTGGTATGTTTGCAGCGGGAAGTATGGTTTTACCTCCCTTTGTGCAATCGTGCCAAAACGTACAAATTTCAGCAGACGTGAAAAGTTATTTAGATCATTTTGAAGTGACTACCGAAATGTTGCAAAAAGTTATTGCAACAGCTATGAGTAAAGGCGGCGACTATGCCGACTTATTTTTTGAACACAAAATTTCAAACAGCCTGGCGCTTGAAGACGGGAAAGTAAACCGCGCTTACTCAAACATCGACTTCGGTGTTGGTATTCGCGTGTTAAAAGGCGACCAAACCGGTTTTGCCTACTCCGAAAACATTGCGCTCGACGATATGCTGAATGCAGCAAAAATGGCCGCTAACATTGCCAACACAAGCGCCAGCTTTAATGCTGCCGACTACAACGAGAAACTGCCCGCCAATTTCTACAAAATTTCGAAAAAGTGGGAAGATGTTTCGGTGAAAGACAAAGTGCCTTTTGTACAAAAGGTAAACGACAAAATATTTGGTCTCGACGACAAGGTGATTAAAGTAAATGCCGGAATGAGCGACGAAAGCAGCTACGTAATGTTTTACAACTCGGAAGGACGCTTAACCTACGATTACCGGCCAATGGTCAGCTTTTATGCGGTTTGTGTGATGCAGGAAGGTGAACAAATTGAGAATGCTTATGCGGCACGATCGGTTCGTCGCGGGTTTGAGTGGCTGACTGAAGATTTGGTTGACGAACTGGCCAACGAAGCCGTTGAAAAAACCAACCTGCTGTTTAAAGCCGGAAAACCTAAAGCCGGAGAAATGCCTGTAGTTCTTGGTGCCGGAGGTTCGGGGATTTTACTTCACGAAGCCATTGGCCATACTTTTGAGGCCGATTTCAACCGAAAAGGAACTTCTATTTTCAGCGACAAACTGAATAAAAAAGTTGCTGAAAGTTTCATTAATATTATTGACGATGGTACGCTGCCAAACGACCGCGGTGCCATCAACATCGACGACGAAGGAAACGACGTACAAAAAACTTACCTGGTAAAAGACGGTATTTTGAACAGCTACCTGCACGACCGGATCAGTGCCAAATATTATGGTGTTGAACCAACAGGTAACGGACGTCGCGAATCGTTCCGCCACATGCCAATTCCGCGTATGCGATCAACCTACATGGAAAATGGCCCGCACACCACCGAAGAAATTTTCGCAGCAGTTGATTACGGCGTTTACGTTGATAATTTCAGCAATGGCGAGGTTAAAATCGGTGCCGGCGACTTTACCTTCTTTGTAAAATCGGGGTACATTATCGAAAACGGAAAACTCACCACTCCTATCAAGGACATTAATATTGTTGGTAACGGCCCACAGGCTCTGGCCGACATTTCGATGGCTGCCAACGACTACAAAAACGACAGCGGCACATGGACCTGTGGAAAAGACGGACAATCGGTTCCGGTAACACTTGGCTTGCCAACTGTTTTAGTGAAAAAAATGACCGTTGGAGGAACAAATGCATAACCTCGTAGCTTAAAATTACAAGGGGAAAACAATCAATCATCCCCCTAAATCCCCCTTCGAAAGGGGAAGCGCGACGAAGGAGTGCAGGGGATGAAAAAAAGTAAAATTGATGTTTGAATCTTAAACTTAAAAACCATGACAAAAGAAGAAAAATATACATTGGCAAAATGGGCTATGAATCATGCATTGGAGAATGGAGCCCAGGAGGTAAGCGTAAACATTTCGAACAACCAAAGTAGCAGCGTTGAAGTGCGCGAAGAAAAAATTGATAAACTGGAACAGGCGCTGCAAAGCAACTTGTCTATCCGTTTATTTGTCGACAATAAATACTCATCGCACTCCACCAGTCGCTTAAATAAAGAAGACCTGGCACGGTTTATCGAAGAAGCTATTGAAGGCACAAAATACCTTTCGGAAGATGAATTCAGAACACTGCCCAAGCCTGAATTGTATTACAAAGGCGACGGACCAGACCTGGGTTCGTTAGACAAAAACTTTGGCAGCGTTGACCCGGTAGAAAAAATACAGGTGGCTTTTGCCGCCGAAAAAGAAATCCTGGGAAGCAACGAGCGTATCATATCGGTATCCAGCAGTTATTACGACGGATTGAACGAGCGCGTAATGGTAACCAGCAATGGTTTCGAAGGCGATACCGCCAACTCGTACTTTGGAATATACACCAACGTTTCGGTAAAAGGTGATGGCGATGCCCGCCCTGAGTTTGGCTGGGGAGAAACAGCTATTAAATACAACGAACTGAAAAAAACGGGAACCGGAACAACCGCATTAAAACGTGCACTTGATAAAATCGGTGCGAAAAAAATCGAATCGGGAACCATGCCAATGATCGTTGAAAACCGTGTGGTAAGCCGCATTTTTAGTCCGCTGATGAACGCATTGGATGGATCAGCTATTCAGCAAAAAAACTCATTCCTTATCGATAAACTTGGCGAAAAAGTAGCTTCTGAGAAATTAACGCTAACCGACGATCCGTTTATTATCGGAGGCCGTGGTTCACGCCTGTTCGATGGCGAAGGTATTGCCACCAAAAAACGTACAGTTTTTGAAAAAGGTGTTTTAAAAACGTATTACATCGACACTTACTACGGTAAAAAACTGGAAATGGAACCCAACAGCGGATCTACCACCAACCTTGTTTTTGAAACCGGCGATAAAGACCTCGACGCATTAATTGCATCGGTAAAAAGGGGAATTTTTGTTACAGGGTTTAACGGAGGTAACAGCAACGGATCAACCGGTGATTTCTCGTATGGTATTGAAGGTTTTTTAGTGGAGAACGGCGAGATTGTAAAACCGGTTACCGAAATGAACATTACCGGAAACATGAAAACCTTGTGGGCAAACATTGGAGAAATTGGTAACGATGTGCGGGATGACTCTTCGTGGCGCACACCATCGATTCTCTTCAACGATGTTGACTTTAGTGGATTGTAAAAGCAACGCTATAAAAAAAAGAGCCGTTCTGTAAATTCCAGAACGGCTCTTTTCTTTTCTGCCCAATATTATAACTCGAATAATACAGGGTCGCCTAAACCAATATTCTTTAAAGCTGAAAGTTGCGTTTCAGCGTCTCCAACAACTACATAATACATGTGTTCCGGATCGAGTAATTTCTGAGCCAGTTCTTTGTGCTGCTCAGGCGTTAACGACTTGATAAACTCTTCCTCTTGCTTTACGTAATCGAAAGGTAAATCGTAAGCACTAATATTGGTAAGCATCGAATGTAATGCTCCCAGCGTTTCAAATCCTCGGGCATTCGATTTTATCAGTGCATCTTTAGTAAACTGCAGATCGGTATCTGAAATTCCTTCGCGGTATTTTTCAATCTCGTCTTTAAAAATCTGAACCGATTCTTCAGTAGCCGTTGTACGAACGCTTGAGCTGGCCTGGAATGTTCCGTAATTTTTTCCTCCCGAGAAATAAGTTCTGGCACCGTAAGTATAGCCCTTTTCTTCGCGCAGGATAAGGTTTACAATTCCGTTAAAACTGCCACCCAGTTTGTAATTCATTACAGTCGCCTTCTCAAAATCGTCGGAAGTGCGTGGAACGGCATTTTGTCCAATATTAATAACCGACTGTTTTGCCCCAGGAACATCAACAAAATAGATAGTTGATTTCTCCGGAAGTTTCGGCGCTGCAATTTCGGGAAATACAACATCGTGCGCTTCCCAGTTCGAGCTTAAACCTGCCAATCCGGTAACAACCCGTTCCTGATCAATTTTTCCAACCACATGCATCCGCGCCACAGATGGAGATATCGCCTTGTTGTAGAAATCTTTCAAATCATCCATGGTGATCGATTCCAGGCTTTCTACAGTTCCGGAAGTAGGCATTGCCAATATATTATCGTCGCCATAAACCAACTTATCAAATGCCACCATTGCCAAATAATTAGGATTGGCCTCGTTACGTTTTACATTGTTTATCATTCGCGACTTTACCAGTTCAAACTGTTCCTCATCCCAACGCGGCTGCAATAAAATCTCTTCAACAAGTGCAAGCGTTTTTTCATAGTTTCGGGTAAGGCTGTTTACATAAACCGAAATATTTTCGGTACCGGCTCGAACACTGATATTAGCACCAAGCAAATCGATTTCTTCTTCCAGTTCTTCGGGCGTTTTTGTTGCCGTACCTTCCATTAACATACTGGCCATAAAACTTGCCACTCCTGCCTTATCTGTAGGAGCCAGAATATGACCACCGTCCATAACTATCGAATATTGAACCAAAGGCAATTCGTTTTGCTCGATACCATAAACTTTAATGCCGTTTGCTGTTTCATCTGTCCAAACCGCAGGCACCGAAATTTCAGGATCGGGTCCTTTGGCCGGTTCCACCGAACGATCAAATTCAGTTGGTGTTTTTGCAATCACTTCTTCTTCAGCAATTGCCGACTGATCAACCTGGGTAGCCTCTAAAACATTCTCTTCAACAATACCTGCATCAACCGAATTTTCGGCAATCAAATCAACCTGTCCTTTAGGCACAAAGCTGGTTGCCAGGTAATTTTTCCCTTTTATATATTTGTCGTAAACCCGGTTGATATCCTCAATGGTTACGGCTTGAATTTTTGCAATATCTTCCTCGATAAAACCCGGCGATCCTGCAAATTCGTTATACATAGCCAACTGAAACGACTTATTCAGTACCGAACTTACGCCGTTGTAAAATTGTGTTTCCAACCCGGCTTTGTGTTTTTCCAGATCTTTCTCGGTAATTCCTTCTTCTTCAAAAAGCTGAAATGCCTCGAACACTGCATTTTCAACTTCGGCAAGACTTGTACTCGCATTGGCATTTACCGAAATGGTAAACTGCCCGGTCAGCTCCATTGAACGGCTGAAAACCGATGCCCGTGGTGCTAATTTTTTGTCCTTAACAATAACCCGGTAGAAAGGCGATTTTTTGCCGCTTCCGAGTACTTGCGCCAGAAATCTTAGTGCGTAAGCATCTTTGTTGTACTGCTCAACAGTTGGCCAAATCATGGTTAACTGTGGCGTTCTGGCAAAATTATCTTCGTGGTACAGCTTTTTTGTTTCGGTCAGTGTTACATTCTGAGGCTCCATGTCTTCTACTTTTTCGCCACCCGGAATTTCACCAAAATATTTCTCGAGCAATGGTTTTACATCCTCTTCCTCGAAATCGCCGGCTAACACAATTGTGGTATTGTTGGGCACATAAAATTTCGAGTGAAATGCTTTTACATCATCAACCGACGCATTGAACAAGTCTTCCATTTCGCCAATTACTGTCCAGTTGTAGGGATGCCCTTCAGGATACAGATTTTTTGCAATTACCCATTGGTTAAATCCGTAAGGACGGTTATCGTAGGATTGGCGTTTTTCATTCTGTACAACATTTTGCTGGTTGGCAAAGGCCGATTTTGTTACCGTATTCTCTAGGAAGCCCATTCGGTCTGATTCCATCCAAAGCACCATTTCCAGCGCGTTTTTCGGAACAACTTCGTAATAGATGGTCTGGTCGTTTCCGGTACCGCCGTTTAATGTTCCTCCGGCCGACTGAATTTTTGTAAAGAATTCATCCTGTCCAACATTTTCTGACTGCTGAAACATCATATGCTCGAACAAGTGAGCAAAGCCGGTTTTACCGGGAACTTCGCGGTTTGACCCGACGTGATACATAATTGCAACTGCTACGATCGGATCTGATTTGTCCTGGTGTAAAATTACATCAAGACCGTTATCCAGCTGATACTGAACGTAAGGAACCGAAAGCTTTTCATCGTTTTGTTTTGTGGTAGTGCACGAACCCAGAAACAGTAGGAATGCCAAACTGAGACTGAGGAGAAAACTTAGTTTTTTCATGATTTAAGGTGTATTGAATTGTTTTTTACGAAGTTAGCACAAAATATAAATAATCAAAACATTGTTAAGTATCAATTTATGGGCTCAAACCTCCCGGTAACGACATAAAAAAACAGGAACCAAAACGGCTCCTGTTTTTCAATGCTACGAAAAATTACTCTATTAAACCATTGGATATTTTTTGAAGATATCCTCCGATTTCGTTAGTATATCAACATATTGTGCCCGCTGGTATGCAAACGGGTCTTTCATACTTTTACGTGATAGTTTTCCCCTGAAATCATCAAGCGTCTTGTATCCTTTATCGTCCATCCACTTATTGATATCCATAAGAATATCAGAAACTACCGATGGCGAATTACGGTAAATGGTACTTACCACCTGCACCACATCGGCTCCGGCAAGCAGCATTTTTATTACGTCGTTGGCATCGTAAATACCACGGCTAATACAAACACTTCCCTCCACATTTCCGTGCAACAAGCCTGCATAGCGCAAACCTACCATATGGTCTTTTGGGTTACTTAATTCCCATGGGTAGAAATATTCTTCTTTTTCAATATCTATTTCGGGTTGGAAAAAGCGGTTAAATAACACATAACCATCAGCACCGGCCTCATCAACCTTTTTAATAAAATTCAATGGATTGGTGTAAAACAAACTCATTTTTACACTCACCGGAATTTTAACCACTTGTTTAATGGCTTTTACAATTTGCACCTGCTTGTCTTCAATCGATTCGCCGGTTACTTCGAAATACCCCGGCACGGCATAAAGGTTTATTTCCAAACCTGCCACACCTGTTTTTTCCAGTTCCTGTGCATATTCAACCCAGGTTGGTTCGTAAATGGCATTCAGACTTGCAAATACCGGAACATCAACACTTTTAACCAGTTTCTCCACATTGTATAAATGCTCTTTTGGTCCGGCATGTTTTAATCCCGGAAAAAGATCAGTCATTTCTGCGTTTCGGTTTTCATATTCGCTGAGTAACTCATCCATTTGCAAACTTTCGAGTTGAATTTGCTCCTCGAATAACGAACGGTATACAATCGCCCCAATTCCGGCTTCTTCGATTTGTTTAATTACATCGGGTTTCGATACTAAGTTGCTTGCTCCAAGTATGAGTGGATTTTTTAGCTCTACACCCATATAAGTTGTTGTTAGATTCGCCATGGTAGTATTTTTAATGATTAGAATTTACGTTTTTCTTAGTGTAACTGAATTTACAAATAATTTGTTCAATTACGAAGTTAAATTTTGTTTATGTGCGATAGAGATAATGTGACGATGAGGCCTTGAGAAGATTAGACTTTAAGCACCGAAAGGATGAGGTGGTTAGAATAACGGAGGAGTTTGAAATAAATTGTTAAACTGAAAAATTGCTGAATTGCAAACCTGATAGCTGGAAACAGTTACTGAGCTTCGTGAGTTTCAGACGACAAGAACCCATTCACGGAGATGAAAGCTTACAATTTTACAATAGCAACAATTTAACACTTTTTCATCTCTCTATCTGAAAAAACTCAGCGTCAACTTTCCAATCTGTACCATCTGCATTCCAAGCTAATCAAACACAAAAAAACCACCTGCCTTTCGACAGATGGTTTCATATTTTAATATTAATAACTTGCTTACAGCAAACTTAATGTTACAGTTAAACCGGCCATTACAACCGAAACCATAGTCATTAATTTAATCAGGATATTCAGCGATGGTCCTGAAGTATCTTTGAAAGGATCGCCAACAGTGTCGCCAACAACACCGGCGTGGTGTGCTTCGCTACCTTTTCCACCGTAATTTCCTTTTTCAATGTATTTTTTAGCGTTATCCCAGGCACCACCTGCGTTATTCATAAATACAGCCAGCGTAAAACCGGCAGTTAAACCACCAGCCAACAAGCCAATAACACCGGCAACACCCATTGAAGCTCCAACAACAACAGGAACTATAATTGCTACTAATGAAGGTACCAACATTTCTTTCTGTGCTCCTTTAGTTGAAATTTCAACACATTTGGCATATTCAGGTGTAGCTGTTCCTTCAAGGATTCCCTTAATTTCGCGGAACTGACGGCGAACTTCATCAACCATTGCACCCGCTGCGCGACCAACAGCCTTCATTGTCATTGCACTAAACAAAAATGCCATCATTGACCCCAGGAAAAGACCACCTAAAAACAGGGGGTTAAAAAGAGTAACGTCGTAAGCAGCCGTAAAATCTTTTACAGAAGCAGTTGAAATCTTAATTGCTTGCATTCCATCCTGTGCTGCCGGAGCAATATCATTATAAAAGATATATGATCCTTTGGTAACAAATCCTTCTCCGGCTGTTGCTATTTTTCCAAACCACAATCTAATTTCTTCCATATAAGCAGAGATTAGAGCCATTGCAGTTAATGCCGCAGAACCAATTGCAAATCCTTTACCGGTTGCTGCAGTTGTATTTCCCAGCATATCTAAAGCATCTGTTCTTTCACGAACTTCCGGCGGAAGCTCAGCCATTTCAGCGTTACCTCCTGCATTATCAGCAATAGGTCCGAACGCATCAGTAGCCAATGTAATACCCAGTGTAGATAACATACCTACAGCAGCAAAACCAATTCCGTAAACACCCATAGCAAAGTGTTCTGCACCACCTGCTGCCCAGAATGATCCCATAATACCAAGTACAATGGTTACAACCGGTATCCAGGTTGAATACATACCAACGGCTAAACCATCAATAATAGTAGTTGCAGGTCCTTGTTGCGCTTGTTCTGCGATACCTTTTGTAGGTTTATATTCATCAGATGTAAAATATTCAGTAGCCTGCCCGATAATAACACCGGCAGCCAATCCAATAATAACAGCCCAGAAAACGCCCCAGGTTACCCAACCAAGGTAAGCCATTCCGGCCATTGCAAGAAGTATCAAAAATGAACTTCCTCCGGTACCAATTAACAGAGCATTTAATAAATTTTTCTGTGTAGCAGATTCTTTGGTACGAACCATGAAGATTCCCACTATGGAAAGAATAATTCCAATGGCAGCAACAAGCATAGGAGCTGTAACTGCTTTAACAGGATCGATACCTGTATCAGAAAGAACGATTGCAGGAAGAGCGGCACCAAGAGCAGCGGTTGCTAAAATAGAGCCAGCGTACGATTCGTAAAGGTCGGCTCCCATACCGGCAACGTCGCCAACATTATCACCAACGTTATCGGCAATAGTTGCAGGGTTACGCGGATCGTCTTCCGGAATACCGGCTTCTACTTTTCCAACAAGGTCGGCACCCACATCAGCTGCTTTAGTATAAATACCTCCTCCAACGCGAGCAAATAATGCTTGTGTAGAAGCACCCATACCAAAGGTTAACATGGTAACTGTTATCTCAATTAATTTTACTCGTTGGCCTGCATCGTTGATTACACCATTCGTTACATAATCAGTACTTCCGTGAACGAAATGAAGCCCTAAGAATTCAGCACCATTAGCCATATGCTCCGGTGTAAATACAACTTCACTTAGAAAAAAGTACCATGCTGCAATATCTAACAATGCAAATCCCACAACGATTAAACCCATCACTGCGCCACTTCGGAAAGCAACCTGCAAACCTTTGTTCAACGACTGCGAAGCTCCGTGTGCTGTACGCGCTGAAGCAAATGTTGCAGTTTTCATTCCCAAAAATCCACAAAGGCCTGAGAAAAAACCACCAGTTAAAAATGCGATGGGCACAAATGGATTTTGAACGCCAAAATATGCCATAATGGTTAGTAGGATAAAGAGTATTACAAAAACAATTCCTACAACCTTGTACTGTCTTTTCAGATAAGCCATTGCACCTTCACGAACGTATTGTGCAATTTCTTTCATCCTGTCAGTACCTTCT
The DNA here is from genome assembly GCF_000949475.1 of Draconibacterium sediminis. Lineage (GTDB taxonomy): Bacteria > Bacteroidota > Bacteroidia > Bacteroidales > Prolixibacteraceae > Draconibacterium > Draconibacterium sediminis. The sequence goes on along the minus strand of NZ_JRHC01000005.1, from coordinate 184,381 downwards.
GAATTCTTCATCATCGATTTGAAGAATATCCAGGCAAATACCAATGCCAAAATCGAGGCAACTGGCACTATAAAAAATATACTGCTCATAAATTGATAAATTTTAGTGTAGCTTTTGGCTACGGTTTAGTATTAAATTGAAATTTGTTCTTCTTCTGGTTTCTAGTCCGGTTTTACAAAAAAAAGTTTTTTGCAATAGACAAAGATAAATTTCTAAACGAAATGAGGAATTTTAGCTTATGTATTTGACAACAGGTTGAAAATTTTTTAACATCTGAAATTCAGACTATTTCATATTTTATTATAAACATTTTGTTCAATCAAAATCAAAACTTAAATTCAACCTCTAAACGGATTACATTACGAAAGATAAAAGAAAGAAATCCATCCGACGACTTTTAACTAAACCTGATTAGCTATGAAAAAGAAACATCTCCTCCTCTTCATCGTTAGCGTTGCACTTTTAATTTTTAGTTGTAACAGCAAACAGGATGTAACAACTACAAATGCCGATGTTGTAATATATGGTGGAACTTCGGCGGCTGTTACGGCGGCTGTTCAACTGGCAAAAATGAATAAATCGGTTGTAATTGTTTGCCCCGATAAACATTTGGGCGGATTAACATCAAGCGGACTTGGTTTTACCGACACCGGAAATAAAGTTGTGATTGGCGGACTGGCCAGAGAATTTTACCAGCGCGTGTATTCGCATTACCAAACCGATGAAGCCTGGCAGTGGGAAAAGCGCGAAGAATATGGCAATACCGGGCAGGGAACTCCGGCAATTGATGGCGACAAACGCACCATGTGGATTTTTGAACCTCATGTGGCCGAGCAGGTTTTTGAGGATTTTATCAGCGAAAATAACATCAGTGTTTTCCGGAATCGTTGGCTCGACCGTGAGAATGGAGTGGAAAAACAAAACGGCAAAATCATTTCCATTACCATGCTGAACGGCGAAAAGTACCAAGCAAATATATTTATCGATGCCACTTACGAAGGTGATTTAATGGCCGCAGCGGGGATTAATTACCACGTTGGGCGCGAAGCAAACGATGTTTACAACGAGCAATGGAATGGCATACAAACGGGCGTGCTTCATCACGGGCATCATTTCGGCAATATGAATATCAGCCCTTATGTTGTTCCCGATGATCAGGCAAGTGGCGTTTTGCCCCGTATTTCAACCGATGATCCGGGAATTAAAGACGATGGCGACAAACGTATACAGGCTTATTGTTTCAGGATGTGCCTGACAAAAGTGCCTGAAAACCGTGTTCCTTTTGAGCAGCCTGAAGATTACGATCCTGCACAATACGAACTGCTGGTTAGGGTGTTAAACCACGGCTGGCGCCAGACGTTTAATAAATTCGATCCGATTCCGAACCACAAAACCGATGTAAACAACCACGGACCGTTTAGTTTTGATAATATTGGCATGAACTACGACTACCCCGAAGCGACCTACGAGCGCCGGGCCGAGATTATTCGCGAACACGAAAACTACCAGAAAGGCCTGCTTTATTTTTATGCTACCGATCCACGAATTCCTGCTGAAATACAAAATGAAATGCAACAATGGGGGCTGGCAAAAGATGAATTCACCGATAACGGAAACTGGCCCCACCAGATTTATGTACGCGAAGCCCGGCGTATGATTGGCGAATTTGTGATGACCGAAAATGAGGCGCTGGGAAAATCACCGGTTCCCCACTCTGTTGGAATGGGTTCGTACACCATGGACTCGCACAACACGCAACGTTACATCACTCCTGAAGGTTTTGTGCAAAACGAAGGCGACATTGGTGTTCATCCGCATCAGCCTTATCAAATTGCGCTGGGATCGATTCTACCGAAACAGGAAGAATGTGAGAATTTGCTGGTTCCGGTGGCGGTCTCGAGCTCGCACATTGCATTTGGGTCGATACGAATGGAGCCCGTTTTTATGATACTTGGGCAAAGTGCGGCACTGATTGCCGGAATGGCACTGGAGAAAGAGACTCCAATTCACGACATTCAGTATGAAGAAATAAAACCAAAACTTGAAGCTGCCGGACAGGTGCTGGAACATCAGGAGATGGAATAAACTACATCGTAGCAGGCTAATGGGGTATCAATTTTGAATTTTGTTTAGTAACGATCAAGCATCGGAGTATTAACTCATTTATCCCGATATGCTCTGCTATCGGGATTAGTTCGACCATCAAATTACAGTTCGTTTCTCTCCTGTAATTTGGGTCTCACTAAAAAAAATCCCCGCAACCCATGGCTGCGGGGACCTAAATAATACTTCTCAATTATGGTAGCTATAACGTTACGCCTGTTTTAAAAATGGCAATTTCTTTAAACCCGGTTTTTTCGTGGTTTAATTGTTTGCCGCTGGCTACTTCAATAATAAACTGAACAAAGTCTTCCAAAAGCTCGTCCATGGTTTTGCCTTCGAGCAAAGTGCCGGCGTTAAAATCTATCCAGTTTTTCTTTTTGTTGAACAGATCAGAGTTGGTAGAGATTTTCATGGTGGGCACAAAACTGCCAAACGGTGTTCCGCGCCCTGTGGTAAACAGTACCATCTGGCAGCCGCTAAATCCGAGTGCCGATGCAGCCACCAAATCATTTCCGGGTGCCGACAATAAATTCAAACCTTTTGTTTTTAAGGGCTCAGCATATTTCAAAACGTCGACCACTGTTGCTGTACCACCTTTTTGGGTACATCCCAGCGACTTATCTTCGAGCGTTGAAATACCACCCTTTTTATTTCCCGGCGACGGATTTTCGTAAACCGGCAAATTATGTTGCAGATAATAATCTTTAAAATCGTTGATCAGGCTTACCGTTTTGTCAAACACCTCTTTGTTTTGAGCACGCTCCATCAGCAAAGTTTCGGCACCAAACATTTCAGGTACTTCGGTAAGAATTGTGGTTCCACCCTGCGCCACCAAAAAATCGGAGAAAGCACCTACCAACGGATTGGCAGTAATTCCTGAAAAACCATCCGATCCACCACATTTTAAACCGATATTCAGCTCCGACAAAGGAACAGCTTCGCGTTTATCGGTGTGCATCACTTCGTAAATTTCCTTCAAAATCTCCAGTCCGGTTTCCACCTCATCTTCCACATCCTGAGATGCTAAAAAGCGCACACGGCTTTCGTCGTATTCACCAATAAACTTTTTCAGGTGGTCGATCTGGTTATTCTCGCAACCCAAACCGAGCACAAACACACCACCGGCATTTGGGTTATTAATCACATCTGCCAGTGCTTTTTGCGTATTCACGTGGTCGTCGCCCAACTGCGAGCAACCGTAGCTGTGTTTAAACACTTCTACCGCATCAATATCGGTCGGATTTACTTCCTGCTTAAACAAATCGATGATCTGCTGCGCCTGTCCGTTCACACAACCAACTGTTGGCACAATCCACAGTTCGTTGCGGATTCCCACCTTGCCATTGCTACGTTTGTAACCCTGAAAAGTGAGCTCACGTCTGGCAACGGCCAGTTCGTTTAATTTCTGATCGAAAGAATAATTGATGGTGCCCGAAAGATTTGTTTTCAGATTCTGAACATGTATGTGTTCTCCGGCTTCGATGGCTTGTGTAGCATGGCCAATCGGCGCACCATATTTAATAATATCCTCGTTTTCGGCAATAGCAGTAAGTGCAATTTTGTGCCCTTTCGGAACATCATTTTTAATTGCCAGCTCCTGCTCATCAACTACAATCGATTCACCTGCTGTAAAATCTTTTAAGGCGATGATCACATTGTCGGTTGGATTTATTTTTATGAAGTCTGCCATTTCTGTTTTCTTAAAAGTTTCTCGCAGATGGTGCAGATAACACAGATCTTAAACAATTAATTCCAGCGAAATCCGCGTAATCTGCGAGAAAGTATTTGTTTAATTGCTCATTTTATCGATGGTAATCTGCATCAGCGGATTGTCTTCGCTAAGTACCGCTTTAACTGCCTTTTTCATGCCCACCTGCGTAATCAGGAACAGGTAGTGACTAACGGTAATCGTGAGGTTTGGAATATCATTCAGGTTTTGTTTCCAAACTTTATCAAGGCTCAATACTTTTTCGCACAAAATGTAAATCGAAATCGGGCGGCCATCACATTCTGCCCAGGCTTCTTTATAAAAGTCAACGATCCACTCATCGTCCTGAACGTTGTAGGCTTCGCCATTGGCCTCGCCTTTAAAATACGCGATCATTGCCGCCAGCGAGAACACCAGCTTTTGTGGCAACATGCCGTGTTTTTGTTCGAAGTTAATCAGCGATGGCAGGTTACGTGTTTCCCATTTCGACATGGCATTTAAGGCAATACTTTGCCACTGATGACGAATAAACGGATTGGCAAAACGCTCCAGAATTTTGTTGGCAAATTTCTTCAGTTCCTTTTCTGTTCCATCCAGAACCGTTAATACCTCATCGTATACCAGCTCTTTCATAAAACTACCTACCTCGAGGTTTTCGTAGGCATCGCGAACGGTTTCAATTCCGCTCAGGTACGACACGGCATAACTTCCGGTGTGGCAACCATTCAGCACCTGTACTTTTTGCTCGCGGAAACGTTTCATGTCTTTTACAAACTTCACTTCCAAACCGGCTTTTTCAGCAGGAAACTCATCCTGCACCCACTCCGGCGCTTCAATCACCCACAGGTGGAAATATTCGCCAACCACAACCAGGTTATCTTCGTAGCCTAACTCTTGTTGAATTTCTTTGATCTCTTCGCGCGGAAAACCCGGAACAATACGGTCAACCAGCGTGCTGCAGAAACAACAGGCCTCGTTCACCCAGCTGATAAAATCGTTGCCAAGGTTCCATTTTTCGGCATGTTGCAATACGAATTTCTTAAGGATATCTCCGTTTCGGTCAATCAGCTCGCAGGCAAAAAATATCAAACCTTTTGATTTGTCGCCATTAAATTCTTTGTAGCGCATGTATAACAATGCCGCCACTTTTGCCGGAAACGACGTTTGAGGAGCCATTTCCAGCGTATCGTTTTCTTCCCAGCTGATACCGGCTTCGGTAGTATTCGAAAACACAAAACGAAGATCGGGATTCAGTATACTTTCTTTGTACGATTCGAACTCGCTGTATGGATTAATGCCTTTATTGATACAGTCGATCAGCGAAAATTCGGTTACCGGCGTCCCGTTTTTAATCCCTTTCAGGTAAACATGGTAAAGCCCGTCCTGGTCGTTTAACATGTTAACCATACCGTTTGGCAGCGGCTGAACCACATCAACACCGGCGTTAAAACCGATCTCTTTGTTCATTTTATCAACGATCCAGTCGGTAAAAGCACGTAAAAAATTTCCTTCACCAAATTGAAGTATGCGTGTTGGGTAACTATTTGTTTCAGTTGCGTTGGTACGATTTAATTTCTTCATCATCAAAAAATCTATAACCTTATTTCACAGGTGTAATTAGTACTTTATTTATTGTTTTGAGCGGGCAAATATAAGTTTTTAATGTTTTCCGTTAACGTTAACGGATTGAATTATTTTTACTCATTTTTAGAGATAAACACCCGATAGATTCACCAAAAGCGCCTGTTTTCAGGGAGAATGAGAACTATTTTTAAGCACTAAAAAGTTTATGTGCTTTGCCGGTGGGTTAAGTGAATGTTAAACGGGGTAAAAACAGCGTACAAAAAAAGGGATGTGCACATGGCAACATCCCCTTTTAATCCTTAAAACAAAATCTATGTATTAACCCTCCGAATCATCTTTACTCACCCTCGCTCCCTCTCTTTTGCAAAAAGAGGGACGGCCAGCCGGATTTTCAAACCGCTTTTCTACAAATTATCAACTTTGACGCTTCAACGCTACTTCCCTCTTTGCGACAGCAGAGAGGGATAGATCGAAACTTGTTTCGGTCAGGGTAAGTCCAGTAGCCCTCCGAATCATCTTTACTCACCCTCGTCTCCCTCTCTTTTGCAAAAAGAGGGACGGCCAGCCGGATTTTCAAACCGCTTTTCTACAAATTATCAACTTTGACGCTTCAACGCTACTTCCCTCTTTGCGACAGCAGAGAGGGATAGATCGAAACTTGTTTCGGTCAGGGTAAGTCCAGTAGCCCTCCGAATCATCTTTACTCACCCTCGTCTCCCTCTCTTTTGCAAAAAGAGGGACGACCAGCCGGATTTTCAAACCACTTTGCTACAAATTATCAACTTTGACGCTTCAACGCTCATTCCCTCTTTGCGACAGCAGAGAGGGACAGATCGAAACTTGTTTCGATCAGGGTGAGTCCAATAGCTGAATAAATTGCTTTATTTTATGCAGAACCCCAATAATATCAGAGTTAACCTCTTCGTTTTTTATTCTTAACATATGAAGACCAAGGTCGTGTAGTATATCTTCCCGATCCTGGTCTCTTTGCTTTTGAAAATCGTGAATCTTACCATCAAGCTCGATTATCAACTTTTTTTCATCACAATAAAAATCGGGAATAAAGTATTTTGGTTTATAGTTTATGCGGTCATAGATTATCGGATGTTGCCGCAAAAACTTTAACCCGAGAAACTTTCTGTTTCGGAGTTGCTGCCAAAGGATTCTTTCTTCTTCAGTCATTCTCTGACGCAGTTTCCTCGCTCTACTTATCGGAGTATGATCATCGCTCATTATATTCCTTTTTTACTCACCCTCGTCTCCCTCTCTTTTGCAAAAAGAGGGACGACCAGCCGGATTTTCAAACCACCTATCCACTTAATTTACGGCAACCAGCCTCAAAGCTCCTTCCCTCTTTGCGAAAGCAGAGAGGGATAGATCGAAACTTGTTTCGATCAGGGTGAGTCCATTACCCCTCCGAATCATCTTTACTCCAGCGTTTGCGGACGGCGTCGTTATTGTCGGCAATAAGTTTGGCAACGGTGGCGGCAAATGCGCCGTAGGTTTCGGCCTGAAAACGCTCGGCCGAACGTAAAAATACCACCAGGTCGTCGTTGATCAGGGCAGCTACTTGTTTTTTCAAAGTAGAGGCATTTAGCTGGGCGTCTTCTTCGGCCAGCTCTTCAGCATATTGGGTTTGTGTGTCCTCGAAATCGTTTTGTGCAGCCTGCAGGGTGGCAATATTTTCAGCTACTCCCGGCAGCAGCGCAATGGCCGCCTGAACATTGGGAGCAGCAAGGTCGCCCAGCATCGATACCAGGTGCGACGACTCGGTTACATAACTTTCGTCGATTACCGAAAATCCATATTTATCAAATACGGCTTCAACCACCAGTGCTGCATTACGAATCGTTTCGTCGGGGTAATAGGTGTACCCCTTCACAAGGTACCCCACTGCCCGGTCGGCAGCATCGCGGATATCATCCTTGTCGGCCAATATACTCTGTGCTTTCGAGCGGTCGATGGCATCGCCAAGGGCATTATTTTGTTCGGTAATGGAGGTAAACATCGGCATAAGCGTTCGGTCGGCGCTTAATGCCGATTGCAGGAAAGCATTAATAAGTAAACGTGTAGTTCCGTGAATTTCGGTTGTGCGGCTGTTAACAATAATTTTTTCAATCATGGTTTTAGATTTTACATTAGTAATTGTATTATTTGGGCTGCTTGCAGAGGGATTGATTATAATGATTTTTTGAGTTACCCGGGCAATTAGCATTAGCAATTTACGGCAACCGGAACTAAATATCAAGCCTTTACCCGCATGTTATTGAACATATGAATCGTATTTTGCCGCTTGCCGATAAGTTTTAAACCCCCGGAATTAACTTTCTACCCTTAAACTAACGTTTAAGCCTTGAAAGGAACACCCGACGAGGTTTAAACAAACGTTTAAGCCCCAAAAGGAACGCCCGACGCCGTTTAAACTAACGTTTAAGCGCCAAAAGGAAGACCGGAAGCCTTTATACAAACGTTTAAGCGCTCACCGGAGCTCCGCCAGCGTTTAAACAAAAGTTTAAGCCTCAGAATTGTTTTTTGCTTTAAACTTTTGTTTAAGCCACCAAACGGATTTTTAAACTATTACCGAAAAAACAATTATATTTAATGCACTAAAGATTAAAATAACCGAATACATTGAACTTTACTCTGCGCAAGATAAAACTCAAATCTCCTTTTCAGAAGGTATTAACACCAAGGATAAAGGCACATTCCAGAAGTGCGCGGTAATAAGATAAGTACACTGTACACATATACATACGCGGGTAGCAAACTAAAAAATGACAACAGAACAGAAAATAGAGCGATTCAAGCAAGGGCTTCTTACATTATTCCCCGGACTTGACACGACTCATTTAAAATACGGAAATAATAAAAATGGAAAGGATGTATGGAACAATATTCATTTCAATATTCCGCCAGACAATAGAAACCTTGAAAGAAGCCCTTATTTCTTCAAAGAACAGTCGGTTGTTCATTTTAGTAACATTTACGCTTTAAACTCCATACTACAAGAGCAATCCGTTCGACTTTACAATCTTAACAACCTCAATGACCCAAGAGAATTCACATTTGCGAGTAAAGTTTTCAATCTGAGAAAGGAACTAGTCGAAGACTCGAAAGACAATCTTTATCTTATCTCATTTTGTAAGCGCGAAATTCTTAGAAACGCTCAAGATGAATTCAATATGTGGCGCCTTTACGGACAAAATGGTAAAGGTCTTGCTATTGTGTTTTCAATTGCAAATAACCCTACAGAGTGGAAAGACTTTCATATAAGTCAAGTTATCTATGGTGCAGACCAACGACAAAGATTTGTTAAACTCCTCGAGCTTATAGACCAATTAAACAAAACAACACCATCAATAAATTTAGATTTTGGAAAACTTTGTGCTTTTCATAAATCCAAAATGTTTGCAATAGAAAAAGAAGTTCGTATCGTATTTGATAGAAGAGAAAAACGCTCCGGAATGGTAAATAGGACAGTTACTTTTAAAGGTCAGCCTGTATTCCCAATAATAAAATCCGACTTGTACAAATTGATAGAAAACAGAGACAACATTCGATATCTGAAACTCCCATTATTTCATAAAAACAGACAAAATTACGACCCTGAAGTTCCTTTGCTCAAGATTGACCAGATCATCATCGGATATAACTTTATTGACCAAGTATCGAAACTTAAGGACAACTTAAAAGACTTATGCGAAGAACAACTCGGTTATATCCCGACAATAAAACAAACACGATTGAAAAACTATTATTGGGACATTGATTCAACAAAGAAAAAATAGCCAGCAGCCAATCGAGTAGGCAGTCGAAAGGCAACAAAGCCTATCAGATAGGCTATTACACCACCCAGTACAAGGGTCTACCACTAGACGGTTCGCTAAGTCAGAGTAAACAACGGCGATTTTAGTTTCATCTCGTTAAAAGTATCCAGCAAAGGAACGTATTCCCGCTTTTTCATATTGAAACCCTTACACCACCTTTTTCCCGCTGTAATGGAAATAAGTTACTACTGATTCAACGGCAATCCGGATAGCTTCACCAATCGGATATTGTTTCTGGGCTTCTTTGAAATCGATAAACTGCAAGCGCTGATAATAAGCTGTAGCCTTGGGTCCCAATGGTTTTGTCAGCAAAATACGATTCGCGTTTGCAACCAATACTGTCTGTTCCTCATTTATCGTTTTACATGCCGCAATAAGCCGTGTGCCGTGTTTATCGGTGCGGTAATTATACGAGAATAAGCGGCATATTAATCCTCGTTGCTCGTAAAACATACAGCCTGCGCGCCTGTTTTCGGTTGACATATAATTTAAGACCGGGCAAATTTTCGGATCGTTTATCTGATCAATATTCACAAGCACACTATCCGCCAAATTGTGCTTATGCAAATAATAGGCTAATGGATAAAACTCAAGAGCCGAAGCGGTAATATTTGAAGTGGTGCAGCATTTTATACAATTATCGACACAATGCAGACCCGTTTTTTCCTGTAATTTCAGGATATCTTTTTCCAGTGTTTTGAATAATTTTTCAACAGCACGGACTTTGCGCACTATATTCATAAAATCAAAAAATTAGTACCCAAATATATACAGGAAAACAAATGATTATTCCGGGCCGTTAAAATATTTTTTGCGAAACGAAAACCCATTCAACTCACAGCAATTAATAGTCGAATGCGTGCATATACAGTTTGCTTCTAGCAGTGAATTAAAACACGCCGGTCGCGCCCGTTCATTAAAATGGTAAGTGGTTTATCAAACTGCACATGTTTTATAAATTCGGTTTCGCGAAGCACCGGTTGTTGTTTCAAAGCCTCCATTTTTAGTTTGGTGTTTCGCGAATTATGCGGCACCGAAAAGTAGCCCACATTCATCGACGTTACATTGTGGAAAAAGTGCGAGCCCAGCGAAGCATCGAGCGGGAAATCGGGCAAGCCCATTTCAACAATTATTTTGGCTTTCGAGATGTTTGCCCACAACACCGGAATTCCGGTATACGGATCGCGCGAGCCCCAGCGTCCCGGCCCGATAAGGATATACGAGCGGTCCTCTTTTTCGAACCAGTCGTTTAATTTACTGATCTCCTGCGCCATTTGTTTGGTCTTCATTTTGTCGAACTTATCCGGATCGACAAAAACCACATCGTAAATGTCTTTAATTTTGCCATTGCCCATTCCGTGCTCGGCATACATAAATACCTTGTCTTCTTCCACCATTTCAATATCCACTTCCACCTCTTCCTCGATGCGGATAAGCGGTTTTATCTGCAATAAATAAAGCGTTGGTTTGCCGTTTTCCGCCGGCTCCAGATCCAGGGCATATTCAATTTCCACCGGCGAACCCATTGCTTCCTTAAACAGTTTTAGCAGCAACTGCAACACATCGGCAAGCGGCAGATGGTTGTACTTTAATATATTGGCAAAGTCAATTACTTTGGGTCCCGGCCCCTGAATTCCCGGTATCAGATCGTCATTTTCGATGAAATAAGTGGATGCCGAATGCTCCAGCGTTCCGTCTTTTTCGGCTTCTTTTATGCGGTATTTTTTTATGGCTGCATCTTCGCCGTCTGCCGCCAGATCAAAATCAGGGTTCGACAGATCGATGGCATAAAACTGTTTCTGCGTATCGCGCAACAAATCTTTTAACGACGATGCATTCAGGCTGGGGTATTTCGGACAGAAGCGGAATGCATTCTCGCCACCAACAACATACATTCCGAGCCCAACGGCAGCTACCGAAAAACCATCTTCGGGTTCCATGTAGGCAATGGGGTAATAATTATACGACTGCGCCACGCCCGAAAGCGTAGGATAATATTTATCGTTGTACTCGTGGCCAATCACTTCCTGAATGACCACCGCCATTTTTTCCTCTTCAATTTTGTAATTCACCGCATCGAAATACGCCTGCGCCGACTCGGTAAAAATGCTGGAATAAACCAGCTTAATGGCCATTTCAAGGTGTTGGTAACGCACCTCCAAATCGGGATGATTATTCGGAATAAGATAAGTAGCATAAACCCCCGAAAAAGGTTGCAGCAAAGAATCTTCGAACAATCCCGACGAGCGCACTGCCAGCGGCCTTTTTATCTTTTTAAGGTATTCGATCAGTCTTTTCCTGATCTTATCGTCGAACTCCGATTCAAGAAAATGTTTTCGGATGGCGCTATAATCGTTAAACGAGTAAATATCGTCGTACAGGTTGTTGGTTTCAATAAACTTATCGAACTCCAGCGCACCAATTACCGATGTTGAAGGAATGCGGATATTCATTTCAGGAATCAGTTTCGCGAAGTCGATGTTCTCGATAAAATTGCAGATAAAAGCGATACCTCTCCCCTTTCCGCCCAGCGAACCTTTTGCCATACGCACGATAAAGCGGCTGGACGAAACAAATTCGGAGTCGAAATTTACAATGGTACCCCGCAAGCGTTCGAAGCGCACTTTTTTAAAACTGTCGAGGCAAAACTGCCGCAGTTCTTCAGGCGAATCAAAATCCGACATCTGAATTGGCATAAGCAATTCTGCCAGGTTGATCTCGCCACGCGCCATTAGCCAGGTGGAAAAAGAGTTTCGGCTTCCGTGATATTGCAACGATTCTTCGGGGATATCTCTGAATTTCTCCTGAAACTCCACCAGGTTTTTTGCCTGCGCAATGGGCAAACCATCCATGCCTTTAAAAACAAAGTTGCCGAATCCCAATCGCCGGTAAAGGAAATTGAAAATATCCATCGACAGGCTCTCCGAGTTTTTATTGATAAAATCGGCACCTACTTCTTTGGCACGCTGTGCATTGGAAATGTCGTGCGATTGCAGAAGCAAAGGAATCGGAAATTTCCGGGTTGATTGTGTAAACTTCAGCAAATCAATACCGGCATCTTCGTCTTCTACTCCATTTCGTTCAAACTTCACATCAGAAATTACACACAACATGTACCGCCGGTAGCTGTTTATAAATTTCACTGCCTCCTCGTAGTTGTCAGCCAGAATTACTTTTGGCCGGGCCCGCATCCGTAAAATTTTATGCAGCTCATCAGCGGCATCTTCATTCACCAAAACCTGTGTCTGGGTCATTACCGTGGTGTAAAGCATTGGCAGGTAACGCGAGTAATACTGAATACTGTCTTCCACCAACAAGATTATCCGAACGCTACCATTTTGTGTATCGCGTGCCACGTTGCTTTTGTCCTCGATGTATTTGATCATGGCCATAAAAACATTCGAGTTTCCGTTCCACACAAAAATGCGGTCGATAAAATCGAGTTTTCGGCGCTCGGCCTTGAAGAAACGCAAATCGGCATTGTTATTCACCAACAACAAAAGAGGTACTTTTGGGCGCAAATCCCTAATGGCACGGGCGGTTTCAACCGGTGTGTGTTTATCCATTCCGGCCATTACAATTATCAGGTCGAAATCGCGGTGTTCCAGTATAAGCGTTGCCTCTTCCTGGGTGTGCACACTGGTAAAACGAGGCGCAGCGTAAAGGTTTAGCTGCAAGTATTCGCCAAAAATTTTATCGCTGAACTGCCCCTCGCGCACAATGGAATACGAGTCGTAAAGCGTGGCCACCAGCAGTACTTCTTTTACTTTGGTGGGCATTAGCTCCTGGAAAATATCGCGGTCGTTTTTGCGCTTTTTGTAAATGGTAGATAAAGATATGTTGTCGATGTCCATTGCTGATCGTATTTAGCTTTTGAAGTTAGGGAATTTTTAGTGTTTGAAGAATGACAGGCACAAAAAACATGCATGACTCACGGAAATCACAAACAGGAATACAAGGAGGAGAATATCGTTTCACGCAAAGAAAAGAAGAAGCGCAAAGTCCGCAAAGATTTATGCCTCCGGAAAAGTCTGTGATGCGTGCATTGCGAAAACTTCGCGTACTCTGCGTGAACTTTCTCTCTTTTATCACTATGAGGCTTTCAAAAAAAATCCCGATCTGTCAGCTGACGGACCGGGATATAATATTGTCGAGTCATCAGCTCACAGTTTGCTACAACATATAGTGAGCGGATGACTTAAAAGTTTAGTCCAATTTATGAATCACCAACCCTGAGCGTAATTTTGGTTCGAACCAGGTTGTTTTTGGTGGCATAATATTTCCACTGTCGGCAATGTTTATTAATTGCTGCATGGAAACCGGGGACAGTGCAAAGGCTGCTTTCATTTCGCCCGAATCAACACGGCGTTTCAGCTCTGCCAAACCACGAATACCTCCAACAAAATCGATACGTTTTGACGTACGCAGGTCTTTGATATCCAAAATCGGATCGAGCACCTGGTTAGAAAGGATCGTTACATCCAGAATTCCAATCGGGTCTGAATCATCGTAAGTTCCTTCTTTGGCAGTTAATTTATACCAGCTTCCGGCCAGGTACAAACTGAATTCGTGCAGTGCCGATGGTTTAAAAATCTCAGGTCCCATGTTCTCTACATCGAAACCTTTCGAAAGCTCGGCAAGGAAATCGATTTCCGATAAACCGTTCAAGTCGGTTACCACGCGGTTATAATCGATAATCTGCAGTTGGTTATCCGGAAAATGTACAGCCATAAAATAGTTGTACTCCTCATCGCCTGTATGATTTGGGTTCTGTAACGTTTTTTCGGCACCAATTCGCGCAGCAGCAGCAGTTCGGTGGTGACCATCGGCCACATAAGTAAACGGAACTTTATCTTCAAAAAGTTGCTCCAGTTTGGCATTTGTTTCGGCATCGTCGATGGTCCAGAAATGGTGACCAAATCCGTCTTCTGCAGTAAAATCGTAATCGGCAGCTTTGCTTTTTACAATGTTCTCAACAATGGCATCAATTTCAGCCACGGCTTTGTAGGCAAAAAATACCGGCTCGATATTGGCATTCAAATAACGCGTTAAAACCATGCGGTCTTCCTCTTTCTCCGGACGGGTAAGTTCGTGCTTTTTAATAATGCCGTTTTCGTAATCGGCACAGGCAGCAGCACCTACAATTCCGTACTGGGTAAGCCCATTCATGGTTTGTGCATAAATATAATATTTGGCCTCGGCATCGTCCTGCAGCCAACCTTTTTCCTGAAAAGCTTTGAAGTTTTCAACGGCTTTGTTGTAAACCGTTTCCGAGTGAATATCTTCCACTCCCGGGCATTCAATTTCGGCTTTTGTAATACGAAGCAACGATTTCTCTTTTCCTTCAGCCATTACAGCTGCTTCTTCCGAATTCATTACGTCGTAAGGAAGACATGCCAGTTCTTCAACAATTTCTTTTTGAGGACGAAGTCCTTTGAATGGTTTTATTATCGCCATTATTTTGATTTTAAATTTATAGACAACCAGATTTTTAGATTGCCAAAAATATAAATCCGGTTTCTATTTGTAACATTTATTGTAAGAAATAATTCATTGTGCAACTTTGACTTAACCTACAGCCTGCTCACAAAACTCAACCACAAAGTTTCACAAAGGAGGCACAAAGATTCACAAAGTACCACAATACAAGCTATTTATTCACCTGATGTGTATTATCGCCTTTTTCAAAGAAATCGACAATTTGCTGAGCCGCTGCCAGACCGGCATTTAAGTTGGCCTCGGCTGTTTGTGCACCGGCTTTTTTAGGTGTAAAGAAAAATCTTCCGGGGAATTTCTCCTCAAACTCAGCTTCACTATCGGGTGTAAGATCCGACATGTATTTAATACCCGGTTTTTCTTCCATACATTTTACCAGATCAGGCTCATTAATAACTTCTTTTCGGGCGGTGTTTACCAAAATACTGCCATCTTTTAAGTGTGAAAGCACTTCGGCACTAACCGATCTAATGTGCTCGCCACGTGCCGGAACATGAATGGAAACGATATCGCTCTTTTCATAGAGGTCTTCCAGCGATTTAGCCACTTTCAGCCCGATTGCAGCTGCAGCGCCTTTACTGTAGCGGGTGTAAACAATTACTTTCATTCCCATGGCGCGTGCAATACGGAAAACATTTCGGGCAACGTAACCAAAACCGTGCAATCCGAGTGTGCGGCCACGCATTTCGCCACCTGGTTTTCCGGAGTACATTTCGCGCAAACCCATTATGGCCAGGCCAATGGCTAATTCGGCAACGGCATTTGCGTTTTGTCCGGGCGTATTCATTACCACAATGTTGTTGGCTGTAGCAGCATCAAGATCAACATTGTCGTAACCGGCACCAGCGCGTACTACAATTTTTAGTTTTTTACCGGCGTTTAGTACTTCCTCATCAAACTTATCGCTGCGGATTATTGCCGCTTCAACATCGGCAACCGCATCCAACAGCTCTTGTTTTTCGGTGTACCTTTCGAGCAACTGAAGCTCGTAACCGGCTTTCTCAAAAATTTTACTGATTTTTTTTACAGCAACCGGTGCAAACGGTTTTTCTGTAGCTATTAAGACTTTTCTCATCACTCATAAAAATTTAGGTAGAAAAAATGCAGGACGTCTGCCCTGCATTTTCGATAGTTTTATAAATTGAATTACTTCATTTTTTCAAACTCCTGCATGGCATCTACCAATGCCTGAATACTTTCAACAGGCATTGCATTGTAAATTGAGGCTCTGAAACCACCAACCGAGCGGTGTCCTTTTATTCCCAACATACCTTTTGCAGTTGCGAAATCCATAAACTCCTTCTCAAATTCAGCATACTCCGGAGTCATTATAAAAGTTACGTTCATTAACGAACGATCTTCTTTTGCCAGTACGGTACCCTGGAACATTTTATTACGATCGATTTCATCGTAAAGGATTTTTGCTTTTTCAATGTTCTTTTGCTCCATTGCTTCCACTCCGCCGTTTTCTTTCAACCAGATTAAGGTTTGCAAACAAGCAAAAACAGGAAGTGTTGATGGTGTATTAAACATCGATTCCGCTTTAATATGCGTAGTGTAATCCAACATGGTTGGAATCGGGCGCTCTACTTTTCCAAGTGCTGCATCTTTTACAATTACCAAAGTAGCTCCTGATGGTCCCAGGTTTTTCTGTGCACCTGCATAGATCAAATCATATTTCGACACATCGATCGGGCGACTGAAAATATCTGAAGACATATCGGCTACCAAAGGCACATCAACTTCCGGAGTAGGAATTTGTGTTCCGTAAATGGTATTATTTGATGTATAGTGGAAATAACTTACATCCGATGGTACTTCGTAACCTTTTGGAATGTAGTTATAAACGGTGTCGGCCGATGAAGCAACTTCAACTACCTCGCCAAGAAATTTGGCTTCTTTAATGGCTTTTTTCGACCATGCACCTGTATTTAAATATGCTGCTTTTTTATCCAGTAAATTGTATGGAGCCATTAAAAACTGTGTGCTGGCACCACCTTGCAAGAAAAGCACCGAATAACCTTCCGGCACTTTAAGTAATTCTTTTACCAAAGCAACTGCCTCGTCCATCACAGCAACAAACTCTTTACTACGGTGCGAAACTTCCATTACAGAAAGTCCGGTTCCGGCAAAGTTTAAAGCAGCCTCAGCAGTTTTTTCCTTTGTAAATTCCGGCAGAATTGAAGGTCCTGCGTAAAAATTGTGCTTCTTCATATAATACAACAATTAAGGTGAGTAATTAAATTTTTTACCTTTTAAACACCACTATAAAGTTCTTGAATAGTGATTGTTTAGCCGATGAGAAAAATCAAGTTTATTTTATTTTTATGAGTTTTAAAACACTGATTAACAACACAAAAACAGATGATTAATATCATTCCTACTGTCTCTCTGACGTTAACGTTGTCGGTATCAATCTGTTATTTCATACAAAAATATCTTATTCCAGACAACAATACCCTATTTTGCTCAATAAATGATTTTTTAGGTGTAATATTTAAAAAGAATTTAAATAGACCTTCAGAATCGGGATTCGGTCAGCGAATAAATTTCAGTGTACTGCGTTTTTTGCAACCTGAGTTTCACAAATAAAAAAGCCGCCCGTAAAATACAGACGGCCAAGTTTAGTTCGATTTGTTTTATTATTTAGATAAAAGGAAATTTCACAATTTCTGCAGGAATTACCTTGTTACGGATCTTCACAAAAATACCGGTACCAAATGCCGAGTATTCTTTGGCCACATAGCCCATTCCAATTCCTTTATTTAAAACCGGCGACATGGTTCCTGAGGTAACTTCACCAATTGTTTCGCCGTCAGAGTTTACCAGTTCGTATCCATGGCGCGGAATTCCTCGGCCGTTAAGTACAAAACCGCGTAATCGGCGGGTAACACCTTCGTTTTTTTGCATGGTTAAAAATTCGCGGTCGATAAATTCGCGGCCGTTATTGAATTTGGTAATCCAACCCAAACCGGCTTCCAGCGGCGAGGTTGTATCGTCGATATCGTTTCCGTACAGGCAATATCCCATTTCCAAACGAAGCGTGTCGCGGGCAGCCAAACCAACTGGCTTGATACCGGCTTCGGCCCCGGCTTCAAAAATGGCGTTCCAAATTTGTTCGGCCACATTGTTTCTGAAATACAACTCGAAACCACCGGCTCCGGTGTAACCTGTTGCAGAAATGATCACCTCATCAACTCCGGCAAATTTATCGGTAACGAAGGTGTAAAATTTTATTTCTGAAAGATTTACATCGGTTAACTTTTGGAGTACCCCGGTTGCTTTTGGCCCCTGAATAGCCAACTGGCTAATTTCATCAGAAGCATTTTCCAGCTCGGCACCAATCTCTTCGTTTTGCTGCACCACCCAGTTCCAGTCTTTCTCAATATTGGCAGCGTTAACTACCAGCATATATTTTTCAGGCTCGTAGTAATACACCAGCAGGTCGTCAACAATTCCGCCTTTACCGTTTGGGAAACAGCTGTATTGTGCCTGCCCCAGTGTGAGAATCCGTGGATCGTTTGATGTAATTTTGGCTACCAGATCAAGTGCTTTCGGGCCTTTTACCCAAAATTCGCCCATGTGCGATACATCAAAAACACCAACGCTTTCGCGCACGGTCATGTGTTCATCTTTAATGCCACTATATTCAATAGGCATTTCGTATCCGGCGAACTCCACCATTTTGGCGCCTAATTTCTTGTGTATTGAATTAAATGCAGTTGTCTTCATTTTAATTTTTCAGTTATTAACGGATTCAGCTCGTTTGACAAACCGTTTATCTTTTTGAAGAAAGATTTCGTTGAGCAAAACTATGTATTCAAAAACGGTACAAATATGAATTTTATCAGCAAGAGCACAAAAAGCTTTCCCGATTATTTTGCTAAATTGCTGGCCGCAATCATAAAAAAATGGACAATACATTTCAACACATCGATCCATCTCAGATCGAAACACTTGCAGGTGGAGACAAAGAATTCATCAAGGAAATGGCAGAAATTTTCCTCGAACAAATTGAAGAATTTGTGACGAACATGGGTTCATTCCTGCAAGAAAAAAACTGGGAAAAACTGGCACGCGAGGCACATACGGCAAAATCGTCGGCAATGACATTTGGCATGGATGACACCGGCAATTTGCTAAAGAAAATTCAATTGGAATGCGAGGCCAATAATCTCGATGATGTTCCCGGGATGGTTGAAGATGCAATCAGTCAGTTGCAGGCTGCATCTCCCGAAGTACAGGAGTTACTATAAAAAGAAAACGGCCCTCATGAGAGAGCCGTCTTGCTTATATCTTAAGTTTTTAATTGCTGAAAACCAATGAATCGTTTTCATAGTCGATTACAATCGGTTTGGTTTTATCAACTTTACCCGAAAGAATCCTTTTTGACAATTCATTCAACACAAAGCGTTGAAGCACACGTTTTACCGGACGTGCACCAAAATGCGGATCGTAACCTATTGCCGATAACCATTCGCTTGCTTTTTCGCTTAACTTAATTTTTAGTTCACTGGCCGACAAACGTTTTACAATTTGCTCGAACTGCAGACGAACAATTTCTTTAATCGCTTCTTTCGATAGCGGTGTAAATACAATGGTTTCATCAATACGGTTCAGAAACTCCGGACGTATTGTTTTCCGCAACATCTCCAGCAGCTGGTTACGCGTTTTTTCCAGCACCTGGAATTCGTTGCTATCATTCATGGTTTCGTAATTCTCCTGAATGATATGCGATCCCAGGTTCGATGTCATAATAATAATCGTATTCTTAAAGTTTACGGTGCGGCCTTTATTATCGGTTAAACGGCCATCGTCTAAAACCTGAAGCAACACGTTAAATACATCGGGATGCGCTTTTTCAATCTCGTCGAAAAGAACCACCGAATAAGGTTTATGGCGAACTGCCTCAGTTAACTGGCCACCTTCGTCGTAACCCACATATCCCGGAGGCGAACCGATCAAACGGGTTACCGAGAATTTCTCCTGGTATTCCGACATGTCAATACGGGTGATCATATTCTCGTCGTTGAACAGGTATTCGGCCAATGCTTTTGCCAATTCGGTTTTACCAACACCTGTTGTTCCCAAGAAGATGAAAGAACCGATTGGTCGTTTTTCGTCCTGCAAACCTGCACGGCTGCGGCGCACGGCATCAGAAATGGCAATAATCGCCTCGTCCTGTCCGATCACCCGGTTGTGCAATTCATCTTCCATGTGCAGCAACTTTTCGCGCTCGCTCTGCAACATTTTCGAAACCGGAATACCGGTCCAGCGTGCCACCACTTCGGCTATATCTTCCGTATCAACTTCTTCTTTAATCAGGTTCTCACCTTTTTTCATTTCCTCCAGCTCGGCCTGCAGTTTTTCAATCTCCGCCTCTACCTCTTTTACTTTTCCGTAGCGTAATTCGGCCACACGACCATAATCTCCCTCCCGCTCGGCTTGTTCAGCTTCAAATTTGTAGGTTTCAATCTCTTCTTTCTTTTTCTGAATGGCTTCAATTACCGATTTCTCCGATTGCCATTTGGCACGTAAACGTGATTGTTCCTCCTTTAAATTCGAAATTTCTTCATTTAGCGAATTTAATTTTCGGGTATCATTTTCACGTTTTATCGCCTCGCGTTCAATCTCCAACTGTTTAACGCGGCGCTGAATTTCATCCAGTTCCTCTGGAACGGAATCAATTTCCAGACGTAGTTTTGCAGCAGCTTCATCCATTAAGTCGATGGCTTTATCGGGTAAAAACCGATCGGAAATATAGCGCTGCGACAATTCAACCGACGCAATAATAGCATCATCTTTTATCTGAACTTTATGGTGGTTTTCGTATTTCTCTTTAATACCGCGCAAAATTGAAATGGCGCTTAATGTATCCGGCTCGTCAACATGTACGATCTGGAAACGACGCTCCAACGCTTTATCTTTCTCGAAATATTTTTGATACTCGGCCAGTGTAGTTGCACCAACAGCGCGCAGTTCGCCACGCGCCAGTGCAGGCTTTAAAATATTGGCCGCATCCATTGCTCCTTCACCTTTTCCGGCACCTACCAGCGTGTGAATCTCATCGATAAACAAAATTACCTCATCGTTCGATTGAACAACCTCGTTTACCACAGCTTTTAAGCGCTCCTCGAATTCGCCTTTGTATTTTGCTCCGGCAACCAAAGCTCCCATGTCCAGCGAAAATACCTGTTTCGATTTCAGGTTTTCGGGCACGTCGCCACGAACTATACGGTGCGCCAGTCCTTCGGCAATTGCCGTTTTTCCGGTTCCGGGCTCGCCCAGCAAAATCGGGTTATTTTTTGTACGGCGCGACAGGATCTGCAAAATCCTGCGAATCTCATCATCACGGCCAATAACCGGATCAAGCTTACCCGATCGGGCACGTTCGTTCAGGTTGATGGCAAAACGATTTAAGGAATTGAACTTATCTTCGGCCGTTTGGCTGTCAACTTTCGATCCTTTTCGTAATTCTTCAACAGCCAGTTTCAGCTCTTTTTTTGTAATACCATTGTCTTTCATCAAACGGCTGGTATTGTCTTTTACTTCGAGCAGTGCCAGTAAAATGTGCTCAACAGAAACATACTGGTCGCCCATTTCCTGCGCCAGACCAAGCGCTTTCTGCAAAGCCTGATTTGCACCCGAAGAAAGGTACTGCTCGGCCCCTGAAACTTTTGGATACGATTGAATAATCTGGTCGAGTGCCTGTTTAAAGACAGGAACATTAACATCCAGTTTTTTAAGTAAAAACTCCGTAACATTCTCAGCTGAATGAAGCACTCCGCGAAGAATATGACCGGATTCGATTGCCTGTTGGTTGTTTCCCTGGGCAATTTGAAAAGCCTGCTGAATGGCTTCCTGCGATTTTATGGTGAAATTATTAAAATTCATGGCTTTATGTATTAAAATTCGAGAATATCCGAAACAACATTCAAGCCATAACCAACTGACAGACAGAATGTCGCAACCACACAAAATAATACAGAAACAATTTCAGGAAAGTGGGAATATGTATGAAAAAGTGGCAGAATTGGGCATAAAAAAAACAGAGACAATCAACTATTATCTCTGTTTCCTAACCTAACCAAATCTATTTCTATGAAAAAAACACTTAAACTATTCAAATCTATGCTACAAAATTACGCCGTATTTTAGTTAACGCGTATCAACGGAAGTTAAAGAATGTTATAAGTTTAATAAAAACTATTCTACCGGATAGAAAAGTTAAAAACCGGAAGCGAGTGGTTCGCCCAAATAACGCGCAAAAAAAAACAGAGACGTTTTAAATTCATCTCTGTTTCCTAACCTAACCAAATCTATTCTCTATGAAAAAACACTTAAACTATTCAAATTCTATGTTACAAAAATACGGCGCATTTTAGTTAACGCGTATCAACGGAAGTTAAAGAATGTTAACAGTTTATTTTCAAGAAATACACTCGCCGCCTGAGGTGTAAACAAAACAGAATTTCAACCGTTCGAAATAACAAACATCGAAACAGAATGAAAAAAACATTAGCACTAAAAAGCCGTATTTATCCGAACAATTTGCTATTAAAGCAAATCAGACATATACAAATAGTATAATGTCTGAATACATTATGATACATGCCTATAAAACAGGCTTTAAAGCAGTTCAAAAACTTTCTAAAGTGGAAAAATAAAGTTACTTTAGCGTCCATTTCAATTTTAAATCTAATTCTATATTATTATAACTAAAATTTCAATT
The DNA here is from genome assembly GCF_000949475.1 of Draconibacterium sediminis. Taxonomy (GTDB): domain Bacteria; phylum Bacteroidota; class Bacteroidia; order Bacteroidales; family Prolixibacteraceae; genus Draconibacterium; species Draconibacterium sediminis. The sequence continues at coordinate 161,931 of NZ_JRHC01000005.1, read as the reverse complement.
TTATGACAAAACATGTATATACTTTCGGAGCCGGAAAGGCAGAAGGTAAAGCAGACATGAAAAACCTTCTTGGAGGTAAAGGTGCCAACCTTGCAGAGATGAACCTTATTGGTGTTCCGGTTCCCGCAGGATTTACTATTACTACAGATGTTTGTACAGCATATAACAAACTAGGAAAAGATGCGGTTATTGATATGCTAAAAGCTGAAGTTGAAAAAGCTATTGCTGATACAGAAGTGGCAATGAATGCAAAGTTTGGCTCAAAAGGCGAAGCTTTTCCACTGATGCTTTCAGTTCGTTCGGGCGCACGGGTTTCAATGCCTGGAATGATGAATACCGTACTTAACCTTGGTATGAACGATGATGCGGTTAAAATTTTGGCCGAAAAATCGGGTAACGAGCAATTTGCTTACGACTCGTACCGTCGTTTTATTCAAATGTATGGCGATGTGGTAATGGGTGTTGAAGCAGAAGAAGGTGAGCACGACCCTTTCGAAGAAGTACTTGATAGAGTAAAAGACGAAAAAGGTTATAAAACAGATGCTGAAATTCCGGCTGAAGATTATAAAGTTATTGTTGAAGAGTTTAAAGCAATTGTAAAAGAAAAAGCAGGAATAGAGTTCCCTACAAATCCTTGGGATCAGCTTTGGGGTGCAGTTTGTGCTGTATTCGATTCGTGGAATACACCTCGCGCAATTCTTTACCGCCAAAAAGAACAAATTCCTGAAGAATGGGGAACAGCGGTTAACGTTCAGGCCATGGTTTATGGTAACATGGGCGATACTTCGGGTACCGGTGTATGTTTCTCGCGTGATGCCGCTACCGGCGAAAACCTGTTTAATGGCGAATACCTGATTAATGCCCAGGGAGAAGATGTAGTTGCCGGAGTTCGTACTCCTCAGGAAATTACCCTGATTGGCTCGCGTCGTTGGGCAGAACGTAACGGAACTTCAGAAGAAAAGAGGAAAGCAACTTTCCCTTCGCTTGAAGAAGCAATGCCGGAAGTTTATGCACAACTGAACGATATCCAGCAAAAACTGGAAAATCACTATAAAGATATGCAGGATATGGAGTTCACTATCCAGGATGGTAAACTTTGGATGTTGCAAACCCGTAACGGGAAGCGTACCGGTGCTGCCATGGTAAAAATGGCTGTTGACATGCTTGAAGAAGGTATGATTGACGAAAAAACAGCATTACTGCGTCAGGAACCTAACAAACTGGACGAACTACTTCACCCTGTTTTCGATAAAGAAGCAATTGCAAATGCAACTGTATTGAGTAAAGGTTTACCAGCGTCTCCGGGTGCGGCTACCGGCATGTGTGCTTTCTCGGCCAAACGCGCTGAAGAATTGGCAGCCGAGGGTAAAAAAGTAATTTTGGTTCGTCGCGAAACTTCTCCTGAAGACCTTGCAGGGATGTATGCTGCTGAAGGAATTTTGACAGAACGTGGAGGAATGACTTCGCACGCTGCAGTTGTAGCACGTGGTATGGGTAAATGTTGTGTTTCATCTGCTGCCGGAATCACTGTTACCATGACTTCAATGAAAATTGGCAATAAAGAATATAAAGAAGGAGATTTTATTTCATTGAACGGCTCAACCGGGGAAGTATACGATGGTGAAGTAGCCACAATTACTCCATCGCTAGATGGCGACTTTGGAAAAGTAATGCAATGGGCCGAGAACAATACGCGCATGTATGTACGTACCAATGCTGATTCTCCTGCCGATGCTGAAATAGCTCGCGAGTTTGGAGCTAAAGGTATTGGTCTTTGCCGTACCGAGCACATGTTCTTCGAAGGTGACCGTATCTGGAAAATGCGTGAAATGATTCTGGCTGAAAATGTGGAAGGACGTAAAGCTGCTTTGGCAAAACTGCTTCCTATTCAGCGCGAAGACTTCTACGGAATTTTGAAAGCTATGGACGGATTTGGTGTAACTATCCGCTTGTTGGATCCACCATTACACGAGTTCACTCCGAATGATTTGGAGTCTCAAAAAGAAATGGCCGAGAAATTAGGCGTTCCTGTTGAGGTTGTAAAAGAAAAAGTTGAAAGTCTGCACGAGTTTAACCCAATGTTGGGTCACCGTGGATGTCGTTTAGGAAATACTTATCCTGAGATTACAGAAATGCAGGCTCGCGCAATTATCGAAGCTGCTTGCGATCTGAAAAAAGAAGGATTCGATCCTAAACCTGAAATTATGGTTCCACTTATTGGTACTGTAAAGGAATTGAAACTTCAGGAAGAAATTATCCGTTCGGTTGCTAAAGAAGTAATGACTGAAAAAGGAGTTGAAGTGGATTATATGTTGGGTACTATGATTGAGATTCCACGCGCTGCATTAACTGCAAATGAAGTTGCAGAAGTAGCTGAATTCTTCTCATTCGGTACAAACGACCTTACGCAGATGACCTTTGGATACTCTCGTGATGATGCTGCAAAATTCTTACCTGTTTACCTTGAAAAAGGTATTCTGAAGCAAGACCCATTTGAAGCACTTGATCAAACAGGTGTTGGGCAGCTGGTAGAAATCGCTGCCGAAAGAGGACGTTCAGTACGTAGCAACCTGAAATTAGGAATTTGTGGTGAGCATGGTGGTGAGCCATCATCGGTTGAGTTTTGCCACAGAGCCGGATTGGATTACGTAAGTTGTTCTCCTTTCCGTGTGCCGATTGCACGCGTTGCTGCTGCTCAGGCTAATTTAAAGTAGAAAATACTTAAGTAAGATAATTAAGAGCTGCTCTTCGAAGTGGCTCTTTTTTTTTGATCTTTTACCGAAAACCAGGTAGAATTACCTGGTTAAAATCGAGTAATTCTACGCTATTTTTTTTGCTATTTCTTACCGAACTTTGCTTCAACTATTAAAGGATCCATCAATGGAAATAAGGCGTAAAATAAATTCACATTCGTTAGACACATTCACATCACTATCGCTGAACTGTATTTCCTCCCCTCTGTATAGTTATTTTTTATCCTCTAGCTTTCAACACATTTTACTTCAACATACACTGTCCCATTTCCCTGAGTCACTGTGATAAAAAATAAGATGATGGAATCCGAAAAGGAGCGCAGATTTTGTGCTCCTTTTATATTTTATAGAGGCTATTTTTAATGGCAAATATTACAAGACCTGCAATATTTTTTGTATTTGTTTTTTCCAGCAGATTGTACTTGTGTCCTTCTATAGTACGTGCGCTAAGACCCAGTTTTTCACCAATTTCGGTGGCCGTTAGTTCTTCACAAATCAGCTTCAGTACCTGACTCTCGCGCTTTGTAAGTTTTAACTGTGATCCCGTATCTGTAGAAGCATTCTTCTTAAGGCCTTGTAAAACTGCTCCCGATAAACTACCCGAAAAGTAAAAATCGTTTTTTATTACTTTTTTTATGGCCAGCTCCAACTCATCAGGCTCGGCATTTTTTAACAGATAACCGTTTACCCCTTCGCTAACCAGGTGAGCCACCAGTTGAGGAGCTTCCTCCATACTGAGTATTAAAATCCGAATATCGCGGAAGTCTTTTCGCAGATGTTTGGTTACCTCAACGCCATCCATTTCGGGCATATTAATATCGAGCAATACCAGGTCTGGTTTTTTATCCAGCTCCCCGATCAACTCCAACAATTCAACACCGTTACCGGCTTCGTAGATACTCTCAACAATATCAAAATCTTCTAACAGGCCTACCATACCTTTTCTAAAAAGTTTATGGTCGTCGGTAACTACAATATCTATTTTTTGCTCACTCATTAGCCTGCAAAATTATAATTGCCCGGGTTCCTTTTCCCGGCGATGATTTCATTTTAAATTTTGCATTTGCCATCTCCGACCGGCTTTCAAGGTTTCGCAAACCAAGTCCTGTTTGCATTTTTTCTTCCAGAAGAAATCCCTTTCCGTCGTCGCCTACAACAACTGCAACAAGCTGTTTTGCAAATCGAATATTTATTGAAATTCGCGATGCCTCGGCGTGTTTAATGGCATTATTTACCAGCTCCTGCACAATACGAAAAACGGCCAGTTCCTGTTTACTGTCAAAACGAAATTGCTCTCCGCTTTTCCAACACTCAATAATCAACTGATCTGATTTATTTACCCAGCTTGCCAGCTCTTCAAGTGCAAAATACAATCCCAGCTTTTCCAACGACGGCGGTAATAATGACCTTGAAATGCGTCGTACCTGTAGAATTACATCGTCGAGATAGGTTTTGGTCTCGGTTGCCAACTCTTTTGCTTTCCCCTCTTCTGTCTTTTTTTCTATCCTCCCCACAGTGAGTTTTACCACCGAAAGCATGGCACCAACCTCGTCGTGCAAATCGCGTGCAATACGTTTGCGTTCGTTCTCCTGCGATTGAATGGTGTTTTTTATAATTTCTTCCTGCTGATTTTGAACGACACGATTCAATTCCAACTGTTTCAGCAACAATCGCTTTTGGTAGGCTATAAAGAAAAAAAACAGGCCTCCTGCCAATAGCAGCATCCCAATGGTACCAATTAAATACACCAATAATATTTCGGAATTCCCTGTCGCTTCCACATTTCACATTTTAGACAATGCTAAAATAATTAACAAAATCGAACTTTCTGTAAAATTTGAACAATAATCTAAAATAACAAAACAACAACAATAGGGGCTATACAATTCTCCCTGAGGTTTTTATCATCTTTCCTCCGGCTTTACTAAAGCCAATAGTTACAAGCACATAGAACAGTGTCAGGATCACAGAGAAAGAGACGACAGTTATTTTTGAAAACTCACGCGAATATTCCAAAATAAGATTAAACAAAACGGTAAAAAATAAGTTGCCGGAATAGTAGATGAGTAATGCACCGTTGATCCAAATTAATGGTTCATCCCACAACGACATGATTTTTGCTTCAACCATCACTCTGTAAAAGTACCAGATGCATAGAACAATCACGACAAAAGTTGCGATGGTACGCGAAAAATTTGGGTATTCGTATATACTTTGAAAAAATACGAGGTTAATAAGATTGAAGAGCTCGAATATCGAAATTAATACAATTGAAAACCGAGTTAGTGTTTTCTTGTAGATCAGACTTGAATAAAATAATACCAGTATTGGGAAAGTAACAATTTGGTACAAATGAATAAACGGCATTGTATTATCCAGACCGAAACGCCTAAGAATAAAGGTTACAAGTTCGTTTACTGTACCATAAAGAACATAAAGATAAAACAGCTTCAGAGAAGTGTCGAATCTTTTAAAACAGAATAACCCTGTAATAAAGGGTAACAATATTGAAATCCAAAGAAAATCTGTCAAGCCGGAAGTTTATGAGTTGTATATGCTTCGTTCGTCGCAAAACGGTGGACATAATTGTGCTTCGTCGTAATATTCTAGTTCATCTGCTGCTTCTACCGTCTGCTCTGTTGCAGAAGATGCAGAGCTCAACATTATATTCATTGTTTTTGAAACACCAAACTCTAACACAATTTCTTCATGATTTTGAGCATTAAAAAGCTCATGCAATTCGAACTTAGTTAGCAGATAGGCATTGGGGTAAATATACTGACGAAATGCTGCGCCGTCTGCGTCCGGCTCAATTTCTCCAGATCTCCATTTGCGATACAAACGGATACTCTCGATTACCTCCTCCGTATTATCCGAGAAGTCTTCATTGTTTTTGTTCAGTTTATAAACTGGTGTTTCGTAGTCGGCATAAACATCACCACTCCCTAAAAGAAAAGATGAGACAGCATAGGCACACAGCACATATTTGTTGCCATCTTTCTTATTTTCTAAACCCAGATAAACGCGCACACGGTTCTCATTTTCTCCTATAAGTGATTTATAGGTTTCTTTTTGAAGAATTATTGGTGTAATTTTTAGATTGAAGGTTTTATCTGCTTCTTCTTTAAAATTCTTTTTCCAGTTTTTTGCTTTTTCTGCCGGAAGTTGATCTCGTTTTAATTTTTTTTCCATTTTTTATTGTATTTGGACTACTAAAAATAGACAAAATGTTTGACATAAAAACAGGTTCAATAACATATTCTCAAAATAACATCACAATACGGACAAAAAAACAAAAACTGCCCGCCAAAACTTTAGTTGACGGGCAGTGCTGTAAGAAACAGTATAAATCTAAGGTCTAGCCTGCTTCGAAATACTTTCTCAAATTACTGTTAATAAGGCTCGTAATAATATTCATCTACATATCCCGGGCTGTAATAATCGTCGTTATAGGCATAGTACCTGTCGGGATAGTGAACCAGGCTAAATCCTAAAGCTGTTGATTCAAAGAACAAATTCCCAATCCTGAAATACAGGTAGCCATTTATATGAACTTGCTCGTAGCCATATGGTAAACGTTCGAATGAAAATCCAAATGGCAGGTTTACCAATACATAACCAATACCTCTGTGATAACGGAAAAAGTGTCCGTCGTAGCAATAGTAGCGATTATGGTTGTGAACAAATACGGTTGGACGATAAACAAACTTGCGAATTACGTGCCCGTAGTGACTGTTGTAGTAATAATACTTGTGGTAACGGTATGAGTATGGATTGTACCCTCCGTAATAGTCGCGCCAGCTGTGGTGGTTCCAATGATAGTGTTCCCAGCGATTGTCCCAATGCCTGTTTTTATGGTAATTGTAATTTGAATAATACTTTCTGTCGCTATAATTATAGTTCATTGCTTTCGGACGGTTTCTGCTACTCCACTGGGTGCTGCTACCACGGTAACTTTTAGTAGGCGTAAAGCGCTTGTCATTGCGGTCTACATTATAGTACCTGCGTGTATCGGTAACTGAACTTCGGCTCGATCCTCTTCCGTTTGTAACTGACGGATTTGATTTTTTCGAATCGGTGTAAACCCTCGATGGCTGCCTGGTTGCCTCTCTGCCTCTTGACTCGTTGGTTCTTTGTGGTTCACTTTTCCGGTAAACATTATCTGAAGCTCTTGTTGTACTTTTTTGCGTTTTATAGCTATTGTTAGAACTACTTTTTTGCTGAACATCGCGATTTACCGAACGAGAATCATTATACTTATTGTTGCTTGAACGAACATTTGCACTGTTTCGGCTGCTTGTTGTTCTACTTGACGACCGAACGCCTCGATCCGATGTTGCCGGAGTTGATTGCCGATAGGTTTTTGAGGCACTTTTGGTTTTTACCTCGCTTTTGCTACTCCTTTTCGGAGCTTCCCTTTTTTCTGTACCTCTTTCTCCTCCCCTGCGCTGGGCCTGGGCCGGAACTGTTGTTATTATTGTAATTGCCGCCAGAGTAAGTATCGTGGCAAACAATTTAAATGTTGTTGCTTTCATGACAATAGACTTTAAAATTCAACAATTTGTTTGCTATGCTCTGTTGGCGCCAAAATAAAAATCGATATCTGCCTTTGTAAATGCAAAGCGTGTGCCAAAAACTTCACTGCCGCGCACACCAAAAGTTACACCTACTAGAGAACAGGCATTTATGAACTTTTTTTTCTAAGCAATTCTCTCTACTTTTGCGCCGATTTAATTAAAGTATGGCCCGGATATTAGCAATAGATTACGGAAAAAAGAGAACAGGATTGGCAGTAACCGATCCAGGGCAAATTATTGCCAGCCGTTTAACAACAGTTCCAACGCATACCATTTGGGATTTTCTGAAAGATTATTTCCAAAAAGAAGAGGTAGAAACCGTGGTTGTGGGATATCCCAAACAAATGAACAACCAGGCCTCGGAGTCTGTTAGATTTATCAATCCGTTTTTGAAAAAGTTTCAGCAGAAATATCCGGAGATAAATCTGGAGATTTACGACGAGCGTTTTACGTCGAAAATGGCGTTTCAAACCATGATTGACAGTGGGCTAAAAAAACAAAAACGAAAAGACAAAGCATTGGTTGATGCCATTAGCGCAACCATTATTTTACAAGATTATTTAGAACAGAAACGCAACTTATTACGTTAAAACCAGCTTTTCAAAAGGTTTAAAAAGTTGCTATCGATATAAAAATAGAAAGAATGAAATACCCGGTAACAGTATACGGAGACCCTTTATTACGAAAGAAAGCCAAAGCTATTGAGAAAGATCATCCAAAGTTGGATGAGATAATTGAAAACATGTGGGAAACCATGTACTACTCTGATGGCGTTGGTTTGGCCGCACCACAGGTAGGATTATCTATTCGCCTGTTTGTAATCGATGCATCATCGGGTGCCGACGAAGAGCCGGAATTGGAAGGTTTTAAAAAGGTTTTTATTAATCCCGAGATTATTGAAACCAAAGGCGATGAGTGGACAATGAATGAAGGCTGTTTGAGTTTGCCGGAAATCAGGGAGGATGTAAGTCGCCACGACGAGGTAACCATTAAATACCTTGATGAAAATTTCGTGGAGCACACTGAAACCTACAAAGGATTTGCGGGCCGTGTAATCCAACACGAATATGACCATTTGGAGGGCATTTTGTTTGTTGATTATCTATCGCCATTGCGCAAACGTTTATTAAAAGGAAAACTTATTGCTATCTCAAAAGGCAAAGTTCGTCCGCACTACCGAATAAAAGTTCCGAAATAAAGTAACCATTTTTCAAAACCTACGTTTAAGGGCTAATCCGTCAAACGTAGGTTTTGGAAAACACATTTAAAAACATACCCTTCTTACGAATTGCAGTCGCCTTTGCCACTGGCATTTTCCTTTCTTCAATATTTACAGGCTCCACCACAGTGCTGATTTATGTGGCTATTGTTTTTTGCGGAGTTTTAATTCTCGTCCATAAACACTACAATTATAATCTTTCTCCGCTTTTTGGAGGAATTACTTTTATTCTACTGATCTTATTCGGTGCCATCAATTACCAACAATACAACCGGCTACCACCTCCCGAAACAAACGGATTAATGGCAGCCACCGTGCTCGAAACCCCGCAGGAAAAAACCAATTCCTACAAAAGTGTGCTACTTATTCATTCGGTAAAAACAGAAGATACATTGATTGGCACACGAGAAAAAGTGCTGGTTTATTTTGAAAAAAATGACGACATCAAACAATTAAAGCCGGGTAGTCAGATTATTTTTGAACAGACACCCGAATCAATTGAAAACCGTGGCAATCCTTACGAATTTGACTACAAAAGCTACCTCGAAAAGAAACACATTTTCCGACAGGTTTATTTAAAATCCGGGAATTGGAAATTAACAGGCTACGTAAACAACACGCCACTTTTATGGGCCGAAACGATTCGCGATAAACTGCTAAAAATATATCACGAGCAGGAAATCGGAACAAAAGAAACAGAAATTCTTTCAGCGCTCACGCTAGGCTACAAACGCGACCTCGACCGCGAAACAAAACGTGTATTTTCTTCGGCCGGAGCCATGCATGTACTGGCCGTTTCAGGCTTACACGTAGGTATCGTTTTCTTTGCTTTTTCAATCTGCTTTGGATTTTTACAAAAACAAAGATTTGGCCGTTTTCTATACGTGATGCTTTCCATTAGTTTGTTGTGGTGTTTTGCTTTTATCACCGGCTTGTCGCCATCTGTTTTACGTGCCTGCACCATGTTTAGCCTGATAATAATTGCCGGAAACATCAACCGTAGGGCAAATATTTACAACACGCTTGCGGCCTCGACCTTTTTGCTTTTGTTGGTAAATCCCAATAATCTTTTCGAGGTTGGATTTCAACTCTCGTACATGGCTGTTTTTGGAATTGTCTATTTGCAACCCCGAATTGCCGGACTTTGGACGGTAAAAAACAAGGCGGGATTGTTTTTCTGGAATTTGATAAGCGTTTCAATTGCAGCACAAATAGCTACTTTCCCACTTTCGGCCTACTATTTCAATCAATTCCCCACCTATTTTTTACTAAGTAATATTGTTGTAATTCCGGCCGCCATGCTGCTTATCCCCCTCGGAATGGGATTGTTGGCCTTTTCAAAAATACCACTGCTGGCCTCTTCTATCGCTTTTGCCGTAAAGTGGATTATTAAAATTGTATATTTTTTACTCTTTTCCATCGATTCATTTCCGCATTCAACACCCGATGTTGTGCTTCATACGCCCGAATTGCTTTTCGTTTTGGCCCTCCTTTTTTCCATTTTTTTATTTCTGAACTCGCGGCGGGTTTTCTATATAAAATCAGCGCTTTCGTTTGCAGTTTTGTTAGCTGTATTCATTCTGTTTTCTGGCTACAAACAAATCAACCGACACGAAATAATTGTTTTAAACGCACAAGAATCAGTGACTTGTTTTATTACCGGGAATAGAATGTATGCAATTTCGGCAGATACACTTTCGCCTGACGATTACATCTATAGTTCCGTGCAAGATATAAAACGACAGAAACGATTAACGAAACTTGTTTTTCTGACTTCTGATTCAACATTCAACGATAATTTCCTGTTCCTCGATAAAGGGTTGGCTGTTTTCGAAGGAAAAACAGTTCTTTTAAATCCTGCTCACATGACGCTAACAAACACCATTTCTCCTAACTTAATCATTAATTTATCAGGCAATTACATTTCGCAATCTGTTTCAGAAGATTGTTGTTTAATAACGTACTATCCCTCCCGGAAAAAGGTTACTTCCGGCGTAAAACAACACATTCTCTCCGAACAAGGGGCCTTTGTGTCAAGTTGGTAATCGCACAACTCATTTAAAATGCCGTGCTCGTGAACCTTTGTTCGGGTAAAAATTATTTTGGTAAATTCATACAAATTACACGGTGCATTTTGTAATTTAGAATGTTAATTTAATGTTGGAAGCGGAAAATTATAAAGCCTTTTCCGTTGAGTTTAAAAACAGAATGCATTATTTTGCTTCATTAAATAATACAGACAGATGAAACGAGCAGGTAGAAATTATGCTTACCTAATAAAAGTTGCAGGCGAGTTCCATCGAATACTTTTGAGAATTAACAATTATAATTAGATGAAAGTTGTTATTGCGGGTGCCGGCGAAGTGGGAACACATTTGGCGAGAATGTTAACCAATGAAAACCACGACATTACCTTACTGGATGATTCTCCTGAAAAACTTGCGAATATTAGTAGTGAGGTAGACCTGATGACAATTGCCGGTTCTGCTCATTCATTTCAGGATTTAAAAAGTACCGACCTGGCAAAATCCGATCTGTTTATAGCAGTTACTCCTTTTGAGGAACGAAACGTTTTAGCCTGTTCAATGGCGTCGTACCTTGGGGTTAGCCGTACAATTGCACGAATAAACAACTCGGAATACCTTCAGGAAAGATACCGATCAAAGCTTAACAACCTGGGAATAAACGAATTGATTTACCCCGAAAGTCTGGCTGCAAAAGAAATTGTTGCCTCGGTAAAACAAACGGCAACACGTCAGTTAATCGAGTTTTCAGGCGGAAAACTGATTATGATGGGAATTAAGGTGCGCGAAAATGCACCGGTGCTGAATAAAACATTTGAAGAATTATCACAGGAAAATCAGCATTTATTGGTAGTGGCAATTAACCGCGACAATGAAACGATCATCCCGAATGGTAATGATTTTATAAAAAACGGAGACATCGTATTTTTTGTTACCACACCGGCCGAGCAAAATAATGTTTACGAATTAACTGGTAAAACACTCTTCGAAGTTAAAAACATTATGTTTTTGGGAGGAAGCCGAATTGCCCAAAAAGCCATTGAAAAACTGGGCGAAAATTACCGAATTAAAGTAATTGAAGGCGACCGCAAAAAATGCGAAAAGATTGCCGACAAGTACGAAAATGTACTGGTAATTAACGGCGACGGGCGTAACCTGAATTTGTTACGCGAAGAAGGAATTGAAAAAATGGATGCTTTTGTGGCAACCACCGGAAATTCGGAAACCAACATATTGGGCTGTCACCTGGCAAAAACATATGGTGTTCGCCGAACAGTGGCCGAGGTGGAAAACCTGGCCTACATGAACCTTGCAGACAATATGGATATCGGTAGCATTTTTAATAAAAAGCTGATTGCTGCGGGTTATATTTACCGTTTTACACTTAATGCCGAAATTTCGAAAGTAAAATGTTTAACAGCCTCCGATGCCGAAGTTTTTGAGTTTATTGCCAAGCCCGGAGCTAAAATCACACAAAAATCAATAAAAGATCTTGACTTCCCCGAAGAAGCAAAAATCGGAGGTGTGATTCGTGGCAACATGGGCTACATCGCCCACGGATATACCCAAATTCAGGAAGGCGATAAAGTAGTCGTATTCACCCTGCCTTCAGGAATTAAAAAGCTGGAGAAATTCTTTAAGTAAGCGCAAACTACCGGAACATGAATCTTAAAATCATATTCAGAGTACTTGGTTTTTTATTGTTTGTAGAGGGAATTGCCATGGGCATCGCTCTTCTGGTTGCTCTGATTTATGGAGAATCCGACATTAGTGCGTTCTTAATTTCAGCCGGAATAAATCTGGCCATTGGCGGACTGATTGTTGCAACCACTTCGAAGGCAAAAAAAGATATTGGCAAACGCGAAGGATTCATCATCGTATCGATGGTGTGGATTGTGTTCTCCTTTTTTGGCAGTTTACCGTATGTTATAAGTGGTTCCATTCCCAGTTTTACCGATGCGTTTTTCGAAACCATGTCGGGGTTTACCACAACTGGCTCATCAATTTTAAACGATATTGAGGCACTTCCCCATGGCATTTTATTCTGGCGAAGCATTACACAATGGCTTGGAGGAATGGGAATTATCGTTTTATCGCTGGCTATTTTGCCGGTATTCGGAATTGGTGGTATGCAGCTGTTTATGGCCGAAGTTCCGGGGCCAACTCCCGATAAAATAAGTCCGAGAATTAAACAAACGGCAAAAACACTTTGGGTAATTTACCTCACATTTACGGTGGTCGAAACTTTATTGCTGTGGGTTGGAGGAATGACCTTTTTCGACGCTATTTGCCATTCGTTTACCACCATGGCTACCGGAGGTTTTTCAACCAAACAGGCAAGTATTGCGCACTGGCCATCGCCATTTATTCAGTATGTAATTATTGTTTTTATGTTTTTGGCCGGTACAAATTTTACCCTCTCCTATTTCGCTATTAAAGGAAAATTTTCGGTGGCTTTTAAAGACGAAGAGTTTAAATACTACAGTTTTTTTACCCTTGGATTTACGGCCCTTATATTTATAGGCCTGTTAATTTCTGCCGAAATCGGCATTGAAAAAGCATTCCGCGATTCACTGTTTCAGGTTATTACAATAATCACAACCACAGGCTACGCCACTGCCGATTACCTCACCTGGCCACCGGTTTTAACAATGCTCATTTTTGTGCTTTTCTTTTTTGGTGGTTCTGCCGGGTCAACGGGTGGAGGTATAAAGATCATGCGTATTGTTGTGCTGCTTAAAAACGGCTATTACGAACTTAAACGTTTGGTACATCCCAATGCTATTATTCCTGTTCGGTTTAATAAACACTCGGTTGATGCAAAAATCGTTACCAACGTGCTGGCATTTTTTATGATCTACTTTGTAATTTTTGCCATCAGCACCGTTATTTTCACACTGATTGAGCCGGATATGGAATCGTCGATGGGAGCTGTTGCTACCTGCCTGGGAAATATCGGTCCGGGACTGGGATCAGTAGGACCTGCAGAAAATTTCTACCACATTAAACCTATCGGGAAGTGGTTCTTATCATTTCTGATGCTGCTTGGCCGACTGGAGCTGTTTACTGTTTTGGTGCTCTTCTCTCCATCGTTCTGGAAAGAATAATCAATTTAATATTCCAATTCGCCTTTTCCCTGACGGACCAAAATTGGTTCGTCTGATGTGCAATCAATAATTGTTGATGGGATTAATTCGCCAAAACCACCGTCGATAACAATATCAGCCAGTTCTGCGAATTTTTCATGAATCAGTTCCGGATCTGTGGTGTATTCCAAAATCTCATCGTCATCGTGCACCGACGATGAAAGGATTGGATTTCCAAGTTCACTTACGATCTCACGAATAATATTGTTATCGGGAATACGAATTCCAACCGTTTTCTTTTTCCCTTTAAAATACCGGGGCACATTGTTGTTGGCGTTGAGAATAAAAGTAAACGGGCCCGGCAAATTTTTACGAATGAGTTTAAAAATATTATTGGGAATTGGTTTGGTGTAATCCGACAAATGACTGAAGTCGCTGCAGATAAACGAAAAATTGTTCTTTTCAACCTGAATACCTTTAAAACGAGCCACCTTTTCAACTGCTTTTTGGTTGGTAATGTCGCAGCCAAGTCCATAAACCGTGTCGGTTGGGTAAACAATAACACCGCCTTCACGCAAAACATCTACAACTTTTCTGACATCGCGGGGATTTGGATTTTCATTATACAAGCGCACCAACATAGTTTTTCCTATTTTTGGCCGGTAAAATTAGTTTTTTAAGTTATAAAAGGTGCTTTTTTGCAGCTTTTTAGCTTAATACTGATTGAACAACATAGGATTTTTAGGAAATTCGCAGGCCATGCAAAGAAAAATTATAAGTACTGAAGACGGATCTAAAACACTGTTTATTCCCGAGATGGACGAACAATACCACTCGGTAAACGGGGCATTAACCGAATCGGAATATGTGTATCTCGATAAAGGATACCGGCACAATCAATCAGCCACACCGGTAATTCTCGAAATTGGTTTTGGAACCGGATTGAACGCGTTATTAACGGCCGTTGAAGCAGAAAAGAAAAAACGAAGAACCATTTATATTTCCCTGGAAAAATACCCGATTGAGGCAACAGAAATAGAGCAGCTCAACTATGGTAGTTTGATTTCGGAAGAAGCGGAAGAACTTTTTTCAGCGCTGCACAATAGTGAGTGGAATGTTAAAACAGAAATTTCACCGTATTTCCATTTGCTAAAACTAAAAACCGACCTCACCCAATTTTCTTTTGAAGAACTCCCAATGGTTGATGTAATCTATTTTGATGCATTTGGCCCCGACAAACAACCCGAGATGTGGAACGAGGAAATTTTCAGAAAACTTTACGGTATCAGCAACTCAAATGCAAACCTTGTTACCTATAGCGCCAAAGGCGAAATTCGCCGCCGAATGGAACGATCGGGCTATATTTCGGAGCGACTTCCCGGTCCTCCGGGTAAAAGACAAATGCTTCGGGCAACGCGGCCTTAAAAAAAAATGCGCAACAATCCACCAGAAACATTAACACTAAACACTGTAACACTGAGACTTAGAACACTGTCACCAAGAGTATTCGATAAGCCGAACAACAAACACGATTGTTCGATTTTTCCTGACTTAAACTTTTTTAACATTTTTTAATTCCATAGATTCCATTTCTGTATTTTTCACAATTTTTCGTGGAAAAATGTCCCGAAAAAGGTTAAAAACCAACCTTTTGACATTTTGTTAAAAAATAAACGATCGCCGGAAAAACACCTTTCTGATAGATATTTTCAATTTTTTCTGCATTTGAATTCTTGGAATTTGTAAAAATTCCTGTAAAATTTGGACTTCATTCAACGTGAAATTTATGATTTATCAATTTCAAATTGTTTCACAAGAGGCCCAAAACTTCCGATTGGAAGTTGCTCTGGATGAGAAACATTCATTTTTCGATTTTCATAGTATTATACAGAAAAGTGTTGGTTTTGAGTCACACCAACTGGCATCTTTCTTCGTGTCCAATAAAAACTGGAGAAAGCTGGTTGAGATTTCAATGTTAGACTTAGGTATAAATGGTGCAGCATTTTACATTATGCAAAAAACAAAATTAGGCGACTTGCTGCAAGACAAAGGACAACAACTCATTTATACATTCGATTTTTTGAACGACAGGTCTTTTTTTATAGAACTAACTGGAATAATTATGGAAAAAAATCTTAATGAGCCATTAGTCGCTTTAAAACAAGGCGATTCCCCCGTTCAGGTTTTAGGAGAAGAAAAAATTGAACTTGAATCTGGTATAGGCCAGGAAGAAGAAGTTTATATGGATTTTGGAGAGCTTGATGATTACACTGAAATCTTTGGCGAAATGGACGATTTCTAATCACGAAAGACGACTGTTTAATCCATGTTTAAAAAAATTCCAAGGCTGTTCAATATTTTGAACAGTCTTTTTTTTGTCATTAATTTGCCAAAAATCATGCATTCATGCCAAAAACTCTTGTTGTAATTACCGGCCCAACCGGAATTGGGAAAACCGAAGTGAGTATAAAAGTTGCCCAACATTTTAATGCTGAAATCGTTTCGGCCGATTCGCGGCAAATTTTCAGGGAACTCAACATTGGCACTGCAGTTCCGTCGAAAGAGGAATTGGCAGCGGTACCCCATCATTTTATTCAAAGTCATTCGGTTGAAGAAAATTATAATGCCAGCCGCTACGAAACTGAGGCGATGGAACTGATCGACAAGCTTTTTCAGCAGAAAGATGTTTTATTGCTGGTGGGCGGATCAATGTTATACATCGATGCCATTTGCAAGGGCATTGATATTATGCCCGATGCCGATCCTGAAGTTCGGGCAGCATTAAAAAACCAACTGGAAGAAGAAGGCTTGGAAGGCCTGCGTCTGCAGCTAAAAACACTCGATCCTGAATACTATAAAAAAGTGGACCTGAAAAATCCGAACCGAATTATCCACGCACTGGAAATTAGCATTCAAACCGGAAAACCCTATTCATCATTTCGCTCCGACACACCAAAAGAGCGTCCTTTTCAAATCATAAAAATTGCGCTGAACTGCGACCGGCAGGTGCTACACAACCGTATTAATTTGAGGGTCGACAAAATGATGGAAGCCGGCCTGGAAGCAGAAGCCCGGAGTGTATACCACAAAAAACATTTGAACTCGCTAAACACAGTGGGTTACCAGGAACTGTTCGCTTATTTTAACGGAGAAATCCCCCGCGAAAAAGCAATTGAGCTAATCAAACGCAACTCGCGACGTTATGCGCGTAAACAAATTACCTGGTTTCGTCGCGATGAAGCTGTAAAATGGTTTGAACCAACCGATACCGCAGAAATAATCGCATGGATCAACACACAAATCAAGTAACATGGGCCAATTTATAATTCGTGTTTACGGACTGGTTATTAACGAAAAGAAAGAAATCTTACTTTCTGATGAATTTGTACTAAACACCAGAATGACCAAGTTCCCGGGAGGCGGACTGGAATTTGGAGAAGGCTTGATTGATGGGTTACAAAGGGAATTTAAAGAAGAATGCAACGGACAGGAAATTGAGAATATCAGGCATTTTTACACCACCGACTTTTACCAAAAAGCACTGTTCTTTGATAACGCCCAACTAATCAGTATCTACTACCTTTCCGACCTGAAACAGCCATTAAAATTTAAGATATCAGAAAAATCATTTGACTTTGAAATTGATAGCGGCACAACACAAAGCTTTCGCTGGGAACAAATAAAAGACCTGAAAGACAACGACATTACTTTCCCAATTGATAAATATGTTTTGAAGAAGTTAAAAGCAACATTTAATGTTTAACACGCTTCTGTAAATCAAACATCTTTCTGCAAAAACTGTTTTCTTAGGGAACAGTAACAAGCCGGCAACAGCATATCATCTGCAAAAAAGCAGAACAAAAGTCTTTCGAAAATGATAGCTAACAATAAAAACAAGGCCCTTTTTATCGACCGCGACGGAACGATTAACGTGGAAAAAAACTACGTGGTCCAAATTGAAGATTTTGAATTCATTCCGGGCATTTTCGAACTACTAAAGAGTTACCAAAATAAGGGTTATCTGTTATTCGTAATCACCAATCAATCAGGCATTGCGCGACAATATTATAGCGAA
This sequence comes from Draconibacterium sediminis, assembly GCF_000949475.1. Classification (GTDB taxonomy): domain Bacteria; phylum Bacteroidota; class Bacteroidia; order Bacteroidales; family Prolixibacteraceae; genus Draconibacterium; species Draconibacterium sediminis. The sequence goes on along the minus strand of NZ_JRHC01000005.1, from coordinate 144,197 downwards.
AACGATTTTCTTCGTTTAAACAATTGGATGATCCGGCAGTTTCAGAAACATGGAATAGAAATAACAAAAGTTTATCATTGTCCTCATCATCCTGAAATAACAGGAAAATGTAAATGCAGAAAACCCGAACCGGGAATGATTTTGCAAGCCATTCATGAATTTAATATCGATCCAGTTAACTCTGTGTTGATAGGAGACAAAAAAAGAGATATTTTAGCAGGAGAAAAAGCAGGGATAGGAAAGAATTTATATATTCAAAACTTATTACAGACAGATTTAAGTTAAGGATCAGACAAAGGCAAAGTGCAACATTTTACAAAAGCAGAAATAAGGCATATTGAAGACCGCTACCAGGATTTTTTGAAGGTCATTAAAGACAAGTTTGATGAAGGGCGGTTGGCACGTATCGAGAAAGCATTTCGCTTCTCGAATGCGGCGCATCATGGCATAAAACGTAAATCGGGCGAACCGTTTATTATTCATCCCATTGCAGTTGCGCGTATTGTTGCGGTAGACTTGGGATTGGGTGCCACTTCGATTGTTGCGGCCCTTTTACACGATGTTGTGGAAGACACCGACTACCGTATGTCAGACATTGAAAATATGTTTGGAACACGCGTATCGCGCATTGTTGACGGGCTGACCAAACTTTCGGGCGATTTTGATGCCAAACACGCGCTTACACTCAAAAAGATGCTGATGACTCTTTCGGACGATGTTAGGGTTATTTTGATAAAAATTGCCGATCGTTTGCACAATATGCGAACGCTTGATTCGATGCCGGCGCACAAAAAAATTAAGATTGCCGGCGAAACGCTTTTTCTTTATGTGCCACTGGCCCACCGCTTAGGTTTACATGCCATAAAAAGCGACCTGGAAGATTTAAGCTTTAAGCATAAACATCCGGAAGAATACGAACAGATTCAGTACCTGCTGCACAACCAGGAAGATAAGCGGAACTACCTGGTAAACGAATTTACCAGCCCGATCATTGAAAAACTGAAGGAAGAAGGAATAGATTGTAAGGTAGAACACCGGCTAAAAACAAGTTACTCCATCTGGCAAAAGATGCAGAAAAAGGCGGTGGCTTTTAATGAGGTTTACGACATTCTGGCTATTCGCATCATTATCAACTCAAAAAAAGGGATATCGGAAAAAAGACAGTGTTTTGATGTTCTTTCGATAGTTACCGACATCTATAAGCCAAAACCCGACCGGATTCGCGACTGGATCACCATGCCAAAAGCAAATGGTTACGAATCGTTGCATGTTACCGTGATGGGACCACAAGGGCATTGGGTTGAAATTCAGATACGAACCGACAGAATGGACGATGTAGCCGAACACGGTTTTGCGGCACATTATCGTTACAAGGACATCCGCAACTTTGAAAACGAACTGGATCCGTGGATTGAACGGATACGCGAACTGTTGCAAAGTTCCGATTCTGATGCTTTTGAATTTCTCGATGATTTTAAACTCAACCTGTTCTCTTCCGAAATAAACGTTTTTACACCAAAAGGCGATATGTTTTCGTTGCCGCTTGGATCGACAGTAATCGATTTTGCCTACGAAATACACACTGAGCTGGGCAATAAATGTATCGGCGCCAAAATAAACACCAAGCTGGTTCCTATTAGCCACATACTTGAGAACGGCGACCAGATTGAAATTTTAACCTCAGAAAACCAGTCACCAAAACTGGAGTGGTTGAAGTTTTCAGCATCGCCAAAAGCAAGAGGTAAAATAAAAAATGTATTCCGTCTCGAAAAAAGCAAACATACTGAAAAAGGCAAGGAGATTATTGAAGAGCTTTTTAAAGAAATTAACGCTCCGTTTACATCGAACAACCTGAAAAAACTAACAGCGCATTTTAACCTGAATAACAAGGAACAGTTGTATTCTGAAGTTGGAATGGGCTTTCTGGAGCTGGATGATGTGAAAGACATTATCGGCAAAAAGTCGGAAAGCAAGCTGGTTAAATACTGGAACATCACATTTGGATCCGGTAACAAAAACAAGGAAGAAGAAACGCCTGAAAACCAAAAGATTGATAAGAAAAAACCATTTCTGCTGCGCGAAAACCAGGACAATATCAAATTCTCGCTGGCAAAATGCTGTAATCCAATTCCCGGCGAATCAGTTGTGGGCTACCTTACAACCGACGACCACGTTATTATTCACAAGGTAAAATGCCGCGAACTGGAAAAATTTATTGCCAACCAGGGCGAAAAAATCATTCAGGCCGAATGGACAAAATTTAAACGCCAGTCGTACCTTACCCGGCTGCATTTACAAGGATTCGACCGTATGGGAATTGTTAACGAAGTAACAACGCTTATCTCGAAGGGACACAATATCAACATGCGTTCACTTAAATTCGATACGCACGATGGAATTTTTATGGGGGACCTGTTTTTATACATTCACAATACAAACGATTTAGAGAACTTAATCAACAAGCTACGAACGATTAAAGGTATCGATAGTGTAAATCGTGTAGAAAACCTTGAGGATTAATTTATATTCATTCTAAAAGAATAAATTTTTTTTCTATTTTTGGCCTATTTAAAATTGGTTTAATTATGAATAACCACAAGACCAGAGAAACTGTGCGCAACATGTTTACCGAGTACCTTGAAAAGAACGGTCACCGGAAAACACCTGAAAGATTTGCAATTCTTGACGAAATTTATTGTCGTGAGGGGCATTTCGATATCGAGTCGTTATACATTTCGATGAAGAACAATAACTACCGGGTAAGCCGCGCTACACTATACAATACCATCGATTTATTGCTTGATTGCAAGTTGGTGGTAAAACACCAGTTTGGTAAAAACATTGCACAGTTCGAAAAGGCATTTGCAACACTTCAGCACGATCATCTTATCGACACAACACATGGTACCGTAGTTGAGTTTTACGATCCTCGCATTCGCGAAATTATTGAAGATGCCTGCAATAAAAACAATTTTAAATTGTCGCACCACACGCTTTATATCTACGGCGAAAGCACAAAAAAGGAATAAAGCCGTTAATTCTTAATAGATTATAAATTAAATGCAGAGTGCTGGTATTTCTATTGCAGAGCATAAAATATTTAGTACTTTTAACTGCTTAATTTGAAAGCCGTGAAAGGTTAATCTTGATCGATTAAGTTTTCGCGGTTTTGCATGTAAAATAAAAATCAAAATTCAAAATGAAGGTAGATGTATTGTTGGGCCTGCAATGGGGCGACGAGGGAAAAGGTAAAATTGTTGACGTATTTACTCCGGAGTACGATGTTATAGCTCGTTTCCAGGGAGGGCCAAACGCCGGCCACACCCTTGAATTCAACAATATTAAACACGTTTTGCATACAATCCCTTCGGGCATTTTCCGTGAAAATAAAATCAATGTAATTGGTAACGGTGTTGTTATCGACCCAATCGTTTTCAAAAAAGAAATTGAATCGTTGAGTAAAATCGGTGTCGATATATCGAAAAACCTTTATATCTCGAAAAAGGCACACATGATTTTGCCTACTCATAAAATCTTGGATGCTGCATCGGAGCAGAAAAAAGGCGACACAAAAATTGGTTCTACCTTAAAAGGAATCGGACCAACCTACAAAGATAAAATTGGCCGCGATGGTTTGCGTGTTGGCGACCTGGTTCACGGCTTTGAAGAAAAATACACTGCGCGAATCAACAACCACAAAGTAATGTTAAGCGAGTTCTTTAAGTACGACTACGAAAAGATGCTTAACGAATGTGAAAAAGAGTGGTTCGAAGGTGTTGAAGTGCTGAAATCATTCCAATTGGTTGACAGCGAACACATGATTAACGATGCCTTAAAAGCAGGCAAATCAGTATTAGCAGAAGGAGCGCAAGGAACATTGCTCGATATCGATTTCGGATCGTACCCGTTTGTTACCAGCTCGAACACGATTTGTGCCGGAGCTTGTACCGGTTTAGGATTGGCACCAAATGCCATTGGAAAAGTTTTCGGAATTTTTAAAGCTTACTGTACGCGCGTTGGAATGGGCCCGTTCCCTACCGAACTTTTCGATGAAACAGGTGAAAAACTGCGTACTGCTGGTAACGAATTCGGATCAACAACCGGTCGTCCGCGTCGTTGTGGCTGGCTAGATTTAGTAGCGTTGAAATACACTTGCATGCTTAACGGCGTTACCGAACTGATAATGATGAAAGCCGATGTGCTGGATGATTTCGATACCATTAAAGTTTGTGTAGGATATGAAATTGATGGTGAAGTTGTAGAGCACTTCCCATTCGAGTTAGACGACAATGTGAAACCTGTTTACGTTGAACTACCGGGCTGGAAAACTGATTTGACCAAGATTAAAAACCAGAACGAATTCCCGGAAGAACTGAATAACTACATTAACTTTATTGAAGACGAAATGGATATTCCTATTACGCTTGCATCAGTTGGACCGAACAGGGAACAAACAATTATGCTCGAAAAAGAATAAACAAAGATATTTTAGATTGAAAACGCTGTTCATTTATTTGAACAGCGTTTTTTGTTTTAGAATGTCGCCCGAGATTTCGAAAATTCCCCAACATTTCTGCTACTTTTCATTGCAATTAAGTACCAAACACTGACCTGTTTACAAAACCGCCTCCTTGTTCTGAGCATAAACATTCGGTTAAATTATTAATCAGATCATATAGATAGTTATATTTCTTAATTATCTTTAAGCATCTCAGAGGGGGCAAAATGGGATCAATATTTAAGGAGACATTAGGACTATATACCGACTTGTATGAGCTGACTATGGCTCAGGGGTACTTTTTTTGTCAAAAAAAAGACCAGAACACTTCGTTTGATTATTGTTTCAGGACCAATCCGTACAAAGGTGGGTACACTGTTTTTGCAGGTTTGCAGGATTTTATTGATGCCCTGAATGAATTCACCTATTCCAAATCAGATCTGGAATTTCTAAAAGCAAACGGATTCAAGGATGAGTTTCTGGAGTATCTGCGCGATTTTAAATTCTCCGGCGATATTTACAGCGTAAAAGAAGGAGAGATTGTTTTTCCGAACGAACCGCTTCTGTCGGTTGAAGGAAACATTATTGAATGCCAGTTGGTGGAAAGTATTTTGCTGAATATTCTGAATTTCGAATCGCTGATTGCTACAAAAGCTTTCCGCATCAAACATATTTCGGGGCAAAAATTATTTGCCGATTTTGGACTGCGCCGTGCTCAGGATTTTGGTGCCATTCATGCCAGCCGGGCCGCCTGTATTGGCGGTGCTTCATCAACATCGAACACTTTGGCCGGGAAAATATATGATATTCCTGTTAGCGGAACCATGGCGCACAGCTGGGTACAAAGTTTCGATTCGGAGCTGGAAGCTTTCAGAGCTTTTGCAGAAACCAATCCCGACAATACCATTTTGCTGGTTGACACTTACAACACCTTAAAATCGGGAGTGCCGAATGCCATTACCATTGGTCATGAAATGGCTGCAAGAGGCGAAAAACTAAAAGCCATTCGGTTGGACAGCGGCGACCTGGCTTACCTCAGTAAAAAAGCACGTAAACAACTGGATGATGCCGGATTACATGATGTTCAGATTCTGGCTTCGAACCAGTTGAACGAATACGTAATAAAAACTTTGCTGCTGGACCAGAATGCTGCCATCGACGGTTTTGGAATTGGCACCGAAATGATTACCGGAAAAAGCGACGCTGCCCTGGATGGCGTTTATAAATTGACCGAGATTGACGGAGAGCCAAAAATGAAATTCTCCGAAAATATTGAAAAAATTACCCTGCCCGGGAAAAAACAAATGGTAAGGTATTTTGACGAAGAAGGTATGTTCTACCGCGATGGAATTCTGTTACAAGACGAAAAAGCGGAAGAAGTGGATACGATCTATCACCGGATTTACCCCGAGAAAAACACCGAAGTTTCGAAATTAAAAGTCGAACTTCTTCGCGAAAAAGTGGTTGAACAGGGAAACATCTTACTTCAACACAAAAGCCCTGTAGAAATACACGAGTACCTGAAAAGCCGGGCTGCTTTATTGCCCGACGAACATAAACGTTTTATCAGCCCACACTTGTATAAAGTTGGCATTTCGAATAAATTAATGGCTACCCGCAACGCTCTGACACAAAAATTAAGAACGTTACACTAGTTTTTTATGACAGAAATTACACGACCTACACTAATTATTGACAAAGAAGTTTGCCTGCAAAACATTGAACGGATGGTAAAAAAAGCGGAGAACTATAATCTTCGGTTAAGGCCTCATTTCAAAACGCATCAGGCAGCAAAGGTCGGTGAGTGGTTTAAACGTTTTGGGATCAGCCAGATTACTGTTTCTTCGGTGTTAATGGCTGAATATTTTGCATCGAACGGATGGAATGACATAACGCTTGCTTTTCCGTTGAATATTCTGGAAATGAGCCGGATTAACCGTTTGGCCGATTCCATAAAACTAAATGTACTGCTTGAAAACAGGGAGGCGGCAGAAGTGCTGGCCGGAAAAGCGAGCAACAAAATTGGCGTGTATTTAAAAATCGACACCGGTTACAACCGTACAGGTATTCCTGCAGGCAGAACGGGGCGTATCGATTCAATCCTTGATATTTTGCGCAAAAACAGCAAACTTACTTTTAAAGGATTTCTTACACACACCGGCCATACCTACACGGCACTATCAACCAACGAAATATTCAGCAGTCATTTTGATGCCCTGCTTAAACTGAAGAAGCTAAAAAACAGGTATCATAAAGAATATCCGGGAATGGAACTGAGTATGGGCGACACACCATCGGCAAGCATTTGCGGAAATTTCGACGGGATAGATGAGCTTCGTCCGGGCAACTTTGTTTTTTACGACCTCATGCAGCACAACCTCGGCGTATGCGAAATAAGTGATATTGCGGTAAAAATGGTGTGCCCGGTTGTGGCCAAACATGTTTCGCGTAACGAAATTGTGATTTACGGTGGTGCTGTTCATTTCTCGAAGGATACGCTGCAAAATACGGATGGTAAACAATTATATGGTCGGGTGATTATCAGTCAGGATGATGAAAAGATTCTACTCGACACCAAAAATTACCTGTCGCGCCTTTCGCAGGAACACGGTGTAATAAAAGTTACGCCTACCCATTTTAAACAGATAAACGTGGGCGATTTGGTGGAGATCATTCCCGTACATTCGTGCCTTACCGCAAATATGATGGGGCACATGATTACCACCGAAGGCGAGTTTATTGAAATGATGCCAAAATATTAGTAAAATGAAACGAGCATTTAGACTAGTACGCCCAAGGGGAATATTAAGATATGTGCGAGTTCCATACTATACCGTTAAAAATAAACCATTTTAATAGTATGAAATTAAGTGAACTACCCAACATCGGGAAAACGCTGGAACAGAAATTATTGAACGCCGGCATTACAAGTCATGAACAACTTAGTGAAACAGGTGCTGAAAATACCTTTTTAAGACTTGAGATCGAAGATGAATCGGCGTGTTACAATATGCTTTGTGCGCTTGAGGGAGCTATTCAGGGAATTCGCTGGCATCAACTTTCAAAAGAAAGGAAGGATGAGTTGAAGGAATTTCTAAGATTAAAAAGAATGTAATCCAACACACAACCCTTACTCATTAACCAATATCTCAAAAAAATGAAACCACGATTAAACATTGTAACAATCGGAGTAAAGAACCTGCAGGTTTCACGCGATTTTTACAAAAATGCATTGGGCTGGGAACCGACAAAAGACAGCGATGAGAACATTGTTTTCTTTAACCATGGTGGAATAATTTTAGGCCTCTACCCCATCGACAAGCTGGCCGAAGATGCTGAAATAAGTCCTGCCAGAAGTGGTTTTTCAGGAGTTACATGTGCCATCAATCTCGATACTAAAGAAGCCGTTCAGGAATTGTATAACACGGTAATTAAAAACGGAGGTAAACCGCTTGTTGAACCTCGCGAAACCTTTTGGGGTGGTTACGATGCTTATTTTGCCGATCCCGACGGGAATGCCTGGGAAATTGCATGGGCGCCATTCTGGAACTTTGATGAACAGGGCAGCCTGATTATGGAATAAAAAAATGCTACAACCAGAGAATAGTGATAGTATGACTTTGAGTCATACTATCACTATTGTTAATTATCGGAAATTCTATTTTTCAGGAATAGCTTCCAGTGTGGCCACCAAAAACTCCCAGAATTTCTTAACTGTTTCAATATTTACTTTTTCATCCGGTGAGTGCGGGAAACGAATGGTTGGTCCAAACGAGATCATATCCCAGTGCGGGTAGTTTTGTGCCAGAATACCACACTCCAAACCTGCGTGAATTCCCATAATTTTGGGTACCCTGCCCCATTTTTCGTTATACACGTTTTGCATGGTTTTTAAAATCGGCGATTCCATGTTTGGTTTCCATCCCGGATAAGCGCCCGACAAAGTTACCTCGGCGCCAGCCAGTTCAAAAACAGCTTTTAAACGCGTTCCCAGTTCATCTTTAGCCGAATCCACCGAGCTACGCATCAAACAACCACCATTAATGGTTTTGCTTTTTGCGTCCGATTTCAGAATGGCCAGGTTGGTAGAAGTTTCCACCAGCCCTTTCATGCTGTCGCTCATCCGGATAACACCATTTGGGCAGGCAACAACAGCTTTTGTTACGTTTTTCTGAGTAGCTGCATCGATCAAAGTTTCCGGCATTTCGGTTTGTTCAACAGCAATATCAATATCAGGTTCGGTAGCAGCAAGTTCAGCTTTTACGTCATCGGCAATTTCATCAACCAAAGCAATAAATTCGGCCACTTTTGCCTCTTCAACCACAACTACACCAAAGGCTTCGCGCGGTATGGCATTTCTTAAACTTCCGCCATCGATACTGGCCAAACGAACACCCAATTCTTCGGCTGCATTTATAATCCGGAAAAATGTTTTTATCGAATTTCCGCGGCCCAGAATAATATCCATTCCCGAGTGGCCACCTTTCAAACCGGTTACGCTTAATTGCAAAGCCACAAAACCAAGCGGAACTTCTTCTTCAGTATAATTGAAAGTAATATTTACATCCTCACCACCGGCACAACCTACGTACAATTCACCTTCGTCTTCCGAGTCGGTATTAATCAGGATTTCAGCATCGAGCATACCGGCTTTTAATCCGTTTGCCCCGTCCATTCCGGTTTCTTCGGTAGCGGTAAGCAACACTTCAATGGGCCCGTGCTTTAAGGTTTTCGAGGCCAAAACAGCCATTGCAGCCGCCGAGCCTATACCATTATCGGCACCCAGTGTTGTTCCGTTGGCTGTTACCCAATCGCCATCAACGAAAGCCTCTATCGGATCGTTTTGAAAATCGTGAACTTTATCGCTGTTCTTTTGCGGAACCATATCGAGGTGCCCTTGCAGAACCACCGTTTTGCGGTTTTCCATACCCGGTGTTGCCGGCTTTTTTATAATTACGTTTCCGGCATCGTCTTTAATGGTTTCCAATCCCAGTTTTTCACCAAAACTTACTGCCCAATTCTGAATCTGCTCTTCATGGTTTGAAGGACGTGGAATTTGGGTCATTTCAGAAAAGATCTCCCACACATTTTGTGGCTCGAGATTTTTAATTTCTACACTCATAATAATGCGTTTTTTACTTCAGGTTAAATACCTGCAATTTTATCGAACAAAGTAAGCAACAAATGAAAAAACATTTTGTGCATTTTCGGCTTAAAAGTTTTTAAAACAGTATAAAATTAGGCAGAAGAACAGAAAAGCTGATATGTTTCACGGAAATCTTTGAAGATAATTGATATTTTAGCGAGCTTTAGAAAATAAAAGATAAAGATATTATGAGTAGAGATGCAAATAAAGCCTTCTTTGGTCACCCAATCGGGCTTTCAACACTTTTTGCCAGTGAAATGTGGGAACGCTTTAGTTACTATGGAATGCGGGCCTTATTGGTTCTTTTCCTTACGGCAACTTTTGCTTCGGGCGGATTTGAAATGGCAGAACTCGATGCCTTTACCATTTATGGTATTTTCACCGGTTTAGTTTATGTTACCCCGATTTTGGGTGGAATGCTGGCCGACAAAGTGCTGGGGCAGCGAAAATCGATTTACATTGGAGGTTTAACCATGGCCGTTGGACAATTCCTGTTGGCCGGAAGTGCGTGGTTATACGGTTCTGATGCAAGTATCGAATTCCGTCAAACCATTTTTTACGCCGGATTGGGAATTCTGATTCTGGGTAATGGTTTCTTTAAACCCAACATTTCTACCATGGTGGGCGAATTGTACGACAATAACGACCCACGCAAAGACGGTGGTTTTACCATCTTCTACATGGGTATCAACCTGGGTGCATTTATCTCTCCTCTAATAACAGGTAAACTTGGTGAGCAGGTAGCCTGGCAATATGGTTTTCTGGCTGCAGGAATCGGAATGGTTTTAGGTACTGTTTGGTTCTTTGTTCGGAGTCACACACTTGGGCACATTGGAATGCCTCCAAAGGTAAAAGCTGAAAGAGTACGTCTGATTCTGAAAGACTGGTTCGGGATATTACTTTTCGCCGTTGGTATTGTTGCAGTAGTGTTTGCTGTAATCGTTGGCTGGGGTGCAATGCCTGAAACCGTTTCGAAAACAATCATTTACATTGTTGGAATTGGTGCTGTAATTGTACTTGCCACAAGTATTTTTAGAGGAACAAGCGGTAAAGCCGAATGGTCGCGAATAGGAGTTATTCTTGTTCTGGCCCTTTTTAACATCTTATTCTGGGGTGGTTTTGAGCAGGCAGGTACAACCTTTAACGTTTTTGCCCGCGATAATACACAACGAATGATCGGCAACTGGGAAATTCCGGCCAGCTGGTTTCAAAGTATTAACGCTATCTGGATTGTTACATGCGCGCCGCTATTCAGCATTTTATGGTTGAAGCTGGATAAACTAAAAATAAACCCTAATACGCCAATGAAATTTGCCTGGGGTTTAATTATGCTTTCGCTGGGCTTTGTGATCATGGCAATTGCTTACAGCAGATCTACAGGAGGCGAAACACTTCGTTTGGTTAGCCCATTGTGGTTGATCGTGGTATTCCTGTTCCATACATTTGGTGAACTTTGCCTCTCGCCAATTGGCCTTTCGATGGTAACCAAATTATCGCCACCAAAACTGGTTTCTACCATGATGGGAATTTGGTTTGGTTCGATTGCCGCCGGTAACTTTGTGGCTTCGCAAATGAAAGCTATCTCAATAAAACTTGAGAGTGCCCTGGGAACTGAAATTCAGGTTTTCTGGTTAATCGCTATCCAGTCGGCTATTTTTGCGCTTATTGCAATTGCCCTTTCTCCGGTATTGAAAAAGATGATGCACGGAATAAAATAGGAAATAAACTATTTGAGAAAATATTTAAAGTATCCGGCTTTTTTAAGTCGGGTATTTTTTTTGCCTAAATATTGGTTAAGGGGTCTAAAAAAGAGATCACCTGTAAACTCAGGTGGATTAATATTTTAACTTTCTACAGATATGCGGCGCAGGGAGGTTCCGCTTTTCAATCAACTTTTATACTTGCGCCTTTTTATACTACATCATATATTTTCCTTGGGCGACGCAATAGCCATTTGGCAATTAGCTTTGCCCAAGGCTGAATTAAACAGCACTTTCAGCGCTGAAAGTTAAATTTACGAAAAGCACAGAGCGCTGAAAGTGCGATTTACTCTAGCCCGGGGCATACAATTCCGAATAGCATTCGGAAGAGTTTCGCCCCGGGTTAAAAGCAGGGAACACCAAAGGCGCAACCATAAAGCTTTTTGAAACGGAATGATCGTTTGTGCCGCAATTCTCAAGCGTCGATAGAATAATCCTCCACCCCAAATTCAATGTGATCCACAAAAAAAGCCCGGCTAAACCAGGCTTTCTAATCATATATTTTTTGCGATTCTATTTCAATTGAACGGATTTAATAGCTCCTGTTTCAGGGTGAAATTCGATGGAGTAATCCCCGCCCAGTAATTCTTCAGGAACCGGAGCAATACTTCCAAACTGTGCAATGGTAGCACGCGCCGAAGCCAGGCTGTTCAGCTCGTAAATAACTTTTATATTCGCCACTCCCGGCATTCGGTAGTAAACACCATCGTAACCGGCATCGGGGTTATCCGAAGCAGCCTCTGCCTGGTATTTTGCCAGTAAACCGGCTACCTGTTCAAACTCAACCATTACTGGTTTCCCTGAGAGATCGCTGGCCGGAACAACACCATTTTCATCCGAAATACGGAAAATCACCGCATTCTTTTCATTGGCTTCCGGCATATAATCAAAACTAAAGGTTTCAGTTTTATACGTGGTTCGGCCCACAAACAGTTTAATGTAATTCTGCTCGGTACGTTTTAGCTCTGCCAGACTCACCTCGTAGGCTTTCCCATCCGGGTACTCGCCATCGATACGAAGAGCTGCCAGATCGTATTGGTTCATCCGGCAATCGAGCACGCGCTGGGCCGCTTCGGCCGCTTTTTGCTCCATGCCTACAGCTGTTGGCCTGAAGTTATTGGTAGAGTCACCGGGGATTAAAAATGGTGTATCCGAGAAATAATCAAAGGAAAAACCATCGTCGAGATCCGGTTTCTGAAATGTTTTGTTTGATTGAACCTGCAACGACATTGTTGCTGTTCCGGCTGAATTTATTCCGGCCAGACAACCGTTGGGCGCCAGACTAATGGTTGCAGCAATATCGCCCATCGCTTTGTAAACCTGCTGTGGATCGGGCTCCGAAAAAGTTTCGATTTTAACAGCCGACACCATCCATTTTACCGATGCTCTGTTACGGGCATCTTTTATACCCAGTAACTGTTGTGCATAAGCAGCATATGGTCCTGGTTCAAATTTCTCGCGAATGGCTTCAACGTGTACTTTAATTCCTGTACGTGGCAAAGCGTAAGCAATCCCCTCAACATAGGCGGGAGCGATTCCTTCGTCTTCTTTCTTTTTGCGCTGTCCAAAGGTTGGGATGACCAACATTACAGCAATTATCAATGCTAAATACCTCATTGTTCAAATTGTTTTTGGTAAAACCCAAAAGTATTAAAATTATTTTGTGTTATAAATTCATTTTTGGTTCTCGTTCCGCCAATCGTATTAAAATGTTTCATCGCGTGTTATATTTGCAAACATGATACAATTTCCCGATCCGAACCAGGCCGACGACGATGGATTGCTGGCACAAGGCGGCGAGCTCACTCCCGAGTTTTTGCTGTCGGCGTACTGCCAGGGTGTATTCCCGTGGTTTTGCGAGGGCGAACCTATTTTGTGGTGGTCGCCTAACCCGCGAATGGTGTTACTGCCGGAGGATTTTAAACTAAAGAAAAGTTTACGGCAAGTGATCAACAAAGGGATTTTTGAACTTCGTATCGACACCGCTTTCCGCGAAGTAATTACTGCATGCAGTAAAACCAAACGTAGCCACGAAGATGAAACCTGGATTACCAACGACATTATCGACGGTTATGTACAACTGCATAAACTGGGATACGCCCACTCGTTCGAAACCTGGCTTGAAGGGAAGCTGGTTGGCGGATTGTACGGACTTTCGCTGGGAAATTGTTTTTTTGGCGAATCGATGTTTTTTACCAAAACCGACGCCAGTAAATTTGCCTTTTACCACCTGGTGCAGTTTGCCCTGAAAAACAACTTTGCGTTTATCGATGCCCAGCAACCAACCGACCACCTGGCCAGTTTGGGAGCCCAACCTATTCCGCGAAAAGACTTTTTGGAGATGCTGGAGAAAGCATTGCAGCGTGATACTTTGCAGGGGAAATGGACAACAAAAACAGAGTGCTGATAACGCGAATTTTGATTGATAGGTTAATGTAAAAATTGTTATTATTAATCATCCTCCAGACTCTCTGGCATTGGAGGAAATTGGAAATCCTTTTCTGAAATAACAGTATCGATACTTATGGCTTCGTAAACATTACAATACCCTTCGTTTCTAGGGACAAGTTGCCTTTTAAGCACTAATTTCCCGTCGTTACTAATAAAATTGAAGAACGAACCGTAGTTTTTTACGGGAATATCATCTGCAACCCAAAAATATACAGTTGTTGTAGGTCCCAACTGATATTCTAATTTTGTGCAGGTATAACCTAATATTTCTTCTTTCCTCCTGAACTTCCGAATAAACTGATAGTAAAATACATTGGGCAGTCTATCATAATTAAGCAAGAACGAATCAACAGGATTATACAGATAGGAATCTTCTCCTTCCTTCAAGTAATATTGCGAAATAGAACCGTAAATATCAACTTTTTTTGCAAGCAAAGTATCTGCTTTTACGGCAAAATCTATTAAAGAATCTTGTGTAAACACAAAGCCTTGGGCTTCATCTTTGTAACCATTAGGGTAAGAATACCTGTAAACCACTTTTCCTTCAAATTCGTTTTGGGCGAATGCATTTGGTTGAAGGGAAAAACATAAGACACAAAACAAATAGAAGTGTTTTACTCTTAGTTCTGTGTGAAAAAATCGTCTATATCTCATTTATACCGCGTTTAAACTTATCATAAATTTAATAATTTTTAAATAATTAATAGTTTATCCAAAAATCACAATTTAGCGACTTGAGTTCTCTGCATAAAAAAAGGATGTTGAAAAAACACTTGCCCAAACCTATTCCGCGAAAAGACTTTCTGAAGATGCTTGAAAAAGCATCGCAGATGGATACTTTACAGGGGAAATGGACGGATAAAATTAACCGCGGATTATAAAACCACGGTATCTCAAAAAATCGCACACATATTTTGCGGATGCCAACACACCCGGCCAAAGCAGGACGCTTATGCTTTAATAAATATTAGGAGCCATGGGGTTCCTGCCTTCTTTTCAGTCTATTCGCTCTCTAATAATTTTGTGAACGATAGTGAGGCTAATTTCCAATCTCCATTTTCTTGTTTGTAAACTTCAGTCACCATAAAAGGATTTGTGACTTCATTTCCTCCAACTTCAGCTAACAAGCTTATCCTGTTTAAGAGTATTGCAGTATTTTCGATTACATTTACTGAGACCTCATGAATATCTGCTTTTTTGTAATGAATTCCGCCACTTCTGATGATTTCAATCTCTCGGTCTTTTCCCCAACTTCCCCCCATGTGAACGAACACTGAATTTTCATGAAATAAGTTTTCCAGTTTGTCTGTATTTTTATCTGCCATCCATTGCCATTTCGCTTTTGAAAGTTCTTTAATTATTTGTTCCGGATTCGCATTTGGTGCAATCTGATGGGTATCCCGAACGCTGCTAAATGTCAGGTCCAATAATTTCCAGCTATTCCCTTCTTTTTTATAGATTTCAGTAACCGTAAATTCATTTGACACATCTTCTCCTCTAACATGTGCCATTAAAGTTATTCGGTTCCAAAGAACTGCCGTGTTATCAAAAACTTCTACCACAACATCATGAACATCTGCCTGCTTGTACCAAATACTACCGGTTTCTATAATTTCGAGTTCCCAGTCTTTGTTCCATGTGCCGCTCATGTGTACAAATTTTGATTTGTTGTGGAAAAGTGTTTCCAATTTATCCACATTTTTATCTGCCATCCATTGCCACTTCGCTTTTGAGAGTTCTTTAATTTCCTGCTCTGTTGTTGATTCCTGAGCAAAGGATAAGTTTACACTCATCAAAATCATGGTGAGACCAATTATTAGCTTTTTCATTTTTCTGGTTATTAATTGTAATAAATTTTGCTTTCAGATTGTAATAACATACCCCCTCTACTACGTGACGCAGCCCTTATTAGTTGCCAAACTTCCAAAGTGCTGATATAACTTCGTTTGGTAGTTAAAAACAAGCCATATCATCGTTTTGTTTTTAATTCTCCGCAATACTAAAAAGTACACAATCGATATATCATACTGTTCCGAAAGGGTAATTTGTACCAGACCATACTTCAACTTACTTGATGTAATTAAACACTCAAGATAATTCTCTAAAAAATGCCACCTGCTTATAAAACAGGTGGCATTTTTTAGAATCCTCTCACATAAGGTTGTAGCTTGTTATCTAAATCTGTTAACCAAAAGAGGCTTTTTTATTGAATTCTTGTAGTATCAACAGCTCTCAGAAATGTTCCGTGATAGTTAGTTTTGCGGAACCACGACTCGTACAAACGATGGTTTTATGAAAACAAAAATCCCGGTTATGAGGGCTTTTTAAACCTATTATAATCTCGAAGTTTATGTGCAACCTACTTAACATCTATTACTTTGGTGGTGAAGGCAAAATGCTGTAAGCAATATCATCAAATCTTCCCTTTTTCATAATTTCTTTAAGACGAATAATATGCGAATCGACAGTTCCTTCTTCAATATTTACTTTGGCTCGCATCTTATAACCTTCAACATCATTTTTATTTGAAATCCTTCTGTGTTGCACCTCCATTGCAATTATCCTCTGTTCAAATTCTTCAAATGAGTATTCTTTTCCTCCCAAATTTATTGTACCATCCTTTTTCAGTGTTATTGGCTTGAGAGGTGGAGGTGGTGGCGGAGTCACATCTTTTCGAATTATTTCGAGATCATCCACATTCTGCAACTCAGCATATATCTGCTCAGTTCTTTCGTTAGAAACGGTTGAATAAACAACCAGTTCCACTCTTCGCTGTGTACCGTCGTTTGGCAACAGGTTTTCCAAAACATTTTTCAAATCCGCAAGTTCACAACTTTCCCTGTTAACACTTAGCCATTTTTCGTGAAAGCGAATGGATGGGATGGGGTATTGAGGATTATCGGGGACTATTCCCAAGACGTGTGGTGGTGGCATTTTTGCTAACAGTAAAGTTCCATTTTTTACTTCTCCATTTCCCAGCTCAAGCTTATAATTGTATTTCCCTGCCGACAATTTATCGTTTTCAGAAGAACCGTCCCACCATTCTTTTCCTTTCCCCCAGATATCCGTGTTCCCATAATTCTTTTTTTCAAACACTTTTTGGCCCTCGTTATTAAATATCACCAGCTTCGCATCCTGATATTGAGGATATATGCCTTTTATTTCAAAGAAATCGTGAATGCCATCGCCGTCTGGAGAAAAACCTTCAGGAATGAACAACTCCGAGTTCTGATCCACCCTTGCTTTAAGTTTATCCATTTCCAAACCGGGTTTGTTCAACTCCTCAGGGAATACATGATGAATTTGCTCTACATGCATACTTTGTTTCCAAAGCATGTAATTAATCTTACTTATCTCTTTTGAACAAATTTGCTGCGTTTCTGAACCATGCTCGAAAGTTGCGTTTACTCGATAATAATGATTCGTTCTTTCTTCTTTACTAATCGCCTCCAACTCCTGCTTCCATACCTTCAAATCGTGTTCAAATTCGTCCAGATTTTCGTAGGTTTTACTGCCGAAAACAATCGTACCATCGTAGCGCACCAACAATTCCATTGGTTTTGGTTCGGGCGAAGGTTTACCGTCAAAGGGCAACCAGGTACTTGAGCGGGGATTTTTTGGTGTTTCGTACGAAAATCGGATTGGAATAATCTCGTTTACTGTTTTCTGATTCTCTTCATCCAGATCGAGATATTTCTTTCCAAACAAAATAAACGCTTTTGCTTCCCGGGCTTGGAGGTAAGCCTCTCCTATTTGCCGCAAGGTAAAGTTTATCGCTTCTCTCGACGATTCAATATCGTTACGATACGAGATCCAGCCTTCTGAAACTTTTACTGTTCCTATACCCGGAATTTCGCTTTCAATAAAATCAGGACCTTTGTTCCCATCCGGATTTTTCCCGCGCAGATAATCTTCTACAATCTGCTTAATATTTTTATCTCCGGGATATTGATTTTCTATCAGATACTCATCTTTGGCATTCATTAATATCACCAAAACATTATTGGCTTGTCGAGGTGCGTTTTTGTCTTTAAAATCGGGTTGGTAAATTCCATCGCCAATTTTATCGATGTTCCATTTTTCGAGCCATTGCTCCGCCTTATTTTCCGTGTAGCGTACCGGAATAAAATCTGCTGATTTTGTAATCAAATCGGGTCGTGCAAATGCTTGTAGAAGCACTATTATTAAGGGCACAAAGAGAATCACCTTCACCATGCCCCATTTCTGACGTTTTGTTTTTGTCATCATTTTTAATCTTTTTACAATGGGTTTTTGAGTAAAATGGTTTGCCATGGCAAAACGTCTTTCGCCAACGGCCTTCTCCAATACCAGCAACTGGTATTTTTGTGCATCGATGCCTGTATTCAATACGGCCTCATCGGCCTGGTATTCGTGTACTAATTTTAAATCGCGGCGTAAAAGCCACATAAACGGATTAAAAAAATGCAATACCGTAAACAGCTCGCAAAACAGCAAATCTACGGCATGTTTATGCCTGATGTGCGCATATTCGTGTGCCACAACAATAGCCTTGTTCTCGTGAAAATCCTTCTCCGAAAGGACAACTTTATTCAGAAATGTAAAGGGTTGTACAAAGTCCTTCACAACTGCCAGAATTATTTCGCGGAAACGGTGCTTTTCGGCACTTTTTATGATTGTGGAAACGCGATAAATTCCAAATATAAGTCGAAATAAAAGCAGTGAAATGATTGCCGTATAAAATATCGCCCAATAGTTAATTGGAGGAATATTTTCATGAACCGGAGTTTGTATACTAACTGAAGAATCCAGTGATTGTGTTACAAATGGAGCTGAAACAATTTCCCTGGCAATACCGGCTGAAGCCATTTCAATTTCCTTATAAAAGAGCTGGACAGTCAGGAATGGAATGCTTGCCGACAGCACCATAATAGAAAGCAAAAGAAAGCGGGTTAAACGATGATTATTATCGTTTCTGACGGTTAATCGGAATAAACAATAAAGCAGAGCCAGACTAACTGACGATTTTATAAGGTAGGCAAAAAAGGGTGTCATCTTTATTCGTTTTTGCTGTTTTCAATCTCCGAAATCAACTTCCGCAAATCCTCAACAGAAAGGTTTTCTTCTTCAACCAGGGCAGATACAACACTCTTGTACGAATTATTAAAATACTTTTTCACCACGTTTCCTAACGACTGTTTGCTGTAATCTTCCTTTGATACTGCAGCAAAATAGCGATAGGTATTTCCAAATTTCTCATGCGCAATAAATCCTTTCTCCTCCATTGCCCTAACCATGGTTGAAAGGGTGTTGTAGTGCAGTTTCTGATCGGAATATAATTCCTTCAGCTCTTTCACAAACATGGGGCCTTTCTCCCAAAACAAACTAAGGATCTCTTCTTCTTTCGGCGTAAGTTTTTTCATGGTTCAAACTTTTAAATTTAAAGCGATTTGTAATCTCAGAGGGAGAATACAAAACAAATATAACTATATTTTTTAGTCCCTCTACTATTATTTATAGTTTTTCAACTATTTTCTTTAGTTTCGATATGAAAAACGTCCGTTATAAAGCAGAAGTTAAACAAAGAAATAGTGCAATTATCGGAAGAAAAACAAACACTAATAATCTTCTGGTTAATCATGATTCGTATTAATATCCTATGATTTCATGGCGATTAACAACTCCAACCTTTATTACTATTTTGAAGGAATTAAACTTATAATAATTGAGGTAGTCAATAATTGATAACATTGAAAAAAAATGATTAGATATAATAAAGCTATCCCCTCTGTTTCAACCTGAATTACTTCTGCTTAAACACAAAAAGATAAATAGTATATTAGTCACTCGATAAAAAAACGTACCGAATAATAACCCGGATTTAAAATCACTTTTTATGAAAAAACTTATTACCTCACTATTGCTATTAGCTTTTATTGCAGGGGCTGCCGTGCAGGCACAAACACCCGACGTGCCAACCAACAAAGCCAAAGGAATTGAAATTGTAGACGAACTACAAAAACCGGCTTCAGCCCAAAATTTTAACACAAAAGACCTGGCGGCCTATTTGTTGGTTTATTTTAAAGACCAGACACAAAGCGCCTACATGGCTGTTAGCAGCGATGGCTATACTTTTACCGACCTGAACAATGGCGAGCCGATTTTTGATGGTACAAAACTGGCCGAACAAAAAGGCGTTCGCGACCCACACATTACCCGTGGCCCAGATGGCGCCTTTTACCTGGCCATGACCGACCTGCATATTTTCGGACAGCGCGCAGGCCATCGCGACACCCAATGGCAACGCCCCGAAGAAAAATACGGATGGGGAAATAACCGCGCCATTGTACTGATGAAATCCTACGACCTGATCCATTGGACACATTCCGATTTTCGGGTTGATAAAGCTTTCCCCGAACTGGGCGATATCGACTGCTCGTGGGCACCGCAAACCATTTACGATACTAAAGAGAAAAAAATGATGGTGTATTTTACCATCCGCTACAACAATGCCAATGCAAACATGTACTATTCGTATACCAACGAGGAATTTACCAGCCTTGAAACCACTCCAAAAATGATTACCGAGTTAGGAGGAATAGACGGCGACATTACAAAACTTGGCGATACCTACCACATGCATTATGTTTCGGGAGCAAAGATTTTACACGCTGTTTCGGATAAAATAAATAAAGACTATGTTACGGAAACAAGGCGCATCGATCCAGAAAGCAAACCTACCGAAGCTCCCAATGTTTTCAGGCGTTTGGGCACCGATACTTATGTGCTGATGTATGATGTGTATGGCGGGCGCCCCAACAACATGGGGTTTAGCGAAACCAGTGATTTTATTTCATACAAAAACATTGGGCATTTTAACGAGGGCGAAATGAAAACCATTGGTTTCGAACGGCCGAAACACGGTGCGGTTACCTATCTTACCGGCGACGAATTAAAGGCGATTACTGAATATTGGGGTGTAGATGTTAATACGAAATAAGCGAGAATCGGCCATCAATTTACAGGTTCGTTAGCCTACCTGTTTTCTTTCAATTTTTGAAAAACAAAAGATGCCATCCTACTGATGTATACAGTTTCGGATGGCATCTTTTTTTTAATCTCACATCCCCTTTCTCAAAGGGAGACGAGCTAGAAGCTAGCAACTCGTAGCTCGTAGCTATTTTACTCTTTCCATTCCGGTAAACGTCCCGGAGTCCATGGAGCATTTATCTTATTAAGTTCGGCTTCCAGCGCCGGAACTTCTTTTTCAACAATATTTTTCAACGCTTCCAACACCGGAGGAAATTCGTCTGTCAGAATTTCGTAAGCCTGTTTCTCGGTGGTGGTAATTCCCGTTGTCGATCCCATGTGAGTATAAGTAATATCACTCAAACGGTTGTTTAACGGCACTTGTGCAGGAGGAATTTCTTCCCAGCTTGCCCTGGCCGGCACACCATCCATTTTAAAGTTCAGCTCTTCCAACGCCACCCCAATTGCGCGGGCTTTATCCATTAATTCGGTGCTGGCTCCCGGAGTAGCGTAAACAGCTTGTTTTATCTTCTCCACTTTTGCAGTGGTTTCACTAATCATTCGGTTGGTTCCAACAACGGCCAGTGCCAGTTTATTCACTTTTTCGGCAAACTCAACATTTTCGTTGTAGTTTTCTGCCGGAAGTTCGGTATTGTTCAAACGCTTGCAAGTGAAGGAAACCGGCTCAACCAAATCGGTCAGTTCGCCTTCGTGCCACAATTTCATACCCACTTTGTATGTTCCGGGCATTACCATAATACCACGACCTGCGCTGGTAATCGGGTTATATTTATCGCCAATGCGGGCATTTGCTGTCGCCGCATAGGTCATATTCCAGTTCACACGGTTCACCCCTTTTGAAGGAGCTTTTGTAAACTGATCGATTACATTTCCATCCTTATCGTAAATGGTAAATATCAGGTGCGATTTTTCCTGCTGACCTTCCAGTTGTAACTCGCGCCATGTAGGTTGCGGAATTGGTTTTCCTTCCTTAAACAACTCTTTCTCTTCCTCTTTACGAAGCTGCTCTTTTGTTTTTGGCACCTCATTCAGATAATAAGTAAAAGTTGCGCCGTACTCCGGATTTTTCGCCGTAAAGTAGGTACTTCCCTGGTTGCTTTTACCACTGGTTTGTACAAACATCAGTGCATCTTTTATCGGAAAAATATCAGCTTCAGTATTTTCAAGGTCCGCTGAAATTTCTCGTAAAGGGCTATAATCATCCAAAATGTAGAAACCACGGCCAAATGTTGCTGCGACAAGGTCGGTTTCACGCTCCTGAATAGCAATATCGAACACCGGAATAGTTGGCATCCCCGATTTTAACTGTACCCAGTTTGTTCCACCATCAACGGTAAAAAAGATGCCAAACTCTGTTCCAACAAACAATAACTCAGGACGAACAAAATCCTGCATAATGGTGTGCACCGAACCGTTCTCTGGAAGATTACCAGAGATGGAAGTCCATGTTTTTCCTTTGTCGGTACTTTTACAAACGTAAGGTTTAAAGTCGTCGCGTTTTAGGTTATCGAAAGTTGCATAAACCACATTTGCATCAAAACGGTCGGCACAAATGTCGCTAACAATGGTCAGTTCCGGCACACCCGGAAAACTTTTTACCTGCATCCAGTTTTCGCCATTTTCAGTGATCGAAATAACACCATCATCGGTTCCGGCATACAACAATCCTTCTTGCAATGTCGACTCTTCAAGTGCCACAATGGTTCCCCACTGCGAGGTTGACACATCGCGAACCACCGCCTCTGCCGGCCAGTATTTACCCATTACCGGAATTGATGTGCGATCGATTTGTGCAGTAAGGTCATCGCTGATCACTTCCCAGGTGTTGCCACGGTCGTCGCTACGGAAAACCTTGTTGGCCGCCATGTACAAACGCGTATTCTTATGCGGACTGATAAACAACGGAGCATTCCAGTTCCATTTGTAAGTCAGTTCTCCTTTGCGTTCTATAGGTTTAATACTTAAACTCTCGCCACTTTTTTTATCAATACGATACACATTTCCGTACTGGTATTCCGAGTACACGATGTTTGGATTTCCGGGCTCGATAGCTCCCCAGAAACCATCGCCACCAAGCGTTGGTTCCCACTCGTCACTAATCACACCATCGCGGCTTGTATTTTGCGAAGGACCACCCATCGAGTTGTTGTCCTGTGTTCCGCCGTAAACGTTGTAAAACGGCTCAGCATCGTCGAGGTAAACACGGTAAAACTGCGTAACCGGCAGATTTTCTTTAAAATCAAAAGTCTTTCCGTCGTCCCAGGTTTCGTAAATACCACCGTCGCCACCAATAATATAGTGCTCAGTATCTGTCGGGTCGATCCAAATGGCATGATCATCTACGTGACGGCCACGGGTGCTTATGCTTGTCCAGTTTTTTCCTCCATCAACGGTTACTTTTGATACCGTTTCTGTTGAATATACCTTATCCACATTCTTCGGATCGCACACTATTTCGTTGTAATACTGACCGCTTGAGTGATAATCGCTCATTTTCTCCCAGCTTTCGCCTTTATCAGTCGAGCGGAAAAAACCACCTTTATCTTCAGCAGCCTCCACAATCAGATACACGTAATTCGGATCAACGGGCGATACATCAATTCCCATTCCTCCAATATGAACTGAAGGTAGTCCTTTCATGACCTTGCGCCAGTTTTCGCCGCCATCGGTACTTTTATATACGGCTGATTCCGGTCCACCCCCAATTTTTGTAAACGAAGTTCTGCGACGCTGCTCCGATGTTGCGTACATAATATCAGGATTACAAGGATCCATCACCACATTGTTTACACCGGTGTTTTCGCTAATCTCCAGCACTTTGTTCCAGGTTTCGCCACCATCGGTACTTTTGTACAGGCCACGCTCCTCGCCCGGTCCCCATGCCGATCCTTCAGCAGCAACAAAAATAACATCCGAATTGCGTGGATCGATAACGATTCCACCAATCTGGCGGCTTTCTTTCAAGCCCATATTTTTGAAGGACTTACCACCATCAAGCGATTTATAAACGCCATCGCCATAACCCAATGCACGCTGGTGGTTGTTTTCGCCGGTTCCAACCCAAACCACGTTTGAGTTATTCGGATCGAGCACCACAACACTTGTTGAATACGAACCGTAATTATCGAAGATCGGACTCCAGGTAATGCCATTGTTGGTGGTTTTCCAAACATTACCCGAAGCAACAGCCACGTAATACTCTTTATGATTGTCGGGGTTTACGGCAAAATCAGCAATCCGACCGCTTGCCCATGCCGGACCAATACTTCGCCATTTCAGGCCACTAACCAGCCCCGAATTAACAAAAGGCTTGTCTTCTTCCTTTTTCTCTTCTTCTTTCTTTTTGGAAAAGGCTACCGATGAAACCAAAAATACGGCCGCCATTAACAGTGTGAGTTTTTTCATAGAATTATTTTAAATGAGTGAATTCATTGTAAGAAAAATGCAATAAAAAATATCAGGTTCCGGCTAATATCAATCAGTTTAGGTTCAGTTTTATTTGGCGCTTAATATAAGAAATAATAAGCTTTTCAAAGAAGATTTATGTCACGAAGGAAAACTTCGGCATTAAAAGAGAAGACGAAATGGGGTGATTTATCGACCAGCTTTGTTTTAAATATTATTATCCAGTTCCTTAGATATACTATTCGCTTCTTTAACGATACTTTCGGGATAATCATTTATCTCCAGAATCCTGATCGCATTTCTTGTTTTCAGTTTGCCGTCTTTTATCCGATAGTCAAAATCTACCGTTTTATGATTGACATTCTCGCTAAAATGAAACAAAGCATATTCATCATGAAGTAAATCGGCCAGCTCAATATCGTGTGTGGAAACCAGAACAATATTTTCTCCTCCTGCCAGTGAAGACAGAACTGCTTTACCAGCAGAAATCCTTTCAATAGTGTTTGTTCCCTTGAATATTTCGTCGAGTAAAAACAAATTTGGATATTTCTGGGTACCGGCTTCCAACATTGTTTTTATAGTAAGAACCTCTTCGAAATAGTAGCTCTTATCATTTAGCAGATCATCACTGATTCTGATGGCCGAAAACACCCTCATTCGTGGCATTTCAAAATCAGCCGCGAAACAAGTATTTAAGGTTAATCCGCTTATAACATTAATGCCAACGGTTCGGATAAAAGTTGTTTTGCCCGACATATTTGATCCGGTGAGCAAAACTGATTTCTGATCGATATTAATATCATTCTCAACACAATCAGGTACTAAGGGATGATATAAATTTTTAGCCTGTAGCTTTTTGGCCTGCGCACTAATTTTTGGAATACAGTAATTTGGTGCACCTTCCCGAAGTGAAGCAACGGACAATAAAACATCAATTTTCCCAACAAAGCTAAACACATCATCCATTTCCCGGCGCATGGAATCGAGCCGTTTTAATACCCCAAACAAGAAGAGGGGCTCAATCAGAAACAGTATTTTGAAGAGTTCAATAAGACCTGCCACCAACGCAGCCATATCATTATCCATTTTAGCTTCCAGCCTGAAAAACGACAGCCTTCTTTTTATGCCAGAAATGGCTTTGAGGGATTTTCCAAGCTCACTATTTTGTGTGGTAAGTCGCTCATCTTTATAAAGCTCGGATGCCACTTTTGTTAAGCGTAACAATTGAGGTATCGAGCCTAAATACTGGTACAGGTTTCTTTTATTCCAAAAATGAATCATCATGTTTATGATGAAAATCCCGAACAGGAAAAATTTGATTTGTTGAGATACCGGAATTAAAAGAACAGAAACCAAACTCAGTACCGATAATATTTTGCATATAAAAAACCACCCGGGCGCTTTTTGGTGCTCCTCCTGAAAAAGTGTGCTGATATAATAAGCATCAGTGCTTTTTAATTTCTCCAATTGAAGTTGAACTGACGTTCTGAAATCGGGATCATTCAGGAAATGACCAATCAGTGTTTCATCCGAATTATGATCCGATTGGGGGATAGTTCTCAGTGTTTGATACAAATATTGCTGCCCTACTTTTGAGTGAGTCCGGTCGACAAACATAAACAACTCGTTAAAATCGAGATCGTTGCATATTTTATCCGAAAGCGTCTGAAAAGCGTTAGAATTATCCTTTGCCCGAAAGTACCTTTCAATTAAATCAAAATGAAATGAGTCGTCCTTAACTTTTCCAAAAGTTCTTTGCAACTCTTCTCTTTTCCTTTTTTTTCGATTTAATACCACAAGGTTTTCTATTTGAGGACAACATAGTTTTTCTTGAAATATTGCTGTTAAATATTAGAAATTCAACACCCCCTTCAAGTTTTTATAACCTGTTTTGCTGACTTTCAATTTTGTTTTGTCGTGCAGTATAACAATGTACGATTCCTTTTCGTATTGCTGTATTTCTTCGATCTCGTCGACCTTTACAATGTAGCTGCGGTGAATACGCACAAAGTTTTTCGGGTTTAAAGCATTCTCGAAATACTTCATGGTTTTTTGTTTCATCCAGCGTCCATCGTTGGTGTAGATCATTACATAATCATCCATTGACTCGATGTAACGCACAGCATCAACCGGAGCGATATGAATTTTATGACGATCCTTCACCACAATACGGTCGAGGTATTCATCCTTTGGAAAATCGCTTACTTTTTCGGCTACATCCGACTCTTTTCCCTCGGTTTGAATGCGCTCCAGAACTTTCTGAATGGCCTCATCCAAACGATCTTTCGAGTAGGGTTTTAACAGGTAATCGGCTGCATTATAGTCAAAGGCTTTTAAAGCATATTGGTCGTAGGCCGTGGCAAATATTATCTGTGGTTTGTGCTCGAGCAACTCCAGCAGCTCAAAACCTGTGATCTTTGGCATTTGGATATCAAGAAAAACCAGGTCGGGTTTTAACTCGTTGATTTGTTTTACGCCTTCAAAACCGTTTTCGCATTCGGCAATCAGATCAATAGCGTCATTATCTGCAAGGAACGACTTCATCAGGTTGCGAGCCAGTTCTTCATCTTCAACTATAATTGTGCGCAATTTTTCAGTCATGGTTTACAATTTTTGAGGAATGGTTAAAGTTACGGTAAATTCGTTTTGTTTATCTTCAATTTTCAGCAAATGCGGGTTTCCGTAGATCACCTGCAGGCGGTCGCGGATATTACGCAATCCAATTCCTTCGCCCTTTTTGCTTAATACATTTTTATCGTAGGTATTGCTGATGGTTACCACAAGTTTATCGTCGTCGCACCGGCAATGGGTAATTACATCGATGGTTTCGGTGGCTTCATACACACCGTATTTTATGGCATTTTCGTACAGCGGCTGAAGTATCATATTCGGAATTACGGCCTTTAAACAATTCTCTTCAACCGCAAAAACCGGGTTCAGCTTTTTCCCGAAACGTACCTTCTCAATCTTCAGGTACAGCTTGTTATTATCTATTTCCTGCTGAACAGTTACTTTTTCGCGTTGGTCGTGCTTAAGCGAATAGCGCATCAGCTGCGAAAGGTTGATCACCATTTCCTGTGCTTTTGCCGGATCGGTCATTGTAAGCGACGAAATGCTGTTCAAGCTGTTAAACAAAAAGTGCGGATTAATCTGCGATTTTAAGGCATGCAATTCGGCTTCTTTTACCAGCGCTTTTAGCTTGGTTTCGTTTTTGGTTTTTTCTTTAAATGCCAGGTAATAATTTACGGCGTAGAAAAACACCACGTTAAATGTATAAAGCAAATATCCGTTATAAAGCCCGGTGAACAGATAGTTATGATCTTCCTTTAACTGCCCGGGATTTATGAGTTTTGTAATTACCGTACCAATGTAAAGCCAAATTAAAACGATTATGGTGGCGGCAATAACATGGGCCAGAATTACACGACCAACACTGTTATCTTCGAGGGTACTGAATTTTATGACATACCAGATGGCAATTCCTAAAAATCCGAAAAGGATGATGTAGGCAAAACGTTCGGTCATGGCGGTAATAAAATCACTTTCGCCAACCGAAACAACCACTAAAACCATTACCACTGCCAGTATCAACCAAAACGCAACATACGAAATGGCCAACCGTGGTGATTTTATAAAGGGATGTCTAAAGTCCATTTTACAGGTATTTGATCTCTACGCCACCAAAAGCCGCAAAACCTTTTATCACCAGCGTTTTCGATGGATCGGGAACAATTTGATTCAACGAAGCACCGCGTTTATCGGTATAACCACCAAAAATAGCTGTTACTTCATTTTTCACCGTCCAGTCGGGTGGTACTTTAAAACCGCAGCCGCCAAATAAAGCCAGCGTGTCGATAACAGCACCATTGGCCGAAAGTTTTGCCTGACGAAGATCGTACTCCGTTCCGCCAAAAACTGAAGTGCTTTTTCCGCCCATAAAGTTCTGCGAATTTACATACACTTCGCGACCTCCGAAGATCACAAAATCATCGAAGTAGTCCTGCCCTTTTTGATCTCCCGGATTAAAATTGGGGCCTTCAAAAGGGTTTCGTCTTCCGGAGTGTGTTACCAGAATTGCCACGCCAATACCAATTATTAATACCGGCCAGCCTATTCGTCGTAATTCATAAGGTATATGAGCCACTTCCGGAATCAAAAAGAAACCTCCGATTACAATTAAAACTGTTCCTGTGGTTTTATTCCCTCCGATTATGGAGAAGACCCCAATTCCGATAAGTAACATTTGCCACGAGATCAGAATATCGTTCCAAAATGAAGGAATAAGATCGAGGCGCTCGAAAATCCACAGTGCACCTACCACAATTAGAAATAAGCCCAAAAAGGCTCTTCTGTTTGTACTCTCCGGTTTATTATCCATGATAAAAGTTTTAACTGTCCTAAAATATTGATAATCCTCTAAACACTGTCCATTTTTTTAGTGGATTTACTTTCCTTCGCAACTACGGGCTAAAACAAACGCGCGATCAACCCAATTCCCACGGCAATTAAGATTACCGGGAAAAGAAACACAATTGCCGCTCCTGATATGAAAATCAGTTTTGGCAATAAAAATATTCCTCCAATAATTAGCAGTATTAAACCGCCGGAACGTTTGCCGGCCATTAATACTGCACCGATAATGATCAAAATAACAGGCCATGAAAAAACAAAATGCCCTATTCCATGAAAAACGCTTCTTACAGGACTAAAAATGTCATGAAAGTTTAAAAACGGAAAATCAAAAAAGAAACCGGTTTGTTTTAGTATCCATACCAAACCAATACCGATTAAAACTAAAGCCAAGACTTCTTTTGAGTTTTCCTTTTTTTGCGTTCTTTCCTGTGGCACTTTTTCCATGATAGTGTTTTTTGCATTTACGCATCAAAAGTAAAAATCGCAAGCAGGCCAAACAGTTTACATTCGGTTAACAAAGGTTATGAATCGGTAAATGGGTATATGCAGGTATTAACGGGAATGACGCATTTGATGGGTTATATCGTAAAAATGCCGGAGTTAAGGCATAAAAAAAGGTTGTTCCCGATACGAAAACAACCTTTTTGCTTTTATTTTTTTTGTGCTTTTGCCCACGAATCGCGTAAGGGAACTGTTCGGTTAAACACCGGCAGTTCGGGCGTTGAATCCGGATCCATGTTAAAGTAGCCCATTCGCTCAAACTGAAAATGATCGAGCGGTTCAGCTGTTTTTACAAATGGCTCCAGGTAACAGTTATTCAGCACTTTTAACGATTCAGGATTCATAAACTCTTTAAAGTCTACATCCTTATGTCCATCCGGCTCTTCATCGGTAAACAAACGATCGTAAAGGCGCACTTCTGATTTAACAGCATGTTTTGCCGATACCCAGTGTACCACACCTTTTACTTTTCTACCATCGGAAGATTTTCCTCCTTTTGACTCGGGATCGTAAGTACAGTGCAGCTCAACGATTTTGCCGTTTTCGTCTTTAATAACTTCGTTACATTTTATCAGGTAACCGTAGCGCAAACGCACCTCGCGGTCGGGCCCCAAACGGAAAAACTTACGTGGAGGATCTTCCATAAAATCGCTTTGTTCGATATAAACCTCGCGTGAAAATGGAACATCACGACGCCCCATCGATTCATCCTCCGGGTTGTTTACGGCGCTTAATATTTCTTCTTTATCCTCAGGATAATTGGTGATAACCACTTTCAGCGGATCGAGCACGCCCATTACACGCTGTGCAATTTTATTCAGATGATCGCGCACACTGAATTCCAGCAGCGACACATCAGTCATTCCATCCACTTTTGTTACGCCAATTTTATCCGAGAAATTACGGATCGATTCAGGCGTGTAACCTCTTCGGCGTAAACCCGAAATAGTTGGCATCCGCGGATCGTCCCAACCACGAACGTGATTGTCTTTCACCAATTCCAGTAATTTACGCTTGCTCATTACAGTGTACGTAAGGTTCAAACGCGAAAACTCGATCTGACGCGGACGGTAATCCGAATCCATCAACTGCGTAATAAACCAATCGTATAACGGACGGTGCACCTCAAACTCCAAGGTACAAATCGAATGGGTGATTCCTTCCCAGTAATCGCACTGACCGTGCGCAAAATCGTACATCGGATACACACACCAGTTATTTCCGGTGCGGTGATGTTCGGCTTTCATTATCCGGTAAATAATCGGATCGCGCATATGCATGTTCGGCGATGCCATATCTATTTTTGCACGCAGCACTTTCTCTCCCTCGTTAAATTCGCCCATTGTCATTCGCTCAAATAAATCGAGGTTGGTTTGAACCGAACGATTTCTGAACGGACTTTCAGTTCCCGGTTTCTGCGGCGTTCCTTTTTGCTCGCTTATGGTTTCAGCATTTTGGTCGTCGACATAAGCTTTGCCCTCTTCAATCAATTGAACGGCAAAAGCGTGTAGTTTTGGGAAATTATCGGATGCGTAATACAAACGATCCTCCCAGTCGAAACCCAACCAACGCACATCTTCCATAATCGATTCAACATATTCAGTTTCCTCTTTTGATGGGTTGGTATCGTCGAAACGAAGGTTTGTTTTACCTCCGTATTTTTGCGCCAACCCGAAATTTAAACAGATCGATTTGGCGTGGCCAATGTGTAAATAACCATTGGGTTCGGGGGGAAAACGTGTATGTACACGATTATCATTTTTCCCTGCGGCCAAATCGGCGTCGATTTGTGCATGAATAAAGTTGGCCCTTTTGGGCGCTTCAGCATTAGTATTTGTATTTTTTTCTGCCATTTTCTTGATTTATCCCCTATTGAATAAGGCTACAAAATTAAAAAATGATTTGTGAGTACACTTAACACCTGTTCAAATTATTACTTTTGTTGCAATAATATTAATTAGGGATGGGAGTAATTGAAATAGAGGGAATGAAATTTTATGCCTATCACGGGCATTTTGCGGCCGAGCAAATTGTTGGCAACCACTTTGAAGTGTATTTGCGACTGGAAACAAACTGCGCTGCTGCTGCCAAATCAGACAATCTCGACGACGCACTGAACTACCAGGCTGTTTACGAAACTGTAAAAGAAGTGATGCAGATTAAATCAGCTTTGTTGGAAAATGTAAGCAAACGTATTTTGGATACCCTTTACGACCGGTTCCCGGCAATTGATAAAGCCCGAGTTAAAATCTCGAAAATGAATCCGCCAATGGGAGGCGAAATGGAACGGGTAAGCGTTACTCTGGAGCGATAATTTATGGTCACTGTTTACAGAACGTCATCCTGAGCGAAGTCGAAGGATGGAAGGAATGAAGGACTGAGATTTGAAATGCTTTAATGCTGAAATACTTTAATCGAAAAAACTCGCAGCTCGTAACTTGTAGCTCGCGACTAACATAATCCCATGTTATTAAATATTTAATCCCCAGCTCAATACTGACATTTATCAAATTATTCGAACTTCTTTTTCGTATTTTCGAAAAAAATAATTCAACCTTTTACTCATGTTTTATAGTTCGAATAATTTAAACGAAGGGAAGTGCCGAAAATCGTGCACTACTGAAAAGAAGCGAGAGCTTCACGAGGGAAATAATCCAAAATCGACTGATATCGGTTGGCAGTTAGGTGCCAGCGACTTGCATGTAAATGCAAACTGGCAAGAACGCAGAAAATAACACGATTTTATTTTTTATGTTGCGAGAACTGCAAAATTTTATATTTTTGCAGTCCGAAAACGTACAAGGTTCCTTGGCCGAGTGGCTAGGCAGCGGTCTGCAAAACCGTGTACGGCGGTTCGACTCCGCCAGGAACCTCAACAAAGAGAGCAATAACAGCTCTCTTTTTTTATTTCAGATAATCAATTGTTTTAGCCTTAAAACCCTTAAGCAAACCTCAAATGCAGAATCCTGTTTTGGTTCTTAGTATTACTGCACGCATTATCTCCATTCAATAACTTCTGTTCTTCCAAGGAGTATTACACCATTACCACTTCCCCATTTTCTTTGTAATTAATTCTTAGTAAATTTGAAGGAAGAGCATTTTTGCCAAAAATGATTTCACGCGGAATTTGAAACAACACTAAATTCTGCAGGAAATCTAAATCATATTAAACCAACTGTAATGAAAGCGAAAATCGAATTTACTTTAAACGGAAAAAATGTTTCGGTGGAACTGGAAGAGTCGAAAAAGCTGCTTTGGGTTTTGCGAACACATTTCAACCTGACAGGCACCAAATATGGATGCGGCGAAGGATATTGCGGCGCCTGCACCGTACTCATCAACAACTCGGCAACCCGGTCGTGTGCCACCACCATTGGCGAGGTAGCCGGCAAAAATGTGATCACAATTGAGGGACTTGCACAGGGGGAAAAGCTGCATCCGGTGCAGCAGGCATTTGCCGACCATGATGCGCTGCAATGCGGCTACTGCACTCCGGGCATGATTATGAATGCTGTGGGATTATTAAACGATCAGCCAAATCCGAGCCGGGAAGATATTATTTTGGGAATGGAAGACAATCTGTGTCGTTGTGGTGCTCACAACCGTATTCTCGATGCAATTGAAGCCGCTGCAAACGAAATGCAAAACGGCAAGTAATTCAGCTTTTAATGTATTCACACCTAAAAAATGACAACATGGATAAGGCAAAAAATATTCAGGATTATATAGAAGGACACACCCCTTCCAACACCATAAAACGCCGGAACTTTATTCAATTGCTTGGCGGAGGTATTTATGTTTTCTTTCATGCCGGAGCAGCGCTAAAACTGATGGCGGCTGATGGAGATCAACGGCAGTTACCGGATGATTTTAATGCTTTTCTTCGAATTCATGAGAATGGAAAAGTATCGTGTTATACCGGAAAAATAGAGATGGGTCAGGGAGCAAATACGGGCCTGGCCATGATGCTGGCCGATGAGCTTGATGTAGCGTACGAAAATGTTGAAATGGTAATGGGCGACACCGATCTCTGTCCTTGGGACATGGGAACGTTTGGTTCGCTTACAACCCGCATGTTCGGGCCGTCGATGTTGGCCGCTGCAGCAGAAGCGCGCCAGGTTTTATTGGAACTGGCTGCGGAAAAACTGGGTACAGAAGTGGACAAGCTCGAAGTTACTGAAGGTGTGGTTTTTAATCGTCAGAACAAAGGAGAGGCCGTTACTTACGCTCAACTTACCAATGGGCAACGCATAGAACGGGTTGCGAAAAAAGATGCTACCGTTAAAGATTATTCGAAATACAAAATAATGGGCAAGCTGAAATTCCGTGCCGACAGCATGGAAAAGGTTACCGGAAAAGCCAAATATTCCGGCGACATGCGTTTACCCGGAATGCTTTATGCCCGTTTATTACGTCCGCCATCACATGGTGCAAAATTAATTTCGGTGAATACATCGGAGGCTGAAAAAATTGACGGAGTTCAGATTGTAAAAGATGGCGACCTTGTGGCTGCTTTGCATGAAGACCCGGAAATGGCAGAAAAAGCACGAGGCTTATTTCGCGCTAAATTTGAGAAGGCTGACAAACCGGTTAATAATGACAACATTTTCGATTATCTAAAGGAACGTGCACCGGAAGGAAATGTAAATATTAATGAGGGAGATCTTTCAAAAGGAGAAGAACTGGCAACCTCGGTTTTTAATACCGAATTCCACGACGGATACGTTGCCCACTCGCCCATGGAACCTCACACTGCAATGGCTTATTTCGACGGCGATAAAATGACTGTTTGGGCCGGAACGCAAACACCATTCCCCGCCCAATCAAATATTGCCCGAATATTGGGAATGGAAGCAGAGAAAGTTCGGGTGAAACCTCCTTACCTGGGAGGTGGTTTTGGTGGAAAATCGGCCCACGGACAAGCCGTTGAGGCAGGAAAACTGGCAAAACTAACCGGTAAACCGATTATGGTTGACTGGACACGGGAAGAAGAGTTTTTCTATGATAACTTCCGTCCGGCAGCAGTTTTAAAAGTAAACTCGGGAATCGACGACGCAGGTAAAATTACCTTCTGGGATTACCACGTTTATTATGCCGGCGACCGCGGCTCCGAAACCCTGTACGATGTGCCTCATCAGAAAAGAACGGTTTACGGACGTGGATGGAGAGCACCGGGAATACATCCTTTCGACACCGGAGCGTGGCGCGGACCGGGCAACAGCACCAACACCTTTGCACGCGAAACACAAGTGGATATCATGGCTGCCAAAGCCGGAATCGATCCGGTGGAATTCAGACTAAAAAACCTGAAAGACCAACGTGCTATCGATGTGCTGGAAGCCGTGGCAGAAATGGCTGACTGGAAACCGGGAAAATCACCGTCAGGAAGAGGTTTCGGTGTTGCTATTGGTTCTGATGCCGGAACCTATGTTGCACACATTGCCAAAGTTGATGTTAACAAAGAAACCGGTGAAGTGAAAGTTTTAAAGGTTTGGGTAGCGCAGGAAATGGGATTTTGTGTAAATCCACAGGGTGCAACCATTCAAATGGAAGGCTGTATAAACATGGGGCTGGGTTATTCCCTCAAAGAGGTTATTGAGTTTGAAGGAGGAAAAGTGAAAACCAAAAACTTCGACACCTATGAAATTCCACGGTTCTCGTGGATACCGGAAATAGAAACTAAAATTCTGCAAAGAAACACGCCTCCGCAGGGAGGTGGAGAACCGGCAATTGTTTGTATGGGAGCCGTAATCGGAAATGCTATTTACGATCAGACGGGAGCCCGATTACTTGAAATGGCGATGACACCAGACAAAGTACTTCAGGCTTTGAAAAATGTATAATCATTAAGTAGAAATAATCCTACGAATTACAATTTGTCACTTTTTAATAGAATCAACCACAAGACCTGGATTCCAGCGCGATTAAAACCTGGAATCCTTTTTTTATCCGTATTGCTTCTTTTCGCATATTTGTAATCAATAAGAATGTTGACGTGATTCGGATCCGCTAATAAATCCGAAAAGTTTGCAATTAAACAGATATGCTTTCAATGAAAATCGCCCGTATAATTTTATTCTCGCCGCTCGCTTTCATCAGGCTTTTACTGGTGCTGTTTATGAGTGCTTATGTTACCATAATCGGGTGGTTTTGGCTAAAAACAAAAGGTTTTAGTCGGCGCATGCAACAGTGGGTGGCCGGCACCTGGGGGCGTACCATTCTTTTTATTTGCGGAATAAAAGTGGATAAAAATGAAATTCCCAAATCGGGCAATTATATCCTGATGCCCAATCACCGGAGCTACATCGATATTTTTATTGTTGCAGCCATGACTCCTGCAGCTATGGTTGGAAAAGCAGAAATAGCCAAATGGCCTTTTGTGGCTTTGGGAGCACGTGTTACCAATTCCATTCTGGTTGACCGGAAAAACCAGAAAAGCCTTCTGATAACGATGAAAAAAATAAAAGAGTCGGTTAACAGCGGTATTCCGGTAATTCTTTTCCCTGAAGGAACAACTTACAAAGGACCGCTTACCAAAAAGTTTAAAAACGGCAGCTTCAAAATTGCGGCCGATGGGAACATTCCTGTTATTCCGATGGCTATTGATTTTAACGACGTGAATGATGCCTGGGTTGACCAGGACACTTTTGTGGGGCATTTTTTCCGGCAGCTGGGGAAACCGCTAACCCGCGTTACCATTCGTTATGGTGAACCGATTCTGGACAACGATCACAAACAGTTGCAGGAAAAGACCAAGGAGCAAATTGAATCGATGCTAAAAACTATTCAGTCTGCTTAACTTTTTTTCGCTGAAACCAATAATACACCGGAATACCCGACAAAGCGGTTAAAACAGCAATACTCGACTCTACAGGTCGCTCGAAATAGGCCAGAACCAGAATAGCCGTACTTACCACAATAAAAAATAGCTGTACATACGGATAACCCGGTAAGCGCAATTGCTGGTGTTTCGATCGTCGTAATTTTATATTGCCCGCCACCGCTATAATCGGAAAAATTCCCAATGAAAACCCCATGTAGGTTAAAATCTGCTCGAAAGTACCCGAAAGAACCAGCACAATAGCAATTGCTGCCTGCAACAAAATAGCATTAGAGGGCACTTTATGTTTCGGACTAATTCGGGCCACTGACTGAAAAAACAAACCATCGCTGGCCATCTTATAATAAACCCGCGGCCCCAGAATAATAAATGCACTTAACGAAGAAAAGAGGGCAAACGAAATAAGTAATGAAACAATGGTTTCGGCAGTTGCACCAAACGCCATTCCGGCGGCTAAACCTCCAATTTCAGGTTCGTTCCGCATTTGTGATGCCGGCACCGAATACACAAAAAACAGATTTAGCAGAATGTATAAAACAGTTACTGTTAAAGTTGAAATGAGTAAAGAACGCGGAATAACTTTTCGCGGCTCCCGAATTTCGGAACCAATGTAAGTTGCCGAGTTCCACCCACTGTAGGCAAACATGATAAACATTAGCGAAAGACCAACTGCTTTCCAATTGTCGAACGAAAACTGAAAGGGCAAGGCCGGGTGTACATTTTGCATACTTCCATTGCCCAAAAGCAAACCGGCAATTATTAATCCTACTACCAAAAGTATTTTTAGTAAGGTAAGCCAGTTTTGCACCCTGGCACCAAGCACTATCCCGCGCGAATGCACAAAACTAAAACCAACGATAACAAGAATGGCCATACAACGGCTAAAATCTTCAACGCTAAGGATTTCATTTAGCATCAACCAGTTTTGTAACTGAGGAAAGGCCCAGGTAAAGTATTTTGCAAAACCGATTGCCGAGGCAGCAATGGGTGCCGAAAAGCCAACTATGAGCGATAGCCAGCCACTTAAAAAACCCAGCATTGGCGAGTACAGTTTTGATATAAATACATATTCGCCACCGGCTTCGGGAAAAGCAGCTCCCAATTCACCAAACGAAATGGCTCCGCACAAGGCAACCAAACCGCCAATTCCCCACAAAATCAACATAACAACAGGGTTCTGCAAAAATCCCATTAAATAGCCGGTTGTAGTAAAAATTCCGGCTCCAATAATATTGGCAATAACGATATTGGTTACAGGAAATAAACCTAGTTGGCGCTCCAGTTTCTTTTGCAAATTATGCAAGATGAGTTCGTTTATTTTTTAAAACTTTTTGATATTCCGGCACGACTGGTTTGGTCGATTGTTGTATCGTAAGTTTCCAGGTTTTCAACATAGCGAAGAAATTCACCAATGCCATTCAGACGTGTCGAAGTGTTGTGAGCAGTAAAACAAGCCCCCTTTTTCAACTTTGGATCCATCGCAATAAAGTAGTTTTTATACCAGTATTTATCCGCATCGCAGAAAACAAAATCGAACTCTCCTTTTAACTCGGGCACCAACTGGTGTGCATCGGCCAGTCTAACGTCGATATATTTTAAAACACCGGCTTTACGAAAGTTCGCCTTGGCCTGCAAATAACGGGTTTTATCAATTTCAATAGTTATTAGCTTCCCTCCTGTTTTACTCAATGCCCAGGCAATCCAGATGGCAGAATGACCGGTTGAGGTTCCAATTTCAACGGCAGAAGTGTAGCCGTTTTCAACAATAATATCGTACAGAATTTTTCCATCGGTTAGGGGAACATTCATATCGCGCCATTCGCTGGCGTTTTTCTCCAAAAAGCTTTTTACTTTTTTATCGAGAGTATTTTCGATTTCAGGATATTGACCGTAAGCACTAAAGACAGTCAGAACTCCAAATATGCATAGTATAAGTAGTCGGTTTTTCATTCTTGTAAATTGAAATCAGCATTAGCTTTAATGCAAGCAAGATAATAAATTCTGTTTGAAATTTCTGTGGTTTTCGATTGGGAAAGCCCCTAAAACCTCTGCCGGGCAAAATTAAGACATTCCAGGTTCCATATCAAAAAGCGGAACATAATATTTATGAATTCGAATACGAACGTATCAATTCATCTAAATTCATAGATAAAATAATAATTTACTTTGTATTTGTTTTTTTTATGCTGGAGAAAACATATATTTGTAATGCATTTGGGATTCATCCCATATTGTGTGTTTGGGGGTTAACATTTAGGAAGGAGACTGTTGAGTCTCCTTCTTTCTTTTTATACCTTTCTGCAAACACTGCTACTCCTCAACCTTTTAGCTTATCATAAAGCCATGCTAACCCGATTACATTCAATGCCTTGCGAAAAGGTCATTATGAAAATTGTTCTTTTTTTCTACATTTGTGCCGAATTAAAAATTTTTAAGATTAAAACGAGCATAATAAAAAGCCTTTTCAAAATCAGGCAAATGTTTATGCGCGTTAAATAAGTTACTTAATAAATTAGATATATAAACGAATGAAAACAGCTGAAATACATACTTCAAAAGGAGTAATGAAAGTTAAGTTTTACGAGGAAGATGCACCCGGAACTGTTGCCAATTTTATCAAGCTTGCGGAATCGGGTTTTTATAACGGGCTAACTTTTCACCGTGTGATCCCTAACTTCGTTATCCAGGGAGGATGCCCTGACGGAACCGGAGCTGGTGGACCTGGCTATTCAATTGATTGTGAAACCAGCGGGAACAACCAATATCACGATAAAGGTGTTCTTTCGATGGCCCACGCAGGAAGAAACACAGGTGGGTCTCAGTTTTTTATCTGTCACAACCGTGAAAACACGCAACATCTCGATCGTCATCACACTTGCTTCGGACGCGTTTTTGAAGGACTTGATGTAATCGACGACATTCGCCAGGGTGATGAAATTGAAAAAATAATTATCTCGGAAGAATAGTTTCACCAAAGATAAGATCAAGGGAGCCATTTACAGGCTCCCTTTTTTTATGCCTAATTTCCCAAATTATTTTGTTACGGGTTTATTATGATCTTCAATTACCCCTTCTTTTCTCGTTTCTAAGCATTTCAAATTACAAGGTTCTGTTTTTATTTGTGTATCAGCACTATTCAAATAAATCAAAAAAATATGCACAAACACATGCACACTTCTCATTAACACCATCTTACACAACACACAACCACCGCATCACACCATAACGATACTTAAAAAACAATTATTAGTCACCCCTCCTTCATTATTCAACTTTTTGATTCGAAAAGTTTAGTTATTAAAATTGAAAAATTTATGATTTAGCTATTGCAAATGTCGTTTCCATCCTATTTATTTGTTCGTGTAATAAAGAAGTAAACTCTAACTAAAGCAAAGATTAAAACCAGTAATCTTTTGACTTATTAAAATTATTTTTCACAATCTTAACTGGTACAAAAATGGCAAATAATAAACCGAAGGTAATTAAGGATTACAGCAAACTTGATAAGGATTTACAGGAGCAAATTAAGCTAATATATGCAGATGGTTTTGCTGATAACCTTATCCATTTTTTTGATAAAACCGGTCAGAAAATTACGGTTTTACCATTTGAAACGGAAGACAAATATTACATGTTAAGAATGACCGAAAACGAAGCCGTTGCTCTTGTTGACGAGGACGACGATTACGATGATGACGGATTCTTAAAAGACGAGGTTAAACAAGATTACGAAGACAAATATTCGGACCTCGACCACGTAGCGGATCAATTGGAAGATTAAAACATAAAAAAAGCAGGTATGTATTTACAAACCTGCTTTCTATTTTCGTATTGAACGTTTCGTTTGCTACGCTAATAAAGCTTTTACTTTATCGGCTACATCTTTGCCATCGGCCTGGCCGGCGAGTTTCTTCGAAGCAATTCCCATCACTTTTCCCATGTCTTTCATGCCGATGGCACCAACTTGTTCGATAACGGCTTTAACAGCTGCTGTGAGCTCTTCGTCCGACATTTTTGCGGGCAGATAACTTTCGAAAATAGCCACCTGTTTCATCTCCTGTTCGTACAAATCGTCACGCCCCTGCTCTTTGTAAATATTTGCAGAGTCGGAACCTTGTTTTGCGAGTTTTGAGATAATTTTCAGCGCATCATCATCGGCCAAAACGTCGCCGGCACCTTTTGCTGTTTGCGCCTCAAGCATTACTTTTTTAATGCCGCGCAAAGCTTCCAGCTTTTCTTTTTCGCGGGCTTTCATGGCCGCTTTTATGTCTTCATTAATTTGATCAAATATTGCCATAACTATCAATTTTTTATTAATCTACGTTATCGTGAAGATAACTGTTTCTGTCTGAAATACGGTTGTCGCGATCTACAGAATATCCCGAACGGTCTCGTTTGTATTTTGGATCGTTAATGCGAATATTCCGACGTTTAAAAGCCGGTACATTTTCCAGCTCATCCACATCGTCGTCGCTCAGGTTGGCGTAATCGTTTACATCAATTTCTTTCTCAACACTACTGCGCTCACGCGATGTTATCGGATACAAGGTTTCGAATTCGTCGTCATCGTTACTATTTTTGTTCTCAACATTGAACTCAAAAGACGATTGACTTCTGCTATCTTCGTTTTTATGCTCTGAGAAATGTACATTTTTTGTAACCGATACCGATTCTTTTTCAAGTGTGTGCGACACCACCTTTCGCTGGCTTTGCTCCGATAGCTCGGAAATAATACTGGTTGGAAATCCGGTTGCAATAACCGTTACCGAAAGTTTATCACCTAAGCTTTCATCAGTACCATTTCCCCAAATTAAATCGGCATCAAAACCAGCCATGTTTTGCACATAATCAGTAATCCGGCCAACTTCATCCATGGTCACCTCTTTAGTTCCCGAGTTGATATTTACCAGAATGTTTCGTGCTCCGCGAATTTCATTGTCATTCAACAATGGCGAGTTTAATGCTTTTCTCACGGCATCTTCTGCCCGGTCTTCTTCGTCGCTCACACCGGTTCCCATAACCGCCATTCCGCTTTTTCGCATTACGGTTTCAACATCGGCAAAGTCAACATTTATATATCCGGGCACAGTAATAATTTCGGCAATTCCTTTTGCGGCGGTAGACAAAACATTATCGGCTTTGGCAAAGGCCTCGGAAATACCAAAATCGCCAAACATCTCTCGAATACGTTCATTATTGATCACCAGCAACGAATCAACATAAGTTGCCAGTTCTTTTATGCCTTCGTAGGCTTGTTTTATGCGTCTTTTCCCTTCGTTACGGAACGGAATAGTAACAATGGCCACAGTAAGATATCCCTGCTCTTTACAACACTGTGCAATAACAGGAGCGGCTCCGGTTCCGGTTCCTCCGCCCATACCGGCAGTTACAAATACCATTTTGGTGTTTTCCGACAAGGTCTTTTTTACATCTTCGATGTTTTCAATAGCCGCCTGCCTGCCCACTTCCGGTTTATTACCGGCTCCGCGTCCTTCGGTTAATGACGCACCCAGCTGCACCCGGTTTCGAATAGCACTTGCCTCCATCGCTTGCGCATCGGTGTTGCAGATTACAAAATCCACATCGCGAATTCCGTGCTTAAACATATGGTTTACGGCATTTCCGCCACCGCCACCAACGCCGATTACCTTAATCGCGGCACCAGGAGTTTTTTCCATTACAAAATCAGCCATATCTTCCATTTTCTTCACCCTGTTTTGTGTTATTAATCAAGAGGTTGATCTTCATCACCGTCATTAAAAATCTTGCTGCCAAAATTTTTATAAAACCAGTTATCGATATTCGATTCAGTAACAGGCTCGTCTTTCTTTTTTTCTGCCTTTTCCCTGGTTTTGGTCTTTTCTTTTGACTTCCAGCCAAAACCCGTCGATTTGGATTTTGGCCTGGCTTTTGGTTTTGGTTGCGGAGGAACAAACATTATCGTTTCTTCCTCTTCCGGCTCTGGCTCGTATGGTTTTTCTTCGTATAAATCAGAATAAATGGTCTCTGCCGTTTCGTTTATCGGTTCCTGCTCGGCAACAGAATCTTCCAAATCATCGTCGAGATTAAAGTTTTGCACCTCTTTTTCGGGTTGCAATTCTTTGTTAGGATTGGTATCAAAACCGGTGGCCAAAATAGTCACACTAATTTTGTCGCCAAGGCGCTCGTCGTAGCCATTACCCCAGATAATATCGGCATCCTGACCAGCTTTCTCCTGCAGCGACTCAATTATTTCGCCAATCTCTCCAATTCGAATCTCTTCACTTCCCGAGATAATATTCAGCAGTATATTTTTTGTTCCGTAAATATCGTTACTATCCAACAGTGGCGATTCGAGTGCGGCATTCACGGCGTCCATTGCACGGCCTTCGCCTGTAGCAAAACCGGTACCCATAATAAACACCTCGCTCTTTTGCATCACCGTTTCCACATCGGTATAGTCGATGTTTACATTTCCGTGTACGGTGATTATTTCGGCAACTCCTTTAACGGCTGTTGACACAATGTTGTCGGCCATTTTAAAGGCCTGG
The DNA here is from genome assembly GCF_000949475.1 of Draconibacterium sediminis. GTDB lineage: Bacteria > Bacteroidota > Bacteroidia > Bacteroidales > Prolixibacteraceae > Draconibacterium > Draconibacterium sediminis. Next base: position 101,623 of record NZ_JRHC01000005.1, on the reverse strand, counting down.
CTTGCCGGCAGATCGCCGTAAATATGGTGCAGTCTGTCGTTACTGATCACCAGCATACTATCGACAAATTCGGCCATTTTATCAATACCTTCCTGGGCCTGTGCACGGCGTTTATTTCCTTCGGCCGGCGACGGAATGGTTACTACCGCAATGGTTAAAATGTCGAGTTCGCGGGCCAGACTTGCAATTACAGGAGCAGCTCCGGTTCCGGTTCCACCGCCCATTCCTGCCGCGATAAACAACATTTTTGTATTGTCACCCAGCACCTTTTTCAGGTCTTCGTAATTTTCGCGGGCGGCTTCGGCTCCTCTTTCAGGTTTATTTCCGGCGCCCCGTCCTTCTGTTAATGTGGTTCCAAGCTGAATTTTAATCGGCACAGGACTATTGTCCATGGCTTGCGAATCGGTATTACAGATGATATAATCAACACCTGTTATTCCCTCTTCGAACATGTGATTGACCGCATTGCAACCACCACCGCCAACTCCAATTACTTTAATAATTGATGATGCTGCCTTCGGAAATTGAAAATTTGCTAATTCTTCGGTCATATCTTTTTGTTTTAATTGAATTCAAGGTCTTCGTTGTCGTCGCCAAAAAAGTTGATCGCACTTTGCAAAGCTCCTTTAACGTTGGTCATTAAACCACGTCCGTTCCGGTGCACTTTTGGCTCGGGCAATGTTCTTTCTTCTCCAACATTTTGTGCTATCGAAAGTTTTAACGCTCCCAATGCAGTCAAGAATGCCGGATTTTTTGCTTCTTCCCTTCGGTTTGCAGGAAGGATTACGGGGTGTGCTCTGCGTGCATCCAAACCGGTATGAAATTTTACCAGCGTGATGATGTGTCCCAGATTTGAGGTTCCACCGGCCAGAACAATTCCGGTACCCAAACGATCGGCAACTCCCGATCTTTCGATTTCGGCAACTACACAATCTACAATCTCTTCCAAACGCGCCTGTATAATATACGCCAGACTTCGGATGGTGATTTCTTTTGGTTCCCAGCCATTATTTTTGGCAATGGTTACGGTGTCCTCTGTTTTAATCTGGTCGCCCAAAGCTTGTCCGTAACGCACTTTTAGCAACTCCGCTTTTTCAAGAAATGTAGAACAACCAACTTTCAAATCGTTGGTAATTACTGCTCCGGCAAACGGAATTACAGCCGTGTGTACCAGTGCATTTTCGTAGTAAATAGCCAGATTGGTAGTTCCGGCACCAATATCGAGCACCACACCACCCATTTCCTTTTCAGGTTTTGAAAGCGCGGCCTCTGCTAGTGCCAGCGACGAGTGGAAAACTTCACCCAGTTCTACACCAACACTTTCCAAAACGCGGTTCAAAATCTGGTATTCCTGATCAGGCATAATCACCAGTTTGTAACGGGCTTCAATCTTTTTCCCTGTGGCTCCAACAGGTTTTAGCTCCTCCGTTTCATCATCTATAATAAACGAAGTTGGAATAACTTTCAGAATACGGTAATCATTTTTGATCTTCAGGTTTTTCGCTTCATTGTACAACTCGTCAATATCGAGACTGGTTACCACGCCGCCTTCGCCCGTAAAACGCGAAGCCTTGTAATCGATGGTTCGCATACGTTTTCCGGCGTATGCCACATCAACAATCGCGATTTCTTCTTCGAGCTGTGCATCCAACTGTTCCAACACTGCAGTGATGGACTCCGTCGCATCTGCAAGATTAAAAATCATTCCTCTTTTTATGCCTTTCGACGGCACCTGGGCAGTACCCAGTATTTCCATTTTCCCCTCGGCAGTTGCCTGGCCTGCAAGCGCAACCATTTTTGAGGTTCCCATGTCGATAACAACTGAAAGATTTGTTCTTGAAGCCATAATTACCTTCTTTTTGCTATTACCTGATCTTTATATTTTAAACTGATCGTTTTGTATTTATTCCAATTATTCTTTGCCATAATCTGCTTGTAAAAAGCTTTCATATTCCGCAACTTTTCCTCGTAATTTTCCAGCGTACCAAACTCAATGGTATGATCGCCAACCAGGGGAATCAACAGCACATCGCCACCTTTTTGCACATGAATCTGCTCAATTTGTGCATTCCAGAATTCGTCGTTCTCTATCGTTAAAACACATGGCAACAGTGTTTCTTTTGCGTACTCTTCGCTGATATCTCCGGTAGCAACAAGCACGTTTGCCGCATAATTTGTAGATACCGGAATTTTACCACCAAACTCATCAAGGTAATAATTTCCTTTGTCAGAAAATACGCGCACTACCGGTTTCCGGTGTTTCAGATTGATGGCCAGCACGCCTTTAAAAGTGGCGCTATCGGTGCGGGTAACAACTTTATAAACCTCGGCTTTTAAAATCGCTTCGTGTTTTTCAACCGCCTCCTCGATCTGCACTGTATTTATACTATCAAAATCCTTCCCGATAATATCCTTATCGATCGACTTCACCAGATTTATCAGCTCAGCGCGATTTACTTTTATAACTTCCTCCGGATTATAATTAACCTGAATATCGTTGCAATTGACGTGTTTATACTTCAGGGAAGTAAACGCCAACGTTACCAGCAGAAATACCAGCAACATCAACAAACCGCCTATTTTTGCAAACTTCTTTATCATTTCTCTTTACTTTCCAACAGTTCAATTATTCTCTCCACCATTCGGTCGATATCGCCTGCCCCCATTGTTAGCACAATTTCGTTCCTGTCCGATTTTAGTATTTTCAATACCTCATCACGCTCGGCCAGCATTCGGTTCTCCAGCTTCATTCCTTTATAAATGATAGCTGATGAAACGCCGGGAATTGGTTCTTCGCGGGCCGGGTAAAGCGGAATAAGAATAGCTTTATCCAACAAATCCAGACTTTGTGCAAACTCAGCCGCAAAATCTTTGGTGCGCGAAAACAGGTGAGGCTGAAAAATTCCGGTCACTTTTTTATCAGGAAATAAGTCCTTAACCGAAGTTATAAACGCCTCTAATTCCGCTGGGTGATGTGCGTAATCATCGATGTAAATCCGATTCTCCGAACGGTAGCGAATATCAAAACGACGTGCCACGCCCTCGTAATCCTCAATACCTGCCTTTATAGCGTTCGCCGATGCACCGGCCAACCAGGCCAAAGCACTGGCTCCAACCGTATTTTCTACGTTTACCAGCCCCGGGTAGTTCATTTTGCAGCTGGCAATTATTCCATCCGGAGTTTTTAAATCGAACGAATAAAAGCCTGTTTCCGAATTCAACTGCAGATTTAATGCAGCAAAATCGGTTTTACCTTTTAGCGAGTAGGAATAAACTTTTGCATCAGTTTTCGAGGTATCCAATTCCACTCCTTCTTTTAGCACCAAACTTCCTTCGGGACGGATCTGCGAAATAAATTTCTCGAATGACTCAACGATCTTTTCCTTTTCGCCATAAATATCCAGATGATCGGCATCAACCGAAGTAACCAGTGCCAATTGTGGTTTCAGGTGTAAAAACGAACGATCGAACTCATCGGCTTCTGCAACAATCCATGGCGAATCGTTTTCAGGCAACACCAGATTACTCCTGAAGTTCTTTGAAATGCCGCCCAAAAATGCACCACATCCTTGTTCTGTTTTACTCAGGATATTGGTAACAATGGTACTTGTCGTTGTCTTTCCGTGTGTTCCGGAAACAGCAATTCCCTTTCGCTCGTTGCAAATCATGCCCAAAACTTTAGCCCGCTTAAACAAACCTATTGGCTGGCTTTTAAACCAGTTTAGTTCTTTATGCTCGTCGGGCAAAGCCGGTGTGTAAACGGCGATGGTTTCGGCCGGATTCCATTTCGACGGAATATTTCGGATATCGTCATCAAAATGTACATCGATCCCTTCTTTCTGAAGAGCGTCGGTCAATGCCGTTGGTGTGCGATCGTATCCTGCCACATTGCGCCCCGAAAATTTAAAATAACGGGCCAGCGCACTCATCCCTATTCCTCCGATACCAAGGAAATATACATTCTTTATTTTCTGAATGTTGTCCATTCTATTGTCTCACTAATTTTTCTACTTCATCAACTATTTGTTTGGTAGCATCAGGTTTGGCCAGCTCTTTACTTTTTGCTGCCAATGCGCTGCAACGATCTTCATCGTTCACCACCTCAAAAGCCAACGGAAATAATTTCTCGTTAATCTCATCATCGCGCACCATTAATGCCGCATCCTGTTCTACCAAAGCCATCGCATTTTTTGTTTGATGGTCTTCCGAAACATTTGGCGACGGCACCAAAATCGATGCTTTTCCAACCAGACACAACTCCGAAATTGTTCCTGCCCCTGCTCTTGAAATCACCAAATCGGCCACTTCGTAGGCCAGGTCCATACGTGTTATAAACTTATGAATCTGCAGGTTTTTCGGTTTTGTTTCTTTCAGGTCTTCCTGAATTTTATCGTAATAATATGCTCCGGTTTGCCAGATCACCTGAACGCCCGAAGCCGCTATTTCTTTTATATTTTTTAGTACAGCCTGGTTTACTGAACGTGCACCAAGACTACCGCCAACAATCAAAATAATTTTATCATCCTCGCTTACGTCAAAAAACTCAAAAGCCTCTTTTCTGTTTTGCTTTTCGGTCAAGTTTTCGCGTACAGGATTTCCTGTAAAAATCAGTTTTTCGGCCGGAAAGAAGCGCTCCATTTTATCGTAAGCCACACAAATGGAATTTACCTTTTTGCTCAAGAGTTTATTGGTAATTCCGGCATACGAATTCTGTTCCTGAATTAAACACGGCACCTTAGCTTTTGCCGCCGCCCTTAACAACGGACCGCTGGCATAACCGCCAACTCCAATCGCCACTTCAGGTTGAAAATCGGCTACAATCTTTTTCGCCAGCTTCGAACTATGGCGCAGCTTTTTAAAGAACGTAATCATTTTCATGCTGGGCTTCCGTGGAAATCCCATCACCGGCAAGCCAATAATTTTATAACCGGCGGCAGGCACTTTCTCCATTTCCATCCGGTCTTCGGCACCAACAAATAGAATATCAGCGTCAGGATTGCGCTTTTTAATTTCGTTGGCAATGGCCAGCGCCGGGAAAATATGCCCCCCGGTACCACCTCCGCTAATTATGGCTTTATTTATCTTTTGTTTCATCTATCCCAATTTTTATATTCCCCGATCCTGGGTGAGATAAAAATTCATTTATGCTCCAATGTTACTCACTTATTATTTCAGTCATTGACTGCATCATTCTCTATTTCGTAATCTTCATCAGGAGCTTTAATCATAATCGGTTGCTCCACTACTTCTTTGTCCTGCTGGTTTTGGTGACTCACACTAAGTATCAAACCAAAAGCCAGCGATGTAAACAACAGCGATGTTCCTCCCAGACTAATCCATGGCAGTGGCTGTCCGGTTACCGGTAACGCGCCACTTGAAACACCTATATTTATCATGGCCTGAAAGACCAGTACCAATGTTAGTCCAATTACCATAAATGCCGGAAACGTTCGGGTGGCCCGCCTGACAATCACGACTCCCCTGAAAAAGAAAATCAGGAAAAGCATAATTACCGCAATACCGCCCAACAAACCATATTCTTCAACAATTATGGCAAAAATAAAATCGTTGTACGCAGCGGCCATGTAATTACTTACATCAGAATGGCCGGGACCTTTTCCAATTATTCCGCCGGAATAAATGGCCAGCTTGGCATAGTCGGCCTGTGTAATTCCCTGCGATGCTTCCGGTGGCGGAGGATTTATAAAACGTTCGATCCGTCCTTTTATGGTATGCACACGGCCAATACTATCCGGCAAAAGATCGGCTGTAAAATAGATTGTTACTACCAAAGCGATCCCAATACCAACTAGTGAAAACAAATATTTTAATGGAATACGCCCACAAAACATCATCGTCATGATGGTTGCGAAAAGCAATGCTGAGGTTGAGAAATCGGATATAAAAATCAAACCACAAACAATAGCTGTATAAAATATTATCTTCTTAAATGCTTCCCACAAGTCGCCTTTTGTTTTTTGGCGTTTTCCTAAAATTTTGGCTGAGAATAAGACGAGTGAAATTTTAGCCATTTCGGCCGGCTGAAAAGTAGCACCCCAGAAATTAAGTGTACGTCCGCTGGACGAAACAAACGATGTTCCGCGCATGGCAATGGAAAAGAGTAAAAAGCCGATACTTGCCAGCAAAGCCCACCACGCCAGTTTCGAGTATAATTTTATGGGTAAAACATTTACCATTAATAAAATAACCCCAATTCCTGTACCCAGAAATACTACCTGACGGAAAAGGTATTTTAAGGTGTTTCCCTGGGCCACACGATAAGCCAGTGCACCCGTTGAACTGTACACAATAAGCAGCGACAACACCGATAACAGCATCAGCACCATCCAAAGCACGCGGTCGCCCTTAAATAATTTCAGAATGGAATGTTGCATTACAAATTCCTTACTTCTTTTTTAAATTGATTTCCTCTGTCTTCGTAATTCTCAAATAGATCGAAACTTGCACACGCCGGCGATAAAAGCACAGTGTCGCCATTTCGGGCCAGGTAATAAGCAGCTTTTACTGCCTCTTCCATACTTGATGCATCTACAATGTCGGCAACACAATCGCCAAAAGCTTCGTGTAATTTGGCATTGTTTTTACCCAGACAAACGATGGCCTTCACCTTGTTGGTAACAAGCCCCTGCAACATGGTGTAATCGTTGCCTTTGTCCACTCCGCCGGCAATCCAAATCACCGGTTTGTGTACACTTTCCAACGCATACCACGATGAATTTACGTTCGTCGCTTTCGAGTCGTTGATAAACTCGATGCCATGAACTTTAAGAAAGCGCTCCAAACGGTGCTCAACACCTGTAAAATCCGAAAGGCTTTCTCTTAATTGTTCATCCCTGATTTTTAATACCATGCTTGCAATGCCTGCGGCCATGCTGTTGTAGGTATTGTGTTTCCCCTGTAGTGATAAATCCAGTATCGACATGCTGAATTGATTTTGATTAAAGTTGATAATTATCCGATTGTCTCTCACACCTGCTCCAGGCCCGGCAGCCTCTCCCAACCCAAAAGGAAGTTGAACAGGTTTTATCTCTCTTTTATTTATTTCTTTTTGAATCACTTCGTCGTCGGCACAATAAACGAAGTAGTCATTTGCTGATTGATTTTGAAGAATCCTGAATTTTGAATCGATGTAGTTTTGCATGTCGTAGCCATAACGATCGAGATGATCGGGAGTGATATTCATCAACACGGCTACATCTGCTTTAAACTCATACATTCCGTCGAGCTGAAAACTGCTTAACTCGATCACGTAAACATCAAAATTTTCTTCGGCCACCTGCCACGCAAAGCTTTTACCAACGTTTCCTGCCAGGCCAACATTCAATCCTGCTTTTTGCAGAATATGGTAGGTTAGCAAAGTGGTAGTTGTTTTGCCGTTGCTTCCGGTAATACAAATGGTTTTAGCCGACGTAAAACGTCCGCCAAATTCAATTTCCGAAATAACCGGAGTGCCTTGCTCTTTTAGCTGCTTAACCAGCGGTGCTGTTTCCGGAATTCCCGGGCTTTTGACTACCAGTTCGGCTCCTAAAATTTTTTCTTCTGAATGATAGCCTTCTTCAAAACCGATCTTATAATTTGAAAGAACGTCTTTGTATTTTTCCTTGATTTTTCCAAGGTCGGACACAAATACTTCGTATCCTTTTTTTTGTGCTAGAATGGCTGCTCCAACGCCGCTTTCGCCTCCTCCTAATATGGCTACCAATCCTTTCACTCTATCTCATTTTTAATGTTGCAATTGTTATCACAGCCAGAATAATTCCGACAATCCAAAAGCGTGTTACAATCTTTGGCTCAGGGAAACCTTTTTTCTGAAAATGGTGATGAATCGGACTCATCAGAAATACTCTGCGTCCTTCACCATATTTGCGTTTGGTATATTTAAACCAGCCCACCTGAATAACCACTGATAGGTTTTCGATCAGGAATATTCCACACAATAGCGGAATCAAAATTTCTTTGCGGATGATAACTGCAAAAACTGCCAGAATTCCACCCAGCGCCAAACTTCCGGTATCTCCCATAAAAACCTGTGCAGGAAAAGAGTTGTACCATAAAAATCCAACAGTAGCACCAATGAAAGCTGCAATAAAAACAGTCAACTCACCAATATTTGGGATGTACATGATATTCAGGTAATCGGCATAAATTACGTTACCACTTACGTAGGCCAGAATTCCCAGCGTAGCTCCGCTAATGGCCGAAGTCCCGGTTGCCAGCCCGTCAATTCCGTCGGTTAGGTTGGCAGCATTTGACACTGCTGTAATGATCAATATAATTGCAACGGCATAAACCAGCCATTTTAACCACGACGCAGCATCGCCGGCAAAAGCCACCAGCCAGGCATAATCAAATTCGTTCTTTTTAATAAACGGAATGGTAGTTTTGGTCGACTTCACATCTTCCATTACAAACTGCTCGGTGCTTTCTCCGGTAGCCGGATCAACAACTTGTTCAGAAAGGAAAGTACCGTTTTCATCTGTTACGTGCTCACGAACTTTTACATCCTCGCTAATAAAAAGAGTGGCAGCAACGATAAGCCCCAAACTTACCTGCCCGAGAATCTTAAATCGTCCGGCCAGCCCTTCTTTGTTCTTTTTAAATACTTTGATATAATCATCGACAAAACCGATCATCCCCAAAAACGCAGTGGTGATCAGCATTAACAGTATGTAAATATTATCGAGGCGGGCAAAAAGCAATGTCGGAATAATAATGGCCATAAGAATGATAATTCCGCCCATTGTTGGTGTTCCCTGTTTTTGCATTTGTCCTTCAAGACCCAGGTCGCGCACCTCGTCACCAATTTGCTTACGCTGCAAAATCCGAATCAGCTTTTTCCCGAAAATCGTTGTAATAAACAACGAAAGAATAATTGCTGCTGCCGAGCGAAAGGTAATGCCCGGAAGCATTCCAATTCCCGGAATATCGTATCCTGCCAAAAGTTCGTATAGCCAATAAAACATATCTTGTTTTTAATTATTTAGTCCAAAACAGTTCCTTACTTCTTCTCTGTCGTCGAAATGATGTTTCACTCCATTTACTTCCTGGTAGTCTTCGTGTCCTTTTCCGGCAATCAGAATAATATCGCCGGGCTGTGCCAGCATCACCGCCGTTTTAATCGCATCACGACGACTTACAATCGACACCACTTTATTTTTATATTGCGGCTCAACGCCGGCTTCCATGTCTTTTATAATTGCCTCAGGATCTTCGCTTCGCGGATTATCCGAAGTTAAAATCACCTTATCGCTGGCGGCCAAAGCTTCCTGTGCCATCTCGGGGCGTTTTGTTTTGTCGCGGTCGCCACCGGCACCAACCACAGTAATCACCTGCTCGTTTCTTGTTCTGATTTCAGCAATTGCTGCCAACACATTTTTTAATGCATCTGGCGTGTGTGCATAATCCACAATCGCGTATTTCCCGTCTTCGCTGCGGATGGTTTCGAAGCGGCCCTGCACCGATTGCAAATTGCTGATGATGGTAAGCACCTCACCTTTATCCTGCTCCAGCTCAACTGCCGTTGCATAAACCGCCAGCAGGTTCGAGGCATTAAACAGGCCAACAAATCGTGTCCATATTTCCTGCCCGTCCATATTTAAAAGCATACCATCAAAATGACTTTCCATCACCTTACATCGGTAATCGGCCATGGTACGATTGGAGTAGGTCAGTTTTCGGGCTTTTGTATTTTGAAGCATCACCAGGCCATTTTTATCGTCGGCATTAACCAATGCAAAAGCATCTTTTGGCAACCCGTCGAAAAAGGCTTTTTTGGCTTTTATGTATTCAGCAAAAGTTTTGTGATAATCGAGGTGATCGTGCGTGATATTAGTAAAAATACCACCGGCAAACTGAATCCCCGCAATACGCTGCTGATGAATGGCATGCGAACTCACTTCCATAAAACAATATTCGCAACCCGCCTCCACCATTTCGGCCATCAACTGCTGAATTTTTAGCGAATCGGGCGTAGTATGCGAGGCAACTTCCTCTTTCTCGTTTATTTTGTATGAAATTGTTGAAAGCAGACCAACATTGTAGCCCTGCATACGGAAAAGTTTGTGCAGCAAACTGGCAATGCTGGTTTTACCGTTTGTTCCGGTAACGCCTACCACTTTCATTTTTGATGATGGCAAACCATAAAATGCAGCTGCAATTTCTCCCAAAACCTTATTGGAATCTTCAACCTGCACATAAGTAACAGCCGGTTTTGTTTCTTCAGGAAGATCTTCACATACAATTGTTGTTGCACCATTCTTTATTGCCGTATCAATAAAACGATGCCCGTCAACAGAAACGCCTTTTTGCGCCACAAACAAATTATCTTCGGTGATTTTCCTTGAATCGAATTGTATACCCGCAACTTCCTTATCGATGTTACCAATGCATTCAATAATCCCTATATGTTCCAACAACTTCTCTAGTTTCATCCTAACTTAATGAGAGATATACCGTTTGTCCCGGGCGGTACGAACTACCGGGTTTCAACGATTGTTTGTTAACTTTTCCTATTCCGTTTATTTTCACTTTCAAGCCTGCATTCTCCAACAGGAAAATGGCATTACTGGCGCCCATTCCAACTACATCGGGAACAGTATTCACCGGCATCACATTCTCTTCCAGCACAATGGTACTATCCTGTGTATTCAGCGAAACCATTCTTGAATCGGGCAATCCACGTAAATTTTTCAGCTCCAGCTCTTCGGCCAAACGAAGAATATCATCGCGTTGCCCGCTTTTTATCTGAGGAATGTCTTCTCCTTCACCATTATCGTCTTCAGGGGTGGCATTCATTATCTGGCTGGCATAAACTTTCTCCGAAATTTCTTTAAAAACAGGACCGGCAACTGCAGCTCCGTAAATCGAATTCCGTGGTTTTTTGAAGGTTACAATCAGCGAATACATCGGATTGTCAGCAGGAAAATACCCTACAAACGACGCATAATAAGCTCCGTATTCGTAACCTTTACCATCTGAACGGGCCACACGCGCCGTTCCGGTTTTTCCGGCTACCTTAAACTGATCGCCCTGAACTCCTCGACCGGTTCCGTTCTGACAAACACCTTCCAACATGGCCTGCGCTTTTGCAATGGTCTCTTTCGAAACGATCATCGGGTTCAGCAACTCAGGTTTAAATGTTTTTACCAGTGCTCCATTATTTCGAATCTCCTTAACCAAACGCGGTTTTACCATTGCGCCATCGTTGGCAACGGCGTTGTAAAAGTTCAAAATCTGCAATGGCGTTAGGCGCAAATCGTAACCATACGACATACGACCCAAAGTGGTAGTACCCCACCAATCGGCATTTCCTGGGTACTTTATATATGGTTGTCCTTCTCCGGCCAGTTCCAATCCCAAAGGTTTTTGAATGCCAAATCCATAAATCCGGTCAACGTAATCTTTTGGGTTGTTTGAATAGTTTGACAAAATCACTTTTGCCGTTCCGATATTCGACGATTGCTCCAGTATTTGTTTCACATTCACTTTGCCGCAAGCGTGGTCGTCGGTAATGTTTTCCTGCGCCCAATAACCGTGTCCGGTATCAAACACATCGCTGGTATCCACCACTCCGTCTTCCAGCGCCACGATTAGCGACACCAGTTTAAACGTTGATCCGGGCTCGTAACACCCACGATGACCCAGCGCATAATTATCTTTTTCGTAATAGCCGTCTTCGGTTTTTCCGAGGTTGGCAATCGCCTTAATTTCACCGGTTTTCACTTCCATTAAAACTGCGGTTGCCCATTCCGGATTCGATTTTAGCGCCTGTTTATACAATGCACTCTCCGCAATGTCCTGCATTTTCACGTTAATGGTGGTAATAATATCCATCCCGTTTTGCGGCTCAATTTCGGTTCGGGTCACCCAACGTCCCGATAAGTTTTGTTTGTAACTGATGCCGTTTTCACCACGCAAATACATTTCGTACGAACGTTCCAGTCCGTTGTAACCAACCGGAACCGGAGTTAAGGCATTCTCTTTGTTCAAACTTCCAATGGTTCGCTGAGCCAGCATACCCAGAGGATTCAGGCGTTTGTTCTCTTGTTCAACGATAAGCCCGCCACCAAATCGTCCGCGGCGCAGAATTGGAAATTTTTTAAATTCCTGCAGTTGATTGTAATCTATTTTTTCAGGTGTGAGCAAATAACCACGATTCCTGTTTTTATAGGCCGAACGCAATCGCCTCGCATATTCGTTTTTTGAAGCATCTTTATAAAAAGCAGACAAATGCCAGGCTAATGAATCCACCTCGTTGTCGAATACTTTTTTAACGCCTTCGGCCGCTAAATCAATGCGGATTTTATACCCCGGAACCGATGTAGCCAAAACACTGCCATCGTCGGCACAAATCGTTCCCCGTACCGGCGGAATAATAACCGTATTATTAGTCAGGTTCTTTTCAATTTTCTGCCAGCGCTCATTTTTTATCTGCTGAACAGAAACAAGCTTAAAAACAACCACAACTCCGAACAACGTCAACACGAAGTATACAATTGCAATACGCGACAATATGGTTTTTCTGATCCCCACTCCTAATCTTCTTTTTCAACCGTTATTTTTTGAGGCGGACGCATTGGTTCCTGCAAACCAATTCCGGCCTCTTCAACTCGTTTTGCTACTTCCGACGGACGGCTGGCGTCCATCAACTTGGCAGAAAGCGTTACCGATTCCGAACGCAACTCTTCCAACTCTTCCTGCAACACTACAATCTCTCGCAGTGTACTTTCCGACCAGTTACGATTGGCAATCAGCAACAAACCCAAAACCGCCAGAAATGCCACAAACGGCATCTGCCGCAAAGTGCGTTCATCGGTAAGAATGGTACCCCCGATAAAGGATTTCATTCCCGTACGTTTTCTTGTATTTTTATTTTGCTCTGCCATCGTTAAATTCGTTCTGCTATTCTCAGTTTTGCACTTCTCGATCGCGGATTGGCCTGCAGTTCCTCTTCTCCGGCGATAATCACTTTTCGGTTTATAATTTTGAAAGGCGACTGTACATTTCCGTAAAAGTCTTTCTCGATCTTTCCTTCAAAATTCCCCGACCTCATAAAATTCTTGCACAGGCGATCTTCCAAACTGTGATAAGTAAGAATCACCAGGCGGCCGCCGGGTTTTAGAATATCGAGCGAAGTAGCCAGAAATTCGCGCAAGGCTTCCATCTCTTCATTCACTTCAATTCGAAGTGCCTGAAAAACCTGTGCTAAATATTTGTTCTCGATTGCTTTTGGAGCGCACGATGATGCAATTTCTTTTAAGCGTGTTGTTGTTTTAATCGGAGCTTCGCTTCTGGCTTTTACAATTTGTGCAACCAGTTTGCGGGCATTTTTAACTTCGCCGTACATCCGAAAAATCATCTGAAGTTTTTCTTCGTCGTACTCATTTACCACTTTTGCGGCATCAAGTCCGGCTTCACGATTCATGCGCATGTCGAGCGGAGCATCGAAACGAAATGAAAAACCACGATCGGCTTCATCAAACTCATGCGACGAAACGCCCAGATCGGCAAAAACCGCGTCCACCTGTTCAACATCGTAGTACTTCAGAAAATTACGTACGTAACGAAAATTATGACGAATAAAAAAAAGCCGGTCATCCTCTATGGCATTCCCGGCAGCGTCTTCATCCTGATCGAAAGCAAACAAACGACCACCACTGTCAAGTGCATTCAAAATCATTGCCGAATGACCGCCACCTCCAAAAGTGGCATCGACAGCACTGGCACCGGGATGCAGATTCATCCCTTCGATACTTTCGGCTGCCAGAACCGGTATGTGATAAATAGCAGACATCTTCCCTACAAATCAAATTCTCTCAACATGTCCAGATAAGCATCATCAGATATATCGTCGGCTTCTGCCACGATTTCGTTGCTCAGGCTAATAGAGGCACCCATTCCAAGGAATGTCACCTTGCCCTCCAGGTTCGCGTACTTTAAATATTCATCAGGAATATTTATCCGACCGTTTGCGGCAAGGCTTACCGGAGCAAAATTCCGGAAATACTGACGCAAGGCTGCAAAATGCGCAGGATTGGTACTGGCGCGTACTTTCGCCTGAAACTTCTCCACTTTTTCCTGCCACACTTCCATCGGATGAATATCGAGGCATTTCCCCAGTCGGTTTTTCTCCAGAACAACCTGATCAGGAATATTTTCGCCCATCGCCTTCTTAAAAGCCGACGGAAGAACCACCCGCCCTTTGTCGTCGATGGTAGCCTGATATGTTCCTGCGAAAAATGCCATAAATCCCTAAAAGTCTTTTTATCAAGTGTAAAAATACAATTTTATTCCATTTTGTGCCATATTATTCCATTTCATTCCACAATGCATTTTACACTTTCTGTTAATAACCTGATCACAAAATGTTCAAAACCTGTTCAATTCTGTTAAAAACCCAAATTCCACCACTGATTTACAGCTTTTTACAAACGCCCAAACACAACCAACATATCGTTAATAACTCGTATTTTGGCAATATTTATTTTATCAACGAAGATTACATCATTAAAACTTCAGGGATATAAAAAACAAAAGAAGGGAAAGACTAATCAAAAGATCTGCATGGTGACATTTTTCAGATTAAGCAATTTTTAGTTAATTGCCGCCGCAAATAAACCAGAAATGACGACAGAGAATAGCATAAAAAGCTCCAAGCCAATTCGGATCAGAGAGGTATTTGCCGCCAAAAGCCCGGTGCTGGCAAAATACATCCCGGGATTTGTATATCGTTGGTTAAACAACATTCTGCATCTCGACGAAGTGAACGCGTTCCTTAAAAAGTACGGACACCTCGAGGGAATTGAATTTGTAGACAAAGTGGTTGAGGAATTTAATGTTCACGAATTCGTTCACAACCTGGAAAACATTCCTGAATCAGGGCGTTACATAATTGCCAGCAACCATCCGCTGGGCGGTTTTGATGGCATGTTGCTCATGAAAAATATAGATGCACGTTTGGGATCATTCAAGTTTTTATCCAACGATATCTTACTCAATATACCTCAGTTAAAACCGGTTTTTGTGCCGGTAAACAAACATGGCGGACATGCGCGCGAGGCTGCGAAAAAGCTCGCCGAATGTTACAACTCAGATGATCAGATTCTAATTTTTCCGTCAGGACTGGCATCGCGAAAAATTAAAGGGCAGATCATGGATCTGGAGTGGAAAAAACATTTCATCAGCAAATCAATAAAACACAAACGAGATATTATCCCTGTGTTTATCAGTGGCAGAAATTCCAACCGATTCTATCGCATAGCTAAATTCCGTAAGTTTTTCAAAATAAAATGGAACCTCGAAATGTTTTTTCTCCCCGACGAGACCATGAAACACAAAAACACCGATGTGCATCTTTATTTTGGAAAACCCATACCATATACTACTTTCGACCACACAAAAACGCACCAGGAATGGGCAGAATGGGTTAAACAAAAAGTTTATAAACTAAAAGAAAGTTCTGATTCAGTAAATTAAACTGTATTATAGAACAGCATTCACGTGATTTTTTTAATTTTGTATTCCAATTTTCAAAAGGAACGGGAACCCGAAACAAGTATTGACAATTAGCGTAATGTCAGAGGGACACAAGTTTAGGGAGTTTGGATACACAGACAGATAAAAAGATTGAAATGAAGGACATAGTAGCACCTATAGCGAGAGAAGCAATTTATGCAGAGCTAACGCCTGACAAGTTACTTCGCAAAACCAACAAAGGTGGCAACGAAATATACATCGTAACAGCACACGATTCGCCTGCAATTATGCACGAGCTGGGGCGTTTAAGGGAAATAACATTCAGGGACGCCGGAGGCGGTACTGGTAAAGAAACCGATATCGATAGCTACGACACAGCAAAAAATCCTTACAAACAGTTAATTGTTTGGGATCCGGATGCGAAAGAAATATTAGGCGGTTACCGCTATGTGTTGTGCGCCGATGCTCCACGCGACGAAGAAGGCAACATTAAACTGGCTACTTCGCGGGTTTTTCATTTTTCGAAAGAATTTGAAGAAAACTATCTGCCTTACACATTAGAATTGGGTCGTTCATTTGTACAGCCGGCTTACCAATCGAGCAAGGCCGGAGCGAAGGCACTTTTTGCACTCGACAACCTTTGGGACGGACTGGGAGCACTTACTGTTGATCATCCGGAGATAAAATATTTCTTTGGAAAAATTACAATGTACGAGCATTTCCACAACGAAGCCCGTAACCTGATTCAGTATTTCTTTAAAAAATATTTCCGCGACAAGGAAAATCTGGTGTATCCGTTAAATCCGGTTGAGTTCAACATCGACATGGATGCCATGAAAAAACTTTTTGTTGGCCCGGAATACAAGGATGACTACAAAATTCTGGTACAAAACGTACGCACATTTGGCGAGAACATTCCACCGCTGGTAAATGCCTACATGAACCTTTCACCATCGATGAAAACCTTTGGAACGATTAAAAACGAGGTATTTGGAAACGTACTCGAAACCGGAATTATTTTAACAATTAAAGATATCTACGAGGTTAAAGTTGACCGCCACATTGAAACTTACATAAAAGGTAAGGAAGACGATGAATGGCCAACGGTTGAATAAAACATACCTCACCAAAATAAAAATGGCCCGATACTTTAAAAGTACCGGGCCATTTTTTTATCTCTTAATCCAGAACTAGTAGGCTCTGGCGTCTTTTCCTTCAATGTAGTTGATAAACGATCCGTTAACCACACGGTTTCCTCCCGGAGTTGGGTAGTTACCGGTAAAATACCAGTCGCCCAAATCGTTCGGACAAGCTTTGTGCAGGTTTTCGATTGATTGATAAACAATCTCAACCTCCGCATTACAATCCTCCGGTTTCAGCAATTCAGCAATTTTAGCAGAAACCTCTTCGGCTGTAAATGGCTTATAAATTTCGCGAACGTAGTTTACCATTTCTTCTTTTGGCAAATTCTCCTGCTCTTTACATTTTTTATAAACCTGTTGAATCAGTGATTCTTTCCCATTGTCTTTCAACAACTCGATAGCGGCATTAAAAGCAATAAATTTATCCAAACGTGCCATGTCAATTCCATAACAATCAGGATAACGAATTTGTGGTGCCGACGAAACAACAATGATCTTTTTCGGCTTCAATCGGTCGAGTATTTTAAGGATACTCTTTTTCAAGGTTGTACCGCGCACAATCGAGTCGTCGATAATCACCAGTGTATCCTTGTCTTTCTGAATCACGCCATAGGTAACGTCGTAAACGTGTGCTACAAGGTCATCACGACTGGCATCGTCGGCGATAAAGGTTCTCAGCTTCACGTCTTTAATGGCAATTTTCTCTACCCGCGGTTCAAACGATAAAATTCGTTTAATATCCTTGTCGGACAATGAACCGTTCTTCTTCTGAATCTGATCGATTTTCCAATCTACCAAATGATTACGAACGCCATCAACCAAACCATAAAAAGCGGTTTCTGCAGTGTTCGGAATGTACGAGAATACGGTATTTTCGTAATCGTAATCCACAGCTTCCAAAACAATCGGAGTTAGTAAACGCCCCAGTTGTTTTCTTTCCTGGTAAATCGCTTTATCGCTACCACGCGAAAAATAAATTCGCTCGAACGAACACGACTTTCTTTTATGCGGCACACGGATCATTTCTCTCGAAATCTTTCCGTTCTTTTTAATGATCAGTCCTTCGCCGGGGCCAATTTCCTGCACATCGTCTTCCTGCAAATTCATTACTGTTTGAATTACAGGACGCTCTGAAGCTACCACCACAATTTCATCGTCGGCATAATAATGTGCCGGGCGAATTCCCCACGGATCGCGAACCACAAAAGCATCGCCATGCCCAACCAAACCGGCCATGGCATAACCACCATCCCAGTCTTTCGAAGCACGCTCCAGAATATTCTGAATATCGAGGTTTTGCTCAATCAACGGAGAAATCTCGTTATTATCGTAGCCTTCGTTTTTATATTTTCTGAAAAGCAGCTGGTTTTCCTCATCAAGGAAATGCCCCACTTTTTCGAGTGCTGTTACTGTATCGGTATAAGCTTTTGGATGCTGCCCCAAATTAAGCAGTACATTAAAAAGCTCGTCGGTATTGGTAAGGTTAAAGTTACCTGCCAACACCAGGTTACGCGATTTCCAGTTGTTCTGGCGCATTACCGGATGCGTAAAATCGATGCTGTTTTTACCGAAGGTACCATAGCGCAAGTGCCCCAGGTAAAGTGTTCCGGCAAACGGGAAATTGTTTTCGGCCCATTCCGGGTCGTTGATGTCGAAGTTGTTACGCTTGGCTTTTTTCAAAGGTTTGTTCACCTTATCAAAAACATCTTTTATTGGATTTGGCTCAACCGAGCGGAACCGGCTTATGTACGGATTTCCCGGATCGAGCTCTGATTTTACACAGCAAATTCCGGCGCCGTCCTGTCCGCGGTTATGCTGTTTTTCCATTAAAAGGTACAACTTGTTCAGACCGTACTTCCAGGTACCATACTTTTTATGGTAGTAAGAAAGCGGTTTTAACAAACGAATTAAAGCAATGCCACACTCGTGTTTAATCTGGTCACTCATACTGATTTTGTTTCAACAATGGAAATTCGATTACATCAGGAACAATAAAAGCTGCAGGATAATTTTTTTGAATTTGCTTATACAACTTCAAAGCCTCATTTTTCGTTCTAAAATCGCCTACACGAACCCGAAAGTTTGGTGCAATAAATTTTATATGAACGGGAAAATCCGGGTAGTTTGTCAGAAATTCAGTTTTTAGGTTAAGGGCTTGTTCTTTAGCGTCCAATCCAGAACTAAAAAAGATCTCAACCCTGTATCCATCCATCCCCTCTCTTTTTTGGTTCTTTTCAATATGCCATTTTAGCATTTTGTCGAGCCGTGCGTCTCTATTCACATCCAGTCGGTCTATAATCGCAATGTTGCTTGTATCAGCAGGCATTTCTTCAAAAAGATCAACTTGGGCGAACGAGAAATTTGTGGCCAACAGACCAACTAAAACCAGCAAAAAAGTCCTCATTATTCCTTTTTTATTGAGTGCGCAAATATAATTTAAAAACATATAAAACACGAACGGTTTTTATCCACATAACATTGCCTTAATCTATAAGTAATATGAGAGCCCGAAAACAACGCTTTTACCTGTTGATATTTTTTAAATTGCTTTTTCATGATTTTAAAACTTAACCTAACTTTACGGCCACAACATTAGGATTAAAGTTATGGGAAATTTAGTGGAAGAGTTTGGCAGTTACCGGGCAAAAATGAATGAGAAAATTCTGGCTTCGGACAATAAAGTGATGAAACGTATTTATAGTCTCGATACGCTAACTTATAAAGAAGGTGCTCTGGGTGCCAACGTAAAAGAAATGCTGGGGCTGGCAACATCGCTGGTGTTGCGCTGCGATGACTGCGTAAAATACCACCTCGAAAAATGCCATGAGCTAAATGTTACCACCGACGAAGTTTTTGAAGTATTTAGTGTAGCCAACGTAGTAGGCGGAACCATTTGTATTCCGCACACGCGAAGAGCCGTTGAATACTGGGAAGAACTGAACAAATTAAAAAAAGATTAAACATTTTGGGATATAATTGTTATTATTAAAATCTAAAAGAGTTAAACTATGAGTAAAATATTTGCGATTACATCCTCAGGCAAAACAGAAAAGTCATTTCTCGACCTCCGTTTCGGAAAGTGCGAATACATTGTATTGTTTGACGTTGACAAAAACCAGTATTCTATTGAGGAAAATAAATTTATTGAAGAATCGCACAGCGGAATTAAATTAGTTGATTTCTTAAAAGAACAGGGAGTAACCACCATTGTAACCGGCGAAGTAGGGCCAATGGTTAGCGAGCGTCTGGAAAAAGAGAAACTGCAACTGGTACTTTTACACGAAGAGCGCATCCGCGTTGACGAAATTATGGATCGAATAGAAGGCTAATATAAACCGGGGTTTAAAAATGACACCAACGCAAGCTGTACCGCCTGTTTATAAAGGGCGGTCCGGTTAATTTTATTCCCCGTTAACAGCCCCACAGCACCGCTTTTTTGTTTCGAGTTTTGCTGTTTAAACAACATATCGTTGGCATCGCCCAACTCATAACCTTCGGCAATTAATTCGGCAACTTTAGCCGGCAACTGAAAGCTTGTTGTTCGTGCCTTGCCGGTTTTTTCTCCCGATGAGATAACAATCCAGGCAAAAGCTTCTACTTCCGAACCATTAACCGAAAGTCCGCCTTCAATACCCACCCAATAGTCGGCATCACTAAATTTCTTTCGGGCATTCTCCACGCGGTTTATAGCACCTTTTAAAGTTTCAGCGTCGCTTTTGGGCTGATCCGAAACACCCGACTCAACTGAAACACCCAACACTTCCACTCCTTCAAAATAGGTACTAAATCCTGCATCGGTGGCATTTATTTTCACCGGATTTTTCGAAGCTACAACTATCTTCATAAATTAACTTTGGCGAAAATTAATGATTTCTGTGGAATTACTATTTTCGTTGATTTCAAACTTATAACATGATAATACGACAAGCAACTTTACAGGACCATAAAACACTGGTAGAATTTCAGCTGGCAATGGCACACGAAACAGAAGGCATTGAACTGCACGCGCCAACCGTTGAATTAGGCGTTGAAGCTGTTTTAAACGACAGCAACAAAGGCAACTATTACGTAGCCGAAGTTAACGGACAGGTTGTAAGCTCCTTGCTAACCACTTTTGAATGGAGCGACTGGCGCAACGGAACAATATTGTGGATACAATCGGTTTATGTAATGCCCGATTTCAGGCGAAAAGGTGTTTACCGTAAAATGTATGCGCACATAAAAGATATGGTAATGAAAGCCGACAACCTGAACGGAATTCGTCTGTATGCCGACAAAACAAATGTGGCTGCACAAAAAACCTACGAAAACCTTGGAATGAACCAGGACCACTATGTAACGTTTGAATGGATGAAATAGTGACGGATTAACACCGAACAGGAAAAAAGGAATTAACGCATGAGCAGTTATATTTATAAACTTATTGCAGAGGGAGAACATCAGCAGCAGGACTTTAAGTTTTGTATTAACGACTCGAAAAAAATTGCCAAATCGTTGGTGGCCTTTGCCAATACCGATGGAGGGCGTTTGCTTATTGGCGTAAAAGACAATGGCAAAATTGCCGGCATTAGCAGCGACGAAGAGTTTTATATGATTGAGGCGGCGGCAAAAATATACAGCAAACCTCAGATTAATTTTACCACACACCAATGGCAAATTGAGGGGAAAACCGTTTTAGAGATCGGGATTGAAGCCAGCGATAAAAAACCACATTTTGCAAAAGACGAAAACGGAAAATGGCTGGTCTACATCAGGCAGAAAGACGAAAATATTCTGGCCCACAAAATACAGCTAGAAGTGTGGAGCAAGGAGAAAAGCCCTAAAGGCGTTTACTTTAGCTACTCCGACAACGAGCGTTTTCTGATCGACTTCTTACGAAACAATGAATCCATCACTTTTTCAAAATTCATGCGAAAGGCACATTTATCGCGTAAAAAAGCAGAAGAAATACTGAGCAACTTTGTAATTATCGACATCATAAAAATGCATACCACGCAGGATGGAACCTATTTTACGCTGAATACCGAATTTGATAAAGAAGAAATTGAAAAGTTCAGTTGACTTTACAAAACTATTCACAGTTTTTTATTGTTAATTTAAGGTTCAATAATTGAAATACTATACATTTACAGCACTAAATAAAGAAAAGACATGTTACAGAAATTATTTTTTTCACTTGCCTTTTGTGCCCTTTCTTTCGGGACATTTGCGCAAGATGCATACCTGAATGCAGAGTCAGAAGATACAGATAAAGTTTACCCGGGAAACGCTCCTTACGAGGTAAAAATGTATCCGCAAAAGTTTAAAGCTGAGAAACCAAAAAACATTATTTTCCTTATCGGCGACGGTATGGGAGTAAGCCAGGTTTTTGCGGGAATTACAGCTAACCAGGGGCACTTGTTTCTCGACAACTTCCGTCACATCGGTTTTTCAAAAACCCAATCGGCCGACAATTACATTACCGACTCGGCAGCCGGCGGAACAGCCCTTGCATGTGGTGTAAGAACTTATAACGGAGCTATTGGCGTTGATACCGACACTGCTAAAGTAAAATCAATACTGGAGGAAGCCGAAGCTAAAGGTTTGGCCACAGGGCTGGTTTCAACATCGGCAATTACACATGCCACTCCGGCATCGTTTATTGCACATCAGCCCAGCCGGAATATGTACGAAAACATTGCTGCAGATTTCCTGAACACCGATATCGATGTGTTCATTGGCGGTGGAAACGATCATTTTACAAAACGTAAAGACGGTCGTAACCTGGCCAACGAATTAAAGGAAAAAGGCTACACTGTTGAGACCGATATTGAAAAAATTGCCAAGGTAAAAAGTGGCAAACTGGCCGGTTTAACCGCCGAAGTTCACAACGGAAGAACTGCAGAGCGTGGCGACATGCTACCGGTTGCAACATCAACAGCAATTAATATTCTTGATAATAACGACAAGGGCTTCTTTCTGATGATTGAAGGTTCGCAAATTGACTGGGGCGGACACGCCAGCAGCACCGTTTACATTGTGGAAGATATGCTCGATTTTGACCAGACAATTGGCAAAGCGCTTGAGTTTGCAGCAAAAGACGGCGAAACACTGGTATTGGTTACTGCCGACCATGAAACCGGCGGAATGGCACTAACAGGTGGCGACATGAGTACCGGAAGGGTGAAAGCCGACTACCCGACAACCGGTCATACAGCAGTTATGGTGCCGGTATTTGCTTATGGCCCGGGAGCTAAAGAGTTTATGGGAATTATGGACAATACCGATATTCACGACAAAATGAAAAAATTGCTTCTAAGCAAATAGGGAAAACCTTATAATTACAAAACCGGCATTGACCATTAGCGTTCAATGCCGGTTTTTTTATGAAATATCAGCATTGTTTAGTATTTTGCCGCTTCAAAACTAATCACATGAAAGAAGCACTGGAAGTTCTTGACAATGTCAGGCTCAATTTTTCTCCAACAGGTTTAGTAGCGCTTAACATCACCATTGCATTCATAATGTTTGGTGTTGCCCTCGACATTAAAATCGAGCATTTCAAACAACTAATAATGCGCCCCAAATCGGTTATTGTTGGTGTTATTTCGCAGTTTGTGCTTCTTCCGGCAGTAACTTTTTTGTTTGTTATATTGCTAAATCCCACGCCAACGGTAGCCCTCGGTATGTTGTTAATTGCATCGTGTCCGGGTGGTAATATCTCGAATTTTATGAGTGCCCTGGCAAAAGGCAATCTCGCACTTTCGGTTAGTTTAACGGCCATTGCTACGCTGTCTGCCACTTTTATGACCCCGATAAACTTTGCACTTTGGGGCGACCTGTTTATTAATATTTACAACAACCAGGGTGCCGGCGACTACCTTGTTCCCATCAAAATCGATTTCTTCCAGATGGTGCAAACAGTGGTCATTTTGCTGGGCATACCCGTTATTGCCGGGTTGCTAATCGCACAATATTTTCCGGTGTTAACGCACAGAATTAAGAAACCCATTCGTAAAATTTCGATAGTTATTTTTATTGGGTTTGTAATTGCACTGCTAAGCGCCAACTTCGAACATTTCATGAAGTTTATACACCTTGTTTTTCTAATTGTTCTCATTCATAACGGACTTGCGCTTTTAGCCGGTTTTAGCATTAGCAGCATTTTCCGCTTACCACGAATTGACAAACGAACCATTACTATAGAAACCGGAATCCAAAATTCCGGTCTGGCACTTGTACTCATGTTTAATCCCAAAATATTCCCTCCCGAACTGGAGCTTGGCGGAATGACCATTATTGCAGCCTGGTGGGGTGTTTGGCATATTTTAAGCGGATTTGCCGTATCGTCGTTTATGGCACGTTTTAAGTTAACCAGATAAACTAAGTTTTAAGATGAAATACGAAAAGTGGTCATTGGGATACTGGCTGTTAAAGCAGTATGTCCGTTTTGTCGACTGGACCATTCATGATAAAATTATTTTAAGCGGGACTGATAACATTCCCAATAACAAGCCAATTCTTATTGCCCCGAACCATCAGAATGCGCTGAGCGACCCGATGGCTATACTTCTGCACACCCGTTTTCAGCCGGTGTGGCTGGCACGTGCCGATATTTTTAAACCCGGCTTTATAACGCTGGCATTACGTTTTCTGAAGATTATGCCCGTTTACCGCATGCGCGACGGGAAGGATCAGCTTTCGAAAAACGACAAAACCTTTGCCGATTCAATAAAAGTATTGGAAAACAATGGTGCACTGGCCCTTTTCCCAGAGGCGGCCCACTCGGCAAAACGACAAATGTTATCGCACAAAAAAGCTGTTCCTCGTATTGTCTTTCAGGCCGAAGAAAAAGCCGATAATAACCTGGATATCCACATTGTGCCAACCGGAATATATTACAGCAGTTACTGGAAATTTAACCGCAGTGTGCTGGTGAATTTTGGCAAACCAATTTTGGTGAATGATTTTTTGGACGCTTACCACGAAAATTCCAGCGCCGCAACACTGGCCTTGCGCGATGCGCTTGAAAAAGCTATTGAGCCACTTACTATAAACATTAAAAGCAAAGAGCATTACGAATGTTTCGAGCTTATCCGGGCGATTTACGGAAAGGCATTTGCACAAAAAGCAGGAAGGCAAGCAGACTTTGTGAGCCGTTTTGAATCCGACCAGCGACTGGTAAAAATTCTGGATGAACTGGACAACAATAGCCCCCAGAAAGCGGAAAAGATCTGCAACGCCACAAAACAATTTGATACCGATGTGCGGAAACATGGTTTGCGCTCGTGGCTGGTTGAAAATCCGGAAAACAACTTCCTGAAACTTGGCCTCAATAAACTGCTTTTACTGATCACCTTGCCGGTTTTTGCTTTTGGTTTTCTATTCAACGCCATTCCGTTTATTGCCATCGATACCATTGTTCGAAAAAAAATAAAAGACTTTGCCTTTTGGAGTTCCTTTTCACTGGTTTTGGGTTTTACCCTCTTCCCTATTGTTTATTTACTCGAGCTCTGGGCAGTTTCGGGCTGGCTTCCTTTATGGTGGCACAAACTGTTGTTTCTTGCCTTACTCCCATTTGCCGGCAAACTGGCTTTTCGATGGTACATTCTTTTGCTAAAAACAATTGGGCGGGGACGGCTTTTTATCCTGAAAACATTCAGAAAACAACAATGGCAAAACTTAAAAAATAAGCAGGAACAACTCTTTGATGAACTCAATAAACTCAGCTAAAAACTACTACCATGGCCGACAAACTTAAAGACACCTTGTTTCCTTTAGAGAAAGTACAACTTTTTGCCACCGTTTTAAAAGAAGTGTATCCGCCGTTTCAATCGGAAGAATTTGTTGCCGCAGTGTGCGACAAAGATTGGCCGGAGCGCGAGTTAAAAGAAAAAATGAGGCATACCACTTTGTGTCTTCACCAGTTTCTTCCGCAGGATTTTGAAAAGGCGGTTGAAATTCTGGTGGCCATTGTACCAAAAGTTACCGGTTTCGAGGCCATTGTTTTACCCGATTATGTTGAGGTGTACGGCCAGGAACACTGGGACATTGCTTTGCCCGCATTGGGTGAACTGACCAAATGCGGAAGCTCGGAATTTGGTATCAGGCCATTCTTAAACAAAGATTTGGAAGGTGCTATGAAATACATGCTTGCCTGGGCCGACAGCGACGATTTTCGGGTAAGACGCTTTGCCAGCGAGGGATGTCGCCCGCGCCTGCCGTGGGCATCAGGAGTTCCGGCTTTGAAAAAAGATCCGTCGCTGATTCTGCCAATTCTGGAGAAATTAAAAGACGACCCGGAGGAATTTGTGCGAAAGAGTGTGGCCAATAACCTCAACGACATTTCAAAAGATCATCCGGAACTGGTGCTGGATATTTGCGAACGCTGGCAGGGAAATTCAAAAAACACCGACTGGATTATAAAACATGCCTGCCGCACACTCTTAAAACAAGGCAACAAAAGAGCAATGCTGCTGTTTGGTTTTGCCAATCCGGAGCTGATGAAAGTGGAAGATTTCCAACTCTCAAACACTTCGCCGGCAATTGGAGATGATATTTCGTTTCGTTTCAAACTCGCCCTCGATACCAAACAAAAGCAAAAAGTGCGTATCGAATACATCGTTCACTTTGTAAAAGCCAACGGCAAAACATCGCCAAAAGTTTTTCAGATAAAAGAAGTGGAAATGAAACCGGGTATGCACAGCATCAACAAAAAACACACCTTCAAAAATATGACCACGCGCAAACATTACCCCGGCGAGCATACTTTCGAAATTGTTATAAACGGAGATGTAAAAGCTTCGGCCAAACTTCAACTCAATTAAAAATATTACATGGATATTAAAATTAGAAAAGCAACTGAAAACGATTTCCCGGCAATGTTCGGGCTGATTATGGAACTGGCGGAGTACGAAAAAAGCCCCGAAAAGGTGAGCAACTCGCTGGAATTAATGTACGAGCAAAAGGACTACTTTAAATGTTATGTGGCCGAAACCGAAGAAAAGGAAATTATAGGCATGGCACTTTACTATTTCGCTTATTATACCTGGGTAGGAAAAACCTTGTACCTCGATGACCTGTATGTTAAAGAAGCTTATCGCGGCAAGGGATTGGGCAGCCGTTTAATGGATAAAATGTTTGAAGTAGCGAAAGCAGAAAAATGCAAACGTATGCGCTTACAGGTGCTGAACTGGAATCATCCGGCAATAAAACTATACAAAAAAAGCGGATTTACAGTTGACAAAACCTGGTACAATTGCGATATCGAGGACTTATAATCTAACACGGGTTCCCGGAAGGAACATACTAATTCTCCCCCCTCTTGCTTTACATAAACACATGGCATCATTCTTGTATTTCCCCAGCAAACATCAATTTTTAAAGCCATGAAAACCATTCAACAGATTATTGCCGGAGCACTTTTTATTCTATTTACTGCCTGCTCGGGTGTGCCTATAACCATCAAAAGTCCGGAAAACAATTCGACCTACAACGTTGAATACCTATTTGAATACGATGGCTGCAAAGTGTACCGTTTCTATGATCAGGGTGAATACGTTTATTTTACCAATTGCAAAGGCGATGTTACCAGCTTTGCCGGTGATTCAACAAAAACACGGATTGAAAATCATGTTCGGATTATTGATGAGGAGTAACCACAACAGCGCGGTTTAAGCAGGAAAAAAGAACTCATTTGAACTTGCCCAAACGGGTAGAATTATACATTTTTTGTAATTTCATGCCACCTTAGCGCGCAAGAGTACTTATTAAATTGGCAAATAAATGATACAAATAAGAGAAGCCCAACCCGAAGATGCAGGAATTATCCTGGAATGTATTAAAGGCCTCGCCGTTCATGTTGATCAGGTAGAAATGGTAACGGCCACCGTGCAGGACATTCGCAACACCATTTTTGCACCCGACACTCACGTAACCGTTTTTGTGGCCGAAAACGAAGACAAAAAAGTGTGTGGTTTTACGCTTGTTTTTAAATCGTTCTCAACGTTTAAAGGGGTTACCAATTACCACATCGAAGACCTGTTTGTTTTTCCGGAATACCGAAAACTGGGAATCGGTGCGATGCTTATGAAACACCTGAAAACCTATGCAAAAAGTAAAGGAGCAAAAGTGATCGACTGGTACGTTAACAACCGGAACCACAGTGCGATGGACTTTTACGACCGGATTGGCGCGAAAAAACTCGATTACAAATCGATTTATTATTTCGACGTTTAAAACCCACCTAAGGATGTTTTCTTTTCGGAAAGATTACATCCTTTGAGGCCGGTAAAATAAGAAATAATCGAATCCTCAGTCAGTCAGCCAGCCAACACCTGCTTTACCCGGCAAAGCTAAAGCTCTTAGATCAAACAAGGTACTTCCGAACCTCAAAGCATATGCTTTTTACACCACTTTCGATGCTATTTAGTTATACCTCGATGTTTTTTACATCTTATTAGATGTTTTTTAATTGTATCTCGAGGCTATTAGCATCGTGATTAACTCTAATAACATCTATTCTATTGTTTTATAGATATATATTTATGTTTTTTCCCTAACTTTAGAGGTATATAGAATAAACTTTATACTTATGGAAAAGAATTTTGTACTTCCGATGGTGAAACGAGTAATGAAAAGCAAGAATGTTAATGGTGCCGACATTGCCCGTGCACTAAATTTGCACCCCACTTCGGTTAATGGCATGTTACACCGCCCTACCATGCAGGTGCAAAAGCTTGCCGACCTGAGTAATTTACTGCAATACAACTTTTTTCGCGAACTGGCCACCAAATTCCCTTATGCGGAACCTGATTGCGCCGATACCGAATTGGTTAACGAAAATGCAAGCCTGCAAAGCCGGGTTAAAGAGCTGGAGCTGGAAGTAAATATACTGCGGCAAACCATTCGCGACCTGGCCGGTAAGTAAAAACCGCTTCATCTTGCTTATTTCCAATTGTATAGAAAAAACATTATATTTATTGCTGTATGTTACTGCTGCCAAATACACATGCAAACCTCTCAATAAAAAATAGTGGCACACAAATCTTATCCATTTATAAAAACGAAACAGATGAATATCAAAAGTTTTCTCCTACTGTCTTTTCTGGCAATTACTTTTTTTTCGGGATTTGCGCAACAGCAATCTACGAAATTAGCTTTTACCATTTCGGTGGATGATAACCTCAAAGACAGCTTTAAATCCAGAGGAAGGTTACTAATTTATATTTCAGACACTGATAAGTCGGAGCCGAGATTCTCATCGGGTTATGATGGTAATGAATCTGTCTTCGGAAAGAATTTCGAGAACTGGGACAAAAACAAATCCCGGAGAGTAAATGGCGATGGAGACTGGGCAAAAACCTCTGAATGGGATTTCAACTCGGTTCCTCACGGCGTATATTTTATACAGGCAGTTTGGGTTCATAACAGGGATTCTGAATCGCGCAGCAACACTGCCGGCAATTTATACAGTGCGCCTGTAAAAGTTGATACAAAAAACAAACAATTGGTTGAACTAAGCTTTTCTGAAATCATTCCTGAAAAAAAATTAGAGGATAACGAGTTAGTTGAGTTTTTTGAAATGGAAAGTCCGGTTTTAACAAAATGGTGGAACAAATCAATGCATTTAAAGGCTTCGGTTTTACTTCCTTCGGGTTACAAAAGCCATCCAAAAACAAAATATCCGGTACGCTATAATGTAGCCGGATATGGTGGTCGGTTTACGCGAATCAATTCTTTAATCAAAAATGAAGAGTTTATGTCGTGGTGGACTTCGGAGGATGCGCCACAAATCATTACTGTTTTTCTTGATGGAGAGGGACCGTTTGGCGATTGTTATCAGCTCGATTCAGAAAACAGCGGCCCTTACGGAGAGGCCTTAATTAACGAGTTAATTCCAGAAATTGAGAAACAATTCAGAATTGAAGGAACTCCCGAAAACCGTTTTGTTGATGGTTGTTCTACCGGAGGTTGGGTATCGCTCGCCTTACAATTAATTTACCCCGAAACTTTTAACGGATGCTGGTCGTATAGCCCGGATCCGGTGTGTTTTGCTAAAATGCAACTGGTTAATGTCTACGAAAATGAAAATGCTTTTTATAACGACCGAGGGTACTTGCGACCAAGTATGCGGGATATTTATGGCGAACCTCAATTTTCGATAAAACAGGAAATGACTGCAGAGAATGTTCAGGGATATTCGAACACCTATGTGACATCGGGCGGTCAATGGGGAGCATGGAATGCATTGTACAGCCCCAAAGGAGAAGACGGACTGCCCAAACCGATTTTTGATCCTGTTAGCGGTGCAATTGATAAAGAAGTTGCCAAGCATTGGAAGAAATATGATTTATTGAAATACACCGCGTCGAACTGGCCAGAGCTTGGGCCAAAACTCGAAGGGAAAATTCATATCTGGATGGGTGATATGGATAATTTTTACCTCAATAATTCGATGCGGGATTTTAAACAATACCTGAAAAGTACTACAAACCCTAAATCTGACGCGCAAATTGAATTTACACCTATGAAAGGACATTGCTCGAATTATTCCCACAAACGAATTTTAACAGAAATACAGCAAAAATTAAGTGAGATGGAATAAACGAGTACGGTTCAGACGGCCGAAAAACTTATTTGTCGTGTAAATGTCGTGCGAGTGCTGTTGTAAGTTATCGGAATCAGTGAGACATTTGAGTGCTAAAAAAAAACAAAATGGAAACAGGAAAACTCATTAAAGAACTACGGATTAAAAAGGGAATGACCCAGGAAGAGCTGGCCGAAAAAACAGAAGTGAGCACCCGAACGATTCAGCGCATCGAAAACGGGCAGGTAGATCCGCGGTCATACACCCTGCAAATGATTGCTAAAGCTTTGGAAGTTGATTTTAGTTTATTTGCATCCACCGATGCCGGTGAATGCGAGGAAAAAGAACACAGCAACAACATCTGGTTAGGTTTTTTACATTTGAGTGGCATCCTTCCACTGGTGTTTCCAACCGTGCTGATGTGGCGGGCCAGAAAGCACAAAACAACAGCCATGTCGCGCCACTATCGTTCGGTTATCAGCTTTCAACTCCTTATTTGTGGTGTTCTTACAGGTTGCCTGTGGATTTACTGGAAAGCAAATGTTACTACTCCGCTCCTTGGTGTACTTCTGATTAACACCTTACTTTCAATAACAAATACCGTAAAAGTGCTGAACGGCGAACCCTATATTCCTTCGCCATTTAGAAAAAACGAAAGCCCGGATTAATAGCCGGATAATAATTGGCGAACCACTCCTCCCCTTTGTTTATGCAGTAATACAACTGCAAACTCATTAACAACTTATTTAATACACCCAGGTATTCTATTTGGACTAAATTTCATATATTGTGAAAGGGACATAACGATAAAAACAGCGCTATGGAAGAATTTCACATTAATATTCTGAATATTTCTGCGGTATTGCTTGCAGCATATCTTGGAGGAGTTGCAATACGAAAGATCGGTTATCCGGCCATTCTTGGCGAATTGCTTATCGGAATTGTGCTGGGACCGGCCGTACTGGGATGGCTCGAATATTCTGAGGCAGTAAAAGTGCTGGCCGAAATCGGTATTATTCTGCTGATGGTTTACATCGGGATGGAAATCGACTTTCGCGACCTGAAAAAAGCCTCGTGGGCGGGATTGCTGGCGGCCATCGGTGGATTTTTTGTCCCTTTTGTTTTGGGTTACTTTGCCATTGTATGGACGGGCGGAACACCAATTGCCGGATTGTTTGTTGCCATTGCGATTGGTGTAACCTCGCTGGCTACCAAAAGCCGCATTCTTATCGATTTGAAACTGCTGAATACCCGCATTGCCTATGTATTAATGGCCGGTGCGCTAATCTCCGATACGCTGGCACTGGTTATCTTTTCGGGCATCACCAACTTTGCCGAAACCAATGTGGTAAACATTACCGAACTGCTGCTGATTGGCGGCAAGATCCTGGTATTTTTTGGACTTACCATTTCCATTGGCGCTTTTCTTTTGCCCCGTCTCGGGAAGTACATTACCCGCTCGGGAATGAAAAACAGCACCGCCTATTTTACACTTATTCTTATTGTAACCTTTGGGTATTGCGAGTTGGCAGAACTGGCCGGAATGCACAGCATTTTAGGAGCATTTATGGCCGGTTTATTTATAAAGGACAACCTTTTCCCCAAAAAGATTTCGAAAGAACTGAACAAAGCTTTTTACGATGTTTCCATCGGTTTTATGGCACCTATTTTCTTTGTAACGGCCGGATTTTTTGTGGATGTTACCGTTTTTCAAACCGACCTGGGTTTGCTGATACTGGTTACATCATTGGCAATAGTGGGCAAAATTGTGGGTACTGCTTTGTTCTACCTCCCCTCGCGAAATGGCTGGCGCGAAGGAATTACCATTGGTACGGGAATGAACGGCCGCGGAGCCGTTGAAATTATCATTGCAGAAATCGGCCTTGGAATGGGCATTATCGACAAAACGATTTTCTCCATACTGGTGTTTATGGCCATTTTTACCACCCTTACCGTACCTGTGCTTTTAAGCTGGACCACCAAATGGTTGCGCAAACGTGGCGAATTGGTTTATATGGACGAACGCCGTGGAATTGTATTCCTCGGAGTAAATCCGCTGAGTCTTATTCTGGCTAAATATTTCAAAGATCAGACTCCGGTTACGCTTATTGATAATAACCGCGAACTGGCTGCCAGGGCAGAAAAAGCGGGTTTCAACAGTCTGTTTGGCAACGCACTGCACGAAGACATGTGGGAAGACTTACAAGCCGACAATGTGTTGACAGTTGTAGGAATGACAACAAATAACCGGGTAAATACGCTGGCCGCAAAAATGGCAAAAGAAAAGTTCCTTGTTCCTGAAATTGCTGTAGCTCAATCTCCGTCAGAAGAGTTTAATGAAACAACAGAACTTGAGAATATAAATCTCTTATTTGCATCGCCAATTGGCCTTGATGAATGGGTGCACAAAATGCAGCATGATGAAGCCGGTGAAAGCAGCATTCCGGTTGAAAAAGAAGTGTCGTGCAAAGAATGGATTGCTGAAAATAAAATCGATCTGGAGAACACATTACCGATTCTGATCGAAAATGAAAAAGGAAGAATCAGGCTATTTAGCTCAGCAGAGAGTGTGCAGGCTGGCGATAAAGTGTTGGTTTTGAAGGCTGAGAAATAATGATCTCGGATTTTGTATACATCACAGAATATATTTGATTGGCGGAGTTATCACCCAAGATATTATTGTTACGAATTCCGTTCAATGAGGTTGCGCTGACCCCCTATAATCCCCCAAAGGGGGATAGTTCCTCCCCTTCGGGAAGGTCAGGAGGGGTCAAAAGTTGCTGTACTTATCCAATAGAACATAAAATATAAAGGAGCCCGAAAGCTCCTTTATATTTTATGTTGTCATCAGAGTAACCAGAAGAGTGATAGCCTCACTTTGAGTGAGACGATCACTGCGGGATATACTAATTCAATTGCGTATCGATAGCTTGTGCGGCGATTTTTCCGGCCCCCATGGCCAAAATTACGGTTGCTGCACCGGTAACCACATCGCCTCCCGCATATACATTTTGCATACTTGTTTTCATGGTCTGCTCGTCAACGATAATACCACCCCACGAATGCAAATCAAGCCCTTTGGTACTTTGTGTAATTAAGGGGTTTGGCGACTGCCCCACAGCAATTACAACCTTATTTACATCGAGCATAAAAGTCTCCCCTTCTACAGCAACCGGTCTTCTACGTCCTGATGCATCAGGTTCTCCAAGTTCCATTTGCTGATTTTCGATAGCTCCTACCCAACCGTTACCATTGTCATGAATTTTTACCGGATTGGCAAGCAACTTAAACTGAATACCTTCTTCTTTTGCATGTTCAATTTCTTCAGCTCGCGCAGGTAGTTCATCTTCTCCGCGTCGGTAAATGATATAAACTTCCCCGGCTCCTAAACGCAGGGCAGTTCGGCAGGCATCCATGGCAACGTTACCACCACCAACAACGGCAACTTTATCGCCTTTCTGCACCGGACTTGGTGTTTCGCGTTTAAAAGATTCCATTAAGTTCACACGGGTCAGAAATTCGTTTGCCGAATACACCCCATTCAGGTTTTCGCCTTCAATATTCAGGAAACGCGGTAATCCTGCACCGGTAGAAATAAAAATGGCCTCAAAACCATCTTCTTTCAGATCTTCAACAGTTAGCGATTTTCCCACGATCACGTTTTTCTCAATTTTAACGCCCATTTTTTTGATGGAGTCGATTTCTTCGCGTACGATTTGTTTTGGTAAACGAAACTCCGGAATACCGTACATCAATACTCCGCCGGGCGTGTGAAGTGCTTCAAATACAACCACCTCGTGACCTTTTTTTGCCAGTTCGCCTGCACATGCAATTCCGGCAGGTCCTGCACCAATTACAGCCACTTTCCTGCCCGAGTTGTACTGCGGAAGTTCTTCTTCGAATTTATGTTCACGTGCATAATCGGCAATAAAACGCTCCAAACGACCGATGGCCACAGGTTCATCTTTTTTGCCGCGTACACAAATCGCTTCGCACTGATTTTCCTGCGGACATACGCGACCACAAACCGCAGGCAAACTATTATAAGATTTTATGCTTTTGTAAGCTTCCTGAAAATCGCCTTCGGCAATATGACCGATAAACTCAGGGATATTTACATTAACAGGGCAACCGCTAACACACGAAGGTCGTTTACACTGAATGCAGCGCTTGCCTTCGTTTATCGCTTCTTCCTCGGAATAACCCATTGCCACTTCGCCAAACGATTTACTTCGTTCAAGCGGGTCAAGCTCCGGCATTGGCGTTCTAAGCGGCTGCATATTAAACTTGCCTTTCATTTGGGCAACAATTGGCGCTGCAGGCTTTGCTGCTTTGTAATTTTCACCCGACAGGCCAATTCTGCAGTTATGACCGTTCTCCTGGTCTTTGTACATTCCCTGGCGGCTGGTAATTTCATCGAAATCCACATCGTAACCATTAAAGTCGGGACCGTCGACACAGGCAAATTTTGTTTTACCGGCAATGGAAACACGGCAACCTCCGCACATTCCGGTTCCATCTACCATCAAAGGATTTAATGAAACCGATATCGGGATATCAAATGGTTTTACCACGTTCACCACCGCTTTCATCATCGGAATCGGACCAATCGCGATTATTTCATCGTATCGATTTCCTTCGTCCAATAATTTCTGAACAATGTTGGTAACAAATCCTTTTGTTCCGAGGCTTCCATCATCGGTAGCTACAAATACGTTCTTCGACAGTTTCGAGAATTCTTCCTGTAGAATTACAAAATCGGCGCTTCGGCCTCCTAAAACAACATCAATCTCTGTGTCGTTTTCGGCATGCATTTTTATTTGAGGATACAAAGGAGCCGCACCAACACCTCCGCCGATTCCAATAACCTTTTTCGGTTTATGATCAACACAAGGCAAACCCAACGGGCCGGCAACATCACTCAGATAATCCCCAACATTTTTTTGCTGAAGCAATTGGGTTGAGTGCCCCACAACCTGATAGATCATTGTTACCGACTGCTCTTCGCGGTTAAAGTCGGCAATGGTTAGCGGGATGCGTTCGCCTCCTTCTTCAACGATAATGATTATGAATTGTCCGGGTTGGCATTTCCTGGCTACGTATGGCGCTTCCACAACAATCTCCTCAACGGCAGGATTCAGAATTCTTTTTCGTAATATTTTATGCATAATTTTTATCAGTCAAGGTTGGCTGTCTGTTTTTTGATTTTCGTGCAAAATTAACCGGAAGTTCAAGCACCAATACAATCTTTTGTTATTCTTCGTCAGATTTAACGGTTTCAACAAAAAAGGAGCCCGAGAAGGCTCCTTTAAATCAATTGTATGTGGTAGAAATTACTTCTTTTCTTTCAGATTCAGTTTCAAATTCAACTCGTCTAACTGAGCTTCTGCAACTGCCGATGGCGAATCGATCATTACATCGCGGCCCGCATTGTTTTTCGGGAAAGCAATAACGTCGCGAATCGTATCCAAACCTGCAAATAACGATACCAAACGGTCGAAACCAAAAGCAATACCTGCATGTGGCGGCGCACCGAATTTAAAGGCTTTCATCAGGAAGCCAAACTGTGCTTCAGCCTCTTCTTTTGTAAAACCAAGCAGGCTAAACATTTTCGACTGCAGTTCAGAATCGAAAATACGAACCGAACCACCACCGATTTCAACACCGTTGATAACAAGGTCGTAAGCATTGGCACGTACTTTTCCCGGATCGGTATCCATTAGTTCAATATCCTCCGGTTTCGGAGAAGTGAACGGGTGGTGCATCGCGTAAAAACGTTTTGATTCTTCGTCCCACTCCAACAATGGGAAATCGACAACCCACAATGGTTTGAACACATTTTTGTCGCGTAGGCCAAGTTGTTTACCCATTTCAAGGCGCAACTCGCCAAGAGCATCCAACATGTGTTTTTTGTCGCCACTCATTACCAGGATCAGGTCGCCGGCTTCGGCTCCTGTTTTTTCTGCCCAGGCTTTCAGGTCGTCTTGCGAGTAGAATTTATCTACCGACGATTTAAACGTACCGTCTTCGTTACATTTCACATAAACCAAACCTTTGGCACCAATTTGAGGGCGTTTTACCCAATTGGTCAATCCGTCGAGTTGTTTACGGGTGTATTCAGCACATCCTTTGGCACAAATGGCACCAATGTATTCAGCCGAGTCGAACACCACAAAATCTTTTCCTTTTACGGTTTCGGTAATATCGTTGATCAGCATTTCGAAACGGGTATCGGGTTTATCCGATCCGTATTTCTCCATTGCTTCAGCGTAAGGCATCCACGGGAACTCATCCACTTCCACGTTCAATGTTTCTTTGAACATGTGGCGGGTTAATCCTTCGAACATTTCCAACACGTCTTTCTGCTCCACAAACGACATTTCGCAGTCGATTTGTGTAAACTCCGGCTGACGGTCGGCACGCAGGTCTTCGTCGCGGAAACATTTTACAATCTGGTAATATCGGTCGAAACCGGCAATCATCAACAGCTGCTTAAAGGTTTGCGGCGACTGTGGCAAGGCATAAAACTGGCCTTCATTCATACGCGATGGCACAATAAAATCGCGTGCTCCTTCGGGAGTCGACTTAATTAATACCGGCGTTTCAGTCTCAATAAAATCTTTTGAGTTCAGGTAATTACGAACGGCGTGTGCCATTTTTGAGCGTAAAACCAGGTTTTCACGTACTACATCGCGGCGTAAATCGAGGTAACGGTATTTCATCCGCAGGTCGTCGCCACCATCTGTATCATCCTGAATGGTAAACGGCGGAAGTTCTGCGGGGCTTAACACGTTAATTTCCGACAAAGCGATTTCCACCTCGCCGGTTGGTATATTTTTGTTTTTGCTCTGACGCTCGCGAACCGTTCCTTTTGCCTGGATCACAAATTCGCGTCCCAACTCCTCAAGGGCATCGGCAACGGCTTTGTCGGTATTCTCGTCAACCACCAGCTGGGTAATGCCGTAACGGTCGCGTAAGTCTACAAAAGTCATGGCTCCCAGGTCGCGGACGCGTTGCACCCAACCGGCCAGAGTTACTTCATTTCCTGCATTCTCAATCCGAAGTTCGCCACAAGTATGTGTTCTGTACATGATGTCTATCTTTTATTTACGCCGCGAAAATAGTGATATTTTGGCAATTATACCGGAAACATTTGGCAGCTTTTCGGGGAATTGTACAGCAGTTGCTCTAAAAGCGAATATATTTAGCCCCGTCCTTTAGGGCGGGGACAAAAAACATGGGACATCCAAGAATTTTTAGGATTTTTGTACTTTAATTAGAATACGAAAATCCTAAAAATTCTATCTTCATCGCGAATTTTGAAACCCCGCCCTAAAGGACGGGGCTAAATAATAAATTATGATTGAACCGTTTAACGACGAATATTTTATGAAAAAAGCCTTTGCAGAAGCTGTTCAGGCTTTTGACGAAGGCGAAATTCCGGTTGGAGCCGTGGTGGTATCAAAAGGTAAGATAATTGCACGCGCCCACAACCTTACCGAAACCCTGAATGATGTAACCGCGCATGCCGAAATGCAGGCCATTACTGCAGCGGCCAACTTATTGGGCGGAAAATACCTGAACGACTGCACGCTTTATGTAACACTGGAACCCTGCGTAATGTGTGCCGGCGCATTGGGCTGGTCGCAAATTGGCAAAATCGTTTATGGCGCCTCCGATGAAAAACGTGGTTTTAAAAAATTTGCAGCCAAAGCACTTCATCCGAAAACAGAAATTGTTAGCGGTATTTTTGAAACCGAGTGCGCTGAATTGTTGCAGGAGTTTTTTCAGAAAAAGCGGAAATAAAAGGTTAAATCGAACTCAGCAGCGGAATTAATTTATAACATATTGTCACAGTTCGACTCCGCTCACTGTGACTGTCAGGCTGAGCGCAGTCGAAGTCTGATTATTAACTCCACCAACAGGTTTTAACCATCTACCTCATCTCTTAAAACTGCATTCCCAAGCACGAGGAAAAGGTTCGAAGTCACCCACATTCGGACAAAATTCAAGTAATCGAATAATTTTAAACGGCCATCTTTCTCATCACAATATTTTTGCTAAGTTTGACTTTCTAATATTTTTAAAAACAATTTTAAGTCTATTAGAATATTTTACTAAACCAAATAAACAAAATGGCTGAATTTAAAAGACTTATTTCGCTTGACGCCTTCCGCGGATTTACAATTGCCGCAATGATAATGGTAAACAATCCTGCAACCTGGGCACATATTTATCCGCCGCTGGAACACGCCAGCTGGAATGGTTTAACCCCAACCGACCTGATATTTCCGTTTTTTATATTTATCGTTGGCGTGTCCATCGCATTGGCCTACACCAAACGACTGAACGCAGGTGTTGACAAAGGCCCGATGTACAGGAAAATCGTTTTTCGTTCGATAAAAATATTTGCAGTTGGCATTTTGCTTTGGTTGTTCCCCAGCTTTAGTTTCGAAGATGTGCGGATTGCCGGAGTACTGCAGCGAATTGCCATTGTATTTTTAGCCTGTGCCTTTTTATTCCTGAACTCGAAATGGAAAACCCAGGCCATTGTTGCCGGAGCTTTGCTTGTAATTTACTGGCTCGTGATGATGTTGATACCTACTCCCGGTTACGGAAAAGTAATGCTGGAACCCGGTGCCAATATTGCTGCCTGGGTCGACAGCAAATTCCTGCCCGGTTATTTGTGGCAGAAAACATGGGATCCGGAAGGACTGCTAAGTACATTTCCGGCCATCGCCACCGGAATTACCGGAATGCTGGCTGGTCATTTGGTGCTTAGCAAACTACCTGCTGAACGAAAAGTAATTTACCTTTTCGCCTTTTCGTTTTTTGCTTTTATTATCGGCTATTTCTGGAATTATATCTTCCCAATCAATAAAAATATCTGGACCAGTTCGTTTGTAATGGTTACTTCGGGACTGGCAGGAATGGTTTTAGCTGTGAGTATCTTTTTTGTGGATATGCTTGGCCGTACACGTTTAACCAAACCAGGAATTATATTTGGCTCGAATGCCATCGCCGTTTA
This sequence comes from Draconibacterium sediminis, assembly GCF_000949475.1. GTDB lineage: Bacteria > Bacteroidota > Bacteroidia > Bacteroidales > Prolixibacteraceae > Draconibacterium > Draconibacterium sediminis. The sequence goes on along the minus strand of NZ_JRHC01000005.1, from coordinate 62,391 downwards.
TGTACTGGCCGATGTGTGGCGCCTGCCTTTTTATTCCTGGAAATTTGGTGGAAGCAGCTTAAACAACCACTGGATGAGTATGTTTGAAAACACCGGTTGGAGTATGGAAATGGGCAGCTTTTTGTATGCCGCCCTGTTTATTGGCTTCAATTTTATTCCGGCCTGGATCCTTTATAAGAAGAAGATATTTATAAAACTATAAGATATAGAACGCTGATGACACTGATACAAATGATTTTCACAGCGTTTTATCAGCGATTATCTTCTCAATCAGCGTCACCGGCGTTCTAATCCGCTTCAATCGAAAAACCCACCTGTTTCAGGTCTTCCCAAAAACCGGGGTACGATTTGGTAACCACCATCGGATCATCAATTCGCATCGAAAAGCCCGCTAAAGCCATTGGCGCAAAAGCCAGTGCCATGCGGTGATCGTGGTAGGTATTTATAATTGGATTTTCTTCCTGTTGTTCCTGATCAAGTTTTCCATCCCAGGCCAGTTCTCCAAACTGAGGTTCGGCTATGGACGCTCCAAATTTTGCCAACTCGTTTTGCAGCGCCGTAATCCGGTCAGTTTCTTTGATCTTCAGGGTTTTTAAACCTGAAAAGTGAAACGGAATATTTTTAGCCACACACAAACACGCCATGGTTTGCGCCACATCGGGATTTTCAATAAAATCAAGTACCAGTTTCTCCGGCTGACGGTTTTTGTGTTTTTCCAACAGAACACCCTCTTCTTTTTGTGTTGAAGTAACTCCAAACTGCTCAAACCAGGCGGCAATGTTGGCATCGCCTTGCAAACTATCGAGTAACAGATTCTCCAGCAATAGCTCACCATTGTCAACCAGCGCCATAATCTGGTACCAGTACGAAGCACCCGACCAGTCGGCTTCGCAGGTAAAATCGAGGGCAAAATATTTTTGCTCCGGCACAAATATCTCGTTATCGTCCCAGCGGTACTGAATGCCAAATTTTGCCATCAATTCCAGCGTAAGTTTTATGTATGATCGTGATGTGACATTGCCTTTCAGCTTTAAAGTCAGTCCGTTTTCAATGGTTGGAGCAATTAGTAAAAGCGCCGAAATATATTGGCTCGAAACACTTCCATCCAACTCAATGGTTTGCCCTTTTAAATGCGAACCCAAAATCTTCAGCGGCGGACAGCCTTCAGTCCCCAGGTACTCAATTTGTGCACCCAGTTTATTTAGCGCATCTACCAAAATAGAAATGGGGCGTTGCTGCATGCGCTCCGATCCGGTTATCTCCCACTCGCCAACAATTTTTGCCAGAAAAGCGGTAAGAAAACGCATCGCGGTTCCCGCATGCCCGATATCGAATTTATTGCTGTTTGAAAACAATGCTGCCGTCAAAACTTTTGTATCGTCACTGTCCGACAGGTTTCGAATCGGATACGGGCTGTAACTTAAAGCATTAATAATGAGTGCCCGGTTGCTTATACTTTTTGAAGCCGGAAGATTAATTGCTCCCTTAATTTCTTTTATTTCGGTAGTTACCTGGTAAATCATGTCAGAAGTAATAAAATGAATTCCGTCTGTCAATTACAGACTTTTATAGAATTTAAGCGCCTCCAGAATCAGTTCTTTGCTGCAATTCTGGTTGATGGCAATTTCGCCAACTTTTGGAAGCAGGGTAAAATTAATTCGCCCTGATTCGTTCTTTTTGTCGTGCGTCATCAATTGATACAAAGCTTCAAAATCGGTCTCTTCAATTTCGAATTTGCCGTAAATATCCAACATCCATTTGGTCAGCTCATCGCAATCGGCTTGCGGAAAACCACACATTTTCACCGACAGGAACAATTCGGCGATCATGGCATAAGCAACAGCGTAACCATGCAAAACGGGCCGGTTCTGTTTCATGGCCAGACTTTCGAAAGCATGACCAACCGTGTGCCCGAAATTCAGTGCTTTTCGAATATTGTTTTCGGTAAGGTCGTTGGCTACGAAATATTCTTTCACGTTTACCGAGTGGCGGATGATTTCCTGTAACAGATCGTAATCAATAGTATCGAAATTAAAATCTTTCAGCTCTGCCAGGTGTTCCGGACTGTGAATCAGTCCGTGTTTGATCATTTCGGCAAACCCCGAAATAAAATTGTTACGATCGATGGTTTTCAAAAAATCGGTATTTATAAGAACGGCAACCGGTTCTTTAAATACGCCAATTTCGTTTTTTAATCCGTTAAAATTAAACCCGGTTTTCCCACCCACCGAGGCGTCAACCTGCGATAACAAGGTTGTTGGCACATTCAGAAAATCAATTCCGCGTTTAAAAGTGCTGGCTGCAAAACCGGCAAGATCGGTAAGCATTCCTCCACCAATATTAATAAGTAAGGATTTGCGGTCGCCCTCGTTTTCCGATAAAAACTGCCAGATGGTTTCAACCGAACCAATTTTTTTATTGCGCTCTCCGGCCGGAACAACAACTTTTTTAATGTTGTTTTCTGCCAGAAAATTATCCAGGTTGGCTACCCAAAGTTTATCAACGGTTTCTTCGGTAGCAAGAAACACTTTGCCCTTTGGATAGTTATCGATATAAGCCTGAAGTTCCTGTTCCAACTTTCGGCTGTAAATTATTTTAGAGTAAATTTTTGAATTTCCCATAAGTAGCTGCTAAATTGCGATAAAGTTACAATAAAAATGGCATTGCCTTTTTTTAAGGGTGCCCGTGGCAATAGTTTTAGATATTTAATAACGAACGATGACAATAAAAAACACCGAAAAGGTTTCGAAGATCAAAAAAATATTCTTCCTGGTTTCCATACTAATTGCGCTGGGTATTCTGGCGCTGTTTTTACTCGACCATGTTCTGCTTGCACTGGCCGGGTTGGGCGTTTTCTCCATGTGGTACCTTTATTTTCATGTGGCCGATTATCAATACATCGAATATTCCGACGATGCAGACAAAATTATTCTTCGCTATTACAAAGTGATCAGTTTTACCGGAAAGGCCTATAATTCCATTGAATTTCCCAAGTATCGTTTAAGAAAGGCGCTTTTCGAAGATTCATTTTTTGGTAAATTATCCGATTTAACGCTTGTAATAAAAACCGATCGGGGAATAGCCGAATACCCGGTTGTTAGCCTGGCTGGCTTAACTATCGAAGACCGCGAACGTATTCAGGAATCGCTAAATTCAATCATAAAAAACTAAGCCCGAACTCCCTGCACTTATGAACGAAGACCTTAAATACAAAGTGGCACTATCGATGCTTCCCAATATTGGAGGTATTCTTGCCCGCAACCTGGTTGCCTATATTGGCAGCGCCGAAGGTGTTTTTTCGCAATCGGCCAAAGCATTAACAAAAGTTCCCGGAATTGGAGAAGCTTATGCCCGCCAGATAAAGAAAAACAATGTGCTGCCACTGGCAGAAAAGGAACTGGAGTACATTGATAAAAACGGAATCGACATCCATTTTTATACCGACGCCACTTATCCACGCCGGCTAAAAAGTTGTGTTGACGCACCACTTATTATTTACACCAAAGGGAACATGAATCTCGATACTGAGCGGGTAATCAGCATTGTGGGTACGCGTAACGCCACCGAATACGGTCGGACAATAGTAGAAAATCTGTGCCGTGAATTTGCCGAACGAAAATACAATATTTTGATCGTTAGTGGTTTGGCTTATGGTATTGATGTACAAGCCCACCGTTGTGCCCTGAACTACAATCTGCCCACCGTTGGCGTTATTGCTCATGGGCTCGATACGCTTTACCCGGCCATACACAAACAAACGGCGGAAAAAATGCTGGAATGTGGTGGAATTGTTACCGATTTTCCGAGCAACACCAAAATAGACCCGGCTAATTTTATAAAACGCAACCGTATTATTGCCGGATTGGCCGATGCCACAATTGTGGTGGAATCGGCCCAAAAAGGAGGCTCGCTCATTACTGCCGATATTGCCTCATCGTATAACCGCGATGTTTTTGCGTTCCCGGGCCGCGCAGGCGACACTTACTCAAAAGGCTGTAACCTTCTGATAAGAAATAACGGAGCGACTTTAATTGAAGGCATCAACGACCTGGAATATTTTATGGGTTGGGAAAAACCCGATAAAGTTGACGCCGTGCAGTCGAGTTTGTTTATCGATTTAAATCCCAACGAACAAAAAGTAGTTGACCTGTTAAAAGAAAAAGGCGAACTTTTTATCGATCAGATTTCGGCAGAAATAAAACTTCCGGTAAGCCGTATTTCAGCCACAATGTTAAACCTCGAATTTAAAAACCTGGTGCATGCGTTGCCCGGTAAAATGTACAAATTGAGGTAAGTCGGCTTTATTTTCTAATTTTGCACCGAAACAGAAAACGTTGTTTTCTAAATTTTATAGAATGAAGAAGACTTTTGAAGATTTAAAAGTTGCAAAATCGATATTAAAATCGCTCGACGATATTGGTTTTACTACGCCAACACCCATTCAGGAAAGAGCTATTCCGAAAATAAATTCGGGGGTGAATATTGTTGGTGTGGCCCAAACCGGAACCGGAAAAACGGCGGCTTACCTGCTTCCCTTGCTATCTCGTTTAAAAAAGCCGGAAGGAGTTGATCCGCGTGTAGTAATTCTTGTTCCAACACGCGAATTATCGATTCAGGTGGGTGAAGATATTGCAGAATTAACTGGTTACTCGGAGTTGCGCCATGCGGCGGTATTTGGAGGTATTGGCTGGACAAAACATGCTGCTTTGCTGGAACCGGGAATTGATATTCTGGTTGCCACACCGGGCCGTCTGTGGGATTTGTACCAGGTCGGTGCGCTGCGGTTAAAAAAGGTAAAATACCTGGTAATCGACGAAGCCGACCGTATGCTCGACATGGGATTTATCCCTCAAATCAAACAACTTCAGGAAATTATTCCGTCGCGCAGGCAAAACCTGTTGTTTTCGGCTACCTTCTCGGAAAAGATTGAAAAGCTTGCAGAAGAATTTCTCGATCACTACGATAAATTGGAAATAGCACCATCGGCCACTCCGGTTGGTTTGGTAACACAAACCTGCTATAAAGTTCCGAATTACAGAACAAAACTAAACCTCATCAAACACCTGCTTCAGGATGAAGAGAAATTTACGCGTGTGGTAATTTTTGTGAAAACAAAAGAACATGCCGAGGGTGTTTACAAAGTGGTTCAGCGAAAAGCGGAAGGCGAAAAACGGATTCTCCATTCGAACAAAGCGCAAAACTCGCGTATTAATTCCATCCAGGCATTTAAAAGTGGTGAAGTTCGGATATTAATTACTACCGATGTTTCGGCGCGTGGTATGGATGTGAGCCAGGTGAGCCACGTAATTAACTTTGATTTACCGAATGATTACGACGACTATATCCACCGTATTGGCCGAACTGCTCGTGCCGGAAATAAAGGAGACGCAATTACCTTAATCGATCCGGCGGCAGAGTGGCACTGGAAAAAGATTGAAAGTTTGATGCGCCAGGAAATTCAGCTTTTGGATTTACCCGAAGGTATAGAAGTTGTCGAATCGGAGTTTAAAGAAAGCCAGGATATGCTGCGCGAGATCGACCGTCAGCGCAAAATTGACGATCCTACGTTCCAGGGCGCTTTTCATCAGAAAAAAAGAAAAGGCTCTTCAAAACGTTCGTTCGAAGATAAATTTTCGCGCACAAAAGAGCGCCAGAAACGGAAGAAAAGAAAAAAGTAACAGTATAAAATTGCCAACGATGATTTTCGTTGGCATTTTTGCTTTTTGGGCGATGGTTACATGTTCGTTAAGGCACATAGTTTACAAAGTTAAAGTCACATCCTTTACACAATTCTCGGACTTAACCTTGTTGTTGATTCTTTATAACTTAAGTCATTTTGATTAAAGTATCCTAAAAGTGCTAAACCAATTCCGATAAGAAAACTTATTCTTGCTATCCATTTAGTTTTAGGATACTCTTTAAGCATTTTTTCAGCAAGTTCTAAATCTATTTTGGATTTTCTTAGTTCTAAATATTTCCTTTCTTTCTCTTCAGATTCTATTTTTGAGAAACCTCCTGAATTAAGAAATGATTCAATTAATCCGGAAGGTCTTATTTTAAGCGGTGAATTTTGTAGGCTTATTACTTTTATTAGCTCCGGTCTTTCATTAATTATTTCTTTTATTAAAAATTCAATTTCTTCTTTATTTTTATTTTTAAGTATAAACGAATTCAATGATTCGGATGTATAGAAAGTGTTTTTATCTCCAATACCGTTATTAATGGTTCTTAATATTAAATCCTTTTCATTCATTTTTCTTCATCTTCTTTTTCAAACTGAGTGATAACTATGTTGTATGTAAGTAAAAACCTTACAACACACCCAAACACCGGAATTATTATCAGGTTTAGGCATACAATATCTAATTTTGTAAATGCTATTTTCTGTTGTTATTACAGGGCGTGTATTCACGAATTTAGGTTTTGGTGTTATAAAACTAAACATATTTTTTATGTTTCAGGTAGTTAGGGGATAAAAACCAGTAACATAAACTTTCGGTGCTGTGTGGCGTAGGGGAAAATATGGTTGAGATGAAGCGCGACAGCTGTTGCCAACGAAAAACTGGATGAAACCTTTACCCTTTTGTCTGTCGACATTTTCCCTTAAGAAGGGAAAACCGTTCTGATGTAATGCCACAATTTTAATTGTAAAGCTGCTGGTAGCCGGCTCCCCTGCCGAGGGGAGCTCCCGACAGGGTGAGGGGTAAAGGGATCGAATTAAATACTTACCCTTTTGTCCCCAACGTAAAGTACGGGATTTGGCTGTGGCCGATTTTCAATTCGCACGCTCAACTGTCGACATTCCTGCCTATCGGGAGGCAGATTCCCTTAAGAAGGGAAAACCGTTCTGATGTAACGCCGAAAGCAAACCGCAACAGATTTGATAAAATGTAGCAACTTTAAAACATTAACTGCCTGCCCCATGCTATACACACCATGTTAAATGCAATTTTTAATGTTGCTTTCAATCCTTTCCAGAATCTCAGCCTTTTTAATTGGTTTTGCAATATAGTCGTTACAGCCTGATTGAAATGCTTTTTCTCTGTCGCCCGACAAAGCATAGGCTGTTTGGGCGATGATAATTACATCCTTGTTAAACTCGCGAATTCTTTTTGTGGTTTCATGGCCGCTTATTCCCGGCATTTTCATGTCCATTAAAATAATATCAAAATCGGCCTGATTTTTACATTCTTTAATAGCAGTCTCCCCGTTATTGGCATGGGTAATTTTTTCAGCAATATCATATAACATGGTCTTAAGCAAAATGGCAGAAGTTCTGTCGTCTTCAACAATCAGTATTTTGTATTTTCGTTTAAGCCCATTTTGTTTCTGTTCCTGCGTCGAATCCGGAGCACTATTTTTTACTACGTTCGAAACCGGTAAAGTAAAATAGAATTCAGTCCCCACTCCTTCTGTTGATTCCACCCATATTTTGCCATCAAGCATTTCAACATACGATTTTGCTATTGCCAGCCCCAGACCCGAGCCTTCAAATGCTCTTTTGTCTTTAATGTCGGCCTGCTCAAAACGGCTAAAAATAGCTTTTTGCCGATTTAAGGGAATACCTATTCCGGTGTCTTTAATACAAAATTCAATAAATCCGTTTTTTGTGATATGACTAACCGTTATACTTCCCTGCTCGGTAAATTTGATGGCATTTTTAATAAGGTTGGTAAGAATCGATTCAAATTTCGCCCTATCGGTGGTTACGAATATTTCGGCCCCGGGCATTTTATTTTGATAATTTAGCGTTAATCCCTTTTTTTGAGCCTGAACCTGAAAAAACGAGAGGATATCTTTTAATATTCCGCTTACACTAATTTCCGATTTTCTTACCTCCATAATACCGGCTTCAATTTTCGACATTTCCACGATATCGTTTACCGTATTCAGCATTCGCTCGCCACTTTGATGAATAATCTGAATATATTTTTCCTTTGTTTCATCATTCAAGTCAGGATTTAAAAGCAAACTTGTAAATCCGAGAATACCATTCATCGGTGTTCTGATTTCGTGGCTCATATTGGCGAGAAATGCCGATTTCAGACGGTCACTTTCTTCGGCTTTTTCTTTGGCGGCTATAAGCTCATTTTGCGATTTTTTCATTTCACTTACATCAATGATAAAACCGTCATAACTTATGGTGTTTCCATTTTTATCTTTTATGGCTCGCGCAGTCATTAAAACCCAAATGGCACTACCGTCTTTTTTCCTGAATTTTATTTCAAGATTTTTAATTTTTGAACTTTTCGCTGTATCGTATTTATTGATTAATTTTTCTCTTTCATCACCGGAAAAGTAGAAATCAGATATATTCATTGCGAGTAACTCATCGGCATCATCATAACCCAGAATGTTTGCCAACTCCTCGTTTGCAAGGATAAAGTCGCCATTTCTTCGGGTTTTGTAAAAACCAATAGGTGCAAAATCAATGATATTCTGGTATTTTCTTTCGGAGATTTTACGTTGTGTAATGTCTCTCAAAACGACAAGAAAAGCCGGTTCGCCCTCAAAAACAACCGATACGGCTGATACTTCAACATCAATATAATTCCCGTTTTTAAACCTGGCACCCGATTCGTATTTTAATGGCTGATTTTCGCCGTTTTGATTTTTAAGCGACAGGGAATAAAGTTTCTCTAACTCATTATGCTGTACAATTTCCGTAAACTTCACCCCAATTAGTTCAGATAAATTATACCCCGAAAACTCCAATAACCCCCGATTTGCATACTTAATTATCCCATTCTGTATTATAAAAATACTGTCGGTAGATAAATCAATCAATGCTTTTGTAATGTTTATATCGTTTTTCATCTTCCCTGTCAATAATTTAAATTCTGAACCAAGCTTAAATCAGTGTCATAAAAGACCATGAGTTTAAAACTTTAATACCACAATTACAAGAATATAATGAATACTCGTGAACTTGCTGTTATTTTTTAATCGCATTTATGGCTTTGTATATAAAAACTCATTCAATCTATTGTCTCGCAGCGTTATATACACGCGATAAAGGTAACCATACCGGATCTATTTCGGTTATTTTATCGTTCTCTGTTTGCAAGATTTAGTATTGTGTATCGCGCATTACATTTTCAACACACTAAAACGCTTACAAATTTAATGTTTCAGGAAGTTATACGACAAAACTATTACCACGAGCTATCTGCACCGGACTTTAAAAACAAAAAACACCACCTCAAAATCATCGTATCCCGATAAACTTAAAAGTGGTGTGAATTATCAAAAATTACCCTTCTGATTGCACTAACATAATTACGGCAATTGCTATGCCGGTTGCCGAAAATGTTTTTTCACCTCGCAAAACTGCTGGTTTAACTTTTTCTTTAGTGATTGACTTCTATTTTTGAAAAGCGTTTAAAGACGATTGCGGACCACAAGGCGATTTTTATTACTAATATTCTTTTCCCGAAAACAAAACCGTAACTAAAACATTTAGTTTAAGCACAAAACTACCTGGTTACAAAAAATGATATGCCGAAAATAATTTTTAGAAAAGATAAGCCTTATACAAATAAAGTTTTATCTACCTGGTTAAAATGCGTGATTTGCCTGCAGGAATAACCATTGTACTCCGCATTGGCCGAATTTACGATAATCACCTCTCCTGCCCCGGAGCGAATTGCGGCCTCAAGCCCGGCGTGCGAGTCTTCAAAAATCAATGTCTCATCCGCCTTTGTTCCAATGGCCGAAATGGCTTTGTTAAACAGGTCGGGGTGTGGTTTTCCGCGCATTGTACCATCGTTGTAAATAATATGTTCGGGCCTGAAGTAGTTTAACAAAGGGAAATGCTGAATAAAAAAATCAACATTATTTTTTGCCGATGCGGTAGCAATTGCCAATGCTACGCCTGATTCTGCCAAAAAACCAATCAGCTGCTCGGCACCGGGAGCTAGTTGCATACCATGCTCCAGGCACATGCTGCGGTAAATCACTTCCTTTTCTTCGGTGAGCCGGTGTACTTCAGCATCGTTGAGCTCGCGTTTAAACAAATATTCAAAAGTATCTTTGGCATTTATTCCGTGAATGTATTTTTTCTTTTCCTCCTCGTTCAGGGTAAAACCATACTTTTCAAGAAAACGATCCCACGAGTCTTCCTGCAAATGTGTATCCCAAAACAAGGTTCCGTTAAAATCGAAAACTACTCCTTTTACTTTCATTGATAGATTATTTAGGGCTTATATGTTTTTTATAATTCTTCCTGAACTTTTAGAAATGCTTTTCCCAGCGTTTCGATAATATCGCCGGCCATTAACGAAAATTCCGATCGTTTTTTGGCAGCTATATCTCCGGCCAGTCCATGCAGATAAACGCCCAGCAGCGCTGCATCAAACGAAGCCATTCCCTGAGCCAGCAATCCCAGAATTATTCCGGTAAGTACATCGCCGCTTCCGGCGGTTCCCATTCCCGAATTACCTGTTGAGTTCCAGCTAAGTGTTCCATCGGGCGCCGCCACTGAAGTATGTGCTCCTTTTAACACCACCACACAGTTGTATTTTTTGGCAAAAGCCATTTGTTTCTGAATGGCATCGTACGAATCTGTTGTTTCACCCACCAAACGCCGAAACTCGCCCGGATGTGGTGTAAGCACCGAACCTTCAGGGATTTTCTCCAGCCAGGCTTTATTTTCGGCAAGAATATTCAGCGCATCGGCATCGATAACCATCGGTACCTTTGCCTGATCGAACAAATCGCATAAGGCACGGCACGAATTTCGTTTCAGGCCCAGCCCCGGACCAACACCAATAGCCGCATAAGGCTCCAGGTTGGGAAAATCAGTAAACATCGAATCGTGCTGATCGATACTGGCCATTGCTTCGGGCACCGCGGTTTGAATGACCGGGAACCCCATATGCGGAACGTGAGTAGTTAACAATCCTGCTCCGGCACGCAAACAGGCTTTTGAGGCCAGCACGGCCGCTCCCATTTTGCCGTAACTTCCGGCAATAAGCAGTGCGTGCCCAAATGTTCCTTTATGATCGAATTTTGTTCGCATCGGCAAACGAGCTGCCACATCTTCCGCATCGGCAAAGGAATACGGCGATGGTGTTTCGCTGATTCCATCGGGATGCAATCCAATCGGTAACACTTCCCACTGCCCTACAAACTGTTCGTTCTCGGGGAAAAGGAAACTTATCTTCGGGAACTGTAGAGTTAATGTAAAGTCGGCGCGGATAATATTTTCAAGATTATTTTCGACATTGCTTTCCCCCATTAATCCACTGGGGATATCAACAGCCACTACCACATTCAGCAGCTGGTTAATGTATTGCACAAGTTGTGCCGGTAATCCTTCAAGCGGCCGCGACAAACCCGAGCCAAACAAACCGTCGATCAGCACATCGGTTACGTCAACCTGCGGAAAATCGTCTTCCGACCTTAGTTTGCTCAACTTTACTTTGCCCTGCTCTTCCAGACGTTTGTAGTTGATAGCCGGCGATCCTTTTAAAGCTTTTCCAAAATCAAGCAGGTAAACTTCGCACTGGTAATCCAAATCAGCCAGCTGCCGGGCCATTGCCAGGGCATCGCCTCCGTTATTTCCTGGGCCGGCAAAAAACAGGAACCTCTCTTCGGTTGAAAACTGTTGAACAATCCAGTTGGTCATTTGCAGCGAGGCGCGTTCCATCAAATCAATGTCCGTAATGGGTTCATTTTCGATGGTAAACTTATCGATTGCTGCTATTTGTTTAGTTGTAAATAATTTCATTTTGAGAAAGCTGGAACTTACCGGTCAAAATATACTTTTTTGGCCAGCAATATTTGTTTTCTCTAAATTATAAAAAACGGGGGTGATTCCTTGACTTTGAAACAGGAATTATGATGGAAACGATATTTTTTTCTGCAAGCTCTTAATCCCACTCCCAACCTAAGCTGGTTTTAAACACAAAATCGTTTTTAGCAACGCCAGCAACCAACGGATCGCTATCGAAGTTATGCACATAGCTCAGTTTTACGTAAAAATCGAGTGGCAAATCGTACTTCAGCGATGTATCCATGTCGATACGCCACCTTCCCCAATCCGATAAACTTGGATATGTGGTTAGCTTAAACTGAAACGACAGATCGCCTAGATCATAGGCATTAAAATCAAACAGTCCCAGTCCTTCAAAACTTCCCTGCGAAGTTGGATTATCACCACCGTATTTCTCCTGCGAGAATGCCAGTCCTAAACCCGATTGCATGTACATGTGATTGGTACGGAGAAGATACAAACCCAAACCGGCACGAAAAGTAGAACGCAAATCAAGCATCTGTTCGCTGTTACTTAAAAATTCGGCACCACCCAGTATCATTCCATTTCCCCAAATATCGCGAACCAGGGTAACTCCGCCATCGGTACGTTTTAGCGGCTCCACATTGTCCTGAGTTGTTCCCACATTATTAAACTGGGCGCTAATATTCCATTTAATCCCGCGGTAGCTCACTTTGGCCGCTGCCGAGGTTTGCCGCACATTATTGGCCTTACTATAAGACAATCCGGCATCGATCGAAATAATTATCCGGTCGATGATCCGCTGTTCCAGGGAGGTGATTTCAACGATCTGGTCCATGTTCACTGAGATGTTATCATCCAGCGTTTGAATGGTTATTTTTTTGGGTTCGTCGGGTAACGAATTTAACCCACCGTTGTACTTTTTCCCGTCAACTGTATAAATAATCAGCAACCGGGTACTCACTATCCCTTCAATTTCTTCCCAGTCTACCTGAAAATCACTATCGGCATAATCGGTATCGTAAACCAGCACTCCGCGTTTCATCGATTTTATTTCACCCACCAGTACATCTCCGTTCGAGGTGTATATTTTATCGTTTTGGGCTATTACCTGAATAAATGAGAAAATTAACAGTACAGAAATTATACATTTTTTATTTCGCATGATTGAAAGATTTAAAAACCATATAAAAATTACGGCATTTTGTTAATCAATGCAAATGTTTTTTTCTGAAACTGTTTTATAACAAATTTTTACCGGATGGATAAAGCATTGAACCTGACCAATATCAAGTTGTTAAACCTGAAAAGATTTTTATATTTGCCACCTTAGATAAAATTGAGGCAAAAAAAGAGAGGTATGCAGGAAACAGAACAAGTAGAAGCACTTATTAAAAACGACGCAGTAGTATTAGGATTATTATTGGCATTACTGGCCGCTATTTTTTATACCAGCAATTCGTCGAAACCCATTTTTAAGAAATTCTACAGTGTTATTCCGATGCTGCTGCTCTGCTATTTTTTACCCAGTTTGCTCACCACTTTTAATATTGTCGACGGCGAACACTCGCAGCTGTATTTTATGGCATCGCGCTATTTGTTGCCGGCAAGTTTGGTTTTACTAACCCTAAGTATCAACCTTAAAGAAGTGTTTAAATTGGGGAGTAAAGCGCTAATCATGTTCCTTACCGGAACCGTTGGTGTTATTATTGGCGGGCCACTGGCTATTTTAGCTGCTTCGGCCATTAATCCTGATCTTGTTGGAGGCGCAGGCCCCGATGCTGTTTGGCGCGGAATGACAACCATTGCCGGAAGCTGGATTGGTGGTGGTGCCAACCAGGCTGCCATGTACGAAATTTTTAAACCATCGGATCATTTATATTCGATAATGATAACCGTTGATGTATTGGTTGCCGAAGTTTGGATGGCCATTTTACTGATTGGGGTTGGAAAGGCAAAACAGATCGATAAACATTTTAAAGCCGACGCCAGCAGTGTTACCCAACTAAAAGATCATATGCATGAATTCAGTCAGCGGATAGCACGCATTCCTAGCAGCACCGATATTATGGTTATTGCAGCCATTGGGCTTGGTGTTACCGGTTTTGCGCATTTGGTATCCGATTGGATCGCCCCTTACATCGAAGTTCATGCTCCGGCATTAAACAAGTTTAGTTTAACCTCAAAATTCTTCTGGTTAATTATCCTTTCAACCACCATTGGGATTGCGTTGTCGTTTACAAAACTCCGTAATTACGAAGGAGCCGGCGCTTCAAAAATAGGTACAATCTTTATTTATATTCTGGTAGCAACCATTGGTATGAAAATGGATGTTGGCAAGATCTTCGACAACCTTGGATTGTTTTTGGTTGGCGGAATCTGGATGGCTATTCACGTAATTCTGCTGCTGATTGTAGGAAAACTGATCCGTGCACCATATTTCTTCCTTGCGGTTGGTAGTAAAGCAAACATCGGAGGTGCGGCAAGTGCCCCTGTTGTAGCAGCTGCATTCCACCCGTCGCTGGCACCGGTTGGTGTTTTACTGGCCGTTTTAGGTTATGCTTTAGGAACCTACGGAGCGTGGATGTGCGGACTGCTAATGCAAGTGGCGGCACATTAACCTACTTTCTGATTCGCTTATCAGAACACGTTAAAAATTTCGCGGAGGACAACAAGAACGACAATGGCAACTAAAATGGCCAGCGAAACAGCCATGGCATTTTGTACAAAACGGTTTCGCTTTTCGAGCTCTATAATTTTCGATATTTTCCCAATTTTGTTGTACACCTTTTTCAGGGCAATATCGTTGTCTTTTATAATGTAATCGTAGGCACCGTATTTTATCGAATTTACAGCTACTTCCATGTCTTCATGCGAAGTGAGAAAAATAAATTCGGTACGTTCGCTGACTTTTTTTACCGCCTGCAAAACGGCAATCCCCGTAGTGTCATTCAAATGATAATCCTCGATAACAATATCAGGACGCTCGCCTTTGTTTACAGCCGCCAAACAATCCTCGGCATTATAAAACGACTTAACCCTTTTCATTCCTTGTCTCTGAAGAAATTCAACCACCAGTTTGTGGTAAAGTTTGTTGTCTTCAACTATGAAAATCAGTAAATTCTTATTCACAATTGCTAGCTTTTTTGTGTATTTAACATTTAAATGTACGATTAATAATTCATTTTCAACAACTCCGATTCCACCCGACTATTTACCTGAGTTCAATTCCACTGTTCCAAATTCTTTTGTACTTTAGCCCGAAATCAAAAAAAGTAAGCATGAAAAACTATATTTTTCTTTCCCTCATCTTTTTTCTAATTGGTGCGCAAACCCTTGTTGCACAAAACACTGAGTATGCCACCGACGAAAACATTTTGTACACGTCTGACGCTTCGGAATATGCTCAGGAACGTTGCAAACTCGATATTTATTACCCGGAAAATAAAACTGATTTTACCACTGTGGTTTGGTTTCATGGTGGCGGAATAACAGGCGGAAATAAATTTATTCCCGAGAAATTAAAAGAACAGGGAATTGCAGTAGTGGCTGTAAACTACCGATTGTCGCCAAAAGTTAAATGCCCGGTTTATATCGAGGATGCCGCAGCGGCAGTAGCCTGGACCTTTAAAAACATTGAAAAATATGGCGGAAGAAAAGACAAAATTGTTGTTAGCGGACATTCGGCCGGTGGCTACCTTACCAGCATGGTTGGCTTCGACAAACATTACCTTGCCGCACACGATATTAATGCCGACCATATTGCGATGCTCATTCCTTTTAGCGGACACACAGTTACACACTTTACCATTCGCGATGAAAGAGGAATTCCAGGCACGCAAGCGATTGTTGATGAATATGCACCACTCTATTTTGTTCGCCCCGATGCTCCTCCCACGATCTTTATTACTGGCGATCGCGAACAGGAAATGTTGGGCCGTTACGAAGAGAATGCCTACATGTGGCGCATGATGAAAGTAGCCGGCCATAAAAACTGCAAACTAATGGAACTCGACGGCTTTAACCACGGCGAAATGGCCTCGCCGGCACTGGAAGTTTTACTAAAAGAGATCAGAGTATTGGATAAACCTTAAGAGCACTAATAACATGAAAGTGAGCTGTATCCTTATTCTGCTTTTGATTCTATTTTGCGGATTGAATCAGGCAGATGCGCAAAACCTAAATGGTTATTGGGTAGGGAAAGTGAATTTGCCAACCTTGAAAATTACCACCTCGTTTCATGTTTCGGAAGATGAAAGTGGTAAACCGATCATCACTCTTTCTGTTCTTGAAGACGGAACAAAAGACCTGCCGTGCGAACTGATAAAGGTCACAACCGACAGTATGGTTATTTACACGCCCAAAAATGATCATACATATTCAGGTGTCTTTCAAAACGATACTACCATAAAAGGCGAATGGAGTAAAAACGGAATTAACACACCGTTGAATCTTGTAAAAACCGATGAAGTTCCCATCTTAAAACGACCGCAAATTCCACAACCACCATTCCCCTACCTCATTGAGGATGTGGAGTACGTGAATACTGAGTCGGGTTATAAACTGGCGGGCACGTTAACCTGTCCGGATACTACTTCTCCTTGCCCGGCAGTGGTGATGATAACAGGATCGAGTGCTCAGGATCGTGACGAAACCATATATGGGCACAAACTTTTTTGGGTGATTGCTGATTATTTTGCCCGTAATGGAATTGCGGTATTACGTGTTGACGATCGTGGAGTTGGCGGTTCCGAAGGAAATATCTCAACAGCTACCAGTAAAGATTTTGCCGGAGACGTACTTGCCGGGGTAGAATTACTTACAACAAGAAAAGAAATCGATCCTCAAAATATTGGTTTGATTGGGCACAGCGAAGGAGGTTTGATTGCTCCGATTGCAGCTACCAAATCAAAAGACATTGCTTTTATAGTAATGATGGCCGGCCCCGGAACAGTTGGCGAACAAATTCTGAAAGAGCAAAATGCACTGGCGCTGGAAGCAGCGGGTTTGCCGGAATTTCAGATAAAACAAAGCGCGATGATTAATCAGCGTATTTTTGAAATCATAAAAACGGAGCCCGACTCCGCAAAAACGCTTGAGCAACTACGAACCATCCTTTCGCAGGGATTTTATCCCGGCATGAACGACGAAATGAAAGCCGCAATTGATGCTAAAATTGCCGGTGTAAACAACAACTGGTTTCGCTATTTTTTAACCTACGATCCAAAACCGACACTCGAAAAAGTAACATGTCCGGTGTTGGCCATTAATGGTGCAAAAGATGTACAGGTGCCGGTATCGAATCTGGATTCAATAAAATCCGCCATTACAAGTGGTGGAAACACAAAAGTTACCACTATTGCTTTTGAAAACCTGAACCATCTTTTCCAGAACTGCGACACCGGTTCGGCGGCTGAGTATTCGCAAATTGAAGAAACCATCGATTCTGAAGTTTTAAAAACGATGAAAAACTGGATCGTGAAGCAAACTAAAAACTAAAATGCAACTAAACACCAAACGACTAGTATTACGCCCGATCGAAGCAAACGATAAACATGCGATTTTAAGATATCGTTCGGATGAAGAGGCCAACAAATACCAGGGCTGGATTCCGAAAACACTTGACGATGTAGAAATATTTTTGGGGAAATTGTCTGTCGAATTTAATGTGCCGGATACATGGTTTCAACTGGCCGTAGTGGAAAAAAATAATAACGAATTAATTGGCGACATCGGTATTCATTTTATCGACGAGCAACAAGTTGAAATAGGCTACACCATTGCCAAGCAGCACCAGAGTTTAGGATTTGCTACCGAAGCAGCCAAAGCTGTTATCGACCACCTGTTTGGCGAATTGAAAAAACACCGAATTACTGCCTCGATCGATCCCGAAAATATTGCATCAGTTGCTTTGCTCGAAAAACTCGGATTTCGAAAAGAAGCGCATTTTGTTGAAAGCCTGTTGCTAAACGACAAGTGGGTTGATGATGTTATTTATGCTTTGTTGGCACGCGAGTGGAAAACCCGGCAGTAGAAATTCTTTAATTTTGCTCCATTTAGGTTTCAATTGTTGGTTGTATTTGGTATATACCAAGTGTTGTTTTTTAAATCCACTCCGCCATTCATTTCTTCCTGAACGACTTTATCGATGATCCAGATTCCCTTAAGTGCCATATTTTCAAAAGAGTCTACTCCAATCTCCTCAAAGCCGATCCTGGTTCGCTGAATATTAAAACGATTGGAGAACTTCCGGCCAAAAGCCTTTTCAACGCCCTCTTTGCCAACCATAAATCCGATTAAACCACCCCATGTTGCCGTAGGATTATCCGCATCCCAACCGCAGAGTGTTCCAATTTTAATCGTCTCCAACAAATCACCTTCGCCATAAAACAGGCTAACCAAACTCGCCGCAAAGTTAATTCCGGCAGCAAAACACGCATTACAATATAAATTCCGCGATGTCATATCATAGCCATCGGCCTGGTTAAGCTGATACCGGGTATAAACCGAATCCCGGGCCTGTTCCCACGGAATACCTTCGTTGTATTTTGATTTCACATACTCATACATTGCGCGGGAATAAGACGTCTCCGGCAGACGGTCTTTCGCTTGTTCTGCCATCCAAAACAGTTGATCTTTCAATGGCAAAGTTTTATCAACTGCCGAGGCCAGCGAAAACATTGATACATAAAATTCCGAAATCCACTGACTGTTTTCGCGGGCAGTATTCTGAATTGGCAACTGTGCCATTTTTAACGCAATATCAGGCCTGCCTGGCGCAAACAAACCAAAAACCTCGGTGGTTAACTGCGCATCAATCATTTCAAATTCATGATTATTTTTCGGATCTCCGGTTGCCGGCGGAACCAATCCTTCTTTCATTAAATCGAAAGCCTTTTGGTTCGACACCCACAAATAGTTTTCCTCTTCGTGCCTGATATGCTCCAGCCACCCCTCGCGAATTTGTTCGCCCGTTAAAACAGAAGTCTGATATTTTAATAAAAGTTCCTGGTAAATGTATTCGATATCCGTATCATCATCGGCTCCCCAAACACTATCAACATCAGCAAACACAAAATCAATTACAGGCGACAAATCACTTGGAATACCTTCTGCCCAAATACTTGGCTGATCGGGTTTGCCCCAGTCGTTTCGGGTGTAAAAGTCACCGGTTTTCACTTCGCCAATATTTCCGATTTTGTCCATTTCGGTAACTAAACCGGTCCAGTTGGCAATGCAGGTAGCCAGCCAAAAGCCCTGAAGTTTTTTGTAATAATCTTCCCTGCTGATGGTTCTGTCTGTGTTTTTTGGAGTATAGTTCTCATACACAAGATTTGGATTTTGTGCAATCTCAGATGTTTTAGTGCAGCTGGTTGTAATTGCAAAAATGATTATCAATAACAAGAAATACAGGGAAAAGTCGTTTTTCATTTTTTATAAATATTGTCCATCCTGGCGTTCTTGTGCAAGTTAATATTTTGACTACAATTTTTATAAAATATGGCTCTTTAAGCAATTGAAGTAAACACTCAACCTGAATTTTCATCCGCACTTTCCATTTTGTGGCCGATTCAAAATATTTGATGTTCGATTTTTGTATTTTGGAGCTTTCAAACGATTATGTCTACAAAAAAACGCATTCTTAATATCCTTTTCTGGTCGGTGGTATCGGCAGCTTTTATCGGGCCCGGAACAATTACTACCGCTGCCAAATCAGGTGCAGCTTTGGGAACTGATCTGCTTTGGGCCTTACTTTTTTCTACGTTTGCCTGTTTACTTTTGCAGGAAGCGGCAGCACGTTTAACCATCATCTCCGGGTTAAATCTGGGGCAGGCAATTGTGCATCAGTTTGAAAAAAGCAAAGCCAAACTGCCCATTCTGATTTTAGTTTTGGGAGCAATTGTTGTTGGCGCCGCGGCATATGAAATGGGCAACCTGCTGGGAGCTGTTGCCGGATTCAGGCTAATCTTTGAACTGCCTGCCTGGATGCTGGTTTTGATCATTGGCGGCGTAGCAGCCCTTATTCTAAATATACCATCATTAAAAATAATCTCCACCATAATGGGATTTGTGGTGGTGTTAATGGGCATCGGTTTTCTAATTACTGCCTTTTTAATTCGACCTGAATTAAATGCCCTGTTGAAAGGGACTTTCGTACCGCGTTTCCCATCGACCAATGCAGCCGGACTTTTGGTTTTAGGCTTGATCGGAACAACCATTGTTCCTTACAACCTCTTTTTGGGCTCCGGTATTTCCAGCCAGAAACAATCGGTAAAAGAAATGCGTTTCGGACTGGCAGTGGCCATTTTACTGGGCGGACTATTTTCAATGGCCGTGTTGATTGTTGGAACAGCTGTTTTGACAGAGTTTTCATTCGAGAATCTTTCTCTTGCCTTGCAACAGAAAGTTGGCCCTGCCGGGAAATACCTGCTGGGATTTGGTTTGTTTGCCGCCGGTTTTACCTCATCGGTAACCGCACCACTGGCGGCAGCCATTACATTAAAAAGCCTTTTCGGAAATAAATATCCTGAAAAATGGCAGGCAAATTCGTTGAATTTCAAACTGGGCTGGTTTGTGGTTTTGCTTACCGGAATTGGTTTTGCCGTGGTGAATGTAAAACCCATCCCGGCAATCATTCTGGCACAGGCATTAAATGGATTTCTGCTGCCATTTGTGAGCATCTTCCTGTTTATCGTAATCAACAACAAGGCAATAACCGGAACAAAAACAAATCCTACACCTCTGAATGTGTTAATGCTGATTGTAATTTTTGCAACACTGATTCTCGGTTTGAACAGCGCCACAAAAGCATTTTACAGTGTATTTTTGCCAATGCTTACTCCTGGAAATGGGGTACTTTGGGGCATTGGTATTGTGGCAATAATGATTTCAGCGTGGGTGTGGTTTAAAGGACAAAAGAAGTAACATGGCAAATAAATATTTTCAACTTTTTGTAGACACAGGTGGGACCTTCACCGATTGTATCGGCATTGATGAGATGGGTACAGAATACCGTCAAAAGGTTCTGAGCAGCAGCAGCCTGCGCAGTACAATCGAAAAAGTGATTTCAGCAAACCAATGTGTTATCGCAGATACATGGAACTTACATCGCGACATTTTTAATGGCTTTTCATTTCGATTGCTACAACAAAAAACCGCTGGTGGCAAAGTTGTATCGTTTGATGTGCAGAAAAGAATACTTGATCTCGATGCTCCTTGTTTTACTCCTGAAATGGAAGGCAGTAACTTTGAACTCACTTCGCACGAGGAAGCTCCGGTTTTAGGAGCACGACTGATCACTCAAACGGGATTGAACGAAGTGTTTCCGGACTTGCACCTGAAACTTGGATCTACAAAAGGGACCAATGCTTTGTTGGAAAATAAGGGTGCCAAAACACTATTTATCGTTACCAAAGGATTTGCCGATCTGCTGGAAATTGGCAACCAGGCACGCCCCGATATTTTTGCGATGAACGTGGAAAAATCAAGGCAACTGACACATCAAATCATCGAGGTGGATGAACGTATCGAGTCTACGGGCAAAGTTTTAAAACCGCTCGATTTTGATGGCCTCAAAAAAAAGCTAAACGAAGTCGATCTTAACGAAATTGAATCGGTTGCTATCGCGCTGATGAACGCCTTTATCAATCCTGAGCACGAGCACCAACTAGCACAACTTCTGAAAAATATGGGATTTCGTTTTGTTTCCCAATCATCAGAATTATCTCCGCTAATAAAGCTTTTGAATCGCGCCGAAACGGCGGTCGTTAACGCATACCTCTGTCCCATCATTCATAGCTACGTAAACCGCATTGCTGAAAAAACAGGAAGAAATCTGTTCCAGATTATGACCAGCGCCGGAGGTTTGGTATCGGCCGATAAATTCCATCCGAAAGACAGTCTTTTGAGTGGCCCGGCCGGAGGAGTGGTTGGTGCACGCGAAATCGGCGGGAAAGAAGGCTACGCTAAACTCATCACTTTTGATATGGGCGGCACTAGTACCGATGTTTCGCGTATTGATGGTGAGTTTGACTACCGCTACGAACTGCAGGTTGGTGATGCCCGAATAAACAGT
Organism: Draconibacterium sediminis; assembly: GCF_000949475.1. Lineage (GTDB taxonomy): Bacteria > Bacteroidota > Bacteroidia > Bacteroidales > Prolixibacteraceae > Draconibacterium > Draconibacterium sediminis. Next base: position 40,579 of record NZ_JRHC01000005.1, on the reverse strand, counting down.
CCGGCCATTGCCATTGAAACCGTGGCTGCAGGTGGCGGTTCCATTTGCGGTTTTGATGGCTACAAACTTTTTGTTGGCCCCGAAAGTGCCGGTGCTTATCCCGGACCGGCGTGTTACGGTGCCGGAGGACCGCTTACGATTACCGACGTAAACCTGCTTTTAAACCGGCTTGACGCCAGTCAATTCGGCATTCCTGTTTTCAGAAATGAAGCAGAGAAACGCCTCGAGGAGCTGCTCAATTCGATGCGAAAGAGCACCGGGGATCAAGTATCAGCCAAAACGGTTTTAAACGGATTTATTGCCATTGCTAACGAAATTATGGCCGGAGCCATTCGGAAAATTTCAATTACCAAGGGTTATGATCCAAAAAACTTTGCACTGGTTGCATTTGGTGGTGCGGGCGGTTTGCACACCTGCGACATTGCCGAAATTCTTGGAATAGAAAACATTCTTCTGCCAAAAGATGCAGGACTGTTAAGTGCCTACGGAATTGGCAATGCAAGTGTTGAACGATTTGCTGAAAAACAAGTGCTGCAGGATTTAAGCGAGGTTGATAACCTGCTTCCCGACTGGTTCAACGAAATTGAAACAGAGGCCACAAAAAAATTACAAAACGAAGGTTTCAACAAAGAAAAAATAAGTATACGCCAGCGCATGGTATTTATGCGTTTTGCAGGTCAGGATTCGAGTCTTGAAATTCATTTTTCCGACGTTGAAGAATTGATTACCGACTTCCATCAACAATACAAAAAAGTGTACGGGCACACCGTTAGCAACCGCGCAATAGAGATTGAGGCAATTCGGGTGTTGGCTGCCGTGGAGAATACGGACAAAGAAACGATCACTACAACAAAAACAAGCTATCTGCCCGAACCGCTGAAAACGACAGAAAACGGGACTACTGTTTTTGTAAGAAACGAATTAAAAGCAGGAGCACAAATAACAGGTCCCGCTCTTTTCCTGGATAGTTTCTCTACCACTTTCGTGAAGAATGGCTGGTCATTGGAATTGCAACATTCAGGAACGGCCATTTTAAAAAGCCAGACCGAAAACCAGCAAGCTGACACGATGCAAAACCGAGAAACCGAGCTGGAACTGTTCACGAATCGATTTATGGCCATTGCCGAAAATATGGGGGCTTTGCTGCAGCGTACCTCTTTGTCGGTAAACATTAAAGAACGCCTCGACTTTTCATGTGCTCTGCTGGATAAAGACGGGCGTCTGGTGGCTAATGCTCCGCACATACCTGTACATCTCGGTGGACTTGGCGTTTGTGTGCGTGAACTGATTAAACATTTTGATTTTAAGGAGGGTGACACCATCGTTACTAATCACCCAAAATACGGCGGTTCGCACCTGCCCGATGTTACCTTGGTTACGCCGGTTTTTTATTCCGGCGAACGTGTTGGTTTTGTAGTAAACCGGGCGCATCATTCCGAGATTGGCGGGATCAGCCCGGGATCAATGCCACCAAATGCAAAAAATCTGGAGGAAGAGGGCGTGTGTATTGCTCCCTTTTACCTGGTAAAAAATGGACAACCTGATTGGGATGGGATGCGAAAGATCTTGCTCAGCAGCAAATTCCCAACCCGATCGGTTGAAGAAAACCTGGCTGATTTGAACGCCGCGTTGGCAGCCAATAAAAATGGTTCTGAAGCCTTGACCGACCTCATCTATAAACACGGAAAAGAAACCGTGCAAAATTACCTCGACCTGTTGCGCGAACATGCTTCACAAAAAATGAAAGCCACACTTCAGAAATTTAAAAATGGTAATTATTCGGCTACAGAATACCTCGACGACGGATCAAAACTGAAGGTAAACATTCAGCTTAATGATGGCAACTGCAGCATCGATTTTACCGGCAGTTCGGCGGTACACAAAGGCAATATGAATGCCACTGAGGCAATCGTAAAAAGTGTGAGTATATATGTGCTCCGGCTGTTGTTGAATGAAACCATTCCGTTGAATGACGGTCTTTTGGAGCCTGTAGATTTTATATTGCCAACCGGATTATTAAACCCTGATTTTGATGATGACCCGGCAAAATGTCCTGCCGTGGTTGGTGGCAATGTTGAAATCAGTCAACGCCTAACCGACACGCTGCTGAAAGCTTTTGGCGTTGTGGCAGCGAGCCAGGGAACCATGAACAACACACTGTTTGGCAACAAGAATTTTGGCTACTACGAAACCATTTGCGGTGGTTGCGGTGCCGGAAATGGCTTTAACGGAGCCAGCGCTGTTCATCACCACATGACCAACACGCGCATTACCGACCCTGAAATAATGGAACACCGTTACCCGGTTCGTTTGGAGGAATTCAGCATTCGAAAAAACTCAGGCGGCAGTGGCAAATGGCACGGTGGCGACGGCGTGAAACGTGTATTAAAATTTCTGGAGCCGGTAAATCTTTCCGTTCTCACCCAACGTCGAAAATCCGGGCCTTTTGGCTTAAATGGAGGAAAAGACGGAAAACCGGGGTGCCAAAAAGTAGTTCGTGCCAATGGCGAAGAGGTCGTTCTTGATTCCATCCAGAATATAAACATGGAGCAAGGCGACACTTTTATAATTGAAACGCCGGGAGGCGGTGGTTATGGAACAGAATAATGCGTAAACAAAATACAATGCCCGAAAATAATTACCAGTTTGTAGTTTCTCCTCATTCTGATATCTTTACCGCCCGGTAAGGGAAAATTTTAAAACTATGGAGACACCGTTTCTGGCGTTAATTATTCTTTTTGTTATCACTCCTCTTGTTGTTATTTATCTTGAAGGCAAGTTTTCGATATTAAAGAAAATTGGCGCCGTACTGATTTGTTACGGGGTTGGTTTAATTATTGGCAACATGGGCGTACTGCCTCACGGGGCCGAAAAATACCAGAATATGCTTACGGATATTACCATTCCGTTGGCCTTACCTTTGATCCTTTTTTCGGTTGATGTACGTTCGTGGTTTAAAATGGCACGATCGGCATTTTTGGCGCTTATAACCGGATTGATCTCGGTGTTGCTGATTGTAATTATCGGCTTTTTTATTTTCCGAAACGATATTGAAAACATCTGGCAGGTGGCCGGAATGCTGGTAGGTGTGTACACCGGCGGAACACCAAATATGGCCGCCATGAAAACAGCTTTGAATGTTTCGCAGGAGTTGTACATTATGACCCACACCTACGACCTTACGCTTGGTGCCATTTACCTGGTTTTTATTCTTTCCATCGGGCAGAAAGTGTTTCTGTGGTTTTTGCCGCCTTTTAAACCGGTTAAAACAGAAGATACAGCCGTTGCAGAAATGAATATGGAAGAAGAGTTTGAATCGTACGACGGGATGTTGAGGAAAAAGACCTTACTGCCATTAATTGGTGCGTTTGGAATTTCAGTGGCTATTCTAGGTGTGAGTTACGGTATCAGTCTGCTTTTGCCCAAAGAGTATCAAACAGCTGTTGTTATTCTGCTTATTACCTCGTTTGGAATTGCGTTTTCGTTTGTGCCCAAAATAAAAGCCATAAAAAAGACCTTTCAGCTGGGGATGTACCTCATCCTAATTTTCTGTTTAACCGTTGCCTCCATGGCCGATATCAGTAAATTATCTAATATCTCCTTTTCACTGTTTTACTATGTGGCGTTGGCTGTTTACGGGTCGCACATTATTCACATAGTTCTGGCCCGTATTTTTAAAATTGATGCCGATACGGTCATCATTTCAACCAGCGCCCTTATCTGCTCGCCACCGTTTGTTCCGGTGGTTGCCGGCGCATTAAAAAACCGCCAGGTAATTTTAACCGGACTGGTTGTTGGAATTGCCGGTTATGCCGTTGGAAATTATTTGGGGGTTCTTATTGCTTATCTGCTAAAATAGCGCAAATTCACGAGAATCATTTCTACCATCCGCCGAAAAATCTCACACAGTTCATCGCTGTATCCAGTCACAGTCTTCAGTCACAGCATCAAGTATCAAGTATCAAGTATCAAGTATCCAGCATCCAGTGCTACAACTCCGCAAAGTTCTCCCAAATATCTCCAATCATATCAAACGAAACACTAAGTGCATTGCTGCGCCATTTTTCGGATGGAGGGTAGAACATTTCGTAATAACCGGCCAATGCTTTTAAACTGTCCTTTTCTGATTTATAACCGTAATGTGCGCCCTGATTTTCGACAATAGAAATGTGTGCCGATATTACTGCGCCAATTGTTGAACTTGTATTTAAAGTACCAAACTCCAACAACATAGGAATCGATGTTTTATCGGGCAGCAAGTCACCAATGTATTCTACGAACTGTCCAGATACTGTATAGAAATTATCCGAGTCGCCCCAATTGATTGGATAGCCTTTAAATACCTGCTCGGTCTTTGCTTTTAACTCCGGATCATTGATTGGATTCGGAAAAAGATGCAACTCTCCCCGCTCGCCAAAACCGGTATGCAGATCGAGGTTTAAGAGGGTGGAATAAGGCGTTGCAATGTCAGTTAAAACTTCCGACATAATTGCCACCTGCTGCTCAAAATCGTTTCCTCCAAAATAAATTCCTTCCTGAAATTCGTACTGCCCCTGGGCAAAAGCCTGTAACAATGCCTGCATTCCCTTTCGGGCTATTTGATTAACAGCCGTTACCAGAAAGAATTTGTTGCCCAAGCTATTCATGTTCAACTTACCTTTTGGCGTAAGCATATCATAAAGCGCCACAAAACCATCGTTATTTGTGTCAAAGAGCGATTTATCGGTACTGTAGTTCCGGTTCAGATCGACATTATTTTCTGTAAAACGCCGCTGGTTTTTAAAGCCCCAGGCATTTAATCCGTGTACCAGCAAAACCCCGGTATTCTTAAGCATCTCAGGCTTAAAAAATTCGGCCATTAGTAGTTGCTGTACCGCACTGCCCACAAAACCTTCAATGCCGTGTGTCCCGGAGCAAATCATCACCAGTTTTTCAGTGGTGTCGCTTGCCGGTATGTAGCAAAAATCAATGGTTAAACCCGTGTCGGTTTTGCTTTCTACCGATCGCGAAAATATCACCACACTATCAAACCGCGTTTTCATGGAATTGGCTTGCGCCCTGAACGCAGCCCGACACTCCTCCCACGAGTTTTGGTAATAGGCAAGTTTTGCTTTGTCGACCGTTACATCGGGGTCGGTGGGCGAATAGGAATTAAAGCTCACGTACGCGTACCCCAATACGAAGACAACCAAAACAACGATGGTTACTCCGGCAATTTTTAGAAATTTCTTCATAGCATTTTTTTAGATAACAAACTTCACAAGCCGGTCTTCAATCATTTGTTGTAACTGGCTAAGCAAAGCCTTTTCGTGTTTATCGATATAGCCGTCTTCGGTGGCAATATTTATAATCTTGTCGTAATCGTCGCGCGTGATCTTATGATCGGCAATGGCTTGTTCGATCATTGCTCTTAAACGAATTGAACTTTCACTTACTTCTTCTTTCATTTCATTAAAATTGGTTGTTTTCTTTGGATTAAGCTGGAACTCATCACCAATATTCGGGACTTGTTTCATCAAACTCAGTTCCTTGTGAACATATTTACTAAAAATACAGATTCATCTTACAATTAACAAATACCCTGCACACATCTCTACCCTGTTAGTTTACAATAGAATAAAACTTTCCCTGTTCAAAAACCGAATTCTTAAAAACTATTAAAATCATACTTTTTCTTCGTTAAGCTCGTACAAATTGTACCTTTGCGCGTTATTTATCACAGAAATGAATTTAAAAACAGACAAAGTTGGCATAATCGGGAGTGGTAGCTGGGCAACAGCTTTGGCGAAAATTCTTTTAGAAAACGTAAACGAGATTAACTGGTATTTTCGTAAGCAATCAACCATCGAAACGTTTAAAAAGAATAAACACAATCCGCGTTATTTGCACGAAGTTGAGTTTGATACTTCAAAAATCAATTTCTGCGACGATATAAATTGCATCATTGCTCATTCCGATATTCTTATAATAGCTGTTCCTTCAGCATTCCTTCCTACCGTGTTGGCCGATGTAAAAGATCTTTCGGGTAAATACATTTTATCGGGAGTTAAAGGAATTGTTACGGACGAAAACCTTTTGGTAGCTGAATATTTGCTAAAATATTTTAATGTCGATCATGATATGATTGGTGTTTTGGCGGGTCCGTGCCATGCCGAAGAAGTTGCGCGCGAAAAGCTGTCGTACCTTACCGTGGCCTGCACCACCGAAGAGAAGGCGATGAAATTTACACAGCTTATTGAATGCGATTATATTTACACTTCGGCATCGGATGATATTTGGGGAACCGAATATGCCGCTGTACTGAAAAACATTATTGCCATTGCCGCCGGTATTGCACACGGGCAACGTTTTGGCGACAATTTTCATGCGGTACTCGTTTCGCGGGCTATCCAGGAAATTAAACGTTTTGTAGACCAGGTTCATCCAATTGACCGCGACATAAAAGCGCCGGCTTATCTGGGCGACCTGATGGTTACCGCTTACTCGCAATTTAGCCGCAACCGTACTTTCGGATCAATGATTGGAAAAGGTTACTCGGTAAAAGCAGCACAATTGGAATTAAATATGGTTGCCGAAGGTTATTACGCTACAAAATCCATTCACCAAATTAACGAAAAGCACCAAGTAGATATGCCGATTTGCGAAGCGGTTTACCAAATTCTTTACGATAAAATTCCTCCACACAAGGTATTTGGCGAGTTAACAAGAAAATTGTGTTAAAACTTTAATAACGAAGGAAAACAAGCGGGCTACACGTATTGTCTTCATACCGCTTCTGAATTTCCCCGTGGAAAGAACTGTCCTCTCAGGCAATTTCTGAGCTACTCATTTAACACCCAATAAATTCCCCGTGCATTCGAACGTTTTTGTTTCAATATCAATGTGATACTGATTAGTTCCAATTCGGCCAATATCCCAAATCCCATGGCGAAATAATAGTAACCAGGAAAAAAACCGATAAAAAACCACAAAATAAATAGCAGGCCATGCAGATAACCGGTGGTTTTAAATGAATAAAGATGGAGACTGGAAAATGTTCCAAACTTATAAATATGAATAATTTGAGACAGTACAAGCAACACCATAAATACATATAAAAGCCATCCGTGACTTTGCAGGTCGGTACGTTTAAAGGTAAATAGTCCGCAAAAAGCCAACAAATACGTTCCGTAATCTGCCAGCGAATCCAAACGGGCACCAAATTTGGTTACCATATTAAATGTTCGCGCAATAAAACCATCCAGAAAATCGGTTAACAGATTAATTGCAATAAAGATGGAAAACAGGCTTTCATTTTTCTGAAAAAGTAGCAGTAAAACAAAGGGAAAGATAATAAGGCGGTAGGCACTCAATGCATTCGGAATATTATAAATCTTCTCCTTGGCCATGGCAAGATTGTTTGACGCCTGAAGTTAGCACATTTTTTAATTCCTTATGATGCAAAGTAAAACGAAAAAAAATGCCACCCGTTAAGCGAATGGCATTTCAGAAAATTATGGTGAGAATCTTTTTATCTCATTGCTTTCCAGGCGTTGATCAAACCATTGGTTGATGCATCGTGGCCTGTTACTTTTTCGTCGTTGTTCAGTTCCGGCAGAATGGCGTTGGCCAACTGTTTACCCAACTCAACTCCCCACTGATCGAAACTGTAAATATTCCAGATAATTCCCTGAACAAAGATTTTGTGTTCGTACATGGCAATTAACGATCCTAAAACACGAGGCGTTAATTGTTTCACCAAAATCGAGTTGGTTGGGATGTTGCCCATGAATATTTTAAACGGCGTTAATTCTTTAATTTCCGCTTCCGATTTACTGGCAGCTTTTAATTCGGCAACCACCTGCTCTTCCGTTTTACCCACCATCATTGCTTCAGTTTGTGCAAAGAAATTGGCCAGTAATTTCGGATGATGATCACCTACTTTATTGTGGTTAATTGCCGATGCTATAAAGTCGCAGGGAATCAGTTTTGTTCCCTGATGGATCAGCTGATAAAAAGCGTGCTGACCGTTTGTTCCGGGCTCTCCCCAGATAATCGGGCCGGTTTGGTAATCTACCTGCTCGCCGTTGCGGTCAACATATTTACCGTTACTTTCCATGTTTCCTTGTTGGAAATAGGCTGAAAAACGGTGCATGTACTGGTCGTATGGAAGAATAGCTTCACTCTCGGCACCGTAAAAATTGTTGTACCAAAGTCCGATCAGAGCAAGGATCACCGGTATATTTTTATCAAAATCGGTTTCGCTGAAATGTTTGTCCATGGTATGAGCACCTTCCAGCAACTCAATGTAGTTGTCGTAACCAATGCCAAGCATAATGCTTAAACCAATGGCCGACCACAACGAATAACGTCCACCTACCCAGTTCCAGAAACGGAACATATTATCGGTATCGATTCCAAAAGCAGAAACCGCTTCGGCGTTTGTTGAAACGGCAACAAAGTGTTTGGCTACATTCTCCAAATCTTTTGCCGACTCCAGGAACCAGTCTTTAGCCGTGTTGGCATTGGTCATGGTTTCTTGCGTGGTGAACGTTTTTGAAGCCACAATAAACATCGTCGTTTCCGGATCAACTTCTTTTAGTGTTTCGGCAATGTGTGTTCCGTCAACATTCGATACAAAATGCAGTTTCAAATGGTTTTTATAAGGTTTTAACGCCTCGGTAACCATTAACGGACCAAGGTCTGATCCGCCAATACCAATGTTAACAATATCAGTAATTGTTTTTCTGGTGTATCCTTTCCACTCGCCCGAAATCACTTTTCCGGTAAAACCTTTCATTTGGTCGAGCACAGCATTTACCTCAGGCATTACATCTTCGCGATCAACAACGATTGGTGTGTTGCTGCGGTTGCGTAACGCCACATGAAGTACTGCACGGTCTTCGGTCGCATTAATTTTCTGGCCCGAAAACATGGCCGAAATCGCTTCTTTTAAACCACACTCTTCAGCCAGCTCCAGCAATGCTTCTTTCACCTCATCGTTAACAATGTTTTTCGAGAAGTCGAGCAGGATATCTTCAAATTTCAGCGAGTATTTTTCAAACCTGTCAGCATCGGCTGCAAACAGATCTTTAATATGCGTGCCTTCAAACTCGAAATATAGCTCTTCCAGTTTTTGCCAGGCTTTGGTTTCAATAGGATTAATTTTAGGTAACATATTTTTGTTTTAAGCAGGAAGACCGAAGCCTGAAGTTTTCTTCAAACCTGATGCTGCAGCCGTCCGATAGTTAATATTCTAATTGTAGTGTTCACTCAGTGCGAGCGTACCACTAATATATCTTTACAAAGATAATTGATTCTGAAGATTGCGGCTGAAACTTTCGGGAAGGTTAATGTTGGGTTAAGAAAAAATGTGTACTCGTGTAAATTAATGCATTTTCGGCCGCCACATGGCAACAACAAGGGCTGCGGTGGCCATAATTAATCCGGTGAAAACCAAACGACAGCAAAGCATGTTACTCCAATGCTCAAATCTTGCATAAGAACCAATACCTGCCAAAATAAAAGCAGCTGCTAAAAAAGAAATTAATAATGTTTTTCGGGTCTTCGACATTTTGCTGGTTTTAACATTAAACGCAACAAAGCTATAAACACCGAATATTTATCCAAAGTTTTCATTTTAAAGATTGCAGAATGTAATTGATTTGTAATATTTTTTACCATTTGAAGATTGGAATTTTACGATTTGATATACCGGTTTACTTTTTGCATTGATTTTCTATCTTTACCACCTCTTCCGGAGAGGAATTAAATTGTAATTATGACGCCGGAAATACAACACAATTATTAGGAATGAAACAAGTTTCGATAATAGTCGCCCGGAGAGAATTATTACAATCGATACCGATTCCGTACTTTACCTTTAAAAGTTATCAATTTTGACAGTATGAAAACAGCCACATTTAAGGGATATCTGCTGGCCCTTGTTGCCACCATTGCTTTCTCAAACGTTTACATTTTTAGTAAGGCTGCGTTAAATGAAATTCATTTAACACAATTTGGTATTTACTGGTGTGGTTTAGGGATGCTCTTTAGTTTACTTTTTGCATTAAAAAACAAAAAGTTGGGTCAGTTAAAGGTTCTCGATAAAAGGCAACGCCGTATACTTTTGCTACTCGGCATTCTCGAAATACTCACAACCACTTCGTTTTTTATATCTATAAACATTATCCCCGATCCTTCAGTCACATCTTTTATTGGTAATCTTTTCCCGGTAATGGTTACTTTGGGTGGTATTGTACTGCTAAAAGAAAAGTTTGGCTGGGTAGAAGTTATTGGTGCATCGCTGGCACTAATCGGTACTTTTGTTATCAGTTATTCGGGTGGTACAAGTTTAAAAACGCTGTTTATTGCCGGCACCGGCGTGGTTGTAATTAACGCGCTATTTGCCACCACCGCTACACTAATTGTAAAAGTGCATGTAAAAAATATAAGCCCCGAGCTGTTTAACCTGAACCGCTATACCTGGCTGTTCGCATTTTCGCTTATTGCATTTTTTATCTACAGCCCGGAAGCCAGCATTTCATCAAGGGCTCTTGCCAACGTATCTATCGGTTCCTTCCTCGAGTTCGTCGCCATTTTAACGGTGTATTATTCCTATCAATTTATCGATGCATCGCGCTCGGCAGTGGTGCAAACGCTAAAAGGTATTTTTGTTTTAACAGGTGCCTACCTTGTCTTTCATACCTTTCCGTTGTTGCACCAGTTTATTGGCGGAATGATAACGGTTATTGGCGTACTGATAATGACACTGGCACAAGCCGGTATTTTAAAAACCAGACTCTCAAACTGAACTTTCAGTTAAAAAACTACTCATTTAGTTTATTTGAAGTTTATTTAACAAAATTTCATACTTATTTTTTGTTTCTTTCGTTGAATTTATGCCAAGGCACAATTTTTGTTAAACAAGAAAAAACAATTTCAAACAGAAACGAAAACTAAAACAATGAAACGAAATCCTCATAATTATACTTAAAAACAGCATGCCCTCATGCCTAATTCACCCGTTACCATTGAAAACTAAAAGCATACTAAAAATGAAGAAAAAAAACTGGCTGTTTGCCGCCATGGCAGTAATTCTACTGTTTGTGGTATTTATTGTATTATCAGGTTCGAAAAACGAAACCACTCAAATTACCACTACCGTAAAGAAAGGCCCTTTTGAAGTGCTGGTGTACTCAAGCGGGCAACTCGAATCGGAAAACTCCGACCATGTTTATATTCCCGAAGAAATGAAGGATCGCCAAACGCGTATTTCTAACTTAACAATTACTGATATTGTTGAAGAAGGAACCTATGTAGATTCGGGGGATTATGTGGCCACACTCGATCATCAGGCTGTTCAGGAACAGTTAAAAGATGCGCAGGATGAGATGGAAAAAATACTGTCGGAATACAACGACAGTAAGATCGACTCCAACCTGACGCTTAGCAACGAACGCGACCAGATTATTAACGCCACACTTGATGTAGAAGAACGAAAGATTGCGGTTGATGAATCGATTTATGAATCACCTTCAGAGCAAAAAAAGGTGAAAATGGATTACGACAAAGCCTTGCGAAAACTGGAACAATCAAAACAGGCCTATGAATTAAAAACTCAACAGGAAATTAATAAGGTGAACCGCAAATTCATCACTTACAAACAAGTAAAAGAACGCGTTGATGCACTGGAAAGATTAATGGATAAGTTGATCATTTATTCGCCCAAAGCAGGTATTATTTCCTATCATCAATACGAGTGGGGAGGTACTGTAGAAACCGGATCGCGCGTGTCGCAATGGAGCCCGATTATTGCTACGTTCCCAAACATGCGTAACCTGGTTACCAAAACCTTTATAAACGAAATTGATATTGCGCTGATAAAACCCGGCCAGAAAGTAAAAATTGGAATTGATGCTTTCCCTGATAAAACGTTAAACGGAGAAGTAGCCACCGTAGCCAACATGGGGCAAGTGATGCCCAAAAGTGATGCAAAGGTTTTTGAGGTAAAAATTAAGGTCAACGGCTCCGACCCCGAGCTGAAACCAGCCATGACCACCAGTAACACGATCCAGGCCAGTTTTATTGAAAATGCCACCTATATTCCAATTGAGGCTGTATTTTCAAACGATAGCTTATCCTATGTATATCTTTCTGATTCGCAAACCGCACAAATTATTGAGCCCGGCGAAGCCAACGAAAATTATGTGGTAATAAACCAGGGACTTGAAGAAGGCCAGGAAGTGCAGCTACTGGAACCCGAAGATGCCGGCGATTACAAACTAACAGGTTTTGAAATTTATGCCGATATAAAACGTAAAGCAGCCGAAAAAGCTGCAGAGGAAGCAGCAAGAAAAAAGGAACGGGAAGAGGAAAAAGCACCTGAATTGCCTCAGGGAATGGCTTTACCTGCTGGTGTTACTGTTATTTCAGCTAATTAACCACTCAAACCAAACAAGATGTTTATAAAAAGATATTTACACGATATTCTGATAGCGGTTGAAGCCATTATAGCCAACCGCCTGAAATCGATACTTACCGCTCTCGGTATCATCTTTGGTGTTGCTGCGGTAATTAGTATGATGGCCATTGGGAATGGTGCCGAGCAGGAAATTCTGGAACAGATAAAACTGGTTGGGGTAAACAACATTGTTATAACGCCAAGCACTTATTCATTATCCGACGGAGGAGGTGGCGACGGCAATGGCCAACCCACTGCTAAGAAATTTTCGAAAGGACTGACACTTCTTGATGTTGAGGCCATCAAAAAAATTGTTCCAACTGTTGAACGTATTTCGCCGGTAATTTCCTTTAACTATTCGGCCCTGCTTAATGGTATCAGCAGACCTGTCGTACTCGAAGGAATTGATAATCATTACTTCGATTTATTTAACATGCAACTGGCCGAAGGAAGTCGTTTTAACGCTACTCAGGCAGAAAAAGGACTACCCGTTTGTGTGGTTGGAAATAACATTAAAGAGCAATTTTTTCGTCAGCAGGATCCCATTGGGAAATACATAAAATGCGGACAGATTTGGTTAAAAATTATAGGAGTTGTTGAACGACGCGATTTTACCGCATCGGCATCCGACGAACTGGGGATCAGCAGTTCCGACAATAAAATTTTTATACCCGTACAAACCATGCTGTTGCGTTTTAAAAACCGTTCGCTAATCAGGGCCGACGAAGTTTTAAATGCCAATAAAAACGCAAATGGAAATGGTATGGTGGTTATTTATGGCGGCCCGGAACAAAAAGAAGAGCCGATTGACACCGACGATAATCTTAACCAACTCGACAAGATCGTTGTTCAGATAAAGGAAACGGAACAACTCAACAACTCGGCAACATTAATAAAACGAATGTTGCTCAGGCGCCACTCCGATTTGTACGATTTTGAAGTTACGATCCCCGAATTGCTGCTTAAACAACAACAAAAAACAAAAAAGATATTCAACATCGTTTTAGGTGTAATTGCAGGTATTTCGCTGGTTGTTGGCGGAATTGGTATTATGAATATTATGCTGGCATCTGTATTGGAACGTATTCGCGAAATTGGTGTTCGTCAGGCATTGGGTGCCAAACAAAAAGACATTATCGCACAGTTTCTTTCCGAGTCAACATTAATCAGTTTAACCGGAGGAATTATCGGAATAATTCTGGGCGTTGTACTCTCGCAAATTATTACGGCCGTGTTCGATATTAAAACAATTGTTTCTGCCTTTAGCATTCTTATTGCTTTTGGCGTATCGGTTGGCGTCGGAATTATTTTTGGTTATCTGCCTGCCAAACGCGCGGCAGCCAACGATCCGGTAGTAAGTCTTCGTTCATAAAATAACCTGAAAACAAACAAAAAAATGAAACGAGCATATCACAATTTAAGACACGGTCAAATAGATAACAGCGAGTTACATGAGTTACCACTGAAAACAAACAATCTTAAACGAATGAAAAACATATTTCTATCATTTATATTTATTTTGGGCCTTACGGTATTTGCCGAAGCCCAGGACGAATTAGTGTTAACACTTCCCGAAGTAATTGATATTGCATCAGGACAATCAATTGATGCTTTCCGAAATAAAAACATGTATTTGGCCAGCTACTGGGAACACCGGTTTTATAAAGCCGAGCGCTTACCCAGTATTTCGTTAAGATCCAATCCGGCCGATTTTAACCGTTTTAGTAATCGGGAATACAACTTCGAAACCAACGAGGACGAATTCCGCCTGCGCGAATATTTTAACTCCGAAGTTTCAGTATCAGCTGTTCAAAACGTTTCACTAACCGGCGGACAGGTATTTTTACGCTCGGAGCTGGGAATGATTAAAAACCTTGGTGGCGACAAAAATACATCGTTTAATGCAACGCCTATCAGTATTGGTTTTTCGCAGGAATTAAACGGGTATAACCGCCTGAAATGGCAAGCCAAAATTGAACCCTTGAAGTTTGAGAAAGCCAAAAAAGAATTTATCCAGGATATGGAAGATTTGCGTGTAACTTCCACCAACCGCTTTTTTGGGTTGATAAATGCCCAGATTCAGAAAAATATTGCCGAGATGAATTACGCCAACGCCGATACACTATATAAAATCGGAAAAGGGCGTTTCCAGGTAGGAACCGTAACTCAGGATGAATTGCTTGAACTGGAACTCCGTTTGCTGAACAGCGAGCAGGCACTGAGTGTTGCCCAGCTTGGCGAAAAAAGAGCACAGGCAAGGTTGAACTCTTTCCTCGGACTTCCAAAAGAAACCATGATAAAATGTATTGTTCCCAGCGAAATTCCGGAGCTGAAAATTGATCCGGACCAGGCCATCGACGAGGCGATTAAAAACAACCCTGAGATTCTGAACCATCAACAGCAAAAGCTGCAGCAAGACGAGAATGTTGCCATTGCCAAATCAGAACGAGGGCTTAACACCACGCTTTACGCCATGTATGGATTAAACAAAAGTGCCGAAAATTTTGATGATGTTTATACCGAACCAGACAAAAGCCAGGTGTTTAGCCTGGGCCTAAACATCCCCATTGTTGACTGGGGACGCGGAAAAGGACGTTATTCAATGGCCAAGTCTAACCGCGAAGTGGCTCTTGCAACAATAAGGCAGGAACGTATTGATTTTGAGCAGGATATTTACCAAAGCGTGCTGGAATTTAATCTTCAGGCCGGACAAGTAAACACAGCAGCAAAAGCCGATACGGTTGCACAAATGGGATACAACGTTACCTTTCAGCGTTTTCTTATCGGAAAGATTGATGTAACACGACTAAATATTGCCAGCAACGACCAGGAAACTGCGCGTATGGCCTACCTAACGCGGTTACGCGATTACTGGTCGGCCTATTACCGACTGCGCAGTTTAACACTTTTTGATTTTGAAAAAAAGAAACCACTTGAAGCCGATTACGACAAACTTTTAGAAAACTAGTTTATGGCCGTAAAAAGAAAACATATTATAATAACTGCAGCAGTAATTTGTGTTATTGCTATTGCAGCTTTTGCCGGATCGCTTACCACAAGCAAGTCGGAGAAAATCTATGTGGTTGAAAAAGGCCCCTTTGAAGCGACGTTAACCTGCAAAGGAGAAATAAACGGTTTGGTGTCTACCCCAATCCCAATGCCCAAAATACTTGGCGACAGAGAACTAAGGATTTGGGAACTAAAAATTCTTGATTTGGCACAAGATGGAAAATACGTCAAAAAAGGCGATTTTATTATGCAGCTTGATGCCAGCCAGATCATGTCGGGAATGCGCCAGGAAAGGCAAAATCTTGAAACGGCAGAAGCCGATCTGAAAAATGCCAGAATTGATAGCACGGTACGATTAACCGCTCTTAGGGAAGATATAAAAAATGCCAAACTCGATTTGGAATACAATAAAATCGATTTGGAGCAATCGATCTACGAATCGGCTGCCTACCAGCGCAAAGCCCAAATGACTTATAAAAAAGCGGAAAATACAATTGCCAAAAAGAAGCGCGATTACCAGCTTGAACAAAATAAGTTAAAAATGGGCGTGGCCCGAACAGAAGAAAGGGTAAAACGCAGCCAGGAGAAAATAGAAAAATTTCAACAGGCTATGCAAGCGGCGCGTATTTTTGCTCCTGAAGATGGTATTGTAATTTTTGGCGAAAGTTGGGACGGATCGAAATACAGTAAAGATGGTGATATTTCAACCTGGTCGAACGGACCTCCAATTGCCACCTTGCCCGATATGTCGGAAGTAATTTCGGAAACCTATGTAAAAGAAATTGATATATCGAAGATAAAAGTGGGCGATAAAGTGAGAGTTTCGTTTGACGCCCTTGAAGGAGTGATAATCAGTGGTAAAATAAATTCGATTGCACGTGTTGGTGAAGACCATAAAGATTTCGATATGAAAGTTTTTAAGGTACTTATTCATCTCGATGAATCGAACGACGGGTTAAAGCCTGCCATGTCGAGCAACAATGAAATAATTCTTGCCCAAAAAGAGGAAGCATTGTTTGTTCCTTTAAAAGCTGTTATTAGCGAAAATGGTGAGGATTTTGTATACCTGTCAAAACATGGAGAGACGGAAAAAACTCCGGTAACCACCGGTTTTGAGAATGAAGAATTTGTGCTGATAGAAAGCGGACTTCAGGAAGGCGACAAAGTAATTCTAAGCCCGGTACTGGAGGAAATTTAGAATACACTTAGTAACAAATAGTAAAAACGGGCTGAATTATCAGTCCGTTTTTTTTGTATAAATTCGCGCCATGCAGAAATCGGTACATCCTAGCATTTATTTATTTAATCCCACTTGCGAGTACGCGGTGGCGAATGGCAATGCCTCGTGGCATCCGAATAAAATTCTGCAAAAAATGGAAGCCGACCTGGCTACCCTCCCCCTCTATTTTGCTGCTGAAACCGATGTGGTAATTGTTCCTCAAATTCCTACAACCGATTTTTTTGAGCACCTGCAAAAAATCGGAGTTACACCGCCTGTTTTTGCTACGGAAAAAGAGCTGAAAAATAACCCGCCGGAACAAGTTGGGAAACTCCAACCGTGGGGCTGGAGCCCGGCCGTGCACAAACGTTTGGAAAGTTTTAAGCCGCTTTGTTCTTCTGAATTTAAATCATCCCCGGTGTTTATGTGGAAAGCGGAATACCGAGAACTTTACTCAAAGAAATTTGCCTTGCAGATTTTACGGCAACTGACAGACAAGCATCCGTCGGCCAGTTTTATCGGGGAAAACGAAGTTACCGAGATTTGTGAAACGCAGGACCAGATAGAAACGCTTTTGGCAAAGTGGGATAAACTTATGGTGAAGGCCCCATGGAGCAGTTCGGGACGCGGATTACAACCCATTACCAGGCAACCCATACATGAAAAAGTTTGGGAAAAACTGCTTGGCATTGTAAAAGAACAGGGGTACGCAATTGTTGAAGCATTCCAAAATAAAGAGCTCGATCTTGCTTTTCAGTTTGAATTAAAAGCCGGCGAAATACAGTATTTGGGAACCAGTAATTTTTCAGCCGATAAAAAAGGGCAATACCTGGGAAACAGCCTAAACGGCTTACCTGATGAACTGGATGAGGAGGTAAAAGACTTTGCCCGGGAAATGTCAACGCTTATCGTCCCTGCACTGAAAGACGAGATCGGGAAAAGCAAATTAGCCGAGAACTACGAGGGCTATTTTGGTGTCGACACCCTTATATTCAGAGACAAAACGGGGGCACTTAAAATAAATCCTTGTTTGGAAATTAATGTGCGTCACAACATGGGATTGCTTTCGCTGTACCTCGAAAAATTTATTGCTCCAACAAAAAAAGGACGCTTCCGCATGTTTTTCAATCCAAAAACACCATTTGCTGATTTCTGCCGGCAAATGAGCCACGACCACCCTCTTGTACTTGAGAATCAAAAAATCGTTTCCGGCTTTTTCACGCTTACGGCCATTACATACTCCACCGGATTTGGCGCCTATCTGCTCGTTTAATTCAACTGACTTGATTTTAACTTCATTTTGTTTACCTTTAAATGAACGATTAAAGCCGGGCTGCTATGGAAAATAAGGACGAAAAACATACGAAGAAAGGGAAAAAGCTCTCCAAAAAATTTTACGAAAACGAACTCAACAGATTGCAGGTTGAATTGGTACGTCTGCAGGAATGGATAAAGTTTAAAGGACTTAAAGTGGTAGTGATTTTTGAAGGGCGCGACGCTGCCGGAAAAGGTGGTACGATAAAACGCATCATTCAAACATTAAACCCGCGTATTTGCCGCGTTGTTGCGCTGGGAACTCCAACCGAACGCGAAAAAACACAATGGTATTTTCAGCGTTATGCTCCACATCTTCCGGCCGCCGGCGAAATGGTTTTGTTCGATCGTAGCTGGTACAACCGGGCCGGCGTTGAGAAAGTAATGGGCTTTTGTACCAACGAAGAATACTGGGAGTTTCTTCGCTCGTGCCCAAATTTCGAACGCATGCTAATCCGCTCGGGTATTATTCTGATAAAATACTGGTTTTCGGTGAGCCAGGATGAACAGGAAAAACGTTTCAGGGCGCGATTAAACGAGCCAACAAAACGATGGAAACTGAGCCCGATGGACATTAAATCGATGGAGAAATTTGAAGAATATTCGAAAGCCAAAGATGAAATGTTTGCTTACACCGACACAAAAATAAGCCCGTGGTTAATGGTTGATGCCGACGATAAAAAACGAGCCAGGCTGAATTGCATCCATCACCTGTTATCGTCAATACCATACAAGGAGCTGGATCAACCGGAAATTGTACTTCCTGAACGACAGGAAAGAAAAGGTTATATACGCCCGCCGCTGGATGAAATGACATATGTACCGGAAGTTTATTGATATAAAAAAGGGAAGCGATTAGCTTCCCTTTCCATTTTCTTTTCCATTACTCTAGTTATCCCTTGTCCTGGTCATGTCGAACAGGTGCCTCGCCTGGTCTCCAAGGAATCCTGAGAATAACTTCTCCTCTCCATTTTCAATCACTAAACCTCTTTCTGCTAATTCGTAGTAGGCATAGGTCCAGGGCATTTTTTCTATTCCATCTTCGCCCTTAACCTCTATTTCTTCTTTTACAGCCAACGTTGCCGATTGCTGCAATTTACTTCCCTTTTCACCTTCAAGTGCTTCTTTCATGGGTATCCCGGCATCTGCCAATCCCTTACAGGTTGTTTCCAGATCGGGCCACTCACTAACGTTCTGATAGTTTACAAAAGCGGTAAAATGATTCACCGCGTTACCATGCAGCAGCACCCAGGCCGCGTACTGCGACACATCATTTACTTTTAAAACATCGTCTTTACGCGGAATTTCCCATGGTCTTCTGAAATATTGAGCTAAATCTTTCACCAACATTTCTCCTGCCACCCGGGGTAATTCCCCTTTCGCTTTTAAAGTTGCCAATAACCCGATACTCTCATCAGATAATAAATAAGGCGTTTCTTTTACTGTGTTCTTTATAATTTGCTGGGCCCATTCGGGTAATTCTTCCACCTCCAACTGGCTCACAAATAGTTTAGGGAACATCGGATCGGGATGTTCAAAATGAACGGCATTAAGTTTTTTCTTCTTGAAATTATATTTTTCAACCGGAACATACTCCAGGCAGGAAATGATGTGTTTTATTGCTCTTATTCCTTCCGGCTGTTCTCCGGTGTGCGTGTTAAATGTTCGAAAGGCAATGTGATCGTTTACCACGCTACCTCCCTTCTCGTTAACCAAGCGCTGATATTCCCGGGCATACGAAACACGATCGAGATACATAACCCACAGTCGAGTGAGTAATGCTTTGGTAATTTCTTTTGCTGTAACTTTCATCCTGTAGCTTTTTTATATTAAACAAAAAAAACAGGGCTTTTGTTACTAAAAAACAGATGTTTAAGAATATAGGATAATTGATAAAAAAACTATAGCACAGGCTAGTGCTGACTGGTATTTTTCATGAACTCAAGCACGTCTTCTTTTGTGAACGCGCTGGTGGCTCCCATTTTTGTAGTATTTAATGCTCCAACAGCATTCCCGAATTTCAGAGCTTCGTCAACGGGTTTTCCGTTCAGATAGTAATGCAAGAATCCGGCGGCAAAAGCCATCCCTGATCCAACATTATCAATTGCTTTTAAATTATAACCCGGTTCAAAAAATAATCCCTCAGTGGCGTGTAGTGCTAAAACACCTGTGCTGCCACGGGTGATAATTACAATGTCGATTTTGAATATTTCAGACAATTTCCGGGCAAAATCTTCAACTTCGGTATATTCAATTTCCAGTTTATCGGCCAAAAATTCGATTTCCTTTTCTTTTATGCGCACTACATTGGCAGCTTTCAGTAACCGTTTTACAACCTTTCTACTGAAAAAGTGTTCGAACAGCTTGAGATCGAAAAAGTGCAGCGAATCGGGCGATTCTTTAATAAGCTCGCGTAATGTATTTTTCGAGAGGCCAAAACGTTGCGGCAACAATCCAAACACCAAGCAGTCGGCTTTGCGAACCAATTTCAGGGCTTCGGCCGAAAACTCGATATGATCAAAAGCCACATCGTTTGCCACTTTATAAACCGCTTCATCGTTTTCGTTAAAACTCACTTCAACTGTTCCGGTTTTAAATACCGGATCGAGCTGAACATTTTTATCTGAAATACCGAGTTCTATAAGCGTATCAATGGCCTCCATCCCCAGTTCATCATCGCCTACACGCGAAAGTAAGTAGCCTTTTTCGCCCAGTGAGTTACACCGAAATACGAAATTAGATGGCGTTCCGCCCAGCACTTTACCATTAGGTAAAATGTCCCAGACAACCTCTCCAAATGCAACTATTTTTTTAGCCATAACCTTACTTTCGGATGCAAATGTAAAAATTAATAAAACGCTATCAAAAGTCAGTATGTGTCTCTTTTTCAATTTAAAAGCAAAAACAGATTAATCAATTGATAATGAACAGTTTTTACATGCAAAAAAAATGAAGCAAAAAAACAATTTTTACATTAAAGCGTTTGTTTCTTTACAATGAACTATTTAGCACATCTCCATCTATCGGGCGAATCGGAAAAAATGCTGGTTGGAAATTTTATTGGCGATTACATAAAAGGCAATAAATACCTGCAGTATGAAGAAGAAATTGCCAAAGGAATTTTGCTTCATCGGCAAATCGATTCGTTTACCGACGCGCACCCGTTGCAACGGGAAGCCCGCTTGCTGTTTCGCCCCGAATTTGGATTGTACTCGGGAATTGTAGTTGACTTTATCTACGATCATTTTCTGGCAAAAAACTGGAGCCAGTATTCCACACTTCGCCTGCCGGTTTTTGCCAAAAAGGTTCATGCCATTTTACTCAGCCACTTTAGTACACTTCCCTTAAGAGTGCAGGGATTCCTGCCCTTCCTTATTCAACACAAACGTTTGGTTTCGTATGCTTCGGTTGACGGGATTATACAGTCGTTAAAAATTATGGGAAAGCATTCCAGCCTGCCTTCAAAATCGGAGGAGGTTGAACGCATACTACTGGAAAATTACATTGAACTGGAAATAAATTTCGCGGCCTTTTTTACTGATCTTCTTGATTTTGTTTCAGAAAAGCAAGGTATTGAAATTAAAAAGCCCGATCTGATGACCGGGCTATGAATGGTAATAGTTTTTATGCAAGTAATTCAAGGAAGGCTTGTTCGTAAAAGAAATTCGACTCGCCCAAAGCCGGTTTTAAATCATTTAGCCAAATGGCATCCGGATCGTATTTGGCAAAAAACGGACGACCTACCCAACTTGGATCGCGCCCCTGCAAAAAGTTCAAAACAAATACTTTTTCTCCTGCAACTTCGCTAACACCAACAATTTGCACTTTCCCCGGGTTGCACGACATGCTGGGCCCTTTAACCGTGCGGCAAACTCCACTAACCTGATTATACGCACTTTTGAAAATTTTCCAGGCCCTGTCGAGCGTAACCGCAAAATAATCCTGAGCACCTGTATTGCGCGCGATAAACATGTAATAAGGAATGATTCCCAGTTTAACCTGTTCTCTCCAGTTTTCGGCCCATACGTTGCTATTATCGTTTATATGATGTAATAAAGGCGATTGTGAACGAATCTGTACTCCGGCACTTATCAGTCGTTTTACGGCCTTTTGAACAGCCTCTGTTTTTAATTCTCCCGGATGATTAAAGTGAGCCATCAGAGCAATGTTGATTCCGCGCTTTTTCACTTTCTCGAATAGCCGGATTAAATCATCCGCATCATCGTCGGTTGTATAGCGGTACGGCCAGTAAGCCAACGATTTTGTTCCGATACGAATATTACGCAGGTGCGGGATATCGGCATCGAGCAAAGCATTAAAGTAAGCCTCGAAAAATTTGGTTTTCATTACCGCCGGATCGCCACCGGTAAACAATACGTCGCTAATGTGCGGGTTGGCTTTTATGTATTCTACCAACGTATCTGCCTCTTTCATGGCAAATTTAAAGTCGTTTAGCGCAAACTGCGGCCAACGAAAACAAAATGTACAATAAGCGTGGCAGGTTTGCCCCTGGGTAGGAAAAAACAACATGGTTTCGCGGTATTTATGTTGTATCCCGCTTAGTTTTTTTCCGTTAAAAACGGGTACGTTACTTTCCTGTCCGGCCGGGTTTGGGTTAAGCCGTAACCTGATTTTATTAACTTCTTCCTGAATGGTTTTTCGGGGAGCATTACCCGTAATTAACGAAGCCATTTTATTAAAAGTGGCTTTATCAAGCATTTCTCGTTGCGGAAAATTGAGAATAAAAAACGGATCGCGTTCAAAATTATTCCAGTCGATCAACTCATCAACTACATAATTATCAGTTTTAAATGGCAAAACCGTTCCAACCACCTCAATTTCCAGTTTCTGTTCTTCCGAAAGAAACTCCATCTGCGGAATTTGCCTAAAGTTGTGAAGAGAATAAGGTTTATAAATCATCTCATTAAAATTTTTTAATGGGATCGCATGCAAGTCGATCTGCAAAAGTGAACGCACAAGTCTAAGTACTCGCTACCCGAATAAATCTGCGGTTCTTCCTCCCATAGGATATTAAAGAACTATGTTAATTTTTACTGTCTGTTTTTCCCTTTATTGATAAATTTCTGTAAAGAAATTCTTCCGATTTTTTTAAAGCCCCACAAAGGTATAAAAATGGGGGTAGTAAAAAAATGTTTTAAAGAATCTGTAAAAGTAGCAACAACGCTAACCAGAAAGTTTTTCTAAACGACTGGCATCCAGCCGAATAAATATAAACAATAAGATTGTAAACGACCACAACGAAGATCCCCCGTAACTAAAGAATGGAAGTGGTATACCAATAACGGGCATCATGCCAATGGTCATTCCAATGTTTACCATAAAATGGAAAAAGAGGATTACTGCCACCGAATAGCCATAAATACGCGAGAATGTTGACCGTTGCCGCTCAGCAAGCCAGATAAGGCGCATAAAGAAAACCAAGAATAGTAAGATTATGCTCAGCGTTCCTACAAACCCCCACTCTTCGCCAACAGTACAAAATATAAAATCGGTACTTTGTTCCGGTACAAAATCAAATTTGGTTTGTGTTCCTTGCAGATAACCTTTACCCCACATACCTCCTGAACCGATAGCAATTTTACTCTGATTTACGTGGTAGCCGGCACCCTGCGGATTCGATTCAATTCCCAGCAGTTCGTTTATACGTACCTGGTGGTGCGGTTCTAACAAGTTCTCGAAACCGTAATCAACCGAAATGGTGAATAATATGGAACCAATAAATACGATTGCAATCTTTGTATAATTCGGGAGTTTGTTCCGAACACTTTGGTACAACACAATTATTGAGCCCACAACAGCTCCGGTGAGTATAAATTGTGCCAGCTCGAATGAAGTCTTAACCACAAAGTTTAAAAGAACAAAAAAGCCTATTGACAAGGCATAGATAATAGCCACATAAAAAAACTGCTTGAGCTTAGGGTTAAAAATCAGGTACATTATTAAAGCCACACCAACCATTATTAATGCCAGGGTAAGATTGGCTAGTACCAGGGCCAAAACAAAAAGAAGTGCTATCAGGGTTCCGAAGAAAAGTACCACGCCCGATAAACCTTCGCGATACAACACCAAAACAAACGAAAAGTAAACCAATGCCGAGCCGGTATCGTTCTGCAACAAAATTAAAAACACCGGCCCTAATATAATTGCCGCAACAGTTAGTAACGATTTGGGAGTTTGCAATTTAAAACCATGCGTGCTCATGTAGCGTGCCAATGCCAGCGCTGTTGCTGATTTTGTAAACTCGGACGGTTGAAATAAGAATGGCCCGATTTCGTACCATGATCGTGCTCCGTTTATTTCTTTCCCGATAAAGGGAACCAGCAGTAGTAATACAATGAATACACCATAAATAATGTAGGAGAAAAACACATAAAAGTTATCCTCCAGCAACATAACAATCAAGGCCAATACGGCTGCGAATCCGATCCACATCAGCTGTTTTCCATATTGTTGTGTAATATCGAAAATGCTTTGATGCTCATCGCTGTACAAAGCTGCATAAATATTAAACCAGCCCAGGAACACCATTAATAAATACAGGCCAACGGTTAACCAATCAATATTTGCTAATATGTTATTTCTTCTTGGCATTAATCTGCTAATTCCGGGTTGTGCGGATCTGTTAAAACAGCCTCCATCATTTGTTTTTCGTATATAAGCCGGTTATCGGCAATACTATCGTTCAGGTACTTTTCAATCAGTAAGCTTGCAATAGGCGCCGCATAACTTGCTCCCCATTTACTATGCTCAACATATACACAAAGTGCAATTTTCGGATCGTCAGCAGGTGCAAAAGCCATGTACGCGCCATGATCGATTCCCTGGTTGTTTTCAATGGTTCCCGTCTTTCCACAATAACTAATTCCGGGAACAGAACGGTTTAAACGTGCAATGGTAACCTGTCGCATACCCTCGTAAACTGGCTCGAAATATTGGGCGTCAATTCCGGTTTCGTGTTTAACCGAAAAACTACTTTGTACCGTATCATTTTCAACCTCCTTAATAATATGCGGTTGATAATAGTAGCCTCTGTTGGCCAGAATAGCTGCCAGATTGGCCATTTGCAGTGGAGTTGTTCCCAACTCTCCCTGCCCGATTGCCAGCGATCGTACGGTGAGTGCCTGCCACCAATCTCCCTTATGTACCCTATTGTAATATTCTACTGTTGGTCGCAGTCCCGGATTTTCGTTATAAAACTCGGTACTTACTCTTTGCCCCAGTCCAAAACGTTTTACATACTCACTCCACACATGAAAACCGACAGCTGTGGTTGGATATTTATTGATCGTACTTCGGAATGTATTCCACAAAAACGGGTTACACGATTCGCGCACCGCATCGATAACACTGGCCGGCGAAATATGATTATGAGTACACTTGATTGGACTGGAAGACCTGCCGTTACAAACAATCCTTGTGGCATTGTTGATTGCACCTTCCTGCAAGCCAATTAAAATGTTGAAAGGCTTAAATGTTGACCCCGGCGGATAACGCGCTTGCAACGAGCGATCAAACAAAGGCATTAAGGTATCGTTTTGCAGCTGGCTAAAGTTTTTTCCCCGAACCCGTCCCACCAGCAAACCCGGATCGTAAGTCGGGGCACTCAACATGGCAAGAATTTCGCCTGTTTTTGGTTCAATCGCCACTACAGCTCCTTTTTTATTCTGAAAAAGTTCTTCGGCATAAAGCTGCAAATCAATATCAATTGTCGATACAAGGTTTTTACCTATTTCGGCCGGTTTATCTTCTGCTCCGTTCAGGTATGAGCCCTGGTTGCGGTTGTGCACGTCAACCATTATTTTTTTTACACCTTTTACGCCGCGAAGCTGCTTTTCGTAGGTTCTTTCGACCCCACTTTGCCCAATATAGTCGCCCGATTTATAGTAGGTATCCCGTTTTATGTCGGAAGCATTAACTTCGCCTACGTAACCTAAAACGTGGGCTGCAACCGGGTATGAATATTCACGTAATGTTCTGGTTTGCGAGTGAAACCCTTTAAACTTATACAACTGTTCCTGTAACAAGGCAAAACTTTCAGGCGATATCTGTTTGATTAAAACCGATGGTTTATAGCTTGAATAATTTTTGGCTTTGGCAATTCCCTCTTCAAGATCTGGGCGGGTAATATCAAGTAAATTACAAAGTAAAAGGGTATCGAATTCGCCTACTTCGCGTGGTGTAATCATCAGATCGTAGGCCGTTGTATTGTACACCAGCAACTCGCCATTACGGTCGTACACCAGTCCGCGTGCCGGATACTGAACAACTTCGCGTAAAACCTGGTTAGTGGCAGATTGTTTATAATCAGAATCCATTACCTGAAGGCGGAACAGATCGATAATATAAATCAATCCAACCACCACAAAAATGGCTGCAACAATATAACTTCGTTTCGACAAATTGTTCATGTATTACCTGCCTGTAATAAGTTCTGACTACCAGCAACAAAAAGCTGCCATTCTATCTAAAAATTCAAATTAAGTACCCTTCTTTCGACTTCTGTTAATCGCGAAATACAATAAACTGGCTTAAAACTATAACAAAAATTGAAAACAAGGAACTTAAAACGATACGATATAGGGTTCCTAAAATATCAGCGAAAGTAAATACTTCGACAAAGAATAGTGCCAAATGATGCAGGAACACCATTACTGCCGTGTAATACAGAAACCAGCCCAAACCGTTTTGAGCCAATCCCGGGTAATCTGCCATGTCCTCTTCGCGGCTGGTAATAGACCTGATGATAGGCGGACGCAAAAAAGCAATAAACACCGAGGCAAAAGCATGAACACCCAGAGTATTGGAGAAGATATCGATACTGAGGCCGATGAAAAATCCGCCCAAAAGAAGCACATACCGTGGTGTATTTACCGGAAGCAGCATAATAAACAAGATGTAGATATATGGATTTACAAACCCACTAACCTGCACCTGGTTTAAAAACAGTACTTGCGTAAGCACAAGCACAATAAACATTATTGCATATTTAATTATTTCCCGCCCCATCTAATACTTCATTCTCCAGAGTTTTTAACTCCTCTTTTTTCACATTTTCGATTACATGCACATAACGTATCGATTTAAAATCGACAGCCAGCTTCACATTTATATTGTAGTAATTTTCGCCCTGTGGTTTATCAAACGATAAAATCGTACCAATCAGTAATCCTTCAGGGAAAATAGATGAATAACCACTTGTTACCACCGTATCTCCTTTTGCCAGATTTACGTGAATTGGAATTTCGAGCAAATCGGCCTGACGGTAATTCTGTCCGTCCCAGCGCAACGAACCGTAATAGCCCGAGTTTTTGAGTTTTGCTGAAATGCTCCATCGCGGATTAAGCAACGACAAACCCGAAGCATAGGAATTTGAAACACTGGTAACCACCCCAACCACTCCTTGAGGCGACAGAATCCCCTGATCGGCTTTTATTCCGTCTTCGAGACCTTTATTTAGCGTAATATAATTCTGCTGCTTATTGGCCGAATTATTAATAATACGCGCTGCCCTGAACACAAAATTTGAATCGGACAGTTCAAACGTAGTTATTATCGAATCTGATACTGATATTTCCTCCAATGTACCTTCATCGAGCACCGACCGAAGATAAGCATTTTCGTTTGCCAGCTCTTTATTTACGCGTGCCAGTTCGAAATACTGAAATACCGAACTTGTGGCATTGTAAAAACTGGCCGAAATATAATTGGCTGAATTCAGAAAACGCGACCGCTGAAAACTATTGTAGTTAAATACCAGCACCAACGAAACCGCTTCTAAAAAAAGAAACAGTAGAAACGCAAAATTTCTTACCAGGAATCGAAGGAGACTGCGCATTTATATTTTTAACTTTCTGTTATCGGATAAGGAATGAGAAGTTTTCAACATTTTTCAGGGCAATACCGGTACCTCTTACCACCGCACGTAACGGATCTTCTGCAATGTGGAACGGAATACCAATTTTGTCGGTCAGTCGTTTGTCAAGGCCTTTTAACAAGGCGCCACCGCCTGCCAGCCAAATTCCTTTAACCACAATATCGGCATACAACTCCGGAGGTGTTTGCTCCAAAGCACTCAACACCGCAGTTTCAATTTTCGAGATCGATTTTTCCAGGCAATGTGCAATTTCCTGGTACGAAACCGGCACCTCAATTGGTAATGCAGTCATTTGGTTTGGCCCCTGAACTACATAATCCGGTGGTGGTTCTTTTAGCTGTGATAAAGCCGAACCAACATGAATTTTTATTTCCTCTGCTGTACGTTCACCAATTTTAATATTGTGTTGATGACGCATATATTCCATAATGTCGGCGGTAAGATCGTCGCCGGCAATACGGATTGATTTGTTGGTAACAATACCACCGAGAGAGATAACTGCAATCTCGGTAGTACCACCACCTATATCCACTACCATGTTTCCTTCAGGTGCTTCCACATCTAACCCGATACCAATTGCGGCGGCCAGTGGTTCGTAAACCATGTACACCTCGCGTCCGCCGGCATGTTCCGACGAGTCGCGTACCGCACGAATTTCAACTTCGGTACTTCCTGAAGGGATACAAATTACCATTTTTAAAGCCGGAGAAAACATCCTCGACTTCGGGTTAATCATTTTAATCATCCCCCTGATCATCTGCTCCGCAGCATTAAAGTCGGCAATTACACCGTCGCGTAACGGTCTGATCGTCTTTAAATTTGCGTGCGTCTTCCCCTGCATTTGCCTGGCTTTCTCTCCAATGGCAACCATCTTTTCGGTTTTCATATCGATGGCTACAATCGAAGGTTCGTCCACTACAATTTTATCATTATGGATGATAATAGTATTGGCCGTTCCAAGGTCAATTGCTATCTCCTGCGTTAAAAATGAAAATAAGCCCATAAATTAATTTGCTTTGTATCTAGTGCTATAAAGATAATTTTATTTATTAATGTCTGAAATGTCTGCGGCCTGTAAATGCCATGGCAATGCCAAATTCGTTACAAGCGTCGATCACCTCTTCGTCGCGGATGCTTCCACCCGGCTCGATGATGTATTTTACTCCGTATTCGTTGGCTGCCTCAATGCTGTCGCGGAACGGGAAGAAAGCATCCGAAATCAGTACCGATTTTTCGATATCCAATCCACCTTTCAGGTCGAAACGCGGCATGGTAAGGTAGCGTAAACTGTCTAAGCGGTTTGGCTGCCCCATTCCTGCTCCGGTTAACCAGAATGCTCCGTTTTCATTCTCGGTAACTACTGCAATGGCGTTACTTTTTAAATGTTTACAAGCGATTGAACCGAATTTGGCCAGGTTCATTTTCGAGGCTTCAAATTCTTTTTTGGTTACTGTTTTGAATTCTGTATCCAAACCTTCATCTTCATCCTGAACCAGCATACCACCGCTAATCGAACGGTATAATTTTTCTCCTGCCACCATTGGGCGAACCGGTGTTACCAAAACACGAAGATTTTTCTTCTTGGCTAAAACCTCCAGTGCCTCGTCGGTATATGCAGGAGCGATAATAATTTCGATGAATTTTTTACCAAACCATTCAGCTACTTCCTGGGTAACGGTTTCTGTAAAACAAATAATTCCGCCAAAGGCGCTGATTGGGTCACCGGCCCAGGCCAGTTCCAACGATTCCATAATGCTGTCGGTTACTGCCAAACCACAAGGATTTAGGTGTTTAATAACCGAAACGGCCACTTTATTTTCAAGATGTGTAACCGAGTGATAAGCGTCGCTGGCTGATTTCCAGGCTGCATCGGCATCCAGCATATTGTTGTATGATAATGCTTTTCCCTGAAGTACCTGAGCATTGGCAAGGCCTGCACCTTTGGCAACGTTATTGAATTTAAAGAATGTAGCTGCCTGGTGTGGATTTTCTCCGTAACGTAAAACATCACCATCGTTCAGGCTAATGCGCTCTGTTCCGGCATCAACACCTTCGTTGAAATAGCTAAAAATTGCAGCATCGTAATGCGACGAAACACCAAATGCTTTTCCGGCAAACCATTTACGGTCTTCCAAACTAAATTCGCCATTGTTGGCTTCCAGTTTTTCAAGAAGTGGCTGATATTCGTTTTGCGAAGGAACGATCACCACATCTTTAAAGTTTTTGGCAGCGGCACGAATCAATGAAATTCCACCTATATCTATTTTTTCAATAATATCCTGTTCTTCGGCTCCCGAGGCCACTGTATCTTCAAACGGATACAGATCAACAATTACTAGGTCGATCTCCGGGATTTCGTATTCTGTTAACTGGCTTACATCGCCCTGGTTGTCGCGACGTGATAAAATTCCGCCAAACACTTTTGGATGCAACGTTTTTACGCGTCCGCCCAAAATCGACGGGTAACCGGTTAAACTTTCAACTGCAGTAACCTCAACACCCAACGACTCGATAAAACTTTTTGTACCACCTGTACTTAAAATCTTAACACCCAAGTCGTTTAGTTTTGTAACAATCTTATCTAAATTTTCTTTGTGAAAGACTGAAACCAGAGCAGTCTTAATTTTTTTATTATCAGCCATTTATTGGATTTTTCAAATTCGCTTGCAAAGATAAAAAAAACAGACAATTTACTATTATAAACAAAGGGCGAATTAAAATATTATTCACAGCTTTAAGTATTTCTAAAATCATTGTAATATTTTCACCAAAATTACACTAATACAACAGTTCCTATTTGCTGACTTTGGTACGAGGATAAAATTATCCAAAATCACTTTTTTAAAACCTGTTGTTTTTAAGTAGCACAATAGAAAACAAGTACTACTTTTACTTTAAATTAAAACCTGAAAATGTTACTGCTTCGATTGATATACGAGTCCTTTTCATTTGCTGCAAATTCGCTTACAGCCAATAAACTGCGAACCATACTTTCGTTGCTGGGTGTTACCATCGGCATTTTCGCTATAATTTCCGTTTTTACGGTTATCGATTCGTTGGAAGGTTTTATCCGCGACAGCCTGAACTCGCTGGGCAGCAACATGGTTTATGTGCAAAAAATGCCCTGGACTCCTCCTGAAGGTGAAACTGAATATCCGTTCTGGAAATACCAAAATCGCCCCGTACCTACCTTAGAAGAAACTGAAGAAGTAATAAGGCGTGCACAAACGATTGACAATGCCGCTTTTTTATTTGGTTTTGGCCGTAAAGTTCAGTATGGAAGCACCACACTCGACAATGCAGTAATCATGGCAACCTCAGGCGGACTGATGGATGTGTGGAACCTGGAAATTGCACAAGGGCGTTACTTTACAGATTCGGAAATGCGAAACGGGGCACCGGCTGCAGTTATCGGGCACGAAATTGCCGACCAGCTTTTCGATGGACTGGATCCGGTTGGCCGAACCATAAAAATTCAGGGGCAGAAGTTTAATATTATTGGTGTTTACACGCCAATGGGCCAGGATGCTTTTGGAACCAGCATGGACCGCTATATCCACATTAGTGTTGTAAAATCGTATTACATGATTGATGTGCGTGACCGCGACCGTGGACAAACCATTTGTATTAAAGCAAAAGATAATATTGATACCGACAAATTTATGGCCGAATTGGAAGGTATTATGCGCACCATTCGCCGGCTGAAACCAATGGAGGAGAACGACTTTGCACTAAATGAAGTGAGTATTGTAGCCAACCAGTTCGATCAGTTTTTTGTGGTGTTTAACCTCGCCGGAGCTATTATTGGCGGATTCTCGATATTGGTTGGAGGTTTTGGAATTGCGAACATCATGTTTGTTTCGGTAAAAGAACGAACCAAAATAATTGGCATACAGAAATCGCTGGGAGCCAAACGTTATTTTATACTGTTACAATTTATTTTCGAGGCAATTGTACTTTCAGTAATTGGCGGAGTTATCGGCTTGCTGTTGATTTATGCAGGAACAATTATTGTAAACCAGTCGACCGATTTCACCATTGTTTTAACTACCGGAAATATAATTAACGGCCTGATGATTTCATCCGTTATCGGTTTCCTCGCCGGATTTATGCCGGCACGTGCCGCAGCCAAACTCGATCCGGTAATTGCAATAAACTCAGTTTAAACCAAATTGAAGAATATACCCGAGATTGTCAGGTAAATCATCATTCCCAAAATATCGTTCATGGTAGTAATAAAGGGCCCGGTTGCCAAAGCAGGGTCGATCTTAAAACGATGGAGAATCAAGGGAATTACAGTGCCAAACAAGGAAGCAAAAAGAATAACAATAAACAGTGAAATAGACACCGAATAGGTAAGGTTCATATTGCCGGAGACAAAAAAGTTGTAGCAAAAAATAAGCAATGCAAAAATACTCGCCGTTAAAACAGCTACCGAAACCTCTTTAACAATTTTTCGTGCCGGCGTTTCAATATCTTTAACACCACTGGCAATACTTTGCACTACAATTGATGACGATTGTACTCCAACATTACCGGCCATCGCTGCAATAAGCGGAATAAAAAATGCGAGTTCCGTTACTTTTTGCAACGATTCCTCGTGTGAGCCTAAAACCACTGCTCCGAGAATACCTCCCAATAATCCAATCAGCAACCACGGAAAACGTGCTCGCAAAACCTGAAAGACTTTATCGCCTGGCTCCACATCGCCGGTAATACCCGAAACCATCTGGTAATCTTTTTCGGCCTCGTCACGCACAAAATCAATCACATCATCGAAAGTGATTCGCCCTTGCAAACGCCCGATTTCATCCACCACCGGCATGGCTACAAGGTCGTATTTATCCATTAACTCGGCTACCTCTTCCTGCCGTGTATTGGTGTATACTTTTTGTATATCCGGATCGTAAATTTTCGATACTTTGGTGTTGGTATGATTTAATATCAGCTTTTTCAGCGAAAGTACGCCCTTAAGTTTATCGTCGTTGTCGGTTACATAAATATAGAAAATCTCGTCTACCTCTTCTGCCTGTCGGCTTATTTCTTTCAGGCAGGTGGCCACATTCCAGTTTTCGTTTACAGCAACCAGCTCTTTTGCCATTATACCACCGGCCGAATCTTCTTCGTAATCCAGCAGATCGATAATATCCCCCGCCTGCTCAATGTCTTCAATTTCATTCAGTACTTCTTTCTGTACGTCTTCATCCAGATCGGCAACAATATCGGCAGCATCATCCGAATCCATGAATTCGATGAAGCGTGTGGCGATCATTTCAGGCGGAATAACTTTCAAAAAGCGGCGGCGGTCGTCTTCATCAATCTCAATCAGAACATCAGAAGCTTTTTCTCCATCAAGCAATAAATAAATGAATTTCGCTTCGTCAGTGTTCAGATCATCCATAACCTCGGCAATATCAGCCGGGTGGAGATCCTGCATTAAGGCAGCAACTTCCTTCTTCTTCCCCTCCTCAATCAGCTCTTTTAACTGCTCAATGTATTCTCTGGTTGCTTCAAAACTCATGATTTACTGTTTTTCGATTTCTTCGATTTTACAAGTTAGATCAATAAACGCACCGACCGAAAGTTGTTCCGGACGTTTCATAGCATACTCTTCGGGTAAAGCTGAACAAATTTCCTTTAAAGAGTTACGTAGCATTTTTCGGCGAAGGTTAAAGGCTGCCTTCACCACTTTTACAAACAGTGCTTCACTGCACGGTAGTTCTTTTAACTGGTTGCGTTTTAACCTTACCACTGCCGATTTTACTTTTGGCGGTGGGTTAAACACACCTTCTGACACGGTAAACAGGTATTCGATATCGAAAAAAGCCTGTAGTAGAACACTCAGGATACCATAAACTTTCGATCCGTGAGGCGCAGCAATACGTTCGGCAACCTCTTTTTGTATCATTCCAACAGTTTCGGGAATGCGGTTGCGGTATTCCAACACGCGAAAAAAGATTTGCGATGAAATATTGTAAGGGAAATTACCGATAACACTGAAATTACCTGAAAAACGATCAGCAACATCAGCTTTCAGAAAATCTTCTCCCCAAATATGTTGAAGTGTCGGAAAATTTTGTTTGAGGTATTCTACCGATTCGGTATCGATCTCAACAACATGGACATTAAGTTCCGGGCGTTGTAAAAGATATTGAGTGAGTACTCCCATTCCAGGGCCGATTTCCAGTATATCCGGTACATCGGCTCCCAGGCTGTCAACAATTTTCCGCGCAATATTTTGGTCGGTTAAAAAATGCTGACCTAGATTTTTTTTGGGTCTTACATAACTCATTACACTCAGCCTCGTCCATTGTCAATTTTACTTAATATCTCTTTTTCGTTCGATTAATAAAACAAATTTATATTTTTGCCATCAAAGAAATGCTCGATACCTAAGGGTATTTTTCGCGTCGTGAAAGTAGTAAAATTTAAGGGAAATAACAGATAGCGCGGAAAAGAAAGCATTAAAAAGACCTTGATTTTGAAAAAAACAATCGTTAAGATTCTACAGTTTATCGGCTTCTTTGCACTGGGAGCTTTCATCTTTTGGCTTATTTACAAAGATCAGGATATTGAACGGATTAAAACCGTTTTAAAGAATGATGTAAACTACTGGTGGGTGGCACTCTCGCTGTTTCTTGGCTTGTTGAGCCACATCAGCCGCACTCTTCGCTGGGGTTTAATGATCGAACCTATTGGACATAAACCACGCTTTATCAATACTTTTCTGGCCGTTATGGTAGGCTATTTAATGAACATGGCATTCCCACGTATGGGCGAAGTATCGCGCTGCGGTGTTTTGGCCCGTTACGAAAAAATATCGTTTACCAAACTGGTGGGCACTGTGGTTGCGGAGCGACTGATCGACCTGATATCGCTGCTGATTTTGCTGGCGCTTGTTATTCTTTCGCAGTTTGGAGAGATGCTTAACTTTATGAAAGCCAATCCGGGAATATCGGAGAAACTACATGCCGCCATCACGTCGCCTTACCTTATCATTGGCGTTGTTGTGCTGGCCGTTTTGATCTTTGTTTTCAGAAACGCATTTAAACATACTGCCTTTTTCAAAAAGATAATAGAAGTAATACGCAACTTTAAAGAGGGTTTCATTTCTATCCGAAACATAGAGAAAAAAGGCTGGTTCTTTTTTCACTCGGCGTTTATCTGGGGCATGTATTACCTAATGCTTTACGCGGTATTCTTTGCATTCGATTTTACCAGCGACCTGAACCCGATTGCCGGACTAACCACATTTGTACTTGCAAGTTTTGGAATGGTGGCCCCGGTGCAGGGTGGAATCGGGGCATGGCATTTTATGGCAAAAGAAGCCTTGTCGCTGTACGGCGTAGCCAACGAAAATGGAATTATCTTTGCTTTTGTGGCGCACACGTCAATGACTGCAATGATAATTCTCATTGGTATACTATCTATACTCATTCTTCCGTTTATTAATCGCCGAAGTGATGTTACTGAAGAAAAACCGGTTCAGGAAACCGTGAGTGCAATCTAGCCGCCGTATTTAAGCGGCCTGCACCCAATGCTTATCGGTATTATTTGTATTTTGGCAACTTAAAACGTCGACAATTTTGAACACCGAACTCTTTATATCGCGCAGGCTTTTTTTCGACAAGGCTAACAAAAAGCAATTGTCGCAACGTATTATTCGTATTGCGCTGGCAGGTATTGCACTGGGTTTAACGGTAATGATTGTTGCCGTGGCGGTGGTTACCGGTTTTAAAAAAGAGATCCGCAACAAAGTGATCGGCTTTGGTTCGCACATTCAGATTATTAATTACGACTCGAACAACTCGTACGAAACCAGCGCTGTTTCAGAAGATCAGCCATTCTTAGCCGATGTAAAAGCACTACCCGGTGTAAAACGCCTGCAGCCTTATGCCACCAAACCGGGAATGATAAAAACCGACGAGTACATTCAGGGAATTGTGTTTAAAGGTGTAGACGAAAACTACGACTGGCAATTTTTTAACAAACATCTTATTGAGGGCCAATTACCGAATATTAACGACACTGCCCGTGTAAACGAAGTGTTGCTGTCGGCGCAGGTGGCCAAACTGTTGCGCCTGAAACTGAACGACCGTATTGTAGTATATTTTATTACCGGCGACGAGGTTATTCCGCGCATGCAGCAAATGCAGATTAGTGGTATTTACCGCACCGGTTTCGAAGAGTTCGACCAGCTGTTTATTGTGGGCGACCTGAAACAAATTCAACGCCTTAACGACTGGCGCCCCGACCAGATTACCGGCTTCGAAGTAATTGCCACCGACTTTTTCGATATCGACAATATTGAGCAGCAAATACGCAATATTATTATCAGCTACCGCGAAGAAAACGCGGAGATACTGCGCACACAAAGTATTACGCGCGTTTACCCGCAAATTTTCGACTGGCTGTCGATACTCGATATGAACGTTTGGATCATCCTGATTTTGATGGTTATTGTTGCGGCATTTAACATGGTGTCGGGGCTGCTGGTGCTGATACTCGAACGTACCGGAATGATCGGCGTGCTAAAAGCGATGGGAAGCCCCAACTGGAGCATCCGAAAAGTGTTTGTGTACCTCTCGGTATTTCTAACCGGGCGTGGGCTGCTGTGGGGAAACATTATTGGCGTGGCTATCGTGTTGCTGCAAAAGTTTTTTCATATCATTCAGCTTAATCCCGAATCGTATTACGTTGATTATGTTCCGATGAATTTTTCGCTTTCGCATTTGCTGCTACTCAACCTCGGAACCATTGTTATTACTTCACTCATCCTGATAATTCCAAGCTGGTTTATCTCCAAAATTTCGCCTGATAAAGTGATTCGCTTCGACTAATTTTACTTCTGCACATAATCAATATCACTCCTTCTTTGTTATTAAAGGCCAAAGGAGAAAACAAGTATGACAGACAGAAAACAATTGGCCTTTTCGGTGCTCGATTTAGCACCGGTTGCCGAAGGCTCGACTCCCGCTGATGCTTTACGCAACAGCCTCGAACTGGCACAACACACTGAACAGCTGGGCTACAGCCGCTACTGGGTGGCCGAACATCACAACATCATAAGTGTGGCCAGCGCCGCCACATCGATAATAATTGGATACATTGCCGCAGGAACAAAAAACATACGCGTAGGTTCCGGTGGAATTATGCTGCCCAACCATTCGCCGCTAATCGTTTCCGAGCAGTTTGGTACCCTCGCTGCGCTTTACCCCAATCGTATCGATCTGGGTTTAGGCCGCGCACCCGGAACCGACCCGGTAACGGCTGCCGAACTGCGTTACGACCGCATGCGTGCCGCACAGGATTTCCCCAACGAAGTGCGTAAGATTCAACAATATTTCTCAGTTGAAAATAAAAATTCCGAAGTGCGCTCCGTTTTGTCGGAAGGTGCCGACGTGCCTATTTATATCTTAGGATCGAGCACCGACAGTGCTTACCTGGCCGCCGAACTGGGATTGCCTTATGCATTTGCCAGCCATTTTGCCCCGCAAATGCTTATTGCGTCGCTGAGAATTTACCGCGGGAATTTTAAACCATCGGCCCAACTCGACAAACCGTATGTGATTGTTGGCAGCCAGGTGGTTGCTGCCGAAACCGACGACGAAGCCGAGTACCTGGCCAGCACCATGCGACGAAGTTTTATGGGAATTCTTACCGGCCGTCGTGAGCTGATGCAGCCACCCACCCACCACCTGGGTTACGAAAAATGGGGCATTATAAAAGAGCGCATCGACCAGATGCTCGCCTGCTCGCTTATTGGCGGAAATGAAAAAGTTGAGCGTGAGCTAAAAGAGCTTGTCGCAAACACCAATGCAGACGAAATTATTGTTTCATCGCACATTTACGATCAACAAAAGCGGTTGGATTCGTACCGGATTTTTTCTGAGGTGGTGAAAGGTTTTGAATATTAATCTGATTCTGCCCCTCGTTTGCAAACGAGGGGTAGTTGAGTAAAATCCAGTCATAGTAACTTTATGTTACCCTTTGCTCACACAACAACAAACATTGTTTCTGCGTTTGTCCTACTCAATTCTGCAGGTATTTTTTATTTTTGCGTCTTATGATCACCAGTCCTGATAAAATAGCAGCCGCTTTAAAAGCCGACCTTCCCGGTTCACCGTCGCATTATAAAATGCTGCCGCCCGGGCGTGTGCTAAATCCTGCTCCCGAAGACCAGAGTAAGGTGAAGCCTAGCAGTGTGCTGGTGTTGCTTTTTCGTGATGTTGACGGATTAAAGGTCTGCCTGATTAAGCGCCCCGCGTATATGAAACACCATGCCGGGCAAATTGCCTTGCCGGGCGGACGGATAGAGCCCAACGAAAGTGCAAGTGAAACTGCGTTGCGTGAAACTTACGAAGAAATTGGAATTCCACGAGATAAGATCAGGCTGTTGGGAACGCTTTCGCCTTTTTATGTTGAGGTGAGCCGTTTCCAGATCACGCCTTTTGTGGGTTGGATGGATACCAATCCTGAATTTATACTTTGTCCTGATGAAGTGGAGAAAACCATTCTTTTCCCAATTGATGACTTTAAACCACCATACTCCACCATCGAATTAAAAACACTTACCGGATTAATGAAAGTGCCCTGCGTAAAATACGATGGAGAAATAATTTGGGGTGCTACCGCTATGATTCTTTCGGAATTTTATGACTTGATCAATCAAGCCTAATCATACCACGCCCACGAAACTCCCAAACGGAAAGTAGCCCGCGGCATTGGGTAATTTGGTGTTGTCATGTAATCACCATCAATAAAATGTGTACCGATGTTCATATATTTAAAGAATACCTTCGTACGTTTCAGGCGCAATGTAGCATACACATCAATGTATGGATAGTTTCCGTATTCTTTTTCGCTCTGCAAATAAAACAAGCCGGTTGACGGTGAATACGCATCGGCATAATAACTTGTATTGTAGCGCACATCGGCACCAATTTGTGTGAACATTACTTTCGAAATGGTAAACTGGTAATAGGTATTTACAAAAGCCGACCATTCGGGTAAATGCAGGTAGCGCTCCTCCGAAACTTTTTGCCAAAGTAATCGCGTGCGGAAATGAAAACGCCGGTAGTTAAAATCCTTATCGGCATATACCGACATTACCAGTATTTCGTTTGACGTTTGATCAGGAATAGCTTCCTCGTTATTATACAGGAAATTATTTATGGCCGCATAGTTGACTGCCAATTCGAGTTTGCGTTGCGGTACTTTGAATTTTGCTCCCAGCGTAATACGTTGTTCGGCACCAAAATCGTTGTCCCACTGAAAATGATTCGACCGGAATGTTTCCTGGAAATAGTCAGGCACACGGTTCTCGAACGAACCGGTAAAAATCATTGCTGCTGCTGAATCGCCCCAGAACTGAAATGGTTTGGTAATCATTCCATTTAACTCGAGCTCTCCGGCATTTCGCCCGGCCAGGTTCACTTTCCCATCAAAATTCCACAGCCAAAAGCTGCCCATTTCCCTGAAAATACCTCCACCAATATACAGGTTCGAGTATTTAATATCAAAACGTCGGTGGGTTGAATCATTTACCTGAACACCCGGAGTATTTCCGCGGTACAGCTCGTGCCCCAGAAAGGCTCTTTTTCCAAAGGTGTATTTTCTGTTCGGGTTTTCGTACTGTTTCAGTTGAAATACATTACTAATTCTCCGGTATTTAATTTCATCGGTTGTGTAACCATCGCCGAAGTATGTATTCTCAAAAAAAACGTTTGAAGTGTCTTCTTCATCTATAAACTTCTGTGAATAACGGTCGTGCTCGAAACTGTACATTATTCCGAGTATTGGCCTGAACACATCTACGCTGTCTACCGGATCGAAATCGTATTTCCCCAGTCGGTATTCGGCGGTGGTGTAATAGTTAATACTGTTGAATTTACTACTTGCCTCAGTCAGGTTCGTAGACCAGTATTCCGGATCAAGTTCCGAAGAAAGTAGTGTATCGCTTACTATTCCACCGTTTTCGCTGTTTTTTATTGAGTTGGAGATAAAACCTCCGTGAACATTCCACTGGTCGCGATTATAACTGGTATTTAGTGCCACAAAGTTGTTTTTGGCATCCTGTGCGCTGTATTGTCCGTCCGATTTCTCCTGATTGGTACGGAAAGTCCAGTTCCAGAAAGGCGTAACATTTTGCGAGTGCACCACATCAAAACGCGTTTCGTTATTCCTCGATTTGTTTTCGCTTTGGCTGTAATCGAATCGGGTATACGGCGTAGTGGTGTTCATGTATTTAATTTTCGCCGGTGTTAACAGGTAATCCTGCCTCGATTGAAGGAAAAAGTAATTGGTTTGATTGCGACGCTGGAAAAAGTCGTTGGTCATACCGGGATTACCGTAGTTACCCGTATAGGTTGCCGATATGGCATTTTTAAATACCGGATGATAGATGTGATTGTAATCGTGTAGTGTATCTAATATTGTTGAATCTTTAAACGCACCATCACCTTTAAGATACCACAGTTTTATTTTTGACGGAACTTCTTTTACAGATGTTTGTTCTTCCTGTTCCCCCTCCATGTCGATACCCCGTGGCTGCGCCATTACAAAAATGGGCAGTACCATAAAAATAACAACCGTGAATAAAAAATACCGTGCTTTTAGCATACAGAAAATTTTAGCACAAATCTAAAAAAAGCATTTAAGGCGTCATTATAAGTTAAATACTTTTTAGCTTAATTAACAA
>NZ_JRHC01000004.1 GCF_000949475.1 Draconibacterium sediminis | reverse complement strand
CGAGATATTTTGGACCGGCTCTTTTGATAATGCTATGCTTTCGGGTTTGATCAGGACTTTTAATTCCTGGTTTATCGCCACATCTTTTAGGATGGTATTAAATATAAAGCAAGAAATGCCTGCTTTATCAAGCAACTTTTCGCGGAAACACAAACAATTTCAGAATAGAATCACATATTATTGCGGCATAATTATTGGCAAACATCGATCCTCCATGTGTTCTCCCCGGTTCTATTATATATAATCTCGCAAAAAACCGGCCCTGCCCGTTCAGAACATACCCTTATCCTTAATTGAAATAAGTGTGACCAGTAATTTTAATGGGATGCTTTATTCGAACTTTTTATTTTATCAGCAGATTTTCTGCTCTAAATGACCCAAAAGAGTTTCTGTCAAGCTTAATATATACTGAATCTAAATCTCTTTTTACAACTAATAAATTTTCTGACTTCCAATCGGGCCCTCTCTCCTCTTCTCCTTATTTAAGTGAGGTATAAAACAAACTCCTACTTTAGCTGTGCTTTCCGCCAGTACATTTGAGAGATGGCATACTGGTTAGTTCCAAGCAATATGCAACTATTTATTAAACCGATGTCTCTTCAAAGCTCAAGTCGTCGAATAATTCTCGAAAATATTTCCTCGGTTGATGACACACGAAAAGACCGAACATAGAATCACTACTTTTCCCCTGAGACCTCCAATGCCGAAGACATTACAATAATGATTGATTTTCTATGCCCATTCATCTTTTATTGCGGACGTGGAATTTATAGCTCATCTTTTAATCCTACTGTAGCGCTCCTTTAATTATTATATATACCGTAATGATTCGTGCTTGTGTCGACACATTTCAGGATGGGACATTGGCATAAAAAAAGCCATCCGGTTTCCCGAATGGCTTTAAATATATTCTTTTGCTTTGTATTAAGCGTTCAAAGTATAGCGGTCGAAAGCTGTTACAGCTAACTCAGCATCTGCACCTTTCAGGTATTCTTTTACAGACATTTTTCCATCTTTAACAAAAGCCTGATTGATAAGTGTCACATCTTTGTACCACTTGTTCAACGAACCTTGAGCAATTTTTTCAAGCATTGCTTCCGGCTTACCTTCTTTGCGGTATTTTTCTTTTGCGAACTCTAATTCCTTATCAATTTCAGCTTGTGGAATAGATGCTTCGTCAACTGAAACAGGAGCCATAGCAGCAACCTGCATCGCGATATCTTTTCCTACCTGAGTATCAACTGCTTTATTGAAAGCAACAAGTGTTGATAATTTGTTTCCAGGGTGAATGTAAGGAACTACAGCCTCGTCGGCTAAACATTTGTAGTACGAAAGGTCAAGTTTCTCACCAGTTACACCAGTTTGCTCAGTAATTAGTGCTTCAATTGTAGAACCGTCAATCTCAATCGCTTTTAATGCTTCCAAACTTTCAGGTTTAGCTTCCAATGCTTTTGCAAGAATTTTCTCAGCAAATACCACGAAGCTTTCGTTTTTGGCAACAAAGTCAGTTTCGCAATTCAATACGATTATCGCACCGAATTTACCGTCTTCAGTTGCACTGGCAAGAGCAACACCTTCAGCGGCGTCTCTGTCTGCACGTTTGTTAGCAATTAATTTACCTTTTTCGCGGATGATTTCCAGTGCTTTATCGAAGTCACCTTCGGCGTCTTTCAGGGCATTTTTGCAATCCATCATCCCTGCGCCTGATACTTTACGCAATTTTACTACGTCTGCTGTTGTAAAAGACATAATTAAAATTTCTTTTAAATGGTTTATATATTACTGAACCTTTACTTACTCTTCAGAAGCTTCTTCTGCTTTTGCTGCCTTCTTTTTAGGAGCTTCTTCAGTTTCGTCTTCTTTATCTTTTTCAATTTTGCGCTCGCTCAATCCAGCTTTAATTGCGTCGCACATCTCACCCACAATAATGCGGATTGACTGAGAAGCGTCATCGTTAGCTGGAATTACGAAGTCGATATCATCAGGATTTGAGTTCGTATCAACAATAGCAAATACAGGAATTCCCAATTTTTTTGCTTCGCGAACAGCAATTTTTTCTTTCAATACGTCAACAACAAATAATGCAGCAGGTAAACGGGTAAGGTCTGAGATTGAACCCAATACTTTATCCAGTTTCGCACGCTGACGAGTGATTTGTAATTTCTCGCGTTTTGAAAGGTTATCCCAACTTGTGTCCTTCATCATTTTATCGATGGAGATCATTTTTTTAACCGCTTTACGGATTGTTGGGAAGTTGGTAAGCATACCTCCTGGCCAGCGCTCAGTTACGTAAGGCATTCCTACCTCTTTAACTTGCTCGGCAACCAATTCTTTGGCTTGCTTTTTAGTGGCAACGAATAACACTTTACGGCCTGATTTTGCAATTTGTTTGATAGCTGCAGCAGCTTCATCAATTTTTACAACTGTTTTTTGCAGGTCGATAATGTGGATACCGTTTTTCTCCATGAAGATATAAGGCTCCATGTTTGGATTCCACTTTCTTTTCAGGTGACCGAAATGTGCACCTGCTTCCAATAATTCTTGAAAATTTGTTTTTGGCATCTGTTTACTTTTTCTATGCTCTAAAAGCAACCGCTGAGTAGTCCGTCAACCGACGGAATCACAGCCGTTTTAGATCCATATAAATTGATAAATAATAATCTTAACGTTTTGAGAACTGGAAACGTTTTCTTGCTTTTGGTTGTCCAGGTTTTTTACGCTCAACTTCGCGTGGATCTCTGGTAACAAAACCTGCAGCTTTCAACTGTGGTCTTGACTCCGGATCGATTTCCATTAATGCGCGGGTAACAGCCAAACGGAAAGCTTCTGCCTGACCTTTTGGACCACCACCATCAAGATTTGCTTTAATATCATATTTCTCTGCAACTGCTAAAAGGTTTAGCGGCTGCATAGCAATGTATTGCAATGTTTCTGCAGGAAAGTACTCTTTAAGTTCTCTTTTATTAATGGTAATATTTCCTTTACCTTCGCTTACGTAAATACGAGCAACAGCTGTTTTTCTACGTCCGATTGTGTTTACTACTTCCATTATTTAATCGTATTTAAATCAACAACTTTTGGTTTTTGAGCCTCATATTTGTGCTCTGCACCAACTACTACATGCAAATTTCGGTATAAAGCGCTACCCAATTTATTTTTAGGAAGCATACCTTTTACGGCTTTCTCAACCAAACGCTCTGGATATTTAGCTAAAATATCTTGAGGAGACATAGTACGCTGTCCACCCGGGTAACCTGTGTGACGAACATATACTTTGTCCGACATTTTTTTACCGGTTAATGCTACTTTTTCAGCATTGATAACAATTACGTTATCGCCACAATCAACGTGAGGTGTGAAATTTGGCTTGTATTTACCTCTTAACATTTTGGCAACTACACTTGCCAAACGTCCCAATACCATATTTTCGGCATCAACAACTACCCACTCTTTGTTTGCGGTAGCTTTATTCGCCGAAACAGTTTTATAACTAAGTGTGTCCACTTTTCTAATTTTTTATTGTTTAAAACACTTCTGATTTTACTTTTCGCCGCATTTTTTGTCTCAACGGAATTTTTCGACAAACTGCTTTACTCCAAGAAAATCAACTATTTACACTCCTTATTTCTAAGGATAATAATCGGGACTGCAAAAGTATTCTCTTTTTTTGGATTTCCAAAGAAATAACAGTCAAAATTTCAATTAGTTAAATGATTTTCTGACCGATTAGTATTCCTTCTCTGAAAACGGCTGGAAATTGCCATATGCTGCAGGCTTCGCGACTTTTGCTTCAGATGAATTTAATGTTAACACCCCGATGTAAAAAAAAGAAGCCAGGGCGAAATTATTGTCGCTCACAAAATTATTTACATTTGTAAGAGACAGAAATTTTGTAACAGCATGAGCAAAAAACCTAAAAAGTTTAAAAAGCGTTTTTTCAACTCCTGGATTACTTCGTTAACCAGTATTACGCTTGTGCTTATTTTGCTGGGCATACTCAGTTTCATTCTAATTAACAGCAAAAAGCTATCGGATTATGTGCGCGAAAAAATCGGGTTCACCCTCGTTTTGGCCGACGACTTGCGGGAGACTGAAATCATTCGACTTCAAAAAGTTTTAAGCGCTGCCGACTTTGTAAAATCAGTAAACTACATTGATAAAGAATCGGCGGCCAAAGAATTAACAAACGAATTGGGCGAAGATTTCCAGGGGTTCCTGGGTTATAACCCGCTATTTGCTTCGCTTGATATTAAATTAAATGCCGCTTACACCCATACCGACAGTCTTCAGTTTTTGGAACAGCGGTTTTTGGAGCACCCTCAGGTTACCGAAGTGTATTACCAAAAAAACCTGGTTAGCCTGATTAACGAAAACGTAAGAAAAATAAGCGTGGCCCTGCTGATTTTAAGCGGACTGC
This sequence comes from Draconibacterium sediminis, assembly GCF_000949475.1. Lineage (GTDB taxonomy): Bacteria > Bacteroidota > Bacteroidia > Bacteroidales > Prolixibacteraceae > Draconibacterium > Draconibacterium sediminis. Next base: position 557,094 of record NZ_JRHC01000004.1, on the reverse strand, counting down.
TCACATTTATATTCTTTGGTCTTATTAATAACACCATTCGCCTGTTGATTTATTCGCAGCGTTTTACCATAAACACCATGCAAATGGTTGGTGCCAGTAAAGGTTTTATTCGCAAACCATTTTTAATTAAAAGTTTATTCCTTGGTGCGCTTGGCGGAATTTTGGCAAACACCATTCTTATTGGCAGCATTTATTTCTATAAACAAGAACTTTACGGATTGGTAAATTTTGCCGATCTGCAAACTATCGCTCTAATTGCAGGCATTGTTTTTATATTGGGTTTTACCATCTCGTTTTTATCAACGTGGCTGGCGTTGGGCAAATTCCTTCGTATGAAATTTGATGAATTATTTTATTAATTATCTTTACCCCACCAATTACAGAAAATAATGGCAAAAAAAAGTAAAGAAGTAAAGGAAACTGCAGGCTTTGCACTGGGCAAAGAAAACTATAAACTCATGGCAATTGGTTTTGCCGTAATCGTTATTGGATTTATATTAATGGCCGGTGGCGGGAGCGATGATCCCAATGTTTTTAGCGAAGAAATTTTTAGTTTTCGCCGGATTACGCTGGCTCCAATCCTGTTGCTTTTAGGTTTTGGATTCGAGATTTATGCCATTATGAAAAAACCAAAAGACGATTAACCTCCATTTTTTATGACTGAACTCCAGGCATTACTTCTCGGTATCATCCAGGGACTTACCGAATTTCTTCCCGTTAGCTCCAGCGGACATCTTGAAATTGGACACGCGCTTCTGGGAATTAAAGATGAAAACAATTTACTTTTTGTGTTAACCGTTCATGTGGCAACGGTACTGAGCACCATTCTTGTATTCAGAAAAGACATTGCGCTACTTTGCAAAGATCTATTTGCATTTCAATGGAACGACTCAACCGAATATATCAGCAAGCTCTTGTTTTCGTCTATACCAATAGTTATTGTCGGTTTTATGTTTCGCGATAAGCTGGAAAGCCTTTTTACCGGCAATTTATTTTTTGTGGGTTGCATGTTGCTTTTTACTGCCTGCTTACTTACCCTTACTCAATTTGTTAAAAAAAGCGATGGGAAGATCACCTTTGGCAAAGCACTGCTAATTGGCGTTGCCCAAACGCTGGCTGTTTTGCCGGGAATTTCACGAAGCGGATCGACCATTGCAACGGGCTTACTGTTAAAAGGTAAAAAAGAAGATGTTGCCCGTTTTTCGTTCCTTATGGTTTTAATACCCATTTTAGGAGCTGCTTTTCTCGACATTGTAACAGGCGAACTAAAGTCAACCAAAGTTGATTTACTCCCCTTACTCATCGGATTTGTAAGTGCTTTTATTTCAGGATGGCTGGCCTGTTCGTGGATGATAAAAATCGTAAAACGTGGTAAATTAATTTATTTTGCAATTTATTGCGCTCTTATTGGGCTAATTGCTATCTTTGCAGCCTGATTTTTCAAAACAGGCTTAATTTACTGGAAGATAGATTCTTAATGCCCGATTTCAAAAAAACATACGATTTCCCTGGCGGGGAAATTTTGCTTTTCGATAAAGAACTGGAATGGACATCGTTTGATGTGGTTAACAAGATAAGGTATAACCTGTGCCAAATGATGAGAATAAAAAAGTTGAAAGTTGGCCATGCCGGAACACTTGATCCGCTGGCAACCGGACTGGTACTTTTGTGCACAGGCAAAGCCACAAAAAAGATTGAAGAGTTACAGCTTGGTGAAAAAGAGTACATCGCAACCCTAAAAATCGGGGCAACAACTCCTTCATTCGACCTGGAAACAGAAGAAGACAGCCAGGCCGATTTTTCGCATGTAACACGAGAAAGCTTTGAAAATATACTGCCGCAGTTTATCGGAGAGATCGATCAGGTACCACCGGTGTTTTCGGCAGTAAAAGTAAAAGGTAAACGCGCATTCGATTATGCCCGAAATGGCGAAGATGTAAAACTTAAAGCAAAAAAGATTGTTATAAGAAGCATTGAAATTGAATCGTTTAATCTTCCGGAGGTAAAACTTAAGGTTGTTTGTGGCAAAGGAACTTACATCCGATCGCTGGCACGCGACATTGGCGAGGCATTAAATTGCGGCGCCTACTTAACCGGATTAATTAGAACAAGAATTGGCGATTACAAACTGGAGGATGCTTTTAAGGTGGATTTTTTTCTGGAAAACTTAAATTTAAATGAAACCAATTGAAAATATCGCCGTATAACGTGATTCTGAATTAAAAAACCAACTGACTGTATTATCTTTGCAGATCGCTTAAAAATGACTATTAATAAATAAATTACAATATGAAGTTATCAAAATTCAAGTACAATTTAGAACAGGAAAAGATTGCTTTGCACCCGGCGGATAACAGAGACGAATCGAAACTTATGGTGCTAAACAGAGCAACACGAACAATTGAACACAGATTGTTCAAGGACCTGCTTGATTATTTTGATGATAAAGATGTGATGGTTTTTAACGATACCAAAGTGTTTCCCGCACGTTTGTATGGTAACAAAGAAAAAACCGGAGCAGAAATCGAAGTTTTTCTACTTCGCGAATTAAACCGCGAGCAGCGTTTGTGGGATGTTTTGGTTGATCCGGCACGTAAAATACGTATTGGTAACAAGCTGTATTTTGGCGACGACGATTTATTGGTTGCCGAGGTAATTGATAATACTACATCGCGCGGTCGTACTTTACGTTTCTTGTTTGATGGTCCTTACGACGAATTCAAGCAAACACTTTACAGCCTGGGAGAAACTCCTCTTCCAAAATTTATCAACCGCCCGGTACAACCTGAAGACAAGGATCGTTACCAGACTATTTTTGCAAAACACGAAGGCGCAGTTGCTGCACCAACAGCCGGTTTGCACTTTAGCCGCGAGTTGTTAAAACGTTTGGAGATCAGAGGTGTTGATTTTTCATACGTTACTTTGCATGTTGGTTTAGGAAACTTCCGCAGTGTTGATGTTGAAGACCTTACCAAACACAAAATGGACTCGGAGCAGATTTGGATAAAAAACGAAGCCTGTGAGATGGTAAACAACGCAAAGCAAGAGAAACGTAATGTTTGTGCCGTGGGAACTACGGTAATGCGTACACTTGAAAGCTCGGTATCAACACAAGGATTTTTGAAGCCATTTGAAGGATGGACAAACAAATTTATTTTCCCTCCTTACGAGTTTAGCGTCGCAAACAGCATGATTACAAACTTTCACTTGCCATACTCAACATTACTGATGATGGTTGCCGCATTTGGCGGATACGATTTTGTAATGGAAGCTTACGATGTTGCCACTAAAAACGACTACCGTTTTGGTACATATGGCGATGCTATGCTGATTATTTGATCGATAACTTACACGACAATATGGAAACCACGGAATTTATTTCGTGGTTTTTTTTATTTCATTTCTGAAGCCATTTTGGCTATTCTGTAATTATTCCAACTCGTAGCACAACAGGTTTCCATCATCATCGCCAACTACCAGGCTCAGCGGTCCACCATTTTTTAATTGCCCAATCGCAAATTCACTGTTACCGTTCAACGGAAATCCGCCGTACTGTTTTCCCTTTGCATCAAACAAATAAATCTCGTTTTCATCAGCATCGGTTACACCAATCATTTTTTGGGTTGCTGTAAAAGAATACAGATTTACTGCCAACAAATTATTGTCGAACTCTTCTTCAAATAGCTTATCGCCTTCTTCGTTGAAAACAAACAGCCCGTCTTCGTCAATAAAGACAAACTCCGGCTTTCCGTCTCCGTTAATATCATCCACTTCAAACTGGTGCTCTGATGAAAATTTACCGGCTTTCTTTTGTGCAAATTTGCCGTCGAAGAACAGGTAGAAAACATCTCCATCATTGCTTGTGGTTACCATTTTGGGTACACCTTGTGTATTTAAAGTTATTTCGTTTGCCGATGGTGAAAATTTTGCTGATGAATTTACACGTGTCTCACCCCTTCTGTTTTGGATATAAACCTGGCTTTCATCGCTAAAAACAATATAATCTTTATTGCTCACCCTGAAAAACTGAATCGGGGCCGTAATCGTTCCGCTGGTTTTATCGAATATCCAACCGTTGAGAATTGACCCGTCGTGACTGTAAGCATAAACCTTCTTATCCTTGCAAGCCACAAAATAACGGTATTGGTTATTGTTGTTATAATCAAACACATTGATACCGTTGGTAGCGGGCGATTTCAGAATAACCGGGAAGTTGGCCACACTTGTTCCGGTTCTGTCGATCAGGTAAATTTTTTCGCTGGTATTAAACAGGTATTGCAATTTACCATTGTTGTAATAATCCACCTGGTGAATCTGCCCCAAAATTTTTCCGCTAACCGGTGCGCTCCAAATAATTTTACCATCAGCATCAATTAAATGCAGTTGATTATTTACATCCTGAACAATTATTTCCTTATTCGCTTTATTCGTATGATTGATTACAACTTGTGGCTTTATGGCCACTTCGGCTCCTAACCGGCACTGCCATTTTGCGCGAACATCGTTTTTCGGCTTCTGCCGGTAACCCAGATTCAGCGCGTTAAAATAAATGTTGTTTTCGCAAACCACCTGCCAGCATATGGCATTAAACTTTCTGAATATCTCTTCATGTTTCTCCAGGCCTTTGTTTATGCCAGAATTAAATAAATCGTGGCGAAGCGCATAAAGATTATTTATATTGCCATAAACATTCAGGTTCGCTTTGCTTTCGGCCGCTTTGTTAATCGTTTCATAGTCGGAATCTGTTCGTAATGTTTCTCCCGAATCCATATCGTCGAGGTATTTTTCCAACACTTTTGCCGAGCTGGCAAAAATCAGTTGATCTTCACGGAAGGCAGCAAACCGGGCACGCACAAAATCAAATGCTCCACCCAACCAGATTCCCGGCAGCGTTGGATAAGGGAATTCGTATATCCGGTAGTTTTGTTCGTCTGACGATTTATACGTGCTCACCATACTTTCAAATTCAATATCTTTTCGTTTGGCATAATTCGCCAGCATTCCTTCAAAAAGCTCCTGACTTTCTTTCCTCGACTGGCCACTTAAAATAAAAAGCGAGCCCATCTCTGCCTCTGTAGGAATAGAAGTTATGGCTGCCAGCACCCTGTCTTTTACCAGGCTTCTTAATTTCTCGCGACTATCAGTACGGAAATTTTGCTCCATCATTTTTATCTTCTCTTCCCGGTCGTAATATGCCTCGGAGTGCACAAAATAGTTCTCCAGGTTTTTAAAAAACAGGTCTCTGTCGGAAAATGAAAATCCAATGTAAAACGATGTTGATTTTGGCAACAAACGATCGGCATTACTACTCACTGCTTCCTGCCCCTGTAAAACCGATAGAAAATGATTCAGCGAATCGTCGGCAGCCGTAATTCCGTTTAATGTTAAGCGATTGTCGTGAAAACTCAAATCCAACTCACTCCAACTGGCGTAATCTTTAATTTTTAACACGTCGTTTTTGAGGTTAACGCGATCGGTTTCACCAAATTCGTTCTCCTTCTTTTTTGTTGTGGAATTGAGTAAATTGGCCCAAAACTCAGGAAAACGCCTGTGGTTAATATACCAGGCAACCTCCGATTGATTGGCAACGGTGCGGTTTACCAGATTAAAGTATCGATTATCGGTAATGCCCGGCGCATCGAGTTGCCTGATACATTTCTCTACCAAAATTACTTCGGGACTAATAATTACCAGGTTTCCGGCAACACTATAGCTCAATACATTTTCGCCATCCGAATCAAAAACATCGATTATGGCATAACCGTTATAGTTCCGTTTCTGAAAAGAAGTTCGTGCAATTCCCGTGAGCTTCTCAATTAAAAGCTCAAGTCCCTCGCGCTCTTTGGCACTTTTCAGGTTGCTTATTACAACCGGATACAAAACATTCTTCCCAACAAAATCGAGTGCCAGTACAACCGGCCGTTTACCAAGTTGTTTCTGAATCTCGGGTTCACTCTCGATAACATTCTGTATGCCCGATACTTCGTTCAACAGGTTATTGAATTCGGGAATTCCCGATAATTCCATTACCACAGGATTATCAGTTGGAATAGCTTTTAGCCCGTCGGCCTCAAGAAACAGCGGCGCCGACAAAGGCACAGCTTTATATAAAGGCGACTCTTTGGTGAAAGCCACCTCTTCTTTTGTAAAATAGAGAAACCCTGCCACTGCCGCGACTAAAATAAGGAGTATGATTATGAGGTACCGCTTCATTTTTCTATCTTTTTGTCAAAAGTAATAATTAGAGAACGCCCGGAGCTACCTTTTTCGTTTATGAAATTAAACATTGATTGTTAATAATTTAGGGATAACAAAAAAGGCCGGGATAACCCGGCCTCTTCATATCTCGTTTCTACGATTTTCTTACAATGTTTTTGCTACCTCAATTTCGTGGTAAGCTTCAACGTGGTCTCCAACTTTAATATCATTGAATTTCTCGATATTCAATCCACACTCGTAGCCGTTTTTCACCTCTTTTACGTCTTCTTTAAAACGTTTCAGTGAACCTAATATTCCGTCGTAGATTACAATACCATCGCGAATTACACGAGCTTTCGAGTTACGTGTAACTTTTCCATCGCGAACAATACAACCTGCAACAGTTCCCACTTTCGTGATTTTGAACACCTCCAGTACCTCAACAGTTCCGGTAATTTCCTCCTTAATTTCCGGAGAAAGCATACCTTCCATTGCTGCTTTAATCTCGTTAATGGCATCGTAAATAATCGAGTACAAACGAATATCAATTTGTTCTCTTTCGGCAATTTTACGTGCATTCAACGACGGACGTACCTGGAACCCAACTACAATCGCTTCTGATGCGGCAGCCAGCGAAATATCAGATTCAGAGATCTGACCAACTGCTTTATGGATAATATTGATCTGAATTTCTTCGGTTGATAACTTGATCAATGAATCAGACAGTGCTTCGATAGATCCATCAACGTCACCCTTAACAATCAGGTTCAACTCCTGGAAGTTACCAATTGCAATACGACGGCCAATCTCATCAAGCGTAATGTGTTTCTGCGTACGCAATCCTTGCTCACGGGCCAGTTGCTCACGTTTATTGGTTATGCTTCTTGCCTCGCGCTCATTCTCCATTACATTGAACTTGTCACCCGCCTGTGGTGCTCCGTTCAATCCAAGAATAATTGCAGGTTGCGCCGGGCCAACCTCTTTAACGTTTTGGTTACGTTCGTTGAACATTGCTTTTACGTGGCCGTAATACTGACCGGCAATAATAATATCGCCAACACGAAGTGTACCGCTTTGAACCAATAAAGTTGAAACGTAACCTCTACCACGGTCGAGCTCCGATTCAATAATTGTTCCCTGCGCCTTTTTATCTGCATTGGCTTTCAGCTCAAGCATTTCGGCTTCAAGCAATACTTTTTCAAGTAACTCTTCAATACCAATTCCGTTTTTGGCCGAAATATCGTGCGACTGGTATTTACCACCCCACTCTTCAACCAGGTAATTCATATTGGCCAGTTCTTCTTTTATCTTTTCAGGATTTGCTCCCGGTTTATCGATCTTGTTAATTGCAAAAACAATTGGAACTCCCGCTGCCGATGCGTGGTTGATCGCCTCAATGGTTTGTGGCATCACATTATCGTCGGCTGCTACAATAATAATTGCAATATCGGTTACCTGTGCTCCACGCGCACGCATTGCGGTAAACGCCTCGTGACCCGGAGTATCAAGGAAAGTAATCATTCTGCCATCTTCCAGGCTTACGTGGTATGCACCAATATGCTGGGTAATACCACCAGCCTCTCCGGCAATTACGTTTGTGCTACGAATATGGTCGAGCAGCGATGTTTTACCGTGGTCAACGTGTCCCATCACAGTTACAATTGGCGGACGAGGTTTTAAATCTTCCGGATTGTCTTCCTCCTCCTCAATCGCTTCAGCAATTTCAACACTAACAAACTCTACTTTGTACCCAAATTCTTCGGCAACAACAGCGAGTGTTTCAGCATCAAGACGCTGGTTGATGGAAACAAACAGCCCCAATGACATACATGACGAGATAATTTCGTTTACGCCAACATTCATCATGGTAGCCAGTTCGGCAACAGTAACAAACTCGGTAACTTTAAGAATGTTCTGTTCCAGCATTTGCTGTTCCATGTCGGCCTGCATTCTTTCGCTGGCAGCGGCACGTTTGTCGCGACGGTGTTTTGCTCCTTTTTTAGTTTTGCCTTTTGTTGTTAAGCGGGCAAGTGTATCTTTAATTTGCTTTTGTACGTCCTCTTCGTTAACCTCTTTTTTAAGTGGTCGTTTTTTCTTTCCTGGTATTTGTTTATTTGCCTGGAATTTTCCTCTCGGACGATCGCCTGGTTTTTGCTGCTGTTGTTGTCTGTCAACAGTAACCTTTCCGGTTTCTTTAGAAATACGTTTCCTGCGTTTTTTTCTATCACCCTGATTTCCGGCATCTTGTTTCTTTTCAGGAAGATCAATTTTACCAAGAATGGTTGGACCATTCAGCTTGTTAACTTTTGCCTTTATAACTCCTGAATTTTCATCCCTGTCTTTTTCTGGTCCCTGGCGCTCGGCAATTCGTTGTTTCTTGCGCTCCTGACGCTCTTTTTCGCGTTCTTCTTTTGTTTTTTTGGCAGGGCGTGTTTTCTGATTCATATTGCTCAGATCGATCTTGCCCACTACCTTTATCTTGTCGTCCGACTTTGGAGCAGTTGTTTCAATAAGGTCTTCCACTTTTTCTTTTGGTGTACTTTCGGCTTTTGGTGCAGCTTCCTCTTTTTCTGCTTTCGGTGCCGGTTCTTCTTTCTTTTCGGCTGCAGGCGCCTCTTTTATTTCTTCTTTTACAGGAACCTGTTTTTCAGGTTTCTTTTCTTCGGCTTTAACTTCGACAGGCTTCTCTTCTACTGGTTTTTCAACCTTCTTCTTCGGTTTGTTAAGCTCATCCAGATCAATCTTGTCGAGCACTTTAACCTTCACCTCAGGTTTTTTAATAACTTCTTCTGCCGGTTTTTCTTCAACCTTTTTTACAGCAGCAGGCTCTTCAATCTTTGGTTCTTTTTTCTCCTGTTCTTCAGCTTCGGGCTCCATCGAAATCACTTCTTTCTTTGGACGCTGACTTTTCAGGTTCATTTTTTCCGACTCTTTCTTGATTGTAATATCTACTTTATATTCCTTTTCAAGAAGTTGCACGGCGTCTTCTGCAACTTTAGTATTAGGGTTTGAATCGATTTCGTACCCTTTTTTATGCAAAAACTCAACAATGGTATGAATACCTACGTTGAACTGTCTTGCAAGTTTACTAAGTCTTGTTGTTTTGCCTGCTACCATATAATTCTTTATTTACTTTTCTAATTTGTATGAACAAAAACCAATCTGTATTGATGGTTATTATTCAAATTCTGAACTAAGGATTTTCAGAACCTCATCGATTGTTTCGTCTTCCAGGTCGGTTCTTTTAATCAATTCAGCACGCGGGATGTTTAATACGTTCTTGGCGGTATCGCAACCGATTCCTTTTAACGCATCAATTACCCAGCTTTCAATTTCGTCTGCAAACTCATCCAGGTTCACATCTTCGTCGTCTTCTTCCATCTCACGATAAACATCGATCTCGTATCCGGTTAACTGGCTGGCCAAACGAATATTTAATCCGCCTTTACCAATTGCCAGCGAAACTTCTTCCGGTTTCAGATATACTTCTGCTTTTTTATCGTCTTCCAGAATTTTAATCGAATTAATTTTCGCCGGATTCAGTGCTCGTTTAATAAACAACTGAAGGTTCGATGAATAATTAATCACATCGATGTTTTCGTTACGCAACTCGCGAACGATTCCGTGGATTCTCGATCCTTTCATTCCCACACATGCTCCAACCGGATCGATACGTTCGTCGTACGATTCAACGGCAACTTTAGCACGCTCGCCCGGTACACGAACAATTTTTTTGATGGTAATTAAACCATCGAAAATTTCCGGAATTTCCAACTCGAACAAACGCTCGAGGAAAGCCGGTGCTGTACGCGACAAAATAATTAGCGGGTTGTTATTTCGTAATTCAACTTTATATACAATTGCGCGAACGTTATCGCCTTTACGGAAATAATCAGATGGAATTTGCTCTGATTTTGGAAGGATCAATTCGTTTCCTTCGTCATCAAGAATCAAAATTTCTTTTTTCCAAACCTGATAAACTTCACCGGTTACAATGTCGCCAATTTTATTTTTATACTTTCCGTAGATATGGTCTTTCTCCAGTTCCAGAATTTTACTGGCCAGGTTCTGACGCAAATTTAAAATGGCACGACGACCAAAATCGGCTAATTTAACCTCGTCGGTAACTTCTTCGCCTACTTCGTAATCGTCGTCAATTTTCAGCGCATCGCTTAAAGTTATTTGCAAATTCGGATCTTCAATCTCGTCGTCTGCAACAACTTCGCGGTTTCGCCAAATCTCAAAGTCGCCCTTATCAATGTTGATAATCACATCGAAGTTCTCATCAGTTCCATACTGACGGATAAGCACACTGCGGAAAACGTCTTCCAGCACGCTCATCATTGTAACCCTGTCAATGTTTTTCAGCTCCTTAAATTCGGCAAAAGTATCTATCAGGTTAATATTTTCCATCTTTCATCGCTTTATTTAAATGAAATAACCGCTTTCGCACTTTTTATTTCGTCGTATTTTAAATTATGTTTTTTTACTACCAATTGCTTTTTCTTGTGCCCCTCCACTTTTTCGCGCTTCGAAGTCTCAAGTACTATGCCATCTTCACTATTTTCCAAAAGCAGCCCTTTCAGTTTTTCACTGTCGGCTGTTAAAACCTCAATTTCTTTTCCGGTATATTTTTCGTATTGCTGCCTTACTTTAAAGCTTTCGGTTAGGCCCGGAGACGAAACCTGCAACGAAAAGTCCTCTTCTTCTCTGTCGAGATTATGCTCTACATTACGACTGACAGCAATACATTGTTCGATGGTAATGCCGTTAAATCCATCAACGTACACATTAATGTCGTTCGATGAACTTATAGTCACATCAACAATAAACATCTGATCATCAAGACGTTCATTCACCAAATCTATTACTTTTTGTTTTGCTATCATTTCTCTATATGTAACAAAATAGGGAACCAACGGTCCCCTAAAAATTTCGCTTTTTAGAAAATTCTCGGCAAAAATAGTAATATTATCCAACATTAACAAATATGCGCAGTTACATAAAATGCTGATTTTAAACTAAAAAATCATTAACCGCATTCTGTGTATAACAAATTCATTTTTACCTGTCTTTGCGTTTTATTTCCTAAAAAAAACATTGTCATTTGTATAACAGAAAGTTTTGTAGTTTTAAACCAATCGAAAAACAGCTTTGTGCAACAAGTCCAGCTCAATAAAAAGAAAATTATAAACGACCCCGTTTTTGGATTTATCAACCTGCAGTCTGATATTATATTCGATTTGCTTGAACACCCCATATTTCAACGTCTCCGTTACATCAAGCAGCTGGGTTTGTCGTACCTGGTTTTTCCGGGTGCCAATCACACGCGATTTGAGCACGCTATCGGTACTGTGCACTTAATGCGCCAGGCTATTACGGTGCTAAAAATAAAAGGGCACGAAATTACCGACGAAGAGGCCGAAGCGGTTAGCATTGCCATTTTGTTGCACGACATTGGCCACGCTCCTTTTTCGCATGTGCTTGAAAATACCCTGGTAAATATTTCGCACGAAGAAATTTCGTTGATGCTGATGCAAGAGCTGAACCAGCAGTTTAACGGCAAGCTGGATCTGGCCATCAAAGTGTTTACCAATAAATACAGGAAACAGTTTTTGCACCAGCTTGTTGCCAGCCAACTGGACATGGACCGGCTTGACTACCTGAGCCGCGACAGTTTTTTTACTGGAGTGGTGGAAGGCACAATTGGTATCGACCGCATTATTAAAATGCTAAATGTACACAATGATCAGCTGGTGGTTGATGTAAAGGGAATTTATTCGATTGAAAAATTCCTGATCTCTCGACGCCTGATGTACTGGCAGGTTTACCTGCATAAAACAGTTGTGGCTGCCGAGTTTTTATTGATAAATGTATTAAAACGTGCACGTGAAATTATTACAAACGGCGGCGAACTGTTTGTAACCCCCACCCTAAAAGTTTTTTTAACGAATAATTTCACCCCTGAGGATTTTCGTTCAAACATTAAAATACAAGAGAGAAATGTATTGCAGTGGTACACGCTGCTCGACGACAACGACATTTTGATCTCGATAAAAGAATGGCAAAACCATCCTGATCCGGTTTTATCGGAGATGGCAAAAAGTATAACAAACCGAAAACTGCCGCGAACAAAATTCAGCGACAAACCCATTTCTACAGCAAAAGAACTGAAGTATTTAAAACAAATTGAAAAGCAGCTGGTTCCCGATCCTGATCTGGCGAAATATTTCCTGATGACAGGCGTTATAACCAACAATGCATACAACAAACACTACGAAAACATTTCGGTTTTATATAAGGATGGAACAGTAAAAGAAATCAACGATGCATCGGATATAAACCTGTCTGCACTTGGAAAAACAGTGAAGAAGTATTTTGTGTGTTATCCTAAAGAATTGGACATTTACTAGTTAAAACCTATATTTGCATCGCCAAAAAAACAGATAATGGATTTTAAAGCTACGGATATCGCCTCTTTTTTGAATGGAGAAATTGTTGGTGATGGTGATGCGAAAGTATCAAATGTTTCAAAGATAGAGGACGGAAAACCAGGCACTTTGGCTTTCCTTGCCAATCCAAAATACGAGAACTACATTTACGAGACCAAAGCCTCGGTGGTATTGGTTAATAAAAGTTTTACTCCAAAAGAGGAAATTTCGGCTACTTTGATAAAAGTTGACGATGCCTACCAGGCATTTGCGTCGTTACTTGATTTGTATGTACAGGCGAAAGCCAGTATGAAACAGGGAATTGAGCAACCTTGCTACATTGCAGAAAGTGCAACTCGTGGCGATGACGGTTACGTTGGAGCCTTTGCATACATCGGCAACAATGCCAAAATCGGGAAAAATGTAAAAATATACCCGCAGGTACATGTTGGCGACAATGTTAAAATTGGTGATGACTGTATTCTTTACCCGGGCGCAAAAATTTACGACGACTGTGTTATCGGAAACCGTTGTATCATTCACTCAGGAGCAGTAATCGGAGCCGATGGTTTTGGTTTTGCACCTCAGGCAGACGGTACGTACAAAAAGGTTCATCAGATTGGGAATGCCGTGCTGGAAGACGATGTTGAAATTGGTGCCAACACCACTATCGACTGTGGCACAATGGAGTCAACCATTATCAGAAAAGGTGTAAAACTCGACAACCTTATTCAAATAGCCCATAACGTTGAAGTTGGCGACAACACTGTTATGGCGGCTCAAACCGGTATTTCTGGCTCGGCCAAAATTGGTAAAAACTGTATGTTTGGCGGCCAGGTTGGTTTAGGTGGACACATTACTGTTGGCGACAACGTTACGCTTGGTGCTCAATCGGGTGTTGTTTCCAACCTTAAAAGCAATCAAACACTTCTTGGCTCTCCGGCCATCGAAATCAAAACGGCCATGCGCGCCTATGTTCTTCTGAAGGACCTTCCGGAAATTCGCCGCGATGTGCTTCAATTGAAGAAGACAATCAATACAGACAAAAAAAATTAAGAAATATTTCACTTTTCAATGGTTGTAAAACAAAAGACATTAGAAAACTCTTTTAAGATTGAGGGGAAAGGCTTGCATACCGGTGTTAATGTAACAATGAATTTTTTACCTGCACCGGAGAACCATGGCTTTAAATTTAAACGTGTTGATCTGGAACACCAGCCTATTATTGACGCTGATGTAGATTTGGTAATCGACACATCGCGTGGAACACTGCTTGAAAAAGATGGTGCGCGCATAGGAACAATCGAACATGCACTTGCCGCATTGGTGGGAATGGATCTCGACAATGTTCTTATTGAAGTAAATAACGAAGAAGCTCCGATTATCGACGGAAGCTCGAAATATTTTGTTGAAGCCATTGAGAAAGCGGGCATTGTTGAACAGGAAGCTGAGCGCGATTATTTCGAGATCAGCGAAAAAATCGAAATGTTCGACGAAAAATCAGGTTCGCACATTATTGCGCTACCCGACAACGATTACAGTTTAAATGTAATGATTTCGTTTCCGTCGGCAGTGCTGAACAATCAATACGCAACACTCGAGTCGATCAAGGATTTCAAAACTGAGATTGCCGAATGCCGGACCTTTGTTTTCCTTCGCGAAATTGAATTTTTACTGAGCCACAACCTGATTAAAGGCGGCGATCTGAATAATGCAATTGTAATTATCGATAAAGAGATCAGCCAGGAAGAACTGGACCGTTTGGCCGATCTAACAAATCATCCACGTGTTGAAGTAAAACCACAGGGTATTTTAAATAACCTCGATTTGCATTTCGACAACGAATGTGCACGCCACAAATTACTGGATGTAATTGGCGACCTGGCCTTGCTGGGCAAGCGCATTAAAGGAAGGATTATTGCTTCGAAACCGGGACACGGGCCAAACACCATGTTTGCTGCTACCCTAAAAAAGCAATTACGTAAAGAAGCTGATGCAGCTCCAAAATGTAATCCAAACGACGAGCCATTAATGGACGTTAACCGGATAAAAGAATTACTTCCGCACCGTTACCCTTTCCTTCTGGTCGACAAAGTAGTTTGTATTCACGAAGACGAAATTGTTGGTGTTAAAAACGTTACGGTAAACGAGCCCTTCTTCCAGGGACATTTCCCCGACGAGCCGGTTATGCCGGGAGTTTTACTGGTTGAAGCCATGGCTCAATGCGGAGGATTATTGGTACTCAATAAACAAGAAGGACAATTTGCGACCTACTTTATTCGAATTGATAATGTTAAATTCAGAAAAAAAGTAGTTCCGGGCGATACGCTGATTTTCAAATTAAAATTAACTTCGCCGATTAGAAGAGGAATTGCCAATATGAAAGGAACAACCTATGTTGGTGATAAAATTGTTGCCGAAGGTGAATTTATGGCACAGATTGTAAAAAAGTAGATAAATAAAGACAGTTAAAAAGTATAACATGAAACAACCATTAGCCTATGTCCATCCCGATGCAAAAGTTGCCGATAATGTAGTTATCGAGCCTTTTGTTTCAATTGATCATGATGTTGTAATCGGTGAAGGGACAAGAATTGGTTCAAGCGTAACGATTTTACCCGGAACGCGAATTGGAAAAAATTGTAAGATTTTCCCGGGTGCTGTAATTGGTGCCGCTCCTCAGGACTTAAAGTTCCAGGGTGAATATTCAACCGTTGAAATTGGCGACAACAACACCATTCGCGAGTTTGTGACCATTAACAGAGGTACCTCGGCAAAAGGTAAAACTGTAATTGGGAACAACAACCTTTTAATGGCTTACGTACACGTTGCTCACGATTGTAAAGTTGGTAACAACATTATTTTGGTGAACAATGTACAGCTGGCCGGCGAGGTTCAGGTTGACGACTGGGCAATCCTTGGTGGTATGTCTGCCGTACACCAGTTTGTAAGAATCGGATCGCACGTTATGATTTCGGGTGGTTCATTGGTTCGTAAAGATGTTCCTCCTTTTATTAAAGCAGGTCGCGAACCGCTTTCGTACGTTGGTATTAACTCTATTGGTTTACGTCGCCGTCAGTACAACAACGACAAAATTCGTGAAGTACAGGACATTTACCGTTACATTTACCAAAAAGGGTTGAACACTGCACAGGCTGTTGAAATTATTGAAGCAGAAATGCCGGCAACACCTGAGCGTGATGAAGTTTTACTTTTTGTAAAAGACTCGAAACGTGGTATTATCCGTGGTTATTTCCCGGATTAATTACCATCAGAAAATATCAAACAAAAAATGCCATCCGTCAACCGACAGATGGCATTTTTTTATGCAGCTTATTTCCTAATAATTTTTCCTAAACAATTGTTTTAATCCCTCATTACTTAAACCATGAGACAGATGTGGGTTAAGTACTTCACCCTGTTTTCCCACCAATGTATAATGTGGAATGCCTGAGATGTTAAATTGTCCACACAAGTAATTCCATTCATCCTGCGAAACCCTGTAATGTTCGCCATCAATGGTTTTAATCATGTTATTGTAAGTCCCCTCAGGCGAACTTGGATTTGTAATATATACAAACACAACATCTTCATCTTTCAGCTCTTCTTTAAGTGGCGCTATTCTTTTAATCGCCGAGCGGCAAGGTCCGCACCACGTTGCCCAAAAGTCAACCAAAACAACCTTTCCCCGGTAGTTTTCCAGTATCGCATCAAAAATTTCCTCAGCCTTTGTTTTGGGCACATCGTTCACAATTGAATTTTCACCATGTTTCGTATTATTGATTTTTTCAATGGTATTGTCATTCATCAATTGGATATAATCGGCTACAAAAGGTGTTGTAATTCGCCCCTTAACTTCGAGCAATTGAGGCTCCGAGAGAGGCGTATATTCTTCAACTACCTTTCGGCAAACATCTTCAGATAAAAATACATCTGTTGCAAAACCTTGCCCAACACCAAAATGTTTCTCCATTTGTTCATTCCTCATTTCTTCAAATCGCA
The DNA here is from genome assembly GCF_000949475.1 of Draconibacterium sediminis. Classification (GTDB taxonomy): domain Bacteria; phylum Bacteroidota; class Bacteroidia; order Bacteroidales; family Prolixibacteraceae; genus Draconibacterium; species Draconibacterium sediminis. The sequence goes on along the minus strand of NZ_JRHC01000004.1, from coordinate 540,463 downwards.
GATTCACCAGCTCACTAATTCGTTCTGCTTTTGCTTTTGTGAGTTTTTGCCAGGCCTCAGAATGATCTTTATAAAATGCACCCCTCATTTTGCTGTAATCCGACGCTGCTATTTCCTTTTGCTTCGCAATAAACTCCTTTTCTGTATCATTTAGCGTTTCACCCTTTTCTTTTAGGTATTGCTCAAACTTTTCATAGTCCATTTCATGGTTATTCTCTTCATAAAATGTCCTCAATTCACCTTCGTATTTCCTGTAAAATTCTCCTCCAACATCTCTCATGCTTTCGCTAAGTTCCTTCATCCCCGAGCTAACACCTAAACGCTCAATCTTTTTAAATTCATGTATTAAAACTTGTTCATCGGGGGTAAAATCGCTGTCATCCATTTGCAGCAATATATCATCATGGGAAATGCCTACGCTTGTTCTAAGCAGCGGAAGAAACTTCAGTCGGTTATAAAATGTATCGAAATTATTACTGATTACAGCTAAGGGATTTTCAATATTTTCAGGAGTAACAAAATCATAATAATCTGCTTCCGGTTTTTCGATTTCAACACCTAAGTCACGCTGAGACCGGGGAATTTTATTTTTTTCGCGATAAGCATTCTCATAATTCCAATCATACTCCATGGCATTGCTCATTGCATCGTATTCGATATCAAATTTCTTTATCTGATAAGCTTGTGCATTTATTTCACCTTCATTTTTTAGTCGATCAAGTTCCTGAAGCCCCTTTTCGGCAAAACCAAAACAATACGCTTTATAAGCCTCCAAATCCATATCCAGAATTTTGTTTTGCATTTCCCTGTAATCCATCCGGGCCAGGTTGTTCAACTTTGCCAGATCGATATTTACGGCAGCACAATCTCCCATAAAAATACCGCCTTCTTTTTTTGGAGTAATTATATGAAACAGATGAGCCCCCGGTTCCAAATGAACGGAACTGTAATAATTTGGCATTCGAACAAACACGCCATGCGGATAATAAAACGGGAAAGTTTTGGAAAACGAACCATCATCCTGAATTTCTACTAAATGAGTTTCTTGAGAGCCGGTAAGAATGTTATTAACATATATGTTACCGGTTTTTTGCCCGTAGCGGGGTTTGTAAGTTAATACACATCCGGAATAGGTAACTGAATCGTATTTAAAAACAGAAAGCGCATATTCTGAAACATCAGCTTTTGTTGCCGCTGTTCCATCTTTTGTATAAGTGCGAAGTGATTTTTTTGAATCTCCAATCAGCACGTTTCCGTTTTTTTCCTGTTTCAAAAAAAGAACTTTCTGTGTCTTTCCATCTGAGATTGTTAGTTCTCCTTTCTTTTCCGATCCACTAAAAGCCTGAACACTCCAGAGACACATATCGGTTACCACATTTTTTTGAGTGATATAATATTCTAAGTCACCACTTGTCGCGTTAATCCAAGCACCCAAATAACTATCGGGCAATGAATTCTCCCCTTCTTTTGAATGAAGGGCAATATCATACAAAAACCAGGAACCGCCATCATTTGCCTCACCAAAATCTATCGCTTTTACCGTATCAGAAATAGCAGGAAACACCAGTTGATAATGAACCACTCCCGAATCTGGCATAAAATACTGCTCGCCAACCGGTATTCCTTTTGCAGAAGAAAGAAAAAGCTTTTCGCCGCCAACCGGCTGAATGTAGGACTCTTTGGGGATAAAGATCCAATTCCCCGGAGTGTATTCAGTCCTAAAATCCAAAATGGTCGCTCTGTCATTTATCTCCAGTTTCTTTATAGAAACATTTGAGCTGGTACTAAAGCCTACATCCGGATTTGTAACAATTTTTTGAGCAAAGGAATTACATACAATAAGAATGCAAAGGGTAAAAAACATTAGTCTCTTCATAACTTACTTTTTGATTTTTGATTATTTAAAAATGAGCTATGAAGATAACCAAATATAACTTACTCCCGTACTCTATGGATCATAATTAACATTTTATAAGAATTATTTTCCATGATTCCAGCCCTGGGCTTCCAGCGGAATTGACGAGCCGCCTGTTGTTTGCAGATTCACGCCTTCTCCCGCTTCTGTCATGTGACCAATAACAGTAAAATCAGGATCATTTTTTATTTTGTCATAATCGTCTAACGGCAGTGTAAACAACAGTTCGTAATCTTCGCCACCGTTTAAAGCTGCAACCAAAGGATTAATATTTAATTCTTCTGCCATTTGTTTGGTTTGGTAATCCATCGGCACTTTATCTTCGAACAAACTACAACCAACGCCCGAGTTTTTGCACAAATGCATAATTTCCGACGACAAACCATCCGAAATATCGATCATCGACGTAGGTTTTATTCCCAGTCGTTTAAATGCCGCAATAATATCTCCTCTGGCTTCGGGTTTTAACTGGCGCTCCAGAATATAATCGTAACCATCCATTTTGGGCTGCATGTTCTCGTTCACCTTAAAAACTTCATTTTCGCGCTCAAGCAACTGAAGTCCCATGTAAGCGCCACCCAAATCGCCCGACACACATAAAATGTCGTTTGGTTTTGCACCGCTTCGCATCACAATATCATCCTTTTCAGCTTCGCCAATGGCAGTAATACTCAATGTTAATCCCGTTAACGAACTGGTTGTATCGCCACCCACCAAATCAACATTATACTGCTCGCACGCCAGGTGAATTCCTTCGTACAATTCCTCCAAAGCTTCCACCGAAAATTTTCCGGAAACTGCCATACTCACCGTCACCTGTTTCGGTATGGCATTCATGGCATAAATGTCCGACAAATTTACAACTACCGCCTTGTAACCAAGGTGCTTTAGCGGAACATACATCAGGTTAAAATGAATTCCTTCGGTTAGCAAATCGGATGAAACAACCACTTGTTTATTCTTAAAATCAAGAATCGCTGCATCATCGCCAATTCCTTTAACCGTACTCTCGTTTTTTATGGTTACTGCTTTCGTTAACCGGTCGATTAAACCAAACTCTCCCAGTTCTGAAATATTCGTTTGTTTTCTTTCTTTATTCATTGTTAATAAAAGACCTTTTAGTCTGTTTTTGTACACTTTTCACCTGCAAAAGTACCTATAGTTTTATATCTTTGCAATTTATGCGTGAACAGGAACAAAAAAGCGTTGTTATTTAATCGAAATTGCTGTTATTTATTGCATTAAACCTGGGGAATTGCATGGGTAGAAAGCCATCAAAAAGATTCCGCAGCCAAAATTAGTTGAGTAGCAAGTTTTAAAGGAGACGCAAATTTTTTAATCATTCAAGATAGAGAAAGAGAGTCAGAAAATGGAAGAACAAGATAAAATATTGAATGACGTAACGCAAGGCGAATACAAATACGGTTTTATCACCAACATTGAAACTGATATTATCGACAAAGGCCTTAACGAAGACGTGATTCGTTTGATATCTGCCAAAAAGGAAGAACCGGAGTTCATGTTGAATTTCAGATTGGAAGCTTATCGAAAATGGCTGAAAATGAAAATGCCAAACTGGGCCTATTTAAAAGTTCCGCCCATCGATTTTCAGGCAATAAGTTACTACGCGGCCCCAAAAAAAGGCCCTAAATATGAAAGTCTGGACGAGGTTGATCCGGAACTGATTGATACATTTAACAAACTGGGTATTCCGCTGGAAGAGCAAAAACATTTGGCGGGAGTTGCAGTTGATGCGGTAATCGATTCGGTTTCTGTAAAAACAACCTTTAAAGAAACATTAGCCGAAAAAGGAATTATATTCTGTTCGTTCTCGGAAGCAGTAAAAGAACATCCCGATTTAGTAAAAAAATACCTGGGGCAGGCCGTACCTGTTGCCGACAACTATTTTGCAGCATTGAACTCGGCCGTGTTTAGCGATGGCTCGTTCTGTTACATTCCAAAAGGCGTTCGTTGCCCGATGGAATTATCAACTTATTTCAGGATAAACGCAGCCAATACCGGGCAGTTTGAACGTACACTTATTGTGGCCGACGACGATAGTTATGTAAGTTACCTCGAAGGTTGTACCGCTCCGATGCGCGACGAAAATCAGTTGCACGCAGCAGTTGTTGAAATTATCGCACTTGATCGTGCTGAAGTAAAATATTCAACCGTTCAGAACTGGTACCCGGGAGATAAAAACGGAAAAGGCGGTATTTACAACTTCGTTACAAAACGTGGTATTTGCCGTGGTGTATCGTCAAAAATTAGCTGGACTCAGGTTGAAACCGGCTCAGCAATTACCTGGAAATACCCAAGTTGTATTTTGATGGGCGACAATTCGATCGGTGAATTCAACTCAGTGGCAGTTACCAACAATCATCAGCAGGCCGATACCGGATCGAAAATGATCCACATCGGACGCAATACCAAATCAACAATTGTATCGAAAGGTATTTCGGCCGGAAAAAGTGAGAACTCGTACCGTGGTTTGGTAAAAGTAATGCCAAAGGCCACCAATTCGCGAAACTTCTCGCAGTGTGATTCATTGTTGTTGAACGATACTTGTGGTGCACACACTTTCCCTTACATTGAAGTGGGAAACAAATCATCGGTTGTTGAACACGAGGCAACAACATCGAAAATTGGTGAAGACCAGATTTTCTATTGTAACCAACGTGGAATCGATACGGAAACTGCAATTGGAATGATTGTGAACGGTTACGCCAAAGAAGTGCTGAATAAACTTCCGATGGAGTTTGCCGTTGAAGCCCAAAAGCTTCTGCAAATCAGTCTTGAAGGTAGTGTAGGATAAACAAATTTTAAATAACTCAGGGCAAGAGTTCAGGCTCTTTCCCGCAACAGTATAGGATTAACGATGTTAAAAATTAAAGACTTATATGCTTCCGTTGAAGGAATGGAAATCCTGAAGGGAATCAATCTTGAAGTTAAACCCGGCGAAGTTCATGCTATTATGGGACCTAACGGTTCAGGAAAAAGTACACTTGCAAACGTACTTGCCGGAAAAGAGGATTACGAAATTACCAAGGGTGAAGTTATTTTCGAAGGAGAAGATTTATTGGACAAGTCTCCTGAAGAACGTGCCAAGGAAGGTATCTTTTTAAGTTTTCAATACCCGGTTGAAATTCCCGGTGTACCAATGGTAAACTTCCTGAAAACTTCAGTAAACGAACACCGGAAGCACAAAGGATTAAAAGAACTTACTGCAGGCGAATTCCTGAAATTGATGCGTGAAAAAATGGATTTGGTCGACATGCATACCAAATTAACCAACCGCATGGTAAACGAAGGATTCTCGGGTGGTGAGAAAAAGAAAAACGAGATTTTCCAGATGGCACTGCTCGAGCCGAAATTAGCAATTCTTGATGAAACTGATTCGGGACTTGATATCGACGCATTAAAAACAGTCGCCAACGGAGTAAACGCGCTAAAATCGCCCGAAAGGTCGACAATTGTAGTAACACACTACCAGCGCCTGCTCGATTATATTGTACCCGATTTTGTACATATTCTTTACCAGGGAAAAATTGTAAAAACGGCCGGAAAAGAACTGGCGCTTCATTTGGAAGAAAAAGGGTACGACTGGATTAAATCAGAAAACGGAAATTAACATGAGCGTTTTAGTTGACAAAACAGATTTATCGCTAAAATATACCGCGCATTACAACGAAGTAAAAGACGAGCTTTTTGCCAACTCGTCCGATATTTTGAACGCTCAACGAAAAAAGGCGTTTCAGAACTTTGTTTTGCAGGGTATACCAACGCGAAAAAATGAAAATTATAAATACACCAACCTGAATCCGGCATTTGTGCCCGATTTTAAATTCATCCACACAAGGGAGGAAAAGAAAGCCGATATGAGCGAGGTTTTTCGTTGCGATGTTCCGCAACTAAATACCAACTTGGCACTGGTTTTTAATGGTTGGTTCTACAAAAACGAAACAGAAAAAGGAGATCTTCCGGAAGGTGTTATTCTTGACAGCCTCGAAAGTATTTCGAAAGAAAGACCGGAGCTGCTGGAAAAATATGCCAGCCTTGCCAATGTTGAAGAAGACCCGATGGTGGCGCTGAATACAGCTTTTGCCAAAGATGGTTTTTTCCTTTATGTTCCGAAAAATGTAGTGGTTGAAAGTCCTGTCCAGATCATCAATCTGTTGCAGGACGAAAAAGATACATTCTCTACTCAACGGAATTTTATTCTTGTTGAAGATGGTGCTAAAGTTCAGGTGTTGTTATGCGATCACACACTGAACCTGAACCAATACCTGAATAACTCGGTTACCGAGATTTTTGCCGGCAACAATGCTGAAGTTGAGTTTTACACACTGCAAAACCAGCACAACAAAGCCACAAATATTAATTCAGTATTTATCGATCAGCAACGCGATTCGCGTGTTACAACACACACTGCGTCGTTACACGGCGGTTTGATTCGTAACAACCTGCAATTTGCGTTAAACGGAGAAAATGCCGAGGCGCACATGTTTGGAATGGCCTTTATGGACAAAAAACAACATGTGGATAATTTCACACAGGTCATTCATGCTGCACCGCACTGTGAAAGTAATCAGATATACAAAAACGTGCTCGACGAAAAATCAACCGGTGCATTCTCCGGAAGAATACACGTGGTTCGCGATGCACAAAAAACAAATGCTTTCCAGCGCAACAACAACTTGTTGTTGACCGACGAAGCCACGATGCAAACAAAACCTCAGCTGATTATTGATGCTGACGATGTAAAATGTAGTCACGGTGCAACAGTTGGTCAGATCGATGAAGAAGCATTGTTTTACCTGCGTGCCCGCGGAATTAACGAAGATCAGGCACGTTTGATGATGATGAACGCTTTTGCCCACGAGGTGGTAAAAGAGATCAAACTGGAGCCATTGCGCGACCGTATCGACGAACTGGTAGACAAACGCCTGAAAGGTGAAGTTTCCCGTTGTCACGATTGTGCTTACCAGTGCGATTGCTAAGATACAAAACAACTGAGCAGGTGACTTAAAGTCACCTGCTCAGTCAAGTTTAGTACAATCCAAGCTCACTCGCCAATTCCCTATTTATCAAGTCACCATTTCTTTTCCCCGAATAATCCAAAAACGACGAAAATTCCCAATCAGCCAACCGGGTTACAAGCCTTTACTTTATAGTATTCTTATGAATATGAAAAATATGATTGGGCGCAAAGTTCAGAAGCAAATTAAGATTCAGATAAATAGGTATGAAATAAATGTATACTCCAATAAAATTACAAAATCTTTTGCACCTTTGTATAACATCGACAGAGGAGGTGACTCTGAGTCACCCGCTCAGTAAACAATGAGTCTATGAATTACGATATCGAAAAAATCAGATCATATTTCCCCATTCTTCAGCAAAAGGTATACAATAAGCCACTTGTTTATCTCGACACGGCTGCATCGGCGCAAAAACCGGTTCAGGTGTTAATGAAACTTGAGCAGTTGCATAACGATTACTATGGCAACATACATCGTGGCGCGCACTACATGGCTGATAAAGCAACGGTTGAGTACGAAGAGGTACGCGATAAAGTGAAGGAGTTTATTAATGCTGGTTCGCGAAAAGAAATAATTTTCACAAAAGGAACCACCGAAAGTATTAACCTGGTGGCAAGTAGCTTTTGTGAAAAGTATGTTTCGGAAGGTGATGAGATCATTGTTTCGGAAATGGAGCACCACTCCAACATTGTGCCCTGGCAAATTGAAGCAGGAAAACGTAAAGCAAAGATTGTAAAACTTCCGTTTAACGACACCGGTTTGCTTGAAATGGATAAGTTGCCGGAACTGATCACTCCAAAAACAAAACTGATTGCTGTTAATCACGTTTCCAATGTTTTGGGAACAATAAATCCGATTGAGAAGATAATTGAAATAGCCCACCAACACAATGTTGCTGTTTTAATCGACGGAGCACAAGCATCGGCACACATAAAAATTGATGTGCAAAAACTGGATGTTGACTTCTATGCTTTTTCGGCACACAAGGTATACGGCCCCAACGGAGTAGGTGTTTTATATGGCAAAAAGAAATGGCTTGAGGAAATGCCTCCATACCAGGGAGGAGGACAAATGATTTCAGAGGTTTCGTTCGATGGAACAACCTTCAACGAATTGCCATATAAATTTGAAGCAGGTACGCCTAATATTTCAGGATTAGCAGCTTTTGGAGCAGCAATCGACCTGATAAACGAAATTGGCGTAGAGAATATGGGGATCCATGAGCATGAGTTGCTGGAATATGCCACCGAAAAACTAAAAGCTATCCCTGGCTTGAAGATTTACGGAGAAGCGCCTCACAAATCGGGAGTGATCTGTTTTAACATCGACGGAATACATTCTTACGACCTGGGAATGTTGCTCGACAAAATGGGTATTGCCATTCGCACCGGGCATCATTGTGCCGATCCGATTATGCAGCATTTTGGCATGTCGGCCTGCGCGCGTATATCTTTTGGAATGTACAACACCAAAGAAGAGATTGACATTTTTATGGAGGCTCTGAATAAAGCAATTATGATGCTTTGATTTCAGCGCTCAGCTAAAAAGAAAATGCCATCCGGATTGAATAAGCAATCGGATGGCATTTTTCATATTGGAAATTCCACTAAAAGTAAGCTTAATAATTTGATTCTTTAATTTCGAAATAAGCCTGCGAGTGCTGACAAGCCGGACATAATTTCGGAGCTGCAGTTCCTTCGTGAATAAAACCACAATTACGGCATTTCCACACCACTTTATCACCACGTTTAAACACTTTTCCTTCTTCAAGATTGTTGTATAGGGTACGGTAGCGGTTTTCATGCGCTTCTTCAACACGGGCAATCAGTTTAAATGCCATAGCAATTTCTTTAAAACCTTCCTCTTCTGCAACCTTTGCAAATTCAGGATAAAGCTCTGTCCACTCTTCGTTTTCACCGTCGGCCGAAGCTTTCAGGTTTTCCATGGTAGTACCAATCTTTCCGGCTGGGTAAGTGGCTGTAATTTCAACCATGTTGCCATCTTCTAAAAATTTAAAGAAACGCTTGGCATGCTCCTTTTCGTTCATGGCTGTTTCTTCAAAAATGGCGGCTATTTGTTCCAATCCTTCTTTTTTGGCTTGTTTTGCAAAATAATCATAACGCATACGTGCCTGAGACTCACCGGCAAATGCTTTTAATAAATTCTGTTCGGTTTTTGTACCTGCTAACTTTGTCATTCTTCTCTTGATTTTTTAGTTTTTCTGTTCGGAAGTTTAAAGATAATGATTTCGACATTTGTAAACTATACGAAAACTTAGTTTTGAATTAGTCTGAATAAACGGCTTCCAGCATTGTCATAAACAAGAAATTTACGATCTTTGCTAACTCTTAAAATGATATTTATGAGCATGGAAGAAATTCAACAGGAGATAATTGAAGAGTTTTCGATGTACGAAGACTGGATGGACAAATATGGCTACCTGATTGAATTGGGGAACGATTTGGAAGAGCTTGACGCCAAAGATAAAAACGACCAGAACATTATAAAAGGATGTCAATCGCGGGTGTGGTTGGTAGCCGAACTGAAAGATGGTAAAATATATTTCAAAGGCGAGAGTGATGCCGTTATCGTTAAAGGTTTGGTGGCACTGCTTCTACGCGTTGTTTCGGGCCGTACACCACAAGAGCTGCTTGAATCAGAGCTGCACTTTATCGACGATCTGGGGCTGAAACAACACCTGTCGCCTACCCGTTCAAACGGTCTGCTTGCCATGGTAAAACAAATTCGTTTATACGCTGTTGCTTATAGCAAGATTGCAGGATAAGGAGGGAACGAAATGGATAAAAGAATAGATTTAATAATAAATAACCTGAAAGAGGTTTACGACCCGGAAATACCGGTAAACGTATACGACCTGGGACTGATTTACAACGTAGATATTGACGAAAATAACCAGGCAAATATTTTAATGACACTTACCGCTCCGGGCTGCCCGGTGGTTGATGTGTTGGTTGATGATATTACCCAGGCCGCCCAATCGGTTGATGGTGTAGAAAAAGTTGATGTAGAATTAACGTTCGAACCGCCGTGGGATAAATCGATGATGAGCGAAGAAGCCCGGCTGGAACTGGGATTCTTTTAAAAAGCATATTTAAGAGGTTGACATTTTACAGAGTCAGCCTTTTTTTGACATTCTGTATAGCTATTTTTGCATACTTAATTGATTTAAATTTGATTTTCTGTGCAATATTAGCTATTTTTGTAAATATAAGATATGAACGACAACAGAACATACAGCAATATCCCAATGGAAATGCCGGTTGTTAGAGAAATAATTGGTGATTATCTCTCGCCAAATAATAAAATTAGCAGCATGGAACAAGCCGGAGACATTATCCGCTTACGACGAGGTTTATATGTTGCCAATCCTCAACTCAGTAACCAGGAAATATCGCGCGAACTCATTGCCAATAATCTTTACGGCCCATCATATGTATCTTGCGAAAGCGCTCTCTCTTATCATGGTTTAATTCCGGAGAGAGTTTATACAACCATTTCATCAACATTTAAAAGAGCTAAAAGTTACACAACTCCCCTTGGCGAGTTTGAGTACATTACCGTTCCTCGAGAATATTTTCCGATTGGAATAGAACAAATAATTGTTGAAGATGAATATGCCTTTTTAATGGCATCGCCGGAGAAAGCACTTTGCGATTTAATCATTTCAACAGCTGGCCTGCGTTTTCAATCGGTAAAAGCTGCACGCGAATATTTACTTTTTGATTTGCGAATAGAACTGAGTGAACACAATTGGAACACAGAAATTATTTCGCAATGCGCTGAGCACAGAAGAAAAAGGCGGGAGCTACACTTTTTACAGGAGGGACTTCAAAATGGCTGAAATATTTAATCAAATGTTGTCGAGGTACAACATTCAAACAAAAGAAGATAAACTAAATGCCCAACACGAGGTAATGCAACAAGTATGCTTGGCAGGTTTAAACAGGTCGGGCTTTTTCGAAAAGGCCGCCTTTTACGGAGGTACATGCTTAAGAATCTTTCACCAACTCCCTCGTTATTCGGAAGATATGGATTTTTCCCTTATGCACTCAGATCCAGAATTTCAACTGGAAAACTATTTCGATGTAATTCAGAATGAGTTTTCAGCTGTAGGAAGAAATGTAAGCATTGAGAAAAAAGTAAAACAAGAAACCAGTTCTATTGAATCTGCATTTTTAAAAGACAATACCGACATTGTAAACATCCGTTTTCAAACCCAACCATCTGTTAAAATAAAAATCGAAGTCGATAAGGATCCACCTCTTCATTTTAAAACAGAATACAAACTCTTACTTCTCCCCTTCTCGTTCATGACCCGCTGTTTTACTCTTCCTTGCTTGTTTGCAGGCAAAATTCACGCCCTGCTTTTCAGGACATGGAGAAATCGGGTAAAAGGACGAGACTGGTACGATTTTGAATGGTATATAAGAAACAACATACCTCTCAACTTCGATCACTTTAAAGAAAGGGCTGTTCAAAGCGAAGGAGATTACATGCGAGATATAACAAAAGACGGGTTTAAAGAATTATTAATCGATAAATTTAAAACAACCAACATAGAAAATGTAAAAGACGATATTAGTCGATTCATTTCGAATCCAAATGAGCTTGAAATATGGTCAACAGACTATTTTATACAGCTGCTTGATTTTCTGCAATTTGAAAAATAAAAAAAACCGCTTAGGAATATCCCAGGCGGCTTTTCTATATCATTTTGCAATAAATGGCTATTCAATCTTCATCGGCTTATCTACTTTAGCCTTTAAAAGTGCAATCTCAAGAACATCCATAATGGTATTTACAAAGTGGAACTTCAATCCTTTAATGTAAGCCTCTTTTATATCCTCAAGGTTTTTCTTGTTTTGCTCCGAAAGAATGATCTCAGTAATTCCGGCACGTTTGGCAGCAAGAATTTTCTCCTTTATACCACCAACCGGAAGTACTTTGCCACGAAGGGTGATCTCTCCTGTCATTGCCAGGTTTTTCTTCACTTTGCGTTGTGTAAATGCCGAAGCGAGCGATGTTACCATAGTTACCCCTGCCGAAGGACCATCTTTAGGAATAGCTCCTTCAGGAACGTGAACGTGTACATTCCACTTTTCGAATATTTCAGGATTCAGATCCAGCTCATCAGCGTGCGATTTAAGGTATTCGTGGGCCAGCATTGCCGACTCTTTCATAACATCGCCCAGGTTTCCGGTAAGCGTTAAAGCTCCTTTACCTTTACTCAGGCTGGTTTCTACGAACAGAATCTCGCCACCAACAGCTGTCCAGGCCAAACCGGTTACCACACCGGCAAATTCGTTACCCTGGTATTTTTCTTTTGAATACTCGGTAACCCCCAGGTATTCGCGCACATCAGCTTTGGTCAGTTTTTTATTGTACGATTCCTCAAAAGCAATCTTCTTGGCAATTCTACGAATCAGTTTTGCCAGCTTTTTATCCAACTCACGAACACCACTTTCGCGGGTGTATCCGTCAATAATCAACTCGATAATATCTTTTGGGAAAGTGATATCTGATTTCTTTAATCCATGATTCTCCAACTGTTTTGGAATCAGGTGACGTTTCGCAATCTCTACCTTTTCTTCTAACAGGTAACCGCTTACTTCAATGAGTTCCAAACGGTCGCGCAAAGGCGGAGCAATCGTACTCAGCGAGTTGGCCGTGGCAATAAACATCACTTTCGACAAGTCGTAATCATGCTCAATGTAGTTATCATGAAACTCGCTGTTTTGCTCCGGATCAAGAACTTCCAACAGTGCCGAAGCAGGGTCGCCATGGAAATGTTTTGACACCTTATCAATCTCATCCAGGATAAACACCGGATTTGATGATTTTGACTTTTTAATATTCTGAATGATACGACCCGGCATAGCACCGATGTATGTTTTTCGGTGTCCGCGAATCTCCGACTCGTCATGTAAACCACCTAAACTCATTCGTGCATATTTGCGGCCAAGGGCGCGTGCTACCGATTTCCCCAACGATGTTTTCCCAACTCCCGGAGGGCCGTACAAACAAAGGATCGGCGCTTTCATATCGTTTTTCAGTTTCAACACGGCAAGGTGCTCCAGCATACGTTCTTTCACTTTCTCCAGTCCGTAGTGGTCCTCATCCAGCACTTTGTTGGCGTGTTTCAAATCGAAATTATCTTCAGTATATTCATTCCAGGGCAAATCGAGCAAAGTCTGGCAAAACGTGAACTGCACCGAATATTCGCCGGCGGCCGGGTTTAATCGTCCCAGTTTTTCCACCTCGCGATGGAAAAATTCATCCACATCTTTGTTCCACTTTTTATCTTTCGCCTTTTCTTTTAAGGCATTAATTTCCTGCTCGACAGGATTTCCGCCCAGCTCATCCTGAATGGTTTTCATTTGCTGGTTCAACATGAACTCACGCTGTTGCTTGTCCATGTCGGTTTTCACCTTTTTCTGAATATCATGCTTCAACTCCAGCATCTGCACTTCTTTCACCAAAAAGCTAATGGCTTGCACACCACGGTCTTTCAGGCTTTCAATTTCAAGTAACTTTTGTTTGTCGTCAACATTTATATCAGTATTCGAACAAATAAAGTTGATCAGGAAAGTTGAGTTTTCAATATTCTTAACGGCAAAAGTGGCTTCGGGTGGCACATTGGCTGAGAACTGTGCAACCTTAATCGACAGGTCTTTCAGCGAACCAACAATGGCATTAAACTCATTGTCATCTTTCGATGTAATATCGGTTAAGGGTTCAACCGATGCTTTAAAATAAGGCTCTTCACTAACGATCTCGTTTATTCTAAAACGGCGTTTCCCCTGAATGATAACAGAAGTTGATCCGTCGGGCATTTCCAGTACCTTCATAATTTCAGCCACGGTACCAATCTCGTACAAATCGCCTGCTTCGGGTTTGTCAACCGTATAATCTTTTTGGGCCACGGTACCCAGCAATTTGCTTCCCTGGTTAACATCGCGAATGAGCTTCAACGATCGCTCGCGGCCAACGGTAATTGGCAAAACCACTCCCGGAAACAACACGGTGTTACGCAGCGGCAAAATCGGAAGAACAGATGGTACTTCCACATTCTTTAAATCCTTGTCATCGCCATCGGCAATAATTGGAAGAAAGTCTGATTCATTATCCATCATTCCCGATCCGAACATTGTTTGAAAAGCTGTATTTTTATATTTACCCATATTTCTTATTAATTATAATGACATTCTGTCGCTAAACAGACAGAACAGGCAAAACATTGCCGGTTTTATGTGCAGGGTACAATAACGCAATTGCCATGCCATTTAAGCAGACTGCTTACATTGTCGGTTTGTTCACCGGAATTCGGAAAATAACCCGACAAAATTGCATTAATACGTTTTGGGGAACGATATTTCTGAACGTATAGAAATAAAAAAAGCATTCATCAAAACGACGAATGCTCTTCTCTATATCGGTAAGAAATATTATTTCTTTCTGTTTTCCATGTGTTTACCGTAACGGCTCATGAATTTATCAACACGACCTGCAGTATCCACAAGTTTAGTTTTACCAGTGTAAAACGGGTGCGAAGTGTTAGAAATTTCCAGTTTGTAAACAGGGTATTCAACACCGTCGATAGTCTCAGTCTCTTTTGTATCAACAGTAGAGCGGGTAATAAAAGTATGTCCGTTCGACATATCTTTGAATGCTACCAATCTGTATTCCGTTGGATGAATGTCTTTTTTCATTTTGCTTTATTTTTTTATTGAATGGTTACACTCTCTTGTGCAATCCATTCGAAAATTTATATTTCTACTCTAAATTTCGGGCTGCAAAGATATATATTGTTTGCAACTTTCCAAAAACTTATTCTATTTATTTGCTTATTAAACAAGTTGTTAAAACTAGGAAATCAACGGTGCTTTTACAACCTTCTTACTACGGTCGAACATATAGCGCATGGTATAATGCGTTTTGGCCTTTTTAGCGCCTGTTGCCTCGTAAATTGCAATAATTTTCGGGTTAAAATCACCGGCCCACGACAGCTCAACTTCGGTGTAATGTTGGTGCGATTTCTTTTTCATAATCTGCTCCTGGTGCCAGAAAATTCCCGACTCGATTCCTGCGCGCTGGTATTTAGGATCAACACCCATCAGGAAGATCCGGGTTCGATTCATCACCTTTTTCTTTTTGTAATAAAAGAACTTTAAAATACCCGGCAAATTCAGTTTTCCGTTTAGTTTTATCAGCAGCTGATTAATGTCCGGAATCATCACGAACATGGCAATCGGCTTATCTTCAGAATACGCAAACCAGATCATTTCAGGATCGAGAATTGCTTTCGACTCGGTCAGAAAATCATACAGATCATCCGGATCGAGCGGTTTGTAGTGCTCGTGAAACGACCAGGCTGCATCGTAGATCTCGCAGAAATCTTTTACGAATTTATCGGTTTGTTTAAAATCGAAATGTTTGAACTGATATTGTGGTTTTTTAGCCACCCAGCCCGCAATTTTCCAGAAACGCTCGGGAAACGGAACGGTATAATCGAGGTGGAAACAATACTGCTCAAAATACACTTCGAAACCAAATCCGCGAAACAGCTTTTCGTAGTACTTTGGATTGTAAGGCATACCAAAACCCTGAGGCATAAAACCGTCAACCAGCAAACCCCAGTTCATGTAATTCTCGCCAAAGTTTATCGGTCCGTCCATGGCTTCCATGCCATTTTCTTTGTTCCAGTCGGCAGCCGCTTTAAAAAGCGTATTGGCTGCTTCCTGATCGTCGATGCACTCGAAAAAACCACAGCCACCGGTTGGTTGCTCGTAAGTTTTTGCCAGGTTGAAATTTATAAATGCGGCAATCCGGCCAATCAGTTTGCCACTATCGTCAACCAAAATCCAACGAATAGCTTTTCCGTTCCTAAAAGTTTTGTTCTTTTTCGGATCAAATATACTCTCAACCATCCCCTGCAAAGGAGCGGCCCAGTTCGGATCATTCTTATAAATTATGTGCGGTATCTGGTGGAACTGTTTTTTCGTTTTCTTGTCAACGACTTCTAGTAACTGCATTTCTCAAATTTGTCGCAATAATAGTTTAAAAAAAACAATAAGTATAAATTTTATTCAATAATCGGTGCCCTTACAAATTCTTTCTCCCGGTCGAACAAATAACGCATTGTACGGTGAGTTTGAGTGCGGTCGGCACCAAACGATTTAAACAGGGCATTCATCTTTGGATTAAAATCTCCGATCCAGCTCATTTCCATATCGTCGTACCATTTTTTTCGTAGCATTACTTTCTTTAAATGATGGAAAATTGCCGATTCAATTCCTTTTCCCTGATAGGCGGGAACCACGCCCAAAACAATAACCCGACAACGTGTAATGGTTTTTCGTTTCTTAAGATATAGAAGCTTCAAACCCTGCCATAAACTCAGCTTGCCGGTTTTTAATTTTTGCAGAATCTGGTTCAAATCAAGTATCTGCATAAAAAAGGCAATGGGCTTTCCGTTGTGGTAGGCATACCAAATAAATTCCTCATCGAGTATAATTTTTGCACCCGATAAAAGATCTTTCAGCAACTGAAATTTAATGGGTTTATAGTTGTCGTGATTCCCCCATGCTTTTTCATGAATCTCGATAAAATCGCGAATAAACTTGTCTTGGTTTTTATATGAAAAATGCTCAACCGAATAACCAGGCTTTCTCGCCACCCATTCTGCAATTTTCCAGAACCGATCGGGCAAATCGGGATTGGTAATGTCGAGCGAATAACTGTATTGTTCGTAATAGGTTTTAAAACCGTAGGCGGCAAATAAATCGTTGTAGTACGGTGGATTGTAGTTCATTCCAAACGTTTGTGGCCGAAATCCGTCTTTTAGCATTCCCCAGAAAAAGAAATTCTCATCGAAATTTACCGGGCCATCCATGGCTTCCATGCCATGTTCTTTCAACCAATCGCGCGCCGTATCAAGTAGTTTAAATGCTGCCTCTTCATCATTAATACACTCAAAAAAACCACAACATCCGGTGGGCTGATCGTAACCCGAAGAGTAATCATCGTCGTAAAATGCAGCAATCCGGCCAACTAATTTTCCATCGTTTTTTAATACCCACCGCCGGGCATCGCCTTTTTTATAACGGCCGTTTTTCGCCGGATCAAAAGTATTTTCGATCATCAGCCGAAGCTGGGGAATCCAACTACGATCCTTCTTATAAATTATTTCCGGGACTTTATGAAACTCGTCTACCAGGTGTTTGCCGGTAACCTGAATAACCTCCATAGCCTTTCTGGTTTATGCTTGAACAATATTCGAAAATAATACTTCGACAGTAAAAATGAAAAAGGACCTATCCTTTTAATCAGAATAAGTCCTCTTTTTACAATTTCATTGAGGTATTAATTATTAATCACGGCTCGCCAGTTTCGATAGCAGACGCAATATTTCAAGGTACAACCAGATTAGTGTTACCATCAGGCCAAAAGCTCCATACCACTCCATATATTTTGGTGCGCCTGACTCTGCTGCCCGCTCAATAAACGAAAAGTCGAGTACCAAATTTAATGCAGCAACAGCAACAACAACCAGGCTAATCCCGATGCTGAGGTTTGAATTGCCATGCAAAAACGACATTTCGGCACCAAACATTCCGGCAATAAAGCTGACAAAATATACCAGTGCAATACCGGCCGTAGCCGCAAAAACACCCATCATAAATTTTTGTGTTACCTTAATGATTCCCGAGCGGTATAAGAACAGCATCACCATAAAAACCGCCAGTGTTAACATCACAGCACGCATTACAATTCCGGAATACTGCATCTCAAATATGGCTGAAATCCCACCCAGAAACAGTCCTTCGAAAACCGCATATATTGGTGCTGATATTCCCGAACTCTTCGGGCGAAAAACAGTTACCAAAACAGTAATAAAACCGCCAATAGCGCCAACAGCCAGCCACGGCCCCACTGCCGCCAAACCGGCTTCGGGGTTAGTGGAAACAGCTTCAAAAAACTTATTCCAGGTAAATACCGCACCGGCAATTACCAACAACAACATTAATGCTGTTTTATTTACAGTTCCGTTTACAGTCATTACATCCGACTGTGCTGTATAACCTGTGTTAAAAGTTTTTTCTTTTAAAACAGGATTTGAAGATTTTGTAAGATTCATCATTTTATTCCAATTAAACGTTCAATGCCCGGTTTTTAGTTTTTACCGAGACGTGACAAAAATAACAAACAACCTGCCACGAAGTTTCGGCATGACAGCTTTGCAGTTAAAGAAAGTTAATTCCCCAAGTTGCGAGACGCGAGTTGCGAATTGTTAGCCTCCAGTATCTAAAATCCAGCATCCAGACTATTCCTGAAACTGTTCCTGAAAATACTCACTGGTTAACTCCTCAAACAAACTCTCGCCAAGCTTCACCGCATTTTCCGATCCGCTCAACTGAAATTCTTTGGCCAGCTCTACGCATTGTTCATTCAGCATTTTCGAGCGGCTTCCCATTCCAATTACCGAACGATAGATTGGCGTATATAATTTTTTGTCTTTTGCCAGTGTTGTCAGTTCCTCGAAAAATGGTTCAAACATTTCGTCGATGGCTTTTTTGTCAGCTATTGCCAATCGCCCAATCAGGTGAACTCCGGTAAAACGCACCAGGTGTTTTTTGCCACGGCACCACTCCAGCGCTTTCACAAAAGCAAACTTGCTTTTCACCCATAAATTAGTTGAGGCCTGTTCGGCAATCTCGATATTCTCGAAACTTTTTGTCCAAAAATCCATCTGTTCTTCGCTTACTTCCTCCGGATTATCAATCAGCGTGGCAAGTATCATCGTTTCGCGCCATTGTTTGTTCCAAAGCTTAAGCGCCAGCAAATGATCGGCTTCGTACGATTGGGCAATTTCACGCAAATCGAGCAACGACACTCCCCAATTCATTTTATACGAAATCCCGCGTTCATTCATCGCTGCCGCAACTTCACCGCTTTGCCGAAGTCGGATCACTTTAATCAGTTGCTGAAATTTCTTTTCCGTTTCGTGGTTATCGAGAATAAAATCCATTATTGCTATTTCCCATTTTACTATTCAACGAACAAAAATATAAAAAGCACCAGTATTTCTTTGTTTTCACGAAAAAGCTTAATCAAAGCAATTATTTTTATGATATTTACATCAAATGAGACACCTGTTTTTAGTGCATGAACTTCTCCAGTTATTTCAGAAATAGTATTCGCCGGTTTAACCAAAGTGAGTTTTATAAAAACATTGCTTCGCTGTTTACCGGAATGGTACTGGCCCGTGCAGTTCCCTTTGTTTTTGCGCTGGCGATTGCACGGCTGTATGCACCCGAACAGTTTGGCGATTTTGTACTTTACCTCACCATTGCTTCGGTACTTTCTATCATATCCGCCGGCAAATACGAAAAGGCAATTATACTGGTTGAAACCTCAGCTGAACGAAAGCTTATCGGGAATTTTGCACAGAAAATAAATGCTGCCGTAAATTTAATCGCATTGGTTATAGTTGGCTTAATCATCCTGGTTTTACAGCCCGAGACAAGCCAAAAACTGCATATCCTACTTGTTCCGTTTTACGCTTACTTTTTTAGCGCCATTCAACTAATCCGAAATATTTTCATCAGCAAAAAACAGTTTAACCGTCTATCGGTTTTAGAAATTACAAGGGCTGTTTTAACCGGTGTTTTGCAATGCGCATTTTTTCTGTTTCCGGCAACAGGATTGTTTTTAGGTGCCGTTGTCGCTCAACTTTTTACCTTTTTCGTTTTCTCATTTCGGGTTGAGGAAGCAAGTTTATTTCGCCTCGGGAAATTTACTGAAGAAGAAAAAGTATTGGCACAGCGTTACATTAAATTTCCAAAGTTCTCCATCCTTTCAGAAGTGATGAATTTTGTAAGCAGCCAGCTGCCGGTTTTTCTTTTCAAACCATTTTTTGGCGATAAAATGCTGGGATTGTATTCTTTTTCGCACCGATACATCAGTGTTCCGGTTCAGCTGTTAAGCATTTCTATTTCCAGTGTTTACATCCAAAACGCCAAAACGCTGGAGCAAACACCGGCCAAATTAAAAGAACTTACCTACTCACTCTTCCGCAAACAAGTGTTGCTTGGCATTTTTCCATTTGCAGTACTTGGTTTTTGGGGGCAACAAATCTTCTCCATTTTATTTGGAGACGAATGGGCATTCTCCGGGTACCTCGCTCAGTTTATTGCACCCTGGCTTTATTTTGTAATGCTGGGTTCGCCGCTTTCCGCCATCCTAATCGTTAAGGAAAAACAAAACGTATCGATGTGGTACAACGTATTTTTGCTGATTGCCCGGATTGCCAGTTTACTAATCGGCGGATTAATCCTGAAAGATGTTGTTTCCACCGTGATTTTATATAGTTTGTCGGGCGTGATATTTTTTGCATTTCTAACGATTTACTCCTTGCTTTTGGCAGGTGTAAATTTGATACAAGCGGGAATCTACTTTCTTAAAATGGTACTTTTGATTATTCCAATTGCACTGCTTAAAATCTGGTTGTAAAAATGTTGTATCTCAAAAAATATAGTTGGTCGATAGAAAAGGATGTCAGTGTTTCCGGCTTTGCCTGGCTGGGCGAAGATTATTTCTGTGGACAGGATTTTGCCGAGCAAACACAAAAACATGCTTCTGATTTCGGGCAATTTAAAGAATTTGTTTCGCGATTGAACGGACAATTCTCCATCGTAATAAATAACGATGTGGAAACATGGGCAACGTGTTGTCACACCTGGAGTTTCCCGCTTTTCTATAAAATTGACAAGGATAATTTTTACATCAGCGACCAACCTGAGCAACTGCTGCAAACAAATGCAGACAAAGAAATTGATGCTTTTGCCTCCTCCTATTTTTTACAATTTGGCGTAACACCTTTTCAGCAAACGTTAAATGCAACAATCGCACAAATTCAACCGGGCGAGATTGTCTGCTTCAAAAATAAATCAGGAAATGTAACTTCTGATTTTGTATTTCAACTTCAGCATAAACCAAATGCAGAACAAACTCCCCAGGATGTTGCAACGCATTTCCGCAAGGTTTTTGAAAAGTACTTCAAACAGATAAAAAATAAACAGATATTATTGCCACTCACCCGGGGCTACGATTCGCGTTTACTGGCTTGCCTGTTAGCAGAATTCGGTCATAAAAATGTTCTGTGTGCCACTTGGGGAAGAAAAAATAACAGCGAAAAACAAACCGCCCAAAAAGTGGCCGAAAAACTGGGATTTCAATACCAATTTATTGAGTATAATGAGGAACTGATCGATAATTTTAAAAGCGACCCGACATTTACCGACTACGCCAATTACTCCGGTCACTGGTCGTCGATGCCGTATTTGCAGGATTATTTTGCGGTAAAATATTTGCGTGAAAAGAAACTCATCAACGAAAAAACAGTTGCACTTCCCGGTCATCCCGGCGATTTTTTAAGAGGTGCACATCTTAATAATTTAATTCTTGATCTTACGGCATCAGAGTTGGGAGCAACGCTTATAAAAACACTGGGAACTTCACTGCCGGCAAATCCGGATTTTAGAGCTGCATTGCAAAAATACCTCGAAGAGAACCTTTTAATACAGAAAAGTCTGTCACCGGATGAAGCATACGAAATCTGGGATTTACGCGAAAGGCAATGTAAATTTATCAGCAACTCGAACCACGTTTATGTCTATTTCGGAGTTAATGTTTTAATGCCACTTTTCGATAAACAAAACCTTCAGTTTTTTGCCGGAATTGATGCCCGAAACAAAAACAGGGAGCAGCTATACAACAAAACGCTAGAAGATTATTTTTTCAAAAAACACGGGGTTGATTTTGATTTGAAACAAATCTCAGATCAGAAAGACTCAAAATTTCAAAACCTAAAAACCCGGCTTATAAAAGCAGCTCCTCATCACTTAAAAACCTTGTACTACCCCATGAACGACGGAATATTTTACCACGAAATAACTGGCCAACTTCGGCGAGATATAAAAATGAAACATCCGCTAAAACCCCATTCGTTTAATGCCTACATCGTTCAGTGGTATTTGCATTTTTTGACTTCTCAATCTAAGTAGTAACTATTCCGTTCATCCCAAATTTGGTTATATTTGTTAAAAACGAACAAAAATGATTCAACTTAAAGGCTGGACACGCAATACACTATTTATTGTCGGACTTCTTTTTATCATTTTTCTGTTGTGGTATTTTAGTGCCATCGTCACCTACATTCTTATTTCGGTGGTGCTGTCGTTTGTTGGCCGCCCTCTAACCCGCTGGCTAACAAAAATTAAATACCAACGTTTTAAAATTCCTAAAGGACTGGCGGCTTTTGCAACCCTGGTAAGTTTATGGATTGTTTTTATTTCCTTTTTCAGATTCATTATCCCGCTCTTGCTAAGCGAGGTTGAAACCCTGTCGCAAATTGACTTTACGCTCGTTCTCGACTCCATTGAAGAACCCTTACTGAACCTGATGCACTTCTTCAGTAAGGACACCGTGAGTATCGAATCGAAGAATTTTATGGATATTGTTACAGAAAGCCTGGGGGCTGAAATCGATTTTTCACAAGTGTCGAATTGGTTCGGGCTGGTTGCCGGAACCATTGGAGAATTGCTGATCGGTTTCTTTTCTGTTTCGTTTATCACCTTTTTCTTTTTAAAAGAAGAAACCATGTTTAGCACCTTCATTATACTCTTGGTTCCTACTCATTTAGAAGAAAAAGTTGCCCACATACTCAATTCTATTTCCTACCTGTTACGACGCTACTTTATTGGTTTACTTTTAGAAGTTTTTATGGTAATGCTGCTCGATACCATTGGCCTTACCATCGTTGGAATCGAATTCAACCATGCGGTTGTAATTGGGTTGTTTTGCGGGATGTTTAACGTTATTCCGTATCTGGGCCCTTGGATGGGGGCTGCACTTGGTTTGCTTATCGGCGCTGCTTTACATATTAATCTCGATTTTATGAATGAAGTTTTGCCAACTTTAGGCTGGATGACAGTGGTTTTCCTTTCTGTTCAGGTAATTGACAATGTTCTTTTTCAGCCACTTATTTATTCCAGCAGCGTAAAAGCACACCCACTCGAAATTTTCCTGGTAATTATAGCTGCCGGAAGTATGGCCGGAATTATCGGAATGATCCTGGCTATTCCGGTATACACCATTCTCAGGGTGATAGCTGCCGAGTTTTTCGAGAACATGAAACTGGTGAAAAAGCTTACCGAACATCTCGAAAAAGAGAAAACTGAAGGCTGAAAATCCCGCCTCTAATCGATATTAGGAATCGAAATTTCATTTCTCATAAATGTAACCAATCATATTTTTAAAACATTCTCAGCTATTTAACGTAAAAAATTTAATTCTTTCAGAACCTTAAGGTCTTTTTATTGTTAATAGGATAAGTCTGGATAAAAAGGCCTTTAATTTAATACTAAACTTAACAGAATGAGAGAACACTTCTTTTGGGGAGGTTTCATGAAAAAAACGCAAATTTTCATATCCCTGTTCGCATTTGTTACCTGTATTTTGCTTTCAACTAATCTGTATGCCGATTCATCCGAATCTGTTGTAACCGAAGGACATTCGCACGAAGATGTAAAACGTGGTGAACGTTTCTTCAAAGGATTATTACCCTTCGATCGGGAGTATTCGTCATGTGTTTCCTGTCACAATTTAAACCGGGTTGACACACTCAACTGGAATCCTTCGGCAATGGATATTGCAATTAAATATGTTGACAAGGATTTTGAATCGTTTCAAGCCTCGGTAATGAATCCGGTAGGTGTAAAAATGGAAGCTTCGCATGTTAATTTCGATATTTCGGAAGAAGATCTGAAAACAGTAAAAATTTATTTAGACAATTTCGCGCACACCGGAGTTCCTCCGGCAAAACCGACACATTACAACCTCATTCTATTCCTGTTTTTAGGTTTATTAATTACCTGGGCGGTTGTTGAATTGATTTTTATCCGAAAAATTAAACTAAAATTCATTCCATTAATAATATTGCTTGGCGCTTTTGGCTGGCAGGTAAAAATGATTGTTACCGATGCCATTAAATTAGGCCGCCAGGAAAATTATGCGCCCGATCAACCCATAAAATTCTCGCATAAAGTACACGCCGGTGAAAACGGTATTGATTGTATATATTGCCACACAACGGCAGAACAAAGTAAATCGGCAGGAATACCGGCAACCAACCTTTGTATGAATTGCCATATTCTGATTCGTGAAGGAACAAACAGCGGCAAGTTTGAAATTGCCAAAGTGGTGGATGCCGCAGAAAACGGGCACTCAATTGAGTGGAAACGAATTCATAACCTGCCCGACCATGTTTATTTCAGCCATGCCGTGCACGTTGGATCAGGCAAACTCGACTGTATGCAATGTCACGGTCCGGTTGAGGAAATGGATATAATGGAACAACACAGCGACCTGTCGATGGGCTGGTGCGTTAACTGCCACCGCGATACCGAAGTTGACTTTGGCAATAATGGCTATTACGAACATTACGTGAAGTTGCACGAAGAAATGAAATCGGGAGCGATCGACTCGGTAAAAGCAGCTGACATTGGCGCCAATGATTGTATGCGCTGCCACTATTAATCATTCAAGTTTAAAGCAGAATCAAACAAACTATGACAAAATATTGGAGAAGTTTAGACGAGTTGAATAATCCGGTTGAGTTTAAACAAAACGAAATTAAACTGGAACTGGATGCTAAGCGCGCCGTAATGAAAAAGGCCTCCGGCTCATCAAGACGCGATTTTCTTAAGACTTTTGGATTTAGCGTTGCAGCGGCGGCAGTTGTTGCCAGTTGTAAAAGGCCGGTAGATAAGGCGATTCCTTACCTGGTAAAAC
This sequence comes from Draconibacterium sediminis, assembly GCF_000949475.1. Taxonomy (GTDB): domain Bacteria; phylum Bacteroidota; class Bacteroidia; order Bacteroidales; family Prolixibacteraceae; genus Draconibacterium; species Draconibacterium sediminis. Next base: position 515,632 of record NZ_JRHC01000004.1, on the reverse strand, counting down.
CGGAAGAAGTTACACCCGGGATGGCCAACTATTACGCCTCGAGCTATTTTGAAGCCAACGAATATTGCAGTGTTTTAGTGAAAGTGCGTGACGGCCGCCCCATAAAAATTGAAGGCAACGATCTTTCATCAGTTTCACAGAAAGGTACATCTGCAAGGGTTCAGGCATCGGTTCTTGATCTTTATGATGACGCCCGTTTTAAAACTCCGTTGAAAAGAGGTGAGGCAACCAACTGGGAAGAAATAGACAGCTACATCACAAAAAAGTTAGAGCAATTAAATAACGACCAGAAAAAAGTTGTTCTGCTCACCTCAAGCATAATTTCGCCAACTACAAAAAAAGTAATTGCGAGCTTTCAGGAAAAATACCCAAATGTTGAGTGGGTAAAATACGATGCTGTTTCGGCAAGTGGAATTTTGGAAGCCAACCAACAGAGTTTTGGAACAGCATTGATTCCCGACTACCGTTTCGAGCGGGCAAAAGTAATTGCCAGTTTTGGCGCCGATTTTTTGGGGACCTGGCTCTCGTCAACTGAATATACCAAAGGTTATGCAGCCGGAAGACGCGTGCTGGATAAAGGCGATGAAATGAGTCGTCATTATCAGTTTGAGTCGGGAATGACTTTAACAGGATCAAATGCCGATGTTCGCGTACCGATAAAACCTTCGGAAGAAAAGACGATTTTAACAGCGCTGTATTACCAGTTGATGCAGGCAAAAGGATTTATGACCATTGCCGCTCCCGACAGTCCGGTTGATGTAAAAGGATTGGCTGAAGACCTTCTGGCAAACGAAGGAAAATCACTGGTGGTATCAGGAAGCAACGATGTAAATACCCAACTGATCGTAAATGCTATTAATAATCTTTTGGGAAATTACGGATCAACGATTTTATTCGACAGACCATTAAATACACATCAGGCGATTGATGCCGATTTTGAAAAAGTAATCAGCGGATTAAAAAATAAAGAAATTGCCGGAGTGCTTTGCTGGGGTGTAAACCCGGTGTACAATCATCCAAATGGTGAGGAAATAAAGGCACTGATCTCTGGCGCTGAACTCTCAGTTTCGTTCTCCGACCGGAAAGACGAAACAACAGCAGCCTGCCATTGGGTGTGCCCTGCCCCACACTACCTTGAAGCGTGGAACGATGCAAAACCTAAAAAGGGAGTATTCAGTTTGTCGCAGCCAACTATTTCAAAACTGTTCGACAGTCGACAGGTTCAGGAAACGCTGCTAAAATGGGCCGGCGAAGAACAGCCCAATTATTATGAGATTTTAAAAGCAAACTGGGAAGAGAATTTTTCCGGCTTACAATCAAAATATTCCGATTCCCGCTTATTCTGGAACGATACCTTGCAAAAGGGTGTATTCGAAGCTGAACCAACAGCTGAGGTACCGGTTTACAGCGAAAACGGATTAGAAAATGCGCTGCAACTTGGCAATTCAGAATCACAGGGATGGGAAATTGTTCTCTACCAGAGTGTGGCTTTGAAAGACGGAAGTTCTGCCAACAACCCGTGGTTACAGGAATTACCCGATCCCATTGCGAAGATCAGCTGGGACAACTTTGCTGCAGTTCCTGTAAAATGGGCCGAAGAAAATGGGGTGCAGAATGAATCGGTGATTACCATTAATGGTATTGAAATGCCGGTTTTTGTGCAGCCCGGCCAAGCTCCTGACACCATTTCGGTAGCATTGGGTTACGGCCGCGAAACAGCCGGAAAAGTTGGCGACGGTATTGGTAAAAATATGTACGCGCTGGCATCCATTAAAAACAATGCCAAACAACTTTGGTTAAGTGGTGCCGATGTAAAGACTACTGACAAAACTTACGAGCTGGCACTGTCGCAAACGCATCATTCAATGGAAGGCCGGCCAATTGTTCGTGAAACCAATTTCGATAAATGGCAACTTGATCCGGCTTCGGGGAATGAAATCCGCAAGGAGCATTTGGAACACCACGTTTCCTTATATCCTGAGCAGGAATTTAAAGGTCACCATTGGGCAATGGCCGTCGACCTGGGAAGTTGTGTGGGATGTGGAAACTGCTCCATCTCGTGCCAGGCCGAAAACAATGTGCAGGTAATCGGTAAAGAGCAAGTTCGCAATCGCCGGATTATGCACTGGATTCGTGTTGACCGCTATTTCTCGAACGATGCAGAAAACCCGGATGTGTATCATCAGCCGGTAATGTGTCAGCACTGTGACAATGCTCCGTGTGAGAATGTTTGTCCGGTTTCGGCAACACCACACAGCGAGGAAGGTTTGAACCAAATGGCCTACAACCGCTGCGTGGGAACAAAATATTGTGTGAACAACTGCCCGTACAAAGTGCGCCGTTTTAACTGGTTCCAATATGTGCAAAATCCGGAATTCGATTACGCATCAAACAGCGATTTGGGACGTATGGTACTTAACCCTGACGTTACGGTTCGCTCGCGTGGGGTGGTAGAAAAATGCTCGTTCTGTGTACAACGTATTCAGGAGAAAAAAGCTGAAGCTAAAGTTGCCGGAAGAATGCTGGAAGACGGAGAAGTGCAACCTGCATGTGTTCAGTCGTGCCCGGCCAACGCGCTGGTTTTTGGCGACCTGAACGATGAGAACAGCAAAATAAACAAGCTGTTTAAAAACGAGCGCAATTACCATTTACTGGAAGAATTGCACACCCTGCCATCGGTAGGATATTTAACTAAAGTAAGAAACAAAAAAGCATAAACGCCTATGTTTAATTCAGCCGTAAGGGGAAAGCTAATTGATGGCGATAAGTCGTTCAGTCAGATATCGAAAGAGATATTAGCACCCATCCACGCCAAAACACCGCTGTGGTGGTACGCAGCCATGCTGGTAAGTTTAGGCATGTTCGGATTTGGTTTGTATTGCAAATACATTACTATTTCAACCGGAATTGGTACCTGGGGAGTAAACAACTCGGTAGCCTGGGGTTGGGCCATCATCAACTTTGTTTGGTGGATTGGTATCGGACATGCCGGAACCGCATTTTCCATTTTCCTGCTCATTTTACGGCAGAAATGGAGAACCGCCATTAACCGCGCCGCCGAGGCAATGACCGTGGTTGCCGTGTTCTGTGCCAGCCTTTTCCCGCTGTTGCACATGGGACGTCCGTGGTTGTTTTTCTTTATTTTCCCGTATCCGAATACGCGTGGCCCACTTTGGGTGAACTTTAACTCACCGCTTTTCTGGGACTTCGTAGCGATTTCTGCCTACCTGCTTATATCAGCAAGTTTCTGGTATTTCGGTATGGTGCCTGATTTTGCAACCATTCGCGACACAGCAAAATCGAAGATTAAAAAGGCTGTTTACGGATTTTTTGCCTTTGGCTGGACAGGATCAAGCCGTGAGTGGCTGCGTTTTGAAGGCCTGAGTTTTGTGCTGGGTGGAATTGCCGCAGTATTAGTAGTTTCGGTACACTCGATTGTATCGACCGACTTTGCGGTTTCGGTACAAGCCGGTTGGCACACCACCATTTTCCCGCCTTACTTTGTTATCGGAGCAATTTTCTCGGGATTTGCCATGGTACTTACTTTGGTAATTACGATGCGCGGTTTATACAATATGAATGATTTTATTACCGACCGGCACGTTGATGCGGTTTGCCGGATCCTGATATTTATTTCGCTGATAATGGGAACTGCCTATATGACCGAAATCTTTATCGCCTGGTATTCGGCTTCGGAGTACGAAACCTATATGTTCTTTAAAAACCGTTTGTTTGGAGATTATGCTTTCCAGTTCTGGGCCATGTTTACGGCCAACGCGGTTATTCCGCAGTTGTTCTGGTTTAAGGGCGTACGCAAACGCATGTGGATCGTATTCATCATTTCCATCATTATCAATATCGGTATGTGGTTCGAGCGTTTTAACATTGTGGTTACTACGCTAAGCCGCGATTACCTGCCTGCAGCCTGGGCCAATTACTCGCCCACCTATGTTGAGGTAGGATTCTTTATCGGTACACTCGGAATGTTTTTGGCCGGAGTTCTGTTGTTCTTCCGCTACATTCCAATGATTGCCATTTCTGAATTAAAAAGTGTGGCAAAATTCGACAAACCAAATAACGGACAACTAAAAGCAAAAAGTCATGAGTAAAAAATATATCCTTGGCGTTTTTGACGACGAAGCAACTTTAGTTGATGCCTTTGAAAAACTAAAAGACAAAGGAGTAATGCCGGTTGAGGTTTACACGCCCTACCCGGTACACGAAATACTGGAAGGAATGCCCATAAAAACACGCATTACACATGCAGCATTCTTTTACGGATTGTTTGCAGCGCTGGGTATCCTCGGATTCCTGACTTATGCAGCAGTAATCGACTGGCCCTTACGTTACGGAGGAAAACCGTTTAATGCTTTCCCGTCGTTTATTGTGGTAACTATTGTGGCAACTATCCTCTCAATAACCTTGCTTACGCTCTTTACCTTTTCGGCGCGGGCGAAAGTTTTTCCCGGAAAAAAAGCTGAGATCTTTCACGAACGGGCCACCGACGATAAATTCGTTATGGTTTTCGACAAAGACGGTATTGCAAACGACAGCGAGTCGTTAAAAGCAATTCTAACTGAACATGGTAAAATTGAATAATTATGAACTCGATAAAATCCATTAGAAAATATTTTGCACCGTCCTTTAGGGCGGTGAACAAGCATGGACAGCAGCTTATTGAAACTTTGAAAATTATTATTTTACAAGTTAACAATTTTCAAAGTTTCAATACCAAGAAGCCAAGCACTGTCCACACCGCCCTAAAGGACGGTGCAAAATTTGCCTTTTTACTTTTAACTTTTGCCTTGATCTCGTCCTGCGACTACAACCGCCGAACAACAGGCTGGCAGTATTTCGATGATATGGTTACCTCGCCGGCTTACGAGAGCTACACGCCTAACCCGAATTTTGCCGACGGAAAAACCATGCAACCGCCTGTTCCGGGAACAATCCCTCGTGGAACGGTTCCTTATGCTTATCAAAAAACCGATGAAGACCGGGCACTGGCAGCAGCCACACTGGTAAACAATTTGGAGCCCAGCAAAGAGAACCTGCAACGCGGCGAAAAACTGTATGGTATTTACTGTATGCAATGCCATGGCGAAAAAGGCGACGGACAAGGATCGTTGTATGTAAGCAAAAAATACACCTACCCGCCGGCCAGTTTGTTGAGCGAAAAAATGATGGCCAATCCTGAAGCCGATATTTACCATGTAATTACAGTAGGCTTTGGAATTATGGGCGAGCACGGTTCGATGATAAAACCAGACGACCGCTGGAAAATTTCGATGTACGTAAAAGAGGTATTACAGAATTGAAAAGTTTAAAATGAGAAATACTATACCATACCCTATTGGCTGTAGCCATTTCCCCTCACGAGGGGAAACATCTTTGAAGCAGGACAGAGCGTAACATGTTTCGCACCGGCTCAATTTAAAACATGCTCCCCTTTTGAGGGGAGCTCCCGACAGGGAGAGGGGTAAACTAGTAACAGATTGAAAAGAACAAAAAGAAACAGATATGGAAGACCGATTAATACTTTCCAATAAGTTTAAAATGCTCACCTACGCACTAATGGGTGTTGGTGTAGTTTCGTTTGCACTGGGTTTTGTTTTTGATGCCGAGCGCACCTGGGCAAACTACCTTTTAAACAACTACTACTTTGTGTCGCTGGCCATTGGTGCTGCCTTTTTTGCCGCCATCCAGTACATTACACAATCGGGCTGGTCGGCCATGTTTAAACGTGTGCCCGAAGCAATGGTAGCTTATCTTCCCTTTGCAGCGGTGTTCTTCCTGATCCTATATTTTGGAATGCATTCGGTTTTTGAGTGGACCCACCATGAGGTTGTTTCGCATGATCATATTTTGCAGCACAAATCTCCTTATCTGAACGTGCCGTTCTTTTTTGCACGCGTTGTTGTATTTTTTGCTGCGTGGATTATCCTGTCGAAAGTATTACGCAAATTATCGCTAAAAGAAGATGAAGTTGGCGGCATGTATTATTTCCAAAAATCGGAGCTCTATTCCAAGATTTTCATTTTTGTGCTCGCGTTTTCATTCAGCCTGTTTTCGGTTGATATGCTAATGTCTCTCGAACCGCACTGGTTCAGCACCATGTTTGCCGGAAAAAGTTTTATGGCCGGAGTTCTGCACGCCTCATCAATAATTGCACTGATTGTAATTATACTATCAAAACAAGGTAAATTCCCGCTACTCAACCACAGTCACCTGCACGATTTTACCCGCTATATTTTTATGTCGAGTATTGTTTGGGGTTACTTCAACTTTGCCGAATTCATGCTCATCTGGTACGGAAATATCCCGGAAGAAACATCGTGGTTTGTTCACCGCTGGCATGGTGCGTACAAAATTCTTTTCTTTGCCAATATCGTTATCAACTGGGCCATTCCATTCCTGGTACTAATGCCACGCAAAAGCTCAAGAAGTAAATTGTTTATGATCCCGGTTATCCTGCTTCTGATTATCGGACAATACACCGAACTTTACTATATCATTTGGCCGGCAACGGTTCACGAAGCGAAGTTTGGCTTGCTCGAGATCGGTACTTTCCTGGGTTATGCCGGATTATTTTCGTGGGTAGTTGGCACAACACTCACCAAAGCCAGTCTGGTTCCGAAAAATCACCCTTATATGGAAGAAAGTATTCAGCACCATTTCTAAAATGCCTGTATCGCGCGTAGTTTAAGGCCTCCCTCGAATTACCGCTGCCCAATCCAAGGACTTTTCCTTTGATTTAAGGAAGATTTCTGCCCTATAACTGAAGCCGGAATATAATACTGTTTCCAATTCTGACCTTACAACATCAACTTTAAGAGATAAAGAAATCGAATTTGACCTTACATATTGGTTTCCTTTTGTATTCTGTGTGTGCGAATAAGTTATGCATTGTTTTCCAAATGCCCTTGTGCACGACAAAAGCTTTTGGAATTCATTTCCTGGTTTATTTCGATACCTAAAATATATTTTGAATAATGTAAATAACCCTTTCTTACTATTGAAATAGACTTTGCTAACACAAAACAGGGTCTGTAAAACAGTAAATAAAGGAAAAGCTGTATATTATTAGAGCACTTTAACTTAGCGATCGGTTGTAAATGCGGCATAAAAGGTCAGATTGCAACATTAATACACCGCTAAAGAGAAACAACAGGGCAGTAAGATTGGAAAAACATGCAGAAACAAGATCGGCCGGCGATAATCAGCAGAATAAGCGTTCCTGGAAACGATCACATTTAGAAATCGTCGTTTTGCCTATAAAAATCCCCCAGTCCCAAAATATTAACTTGGAATAATTGAGTTTATGTTTACTTTTAGAACAGAAAACCAATAATTATTCCCATGTTACTAAATTCAATTCTCCCTAATTGGTCGGAAATCAGCGTATTCGAACAAGCTTTCTGGATCATTGCCATTCCGGCTACCGTTTTTTTTCTGCTGCTACTAGTTTTAACCGTCTTCGGCGGAGATGCCGATGCAGACGTTGATGTTGATACGGATGTTGACGGTGACATAGCTGGCGATTCAATTCCATTCCAATTTATTTCATTAAAAAACATTGTTGCTTTTTTTACCGTATTCGGCTGGTCGGGCATTGGCTTTATCAGTATGGGCTTACCCCCCGGACAAGTTATCCTTTTCTCAACCTTATGTGGCCTTACAATGATGTTCCTAATGGCCTCACTGTTCTATTTTATGTCGAAACTGGCTGAAAACGGAACACTACGTATGGGGAATGCCATCGGCAAATTAGGTGAAGTCTACCTGGTAATTCCGGCCAAACGAGGAGGAATGGGAAAAGTGCAACTGAATGTTCAGGGATCGATGCGTACACTCGATGCCATTACCGATGATGAAGAAACTATCCCTACTTCTTCAATAGTTCAGGTACTAAATGTAATTGATGATCATATTCTCCTTGTTCAAAAACAAGGCAATTAATAACCCTTTTAATTAAATTTTATGAACGATTATTTTGTTATTCTTCTAAGCATTGCTGCTCTTTTTGTATTCATCATCATCGTAGCAATGATGCGGCGTTACAAACGCTGTCCTTCCGACCGTATTTTGGTTGTTTATGGTAAAGTTGGCAAAGGAGCAAACAGCGAAAGCCGCTCTGCCAAGTGTATTCACGGTGGTGCAGCCTTTATCTGGCCAATTATTCACTCTTATGCGTTTCTGGATTTAACACCAATTTCTATTGAAATCAATCTTAAAAATGCGCTAAGTAAACAAAACATCCGTGTTGACGTGCCCTCTCGTTTTACAGTAGGTATTTCTACCGAACCAAACATTATGAACAATGCCGCTGAACGACTGCTCGGACTTACGCAGGAGTCGATCAGTAACCTTGCAAAAGACATTATTTTTGGTCAGTTGCGTTTGGTTGTTGCCACAATGGATATTGAGGAAATTAACAGCAACCGCGACAAATTTCTTGCGGCTGTGTCATCGAATGTTGAGGCAGAACTCAAGAAAATTGGTTTGAAACTGATCAACGTGAATGTTACCGACATCAACGATGAATCGGGATATATTGAAGCTCTTGGTAAAGAAGCGGCAGCAAAAGCGATCAACGACGCTAAAAAGAGCGTAGCCGAGAAAAACCGCGATGGAGAGATCGGTCAGGCAGAAGCTCTGCAAGACCAGCGTGTACAAGTTGCAAGTGCTGATGCAACGGCTGTTGAAGGAGAAAACATTGCAAAAGTTACTATTGCAAATTCAGATGCCGACAGACGAGAAAAAGAGGCTGAGGCAAACCGACGCGCCGTAGCTGCCGAAAAAGTAACTGACGCAAAGGCATTGGAAGAAGCCTATGCAGCCGAAAAACTGGCAGAACAAGTTCGTGCCGAAAGGGACAAAGCTACCCAAATTGCCAACATTGTAATTCCTGCCGAGATTGATAAGGAAAAAGTTCAGATAGAAGCAGAAGCAGTGGCTGAACAAACGCGCAGAATTGCAAAAGGTGAAGCCGATGCCATTTATATGAAGATGGCTGCGGAAGGTAAAGGTATCTTTGAAATCCTGAGTAAACAAGCTGAAGGTTTCGAACAACTGGTGAAAGCCGCCGGCAACGATGCACAAAAAGCAGTACTTATGATGATTGCTGACAAATTACCGGAATTAGTTGCAACACAGGTTGAAGCCATTAAGAACATTAAAATTGACAAAGTTACTGTTTGGGAAACCGGAAACGGCAAAGACGGAAAAACATCAACGGCTAACTTTATGCAAGGAATGCTTGGCTCTATCCCTCCTCTCGACGATATTTTTAAATCGGCAGGAATGGAACTTCCCAACTATTTAAAAGGCGAAAGTAAAACTGAGGAATCGGTTGCCGAGGAATCCGAAGTTTCAGCAAACAACGACGCTGATTTTGACGAACCGGAAGTAATCGACCCTGAAAAATAGACATTCATGTAAAGAATAGTTTGATTCACCGGTTTTCTTTGGGAAACCGGTTTTTTTATGCCTTTATTTATTATTTAAAACCAAACCCGTAATTTGCAAGGGTTAAATCTTACTATTCAATAAAAACAATATGGAATTATTCGAAGCGCGCAATGTAAACAAAGTTTTTGCCAGCACTCAGGCATTAACCGATGTTAGCATTTCGGTGAAAGAACAAAGTATTTTTGGTTTGCTTGGCCCCAATGGAGCGGGCAAAACCACTCTCATCCGAATTATTAACCAGATTACGGCCCCCGACAGCGGTGAGATATTTCTGAACGGGAGAAAGATGAACCGGACAGATATCTCCCACATTGGCTACCTGCCTGAGGAACGCGGACTGTACAAAAAAATGAAGATTGGCGAGCAGGCAATTTACCTGGCTCAGCTAAAAGGCATGTCGTATCGCGATGCGTCGAACAACCTGAAAAAGTGGTTCGAGAAGTTCGACATTATGCCATGGTGGAACAAAAAAGTGGAAGAGCTTTCGAAAGGGATGCAGCAAAAAGTACAGTTTATAACCACTGTTGTTCATCAACCTAAACTGTTGATTTTTGATGAGCCTTTTAGCGGTTTCGACCCCATTAATGCCAATCTGCTGAAAAAGGAAATTCTTAACCTGAAAGCGGAAGGTGCAACCATTATTTTCTCGACTCACAATATGGGATCGGTTGAAGAACTGTGCGACCACATTGCGCTGATCAATAAATCGAAAAAGATTGAAGACGGGCCAACCGACGAAATCCGAATGAAATACAAAACCAACATTTTCGACATAAAATACAGGGGCGAGTTCCGAGAAATCGATTTGGCTTTGGGAACGGATTACAAAATCATCAGTCACGATGAGTCGGATAAGGCAAACACCTTGAAAGTGCAATACATGAACGGAAAATCGAATAACGAATTGTTGTCGTCCATTATGCCGGCAGCCGAAATCCTGGCATTTGAAGAGCTTATTCCGAGTATGAACGATGTATTTATTAAAGCCGTTGAAGAGTCGAACAAAAACTAAACAAACCGTCATGAACAACACATTGCTAATATTAAAACAAGAGTACCTGAAACGGGTAAAAAAGAAATCGTTCATCATATTAACCATCCTGATGCCGTTTTTAATTGCCGGCGTTTACGGACTTGTCATCTATTTCTCGATAAAAGACGATACTGAAGAACGCACCATCGCGGTGTACGATGCCACCAATTTATTTCTTGGCGAATTCAGCGAGGAAGGCACAACAAGCTACCATTTTATCCCGAAAAATGAATATGAAACATTAAAAACCAATCTGAAAGGCAGTGGTTACTACGGCCTTCTGTTTATTCCATCAGATATTTATTCGAATAACCAGGCGCAACTTTTCTCTGAGAAACAGTTGCCGTTTGAATTGACCGAACAAATTGAGCGTAAACTCAGCCGTTTTATCGAAAATGACAAGCGCCAAAAAGTAATCGAAGAATCGGGAATCCCCGATCTGGAAGAGCGCCTGAGCAAAACACGAACCAGTGTAAACCTGAGTACACTTAAGGTATCGCAATCTGGCGAAACCAAAAAAAGTTCGTCGGTGGTGGCTTTTATTGCCAGTTATGCCATGGGGCTTCTCATTTATTTCTTTGTGTTTATGTACGGCGCCATGGTTATGCGCAGTGTAATGGAAGAAAAGAAAAGCCGTATTATCGAGGTGATCATCTCATCGGTAAAACCCAGTCAGCTGATGGCCGGTAAAATTATCGGAACCGCATTGGTTGGTCTCACGCAGGTTGCTATCTGGCTTGTTTTGGGAGGCATTGGTTTGGTAGTGGTGCAGAGTTTCTTTTTCACGCCCGAGTCGGCACAGCAAATGGGACAAAGTATTATGGAATCGCAGGGGCAAATGAATCCGGCAGCCATGCAGGCCGCACAACCGAACCAGGTTAAGGAGGTTATGGAAATGATTGGCAACCTGAATCTGCCACTTATTTTGTTCGCTTTTGTGTTCTATTTCCTTGCAGGTTATTTATTATACAGTGCTTTATTGGGTGCTGTTGGTGCTGCTGTCGACAACGACGAAGATTCGCAACAAATGGTATTTCCGGTAACTTTTCCGCTGATTCTTTCGATTATGCTGCTGTTTCCCATTGCAAAAAACCCGGAAGGCCCGCTGGCGTTTTGGTGTTCCATAATTCCGTTCACTTCACCTGTGGCTATGATGGCGCGTGTTCCTTACGAAATACCTGTCTGGGAACTATTACTTTCGATGGGCCTATTGGTGCTGACAACCATTGTATGCATTATGGCAGCTGCCAAAATTTACCGAATTGGGTTACTGATGTATGGAAAAAAGGTAAATATTAAAGAGCTGATTAAGTGGCTTCGGTATAAAGGCTAGCTACAGAGATAGTAGGTTTTCTTAACAAAGAAGTGAAAAACATGATTTTTTTCATATTTATTATTTAGAATAAATAAAAATTACATATATTGCACCCATTATGAAGAACACCGGTAACAATATGATGATGTGTTGTTGTTTCCTGAAAAACGGGAAAGGTGTTGTAGTGTTTTAACTTGAGCTAAATTGCAAGATTATACGAGGCCTTTCCGTGAACGGAAAGGCTTTTTTTTTTGTTAAAAGAATATTTACCGAAATAACTCAATAATTAAAAAAATGAAAGCTAAGAACATTTTAGAGACCATTGGCAACACGCCACATGTGAAAATTAACCGCCTCTATCCTGAGGACTACGAAGTTTGGGTGAAAGTTGAAAAAACAAACCCGGGAGGAAGTATAAAAGACCGTATTGCACTAGCGATGGTAGAGGATGCGGAAAAGAAAGGAATATTAAAAGAAGGTTCGGTGATTATTGAACCTACATCAGGAAATACCGGAATCGGATTGGCATTGGTGGCAGCCGTAAAAGGTTACCGACTAATTCTCACCATGCCTGAATCAATGTCGTTGGAGAGAAGAAGAGCTTTGAAAGTATTTGGTGCCGAATTGGAACTAACACCAAAAGAAAAAGGAATGAAAGGTGCCATTGCCAGAGCTGAAGAACTGGCCAGTGAACTTGAAAATGCCTGGATTCCTCAACAGTTTAACAATCCGGCAAACGTAGCAGTCCACCACAACTTTACGGCACAGGAAATTTTAAACGATTTCCCTGAAGGTTTTGATTACCTGATTACTGGTGTTGGAACCGGAGGTCACATTACCGGTGTTGCTGAAGTTTTAAAAGAGAAATTTCCGAACCTGAAAGTTTTTGCCGTTGAACCGGATTCAAGCCCGGTAATTGGCGGTAAAGATCCCGGTCCTCACGGAATTCAGGGAATTGGTGCAGGTTTTATTCCGAACAACCTGAATACCGAACTTCTTGATGGAACAGTAGAAATCAGTAAAGACGAAGCTTTCGAGTATGCACAAAAAGCAGCACGAGAAGAAGGTTTGTTTGTTGGTATTTCGTCGGGAGCGTCGTTGGCCGCCGTTGCCAAAAAGATGAAAGAACTTCCGAAAGGATCGCGAATTCTTACTTTCTCGTACGACCACGGCGAGCGCTACTTATCAATTGAAGGTTTGTATTAACCTGAATTAGAATTAAAACTAACGTCAATATACAGGAAGGGAATTATTCGAATGAGTGGTTCCCTTTTTCTTTTCCTTCATTCTAAGCACCATCAAGCAAATCTATCAAACAAAAGTTTACTGTGTGTTGTTTCTTTGTGTAAATTAGAAAAACTAATAATGAAAGGATTAACTATGTTTTTAACCGGACTTATTGCAGGCATACTTTTAACTGTAATTGTATTGATTGTTGTAATGCCAAAACAAATGTTTGTGGTGAACGAGAGTAAGCTGGGTTTTGACGAAACCGTTGCTGCCATTGAACAATCGGCAAAAGACAATAACTGGAGCATGCCGCATTTATACGATTTGCAGGCAACCATGAAAAAACACGGTTTCGAGGTTAAACCGGTGAAAGTATTTTCGTTATGTAAGCCCGATCATGCTTATCAGATATTAAGCAGCGACCAGGAACGTGTAGTTTCGGCACTTATGCCTTGCCGTGTCGCGGTTTACGAACGGAATGGGAAAACGTATGTTTCGATGCTAAACTCAGGCCTTTTCTCGAAATTTATGGGAAATAAAGTAAAAACCGTAATGGGAGCAGCCAGCGAAGAGAATAAACAAATACTTGCCCCCGTTATCAAGTAAGTAAAAACTAAAAAAATAAAAACAACCATGAAAAAACTAATGTATTTATTCATCCTGATTGGATTTGTTGCGTGCAACTCCGGAGCACAAAAAAACACTGAAGCAGCACAACCGGAGCAAATTATTGAAGCCACCATTGATATTGGCGGATTACATTGTGATGCCTGTGTGGCTTCGGTAGAAAAAGGCGTAAATTCCCTGAGCGGGATTGAATCGGTAAAAGTGACACTTGCGGATTCAACTGCCATTGTAACATACAACGCATCGACAGTGTCGATCGACGAAATTGAAAAAAGCATTGAAAAGCGCGGATACACTATAAAGGCCGTAAATTAAGTCACCGAAGTGGTTAAACAACTACTGTTCACAATGTTCTGGTGATAACTACGTAGGGTTTTCGGCATAATATTTGTAAAATTCCGTACATTGCAGAAAAGCCATATAAACAATGAAAGACAATTTTAAAAACGGAAAACCGGAATTAAAGGAAACAGGGCCCGTATGGAGCGTTAAAGTTGACATTCCATCTGCCGTTTCTGAAGATTCCATCCGACTTTACAAAAAAGCCAGGGAATTGAAACTGAAAGTAATTTTGAATTAAATAAAAAGCTTTGACCGCGATTGGATCAAAGCTTTTTTTTTGACAAAAAAAACAGGCCGCTTAAATAAACGACCTGTCACATGCTTTCAGTATCGTTTAGATTAAAATCTTTGCATTAATATTATCAATACTTGCTTTCACACCTTCAAAAGGTTTACCATTACCCTGGTTGTCGTCTTCCACAAAGAAGTATTTCATACCTGCAGTTTCGCGTGCATCTAAAATACTCTTATAATCAGCAACGCCGGCACCAACAGAAACAATATCGTCTTTGTCAACAGTGTAAAATGGTTCAACAACCTCTTCACCCATACCTTTAAAGTGAAGCAGTTGGAAACGTCCCGGATATTTGTTAAACATTTCAACAGGATCCTGGCCAGCTTTCAACGCCCAGTAACAATCCAGCTCCATAGTAATCAGGTCAGCATCCATTTCTTTCAGGAACACATCGTAGTAAGGTACCATTCCATCGGTTGGTTTAAACTCGAAGTTATGGTTGTGGTAACCAAACTGAATACCTACGTTTTTCATGATCTCGCCAACTTTATTCCACTCGGCAATCATCTTTTTGTAGCTTTCGATATTACGGTCTTTTTCTTCAATCCACGGCTGAACGCAATATTCAACACCAATTTCGGCATGTGCATCGGCCATTATCTGGGCACTTGCAGTAGTAATTCCTTCGGCTTCAACACTGGTATGGCTACTTACTACTTTCATTCCGTTGTCTTCCACCATTTTTTGGAATTCTTTTGGTGCTACACCATAAAATTTGCCATCGGCATACGAAGCCATTTCAACAAACTTATAGCCCATATCGCCAATTTTCTTCAATGTACCTGCCGCATCTGCAGCCATTGCGTCGCGGATACTATACAATTGCAAGCCAACTCCCATTCCGGTTGCTGCCTTAACGGCTTCTGCTGCCTGCTCAACAGGTTTTTTACCACCCGAGCCGCATGCATAGGTTCCCAGTGCCAAAACACCAACCGTACCTGCCGTAGAAATCCTCAGAAACTCTCTTCTATTCTTCATGATTTTTTGTTTTTAGTTAGTTATACTGATATTAATATTTATTCAAATCGAACGCTCAACATAGTGAGTTAATTTTTGAAAGGGACTAAAATTATAAAGATTTTGCAGAAAATAACAAAATCGGTTAAATATGTCGCTTTAACACAAAAGCAATTTAATACAGATCAGCGTACCTGTTTTGCGTTTATACTTTGGAAAAACAAGTTGAGCAAATAAAGAAAATTCTTGAAGTTGACTATCCCCGTAACAGAGCCAAGGGGCATTACGCCAACATCATTTCAGCTAAATGGCTAAAACCCGAATTTTCTTTATTTCACCCCTCTGTCAGCCATAAAGGCAGACATCTCCCCCATTGAGGGGAGAAAAAGCGGAACCCCAAGGCAAAGCCATGGGGAAATATTAAATTAAAACGGAAATCCGAGGCTAAAATGAAAACGCGATTCGTTATCCTGGTTATTACCCGATATTAATAACTGCATGGGGCCCATAAGTGAATCGTATTTAAATCCGAAACTATACCCCCAGATATTATCGCCAAATGGCTGCGTGGTAAGGTGATCGAACAAATCTTCGTAAGTACTGCCAGTGGCAGCTACATTAACTTTTGTTGTTACATAAAGTCCCGAAGCAATTTCCCAGCTTAACGATGACTTCGCAACCGCATAGTTGTAGGTGTAAATTTCGGCAAAATTAAAACCTGCCAAATCTTTAAACTGTAATTTGTCGGCGCCAAATTGCGATCCGCCCAACATATAGATTCCGTTTACTCCCGAATCTTCGGTACTAAAACCAGCACCCACCTCGAAATTATAAGTTAGCTTACCGGCAAATGTTTTGTACCAGTTATGATCGATGCTTAAAGTCGCATATGGTTCATTAATCTCGCCAATCAGATAATCTCTTGGTTCTGCAGTATTTAAGTCCATTTCGCTGTTGGCCGACAGAATGTGTTGAAAGCCAATATTCAGTTTTATACCTCTTTTCGGGAAGTAAAGATCGTCGGTGGTATTTACCTTGTAGTACAACTGATACCCCCAGTCGTGTGATTTCAGGTAATCAAAATCGGTTTCCGGATAAATCGATTGCAAATCGGCACGCGGCGTTAAACGGTTGTATTTATAAAATGCGTTGCCCCCCAGCTGGTGATTCAAACCAAACAAATATTCCAATCCGTACCCTCCGCCAAAATAACCTCGTTTGTAATTGCCCAAACGTTTGCCGTCATCGTAAAACGGAAGTTTGTAACTGTAGGTATTCATAAAGAAATAGTCGGACAGTCGCTGTTTCTTTCCAACGAACTTATTTAACTTGATTTCCAAACCCGGATTTTCGGCAATATTTAACGAGAGTAGCATGCGTGTTGCCGGAGCAATCATATTTCGCAAGGTAAAATTAGTAGTAATCCCAACCCCCAGATCATCGTCGTATCGGGGTGCCAGTTTAAGCATCGCTCTTGGTCTTTCTTTCACATGAAAAACAAGAATATAACCTTCCGTATCCGAATCTCTTTTTAACGAATAAGTCAGTTTCCCGAAATGCATGGAGCCATACATAAAATCGATGGCTTCCTTAATATCGTCAGCGCTAATTCTGTCACCAATTTCGATTCCCGATTTCGACAAAACAAAATTCCTGCTTAAATAATTCAGCCCCGTTACTTCCATTCCGGTAATTCTTATTTTTTCAGGTTGAGGGATTCGATTTACAGGCGTATATTCCAAATCGTATTTCCGTGCCAGTGCTTTTATTTCGCTCCATTTTTTCCTGGCTGCATTTTCGCCAATCTGCTGAATTTCCTGTCCTTTCACAAAATCGGCAGCCGAATAATCCCGAAGATCCGGGATGATCAGCACATCGCATTTTTCGAACTGCTCTTTGGCATCAACAATACCTCCGAGTGCTATTGATCGTTGCAGGATATCGGTCATCGACTGAATATCATCAGCCGTTACATCTTCCTGAAATCCCACGTAAACACCAATAATTATATCAGCCCCCATATTTATGGCTTCCTGCACCGGGAAATTGCGGGTAACGCCTCCATCAACCAAAAGCATAGAGTCCATTTGCACGGGCGAAAAAACGGTTGGGATAGACATGCTGGCACGAATCGATTTCACCAAATCGCCGGAGCTGTGTTCAATGGTTTCTCCCGATATCATATCAACCGACATACAATGAAACGGAACAGGCAGCTGATTAAAATCTTCTTCTTCGGTAAGCGGCCAAAGTAGTTCGGAAAAATACGCTTCAAGATGTTGCCCGTCAATTACACCGGCCGGCAGGTTGATCCGTTTTTCGCGTATCGGAATTTCGAAAAGGTATTTTTTGGTTTCGTCCTTTTCGTCCATGGCTACACTTAACAGCCTTTCTTTATCTGTCAGCAACAAATCCCAGTTGGCGTTTTTATTGATATCAGAAAGTTCATCGGCCGTATAACCAACGGCGTATAAACTGCCCATTATGCTTCCCATGCTGGTTCCGGTTATAATATCCGGACGTATTCCGGCTTCTTCAAGCACTTTTAGCACACCAATATGTGCCAAACCTTTTGCCCCTCCTCCGCTTAAAACCAATGCGATTTGGGGCTTTTCAGCCTTATTTTCTTCTTGTGAATAAACAGGAAATACAGCCAATAGAAAAAATACAACGGCTACTAATTGATAAGTTGTGAGGATCGAATTTTTCATGCCCGAATGGCTTAGTTAATTTCCCTGGTTCCTGTACCAAAATAATTCAGGCCCCGAAAACATTGAAGAAAATCCGGACCCGGTTTATTTTAATCGCATGAATTTAAGAAATTAACCAATTCATGCACATCTTTTTTCGATGAAAATGGATAACCTCCCTTGGTTTGGAGGGAGTAAATATTGTGATATAAAATACTCTCCTTGTGGGGTGTAGCATCTTCAATCATTGCAATCGCTTCCTGGTATAACTGGTCTCTGTACTTCATTCTCATTTGTGTTTAACTAACAAATATATTATAATCTTATAGATAGCCCCGGTATTTTGCTTATTTCCCTACCCATTCTTTAAACTCGGTAGCCTTTAAACGGCTAATTGTAATGGGCTCATCAAAAGGTGGAATGAGTCTCAAAATCAACTTTCCGCCAAAATGATTTTCGAATTTCCGGATGGCATTAATATGCACAATTGAACTTCGGTTGGTACGAAAAAACAGATCGGGGTCGAGCTGTTCTTCTAGCTTTTCAATGGTTAAATCAATAACATGTTCTTTCCCCTGATAGGTTACGGCTGTTGTTACGCGGTTTTCGGTGTAAAACCAGGCCACATCTTCCACATCGAGTTTAAAATACGATGTTGCCCCGCTAATGAGAAAACGCTTCCGGTATTTCTTTTCGCCCGAAGTTATTGCCTGAAGCAGCTCTTTATAATCAGGAGTACTTTCGGGTTTTTCCTTTGATACCAAAACCATGTGTTCCAATTTTTCGATGGATAAACGCAGCTTTTCTTCCTTTATAGGTTTTAGCAAATAGTCGATACTGTTTACCTGGAAAGCCCGCAAAGCATATTCGTCATAAGCGGTGGTAAAAATTACCATGCTGGTTACATTTACCTGGTCGAATATGGAGAAACTAATACCATCGGTTAGCTGAATATCCATAAAGATCAGATCGGGTGCCGGATTATTTTTCAGCCAGGCAACCGTGCTCTTTACACTTTCAAACCAATCAACAATTTGCCATTCGGGCCGCAGTTTTTCAACCATTCCCCGCAGCAAACGATAGTTATGAATTTCGTCTTCTACAATAATAACTTTCACAATCTACGTTTTTTAGTATTCATCTAGCTGCGCTTACACATTTGCGATGCAATATCCGAGATAAAAATCAATTTATCTGTAACTCAAATCGCATTCACAATAACGGTACTTTCACTTCAAAACGGTTTTCGTCGTACTGAACCACAATTTCTTTTTCGGTTAATATCTCATAACGTTTCACCAGGTTCCTCAGTCCTGTTTTAGTTGAATATGATGCCTCCCTGCGATTCAAGCTGTTGGATACCACCAAATATTCATCCTCAACATAAACCTTAATATCAAGGGGTGCTTCCCGGCTTGTAATATTGTGCTTAATTGCATTTTCAATTAGCAACTGTCCCGTTAAAGGGGCAATTTCACGATCCTTGTTATCGTTTTCCACATGGGTTGTCACATTTAAACCCTCACCTAACCTTTCCTGATGCAGTGCACAATAGGCTTTCATAAAATCGAGCTCCTCGCCTAACTTTACCAGCCGCTTATCTTTACTCTGCAAAACATAGCGGTATACATCGGTAAAGTTTTCGGTAAACTCCACGGCCACATCCGGATTGTAAATAATCAGCGATTTTAGCACACTGAGGTTATTAAAAAGGAAGTGCGGATTCAGCTGGTCTTGCAACGAGTTGTAGTCCATGCGCAACTTTTCGCGTTTCATTTCGGCAATCTGTTCCTGCGAATCGAACCACTTTTGTGCAAAACGGGCAATAGTAAGCGAATTGGCTACCATTTGTACGAAAACCAAACCGGTAACCATTCCCATAATCACACCTGATCGTGACTCACCGATTCCCAGTTTCGGATCTATAAAATACATGATCACACGGTGCGCAAAAACAAGAAACAAAATTCCAACGCTGATCTGTAGAAAAAGCCTCAGCTTTATCTTTTTCGGGACAGGCAGAATGCGCTCCAGAATATTATCGAGAATAATTTGTAACTCGGCCGCAATGTTAAAAGCTAAAATTACAACCACATAAATTACAATCGGAATTTTAACATCTTCTTCGGCAGGAATATGCGTAACATACGAAATAAAATGCAACACCAACACAGCAATAATGCTGACAATAATAAAGCGCCCCACTACACTAACAGGTTCGTAGCTGGGCAACCTCATTGCAAGGGTTGGTTTCTTTTTGCTATGTAGTTCTAAACACTTCATTTCTTTTTATGCGATTTTTTACTTTTCCTCTTCAGGCATATACAGGTTTCCGGTTACACTTTGCCACCTGGTTTTTAGTACCTCGAAACTGGCAATGGTTTGCGTTAACTGCGCTTTAGCCTGAACCCACTGCGCCTGTGCATTCAACATATCAGTGGTTGTATTTAAGCCCACCTCAAAACTGGCCTTGGTTTCATTCATACTTTCCTCAGCCTCGGCAACACTTTTTTGCGCCAAAAGAATCGATTCGTAAGCTTCTTCAACCTGCACCTTTACCTGCATAACCTCAAGATTAATCAAATCATTTGTATGTTGCAAATCTGTTTCGGCCTGTTGTACTTTTAACTGGGCTGCACGTTGTTTCTTTTTTCCTTGTCCCCACTGAAAAATCGGGATAGAAACCTGCGCTGCCAGCATGGGCTGAAAATCGATTTCCTCGTACAAATCTTTTACCCAGTAACTGGTATATTGCGCGCTTACACCAACAGTTGGTAAATAATCGGCACGTGTAATTTTGGCGTCCAACTCCGAAATTTCTTTCTGTTTTTCCAGAATTTTCAGCTCGTTTCGTTTGCTGCCGGCTTGTACCAACCCATCTTCGAGGTTAAACAATTTTACTTCGGGATTGGCATCGTGGCTAATTTGAATCTCAGTATCCAATGGCTGACCCAAAATCTGGTTCAAATACATTTTAGCCACTTTTAAACCGTTGCGGGCTTTTATCAGGTTCAAATCGGCTTCGTTTTTCTGAACGGTTACCCGCAATTTTTCACTTGCCGGCTGCAATCCAACTTCGTACATCGCTGTCATTTGGTCTTCCAACTCGGTAAGCATTTTTATATATTCTTCGGCAATTTTAATATTCTCCTCAACGGTTGCCACCTGCCAAAACGCCTGATCCGTTTGCTCGATCACTTCCGAATATTTCATATTCAAAGCCATATCGGCAATAGAAACACCGGCATCGGCCTGCTGGTTAGAGTAGCGAATTTTTCCGCCGGCATAAATCGCCTGGGTTACTTCAAAACCACTGTTTATAAGCGTTAAACTCCCCAAATCGATATTAATTCCCGGGTTCCAAATATCGCTGGTTCCTGAAAAGTCACCATTCAAAGCCGCTTCCTCACTGTCGGCGGTTGGTAAAAAATACCCCGGCATGTTTATCCCATCCATTCCCGGGCGGTGCATCAACGATGACGAAAAACCCACTGATGGCAAATAAGCCGTTCTGGCCACTTCCTGGTTTACCTGCGCTTCGCGGTTTTGCAGGGCCGCATTTTTCAATTCCTTATTGAAAGCAATGGCCTGCTCGCGGCAGTCTTCCAGCGTCATTACTTTTTGTGCAGAAGTGTTACCAAACACAGTTAGCAAAACGATAACTGTACCGGCTATATATTTAAGTAATTGATTCATTCCTTTTTTTTCTTTTTTTGATTGAATTCATTTTTCGTTTTTAGAAAAGTTGACCCCGATTTTTATCTAACCACAAGGATTAGAAACTGTCGTCCCCCATCGACAAATAAAAAACGGGGCAACTTTTTCTAACTCTATCTACATTCACAATCACAATTATGCTTTTGTCGTTAATTTACTTCCATCAACACGGTACAAAACGGTGTAAAGTACCGGAACAACTACAAGGGTAATTATCGATCCAACGGCCAAACCGAACATGATAACGATGGCGGTTGAGTTAAACATCGAGTCGGTGATAAGTGGTGCCATACCCAAAATTGTAGTCAGCGAGGCCATCATTACCGGACGCAAACGTGATAACGCAGCATCGATAGTTGCTTTCAAACGGTCTTTTCCTTCTTTGATATTCCGGTTAATCTCATCGAGCAGAACCACGGCATTTTTAATCATCATACCAATCAATCCCAAAGCACCGATGATTCCTGCAAAGGTGAGGTACACACCTGTAGTTGCCAGCCCCAAAACAATACCAACAAACGCAAATGGCACCACCAGAAAAATGATGATTGGCTGCTTCAGGTTATTAAATAAACCGATGATAACAATCGCCATCAATCCGATTGCCAGCGGCAGAAACATAAACAGCGCTGAGTTGGCTTCGCCTGAACGGGCAGTTGCTCCTTCCCAGTGCAGTTCGTAACCGTCGGGCAAATCAATTGCTTCAACTTCCCGTTGAAATTTAGACTGAACTTCGGTAGCTGTGTATCCGTCGGCAGCGTCGCATTGTGCTTTTATCGCCCGCTTATTATCCAAACGGTGAATGAGTTCGTAATCCCATGTAACTTTCATAGTATCTACAATTTGTGACAATGGAACACTTGTACGGCTTTGTTGTCCCCAAACCGGGATGTTCAGCAGTTGCTCGATATTATCAGCCACTTTGTTATCGGTGCGCAATACGATCGGCAGCATTTTATCGCCTTCGTAAATGGCTCCGATTGGGCGTCCGTTGGTGGCTACCAAAATAGAGTTACCCATATCAGCGCGCGACAACCCAAGCGGTTGAGCACGTTCAACCGAGTAGGCCGGAACAATTTTTTTGGTTTGATTTCTCCAGTCGTCGGTAACATTTACAGCCGATGGCTCTTCTAAGAAGATACGTTTTGCCTGGTTGGCCAAATCCTTTAATACGGCAGGATCGGGGCCAATAAACTGCGCCTCAATATCGGCATCGGCAAAAGCTGCTCCGTATTCCATCACCCGGACAAATGCATTCGGATAATTCTCATTCAGGTAGTTTTCAATCTCAGGGATTAAAGTTTCCACCCGGTCGGTATTGTTTGTTTCAACAATAAAATCGGCATAGTTTGCTCCACCTGTCTGCATATGACGCATTAACAGGTAGCGGGCAGGCGGACGGCCAACAGATCCGGTAACCGCATGCACACCATTCATGGCCAAAATATCTTCCTGAATTTGTTTTACATCAGCTTCAACAGCATCAATATCAGCCCCCTGCGGCAGGAAATACTCAATAAAAAACTGGTCGTAATCTATTTTCGACATAAAGTCCACTTTTACAAAACGGAACGACCAGAATGCAAAGATCAGGATTGCAAAAGAACTTAGAGCAAACATATATTTATTGCGTACGGCCCATTTCAGGAATTTCCCAAAAATCTTGTACAAACCTTTATCATAAGTTTCGGCATGTTCGCCTTTCGGACGTTCTTTGCGGTAGAAATATTTCGCATTGAATGGTGTCTGAATCATCGCAAATATCCAGCTTAAGGTAAGCGAGATAATCAGTACGGTAAACAGTGACGATAGAAACTCACCGGCCTCGTTTGGCGACATGCGCAATGGCAAAAATGCCAGAATTGCAACTGCTGTAGCACCCAACAATGGCAGCGCGGTTTTTTGTGCGGTATTTACAAAAGCTTTGCTTCGGTCCATGCCCGATTTCAGGTCGACCAGAATT
The DNA here is from genome assembly GCF_000949475.1 of Draconibacterium sediminis. GTDB lineage: Bacteria > Bacteroidota > Bacteroidia > Bacteroidales > Prolixibacteraceae > Draconibacterium > Draconibacterium sediminis. The sequence continues at coordinate 491,992 of NZ_JRHC01000004.1, read as the reverse complement.
CCATCGGCAACAACAATAGCATTGTCAACCAACATACCCATGGCCAAAATAATAGCTGCCAGCGTAACCCGGTGCAATGGTAGGCCTATGGCCAACATCACAATCAAGGTTCCCATGATGGTAAAAATCAAACCGCTTGAAATAAGCAGTCCTGATCGGTATCCCATGGCAAACATTAGTACCACAATTACAATACCTACCGACATGGCCAGGTTCAACATAAAATCTTTTACTGCATCATCAACGCGGTCGGGCTGGTAATACACCTGGTTGATTTCGAAACCAACCGGCAATTCTTTTTGTAATTCGGCCAGCTTTTCATCCAGTCGCTCACCCAGTTTCACCACGTTAATTCCACTCTCATTCGATAAACCCAGCGTTAAACCGGCTTTATCGTTGTAGAAGAGTACTGCGTTTTGTGGCTCGAGGAACGATCTTTCAATCGTCGCAATATCGCCCAAACGGAAGTTGCCCCCGCCGGGAACCTGAATCAATAGATTTTCAATTTCCCCGATCGAAGTTATTTTTTGCCCCACTCCTACACGAATCGATTCGTCACCGGTAACAATTGATCCCGGGTTGATAATCGCCGTTTCGTTTTGAATAGCTGCAGCAATGAAGAGCGGGTTTACACTTAAGCCTGCCAGCTTTTCAGGAGAAAAAACAATGTCGATGGATTCGGTTTTTTCACCAAAAATCTGCGAGCGGCGAACACCATTAACGCTTAAAAGCTCGCGTTCGATGTATTCGGTGTATTTTACCAACTCGTGATGCGAATATCCGTCGGCAGTTATGGCGTACAAAATTCCGTAAACATCGGCAAAGTCATCATTTACAATTGGATCCACAGCACCGGCCGGCAACGAACCTTTTGCATCGTTAACTTTTCGCCTCAGGTGATCCCAAAGCTGCGGCAACTGCGGCGTTTTAACCGTTGGCTGAATGTAAACTGTAATGATCGACAAACCGGGACGCGAAACAGATCGTATCTCATCGATATTTTCCAGTTTCTGAATGGCTTTTTCCAGCGGATCGGTCACCTCCAATTCAACTTCGTGCGCTGTGGCTCCCTGGTAAACGGTAATCACCGTGGCTGCCTTAATCGGAATTTCGGCATCCTCCAGTTTTCCAATATTATTGTAAGCAATTATACCTCCCAGCAATACTGCTACCAGTATAGTGGAGATCATTGCTTTTTGATTCAGTAACTTTTCCAGCATTACAACAATCCTCCAATGTTAGTTACCGATGGTGTTTTAATAGGTTGAACTTTTTGGCCTTCCACCAGATAATGCACTCCCGCTGTAACAACCTGTTCGCCCTTGTTAACGCCCGATACAATATTTACACGTCCCTGACTTCCGTCGAGCGAAATTTTAACTTCGCGCTTTTCAATTTTACTTGTTGACGGATTGAATACCCAAACGTAAGTGCTTGTTTTTTCGTGGAAAACTGCCGAAGCTGCCACCGATAACTGATTTTGCTCGGCCGTATTATAAACGGTAACTTCCGCTGTCATTCCCGGAGCTACTGCCAAATCATTTTTATTCTCGAACGAAAATTTCACTTCGTACAAACCATCTTGCATCGCTTTTTCGCTAACGCTAAACAACTTTACCGGCAAATTGCTGATGCCCGCGTTGGCTACCGTCAGGTAACTTTCTTTATCGCTTTTTACACGCTGAAGCTGACTTTCGGAAACCGATACCACTGCTTCAAGATGCGAATTGTCGATGAATGAAACTATCGGTGTTCCTGTTCCAACAGTTTGGAAATTCTCAACAAACTTTTCGTAGATATAACCTGAAAAAGGAGCTTTCAGCTCGGTGTCGCGCAATTGGTTTTGTGCGTTTTCGTAAGCTGTTTTTGTCATCAGGTACCCCGACTTGATCTTTTCAAAAGTATTTTCCGGAATTTTGTTTTGCTCAATCAGTTGTTTGTAACGCAGGTACTCACTTTCGGTCTGCTCAAACCGGGCTTTTGTAGTTTCCAGTTGTAGCTTGTAATCGCGCTTGTCGATCTCAGCAATTACCTGTCCTTGTTTTACGTAATCGCCTTGTTTTACATTTAGTTTTAACAACGGACCGCCGACTCGAAAAGAAAGCGAGGTAAGGCTTTTTTCCTTAATCTTACCGTTTAATGTAACCGTATTCTGAGTTACGCCATCGCTAACGGTTTCGATCTTTACATTTTTAATGGTTTCGGCCACGGCCTCCTCTCCGGTGCTGCTTTTGCATCCGGTAAATGCAACCAAAGCAGCCGCTAAAAAGAATAGAATGTTTTTGAATTTCATCTGTATAATTTTTATTTTTTCGATAATCTTAAAAACTAAAATTGACAGATGGAACCGCTCCGTCTGTCGTTCTCACATAAAATTTAATCATTCTCATTATGTAATTTTTGAATGAAAAATTTCATGCTCATTTCAGATTATGCCTTTTTATTTATAATCTAATCACTGCAAAATTAATTCACCTGATTTCTAACGTTTTACATTTTTGCACCGAATGATAAAATGTATTCCTGAAATGCCTTTAAACAGGTTCAACACTTGTAATGCGTTCTCTCAGGTGCTTCATATACTTGTTCAACTGCAACTGAACACTTGAAATGGTTGATTGGGTGTAATTTTGTGATTTCTGGATATTGTTCTGCACACGCTTTATCATCAGGTCGAAATTGGAAATCATTGCATTGGCAATTTCTTTATCGCCCTCGTGCCTCTCCTTAACTTTTCCGCTGTCAGATACACGCACTGCCCGCTCCAAATCGTGTAGCGACTGATAGCTAACTCTTTTTCCCAAAGCCTGATAATAAATGGTTAAAAATGCTTCAACCCCAAAAAAGATTTCTTTCACATCTTTTAAAATGGGAAGTAAATCAGCTCTTAGCATGGCTTTTTCGCCCATGGCCGTTTCATAAGGATTGGTGCCATAATTAATGGTAAAACTGGCGGGATTGCCAATAACCATGTCAGCCTCATGATTTTGAATCGGGGCTAACATGGCGGTGAAATGATCCTTGCGTAAATGAACCAAATTGGCATTGATAAACAGCACAATTTCGTTGCTGGCATACTCAACGCCACAGGCCATCGCATAACTCTTTCCATGGTTTTCAGGCAGTTTTAAATACTCGAAATGATAATGAGAAACCAGGGTTTTCAGAACATTCTCAGTTCCGTCGGTCGATCCGTCGTCAACTACAATCACCTCGGCTTCAGGGTTGTGTTTGCAACACGAAGCAACAACATTAAAAATGGTTTCCTCTTCGTTGTAGGTACAAACAATAATGCTTGTTTTCATCTGTTTTCTGTTTTCAGAAGCGAAGATAAAACGCATTACGGGGGGTATGCGAAAGGAAATTCGTGAAATGCTAAAACTAAGGACTGGAATGAAAACAACTTAGTTTTCAGTTTTATGTACTTCGTAAATCTTTATGGAATTTTTCTTACCAAAAAACTTAATCAGGTCGACGTATTCAATTTTATATTCTTTGGTGGTTTTTATCAGTTTTACAGCAAATTCGCTGGTTACCAATATCTTTTTCTTGTAGCGTTTACACTGTTTTTGAATGCGTGCGGCAGTGTTTAACACATCGCCGTGAAAAGCCAGCTCGCGTTTTATCTCGCCCACCTCGGCGGCCATTACTTTCCCAACGTTTAACGATGCGGTAAAAACGGGCATCATTCCGTAATGGGTCTCAAAATACTCTCGGCGTTTGCTCAGTGCTTTTTCGTACAGGTAATAAAAATCAACCGCACTTTTAAACGACGATTCTCGTTTGGTAGTCCATGAGATAACTACCTCGTCGCCAACAAACTGATAAACACGTCCCCGGGTTGCCAACAACGAATTCGAAACACATTTAAAACAATCCTGAATAAAATAGCTGTATTTTTTGTGCCCCAGTTTTTCGGCCACTGCAGTCGACGATTGTAAATCGAGAAACATAAAAATCAATTCCTCTTCGCGGGGTTTCTGGTAGTATCCCATCATAATTTTCCCGAGCGGCGCATAACCAACCTGCTGCAAAAGCGTGTTGATCAATTGGTAAACATAGCCGCCAACAAACAATACAATAAGAAAAAAGAGGATGGTGGAGTTAAATAAAAACCGTGGCAAATGAGATACTGACTCGATAAAACTCAAATCTTCGGATACACTGTAATGGACAATTCCTAAAAGAATGCTTATAACTAAAAAGATAAGAATGTCGAGAAAGACCACCCCAACCGCCAGCTTGCGCATTTTCAGGTTCCGAACCAGATTAGGGTAAACCATATTAAGCGTAAACCAGCTTAAAGTGGCAAAGAGCGAAATCACTACCGATGACCACACCACCTCATCAACCAAAAAGCTCATTCCTTTTGATAACATATCGCCCATATGGTCGTCGCGGGCACCCAGCATGCGCATAAAAATAGCAAAGCGGATGACCACATTCCAGTAAATCAAAGTAAAAACCAACAGTTGAAACTGATGTCGGCGTACCGAGCCTTTATATGTTCTTTCAAGTTTTGGCATTAAGCAGTTTTTACATGATTTTTGAGAGATACTGCACTAAAAATGTAAGCACTGCCACCACAAAACTCACCATAAAAACGCGGTATGAATACCTCAATAGTTTATATTTTTTAGCCAACACTTTTCCCAGGTTATATTGGTCTTTGGTTAGTGTTCCGTACAAATAATCATAATCGCTCATCATTTCTTTTACGCCCTTTTTATATTTCTCGTAAGGCATATTTACAAAGTTGCCAAAAAACAGCAGGTTAAGTTTTCGCTTTTTCAGGTCTTCATCGCTGTATTGTCCCGATCCGTACTTTGGAATTACCGAAAGAATGGCAAACACCAAGGATATTAAACAGCCCACAATGAGAATAATTCCGGGAATGAGGAAATTATGCTCGCTGGTGCGCAAAGTCAGTGCGCTTGTACTCATCAGCACCGATACCAGCACAGCGTTAATGGTAAGCATTATATTGGCTTTATTATCGGCTATCGAGCTCAAATTAATTTGGTTGCGAGCCGTAAGCCGGAACATGGTTTCGATACCGCGTGCTGTACTTTTCTGGGTGTGTGTCGGTAATTCCGGAGCTTTGTCGGCCGACAGTTTTTTGATGCGATTCTCAACTTTTTTGATATTCTTTAAGCGAACCGGCTCAAACGTATTCCTGGCATATTCGGTATGGAATTTTATGCCCAGAATAAAATCCAGCGTTTGTTTCCAGTATTCCAGTTTCGAGCATTTTCGTTCAACAAAATTGCACATCTCTTTCCGCAGCAAATTGGAGATTTCCATAAAATTGTCCATTCCTGCATGCGCATGATCGGCGTCGCCAATAATTTCTTCGAGCAATGAATTTTTGGGCGCTCCCATTTTTGTTGCCCTGATGCACTTTTCTACTTCAACAATAAAAGCTTCATCCATGCCTTTTTCGGCAAGAAATTGTCGGGCAATTTTACAGCTTTCTTCCTCGTGGTCTTTTAACGAAACCGCATGACCAATATCGTGAAACCAGGCGGCCACCACCACAATATCCTTTTCTCTTTCGCTCAAACTTTCGGCCCCGGCAATAGTTTCCGACACTTTAGCAACCAGACGGGTATGTTCAATAGAATGGTAGTTCAACAAAGCCGAAACTTTCTCCTCGTAATATCGGGTAGCAAATTCCTTAACCTCTTCAACAATTTTCATCAGCTATCAATTTTAGTAATTTCTGAATATCCGGAAACGGCCACTTCACAAAGTATAGCTCCTATTTAATTTTACTGAAGTTAAAAATAACTACTTTTGAATCAATGTAAACAATATACACGGAACTTTTATTTTTTAAACTTTTTCTTAGCCGGGATTTTTGTCGGATTTTGCAACTATCCTCTGAGCTGCTTACTGCAAAGCATTAACAACTTTGTTCTGATGAAAAAAGACCTGATAAAAATTAGCATCGTTTTTTTTGCATTTATTGCAGGCTGTTATTCTCCTGCATTTGCACAAAACAATATAAGTTACAGCGTATTTCTTGCAGGAAATACGTCTCCCGACGAAGCTGCCAAACCTGATGATTTCATTGATGAATTAACTAACGTTCCACAGCCACATGCTTTTGTTTACCTGGGAAATTACTCGGATTACAGCCTCAACGGTGATGAAATGGAATTCAGCTTTTACCCGCAAATAAAAAATAAAAACACACCATTACTTTTTGCGAACGGAATTAAGGAATGGTACAGCGGAAAAAAGCAGACTAAAAGGGTTAGCAAAGCCATACACAATCATTTCCCGGATAACGAAGTATACACCAACGACTGGGGCTGCCCCGGCCCAACCGAAGTGGAGCTAACTGATCAGCTAACCGTTATTCTTATCGATACCTACTGGTGGCTTACGGCACTCGACACGCGCTATGGGAAATGCGGGATTGAAGAGGATGAAGATGTTTTTATCTGGTTGCAGGATGTGCTGCGCAGAAACAAAAATAAAACGGTTATTGTTGCCGGATTTCACCCGATAGAATCGGTTGGGCCGCACGGAGGCAATTTTTCAACGGCTGCAAGCATTTTGGGATTTCCGTATGCCATTTACAAAAATACCTTAGGCGGCAGAAACGACCTGGTTCACCCCGATTACCGGAACCTGCGCCAGCAAATGCAAGCTGTTTTTAACGAATTCCCGAATGTAATTTATGCATCGGCGCTCGAAAACAGTCTGCAGTACATTAAAACCGATAACATCCACCAGGTAATCAGCGGGTCGATGGTTAATCAATCGTACGTTAACAGTAACAAAGCAGATTTTGCAAGCAGCAGCGCCGGCATCTCACGTATCGATATTCAAGAAAACGGAGATGTTACACTTAACTTTTTTACGGTTGAAAATGGTACACAAACACCGGTTTTTAGCCGCCTGCTATACTCCTTATCACCAGAAACAGAGGAAGACCTCACGGCAAAACGACAAGAGCTTTTTAAAGATTCAACACACACCTCATACGCCAGCCTGCAATATCAGGCTACTAAAAGTTACGAGAAATGGATGGGTACGAATTACCGCCAGGTTTGGGAAACGCCTGTTGAAGCCCGAATTTTTGATATCAGCAAAGAAAAAGGCGGACTTACTGTGTTAAAACGTGGAGGTGGGCAACAAACCAAATCGCTGCGTTTGGAAACCAACGAAGGCCATCAATACGTGCTGCGCTCGCTGGAAAAATTTGCAGAAGGTGCACTTCCCAACGAAATGAAGCCAACTTTTGCCAAAGACATTGTTCAGGATCAAATCTCTGCATCAAATCCCTACTCGGCAATGCCGGCAGCGGTTTTAGCTGAACATGCAGGCGTTTTCCACACCAATCCCGAGGTGGTTTATGTACCGCAGGATCCGCTTTTAAAACAATACAAAGAAGACATGCAAAGCGGCTTGTTTTTGTTTGAAGAACGACCGGCAAACGATAGAAGCGACCTGAAAAGTTTCGGCTATTCGGAAGACATTGTTGGCACCGACGACGTGCTTGAAAAAATTATAGAAAGTGAAGATCACCAGGTGGACCAACAGGCTGTTTTGCGGGCCCGGCTGCTCGATATTTTTATTAACGACTGGGACCGCCACGACGACCAGTGGCGCTGGGCTTCGTTTGAAGAAGGCGGTAAAACCATCTATCAACCCATTCCGCGCGATCGTGATCAAACGTTTTTTGTAAACCAGGGAATTTTACCCGGATTTGCATCGCTACCCTTTATTTTGCCAAAGCTGCAGAACTTTCAGCCACGCACAAAAAATGTGATCGGGCTGGGATTTAACGCACGCTATTTCGACCGAACTTTTCTGAACCAGATGGAATGGGAAGACTGGCAAAAAGCCAACACCGAACTGATGAACAGATTGACGCCGGAAGCAATAAACGAAGCGATGGCTACTTTCCCAAAAGAAGTACAGCCAATGGTAGCCGACTCTACTGCAAAAATTCTGCTCGAACGAAAAAAATACATGGAAGAGATGGCCCGCGAGTTGTATCTCTACCTGGCCAAAAGAATAAATATTCCCGGAACGGAACGTAAAGATCTTTTTGAGATCAAACGAAAAAACGACGACGAAACCGAAATAAGTGTTTACCACATAAAAAAAGACGACAGCAAAGGGAAACTCATTTATCAGCGCACCATTAAAACTGACGAAACACACGAGGTGGTTTGTTACGGGCTCGATGACGAGGATCGTTTTGAGATCAGTGGAGAAGTAAACAAGGGCCCCATCATAAGAATTGTTGGTGGCCAGGATAAAGATGTGGTGGTAAACGATTCGAAAGTAAGCGGCATTAAAACGAAAACGCTGGTTTACGACCTGCTAAAAAGTACCGAAATTGAAGGAAACGGCAGAACGAATGCCAAACTCACCAACAACAAAATTATTCACGAATACGATAGAAAATATTTTAAACGCGATGTGGGAATGCCATTGGCAAGTGGAGGTTACAATGCCGACGATGGTGTTTATATTGGCTATGGGCGGTCATGGTATAAGCAGCGATTCAGACGCGATACCAAAACATCGTTACTGGGTGAGTATTCCATTGCAAATACCTCTTTGAATTTGAATGCACAATACGAGTCATTGTCGACAAACAATGGTTTAGATGCTATTTTTGGAGTGGATGCAAGTACCGAAAATTATACCACTAACTTTTTTGGGTTCGGAAACAATTCATCGTACACAAACAGCGGCTACGACGATGATTATTACAAAGTAAAACAGCGCAGAATGGTTGCTCAGTTCGCTGTTCAGAAACGATTTGGCGAGTCGGTTTGGGCACGTTACAACGAAGATGACGAAAATAAAGACCACCCGGTAAATGAGCACAAAATGGGACTAACGGCGCAGTGGCAACTAAACGATACCAAAGAAGAAGACGATAAATTTATTACCGACTTTGATGAAAATGGCCTTTCTCCGGAAAACCTCAGCCAGATTCATTATGCTGTTTTAGGTGGCTATTACGGGTACCAAAACCTGAACAAAGATTTCAGGCCAACGCGGGGTTTTGTGGTGGATGCATCGGCCAACCGTTACATAAACTTACAGGGCGACGAACCCGATTTTACCAAAATTAGCGGGTCGGCTGCTACCTTGCTGAGCTTTACCAAATATCCGCGTACTGTTTTTGCATTCCGGGTTGGTGGTGAGAAAATTTTTGGCGATTACTTTTTTCACGATGCAGCAATTTTAGATGGAAAAACAAATCTTCGCGGATACCGAAAGACACGCTTTTATGGCGATGCGAGTGCCTATTTAAACTCTGAACTGCGTTTTAAAGTCATCGATTTTAAAAACTACCTGCTTACCGGGGAACTAGGCGTACTATTATTCGACGATGTTGGCCGTGTGTGGTTTGATGGTGAAGAATCATCAAAATGGCACAACGGCTATGGCGGGGGAATTTGGGTGTCGCCGTTTAAAATGGCCATCATAACTGCCACCCTAAACAAAAGCCGTGAAGAAACGTTGGTTCAATTTAACTTTAGCTTTTTATTTTGAAGGCACTTACTCAATCCATAATCGTTCTGGTAATCCTTTTATGTGTGCAACAATCGGTGGCACAGGAAGTGATTTTGATTCGGCATGCTTCAGTAAAACTGGAACGACATGGCTGGATGGGTGCAAAAAAAGCTTCGAAAATGCGCGATGCTTACGACACGGCCCCGATCAGTCAGTTCGATCCGGATACCGTATTAAACAAAGTTCCGCAACGAGTTACTGACACTGTTTATGTTAGTGGCCTGCCACGTTCAGTTGCCACCGGGCTAAAATTGTTTGGCGATTCGGCAACAATTGTCTCCTTGCAGGAACTTAACGAATTTGAAATGCACATGGTTTGGCTTCCATTATATTTGCCTTTTAAAGCATGGACTTCCATATCGAGAACAATGTGGTTAATGGGGCTTGAAAAACCGGGAACAGAATCGTTTCAGGAAGCCCGTGAACGTGTTGACGATGTTTGTTCATTTATTGAACGAAAGGCGGAACAAAACAAACAGGTAATACTAGTAACACATGGATTTATAAACCGAAACATCGCGAAAGAGTTGGAAAAACGCGGTTGGCAGGTGGTACAAAATAATGGCAAAAAAAACCTGGGAGCCACCGTTTTAAGAAAATAATTGTATCAATTGTACGTTAATAGGCTTGTGAAATATTTTTTAGCATTCATACTCAGTTTTATGTCGGTGGCAGGATTTGCGCAGGATTCACTTTCGCGCGAAGACTGGACACCCTATTTTGAAAGCAATTTGCCTACCCGTTTTCTGTATTTAAAGATGGAAGGCCCTTTTCAGTACAATATTTCATCTACATCAGAAATACCCGAAATTGGGAACGGATCGGCCGAAATTACCGGAAACAGAACGGTAACGGCACGGTTTAAATTCCCTATTCTGAATAAACAGCGGGTAAAACTAACCGGCGGATTTCGCTATGTAAACGAGCAGTTTTACTTTGAAGACATTAAACCTGGCGACTACCCTATGTATGTTGGGTTAAACGACCGCAACTTAAGGCGTTTAGGGCTTGATATGAAAGGACTGTTTCATTTGCGCGACAACCACTCGATAGTGATGCAAACCAGCTGGAGTTTGGCGGGCGATTTTCATATACACGACCATAAGTATTTTTCATTTGGCGACTTGCTAAAATCATCGCTCGCCATTGGTTATGCAACACGGAAAGACAAAAATACCTACTATGCTTTTGGCGCCTATTTTGGTTATACTTTTGGCGACCCGGCAATTTACCCGGTTATTAACTACTGCAAACGATTTCCCAATGGAATTGGGCTAGACTTGCTTCTACCGCAGGGATTTAAAGCATGGAAACAGCTCAACAAAAGTTTTTATTTGGTTTGCGATGCCGAGATTTCGGGAACCAGTTACACCGTACGTGTTGATAATACGGTACTAAATGAACTGGAAAGTATTCAGTTGCGGCAATCTACCATAGACGCAACGGTAGGCATTATCGCACGAATAAATAAATGGGTAGGAATTGAGACAAAGTTTGGCTACTCGAACAACATCAATTTTAATGTTACCGAATCGAACTTTAAAATTGGAAGTACCTTGCTAAAACCCGACACTGATTACCTTATAAAATCGAAAGTATCAGGTGCACCTTACGCCAGCATTTCGCTGTTTTTATCGGTTCCAAAAAATTTAATAGACCGCTACGTAGAATAAAACAGCAACTTCCGATTGCTAAAATGACTCATCTAGTTTTTTAACTACATCCTCCAAAACTTTAACGGCCGAATCGCCAATTTCAGTGGCACCATCAATTATCTTGTCAAGATCTTCATCGAAATCCTCATCAATGTATTTCTCAATCTTATCGCCAATTTTATTCACATCGTCTTTAAACAGGTCGCGAAGCATATCGCCTATACTCTCTTTGTTTTTTAGAGCGTGGTATTTAATAATCAGCCCTTTAATTTTTATCTGATCTTCAACCGTAAAGTCATCGCGATATTCGAGGTACCATTCAGAGTTGTACTTTTCGAATTTCTCATCGGCCCACTCCCAGTCTTTCTTACCATATTTATTATGATTATTATCCACCCGCTCAACAAAACGTTCAAACCGGTCGAGGTAATCTTCTTTTGATGAAGGAGTTGTACACGCAACCAACCACACCAAACAACACAATATCAAATATTTTGAGTACTTCATTATCAATTCTTATTTCAGATAAATTAGGGTTTCCAGGGCCACTTTACACAATCTTTAATTTCGGGGAACAGCACATAATTGGCTCTCCCTTTCATGGCACAGGTCTTTACATTTAAACCTTTAAGCTGCTCCAATGCCGCCTCCATGGTTTTACCGGATACCGATACATCATCCACCAATAAAATACGCTTGCCTTCCAAATCCCAGTTGGCTTTTTCAAGTACTTTGGGCTCGTTGTAGCGTGGATTATTTTCATCATCGCGGTAATTCAGTGTCATCACCAACAATTCAGCATCAAGATGATAAGCCACCATAGTTGCTGCCGGAACACCGCCGGTACCAATGCCAATTACCACATCGATTTTGGGGAATTCAATTATTTTAAGTCGTTCTGTTATTTCTTTAAATGATAATGAAACCATGTTTTTAGTTTTTAGTAGTTTCTGAGTACACCGGAATTTCAAGATAGAAGGTTGTGCCTTTCCCCATTTCGGTTTCGAACCAGATCTTGCCGGCGAAATTTTCAACAATATTCTTTACAATCGAAAGCCCCAATCCCATTCCACTGGTTTTGGTGGTAAAACTCGGGCTAAACAACTTATCGCGCAACTCGGCATCAATACCTGAACCGTTGTCTTGTAAAGAAATCACCGCCATGTGCTGACGTCGGTCGAGCCTCATTTTAATTTCGCCCTTCCTTCCCTCAGGAATAGCCTGGATGGCATTACGAATCAGGTTAATAATGGCCCGCGACAATTGTTCCCTATCGGCATTTACTTCAATGTTTTCGTAGCCGTTCGGGTCAAATTTAATGTCTATCTCACTGTGCGTTTCATACAGGTCGATCGACTTTTTCAACTGCTCGGCCAAACAAAATACCTGGTTGCGAGCTGTTGGAATTTTCGCAAAGTTCGAGAACTCGGTAGCAATATTCGAGAGGTTGTCGATTTGCTCGATAAGTGTTGAGGTCACCCGGTCAACAAACTCATTGTACTCTTCGTTTTTCCCTTTGGCACGCTGCAAGTATTGGATGTTCAGCTTCATCGGGGTTAGCGGATTTTTAATCTCGTGCGCAATTTGTTTGGCCATTTCGCGCCATGCCGATTCCCTTTCCGAACGTGCCAGCAAATCGGCACTCACCGCCAGTTCATCAACTTTCTTATTGTATTCACGAACCAGGCTTCCAATTTCATCTTTCCGGTTGTACTGAATGGGCTCGTTTCGTTTACCCAACTGCATTTTTTGCAGGTTCTCCTGAATAACAACCAGTGGCCGTGTTATCTGATTGGCAATAAAAACGGCCGCAATAATACTGGCTAAAAACAGCAGTACATACAAGTTAATGAACGCCACAATAAAGGTGGAGATCTCCTGGCTGTAGTTATCCTGCCGGATAAAATAAGGCAGATTAATTACGCCCAGGTAATCGCCAAAATTATTGATAATTGGCCGGTATGCCGACAGGTATGATAGTCGGCCAATATTCTCGGGCTGGAAGTAACTGATGGAATAATTCTGATACACCTCGTAATTGGCGCGGGCATTTATGCGCGACGATACCAGTCCCCGTTCAAAAATCTCGAAACGCGAAGAAGCGATAAGCCGTCCGTCGATGCCGTAAATATTAATATCGGTTCGGAAAATATTGGAGAGTTTGGCCAGCTCTTCGCGCAGCCATTCTTCCTGTTCCTGTGTAATCTCGTGTTTGTCAGTTAGGCGCATATCAATTTCTTCCGAAATCGACTTCATCTTCTCATTCAAATCGTCCTGGTGTTTCTGCCGGTATTCTTTTACATTGTAGAAAAGCGTAACCCCGGCAACAACCATTAGCGAAACAAAAACGATGGAGATGATCGCCGCCTGTATCTTAAATTTCAGATCGAAAAACACTTTTCTTCCCCGAATCGACCGATTTACGATCATTAAAACAACAAGCAGGGTAAGAAAATAGAATACAAATAAATACGGAAATGAAATCAAGTAATCGATAGGTGTTAGCAGCTCGCGCGAAACAACCACATAATTTTGCTGGGTGGTACGATAAACCAGGTGCTCGTATTTTCCCTGACGCAGAAATGAAAACTCGTCATCCGATTTCAGGTAAACATGTCCGTTGTAGTTGTAGTTGTAATCGCCATACTTATCGGCGAGTTCTCCGGCGTAATATTTCGCATAATTGAATTTTCGGTATTTCTCCGGACGAGTCATCGATTTATCGATCAGCAACTCAGGAAAACCAATGCCTTCGAACAATAAATCAGAATCCAAATCTATGTAGATTGTTATTCCTCTTCCTCCATCTGCAAGTGGATAATTAAAACGACCGGTATAAGAAATCCTTCCGTTCATATTATCCATAAAATAAAAGTTCGTACCAGGGATTTGAATTCCTTCCGAATCTATTTTATCATTTAAGTATGGCCGGCACGACACCTCATAATCATCAGGAGGAATGATCAAATTACTTTCCTCGCGACATACCAGAATATTTAACAGGTACTTCCTGAAATAGGTGTTGAAATACGATTGCCGGATGTATTCAATGGCATCATCGTCTTTGTTCTGAAACAATAAACTTTGGATGGCCGGATCTTTTATAATCTGCTCTTGTATCTCGGTCATAAAAACTTCGGCAGCCGGATCGCGTTCAGCAACCAATGTTACAGCCAGTAGTTTCTGCTGTCCTTTATCCATTTTGCTAATGGTGCGGTTAATAACCACCAGGGAATAAACCGAAACCACCGCCACATAAATAATCAGATAACTTAAGGTAAAGGTTTGCAGGTAGTGTCGGGTTATCAGCGAAGAGAGGATTACACAAATAATAAACAGCAACAGCGCGTAAATAGAAACATTTTGTACGGCAATGTACTGTACTCCGGCAAAGAATAAACTGATTGCCAGCGTTAACAGAACCAGTTGGTAGAGTTTAAAATTTTTGAGTGTTTTTTCGTTTAGCCTGATGGTAAAAAACACAACTCCCAAAAGCAACAAACTGATCGAAAAAATGCCCAAAACACTTTGAGGCGAAATATCGATGATTTTGTTCAGCGCAAAGGAAACCGTTGAATTATAGATGAGTTCCTTTATCAAATTATCTACCAATAAATACAGGCTGGCATTAAAAATTAAAAGCAGGATTATGATTATTTTCCGGGGTAAAACTGAGTTCCTCTGTAAATCACGAATATTCAGGTCGACCGCGAAATTGTAAATCCAAAACAGGAAAAATAAGGCCAGCAGAAAATAATCGCCCAGCGATGGCAACCACTCGTTTATGGCAAAATAATCAGGGCTAAAAAATCTTAGATGGAAGAATACCTTCGGTACCTGAAAAATGAGGTGAATCCAATACACCACAAACAACGCCACTCCCAACGAAACCAGTTTCAGGAAAAATGGTGCCTCGTTGTCTACAAATTCTTTTCGGAAATAAAACAGCAGTAAAATAAGCCCGATAAAATAAATGGCTCCGGGGAAATACAGCTGATTGGTGGTACACAAATAATTTCCGTAGGGCAAAAGCGTAAAAAGGTAATCGCCTTTCATGTCTACAATATCGTAACCATGATTGAATTTTTCTGTTCGTATTATATAATCGCTGGGAAGCTTGTAATTTTTAAAGAAATTATTTTGCAGGTACTTGTTTTCGTAGGTGTAGTTTCGTTTTATTAAATGAAAAACGGCTGCCGTATACTCACCAACACTCATGGTATCAACCAGGTAATAGCCATTTGGCAATTTTACCAGACCACTGGTTTTTGGCAGATCTTCCAGACGGTCGTAAAAAGTAATTCCTCGGTCGGACCAAAAAAACAGTTCATTATTTTTAAAAACCATCGCAGCAAATCCGGTTTCGCGGATAAGTGTTTCATCCTGGCTAAAAAATTCACTGATATCCTCATCCAGTTCGTCTTCAATCAGCACTTGTTTAATTTCCTGCAGCTTATGCTGAAGCTCTGCTTCGCTTGCCAACAGCTGAGTCTGAAAATCGTCGATAAGTTTGGTTTCAGGATTTCGCCGCAGCAAACCATTTTCAAGAATGGCTGCCACAACCAAAATACCGATGGCTAAAATGAGGAAAGTATATTTATTAAGTTTAACCAACATTAGCTATTCATGATGATATGGTTCGCCTTTCAAAATTGTCATTGCTCTGTATATCTGCTCTACGCACAACAATCGCACCATTTGATGCGAAAATGTTAAGCGCGAAAGCGATATTTTTGAACTGGCTTGTTTATACACTTCTTCTGAGAAACCATATGGGCCGCCCACTACAAGTATCAGTTCTTTTGGTCCGCTAACCATTTTCTTCTCTAAAAACTGCGAAAACTCCACCGACGAGAACATTTTTCCTTTCTCATCAAATAAATGCAACTCTTTACCCGGAGCCAGTTTTGAAAGAATAATTTCGCCTTCCTTGTTTTTCTGCATCTCCGGGTTGGTATTTTTTCCCTTTTTAATATCGGGAATAACTTCCATCTCGAAACTGATGTAGTGTTTCAGGCGTTTTAAATATTCATTTATTCCATCGCGTATATAGGCCGCATCAGTTTTACCAACAACCAGTAATGTAATCTTCATTTTACTAAAATCGTTTATTCACAGAACTTATGCCTCGGCAGTCGGTTGTTTACAATCCTTAATCATTCGGATTGACAAAATGACACCAGCACATAATCCTCTGAAGGCGAATTAAATATAATTATGTTTCTACAACAATCGCCCAATTGATTTTTAATTTTATAAATTTACAGTAAAAATAAGCGTATAAAAGTGTTTTTGCATAGTTTTTGCTTATTATGCAACACATATGATGAATTAAAATATGATGAAGAATTTTAAACATATATTTTCCGTTATCCTGATATTTTGCAGTTTGCTGGCAGGCGCTGCTCATTTCCCTCAGGATAAAAAGATTCCGAATGAAATTAATGTTGGTTTGGCAACCGGAGATGCAAAAGTACTTTCCTCTTATTTTAACCAAAACGTAGAACTGGTAGTACTTGATAACGACAATGTATACAGTAAAGCCCAGGCCCAGCAAATTGTAACCAACTTTTTTAATAAATTTCCCCCGCTTGAAAAAAATGCTTTTAGCATTATTCACGACAGTGGAAAAGAGAATGCGCAATACGTAATCGGGAAATTAAAAACAGAAAAGGGCGATTTCAGGGTTTACTTTTTGCTGAAACAAAACGATGGCAAACAATACATTCACCAACTACGAATTGAACAACAATAATAGCCGATATGGCATCGGAAAAAATCACTTTTAAGCGAATTAAAAAGCTGAGCGAAAGAGCTGTTGATCACGCCAAAAGTATTTCGCTCCCCCTTTTTGATGGAGTTCCTTTGTACGATGTTTTGTTGTTTTTCTGGAGAAGTATCGTCGACGGATCGATAACAACCCGTGCATCAGGCATCGCTTTTTCCTTTTTTATTGCCCTGTTTCCAGGTATAATTTTTCTTTTCACCTTAATTCCACTCAGTGGATTCCAGGATGAACTTTTTGTAATTATCCAGGAGATAGTGCCGGGAAGCGTTTGGCCCACAATAGAAGAAACCATTACCGAAATTGTGATGCGTCCCCGAGGTGATTTATTGTCGCTGAACTTTGTTATGGCACTAATTTTTGCCACCAATGGTTTTGTATCGATGATGAGTGCTTTTGATGCCACCGTGCACAATATCAACCGTAGAAAATGGTGGAGCCAGTACATAGCAGCCGCACTTATGCTGGTTGTTTTTACCCTGGCGCTAACTGTTGCTATTGCCTTGTTAACAGGTGGTCAGATGTTGATTAATTACCTCGACCGGATTGACATTATTCAAGAAAAGTTTCTGGTGTATCTGTTAATTGCGGGAAAATGGATCATAACCATTACAATCTTCTTCTTTGCCTTCTCATTTCTCTATTATATGGCGCCTGCGAAAAAAACAAAATGGCGGTTTATCTCTGCAGGAGGAACACTGGCAACCGTACTAAGCATTGTTGGTTTTGCAGGCATGTCGTATTACCTCAATAATTTTAGCCAGTACAACAAGCTTTATGGCTCTATCGGAACGTTGCTGGCCATTCTTTTTTTGATGTATGTGATGTCGTTGATTTTGCTGATAGGATTTGAGCTAAATGCCAGTATTTACCAGGCACACACTTACCAGGAAGATGACTAAGAAAGGATGAAGGATTATTGATTAAGGATGAGTTCGAAAGTGATACTTTATCTTAAATCACAATCTTTCTTTTCAATCTGAAAACTGAAAACTGTGACTGCAAACTACTTCTTCCCCTGTTTAAATAGCAGCTCCTTTTCTTTTTTGCTTAAACTCTCGTAACCCGATTTGGCAATCTTATCAAGAATACGATTGATCTCGTCTTGCTGCTTATGTTTCTGACGGTTGTATTCATGATCGTCGCGCGGAGGTTTTCGGTAAGTAACTTTCATTTTACTTTTATGTTTGAAAAGTCCGCCTAAAAATTCGCCAATTTTATTCACCAAGTTCACCAGTCCGGCTCCCATATCTTTTCCTTTTCGTAATTGATAAATATAAAACCAGCCCCAAAAGGCACCTCCCAAATGTGCAATATTACCACCGGCATTTGTTGATGAAATACCAATTACCGATAATAAAACGTAAAAAGCAGCTACATATTTTAATGGAATACCACCGATAAAAAACAGGTGTATCTCGCGGTTTGGATCGTAAAAAGCTACGGCTACCAAAATGGCAAATATTGAAGCGGAAGCTCCCAGCATAGGAACTCGAATACTTTCAAATGCAGGAAAAACATTATATGCCAAAATAAATAAAAAGGCCCCCCAAAGACCTCCCATCAGGTAAACACCCAACATTTTGTCTCCCTCAAAATGATAAAGAAACAGTTGCCCAAACCAATAGAGACCAAGCATATTAAACAGCAGATGAATAAACCCCTGATGCAAAAACATGTAGGTTATCGGAGTCCAAGGACGTTGCGCCAAAACTTCGGTTACCGAAGGCACTGACAACCAATCATACACCCGCATATTGTGTCCGCTCAGCAAAAAGAAAACACCAATTATTTTCAGCAAAAGGAATACCCCAATATTTATGTAGATCAACCGGGTTAATACCGATCCTTCTTTAAATGTTCGTTTTATGTCGCCTGCAATATCCACAACTGTTCCAGCTTGTTTTTTAGTAAAAACGATTCGAGTTCTTGTTCCAGTATTTAATCATAAAATAACCAAATAACATTCCGCCAAGGTGCGCAAAGTGAGCTACACTTCCCTGAATTCCGGAAACGCCAAAGAACAATTCCAATGCACCGTAACCAATTACAAAATACTTGGCTTTAATGGGTATTGGCGGAAACAGCAACATCAACTCGGTATTCGGGAACAACATACCAAAACCTAATAATATTCCGAAAACCGCCCCCGAGGCACCAACTGTTGGTGTATTCAAAATAGCATTTAGCTTCCCTGCCAGCGGATCGCTGAAGTTTTTTCCTTCGATCCAAATCTGGTAGCCTACTTCTTTTACGTAAGCAATCTGGTCGGGAGACATTTTCCCGATCAGCGACTGGTATTCGAAATAAGTTACCACCATATGCAACACCGCAGCGCCAATTCCGGTAACCAGGTAAAAGGTAAGAAATCGCTTTGGCCCCCATACACCTTCGAGCACGCGCCCAAACATATACAGGGCAAACATATTGAAAAAAATATGCCCGATACCTTGCGAGCTGTGCATAAACATATAGGTAAAAAACTGGTGAAGTTTAAATTTTTCCGACAGCGGAAAGTGCAAACCCAAAATCGGATACAAATCGGTTCCGGTTTGTTTTAACACTATTGTTATCAGGAAAAACACAACGTTGGCAAGAATCAGGTTCTTTACCACCGGCGGCATATTTAACATCGGACGGTATCTCATAATTATAAAGTTGGAAGACCGAAACAAACTTTCTTTCCCAAATCAACGATCTTCAGTTGCTTATTGTTTTAATGATCAGGCAAGATACAATGACCACGCCAAAAATTAAAGTGCTCAAATTAACGACAATCTGTCATTTTGAGAAACTTTTTTCGATATCATCTGTCGAAATAATGGTCAACACTTTTTTCCCGTCGGGCGAAAAATTGGGTGTTGCACAGGCAAATAAATTATCAATCAGGTGGTCCACCTCTTCCTGTTTCAGGTCGGTGCCATAATCCATTGCCGAAGCTTTTGCCAGCGACGCAGCAATTTGTTCTTTCGCTTTTGCACGCGCATCAACCGGCGAGGTTTTGTATTCTTCAAGCAATTTTTCAAGGATCAACTCCGGTGATGAAATATCTAAAACACCCGGCGTTCCGTTTATAATAAATGTGTCTTTTCCAAACTCCCGAATATCAAATCCCAACGACAACAGGTCTTCCAAAATCGATTTCAGCAAAGCCGAATCGGCCGGATTGAGTTCGATGGTTTGCGGAAACAACAGTTGCTGGCTGGCCACCGAATCCGTTTTTAGCACCTCCATAAATTTTTCGTACAGGATGCGTTCGTGTGCGCGTTTCTGGTCGATAACCATTAATCCTGATTTTACCGGCGTTAACACATAACGTTGCTTGAGCTGCAAAACTTTTTTACCGCTGAATTGCCCCGGAGCGGTGGCATACAGGTCATCTGCCTGAATGGCACTTTCCCGGTATTCAGGTTCGGGTTTTAATTTCAGTTGTGCCCCCTGGTAAAGATCTTCCCAGTTATCCAGCTTTTTCTTTTCTCTTCCCGAACCCGGCGAAGAGCTTCGTCCCTGCCCTGCAGAATCCTTTTCGAACGGCGAGTAGCCACGTTCGGCAAACTGCTTTTCGTTGTCAAAAGGATTGTAATCGGGATTTATCTGAATCTCCGGGAAACGCACTCCCTCACCATCCTTCTTCGGAACAGGAATATCAATGCTTCCGCTTTGGTCGAAATCGATTGACGGCACTACATTGTGTTTGCCCAACGACTCGCGTATCGACGCATGGATGATCGGCCATATATCGCGTTCGTTTTCAAATTTTATCTCGGTTTTTGTTGGATGCACATTGATGTCGATCGCTTCCGGATCGAGCTCCAGAAACAGAAAATATGACGGATACGTGTCGGGCGGCAACAACTTTTCATAGGCCTGCGTTATGGCCTTATGAAAATACGGATGACGCATAAAACGTCCGTTCACAAAAAAGAATTGCTCGCCCAGTGTTTTACGGGCATATTTTGGCTGCCCTATGTAACCGAACACTTTTACAATGCTGGTATCTTCATCTACATTTATCAGGCTTTGGTTCAGAGACCTCCCAAACACATCCACCAAACGTTTCCGGTAGTTGGCCGGTGGCAGATCATAAACCGGTGAGCCATTGTGGATCAGCGACAATTTGATGTCGGGATTGGGCAGTGCTACCCGTTGAATTTCCCAGATAATATGTTTTAATTCGGTTGAATTTGCTTTCAGAAATTTGCGACGCGCAGGCACATTAAAAAACAGGTTTTTAATCATAAAATTGGTGCCGTTATTGCATCCTGCGGGTTCCTGTGTTTTTACTTCGGAACCGATAATATGAATAAAAGTACCTACCTCATCGTCGGCTTTTTTGGTACGCAGTTCCACATCGGCAATAGCGGCAATCGATGCCAGCGCCTCACCACGGAAACCCATAGTGCGAATGGCAAACAAATCGTTGGCCGAACGAATTTTTGAAGTAGCATGACGCTCGAAAGCCATCCTTGCATCGGTTGGCGACATTCCGCTTCCGTTGTCTGAAATCTGAACAAGGGTCTTTCCTGCGTCTTTTATATTAATGGTAATTTCAGTTGCGCCCGCATCAAGAGCATTTTCCACAAGCTCTTTTACAACCGATGCAGGTCGCTGAATAACTTCTCCGGCAGCAATCTGATTGGCTACTGCATCGGGTAATAACTGAATAATATCGCTCAAGATTAAATCTTTAGAAATTTGTACTACGAGGTTCGTTTTCTAGGCAAAAAAGTCGGAAAAGAAGAAAAGATAAAGTACCAGGGCAAGCACGATAACAATCCACACCAGACGGCGGTTTTGTGCTCTCCGGGCCGATTCGGATGACCGGGCCCAGCCATCTCCCGTTCGAAACTGACCTTTAATGTTCGGACGATACGGACGATTGCTGTCCTTTTTTTCATCAACAATCCCCAACTCTTCCTTAATCCGGCGTTCCCGCTCGTCTCTCTCGTCCTTGTCGGGATCCCAAAAACGTGGGGTTATACTAAACTTTTTTGTTCCCGGTGTATGAAAAAAATTGCCAATCATTGCGTTCTGTTTATTGTACAAAGATAACTTTTATTCTACAAAAATTGTTCCGCTAGCGGATTGTCATTTACAACGACCGCTCTAAAATGCGAAACAACTGCTCATCTGTCAGTTCTACGGGATTACCTTTCATACTGCTTGCAACTTTTGCTTTTTCAACCAGTACCGGAAAATCTTCTTTTGTCAATCCGAATTCCGATAACGACGGAATTTGCAATTCGGCTACCAATTCCGCTGCCCAAATAGCTGCATCGTTCGACATGGCCTTTTCGTTTCCGGTAAGGATTTTTGCCAGCTCATCAAATTTCGAACTATCGAGTTTATTTTCTCTCAACGCCTGAATATTCTCTTCAATTACTGCCGACATCAGGCAGGCACAAACGGCTCCGTGCGGAATAGGAAACATCCCTCCCATTGGCCCGGCAAAACCATGCACCGCACCCAGTTTTACATTGGCCAGTGCCATTCCTCCCAAAAGGCTGGCCATGGCCATATCTTCGCGAGCCTCTTTATCGCTGCCGTCTTTATATGCTTTTCGCAAGGATCGTGAGATTCGTGTCAATCCCTCGCGGCAAAGCATATCAATGAAAGGATTGGCCTGGTTCGACACAAAGGTTTCGAGCAAATGCGTTAAGGCATCAACGCCCGTGCTGGCGGTTAATGCCGGTGGCATCGACCATGTTAATACCGGATCAACCACCGCAATATCAGGGTACATGTAATTGCTTCGCAAACTTACCTTCACATTATTTTCGGGCGATTTTATTACCGAGTTTTTGGTTACCTCAGCACCGGTCCCGGCCGTTGTTGGGATGGCAATACATGGCAAAGGCTTTTCTGTCAGTGGTTTTCCCTGCCCAATTACTTCAAGGTAATCAAACAATTCGCCTTTGTTGGTTGCCATTGCAGCAATTGCTTTTGCACTGTCGATAACACTTCCTCCGCCAAAACCCACAATTACATCACTTGCATGTTGGCGCGCCAGCTGAACACCGCCCTCAATTAAACCAGTGGTTGGTTCGCCAGGCACATTAAAAATTACTGTGTCGGTTCCCGGGCTGAATTTCGCCATTAATTCTTTGGCTCGCGACGAATTTTTCCCCGTTACCAAAACAACTTTCTTCCCAAAACCGGCAACAAGGTTGGAGACTTTCTCCAGCGAATGATTTCCAAAAATGATTTGCCCCGCTGTTGCAAATGAAAAATTAACTGCCATATTTTTTGTCTTAATCCCAGCCTTCTTCGTCGGGATGTACATTATAAAATTTTAGTGCCGATCGTGGCTCAGCCATCATATCGGCAACGGTGTCGCGCCACTTTTGGTAGTGCGCTGTATCTTTGTGTTTTGCCGGATCATCGGCCGTGCGATACACCTCCACTAATACAAAACGCGTAGGGTCGTCTTGTTGTTCTACAAAATCAAAACGGGCAATTCCCGGTTCATTAATACTGTTTTTTGCATTCTCGATGGTGGCCGCTTTAAACGCGTCGATACAATCTTCTTTTACATGAACAAATACGTGAACGATAAACATTTTGTAAGATTTTTATTGGTTCTCCTACAAATGTGAAAAATATTTTTGTACCATTCCAACCTTTTCAGAATATCTTCGTCTTAAAGGCAGAGATCGGGATTTAAATCTGATGAAAACGGTCTGGCAGCATTAAGAAAAACAATTTGGAAATACACCACAACGATAACGAGCTTAGCTTGATCAGGCTTTGTAAAAAGGGCGATGCGAAAGCCCAGTACAGACTCTACAAACTTTATTGCAAGGGAATGTTCAATGTTGCCATTCGTTTGACAAATGATAAAAGTCTGGCGGAAGATGTGCTCCAGGATGCCTTTGTAAAAGCTTTCACGGAGATTGACAAGTTACAGAACGAAAAGGCATTTGGAGGCTGGCTAAAACGAATTGTAATTAACCGAAGTATTGATGTTACGCGAAAAGAAAAAACGTTTTATGCTGAAGTTGAAAGTCTGGGTAACAATGAGCTGGAAATAGCAGTTGAAATTGACAGCGAATTTAGCCCGGAAAGGATTCACCATTATATAAAACAACTGCCGGATGGTGCCCGCGAAATACTGGTACTTCGTGCTTTGGAAGGCTACAAACATGCTGAAATAGGAGAAAAACTTGGTATTTCGGAGTCGACAGCAAAAACACAGTTTTTCAGGGCGAAACAATTACTCGAAAAAATGATTCAAGATGAAACAAGAACTGGAAAAATATTTGAAAGAGCAACGGCTAAAGCTTGATGTGGAAGAATCCGAACCCGACATTGTTTGGGAAGGGATACGCAACCAGCTTCACCAAAACAAAAAGCAAAACCTGCCCCAATGGTTTTGGAAAGTTGCGGCTATATTTCTGTTTGTTGTTTCGGCCACTTATTTTGTGGTGAACGAAACTTCTGATAAACAGATGGTAATTGTTCAGCTGTCGGATATTTCAGAAGAATTAGGCAACAAGGAAGCCTCTCTTCAAAAGGTGGTAAATGCCAAATGGGAAATGGTGGAGCAAGAATTACCGGAAAATAATTCCGAGATTCAGTTCTTACTCAACGAGTTGAAAAGCCTCGACCAAATTTATGCCACCTACCAAAAAGATCTCAACAATACCATCGATAACGAGCCGGTGATACACGTTCTGCTCGATTATTACGAGAAAAAAATCAAAGTATTAAACCGAATTCTACTGGAAATAGAAAAACAAGAAAATCATGAAAAAACAATTACACTTTAAATTAATTACAGTTGCTATCCTTTTAATGAGCAGCCATTTTGTTTGGGCTCAAAGCTACGAGGCCTCAAAAAAGTTAAATAAGTCGGCTGGAGTGCCGGCCGATGTAAGCATCAATTTATCGAACCACGCAGCCGACATAAAAATTAATACGACCAACGATAAAACGGTGAGTATCAGCACCGAAATAAAAGTGGATGCCCGTAGCCGGGAAGATGCTGTAAAGCTGATGGCCGCCATTGAAGCATTCGAATTCGACCTGAAAGGAAACCGGATGAACATTGATACGCGTTTTTACAAAAGCATGAACTCGATTAACGGCCGCAGTACCATCACCCTTTTGAATGGCGATAAGGTTAAAATTAAAGATTTTGAGATCAGGCATGAAATGAGCATCCCGAAATCGGCCAGTCTGAATCTTGAAAACAAGTACAGTTCGGTTTCTATTGGTGAAATTGAAGGAGAAAATAAACTGAACCTTTACAACAGCGAACTTCGTGCTGAAGGTTTTCAATCAACTGTTGAGCTGGAAGCAAAATACTCGAAATTGCACGTGGAGAAATTCAACGACGAAGCCACCTTTAACCTGTACGATACGGATATTGAGTTTAAAACGGCTGGCAATATTACCATCGAGAGTAAATACTCGAAAATTGAAGGAATCAAAGCCGGAAATTTGAAGATTAATTCGTACGACGACAAAGTGCTTATCGATGGCTTTAACAACCTGAAAATGGAGGCCAAATATACCGACCTTGTTTCAGCAGCTGAGATCGACAAGCTCTCACTCGACTTATACGACTGCAACCTGAAAATACAATCGGCAAAATCAGCAGAGTTTACAGGGAAATATTCCGACCTGGAATTGGGTAAAGTAAAAACACTAACCATTCCGGAATCGTACGACAACAATATTTATCTCGACAAAACCATCTCAATCGACATTGCCCAAAGCAAATACAGCAAATACGAAATTGAGTCGACGACGAAACTCTCGATTATAAGCTATGATGATGACATTGATATCGACCAGCTAAATGCCGATTTTGAAGGCATTTCGTTTGACGGAAAATACGGCAAACTGATCATAAATGCAGGTGCGGTACCATTTAAAATTGATGCACAGATGAAATACGGGAAAGTTGATTTTCCCCAATCGCTGTCGCCAACCCGCCACATTGAAAAAAGCGGCGAACTTGAATTACTTGCAGGCGATAAAGGAAACACAATTATGATAAGAGGTTACGACAACACAGTTGCTATAGACTAGTCTCACCAATAAAAAAAGATTCGATAAAGCCAGGACAAAACCTTCCTTATCGAATCTTTTTTTGGCTAAAAACTAAACCTTCTTTTTCAGCTGGAACAAATCCAGCCTACGGTCTTTCAGGTTTCTAACGCTACCAAACTGATTTAGTTCGCGCAACAGACCGATATCCACATCGGCAATCAAAATCATTTCGGTATTTGGCGTAGCTTCTGCTTTTATTCCATTTACGGGGAAGGCAAAATCGCAGGGCGTAAATACCATCGATTGCGCATACTGAATATCCATATTATGCACTTTCGGCAAGTTGCCAACACTTCCGGCAATAGCCACGTAACATTCGTTTTCGATGGCACGTGCCTGCGAGCAGTTTCGCACGCGCGAAAAACCATTTTGCGTGTCGGTTAAAAAGGGAACAAACAAAATATCCACTCCTTCATCTGCCAGTAAACGGCTCAATTCCGGGAACTCCGAATCGTAGCAAATCAACACCCCGATCTTCCCACAATCGGTATCCAGCGCTTTTAAGGCATGCCCTCCCTGCATGCCCCAAATTTTTACCTCATCGGGTGTTACGTGTAGTTTTTCGTAGCGCTCGGTACTTCCGTCGCGGCGACACAGGTAACCCGCATTATACAACTTGTCGTCCACCAGCTCGGGCATACTGCCGGTAATTATATTGATGTTGTAACTAATGGCCAGCTCCGAAAACTTTGCGGTAATAGCATCGGTGTGTTTAGCCAGGTCGCGAATGGCTTCCGGCTCGGTTAAATGGTTATTTTCGGCCATTAACGGTGCATTAAAAAACTCGGGGAACAGGGCAAAATCGCAACGGTAACCCGAAACGGCATCGATAAAAAACTCTGCCTGAAGCATCAGGTCTTCCAGCGTTTTATAAGGCCGCATTTGCCATTGCACCAAACCTAAACGAACCACTGTTTTTGTAATCTCCGGCTTTTTACGTGGTTTCTCGTAATAAATATTATCCCACTCCAGCAACACGGCATATTCATTCGAGTCGGTGTCGCCTTCCAAATAACCTTTTATAATTTTTGCCGGGTGAAAATCGTTCGATATCTGAAAGTTCAGCACCGGATCGTGAATCTCTTTTGTACGCACTTTTTGGATGTACTCTTTTGGCGACAGCTCATCCTGGTACAGGTGATAATTCGGAATCCGTCCGCCAAATGCAATTCCTTTTAAATTAAGCCGTTCGCACAACTCTTTACGGTAATCGTACAAGCGGCGCCCCAGGCGCAATCCGCGAAATTCAGGTTTAATAAAAATATCAATCCCGTATAACATATCGCCATCCGGCGAGTGCGTATCAAACTTATAATTCCCGGTAATTTCTTTGTAGGTGTGGTTATCTTCAAACTTGTCGTAGTCAACCACAATGGCAAGCGCGCAACCGGCAATCTGACCGTTCACTTTCAGTACTACCTGCCCCTCGGGGAAACGATCGATAAGCGATTTTATATGGTGTTCTTTCCAGTAGGCATCGGGCATGCTGGTGTACACCTCAATCATTGCCTCTTTGAGTTCCTGGTAATCATCGAATTTTAAATACTCCAGTTCTATATTGTCAATGTCCTGCATATTTGTTTTCTATTGGTTAAACTTTATCTGTCTTCCTCTTAAAATACAATTTCTTGCAGATTTCGAAGAATAACACTGATTAAAAATTTAATTTTGGCTATACGTGCAAATGGCGTGAAACTTATTTACAACCACTTTTTTCGTTTGAAATAAATCAGTAATCCACCTCCCAGAATTAAAATAATTATCCAGAAAACCAGATAACCATACTTAAATTTGAGCTCGGGGATATATTCGAAGTTCATTCCGTAAATGCCGGCAATAAAGGTTAGCGGAATAAATATCGAAGCAAAGATGGTAAGGGTTTTCATCACCTCGTTCATCCGGTTGCTCATGTTCGAATTGTAGATATTCAGCTGATCAGAGGTCATGTTATTGTACATTTCTACAGCTTCTGTACATTGAACAAGCAAATCACTCAGGTCTTTCAGATAAGCAATATTCTTTTTCTGAAAAAAAGTATCTTCAGTTCTTAACAACGAAGTCATAAACTCGCGCATGGGACGAACTGCTTTCCGAATGTAATTTAGTTCGGTTTTAAACTGGTAAATCTCCTCCACTAATTTGGAGTCCATTTGCTTAAAAAGCCGTTCTTCAATATCTTCCACCTGTCGACCAATATTTTCAATCAGAATCGAATAATTATCCACCAACGCGTCCGTTAACGCATAGGCCAGGTAATCGTTTCCCCTTGCCCTGATTCTTCCCTTACTTTTACGAATACGTTCGCGAACCACTTCAAAAACATCAGCCTTTCTTTCCTGCAGGGTTAACACATAATTCTCGCCAAGAACAAGTGTAATCTGCTCGGCATGTATTCGTTTTGAACCTTCCTCCGTATGAAGAATTTTCATGATGAAAGCATCGTAACTTTCACCATTTTCATACTTCGGCGACTGGTCGGTATTCAACATATCTTCGAGTAAAAGCGATGGAAGTTTAAATTCCACACCAAGCTGTTTGATCGTTTCCAGATCGTGCAAACCATAAATATTGATCCAGTTCACCTGTTCGGCCTGTAATTTTTCTCTTACTTCATCAAATGAACCTACAGTTTCTTCCAGTAAATCAGCCTCATTGTACCGTATCAATTGAACGATCGGTTTATCCATTTTCTGCCGGCCGATAAGTACCAAAGAGCCTGGAACCATGCCTTTTGCCTTCGAGCGATCTTTTAAAAAACGTGCCATATTTTAAGTTTATGCTTTGGGATCTAAAAATTCTGAGCTAACCAATCCCAAAGAATTTTAGCCAATTTAATAAATTAATTGCTCTTTATCGCAAGCAGTTTCTCATCTGCGCACTAAAATTTTTCGGCACTAAAACACAAAAAAAAATTCCATCTGCAAATCATGCAAATGGAATTTTTCAACTTCTAACTTCGGCCTTCCGACTTCGAACTTCAAGCTCCTTCTATTTCTGTCTGAAATAAATTTGTACAGGAACGCCGGTAAAATTGAAGTTATCGCGCAACTGGTTTTCCAGATAACGTTTATATGGCTCTTTTATATACTGTGGCAAGTTGGCAAAAAAAGCAAAGGTAGGCGTTGGCGATGGCAACTGCGTACAATACTTAATTTTTATGTACTTGCCTTTTATCGATGGTGGTCCGTAGTTTTCAATCGCTTCAAGCATCACTTCGTTCAGTTCCGAGGTTTTAATGCGTTGCTTGCGATTTTCGTGCACCTCCATTGCCAATTCCAGGGCTTTATGTACCCGTTGTTTTGTAAGGGCCGAAATAAAAACAATGGGCACATCGGTGAAAGGAGCCATTCGGTTATGAATTTCCTCGGTTATCTTTTTGGTTGTCATGGTATCTTTATCAATCAAATCCCATTTATTCACCAAGATAACCACACCTTTTTTGTTTTTTAATATCAGGTTCAGGATGTTCATGTCTTGTGCTTCCACACCGCGTGTTGCATCAATAAGCAACAAACAAACATCTGAATTTTCGATGGTACGCACCGAGCGTAAAACGGAGTAAAACTCCAGGTCTTCGCTAACTTTTCCCTTTTTGCGCAGTCCGGCTGTGTCAACGATCATAAAATCGTGGCCAAACTTATTGTACCGGGTATGTATTGAATCGCGGGTTGTGCCAGCTACGTCGGTTACAATGTTACGGTCTTCGCCAATCAAAGCATTTATAAACGACGATTTACCCACATTAGGGCGCCCAACCACAGAAATATGTGGCAATTCGTGTTCTTCTTCCAACGATTCTCTATTCGGGAATTTGGCAACCAGGGCATCCAGCATATCGCCGGTTCCACTTCCGGTCATCGACGAAATACAATGAATTTCGCCTAATCCCAATCCGTAGAATTCCTGTGCATCTAAAATCCGGTTGTTGTTGTCGACCTTGTTTACTACCAGGATAACCTCCTTTTTACTGCGTCGTAAAATATTGGCGATGGCATCATCCAGGTCGGTAATTCCCAGTTCCACATCAACTACAAACATTATCACATCGGCCTCATCAATGGCCAAATGCACTTGTTTGTTGATCTCTGCTTCAAAAATATCTTCCGAATTTACCACGTAACCACCGGTGTCGATCACCGAATATTCAACACCAATCCACTCGCCTTTTCCGTAATTACGGTCGCGGGTAACGCCGGCTGTTTCGTCAACAATGGCTTTACGCTGTTCAATCAAACGATTAAACAACGTTGATTTTCCTACATTCGGGCGTCCTACTATAGCTACTATTCTGCTGCTCATTTTTTGTTCCTTTTTGTTAAGGGCTAAAGCCCATGTTTACCGGAGGTTTTTATCGCCTCCGACTTGAAAGTCGGGACAAAGGATAGCTCTTTTAACACTTCCTACTCCGGTCTACCGTCTTCTGACTTTTTAAAATTTATCGTATCCAAATTGTTTCAACTGACCGTCTTTCTCGCGCCAGTCTTTGGCTACTTTCACATACAACTCCAGAAAAATTTTCTTATCGAAAAACTCTTCTGCATCAGTTCGTGCTTCTGTTCCCACACGTTTTATACTTTTTCCCTGATGGCCGATAATAATTCCTTTCTGGCTTTCGCGCGAAACATAAATTACCGTACGGATATTGATAATCTTCTCCTCTTCTTTAAACTCTTCAACCTCAACTTCAACCGAATAAGGAATTTCTTTTTGGTAATGCAGAAGAATTTTCTCGCGAATAATTTCCTGCATAAAAAAGCGCTCGTTACGGTCGGTTAATTGATCTTTCGAGAAAAAGGCCGGACCTTCGGGCAAGTGCTCCAATATACGATCGAAAATAGGTTCGATATTAAATCTTTCGAGTGCCGAAATCGGAAAAACATCTGCTCCCGGAAAAGTGTTCGACCAGTGGTCGTAAAGTTTTAATACCTCTTCCTGGTTCGACAGATCGATCTTGTTTAGCAACACGATAACCGGCATGTTCGACTTACGTACTTTCTCGATGTACTCCGGATTTTTGTCTACCTTTTCTTTCACGTCGGTAACAAAAAGAATCACGTCGGCATCGATTAAAGCCGTATCAACAAACCTCATCATCGATTCCTGAAGCTTATAACTGGGCTTCAGAATACCGGGAGTATCGGAATAAACAATCTGGAAATCTTCGCCACTTACAATGCCTTTTATGCGGTGGCGTGTGGTTTGCATCTTTTGGGTGATGATAGACAGTTTTTCGCCTACCAGTGCATTCATAATTGTTGATTTACCCACATTCGGGTTGCCAACAATGTTCACAAATCCTGCTTTATGTGCCATTATTTCAAACTATTAGGTGTTCCTTCCCTTTCGGGATTTCTCTGTTATTTTTTAAAAATCGGCACAAAGATAATCGAATTCAACAAATTGCGCTCGCAACGGCATAATATTTTGATTTTCAATGCAAAAGTTTCACACAGGCGCTCGTATCCACAATCGCAATTCCTTTGATTTCAGGCTGATTTTTCGTAACTTAATTGATCCGACAGCTTTGCTAAAAAATTTTCGCCATGGATTCAATTGCTTTTTGGGACAAGGTTGGAATCTCCGTACGCGCAAGAAAAATTCTTCAAAAATTATTGGCTGAAAATCCGGTTCTGGAAAAGATCATCAGAAATGCTGACAACGTAGTTGAAATTCATGAAGCTTTGCGTAATTGGGTTTTGCCCATTTTAAAACGCAATCCGGCTGCCGAGAGCTATTACCTGGGCACATCGGCTGATGAAGAACTGGCCGAAAAATTGAACTGGCAGGATTTGGCGGCTATTCGTATTCTAGATTATATCGACAATGCGGGCAGGGAATTTCCCGATCAGAATATTGGCGGGCAACTGGCTCAAACCAATCCTTTTAAAATGCTGTGGCTGGCAACACACAAAGGAATCAGTGGAGCGGAAGCTGCCTTTTTCGAAGACATGCTTCAGTTGTTTCGCCAGTTAAATGATACACAAATCCGAACGCATCCCACAAAAAAACAGGTAGAAAACTGGATGCAAAAATACCCTTCGGGACTCGATCCGGTGGTGGAAGATCTGCGACAAGAGAACAAAATGCGGATCATCCGGATTTTGATCGATAAAATCGATAGTGGCGACATTTCCAGCCAGAGATATTCCTTTGGATCAGGATTAAGTTTTGCCGAAAAGGAAAAGCTGATGAACAAGTGGTGGCTGGATAGTAATTTTCACTTACGCTTTGCCATCCGTTCTCCGGAACTGCTGAACGAAATGCTCGACTACACGCTCACCGAAGAAACAATGAAAGTGCTTAAAAAGGCGAGGAGCAAAGGCATTCCCTTTTTTGTAAATCCTTATTACCTGTCGCTTTTAAACTCGTACATCCCCGATTATGTGGTGGGTGCCGACATGGCTATGCGTAGTTATGTAATTTACAGCAAACAACTGGTTGAGGAGTTTGGAAAAATTGTTGCCTGGGAAAAAGAAGATAAGGTGAAACCCGGCGAGCCAAATGCTGCGGGCTGGTTGCTGCCGTCGCACAATATTCACCGGCGCTACCCAAAAGTTGCCATTTTTATCCCCGATACGGTTGGTCGCGCCTGTGGCGGTTTATGTGCCAGCTGCCAACGGATGTACGATTTCCAGAGCGGGCGTTACAATTTTAATCTCGATAAACTGAAGCCACAAAAAACATGGAAAGAGCGTCTGCCCGTATTACTCGATTATTTTAGAAACGATGCCCAACTTCGCGATATTCTGATAACCGGTGGCGATGCTTTAATGAGCAGTAATAACAGTCTGAAACAAATTCTTGATGCCGTTTACAACATGGCTCTGGCGAAAATTGAAGACAATAAATCGCGTGCCGAAGGAGAAAAATATGCCGAAATTGTTCGAATCCGGATCGGAACGCGTTTGCCGGCATATTTGCCACAACGTATAACTCCCGATCTTTGTAAAGTCCTTTCAGCATTTAAAAAGAAAGCACAGAAAGCGGGCATAAAACAGTTTGTTGTTCAGGCGCACTTTCAGTCGCCAATGGAAATAACTGCGGAATCAAAACGAGCCATTCAGTTGCTTCTTGAATCGGGCTGGGTGGTTACCAACCAGGAAGTTTTTACCACGGCAGCTTCACGGCGCGGACACAGTGTAAAACTTCGCCAGGTTCTGAATGAAATCGGCGTACTTTCCTACTACACATTTACCGTAAAAGGATTTAAAGAAAACAAAAGCAATTTTACCCCGAACTCACGCCTGATGCAGGAACGAATGGAAGAAAAAATATTCGGAACGATACCGGAAAAAGAAATGGACTTTGCGCAACATCTTTTAGTTCACCCGGCTAAAATTGTGGAGAATATAAAAAAGCTGCACCGGGAAACTCAACTTCCTTTTTTATCTACCGACCGAAGTATTCTGAATTTGCCGGGAGTGGGAAAAAGTATGACATTCAGAACCATTGGCATAACGCGCTATGGCCGACGGATTCTGGAATTCGACCACGACCCGACACGCGTTCACAGCCCGATAATTCATAAAATGGAAAAGGTAATTGTTATCGAGTCAAAATCACTCGACGAATACCTGGAACAGCTTGAAGAAATGGGTGAAAACCGTGAAGATTACAACGGTGTTTACGGTTACACCATTGGCCACACCGAACCACGGATGGCCATGTACGAATACCCGGAATATGACTACCGGGTAACCGAAGAAATTACAAATCTGGAAATCTGATCACTGATTTTCCTTCACATACTTCATTACATTTATAAACGAGTCGCTGTAAAGATCATCGCTATTTTCGCTTACATACTGCAGCAGTTTTTTATGCACATCGGCTGCGGTATTTAAATAACCACCGCCCACACTGTGAAACATGAATACCACAATTGTTCCTTTTGCTTTGGCTTCCTCAACCTGTGCGATCAAATCTTTAATATCCGGATCAACCGATGTATAACTTGGTGTTTTCCATGTTTTGTACCCATTCATGGCTTCTGGGATGGGACCATCGCAACGGGCAGCCACAAACATATTTTTTATCGAATCGGTGAAATCCACTCCGCCTGCAACATAGTCACTACAGGTGTATCCGTATGATCGATCTGTCTTTCCGTCAACAGCTTTTAGCAAGGTGTTGGCTGTTTTTAACTCGGCAACAATTTGTTCGGGTGTATATGTTCTCAGGTCGTACTCGGGTTTTACCCAATCCCTCCCGGCACCATCGCAGGGATGAAACAAAGTGTGGTTACCCAGCTCGTGTCCGCGCGTTGTAATGGCGCGCCACTCTTCGGTTCGGTTATATAAACTTGGTGAATTGCCGGTGCAGAAAAATGTTCCTTTCAAACCAAACTCATCCAATTGCGGAACGGCAACATCCAAATGGCAATCCAAACCATCGTCGTAAGTAAAAACCACAGCCGCTTTGGTGCCGTTTGGCCACTTAAACTGCGCATTCGAGCTGAATGCAAAAACAGTCAGCATAACGATCAAAAGTGTTCTCATAGCTCCAAATCTTCAATTAATTCGTCACTCAATATTCCTGATCCTATTTCGCGTACTTCGCCGGTCATGCGGATTTCCCAGTCTTCATCAATTTCGATGGCCAGATTTCCACCCGGCATTTTTATGGTAAGGTTTCGTTCGGTCAATCCACGTTTTACAACTGTGCAAGCCACTGCGCACGATGAACTTCCTGATGCCAGCGTCCAGCCCGCACCGCGTTCCCAAATCATCACTTCCACTTCGTTTGGCGAAACAACTTTTGCAAATTGTACATTTATGCGGTTCGGGAACATCGGATTCGTCTCAATTTGCGGTCCGAAAGTTTTTATTTCCTTTTCATCCAATTCATCCTTTAAAACTACGCAATGCGGATTGCCCACCGACACGCAGTTAATTTCGTATCCACGGTATTCCAATTCCAGTGTCTCACCGATGCATTCCTCCTTTTCGCAATTAACAGGTATTTTTTTCGATTCGAAAATCGCCTTTCCCATATCAACTTTTATGGTGAATGCCTTGTTATTTTTCTCCTCAATCACCTCTGCCCGCACCAATCCGCCTGGCGTTTCAATGCTAAATGATTTTGATAAGGCAAAACCATAATCGTACAAATATTTGGCAAAAATACGCAGGCCATTCCCGCTTTTCTCCGCCTCCGAACCATCGGGATTCAGAATACGCAAACCAAAATCGGCTTTCTCACTCGGCACTTTCAAAAGAATGCCATCGGAGCCAATGCCAAAGTGAACATCGCAAATGCGAATTATTGCTTTTTCGGTTAATTCAAAAGTTATCTCATCCTGGTTCAAAACGATATAATCGTTGCCCAGACCGTGTGACTTTACAAAGAAGTTTTGCATCTCAAATAAATTTTTCCCAAAATTAACAGAGTTTGCCCAATCCTCAGCCGGCAACAAGCATTAAATTAATCTAAATAACCACAAAGGAATTCGCCGTAAAAATACTTGCCGATAGTTTTTTTATCTTTACGCTTCGATTTGGAACATAGTATAAAATAGACAGATATGGCAAAAATTAACGAGAATTACCTGAAACTTCAGGCGGGGTATCTTTTCCCGGAAATTGGGCGCAGAGTGAGCGAATTCATCGAAGCCAATCCCGATAAAAAAGTAATTAAAATGGGTATCGGCGATGTTACCCAACCATTGGTCCCCAGTGTTGTAAAAGCTTTTCACGAAGGCGTTGACGAGATGGCCAAAGGTGAAACGTTTAAAGGTTACGGACCGGAACAAGGTTATGCGTTCCTGCGCGAAGCCATTGCAAAACACTCGTATCAGGAGAAAGGCATTGATATTTCTGCTGATGAAATTTTTGTTTCTGACGGCTCGAAATGCGACACCGGAAATATTCAGGAGATTTTTGGCAACGACAATAAAATTGCGATTTGCGACCCGGTTTACCCGGTTTATGCCGATACAACGGTAATGAGCGGAAAAACAGGAACTTGCCAGGCAAACGGTCATTACGAAGGAATAATTTATATGCCTTGTACAAAAGAAAATGGCTTTATTCCTGAGCTGCCGACCGAAACTCCTGATCTGATTTTCCTTTGCTACCCGAACAACCCAACAGGAACAGTAGCTTCAAAAGAAGAATTGAAAAAGTGGGTTGATTATGCCATCGAAAAAAATGCGATAATTCTTTACGATGCGGCTTACGAAGCTTTTATCACCGAAGATGGAATTCCACGTTCGATTTATGAAATTGAAGGCGCGAAAAAAGTTGCCATCGAATTCCGCAGTTTCTCAAAAACAGCAGGTTTTACCGGAACACGTTGCGCGATAACCGTTATACCAAACGAGTTGGTAGCTTACGATTCAGAAGGACAAGCGCACCAGGTAAAAAAATTGTGGAACCGTCGTCAATCGACCAAGTTTAACGGTGTTTCTTACCCGGTTCAGAAAGCGGCTGCTGCCATTTACACCGAAGAAGGCAAAAAAGAGGTAGAAGAAGTAATTGCTTACTACCTGGAAAACGCCAAAATAATGCGTGAAAGTCTGGCCGAAATTGGCTACGAAGTTTACGGTGGTGTTAATGCTCCTTATGTGTGGGTGAAAACCAAAAACAACATGACATCGTGGGACTTTTTCGATAAAGTTTTAAACGAAGCGAACCTGGTTGGAACTCCGGGATCCGGTTTTGGTCCTGCAGGTGAAGGTTATTTCCGCTTTTCAGCTTTTGCCGACCGCGAAAATGTACTGGAAGCAATGGAGCGTGTTAAGAACTTAGCGTAACAAACTACAGATAAAGAAAAAACCGGACTGCAAACAGTCCGGTTTTTTTTATGTTTTAACAATTCTATTTTTAAACGTTAGCGTTCCTTTCTTCCGGGATAAACTTTTAGTGCCTCGGTTAAAATCTTCAAACAAACGCCCAAATCGTTCTTGTTCAACACATAAGCAATTCTCACTTCATCCTGTCCTTTATCAGAGCCGGTGTAAAAACCCGAGGCCGGTGCTAGAAAAACGGTCTGTCCTTCGAATTGAAAATCGGATAATAACCACGCACAAAATTTATCGGCATTGTCAACCGGAAGACGTGCAACGGTATAAAATGCCCCCATCGGAATTGGCGAATACACACCATCGATGCGGTTCAGCCCGTCGATCAAAAACTTTCGTCGCTGAACATACTCGTTGTAATTATTCAGCATGTATTCCGGATCGGCATCCAATGAAGCTTCGGCAGCAATTTGCCCGATAAGCGGCGGGCTCAAACGTGCCTGGCAAAACTTCATCACATTCTTTTTAACATCTTTGTTTTTGGTGATCAGGGCACCAATCCGCAAACCACATTCGCTGTAGCGTTTCGAAACAGAATCAACCAAAACAACATTTTGCTCAATTCCATCCAGGTGGAAAGCGGAGATATAAGGAGCGCCGGTGTAACAAAACTCGCGGTAAACCTCATCGGAAAACAAATACAGATCGTATTTTTTCACCAGGTCGCGAATGGCATTCATTTCCTGTTGCGTATACAAATATCCGGTTGGATTATTCGGATTGCAGATCATAATCCCCTTGGTTTTTGAGGTGATCAGCTTCTCGAATTCCTCTATTGGAGGTAATACAAATCCTTCTTCAATGTCGCCCGGAATCGATTTAATCTTCGCTCCGGCAACAATTGCGAACGCTTCGTAGTTGGCATAAGCCGGTTCGGGCACAATAATTTCGTCGCCCGGGTCGAGACAACTCATAAAAGCAAAGGTTACCGCCTCGCTACCTCCCGAGGTAACAATGATATCATCAGCCGTAACATCAATATCAAATTTGTGGTAATATTTCGCCAGTTTCTGACGAAACGATAAAATTCCTTCACTCGGAGTGTATTCCAATATTTCCCGGTCGATCGACCGGATGGCCGCGAGTGCTTCAGGAGGTGTTGGTAAATCGGGCTGACCGATGTTTAAATGGAACACTTTAACCCCTCTCTCTTTAGCTTCATGAGCTAACGGAGCTAATTTCCTGATTGGTGAATCAGGCATTATCCTTCCTCTGTCTGATACTGTCGGCATGTTATATAATATTTTTTAAAAGCAAGCAAAGATAAGATTATCAAACTGAAAACAATAATCTAAAATTTCAGACAAATTAATATCTTATTGCAAACTTAACTTGTAATTTCTAAGTATATGATGTCATACATGTTACTTTTACAATAAATTGTTCCAAATCCTGAGCATTTATCATGTTTTAGTCATAAATAGTGGTCTATTTTTGAACTCAGAAAAAACTCAAATATTTACTGTAATGATAATTGGAGTACCAAAGGAAATTAAAAATAACGAAAACCGTATTGCACTTACACCTGCCGGTGCTGCGGAGTTGGTTAAACATGGTCATGAAGTATACGTTCAGGCCGGCGGTGGTATGGGTAGCGGTTTCCAGGATGAAGCCTATATTGGAGCCGGAGCCAAAATGCTTCCAACTATTGAAGATGTTTACGGCATTGCCGAAATGATCATCAAAGTAAAAGAGCCGATTGAGGAGGAATACAAGCTGATTAAAGAAGGACAAATTCTTTACACTTATTTTCACTTTGCATCGTGCGAGCCTTTAACACATGCCATGATCGCAAACAAATCGATTTGTTTGGCTTACGAAACTGTTGAATTGCCTGACCGTTCGCTTCCGTTGCTTGTACCAATGAGCGAGGTTGCCGGTCGTATGTCAATTCAGGAAGGCGCTAAATACCTTGAAAAAACTTATGGTGGTTACGGTGTACTTCTTGGTGGAGTTGCCGGAGTTCTTCCTGCTAAAGTTTTGATTATTGGTGGTGGTATTGTGGGTACCGAAGCAGCTAAAATGGCTGCCGGATTGGGTGCCGATGTTACCATTATGGATGTATCGTTGAAACGCCTGCGTTACCTCGACGATATTATG
Source organism: Draconibacterium sediminis (assembly GCF_000949475.1). Taxonomy (GTDB): domain Bacteria; phylum Bacteroidota; class Bacteroidia; order Bacteroidales; family Prolixibacteraceae; genus Draconibacterium; species Draconibacterium sediminis. The sequence goes on along the minus strand of NZ_JRHC01000004.1, from coordinate 453,042 downwards.
CCTGCTAACGTAAAAACAATGATGAGTAACGAGTTTAACATTCGCGAGATGGTCAAATCGCACGATGTTATTATCGGTGCTGTTCTTATTCCTGGTGCCAAAGCGCCACATTTGGTTACCCGTGATATGCTGAGCACAATGAAACCGGGTACTGTTTTGGTTGACGTTGCCGTTGACCAGGGTGGATGTTTCGAAACTACAAAAGCAACAACTCACGCCGACCCAACTTATGTAATCGACCATGTATTGCATTACTGTGTGGCCAACATGCCGGGTGCTGTTCCACGTACTTCAACAATTGCGCTTACCAATGCTACACTTCCTTATGCTATTGAAATTGCAGGCAAAGGATGGAAACAAGCATGTATCGACAACGAGCCATTACGTAAAGGGCTGAATGTTGTTGACGGAAAGGTGGTTTACAAAGGCGTTGCCGAAGCTTTCGACTTGCCTTACGAAAGTGTTGAAACCGTTCTCTAAAAACCAATACGAAATAATTTCAAAAAGCCTTTTCCATTTATTTGGGAAGGGCTTTTTTATGCGTAATATATTGCTACTGCTCATTCACTTGACTGCAGATTTTTTTTCACTTGACATCTCTTTAGACTTCAATTGTGTCCGTTTAAAAGATCACTTGACATCTTTTTATACCTCACCTGACGTTTCTACAATTTCATCAAGTCCATTTTTTTTTCGAACGTCTTAATCTTTGCGAACACGCCTTTTGTTCAGATTCGCTTTTCGAAATTAATAGTATCTTTAAATCACAATTTTGCTGCCGATGAATAAAACCAAACAGAAGATTTACGAGATTATTTTTGAAGCTGATACGCCGGGGGGAAAACTTTTTGATGTGGCGCTGTTGTTTATTATTATTATAAGCGTTGCGCTGGTACTGCTGGAAAGTGTACCTGCCATCCGCGATAATCATTTACAATTACTGCATATTCTGGAATGGTGTATTACCATTATTTTCTCCATAGAATACATTCTGCGCGTTGCCATTGTTAAAAAGCCGATGCGTTACATTTTTAGTTTTTACGGCGTCATCGACCTTTTATCGGTTTTGCCCACTTACATTGGGCTGGTAGTTGCCGGATCGCACAGTTTAGTGGTAATTCGTATTCTCCGCTTACTCCGCGTTTTCCGAATATTAAAACTTACACGGTACACCGAGGCAGGCCGCTCGCTGGCGAAAGCCATTTGGCACAGCCGCGAAAAAATAAGTGTGTTCATCTTTTTTGTAAGTATGCTGGTTATCATCATCGGCACGGTTATGTACCTGGTTGAAGGGCCGGATCATGGATTTACAAGCATTCCGCGCGGAATTTATTGGGCAATCGTTACCCTAACAACAGTTGGTTATGGCGACATTAGCCCGGGAACGCCACTGGGCCAATTTCTGGCGGGTATTGTAATGATTATGGGCTACGCCATTATTGCCGTTCCAACGGGTATTGTTACTGCCGAGATTATCAATCCAACCAGCGATAAAAACACACAAGTTTGCCCGCAATGCCTGCATCCATCGCACGACGACGATGCTGTTTTTTGTAAAAAATGCGGTTCGCGGCTTAATCCTTAAAGAAACAAACAGTGATAGCATCACTTAAAGTGATACTATCACTAAAAATTGTGTCCGTTAACAATCTCGGTGTAATTGTGAATATTTAAACCCGACAAATCGGAAGCAGTTCTTTTTGAACGATTATTTTTGTGGGAAATATTTGAAAAATGAGGCAGTATTTAGATCTATTGGAAACTATTTTAGAGAAGGGAGCGGTTAAAGAAGACCGCACGGGAACAGGAACGATCAGCCGTTTTGGGCACCAAATGCGTTTTGATCTGAGCGAAGGTTTTCCGATGGTCACAACCAAAAAGCTGCACCTGAAATCGATTATTTACGAATTGCTTTGGTTTTTGAAAGGCGATACCAATGTAAAATATTTGCAGGATAACGGAGTACGAATCTGGAACGAGTGGGCCGACGACGACGGTAACCTCGGGCACATTTACGGCTACCAGTGGCGCAGCTGGCCAACACCCGATGGCGGCCACATCGATCAGATTTCGCAGGTAATTGATGCTATAAAAAACAATCCCGACTCGCGACGCCACCTGGTTAGCGCCTGGAATGTTGGCGAACTGGACAAGATGAACCTGCCACCGTGCCACATACTTTTCCAGTTTTATGTTGCCGACGGAAAATTGTCGTGCCAACTGTACCAGCGTAGTGCCGATGTATTTCTGGGCGTTCCGTTTAATATTGCATCGTACGCATTACTAACCATGATGATGGCACAGGTTTGCGATCTTGAACCAGGCGATTTTGTGCATACTTTTGGCGACGTACATATTTATTCCAATCATATTGAGCAGGTAAAATTGCAGCTATCGCGCGAACCTTATCCGCTGCCTCAAATGAAGATCAACCCGGATGTAAAAAGTATTTTCGATTTTAAATTCGAAGACTTTGAGTTGGTTGGTTACCAGTCGCACCCGCACATTAAAGGAGCTGTTGCCGTTTAAAACAATCTTAAAATGACAAATAAAATTCAAAAAAATATCTCGATAATCGTTGCTATTGCCGAGAACTTTGCCATTGGCAAAAACAACGATCTGCTGTTTCATTTGCCAACCGATTTGAAACGCTTTAAAGAAATTACCAGCGGCCACACCATTATTATGGGGCGTAACACTTTGTTGTCGTTACCAAAATGGCCACTGCCAAACCGCCGACACATTGTTATTACCGATAAACAAGACGATGTTTTCCCGGGCTGTGAAACGGTTTTCTCTATCGACGAAGCCATTGAAAAAGTGAAAGATGAAAAAGAGGCTTTTATCATCGGTGGTGGCATGATTTACAAGCAGTTCTTCCCGGTTGCCGGCAAACTTTACCTTACGCTGGTACATAAAACTTTTGATGCCGACACCTATTTCCCCGAGGTTAATTATGCCGAGTGGAATGAACTAAAACGCGAAGATCTGCACGACGAAAAGAACGATTTTGACTATTCTTACCTTGATTTAGAACGAAAATAATTTTGCGTTTGTAGCCTGGCTACTCAAATTTTAGAACATGAGAAAAAAAACTGCTTTGGTTGTAGTGCTGTGCGCTGTCAGCCTGTTTTTGTTTGCCCAAAAGCCACTGTTAAACCTGAAGTACGAGCAAAATTACACGCCTACTTACGACGAAGTAATCAATATGCTCGAACTGCTCGATTCGAAGTACGACAATGCAACACTAGTTGAAAACGGCTTTACCGACATTGGAAAACCATTGCATACCTTCATTATCAACAGTGAACCGGAATTTAATCCTGAAAAAATAAAAGCTCAGGGAAAAACAGTTTTGCTCATTAACAATGGCATTCACCCGGGCGAGCCGGAAGGAATTGACGCCTGTCTGCAATTTGCCAACGATATTCTGCGCAACAAAAACGGAATGAAAAAGTGGCTCGATAACACAGTAATTGTCATCATTCCGGTGTACAACATTGGCGGACACCTGAACCGTGGCAAATACAACCGCGCCAACCAGGCCACACCTTACGAAACCGGCTTTCGCGGAAATGCAAAAAACCTTGATCTGAACCGCGATTTTGCCAAGTGCGATTCGGAGAATGCCCGGTCGATAAACAAAATTTTTAATGAATGGGATCCCGATGTTTTTCTGGATACTCACACAACAAACGGCTCCGACCATCAATACAGCATTACTTTAATTACGCCATTCCCCGATTATTTTCCACCGGCGCAGGAAAAATTTCTGCGTAGCCAGATGATCCCCGATATTTATGAAAAAATGGAAGAGGGCGAGTATAAGCTGATTCCATATGTGAACTGGCTTAATTACCAGCCGCTGTCAGGAATTCTGCTATGGCAGGATTCGCCGAGGTATTCGTCGGGTTATGCCAGCCTGTTTAACTGCTACGGAATGATGACCGAAAACCATGTGTACAAAGACTTTGCCGACCGCGTAAAATCGTGTTACCAGTTTATTGTTGCATTAAGTGAGTTCACGTCAGAGAATTCGGAAGAAATTATTGCCAGCCGCAAACAGGGAACCGAAGAACTGTTAAAGATGCCTACCTACCCCATTTCTTACCAGGTAGACACCACGCAATACAGCACATTAACTTTTGATGGTTACGAAACCAGCGAAGAAATTATTGACAAAGTTACCGGCCTGCCACGTTTTGGCTACGACCGCTCGAAACCATTGTCGAAAGAAATTCGCTATTACGATACCTACAACACAGTGGAAGAAATTACCATTCCGGAATACTACATTCTTCCGCAAGGCTGGACCGAAGTAATTGAAAGATTAAAACTGAACGGCATTGAAATGGTACCGCTAAAAAATGATACGCTTATGGAAGTAACGGTTGATTATATCGACGAATATTCAAGTCCTAAGCAACCGTTTAACGGTCATTATATTCATAACGAAGTGACTACCAGAAGTGAGGTTCAACAAATAATGTATTACGCCGGCGACCTGTTAATTCCGGTTCGTCAACGCAAAATGAAATACATTTTGGAAATGCTGGAACCCAAAGCGATGGACTCATTTTTCCGCTGGAACTTTTTTGATTCCATTCTTGATCAGCGTGAATATTTTTCGTCGTATGGATTTGAAGAAAATGCGCTGAAATATTTAAATGACCATCCCGAGTTTAAAAAGCAGCTGGAAGAAAAACGTAAAGCCGATCCGGAATTTGCAAAGGATCACCGGGCACAGTTGAACTATATTTATAACAACACCGAATGGGCTGAAAAAACCTATAAACGATACCCGGTAGCAAAAATCTATTAAAAATAAAAAGGCCTGATTTTCGAGAATCAGGCCTTTTTATTTATGAAAGCAGTTTGCCCAGATTCGCAAACTTGTTGTTGTAATCTTCAACCGAAAGTCTGATCACCTCAAGCGCCTCATCGTGCCCGTAGGTTGCAGCAATTTCGGTGTTTGAATCAACACCCGGCATATCCTTATAGGTAAGGAAATAATGCTCCAAACGCTGAATTACAATTTCCGGCACCTGCGACACATCGGTAAAATGACCATACACGGTGTCGTTGTCCAAAACCGCAATAATTTTATCATCTGCCTGATCGCCGTCAATCATCCGGAAACCACCAATCGGACGAGCAGTTACCAGCAAGTCGCCATGCGCCAGATCCTTTTCGGTAAGCACACAAATATCAATCGGGTCGCCATCGCCTTTTATGCCTTTTCGGTTCACTTTCTGCGAACAAAATTCGCCCACTTTGGTACCACAATAGGTTTGCGGAATAAAACCGTATAAAGCGGGAACAACATTCGAGAATTTTTGTGGCCGGTCAACACGCAGGTAACCACTATCCTTGTCAATTTCGTATTTTACCGTATCGGTTGAAACCACTTCTATAAAAGCGGTTAATTCTTCGGGGGCATTATCGCCAATTGAAACACCGTGCCAGGGGTGCGATTTATAACGCAATCCCATCAATCTTCCGATGGGATCGGAAAGTCTGTCTACCATCTTAGTTAAATTATGTTTTACTATCTCAAACCAATAGTACGACTTTTGGTTCATACTAATCGGCACAAAGGTGATTAAATTTTTGTTACGTCACAACTGTCTCAGCTCTATTTCCAGCTATATCAACAGTGGCCAGCGTAACATTACCCGGCTCGTCGAGAGTAATACTAAAAGGCTTGCTTTTAAAGAGCTGAGGTTTGTGTTCCACCTTGCCCAGCAACTCCCCATCACGGATAATTTCGTAATGCGATATGGGCTCGTCATCGGCCAAAGCCGTGTTCCAGGTTAATTTGCCGTCAACGAATTTTACATCGCGCGGAGCAGAAAGAGATTCTTTCTCAATGGCCTGAAAGTAGTTACTTCCCGGCTTCACACTTTTGGCTTGCTCCTCAATCCGTTTTCGCTCTGCAGCACTCATTCCGTCGGGAGCTATTTGTGCCGCATAAAAGTTCTGTACGAGCTGGCATTTCATGGGGTCGTCATCAATTTGCCCGATTCCGATAATCAAGGTATGAACACCCGGTGTAGTCAGCGAATATTCAATAAGCGGCTTGCTCGGCAATTCATCGGTACCCACTTTTCGGAACACATCGGCAGGTGTTTGCGACCAGCGCGGTTCTTTATGGTACATGGCTGCATCGGCAAAAACTTTCATGCCGATTATTCCCATTCCTTTGGCTTCGGCAATCGGAATAACATTATTCTGCATGTTCATTTTGGTTTTGTCGTTGGCATTAATGGCAATCAGCATACCATCTAAAATGCCGTATTCATCGCGCTGAATCATATCCATCATAGCCGGTGGATTTGCGTGCCCCGAGAAACCAATATGTTTGATCAGCTTTTCATTTTTCGGATTCATCCCGGTCAGGTTGGTTCCGTCGCGTAAATCGCGAAGGGCGACCAAAGCACCAAAATTTCCATCGGGATCAAGCGGCGTTTCCAGTCCTTCGTAAAGCACATCAACCTCATCGGTATTATGCAAAGTATGGCATAGCACCATATCCAGGTAAGCGCCATCCGGGTAATAACCTTCTCCATCGCCAAACAACTGGGTTAACGAGCGTTTTACATCGTCAACCGCACATTGTACATTTTCGCCATTCGACCAGTTACTGACATTCTCCCGCTCGGGCCAACCCGATTTTCCCCAGCGCATAGCCGTTTTACTGGTCAACCAAATTGATTTGCGCAGCGCTTCGTTGTAACCATCATCTCCGGGAATGAGGTTCAGGTGTTTAAAAGCTTTGTGGAAATTCAGCTGGCTGTCGGCGTATAGGTTGGAGGTATCGAAATAATTAATGCCAAGCTCAAATGCTTTTAAAATAATAGGAACCGGGTCAACATCGTCAGGAGTCCACTGGATAGATGCCTGCCCTCCGAGACCAAGTGTGGTTACATTAAAACCCAATTTGCCAAAAGGGCGCGTCATTGGCTCCGGTAATTTTTCGGTATTACAGGCTCCAAACGACATAGCTGAAACCGCTGCTGTTGTGGTTGCCGAAACTTTGATAAAATTTCTTCGGGTTACGGGATACTTTTTTGATTTAGTCATGACAGGTAGATTTTGATTTCTATAAAATTAAATGAAATCAATTGAACTACCTAGTTTTCAACGGTAAAACAATTGCAACTAAAAGACAAATTCCATTAATAACTTACAAATCCGACAAGGGCATAAACCAGTGCGGCCTGCCAGTTTATGGCAATTTCGTTGTGGCTGTACGATTCCTGCTTATCCACCCAATCGGTTGCTGAATGCCCACCGCCAACCAGATACCCCGGCCAGGGTGCATCAATCGAATCGGCTCCCGAACGACGGTCGTGCGGAAACATTGGCGGATTGATTCCCAAACCGGTAACGTACGATCGATTATAGTAATTCTTTCCGAAGATGTGATCGACAATACCAATGGCCGCTTTTTTGTATTTTGGGTTAGGCTGAATAAGATTAGCCACCTGCAGGTTTACGGTTTGGCGGGCAACAGTTCCGTTGCAGCCCCAGTAGTAGCGGCCGCCAAGCGCACGCGAATACACATCAGCTTCTGCTTTTTCCACCAAGGCATCGGCATTGGCAATGATATTCTTTTTTATTGCAGCTTCTGCTTCCGTATTTTTTCCTTTGCGCGAAGAAAGTGCATAGGTATACATCGCCAGGTTCGACACATTTGACCAGTCCCAGTTCTCTTCTATTTTGTAATCGAATTCGGCGGCCCGTTTTTCAAAATCGCTCAAACAGCTTTCGTCGCCGGTAGTTGCCCATAGCTCGGCAGCTGCCCACAAGCGATCGTCACTATCTCTTGTCTGGTAACCTCCGGTTTTAAAATCACCCTGAACAAAACGTTTGGCCTCCGGGTTTTCCTGCAAAAAACGATAACTCACCCACGCAGCATCCAAACATTTTTGTGCGTAGGCCGCATCGTAGGGTTTAAAGTAGCGGGCAGCCATGGCCATTATTCCCACAAAATCGGCTGTTGCTGCCGAACTCCATTCCGTAAAATACCGTTTGGCATCATCGTCGCTGGCCATTATAAAACCTGAAAAGTTTTTTCGTGTAAGTTTATGCGATACCCTACCCGAGCCATCGGGATACTGCATTTTTAATATCCAGTCGGTTTCCCATTTCAGCTCCTGCAGAAAATCGGGGAATCCGGGTGCTGTTTCGGGAATGTCCAAATCCATTTTTTCGAGCTGAGGTTGAAAATGGTCCCAGGCATAAAACAATACACCTAGTGAAACACCTGCATTCACCACATATTTTCCATGATCGCCGGCATCGTGCCAGCCCCCTGTACCATCACGTTTCGAACCTTTCTTTCCGATATAATCTTCGTATGCATCATCGAGGTGACAAACATCCTGATGATAATGATTGCCTGCAAATTCGCCGTCAACAGCCATTCCGCAGCGCCATAAATAAAAGGCACGCATACTTGTTACTGCGGCAAAATTAAAGGCATCGTTTGCGATTTTAAATTCATCTGAGCGCCCAACTCCGGGAACTTCGAGGTAGTAATCGCCCGGTTTTTGAAAGTCGGAGAAATCAACATTCCATACTTCCTGATCTACATCTTTCTGATAGTTTGGCCCTGTTGTTTTGCCTTCAAAGACCACGTCGCCGGTTGCAAGCGAAACAAGTTTAAACGAAGTACACGATTGCGGAACAACAGCCGATTTTGGGCCATTGGTTAGAAAACCCAGCGAATTTAAATGAATGTTTTGTGCTAACAACGATGAGACAATGCTCAGCAAAAAGAGCAGTAAAAGAACAGGCTTCTTCATTTTGTGGTTTTATTGATTTAGGCTATGAAGATACAAATTTTAGCTTATTGTTTAGATGACAGAGTGAATAATATAAGCTTACAAATTGCTTCTCTGCCAACTGGCGGATCACCCAAAGTGAGACCATCACCAAACTGGTTTCGAAATCCCAGAAATCATTCTGCGTAAATCAGCGAAATCTGCGAGCCATCTCTCTTCAGCGAAAATCAAAAAAAAATCAGTGTTATCCGCGTTCCAAAATATTCGCAAGTGATAGCCTCACTTAGAGTGAGACCATCACCAGAGTGCGGTTACCCGCCCCAGTTCTCACGATCCAGACTGCGGTAATGGATGGCTTCCGAAAGGTGATCGGCCTGCACATTTTCTGCTCCTTCGAGATCGGCAATGGTGCGCGAAACTTTATTTACATTATTTTATATGTTGCATGTAAAATACTGTCTACTTACCACTTACTAAATGCATGAATTATAAAATGTCAAAAAATAGCTGTTTTTTTGATGTTTTTGGGATTTTCTCACTTTTCGCTGATTTGCTCCTTAATCATACTAACAGCAGGCGATTGATAGACCCTGACTATGTGGTGCAAATATTCCATATACATCCTCTATTCTTAAACTAATTGGCCAACTTCCCTTTATTCATAGGACATACAGAGCTGTCTTTCTCATTCTGTGATTCCTATTTCACCCCCCTTACCCAAAAATCCCAAAAAATATACGTCCCTCGGGTGGGATATGGTTTCACTTTTATTGTTTTTCCCAGACACTCCCCCCACTGGGAGCTGACATATACCCTACTACCTCACGATCATTGGAAGCGCTCTGATTCTCTTTATTAATACATGATGATTTTACCAAGGTAGTATGTAGGCTACTTCTAATAATATTATACTTACCTCATGAAGTTTGATGTTTAGTTTTATTAGCTGAATAATTGAAAAGGAGTTATTCACTCTTGTCTATATCACCTTTTGGACTGCATTATAATGGACATACTTTTTCTGGGATAAAACATTCCTGAATCCCACCTATTATTTCTCCTTATTACCTACCTAAATAAGACAACTTTTAAACTAATCGATTCCAAGTTCTCTGTGCATATCTCTCATGTCATTTCCAAATTCAATTTTACTTAGAGCAGCCTTACGTTTATCTTCTGGCAAACATTGGATACAAGTTGAAAATTGAATGCTTTTGTAATTTTCTTTACATTTTGGACATAACTCCATATTGTACAAATCAAAGTAAGAAGCACATTTTTTACAAGCAGTTATTGTATCTTCAAAGGATAGGTATTTAATGTTGTCGTTTAGATAAAGTAGAAATGCTTCTTTTTCAATCGTTTCAGAGTCTTTATTCTTAGCTTGTTCTCTTTGCAACCAATACCTTATATTTTTAAGGTTATGCTTGTTTTTCCATTTCTTAGACACAAAGCACTTATCTCTTACTTCGGTTGCTTCTTCATTTTCATAAAAAGTTAAAATAAGCTCATCAACAGACTTATAAACTGTTTCATCAAATTCGTACCGACATTCTGTACAAAGATATTGTGGAGATTTTCTTGTTCTTTTGTTAGGATTTCTACTCTTACATTTTGGACATAATGGGGCAGGAACATATTTATAATTTTTTAGTATGTGTGCCTTAAATTCAAATTTATCAAGATCGGGATTAGTGTCAATGTAATCTTTAGCATGTGCACTTGTTACGTCTTTTGTATATTCAGAATATTTTTTTGGGTGGGAAAGATGCTGTAATGTTAATGTTTCGTTACTACCACATATTTCACATTTATCTTTAATGATTTCAGACCTTCTGTCTTTCCAGTCTTTCGTATGCCAAGAACGTTTTCCTTCCTCTAAAGTATTCCAACAATGTGCTTTTGCGAGTTCTAAACTAATTTCATTGTTCACTAAATGATTTCTTAGCTCTATGAATTCGTGATAAGTCAACATATCAAATCTTGTTTATTGTTTTTAGATAAACTGTCGTTCAAATCTCCTTCTAATTGCAAATTGCATGAGTAGTGGCAGACTGGGTAGTAATTTCCGATCAATCCGCTACGCAGTCTTAGCGGAATACAAACCTTGATATTTACCACATCGTCTACCATTACTAATACAAAATGTTAGCCACTGGGCTATATTACTTTTCTTTATATGTCAGTTTATATTTTCCTAATTTTAAAAGGCAAATAAAAACTAAAGTCGCTTTATCAAAAGAATAGTTACTGTATGGATAGAAACAGTGAGCTACATTATTTCTAATGTTCCATCCTTTTTTAGTAAAAACATATGTAAATAAAGAAATATCCTCTGCTTTAAATAGTTTCGTGATTATTTTATTTTGCAAAAGTTCTTCTAATAGTTGTTCCTGTAATTCTCCACGTTTCTCCGTTGTGGTTGTTCCTCCTTGAAGTCTAATAAAGTCGCGTATTGCCCCCTCGAACTTTGTTGTTAATGAATCAACACACAAAACATAATTTTGAAGATTATCCTTTGACATCATAACAGCCCATTCAATCTGGGAAAAATAGTCGTGTAGCCCTGGAGCTAAAAGACTTAGCCAATCTGATTTTTCGTCTATATCTCTTTCATTTAATTCTTTTGGAAATCTTTGTCCATACCAAGAATTTGCTTGTATGAAATTAAATACCGAATGATAACTAATTTTACCCTTTAGCATTCCATAAGCGAACACTTTAATAATCAATGGAAAAACAAAAAGACTAAATTGTATTGTATAATTTCTAAATCTCTCGTTTTCTTTCACTTCTTCATCAGAAGCGTGCTTGTGATTAGAATTAATGTCAAACGTACTCGTTGAACAAAATTGATGAAAGGATTTTTTAAAACCTTCTTCTGTCATTTTATCAAGGACTTCCTCTTTTATTAACAGGTCATCACCAGAAGCAAAATACGTTAAAATCCCTTCAATAGGCATTTCAAGTATTAATTCTGATTTGCGATTTAGATAATCATTTAATAATTGAGTTTCTTTTTCAGGTAATTTTGATTCAATATGACCAAGCTCAAACCTATTTTTCAAACGTGTATATTCCTTTAAACATTCCTCATGTTTTTCTAATTCTCCAGCCTTTTTATAGTATTTAGCTTTTTCACCAAAAGAAGTATATCTAATAAAATCCTTCTCATCAGGATGCTGGTTAATTATTAAGTCTTGATTTTCTGCAAGAAGCTTGTAAAATACTTTTGGCGATTTTTGTACTTTTTCAGAAAGCTTGATTGCTGTGTTTAATGTTGTTTGGTTTGAAAAGAAACTGCCCTCACTACTAAATTCAATCCAATCAGTTATACACTCAAGTGTAAATTCGAGTTCTTTAGGTTTAACTAATGAATTGGCCATTGCTATTTCTAACACATGAGATTTAATATAATTAGGCAACTTGTTTGACTTTAACAAACTGAGAACATTCTCTTTAATTGATTCTATTTGCTGTTTTGTCTTTTCGCCAATAAACAGAACGCATTCAACAAATATGCTTATCTTATGGAAACTCTCATTATCAGAATCATTTGCCAAAGTGTCAATATTTTTAAGGTAACAATCAATAGAGATTTTAGCATATTGGTTATTCCGAGTGATATTCCAAAGGGCGTGAGAATATCGGCTTTTAATCCATGGATTTTCAACGGACTTTAATCTTTCTTGTAAGTATTTTATTTCTGAATCAGTAAACTTATCTAAGTCAGGATATGATTTAATATCGCCCTTCGAGTCTACTCTTGATAATTTAGGACTTAAATCACCATTATTTAAGGAAAATGCCAAAATTTTTCTTTCGGTTTTTATTCTATCTTTATATTCATCGTCAATCTTTTCTTCAATCGGCTTTAGTTGCTTTAATAAATCCCAAGTATCAATTGATGTAATAGATTCTAAATCCGTATAGTATTTTTCTAATATCATCTTCTTCGTTTTCAACGTGATTATTGGTTTCCTGCCTTGTGGCTCGCGTTCACATGTATGTGGTCAGGCGGGATTTAGAAAAGAAATCCTGCCAGACCCGCAGGAGGCGGCAACACTGGTTTGACTTGCCAAACAGAGATGAAATCCGCCTGCCATATTACAATTTGTTAGGCAACGTAATTATTCAATCTTTTCTATGTTTTTTGGCAAACTTCCTATCCGACATTTCATTTTTTCATAAATGTAGTATTTAAGCTTGTTTTGAAAATTGTATAAATCTTTCCCTTGAATAGGAAAGTCTGGTCCCCAATAAATATCACTTATTCTGATTCTGGGAATTATTGACCAGAAAATTTCTTTGCGGTCATTCAGGCCTTTCTCAATAAAGTTACCATTCTTGTCGCAAAGAGGTAACTTGAAATATTTTATTTTACTGTGTGGTTTTGCTGGTTTAAAGTCTTGATAGATTTGTCCTTTGAAAGGTATGGAATGTAAATCAGGATATAGAGTCAATATTCGTATCTCATCTTCTTCTGACCAATCATGTGATTTGTGTAAACTTAAAAACTGATTTAAATCTATTCCATAGAATACATGGCGATTCTTTACTTGTATCTTTTCCCATTCTTTTGTTAAAGTATTAAAATCACTTAGTTTATCATAGTGAACTTTTGAAAAATAAAAATATTCCCATTCTTCGACTGGATTTATTATTTCAAATTCTATTGCTACACCTTTTCCTTTATCACCATAATTTTGCCAAAAGCTTTTCTTCTTTATCGCTTCATGAGATGTGCTGGAAAATATGAAAGAATATTCTTTCGTGATATTTATACTACCTTTTATCTTTTCATTATCTATTCCTTGAATTTTGTAGATATCTTTTAGTTTATCTACAGCGTAAGAATATTCATTTTCGTCATTGCTATTGTGGAGGTTGTAAAGTCGTAAGGCATTTTCATTTATTATTGAAAACAAAACTGGCAAAGAAGTAAAATGAATTACCTTTTTATTTGAAGAATAGAAATAACGAGTACCCAAAAGGTTTCTATTTTTTGTAGAAATACGTGCTTTAAAATTTATTGGTCCATTCATCTCTGAGCAAGAAGATGAAAACATACCTTCTAATTTTATATTGAATTTTGTTTCAATGAGTTTCCGAAACTCACTTTCATATTTGTCAATTTCTATGTATCTCTTGTCATTCATTTTTATTTTGCCTAACGGTTGACTTTAGATTATATGCTTGTTTAAATAGAATAGTAACATTGTACACTATAACTAACCACACGCATTAATTATTTAGATTATTATGTTACGGTTTTTAAATTTCAGGTAATGGTTTCTAAAAAGAAAACTGATGTGATATATGAAGACAACACGAAAATCATTGGAAGGAATCCTAAGCCAGACACGTTTAATGAAATTCATAATTTTAGTTTTTAAGATTTGTTATTTTTGATAAAAAATTATTTGCCTTTATAAGCAATTCCTCTTCTTCTGAATTATAATTAAATCTTTGTCTGTATCTCGTGTGTGTGGTTTTGAAAAACATTACTGTAACTGATTTTTTACTTGGAGGCACAATAATCGAAAGGATTGATACGACAATTATACTTAATGGAAGGTAGAGCAAAGTCCACCACTTAAAGATCATAAATAAGATAACAGCCAGAGCCAACCACAAGACAGTCATTAGATACGTGCTGTATAAAAACCATTTAGGCTGCATGATTACCTCAAGTTTATTCTGCTCGGATTTAAATGGTGACATCTTAGCAGAAAGCGAGTTTAGAGTAAACCTTATTTTGCCATAAACTCCCGACATTATTAATATTATTACGGAGATTATCAATGCTGTTTGTTGTTCCATCTTTGTGCTTTTTAAAAGGTTGTTTTTAACGTGCTTATCTTTGTTGTATAGAGATTATAAAATCAAACAAACCGCGAAAGGAATATACTGAGTATTATCCAGACGGAAGGGTGAAGAGTGTTGGCGTTACTTTCTATCGTGAAGCACAGATTTTAACCGAAGAAGAGCGAGATCGACTATATCAGCAGTTAAAACGGGCGGCTTCAATGTGATTTCGCTATTTTCTGAACAGTGAAACGAAAGAGTGCCAAAAGATTCTTCCAACAGCGCATTTAACTGCTTTTTTCCGATATCTGTCTTTATGGTATAAATATCAGACACTCTAGCTTTTATTATAGTCTCATTGTCAGACACGGCACTATAAGTCCATATTATATCAGTACCCAATTCGTAATCATTTGCATTAAATTCTAATATGTATTCCAAATCTAAATTTTGGTTTATTGCGGATGGATTCAAATTCAACGATCTAAGTCCACTTTCTATTCTCATAAACTCCATATCATTTAATTTCGCGTGTTCTAATTTAAACTTCACCATAACGTATAGATATGTTGCAGTATGCTAAACATCTTATTAGTTATTACTGTTTTTAAGTATTGTAGGATGTGTGTTATTTCTCATTATTCGGTCTAAAGGACTTTTTATATTTGCAAGAGACTTAAAAACTTTGAATTTAATAAAACTTATACAAATTGAACTGAAGATCAATAAAATTATGCTCAAGAGACAATATGAGAAAAGTTCAATCTGGTCTTATTTCAATTCTTTTATTTCCAATTGCTCTCAAACCAAAAGTTTTATGACACAGCGAATCACTCTTGCCAAACAAAACTTATATCTATAATCTCAATACCACATGAGCCAAAAGAGCATTTTAAAGCCCCATACCGTGCTTAACATAACAAATAAACAAATTACGCCTAACGATTGAGAAAAACTCTAAAATAGGCCTTAAAATAGCTCTCAGCAATACATCATGCTTCTTCATGTGGTGCAAATTCTTAATCCTTCTACTTTATGAAAGAGATTGGGCTTTTAATTCCGCTTCTCTTCTTCTCTGTTCTATTCTTTCCTTCTCCATTCTAACCACATGAGGTGGTTTGTTTTCTCTATAGGTTACAGTTCCACGACTATGCCTAATAAAATTTCTAATCAGCTCCATTTTTACGTTTCCACTTTTGAAACTTTCAAAGCCCATATTTATCCATTCCTTTGTAAATTCCATATCGATTAGAAGTTTATCATCATCACTAAAATGATTCAAAACCTCTAGTGTTAATTCCTGACCCCATGTGAGGTTTTCTTTTTTAAACTCAAGTGATCTTTTATACTCTTTAATGTAGCTATTAAAGTTTTTACTTTTAAATAAAACTTTGGGATTAAGATGTCGCTTCATTTTTTCTGATTTATGCCACTCCTCAAATTTTAAATTAATAATACCTTTCGCAGTTTTAACTGTAAGACCATCTTTTTCGATTCTATCTCTTAAATGCTTTGATTCTTCATCCATAGGATCAAATTCAATTCCTACTTTTTGGGAAAAGTATTCGCAGACTTCTGTCACCCCCTGCTCGGTTTCTACCGAGCTAAAAAGGGGGGACTTTTTTTCCTTTAGTTTTTTTTGTTTTCTATTATTGTTATTAACATGGGTGGTTTCTCCATCCTTGGGCATGGGGTTATTTTCCACCCCTTCACAATGGGGGTTTTCTCCATCTATGGTTGATCTTTCATTTACAATCCAACTCCATTTATGTCCATTTCTTACACTCTCTATGTAACCATATTCTTTAAGGTTTCTTTTCATTACTTTGAATTTATCCACTCCAACCCCACACTTGTCTCTCATGAAGTCCATGTTAAATTCAAAATTGTCTCTGTTGCTTAAAATTAGACACATTAGCCTGAATTCGTCACCTGTTAATCTTTTATCCTTTAAAAGTCTGTTGTCTATTCTTGTGAATGGATTGTCCACATCTTTTTCAACTCGGTTGTAAGTTATCTTCTTATTCATTCCATTTCCTCCTTTTCTTTAGTTTATTAATCATTTATCCATGAGGTTTTAATATTTTTCTTCATCTGGCATGTAGATGTGAATACGTTTTCTATTGTGCCTCTTCTCAAATGCTACACTGCAAACCTTTATGTATTCTGAGCCGTTTTTAGAAACCTTTTCATAGTTTGTAGCTTTGAGACTTGCCTCTATTGTTGGATTAATTCTGAAACTATCTTCTTTCTCCTTGTCGTAACGCTCTGCTATCTCTTTAACCTTCTTTCCCTTCTTTATCAATCCTCTGTCCAAAAGACGATTAATTTTGTGAATCTTTTTTGCTGTTGGGTTAAGCTCCCTTTCATTTTCCAATGTTTTCATACTTCAATCTTTCTAAATATTTGACAATAAAAAATCCCTGCACTTTCATGCAGGGACTTTCAATAACTTGAATGGTGTTTTAATGTGCCTGGGATTACCTTATGAGGTCACCAGTTCGGGGATAGTTCCACTTCCATAACATAATTGACAGTCATCATTCATAAGGCTTCTTTTAAACGATCCTGAGCCGCTTAAAAGCTCCTTTGCTATTTCCTCAGCTTCTTCCATTGATGCTGAACGAATGTGGTGACCTTGAATTTTGAATAATTTCTCTTGTCCCTCTATGACTCTTCGAGTCTCTTCTCTCTGCTTATTCTTTCTTTCATGCTCTTTAGCTTTCAGTCTTTTCGTTATTCGTTCAGCTGATTGTTCAGCTAACTTTTCAATTTTAGCCTTCTGATCCTCGGTCAATTCTCTCCTGCTTATCTTCTGAGTACTTGGAGTTATCACCCTTTGCCTCCCATACCTATCAATTTCAATAATCATAATGCTTTGATTTATAGGTTAATTACTTTCTTTTCGACCCTACTCGCTATACCATGAGAATTAGGTTGTAGTATTCTAGCCTTCTCCTCATCTGTATACTTGAAGTTATCTGGCAGATTTTTAACCCTTTCTGACTTATCTAATACATTTTGTAGATATGTCAATCCATTCTCATGAATTTCAAGTATATAACCGTGCTCTGATCTGATTAATGATCTACTTACCATACGGTTAACTGTTAAGGCAATTGCAACCTTTTTAACATCGCTATAATTATCCACTTTATAACCTGCAACTATAAGTGCCTCTGCTAATGTATCAGGAGTTATAATTATCGCGTTGCCGTTTCTTAGAAATGTTTTGTAAATAGCTTTAAAAATTTCCTTTGTTGTTTTGGTCTGTTCAATTGTTTGAGATTTCTTAACTAGTTTAAAGGCTTCCTTTCCGCTTTTGAAGCTTGTTGTGTTTTTATTTCCAAAAGCATCGACTGAGCGGTAAGGAATGATAACTTCCATTTCCCTCAATAGTTCAAAGACCAGCTCTTGGTCTTCGATTGAATGTTTTTTCAACTGACCCAACAATGAGGATTTTTGAAACGCTGGGGTGAATAACAGGTTTGGTAAGATCTTGGTAGCAATTACTAACAATTCAGACTCTGTTAATTCCGTTTTTTGAGGCTCTTGTACCTCTGGAGCTTTGTTTAGCTCCCTTTTTTTCAATTTAATCATACTGATTAATTTTTATAATTATAAACTTGTGCCTTAAGCACGTGAATTCTAAAAAAATATTGGGGCGGTTTCAATAATGAATAGCCGCCCCAATCACCGTATTACGAAAAACTTAAATGAAGTCTTTTTAAAAGAAGGGTTTAATCAATACTTTACTGCAAATATGACATTGGGATTGTCAGAAGTTCGATTGACTACCAGCAGGAATATTTTATTAATTTTTCCACTGTCCCTTCAATTATATAACGACCTGAAGAATTAAAAATCATACATTTTTAGAAAAAAATGCACTTTTTTCATTCCTTACTTATCAATCACTTAGAATATCATTACTAAATTCTCCCCAGCAATCCCTATTAATTGACAGATTGAAAGTTTGCCCTTTTGCACCTGCATAGGTCACAGAGTCTTCAATCCCGCTATTAACAAAGCATTGTTCTAGTTCATCTTCTTGACTTAATTGATTAATTAGTTTTCTAGCTTTTTCCTCACCTTTCTCCTCCGCAAAATACCACATCAGTCTTTCTGCACTCTTCTGTTTACCCATATATAGAAACATCGTAACCTGCTCAATCAATGTTTTTTCTTTGGATGCCTTTCTCGAACGTTCCATGGTCTCTTTAATTAGTTGCCTCTTCTCTTGGTCTTTTTGAATTAATTCTAAACCATCTACATGAAATTTTTCATGTTCGTTTTCTTGAGTTTCCCAATTTACTTTCTCACTATTGCGATGGAAGTCATGGTTAATATATTTTGCTATGTATTTTGAAGGTTCTGCTCCTCGTAAATACAGACTTATGAATCTATCCTGAATCAAATCCTTTTTCTCCAACGAGGTCACTTTATTAATCTTCATTACTTTTTTAGGTTGCATTCTGAAAATGGTTTCATACTCGCATAAAAACTGACTTAATTCCATTTCAGAATCCCAGCTATAAAGCTCATTTTCCTCAGCCTGTCTGCACTTTTTGTGATCACTGTTTGGATCATCCCAAACAAAGTGATCATTGCGGTATGAACTCAAAACACGCTTGGATGGTTCGATGTCTTTCAAATATGCCTGTTCTACTTTTGCCACATTTGATTCAGGTGTGGGAAGACTACCTACTCCGTACGCCCTGTCTTGAATCTGTGCAATAGTTAGGTTGTATTGGCTCATTACCCAATCCAATCCATAATTTAAAATCTGCTCACTCAATACGCTCCCAGTAGGTGCGCTTTTTCTTTTTTCTACTACCATAAATCTCTCTCTCCTCTTTTTTACAACTGTCTCGAATCTTCATTTTCTCAACTGTCAATTTGTTACTACTATTTGTATTTAACTTCTCTTTTATTTTGTTCACTTTTTCATTTTTGAAAAAAAAGAGGCAGTCAATTCGCATTAAGTGTCATACACTTCTATTTCGCTTAATGCATTTTGACTGCCTCTTCTGAGACTAAACAGCTTCAACAAACTGCTTAACACGTGGGTTTTTGTCATGCCTCCACTATGTACGTGGTCGGCCTACGTGGGCTTCGTTAAGCCCCAAATTTTACAAATAAAAATAGAGCACCCGTTAAGATGCTCTCACTATCTAGTGTTTTATTTTCTGTGTGCAAATTAACATAGAATTATTTTAATTTCCAAATAAAAACTACAAACGAAACTCACCGTTGCGAATCATCCATCCAATCTCAGCTCCATTACGTTTTCGAAATAGAAATTTAAACCAACCTTTAATCTGTATCTCAACCATGCCTTCCCAAACCAATACATGCTCCAATATAGATGCTAGTTCAGACTTGAATACCTCCTCATCTGTAGAAAAATGACTAATGTCGGAAGATAGTGTGTTGTCAACTGAACGAATGAAGCCCTCATAATCAAATATCTTTGTATTTATTGCATTAATCTGACTCTCTAGACTATCTTTCTTTTCATGGTAGTTTTCCTTGCTTATATCACCATCCAAGTATACGTCTAACAAAGCACTAAGCCTCTTTTTTACTTTCTCTATATCGGCTTTTAGAACAACTATTTCAGCTTGTTTTAGTTCCTTATCAGTCTGTAACTGTTTGCGCTTATCTGCATCCTTTGATGCCTTTGCATACTCCTCCACATGTTGTCTTACCACAAAATACAACCATGGCCGATTGATTTGTGTTTTGCATCCGTTGGAACATTTGTAGAGGTTCGCCCTTTGCGATGGATTAACTACTTGATGCATGGTCGAACCACACTTCTTACACTTTATGAGCCCCTGTAGTAAATTTACATTCACAGTATTGTTCCCTGCATATTGTTTTTTACTATCGATTGAATCATTAGCTTTCTGCCATAACTCGGAACTGACTATTGAAGGAACTGGAATAATAATATCCTTGTATTTTCTCTCACCCTTAAAAAATGAATTTCTTGCGATAGAATGAACGGCAGCTGGAGTCCATTTTTTGTCACCTACATTGGCATTAAGGTGTGCAGCTATTGAACGTGAGCCAATACCCTTGGCTAACATATTGAAGATAGTTCGAACGTTTTCGGCTTGTACCTCATTTACCTGTGGGCGTTTATCAACTGAATCGTAGCCGTATATCTTACCGTTAAAATCACCTCCTTGTTTTGCTGCTGATAACTTTCCTGATTGTATTCTCGTTGATAATTGCTCTGCCTCCATCTCTCCAAGAGCAGACAGTATATTAATTGTTAGTGTAGCTATAGAAGTCTTCTTACCGTGCTCATCAAGTGTTATTAAATTGTCTTTCTTTATGTACAGGCATATTTTGTTCGCTACTGTACTCTCAAAAAAGTCCACCACCTCTTTATTATTACGACCTAATCGTGATACCTCATGGCACAGTATGTGTTTTATGCTGTTCTCTTCGATGTATCGGAGCATTTCCATATACTGAGGTCTTTCCTTTGCCTCAGTTCTTGATCCGCTTATTTTCTCAGCGAATACCTTTGATACTTCTATATCCAATGCTACCGCCCATTTAGTCAACTCTTCAACCTGTCTTGTATAGTCCTGATCTTCGCTACTTACACGCCCATAGATAACACCAATCTTTTTACTCATATTTGTATTGCTTCAATTCAACGATACAAATATAATATTTCCTATATGCTTTATATTATTTTTCACATCTTTTAAAATACGGTCGTAAGCACGGGCCGAGAGGCCAAGCCGGTCCATGGCATTTTTAATCAGGTTATTGCTTTCATTGTCGAGCACCACATATTCGCGTATCAGTTTCGAAGTCATTTGTGCGTTGGCGTAAACTCCCTGATGTTCCGCAAAACGATTCTCCTGAATTTTCCGGGCAGCTAAAACCCGCTCCCGAACAGCTTCACTATTCTCTGACGACTCCATCTCCGATAGTTTTTTGAACGGAACGGGAACCACCTCCAGATGAATATCGATGCGGTCGAGCAACGGCCCCGAAATTTTATTGAGGTACTTTTGCACCACTCCCGGCGCACAAACGCACTCTTTTGTGGGGTGATTGTAATACCCACACGGACACGGATTCATGGAAGCTACCAGCATAAAACTTGCCGGGTACTCCACCGAAAATTTCGCTCGTGAAATGGTAATATTCCGGTCTTCCAGCGGTTGGCGCATCACTTCCAGCACTGTTCGTTTAAACTCCGGCAATTCATCGAGGAATAAAACGCCATTGTGGGCCAGGCTAATTTCTCCCGGTTGTGGATAATTTCCGCCGCCGACCAAAGCCACGTCAGAAATCGTGTGGTGCGGACTCCGAAACGGACGGCGGGTCATCAATGATGTTTCTTTATCAATCTTCCCAACTACCGAATGAATCTTTGTGGTTTCCAGCGCTTCTTTTAACGAAAACGGAGGTAATACTGTGGGAATTCGTTTCGCCAACATCGTTTTTCCGGAACCGGGAGGCCCTACCAAAATAATATTATGAGAACCTGCCGCTGCAATTTCCAAAGCCCGTTTTACATTTTCCTGTCCTTTTACATCCGAAAAATCGAGTGGGTTATTATTCACCTGAGCATAAAACTCGGCACGGGTATCGATTACGGTTTGCTCAAGGCTTCCTTCATCATTTAAAAAGTCGATTACTTCTTTAATGTTTTCGGCACCAAAAACTTTCAGGCGATCGACAACAGCTGCTTCGCGTGCGTTTTGTTTGGGCAGAATAAATCCTTCAAAATCCTCGGCGCGGGCGTTAATGGCAATGGGTAAAACACCTTTTATGGGCTGCAAAGTTCCGTCGAGCGAGAGTTCGCCCATTAGCACATACTTTGATAATTTATCGTGATTAATTTGTCCCGATGCAGCCAAAACAGCAGCTGCCAGCGGCAAATCGTAAGCCGATCCTTCTTTACGGATATCGGCCGGAGCCATGTTAATGATGATTTTCTTTTTGGGCCATTTGTAGCCGTTTAGGCGCAAGGCAGATTCAATTCGTTGCTGACTCTCTTTCACCGCACTGTCGGGCAGCCCCACAAGCAGGAATTTAATTCCGGTGGTTACATCAACTTCAATGGTAATTGTAGTGGCATCAATGCCGAAGACTGCGCTTCCGAAGGTTTTAACTAACATAAACGGGGATTTAGTTTAATATTAGTTAAATGTAATAAAAAGCGCTGAAATTTAAAAGGTTAGTTCTAGTACAGTTTTTTGCGTTTTACCAGATACGAAAACAAAACTTCCTTAAAATCGTTGTTGATATCGGCTTCGGCCAAATCGATCTGGTATTGCCCACACCTTACTTTCAGGTCGTCGAAATACTCGCTAACCGTATTGGTGTAGTGCTGTTTTACTTCCGAAGGATTAAACTTAACCACCTGCCCGCTCTCCAAATCAACAAACTTGTGCGGACGGTTACTAAATTCAAACTCCCGCTCCAATGAATGATCGGTCACATGAAAAAGAATCACCTCGTGTTTGTTGTAACGCAGGTGTTGAAGTGCCGAAAACAACTCCTCGTTTTTCGAGCTGTCGAGCATGTCGCTAAAAATAATTACCAGCGAACGTTTATGAATATTCTCGGCAATTTGATGAAGCACCTGTGTGGTATTGGTGTTTTTTCGTAAAACGGCATTTTCGGGCTGAATGAGCTCCGAAAGTTTTCCGTACATCACCTCGGCATTTACCGATGAAATTCGTGGTGACGAATGAAACTCAATTTCGTCGGAAAAAAGTGTAAGACCAACGGCATCGCGCTGTTTACGCATCAGGTAAATTAATGCAGCGGCCGTGTAAACCGAAAAAGCCAGTTTGTTGTGTAAATGCTTTTTCCCTTTTGTATAAGGGAACAACATGGATGAAGAAGTATCGACAACCAACTGGCAACGCAGGTTGGTTTCCTCTTCGTATTGTTTTACGAAAAGTTTGTCGGTGCGCGCAAACAATTTCCAATCGACGTGCTTGGTCGACTCGCCCTGGTTATATAAGCGGTGTTCGGCAAATTCAACCGAAAATCCATGAAAAGGACTTCGGTGCAATCCGGTTATAAAACCTTCAACAACCTCGTGAGCCACCAGCCCCAGGTTATCAAAACGGTGAAATTGTTCTATGTCGATGAGATTCTTCAAAATGATAAAAAGAAAAGCAATGTTGTTCTATTGAACACCCTTCGATTACGCTCAGGGTGACGCTTAGTCGAAGTCTGGTAATTCCAAACAAAAACTGTCATTTCGGAGATGGGAAAAGTTCACTCTTTAATAAGAGATTTCTTCTCGCCTACTCGTCGAAATGACAGTTTGAATTAAATGCTATTACAGCAATGCTTCCAGCTTGTCGATAAAAGCTTGTTTTGGAGCAGCACCAACTTGTTTGTCAACAACTTCGCCGTTTTTCACAAACAATACTGTAGGAATGTTTCTGATTCCGTATTTCATTGCAACATCCTGGTTGTTGTCAACATCAACTTTACCGATTACTGCTTTGCCTTCATACTCCGTCGACATTTCTTCAACAATAGGTGCAATCATTCTGCAAGGGCCACACCAAACTGCCCAAAAATCGATCATCACCGGTTTGTCTGAATTCATTACCAATTCTTCAAAATTGGCATCTGTAATTTCTAAAGCCATATTATTATCTTTTTATTGTTGTATATCGTATCTCTGTTTTGCAAAACTAATTAATTCTGACACTCATTTCCGGTTGCTCTTCAAAAAAGTTCAGAAATCCATCCAAAGGATTTACCCTTGTAGTTCTTGAAAACATTTCAATGTACATATTGTTCTCGGGATCAAAAACATTAAATTTCAGCAGGGCTTTTCCTTTGTATTCTCCGGCCAACTGCTCAACGCGTTTTACAAAGTCTTCGGTTAATACTTTTAGCGGTATGTTAATGGTTAGACTTTTAATATATTTTTCGCGCACATCGTCGAGCAACTCAATGCTGTTCACTTTGTACTCGTAAAAATCGCTGTTAAAACGCTGCTTCACCGAACCTCTTACCATTATAAACAGCCCCACTTTACAGAATTTACTGAAGTTTACATAGTCATTTCCAAAAAAGAAAAGTTCTTTTGAATCGGTGTAGTCAGTCAGGGTCATAACGGCATACATATTTCCGTTTTTCGACTGCCCTTCGCGCGCTGCCGTAACCATTCCACCAAACGTAAAGTCTTTCCCCTGGTATTTCGAGATATCGTTGTTCAGGTCTTTCAGCGCCACATCTCTAGAGCAGAAATTGGTGATCTCCAAACGGTAATCATCAAGCGGGTGTGCTGTTAAATAAATCCCGATCAGGTTCTTCTCTTTCTCCAGCAGAATTAACTTTGCCCACTCGTCAACTTTTGGGATTGGCGGCTTTTGAATGTCCTGCCCGCCTCCCATTCCGCCGAACAAACTTTGCTGTGCACTTTGGGCTTCAAGCTGAACACGGTTACCATAACGAATCAGTTTTTCGATAAAATTAGTATCGTCGTTCTCATTTTCACCGGCAAAAAAGCAACTGCGGTTTACCCCTTCCAGGTTGGTGAAAGCTCCGGCCATAGCAAGTGCTTCGAGGTTCTTTTTATTAACCGACTGAAGGTTTACATGCTCCACCAAATCGTAAATGGTTTTAAAATGACCTCGCTCGTTACGCACATCAATAATATGCTGAACCGCTGCGGATCCAACCCCTTTAATAGCTCCCATCCCAAAACGGATATCGCCTTCAGTGTTAGCAGTAAATTTGATAAAACTCTCGTTAACATCCGGGCCAAGTACGTTCAGTTTCATGCGCTTGCACTCGGTCATTAACTTGGTAATATCAACAATATTATTAAGGTTTCGGCTAAGGTTGGCCGCCATAAACTCGGCCGGGTAATGCGCTTTTAAAAAGCCTGTCTGGTAAGCAATGTAAGCGTAACAAACCGAGTGCGATTTGTTAAATGCATACGAAGCAAATGCCTCCCAGTCTTTCCAGATTTTATTGATTACTTCGTCGGTCTGTTTCCCTTTGTTTTTACATTCGTCAACAAACTGCCGGTTAGCTTTACAGCCGTCAACAAACTTAACCTTAAGCTTTTCCATTACCGACATAATCTTCTTACCCATCGCTTTACGCAGCGTATCGGAGTCACCACGCGTAAAACCCGCCAGCAAACGCGAGAGTAACATCACTTGCTCCTGGAACACGGTAATACCGTAAGTATCGCTCAGGTATTCTTCCATCATCGGCACATCGTAATCCACTTTCTGTTTACCGTGTTTACGTGCAATATAATCGGGAATGTATTCCATTGGCCCCGGACGATAGAGCGCGTTCATGGCCACCAGGTCTTCAAAACGGTTAGGCTTCAAATCGCGCAGGTGTTTTTTCATACCGTCCGATTCAAACTGGAAGATGGCAGTGGTTTCGCCATGACTAAAAAGCTCGAATGTCTTTTCATCATCCAGCGGAATTTCGTTGATCGGAACTTCAATTCCTTTCGACAGCTTGATGTTTTCCAAACACTCTTTTATAATCGACAGGGTTTTCAGTCCGAGGAAGTCCATTTTCAGCAAACCGATGTCTTCCACAAAACGCCCGTCGTACTGTGTTGTAAGCAAATGCTCTTCGTCTTTGGTAGGCATCAACGGAATATGATCGGTTAGCGGATCACGGCTGATTAAAATTCCACAGGCGTGCACCCCGGTATTTCGCACCGAACCTTCCAGCTTCTCGGCATAGTTCAGCGTATCAACAACCAAAGGAATAGGCGAATCCTTTTCCCTTGCCAGTTCGGGGCTCTCTTTAAACGCCTTTTTGAAACTCATTTTCGGAGCTTCGGGGACCAACTTGGCCAAACGATCGGCTTCAGGTAAGGGCAATTTCAGCACACGGGCCACATCACGAATGGAAGACTTGGTAGCCATAGTACCGAACGTACAAATGTGAGCCACCTTATCCTGCCCGTATTTATTGGTTACATATTCCAATACCAGCTGTCGTCCGTCATCATCAAAGTCGATATCGACATCGGGAAGCGATATACGGTCGGGATTCAGGAAACGCTCAAAAAGCAGGTCGTATTTAATCGGGTCGATGTTGGTAATTCCGGCGCAATACGATACTGCCGCTCCGGCAGCCGAACCACGCCCCGGACCTACAAGAACGCCATTATCTTTTGCCCAGTTAATAAAGTCCTGCGTGATAAGGAAGTAACCGGGATAACCCATTGTTTTAATGGTATTCAGCTCGAAAATCAGGCGTTCTTCCACACTCTTCTCAAGCGGATCGCCATAACGTTCTTTTGCCCCTTCGAATGTAAGGTGCTCTAAAAATGCCGACTCCAGTTTTACACGAATTACCTTATCGTATCCACCCAAACGTTCGAATGCCGAATCGCCAAATTCTTCGCGCAAATCAGCTTCCGAATATTTTTCTTTAAAACTTTCCTCTGTTCCAATTTCTTCAGGAATGGGAAACATGGGCATAATCGGCGCACTATTCAACTCAAAAGACTCGATTTTTTCGGCAATTTCGTTGGTGTTCGCCAAGGCCTCGGGAAGATCTTTAAAAAGCTCATTCATTTCGGCCTGCGTTTTAAACCACTCCTGTTTGGTGTAACGCATCCGGTTCGGATCGTCAAAATCTTTCCCGGTATTCAAACAGATCAGCAAATCATGCGCTTCCGCATCCGATTCGTTAGTGAAGTGAATATCGTTGGTAGCAATTAATTTCACCCCCAATCTTTTAGCCAGCGGAACCAGTTGCTTATTTACTTTTACCTGCCAGTCGTACACCTCTTCGCGCTCGCGTTGCGATTGCGCCGGATGCCGCATCAATTCCAGGTAGTAATCTTCGCCAAACAGTTTTTTATACCAAAGAACAGCGTCTTCGGCCGCCTTTATATTATTGGCCATTATATGCTGTGCAATCTCGCCTCCCAAACAGGCCGATGATGCAATCAGTCCTTCGTGATGTTTTTCCAGCAACTCCTTATCAATACGCGGCTTGTAATAAAAACCGGTAGTAGTTGCTGTCGATATCAGCTTGATGAGGTTAATATAACCAACCCTGTTTTTTGCCAGTAAAATAAGGTGATGCCCCGAGCGGTCGACCTTATCGCTTTTATCATTAATTGTGCGGGCAGCCACATATGTTTCACATCCTAAAATGGGTTTAATCTCGGCCTTTGAACAGGCGGCATGAAACTCTTTTATGCCAAACATTGTTCCGTGATCGGTTAAAGCCAAAGCCGGCATATTATCCGATTTTGCTTTGCCAACCAGGTCGCCGATGCTGGCAGCACCATCCAGAATAGAATATTGCGAGTGTACGTGTAAATGCGTAAATGGAACCATAAAAACTATGCTAAAAAAGTTTTTAAAGATACCAATTCTCGCAGCCTTATCCGGGGGATGTTAATAATTTTTGATGGATTTTTTGGAGCAAAAAAAGCCCCGATACTTTGATCGGGACTGCTAGTCAATATTTTCAGCGATGAGCTTTGCCAGCTGCTCCATTTCCTCTGGTGGGAATTTTGTTTTGTCGGCAAAGTTCAGCAAATCATGTTCGCTTTGCATGGGCACCAAATGAATGTGTGCGTGTGGCACTTCGAGACCCAAAACCATTACCCCAACTTTTTTGCAGGGAACAGCGTTCTCCAGTCCTTTGGCCACTTTTTTGGCAAACATTTGCAAACCTGCGTAGGTTTCATCATCCAAATCAAAAAGGTAGTCTACCTCTTTCTTCGGAATTACCAAAGTGTGTCCTTTTGCAGTTGGGAAAATATCGAGAAAAGCAAAGTAATTCTCGTCCTCCGCTACTTTGTATGAAGGGATCTCACCATTGATAATTTTTGTAAAAATGCTTGCCATCGTTCTTAAATTGAAATTTCTACAATCTCAAAAGGTATTACTCCTGACGGAACTTTAATTTCAACCACATCGCCAACTTTTTTGCCCATCAATCCTTTGGCAATTGGCGTTTGTACCGATATCTTTCCTTCTTTCAGATTCGCTTCACTTTCGGGAACCAAAGTATATTGCATAGTTGCATTATTCTTTATGTTCTTGATGGTTACTTTATTCAGAATCTGAACCTGCGATGTATTAATTTTCGACTCGTCGAGAATCCTGGCATTGGCCACTTTATTTTTTATCTGGGCGATTTTAGCCTCAAGCATACCCTGGGCATCTTTAGCTGCATCGTACTCGGCATTTTCCGAGATATCTCCCTTTTCAATGGCTTCGCCAATCTGCTTCGAAATTTTAGGACGCTCAACAGTCATCAAGTGTTCCAGCTCTTTCTTTAGCTTTTCTAATCCGTCTTTTGTTAAATATGTTACTTCGGACATTTTGTATCCTCCTTTATTTAATTGTTTCGCCTCAACGTAGGCATAAAAAAATAGAAAGAATCCCGATCTGCCCGGAACTCTTCCTTTTGCAAAATTATATAATTTCTTGAATATTAAAATATTCTAAGCAAAAAAATATCGAAAACGGGTGATATTTACGCAGTTAGACATACTTCCTATTGATAATCTCGCTATATATCACGGCTTTCTTCAACGAAAACTTCTCACCCAGTATCAACGACTTCTTTTTCGTTTTTTTTGGTTGCTCAACTTTTCGCCTTAGCGGTGCTGATTTTCTTACTTCAGTACTATATTGGTATGCCGGACGAATTTCCTGTACTGGCTCTTCTTCTACCATTTCGTCCAGCACTTCCTGTGGTTGTGGCTGACGTGGCATATCCTCATTGTCATCCATCAGCATTTCCCAAAAATCCTGTGCACTGCCGGTTTCGGAAGCGGACTCTCCGGGTGCGGCACTCTTTTTACGTGTTTTATTTAGAATGCCAAACACGGCAACTATCAAGGTCAATATGATAACTACTATATCATCCATAATTTTCTATCAGCAATAAATTGTATTTTTGGCTGTTCAGTTCATAAAAGTACGAAACGTGTACGGAAATAAAAATTTTCGCGTTAAAGAATAATACTGATTATTAAAAACATTGAGCTATTGGCTCGCGCACTCCCAATGACTTTGTTTTTATATCGGCATTAACCAATTTGAAAATAATTCAAAATAGCTTAATCATTTTCAAATTGGTGTAACAAAACAAATTTAGCATCATGCAAAAAAAGAACATCAACAGGAAGTCGGGGTATTCGGGAATGAAGTATTTGTTTTTTATCGCACTAACTTTTCTGATGTATTCGTCGTGCGACGAGATTGATTCTGAGATTCCGGATGTCCCAGTAAGGATTGAACTCAACCTTAATAGTCCATTATATAACGACTTAACTTTTCCTGGCAACACAATGCTGTTAAAAAATGCAGGATTTGGCGGAATAATCGTCACCTGCTTAACCGAAGGCGAACATTTCGCCTATGACGCAGCGTGCACCCACGAAATCCTACCATCATGCCAGGTCGAGCCAACAGGCCTTATCGGAACATGCTCATGCTGCAGTTCTGAATTTCAACTCTTCTATTCTGCCACTCCTGTCAAAGGGCCGGCAGCCGCCCCTTTAAAACAATACAACATATCGCTTGTCGGAAATACATTAAAAATATACAACTAAAAATGGGCTCCACTAAGTGAAACCCATTTTCTATCGTATAAAAATTTCTTCTTAATATCTGTAGTGCTCGGGCTTAAACGGACCTTCTTTTGAAACGCCCAAATAAGCGGCTTGCTTTTCGGTAAGCTCAGTCAGTTTAACACCAATTTGCGCTAAATGCAAACGGGCAACTTCCTCATCCAGCTTTTTCGATAATGTGTAAACACCCACTTCATAATCATTCTCCCACAAATCAATTTGTGCAAGCGACTGGTTGGTAAACGAGTTACTCATTACAAACGACGGGTGCCCGGTTGCACACCCCAGGTTTACCAAACGACCTTCGGCCAACAGGTAAATACAGTGGCCATCTTCGTAAGTATATTTATCAACCTGCGGTTTGATGTTTACTTTCTCGATGCCCGGCCATTTTTCCATCCGTGCTACCTGAATTTCATTGTCGAAGTGGCCAATATTACAAACGATCGACTGATCTTTCATTTTTGCCATGTGCTCGGCAGTAATTACATCGCAGTTTCCGGTGGTGGTAACATAAATGTTTCCTTCGGGCAATGCATCTTCCATTGTTTTTACCTCGAAACCTTCCATGGCAGCCTGCAGCGCACAAATCGGATCAATCTCGGTAACAATTACGCGGGCACCATAACTGCGCATTGAGTGTGCACACCCTTTACCAACATCTCCATAACCGGCAACTACAACCACTTTTCCGGCAATCATTACATCGGTAGCACGTTTAATACCATCGGCCAGCGATTCGCGACATCCGTAAAGGTTATCGAATTTTGATTTTGTTACCGAATCGTTAACATTAATAGCCGGTACCAACAACTCTCCTTTATCGGCCATCTGATACAAACGATGCACTCCGGTAGTTGTTTCTTCCGAAACACCTTTCCATTCGGCTACCGTGCGGTGCCATTTTTGGTTATCTTCTTTTAATGTAGTTTTCAGCAACTCGAGAATTACCTCTTCTTCCTCGCTTGACGCGTCAACATCCAAAACACTGGCATCTTTTTCGGCAGCATAACCTTTGTGAATCAACAAGGTAGCATCGCCACCATCGTCAACAATCAATTGCGGGCCTTTTCCATCGGGAAAACTCATTGCCTCGCGGGTGCACCACCAGTACTCTTCCAGTGTTTCACCTTTCCAGGCAAATACAGGCACTCCGGCTTTTGCAATAGCTGCCGCCGCGTGATCCTGAGTTGAAAATATGTTACAGCTTGCCCAACGAACATCGGCTCCAAGGGCAACCAAAGTTTCAATTAAAACAGCAGTTTGCACGGTCATGTGCAAGCTACCCATTACACGCACGCCGTTAAGCGGTTTGCGCGGGCCAAATTTTTCTCTGATGGCCATTAATCCCGGCATTTCCTTCTCCGCGATCTCAATTTCTTTTCTTCCGAATTCTGCCAATGAAATATCGGCCACTTTGTAATCTAGTTTTTCCTGAACTGACACAGTCATATCTTATTACTTTAATTTTTTCAAATAAAAAGGGGTGCAAAAATAACAATTTCTGCAACAAAAAAGTTGAAAATCAACGATAAGGATTAGTTACCCATGTCGGAGAAGAACTTCACGCGCATTAAACGAATGTCATCTTCCGAGTATTCTTCTTCGCCTAATTCCTCCAGCGCATCCTCGATGGAGTCGGTTTGGGCCTCGCGGAAATATTCAAAAATATCCTCCTGATGATCTTCGTCAATCACATCATCAATGTAGTAATCGATATTTAATTTGGTTCCCGAATTCACAATCGCCTCCACTTCGCCAATCACATCGCTCACCTCAATTCCTTTTGAGTCGGCAATATCTTCAAACGACAATTTGCGGTCGATACTCTGAATGATAAACACCTTCATTTTCGATTTGTTGGCTACGGTACGTACCACCAAATCTTCCGGGCGTTCAATCTCATTTTCTTCCACATACGATTTTATGAGCGCCACAAACTCTTTTCCATACCGGCGGGCTTTCCCCTGTCCAACTCCCTGAATATTTTGCAACTCCTCGGTAGTTACCGGGTATTGAATAGACATGTCGGCCAACGACGGATCCTGGAAAATCACAAAAGGCGGCAAATTGTGCTTTTTGGCTATCTTTTTCCGAAGGTCTTTCAGCATAGCAAACAATTGCGGATCGCCACTTGCTCCTCCCGAAGGAGCACCTCCCGCACTGTTTGAATCATCCTCTTCTTCGTATTCGTGGTTTTTCACCAACATAAAGCTATGCGGCTTCTCAAGGAACTCATGCCCTTTTTCGGTAACCTTTAGCAAACCGTAATTTTCAATGTCTTTGTTGATGATTCCGGCTACCATCGACTGGCGGAACACAGCATTCCAAAAACGTTCGTCATGTTCTTTACCTGTACCAAACGATTTTAGCGTGTAATGTTTAAACGATTTTATGGCAGCAGTACTGTTGCCAATCAGGATATTGGCAATATGGTCGCCTTTGTATTTTTCGTTTACTTCCAGAATGGCTTTCAGGGCGGTAACAATTTCGTCTTTCGCCTCAATCTGCTCCTTCGGGTTCAGACAATTATCGCAGTTTCCACAATTATCCGTTCTGTAGTGCTCGCCAAAATAATGCAACAATATTATGCGGCGGCAAATGGCCGACTCGGCATACGAAACGGTATCCAACAAAAGTTGTTTACCGATCTCCTGCTCGGCAACCGGTTTCCCGTGCATAAACTTCTCCAGTTTCTGAATGTCTTTATAACTGTAAAAAGTTATGCATTGTCCTTCGCCACCATCACGACCGGCACGTCCGGTTTCCTGGTAATAACCTTCCAGACTTTTGGGAATATCGTAATGTATTACAAAACGCACATCAGGTTTATCGATACCCATACCAAAAGCAATGGTAGCCACAATCACATCCACCTCTTCCATCAGAAATTTATCCTGATTTCCTGAGCGGGTAGTGGCATCCATACCGGCATGATAGGCAAGTGCTTTAACTCCGTTCACCACTAAGGTTTCGGCCAGCTCTTCAACTTTTTTCCGGCTCAAACAATAGATAATGCCCGATTTGCCTTCGTTTTGTTTTATGAATTTTATAATCTGCGTTTCGGTTTTCACCTTTGGACGCACTTCGTAATAAAGATTCTCGCGATTAAACGATGCCTTAAAAACCTTTGCATCCAAAATACCGAGGTTCTTTTGAATATCGTGCTGAACCTTTGCAGTTGCCGTGGCTGTAAGTGCAACAATTGGCGACTTCCCTATTTCTTCAACAATCGGTTTTATCCGTCTGTACTCCGGTCTGAAATCGTGTCCCCACTCCGAAATACAATGCGCCTCATCAATGGCGTAAAACGATATCTTTATTTGCTTAAGGAATTCAATATTTTCTTCTTTTGTCAACGACTCAGGAGCAACATAAAGCAGTTTTGTTTTCCCGGCCAGCACATCTTCTTTTACCTGGGTAATGGCTGCTTTTGAAAGCGACGAATTCAGAAAATGCGCAACACTGTCTTCGGCATGTGTACCACGAATTGCATCTACCTGATTTTTCATTAGGGCAATTAAAGGGGAAATCACGATGGCAGTGCCCTCGAGAATTAAGGCCGGCAACTGATAAATCAACGACTTTCCTCCACCTGTAGGCATCAACACAAAGGTGTCTTTCCCGTCCATCACACTTTTAATCGCTTCTTCCTGTTGCCCTTTAAAACGATCGAAGCCAAAAAAACGCTGCAACTCTTCTGCTAATACAACTTTTTTACTCATATGTCCAATCTCCCAATATCTCTAGCATAAGTAAATTCTAAATTATTAAAAGTAAGCAAAATGGCAATACAATTTAATAAATTTTATATTTTAAAATAAGATGTATTTGATAAAGACTAACATTATGTGAAAAGTTTGAGCCGTGCAATATATAAGTAATATTTGAGATTTTAAATGCGAAAAATTCGTGTACATTTGTGAAGTTTTTTTTTGAAAACCAGAATTCATGAGCGAAGAGCGTACTACCAAAAAACAAGGCGAAGAAGGTTCAAAAGGAGAAATGTCCTTTCTTGAACACCTGGAGATACTTCGTTGGCACATTATCCGGTCGTCAGCGGCCATTGTTATTTTTGCCATCGTAGCATTTGTTATGAAATCGTTTATTTTCGATGTGGTTATCCTTAGTCCGAGAATGCCCGACTTTTGGACCAACCGGATGTTTGCCAAACTGGGCGACATGGTTGGATCGGAGGCATTAAAAATTAACCAGGTACCATTAAAAATGCAGAGTATAAAAATTGCAGGGCAGTTTTCTACGCATATTATGGTATCGATAATTGCCGGATTGATCATAGCTTCTCCTGTTGTTTTTTACGAATTCTGGCGTTTTATTAAACCCGCACTATACGAAAACGAACGAAAACATGCAGGAGGTGCAGTATTCTTTACTTCCGTATTATTTTTACTGGGTGTATTGTTTGGCTACTATTTAATTGTGCCCTTATCGATTCACTTTTTAGGTACCTACCAGGTAAGTAGCGAGGTTGAAAACACGATTAATCTCCGGTCGTATATCGGATCGGTTACATCTATATCGCTTGCTGCAGGAGTGGTTTTCCTTCTTCCGATTTTCTCTTACTTTTTAAGTAAAGTTGGACTTCTTACTCCTGAATTTATGAAAACATACCGACGCCATTCATATGTGGTAATGTTATTACTGTCGGCGATTATTACGCCGCCGGATATTTTTAGCCAGATTATGGTTTGTTTCCCACTGGTTTTCCTTTACGAAATAGGTATTGTCATTTCGCGCCGCGTAGTTAAAAATCGTGAAAAAGCAATGGAAGCCATGTAATTCCGTCAAAAATTGACGTTATTTGAACCATTATGATTCTTCGAGCAGAAAATATCGTTAAAAAATACCGAAAAAGAACCGTAGTAAAAGGAGTTAGTTTTCAGGTTGAGCAAGGTGAAATTGTAGGACTGCTGGGACCGAACGGCGCCGGTAAAACCACATCATTTTATATGATTGTTGGATTGATTCAGCCCTTTTCGGGAAAGATCTTTCTCGACGAAAAGGAGATCACAAAACTTCCAGTGTACAAAAGAGCACAGCGAGGTATTGGCTACCTGGCCCAGGAAGCTTCAGTATTCCGTAAGTTGAGTATTGAGGACAACATCAGGGCAGTGTTGGAAATGACTGATTATTCGAAAGAGTATCAGAAAGAAAAACTGGAAACATTGCTTGATGAGTTCAGTTTGCAGCATATCCGGAAAAGTAAAGGTATTCAGCTTTCGGGGGGTGAGCGACGCCGTACAGAAATTGCACGTGCACTGGCCATCGACCCGAAATTCATTTTACTTGATGAGCCTTTTGCCGGGGTTGACCCGATTGCGGTGGAAGACATTCAGCAAATTGTAATGCAGCTGAAAGAGAAAAATATTGGCGTGTTGATTACCGACCACAATGTACACGAAACACTGCGTATTACAGACCGCTCTTATCTCTTGTTTGAAGGAAATATCCTAAAAGCAGGAACAGCTGATGAGTTGGCTGCCGATGAGGATGTGCGCCGTGTTTACCTCGGTCAGAACTTCGAATTACGTTAGGAAAAACATTTTTACATTTTTTTTTATTTTTTTGTTTGCAGATTAAAAAATGTTTCTTTCCTTTGCAGCGCTAAAATAAAAACGGCGCTTTAAACGAAAAGCAAACCGATTTTAGCTGAGAAAAAAATCCTGAATAAATTTGGTCGATTACAAAAATGATGTATTTTTGCAGTCCCAAAATTAAGGGAGTTAAATAGGAAGGCCCGTTCGTCTAGGGGTTAGGACGCCAGGTTTTCATCCTGGTAGCAGGGGTTCGAATCCCCTACGGGCTACTAATTTTTAAAAAGAGAGAAAGAAAGAAAATGGCACATCATAAGTCAGCATTAAAAAGAATTCGTCAAGACGAAAAAAAGAGAGTACACAACAAGTACTACGCAAAAACTACACGTAATGCGATTAAAGCTTTGCGTAATGCTACTGATAAAGCTGAAGCAGAGAAAATGTATCCTTCAGTTGTTGCTATGATTGATAAATTAGCGAAACGCAATATCATTCATAAAAACAAAGCTGCAAACTTAAAATCGAAATTAACTACACAGGTTAATTCATTGTAAGAAGAGAAAAACCACATTATATAGAAAACCTCTCCGAGTTTCGGGGAGGTTTTTTTTGTGTTTCATAATCCCGTATGTTCTGTAACTATAATTTAGTATTTCCGAAATAACTAATTATAATTAATTTTAGGATAGAACTCCGGGACAAATGGGAGAATACAAAAAACTAAATATAAAAGACTGGGCTGTTGAAGATCGTCCGCGCGAGAAGTTACTAAACAAAGGACCACGATCGCTAACCGATGCCGAACTTATTGCCATATTGATTGGCTCGGGCAATATTGAAGAAACAGCCGTAGAACTCTCCAGGCGCATTTTAGCATCAGCCGACAATAATTTAAACGAACTGGGCCGTAAAGGCATCGATTACCTCACCAAATTTCAGGGAATTGGCGAAGCAAAAGCCGTTACCATTGCTGCTGCACTAGAGCTGGGCAAACGCCGGAAAGAAGCTGATGTATTCAATAAAAAGCAAATTACCGGAAGTAAAGATGCAGCTGAATATTTCCAGCCCATGCTTGGCGATCTGAATCACGAAGAGTTTTGGATTTTGCTTCTTAACCGCGGCAACCGGATAATCGACTCGTTTATTGTAAGCCAGGGAGGAATTTCAGGCACCGTAATCGATGTGCGACTGATATTAAAAAATGCGCTGGAAAAAATGGCCTGTGCCATTATTCTTTGTCACAACCATCCTTCAGGAACCATGCAGGCATCAAATGCCGATCTGAATATTACCCGTAAAATTAAAAGTGCGGCTGAAATTATGGATATAACGGTGCTCGACCATATTATTATTGGCCAGAACAATTACCTGAGTTTAGCCGACGAGGGAATGTTAAACGAATAAACCGAACGAAAATGATACTTTTTTATTCCGACGAAGTTAACCCACGGATTGAGTACATTGCAAAACTGATTTTCGCGAACATTTTGCAAACGGAAATTGCGTTTACTCAGAATTCTGCGGAATTTCGAAAGTCGGAAATCCCAAAGATCAACTATTCGTGCGAAAAATTTGGCAACGAATTTTACATTAAACCACATAAACTTATTTTTCAGAATGCACTTATAAAACCTACCATAAATTCGGTTTGGTACGAGGGTGAAAAATATTTCTGCGAAACGTCAAAAGACTCCGACTTGCCTTTCGATCCCTTTGCAGCGTCGTTTTATTTGGTTACCCGCCACGAAGAATACGTCGATAAAAACCGCGACAAACTGGGGCGTTATCCATACCAGAACAGCATATTATCGAAATATAATCTAATGCAAAAGCCAGTTGTAAATATCTGGGCAAAACTGTTGGGCAAACTGCTGAAAGAAAAATACCCGGAGTTTAGCTACAGCGAATCGAAATTTAAGTTTATTTCCACCATCGATGTCGACAATGCTTACGCTTACCAAAACAAAGGCTTTTTGCGAACAACAGCGGCCAGGGCAAAGTCGCTGATAAAAGGCAACCGGCAAGACACCCTAAAACGTAAACGGGTTTTAGACGGTGAAGAATCCGATCCGTACGACACCTACGATTACCTCGACAGTGTTTTTGCAGGAAACGAGGATAAGGTAAAATTTTTCTTTTTACTGGGCGATTACGGACGCTACGACAAAAACATTGCCCACACCAACAAGGAATACCGGGAATTGATAAAAAAGACAGCCGAAAAATACGACGTTGGTATTCACCCATCGTATGGAAGTAGCAGGAAAAAAGGCAAAAAGAAAGTAAAATTGGAAAAACAGCGACTGGAAGAAATTATTGGGAAAAGCATATCCAAAAGTCGCCAGCACTATTTACAACTAAAATTTCCGAAAACATACACCCGATTAATAAAAGCCGGAATTGAAGAAGATTACACACTGGGTTATTCAGCCCAACCGGGATTCAGGGGTGGTATCTGCACGCCCTATTGTTTTTACGATCTGAAACATGAATCGGTAACGAACCTGAAAATCATACCGTTCAACATTATGGACGGGACGTTGCGCTATTACCTGCAGTTGTCGCCGGAACAAGCTTTTGAAGAAATAAAAAGGATTATGCGGGAAGTTAAAAATGTTGGTGGTACATTTGTAAGTGTCTGGCACAACGAAACCGTAAACGATTTGGGAACATGGAAAGGTTTCAGAGAAGTGTTTGAACAGATGAACAAACTGGGATTTGAATGGGCGAATGAGTAGCCGGCATTTTTAAATGAGCAGCGTAAAAAAGATTCACTATATAAAACATGCACAAATCGATTCCGAGAAATGGAATCAATGCATTGATGGTGCGTTAAATTGCAGAATTTATGCCTACGACTGGCACCTCGACAGAACTGCCATTGAGTGGGATGCCCTGATTTATGGCGATTACGAATATGTAATGCCGCTGCCCTTTCGAAGCAAACTGGGCATAAAATACCTTTATCAACCACTTTTTTCGCAGCAGCTTGGAATCTTCCCTCCTCCATCGAAAGCGATTTTTGAAACATTTATTACAGCCATAAAAAATCGTTTTAAATACGTCGATGTGCAACTAAATGCAGTAAATATTCCCGGAGAAAATGACGGTGATATTTTTTTCGAACGTAAAAATTACCTGCTTTCGCTAACAAAAGATTTTAAATCGATCATTTCCGGCTACTCAAACAATACAAAACGAAATATTGCCAAAGCACAAAAGCAGGATCTTTCAATAATTGAAGGTATCCGGTTTGAAGATTACCTCGAATTTAAATCGAAAAATCTACCTGCCGGAGTTGATCAGTCGGCTGTCGCCAAACTGAAAAGCCTTATCGCTTTTGGCGAATACAAAGGCTTTGGAAAAATATACGGCGTATACACTCCGGGAAATGAACTTTGTGCAGCCGTTTATTTTTGCCGCTGGAAAGACCGTGTGATCTATTTTAATGCAGCCTCAAACGAAGAAGGGAAAAACACGGGAGCGATGTATTATCTGGTCAACCGTTTTATTGAAGACAATGCCGGAAAAAATCTGCTGCTGGATTTTGAAGGATCAATGATTCCGGGAGTTGAACGCTTTTACGCAGGTTTTGGAGCAAGACCCGAAACCTACTTTCAACTTAAATATAATCGTTTACCTTTGCTGCTAAGGTGGCTTAAACGATAATTGGCAATGAGGAATTTCCCGCGTTTAGTAAGTAAAAAACTGAGTCCGCTGTTTTCAACCCGAAAACTTCTCACAGCAATAACGCCTCCTTTTTTGCCCTTTTACCACACCGTTAGCAACCAGCCTTTACCACACATTTTAAATTACCCGGTAATTGATGAAAAACAGTTTAAGCAGGAACTCGATTTCTATTTGAAATATTTTAAACCTGTTTCGCTGGAAGAGC
Source organism: Draconibacterium sediminis (assembly GCF_000949475.1). Lineage (GTDB taxonomy): Bacteria > Bacteroidota > Bacteroidia > Bacteroidales > Prolixibacteraceae > Draconibacterium > Draconibacterium sediminis. The sequence continues at coordinate 413,397 of NZ_JRHC01000004.1, read as the reverse complement.
TAACAAAATCGGCCAAACCCGGCACTTTTCATTTAAGTTTTGACGACGGACTAAAAGAATGTACCGAAATAATTGCACCTATTCTTTTACAGAAAGGAATACCGGCAACTTTTTTTGTGAATAGCGGTTTTGTCGACAACAAAGAACTTTTTCATCGGTACAAAGCCAGTTTAATTGCCAATAAAATGCGCACACAACCTGATGCAGAAGCAGAAAATTACCTGCACGAAAACGGCATTCCACTAAAAGCATTATTGCAAACTCCATACTCAAAACGAGAAATACTTGATTATGCAGCAGAGTTACTTGAAATCGATTTTCAATCGTTTTTGGAGACACAAAAACCGTACATGACTACCGTCCAAATTAAAGAGTTGCATAACAAAGGTTTTTCCATTGGCGGACACAGTCATAAACACCCCGAATTCCGGAAGATTTCGGAGAAAAAACAGCTGAAGGAGATCAAAAAAAGTATGAAGTGGGTGGAGGAGAATGTAAATCCAAAAGTAAAAGCCTTTGCGTTTCCGTATACCGATGATGGCGTTTCCGGAAAACTGATAAAAAAGATACACGACAACGGATGGTGCGATATTAGTTTTGGGACGGCCGGCGTAAAATACGACGAAATCTCCAACCATTTTCAACGCTACCCCGCTGAACAACCGGGTGATTTTGAATTGAATATAAAAGCAGAATTTCTTTATTTTAAACTCCGCAAAACAATTGGCAAAGCAACAGTAAAACATTGACTTTACAGGTAAAAAAAATACGACTCAGCGAGCTGGAAAATTTTGTGAACAGCAAAGAATTTCAGAATTACGAAGTGATTCCCATTTCAACAATTCGCGCCCAATCGTATCTTGCCAATCCACACGGACATCCTGACGACATTGTACTTTATCTTGGTTTTACCGACAATAAATTGGTGGCCTTCCGAAGCATTTTTGCCGATACGCTCATTTCTGAAGATCAACTGATTCGTTTTGGGTGGTGCAGCGGAAGCTGGGTACACGAACAACACCGCCGCCTAGGTTATTCCGAACAACTTCTGCGCGAAGCATATAACGACTGGGACAAAAAACTGGCCTTCACCAATTACGCTCCCAATTCGGAAAAACTGTATTTAAAAACCGGCCTCTTTCAACCGATTCACCAGTTTGAAGGAGCGCGTTTGTATTTGTATGCAAAAACTACCAAACTTTTTCAGGCCAGAATAAATCCTGTTGCTGCAGTTCTATTCAAAATAACCGATTTTTTTATTGAGCTAATAGTTAATGTATTTGGCATCTTTTATAAGCCCAAGACAAACTCTACGGTATTATTCTCAGAAATTGAAAAACCGGATGAAGCCTGTTATCAGTTTATAAAATCCAACCCGGCTAACAGTGTTTTCAAGCGGAGAGAAGCCGAGTTAAAATGGATTTTTGAGTATCCCTGGCTGACACAACAAAAAAATGATGAAAGCTCCCGCTACCCTTTTTCATCTTTTTCGGGAAACTTTTACTACAGAACAGTTAAAGTGAAAAGAGACAATAAACTGCTGGGCCTTTTTATTTTCTCGGTACGCGAAGGTCATTTAAAAACACTGTATTTTAACCTCACCGAAGATTGCACAAAAGAAATTGCCGCCTTTTTAAAAAAATATTGCCTGAGTAATAAAATTGAGCACATTACTATTTATAAAAAGGAGCTGACAGACCAGCTTTTAAGTAGAAAATTCCCATTTTTGTACGCGAAAAGATACGGGCAAAAAATATACAGTACTTTTCAGGTATCAAATAAAAAGCAACATACATTTCAGGATGGTGACGGAGATCTCTTCTTCACCTAAAAAAAAAATTATGAACGTTCGAGTTTTAGGCAACACCCACTCCATTTTAGATCAGTATCTGGCAGAAATTCGGGATACAGGCATTCAAACCGACCCACTTCGTTTTCGTGATAACCTTAACCGTATTGGTGAAATTTTTGCATACGAAATAAGCAAAGAGATGCAGTTTGAAGTGAATGACGTTGTAACACCACTTGGCGTTGCAAAAGTTCCGAAATTATGCCAACAACCGGTTTTAGCAACTATTTTACGTGCCGGATTGGCCATGCACAACGGTTTGCTGCGTATTTTCGACCGGGCAGAAAATTGTTTTATTTCAGCCTTCAGAAAATACACCGAAGGAGGTGAATTTGAAATTGAATTTGAATACATGGCTTCGCCTTCGCTTGATAATAAAGTGGTTATACTTTCAGATCCGATGCTGGCCTCGGGAAAATCGATGGAAATTGGTTACGAAGCATTATTCAGCAAAGGAAAACCGGCGCACATTCACCTGGTGGCTATTATTGCCAGCGAAGAAGGAGTTGAGTATGTAAAGAATGCCATTAAAGACGAAAATGTGACTTTATGGCTTGGGGCTGTCGATCCTGAAATGACTCCAAAATCGTACATCGTTCCGGGACTTGGCGATGCCGGAGATTTGGCATTTGGCGAAAAAATCGATTCAAAATAGAATAAACAAGAATGCCAGCCCTTTACAGGACTGGCATTTCTTGAAAAACTCTCTCAAACTATTCTTTTGCAATTCTATCTTAAAAATATACCTCAACGGTAATATTCTCTCTTCCAAATCCTTTGTCGCTCAAAATCTCCATCGAGTCGAAGATCATATCGCTGTTTCCGCACAGGTAAAAGGAGGTATTTTTATCAAAATCTGTCTTTTTCAGGTAATCGGTCACCCTGCCGTTAAAATCGCCGCTTTTATCGCGCGATGTGCAAAGTGTGTAATTTCCTTTATTGTAATCTTCCTGCTCGTAGCCTTCCTCAGCATAACGAACCCCGTGAATTAACTGGTAATTCAAACCCGGATTACTTTTTACCATGCTATGAAACGGCGCAATTCCGGTTCCGCTGGCAATAAAAATATGCTTGTGCGTATCTTTATTTTTCACATCCAAACCAAATTTTCCGAAAGGGCCGTGCACTTCTACCATGTCGCCAACTTTCAGGTGTTTTAGTTTTGGTGAGAAGTAACCACCTTCAACTTCTTTTACCAACACCTCCAGGTTTTCCCCTTTCTCGGCACTGTAAATCGAGTATTCGCGGCTCTGATAGTCGCCTGTAATCGACAGGGACACATGTTGTCCGGCAACAAATTCGAAGCGACTTTTAGGTAAAGACAACACAAAAGTGTGTTCTGTTAATTTCCTGATTCCAACAACCTTATAATAATTTGTATCAAGCTGTACTTCTGGTTTCATATCAATTGTCATGATGTATCTAATTTTTTCTTCGACACAAAAATATGTGCAATTATTGATTTAAAGACTTTTTGGTATTCTATTTCACCGATAGTTTTAGAGAATTAACCGATTATTAACACGAATGTTCAATAGTGTGCCATAATTTTGGATAGAAATTTTCGAATATAGATCTCAATTTCTTAAAAACCAAGTAAGCAGAAAAAATGAAAGGAGTCCCGATTGATCGGGACGAGTCAAATCTTATACCATAGAAAACAAACAATAAGAAACCAATGAAAACATTAATCACCTACTGCACCACACATGGATGTACCGAAAAAACAGCTACCGAACTAAAACAGTTTTTGGGAGGCGAAGTTTTATTGATTAACCTAAAAAAAGAAGCGGTTAATGACCTTTCTTCCTTTGACCGGATAATTGTTGGCGGCTCTATTCATGCCGGCCAGATTCAGAAAAAAGTTAAAGAGTTTTGCAACGACCATCTTGAAACGCTGAAAAACAAAGAACTCGGCTTGTTTATTTGTTGTATGGAAGAAGGCGAAAAAGCGGAAATTCAGTTACACGACGCTTTCCCCGAAGGGTTGTTACTAAGTGCCAAAGCAACAGCATGCCTGGGCGGAGAGTTCGATTTTAATAAAATGAATTTCTTTCAGAAACTTATCGTAAAAAAAGTGTCGAAGGTAGAAAACAGTGTTTCGCACCTTAACCACGATGCCATCAAACGTTTCTCGCAGCAAATGAACCAGATTTTTAATCCGTTTATGTTTTTTGTTTAGAAGTTCAGGTAATAATCACGCGTTAACCTTTTAAATTTTTCGTTCCACGATCCATCATTATTATAGATTGTCAGGTGGTCAGTTACTGTAGCTGATTCCTTTTTACTCACCTCCAGTAAAACCCGGTTCGCCGGTTTTTTCTCGTTGGGAGCGATCATCGTAATTCTCGTTAAATAGAGATGGTGTTGCTGTGCCAGCCTTTCTATTTCCTTTACTGCCTGTTCGGGAAAAATAAATGCACATCGCCCCTCGTCCAATAACAACTGCGAAGTACACTGTAATAGCGTTTCGTATGATAAACTATCAGTATGCCGTGCTAAAGACCGGCTTTCATTACCCGCTTTTAACGAATTCTGAAAGAAAGGAGGATTTGACACAATCAAATCGAATTGCTGTGCAGTTTCAGCGGCATACTTTTGTAACGAAACATTCACTACTTCTACCCTGTTTTCCCAGGGCGATGCAGCTACATTTTCAGCAGCTTCTTCGGCAGCATTGTTTTCAATTTCGATCGCAGCGATTTGGGCTTTGGAGCGCTGTGCCAGCATCAGGGCAATTAAACCGGTTCCGGTTCCAATATCGAGAATCGTGTTACAGTCGCGAACATCAGCCCACGCCCCCAGCAGAATCCCATCGATTCCTACTTTCATGGCCGAACGTTGTTGTTCGATACGGAATTGTTTAAATTGAAAATAATTGTTTCTGCCCATTACATTATAAATCGCTTAATGCCATCTTTTAACCGCAGCACATTAAAATTCAACAACAATCCTAGCTTAAAATCCCCAACCTTCAAATAGGTAAGTACCTGTGCAAAATGAACATCTGTAAATGTTTCAACTGCTTTTAGCTCAATTACAATTTTGTTTTCTACTAACAGATCGATCCGATAACCATGATCTAGTTTTATATCTTTATAAATAATAGGTAGTGGCTTTTCCTTCTCAACATTCAAACCTAATGCTGTCAACTCATAATAAAGACATTCCTTGTAAGTGGACTCCAGTAGGCCCGGACCAAGTGCCTTATGAACTTCAATAGCTTTACCAATAATTAAACCAGATAATTCATTTGTATCCATCTCCTTCGTGTTTTGGTGAAAAAATAAAGTTACACAAAGATTCACCAAGACCACACAAAGAGCCACAAAGTTTATTTTACTTTGTGAATCTCTGAGTCTCCTTCGAGTTCTCTGTGTAATAAAGAAACAAAGGTTAAAATTTTTCGAAAACACCCAACCCAAACAAGGCAAAATCATATTTAATCGGGTCGTCCGGATCGAATTCACGCAAAGTGCTGGTAATTTCTTCCACCGCTTTCCAGTCGTTGGATTTTCGTTGTAGCAGCCCTAGCTTACGCCCCACATTTCCGGTATGCACATCAAGCGGTAACATCAAGGCCGATTGCGGAATTCCTTTCCATAAACCAAAATCCACTCCCGATTTATCGTTACGACACATCCAGCGCAAATACATGTTCAGGCGTTTGGCCGACGCCCCTTTGGTAACATTCGAAATATGTTTGCGTGTTCGTTCGCCTTCCGTTTCGAAAAATACAGAATGGAAGTGTGCCAATGCAGATTTTACTGTCTGTTCCTGTTGAAATCCACGTTCAAAAATGGCTTGCAAACCATTGTGATTTTTATAAATATTTCGCAGCGAACGAATAAAATAAATACAATCGTCGCCGTTAAATGTGCGGTGCACAAACTTTTGGAGGCGGTCAAGCTCCTTTTCCGAGGCGTTTAATACAAAGTCATGTGGCTGATCATCGAGCAAAGCCATTAAACGCAAGGCATTTTTTATAATAGCCGACCGGTTTCCCCAAGCAATGGTTGCTGCCAGAAAACCGGCAATCTCAATATTTTCTTTTTCGATAAACTGCTTGGGAACCTGAATCGGATCGGTTTCAATAAATTCGGGTTGGTTGTACTCTTCAACTTTTTCGTCGAGGAAATCTTTTAGATCAGCTATTTTCTCCATTCTTCAATTTTATGAAAAGATTGATACTGGATACTGGATCCCCCGACGCTTTCGGTCGGGATTTGGCTGTGGCCGATTTTCAATTCGCTTCGCTCAACTGGATACTGCGACTGCTCACTGGCGACTTTTTTCACTCGATAATTCCATCTTTGATGTGGATGATCCGGTCGGACTGTTCGGCAAAATGATCATCGTGCGTAACAATAATAAAAGTTTGCCCCAAATCGTCGCGTAATTTAAAAAGCAGGTCGTGCAATTCGTCGCGGTTGGTAGAATCAAGGTTTCCCGATGGTTCATCGGCCATTACCACCGATGGGCTGTTTATCAGCGCACGGGCCATCGCCACCCGTTGTTTTTCGCCACCCGACAATTCAGATGGTTTATGTGTCATGCGGTCGGCCAGTCCCAAATAATCGATCAGTTCTTTTGCACGCGCTTCGGCTTTTGCCTTTGGTGTTTTGGCAATAAAGGCCGGAATACAAACATTTTCCAAGGCTGTAAACTCGGGCAGTAAATGATGAAACTGAAATACAAAACCAATTTCGCGGTTCCGAAATTCTGCCAGCTTATTATCATTGAGCTCAGATATTTTCGTGTCGTTAAAAAAGAGTTCACCGCTGTCGGGTTTACTTAGTGTTCCGAGAATTTGCAACAGAGTAGTTTTCCCTGCCCCACTGGCTCCAACGATGGAATAAAGTTTCCCTTTTGGAATATCCAGGTCAATTCCCTTCAGCACCTCAAGTGCTCCGAACGATTTTGTTATGTTTTCAGCTCTTATCAATGCAATTATTTATAGGATAAACACAAATTTTACAGCTTTAGTATTTCGTACAACACATATGCGAGGTAAGCCAATAAAAGTACAATTCCTGTAAGTTTCCCCACTTTCCAGCGTTGAACAAGTAAAAGTACGATCAGTAACAATACCGATCCTGACAAAATGAGCGACGAACCCAACAGGTTTCCACCGGCTTCGATAGTACCTCCCGAAATAAGCATTACGAGAATGAAAGGGAATCCCAATCCTACCAGAATATCGAAAATATTCGAACCAATGGCATTACTAACAGCCATATCGCCACGTCCCTGGCGTGCCACAATTAGTGATGAAAACAAATCGGGAATAGAGGTTCCGATTGCCAATACGGTAAGTGCAATTATCGCTTCAGGAATATTTAATTCGTGCGATATAACAACAGCCAGCTCAACCAACACCCAACTTAATGCGGCAATTAAAACGATGGAGACAAAAAATACCAGGTAGTAACGTTTGGGTTTCGGAAAAATAAAACAAAGTACATGATCGAATGGCGCCAGAATTCCTTTCGGATTACAATCGGGTTCTTCTTCCTCATCACGTTGATTGTCTTCGTATTTAAACCACTTTCGCCAGTATACCACAGAAATTACATACAGCACATAAACGGCCAGAAAAACGCCGGTTTCCCACATTTCCAGTTTTCCGTCCCAGATAAAAACCACCAGGAGAGCCACCGAAAGCGAATAAAAAATAAGATCGCGAATTACCGGACTTTTTGTTAATGTAGCTTTTCGCACCAATGCCGATGCACCAACAATTACCAGCAGGTTAAAGATGGCACTACCTACAATGCTGCCGATACCGATTGCCTGGTGTTCGCCGGGTTTTATAACGGCAAACAAAGCCACGAACAACTCCGGGGCACTCGACCCCACAGCCATTAATGTAGCTCCGGCGGCATCGCTTGATAAGCGCAGGTCTTTCGAAATTTTATCCAAAGACGATATAAAAAACAAATCGACAACACGGGCAAGCAAAATAAAGCAAGCCAGCAACGCCAATATGGAAAGTATAATCATTAAAATGATTTTTTGTGTTTAATCCTTCAACTTGTCGGTAATACCTTTTTGTATGTCAGTAGTTTCCTTTTTTACCGTTGAAGAAACCTCATCAATGTCCTTTTTAATATCAGAAGTATGGTTATCGAGTTCGCGTTTTATTTCGTTTGTGGCTTTCTTAAACTCACGCATTCCTTTCCCCAGTGTTTTGGCAATATCGGGTATCGCTTTCGATCCGAAAAACAACAATGCCAATAGCATCACCAAAACTATCTCACCACCACTTATGAATAATAAATACTGCATCGTTAAAATTGATTTAGATCACAAATATATAAAAAGTTGGAAGTCGGAAGACCGAAGACGGAAGATAGTTTTTGAAACTTGAATACATAAATTTAAAAGAAGAATTCCTGTTCCTTTATTGCCAGAAAAAAAGGATGTCATCCCAATTAAGCGATGACATCCTTTGTATAAATTCAGTCTTCCGTCTTCCGACTTCGGACTTTGGTCTTCAAACTATTTTTTGCGTTTTGCAACTACTTTGGCAACACGGCTACGTGTGTCGTGTGCAATTGGTGTTGCAATGAAAAGCGATGAGTAAGTACCCACAACTACACCTACCAACAAAGCGAATGTAAAGCCTCGAATGGTAGCTCCACCAAATAAGAAAATAGCTAACAATACCACAAAAGTTGACAGCGATGTACTAAATGTACGACGCAGCGTGCTGTTTAATGCAGCATCAACGTTCTCTTCACGGTCGCGTTTTGGGTGCAAGCCCAGGTACTCCCTGATACGGTCGAATACAACCACGGTGTCGTTAATCGAGTAACCCAGCACTGTTAGAATGGCCGCGATAAACGCCTGGTCGATTTCCAATGAGAATGGCAGTACTCCTGATAATAATGAGAAGATACCCAATACGATTAACGAGTCGTGTGCCAATGCAGCAACGGCTCCCAAACCATATTGCCAGTCGCGGAAACGAACAAGGATATAAAGGAAAATAATGATCAGCGAGAAAGCGATTGCAATAGCTGCATCCTTACGGATATCATCCGAAATGGTAGGACCAACTTTTTGTGAACTCTGCTGATAATCCTGAGTAAATTCTTCAAGTGTTACCGACTGGTCGATCAGGTCGGCATCCTGCAAACCTTTCATTAACAAAGCTTCCACTTCGTTATCAACATCTTCGCTGCGGTCTTCGATTCTATAGTCGGTAGTAATTTTAATGTCTTCGCCCGAAGTTTTCACTTCCGGTGCTGTTCCGAAAACATCGGCCAGTGCTGCCCGTACTTCTCCAACTTCAACATCTTTCTGGAATTCTACAATATACGAACGACCACCTTTAAAATCGATACCGTAATCCAAACCACGAACAAAGAAAGATCCGATAGAAATCAGAATGAATACACCTGAAATCACATAGAACATTTTTCTTTTCTCGAGGAATTTAATTTTCATATTACGCAACCAACCTTCTGTAGCTGTTGAAGCAAACAAGATACGGCCGCCTTTTTTCAATTGCCATTCGAAAATCAAACGGGTTAAGAAAATTGCCGAGAACAATGAGGTAAGAATACCAATGATCAGCGTTGTAGCAAAACCTTTGATCGGACCTGAACCAAACAGGTAAAGTACAATACCGGTTAATAAGGTAGTAACCTGACCGTCGATAATTGCTGAGTAAGCATTTTTATAACCATCGGCAATGGCCAGTTTCACACCTTTACCGGCGCGCATTTCTTCCTGAATACGTTCGTAAATCAGCACGTTGGCATCAACCGACATACCAATGGTAAGTACGATACCTGCAATACCAGGCAGTGTAAGTACTGCACCCAATGAAGCAAGAATACCAAAGATAAAGAACATGTTGGCAACCAGTGCGATGTTTGCAGCCAAACCTGCATTTTTGCTGTAGAAGAACAACATGTAAACCAATACAAGCGCAAAAGCAATTACAAATGAAAGTAAACCACTGTTAATCGCTTTCTGACCCAGTGAAGGACCAACAATGTCTTCCTGAATGATACGTGCTGGAGCCGGCATTTTACCCGACTTCAGTACGTTTGCAAGGTCTTGTGCCTCTTCAATACTTTCCAGTCCGCTAATACTTGAACGTCCTCCGGGAATCTCGCCATTTACATTTGGGAATGAACGAACATAACCATCAAGAACAATTGCAATTGATTTACCAACGTTTTCTTTAGTCATACGTTGCCAAACCTTAGCACCTTCTGCATTCATTTGCATAGCTACTTCAGGGTTTGTGCCAAATTGGTCGAAGTCCTGACGAGCATCGGTAATTACACCACCATCAAGAGGTGCTTTTCCATCGCGGGTAGTAACTTTTAAAGCAATTAAACGGTAAAAATTACCCGCTTCATCCATCGATTTTGCAGTCCATGCAAACTTCAGATCGCGTGGGAATACACTTTTGATTTGTGGATTATTCAGGTAAGAATTAATCTTTGCTGTATCTTTCGCATTGGCTATACCTACAGCCGGGCCAGGGTAAAACTGACCGGTTTGCTGATCAGCACTTGGATTCAACAACGCGAACAACGGAAATTGCTCTTTGTACGCAGCTAAATTATCAAGTGTAGCAGTAGTATCATCGGCGGCACCGGCTTCCAGTTCCGAAAGCAAAGAGTTCTCTTCCGATTCGTCGGCAGTTGTTTCAGCCTCTGTTGTTTCAGCAGTAGCCTCATCGCCACTTTTTTCTTTTCCAAGAACTTCCAACTCTTTAATTCGCTCGTTGGCCTGAGCCAGATATGGATAAACCTCCTGGTTTTCGTATGTTTCCCAGAACTCAAGGTTTGCAGTTCCCTGCAACAGGCTACGAACACGGTTCTGATCTTTTACACCCGGCAATTCAACTAAAATTCTCCCGCTGGTTTGCAGGTTCTGAATATTAGGTTGTGCTACACCAAAACGGTCGATACGTGTACGGATGATATTAAAAGCATTGGCGATTCCAGCCTTGGTTTGCTCATCGATAATTTTTAGAACATCAGCATTACTGGTGTTAAAGTTTATCTGATCGCGCAATTCCAAAGTATTGAAAACTGAAGCCAGTTTAGCGTTCGGATCAATTTCTTCGAAAGCTTCGCCAAACAGTGCTACAAAGTCTTTTGTACTGTTTTGCTGGTTTTTAGTTGCCAGCGCCAAAGCAGCGTTAAAAGTTTCGTCGTCGCTGTAGTTCGACATCGCACGGATGATATCCTGTACTTCAACCTGAAGTGTAACGTTCATACCACCTTTAAGGTCAAGACCCAGGTTCAATTCCAGCTCCTGAACATCTTTGTAAGTAAATTTTTTCAATCCAAGGAAGTTGTAAACCACTTCACTTTTCATCGAATCAAGGTATTGAAACTCTTTTATTTCGTCACCTTGTGCATATTCAATGGCATCATCTTTTACCTTGTTCGATACCCAGGTAAATGATAATTGGTATAAACATACCGCTGCCAACAGAATTGCAAATGTTAAAACTGCACCTTTGTTTTGCATTTTAATTTGAATTTAAATGTTTATTGATATTTTTTATTTGATTGATTTCAAGCTAATTCAGGCACACATTGCACCTGTTATTCTTTTAAACGAATAAAAGAATTACGATAAAGCGTCGGCGTCTTCTTCGGGGGAAAAGACGTGATTTTGAAATACCAGGTAGTGATAGGATGAGATAAGCGGGGTAGTTTGTATAACTGCCTCTGCTTTTAAAACCTGGTAATTACGAATGGAGTGATAATTGCGTAAAAATTTGTCGTGTAACTGAGGTTTTGTATGTTTCGAATACACACGATCTTCGAATGTTTTTATAGTATTTGTAGAGGTTTGAGCAATCAGGTAAACAGCACTCTGTTCATTACTCTGCTCCTGCGATTCGGCCTGAATCTTTAAAACCTCTTCAGGATTATTTCCAAAATAATTATCCAAAACTAAGGCAGCCGCAATAATTGCCATAAACATGGCCATGCGAACTACAATACTTCTGGTTATTTTAATTTTAGAAATCATACTTTAAACTTCTCGTCTGCAACAACTTAAAACATTTGTCGTAAAAAAAACTTTTTACACTGGTTTTTACACCTTATTTTTAAGCGGAGCAAATATACCGAAATACTCCAGCTTTCCAAAAACGACAGCTGTTATTTTGAAGTATTTCGTTTAACGCCAACAATTTATGATGAATGTATTTGTATATGGATCGCTGCTGTTTCCTGAAATAGCTGATGGTTTGTGCGGGCAAAAGTTAAAATCGGAAAATGCAACTCTTAATGGTTACGCGCGCTTTGCTTTAAAAGGGGCCGACTATCCGGCAATTATAAAAAAAGATAACTTCACGGTAAAAGGAAAAGTACTTCGCAACCTCGATGAAAATGCGATATACCTGCTAACTTTTTACGAAGGCGATGAATATGGGATGGTACCGGTTAAAGTAGAAACCAATTCAGGAATTATAAATGCGGTTGCTTTTGTTTGGATGGCCGGAAATGAATTTTTGGAAGACTTTGACTGGGACGAAGATAAATTTGAATCGGAATCGCTGGCATTTTACCGCGACGAAATTGTTCCGGCAACACGGGCAGAATATTTCAGCAGAAATTAGTTGGGCAGAATGTGTTCAAGAATAGGTGCTGTATTCCGAAATTTGAATTTAAACTCCTTATTTTTACCCTTCTTGCAACACTAACCAACTAAATTAAAACGTCATGATCAAATCTGCTTTCTTTCGTTTAACCACCGCTATTTGTGTTTTATTAATCAGTTTAAATTTTGCCATGGCACAAAATAAATTAGGAATCTTTGACAACCACACCGATATTGGAGCCTGCAAACACCCCGGTTTTGCTTCGTTTAATGCAAACGACCAAACATACACAATCGGTGGATCGGGATTTAATATGTGGTTTTCCGACGACCAGTTTCATTACCTGTGGACAACACTTCAGGGCGATTTTATTTTGCGCGCCGAAGTAAAATTTCTTGGCAATGGTGTTGATCCGCACCGCAAAGTTGGTTTGATGGTTCGGAATAACCTCGACAGCAATTCGCCACATGCCAATGCAACCGTTCATGGCGACGGGCTTACATCTCTGCAATACCGAAAAACTGCAGGAGCAGATACAGAAGAAGTTAAGTCGGAAGATCAGGCACCGGATGTAATTCAGCTGGAAAGAAAAGGCTCAACTTTCATTATGTCGACAGCCAGGTTTGGCGAACCGCTTAAAGTGGTTCAACTTGACAATCTTTCGCTCGACAATGAAGTTTATGTGGGAATATATGTTTGTGCACACAACTCAGATGTTATGGAAAGTGCTGTTTACCGGAATGTGCGAATCATACGCCCCGAAAAAGAAGACTATGTGCCTTACCGGGATTACATTGGAAGCAACCTTGAAATACTGGATATTGAAAGCGGATTGCGAAAAGTGATATATCATTCGGCACATTCGATTCAGGCACCTAACTGGACTCCTGATGATGAAAAGCTGATCTATAATTCAAAAGGACATTTATTCACCTACCTGTTGGCAACAGGTGAAATAAATCCGTTGAATACCGGTTTTGCCACCAGTAACAACAACGACCACGTTTTAACTTTCGATGGAAGTTTGCTGGGCATTTCGCATCACAGTGCTGATAACGATGGAAAATCCACGATTTACTACCTGCCGGCCAAAGGCGATTCCACACCTGTTCAGGTTACAAAAACAGGACTTGGTGCCTCGTATTTTCATGGTTGGTCGCCCGATAAAAAAACGATGGTCTTTACCGGCGAACGAAACGGGCAATACGATATTTACAGCGTGGATGTTGAAAGCGGAGAAGAGACACGACTCACCAACTTCAAAACACTTGATGACGGACCGGAATACAGCCCCGATGGGAAGTACATCTTTTTTAATTCGGCCCGAAGCGGAAAAATGCAATTGTGGCGAATGGATGCCGATGGCAAAAATCAGGTACAGCTAACCGACGACAAATACAACGACTGGTTCCCGCATGTAAGCCCGGATAAAAAGTGGATCGTATTTATTTCATTTCCTGAAGATGTTGATCCTGCTGATCATCCGTTTTACAAACACTGTCTGATTCGCTTAATGCCATACGAAGGTGGCGAACCACGCATTATAGCCTACATTTACGGCGGACAGGGATCGATAAATGTTCCGAGCTGGTCGCCCGACAGCAAGAAGATTGCGTTTGTTTCGAACAGCGATTAAGTATTACCCAAACCAGATAAAAACTTATATATCATGCTAAAAACACATGTTTTTTTCTTCGCTTTAATTCTGTTACTACTTGGCTTGGGGTGCACGAATATTAACCGCAGTCCGGTTGAAGCAGGAAAGCTGGAGAATGAGATTTATTCCAGCAACTATTTCAACCTAACGATGAGCGTTCCGGGAAATTGGAAAGTGAACACTTTGGGCAAAGTGGAGAAAAAAGCAACTCCGGCAGACGAAAATAAAGCGGACACTACATTAGTGGCCAACTTGCTCATTATTTACCAGGAAATTAAAAAGGAAGAGTTTAAACCCAATCTTTCAATGATTGCAGAAAGGTGTATACTTTATCCCGAAGTTAAAAATGAGAACGACTATTTAGCGCAGGTTAAAAAGCAATATGCAAATTTAAATCCCATTACTTCCGAGATAGAGAAAACGATTTTATCAAACGATGTTGAGTGTTTTACTTTCGATCTTACCATGACAATTCAGGAAATGACGATGCAACAAACTCATTTCGCCTTGAAAAGGAATGATTTTTATATCGATATCACGATCACTTATCAAACAGATAAACAAAAGCAAGAATTGGAGGCAATTGTAAATTCGTTAAAACTAAATTAACGCCATGCGTAATCCTTTAAAATCCGGATTATTTACTCTGACAACTTTAGTACCCGTCGTTTATAATCAATAACGGCATTGTATTTCAGCAGGAAATCGCTTCCCAGCAAACCGCAGATTTTATAGTCGCTTACTTTTTGGTACAGCTCGTTAATGTGATCCATGTCCATCAAGGCAACTTTCATATTGCCGACTTTTAGCTTTCCAAAAAACAATGGTTTTATAATACCCAGCGATGTTTTTAAAGGTTCCTCGCTCATATTAGCTGCATGAAGCTCTTCGGTACCTTCCTCTTCCGACCAAATAAATTCAGCCTGGTTTTTATCAAATACCGATTTTGAGGCCCCGGTATCAATCACCCAATAAGCGGTTTCGCTTCCTTCGAATTGCGTGGGAAGAATTAAATGATAGTTCGAGGATTCCAGCTCTATAATGTCGATAGGTATTTTCGTTCGCATGGCTTCAAATTTAAAACAAATTAGCACAAAAAAAGGCCCGCAATAAGTGCGAGCCTCTGTATGCTGTAATTCTTTTTCCGAATTATAGTAAAGCGTTTACTGCAGAAACACCCTCTGCACTTGCAGCCAATTTTTCTTTTTCAGCATCGGTCAATTCGATTTCAACGATTTTCTCGATACCGTTTTTACCGATGATACAAGGAACACCGATTGAAATGTCGCTTAAACCATACTCGCCTTCAAGAAGAGCTGAACATGGGAACATTTTTTGAGAATCCAATGCAATGGCGCGAACCAATTCTGATACTGCTGCACCAGGAGCATACCATGCGCTGGTTCCCAGCAATTTTGTTAAAGTAGCACCACCAACTTTAGTAGCTTCAACTACTTCAGCTTGTTTTTCTTCACTTAAAAATTCAGTAACAGGAACACTGTTACGAACAGCTTTGTCGATTAACGGAACCATACCGGTATCGCTGTGTCCACCGATTACCATTGCAGAAATGTCAGACTGTGCGCATTCCAATGCTTCAGCCAATCTGTATTTAAAACGTGCGCTATCTAAAGCTCCACCCATACCGATAATACGGTTTTTAGGAAGACCTGTAGCTTTGTGTGCCAGGTAAGCCATTGTATCCATTGGGTTACTAACCACAATAATGATTACGTTTGGCGACTCAGCGATCAATTTTTCAGCAACGTCTTTTACAATTCCGGCATTAATACCGATCAACTCTTCACGAGTCATTCCCGGTTTACGTGGAATACCACTGGTAATTACTGCAACATCGCTACCAGCTGTTTTAGTGTAATCGTTAGTGGCACCAACGATGGTTGAGTCAAAACCGTTTAACGAAGCAGTTTGCATCAAATCCATTGCTTTTCCTTCAGCAAAACCTTCTTTGATGTCAATCAATACTATTTCTTCTGCAAAATCTTTAATTGCGATATACTCGGCACAACTTGCACCTACTGCACCTGCTCCAACTACTGTTACTTTCATTTTACTAGTGAGTTTTATTATTATAAAATCGTGTTTTCTTAAACAATTGTCTGTCAAATTGTTTTAAGGCACGCAAAGTTAATTTTTTTTCGCTATGACGGAAATAATTCAGAGTCCCCAAAATCGGTTTAACAAATTGGTAAAACATAAGATTTATGGCTCAAATCCAAAGTGATTTTTGTCACTTATGTTTGATTTTTACGAATTCGAAGCGGAATGGTTCGGCTAATTATGGCAACGCTCAAAATCGCTTAATTAAACCAGTAAGTCATTTTTAAAACCACCGCCCTGTTTCGTGAGTTCCAGTTTCCGGTAAAATAATTGTCTGTATAAACCAGGTAAATATCCGAAACGGGCTGGTAACGCCACTGAAAGCGCGAGTTGATATTCAGATTGTCGATTTGTTCGTTGTACTGCACAAAAGTCGACCAGAAAATTTTATCGGTAAAAGTGATATCCATTTTCGGGCCCACCAGCCAGAATTTTTCGCGGCTAAACGGATCGCCCAAATCCATATCGGTGTAGTTAAAATTCATGGTCAGGTTTACATAGGGTTGAAAGCGGTAACCGATCTCTCCCTGGATGTACTGAATATCGCCACTATAGAAACTACCTTTTGAGGCTTCGGCCTGCCAGGTAAACAACGACTTGCGGGTAGATTGATAGGAAACAGAGAAGAGTCCAAAATCATATTCCGATCCTTCGGGCAAATAATGTTCAGGATCCTGTGTAGGATTAAAATCGTTTCGTAGCTGTACAAAATGGTCGGTATATTCAAACCCCAATTCTGCACGGTTTGCAAAGGTTAACTCATATTCGAACTGGTATTGATGTTCTATCAAATCCTTATCAGGATTAAAATAGTTATCAAGTTTTATACTCGGTCCATGATTTACCACTTTTTTATTGGGCACAAAAGTATAACCGGCTGAAGCACCAATAAAATTATATCCTGTACGGCGCACATATCCGGCCTCGGCACGATAGTTTTCGCCTACCGAAGTTTCGAAAAGGCCCAGGTTCAGGTGCTGGGTTTTATACATTAACATGGCTCCCTGTGCATATTGTTTGTCGGGATTATCGGGTTGAAACGAACGGTGGTAAAAGAACTTTCCGTCCCAAACATTGTCTTTGCTGGCCAGGTTATAATCAAAACCAATCACCCGGTTATACATGCTGGTGTCCGATGGCACATCAAAATATTCTTTGTTAACGGCAATAAATCCAAGGCTCGACCGCGTAAACATTTTCTTCTGAACAGAAGCCACAGTAAAATTCCGCGCCAGGTTTTCACCGGTTTCCTCGGTAGTCATATTCATAAAGCCTACCCGCCAGTCGTTGCCAATTTTCCCACTCAGTCGGGCACCGGCAAGTACCGGGGCATCCAAACCAATTCTGCGCGAAAAAAACGGAGTTAAAGTATGCGAATAACCATAACTTGAAAAAAGGTCGCTGTTCTCGAGAAAGAACTGCCGTTTTTCGGGGAAGAACAATTCAAAACGGTCGATATTGGTAACCTGCTGATCAACTTCAACCTGTGCAAAATCGGGGTTATACGTCAGGTCGAGTGTCATCGACGATGAAATACCAACTTTGGCATCAAAACCAACATCGGTACGGTAATCGGTACTTGTGCCGGCCTCAAAATCTTTTGCTGCGCCACCCAATAAATACGGAATTACTGAAAATTGCATTTTTGATTTTGGTAGCGGCTCCTCAAACTGCATACGCCCGGAGTAAGCCAGCGAAGCCGTTGGAAACTGCCTTGGCACAGGCGCCCATGCCGACTTTTCGTTCGATTTCAAATCCAATCGGCTAAAGTTTACGTTCCATTCCTTACTTCCTTTCGGATACCGAACCGATTTAAACGGAATACGCATTTCGCTCACCCAACGGTTGTCGTAATGTTTGGTTTTCATTTCCCATTTGCAGTCCCAATCCAACGAAATACTGTGTCCGTTACTCATGGTACCGTCCCACTTGGCTCCCGAGGCCGAAACCCCAAATGAAAAACCGTTTGTCTGATCCAAAAATGTATCGAAAAATATAAGCAGGTTATCGTTATTTCCAAAGCTAAAATCGCGGCGGAACGATTCCATCACACGATCGCCGGGAATGGTGTCGTAAAATATTTGTGCTACGTACAAAGCTTTGTCGTCGTAAGCCATCATCATTGTTGAAGGCTGCGTGGCAAAACCGGTATCAACAGGTAGCACCCGGTAAAACTTATCTGCTTTTTGCGCTTGTTTCCAGTCGTTTTCGTCAATTACACCATCAATATTTATTACGTCCTGCAATTTCTTTACGCGATAAACATAGGCTTTATTGAAGGTATTTATCGTTGTATCCGATTTTGAGTTATAATTGTTGGCAACAGCAGTATATGCCAAAAATACACAGAGAAATAAGACCAAAGGCAACTTCATAAGAAACAGCTTTAATTGATTTAGGTATAATACGTTGGCGACAAAGATATCAAATTGTCGGAATTACAATGTGCAAATTGTCAGGTTAGATAAGTTTTACAAATAAAAAGCCTCCGACTTTTCAGCCGGAGGCACAAAAAACAATGTTCAAGCAAGATCTGCTACAAGGTGATTGCTACACCGTTGTAGAAATCAAGTATTTTCGTGCGGAAAATGTATTCGTATTTTGCTTGTATCAGATCCGACTGAGCATTGGTCAGATTTGTTTTACTCTGATTGTATTCTACCGAATTGATCATTCCCACGTTAAACTTTTCTTCGGTGTAACGGAAAGCTTCTTTCATTGAAGCCACCGCTTTATCGGTAGAAATGTAACGATTAAATGCAGCCAGCGCATTGGTGTACACCTGCTCAATGTCTCTGCGCAAAACATTGCGGTTTTGTTGTAACTGGTACTCGTAATCCGCAATTTGCAATTCTGAGTTCGAAATATTGTTCTTCACCTGGAAACGATTGAAAATCGGGATACTCAAAGTTAATCCCAAACTCGAGCGGCTGTTGTTTTTCAGCTGTTCGCCTAAATCAATGCGGTTTCCTTCAAAGTCTTTGTACTGGTTGTTATACTGGTTGTAATAGTTGGCGCCAAAACTCAAACTCGGATAACGATATCCCTTGGCAATTTCCAACTGTTTCATGGCACTTTCAACACGCAACTGTGCCGCTTTTATTTCGGGGCGTACATTAATTGCGTTGCTAAACACATCGTAAGCGTTTATCATGGTAAGGTTGGCCTGAACTTCGGGCAATACGGGCTCTTTAATCTTAAAACTTTCGGCCATGGGTAATTCCAAAAACTGGTACAAATTCAGGTAAGCCAACTGAACACGGTTTTGTGCATTTACCAAATCCAGCTCTTCGCGAGCCAGCTGCGCTTCAATTTCAAGCAAAGCTCCACGTGCTTCACTTCCTGCATCAACAAGCTGACGGGTGCGATTAATCTGCTGTTTGGTTACCTCGATGGTAGCCTCGGCAACCAGTTGTACCTCCTGCGCAAAAAGAATTTCGAGGTATTCGGCTGCAATAGCCAGCATAATATCGTCTTTTGTTTTTTGCAGATCGGCCAATGTTGCCTGCAAATCGAGCTCACGCATTTTAACGGTGTTGCTAAGCGTCATTCCGTTAAACAGTGTCATGCTGGTATTTAACCCTCCGGCTACACTAGCCGAGTTAATATTGTCGTAAGTATTGTCGTAGGTTAACGAACGGCCAAAACTAAAATCGTTGCTCACCTGGCCATTCAGGTTAGGCAGCTTATCATCTTTTGCCTGCTTAACCAGCGTTTCGTTGTAACGTGTATTTATCTCC
The DNA here is from genome assembly GCF_000949475.1 of Draconibacterium sediminis. Lineage (GTDB taxonomy): Bacteria > Bacteroidota > Bacteroidia > Bacteroidales > Prolixibacteraceae > Draconibacterium > Draconibacterium sediminis. The sequence goes on along the minus strand of NZ_JRHC01000004.1, from coordinate 393,442 downwards.
TGCCGTTTTACCTGAAGGTTGTTTTGAATGGCGTAATCGAAACAGGTCTGTAAATCCCATTCGTTTTGCGCCTGCAGATTCAAGGCTCCGCCCGACAGTAATATTCCTAAAAATAAGGTTAAAAGATTCTTCATCATGTATTGTTTTTTGTTTTGCCACTAATTTACATAAAGCAATGTGAATTACCTACTGTTAGCCATTATTGGCTTGTGCTTCCTGAACTTTCTTCGGATCAATCTTTTCACCTTTAACTTTATCCTCTACATTCAATCCTTCGGTAATTTCAATATTTATCCCGTCAGAAAGGCCTGTGTGTACCCAACGTTTTTCGTAGTTTGGTTCTTCGGCCGTACCTATGTTCACCTCAACAAACGACGAGTCGTTCTCAAATTGAAGCAAACCTTCGGGAATAACCATCACATTGTCTTTGCGCTCCAGAACGATATTGGCGTTTGCACTGTATCCGGCACGTATAAACTGGCCTTCCTTCAGTTTCACATTTGCTTTAATCTCAAACTGAATGGCACCGTTTTCTTCCACACCTTTTGGCGAAATATATTCCAGAACGGCAGCAAATTTTTCTTTGTCGATAGCACCAATTTCCAGTTCAATTGGCATTCCTTCGCGAATTTTACCTACTTCTGTTTCGTCAACATTTCCTTCAAATATCATATCGCTCATATCGGCAACCGACGCAATGGTAGTTCCTGCGTTAAAGGTATTTGCCTGAATTACCGAGTTACCTTCTTCAACCGGAACATCCAGAACCATACCGTCGATGGTTGAGCGCACAAGCGTATTAGTAGCCGTTTCAGCCTTTTTTGTTACACCGTTTTTAATTAATTCCAGATTATTTTCGGCAGCGGTTAATTCTTCTTTTGCTGAATCGTAGGCCACTTTTGCAGCTTTAAACTCTTCGTAGGAGATCACTTCTTTATCAAATAATTTCTGCTGACGGTCGTAATCGATCTGTGCATCTTCAAAACCAATTTTTGCACGGTTTACACGAGTTTCGGCCGAATTCAGTGTCACCATATCAGGAATAATTTTGATACGGGCAACCACCTGCCCTTTGGTAATTTTATCGCCGGCTTCAACAAACAATTCATCAATAATTCCTGAAACCTGCGGAACGATCTCAATTTCAAAACGTGGAACCACCGAACCGGTAGCCACCGTTTTCATTACTACCTCGCTATAAAACGGGTTCTTGTTTTCAAAAAAATCTGTTTTCTTTTTCGATTTGTTGTACAGGAAGAAAAGCGTTCCTCCAAATATTGCAACCAATACTACAACTCCTAAAATTTTAAATACTTTCTTCATGGCTAATTTGCTTTTATTGTTTTTTGTTTCAATTTATCCTTAATCATTAATCCTTTTTTACTCGTCGCGCAAAGCATCAATCGGTTTAATACTTACCGCCCGCCGCGCCGGAATTAATCCGGCAAAAATTCCGGAAACCACCAGTACTGAAAGCGCTCCAACTGCCATTTGGAAACTGATCTCAGGGCGGCGGAAGAAAATATCATCTCCGCTACCGGCATTCATTTCCAACGCCATATTCAGCAGCTCAAGCAGGCCGACACCCAGCGCCAAACCAAGGTATCCGGCAAGTACGGTGAGGAAAACACTTTCGGCAACAATGTGAAGAATCACTTTCCCCGGAGTGGCACCAATGGCGCGCTGAATACCAATTTCCTGCGTGCGTTCTTTAATAATTACCAGCATAATATTGCTTACGCCAATTACACCGGCCAGCAAAGTTCCGATTCCCACGATCCAGGTTAGGATCTGAATTCCGGTGAAAAGTCCCATATATTTTTTCCACTCCACCTCTATGTTAAACGACCCAACAGCCTGTTGATCGTCGAGTGCAACACTGTGGCGTTCTTTCATCAATTCTTTTAAACGGCTTTCCACTTTACTCACTGGCACTCCGGGTTGCGAGGTTACCGAAAAAAAGTGCACATCGTCGCCCATGTTATAGGTCTTTTGCATGGTTGTGAACGGCATTATTATGGTTTCATTTTTCCGGCCACTACCAATATTTACGCGGGTTTCGCCTTTTACCACACCAACCACCTGGAAGTAAACGCCGTTAATTTTCAGGTATTGTCCAATTGGATCTTCGTCCTTGTCGAACATGACTTCCACCACACGTTCACCAATGTTTACCACTTTTCGCGAATGTTGAATATCGATGGTATTGATCAGTCGGCCCTGCAGCGGTGTCCACGGATCGATTTTGAAAAACTCGGGATAATCACCATAAATGTTAAAGGCGCCTGTTTTTTTACCGCGAATTACATTATCTCCGCCTCCGCTGCTTGGTCCGAACAATCGTGGCGACAAGTATTCAATATCGCTGATGTTGGCTTTTATGTATTCAATATCTGTATTTTTGTAGTTCCAGCGTCGTCCCCGTTGAAATCCTTTATAAGGCACGCTGGTGCGCTCGGTCCAGAAGAATGCCGAGTTAGATGCGAAAGCTTTAATTCCGTCCATCACCCCATTTTCAAGGGCACGACCGGCTCCCGACATAATTATCAGCATAAATATTCCCCAGAACACACCGAAAGCGGTCATAAAACTGCGCATCCGGTTTTTCTTTAAAGCGCTTAATATTTCTTTCCAAAGGTCTAAGTCGAACATTGTTTTCTGCTTTTGTTTTCGTTTCTGTTATTCGTCGCGCAAGGCTTCAATAGGTTTGATTTTTGCAGCTCGTTTTGCAGGAATATAACCCGCAATAGCTCCGGCAATTACCAGTAATAATGTTGCCGATAGGGCAATTCCCAGGTCAACGGTCGGGTTGCGGAACAAGGTTTCTCCATTTCCGCCGTTAGTTGCCGCTGAAGCTTCAAATTGTTTCTCTACGATAAAATTCAAACCTTCCATCAATCCGGTTCCCAACACCAGTCCGATGTATCCTGCAATTGTTGTGATCATTACGGCTTCCAAAAGGATTAATCCAATTACCGAAGCAGGACTGGCACCAATGGCTTTTCGGATGCCAATTTCTTTTGTGCGTTCTTTTACCACAATCAGCATGATGTTGCTTACGCCAACCACACCGGCAATCAGGGTTCCTATTCCAATAATCCAAATGAAAATATCGATCGCCTGGAAGATCTTCATGGTTTGAATTACATCTTCCAGTTTACTGTACGATCCCATGGCCGATTCATCCGTAGCGTCGAATTTATGTTTGCGCGCCAGTCTCTCCCGAACACGGTTTTCAATGGCCTGGCTTTCTTCTATTGTTTCGGCGTTAATGGTTAAGGCAAAATTATGCAGGCGGTTTGATCCGTTAAATACTTTTTGCCCCGTAGTAACCGGTATGTATGCATTTCGGTGACGTGTACCTCCTCCTTCTTTACAAATTCCAACCACTTTAAACGGAATGTTATTTACACGAACATATTCACCAACGGCCTCTTTACCATCAAAAAGTGCATCGTAAATATCTTTCCCCAACACCACCGATTTTCGGGTCTGATCGATATCAACCTGGTTCACAAAACGACCTTCTACAATTTCAATCGACTCAACATCTTTTAAATCAGGATGACAAGTTATAGCTGAATACTCGCCGTATTCGCTTCCGTAAGAGAATAAGTTTCCGCCAATATAATAACGGCCCGAGGTGTGCTCAATTCCTTCCAAATCTTTCAGGATATCGTAATCGGCATTGGTAAAACGGATTTCCCTGTTTTCCTGCATGCCTTTGTAAGGTATGCTGGTACGGCCACTCCACAACCACATGGCGTTAACGGCATCGCGCATAAAGTTTTCCGACACACCGTTGCTTAATCCATTACCGGCCCCCAGAAGGATCATCAACATAAAAATCCCCCAGGCAACGCTAAATCCGGTAAGGAAAGTGCGCATTTTATTTTTTTTGATGGTGGCAAAGATCTCCTGCCATTTATCAATATCGAACATGATAGCTTAAGTTTAAAGTGATAAGTATAAGAGCAAACTGCCCACTGAGACTGAAAACTGCGACTGCAGACTTCTCTAGGCTGTTTCCAGTTCTTTGGCGTAACGATGCTGAAAGTTTTTCAAATCGCCGTTTTTAATGATCTCATCGATCCGGCCATCTTTCAATCGGACAATTTTCTGGGTCATCGAAGCAATATCGTGCTCGTGTGTTACCAGAATAACTGTAATTCCGTCATCGTTAATTTCTTTCAGAATATCCATTACCTCGTACGATGTGCTGGTATCGAGTGCACCGGTTGGCTCATCGGCAAAAATAATTTTTGGCTGAGAGATAAGTGAACGTGCAATCGCTACACGTTGTTTTTGTCCGCCCGACATTTCGCTGGGTAAGTGCGTCGCCCAATCCAGCAAACCAACTTTATCGAGGTATTCTTCTGCAATTTTGTTTCGCTTTTTCCGATTCACTCCCTGATAATACAGCGGAAGCGCCACATTTTCAAGAGCGTTTTTAAAAGAAATCAGGTTAAACGACTGGAATACAAAACCTACTAACTCGTTGCGGAGTTTGGCGGCTTTCTTTTCCGACATATCTTTTACCAACGATCCGTTCAGATAATACGATCCTTCATCGTAGTTATCCAAAATTCCAAGGATGTTAAGTAAGGTTGATTTCCCGGAACCCGATGACCCCATTATGGAGACGAACTCTCCGGATTTGATTTCGAGGTCGATTCCTTTTAATACATGCAACGAGTTACTACCCGTTACGTACGACTTGTGAACATTGTTTAGACTAATCATGGCTTGAACTTGTTTTCTGTTTATCCGACTATTAAAAGCCGTTGATTTTTGTTTTCGAACTAAAGTTGATGAAAAAAAGGCTTACCCGAGGTCTTTTTTCGACGAACGACCTATTTGGGCATGTAAAAAAATATTTTTGAACGTTTTTTGTTTTTATAGCTTTAAAGCTTGCTTGTTTTTTCAGTTATGTGACGCACAACTTTTTGATACGTTACAATGATTTTTTGTTTTTTTGATATGGTGTTCAGAAACCTGCGATCTTTCCGTATTTTTGGCTTCTAATATTTCAGTACATGGGAACAAAATCAGTTTCATTTAAATTACCCACCAACTACAGCCCCGAATTGCTGCAAGGCCAAATTGCCAAAACACTTCGGATTAAGAACTTTTCGTACGAGCTGGAGACAAAAAGTTTGGATGCCCGGAATAAATCGAACATTCACTGGTTGGTAAAAGCTGTTGTATCATCGCCTGAAATTAAAGGGGACGAGCAGGTTGAAAAAGAAAAGCTGGAAATACCTTACAGGAAAAGCAATAAAAAAATCGTGGTTGTTGGTAGCGGCCCAGCCGGTTTCTTTAATGCTTTTGTATTACAGAAAGCCGGTTTTGATGTTACGCTGATCGAACGCGGCTCAGATGTTACAACACGTGGCAAAGCCATTTCCAACTTTGAACGAACCGGAACTTTCAACGCACAAAACAATTACGCTTTTGGTGAAGGTGGAGCCGGAACTTTCTCGGATGGTAAACTCACTTCGCGCTCTAAACGCATATCTAAAGAAAAGCAGTTTATCCTGTCGAGTTACGTGGAAGCCGGTGCACCGGAAGAGATTCTCTACATGACACACCCGCATTTGGGAACCGACAACCTCAGAAAAATAGTGCAGAATCTGCGTGAATCTTTTGAGAGTCTTGGAGGCAGATTTCTCTTTGAAACAATGCTGGAAGATGTGGTAATTACCAATTCGAACGTAAAAGAGGTTATTACATCCAAAGGTAATTTTCCGGCTGATGCGCTTTTTATTGCTCCCGGTCATTCTGCTTTCGAAACCTATAAAATGTTGATCAGAAGAGGCATTCCTTTCCGCACTAAAAACTTTGCCATTGGCAGCCGGATGGAACACACACAGGAAATCATCAACAGGGCACAGTGGGGAAAACCGCAACTTCCGGGAGTTAAAGCCGCCGAATACCGCCTCACTTCACAAGCCGACGGCAAACATTCGGTTTTTTCGTTTTGTATGTGCCCGGGCGGCATGGTTGTTCCGGCAGCGGCTTACGAAAATACCAACATCGTAAACGGCATGAGCTATTACAGACGCAACGGCAATTTTGCCAATGCTGCCTGCGTAGCCGCCATTCATCCTGATGAGCTGGCAGGAAAAACAGTTTCACCCATTGAAGCGCTGGACAACCTGCAAAAACTGGAAGAGAGTTTTTATCAATATGCAAACGGTTATGCTGCGCCTGCATGTTCTATCAACGACTTCCTGAAACAGAAAGGAAAAGGCTCGCAGTTTGAAACCAGTTACCCGCTGGGTTTAAAACCAGCTCCGCTATGGGACTTGCTGCCCAGGCCGATTGTAGAATCGATGCAGGTCGGTTTGCAGGATTTTATTCGTAAAATGCGTGGTTTCGAAAATGGCAACCTTTTAGGTTTCGAAAGTAAAACTTCATCACCCGTTCAGGTAATTCGCGACCAAAGTGGTCTATGCGAAGGATTCGAGAATATTTACATCGTTGGTGAAGGCAGCGGCTATGCCGGCGGAATTATTTCGAGTGCCGCCGATGGCATTAAAGCGGCCATGCATTTCATCGAACAAGCATAATTGTAAACTTCCGGTTAATTAGAACGTCCTTTATTTAGATTGATTCTACAAGATCGAAAAATTAGTTAATTTTGTTGTCCTTAAATAATACGAAAAACATGGCAGAAAAAAATCTACCTTTTAGCAAAGAACAGCTTGAAAGCATTATTGAAAACCACCCTACTCCGTTTCATATTTACGATGAGAAAGCAATGATTGAAAATGCACGTAATTTCAAAAAGGCATTTTCGTGGAACGAAGGTTTTAAGGAATATTATGCAATTAAAGCCGCGCCAAATCCATACCTGATGAAGATTCTGAGAGAGGAAGGTTTTGGAATTGACTGTAGTTCTGTTGCTGAGCTGGAACTGGCCAAACGTATTGGAATGAGCGGCGATGAAATTATGCTGACTTCGAACGATACGCCGGCATACGAATTTCAGCTGGCTAAAGATTTGGGCGCCATTATCAATCTCGATGATATTTCGCACATCGACTTTGTTGATAAGCATGTAGGATTGCCGGATACGATTTGTATGCGTTACAATCCGGGAAGTTTGAAAGAAGGTAATGTAATTATCGGACATCCTGAAGAAGCCAAATACGGTTTTACCCGCGACCAAATGATTGAAGGCTATAAGATCCTGAAAGAAAAGGGTGTAAAACATTTTGGTATTCACACCATGGTGGCTTCAAACGAACTGGAGTCGTCTTATTTTGTAGAAACTGCCGAGTTGCTGTTTAACTTAGTGGTTGAAGTTTACGAAAAAACAGGCGTAAAAATTGAATTTGCCAACATGGGTGGCGGAATTGGAATTCCTTACAAACCGGGTGAAAAACCTGTTGACATGGAATTTGTTAGCGCCGGGGTGAAAAAATGCTATGATGACATTATTGTTAAAGCCGGACTTGCTCCGCTGAAAATATTCTTTGAATCGGGTCGTGCCATTACCGGCCCTTACGGTTATTTGGTAACCAAAGTTCGTCACATTAAAAAGACCTATAAAACCTATGCCGGTTTGGATGCCTGTATGACCAACCTGATGCGCCCTGCACTTTACGGTGCTTACCATCACATTACGGTTATGGGAAAAGAAAATGACGAGGCAAATGTAAAATACGACGTAACCGGATCGTTGTGCGAAAACAACGATAAATTTGCCATCGACCGCATGTTGCCCGAAATTGAGCAGGATGATATAGTGGTTATTCACGACACTGGAGCACACGGCCATTCGATGGGGTTTAACTACAACGGAAAACTAAAATCTGCCGAATTGCTACTTCGTGAGAATGGCGATGTGGTTGAAATCCGTCGAGCAGAAACAATCGAGGATTATTTTGCAACGCTCGACTTCGATGGAGTGAAAGACTTTTAAAAATTCATACTTCACAATAAATTAATGAGGCCGGGCGACAAAACCCGGCCTTTTTTGTATTTTTAAAAGCACACTAAACAACAAACAATGAAGATAGGATACGACGCAAAAAGAGCATTTCTGAATACCTCCGGCCTGGGCAACTACAGCCGGAATACCCTGAATGCCCTTCAGAAATATTTTCCAGATCACCATTATGCTTTGTTCTCGCCTGAAGTTAAAGCAGCAATGCTTGAGCAGCAGGATAAGTTTGAGGTGGTAGCACCTGAAAATGCACATTCAGGATTTAAAAAAGCGATTTGGCGCTCGATACAATTGAGTGATGAAATTAAGGATCACAACCTTGATCTGTTTCACGGATTGAGCAACGAACTTCCCAAGGGAATTCATAAAACCTCCATCCCTACGCTGGTAACTATTCACGATCTGATCTTTATTCGTTATCCCGAATTTTACAAAACACTCGACCGGGCTATTTATTTCCGCAAAACAAAATATGCCTGCAATGCCGCTACCAAAATTTTAGCCATTAGCCAGCAAACCAAAGACGACATTATCGATTTTATAGATGTTGACCCGGAAAAAATAGAGATTCTCCATCAGGCCATTTCGCCCCTGTTTTTTGAGAATGCCAACACCGGAAAGATCAAGGAAAAATATAAGCTGCCCAACGATTTTATTTTGGCCGTTGGTACGGTGGAAGAGCGGAAGAATCAGCTTTCGATAATTAAAGCACTGGTTGAAAAGAACATCAAACTTCCGCTGGTTTTGGTCGGAAATCCAACATCGTATTGTAACGACATTCATAAATACATTGCCGAAAAGCAACTTCATAACCGGGTAATTTTTCTGAAAAATATTCCTGAAGCAGATCTGGCAGGCCTCTATCAACTGGCACAATTATCCATTTATATTTCGGTATTCGAAGGTTTCGGATTGCCGGTAATCGAATCAATGGCTTGCGGCTGCCCTGTAATCACATCAAAAGCTTCGTGTTTACCTGAAACCGCCGGCGATGCTGCTGTGCTTTGTTCGCCACAAAACATTGACGAGTTGGGCAACAACATTGAAAAGATACTTACCGACACCAATTTTCGTAAGGAACTAATAATGAAAGGACGCGTGAGAGCCAATGAATTTCAACCCAAAAAATATGTTGAAAAATTGATTTCTTTGTACGCCGAATTAATAGGATAAAAACAAATCCCCCTATCGTCACTTCGTTCCGAATGTCTCCGTCAGCTGACGGAGGACAGGAGCGCCGAAGAAGCGACAGGGGGTAAAAGCTATACAACAAGAGGACTATGCACAACGATTTAAAAAAAGCGGTTGAAGTTTTGAAGAGCGGGGGTATCATTCTTTACCCAACCGATACCATTTGGGGCATTGGCTGCGATGCCACCAATGCTGAAGCTGTACAACGCATTTACGATATAAAAAAACGCGAAGACTCGAAAAGCATGCTGGTTTTAATGGAGAATCCGGCTTTGCTCGATCGTTATATCGATGAAGTTCCGGAGGTAGCCTGGGATTTGGTTGACGTAAGCACAACCCCACTCACTGTAATTTATCCGGGAGCAAAAAACCTGGCTGCCAATTTAATTGCCGAAGACGGCAGTATCGGTATTCGGTTTACCAAAGAAGAGTTTACGCGTCAGCTGTTGCAACGTTTTCGCCGGCCTATCGTATCAACTTCAGCCAATAAAAGTGGCGAAAAATCGTCGGTATTTTTTGATGATATTTCGGAGGAAATAAAACAAGCGGTTGATTATATTGTGGAATACCGGCAGGATGATCGTATGCCATCGAAAGCATCGAGCGTAATAAAACTGGGGCCGGGCGGACAAATCGAAATTCTCAGAAAATAAAAAGGCCATCTGAAAAACAGATGGCCTTAAATATTTTAATTCCGTCCGGATTACATACTTTTTACGCGTCCTGATCCGGCAACAGATGCATCAACTCTGGGATTTCCTTTATAATATACACTTCCCGATCCGGCGACTCTTGCTTTTAACGTGCCATTCGATTTCACGTTACTATTGCCCGATCCGGATGTGCTAACGGTTACATCTTTGGCTTCAAATCCATCAGCTTTAAAATTACCTGACCCTGAAATGGAAACGGATAATTCGTCGGCAACACCATCGCTGTCAATCGTAATATTACCCGAGCCCGAAATAGCTCCTTTTACTTTGTCCGATGTCAGGTCTTCAATTTCAATATTTCCACTGCCACTAACAGCCAGATCGATAATACGTGCTTGAATTTCGTTAGCTAAAATATCTCCCGAACCCGAAACACCCAGTCCGTTAACATCCGGCACAGTGATGTAGATATCTATTTTGCCGGGTTTGTAATTGCGCTGAAAAATACTTTTACCCGGAAAACGAATGATCAGTTTACTCCCGCTTACTTCGGTAATAATGTCTTCAAGTGTCGACTGTTTAGCTTCTATGCGCACACTTTGCGGACTGCCTTGTTTTAGATGTACCGTTCCCGGAATTCGCAAACTTATCTCCGAGAAACTTGAAACATCGCGTGTTTCTTCTTGTGCCTTAACGGTTGAGGCCATAAACAAGCCCATTACAAAAAGGCTAAATACTAAAATTCTGGTTTTCATGTTTTTACTATTTAAATTTCTAATTCTTAATTTTCAATATCCGCACTAGACCTGGCATTCAAATTCGGCCAGAGCCAGTGATCTTTCCGGCCAATATTATTATTACGTTTTAATGACGCGACATTCGGAATAAAGTTGCACACGCCACAAAAATAATTGCACTTTTAAACGTATAAAGAAGCAATTTATGAAACAGAAACACAGCGTACCGGTGCAGATTCGGTTTAACGACATCGACCTGATGGGCCATGTTTACAATGCCAAATACCAGGAGTTTTTTGATCTGGCCCGTCTAAAATATTTCGGAACAGTTTTAGGCGACCTTATTAGCTGGACACACAAAGGATTGGTTATTGCTTCGGTAAAAGTGGATTACATGCAACCGACCTATCTCGAGGATGAAATCCATGTTGAAACATCGGTATCTTCGCTTGGCGAAAAGAGCCTGGAGATGACACAGGCGGTATACAAAAACAATGGCCCTGAGCCGGTGGCAATATGTAAATCGGTAATGGTTTGTTTTGATATGAAAGCCAGAGTTTCGGAAACAATCCCAAAGGATTGGAGAGATAAATTTGTGGATTTTGAGCCCGACTTAAGCGTCAATCAGTCCGTCGGGTAATTTTAAGGTTAGTGTACTTTCACTTTCGCTGTACGAAACGAGCATCTCTTCGTGAAACGGGATTAACAACTCCTCGCCCCGGTACGAAACCGTAAAAACAATATTTCCGGAGTAGTCATCCACCTGATCGATTACACCAATTTCGCCCAGTTTGCTATCGATTAGCATGAGGCCTTCAAAAGTCGATTCGTTTTCATCCTGCTCATCGATAATCTCCGAATGAAACAGGTAAGCGCTCGCCCCGATCAGTCGTTTGGCGTATTTTTCGTCGTCAACCCAATCAAACTTTACAATTGCCGTTTTGGACGACCGGAAACGAAAACCGTCTTTCTCCACAAAAAAAGGTACCAGCAAACCATCCAGTTCTACAAAAAAGCGGTCGCTATCTTCCACTGAATATTCAAACTGTTCGTCAAACTCCAGGACTACTTCGCCATGCACGCCATGCGTCTTTCTGAAGAATCCAACTTTTTGGCAATCGGTTTTTGGTATCGTTTCCATACTTCAAAAGTAAAGCATTTTCACTTGAAACGGTAGTTATAAGTAGAAAGTTCCAAAAATTTGCAACATAATTTTTAGCCAGAGGGGCTAAACAATAGATATTAACACAAAAAAACCATCCGTCAGCCGACGGATGGTTTTCTATAATAAGATGAGTTGTCTTTCTTAAGATTCCGCACCTTTTTCTTCTTCTGAAGTCTCAGCTTCAGCTTCAGGAGTTTCTTCAACTTCAGCAGTTGCCTCTTCTTCTGCTTCTTCAGCAGCGGCTTCAGCTTCAGCTTCTTTAACAGCAGCTTGTGCTTCGGCAGCTAATTCTGCTTCTCTTGCAGCAATAGCGGCAGCTCTTTCTTCGTTGACTTTCTTCTCAGCTTCCAGTTGTTTTTCAGCTTCTGCAGCGGCATTACCGGCCAAACGGTCGATTTTTGCCTGAATTTTAGCATCTTTTGCTGCAATCCAGCTTTCTAAACGTTTTTCAGCTTCAGCTTCATCGAAAGCTCCTTTTTTAACTCCACCCATCAGGTGTTTTTTGTACATAACACCTTTGTAAGACAAAATTGCTCTTACAGTGTCGGTTGGTTGTGCGCCTTTAACAAGCCAGTCGTAAGCTTTGTCAAAATCGAGATCGATAGTAGCAGGATCAGTGTTAGGATTGTACGTGCCAATTCTTTCAATGTACCTGCCATCTCGTGGCGCCCTGCTATCAGCTACTACAATGTGGTAGTATGCGTAGCGTTTGCGACCGTGTCGCGCTAATCTCATTTTTACTGGCATAATTCTATTTTTTAATTTTGAAAAATGTGGCGCAAAGATAGTATAAATTTCTGTTCCTGAAACTTTTGCAATACAATTTTCAAAGTCGTTTCATTTCTTAACATCTGAACTCAGAAAACGACACCAAAATTAATTCTCGCCAGCCTGTGCTTTGGCAGCATCTACCATGTCTTCGTTAGCTGTAATGGTAAACTCTACCCTGCGGTTTTGAGCTTTTCCTTCTTTGGTATCGTTGGTTGCCCGTGGCTGCGATTCGCCCATTCCTACCGAACTTAAACGCGAAGCCTCAATTCCCTCCGATTTTAAAAAACCAACAACCGATGCTGCACGCTTTTCCGATAAGGTTTGATTGTACGATTCGGCACCATCACTGTCGGTATGTCCGATGACCAGTATATCGGTATCCGGGTATTTATTGAATATCTCAACCAGTTTACCCAGGTTGTTTTGCGAGGCACTTGTAAGCTTTGAACTATCAAATTCAAAACGCACATCGGCATTTTCGTCCAGAATTAACTGAATTCCTTCTTCGCTGCGCACCACCTCGGCACCGGGCATTGTTGTTTCAATTTCTTCGGCCTGTTTATCCATTTGTTTACCAATAATTGCACCGGCACCACCACCAACAGCAGCCCCTACCAGAGCGCCTGCCGCACGGTTATCTTTTCCGCCAATTAACGCGCCCAAGGCAGCTCCTGCAGCCACTCCGATTCCTGCACCTTTTTGCGAACTGTTGGCATTTTGCAATGAGCTACAACTATTTAAAAACATTCCGGCAATAAAAAAACCGAGAACTAATACTGTAATATTCTTCATAACTGTGATCTTAATTTTTTACGAATTGATAATAAATTGAAATGATGTCGCCCTCGAATGCAGCATCCTGTGCCAAAACAAATTCGGTCTCCGATTCGGAAATTAATTTTAGCTTATAACCGGCAGTTACATCTTTTGGCTTCACCCCATCGGGAATAAATTTCCATAAGAAGTAAATGTCCTGGCCATCTTCTTCCATAAACCATTTAATTGAATGGGTGGAATTCACACAAGCCACATCCATAAAAGAGTATGTTCCGGAATTGTTATTGCTAACGAAGCTCCAATGGCTGCCCTCGAAACAATCGGGCGATGCCTGGTTAAACAACTCTTTAATTTCCACTTTGTTTCCCTGATCGGTTGTAATCGAAGACAATGTCCAGTTGCCTTTTAAACCTTTCTGCGAACTCCTGACTTGTTTTGAAGTGCTGCACGCCGCCAATAAAGCCACAAGCGCCAGCAAGAGAAATGTTTGTTTCATGTTTATTCTTTTAAATTTTGTATGTTTTGAGAACGAAATTTTTGTGTTTGTACAAGTTACGACAATCAATTTTGCATTCAAATACTTTAAATACAAAAACAAAAAAGGAGACATAATGTTGTATCTCCTTTTCTGATTTTTCATAAAAAATTAGTGATACTATCACTTGTAGTGATAGTATCACCAGCCTCTTCAAATTATCTTATTTCGTACTGTTGCTCGTAGTATTTCTGGTAGTCGCCCGAAGTTACATTCTCGAGCCATGCGGTATTTTCGAGGTACCAGTCGATGGTCAATTCAATACCTTCTTCAAACTGCAACGATGGCTCCCAGCCCAGTTCGTTTTTAATTTTGGTGGCATCAATGGCGTAACGCAAATCGTGGCCGGCGCGGTCTTTCACATAGGTAATCAGCTTTTCCGATTCGCCTTCCGGGCGGCCCAGCTTTTCATCCATTTTGCGGCACATCACCCGAATCAGGTCAATGTTTGTCCATTCATTAAAACCACCAATATTGTAGGTTTCTCCAGTTACGCCTTTATGGTAAATTACATCGATGGCCCGGGCATGATCAACCACCCACAGCCAGTCGCGAATGTTTTCGCCTTTACCATAAACCGGCAGCGGTTTGTTGTTTTTTATGTTGTGAATAAAAAGCGGAATTAATTTCTCGGGAAACTGAAACGAACCATAATTATTCGAGCAGTTTGAAATAACCGCCGGCACACCAAAAGTATCGTTATAGGCACGCACAAAATGATCGGAACTGGCTTTTGATGCCGAGTACGGACTATGCGGATCGTATGCGGTTTTTTCAGTGAACATACCTTCTTCGCCCAACGAACCATAAACCTCATCGGTTGAAATATGGTAGAAACGTTTGCCTTCGAAATTATCCTTCCAGATATGTTTTGCAGCGTTCAGCAAATTAACTGTGCCAATAACGTTGGTAAAAACAAATTCGGTCGGGTTCGAAATCGAACGATCAACATGCGACTCAGCTGCCAGGTGAATCACCCCGTCGAACTGACGCTCTTCAAACAGTTGCTGAATAAACTCACTGTCAACAATATCGCCCTTTACAAATTCGTAATTGGGTTGGTCTTCAATATCTTTTAAATTATTAAGATTACCTGCGTAAGTCAGTTTATCGAGGTTTACAATTTTGTAATCAGGGTAGTTATTTACAAATAAACGAACCACGTGAGATCCAATAAATCCTGCACCTCCGGTAATTAATATTGTCTTGTTCATCTTTTATTATTTTGAAAATCAAAAGTAGGCTTTTCGCCAGATATAGAAAAATACTTCAACAAGAAAAAGATGAAGGATGACACGGCACATACCAAGGCTGATTCTCTATCAACTATAGTTGGCTCTTAATCATCTTTGGTTGGTTTTATATCTACCTTAGTTGTTTCTTATTCGACCATGGTTGATTCACATTCATCTTTAGTTGTTTTGAAACCTACTATAGTTGGTTTACAATCATCTTTAGATAGTCCGCTATCAACTTAGGTTGACTTACAATCATCTTAGGTTGAAACAGAAACAGAATAGGTTGATTAATAATCAGAACAGGTTAAAACAGTGGGTAGTTACTTTCGCATCTTTCTGATTTGTTGAATAAGGGGATGGTCTTTGCCCAGCAGCCCGGCCAGCAACTCTACGGTTTTCGAGGCCTCCTTGTAAGCTATGGAAAGCTTCTCCTGCGATTTTCTGGTTGCATCTTTTAACCGGGCAGCGGCATCGATTTGTTCGCCTTCAGCATCCCGGGCCTCTTTTAATGTTTCTTTTAAGGTATTTATCCGGCTTGTAGGATCAAAACCGTGTTTTGTAATAAGGTCGAAACTCTCCTGGGTAATAATTGCCATTTGATTAACAAAATCGCGCTTTTGTGCTTCTTTTAAATACGCCATTGAAATTGATTTTGGGTTTTACATCGTTTAAAAATGAGACGTTTGAGCTTATAAATGTAGTCAATAAAATAAATTCGATAAATAATTTAGTGAGCAAATGTTGCTAAACAGCTGTTGTGAGTCCGTAACAAAAATCAAAAACAGAGATATATTGAGGTATCTGTTTCAACTATAGCGACACGAATGGAATACGGTAATTAATTATATATTTATATCGCTTAAATTAAGAAATTAATGAGAATCAAATCAAAGCCGGTACTTTTTACAGGGATTACAAGCGGTATATCAATAATCTTTCTGTTATCTTTCATTCAATTCTTATTCTTAAAAATTAATCCTTTTACTTTTCCATCCCTGGCATTATCCATCGTGTTTGGTGGAATTACCGGATTTTTTATTGCGCTTCTGATTAACAAGAACCAGAAAAAAAACAGAAGCATACAGGAAAGTGAAATTAAATTCAGAACACTGATTGATTTGTCGCTCGATGGAATATATGTGGAGAATGAGCGTGGGGAAATTTTGGATTGCAATACCATGGGACACAAAATGTTTGGTTACACCCGCGAAGAGATGCTACAGCTGTCGATAAGAGATCTGGTCCCGGATGAATTTGCTGAAATGCTGCCCGATGTAATTCCTGAAGAAATGGCAACGGGTGAGGTTTATGTGGAACGCGTAAACAAAAAAAAGGACGGGACGATTTTCCCGACCGAGATAAACACCAAATTTATTAACCTTAACGGAGATAAACGTTTGATCGTTTATGTAAGAGACATCACCGAGAGGAAAAAAGCAGAGAATGAACTGAGAGAGCTTATCGCCTCAAAAAACAAATTGTTTTCGGTTATCGGACACGATCTGAGAGGCTTTTACAGCAATATCGTGAGTTTCTCTGATATATTACTTACCGAATCCGGATTGGAAAAAGAGCAGGATCAACAATTTCTTTCGCATATTCAGCAATCAGCGAAACAAGCCGACGAACTGCTTCAGAATATACTCGACTGGGCTTCGCTCGAAACCAACCAGATTAAATTTAATCCTGTTCTGGTATCACTGAGTAAGATCATCGGGGAGGTTAGTCTCCAGGTTTCGAACAGAGCCGAGTTAAAAGGTGTACGAATTATTAGCCAGGTCCCTGACGATCTTTCGATTTATACAGATAAAAAATTCCTTGGCCCCATTTTGCGCAATCTGTTGGCCAATGCCATTAAATATTCGTTTGAAAAGGGAAATATTTATATTGATTGCCAAATAAACGAAAACGGTACACCCGTAATTTCGGTTAAAGATGAAGGAACAGGAATGAACCCGGACAAGTTGCAGAATATTTTTAGAGAAGGTACTGCCGAATCGTTGCCGGGAACCGGGAACGAAAAAGGGACTGGCCTTGGACTAAAGATTTGCAAAGATTTTACCGAAAAACTTAAGGGTAATATTTATGTTGAATCAGCTACCGGAAAAGGAAGTACCTTTTACATTGAACTGCCACAGCCGCAGCAAACAAACGGCAAATGAACTGCCTCGCAGCAAGCTAACGAGGTATCAATACTGAGTGTAGTTTAATAACGATGAAAGCATCGAAGTATTAACTCATTTATCCCGATACGCTCCGCTACCGGGATTAGTTCGACCATCAAATTACAGCTCGTTTCTCTCCTGTAATTTGGGCCTCACTAAATAAAATCGCCGGGTAACGCTGCATAAGCTGCAAGTCGCCCGGCGAAATGTATGCAATTATGATTGTCTTACTTTATTCCACGCACTTTTTTCTCCCAGTTCCAGGCCGAAAGTAGTGTTTCTTCTGTTCCTTTTTCAGCTTTCCAGCCCAGTTCTTCGTTGGCAAAAGTAGTGTCGGCCCAAATTTTTTCGATATCGCCTGCACGACGACCAACAATTTTATAATTCAGTTTAACACCGGTTGCTTTTTCAAAACCGTTTACAATCTCCAACACCGACAAACCATTTCCGGTACCAAGATTGAAAATTTCGTAGTTCTTTTTGTTTTTGCCTTCCAGTAGTCGCTCAATAGCTACCACGTGCGCTTTGGCCAAATCAACCACGTTAATGTAATCGCGAACGGCCGAACCGTCAACCGTATCGTAATCGTCGCCAAACACTTTCAGCTCGTCGCGTAATCCGGCAGCTGTTTGCGTAATAAAGGGCACAAGGTTTTGTGGTACGCCCAGTGGCAATTCTCCAATCAGTGCGGTTGGATGTGCTCCAATCGGGTTAAAATAGCGCAGTGCAATTCCTTTTAACTGTGGAAATGCAGCAATACTGTCGCTTAAAATATCTTCGTTAACACGCTTGGTGTTTCCGTATGGCGACTCGGCGTCTTTGCGTGGCGTATTTTCAGTAACAGGCAACACATCAGGCTGGCCGTAGACCGTACACGACGACGAGAATACAATATTTGCCACATTGTATTTCAACTGGCAATCCAGCAGGTTCATCAACGACATCAGGTTGTTGCGGTAGTACAACAAAGGTTTTTGTACCGATTCGCCAACTGCTTTCGAGGCTGCAAAATGAATAATTGCCTCGATATCGGAATTACGACTAAAAAACTCGTCGGTTTTTGCAGCATCCGCTAAATCAAACTGTTCGAATGCCGGTTTTATTCCTGAAATTTTTTCGATGTTATCCAGTACATCAATACTTGAGTTTGAAAGGTCGTCGACAATTACCACATCGTAGCCCGAAGCCTGTAATTCAACAACGGTGTGCGAACCAATGTACCCGGTTCCGCCTGTAACTAAAATCTTTTTTGCCATCACTTTTATTGATTTAGCCAGCAAAAGTAGAAAAAAACGATACAGAAATCTACACTTTGCCCACTTGTTGAGGAGGCTTTTGTAAAAACTTAATTTTTGGGCAGTTGCAGTTTACCCTTTGTTTTGTAATTTTACCGCCTA
This sequence comes from Draconibacterium sediminis, assembly GCF_000949475.1. Lineage (GTDB taxonomy): Bacteria > Bacteroidota > Bacteroidia > Bacteroidales > Prolixibacteraceae > Draconibacterium > Draconibacterium sediminis. Next base: position 374,859 of record NZ_JRHC01000004.1, on the reverse strand, counting down.
AATTCATTCAAGTGAGCTTCGGAAAAGAAATATACACACTTCTGTTACAGCACGATATTGTAATCATTCCCGGATTGGGGGCTTTTGTCTCGGAATACCGGCCGGCAGAAATCAGCGATGAGAGCGACGAGATTAAACCTCCGTCGAAAACCATTTCGTTTAACGGGCAACTAAAAAACAACGACGGTTTACTGGTTGGCCATATTGCCGAAAAACTGCATATATCGCATTTTAATGCATTGGTTCGTATTGAAAAAGAACGCGACGAAATGCTTTTTAAACTCGACAAAGGCGACGAGGTTTTTGTTGAAGGAGTGGGTACACTTTCGCACAACGAACAGGGAGAAATTGTTTTTGAGGCCTCGGAAGAAGAGAATATGCTGCTCGATTCGTTTGGCCTTGGCGCCATGTCGATAAGCGAGCCCGAGCCTGTGGAAATACCGGAAGAAGAAACCGTTGAAACCACAGAGGAAGAAACTGCTGTTGTGGAAGAAGAACAACAAAAGGCTGAGCCGGAAGTATCAGAGCCCGAACCACAGCAAGAAGAACCTGTTACCAAAGAGCCGGTGGTTGAAGAGCCGGAAATAAAAGAAGAAAAACAAGCAGTTCAAACAAAGGAAAAAGAAGCAAAAAAGAGAAAGCCGTGGCTGTTTCTGCTCATAATTATTCCTTTACTTGCCGTTTCTGTTTTTATTTATTTGAAAGGATTTAACAACACCAATGGAGACGAAGAAGAAATGCTGCCTCCAACAAAAACTACCGAAGAATTGACGATTGAACAAGCACCGGTTGCTGTTGATACTGCCTCAACAGACTCGGTATTAATAGCCGCAGAAGACTCGACGTTGGCTGCCGACACCACACAAAACATACCCGAAGCTGTTGAAATGACGACTGAAGAACAGGACTCGATGAAGTATTACCTGGTTGGCGGAAGCTTTTCGGTAAAAGAAAATGCCGATAATTATTTGCTCGAATTGCAGCAAAAAGGATACGAAGCCTTTCATGTTGGGAAAAAAGGTCGTTTCTTTATTGTAGGTATTGCCGGCTACAAAACTTTTAGCGAAGCCGATGCTGCAAAAGTGAAATATATGGAAGACAATCCGGGGTCGGAAGTTTGGGTTTACAGAAAATAAACATTTACACTTATCTCAAATAATCGTAAATGACTGAAAAAAAAGGAGCGGATTGATAGAACAAAGCAACATTTTAATTAATATTGGGTTACTATTTAACAGTTAATCCATTAAAATAATAAACAACTCAACGCTAATTAAAAACTGTAACTATGAATATAGCGCTCTGGATTATCCAAATTATTATTGCCGCTCTCTTTCTTACTACAGGTTCGCTGAAACTTGTTTTGACCAAAGACAACCTGATAAAAGTTTTCGAATGGATCGAAGATTTCACCGAACAACGACTGCGGTTAATTGGAGCGTTTGAAGTGCTGGGCGGATTAGGGCTTTTCCTTCCAGGCGTTTATTCTACACTCGAAATTTTAATCCCCATTGCGGCCATCGGGCTTACCATTATTATGGTTATGGCCACCTTTGTGCATTCAAAAAGAAAAGAAACAAAAGACCTGATATTTAATATCATCGTTTTGGTTCTGCTTTTGCTTGTTGTTGCCGGACGATTATTCCTTGTTAGGTTATAGCGCATTCCCCTTTAATTCGGTTCGTTTTTATTGATTATAACGTTCAGCTAAAGTTAGCTGTGCGTATAACTATTTATGGTTACGCTTCGTACATAATGAAACCATTTTGAACATAGTAATAACCAAAAAAACGAAAGTTATGCCTAACAGTGTTTACAAAATTGTCGAGCTGATTGGAAGCAGTCCCGTTTCGTGGGAGCAAGCAGCACAAAATGCCATAAGCACGGCATCTAAATCATTGCGCGATTTACGAATTGCAGAAGTGTGCCAAATGGACATTCATATTACCGAAGGTGAAATTGAATGTTATCGTGTAAAACTAAAAGTATCGTTTAAGTACGAAAACTAATCAGTTACAGGAAACATTCCCCAAACGAATACGCTTGAAGCATCCGAAACAATTCCCGGAGTAGCTTTCGGGAGACAAATGGTTTTGGCTGTAAGCAACAATTCATTTTATATACAAATCGCCTCAAAAGGAAAGTTGTTAAACTGCCGGATTGTTGCCCTATTCCAACATGTTAGCAATGGCCTTGTTAACCACTTCATCGGGCAGATCGTTTTGCACAGTTACATAACGCACTTCACCTCCCGCCTTTTCAGTTTGAAATAGATTGGGCACCGCCACATAAAGCGCCACCAGATCATCCCAAAGCTGCAGATGCTCTGCTTGCATTCGCGAAACAATCTCCGGATGTTGGTGCACCCAGGCAATCTGTTGTGCATACTTGGAGTTTGCGTTTTTGATCGTTTTTAGGTATGCCTCATCAACATTGTAATGATCGGTGCTATTCCCTACCACTTCCAGCGGAATGTTCTTTTGCTTGAAATAAGTGTAACTCTCCGGCGACACCGACTCATTAAAATCGGTATCGACATACGGATTGTTGTACCAAACAATTCGTTCGATTTTGTCTGCATATTCCGGATGTTGTTCTACCAATTCGGCATAAGTTTTTAACGATCCTAAGGCTACCAAAGTAATTTTTTCGGGGCAGTCTTTAAACACCGATGAAATTAATTCTTCCGAACTGACTTCAGGAGAAGTAGACTGCGATTTTTCGTCGGATGCCCATTTTATTTTTTGTGTGTACGCAGCCCAGGGCGGCAAATCTTTTTCAAGTCTTTTATCCAATCCTACCGGAATTCCCTCGTGATGATAAGCCGCCAGCAATTGGTGCACCTTAACAAAAATGGAATCGGGAGCCAGCGTTCCCTGCGAGCAGGTGATGGCTAAAACCCGGGCATCGTTCTGCGCCAAAAACATTGAAATCGCCCGCATGTCGTCAATCGCTCCATCGGTATCAATTATTACGTGGTATTTGGGTTTGCCGGAATGCGCCGACACAAACACATTACAAACAAGGCTGACCAACAACAGTGCTAAAATCTTTTTAAACATGGGCGAACGGTTATTTTGATTGACTAATGTATTGAATATTTTGAACATCATTTGCTTTACAAATCTCAGCACGGAGCGAATTCATATAAAACGAACGCTAACGACGCTGATTTAACTGACATGCGCAGATTGGAAACCAAAGAAATACGCTCTACAAAACAATCATGATTACCGGGAATCACCTACAGGAATGAAAGTAATTCAAACTTTCAGCCAACTCTCCCTCACTCCCTCTCTACGCGTAGAGAGGGACGATTGTGTCGAAGGCACAATCAGGGTGAGTCTATAAATTTTGAAGCAGATTTTGCTATTTATTTTTATTGGACTTTCAGAAAAAAAGCGCTTAACGGTTTAATCCGCTAAGCGCTCATCTCGAATAACTTTTTCAAGCTGTGATTTCGGTTACTTTATTCAACAGCTGCTTTCTGGCTATACAATTTTAATGGTTTCTCCCATTATTTCGAGCACATCGCCTTTCACCAGTTTGGCTCTTTTTCTGAACTCGGGCTCGCCATTGCGGATAACTTCGCCATCTTCAATAATGATTTTTGCGTGGCCTCCCGTTTGCGCAATTCGCAAAAGCTTCAACAGTTTTACCAGTTCAATATATTCGGTGCTCAGCTGAAATTCGCGCATTATATTCCAAGTTTTGATTTTACCGCATCCGGAATGGCATCTATGTGCACCATAATCCCGATGGTTTTCAGGCGCACGTAATCTTCCGTCATGTGCAGGTAGCCACCGTAAGCGTTACTATCGGCACCCCACGAGTTTTTGGTGTAGAAACAATCTTTTCCTTCGGCATCTTTCGAGAGTCCAACCAGGTGCATCAGGTGATCGTCGGTTGTTGTGCGGTCGTAAAACGTTTTCTGGCGTTCTTCCTGATCCACTTTTCCCTGTAACTTTTTCGGCACATCGGCTTTTCCCTTTTTGTGCACAAAAGTTTCTTCGCTGGTGTCGCCGTCCCAGGCAATACTATAACCGTTGTTCAGTGCATAATACATAACCTCCAATAATTCATCAATTGGCAGATTGTAGTATGATTCGTGCGCCCAGTTGTCAGGCACTTCAACAACACATTGTCCGTAAAACGGATGATGACTGAACGAAGTAAGCTCCACATAGTCATCCGCATTTATTTCAAATTTATCGCGAAGTTCCAATGCCGAATATTTTTTGCCTTCCAGCTCCACTTTCTCCGGCAACTTGCCCAACTCGTTTTTTAAGGCCGACTTCAATTCTTTTAGATCGGACACATCGATTTGGCCTCTTTTCTCTTTGTCAATTTTATCCGTTTCATCTCGAAGCTCTTTAATCAAGGCCGAGTGGTTGTATTTTCCATCCTTCTGTATTCCGGGAAACTCATCGTATAACATTATGCCCTGGTCGGCCACAACTTTTAATACATCGTGCGACAAACTTCCTTCTCCGAAATTGTTTTTACCATGATAAAGAAGGTACTGAAACGCCTTGTTTTTATAGTTGTAATACACAAAAAACATCTCCGACAAGTTGGTTTCGGGAAATCCTTTGCGCATAATCTCCGATTCCAAAAAACTGGTTGTAGCGAAACTCCAGCAGGTTCCGGTGCGACCCTGGCTGATAACCGGTGTATGCTTCACCTCTTTTACGATGGTAAAATCTTCTTTCTCTCCCTCTGCGTAAACAGCTGAAACCATCAGTAATAACGCAGCGAACATTGACAATAATTTCATAATAGTGCTTATAAATTTTTTAATTCTTCTTTTAACTTTTTGGTGAGGCTCGCAACAATCAAATCATACGATTCGTCAATCATTTCAGCCATCAGTTTTGACGGAACTGTTCCGTTTAACTCGATGGTATTCCACATTTGTTTGTGCAAATGATAGCCCTCGTAGATCGCCGGAAATTGTGCCCTTAGCTCAATATTTTTATCCGGATCGTTTTTTAAGCTTACCCGGTGATCATCGAGGCCCAGCAAACAAAACATCTTGTTCATCACCTTAAAAACCAATGTGGTTTCATTAAAAGGGAAACTTTCGGTAACTCCCTTTTTCCGGATGCAGTACTCGCGGATCTCTTCAATATTCATGATACCTTCTTTGGAAAGCCTAAAAATAGTAGAATCGGAAAGAAATAAAAATGATGTGGTGGTTTAATACTGAAAAAAGATTGATGCAGATTGAAAAGAGATTGATGCAGATTGAATGAGATTGTGAAACTGTTAAAATTACCAACTGAGACTGCAAACTGCGACTGGTCTCTGAACTTTTGACTTTCTACTTTTGCCTTTTGCCTTGACACTTTACATCGTCGGATAAAATGCATCTTTAAAATGCTCCAGCTCATGGCCTTGCTGAAAGAAAATAACGGTAATTACATCAAAACGGGTGTCCAGTTCGCTCTCGTGTTCGATAATATAGGCATCGGCCGCTTCAACAATGCGTTTAATTTTTGAGTTAGTTACTGCTTCCGATGGGTGTTCGTATCGTAATCCCGACCGCGCTTTCACCTCTACAATAACCAGCTCGTCACCATCCTGCGCAACAATATCAAGCTCCAAATGCCCGTGGTACCAGTTGGTGGCTTTAATTTCGTAACCCAGCTTTCGGAGATAATCCTGCGCCAGACCCTCCGCCAAATCACCCAATTCGCGTGTTGATACCATGTTGTTCAAAGTTTAAGGTAAAAGTACAAAGGCAAAAGTAAAAGTTCGATATTCAAGATCAAATATGATCAGACTCAGATTCAATCTGCATCAATCTCTTTTCAATCTACACCAATCTCAACCTCGTTCCGCTTTTAGCAACTTCCAGTTCCCAATCGCGGCCAAAAGCAAGTGCCAGATTCTTTTTATCGTGTCCTCCCGGAAATCCGTAGCAAACCGGGTAGTCAAACTCTTTCACTGCTTCGGTAAAAATCTCATGCACTGTTTGCCCAAAAGGCGACTCATTGTCTTTCATATCCGTATAATCACCCAAAATCAATCCGGCCAGATTATCCAGTTTGCCACTTAATTTCAGTTGATGAACCATCCGGTCGGTATGATACAAAAACTCGTCAATATCTTCCAGGAAAAGGATTTTACCCGCCGTATCAATGTCATATTTAGTGCCGCTTAAACTGGTAACTATGGACAAATTTCCACCAACCAATTGCCCGGCAGTTGTGCCCTGACGATCAAATTCAGTGGCATCAACACCGTAACTGATCCCCTCGCCTTTTAGCAGCGCCATCATCGAGGTGAGATCTTCTTTTGGTTCGCCTTTGTCATCAAAAAAGTAGCGCGGCATCACTCCGTGGATTGTAGGAATTTCAAGATTATGCAGGCGCGAATGCAAAATGGTAATGTCGCTAAAACCTACCATCCACTTTGGGTTTTTAAGAAATTGTGTAAAGTCGAGCCGTTCAATTATTCGCACCGTTCCGTAACCGCCACGCGAGCAGATTATCGCATCGCAATCGGAATCATCAAGGGCCTCTTGCACATCCGCAGTACGTTGTTCATCGGTGCCGGCAAACTGGAAATGTTGGGCGAAAACGTGTTTGCCCAATTTTACGGTGTAGCCTTGTTCTTCCAACCAGTTAACCGCTGGCATCACATGTTTTTCTTCAATTTTGCCGGCCGGAGAAACAATTCGGATTGTTGAGCCGGGTTGTATGGGTTGTAGTGTAATCATAAAATTTGTCAGAAGTTTGAAGATCGAAGCTGGCAGCTCATTTTTCGCTCAGCTTCAAAAAAATCAATTGTAAAAATACAAAGTAAAAAGCAAACAAAATTAAAGAGTTAATAGCTCAAACAGTTCGTCCACATCCTCCACGAAATAATCAGGATTGGTAGCACGTAAATCTTCCTCTTTTCCAAAACCGTAGCCCACTGCAATGGTAGAAATTTCGTTTTCGTTACCGCCTTCAATATCATAAACCGTATCGCCAACCATTACAATTTCTTTCGACGGCACCAATTGTTGCATGGTCAGTACATCGGCGATGATCTTATTCTTCGTAGCCTTTTTTGCATGATAATCCGCCCCCTTCACCTGAATAATGTAACGATCCATTTCAAAATGCTCGATAATTTTGTTGGCATACTTTTCCAGTTTGGCAGTGGCCACATACATTCTTTTTCCCTGCGCATCCAATTCGGCCAGCAATTCCATAATTCCATCGTACGGATCGTTCTGGTGCCAACCGTGTTCGCCATAATATTCACGGAAATAATCAACCGCCAGTTTTGTATCGCGTTCGTTCATTCCAAACTGCGTGCTAAAGCCCCACTGCAGCGGAGGTCCGATAAAAGTATCCAGAATATTTTCGTGGTAACCGTCTACCTGCATTTGCTCCAGCGCATATTTCAGCGAGTTTTTTATGCCCAGCGTATTGTCGGTGAGCGTACCGTCGAGATCGAATATAATGTGTGAAAATTGTGCCATTCAACTAAAATTTTTGCGAAGGTAATAGTTTTAAATTTGCTCCCTGAATTTTGTTATCTTTGCAGCCCTAAAATCAGTTAAAAATGGAATCGCCAGAAATGATAAAATTCGAGGCGTGAGAAATTTTAAAACCGGAGTCTACTGAAGTAAATGAGGATTTTAAAATTTTATAACAACGAAGAAGTTTGCATTTATCGCGATTCCGCCAAAATAGAATTATGAGTAAGTTCAAACGTACCCTAATTACCACAGCACTGCCTTATGCCAATGGTCCGATCCACATCGGTCACCTTGCCGGAGTTTATGTTCCTGCCGATATTTATGCGCGTTACCTTCGCCTGAAAAACGAGGATGTAATTATGATCGGTGGTTCTGACGAGCACGGTGTACCCATTACGCTGAAGGCTAAAAACGAAGGCATTACACCGCAGGATGTGGTTGACCGCTTTCACGGAATTATTAAGGATTCGTTCGAGAAATTTGGTATTTCGTTTGACGTTTACTCACGCACAAGTTCTCCGGTTCATCACGAAACAGCTTCCGAGTTTTTTAAGAAACTGTACGACGAAGGTAAGTTTGTTGAAAAAACATCGGAGCAATATTACGACGAAGCCAACAACCAGTTTTTGGCCGACCGTTACATTATTGGAACCTGCCCAAAATGTAGTTTCGAAAAAGCTTACGGCGACCAGTGCGAAAGCTGCGGAACTTCGTTGAGCCCGACCGAGCTGATCAATCCAACTTCAACCATTAGCGGGAACCAGCCGGTTTTAAAAGAAACCACACACTGGTATCTGCCGCTCGACCAGTACGAACCCTGGTTAAAAGAGTGGATTCTGGAAGGACACAAAGAATGGAAAACCAACGTTTACGGACAGTGTAAATCGTGGATCGACAGTGGTTTAATGCCACGTGCCGTAACCCGCGACCTCGACTGGGGTGTGCCTGTGCCTGTTGAAGGCGTTGAAGGCAAAGTGCTTTACGTTTGGTTTGATGCACCTATCGGTTATATTTCGGCAACAAAAGAATTGACCGAAGACTGGGAAACCTATTGGAAAGATCCGGAAACCCGCATGTTGCACTTCATCGGAAAAGACAATATTGTTTTCCACTGTATCATTTTTCCAAGTATGTTGAAAGCGGAAGGAACATTCAACCTGCCGGAAAACGTGCCGGCCAATGAGTTCCTGAACCTTGAAAACGATAAAATTTCAACTTCACGAAACTGGGCGGTTTGGTTGCACGAGTACCTGGAAGAATTCCCGGGAAAAGAAGATGTGCTGAAATATGTATTGACTGCCAATGCGCCGGAAACTAAAGACAATGATTTTACCTGGAAAGATTTCCAGAACCGAAATAACAACGAGCTGGTAGCTGTGCTCGGAAACTTTGTAAACCGTGCACTGGTGCTTACGCAGAAATATTACGAAGGCGAAGTTCCTGCACGCGGAGAATTGACTGATCACGACAAAGAAACACTTGCCGAAATTGCAAACATTAAAGGCGAGGTTGAAAAGAGTATCGACAGTTTCCGTATTCGCGAATCGCTGAAAAATGCAATGGATCTGGCACGTTTGGGTAATAAATACCTGGCCGACGAAGAACCCTGGAAAGTGATAAAAACCGATGCTGAGCGTGTAAAAACAGTTATGAATATCTGTTTGCAGATTACCGCCAACCTTACCATATGTCTGGAGCCATTCCTGCCATTTAGCATGGATAAACTACGCGGCTTCCTGAATTTGGAGAAAATGGATTGGGTAAAACTGGGCGAAACTGATTTGTTGCCAACAGGCCACAAAGTGAATAAGCCGGAATTACTTTTCGAAAAAATTGAAGACAGCGTAATTGAAGCACAATTGCAAAAACTGGCCGACACCAAAAAGGCTAACGAAATGGCGGAAGCAAAAGCAACTCCAGCAAAAGAAAACATCGAATTTGATGATTTTGTAAAAATGGATGTTCGTGCCGGAACCGTAATCGAATGCGAAAAAGTAGCCAAAACCAAAAAGCTGCTGAAGCTAAAAATCGACACCGGAATCGATCAGCGTACTGTTGTTTCGGGTATTGCCGAGTATTACCAGCCGGAAGAGTTGATTGGAAAACAGGTTTCTATTTTGGTAAACCTGGCACCGAAAAAATTGCGTGGTATCGAATCGCAGGGAATGATTTTGTGTGCTGAAAATGCTGATGGTACACTGTCGATCGTTTCTCCGGATAAGACTGTTAAAAACGGATCAGAAATACGCTAACCAATTCCCGGATGAAAATCCTCAGGACCGACTCAACAAACAAAGACTTCATTCAGCTGGTGAAACAGCTGGATGAATTACTGGCAGCAATGGATGGTCGTGAGCATGATTTTTATAATGAGTACAACAAAATCGACAGCATAAAACATGTAGTTGTTGCATACAATGGTGCTATTCCTGTTGCCTGTGGAGCCATAAAAGAATTTACATCCAACACCATGGAAGTAAAACGGATGTTCACCTGTTCCGAATTTCGGGGAAACGGATTTGCCACAAAAGTTTTAAACGAGCTGGAAACCTGGGCCGAAGAACTGGGCTACGATTACTGCATTCTGGAAACCGGGAAAAAGCTTCCTGATGCAGTTAGGCTGTACCAAAAGAGTGGTTATGAACGTATCCCAAATTACGGACAATACGTTGAAATGGAAAACAGCATTTGTTTTAAAAAGCATCTGATGAGATAAAGATAGTCGTGCCAACTATTGTTGGCGCGCTTCCGTAAGTTGCAGTACTGCTTAACGCAGATCGGCAACTTACTCAACATATACAACCGTTCTTGTACGCAGGAACGGTTTTTTTTATGAATAATTGAAATCAGACAATCACAAAGAACAACACCACCAAAATAAGCAGCATAAAAAGGATAAACTGGTTGCGCACAAACAACCCCAGGAGAATGAGAATCTCCACCTCTTCGTTCATGGGTGTTGCCAGTTCGATTGTTCCTTTATCTTTTGAAATGAATTCGTGCGAGGTAAAAGTGACAATTTCTTGTCCGTTATATTTCCAGCTCCAGCGCGATTGCCAGAAGTTTTTTATTTCCAGTTCGAAACGTTTACCGTTTATCAACACATCGCTACGCGGGTTAAATATATTTACCATTACCATGGCCAGCAGCGATTTACTGTTTCCGTCGTAGATCTCCAGTTTCGAAAGGAAAAACTCACGATTAAGCGTAAAGTAGCGGCCATTAATAATAGCCTGCGCTTTCGAACCAACCATGCTTTCCCAGTCAATGTTTCCAACTTTCTCATCGCCCTGCATGATCTCCAGCTTCGACCCAAATATTTGCTTACTCCATCTTAGCTCTTCCATTCAAAATATCCTCCATTTCAAGAAACGCAATTTATAAAAATTAGCAGGAATAATTAAAATGAATTCTGCAGCTTCATTTCATTTTTACAATCTTTAACGAAAAAACCGGCTCCTTTCGAAGCCGGCTCAAAGTCATGGTAAATCTAAACTTAAATGTCAAAGCGTATTGTTGCAATCAAAATCTATTCGCCTGATTTTTATTCAGGAATAAGCACTTTATCAATTACATGTATTACTCCGTTTTTCCCTTTAATGTCGGCTGCAATTACATTGCTATCGTTAATTTTTACTCCTTCCGAAAGGTCGACTTTAATTTTCCCGCCATTTAATGTTTTAACTGAAGTGTTTGACAGATCTCCCGACATTACTTTACCCGAAACAACATGGTAAGTTAAAATCGGTGTAAGTTGTTCTGCTGTCAGATCCTCAACGCCTTTTACGCCCAGGTTGGCAAACAATGCTTTAAAAGCATCGTTGTTTGGTGCAAATACGGTAAACGGTCCTTCGGCACTTAATGCTCCTGCCAAATCGGCTTTTGTTACTGCTTCAACCAGGATTGAAAAATCAGGATTTGAAACTGCAATCTCAACCACTGTTGATGACGAAGTGTCGTCACTACTCTTCGCTTCTGAGTTTAAAGTCAGACCAAAAGTCATTATTGCCACCAGGGCGATCGAAAAAATTTGTTTTACTGTTTTCATGATATTTAATTTTAAAAATTATTTCTACGTGTAATCTTCTCATTTCACCCCTCTTTAGTTCTCCACTCGAGTGGAGATGGTGATTGCAATGAGCCAGAGAGGTGACCGGCTCAATTGCAATCCATATTTTATTCAATTATGGAATTAATACCTTATCAATTACGTGTACAACTCCGTTGGCTCCCTGTACATCGGCTGCCACCACCTTACTTTGGTTTATCATTACACCCGATGAAAGATCCACGGTAATATTACTTCCGTCTTTTAAGGTTGGAACTTCTCCGTTCGTCAAAGCGGTTGACAGAACATTTCCGGATACCACGTGATACATAAGAATTGGTGTTAACTGCTCAGCAGTAAGATCATCGATTCCTGAAATTTCAAGATCAGCAAACAATACATCAAAAGCAGCGTTTGTTGGAGCAAATACGGTAAACGGTCCTTCGGCGCTTAAAGCATCAACCAAACCGGCTTTAACCACTGCACTTACCAGGGTGCTGAAATTTTCGTTTGCAATGGCAATATCAACTACCGATGGAGGAAGAATAACTTTATCAACCACATGGATCACTCCGTTATCCGCTTCAATATCGGCAGTGGTAACACTTGTATTCGCGTTAATGGTTACGCCCTCACCCACCTGAATGTACATCGACATGTTGTTGTCGCTAAAAGTTGACAGCGTTGGAAAATATCCGGTAGCCAAATCGGTTGACATGGCTTTGCTGCCAATTACGTGGTACAATAGAATTGAGGTCAGCGTTTCTACCGGAACGTCATCGAGCGAAGTGGCTCCCAAATCAGATAGAAGCGCCGTAAAAGCATCGTTAGTTGGCGCAAAAACAGTCAACTCTGCCTCACTATCCGCAACAGCACCAACCAAGTCAGCTTTCATTAGCGCTTCAACCAGAATTGAAAACTCCGAATTAGCCACAGCAATGTCTGCTATGGTATTCGACATTTGTGATTCAGGAACCAAAACAGCATCGATTACGTGAATTACACCATTTGTTCCCTGTATATCGGTAGCAACTACTTTAATAGTTCCGTTAAGCATTACGTCTCCGTCAATGGTCACTTCAAATTCTTCTCCCGAAATTGCCGCTACTGCTCCGGCCGAAAGTTCGGTTGACAAAACATTATCACCAACCACGTGATAGGTTAATATCGATGTCAGATCTTCAACACTTACATCATCTAAACCTGAAATTTCGAGCGCTGCAAAAAGTGCTGCAAATGCATTGTTTGTTGGTGCAAACACGGTAAAAGGACCGTCGGCACTTAATGCACCTGCCAAATCAGCTTTAACAACTGCACTTACCAGCGATGAGAAATTATCGGAATAAGTGGCCAAATCAACAACTGTTGGCGGCAACAACACTTTGTCGATAACATGAATTACACCATTCGACGCCATTACGTCGGCAGTGGTAACATTGGCGTTGTTAATCATTACACCGCCATTAACATTAACCAGCAGTGAAAGTGGAGTCCCGTCGGGTGAGCCAGTGTTTAATGTTGCCACTGCTCCCGATTCCAGGTTGTTCGAGTATGCTAAATCGCCCACTACATGATATTTAAGCACGGCTGTTAAAGTAGCTGCATCAATATCATCGAGGCTGCTTACGCCCAAATCGGTTAACAAAGTTGCAAAGGCAGCATCAGTTGGTGCAAATACGGTAATATTTTGCTCGGTACTTAAAAATTCAGCCAAACCGGCTTTTTGGGCTGCCTGAATTAACACATTAAACGAACCCGCTTCAGCAGCCACGTCTACAATCGTTTTTTCCATTTCAGGATCCGGCATCGGATCATCGTCATCATTACATGCAGTAAAACTTAGCGTCAATACCAGTAATAGGACCGGTAGTAAACTAAACCGGTTTTTTGTCTTTTTTAATAATTCAATCGTTTTCATAATTCTAGTTTAAAAGTGGATAAATAAATGTTTCTGTTTTCGTTCTCTGAAATTGTTTTCTTGTCTTCATTTTGTTTAACTACAACTAATACAATCTTAAACACTTTTTTGTTTATTCTTTTCTATTTTTTATTAAACATCTATGCCTATATAACACCTATAAATCAATACTCAAAGGCCCTGCAGAAGTTTTGTTAATATTTGTTAATTTCAGATTTCAATTAAGTATGAAAGCAAACAATAAGGATACTGATCTTCCCCACTGCTTTTGAAATGGACCAAATGAACCTGCGTATATTTGATGAAAATCTCGCAATTACGGCTATCGCAATACTATTATTTTGTATTTATTGAAATTGATATATATCACAGAGATGCTTGATATTCAACAGACTATTGATTTATATCATAGTAAAATAGTAGGATAATACGATCAATTCTTATAAATTTAGAGGTGATGATCTGAAAAATAAAATGATATTGATACAAGATGCCTGGTCAATATCACTTTATACTTCTTAGGAGCTACTAGTACATCTATCTGCATAACCTGACATTTGTGGACCATGCAAAAGGACAAATCCGATTTCCCGGAAATTGAACTCCTCAGAAAAGATATTTTTGCCTTAACCCAACGTTTAAATCTTGTTGAAAGCAAACTGGAAGAACTGCAAACTCAAGGTGTTGTTCGAGAAAAGACGTTGACTGTTGAACCAGGTGAAGATTTCGACCTAAAACTTCCGTTTAACGAAAAAGGCTCAATAGAATTTGGAGTTGGAGAATCAGGAATGGCCTGGCTCGGCAACATTGTACTTTTTATTGGTATCACTTTTCTGGGTTCTTACATTCAAAACACCGGCACGGCAATTCTTTCATCGCTTGTTGGATTTGTTGCCGTAGCAGGATTATATTTAAGTTCGTGGTTTACGCGCCAGTCTTACTCGTTTCTTTCAAAACTTTTTGCTTTTAACGGACATTTACTGATCTTCTATTTCACCCTGCGCCTGCACTTCTTTCAGGAAAATCCGGTTATCAAAAACGAAACCTTAGGCCTGATCCTTTTGTTTTTGGTAAGTTTCTCGTTGTTGTTCAAAGCCTACCAAAAACAATCGCAAATTATGTCGGGCATTGTTCTGATAATGTTGCTGTTTTGCGGCATTTTAGGGAAGAACGTAAGTATTGTTTCGGGCGTTACCTTATTGGTTGCCGTTATTTCTATGTTTTTATATTACCGTTTCGCTTGGCTGAAACTTACTTTTGCTTTCATTTTTCTTGTTTATCTGGCACATGTAAACTGGTTGATAAACAATCCTATAATTGGCAACACCCCCGATTTTATTGCATCGCCGGGATTTGGTTATTGGTTTTTTATTCTTAGCTGGTTTGTTTTTTCCATGCTGGCACTCCTCCCCCGAAAAGAGGCAATATCAAACGAATTTGTAATTGCCTTGGTGGTATGGAACGGATTAGGATTTATCGTAATTCTGGGGTTGATTGTTGTTACCTATTTCTCAGAAAATTATGTTCCAATATTTGTTCTGTTAACGCTTTTCTGCCTCATCTATTCTGTGGTACTAAAACTTTGGTCGTCGTTAACCATCACCGCCCCCATGTATGTCCTTTTTGGATTTTTATCGCTGAGTGTTGCCATCTACGGTATTTTCGGGCTGCCCGAATCGCACGCCTATTTTGCACTTCAAAGTTTGCTGGTAGTGTCGATGGCCCTGTGGTACCGCTCGCGTTTTATAGTGATTATGAACACACTTCTTTTCCTGACATTGCTAACGGTTTATCTGTCGCAACACGAAAGCCAAAACCTGATAAACTTATCGTATATGCTTGTGGCCTTTGTTTCCGCGCGTATACTCAACTGGAAGAAAGAACGCCTCAACATCAAAACAGAAATGGTTCGCAACTTCTATCTACTCGCGGGCTTTGTAATGACACTGGTAACTTTTTACTATTTGTTCCCCGTATCATACATTACCGCTTCGTGGATTTTTGCCGCAGTGCTCTTCTTTATTTTGAGCTTGCTGCTAAAACGGAAAAAATACCGATGGCTGGCTATCGCATCACTTGTTGCTTCGGCCATCCGGCTGTTATTCATCGACATGAAAAACGTTGACATTGGATACCGGGTACTCATATTTCTGGCACTGGCAATTATTTCGATTACGGTATCCATTTTATATACAAAATACTATATCAAAAAGAAGGAAGAAACAGACTGATTCCTTCTGTTGAATGAAATTCGCAACTGACTAATCAAACAAATATGAAGCTCAAAAAAATTCAGAAAGGCCCATTACCCCTCCTGGTTCTGGTACTGTTCATTTTCGGCTACGGTTGTTCAAGTCAACTGTCTGAAGCTGACAATCACAATCCGGAAATAAACAATTCGACGGAACAAATCGCAGTTAAAACAGCCGGTATTACAGAAATTGCGGTTGAAGCGCCACCGTTAACCGATGGCATTTTCCCTTGCAACGATTGTCATTCGGAGATAGAAGCCAATCCGGAACGAAGAGAACTGGTTGACATGCACGATGACATTACAGCAATCTTTAACCACGATAGTGATAACCGGTGGTGTTTGGATTGCCACGACCTTAACAACCGCGATTCGCTTCGTTTGGCCAGTGGTCAATTACTGGATTTTAAAGAATCGTACAAATTGTGCGGACAGTGCCACGGATTAAAACTTCGAGACTGGAAAGTGGGAGTTCACGGCAAAAGAACAGGCGAATGGAATGGGAAAAAGGAATATTTGCTTTGTGTGCATTGCCATGATCCGCATTCGCCAAAATTTGAGCTGTTAACACCGGAGCCCCCGCCGGTAATGCAGGAAAACATTAGCTATTTGAACCGTAAACAGAAAGACGATGAAACAAAATAAAACACGAAGATCCTTCCTGAAAAATATATCCCTGGCTTCAATGGCTGCGCTGACTGCTACCGGATGTAATATGAAAGAACTGGATGAATTTTTCCAGCGGAACTTCAGAACCCTTTCAGATAAAGAAAAGGAAGACATAATTAAAAATCTGGAGCAAAAGTACAAGCAGAAATACAACAAAGAGTTCCAGGTTTCGGCCCAACCGGCCATGGAGCAGGTTGAATTTGCTTATGCGCTCGATTTATCGCGGTGTGTGGGCTGCCGAAAATGTGTTTATGCCTGTGTCGATGAAAATAACCAATCGCGGTCGCCACAAATTCACTGGATACAGGTGCTGCAAATGGAAAAGGAAAAAGGTATTGACTTTGCCCATTCCGATGTGCATTACAACCCTGAGAAAGTTCCTGAAAAAGGCCACTTTTATCTGCCTGTTGCCTGCCAGCAATGTCGCACTCCGCAGTGTACAACGGTTTGCCCGGTAAAAGCAACCTGGCAGGAGCCCGATGGAATTGTAGTTATCGATTATAACTGGTGTATCGGGTGTCGCTATTGTATGGCCGCCTGCCCGTACGGAGCACGGCACTTTAACTGGGGCGAACCGGAAGTTCCGGAGGAGGAACTCAATACCGATGTGCACTACCTCGGAAACCGACCTCGCGTAAAAGGTGTAGTTGAAAAATGTACTTTTTGTATTCAGCGTGTACGAAAAGGGAAATATCCGTCGTGTGTTGAGATTTGTCCGGTTGGAGCACGCAAATTCGGAAATCTGCTTGATCCTGAAAGTGAGATCAGATATATACTCGAAAATAAACGGGTACTGGTGCTTAAAGAAGAGTTAAATACACAGCCGCGGTTTTATTATTTCTTCGGTGTGTAACTCCTTTCTGCAAGCTACTTTAAACAAGAAATTAAGAAATAACTAAGAATTTTCGCTATGAATTTCATTCGCTTTATAAACGGGAGTATCAAATTAATCCTAAAAGGTTCCAACGCTTATTATGCCTGGTTGTTCTTCCTGATTGTACTGGTAGTTTGGGGGGCATTTGGTTATGCCGATCAGCTGAACGAAGGCCTGATAACGACAAATATGCGCGATTCCGTTTCGTGGGCTTTTTACATTGGCAACTTCACGTTTCTTGTGGGAATTGCAGCTGCCGCAATTATGCTCGTAATTCCGGCATATATTTACAACTGGAAACCCATAAAAGAAATCGTTATTTTTGGAGAACTACTGGCTGTTTGCGCAGTAATAATGTGCATAGCATTTATTGTTGTCGACATTGGAAATCCGCTTCGTTTCTGGCACATGCTACCACTGGTTGGCACCATGAACTTCCCATATTCAATGCTCTCGTGGGACTTTTTCTTCCTGCTGGCCTACCTTATTATCAACCTCACTGTTGTTACCCATTTATTGTATTGCATTTTTTACAAGAAACCCTACAATAAAAAAATGGCGCAGATTATCGTGCTGATAAGTATTCCAATGGCGGTTGGAATTCATACCGTAACCGCATTCTTATACAATGCCCTACCCGCCCGTCCGTTTTGGAACAGTGCCCTGCTGGCTCCACGATTTTTAGCATCTGCGTTCTGTTCAGGCCCGGCCATACTTATTATACTGTTTCAGATACTCCGCAAAATCACCAAATTCGAGATTCAAGACAAAGCAATCTGGACCATTGCCGAGTTAATGGTTTATTCCATGTTTATCTACTTGTTTTTCACGATTGCCGAACTGTTTAAAGAATTCTATTCAGGAACCGAACACCTCCTTTACTGGAAGTATCTCCTTTTTGGAATTGGCGACTCAAAAGAAATTGTGCCCTACAGTTGGTCTTCCATAACGATGGGATTTATTGCCTTTGTGCTCTTCCTTATACCGAAAACCCGTAAAAACTTTGTTACGCTAAACATTGGAGCTGTGCTTATTTATGCCAGTGTTTACGTTGAAAAAGGAATTGCCCTTATTATTCCCGGATTTACGCCGGATGTTTTGGGACAAATATACGTTTACACACCTTCTATAACGGAAATCAGAACAGCAGCAATGATCTTTTCGCTGGGATTTTTACTTTTTACATTTCTGGTAAAAATTGCCATTGCCATTGTTTTTGAGAATTACAGAATATCAGACATCAGTAAAAAAGAGAAACATTTAATTCGCGAAATTCCAACAACCTAAAGAATCCTTAATATTTAAACCATTCACACAAAATTTTCCAGTTCTAAAAGCCGGACTGTGTATTCATTTGGAGAATCACTCCCTCCATATTTATTTCATTTCTGGATAATAATTATATTTTTACAGAACATAATAATAAACCTCTGGAACAATCCAGACCTTTAATTCACTAAAAAAATTACTATGAAATCCGTTAAAACCTTTATCACATTAATCTTTTTCCTTTTCTCATTGTCATGTTTTAGTCAGGTAAAAGTCACCAGCTACTCAATCTACGCCATTGGAGTTTCCGCTCCTTTTAATGATCTGTTTGCCGGAGAAATTAAAGTATTCACTAATCAAGGCCAACTATTTGAGAACACCAGCATTGAACTCAGCGGCAGCTATAAATTTGTACCGAAACCCTACCATCAGTTTTCTGTTGGTTTAGGCTTTGGCCTTATCCCCGAATCCGGAGAAGATGCCTTCTTTTCGGCTCCTCTTTCGTTGGAAATTTTCCCGATACAATCGTTTAAACAACTTTCTGTGGTAATTGAAGTTGCGCCGGAGTACTATTTTAATAACGAAATTCTTAATCTGCGGCATTTATGGGGAATCAGGTATTCCTTTGAAAAAAGTGCCCGAAACGAAGCATTCTGAACAATTTAGGCCCGGCAAGAACAAGACCTTTTTATCCCAATTTCTCTCAGTTTTACCATAACATTAATTTGAGCCCATGATTAATATGATTTTTGTTAACATTAGCCAAAAACCATAGTGATTCTGAGGTGCGTACATTTAAAACCCCTAATTTTGCCACTCGATTTTCAATAACAATTTTCAACATGGCAGATAAAGAGCAAAAACTGTTCACCGATTTTGCACCCATCACAACAGAAGAGTGGGAAGCAAAAATTAATGCCGATTTAAAAGGCAAAGACTACGAGCGCTCTCTCGTTTGGAATACTTACGAGGGATTCAAAGTTCGCCCGTATTACCGTCAGGAAAACCTTGCAGGAAAAGAATACCTGGAAAGCTTACCGGGAGAATTTCCATATGTGCGGGGAAACAATAAAACCAACAATGATTGGTTCATTCGTCAAAACATCTTTGTTACCGATTTTGAAGAAGCTAACAAAAAAGCTTTAGAAGTTCTTGGAAAAGGTATCACCTCTTTAGGTTTCCTTTTCAGCGAATGTGGTTCGGTTACCAAGGAAAGCCTGGGCGTGTTGCTAAAAGACATTTGTCTGGAAGCAGCCGAAATTAACCTGGTTTGCCCTTGCGATAACAACCACTGCGCCGAAGCTTTTGCAGCTTACGTTTCGGAAGGCAACTGGGACAACGATAAAGTGATTGCTTCGGCATCACTCGATCCTATTGGCACTTTCACTTTAAAAGGTAAAATTGAAGAAGATGCAGTAGCAAAACTGGTTCCGGCTGTTGAGGCTGCAAAAGCCGTTAAGAATTTCCGCGTAATTGGCGTTCACGGAAAATTCTTCGCAAACAGCGGATCATCTATCGTTCAGGAGTTGGCCTTTGCGCTGGCGCAGGGTGCTGAGTACTTAACACAGCTAACCGAAGCCGGTGTTAGTGTTGACGATGCAGCCAGAGCGATTAAATTCAACATGGGTATCAGCAACAACTATTTTATGGAAATAGCCAAGTTGCGTGCCGGCCGACTTTTATGGTCGAAAATTGTTGAAGCTTACGGACCGGAGTGCAAGTGTTCGGCAAAAATGATCGTTCACAGCGAAACCAACCGTTTCAACAAAACAGTTTATGATCCGTATGTAAACATGCTGCGTACACAAACCGAAGCTATGTCGGCCACTTTGGGTGGTGCACACTCGGTTACCGTACTTCCTTTTAACGCTATTTACGAAGAAACTACTCCATTCTCGGAGCGTATTGCACGTAACCAGCAAATCCTGTTAAAAGAAGAATCGCACTTCGATAAGATTGCCGATCCTTCAGCAGGTTCGTACTACATTGAAACGCTTACTGAAGCGTTGGCCGATCAGGCCTGGGAACTTTTCCTTGCGGTTCAGGAAAAAGGTGGTTTCATTGCTGCTTTCAAAGAAGGATTTGTTCAGGCAGAGGTTAAAGCAATGGCTGCTGACCGTGATAAAAAAATCGCTCAGCGTCGCGAAAACCTGTTAGGAACCAACCAGTTCCCTAACTTCACTGAGAAAATGAAAGCTGATTTCGACGGTTCATTGTTTGAAGCAGTTGACCTGGCAGAAGAAGGAGCTGAAGTGGAAACACTGAAACCTTACCGTGGTGCTCAGCCATTTGAAGCACTGCGCTACACAACCGACATGTACTCGCGTGAGAACAAACGCCCACTGGCATTTATGCTTACCATTGGTAACCTTACTTTCCGCAAGGCACGCGCACAGTTCAGCTGTAATTTCTTTGCAGTTGCCGGTTTCGATGTACAGGATAATAACGGATTCGCAACAGTTGAAGAAGGTGTTGCCGCAGCAAAAGCAGCAGGCGCCGACATTGTTGTGGTTTGTAGTTCAGATGAAGAGTATGCTGAAATTGTTCCTGCAGTAGCAGAGCAATTGGATGAAGAAATTCTGGTTGTTGCCGGAGCTCCTGCCTGTGCAGACGAGTTGAAAGCAAAAGGTATCACCAATTTCGTTCATGTAAAAAGCAACATTCTTGAGGAACTTAAAGCGTATCAAACAAAGCTAGGTATCTAAATCAAATGATACTGGATGTCAGATCCTCGATTCTGGATATTCAGAATCAAGTATCCGGAATCAAGAATCCAGTATTTAAAATCAAGTTAAAATGAAACCGAATTTTAAAGATATAAATATCAAAGCAGCTACCGAGCAGGCGAAAGTTGCCGACTGGGCTGCAAAAAATAACATCAAAAAAGACTGGTTAACACCGGAGCAGATTCCTGTTAAACCGGTTTACACCAAAGAAGACCTTGAAGGTATGGAGCACCTGAACTACGCAGCAGGTTTAGCACCTTTCCTTCGCGGACCATACTCGGCAATGTATGCTATGCGTCCATGGACCATCCGTCAGTACGCTGGTTTCTCAACTGCCGAAGAATCAAACGCATTCTACCGTCGTAACCTTGCGGCCGGTCAGAAAGGTTTGTCAGTGGCATTCGATCTGGCTACACACCGCGGATACGACTCAGACCACGAACGTGTGGTTGGCGACGTTGGTAAAGCCGGTGTGGCTATCGACTCCATCCTGGATATGAAGATCCTTTTCGATCAGATTCCATTGGATAAAATGTCGGTATCGATGACCATGAACGGTGCTGTTCTTCCTGTGCTGGCATTTTACATCGTTACAGGTTTGGAACAAGGCGCTACTTTAGAGCAACTTTCAGGAACAATTCAGAACGATATTCTGAAAGAATTTATGGTGCGTAACACTTACATTTACCCACCGGAATTCTCGATGAAAATTATTGCCGACATTTTTGAGTTCACTTCTCAAAATATGCCGAAATTCAACTCGATCTCCATTTCGGGATACCACATGCAGGAAGCCGGTGCAACCGCCGATATTGAAATGGCGTACACCCTTGCCGATGGTCTGGATTACTTACGCACAGGTGTTAAAGCCGGTTTGGATATCGACGCTTTTGCGCCACGTTTGTCGTTCTTCTGGGCAGTGGGAATGAACCACTTTATGGAAATTGCAAAAATGCGTGCCGCTCGTATGATCTGGGCAAAACTGGTAAAACAGTTTAACCCGAAAAATCCAAAATCGATGGCATTGCGTACGCACTCGCAAACTTCGGGCTGGTCGTTAACCGAGCAGGATCCGTTTAACAACGTTGGCCGTACTGCTATTGAAGCAATGGCAGCAACACTGGGTGGAACACAAAGTTTGCACACCAACGCGCTTGATGAGGCGATTGCATTGCCAACCGATTTCTCGGCTCGTATTGCACGTAATACGCAGTTGTACATCCAACAGGAAACTGAACTTTGTCGTTCGGCCGATCCATGGGCAGGTTCGTACTACGTTGAAGCATTAACACACGAGCTGGCACAAAAAGCATGGGCACATATCGAAGAGGTTGAAAAACTGGGCGGTATGGCCAAAGCTATTGAAACCGGTGTGCCAAAAATGCGTATCGAAGAAGCTGCAGCGCGTGCACAGGGACGTATTGACGGTGGAACACAAACCATTGTGGGTATTAACAAATACCGTTTGGAGAAAGAAGATCCGATCGACATTCTGGATATCGATAACACTGCAGTTCGTAAATCGCAAATCGAAAGATTGAACAAGCTGCGTGCCGAGCGTAACGAAGAAGACGTGCAAAAAGCGTTGGCAGCCATTACAAAAGCTGCCGAAACAGGCGAAGGCAACTTGTTGGCCTTGTCGGTTGAAGCCGCTAAAAAACGTGCTTCGTTAGGCGAAATATCAGATGCTTGCGAAAAAGTTTCAGGACGTTATAAAGCAGTAATCAGAACTATTGAAGGCGTGTATAAAGCAGAAGCACAAGACAAGTCGGAGTTCCAGGAAGCTCAGGCTTTGGCGAAGAAATTCGCAGAGATGGAAGGCCGTCAGCCACGTATTATGATCGCTAAAATGGGTCAGGATGGTCACGACCGTGGTGCAAAAGTTGTTGCTACCGGTTATGCCGACCTTGGTTTCGATGTTGACATGGGACCATTATTCCAGACTCCTGAAGAAAGTGCGAAACAAGCCGTTGAAAACGACGTGCATGTTGTAGGTGTTTCTTCGCTTGCAGCAGGTCATAAAACACTGGTTCCTTCCATTATCGAAGAGCTGAAAAAACTGGGAAGAGAAGATATCATGGTTATTTGTGGTGGTGTAATTCCTCACCAGGATTACCAATACCTGTACGATGCAGGTGCAGTTGCCATTTTTGGCCCGGGTACCAGCGTTGCAGGTGCAGGTAAAAAGATCCTTGAGATTTTGATCGAAGCCTATAAAGAAGACTAGATCAAGGCAAAAGGATAAAGTCAAAAAATTGAATGAGTCGTCCTAAAATAGGTTGACAGATTTTTAAAGATATTTCATAAAACCGTTGAAGCTAGCTTCAACGGTTTTTTCATGTACTAAATTAGGAGTTTTCATTTTCAAACTCAAATGTGGTCTTTCTCCATTGTAGGTTTCAACTGATTCTTTCACCAGTAATTCCAATTCCTTCCTGTTATTGCATGTTGTAATTAAAAATTCCTGCTTTAGTATCCCGTTAATTCTTTCGGCTAGTGCATTTTGGTAGCAATCATAGCCATCAGTCATGGATGGTGTGATGGAGTGCTTTCTGAGTTGATCCTGATATATTGCTGCGCAATATTGAAGTCCACGGTCTGAGTGATGAATCAGAGGAAGTTTTGTATTCCTGTTACCTATGGCCATTTTCAGGGCACTTAGCATATGTTCCGTGCTCAGATTATTACTTACCTGGTATCCCATAATCTTGCGGCTAAATGCGTCGGTAACCGATGAAAGATAGTGAGTGCGCTCCCTGCTCTTGATATAAGTAATGTCGCTAACGAAAACCTGCTCTGCTCGTTGAGGAACAAGCCCTTGTACTAAGTTTGGATGCTTGTGTAGCCAATGTTTTGACTGGGTTGTTTTTGTATAATTTTTCTTTGGTCTTATTAGTAAGTTTTCAGCACGTAAATAATCAAACAGAGCATCTCTGCCTATCTTAATGTGCAATGAGTCAAAATCATTTTTCAATAAATAATACAGTTTTCGGGTTCCAAGGCGGGGCATTTTCATCCTCATCTCCCGGAGAAGTGGTTTAATTTGTGAAAACTCTTTTTCCCGCTGTCTTCTGCGCTGTTCCAACTGATAAACAGCTTGGCGGCTGATACCAAACAATCGGCAACTACAAGCTAAGCTTACTTGCCCTTTTTCTTGGAGTTTTCGGATTGTTTGGTTAAATACTTTTTTCGGATTGCCGTCCCGTACTGCTGATCCGAGATATCGATCATCGTATTCAGTATCTTGTTTCTGATCCGTTCATCGGCAAGCTCCTTTTCCAGGCGTTTGATCTTTTGGGCTGGAGTTTCTTTTCTTTTTGGACTTGGCATAAAATGAATCTGTGGTTTACTCCAGTCTAAGTTACCATGTTTTCGGAGCCAAACCAAAACTGTACTTCGCCCTTGGATCCCATAAAGCCTTTGGGCTTGTTTGTATGTCATCTCGCCCTTTTCGACCTGCGAAACTACCGCCAATTTAAAGCCCATGTTGTAATCACGCTGGCTCCGCCTTTTCTTTGATTTTGTTGATGTTCCCATAATAAGTCGTTTTTGTGTCAACTTATTTCAGGACGAGACAGACAAAATATATAAAGCCGGTTCTGTTTGGGACCGGCTTTTATTTTGCTTTCACAATCCAACCCGTACCGGGTTGTGTTTGCAACATTTTGCAATGTTGCTATTATAATCGAACGCATACTGCGTTCTTTTTTTCGGTGGATTGATCCAACTGAATAAACTCGGAACCAGTTTGATTTTAGTAACACAGCAACTACTGCAATCCACGAAGGAATCCGGTACGGATTCGATTATAATAACAGCACCAGATCACAATAGAAAACGGAAACCCGGTACGGGTTTGATAAACCACCAACTCAATTGATCCTCAATAAAACAAAACGAATCAAAAAGATGCAAAAGGATTATACCAACTAACGATTTATTGCAAATAGTAAATTTGTCTTGCAATAATGACATCAATCAGTTTCATAAATTGAATTTATGCTATTTTTACCAGCACAATTGATCAAAAAACTAAAATCATCAACATGAGGAAAAATCTCTTTTTCATTTTACTGTTTCTGTTTAGTATTACCAGTGCTTTTGCACAATACACACCGTTTTACCAATACACCTTACTGGCTCCTGAGGTAATGGATGAAATTATCGGAGAATCATCGGGCGAAACGGCAATCAATCACGTTTTTGAAATGGTGGGTTACCAGCGTAACCGGCCGGCAAGTGAATATGGTTCAGCATATTTCCGCGAAGGGAAATACGTGCTGGACAAGTTAAATGAATACGGAATTGCCGGAGCAGAAATAGAACGTTTCGACGGCGGTAAAACCTGGGACGGAATAAAAGGAGAATTATGGGAAGTTGAACCGGGAAAAATAAAACTGGCCGACTATAAAGATATTGCCCTTTCGCTGGCAGAAGGAAGCAAACCAACCGATGTTACTGCCGAATTAGTATGGGTAGAAGAAGGTCTGAAAAGCGACTTTGAAGGATTGGATGTTAAAGGCAAAATTGTTGTAACATCCGCTACGGTTAGCAGAGTTCATAATACAGCAATTGAAAAAGGTGCACTGGGTGTTGTTGCTTTTGGCTCAAGCCGCGAACTTACTGCGCCACTTGCCATACCAGCCAGCGGAATCAGAGGAGAAAATGCAACTTTCGGTTTTTACCTCACGCCGCGTGAAGGTTACAAATTACGCGACCGCTTAATTCATGGCGAAAAGATTAAAGTACATGCTGTTGTCGAGTCGCAAATGTTGCCTTACGATTTGCAGGTGCCAACCTGCGTTATTCCAGGTAGCGATCCTGACGCCGGTGAAGTTATTCTTTCAGCACATATTTTCGAAGGATACACCAAACAGGGAGCCAACGATAACGTTTCAGGTGGTGCAGCCATTTTGGAAGTGGCACGCATAATCAACCAATTGGTTGCCGATGGCCGCATTCCACAACCAAAAAGAAGTATCCGTTTTATCTGGGTGCCTGAATTTTCGGGAACAATTCCGTGGGTAAGTGCCCATGCTGATATTATGGAACAAACGCTTTGTAACATCAACCTCGATATGGTTGGACTGCATCTGAAAAGTAACAATTCGTTTTTTAGCCTGATGCGTACCACATTTGGAAATCCGCACTACATAAACGATGTAATGGAAAACTACTTTGTTTACATGGGTGAAGCAAACCGCGAAATTCTTGCCAACAGAAGTAACAAAAGAATTGCGAACCAGATTATCGCCCCAAGCGGAACGGACGATGCGTTTTATTACCAGATTGAGCAACATTACGGCTCATCTGACCATGAAGTGTTTAACAACTGGACCACGCATGTGCCGGGCGTAATGCTGATTACCTGGCCTGATATGTATTACCACACTTCGCAGGATACTCCGGATAAACTTGATGCCACACAAATGAAACGCGCTGCGGTTATTGCAGCAGCCGGCGCTTATAACATTGCATCAGCCGACGAAGAAATGGCCGGATCAATTGCGACAACGTCATTTTCTTACGGATCGAAAAGAATGGGGATTGAATTGGGTCGCGCGTTGGATGAGCTGAAATACACCGATGCAGAGTCGTTTGAAACGACATGCAAAAAAGTGAAAGTTTATCTGGAAGCTACCTGCAAAAACGAACTTGCCACACTTCAATCGGTAACAGAACTGGCAACGGATAGCAAAATACTTGCTACGCAACTGGAAACCTTATCGGCATCAACAAAGCAGCTTTTCGAGGCCAACTCTGTTGTTCTGGATAATCAAATTGAACTAACAGCTTCAAAGCTTGGGTTAGAAGTCCCGTCATATAAGTTAACAAAACTGGAAAAAGAAGCCAGCGAATTCATTCCTGTTCCTTCGGAAAAAATAAAGGTTGGCGCGTTCCGTGTTGAAGGAGCGGTACGTAATTTACCCAAGGCTATTCAGGAAAAATATCCGTACACAAACATTGCCAGCACTACCGAACTTTGTGCATTGATTAATGGAAAAAACAGTGCCCTGGATATTAAAAAGATGTTGGATACACAACACAAAGAAGTCTCGGATTTGCAAAGCGTTTTAAATTATTGCGGATTGCTAAAAGAAGCAGGACTTCTAAATTAAATGTTTCATGAAATAAATTCATCGTTTGACTTGAAGTCATACAATGAAGGAAAAGATATTGAAGCCGGTTCCGAAAAGGGCCGGCTTTTATTTTGCTATAACTCCTTTAACGCCGCAACCACTTCTTCCACATCAGCCCTTCCTCCGTGGCTCGAGCTTACTTTTGCAAAACGTACTTTACCTGCTTTGTCAACTACAAATGTCGAAGGATAAGCTGTTTCCTTTGGTGCATCCCATCTCAGGCCGTATTTATTTATCATGGAATAGTTTTGATCTAGGGCAAAGTAAAATCCTTCAGGAAAAGTAAAGTCTTCAGCAAATTCCTCTGCTTTTTCCTGCAAAACTTCCGAAGGTCCCGGATAAATCATAAGAATCTTTGCACCGTACTTTTTAAATTGATCGGCTTCGGAAACAAACTCCCCTACCTGGCGGGTACAAACCGGACACTGATATTCGGGCCAGCCCCTCAGAACAATCAGAACAAGCGGCGACTCATTGTATAATTTGTTCATTGGGACTTCGCTTCCATCAATTAACTGTGCAGTAAAATCAATGATTTTATCTCCGGTTTTTACGTTGGCATGAGGTTGCGAAAATGCAGGAACAAAAATAATGGCCAATAAAATGGTAATAATTGTTTTCATGTTGAAGTATTTTTTCTGATAGCACTAAAACATATAACAAAGCGAAAAGTTCTTCATATCTATAAATGGTAAACCACTACTTTTTTTTACCGAAAATCAATAACTAAAAGACAAGGAGACAGAAAGCAGTTGTATGAAGTTAATTCAATAAAAAAGGCGAATTCCCACGAATCCGCCTTACCTTTTCTCATCATTCAGCCTCTAATCAATTACTACACTATGTTCGTAAATATCATTTTCATTAGTCAATACTACCTCGTACACTCCGTAATTCAGTTCAGATAAGTCGATGGCCTTGTGTATTGCAAAATCCTTACCCAAAGCTACTTCCGTCAACAAAGTATTGTTTTCGTATACATACAGATTAATATTTTCATTTTCGAAGTTCAAATACGAAAGTTTAATCTGATCTCCTTCCTGAAAAAAGTATGGGTCTACTGTTTTTCGCACATCCATTACTTCAACTTCGCCGTACTCAATTGATAACTGCTTACGAATTTCTTCATCACCAGTTCTTACAGAATACCAATAAATACCATTGTCAAGTGCCGAAAAGTCATAACGTTTCTCCATCTCACTTCTCGGAACTTCTGAATTCATCTCGTAAATACTGTTTCCGTATTCGTCTGTTAATTCAATCTCAAAGTGAACCATTTCACCGCTCGAGATTTCAACCACCGTTGCCTCATTTTCGTTGGCTTCCATATTCACTCTCAAATTTCCTGATGCCATGGCAACACTTGCTACACACATTGCAATAATTCCTACAAATAAAGTTTTCATGTTTCTAAATTTTTAAATTCTGATTTCTAATTGTTTTGTTTTCTACAAGAGAAAGGAATCAACTCCTACTTTTGTTCATTCTTTAGCCTTTTTCTTTAAACATTATCATGAAACAAAAGGCCTTAGCCCAATAATAGCAAGCATTCCAAGAGTATGTTAATTACATGTTAATGTGCAAACTTAACGAGGAAAAACTATGGAACCTCAAGCCAGCGAAAAGAGAAGTATCTCAATCATTTACAGATAAGAAGGTGTATCCGGTTCATGATTAAAGCGTTTCAATGTTGATTAGAAGACGAAAACTGGATACTGCCAAGCTCCAATTTTTACACAAAAAAAGCGAACCCCATCGGATTCGCTTTACCAAAACTAACTAATCTAACTATACTTACGAAAAATGCTAATTGAGAGTTATTTCGTATTCATATGTTCCGTTGTTACTTACCAAAACGGCCTCGTAGCTGCCATTGTTAAGTTTCGAAAGATCGATGGCGTGATGTAAGGCAAAATCCGATCCCAGTACATCTTCATGAATCAAACTGTTGCTTTTTTCATCATACAGATACAATTTTACATCGCCAGCTCCATAGTTCAGATATGAGATGTCTAATCGATCATTGTATAACCCGAAATACGGATCAACCTGTTTCACCTGATCAACAACTTTTACATCGCCGCCTTTTACTGCGAGCGTGGTCATATTTTGTTCATTGTCAAGCTTCACCCAAAAGGTGTATTCTCCATCGCTAAGTTTTGAGAAATCAAAAGTGTTTAAAACCAGTTTCATTGGTTGCTGAATTTGCTTGTAATAAATAATATCGTTGTTCCTGTTGCGGATTTCCATTTCAAATTGGCTTTCTACTGCATTGGTAACACGAACATGCGCCTCAGCACCTTCGCCTTCCGAAATACTTACACTTAGGTTTCCTGTCGCCATAACAACTCCTGCACTTAATGCAAGCGCAAGTGTTAAAAGAACTTTGTTTAATTGTTTCATAACTTGTTTTCTTTATTTAATTGTTTTCGCTTTCTGTGACTGAAATATATGGATAAAGTTTAAAAGGATCCTGTTAATTGAATGTTAAAGACTTTTTAGTCTTTTATTATCAGTCCATTATACCTGTGTTAATGTCATGTTAAGCACTAAAACTGTTGAAAAACGTGATAAAATATGGGAGATTAGAAAGAGTAAAAATTACCGTTTATTCGCCAGAACCTACCGCTTATTTGCCAGAACCTACCGCTTATATAAAAACAAAATATTTTTTACAATTAATTCTATCTTTGTTAGGAATGACTGCTTACAACGCCATAATAATAGACGACGAAAAGAACGTGCAGGAGGCTTTGAAGATCCTGCTTCAACGCAATTGTCCGAATATAAACATCTGCGATACGGCAAGCTCGGCAAACCAGGGGCGCGAATTATTAAAAAAATGGGATGTGCAATTAATCTTCCTCGATATCTCGATGCCCGGAGAAAATGGCTTCGATTTTCTGGATAGCATAAAAAAAGAAGATTACGCCATTATTTTTACCACAGCCTACGAAGAATATGCCTTACGTGCCATTAAAACAAATGCCATTGATTACCTGCTAAAACCTATTGATCCGGAAGAATTAAAGGAAGCAGTAAACAAGGCAACATCGCATCTCGATCTTCGCCGGCAGAACCAGGATATACAAAAAACGTATGGCGAATCGTTAAACAATCTTACCCGTCAGGCCAACGAAGGTTTTGTTTATGCTCCTAAAATAACGGTAATCCAAAAGTTTGGTTTTCAGATTATTGAAATCGAAAAAATCAGGTATATCGAAGCTGATGGAGCCTATTCTGTGCTTCATCTTTCGGGTCTCGACAAAGTAGTATCGAGCAGACCGGTTGGAGATATTGAAAAGATTCTTGATCCTTCCATCTTTATCCGCATCCATAAATCCACCTTGATAAACTTAAATTTTCTTCGGGGTTTTTCGAGTTTCGAAGGCAATTATGCCATTATGGACGACCAAACGGAATTGGCTATTTCGCGAAGAAAATACAATGAGTTTAAGGAAGCTGTTTCCAAATATTCCAAATCAATTGAGTAGTGAAAAAATTTCTGTTAATACCAACACTAATTTTATGTATCACTCAGCTTGTTTGCGGACAAAATCCGTTTATAACAAACTATACAATTGCCGATGGCTTACCCACCAACAAGGTATTTTGTGTATTGCAGGATAAGAATGATTTTATGTGGTTCGGCACTTCCGCCGGAGTTGTTCGTTTTGATGGCACAAGCTACACGCGGTACACCACCAAAGACGGGATGAGCTACAACCGTATTGCCCGGATGAAGGAAGATATGGAAGGCAGAATTTGGTGCATGAACATTGATGGCTCGGTTAACTACATTTATAAGAACGAGGTTTTCAACGAAAAAAATGCTCCTTTCCTGAGCGAAATTAAAACCGACTTTTATTATCACGATTTATTTCAGGATAAAGACTCCACCATTTACCTGTTTAATGGCACCGGAGAAGTTGCGGTGATAAAAGGAAACAGTTTTATCGACTACCTGCCGTCAAGCTTAAACGGAGCTGTAATTTTCAATATCACCAGAAACACCAATAACAATCTGCTTTTTTGGGATAGTAACCGAATAGTAGAAAAAAGCAGTGTAGATGAGTTACTGGAAAACCACCCGCTTGATTTTAATGTTACCCGAGTTACCTTATCGCCCGACGGAGTTACCTATGTATGTGATATGGATGGCAATATTCACCTGTTCCAGGGCTCGCGACTGATTTCGAAAAACTTTGTACACGTTGATGCCCAGGTGGTAAACGACATGCTGATTAAGGGTGAATTCCTGTGGGTGTCGACATTCGATAACGGACTGTATTGTTTTAAAAACGACAGTCTGGTATTTCATCATGCCATGAAAAAGATTCAGAACCTGGTGCTCGATGCTCAAAATAATTTATGGACCGCTTCAACTACCTACGGTATTTTTAAAATTAACGACGGCATATTAAAATACCAAACCATTGAAGCCGAGCAGTTTGATGAAAAAGGAGTAAGAGCAATAGCCCCGTCAAATGATGATTTTTTGTGGCTAACGAATGGCGAATCATTATTCATTTTTAAGGATGGTAAACTCTTCGATAACAAATTAGATATTGGAGAATATATACTCGATCAAATTATTCAGCTTAGCGATAATTCACTGCTGATAAGTGGCATTAATACTCAATTGTACATATACAAGAATCTTAGAATCAATCCGAAAAACAACACTATTGAATACGACAATTTAAACAAGTCGAATATTCATGTTAGGAAACCCGTTGTCGATTCATCCGAGTCGAAAGTAAATTTTTATTTAAACGACAATTTATTTTTTCGCGAACTAAAAGGTAATTACCCGCAATTTCGCGTAAAATATACCGACTGGGGACGAATACGTAATATTTTTCTGAATTACAACAATGATTTAATTGTAAATGGGAACACCAACCATATTGTTGCCGGCGGTCAAATTTCCACCGATTCAACTTACAGTGTTTTCGACGGAAAATGGATCGCATCGAACATTACAATCGACTCAACCACCGAAGTCCTTCAAATTGAAGAAGCCGACAATTCAGAACTTGTTTTAATACACAACGACAGTATTTACAGTCTTATCGACAACATGGAAGATCATATCAGCCTGAAAATAAAAGATATGATTTACTACGACAAAACGGTTTTTCTGTACAATCAACAAACGGTTTATTTTATTTCAAATCCAACAGATGTTATCAAGGGCGAAACGGCGGTGCTTAATCGTTTAAATATCACTTTCAACAATATTAACGACCTGTATTGCCAGAACGAAATTTTATATGTTGCTTCCGACGACGGGCTAACACTTATTCCGGTAAGCGAATGTGTTAATGCCGTTTCGATCCCAACAAAACCCTATTTTTCGAAAGTAACACTCGATGAAAAAGAAATGGCGGTGGCCAAAGGTGAAATCGTATATAAAAACAAAGACCGCTTAAACATTGAATTTTCGAGTCTTAATTTCTCATCGTCGCCATCGAATTTTGCATACATGCTCGAAGGCGTTAATAACGATTGGATTACCGGTACCGAAAAACAGGTGGTATACCTTAACCTAAAACCGGGGCACTACACATTTAAGCTAAAATCGAGAAAAAATATGGAGCCCTACAGCGAAGTAATCGAACTTCCTGTTACCGTTATACCTACTTTCTTTCAACGAGTAAGCACAAGAATCGGGGCACTGCTTCTCCTGCTGTTTCTGGGATTCCTGATGGTGAGAAACTACTACCGCCGTCAACTTCGCGAACGTGAAAAAGACAATCAGCTGGTTACGCTCGAAAACCGAGCTTTGCAGTCGATGATGAATCCCCACTTTATATTTAATTCGCTGGGCTCGATTCAGAAGTTTTTACTGCAAAACAAGTCAGAAGAAGCCGGAGCTTATCTTTCGCGATTTGCAAGACTAATCAGGCAAACCATGAATTCCATTAAATCAAACTCCGTATTACTGGATGATGAAGTGGAACGTTTGCGAAATTATATTGAGCTGGAGCAGTTCAGAATGGAAAACCATTTTGAATTTAGCGTAATTCTCGACGACCAATTGCAGCAAGACGACTACAACATTCCATCGATGATTGTGCAACCATTTGTTGAAAACGCCATTTGGCACGGCATTTCACAACTGCAGGGCAAAGGAAAAATTACCATACGTTTTAATTACGTTAATGAAAAAAGTATCCGTATTATAATAGAAGACAACGGTATTGGTTTCGAAAAATCAAAAGCATTCTCAAAAACGAAAAGCCACCTGAATATGGCGTCGAACCTCACACAAAAAAGAATTCAGCTGATTGGTGAAAAATACCAGGTAAAAACCCAACTTAGTTATGAAGAACTTTACCCGGGAGAAACAAATCCGGGAGCAAAAATTACACTTTTGGTGCCAATTGTTGAGTAAGCCAAAAACCACTTATTCGGTAGAACCTACCGCTTATTAGCCAGAACCTACCGTTTATAAAATACCTAATTTTATTTAAAACCAATTACGTAATATTGTAATGCAATTAAGAAAACAGTTCTTTAAATTATTTATAAAAAGAAACAAGAAGAATTTATCTCCTCACATTCGGTTCCTTGTTTAAGCTTGATAAAGGTTACAAACACCGCGGTTATTAACTACGCAAACGCAAACTGTCCTTCACTGTCCCTGAAAGCAAACTAATAGTTAAGATCAAGACAAACAAAACAAGGAATACAAAGCCAACCCGCTACCTCAAGGGTTGGCTTTTTTTTTGCTTCAATTTCAAACTTTTCCGGTAATCACGGGTTACACCTCCAACAGCATTCATAATTAAGGTCAAACAATTTGTTTTAATGCTAAATATGGTATTTTTAGAAGTTAAATTTTAAACAGCTCGAAATGCGTGATCAAACATTAGCAAAACTATTTACCACTGCTTTTCACGAAAACTGGGAGGAATTGGCTTTTTCCGATTTTGAAGGTGGTGATTTTATTTACAAAGACATTGCAGGAACCATAAAATCGCTGCACCTGTTTTATCAACTTGCCGGTTTGCAACGCGGCGATAAAATTGCAGTTCTGGGAAGAAACTCATCGCAATGGGCAGCCACTTTTTTGTCGGCACTTTCTGCAGGGCTTGTAATTGTTCCTATTCTGCCCGATTTTAACAAGAGCGATACCAACCACATTATCAACCACTCCGAATCGAAACTGGTTATTGGAGCAAGCGCTCTTCTTGAAAAGGTTGACCTTGAAGTTTCGGAAAAACTGCAGGCAGTAATTAAGCTCGAAGATTTTAGTTTATATGCCGCAAAAAACGAAAATATACAATACAAACTCAACGACGGGTTTCAATATTACAAAGAAAACCGGTTAAGTAAAGCAGCTTTTGTTTTTGAAGAATGGGAACCCGAAGAAATGTGTATTATCTCGTATACATCGGGCACATCAGGTTTTACTAAAGGCGTAATGATACCTGAACGAAGCCTTCTTTCGAACATTATTTTTGCACAGGAACACATGCCGTTAAAAGCCGGTAACAAAATAGTTTCGTTTTTGCCAATGGCGCATGTTTACGGACTGCTTTTCGAATTTTTATTCCCGGTTAGCAAGGGATGCCACATTACTTTCCTAAGTAAAATGCCTTCTCCGGCAGTTATCACAAAAGCTTTTGGCGAAATAAAACCACACCTTATTTTATCGGTTCCGCTGGTAATTGAGAAGATCTATAAAAAGCGTATTCTTCCGGCAATTGAAAAAACTTCGGTAAAATTTTTACTGAAATTGCCGATCATTTCAAATATCATTCTGAAAAAGATCAGAACTAAAATGATTGAAACATTTGGCGGCCGCTTCTACGAGATTGTGATTGGAGGAGCACCACTGAGTGCCGATGTGGAGGCATTCTTTAAACGTATAAACTTTCCTTTTACCATTGGCTACGGAATGACCGAGTGCGGCCCGCTGATTAGTTATGAAGCGTGGGACAAAACAATGCCCTCTTCGGCCGGAACGCTTGTTGATCGCATGGAAGTTCGGATCGATTCGAAAGATCCGTATAATGTAGTGGGAGAAATTCAGGTAAAAGGCGAAAATGTAATGCTGGGTTATTATAAAAACGAAAAGGAAACCAAAGCCGTGCTTACCGAAGATGGCTGGCTAAAAACCGGCGACCTGGGTGTAATTGATCAGAACAACTTTATTTATATTCGCGGACGCTCGAAAAATATGCTGCTTGGCCCCTCGGGACAGAATATCTACCCCGAAGAAATTGAAGCAAAACTTTGCAACCAAAGTTATATTGCCGAGTGTGTGGTTGTTGAGCGCGACCATAAACTGGTGGCATTGGTTTACCCCGATTTTGAATCGATGAAAACCGATAATATTGACGAAAAAGAGCTGCCGGCAATAATGGCCGAGAACCAAAAAAAGGCCAATGCCGAATTGCCGCGTTACGAACATGTTAGCCGCATTGAGCTGGTTGACGAAGAGTTCGAAAAAACGCCAAAACGAAATATTAAACGTTACAAATACGTATAAAAAAACATTCAGAATAACCGAGAGTCACCAACCGAAATTAAGACAAACAATATGCGTCGAACTCTCCCTCATTCCCTCTCTTCTCGAAGAGAGGGACGATTGTGTCGGAGGCACAATCAGGGTGAGTTTATAATTTTGAAGTAAATTCTTGCTATTTACTTTAGTGAGCTTTCAAAAAAAACTCCGGGAAAATTCCCGGAGTTTTTTATTAATATATCGTCTGAATCTATTGCTCCAGTTTGTCTAAATGCACATCCATTTGTGGGAAAGGAATTACAATTCCGGCCTCATCGAGTGCAATTTTTCCAGCTTCGTACACATCAAAATATACTTTCCAGTAATCGGCAGGCAAAGTATAGGGCCGAACGGCGAGGTTCACCGAACTGTCGCCCAGACCTTTTACACCAACAAAAGGTGCCGGTTCTTTCAGTACTTTCGGATGGCTTTCAATTATCTTCATTAGCACATCTTTGGCCTGTTTAATATTTGAACCGTAAGAAATACCAAAATCCATATCCACCCTTATCAAACCTTCAGTAGTATAATTTACAATGTCGTTGCCCGATACCGAGGCATTGGGTAAGATTACAGTTTTGTTTTCGGGTGTTAAAAGTATAGTAACAAAAATGTGTATCTCTTTAACGGTTCCCAGGTGCCCTTGTGAAACAATCAAATCGCCCACTTTGAAGGGTTTAAAAGCCAGTATCATTACTCCTGCGGCAAAATTCGCCAGTGTTCCCTGCATCGCCATGCCAACAGCAAGTCCGGCAGCACCAAGCACCGCAATAAACGACGTGGTTTCAATCCCCACCATTTTGGCAATACTTATCAGAAGCATCACCTTTAAAAGAATGTTTATTAAACTTTGTAAAAACCCGCTCACCGAAACATTAACGTGGCGTTTCTCCATAACTTTTGCAGTTCTCCGGGTAATAATTTTAATAATCCAAAAACCCAGTATCAGAACTACAATGGCCGCAATTACCTTTAAACCGTAGGTAATTATCAAATCATAGGCCTTTTCAATATAACCTGTTACTTGTTCATTCATAGTACATTAATTAATAATATTCTTCAAGTTAGGTAAAAATCAAACCTGAATCAATAGGCGGCAGAACAAATGTTCACATACAAATTAAACAGGAAATATTGCTACATTTGTTTCAACTAACTACTACTTAATGAACTTAAAGTCAAGTAAACTCTTTTCTGAGGATCGCCTGTTATCGCTGGATTTCTTTCGCGGAATTACGATGTTTCTGTTGGTAGCTGAAGGCACACATTTGTGGTCGGTTTTAGTTGAGCCTCCAATTGCGGAAACCGTCGTTGAAAGTTTCTTTCTGCAATTTCATCACCATCCGTGGAACGGGTTGCGTTTTTGGGATCTTATTCAACCCTTTTTTATGTTTATCGTTGGTGTGGCAATGCCATTTTCGTATGCCAAACGAAAAAAACGGGGCGACTCACAAACAACAATCACCCGGCATATCATACAACGTTGCATTATTCTTTTGGCATTTGGTGTAGCCCTGCACTGTGGCTACAAACGAAAATTGGTTTGGGAATTTTGGAACGTTTTATCGCAACTTTCGGTAACCATTTTAATCGCTTACTTTTTAATGCACTGCAAGTGGTCAACACAAATTATTGTTTCGTTTGGCTTATTGCTGCTAACTGAAATTCTTTATCGTACTTTCCCGCTTGATGGCTATAATCAACCCTTTGTAAAAGATCATAATTTCGGGAGTTGGGTTGACATGCTATTAATGGGAAAAATTAACAACGGCGGTGGCTGGGTAGCCATCAACTGTATTCCAACAGCCGCACATACCATTTGGGGCGTAGTGGCCGGGCAACTGTTGCAGTCGGGTAAAAGCCAGACTGAAAAAGTAAAAAAATTAGCAATTGGAGGTTTGATTATTCTGCTCATGGGTTATTTACTCGACTGGACTTCGGTAACACCAATCATAAAACGTATTTCCACCTCGTCGTTTGTTTTGGCATCGGGTGGCTGGGCACTGCTGGTACTGGCTTTTAGCTACTGGCTTATCGACATAAAAAAAATCAACCAATGGATTTTCCCTTTTGTAGTTGTTGGCACCAACTCCATTTTTATCTATCTTTTCTCGAATACGGTTGGAGGCCAATGGTTAAACGGATTCGTAGCCATTTTTACTACAGGTTTTCTGAGCTGGTTTAAAACTCCTGAATTTTTGATAAACCTCACAACTGCCTTAAGCGTTCTCGTCTTGGAATGTTTGCTTTGCTATTACCTCTTTATAAAACGAATATATTTTAGAGTTTAAAACTTACTTGATATCAACTAAATTTATAAAATGATGAAAACAAATCGTAGGAACTTTTTAAGAACTACAGCCGCTGCAACGGCAGGAACAATGCTTGTGTCTCCGGCATTTGCAATGAATAGCGCAAAACCGCGTTACCAGATTTCATTAGCCGAATGGTCGTTTCACAAGGCTTTGTTTGCCAATGAAATGACAAATCTCGACTTTCCGAAAGTTACCCGTGAACTGGGAATTGACGGAGTGGAATATGTAAACCAGTTTTTTAAAGACAAAGCAAAGGACGAAAAATACCTTGGCGAACTAAAGAAAATTGCAAAGAACGAAGGTGTTGCCAACGTGCTAATTATGTGCGATGGCGAAGGAATGGTTGGCCATCCGGAAAAAGACGAGCGTGTAAAAACAGTTGAAAATCATAAAAAATGGGTTGATGCCGCTGCATTTTTGGGCTGCCATTCAATTCGTGTAAATGCCGGAAGCCGGGGTACATTTGAAGAGCAACAAAAACTTGCTGCTGATGGACTACACATGCTTTGCGAATATGGCGATACCCAAAAAATTAACATTATTGTTGAAAACCATGGTGGTTTATCGAGCAATGGTGAATGGCTTTCGGGGGTAATGAAAATGGTTGACCACAAACGTGTGGGCACTTTGCCTGATTTCGGAAACTTTATGATTAACCGCGACACCGGCGAAGAATACGACCGCTACAAAGGCGTTGAACTTTTAATGCCTTATGCAAAAGGTGTGAGTGCAAAAACAAATGTATTTAATGCAGCCGGCGACGAAGCCAATATGGATTATTACCGACTGATGAAAATTGTTGACGAGGCCGGTTACAAAGGTTTTGTGGGTATTGAATTTGAAGGTTCCGAGCTGTCGGAGCGCGAAGGTGTAATAGCCACAAAGGCACTTCTTGAAAAAGTATTTAAAACATTATAGACACGTAACAACTTATTAACTAACTCTTTTCAGTCGATTTACCATTAATTTTTGTTAATCCTGCTTTATTTCGAAACAATAAAGTGGTGTACGCGTAAATCTAAACAACTTTGTATACCTGAAATGACTTAAAGGGGTTGATTGAAAAACTTAATACAAAGTTGAAAAGGTAATTAGTTGTTTGTCTTTCAAAAAAAAGGGGAAGCGATGAATATTCATCGCTTCCCTTATTTTTATATACCTCTACTGAAATGGAGCAATTGTTATTTTCGTCCGGAACAACCGCCAGCGTTGAACGGCTTTCTTCGCCGGACGATTTATATATCCGACCTTTACCCAGGGTGACGTAATTCATAGAATTACTCTGCCCCGGGCTAAAATATATCGCACTTCAGCGCTTTTTATTAAAAGCCCCCAAGGGGGCGACAGGCAATAACCCGGTGCGACTGACGAAAGTCAGGAAGCGCCGGGAAAAAGAGAATGAAGCAGATCTAGTCCGGCGAAGAAAGTTGAATAAAGATTTTTCGTTGTCCCGGACGAAATAATTAAAAGAAACTATAAGCTGACTGTATACCCCATAGTTAACAATGCACCAAATGTTTTATCAACTTTGTCTGGAATAAAACAATCCTAATGTTTGTTTCGGTAGAATGGGAAGTTCGGATCAATCCTTCCGTCGCCGCCTCGTCCGCCGTCGCCAATTTCAAATAAGAATACCAATCCCACACTAATTTGTGTGGTTAACGACAAACGGCGGTTGTATTTTAGCAGATCAGCCCCCTCTTCGTTGGCATAAGTGAAATTAGGCACCCCGTCGATAATGCCTGAGTTTAAAACGGTACATGTTCCATCAATTTCAAACAGTAAATTATCGCTTAGGGCATAATCAAAACCAATTCCTCCGCCTACGTGAAATGCCGGCCATTTTTTCTGCTCCGAGATGGATGTTCCCCGCGCATAAAGCACATCTGCACC
The DNA here is from genome assembly GCF_000949475.1 of Draconibacterium sediminis. GTDB lineage: Bacteria > Bacteroidota > Bacteroidia > Bacteroidales > Prolixibacteraceae > Draconibacterium > Draconibacterium sediminis. The sequence continues at coordinate 334,761 of NZ_JRHC01000004.1, read as the reverse complement.
TTCACCATCATTAAAAGCATAATCTATTACGTTCAAATCAAAACCAGGCAAAGGTTCTTCCTGAGAGAAATCCCGGTACCTTAATTCAGTACCCACCAATGCCACAACACCTGTAAGTTTAAAAAAAGGCGTAAAGGTTTTGTCGGGCATAAAAAAGTATTTGTAGTTAACAGCCACATTAAACAAGCGGGTGTTGTACTCCAGTGGAGAAACAATAAACTCATCCTGGTAATACTGAAAATAAGGCGTAAGAAAATAGTTAAAAACTGGTGGATCGTCGTTAAAACCTTTCAGGTGTGTATAATCCAGCTCTATGCCAAAATAGGTTTTTTCGGTAACCTGAAACAGAATTTCACCTTCCAAACCGGCCGATAATTGCGGGGTAAATCTGTCGCTGCTGGTAGCCGGCGAAGCAAGCAAAGCGTTGGGATGTGGCACATCAGAAGTTCCGAATTCGGACATAAGCATACCCGAATTGGCTGCCACCCTGAAACCTATAAGCTGTGCATTTACAGAAAATGCACCAACCATAAGCGACATAAAAACAAATAGCAATTTTCTCACAACCATCTCTTTGACTTACAGCGTTTAATTTAAGCCGTTTTTATCAGAAATGGAAACAATGTAAAATAAATCTATCGTCTTTCTTTTACCTGCGATGCATCAACCAGCTTGTAAAGTTTATCGGCACGGCGGATTACTTCATCGATTGGCACAGAGATTCGTTGTCCTTTTAAGCCTTCTTCAACCGGTTGTAGATCGAAACGAATTTCGCTGACGTTGTTTTGATAAACCCCTGTTGTTGGGCCGGTAACAATTATCTCGTCCCCCACTTTCAGGTTGTTGGTTTCCAGTTTGAATTCGGCTACACCAATTTTTTTGAAATAGTTGGTGCATTTCCCGATATACAATTTGCGTTTGCTCGCCCTTGATCCATAGTTTTTACTCCACTCACCCAGTCGCTGACCAAGATAATAACCATCCCAGAATCCACGGTTAAAAACAGTTTCCAGGCGCGTATTCCAGTCCTCAACTTTTTCTTCGGTAAACGATTCGTCAAAATAAGCATCAACAGCCTCGCGGTAGCACTGCGCAACTGTTTTTACGTATTCGGCTGAACGGGCACGCCCTTCAATTTTTAGCACCGAAACTCCGGCATCGAGAATTTTATTGAGGAAATGAATGGTTTTCAAATCTTTGGGCGACATGATGTATTCGTTGTCGATCTCCAGCTCGGCACCGGTTTCTTTATCGGTAACCGTGTAAGCCCGGCGACAGGTTTGCAGGCACGCACCACGGTTTGCCGACGAGTTCATTTCGTGCAAACTGAGGTAACATTTACCACTGGTAGCCATACACAGTGCACCGTGCACAAACATTTCAATTTTCATCAGTTCGCCGTTTGGCCCGGTAATATTTTGCTTTTTAATCTGGTCGCTGATTTCCCAAACGCGCCCAAGGTTCATTTCGCGCGCCAGCACCACTACATCGGCAAAATTGGAGTAAAATTTTACAGCTTCGATGTTGGTGATATTTACCTGAGTTGAGATATGCACCTCAAGATTAACGGAACGGGCGTATTGAATTACCGAAACATCGGCTGCAATAACTGCCGACACTCCGGCTTCTTTAGCGGCATCAATAACTTCGTGCATTTTATCCAGTTCGCCGTCGAAAATTTCCACGTTCATGGTAAGGTAAGTTTTCACCTTATTTTCGGTGGCAATACGTACGATTTTACGCAGGTCGTCGAGATTAAAATTATTAGACGAGCGCGAACGCATGTTAAGGTTTTCAACACCAAAATATACCGATCCGGCTCCTCCCTGAATGGCTGCCATTAACGATTCGTACGAACCAACCGGCGCCATTATTTCCACATCTCTTCTTTCCATTGCTTATGCGTGAAGTTTTAAAAATTGCGGTGCAAAGTTAAGAGTTTTTGGGAATTACGCATGTGATGAAAATAATGAGGACATCGCTTATCCCATTCATCAGGTGGGTTATGTATTTTTTACCGTTGCCCATACGTTCCTTAGCATTCACCATGTGTTCCTTAACGCTGCTCAAGGGTTCCTTAGCGCTTAACACGTGTTCCTTAAAGCTGCTCATGCGTTCCTTAGCGCTTACCACATATTCCTTAAAAGCTGCTCATGCGTTCCTTGACGCTTACCTTGTGTTCCTTCACGTTGCTCATGAGTTCCTTCACGCCATCTTCCATTCCTTAACAACCTTTATGTGTTCCTTGGCGTTATTCATGACACAGTTTATTGAACATTACCCATTGAATTTCCGGAGGAAGATTATTTGAGAGTCACAAACATCCTAAAAACAGCGATGCCCTCACTCAAACTCAGAGTAAGGGCATCACACCTCTATTCTTATTGCTTAAACAAACTTTTCGCGTTTCTGTAAATTAAAAAGGCCGTACAAAACAAACACCAAAGTGGCGATCCCCATAAAAATCCGGTTCTTCCGGATTATTCCTATCCAGATCACTTCGTTCAGGTTATTTGGTATTTCAAACGGGTTCAGAAAAACATCCCACTGCGTACCCTGCATTAAATCTTCGCGCAATATCAGCAGTGCCACACCAATTAAAACCATGGTTACCGCTGTTCCGTTTCCGTTTTTAACAATGGTGGAGAACATAAATGCCATCGATCCTAAAAATATAATCGGATACATTAACTGGTACGACATTTCAAGCAGGTTAATTTTGTACAGCAGCACCGAAGCCAGGGCCGAAAACAGAAAGATAATAACAAATACCAGCGTATAGATCATTACCAAACGCACCAGCCAAACTTTATAACGGTAGTTCGGTATTCCGAAAAGTATTTCCAGCATCCGCGAATCATCGTCGTTTTGTATACCAAAAACCGAGGGATAGAAAATGAGCAAAATGCCAGGAAATATCAGTAAGCTATACACCATTTCTTCCGACATGGAGCCGCCGTTATATACCGTTTGTATGGCAAAAAATAAAAAGAAACCAAGTGCTGCTATTAAAAACCATATAAAGCGGTTGGCAAAAATGATTCGTAAATTATACCGTATCATTTTAATTAAAATATACAGCCTGTTTTTTATATCGAATTGTCTTTCCATAATTCCTTAAACAAAGTCTTTTAACAAACACAAATAAGCATCCTCAAGGTTTGGCAATACATTAACCGCGTCGGGCGCCGGCTTTTCTTTTGCCAGGCAACGCATCTTAATATTTTCGCCATCGCGCATGTGGTGAACAATCATTTGTTTATTGGCCATATTATCGAATTCCTTAGCCGGAACCGAAAACTGCCAAACAAAATTATTACCCATATTCACCATATCGTTTGGTGTTCCGAAATATTTCAGGTTACCGCGGTTAATTACGGCTACCTGGTTACACGAACTTGAAATATCTTCGATAATGTGAGTCGAGAAAATTACGATCCGCTCACGGCTCAGCTCTACCAGCAGGTTACGGAAACGAATACGTTCGCGCGGGTCGAGACCGGCGGTAGGTTCGTCAACCACCAAAATACGTGGCAGGTTCAGCAGAATTTGTGCAATACCAATCCGTTGTTTCATACCGCCCGAGAATGCACCGATTTTATCTGTCCGGCGCTCCCACATATGAACACTTTTTAGTACATATTCCAAACGGTCTTCACGCGTTTTGGTATCTTTTATACCTTTCAGGATAGCCTGATAATCGAGGAATTCCCATGCCGACATATTTTCGTAGGTTCCAAAAGCCTGTGGTAAATACCCGATCAATCCCTGCAATTCCTCACGGTATTTTTGGGTATCCATTCCGTTAATCCAGATCTTTCCGTAACTCTGCTCGAGCACACCGGTAATAATCCGCATCATGGTTGACTTACCGGCACCGTTTGGTCCAAGTAATCCAAACATACCCGTTTTAATCTCCAGCGAAACGCCGTTTAATGCACGGAAAGGTTTCTTGCGTTTTCCGATCACAGGAATTTGGCGAACCATGTTAAAGTATCCACGACGCAGGGCACCAAAACGCCCTTCGATACGCGCAATATTTACGTCTTTGTTATGGATGTATTCTGCTGTTGCATAGAACACCAACAGAACATACCAAATAATCGCAAGGAAAATCACCATGCCCAGGTTATCCCAGTCTTTGTAGAAATAGAGCAGGAAAACAAGCGGCACGATCCAGAACAATATGTTATATATCCACTTATTCAGTTTAAGATAAAAAGCTTTACCCGTTGCTTCGTGTTTATTGATCAGCACCTGGTTTAGCGGTACCCTTAATAGGAAAAGGAAGAAGAAAACACCGTGCGACAACACCCACATCCACAAATGGCTTTCGATGTAGAAAAAGGTGAAATAAGCCACAAAAACAAACAGCGGTATCTGCCATACAAGGTCAGAAAAATCGCGGAGATGCTTATAATCTTTCGTTAATCCGGCACGCTCGCGAATTCTTAATCCCGATTTCCACTCACGTACAAATCGCGAATCGCGGTCGTAAATTTTCACCAGCCTTCTTACTTTAATTCTTATCGGCTCGTTTTCATCTACAATTTTTTCGCTGGCCTGGCGCAAACTGGTCATTGTAAAAGCGACAACACCCGGCACCAAAATAATCAACAGAATAAAATCAAGCAGTTGCCATACAAAGCTATCCACGCGCAAGTAAATAAGAACAGCACCTATAATAAACACCGCTAACATGCCCAGTTTTAATCCAAGATGTAACGATTTAATCCAATCTAACGCATTTTCCATTCCGGCGTATAATGTTGGAATGAAAACCAGGGTAAGCACCGTACTTAATGCCAAACCACCAATTACAGTAATGGCAAACGGAGCGCCAATGGCACCCACATATTCGGCCTGCCCCATTGCCAGCGGAAATAACGCAACAATGGTAGTAATGGCAGTAATTAAAATCGGGCGAACACGCGAAAGACCGGCAGCCATTAAAGCACGCGACTTCCGGAAGCCCCGCTTTCGGAGAATGTTGGTATAATCAATCAGTATAATTCCGTTGTTCACCACCACCCCAATCAGGATAATAAAGCCCATTAAAGTGTTGGCGTTAAACAGGCTGTTTCCTGTAAAAATAAGTGCCAGGAATGATCCGATAGCCGCAAGCGGAATAGAGAAAATCAGCACAAACGGTGTTGATACCGATTCGAAAACCGATGCCAGAATCATTAAAATAAGAATGAATGCAGCGGCAATCAGAAACTTAAATTCGGCATACTGATCTTCTTCGTGGATTACCTCAACGGCAACTCCGGAAGGTAGTTTATAAGCACCGATTATTTCGTCAATCTCCAACCGGTAAGCCTCCAGCAGATCTTTCGATTCGCTGGCCTCATCAACAAACCGGTAGGTTAATTCAATCTGTTTTTCCTGGTTTACACGGGTAATGCTGGCCATTCCTTCGGCATACACCATATCGGCCAGTTCATCCATATCATAGGTTGCGCCCTGGTTATTGCTTACCTGCAGGCGACGAAGATCTTCAATACCTTTTTCAATCTCCTCTTCTTCAACACCATCGGGTAATTTTTCTTTGATTACGATTTCATATTCTTCCGTACCCTGTTTGAAATTCACACCCGAGGTGAACTGGCTTGTAAATGTTCCCAACTCCGAAGTTATATTCTGAAGTGTAATTCCGTATTCGGTCAGCAGCATCTGGTTGAAATACATATGTACTTCGGGCCGGTTGTTCGCCACACTAATGTTTGCACGACGAATCGTTTCAAGATCTTCGATGTAGTACAGTAAGTCTTCAGCCACACCTTTCATTACCTCAAAGTTTTCGCCTTTTATCACCACGCGTTCCTGATTCGAGCCAATTCCCATAAATTGCTGGAATCCCTGCGTACCAGAACGACCACCGCCGCCACCACCACGGAAACGTGCACTCGACGTAGGTGCATCAAGTCCAACCTCTCCCTGCGAAACATTACGAAGACGATCTTCAACATCTTTTTTGATTTCTTCAATGCTACGGTCATCAATATCTTTGTAATCTTCACGAAGAATAAATGTCAGAATCGCCTCCTCGGCCTCGATATTGGCAGACAGGTCCTGCTTTTCAGCAACATCTTCCAGCCTGCTTTCCACATCGGCAACAACTTTGTCGGTTGCTTCCAGTGTTGTACCGGTTGGCATGGTAACGTAAATATTGAATTGCTCCTCTTCCACCTCCTGAAGGTTGGTAACACTAACTGCCAACACTATAAATACGGTTAAAAAGAAGAATACCAATGCACCGATAATCGTACGCGCAGGAACACGCATACTGGCTTTCAGCAGCAGAATATAAATTTGAATAATTCGGTTATTGGTGGTTACTTTTTCGTAAAACACATTGTGTTGGCGCTTTATGCGCAACAGCAAGTGAGCCGCCATTGGAATGAGCAGCAAAGCCACAAATAACGAAACTATAAGCGTTGAAATAATGGAAACGCCCACGTGGTTACCCAGCAGTTTTACCATGTAATCGGCCGAGAAAACAAAGGGTAAAAATACGGTAACAGTTGTAAGTGTAGCCGCTACAATCGAACGCCAAACCTCTTTTGTTCCCTGCGTTACCGATTGCTCGGGGCTCATTTTATTCCCCGAGAGCCGGTAAATATTTTCGAGCACAACAATACTATTGTCGAGCAGCATTCCGATGGCCAAAACCAGGCCAACCAGCGTTAAACTGTTCAGCGAAATATTAAAAGCGTAAAACAGGTTGAATGCGGTAAATACCGAAATTGGAATGGCCAGTGCAATAAATGAAACAATGCGCAGGTTTTTCAGGAACATCCAAAGTACAAAAATGGCCAGCAAGCCTCCAACCAGTGCCAGATCAATAATCTGATCGATGTTTTTCTCCATGGTTTCGGCCAGGTTAGTCTGGACCACGATTTGTACATCTTTGGCAGCCAGTTTTCTGTTTAATTCCGCAATTTCGGCCTGTACGTTATGCGACAGTTCGATAAGGTTGGCCTGCGAATCGCTCACCAGGCTCATCGAAACCGCATCCAATCCGTTTATACGACTGATCGATGTTTCTTCTTTTACGCCAAAAAATACATCGGCTACATCTTTTAAATAAATCGGGCCATCGGCCACAACTATGTTTTCGATATCCGAAACTTTATCGTATTCAGCCGTAACATGCACAAAATACTGCTTCTGTGCATCGTGCAGGTAACCGGTAAATGTTCGGTTGGTAGAATTGCCTGAAATAGCACTTCGAATTTGAGCCGGTGTAATTCCGTAAGCTTCGCAGGCACCTGCATCGTAGGTTACTTCAATTGAACGCTCTTTACCACCAAAAACCGAAACCGAAGCCACCCCGTCAATGTTCTCCATTTGGGCGGTAATTTCCTGGTCAACGATATTACGCACACGATCAACTCCCCCGCTACCACGAATCTGCAGTTCCATAAACTGATTGGTAAGCTGATCCAGATCAACGCGGTTAACCGTTACAGTAAAGTTATCATCGAGCTCGCCGGCAATCAAATCAATCTTCTCCTGCAATTTCAGGAAAGTGTATTTAAAATTGACGTTCTGTTTAAAATTTACCTGTATAGATGCCGATCGGTTATTTATAGACGACTCCATATCTTCAATACCTTCCATCGTCCCGATCGCTCCTTCAACCGGAATAACGGCCTGATTTTCCAAATAGCTCGGATCGACCTCAATCTGCGACCGGATCTGGACATACAGCATCGGGAGCTCGGCATTTGGCATGAGTTCCACCGGCAACTGTTTGTAAGAGATATAACCCAACATGGTTAATCCCAGAAACAGCATACTGATGAATATTTTTCTGTTGATAATGAATTTCATAATTTTCGTTTAATGGAACGCTGATGACGCAGGTTTAGCTGATATTCACAGATTTATTATTAGTAAATATTTTCCTCCGTATTTCTGGTTTCTTCCCAAAGTTTAGCAGTAAACCAATTTCTATATTCGTCGCTTTCAAATAATTTATCAGTTGAAACTCATGCGCTTCAGTCACAGTTTCGGTTGCTTTTAGCTCAAGAATTACAACATCCTCCACAATAATATCGGCATAATATTCTCCAACTACATCACCCTGATAACTTACTTTTATTGGTTTCTGCGATTCAACTTTCAACTCCTCATTTTGCAACTCAATTAAAAGTGCATTGTGATAGACTTTTTCAAGAAAACCATATCCCAATTCATTGTAGACCTTATAGAAGCATTTAATTATTGCTTCGGTTAAATCAGAATATTTGTAATCCATTTTCATCTATCAGCGAGCTTCAGTTAAATCAACGTCATCTGTGTTCTAATTCTTCTTCACAAAAACACTCCTCACCCTATCCAAAACATCGTAAACACAAGGTATTACAATAAGGGTAAGCAAAGTTGATGTTACCAAACCGCCAACCACTGCCAGCGCCATTGGCGAACGCAACGATGCACTTTCGCCAAAACCAACGGTAAGTGGTAACAGGGCTAATATGGTTGTTAAACTGGTCATAACAATTGGCCGAATACGTTGCTGCCCGGCTTGCAGAATGGCTTGTTTTCGTTCTACTCCTTCGCGGATGAGCTGATTGATACGGTCGACCAGAATGATCGAGTCGTTTACGGCAATACCCACCAACATAATCACCCCGATAATGGCCATGATGTTGAATGTTTTTCCGAGAATAAAGAAAACAAGAACACTACCCACCACAGCCAGCGGAATAGTTAACAGAATGGTAAACGGGTGAATGAGCGACTCGAACTGAGAGGCCAGCACCATGTATACCAACACAATGGAAAGCAACAATGCAAAAGTAAGGTTAGTCAACGATTCCTGACGTTTCTCCTCTTCTCCGGTTACCATGATTCGGTAATCGGGTAATAAATCGATGCCTGCTGTTTGCACACGAATATCGTTTGCTACATGATCCAATGGAATACCGTCTTCCAACTGTGCTGTAACTTTTCCTATGCGGTTCTGGTTCCTTCTGAAAATTTCTTTGGGCGATACGCCGTAACTGATATCGGCAATTTCGCTTAAACGGAAAACCTGATCGCCCGATGTAATAATCAGCGAACCGATTTCATCGATACCTTTCTCCGGAACTTTAATGGTAATATCCTGCATCTCGCCACTGCGTTCCAGTGCTCCGGCATCTTTACCCTGCAACTGATCCTGCATTTGCGTAATTACATTGTTGATATCGATGTTGTACATTCCGGCACGCATGCGGTCGACATGAATTTCAACTTCAGGCGCACCATCTTCAATCGATGTTTGAATATTAAACAGGCCGTTAACACCCTGCATTTTTTCTTTTACCTGGTTAACAACACGCTCAATTTCGTCCAGTTCCTCGCCACGAACCTCAACCACAACAGGTGCTTCGTCGGTTCCAAGAATCGACTGCAGTGCACTTTCTTCCTGTGAGAAATTCACTTCCAGTCCTTCGATATTGGCTGTTAACTGATCGAGTGTTTTTACAATACTTTCGGTTGATATGGTTGATTCAGGTTTAAGAATCACCTTCAACTCTGCCGTATTTTCGCCTTCAAAAACAGCATTCTGGTCACCCGAAATACTTGATGACGGACCGGCCTGCGAATAAATTTTATCCAGGTTGTCACCCAGGTAGTCCATTAAAATACCTTCCAGGTTTCTCACTGTCGACTCTGTGCGTTCCAGTTCTGTTCCTTCCTGCAATTTCAGGTTAACAGTAAGTTCGTGCGTTTGTGTTTTTGGCATAAACTCGGTACCAATCTGCGGTATCAATAAACCGGCTCCACCAATGGCTAAAGTTGTAATGATTATTACCACCCATTTTGCATCAATAACTTTTGATAGAAAACGGCCATAACCGCCAACTTTTACCGATTTTGATTTCAGCGGCGCGGTTTGTTTACGGTAAAAACGGTGGTACATCATCGGGATTAAGAAGATAGCCACAACCAACGACGAAAGCAGTGAAAATGCTACCGTCCAGGCCTGATCTTTAAACAACTCGCCCGAAGCACCGTGTAAATAAACGATGGGCAGGAAAACGATAATGGTTGTAAGTGTTGATGCCGTAATAGCACCTCCCACCTGGGCAGTTCCGTTTATTGCTGCATCTTTTACACTCATACCGTTTTCGTGGTTTCGGAATATATTCTCCAAAACCACAATGGCATTGTCAACCAACATACCCGCACCTAAGGCGAGCCCTCCCAATGTCATAATATTTATGGTGAGGTGGTTAAAATACATCAGGTTGAAAGTGGCCACAATTGAAATCGGAATGGCAATACTTACAATCAGTGTAGTTCCGAAACGACGAAGGAAAACAAACAAAACCACCACGGCCAGCAAAATACCCAGCAAAGCAGTTTCCTGTACTTCGCCAATGGCACTGCTGATAAAACGCCCCTGGTTGGTAACGCCAATCAACTCATAACCCGGAAGTGCTTTTTCAATGTCTACCAACGCTTCGTTGATCTGTTCAACAGCATTTACCGTATTGAATTTTGTTTCTTTAAAAATGGAAAGCCCCAAACAACGTTCGCCGTTAATATGAACAATGTTTGTTGGTTCTTTATTACCGATAGAAACCGCTGCCACGTCTTTCAGATAAACCGGAGCCATTGAGCCCTGATTTTGACTGGCATTTGTTTCGGTGCTGCGAACCGCTTTGTACCCCACAATCAGGTTCTCAAAATCCTCAACAGTTTGCAACATCGATACACCCTTTACAATGTATTGCGTACCCATGTCGGTAATTTGACCACCGGAAACGTTGCGGTTAAAATTCTGAATGCGCGAAGCTACTTCATCCATGCTAAGCCCCTGCGCATCGAGCCGGTAAATATCGGTTTCAATAATAATTTCACTTTCTTCCTGGCCCGACAGCTCAACCTCGGCAACACCTTCCAAACGAACCAACTCGTTTCTAACGTAGTTTTGAGCTACTTTTCGCAGCTCGTTCATGTTGGTAATTTCGTTGTGCTTTAGCCCAATTATCATTACCGGGGTGGTGTTCGGATCGTGTTGGGTGATCTGAAGTTCGTCGATATCGGAATTCTGGGTAAGCGTATTCAAGGCCTTTTGCAGGTCGAGAAAAGCTTCGTCCATATCTTTATTCCAGGCGTATTCCACGGTTATTTGTGCCGATCCTACCCTTGATGAAGAAGTTACCTGCACCACGTCGGACTGGCGAATGGCAAGCGCTTCGATGTTTTCAACAAACTGCTGCTCCATTTCTTCCGGAGGCCGCTCGCCCGAAGTCACTTCCACAAAAATGCGGGGTGAATTCAGATCGGGAAACAGATCGACTCCCAATTTATCGTACGAAATGTAGCCCAGCAACAAAACGCCAAGCACCACCATTAAAACGGTAACCGGGTAATCGACAGAAAATTGCGTTAATTTTTTCATAACTGATTTGTCTTTGTTTTACCGGCTACACTATAAAATCACTTTTACTTTTGAATTATCGCGGAGTGTTTCAAATCCTTTTATAATTAAACGGTCGTTCGCGTTAAGGCCTTCAACTACTTCAATTTCATCCTGGTTGGAGATACCTGTTGTGATGCGACGATCGTTGGCAGCGCTGTTACGCCCAACAATAAATACATATTTTCCGCGCGAGCCGGTCATTATCACGTCTTTCGGGATAACAACGGCACTGTCTTTTTGAGCCGTAATAATGTTGGCTTTTATAAACATTCCCGGACGTAGTTTCAACTCCGGATTATCAATTTCGAGCTTACCAGTAAATGTGCGTGTTTCGTCGCTGATAATTGGCGACAGTTCGGTAACATGCCCCACAAGCGTATCTTCAGTAAGCGTATAGTTTGTAATCATTACTTCCTGTCCGGTTGTAACTTCCGAAATGTTTTTCTCGGGCAAGTTAATCTCTACATACATTTTGTTGTAGTTCATCAGGCTAACCATACTTTCGCCGGACGATACGCGAACACCCTCGGTGTAATATGGCAACGCAACGATAATTCCTGAAAAAGGAGCAACAACCTGCATTTTTGCCAACTGTATTTCAGCACTTTCGAAATTGTTTTTGGCTGAAATCATCGAAACTTCTGAGTTACGCATTTCGAGAAGAGTTACACCACCTTTTTCGTACAACGACTTCTGCTTTTCGTATTCCTGCTGCGAAATCTCGAGATTCAGTTTTGTCGACTCAATATTCAGCCCGTTCAGGTATTCTGCATTTTCCAGTTTTATAATAACCTGACCTTTTTCAACGCGGTCGCCCAATTGAAATTTGCGGCCCGTTCTCGGGTTGGTTTGCAAAATATAATTTCCCTGAATTTCAGAACTCAATTCAGTTTCGTACACGGCTTTTGCAGTTCCGGTAGTGCTTACAAATTGCTGAATACTTTTAAGCTTGATGTTTTCAACTGAAACAGGAACAGCTAACTCAGTTGACTCAGAACCGGTTTGGTTGTTACACGAAATGGCGGCAACAACAACACCTAACAGGATAAGTAATTTTATATGTTTCATTTTTGGTATATTTTTCATCTTATTAAAATTGTTTGTTTTCTAAGGAATAAGATGGAACTCGGCCCGATTATTCGGGACTCGTTTCAGTTTTATTCTTGACCATCGGTTACGTACAATTCCTCAGGAATAATGGCTTCGTCTTTTTCGAAATCGTACAACGATTGTATTTTTAGGTTTAATAACTCGATTTTATAATTGATAAGTGCCTGGCTTAATGCCACTTTCTGCGACGAAAGCTGGTTTTGATACAGGTTTAAATCCATACCTGTCAGGTCGCCGTTTTCGTAACGCTCCAGGTTAATTTCGTAGGTTAGCTGAGCATTGCGCTCATTTTGTCTGGCCAGTTCAATCTGGTTCAACTGGTTTAGGATGTTACGGTAAACCTGGCGAATATCAACAACAATTTGTTTCTTTTCTTCATTCAGGTTCAACTCCTGCGACTCGATAGCTGCTTCGGCCGCGGCAATTCGTGCTTTACGCTCGCCCCAGTCGAAAATTGGGATATTAAAACTGATACCTACCGACGGACTTTTTGTTGGGTTTTGGTAAATATTTCCCAACTCATTGTTATCGCCGGTAATACCAAATCGCAAATTCATATCTCCTCTGAATTCGTTCTGTGCTTTGGTTCTGATCAGATCAAACTGACTGGTTTCCACATCGATTTCGCGTTGACGCAGCTCCATTCTTGATTCCAAACCATTTTCAATGGCTTTATCCAAATCAACAGGAACAGGGTTTACACTCACGTCGGCTAAAATCATGATATCTTCAAAAAGATCCATGCCTAAATAAAGCTTCAATTGATCTTTGGCGTTTTCGAAGGTTACTTCGCTGTTTTGCAATGTAGATTTTGCCGATGCCAGGTTTAATTCTGCCTGGTATTCTTCTTCTTTTGCTGCCAAACCGGCTTCAACCTTGTTTTTTATTATGTCGTAACTTTTTTGTGTATTGGCCAGTTCGTCTTTTGCAATCGACAAGTTCATTTGCGCCATATAAACATTGTAGAAAAACTCCGTCACTCTTCTTTCAAGGTTCAGGTACTGCATGGCGTAACTGATTCGGGCATTTTCAAAGTTCAGCTCCAGCTCCTTCAATTGAAGTTTTAAAGTGTTATAAGTAAATAAGGGCTGATTCAGGTTCAAATACAGGTTATTAAAAAAGACCTCACTTTCGGTAAACGATGAACTTGAATTATTACTCGACCAGCCAAACTCGTTGGTTAGCGAGATGGTACCATCGGTTATTAAAATTGGCTGAGCAACTGTAAACAAGGTACTTGTTTCGAAGTTTTCGTTGGTATACCACTCGGAAACACGGTTGTCGAAACGCCGCTGTTTACTGTAATTTACAGGATTAACCTGCAACGAGAAACGTGATTTCAGAGCGGCTCGCTGGGCTTCCAGGTTTTTTTGGTAGCGCTCGAGATTTAACAACGAGAGCTTCAAATCAGGGCTTCCCGTTTCGGCAATACTCAAAGCCCTTTCAAGGGTTAAGGCCTCTTGTGCCTGAACAGCAAAAGTTGCAGCCGCCATAAGAAACAAGGCAATTGCCAGCTTTTGCATAAGTTTGATTTTTGTTTTCATCTTCTTTAAAATTTTTCTTCAATGGTTCCGTTCCGAACTTGTTCTTGTTTTGCAAGCACTTAGATCGAAACGTATGCTGATTTATTTTATAATTTCACAATTTTTACTGCGTCGGCGTATATCATTCGCAGTTCAGTTTTATCCGTTAATTCAATTACCGCCTTTTCCGACGAGAAATAAAATGAGCCTAAATGCACCCACCCGGTTTCGGCACTTTGCGAATCAAGGAAAGCTTCTTCCGCTCCGTCGTCGCCATGAATAATAAAGTTTAAACTTCCCTTCTCTTCTCCACGGTTACGGCCAAATCCGCGTCCTTTATAAAAGTGGTAATAAACGTCGTAGTAACCGGCTTCTTTTACCGGAACATTCCAGCGGGCAACCTGCTCGCCATTTCCGCCTTTTATGTAGTAGGCCGAACGAACGTACTCGCCATAAAACTCATCGCTGGTTGTGGCGGTCCACGACAACGGCGGTCTCCACTGGTTTACACTCGAATATTTCTGTTTTGTCTCTTCTTCTTTTACAATTAGTTTTTCGAGCAAACTCACCTGGTGATTTTCAGTAATTTCGAAACCCGGATCTTCGTTATCCACAATTTCTTCATTCGGTAGTTTTGTTTGAACCGGAGTTGAACTGATACGTTCTCCTTCCCACACCCTGGCTTTCAGGTCTTCTTCCACTTCGCGGAACATTTCCATATAGGTTTGCGGAACGTTCTTCGATGTTAAAGAATTAAAAATAACCATCCGCGGCGCACCATCAAACAGGTAGCTCAGTTCTTTCGTTTGGTGGGCTGCCAATTCAATCAGCTTGTCTATTGCATCTTCCGAGCCCATTCCCGGAGGGCCAAAACCACGGCCACCGCCGCCACCTCCAAGTCGGAACGTGAGTTTTACCAAACCATCAACATCCGAAAAGTTGGTAACCTTCAGCGAGATCATGGTTTTCATGGCATCGCCCGATTTTACTTTTACACCTTTTATGGGCGAAACCAGGTAGCCCGGCAACGTTTTGGCCTTAAACCAACCGTTCATCATTGGCTCAAGCTCAATACCAAACCTGGCTTTAATCTCTTCGTCAAATTCCTCGAACGAAATATTCTGGTACTTATATTTTTCCAATACGCCACGCAGAAAATCTTCAAAATCTTCTTCGCCGGCTTCCAGTTTTACGGTTGAGAAAAGCACATCGCCTTTCAGTTTAATCACGCTGTTTACGATATCGCTTTGATCAGGGTCGGCAAGAATTTCCTCGAACGAATAATCCTGCAAGGCAATATTGGCCATAATCTCGGGGCTTTCACCACTCATGCTACTCATAAAAATCGATCGCATATCGGTAGACTGGCTTTTTAAATAAGCCTCGAAAACGCGATTGGTAATCGGCCATTTATCCGATTGAATATTGTTTTGAAAATTGTATAACCACGGAAAAATAAAGTACGGATTTTGCGACTGATCCATGCTCATTTCACCACGCCTCCAACGGCGTTCGGTTTCATTTTCTTCGGTAAATTTCTCAAGAAACTGCCCAAGCACGCGCAACTCTTTATCTTCATCGGTCATCTCGCCACCGCCTCCACGGCCTCTCCACCGGTCCATTCGTTCTTTTTGTTTTTCAAAATCGGCTTCGCGAAACATGTAGCCTTTTTCCTGAATAAGCACCTTGCCGGGCTGAATAACTTCCTGTACCGATGTCCACATGCGCTCGTAGGTTTTAAACTGCGCCGGAACTTCAACCAATGCCAGTTTATCGGAATTGTACTCCAGGTTATAACCACGTTGGAAATCTTCGAAACGTTCGTAAATTACGGAAGCCAGTGTGTCTTTCGATTCGGGGAAAACAGTACTGAAATGGTCGTGACCTTCGATAAGCCAGATGCCAAATTCGAAATCGTTATGCTCCAGACTTTTATATTCGTATTTACCAATTGCCAACGAAAGTTGTGTTAGCGGTGTTTGCGGTTCAAAATGGAACTTACCTGCCGAAACGGCTGTCATTTCACCTTCCGAAACCGCCTGCAATCCTTCTTTTGTATTCACCGTTAACGAATAATCCACAAACTCGGGTTTGTACCAACTCACATCTTCAGAGCTGTAGGTAACACCAACTTTCGGATACCAGTTGGCTTCACGCGTAAGCAACACATAGTCAGGCGTTACAAAAGCGTAACGTTTATCCACATTCAATACAAATTGTCCGTATTTTTCCTGCCGTAATTCTTCGTCGATATCCAGGTAGCAATACGCTTCGTCGATTGTTCCGTTGTATGTAAATTCAACTTTTGTACTATCGCCCGGTTGCAATCCAGGTTGATCGGAAACAATAACCAAATGATCTTCGCGTACAAATGGTGCTGTTTTTCCGTTTATTTTCAGATCGGTAATTTCAAGGCCCGCATTTAAACTAAAAATCAGTTTCGACAAAGGCTGCTGCAAATTGTTTTTTAGCAACATTGCCGATTGAACATTCAACGACTCGCCATTATGATCGAGTACAATATCGTGCGAAAGCACATCGGCCAGTGGTTCTTTTACATATTGATTATTCAGCTCGATAATATCGGCTCGTAAAGCTTCGGTTTTTTTGAAACTGTTGATGTGATTAAAAGCCAGATAACCGGCTCCACCAATAAATATTACACTGAAAATAAGCGACACGTAAGTCATTGCTTCTGACTGTGGCAGTCGTTTCAGTAAGAAAATGGTAAGGAAAATGAAACCTGATCCAAGCCCGAAATATATTCCGCGATGGATAAGAATTACATCAAGATTGCTAAATCCAACAATATCGGAACTTAACATGGGGATGTTAAACGCCATGTAATCGAAAATGTAATAATATTTTGCCTGTAAGAGAAAGAGGGTGATCCCGATATAACCAAGCACCAACACAAAAGTGATGGCCTGGTTGCGGATTACACTCATCAGCAAAAACGACAAGCCCATAATAAAAACAAGGGTTGGAATACTTATCAGCACCAGATATACGCCGTACGAAACCCAATCGATGGGAGTACCTTTTGCCAGCGCATTAAAAACAAGTGCCAGAATTACCACAGCAACGTTAAGAATCATAAACACCTGCATGTTGCCCAGTGTTTTTCCGATAACGTATTCGCCGTTGGTCATCGACCGCATGTATATTACCTCGGTAGTATCTAATTTTTTATCGCGTTTTAAAAAGTCGGACGCCAAAAACACAGCAATTACCGCCTGGGCCACATTTAATATCAGCAAATTAAAATACGGGATAGCACTCGGAATAGCACGAATGGCCCAGCTTTCGCCACCGCCGCCTTCAATCACCATTCCGAAGTTCATTCCAAACAATACGAATAATGAGAGGATACTGAATATGCGGAAAAACCAGCTGCGGAATAGTGTTTTCCGCTCGTATTTTGCTATTGAGAATATGTTATGTAACGAAATCATTTTTCCGGTTTTAAGCGTTAGACCATTGGTTTAGTTTGTTTTCCATAAAGTGCACATAAGCGTGCTCCAGGTTCGGGTCCATAGGTTTTCCCTGGTAACCGTTAATTTCATTGGCAACAACCTGCACCTCCCAGCCTCCGTCGATTGGGATGGTAGAAATTACAGGGTATTTTTCGTTTATCTCCAGGTATTCCTGTTCAGTAGCTTCAATAACCCAAACATGGCCTTCGGCTTCTTTTACCAGTTGCTCGGGCGATCCGGCAAATGCCAGTTTCCCCTGGTTGAGTAATGCCATATTATCGCAGGTACTCGAAATATCGCCCACAATGTGTGTCGACAGGATAATAATTACGTCGCGGGTACTAATGGTTGAAAGCAGGTTACGGAAGCGGATACGTTCTTCGGGATCGAGACCGGTGGTAGGCTCATCAACAATAATAATCTGCGGATCATTTATCAGTGCCTGGG
Source organism: Draconibacterium sediminis (assembly GCF_000949475.1). Taxonomy (GTDB): domain Bacteria; phylum Bacteroidota; class Bacteroidia; order Bacteroidales; family Prolixibacteraceae; genus Draconibacterium; species Draconibacterium sediminis. The sequence goes on along the minus strand of NZ_JRHC01000004.1, from coordinate 316,777 downwards.
CAATTCCCAAACGGCGTTTCATACCACCCGAAAGTTTATTTGCATTTCGGTCGCGCACTTCAAACAAACCTACCTCTTCCAGCATTTGGTCAACCGCACTTCGGCGTGCTGCGCCGCTTTTCATTCCCGCCAACCGGGCTGTATAATCCAGGAACTCAGAGGTTTTCAGCTTCGAGAAGAAACTAAAATCCTGGGGCAAATACCCCAACATCGAGCGAATTTCGCGCCGGTTTTTCGAAAGTTCGTAGTCGTTATAATATACCTTTCCGCTTGTTGGTTTCATTAAAGTTACCAAAATGCGCATAAGGGTTGATTTTCCAGCCCCGTTTGGCCCCAAAAGGCCAAACATTCCGTTTGGAATTTCAAGGTTGAGATTGTTTACAGCGTAACTACCTCCCTTGTAGATTTTGTTTAAATTTTCTATTTTAATATGCACTTTGCAATAAAATTTTTAGAGAACACTGCCTTGGACTTACAAAGCATAAAATCGTTTAATATTGTTGGTGCACTTTTATGATTTAAATTACACTCCTCAGCAGATTTCTTCCATTTTTTATGATTACAAAAAATAATTTGCTGCCGGCAGATGCATAATAATACCAATAAGCCAAACCTTATAAAAACAAAAAAGCTCTGCAAAAACTTGCAAAGCTGCTACTTTCGTTTTATAGATTAAGAAAGTAAGGGAGTTAACAATTACAGATTAAAAACACCATTATTTATAGTTTTAGCGTATATCTATGATCTTTTACACAGTCGGTTAACACAACTTCGTAGGTACCTCTTTTTAAGTGACTAAAATCCAGGCGGGTTTGAATAGTCAGATCGCGGCCAAGGTTCGACCCGTCAATATGTTCTCCGTTTTGGTATATATTAACATACACCGGTTTATTCCGGGTATTTAAAAATGACAGATTAACCATTTTTCCATTTACCTTATAATAGGGCTCGTAACAAAAGGAAGCACTACTAACGATAATTTGCTTATCCTCAACTTTCACTACACGGTTTATACTTTGGTTGCCGTAGTTGACGCTAATACAATACAAACCATCACCCAATTCTGAAAAATCGAACATTTTTTTAAACTCTGTCTGATGTTCGGTTTCCTTGTGGTATAGCAACTCACCGTCGAAACTGGTAAGGCTCACCTGCAAGGGTGCTTCGTGAGAAAAACTATAGGCAAGCATTGCCGTGTTTTCTTTCACCTGAACAACATTCATTTTTGGTAACTCGGTGGCACTTGCCGCTCCCGCAACAAGAAATGCCAGGACTATAACAGCCCAAACTTTTGTTTTCATGACTTTTTCATTTAATTGTTTCTTACTTAATAGACACAAAAACAGCACCTTCGTTACGCTATTTTGGAACTTGTCGACCAACAACAAGGTAACGTCGGTCAACACAAAAAAAACCGATCTCAACAACCCGCTTAATCAATCAATATTTAGGGTAAACAAAAGTAAAAGGTAAAAAAAAAGGCCATCAGTTAATTTCTGACAGCCTTATCTAAAAAACCAATAACATTTTCTGACTATTTTTCTAAACTAAACGTAAATTCATTATTATAAGAACTCAGGATCACTTCGTATTTTCCAGCTCTCAGTGCTGAAAGGTCGTATCCGGAAGCTACATTAAACTCTTTACCCAAATCTGATTGGTAAACCAAACCGTTTTCGTCGTAAATGTTTAAGCTCAGTTTCTCCTCATCAAAATTCAAATAAGACATTTTCAATATACCATCAGCAAAGGCGAAGAAAGGATCAATTCTTAATTTCGACTCGCCAACAAAAATACCATTTGAAGCTACTTCGATATCTTTAATTAAACGCGTGTCGTTTACACGAAGATTCATGGTATAGTTTCCGTTTTCCAGATTTTTGAAATCGTAGATCTTTTGGTAAGAAGTTAATGGCTTTGTTGTTTGTTTGTAATAAACCAACTCACCATCTTCGGCATGAATGCTCAACTCGAACAACGATGCATTTTCATTCATAATTGTTACTACCGCTTTGTCGGCTGACATAGGAGTTACACTCATTTTCGGTTTCTCAACGGCTGTTGCAACTGCTACAATCGCAACTGCCAATACTGTAGATAATAATTTAATTGTTTTCATAACCATTCGTTTTTTTGTTTAACATTGAATGACAGTACAAACATACATGTTTTACAGCATATATGCCAAACAACATGTTTAAAAAATTAAATAACTACATTATATTTAACATTAGACTTAACATGAAGATCGTTAACAATGTCTTAACACCTTTATTTACAAGCTCTACAGAAATTGATTTCTCCCATATCAATTTTCGTGCCATTTTTGATTTTACATGTTAAGCAAATTTTAGCATTTCTTTAGGAAACAGTTAAGCCAATCGATTAAATACCTTATAGTCTTTATTTGCAACACATTAACCCCTGCACAACCCCAAGCCCAACAACTGCCGCTCCACTACTAAAATCACCAAAATTCTGTCAATACACACAAATTACCGCCCCGGAACACCTTCAACTACACAAACAGATATCAATATAAATCCGGCAAAAACCGGATTCCAAAACAAAAAAAAGGCTGCCGGAAAACTCCGACAGCCTTTTCAAACCAATAACATTTTCTGATCTATTTTTCTAAACTAAACGAAAAATCATTACTCATTGAAGTCAAAACCACTTCATATTTACCCGCAGCCAAAGCTGAAAGGTCAAAGCCTGTTGCAATATTAAACTCCTGACCTAATTTCGATTCGTATACCAAACCGCTCTCATCGTAAATATTCAAACTCAACCTTTCCTGATCGAAATTCAAATAGGTAAGTTTTAACACATTGTCTGAAAACCCAAAGTAAGGATCGATTCTCATTTTCGACTCACCCACTACAATTCCTTTTGAAGAAACATTAATGTCTCTTACCAATCGTGTATCGTTCACACGAAGATCCATCGTATAATCTCCGTCTTCAATATTTTTAAAATCAAAAATTTTCTGATAAGTAAGAGATGGGTTTGCCGCTTGCTTATAATACACCAAACCAGCATCTTTAGCACTAATACTCAACTCAAACACTGCCTCTGTACCATTAAGAATAGAAACAACTGCCCTGTCTTCAGACAAAGGCACGATATCCATTTTCGGTTTCTCTACGGCTGTTGCAACTGCTACAATTGCCAGCGCCATTACTGTTGTTAAAAATTTAATTGTTTTCATAACTATTTTCTTTAATTGTTTTCATTTTAAAATCACTCTGCAAACATACATGTTTTACAGCATGCATGCCAAATAACATATTAAAATAATTAAGTATGTTGAAATAATTTAACATTGGAGCAAACTTGCGATTTTACTCATCTCCCTAAAACCCTTATTAAAAGGCTTTATGTTGATTAGACACATTGACTTACAATTATCATGCCATGTTGTATTTTAGCATGTTAAATAATTTTTAGTAATTTGTGAATAAACAGTAAAATATGCATATAAATATCCGGCATCTCGTTGAAGGAGCCAGAGAAGCAAAAGGAACAGTTATAATTATCGATGTTTTACGGGCATTTTCCACTGCTTGTTATGCTATCAACAAAGGCATCGAAACCATTATTCCGGTGGGCGATATCGATTTAGCTTATCAATTAAAAGAGGCTAACCCCGATTACCTTTTAACAGGCGAACGACACGAGCGAAAACCCGAAGGTTTTGATTTTGGAAATTCACCAACACATATTAACGACGCAGCTATTACGGCCAAAACAATGGTTCAGACCACCAGCTCGGGCACGCAGGGAATTGCAAATGCCATAAATGCGGACGAAATAATTACAGGCAGCTTTGTTAATGCAGGTGCTATTATTAATTATATACGAAAAACCAATCCGAAGGAGGTTTCGCTGGTTTGTATGGGTTTTGCCTGCAGCTACCCCACTGCCGAAGATACACTGTGTGCCGAATACATAAAAAATGAACTGGAAGGACAGCCAAACGATTTTGCGACCATGGTACAAAAGATTAAAGAAACCGATGGTGCCCGTTTTTTTGATCCGGCCACCGAAGACTGGTCGCCCGAAAGCGATTTTCACCTGTGCATGGATTTAAACCGTTTTGATTTTATATTGAAAGTTGAAAAGGTTGGTGATTTAAATTATCTTCGAAAGCTCAAAATTTAACCTGTTTATACCTATATAAAATAAGGTATAACAAAAGCCTTGTAACAATGCAACAATACGATTTCGACGAAATAGTTCCGCGCAAAGGAACCAACTGTTTAAAACACGATGCCCTCGAACGTTTTTTTAATTCGGCTGATGCCCTGCCACTTTGGGTAGCCGACATGGATTTTAAAACACCCGATTTTATTGTTAATGCAATAAAAGAACGAGCCGAACACGAGATTTACGGTTACACCTTTCGTTCCGATTCGTATTACGAGGCGGTGATTAATTGGATGAGTCGGCGACATCAGTGGGATATCAAAAAAGAATGGATCTCTTTCAGTCCGGGTGTTGTTGCAGGACTGACTTACGCCATTGAAAGTTTTTCGAAACCGGGCGACGGTGTTATCGTTCAGCCTCCGGTGTATTTCCCGTTTTTCGACAGTGTGAAAGGCACCAACCGGAAAATGATCCAGAATCCGCTGAAAATGGAAAACGGTCGTTATACTTTCGATCTGGAAGATTTGAAATCGAAGATCGATGCAAACACCAAACTGCTGCTGCTGTGTAATCCGCAAAATCCGGGCGGTATGGTTTGGACACGCGAAGAACTGGTTGCCCTGACAGATATTTGTCTGGAGAATAACATCATGATCATTTCGGATGAAATTCATTCCGATTTAATTTACAAGGGTCATAAACACATTCCGCTTGCCACTCTTTCGGAAGAGGTAGCACAAAACTGTATGGTGAGTATGGCGCCCAGCAAAACGTTTAATGTTGCCGGGCTTACCTCATCGCTGGTTATCATTCCAAACAAACGAAAGCTGGCTGCCTACGAACGCACCATTGGCGTAGGGCATTTACACATGGGTAATATTTTTGGCACGGTAGCATTAGAGGCGGCCTACACGCACGGCGACGAATGGCTGGCGCAATTGCTGGATTACCTTTGGGGCAACTATCAGCTGCTTGAAAGTTTTATTCAGGAAAAGCTGCCGCGTGTTAAAGTAATGAAACCGGAAGCTACTTACCTCATCTGGATGGACTTTTCGGATTACGGTATGAAAAACGAGGAGCTGGCAAAATTCACCGTTGAAAAAGCGGGTGTGGCGCTAAATGATGGTGGTCGTTTTGGTATTGGCGGCGATGGTTTCCTTCGTCTTAATATCGGTTGCCCGCGCAGTGTATTGCAGGAAGCGCTGAATCGTTTAGAAAAGGCTTTCGGATAGGGATTATTTAATTTTACCGGGATTCTTTTTAACAAAGTCGCCCCAGTTTTTATACTCCTTCGATTTTTGCGGCTTGCTCATTTGTATAAAATGACAAATGGCCACCGCCACAGCATCGGTTTCGTCGAGCAATTGATCCATGTCTTTTAGGTCGTACACTTTTTGCAGGAAATAAGCTACCTGTTCTTTCGAGGCACGGCCCATTCCGGTTATGGCTTGTTTTACCAGCAAGGGAGCGTATTCATGAATCGGCACATCAAACATCAGTGCGGCGGCCATTAATACGCCTTGACCTCGGCCCAGTTTTAACATCGACTGTACGTTTTTACCATAAAAGGGTGCTTCAATGGCCATTACATCGGGGCGATATTCTTTTACCAGGTGCAGCGCCCGCTCGTGCAGATATTTCAGTCTCATGTAATGATCAGAGTATCGTTTGGGCGTAATGTTTCCCATGTGCAAAATAACCGGTTTTTTGTTTCTAATCTCAACCAAACCATAGCCGGTTACCGTTGTGCCGGGGTCGATGCCCAATATACGAAGCGGTTTATCCATTCGATGAAAATAGTAATTTGTTGCTAACCTGCTGGCAAAAGTACTGATATTGTTTATTTGAAACACATAGACACATAGAACACATTAGACTACTTTCTCAATTAAAAGTTTTTTGATTGCCTATTGCTATTTGCCAATTGCTTATTCAATCTATGATCGTTAATCGTTCTTTGTGTTACTTCGTGCCTCCTTTGTGAATCTTTGTGGTTTAAAATTTTACCACAAAGCACTCAAAGTCCCCACTAAGTTTCACAAAGTTGTTCTGGCATCTATAATCGAAATCCATAAGATCATCATTCACCGTCGTTTTCTCCTGTCGAGTTGCTGCACCAGCACACCCGAAATAATAAACAGCAAACCAACAAATGTGGTAACGTAAATGGTTTCTTTTAAAATAAGATGAATAAATACCAGCGACAGAAACGGTGCAAAAAATACCAGGTTGCCAATTTTGGCATTGCTATTGGTTAGGTTCATGGCTTTTAACCACAACACGTAGGTAATACCCACCTCAAAAACACCGGAGTAAATGGTGGCGATAAATGCTTCGCCCCAATGCACTTTAAACGACGAGAACAGCGCCACCACCGGAGTCAGGTAGATAAGCCCGATGGCAAAGTTGAGAAAGAGTTTCACTACCTGGTCGCGCGTGTCTTTTACATTGAATATCCAGTACAACGACCACAGTATGGAGCTCCCAACCGCCAGCGCCACGCCAAGCGGATTGGTGTTGCTAAATCCATTGAATCCTCCCTGCGACGAAATAAAAAACACGCCAACAAAACTGATGAGTAAGGCCACAAAACTTATCCAGCTGATCTTCTGCTTGAGCATCGGCACCGAAAGCAGCGCCAACGTTATCGGCCAGATCATATTCAGTGGTTGCGCCACCTGCGCCGGAAGCAGGGAATAAGCCTTAAACAAAACCAAATAATATAGCAGCGGGTTAAAAGCCCCCATCAGCAGCGAATACAACCATTCGCGTTTGGTTTGCCGAAATATTAAATGTGTTTTCCGCTGCGCTACCAACACAAAAAACAGCAGCACCACCGTTACGGCCGACACATAAAATATTAGCTGAATAAAATCGTACTCGCGCAGCGCCAGTTTAAACGATGTGGCAACGGTTGACCAGAATAACACGGCCAAGCCGGCGTATAAATAGGTTTTTACGGTTTGCGACATAGCTGGAAAATCAGAACGCCAAAGTACGAAAAGAAATTGAATGGTTTTTTGCCTAATGTCATACAGAAAAAGGGGAAACCGACAATCTTTTGACTGGTGTAGCGATTACATTTTACGACTAGCGACTTTTCGACCAATGTAATACTTACATTCCGAAACTAGCATCCTTTTGAGCAATGTAAAAACTACATTCGGAAACTAGCATCCTTTTGGGCAATGTAAAAACTACATTCGCTAAGGGAGATTTTTTACGTGTAATTTGTACATTCCAAAAAACTGTTTTTTCAATGTAATGAAAAGCGGTTATATTTAATGCAGTAAAACTCAAATTCGCTGTAATTATAAACACATATAGCAGTAACAAAACATTGAGTCATATTATCGATGAACATAATTCTGAAAGCAACGCAACCATAACCGTCAAAAACCAATCCTAAAAGAAAACATTGATCCCAAAAAGCTATCATGAGAAAAGCACTAATCTTCTTAGTTTTCGTTTTTGCAACCACAACCTGGTCTTGTGATAAACAAGACAAATGTGATGGTGTTGATTGTTTTACACCTCCAGCACCCTTTGTTTTTGAGTTGGTTGATAAATCAACAGGAGAAAATCTATTTACATCAGGTGTATTTAGTCCTGAAGACATTAACATTGTAAATATCGATGACCATAGCAACGTTGAATTTCAATTTATTGATGAAAACGATTTTAATGTTATTACCATTCATTCAATAGGTTGGAAAACCCAGACTGTTACTTACTCCATTGAAATCTCATCAGAAAGTTTGTTTACCTTGTTTGTTGATGCTGTAAGGTTGAGTGAGAATTGTTGTGCTTTTACACGGTATAATGAAATAGAAATATACGGTTCGGAATTTGAATTGAACGAACTAGATGGAGTATATAAAATATTAGTTGAATAAAGACTGATACAGTGATTCCTAAAACTCCGAATTCTCAATAGCCCGCTCAAACAATCCTTCTTTATTTTCCGGCTCCCTATCCGGGTAAACTTTTCGTAGTTCCCGGTATTTCTCGCGCGATTCTTCAATAAACACACTTCCCGGATAACTGGTTAGTATTTGTTTGTACAGCTCTTTCGCTTTTTCTGCCTGCCCCAGGTGGTAATTATTAATTTCGGCCAGCAGGTACAAGGAATCGTCGCCCAGCAAGTCGTAACTAAAATCGGTAACAATAGTTTGCAAATACTCGGCAGCCATTGCGTAGTTCTGCTTATCCATTTCAATTTTTGCCTTGCGGAAAAGGATATTATCCACCAGCGAATGATACGGAAATGATTCTGCCAAACCATCGAGGATCGTCATAGCCTCATCGCTTTTGTTTTGGAAAAAGCGCAAATCAGCTTTGGCAAACATGGTTAGCGGAACCGCTGTAGTATCGAGGTTAAGGTTATTACCAATCAGCATCGACAGCTCCATGGCATCGTTGGCCGTTAGTTTCGAAGTGCTGGCTTTTAACACATCCAACTGTGCTTTTGCCCAGCTGAAGTTACCCATGTAATAACCCAATTTTGCTTTTTTCAGTTTTACCTCGTCGCCCAATGTATTCTTTTTGTTGGCTTCAATTACCTGCGAATAAATCAGCATGGCTTCCCACTGATCGTCGGCATACACATAGATATCCGCCATTTCGGTTTTCAACAAACCCAGCTCTTCGGGTTTTAGTTGCGGCACTTTCTCACCTTTCTCCAAAACAGCAATTGCTTTTTCTGTATCATTCAGGTAAAAGGCCAGCAAATGCGCATACTCGCGCACCAAATTCAAGGTAGCCGGACCAATGCCCAGGTATATCAAACCGTTTTCAAAATCGGTAGCCAAAGCTTTACCTTGCTCAGGGTCGCCATCTCCCTCGTTGGTATATTCCATGTATTTTGCATGAATATTCCGGGCAAAAGCCTGCGGAAAATATGGCGTTTCTTCTCCTTTGTCCAGTATATATTCGTACGCTTTTTGTGCCTGGGCGTACTCCTTATTTCGTAAGGCCATGTCGCCCAATTGTGCAATCTGTCCATCTTCTGCCCCGGTTCGTTTATCCAAAGCAATCGACTGGCGCAGCGCACTCGAAAATTTCTTTTCCTGCAGAAAAAACCAGATCAGCAAACGATTGTAGCCAATTACATTCGGCTCGCCCTGAATACGTTTCAGCACCTGCCCCCTAAACTGGTCGCGCAAACCATCATCAATATCCAGCCGCATGGCCGACGCCAAACTGCTTTGTACCCGCGCCAGATGTTGCTCTCCTTCGCGTAACAGATTCAGGTATTCTTCCATCATGTTGGTGTAATCGCGCAAATACAGATACGACCGCGCCAATTCGTAATTAAACGACTCTTCGGGCATGGCAGCTCTTCCTTTTAAATAGGTATCGCGCGCCAAACCGTATTCGCCCCAGCCCAAAAACGAATTGGCAGTGATTAAATACGCGCCCCGGTTGGCCGGCACTTTGTCGATCGCCTCACGAAACATTGCATCAGCTTCCTCCATGCGGTTTTGCTCTTTATATACCTGCCCCAAATGCACGTAATATTCCGGACGCGGTGGTTTTTGCTTTTTAATCTCGCGCTGAATTTCCGTCTCGGCCTCGCCATATTGCGCCAAACCTATCAGGCTGTTAATGTAATACCTGAAATAGGTACTGTTGCGGGTGAGCTGATACACCTCTTTCAGCAAAGGCGCTGCTTTTTCAAAGTCCTTCGCATTGTAGTAACGAATTGCCAGACTCGATTTGGTTTGAACCTCGGACTGCTGTTGCTGTGCAAAACCGGCATTCAATCCCGTAATTAAGAGGAGTAGTATAATGAAGTGTCTCATTGTTTTCAGCTTGTTGTACAAAAATAACACAGTTGTTTAAACTATACTTTTTTTAAGAACAATTTTGAGAGTTAGGAGTTTAATCAATTTTAGTTTGATTTTAAACTTTTACATTTGCAGAAATTTTTCATGAACTGTCTAAATGTTATTTGTCGGAAATATTCTGATGGATTTTTTATTTAGACAAGGCAAAATTGACGCGAATAGCACCAGCTATTTAAGGAAGTTTTGCAGCAGAATAAATGAAAAAGACGCAGAATAGAACGATATAATAATTTTTAGTCAGTTTAGGATATGGCACATGAGTTGAATGGCAGAGAACGCCTGCCGAAGTGGATGAAGATGAAAATGCCGAAGGGGGAAAGCTATTCGAAGGTAAAGAACCTGGTGAATAAACATGGTTTGCACACCATTTGCACCAGCGGAAACTGCCCGAATATTGGCGAATGCTGGAACCGGGGAACAGCAACATTTATGATTTTAGGAAATATTTGTACCCGCAAATGTAAATTCTGTGCCGTACCTAATGGAATGCCACTTGCCCCAGATTTGGAAGAGCCAAAAAAACTGGCCGAATCGGTGCGCATTATGGGCGTAAAACACTGTGTTATTACTTCGGTTGACCGTGATGATCTGGAAGATCAGGGTGCCGGAATCTGGGCTGAAACCATTCGCGAAGTAAAACGTGTGAACCCGGAAACCAAAATTGAAGTGCTGATTCCTGATTTCAGAGGAAAAATGGAATTGGTGCAACAGGTGATTGATGCCGGTCCGGATGTGATCTCGCATAACCTGGAAACCACTGAAGAACGCACTCCGTTTATACGTTTTGCTGCAAAATACCGCCGTAGCCTGGACGTAATTAAATATGTTGCCGACAATTTCGGACGGGCAAAATCGGGTATTATGCTTGGCTTAGGTGAAACCCACGAAGATGTGCTAAAAACAATGGACGACTTGCTGGAAGCAGGTTGTAAGGTAATGACCATCGGTCAATACCTGGCGCCAACGACAAAACATATGCCTGTGGTTGAATACATCGAACCGGAGAAATTTGTGGAGTACCGCAACATCGGTATCCGCAAAGGTTTTAAGTTTGTGGAAAGCTCACCACTGGTGCGCAGCTCATACCGGGCCGAAGAACATGTAAAAGCGTAAGGAGAGTGATCAGTATACAGTCACAGTTGGCAGTTTAACAATAGAACAGTTTAGCAATTATAAAATTTGAGTTACTGACTGAGAAAGGTTCAAAAAACTCGTAACTCGCGGCTAGTAGCTCGTAGCTAAAAACAAAAAAATGGCAGATTTTAATTACGTCGATCTTGGATTAAAAGAATACAAAGCGTGCTGGGATTACCAGGAGGAACGCCTTCAGGAGCTTACCACCCAAAAACGCAGCACAGGCAAACCCACTGCCGATAACCATTTCATCCTGGTTGAGCACCCACATGTTTACACTCTGGGTAAAAGTGGCGACGAAGCCAACATGATGGCCAATGCCGAATTTTTAAAGAAGATTGAAGCCACCTATTTCAAGATAAACCGCGGTGGCGATATCACTTATCACGGACCTGGCCAATTGGTTGGTTACCCGATTATCGACCTGGAACATTACAAAATTGGCGTGCGCGAATACATTGAACGAATGGAGGATGCCATTATTGCAACGGTTGCCGAATACGGACTGGAAGCCGGAAGAAAAGAAGGTGCTACCGGCGTGTGGCTGCAACCCGACCACAAAGTGCGTGCACGAAAAATCTGCGCAATCGGAGTACGTGTGAGCCGTTATGTTACCATGCATGGTTTTGCACTAAACGTAAACACCGACATGCGTTACTACAACTACATCAATCCGTGTGGTTTTGCCTCATCGGCTGTAACTTCCATTCAGCAGGAGCTGGGCAAAGAAATTTCGATGGACGAGGTGAAAGAGATTGCCAAGAAGAAATTCAACGAAGCTTATTGAGACTATTAGTCATTGTTCGATTAAATTAGACTGGATACTTGAAGCTTGCAGCTAGTGGCTAGCAGCTAATAACTACTGGTCAGAAACATTTATCTTTTTAACAATCTCAGCCTCGGCATTGTCGTACACTTTACGGATTCGCGGATCGTTAAAATTCATGGTACGCTCTTCAAAAGCCATGTCGTTTATGCGCCCAAACAGGCGTTCTTTAGCACTGCGAATATCTTTCCCGTAGATGTGGTACGAATCCGCCTGCCAGTTCATGCGCCCCAGTTTTACAGTCCTACCTGTCTTCTCCGCAATTCCGGCGGCAACCACATCTTTGCTAAATTGAATAAACCCGAACATATTCAGGAATCCGGCATTCCAGGCATCGTTACTTCGGTAGCGGATATTGCTGTTCAGCCACCAAATGCCGTCTTCGTCTTCCAGAATGCGGTACCACAACGATTGTAAACTTGGCGGATCGTCGCAGGTAAAATCAATGTTGGGCATCCAGGTAATCATTTGTGCCTGCCGTGTAAAAGGCTGTTCGGCCAGTTTATTGATCACATTTTTTATCTGGTCAACTTTAAAATCACCAACTTCTTTTGATTCTCCGTCCACCAGTTCTTTCCAAACACCATAGTTTTGCAGTCGCCCGTGATAGGTATATTCCGGACGTTTATCTTCCGGATCGTTCATGTTTTTTACCAGGTGGTCTTTTAGTCCTTCCAGTTCCAGCACGTATTCGCGCAAATCGTCAACCCCACCGGGAAAGGCCATGTGTATCATCGGATCGGTCTCCGGCTCCAGAATCGTTAAATTCATGGTACAGTCGATACTCAGCGGATCACCCGGTCGGTCGTACTGCGTTTTAAAACGGGTTCCTTGCCCGTACAAATAAATAAGTGCTGTTTCATAAGCTTCGGCCAACGATCTTCCTGTTACCGAAATCACCGGAATATTTTTCATTTCAATAGTTTAATCTATTCGATTGATCGAAAGGATTTAAAGATAGAAAATATGTATTCGGTAAAATAAATATTGGCAAAAAAATGCCATGGTTATCGGAATCAATACCCATAACCATAACCATAATCGGCCTCTATATAAACCTTATCATCCATTGGGTAATTACCTTCCTGTAAGGAAAAAGAAGAACAGCTTGCTGATGCCCAGATACCAACACCACCTTTAATATTTGAAAATACCTGAACCGGTTCGGAAAAGAAATCATCATCGAGCCAAAAATGCAGATTCGCTGTATTCAGATACTCGTAATATTCTTCGGAAATCGAATACAGGCATATGTCCCGGATTTTGAAACTGGCATTATTATCATAATTGCTGTAGCCATACGAATAAGAACTGTACCCAAGCTCAAACCTCAACTTCATTTTTTTCCCGTTAAAGCTGTCGTCGTTAAAAATGGCATATTGATTAGTGGGAGTGCCGGTAATTAATTCATCCGCCTCATTTATAGCTTCGTTAAGTTGAGGATTTAGAATCTCAACCCATTCATATTGTTGCCTTATAAGTATTGTATCCGAATGTATGATCATTCCATCAGGCATGTACCTAAGCAATTCCTGCCCTTCAATCGATTTAGATTGCAAGCGATAATAATTGTGCTGCTGCCCATTATCATCAAATTCAATACTAAATTCAGTCCTCCCCGAGTAACCGTAACCATTTGTATTAAGAGCAGTTGTTGTATCCCAGGCCGATATTTCAATAGCTTCCGGCACGGTTGTTTCACAACTAACGGGGCTGAAACCATCGGCTACAATTTCAAGCCGGTAGCTTTTTCCTGCCTCCCCGATAACCGACGACGTGTATTTCCCGATCATAACCGGGGTTTCCGATCCATAAACCATTTCTTTTACGGGTTTTAATGTTTCGGCAAATTCATCGTCGACATATAAATCTACTTTGGCATTTGCTACCACCACATTAGCGAAACTATCTTCAAGCTTGCTTCTGCTTTGCAACAATTTAACAGTAACCGTATCGCCTGATACAACAAGGCCGTTAACCACCAGTATTGGTTTTATTTCATCGCCTTTAAACTCGATTTCCTTTTCGCAGGAAGCAAGAAATAAGAAAAGAACAGAAAAGAGTGTTGGTATTATTTGTGTGAATTTCATGGTATTCGAAATATTTTTTGAGTTTAAGGATACTTTAGAACTTAAAAGTGTAACTAACAGAAGGAATTAACGGAAACAAACTCACTTGTTTCAGTACCGGTTTCCTTTTATAATAATCTCCTTCAGGAGAGGGAACAACGATTGTTTTGCTGTCCCAATACACGAAAAAAGGATTCTGACGACTGTATGCATTATACAGCCCGACTGTCCAGGTGCGAACGCCGTGCTTTTTTTGCTTATGGAAATTCATACTTAAATCGAGGCGGTGATACGCCGGCATCCGGTAACTGTTTCGGCCACCGTAATAAGTTATCATTCCATCTGACTGATACCTGCCCATCCCGGGGAGCATTGCCGCATAATCCTGAGCTCCAAGGGTGGTTGCATTTCCGGTTCCGTAAACCCAGGCTAAGCCTATATCAAATTTTTTACTGAACTCGTGATTAAGCACAAGGTTAACATCGTGTCGGCGGTCGTATTTTGCAGGAAATGTTTCGCCAAAATTCAGATTGTCGAATTTGCGGTTTGACCACGACAAGGTATAACCCAGCCATCCGGTAGTTTTTCCGGTTTTCTTTTCCAGCATAAATTCGGCACCGTACGACCAGCCTTTACCGGTTTCAATTTTGCTTTCCCAGCCTTCGCTAACTCCCGAAAACGTTGCTCCGGGTTTGTACTCAATCAGGTTATCCATTTTTTTGTAAAAGGCTTCAACCGAAAATTCGTATCCCTTGTTGTGCTTATAAGCTGCTCCCAGCGCCCATTGTTGCGAATTCTGAGGTTTTACATTTTGGGTAGTGGGTAACCACAAATCGGTAGGAAGGCTTATGGTTGCAGAGCTCAGCAAATGAATATACTGGCTCATTTTGGCATAAGAAGCTTTTACCGATAAATTATCAGAAACCAGGTAACGCAAAGCCATACGAGGCTGAAACGATGTATAATTGGTATTCTGCACATTAAACCACGAAAAGTGCAACCCGATATTGGCATTCAAACGCCGAGTGATGTTCCAGCTGTCTTCCACATAAGCATCCAATTCGGTTGCAGCTATATTTTCATTGCCATAAGTTGTATCCTGATCCAATTGATACCCATCTTCATCAATGGTTGTTTTTTCATGGTTCACCCCCGGCCTGAAAGTATGCCAGGTATTTGAGGCCCCAAATTTTAACGAATGATTTATTGCGGGGTAATAATCAAAATCTATCTTCGCAGTAACATCATTTATCCCCGACAAATAACGAAAATAATCCCTGTCATAATGTTCCTGTTCAGTGTATTCATAATCACTCTCAACATCAAACCTGTATTTGCTGTAGGTGAGGGTAGCATTACTAAATAACTTAGGGCTAAAAACGTGGTTCCAACGTAAGGCTGAAGTAATGTTTCCCCAACCAAGGTTATCATTATATTTATCGGAATAGTTCGTCTGAACCGAGGTAAATTCAGATTTCTCATAAGCCTTATCCTTGCCACTGTACACCGACAGGAACAAACGATCGCGATCAGAAAACCTGTGGTTTATTTTTGCATTCAGATCATAGAAATAATACCCTGCGTTTATATCTTCATTATCGGCTTTTTTATTGGCTAATTGAATAAACGGCTGTGCCAATAAATCGATGTATGTTCGCCTGCCGGAAACAATAAAAGCTGTTTTTCCTTTATTGATAGGACCTTCAAACGAAAAGCGCGAAGAAATAAGGCCTACCGAAAACTCGCCTTTGTACTCCTGGTCGTTCCCTTCTTTCATTCGAATATCAACCACCGACGACAGGCGCCCGCCAAAACGTGCCGGAAAACCTCCTTTGTAAAGATTTACTGTTTTTACCGCGTTGGAATTAAACACCGAAAAGAATCCGAACAAATGACTGGCATTGTAAACGGGAACCCCATCAAGCAAAAACAAATTCTGATCGGCACCGCCTCCCCGAACATAAATTCCACTGGTGCCTTCTGTACCGGCCTGAACTCCCGGCAACAGCTGAATAACTTTTAAAACATCGGGCTCGCCAAGTATAACCGGTAATTTCTCAATACGCGCAGTCGGGAGCTCAATTAAACTCATTTGGGTACGTTCAACATTCGATTTCGAGGCGTGTACAGTAATTTCGTCAAGATCGGCCATTTGTTTCAGCTTCATATTGATTACCGTATCCTTTTGTAAATTTAAACCGAGGATTTGTTTGTTATAACCAACAAAAGAAAACTGCAAGCTATGCTGCCCGGCGGGTAGCGTGAGACTATAGAAGCCGTAAACATTACTAACGGTACCTTTCTTTTCTAAGGTTTCATAAATATTGGCATTAATAAGCGATTCGCCGGTGGTTAAATCCGTAACATATCCACTAATTGTTACGTTCTGTGCAAGAACAAGATGAACACTACATAATAGTGCGAAACAGAGGTAAAATGGTTTCATTGAAAATGGGTTAAAATTTTATTTGGCCAAATATACCCTTACAATAAATTTAAAAATGATAACAAATATTAAGTAAACTAAACATAAGCTAACAAATGCAATTAAATGCTAACAGGTGTTAACAGCTGATGGCAATAAGCTAAAACCATCAGTTTTGCATTTTTTTAAGAAGTCTTTGATTTCTTAGGAATTTATTTTCAAAACTTTTATACTTTTATCCGACTAAATGATTTTAAATTATAATCTATAACCAATTAACCATGAGTACTAAATCGACTTCGAGAAGAAGTTTCTTAAAAGGTGCGCTGGCTGCAGGAGCCGGCCTGGTTATCGTTCCGCGCCACGTGTTGGGCGGCAACGGATATCTCGCACCATCCGACCAGTTAACAAAAGCAATTATTGGTGTCGGCTCAATGGGCCGCGGCCATATTCCTTACGAGGGCACACGCGTTGTTGCCATTTGCGATGTGGATACCGAACACCTTAAACTGGCAAAAAACCTGATTAATCACGATGTAAAACAATTCACTGATTTTAGGGAAGTGTGCCAGCTGCCCGAAGTTGACATTGTGCACATTGCCACACCACCACACTGGCACGGAATTATGGCCGTTGAAGCCGCAAAAGCCGGAAAAGACATTTGGTGCGAAAAGCCAATGACACGCACTATTGGCGAAGGGAAAAGAGTAATGGAAGCGGTAAATGCGCATGGCCGTATGTTCCGTCTGAACACCTGGTTCCGTTTTAAAGACCAGTTTTACGGACTGGGAACCGATGTAAAACCACTAAAAAAAGTGATTGACAGTGGCATTTTAGGATGGCCGCTAAAAGTTACTGTAAGCGGAATTACCGGCTACAACTGGAAGTTCTACTGGCAGGGCAAACACAACCTTGCTCCGCAACCGGTTCCGAAAAACCTTAATTACGATATGTGGCTCGGGCCTGCGCCATACAAACCTTACAATGTTGAGCGCGTTCATGCCAATTTCCGCGGCTACTGGGATTACGATGGCGGCGGATTGGGCGATATGGGTCAGCACTATCTCGACCCTGTTCAATACATGCTGGGCAAAGACAATACCAGCCCGGTAAAAATAGAGGTTGACGCACCACAGCAACATTACGATGCCGTGGGTACCTGGCGACGAGTAACTTATACTTATGCCGATGGTTGCCAGATCATTCTCGATGGCGAAAACCGCGACAAAGATGCAGCCTATATTGAAGGTCCTAACGGCAAAATCTACCAGGGATTCCGTTCGGATATTCCAAACCTGCAAAGCTTTATTAAAACCTTACCTGATCCTGAACCTCAGATCGGTATTTTCTCTGAATCGGTGAAAACACGCAAGAAGTTTGCACTGAACGAGACCAACGGATTCCGGTCGGCAACGCTTGTAAACTTAGGTATTACAGCAGTCCGGCTGGGACGCACATTGCATTTTGATCCTGAGAAACTTGAGTTTATTGATGATGAAGGTGCAAACCGTCTGATCAATCAGCCAATGCGCGCACCGTGGACGATCTGACCCCCATCCCACTAAAGGGGGGTAAAACATTTGCGACGAAAATGGAACAAATCCCTTAAGGGGATTTAGGGGTAAAAATTTAATTATTAAGGATTAATGATAAAGGATTAATTACAATGAAAAAATATATAGTTCAAATTACTACGATCCTGTTGCTGGCCTGCCTGAGTATGGCCGGAATGGCACAGGATAACCGAACACTCGACACGAAAGTTGCCGATGTGCTTGCACAAATGCCAACCAAAAATCTGACTCACCGCGACAAAGCGATGAACGACATCTTTTTGATGGGTAACGAAGGATACCAGAAACTGGCAGCACAACTTGTTCCGTTGGGCACCGGCGACGACACAGCAGTGCGTTTTGCGCTGAACAGTTTTTCGCGTTATGCCAGTCAGTTTGGCAAATGTGAAGAACGTGTTTTTGCAGAAGAGAACCTTTTAAAAGCACTCAACACTGCGAATGACGTTGAGGTAAAGACTTATCTTCTTAATCAACTAAACCTGGTTGCCGGCGAAAAGACAGTTGAGCAGGTAAAAAGCTACTTAACTGATGAACAACTGGCAGAACCGGCAGCACAAACCATTTTGTCGACCGAAGACCCAAAAACCGCAGAGGTGTTTCTTGCGGCATTCCCAAAAACTGAAGGGAATACACAAATGACCATCGTTCGGGCTTTGGGACAGCTAAAATGCAAACGCGCCGTTCCGCTGATTACTCCATTGGGTAGTTCAGATAGTGAGCCGATGCAAAAAACAGCTCTGGCGGCACTGGCAAATATCGGATCTCCCGATTCGTATAAAACCTTGTTAAGTGCTGCGTCGGCTGTGGACTTTAATTACGATGCCACCAATGCAGCCGAAGCATTTCTAACTTACACCAAACGTTTGGGCGAGCAAAACGAACTGGAACTAATGGAAAAAGCTTGCAAAGCTATTTTTAAAGCCAATTCGGCAAGCGACCATTTACACAATTATTCTACAGCGCTTCGTATTTATGCCAATAACTTGGGTTATGAAGCCACCCCTCTTTTATTGGAGGCTGTTGATTCGCCGGATAAAGCGTTTCGCTACTCAGTATTAAATATTGCCGAAAACCTGGGAGGTGTTGCCGACACGCGTAAATGGATTGCGAAAGCAGAGACTTCCAACGCCGAAGTAAAAGCAGAAATTATTGATATGTTGGGAAGACGAGGTTGTGCGCAGGCAAACGATTTTGTTTTGGCGAGCCTCAATTCAGCAAGTGAAGTTGTTCGCACTGAAGCAGTGAATGTTTTGGCAAAACTACAGGGAAGTAAAGCTATTCAAACCTTAACTGCACATCTGGCGCAAGGAAAAGATATTGAAGCAACAACAAAGGTGCTGAATACGCTGCTTGACAAAGACCATTTATACCTGATTGCCGGAAATCTGGATCAATCAACAGGAAAAACCAAAGCAGCTTTTATTAATCTTATCGGCGCTAAAGCCGGATCGCAATATTTTGATGACATACTGGCCGTCACTTCGTCTTCAAACACAGATGAAAAATCAGCTGCATTTGCCGCGCTGAAACAAGTTTCTTCTTACGAAAATACCGACGCACTATTAAAACTGTTGCTTGCTGTTACTGAACCTTCTGAAATTACGGAAACACAGCTGGCATTGATAGCTGCCGTTGATGGTATTGCCGAAGAGCAGAAAGCAAACGGCAAAGTATTGAGCACATTGGAACAAACCAATAAAAAAGCCCGCCTCTTCCCTATTTTGCCAACAATTGGTGGCGAAACAGCCCTTGAAACTGTTACCGGATATTTTAATTCATCAAGCGGTGAGCAGAAACAAGCTGCATTTACCGCCTTAACCAACTGGCAGGATTATGCCGCTTCAAAACCATTATTCGAAATCTGTAAATCGGGTAACGAAACTTTCAGTCAGCCGGCATTCGAAAGTTTTGTTCGCAGGGTTGCCGGTGCAGATCTTCCTGACGACCAGAAACTGCTGCAATACCGCAAGGTTATGCAATATGCTTCGTCAGCTGCCGAACAGAAAAACGTGATCGCTGCCATTGGACGTTTAAAAACATTCCTTTCGTTGGTGTACCTGGAGCAATACCTGGAAAAAGAAGAGCTGACAGCGACAACCTCGCGTGCGATTATGAATATCGCCATGCCAAACAGTGAAGGAGAAGGCGGTTTAACGGGCGACATCGTTCGTCGGATTTTGGGTAAAGCTGAGCAGGCTTTGTCGGGCGAAGACAGTGCTTACGACAAAATAAATATTCAGAATTACCTGAAAGCGATGCTAAAAGACAAAGGTTATGTATCAATGTTCAACGGCAAAAACCTGGAAGGATGGCAAGGTATGCTTTTGGATGGCAACCCGATAAAAATTGCCAAACTAAGCGATACAGAGCGCGCCAAAGAGCAGGAATCAGCCAATATTAAAATGTTGGAAAACTGGAGCGTAAAAGATGGAATGATCATTTTTAACGGACACGGTGCTAACCTGGTTTCGAAAAAGATTTACAAAGATTTTGATATGATTGTTGACTGGCGCATTAGCAAAAAGGGCGACAGCGGCATTTACCTGCGTGGAACACCGCAAGTGCAGATTTGGGATACCTCGCGTGTTGAAGTGGGTGCCCAGGTTGGCTCAGGTGGTTTATACAACAACAATCCTGAGAATGTGCGCAATCCCTTGCTGGTTGCCGATAACCCGATTGATGAATGGAACACTTTCCGCATAACCATGGTGGGAGAAAATGTAACCGTTTATCTAAATGGCGAACTGGTGGTTGACAATGTAAAAATGGACAACTACTGGGACCGCAGCATTCCGATTTTTAGCGAAGGAACCATTGAACTGCAAGCACACGGCAACGAACTGGCTTTCCGCGATGTGTATGTTCGTGAAATTAACACCAAAGAAATTGGGTTAACTCAGGAAGAGATCGACGAAGGATTTGTTTCGTTGTTCAACGGTAAAAACCTTAATGGATGGCAAGGAAACAAGACCGACTATTACGCCGAAAACGGCGAATTGGTGGTAAATCCTAAAATGGGTGGCCATGGCAACCTGTTCACCGAAAAAGAATACGGCGACTTTGTTTTCCGTTTTGAATTTAAACTCACTCCGGGCGCGAATAATGGTCTGGGAATTCGTGCCCCGCTTGAAGGCGATGCCGCTTATGTGGGTATGGAATTACAAATTCTGGATAACACAGCACCTATTTATGCCAACTTGCACGAGTATCAATACCACGGATCGGTTTACGGAACTATTCCTGCCAAACGCGGCTTTTTAAATCCGGTTGGCGACTGGAATACACAGGAAGTTGTGGTGAAAGGAACTAAAATTAAAATCACCCTGAACGGTGAAGTGATTTTGGATGGCGATATTGCCGATGCCCGCGAGCATGGAACCAAAGATGGTAAAGATCATCCGGGCCTGCAAAACGACAAAGGTTTTATCGGATTTCTGGGACATGGCTCAGAATTGTGGTTCCGGAATATCCGGATTAAGGATTTAAGCGAATAATCAATTCAAAGAAATAAAGTGATGGTCTCGCACAAAATGAGGCCATCATTTTACAAAACTAACTTATGAAAATCAGTACTACCATTTTTACTTTAATGCTTGCACTTTTTGTTTGTGGCTGCCAAACAAACGACGTGCCGACCAAACCCAATGTAGTATTGATTATGGCCGACGACATGGGTTACGAATGTATTGGCGCTTATGGTTCAACCTCGTATAAAACGCCAAACATTGATCGGTTAGCATCCAAAGGATTTCTATTCTCCAATTGTGTTTCTCAGCCTTTATGCACTCCTTCGCGGGTGAAAATTATGACCGGGAAATACAATTACCGCAATTATGATTTTTTTGGTCACTTAAACCTCTCAGAGTATTCCATTGGAAACATCATGCAAGATGCCGGTTATGAAACTTGTATTGCAGGAAAATGGCAGTTAAACGGGTTGGCCTACCAAGACCAGATTGCCGACTGGAATGATAACACCCGCCCCAATAAATTCGGTTTTAATGAGTATTGTTTATGGCAGCTTACCAAAGGACGTGATCAGGGAGAACGATATGCCAATCCATTAATTGAACAAAACGGCAAGGTATTGGAGAGAAATGCCAACGATTACGGCCCTGATATTTTTGCGAACTATATTCTGGATTTTATTGAACGGAATAAGGACAAACCATTTTTTGCCTATTACCCGATGGTGCTGGTTCACGATCCTTTTGTTCCAACACCCGATTCGGAAGATTGGAACCAACCTGAATTACGTTACAAAAACGACACAGCTTATTTTAAGGACATGGTTGCCTACACCGATAAAATTGTAGGAAAGATTATCCATAAACTTCAGGAATTGGGCCTCGAAGAGAATACCATACTAATTTTTACGGGCGATAACGGCACGCACCCAACTATTTATTCTCAATTAAGTGATGAAACAATTCAGGGAGCCAAAGGAAACACCATCGATGCAGGTGTTCATGTCCCGCTTATTGTTTCGTGGCCCTCTCAAATTCAAAACAACTCCGTTTTTGAACCTCTAATTGAATTCAGCGATTTCTTTCCAACACTGGCAGATGTTGTGGGTGCCGAACTTGAATCGGATGGCAAAAGTTTTTATCCTTTATTACGTGGAGAAAAGTACGTTCCGCGCGAAACTGCATTTGTGCATTACGATCCGCAATGGGGAGCCAATGTAAACAAATACCGAAACCAGTTTATTCGCACATTAGACTATAAACTTTATCCCGACGGACGTTTTTATAGCCTACAATCAGATAAACTGGAAAAGGTTCCGTTACCTACTGATTCTTTGAATACGGAAGAGTTGGAAGTAAGATCGATGTTGGAAAAAGAACTGGAAAAACATCCAAAATGGCAGTAACATTCAGATAGTGTCTGCATTAAACGTGCTAACCTCTCGAATTAAAATTTAAAAAGGCCATCTTCCAGACTGTTAGATGGTTTTTCAATATAGGTTACACCGGGCAGCAATTTGAAATCTTCAGATTAAAAACGGCCGGGCTTTGTGCAAAAACCTCTTCCATTGCCTGAGATAAGGCTTGCATAATATCAGCCAGCTCGCCGCTAATTATACTGCTCATTTTGCCGGGTTCCACTTCAATGGTTGGGTTGTTTGCCAAAAGTGACAAAAACGTATCAACCGGTTTTTCAAAATCGTCACTTAAGGGGTAAAGGCTTATTTCAACAGCAACTTGCATGTTTATTTGTTTTTACGTACCAGCGCTACAATAAAAGCCGGTTCGTGATTATCTTTCTCCGCAGTTCGGTCCATTACCCGAAAATCGGGCGCAAAACGCACGCCATAAGTCAACTCCGGAGCTCCAAACTTCGTTAAGGCTTTCTCCAAACTTTTAGGAGTATAGAATGCTGCATTTTTAAATACCGGATCGTTCTCAGCATTTTTTGCCAGCTGTGAGTTTCCATTCAGGCAACCCAGTAATAAATATCCTCCAGGTTTTAATACACGATAGATTTCATTCAACACCACATCTTTGCTGGTTACAAATTCCATCATCGTTACCGAAGCCACCACATCAAAACTTTCGTTTTTAAAAGGCAAATCTCCTGCATCAGCCTTCAAAACATCGGCATCCAGATTTTTCTCAATAGCCTGGCATAACATCGCATCCGAAATGTCGGTGGCAATAACATCAAAACCCTTGTTTACAAACAGCTGTGTCCAGTGACCGGTTCCGCACCCCAGTTCCAGCATTTTCCCTTTCGGCACTTTCTGCAGCGCTTCAACCAGTAGCTTTTCTTCTATCGCATCAATTTCTTTCCCTGCCTGAGTTTGGTAATAGTCATCGTACGCAACTGCTATTTCTTCATTTTTAAATACGTTCATCTTTCTCGGTTTTGGTTCTCATCACACGAAAACAAAGATGCCATCTTTCTACATAAAGTAAAAAAAGATGGCATCTTTCCTGTTTCGATCAACAGTTTGCTTAATTCTTTTTCACATACTGCGTAAGAATTACGATCTGCTGGCCATTCACTTTTCCCTCAATTTGTTCGGGATTATCGTGTACCAACATGATATTTCGTACCGCAGTTCCGCGCTTGGCTGTGAAACCACCACCTTTTACGTTCAGGTCTTTTATCAATACAACTGTATCTCCGGCCTGTAAAACAGCGCCGTTGCTGTCGAGGTGTTTTACCACATCATCCTGATCAATTCCTTCGCCTGTTGCTTCGGCCCACTCCTTTGTTTCTTCGTCGAGATAAAGCATATCAAGCAAGTCTTGAGGCCAGCCTTCAGCTTTTAAACGGTTTAACATTCTCCAGGCCACCACCTGAACGGCAGGGACTGTGCTCCACATGCTGTCGTTTAAACAACGCCAGTGGTTGGCATCCATCGTCTCCGGGTCGTTGATCTGGCCTGAGCAGGTTGTACAAATATAAATGCTGTCTTTTTCGCTTTCCTGTGTTGCAGGCGGCACGGTAAATACCCCCAGGTTATCTTCCGATCCGCATAATTCACAAACCGAAGTGCGCTTTTGTAATTCTCTTTCTACACTCATTATTGCTTAGTTGTGACAAAGGATGGCATCCGTTTATGTTTCCATTCATACGGCTGCCATCCTTTTATTTCTTCAGTCTTTCGACTGCTATGGTTTTTTAAAATAACTTCTTAAATCCGATTACATCTTTTACTTCCTGCAAAGTTTTTGCAGCTGATTCCTGAGCTTTTTCAGCACCCATTTTAGCCACTTTTGCCAGGTAAGCATCATCCTGCAGAATATCAATAATACGCTCGCGGATTGGTGCTGTGTAGGCAATAATATCTTCTGCCAGTTGTTTTTTCAGGTCGCCGTAACGGATTTCACACTTGTTGTACAATTCATCAAAATGTGCCACTGTATCAGGTGTAGAAACGATATCCAAAAGCGTAAATAAGTTCTGAACAGCTTCCGGTTTTTCCTGGTTCATTTCAGTTGGACCTGAATCAGTAACGGCACGCATC
This sequence comes from Draconibacterium sediminis, assembly GCF_000949475.1. Classification (GTDB taxonomy): domain Bacteria; phylum Bacteroidota; class Bacteroidia; order Bacteroidales; family Prolixibacteraceae; genus Draconibacterium; species Draconibacterium sediminis. Next base: position 291,775 of record NZ_JRHC01000004.1, on the reverse strand, counting down.
ACTTTCTTACGAATCGATTTTGGATCTTCGTAAAGGTTGATTGCATTACCTTCCGATTTTCCCATTTTACCGCTGCCATCCAATCCCGGAACTTTAATCATATCGCCGCCACCAAAGGTATACGGACGCGGAATTGGAAATATATCACATTTGTACATGCGATTAAAACGTTTGGCAAATTTGCGCGCCATTTCCAGGTTTTGCTCCTGGTCTTTTCCAACCGGCACAAAATGTGCTTTGTGAATAATAATGTCTGAAGCCATTAAAACAGGGTAAGTCAACAATCCGGCATTCACGTTATCCGGATTCTGACGGGCTTTATCTTTAAACGACGTTGTACGTTCCAGTTCGCCCAAATAGGCATTCATATTTAATAACGCATACAATTCCGAAACCTCAGGAACATCGCTCTGAATAAATATCGTTGATTTTTCAGGGTCGATACCACAAGCCAGATATTCGGCCAACACCTGGCGCACTCCCGACTGCAAATTCTCAGGCGTTGGGTGCGTAGTCAGCGAGTGAATATCAGCAATAAAAAAGTAGCAGTTAAAATCGTCCTGCATTTTTAAGAAATTCTGCACGGCCCCGAAATAGTTTCCGAGGTGCAAATATCCTGTCGGTCGTATACCGCTTACAACTGTCGGTTTATTCATTTTTCTTTTTTGCTAAGCGCCATGCGCATAACGCAAAGCGTGATAATTTTTTAAGTGAGTGCAAAAATAGAGATTAGTGGGGAAAGTAAAAAAATAAAATTCGTTACGGTCTAAAAATTAATACTGAAGGGGCAGTATTGTATGAAATCGAGCGGAAATCACGAATCAATCAGATCGACAACCTGAGCTCCGGTGCAGGCGATCAGATCTTTTGGATTGATTTTTATCTGCATACCACGTTTCCCGGCACTCACAAAAATGTATTCGAAATTCAGGCAGGTTTCGTGAATAAAGATCGGATATGGTTTTTTCATTCCCATTGGCGAACATGCACCACGAATGTATCCGGTGAGCCCCAGTAATTCTTTCATCAGCACCATCTCCACGCTTTTATTCCCCGATATTTTTGCTGCCTTTTTCAAGTTAAGTTCGGCAACACCGGGAACTACAGCGACAAACACACCTGTGTTCTTTCCTCTTAAAACAAGGGTTTTGAAAACCTGCTCAACATTCTGCCCCAGCGATTCGGCAACATGTGTGGCACTTAGGTCCGCCTCATCAACGTGGTATTCAACCAGCTCGTACGCTATCTTTTTGCTGTCGAGCAAACGGGCAGCATTTGTTTTTTTCATCGTAAAAGAATTTGAGCACAAAAGTTGAAAATTTTGCCCGATTCCCCAAGCGAAAAGGATTTTGAGAGGCACGAAATCTGTTGCGTTTGACAAGCGTTAAAGAATCTGAAATATTTTTTCAAAATAAAATATTAATTAGCTTTACGTACTGTTGATATAAATAGATGTACAAGAATAACATATACGGAAAAGAATGGCACTGGCGTAACGTGAAAATGGAAACACGGGATGCTGCTTATTTTTTCTGTTATAAACTGAAAAGGGATTTGTCGTATTCGTAGGGCAAGTCCCTTTTTGTGTTTCTGACAGACAATTAATTATAAACCTAAAAGATAGATCATGACTAGACAAAAGAAGATTTTTCTTGATGAATCGGAAATGCCAAAACAATGGTATAACCTGGCTCCCGATCTCCCATCGCCGTTGAACCCACCACTTGGCCCGGATGGAAATCCTGTGGGTCCTGAAATGCTGGCCCCGGTTTTCCCGATGAACCTGATTGAGCAGGAAGTTAGCCAGGAGCGCTGGATTGACATTCCTGAAGGAATTCGCGAAATTCTGGTACAATGGCGGCCAAGTCCCTTAATTCGTGCTTACGAACTGGAAGAAGCGCTGGGAACTCCGGCAAAGATCTATTACAAAAACGAAGGTGTATCGCCGGCCGGTAGTCATAAACCCAATACGGCTGTGGCGCAAGCCTGGTACAACAAAGAGTTTGGTATTAAAAAACTAACCACTGAAACCGGTGCCGGACAGTGGGGTTCTGCCCTATCGTATGCCTGTGCACAAATTGGCGGTATCGAGTGTAAAGTTTTTATGGTGCGTGTAAGTTTCGATCAAAAGCCTTTCCGAAAGATGATGATGGAAACCTGGGGCGGAAAATGCATTGCCAGCCCGAGCACAGAAACACAAGCAGGTCGCGATATTTTAGCACAGTTTCCTGATACACCGGGAAGTTTGGGAATTGCCATTTCAGAAGCTGTTGAAGCTGCAGTTACCGATCCAACAGGCGGAACCCGTTACTCATTGGGATCGGTGTTGAACCACGTAATGTTGCACCAAACTATAATTGGTTTGGAAGCCAAAAAACAGCTGGCAAAAGTGGGCATTAAAAACCCTGATGTGGTTATTGGCTGCTGTGGCGGCGGTAGTAACTTCGCTGGTCTTTCGTTCCCGTTTATGTACGATAAAATTCATGGTGCCGACATCCAGATTATCGGAGCCGAACCATTTAGCTGCCCGACTTTAACAAAAGCTCCGTTTATTTACGATAACGGCGATGTGGCACAAATGACACCGCTTTTGGCGATGAACAGCCTGGGACACAACTTTGTTCCGGCACCAATTCACGCCGGTGGTTTGCGCTACCACGGAATGGCTCCGCTGGTAAGTGCTGCATTGCGAGATGGTTTAATGGATGCGGTAGCTGTTCACCAAAGCGAATGTTTCGAGGCCGGTCTATTGTTCTCAAAAACCGAAGGAATTATTCCCGCTCCGGAAACAACACACGCCATTGCCGCTACCATCCGCGAAGCTAAAAAAGCCAAGGAAGAAGGAAAAGAGAAAACAATCCTTTTCAACTTTAGCGGACATGGTTTGATGGACCTTGTTGGGTACAATAAATATTTAGGTGGCGAATTGCACGATTACGAATACCCGGAATCGGAAATTGCAGCTAACCTGAAAAAACTGGAAGGATACCCTTTGCCAAAATAGGAAGATTGGAGGATTAGAATATTAGAATGGCGCACTGCATTTTGTAGTGCGCTTTTTCTTTGCTGTTTTTAAAAGAACGCATAAATCAACGCTTCGTTATCCGATTTTAAAACGTCGCGAATATCCTCGTAAAAATGTTGTTTCCCCACTAGCAATGCTGATAACTCAGTGGTGTATGGTTCAACAAAATAGTTGCCTTGAAGATTTGCATTCTCAATATGACCTTTTTTTACTTCGAGATAGATTTCCAGTGTCCGTCCATCTATTTCCGCCTTATTGGTAAACGTGTATTTTGGCGAGTAGCCCCAACGCCAGTCCCAGGTTGTAAATTTTTCGTCAACCAGCTTTTTTATGGCTTCCTCATCTTCTGCAGAAATCGTATAACTTTCAGCGCCATCTTTTTTCAATTGCACGTTAATCAGAAAATCGATAAATGCCTCAATATCCATTTCGTTTTTCAGGAACGGAGAAATATTGGCCACCTTACTTCGGTTCGACTGCACCGCTTTACTTGTGTATTTCCCGGGGATAACTTTTATGCTGTTTCCCAGGTTTTCCAGATCGGAGTTAAACAACAAAGTACCGTGGTGCAACACCCGGTTTTTAAAAACGTGCTCGGCATTTCCCGAGATTTTCAATCCCTCAATCAGCAAATCGTTTCTGCCCGATGTTGTGGCTTCAATATCCAGCTGAGCCAGCGCTTCAACCACCGGTTCGGTAAACTGCTTAAACGAAATCTCTGCCGGACTTTTTACATTTTTAATAAAAGCAAAATTTACATTTCCCGCATCGTGATAAACAGTGCCGCCACCCGAAATACGACGTGCAACCGTAATATCATTCTCGCGCACATAGCGGTAATTTACTTCGCCCAGCGCATTTTGGTGTTTGCCTACCACAACCGTTTTATCGCTTTGCCAAAGCATAAAAATATCGTCGTCGAAATTTTTTAGCAGGTACTCTTCGGTAGCCAGGCAGTAAAAAGGATTGTTGTTTTTAAGTACGATACAAAGCATAATCAAATTTTTACATTTTGCGATTTACAAAATGTAAGTTACAAAATGTAACATTTGAGCATAAAAAAACCACCCGCCAAAAGACGAATGGATTCTTGTGATATGGAGCATATTGCTAATTTACGGGCTTTAACATTACATACTAATTTCCTGAATATTAAAAATGTCAAAACCGCCTCTGCTCTCAGAGGCGGATTCAATCTTAAGTTACCACAACCTTTAGTTAGAAGATTGCAGCTTTATTTTAATATCGTTTTTGTTAGCATCAACATTTACAACTTCCGATTTTTTCTCGTAAGAAATATAAGTTGTAACCACCTTGTATTCTCCAGGTTTTACTCCTTCAAACGAGAAATTACCATCAAAATCGGTGTATGCTTTCCTATCGGTTCCTTCCAACTTTACTTCAACACCTACAAGCGACTCCCCTGATAATTCGTCGGCAATAGAACCTGAAATCATCATTGTAGCCTGGCTTTCGGTATCAGTACTTTTCGATTTGTTATCGTCTTCTTTTGCATTTACCGCTAAAACTGAAATAACCAGTAATGCTGCTATTAGTAATTTTTTCATTCGTTTATATTTTTAATTTTTAGCTGTAACTCATGTAACTCACGATGAATTTTAATTCTTCTTGTTTGTTAATATGAAGAATAAAAATTCATGGTCGTTTCATAATATTCATTTTTTGTTTTGTCGATCTTGTACTACAAAAATACAGGATGACAATTACGGAGTAGTTACACTTCTATTACAGTTTAATTAAATCCGTTTTTATTTTGTGCAGCCAAACAATTAGTATTTCCGCTCGCTTATCAGGTTACCTTGCTCATCGTATTTCTTCCAGACTCCGGTTTTTTCGCCATTATCATATTCCAGTTCATACAACAAATGCCCGTAGTCGTTCCAAATCACCCATTTACCATGTTTTTTCCCGTTTTTGTAACGTGCAACCGACACCTTAATTCCGTGCTCGTTAAACATCACCCATTTGCCGTGCATCTGGTTGTATTTGTACGAACGTATTTCATTAACATGCCCGTTTTTAAAGTAAATGGTTGCTTTTCCGTGTTTTTCACCATTCTTTACCTTCACTTCGCTTTGCAGCGTATTATCATCGTAATAACCCTGGTAGGTTCCGGTGTACTTTTTGGAATTCTTGTAATAAATTCCATCAATTTCTTCAATTTTTTGTGCTTTCGATGCAGTGATTATCAAAGCCAAAAATCCAACTAAAACCAATAATTTCTTCATTTCAATTTGAGTAAACTCAATAAGAGGAAAGCCCCGGAAGAACCGGAGCTTTTAAAATCGGTTTTTAGGCCGACTTTAATAAACACTGCATTATCAATGCTTTATAACCTCTTTTTGATTGTCATTTAAATACATTAATGAAATCTTATAACTCAGCATTAATCCATGTCCATCCTGAAATGTCGATGGCATCTGAATCTTTACCTGAATTTAGTGTGTATTTGCTGGTTTCGCCATCCATTAAAGTAGCGTCAGGATTAGCACCATCAATTTGTACATTCGATAATGCACCTGCGTCTTTCATATCAAGATCGATAGTATAACCTTCCATGTGTAAGCCGGTAATTGTAGCTCCCGATTCTTTTTTGAACTGCAACCCTGTACCGCCAACAGTCGACATAGCAGTTACATTAGTAAATACCGGGTTATTGTTGTCTTTATCGCCTTCGAAAACAGTTGAGAAACCAGCGATAGTGTGCGATACATAAGTATTGGTAATTCCACCGCTCCAACCTTCAGTCCAGTCGATAGCGTCGTCTTCGCAGTTTTCAACATAAATGTTTGTAACCGTTGCCGTACCACCAAAGAATTCGATACCGTCGTCAGATCCGTCGAAAATAGCAAGGTTTTCAAGCGTAGTTTCCGATCCCACAGCATATAATGAAACACCGTTGTATTGTGATTCTTCGTTGATTTGTGCACCTGTTCCACGAATAACCAGGTTGGTAACCGAACCTGAATTATCTGTATCGCTGGTTCCTCCGTAAATAAATCCACCAACTTCGGCTTCTGCATTTACGCCAGCAGTAGTTGTTGCTTTTCCACAGATTGTTAAACCACCCCAGTCGCCCGGCTGGCTAAGGTCTGAAGAAATAACTACAGGATTGTTTGCTTCACCGTTGATAAAGATCTGACCACCCATCAATACTGCGATGTAAACATCAGTTCCACCGTTATCGGCGTGAATTTTTGTTCCTGCAGGAATAGTCAGCGAAGCACCATCCTGAACAATGTACGAACCCGTTAAACGGTAAGTTTTACTTGCATCAAGAGTTACATCCGAGTCAACATTTCCACTCAATTCTACAACTTCTGCCAGTTCTGCGTCAATCCATGTCCACTCTGTTGGATCAACAGTTGCAGGAGCATTGTATGATTTTGTAGGGTCAGCCTCTTCACCATCGATAATTACATTTGCCAATGGGCCATTGTCTTTCATATCGATAGACACTGAATAACCACTTAACGATAAGCCGGTGATGGTCATTCCCGACTCTTTTTTGAATTGCAAAGCAGTACCACCGGTTGTAGAAACCGCTGTAAGGTTGTTAATTTTTGGATTGTTGTTGTCCTTATCACCTTCAATTACGGTTGAAAAACCTTCGATTGTGTGCTCAACGTAAGCATTATTTACTGTTCCGCTCCAACCTTCAGTCCAGTCGATGGCATCATCTTCGTTGTTTTGCAAAAAGATGTTGGTAACAGAAACAGTTCCTCCAAAAAATTCGATACCATCATCCGATCCGTTGATTACAGCAATGTTATTAAGCGTAGTTCCCGATCCAAGGGCATAACAGGAAACACCATTGTATTGCGATTCTTCGTTGATTTGAGCACCTGTACCTTTAATTACCAGGTAAGTCACCGATCCCGAATTATCGGTATCATCATTACCTCCGTAGATAAATCCACCTACTTCAGCTTCTGAATTTGCTCCGGCAGTAGTAGTTGCTTTACCGCAAATGGTTAAACCACCCCAGTCGCCCGGATTGGCATTTGGCGAAGACATTACAACAGGGTTGCCAGCAGTACCGTTGATTTCGATTTTACCACCCATCAGTACGGCAAGGTAAACACCTGTACCACCCGCATCGGCAATAATGTTGGTTCCGGCAGGAATGGTAAGTTTGGCACCATCGGCTACAATAAAAGAACCACTTAGGTTGTACGAAACACCTGCGCTAAGCGTGTAATTCTCTTCAAGGGTTCCTTCCATTATACCATTGTCGAGTTTTTCAACAACAGTAAGCGTTGGAGTAATCGGATCATCGTCATCGCAGCTAACAAAAACTGCTGTTGCCAATAAAGCAAGACCTAAAAATTTGATTAATTGTTTTTTCATCTTTTCTCTAATTTTAATTATACGTTTCACTAATTTTTTAATGCAGATTTATTTTGAGACTTAAACTTAGGTTGATACCTTTTTTGTAAGAGTTAACCACATCGGTGAATGCCTCACCCGACAATGGTTTAATTTCCTGTGTTTGTTCGATTTCAGGATTGAGCAGGTTTTTTGCCGAAAACTTTATTGCAAAGGTTTTATTGATCACTTTGCTCATTACCAGATCAACCGTAGTAAATCCTTTCTCCATAATTTCGTTATTGAATAAGGTTGCGCTGTTGGCAAAGTCTTCGGGTGCACCAAGTGCCAGAATTTTATCCGATGAATAGTTACCCGTTAAAGTGGCCTGAAACTCATTATCGGTATTGGTTGAATAACTTAAAGCACCGTTAAAAATAAACCCGGCAGCTCCCTGTAATTCGGTTTCGGTTTTGTTGTTGTATTGGAAAATATCGTACAAATCCTGACTGTGCCACATTTTTGTAGCGTTCAGTGTCATGTTCAAATCTGGTGTTCCTGAAGTTTCGGCTTTAATGATACCAAAGCGAGCTTCAGCTTCCACTCCGTAAACGTCGGCACGCTCGCCGGTGTTGGCAAAGTAAAAGTTACCCGACGATCCGCGTGTTTGCGCCATGTTAATCGGGTCGTTGATCATTTTGTAGAATCCGGTTACCGAGAACAACTCGCCACGATCGGGGAAAAACTCCCATTTCAGGTCGAAGTTGTAATTGTCGGATTTTACCAGCTCGGGATTACCTTTTGTTACACGGCCGGTTGGGGAAACATATTCAAAGGGCGCTAATTCCTTAAACTCAGGAAGTGTAATTGTTTTACTGGCTACAAAACGCAACGATTGTTTTTCGGTAGCCTGGTATTTTAACATCAGGGCAGGCAGAATATTATCGTACGACTCATCAAGACTGCCAACTCTTCCTACATAGTTGGTTACATTCCAGTTTACTTCTAATTCATCGCGTTCGTAACGCACACCCGCGTTACCACTCAATTTCCCTTTTCCGAAATCAACATTAAGATATCCGGCGTATACATTTAATGTAGCATCGTAAAAATCCGGATCTACTTCGCGAATTCTCAAGTCGCCACTGTTGTACAGATTAAGATTCAGAAATGCCTCATCCAAATTATCGATGGACTGTACGGTTACATTTTTAGCGCGAACTCCGTAGGGAAGCGAATAAAAGTCTCGTCCTTTCATTCTGAAGTTTCCACCAAGATTCAACCTTAAGGTCTTATCATCTTCATCGATAAAAGTGATGTTATCTTTCAGGTAAGCGTTCAGTTCATCGTCGCTAATGGTTTGCATCGACTTTTTTTGCTGGAAATCGCCTACATAGGCAAAACCAACCGAATTTTCGTCGAGCATATTCACTTCGTTATGAATACGGTTTGGCTCGTCGGCATTAACAATATTGTATCCAACTGCCCATTCCAGGCGGTTGTTTTCGGTAATATTGTGTGTTCCGAGTAACTGGTTAATTATAAGCTGTGTTTCTTTTAAGTTCTGGTCGCGTGTAAATGCTGCTTCTTGCTGTGGCAACTGGTCATACGCGTATCCTTCTCCGTTTCTACCTTGCTCGTACAACTCGTCAACGGTTTTGAAAATGACCATACTATTGAAATTCAAGGTGTGATCGTTGCTAAAATCGTATGCCAGGTTCAGCAAACCGGTGGTATTGAATTCTGTTTGAAATGTTTCGGCATCGGTATACGAATTGTCCAGCACATTCGACCGGTATTTTTTGTAGGTACCAGTGCGGTATTCAAAATCGTTTGAATGAGAAAGCGTAGCAAATACAGAGAACTCGTTATCAAATAGTTCAAACTTTTTACCTCCCGTTAACGACAAACCACGGTTTAACGGAAATTTCTGATCCTCAGTGTTCCAGCTTTGATATTTTAAAGCATCGCCAGTTGTGTAAGTGCGACTATACGCACCAAAAACATTTACATCGTTGATGTTTTGCGTGGCTTTGAAATTGCCAAAAGTTCCATCTTTTACAATATTGGTTGAGGTTCCGGTCGAAACTTCCAGTTCAATATCTTCAGAATAGGTTTTCGAACCGATATTTACGGCTCCCGAAGCCTGGTCGCCATAGGTTTCAACGGCAAAGGTTTTGTTGATCCCAACGTTGCCGATTATATCTGTTGAGAACAGGTTCAGATCGATATTTTTCTTCTCCACATCATCCGATGGAATTGGCAAACCGTTCATGGTTGTAGTTAAATACCTGTCGCCTAAACCACGGATGTAAATATCGCCGCTGCCCTCGTTTTTGGTTACGCCGGTAATTTTTGATGTTGCCGTAGCCGCATCAGATACTCCCATGCTCGACATTCGTTGCGATCCGATACTCTCTTTAATTCCCGAGGCATTTTTCTGATCGATAAGCAACATCGCCTCCGACTCGCGCTTGGCTTTTGCCACCACCTGAACACCTTCAAGTTCCAATGTTGCCGGCAATAACGCTACATTTAACTCTACGTTATTGTCCGGTTTAACTTCCACCTGAAATTCCTGTGTATCGTACGAAATAAAAGAAACAGCGATGGTATGGCTACCAACTGCTACATTGGGTATTACGTAATTTCCATCGAAATCGGTAATTGTTCCTTGTGTTGTTCCTTTAATTAATACAGTGGTCCCGATCAGGGCCTCTTTTGTTTTGGCATCGGTTACAGTTCCTTTAATTGTACCTGTTTGAGCCGTAACTACCATTACCTGAATTAGCAACAGAATGCTAATAAAAAAACGTTTCATATATTTTAAAAGTTGCAGTGTTTATTTATAAACTCATAGAATTTATACAGGCAAAGCAACCCGATATATATTACAGGCGAATTAAAGACTATTTAAACTTGTATTACATTGTTTTAACGGTTTTGTAATTATCGGGGGAAAGGTGAAATGTTATTGCAATAAGTGATTTCAAATCTTAATTATTATGATGATTTACCCTTTCTGCACAAGTTCTGGTTCATTTTCGTCCGGAACAACTTTCAGCTTCGATCGTCTTCCATCGCCGGACGAGATCAACTTCATCCACTAACCCGGCGTTTCCTGACTGCCGTCAGTCACACCGGGTTATTGCCTGTCGCCCCGTTGGGGCTCTTAATAAAAAGCCATGAAAGTGTGTTCCCGAATAGCCCTGGGTTTCAATTAAAAAGGCCTCCGGAACTACCGGAAGCCTTCAACTTATCAATTTTGGCGTTTAACTATTCTCTCGAATTTACTGTTTTGCCAGCGAGAACAGGAACTCAATACCACCTTCGGGTTTATTACGGGCCGAGATATTTCCTTTATGCAGCTGGATGGCGTTTCTAACAATCGACAATCCCAGGCCTGTTCCGCCCAATTCGCGGGTACGACCGGAATCGATACGGTAGAAACGTTCAAAAATACGGTTAAGGTGTTCCTCCGGAATTCCTCTACCGGTATCCGAATAACTGAAATAATGGAATTTCGTATCTTCCAGGTAATTCCGAATTTCAATTTTCACATTCTCTCCGGCATAATTGATGGAGTTTTCCAAAAGGTTCTGGAATACCGATGAGAGCAGCGAATCGTTTCCGTTTACCACCACATCTTTGTCAATATCCAGTTTACACTTCATGTTTTTGGCAGCCATTCTGCTCTCGAGGTTCTCCACCACATCCGAAACAATGTTTTTGATATAAACCGGTTTAATCTCGAACAATTCGCCGGCATCCTCAATATTATTCAACAACGAGATATCGTTTAACAGCAGATGTAATCTTTCGGCCTGTTTACTGGCTCTTTCGATAAAGTACTGCTGTTTCTCCTTGTCGATATTCGGATTCGACATCAATGTTTCGATGTATCCTTTTATTGAAGCCAGCGGTGTTTTTAATTCGTGCGCAATGTTCGAAGTTAACTGCTGTTTTAGCAGGCGACGTTTTTCGGGCCGGGTAATATCGGTGATCAGAATCTCGAAACTCTTATCGGCAAACACAATACACATCAGTTTAAAATAACTGTCGTCTTTGTGAATCGTAAACTCGATTTGCGGCAACTCGTTACTTTGGAACTCAGTGTCTTTGTGCAGGTTCTTTTCCAAAAATTTGTTGATCTTTTCAAACTCCGGAATGGTAAAAAAGTTTTCGGCAGAGATGGTCATCGTATCAGAAATGATACTTACGAACTGAATGAAGTTACTGTTCACCAGCATCTTCTTCTTTTGAGGTGTAAAAAATCCTATGCCTTCATTCAGAATGTTCATGTGATTGGCCAGGCGGTCTTTTTCCAGCGCAATGGAATTGTTGGCCTCGTGCAGGTTATTGTAGATTTTTACAATCTGCGAACCAATTTCACCCAACTCGTTATCAGGGAATTTGCCTTCTTCTTCATTGATTGGCTCATTCTTTCCGGCTTTTATCGCAAAATCCTTCAGTTTGGTAATTGATATGGAAAGGCGTTTTGTAAGCTCATTAATCACCAGCCAGATGACCAGGAAAATGGCGATAATGAAAAAGATGAACAAACGCTCGGCTTTCAGGAAATTCTCCACGTTTACGTCGTACACCATGGCAGCCCGTACAAAATAGTCGTCGTAACTTCGGGCATAGTAATAAAAGTCGGTTCCGGTGGTTGCCGAGTGACGAATATTGGCTCCCTCGCCACCGAACAATGCTTTTTGCACTTCGGGACGCTCGAAATGGTTTTCCATTTTTTTGTATTCGTACACAAAACTGTCGTACAAAACAATCCCTCTCCTGTCGATAATGGTCAGGCGAATGTTGTCTTGCGGAATGAGAACTTTTAAGGTATCTGCACTGCTAAAGTTTTGCGTTTCCATTAAGTTGTAATGTTCGATGTAGTTGTGGGCTACCTCGGTAACATTACGCAATGTATTTTCAAGCTGCGACGTTTTGTAGTTTTTCTCGCGCTGCAACTGAAACAACATTATGGCTACTGTAAACAGTAAAAATACTGCTATAAAGTAGTAAAAGATTTTCCGTCTGAATGTCTGCTGAATCGGCACCTTGTATTGTTTTAATTATTTTTATTCTGATCTGTTTTCTATCGAATTTATGGCTGCTTAAACGCATAACCATAACCTGATTTTCCTTTTATGTATTGACCGTATTTGCCAATCTTTTTGCGAAGTCGTGCAATGTTTACATCCACATTTCGCTCGGTAACAATAACATCGTCGTTCCAAACGCGGTCGAGTATTTCATTTCGGCCAATGTATTGTCCCTGGTGTTTTAGCAAGAGAGTGATTATTTCAAATTCTTTGCGGGTAAGACTAACAGGCTCGTCGTCAATCTGCACCGTTTTACTGTTTGCATCTACCTCAAGACCTTCAACTTTGTACACCTTGGTTTGCTTCAAATTTGGTTGGCCACGCTTCAGTACGGCTTTAATCCGCGCTACCATTTCTTTAATCGAAAATGGTTTTGATATGTAATCGTCGCCACCCACGTTAAACCCGGTGAGGATATCGTTTTCGGCGGTTTTGGCGGTCATAAAAATAATAGGCAAAGTAAGCTGCATCTCCCTTCTTATCTTATCGGCCATTTTGTACCCCGACATTTCTCCCATCATCACATCAAGCAAAATCAGGTCGAATTCTTCCAGTGGCAGTTTTAGTGCCTGCTCGGCCGAATGTGCCACTGATGTTTCGAAACCTTCGCTTGACAAGTTGAACTCTAAAATTTCACATAAATCTTTTTCGTCGTCAACTACTAATATTTTCGGATTTGATCCCATGATAATTAATTTTCACTCTAACATTCAGGATACTAAAAATACATTATCCTTCATAATAACCTGAGTTCGATTCAAAATATTAACCTCAGAAATACAGAAATGTGCAAGATTTGGATTAAAAATATTGAAAGAATAGCGGGCTATTTTAAAATATTTTTGGTTCAAAGATTGTGCTTTTCTGTATTTTCCTTCGGATTTCACTAATTTTTACATAAATCGTTTCATATTTTCTTAAATTATCCCGATAGTTCTTCTAAAATCTGAATCAATTTCTGCTAAAAATTAATAGAAACTGAGGCAAGATTTTGAATCGAACTCAGGTTAATAACAAGCTTACTTCAGGTCTTTATGTCGTATATCCTTGCCTTCGATGGAATAAATAGCCGCCTCTGCGATGTTTGTGGCCTGATCAGCAATACGTTCGATGGTGCTAACCATACTGTTCATATTGATGAAACTCATCAGTAGTTCTTTATCTTCGTTTGAGGACACACTTTTTTTAATGGCCTTTTTCAACATTTTTTTATTGAGCTCATCAACAACAGCATCGTTTTTTATCGTCCAGATGGCATAATCCTTATCATCGTTGGTAAATGCCAGCAACGATTTGTTAACCATATTAGAACTCTGAATAAGCATGTTGGAAACCACTTCTGAAAGTTTGGTGTACACTTCGGGGGTTTTAATGCTTTCAACAAAATTCAGTACATTAATTACCATATCCCCAACACGCTCGAGGCTCATAATAATACGATAACAAGCCATAATTTTCCGGATATCGGAAGCCACCGGCTGGTATAAAGTGATGGTATTAATGATCTTGTCGCTGATTTTAACTTCCATCTTATCCAGCGTATTCTCGTTGTCGTACAACTCTTTGCTTTTTTCCTTCGGAAATTTTGTTTCGCCTGTTGAAATGAGCGTCTCCAACAAATCGAGTTGGTGAAGCACCAGGTTGGCAAACTCTTCAAAATCGCTCATTATCGCTTTTATGGCATCATCCTTCTTTAAAGTCATAACTGTAGAATTTTAATGAAGTTAAAAAATTAACCGAATTTCCCGGTCAGGTATTCTTCTGTACGACGGTCTTTTGGATTGGTAAACATATCTTTTGTTTTACCATATTCAACCAATTCGCCGAGGTACATAAACATTGAATAATCAGAGATTCGTGCTGCCTGCGACATGTTGTGTGTCACCATCAGTATCGAATAATTCTCTTTTAACTTTACCAGCAAGTCTTCGATTTTTGAAGTTGCCACAGGATCTAGTGCCGAGGTGGGTTCGTCGAGTAAAATCACTTCCGGATCGAACGCCAGCGCCCTCGCAATACAAAGTCGTTGTTGCTGACCACCTGAAAGGAATGTTCCTTTTTTATGCAAAGTATCTTTTACCTCGTCCCAAAGTGTAACGTCGCGCAATGAGCGCTCAACCACTTCGTCGCGTTCTTTTTTCTTTAAACGAATGCCGTTTAATTTATAGCCGGCAATTACGTTGTCGTAAATGCTCAATGTCGGGAACGGATTCGGACGTTGAAATACCATACCAGCCATACGACGTAATTGAATGGTTGGCATGTCGGTAATATCCTTGCCGTTTAAAATGAGCGATCCTTTGGTTTCGATGTTTTCGTACAACTCGTGCATGCGGTTAATGGCACGCAACATGGTACTTTTTCCGCATCCCGACGGGCCCATAATTGCTGTTACCGCGTTTCGTTTAATATCGGCCGAAACGTCCTTTACAGCATAATTCCCCTTATCGTACGCAACCGATAGATTGCGAATAGAAAGTACAGGATCTTTGATATTTACGTTATCTTCTTTCATACTATTTCTTCTCTATTTCGTTCGGGCAGCTATTCGTTTCGATACCAGGTTTAAGGTCAGTACCATTCCCATCAGTAATAACGATGAGCTCCAAATCAGGTCTACCATATTCGGGTCGTTGTAAAACTCCCAGATTAACAGGGGTATTGCACTTGTTGGTTTGGTAATGTCCAAATTAATTACTGAGCTGCCCAGTGCTGTGAGCATTAATGGTGCTGTTTCTCCAAGAATACGCGAAATACCCAGTAAAATACCTGTTAGCAAACCGCTAAATCCGGTTGGAATAAGCACGCGCAGAATTACTTTGTAATACGGCACACCCAATGCAACAGCTGCTTCTTTAATCGACTCAGGGATCATTTTCAGCGTTTCCTCCGTTGAGCGCACAATCATAGGCAACATCATAATCGATAAGGACACACTACCTGCCAGCGCCGAAAAACCGCTGGTAATGGGCTTTACGATCCACATGTAAGCAATAAGTCCTAATACGATAGAAGGAACACCCTGCAAAATATCCGAAATATTTCGGGTAAGATTTGCCAGCAGTTTTCCCGGATTCTCGTACAGGTAAATGCCTGTAATAACTCCAACCGGAATGGCAATAACCGACGCCAGAACCACCATTAACAATGTTCCTGTAATTCCGTTTGCAATACCCCCGGGAATTAACTCGCCATTGCTCAGTGCAGTCATTGCCTCGAAAGTATTTGGTGGCGTTTTGATAATAAAATCCAGGCTGATCTGACGATAACCTTTTTCCACCAATTTGTAAATAATAAGTACAATTGGCGAAATGGTTATGAGCGACATAAAGAGCACAAGTCCTTTGAATAGCTTGTCTTTCAAAGTTCTTCGACTGAGATTTGCCACCGTTATTTTTGCTGCAGAATTCATGTTACCCCATTCGTTTAATGATGAACTTACCAATGGCATTGATTATTCCGGTCATCAGGAACAGCAATAAACCAATAGCAATCAAAGAGCTGAGTTTCAAACCATCGGCTTCGCCAAACTGGTTGGCAATTACCGAGGCCATTGTGTTTCCCGTGCTGAAAAATCCATCGGGGACGATATTGGCGTTACCGATCAGCATGGTTACTGCCATGGTTTCGCCCAATGCACGCCCGAAAGACAAAATGTAACCGGCAATAATACCCGATCGTGCCGATGGTACAACCACATTAAAGATCACTTCCGAGCGGGTAGCTCCAAGCGAATAGGCTGCTTCTTTCAGCTCGTTCGGTACCATGGTAATAATTTCGTTACTCAGCGATGTGGCGTAAGGAATGATCATAATTGCCAGAATAATGCTGGCGGTGAAAATTCCAAATCCCTGGTTGGGTAATCCCAGATCGATAAGCAGCGGACGAAGCACATAAAACCCCCACAAACCGTAAACAATTGAAGGAATTCCGGCAAGCAGATCGACCATGGGTCCCAGTATTTTTGCAATTCGGGTTCCGCGGTAATACTCGCCCAGAAACAATGAAACCGAAAACGATAAGGGTAAACTGATAAGCAGCGCCGCTACCGACGTAATGATTGTTCCGGCAATAAACGGAAGCGCTCCGTAGTTTTCTTTTCCTTCGGTTGGATTCCAGTTGTTCGACCAAATAAAACTCAGCCCAAAACTTTTCAGTGCAGGAATGGCACCTTCAACCAACGAAAAGATCATTCCCCCAGCTACAAAAAGTATAACGAACGATGAGAGCAGGAGAACGCCTTTTGTTATTTTATCGCTGTTCATTTGGTGGACTTTAAGAAGCTGAGAAAACTGCTTTGCCGGCAGCTTTCCCAGTTTCATTAAATCTGTTTTCTATAACTAAACCTTACTATTTTAACAATGGTTGCCCATCGAAAGTAACCGAGCGTAAAATCGCTTTGGCTTTTTCGGCAGCTGCATCCGGAAGCGGCGCGTAGTGTACCTTTTCGGCCTGACCTTGTGCATCGGCACTTACCAACCAATCAAGGAAAGTAACTGTTGCCAGCGCCTGATCTTTAGCGCGACCATCGTAGTTTTGCTCTTTGTAAAGAATGATCCATGTGAAACCGCTGATCGGGTATGATTCAGGATCGTCAGAATTGGTCAGCATGATACGGGTATCGGCAGGAATTTCTCCTTTTGCAGCAGCACTAACCGAAGCAATTGATGGCTCGATATAGTTACCTGCGCTGTTTTGCACCAATGCGGTTTGGATTTTCTGTGCAAATGCATATTCCGAACCGATGTAACCAATGGCTCCTTCAGTTTGGCTAATAGTACCTGCAACTCCGGGATTTCCTTTAGCACCCATTCCAACAGGCCATTGTAACGATTTTCCTGTTCCTACAGCATCAGCCCATTTTGTGCTGATCTTAGTCATGTAGTCACTGAAAATGTAAGTTGTTCCGCTACCATCCGAACGGTGTACGAAAGTGATTTCCATATCAGGAAGGGCCAGGCCTTCGTTGTTGGCTTTAATTGCCGGATCGTTCCAGTTGGTAATTTCACCCATGAAAATTTTCTCCAGCAATTCGTTCGATAGTTTGAGGCCATCAACACCAGGAAGGTTATAAGCAATAACAACAGCACCCAATACAGTTGGAATGTGAACTACTTCAGCAGGCATTTCAGCCAGTTTATCGTCGCTCAGGTAAGCATCGGTTGCTCCAAAGTCAACCACTTTATCGGTTAAACTGCGGATACCGCCGCCTGAACCGATTCCGCCATAAGTAAGCAGTGTCCCAAATTCTGAAGTATAGTTCTTAAACACCATATTGTAATATGGCATCGGGAAAGTAGCTCCCGCAGCTGTTAAAGTCACTTTCGAAGTTCCGGCTTTTTCTCCACCTTGTTTGTTTGACGAGTTAGAGCAAGCTCCCAGAATAAATACTGTTAAAACCAGTAAGGCTAAATTCTTCATCTTTATTTATTTAAAATTTCCAGTTTTCTGTTTTCTGTTTTCTGTTTTCTTTGGCTGATTAAAATTTAAACTCAGCACTTAAATACAGGTAGGTGATATTCTCTGCATCTACCTTATCGGGGTTAAAGAAGCGTACGTTTGGCGTAAATTTCACACCTTTTACAGGAGCGTACTCCACACCTGCGATCATTAACTGGCCATCTTTGTTAATGTTCCATGCTTCGGTTTCACCTTCCACTTTATCCGAGTTCAGATCATCGTAACGGGCAAACAGTTTCCAGTTGCTGCTTGGCTTGTACCAGCTGTAGAACGATGTTCCGTAATGATTCTGACCGTCTACCATTTTGTAGTTCGACTGGTAGTTATACTCTCCGGCCAGTGTAAATTTACCGTTGGTGTAAGCCAGCAGCGTAGCCAGCGACTTTTGTTTTACCTCGTCGCCGGTTTGGTCAACAAACACTCGTGCCAATACATTTTTAACCGGCTTAATAGTTGCTCCAGCTCCGTAGCGCAACAAGTCGTCGCCCTGAACTTTTTTGTAACCTTCGCCATTGATCACCGAAAAATCGGCACTGATAAAATCGGCAAATTTGTAGTCGATATTAAAACCAAGGTCGGCACTTGAGTTGAATTTATACTCATCCTGGTACGATTTCATCATGTAACGGTTTCCCCAAAGTTTTTCAGAAACTTTAAATTGGGTAGTTGAAATCATTCCGAACGACGCTTTCAGATTATCTTTTGAATATTGCACGTAGGCATTTTTAAGAAATGCCGACAACTGGTGGCCACCTCCATCGTTCGGATCGCCCACATCAAAAACAACTTTAGCATAAAACTCTTCGCTAAAATTGTACTCGTAACCTAAATAAGCACGGGTGTTTTCAAACTCCGAAGCAGATTCTCCATCGGAAAATGCAGTATGAAAGTTGGTGAAAATCAAAGCGAGTGGTTTTCCATTTGGTTTAAACTCTTCGGTTTTTTCCTGACTAAATCCTGTTATTACGATTCCTTGAATCAACAATAACAGCAATGACATTTTTTTCATTTTATAACTTAAGATTGAATTTTGTCTGTTATTTTACGAAGGCAAAAGTGTAGCAACGCTATTACACCCGAATTACAATAATATTACAAAACGATTAATTTATTTCGCGCAACACAGCGTAAACAGCTGTATTTCAACACCTGCTTTATTGCAATACTAAAATTACAAAAATGTAACACGCCATTTTTTAATTGAGGGAATAGAAATTTTTGGATGGGATAGTTTGTTTTTGGCAGACAAGGGAGCTTAGCACATTCATTATCTCCGAGAATCACCAACAGAGATGAAAGTAAAACAAACTTTCAGTTAACTCTCCCTCACTCCCTCTCTACTGGTAGAGAGGGACGATTGTGTCAAAGGCACAATCAGGGTGAGTCAATAAATTTTGAGCCAGATTTTGCTATTGGCTTTCAAGTAACTTTCAGAAAAAAAGTCCGGGTCTGTATACAAGACATTTATACAGCCCCGGACCTTTACTTTGATGTTACTAAACCGCACGCAGTACAATACCGCATTATCAAGGCCTTGGTTATTTTGGGTTATTCCATCCGGTTAAAATTTCGCCCAAAGCATAATCAAGAAATACAACTACAATTATTACGATTGCAATAATTCCAATAATCTTTACTATTTTCTTATTCATTGTTAATTAATTTAGGTTGATATACCGTGAGTGATAACGCTGAAGAACCGCTGAAACCTTTACACATTAAACTCTTGTATCTTAATGCATTTATTCCTTACTGTCATATCTATCCCAGCGTTGTTTCCAATCCTTCAAAAAATCGTATCGCCATTTACCAATAGTCCATTGACATTCATAGGCAGGTAAATCGAGATCGATATAATGATTAGGAAATTTATCTTCATCGTAATGCCTGAACTGACCACCCCAGCTTTCTTTTGTAGGGTCATCAACATCCCCAACATTTCCGATAACCGAAGATGTTAAATATAAAATGGAAGGACTATCGCCCTCCTTCAAACTGCTTTTTGGCCAGTTGGCAACCGGAAATACATCTCCACACTTTTCGGCAAATAAACCGCTATGATCCGACCCATGATTTCTGATGTTGTGATCAACAAAAGCGGTATAAGCCCACTCTCCTTCCTGCAACCCCGACTGGTAAACTCCTCTGAATGTTTCATGAGTTCCCCGGGGAAGAATGCCATTCTCTATCCACCATAATTCAGCATATTTATTCTCCATGAAATCAAAAATGAAGTCTCTGCTGGCGGTATCGTGTAGAGTGTTTGAGGAACTAATGTAGTAGATTCTAATTTTATCAGCTATATCAGGTGCATCATACAGCGCTTGTGCAGTTGTTGTTATACTTCCCCATACAAGAATCCAAAGTGGGTTTTCCTTCGTGTAATTCCGCGCGGTTTTTATAATCCATTGCGATCCTTCAGAGGATTTTTCGAGAGCCGGCAAACCTGGATGTTCCGAGCCAAGAGTAACCAAACCCAAAAGTGTTTTTTCATCCATCAGATCGTTATACCCGTTTTGACGCAGATGATCAACATCTATCCGTTTTATCCAGGATGAGATCAATTCTACGTGGGGAATCGTGTCCCAGGGGTGGGCCTCTATCTGCGTACAGGGGGTGGAAACAATTCCTTTAATTTTCAATATATCGCTATAATGAACTGCCCTGAACAATGATTGAATATCATCAGGGTCGCCTCCTAAATCGGTGTCGATTATTACATCGAATGTCATGTTTGATTCTGACTTCGAATTGCAGCTCATTACTGCCAAAACGACCAGAACTAAAAATAGCATTGCCAGGTTCCGATATAAACACCTCATAATTTAATTCTTTTGTATTAAAGCCCCCTTCATTATGTCAGTATAACGGTCACTTGTATGAGTAGTGGCAGATTTCGAGGTAGTTTCCGCTCAAACCTTGAAATTTACCACATCGCCTGCCATTACTTGTACATAATGTTTTACTTATTCCGGGGCATTTTGCCATTTATTCCATATCGGACTTAAGTCCACACCAGTGGCCTTAGACATTATCAACTCAATCTCATTGTATTTAAATGCTCTTTGATTTTCATTTGACCAATTAAGCAATCCAAGCATAGCATCCTTAAAGGATTTATTCCCGTTGGTTTGTTTTTGAATATACTCATCTAAATCATAAGCCATTAAAGCTCCTCTTGAAAAAAGATTTTTTCCTATTCTAAAATCAGAGGCATATTGGGTTGAACCCAGAATAGATAATTCCTTTAAGGTTTTGGTTTTTATAAAATCCGGAGCATTGTCTATGTTGGACTTCCACCAGTTTAATGTTTCTTCGTTATGAAGGATACTTTGGAAAGAAACATACCATATAAATCCTTCATTTAACCAGATTGTTTCTATAAGTGGTGCCACTTGCCATGTAAATGGGCGGTATCCTTCACCCCAGGATCTTAACGGAATCCATGAATGTCCCATATGATGTATGATAGTTCCTAAATCTCTATTGGGATTATATTCCTGGGAAATATCCCTGTGTGCTGTCATGCTATTTAGATGTTCCATATTAAAACCATAGTCATGTCTTTCTGAAATTGGTTTAAGAAACTCATATACTAAGGTGTAATGAGGCATGGGAATGTATCCAAAATAATCAGCAAGTTTCTGCAGCGATAATAAACCTGTATTCCCGATACCTTCCAAATCATCGGTTGTCGCAGCATAGGCCGCTACAAATAAAGGAATTTGTGCTTCTTCAACTCGAATCACCTGAACGCCTTTACCTAAGAGATACTGAGCATCAACCAGTGTGGCATAGTTTTCAGCCTCATAACTATCCGTTCCGTATTTTCGGTTGGTATCAGGTCTTAAGGTACTAAAAATAGGCCATGAAGGGTCGGTATTGATCGTTAGATTGACGGCCTCTGTTTCCAGTCCTTCAATAAATCCAAATACTGAATACCCAAACAGTCCCAGATAGTCTTTTCTTGCTTTGGAACTCGTGGAGGCATCTAATAAATCAATTTCCATTTTTTGTATGTCGACCGTATAACTCACCTTATTCAGAAGATCATTACTTTCTCCGAATGTAAAGAAGCTTCCGTCCCCTATCATCCCTCGCAACTGCTTACCACTAGTTGTATAACCAACAACATCATCAATAAAAGCTATGTAGTTTGTCAGAATATAGGTTCCCGGTGCACTTCTAGGAATCACTAAATTGGCATCACTGGCCGATAGCGCATCAAATGTGATTTGAATAGTTACTTTATTTAAGTCTGCCTGCTTGTTAAGCAAATAGCTAATCTTTTGCTGTGCGCTTAGATTTGTAATAGCTATGGTAAATGAAAATAGAACGATAATTCTTCTCATGTTGATAATGTTATGTAACGGTAAATTGCATGTTACGTAAGGGTTTGCGTGTGATTCTCTGTCCGCATACGGACGAGAGAATGAGCGGAAAACCGCTGCTCGCAAACCACTGAAACCCTTATGGAATATGCAAAATGTTGTGTGGTCGTTTTTTTATTCTGTTTTTATTGTAATCATATTCGAACGTGTAATCAAACTTGACTCATAAGGATTTTCACTTTTAGAAGGGTCACCAATTGTTGCAACAATACGGTACTCAGGGTTAGATAATAGAATATTCATCATCTCCTTTAAACTCTTAAATTCATTTGTTTTCATTGATTTAAATTTAAACGAATCCAGCTTAAGAGTCTTAGTAATAATTGTGTCACCAGCTAGTATCAAAGGATTATCAGGAGTGAATCTGAAATCATCATTTATTCCCCAATAAGAGTCTTTCTCTGAATAAAAATTTAAAAGAAAATTATTTAGTGCAATATATTCACAGTTGTTTTCAAACTTTATGGTTACTTCTTCTAGTGAATTTGATTTTTTGTTTTCTTTAAATTCAATTGTAAATCTGTATTTACCTATTATTTGTTCTGTATCCTGCTGATTTTTTTTGTCTCCTGCTCTCGCCAATATTCCACTTGAAAATAGAACTCCAAAAGTTAATAAAAGTACAAGTTTGATAATTTTCATTTCTAATTGCTTTAATTGGTTATATCGTCTATTTATGAATCTGATTGTCTTTGCAAAATGCCACACAACGTATGTGGATGTTTCAATGCAACATATATCTTATTAGTCTGCACCGCTGTAATTCTTTAATAATGTTCTTGTTAAGGTCGGAATTCGGGCCGATTTTAGTTTCTATTTTTGCAAGAGAAGTTTTCAATGTATCGGGCATTTTGTTGTTTAGTGCACTAAATGTAAGCAAAACTTATGTTATACCAATTATTTTTAAAACTGAGACTTAAGCGAAGTTTTAAAATTATAATGGTTAATGCCGATAGACAATTGAAAAGCATTAAAGAGTATAACGATTTTAAGGCTCAATTCAATTGCTAATCGGTATAAACAGTTGTTGGCGGGGTAAAAAACAGGTTCCGCTATTGGTGGTAAGCTTTCCGCAGCTGCTTATTAGCCGTTCTCCCACAAAAAAAGTCAGTTCTCCCACGGGTGCAAGCACTTCTCCCATATAAAAAGGGCGTTCTCCCATGGTTTTAAGCCGTTCTCCCCCACTTGCGGGCGGTTCTCCCATGCTTTTGAAGTGTTCTCCCTTACATTTTTCCGGTTCTCCCGCGGGAGAATTTACAAAATGTCAGGGATAAGTGGTTTTTATGTGTACAAATTGACTTTTTGCCAGGGGATAAAGCAAAAAAAACCGGGGCGGTCTCCTCTCCACCCCGGTAAAACTCACAAATACCAAAAATTAATCGCTAAGATCACCGTTGTTGCTTCCCGAACTCCGATGTTTGTTTTTATAAATATTGCGGTAGCCTTTCAGTCGTGCTTCGTTTTTCCAGAACACATAGCGGCCGCAGTTTTTAATTTCGTCGGCAGCTTGTTGCATATAGGTGTAGGCGCGGTCGCGGATAATTTTTACCTGGTGGTCGATTTCCTTTTCGCCATTGGCTTGTGCCAGCACTATGGCCAGTTCGTCGGCAGTAGTATCCGCCAGCGGAAGTAAAGTAACATCAAAATTAATTAATGCCAATAGTTCGGGATTGGCCTCGCCCAGGGCAACCAGGTTGCTTAAATCCTGAATCATATCGGCATCGCCGGTTCCGTCGGCAATGTCGCTCACCTTTTTTAACAGGCGCGGGTCGTTACGGAAAGCATACCGGAAATCGTGCAGCAAGCGGCCGTGCAGTTCGTAAGCTGCCGGTGCCCGCTCTTCCCATTCTTTTTGGGCATCCTGTGGCGTATGTTGTTCGCGTTTCCACATCGCCTCGGCTGTGCGGCAGGCACCGTTGCGCACTGTTAACGAATCGATAGTTGTTTCGGGTAAACCCGCGCCCATTAACTCAGCCTTGTCGTCGAGGCTCCATAAATAAAGGTTTTCATTCTCCTGAATTGCACTTTCTACAGGAATTCCAGGTGCTTTTACTTCTTCGGCCGGAATGGCCATAAATGCATCGTAACATGCATCGTAATCTTGTCGGTCTGACATGGTTTTTTTGATTTTATTCGTATCGGGGATACGAGGTTTAACATATAATTCACTTCAAGTTATGGCTTATAGTAAACATATGCAAAATTTGTTTTTATGTTTTGTAGCAGGGTGCTGGAGATGTAATGCACACAACCTTAGCGCATAAAAGAGTCCGGGGCTGTATACAATACTTTTATACAGCCCCGGACTTTTGCTATTTGTGGTTTCAAAAAACGGAATGCGATACAATCGCGCACCGCCGTGTTGTCGTCAAACAATAAACAAAAAAAAGAGGAGACTAGCGCCTCCTCTTTCCTTATATCTGTTTTGAAATCTCTAATTTCTTGTATTGGTAATAAAATCGCGTTCCGATTTAACCAGGTTAATCGAATGAAGCAACAAGTTTTCCAATTCGGTATGTATTTTAAAGTACAACTGCGAATTGCGTGTGTTTACCAATTGCTGTTTCACACGTTTGAATTGCTGTTTCTCGTTTTTACGCAACAACTCAACCACAAGGTCTATTTCTTTAATCAGCTCATCAATACCATCGAAGCTCTGATTTTTCACCATTTTCGTTACCTTTTTCAGAATTGCAGTTACCTTATCGATGGTAGCGGTTAATTCTGCCGCCTGCTCTTCGGTAAATGGTTTGTGGTTGTTTTCAACATGGGCAATCATCGGGCTAAGCATATAATGCACTGCGTGTGCCATTTCGCGTTTGTGCTCGATCATTTGCACATAGTAGTGTGTTGTTTCTGCCGAGCTATCCATCAGTTTCTCAGCAATCCTAAACACCTTATCCTTGTTCTTTTTCGCTTTTTTCGACAATACTTTGCAGGCTTCTTCGGCTTTGCGCAGGCCGCCTCTGTCTTCGTTTAAAAAGCTTTGCATACCCACCTCAAGTATATCGGTAGTGTTAGACAGGCCTTTTAAAATTTGTTTGGCGCTTTTGGCAATAATATCTTCTGTTGCATCCTCGTCCTTAATATTATCTTCTTCTTCGGCTACTTTTGCCTGAGCACGTTTACGGAAAAGAATCTGAGTTCGTACCACCATAAAAATGGCCACTGCAATAAATACAAAGATCATAAACTTACCGCTAAGCGAGATAATCAGGGCAATTAATCCTGCCACAGAAAAAGCAATTAAAGCCGTTAAAAACCAACCGCCAATTACGGCAAACACACCCGAAATACGGTATACGGCACTGTCGCGATCCCATGCGCGGTCTGACAATGAAGTACCCATTGCCACCATAAAGGTTACGTAGGTAGTTGAAAGTGGTAATTTTAACGACGTACCAATTGCAATAAGAATACTGGCCACTACCAGGTTTACCGATGCACGAATTTTATCGAATGCCGGTGCTTCTGCGTCGTCGTTATAATACGAATGTTTTTCGAACCTTGACTTCAGCGTATTCCCAACTGCCGCCGGCATCGTCTTTTGTACTTTTTTGTTGAAATTGGTAAAACCGCGCACCATAACACGTGCAGCCAGTGACGAACCAAAACGCTCGTCGCCTGCATCCTGGCGGCTAAGGTTAATTTCTGTTTCGGTAACGGCACGTGCCTTTTTCGACATGATTAAAGTAATAACCATTACCAAACCTGAAACTATTAGCATGTAAAGCGGAGTACTGCTCTTTCCGGCCAGATTTGCCATCGAGAACTGGTCGGCAGGCATTCCGGATGCCATCCAGTCCTGGAACGATTTAAATCCGGCTACCGGCACTCCAATAAAGTTTACAAGGTCGTTTCCGGCAAAGGCCATGGCCAGCGCAAACGTACCAACCATTACAACAACCTTAAGAATTTTAATATTGAATATCCATTTCAGCAATTGAATAAATACCACCCAAAAGCCAAAACTTACCAGTAATATAAATCCAACATTATGCTTGAAATAATCCTGAAGGGTTTCTCCCGATGCCAGTTCAACGCCTGCAAATGAAGACCCTTTCATTCCTTTAATAAAAATAAAGTAGGTTATTGCGGTAATGGCAAGTCCTCCGAATGCCGACCCGAAGTATTTCATTGGCCCGCGGTAGCGAAACGAAAAGATAAAACGGGTGATGTACATTACCAGTGCCCCCACACTAAATGCGATAAACACCGAGAGCAGAATACCCGTTATAATTGCCAGCGCTTTACTGGAGTTTATGTAATTCGACAATTCGGCAGCTACCGAAAGGCCCATTCCCTTGATTTTAACGGCGGCAACTGCCACGGCCGATCCAAGCAACTCGAAAACGATACTTACCGTTGTTGATGTTGGCATGCCAAAGGTGTTAAACAAATCGAGAAGAATTACATCGGTGATCATTACGGCCAGAAATATGACCATGATCTCGGCAAAATAAAACTGATCGGGATGAAAAATACCTTTTCGGGCTACTTCCATCATTCCATTCGAAAATGTCGCTCCAACCAGTACACCAATACTGGCCATCAGAAAGATAACCCATTTTGGGGCAGCTTTCGATCCAATTGCAGAATTTAAAAAGTTTACTGCATCGTTACTTACTCCAACAATTAAATCGGAAATTGCCAAAGCAAAGAGAACGACCACCAGAATTAAATAAAAATTTTCCATTTATTTGTTTTTAATTATGCTGTCTGATAACAATCTACTTAAAACTTTAATCATTTTGTAATCGCTGGCAAAGGTGTTCCAAAAACGGAATATTTTTGTTACATTTTGATTACATTTTGATTACATTTTCGCCTCTCAGGTGCAATATATGAATAAACAATAATCGATTTCAAATTACGAATAATAAAAAAGCCGGAATAACTATTCCGGCTTTAAAAAATACTATGTATTGATTTTTAATTCTTTTGAACTGTATTGGTTATAAAATCGCGGTACGCTTTCATCAGGTTTATAGTGTGTAATAACAAATACTCCATCTCCGAAATCAATTTGAAGAACAACTGAGAGTTTCGCGTATTAACCATTTTATTTTTAATACGTTTAATCTGGTTTTTCTCCATCTTGTAAATTTGTTCCAGAATCTTGTCGCGCTCTTCAATTATTTGATCGATGTCTTCAAACGTCTTTTCTTCAATATCTTTCAGTACTGATTTAAAGAACTGATCAATATTACCTGCAACATCTTTTAATTCCGTATGCTGTTCTTCAATAAACGGTTTATGGTTGTTCTCAATGTGCTTAATCATTGGCTCCAACATAAAATGTACGGCGTGTGCCATTTCGCGTTTATGCTCCATCATTTGCACATAGAAATGACTGGCATCAAACGGGCCTTCAGCCAATTTTGTAATGGTTGAATAAACTTTGTCGCGGTTTCGTTTCGACCGTTTCGAGAATTTCTTAGACGTTTCCTGTACCTTTTTCAAGCCGGCCCGGTCTTCTTTTAAGAAGTATTTAATACCTTCTTTAACCACCTCGTCGCTCGATTTAACGGCTTTTATCATTTGTCTCGAACTCTTCTCAATTATCTCTTCCTGTGCGTCAGCATCTTCAATAACTTCATCTTCTTCGGCCTGCAGCTGATCACGTTTTTTCATTAAGGTGTGCGTACGGATAACCATAATTATCGCCACCACAACAAAAACGAAGATCATGAACTTACCGCTAACTGCAATGAGTAAGGCCACAAGTCCTGAAACTGAAAAAGCAATTAATGCGGTTAAAAACCAGCCACCTATTACGGCAAAAACTCCTGAGATACGGTATACCGCACTTTCGCGATCCCACGCACGATCGGATAACGAAGTACCCATTGCAACCATAAAGGTTACGTATGTGGTTGATAACGGAAGTTTAAGCGATGTACCAATGGCGATTAAGATACTTGCCACCACCAGGTTTACCGATGCCCGCACCTTATCAAACGATGGCGGATCCTGATCGTCTTCGCTAACATACGAATGCGGTTCGAAACGAGAGCTTATCCCCCCGGTTAATGCCGATGGAAGTATGTTGGCTACGCGGTTATTAAATTTTGTTGCTCCGCGAACGATTACCCGGGCTGCAAACGACGAACCAAAACGCTCATCGCCTTCATTTTGTCTCGAAAGGTCGAGCGAAGTTGCAATAACCGACTTTGCCTTTTTCGACATGATCAGGGTTACAATCATCACCAGTCCGGCAATCAATAACATGTAGGTTGGTGTTCCCACTTTTCCGGCCAGCATTGCCATCGAAAAGGTATCAGGATCAGTAGCTCCCTGTGCTACCCATGCCTGGAACGAATTGAAACCGGCCAGCGGCACACCAATAAAGTTTACCAGGTCGTTTCCGGCAAAAGCCATAGCCAGCGCAAATGTACCGGCCAGCACCACAACCTTCAATATTTTTATATTAAAAATCCATTTCAGCAGCTGAATAAATATTACCCAAAAGCCAAAACTATAGATCAGCATTAATCCTGTATGATGTTTTACCCACTCCTGAATTGTTTCGCCACTGCTTAACTCAATATTCGCGAAAGTTGAACCTTTCATACCTTTTATCACAATAAAATAGGTAATTACAGTAATGGCCAAACCTCCAAAAGCCGAACCAAAATATTTCATCGGTCCGCGATATTTAAAGGTAAACAACATACGTGTTAAATACTGCACAAGAGCTCCAACCGTAAAGGCCACAAACACCGAGAGCAGTATTCCGGTAATAATGGCCAGTGCCTTACTCGAATTAATGTATTGCGACAGCTCCATCAATACCGAACCTCCGGCAACCTTAATTTTTACAACCGATACCGCCACGGCAGCCCCAAGCAATTCGAAAACAATGGAAACGGTTGTAGACGTAGGCATTCCGAAGGTATTGAACATATCAAGCAGAATAACATCGGTTATCATTACTGCCAGAAAAATGATCATGATTTCGGAAAAGACAAACATCTCGGGATGAAAAATACCCTTTCGGGCTACTTCCATCATTCCACTTGAAAATGTAGCCCCAATCAGCACCCCTAAACTGGCCATTAGAAATATCACCCATTTTGGAGCTGCTTTCGAACCCACAGCCGAATTGAGGAAGTTTACTGCATCGTTACTTACACCTACAATCAGGTCTGAAATAGCTAATGCAAAAAGTACAATTACAAGAATCAGGTAAAAGTTTTCCATTAAATTTGGTTTTAAATAAAGGTCGGCAAATATAAAGCAAGTAAAAAGTTTAATCGTTTTGTAATATTAATAAAATATTAACTAACCATGAAATTACCATTAACCAATTAATAACCACTTTTTTATACGGCATTTGAAACCTTAATTTGTAACGTTCGATTTTCGAACAACAGACAGAACATAACATAATATTATTAAATGAGAACATATTCTTCGAAATTCCTTGCCTCACTGGTTGCCTTTATTTTAACCTTGCTGGCCTTTGGAATCGCTTTGCTGGCACACTACTTTGGCGAGAATATTTTGGTTATAACCATTTCTACAGTAGCCTTTTCTGTAGCCGCCTACTTTTCCATTTTATACATTATTAAGAAATACATTATCGATCGTATCCGCCCCTTGTATAATACCATTCGCGATTTGCCACTGAGCGGAAAGAAAATGGAGGAAAAAATCGACTCGAACAGTTTGCTTTTAAACGTAAAAAACGAGGTTGAAGAATGGGCCAAAACGCAATTGAAAGAAATTGAGCGACTTAAAGAGCTGGAGAAATACCGCAAAGATTTTGTAGGAAACGTATCGCACGAATTAAAAACACCAATTTTTAATATCCAGGGATATGTTCTTACGCTTTTGGAAGGCGGCCTGGAAGACCCCAAAATCAATAAACTGTATCTGAAACGCACAGAAAAAAGTATCGACCGTATGGTATCGATTGTTGAAGACCTGGAATCGATCACCAAACTGGAATCGGGAGAGTTGCAGCTAAACATGACCCGTTTTGATATTGTAAAAACCGTTGAGGAGGTTATTGAAATGGAACACTGGCAAGCTTCGGAAAGCCAAATCACAGTGCAGATCATTAACAAACCCGACAGGCCCATTTATGTGCGTGCCGACAAAAAGCGTATTCTCGAAGTAATTACCAACCTTATTGTTAACGGCGTAAAATACGGCAAACAAAACGGTTACGTAAACATTTCATTCCACGATTTAGAGGACAATATAATTGTTGAGGTTGCCGATAACGGTATTGGTATCGAGAAAAAAGATCTTCGACGTATTTTTGAGCGCTTCTTCCGTGTCGACAAGTCGCGTTCGCGCGAGCAAGGTGGCACCGGACTCGGACTTTCGATTGTAAAACACATTATCGAAGCTCATAATCAATCTATTAACGTACGAAGTGTGCTCGACCAGGGAACCACATTCAATTTTACACTCGAAAAGCAAAAGTAGCCCAATCAAAACTTTCCGTAAAAAAAACCGTAAGAGTGGCTATTAATTTGTATTTTGGTTCGATTAAGCACTATTTTAGATTCGTGTTTATTTTTTGTTTAAAGGAAAGTTAATTGTTCTGTAATAAGCAGCATTTACTTTTGTCAAGAATTTTATGTTATGAGTGAAAATCAATTTAAAGTTTTACTGGTTGATGACGAGTTGGATATCCTCGAATTTCTGAGTTACAACCTTGAAAAAGAAGGATACGAGGTATTTACTGCCCGAAATGGTGCGGAAGCAATAAAGGTTGCAGAAAAACAGTTACCCCACCTCATTATACTCGACGTAATGATGCCGGAAATGGATGGAATTGCCGCGTGCGAAGAGCTTCGGAAAATTCCGGCACTGAGCAGCACCGTGATTGCCTTTTTAACTGCGCGTGGCGAAGACTATTCGCAAATTGCAGGTTTTGAGGCCGGAGCCGACGATTACATCACCAAACCGGTTCGCCCAAAAGTATTGGTTAGCCGCGTAAAAGCACTGCTAAAACGTACCGGCGAAGCTACACAACCTGTTGAAGTGGTTGACACCAACACCGTAACAATTGGCAACCTTCTTATTGACAAAGAACGCTACCTGATTCGTATTGGCGACAACGAAATGATATTGCCAAGAAAAGAATTTGAACTCCTTTCGCTTTTGGTTTCGAAACCCGGAAAAGTATTTACCCGCGAGGAAATTTACTATTCGGTTTGGGGCGAAAACGTTGTGGTTGGCGACCGGACAATCGATGTTCATATCCGCAAACTACGCGAAAAAATCGGCAACGAGCACATTAAAACGCTCAAAGGAATTGGTTACAAATTTGTTGAATAACAAAGATTAAGATATTATAACGAAAGGGGCTTTTTAAAGTCCCTTTTTTTTGTCTCTACTCACTGGAAGTCCTTTTTCGGCTATAGGAAAAAGGATTAAAAAATGCCACCACTGACTGATAAGAAACTAAAAATATAGATGATGA
Source organism: Draconibacterium sediminis (assembly GCF_000949475.1). Classification (GTDB taxonomy): domain Bacteria; phylum Bacteroidota; class Bacteroidia; order Bacteroidales; family Prolixibacteraceae; genus Draconibacterium; species Draconibacterium sediminis. The sequence goes on along the minus strand of NZ_JRHC01000004.1, from coordinate 260,020 downwards.
GTTACTGAGAAATCGTTTGATCACACAAAATAAAGCACCAGATAAAGTACAATAAAACCAAGCCCGTAACCGGCCACCAACTGTTTCAGATCGTGTTTACCAAGAATAAGCCGTGCAGTTCCGATTAAGCCCGATAGCAAAACAACTATTAAAACCGAATAAACCGGGTTCACGCCGTTTCGGAACGACAGTGCAAACAAGGTTCCGCTTAAACCTCCAATGGCTGCCATGTGGTTACTGATTTTCCATTTTAGCGAAACAACAAGCAACACAACAAGCACCAGCACCGATGCCAGCATAAACAATTTAAACTCGGGAACAGCCTGTACCTTTCGTAATAAAATAAAACCGAGGTAGTAAAAAACCGATGCACTTAATAGCGGGATTAAACGATCGCGGTTGCCGGGCATATTAATATCAAAACGCGGATTTAGCGAAAGAACTGCCACTGAAAGCATAGGCAAAATACAGGTAGTAAAAAACACTACCAACAACACAAAACGTTTGGCTTCCCACAAAAGTAAATCGAAATAAAATCCGGAATTCAAGAGCAGAAACATGCCAATGGTCGGAATCAATACCGGGTGAAATATTACAGATATAATTCGTGCTATTTTCTCCGACATCTTATAATTCTTTTCGTAAACGCGCTACCGGTACTCCCAGCTGCTCGCGATATTTTGCAACAGTTCTTCGCGCAATATTGTATGATTTTTCTTTAAGAATTTTGGCCAGTTTCTCATCGGTAAGAGGTTTACGTTTATCCTCTCCTTCGATACATTCCTGCAGAATTTTTTTGATCTCGCGTGTTGAAACCTCTTCACCGTCGTCTTTTGCCAAACCTTCGGAAAAGAAATATTTCAGCGGGTAAATTCCAAAATGCGTTTGAATGTATTTACTGTTCGAAACCCTTGATATGGTTGAAATATCAAGCCCCGTTCTTTCGGCAATGTCTTTTAAAATCATCGGACGAAGTTTTGTTTCGTCGCCTTCCTGAAAATACTCTTTCTGAAAGCTGATAATCTCCGACATGGTAAGCAACAGAGTCGTTTGCCGCTGGTGTATGGCATCGATAAACCATTTTGCCGAATCCAGTTTTTGTTTCACAAAAGTTACCGCTTCTTTGTCGGTTTTTTGTGCCTTCTGGTTCTGGCTCATGGTTCTCAGCATCTCGGTATAGGTGTCGTTGATTTTAAGCTCCGGAACGTTTCGCTGGTTTAACGAAAGACTCAATTCCCCGTCGACCAATTCCAGAATAAAATCGGGAACAATATGCTGATTTGATTTATTTAAAGGATTACTGTAAGAACTGCCCGGTTTGGGATTTAATTTAAGTACCTCGTCGATACCCTTTTTTAGCTCCTCATCCGAAAGCTCCAGTTTTGTTCTGATTTTATCGTAATGCTTTTTTGTGAACTCCGGGAAATAGTCTTTTACAATGGTTTTAGCCAATTGAAATCCCTTGTCCTCTTTCCGCTCCAGTTGCAGCAATAAACATTCGCGTAAATCGCGTGCTGCAATTCCGGGAGGATCAAAATCCTGAATAGCCAATAAAATCTTCTCCAGTTTTTCCTCCGGAACATCGAGGTTCATATTAAAGGCCAAATCATCGCTGATGGCCATTAAATCGCGGCGGAGGTATCCGTCGTCATCAATGTTCCCGATAATATATTCGGCAAGTTGCTGCTCCTCATCATCCAAATCGGCCAGCCCCAGTTGTTCATGCAAAAATTCATGAAAACTTGTACCTACCGAAAACGGCACATCGATGTATTTATCGTCTTTTGAATAATTATTTACGTTTAACTTGTAGGTTGGAATTTCCTCGTCTTCGTAATAATCGTCCATCGAAAACTCTTCGTTGTCAACATCCGTATTATTATCCTGTCCATCATCCATTTGGTCGACATCCGACGAGGGATTATCCGATTCCAATTCCAGAACCGGATTTTCTTCCAGCTCCTTTTTAATCCGCTGCTCGAGTTGCATAGTTGGGATTTCCAAAAGTTTGATCACCTGAATTTGCTGAGGTGATAACTTTTGGAGCAGCTTCTGTTGTAGTGATAGTTTTTGCTCCATAATCCCAATTGTTACCTCCGTAAAAATAACATTTTTTTCGGAGTAGCTTTTCTAAATTACACCATCAAAATTCAGCATTTTTAGGTGCACGCGGAAAGGCAATTACATCGCGGATGTTGCCCATTCCGGTAACAAAAAGCATAAGACGCTCGAAGCCAAGGCCAAAGCCACTGTGCACTACCGAACCAAAACGTCGCGTATCAAGGTACCACCACATTTCCTCTGTCGGAATATCCATTTCCTCCATACGTTTTGTCAGCTTTTCAAGGTCTTCCTCACGTTGCGAACCACCAATAATTTCGCCAATGCCCGGAAACAATACATCCATTGCTCCAACAGTTTTACCGTCGTCGTTCTGTTTCATGTAGAACGCTTTAATGTCTTTCGGGTAATCGATAAGAATTACCGGACACTTAAAGTGTTTCTCTACCAGGTAACGTTCGTGCTCGCTTTGCAGGTCAACGCCCCAGTCAACCGGGAACTGGAATTTTTTCTTTTTATAAGGTTTCGAGTTTTTCAGAATATCAATTGCCTCGGTGTATGGCAAACGTATAAAATCGTTTTTCAGAACAAACTCCAGCTTTTCGATCAAATCCATCGAGCGCTGGTCCTGAGGTTTGTTTTTCTCCTCTTCTTTCAGTCGCTGAGCCAAAAACTGCAGATCGTCCATACAATTATCAAGCGCATACTGAATACAGTATTTCAGGAATTCTTCCGCCAGGTCCATGTTGTCTTTCAGATCATAAAAAGCCATCTCAGGCTCGATCATCCAGAATTCTGCCAGGTGACGTGTTGTATTTGAATTCTCGGCGCGGAATGTTGGGCCGAAAGTATAAATCTCGCCAAGCGCCAACGCACCCAACTCGCCTTCCAACTGACCGGAAACCGTTAGGTTAGTAGCTTTTCCGAAAAAGTCCTGGCTGTAATCTACCTCTCCTTCTTCGGTTAACGGCGGATTTTTTGCATCCAATGTTGAAACACGGAACATCTGTCCGGCTCCCTCGGCATCGCTGGCCGTTACAATTGGCGTGTGCAGGTAGTTAAATCCTTTTTCGTTAAAATATTTATGAATGGCAAATGCCATCGCGTGCCGGATACGAAAAACTGCACTAAAAGTATTGGTACGGAAACGCAGGTGTGCATTTTCGCGCAAGAATTCCAGCGAGTGTTTCTTTGGCTGGATCGGATATTTTTCAGGATCAGCTTTTCCGAGCAAATCAATTGATTTTGCGTTCAGCTCAACATTTTGACCACTTCCGGCTGATTCAACCAATTCTCCGGTAACTGCAATTGCAGCTCCGGTTGTTATATCGCGTAATAGTGCTTCGTCGAAACTTTCAACATCAACCACCACCTGAAGATTATGAATGGTAGATCCGTCATTCAACGCAATAAAATTTACATTTTTACTTCCGCGTTTTGTCCTCACCCAACCTTTGGCAACAACTTCGCTGCCTGTTTCTCCATTCTTCAGAATCTCTTTAATTTTCAAACGTGCCATGATGTTTATTTTTTCTGCCTTTAATTTGTCTGTTCAGCTTTTTACAGCCTTTTAACTTTTCGAATTTTGAGCTTACAAATTTATACTTTATTAGCAATTATGTAACTGTAAGAAACATTTTCGTCCTATTTTTAATACTTACGTGAAATAAACTGACCCTACGAATCAACTTCTTTATGCTGAATTAACAGGAAGCCCTACAATTCCTGAAAAATGTGCCTTCGGATAAAATTTTATTATCCACGCAAGTTTTTAAGTCCGGCCGTGTCAAACCAATGATATAATTTAATTCAGACGGTAAAATGAAAATCACAGAGGACATAAAAATAAGCGACAACGGATTTGTTTTCAACTCACGAACCGGCGATTCATTCAACCTGAATCCTTTCGCATTGGAACTCATGAAAAATATTGAAGCTGAAAAAAGCTTTGATCAGATTAAAACGGAAGTTATGGAGAAATACGACATTGATGACCTTTCGTTTGAAAAGGATTTTTACGAATTCTGCGCGTTGTTAAAGCATCACCAAATTGTTTTACAAGACAATCCGCTCGATTTCAAATAATAGTCATGAACAAGCAAAAAATCACACTTGCTGTAACCGGATTGAACAACACCGATAATCCGGGGGCCGGTGTACCATTTATTCGTGGCATAAAAGAATCGGAAGCGTTTGATGCCCGCATTATCGGGCTGGTCTACGAAAACCTGGAACCGGGAATTTACATGGAAAACCTGTGCGACCGAATTTTCCAGATACCTTATCCCTCATCCGGTTCGGATGAATTGATTGAGCGTATTGAAAATATTCATCAACAGGAACATATCGATGTTCTTATTCCAAATCTGGATGCCGAACTTTTTTCTTTTATGAAAAATGAAGGGCGATTGCGAAGCCGTGGAATTCAGACTTTTCTACCCAACCTGAAACAGTTTCAGGAACGAGAAAAAGACAAACTTCCGGAATTTGGCAAGAAATACGACATTAAGGTGCCGGGAAGTATCAACATGAGTACTCTGGGGCAGATCAAGGACCTTGAAGACAAATATAATTACCCGGTGATGATAAAAGGCCAGTTTTACGACGCTTATGTAGCTCACAACGAAGAACAGGCAAAACAGGCTTTTCATACGATCGCATCGAAATGGGGATTTCCGGTAATTGCACAGGAATTTGTGAAAGGAACCGAGGTAAACGTTATTGCACTGGGCGATGGAAAAGGAAATACTATTGCCGCTGTTCCCATGCGTAAACAGTATATTACCGATAAAGGAAAAGCCTGGGGTGGCATTACACTTGCCGACGAAAAGATGATGGAACTTACCCGTTCCATTATTTCAAAAACAAAATGGAAAGGCGGAATGGAACTCGAATTGATAAAAACCAATGGTGGCGAATATTACCTCATCGAGATTAATCCACGCGTTCCGGCCTGGGTTTACCTCGCCGTTGGTGCCGGTCAAAATATTCCCGAGGCACTTGTAAAACTTGCTCTCGGAATGGACGTACAAGCGATGACAAAATATAAAATCGGGAAAATGTTCGTCCGCTATTCGTACGATGCCATTGTTGACCTCGAAAAATTTGCGGCCATATCAATGAATAAGGAAATATAAAACTCAGAAATCATGACAAAATTAGTATACGAAAAACCTGTAATCAGCAAGATTACAGCTGGCATACCCTCCAAATTTGGATTGCCTACCAGGCAAAAGTTTATTCCTGATATCGACGGGATTCCGGTTGAAAAGATCATGGAAGAGTACGGTTCTCCGGTATTTGTTCTTTCAGAAAAAACGATGCGCAATACCTTTGCCCAAGCCAAACAGGCTTTTGAAACCCGCTACCCGAAAGTACAGTTTGCATGGTCGTATAAAACAAACTATCTAAATGCTGTTTGCAGCATTTTTCACGACCAAGGTGCCTGGGCAGAAGTAGTTTCTGCTTTCGAATTTCAGAAAGCACTTTCGCTGGGCGTTAACGGTTCAAATATCCTTTTTAATGGCCCCGAAAAATCGGAAGAAGATTTAAAACTGGCCATTGAACACAATGCCTGCATCCATATCGACCATTTTGATGAACTGTATTTGCTGATAAAAGTTACCCGCGAATTGGATAAAAAAGCACGGGTGGCCATCCGCATTAACCTCGATGCAGGAATTTACCCCATTTGGGACCGTTTTGGTTTTAACTATGAAAACGGAGAAGCCTGGAATGCCATTAACCGGATTATGCTGGCTGAAAAACTTGATTTGATTGGCCTGCATACACATATCGGCACTTACATTATGTCGGCAAATGCCTATGCAGCTGCTGCATCGAAACTGGCCAACCTTTACATGGCAACGCATCGTAAGTTCGATTACTGGCTGAAATACATCGATTTGGGCGGAGGGTTTGCATCGAAAAACACATTGAAAGGTGCTTACATGCCGGGAACAGAAACCTGCCCGTCGTTTGATGAATATGCCGAAGCCATTTCAAATGCATTGATTTCCTCGGAAATCCCGCACGAAAATCTTCCGGTGCTGTTTTTGGAAACCGGCCGGGCACTGATCGACGATGCCGGCTACCTGCTGACAACTGTTTTGGCCAATAAACGATCAACTACAGGGCGGCGAACCATGGTAATCGATGCCGGAGTAAACCTGCTTTTTACCTCTTTCTGGTATAACCTGGGGGTTTATCCTACACGCCAACTATCCAGTCACCTGGAAGAAAGCACCATTTACGGACCGCTTTGTATGAACATCGATGTAATCCGCGATGCCATTAACTTTCCGCAGGTAAAAACCGGCGAAAAGCTGGTTATCGAACGGGTTGGCGCCTACAACATGACACAGTGGATGCAGTTTATTACTTTCAGGCCCAATGTGGTGATGATCGATTTGGAGGGGAAAATGCACATTGTTCGCAAAAAAGAGAATCTTGACACGCTTACAAGTCTGGAACAAAATCCGAAAAGATAAATGATTACATTTCCTTCCATAAAACGAAAAGAAATTGTTCAGTCGGTACTCAACAGCTACTCGCAGGTGTTTTTTTCAGGTTCGAATTTTTTGGCGGTGCTGTTGATCATTATCAGCTTTTTTGATTACGGTGCCGGTATAGGTGGCCTTTTGGCAGTGCTGGTAGCAAACCTGCTGGCCTATGGCCTGGGCTACAACAAATACCTCATCAGTTCCGGCATTTATGGATATAATGCTTTGCTTGTTGGCCTGGGAGTTGGGCTGTTTTATCAGCCATCTTTTGAAGTTTATGCGCTTATCGTTATTGCTGCCGTGGTCACGTTTTTTATTACCATTGTTTTTCAGGGTGTACTCGGAAAATACGGTTTGCCTTTTCTGAGCATTCCCTTTTTGTTTGGAATATGGATCGTGGCCTTGTCGGGAGGCGACCTTACAGCACTGAATATTAGCGAACGGGGCATATTTACCTACAACGAACTGTATGCTTTGGGCGGACAACATTTTGTTGATTTTTACGACTTTCTGGAAAAACACATTTCCAATTCATTTGTAAGAATCTATTTTCACTCGCTGGGAGCTATTTTCTTCCAAAGTCACTTGCTTGCCGGGATTATCATTGCCATCGGATTGCTTATTTATTCACGAATTACCTTCGTGCTATCCATTCTTGGTTTTTCGGTGGCCTTTCTTTTTTATCGATTGGTGGGCATCGAGTTTAGTTCGCTGGGTTATACGTTTATTGGTTTTAATTATATTCTTACTGCCATTGCTTTGGGTGGCTACTACCTTGTTCCGGGGCGCGTAAGTTTTGGCTGGATTATCCTGCTGTTACCGGCAGTGGTTTTAATTACCACCAGTACGCAACAAATTTTTATTCTTTTGCGTGTATCGGCCTATTCGTTACCCTTCAATATTGTGGTTTTAATGTTTTTATATGCTTTGAAACTACGTGAAAAACGACCACGAAAATTATTGGAGACTCCGGTGCAATTAGGCAAACCCGAAAAAAACCTTTACCTGTATTCTGGAAATTTAAAACGTTTTCCGGCTGCGTATCCGGTGTCGGCTACTTTGCCGTTTTTAGGCGAGTGGACCGTTAGCCAGGGACACAACGGCGAATACACACACAAAGATGCCTGGCGCCATGCCTGGGATTTTGTGATAACCGATCGGAACGGAGAACAATACAACGGCTCGGGCGATTTTCACGAAGATTATTTCTGTTTCGGGAAGGCAGTGCTGGCTCCGTTCGAAGGAACGGTGGTTGAGGCTGTAAATCACATTAAAGACAACACCATTGGCGATGTAAACACCAAAGAAAACTGGGGAAATACGGTCATCATAAAACACAACGATTACCTGTATGCCAAACTCAGCCACTTAAAATATCACTCGGTGGAGGTTAAAGCAGGCGACCAGGTAAAAAAAGGACAGTTGCTGGGCCGCTGCGGAAATTCAGGCCGCTCGCCCTACCCGCATTTGCACTTTCAGTTCCAGGTTACGCCTTATATTGGTTCCGTAACGCTCGATTATCCTTTTGGCAATTATCTGCTGAAAGAAAACAATGGCTATACACAGAAGAATTTTGAGTTTCCGAAGAAAGACGATATTGTAGTTAATCCGGTAAAAAACGAGATACTATCCAAGGCGCTGCATTTTATTCCCGGGCAACGTATGAATATTAGCGTTGAAGTTGATTCGCCAAAAGAAAAGTGGCAAAAAATGGCCGGCAATTTCTCGTGGCTGGTTCAAACCGATGTGTACAACAGCACTTTTATTAGATGCGACAAAGACCAGAGTCTGGCTTACCTCCACAACACCGACGAGCAGCATTATTTCACCAATTTTACCGGAACCAAATATTCGCCACTCTACTGGTTTTTTGTGGCGCTTTTTAATGTTCCCATCGGGTTCCTTGCCAATAGCCGAATTAATGATTCCATCCCGATTAACCTGATGTTTACAGGGGCACTAAAGTTCTTGCAGGATTTTATAGCACCGCTTTATCTCTTTCTGAATATCGATTATAAGCTTGTCATCAAAGATGCCGGAGATATTCTTTCATCGGGCGATGTGCAAATGAAGGCCGAAATCAACAAAAAGATACTTGGGAAAACGGTGAATACGTATGAGATGGAAATCAAAATATCGCAGGAGAATGTGATTCAGATTTCAGTGAATTTTAACGAAGCAAAGATCAATATAACATGTCAAAACGAATTGTAACAGTACTACTATTCATGGCTGTTTTTTCGGTATTAAATGCACAAACAAACTGGAATTATACCGAAGTAGACAAAAAGTCGTACGAACTTTTTCAGCAAAAAAAATGGAAAGAGTTGATTGAATTCAACAATGAGGCCTGCGAAAAAGGCATTGAATATTTCTATTTGCAGGCCCGCACCGGAATCGCCTGGTATAACCTGGGAAAATACCGGAAAGCCAGTAAGTGGTTTTTTAAAGCCTGGGAAAACGACCAGCATTTTGAGTGGCTGCAGGAGTACCTGTACTATAGTTTGGTGTATTCGGGCAGATATGTGGAAGCCAGCAAACTGGCAGTGGATTTTAGCAATGAATTACAACAAAAAATCAATTTCCAAAAAATGAAACCTCTGCAGATTGCTATTGAAGGAGGCTACAGCTGGAACCCCGATATTGAACAACTGCTGGGAAGCAACATGCATAACGATTTGGAAGTTGGCCCGGACTACGGAGAAGCTTTCTATTTTAAGAACTACCATTTTGAATCGTTGGATTACAGCCATCAAATTGCTCCGGGGGTAATTTTGAATCATAATCTAACGCATGTTGGAACTGACAAGATGGAGCAACTTTATTGGGGCTCGCATTATAATTTCCAGATCGATGTAAAACAAAATCAGTATTTCCTGAATCCGGTTTTTGCACTTGGAAAATTGTATTTTTCCCCGTCAATGAACATTACCTGGGGTAAATCGGCATTACTTCTGGGCAATTACGATCCAAATACCTTTTATACTTCAAACTATAAATTTTCCGATTACATTTTTACAACGTCTGTCTGGACCAACTGGGGTAATTTTTCGCCCGGCGCCGAAATTAACCTTGCCAATATTGCCAACGAGGGATTTAAACAAGCTTCGGCCTGGTTAACCATATACCCGCTTTCAAACAGTAATCTGTATTTAACTCCGCGTGTTTACTTTAAAAGCGACAACGACAACAGTTTTGGCTACAATACTTTTGGCCTGTCGGGAGGATTCCAGCTGGGACAGTTTCATTTTTACGGCAATTACCTGAACGGAGAAATGGAAAACTTTATCGAGTCGGGGGGGTATGTTATTGCCAATTTCCCGGGCCGTTCCACCCGAAAATACATGGGAAGTATTTATTTCCCTTTTGCTAAACGATACCAGTTTGTGGTGCGCTATCTGAATCAGGATGTAAGCGAACGGTACAGGGTTTACCAAAACGCCACCCTTTTTAACGAGAAAGCGTACAACTACATAAAACATACAATTACAGCAGGAATATCATGGAAATTTTAAGAAATAAATTACTGGCCCTATTGCTTTTTGCGGCAACGTCAACAAACGTTTTTGCACAGGCAAACCAGGAAGCTCTGGAAAGCGCTTTCGGAAGAAGTTACGAGTTTGAAAAAAACGGCGACTTTTCGGCGGCAATGGATCCGTTAAAGAAAGTTTACGATGAATCGTCGTATGAAATAAATCTGCGTTTAGGGTGGCTGAATTACAATGCCGGGCTTTTTGATGAGTCGGTTATTTTTTACAGCAATGCACAAAAACTAAAACCTTATGCCGAGGAATCACGTTTTGGTCTGATTCTTCCGCTGGCTGCACTGGGCAAATGGAATGAGGTTATCGATCTTTACAATAAAATACTTGAAATCAACCCGAACAATACGGTGGCCATGTATCGGCTGGGCCTGGTTTACTACGGACGAAAGGATTACGACAAGGCTTATCCTTTGTTTAAAAAGGTGGTCGACCTTTATCCGTTTGGCTACGATGGACTGTTGATGCTCGGATGGACCTCCTATTTTCTCGGAAACTACAACCAGGCAAAAGTACTGTTCAACAAAGTAAAACTATACAGTCCCAACGACGCTTCGGCAAACGAGGGATTAATGTTAATCAAGTAAAAACAGGATTGTTTATGTAGAAAGTTCTGCCCGAAAACCGGTAGCCGGATAAAACCAACCGCTGCCGGTTTTCGATTCGCTGTTTACCTGTTCCTGCATTTGGCTCCACCCTGGTTGCACACGCCACAAGCCCGCTGGCCCATTCTTTTTCCATTTTGGCCATGTTGTTGATTAGCTCCAACAATTTCGGCATAAGTTGCTTCCGATAAAACTTTTGGTGTATACTCCTGATCGCGAAACGACAAGTTGTGGGTAAATGCCCGAATATGATTTTCTGATCCCCACAACAGGTTTTCGTAAACTGTTGCGATTTGGCCTTCAGGTTTTGCTTCAAGCAGTTCCTGCAAATCTTTAATATCCACCTCTTCGATAAAAGCGCCAACCTCAAGTGCTGCCACCAACGATTCTGATCCTTTTGCAACGAGCGAATCATATAGTGCTGCCAGCTCCATATTTCTGAATTTTCCGGGTTCTTCATAAGCCGGATCCTCCAGCTTATAAGTTTCAAGCAGAAAACCTATTGCCTCAAAATGGCGGGTTTCGCTTCGGGTAATATTACTAAAAGGCATTAATTGCCATTTTTCGTAAAGTACGGTGTAAACATCGTGGGCGAGCTTTTCTTCTTCACGCATTAACTGTAAACCTGCCTTTTCTTCTTCAGTTAAAGAATTGGCAAACGTGGAGCCAAGGCTTACAAAAAACGTAAGCAAAAACAATGCTGAATAAAACTTTAATGTTTTCATTTCTAAGTATTTTATTTACCAGTTAGACACCGGAAACACAAAAAACTTGTGCCAAAAAAAGCCCCGGATTAAAATCCGGAGCTCGCCCAATTTCATAATAATTATTTATGAAATTTTCATCGTCCCTGAGTCAGAAATTCGGCCCGGTTCCGTCGCAAATTCCGGTTCCGGGAACAAATGTGCTGCTGCTGTCGCTATTATCGTCGTCCGAATTACCATTGCGTATTTCGTCATATTCTTCCTGCGAGATAACTGTTGGCATATAACTCTCGCCCATTGCGTTTAAAACAGCCGAAAAAGCTTTCAGGTGAAATGTCGATCCACGCAAAAGATTACCATAAACCCGTTTCAGCGTTTCATTTTCTGTAGCATCAATCCGGTTCTTCAAATCAGCAATATCATATTCTTCGATAAATGCGCCCACTTTCAGCGCTTCGGCAACACTTGTTTTTCCCTGTTCGCTTAGTTGAGCATAAAGCACTGTAAATGTTTCATTTGTATAATTGCCTACACCTTCAAGATAAGGATCCTCCAGCCCGAAACCGTTAATTAAATACAAAATGGCCGATGTATGTGCTGTTTCGCTTTTCGAGATATTATTGAAAACCGGAAGACTATGAGTTGCATAGAGCGTTACATAAACATCGTGCGCAAACTTCTCCTCTTCGCGCATCAGCAATAGTCCATCTATGTCTGCATCGTTTATGTTTGCCGAGAAATTACAGCTGTCGCCCAATAAAGCTGTTATCTCCGAACTTTTTACTTCTTCGCTGGCTATTATTTCTTCAACTGCCACATCGGTTGTCGACTCTGAACAGGCATAGAAAAGCATTGTCATTACTGCCACTAATCCAAATACTCTGATTGTTTTCATCTTTCAAAATTTTTAAAGTTTATTAATCATCGTCCATTCGGCAGAATGCGATTAGTTATTCAACCTGATACAATTACCACGTCGTCCCTGGTTCCCGTTCTTATTGCCGCGGCCTTTACCCTGACCCCGGGCATAAACCTGGTTTCTACACCGGTTACCCTGTGCACGAAAACCGGCATTACCGTTACCACGGCCCTTACGGTTGAACTGTCCATTTCCCCGACCTTGCCCCGCACCAGCACTAGTCCTAAGCTGGATGTATTGAGCCTTCTGCTCTTCGGTTAAAAGCGATTTCACTTCGTTACGGTGTGCCTCCACATTCTTCAGCATTTCAGTTCTGATCTCGCTTTTCTCAATTGCATTTACTGTTGAGCGTCTTTGTTCACGTAGTTCAGCCATCGTTTTTTGGTGACTTGCTTCGAGTTCTTGAATACTTGTTTTCTGTTCCTCGGTCAGGTCAGAAATTTGAGCCAGACACGGAAGATTCGGGTTGTTTTGTACCTGATTTGCATTTCTTCCGCGTTGTGCAAATACAGTTGTTGTGGTTAACACCAGGGCAAAGAACACCCAGGCAACGTTAATTAACTTGCTTGTTTTCATCGTATTAAAATTTATTAGTTTTTTTTAAGGTATAAGATGTAACTCCCGATGAATTCTAATTATTCTTGCCTGCAGATTTTAGAAAGCTAAAATTCATGCCTGTTTCATCTTATCAAAAATTTAAGTTGTTACTTACTCTCTGTTTTGCCGCCCGAAGCGACGGCCGCCACGTTGAGGTAAAGAAACGTCTTCTTTCAATTTTGTCATCGACAGGAAAATTTCTTTTAGTTTCTCCTGTTGGTTCTCGTCGCAAACTGCTTTCATATCGAGATAATAATCTATCGTCAAATCCTTTAAGGTTTTGTGCATCTCGCCAATTTCGCTTGAAATAGCGTGTAGTTTCGTGGTGTTAGTCTCAGCTTTTCCCATTTCCTCCACCATTTCAACACGAAGAAGTGAAAGTTGATCCGATATCCGGCGTGCACTCCGGTTATAGTTTCTGTTCAATTCCCTAAAATAGTCGACCTGATCGGGTTGCAGGTTGAGCTGCTCGCGGAAAAAACGCGTCCGTTGCTCCGAGGGCATTTCAACTTGTTGTTGCGTTCCGGCTGCTTTTTTATCCTGTTGTTTGTGGTACCAAAACGAAATTCCCATGGACAGGTTTGTGGCTGCCAGAATTACAATTACCCAGATTAATATGCGATATTTATTTTTTGTTGCCATTTGTTATTTCATTAAAAATGCTTCGATTGGTTCGGCTTCCAGTTCGTTCCAGTAAGGAATCACTTCTTGCTCAGTGAAACCACTGCCGGCAATATTTGCCTTAGGCGCCTGCCCCAGCTTAAACCCGCCATATACACCCAATAACAAAAGTATTGAAAAGGCCACCGGCTGTAAAATACGAACCAAAACCGGACGTACCGCTGGCTGTTCTTCGGCCTGTTTCGCAATCCGCTCTTTTACACGGGTATAAAAGAATGGATTCTCATCGTTTACCTTATCATTATCCAGAATTTGGAGTGTATTTTTCATTTCCGCTGTAAAACGAGCACACTCCGAACATTCGTCCAGGTGTTTCTGAACCTGTTCCATTTCGGATACCGGCAACTCCTTTTCCAGGAAAAAAATCAACTTGTTATGTACGCTTTTACACTTCATCTTCAGTATTGTTATTTGTATGACACGTTCATTTTTAAAAACTTGCGCTTACAGGCACTTTTTTTTGTAGCACTTGTATAATTTTTTCTGCAGGCCTTTTTTGGCCCTGAACAACAGCGACTCAACCGACGAAACCGAAAGATCCATAACCTCTGCAATTTCCTGGTACGACAGTTCCTCGTATTTACTCAGGGTAAAAGCCACTTTCTGGTTTTGTGGTAAACTGTTAATGGCCTCTCGTAAAATAATTGCCCGCTGTTGGTTCTCGAGTTCGTATTCCGGCTCGTCGGTATTCGAGGTACTTACCTGCATTACTTCCCTGTTTTTTGCCGCCACCTCATCTTCGAACGAATGAAACCACTTGCGCTTTTTGTTGTCGCGAATGTGGTTGAGTGAGCGGTTTACTGCAATTCGGTACAACCAGGTTGAGAGTTTTGCATCGGCCCTGAATTTATCGATGTTACGGTACACCTCAACAAAAACATCCTGCGCAATATCTTCAGCATCTTCGCGGTTCTGCACCAAACCATAGCAGGTATTCACCACCAGTTTCTGATGCGTGTCGACCAGCGTTTTAAAAGCCGCTTCACTTCCCTGTTTTAGTTGATCAATTATATCGGTGTCGGACATTCTGATTCGAAAAAAAACACTATGTAAATGTACTTGTAATTATTCAGAAAGTAATTTGTAAATATCGCGGGGTGTAACGTCATTATTCTCGCCGATAGCACGCAGGGTTTCTGTTGGTTTTGCCGCAATATTGTTCTTTTCCAGAATTTGCATTAACTCATCGGTGCTTTTATTCAGTTCTTTCGAGAAATCGTCGAGGGTTTTGCGCCCAACACCCATTCCCTGTCCAGCATTGCCCGGTTGTTTAACAATTATCTCGTAAATCTCCAGAGGCGTTGAATTATTTGCCCCGGCAATTTGCTGCAAACTTTGGGTATGAATATCGTTGTAAGCGATTTTATGCGTGTCCAGTTTCCGGGTTATGGCGTCAACCGAATCCAAATCCAACTGCTGCGCCAGTTCGGTTAGCGTTAACAGCTCGGCATGAGGTACGGGTGCCCGCTCTTCGGTTTTCTCCCAGGAGTTGGTGGCCGTTTCGCTTAAATCCATTACCGTTTGAAAAGGAGGAATGGAAAATACAGTGCCAAAAAAGAACACCAGCACTACCACAATGGAAAAAATAAGTTCCTTCTTTTTATTAAAGCCTTTTGTGCTTTTCGATTTTAGATAAGAGACAAAAGATTTCCAGTTTACCGAAAACAGGTGAAAAACGGAAAGCACGATAAACGCCAGCGAAAACAGGGTATGAACGGCCTGCCAGCCTTCTTTTGACAAACCTGCCAGCTCCCAGTTTACCCAATGGGCGTAGCGCCCCGGAGGAGCTACATACAAAATTACACCCGAAACCAGGATCACTAAAATTCCCCAGGTTAACCCAAAACTGATAAAGGCTCGCCAGCTAAACTTCGTTTTCATATCTTTTTAATTTATGTCTTTGTTTAAATTTTAAGGTATGACACAGAAGCTTTGGAAAACTTGCGCGGGTGTTTTAGAAAATTATGAATTTCTATTTTTGCCCCCTTAATCCCCAAAAGGGGGAAAATTCCTCTCCGCCAGCGGGCGGAAGGTTAGAAGGGGTCAATGAAAGCGAAACAATATTTTCTAATTCGATTCTGGAATACTCTCTTTCACCGGAGACTTTTTGCGTTCAATCCAATAATACGCAATCGGCAACACCAAAAGTGTTAAAAATGTTGATGTTACCAGACCTCCGATGACCACTGTTGCCAGCGGGCGTTGTACCTCGGAACCGGGACCGGTGTTAAAAGCCATTGGAATAAAACCCAAACTCGCTACCAGAGCCGTCATTAACACCGGGCGCAAACGATCAACTGATCCTTCGATTACCAGCTTTTTGAGGTTGCCTTTTTTCTCTTTCCGGAGCATATTTATATGATCGACAAGCACAATACCATTCAACACCGCAACCCCGAACAGAGCTACAAATCCAATGCTTGCCGTTACCGACAAATACATTCCCCGAAGCCACAACAAAAACACTCCTCCCGACAAAGCGAATGGCAGGTTCAGTAAAATCAGGATTGCGTAACGCATTTTTCCGAAGTTCAGGTACATTAAACCGATAATGATAAAAATGGAAAGCGGCACTACCAGCATTAAATGGCGCATGGCACGGCGCTGATTTTCGAAAGTTCCCCCATAATCGATAAAATAACCTGACGGAATACTGGCACTTTTATCAATCTGTTCCTGCAGTTGCGAAACGTAGGTTCCCAGATCAATGTCTTTTATGTTGATACCAACAATTAATCTTCGCCAGCCATTTTCGCGTTGAATCTCACGCGGGCCTTCCTGCAATTCGATATTTGCCACACGTTTTAGCGGAATATAACCGCCGCCCGGCAGATGCACCGGCGCTTCCGCAATTTTTGGCAACTGGTCGCGTATATTTTCCGGATAACGAACCACGATTCCAAAATGTCGTTGTCCTTCGTACAATTGCCCCGCTTCCTGTCCACCAATACCGGCCTCAACCACTTTCTGCACATCGTCCACATTTAAACCGAATGAGGCTACCGCTTCACGATCGATATTTACGGTTAAGTAAGGTTGACCTGCTGATTGTTCCACATAATAATTGTCAGTACCCGGTAAACCGGACAACAATCCCGAAATATTCTCACCAATTTCATCGAGCACATCTAAATCTTCGCCGTAAATTTTTACTGCCAAATCGGATTTTACACCACTGGTTAACTCATCAACACGCATGGCAATTGGCTGAGTGAAGTTATACGCCAAACCGGGTTCAGTTTGTAAATACGGCTCTATCCTACTTATAATGTCTTCCTTTGTTACGCCTTTCGACCATTCTTCAATGGGTTTCAGTACCACCCACACATCGGTTTGATGCACGCCCATCCAGTCGTTGGCCAAATCCGACCGACCTGTTTTGGGAACCACGGTCTCCACCTCAGGAATATTTTCCATGATCTTACCGGCCAGCCAATCGGCATTTTCCATCGATTCTTCCAACGTTACCGACGGCATCCGAACCTGCTCGATAAGAATAGAACCTTCATCGAGCTCCGGCAGGAATTCCGTTCCCAGTCGTGTCATTAAAAATATCGATACGATAAAGATGGCTAAAGCTGAAGATCCCACAAACCAGATTTTGTTCATGTTCTTTTCCAGTCCTTTTTGGTAGCGCGGCCGCATCCATTCGATCAGGTAATTCCGGCGAACTTTTACCTTTTTACGAAATACAATGGACGACATGGCCGGAACAAAAATGAGTGCCAGCAACAACGATCCAAACACCGCTGCTGCCACCGTTATCGCCATCGGGCGGAACAAAATACCTTCCATTCCCTTGAAAGTCATAATCGGAACATAAACCATCAGAATAATGAGTACACCAAAAAAGATGGGGCGAACCACATGATTAGCCGCCTTCCGAATAATCTCATCTTTCGACTCCTTCTTATTCTTTTGCAGGTCGTGAACAATATTTTCCACCATTACCACCGAACCATCTACAACCATTCCAAAGTCGATCGCTCCCAAACTCATGAGGTTAGCAGCCAGCCCGAATTCGCGCATTCCGATAAAGGCAAACAACATTGAGAACGGGATTACCATAGCCACAATCAGCGCTCCGGAGATTTCTCCAAGTAGCAAAAGCAACACAACAATTACCAAAAAACCACCTTCCAAAAGGTTGGTAGAAATGGTTGATGTTGTTCGTTTAATCAGGTCCGACTGGTCGTAAAATTTTTCAACGCTAACACCTTCCGGCAGACTCCGGTTTATTTCTTCAATTTTATCTTCGATCTCCGAAATCACTTCGCGGCCGTTTCCACCACGCAACATCATAACAATTCCGGTAATTACCTCGCCTTTCCCGTCTTTGGTAACACCACCCTGCCTGATCTGCTTGCCTTCAACAACGCTTGCAATATCTTTTATAAAAATGGGCTTGTTATCAATGTTTTTTACGATGATATTCCGCACATCATCCATACTGGTAATCTGTCCAACACCACGAATAATGTATTGCTCGCCGTTGTGCTGAATGTAATTTCCGCCCGACACACTGTTATTTTGTGCAATGGCATCCATCACTTCAGAAATACCGATGCTATAGGTGCGCAACAAACCCGGCTGAATGATAACGTTGTACTGTTTTACAAAGCCGCCAAACGAATTGATCTCCGTTACTCCCCGTACAATTTTTAGTTGCGGGGCAATTAACCAGTCCTGAATTTCGCGCAGTTCCGACAGTGAATAATTTTCACCTTTTACCACATACTGGTAAATTTCGCCAAGTGCAGTTGAAATCGGCCCCAGCGAAGGACTTGAAACACCCGGAGGCAACTCGTCGACAATGGATTGCAGTCGCTGACTAACGATCTGCCGGGCAAAATAAATATCTGTTCCCTCATCGAACTCAACGGTAACCGCCGACAGTCCGAATTGTGAAATGGACCGGACTTCAGCCACATCGGGCAAACCGTTCATGGCCGTTTCAATGGGGTAACTTACCAGCTTCTCCACATCGAAAGGAGAATACCTGCCGGCTTTTGTAATCACCAAAACCTGCACCGGCGTAACATCCGGCTGCGAGTTAATGGGCAGGTTTATCAACGAAAAGTAACCCGCAACAGCCATTAATACCACCAGGGATAAGGCTACGTATTTTTGACGAACACTAAATGAAATTATATTTTGAAGCATCAGCCGAGGATTTTTAAGGTTTTATTCTTCAGAAATAATATCGAAACGAGACAGCGCTTTCAGGCTAAATACTTTTGTAACTGCCACTTCTTCGCCGGCACTAAGCCCTGAGGCAACAAAAACAAAATCGCCTTTTATCTGATCCACTTCAATGGGCCGGCGCTCAAAAGTATTCGCATCCTTTTTCACAAAAACAATTGGCTGATCGCCGTCGTAGGTAAGCGCCTGCAACAGAATGGCCACAGTTTCCTTTTGCGATCCGGACGTGATTGCCAACCGCAGATTCTCCCCCGGTTTTGGCCAGCCATCTTCTGATGGAATGATAATATTTACCACCACCGAGCGGCTGGTTTCGTCAAGCCCCGGATTTACCGAAGTAATTTTCCCTTTTATCGTAACATCTTCCTGCTCGCGTTTTGAAATATCAACCGCATTACCCGGTTCCACCAATACCGCATCGCCCGGCGAAACATAACCGCGAACAAGTACCTCGTGAGTATCAAGTACACGGGAGAGGTTTTCCAGCGCATTTACCGATTGCCCCAGTTCCACAAAATTCTTCTCGATAACACCATCGATTGGTGCAACTATTTTTAATGTCGGCTCAAAATTTCCGGAGTCAGAGAACTTGGCAATCTCCGAATCGGGAACACCAACCGCCCGCAACTTGGCATAGGCCGATTTTAACGATGCCGATGCACGCTGGTATTCAGCTGTTGCCTGCTCCAATTCACTGGTAGAACTAATTCGTTCCTCAACCAATTGCTCTAAACGGGCCAGGCGACTTTTCTGAAACGCTTCCTGCGCATAAGCCTGTAAATATTCCGAAATCAGGTTCCCGTATTCCAGACTTTGTATACGATACAGTTCCTGGCCTTTATTCACCCTGTCGCCTTCGTAAACCTTAATTGCAGTTACCTGCCCGTTAATTGGCGTACTGATAATGCTGGAATGCCCCGGCGATGGGAAAACAACGCCCGGTGCCAAAATCTGATGATCAACAAACTCACTTTTTATCGCTTCCGTTTTTATAGAAAGTTCGTTGCGCTCTTTATCCGACAACTTAATCAGCATTGTTTTTTCCGTGTCATCCTTTAACGATGGCGGAACATCGGTTTCAACAACTACTTCCTTTTTCGGCTCATTTCCTGAATTACAGGCGGCAAATGCGAAAAGGATCATTACAATTCCGAAGTGAATAAATTTGGATTTCATATCGTTTATTGAGTATGTTTAATAGATTAATTCCTGATTAAGATACTGCTCCAATGCAGCCAGTTGCATATAATAATCGCGGAGGGCAGTTAAATAACGCTGCTCACTTTTTAAGTAAATCTGTTGCGCATTTAATAGTTCGAGAAGGTCGATTTCGCCCAGTTGGTAGGCTCGTAACGACATGCTCTGGAGTTTCGATGAACGTTCCTGCATCGAATCGTGGTAACGATTTACAATCGACCGGCTCACCGAATAATTGTGCCAGGCATATTCAATTTCCTTTTTCATGTTCAGGCGGATTTCCTTTTGGTTCCAGAGCAGCTCCTCCTTTCGGGCGGTGGCCATTTGTATCTTTCCCTTCTGATCGAACGGATACCAGATAGGAATGCTCAGCCCTACTTCGAAACCGTTAAAATCGTAGCCGGTTCCGTAATCCTGTTTGTAGAGGCTAAACCGAACATCGGGCAGGATGTTGCTTTTGGCTTCTTTCAGAAAATAATCGGAAGCGTTCAGCAAATTCATCGAAGCGCGGTAAGCCGGCTGCTCTTCCTGAACTGCCAGTGCCTGAATTTGCGAAATATCGATGTCGGTGGCATAAAGCGTATCGGCAAACTGAATACTGTACTTCTGCTCTTCAACGGGCAATCCTATCACATTAAAAAGTCCGTAGCGTGCCTGGTGCAAAATCCACTCACTCTGGTCGAGATCATTGCGGGCTTCATCCAGCTGAATTTCAGCATTTGCCAAATCGATGCCGTTTCCCAAACCCGTTTCAAACTTGGTATAAACAGCATTGTAAAGGTCTTGTGCAAGCTTTAACTGGTTTTCGCGCGAGCGCTGCAGATAAAGCGCATACACCACCTCGATGTATTTACTTTTTACCTGCGAACTGATTTCCTTCTCTTTAGCAACAATAACATTTTGTTGCGCCTCCACTTCCTGCTTCAAAGCTTTTACACGATAAACCGACGTTAAGGGGAAATCCACTTCCTGTGTTATGGCCACACGCTTTTCGGCAAACGGCGCCGTTGGATCATCGCTGATACCTTCCTTAAAATAACTGATTTCGGGAGCAGAAACGCCCGTGTTGATTCTCCACTCGTTTTCTTTTTGAACCAGACGCGCCCGCATCTGGTTAAGCCCGGCATTGTTAGAGATAGCCTGTTCTACGGCCTGTTGAATAGTTAACAACTCGTCTTGTGCGTAAACGTTACCAGCCAGAAATAACAAGAAAACCAAACTGAATTTTGTTAGTCTTATCATGGTTTTTTGAATTTACAATCAAGTTCTTGTGTATTAAATTACAAAGACTTTCGCATTTTGTTTAACAAATGGCAGTAAAATTATTTATGAGCCATAGTTAATAATTATAAAAACCGTTATAAACATTTGACACATTTAATTGAAAAAACCGGCACAGCTGTTGCCTGAAACTTTACAGAGGATAATTATTCTTGGTTGTTATCCCGGGAGTTTGCCCTTTTATTCCTGCCCCGGTTCAACCGGACCACTGTAAGGCGACACCAGTTTTCGCCCACGATATGAAAATCGTTTCGACATGTACGACAAAATTTCGTTGGCCGTACTTTCAATAGGTTTATTGGAAACGTTGATGACCGTAAATCCTCCCCGATCGAAAATAAACATGGCTTTCCGAATCTCTTCGCGCACGGCACGCTGATCGACGTATGATTCAACGTGGTGATTATCCCAACTTGCAATTCTTTTCTGACGATGTGCAATTAACTGGTTGGCACCAATATGTAATCCAAACACACGGTTAGGATCCACCTCAAACAGCTCATCAGGTGGCTGAACTCCCGGCACCAGGGGGACGTTGGCCACTTTCCAACCGTACATGGCCAGGTACACACTAAGCGGAGTTTTTCCGGCACGCGAAACACCGGTTAAAATAATTTCGGCATTACGTAAACGCGCGGGGCTCATCCCGTCGTCTTGCGACAGGGTAAATTCTATTGAATCGATCCGATCGAAATACTGGTGATTAATTTCGCGGTATAAGCCCGGATGCACCATCGGCTCTACATCAAGCGTATCGTCCAAATAGTTGGCCAGTTCACCCATTAAATCAATCACGCGAACCTTAAACTCTGCTCCCAGCTCATTGATTTTGTGTCGCAGGTCAGGGTTAACCATCGTATGAGCAATAAGTCCGTTATCGGCCTTCGCTTTCATGATAATATCGAAAACTTCGTCTTCGGTGGTCACTCTTCCAATTATCTCAACCGGAATTTTGTTTTCAGGATACTGAATCAATAAGGCCTGAACCAGGTTGTTACCGGCGATTCCTGTTCCGCCTGATACAACATAAATTGGTGCCGGTGAAGTTTTGCTCATAACGCTGCGCTTATCTTTTAAAGGGAACAAACAGAATAAGAACTTAGTTTATCACAAAAAGCAAATTATCTTAAATAGTGCTGCAATCATTAATTATTCAGGTTTTAATTGCATTTCAAAACGGGCGTTATTTCCCACGTTTTGTTTTGAAAACAGATCCGGATGATAGTCGTTATCGAGATACTTCGCGGTTTGATCGAGGTAGAAATCGCTGGCCGGAATACCACTGGTTCCGGTTGGAATAACGGTCTGTGAATCGTCCCAGTTTGCCGTGCTGAAAATATGTCGGTGTGATGCGCCGTGCATGGTTTCATACAAATTTTTGTACGAATACGAATACGGGCATACCGTATGAAAACTTCCGGGAACTTCAAAAGGCCCGCGGTTAAGTTTTAGCGCTTTATCCAAAACCGAAACAACACCAAGCGGATGTTTTAAGGTGATTGTATGAATGCTGCCCCACTTCCATTGTTCAACATCCGTTCCCAATTGGGTGGTCAGGTCGGTAACAGTTTCCCTGAACGATTGGACAATAATATCATCAAAAGTTTCTTTTTCATCGGTCATAACATTGTCGGTCCATTGAGATTGTCCTTCAGCCAGCAGGTTTATCATCAGGTTTTCCAGTAACATTTTCTGTCCTAACATTCCCTGGAATAACTCAGGCGACAACTCATCTTTAACCAGATTCTCCATCGATTTTCGGTACAGAATTTCAAAAATGGAGGCTGCCTGACTTTCACGTGTAAGGTTATAATCCCAACTTTTTAATTTGCTGAAAGCCGCTTGTTCTGTTTCATTAAAATCCGGTTGCTTTTGTAACGACTCAACAAAAACGTTTGTCATCTGCTCTGCCGTTTTCGATTTCCAGTCGCTATGCATGGCTTTAACATCGTCGATACCCAGCTTTTCCTTTTCTTCCAGCATTTCCCTGATACGGTCGATACGGCTGGGTGTTGCAAACCAGTGACTGATGTAATACGGATAATCGTCGGGCGCTGTTTTGTTGTTGGCCGACGACACGTAGCCTCTTTCCGGATTAAACTCGTAAGGCAGTTCCTCGAATGGAACCAGTCCCTGCCAGTCGTATTTACTGCTGTCGCCCGGATAGATTTGAATACCCGAACCGGCGCGAATGGGCACTCCGGCGCTGCATTGTAAGCCAATATTTCCTTTCACATCGGCATAAACCACATTTTGGCTCACCGATTTAAACGTGCTTACAGCACTGCGGAAATCGCTCCAGTTATTGGCACGGTTCAACAGAAAAACGGTGCGAATTTCGTTGCTCATTTCATTGCCCAGCCAGCGAATAGAAAGTGGCGTTTCTTTTTCCTTTTTAAAACGATTTACCATGGGGCCGCGGTGGGTAAACTTCAGCTCCTCTTCAAACTCCTCTCCCTCTTTGGTTTTAATGGTTTCCTTCTTAATGTTGAGATCGTGCCAGGCTCCATCGAACCAGTATTTTGTTGAATCTTCGTTTAATTTTTCGGCATAAAAATCAAGGTCGTCCACCATAACGTTGGTCATTCCCCAGGCAATGCTGTCGTTATGGCCACAAATCACAAAAGGCTGCCCGGGAACCACAAGACCGGTTACATTCATTTTCCCCTCGACAACCTGGTGCATCTGGTACCAGATTCCCGGAGCAAACAAACCCAAATGCATGTCGTTAGCCAAAAGCGGCTTTCCGGTGTTGCTTTTTTTACCGGCAACCGCCCAGTTGTTACTACCGTTAAAAATCTCAGCACCTAATTCCGTTAAATTTTCGGTGGCGGATAGTAAAGTTTCAGCTGCCTCTATCTCAATATTCCCAAACTCGGGATAAATGGCTGTTTTATGGTTTTTCAGATCGGGAATCAGCTCAGCAATTTTCTCATCCGAAACTTCTGCACGCAACTGGTGCAAATAGTACTCGGTTCCCCATCCCATGGATAAATCCCACGACATGTAACCAATCAGATTTATACAATGCACCGGTTCCCACATTTCAGGTTCATACTGCAATATTTTAAACTCGGGAGGTAGCGGATATTTTCGGATGTACTGGTTTATACCATCGGAATATGCTTCGAGCGCAGCCACAATTTCAGGCGATGAACTTGCCAGTATCTTTTCCGATTTTTGCTGAATACGAAGTGCACGCATCATCAGGTCGGTTTCCAGCTGGTCCTTTCCCAAAATTTCTGATAGTCGTCCCTGTGTTACGCGGCGCAATAAATCCATTTGCCACAGCCGGTCCTGTGCCATTGCAAAACCCACAGCACGGTACAAATCGGCTTCATTTTCGGCGTAAATATGCGGAATGGCGTGCTCATCGCGAAATATGGAAACCGGCTCACTGAGTCCTTCCAGTTTCAGGCTCTCGTTATAATCGGGCACTGCCGAAGTTTTAACATTCTGCAACACCGCAAAGCCAACAACAACAGCAAGAACAAGGAAGCCAAGCACTCCTAATAATACAAGTTTTAAAGTATTCATTTTGAAATTGATTTTTTGGGACAATGGATTACTCTCCGAATTTTCTATATTTAATCCTTAAAAATAATTCAAAATCAGACATTATGAAGAAGCTTGTAATTCTTTTTTTCCTTGGAATTTATGCACTGGCCGGTTTTGCACAGGAAGCCGATAAGATTGTTGGTGTGTGGTGGAATGACGAAAAAACCACTAAGATTGAAGTAGAGAAAAAAGATGGGAAATACATTGGTACCATTGTGTACATGATTCCTGAGAAATACGAAAACGGAGCACCACCAAAAGATGATGAAAACCCGGATCCGGCATTACGCGACCGCTCGGTGGTGGGAATACAAATTCTTAAAGGCTTTGAATACGATGCCAAAAAAGAAGAATGGATAAACGGTACAATTTACGATCCGAAATCGGGGAAAACCTACGATTGCTACAGCTGGATGGAAGGCGAAGATTTGCTGAAACTAAAAGGTTTTGTTGCCGGAATACGCATGCTGGGCCGTAGTTCGGAGTGGTATCGAACAACATTATAAAAGTAAGACTGAAGTTCGTGCTTTGAAGCAATTAGAAAAAGGAAATTGTTTCAGGTCACGGGATACTTTTTCGGAGAAACAGGGTACTTGGGAGTAAAACTGCCCGGGCACCCTCTTTTTTTATACCTGATTTGTTTAAGCAATCGTATTTTAAATCACTAACTCCCCCATCTTATCAATCTCTAATATCCTGGCAGCGACAATTCATCCCACAAATTCCACAGTTCGGTAAAGCAAATTTCATGAGCTAAAGTTTTCGGCGGAATTTTGAAGCAGAAAACAATACAACAAGTCATGAAAACACTTTTAACATTTAGCTTCATTTTTCTTTCTGTCCTTGCTTTTGCGCAGGTAAACATATCCGGAAAAGTTGTTACCAAAAACGGAGAGCCCATTCCGGGAGTGAATATTTACCTTGAAAACACCTACGACGGAGCCAGTTCGGATGGAGAAGGAAATTTCAGTTTCGAAACAACAGAAACAGGCCAACAAACACTGGTGGCCTCTTTTATTGGCTACAAAACCTGGAGCCAAACAATTGATTTACAAAACAACGTGGTTTTGCAGATAGAGATGCAGGAAAGCGTGAACAGTATTGATGCTGTAACTATTACTGCCGGGAGTTTTGCTGCCGATGATGAATCACGGGCATCGGTAATGAAATCGCTGGATGTGTATACTACACCAAGTGCCAACGGCGATGTAATGGCGGCCATTCGCACTATGCCCGGCACACAGGCTTCTGCCGACGACGGACGTTTACTGGTTCGCGGTGGCGATGCCTATGAGACTTCCACCTATATTGATGGACTGGTTGCATCAAAACCTTACTACTCCAAAACTCCCGATGTGGCAACCCGCGGTCGGTTTGCACCATCATTATTTAGCGGTGTTCAATTTAATACAGGAGGTTACTCCGCCGAGTACGGCCAAGCGCTGTCTTCTGTATTGGTTTTGAAATCTACCGATCTTCCTGAAGCAGACAACACCGGCATTTCCTTAATGACCATTGGTGCTGAAGCCAACCGCACCGAGCGCTGGGAAAATACATCGTTGAATGTATCGGGTGGTTATACCAACCTGAGTTTATACGACAAGATTTTTAAAAGTAATGTGGATTGGGAAAAACCTGTGGAGTCGGTGAACGGAACCGCAGTTTTTCGTCACAAAACAAGCTCAAGCGGCATGTTTAAAGCCTACATTACTACCGATTATGGTAATCTCGCTTACCTGGTTCCGGCCGGTAATGACGGAGAAAAAATGAAGATCAGCAGCAAAGGCGGAACCGTTTATTCCAATCTTTCGTACCGCGACTGTTTTTCAGAGAAATCGTGTTATCGTATCGGAGTGTCTTCCACCTACCAGGACAACCGTTTGGGATTGGGAGCTGACGATGTGAATACAAAAGAACTCAACATTGAATCGCGCTTTGCCCTTGTGCACGATCTTTCCGAAGGTGTGAAACTAACCTGGGGAGCCAACGAAACTTACAATAAATACGATCAGGACTACATTGAGAATGAGGGTGCTGTATACAATGGCTCTTTCGACGACCATTTGCTGGGAGCTTTTATCGAGCCGGAGATTAAATTCACAAAAAAATTTGGTATCCGTCCGGGATTGCGTACCGAATACTCGTCGGTAATTAATAAAATGAACGTAGCACCACGCTTTGCCCTGGCTTTAAAAACGGGAGAAAAAGCACAATTGTCCGGAGCATGGGGATTGTATTACCAAACGCCACAAGCCGATTACCTGAAGATAAACACGGATCTGGATTTTGAACAGGCCATGCATTATATTCTCAGCTACCAGTTTGGTGATAACTCGGAGCGTTTGTTCCGCACCGAAGCGTATTACAAAAAATACAATGACCTGATAACTTATTCGGTGGGAGAAAACGGATTGCCCAAAAACCTGCAAAACGACGGAAGCGGTTATGCTGCCGGTTTAGATATTTTTTGGCGCGATCAGCTTAGTATAAAAGGATTCGACTACTGGATTACCTACTCTTACATCGATACTAAACGAAAATACCAGTATTACCCTGAAAAAGCCACCCCTTATTTCATCTCTGACCACAATTTTTCGGTAGTGGGCAAATATTGGGTGAATAAAATAAACACCCAGTTTGGTGCTTCGTTTACGGCTGCCAGCGGACGTCCGTTCAATGATCCTAATTCATCGGAGTTTAACAGCGAGCGCACCAAAATGTATTCCGATCTTAGTTTGAATATGAGCCATGTGTTTTACATTGGCAATCAATATTCGGTGTTATACTGCTCGGTAAATAATGTTTTGGGAAATAACAATGTACTGAACTACCGCCCCACAAATGTTGCGGATGCCCAGGGTAACTACTCGCTTGTTCCGGTAAAACGCGATTTAAAACGTTTTGTGTTTATCGGGTTGTTCCTGAATTTTTAACAGTCATCAAAATGAATTGCTGTCAATCTACAATTCATCTCACAAAATCAACAGTTCGGTAAGGAAGAATTTCAAAAATGCCCGTTTCAGCGGAACTTTGAATCAGCAAATAAATCAAACAGTAATAATCATTAATACTCAAAGTCATGAAAACAATTATCACCATCCTACTCGTAGTCCTTTCAACTACTGCTTTTTCTTCGAAGTACGAAGAAACCATGAAAACAAACATCGACAAATTATACCAGCTGCACACTTCTGCCGAATTGCAGGTTTTAGCCAACCAGTTCGAACGTATTGGCAATGCCGAACAAGACAAATGGTTGCCCAACTATTACGCAGCGTATTGTTTTATCCGCTCTACCTTTTTTGATGAAATGGATGATGATGCCAAACATGCCCAATTGGACAAAGCACAGGCTTTAGTGGATCAGCTGATGAAAACAAACGACGACGAATCAGAAGTTTATGCTTTACAGGCTTTGTTGTATCAGATACGGATAACCGACATGAGCAAGGGTGCCAAATATTCGATGAAAGCATCGGATGCCATTAAACAGGCAGAACGTTTAAATCCGGAGAATCCACGGGTATAT
Organism: Draconibacterium sediminis; assembly: GCF_000949475.1. GTDB lineage: Bacteria > Bacteroidota > Bacteroidia > Bacteroidales > Prolixibacteraceae > Draconibacterium > Draconibacterium sediminis. The sequence continues at coordinate 231,642 of NZ_JRHC01000004.1, read as the reverse complement.
TACCTGCGAGGAAGCAATACTTTCCATACGCCGAAGTTTTTTGGTGGCGGTGCCGAAAAAGCCAAACCCGACCTGGAAAAAGCTGCCAAAATGTTTGAATCAAACCAACCAACCAATCCTCTAATGCCAACCTGGGGCAATGTGCATAACGAGCAGTTGCTTAGCCAGTGCGAGCAGTAAATTCCTTAGTTTTTAAGTATAAATAGAACGAGATTGGTGGAACTGCAAGTAAAATTCCGTTCCATCTTTCTCTTTTGATTTCTATCACTGGTAATTTTACTATCTTGAAAACTCAAAAATCAAATAAAACAAAACAAATGCGCAAGCGCGTAATCATCAACTGGCTGGTAGCCATTGTTTTTTCCATTCTTATTGGCATGGTAACTTCTGTGCTTATGGGCGGATCGTTAAACGTTCCCTTCAGGCAGTTCCTGTGGAGTGCCGGTTATTCGTTAAGCCTGGGCCTCCCGCTGTTTGCCAACGGGTACCTTTTCGGATGGTTCGAAAAACGTTACATCGATTGGGTAAATCGTCCGGGAACAAGTGTAGTTCGTGCCCTGCTTATGCATCTTTTATATTCCAGTTTTGTCATCTGGACCGTAAACTGGTTTTGGTTTATTCATGTAATGGATCGCGAGTGGGCCTCATTTTGGGAATACAACCGCGGAACCATTATTGCGGAGTACATCATTTTTATTATCGTAGCATCGATTATTTATGCCATTTCGTTTTTTAAAGCCTGGCGTAACGAGGTACGACAAAAGGAAGAGGTAAAACGCGAATCGCTGGCCCTGAAATACAAAGTGCTGCAGGATCAGATCAATCCGCATTTTCTTTTTAACAGCCTGAATGTGCTTGGGAGCCTCATCGATATTGATGTGGAAAAAGCCAAACAGTTTACACGCGAACTCTCCAAATTTTACCGCGATGTGCTGCAGTTTAAAGACCTCGATATTATTTCGCTGAAAGAAGAGATCGATTTTGTGACGAAATACATTTACCTGCAGCAAATTCGTTTTGGCGAGGCACTTCAGGTGGATATTATTGCCAACGAAAAGGTGGAAGGGAAAGTTATTCCGCTGTCGGTGCAGGCACTGGTAGAAAACGCCATTAAACACAACGAAATATCAAAAGCCAATCCGCTAAAAATTGTGGTGGCTATTTCCGACAATTACGAGCTGGTGGTAGAAAACAACCTTCAGCCAAAAACGCAGGTGGAAGATAGCAGTAAAACAGGCCTTAAAAACATGGCCGGACGTTATGAATACCTTACCGGGAAAGAAATGATCGTATCGAAGAACGGCGGTTACTTTCGGGTGAGCGTTCCGCTGATAAGGATTGAAGAAGGAAGTTAGTGAATGAGGGAATGAGGAAGTGGGTGATTTTAGATTTTAAAGTTTTCAGTCGCAGTCTCAGTTAGCAGAACGTCATCCTGAGGTGACCTGTCCCGATTGAAGCATCGGGAGTTGAAGGATGGAAGGAAATTAGGGAATGAGGGATTGAGGGATTGAGGTGGTGCGTTAATGGGTGATGAAGGATAAGCTCGCGGCTCGTAGCTCGTGACTCGTCACTGTTAGGGAATGATGATTAACGATTGTAGATTTTGAAAGTTTTCAGTCGCAGTCTCAGTTAGCAGAATGTCATCCTGAGCGGACCTGTCCCGATCGAAGCGTCGGGAGTCGAAGGATGGAAGGAAATTAGGGAATGAGTGATTGAGTTATTGAGTCATTGAGGGATTGAGGGATTGAGGTGGTGCGTTATTGGGTGATGAAGGATAAACTCGCGGCTCGAAGCTCGTGACTCGAAACTATAATGTTGGAATAACTTGAAGCTTGTAACTTGCAACTTGTAACTAAAAAGCAAATGCTTCAATACTGAAAAGAATAATGCTAAAAACAAGCTTATAGCTTGAAGCTAGCGGCTAGTAGCTAAAAGATGAAAATACTGATCGTAGAAGACGAACCATTGGCAGCGGCACAGCTGGCTGCGCACATTTCTGCCTTGCAACCCGAGGCGCAAATACTGGCGGTGTGCGATACCGTGAAAGCTACGGTTGCATGGTTGCAAAACAACGAAGCGCCTGAGTTGGCATTTTTTGATATTCAGCTGGGCGATGGACTGAGTTTTGAAATATTTGAACAAACATCGTTTAACCAGCCCGTCATTTTTACAACGGCCTATGACGATTATGCCATTCGTGCTTTTAAAGTGAACAGCGTGGATTATTTATTGAAACCCATTGAACGCACCGAGCTAAAAAAGGCACTCGATAAGTTTGAACAACTGGCTAAACCCGTAAGGTCTTCTTTTACTCCCGATATTCTGCATGAGGTTATGGCCTCGCTGAAAAAGAAAAATTACAAAGAGCGTTTTTTGGTGAAAGTGGGTACACATCTTAGGGTGATTGAAACCACCGATGTACTGTATTTCTATAGTTTCGAGAAAGGTACTTACGCCAAACTTTCGGATGGTAAGGATTACCTGCTCGACCAGAGCCTGGAGCTGGTGGAAACGATGGTTGATCCGAACCAGTTTTTCCGTATTAACCGTAAATACCTGGTGGCTTTAAAAAGTATCAGCGATGTGATTGCCTACAGTAACTCGCGTTTAAAACTAAAGGTGCAACAGGGCAATGATGATGATTTCCTGGTGGCCCGCGAGAAAGTGAAAAGCTTTAAGAGCTGGCTGGAAGGTGAAGTTTAGTTGGCAGTCACAGTTGGCAGTTTTTGTTCCTGACAATTGAAGTTTTGGAACGCTGATGACGGTGATTTTGCTGGTTACTGGATACTAGATACTGGTAGTGACTAATGACTAGCGACTAAAGACTAGTGACTAATGACTAATGACCAGTGACTGATGACTAGTGGCCAGTGGCTACAATTTTATCAATTTGTGATTTTACAATTGAACACCCGATAAAATACATAATCGAGGAAAATAGTAATTCAATTAGCATTGAGATTAGTATCATCGAACTGGCAAATAAGGCAAGCAAACCGATTACCAGTCCGACTGAGATGGATAAAAACAATAATGCATCCAACTTAACTTCCCAAACTATTCTGATTTTTGTTGTATCAACTCTTTCAATCCGGATCAATCCTTCTCTTACTAATTTCATCGCTTCGATTTTATTCTGTCCGGAATGTGTTGTATTTCTCACCATTCGTTTGAATGTTATCGTATCGTTTTGAATTTCTGATTGGGCTTCAAAGTTTCTTAATCTTTCCTGAATTTTATTCTTGAAAGAATCAATATACAGATCCAAATTTACATGAATCGTCTTTTCTGCTGTGTTCGAATATTTTAGGAAGCTCATATACTTTAGGTTTTTATGATGTTATGATATTTTTCCCATTGTTAGTGCATCCCGAAGTTTCGGGAGGCGCAAGCGAAGAATTGATATTGGAACGCTGATGACATTGATTTTACTGATTTTCGCTGATTCTTTTACCTCGTGTCACGATCTTGTCGTTGCAAACGACTGACTGTTTACCCCTTTTTACAAACGAGGGGGAGTTGAGGCAGATAGTTTTTATTACCTCTTTAGCTCATAGCTGATTAAAACCATGTGTTCAATTTTCTCTAAATTTTCATTTTTCATGTCTCGTCCAATGGCCTGGCCCCAGCAAAACCTACGAATTTTCATTCCCTGTATTTCATCTTCCCATGCCTGTCCATAAAAAAGCAGAGGTATTTTCTTATCATATTCTAATTCACCCTCCTCTATTTCCATCCAGTAATGCGCGTTTCTAAATTCAGGTGCAACATTAATCCGGTCTTTTACCTGCATTTTTGGGTGAATAAGATTTAACCAATAGGTTTGGGTAGTGTCGGAACTTACCTTTGCAATTAATTCAAACTCCTTTTCTCCGAGGTCTTTGTCCCACAAACCAAAATTGAACGGATGAGAACTCAGAAGCGAATCCTTGTTGTATTCTTCAATATAAATGGTTAGGCCGCAGTTCGGTTCAGCATCAGAAAAGTCGTACTTAAAAACTTCCACTCCTAACAATTTTAATGAGGCGCGAAGATCTTTACTGTTTAATTCGCTTATTGATTTCTGAGCAAAACTTAATGCAGGAATCAAACAAATAAAAACAATTGTAAAAATGAGTCTAAATGATTTTCTCATGATTAACGGGTTTAAAGATGTGTGATGACTAGTTTTATACTACGCGAAATCCCTGAAACTTCGGGACTCGGTAACGGAGAAGGCTATTTCGAATCCATTTTTTTGATGATTTCTTTTAGCAACTCGTTATGTTCCTGTTTTAGCTGAATAAATGTATTTACCCATTTAAAAATGAAATACAGAATAGCAACTACCAGGGCTACATAAATAAGAATTGGAAGAAAAATTAATGTTTGCATTTTTATTGTTTTTATTGTTTTTATTGTTTTTAATTTTTACTCGTTATGTTTTGTCGTTACAAACGACAGGATGTTTACCCCTCGTTACAAACGAGGGGGAGTTGGAGGATGAAATTAAGATCTATTTAATTTTATTCTCTAAAAATTGTAAGTCATTTTTTATTAATGCATTCAGGCATTCTATTACATCATTTTCTGTTTGCCCTTGGATGTCGGTTAAATAGTCGTTGTCCATCTTCTCTGTTAATCCAAAGAATTTTTTTACAAGTTTTGGTCTTTTGTAGAAGATATACCATTCGGTTCCATCGATAGCGGAAACAGAAAGTCCATTTTTATTGTCTCTATTTTCAATCTCCAATGATGGAGAATAAAAGATTTCGCTCTGTTTTGCGGTTTTCATCTTTGCCAGTAAATCTGACCATGGAATTTTATGAAAAGTCTCTAAAATTTTCTCTTGTTCTATTTTGCCTATTTCAATTATATCAGGCTTAAATGGGTCGCAGAAGGATGCTCTAAAGTTCATATTTTAGGTTTTATTCGTTATGTTTTGTCGTTACAAACGACAGCTTGTTTACCCCTCGTTACAAACGAGGGGGAGTTAGAGAATTGAATCATCATTCTCTTTTATAATCTTTCTGACGTTTAAGTTTACCGCAACATTATTATACCGACACCATAGTTTTAAATCATTTTGCAACTGTTTGTCGTATAGGTTATCAAACCGGATAAGGCTATTATCTTTTAGTTTTATCTGGTAATAATCTGAATGTTTATCCACTTCTCCTCCAATATAAGCAGCCGCTACACTAAACTCTGTTTTTATCTCGTAAACCAATTCTATACTGTCGATAGAATTCGCATTTATATTCGTTTGTTTAAATCCATTTACCATTTTCCCTAAACAGATATTGTTTCTATCGATTGAAATTGGTTTTGTTGTTTTTAGCGTCTGATAACCAAGGTATGCAAGTGTAAAAAACAGAAGTGCTAAAACTAAGTTCTTTGGAAAAGTTGAGATGCCGACAAGCATTAGAAGTCCAAATACTACCAGAACCCCGGCTACAGTAAGGTGGTTGTAGTTATTATAATACTTCAGCTGATGATATGTTTTTGAGTTGATTCTATTCATTTTAGGTTTTCCCTTGCAGTAACAATATTTTTAGAATTATACCTCATCGCTAATGCTCCATTTCCACCAGATCTTTGCTTCGCCGGTTGAAAATTCGGTATGGCGTTCGGCTTTAATTCCGGGTTTAAACTCGCTGCCAAATCGTTCGTCCATGTTTACAAAACCCATATCACGGTCTTTCATGCTACCGAGTATATTCCCGATCATGGGTATTGCCTTTTTGGCCACAACAAGCCAGGGTAATCCCGATCCCATAAGATCGGTTACAATCTCGAAAGCATCGCCGCCCAGTGTCTTCTGAAGGTTTGAGAGTGCTTCACCTACATTTCGTGTTTTATCTCTGCTTTGCCTCAGGTAAACACGGGCTTTTATTTTTTTATCGGCAGGTAATTCGCGCTCGATTACAAACATTCCGTCGGCTCCCGGACTTCCTTCAGGCTCGAAGTTGATGATATTCTCTTTGTTGGGTTTTAACCTGATATATGGATCGGGAAAAGTAGAAACAATCATTTTATCGTTATCCTCCGGATGTTCGGCAACCACGATAAAATACAGCCGCCATCTTTCTCTGTCTTTTAGAATCTGAAGTTTCGAAAATTCAAGGGTAATTGATTTCATTTGTTTTGTTGTTGGTTTTTATTCGTTGAGTTTTGTTGTTGCAAACTTAGTGGAGTTGAAATATAACGCTGATGACTTTGATTTTACTGATTATCGCTGAATCTTTTACCTCGTGTCACGATCTTGTCGTTGCAAACGACTGACTGTTTACCCCTCGTTCCAAACGAGGGGGAGTTGAGCGAGCGTTGAATCTATTTTTTTATCGCTTTTAAAATTCTTTCTTCTTTAATCAATACATCTTTCATTAACAGCTGATAAGGGAATTGTTTATGTTTAGATTCTCTGAATCCTTCAAGGATATTAACTAAAGACCCTGCCGTTATCAACGATAAATTTATTTCGAATTCTAAGTCACAATCATTTACAAAATCATCACTAAAATCTGGTGCAACAAGTAACGATTTTACAACATTTAAATCGTTCTTCTTTGCTAAATCAACATATGATTTTATCTGTCTTGATACTGAGCTAAATTTATTATATCCACTTTCTTTAATTGTTTTACATTCAACAATTATCACATCATTGTTTCCTAAATTTAAAACAAGGTCTATTTTGTTTTTCGCTGTATTCAGCTTTTTCTTTAGCGATTCATCAACATTGAACCCAAGTTGTTCGAATATTTTTTGCGTAATACATTCAAACTTTAAACCCAACTCACTTTCTTTTATCGTTATTCCATTATCCCTCAATAAATTCAGGTTCCTAAATCCAATTGCAACATAGTTTTCAATTAGTAAGTTTTCAGCATCTTTATATGCATCTAAAATGTTAAGAACGAGGTCTCCTCTTGATTTTAACTCTTTTGCTGCGATAAATGATTTCAAATCTTCAACCGGTAAAATGTCTAAAACATCTCTGGGTTTTATATTGAAGTCCAATAGCGTGGCACTATTTAAGATAGTTTCTTCGGGCATCTCAAATTCATTAAGTACCAATTTCCTAAATGATTTTAATTCATCATTTATTTCTAAAAGCAACTTCTCGTAGCCTTCCACTGAAATCCCGACTTTTTCATCAAGTTCAATTTCATTGAAATAACTTATAATATTTTCAATTTTTTCTTCAACCGTAACCCCTTTTAGATTTGAGGATATTTTTAATCCATTATTCCAAATATCATTAATTGTCTTTTTTCTATCGGTCAAGTTCGTCCCATCTTTATGTATGCCACTTTTAAGTAAAGTGAAAAATGAAATCCCTTCTTTAATTATTTGTTTGATTTTAGACTCATAATCAAGCTCTTTGGTATCAATACTGTGTTTGCGACAAACCAGATTTATTTGCGACTCTTTTAATGTTTTCAGAACACGTCGGTAATATTTATCCGCAATTTCCTTTTTCCTGATTTTTCGTAATACTCTTACAACTTCATCCGCAACATAAATCACATTATTCTTCCTTGAATAAAAGACAACTCCAATATTTTTCAAAAAGGTTGTTATATTCTCAATGTCAGATTTTTCTGGTGGAATTATCAAATAGTTTATCAGTTTTACTTCCTCCTGGGATAAATCCAATTGATTTGTCAGTGTGAGTAAAATTGATAATTCGTCATCTGTTATTTTCGATTCTCTGTTGTTCTCATAATCGTTGTTGTAAGCAGTTTCCACACATGCTTTGTAAATTATATAATCCCGTTTCCTTGTTTCAGGTATTTCGGATTTATCGGATTCCAGTTGTATTTTAAGTTCTTTGGTTCTCTTTTTAATTTTTGCTAATTCCTTTTCGTAAAGCCGCGCAAACCAGTCTTGTTTCAAAATATTGTTACCATCTTTTGTGATGATGTCTATAAGAATATCTAATTGCGAGGTTGTATTAACAAATTCAGCTTTTATAGTTTCTGCAAATTCATCTTTAATAAGATCGAAGACCTTGGCAATATTAATACTGTCAACACTCTTCAAATTATCACTACTTGCAGAAAGAATTTTGTCAATTTCCTTACTGTTTTTGGGATTACCAGACTTTATGTTGTCAATTATTTTTAGGAAAGAATTTTTCTCAAGAGAGTTAACATTATCGAGGATTTTTTCAAGTTTCATTAGTATTGATTTTTGTTAGTATTTCGGTTATTTTAGAATCAAGGTCATCAATTTTTCTTTCTAATTCATCGTTATTGTCACTAACCATTGAATCCACGAAGATGGAATTCACTATTGAAAGACCAAATATTCCTCCTGTTAGCACAACAAAAATGAAATAGAGATAAGTAAAAAAGATACCCGCTTTTGAATAATTCTTTATTATTTGTTCAGGAATTTCAAACCAACCTTCAACTGTGAAAATCTTAAATGTAGAGTACAGAGAAACCATAGGATTTTCAAAATATTCAGAATTGCTGTTTTGAAAAAGGTAAAACGAAAGTACTCCTATAATAAAAATGTAAACAGCGAAACCTAAAAACACAAAAACTGAAGCTTTTAATGCTCGTTGAACACCTGCAACCAATTCTCCAACATTTGGGATGAATTTGAAAAATCTGAAAGCCTTGAAGACCCGCATTATTCGGAATACGAGCAAAAAACTAAAATCAATGATATTTAAATTAAAAATGAAAGTTATCAATGCTGGAATCGAAAGCAAAATGAGAACAAAATCGAGTTTATTCCAATTGGATTCGAAATAACCTTTAATTCCAAATTCATTGCATTTGATAATTAATTCGATAATGAATAATGCAGTAATCGAATTGTCAATTATTGCCAAGATTTGCTTGTCACTTTCCGAGAGGAAGTATGAACCAATAAATAATATTACGGAGTTCAAAAGAATTAGTCCGAGGATAAATCTATCATTTAAGAAGAGTTTTTTAATCATTTCAATTGAGCATCATCGATTCCTATTTACTATTGGTGTAATATAATAGTCACACTCATAGCGCCTATAAATTCTCAATCCCTGGGGTGGCAAAAATCTCTCGCTGCTAATCGTTCTGGGTGTCACCGGATTATGGGGAACTAATTTAACTAAATTATTTTGTTATGAAAATGGTTGGTGGGGATTATTGTAAACATGTGTTGGGAATTGGGTAGTTCTGGGTTGATATAGCCTACCTGGATGCTGGATACTCGATTCTGGATTCTGGATGTCCCGACGCTGCGGTCGGGATTGCGCTTCGCTTAACTGGATACCCCGACGCTGCGGTCGGGATTTTCGCTTCGCTTAACTGGAAGCTTTTTCCACGCGAAAGGATTCGTGTGGGAGCGGTGAGATTGCTTCTCCCGATTCGTTTTACTCATCGGGATCGCAATGACGATTTGGTTGATAAGTATCAGCCGCGGACAAGAAGTATAAAGTGAAAACAAGTTAGTTGCCGTCCGCGGCATTCGTTACTACACACCTTGTCATCACGAGGGAGCTGTCCGGCAACCGACGGACGGGGACCGAAGTGATCTTTTAGATTACAATGCTTGATGTCCTGACGCTACGGTTGGGATTGCGCTGCGCTTAACTTGCGACCCCGACGCTGCGGTCGGGATTTGGCTTCGCTTAACTTGCGACTTGTGGCCCCGAAACTTCGGGACGGTTGTTATTCTTTATCCAGAATATAATAACCGTAAACCATGTCGATTTTTAGTTTGTCGTCGGTGAATTTGTAGATATCGGTACCATCGGCCCAGGCATCGTTTCCTAGGTAAGTGTTAACGGTATCCATATCTTCCGAACCTTTGGCTATAAGCGTAAAACCGTTATCCAAAGCGCTAACATCAAGTGTAACATTTCGTCCCCTCACCGGGCCGGTATATTTGCCGTTATAACGCTGAAGATCGCTGGCTGTGTCTGTTGCTTCCGGTTGTACTTTGTCAAGAATGTTCCAGGTCAACTTGTCGGCAAAATAGCTCGCACCTTTTGGTCCGGCGGTATTTACCAGGCAAATTACATAAAGGTCGGCATCGGGGAAATAACGGGTTTCGGATAGAAAACCATTGATCCCTCCACCGTGAGCTATCATTTCATTTCCCGACAGGCTGAAGTGATCGAGCCCCATAGCATAGCGCAATAAACTGCCGTCGTTTAATGTTCCGGGGGTGGTCATTAAACTGTATCCTTCCTCGTCGAGCACACTGCCTCCGTGAAGCGCTTCCAGCCACGTTAAAAGGTCTTCCTTTGTGCTACACAAGGAGCCCGCTGCATACGGCCAGGTGTGATCGATATACGATTTTTGCATCAAACCTTCCGGAGTGTATTCGTAGCCGTAAACTTTTCCTTTTACGGGTTCCGAAGTACTGCAATAGTAAGTATGATCCATTCCGAGCGGCTTAAAAAACGCTTCGTCGAGGTAATCTTCGTACGACATTTCGCTTACCTTTTCAATAATCAATCCCAGCAGAAAATAACCACTGTTGCTGTAGATCATTGCCTCTCCGGGTTCAAAAAGAAAATCGTGCTGTTCTACCATTCTGAGCAAGGTGTCTTTTTCGTGCTGCTCGATACTCAAGTCCCAAAATTCGGGTATCTCTGTGTAACCGGGAATTCCTGAGGTGTGATAAAGCAAATTACTGATGTTTACTTCTTTTCCTTTTGTATCGAAATCAACGTATTCGGTTAGCTCATCATTCAGCGACAGTTTGCCTTCCTGCCTTAATTTGAGAATGGCAGCGGCGGTAAACTGTTTGGTTACCGAACCAATTTCGAAAGAAGCATTAACCGGAACTGAAGCATTCAATTCGAGGCTGGCCAGACCGTATGATTTGTCCAGTAATTTGTTCCCGTGCTGAGCGATCAGTACAGAAGCTCCGGCAATAAACGAGCTGTCGATATCGGCTTTGAAAAGGGAATCAGCAAATATTTCCAGATCGGATTTTGCTGTTAGCTGTTGTTTTGGGCTGCAGGAAAAAAGAGATACCGTTACCAGGCACAAAAGGAGTATTTTTCTCATTATCGTAGAATTAGGATTTAACAATTTACGAAAATAAGACGATTTAGCTGATAAATAGTTCAATACACCCTTTAATCGCGGTAACGTTTCAAAAGATCGGTGTAGGCATCGATGCGTCGATCGCGGAGGAAAGGCCAGATACGGCGCACATCTTCGGTGCGTTTGCGGTCGATCTCCACCACTTCGATTTGCTCGTCGTGTGCCGACAGTTGTTTAATAAATTCGCCCTGAGGACCTGCAACAAATGAATTTCCCCAAAACTCGATACCGTTACCCATTCCGGTAACATCGGGTTCAAAACCGGTACGGTTAACGCTGATTACGGGCAGGCCATTGGCAACTGCATGTCCGCGTTGCGAAATGATCCATGCATCAAGCTGGCGGGCTTTTTCATCGTCGTTGTCAGCCGGATCCCAACCAATAGCTGTAGGATAAATAAGCATTTCTGCTCCGGCCAATGCCATTAAGCGTGCTCCTTCGGGATACCACTGATCCCAGCAAACCAACAATCCGAGTCGTCCAACCGAAGTATCGATGGGTTCAAAACCCATATCGCCGGGGGTGAAGTAGAATTTTTCGTAAAACCCGGGATCGTCAGGAATGTGCATTTTGCGGTATTTCCCTGCCATCGATCCGTCTTTCTCAAAAACCACAGCGGTGTTGTGGTACAGTCCGGCAGCACGTTTTTCGAAAAGCGAAGTCACCAACACAACGCCATTTTCTTTAGCTGCTGCGGCATATATTTCGGTATCTTTTCCCGGTATCGGTTCTGCCAGATCAAAAAGATCGACATCCTCTACCTGACAAAAATAAAGACTGGCATGCAGCTCCTGCAACACAACCAGTTCAGCTCCCATTTCGGCACATTTTTTAATGGCCTTTAAACTGTTTTGAGTGTTTTCGTCTTTGTTCCCCGAACGTTTCTGCTGTATGATACCTACTTTTAGTTTGCTCATGATCTTTATTCAATTTTTTTGCCGTTTCACTGACCCCCTGAATCCCCCAAAGGGGGACGGTTCCTCCCCGCCAGCTGGCGGAAGATTAGGAGGGGTTTTCGCAATGTATAAAGGCATTCAATTTTATAAGTTTACTTAACTCTTCAATTTTACCGCTTCCGGATACTGCATGGTTACGCAGTGCAGCGACCCGTGTTGCTCGATCAATACCCTGCAATTTATTGGAATTATTTCTTTTTCAGGAAAAATCCGCTGCAAAATATCGACAGCTTCGGCGTCTTGTTTTAATCCGTAAACCGGAAGCAACACCGCACCGTTGATAATGGTGAAATTTGCATAAGTTGCCGGTAAACGGTTCCCTTCGTCATCAAAACAAGGATCTGCAAACGGAAGTTCAACCAGCTTGTAAGGTGTTCCATCTTCGGTAGTAAACTGCTCCAGTTCGGCTTTCATTTTTTGCAGCGCCCCGAAATGCTCGTCTTCCGGGTTGTTACACCCCACGTAGGCAATGGTATTTTCGTTACACAGGCGGGCAATTGTATCGATATGCGAATCGGTGTCGTCGCCGGCCAGGTAACCGCTGTTAAGCCACAAAACACGTTTTGCACCAAAATTCTGTTTCAGAATATCCTCAATTTCTTGTTGAGTATACTGCGGGTTGCGGTTCTCCTCCAGCAAACAGTCGGTGGTGGTAAGAATCGTCCCTCTACCATCGCTTTCAATGGAGCCGCCTTCCAATACAAAATCGAAACTTTTTAATTCGCATTGCTGAAGAAAACCCTGATCAATCAAACTTTTAGTGATTTGATTATCCAGTCCGGCTTCGAACTTTTTTCCCCAACCGTTAAATATATAATCCTGAACAACGGCTTTCCCATTATCGAGAACAGTAATTCCACCATGGTCGCGCGCCCAGGTGTCGTTCGACGGAACTTCAACAAAATAAACATTCGAAGTATTTCGGAAATACGCACGAACACGTTTCACGTTGTCGCAAACCACCAGTACCTTCTGAAAGCGTGCGGCGGCTTCAATGATATCCACAAAACAGGCACTGGCTTCCTCTAATAGATAAGCCCAATCGCTGTCGCAATGCGGAAAGGTAAGTTGTAAAAACGACTGCGGCTCCCACTCGGCGGGCAAACGCAGACTCTGAACTGCTGAATTATTCATGCTTCTTTCTGTAAACTTTCGGCCTCAAAAATAAAACGAAATTACACAGTTTCGTCTTTTGGGTAAAAGTTTCTCCTATCTTTTAGCTGAAGCTTGCTGGAAACTGGATGCCCCGACGCTACGGTCGGGATTTTCGCTTCGCTCAACTGGATACTGGATACTAGTAGCTTGTAGCTCGATCCTATCCTATTTTCAAATGCTTATCGATGAGGCTAAATAATTTCTCTTTATTCAGTGGTTTTGAAATAAAGTCGTTACATCCGTGTTTTATAGCCAGTTGTTTGTCGGAATACCTGGAATAGGCTGTTTGGGCAATAATCGGCAAGTCGGGGAACTCTGATTTTATTTTTGCCGTTGCTTCGTGGCCGTTCATAACAGGCATTTTAATGTCCATTAACACGAGGTCGATTTTTTTGTTTTGCCTGCATAAATCCACTGCCTCCTGGCCATTTTTTGCATGAAGAATATCGAATTCTTTTCCATTTTTTGCTTCAAACAGCGCCTCTATAAACAGAAAATTTACTTCTTCATCTTCGGCAACAAGAATAGTAAAGTTTTTTGCCGGTTTACCAGATGCCCCGTCAGCTGCCCCGGTTTGCAACAGGTGTTTGGTGTTATTGGCCGGTTTAAATGGTATGGTTACATAAAAAGTAGATCCCTTCGCTTTTACCGATTCCAGTGTGATGTCGCCTCCCAATAGAATGGCATTTTCTTTTGATATGGACAGGCCTAATCCCAGTCCGCCGTGTTTTTTCGAAATTTCTTTATCTTCCTGCGAAAACCGTTCGAAAATAAGTTCGAAACTATTGCTGGAAATGCCAATTCCGGTATCCTTCACATAGAAAACGATATTGTTCTGTTCGATTTTATACCCAAATTCGATAAATCCGGAGTGCGTAAACTTAATGGCGTTTTCGAGCAGGTTACTCAGTATTTTATTCAGTTTTGATTTATCGGTACTTATTTCGCATTCATTGTCGTGCAAGGCCTTTTTTAGATAGAGTGGAACATTTCGTTCTTTTGATTTCAGACTGAAAATTGAAAATAGTTCCATTAAAAAATCATTCAGAGAGAATGTTGTTTCATTAATTTTTTTCTGCCTGGTTTCCAATGTTGAAATTTCCAGTATATCATCAATAATCCGGAGCAATTGACGGCTGCTGTTTTGGACAATTTGAGAATAATACTTTCTTTTTTCGTAAGAAAGATCCGGGTTATTAAGCATCTCGGAAAAACCGATAATCCCATTCATTGGCGTACGAATCTCATGAGACATGTTGTTAAGGAATTCGGTTTTTAACTGGTTGGCCTCTTCGGCTTTCTCCTTGGCAAAAACAAGTTCTGCTTTATATTTTTCTTCACCGAGTTTTGCGCGCAACAAAGGTGCGATGTAATTGCAAATATCTTCAAGCATATGTTTGTGGTTTTCGTTAAAACCACCCTCTTTATTTGCTACAACAATTTGCCCGATTAATTTTTCGTGAATCAGAATTGGAACTGCCAGGGCATTTTTTAACTGTATATGCCCCATCGGGAATTTCAGGTTTTCATTTCGAAAGATACTTTTCTTTTTAATCAGACTTGTGCCCCAAATTCCTGACCATACTTCTTCGGGGAATTCGATTGTTTTATGGGGCACCTGGAATTTACCCCAAACACCTTGGGTCATCGTTGGGCAAACCAATGTTTGTCCGTTTTTGTCGGAAATATATCCAAAAAATCCAAATGAGCATTTTAAGGTGTTTAGAATAATATCGAGGATTGATTTAAAGAATTTGTCTTCGTAGCCCAGAATAATGGAATTGGATATTTTGTTTTTAAGCCGGATTTCTTCTTCAGATTGTTTCAGTTGAAGTTCAGACTTTTTTAATTCGGCATATTGTTTTTCTATAAGCAATTCGTTTTGCTCAGCAATTTCTTTTGCGTTTTGCAGCGCCTGTTCGGTTTCTTTAATTTTGGTAATGTCCATATTAAAGCCATACCAGGTAATGCTTCCGTCGGGTAATCTTTCGGGTGTTGATCGGGAATAAATCCATTGAATATTTCTCCCCGGTATTTGCACCCTAAACTCACAGGTAAAATAGGTCAGATGTTCTGCCGAATATTCAATAGCGCTATTTACCCTGGCAACATCTTCCGGGTAAATCACCCTGGCTATCGGGTCAAAATTATCGACAACATCAGCCGGAGAACAACCAAATATTTGCTGTATGCCTTCTGATGCTATGGGAACACAATAGCTGCCGTCGGGTTTCCTGGTAAATTGAAACAGCAGGTCGGGAACATTTGCCGAAAGTTTTCTAAACTCGATATCTTTTTGCCGCACTTTCTCTTCCGTTAACTTTCTTTCGGTATTATCGCGGATAATCATGCTTATCCGGTTAAACCCTTCGTGATCGGCAAAAACCGACGATGAAATCTCAACAGGGAAAACTTCGTTATCCTTTCTCCGCATAAAAAGTTCACCTTTGGCCCGGCCTTTTTGCTTCTCTTCATCAAGAATCGCTGCAAATCCCGGATCATTCGGCACAACTAATCCATTTATACCTACTTTGCAAATTTCTTCTTCCGAGCGTTGAAACATTTCGCATGCTGCCTTATTCGCCGAGAGAATTGCTCCATCGGCTGTTTTAAGGATTATTGCATCCATACTGTTTTCCAGAATAAGCCGGTAACGTTCTTCGCTGGTTCGCAAGGCATCGTTCAAATCCATTAATTCCTGCTTCTGAAAAGTGATATCGCTAATCAGATTAGTCATATCGAGCAGAAATTCCATTATTGTTTTTACTTTCTCTTCATTTATAACCGGTACTTTTTTAAGTGCTTCCAGGTACTTTTCTTCATTAAACCCATATTTTTTGGCTTGCTCCTTAAAATAAACCGGGTCGGGAGATTTAAAAAAGAACTGGCCGGAAAACAAATTGGCAATGTGTTCGCCTTTAATAACTATGGGAACGGCAACATCAATCAAGCCGTTTAAACACCGGTAACAATGGTACTTTTCGCCTTTGTTCATTTGCCCTGCCAACACCGTATCGCTGATGGTGCAGTTTTGAGCAGTTTCGGGATGTACACGATGAAAGTGAGTACATATTTGCCGCCATCCTGATTTTGACAGCACATTGCCCTCGAGGTCTAATATTGCCGTTACAAAACCAGTTGATTTATTAAAACCTTCAAGCAGGGTATTAACCTTCTCAAAATCGATTAATTGCAGTATTTTACTTTTTATCATACTCTCAAGGTTCTATTTTATTGGTTTCAGCAAACAACTTGCAAACAAGCAACTTCAACATAAAGGGCATCAACCTGTCAATTCAGCATACCCAGGTACTCTTACATGGCATTTAACGTTTTTAACGTTGCTGAAAATTAACGATTTAATTCATTTCTTGTATATAATTGGGGGTTGTTTTTATTTGAGCGAAGCGAAGTGCAGAGGAATTTTACCGGCTTTTGCAGCCATTTGGCGAACCATTTTATTGCGTGGCTTTCGATATTAGTTTTTACTGTGCGTATAGATATATGCAGAAGCGGGATTCGCATAGACGGGCAGTTCGTTCGGGCCTGAAGACCGGAACAGGGGGATACAACCAGTGGAATACTTAATTCCCGGTTGTGCTGTTAATGTGTTTTAGTACCAATTGTTCGATGGCCTTTTTGTCAAAAGGTTTCATTAAATAGTCGACTATCTCGCCGTTATTGAGAGCATTTAAAATCTCCGGGCTTTCCTGGTAGCCAGAAAGGATGCTGCAGGGAATATGCGCACACCTGTTTTTAATTTTCCGTATAAACTCCAGCCCGTTCATAACCGGCATTCTCATATCGGAAATTACAAATTTTATGTCCGGATCGTTGTTAAATATCTCCATGCCTTTCACGCCGCTATCGGCAGTTAACACCTCAAAAACTTTCGAGAAGGTTAATTGAAAAACAGTGGTATTTAGTTCTTCATCGTCAACATAAAGAATTTTGGGTTTGTTGTTCATGTTTCACTCCTTTTTTGGTAACATAACTGTTACGGTTGTTCCTTTGTTTACTTCCGACTCAAATTCAAGGCTACCTCCGTGTTCTTTAATAATACCAAAGACAATTGAGAGTCCTAAACCGGTTCCTTTACCCGGATCTTTGGTGGTGTAGAACGGATCGGTGATTTTGGTTATAGCGTCCTTTTCTATGCCCTTCCCCGAGTCGGTTATTTTAATGATTAAATGGTTGTCGTTTTTTGTTGTTTTAATCCAAATTTTTCCTTTTTCGTTAATGGCCTGTTCGGCATTGGAAAGAATATTCAAAAAAACCTGATGAATATTTCCAACATTGCCAAAAGTAACAAATGATTCGTCGGAATAGTTCTTGTAAATCTGAATTCGGTTATTCAACTGGCTTTGGAGCATTACCAGGCTGTCGTCGATTATTTCATGAATGTTACATTCTTCGTTGTCTGCCGGGGTATTTCGGCTAAACTGGTTGAGGCTTTTTACAATGCCCGATACACGCTCTACACCCATTTTAATGGCATCAAGAAGAATTTTGGCCTCCTCGTCGCTACGGTGTATTTCCTTTTGTTTTAATCCTTCGTAGGCCCCAATAATATAGTTTAGCGGATTATTAATTTCGTGGGCAACTCCGGCGGTTAGTACTCCCAACGAAGCCATTTTCTCCGACTGAAACAGTTGCGCCTGCGTTTCTTTTAAGTCGATTAGGGTACTTATCAGCTTCGCGTTCTGCTCGTTAATTATGGTATTTTTTTCGTTTAAAGCTTCATTTTTTGTATGCAGCTCTTCAATGGCCGTCTTTAATTCCAATGTACGCTTATCGACAATGTCTTCCAGATTTTTTTTGTGTTTCTCCAGCTCCAGTCTCGTCAATTTTATTTCAGTAAAATCGCGCCCCTCGGCAATTAAATTAATGATATTGTTGCCCGAATCGAAAATCGGTTTTAAGGAAAGGTCGATATAATGAATTCGTCCATCCTTATCGATATTTGTGGTTTCGTATCGAACGGTTTTTCCTTGCCGGGCCTGCTCAATCGCCCCGGTTAATTTTTTCCGCTCGTCGGAAGAATGTTCCCACCATCTGGTTTCCGGGAAGAATACTTTTCTGTATTCATCGTTTTTATATCCGATAAAATCGCATGCAGTTGAATTGGCTTCTAGCAGTCGGCCCTCACCATCGAGCAAACCAACAAACGAAAACGTTTGGTTGAAAATGCCTTTAAACATTTGCTCGCTTTTTATACGCCGGCGCAGCTGTTCGCCAATAATACTTTCGTAAATAGCAAAAATTATAATGGGCAAAAACAGGATGCTTAAAATCTGTTCAAATTCTTCGGCATTGTCCCATATTGTTGTATGCTGATAGATATTGATAACCGATCCGGACAGCAGAATAATTAATGCAACACCAAATAATATTTTGTATTGAACCCGGTTGCGATAGAGCCGCACAAAAACAATTATTGCCGATATGGAAATAAAAAGTGCCGATATTATATTTACTCCAATAATATAACTTCCCATTACAGCTCCTTTTTTACGATACTAACAAATAGCAGAATACAGGCAATTAAAAAAAATGTGTGCTCGATTACATTAATTTGTGCAGAAAAAATAAGTGTTTCCAAAACACTGTTGACTTTGGAGAATAAAATAAAACCAACGCCCCAAAACCACCAGGTTTTGACGTAGCTGGTGCTCTTGCCTATTAATGATAACAAGTAGAGAAAAAGTAAGGTACTTATTGCCACGTCGAGTATCTCGCTAACATTTTGCATAAAAACCACAAAAATAAAAGCAAAGATATTAAATCTGGCATTATCGGTTTGAATTACGCCGGTTTATTGTCCGCCGGTTTTATTCAGTATCTCCATCATATTACCGGGCTTATTCAAAGGCGCAAACCCAAATTGTTTGTACAATCCGTGAGCATCATCGGTTCCCAGCCCCCAGCGGCGCAAGCCCTGCAGATTATTGTGTGTCATAATGGCTCTTATGAGCTTTTTGCCGTATCCATTTCCCTGGTATTCAGGAAGAATAAAAACATCGAGCAGCCAGGCAAAAACAGCATAGTCGGTGATTACGCGTGCAAAACCAACCTGCCTGTTTTCGAGGTATACACCAAAACAAAGTGAATTTTCTATCGAGCGTTGTACAGTTTCCAGGGTGCGCCCTTTTGCCCAATACGATTCGTTCGCCAAATAACTGTGAATAACCCGGATATCGAGCTTTTCCTTATCGGTTGAAATGTCAATCATCGTTTTCTGCTTTTGCCTGGTTTTAAAATCCCATTAACTTCCGAACCTTTTCAGCGTTCTCCTTGGTGGTTAGCAGCTCAAGCAACAATAAAGCCACATCAACGGCTGTTGAAGGATTCCACGATGTTATCAGCTGATCGTCGAGCACAATGGGCTGGTCTAACACATTTACGCCAAAATTTTGCAGGGCTTCACGTCTGACAGTACTTCGGTAAGTTGTTCCGTTTTTCCCTTTTAAAACACCACTTTTTGCTAAAGGCAATGCGCCCACACAAATGGATGCAATTACTTTATTACCTGTCCGGAATGCCCGAATCAGATCAAGGAATTTATCGCTGTAGGCATCGTTGTAAAAACCATAAACCTCAAAACCTCCGGGAAGCGCCAGAGCGTCAAAATCATTTACATCAATCTCATCAATCCGGTAATCGACCACCAAAGTCTGATCGAACGAACTTTTAACCTCTTTGGTTACCCCGCAGGTGTATAGTTTTGTGGAGTTGTCGCCTTCTTCAAGGTTCCAGCCAATTACATCGATAAATACACTTGCCTCGAAAAATTCGAATCCGTTGGCCAGTAACAGTAATACTTTCTTCATGAGTTTTAATTTTAATACGAATATATTTCAAATTAAGCATTCCATAAATTCCGTGCTGACTTTCGCTCGCTACTAATCCTCATGAAGCACACGGGCACAACTTTAAAGCAACGAATTATTTATTTGTTGCCTGATCGCTCATTTCAAATACCAGTTCGCCACCTTTTATTAAATCGAAGTGTGAGATTTTTGTGCCATCAATTTCGTTTCCGTTTAGCGTAACTTTACTGACGTAAACATTCTCCTCGCTTTGGTTATTGGCTGTTATGCTTAGCTGATTGCCATTTTCAAAAGTTACAACTGCTTTTTTTACGGCAGGACTTCCCAACTCGTAATATTCCGATCCGGGTGCCAGCGGATAAAAACCCAAACTGTTAAAGATGTACCAGGCACTCATTTGTCCGGCATCGTCGTTACCACACAAACTGTTCACTTCGGCGCCGTACATGGTTTTCATAATCATGCGAACGCGGCTTTGAGTTTTGTATGGCTCGCCGGTGTAGTTGTACAAAAACGGAATATGATGCCCTGGTTCGTTACCATGTACATAATTCCCAATCATTCCGTCGCGGGTAATATCTTCGTTCTTTTCAATGTATTTATCGTCCAGTTCCATGGTAAACAATGAGTCGAGCATTCCCGACAAACGTGACTTTCCGCCCATTAGCTGCACCATATCTTCCACCTGGTGCGGAACGTACAATCCGTAATTCCAGGCATTACCCTCAATAAATCCCTGGCCGTGTGTATCCAGCGGATCAAATTCTTTGCGAAACTCGCCATTTGATAGTTTCGGACGCATAAAACCAATAGAAGGATCGTACACTTTTTTGTAAGCATTTGAGCGTTCCAGGAACTCGTTTTCGATAGCTTCATCTCCGGTGTTTTTGGCAATCTGTGCAATACACCAGTCGTCGAAGGCATATTCCAGTGTTTTCGAAACGGAGTACGAACTTTTATCCTCGGGCACATAACCGTATTTCATATAATCGCCAATTCCATGAAAATAGGGAACTTTGGCTGTTGTAACTGCTGCATCCAGTGCCCGTTTCCTGTCGAAATCGCCCACTCCTTTTACTACAGCATCGGCCAAAACGGTGGTGGAGTGATAACCAATCATACACCAGTTTTCGTTGGCATAATGGCTCCAAACCGGTAGCATATGGTGCACACTCTGGTCGTAATGAGCCAACATCGATTTAATCATGTCGTTGTTACGCGACGGCTGAACGAGGTTAAAGAAAGGATGCAAAGCACGGTAAGTATCCCACAACGAAAAAATAGTGTAGTTGGTAAACCCTTCCGACTGGTGGATGTTCTGATCGAGGCCACGATAATTTCCATCCACATCTTCATACACAATCGGACTAAGTAAAGTATGATACAGCGCGGTGTAAAATGTGCGTTTATCCTCTTCCGAGATACTTTCTACCTCTATTTTTGCCAGTTCGTTGTTCCATTTCTGTTGTGTTTCGGCTTTTACCTTTTCAAAATCCCAGTGCGGAATTTCGGCCTCCATATTTTTTAATGCGCCTGCCATACTTACCGGCGACAAGGCAAATTTTACTTTTAGCTTTTCGTTTTCGGTAGTATCGAAATTAAAATAAGCCCTTATATTTCGTCCGGCCATTTCAGGGAAGTTTTTCTCCTGATCGAAATACCGGTAGTGCCCGTCGTAATTATTCTCGTCGTATTTTTTGTGTCCGTAACTCTTAAAAGGTTTAGAAAACTGCATGGCAAAAAACACTTTTCGCGTGCGGCCCCACCCTTTTGTCTGGCGGTAACCGGTAATCAGCGAATCGTTCTCAACGCGCAAAAATGTCCACACGTTTTTCTCATCGTAATGATAAATGTTATAAACCAGGTCGAGAATAATGTGCGCTTCATCGCTTTCGGGGAATTCATACTGGTGAAAACCCACTCGTTCTGATGCCGTAAGTTCCACATCGATATTATAATCATCAAGTTTTACGCTGTAATAACCTGGAGCTGCGTTTTCGTTATCGTGCGAGAAAACCGAATAGAACCCTTTGCTTCCGTCGTTGGTTTTTATCGGATCGAGCACTAAATCGCCGGTGGTTGGCATTACCAGAAAATCGCCCAAATCGGAGTGGCCGGTTCCACTAAAATTAGTGTGTGCGAAACCAATTATCGCAGTGTCGCGATATTGGTAACCCGCACAATATTCGTAGGTCTTTTTGTTGTAGCTGCCATCAGGATTAAAATAAGGCTGCATATCGGTTTGCGGCCCCAACTGCACCATTCCGAAAGGAGCGGTAGCTCCCGGAAAAGTATGTCCCATGGTGCTGGTTCCAACCATCGGATTTACATACTGGCTATAATCTTCAACAGCCATGGTTGAAACCGGGTCCTTATCACTTTGATTTGTACAGGAAATAGAAAGCACCAAGAATACGGCGCAATAAAATAGTGGTTTCATGAATTTAATTTTTGTGGTTTGCCAAAAACAAAAACCCGTTCCATTTTCGGCATTCATCACCGGTTAAGTGGTTTAAATAATTTTAGTTGTTGGTAAAGGCCGCTAAAATAAAAGTTTTCGGGGAGATAAACATGCCATTATTCAATTTGTGCCCTGTTTTATTAAAGCGAATCATATTTAACCGGGATTAAAAACACCATCCTTTGAAAATAAGCACAACACCACAAACCACTATAAAAGCGCTTACAAATGGGGAATGATAAGTAATTAAGAGCTGCTTAGTCCAAAAATTTTGAATAGGTGATTCGCATATCTATACCACCTTGTTTTGCTCCTTTTAATATTACCCGGTTGGCAATATCAGCACGTTGACCGGTTGTAAGGTAGAAACCCTGGTTTCCAACATAGTTAACAGTGTCAGCAGGATCGGGATAATCAATTATTCGCTGAACATGCTGCGTAATATTAAAGGTATAGGTGTAATCACTGGTATCTAAAACTCCACCGTAAAACGTAGGATTAAAGAAGTAATCAATGGGGCGGTATTCTTCTCCGTCGGGTGCCACAAAGGTAAACATCAGCTGGCTTGGCGGTGGATAATTATCGATATTGCTTGCATCCTTATCAACATGAAAGATAATCTCGGCTTTATTAATACCCATATTTGTTGAATCTTTCCAGCTTTCAAGACCGGAAATTGCAATTCGCGATTTTAATCCTCCGGTGGGCTGTACATAAATCAGGTCGCTTTCTTCGTCTTCCTGATCAAGGTCGGCTAAAAACGGTGCATCGGTGTAATCGTGTTTAAATTCGTTAACCCGCAAACTATATTTAGTTATAAGGTAGGCCTGCGATAAGGTATCGGGATCTTCATCATCTTCCAACAACACAGTGTTTTCGTCGTTGTTATAATATACCAATAACGCCGATCCCTGAAAAGTACTGGTAGATGCAGTATGCAAGGTTACCAATGAACCTTCTCCTGATACATCGGCACTTTCGAGCAAAAGGCCTTTAAAATATTGAAGGAAAACATCGTTACTGATCATATCCAGCGAATCGGCTCCGATTAGCTTTTCTCCTAATGTATTATCCAGCGGAATAGTCAGCAACTGGTAGTTTGTATCCTGAGTTGCAGAATCCAGCACCACTTTTGGTGTATAATCAAATTCGGCAAGCGGAACATCCGAAGCCATCGATTTCAAATCAATATCCTGGGTGTATTCAGCATCCGGGTCGAGGTACGTTTCCATTTCGTACACTTTAACATGCTGCGTAGTAATCGTATCGCCGTATATATTTCTATAAAACAAGTACAAACGAACAGAATCAACTACCGGATTGGTTCCAAAATCAGGAAATGAAGTTAAGCGGAACTGCGTTGCATAATTGGCTGTTGTTTTTCCAAAAACCGGATCGTTCAGGGTTCCCAACAGATTTGTTGCACCTTTATTGGTAATAATTCCATCTTCAGTAAATGTATAGGATGCAATTTTATCCGAAACAGAAATATTCCGAACATTAATCAGGTCTTCATCAGGAAGGATGCCCAGCCCCAAATCGTTTTGTTCGCTGTTGCAGGCAACCAATATGTTTACAAGAACGAATAATCCTCCAACTATTTTTAACAACTGCACTGTATTGTATTTCATGTCAATAATTCCAATTTATTTTAGGAAGCTTACCCACTGCGACCAATGCAAATTGGCCTATTTAAACAGCTTGGATTGCCTCTTCAATTTTCTGATTTCCGAAAAATTACACAAACATAAAAAATAACCACGAGAGCGTTTCTGAAATCGAAGTAAAATTGAACTTTTTAAATATAATTTTGATTCTTTAACACCGAAGCCTTACACTTTATCGTAAAACTCGTTGTAGGCATCAATGTATGTTTCTTTTGGTTGGAAATCCAGGAATAACTTTTCGCTATCCTTAATATAATTTTTAACGTCGGCGTTAATCGTTTCGGTTCCCTGTATAACCGCATCCGAATAATCGATAGCCATTTTGCTAACATTGGCAAAAGTTGGCTCTTCTATCATTTTTACATCGTCGGTTGTAATACCTTCAAGCAACAGTTTCTCGTTAAACCTGCTGTCGAGTGTTTGCTTAAAATCGTCGTTATAAACCGAATAAACCAGTTTTGAGTTTTTGAATAACGGATCGTTGTAATAATACTTTTTAATGTATAAAGGTACCAACGAAGTTAACCAGCCGTGGCAATGAATGATATCGGGTGCCCAGCGTAACTTAATTACAGTTTCGAGCACACCACGGGCAAAAAATACTGCACGTTCGTCGTTATCTTCAAACTCTTTCCCATCGTCATCGTGTAATACGGCCTTGCGTTGAAAATAATCTTCATTATCGATAAAATATACCTGCATACGGGCAGCTTGTATCGATGCCACTTTTATGATAAGTGGGTGATCCGCATCATTAATCACAAGGTTCATACCCGATAAACGGATTACCTCGTGCAACTGATTTCTACGTTCGTTTACACAGCCATAACGCGGCATAAAAGTTCTAATCTCTCTCCCTTTCTCCTGAACGCCCTGTGGCAGGTAACGTCCAATCTCCGACATTTCGCTTTCTGGTAAATAAGGGGTAATCTCCTGTGAAATATAAAGGATTCTTTTCTTTTCCATGAACCTATAAGTGCAGTTAAAAAACAGTTTGCAAAAGTAATAAAAATATGCGAATAGTCAAGTTAAGTTCGTTAGTTTCAGTCACTATACTTC
This sequence comes from Draconibacterium sediminis, assembly GCF_000949475.1. GTDB lineage: Bacteria > Bacteroidota > Bacteroidia > Bacteroidales > Prolixibacteraceae > Draconibacterium > Draconibacterium sediminis. Next base: position 206,472 of record NZ_JRHC01000004.1, on the reverse strand, counting down.
TTTTTTATGCTGTTTTACCAATTAAAATTACTTACTTTGCAGCCGCAATTTTTAAGCTATGAAACTGGTTAGCACAGTACAAGAGTTACAGTCTGAAATACAGCACCTTGCCCAAGGTAGAACAGTGGGTTTTGTACCCACTATGGGGGCACTACATCAAGGCCATATTTCGTTGGTAAAACAGGCCGTTTCGGAAAATCCGGTTGTGGTGGTAAGTATTTTTGTAAATCCAACACAATTTAACGATCCGGCCGATTTGGAACGTTATCCGCGCACACTCGAAAACGATATGAAATTATTGGAACCAACAGGTTGTTCAATCGTTTTTGCACCCAATGCAAAGGAGGTTTACCCCGAACCGGATAAACGTAAATTTAACTTTGGAAAATTAGAAGAGGTAATGGAAGGCAAACATCGCCCGGGACACTTTAACGGTGTGGCACAGGTGGTTAGCCGACTTTTCGACATGGTAAAACCTACCAAATCGTACTTCGGATTGAAGGATTTTCAGCAACTGGCCATTGTTAAAAATATGGTGAAACAACTGCAACTTCCTGTGGAAATTGTACCTTGCGCCATTATTCGCGAAGAAAGTGGTTTGGCCATGAGCTCGCGAAACGAATTATTGACGGAAGAACAGCGGAAAAATGCAGCCGTAATTTCGGAGACTTTGTTTAAAGCCAAAGAACTTAAGGGGCAGAAATCCGTACAAGAAATCACGGATTGGGTAACAGAAACGATAAACAAGAACCCATTCCTGGATGTTGAATATTTTGAGATAGTTGACGACGAACAGCTGCAACCGGTAAAAAACTGGGACGAAAAATCGACAAAAGTTGGATGTGTTGCTGTTTTTTGTGGAAAGATCAGGTTAATTGACAATATAGTTTTTTAAGACCGAAATAAGCATAGTTATGCAAATTGAAGTTTGTAAATCGAAAATACACAAGGTTACCGTTACCGAGGCGAACCTGCAATATGTTGGAAGTATTACCATCGACGAAGATTTGATGGACGCGGCAAACCTTATTGAGAACGAAAAAGTACAGGTTGTTAATATTAACAACGGCGAGCGTTTAGAGACTTATGTTATCAGGGGTGAGCGCGGATCGGGAACCATTTGTTTGAACGGACCTGCCGCACGTAAAGTGGCGGTTGGCGATGTGGTAATTATCATTTCGTACGCTTTAATGGATTTTGAGGAAGCCAAAACATTTAAGCCAAGTTTGATATTCCCTGATATCGAGACGAATACTGTAGTATAAAATACATTTACAATATAATTGTGAACCTCGTAGTTTTAACTGCGAGGTTTTTTTATTTGGAAGTTTTTGTCTATCAATGAAACGTTTCTTATAAGGCCTATCTATTCTTTCCTAAAGGAACACCCAAACGAATACCGATTTGCAAAAACTCTGTGTCACCTGAATAATCTTCAAAAACTCCGGTTTCAGCGATGGGCAAGTCATTTAAACTTCTTCCCAAATCAACCTTCTCCCAACCCACATAAAACCACACGGAAAGATCTTCTGCAATAACTTTAAACCCTATATGAAATCCCGGATACCATTTAAAAGAAGACTTTGAACTACCAAGATATTTTTCTTCCTCGGTCTCTTCGTTTCCAAATGTGGCGTTACTTTTTGAGCTCTCAAATCCCAAATTCACATCAGCAAAAAAGAAAATAATATCTGATAATTCCTGGTAAAACCGAGGACACAGGCTGAGCGTATAATAACTGGCTTCGGTAAATAATATATAATCGTTACCATACGGAACGATTTCACCACCGATAGGCTTTTCTTTTTCATGAGAATTCATACCGGCTTGTCCTTTCAACTCAAATGCAAACTTTCTCGACAGGAAATGTTCATATCCGGCCCCGAAATAAAATCCAAAGTCATCATTATCAAGCACAAATGCGTTTGTACCTAAATCGAAATTTAAATGAGCCGGGAATTTTTCGTCTTGTGCATTACTCGCTAAAGGATTGAGCATTTCCGTAAAAACCCAAAATATGATTAAAATAGAAGTGTTGAATATTGAAAATATTTTAGTCATTTGGAATACTATTCAATATAAAAGAAACTGTGCCCAATTTGGACACAGTTAATAAGATCATTTTCTAAGATTATAACCGATGTTAAGCTGGAACATTGGCAAAAATCCATACTCCCCTTTCATGTCAAAATAAACATATGGCCCAACATCAAATAAAACATAAAATTGATTAAAAGCGCGCTGTATTCCCCATGTTGGTCCAAATGCATAATCCAATTCTGAGGTTCTTGAGAAACTGGAAGCTATCTCGGGTCCTCGAACAAGAAGTCTTACTCCAAAGTAATTAGATGAGTTATACTTTACATTTTTACCGGCACTATTTCTTTTCGTTATGTTGTAGTAATTGCGATACTGCATATCGTAAAACGGTGATAACAAATACATAAATCCATCTCCGCTGGTTTTTAGATCTTTGTATGAACCACCATAACCGATGCCAAGATTTAAAGCGAAAGTTGATTTTTCTGACAACTTAAATTCATATTCCATTCCCGGGTTTAAGAAAGTAAGTTTTAATCCACTTTTAGTTAACTGACTCTCCTCTTGTCCGAATGAAATTTTCACAAAAAGAATTAATAGAAATACGAGCGTAATTTTTCTCATTTGAATATGTTTAATTGTTTTCTGAAGTTATACCTAAGTTCTTTTTTACAACTTTTATTTCCTTCACCCTAAAACACCACTGTGTTTTATTTCCAACCTCACTTTATACTATCCTTTTACTGAAAATTTGTGTCGAAGAACAGGGGTTCCTTTAACGACGGCTTAAATTTAATTCAACAAATTCTCTTTTTCAAAATATAATATGTTAAAAATTGGTTTGGGAGGGATTTAGAATGAATAAAAATAATTCACACATCCTTTAAAATGCAATAGTGATACTTCAATTTAATAGTTATTTTTGACAATTATGAATCTCATGTTTAAATCAAAGATTTTTAAGGATTTTGAATCGCTACGTCCCCTGCTTGAAATATGGAAAGGAAGTAACAACACCATCGTTTTTACCAACGGTTGTTTCGACCTTATTCATAACGGACACGTTGATTCACTGCACAAATCGGCAGCATATGGCACCAAATTGATTGTTGGGCTTAACTCCGATATTTCGGTAAAATTATTAAAAGGCGATAAGCGCCCTATTATAAATGAGCAGGCGCGTGCAGAAGTGCTGGCGGCCTTTGGATGTGTTGATGCGGTAATTCTTTTCAATGAAGAAACACCGGCCGACATAATTGCTAAGATCATCCCCGACGTTTTGATAAAAGGTGCCCAATACGAAATTCATGAAATTGCCGGTCACGATACCGTATTAAATAACGGCGGAAAAGTGGAAACGCTGGAATTGATTGATGGAATTTCAACCAGCGAAATTATTGAACGAATAAAAAACCTTTAACAACTCCGTGTAAACCTCAGCGTTCTCTTTGGAACCATTTTTTACCATTGAGATAACAGAGAACCGCACAGAGTAACACAGAAAAGAATGGCACAAACAAAAACCATATACACCTGCCAGAGCTGCGGCGCCCAATCGCCCAAATGGCTCGGGAAATGCTCCGCCTGCAACGAGTGGAACACCTACGTGGAAGAGATTGTAGAGAAAAAACAATCTACCGGAAAACTTTCGGTACAGATTTCGGGCAACCAACCCATTACACTCGAAAATATCGAGATGGCCAGAACACAGCGTATTTCGGTGGGGATTGAAGAATTTAACCGTGTTTTGGGTGGCGGAATCGTTCCCGGCTCACTGATACTTTTGGGTGGTGATCCAGGAATTGGGAAATCAACACTGGCACTTCAGCTGGCGTTGGGATTAAACGGGAAAAAAATACTTTACATTTCGGGCGAAGAAAGCCTGCAACAGATAAAACTACGTGCCGAACGTTTGAGCAATGCAAAAAGTAACTGCCTGTTTTTAAGCGAAACATCGCTGGAACATATTATCGCACAAAGTGAACAGGCAAAACCGGAGCTGCTGATCATCGATTCAATACAAACCATTTCAACAGAATTGATCGAGTCATCGCCGGGTTCGGTTGGGCAGGTTCGCGAGTGTACTTCGGCTATTTTAAAATTCGCCAAAAAGAATCATGTTGCGGTTGTGTTAATCGGTCACATTACCAAAGAAGGCAGCCTTGCCGGGCCAAAAGTACTGGAGCACATGGTCGACACTGTTTTGCAGTTTGAAGGCGATACCAATTACATGTACCGCATTCTACGCTCGAACAAAAACCGCTTTGGCTCCACTAACGAGCTTGGCATTTTTGAAATGCGCAGCGATGGCTTACGTGAAATCACTAATCCATCGGAGCAGTTGATATCAAAAGTAAATGTCGATGTAAGTGGCACCGCCATTGCAGCAACCGTGGAAGGTGTACGGCCATTCCTGATCGAAATTCAGGCATTGGTAAGTTCAGCAGCTTACGGAACACCTCAGCGCTCATCCACAGGTTTTGATTTGCGCCGGCTGAACATGCTTTTGGCCGTTTTGGAAAAACGCGCCGGTTTTAAACTCATTGCAAAAGATGTTTTCCTGAATATTGCCGGCGGACTAAAAATCAATGATCCGGCAACCGATTTGGCGGTTATTTGCTCTATTCTTTCGTCGAATATCGACATTGCCATAAACCACAAAATATGTTTTGCCGGCGAGGTTGGATTAACAGGAGAAATACGCGCCGTAAGCCGCATCGAGCAACGTATTGCCGAAGCTGCCAAACTGGGATTTTCGCGCATTTATGTACCAACGCTTAACAAAGGTTTTGATGCATCGAAATTTAAAATCGATATTGTAAAAGTAAGCCGGGTAGAAGAAGTATTTAAAACCATTTTCGCATAAAAATAATTTCTCTCAGATGGCGCAGAATTACGCAGAAAAATATTTCAGCTCGCTATAAAATCAGCGGTATTTGCGAAATCTGCGAGAAACATTTTATAAAACAGCACAAATAAGCTTTTTTAACGACCTTTTTTTGAAAAACGAATGAACTATTTATAATTTGGCAGCCAAATGAAAAATGCCTTTCTTATACTAATTATTGCTGTATTCGCATTCACTGCGTGCGAAAACGAGATTATGCCCAAACCCGAGCATTTGATTAAGGAAAAGAAAATGATCAATATGCTGGTTGACGTGCACCTGGCCGAAGCGGCTTATAACCATTTTCGATACGACTCGGCCATGTTAAACAGCCAGACAGAAGATTTTTACTATTCGGTTTTGGAGAAATATGAAGTTACCGATTCGTTATTTGAGCAATCACTGGTTTTCTACGAAAGTCACCCTAAAAACTTTGAGAAAATGTACCGCAAAGTAATGAGCCGACTGAGTGAAATGGAGCAGGAACGTTCAGGGCGAAAAGAGGAATTGGAGCCATTTGAAGAAGAATAATTAAATGTAAGGTGAGAAAAATCGCCGCCACATACGTCTTCCCCGGAACAACTTCGCCAATAAAAAACGGAATTTTGGTTTGCGACGATGATGGAACAATAATCGAAATCCTGGAACGGGGCGATTCATTCCGCGAAGAAGCCGGTGTGGAGTTTTACAGCGGCATTTTAACTCCCGGATTTGTAAACGCCCATTGCCATTTAGAATTTTCGCACCTCCACAACAAAATTGAAAAGCACATCGGCTTTAGTGGTTTTCTCAAAAAGATAAACCAGTTAAGAGACGAACCGGCCGACAAAGAAAAGGCCATGCAGATTGCCGACCGAAAAATGTGGGCAGCTGGAATTGCAGCTGTTGGCGATGTTTCCAACTCCGATTTTTCGCTTTCGGTAAAACAAAAAAGCAAAATCGCCTACCACACTTTTGTTGAAGTTTTTGGCTTTCATCCGTCGCGGGCTGAGCGGGCTTTTAACAAAGCGGTTGAAGTGTTTGAATCGTTTGAAAAAGCTAATCTTTCTACCTCCATCGTTCCGCACTCACCGTATTCCGTTTCGCCAGACTTGTTCGAGAAAGTGCAGAGTCATGCACTGAAAAACGGGGGGCTGTTCTCCATTCACAACCAGGAAAGTAAAGCGGAAACGGAATTCTTTTTGTCGGGAAAAGGTGCGATTTCCAAACATTTCAGCGATAATTTAAAGCTGGAAACCCAACATTTTATACCTAGCGGAAAATCGTCGTTACAATCTATTCTCAACTATCTGCCAAAAGAAAATCAATTGCTTTTGGTACACAACACCCAAACCCGGAGAGACGATATTGAAGCATTAAAACGGTACCGCAGCCTCGCTAATACCTATTTTGTTTTGTGTCCCAACTCCAATCTTTATATCGAAAATGAGCTGCCGCCATTTAATCTTTTCCTTGAAGAAAAGCTGCAGATTTGTTTGGGAACTGATAGTTTAGCATCGAATACCGAACTTTCGATACTTCAGGAGATGCTCACCATTCAGGAAAACTTTCCAACTATTTCGCTGGAAGAGTTGTTGTCGTGGGCCTGCATAAACGGGGCAAAAGCCTTAAACATTTCAACTGCTTTTGGATCGTTTGAAAAAGGCAAAAAGCCCGGTGTAAACCTGATTACCGGCATCGATTTCAAAACGATGAAACTCACTCCAAAAGCAAAAGTTAAACGATTGATTTAGTCCAAATTCCCACCCAAATATTTTTAGCTATTTTTGCAGCAATTTCTAATGAATGATTAAGATTGGCAACATAGAACTGGAGGGCACTCCCCTTTTTCTGGCACCGATGGAAGATGTCACCTACAAGTCGTTTAGGATGATGTGCAAAAAATTTGGCGCCGATGTAATGTACACCGAGTTTGTATCGTCGGAGGCATTGGTGCGCGATGTGGAAAAAACAAAACAAAAAATGCATTTGTTTGAGTTCGACCGCCCGGTAGCCATTCAGATCTATGGACACAACATCGACTCGATGGTGCGTGCGGCGCAGGTAGCCGAAGAATTTGAACCCGATTTTATCGATATCAATTACGGTTGCCCCATGAAAAAGATCGTGCGCCACGGCGCCGGATCGGCCATGTTAAAAGACGTGGACAAAATGCAGAAAATGACTGCAGAAATTGTGAAAGCCGTTAAAATTCCGGTTACCGCAAAAACACGACTGGGCTGGTCGGCAGGCAATCAACCTATTGTTAAAGTGGCCGAACGATTGCAGGATGCCGGAATTCAGGCGCTGGCCATTCACGGTCGTACGCGCGAACAGTTGTACACCGGTGAAGCCGACTGGACATTGATCGGAGAAGTAAAAAACAATCCGAAAATTCAAATTCCCATTATCGGTAACGGCGACATCAACAGTGGAAAAAAAGCCAAACAATTGCTTGATGCAACGGGTGTAGATGCTTTGATGATCGGGCGCGGAGCAATTGGCCGCCCCTGGTTATTTCGCGAGGTAAAACATTACCTTCAAACCGGAGAAGAATTAGCACAGCCAACGGTTAACGAAGTGGTGGAAGTATTAAAAGAACAGATGCGGCTAAATCTGGAGTGGCGCGACAATGAACGATCGGGGATTTTAATGATGCGCCGTCATTTCGCCAAGTATTTCCCGGGGTTGCCAAATTTCAGAGACCTAAAAATTCAACTGCTGCGCGCCGAAACGAACGACGAGGTACACGCCATTCTTGAACAAATTACCGAACAATACGGTGCATTTCAGCTCGATTTTTCAACGGCCAGCTTAAAATAGAACAACTATGTACGACAAGTATTCGAAATATTTTTCTGAACAATCGTTGTGGGACAAGCTTAAGAAATTTGGCAAAGCGGCCGGAGCAAAAGTTGTTTATGCTGTTTTGTTGTTGTACTACACTTTCGAAGACAAAGGCGTTGGATTAAAAACCAAACTCAGCATTGCCGCCGCACTGGGTTATTTTATCCTACCCACCGATGCCATTGTTGACCTGACACCCATAATTGGGTTCAGCGACGACCTTGGCGTACTGCTTTTCACCCTGTCGGCAGTGGCGGGCAGCATTACCCCCGAAATTAAGGCCAAAGCACGCGAAAAACTTAATGAGTGGTTTGGCAAAATCGACCCTAAAGAACTTCAGGATATTGACAAAAAAACTTTTTAAGACTTTTTTACAAGCACGTTAACAGAGGTTAAACTATTGCTTTTATGAAAGTTATGGCATGAGCTTTGCATACATCTATTTAGTTAGATATATCGTAACTAACATGTTTTTAAGTTGAGTGATTGAAAGTAAGGCTGAGGCCTTGAACATGGTTTTTGTTTTTTGTTTTTTGAGGAGGTAAGATCTACCTTCGAATTGTTAGCTAGACTGGTCCCGCTTCTGCGGGACCTTTTCTTTTCTACCCTGTTCCATATTTATTACTACATTAGCGACATAACATTTTTGCTATGCTCGAACTTGACTTCTCCACACTTCAATGGATTTTATTAGCAGTATGTGGCATGCTGGTTGGCATGTCGAAAGTAGGTGTTCCCGGTGTTTCAATGTTGGTGGTTCCCACACTGGCGCTAATTTTTGGTGGCAAAGCCTCCACCGGAATTTTACTCCCGATGTTAATGATGGCCGATTTATTTGGAGTTGGGTACTACCACCGTCATGCCGAGTGGAAATACCTGTGGAAACTGCTGCCCTGGGCTTTTGTAGGAATTGGTATTGCGCTTTGGGTTGGCGAAGTGGTAAACGATACCTGGTTTAAAAATATAATCGCCATTTTGGTGTTTCTGTGTATTGGCCTCATGCTTTGGCGCGACCGCAAAAAAGGACAAAATCTTTTCCCCGACACCTGGTGGTTCTCAGCAACTATGGGTGTTTTAGGAGGTTTCGCTACGATGATTGGCAACGTAGCCGGCCCCATCTTTGCCATTTACCTGCTGGCCATGCATTTGCCAAAAAACAGCTTTATCGGCACCGGAGCCTGGTTTTTTCTGATCGTAAACTTCTCGAAATTCCCTTTGCATATTTTCGTTTGGAAAACCATTAACTTGGATACGCTCACACTCGACCTGATGCTTTTACCGGCCATCGCTTTTGGTGCTTTTGCCGGAATAAAACTGGTACAGAAAATATCGGATAAACTGTACCGAACCGCTGTAATAATTGTAACTGCCCTGTCGGCATTTTTACTCTTGATCTGATGGAACAACTACAACAATTTTTTCAAGACAAAACAGTAAGCACCCTTTTGGATGTTGGAACCGGAAGCGGGAATTTTATTTCGGTTTTAAAAGAAGCCTTAAACAATACCAAATTCACCGGAATCGATCCGGATAAGGCATCGCTTGAAGAAGCTGCAAAAGTCCATCCCGATGTGCAGTTCAGTATTATGAGCGGCGAACAACTGGATTTCCCGGATTCCACTTTCGATGCTGCAAGCATTTCAATGGCCATGCACCATTTACCTGATGTTCAGCAAACTCTCATTGAAATGAAACGCGTGGTAAAACCCGGCGGTTGGATTATTGTGAACGAACTGTTTAGCGACAACCTTAATCCTGCGCAGGAAGTACATAAAAGCATGCATCATTTCAGAAGTACGGTTGATCGCCTGAATGGAGTTTGCCACAACGAAACGTTTACGCGCGTCGAAATTCTTGAGCAGGTTGAAAAAGCAGGACTGGAAATTTGTATAGCCTTTAACCAGGAAAAAGAGCGTGTAGAACCAACGCCTGAAGAAATTACTGAGCGTAAAGACAAGCTAACAGAAATGCTTAGTCTGATTAAAGACAGGCCGGAATACCACGTGTTGAAAAAGCAAATCCCGGAAATAGAAAAGGCGTTACAACAGCATGGATTTCAGATGGCCACACAGGTGGTTGTTATTGCGAAAGTTAAGAAGGATTGATGCAGATTGAATAAAGATTGATGTAGATTGTCCTTAAAACTTGCTACTCGCAACTCGAGACTTGTAACTAATTCTATAGCCTGTTATTCACAATATTATTATAAATTGAACCAAACTGTACGCGAATTCCAACATTGGCTCCAACTTCGAATGACGAAGGTAACTGAACCTTATTCAGCAATACATCTTCCAACGAAATGTCTCCTTTAGGCAGGTAAATCTGGTCGTGAACATTCTCTACGGTAAAACCCATACGAACCGATAACCCGCGAATAATACGAACCGACAAATCGGTATCAAAAGTTATCCTGTTTTTGGTCCAGTCGTGCATATAGTTCGTTGCATTTAGTCCGGCCTTTACCTCGCCCCAGGTTTGCACAATCTGCAGATCAAGGCGTAACGACTGCTCCCAAAGGCTTTCTTCCAGTTTGTCATATATCGATTCCTCGTAATATTTCATCCACTCGGGCCCAATATAATAGGCTATGGTAAACACTTTTCGGTCCGACACATCCCATGGGAAAATATTATACTCCACGGCAGGTTTAACCGACATTGAGTATTTCGTGTTGCGGTAATTACTGTTATAGAAACTTCCGAACAAACCTGTTGACCAACGCGATGACAAGCTTTTTACCACGCTCGACGAGCCATATGTTGACGTATTATCCGAACGGTACTCTTCTCCGTCGGTGGTGTATTTCTTGGTATTTACTGAACGACGCGCATTGTTTCGTATCCTGATTTCGTCGGTAACCTTATCGGCACGCCCATAAAACGCATAGTTATAGTTCTTTTTACTTTCTTCCAGATTTACACTACCACTAATGTCGCCTCTAAAAGTCCAGTTGTTCCATGGGTCGTCAACTTCAGCAACCTGAGCCTGCTCTACTTCGCCCCGGTAGCGAAAACTTATCTGATCGGAAGCTTTTGTCTGGTTTACAAAAGGCATCAAACCCAGCGAAAGTGCGTCTTTAATTTTCCGGCGTTCCTCTTCGTTGGTATCGTCAGCAAGGGTAGTACAGGTAATGGTAAAATCGCTGAAATTCTCGAACGTAAGGTTGTTGTACATCAAAGAATAAACCATTCCGCCCGAACCGCTCACCCGGCTATTTATAATGATATGCACATCGGCAACGGCCGGATCGTTTACAAAATCGGCAAAACGCATATTGCGCCGCATATAATCCATATCGAGCCGGGCGCCTTCAATATAAACCTTAATTTTTGCATCACGCTTGTTGTACGATAACGATCCGCGGCTTTTTATACGCACATCTTTTTCGGGGTGTTCGGCTCCCGAAACACTACCAAATACAAAACAAATTAAAACTGTAAAAATGGTGAGAAAGCGCAAAATCATTTTAGTCCTCCTTATCAGGTTTAAATTGGTTTAAATGCAAATAAGTATTAAAAGCAAGCCAAATATAGAACTTCAACTTTAATAATTAAAACTTACTTTCTGATTTTCATTTACTTTGTAGAACTTCTTAATATTGAAAGAGAAACATGGCACGCAGAGAGAAAAAAGCACGTAGCAAAGGTTCGGCCGGGAACAACCGAAAATCGGGTGATGATTTTTTACTTAACAACAGGCAGAAAACCGGTGTTTTAGAAACCGACAGTGGTTTGCAGTATTTAATTGTGGAAGAAAAACAGGGGCCAAAACCCGGACTCTTCGATACGGTTAAAATTCATCAGCGCGCTTTGCTCCTCGACGGTAAAATTCTGGAAGACACTTACCGCCAAAACCAGCCCGACGAAGTTAAAATAGAAGAACTTATTGAAGGACTTCAGGAAGGTTTACCTATGATGAGCGTTGGCAGCCGTTATAAATTCTGGGTGCCTTCGGAACTGGCCTGGGGACGAAAAGGTACCGGAAATAAAATTCCACCAAATGCCGTGTTGAGTTTTGATATTCGTTTGGTGGAGATTTGCTAAACTAACTCCAGTGTAAATTCAGCCACGTTTTTACGCCCGCCATAATCATTTCAATGGCTACCGAACCAACAAACAGCGCAGTAATACGTCCTGCCAAATCGAAATAGCGCTCAATCAATTCTTCCCGTTTTTGGCGAATTACATCGTGCAAAAATTTTAAAACCACCAATACCAGAATACACAGCATAACCGCCACTACAATGGATGCGCACGATATAAGAATGTCGTTACGTTTACCAATAACCACGCTGGCACTAATGGTACCGGGGCCAATTAAAACCGGCATAGCAATGGCTCCGGCAATGTGTTTTGATTCGCCACGCAATATTTCAATGGCAGTTGGCCCGCGAAAAACAAACTGCAGCCCAATAAGCAGGAAAACAATACCACCAAACAACTGAAACGAAGCAAAACGAACCTGAAATACATCGGAGAAAATACGATCGCCCAGCACAGCAAAACTGCAAAATGCAATACACGAAATAAAACCGGCACGAATTAATACCCGCCTAAACTGCTTATTATCGAGCTTCTGAACAATGTCGATTAGATAAACGATTACCAAAAACGGATTTAATAAAACAAGTAATAACAGTATCGATCTTGTAAATTCGGTCATGTCTTTTCCGGTTTTTTATATGTTGTTTGAGCCTCTTCTTCAATATTGATTAAATTATGAAGTGTAGCTGTTGCGATAAATATAAAAATACAAATCAGGAATGCAATAGCTTTCAAACATCAATTCTGTTGAATTGCACTCTGGCTACAATTTGTTATTGGTAAAAGGAAGGTGTGAGCCTTGGTTGGGTTTCCTTTTTTGTATTCAAGGTAAAGTGGATGTTTTCGTACAAAGTGCCAGCTTTAACGTTTATACCGGCCTGTAAGTAAGAAACATGCACAGAATTGATAAAATTTATCGTTGCAATGAAGCCCGACAGCTGTCGACAACAAAATCAGTTGTCAGTTTTTAATCCGACAGTCGTCGGCAACAAAATGAATTTTCAAAATCGATGATTTCTGCTGTCGACAAGCAAAAATATTTCTGATTTTCAACTCGACAGCCGTCGGCAACAAAGAAAACTTTCAATTTTTAACTCGACCGCTGTCGAGTTAAAAATAAACTTTCAAAATCCTTCTCCATCGCTGTGGAAACGAAAAAATATTTTCAAAACACAGCTCTACAGCCGTGGAGAATTAATTCTGCATCCCGAACAGCCCACCACAATTTAAACAGGGAAAAATTCGATTCGCCATTTACTTCCCCAATCATTATCGGCGTATCATGCAAAAAACCGGGGCTGTATTTATATCATTTATACAGCCCCGGTCTCTTACTTTCAGCCTGGATTGGGAAAAATCTTCAGATACTATCTTATTATGGCAGATTAACCGCTACACTTTCTCCGAATACGGTAACACTGACCAAATTATTACAGTCGTCACCCGTATCCGTTGCAGGCCGGTAGTCAATTTCACAACTCAGGTCGTAATCCTCGAGGCCAATGTACAGCACTCCTTCTTTAATCCAACGGCAACAATTACTAATCAGCAGTGGTGATGTTGTAGACATGGTGTAAGCATATCCGTCGGAGCTCGTTCCACTGTGGGTTCCTGTTATTTGGAAATTATCATCGCAAAAATCGGAAGTTTCACCACTTGTTACCATATGTGTATCGTAGCCACTTATCCATTCGCGCTGTGTCTGTTGCTCGAAATAAAACCTTTCACCATTAGGTGAAGTAATTACTCCATCGCTTACGGTACAGGTATATACCGGGTGTTCGCTGGCATTTGGGCCACTGTAGGCAATGGTTTGCACGCCTTCTACTTTATAGTCGTCGTGATAAAAATCGTCGAAGGTGATTTCCCATTCAGCTCCGCTAACTCCCGGAAAATTATCGGCAGTAATAATCAATTTCCCTCTCCGCTCGTGGTTATCTAATCCCAAAATATTTTCAGGGCCATAATCCACAGTTATGGTTTTTGGCCAGGTGGTAAGATCGAGTGGCTCAATAGAAATTTGCGGATAATTTTCGTTTGTAGTTGTTGCGCTTTTCAGCATACCCTCCGATTGAAAACCGGCACTGGTTCCTTCTTCCTGGGTGGAAGTATAAATACTGTAAGCAGTTGCAGCTTCCATTACCAAAACAGTGGCTTCATCGGATGTGATGGTTCTCTTATCAACTTCTTTACAGGCAGTGATTAACAGAATCAACAAGCCCAAAACGACCAATAGTGTATTTCTCATAGCATTGAATTATAAAGGTTTATCGTCAAACTTAACGTTTTTTCCTAAAAAATAGTATAGAATGTGCTTTCTTCTTTTTATTTCATGAAAACATATCTGCACAAATCCAGGTACCTGTTGAGAGGTACAATCAGGGGTAGTCTATAAATTCTGGTGTAGACTTGCGACTAAGAAAAAAGCCGCTCCTAATAAAGGAACGGCTTTAACTATCGTTGTGCGTTATTCTACTAATAGAACTTCGCTCTTTTGTCTTCTATTTCTACCGAGTTACGGAATACATTAAATACTTCCGAACCAACACGGTAAGTGTTTGTTTGCGCCAAACGCATTTTCTCGGCTGCTACATCAACACCGGCACCTTCGCTAACCGAAGTAGGCATTACAACATAAACACCGTTGTTTCCTGCAATTGGTTCCGATACTTTGTCAACATCAAGTGCTGCAACTGTTCCGATTACTGCAGGCTCCAGACCAATTCCGGGAACCGAGAACGAGTTAAAGTTAATTGCATTTGCAGTCTGAACTTCAGTATCAAGAGCTGTAGCGGCAGCGGCTAAATCTGCATTGCCGTTTAAAGCAGCTTCTGCTTTCTCAACCAACAATTCAGCTTTTTTCTCCTTTGTTACTGCTAACTCAACACGTGCTTTTACGTCTTCGAAAGGAGCAATTCCTTTTTCAGTTTTGCTTGCTAAAATGGCAATTACAAAATTGTCGCCCAGTTCGAAGATGCGTGAATCCTGGTTGTTAGTCAAAATATCATTAACCTCAGCTTCGTAGGCAGCTCTAATTAACGGACGGGCATCTTCCAAACCAACAATTGTACGCTGATTTTCGCTAACATTTGCTACCCTTTTTGTAAGGCCTTGCTCAGTTACTGCAGTGTTAAATGCTTCGGCAGTTGGGTTTTCACCTACAAACTGGCTTGCTTTAGAATATACATTCTGGTAAGTTCTTGTACTTGGCTCAACATTGCGGGTAAGGTATGCCACCTGCACCTGACGTGTAAGTTTTCCACGTTTGGTAGTTTGTACCAGGTGAATTCCGAATTGTGTTGCAACCATTGTAACACTATCAGTTGTATTGTTAAAAGCGGCATTTTCGAAAGGTTTCACCATTTGACCACGCTGGAACCAACCTAAATCGCCACCGTTGATTGCAGAACCCTGATCATCTGAATTGGTACGTGCCAGTTCGGCAAAATCAGCACCATTTTCAATCATTGTTTTCAGGCTGTCGGCCAATTGCTGTGCAAGAATAGCTTCGGCCTGATTGGTTACCTGCAATAAGATATGACGCGCCTCAACCGAGTCGGGCATCATTTCCGATTTGTATAATTTTACCAAAGTAAATGATTCACCTTCTTTGTAAGGACCGTAAACTGATCCAACCTCAGCACCTTCGTCGAAAATCCAGTTACCAACGGCTTCCGGAAGGTCGTCTTTTTTATCCCAGGCATCGTTAAAGCTAATGTCCGAGTTGGTGTCAACAAACTGAATGGTATTCTCAGTTTCTTCAAAATCAGCTTTAATATCTGTGATCCACTCTTCAGCGTCAGCAAAATCTTTTTCCGATGGTTCAACCGGATATGCAATGTATTCAACTCTTCTGCTGGCTTCTGCTTCGTAATCTTCTTTATGTGCGTTGTAATAATCTTTCAGATCTGTTTCCGTTACGGTAACATCCTCGTCGGCAACACTACTGTGTGGTAAAGCAATGTAATCGAAATTAACCAATTTGTTTCCGGCGGTTGCACTGGCCTCAGCCTGCTCGCCTGTAACGTACATACCTTTTGCCACCATATAAGTGTATTTGCTTTGTGTACGTTCTTCAACAATTTGTTGCTCGATGTTTAACCATGATGCACGGTCTTCAGGCGATATTAAGCCTGTTTCCATGTTTTTCAGGAAACGAACTACCGAATTACGATCGAACTGACCGGTTTGCGGGTTGCTGAATATCTGACGAACAATTTGGTGTGGATTTGCTCCCTGAAGCATATCGAATAACTCTTCTGAGCTAACTTCAATACCAAGATCTTCGTAGGCTTCACCCATAACAATCTCGGCAATTTTACGTTGCCAGGCCTGTTCACGCACTTGTGCCCAGGTATTATCATCTAACTGATTTTGCCCATAGTTTTGTTTGAATATCTCCCCAAGTTCTTCTACCTCTTGCTGAAATTCAGGATATTGAATTGATTCACCATCAATTACTCCAACTTCTAATCGGTTTCTCTGAAACATCGACGAACCTCCTTGCAATAAATCGCCAAGGATGAACGCTGCCAATGATAAACCGATTACAATTGCTACTAACAATCCTGCTTTCGTTCTAATGTTTTGTAACGTTGCCATTGATTTACAGTTATTTTTTGTCTAAAATCGTTTGAATTTTTCGAGCTACGAAGATAATAATTTTAACTGTTTTACCTCCAATATCGAATATTTTTTACCAATGCCCGAAACAAGCTTGGAATTAGCAGACTACCAGCATTTTACCACCCTAAGTTTTTACAAGATTAATCGTTAAGAAGTTTGAGTTTCACCAATTCGATTTTAGTATTGGTTGCCTTTAGGATTTTAAACTGAAATTTTTCGATTTTTATAACCGAGTTCACTTTTGGTATACTTTCGTAGTTGTAAAGTATAAAACCGGCAAGTGTTTCAAACTCTTCGTTTTCGGGAAGTTCGAGGAAATACTTTTCATTCAGCATATCGATTTCGGCCCGTGCTGAGAAGATGAATTCGTTATCGCCTATTTTCTTTTCAATAATACCTTTAACGTCGTGTTCGTCTTCAATTTCGCCAAATATTTCTTCCAGAATATCTTCGCTGGTTACCATTCCGGCTGTTCCGCCAAATTCGTCAACAACAATGGCTATACTGCGATGCTCCTGAATAAAGGTGCTCAGCAATTTATTTGCAGGCATGGTTTCGGGCACAATCAATACATTTTTGATGAATGGATCGATGGTTTGCGGGTTCTTAAACATCATTGAAGAGTGCACATAACCAATTATATTATCGATACTTTCGCTGTAAATCAGAATCCTGGAATAACCCGTTTCAACAAATTTTTGTCGTAAATCGCTTATTGCTGCACCTGTTTCCATCATTGCTATTTCGGTGCGCGGAATCATGACCTCACGCAGCTTTATTTTCGAGAAATCGAGTGCATTCTTAAACAGTTTGATCTCGGTTTCAACAAGTTCCTTATGTTCTGCACTTGTCCGGTCGTTCTCATTTATAAACTCATCAAGATCAATCCTGCGAAACACCTTGTTTTTATCTTCGTTGCCGGGTTCGGTTTTAAAAACATTTCGCAGTAAAAAGTTGGTAATGCCCATCGAAAAACGTGTTACCGGGAAAAAGATCACATAAAAAAAGGCAAGCGGCAAAGCAAAAACGTTTAACAACGAATTAGGGAAAATGCGAAATAAGGTTTTTGGTAAAAATTCGGCAAACAATAAAATTACAAATGTTGAGATGATGGTTTGCAGCAATAAAACCACTGATTCGGATTGAATTGAGTTGAGCAAAACCGGCTCTAAAACAGTAGCAAAAGCAATACCGTAAACCACAAGCGCAATGTTGTTGCCAACCAACATGGTAGCAATATACTGACCACCATTATGGGTTAAAAACCTTAGTAATTTTGAGCTAAACGGATCGGATTGTTTATCGAGCTCGAGGCGCAGTTTATTCGCTGACACAAAAGCAATCTCCATTCCTGAAAAAAAGGCTGAGAGAATGATCGTTATCAGAATCAGCAAATACGGGTTCATAAATAGCTAGTTAAAGTTTACAGCTTTTTTGGGTGGTGTTTTCGAAATTACCGGATCGTTTATTTCCGCTTTAGGCTTTTCAATTTTGTTTTCTGTTTGGTCGGGCTGGTTTTTATTATCTACCGCAACATAAATAACACCTTTCGGATTTGTAATTTTCCAGTTTAACATATTCTGGTCCGATGTTAACCCTGTTCCGGTAATAATTTTGTCGGCACTAATAATCTTCACATATTCCTCGGTAAAGATTGTTTCGTGTTTTTCGTCCCAAATAAGGTGTTCGGTTTTTAGCGAGTCTCCTTTTTCATTGGTAACTACCACATTATTTTTGGCTTCCCACTTTTCTTCCTTAATAAATTCCTTGGCATAATCTGCCTTAATACTGGAAGTTATTTTATAGTTCTCGTCGTATTCAATAAGCAATAAACCTTCGGGGAATTCGTGAAACATCTGGCCATCGTTTTCGAAGCGAAGTAATTTTGGGGCTTTAAGCGAAAAGCGAACTGTACCAGAGTCGGTATTGAGTGTTTCGAAATTTGTAGCCTCTAAAACCGGCAAATTTTCGGGGGAGCTAAAAGCTTTTATCTTATCAATGTCGTTTTTCTTACAAGCAAAGAAAAGTATTGCAGTTCCCAACACGGGAACTGCAATACGAGACAATTTTATTAGTTGCAATATGTTAGAAGCGAACTTTTGTGTTTTCATTAATCCAACCTCCTACGTGATATGTAGAACCTTCCTGTAGTCCTTCCATAAATGCTTCTTCTTTGTTAGGGAAATAAGCTTTGTATTTTCTAAGGTTTTCTGCTGCATCGATTGCACAGTCTTCGCCGCGACGTGCTTTTGCGAAGTAGTCGCATGCTACCCAGAATACTGCTGATTTCTCCATGGCCGATCCGTCAAATTTTTGTGAAGCAGCAACATAGATGTTTGCAATCAGCAAGTTTGCATCACATAAATCAGGATCCAACTCAAGAGCTCTTCTGGCATCGTTACGTGCTCCAACATAGTTACCGTCTTTTGTAAAACGAACCAAACCGCGCTCGTAATGGTAAGTAGCTTTCAATTTATCATCAGTTTCCTGGTCAATAGCCATTTGGTAGTATTCACGTGCTTTTTCAACATCGTCCTTTTTCAGGAAACGACGAGCCATGTTAAATGCTGCTTCGGCCGAAGGATCAAGTTCGTACAAACGTTCGGTAGCTAAACCAAAAAGTTCAGTTTCAGTACATCCGGCTCTACCCAAACGACGTAACATTGATTTGATAAAATCAGCATCGCTTGAATTATCGTGGTACTGAGGTTCGTAAATGCTAATTAAAGCTTCGCAATCAGCAGCACCTGATTTTCCGAAAATATTTTCGATATAAGGAATAACTGTTTCCTGAGTGAGTTTTACTTTATCTGCATCTTCGTTAGCTTCAACAATTTTATTTGCAATTGCAGTCGACTCTTCGTAATTTTTAACTACCTGCTCTTTTGGAAGTTCACCCAACTTGAACAATGCAACAGTTGTTTGCATGTACAACAGAAGTACAGGTGGTTCAGTTTGGTTGCCTTGCAGCTCAACCGATTCTGACAACCACTCGTAACCCGACTTATGAATTGCTTTTAAAGCGTCACCTTCAGGTGCTTTATCTCTGTTCTGGTCTAATTTGTATTTTAACCATGATGTACCTTTACGTCCTAGCACATAACCACGCTCGCCAAAGTACTTCATTCGTTTGTCGTACAATTTCATGTACAAATCAATGTACTTATCGCGTTCAGCATCAGTTTTGGCAGTTTCAATCTGGTGTTCGTAAATCTTAGAACCGTGAATATACAGGTTCATGGTAGATTTAGGATACTTGTTATACAGCTTTTGCCAGTGTGGAATAGCTGACTTATAGTCTTTTTGTTTGAAGAATTCACCATACAAACTAAGCTCGTTTAAGAAATCTCTATCCTGAGCTTTCATCAGTTCTTCCAAAGTGCTTAGGTTTACTTCTCCGGTTTCTTCTTTTTCGCCATCGCCAGAAGGAAGACTTCCGCTAAATGCAAAATCAAACACATCGCCTGATTTGCCTTCGATGTCTAATTTTTTTGATTCATCGATAAATGTAAACCTGATGTATTTTGATTTTTCATCAGCTTCAACTTCGTATTTACCATCAAAACTGGTCATCATTTCTCCACCCTTATGGGCTTCAACAGTAATACCAGCAGCCGGTTCTCCGTCGATGTAAACAGTTCCTTTAACAACTCTTTGCGCCTGTGCACCTGTAATACCGACCATTACAACCGCCGCGATTAAAAGAGATATGCGTAAAATAGCTTTCATAATGAGTTTTATTTGTTTTTTCTTTTTTTTGAATTCTAGTCAATTTTTCGTTGCATAAACCATAAGTCGTGTAAGCTTACACTCACATTCACTTTTGCATATTTTTCGAGTACCAAATTATATTCTTTTGTTCCTCTTTGCCCGAACTCGGCACTTAGATTAAGTGTTGAGTTAGAGCGATACAGTGGTAATCCAACACCAAAACTTATGCCAAAGTCATTTATGTGCTGTCCGGCGAAGGTATGGTAAGTTTGTTCGTATTTCAAACCGGCGCGATATGCAACACGGTTAATAAAACTTCTGATCGAAAACTTATCCGGAATCCACTCAGCCCCAATCGCAAATTTATTTAAATCTGTCAAGAAATTGCTTTTACCTCCTAAAAATTCGGCGTTGGCCCATCCTTCGTGGTAATAATCCACATTTATTTCATACACATTTTCTTTGGCCAACGATAGTCCACCGCCTATCATCATTGGGAAAGTCAACTTTCCCTCCTCTTCTTCGCGATAGTTCAAGGTATCCTGGTCCAGGGCACCTCCGTACGACAGGTTTTTCTGAATAATATCGGATACAAAGTCGGTATATTCAGGTGAATTGGCGAACACCAATCCAAATGTTAAACTTTTATCATTTTTCAATGGCAGGGTTGCCTGTGCTCCTAAATCCAAACCAAAATCGCGTATACGAACTGTTGAATACCGTTGTACATTATAAAATGTTGGATCGGCAAAAGTTACTTCCGTATTTCGGTTTAATTGCCCGAAACGGTAATTCAGGTTTGCACCAAACGACACGTTTTTAATGGGTTCGATAGCAATTCCCCAGCGGGCATTCGAAATGGTTCCCGCTCCGTAGTATGTGTTGTAAACGTTTCCAACATTTTCAATGTCCGCGGTAGATGTTACGTAATAACCTACGTCAGAATAGGGTGTTAAACTTAAGCTTGTTGCCGCCCAGTCGGTTATCCGGAAGCTCATGGCAAAATACTTGAAGTTTATATCATTCGTCTTCATACTTGTGCTTTCGGTTTGGTTATTGGCAAATTTGCCTTCCAAACCAAACTCAAAAATAAAGTTGAGCGAATCAAGCGATGTGTAACTGGCGGGGTTGGCCGCATTTATCTGCATTTTGTATCTGCTTGCAAGGCTTGCTCCTCCCATTGCCGACGAACGTCCTAGCGAATAGGGTTGCAAATCACCAAGACCATAACGCGAATACGGCGATGTGGTGTTATTATTAAACTGTGCAAACAATACAGCCGGGACAAACAGTAACCCGGCGATCAAAAAACTTACTCTATTTAGTCTCCCCATTATGTTGTAAAATGCGGTTTAAACCAATGCTGGTTAAATTAAAGTGTACAAAGAAAGAATTTTTTAATTTGTTATCAAAAAATTCGGCATCGCCCCCGGTCATAATAACTTTTAAATTATTATAATTTTCCTTAAATGAGGTAATTGCATGGTCTACTTCGAATACCATACCGTGTTGTACTCCGGCTCTAATTGCCTGCTCGGTTGTTTTTCCAATTAGTTGTTTAATAACTCCCTTTTCTACTTTAGGAAGTTTTCCAGTAAACTGGTTTAATGCCTTAAAGCGCATCTCCAAACCAGGTGAAATATTTCCGCCCAGGTATTTACCTTCGGCGGTTAACAAATCGTAGGTAATTGCTGTTCCGGCATCAATAACCAAAACATTTGTTTTGGGATACAGCTCGAAAGCTCCTACAATCGCCGCAATGCGGTCTTTTCCCAATGTCTCGTTCGACTCGTAACAGTTTTCAACAGGCAAGGGCGTTGTGGCGTTCAGCTCAATAAACGGATCGAACTGCCCGGTCAGCGCAACTTTCAATTCATCGGGATAATCTTTTACCGACGACAGAATTGCACTATCCAGCCCCTCGTATTCTTGTTTTAATGTACTGATCAAAGCAGTAGAAAAGGTATCAACCGATACCGTTTTTACCACCTCGTTTTCAGTACAAACCGAATATTTTGTTCGCGTATTGCCTATATCTATTACAAGATTCATTAGTCAATTATACGCTGACTGATGTCGAGTGCTTTTACCGAATGAGTTAATGCACCAATCGAAATATAATCAACTCCGGTATGCGCCACTTTGCGAATACGTTTGATGGTCATATTTCCCGACGCTTCAATTTTTGCACGACGATCGATAATATCAACACACTCTTTCATCATCGACGAGCGCATATTATCGAGCATGATAATATCAACATCGGCAGCCAGGGCTTCTTTTACCTGGTCGATGGTTGTGGTTTCCACCTCGATCTTGATACTTTTTGGAATTTTCTTACGAATGGCTTCAACAGCTTTGGTAATGCTTCCGGCCACCTGAATGTGGTTGTCTTTAATCATTACCATATCGTACAATCCAAAACGGTGGTTCGAAGCGCCTCCCATCCTAACCGCATACTTATCGAGGTAACGGTATCCGGGTAAAGTTTTTCGGGTATCCAGAATCTCAACTTTCGTACCTTCAATTTCTTTCATACAAAGGTTGGCATAACTGGCAATACCTGATAAACGCTGTAAAAAGTTCAGGGCTTTTCTTTCGCCGCTTAACAAAGCACGGTAGTTTCCTTTAAACTCGGCAATTACATCGCCCGGTACCACGTGGGATCCGTCGGGAATAAATACATTCCATACCAGATCTTTGTCGAATTTTCTGAAAACCATTTCTGCCACCTCTAAACCGGCAACAACACCCTCTTCTTTAGCAACAAATTGTGCCGTTTTTATAACATTGTTATCAATCAGGTTATTTGTAGTTATGTCTCCGTCGCCAATATCTTCGGCATACGCCATGTCGAACAGAACTTCGGCCGATTTTAATGTTTTCTCATCCATCATAGCTTTACTTTCTTATGGGTTCAAACTCAATGTTTTTGTTTTTTTGTTGAATAATATGTGTTTTAAAATCAGGATTCTCCTTCTGAAAATCTTCCCGGATATGCCCGCCGCGGCTCTCTTCGCGAATCAGTGCCGATTGCGCAATGAGTTTGCTGATGAGCGACATGTTCCTGATTTTAATTAAATTATATTCGTGTTGATCGATGTCGAATTCTGAAACAATTTCAGAAAGACGGCTGAGTGCAGCTTCCAGGTCTTCCCGGTTTCTGACAATCCCCAGCTTTTTCGACATAATTTGCGCCAATTCATTCTGGTACTTCAGAAATAGCTGCTCATTACTGGCATCCAGCGTTACCGGCTCGGGCTTTTCGAGCAAATACTCCGGGGCCACCAGTTTTGCTGCTTTTTCGCTGGCACGTTTCCCGAAAACCAAACATTCGAGCAGGGAATTACTGGCCAAGCGATTGGCTCCCATCACTCCGGTTGATGCCGCCTCGCCGCAAACAAAAAGTCCCGAGATATTTGTTTCGGCATCAAGATTGGTACGGATTCCGCCAACCATATAGTGAGCCGCCGGAGCAATTGGCAAATTATCTTCGGTTAAATCGAAACCAAATTCCCGTAAATGCCTGTCGATATTCTTAAAGCGGTTCCTGATCTTTTCCTTATCCAAATGTTTTAACGACAAAAAGATATGCTCCTCATCCGATTTTTGAATCTGCCGGAAAATACTGTAGGCAACCACATCGCGTGGTGCCAGTTCGGCCAGCGGATGAATATCTTTCATAAAACGCTCGCCCTTCGAATTCAGCAACCACGCGCCTTCGCCACGAACTGCTTCGCTAATCAGGTACGCTTCTTTTCCCGGCAGGTATAAAGCCGACGGGTGAAACTGAACAAATTCGAGGTCGGCCAGTCGCGCTCCGGCATCGTAAGCCAGTGCAATTCCATCGCCGGTTGCTGTGTGCGGATTTGTTGACCGGGCAAAAACCCGCGACATACCTCCCGTTGCAACAATTACGGCTTTGGTTTTGAATATGATATTTTCGTTGGTTTTAAAATCGTAAGCCTGAAGCCCGACAATCGCATTGTTGTGCTTCAGCAGTTTTACGGCCACTACATACTCAAAAGCCTCTACATTCTTTTTTTGCTGAATAAGATGCAGTTTAAACAACGTCAATTCTTTTCCGGTGGCATCGCCGCCTGCATGTAAAATGCGTCGTTTGGTATGTCCGCCTTCAAGCCCCAGTACAAATTCGCCGTTTTTCTTATCGAACTGCATACCCAAATCGATGAGTTCCTGAACACGTTCGCGACCTTCGTTCACCAAAACCTCTACCGCATCGTGGTCGCAAATACCACGTCCGGCAACCAATGTGTCGTGTGCATGTTGTTCAGGCGAATCTTCTTCAGCAATGGCTGCTGCAATTCCTCCCTGCGCATAATACGAATTACTGACATCAAGCTGCGACTTGGTAACTATCGCAACGCGTCCGTATTTTGAAGAGTGATAAGCAGCCGACAAACCTGCCAGCCCACTTCCTATTACAATCGTATCAAATTCAAGTATTTGCATCTGTTTTCTATGCTTCCAGCAAACAAGCCTGCAAAGTTAGCATTTCTTTTAAGCAAATACCTATATTTTATCACTTAGGTTTTTCATTACGGCAAAGGCAATCCCTCGCCTCAAAAAATGATACTTGATTTCCAAAAAATCTTAGAATTTCCTCACCTTTCTTTTTCATCCGGCAAATAATCGGGACGAATTGGGGTAAAAACCTCCAAAACCTTGGCATCTTCCAACACTTCAACCTGGTGCTCAATAGTTGAGGGGATACACCAACTGTCGCCGGGCTCGGCAATTACCCACTCATTGTCGATACGAAAATTCAACCTCCCGGAAAGAAGGTAACCGGTTTGTTCGTACGGATGGCTGTGCGGCGGCAATTCACTCCCCTTTTGTAATTCAAATTCACACATAATCGATTGCTCTTCAAAAGCCAGTGGCCTCATTTTTACACCGGGCAATAAGCTTTTATACGATCGGAAATTGCTCTTGGTAAACATCTTATATACTTTTGTGTTTTTGCTAATCTAAAATAGTTATTATTCAATTAAACCAAGCATTAATAAAAAGGTCTTTTAGGTACTTGTATTGAGACGGTAGAGGTTAAATATAGGCGATTAATGTGTCGTTTTTACAAAATAAAATTTGTTACATTAAAAAATTAATGATTTTTGTGCTCGCCATTAAACCTATGTTGAGTATAAATTCAAATAAAATAAAATAGCCATGAGTTGGAGAAAGACTACGTTCATTGTTGTTGCCCTTATTGTTTTGTTAGGAGGAGCAGCAGCATTATCAAAACTGTTCGTTTCAATGAAACCGGAGCAACCCAAAAGGCCCGATGTTGAGATGAAACGATCGGTAAAAGTGGAAACAGTTAACTATTCAGAAATTACTTCGCCACTTTCGCTTCCGGGAGGCCGCGCCGTATCGGGCAGCGAAGTATTACTGGTTGCCGAAGCATCAGGAAAAATCGAACCGGGCGCCGTTGTTCTTCGTAAAGGCACATCCTTTAAAAAAGGGCAGTTGCTTGCCGAAATTTACAAAGATGAGGTAGAGTTGGCTTTAAAAGCGCGCAAAGCAAAATTTTTAACAACAATGACATCGTTGTTGCCCGACATGAAAGTAGATTTTCCGGATCAGCTAAATGCCTACGAAACATTTTTCAGAGCCATTGATCTGGATGGCGAACTACCTGAAATGCCGGTGGTAAAAGATGAAAAACTTAAAGTGTTTTTAGCCAGCCAGGGCGTACTAACCGAATATTACGGTATAAAACAGGATGAGAAAAAATTGAAACGCCATACGCTTTATGCGCCTTTCGACGGAACATTCACCCAGGTAAATTACGAAACCGGATCGTATGTAAACACCGGCGGACAAATTGCACGAATGATTCGTACCGACCATGTGGAAATTGAAGTGCCTGTTCCGAACGAAGACAGCGAGTGGATAAAAATTGGCGACAAAGTGTTTATTCATTCCAATCTCGATGATTCACAAATTACCGGCAAGGTGGTGCGAAAATCAAATTTTGTTGAAGCAGAAACACAATCACTTAGCGTTTTTGTTCAGGTGGGTCAAGCCGACTCTGACAAGGTTCTTCCGGGACAGATTTACGAAGTAACTTTCCCCGGACAAAAAATTGCCGATGTCATGGAAATCCCACGCGGTGCAGTTTTTAATTCAAGTACTGTTTATGTTGTCATCGATGGCGAACTGAAAAAACGTGAAATAAACGTGATAAAACGCAACGAAACAACACTGATTTTTGATGGTTTGCCGACAGGAAGCAAAGTGGTTTCGGAACCACTTATCAATGTAAAAGAAAATACTCCGGTTAATATTCTGGGCGAAGAAGGCAACAACAAGCCAAAACACGGAAACCAGGCTAAACCTCAATAGAGAAAGGAGACAGATCAATGAAGAAGATAGTTGAACTATTTGTAAAATTTCCGTTTTACGCCAACCTGATCCTGCTTTTCCTTATCGTGGTGGGTAGCATAAGTTTTCTTTCGATGAAGAAATCTTTCTTCCCCGAGCGCGAATCGCATATGATCACCGTTCGTGTAGCCTATCCGGGTGCATCGCCGGTTGAAATGGAAGAAGGGGTTACCTCGCGCGTTGAGGAAGCAGTCCGCGCAATTCCCGGCATATACGAAATCAATTCGGTATCGGCAGAAAACAGTGCCAGCATACGAATTGAAATTCAGCCCGGATACGATATTGACGAAGCTCTTATTGAAGTAAAAAATGCCGTTGACGGAATTTCGGCACTGCCAACAGCTGCCGAACGCCCTATTGTGGCCAAAACACGGACTACCTCGCCGGGAGCACGTTTGCTGGTTACCGGCGACGTTGATTTAATGACCCTAAAATCGTATGCCCAACAGGTGGAAGAAGATTTCCTGGGATCGGGAATTATGAGCCAGGTTACCATCTCAGGTTTCCCAAGCCTCGAAATTTCGGTTGAAGCAGAGGAGGAAGACTTACTGCGCTACGGGCTAACTTTCAACGATTTACAAAATGCAATTACCAATAACAACCGCGACGTTTCGGGCGGACAACTAAGATCGAAAGATGAAGAGTTGTTGATTCGTTTGCGCTCGCGGAGTGCTGATCCGAATAAAATTGGCAACATTATTTTACGTGCCAATCCCGATGGAAGCGTGCTTCGGATTAACGATATTGCCACGGTAAAAATGAAATTCTCGGATGTGCCCAACAAAGCACTGGAGAAAGGAAATCCGCTGATCAACATCAACGTAATGAAGCTGATTACGGAAGATCTTGACGAGATTGACCAATATATCCGGGAATATGTGGAAGAATTTAATGCTGAAACACATGGTGTTAAATTGATCTACTCGCGTTCGTATCTCGAATTATTAAAATCGCGTCTCGACCTGCTTTACAGCAATGGTGGAATGGGATTAATTCTGGTCGTTCTTATTCTTGGAATCATGCTTAGCACCCGCCTTTCATTGTGGGTTGCCTGGGGAATTCCGGCGTCGTTCCTTGGAATGTTTATCGTGGCCAATTTAATGGGAGTTACCATTAACATGATGTCACTTTTTGGAATGATTCTGGTTATTGGTATCCTGGTTGACGATGGAATTGTAATCGGGGAAAACATCTTCCAGCATTTCGAACGGGGCAAAAGCCCGATGCGGGCCGCCGTTGACGGAACAGTGGAAGTTATTCCAGCTGTAACTTCATCGGTATTAACTACGGTTATGGCTTTCTCGCCGCTAATTTTTATTACCGGCCGTATGGAAATGATGTATGAAATGGCAGTAATTGTAATTGCCAGTTTGCTCATTTCGTTAATTGAAGCCTTCCTCGTTCTTCCGGCTCACCTCGGAAACGAAAAAGTGTTAAACCGAAAAACATTACACCGAAAAGCAAAAGGCTTACGAAAATATACCGAAGGCTTTTTTACCTGGTTGCGCGATTATGCCTACGACCGGGTTATAAAACTGGTTCTGGAATGGCGTTACATTGTTTTAGGTATTCCGGTGGCAATGATTGTAATTACATTGGGGTTAATTGGCGGACAGCTGATTAAAACAACGTTTTTCCCGCGAATGGAATTCGACTCGTTTAACATTAACATTGCTTTTACCCCAGGTTCCGGCGAACGCCAAACCATGGAATACCTGGAGCGTTTCGACAGCATTGTTTGGGTGGTAAACGAAGAAATGATGGCCGAATACAACGACACGCTGCCAATTATCGAAAACAGCATTATCAATCTGGGATCGGCATTTAGCCGCGATGAAAGTGGCGCACACTGCGGAAATATTGATGTATCGCCACGAAACTCGGAAGAAACAGGAATCAGTTCTTATGAAATTATCCGCCGGCTGAATCAGAAAATTGGTAAAGTTCCCGAAGCAGAAAAATTTACCATTGGCGCCAGCAACCGTTTTGGAAACCCGGTTTCTATCGGTTTAATGTCGAGAAATACAGAAGAGCTGGAAGCTGCACGCGATTACCTTATGGACAGACTATTGTTATACCCGCAGTTAAAAGATGTGGTTAATTCAAATGCCTTGGGTAAACAGGAAATTCTTTTGCAGCTAAAACCTAAAGCGTACATGCTTGGCCTGAACGAAACATACATTGCCGGCCAGGTGCGCCAGGCATTTTACGGCGGACAGGCACAACGCCTGCAGGTTGGCCGCGATGAACTTCGTATTTGGGTGCGTTACCCGGCCGAAGGACGCGAGCGAATTGGTCAGCTGGAAAAAATGAAAGTTAAAACGCCACAAGGAGAATACCCATTAATGGAACTGGTTGATTACGATATGAAACGTGGTCCGGTAAACATTAATCGTTTTAACGGAAAACGCGAAATCAGGGTAAATGCCGACATGGTTGATCCGGATGCTTCGGTTACCGAAACTCTGGATCTGATTAAAGCAGAAGTAATACCCGAACTGGAAGTGCTTTACCCGGGAATTACGGTAATTTTCCAGGGTCAGCAACGCGAAAGTGAACGAAACATGAGCGACCTGGCTTTCCTTTTCCCTATGGCTTTCCTGGCTATTATCTTTATCCTGATGATCAGTTTCCGTTCGTTCGAGCAACCGATGATCATTATTATTATGATTCCGATATCGATACTGGGAGCTGTTTGGGGACACGGTATTCACGGCAAACCGCTTTCAATTTTAAGTTTGTGGGGAATCGTGGCACTTACCGGTGTAATTGTTAACGATGCGGTGGTACTGCTTGCCAAATACAACCTTCTTATCGAGGAAGGATTAAAAGTAAAAGATGCCATTGTTGAGGCCGGAAAATCACGGCTTCGTCCTATTATTTTAACTACGCTAACCACTGCTTTCGGACTGTATCCGCTTATTCTCGAAACCAGTTTCCAGGCGCAGTTCCTTATTCCAATGGCCATTTCGCTGGTGTATGGAGTAGCTTTCGGTACTATGTTCATTCTATTGTTTTTCCCGGCACTTATTTTGGTGCTGAACGATATCCGAAAATTTGTTCGCGAACAGTGGTACGGCAGAACATTTGAACGCGAGCACGTGGAAGTTGCATGGCAAAATGCACAACGCAAAATCGATAACAGCATTTATCACGAAGAAGATGAGGAGGAGGATACCAATGAATAAGATCATTACACTACTATTAATTATGGCTATGGGTTTGTTTGCACAGGCCCAGCAGCCACTTACACTTACCGATGCCATTAGCAAGGCTTTGGAGAATAACTACGACATTGTTATTGCCAAAGAAAACCAACGGATTGCCGGGATTGAAAACAACTGGGGAACAGCAGGCCGCTATCCATACATCAATCTGTCGCTGGGCGACAATAATTCGCTGCGGGTAGTTGATGGCGACAACACCACCACCATTGGCTTATCGGGCGGAGCTTCGGTAAACTGGACAATTTTTGATGGTTTTTCAGTGAATATTACCAAAACCCGCTTGGAAGAGCTGGAAAACCTGTCGAAAAACAATACGGCGGTTATGGTTGAAGGCACTATTCAATCGGTGATTCTTGCCTACTACGATGTTTTGTTACAGAAGGAAATTCTGGCAACTTATAACGAGGTAATGGCACTTTCGCAAGACCGGTATCAGAAAGCTGAGCAGCAAAGAGAATACGGATCGGCAGTTACTTACGATGTTTTACAGGCGCAAAATGCCTACCTGGCCGACCGGGCAGGATATCTGCTGCAGGAAGTGGCCTATAAAAACTCGAAAAGAAATCTGGCTTATTTAATGGCCGAAAAAGAAGCTGTTGACTACGAGTACACCGATAAATTTGAAGCAATAACCGAGGATTACGCACTGGCTGATTTAAGAGCGCAAATGATTGAAAACAATAAAAGCTTGCAAAACCAGTACATTAATCAGCGCCTGCTTAGCAATGCCATTGCTTCGGCAAAAAGTTCTTTTTCTCCATCCTTAGGATTTACAGGTGGAGTTACCGGATCACGCTCCGGAATCAAAATTGGAGATGCAGATATGGACTGGGCGAACTCGGCAAACTTTTACGGAAACTTTACGCTTAGCTGGAACTTATTTAGCGGAGGAAACCGTAAACGTGCATTACAAATTGCGGAGATCGACAGCGACATTTCTGAAATTCAGCTAAGCGACATGCAACATGATCTGGATAATAGTCTGGCCAATCTGTTCGAATTTTACCAGGTTCGCAAAGAGTTGCTGATGGTTGCCGACGAAAACCTGGCAGCAGCACAACTTAACCTGCAAATTTCGCGCGACAAGTTTGAAGCAGGTGCCATTAACTCGTTCAATTTCCGCGATGTACAGGAAATTTACCTGCGCGCTTCGCAAGGGAAACTGGAAGCGATATACAATTTTATCAACGCACAAACATCCCTGTTACGCTTAACCGGCGTAATTGTGCAGGAATACGAATAAATAAGATATAACAGGCGGACACTAGTTCGCCTGTTCTTTTTCCCTAAATCACACTACCCAGTTATTCAGAGATTGATTTTCAATAAGATTTTGTCCTTACAACGCAAAAAAGAGCGAAATACTCATTGAAACCTGCCATTTAATCATTCCCTTCCTTTTTGTAGTATGATTCGTCACACATTTGTCGTAAAAAAATCATGTTAAACATTAATTTTATTGCGATGAAGAAAATCAGCCTAATTCTAACTTTTACCTGCATTTGTTCCCAAATGCTTTTTTCAAACATCATCAGCGATGATGAGTCTCCCCAATTAAAAAAAGGGGATTGGT
This sequence comes from Draconibacterium sediminis, assembly GCF_000949475.1. GTDB lineage: Bacteria > Bacteroidota > Bacteroidia > Bacteroidales > Prolixibacteraceae > Draconibacterium > Draconibacterium sediminis. Next base: position 175,128 of record NZ_JRHC01000004.1, on the reverse strand, counting down.
TTACGATTGAGTTCACCAATCGATTAGAAGATTATTCCACTCCGGTAGATTCGATCAATTATTGTGCTCCGATTGATTTAAAGAAACTTGCGTTAAAATGTGAGGTAGCCGAAATATCCAATAAGAATTTAAGATTAGACTTTCGGTTTGAAAGAGTATTTGATCTTTCTGAAGATGGAAGATACTACGACTCCTATTTTGAAAACGAAACGGTCGTTAAAAATGATGTGGATCTTCAGGATATCGTTTTTAAGGTGGAGGCTAATCTAAGAAACGATCCTATTCAGTTTTTAAATGCTGGCATATCAGATTCTGATGTATATAGTTATGCTACGTTTTCACGAATGGTAGATATTAAAGGGATGTCCATGTCATCCGCTACTTATGGCGAGGCAGTCGTTTTAAAATTTGTGAGATACTTGATAGAAGGTTATTTAAAAGACTGGCAAAAACAAGATTATAATATTCCTCTTCCGGCGAGTGGAGATATTGATGTGGCAGATTACAAAAAGTATCGCATATTAGAATCTAATCTTCCGGCTGAGCATAATTTTCAGGTGGTAATTAATGTTCCTGATAGTTTGATCGGGGAAGAAATGGAGATCTTTGAAACGACATTAATTTCCTTTCCTCAGGATATAAACAAAAAGATATTTAGCCAAAGAGCGAAGAAGGGGGAAAATTATTTAAGTCTTTATTTACCAGAACAAAGACTGTTAAAACTCAGGTTCGGAGCCCGGGAAATAAAGTTTATAGCAACTCCCAATGATAGTCTTCGCGTTAATTTTGATGCAGATAACGATGAACTTTACAATAGTTTAGTGTCTAATTTCCAGGGAGATCAGGAATATCTTTCGCACTTGATAAAAGAGCCCAAATATGATCGGCTCTATCCCAAAGGCATGGAAAAAATAAACTCGATGGATTCCGTTATACAATTTCTGAATGAGTACATGGAACAACTCATTACCACTTTGGATAGTTTTAAACATGAATTAAGTGCCAACTTCTACAAAAAGCAGTTAATGTCTATTTATTACTGGACTGCAGACGGGATCATCTATTGGTGTGAGAAAAGAGAAATGCCCTCCAATTATTCTGAAATTAACAAGATAGGAGCTTTTCAGAATATTCATCCATTGTATGATTATGTTTTTCTGCCTGTTACTTACGCGAAGTATGCAATGCCTGATAATTACACAAGGTATTTAACACATGTAACGTACAATAGTTTCAGGCCAGATTTTGAATCTGTATCTACAAATCAGTGGTTTACAAGAATTTATAATCATATAGATAATTATGATATTTATGACGTGATTTATTGGGGATATCCTAAATATCTTACACTTAAAAACATTGTATTGTCAGACCTGGAAAATAATGGTATAAAAAGCGCACAGGAGAATTACGATAAGTTTCTGGCGAACTGCAAATATCCACCTCTTTTGAATGAAATTAAAGAGTATTACAATGAAATCCAAAAAATTGAACCGGGTGCCTCTCTATTGGATTTCCCACTCAATTTCATAAAACACAAAAATTTTGATAGAGATAACGGAAAATACAAGGTTGTTCTTTTCCATGGCTATATGCACGAAGATGAAAAGGAGCAATTAGTTAAAAATATTTCGTTTGCGACAAAAAAGCTAAACCTGAAAAATGGACTTGAATTTATAGTCGTGTATAATGAAGAGAGGGATAAACGTTTTACAAATATAGAGTTTCCAAAGTCTGAACACTTTAAAACGACGTACATTGGAATTAGCTCATTCGAAAAGTATTGGGAAGACCGGAATACTTTTAGAGTATTTGCAGGAAGATTGATTGTTATTTCTCCCGATAACAAAATAGTAACCAGAAGTAGCAATGGCTGGGATATATATAATGTAATTCCCGAATATATTAAAGCCCAGAACCAACCCCAATCGCACGAAAACAGGAAAGCGATGATTTTAGGGGCGCTAATTGCGTTATTCGGGAGTGCGCTTATTGCCTGGACGATTATTAAAATAAACAACCGGCGTATAAAAAAGCGTGAGTCGGCGCGCCGAAAACTATCAGAGCTGGAACTAAAAGCTATCCGGTCGCAAATGAATCCGCATTTTATTTTTAATGCAATGGGATCGATCCAAAACCTGATGAACCATGGCAAAACTGAAAAGGCAAATCTTTACCTATCGAGCTTTGCCAAACTAATGCGAATGGTATTGAGCAGTTCCAACAAAAAGCTTGTCAGCCTTTCTGACGAGCTGAAACTGATACGACTTTACCTCGAACTCGAACAACTTCGTGTGAGTTTTAATTTTAAAATTGATGTAAAAGAAGATGTAGATCCTGAAACCGAAGAGATCCCCGGAATGCTGCTGCAGCCCTTTGTTGAAAATGCCGTGATACACGGCATCACTCCCAAAGGAGAGGGTATAATTGAGGTAGATATTTCGAAGTCAGAAACAGATCTGGTTTGCTCAATTTCCGACGATGGCGTGGGAATCGACCCGGCCAAAACAGGAAACGGAAACGGTCTGGCTATGAAATTTGCAGAAAAGAGGATTAATTTGCTGAGCGAACAATTAAAAACCCGGATGAAACTGAAAGTCGAAAACCGTAGTGTTTCGGAAGGCAAAAGTGGAACAAAAGTTACCCTTATAATTCCTGTTGAATAATGAAGATACGAGCCATTATAGTAGAAGACGAAAAAAGCAACCGTGAAAACCTTGCAAAAATTCTAGCTGAATACTGTAAGAATGTAGAACTGGTTGCGCTATGCAGCTCAGCCATAGAAGGTAGAAAGGCCATTGGCGAGTTACAACCCGATTTGGTTTTTTTGGATATTGAAATGCCCGGAGGCAACGGCTTCTCGATGCTGGAAAGTTTAGAACAAATTAATTTTGAAGTAATTTTTGTAACAGCATTCGACCATTATGGAATTAAAGCGGTAAAATTCTGCGCCCTCGATTATCTGCTTAAACCCATAGATTTGCTGGAACTTACACAGGCGGTTGACAAAGTGGAGAAACGCCTGGTTGAGAAAAGTGATAACCTTCGAATGAAAACAATGCTCAATAATCAGAAAAACAAGTTGAGCTCACCCAAAATAGCCATTCCGCTATCTGATAAAATTGAATTTGTTGAGGTTTCCTCGATTGTTCGCTGCGAAGGCGATGGTAATTACACCAACCTTTTCCTAAAAAGCGGAGTTAAAATAATTGCCTCCAAAACACTCAAAGAATTTGATGAATTGCTGAGCGATTACAATTTTCTGCGTGTTCACCAATCCCACCTTATTAACCTGAACGAAGTAAAGTCTTACATCAAAACCGACGGTGGTTACATAAAAATGAACGATGGCTCGTCGGTTAGTATCTCACGCCAAAGAAGAGAGATGGTGTTGGGTGTTTTGAAAGGTGTTTAGTAAAAGTAAACTTACATCTGCTGAATCATTTCCCAGGTTAATTTCTCCACCGGAATTCCGTGTTTTAAATTCTCGTTTCGGGTAGTGATAACCCGTTCTCCCGGATAGCGAATTTGTGCACCGTCAGTTATCGTTGATGAGGCTTTAAAATCATCAATTATCGCAGAGATCGTACTTTCAATGGAGGGATAGTTCTTTAGTTTCTTCAAGTCAATAGCTATAAAAACCTGCGAAACACCATGTTCTTTTTCTCTTTTGCTTAATTCACTGGTTGATAATCCCGCCGATAAAATGGTTGCCAATATATCTAGCAACAATGATAATCCGGCACCTTTCCAATAACCAATCGGCAATCCTCGCATCGTTTCAAGAATTTCATCCGGCCTGTTGGTTAGCTCATTGTTTTTATTGAAACCTCCGGCAAAAGGAAGTTCTTTTCCTTCTGTTTTTAGTGCTTCAATTTTTCCATATGAAAACTGTGTCATGGCGAAATCCAAAACAATGGCTTCGGTTCCAAAAGGAACGGCAAAAACCATGGGGTTATTCCCCAGTCGGCTTTCTTTTGCTCCCCATGCCGGCATATTTCTCTCGGTATTCGTCCATCCGATAAAGACATAACCTTTTCGGGCAGCCTGCCACCCGTAGGTACCGCCTCGCATCCAATGGTTGGTGTTGGCAATTGCTACGCATCCAATCCCATTATCCGAAGCCAGTTTCATTGCCTGCCTGGTGCAAAACTCTGCATTGAGAGGGCCGGGGCCGAGATTGCCGTTCCATTGTTCAATGGCTCCTACGCCACTATGTTTTTCGGGTTCAGCATCGGGTATTACAAATCCTTTTCGGACATAATCGACAAAACGGGAAAAACGATAAACGCCGTGCGAATAAATTCCTTCCAGACTGTTTGTGGCAAATATTTCGGCACAATTTTCAGCCCTTTCTTCAGAGAAATTGTTTTTAAGAAGGATGCGGGTAAACTCCGCTCGCATCTCAGCATATGGAATTCTTATTGTCTTCATTTATATAATTTCCCAAATACGCTTTTTATTCTTTTCCTCTTTGCTGCGAAAAGCCTCTTCCAGATCAATGCCCTTACGGTTGGCAATGGCACACAAATAAATAAAAATGTCTGCCAGCTCATCGGCAATTTCGGGGAAATTGGAATTTGAATCTACTAGCAATCCTTCCGATTTTCGAACGGCTTTAAATAGTTCGCCTACCTCTTCGCCCAACAACAGGCACTTATCGATGGTAGTTTGCGTGGAAAAGCCCCGCTCCTGTTCCAATCCGGTAACATAGTTTTGAAAATCGGCAAGTTGTGGTTGATCTTTTAATGTAGGCATGTTTTTAACTTATACTGTTTGGCGATTCTAAAATTACTTCTTGTACACAGGCTCCGGGAGAAAGCTGCAGCAACCATTCGATAGTTTTAAACAGGTCGTTGGGTTGAATCATCTCCTCACTTTCCAAAGGTGTTCCGGCATCAAAAGCCATTTCGGTGTTTACCCAGCCGGGGCACAAAGCCGTAACTTTTATTCCCAGCGGATTTAACTCGCGGTAAAGCGATTCGCTTAAACCAACCAATCCGAATTTCGAGGCACTGTAAGCTCCACTTCCGGCAAAACCAACTTTCCCCGCTCGCGATGCCACATTAAAAATGTAACCGGATTTTTGTGCTTTCATTACCGGAACAACTTCTTTCAACAGTGAAAACTGAGCTCTTAGATTGGTCTCCAGCATTTTCTCAAAGTCATCATCAGAAATATCCACTGTCCCATCATAATAAATTCCTGCATTATTTACCAAAATATCGATGCTTCCATTTTCCGAAACAATTTTTGCAATCGCTCCTTTTACGGCTGGCTTATCGGTAATATCGAGCTGCAATACTTTTGCAGTACTCTCAATCTCTTGCGCCACTTGCTCAAGGTTTTGTTTATTTCGGCCCACCAGAATGGTTTGGTAGCCCAGCTGCGCAAGTCCTGTGGCTACGGCTTTACCAATTCCTTTTCCTGCTCCTGTTACAACAGCAATTTTACTTCCACTCATATTTTTTAATTTGAAACCTAAAGATAGAAAGAGGAATTCTGAAAAAACAGCTATTTGAGATTTTAATCGACCGATCTGCGGTAATCATTCTAGATCAGCGTCATCAGCGTTCTGTTAAGAATTTACTTCCAAAAGAAATCCGCTGCCATGAATATTCTTGATCTCGATGTTCGGATCGTCCTTCAGATATTTGCGCAGTTTGGTAATAAAAACGTCCATGCTGCGGGCGGTAAAATAACCGTCTTCGCCCCAAATCTTGCGAAGTGCCGTTTCGCGCGATAGCAGTTCGTTTTTGTTTTGACAGAGTAATTTCAGCAAATCGGCTTCTTTTGGCGACAACTTTTGTTTATTCCCGTTACTGCTGATTACCCGCAGTTTTGAATCAAACTCGTACACGCCAATAGAAAAAACAGTTTCATCATTTACCGGCTGCACCGATTGCCGTTTTATAATCGCCTGAATTTTACACAGTAACACTTCGGTATCAAAAGGTTTGGTTATATAATCATCGGCTCCCACATTGTAGCCTTTCAAAATATCTTCCTTCAGCGTTTTTGCGGTAAGAAAAACCATTGGGATATTTGCGTCAAGTTTTCTTATTTCTGTGCCAATGGTAAACCCATCGATATTGGGCAACATTACATCCAAAATACAAATTTGAAAAGACCCGGATTTGAATTTATCCACCGCATATTTTCCGTCGTCAACCCAGGTTACTTCGTAGTCGTTCAACTCGAGGTACGATTTTAAAACCGCCCCAAAACTCAGGTCGTCTTCCACCAGAAATATGTGTTGTGCTTTGCTCATTTACTCCCTCACAAAAGGTAAAAATACATCAAATTTGCTTCCCTTGCCGGGTTCGCTGCTCACCGAAATGGTTCCGCGATTCGCTTCCAGCACGGCTTTTACATAACTCAATCCCAGCCCAAAACCTTTTACGTTGTGAATATTTCCACTGGTTTGGCGGTAAAAACGCTCAAAGATTTTTGCCTGAACCGCCTTGCTCATTCCAATTCCTTTATCGCTTACCGAAACCACCACTCCCTTTTGCTGATTTGCGGTTGACACGGTAATCTCAGGTGCATCGCCGGAATATTTATTGGCATTGTCTATCAGGTTATAAACTACATTTGTACAATGAATCCGGTCGGTCGTCACCATTGAATTAATGGCTTTTAAATCCAGGTCAATCTTTCCGCCACGTTTTTCAACCTGCAGTTTAATTCCCTGAACGGCGTCGCTGATCAACTCGTGCACATCAATGGTTTCCCAATGAAATTCAAAATCCTTTTTATCCAATCGCGCAATGGTAAGAATATCCTCCACCTGACGGTTCATGCGGGTATTTTCCTTTTTAATCATACCCGCAAAATATTTTATGCGCTCCGGATCGCCCAGCACTTTCTGATTAGTAATCGAATCAGTCGCCACCGAAATTGTTGCAATTGGTGTTTTAAACTCGTGGGTCATGTTATTGATGAAATCTGATTTCATCTCGGAAATTTTCTTTTGCCGAATAATATAAAAAATACTGAGGGCAAAAGTCATCAAGATGATCAGCGAGAATAAAAAGGAAGCTATCAGCAACCAGTTTAGCGAGCGATAAATAAAACTGTCACGGCCGGGGAATACAACGGCTAATTTTATGTCTTTCTGGAAAATATCGTTGGGATAAAGCTGGGCCTGAAAAATGGTGTTAGCCACCTCTAATGAATCGGTTACCGGTTTTGGGAAACTTAACTCATCACCACGAAAAATTCCGTATTCAAAATCGAGTGGGATATTGTTTTCGTCCAACTCTTTTTTTAGCACTTCGTAAATCAGGTCTTCATCAATTTGACGCACGTCCCAGGTGGCAACTTCTGTAACCACTTTGTTGGCCATTCGTTTCAGGCTGGTAGCTTTAAGTTTTACACGTTTTGAGATATCGGGAGCCAGAATCTGGAAGGTATCCAGATCAGTAAGCAGCGAGTCGATCTTTACCGTACTAATGGTGTAAAGCGAGTCGGCACTTCTTATAATTGTGTCGCTTTTTACAAATACAACACTTCCCGGCTCCGGATTATCGCCGGCAATTACCACATGGCTTTTCCCTGAAGTAGAACTGCTTAAATTATACGTGTACGACTGCACTTTACGACTGTCGGAATCATTATCAATATGAATTTCAATGCGGGCCTCATCATTGTCGGGTGCAAATTCGCGAATGATCTTTACCGGGCGTCGGGTGGAGTCGGTACGCTGCCGAAAAACTCGTGTTTTACCCGGCAAAACATTCCATCTCATCGTATTGTCCGAATCGGAATCAAATTCAACATCGAAATCAAAATCCTGAAGCAAATCGATTGAGTCACCGGCAAACACCATTTCGTTTACCACACCAAGATTATGCAGATCTTCCAAACGGCTTACGGTTTGCTGTAGCGCCTGGTTAACACCTCGTTCAAACATCTCGTTTTTTACCCTGATGGCGTTGTTCATCCACACCAGTTGAACGGCAATAATCCCCAAAATGGAGATGCCCATCAAAACGATTAATCCGGTAAAAAGCTTTCTGTTCATGCTTCAAATATAGGCATTTACCCATGCCGATTGCAGATTTTAACTTTTCCTTAACAGATTTTAACCGGCCTTTAACGGATTGATTGACAGCCCTCACCCTATATTTGTTTCGTGATTCAGAAATTGATTTTAGCGAACCGAATCAAACGTAAAACAAAATAATTTAACGACATGAAACAAGTACTATCACTTACCGGAATTTTAGCCCTTGCCTTATTTTTCTCATCTGCCATTTCAATTAACGAAGCTCCGCAGGATCCTCCAAAAACTAAAAAGGAGAAGAAACACATTAAAATGGTGAAGATTGGAGACGATGGCAAAAAAATGGAAGTCGACACGGTAATTGAAGCCAACCAGGTTTTTGTGTGGAATGGCGACACAATTGGAGGCGGCAAAGCCTTGAGTTGGATTTCGGAAGAGGATTTCGATTTTGACATGGACTTTGACATTGATGTGGAAAGCGACGAAAACGGGAATGTATTTATACTAAAGGGAGACGGAGCCTCAAAGCCAATGACATACGAGTTTAGAACCAACGACGGCGACTCGGCAAAACACATCATGATGAAAGTAATTTCGGACAACGTATCTTCTGACATTATGAAGTGGCACAGCAAAAATGGTAACGAAATGCTATTTGGCAAGCCGGGCTCAGCCAGTCCTAAAGTTATTCGCATCAACAAACAAAAAAGTGGAAATGTGATCGACCTGAGTGATCCGGGCATTATTTCGTTCGAGAAAAAAGAACTGAAAAACGGAAAAGAAAAGATTGTGATCGTGCGCGAAAAACCAAGTGAAGAGGATGTTGAGGTGCACGAAGAAATTATTATGCACAACAGTGGCGCAGCGCCAATGATCATTCACGAAGGAATGCCGAATATGACCAAAAGAATTAAAGTAATTGCCGACGATGAAGGCCATGTTGAAATTTTGGAAAACGGCAAAACCTGGACTGTTGAGGAAAGCGACGAAGACACACAGGTAATTGAAAAAGACGGCAAAAAGATCATCATCAAAAAAACAAAAAAAGATGGTGAGATGAAAGTTGATGTGGAAGTGGAAGAGAATATTGAGGAAGAAAACTAATTCAATACAATTTCAGAAACAGCAAAGCCGGTGCATTTAGTTGTACCGGCTTTGTTATTTTATGCAATATGCCCGCATAAAAAAAGCGGCATTCTGTTGAGTGCCGCCGGAAACTGAATAGCCAAACAATCAAAGTTGGCTGAAATATTTAGTATTAACTGAACGGTTATAAAAACTGCGTTTCATGGCATTGAGGCAGTTGTATCAGGTTTTACAAATGCTGTGCCAAAAATGCCAAAAAACCATTCAATACATACTATTTTTGCAGCGATGCGATCGTGTTTTGCAGCAGCGCAATTACGTGCCTAACATTCTCATTAAATACTTTCAACACCTCTTCCCAAGTAACAGGCGCTTCATCCACATTCCAACAATCGTAGTCGGTACTAAGAGCCACTGCCGCATACGGTATTTCCAGCTCATTAGCCAGTGCACACTCGGGTGCTGTCGACATATTTATAACATCGGCGCCCCACATACGAAACATATTCGATTCGGCACGTGTTGAAAAGCGCGGTCCTTCAATAGTTATTACCGTTCCGCATTTATGAAATGCAAGGTCCAAATCTTTGGCATTTTCAATTAAAGCACGACGCAGGTGCCAGTTAAACGGATCTGCCATTGCCGGGTGGTTAAGTTTTCCATCTTCAAATTCTTCCACAAAGCTGTTTTTCCGGAAGCGGGTAAAATCAATAAACTGATCGAGCATCACAATGTCGCCGCGGCCAATCTCCAAACGAAGACTTCCGCATGCGGTGGTGGCCAAAATGTGTGTGCATCCCAGTTCTTTTATGGCCCAGATGTTGGCCCGGTTATTCACTGCCGAGGGCGGAATCGAATGATCTCGGCCATGCCTCGATAAAATAGCCACTTCAACGCCACCAATTTTGCCGCATTTAAACGACGATGAAGGCGTGCCATATGGCGTTTCAACACTTACCTCTGTTACATCTTTCAGGATAGCAGGATCTTCCAGGCCGGAACCTCCTATTATTGCAATTTTCTTCATAGCTTTATCTGTTAATTTTCTCGGGATACATTTTTAAAATACTCTGTTTATCAGCTTTACAAATACCACGTTCCGATATTAATCCACTCACCAGCCGCGCCGGAGTTACATCGAAACCATAATTGGCAACCTCACTATTTTCAGGAATTAAACGCACCGACTTTATCTGCTCATCATGCCAACCTTCAATTTCTGCCACCTCACCGCCCGCACGTTGCTCGATGGGAATTTCCTTTACTCCGTCATTCATTTCCCAATCGAATGTACTTGACGGCAAAGCCACATAAAAAGGCACGTTATTATCGTGAGCTGCCAGCGCTTTTAAATACGTTCCGATTTTATTGGCCACATCGCCGGTAACAGTTGTTCGGTCGCTGCCAACAATTACCATATCTACCATGCCGTGTTGCATTAAATGGCCACCTGCATTGTCGGGAATAACCGTGTGCGGCACTCCCTGTTCGCCCAATTCGTAAGCTGTTAATCGTGCTCCCTGGTTTCGCGGGCGTGTTTCGTCTACCCAAACATGCACCGGAATTCCTTTTAAATGCGCTTTATAAATGGGCGCAGTTGCCGTTCCCCAGTCAATACAAGCCAACCAACCGGCGTTGCAGTGGGTTAAAATATTCACCGTGCTGCCCTTCTTTTTATAAATAGCCTCGATCAGTTCCAGCCCGTACTCTCCTATTTTATCGCTAAATTCTATTTCCTGCTGTTTTAACTCGCCGGCTTTGGCCAGTGCCTTTTCGTTCAATTCTGCGTCATCCTTATTCGCCAGAATAAAGGCCAGCATTTCATCCACAGCAAAAGCCAGATTTACCGCTGTTGGCCGCGATGATTTTAAATACTCAGCTACCCGGTTCAAGTCTTCTTCCCAATTTTCATATTTTAGCTGAAGAAGCGCCAGATACATGCCATAAGCCGCAGTTACCCCGATTAATGGCGCACCACGAACCACCATTTCTTTTATGGCAAAAAAAGCGTCGTCGGCCGAGCGCATGGCAAAAGTTTCGAATACAAAAGGCAATTTCCGCTGATCGATTACCTGAATAATTGTTGGGTCATCGGCGTCAACCCAAATAGTATGATAATGTTTCCCCTGAATTTTCATTGTAGATAAACTTCCTGTAGTTTCTAAAGTTTAACATGAAGTTAGAAAGATTTTCCCTAAATGCTTACTTTCGTGAAATAAATTTAGTGGAATGAAGGCAGACCTTACGAACATAAAAAATATCATTTTCGATTTGGGGCGCGTGTTGTTAAACCTTGATTTTGATGCGTCGATTAAAGCTTTTCAACAATTGGGCAGCGATGGAGAAGTTCTCGATCACAAAAATGCGTATGCCGACCCGATTTTTTACAATTTTGAAATTGGAAAAATCACTCCTGCTGAATTTAGGAGTGGCGTAAGAAAACTGCTTCAAAACGAACAAATTACCGACACACAAATTGACGAAGCCTGGTATGCCATGATCCTTGACATTCCGGCACACCGGGTAAAAAAGGTGCAGGAACTCAGCAAAAACTATAACCTTTATTTGTTTAGCAATACCAATCAAATTCATATCGATAGGTTGCTAAGCGAATTTAAGACGCAACATGGCATTAATTTCCCGTCGCTGTTTAAAACGGTTTATTATTCGCACGAAATTCACGACCGAAAACCGGAAGTAAGTGCGTATGAAAAGGTAATTAAACTGTCGGGTGTTAATCCCGAAGAAACGCTGTTTATCGACGATTTGAAAGATAATATCGATGCCGCGCAAAAAGCTGGATTAAAAACTTTCTTGTTACAAAATGGCATGGAAATGACGGAGCTATTTTAAGTAATTATCTATATTTCAACCCTCTAAATTTGTTTCTCGCAGATTAAGCGGAATTACGCCGATAAACCATCGCGTTGACAAACGAAATTTACGGGATTTGCGGAATCTGCCAAACTTCACATTTTACATGATTTGAAATATCCATTTCATTTTAAGATGCGAACCCGTTTTATACGGATATCTTCAAGCGGCCGCCAACGCCTGTCGGTTTCTACCTGAACTATTTTATCCACCACATCCATTCCTGAAGTTACCTGTCCAAAAATGGTGTAACTTCCATCGAGGTGAGGTGCACCGCCAATGGTTTTATAAACCTGTCGCTGCTCGGCCGAGAACTTGTAATTATTGATCTCTTCCAGCTCATCCAAACCTTTATCAAAATATTTTCGCCCTGAAACGATGTAAAACTGCGATCCATCAGAACGCTGACGTTCATTTTCAGTATCCGGTTTTCGTGGCGACCCTATCATTCCGCGCTTATGATACACCCCCGGAACAATATGCGCCGGAATGGTGTAACCCGGACCTTTCCAGCCCACATTTGCACCGGGCACTGCATAACGTGTATCGGCAGCACCACTCTGAATTCCAAAATCTGCAATCACACGGTGAATCAACAAACTATCGAAATAATGTTCTTTGGCCAGACGGATAAAATTATCGCGGTACTCGGGTGTTTCGTTAAAAAGTTTTATGGTAATGTTGCCGTAATCGGTTTCCAGAACAAGTCCCTTAATTTTACGATTTTCGGCAGCAATCTTTTCGTTCGAGGTATTTTTCAGCATCTCCAACGGCTCGGGCGTATCGTTTTTCTTTCTGAGCATGGCTGCGATAAATTCAGATGGGATGGCAAAACTCTGCAATTCGAAATTAACCGTACCGGAATACGCCACGCCAATCGCTTTTCCGGTTGACACAAAAATTGGTGCGCCAAACTGCGATGTCCGAATCCGGTTGCTTAAGCGGTACAGCCGCGTACCTCTTATATTGGCAAGGTTTAGCACTTTGCCGGTAAAAAGTTGCAGGGTTTTCCCTGTTTTAGGTGCCACATAAAACGATTTGGCAAAATTGGGCAAGGTGTCTGTGTGCAACTCAATGGGTTCGCGGCTTATGCTATCCACCTTTAAAATGATCAGGTCGTTTATACGATCGAAAGCCACAAAACTGCGTGCGGTGTATTTCTTATTCTCATCAAACGGCTGAACCTTAACATTGGTAGCCTGATTGACCAAGGAATATTTGGTAACCAACAGATCTTCGCCAACGAAAAATCCTTGTCCCGATTCCAGAATTCGGTCCCCGTCATACGAATCGATTTTTGCTACAGACCGCATCAATTCATTCCAGATATCCTGTTTTTCATCCGCAGCAGCGTCCGGGTTGGCTTTGGTTTCCTCCTGCTGCGTTGTTTGCTTTTTTTCTTTATTTCCACAGGAACTCAAAAAAACAACTGCCAGTAATATGAAAAGAATTTGTTTTACCATAACACTACTTAATCACATTCACTTTGATTTTCACATCGTTATACGGCCGGTTATTGCTATCGGTTTTTAGCGCTGCAATTTTATCAATCACATCGAATCCAGAAATGCATTCGCCAAAGATGGTGTATTTCCCATCCAGCTCAGGATAACCTCCAACGGTAGTATACGCTTCGCGCTGGGCATCAGAAAATTCAAGCGTATTGGGATTTAGATTATAATCCGTTTCAATGTCGTCTTTTATTTCGCCGGCCAATTCCCGGAATTCTTTCACCTTTTTTTCTTCCTTCAACTGTTTCAGCTGCTCCCGAACTTCAGGCGTCATATACTTCTCCACAATTTTTTTTCGGATAGGTACATTCACCGCCATTTCCATGGTATCCAAAGCGCCACTGGTATGCACGCTCCCTTTTACAATAAAAAACTGCGAAATATCCGACTGTTTAAACGGGTTTACCTCATCGGGCTGGCGGGGCGCACAAAGCGATCCCTTTTTATGGAAATAGTGCTTCAGAATTTCGTCGTCAACGGTTTTATCCGGGTCGCCATAACCAATACGTTTTCCCGGAGGCGCGTTTCGCGAGCTTTTTGAACCACCCTGAATCAGAAAATTCTCGATCACACGGTAAAACAAAGTACCATCGTAATAACCTTCGTTGGCCAGCTCGATAAAAGCCTTTTGGTGTTTTGGTGTGTCGTCGTAAAGCCGGAAACGCATATCGCCGTAATTCGTCGAAATCTCGATAACACGCGATTGTGCAGTTACTGAAACACCTAATAAACAAATAAATACAATTAACAATCCGGTTCTAAACATAAACTATTTCGTACGTTTTATTTCCATTTTTATATCTGTCTTCGGACGGTCGTACTGATCCGTTTCAACAGTCGCTATCTTATCCAAAACATCCAGTCCCTCAACAACCTCGCCAAAAACAGTGTAATCTCCATCTAACGATGGATAGCCGCCAATGGTAGTGTATGCCTCGCGCTGCTCGTCGGTAAACGAAAATTTTGGCTGCTCAGCCCAGGCACTATCGGCAGCTGCGCGCAGTTCTGCAACAAAAATATTAAAACCATCCTGATCGTTATTTTTTCGGTATTCGTCTAACTTCGGTTTTTCTTCGGCAAATTTTTCCTGCATAAATTCATTCTTGGCGCGGCTGTTCAGCATCATTTCCATGGTGTCGAGTTTCCCGGGGGTAAAAACCTCGCCATGCACAATGTAGAACTGTGAGCCGCTCGATCGTTTTTCAGGATTAGAAGGGCCGCCACGGCGTGCTGCTGCCAAAACTCCTTTTTTATGAAAATGCTGCGGAAGGATTTCTGCCGGAATGGTATATCCCGGATTTCCGCCTCCCAAACGTTTGCCGGGCGCTGCATCTTTCGAGTCGGGATCGCCTCCCTGTATCATAAAATTTTCCATTACCCGATGAAACAGCAATCCATCGTAATAACCTTCGTCAATTAGTTTCAGAAAATTCTTTTTGTGCTCCGGCGTATCGTCGTATAATTTCAATTTTATTTCGCCAAAATCGGTTGAAATAACAACAAGGTCTTGTTCGTTGCTCTGTTTGGCATTGCTGCACGAAATTCCTATGCCTACAAAAGCAATTAATATTAAAACAATTAATTTCATTCGTTTACTATTGTCAATTCTCAATGGTAACTCAGGGAACTCGCTTATAATCCTCTTCCATTGTGTAAAATTCTTACATGCTCGTTTCTTCATTCCTATATAATTTTCTTATTTTAACATTACAAAATTCCCGTAAAGATAAAAAGATGATAAACATTCACTCCTGGCTTCTTTTAATGTTCGTGTTTTTTTCATGTTCAAGCCCCAAGAAGAAGGCAGACAACCCAATTGTACTAATGCAGGCCGAAAAATATATTCCTGATGTTGCAGATAAATTAAACGAGATTTCGGGACTGATGATTTTCGACGATCATTTTTGGGGATTTAACGACAGCGGTGGCAAAAACGAATTGTATGGTTTTAATAAATCGGGGAAAATAAAGTACGAAATTGAGCTCGACAACGCCAAAAACAGGGACTGGGAATCGATAACACAAACCGATGAAAAGATTTTTATCGGTGATTTTGGGAACAACCTGGGCAACCGCAACAATCTGCTCATTTACAAAATTGACAAAAAGGACATTTCGGACAAGGAAGAGCAAAAAGTTGATGTAAAAGAAATTATATTTAAATATGCCCAACAGGATCGTTTCTCGTTTTTAGATAAAACTACTCCATACGATTGCGAGGCGATGGTGGCTTTTAAAAACAAACTGTACCTTTTTAGCAAAAACTGGCGCGACGGAACTACCTGGCAATACGAAGTACCCGCAAAAAAGGGCGAATACGAAATAACGCCTACCGATACGTTTAATGTAAAATGCCTGGTAACCGGAGCCGATATTAGCCCCGATAATAAAACGCTGGCGCTGGTGGGTTACGAAAATTACCGCTCGTTTATCTGGTTGTTTTCCGACTTTCCGGGAGACCAATTTTTTGTAGGAAAAAGCAGGCATATAAAACTGGAAGGAATTGACGGTGCCCAAACCGAAGGTATCTGCTTTTTAAACAACGACAGCATTTTGGTATCGTGCGAAAAAACAAGAAGTCACAATCAGCAGGTTTTTCTGTTCGATTTAAATAAACTCAACGATGGAACACATTAGGGTAAACCATAAAATCAGGCTCGAACTGATTAATTCGTCGATGGCAGAAATTGTTTTTCAAACCATTGACCGCGATCGCGAATACCTGAAAAAATGGCTCCCGTTTGTGCAGCACACCAGCAAAGTTGAAGACACGCAGGCATTTATAGACAGCATCACCCGAAGCAGCAATAAAAGCGACCTGATTTTCACTATTTGGTACAATGAAGAATTTGCCGGACTGATTGGTTTTAAAGACACCGATTGGGTGAACCGGAAAACCGAACTCGGCTATTGGCTGGCCGAAAAAATGCAGGGAAAAGGAATTATTACAGCCTGCGTTGAGAAACTTGTACGTTTTGCTTTTCAGAAACAAAAAATGAATCGTATACAGATTAAAGTGGCGGAAGAAAATTTACAGAGTGAGAAAATTCCACAAAAACTTGGATTCGTATACGAAGGCACTGAACGCCAGGGCGAACACCACAACACCGGCTACGTAAATCTTAAAATTTACAGCAAACTCAAACACGAAATTGCAGATTAGTTGCAACTTTCACCCGATTTTCATGTCGGTATTAATGTAAAACAATGGTTATGATGCAGATTGTTAGCCATAAAGTACGACGAACTCGTTGATAATTTATATATTTGACCCGTAAATTCATTTGTTCGAATTTTAAACAATAACAATGGAGACAGAAACAGTTACAGAAAAGTCGCTACGAAGAAACCTCTACCGGGTGTTGCGTAAAACGGGTGTTACCAGAGATAACATTTGTTTAACCGCCTCGTTTTATGAGGATCTGAATTTCGACAACATTGATTGGACAATTTTTATTCACTATTTAGAGCGCATCTTTAACATTCGGATTAAGGATGAAGAGCTAAATAGTTTTTCGAATGTGAACGATACGCTCCTGTACTTACGTGGAGAATTGGTTTATTCGAGTAATTAAACAGTAGAAACAGAAATGAACGAAAAAGGGATTCAACAGATTTGAGTCCCTTTTTTATTTGAACTTTTCTGAAGAAAGTTTGTATCTTATACAAAATTTAAAATGACCAAACAAAATGGAAGAAGTAAACAAATTATCAGAACAAATTTACGACCTAGTAATGTTCTATGGCCCCAAATTAATAGGGGCAATCGTCACACTTATAGTTGGTTTATGGATTATCTCTATTCTTAGAAAAGCGATTCGTGGCCGTTTTGAAAAACAAAATGTAGATCCCTCTCTACGGGGCTTTCTAAACAGCCTGGTCGGGATTGGCTTAAAAGCCATGTTGTGGATTGCTGTTATTGGAATGATGGGCGTTCAGATGACCTCTTTTATTGCCATTCTTGGTGCTGCCGGTTTGGCCATCGGTATGGCTTTTTCGGGCACTTTATCAAATTTTGCAGGTGGGGTAATGATCCTCATTTTCAAACCATTTAAAGTAGGAAACTACATAAGTGCGCAAGGCCACTCGGGCACGGTAAACGAAATTCAGATCTTTAACACGATACTGAAAACACCTGATAATAAAACGATTATTATTCCAAATGGTGGATTGGCAACCGGATCAATGATCAACTTTTCAGCCGAGCCAAAACGCCGTGTTGATTTTACCTTTGGCATTGCCTACGGCGACGATGTTGACAAGGCCAAAGAAGTATTGATGAAACTGATAAAGGCTGACGAAAGAATTATTAATTACCCGGCCGAACCGTTTATTGCGGTTAGCGAACTGGCCGACAGCTCGGTAAATTTAGTGGTTCGGGTTTGGGCCGAAGCCGCCAATTACTGGGGAGTTTATTTCGATCTTACCGAGAACGTTTACAAAACATTCGAGAAAGAAGGTCTCAATATTCCTTTCCCGCAAATGGATGTACACCTACAGAAATAAAAAATTATATACAGAAAAGAAAAAGGCGCTTATTTAAGCGCCTTTTTTGTTTGTATCTTAATTACTGTTTTACCGTCATCATTGGTTTTCTCTATTCGCTCAACCTCGGTATTTTTCAACAATTCCTTCACCATGTCGCTTTTTACTTTTTTACCATCGATGTAATAAACCGTAGAGGTGTCACCCGGTGTGGTAAGAAAGATCGGCTGTCGCCCATATTTTTCGGCCAGTTCGCGTTGCTTCTCGGCCATTTCACGTTGTTTCTCAAATTGCATTTGCGCCTGTTGCTCAATTTTGGCTATTTGCTCTTCCGAAAGTTTTGCCGTTTCAGCCATCTCGCGTGCCCGGGCTTCAATTTCTGCCAGTCGCGCTTCATCAAATTCAAAACCAGGGAAGTTCCCGGAGCCGGCAAAATAATTTGACAGTGAATTATCAATTTTATACAGATTCTCTAATCCGCGCAGGCTTAACGCTTTATTCAGGTCGGCCACCGTTGCCAGGTCAATATCGCCATCCAGCTCTACCAAACTTGTTGACATGGTTGAGTTGGTAATTAAAGCGAGTGCAGTTATTAGTCCATCATTTCGTTGAAGATAAACTTTTACTTCTTCGCCCATCCGCTTTTCTGTTTTCAGCAGCGTATAACCATTTTGCTTGTAGTGTTTTATAATATCCTCAAATAATTCAGGCTCTCCTGATTTTTCTTTCTTTGCAGGCTTATCGCCATCAAAAAAAGCAGCTTCTGCCGATCCAAATCTATTTTGGCTGATCACTAAAATATTATCCAGACTTTCCAGCGCTTCTGCCAGTTCCGAGTTTTCATCTATATTTTTCTTTTTCAGGTACAGATCGAACATATCGCTGCTTAACATGCTGGCACTAAAACCATCCTGGTTGGCATATTTTTCGGTTAACTGCTCAAACAGGCTCTGAGACTGCTGTGCCAATACCGGAAAAATAATTCCCATCATCAACACAAATACTACTAACTTTCTCATATCACTAACTTTTTAATTGTTTCTAGTTCTTTTAATTTCTCTCTTAATGTTTTAGGGATTCACATTAAAATAACCACCAAAAAATCACATCAGTTTATAATAATTTCCACATCATCATCTACCCAAAGTATTAGCATCTCGTCGGGTTCCGGCTCCGGCTGCAAACTTTCCGAAACCTGGAATAAGGCTTGCTCCATAACAAAGAACTGGTCCGCCAACTGTGTCTGCCTTTTATTTCTTACATCAAGGGAAACGGTTAGCACAATCAGTACAACGGCAGCAGCCGAAATAACCGAGTACAACTGCATTCGAATACTTTTCTTCTTAACAAGCTGCGTTTCAATTCCGGCAAAAAGATCGTCCTCTAATCCGTCCGGAACCTTAGCTTCTTTTTGGTAAAAAGAAAAAATATCCTTCTCCGCACTTTTTGTTTTACTTTCTGAAACGGCGGCTTTCAGCTCTTTTTCCTCCTCCAGTGAAGTTTCGCCTCTATAATATTTGTCGAGCATATTTTCCTGATGTGTCATAATCGTAAATTTTTTCAACCTCATCTTTTACTTTTTGCCTGGCCCGCGAGAGAATCACCCTCAGGTTGGCCACTTCATAACCGGTTATTTCCTTTATTTCGTCGAATGAAAAGCCATCAATGTCACGCAATTCAATAACCGTTCTGTATTTCTCCGGCAATTCTTTTATCACCTGTTTTACCTTCTCGTATCGCTCAATTGTATCTGAATCTGCTCCATCGGCTTCCATATTCAAAATCCAGTATTCATGCTTCTCATCTATCGCCTGCGGCTTTTTCTTTTTCAGCAGATCAAAACTGTAATTTCGTGCCATCGTTATTATGTAGGCCGACTGGTTGGTACATTTTACCAGCTCATCCTTCCGGTTCCATAACCTGAGCATCAATTCCTGCAAGGCATCGCGTGTTTCTTCCTCATTTCTGAGAATCCGAAACAACATCGGGTACAGCTTTACGGAATATGGAATTACCGTATTTTTAAACTCTTCAGTGGTCATCTGCTATATTGGACGAGTTGGTTTCAGTTTTATAACAAACATTTTCAAAAAAATAGTCGAATTATTTTCATGCTCAAATTCAAAGTATGCAGAAAAACTAATTTTGTTATTTTTGCGGCACCAATGACAACAGCAAAATTCATAACCTTTTTACTTCTCGGTATTGGCTTAAGTTTCGATTCCTTTGCAGTTTCTGTCTCGTGTGGACTGATGAAACGAGAGATCAAGTTTAAACAAGCCACATTGGTTGCTGCGTCGCTGGCATTTTTTCAAGCTGGATTTCCGGTAATTGGATGGCTGATAGGCGAAGCGCTTAAAAACCTGATCGCTTCGGTAGATCATTGGATCGCGTTTGGATTGCTGGCATTAATTGGTGGAAAAATGATTGTGGAAGGGATAAAAGAAGATGGCACTCTTAAGAACTTCGATCCTTTTAAAATCAGCGTATTAATTGGTCTTTCCATTGCAACCAGTATTGATGCACTGGTTGTTGGGCTAAGTTTTGGTTTTCTTGAAATCCCTATTCTTTTTCCGGTTTTAGTTATTGGTTCGGTAACTTTTATTGCAGCTATGCTTGGGATGCTGTTCGGGAAAAACATTTCGGCAAAAAGAAGCCATCAATCGCTTATTATTGGCGGAATAATTTTAATTGCCATTGGCCTGAAAATATTGGCAGAACACCTTTTTATGCAGGCTACCTGAGAATTTTCATTTTAACCCGATAATCTTCAACTTTCGTTTCCGCATTAATATCCGGGTAAGGAGTTACATCAATTAATTCGAAAGTATAATCACCCGATGTTGCCGTGCGTTGTTCATGCGTACTCAGCTCCAGCGTATCAATTTCAGGGCTTGAAATGGCAATCTCAACACAAGCTTCTCCTGCCCAAATACAAACTACTCCTGTTGGGCAGCGCGAATCAGAAATAGCAGAGATTTCAAAAACAAGCGATTCACTGAAATCTGAATAAAATTCATGAACCCGGAATTGTTTCTCTTCTCCAAGATCGAAGATGTTTGATTCCTCATTATCTGTGCACGAAAAAACCGCAAACAGCACCACAAATAGTATGAAAATCTTTTTCATCATATCCATTCTGATTCTTTTCATATAGATGATTTCAAGGATAAAAAAGTTGCGTAATTTTAAATGTTCATCCAATTCGTCGGATAAAAACCGTAATTTCACGACTTTAAATTTATACACAGATGGCGAAGATTAGAGTTACCAAGAAATTCCATTTTGAAATGGGCCACGCGCTGCACAATTACGATGGTTTGTGCCGCAATATTCATGGGCACACTTACAACATGGAAGTTACACTGCTTGGTGAAATTAGGGAGGAGAAAGGACACCCGAAAGACGGCATGGTGATTGACTTTGGCAAGCTCAAAAAACTGGTAAAAGATAAGATCGTAAATGTGTACGACCACAGTTTGGTGGTAAGCCGTATTTACGCCGATAAAAACCAGGAGCACCTGCTAAAAGCTACTGAACGACTGATCGTTCACGATTTCCAGCCCACATCGGAAAATATGTGTGTGTATTTTGCCGGCGTTATTCAACAAGAACTGCCCGAAGATGTTTCTTTGTATAGTATTCGTCTTTACGAAACGGCAACATCGTATGCCGAGTGGTTTGCAGAAGACAATAAATAAACCGATCCTGAAAATTAATATTATGGCTGAAAACAAACAGCAAAAACTTTTTCTTTTAGACGCTTTCGCACTGATTTACCGCAGTTATTTCGCATTTATCCGCAATCCAAGGTTTAACTCAAAAGGTGTAAATACCTCGGCAATGCTGGGGGTTACCAACACCATTGTGCAGTTAATGGAAAAAGAGGACCCGGAGTATCTGGCTGTGGTTTTCGATGTGTCAGCGCCAACTTTCAGGCACGAAATGTTTAAAGAATACAAGGCCAACCGTGATGAAATGCCGGAAGACCTGCGCAAATCGATTCCATATATTCGTAAAATTATTGAGGCTTTTAACATCCCCATTATTGAAAAGGAAGGTTACGAGGCCGACGATGTGATCGGAACCCTGGCCAAAAAGGCCGAAAAAGAAGGTTTCACCACATACATGATGACGCCTGATAAAGATTATGCACAGTTGGTTTCGGATAAGGTTTTTATGTATAAACCAGGAAAAGGTGGTGGCGATGTAGAAATTTGGGGTTTACCGGAGGTACAGGAAAACTTTGGTATTGAAACTGCCGATCAAGTAATTGATATTCTTGGTTTGATGGGCGACTCGGCAGATAATATCCCCGGCTGCCCTGGCATTGGACCAAAAACTGCGCAAAAATTGATTGCCGATTACGGAAGCATTGAAGAACTGTACAAAAACACCGATAAGCTAAAAGGCAAACAAAAAGAACGTATCGTTAAAAACGAAGAGCAGGTACGCCTATCAAAAGTGCTGGCAACCATTATTACAGATGCGCCGGTAGAATTTGATCTTAAGCAGCTGCAGAAAGACGAACTCAACAAAGAGGAACTGGTAAAACTGTTTAACGAGCTTGAATTTAAAACACTCATTACACGCTTAAACCTGAGCAGTGCCCCAGCCCAACCGGCCATGCAGGGAACACTTTTTGGAGCGCCGGAGGAAGTTGTCACTGAAGTTCCTTCCACAAAAGAAAATATCGATTCTGTTCCGCACCAGTATTACCTGGTTGAAAACGAACTGCAACGCGCCAGTCTACGGGCCGAACTTTCGGTGCAAAAGGAATTTTGTTTTGATACCGAAACCACCGGATTGGATACTCAAATTGCCGAGATCGTTTGTATGTCGTTTGCGTTTAGGGAGCACGAAGCTTATTGTGTTACTATTCCCAACAACCGGGAGGAAGCGCAAAAGGTAATGGATGAGTTCCGCGAAATTTTTGCGGATACGAATATTACCAAAATCGGGCAAAATATTAAATACGATATTCTTATTCTGAAGAATTATAACCTGGAGGTGAAAGGGCCACTTTACGATACTATGTTGGCACATTACCTCATTCAGCCCGACATGAAACACAATCTCGACCAGTTGTGTTTGCAGTATCTGAACTATGAAAAAGTACCCACCGAAAACCTGATAGGTAAAAAAGGGAAAAACCAGGTGACCATGCGTTCGGTAACAACGGATAAGTTGCGCGATTATGCCTGCGAAGATGCTGACCTGACGCTGCAATTAAAAAATGCGTTGGACCCGGAGCTGGACAAAGCCGGGGTACGCGAACTTTTCGAAACACTTGAAATGCCGCTGGTACCGGTGCTTGCAAAAATGGAAAGTGCGGGTGTAAAATTAAATTCAGACGAGTTAAATAAATCTGCCATCGTTTTACGCCAGCAGATCATTGAACTGGAAAAGGAAATTATAGAACTGGCCGGCGAAGAATTTAACGTTTCGTCGCCAAAACAACTGGGCCCCATTCTTTTTGAGAAGCTAAAAATTGATACCAACGCCAAAAAGACCAAAACAAAACAATACTCCACTTCTGAAGAAGTTTTGATTCGTTTGGTAGATAAACACCCAATCGTTCAGAAAGTCCTGGATTTCCGGGGGCTGAAGAAACTGCTTTCGACTTATGTTGAGGCTTTACCACTGCTGGTAAATCCAAAAACCGGGAAAATCCACACCTCATACAACCAAGCCATTGCTGCCACCGGACGTTTGAGTTCGGTTAATCCGAACCTGCAGAATATTCCAATCCGTGATGCAGCGGGCCGTGAAATTCGTAAAGCCTTTATTCCTTCGGATGATGAGCATACATTCTTTTCTGCTGACTACTCGCAAATTGAGTTGCGGATTATGGCTGCACTGAGTGGCGATGAAGAAATGCTGCGCGCTTTTAACGAAGGCAAAGATATTCACTCCATTACCGCCGCAAAAATATACCAGATTCCGGAAAGCGAAGTTGATTCAGACATGCGCCGCAAAGCCAAAACGGCCAACTTTGGAATTATTTATGGTATTTCTGCTTTTGGATTGTCGCAGCGTTTAAATATTCCAAGAACTGAAGCAAAAGATTTGATTGATGGCTATTTCGAGAATTTTCCGAAGATTAAAGCTTTTATGGACAAACAAATTCACCTGGCCCGCGAGCAGGGTTTTGTTGAAACCATAAAAGGACGACGACGCTATTTGAATGATATTAATTCAGCCAATGCAGTTGTTCGTGGAATGGCCGAAC
Source organism: Draconibacterium sediminis (assembly GCF_000949475.1). GTDB lineage: Bacteria > Bacteroidota > Bacteroidia > Bacteroidales > Prolixibacteraceae > Draconibacterium > Draconibacterium sediminis. The sequence goes on along the minus strand of NZ_JRHC01000004.1, from coordinate 150,932 downwards.
GAAATGCTGTAAATGCGCCGATTCAGGGTTCTGCGGCCGATATCATTAAAATTGCGATGATCAATATCCACAATAAAATGGAGGAACAAAATCTGCAATCGAAAATGATTTTGCAGGTACACGATGAATTGAACTTTGATGTGTATAAACCGGAACTGGAAACAGTACGTTCGCTGGTGAAAACCGAAATGGAGAATGCGGTGGATATCGGCGTACAGTTAACGGTTGAAAGCAACGCCGCCGACAACTGGCTGGATGCGCATTAGCATTCAGTTTCTGCAACGATTGTTTCGACTACGCTCAGCATGACCAAAACTGTCAGACTGAGCGAAGTCGAAGTCTCAGCTATTAATTTCGTTAAATATTGATTTTACAGTTGGATTGTATTTATTCAGGGCTTTTACCTTTTTAATGTGTTTCATCACCTTTTTTTGGTTTGGAAAACAATGGGCAAAATAACTCCAGAACTGTTTCATTTTATTCAGCGCATTGCCTTCGTTATCCATAATTTCAAGATAATGTTCCAGCATGGTTTGATGAAATGTGTACAACAAATCGGTACGTTCTTTCTCCGAAATATCAATACCTTTTATTTCGTGTGGCAACAAGGGATTCATTAAAATTCCGCGTCCCAACATCCAGGTATCGATGCCCGGAAATTTGTTTTGTTTGTCAATAAAATCCTGTTTCGAAAAGATATCGCCGTTGTAAACCAGCTTGTGTTTTAGATTCTGTGTTGCATAAGAAAAGGCGTTTTCATCTATTTCACCCGAATACAACTGTCCGGCCAACCGCGCATGGAGAATTACTTCTTTTAACGGAAACTGATTCAATACGTTTATAACGTCTTTTATCTCATCGGCTGATTTATACCCGGCTCTTAATTTTACTGAAAGTTCTCCTTTTCCACTGCAGTAAAAATGATCAAGTATTTTATAAATTTCTTCCGGAAAAGGTAAGAGCCCGGAACCTTTCCCCCGGTTGGTGACCATTGGATAAGGACATCCCAGATTCAGGTTAAATTCTGAATAGCCATGGTCCGCTAAAACATTTTTCAGAAAATCGAACTCTGCAGCATCTTTTGCCAGAATTTGAGGAACGACAATGCTTTGCGTATTATTCTCCGGAAGTATTTCGCGCATATATTTATTCGGTATCGCATCATTCTTCACCGAAATGTAGGGGATAAAATAGCGATCAACAGTACCAAATACCTTCGCGTATGATTCGCGGTACACATAGTCGGTGAAACCCTGTAAAGGGGCCATGTAAATCTTTGCTTCCATTTTTTGTTTTATGCCTCACAAATTAACAAAAATTACTCCGCTGTTTTTTATAAAAAAGCCCACTTGTTCTTTTGAATGATTAAGTTCTCATCCTAATATTTTGGTATCTTTGCGCCATTCAGAACTATGGGGGCAAATTATACATATTATCAGGATACTACTGCAGCATATAACGCAAGTGCTGAAGTGCCCCAAAACGTTGAAAAAACAAGCACAACGGCACCAGGCAACAACACTCCCAAACGAAAGAAACAAGAAGTGCAGAGCTCTGACTACATGGCTCCACGACAACAGGCAGAAATGCAAAGCACTCAACTTGAACAAAACTCCCTGGTTTTACCTAACCGTGAGCGCGAATATCCGGGGCACGACTGGTTAACCATTATTATTTTTGTTGCCATTGCCCTATTTGCCAGTATCCGGTATTCGTATGCCAAATATATTAAGCAACTTTTTTTATCGCTATTCAACAATGCCACTTCAACGCGTATGCTCAACGATAAGAATTACCCTGTTTTTCATGCGGCATTTCGTCTTGAGACCATTTTTTATATCATCTTCCCCATTTTTCTTTTTCAGTGTTTAAATTTGTTTAAATACCAAAACACAGCATTAACGCCCGCGTTGCTAGCCTTAATTTTCGGGGGTTCTTTACTCTACTTTTTTGGCAAAAAAGTTATCTATTTAACATTAGGATTGATGTTTGAAACGCAAAATGAAACCCGGGAATATCTGTTTAGCTACGATAATTTTAACCGTTCGCTCAGTTTAGTTTTTTTACCGGTGGTAATCTTAATTCAATTTGCGCCGCTTAAAACCCCTGTATTTATAGCTATTTTAGGACTAATTATTCTCCTTCTTTTTAATCTAATATTACTAAGAAGGGGTGCAATAATATTATTGAAAAAACAATTTTCTTTATTTTATCTGTTTTTGTACCTTTGTACCCTTGAAATTTTACCCTTGCTTTTAATTTATAAAGTTGTTGTTTGAATAAGAAGGGGGAAAGTCTCATTAAAAGCATAAAAATTTGAAAGTCAAGAGCATTTTAGTTTCACAACCGGAGCCAAGTACCGCAAAATCACCGTATTTTGAGTTGGCTGAAAAGAATGGCCTGAAAATCGACTTCAGACCCTTCATTCAAGTTGAGGGAGTTCCTGCCAAGGAATTCCGCCAAACACGAACGCAGATACTTGAGCATACTGCGGTAATATTTACCAGCCGTACTGCTATCGACCATTTTTTCAGAATTGCACAGGAATTGCGCATCACAGTGCCTGATTCGATGAAATATTTCTGTATTTCTGAAGCAACTGCTTTCTATCTCCAAAAGTATATTGTGTACCGTAAGCGTAAAATATTTTATGCCGATGGTAGATTCGCCGATTTGGTGAATGTGATGAAAAAACACAAAGATGAGAAATTCCTTGTGCCACTTTCTGATATTCACAAACAGGAAATCCCAACCCTGTTAGACAAAGGCGGCTACACCTATACGAAAGCAATTTTGTACCGCACCGTTAGTGCCGATTTATCGGATTTGGCAGATATAAAATATGATGTGCTTGTATTTTTCAGCCCGTCGGGAATCAAGTCGCTGTTCCAGAACTTCCCCGACTTTGAGCAAAATTCAACACGCATAGCATGTTTTGGTCCGTCAACAGCAAAAGCAGTAGAAGAAGCCGGATTAAGACTGGATATTCAGGCTCCGACAGCACAGGCTCCTTCGATGACAATGGCTCTTGAACAATACATAAAAAAGAGCAACAAGAATTAAATAGAAAAATATATACTTTTGAAAGGCCGTCCGTCATATGACGTATGGCCTTTACTTTTTTATGGAAGCAAAAGAAAAAATAGAATCGCCAACATCCTACACACTTAAAAAAGTGGAGCGTTTGTGCAGCAAAAAGGTTATCGATAAACTTTTTGCTGAGGGCGAGTCGTTTTTAGCGTTTCCAATAAAAGTCGTTTACAAGGTAACTGAACTTCCTCAACCCGTTCCTGTACAGGCAGGATTTACGGTTAGTAAAAAAATATTCAAACGAGCTGTTAAGCGAAACCGCATTAAACGCCTGATGCGGGAAGCTTATCGTTTGAACAAACAAATGCTTCCGCCGCTTGCAGATGAGCAGCAAATGGCCGTTTTCTTCATTTTTATTGGTAAGGAACTGCCAAAGTTTGTGCAGGTTGAAAAAGCCATGAAGAAGGCTCTTTCTAAGCTGGCCAGTTCGTGTGCTGAAGCAGAAAACAAAAAAGCATAAAAAAGCCCCGGTAAATCTCCCGAGGCTTTCTATCATTTTTCCAATAGAATTTTATTCCTGGTCCATAATTTCGGTTTGCATACGTACCGAATCTTCGTGAATCAACTGAAATAGTATTTTCACAAAGGTTTCATTTATGTCCATACTTTGTCCAAGCTTTACGCGGTTTTCCATCAACTGAGTCCAGCGGTTTATCTGCAGCGCTGTAACGTTATTGTCGCGTTTATACTCACCAATTTGTTTAACAATCTGCACACGCGAAGCCAGTGTTTCCAACAACTCGGCATCAATTGCATCAATTCGGTTACGCAACACATCCAGTTGATTGTCGAATTCAGGATTGCTTGCATTCTCGTAACGAATCACCAATTTATCAAGCATTTTCCCAAGATCGGCAGGAGTAAGTTGCTGACCGGCATCACTCAAAGCACACGACGGATCGCGGTGTGATTCAACCATCAATCCTTCCATTCCCATATCAAAAGCTTTCTGCGAAATTTCGAAAAGGTATTCGCGTGTTCCGGCAATGTGGCTCGGATCGCAGATTACAGGTAAATTCGGCAGCAATCGCTTTAACTCAATAAAGGTTTTCCAGTTGGGGTAGTTGCGGTATTTTGTTTCGCGGAATGGCGTAAAACCACGGTGGATTCCCACGATGTTTTTAATACCTGCCTGGTGGATTCGCTCAACTGCTCCCATCCATAGTTGCACATCAGGATTCACCGGGTTTTTAATCATTACCACGGTATCCGTTCCTTTCACCACATCGGCAATTTCCTGCACCACAAATGGGCTGGCAGTAGAACGTGCTCCAATCCACAATACATCAAGTCCGGCTTTTAAAGCCTCTTCGGTGTGTTGTGCGTTGGCCACCTCAGTTCCCACCGGCAAACCGGTTTCTTCTTTTACCTGCTGCAGCCATTTTAAACCGATCGATCCAACACCCTCAAAAGATCCCGGGCGTGTTCTGGGTTTCCAAACCCCACCACGAAAAACAAATACGCGTTTGTCTTTAGCCAGCAAACGGGCAGTTTCCATGGTTTGTTCTTCCGTTTCAAGGCTACATGGCCCTGAAATCAGCAGTGGATTGTCGATATTTGGCATCCACGCTTTAATCGGATTAATGTCTAATTTTAAAGTCATGATTATTTCGTATAAAGTTTTGTCAATTTCTCTTCATTCTTCAGAAAATGTGGATTCTTCCCTTCAAGAATTCCACGGATTTTATTTGCATTGTTAATCAGATCGAGCATTTTATCATCCTCCTTGTTTTTCATACAATCGCGGAATTCAATAAGATGTTTGATGTACACGTTCAGCGATTCAACAACGTATTGACGATTTTGTTGAAAAATCGGGTGCCACATCGTAGCCGAACTCTTTGCCAAACGAACCGTTGAACGAAAACCTCCACTTGCCAAATCGAAAATAATTTTACGATCCTCCTTTGCCTGAACCGCATTGGCCAGCGCATAAGCAGCAGCGTGCGGCAAATGCGACACAAAAGCGGTGCTGTGGTCCTGTTCATCCGATGTCATATAAGCAATATCCATTCCCAGCACCTGAAACATCTTCTCAATTAAAGCCACATGCTGCGGGCCTGAATCTTCCTGGTCGCACAGAATGGCAATTTTGCCTTTAAACAATCCTTCCAAAGCCGCTGTTGGGCCTGAGTCTTCCGTTCCCGACATGGGGTGCCCCGGCACAAAGTTTTTTCTTCTTTTGTGGTTCGCCACCAAATCAACAATCACTTTTTTTGTCGATCCCATATCGGCTACTGTTGTTCCGCTGCTAATGGTATCCAACACCTGTGGCAAAACCTCAAGTTCCTTGTTTACCGGAATGGCAATAATAACCAGGTCGGTATCTCTCACCCCGTTTTCCAGTGTTTCAATACGGTCAACCAGCCCTATTTCCAGAGCCTTGGCAGCATTTTCTTCACTGGCATCAACCCCGATTAATTCGGTGGCAAAACCCGATTTTCGCAAATCGCGGGCAATTGATCCACCAATTAATCCAAGTCCTATTACTGTTGTTTTCATTTGTATATTCAGTTTTGTTTATTTCATTTTTATCCAAAAAAAAAGGTCCCGAATTTTTTCGAGACCTTTCTGTAAAATATCTTTAATTTAGACAATACCCTACTTCCTGACCCCGTTTTCAGAACCATAATAAAAATAAAAGTAGAAATAGTTATTGTTAAATTTTGTTGTCATTTCTTTAATTTCTGTCAACAAATATAGAGATATATTTTTGAAATGAAATTTTTATCATGTTTTTACTCCGAATTTTAAAGCTAAAATTCGAAATTTAGTTTTTAATTAACTTTTTAGTCAGCACTGTTTGCCCGTTTTGGCTCACTTTTACGAGGAACATTCCATTTCCGTATCGCGAGAGATTAATTTCATGCGAATAGGTGCCAATTACTCCCTGCTCTTGTGTAACATATATTTTTTGCCCCACAGCGTTATAAACATCGATTTGAATTTGCGACTCCTGTTGAACAGCTGAAATTTTTACCGTAACATTATCGGTAAACGGGTTTGGATAAACGAGAATCTCTCCCGGCGATAACAAAGTAATATTGGCCGACACGGGTCGTTGAATCTCCAAATTATCGATTGCCCATCCCCAGCCTGCTGCGAAAGGGTCGGAATACAACCGGAAACGAATAAGAATAGTATCACCGGCCGCACAATAATCGTTATCGGTTAGCGTAATCGAACGGGTTACAAACCATTCAGCCTTTCCCAAGGTTTCTGAATCCTGTTCGCCAGTTGGGATTCCACTATTATAGTTGGTTAGCCATGTATTTTGGGATGAAGAATCATAACCGTCGGCCAGCGGATACCACGTACGACCTAAATCTTTGCTTCCTTCAACAATAACATAGTCGAAAAAATCGCTATCACCATAAGTCGATAGCTGCGCTCCGGGTTCTATAAGAACAACTTCATCAAAAGTCATGATCCCTCCTTCTTTTAACACCACAGGCCTTTTCAGAAAAGTAGAAAATTCCAGGTCTTCGTTATCTTTATTTGGAGCCGGATATGGATGTACACTATGCAACGCCCCATCGTTAAAAAACTCGGCCGTATAAATATCAAAGTCAGAAATTACAAAATCAGGGGTCTCCTGATTAAAGTTATTACTGTAATAGCTAACCGGCTCAAATATTTCTTCAACTTTAAATGAGAAAGATATCTTTTGTATTTCGGGTAATCTTGCACTATTCGGGCTGCTTGCTCCGTCAACAGCATATATTGCATAGGTAATTTCATCTCCGTCTTTCAGAGTGTTCAGATCGAATGGGAAATTGCCAATATACCGATCATCAAAATCTCGTTTTAATGCAAAGGGTTCCTGTGCTTCTCCATTGATAGAATATTGAACGTACGCAGTATCAACACCAAGATTGTCGCTGATATTCGCGGATAGTTGCTGCTCTTCATTTATTAAGAGGAAATAATCAATTTCATCATGAGCAATAACTGGTTTTTCGGTATCGGGACCAACATGAATAGTATAGAATTCAGTTGGCGCCAATGCAGGATCGGTTCTCATACGATTCATGGTATCCTGAACTTCAATATAATAAGAAATTTTATCGGTACCGGCTTCGGGAGTATAAGTTACAGAGTACGTTCCGTCGCCTTCCATATCAATTAATTCAAGAGTGTCGGAATGGCTTACAAATTCGTCTAATGAATAAATGAGTTTCGGCGTGGCGGCTTTTACACCGTAATCACTTTCAAACCACCCGCTGAAAACCAGTGGTTTTATCTCCTCAATATCTTTTACCTGATCGAAACGAATAAAGATATTTCGCCAGCCAATATCGTCCATTATTCCACGAGTAAGTGGCCCCGGATCATGAATGGCTTCTGCCATGCCAATCGCATGAGTCATCAATGAATTGTCATTTCCATTCGGATAAGTGTTATCATTAAGGTGATATACACTTGAACCATCATCGAAAAATTCGGGAGCATAAAGCCTGGGCTTATTTCCCCTGTTACGCTCCATTGCAATCGGACTATTTGCATACAGATTTCTTGATTGTAGCGCACTCAAAAGTTCGGCACTTTTATTCTCAAAAAATGATGTATCTACAAGTTGTTCGCCATCTGCAGCACCTTGCTCTACCAGCAAATCAAAAGAAGTGGCATCACCAAATTCGTAATAACCATAGGCCCCTTGCGACTCCGCATCATCGACGAAAAAGAAGCCGGTGAAACCAAGCCCGTGACCAATTTCGTGCATTACAACAGTAACCAGATCGTAGAGAGTATCCGGGCAATTCATATCAGTACCGTAGTACCAATCAACGTTGCTGTTAAAATTGGCGATCATATCGTAACGGCTCTCTCCGTTCATCTCTCTTTTGGCTATTTTTTCGGCTATGGCAACCGGGTAATACCGACCTTTAAAAGGAGCATCTTTAAAGTCCTTGTAATAGGTCTCAGGACCGCAACTACCCAGAACATTCGTTCCCAAATTGTTCTCCCAGTTGGCTTGCATCCGTATGGGCATATCCGATTCAATAATCGTTTCCCAAATGCTAACAGCATAGGCGAACGCCACCTGTGCTTCGGGTGTAAAACCATTATAGTCGACAATTATTTCTGCTTTTGCTGCTCCGGCTGATTTCAGAAGAAATTCCACAGGCGGCCCAATCCGAGCCCTTTCAACTTCGCCGGAACCGTAACAAACCGGAGGTGGAACTTTTATGCTTTGATTGTAACTCTTCATTTGTGCACCTGAGGATAGCGCTACAAGAATCAACAAACTTAACAATGTATAATACTTGCTCATTTTACTCTTTTAATAACATTTTTAGGGCAGTAAATTTTCACATTTAAAAGAACATGGACAACAAAAAGTTCATATAAGTTGGATAAGAAGCAAAAAAAATGCCGGAATTTTCATTCCGGCATTACCTAATTTAAGGTCGTAATACCAATCATCTAATATTCTAACCTTTGCGCTTTTTTCTCAGTTAGTAATTTGTACAACACCACTAAAGATGTTACTAAGCCTGCGAATGCTGCTATAAAAGCAATCATTAATAAAGTTTCCATAGTTCTAATTTTTTATGATTTTTTGAGTAATTGTATTTAAATAATTATCTGATATACTTGCCATGTATACTCCGGGAGCCACATTAGGAAGATCGATTTTTATCTTGCCGGAATACGCTGCATTGTAAAGTGTTTCGCGATGCACTGTTTTTCCGTATAAGTCGGTAATAGTTACTTCAACATCGTCTGCCGTCTCTGAACGGAATCCATCGATATAAATGCTGCTTTTAAACGGATTTGGATAAATGCTTACCTCGTTGGCAGCCAGCTCTTCGTTAACATCGGTGGTAACTTGCTGTATTGACAAATTATCGATTGCCCATCCCCATCCGGTAGTGGCCTTATCTGATGCTAAACGAAAGCGAAAAATTACGGTGTCGCCTGCTTCAAAACCGGTGTTGTCGGTTAGGTTTATCGTTTGCTTCAGGAACATGTTTTCTGCTCCGGCTGCCTGCGACACCGCACTTTTTAACGAACCTGTAAATTGCGAACTCCAAAGATCATCAACACTCGAGTCGTAACCATCGGTAATTGGTAACCAGCTTTTTCCATTGTTTTTACTGGCCTCAACAATTACAAAATCCCAAAACTGATCTTCAGTATAAACTGTTCCTTCTACGCCCGGTTCTACTAATACTACCTCATCAAAACTCATTAGACCATTTTCTTCAAGAACAATCGGATATTTTAACTGGGCGAGCAGGTTATATTTTTGGTTATCAGCCTGCGATTCAGGATATGGATTTATGGTGTGCAGGTTTCCGCTTGAGAAACCGGCCGGTAAGGTTACTTCAAAATCAGAAATTTCGAAATCGGTATTTGGCGAATCAAAATTATTAAAGTAACCGGCTAAAGCTTCTTTAGTTTCAAATACTGAAACGTTATAATAACCACTGGCTGGCATACGGCGCTGGTTCTCGCGCGAGGTATTGTCGATAGCTATAATACGGTACTCAACCACATCGTCGCTAAATAATTGTGTTGGAAATTCAAGTTTACCGGCGTAATTATCTGCCCCGGCTTTTGACAAGATGAAAGGCTCCTGATCTTGTCCGTTAATACGGTATTGAACCTCAACTCGGTTTACTCCAACATTATCGCTTGCAACGGCTGCAAAGTTCATTACCGGACTATCGGCGTTTACCAGTTTCTCAGGGTTATGTTGCAAAACCGGAGGATAATAATCTTCCCCTATGCGGAAACTAAGCTTTTGCTCCGGTGCACGTTCCGGGTAACTGTACGCTACATTGCCTGTAGTTTTTGCTTCGTAGTAATAATATATTTTACCTTGTGCATTATTAAGCGGCAAGTCACCTTCAAACTGATTTGTATTACTATTGTAAGTAAGACTTACCGTTTGCGATGTTGCGAAGTTATCGGTTGAGAAATTGATTTTTACAGATGATTGATCAACATCCATTTCGCCTCCAACCTCAACAAAAACCGGAAGTTTTTCACATGGCTCTTCAAAATCTTTAATCTCGTAACCGTCAAAACTAACCGACTTCCATCCCATTTGGGCCAGAATATCCATTGTTTTATCACCCGGATAATGAATGGCTTCTCCCCTGTAAATAAAAGGAGTCATCAGCGCGTTGGCATCTCCCTGGCTAAATTCATTTTCGGGGTAATGGTAAATACTGGTTCCAATGTTCCAGCTTTGCGGAGCATATACTTTTACAGATTCAGTATTACTCTGATTTTTCAATACAAGATTATTCGAAAGTAATTGCTCTGCAAGTGTAGCCGACGGACGAGAAAAAAGATTCGCATCGGCAATTTGCTGGTTTAGCTGATTATAAACATAAACATCGTAAATACTTGGAGCATCCGCGCTGTTATCAATAATTCCCTGGTTGTTTTCTACATCGAAAAAACCAACAAATCCCAAACCATGTACCAACTCATGCAACACAACGGTTACAAAATCGTACTCGTTTGACGGGCAATCGCCATTGATACCAAAATACCAGTTAATTGAACTGTTAAACGCACACTCGATATCAGCTTCCGTTCCGTTCAATTCCTTTTCGGCAAGTTTTTCAGCCAGTGCCACCGGGTAATACACATTACTCAGTCGTGCACCTTTAAAGTTGCGGTACATACTACTTGGAGCACTACTTGCCAATACGTTGGTTCCGACCCCTTTCCACGTTGCACGCACTTTAATCGGTATGGGCGACGAAATAAGGTTTTCGTAAATAGATACAGCATATAAAAATGCAGGTTTTGCATTTTCAGGAAAGTTCACAAACTCCACCTGGAAATCGGAATTTAATACCGATCCGGATTTTAAGTTTGTTTCATGGGGTGCGATAAATGATTTTTTACTGTCTTCAGAAGCAATATTGATCGGGGCATTGATCTTTGTGATCCTTTCCTGATCGGATTGCTCGGCCCTGGCACAAAAAGCGCCAACTAATACCAGGGCGGTAATAATTAAATGTCTCATTACAATTTTAAATTAGGGTTTGTAAAAATTGTCATGCCTAAATCTCAATTTGCGCAAAGGTTTTCGGCATGTTTTAGGAAACTTACGTTGCGGTGTACCTGTTTCAATCGGGTTTGTTTGTTATTGAAACAGTGGGTTTGTAATCCCGCGTTGCTTATTCCCTAAGACTTTTTTCAGTAAACAAAGAACTTAATCTTCTTGGAAAACGACTTCTATATTGTCCTGTCAAATATTCACTACAAAGAACCTGACTTTTAATAGAGTACCCTAATTATTGTTGCTGATTGATTGACCACAGATTGACCAAAATCTTACCGGTGAAAAGCTGATGATTTTATTAAATCCTTAGATCGGGATCCGAAATCGGGATGTTTTGCTGAGAAGATGGGTTTACTTTTCTTAGACCGTTTGTCTATGGTTTGCCCACAAAGTTCTCATACTTTTGTACTCAGCAATTTACGATCGAAATCTTTTCCCGCTCCTTATTGTTCTGCCTGAATTTTTGGTTCCTGATATGATTTACCGGGTTTGTAATGTAAATCATTGGGTTTGTTGAAACCTCAATTCTACACCAATAAGTTTCGCTTAACTGCGATCAGTAAATAAATTTTTTTCTGTTTATTACAGCGTCCTCAATAATTAAATGGTTTTGTTTCATTACAACTCAAATTAGGTTCTAACTTCTTAATTATAAATAATGAAACATTCGTTTGAATCCGGAAAAATCTTTTACAAAACTTTCGTAAGAGCGAAAAAAATATTGAGTAAGCAAAAATCCGTTTTACAAATATTATAATACTGCAAAGCGGTGGGTTTGTAATTCACTTCCACAAAATATCCACCCTGTAACAAAGGTTTCTTAACGCAAAAAATTCAACTTTTGATTTTAATTTGATGATTGATGTTGTGATGAAAATCAAAAGCGCCAGTCAAAGAACGGTTCTATATTTATGGGTTTGTGGATGTAAATGTAGGAATTAATTTAATTAAACCAAATTTTTTTTCATAAGTTTAGCTCGATAACAAAATTTAAGATCCGATTTTTTATGAACTTTTTATCAACAGCCTTACTCTCTATTGCTCTGCTTATTAGTCTTCCGGCGCAAAAAAAGGAGCAAAAACTTTACGACGAACTTTACCGGCCACAATTCCATTTTACGCCGGAAAAAAACTGGCATAACGATCCAAACGGGCTGGTTTTTTACGAAAATGAATACCACATGTTTTACCAATATAACCCAAAAGGAAACGAATGGGGATACATGCATTGGGGGCACACGGTAAGCACAGATTTGTTGAACTGGCAAGCACTTCCGATTGCGCTTTACCCCGATGAAGGTTCGACTGACAAAGAAAAATGCACTGCCTATTCGGGCTCGGCAATTGTTGATGAAAACAACCTGCTAGGTAAACAAAGCGGGAACAACAAAACACTGGTAGCTTTTTACACCAGCCAGCATTGCGGCCAGCGTATTGCTTACAGTACCGACAAAGGAAGAACTTGGGAAAAATATGAGGGAAATCCGATAATAGCGTTTGATGAAAATGACGATGCCCGCGACCCGAAGGTTTTCTGGCACGAAGAAAGCGGAAAATGGATAATGGCACTTTACCGCAAGACGAGTGAAGAAGAAGGCTCTAAAGGCGTTTCGTTCTATACCTCAACCAACCTGGTTGACTGGGAGTGGCAAAGTCACATTCCAGGTTTTTACGAGTGCCCCGACCTTGTAAAATTCCAGGTAACCAACCGCCCCGATGAAACCAAATGGGTACTTTTTGATGGCGACGGCAGCTATATTATTGGTAGTTTCGATGGGCAATCGTTTACCCCTGAAACAGCTAAAATGAAGAGCGATTGGGGAAAAAATTATTACGCCACACAAACCTGGAGCAATATTCCGGAGTCGGATGGCCGCGTAATACAAATTGCCTGGATGCGAGGTGGAGAGTTTCCCGATATGCCCTTTAACGGACAGATGTCGTTTCCGTGCGAACTGTCGGTTACAAAATTCGATTATGGTTATCAACTGGTACGAAAACCGGTTGCAGAGATCGAAAAATTGCATGGCAAACATTATTCGTTGGAAGACAAAAACGTTTTTCCCGGACTTAACGACAACAAACTAAAAAAGGTATCGGGCGATTGCCTGCACATTATTGGCGAATTCGACCTGAAAACAAGCGACAATTTTGGATTTATGCTTCGTAATAGTAACAAGTTGGCCGGAACAGAAATCCTTTATAATGTAAAACGTGAAACGCTATCCGTACTTGGTTGTACCGTGCCACTTCCGCCTGTTGGCAATAAAATTAAACTCGAAATATTACTCGACCGCTCCTCCATTGAAATCTTTGCCAACGATGGCAAAAAAGTGATCAGTAACTGTTTTACGCCTGACGAAAATGCAACCGACGTTGTACTTTTCACCAATGGTGGCGAACTGGGAATTGATAAAATTGATGTTTACGAAATGAATTCAATCTGGGAAAAAGAATAAAACGATGAAACACATTAAAACAATAGTTCTTAGCCTTGTAATGATTTTGCCACTGCTAATATGTGCACAGGAACAGAAGATTTACGACACTACTGCTGATGCCAAAAAGGACATTGCCGAGGCTGTTGATGCCGCTCAAAAAGCTAACAAACATGTATTCCTTCAAATTGGCGGAAACTGGTGCCCCTGGTGTATCAAATTCCACAATTTTGTGCACGACGATGAAGAACTAAGTTCTTTCATGGAAGACAATTTTGAGGTGGTAAAAGTAAATTACGATCAGAACAACCGCCAGGAACAACTGTTCGCAGAACTCGAATTTCCGCAACGATTCGGCTTCCCCGTTTTTGTTATTCTGGATGAAACTGGCAAACGTATCCACACGCAAAACTCGGCCTATTTAGAAAAGGATAAAAGTTACGACAAAGACAAAATCTTACGTTTTCTAAAAAACTGGTCGCCAGCTGCTTTAGATCCGGCGTCGTACGAAAAATAACTAGAAAAACATCGTAATCAGCTGAACACAAATAATCAGCAACACCATTGCTACCGGGTAAACGGTGGCATAGGCTATGGAGTGCGCGTTGGTGTCGGTCATCGAATCGGCAGCTGCTAAACCCGGCGTACTTGTCATACTTCCGCTGATAGCTCCCAGCAGTGTTAGAATGTTCATTTTAAAGAAATACTTCCCGAGAATTCCTGCCACAATCATTGGCAGAATGGTAATGGCACCTCCGTACAGGAACAGTTCAATTCCGTATTGATTGAATGTTTCCACGATTTTTTGCCCGGCGCCTGTTCCAACTGCTGCAAGAAAAAGCAACAAACCAAACTGACGAACCAACTGGTTGGCTGCGCCTGTCATGGTCCATAAAATCGGGCCGGTTTTACCTATACGACTCAATACCAAAGCTACAACAAGCACACCTCCGGTAAGTCCCAAACTAAAGGCAAAGGTTCCCATGGCAATACTGATTTTCCCAACCAATACTCCCAGAATAATACCGAGAGCTACCGGCAAAATATCAGTGTCGGACAAACGTTTTTGGTCGTTACCAAATATTCTTGAAACCATATCCATATTGGCACGGCTACTGGCAATTACAAGTTTATCTCCAAACTGCAGTTTCGAACTGGGACTTGGCACAATATTAATACCTGCACGGCGAATTCGGGTAATCGTTGCACCGTAGGTATGCAACAGATTGATCTGCCCTACGGTTTTATTCACCACCTCTTTATTGGTTACCAGCACCGACCGCACATCGTATTTCGCGTCGATTGAAATTTCCTGGTCAGTTTGAGGTCCGATCAGTAACTCCACATTTTTTAGCGCTTCTTCGGTTCCCACAGCTTTTATTAAATCACCTTTCAGTAATAAAGTTTGTGGAGTTGGAGTAACAGCAACACCATCGTGCACCACCCGCGAAACAACGGCCTTGGTCATAAACCGGATACGTAACTCTCCGATGGTTTTGCCAACAACATTTTCGTTTTCAACAACAAAGTTGCGTTTTACTACCTCCGGAAATTCATCTTTTAAAACCGCAAGATGTTCTTCTTCGGCTTTAGCAATGGAAGTACCCAATATTTTAGGAAGGAAGCGAATGAAGAGGATTACACCAATAACACCAAACGGATAGCCCACACCATAACCGATAGATGCCAGTGGCGAACCGGTATAATCGATAGCCGCAGCTAAACCCGGCGTACTGGTTAAAGAACCGGTTAAGAGACCAACCGCGATATTCGGGTCAATTTTAAAAACGGTGATAATAAAAACGGTAATTACCGATGCCAGCACGATTAGCAAAGATGCAAATCCAGCCAGTTGCCGCCCCTCTTTTTTAAACGACTCGAAGAAACCGGGACCAGCCTGAATTCCAATAGTAAAAATAAACAGCACCAGACCAAGGTACTGGAAATCTTTTGGGATAACTATGCCGTAGTGACCAAAAACAAGGGCTACAAAAATTACTGCCGACACATCAAGCGACAGTCCGAAAACCTTTATACGGCCAACGATAAAGCCCAGTGCAATAATTACAAAGAGGGCAAAATAACTATTTCCCAGTAGTTCCATTTGTGCTAAGTTTGGCACAAAGGTAAGTAATAGTTTCTGGGACTAACAAGCATCGAACCCGAGATACAGCCCGATTTAATGTTAACTACAGGAATAAAAAAACCGGATTATAATTATCCGGTTACTTTATAATGTGTTCCAATTTATGGCAGTAAAAAGCTAAAATCGTCGCCGGCCTTTAACTCGTATGGTTCCTGCCCTTTTCTAAAGATGCGGCAACTTCTCTCACCAATCAGTTCAATTTTTCCGTCTTCTACTTTAAACATGGTTCCTTCGCGCAAGCCTGCCACGTAGCAATTCGGATTAATTTCAAGAAATTCGGTAATCCGCTGTTCACGGGTTTCGCCTCCGTGTCCTTCAGGATTGGCATCAAGGTAGTGCGGATTGATCTGAAACGGCACCATATTAATACAGTCAAACCCCAACGGATCGATAATCGGCATATCGTTGGTGGTACGCAATGTTGGGCAGGCCACGTTTGATCCTGCACTCCAGCCAATGTACGGAGCCCCATTGTATACGCGTTCGCGAATCGGATTCATTAACTTCTGATCGTGCATCATACGCACCAGTTGCCAGGTGTTTCCGCCACCAACAACAATGGCTTCGGCTTCTTCAATTGCTTTCACCGGATTTTTAAAGGTATGAATACCTTTAATGTGATGCCCCACTTCGGCAAAACGTTCTTCCACTTTTTCGCAGTAGGTATCAAACGAAAAAGTAACGGCTGCATACGGAATAAAAACCGCAGTTACCGACTTTTCACCCAGGAATTTTTTTATCTCATTTTTCGGGTAATCCAGGTAAGGTTCGCCCGGCATTGTTGAGTTGCTTAGCAGTAATAATTTCATTCGTCTACAATTGTTTATTTTAATGGAGACTCATGTAACTCGCATAGTCATGCCTCTGAGTACTAAAGAAGCTTTTGATGATGCTCGTTTCATTTCTCTTGACCAATTAATTTGTAGCCGAAAGAACTGAAATCTTATGTATTTTTCCAATGATAATTATTGGTTTTTCAGGAATTTTTATTCGTACATATTCCCCAAATCACAAGCCGCCAATTCCACAAAATAATCAGCTATTTGTGTAGTTACATCATCCACGAACTTTTTACCTTTTTCGGCGGTCGCTTTTTTCGGATTCCCAACACCGGTGTCGGCTGAAACCTTATCCCATTGTCGCGGCGCCCAGGCTGTTTTATTTTTCAGCCCCTGAAGTTTGAAAGCTTTTGCATCTCCGTCACCTGCCTCGTCAAGCGGCAGAACCAACCCGGGGAAAAAATGCATGATAATGCTTGTCTCCATTTCGTTGGCATGGTCGCCGGCTTCCTCAAAATAATCCTCCTGATCGATCATTCGAAACCACTCCACCAGCGAAATAAACACATCGGGAAACTGCGGTTGTAACTCACGTACCAGCGGCTTAAAATCATTTCCGCCATGACCGTTCATCAACACCAGCTTTTTTATGCCTTGCCCACTTAGCGCAGTTAATAGATCTTTTAAAATTAGCAGTTGCGTAGATGGTTTGGTATGCAAACAAAACGGCATTTCAATCTGCCCCATGTTTTGTGCACCCAGCGGAATTACCGGAAGCACCATTACTTTTGCACCTTTTTCCCAAGCCTTACCCGCTGCCTGCTCCGCAATTTTGGCGGTCTCCAGCGAATCGGTTCCGTAGGGCAAATGGTAATTATGCGGTTCGGTGGCTCCCCAGGGCAAAATAGCCACATCGTATTTTTGATTTTTTACTTGTTTCCAGTTGGTTTGTTCCAACACGAAAGGTTTAGCGTTCATTCTGTTAGGTTTAGTTTGTTGTCGTTTATAATTGGAATAAAGTGATTCCAAAAGTAAATGGCGTAAGTTCCGGCCCTTTGTCGGGTTTAAACAGCGGCACCAAATCGTAGCTGGCAAATACATTAAACCAGCGGTAGCCCGTGCGCACCATTACCGAGTATCGGAAACGGTGCATCGAAAAATCATCCACCACCTTTAATTTCTCTTTCTTTTCTTCTTTATACTTTATTTTAGTGTGACTACTCAGCCGCACACTTCCCACCATACCGGCTGAAAAAAACAGGCGGTTATCGTAATGATTGATGGGAATCTGAAACTCAAGAAGCAAGGGTAGTGTTATCATCTCAACTGCCAGCTTCGATTTTTGGTTATCGTTAAAATACAGGTACTCGGGCGATATCACCCCATCGTAACCTTTTACAATCGTCGTATTATCATCCAAGCGGTAACTTTGCAATTGCAGCCCCAACCCGGTAACCAGGCCAATGGTATTCCTGTTTTTCTGCAAGCCGATACTTTGTTGCAGGAAGTTGAAATACGCCGAATTCGACCTGAAAATATCGTTATCCATAAACTCCGACTGGTAACCGGTGTAATCTTCGTTAAGCAGCATATTAAAACCAAAATCAATGCCAATCCAGTGACCCGAGAAGTCGTCTTGCCACAATTTCAATCCGTTGTGGGTTACTTCTGAAAGATCGATTTTACGTAAAAAACGCTGTGGGTTTTGAATGGGAACAATGCTGTCGTTTTCCTGTGCTTTTATTTCCAATCCGGAAAAACAGAACAGCAGCAATAGGAGTATCTGAGTTTGAAGTATTCTTTTCATGGGCTTTCTGTGCTTCATATCTAACACGTGTTTTACATATGAACACTAACAAAAGTACACGTTTGGAAAGAATTTAAAGCCATTTCGGTGTTAAAAATGGTAATTGTCATACAATGCACCTATTGTTTTATCGCATACAAAGAGATCAACCTAAAAAAGAAGTGAATTTGAGGGGCATGCAAAAAAACAAACTTTTCGCCTTATCAGGCAGATTCTACTCTTTGGTTTAGCCCAAAGAGTAGACAGAAAACCCAAGGCTGCGCCCACTTCCTTCGGAAAAGCTACGTGATGCCGGCTAAAATTCCTGAAACTCGTCGTACCTCCTCAGACAACAGTAATTTTTACGCCATCACCACTTGTTTTCCGGCTCACCGGCCGAGGCCAAGCTTTGATGTAGCTGTCGTTACATCAGTGGAACGGCCTCTTTTGGTCTTTGCCCGAAGTTGAAATAAAATCTTAGTGAGAGCGGGAAGCTCCGAAGAATTGAGGAGATCACCCGTCCGAACTTTGGTTTTATGAAAATGTAGGGTGAAGATCAAAAGCAGCCTTGATCTTTGTGCATACTATTTGGATTAAGCCAAATAGTTTGACCGCCGGCAGGCAGAAAAGCCGATTAACTCTGCATTACCTGAAATTGCTATCCCCCAGATTTTCTGTGTGATCTATACAAAGCGAACACCCAAAGTTAAATTTAAGAAACAACAAGCTATAAACCTCTGAAATACAAATAAAAAGAATACCTTTGCGGCCACTTTAAAAAATTGATTATGAGTTTATTCGAAACAATGGGGTTAAAAGCCGAAATCCTGGGGGCGATCCAGGAACTTGGTTTTGAGAATCCCACGCCAATCCAGGAACAAACAATTCCGTTTCTACTGGAAAACGACCAGGATATGGTTGCCTTGGCACAAACAGGAACGGGAAAAACAGCGGCATTTGGCTTACCCATTGTTCAGCAGTTCGATTGTTCGGTAAAAGCCCCACAGGCTTTAATACTTAGTCCGACACGCGAGCTTGCTTTACAAATAGCAAAAGACCTTGAGAATTTCTCGAAGAATATTAAAGGAGCAAAGATTGCCACTTTGTATGGCGGCTCCGATATCAGGAAACAGATTAAAGAGCTTGAGAGTGGTGCCCAAATCGTTGTGGGAACACCGGGCCGTACACTCGACCTGATAAAAAGGAGTAAATTAAAAGTAAACGAAATCCAGTGGTTGGTGCTCGACGAGGCCGATGAAATGCTTTCGATGGGATTCAAGGACGACCTTGATGCCATTTTGAAAGATACTCCGGCAGAAAAACAAACACTGTTGTTTTCGGCTACAATGCCAAAAGAGATCGTACGAATTGCCAATACATACATGGCCGATCCGCACGAAGTTACAGTGGGCAAAAGAAACACTGCCGCTGAAAACGTAGAGCATAACTACTACCTGGTACACGCCAAAGACCGTTACATTGCATTAAAACGTGTTGCCGATATTAACCCCAACATTTATGGGATTATTTTCTGCCGTACACGTGCCGAAACTAAAGATGTGGCCGACAAACTGATGCAGGACGGATACAATGCCGACGCATTGCACGGCGATTTGTCGCAGGCACAGCGCGACCACGTTATGTCGCGTTTCCGTAGCAAACACCTGCAAATGTTGGTGGCTACCGATGTGGCTGCACGCGGACTGGATGTGAACGAACTAACCCACGTTATTAACTATAACCTGCCCGACGACCCTGAAGTGTATATTCACCGAAGCGGAAGGACAGGACGTGCCGGTAAAAAAGGAATTTCCATTACACTGATTCACATGCGCGAGAAAGGAAAACTTCGCGATGTGGAGAAGAAAATGGGCAAACAATTCACTAAAATTCCGGTTCCGCTGGGAAAAGAAATTTGCGAAAAGCAGCTTTTCAACCTCATCGACAGGGTGGAAAAAGTGGAAGTGAACAACGAGCAGATTGCAGAGTTTATGCCGGTGATTTACAAAAAACTGGCATGGCTGGAGCGCGAAGAGCTGATCAAACACTTTGTATCGGTAGAGTTTAACCGCTTTTTACAATACTACGAAAACGCGAAGGATATTAACGTTGACGAGGCGCGCGAAAAAGAATCGATGCGTGGCGATCGCCGCAGAGGTGGACGCGACGGACGTGAGCGTGGTGACCGCGGAAGCCGCGAGCGCGGCGGAGACCGTGAACGCGGAGATCGTGGCAGAGCACGAAGAGGCAACGGTGGCAACATGTCGCGTTTCTTCTTTAGCCTGGGTAAAAAGAGCGGCGTTAACAAACGTGCAATCATCGATCTGATTAACCAGAATACCCCTGGAAAAAGTATCGATATTGGCAGCATTGAAGTGCTGAAAGGTTTCTCATTCTTCGAGATCGACTCGAACTACGAGAAAGAAATTACAAAGGCTTTCAAAAATGCCCGTTTTAGAGGCCAGAAAGTGAATATTGAGGTAGCGAATAAAAAGAAATAGCTTTTAGTTGCAAGACGCAAGTTTCAAGCGACAAGCTTCAGAAATAGAAAATCCGGTCTTTTTTGAGACCGGATTTTTTTATGCTTTAATTTATAACACAATCATCGCCCTTACGGACGATGCTTTAACGTGCCGGGGCGTTGCCCCTGGTCTGTTTCACTACATAAATAGAGGGCCAAAGACCTGATACATGATAGAGTAGTCCGCAAAGTCTGCCATCTGTAGAATTTACTGTATCGTAATCTCCTTCTGCATTCTCAGGCTGCCCAACCAAATCTGGCCATTATCTTGATTAATATCTTCTTTGTTAACCTGAAAACCTAGCCCGGGAAATTCAAAAGTAGCTTTGTATTGCCCCGGTGGTACAGCTTCATAATTGCTATAGCTAATTGTAATTACTTTGCTCTGATTACCATTAATAACTGATAACCAATCTAAATCCCAGCTATTCCATGGATCGGCCGAAACTGTCTCAATTTTATGTTCATACAGATCATAAGTACTGAAATTCCGGATGTATAACCCATTTGTAAAATAGTGAAACAGGCCAATCCCGGTTTTTTCAGGATCGATATAATAGTAATTGAAATCGTCGTTATTTTTTAGCAGTAGCTTAACTGTTACGTTAGTTGAAGATACATACTCAACGGATGTAATTTCACAACTCAACCCGGCATGAAACTGATCAAACTCTTGCAGTGCCTCAACAATTCTTTCATCTTCGCGTGGATCAGGTAAAAAGTTACCCAAGGTATCGAGGAAGAGCATAAATCCAATTGAAACGATATTGTCGCCATAAAAAGAAGGATGGGTATTAATTATCGGACCGATAGGCATCGAAGACGAATAACCGGGCCAGGTTTCACCGCTGTAAATTTCCTCTCCATTTGCATGAACTTTAAATTCTCCAAGGTTTTCAAAATCCTCAGCAAACGACTTACTATCTTTTAAATAAATCAGATGAGCGGAATAATCGTAGTATTCAAAATCATTATGCGTTAAAATAACTTCGCCATTTGATGTAATAGAAAATCCATCAGTAAGATTTTCGTTAATATCATTTTCGTCTTTGCTGCAACCTGCAGCAAAGAATAACACCAACAGAAAAAATAAGGATGTGCAATTTATGGCTATTGTTTTCATTTGGTAGTGGTTTAATTCGTTCTATAACTTAATTTGGTATTACCCATTCGAAAACTTCTGATGGCTCTCCAAGCGCCTCGTCGCGTATTGTTCCCCAATCAAAATACTTTGCACATGGATACAAACGAACATATAATGTTTCTGTATTCTCCGGAATTAAATACCCATATGCATAGTTTGTAATCCATATCTCGCGGGTATCTCCTACAACCTCATCGAGCAAGATACCTGCATAATGAAAAAATGAATAATTGTCCTTCGAAACGTCATTTGTTGTATTAAAATACGCAATTGCATGATAATAAGATGGAGGTTGGTCTTTCATATTATATATTCTTCCGTATGCAAACATTCTAGACCATTCACCGTCCTCGGGCTTGGTTATACTGTCGAGTTCTATTCTGTACTGAGGTACTTCATTCATCTTGTATGAAAATGTATTTACTCTGTCGTTGATATGATATGTGAGCTTTGGATAAGTATCAAACGTTACGAAGCCATTTTTTTCGAGTTCTACAGCAAAAATACCATATGGGAAATCGGGGAACACGCAATCTCCGTTTGAATCGGTTACACCGTTAAATTGCTCTTCCCCCCTTGTTAAGGTAATCGCAACACCGGAATGATCATCACTGGCATTTTCATTTTCATCAATCAGTTGCACATTAATAACTAATTCGGGCCATTCATTTTCTTTGTCGCAAGCAAAAAGAAACACCAAACAAATAAATGGAATAAGTTTTATGAGTTTATGCAAGTTCATAACGGCTAGATTTAATATGTTTTTGATTTTTAGATGATTAAAAGTAGAAAAAGGTTGCATTAATGGTGGGATGTGGGCTTATGTTTAGCAACAGAACAAGTCACTTGTCATCAGTCATTGGAACCACCAAAGAATAACTATTGGCTAATGTCTAGTGACTAGTGACTTTCTCTTTCCCATTCGTACCCCAAATTCACCCACTCAGCAATTCTTTTTTTCGGAAGAACAATGTTTGCTGCATCTTTGAACCAACGAAAACGAAACCATGAAAACAATTTTTCTTTTGATCTGATTATTGAGATTACAGGTGGCCGGTCGTAATTGACCGGCTGCCTTACAAAGTGTTTTTCAGAAACAGTTTTTTATTATCTTCATAAACCGAAACCATGGCAAACTTTCAACTACATAAACAAACAAAAAAACAAGTGCTCAAGCACGTGGCTATCCTGGCAGGTGCAGTTGCCATCAGCATCGTTTTTAGCCTGGTGCTATTTCAACGTATCGCGTTGCAAGGCTTGTGGAACATGGTACTGCTAACTTTTATCCAGCTGGAGCTGTTCCTGTACCTGGGCAATCGTTTTTTCAAGTCGGTCGATCCAGATACACCGGGTGCGATAAGGAAAACCATCATCCGTTTGGTGCTCTTTTACTTTACGGTGTTGCTTATTGCCTCAGCATTGTTCCTGACACTTTTCGCATGGCACTTCTGGCGTGGCGGAGCGCCATTTTCGGAGTTTATCCCCAGCCTTATGCATGCCGAGTTGCGATCGTTTTTAACCGCTGCCGGAATTGGTTTTGCCGTGGGTGCCCTCTTCTTTTTCTACACGCAATGGGCCGACACCGTTAAACGCATGCAGAAACTAAAGGAAGAGAAGCTTATTTTTCAATACGAGACACTGAAAACGCAGGTGAATCCGCATTTTCTGTTCAACAGTTTAAACACGCTGTCGTCGCTGGTAAGTTCCGATCCCGCGTTGTCGGATAAATTTATTCATAAACTTTCGGCCGTGTACCGATACGTGCTCGAGAATCAGGAGAAAGACCTCGTTCCGCTGGCTGCCGAAATGGAATTTGTAAAAGACTTTTTTTACCTACAGAAAATTCGCGACGGCGAGAAAATAGAGCTCAAAATCGATTTTGAAGAAACAGGAACCGCGAAGATCATCCCGGTGTCGTTACAAATGCTGGTTGAGAACGCCATAAAACACAACGTTGCCACACGCAAAGAGCCATTGCTCATCACCATTCATTTTGAAGGAATGGACAAACTGGTGGTGCGTAACGACCTACGCCAACGTATGCAACTGGCCACCTCATCGAAAATTGGCTTAAAAAACCTGAACGAACGTTGCAAACTCATCCTTAACCGCGAAGTGGAAATACAGGAGACTGCTGATGAATTTATTGTGAAAGTGCCATTAAAACTGAATAACCAGAGCAAATGAAGGTAGTAATTGTAGAAGACGAGCACTTTGCTGCTGAAAAGCTGATGCAGCAGTTACACACCATCGCCCCGGAAGCGGAGGTACTTGCGGTGTTGGAATCGGTGGAAGAAGCGGTGAACTGGTTTGCTGAGAATCCTGCTCCCGATCTGGTTTTTATGGACATTCAGCTCGACGACGGACTTTCGTTCGAAGTTTTTGATGAGCTGGAAATAAAAGCTCCAATAATTTTTACCACTGCTTTTGACGAATACGCCATTCGCGCCTTTAAAGTAAACAGCGTTGATTACCTGCTAAAACCCATCGAGCTGGAAGCTTTGCGCTCGGCTATGGAGAAATACACGGAGTTATATGGTCAGCACCAACTGTTGGAAGACAAGGTGGCTAAAGTGATCGAGCAGTTGTCGAGAACTTACAAGTCGCGGTTCTTTATTAAAATCGGTAACCGTTTTCAGTCCATCCAGGTGAGTAAGATCTGCTGCTTTTTTGTGCAGGAGCGCAGCACATTTATAAAAACCATGGAAGGCAAAACCTACGATCTCGACTTTTCGCTCGATCAGCTGCAAAAAATGGTCGACCCCGATCAGTTCTTCCGCATTAGCCGTAATTACCTGGTAAACATTAACTGTATTAACGAAATTGTGGGCTACTCCTCTACCCGATTAAAGCTAAAACTGGCTGCCGAGCTGGACGAAGATGTTATCGTTAGCCGCGATAAGGTTTCGGGTTTTAAGCGCTGGATGGATCAGTAGATATCGACGAAGAAAAATGGCTGTGTGTGTGTGCAATTTGCAGACTCTTTACCCTCTCTCCTGTCTCTCCCTTCTAAAATGGAGAGACGATCAGCCTCCATTTCAAACAACAATTGGCTCATTAATTGATCTGAACGCTCAAAAATCGACCGACCAATCGTCCTTCCTTGCTTGCGGGGAAGGATAAGAGGATGGGTAAGAGGATGGGTAAGAGGATGGGTAATGAAATGCTGTCTGCTCGATAATTTCCATAAAAAAAGGAGTCATTTCTGACTCCTTCTATATATGCAATTATAACTTTCTCTTTTAAACCAATTTTGCGTCTAATTCAATTTCGGCAGTACCGCCGGCATACAAACGCGAAATCGGGCATTTTGCTTTAGCCGCAGCTGCAAGTTCGTCAAATTTCTCTTGCGACAAACCTTCGCATTTTGTTACGTTGGTTAATTTAATGTTGGTTATGGCTGGTCCGCCATCTACCTGACCAAGCGTAACGGCTGCTTCTGTTTCAACGCTTTCAGGTGTTAATCCTTCGCCGCTGATAAGAGCTGCTAAAAACATTGAGTAACAACCTGAGTGTGCTGCACCTACCAGTTCTTCGGGGTTGGTTCCTTTTCCATCTTCAAAACGCGATGCAAAAGTAAACGGCCCGCTATAACCGGTGATGTTCATATTTCCTTTTCCCTCTTTAAGAGTTCCGTTCCAAACTGAGTTTACTTTTCTTACTGACATAATTTCTAGCTTTTAAGTTTTACTTTCTATAGTGTATTGTCTCCTGGTTGCCAGTTACAACCGGTTAAACCAGGATTTTGAGTAGCTTCCAAAGCTCTTAATACCTCGGCAACGTTACGGCCTGTAGCATCGTTGTTACAGTTTACCCACTGAATTATTCCTTCAGGATCAACAATAAACGTAGCACGGTAAGCAACGCTTCCAGGTTGTAAGATACCCAATTTTTTGGACAATGACTTAGAAGTATCTTCAATTAACGGATAGGTAAGATTGGCCAAACGCGGGTCGTTCGATTTCCATGCCAGGTGAACCTCGGCAGTATCGGTTGATACACCATATAACTCAGCATTTAACTCTTCAAATTTTGCGTGGTTGTTGTTAAACTCCACAATTTCGGTTGGGCATACAAAAGTAAAGTCTTTCGGGTAGAAGTAGATTACCATCCACTTGCCTGCTTTTTTATGATCCTCTGATGTTACTTCTCCGAATTGGTTATCTGCTAATACTGCAGTTTTTTTAAACTTTGGAAATTTATCTCCTACTGATTTCATGATTTTTTCGTTTTTTATTTTTTAAAGATTACATGCAAATGTAAATTGAAATACAGCTCGTGTCAAATTGATTTTTTTTAAGCGAAATAGACAAAAGCTATACAAGAAGCAGTAAACCGCTGATGTTGAAGATTATTCGTTTCCGCGAACTAAAAATACCGCTCGTCCGGGTGTCGGTTTATTTTCGTTTTTACACTTGTTTCTCAACATTCTTTATTGAAAAGCACTTAACTATCACTATATTTAACCGTTTTTTTGGAATATATTTCAAGAATATTTAATACCTATCCGATTAAATTTAATATTGTTATGGAGGAAAAATCAAAAATGACATCTGTATCAAGAAGAGCATTTCTTGGTACAACAGCAGCTGCAGCTGCAGGATTTACAATTGTTCCGCGCCACGCAGTAGCAGGCCTTGGTCATAAAGCACCAAGCGACAAGCTAAATATTGCCGGTGTTGGTGTTGGAGGTATGGGTTTTGCTAACTTGAAAAACCTGGAGTCGGAAAACATCGTTGGTTTATGTGATGTTGACTGGAAGTACTCAGCACCTGTATTTAAAAGATACTCAGGCGCCAAAAAGTACAAAGACTGGAGAGAAATGTATGACGAGTTGGGTGACAGCATTGACGGTGTAGTAGTTGCAACTGCCGACCACACACACGCAATTGTTGCAGCTCATGCCATTACAATGGGTAAACACGTTTATGTGCAAAAGCCATTAACTCACTCGGTTTACGAATCTCGCCTGCTTACAAAACTGGCCGACAAGTACAAAGTAGCCACATCGATGGGTAACCAGGGATCGTCGGGCGAAGGTGTAAACCTTACCTCGGAATGGTTAGCTAACGGCGAAATTGGTGAAGTAACAAAAGTTGAAGCTTTTACCGACCGTCCTATCTGGCCTCAGGGTTTAAACACTCCTGAAAGAGGTGACTGGGTTCCGGATACTTTGGATTGGGATCTGTTTACAGGACCTGCAAAAATGCGTCCGTTCAACCAGGTTTATCACCCATGGAACTGGCGTGGCTGGTGGGATTACGGTACTGGTGCTCTTGGCGATATGGCTTGCCATATTCTTCACCCGGTATTCGTTGGTCTTGATTTAGGTTATCCTATTCATACTCAAGGAAACTCAACATTGTTATTACAAGACTGTGCTCCTTCTGCTCAATCGGTAAAACTGACTTACCCAGAGCGTAAGGCAAGTGCCGACAAACCATGGAAAGGTTTGAAGAAAAACACGCTTCCTCAGGTTGATGTACATTGGTACGATGGTGGAATTAAGCCAATGCTTCCTGAAGGATGGCCAGATGGTAAAAATCCGAACGACCAGGGTGGTGGTGTAATTTTCCACGGAACAAAAGACAAACTGATTTGCGGATGTTATGGTGTAAACCCATGGCTATTGTCGGGTCGCAAACCTGATGCTCCTAAATTCCGTCGCCGTGTAGAAACCAGTCACGAAATGGATTGGGTACGTGCATGTAAAGAAAGTCCTGAGAACCGTGTTCCAACTGCATCTGACTTTAAAGAAGCAGGTCCATTCAACGAAATGGTTGTTATGGGTGTTCTTGGCGTTCGTTTACAGTCGCTGAACAAAGAACTGGATTGGGATGGCGAAAACATGCAGTTCACCAACCTTACCGACAGTGAAGAAATCAAAGTTGTTATCAAAGATGGTTTCGAAATTCATGATGGTCACCCATCGTTTAAGAAAACATGGACTGATCCTGTTCCTGCAAAAGACTTTGCAGCTGAATTGATCAAGCATACTTACCGTAAGCCTTGGAGCTTACCTGATATGCCTGCATAATTTCAGTTTTAGAAGATATGCGAAAGGTGTCTGCGAAAGCGGGCACCTTTTTGTTTATCTAATTTTTAAGAAATGCTTGCTTATATTCGTGCAAATTCGTAAACTTGCACCCCGAAAATCGTATGTAACAATACATTTTCACTCCGGGCCTATAGCTCAGTTGGTTAGAGCACCTGACTCATAATCAGGTGGTCCCTGGTTCAAGCCCAGGTGGGCCCACGAACATCAAATCTCAACAGATTGTTTATCAATTAGTTGGGATTTTTTTATTCCCAAAAATCACTCTGGGGTTCCATTTAGGGTTCCATTCTTCAATATTTTTCAATACATTTAACTGACTTAAATACAGAAAGATGGGACTAATATGTAAGTTGGATTACAAGAAAAGTAAAAGTAGTTACTCAAAAAACGATTCAGTTTCGGTGGTGGTGGTTTACTACTACGATAAAAGGAAACTGAAAATTCCAACGGGTATTTCATGTATGATTAAGGATTGGGATGATGATTGGAAAACTCGTCAAACTAAAAACCCAATTAAGAATACGGATGAATTATCAAAAGAGAAAAACATTCAAATAAAACAAAAACTCTCAGAGGTAAACAACTTAGTATTCCAACTTGAAAAAGAGGACAAAGTTCCATCTATTGATTTGGTAAAATCTCACTTACGAGAGATGAACGTTACGAAAGTAAGAGAATCATTGAAAGAAGTTCATTTCCTTACCTTATTTGAATTGTACGAGAAGTGGATAAATTCGGATTTATTCCCCAACAGAAAATCCTACGTAAAAACGATAAATCCATCAATTAAGGATATCAAAACATACACATTGGATTATCAGTTGAAAAACAAGGTATATCTTCTCCCAAGTGATTTGACAGAGGAATGGGTTATGGGATTAATCAAATGGAGTTACAAGAAAGGACTACAACCCATAACCATTAAAAAAAGGGTTAAAACATTGGTAAACTTCTCTAATTGGTGTAAAGACAATCATGGAACTGATTTTAGGATAAAAAAACCATCTTCATTCACACCTGATGGAGAAAGAGAGGTAATATTCCTGAAACGAGAAGAAGTTCTTAAAATCTTCTATTTCAACGACATTGAGATTGGTAATCCTAAACATGTTGAACTCTTAACTAAACATAAATGTCTGTTCTACATTGAGGAAAAATTCACCAATAACAGAGAGAAAGAAATTTCAAGAACATTCACCACCTATGAAGTATATAGGGACATGTTAATCTTCCTTTGTAACGTTGGATGTAGATTCGGTGATATGGTTAAGATGAAAGTCGGTGATTTTGTATTTGATGATACCGGAATCAAAGGTAATAGAACCGGATATTTTCGTTTCTACATGGAAAAAAGTAGAAAAAGAACCGAAGTTAAGGTTAAGATTAACCAAATGACGGATAGGATTTTTAGGAAGTATTCACACGACAAGAATAGTCATCATTATCTGTTCCCAAGAACAAATTTCGGTAATCCATTCAGTAATCAGAAATTCAACAAACACACCAAACATTTGGGAGAGATTTTGGAACTGAACCGACCTGTTAAGTTACCTGAGTTTGATTTGACTGGTAAAATAGTTGAACGTACTAATGATATCGTCCCACTTCATAACGTTATGGTATCTCATATCGGAAGAAGAACATTTATTCGTGAACACATTGAGAAAGGAACTCCTATCAGAACCATCATGAAAATGACAGGACATAGTTCTCAGAAAGTATTTGATGGGTATTACAATGTTTTGGATAAGGATATCATGAAAGTGAATGATGATTTATTCTCGGACAACTTAAAGAAGAAATACAACAACAAAGAGAATAAACCAAAGAAAACTAAAGAGGTAAATATCACATCCCCCGAAACGGAGGAACAACTTAAAACACTCCAACAATTAAATGAGAAAGGTGTTTTACCTGATGAAATTTATACTGAAAAGGTAAGACAGTTGATGGGTTTATAACCAATCTATAAATCCCCTCACTAAAAAGTCACTCCCGATATAAAACCCACCTATTTAGGGATTTGAGGAAAAAGTTCTTTCACAGTTACAAGAAACCTACAAAACCACTACTTACCAATACATTAACCCACCACAATACCCTTTTTTTACTCCCACTTTTTTTATGAGTATCTTTGTGTTATGTTAAAATAAATTTGAAAAAATGACAGAAAATCAGAAAAAGGGTAGATACTTAGTTACACATAAGTGGTTAGATAAGAATAGTAAAATTTGGAAATTTGAGTTTGGATATAAAACTACTATAACTTCTTATGTAGATGGTAAACCATTAATTAATTCCGAAACAATAATACATGTTTCTGAAATGGGTAAACTATTGATAGATAGTGGATATATTTATCTAGGTCAGATATTTGAATCTAATATAGTTGAGGTAAACTATAAAAACGATGAATTTATTCTAAAACAGATATAATTCAAATCGTTCATCAGTTTTATTTTAAAAACTATTGTTTGTTCAAATATTCTGACAATTGTAACATCTTGTTATTTTCATTAAAAACAACACGTTTACGAACAAGGTTTTTGTTCTCAAAATGTCTCATAACCTCCACTGATTTTTCAAAAAAATCTGAATTCCCTTGGGAATCTTCGTAGTAAAATAGTTTTATACGGTTACATTTTTGATGTTCAAATATTTCACGTAAAAGTGTTCTATCAGATAATCCACAAGAGTGACCGAGTACATAAACTTCAAATGAACTACCTGAATTCAAAAAACTATTTAACTCTTGATATTTAGTAGTTTTAAAATAATTGATTGATTTTATATTTCGAAATAATTCATGATTTTCATTTGAATCCCATGTTTTAAATTTTTCATCGTGTTCATCACCAAACCCCATTACTACTGGATTTTTAACATCATCAATTTCACCATGAATATAGTTTATTTTTCTATTTACATAATCATCATGATACTGAATATGAGTTCTTAATATATCAGAATAATTGAAGTTTAGATACATTAAACGGAAATCATGTTTTAAATTAAAATCTTGATGAAATATTTTTTGGTAATCATGAACAAAATTTTCAAATTCCTGAGTACCAACATTATCTTTAAACTCCACCAATTGATGTTTTAGATATTCAATAAAACCATTTTTAATAAACTCAAACTGTTCATTAAATCGTTTTATGTTATTCCTATCTGAATTAACATTCTTGGTATAATTAAACAACGTTTTAAAGTATAATGATTCTATATCAACCCAATTATCTCCCCCATCAACTTTTCTTATATACTGATTTAAAAGAATTGATTTAATTTCGATCAACCTTTCTTTCTGAGAAATTCGAATAAATTCAGAGAACGTTGAAACCTCTATTAAATGTTCTAAAATCGATTGATCGTTTGTTATATATTTAAAAGTGATCAGAGAATCACTATGAACCGTTCCAGATGTTAATTTGTGAGGATTTGATTCATGTTTCTCCACAAAAACCTTGAGAAATTGTTTTTTATAGTAGTTAAGGTAATCAACGAGTCTTGATTGGATACCGTGTGATAAATCAAATCCATTCCCAATAATTATTAATCTATTCATTCATCCACGATTTATATTTTCTACTATCTTTTATACTTGTATTTCCATCTTTTGAAATATCATCACTTCCAGTATCTACGAAAAACGTCAGATTACTTGATACTCTATCTAGATCATCTAGATAAATTTCTTTCTCTTTTGAAGAAAAGATTTCATTATCATTTTTGAAAAATCTAATTAAGAATCCAAACGATTTATCAATGTAATCAAATGGATAAGGTAATATGTAATATGGTTTCATTAATTCATATCCACACTCATCAATTACTTTTTTAAAATCCTGTCCAATCTTATAAGTGAAATCAAAGTGAGAGAAATCTTCCAAATCTAGTTCTTCTGGGAATTCTATATCATCTTCTGTTAGATTGTTTAAGGTATACCTTACAGTTTCTTCCTTATTATCACCATGAGTAACACTCATATGGTATGATTTCAGAGAATTTATCCAACACAATTTCAGATTAACCTCTTGTTTACCTTTCCAATCAGTATCATCTAATGAACTTAACTTCTTTTCCAACATTCTTTTTGTATGATAATATGGTGATTCTTTCATCATCCTCTTAACGAAGATTCTGAATCCTATAATTAACAACACCACAACTATTACAATCACAAAAATTAAATTCATAGAATTAGTATTTAGAATAACGGTTTATCATTAGTTATTTTTGGTTCATAAATTTAACAATAAAACCGGAATACTCTATTTTGAATCTCCAAATATTTTGGGAACATTATTTGAAATCTACAGAAGTTGTTTCGATATTATTCATAAATAAAAACGATACATTAATAGACAGAATAACAAACGTTTAGACTTGGACGTCTTCCGTTTTTTTGGTAGATTTATTAAGAGAATTAAAACGATACACTTCATGAGAATATCCTACCGAAGAACTTCAACGATTAACCAGAGTGGTGAAAGATTCAAATTGGATAAGAGTAACTACGATTTGATTTTGTTTGATAAAGGAGTGAGTGGTAAAATACCATTCATTGAAAGAGAGAAAGGAAAAGAACTAATTCAACTCGTTGAACAAGGTAAAGTAAAAGAATTGGTTTGTGAAGATTTGTCAAAATTGGGTAGGAATACCATCGATGTTCTTTCTACACTTCAATATCTTGATGAACATGATGTAAACGTAGTGGTTCGTAACATGGGTAATCTTCAATCCAAAGTATCTGGGAAGAAGAATCCCATTTGGAATTTAATTACAAGTGTTATGAGTTCACTTTACGAGATGGAACGTGAAAACATACTTGAACGAACTCAAATGGGAAGAAAAATGTTTGTGATGAATGGAGGTAAATTAGGTAGGAAAAAAGGAACTAATGAAAATATCCAAACATTCCTAAATAAACCAAAATCCCAATCCATTATCAAGTATCTGAAGATGGGTAAATCCACGAGGGATATTTCCTTTCGTTTGGGTGTTTCAACTTCTACCATTTATAAGGTTAAACAATATTATAAACCTCAAAATATAGAAATATGAAATCTACTAATTCTCATAAAATCAAGAATAGGGATAGAGATTTATGGTATAAGAGGATGAGTGAGAAAACTTCTTCAAATCCGGAGGATGAACGTGTTGTGGGATTAATGGAGTATTTTGAACTCAATGATGAGTTTGGAA
The DNA here is from genome assembly GCF_000949475.1 of Draconibacterium sediminis. Taxonomy (GTDB): domain Bacteria; phylum Bacteroidota; class Bacteroidia; order Bacteroidales; family Prolixibacteraceae; genus Draconibacterium; species Draconibacterium sediminis. Next base: position 117,727 of record NZ_JRHC01000004.1, on the reverse strand, counting down.
GTACGAATTTTGACACATTGGAATAGTTTAATTTTCAATTGATTGAAATATCATTTTTGAGTTCTGACAGATTGGTAGAATTGAACTATTAATAATCTGTGATATTCATTTTCTTCAAATCATTGATATATCCAGACCTTACTTCTGAACAACGTTGAACACTTACTTCATCTCCTTTCTCTTTTAACTCTGAAATTAAGACATCCAATTCAGAAATGATATTTTGAATCTTAGTGATTCTATCGGATTTCATAATTCAATTTTGTTCTTCATCATCTTGTTTTCAAACTCGATTAAATCTTCTCGTCTGACGTACTTTTTATGAGATGAAATTTCAATCATTGGTAGTCCTCTTTCTTTAATCCAAGATTCGATTGTGGACCTGTCCACGTTGTACATCTTCATCAACTCTTTTTTACTGATTCGTTCTTTTAGTGTATTCATTTACAATTCTTTCAATTTCTTTAATTCTTAATTCTTTCGTTGGTAAATTTTCTAAGTATTCTCTGTGTTTGTCAATCTCTGTAGTGTACTCTAATAAACCATCTGAGAGTGATTTTATGTAATCTGTTCGTTCTCGTGGTGTAAGTCCATTGATGAACTCAGTAAACTCTTTATTCTTCATTTATTCTTCCTCTATGGATTATAAAATCTATTTCTAATTCATTAAACCATTCTTCAAATGATAATTCTGTCGTTCCATCTTGTGAACGAAATATGATATCATTAAACTTCCCCGTTTCTTCTTGATAATCTAGTACTGTAATTTTTCCTGTTTTCATTTATATAAGTGTTGTTGTCAATTCATATTTGTTTAAGTAGTTTCTATATTTCAATTCATCTCTCAGATTGTCTGTATGTACAAATCCATATTTACCGTTACATTCATTGAATGAACCTTTGTTATTTGTACGTATCTTCCATTCTGTACCACCGATGAAGTTGGATAATCGATTATTCAGGTGGTTCTCATCGTTGAAATGAATAATGAGGTGTACGTGGTATCTATTGATATCTATATCCGTATCTTTTTCAATTGAATATTCAGTATAAACATTATCTTTCTTTTTTAACTTTCTATGTAAAGTCAATATCTGTTTATTCAGGTTTTTACGTGATGGATTATGTTTCCTCCCATTGGTACCATAATTCCATTTTCTTATGAGAACACCTATTCTATTCATATTATATTAGTTAGTATTAGTAATTAAACATACGATAGATAATAAGTAGGGATTGAATCTTTACTTTTAGTATCCGATATGTATTATTATACCTTTTACCTACTCTCATAGGAACGTGTTGGTGGAATTTCCAACATCTACATATAAATATTAGAGAAATGTGGAAACGTAAAGAATTTGATGAAAAATGTTAAGTTTAATTACAGAATCATATCTACGATATGTGGAACCCTCAGTATTGAAGTGGAACTCTTTTGGGGAACAGAAAGATCCCTTTGGGTTCCATTTGAATTTATATCATACTGATATACAGTTCCTATTTGACTATTATGGAGGACAGGTGGGCCCACTATAAAAAAACACTCGTTATCAATGATAACGAGTGTTTTTTGTATATGCCTGGTTGCAAAACTCAGCTCGGCAGTGTTTTCTTGAACACACTAATGAATAACAACCATTGAAGTTAAGCAATATGAAATTTACTACCTCTTCCCATCTATATTATTGTATTGATTTTAGTGACCGTTTCTTTGCTAAATTAAAGCGTTTCCGCATTTCTTCTATGAGTTTATTCTGATCCGGGTGTCCTACTAAATTTTCAAGTTCTTCAGGATCTGATTCATGGTTGTATAATTCTTCGTTACCGCTATTGATATCCTCTCCCCAACGCGTATACCTGTACTTACCAAAAACCAATGTACCTGCATTTCCCCTGTTGGTAATTGTGAATGCTTCGGCATCATTATCAACCAGATTCTCTGTTTCAATGTATTTAACAAGACTTTCTCCCTGCAGAATTTCCGGGGTTTCATCAGCATAACCCCCCAATTCAACCAGTGTTGGATACAAATCGATCAACTCGGCTATCGATTCACATTTTACTCCATACGTTTTTTCCATTCCAGGAACTGAAATAACGAGTGGCACCCTTACGGTTCCTTCCCACAAACTGGTTTTTGCCCAGCAATCATGTTCTCCCAGGTTGTATCCATGGTCGGAGAGAAAAACGACAATGGTATTTTTACGCAAATCCAGCTGATCCATTGTATTTAAAAGCCGCCCGATCTGTTCGTCCATAAACTTAACACTAGCCATGTAAGCACTTATGGTTTTCTTCTTTTGAAGTTCGTCCATTCCCCAGATTTTGTCATTTTGTCGTACCAGCGCCTCTTTTGGAACATTATCCCCAACTTCAACCGATGGAAGGACACTCTCTTCGTCGGGATAATTTGCAAAACAGCTTTCAGTAGAAATCAAAGGGACATGCGGTCTCACAAATCCTACAGCCAGGAAAAATGGTGCATCAGGTTTTATCTTTACCTTGTTTGTAGCTCCTTCTGCAACCGCTTTTGCACGACTTTCAAGGATCGCAATTGCCTGATTCGCGGCAATATAATCGGTTTGATAGTATTGCAGGGAATCCGGTAATATCAAACGTGCAAAATTTGATCCGTAATGTAGGTTTTTGGGTGAAAGTAATTCCAACTCTCCGGGACTGAGCGTTTCGGGCCCCATAACATTAAAGGCGTAGTCCCAGGATTCGGGCTCGTCTCCTCCGGGTTCACCACGTTCAATTCCGCCAGGCACACCCATATGAAATATCTTTGAAACACGTGCAGTAAAATAGCCTTGTTCCCTGAAGAAACCAGCCATTGAAGGATGATCTTTTAGTGCCGGATTGATTTCTTTATAACTCCCGGGAGTGTCATCATTACCCAAAACACCATTGGTAGCCGGATACAAACCACTCATAATTGAAGCCCGCGAAGGTCCGCAAAGAGGATACTGGCAATAGGCACGAGTGAACATCACTCCTTCTTTTGCCAGCCTGTCGAGATTTGGCGTGTGCTCATCAATCCCCAAATACGGACCAATCCTTGTGTTTAAATCATCTGAAAAAATCAGTAGGATATTGGGCTGAGCATTTATAAACATTGGAGCCAAAATCAATAGTAGTAAAAAGAAATACCTCGAAAACGAGGTATTCCCTTTTTGATATAACTGGTTTAGATTAAATAAGGTCATTGTCTTTAATTATTGTTGCGGTTTCTTCGTTGTTCCTGATGGTCGAGATATGCTTTTAGGTATTCTTGGTTCAACTCATCGCTGTCGCCATAATAAACGCGCAATTCTTCGAGCCTTTTATGAAGATCTTGCTGAACCTCGGCATACTCCGGGTTATTGTAAATATTGTGCATTTCATTCGGATCCGTTTTCAAATCGTACATTTCCCATTCATCAATATCGTAATAAAAGTGCATGAGTTTGTAACGATCTGTGGCCACTCCGTAATGCCGTTTTACCATATGTACCGATGGATATTCGTAGTAAGTGTAGTAAACAGCATCTCGCCACTCACCTGTTTGACCACTTACCAGCTTGCGGAAAGATTCTCCCTGCATCTCATCAGGAGCCTCAACGCCGGCATAGTCAAGAATGGTTGGTGCAAAATCGAGATTTTGTACCAGTTTTTCAATCTTCGTTCCTGCTTCAATTTCTTTGGGGTAACGCACCAAAAGTGGTGTGCGGAAAGATTCTTCGTACATAAAACGTTTATCAAACCAGCCATGCTCACCAAGGTAAAATCCCTGGTCAGAGGTATAAATTACGATGGTGTTTTCTGCCAGTCCGGATTCTTCAAGATAGTCGAGTACTTCTCCCACTCCGTCGTCCACCGATTTGATGGTACGTAAATAATCTTTGATGTAGCGGTTATATTTCCAAAGGGCAATTTCTTTTTTAGTCATATTTGGATACTCCGCTTTAAAAGCCTCATTCTTTGGAGTATAAGCCGCTAGCCAATCCTCTAACTGCTTTTCGTTGAATCGTGCCAGTTCACGATGAAAACGGGTACTGTCTCCATTCGGATCAACAATCATTTTAAAATCGTGTCCCCAGCCAGCATGTCCGTCAATTTGCATTTCCTGCTCTTTGGCAGCTGTCCCCATGCCACTGTAATCATCGAAATAATTTGATGGAGGATCGAATGTTACGTCATCATATAAATTAAGGTATTCCGGAGCTGATTTCCAGTTGCGATGAGGTGCTTTCTGGTGGTAAAGTACACAGAAAGGTTTATTGGGATCACGTTTATTTTTTAACCAGTCGAGTGTGGTTTCCGTAATAATATCGGTACAGTAACCTTCTTTTCGTACCCTTTCGCCGTCAATCAAAAAATCAGGATTGTAGTAATTGCCCTGCCCGGGAAGTACCATTGAAAAATCAAATCCCTGCGGAATTCCGTCCAAATGGATTTTCCCTATCATGGCTGTTTGGTAGCCGTTTGCCTGAAGCAATTTTGGGAAATTAGGCTGATCCCAGTTAAAAGGCTGAACATTGTCCACTTTTCCATTTATAAAACTGTGTTTGCCTGTAAGCAATACCGCACGGCTCGGAGCACAGATTGAGTTGGTAACACATGCCCTGGTAAAAATGGCCCCTTCCTTGGCTAGTCGGTCAATGTTTGGTGTTTCATTTAATCCATACCCATAAGCACTAATAGCCTGATAAGCATGGTCATCGCTCATGATGTAGATAATATTGGGAGGCTGCGAAGATTCCTCACTCTTAGAGGGTGCACATGAGAGAACTGCCGTTCCCAACACTAAAAAGGCAATAAACAATTGAAATTCTCTGATCATAACATATATTTTAAAGTATTCGGTAATATAAGCCGATATTTCAAGCTATAAAGGGATAGCTTTCAGATAAACCGAAAGCTACCCTCTAATTTTAAACTAACTAAACTATACTATTCCCATCCGGGATTTTGCACCAATAAAGGATTCGCATCCAATTCTGTCTGTGGAATTGGCATTAAATTCATAGCATCCTTGAAATTATCTTTTATTTGTAATTTCTGTGCTGCTTCAAACGAATTCGTGAATTGACTTTCATTTTCAGCATGTTCAAACATTCTTTCTTTTAGAATATCCCAACGAACCAGGTCAAACCAACGTTTGCCTTCATGCACGAGTTCCATCCAGCGTTCTCTCCTGATCCATTCAGTAAGGTTCTCTTTCGTTTTATCTCCGGTTAAAATTCCCTCCAGATCGTCTTGATATGCCCTGCTGCGTACGCGTTGAAGATGGGTATATGCCGCATCAGGATCGCCACTTTCATTTAAAGCTTCGGCATAAAGTAAAAGTGCATCTACGTATCGCAGAACAAACATGTTTACTGCTGAATTTGGCGCATTAAACTCATTCTCATCCCATGCTTTTGTAAAAATTGGCAAGTCTACATAGTAAATTGTTGGATCAATAGGACTGGTAAACTCTTTACTGAAGAAAACAAATTTTCGTTGATCTTTATCACTATACTGAGCATATAGTTCTTCAATAGGTATATCAGCCTCGTTCATTTGGTTTCGCCCGGGTATTTGCTGTGTTTTATACGTAGCCTGAAGTGCATATTTAGGACCTGATAGCTGCATATCACCATTTCCATTTGATGGAGGCGAATCAAACTGTACTGAAAAAACACACTCTTTACCATTTTCTGTGGCAACCCTGTAATTGTCTTTTACATCGTCCCACAAACCGTAACCATAACTTCCCTCGTTATTCACGACTGCGCCGAGCTCGGTTACGGCTGCGTTCCAGTTCTTCATGGTTACGTAAACATATCCTAGCAGTACTGAGGCAGCACCCGAAGTTGCTCTGCCAACATCTGACCCACTATAGCTTTTAGGTAAAGCTTTTGCATCGTTAAGGTCGGAAATAATTTGTGCATAAACATCAGCAAGCGGCATACGGGCAGTAACCGTTTCGTCAACCGATGTGGATAATGGTAAAGGAACATCGCCAAATGCGCGTACAAGATTGAAATAGTACAATGCCCTTAAAAATTTAGCCTCATTGATTAACCTGGTTTTCAAGGTTTCATCCATTTCAATGTTCGGAACTTGTTCCAATGCATTATTTGCCCTGAAAATTCCGGCGTAACTATCTCTCCAAAAGTTTCGAACAAATGTATTGTTTGGCGTGTATCTCATGTATTCAAGATTTTGTAAATATTGGTTAGGCATGCCACGGCCATTTTTTTCATCATCAACCGGGAGGTCGAAAACCAAAAACATTAGTCTTTCATACAAACTGTATAAGCCATTATAAATTGAGGTAACTGAAGCAACTGCACCCGACTCGTCGGTGTATACATTGCTAACTACATACCTGTCAACAGGATTCTCTTCGAGAAAATCGCTACATGAATTGAAAAGAGTTGCAGGTATAAGTATTAATAGGATGCATATAATTTTTTTCATTTTTCAAGTTTTAAATGTTAAAAATCAATTTGTACTCCAAACATTACTGTTTTGGATTGCGGATAAGTACTGTAATCTTCACCCATAGTAAGATTCGAAGCACCATGCAAACTAACTTCAGGATCGAAGCCTGAGTAGTTAGTGAACGTAATAAAGTTGTTCAGCGAGGAGTACAAGTATAGTCGGTCAGCAAATTTCACCATACTTTTTGGGAAAGTATATCCAAGCACAATGTTCTTTATTTTCAGATATGAGCCATCTTCGATGTAATAGTCATTGAAAACGATCTGGCGGTTGGTACTGGCCAGCGGAAGTTCATTGCTTGGATTTTCAGGAGTCCATCGGTTCACCATTTCTGCATAAACATTTTGCCCTCCGGTAGGCAGGGTTAATTGTGTTTTATCAAAATTCAGGATATCGTTTCCAACCGACCATTGCATAAATATGCTGAGCTTGAAATTTTTATATGAAAAATTATTATTCATACCTCCAATAAAATCGGGTAAAGCATTTCCAATAACCTGTCTGTCGGCATTATCTACCACGCCATCTGGTGCTCCGGTGTATTTTCCGTCGTCAGGATTATCATCTTCACTTGAAACGTCTTTATACTTTCTTCTACCCGGTCCTACCTGACTAATTGTTTGGTTTAATGTTTCTCCTTCCTGAATGATACCATCAAATTGCCATCCGTAGAAAGCACCGATGGATTCTCCTACAAATATTCGTCTCGACCAAGGATCGATTTTTAAGTGTCCCTGGTTTACTCCAACATCTTTATACAGAACACCTGCGAGGCTAAGAACCTTGTTCCGGTTAAGAGAGAAATTGAAGTCTGTATCCCATTTTAGCTCTCCTTTCAGGATATCTCCTCTAATTTCAAGTTCGAAACCCTGGTTTTGCATACTTCCAATATTGTTCAGGTAAGTTGTAAAACCGGTGGTATATGGAACCTGCTCGCTGTACAGCATTTCTGTAGTTTTCTTGTAGTAATAATCGAGCGTTAATCCCAATCGGTTATCAAAGAATGCGATGTCTATTCCGGCATCGAACTGGGCTGTTTTTTCCCACTGAAGATCGGCGTTTGCAATTTTGTTCGGGCTAACACCTGTAGCCAACGATCCATCTCCGAACGTATAGGTTTGGGTTCCGGTTGTTGGCAAAGAATTGTATAACCCAATTTCCTGATTACCTGTATAACCAAAACTTGCACGTAATTTCAGGTATGAAAACAGGTTAAGATCTTTAATAAATTGTTCTTCGCTGGCCCGCCAGGCTACAGATCCGGAAGGGAAAAAAGCATATTTGTTATTTTCTCCAAATCTGGAAGAACCATCTGTACGCCCAGCAATAGAAGCAAGGTATTTGCCTTTGTACGAATAGTTTACACGGGCAAGGTAAGATATCAGGCCCCACCTTGTTTTTCCGGATTGTGGACTATTGTATGTTTCTGCACCCTGAAGGCTGTTTTCTTGTAAAATATCATTGGTAAATCCCTGAGAAGAACCGGAAACGTATTCAAAAATATTTTCCTGGAAAGTAGCACCAACTACTGCACTAACAGAATGGTCTCCAAATTCATTTATATAACTTAGAGTATTTTCGTTTAACCAGTTTTGGTTTAAGTTATATCTGATATTACCTCTTCCGTTTGATCCCTGACCTTCGTTTGTATTACTCGGTAGATAGGTGTCGTTTTTAACATTTGAGATGTCTGCTCCTCCTTTAATCTTTGCCGTTAAGTTTGGCGTAAGTTTAAATTCCAAAAATATATCTCCTAGTATCCCGTTTCGTTGTGTTTGACGAACAACTTCATTCATTGTCGCGACCGGGTTGTTGATAATAATACCATCGTTTACCAAAGTGTATTCACTGGCACTTGAACTCGGAAGGAAAGAGTACCCCTGCCCCGAATATATTGGCAGTATTGGACTAAATTGAGTGGCACCGTTTACAACACCTAATCCATCAACGTTTTGTTGATTGGAAAAAATCCTGAATGCAGAAATATGAGTACCTGCTTTAAGCCAGCTATTCATTTGGCGGGTAAGATTAATTCTGGATGAAAAGCGTTCAAAATCTGTGCTTTTTATAATTCCGTCTTGTTTGGTATAACCACCAGTAATTGCATAACTCGTTTTTCTGTCACCACCAGTAAACGATATATTGTATTCTTGCGTAGGGGCCACCTCGAAAACTTCGTCTTGCCAATTTGTTCCTAATTCCGGATTGTTTTTTATTTCTTCCAAATCGGCTGAAGAATAAATCGGAGCACTACCCTCATTGGTATAGGCCTCATTTTTTAATACGGCATATTGGTATGCATCCATTACATCCATCTTTTTAGTAACACTCTGAAATCCGTAATTGGCAGAGAATGAAATTTTGTCATTTCCAATAGTACCTGATTTTGTTGTGATAAGAATTACACCATTTGCAGCTCTTGCTCCGTAAATTGATGTTGCGGATGCATCTTTTAATATTTCAATGCTTTCAATATCGTTTGGATTGATATTCGCGATACCACTAATATTTGACGAACCGGCTGCCGTACCTGCATTTCCACTTCCTGCTCCAGCATAAATTGGGAAACCATCAACAACATACAGCGGTTCGTTAGCACCTTGCAACGATGTTGTACCACGAACCCTAACGGCAGGTGCCGATCCGGGAACTCCAGATGACTGAGTTACCTGGACTCCCGCTGCCCGTCCGGCCAGAGCCTGATCTATCGATTGCATTTTCACGTTTTCAAGATCTTCCGTTTTTACCGACGTTACAGATCCGGTTAAATCACTCTTTTTTATGGTTCCATAACCAATCGCTACCACTTCGTCGATTCCTATGGCATCTTCTTCCATGGTTACATTGATCTGGGATTGATTATCTACGGTAATTTCCTGCATTTTCATTCCTACAAACGAGAATTTCAATACCGCATCATCCGGGACTTCAGGAATTAAATACACACCATCAATATCAGTAATCGTTCCCAAAGTGGTTCCTTTAATAATTACTGTTACCCCCGGTAGTGGGCTTCCGGATCTATCTATTACTTTTCCGCTTACAGATCCTTGTTGGGGAGCTATAAAGGTCTCTTCGGATAAAAGCTCCGGTGTTGCCAAAACAATTATCCGGTCTTTGATAGTGTACTCCACATCAGTACCATAAAAAATAGAGTTTAATACATCATCTATCTTTTTATCATCAACGTTCACAGATACTACTCTGTCTGCATCAATAACTTTGCTGCTGTACATAAAGTAGAATTCGCTCTGATCTTCGATTGCTCCAAGAACTTCTTTAACTGTTGAATTTTCAATTGACAGGCTTAGCTTTTTAGTTTGGGAATAGGTTCTGCCGGCAAAGGCAGTAACCACTGAAATTAGGATGAGTAAGTTAGTTAGTTTCATTATCATCATAAGTTTCTTAAATCCAGGAGATATTCCATTCCTGAACGTACACGTGATATTTTTCATAAATTTGCGTTGATTAGTTTGTAACTACCCTATACCGTCATATAGGGTTAAAATTTAATCTCGACAGGGAAGTGTTGGCGCATTTCCCTGTTTTTTTAATTTAGGTTTTCCATAGGCAAAATGTTCTTTTAGTTAGATTTAATTAGTTATTATTTCTTATCTAATATTATCCTTTGTTTTGAATAAGTTCCATCCGGATTTTTCTCTCTTTTCAGAATGGAATATTTAATAGGGCTGGCAAGTGTCATTAAGTCCAGAATCTGATAAAGAGGCTCATCAATTAAGGTTACCGTATAATTGTAATCCATAATCGATTCTTTCACGACTATCTCCACGTTAAACATTCGGCTCAATTTATCAGCTACTTCTATTATAGGTGTTTCCTCAAATATTATTACTCCATCAATCCAGGCAATAAACTTATCTACTTCACCTGTTGAGGTTTTTATTGTGCCATCACTTATATTAAAGTTGGTATGTTGTCCGGGAATCATGACACCTAATTCCTCATTGGTTTTAGCATTTTCAATTCGCACTTTGCCTTTTACTAATGTTGTCTCAATAATATTTTGGTTGGTATACGCTGATACATTAAAGGATGTTCCCAGAACAGCCACGTTTAAAAACTCCGTTTTTACAATGAAAGGCATATCTTTTTTATGCGTTACTTCGAAAAAGGCTTCACCGGTTAAAGTAACCTCTCTGCTATCACCATTAAAAATCTGTGGGTATTTAATCTTACTTCCCGAATTTAAATGTATTACGGTACTATCAGAAAGCTGAACAACTGTCCTTGATCCCAGGGGTGCTATCACTTCCAAAGAATCAGTTAAATTCTGAAAACTATTTTGTGCTATTTTGTTTCGCACAGAAATGGTGTAAGAAAAAAGTAATAGAACCGGAATCAACAGAATCACTGCAACCCTGGAAATCAATCTAATAACCTTTGAATAATTCCACTTTTCGTTGTGTGTTTGCAAATATCTTGTGTTATCCGTTTCAATCTCATTTAGAATATTATCAAATATTGAATCTATTCTTTGATCATCAATCTCAACATTATCACATGCAGATTTCCAACACTCGATAACCTCATCTTTTGCATCTTCACTCCATTGCTTATTTTTCACCCAACGGATTACTTCTTCCAATTCAGCAGGAGAACATTGATTATTTAAATATTTAACTATTAGCTCTTTATTCATCTTTTTCAATTGCTAAAACTCTTTCTTTTATTCAACAAGTAGATATTTACTGAACAACCATTTTATGCTTGTTTACTATGTAATACGTTTAAACTTGTGGAAGGGAGTATGCTTTGGCAAAAGAATTATAAAAAAAGGTGCATAAACAGGAGGGCTGCAAACATGTTGTTTTGCATATTCGTTTTCAAATATGACAATGTGTTTGCCATATGTTTTTTTACTGTAGTAGCCGATATATTTAATTTTTCACCAATCTCCTGGTACGTCAATCCTGATTCACGACTTAACCGATAGATCTCTTTTTGTCGCGGGGTCAAACCTTCAATTAAACAGCCAATCTGCTCTGTCAAATCGTTAAACTGAATTTCATCAATCAATTCCGGTTTCTTTTGCTCCTTTTGTACAGCAAAAAGATGTTCGAGGTACTTTTTTTCATTTATACGCTTTCGGAATAAACTGATTGTTGAATTATAAGCGATAGTAAACAAGAAGGATTCAAATGATGAATAGGCATCAATTGTTCTCCTTTTTTCCCATATTTTAACAAAGACTTCCTGAACGATTTCTTCAGTATCCGACTCTTGTTTTATAAAACGGAAAACAAAACTGTACAAGCGTTTACTATAACGTTCATAAAGATTATAGAATGCAACTTTATCGTCCTGTTTAAGTCGCAACAACAGTTCAGTATTGGTTTTATTAGTTTTCATTCATTTAGGCACACGCAAAATATGAATTTAATGTTATATAAAAAAGTGAATTTCAAAGCCTTCTCTTAACTCCTCCAAAAGACATGTTTCGTTGGGATCAATTCTGTTGTGAAGGATGTTATTAGTAGGTCAATTATCAGGAAAGAAGAGCCTTGTTATAATGAATTTGTAATCTGAAATCATTAAAACTTCAACTTGTTAAAATTGGGAAGTTTCCTGACTGCACATGGAGTGGTAAAGATCTTGTAAATAGTGATTTTATATTTGACTGTATCTTTGAATTCTCAAACAACAGCAGAGTATTTTGCATTTTCAGTTCAATTATTCCCGATGCAACTCTTTAACCATCAAACGTTATATGGAGAATAAATCTAAATTTTCGATGACTCCAAACGAATCATTTTCTATAATACTACCTATTCAAACAATCTGTTAAAGTGATTATCCAAATGCTTTCGCATACCCTCCCTGAATTTTTTAGGATTCCCGTTTTTTAGTATTTCAACCAACTCCTTATGCGAAACATGTTTTTTCTTTTTTATCGGCCGATTTATTAAACCACTATCATATACAAAATTAAATACCGGCAATAAAATTGTCTGAAAACTCTTCAAAGTATAATTGTTGGTTATTTCATAGAGCTTTCCGTGAAACATGATCTCATGATCGATATCAAATAATACATCGCCTGTTGACTCAGGCTCGGAGTTTGTTATTTGTTCCAGTTCCAATATATCAGCTTCGGTGATATTTTTGAAAATCGAATCTGCCATTCCAATCTCAAGAATCAGTCTAATCTCAAAAATATTTTTTAGTGTTTCATCATCCAAAACTTTCGGAATCATCGATTTTTGAAGAATCTGTGCAAGATTGGGGCTTGTTAAAATTGTCCCCTTATGCTTAATCGAATCCACTAGTCCCATGGCTTTCAACCGGGTTAACGACTCCCGAATTACTGTACGGCTAACCCCCATTGCACTGGCTAATTCAAGTTCCTTCGGAATCTTATCTCCGGTCTTCAATCCTTTAGTAATAAAGATCTCCAGCAATTGCATTTCAACCTTGTCGACTAAACTACTGGTATCGATTAATGGTATTTGATTTATCAAATTTTGATCTGTCATGATGCGATAAAGATATCAATTTTAAAAACATACAAATTTTAAAAATCATTTTGAAATAAAAAACTAATCTCTATATTTGCATGCATTATGTCATACATAAAGCAATAATTAAAATCAAATTTATGAAAAATGTTCTAACTAAAAAATCCATTCTTTTACTACTCTTTCTGTTTGTAGGAGTTGTAAACAGCATGGCACAGGTTGAAATCCGGGGAAAGGTTGTAGATGATTCTCAAAATTTACCTCTACCCGGAGTTAATGTTGTTATTGTTGGTACAACAACAGGAACAATTACTAACATGGACGGAGAGTTTAGCATTGATATCTCTTCTCCGGAAACAGAATTGATGTTCTCGATGATTGGATTTAAATCACAAAGAATCCAAACTTCAGGGTCACAATTTTTGAATGTAGTTATGGAAACTGAAACGACAGCACTTGATGAAGTTGTTGTAACAGGATATACCACTCAATCCCGTGCAGAGATGACTACATCAATTGCAAAGCTCGACACAAAAGTGTTGGAAAGTGTTCCTCGCTCAAATGCTGCTACTGCACTTCAAGGTACAATTGCAGGTTTAAAGGTTACCCAAACAACAGGGCAACCGGGTTCTACTCCAAGTCTGGTAGTTCGGGGAGGTACAAGTTTCGAAGGTACCGGAAGCCCTCTAATCTTAATTGATGGTGTACCCGGATCTTTTTATGCATTAAACTCCGACGATATTGAATCGATGGAGGTACTTAAAGATGCTGCTTCAACAGCAATTTATGGAGCGCGTGCCGCAAACGGCGTAATTTTGGTAACCACTAAAAAAGGTAAAGTTGGAAAATCGAATATCAACTTCAGGGCAAAATTCACTTCAAATCAACGTCGTGAAGATCCAATGGAATATTTGAATGCAGCCGATTACGTGAAGTTCAATCGTCTGGGTGTTCGTGCTGCACAGGAAGTGATGGGGTACAACTGGTTAGATGTGTTCTTAACCGGTGGTCATGCTGCAGCAACGGGTAATAATACCACGAATTCCATTTACACCACAATGGTACTTACCGATGAAAACAGGTATCTATTAAATTATGAAGGATGGCAATCCATTGAAGATCCTGTTAATCCGGGAACTCAACTGATTTTTATGGATAACCAGATGAATGAATTATTCTATCAGGATAGCTATTCGCAGGATTACAGTTTGTCATTTGATGGTGGTAACGATAGAGGGACCTATTATCTGGGACTCGGTTACATGGATGATAATGGTTTGGTTTTTGGATCCTCTTTCGAAAGAGTTTCCGGAACTTTTAATGCTTCATACAAAATCACAGATAACCTGAAGGTCTCATCAAATTTGATCTATTCGCATTCAAAAAGAGATCTTCCTTACGACAGCGATTATAACCTGTTCCAGCGTACTGCAGGATTGGCTCCAACTTCCAGAATTTATAACAACAATCCTGACGGAAGTTTATCATCAGAATACCAACCCGGAACATATTTGGGATTTGGTAACCCATTGTATTACCAGGATAAGTTCATCAGAAATAACCTGGAAGAAAGACTTACCGGATCAGTTCAGTTTGATTACAAATTTCTGAACGATTTTAATTTAACGGTTCGCGGAAGTCATTTCTCGGTAAATAATTCAAACGAATCTTTTAATAAAGCTTATCTGAGTTCGGGTAGTTTGCGAACAGAAAGACAGGCATCGGCCTCGCACACCCGTACTTTGCGCGACCAGGTAACAGCAATGTTGAATTACAAAAAATCGTTTAACCAACACAATGTGAGTGCTCTTGTTGGTACTGAATATTTCAAAGAGAACTATTTTACATTTAATGCGGCTACTCGTCTTTCGCCAACTGATCTTATTTACACCATGAATGTTGGTTCAGAAGCAAGTGGTGTACCTTATTCGTACAAAACCGGATACGAAATTGCTTCCGTTTTTGGCCAGGTAAACTACGATTTTGATTACAAATACTTACTTGGTTTTACTTTCCGGCATGATGGAACGTCTCGTTTAGGGAATAACAAATATGATTTTTTCCCGGGCGTGTCAGCAGGATGGAACATTCATAACGAAGACTTCTTTGCTACATCAAAAGTTAAAAATGTGGTTAGCAAAATTAAACCTCGTTTAAGCTACGGTGTTAACGGAAATATCGACGTTTTAAGCAATTTTGGGGTATTCGGAACTTATGCAAAAACAGCTGTTTACGATACTCAATCAGGTTATGCCAACACACAATTGCCTTTGCTCGATTTGAAGTGGGAACGTTCAACAACCTTCAATATGGGTGTTGATGTTGGATTCTATAACGATCGTGTAACTTTAATCGCAGACTACTTCATTCGCGATGTTAAAGACAAACTGGCCGGACTTACTTTGCCCTTATGGACAGGTTTCTCATCAATTACAACTAACAACGGTACGCTTCAGAACAAAGGATTAGAGTTGCAGGTAAACGCAGATGTTATTAAAACTAACGACTTCAAATGGAATGTTGGCCTGACTTATTATTCGGTAAAAAACTATGCAAAATCACTGCCTGAGAATGGCGTTGAAAACAATCGCCAGGGCGGTACTGAGATTTATGATCCGAAAACCGGAGACACAAAATATGTTGGAGGCTTACAGGAAGGCGAAAGAGTTGGTTTGGATGTAATTACAGCTTATGTTTTTGATGGCGTATACCAGACTCAGGCAGATATTGATGCAGATGCCGGTAGAATAGTTGAATTTGCAACTAAAAAAGATGTTAGGTTCCTGGGTGATACGCGTTGGAAAGATTTAAATGGCGATAATGTAATCAACTATCTCGACCGCGTTGTTATCGGACGCAGAACACCTGATTTTACCGGTGGTTTAACAACTGAGTTGAATTATAAGAATTTTAGCTTATTCATGAAATCAGACTTTGCCATCGGACATTACATTATCAATGGCCGTAGGGTAAAAGGAATTGCACAAACCCAGGGTAACCAAAACGGACCGGCAGAAATTGCGGATTCCTGGACTCCGGAAAACCCAACTTCAAATGTGCCTGTTTTTACGTTGGTTGACCGCCAAAGAAATCACATGGCAGCAGGAGGTGACCAGGGTTCAATGACCAGCAGCAGCTCTCGCATGTGGGAAAAAGGCGATTACCTGGCATTACGCGAAGTAACGCTTAGCTATGATCTTGACGGAAAAATTGCAAACAATGTTTTTCAAAATGTCAGACTATATCTGAGTGGCTCGAATTTAGCCTACTTTAATGGATTCTCAGGCAGTTCTCCCGAAGAATCATCGTCTGGCCTTGATACCGGAAGATTCCCTCTTCCACGAACTTATACGCTTGGTCTAAATGTAACATTTTAAGAAATTTCAATCATGAAGAAATATATTCTATTATTTATATCAATTGTATTCCTGATGTCCTGCGACCTGGACATGAAACCGGAGAGTGATTTAACTTACAACGGATTTTGGGATACAGAAGAAGCAGTAAAAGCTGCTCATGTAGGAATCTATGCCAATTACCGGAACTATACCTTCACGCAATGGCAAATGGGGGAGGTTCGCTCTGATATTTGGGGAGGGAATACCTTTGCCAACTCGCCAAATGATGTGGACCTGATGGCTAACAACATCAGTTCTACACTGGTTTATTTTGGCAATTGGGCAAACTTTTATGGTTTGTTGCATTACATCAACGACTTTATAAAAAGTGCACCGGATGTGGAATTTAGTAATGAAGCAGAGCTAAACCATATGCTGGGACAAGCCTATGGATTACGTGCTCAGATCTATTATACCATGGTGAAAGCCTGGGGTGACGTACCGATAAACACAGAACCGCTTTTGGAGGTTGACCTTTTGGCATTGAAAAAACCACGCTCGCCAAAAACAGAGGTTATGCAACAAATTAAAAGCGATATAGAAAGATCACTGGAATACTTTGGTAGCGATAACAGCTTATGGTTGGGAAAACAAACATACTGGTCGAAAGCAGCAACATTGGCGCTTAAAGGCGATGCTTATATCTGGTCAGGCAAAGTTCTTGGTGGAGGTAACAGTGATTTTACAGAAGCCAAAGCAGCCCTTCAGCAAATTGATGGTTTTAACCTTGTCGACTACAGTAACCTTTGGGGACAAGGTAACGAAAACAACTCTGAGTTTATTTTTACTATTGACTATCAGAAGGATCAGGCAGGAAACTTTTACGGAAGTTTGTTTACTACTCGTGCAGTAGACCTGGTAAGCTTGTTTGATGAAGAAGGAAACTCAATGAGTGACTTTGTAGTGAATGGATTAAGCCGTTATGGCGCATCTGAAAAAACCTTGCTTCTATTAGATGATCCGGAGGATCAGCGACGTAGCACATTTATACGTATTTACGACGATGGAAACAACCATATTCCATTCGAGGCAAGCAATCCGAATTATCAGGGAGCGATATTAAATAAATTTCTAGGGGTCGTTGGAGATGACGGTACGCGCTGGAGCTACAACAACGTGCCACTATATCGCTATGCCGATGTACTGCTTTTACTTGCTGAAGCCAAGAATAATCTTGGAGAAGATCCTACAGAAGAAATAAATGCCGTAAGATCCCGTGCCTATGGAGATAACTTCTCAGGACATGAATTTACGAGTGGTTCCCAAGATCAAAATGCACAAGCCATTCTTGATGAACGCTATAAAGAGTTCATTGGTGAAGGTAAAAGATGGTGGGATCTGGTTAGAGCCGGAGAATCTTACGTTTTTGACGAAGTAGCTTCTATTGATGCTTCCGAAGCTTATAAGATTTACTACTCAATTTCGGAGAGTATGCTTGCAAATGATTCGGAATTAACACAAACAGATGGCTATTAAGTAGCGATTTTTGCATAGATTTAGTTTGGTTAGGAAAAAAGGAGGGCCTAAAAAATTAGGCTCTCCTCCTAAAAAACCTGATAATTGAGCAAATTATAATATTATGAGAAAACTAATCTTCCTACTTCTTTTTCTGGTACAAATAACTTCATTCGGAAGCTGTAACCAGGGATTTGCCACCAATGACGATGTATTGTCTGAACCGGAAATTACCATTCACATGAAGAAGGTACCGGTATTTTTACAAAAATCTGTCAACGAGATTGCAGTAGTAAATATTCCCAAAACAGAGAATACACAATATGAAAGATTAACGTCTGCAACTTTACGGTTCTCGAACGACGATGTAAAAAATACATTAAAAAAAATACAGCTTCTTGGAAGAGCTGCAAACAATGCTCAGGAATCATTGCAAATCGGTGAAACTTCCAGTATTGGAAAAGAAACTACTATTACAGTAGATCTGCCTGTATCTGATCCCAACAACTCATTCTCATTTTCATTTGAGGCACAGGAAAACACCAATATTGAGAATCAGATTCAACTTGAAACGGTTATTCTTGAATTCGACCACAATACAAAACAGTCCATTCAGCTTGAAAAAAACACCATCCGGATTGGCCACATTGTTCGGCAACAAGGTCAGGACAATTGCGATACCTATCGAATTCCGGGAATGGTAACTACCAATAAGGGAACTTTAATTGCCGTATATGATGCTCGTTATAATAACAGCAAAGATTTGCAGGAAGATATTGATATCGGTATGAGCCGCAGCACTGATGGAGGACAAACATGGGAACCCATGAAAATTATTATGGACATGGGTGAATGGGGAGGCCGCTCGCAAAGACTAAATGGCATTGGCGATCCTTGTGTGTTATACGACAACAATACAAATACTATCTGGGTAGCTGCCCTCTGGATAAGCGGGGCTACTGAAAAAGACATGCTGTGGTGGGCATCAAAACCGGGAATATCCCCTGAAGAAACGGGGCAGTTTATTTTGGCAAAGAGTACCGATGATGGATTAACCTGGTCGGAACCAATAAACATTACAGAACAGATAAAAGATCCGGCTTGGCAACTGCTTTTACAAGGTCCCGGCAGAGGAATTTGCACGGATGACGGAACACTGGTATTCCCGGCACAGTTTAAATCCGATACCGGTGACAAAGCCTTGGATGGAGGACAATTCACCTGCCACTCAACTATTGTTTACAGCAAAGACCAGGGCGAAACATGGGAAATTGGAACCGGGGCAAAAACAAACACTACCGAAGCACAAGTGGTAGAATTACCCGATGGTAGTCTGATGCTTAACATGCGAGACGACAGGAATCGCAAAGACAAGGGAGATACCAATGGACGTGCCGTTTCTGTAAGCAACGATTGGGGGAAAACATGGGAAGTTCATCCTTCTTCAAATCATGCCCTTCCGGAATCAAATTGTATGGCCAGTATCATTGGGACCGAAGTGACTTTAAATGGCAGCAAAAAGAATGTTCTGTTCTTTTCAAATCCCAACAACAAAAATGAAAGGAAGAATATGACAATAAAAGCCAGTCTTGATAACGGGCTAACGTGGCCTGAAGAACTTCAGGTAGAACTTAACGAACAAGGCGGTTACGGGTATTCATGTCTAACCATGGTCGACGACGAAACAATAGGAATACTATACGAAGGAGTTAAAGAGCTCTATTTCCAAAAAATTGCAATTGCTGATATTCTAAAAAATAAATAATCAGAAGAAATTGACGACTTCAATAAAATATCTGCTTTTTAATCTCGCCGCTATTTTAATTGTATTGCAGCTTATATCCTGCGGTACGAAAGAAAGTAAAGATCCGGCATTAATTCCTCTGCCACAAAAGCTGGAATGGAATAAGCAGAATTTCTATTTAGCGGACAGCAATACATCATTCATTCAACGATTAGTACCTCAAATCGAAGAGGTTCCTTTTAACGAAGAAGAGGCCTATAAACTCATTATCACTAATGATTCAGTGCTACTTGAAGCAACCACCGCAAAAGGACTTTTTTGGGGACAACAAACGATAAAACAACTAAGCTACACCAAAACGAACGGCAGGTATTTAACCGGGTGTTCTATTGTTGACTGGCCCGCGTTTAAAGTACGAGGTTTTATGCAGGATGTGGGCAGAAATTATCAATCGATCAACATGTTAAAAGATCAGATTGATGTATTGGCTGCGTACAAAATGAATGTATTCCATCTCCACCTTACCGACAATCCGGGATGGAGGTTGGAAAGTAAAATCTATCCTCAGCTGAACAGTCCCCAGTCAATGAGTCGGAAGCCCGGGAAGTATTATACACAGGAAGAGTTTATCGATCTGGCGAACTATTGTAATCAGAAGAACATTACGCTTATACCCGAATTTGATGTGCCGGGACATAGTCAGGCCTTTCGCGAAGCACTCCGGATTGAATCGATGCGAGATCCACTGATGGAGAAGGTTTTAACTGACCTTATCGATGAACTATGCAGCCTGGTTCCTGCAGAACAGATGCCTTACATCCATTTGGGCACCGATGAAGTTTGGCATGAATACGAGCGTCCGGATCCAGACTTATTATCAAGGCTGATTAATAAGGTTGAGAGTCAAGGAAGAAAAGTCATTGTTTGGAGACCCGGAATCGCAATAAAAAATGATACGAGTTCCATTACACAACTTTGGTCTTCTGCCGGAACTCCTAAACCCGGGCACCCTTATCTCGATTCGCGGTTGAACTATCTAAATCATCTCGATCCGCTGGCCGGAGTACCACAACTGTATTTCGACAGAATTTGTGGAGCTGCTCACGGAGACTCGCTGCGGTTAGGTGGAATTCTTTGTCGCTGGAACGACAACAACGTTAATAACGAATACGATATCCTAAAACAGAACCCAGTTTACCCGGGTATTCTTACTTATAGCGAAACATCCTGGAAAGGACAGCAACAAAAAACAGATGATAAATATTTGGCAAAATTACCTCCCGAGGAAGATTCACTTTTCAACGAATTTCGTGAATTTGAAAACCGGTTGATTGAGCATCGTGATAAATATTTCAGGGAAAAACCTTTCCCCTACGTTCGACAAACCAACATGGAGTGGAGTATAATTGGTCCGTTTGATCATAAAGGAAACGTGACTCAAAAATTTGCAGTGGAAGATTCAATCCGTGAAAAATATGAAGTGGATTCGGTTGAATATAACTGGACAGAAGGAATTACCGGCGGAACAATTCATTTGCAACATTTCTTCGGATATCCGTCCTATTTCCCAAAGGCCAATGGATCTTATTATGCCTTCACACGCATTTGGTCTCCAAAAGCCCAAAAATTAAGTGTCTGGATTGGTTTTCACGACTGGTCACGTTCCGGGGGAAGACGCGGAGGGCCATTCCCCGAACAAGAGAAGTGGCATAATACTGATCCAAAAGTATGGGTAAATAAACAACAAATTAATGCCCCAACCTGGCAACAACCCGGCCTCGAATCCAACTCTGAAGAAATACCTTTTACAGATGAAAATTATTATTTCAGAGAACCCACATACATCAATTTTGAAAAGGGGTGGAATGAAGTTCTATTGAAGATTCCATTAACTGAAAATACATGGAAACGCATGTTCTCGTTCGTTCCGCTTGCTGGAAGTAATGGCAATTTTCAGGAGGTAGAACAACTAAAATACAATTCAGAAATCACATTAAAAACCAACAAATAAAGCATGATTACTAAAATTGAAGGACTTATAGCAGCGCCATTTTCCACACAGGATAAACAAGGAAATATTCTTTATGACCGGATTCCTCTGTATCACGATCTTCTCGAAAAAAATGAGGTAAGCGGCGCATTCATTAATGGCTCAACCGGCGAAGGAGTTTCTCTGACTCAAAAAGAAAGGATGAAAACTGCTGAATATTGGGCTCTGGCAGCAAAACAAAGCAAGCTAAAAATAATCAACCTTGTTGGCGGAACCAGTTATGCCGAATGCATCGAGAATGCCCGGCACTCGGAAGAAATTGGGATGGATGCCATAGCACTACTCGCACCCTATTATTTTAAACCTGCAAATGCCAAAGCGCTGGTTGAATTTTGTGCTAAGGTGGCGGAGGCAGTTCCACAAATGCCGGTTTACTTTTATCATATTCCGGTGCTTACAGGATGCAACATTTCCATGTACGACTTTTTGAAAGAAGCTTCAACTGCCATTCCAAACCTTGCCGGGATTAAATACACCCACGAGGATTTTATGGATTTTCAGAGTTGTATCAACTTTGAAAACGGTAAATATGATATGCTATGGGGGCGTGATGAGAACCTTTTATCGGCATTGATTTTGGGAGCACGTGGAGGAGTTGGAAGTACATTTAACTATGCCGCCCCACTCTACTACCAGCTTATTGATGCCTTTGATAACGGAGACTTTGAAATGGCACGTAAGTTACAGCAACAATCAATCGACATGATTCGCCTGTTGGGAAAATACGGAGGAATCGCAACCGGAAAAGCCTACATGCGGTATATTGGTTTTGAATGCGGGGAATTTCGTTTGCCGGTAAAAAATATGAGCAATGAAGCATACCAGGAATTTGAAAAAGATGTTCAGGGATTACAAATGCAGGATCTGTTCAGCAAGCTTTAAGTCAATCGTAAACCTATTTGTATTACTCTTTCTGGGGATTATTTTTTTACAATGTACCCCGGGTGATAAAGAAACAGCTATGAAGATCAATTGGGGAAGTTTACCAGATATACCGCCAGCCACCGATCAGCAGGAACAAAAAGGGCTTGCAGGTCCTTTGGCTGGCATATCTTCAGAAACTTTAATTGTTGCAGGAGGTTCGAATTTCCCGGATTCCCTACCTTGGAAGGGTGGAACAAAAACCTATTACGATGATATTTTTTTCTTCAATCTAAAAGAGAATGAAGCCGTTTGGAAAGTCGCCAATGCAAAATTACCTATTTCGTTGGCCTACTCAGCATGTGTATCATTAAACGGAGAAATCATATGCATAGGAGGCGAAAATCAGGACGGGCCACTTTCGAAAGTTTTTAAACTGAAGTTGAACAAGACAGAAGTTGAAATCAGTGCGCTTACGGATTTTCCAGAGGCCATCTCAAATAGCGGTGCTGCAACTATAGGATCGGTAGTGTATGTTGCCGGAGGTTCAGCGGTTGAGGGAACCCTGGCAAGGTTCTATTGTGCCGATATGTCGACCCAAAAAGTAGAGTGGAAACAGCTTCCCGATTTACCAAAACCGGTTTCGAATGCAGTTGTGGCAGCCCAGTGGGATGGTACGGAAAACTGCATTTATGTACTTGGTGGTCGCGACAAAACGGGTGAACTAACAACTTTCTATACTTCAATCTGGAAATATTCACCATCGAAAAACAAATGGCAGATTGATGGAGAAATAAACAGTGATGAAATGAATTCGATAACGCTTGCTGCCGGAACAGGTGCAGCCTTAGGAAAAAATCACATTATTTTACTGGGTGGCGATAACGGTTTTCTCTACAATAAAACGGAGGAATTTATCAATGCTACGGCAGCTGCTGAAAATCAGGAGCAAAAACAGCAAATCATAGATCAGAAAATTAAACACCTGGAAAACCATCCGGGATTTAGCAGGCAGGTATTTCTATACAACACATTAACCGGGAAATGTATTGAAATAGATGAACTGCCTTTTCCGACTCAGGTAACAACCCTGGCGGTAAAAGACGGTAACCGGATTTACATTCCCAACGGAGAAATCAGACCTGGTGTGCGCACTCCGAAAGTTACGTTTGCCGAATTTTCAGTGGACAATAAGAAATAATTTTAAGCAGTAAAACAGAAAAATGGATCTTAAAGCCTTATCGAAAAAATATAAAAATGAGTTGTTAACGAATGTGATTCCTTTTTGGGAGAACAACTCAATCGACAAACAATTTGGCGGTTATTTTACCTGTTTAGACCGTGAGGGAAAAGTGTTTGATACTGACAAATTTATCTGGCTGCAAGCCCGCCAGGTTTGGATGTTTGCGAAACTCTACAACGAAGTAGAACAAAGACAGGAATGGCTGCAAATTGCCTTGGATGGTGCTGCATTTCTTCAAAAATACGGGCACGACGGAAATCTAAACTGGTACTTTTCATTAACTCGCGAAGGCAAGCCGCTTGTGCAGCCATACAATATATTTTCTGACTGTTTTGCGACCATGGCATTTGGTCAGCTTGGCAAAGCTACCGGCAATGAAGAATTTGCTTCAATTGCAAAAGATACCTTCCAAAATATCTTAAAACGAAAAGACAATCCAAAAGGAAGTTACAATAAACTTGTATCCGGTACTCGTCCGTTAAAAGGCTTTTCGCTTCCGATGATTCTCTGTAACCTGTCGCTGGAAATCGAACACCTGTTGGAGCCCGATTTGGTGGATAGCACCATTATCCAAGTGCTATATGAGGTTATGGAAATCTTCTACCAGCCGGATTCCGGATTGATTCTGGAAAATGTAAATCCCGACGGTAGCTTTTCGGATTCCTTCGAAGGACGCCTGCTAAATCCCGGACATGCCATTGAAGCCATGTGGTTTATCATGAATTTATCGGAAAGGCTAAAAAGACCTGACCTCTCACAAAAAGCAGTTGATATTGCTTTACGAACCTTAAAATACGGATGGGATGAAGAATATGGCGGTATTTTCTATTTCCTCGATATTAAAGGAAATCCACCGCAACAACTCGAATGGAACCAGAAACTTTGGTGGGTACACATCGAAACCTTAATCACGCTTATTAAAGGTTATGAGCTTACCGGGAACCGGGAATGTTTAAACTGGTTTGAAAAAGTACACGATTACACCTGGTCGCATTTTGCAGACCCGAATTATGGTGAATGGTTTGGATACCTGAACCGAAGCGGAGATGTATTATTACCTTTAAAAGGGGGTAAATGGAAAGGCTGTTTCCATGTACCGCGAGGATTATTCCAGGTTTGGAAAACATTGGAAAAAATAAATGACAAAACATAAACAGACATCAAATAACTTGAACGAATGAATCAACTTAGAAATAAATCGATATACTCCTGGATTGTAGTTGCACTTTTATGGGTGGTTGCTCTGCTCAATTACATGGATCGCCAGATGCTATCCACCATGAAAGTATCGATGATGATTGATATTAAAGAGCTTGAAACTGCGGAGAATTTTGGTCGACTCATGGCTGTTTTTTTGTGGATATACGCCTTGATGAGCCCCGTTGCAGGTTTAATTGCCGACCGCGTTAACCGAAAATGGTTAATCGTTGGAAGCTTGGCAGTATGGTCAGGCGTTACGCTTTCAATGGGTTATTCAAATAACTTCCAGGTTTTATATGTTCTTCGGGCTTTGATGGGGATCAGTGAAGCACTTTATATCCCTGCTGCACTTGCTCTTATTGCCGACTATCACAAAGAGGGTACGCGCTCTCTTGCAGTAGGAATACACATGACCGGATTGTACTTTGGTCAGGCGATCGGCGGATTCGGGGCAACGGTTGCGCACCAGTTTTCATGGCAAACTACTTTTCATTCTTTTGGATTAGTGGGGATTGCATACAGCGTAATTCTTATTTTCTTTCTTCGCGAGAAAAAAGACCGTTTTGTTTCAGAACAAGAATCAGCAACCAATTCAGCAAAAACCAGTGGATTTTCATCCATCTCAAAAAGTCTTGGAATGTTACTCGGGACTGTGAGCTTTTGGGTAATTCTGTTTTATTTTGCCGCTCCCAGTTTTCCGGGATGGGCGACAAAAAACTGGTTACCCACCTTATTCTCTGAAAGTTTAGGAATGGACATGTCAAAAGCCGGACCACTGGCTACTATTACTATTGCAGCTTCGTCTTTCATTGGGGTAATTTCAGGTGGAATAATCGCTGACCGCTGGATTTCAAGAAATTTACGTGGTAGAATTTATACCGGAGCAATCGGATTAAGCCTGATGATTCCATCGCTACTTTTACTTGGATATGGAAATGGATTCATAGGCATTGTTGGAGGTGGCGTGATATTCGGAATTGGCTATGGAATGTTCGACGCCAACAATATGCCCATCCTTTGTCAGTTTGTATCTCCCAAACACCGGGCAGCAGGTTATGGTTTGATGAACTTAACAGGTGTTTTTGCCGGAGCCTTTGTTACAGAATTGCTCGGAAAATCAACAGATTCAGGACATTTGGGTAGAGATATGGCATTACTTTCCATACCAGTAGCGGCAGCAGTCCTGGTTCAGTTACTTACGCTCAAACCAACCACGGCGAATAAGGAGCATGATTAAGATTCAGGTTTTTAAGTATCCGTTTATGAAAATAGTAACGTTACAATTTACCTTAGTAAAATTATGAAACAAATTTTCTTTGCGCTCCTATTGCTTTTGATAAGCGTTGCACAGCTCACGGCACAAGACAATACTTTTAGCACCTATTACAATCAGCGGCTAACGTTATTTGAAAAGCTTCCGGACACCCCGAATGAAATCATCATGCTGGGCAATAGTATAACTGATGGATGTGAATGGAGTGAACTATTTCAAAATCCCAATATTAAGAACCGGGGAATAAGCGGAGATATCACTGAAGGTGTTCTTTACCGGCTTGATGAAGTAACACGATCAAAACCCGCAAAAGTATTTTTGTTAATCGGGATTAATGATTTGGCCCGGAACATTCCGGCAGATACCGTTTTTCAAAACATTTGCAAAATTGCAAGTAGCATTCGCGAGAGTTCTCCCTCAACACTGGTTTATGTGCAAAGTATTTTACCTGTGAATCCATCGTTCCGTAAATTTTCAAACCATGTGAGTAAAACCAATGAAGTAATGGACATAAACGAAAAACTAAATCGCTGGTGCAATAATAACAATGTTGAATTTGTTGATTTGTTTTCTTCGTTTACAGAGGATAATACCAACTATTTAAATCCTAATTTCACCAACGATGGCCTTCATTTAACAGCAAAAGGTTATTTGAAATGGGCTGAAATAATTTCTTCTGATCTTGAAAAATGAATAGTTGTTTTATTTCCTGAAAGGAATTTCCTTAAAACGACTAATTCCCGCAACGGAATATCTACAACAAAGTACTTGGCGAAAAACCAAACTGCTTTTTAAAACAACGGCTAAAGTATAGCGGGTCGTTAAAGCCAACAATATCCGATACTTCCGAGACATTGTACTCTTTGCTTTTTAACAATTGAGCCGATTTCTTCAGGCGTAAAGTCCTTACAAATTCGTTGGGCGAAAGGTTTGTTAATTCCTTTATTTTACGATATAGTTTCGATGAACTAATCCCCATTTCTTTACACAGGAAATCAATATTTAGATCTGGGTTTTGTATATTTTCTTCGATTAATTGGCTAAGCTTATTGATAAACACTTCGTCGACCGGAGAGTGCGATAAAATGTTTATTTTACTTTCAACTTCTCCCGAGAATTTTGCTTTTAAATCGATCCTTGACTTAATGATATTCTGAATCTGTATTTTTAGCAACAACGGATCGAAGGGTTTTGCAACATACCCGTCGGCACCCAGTTTGTAGCCTTTAATTTGGTTTTCGTTATCGGATAATGCCGTTAGCAAAATAACCGGGATATGACTAATGAGATCGTCCTTTTTTAGTTCCATACAAAACTCAAAACCATCTTTAACCGGCATTTTTATATCTGATATACAAAGCATTGGTTTTATCTGCCTGCACAGCAACAGTCCTTTAAGTCCGTCTTCAGCTTCATAAACCTTGTAGGTGTCCGATAAATAATCAACAATAAACTTTCTTAATTCGATGTTGTCTTCGATCACCAGAATTTTTTCTTTTAACGAGGTTGACTGAAGCACCTGTTTGGGTTGCAATTTCGGTTGAACCTCGTCGTCGTAAAATGTTGTGTTTACATCAAAAATTTCATGTTCTTTATAGCTTTTTCTTTCAATAGGGATTTTAACGGTAAAAACACTCCCTTTTCCCTGTTCGCTTTGAACATTTATCGTTGCCTTATGTATTTTAAGCAACGAATCCACCAACGACAAACCAATTCCCGATCCGGTGTTTTCGGTTTTACTATTCTCGGCCTGGTAAAAACGCTTAAAAATTTTATCGATACTTTCGGGAGGAATACCGATGCCGTTGTCGCTAACTTCAACATGCAGTTTTTGTGTTCCATCGTTTATCACTCCCACATATAAATCAACATTGCCATATTTAGGCGTAAATTTTATAGCATTCGATAAAAGGTTGTAAAGCACCTTATCGTATTTATCGCGATCAATCCAGCCCAGAATCTGATCGTGTTCAGTCGTTAAATTGAAATTTATACTTTTTTCTGATGCAAAACTTTTAAAAGAATTAAATGCATTTTTTGTTAGCTCTAAAATATCGGTATCCGAAACTTTCAGTTTTAACTCCCCGGTTTGTGCTTTTCTGAAATCAAGCAATTGGTTAACCAAATGCAACAGCCTGCCCGAATTATTAAGAATTAACTCCACCCGGCTTTTTTGGTAATCAGTTACACGTCCTTCTTCAATAAGTTGTTTGGCAGGTCCAAGAATTAATGAAATCGGTGTACGCAATTCGTGCGAAATATTGGTAAAAAACCGCAGTTTTTCGTCGTTCAGCTTTTCATCTTTTTCGTGCTTTACTTTCTCAAGAACCAATTCCTGCTTAAGCAACATACTTTTTCTTATTTGTGTATGTACTAAGTAGATAATTAAAGAAATAAGAAGGATAAACAATATGATGCTTTTATAAGTAAGCCAGAAAGGAGGCTCAATATCGATTGTATAAGCCGACACATCGCTCCAAAATCCACTGCTATTTTGCACTTTAACCTTAAAAACATAAGTTCCCGGGTATAAATTGGTATATTGAATATTGCGTGAATTGTTATCGCTTGTAATCCATTCTTCATCAAAACCTTCGAGCATGTACTGGTATTTGTTCAACCTTACGTTAACATACGATGGCGACGAGAATGAAAGAGAAAAGTTGCGGTTGGCATATTTTAATGTCATTCTTTTGGAGTAGTTAATATCCTCGTTAAGAATTACCTGCCCGTTAATAATATCGCCCGGGAAAACTTTTTCGTTCTGAACTTTTACTTCGGTAATAAATGGCGGTTCCGAAACTGTATTGTCGTTTACAATAGTTGTGGGAAAGTATATAATCCCTTCTTTTCCCGGCACATAAACAATTGAATCATTGAGAAGTAAGAACCCCCTGTTACTGAAAATATCGAGTCGGATTCCGTTATTGATATGATAAACATTTAATTGCTCTGTTGATGGATTATAACTTCCAACCCTGTTGTTGTTAAAGTTTAACCACATTTTTCCGTCCTTCTCAAACCGAATATCCGTAATCCAGTCTTCGCGAAGTTCGCCCGTTGTATCAACCAGCGTAAATTCATCTTCAATTCTGGAGTAATATACCAGTCCTTCTGTTGTTGCTACCCAAATTTTTCCCTGGCTGTCAATCCCGATATCTTTTGCACACATAGCCAAAGAATCTCCCGGTAAGCGCAGGTAGCTATGGTACATTTTAGCCTCATTTGTAAGCGGATTGTAGCGTATTACACCTGTTTCGGTGGCCAGCCAAAGTTTGCCATCGGCATCCGAAAATGCCTGGTTAGTAGAAATATCGTAGAAAAAATCAGGAAGAAGCGGGTTATAAGTATTCGTTTCTGTGTTAAGCACTACAGCTCCATTACCGTGCGATCCGATAAATAAACCGCCGTTTTCCATCCGTGTGAAAGCAAAAGTTGGTGTTTCGCCAAAGCCAACATCAACCGTGGTAAAAGTCCGGGTAATGTAATTAAACACCAGAATATCGCCATTCCATAATCCGCAGAAAAAGGTTTTCCCATCGTAGGTATAAATGCTGGTTATTTTTTTGAATTTGTTTGAAAGTACCGAGAATTTATTGTTCTCTCCTAAAAACAGGCCATTGTCATGGGTTGATACAATAAGCTTATCGTCATAAGTTTGAGCAAAACCGCTGATCCTTGGAATCTTATCGTTGATAAAAAGCGAAATATCCTTTATGCTTTTAAACTGGTTCTTGTACGCGTCGTATTTGTCCAGTCCATTCTCGGTACCTATCCATAATACCCCTGAATGATCGAAATATAAAGCCGAAACGGAGTTATCTACCAGCGACGATTGATCTGACAATACCGAATAATACCACTCATAATTTCCGGTACTTATGTCTTCTAACTGATCGCAAACAAGCAGTCCGCCAAGCGTTCCAACCCAGTATTTTCCGTTAGGAGCCTGTGCAACACAAATAAAATAGGGACCTAATAAATTCCGGACCGATGTATTGGCAATCGGAAGTAACTTAAAAGTATCTTCAGCTTTATCGAGTTTATACAAGCCTTCTCTTGTTCCCACAAAAATATCCGATTTATTATCCTGATATATAAAGTAAGTATAAGGGTTTACTTCTTCCGAACCGGGAACAAACAATTCGTAGGTTTTTATCGTTACAACGGCACCGGCGCTGTTCAGATTAATCTTTGCAATGCCACCTCTTCCGTTGCTTCCTATCCAGATCGAACCATCCGCATCTTCGTATATCGATTTGATGTAGTTAAAACCGTTGATTTCAACCTTAGTAAAGTCGTTGGTTATTGCATTGTAAATGTATAGTCCCTGGTCTTTTGTGCCCACCCAAACACGGTCGAGTTTGTCGATGAACAAGGCTCTTATCTCAGGATCGGGTAAACTTTGCGGATTGTCTTCCTCGGGTAAAAAGGTTTTAAACTCAGATGTTCTTAAATCAAGTTGGGTAAGCCCGTTTCTTGTTCCAATCCACATTTGGTCGGAACTGTTGTTGAATGCAAGTGCGGTAATGTCGTCGTTGTTTATGCTCTTCCGCGTTTTCGACTTGCTTTTGTAAACCGTAAAGTTGTTGCCATCGAAACTGTTTAGCCCATCAAAAGTGCCGAGCCACAACAAACCGGTATTGTCTTGTGTGATATGCCTGACCGAGTTATGCGAAAGTCCCTGGTCATCGGAATAATGTTCGAATTTTATTCCCTGACTAAACGCTTCTGTGGAGACTAACAAACAAATTATCAATACATACCTGATGAGCATTTTAAACCAGTTTGATCGTTTTCTTACAAATACTAATATAAAGCTTTTATTCTGCTGTACTTCATTTTCTAAATTTGGTTTCCTTCTGGAGAGCATGACTCCCCTTCCTGCCGCCCAAATCGATTAAAATCTGATCGAGCATTACACCGGGATCAACCATTCAAATTTTCAGTTTGTGCTTTCCGGGGTTGTTAATCTTTTGTTGTGCCGACTTAACAGCGGCATTTGTAGTTCTTATCATGCTGATTAATATTTGTTTAGTTGATGTAATTTGCAAATGAAGAAACACCTGCAACACTTACTTTTCAGAAATAAAGGCAATAGTTTATTTGCAGATCCCAAAAGATTAAATGCTTTTCCTGGTGCTTCGTCTAACTGTCCAATCCCTCTTAGTCTATCCTTAATGTCCCTGTTAAGGACTCCATCATTTTTCTGTTGTACGTAATGCTTACTTTTAATTGTGCGTCCTCCGACGGTATTTTTGAGCACTTCATGCTAATCTTCGTTTTTTCGAATGGGTTTAAGCCGGGAATTTTAGCTGAAGCAATTTCAATTGTTTCCTGTTCGTTTACCAGTTCAATTTTCAAGCTGGCGTTTTTCGAAGCAATTTGCCCAAAGTTCTCTACTTCCACCTCAAGGTTTCCGTTGGCATTTAATACCGGCAAACGTGCCGATAATATGGGCTCGATGTATTCAACCCACGGCAAACGTGCATATCCCAGAAGTAATTTACCGTTCTTGTCTTTTCCCAATAATTTGGCGGCAAAACTATCGTCTCTGAATCCATTGTTTGAACCCTTAAAAGTCACAATCAAATCGTTGCCATCCGGTTCGGTGCCTGAAACCGTGCAGCCGCCACCAAAATTGACCACTTCGGGAGCGCCAAAATGCAGCGAATTAACATCGATATCCGTTAGCGGATTGAAGCTGGGTTCTGCCTCAATTTTTACGCGGATAGTTTTTGTATTGTCATCAATCTTCTCTTCATCAAGAATGGTCATCAAAACCCCTTTGTTTAAGGGAATACCAATATTTTTTGAGCTGTGTCTGTCGTTGGTTTTGTCATCCCATTTTATGGTATCGATTACCGCAAAATTGGCCTGAACAGCGCGGCGGTATTCATCCTGAAAAATTTTGATGCGTTCGTATTTAAACCAGTCTTCATTTGTTCCGTCGGTATAAACTGTAATGCCGGGAATATATGCCTCGCCCGGATCAACTTTCCAGTGAACGCCGTCTTTCGAGCGCAGGTAGAAAGCAATGCGCCCCAACCAGTCATTTACAATCAGGTTGTATTGTACATTGTCGCGCCAGATAACCGGGTCTTCAAAGCGGCCGTCAACATCGGGGTAAACCCGTTTTGAAGTTACCTGCTGCCAGGGCGAAAGGCCATCTTTGCTCAGCCAGATTCCGCCACCACGGCAAACCATCACAAACGACCCATCTTCGCGCTGAACGAACGACAGGTTCGAAAGTCCTTCAATAATTTCCCTGTCACGCGGATTGAATTCAAACTTTCCGGCTTTCCAGGGGCCGTCAATACTTTCGGCAAGGTAATAACCATCAATTACATAAATAATATAACGACCATCTTTCATGCGGTAGGCTTCGGGATTGTGTCCTTTCCCTATTACCGACTGTACTTTAAAAGGCCCCATTGTATTGTCGGCTACTGCATGAACTACTTCCGATTTCGGCCATTCCATGTGTCCTTTGGGCGAATTTTCGGGCCAGCGACAAACAAACAAATGGAATTTTCCGTCGTCGCCCTTTAAAATGTTTCCACCCCAATACGACCAGTCCGGGTCTTCAATTCCGTTATCGGTATAGCGCGGAATAACGCCTTCAGCACCCCATGTTTCAGTTGTTAACTTCCCGAGCGGAGAAATGGGCATAAAACGGTCTAAAAAACGTCCGCCTTTAACTAGGCGGTTCCATTCTTCAGGCTTTTGCCGCTCCGTAACCTGCGCATTAATTTGTATCGAAAAAAGCAAAACCAAGAGCAAGGCAGAGGTGTTTAAACTGAACTTTTTCATCATTCCCATATTACATTTTTTAGTGATGAAGCTTTTGCTGTTTTCAGCAAGATCACCGTACTGAAACTAAATTTTTATATAAATACGCTTTTTATTTAACCACCATCCCAGCGCCCAGCACAGCATAACGTAAGCAATGGCTGTTGCAAACGAACCAAAAGCTCCGGGAAAAATTTGCTGAAAGATCTGTTCACTAAACCATTCAAACGCATCCTGATGTTTGTTTACCGGAATCATGCGGAGTGTAATATAAAACAGCTCTGAGAATAAGTAAATAAACAGCGGATTTTTTCCGAAGATATTAAAAAACTGAACGCCGAATTTTAGCTTACGCAATTCAATTGCATACACTAAAACGGCCATTATTGCCAAATCCCAGCCAACGGTGTAAAGCACAAAAGAGCTTGTCCATAATTTTTTCGACAGGGGGAAAACCAGGTTCCACCAATGTGCCAGTGCAATCATTCCAACAGCAAGCATTAAAAGTTTGGCAATACCCTCGAATGATTTTCCTTTTTTCTGAATAAATATACCGGCCATATAACCCCACAGCACATTTACAACGGCAGGCAACGTGCTGAGTAGTCCTTCCGGATCAAAGGGAATGCTGTCTTTCTTATAAATATGTCCTTGCCCCAAAACTGCCAAATCGAATTTTGATGCCGCATTGTTTGCCATTTCGAGCCACGCACCCTGCTCGCCAAAAACATATAAAATACCCCAGTAAGCCAGCAAAATAGCGCCTGAAATAATAAGCGCCACTTTTTCAGAGAGGTAATAGAAAATGGCTGAAGCAAAGAAATAACACAAGGCTATTCGTTGCAAAACACCCATAATACGCGTTTCGGCAATGGGTTTCCATAGAAAGTTCCCGTCGGTGCCAAACTCGAAAAAAGGATACCAGTACATCAGGTAGCCCAAAAGAAAAATAATAGTGGTACGTTTTATAATTTTTGCCCAGACTTTTCCTGCCGGCATGTTCTTCATTTTCAGCATCGAAAAACTCATGGCATTTCCCATGGCAAACAAGAAAGATGGAAACACCAAATCGGCCAGTGTAAATCCAAACCACTTTGCATGAACCAGGTAAGGATAAAGATGTGCACCCGTTCCCGGCGTGTTAACCACAATCATCAGGGCAATGGTCAGGCCTCTGAAAACATCAAGCGAAAGAAAGCGCTCCGGCTTTTTTTGAATGCTATTTTCCATAACTAGTAATTGTATTTTATATCGGGTTGAATTTCAGTTAACGGAACAATTCGTTCGCGGTATTTCCGGTGTAATTCGGCGGCAAATTCAGTAGGGCTTCCGCTGGCATTCACCGGAAAGTCTTTACGTTCGAGTACCCAGTTCCACTCCCACTGTTTGATATTTTCGTCGAATTCAATTTGATCAAATTGTCCCCAGTTGTCTTTTACATTGGCAAAAAATTGTTCCCAACGCGGTTTGTAAAAGTCGCTGAACAGGCCGCTCCACTGGCGGTTGCTGTATTCGTGCAAACGGTTATTGGCTCCGCCCCAAAGTGTAATCAGGTTGCGGGCATTCTGTTCGTACAGTGCTTTTTCTTGTTCGTTTTGTCCCCAGTTTCTGGCATCGGCAATCCAGGGGCCAAGTAAAAAATCTTTTCGGGTTGCCAGCAGCCTGTCCATGTCGTCAATTAATTCGATGAATTCGGCGCTGTATTTTTCAAAACTTTCTTTGTCGTTGCGATTGTAAGCCAGTGTTATTTGTTGTTGAACCGGCATCGCATAGTTGGCCAGAACCTGCCGGGTAAGGTCAACCAAATCGTATTGAAAACCATCAGACTGGGCACATCCCGGAATTTGCTTTACAAATAAATCCCAGGCTGGCAACAAATCCTCAGGTGCATAATTTAGTTTGGTGCGCGCCCAGCGGCGGTAACCTTCAAAAGTGGGTCGCGACACGATGATGGATTCGGCTCCATCGCGTATTGTTTTGCCGTTGTATGCTGTTTCAACTAAAATATCCCAGCCTTTTTCAAGCTCGGTGTTTGTTTTTCCGTAGCGGTTTTCAATGTAGCTTTTTAACCATTCCTTTAGGTCAATTGGAGTATTTCGCCAGGTATTGTCGGTCATTAATTCGTACAAAACCGGATTCTGTTCAATGCCTTCCATGGTTAACCCGATTCCTTTCATTTTCCCCGAGGTGGTGTCATTTAGTGCTTCGGCAGGGTGTGCAGCCACATTTTCGATACGGCCAAACATGCTAATGTTTCCACCAAAGTTGTGGAGCATATTCCAAATCCACTGTTTGCCGTAAAATGCTTCGGTACGTTTCCAAACAGGCTCAATCTCCGATGCCAGATCCAGAATAATCATCCGGTCGTCGGGTACAGCGCCAAGTAAACCTTTTATCTGTGGTTCTTTCCAGAAGTCGCGGTGACTGTAAAACAGCCAGCCCTGCATCACCCAAACAGCATCCGGGTCGGCAGCCTTCATCCCCTCAAAAACTTTACTACTGAGTTCCGATAAATATTCAGGATCATCGGAAGGCGGTTCGTTTTCGTTAAAAGTATCGGCAGAATACAGGTGATCGGTTCCGTATATTTTCTTCTGGATTTCCAGGAATTTTTTTCCGATTTCAGCAAAAAGCGGATCGTCGGCATCCAGAATAAAAGTATCTTCAAAATCGTTGCCCCAGTTGGTTTGTTTGAGATTGGCATTGGGGAAATGTTTTTTAAACGATGCGGGTACGTGGCCTGTAAACGCCGGGAGAACCGGTTTCATTCCCAGTTCGCGCTGGCGCTGTACTATTTTTTGCTGCAAATCGCGGTGAGTCTCTTTCCAGCTCATTGGTAAAGGCCCACCCCAACCATCGAGGTTACCCATCCAAAACCACGAAAAATAGGAGGGTCCGCTAAAAAACGGATCAAAATCTTCGTCGGTAAAACCGTACGATCGATACACCTCATCCCAAATGTATTCTTCGCCGGTAATGGCCAGTGGCATATTTATGCCGTGTAAAGCCATCCAGTCGATTTCCTTTTCCCAGCGCTTCCAGTCCCACCAGCTCATGCTGTAATTAAAGGTGCAGTAATTTAAGTAGTAGCGGTATTCGTACGGACTATCTTTATGTATCTTTTCCGAAACAGTTGGAAGTTGTTCCGGCAGATTCAAATTGGTGCCGTTCCATGTAACCTGGCAATTGGCATATTCTTTTAAGTAGTAATACAAGGCCGATGCAATGGAAACCCCGTTGTTGCCACGCAAAACAATTTTGTTGTTAACTGACTCAATTTCAAACCAGTCTTTTTCGCCAGTACTATCAATTTCTACAACGAAATTGGAAGCATATTCGGGCAATACACGCCGAATTAATGTTTCTTCCGGCGATGTGGTTTGAGAGGTACTTGTGCTGTTGGTACAAGCCATAAAACCGCAAAGTATTGGCAGGAGCAGTAAAAGATATGTTCTCTTGATCATCATTCTTTTTCCGGGATTTGTAATGTTGTTAATTTTTAACGCTTCCTGGTCTGAAATTTCATCTGCTAAATTTTTCATGATTGCCTTTTTTGAGAAGCTTCCGGGATTGAAACGCAGCTGGTTTTAATGGTATTAGGTTTAATTTCTATCAAGCCATATCGGTTTGTGTTATCAAAATATAAGCAGGTAATTGCTCACCTGCCTATATTTTATAAACTAACTAAACACAATATTTAAATTATTCTTACGAATAATTTGGATTCTGAGTAATACTTCCACCACTGTTGTCGATTTCAGTTTGTGGAATTGGTCGTAACAAGTGTTTTTCTTGCAGGGCGTTATTAAATGCAGCGTGTGGATTGTGCATCAAAGTTCTTTCAATCAACTTGCCTGTTCTTTTCAGGTCCATCCAACGGTTTACCTCTCCGGCTAATTCCCGGGCTCTTTCATCAAGAATAAAGTCGAGTGTTGCATCTTCGGTAGTTACCGCAGTTGATATTCCTGCACGGCTGCGCAAGTCGGTAAGTAATTCTGCTGCTTTTGTTGCGTTCGCTTGTTTTAGATAAGCTTCTGCGGCAATCAGGTATGCTTCGCCGCTTCTCATCATAACCATATCTCTTTCTCCCTGCGAAGATTGGTCGGGTTGTGTAAAAGGCACATCCGGATCGTCAAATTTTCTAAACAACGGATAATGAACCGGTGTAACTCCATCACTTTTTATGTATGAGTCGGGATTGATTACCTTATAGGCAACCGCTGCTTTTTGAGCGTCTGTCCAGGCTACTTTCGGGAAATACATTGCTGTATCGCCGATTGCCATGTATACAGTTTCTCCGTTTACCGTAGCAGAATATTCTTCGGTAGCGTAAAGTACTCTTTTAAATGTAGCAGCCGCACGTTGATCATCGTCCTGAAAAAGCGAGAAATAAAACGGCGTAGGCATTGGTCCAAGGCCCTGAACTGTACGTGATAATCCGGGATAATCGTAAAACCTGAATTTGTACTTCATGTGTCTTGAGTTTCCCCAGCCCCGGCTAACCGGGTTGTTTCCAAACAGGTAAGCAAACACTACTTCTGAATTGCGTTGGTTTTCGATGCTAACCAGATCTTCAAAAGAAGACACCAGTGTGTGGTTTGAAATTACTGTTTCTGCCAATGATGCAGCTTGAGTAAAATCGGTACTGGCGGCAAATGATTTGTAGCCTCGGGTTAACAACACTTTTGATAAAAGATGTCTTACGGCGTCTTTTGAAACTCTTCCATATTCTGCCGGATTATCAGGTACGGCAGCTAAAGCATCTTCCAAATCCATAACAATTTGAGAATATACTTCCTGTTCCGTGGCACGCACATAATCTGTTTCGGCGCTGGTAACCTGATTCAAAACCAAAGGAACTCCACCAAAATTTTCAACCAAGTTAAAGTACGACATTGCCCTGAAAAATTTGGCTTCGCCTATGCCTGTTGCTTTTGTGTTGGCATCAACTCCTTCAATTTCGTCGGCATTATCTATCGCAATATTGGCCGCAGAAATTATTTTGTATTGGTCTGTCCAATATACACTAATAGTCCAGTTTGTTGAGTTAAAATTCACGTAATCATTTAAGTCGTTGGTTCCTGTTACCAACGATCCTCGTGTTACAATATCAGTTCCCAGATCTTCCAACTGATAATACATGTCAGAAGTATAATGTGTTGTATATTCCCTTGATATTTCATAAACAGAAGCCACCAACTGGTCAAAAGTTTCAGGATCGGTTTTAGCAGTTTCAATACTTAACGAAGTATAGTTGTCTTCCTCAAGGAAACTGTCGCAGCTCGTTGCAAAGAAGCTCAATGCAAGCAGTAGCACTACTATTTTATTGTTTATATATTTCATCTTCATAATATTTTATTGATAAGTGTTTAAAAGTTCAAATTAATTCCGGCTAAATATGTTCTCGACATAAAAGCTGCACCCCACGAGTTTCTACCTGCATTTTCAGGATCCCAACCATCGTAATCTGTAAAGATGAAAGGATTTTGAACCGTAGTGTATATTCTTAAACCATCAACTTTAAACTTATTCAGCACCTGAGATGGCACATTGTAACCCAGAGTGATATATCCAACTTTTGTAAATGAAATATCCTGGTATTTAATTACATGTTGATAAGATCCTCCGTTACCTGGCTGATACCAGCCATTGGTAGGATTTGTAGGTGTCCAGTAATCTACATCATAGGCGTTGAAAAGCCTTGATGGATCGCCATCCCAGGGGAACGAAGTATTACCATGGAAATTACTTTGTATCATATTTCCCTGGCTGGTACTGATGAAGAACGTAAAATCGAAATTTTTGTAGTTCATGGTACTTGTTATACCTCCTGTCCATTTCGGGGTAATCTGGCCTACTACCTGTCTGTCCTTATCAGGTGTGATTTCGCCGTCGTTATTTAAATCTTTAACGCGTACCTGTCCCGGAGTTTGGCCATATTTAGCTGCTTCGGTTGCTTCGTCAAGTTGCCAGATTCCATCAAATACATAATCGTAAACAGATCCGATTGATTCACCAACCTGATGAATAAGGTTGGTACCTGATACATTGAAAATGATTTCTTCCAGGTCGCCGTAAAGTTTATCGATGGTATTTTTGTTGCTGGCAAAGTTAAAATTGGTGGTCCATTTAAAATCACCCCGGTCAAAATTCACCGTGTTCAACGTAATTTCAATCCCCTTGTTGGTTGACTCTCCCACATTATCATACGTTCCACCATAGCCACTTACTGCCGGCAGAGGAGTGTAGAAAATAATATTGGTATTTTTTCTGTTATAAACATCTATAGAACCAAATACTCTGTTTTCTAAAAAGCCAAAGTCGAATCCGAGGTTAACTTCTGTTGTTTTTTCCCAGGTAAGGTCTTCGTTGGCTAAACCTGTAATGAACGCGGTTGAAACAGAAGAACCTCCCAGGTTGGTTGCACTACTTCCTAATAAAGATTGCGATCCAAGCGGAACAAGTCCTCCACCCTGACCATTGTTCCCGGTTTGTCCGTAACTCAGTCTCAGTTTAGCATTCGAAAGAACATTCTGTTCCTGCATAAAGCCTTCTTGCATAAGTTTCCATGCAAGTGCAGCCGAAGGGAAGAAAGCCCATTTATTTTTTGCAGACAGAACTGACGACCCATCGTAACGTCCGGTTAAGGTCAACAGGTATTTGTCCATCAGATTATAATTGATCCTTCCGGTGTAAGATTCAAGCGTTTGTTTTGAGAAACCACTTGTTAATTCCCTGATGTCGAGGCCTGCTCCCATATTGTAAAACAGGAAATCGTCGGTTGTGAAGTTTCTAACCTGGTTGTAATACCCCTCTGAACGTTCCATAAACCTTGACATTACTGCTGTAACATCAAATGCATGCACACCGGTGGTGTATTTATAATTAAGGATATTATCCCAGGCATATGACAAATAATTGTGGTTGTTTACCTGCGCTCTTCTGTTGGCAGCATTTCCACTAACGCTTTTCGAATACAATCCACGGTATTCGCCGTAACGAGAAAATTTGATATTTGGCGAAAACTTAGACGTTAAGGTTAGTCCTTTTGCAGGAGTCACTTTTAGTGCAATATCACCAATCCATTGCAGGTATTTTGTTTCTTTGGTAATGTTATCAGCCTCAAACAATGGGTTTGTTATCTGAGTTTCTTTGTCCAACGCATAAAAGCGTGGCGTTCCGTCTTCATTATAAGGACGTCCGTATGGTTTTAAACGATAAGCGCTTCTGAAACCTTCCCAGCTTCCGGTGTTTTGTATAGCGTAAGTCATATAGTTACCTACACTGATATTCAACCAATCCGACAAGTCGGATGACAAATCACCTCTCACGTTGTATCTGGTATAGTCTTCACCTTCCAGTGTTCCGTTATCTTTTGTATACGCCAATCCGATAGAGTAAACTGTACTTTCGCTTCCCCCACTTAAATTTAATGAATGGTTGGTTTGAAAACCGTTAACCAATAGTAGATCAACCCAGTCGGTATTTACTCCATCGGCAATATTTTGTAGCTCTTCTGCATCCAGGTAATCTGATAACACAACTTCATCTCTTGAGTAGTCGAGGTTTCCGGCAGCAAACTGGTTTCCTACCACATCGTCTTTAATATACTCTACAAATCCCGGAGCATCTTGCATTGGAGGTAAGTGGTAAGCCTGTTTAAAACCAAAGTAATTGCTGTAATTAACTTTCATTTCGCCTTTTTTCCCCTGTTTGGTTTCAATAAGGATTACACCGTTACTACCTCGCGATCCGTATACAGCAGTAGCCGAAGCATCTTTAAGAATATCCATTCTTTCAATATCTCCGGGGTTCAGGAATGAAATATCATCCAGAAAAACTCCATCGACAATAAAAAGCGGGTTTTGCCCTGGATTGAAACCTCCCT
Source organism: Draconibacterium sediminis (assembly GCF_000949475.1). GTDB lineage: Bacteria > Bacteroidota > Bacteroidia > Bacteroidales > Prolixibacteraceae > Draconibacterium > Draconibacterium sediminis. The sequence continues at coordinate 76,873 of NZ_JRHC01000004.1, read as the reverse complement.
GATTGGCTGTTTGGTTGGAGTTAATGGTGCTCGCTCCGCGAATACGGATATTAAAACCTCCGGCGCCCGGTTTGTTGTCGGTACGCTGAATAACCACACCTGCGGTTTGGCCCTGAAGCGCAGAAATTGCATCAACCTTATTGGCCTTCTCCAATTTTTGGCGATCAACAGAAGCAACCGATCCGGTTAAATCTCCTTTTTTTACAGAACCATATCCAATGGCAACAACCTCATCTAATTTTATATTAGAAGAAGCCAAATGGATCTGTAAATTGGTTTGTCCATCAAGAGCGACTTCCTGAGTTTCAAAACCAATAAATGAAAAGACAAGGATACTTGAACTTTCTGAAACGTTAATTACGAATTTACCGTCAATATCAGATACGGTACCATTTGCAGTTCCTTTTTCAGCTATTGAAACACCCGGTATAGAAGTGTTGCTTTCATCAAACACAACTCCGGTGATTTGTCGTGTTTGTCCGAAGGTGTTAAATGATATGCCAATTAATATGGCTAACACCAATAATTTAAAATCGATTTTTTTCATAAACTTATATTTAATTATTCAGTTCTGACATCAAATGTATCTGGCCCTTGTATTTTCGTTATGGATAAATAATTCAAATACATAGACAGATGATTCAGAGCATGAAAAAAACGACCACAACAACAACATATCAACCTGTATATCAACCATTTTAACCATATAATAATCTCATGATGATTTTAATGATTCTCTTGACAACAGGATAAAACGCTTATGCATTCGTGCCGGATAAATGCATAAATTGATATTCTTTATCCATAATTTTCTATGAGTGATAAAGTAAAACTGAAGGTTGTTTGGTACCTTTTTCGTGAATGATTGACGCGTTGGAAAAACTGTTTTATCGACCACAGTTTATGACGGCCAAAGGTAGGAATTGATCATTTTGGGCTTTTAAACTATATCGATGGGGCTAATGGGTAGAAAATCCGTGTAAATAATTCAATAACTGTAATACCGTAGCTACAGGGTTATAGATTCGACAGAATGGTATTCTTCTGGAGATTGGTGTTTAGAAAAAAGTTTTGGCTGTTGAATTTCTGTTTTCTTTTCTTCCTGTAAACATGGAATAGGTTCATCCAAAACGTAGATTTATGTACTTTTTAAAACAACAAAAGCGTCTAAATCAAAAATTTAAGCGCTTTTATTTTGCAATTGTATTTATGAAAGAACCAAACTTTATAAAGTAATGGTCATTATGGAATGAGGTAAACTCTCCAGATCGGTTGATTTGCCGTTTACCATTAATTGGTAGTTGAATTTTTCTTCAGACATGTTAAGCACAACCACGGCGATTGTACCATCAGGATTTACAAAAGCAGTTGCCTGCAAATCGGTGCGGCTCGATGATGTTGCAATTCTTCGTGCTCCTTCTTTTACAAATTTCGAAAAATGCCCTATGTAATAGTAGCTGTTGGTATAAATTAACTCGCCGGTTTGCGTATTGGCGTGTATGGGCGCAAAACATAAGTTACCAACATGGTTTGGACCGCCGGTTTCGTCCAGGAGGATGTTCCAGTCGGTCCATGCAACAGTTCCGCTGTTAAAATCATTCAGCATAGAATAGCCATAACGTTCGCCCAAAGCCCAGTCATTAACCCGGTTAATATCAAATGATTCAACACAACCTTCCGTAAAAATAAGTTTTGTACCAGGGAAAGCATCGTTTACCAGTTTTGTGTTTTCAAACTGCATATCGCCACCAGTCCAGGGTTCGTACCAGTGAAAGCCAATACCCCAAACATATTTTGCAGCTTCCGGATCGCTTAAAATAGTAGTAGCGCGTTGATATACCTGGTCGCGGTTGTGATCCCAGGCGATTAGTTTTTTATCGCCCATTCCATTACTGTGCAAAGTTGGCCCAAGGTATTTCTTTATAAAATCGCGTTCCTCATCAGCAGTGTATACACACGATTCCCACCGCTGAACAGCCATAGGTTCGTTTTGTACCGAAAGGCCCCAAACCGGAATGTCGCGTTTCTCATACTCTTCGATAAACTTCACGTAATACTTTGCCCATGCCGGTTTAAACTGTTCCAGCAGTTTTCCTCCCAGCAATACGTTATTATTGCTTTTCATCCAGGCCGGAGGGCTCCACGGGCTAACAAACATTTTCAATTCTCCACCCGCCGCTTCAATTGCTTCTTTAATAAACGGGATACGGTATTGCTCGTCGTGCTGAACACTAAAAGTAGTCAGGAGCGAATCGTTCTCCACCACGTAGTTGTACGATGCGCTTGAAAAATCGCAGCTGGCAATATTTGTGCGTGAAAAGTTATAGCCAATTCCTTTTTCCTGGTCGAAGAACGCAGTAAGGATTTCCTGCCGAACGTTTCGTGGCATTTTATAAAATGTTTCAGCCGAAGCATCGGTTAAAGCCGCTCCTATCCCTTCGATGGTTTGAAACTTTTTTGCCGGATCAATCAGAACAAAAGGCTGTGTTTCCAAAGGCTGGCCCCCAGTTTGCAAGCTGAATTCGCCAATTGCATCTAAGCGAAGATTGGTGTCTTTTGCGGTTACATACACGTTTACTTTTTCGGGATTTACAACTACCGGTGGTTGCTCCACTTCTTTATTCACTTCCCTGTTCGTGCATCCGGCAAAAAATAAACCCGATACAGCAAAAACACCAACCACCGTTTTCAAAATATTCTTCATGATCATCTTCATTTTCTTCGTTCAACATTCTTTCTTGAAATGCCAAAAACGTCTAACAAAAAAGGCTGTGAGACCTCCCATTTCGGGAAGTCCACAACCTTTTATATATCTACCTTTTCTCTCTCTTATTTTTTTGTAACTGTTAAAACGGCCTGATCGTTTCCTGCCGAAAGATCAACCGTAAATACATAAGTAGCACCATCTTCCAGGGTCACTCCATCAACCAAACCAAGGTTACCACTGTCGCGGCCATTTGTGCCGTCGCCAATGAATACGATGTCGCTTGTTGTTGAAATGGCGTCTCCTCCAAATTCTCCGCCCCAACCTTTTTGGTGGAAGAATTTAAAGTTGATTCCATCGGTACTGATATTTGTACCTCCAACTACAGTCAACTGGTATTTTTTGTCGCCAATTGGAGCCATACACAATGCATTGTCCGGACTCCAGCCCACAGTTTTATCAGCTAACGATGGTTTTCCAACATTCTCGCCAATTACCCAAACGGCACCTGTTCCGTCAGCATTTAATCCAGCTGGTGAGTTGCCATCCAAAGCCTCAATTCTGAAATAGTTCAACTCCAGATTAGCCGTTACACGGTATTTTCCTGTGATAGGGACAAAAGTGTAAAGCCCGGCTTCCTGCGTGGTCAGATAATCAGCATCGATCCACCAGTCGGCAATATTTCCCAAACCTTGAATACTTACCTCCTGCCCTTGCGTCAGATCAACATCCAGCTGATAATTGTCTTTATCAACCATATTCATGTTCTCTCCGTTAAGCAGTATTTCGAAGAATGGGCCGGCCTCGTATGTTTTGGTATTAAATGTTACCGAGTAAGTTCCACCCACAGGGCTTACAAAGGGGATATTTGTAGAAACCCCGTTTGTTACAGCACCGGCTTCCCAACCAAAAACGATTTCGGTCCCTTTATCATCAACCACCGGCGTTTTAATGTAGGCCGACAAATCGTTTGACGGGAATGCTTCCGTAGCCGCATACTCATTTGCTTCGCCGGTTGGCAACATTGGGTACGATGCGTTTTCACTTACCAAAATCAGGTAAGGGTATTGCGCTCGTGTAATCGGCACATCAAAAGTTTCAATACTGCTATTCATCGTTGTGTTCAGTAACACAAACTCCAGAGTAGCTGTTCCGTCGGGAATATCTTTCTCAAAAGGAATTTCAATTGTTCCTGAATATTCACCATTTTCTTTCGTGCGAATTGTCGTTCTTTCCACCTCTTCTTCGCCAAAATAAAGAATGGCAGTTAGTGTCGATAGCGAAATTTCGTCGCTAACCGAAACAGTAAACGAAAGCACATCGCCGAAATGTACATCGGAGAATTGGTTTTCAATTTCCATAACGGGATTTCCCGCCGGTTCGATTTCGCTGATATCATCGGAGCACGACAAAACAGCCAAACCCAAAATGCTTAATATGAAATATTTTAAGTTCTTCATTGCGTTAGTTTTTATTTTTTCCATTGGTATGAAATAACCGATTTAGCAGGCACTTCGTAACTAAAGTGATTGGTGCCATCGTCGAGTGTTATCATTTTTGAGGCCGAATTGCTGTTTAATAGTACGACCGCATAAGTTCCGTCGGTGTTTTCGAATGCCGAGTAGTAAAAACCGGCATCAGAAAAACCTGACGTTCCGATACGCACTGCACCGGGCTTAACAACCGACGACAAATGGCCGATGATGTAATAGTGCGAATTACGCGTAATCGATGAATAGTTGGCTCTGTCGATATCCACAGCGCCATAACAAGTCTGGCATCCGCCTTCACGGTTGGGGCCCCGGTCGCTGTCGAGCATTAGGTTCCACACAATTACTCCTTTACACCAGTTATTTACGGTTCCAAGTGCCACTTCGCGCATATCTTCAATTAAACGATTTTGCAGGTTACGGCCATCATTCCAGGTACCGATAGATGTTTCGGTGAAAATCAATTCTCTTTCGGGAGCTTTTTCGTGAATATCCAAAAGCTCTTCCTTGTTTCCTCCGTAGTTGTGATAAGCGGCACCGACCACGATATCTTCGTCAACTCCTGCGTCGTAAATTTTAACCGGATAATCGTTCTGACCGCCCATGTTATCGTAGTTGTAATTGTGGTCGAACAAATAAATTTTTGTGTTCAACGATGCTGCTTTAAAAGCAGGCACCAGGTTGTTTTTCACAAATTCAAGTTGTTCTTCCCAGCCCATGTACAACGAAGCGGAGTTACCTCTGTTAAGCGGTTCGTTTTGTGGCGTAACCGAGTAAATCTCGATTCCGTACTCCTTTAAAACCTGAATCCACTTTACAAAATACGTGGCATAATCGGCATAATACGCCGGATTTAACTGTCCGCTTGTCCACGAGTTGAAGGGTTGCAAATCGGTAAGATTATTCACTTTCATCCAGCGTGGGCAGGTCCATGGCGATCCCAGAATTTTAAGGTCAGGATTAATGGCCTGAATTTCCTGTAAGATCGGAATCACGTAATCGGTTTCTTCCGAAGTAAGGCCGAAGTTTTCAATTCCTTCGGTATCGCAACAGGTATATTCGCTAAGCGAAAAGTCGGAACAACCGATGGAAATACGAACATAACTGTAGCCCATTCCCTCTGTTGGAGAGAATGTTTCTTTCAGAAACTTCTCCCGGTTATCTTCCGTCATCTGTAACAGGTTATAACAGGTTGAGCCTGTAATTGCCGCTCCAAAACCATCCATGGTCTGGTACCGTGTTTCAGGCTCCAGATTAATGGTTGATGGCGACATATTGCTTTTATCGCTAAAGTCGACCGCTTTTGTTGCAAAATCCTGCGAGCGGGTATTGGTAGTGATATAAAGCGTAACATCTCCTGTTTCCGGTTCCGGTTTAACAGGCTCTTCAATGTCGCTGTTACTATCGTCGCTACAGGCCACAAAACCACAGCAAAGCAGTGTTATCAGCAGAATAAATTTTATATCGAATAATTTCCTCATTTTCTTAAAGCGTTACTTTTTCAATGTTTACCGTGTTATCGTTTAGGTTGATGGTAAAACGATAGTTGGCTGATTCAACAATCGGATCATTCTCACCGTTCGGGATAGTCCAGTCGTTATCGCCCGAAATGATTTGCTCGCCGGTAAACGTAAACTGACCTGCTTTTTTCTCATTTGCCCAGCCGGTATTTTCGAATGGTTTGAACCCGGCAAAATGATCGTGATCACCCGGCGTAAAGAATGTTCCCTGGTAAATGCCATCGCCGATTTGGCGGAACAACACGTAATTCAGCACATTCCCGAAACCCCAGCTGGTATGAACGCGGGTATGGCCCGGATAAACAGCGCCAATTACATCGGTGCTTACGTTTGTTGGATAGCCCAAACCGTAACCACAAGCCAGAAGGTACTGCGGATATGCAGGATTATCAACGCCTACAAAAATGTTTTTACGAACGGGGTTGTAGTAAATGGTGTATTCACCTGTTTCTCCAAGGAACGTTACACGGCTGTCGGCGGTGCGCTCGAAGAAATCGGGATTGTAGATATTCGCAGCATCGCCCAACTGCCCAAACACGGTGTAGGTTTTTCCCTTTTCCAGTGTGCGGGTAAGCGTGCGGAATGCTTCGCCGTTAACATCCTGATTGGCGAATGCAGAAAGAGCCAAATCATCGTCACCCAACTGGCTTCCGGTGGTTGCCGCTGTAAAAGCAAAATTGTCGAAAACGAAAGTTTTTGTGTAATCGGCATCAGGTGTGTATACAAAAGCCGACTCGCCACTTTGGTCGATCATGGCCAGTTTTCCATTTAAATTGCCATACACATCGCCACTGTAGTCAATCGAATAGTCTGAATTGAGCTTTTCAGCGATCTTGTAATTCACCGATGTTTCCAGCGTTAAGTCGTTGCCAACAAACTGATTGTTGTCTGAAGACTCTAAACTAACCACGCTACCGTTGTCGGTAACCAGGTACAGCCGGCTGTATATCGGGCGATTCCCTGTCAGTTCTGTAATTTCCGTACTAACAGAACCTTTAAGCACATTCCGGGCTTCCAGCTTTATCTGAACCGCAGAATTATCGGCCTGATCGGCTAACAAGGGAACATAAATCGCTTGTTCAACCTCATAATCATCACCGGCTAATGGAATTTCGCCACTTACAACAGTTCGTCCTTCCGACACCAGCTCGTAAGCCAACGAAGTAAGCATGGTAGCCGGATCGGTAATTCTTGCCGACAAGGTGATTGAGTCGCCAAATGTAAAGCTCGAAGGGCTAACAGTGGCCGCCTCAATAAAAGGCGTAGATTCTTTTCGGGGGCCGTATTCGTCTTCGCACGAAGCAAATAACAAGGCAACTATCCCGGTTAAAATAAATATTTTATATAAAGGTTTCATTTTTCTCTCTTTTATATTTTTCGGTTTGAATACTAATATCCGGGATTTTGTACCAGGTTTGGATTCTGGTCAATAATACCCTGCGGAACAGGAAGGATATACGAAAGGCTTGTAAACGGATAAACCTGTGCCGGACGTCCTTCGTCTTTGGCGTATACTGCATTCATTACTTCCTCAACTTTTTCTAAACGAACAAGGTCGAACCAACGCTGGCCTTCCATTGCCAGCTCCAGGCGGCGTTCTTTCAGATAAGCCTCAGTAATTGCCTCCTCGCTCGCTGATGCTGATGCAGGTAGATTGTTCAAGCCTGCGCGCTGGCGGGTTTGGTTGATAATCTGAGCTGCGCCACTGTAATCTCCTTTTCCGATCAGCGCCTCAGCTTTTAGCAAAAGAATATCGGCATAACGCATTTTAATTGTACTGTTGTAGGCACTGCGACACTTGTACATAAACGCATAATTATCAGCCGGATAATAGATATTCCAACCACAACTGTAAAAAACAACCGTTTCGGCGTAGCGTTTGTCGCCAACTTCGCTTTGAAAAGCTTTAATCAGATCGCGTGATGGAGTGATCCATTTCGCCCAGGTAAAATAGAAAGTCCAGTCGTTAAGCGGACGACCATACATCCAGGTTGCCCAGTTGGTATTTCCCGGGAAATATTGTGCTTCATAAATGGTCTCCTTTGTGTTACGGGCTTTAGCATCAATTGCCTTATTCTCTTGTGAAGGTGGCGAGTTCGGATCTGTTAGTATTACACCAAACAAATCGCTGTAATCGTCAACCAGTTCATAACCATCAGCAGCCAGTTCATCGGCATATTGAATTACTTTGTCGTAATCGCGTAAAGGTTTTTCGGCATAAACTTTAGCCAACAAAGCGCGGGCAACCGATTTCGAGAACTGTGTTTTATCCTGCGCATCGTTATCAGGTGCATATTGCAAACCTTCCAAAAGGTCGGCTTCAATTTGCTGATATATAGTTAAAGCATCGGTTTGTGGCGGAAAATAAGCCGGGTAAACATCGTCAATGGTTTCTGAAGTAATGTCGCCGGCAACTGTTGTTACCAAAGGAACATTTCCCCAGATGCGAACCATGTCAAAATAGATCATTGCCCTTAATATTTTCGCCTCGGCTTTATACTGAAGCTTTTCAGCATCTGTTAAGGCCGGATCATTTACATCGTCAATAAAACTGATCAAGCGGTTGGCCTGGGCAATATTTCCCATGTGGCTGTTCCAGTCTCTTCTCAGGTTGGTATTCGATCCTTCAATCGAGTTTACCTCGAAAGGTGTAGTTTCAGCGCCTGGTGAACCTGCATAAGCATTATCCGAGTGCGATTCGGCCAGCAATAACATATCGAGGTACCAATGCTCCTGGCTGTTTTTGTACAAATTAAGTAGTGTTTGCCTGTGCGCTAAAACGTCAGCTTTATCTTCAAATACAACCTGAACGCTGTCCTCGCTCACTCCTTCAGTAACATCAGAATAGGTATCTAAAGGATCATAATCCATGGAGCAAGCTGCCAGCAAGGATATGATAAGAATGGATAAAATATATCTTGTCTTCATTTTCATGTGATTAAAATTGTCTATTTATATGGTATCACATGGAACTCGCTGTTTAAACATCTGCTGTAGTGCGAACTATTTCCATGCTCGTTTCATTTGATTTAAAATTCAACATTCAACCCAAAAACAAAAGTCTTACTGTGTGGGTAGGTTCCCCAATCGATACCCTGAACGGCACCACTGTTTCCCCATTGGTTTACTTCAGGATCCATTCCGCTATAGTCGGTAAGTGTTAATAGGTTGGTTGCGGTAACATAAGGTTGCAAACGCGAAACTCCCAGTTTGTTTAAAATTCCGCCACTGAAGTTGTAAGAGAAAGTGATGTCTTTTACACGCAGGTAACTGCCGTCTTCAATAAAATAGCTAGATGGCTGCATAACAAAACCGGCTTTTGGTACATCGGTAATTTGTCCGGGAGTACGCCAGCGGTGAAGCACTTCAGTAGATTGGTTTTTCAAATCGTACATCCCCATCACATCTCCTTTCGAGGCATTAAAGATGTCGTTTCCAACAGCTCCCTGCAGAAACACGTTAACACTAAAACCTTTGTACGAAAACGAGTTGGTTAACCCAAAAGTAAAGGCCGGGTTCGGGTCGCCAATATAAGTTCTGTCTGACGCTGTAATTTTGCCGTCTTCATTTGTGTCGCGGTACATCAGTTCTCCTGTTTCAGGGTCAACTCCATCGCTTATATAACCGTAGAATCCACCCAACGCACGACCTGGTTCGTTACGTACAACACGAATTTGGTGAAAGGCATCAGTTGTTTCAGCATCGTAATAGATCTGCTGTAATTCAAGGCTTTTCAATTCGTTAGTGTTATGCGAAATATTAAAGTCGGTGTTCCAGGTGAAAGCACCTGTAAAGTTGTGTGAGCTTACCGATAACTCAACACCGCGGTTCATCATTTCACCTTCGTTTCGAACAATATTGCTTGATGCTGCAGCACCTGCCGGCAACGAAACATACATCAGCATATCCTCAGTGTGTTTCGAATAATAGTCCATGGCAATCGTCACACGATCAGCAAACAGCGTGGCATCCAAACCAAGGTTAATTTGCGAAGTCGTTTCCCATGTAAGGTCGGAGGTACGAAGGTTAGCCTGCGTAATCAATGGCAAGGCATCTTCCTTTCCGGTTTCGAACCAGGCCTGACGGGTGATGTTGTAACGTTGCAAATAAGCATAGTCGCCAACTCCCGACTGGTTTCCGGTTTGTCCCCAGCCACCTCTGATTTTCAAGTCGTCGATCCAGGTTAATCCCTGCATAAATTCTTCCGACGACATACGCCATGCTGCCGAGAAAGAAGGGAATGTTCCCCAACGATAATCGGGATGTAGTTTAGACGAACCATCTTCACGAATATTGAATGTAAAAAGGTATTTACTTTCGTAATTGTATGACAGACGACCGAAAACCGACATAATTCCCCAGGCCGAAGCACCCGACCCGGTACCGTTCCACGAAATTTTATTTGCCGCATTTAAGGTGTGGATATTGTCATCTTTATAGTGCGAGCCATTAATATAGCTTTGCGACCACTGCGAATCGGTCCATGATGAACCAGCCATTGCCTCAAAATTGTGCTTATCGGCAAAAGTCTTTTTGTAAGTCAGTACATTATCGAAAACCAGTAAAGTATTGGTGCTTCGGGTATCCCAGGCATTTCCCCAGTCATCTCTGTCGGCACCATGTACCGGAGGATTAAAACCTGTTACTTTGCCATTACGACGATCTAAAGTGAACGACGATTTTAACGTCAATTCAGGTAAAAAAGTAATAGTAGAACTACCTGAAGCAATCAGGCGGTTTTCGTTATTCTTATTGTTTTTACCGTTCTCGATCGATTCAATCGGGTTTACAATATTTTGCCCGAAAAAAGTGCGGTTATACAATCCTGTTTCCGGATCGATAATGTTTGAAGCAGTTGGCAGGTTAACTACCGCCAGCACTACACCACCACGGTTTGATCCGGCACCGGTAGTTACTCCGTTGCGGGTATTATCTGAATACGACAGGTTTAATCCGATATTCAACCAGCTACGCACCTGGCTTTCAACGTTACTGCGCAGGTTATATCTACGGAAAAATGCAGAGCTGAGCACCCCTTTTTCGTTCAGATAACCTCCGGAAATAAAGTAGCGCGTTTTATCGTTACCATCCGAAATCTGTAACTGATAGTTTTGAGTGATGCCGGTTCCGTATACTTCATTGAACCAGTCGGTTTGATCAGTAGTACCTTCAGGAATTGCTCCCGGACGAATTTCGTCCATCAGCTCCTTATACTGCGAGGCATTTAACGACTCAATCTGGTTAGCTACACGACTAACTCCAAACTGCGTATTCAACGAAATTTTTGCTTCGCCACTGGCCTGTTTCGTGGTAATAAGTATTACACCGTTTGCCGCTCTCGATCCGTAAATAGCCGCCGATGAAGCATCTTTCAGGATTTGCATACTGGCAATATCCATTGGCGAAAGGAAGTTGAGGTTATCAACCGGAACTCCGTCTACCACATATAAAGGGCTGTTGCTTCCGTTAAACGAAGTAGTACCACGCACACGAATTACCATTTCGCCACCGGGAGCTCCGCTGGGCTGGTAAACGTTAACACCGGCCGCTTTCCCCTGAATGGCCTGCGCTGCCGATACAATCGGACGTTCGTCGATCTCTTTGGTTGAAACTGTCGAAACCGCTGTGGTAACATCTTTTCGGGCAACCGAACCATAACCGATTACCACCACTTCATCCAGTTGCTTTAAGTCTTCTTTCAACGATACATTTATCTCGCTTTGGTTACCCACAGTAACTTCCTGCGAATTATATCCGATAAATGAAAATACAAGAACAGCATCACTACCGGGAACCGTAATCCTGTAATTACCGTTTGGATCGGTAAGCGTTCCCTGCAACGTGCCTTTAATAACAATATTCACACCTGGTAAGGGATCGCCTGATGCATCGCTTACCACTCCTCTAACATCAATTGAATTTTGTGCCTGCACTGAGAGATTAAATCCCAATAACAACACCAAAAAGAAGAGAGGAATTTTAAATTTTAAGAGTCTTGTCCTCATAAAAGAATTTGATTAGTTAAATATTTATTATAAACAGAACCTATTCCCCGACCTGGGAAATAGTCATAGACTTTGCATATAAAAATTAGCTCGAAAGACAAACTTTCATTGCCGTAGTTCTTCATCGTAAAGCTTATCTGTTTTCTCAAGCACAAATCTATGGTTTGAGTCGACCGCTATTTTTTTAAGGGACAGGAAAGTGGATTAATGAGAGACAACAAAATATTCAAAATACTCTATAGCAAGCTCTTGGATCTTTTAGTATGCAAAATAAAAGTGGACCAATTGGAAAGATGAGTGAACGAATAAGGGGGAGTTATGGGAAGTAAAACCGAACAAAATTGATTTCGTTCTTTAAAACAGTAACACCAAACATGACTAAAAACAGATCGCTAACAATTATCGAATTTGTATAATCATATCTTCGAAATCGTTACGGGATTTGGCGCGGTTTTTTGTTTTTGCCCGGTAGTTATAAATGGTATTTACCGAATATCGTAAAAAGTCGGCAATTTGCGAGCTGTTATTAATTCCCAATCGGATTAATGCCAGAATTCGCAATTCGGTATTTAGTAGCTCTTCTTCGTTTAACTCAAACTTTTCTTCATCGAGCAACAGCTCGTTCACCTTTTCGACAAAATGGGGAAATATGCGCAAAAATGCCTTATCAAAATTCCGGTAAAGTTCTTCGGTTTCATCATCCATCATTTCTTGCGAACGGGTAAGCGCATGCAACTCGGCAACCTGGCCGTTGGTTATCTTTTTGTTTACCAAACGACGGAAACCATCCATTTTATCAATATAGGTTGAGCAAAGTTTTATAAAATGTGCGATATAAACCTCTTTAATTTGGTTCGATTCCGAAAGATCTACATTCACGATTTGCAGCTGATCATTTACTTTCTGAAGCTCTGTATTCAGGTTTTGCAAACTCGAATTGGCCTTTTGCAAATACTTTCGGGTCTCAGACAAACGCCTCATCTGGCTGTAAATATAAACAAGCGCAACAGTTAGCAGAAGCCCCAAAATACTGGAGAGTAAAAGGTAATTTTGTAGTTGCCGATTTTTCTTTTCAACGGTTGCCTGGTAAGTTCTGTCGATTAGCGACAATATTCCGGCACTTTGTAAACTCCGGAGACGCGCGTTGTAAAATACCGTTTCGCTCCACGAAAAACGAATGTAGTTGTAAGCACGTTCCATATCGTTTTCCTGAAACAGTATTTCTGCCAGCATCCACAACGAGGCATGGTCTTTTGTTGCAGACAATATATCGGACAAAGCCGACTGAGCCAGGTAATACTTTAACCTATCGGTGTCTTTTATTCTTCGGTAAGTTAACGAACGGTTATAACTGGCTATTGCAAACTCGCGGGTACCCATCGAACTGTTGGCCAATATAGTATCATTTACGCTAAGCGCTTCCTCTATCTTTCCGGCGTTACGCAGTCTTTCCTCTTTTAAAGCATAATACAAATCATTTGTTGAAGAAAGTACATTATACAACGAATCTGTATAACGATTTGATATCTGCCAGTATCGTTCCGCGCCCTTTTTGTTTTGCGTATAAAAAGCTAATTCAGAGTAAACATGCCGGTACGTATCGTAATATTCACTCAGTAAATTATCAGGAACTTTTTCTTTTTCAATGGAAGAAATTAAGTCAACAGCCTCAAGATACATCCCGGTAGAAGCCATCAGATAAGCCAGATTAAGCTCGCTTTCGTATAACAGAGCGGTATTATCCAGGTGTTTGGCAACATCTATATTCCGGTTTTTGTAGTGTATCGCCGAATCGCAAATGTATGGTCGGTATTCATCATACAATTTCGCATTCAGCCGGTACTCCTCAATGGTATTGGGCGAAACCGTACGCAATTGATTCTTCAGCGCCTGAATCCGATCTTCCTTCTGCTGTTGATAAACCTTATGATTTTCGATTGCTGCATCCAAACGGTTCAAAAGTGAATCAAGGGGCGATTGCCCCAGAACCGCACCGGGATATAAAAATACAAGGCAGATGAACAATCTGAAAAATTTCATAAATGGTTATTCCGTTTTCTAAACATGCACAAAATAAACATTTTTCATTTCATTTTCTACATCGTTCCAATTCTTGGAGAACTCGTAATTCTTAAATAATTTCAAATGGAAATTAAAGCACAATCACTCCCTCAATCTTATCCACTTTCTCGGTTATCACAATAATTTGGTCGGCCGATTCCATTAGCGCCACACAGGTAACCGATACGTGTTTCAGATTATCAGTATGTTTAAAGCTTACTTCACCTTCAGTTGGCAGCAAAGCTTTTACCTGATCAACTTTCCCTTCTTCATTCGGAATAATAAACTTAAACATGTATTTCAACGGCCATTTTTCAGATTCCATCAGCCGGTAGCGCAGATTTTTATATTTATCCATTTCCTTATCTTTCACATCCATTTAATAATACAACCCACATTTCTTTTCGTTCACTTTTTAACCTAAAATCTCAATATCTTTTTGGGTTACAAAATTCAAACCGGAGCACAAAGATTAGATTTTTAGCCAAATTTCACCACTTGATATTAATATTGTATTTTAGAAACGTGTTATTAGATAATATCCACCAACAGCCCTGCGATTTGAAAAAGAGTTTACTCATACTGCTTCTCGTTTTCCCTTCACTTGTTTTTTCGCAGGTGAAAAGATTCGGTGTACCCAATATTCTGAATTACCCCAAAGCGGATTACCGGGCCGGCACACAAAACTGGGGTGTTGCGCAAGACCCGAATGGATTTATGTATTTTGCCAACAACCTTGGCCTGCTTCGTTTCGATGGTTTGAACTGGGATTTGTATAATGACTCCTTCACCTCAAATGTTCGATCGGTGTGTATTGATGATGATGGAGTTATTTATATCGGATTAGATGAGGACTTTGGAATTTTTGATCCTAATTCACCGGAAGGCCCGGTATTTAAGAGTTTGACCGATAAGCTGCCTGAAGATATTCCGGAAACAGATGTGATCTGGAAAATATACAACACACAGTATGGGATTGTATTTCAATCATATAGATATATTTTTATTTACAGGGATGATAAAATTGATATAATTAGGCCACAAAAAGCATTTTACTATTCGTTTTATATCAATAACCGGCTCTTTTTTCACGAACCCGGAGTTGGTTTATTCGAGTACATTAACGGATTTGTAAATAAAGTACCATGGGCCGATGAGCTGAAAGATCATGAAATTCAATCGATGGTCAGCTTTTTCGAAAATCATTTGCTCATTGGAACGGCCCAGTCGGGTTGGTTCGAATACAAAAATGGCAAACTAAACAAATGGGATGTTCCGGCCAATACACAAACCGAAAACGATGTTTTGTATTGCGGCATCAAGCTCGATGGAAATAACCTGGCTATTGGCACCATATTAAACGGGCTCATCATTGCAAATTCCGAAGGCGAGATCATTCAGCATTTAAACCTGAATAACGGCTTACAAAACAATACGATTTTAAGCCTTTGCAACGATCGGTCGGGAAATTTATGGCTTGGGCTCGATAATGGAATCGACTACATCGAGCTAAATTCGCCAATCAGTTATACCTCACGTTCTGAAAATATTGGAACAGGCTACTGTGCAGTCATACACGACAACCTGCTATACCTTGGCACCAACCAGGGGCTTTTTACCAAAAAGTTTTCTACTATTGGACAAGACAATAGCGAGGTTTTCAAAATAATTCCCGGTACGGAAGGACAGGTTTGGAGTTTAAAAGTTATAAACGGACAATTACTTTGCGGACACAACCTGGGTACATTTGCAGTAAACGGACGAGAAGTGCGGCAAATCAGCGATGATCCCGGGTTATGGACTTTTATTCAACTAAAAAATGATACCAACTACGCTATTGGTGGTAGTTTCACCGGCATATCCCTGTTTCAATTCGACAAGGGGCAATGGGATTTAAAAACAAAAATAAAGGGGTTTAGCGAATCGAGCCGTTTTCTATCGGAAGATGAGGAAGGAAATATTTGGGTTAGTCACGGAGCTAAAGGGGTTTTCCGCGTTACCTTAAATGCCCAAAGCGATTCGGCAACCAATGTAAAACTTTATGGCGCAAAAGACGGGCTTCCTATCGATCTGATGAATATACTGTTGAAGTTCGATAATACGTGGTGCATCTCAACAGTTGATGGAGTATATAGCTACAATGCCGCGGCCGACCGTTTTGAAAAAAATAAATCGTTAAACGAAATTTTCGCCCCATATAACCGCTTGAAATACATTGAAAAAGACTTTCGGGGAAACTATTGGTACATTGCCGAAACCGAGGTGGGAGTACTGCATAAAAACGATGATACCAGCTACACAAGAATTACAACTCCATTCCAGCAATTACGTAACAAACTGGTGCGCGAATGGGAGTTTTTATATGTGTTCGATTTGAACAATGTATTTTTTGCCACCGAAAATGGTTTTGCACATTATTCTTCGCGAATTGTGACTTCGTATAACCAGGCGTTTAAATGTTTTATTACACAAGTTGATGTTCCCAATCTTGATACCGTTGTGTACCCCGTAAACCAACTCGACCCCACTGAGTTTCCTTTTCAAAAAAACGCCTTTCGTTTCAATTTTTCAGCTCCTTTTTATCAAAATCCCGAGCAACTGGAGTTTAGCTATTTTATCGATAACTACTCCGACTCATGGTCGGTGTGGTCGAACGATAACTACCGCGATTTAACCAACCTGCCCGAAAACGATTATGTGTTTAGGGTAAAAGCCCGAAACAGTTTTAACGTTGAAAGCGATGAAGCTACTTTTTCATTTGTGATCACTCCCCCATGGCACCGCTCAAAAACCGCTACTTACATTTACATATTAATTGTGTTTGTAATAGTTGTAATAATTGCCTGGTTTATTAATAAACGCTTCGAAAAATCGAAACAAAAGGAACGCAAAAAACACGAACAAAAATTACGGGAAAAAGAAAAGGAATTTGAGAAACAAGCTGTACTGGCCGAAAAAGAGATTATACGATTAAAAAACGAAAAGCTTGAAGCACAAAAACTTTCGCTGGATAAAGAATTGGCCAACCAAACGCTTAGTATTGTAAATAAAAATAAGTTCCTGATGAAAATTAACGAGGAACTTAAACGGGTTTCCAATGAAACTTCTGACGGGGCTGTTAAAACAAAAATGGCGATTCTAAAGAAACGTATTGACAAGGAAATCGACAACCAAAATCAGAATCAAATATTCGAGAGTTATTTTGAAGAAGTACATGCTGATTTCTTTGAGCGCCTAAAAGACAAATTTCCTCACTTGTCGCCAAAAGATTTGCGACTGTGTGCGTATATCCGAATGAATATGTCGACCAAAGAGATTGCCACTTTGCTAAATATTTCTGATCGTGGGGTAGAAATCAGCCGTTATCGCCTTCGTAAAAAACTTGATTTATCGCGCGATGTTAACCTATCTACATTTCTTATAAATCTATAAGCAACAAGCAAAATGCTGTATAACACAATTTAACCTGAGGTACCTCACCTCCTATATTCAAAATCCTTTTTGCCTCATTTACTGTTTTTTACATTTCCCATGATGTGTTTTTGATGTAATCCTAAATTACATGTGAGAAATTATTGTGATGCTATTTTATTGGGAGCATAAGTTTCATAAATGAATATTTGTCTTATCCAAAATTTGAATTTTATCATTTTAGGAGACAGTCAATAATTATTTAACTAATCACAATTTCTATGAAACTAAAGCTTGGTCTTATCAAAACCTCCAGCATTTTATTTCAAATGAATAAGAAGAACGAAGTATTGAAATTACACATTTAATGTGTGGCATTTCAGTATGTACTATTAAAACTATTATCAAAATTAGATCTATGAAAGAAAAACTAGTAATGAGAAAAATGCTCCTGTTATTTGTGGGTACATTTTTCGTCTTGGGGGCATTTGCCCAGGAAGTTGTTCTTAAAGGTGTTGTAACCTCTTCTGATGATAATCAGCCCTTACCGGGGGTGACTATTACAGTAGAAGGAACCACAAACGGAACAGTTACGGATTTTGATGGAAACTATACATTAACAGTTCCATCAAATGCGATACTTGTGTATTCTTATATCGGAATGAAACCACAAGTTATCGAAGTTGAGGGAAGAACTGAAATCAACGTACAACTCGACCCCGATTTGTTTAGCGTTGATGAAGTAGTGGTTGTTGGTTACGGTGTACAGAAGAAAGCTTTAACCACTGGTGCAAACTTGAATGTTAAGGGTGAAGATATTGCCGAGCTGAATACTGGTTCAGCTATGGAAGCTTTACAAGGAGTTGCTGCCGGTATTAGTATTACACGAAACAATGGTGCGCCAGGCGCAGGAACCCGAGTAACAATTCGTGGTTTGGGAACCATAGGTAATTCAAATCCTTTATATATTGTTGACGGTGTTGCAGTTGGCGACATTGACTACTTGAGTCCTTCTGACATTGCGTCGATTGATGTATTGAAAGATGCGGCATCCGCAGCCATCTACGGTTCGAGAGCTGCAAACGGAGTTGTGTTGGTAACCACTGTAAAAGGTAGCGAAGACCGACCAGCAAAAATTACTTACGACGCTTATTATGGAATTCAGAATATATACAAGAACCTGGATCCGTTAACTGCCCAGGAGTATATGTACATCATGGACGAAGGCCGGGTTAACGATAATAAAGCGCCAATGGATTGGCAAAAAGAAATTACCGGAAACAACTGGCTTAGAAGCAACTATGGCGACGCATTAGCTGACCAGTTAGGTAATGATGTGTGGGGAGCACTTCAAAACGGCTGGGAAGGCACCAATTGGATAGATGAAATTACCAGCAGCAATGTTCCAATGCAAAGTCATGCTTTAAACATTACCGGAGGAAGCAAAGATATTACCTACTCTGCAGGGGTTTCGTATTTCGATCAAAAAAGTATTATCGGAAGTGAAATTACAGATGCCGGATACAAAAGATTAACAGCGAGGTTAAATACAGAAATGGTATTGAAAAAGAATAAGAATCACAATATTATTACTGTTGGTGAAAATATCACCTATACCAATACTGAAAACAGAAGTGCCAGAACCGGTAACATATACTGGAATGACTTGCACAATGCACTGGTTCAGCACCCGTTAATGCCTGCTTACTGGCAACCAGCTATTGACAATAACATCAACGAATTTGGTTTTACACCAACCATGGATGACGTAAACCAGGCAACCAACCCAATTGCCTCTATGTACTATGCTACTAACTACAACTATGGCAAAGGAAATCGGGTTGTTGGAAACGTTTATGCAATAGTTGAACCTATTAAAGACTTAAAATTAAGATCTTCTTACGGACTAGATGCATGGTTTGGCTGGGGCAGATCGATGAATCCTACTTACCGATTAGGAACACTCTATACCGATGCCACTGACGGAGCTTCTCAAAACCAATACCTGGGAAGTAACTGGACATGGACAACCACACTTTCGTATGATCGCAAGATTGGAGACCATGACATAACAGGTTTAGTTGGATACGAGCTACTTCAAAACGACATAAATATGGAAGTAGGAGGCTCACGAAATAATTTATTATTCCCTGGAGATCCTCGCTATGCCTACATTAATAATACCGAAAGTCCGGCTTCAATTAGCGACATCAATACCTGGGGAGCTGACTGGGCTGCCGGCGGTGGCGGTTTAATGTCGTACATGGCAAGAGCTCAATACAATTATAAAGAGAAGTACCTGCTATCGGTAACAATGCGTGCTGATGGTTCTTCTAACTTTGCCAAAGGAAACCGTTGGGGATATTTCCCATCAGTATCTGCAGGATGGGTACTGACCAGCGAAGACTTTATGGAAAGTACTTCTTCCGTTCTTGATTTCGCTAAAGTGCGCGTAAGCTGGGGACAGAACGGTAACCAGTCAATCGATAACTTTATATACTCTTCACAAATAACCTATGCTTTCCCTGGCTATTTCTTTGGAGATACAAAACCGGTATCGGGAACAACAGCATATCCATCGAAAGTTCCAAACCCGGATGTAACCTGGGAGACTTCGGAGCAGTTGAATATCGGGCTTGATGCCAGATTATTGGATTCAAGACTTGGTATTGCGTTAGACTGGTACAAGAAAACCACAAAAGACTGGTTGGTTGTTGCACCTATTTTGGGTACTTCTGGCGCCGGTGCTCCTTTTATTAACGGAGGAGATATTGAAAATAAAGGTTTTGAAATGGTATTAAACTGGAGCGACAATATCAGTGATTTCAAATACAGTGTTGTTTTAAGCGGAGCACGTAATAAAAACGAAGTAACACGAATTGCCAATACCGATGGTATTATTCACGGACCTTCTCACGTATTATCGCAAGGTACAGCCGAGGTTTCAAGAGTAGAAGTAGGATACCCAATTGGTTATTTCTATGGATACGAAACAGCTGGTATCCTGCAGAACCAGGATGAAGTTGATGCTTATGTAGGACCAGACGGAACACCTTATTTCAACGACCAGCGTCCGGGTGATGTTCGCTTTGTAGATAAAAACATGGACGGTATAATCGACGAGAACGATAAAGGCTATCTGGGAAATCCTAATCCTGATTTTGAAATGGGATTGCAGTTAAACCTTGCGTACAAAGGATTTTACGTAAATACCACTTTAGCCGGAAAATTCGGAATGCAGGTAATGCAATCATACCGTTCATTTGCTGATAGTCCAACTCAAAACTACACCTCATCTGTTTTTGAACGTTGGCACGGCGAAGGTACTTCTAACAAAATGCCACGATTATCTTCTGTTTCGAACCGAAATCAGCAATACGTTTCTGACATTTATATGCACGATGCAGACTATTTAAGAATCAACAACCTGACATTTGGATATGATTTTAGCAAATTACTTTCAAGTTTTGATGCTGTTTCAACGCTAAAAGTATACGCTGCAGTAAACAACCTGCACACTTTCACAAGCTATGATGGAATGGATCCTGAAGTTCGTTTCGGTCATGATGCCGGCTGGGCATCCGGAATTGACCTCGGATTATATCCATTACCAAGAACAGTGATGTTTGGATTAAGTGTTGCCTTTTAATTCTAAAAATTGATGATGATGAAAAAACTATTATATATAACATTCATTGCAGGCCTTGTTCTTGCAACGAGTTGTAGTCAGGATTATCTGGATACCGATAATCTTTACGGAAAAAGTTTAGAAACCTTTTACAGCACTCCTCAGGATATAAAGGAGGCAATGGCAGGGGTCTATAATGCAATCTATACACCTAATGTTCACAGTAACGAATCGGTGGCTGCATGTTTGATGTCTGATTTAATGCTTGGCGGCGGTGGTGCTGATGATAAATCTGCAAAATGGGTTGATAATTTTGAAGACCCTGCAGAAGATACTTACAGAGATATGTGGGTACAATGCTACAATGGTATTTCCAGAGCAACTGCAATTATTGAAAAAACCGCAGAAGCTGACTTCTCGACATATTTCAGCAGTCCCGAAGAAGCTCAGAATTACAAAGATCAGGCAATTGGAGAAGCACTGTTTATGCGTGCGTTCTACTATTTCAGATTGGCGAAATTTTTTGGTGGTGTACCTTTAATCGTTACATTCGATGCACCCAGAGATATTGCCAGATCCACTTATACAGAGACTTTTGCGCAAATTGCATCAGATCTTAAGCTCGCTATCGAAACCATGCCATCGGTTGCCTTTCAAAATATCCCGGAATCTGATTACGGACATGCAAACAAATGGGTAGCACAAGCCTACATGGCAAGAGTATATTTGTTTTACACTGGTTATATGACCAATATTGAGGGGCAAGCCACAAGCGAACTTCCTTTGGTTGAAGGAGGATCTGTTTCTGCCTCAGCTGTTGCTGGTTATTTAGAAGATTGTATCGATAATAGCGGTTACGGGCTGGTTGATGATTTCAGAAATCTTTGGCCTTACTCGTACGTAAACATTGCTGCTAATGATACAACCGTATTACCATGGGCACATGAAAACGAACTTTCGTGGGTAGGCCAGGATGGCCACACACCTACTTTTGGTCGTGGAAATAATGAATCCATGTTCGTACAAAGGTTCTCTTTTGGAGACTGGGGATGGTCAAACGGAAATATTTATACCAACAGACTCGCCTTGTTTACAGGTCTTAGAGATAACTCTTTGGTGCCTTTTGGTCAAGGCTGGGGATGGTGTACTGTAAATCCCAGATTATTTAACCAATGGGATGATAATGATCCAAGAAAATTAGGTTCAATCCTTCAGGTTGGCCAGGCCGACCAGGGAACCGGCGACTATGTGGGAGATAAAGGTGATCATGAAACAGGATTTTTTAACAAAAAATATACTGCCATTCAATATTGGGATACTGATGATCAGGCAAATGTGGGTATGTTCGTTCAGTTGTACAACTGGGGAAATACTGATATGCAGTTGATGCACGCACAAGACTTTATTTTCATGCGTTTTGCCGATGTACTACTCATGCACTCTGAAATTACAGGTACTGCCGATGGGATGAACGCCGTAAGGGCCAGAGCAGGATTGGATCCGATTGCTTATTCTTTAGATGCACTAAAAGAAGAAAGAATGCACGAACTGGCTTTTGAAGCTTTACGCTGGTTCGACCTGGTGCGCTGGGGAGACGTAAATACTGCATTTAATGAAACAATAAATGTTCGAAATTCAGGTAGTGACGCGACTTACTCAGTTAACTACAGACCGGAAACCAAAGGATTGGTTCCAATTCCGGAAACGGAAATGAGGTTAGCAAATGGAGTTTATGAACAAAACCCTGGATGGTAACAGGCTTTAATTTTAATAGCAAGAGATATGAAAAGAAATAATATAATACAAGGTATTTTTGTTGCATTGCTGGCACTGTTAATTGTGTCGTGCGATGCCATTGTTGACGAACAATTCCTTGAAAACAGTACAACTGTTGAAGGCGTTGAGTTAGTTGCTACTCAAAACTCAGCGAATGGAAATACGATCGAGTTAAGTATGAACACACCGGGCGTTACCGGTTACTGGGATTACAACTTAGGTGTAGCGCTAACCAATAAAGTTGAAATTGTTTATCCTATTCCGGGAACTTCAACTTTTACTTTCATTGGAACTTTAGGAGCTGAGTTTTTCGAGAAAACAATTGATGTAACAGTTGATGTTTTAGACACACCACTCGATCAGGACTGGTATGATTTGGTAAGCGAAAGCACTTCAGAAGGTAAAACCTGGGTATTTGACGGAGGACCTACACCCGACGGAAGATTTTGGTGGTTTATGTCTGATCCGGGTAACCCATGGGGAGTTTGGTGGAACGCAGCCGGTGATTGCTGCCCTCCTGCCGATGCTGCCGGTAGAATGAGTTTTGACTTGGATGGAGCTGCCAATTTTACCTATTACAGTGGCCCTGATGCTGACCCTGCAACTGGTAGTTTTGTATTGGATGTAGCCAATCAAACATTAACGATTGACGGAGGAGTAAATATTTTGGGTTCGATGGAAGGCGGTGGCAATGCCGGTGTATTTAACATAGTAGAACTAACCGAAGATAAGATGGTACTTCATGTACCAGATGCAGCCTGGGCAACCGGCTGGACTTGGGTATTTGTTCCTGCAGAATAATAGCAAACAGTAATTCAAAATATTGGCTATTGAGCCAATTCAGTTTGATAGTTTAGTTAGAAAATGGGGAGAGTTTCTCTCCCCATTTTTATCAGCTTTCAACAATTGCACAGTCGTAACTTTTCGGCTTATATGATAATTCTATGTGCCTTTAATCAAGAACATCGTGCATTCGTCACGTCAAATTTTCAAAATCCTTATGCGTAAAACATTTAACAAACAAAAACGAAACTGGCCCTATTTACTGGCACTTCTTATTCTTATTGCTCCTTTAGAGGGGTGTAGCGAAGAAGGAACAGAAGCAGGTTTCACTGCCGATTTTTCGTATTCATTTATTGATGACAACAACGTTCGGTTTACCAACGAATCGGAAGGAGACTACCTGAGAATGAACTGGAATTTTGGTAATGGCCGCACGGAATCAACAACGACAAAATCTCAGTCGTACGATGTTTATTATCCTGAAGCCGGAGATTACAATGTAAACCTTCTGGTAATTGGTCTTGATAGCGAGCAAAAGGCAGCCTCAAAATCAATAAATATTACCAGCACCGATTTTGCTATTAGTTTTACCGCCGAAGCAGATGCAACCAATCCGAACAATATCAATCTGAAAAACACTTCGGTTGGCGATTTCGACTCTTTTCAATGGAAATTCAGAGATAAAACCATTGAAAACGAAACGAATGCCGTGGCCTATTTTCCCTATGCAGGAACGTACACTATTGAGTTAATTATTACCAAAAACGGAGATACTTTTTCTTCATCTGAGATTATCACCATTGCCGCAAACGATTCAGAATACTTCTCGAAACTGGAGCTGGTTTGGGAAGATAATTTTGATGGCAACGCTGTAAATACCGACAACTGGACCTTTGAAACCGGCTCGGGTGGCTGGGGAAACAACGAGCTGCAAAATTATACCGCCGGAGACAATGCTGTGGTTAAGGATGGCATTCTTACCATAACGGCAAAAAAACTAAACGAAGCTAAAGTTGCCGGATCGTATACTTCGTCACGTATGATCACCAGTGGTAAAAAAGAATTTACCTACGGCCGAATGGAAATCCGTGCTAAACTGCCGTCGGGAACAGGAATCTGGCCGGCAATCTGGATGCTGGGCGCCAACATTGGTACGGCAGGGTGGCCTGCCTGTGGCGAGATCGATATTATGGAATACGTGGGTTACCAACCCAACAAGGTTCATGCAACCGTGCACACTTCGGCGGGATATGGCGGAAACGGCGACGGCAGTAGCAAAACTTTTGAAACTGCTGAAGAAGAATTTCATGTTTACGGCCTGTTCTGGACCGAAAAAGAACTGGTATTTTATACCGATTCTCCCGAAAATATTACACACCGTTATGCGCCCTCAAGCAAAAACAACGACAACTGGCCGTTCAACAAACCACATTTTTTTATCCTGAATGTGGCAGTTGGTGGTAACTGGGGAGGAGCCCAGGGAATTGATAATGCCATTTTCCCTCAATCGATGGAAGTGGATTACGTTCGTGTATATCAGGAAATGTAGAACAAATACTAACTATAATGAAGATTAGAGCTTTAATATTAATTATTGGAACCTGGCTGGTAACAGGTTGTACAGCAACATTCACCGAGAACCCTGATCCGGTAGAACAAAAAATTAACAGTCTGCTGAGCGAGATGACGCTGGATGAAAAGATAGGCCAGATGCAACAGGTTAACGACGGTTTTTTTGGCGATGAAGAAGCCACAAAACAAGCCATCAGAGATGGCAAAGTTGGATCGTTTCTAAATACGACAGGAGCCGATCGGGTTGCAGAGTATCAACGTATAGCTTTGGAAGAAAGTAAACACGGAATTCCTTTGCTTTTTGGGCGCGATGTAATTCACGGCTATCGCACGATTTTCCCTATTCCGCTGGGAATGGCCTCCTCGTGGGAGCCTGAACTGGCTGAAAAAGCTATGCGTATTTCGGCAATCGAAGCCTCATCGATGGGAATTAACTGGACATTTGCACCGATGATGGATGTTACCTGGGATCCGCGCTGGGGACGAATTGCAGAAAGTTGTGGAGAAGACCCGCTGCTAACATCAGAGTTTGCAGCTGCCATGGTAAAAGGATTTCAGGGCGACCTGGGCGATCCTACTGCAGTGGCTGCCTGTGCCAAACACTTTGTTGGTTACGGAATGTCCGAAGCCGGCCGCGATTACAATACCACTTATATTCCTGAAATGCTGCTTAGAAACGTTCACCTTCGTCCGTTTAAAGCGGCAGTTGATGCGGGAGCATTAACTTTTATGTCGGCATTTAACGACTTAAACGGAGTGCCTACTTCCGGAAATGAATTCACGCTAAAACAAATTTTGCGCAACGAGTGGAACTACAAAGGAATGGTGGTTAGCGACTGGGGATCGATTGAAGAAATGATTAACCATGGTTTTGCTGCCGATAAAAAACAAGCCGCCGAAATTGCCGCCAAAGCCGGTGTTGATATGGAAATGGCAACAACCTGTTACACTGATAATTTAAAGACATTGATTGAAGAGGGCGCGATTACAGAAGATATGATCGACACTTATGTGGGCAATATTTTGCGTGTAAAGTTTAAGCTGGGATTGTTTGACAAACCTTACGACAATCACGTATCAACCGATACCATTTTAGCACCTAGCCATTTGGCGGTATCGCGCGAAGCAGCACGAAAAAGTATGGTTTTGCTGAAAAACGACAATAACACCTTACCAATATCAAAAAATATACATTCGCTGGCTGTAATTGGTCCACTTGCCGATGCCGCACGCGATCAGCTGGGAACCTGGATTTTCGACGGGCAAGGCGAAGACTCAACAACACCAAAACAAGCTTTTGGCGAGATCCTTGGCTCAAAGATGAACTATGTTTCCGGGTTGGAATACAGCCGCGATAAATCGACAAAAGGATTTGCCGAAGCTATTGCTGCCGCTAAACGTTCTGATGCCATTTTATTCTTTGCCGGCGAAGAGTCTATCCTTTCGGGCGAAGCAAATGCACGTGGTATTATTGATCTTCCGGGAGTTCAATCGGAACTGATTACCGAATTGAGAAAAACAGGCAAACCGCTTATTTTGGTGGTAATGGCCGGAAGACCGCTGGGAATTGGGGCCGAAATGGAAATGGCTGACGCCGTACTTTATGCCTGGCATCCGGGAACAATGGCCGGGCCTGCAGTGGCCGACCTGATCTTTGGCGACTATTCACCTTCAGGGAAATTACCTGTAACTTTTGTAAAAGGTGCCGGTCAAATTCCGTTTTATTACTACCGCAAAAACACCGGTCGCCCGGCTACCGAAGATGATGTTACTTACATCGATGATATTCCGAGAAATTCGAAACAACTTTCGCTTGGATTTAAATCCATGCACATCGATTACGGTATTACACCTCTCCTGCCCTTTGGATATGGTTTGAGTTACACCGAGTTTAAATACGAAAATCTTAAGCTGTCGTCGAACGAAATGACAACAGACGGATCAATTACCATTTCGGCCGATATTAAAAACATTGGCAACTTCGAAACGGAAGAGATTGTACAGCTGTATGTGCACGACAAGGTGGGCAGTATTACCCGCCCCATTAAAGAACTAAAAGGTTTTGAAAAGATTAACTTAAAACCGGGCGACGTTAAAAACGTAAGCTTCGAGCTTAAAGCTGAAGATTTGCAATTTTTTAACGGCGATGATTTTGTAATCGAACCAGGTGATTTTGAAGTTTGGATCGGACCGAATTCTGACGAAGGGTTAAAGGGAGCATTTAAGTTAAAGGAGTAACTAACTATTAACAACAAAGGGTGAAAGCCATCCTTTGCTAACTAACACTGCTAGCAGGCATTTCCATTTGCGAAATGCCTGTTTTCTTTTCCGATAGTTTACAAATCCCTTTTAAACTTTACTTTCCAAAGACCGCGGAACTCGTTCAAGGTATAACCCGTTGCCAAATCATTTGGGTACAATTCATTCAGCTTTGTTTTGGTTGCTTCATTGATATCTGTATCAGGGTTTCCATGACATTTTAAACAGGCCGGCATCTCTGTTCTTATCGGCTTGTAATAAACCAAATCACTGCCATTTTGCAATACCGTGTCGGCCAGTTGTTCGTTGGCAAAAAGTTCCCACATTTGTTTTTCCTGCTCAGTATTAAGCGCATTTTGTGGATTACGGTTTTTGGCCGAAACTCTCGAAATATCACAATCAAATACACGGTTTAAACTATCTACAATTGAGCTTGCTTCAAGGTTACAGAATTCAACTGCGTATTCCGGCCCGCCGGTTTGAATGGCTTTCCCCACATTCGTCAAAAGCACCGCTTGTACATTGGCAGTAATTTCTTGTCCGCTGTTTTGATACTTTTTATAGGTTTCCATATCCAGTTTCGGAGAACAGGCGAAGCAAAAAAATAGCAGCAGAATTGGTAAGATTTTATTTGTCATAGCTCACATTTCTTAAATAAATGGTTCAAAATATCTTTAATTCATAAACTGCAAGTTCTGCTTTATTTGTTAAATCACAAAATCAACTATCTTTGCGGCATCAAATATTCTTTCAAAGGGTGTTTGCTTATACAGAAGAGTGGAGAGATCGGGCTCTGTGAAACTCTGGCAACCATGTTCGGCAACCGGCGGACAAAAAGGTGCCAATACCTGGCCGGAAACGGAATTATAATTAAAACACAATCGATGAAGAAACTGCACTACAAATTATTTTTTACAAGCTATCTGCACGGGGCAAATATGTGTATGCGTCAGCGGTTTTAACCGCATAAAATTAGCAGCGTAAAGAATATCAATACAAACTTTTAAATGAAAACAGTTGCCGGTTTCAAAGATTCATGCTTCGGTATCCTGGCTTCCAACTTCCGACTTTTTAAAATATGTCGACAACAAAAACTTACGAAGAAATTAACCAAAAACTGAAGGCCGGAAAAGCAGTTGTTTTAACCGCCGAAGAAGTTGCACAAATGGCGAAAGAGTTAACGCCGGAGGAAATAGTTGAGAAAGTTGATGTAGTAACCACTGCAACCTTTGGCGCCATGTGTTCATCGGGGGCAATTATAAATTTCGGTCACGCGAATCCGCCAATCCGAATGGAAAAAATCCGACTGAATGGCGTTCCATGCTACGAAGGTCTGGCTGCGGTTGATTCATACATTGGCGCCACTGCCTGTAACCCTGACAATCCGGAGTACGGGGGTGCACACGTTATTCAGGATCTGCTGGAAGGAAAAGATGTGGTTTTGGAGGCCTGGGCAAAAGGCACCGATTGTTATCCGCGAAAGCATATAAAAACCAAAATCAACATTAACACGATCAATGAATTTACGTTGTTCAATCCGCGGAATGCTTATCAGAACTACAATGTGGCGGTAAATACCACTTCCACCATAAAATATACCTACATGGGCAGTTTGCTTCCGAATTTGCGCAATGCCACCTACTCCACTTCAGGTGAATTGAGCCCCCTGCTGAACGATCCGGAGTTTAAGACCATAGGGCTGGGAACACGCATATTTTTAGGAGGTACACAAGGATTTGTGGTTTGGCCGGGAACACAATTTCACACCACAAAACCGAAAAACGAGCTGGGAGTTCCGGTTACCAATGGCGCTACCATTGCAGTAATGGGCAACCTGAAAGAAATGTCGCCCGAGTATATTCAGGCTGCATCATACGAAAAATACGGTGTTAGCATGTTTGTGGGAATTGGAATTCCTATCCCGGTGTTGAATGTTGATATTGCCAAACGCGTATCGATTAACAACAGCCAGATTGAAACTTCGGTACTTGATTACGGCACGGTTGGAACGCCCAAACTTGGGCAGGTTACCTACGAGGAATTGCAGTCGGGAACCATAAAAGTGAAAGGTAAAAAGATAAGAACCGCGCCGGTTGCCAGCTTAAAAAAAGCGCGCAAAATTGCTGATGAACTGAAGAAATGGTTACAAAACGGAGAGTTCGAAGTAAGCAAACCCGTACACATGTTCGCGTCAAATACATCGTTAAACGGATTAAAAGAAACGGAGGTTGACAATGATTAAAAAAAGATACATACTGAATTTCCCTCCGCAAAGCGGCGACAAAGCGTTTACTTACCACCTGGTGAAGGAATACGATATCCGGATAAATATATTGAAAGCAGAGGTATACCCCGGGAAACGCGGCAGTCTGTTGCTTGAGTTGCAAGGCAAAAAAGAAAACATTGAAAAAGGCGTTGAGTACATTAAAAGCCATAAAATCACCTGCGAATCGCTCGACAAACGTATTCGCTGGAAAGAAGAAAAATGTATCGACTGCGGAAACTGTACCGCCGTATGTTTTGCCGGTGCATTGAACATGGACAAGCAGTCGTGGGAACTGGAATTCGACAAAAGCAAATGTGTAGTTTGCGAACTTTGTATTCCGGCTTGCCCGCTAAACTTGTTCGAAATTGATTTTAGATAGAAAGATGCATTTTCGCAAAATCACGATTTTTAAACGATGAATATTTTTGAAGAACGTACATACCGCAGCCAGTTTAACACCGAACGTTTTACAGGTTTTGAAGTAAAACACCTGGAAACCGATCTTTGGATCGGTGTCGATCCGGCCTCTTACCAAGACCAGATGCAGGAAGTGGCTTTGGAAAAAGCGAAATCGCTGCGTCAAACTTTCGATGACTATATCGAAAAAGAACCGTTTTTCAGGAAAAGCCTGAAACCTTTTCAGCCGTCAGACTTTGCTCCTGAAGAAGCAAAAGAAATGGCGCTGGCTGCCGAAAAAGCGGGAATTGGCCCGATGTCGGCAGTGGCAGGTTTGTTTGCCCGCGAAATTGGAGAAGAAATTTGTAAAAACTTTTCGGTGAAGGAACTGTTAGTTGAAAACGGCGGCGACATCTTTTTGCTTTTACAGGATGAATTGATTTTATCTGTTTTTGCAGGCGAATCCATTCTATCCGAGCGTATCGGGCTGGTAATTCCAGCAGGGAGTAGTACCTTTGGTATTTGTACTTCGGCTGGAACAGTTGGTCCCTCGCTAAGTTATGGAAAAGCGGATGCCGTTGTGGTGGTTTGTGAAGATATTCTAATGGCAGATGCGCTGGCAACGGCCCTGGGAAATAAGGTTAAAACACCTGACCACGTTGAGAAAGTGATTAAACAGGCAGAAAATTTTAACGAGATACAATCGTTGCTCATTATTTGCGAAGACAAGATCGGAATTAAAGGAGACAACGAAATTCGAATATTGAAGTAGAAACACAAAGCCACAAAGGCACTAAGAATTCTTTTATACTTAGGGTTTTTGTGTTAAGAGTTAGGATAGATGACAACAAAAAGAGACATACGGGAAGAACTCAAAAAGAGAGTATTGGTATTGGATGGAGCAATGGGATCTCTGATTCAGGAATATAAATTGGACGAGGCCGATTACAGGGGCGAATTGTTGATAGATCACCCCAGTGATATGAAAGGGAACAACGACATGCTGTCGCTGACTCGCCCTGATGTTATTTCGGAAATCCATGAGGCTTATCTGGAAGCAGGTGCCGATATAATCTGCACCAACACATTTAATGCAACCAGCATTTCGCAGGCCGATTACTATACTGAAGAGTATGTCTATAAAATGAATAAGGCTTCGGCTGAGATTGCCAAAGAACTGACCGATAAATTCACCAAGGCCAATCCGGATAAACCACGTTACGTTGCAGGATCAGTAGGTCCTACAAACAAAACACTATCACTTTCGCCCGATGTAAATGATCCCGGATACCGCGCCATCTCATTCGACGAGTTGAAACAAGCGTATCGCGAACAGGTGGAAGCGTTGCTCGATGGCGGCGCTGACCTCTTACTGATCGAAACAATTTTTGATACACTGAACAGCAAAGCAGCCATTTTTGCCATTGAAGAAGTTCTTGACGAAAGAGGTATAAATATTCCTCTAATGGTTTCGGGAACCATTACCGATGCCAGTGGCCGTACACTTTCCGGTCAAACACTGGAGGCTTTCCTGAACTCGGTTTCGCACGTCGATTTGTTAAGTATCGGATTGAACTGCTCGTTGGGAGCTACCGATCTTCAGCCGTACATTAAAGAACTGGCCGGGAAAGCACCATTTCATATTAGTGCACACCCAAACGCAGGATTACCAAACCAGTTTGGCGAGTACGACGAAACTCCGGAAATTATGGCCGGCCACATCAAACAGTATCTCGATAATAACTATGTAAATATTATTGGTGGTTGCTGCGGTACAACGCCTGCTCACATTAAGGCATTTGCCGATATGGCTGCCAAAGCAAATCCGCACAATCGTGCCGAAGCTACCACTTACACAAAGCTGAGTGGACTGGAGCCGGTAACCATCACCGAAAACACCAACTTCCTGAATATTGGAGAACGTTGTAACGTTGCCGGATCGCGTAAATTTGCGCGACTGATCAGTGAAGAAAAATACGAGGAAGCGCTTACCATTGCGCGTCACCAGGTTGAAAATGGCGCCCAGGTTATCGACGTAAACATGGACGATGCCATGTTGGACGCTGAAAAGGAAATGACTACTTTCCTAAACCTGATTATGGCAGAACCCGATATTGCCAGGTTACCGATCATGATCGACTCGTCGAAGTGGCATGTGATTGAAGCAGGGTTAAAATGTTTGCAGGGGAAAGCCATTGTAAACTCCATCAGCTTAAAAGAGGGCGAAGAAGTTTTTATCGAGCAGGCACAAAAAATTAAACGTTACGGTGCTGCTGTTATCGTTATGGCATTCGACGAAAAAGGCCAGGCCGACAACACTGAACGCCGCAAAGAAATATGCAGCCGTGCTTATAAAATTCTTACCGAAAAAGTTGGACTGCCTGCCCAGGATATAATTTTCGATCCGAACGTGCTGACAATCGGTACCGGAATTGAAGAGCATAACAATTACGCCGTTTCATTCATCGAATCGGTGAAATGGATAAAAGAAAATCTGCCGCTGGCAAAAGTAAGTGCCGGTGTAAGTAATGTTTCGTTTGCTTTCCGCGGAAACAATGTGGTGCGCGAAGCCATGCACTCGGTGTTCCTGTTTCACGCGATAAAGGCCGGTCTCGACATGGGAATTGTAAACCCGGGAATGTTGCAGATTTACGATGAAATTCCAAAAGATTTTCTGGAAAGGATTGAAGACCTCGTATTAAATCGCAGGCCGGATGATGCAACGGAAAGATTGCTTGAATTTGCCGAAAGCCTGAAGTCGACTTCGAAAAAAGAAGAAAGAAAAGACGAATGGCGTGAACTGCCGCTTGAGAAACGAATTGCTCACTCGCTGGTAAAAGGATTGCCCGAATTTGTTGACGAAGATATGGCCGAAGCCGTTCAGAAATATTCGCCTGCATTGGACATTATCGAAGGTCCGTTAATGGATGGAATGAACATCGTTGGTGAGTTATTTGGCTCAGGAAAGATGTTCCTGCCACAGGTGATCAAATCCGCAAGGGTGATGAAAAAAGCTGTGGCTTATTTGCTGCCGTTTATTGAAGCGGATAAAGCGAAATTCAAAAACAGCACGTCGCAGAAAAAGGTGCTGATGGCCACCGTAAAAGGCGATGTTCACGACATTGGTAAAAATATAGTTGGTGTGGTACTGGCCTGTAATAACTACGAAATCATCGATTTGGGCGTTATGGTTCCAACCGAGAAAATCCTTGAGGAAGCCATTAAAAACGAAGTGGATGTAATCGGGCTGAGCGGATTAATCACTCCATCGCTGGAAATTATGGTGGAGATTGCCAAAGAAATGGAACGCCGCAAAATGAATATCCCGGTGATGATCGGCGGTGCAACCACGTCAAAAATTCATACGGCCGTTAAAATTGCACCTGAATATTCGGCACCGGTTGTTCACGTAAAAGATGCATCACTGGCCGTTAATGTGGTTTCCCACCTGATTTCCAAGAACGAAAAATTCCATCAGAATCTGGATTCTGAGTACGCTCAGATTCGCGAATTCCAGGGAAAACGAAAAACAAAAGAATACTTAAGCCTTGAAAAAGCACGCGAGAATAAATTCCCGATCGATTGGAACAATACTCCAATTTACAAACCGAATTTTACCGGGGTAAAACACTTGATCGATTTCCCGCTGGAAGAACTGCGGAATTACATCGATTGGACATTCTTTTTTATCACCTGGGGATTAAAGGGACATTACCCGCAAATTCTGGCCGATGAAAAACAGGGCGAAGAGGCTAAGAAACTTTTCAAAGAAGGAAATGAATTCCTGGATGAAATTATAGAGAAAAAGATGCTTCAGGCAAATGCTGCTTTTGGAATCTGGCCGGCACAATCGGATGGCGACGACGTCGTTCTATACGAAGATGAAACGTGCGAGAAAGAGATCGGACGTTTCTATCATCTTCGTCAGCAGGAGAAGAAAAAAGAAGGCGTAGCGAACTTCTGTTTGGCCGATTTTGTTGCGTCAAAAGAATCGGGGAAAGTGGATTATTGCGGGGGTTTTGCCACTACAGCAGGTATTGGTATCGAGAAATGGACCAAACAATTCCGCGAAGAGCACAACGATTATAAAGCCATCATGGTAGAAGCCCTGGCCGACCGCCTGAGTGAAGCTTTTGCAGAACTGCTTCACCTCGAAATTCGCAAGAATTACTGGGGTTATGCACCTGACGAAAAACTGTCGCTCGACGAAATCCTGAAAATAAAATACCAGGGAATTCGTCCGGCTTTGGGTTACCCGGCTTGTCCGGAACACGCTGAAAAAGAGAATCTGTTTCAACTGTTAGATGCTGAGAAGATTGGCATTTCGCTTACCGAGCATTTTGCAATGTATCCGAATGCATCGGTTTCTGGACAGTACTTCGTGCATCCTGAATCGCGCTATTTCAGTCTCGAAAAAGTGGGAAAAGACCAGGTTGAGGATTATGCAAAACGTAAAAATGTATCGGTAGAATTTGTTGAGAAGTTCTTGCCAACAAACCTGAATTATAAATAACAGCGTCCGATTCATTTTAAAAAACTGTCATTTATTTTTCAATTTGAAGTTTATTCAGACGATCAGGTACGAAATTGTTAAATTTGCATCAGCAAAACAGACTAAAATCGCATGAAAGTTATAGACACCATAAATCAGGCAAAGAAAACCGTTTTTTCTTTTGAACTGTTGCCGCCATTAAAGGGCAACGATGTTTCGCGCCTGCATAAAACGATTGAAAGCTTAACCGAGTTCGATCCGAAATACATTAACATTACTACCCACCGCGACGAGATTGAATTTAAAGAACTCGCCGATGGAAGCATTGTGAAACAAACAGTACGCAAACGCCCGGGAACAGTTGCTATTGCTGCCGATATTCAGCACAAATACGGCATTCCCGTAGTTCCGCATATTTTATGTGGCGGTTTCACCAAAAGCGAAACTGAGCATGTACTTATCGATCTTAACTTTTTGGGAATTAATAACGTTTTGGCACTACGCGGCGACGGACTTAAGAACCAGCATGTGTTTCAACCCACCGAGAATGGCCACTCAAATGCCAACGAATTGGTTAAACAAATTAAAGATCTGGGAGAAGGGAAGTACCTGGATGCGGACCTGAAAAACAATAAACCACTTGATTTTTGTATTGGTGTTGCCGGTTATCCGGAGAAGCATTTTGAAGCGCCAAACATGGAGCAAGACATGGCTTACCTGAAACAAAAGGTAGACGAAGGAGCCGATTACATTGTAACCCAAATGTTTTTCGACAACCAGGTTTATTACGATTTTGTGGACAGATGCCGTGCAATGGGAATTACTGTTCCGATTATTCCGGGTATTAAGCCTATCAACCTGAAAAATCAGTTGACGGTGCTTCCAAAAATCTTTAGCATCGACTTGCCTCAGGAGTTGTCAAAAGAGTTGACAAAGTGCAAAAACAACGATGACGCACGCCGTGTAGGAACAGAGTGGGCCATTTTCCAATCGAAGGATTTGGTTGCGCATAATGTACCATCGTTACACATTTATACCTATGGTATTTCTGATAATGTTAGTGAAATTGTAAAAGCTGCTTTCTAAGCAAAACGCATATAAAATCATATAAAAAAAGCAGGCTGGAAATTGATTTTTCCAGCCTGCTTTTTTAAAAAGTATTGCTCAATTACAGTCTTTCTAAAACGTCCTCCGGCTTCCTTCGTCAGTGGTTAAGTAAGAATTCCCCTTTGAAGGGAAAAGAAGGGGATGATAGCTATTAATTCCCTGAATAATTATAATTTTTATTCTGAATTTCCACTTATCCTTCCACCTGAATTTCAATATCCTGCTGATTTAGTTTATCATTATCAGCCTGGTTATTTAATTTTAACGAATAGATCATTGCTTCCACCTGGCGTAACAGGTTGCGTTTATCTTTACCCGGGGCGTATACAAAACCAAAAGCGTTTAATACACGTTGATTCGATGCGTCTAACTCCGAGAGAGCCACGTAAGGACCACCCATAAAATCATTCTCAACACGCCATAAACCGCGCATTTCGGATGCATAATTTCCATTGTGCTTAATTACATTATTGATCTGGTCGATGCGTTTTTCCGTCGACATATAGCTCCCGTCGGTTGGGCCCGGAACGTATCTTTTTAGTAAGCTGTCGCGAATTGGCAACTGGTAATCAACCGTAAAAGCACTGTCGGAAACGTAAGGATACGAATAAATCACAATTCCCTGTGTAATTTCAGGCGAATCGAATTGTACCCACAAAAAATCCTTTTTCTTTTCCATGATACGGAAGCCCGGTGGTACTTTCATGGTAACAGCAAACTCGCTATTCAAGGTATTAAATACAGCGCGCTCGTAGGTGTCGTTATAATTCATTGTTATGCGCTCTTTCTCGGCCTGCACAAAATAGGATAGAATTCTGTCCTTGTTTTCGTTGAAGATCTTTTCAAACTCGTCGGCATTTTTTGCACGAATTTGTATGGTTGCCTGCGGATAAGCCCACACATCGTCTGTGAATTTTATTCCACTCTCATCAACATTTGTAGAAATAGTAGTTTGTACAACGTTTCGAGTTGATCTGAAAATATCTTTAAAAGCTTCGTGCGGAACGTTAATCAAATCGAAAAGTGGCTCTTCCTGAGGCAATCCTGCATGTGGTTGAGCCAGTGTTTCGCGAAGAACTTCTCCGGGATTACCATTCCATGAATCTTTTGACATTACTACAACCATTTCACCGGCTTTCCCGGTAATATTTTTGTACATAACAGTTGAATCGGAATCGCAGCCCGCAAAAATTGCGGCAACGAGTACCAGAAAAACAAGGTGGCTAATACGTTTCATATAATCAGTTTTTTGGATTTCTAACATAAATAACAAAAACCTTACCAGACTGTTAGGCCACAACATGGTGTAAGAAAAGTCTATCGGATGAAATACAAAAAATCCCGTATCTGTATCACAGAACGGGATTTTAATATCTATTTCGATATTAATTACTTGTCGATTTTTTCGCTTTCCGGTTTTGTATCCTCAGCATCGTCCTCTTTTGTGGCTTGTTTAAATTCCTTCATTCCTTTTCCCAGCCCTTTCATCAACTCCGGAATTTTACGACCACCAAACAGAAGTAAAACAATAATTAAGATGATTATTATTTCCTGAGGTCCGATAAATCCTGCAACTACAAATAAATTCATATACTAATAAGTTAATTGGTTCAACAACAAAAATAGTTTTTTTTCATTAAAATGTACCGTTAATCATTTTAATTATATCGTTGGCATTAGCATAAAGTACCAAAGCCAAAAGTAATACCATTCCGGCAATTTGTGCATACTCAAGGAATTTTTCTCCGGGTTTTCGTCCGGTAATCATTTCGCCAAACAAGAACATTACGTGTCCACCATCCAATGCAGGAATTGGCAAGAGGTTCATAATGGCCAAAATAATAGAAATAAACGCGGTCATATCCCAGAAATGTGCCCAGTCCCAGGAAGATGAAAAGATGTTACCGATGGTTGCAAATCCACCCAGCGACTCGTATGCTTTTGTTTCTTTTTTGAAAAACAACTTAAACTGCTTCAAATAATTACCGGTAGTTTGAACACCACGATCGATACCTGCAGGAATTGATTCAAGAAAACCATATTTTATGGTTTTGAACTCGAACATATCTTCAGGATTATTAAAGGCAGCATTAAAGCCCATTTTCCCGTCTTCGTTCACTGTCAGCGTTTTAGTCATTTCCTGACCATCGCGGATAATATCAATGGCAATTTCCTCTCCTTTCTTTGATTCCAGGTAATTAGTAAACTGATCGTAATACTCAAACGATCGTCCATCAACATTTCCCAAAATATCGCCAATCTGGAGACCGGCCTGTTGTGCGGGTAAATCTTTTGCCAAACGTCCGATTTGGATATCGTAAGGAAAACGCTCTTCCCAAATACCTTTACTCTTTAGCAATAGCGCCAGATCCTCTCCTGTGATCTCCACATCTACTTTCTGTCCGTTGCGCTCTACCTGAACGGTTTTTGCTCCATCTAAAACAATGGTTGGTACAATTTTGCTGAATTGCTCGATGTATTCATTGTCAACGGTAAGAATTTTATCGCCGGTTCTAAAACCAATCTGCTCGCCGGTTTCGTTAACAACAATGCCGTATTTTACATTCTCGGTTGGCAGGTATTGTTGACCCCATGCATAAAGTACACCAATGTAGATTACGATTGCAAACAGGAAATTCATTAACACACCACCCACCATAATCAGCAAACGCTGCCAGGCCGGTTTTGCCCTAAATTCATAGGGTTGTGGTGGTAGTTTCATCGCTTCTTTGTCCATCGACTCATCGATCATCCCCGAAATTTTCACATAACCACCAAGGGGTAACCACCCAATTCCGTATTCGGTTTCGCCTTTCTTTATTTTAAAAAGCGAGAACCACGGATTAAAAAAGAGGTAAAATTTTTCTACCCGGGTTTTAAATAAACGGGCAAACATAAAGTGGCCGGCCTCGTGCAAAACCACTAATATTGACAGACTTAAGAGTAATTGTGCTGTTTTAATTAATATCGACTCCATTAAATTCCTTCTAAATTTTGTTTTCTGTTAACAACTGTGCCACTGTTCTTGTTTCGTTGTTGGTCTCAATTAAATCATTGAGTGTTGGCTGATTAACAAAATCAACCTTGTTCATGGCTTGTTCTATTATTTCTGGCATTTGTAAAAAGCTGATTTTCCGTTTCAAAAATGCCTCAACAACTATTTCGTTTGCAGCATTCAAAATACAGGGCATATTTCCGCCTTTTTCCATTGCCGCAAAAGCGAGTGCAAGGTTACGAAAAATTTCTGTATTTGGCTGCTCAAAATGTAAAGTGGGGTAATCTAAAAAGTTGAACCGCGGGAAGTTATTTTTAATCCGGTTCGGAAATCCCATGGAATATTGTATGGGTAACTTCATGTCTGGCAGTCCCATTTGTGCTTTCATCGAACCATCTTCAAACTGAACGATGGAATGAATGATAGACTCGGGATGAACAATAACATCGATTTTTGAAGCCGGCAAACCAAAAAGCCAGTGTGCCTCAATTACCTCGAAACCTTTGTTCATCAGCGTGGCCGAATCGATAGTGATTTTTGCGCCCATATCCCAGTTGGGGTGTGCCAGGGCATCATCAACCGTAACATGTTGTAATTCAGCGAGTGTTTTACCACGAAACGGCCCCCCGGAACAAGTGAGGTAAATTTTCTCAATCGGATTCATAAACTCGCCAACCAAACACTGGAAGATGGCTGAATGCTCGGAATCAACCGGCAGCAGGTCAACCTGTTTTTCGCGGGCAGCTTTTGTTATGATCTCGCCGGCAACAACCAGCGTTTCTTTATTTGCCAGCGCTATTGGTTTCCCGGCCTTAACGGCATTATAGGTTGGAAGCAATCCCGAATAACCCACCATGGCCGTTAGTACCATATCAATGGTATCCATTTCCGCCACCTGGTTTAGTGCTTCTTCTCCGGCATAAACTTTTATATCTTCATCCTCAAGAGCATCAGAAACCAGCCTGTAGTTGTCCTTGTTGGCAATAACCACCACATTGGGCTGAAATTTTTTTGCCTGCTGAATGAGCAGCTCCACGCTGTTATTCGCTGTTAAAACCTCAACTTCAAACAATTCAGGATTTTGCTCGATCACCTCAAGCGCCTGGGTTCCTATGGATCCGGTAGATCCAAGAATTGCTATTTTCTTCTTCATCTTAAAAGTCAATGTACTGTTCCGGATCAAGTGCGGTTCCATCGTGCCACAACTCAAAATGCAGGTGCGGCCCACTTGATAATTCTCCTGTATTTCCGATAATGGCAACGGCTTCCCCGGCTTTGACTGTCTGTCCGGTTTTCTTCAATAATTCGGCATTGTGTTTATACACCGAAACCAAATTGGCTTCGTGCTGAATGTAGGCTACATAACCCGTTTCGAGTGTCCAGCCGGCAAAGATCACCGTTCCGTCTAACACCGACGAAATACGGGCATTGGGCTCACTCACCAAATCAACACCAAAATGATCGGGTGTATTTTTAAAATGTTGCGATACAACACCTTTTACCGGCACAAAAAAGTGTACCTGGCTGAGTTGTGTAACATCGGTATTATTGTTTCGAATGGATAGACTCAACTGTTCGGCCAGCAATTTATCCTGAAAAACAGAATCGTGATTGTACTGCTTAAATTCTACCTCGTCTGTCTCAATATCGGCTGCGGTCATTTGATCATCCTCCGGTACTTCGCCCGACATTATGGCCTGAATACCCTTAAAAAACTGATCGCGTTTTGCCAATTCCTGTTCCAGTGAATCAACAACCAAAGCATTACGCACCAACATTTGCCGGTACTCAGCTTTTGGGTAACCCGGAATATATTCGCGTAAGCCGGTAGTTGCAATCAGCAAAATTACGAGTATTACCAAAACTGCCGATGTTAAACTGGTTACTGTAAACACTTTCAGCCGCGAAAGCTTCATGCTCCACACCGACTGAAACGTGGTATCGTTGTAAATAATTAACCGGTATTGATTTTTTAGTTTATCAAAAAACTTCTTCTCTTCCACTCCCCAAAAAATTTTTAAGGCTACAAATTTAGTAAGAATTGAGACATAGCCCTGCCGTTTAGGTATTTTTAACCAATTGATTTAGAACTAAAAGAAATTAGGTTGTGTCTATTGTTCAACAGGATAGCAAATTCGGGTGATCCATTTTGCCGGATCGGGTTCCTGCTGCGGATCTGTAAGGTATATTTCCAGGGGTGCACTGGCCAGGTTAAAACCGTGTGCTTCTAACCACTTTTGCACCGCTTCATGTCCTTCCTGCAAATTGCTGTAATCGCCATAAAAATCGAGGCAGGCACAGGTTGTTGCGGGGAAAACAGCCACTTTCACAAGCTTGTTTCCTTCAACGTCGGCGTCAATCGGGATGCCACATTCAAGGTCAATATTTTCTTCATCCATCAGGTGGTACAGGGCAAAAGGCATTCCGGCCATTTCAATTTCCTTTTGCGCCAGAAACCTGCTTATTTCGCTGTACATCTCACTCATATCGCGGCTAACTTCAATAAAAGGTACGGTTGCACGAATGCCGGCATATTTCATTTCCGGTACTTCGTCAAGCAGGATTACTTGTTCGTTCTCCTTCTCAATCACCTGGCAAAGTGCTTT
Organism: Draconibacterium sediminis; assembly: GCF_000949475.1. GTDB lineage: Bacteria > Bacteroidota > Bacteroidia > Bacteroidales > Prolixibacteraceae > Draconibacterium > Draconibacterium sediminis. The sequence goes on along the minus strand of NZ_JRHC01000004.1, from coordinate 35,802 downwards.
TAATTTAACCAGTCCATTGTCAAAATCGGTTGCCATACTTTTATTCATCAGCAGCCCGATCCAACGCGCAAAAGGGTTATTACCAACATCATAAGTTAATGTCCAGTTTATTGTGGTTCCTTCGTTTTTATCTACTAACGAAAAACTGCTTAAAGCTTCTCCCCGCTCCATAAAATCGAGCGAAACGGTTACTTTGCTTAAGGGGATCGCCTCAATAATTTCAATGGTTGCACCACTGCCTTCTTTGTTTTCATTTCTCAGAATATAACCTCCACCAACACCTACTCCGTGGTTTATGTATTCTACACTCATATTTTCGCCCATTCGTTTCCATGGCGACCAATTATCCCACTGGTGCAAATCAATTAGTTGTGCATACACGGTTTTTGCAGGGGCCTGAATATCGGCACTCCGCTCAACTACTACTGTTTTGGGTAAAAAATACGCAACGGCAACAAACAACGCTCCCCACAACAAAACCCACATAATAATTCTGGCAAATCGGCTCATAACAAGTTTTTAATTTCAATATAGTGCAATTCATGTAATTCAAACAGCATTTCAAATACAAATGTCAAAACCGGACCAAAATTTACAGGAAAGTTAAAACTACTGCTTCGGATTACTGAATTGCATTAATCTGTGTGGTCTTTCTGTTAAAGAGATTTAAATCACGTTAACAAGTATTTTGAAAAACTATATTTGCACAAATTTTTTGAAAAGAACAATTAATAACATGATGAGAAAATTTAATCTGATACTGCTTTTATCGATCTTAATGATTGGCTCGGCAGTTGCAAAAGAAGGAATGTGGCTTCCTTCACTTATTCACAAACTGAACATTAAAACCATGCAAGATATGGGCTGCGAATTGAGTGCTGAAGATATATACAGCATCAATCAATCGAGCCTTAAAGATGCGATTGTTGCACTTGATCGTGGATCGTGTACTGCTGAAGTAATTTCAAAAGACGGTCTGCTTTTAACCAACCACCACTGCGGTTTTGGCGAAATTCAGCAACATTCGAGTGTTGAACACGATTACCTGCAGGATGGTTTTTGGGCCCGTTCGAAAGAAGAAGAACTTCCGAACCCGGGCAAAACAGTTACTTTCCTTATTTCGGTTGAAGATGTAACGGCTAAGGTTTTGGCCGACATTACCGACGAAATGAGTGAAAGCGAAAGAAACAACAAAATCGACCAGGTAGTTCGTCAGCTGGAAAAAGAAGCAAAAGGCGATTCGCACTACGAGGTTTACATCAGAGACTTTTTTAAAGCCAACCAATACTTCCTGTTTGTTACCGAAACATTTAAAGATGTTCGTTTGGTAGGAGCACCTCCGCAAGCATTGGGTAAATTTGGTGGCGACACCGACAACTGGATGTGGCCACGCCATACCAACGATTTTTCGATGTTCCGCGTGTATTGCGCTCCTGACGGAACTCCTGCAGAATACTCGGAAGACAATGTGCCTTACCAGCCAAAACACCACCTGCCAATTTCGCTTAAAGGTGTTGACGAAGGCGACTTTGCCATGGTATTTGGTTACCCGGGAAGCACCAACCGTTACAAAACATCGTGGGGAATTGACTACACCATGAAAGTAACAAACACTGCCCGTATTTTGGTTCGCGAGAAAAAACTGGACATAATTGCCGACTATATGGCTACCAGCCAAAAAGCAAAAATCCAGTATGCATCGAAACACGCACGCAGCGCCAACTACTACAAAAATGCAATTGGCCAAAACGAAGCATTGACAAAACTGGGCATTATTGCACAAAAACAGGAATTGGAAAATAAATTTACCAATTGGGTAAATGCCAATGCCGACAGAAAAGCAAAATACGGAGAAGCTCTTCCGTTAATTGAAGGATCGTACGAAAATGTAGAGGCTGAAAAAGCAATGGAGTTTGCTGCCGAGGCCTTGTTGCGCGGACCAGAGATTTTTATGTTTGCCTACCGCGCCAGCCAATTGGCCGACCTGTTGGAGAAACCGGAAGAGAACAAAGACAAAATTGAAGCCTTTGCCGGCAGACTGGAAGAATCACTGGATGCTTTCTATAAAGATTACGATGCTGCTACCGATGAAAAAATTGTTGCTGCACTGATGAAGATCTATGCTGAAAATGTTTCGTCAAGCTATTACCCGTCTTTCTACTCTGAAATTCAGAACAAATACAAGGGCGATTACGCGAAGTACACCGAAAAAATGTTTAAAAAATCGATTTTCGACAACCAGGAAGAGTTAACTGCTTTCCTCGAAAATCCTTCGTTAAAAACACTGCAGAAAGACATGGTTTTCCAGGCAGCTGTTGATATTTTTGATATGTACCGTGCCACATCGATGAGTTTAAGAGAAGGTGACGAGAAGTTGCTAAAAGGAAGAAGGTTGTTTGTTGCCGGCTTGATGGAAATGCAGCCTGACAAGAAATTCTACCCGGATGCCAACTCAACCATGCGTTTAACTTACGGAACTGTAATGCCATACGATCCACGCGATGGCGTAACGTACAAATACTACACAACAACCGATGGTTACCTGGAAAAAGAAATTCCGGGCGATTACGAGTTCGACGTTCCAAAACGAATGAAAGAACTGTTGTTGGATGAAAACTTTGGTCAGTATGCTGACGAAGATGGTAAACTTCGTACTTGTTTTATCACCGATAACGACATCACCGGCGGAAACTCGGGAAGTCCTGTTATTAACGGAAAAGGCGAGCTGATCGGTATTGCTTTCGACGGAAACTGGGAAGCAATGAGTGGCGACCTTGATTTTGAAGAAAACCTGCAACGTTGTATTAACGTTGACATTCGTTTTGTACTTTGGGTAGTTGATATTTATGCCGGAGCACAAAACCTGATCGATGAAATGACAATTATTCGCTAAGCGAATTCAAGATATTCAACGAAAACCTCGTCAATTTTGGCGGGGTTTTTTGTTTATCAGATATGAGATTATGAGTATTGAGCAATGAGACAAACAAAAACAAAGTTTGTTTATTAAAAAGAATACTCCCTATTTTGTAATCAAAATACAAATCAACAAATGGCTCGTCCAAAAATTACGATATATACCGATGGTGCAGCGCGCGGAAATCCGGGAAACGGAGGCTACGGAATTGTGATGCTTTCCGGTCCTCACCGCAAAGAACTTTCGGAAGGCTATAAACTAACCACCAATAACCGGATGGAGTTGCTGGCGGTAATTGTAGCATTGGAATCGCTGAAGATTGAAGGCTGCGATGTTACCGTTTACACCGACTCGAAATATGTTGCCGATGCGGTTGAAAAAGGATGGGTGTTTAATTGGGTGAAGAAACGTTTTAAAGGCAAAAAAAATCCCGACCTTTGGATGCGTTTTCTCGAGATTTATAAAAAGCACATTGTTAAGTTTGTTTGGGTGAAAGGCCACGCCAACAACCCGCTTAACGAGCGTTGTGATGAACTGGCCGTTGAAGCATCGATGAAGCCGAATCTTTTAGTTGACGAAGGTTATAAACCGGAATAATTTGAAATGAAACGTCTAAGTTTGGTCCTGCTTCTTTTTACTTTTATTTCTTGCCAAAAAGAAGTGGAGCCGGATAACAAAATGGAAACCATAAAATATATAGAAAGAGCAAGCGGGGAAGTTAAAACCGAAAATGTTCCCGGCGAAAGAATGCTGAAATGGTTGTACGCATCGGGAAGCGGGAAAGCTGCCCTGAATTTGTTGTTTAAACGCAAAATTGTTTCGGCAATGGGCGGCTGGTATATGAATTCCAGGCTTTCGGCTAAACGTATCCCGAAATTTGTTAACGAGCACCGCATTAATTTAAACGAATGCGAAATCAGTAATATTCAGCATTTCAAAAGCTTTAATGACTTTTTCTATCGCAAGCTAAAACCGGGAGCCCGCCCTCTGGAAGAAGGTGTTGTTTCTCCGGCAGATGGTAAAATTCTGGCCTTTCAAGCGATGAACGATATCCCGTCGTTTTTTATTAAAGGTTCTGAATTCAACCTGCCAACTTTCCTTGGCGATGAAAGCCTGTCAAAAAAATACGAAGCAGGAGCAATGGCAATTGTTCGTTTGGCTCCGGCCGATTATCACCGTTATCATTTCCCGGCATCGGGCAAGGCTTCTGAATCGCATAAAATTAATGGCCACTATTATTCGGTTTCGCCACTGGCCTTGCGCGGAAGTCTGAAAATTTTCTGTGAAAATAAACGCGAACACTGTACACTTTCAACCGAAGACTTTGGTGATATTATGATCGTAGACGTGGGCGCGACCATGGTGGGAAGTATTATTCAAACTTACGAGGCAAATAGCAAGGTGAATAAAGGAGATGAGAAAGGTTACTTTGCTTTTGGCGGATCAACACTGGTTTTGCTGTTCGAAAAAGGAACGATCACGTTTGATGCCGACCTGATCGAGAATATGAAAAAAGGCATGGAAACCACCGTTAAGGTTGGCGAAAAAATTGCTTCTGCTATAAATCAGTGAAAGCATAACAAGCATTCATACTATCACGTTTTGAACTTTTTTATTGAAGACTCCCTTACTTTCTCGCCAACAATTGTGATATTTGGGTAATTAACGGAACTAAACCATGAAAAACCTAAGTCTCATTTTTCTTTCGCTTGTACTTTTTGCCTGTAATCACTCTAACTCTGTCGTTCTTCAAAGTCCCGACGGAAAGCTAAAAATAAGCATCACTGCCAACGACACAGCTTTTGTTGTCTATTCAGTTGAATCGGAGGGAACTCCGTTAATCCAAAAATCAAAGCTGGGCTTTGCATTTGAAAATGCACCTACATTAGGCCGGAACATGAAAATTGTTTCCTCTTCTGAATTGCATGTCAACCAAAGCTGGAAACCGGTTTACGGTGAGCGTGCAGAAATTCCGGACACATACCATCAGGCCATTATTCACCTGAAAGAAACCGTTGAACCGAAACGTGAAATGGAGCTCACGGTTCGCGCATATAACGAAGGTATTGCATTTCAATATACATTACTCTCACAAGTAAATACAGAGTCGGTAACAATTCAGCAAGAACTCACCGAATTCTGTTTTAGTAAAAATTACAATGGCTGGGTTTCCGACCGGGCACAATCGGAATACCGGAAGGTTCCCATCAGCGAGATCACCAGTCCGGCTGAACGTCCGCTGGTGGTGGAAGCCGATGAAAAATTTGTAGCACTTGGCGAGGCAAAACTTGTCGATTTCTCGCGCATGAAACTACAGGCTGGCGAGCGAGCCAATTCACTGGTCGCCACCTTACACGATAACCCAACAGTGAAATTGCCCTACACCACTCCCTGGCGAACTATTATGACCGGTGATTCTCCCGGAGAATTGCTGGAGCACAACTACTTTCTGCAAAACCTGAATGATCCGTGTGCTATTGAAGATTTTTCGTGGATTAAACCGGGGAAAGTAATTCGCGAAGTTACGCTCACCACCCAAGGCGGAATGGCCTGTGTGGATTTTGCTGCAGAGAACGGGCTGCAATACGTTGAATTTGATGCCGGCTGGTACGGTTTTGAATACGACGACAGCTCGGATGCCAGCACCATTACCGTTGATCCAAAACGCTCTCCCGGCCCATTGGAGTTGCATAAGATCATCAATTATGCCAATTCCAAAGGAATAGGAATTATTCTTTATGTAAACCGCCGGGCGCTGGAAAAACAACTTGACGAAATACTGCCGCTGTACAAATCGTGGGGCGTGAAAGGCGTAAAATATGGTTTTGTTCAAGTGGGTTCTCAGGAATGGACCACTTGGTTACACGAGGCCGTAAAAAAAGCAGCGGATAACCAACTTATGGTGGACATTCACGATGAATACCGTCCCACCGGGTTTTCACGCACTTACCCCAATCTTATGACCCAGGAAGGTATCCGCGGCGACGAAGAAAGCCCGGACAATCAGCATACTTTAACCACACTTTTTACCCGCATGCTTGCCGGTGCTGCCGACAACACCATCTGTTACTTTGCTCCACGTGTTACTGAAAAAATGGGCGGCCATGTTTCGCAGCTGGCAAAAGCAGTAATGATGTACAGCCCCTGGCAATTTCTGTTCTGGTATGACCGGCCACCCAATTCATCTGAAGTGATTGGCGGCGTTCCCGGAGCCAAGGATTATATTGAGATTACCCCGGAACTGGAATTCTTTAAAAATATGCCCACTGTTTGGGACGAAACAAGAGTACTGGAAGGTGAAATCGGAGCATATGCCACGCTGGCACGCAAATCCGGTAACGACTGGTATTTGGGTTCACTCACAGGGAATGTTCCGCACACCGTCCAACTGGACTTATCATTTCTTGAGCCAGGCAAAAATTATGAAACCTTAATTTACTCGCATGATCCGGATGCTGAAGTTGCAACAAAAGTTAGAATCGATCATCAGAAAATGCGTTATGATTCCATCTTGAGTTTTGATATTGGCGCGAATTCAGGCTTAGCTATTCATTTCAAACAAACGAACTAAGTACATTCCTTTATTTTTTAAAATGCCACCGACAAACGGATTCCCGGATATACATTTTTAAAGAAGTCGTTAAAATAAAGTTCAGGTTTAATCATAAATGTATTGTTGATCTTTTTATTGACCGACACTCTAAAAGTGTTGTCCATAAAAAAGTCGTTATTCCGTTTCACCAGGTAACCCACCGAAAAACCGTACCATTTGTCCTGCCCTGTAACATCCGAGAAATTGTGTTCCCAGGCCAATGAAAGAAAGTGGTTGAGTTCAAAAAACTTGTTTTCGTTCGATTCCGAAAAATCATACATCATGTTGTAATCAACAGCGTACAAATTTTTGAATACTCCTTTTTTACTAAACGACACTCCCAGCCTGAAATTAATATCAGAAACAAAGGTGTTTTTGATCCAGCCCGAACCGATTCCTCCTGAAATGATAAGCATATCAAGATTTTTATTGTTGTTCTGATAATTAGCTTTCACTTCGTCGCCACGTAAGTCCAGCCAGGCAATAATCCCTTTCTTGTATTTCTCGCCAAATTCCATTTTCAGGAAATCCTCGCTTTGCTGCCCCTTCTTTTCAAATTCATCGGAGAGGAAAAAGTCAAGATCATCCAGATCGTCGACAAAGATTTTCATTTCCATGGCGCGGTACGAAAAGTAAATGCAGTAACGTCCGAAATCCTTTTCAAAAGTGCTTCCATCATCGAAAACAACCAGGCTTTTGGTGTTCCTTTTGCTGCGCGACAACTCAATCTCTTTGAAATTCCACACCCACATATCTTCGCCCTGATCGCGAAATGATATCGTGATCATTTCATCATCGGCCGGCGGTACAACAGTCATTTCTGCAAGTACTTTCTGAATCTGTTCTACCCTGCCCTGCATACTCATTTTGTGTGGTGTTTTATTCAGGGCATTGGTGCTGGCCACCTCAATCAGCATTTTATCGAACTTGTATCTTACCGTATCGGCTTTAAAATAGCCATCCATGGCTGATGTTGAAAGTGCAAGGCTTAGAAAAAGAAAAATTGAGATAATTGTTTTCATGGTTCTTTAATTGTAATTGTTGTTTACTTTTTGAAAATTGTACTGTTCAGGTTATTTCTGTTCTCGATAAAGTTTTTCTGAAATACTTTCATTTCCATCTCCGGCGATTTAAGCGATGGTTTTTGTTGAGGCCCCAGTTCTACGCGCTCGCTTTTTAGCTCAAAAGGATTTGTTGACTGAGAAGGCTCCGGGCTTTCCGATTCTGCCTGGTTTTTTAAAGCAATTAGTTCTTTATTTAACGTCCCTATCTCGGCTTTCAAAGCAGCATTTAGGTTTTGAATTGTTTGCATTGAATCCATGGCCTGCTGATAATTCTGCTGCCACTTAATAGTTTCATCTTGAACATTGTTTTCCACCACCCTGTCGCGATAAACCACTTTTTCCTTTTCAACCACTTGCACTTCGGTTCTTACTTGTGTAGGCAAGGTTTGTAACGAGTCGACCAATAATTGCAATCGTGTGATTTCGTGCTTTACATTTTCCATTTCAGCACGTTGTTTGACCCGGCTGTTTAGTGACGCCATAACGCCCAACGTGAGCAATAAACCCAGAAAAACTGCAGCGATTCTCCAGAATGCGGCCACTCCTTTTCGTCCGCTCAATTCCGAATCAAGGCGGCTCCACATTTGCTCCTTCCCGGCGAACGATGTTTTTTTATCGTTCGATTCGAATGCCTTTTTTATTCTATGTTCCAGCTTGTCCATAATCCTGTGCAAGTTTCTTTTGTAAAAATTGGCGTGCTTTAAAAAATTGCGACCGTGATGTGCTTTCCGAAATTCCCAGCAATTCGGCAATTTCTTTGTGTGCATAACCATCAACAACATTCATTAAAAACACGGTTCGGTATCCATCCGGCAATTCATTTACCAGGTCAATCAGCGCTCCGTCGTCCATCTCTTCAATCCAACTGCTTTCATGACGTTCTTCATCCAGCGTTTCCACTTTGTAAAGTGTACTCAGTTCTTTTCGCCTGTCCATCAGCGTTTGGTTAATTACAATACGTGTTAACCACCCCAGCAATGCCGGCTCGTTGATGTATTCAAAATCAGGCAACTTGGTATAGATCTTCATAAAAGCCTGAAAAAGTGCGTCTTCTGCCAATTCATCATTAACGGCATATCGCCGGGCAACGGCATACAAGTGGTCGACATATTTATCGAACAGCAGCTTCTGAGCCCGCCGGTCTCCCTTTTTTACTTTATGAATTAGTTTTTCGAGTTGCACTTATTTGTTTGCTTTCAACTTTAAAATGCAAGGTAAACCAAAAACGTTGCCTGAGGGGTAAAATATTTTTCTAAACTCAGTGATAGCATGACTTAAAGTCATACTATCACTTTCTTAGACAAAGCAAAAGTATTGCAATCGACTATAAATCAAGCGAAAGTTGTTCATCCAACAGGCGAAACGTCATGCGGTGGTATTTTGTTGGTCCGAATTGCTTTATAGCGGCGCGGTGTTTTTTTGTTGGGTATCCTTTGTTTTTATCCCAGTCGTAATATGGAAACTCCTTGTGGATTTCGGCCATGTAATCGTCGCGGTACGTTTTGGCCAGGATTGATGCTGCGGCAATGGAATAAAACCGTCCGTCGCCCTTTATCATGCAGGTATATGGGATTTTGCTTTTTGTACGGAATCGGTTACCGTCTATTAACAAATGTTCTGGAACGGTTTCAAGTTTTTCAACCGCCCTGTTCATGGCCAGAAAAGAGGCATTCAGAATATTTACCTCATCAATTTCCTTGTTGTCGACCGCAACCACTGCCCAGGCCAGCGCCTGTTCTTCAATCAGCGGACGTAAGTGGTAACGTTGTTTTTCGCTTAGTTTTTTTGAATCGTTTAACAGTCCATTTTCAAAGTCGGCCGGCAGAATTACCGCAGCGGCAAATACCGGTCCGGCCAGGCAGCCTCTACCGGCTTCGTCGCAACCGGCTTCAATTGTATTCTTGTTGTAAAAAGGAAGTAGTTTTTGTTTCTCCATGAAAACGGGCAAATTGTTAAATTGCTAAACTGTCAAATTGTTAAACTGCTCACTGCGACTGAAAACTGTTACTGCAAACTCTTTTCAACGCTCATCCACAGCAAACGCGCTGTTTCGTCCCAGCTAAACTTCTTTTTCTGCTGAAACCCTTTCTCTACCAGCTCGGCGCGCAAATCCGGGTCTTCGTGCAACTTAATCATGGCATCAGTAATCTGATCGATTTTTAACGGATCGGCATAAAGTACTGCATTGCCGCCAACTTCAGGAATAGACGTTGTATTGGAGCAGATCACCGGAATACCGGCACTCATGGCCTCCACCACCGGAATACCAAAACCTTCGAAAAACGGCACAAAAGTAAGTGCCATTGCTGCCCCGAAAATATCGTGCAAATCGGCCGTTGTTACACGCCCCGTAAACACTACATCATCTTTATGACGCATATTTTCGTAGGTCTCAAAAATATCGCCTGTTTTATGCATTTCGCCCCCAACAATTACCAGTTTTGTTGTATTGTTAACCACACTTTTAAACGCATCAAAAGCCTTTAGTAAACCACAAACATTTTTCCGCGGATGTAAAGCGCCAACAAACAGAAAATATTCTGCACCATTTGTAAACATGGAACGCACCTCCATTTTCTCGTCATCAGATAGGGGCTCAAAAATCTGGTTAATACCGTCGTAAACCACATCAATTTTGTCGTAATCCACTTTAAACGAACGCGTAATATCTTCTTTCGAATAAAACGACACCGTGGCAATCCGTTTTGCCAGTCGGGCAAATTTTGGGAAATAATAATTGTAGTATTTTGCTTTCAGCCAGGGAAGATCATCGGGACGATGCACAAAGTTTATGTCGTGAATTACACCCAACTGCGGCACTTTGGTGCGTTGCGAAAGATAACCATCGGGCGACAGAAAAAGATCTGCTTTGTATTTTTTCAGGATTGCCGGGATTCGGAATTCAAACCAAAGGTACCACAAAAACGCATGGCGTGTTGGCGGCCCAATAACTACCGGAGTAACATTTTCGGCAAAAATATAATCCTTGCTGTATGGCCTGTCGAATATAAAAATAAACTCATGCTCAGGATGATTGATCGTCATCCGTTTTAGCGTTTCATAAGTAAACCAGCCTATTCCCTCAAGCTTCCCCTTTATTAATAAACGAGTATTTACGGCAATAACCATAAGTGCTGTCGATTTTTCGTAAATGTACAAAGTCTGTTCAAATATTTGTTACTTTTAAGTATTCAAATTCTAGATACAATTCAAGAAACACGGTGTTTTGAAACGCAAATTTGTAACCAACCTGATATTATTACTTTTCCTGAATCTGCTGATAAAACCAATGTGGATTTTTGGTATCGACAGGACGGTGCAAAACTCGGTTGGCGACGAGACTTTTGGACTGTATTTCGCGCTGTTCAACTTCTCGATGTTGCTTAATATTTTGCTCGATGTTGGGATTACCAACTACAACAACCGCAACATTGCACAGCATAACTTTTTGTTACCAAAACACCTTTCCAACATCATAGGGTTGAAGATTCTTTTGGCCGTTGTTTATGCTATTTTCAGTTTAGGAATTGCGGCCATTATCGGGTACAACAACATTCAGTTTCACCTGCTTTTCTTTTTAATCTTCAACCAGTTTCTGATCTCTTTCACACTTTATTTAAGGTCCAATCTCAGCGCTTTACACCTGTTCCGGACTGACAGTTTAATATCGGTTTTAGACCGGAGTATTATGCTCATTCTTTGTAGCATTTTACTTTTTACATCGTGGACAAGTATCCGTTTTTCAATCGAATGGTACGTTTACGTGCAAACCATTGCCTACGTGCTAACCGCGATAACTACTTTTGTTGTTGTGCTGACCAAATCGGGGCGCATAAAAATGCGATTCGACCTTTCCTTCTTTCGTGTATTTCTTCGGAAATCATATCCTTATGCACTCCTTATTTTGCTGATGTCGTTTTACAACCGTATTGATTCTGTTTTGCTGGAACGTCTGCTCCCAAATCCGATTGGAAAAGAGCAGGCCGGTATTTATGCACAGTCATTTCGGTTGCTGGATGCCGTATCAATGTTTGGGTTACTGTTCGCGGGCTTACTGTTGCCGATTTTTGCAAAAATGATCAAACAAAAGGAACATATCGGGCAGATGGTGAAACTTTCCTTTACGCTTTTAATCGTGCCGGCAATAATTATTGCTGTTTCGAGTATATTTTACGATAACGAGATAATGGGCGCGCTATACACCTCAAGCACCGGGCATTCAGCAGGCATTTTGGGAATTCTGATGACCGGATTTATAGGCATTGCCGGCACCTATATTTTTGGCACTTTACTAACCGCCAACGGCAGCATGAAACAACTTAACATTATGGCTTTTTGCGGAATGTTGTTGAACATTGTGCTTAACCTGGTACTCATTCCGCGATTTATGGCCTACGGATCGGCCTATGCAAGTGTAGCTACCCAGTTGTTTACCGGTTTTACCCAACTCGGCCTTGCCCTTTTCATATTTAAAATAAAACCTCGGCTTTCTTACATCATCCGGTTGGTTATGTTTATCGGGGCAGTGGTTGTTACAGGGCTGATTTCGAAACAAACCGGCCAATGGTTTTACGGCTATCTTGCCATGTTGGCTGGCTCGGTAATTCTGGCTGTATTGTTCAGGCTTTTTAACTTAAAAGATCTGTATCAGATCATTCGTTATGAAAAGGAATAATCCATCGATAGAAGAATTAAAAAACGGAGACGATTACGAACTTCTGGCGGAACCGAAACACGATGAGATTAAGTCGTTTGTGTTTTCGCAACTGGAAAAAGGTGGTTGGTTGGTTAAAGGATTTATGGTCTATCAGGCCGTTATGATACTGCTGGGTTTATTCATTATTACCCGCGCTGTGATTTTAAGTTTTAAAGGCACCAGCGAACCACTTTGGCACAGTGTAGGGACTGTTGTTTTTTGTGCAACCGTGCTGGTCATCATTCACGAGCTGTTGCATGGTATTGCCATAAAACTTACCGGTGCTAAAAGTGTGCGGTACGGAGCCTTTTTTAAAAAGTTTATGTTTTACGCCGAAGCCGACCGCCATGTTTTTAACCGCAGGCAGTTTACCTTTGTTGCGCTTGCTCCATTGGTTGTAGTAAAACTAATCACTTTTGCCGGAGTTATTATCTTTTTTAACCATCCGCTGGTTTATGTGTTTACTCTCATCATGTGTATCCACAGTTTGTTCTGCGCGGGCGATATTGGCTTACTGTCCGTGTTCTATTCGGAAGAAACAGAAGTATTTACCTTTGACTGTAAAGAGGAGCGAAAAAGTTATTACTTCAGAAAGAAGTAAAATTTTGGACAAAAAAAAGGCAGCTTCTACAAGCTGCCTCAAAGCCATGAAAACAATTAAACAATGTTCAGAAAACAGAAAACTAGAAACAATTAAATAGTCATTATATCTTCTTCCTTGGCTTCCACCAAGGCGTCGATCTTCTTACCAAATTCATCAGTCAGTCGTTGCACTTCCGCTTCCGCGTCTTTCTCGATATCCTCCGACAATCCTTCTTTTAGAAGTTTCTTAAGGCTATCGTTCGAATCTTTTCGTGCTCCACGAACGCTTACTTTTGCGTTTTCACCTTCCTGATGGGCTTGTTTTACCAAACCTCTTCGTCTTTCTTCAGTCAGTACCGGAATATTAATCCTGATAATCTCGCCGTTGTTATCCGGGTTTAATCCCAAATTTGCATTAAGAATTGCTTTTTCAATTTGTGGGATCAAATTCTTTTCCCAGGGCTGAACAGCAATTGTTCGTGCATCAGGTGTACTTACGTTAGAAACCTGATTTAGTGGCGTTTGACTACCATAATATTCCACATGAACTCCATCTAACATAGCTGGACTTGCTTTACCTGCACGGATGTGTACCAATTCCTTCTCAAGGTGTTCAATGGCAGCTGCCATTTTCTCTTTACAATGATCTAAAATAAACTCTACTTCTTCTTGCATCGGTAATAACACTGTCTATCCAACTGTGGACTGTCAGCAAATATAGAAAAAATATAAATTCCCAAAAATTTTTTACCCAATTTATTCCTGTTTCAAATAAATAAGGCTTAGCAATACACCAAAGTTCCGAGATCCTCACCACCCATAACTTTCTGTAAATTACCCTTTTGATCCATATTAAAAACATAAATCGGCAAATTGTTCTCCTTACACAAAGTTGTAGCGGTAAGATCCATTATTCGCAGGTTACGATTATAAATTTCGTCGAAACTGATTTTATCGAACTTGGTTGCGGTTTTATCCTTTTCCGGATCGGCCGTATAAATACCGTCAACGCGGGTTCCCTTCAGCATAACTTCGGCTTCAATTTCGATTCCACGCAGGGCACTTGCCGTATCGGTGGTAAAGTACGGATTCCCTGTTCCTCCTGATATAATTACGACTTCGCCATTTTCCAAAGCCTCAACAGCTTTGTCTTTCGAGTAATACTCGCCAACAGGCTCCATTCGGATTGCGGTTAGTACTTTCGATTTAATTCCCTGACCAACCAGTGCTGAGTTTAAAGCGAGACTGTTTATTACAGTTGCCAGCATCCCCATCTGGTCGCCTTTTACACGATCGAAACCTTTGGCTGCTCCGCTTAGTCCGCGAAAAATATTACCGCCGCCAATTACAATGCCAACCTGCACACCCGATTTTACAATTGCTGCAATTTCCTCGGCATAATCGCCAAGTCGTTGCTGGTCTATTCCGTATTGTTGATCACCCATCAGCGATTCGCCGCTGAGTTTTAGTAGAATGCGTTTGTATTTTGCCATGATTATTTGCGTTTTTTAGATGCACAAATATAGCATAACCTTAATTAAAACAGGAAATGGTTTTATAGTTAATTGAATCAAACATCCTTATGTGCTTAGCAAGAGTGAGCCGTTCAACAATCACATTCTAGTGCGCTACGTTTTTGAAATTTGAGTTTCATGAATAAAAAAGCCACTTGCGTTATGCAAATGGCTTCAAAAAACTCTGTGCTGTCTAATCAATTACCCTTCGCAGTGGTAATTAAATACTCATAAAAAAACTGCTTCTCTGAACAGCCGCGAAAATTGCGCTTTTTACAGGCCGAAAACATGACAAAAATCAATATTCATCAGCGACAGAATACCGCCGATTTACTGCTTTTAAGTGAATTTGGATAAAATAAACGAAACCCTAATTGAAAATGATGGGAGAATAAAAAATGATAGTGTTTTATGATTTTACCTTGCAGATTGTAACTTCTTAAAAAAAATAAAAAAAGCATTCAATTATATCTATAGAATATATATTCTCAATAGGTAAAATCAATCTTTTCTTACACTAGATGATCTCTATACCCTGATCCTTACACAGTTCCACAGACATTTCGCTCAGCTTGTATTTCTGGATCTTTCCACTGGCGGTCATTGGGAATTCATCAACAAAAAAGATGTATTTCGGAATTTTAAACCGGGCAATATTTCCGCGGCAGAAATCTACAATCTCTTCTTCGCTGAGTTTTTCTCCTTTTTTCAGTTTAATAAAAGCACCAACTGCTTCGCCATATTTTTTGCTTGGAACACCTGCAACTTCAACGGCTTCGATTTGCGGCAAACGATACAGGTAATTTTCAATTTCGCGCGGGTAGATATTTTCGCCTCCACGCACGATCATATCTTTTATGCGGCCAGTAATTTTATAAAATCCATCTTCGGTTTTTACAGCCAGATCGCCCGAGTGCAACCATCCTTCTTTATCGATAACCTTTGCTGTTTCCTCAGGGTTGTTGTAGTAGCCTTTCATCACATTGTAACCACGGCAACAGATTTCGCCCTGTTCGCCCGGCCTACATTCTTCGCCGGTTTCCGGATCCACGATTTTCACTTCAACATTAGGGAATTCAAAACCAACCGTGGTAGCCCGAACTTCAACCGAATTATGTGTGCGCGTAGCCGTCATTCCCGGCGAACTTTCGGTTAAACCGTACACAATAATTATGTCTTTCATGTTCATTTTATCCATCACCTGGCGCATGGTTTCAATGGGGCAAAGTGCTCCGGCCATAATTCCTGTGCGTAACGACGACAGATCGAACATATCGAACATCGGGTGATTCAACTCGGCAATAAACATGGTTGGCACTCCGTAAAGCGCTGTACATTTTTCCTTTTGTACAGAAGCCAGCACCATTAAAGGATCAAAATCCTCGGTAAAAACCATTGTTGCTCCGTGCGTTACGATAGAACACACAGCCAACACGCAACCAAAACAGTGGAAAAGTGGAACACAAACCAACAAACGGTCGTCTTCGGTGTATTTCATACACTCGCCGGTTGCAAAACCGTTGTTCAGAATATTGTGATGCGAAAGCATTACACCTTTCGGGAAACCTGTTGTTCCCGAGGTGAATTGCATATTTACCACATCGTGGCAATTGAGCGTTATTTTAACGCTTTCCAGCTCCAGATCATCAATGTGGCTTCCCAGCAACATTAACTCGTCGGTACTGTACATTCCGCGATGTTTTTGCTGACCGATAAATCCTACATTTTTAAGCTGCGGGAATTTTTCTGATTTCAGTTTTCCGCGTGGTTGTGTTTTTAGCTCAGGCACCAATTCAAACACCATCTTCACATAATCGCTGTCGCGGTATCCATCAACAATAAACAGCGAGTTTATATCGGCATTTTTCAGGATGTATTCCAGCTCCGCCAGCTTGTAATTGGTATTAACCGTTACCAGAACCGCCCCAATTTTTGCAGTGGCAAACATCAGAGTGGTCCAGTCGGGAACATTTTTTGCCCACACACCTACTTTATCTCCCGGTTTTATACCGATAAAAAGCAATCCTTTTGCCAGGCGGTCTACCCGTTCGTTAAACTGCTTATACGAAAATCGCAGGTTACGATCGGGGTAAACAATAAAATCTTTATCTGGCGTTTCAAAGGCCCATTTTTCAAGTATATTTCCTAAGGTATAATCAAGTAACTGCATGAAAATGTTTTTTAATTACACGGGAGTATAAACTACCGCAAGAATTTTTGCAGCCTGTTCGCCGGCTGCGTGAATATTGTGGGCAACAACCGAATCGATATAGATGGTATCGCCTTTCTGTAAGAGGTAAACTTCTTTTCCGTAATTGATCTCAATACTTCCTTCGAGCACATATATAAACTCTTCGCCTTCGTGCGACGACAGTTTATAATCCGACTCTTCCGCAGGTTCAATTTCAACCAAAAACGGCTCCATATGTCTTCCGGATTTTGCCTGTGCCAACGAGAAAAAGTTAAGGTGCTCGCGAGTACTTTCGTCTTTGGTAGAAAAGCTAAGCGTTTCTTTAGCTTTGCCAGCATTTACGAGTGCCGGACCAATGGTTTCCTGATCGTCGAGGAAGGTTCCGATACGCACACCCATGGCGCGCGATATTTTAATTAGCACACCTAACGAAGGAACATTTCCCTCGTCTTCAATCAGCTGCAATTGGGCTTCATCCAAATTAGCCTGTATTGCCAAATCAGCGCGCGAAAGTTGCCTGAACTCACGAAACTCTTTGATTTTATTACCAATCTTTTTCCGGTTTTTCATCTCATTAAAATTGTTCGTTTCATTTGTATTCGATGTAACACCCTATGAATTTTAATTCTTCCTGTTTGTGAATTTGAAGAATAAAAATTCACACTCGTTTCATACGATTAAAATTGTTTATTTATTAGGGCATCGTATGGAACTCGCACATTTTTAGTTATTCTTTTGGAAGTAATTATTTTATATGCTCGTTTCATCTGTTAAATTTTCATTTTCTCTTGTACCAAATGCCTGGTGTTCTTCAGCTTTGATATTCACCCTGGTTACCAGGACTTGTTTCTCCCGACATTTGATTACGACGTAAAAATAACAGTTTGAATGAAATGTAAAAATGACGTCAATTACTATTTTGCGTTCAATGTCATTTTGAAACTAATGTTGCACAACAGCTTAACTTCACTTCAATAAAAAAAGGTGCTCGTTTGAACACCTTTCTGTTTATTTCATTTTTGCTTTTGCAAATACATCAATGTTCCACTGCGGGATTAGCTGATCCATTTAATGAATCGGAAATCCTGGCGGTGCGGCAATTCCGGATGTTTTGCATACACCCTGAAACTGTAGGAGAACGACCCGGGGTGGTCGGGCAAAATAGTATGCTTGTAACAGCAAGATGTGCCTTCGCTTTTTTCAGGAATAAATTCAACTGTATCAACAATTCTTTCCTGTCCGTCTTTATTTTCAGCAATTAATAATTCCACACCAACTTCCTCCGGTTTCAGTCCATTTAAATCAACCGATACTTTTACCGGGTACTTATCACCCATCACCATGGTGTGCGCAATACCGTCAATGATTTCGATGTTTTTCACCTCAACTCCATCCCATTTTGCAGCTACTTTGGCTTTCCAGGCAGCAATTTCTTTCGCCAGGTTAAAACCATCGGCATTCACACGTTGAGAACGTTCGTACTGCGGATTGTAGTAACGGTCCTGGTAGTCGCGCATCATTCGCGATGTGGTAAAGTTTGGCGAAACATTTGCAATGGTATTTTTCACATATCCCACCCATTTTTCAGGAATATCGTATTGGTTGCGGCCATAATAAGCAGGCACAACTTCTTCTTCCAGAATATTGTAAATGGTTTCGGCATCCAACTCATCCTGGAAATCCTGTACATCGTAAGCGCGCTCGGCCGGCAGTGCCCATCCGGCATCTTTCCGGTAACCTTCAACCCACCATCCATCAAGAACTGAGAAGTGCAGCGTACCGTTCATAACTCCTTTTTCGCCGCTTGTTCCCGAAGCTTCCAACGGACGGGTTGGCGTGTTCATCCAAACATCAACACCCTGCAACAGCATTTTTGCCAGGTTCATGTCGTAGTTCTGAACGAAAAGAATTTTACCACGAAACTCAGGACGTTTCGATACTTCAACAATATTTTTAATCAGATCCTGTCCTGCTTTATCAGCCGGGTGAGCTTTACCTGCAAAGATAAACTGTACCGGACGCTCAGGATTATTTACAATTTTCGCCAAGCGGTCGAGATTGCGGAACAACAAGTGCGCACGTTTGTAGGTGGCAAACCTGCGTGCAAAACCAATTGTTAAGGTATTCGGATTCAATTTTCCGAGAATCTCGCTGATCAACTTCGGATTCTCCGAACGTTTAACCCAGTTATCTGAGAAACGCTCTTTGATGTAGTTAATCAGTTTTTGACGCAATTTTTTACGCAGCTCCCAAATCTCGTAATCCGGAACGTTGTAAATATTCTTCCACACATCAAAATCCAATTGATTGGTCGGAAATTCTTCGCCAAAATATTTTTTATGAATGTCTTTCCATTCCTGTGCTGCCCAGGTTGGGTAGTGAACACCGTTGGTTACATAACCAATCTCCAGTTCCTCCTCCAGGTAACCCTGGTACAAATGTTTTAGCACCGCCTTACTTACGTCACCGTGCAGCATACTAACGCCGTTAATTCCCTGCGACAAGTTGCTGGCCAGGTAACTCATATTGAAATGATCTTCCTCAGCCCTGGCTTTACCCAACATCTCGAAATCTTCCCAGGTCAATCCCAACTTTTCGACAAAGAAATTCATGTAATGACGGAACATATCCACATGAAAAGAATCGTGCCCTGCCGGAACCGGCGTGTGCGTTGTAAACACTGTTGATGCATTTACAACCTCTTTAGCCTCGGCGTAGCTAAGTTTCTGTTCTGCCATCAGATTGGCAATACGCTGTATACCGATAAACGCTGCGTGCCCTTCGTTACAGTGATAAATATCTGATTCTACGCCCAGCTTTTTTAATGCCTGAATACCACCCAAACCAAGTAACATCTCCTGTTTCAGGCGGTTTTCGTTGTCGCCACCGTATAAATGATGGGTTACAAAACGGTCGGCATCGTTATTTTCATGATGGTCGGCATCAAGCAAATACAATTTTACCGAGCCAATATTGGTTTGCCAAACACGTCCGATCAATGTTCTTCCCGGATATTGCACTTCAACGCGCACCCATTCACCATTTTTATCCAATGCCGGCTGAACCGGTATCTTCGAGAATTGCTGTGCATCGTAAACAGCCATTTGCTCGCCATGTAAATTCAGGGTTTGTTTAAAATATCCGTAGCGATACAACAAACCTACGGCAACCAGTTTTACTTTCATATCGCTGGCTTCTTTCAGGTAGTCGCCGGCCAAAATACCCAAACCTCCCGAGAATATTTTCAAGCTGTCGTGCAAACCGTACTCCATACTGAAATACGAGATTCCGGGGCCTGCCAGCTCTTTACGCTCATCAAGATATTGATTGAATTTTGCATTCACTTCGTGCATTCGCGCTACGAACATTTCGTCGCGTTCCAGCTCTTTAAAACGATTATAGCTCACCTGATCGAGCAATACAATCGGGTTATGGGCACATTCTTCCCAAATTTCCGCATCTATCTGCTGAAATAATTCGCGTGCTTCTGAATTCCAAACCCACCAAAGGTTTTTTGAAAGGTCGCGCAATGGTGAAAGACTTTCCGGAACGTTAGATTCTACAATAATCCGTTTCCATACCGGCTCTCCCACAACCGGGTTTTTTATAAATTTTTTCTCCTCCATTTTCTTCTCATTTTATTAATTACAAACTATACCCAGCGGGTAAGTCAATCGTTCTAACTCACTTAGAACGAGCTGCAAAATTAGATTATCATTTCAACAAATTGTTTGTTCTACAATTATCGTTAAGTGAATTTAATGTTAGCGACAAATCTTCTATTTCTTTTTTCGCAAAGTCGTTTTTTGCTTTTTCGTTTTTTGCAAACGGCGCAAATCGGCTTCCATCTTTTTTATCTTTTCTTCTTTTTCTTCCAACAAACGATGAAGCGAAGCGATTTCATTCTCCACTTCACTTTCGGGAACGTGTGCGTTTAACCGGATTTTAAAATCGCTCAGCACATTCATATAATTGATAAAGGCCTCGTAAGGCGAATCAAAATGGCTGTAGGATTTATGCGGATTACCATCGGCAAAATACTTGGTCGACATGTAAAAGAAATGATCGCTCGCCTGCAGGTAATTCCAATCCTTCTGAAGAACAGCGTCGGTACACCGGGCCATTTGTCCTTTCATGGCATACAATTTTTCAAAGGCCTCTTTTTGCATTTCATTCCCGAGCCAAGCACTAAGATCGCGCTCTTCGTCGGACCAGGAAATTGGATGTGGAACACTAACAACCGAAATCGGCTGAAGTTCATCAACCGCTTCGGAAGGGGTTGAAAATTTTAGCTTATCGCTTTTTACCACCTGCTCAGCCAACGCTTTTAAGAAATCGAATATTCCGGCTTCTTTTGGCTGCCGGGTTCCAAACGAATCGTAGCCCATAAACAAGTTAATTACCTCTTCTTTTTCTCCAACCTTTTCAAGCCAGCCCACATATTTTTCTGCTGTTAGCGGGTGCTTATCCCAGTTTTTGTCTGAAAAGCGAAATCCAATGTCGTCGCTCAGTTTATAGTTACGCATTAATACTTTTAGCCGCGGATTTATGGCGTTTACATACAGAAAGTCAGGGCTTTTCCATCCCAGCACGTGTTTGGCTCCTTCAGTTAACATGGCCGAATAACCCAGCTTGGCCACTTTCTCTCCAATTTCGTCGGAGTAGATCATTTCGGTATTGCGGAAAACACGCGGTTTCTGACCAAACAACCTGAAGATCTGATCGTCGTGCTTTTTCACCTGATCGGTAAAAGCATTTATATCTCTTAACGAACTCAGCGAATGCGAGTAGGTTTCGGCCAAAAACTCAACACAACCGGTTTTTGCCAATTTCTGAAACGACTCGATAACATCGGGTGCATAAAGCTCAAACTGCTCCAGTGCCACTCCGGTTATAGAAAAAGCAACCTTAAACTTATCACCCAGTTTTTTAGCCAGTTCGAGCAACAGTTTATTGGCCGGCAAATAACTTTTGTCGGCTATATTTCTGATTATGCTTTCGTTTGAATAGTCGTCGTAATAGTAGTGGTCGTTACCGATATCGAAAAAACGGTAACGCCGGTGCCTGAACGGTTGATGTATTTGAAAAAACAAACAAATTGACTTCATAGCAGTTGGGTTAAAATTCTTGCAAGGTACTTTCGTAAACTTTTCTCACTTCGCGGGCCGAGTGTGTCCACTTTAATTCATCCACCTCTGTTTTTCCGGCACTTTTAAAATGCTGGGCCAACGAGGAATAATTCAATACACCATAAATAGCATCGGCCATGGCATAAGTATCCCAAAAATCGATCTTTATAGCATGTTTTAAAATCTCTGACACCCCCGACTGGTTGGATATA
Organism: Draconibacterium sediminis; assembly: GCF_000949475.1. Classification (GTDB taxonomy): domain Bacteria; phylum Bacteroidota; class Bacteroidia; order Bacteroidales; family Prolixibacteraceae; genus Draconibacterium; species Draconibacterium sediminis. The sequence goes on along the minus strand of NZ_JRHC01000004.1, from coordinate 13,905 downwards.
ATTACCGGAACATTTAACTGCATGGCTTCAAGCGGTACAATTCCGAAAGGCTCCGACACCGAGGGCATAACAAACACATCGGTCATGCTAAAAAGGTCGTTCACATCATTCCCCTTCAGGAAACCGGTAAAATGAAATTTATCGGCGATGCCCAATGCTGCTGTCCGGGCTATCATTTCATTCATCATATCGCCGCTTCCGGCCATAACAAAACGTGCATTCCGCATTTTTTTGAGCACCAGGTTGGCAGCTTCAACAAAATAGCCGGGGCCTTTTTGCATGGTTATCCTTCCTAAAAAAGTAACCACTTTATCCTTAACGCCTTTTGGCGGCAAACTTCCTTTTTCATTATTTACCGACTCAACGGCGTTATAAACGGTAACCACTTTTTCGGGTGGAATTCCGTACTTTTCGATCACCATTTTCCGGGTAAGATTGCTTACCGCAATAATTTTATCGGCCGCTTCCATACCTTCTCGCTCAATGGCATAAACCCGCGGGTTTACATCGCCTCCGCTTCGGTCGAAATCGGTGGCATGCACATGAATAACCAATGGTTTTCCTGTGGACTGGCTGGCAGCTATTCCTGCCGGATATGTGAGCCAGTCGTGTGCATGAATAATGTCGCAGGAATTATCTTCGGCAATCAAACGAGCCACCAGCGCATAATTGCGAATTTCTTTTAACAGATCGGGGCCATAACCACCGCTGAATTCGATCTTTGAATTTTCGTCGGTTTCAACAAATTTTGTCTGGCCTGTGTAACGTTTGCTTTTTAAAGTCCAGAATTCATCTTCGGTAACGTAAGGAAGAATGGGCGAATCTACTTCGAGGTATTCCATTGTTTTTCCGCCCTCATCAAAAGTAAAGGTCGTTCGGCTTACGGGAATGTTATTGGCTCCAATCAGCTTTATTCGCGACTGATCTTCGTCGCCAAAAGCCTTTGGAACCACAAAAGTTACGTCAATATCTTCAATCTCAGCCATACCTTTTGTAAGCCCGTAACAGGCTGTCCCCAATCCACCGGAGATATGGGGCGGAAATTCCCATCCAAACATTAATACCTTCATCTGATCTTCTAATTTTCCGGTTACATCCCAAAAATCAATTGTTTTTGGTTTATTCTGTATAGTTCTGCACCAAATCAAGCGCATACGAAACACCTGCCACATTCCAGGCCTGCGAAATGGCGCCCTTTCCAACATGTGGCGGGTCGCCATCGTACATCTCAGGAATATTTCCGATACAATGCTCGGTCATTTCGGCTTCAAAACTTTCCATAATCTGTTTCACAAACGGCAATCCTCCGCGCTTGTGAATCTTTAAATAGGCTTCAACAAAAAACTGTAGCAACCAGGGCCATACAGCTCCCTGATGCACCGCCAGCTCCCGTTCTTTGGGGCCTCCGCTAATATTACCAAAGTAACGCAAATGATCGGGCGACAATGTTCGCAGCCCCCTGTTGGTTAACAGTTTGCGTTTCACCACACTTAACACCTGTTTTTGCTGTTCTTTTGTAAGCGGTGTATAATCCATGGCAACCGCAATTACCATATTTGGCCGAACTGCCCAATCGTGCTGCTCATCTTTTACCACATCGGCCAGGTAGCCGTGTCCATCGCTCCAGAAGGTTTTCAGGAACGACTGCGCCACTTTATTTACCATATGTTTCCATTGCGTAATAAATTCGTCGTCGCCGGCCATATCCGCTAAATCGAGGGCAAAACAAATGGCGTTAAACCACAAGGCATTCACTTCAACCGGCTTTCCGGTGCGCGGTATTACAGCCTTTCCGTCAACACTGGAATTCATCCAGGTTAATGCGGTATCTTCTTTTTCGGCATAAATCAATCCGTTGGGCAGCATTTTTATATCATCCCTTTTCCCGCTGGTATAGGCATTGAGTATTCTTTTGATCACTTCGCCATACGTTCTCCAAAGCATCTTCGGATTGTTCTTTTTCTTTAAATACTGCTGAATAACCCAAATAAACCACAACGATGTGTCGGCAGAATGGTAGGTCAGTTTTTTATCCTTAATCTGATCGGGGAAAAAACCATCGTTAAAATATTTCAGGTAAGAATCGAGTATTTTCTCACACAGTTTCGGGTCGTTAAACGCCAGGCACAATCCGGGAAGCGATATAAAAGTTTGACGGGTAATGCTGTTGTACCAGGGGAAACCGGCAATAATATCGGCCGTGTAACCTTCGTGCATAATAAACTGGTGAGCGGCCCGCTCCAAAACACTGTTGAAGGTTTCTTTGCCTCCACGTTTGTTCTGCTCTTTGGTAAAGCGCTGTTTTAACGACACCGGATTTGCTTCTGTTAAACCCGCGGCAAAAACGATCGACTCACCTTTTTTCATCGGAAACTCAAAATAGCCCGGCACAAAAAGATCTTCAAGATATTCGTAACCCCGGATCAGCTCTTTCAGGTATTCAATATCGTAATACCAATCGGGTACCCCAACAAAATCAACCGCTTTGCTGCATTGCATAAACAAATCGGGGTAGCCATCGTACAAACAGGCTTTTATGCCGTTTTTGGCCTTACCGAACTTGCGGTTTACAAACATATTTGCCTTGCTCAGCTGATGAATATTCCGGAAAGCAAGGAATGGTTTTAATCGCAATGTTGTTGGCGATTTAGCTTCCTCAAGGGTATATTTTATGAGAATTTGTTCCTCTTTTTCTACCAGCAGTCGTTCTTTTGTTAGCACAACCCCACCCACACGGTAAGTAATTTTTGGTATCGCATCAAACTCTACATTGCGGATGTATTTGTGCCCTTTGGGTTCGTAGGTTCCACCTTTATAGCGGTGGATTCCGAGGTTAAATTCGGCCTCGTTTTGTATTACGGTTTCATCGAGCGACGAAAGCAACACGTGTTTTTCTCCTCCAAAATTCTCAATAGGGCACACCAGCAAACCGTGGTATTTTCGGGTATTACAGCCGTTTAGCGTAGTACTTAAATAAGAACCGGCTCTGTTTGATCGTAATATTTCTTTGAACAGCGAATATTCAAGATTTACCAGCTGCTCCTTATCAAATTCAAGGTAATGCATATTAATAACACTTTGGTAAATTGAGTATTGGTTCAGCAGCCACAACGAAGTTGTCACTACTAAGTTAAGGGATTTAACTTACAATTGTTTGGTCACTACCACCAAATTGCTCAATCTGTACATTAAAATATTCTTTTTCTAACTTTAAATTAAGATACGGGAATCTTTTTTCCAGTAATTCCAATTTATTAAGAAAACTAAGGAGAAATTTGGAATATTCAAGGGATTTTTTGTTGATTGGACGATGCTTTACAGCATTGCATATTTTTTGAACTTCCCGCGCAATTTCGATACTTTCAGGGTTGATTAGTGCCGCTTCAAAACGCGACCATATATGTTTGATGGCCACCTCTGAAATGTGCAACATATCTTCGGCATAAAAACGATAATCGCGCAGTTCATCCATCACAATTTCGTACGACGGAAAATAGGCACATTTATCTGCACCCAGTTCCTGAATAAGTTGATCGACAGCCAATACAAGTGTCGACTTACTTCGCTGGTTTTCAACAGCGCCGTCTTTCCAATGACGAATCGGGCTAACCGTAAAAACCACTTTTAGCTCAGGATTTATTTGCCAGATTTTGTGCAGCAATTCCCGATAAACTTCAACGATTTGTTGTACCGACAAACGTTCGCGCACAAACTCACGTGCCGGAATTTTATGGCAGTTCGAAACCAGTTCTCCGCTTTTTTTATACCTGTAAATCCAGGCTGTTCCAAAAGTGAGAAATAGAAAACCGGCCTCTTTTAAAAAAGCTGCTGAGCTTTTAATACGCGTGTTTATGTCATCTAAGGCCATCTTTTGCTCGGTATTCGAAAAACGGCCATGATGGCTAAAGCTATGCCAAAGGCCGTTGTGTTCTATAAGATCGATTGCCGAAAGTTGCTTTTCTTCGAGCAATAGCTGCAGCCCGTTGGCAACGGAAAGCGGGTTATATAAAATTCCAAACGGATTGATGTCAACCGGGTATTTCAGGGCTTCCATTTTCGCCCCAACATTTTCGGTAAAACACGATCCCATGAACAGGTTCTTCGTTTTATAACCTGTTTGCCACGGAAACTGCGGCACATCTACTATGGTTTGAAATTTTGATTCGGCCATTTACTTCACTTTCGGGATATCCACTTTTTTCAGTACAAGCGCCGTTCTTGCCGGAAGGTAAAGTCTCAGGTAATGCTGGCTATCCAGTCCTTTGCTTGGCATGGTGTAGTAACTGATCTCCTCATCAACCCGATCGTGACCACCAAAACGGCCGGAATCGGTATTCAACACAATCTGATATTTCCCGGCACCCAACGGAATTCCGTAATCGGTAAACGACTGTGTTGGATTAAAATTGAAAACAAACAGAAACAGTCCGCGGTGGTAGGCCAGCACTTTATCTGGCGTATTTTCCAAAACCTTATCAACCGGAGGAATAGAAAGTATTTTGTTCTGGTTGATCAGCTGAATCATTTCCTTATCAAAATCATACAACCAATGAAACTTCAGGTCCTGATCCTCGGCAATGCTCCAGATTCGGCGGGCATGACTGTACGACCAGTTGTTTCCTTCGCGCGGGAAATCGATCCATTCGGGGTGCCCGAATTCATTTCCCATAAAATTCAGGTAAGCACCGCCGGCAGTACTCGCGGTTGCCAGCCGGATCATTTTATGCAGGGCAATTCCACGGTCAACGATCAGGTTCGGCTGATCTTTTCGCATGGAGAAATACATTTCTTTATCTATCAGCCGGAAGATGATGGTTTTATCGCCCACCAAAGCCTGGTCGTGCGATTCGGCATAACTCACCACCTGCTCGTCCATACGTTTCGAGGTCAGCTGGTAGAAAATATCACCCACCTCCCATTCGTCATCCGACTTTTCTTTTATCATTTTTATCCAGAAGTCAGGTACGCCCATCGCCATCCTGAAATCAAATCCCAAACCGCCATCTTCTATCGATGCTGCCAATCCGGGCATTCCGCTCATATCTTCGGCAATCGACAGCGCCTGCGGATTAATTTGTTTAATCAACTTATTCGCCAGTTTAAAATAGGTAGTTGCCTCCTGGTCGACATTGGCATTAAAATAGTCGTCGTAAGTGGTGAAAGCAATCTCCAAGCCATGGTTGAAATACAACATGCTGGTTACACCGTCAAAACGGAATCCATCAAATTTATACTCGGTGAGCCAATAACTGATGTTTGACAAAAGGAAGTGCAGCACCTCGTTTTTATCGTAGTTAAAACAATAGCTGTCCCAGGCCGGATGCTCACCTTTTGCACCTTCGTGAAAAAACTGGTAACGTGTGCCATCGTAATTCCCCAAGCCTTCAACTTCATTTTTTACAGCATGCGAATGCACCAGATCCATAATTACGGCAATTCCCATTCCGTGCGCCTCATCAATCAGCTGTTTTAGTTCTTCGGGCGTTCCGAAACGCGACGACGCCGCAAAAAAGCTACTAACGTGATAACCAAAACTCCCGTAATACGGGTGCTCCGGAATAGCCATTAACTGAATAACATTGTAGCCGTTGGCTTTTATGCGCGGTAACATCTGCTCGCGAAACTCATTGTAGGTATGAACACGCGCTTCTTCGCCTGCCATCCCTACATGCCCTTCATAAATCAGCGGTTGCTCCTCGGTACGTTGAAACTCCGGATTCTTCCACTCGTAAGGATTTTCGGGCGCCCAAACCTGCGCATTAAACATGTGTGTATTTTCATCCTGCACAACACGTGTAGCCCAGGCAGGTATTCGTTTTCCATGATTTACAGCCCAATGTACATTTAAGGCATACAAATCGCCATGGCCCATTTGATCGGCTGCCAGATGCAATTCCCAAACACCATGATCGAGACTTGCAAAAGCGTACTCAACACTTTCCTGCCAATCGTTAAAAGTACCAACCAGATAAATATGCGTTGCATTGGGTGCCCATTCGCGAATTACCCATCCCGATTCGGTTCGGTGCAAACCAAAATACAGATGCCCGGTAGCAAAATCGGCCAGACTCCGTCCTCCGGTAACTTCTCTTTCTTTACGATCAGCAAGAATCATCCGGTCGGAAATAACTCCGGCATAAGGCTCCAGCCATTTATCGTTCTGAACTAATTTCGGCAGGTATCTCTTCATCTTATTAAAATTTTTCGTTTTAAGGTAAAAGATGGAACTCGCATGATAATGCTCCAACATCAAACGGGCTTTTTAATCTGCTCGTTTCATAGGTTTTGCTCCTTTCTTTTTCGTCTTTCAAAATCCGAATACTCTTCCGGATTTGTTTTTTAAAGATATAGAAACAGACGTGAAAATGCAGATTATTAAAAAAAAATGCGTTTCGAAAAGTCTTCTTTTATTTCAAAACTCATTAACTAACTGACAGGCAGACCTCTGTTATGACGGATTGAACATTTAGAATAATTTAACTGCGAAAAAATGCCGTTGTCCGGGAAATTAAAAAGATGTTGAAGGATGAGCATGAAAGGAAAGGACTGTTTATGACAACATTAAGAGAAAGAAATAAAAAAAACCATGGCGGGGGGCGCCATGGTTAGCAGTTGTTAATTAAATGCTGTTTAATTATAACTTAAAGATGCAAAGGTAAGGAACAATTATCGTACCATAATGCATCGACACCCCTAAAACAATTATGTTGTAGAATTGTTTTGAGGATGTCAAATATCAGGATTTTTTAACTGATATTTTGTAGCAGCAGGGCATGAAAGGAATACAAAAGATTACTTTTACGCCTTTAAAGAACGACAAATGAAGAAAACCGGATTTACTACCACAGCATTAAATGTACCTTACGCCAAACACGATCCACACAAGGCACTGCAAATGCCATTATACGAGTCGGTGGCTTACGAATTTGATTCGGCCGAACAGATCGAAGCCAATTTCAGAGGCGAGTACATTGCCCACGTATACTCGCGAACAGCAAGTCCTACGGTGGAGTATTTCGAGCTAAAACTAAAGGCGCTAACACAAAGCAGTGGTGTAATTGCGGTAAGTTCGGGAATGGCAGCCATTACAAATACCATTATGGCGCTTACCAAAACGGGCGACAATATTATTTCCGGAAATCGTTTGTTTGGGCACAGTTTTGCTTTGCTTCAGAATACACTTTCTGAATTCGGGTTGGAAACACGTTTTAGCGATTTAAGTTCGGCAGAAGAAATTGAAAAACTCATTGATAAAAATACCCGCGCCATCTATTTTGAAACGGTAACTAATCCACAACTGGATATTGCCGATATTGAAATGCTGTCGCGTGTGGCCAAAAAACACAACCTTGTTTTAGTTGCCGACAGCACGATTACTCCCCCCAATGTTTTTAGCGGCGGGAAGTTTGGTGTGAATATCGAGGTGATGTCGACCACAAAATACATCTCGGGAGGGGCCACTTCGTTTGGTGGTGCCATTGTGGATCACGGTAATTTCGACTGGAACCGGAACCCTAATACGGCTTCATACACTGAAAAATTTAAGGACAATGCCTTTCTTATTAAAGTAAGAAAGAACGTTTACCGAAATACGGGCGGAAGCATGGCTCCTCAGACGGCGCGCTTTCAAATTCAGGGGCTCGACATCCTGGAGCTTCGGGTAGAAAAGTGTTACCAAAATTGCCTGGCTTTGGGCGAATTTATGAAAGCACATCCCCGGATTAAAAAGGTAAGTTACCCGGGACTGGAAACCGATGAACGCTACCCGCTGGCACAAAAATATTTTAACGGAATTCCGGGCACCATTATGAGTTTTGAGCTGGAATCGAAAGCTGCCTGCTACACATTTATGAACAAGCTACAAATCATTCGAAGGGCCACTAACCTGAATGATAATAAATCGCTGATCATTCACCCGCACTCAACAATTTACGCTGAGTTTACCGAAGAAGAACGTATTGCAGCCCGCATTAACGACCGCATGATGCGCCTTTCGGTGGGGATTGAGAATGTAGACGATATTATTGCCGATATTGAAGCGGCGCTGAAATGATATTTAAACACCAAGACTCAAAGACACTAAGAATTAAACCACAGTAGGCACATAGGGCACAGTAGTTTATGGTTACAATTGCTAAATTGTTTTATTGTCAAATTGTAGAACTGTAAACTGCGACTGAAAACTGAAAACTTTCTTCCCACTTCTGAAATCGAAATTCATTTGGGTAACGAGTTCCGAGCTACGTGTTTCGAGTTTTACTTCTCTATGAAACTTTGTGCATTCTTTGTGCATTCTCTGTGCGGCTTTGTGGTTAAAAACTTTAAAACACAAAGATTCCAAGGCTCGAAGACTTGAACCACAATAGTCACATAGGAATCATTAGGATTTCTTTACTATTTCTATACTGTTCTACTGCTAAACTGTTTACTGCGACTGAAAACTGCTAACTTTCCTCAAGATTCTGAAATCTAAAATCGTTAATCAGCATTCGAAATTCATCATTCAATTGCTACTCATTCACTCAGTAACTCACTCACGATTCTAATTCTAAATAGTTCAATTGAAAATTGTGAACTGAAAACTGCGACTGAAAACTGATTACTACATCCCATAATCCTTAATCCTTCTTAGTACGCCAACATCACTGTACCATTCTTAACTGTACCTTTTCCATCGTTCAGCAGCAGTACGTAGATGTAGTTACCGGCCGGTAATCCACCTGATCGACCAAGGGTAAGTGCATGTTTAGAAGTTCCCCACCACCATGCATCCTGGTAAGTTCCCCAAACATCAAGGTTACCATAGTGTTCTTTCTCCCAAAGTTTAACACCGTTACGGTTGAAGATCATCAGTTTGGCATTCGGATATTTCTGAATACATAGAATCTGGAAGAAGTCGTGAACATCATCGTCGTTTGGCGAGAATCCTTCAGGAATAAACAGCTCACAATTCAGCTCGGTATCCAGGTATTCCGGATAACCATCCAAATCGAGGTCATCGTCACTGTAATCGCCGTTACCGTTCAGGTCTTCATTTACTGTCAGGTAATCATCATCTTCGTCGTTAATATCTCGCCAGTCGCGTGTACCGTCATCATCAAAGTCTTGCAGCGGCGCATTACTTCCGATCTCGTTACCATAATCGGCCCAGCCATAATAGGTATCGTAGGCATCATCCAATCCATCGTGGTCTTCATCGGTATACCATCTTAATACATCGGCAATACCATTGTGGTCGGCATCGTGACCTTCAATCATATCAAATACACCGTCGTTGTCCGAATCAATATCCAGGTAATCAGGCATCGAATCACCATCGGTATCCGTCAACTCTTCGTCGAAAGTAATTACACCACCAATGGTTACGTCGTAAACATCATCCCAGCCATCGTGGTTGGCATCAATTCCTGAAGGCGGAATATAATTGTGCTCGCCCTGACCTTCAATATTGTCCGGTATTCCATCGTTATCCGAGTCGATATCCATGTAATCCGGTATTCCGTCATGATCGGAATCGATCAATCCCATCTGCTCTTCAGGCCAGTAACCACCATTTTCAATATTATCGCGGATTCCGTCGTTATCATCATCAATATCATCAGCATCGGCAACTCCATCACAGTCGTTATCCGGAACACGGGTGATAAAAACCCATGCGGTGTCGCACAACGACGTAGGAATACCATCGTCGCAGATTGCATACTGGAAGCTATCAGTTCCGAAGAATCCATCGAACGGAATGTATTCGAAGTTTCCATCGCCGTCCAACCAGTTAAAGACACCGCTATCCGGTGGAGTAATCAGAGTCTGGCTTACTGTAATCTTATCACCGGCATCCGGATCAGAATCTACTCCATTTCCAAAATCGTCGCCATACAATACATTACCAAACAACTCACCGCATGGCACTTCAAAGTAGTCGTCGACAGCCACCGGCGGCTCGTTGGCAGGAAGTACGGTAACATATACAGTGGCTGTTCCTTTTTCTGGTTCACAAGGAACACCATCGTCGGAAATCTGATAGGTGAATATATCCTCGCCAACAAATCCCGGATCAGGAATGTAAGTTACAATACCTGTTTTATTATCTACCACCACAGATCCATTTACAGGATCACTATTTACGCCAAGCGTCGCTAAATCAATATTTGTCTTCAGGTCGAAGTCGTTATTGGTTACCGGAATATCAATAGGAACATCCATTGCAGTGATAGCCGAGTCGTTTTCAACGATTGGAGGCGTGTTACCTATAACAACAAACTCTGCAGTACAACTGCTTGAATTACCATTTACATCGTAAGCTGTTGCTGTAATTGTTGTCCGTCCAATGTTGTCGCAATCCAATAAGTATTGATCCAGTAACACCGTGTCAATTCCACATTCATCCCAGGCTGATTCCGTAACAACATCCCATGTTAGTAGGAAAGTACCATCTTCTTCGCTTAACTGTATGGTATCTCCCGGGGCACAAGTAATTTGAGGAGGAATCTCATCGATAACAGTCACATTTGCCTCGCAGGTATCGGTATTACCATAAATATCCGTAACAATTAACTGAACAAGGTTAACACCAACATCGGTACAGTCGAAACGATCTCTGGAAATATCGATTGAAGCGATTTCACAGTTATCGGTTGAAGTATTGTTGATTTGTTCAGCCGTAATTGTTACCTCACCGTTTTCATCCAGATAAACCGTAATATCCTGACAGATTGCATCCGGCGGAACGGTATCAAGTACGGTAATGTTTGCCACACATTCTGCCGAAAGGCCTACCTCATCATAAACAATTACACGAGCCTGTGTTCCCGACTCTATATCCTCACAGGTGATCTCGTTCACTTCAATTACCACCCTCAGGTTTTCAGGAGCGGTACAATTATCGTACACACTGTCGACCATGGCAACCGAATCCTGCACAGAGATACGATAAGTTCCGTTTTCATCCAGGTACACCGTAATATCGGCACAGAATACCTCAGGTGGTTCCTGATCGAGAATGAGGAAATAGGTGGTATCGCGGCCAATGTTTCCGCACATGTCGGCAATACTGTAGTAGTAAATTAACTCCGAACGACCAGGTTCAATATTAATCAGGGTATCACGAACGGTAAACGACGATGGATCGATAGCACAGTTATCGTAAGGCACAGGTACTCCCGATGCGATAAAATCAGTGTAGGTTTTGTAATCCGCATAAACAGCAGAGTAACATTCCACGGTATCGCCTTCAGGAGCATTTAGTACCGGCGGGATAGTATCGTGGAAGTCGATGGTTTGAATACAGGTATCCAATCTTCCGTAAATATCTTCAATTATGTAGGTACGTTCAATGGTTAAACAGTACTCGCTTGAGACCGGATTATCAAAACTTGTGATGTTAGCCACAATATTGGCCGGATTATAGTATCCGCCTATGGCAATAAATTCGGCAATGTTGGTTGACGCAGGATATTGTGTTACATCAGGGCATTCAAATATTGTATCCGGCGGACAGCTAAACTCCGGCTCAAAGGTTCGCAAGGTTACAGATAAACTATCGTAACAGCCAATCTCGTCGCTTACTTCTACCCAATAATCACCGGCGTAAAGGTCGACAATATCCTCTGACGATGCAGAATATCCGTCAGGGCCTGTCCAGTTAATAGTATAAGGTCCGCTTCCTCCGCTGATATTCAGATTGATGCTTCCAACCGGATTTGGATCATAGCCCTGATCAACCAAATTAGCACTCAAGTCGATTGCGGGAAGAACAGTGACAATTAAACGATAAGGCGCTGCGTGATAGCTTGAATCAGGATAGAAAATATATTCGAAATCGCCTGCTGTAGCCGTACTTATCGTGTCCGGCAGCCAATAACCCGGTGTTCCGTTTAATGCGGTATCAGGCAATTCGGGTGCAACAGAATACTGGCAGAACGGGCCAACAGCTGCAAAAACAAGATCGTTGGTTACTTCTATCTCCTGCTCACATTCCCTGGTATTGCCACAGAAATCAGTTACTTCGTATGTTCTTGTTATCGTTTCCGGATTGGTTTTTCCATCAGAAACATCGCTTACATGGCGGAAACTAACAATTCCACAATTATCATCAAAAGTACCTCCTGCAGCTAAAAATTCAACAGAATCAAGAGGTGGCGGAACGATACCTCCGGACACCGCGAAGCCCGGCGGACAACTGATTGTTGGCTCTTCGTCATCATCAACAATTATCCGGTGCGTTGCACTTAAGGTTTCACCATCAAAATCCTGGATGCTGTATGTTCTAATTTCTTCATAACAATATTCACTACCTCCAATAATTACAGATTCTAGCTTGAAGGTGCTGGTATCCAGTCCCCAATCGGAGAATACCTCAACATCAGGATGTAAGGCCAGGTATTGCTTCAGCGAGTCGAGAAGTGGGAAATTGTTACGGTCTTCGTAACAGATTGGCGTTTCAACCGGTGACATTCGCCTTTCGGTTGCTACCGGCTCAGTAATTGTTGCGATTAATATTTCCTCACAACCATTCGCATCAGTTACTCTTAACGTATACTCACCGGCAGGCTGGTTATACAAGTCTTCGTCCGTACCAACAATATCGTCTGATTCATTTGTCCAGACATAAGTGTAGCCCGGTGTTCCACCCCCAAGCGAAACTTCTATGCTACCGGTTGATTCACCAATAACAAGAACATTTGTTACAGCATCGAGTGTAATTTGTATCGGATCAGGCTGCGTAATCTGAATGCTGAGACTATCCGTACATCCCAAGGAATCGCTAACCCATACGGTATAAGTGCCAGCCGCTAAACTACCAATATCTTCAGTAGTTTCACCGTTACTCCATACAAATGTATAAGGTGCGGTACCTCCTGTAACCGTTAAATCAATGGCCCCATCTGCAAAGTCGTAACAGCTTACCGGTATTGAATCGGCCACAAGATCCATTGGCGGACTGATAAATAAGTGTAATCGTAAAGTATCTGAGCAGGCTCCCAAGTCGGATATATAATCGTAAGTGCCCGACTCGGTATAGGTATTGCCATTTCCATCAACCCAGGTGAATGTTTCACATGCTGATTCATAAATCTCAAAAAGTTCTCCATCAATAATATCCAGAATTAGAACAATTATCGAATCACAACCACCTGCACTGGTCAAACTATCCGTATACGTTCCGGCAGAAGCGATTTCCACGCCATTCCAATCGTATGGCAGAGAGGACACACAAACTGTTTCTATAATGGTGTCACGGAATTCTGGTACGGTGAGAAGTTCCAGAACCAGTATCGAATCACAACCGCCTGCACTGGTCAGACTATCGGTATAGGTTCCGGCGGAAGTAATTTCCATGCCATTCCAGTAATATGGAAGAGAGGTCTCACAAACCGTTTCTACGATAGTGTCACGGAATTCAGGAACAGTGTATAATTCAAGAACCAAGATCGAATCACAGCCACTTACACTGGTCAGACTATCGGTGTAGGTTCCGGCGATAGCGATTTCCACACCGTTCCAGTCGTATGGAAGCGAGGATTCACAAACCGTTTCAATTATAGTGTCACGGAATTCAGGAATAGTATATAGTTCAAGTACAAGAATAGAATCACAACCACTTACACTGGTCAGGCTATCAGTATAGGTTCCGGCTGAAGCGATATCCATTCCGTTCCAGTTGTATGGCAGAGATGATTCGCAAACAGTTTCAAATATGGTATCGCGGAATTCTGGTACGGTGAAAAGTTCCAAAACAAGGATAGAATCACAACCGCCCGAACTGGTCAGAGTATCAGTATAGGTTCCGGCGGCAAAGATTTCCATGCCGTTCCAATCGTATGGAAGTGAGGATTCACAAACTGTTTCTATTATGGTATCGCGGAATTCTGGTACGGTGAAAAGTTCCAGAACAAGGATAGAATC
>NZ_JRHC01000003.1 GCF_000949475.1 Draconibacterium sediminis | reverse complement strand
GGTTAAAGCCCCAATCAAACATCCAAGCAGTGCGCTACTCATAGCCCAGCCCTGCAGAAAAGGACTTTGGCTGATATGAAAAAACTGCTCATAAAACGGTTTGGCTCCGCCAATTACTACCCAATCATATCCAAACAGAAGACCTCCCATGGCCGACACCATTGAGATCATAAATATGTACCTTGTGTTTAAATTATTCATCCGATTAATAATATTTTTTTCTATTCCGTTTATTGAAACGCCTACTCGCTGAGAGGCTTCGTTTCTAGAAAATGTTATTTTATTTTTGTGGGCAACGACGCCTCCAAATCAGTCAACCAGGCGTCTAATTCCTGTTCAAGATGATTTACAACCTCTGCTTCAACATCCGAAAGATCTTTGGTTTCTCCTATGTCGTCTTTCAGGTTGTAGAGTTCTGATGTATTCGTTTCGTAATTTTTAATCAACTTCCAATTACCACTCCGAATGGCAGAGGCAGGCTTCCCACCCTGCGGACTATAATGTGGATAATGCCAGCATACCACTTTGCGATCAAATCCCTCGCTTTGTTTTAAGAGAGGTACCAGGCTTTCACCATCTGTTTCTTGTTTCGGATGAGCAATACCGGTCATTTCAACGATTGTCTTATAAAAATCAGTAGTTAACACCGGCTCGTTGCATTTACTTTTTGCCGGCGTCACACCAGGCCAGATCACAAACATCGGTTCACGAATTCCACCTTCATACATCCAGCCTTTACCACCTTTGAGTGGCAGGTTAGATGTTGGAGCAGAGTTCGTTGAAAGTCCTCCGTTATCAGCTGTAAAAATTATAATGGTATTGTCATCTACACCTGCCGCTTTTAACTCTGAGGTAACTTTTCCGATAGCTTGATCCATAGCTTCTACCATTGCGGCGTAAACTACGTTACTTTGATTGGTTCTCAGCTTTCTGTCACCAAAATCGACAAACTCGTCTCCCAAATTCAGTGAGTCTCTTTTTTGTTGATACTTGGCAATTAATTCTTCCCTTGCCTGAAGCGGAGTGTGAACCAAGTACATAGGATAATAGATAAAGAAGGTACTATCTTTATTTTCCTGAATAAACCTTCTGGTTTCATCAACAAGACGATAAGGCAAATATTCTCCTTTCGGGCCATCTGTTAATCGTGGATTTCCATAAGGAGAGAAATACCCGTCGTACTCGTCGTTTAACGGAGGATGCCCCATGGCAAAACCACCTCTATTTATGTCGAAACCCTGATTTTCGGGCCAGTATTTTTCGTCGTGTCCCAAATGCCATTTCCCTGCGATAAAAGTTTTATAACCATTATCACGTAAAGTTTCTGCAATTGTGTACTCCTCAAGTGACATGTGTTCAACGTAGGAAGCTGGTTCCAAGGTACGATCTGAATGTCCCATCCATCCAGGAAATGCAGCACCTGGCTGCGGAGCTCCAAACCAATCTGTATTTTTAGTACGTGCCGGTGTTTTTCCACACATTATACTTGAGCGTGTTGGCGAACAAACCGGGCTTGCAGCATAAGCATCTGTGAAAGTCATCCCCGAAGCCGCCAAGGCGTCAATATTTGGCGTTTCATAAAACGAACTACCGGTATAACCTAAATCCATCCATCCCAAATCGTCGGCAATTATTAAGACTACATTAGGCTTTTTAACTTCCTCCTTTTGCGTGATTTTACAACCACACCAAGCCACGGACAGAAGAATCACGAATATTAAATTTATTCTCATCATACTCCTTAATTTTGGAAATCCCCTTTAATTCACAACCAACGTTGTAACCGAACGCTGTGGAATAATAAGATGATCCAACTCAACATTATTTTTTTCTAAATCTCTTTTATTGTCGGTTATATACATTTCCGCATCAGCGGATTTTAGTCCGTTTATAGTAATCGGTATATCTTTATTCAAGTGGTTTATAAAAACTAATACTGTTTTATCGCCAGATTCGTCTTTATAGGCTGAAACCTGTAGGTCAGTAGCCTGTTCAACCCGACTTAATCTGTTATTTATTTTTGCACCTATTCTTATCATTCCCGGTCTAACAAAACGCGAATAGTTTCCGAAAGCCCACAAAAGCTTGGTTTCAGTCACATTTCCATCATATCGTAAATCATAGTTGAGTTGACTCGTATCGTTTTCTACACTATTACCATCACCATCATCCAAATGAATTAGACCGTCTTTAAAATTAAACTGCGATAAAGCTGTCCACCATTCCCACGAACAGGCATTTGCAATGGTTAAGTCTGAATGAATTACGCGTGCCACATACAATGCCGTTGGCATTCCTAAATCACGTCCCCATCCTCCCTTTATTTCAGGGTTCTTTTCGAGAATACAAAATTCGGTTTGGTGGTAATCCAGGTGTGGATTTATCTCCTGAATTCGTGCAGCTAGTTTTTCGCGATATAAAATCTGCTGATCAATAGGCCAGGTTGTAAAATACGAGTGAGAGGTTATGGCATATTCAAGATTCGGAAAATTCCCCAAGTATAAATCTGACTCTGGATTAAAGAACACATTAATCTGATCGCCATTATTGTTTTTTCCTTTTTCTTCATACAAATATCCCACATCTCCGGCTTCGCCAACCAATAACCTTGTATTACTATTTCTTGAGGCCAATTCATCAGAAAGAATCTTAACATATCGGTACAATTCTTCATTTGTAGCCGGTGTACCTTCCTGATTGTTTTTATCCCATGCCCACTGTGGTTCATTAAAAGGACTCAGAAAATCAAAATGAATGTTCTCGTTTTTCTCAAAATATTCAATCACGTCAACCAAATATTTTGAGTAAGCACCGTAGTACTCTTGTTTCAGATTAAAGCCCAACTCACCTTTTGTAGCATGTGCCAAACCATTTTTTGTATAAAATACAGGTGGTGAAATTGTATAGGCAGTAAAACAAGGAACTCCTTTTTCCTTTGCTTGTTGTATAAACCAGCGCTGACCTTTATATTTTCTCCAGTCGTAATTACCATTCTCGTCCAGGAAACATTCTGACCGGCGCCAAACATTCTGAATATCTGAACTATCGCCTTGTTCTGCCGAACCTGCCCCCAGGTAAAAACGCCAGTTTGAAAGGCCTATTCCTTTGGGATTTCCATCTTCATTATTTTCTAGGCTAAAAAGTAATTCTGCAATTTTTTCTCTTTTGTCAAGGGGCCAATTTTCCCCCACAAACTGACATCTCCACGAATCAGAGGCACCAAAACTGTGTATTTCCTGATACGTTTTTTGAGGATTTACCTCTATAACTACTTTCGAACCTTCCTGTGCATATACACGGAAAGTCATCAGAATTACAACTAGTATTGTTAAACGTACTAACATATTTTATAACTTCTTTCTATTGTTTTGTTACTACTACTTTATGTGTTTCCTTAACATTATTTCCCTCTCCTGTAACCAAATACACTCCTTCCGGCAAACTTGCTGTTTGAAATGATACCTTTTCCTGCATGTTGTCTGTCTGAATACTAGTAATAAGCTTTCCGGAAATGGAATACAACTTAACTTGTTTAAATTGATTCTGATCATTGAATGAAACAATAATCTTTTCATCAGAGGAGCGACACCAAGCCTTAAATCCAGACTCTCTAATCAATTTTCCGGAAGAGGTTTCCAACTCTAAATCAGCAGTATAAGTCACTACTGAATGTGCAGGAATTATTAATTCCCCATTGGGTAAATCAATTTGCTGTTTCGATAAATTTGTGTACTTATCGGTAAGGTAAAGCGCTTGCTTTTTAAGCGATTTTCCTACATTATTTTTCAGGGACAACTTTATCTTTCGGGCCTGTTCAGTAACATTTACAGCCACTACAACCAACTTATTCTCTTCGCTGTTTGTAAAAGATGAAAATATAACATCGGAAGTTTGTTCGAATGCGCTCAGGTTATCCGAACGGAATGTACCGAGTCTGGTCATTCCTGGACGAATAAAATGGGAGAAATTACCCAGAGAATAAAATAGTTTATTCAGGTGGTATTCACCATCCGAATTATCGTCTTTGGTAAGTGCTTCAATAATGCAGAATCGTGATTCGCCATTGTGTTTTCCCAATCCGAACGTGCTCCACCATTGCCAGCCGGTTATATTTGCCACATTTAAATCGGTACCAATTACTTTTGATAAGGCCAATGCACACTCCATTTCAGTAAGTTTGTATCCATCGGGGTAACCTGTGCGATAACCATTTCCCAACAGAGAATATTCGGTTTGCCAGGCTTCAGGAACAGGAGTTAATGTTTGTGACCTATCGTATAATTCTTCTCGTTGATAAACCAGCTCAGTGCCAAAATCTTTCCAATAACTGTGGTATGATACAATATTTGCAAACGATGGTTTACCCACCAAAGAAAGAGTCGAATACTGATTCCAGAATTTATAGAGTTGGTTTGAGGCATGCCCGGTACCACTGGTGTGATAATGAACAGAACCTGCTTCGGAAATAAATAACTTTGTATCGAGGTTACGGGTACTGAATTCATTATCGATGGCCACAACAACATCATGGATTTCCTGGTTGGTCCAGGGAGTTCCTTCCTGCGACACAGTTCCTCCTTCGGTTTCGGGCGCCCATCCGTATTGTGGTTCATTTAATGGGCTAATGTAATCGAAATGAATACCCTCGCTCTCAAAATGCTGAGTTACATCGGCCAGAAATTTGGCAAAATCGTCGAAATATTCCGGTTTTAAAATCGTTTCCATGGGTGTTCCATAATCGCGGAAACCCAGGTTGTTTTTTGTGTATTGAACAGGGGGACTGTTTTGCCAGCCAATAATGTGGTTTATTTTGTAATCAAGAGCCGCTTTTTTTAAAAACCACTGCTGACCAATTTGTTTCTCCCAATTATATGTTCCATCGTTGTTTAAAAACCCCTCCGTTCTGCGATGCTCACTGCTTATTCGGCTTGCATCTCCTTGTTCTGCAGTTCCTGCACCAATGTTAAAACGCCAGGCCGACAAACCTATTCCTTTCGGATTTCCATTGGTATCCTTTTCAGCGCTAAACAGCAGCTCGGCTAGTTTCTCCTTTTTGTCTTCGGGCCAGTATTTTCCTATGCGCTGGGTGTTCCAACCATCCGACGAGCCAAAATTCTTGATGGTTTGTTTTTTATCAGCTAAATCAATTTCAAGTTGAATTGGATTATCCGAAGTTTCCCAAACGGTTTGAGCGTTTTCGGGGGCGGGAATGTCAGTCCCCTGTGATAAAGCCAATATCTGGTTTGCAGCCAATGCTTTGTCAAATATTTTTATGTCATCTAAACGAGCCGAAATATAGAAATTATCAGACCGGTGTGGATTTCCGCCTAAAAATAATGAATCGGTAGTGATCGATTCCGGAGTAAAATTGAGGTAACCTTTGGATTCTGCAACACCATCGATGTAAACAGTGACCAATTTATCCTGAAAAGTAATGGCAATATGCATCCAATAGTTTTTCAGAAGAGGGCGTGCACTTACTGCATCGTAAGTACCGTATTCTTTGTTTTGGCTTATCAAAGAACACATGTTATTTCCCCAGCCATTTTGAGGTGTAAAAAACAGGTTTGAGTTGGTAGTTGCATCGTGTAACTCAAATAACTGATGCCACGAACCGGCATTTGTATTTTCCCAGTAAAAGAAAAAAGAAATGGTACAACTATCTGAATCTAACAGTTGTTTATTAAAAGCAGCATAGCTTTTTGAATCAGAACTAAAACGAAGCACGGTACCTCTTTCTGAATCATTGTATAAGCTTGTTTGGTTCCGAAGAAATAACTCGGAATATTCCTTCTCATCTGCAACATTATCATTATTAAATGAATAATAGGCAATAGGTTCAATATTATTTTGCCCAAATAAATTTGCAGAAAAAACAGAGATTATAACTATAGTAATATTAAGCTTTAAAAGCAAATGCATCCTTTTAATATAAGTTGAAAATAGGTTGAACATCAAAAATTGGGAAAAAGAAGATGTTGCTTTCAACATCTTCTTTTCAAACTAAACTAAGAACTATACTAATTAACGATAACCTTTTCGGTATCAATAAATCCATTTTCAGTTAATACACGTACAATAAAAATCCCTTTTCTCATTGGGATAGACAACGTTGTGGTTCTTGTTTCTTTCTGATCGACCAATGCTCCTGTAATGCTATAAACCTGATAATTAACAATCTCCTCGTTTGATTGAATGTTTAAACGTTGATTGTTCTGCCAGTATTTAATCTCGTTGTCGAACTTTTGTGTTTGGACATCAGTGACAAACATTTGACTAGGGGTTGGTTCAACCACTTCGTAAACCGGAGTAATTGATTTGATTAGAATCTGAAACTCATCATATATTATCCAATTGCCAGCAGGTACTCCATTGTCATCGCCTTGTCCTCTCATACCAAAATCTAAAGCACCATCGGTAACAGCGACCTCAATTTCGGCTTTCGATAAGTCTTGTTCACCATTGTTATAAAGAGGAAGCGGCAAATCAACAACGTTAGCCCCGCTTTCGGCAAACAAACCAATCGTACCTTCAGCACTATTTCTATACACGCAACTAATTTTGTACGTTCCGTTAAGCATATTGCTCATTGATTGGTAGAACTTCATCTGATAGTCGGAACCTCTCCACCAGGTAATACTTCGCGAAGCATCTATTCCTCTGTTTTGGGCATAGGCAGCTTCCGGTGTCGGAGATTCAACAAGCCAATTGGCAAGGTCTGCATCAAAACCACCATTAACAACAGGTACATCTGGCATTCGTGTTACTTCAAATTCATCAAAAATTATCCAGTTTCCTGCCGGTACTCCATTGTTTTCACCTTGTCCTCTTACACCAAAGCTTAAAGTACCATTGGACACGGCTACCACAATCTGGGCTTTCTTTAAATCCTGTTCTCCATTATTGTAAAGTGTAAGTGGCAAATCAACAACATTAGTTCCACTTTCAGCAAACAAACCAATCGTGCTATCAGCACTATTTCGATAAACGCAACTAACTTTATATGTTCCATTTGGCATATTGCTAATCGTTTGGTAGAACTTCATCTGGTAATCGGCACCATTCCACCAGGTAATACTGCGTGAAGCATCAATTCCCCTATCTTGGGCATAGGCCGCTTCAGGAGTTGGAGATTCTACAATCCAATCGGCTAAATCGGAATCAAAACCGGCATTTTTTATCGCTACATCTGCCGACAGTTTTACTTCAAATTCATCAAAAATTATCCAGTTACCGGCAGGTACACCATTATTTTCACCCTGCCCTCTAATACCAAATCTTAGAGTACCATCGGTTACCGCAACCTCGATTTCGGCTTTTGTTAAGTCTTGTTCGCCATTATTATAAAGGGGAAGTGGCAAATCAACAACGTTAGCCCCGCTTTCGGCAAACAAACCAATCGTTCCTTCAGAACTATTTCTATAAACGCAACTAATGTTGTAAGTTCCATTTGGTATATTGCTTATGGATTGGTAAACCTTCATCTGATAGTCAGCACCTTTCCACCACGTAATACTGCGAGAACCATCAATTCCCCTGTTTTGACCATAAGCAGCTTCGGGAGTCGGAGATTCAACAATCCAATCGGCTAAATCTGAATCAAAACCAGCATTTTTTAACTCAATCGGTGTATCACCGGCTTCCAACGCTTTTTGAAAAACTTTTATGGCATCTTGCATTTCAGCAAGAGCTGCATCTAAATCTGCGATAGAATTGCCACTACTATTAATAACTGCAGTAATGTTTTGTATAACAAGTAACAGGGCATCTTTTGCCTCCTGAAATTCTTGGGTTGCATCAATCAGCTCATTAGCTGCAATAATTTCAGTAATTATTCCTTGAGTGCTAGTTAAATGTTCGATAGCAAAAGTATAATCGCTTACACCAGCAGTATCATTTGCCAATACAGCTTTTGCGGTATCCATTGAAACCATCAATCCAGAAGAAAGAGCAGCGTCTTGTTCTGCCAGGGTTTCTCCATATGTTTGAGCGGCAAAAATAGCCTCAACTACTTTTCTGGCATTATTGATTTTTGTTTCAACAGATCCAATCTCATCATAAACAAGGTCGTCGGAATTTAAGAATTGCTCCGCATCATTAATCAGAGCATTAAAAGAAGCTTTAACTTCATCGTCAACATTTGTTGTATCGATAAAAGCCCTGGCATCGTTTACAACGGTTACTAATCCCACCGACTGATTAAAAAGATTTACCACAGAATCAATATGAGTCTGGAAGTTCAGCATTTCACCATCGGTTCCAAACACCCGTATTTCACGCGCTTTTTCCAAGATGTAGAATAAATCATAACGTGCCTTTTCCGGAGCATTGGGATTGCTGTTGTATAATTCATCCCCCCGAACAATTGATTCTTCATAAAGTGCTATTGGATTAAACTCTATCACTTTAAATACCATATTAACCATATTCTCTGGGGTAATATCATCACTCTTCACATCACCAAAATCAGCTTGCCCATTTTCATCAACATTAAGCGCATCGGCACCGGGTGTATAGTTAATGCCATAAAGCGATCCATCGGTAGGTTTTTCAATGGTTACCAGTTTGTAATACTCATCCGTAACTTTTACAAACTTAAACTGCATTTCTTTATCCGACCTTGGATCTCTATTAGCTGCATCAGTGAAATATGCATACCAGTTATACGACATCAAGTGATGCGTATTGCCAAATTCATGATTTACAATACTAAAATACCCGGGGTACATTTCAGTAGCTTCGAACGACCAAAGTTGTTTTGCCGAGCCATCAAAATAATCGCCTGTAAAAATCATATATTGCCAACCAGCAGGATTTTCATATTGCAATACTTTCTCGTTTGTTTCTCCATCATAAATCTGGAGATAGTATTTTGTTCCATCTGTTTTTACGGGGATGTCGTCCTGTGCAAAAGCCGGAAAGGACATCAATATTGTGAATATAAATATTATATATTTCATCATCTTAAATTTTTGATTTCATTAAACCTACCAACCAGTATTTTGAACAAGGCCATTGTTCACGTCACGTTGTGGAATCGGATATAAATTCATTCGATCTTCGAAATAACGGTCTTCCAGTTTTTGCTTTACGTAATTGAATGTTCCGTCGGCATTTTTAGTAACTTCCATTTTATAAACGGGTTGGCTCAAAACCTCTTCGGCAATTCCCCAACGACGTAAATCCCAGGCACGTTGCCCCTCAAATGCCAGCTCGATAAAACGTTCTTCACGGATACGTTCTCTAAGTTCTTCTTGTGAAAATCCCGTCAGCGGTAATTCTTCCAAACCACCATGTCGTACAATGGTTTGGTTTAAAATAGTTGTTGCAGTTAAATATGAGTCGCCACGCGTGGTAGGTCCCCAAACTTCGTTCACTGCCTCTGACCAAATAAGAATTATATCGGCAAAACGGAAGATAGGCCATTCGCGGTTTGAACCTTGTCCCTGACGAAGGTCTAAAGTTGGATCCATGTATTTTTTCAGATAATATCCGGTTTTGGTTCCATAATCGCGATCCATTCCATCACGCCCTCCTCTAAAAATCTCTATTTTACGGGGTTCTACATTTCGTTCATTCCAATCAGCCCCATTGTATAAAATTGTTTGTTTTAATCGATCGTCGCGATTCTCATAAGGATTGGCAGGATCGTAACCCGAATTTGGATCATCGATTTTTAATCCGTTTTTCATTCGATAGGCATCCACCAGGTTTTGAGTTGGATTTGTACTTCCCGAGGAAACATCAATTCCCTCAGCTCCAATTGGAAAATTCCGTTTTTCAAGAGCATTGATATTTTTATGACGGTAACCTAAAATTACTTCAGGGCTTGTGCCATCATAAGTATCGTAAGGACCAAATGAAAATATTTTATCAAACGCAATATCTTGGGCCGTTACTGCTACTGCTTTCCAGTAATTCATTTGTTCTGATGAACCTTCTGTAATGTCCGTGTTGTAAATTGGGCTTGCCAATAATACTTGCGTTTTACATTTTATTGCTTTTGCCGCAGTTCCATTCGGACGTCCCTGGTCTGCACCTTCATCCAACAACGGAAGTAGTTCATTGTCTATTAAATAGTCGCACTCGCTAATAATATAATTTGCACATGCTGTAAAAGAAGACCTGTCGGCATCGAAAGTATCATTATCAATATCGTCTAATGTCTGAACAGCGTTGTCGCCAACCAATACTACTCCACCGTAATGTTTTACCAGTTCGTAGTAAAATAAAGCACGTAAAAAACGAGCTTCCGCCTTAAAATACTCCAGCCTCGAAAGGTATAGTTCACGTTGGCTGGGTTCGAAAGTATCGTAAGTAATATTTGCTGTTTTTTCCAGAAACAAATTTACCTTATAAATACCACCATAGTAATGGTTCCAAATATTATCAATAAATCCGGTAGTTGAATTCCAGTTTCCCGAATTCATGTTTTGCACTGATGTTCTTGCGTTCGAATTTTCAGCTTCATCGGTGGCATTAGCGTAAAAAGTCCAGCCAAATTCCCTGGTATTAAATCCAGATGGCATTTCGCTAATTATATCAATAACAAAATTCTCGACATAACTGGGATTGCTCCACAACAAATCATCGGTAATCCCGGTATCTTGTTCCATTTCCAATTCCTGACAAGCTGTGAAAAACAGAAGAATTGAAACTAATATCGTTGCTATTTTTGAATGATTCTTCATATCAAATTTGTTTTATCTGTTTTACGCTTAAAAGTTTAAATTAACTCCCAGTAGATACGATTTCATTGGAGGGTATCCAATAGAAGTGTATTCTGGATCGGTATAGTCCCAGATACTGAAAGTTAGTGCATTGACGGCCCTTACAAATACTCGTGCTTTTTCCATTTTTATACGGGCAACAGTTGTTTCGGGCAACGTATAACCCAACTCAAAGTTTCTCAGTTTTACAAAATCTCCCTTTCTAATCCAGTACGACGATGCTTGATAATTATTCATATTGCTAAGCGAAAGGGTTGGGAATCCATCTTCGGCAACAATCTCGTTAACAGCATTACCGTGGATAAAAGGTTGAGCCATTGCATTGCCTGAAAGGTTTATATCCTTATTAAATTGTCCTTGCAAAAATGCCTCTGCATCAAAGTTGTTCCAGGTAAAACCAAGTTTTAAACCCAAATCCATGTTGGGACGCCAATCTCCTATAACAACCATATCTCTTGAATCGATAATATTGTCGTTATTTTGGTCGGCATATTTTAAATCGCCAATCCGTGGTGTACCGAAGGTTTGCTCTGGTGATAATTGAATATCATCATCACTTTCAAAATAGCCAATCGATTCTAAACCATAAATTGCAGTATTAGAGTTACCTGTTTTATTCAAGTATTCCAACTCGCCAGAATTTAAAGCTTCTCCCATCTCGTCAATAGTATTTGTGTAATACGAGAACATTAAATCGGCGTACCAGTTAAAACCATCATTCTGCGAAGCATATCCAATTTTAAAATCGAAACCTCTATCAGTCATCTGACCAATATTTTCGTAAGGAAGTGTTGCTCCCGAAACCGCTGGTTTTGTGTAATCAATGGTAAGAACATCGCTATGTTTGTTCAAAAAATAATCGGCTTCAATAGAAATGTTTCCAAAAAGTTCCAAATCAACCCCTACATTGAATTTTTTAGCTATTTCCCAGCCAATATCTTCGTTTGCCAACATGCCCGGCTGTAATCCGCCAAACCACGACCAATTGGTACCAATTGGGAAACCACCACCTCCAGTATAAAACTGTTCGAAAGGATACCTGCCATTTACATACCGGTTATAACCGTTTATACCGTATGATGCCCTAAGTTTTCCATAAGTGAAAGTTTTGCTCTCGCTGGCAAATTCTTCGTTAGAGAATACCCATCCGGCAGACACTGAAGGGAAAAAGCCGTATTTATTACCATCGGCATATTGGTCGGAGCCAAAATAACTTGCAGCTACTTCTAACAAATATGTATCGTTTTTCGAATATTGAATCCTCGCACCATAATTATTAGTTAAATATGGTGACAGATCACTATTTGCCCGGTATTGTTTGTCGCTTTGCGCACGCAATAAAACATCAAGTTTATTACCATTCGATTCAGGCATTTTATATCGAATATCTGCGTCAAAGCTAGCATATCTTGTACTAGAAGCATTGCTCCACTGGTTGTATTGGGTATCTTCTCTATAAGAGTAATAATTGTAATCGTCACCTGTACCGGGTGCAATCTGTTTTACTACAAAATAGCGCCAGTTGCCGTCGCTATTTACTGCTCCATTGTCGAGCACATAGCCCAAGCTTACCGATAAACCTTTGGTAATAACATCCAAATCTTGTTTTAACCTAAATCCTGCATTCAAAAACTGGTCCATAGCTGTATTTCTACCACCGGTTTCTAGCATTCCCAAAGGATTATTTAGATATATAGACGAACCACCATAACTACCATCTGGATTAACCGGATTCATCGCATTTGGCGGAAGGGTTAGTAATGAAGTCCATATCCTACTGGTATTATCGGCAGGATAAACATTTCGGTTAATGCTTCCGGCTAAATCCAACGAAAACAAGGTACTTTTTGTAATGTTCACATCAATATTCGAGCGAATATTCATTCGCAGTACATTTGGATTTGCTTTAAAATCGGGATTTTCAGGTTTGTAAATACCGTTGTTGTACAGAAATCCGAAGTTAACAAAGTAGCGAACAAACTCCGAACCTCCCAGAAATTCAACGTTTGCTTTAGACAAATTGGTATAATCTTTTAACACCAAACCTTGCCAATCCACATCGGGATAACGTGGCGAACTACCAGCTGCGGCAATATCTGCTGCTGAATATTTTTGGGGTAAACCATCGTTAACTGCTGCCTGGTTGTAGTAACTCATGTAGTCTGTAGCACCTAAAACCCCCATTGTAGCTTGTGGTGTTTGCACACCCGACTGTAAAGAAACTTTGATGGTTCCCTTTTGAATTCTACCTCGTTTTGTTGTAATAAGAATAGCTCCATTGGCCCCTTTCATACCGTAGATTGCCGTTGCCGCTGCATCTTTCAAAACAGATACTGTTTCAACTTCTTCAGGGGCAATATTGGTCATGTCTCTTTCAAAACCATCGATAATAACCAAAGGAGCTGTGTAAGAACCTCTTATACGTAATGATGGAGAATCACTACCAGGTTCGCCACTTCCCTGGTATACAAATAACCCGGGAAGCTTACCAAACAAGGTATTTCCAAAGTTCGACACTGCTCCTTTAACCAGTTCTTGGCCCGATATTGTTGAAATGGCAGAAGAAATGTTTTGTTTATCCTGCTTTCCATAAGCAATGTCGATTTTATCTTTATATAATTCTTCGCTGTTCGTCGGAATGGAATCGGTTTGGGCCCACCCACTACACGTTAGTACGCTAAGAACAACTGAGAACATAAATATTTTTATATTTTTTTTCATAATAATCGCTTATTTATGTCTTTCTAAATTTGATTAGTAACCTGGATTTTGATATAGACCAGGAGTATTGTTTACCCAATTATTATGGAATGGATGGAAGTATAACCTATCATCCCACTTATTGGTCCACCCCAAATCTTTTCTGGATACTACTCCGTTATTAACAGCACATCCGGTAAATGAAACCTCAAGGTCGTCGCCATTTTTCCAGCGGCGCAGGTCGAAATAGCGGTTAGCTTCCAAATACAACTCAACTCTTCTCTCGTACTTAATTGCATTCTGAAACTGTTCTTCTGCTGTCGCACCTTTATAATTTGATGCGTCATAATCAGGCATTCCCGATCTGGTGCGTACCTTGTTTAAATAGCTGATCGCTTCGGCATTCGGCCCATCATTTGCTCTGTTTAAAGCTTCTGCATAAAGTAAGTATACATCGGCCAGTCGAATAATCGGATGAACAGGCTGATAAGTAATTGCAGAGCTTTCGCCCAATGCTTCGTTTACGAACTTACGCGCCATAAAACCACTTTTAAATCCTGACCAATCGCCATGTGTTCTGTCGGGCACCGACTTATCTAAATCGAAATTGATCAGTTTATCGTTGTAACCTTCGCCAAATGTAGCCCCGTGATATACAATATTTTGATAGAAACGGGAATCTCTGTCTTTGGCAAAGTTCTGGTCGGTATAACCGGCATCGTTACCTGCCTGAGATATATTTGGTTTAGTTCCATCAGATCCTTCGTAGCCTTCAATCGGGAATTTACCGTTACTCATTTGGTAACCATCTACATGTTGAAAAGTAGGTTGATAAGCTATATCAGCCCTGTTGTACCAACCAATTCCGTAAGGCCAGTTCATCATGGTATATGCGTAATTCCAGCTTCCTGAATTATAAATTCCAAAGGTTTGATAGAGGATGTGCTCGCTGGTTCGGTTAATGGCGAGGGTGTAAATATTTTTTTCTTTACCAGCGGCATCATAAAGTGCGTAACCAGCTGCGTTAGCGGCATCAATAGCTGCTTTACAAGCATTGGCTGCACGTTGCCAACGTTGTTGGTCGTAATTACCATAGCCTAAAACTTCGGAGTGTTCGTAGCCCGAAGCATACGATGGAGTTGGTCCATTATATAAATCGCTGGCTGCATAAACCAATACTTTTGCTTTTAATGCTAAGGCAGCTGTTTTAGTAAAACGACCTGTCCAACGGTCTTCCCACTGTTCCGGGAGTAAACTGGCAGCCAAATCTAAACGTCCTGCAATGCTATCAATCAATGCTTCAAATGGCATTCTGGGAATTGCTTCCTCTCCTCCTTCGAGCCTTGTATTAATCCATGGTAAACTTCCCCAAATCCTAAATCCTTTAAAATACTGGTAAGCAATATGTGCATGTGCTTCTCCCAACATTTGGTTGATGTAGGTTTGATCGGAAGCCGACTGTACTGGAATTTCATTCATTTTCTCGATGTATGTATTCGCCGAGCGCACCGCAGCAAACAGGTTACCGATTGGATACAGCTGACTACTGGCCGAACTCATTGTTCCATCGACATATTGCCAGTGTTTGGTCCAATTAACTTTTGGAAAATACATGTCTTCTGCCATTTCCGACCAACTTTGCCAACCAATCCATCCCCACCAGTTTAGCGGAATATTATTTGGTGCAAAATAAGTGTCTTCGTAAAGTGAGAAGATTACCTGTTGTGCATTGCTTGATGACGTGAAAACCGTATCAATAGTAACATCGCTGGCAGGTGGTTTTTCCAGAAAATCTTGTTCACAAGACACAATTAACGTAAATACGATTGCAATAAATGCAATAAACTTAAATTGATATGTAATATATTTTTTCATCTCGTATTGTATTTATATTAGAATTGTACTTGAACACCAAGGTTAAAGACTCTTGAACGTGGATATCTTAACGTACCATTTGATGTTTCAGGGTCGAGATAATCGATAGCACTGAAAGTTACCAGGTTCATGCCATTAGCATATACTCTAAAGCTTTCCAGCCCCAGCGTTTTAACAAAGTGATTTGTTTCGTCAAACGTGTAACCCAACTCAATATTTTTTAAGCGTAGGTAGCTTGCATCTCTTAACCAGTAAGAACCTGCATATTTCCAATTATTGTTATCCGAAGTCAAACGCGGAAATTCAACTCTTTCGCCTGCCGCGTATCTTTCGTCGGTATATCGGTATTCAACAAAATCTAATAATGAACCTTTAGTAGGATCCGGACTATTATCTGTTCTAATATTTATAGCATAATCAGATGCTCCTTGCAAGAATAGCGATAATGATAATTTTTTATGTGTAATTCCCGTTCTAATACCATACATAGTTTCCGGGAAATTTGGAGTACCCAAATAGCCGGCATCCATGTCAGTTATTATACCATCGCCATTTCTATCGATAAACATAAGATCTCCGGCCGATACATCGCTTCCGGTAGTAAAAATTTGATAGGCCTGATAGGTGTCTTTATCGGCTCCGGGATTTAACTCACTATAAGTTTCCCATAACTCATCGCGATAGGCATTCGCCTCCTCAACTGTTCTGAAAAAGTCTTCTTGTTGGTAGCCCCAAACTTCACCTACTCTTTTACCTGTTTTTGCGCGATACTCATAGGGCTGTGTGGGTTCATCCATTTCAATAATTTTGTTACGCGAATGGGTATAGTTCAGATCAACATTTAATCGGGTGTTACTTCCCACGTTTTTATTCCAACCCAATTCTATTTCGTAACCCTTGTTTTCTACCTGCCCTAAGTTTAGAGCCAGGGCTCCTGTTTGTTGGTACACAGGTACCACCTGTTGGTTAATCAAGATATCAGTTCGGTCTTCAGTAAAATAATCAAACTTTAACGAAATCATATCGCCTAAGAATGTCATGTCGGCACCGTAGTTAATTTTAGTAGCTTTTTCCCAGGTAACATTTGGGTTACCGGCGGCACCAGGTGTTGCAATCGGATAACTTACCATTTCGCCAGGTAATCCAAAATTAATCGGGAAACGCCCCCCCTGGTTTAGGTTATACGAGTCAGGCAAATACAAGAACCTGCGTCCACCCATCTTATCATTCCCAACCGTACCGTATGAGAATCGAAGTTTTCCATAGGAAATAAAATCTTCTCCAATCAAGCTTTTTAGCCATGGTTCTTCCGTAAATGTCCAACCAGCAGAATAGGCAGGAAAATAACCAAAACGTTGTCCTTCGGCAAAATTTTCAGAGCCATTATATCCAATATTGAATTCGAGCATGTAACGGTTTAAATAGTTATAGGTAACCCTACCAACAAGCCCCATGTATGCACGTGGAATTGCATAATACGCACTTTGCGAAAAATGTGATTTTTCGGCATTAACAAGTGCCAGTGCTGTAACGGTATGATCTTCGTTAAATGTTCGTTTATAGTTTAAAGCAAATTCATAGTATTCTTTTCTGTTTTTTCCCTGCCCTGTTGAATTATTTGGTAAAACATCTTCTTTTGCCTGATAAAAACTTACTGTTCCATCTTCATTAAGGTATGGATTCCAGTATGGAAGTCGTTTTTCATCCTTTGTCCTACTAATGTAGTTACTGAAGTAACTAACCAAAGACATGGTACCTTTTACAGACAGTCCTTTTGTTATCGCATCTAATTTCTGGTCAATAATAAAAGAATAGTCATTGGTATTTTCCATGGTCACAGCATATCCTCGCATATCGCTGTTAAGCATTACATTATTTGCATTTTCCTGCAGCATTACTAGTTTCCCATCGTGCACATATCCATCCCATGGCGACGAATGCACCAGAAGGTTCCAGTAAAAGCTTGTTGCAGGTTCTGCTCCTCTACCTAAAGCAATATTCTCATTAAAACTTCCACCTATATTAATTTTAGCGGTTGTTGTTCGGGTAAGGTTAATATCGAGGTTAGTTCGGTAGTTATACCTTTTGTAACTTGTTGATTTATCCAAATCTTGATTAAGGTTATCAAATAACCCTCCCTGATCATAATACCCCAACGAAGCGAAATACTTTAGTTTTTCGGTACCTCCCGAAACCGTAAAGTTATGTTGCTGCTGTAAGGCATAATCTTTTAACATTAATTCGGCATAATCGGTACTTGGGTAGAAAAAGGGGTCACTCGGACTTAGTGGATTTCCATCGATAACTCCTTTAAATTTATCACGAATCGATTGTGGATATGGAGCTGTGGGGTCAGTGGAATCCATTGCATACCCATTATATTCATTTAGCATGCCCGTTTGTTGGTAGGCATCCAATACCTGAATACTTCGGTTAGGAACCAATACCGCCATACTTCCCTTATACACCATTTTGGCTGGCCCAACTTTTCCTCGTTTTGTGGTAACCATAATTACCCCGTTGGCACCACGCACACCAAATACAGCTGTTGACGATGCATCTTTCAGGATAGAAAGGTTTTCTATTTCGTTAGGATCAAGAAAACTTAAGGCACTTTGGTCGCGCTCTATCCCATCAATTAACACAAGCGGATTTGAACCTGCTCCTGCATCAAGAGTAGAAATACCCCTGATCTTGATAGTGGCAGCATCTTTACCCGGGCGACCACCGGACTGGTTTGCGATTAACCCCGGTAAACGACCTGCCAGCGCCTGCGTAACATCACTAACAGGCTGCTCAACCAACTCCTCGGCAGATACAGAAGACAAAGAACCTGTTACCGTCTCTTTCTTTTGTACACCGTAACCAACAACCACAACCTCTTCCAGGTTTTCAGTTTCTTCTTTTAAAATGATATTGAATTCAGCATTCTCGCCAGAAATAACAAATTCCTGAGAGCCGAAGCCAATGTACGATACAACAACTACAGAATTGACAGGCACCTCGATATTGAAATTACCATTTACATCTGTCACGGTTCCTGTGGTTGTACCTTTAACAACGATACTTACTCCAGGTAATGGGAAATTCGTTTCGTCAACGATTGTTCCTGTAATTTTCACTCTTTGTTGAACAGCATCAATCTTATCCTTTTTGTTATACCCTGATGCATTTGCACTAAAAGCACCAACTGTAGAAAAAAGAATAAGAAAAATCCAAACAGGTCGAAGACATGCATGTTTTATGCTATTCCTGCTCCTTAACTTCATAAGCTTTAGATTTTAATTCAGTTATACTTATATTAATAATAACAGCAACAAAACTATAGTGTTTCAAGGTGCATGTAAATGGACAATTATATTCATTTTTGTACAATCCGATTATTTTTGAAATAAAATTGCATTGATTAAATATTCAAATTATTTACAATAAATTTTTATTTCATAACTCAAACAGCATACATAGAGGGCACACAAACAACAAATTATACCACTAAATAACAATGACTTACACAAATACCAATTATCTAAATAATCAAAAACAGATTAGCACCTAAATGTTTCAAATAAACATTAACGAATACTCCGCATATATATATTTAGACAATATGATTATATTTAACACAAATTAACAAGATTGATATATTGAAATAATATGAATGTTGAAACAGACATAAACCCGACATCCCCAAATGAAGGTAAACCTGATAATTTTACAGGAGACAGAAGTGTTGTTTTATCTAAAAAACAGTTGAAAAACATTCGGGAAAATCCGTTGATAAATGGATTGTTTATAAAAGCAATTGGATTTTACCCACATGCAAATCATCACTTCAGAAAAAGAAAAAAGGGAATTACCGATAACATACTCATCTATTGCACTAATGGTAGGGGAACTATCCTCATTGATAACAAAGAGTACAATCTCGAACCAAATAGTTTTTTTATTATCCCTTCGAACAGAGCACATACATATTGGGCGTCCAAGGTTAGTCCCTGGTCAATATATTGGTTGCACTTTGAAGGAGAACGAAGTTCATATTTTGAAGATTACTTTGAGAAAATTATAAAAATAAGCCAATCAAATCAGTCAAGAATTGATTATCGAATAAATCAATTCAATGAGTGTTTATCTGCTCTTGAATTAGGTTTTTCCAGAGATAGTATCAATTATGCCAACCTTAAACTGAACAGTTTACTGGCATCGTTTTTTTACATCGAAACCTACAGAGCGGTAAAAGGGCTGCGGGGAACCAACCCTGTTGATCAGGCAATTATATTCATGCAGCAAAACATTTGTGAAATAATAAAAATTTCAGATATATCCAATCACGTGAATTTGTCGGAATCCCATCTCACAAAAATCTTCAGAAATAAAACAGGAACCTCTCCAATGGACTATTTTATTAACCTAAAAATGCAGGAAGCTATTCGTTTACTAATGAGCCAAACATTAAAAATAAAAGACGTAGCTTATAAATTAGGGTATAAGGACCCCTATTATTTTACCCGTATTTTCACCAAACACATTGGCACCAGCCCTGGATCTTTGATTAAAATGAGTAATCGATAGTATATCTGATTAGTAACAATTGAAGAAAACGAAGAATGTTTTTTGGAGGTAATGTACTGTGAATCTAAAGATAAAATGCCCGAAGAAATTCATTAGATGAAAGCTATCAGGCATTTCAACTGTATTATAACTCCTCTAATTTAGGTTCACAGCCTTCAACATATTCTCTACTCTACAGTTTTGTTATCTACTCATCAAACATATTCTGTTCCGGAATAATTCTTTGACCTTAGCCTTACTATCTTTCTATCACTTTGCTTGCTTTATGACCAATCCGGTGTGCTTTTACCACTACTTTAGCTCCTTCCGGTAATGTGAATGGTTTCTGGTAGACACTCCACGACATTGGCGGCATGCCATCAATATCAATAATTTTATAGCCAATTGAAGCTCCTTCTGTAGGGCAGGAAATACTTACTTCACCGTCGACTATTGAAATTACAGGACCGGCTGTTTCCGGTTGTTTTTCAGCACCATTCCAAAGCTGCTCAATCAACTCAGATTCAGGCAGATTGGGCTGGTCTCCAATTTCGGCAATCCATCGATCCATTTCGTTACTTAATTCTTCTAATTTTTCTTTGTATGCCGCGTCATCTGCCAGATTGTTCAATTCATGTGGGTCTACCGAGCAATCAAATAACTCTTCAATGGGTTTATGTTCTCTAAACCACTGTTCCTGAATACTGTCCAATTTCCCGTCTTTGTGCAAACGTAACAACTCCTGCATGGTTGGATTATTCTCTCTATATACTATGGGCAGATAATAACCTTGTTCCGGTCTGTAATTACGAATGTATTTAAAACGCTCATCACGAACCGCACGAATGGCATCGGTAAACCCATCGAAACGATCAGCGGCAGCGTGTATATACTTGCGTTTTTGTGATGAAATATATTCACCGGTAAAGGCTCGTCCCTGCAAATATTCGGGTGGTTGAACTCCTGCCAGGGATAGCAAGGTTGGAGCAAAATCGACAAAACTGATAAGTTGCTCATCTTTTGTTCCAGCCTGTTGTTTTTCAGGAAATCGCATTATCATAGGTGTGTTTAACCCTGAATCATATATTAATCGCTTTTGTCTTGGATAAGGGCCACCATGATCGCCATAGAAAAAGATGATTGTATTCTCCAATAATCCATCTTCTTCCAACTGTTTCAATACGGCGCCAACCTGCCGATCCATCTCGGCGATATTGTTGTACTCTTTCCACATATCACGCCGAACAGTATCAGTTGCAGGCAAATATGGCGGAATATCAAAATTTGTATCTTTTGACAAGTGTACCGGAGTTTCCTCTTCCGTCATTCGATCATTCTTCCATTTATAATTTCTTTCGCCTTCGTGAAAATGTCTGGTTTCAACATGCCTGAATCCATAAGGCTCGAACAATCCCGATTCATGCGTATCGGTAAAATTAAAGACAGCATAAAAAGGTTGTCCTTCCGCTTTGTTTCGCCAATGGGCATACGGACTACATTCATCCCACGCCGTAACAGGTTCCTTAAACTGGTAGTCAGTTTTATAATTGTTGGTACAATAGTAACCATTCATGCGTAACATTTCGCTAAGCATTTTAACATCAGCAGGCGGTACTGCCTCGTATGCAGGCAAGCCCGTTACATCCATATATGAATTTACCCGCATGTGATTTGCGCCAATACCCGAAGGATACATACCAGTTGCAATTGCAGCTCTGCTTGGAGCACAAACACCTGATACAGAATACAGATTAGGGTAAATTACTCCCTCGTCTGCCAATCGGCTTAAATTAGGAGTTTCGATTGTAGAATCGCCAAAAGCAGGAAGATAAGGCCCCATATCTTCGGTTACCAACCACAATATGTTTGGCTTTTCGGATATCTGTAATTGCGAATAGTTTGGTGACTTTTTTGAAATTACTTCAGTTTCTGTTTTGCTTTGGCAGGCAAAAAACAATATACTTGACAGCCCAGGCAGAATCAGAGCTACAAAAAGTTTTAGAATCCGTTTCATATGGTTTCTATTTTTATGAGTACTTATTTTTTACTTGCACCACCATAAGGATAATGAACATTCTCAGATCTCTCATTCCTAAAAATCTTCTCCATTTGCTCTACTAATTCTGGATGCTCGGCGGCAATGTTATTGTTTTCCGAAATATCAATACTTAAATCGTAAATTTCGATTGGATTCTGAAGTCCATAACGAACACCTTTCATATTTCCAATTCGGCAGGCCTGTCGGAAAGGATTTGGCTCCTGCCTAAGATTGTGATATTCCCAATTTAGAAATTCGTGACCTTCACCTGATTTTCCTGTTAAAATTGGCAAAAAGGAAACACCATTGGATTGTGACGGTTTTTCAATATGAACCACATCGGCAATCGTTGCCATAAAATCATGCCCACAACCAATGTAATCAGAAACCTTTCCCGGTTCTATTTTTCCTTTCCAATAAGCCATTGTCGGAACTCGAACTCCTCCTTCAAACACATCTCTTTTGTAACCTTTGAGATCGCCATTGCTGTTAAAAAATTCATGGTCGTGCCCCATTTCGGCATTTGGTCCGTTGTCGCTGGTAAATAGCACCAAAGTATTTTCCAACTTGCCCATCTCTTCCAGCTTCTTTAACATACGTCCAATCTGCTGATCGAGTAAAGTAATTTTTGCAGCGTGGCGGCGCTCAACGTCTGGCCAACCACGGTCGGCATACAATTCTTTATTATGGATGTATCGTTCATGCGCATGTGGTGCTCTGTAGGACATAAACAGAAAGAACGGTTTGTCTTTTTCCATTTTTGTGTCCAACCAATCGAATGCCAGTTCTGTACGAAATTCATCTTTACAATTCCATTCCGTTTCGATGTAATAAACCGAATCTTCTTTGGCGTTAATCCAGTGCATTTCTTCATCGTATTCATAGCCATCATCCGTTTTACCCCATTGCTCTTGAATGGCATAATCGAAACCCCTTGCAAAAGCCCAGGTTGATAAATCATTCTGGTCATCGATATGCCATTTCCCAATAAATGCAGTTTGATAACCTGATGCTTTTAACATTTCAGCAATGGTTACATCATCTTTTCGGATAGTAATCCGTCCAAATTTTTCCTTATCTGGTAACCAACCTCCGTTTCCCCTTACATTATTGTATGACGAGCTAATGCCGGTCATTAAGATGGCACGCGAAGGAGAACATACGGGATTACCGGCATAAAAATTTGTGAACCGTATCCCTTCTTTCGCAAAATTATCGAGCACCGGGGTTTGTATTACCTGCTGCCCGTAACAGCCCAATTCGCCATAGCCTAAATCATCAGCTAAAAGGAAAAGTATATTTGGCCTTGTATCGTTTTCTGTTTTATCACTAGCCATTTTTGTACTACAAGCTGCAAATAATATGCATGCTAAAGCAACAATTAGTTTTGGTTGTATTCGTAACATTTCTTACAAATATTTCAATATTCTTGACTTCAACTCTATTATATTTCTCTTAATTTCAGGTTCTTCCAGTGAACAATCCCTTGTTTTCCTCCGTGAATCTGAAGTCCGATAAATCCTTTTGGAAACTCATTTTTTTCATCAATCCAATAAGCAGCAGGTATACCATTTACCCAGGTTTGAAATACATTCCCCTTTACTTTAATGGTTAACCTGTTCCAACCACTTCTGTCGATAACATTTTTAAGTGCCTTGTGCTCCGGTGCTTTCAATGGGTAAAACCAGCCTCCGCAATTCTGACCATAAATTCCTCCCGACCATCCTCTTCCGTTCTTAGCTAAATCTTCCATTTCGGCTTGAGGCCCAATAACTGTATTCCGATTGAGATCTTTTCGGATTCGTGACCGTATTTGAACGCCTGTATTTCCATCTACTTCCCACTTTATTTCGCAAGTAAAAATAAAATCAACATATTCTTTCTCTGTGCACAAAAAAGTACTGGGACCTTCGCTGCAAGTGCCAACAATCTCACCATCACGTGCTTCAAATTTCATGGTTCCCTGAAGGGTTTCCCAACCCTTTAAGTTTTCACCATTAAATAAAGATATAAACTTCTTTCCCTCCAGTTTGGGTTCTTTATCTTTATTTAAAAGCTGTGTCGTTTTTTGATTTGATTGTTCATTCTGCCCAATTACGTTTTGCAACAAAGTAATCGTTACTAGAAACAGCACTATCGTTTTTAATTGTTTTTTCACTAAAAATGAATTTATTTAAAATTTACCACACTAATGCTAAAGGTAATATCTCTATTACGTTTCTTAATTACGCTCCACAAAATCCGATAAGATTTTTCGTACATCGTTGACCGTACCTGTTACTGATCCTCCATTCACGTTGGCTCCCGTAATCCAGTATAGTACCATTCCAGCATCTGAGCAGTCCCATTTCCCTTTTTGAAATTTTACGACATCGTCAACTTCTGCAATTTTACCTTGTACCCAAATTTGTTGAATTCGTGAATCGGAATGTGTTCGTGCCCACTCCCACTTTTCTATGTCAACTTTTAAATGGATGTTTTGGTCGGGAATACGAACTTCTTCCACACCAAAATCCAAGATTTCCTTCCAGCTATAAAAGTCACCTGAATCATCATTTGCCGG
This sequence comes from Draconibacterium sediminis, assembly GCF_000949475.1. Taxonomy (GTDB): domain Bacteria; phylum Bacteroidota; class Bacteroidia; order Bacteroidales; family Prolixibacteraceae; genus Draconibacterium; species Draconibacterium sediminis. Next base: position 540,326 of record NZ_JRHC01000003.1, on the reverse strand, counting down.
ATGATGCGTAATTACTTTTACGTACTTGTGTTTTTCTCTAGACGTTTGAGCCAAAGCAAAACCAATAATATCGGGTTCTCCGGCCTCAATAATCCAAAGTGGGTCATCTGCCGTTGAGGCATTTATTGCTTTTTCCAAATCCTTTATGGTGGCATCCATTTGCCATTTCGCATCGAAAAAGGTAATGTTCTCGAAACCACCCCAGCGGCGGGCTGTTACATCACAGGCCGCTTGCATTAGAGCATGACGCTCAATTTCAGCCTTTGGCGAAATTTTGTTCTTAGGCGAAAATGGATTTACTCCCACCAAATCGCAACAATGCGAATAATGCACCAATCGATTTTCCAATCCGGCAGCCCGAAGTAATGCAAGTGAAACGGCCGTACCCCCCAGATCGTCAGGATCAGGTGAATTTCCATCTGCAACAATTGCTATTCGACCTGTTGGTGGATTAATTTTAACTTGAGCCATTGCCGTTGAAGCAATGCAAACACCGATTATTAGTAGAATTATTTTATTCATGATATTCGATTTTAGGTTTTAGTCTGGTGTGTAAGTTGATGGGTATAGATCGGGTAATTTGCTGTTTGCAACAACATCGGGGCCTGCACCCATTGGTTTGTAATATTTATCTTTGGTTAGCAAGAATTTATCAAATTCAAATCCATCTTCGCGCATGCTAAACTGAATATCATAAACACCGGGATTTTCAATATCCAAATATATTTCATACGGAACTCCGCAGTGTACTTCTTTGGTTCGTTGTTTGCTTGCCCATGTCCAACGGTTTCGTCCTTCGCACCATTGTATGCGCCGACCATGCTCGGGCCATTCGCCATTCATACCTACGTGTACACCATTATCTTCACCACCTGTACTCATTGCACGTGCCCAAACGTAATAACGCCCCGTGTTGTTAAACTTAATTCTATAGTGAACAGTTGCCATAATTCCGGGAATATCGCTGAAATTCTCACCTCGTTTCAATTCATCGTCATGCGTAACTCTGGTATCGGGTAAAATTTCGAGGTAGGCATTGTTACTTGCATTATAAACGTGTAATGTATCATCGTCGCGCCCCACTTTTGCTTCTTCAAATTTAGAGGAACGATACCATTGACGTTTGTCTGTTTTGCTTTGTTTATAAAAGAATTCAGCTTCAACTGCAACCAACCCGTCTTGCTCTTCAAAGATTATGTCCTCTCCGATTAAAGGTTCTGCAAGTTTTTCTGATTGGGCTACCGACGTAAAACTTAGACTTACAACAATTGCTAGAATTAATAATAATTTTGTTTTCATATTATAGATTCAAAGACTTCGACTCCCATCAGTCTGACGGTCACAGTGTGCGGAGTCGAACTGTGATTTAATATTCAAAAATGTAACTACCAGAACCTAATTTTAAAGTTAAGTTATCACCTCGTTCGTTCACGTTCAATTCAAGATTTTCTGAATTCATTTTTATGCTTTTTCCTTTAGCATTGGGGAGCGTTACTGTTCCCGTAGCATTTGCAGGAATAGTTACCTCGTAAACAAACTTGTCGCTCTTTATTTCCCAGGCTGATTTTACTGGGCCATATATCGATTCGAAATTAACTTTGGCATTGGTTAAACCGCCTCCGGGATGTGGATGAAAGAGAATGTGTTTGTAACCTGGATTCTCGACATCGATATTTAAACCGGCAACATGATTGTATAACCACTCGCCAATGGCACCGTAGGAATAATGGTTAAAACTGTTCATTCCCTCTATTATCGTCCCATCGGGTTTCTGAGTATCCCAACGCTCCCAAATGGTTGTTGCGCCCGTTGTAACCGGATATAACCAACCCGGAAATTCTTTGCGGTTCAGCAACATAAAAGCCAGATCGTCGCGCCCGATTGACGAAAGCGTAGTACATAAAAGTGGTGTTCCTAAAAAGCCGGTGGTTAAATGCTTAAACTTTTCAACTTGGTTTGAAAAATGCCTGGCAGCTGCATCGCGCAAATTATCGGGCATTAAATCGAAAGAAAGCGCCATGGCATAGGCCGTTTGCGTATGCGAAACCAAGCGCCCGTTGGCGGTAACATACTCCTTTGCAAAGGCAGCTTTTATGTTTTTAGCCAATGTATCAAACTCTTTAGCATCATCGGTTTTTCCTAAAATGCGTGCAATTTGGGCCATCAACGAGGTTGAGTATTTAAAATATGCCGTTGCAATTAAATCCGTTTCGGTGTAAGCCCCGGGATATCCGGCCTTATTTGAATTAAACGAAAGCCAATCGCCCCACTGGTGCCGCTTTTGAATCCACAGGTAATCGTCGCCGGCATGTTTCTTCATGTAGTTAATCCAGTTTTTCATGCTGGAGAATTGCTGTTCCAGAATACGCGTATCGCCATAAGCCCGGTAAACAGTCCATGGAACGATAACAGCAGCATCAGCCCAACCGGTACAACCACCAAATTTGTTATTCCACATATCGGGAATAATGTTCGGCACCTCGCCATCGGGAAGTTGGTCGAGTGCCAGATCTTCGAGCCATTTTTTATAAAACGGAGCCACGCCAAAGTTAAAGGCGGCTGTCATGCTAAACACCTGGGTATCGCCGGTCCATCCTACACGTTCGTCGCGTTGCGGACAATCTGTAGGAATATCCAAAAAGTTATCGCGTTGCCCCCACTGAATATTGCTTTGCAATTGATTAATTAAAGGATCGGAACATGTAAAATTTCCCGTTGGTTTCATATCTGAATGAATGACTACTCCGGTAATTTTATCTTTGGTTAACTCGCCGGGATAGCCTTGGAGTTTAACGTAACGAAATCCATGAAAAGTAAAGTACGGTTCATAAATTTCTTCACCACCACCTTTTAAAGTATAAACATCGGTGGCCTCGGCAGCGCGCAAGTTTGTGGTGTAAAAATTCCCATTTTTGTCCAATACTTCGGCAAATTGAAGGGTTACCTGATCGCCCTTTTTGCCCTCCACTTTCATACGAACGTAGCCAACCATATTCTGCCCCAAGTCTAATACCAATTCGCCCTTGGGTGTGGTAATAATTTTTATGGGTTTAATTTCTTCAGTGGCTCGAACCGGCAAACCATTTGATGCCACCAAAATATCTTTCGCGTGGTTTAAAATCTGAACAGCTTCCCACTTGCTTTCATCGAAACCGGGATCCGCCCAGCCCCCCATTTCTTTACGGGCATCATATTTTTCACCGTTGTAAATATCCGATTCCAGAATTGCACCATAGGATGTTTTCCAGTTTTTATCCGTAATAATAATTTCACTTGTCCCATCGGTGTAATTCACTACCAACTGAACAAATAGCGCCAGTTGGTCGCCATAATAAGCTTTGCCGCCCTCCCAGCCTAAATATCCACGGTACCAGCCATCGCCGACCATCGCACCAATGGCATTTTCTTTTTGAAGCATGGAAGTGACATCATAAGTTTGATACTGAATGCGTTTTTTATACGAAGTAAATCCCGGTGTAAAAAGCTGATCACCCACTTTTTCGCCATTGATAAACAACTGATACAATCCGAGAGAAGTAACATAAACTCTTGCTGATTCTACTTTTTTGGAACACGAAAATTCATTTCGGTAATATTGGCTGGGTAAGGATTTTTCTGATACTTCCTCTTTCATGGTAATCCACGAAGCTTTCCACTCTTTATTATCCAAAATTCCGGTTTCCCAAAAGACTGGTTCGCTCCAAGCTGTTGCTTTATCGTTATTATCCCAAACACGAACTTGCCAGTAGGCTCTTTGCATTGATTTAAGTGCCTGGCCTTCGTATTCAATGTTTACCGACTGGTCGCTCTCCACTTTTCCGGTTGACCAAAGCAAACTACTTTTCTTATTTAAATTTTTAGGTGAATTGGCTACCCGAATTTCGTATGCTGTTTGTGTTACATTCGTTTCATCCGATAAAATTTGCCAGCTGAAACGTGGTTTTTCCACATCAATTCCAATGGGATTTTCGTGGTATTCGGTAACCAGTTTTACCACCCTATTTTTTGCCTGAACAGAAATGGTAATAACGCTGAATAAAAGGATTATCGGAATAAGTTTCAGATGTTTCATCTTTGATTTTCATTACAGTTTTACAGAGCCAATTATAGTAAATTCCAAATCCAATATTTGTTGAGATTATCCCAAAAAATATTGGATTTGTTTCATCTTTTTCCCAAGCTTTATGAATGGTTACACACAGTCATGGGAAATATGAATATGCTTATTATTTCAGACTAAAAACTTTCTCCAACCGAATATCGTCAGAAGCGCTTCCAGCCATTAAATTAAATTCACCGGTCTCTACAATTCTTTTCATTTCAACTCCGGTAAACGACAAATCAGTTTCAGGTATTAACGAAAAGGTAAGTGTTTTTTCCTCACCTGCTTTTAACCAAACCTTTTCGAATCGAACCAATTGTTTTGCAGGGCGCGTTACCGAAGCCACTTTATCTCTGAAATAAATTTGAACAACTTCTGCCCCGTCCCTATTTCCGGTATTTTTCACTTTTACCGAAAAGTTGACAGCTTCATCTAAATTAAAAGCTTCTTTCTCAATATTTAAATTGGTGTATTCGAACGATGTATACGATAATCCATGACCGAATGCATAAACCGGTGCCGGTGGAGTTTCCCAGTATCCTTTGTAATTTGAGTTCCCTTTCATAGAATAATAGTAGGGAATTTGACCGGCAGAATGAAGGAAGCTGATGGTTAATTTTCCCGACGGATTTACATCGCCAAAAATTACTTTTGCCAAAGCATCTCCATTGGTTTGCCCCAAATAAAAGGTATTAACAATTGCTGTTGCTTTTTCTGCAATTTCAGGAATTGCAAACGGTCTGCCTCCCATTAACACCACAATTACCGGTTTTCCTGTTGCAATGGCATCCAGTACCAGTTTCTTTTGGTTGCTCAACAAATCAATTGTCGACCTGTCGCCAGCAATTCCCACGCGGTAAAAGGCTTCACGCGCTGTTTTTAGGTTTCCGCCAACACAAACAATGGCAACATCTGATTTTTTAACTACATCAATTGCTTTTTTAATCGAGTTGCTCTCTTCCGCCTCTGTAAACTCAATGATTGCGTCATTTCCGTCTACTTTTGTAAAATCGGCAATTTTGCAGCCTTCGGCATAATTCACTTTAACCGCTGTTCCTACGTATTTTGTTATTCCTTTCAGGATATTTACAACATTATCATTTTCGATGCTGTATGTTCCCATCTCGTCCGAATTAGCATTGGGGCCAACAACAGCAATACTCTTAATCTTTTTTGAGTTTAACGGCAGTAGATTATCCTCATTTTTCAATAGAACAATTGACTCTGTTGCCATTTTTTCGGCAAGAGCAACGTGTTTTTCGTTACCGATAAACGCCTTAACACCTTCCGTTTCAGTAAACGGATTTTCAAATAAGCCCAGCATAAATTTCAAACGTAATATTCTTCTTACACTTGCATCCAATTGTTCTTCCAATTCAGGGTTTTGTTCTACAACTTCTTTCAGGTATTGAAATGCTGAAGACGATGGCAAGTCGATATCCATTCCGGCCAGAAGTCCAAGCTTTGCCGCTTCCTGTGGCGTTGCAGCCATATGATGAAATTCTTCAAGACGTTTTATGTCGTTATAATCGGAAACAATAACACCTTTAAATCCCCATGTATCGCGCAACAAGTCTGTTAACAACCATTTATTCCCGTGTGCCGCCACACCGCCAACTTCGCAATGCGATGCCATCATCCCCAATGCATTGGTTTGTTCAACGGCCGCTTTAAACGGAGGCAAAATTTCATCGTGTAAAACTTTGGCATCGATGGGTGTAGCAGCAAAATTTCTGCCACCTTCCACCTGACCATATCCGGCAAAATGTTTTGGCGACGAGATAATATGGGTCGTTCCTGGATTTCCATCAGCACCTCCCTGTAAACCTGAAATAATTGCCTTTGCCATTTCTGAAACCAGGTAGGTATCTTCGCCGTAAGTTTCCTCAATGCGTCCCCAGCGTGGATCTCTGCCAATATCGAGGACAGGAGTATGCGCTTCGTGGCCTCCTCTGGCTCTGGCTTCACGGCCAATTACATCAAATACTTCGTTTAGCAGTTCCGTATTCCAGCTTGATGCCATAGCAAGCGGTGTAGGAAAAACAGTAGAGTTGCGGCCCGCATGACCATGTAAACACTCAGTGCCGATAATAGCAGGTATGCCCAAACGGGTTTCTTCTTTTAAATATTTTTGGAGACTGTTGACCATTGCAACACTTTGTTCTGGTCTTCGTTCGTCAAATGTATTCTCAATAAAACCAATTCCGTTTTTTATTTGGTCTTCAATCGATTTCTCAATTGGTTCCACCCCCTCTTCTACTGCAGCCGATTTACGTATTGTTGCTGCATTCAATTGCATGGCTTTTTCTTCCAACGTCATTTTTGAGAGAAGGTCATCAATCCTGTCCTCAATACTTGCTTCGGGATTTTTATAGATTTCTTGTTCTGAAGAGCTCTCATCAGAGCCACTGTTATTTTCACAACTAGTTAGCAGCGTATTGCAAAAAAATAGCAATAACAGGAAATACGAAAACTTGATATTCATGATTTTATTTAATTCTTTAATTTTTCATACTCGATACGATAGTCTCCAGAGCCCAGAACCACCATCTTGTTATATCTAATCTCAACTCCACTTTTTTCCTGAAACTCACTCCAACTAAGTCCATTAATTTTTAATGAGAGCCGCTCCTCTTCACTTATCAAAACATTAGCTTTTGTATTAAAAGGAACTTTAAGATCAATTGAAAACCCGGACTCATCTTGTTTCCAGCTATTATGGATGTTGCCATAAGGCGTTGGTATGTTTACTGAAGTATTGGAAATATTTTCGGAGAATACCGGATTGACAGTAAATTCTTTATAACCCGGCTTGTCAAACGATGATTTTATTCCACCCAATGATTCGTAAAAATAGGCTGCAAAACCACTGTGCATAGGGTGATTTAACGAATTGCTTAATCCCTCCATTTCCTCCCAGTAAAACTGACGTTCGGGCCAGGTTGTAAAGCCGTAATTCATTACATATGTTTGGCTAGGGAATGTAGGGGTGGTAAGGATTTCATGTGCCAAATCAGCATTCTGGTAATTATTCAGAACAGTATAAATGTATCTATTGCCATGAATTCCCGTTGAATGGTGCCCGCCTTTTACAGCTTCAATATTGTATTTTAGTCCATTAACAATCGATTCGATCTTTTCTTCAGGAACCATTCCAAATTGAAGGGCCATTACAGTGGCAGTCTGGCTTCCATACCAGTTGAAATTCACCAATGGAATTGACTCCAGATATTCTGCGTTAAACGCCTTGAACAATTCCAGTTTTTCTTTTTTCACTTTTTCCTGAAAACTGGTATCGCCGTTCATCTCTGCAAAGCGTTCCATAATTCCCAAAATATCATAAAAATAGGCATTGGCTGAAACTACGGGATGACACTCCATCGCTTCAGGATTTTGACGTCTGTCCCAAAGCGGAGGGCACCAATCCCCCATTCCATTGTCAATTATTCCTTTTTCATTTTTAAAAGTAAGGTAGTAGTTGGTCAACTCTTTCATTTCAGGATAATACTCTGTAACAATTGAAGAATCGCCATAATAAATATAATTGTACCAGGGCAAATACATGGTAGCCACACCCCAGTCAAGCTTAGCTATTGTTGAGGTGCGTTTGCCCGGAGCAATCATGGTTGGAACATTAAATTTCGCCTCAGTATTTTGTCCGTTTACCGGTCGCATTTGAGTACGAATATCTTCCATATATTTTTTATAGAAGTTTGCCAAATCGTAGTTATATAGGGCATATTCGGCAAAGGCGTGTGCATCGCCCAGCCAACCACATTTCTCGCGGTGTGGACAATCCTCGGGAATACCGTGCAGGTTGTCCACAATTGTCCAACGGCTAATGGTGTCCATTTTATTCAGCAAGGGATCGGAGCAAACAAAGTTTCCTTTTTGCTTTACATCGTTAGCTACCAAAACAGCTTTAATCATTTTGGCATCGGGTTTGGTCGATACTCCGGTAATTTGGGCATAACGAAAACCATGATAAGAAAATTTTGGCTCCCAGGTTTCGGGGGCACCTCCTTTGCAGATATATTGTAAAAGTTGCGGCATTCCATTGGCTCCTCCACCTGTTGATCCCGGGTAGATATCATCGCCACTTTGTGTTAAAGCTTCGGTCGGAACAATTTCGATTAATTGTCCTGCTTTTTCATTTACAGTAATTTGTACCCACCCGGCTATATTTTGCCCAAAATCTACAATCCATTTGCCGGTAACAGGCGACTTGAAAACACGTTGCGGAGCCAGTTCTTTTAACCTCCGGATTGGAGGCATTTCCTGAATGCTTATTTTGTTCAGTTTGGGTGAAATGATCTTTGTTTGCGACCAGGCTGAATCGTCGTAATCCGAAGTATTCCAGCCTTTAATTTCATAACGGGCATCGTAAGTATCTCCACCGTAAACATTATCGAAAACAATAGGGCCTGTCGAGTTTTTCCAACTTTCATCAGTAACAAATTCCGTCTGAGTTCCATCGGTGTAATTAACTTTTACTAATAAACGTGCTGCAGGTATTCCAAACGCCATATCGCGTTCCGATTCGGGATCGTTTTTCCAAGAAATACTTTGCCCGTAAAAGCCATTTCCAACAATAAGACCTAATGTATTTTTGCCGGTTTTTAATTGAGAAGTAACATCGTAAGCTACGTAATAAGCTTGTTTGTCGTAGTTCGACGGTGCAGGGTCTAACACATGGTCACCGGTTTTTTCGCCGTTAATATACAGCTCGTAGTAGCCCAAACCACAAACGTAGGCACGGGCACTTTTAATTTCTTTATTTGCTGTTATTTCATTTCTGAAATAGCCTACCGGATTACTGGTAACCATTGTCGGCTCGTCCATTTTCCCGGTTTTGTATGCTCTGAAACGATATTCCGATGTACGGGTATCTTCCGACAAACAAATCCATTTTGAGTTGTCCCAATTGCTTTCAGTCATTAATCCGGTTTCGAAAGTATAAACCGCAGACCAAGCTGAAGCCAGGCCATTTTCGTCCCAGATTTTTACTTTCCACCAATATTTCTGGGTCGGATTTAGCTTTTCACCCTTGTATTTTACATGTGCCGATTGTGCACTTTCTACTTTTCCCGAATTCCAAAAATCGGCGTCCTTTTCATTTAACAAATTGGGCTGCGATGCAACCAAAATCTGGTAAGCCGTTTGTTCGCGATTAAACCCATCGGCATTTACAATCCACGAAAAAAGTGGTTGTTCGCTATCAATAGCAATCGGATTTGTTTGGTAATTGCAGGTAAGCGATTGGAATTTTATGCTTTGTGCCTGTACACTTGTAGCTATAGCAAAAAGAGAAAATACGATTAGAAATATTCGATTCTTCATTATTCGTTGGTTTAAAAAGAGATGACTGGAAAAATAGAAATAAACCCTCCCAAAAGGGAGGATTCCTTTCTTACTAAAACTAACTAAATCTTGCCCTATCAGTTAAATTATATTAGTTAGCCTCTGGTTTTGTTTATACTATTATTCGTCAAATTAGCCGAGAACTTTTCGAAAACAACATTGCTGGTTCTGATTAGTAGCTTATTATTTCCAACTCAACCACTCTCGCGGTGTGTTTATCCAGGGAAAATTGCCCTTGCAGAAGAATCTCCAGCAATAAAATGCTGTTTCCTTAAATTGGCTGTCCAAATGTACATTTGGACAGCCTTTTGTCCTAGTTGACAACTAAACCTAACTAAACTATAATTCGGTTAATTCGATTGTGAATTGTTCAAACACCACATCTCTGTTTCTTATAACTAAAGTGTCTTTAACTGCGTGCGTTTCGTCATTTACAGCATCAGTATACTGGTAATCTAAGTAGATAACATCACGTTTTTCTCCACCCCATTCATCACCATTTTCAACAAATTGTCCTGAACCAGAAACGTTGTACGGATCGTCTCCATAACCCGTGATTACACATGTTTCATCGCTACTAAATTTCAATTCAATATTTACATCTCCGGGACTAGAGAGTTCCCCTCTTCGCACACGATTGTCATATTTTACATCATACCTACCACTCGTTGTTACATCAACTAACTCATCTTTCTCAACATAGTCAGACCGATATCTTGAGGTGGTGGTCTCTCCCAAATTATTTGTCATAACATCTACACCACGACGTAAATATTTCCCCTGATACTTGTTCATGAACTTTATACCAAAAAGTGTATAATCCTTAGGTGCAGGATTCCAATCTACATCTAATATTTTAACTGGATTATCTACAATAGGTACTCCCGTTAATAACGAATCCAGCTCCTCATAACCCGTTATTTTTAACGGAATCACGTAATGCGTTTCGTTTTTTCCGGCAAAAGAAAGTGTGTCATCAAAAAAGGCATCTTCCAGTTGAACAGGAATACGACCATTTACAGAACCTATTGGAATTGTAACTGGACTTGATTGTTCTATTGTGTAGTAAGATTCTGGTAATACCTGTACATTTACTGAATCTACACCCAGGATATTTGCATCGATTAATTCTGGAGCCAGTTCAAAAAATACCTTTCGATTTATTTTATTTTCAAAAACGCCAGACATCACTACACCTATTTCAAAGCGTCCGTTGTTGTCGTTTTCGTTAAAACCCAAATCATACTTTCCTAAAACCAAAGTTCTAGCAGGTCTTTGGTAAGGAAAAAAGACTGAAGTAGTGTCAAAATCCCTCACCGCAAACTCTTGATTTTCACAAGCCATAAGACTCAGAATCAAAGCGGAAATTATAACTAATTTTAATTTCATATTATTTAATTTAATTTTTAAAAATTATGCTATTACCACCCAGCATTTTGTTCTAACTCCGGAAACTTTAAAGTTTCATCGTTAGGAATCGGCATATAAGTAGCAAATGATTGATAATTCCTTGGCTCAACAGGTATACCTAAATTATATTCGATACCATCAAAAAAAGCACCTTCAACTGTTTCATTTAAAGACAATCCCCATCTTCTTAAGTCCCAAAATCTGTGGCCTTCAAAACTCAGTTCTATACGTCGCTCATTTCTAATTAGTTCACGCATAGCTTCTTTTGTTGTAATAGACGCCAAATAATCATCCGGCTGAGTAAGTCCTGCTCTTTCTCTTATTGCAGCAATAACATCACGAGCAGATATACCGTTAATCACCTGGTCTGGGCCACCAACTTCGTTCGCCGCTTCAGCAAATATTAGAAACAACTCTGTATATCTAAAATAAACATCGTAGTGTCTTTGATTAACTGTAGAGCCATCATCATTCAATCTTACATCAGGACGTAATAACTTTTTAAGGTAATAACCGGTTTTTGTTGAAAACTCAGGAATGGAATCTAATCTGTCAATTCCTCCACCAACACCAGTATTAATAGTTCCACCACCAAAAGAGCTTCCATTTACAACCACAAACTCAGTTAATCTGGGATCTCTGTTAGCATAAGGATTTTGTGGATCATACCCATTAGCCTCTGTTGCAGGGAATCCGCTTTGCATAGGAAATGCGTCAACAAAATTTTGTGAAGGATTGATTTCTCCGGTTCCATTTACAGAAGGCGGAAACATACGGCTCTCGATACCTGAATTTGGACCTCCAATAGTACCTCTCCAAATCATTTCGGCATCATCATTTTCGTCGTATTTTTTGTAAAAATCAACTCCATTATCAGCCAGACCTGAAACACCTCCTATGGTATTTAATATTTCACTTGCATTAGTTGCAGCCATATTGTAATATCCCTGGTCGTTCAAAAATGATGGACTGGCTGCAAAAAGTGCCAAACGTGCTTTTAACGCTCTCACTATTCTACCCGACATGCGTAAATTATAACGAGAACCATTAACAACGTCGTATTTATCAAAATCGTAATTTGCATACAACGGATCTACATCTCCATCACTTAAACCATAATCTGTTGGTAACAAAGCAAGTGCAGCATCAAAATCTGCCATAATGGCTTCTACAGTAGCTTCGAATGATAAACGAGGTGTGTTAAAATCACCATCAGCCTCTATAAACTCAGTTATATAAGGTACTCCTAATAACTCTCCAGAAGTACCTACCCCCGCATGTGCCTGTAAAGCGTAAAAGTGATGTAATCCTCTCAATGCAAGAGCTTCACCTTCCATACGGAGATAAAACATTTCGTTCATTTGTTCGTCTGAAGTCCAAACAATCTCACCCGCTTCGATGATCTCTAAAAATTTGTTTACCCATAAAATACTTTCGTAATTATTCCAGCGTGAAGCTGGGTTAAACTGCGCATTTAGCTCTCCAAGAGCCATACGCTTGAAGTTGTTATCTAATTGGTTATTTACAGCGTCATCTGTTGCAGCATCAATAAAGGTAAACTGATCTACTAAACGCGAATAGCCATTCAGTAATATTCCTTCTGCCGATGCCGGATCGCTACTAACAAAGTCATAGTCCAATCTGTTTTCATCAATAGGATCCAACAAGGTATCACAGCTAACTATCGCCGTAAAGACCGACATAATGATTATATATTTTATTAAATTTTTCATTTTATCTATCTATTTTTTATTAATTAGAATGATACTCTTACACCGGCAGTATAAGTTCTAGCCTGCGGATTACCTCCAATACTTAACTGACGGATATCTTTATTTTCACCAAATTCAAAAAGGTTGGTGCCTTGTAAATTCACACTTAAACCTTCAATGCCGATTTTATCACATAAAGTATCAGTAAACTCATAAGTTAACTGTGCACGGTTAATTCTAAAAAAACTATTATCATACAACCAGAAGGATGATGTTCTAAAGTTATTTTGATTCTCTCCGGAAGATAATCTTGGAAAGTCTGCAGTATTAGCAGTTTCAGATGTCCAACGTCCTAATACCTCTTCAGAGTATTTATCCGTTCCGTTTGGAGAATAATAATTATTAAACGTACCGCTTAACTTATTACCATTCGCTCCTGTTTGCCCGGTACCTAATACAAATAAATTAAACCCTTTATATTTCAGATTCAGGTTTACGCCATAGGTCCATGGACTCGCGCTCTGTCCTATAGCAACTTGATCATCCTGATCAATAATATTATCGCCATTTTGATCAGCATATCTTATATCTCCTGGTTGTACATTACCGAAGTTTGGCACTGGTAAATTACCGTTTAACACAAGGTTCCCATCTGTATCTGTAGTAAAATCAGATTCTGAGTAAAAACCTAAGTCTTCATATCCAAAAATACTTGACAGCTCCAGTCCTTGCCTGTTTTGGTAATCAAACTCATTGGTTTCAGACCGTTTTGAAGCTTCTGTTTGGCTATACAATACATTCGTCCCAACACTAACTGAAAAATCGTTAATCGTTTTGTTAAAATTCAAGCCTAATTCAAAACCGGTATATAAATTCGCATTAAAATTATCATAAGGTCTAAACGTGTTATAATATGACGGGTATTGATCGGCTAAAAATACCAACTGTTTATCAAGTTCAGTTCTAAAATAGTTCGCCTCTACCCAAAGTGAATTCATCAAATAACTTTCAAAACCAATGTTCAAGTCTATACGTTCTTCATATCCCATATCACGATTGGCTCCTTGCGAAATATTTTGTTTTCTGTTGGAGTATACACCATCTCCCCAGGTAAAACTTGCTCCATCAGAATAGTTTTCATCGTATAAATAATAACCTGAAATTCCTCGATCAGATTTAATTACTCCTCCGGAAGCTTTTAATTTTAAGTAATTTACAAAATCGATATCTTTCATAAATGACTCTTCGCTCAGAATATAACCTAAGCCAACTGTTGGCGAAAAGCCACCTCTGTTTCCATCTGCTAACTTAATAGAGTGTGCATATGCACCGGAAAAATCAACAAATAATTTTTTCTTGAAATCGTAGGTCGCTTGAAACCCTAGATGAGAATCTTTATCTGTTTGAATAGCTCCATCTCTTTTTTCCTGGTTGTAATAACCCAAAAGCGTTGTATTTACCGAATGATCGTTGGCAAAGGTTTTTACATAGTTCACCAATGCGTACATACCAATTCGTGATGTAAATCCATTAGAAGCAACATTTTCAGACAAATCTCTTTTATCTTGTCCAAAATCTTGTAAAGCCGTTATTTTACCATTTTCCCAGGTAGGAGCATATACTCGATACTCATTTGATATAGATGTTGTATAAATATCAAAAAAATCGAAACTTAAATAGGTTTTTGCCGACAGCCCTTCAGTAATTCTGGAAAGATCGAAATTTATTGCATTATTAAACTGAGTTACACGAGATACCCTATTTTGATAACCACCAGCTATAGATCGTGCCACGGGTGTATTATCAACACCATATTGTTGTGCAGTACCCAGTAAATTACCATTAAAAATGTTAGCTCCAGCTAGTAAAGTTTCAAGATCCGGATTGTTTTCAAGATCAAGATCACTTACGGGAAGTAAAGGCGCATAATCATAAGGAATAAAAGTAGTGGCGGCACTTAATAGGTTTGCCTTAGGGCTTTTTGAGTAGTTAAGAATTGCCACACCATCAATACTACTGGTAATCCAGTCGTTCACCCTAAAATCAATATTACCTCTTACATTAAAACGATTGTCTCCAGCATTTATATCCTCATTAATATCAACCCAATCTTCATTGTAGAGCCATCCTACATTAACATAGTATTTCGATTTTTCATTACCTCCAGAGAACTCAGAAATAACATTATGTGTTTTTACATGTGATTGAACAAAGTCATACAAATCAACATCCGGATACTCGATTGGATTTAAACCACTTCTTGTGTTTTGAATTTGTTCTTGAGAAAAACCTACTACAAATGGATCTAAACCATCGTTTACAAAAGCCTCATTGCGAAGCTCCATAAAAGTGGCCGCATCGAGGTAATTCGGCAAAGCTAAAGTTGTTTTAATACCAGAGCGCACATTTACTTTTACCTCTTTTTTATTGGTTTTACCACGTTTGGTGTTTATAATGATTACTCCGTTTCTACCCTGGCTACCATATAATGCCACGGCATTCGCATCTTTAAGTACGGTTATTTGTTCTACCTCATCCATGTTTAAAAGATCAGGATCACGTCCAAAAACACCATCAATTACAAACAATGCATCTCCTATACCTCTAATGTTAGATGAGCCTCTCACTCCTACCGTTAAACCAGCAATATAATCTTTTACAAACTGGGTATTATCATAGGTTAAACGGTCTTTAGTGTTTACTGACGATACAGATCCAACCATATCACGTCTGTCTCTTGTTGAAACTCCCATGTTTACTTCGTCATCTTCTGACGCCAGAAAGTCTGACTTAACCATAGTAATATCGCTAGCATTAGCAATAGCAGTCAAGCTAAGAAGTAGCGACTCGTATCCTTTCTTTTCAATAACTACAGCCTGGTCGTTAAGTAAGGTGATATTAAATTGACCATTGTCGTTGGTAGATGCCCGAGAACCTCCAGCACCGTAAATATTAACCTCACTTAATGGATTACCTTGTTCATCGATCACGGTTGCTGACACCTTTGTGCCAGCAGACTGAGCCGTCACCATACCGCAAAAGCTGAACATGGTGAAGCACACAAGGATGTATAACTTATATAATTTATTTATCTTCATTTTTCTTTCGTTTTTTGTTTTAGTAAAAACAAATTCATTCAAGTTTTACCAACCTGGGTTTTGAGGAAAACCTTCATAAAACTGTGTTTGATTTGCTTCAAATGGTAGCCAATAGTGTTTTGGATACTCGCAAACTCTCTCAATAATTACATATTCATTAAAGAAGGTCCAATCTTTATCAAAATATAATCCGGTTTTCACTCTGTATTTTTCCTCATGGGCAACTCCCCAACGGCGAATATCCATCCATCGGTGCCCCTCATAAGATAATTCCACAGCTCTTTCACGTCTCAACTCGTCCATGAATTTTTTGCTATCGGCAACAATGGCAGAATTTACATGAGGAACTCCCGCTCTATCTCTTAATGTATTTATTGCTTGTTCTGCAGTTAATGCAAAAGCACTGGATGGTGTGGTTGCTCCTTTAGCAACATGAAGGGCCTCTGCATACATTAGGTACACATCAGTTAGCCTCATGTGAATGCGCATTCCTGTAAATCTTCTAATAATATTGTTTCCTGCTTGTACATGATATTGACCATCAATCTCAGGATAAAACTTCTTATACATATACCCTGTTCGTGAAGCATTAGATGCACGGTGAGCGCCAGAATTACCTGTGCCATCATCCCACAACTGTGCCTTCTTATTTGCAGCTGACACACCTCCTCTGGTTGAAATAACGTCTCTATCTGCAAAAACCCATGCGTGAAAACGAGGATCACGATTGTCAAATGGTCTGGTAGGATCATAAGTTGGTGTGCCATAAGCTCCGCTCATATCATCCTCAATAGATAAGCCATTGGCCATTCCAAAATTGTAGTATATAAAATTGTGCGTTGCATTATCATTTCCTGATGAAGATTGACCAATTGGTCTTGGAATACCATTGGCCATGAAAGCGATTGTTTGACCAACAGAAGAACCTCCCGAACCTGCAAAAATTAATTCATGAGCTTCCGGTACTAAACCAGGCCATGTATTTCTTGGTGTTTCCCAGAGTACCTTTTTGTAATCTTCCATGTTTTTGGCTAAGGAGTATTCACCGGCTTGTTCAAGCTTAAGCACTTCGGCAAAAGCCTCTGCTGCCATAGCTGCTAACTCTGTATCATAGGTATAAGTATCAATACCCGGTTGATTATTGAAATACATTAAGGGACTAGCCGCCCAAAGTAAATTTTTACCCTGAAATGCATAAGCTGCACCTTTTGTAACTCTACCTGCATTATTACCTAAAGTTCTTTGACCATACTCTTCGTTATCCCAATTAACTGGCAGAAGTTCAATGGCTTTTTTGTAATCTTCGTTAACCGATAACGCACACTCTTTATAAGTTTCCGGGCGAGGTGTGGTAATTGTTCCCTCGTATACTTCTGTAATATGTGGGAAACGTCCCCAAAACTTCATAACCTCGTTATGAAAGAAAGCTCTGAAGAAGTAAGCTTGTCCTAATATAACATTCTTTTCCTCCTGGGTTAATCCTACCATTAACTCTTCGTTGGCAAGCACCAAATTAGCCTTACGAATTCCAAGCATACTACCACGCCATACTCTTGGTCTGCGCCTGGCCTGACTATCATTTGTATCCCCTTCTTTACCCTGATGGGTATCTTTACCCAGATAAGCGTATTTTTGACTCACCCAGTTGTTCAAACTTCCTTGATCTACAGCTGAACTGAACTGACCACTTCTATAAGAGTCGTCTCCAAAAAGATAATCCTGAAAAGAATGACCGGCAGTACCATACTCAACTACCAAATTGTACATTTCTTCCACAAAACCCTGAGAGGATTCGAAAGTTGCAAATACATCTGTAATGTCAATTTCCGCTTCGGGAGCTATATCTAAATATTCTTCGCAGGAAAACAATGATAGTAGTCCTACAAGTAAAACTATTGTTATTTTAAAATTTTTCATATTTCTTAATTTTAAAAATCTAAATTGAAACCGAAGTTAATTCGTGCCATAGTAGGATAATCTCCTCTATAAGAAGAATCTTGTGTTTGACTACTATTAAACTCCCTATCATCCGGTAAATCGGTCCATAAGAACAAGTTATTACCATTAGCAAAAACACTTAGTGCCTGAACACCCAGTTTTTCACATGTTCTTTTCGGAATATTATAACTTAACGCCACAGATTTTAGTCGAGTTAAAGAACCATCAAAAAAGCTGGATCTTGGATCGCTGGCTCCTTGCGCAAAACCAAACGTTGGTTGTGTTAGTACTCCGGTTGGGTTATTTTTAGTCCAATAGCCTAACTCGTGTTCAAAGAAGGTATCTATTCCATTTGAGAAAGTTCTACTACTGTAAACTCTATTTGTATTTTGAGTACCATAGAACTGGACAGATAATTTCCATCCTTTATATTTAGCTCCTACTGTAGCAGACCAGGTTCTTTGAGGACGCGTAGGATAACCATATGGCACATTATCAAAAGAACCATTATAAACACCGTCTCCATCATAATCAACCAGATTATAATATCCGGTACGTATAAATTCTTGTCCACCTACTCTTGGCGTTGAACTATACAAATCGTCTAAACTGCCCATAATTTCAGCAGGAATAGCAGATCTTGGTTGACCAATAGGGTAGCCCTCGGCTTTTTGGTAAAACGGACGTAATTCAGGATCTTCTCTATCAATTACCAAGTCTTTAGCCTGGGTAAAAGTATAATTACCAAAAATATTTAATCCATTTCCAAAAGTATGATTAGCACCCAGTAGTATTTCATATCCACGCACCTCTACCTCACCTCTGTTAAAAGCGGGAGGACTGGCACCAAACCACTCAGGCACCGCCCTTTGTGAACTTGGTATTAAAATATTGCTACGATCTTCTCCAAAAAAGTCCAACTCGGCAGTAATTTTGTTTTTAAACAAGCCGATTTCTGCCCCAATATTATACTTTACAGCCGTTTCCCATTGCAGATCAGGATTACCAACATTGGACTCCGTGTAAAACGTATACGGCGAACGAGTGTTTGAGGCATTAGGGACTATAAAAGCGCCTCCGCCATTACTCCATGTTTTTTGATATTCAAATCTGTTTCCTCCGCTGTCATCACCAATCAAACCATAAGATCCCCTTATCTTAAGTAGGTTTACCCAGTCAACCTCACTCATGAATGCCTCGTTAGACAGTGTCCAGCCTACTGCTAAAGCAGGGAAAAGATCGAAACGATATCCAGGACCAAATTTCTCCGATCCGTTGAAAGCACCACTAAGATCCAGGAAATATCTCTTATCATAATCGTAGGTAACCCTACCTACCCAGTCTTCGCGATATCTTAAAAAACCATTACCTGTACCGCTCTGGTTACGCCTTAATAATGCCAATCCTGTAACCGAATGCTTTTCGGCAAACGTTCTACTATAATTAAGCGAAAGGTCATATAATAAACGACGGTAAATCGTACCATCTTGAATGCTTGCAGACTGAAGTGTCCATGGGTATGGCACAAAACCAAAATCATTTACACCACTTGGAGACTCAATTCGCTCTTCGAATTCGGTGTTATATACACGATATATAACATTTTCCTGACCATCACCACCTGGATCATTCAACCTCTGCTGACTATTAGATCTATTATCTAAAGATAAACGCCCTTGAAATGATAAGCCTTTCGTAACAAAATCCAATTTTTGTTTTAAAACAAAATCGGTATTTACATTAAAGGTATTCGTTGTAGTGTACCCGGTATTTGTTAAGGTAACAAGAGGGTTCGTATTTGCAAAAATATCACGATCATCCCTCCCAAATGCACCATCTGGGAAAATAGGTGTATAGGCATTTGGGGCAAGCTCATAGATAGCGTTGGTCACCAGATTTAAGTTACCAGGCGTTTTCTGAATGCCATAAAAGCCGCCTAGATTTACAGATAATTCGGTAGTTTTGGTGATATCGAAATCAATATTACTCCGAAAGTTAAATCTATCATAGCCAAAACCACTCTCGTAGCTTTTACCAGTATCGTAACTATTACCATCGAAAATATCAGCAACTGATTGGTAAGCTAAACTCGCAAAATACCTGGCGCTATTTCCTCCTCCACGTACCGATAAATTAACACGGTAATCTTGAGCAAAATCTTTTAACAGGGCATCTTTCCAATCTACATTAGGATATATGTAACTCTCCTCCACACTTCCCGGATTGCGGAATCTATCTGCAATAGCTATCGGACGATAATTATTAAGCCAAACTTGTTCGTTATGAGGAAGTTCGCGCATTATCGATGAATTTGCTTCCATAATTGCATCATAAACATCTAGTTTTTCGGGCAACTTGGAAACAAATTTGGTAGTGGCATTGGCCTGTAACGACAATTGTGCCTTACCTTTTTGTCCTCTTTTTGTGGTAATTAAAATAACACCATTTGCACCCTGAACACCAAAAACGGCAGTAGCAGATGCATCTTTAAGTACAGAAATATTTTCAATATCATTAAAATCAATATTATCAATTTCCCTTGGCGCTCCATCTACGAGTATTAAGGGCTGTCCGGAACCGTTCCATGACGCCTGACCACGAATGTAGATCTGCATATCGTTTCTACCCGGAACACCACTACCCTGTATGGCAACAACACCAGGTAAATTACCTTGCAACGCCTCCTCAACATTACTTATACCCATGGTTACTTCCTGTAGTTCCTTCCCTTTTATTTGAGAAATAGAACCCACCACACTCTCTTTCTTCTGTGTACCGTAACCAACCACCACCACTTCATCTAAACCAACTGTTTCTTCTTCTAAAGTGATGTTAAAAACATTTTGCCCGGCAATTGTATATTCCTGTGGTTTAAATCCAACAAACGAGAAGACCAAGATTTCGGCATCGTCCGGTACATCTACCGAGAATTTGCCATCAAAATTGGTTACCGTCCCGATAGTCGTTCCTTTAACCACCACTGTAACCCCCGGAAGAGGTTCACCATTATTATCAGTTACCTCACCTGTTAAAGTTTTTTGAGTCTGATCAAGAATGTTAGAATTCTTTAATCCAGAAGATTCCTTTACTTTTGAGGAAACTCCATCATCGGCCATTGAAGTTGCCGTTGAGATAAATAGTAACAACAGACATATTTTAATTGCCTGTGTAATTTTCTTCAAATTCCCAATGTAGGGAATCGAAAACTTAACGTTTTTCATAGATTTGTATTAGTTTTAATTTGCACTAAAAATTTCACTAAAGCTTGCGGTTAAAACTTTTTGGGCAGAATTACGTCGAATAATTCTGTCCTTCTTTTTTTCCCACATTTAAATCCTTTCTTCAGTTATTCCATATACATTTAGTTATTGATTTATTTAGTAATTAAATTATTTCTTCGGAATGTGATAAGTTCTACGTTCAACGTCAAAACTACTGTGGGCTAACACATTTAAATTTCATTAATGCTTCGTTTAATTGAAATATTACACCAAACCTGAACATATCTTGCAAAGTGAACTATGTGTTCAATTTTTACACTAATAACCTGAGTATAACTATATATAAAGGGCATAAAAAAACCCGGGAGAATTCCCGGGTTTTCAAGTATTGAATTAATTTATTGTTTTATTACAATTTGGGTTCCCAACCTTTGGCGTATTCCCTGCTCCAAAGTTTCATGGCGTCATCGTCAAGCATCTTCCCTGTTACTGGGTCAATGTTAAAACCTTTATTGATACGATAGGCAACATTGCCATAATGAACCATAGCCATACTTACTGCTGCATCATCAATCGGGGCCTGTAATTTTTCTTTGCCACGAATTGTATTAAAGAAATTCTCAACATGAACGGTTGACATACCTCCGCCACCACCTAAACCAATACTACCTTCCTTGTATTTTGCTTCTACTGTTTTTACCAATTTTCCATCTCTATCATGAAGTTTGTACAATCCACGGTCTACGAACACGGTACCTTCGCTACCATAAATAATGGTTCCTCGCCCGCCACCATAGGTATTGTAACCATTTCTGCTCTTTCCATCCCATTTTATGGTTTTATTTCCATCAAACTTATATGTTGCATCCATGGCATCGTACATTTCCCAACCATCGTCAACAAAAGCTGTTTTGGCAGCATTAACCTGCACATGGTTTGGAAAATCGACCTGAAGTGCCCAACGTGCTACATCAAGTTCGTGTGTGCCATTATTTCCGAGCTCGGCAGTACCGTAATCCCAGCCATACCAATGCCAGTTGTAGTTCCATGTTTCTGATGTATAGTCGCGACGAACAGCGGGTCCCTGAAACAAGTCCCAATCCAAACCTTCAGGCACCAGAGCAGCTTGTTGGTGAGGCACTTCGCCACGTCTATTGGAAAAAAAAGCAACAGCCCGGTATGGAGTACCTATTATGCCGTTATGTATTTCCTTAATAATTTCGATGGTGTGTTCAGCAGAACGTTGCTGGTTCCCCATTTGCACAACCTTACCGTATTTTTTCTGTGCTGCCACAAGAAGTTCGTTCTCGGCCATGTTATGGCTGCATGGTTTTTCAACATACACATGTTTCCCTTCTTTCAAGGCCATTATCGATCCCGGTGCATGCCAATGATCCGGAGTTAGATTAAACAATGCATCCACTTTAGGATCCTCGATTACTTTACGAATATCGTTTTCCAGCTTAGGTTTGTAATCCATACGATCTGCCACGACTTTTCCGGCTTTAACCCTCTGACTTTCTTTTACGTCGCAAAGATACAGCAGTTCAACATTATTCCGCTGTAAAGCAATAGGCGTATATATTGCGTTTACCCGTCGTCCCAAACCAGCAATAGCAGCAAAAATACGGTCGTTTGCACCTACAATTTTACTATAACTTTTTGCCGATAAATGGCTACCCCCCATTAGAATTCCGGCTGTTCCTACAGTGGTATTTCTGATAAATTTACGTCTATTGGTTCCCATTATTTTAACTCCTTGATTTTAATATTTTTGAAAAACACTTTATTCCCGTGATCCTGTAGCAGGATATTTCCTGTTTTTGCTTCACCAAAATTTGGCCAGTCTTTGTATTTGCTTGAAGCCACCAAGTCTTTCCATTGTTGTCCGCTACGGTTATATTTTACTACTAAAATATTATTCAGATAATGCTCTACATCGGCTCCGTTTACTACTACGCGTGCACGATTCCAACCAGCCCAATTCACTCGTTTAGCAGTAAACTCATCCGGATTAAATGTAAGCGCATTTGCTGTAATTAAATCGTAAAGCGATGCAAGAGTGCGATTTCCATTGGTTCCCATTTTAGCATCAGGGTGATTTCTATCGTCAAGAATCTGAAATTCACAACCAATTGAAGAACCTTTGCCTTTGTTTAACTCGGTATCCACAAAATATTTAATTCCGCTGTTGGCACCTTCGGTAATTTTGAAGTCCACTTCCAATTCGAAATTTTCAAATTTTTTATTGGTAACAATATCACCACCGTTTTCCGATTCTTCTCCACCGGCATCGGCTACCACCAGTTCTCCGTCTTCAATCGACCATCCCTCTGACGGGAATTCGGTAAGTTTGGCACCTCTCCATCCTTCAGTGGTTTTGCCGTCCCAAAGCAATTTCCAACCTTCCGCAATTTCACGCTCTGTAAGTTGATTCTTGAGATAACTGTATTGAAGAATTGGTTCTTCAATCTTCATTTTGTTTTGCTCTAAATTAGTATTGCAAATTTTGATATTACGGAATTTCACCTGACGTCCGTTAAGTTCTTCTTTACAAGCATGCACCTGCAAACCAATAAAACCAGAGGCATCCATATTGTCTACGACGTCGGCAGTTTGAATACCATTTACCCACACTCTCAAATTGTTACCAATGGCTTCAATACGAAACTGATTCCATTGGTTTAACTTGAATGCATCTTTGGCTTCGGGGATGCGTTCCAGGTTATAGATCCATCCTCGACGGGCTTCATCATAGATTCCTCCGGTCCATTTTCTGGCTGATGGATCCATTTCCATTTGGTAACCGTGCACTCGCCCATCTTTATAATCCGGACGACTTTGTGCTCTAAACATTACTCCCGAGTTTGTTTCTTCTCCCAGGAATCCCTCGAATGTCAGGATAAAATCGGAGTAGTTTTCTTTAGTACACAGAAAGGTATTGGGAGTACCCGACATATAGGTTCCAACAATAACTCCATCCTCAACGGTAAAAGGAGCAGTACCGTTTTTAACTTCCCAGCCGTCAAGGTTTTTTCCGTTGAACAAGTCAACAAAATCGCTTTTTTCGCTGCACGAAACAGCCAAAAGGCTTATCAATAAGCCAATAAAAATTCTTCTCATTTCAATTATTTTAATTATTAATTTATGCTGAGTTTCTTTTTGACAACATCCATTGTCCCACAAAAACATTCACTACCACTCACGATATATTGTGTATCTAATACTCCTGAAAGTAGAATAATCATTTCTTAGTGTGTTTTCGTCATTATCAGTCTCATGCCAATGTTTTGTTTTTCTGATATTACAGGACATTATTTAGAACATTGTACTTTCTAATTCTGATCTATTAAAAAAATGTCTCGTTGATTTCAACCACATCAAATAGCTTAATCGACTGTTAAGTTACTTCCCCACCAATCAGCATTCGGTTGCCAGTCTTTTTTTAACATATTCCTACGCAGTGTTTCTTGCTGCTTAAGCATTTTTTCTTTCTTCTGCATTATAGCTGTTGCTTCTTTTTCTGCATCATACGTTGAATCTTGTTGAGGATATTGAGCATCAACTTCTTCTAACCATGCGAATAATTGATGTGCCATTTCAGTTGTAATGGAAGGTTGCTGTTTAGCAAGATTATGGTCCTCGTGAATATCGACCGATAGATTATAAAGTTCATTGCGACCGTCTTCCCAGAAATGGATCAATTTCCAGTCTCCACTTCGCATAATAGATACAGGTCTTCCTCCCTGGTTTCCATAATGAGGATAATGCCAATACAACGGACGTTCATCCATTGCCATACCCTTTAATAGTGGCAATAAACTTTTCCCATCGAGGTGATTTTCCGGTTGTAAAGGCAAACCTGCAAGATCTAGCAAGGTTGGATAAAAATCGCTACCTGCCACCGGTGTATTATTGCTTTGCCCGCCGTTTTTTAACCAGGGTACATGAATAATATAGGGCACACGAATACCGCCTTCCCATTGGTAACCTTTGCCCCCTTTCAAAGGAAGGCAATTAGTAGAATAGTTGTCACCGGAAGTAACTCCTCCATTATCAGAAGTGAATATTACGATGGTGTTTTTATCGAGTCCGTTTTCTTTAAGCGCATTTAGAACAATACCTACAGCATCATCCATTGTCTCAATAAGACCAGCATAGACAGGATTGTCTTGGTACATTCTCATGGGTAACAAATCCCCTTCTTCAAATCCGCTGTCTGCTATCCCTTGACTCTCAGCTTTATTTCGATACTTTGACCATTTTTCCTGCGAAGTTTGAATTGGACCATGAACTGCATAAAATGAAAGGTAGGCAAGGAAAGGTTTATCTTTTGAAGACTCGATAAACTTAACGGTTTCTTTTGCCAGACGCATGGATAGGTTTTCACCCGGCTCCTTATTGCTTAAATTGGGATTTTGCCAGGGGGAAAAGTAACCACCGTGAGGACTTCCACTATGGTAGCCACCCTTATTTATATCAAAACCGTAATTCTCAGGGTAAAACCCGGCATCGCCCAAATGCCATTTGCCAGCGAAGAAAGTTGTATAACCTCCTTCTTTTAGCGCCATTGGTAGTGTCACTACATTGGTATCCATGTGGTGTTTATATTCGGCAGGCAGTACTTTGGTAAAGCGCTGTCTTTTTTGCCACTCTTCACCTTCCGGTGCACCAATCCAATCGGTAATTCCATGTCGTGCCGTAAACTGTCCGGTCATAATGGTTGCACGTGAAGGACTGCACACCTGACATCCCGCATAACCATCGGTGAATACCATTCCGGCATCGGCAATGCAATCAATGTTGGGAGTCTCGTAATAGTCACTCCCCATACAACTTAAATCACTGTAACCCAAATCATCAGCAAGAATGAATAATATATTTGGTTTAGATTTATCCTCAACTTGTTTTGTTGTTTTCTGATTATTACAGCCCGCACTAAAAAGTACAAAAAACATGATTAAGGGTAGATATGGCGCTTTAACACTTTTCATATTATGGTTTTATTTTTGTTGATTTATGAACTTATTAATTTTTGTATTCGGGATTAAATTGCGTTGGAATAGGAGCATTCGTTTCCTTCCACCAGTTTTTTAGAAGATTTAGTAATTCCTCTTTTTTTTCAGGGTTTTCTATAGCAAGGTTGCTTCTTTCACCAATATCTTCAGATAAATTGTATAATTCTACACCATCATCCTCAAAATAGTAATGCAGTTTCCATTCTCCGTATCTCACCACTGATCCCGGGCGGGTTCGGAATAGCGGATCGCGGGTTTCGTTATCAGATTTATTATATGCCTGCAAGTATATGGGGAAATGCCAATAAAGTGGGCGCTCTAATTTATCGGTATTTCCTTCTAAAACTGAAGACAGATTGTTGCCATCCAGTTTTAAATCGGCACTATTGATGCCTGAATAATTTAAAATGGTTGGAAATATGTCCATATTAGTTATGGGAACATCGCTTTTTGTATTTGCTTTAATCCTGTTCTTGTAAACAAAGAAAAACGGCTCACGAATTCCACCTTCATAATAGCTACCTTTACCAGCCCGCAACGGTTTTTGTTTGGTTACACCGTATAATCCTCCATTGTCAGAAGTAAATACAATTAAAGTATTATCGAGCATTTGTTTTTCCTCCAATTTCGCAATCAGTAACCCAATATTTCTATCCAAATTGTCCACCATAGAGGCATATTCAGCATTTCCCTGCCCCTGCCACGAAGCCTTTTTCTCATATTTGGGTACAATGCTATCTACGGGCATAATGGGAACATGCACAGCGTAAGGCGAATAATACAGGAAAAAAGATTGCTGAACAGTATCCACAAACTCTATGGCTCTGTCCATAATTGCATCGGTTAAGTATTTATTGGAACTTCCTTCAAGATTTACATTTTTATAAGGCGGATAATAGCTACGCGGCATACCGGCATGACTACCACCAATATTTATGTCAAAGCCGTATTCTGTCGGGTTATGACTTAAATGCCATTTTCCAGCGTGGCAGGTGGTATATCCGTAGCTCTTTAAAACCTTAGGAATGATTTGATGTTCTTCGGCCAATATCTCAGTGTTTACTGTTGGTATCAGTTTTCTATCTTTTGACGCACCTCTTTCTGATGAATTAACTGTATAAATCCCATGTCGAGGTGTCCATTTTCCGGTCATAAGGCAGGCTCTGCTTGGTGCACAATTGGACGCTGCTGCATAGCCATTTGTAAAAACCATTCCATTTGCAGACAAGGCATCAATGTTAGGTGTTTCATAGTATTTACTCCCCATAAATCCGACATCTTTCCAGCCCATATCGTCGATATTGATAAGTACTATGTTGGGTTTTACCTTGTCTTTTGCTTTTGCGCCACAAGAACTGAGTGCCATTAGCAAACAAGCTGATATTATTGTTCGTATTTTCATATCCCTATTCTTTTTCATATTCAAAAGGAAACACTTCTGACGGAGTGCGTTCATTCTTCATAATATCATAAATCCTTTTAACTATTTCTGGATTTTCATCGGCCACATTGTTTTCTTCTCCCGGTTCTGTAGCCAAATTGTACAGTTTAATTAGCGCTTCGGGATTGTTGGTCATATCTAAACGGTGATCTGTCCAATCGCTCAATCGCTACAGGCCCTAACAGGCCTGAACTTTGCAGAGGTGAATCAGACTTAACATCATCAGTCTCCAACCATGTATATTTTTCGTTCTCTGGTCTGGATTTATCTCTTATTAATTGGTTTCGCCAAAGGTTAACTACTTCAATTTCCAGTCGATTTTCTCCGGTTTTGATGGCTTCTGTAATATTTAATCGGTAGGGTGACATCCATACACCTCCAACGTTTTGGCCATTCAGTTTTACCTTTGCCATTACAGATAGATTGCCCAGGTTGATATATAACTCTTGATTTTGAGGCACCTCTTCCATATTAAAGTTTTTGGTATATACCGCCGTGCCAGAAAAGTATTTGATTTGTTCATCATTTGATGTTGACCAATCTGACAGTTTATCAAAAACAACAGCTTCTATGGGGCCAATTTCTTTATTGAGAAAATTTACTGTGTATTTCCCTTCCAATGTCATCACTTTTCTAAAATCAGGGAAGTTAGCAGTTTGAGTCGCCTCCTTTTTATCCTCTTTGGAAAATACCACAAACCAACTTTGGGCTGCTTCTAAAACCAAAGGTACTTTAATCCCGGCAGCTGTAATTTCATACTCAGGTAAAGGGCGAATTTCGCCACTAACCGCATCCCACAGTTGTGGTGTAAGTTTTTTATTGGTTCGAAAGATGGGAGACAACTGAAGTTTATCGTCACTTTGGTTAGAGACGAAATAAATATCCATATCAGGAGCAGTGCGGTGTGTCCAAAGCACTGGGGCATCTTCTGGCACATCCACATCTTTAGCCAAAGCTAAATCGGCAAATACTTCTGACAACGCATAGCCATCCATAATTTTACCAGAACCATAGTCAACAGCCATTTTACCACCGGTATAATCGCCACTCCACATTTTATCGGCTAGTTCCTTAACCTGTTCATCGCAGGCCGGGTAGTTTTGTAAACTTGGAGACTTTTCAGGTTTAGGCCCTAAAACAACACCTCCTTGCTGAACCAATTGTTCAATTTTCTTCAACAACGCGGGGCGCATGGAATTAAACGGTGGTAAAACCATCACCTTATAAGACATGCCATCAGGCAACACAAAGCGGCCATCTTTTACAGATAATCTATCCATTATCACCTCAGCATTGATGTAATCGTATGAATAGCCTTGCGGGATTTCAGGTTGACGTACACCAGTCATCACAGGGGCATCCTCACCAATATAATAGCATACGTCGGCTACATATTTGCCTTGTTGCAACAGGTGCTGACAACGACGCAAATAATCGAAATACGTATCGGCCTGACTAAACCACGTATTATGACGATTAAACTCTGTGCCAAACCAAGCGTTCATACCCGGTTTGCGCTTGTCGTCGGGCTGCTGTATGTAAAGGTGCAATACAAAATGATTAATCCCTTCAGTTAAAGCCCAGTCGCCACGTTTTTTGAGCATAGCGGGGTGTCTGAGGTAGGTTCTGCGCGAAGAAGTAAAAGCCTCGGCAGATGTAATGGGCTTACCATAGGTGTGTGATGTAGATGAAGAGGCTTTACATTCAATGTTACCCAGCGTTCCTTCGTTCCAGAATTCGCCACCAATCAAATCGGACTGTCCGCCGTACATCATAAACTCACCCGGGAAACCCCAATGTCCGTAATTTTCGAGCCAGGTTTTAAGATTGTGCTTATTGCTAGCTTTACGTAAACCACCCACGTATTCGTAAGCAATATCGTCGGCAACTGCACGGCGCAAATCCCACATGAAACGCTCTGACAGTTCTACGCTACCCGCAATTCTACCCGAAAGAACGGGTAAGAATGGCACAGGGTCGTAGCCATATTTTTCTTTAAATTTAATGTCGTAGTCATCCGTCCAGTTTTGAGAACCTTGCTCATAACTATCGGCCACCACATATTTAAATGCCGACTTGCTTTCTTCGGGCACACGTTTCAGCAGTTCCCCTACAAAATTATCGAAGTGGTACTGTACCAATTCCGCATTCATTTTATCTATTTCGTAACCAACGCCCTGTGGCGCTGCTGGTGCATTTTTAGTACCCGTAGGCGTCATTCCCATACGCATAATGGTCCATTCGCCTGCGGGCGCATCCCAATTAAGTAGACCATTTTCAGCAAGTTTGTCGTCCAAATTAATTACCTCATCCGGGTTCACACAAAGGCTATTATCTGCAAGCGGTTCTTGTTGTCCAAAAATGTACGAATCCCATTGAATACCGGGGGTAGAGTTCATCTTGCCCAATTGCTTTTCAATGTACTTATCCAAAACAGGCGCTTCTGAAATATTAATTTCAGCGAAGCCATATCCTTCATTTTTAGTTCTGAAATCGGTGCATCTTAACTTAAATTGCTGTGCTGTAACATCCGGCAAATTGGTAGCAAAATCACCCGTCTCAATTGATGCCACATTTGGCGTGATGCGAAAACGATCAAAGTGAAATTCCTTTACGATGGTTTCTTTTCCATCTACCACAGCAATTAAAGTCATTTTACATTTAAAGGCCCTGCTTGGTATGATGGTAATAGAACGTGCCGTTATTGGTTCTGACAATTTAAAGTTAATTTCTAAAGTCTCTCCATTCTTTGGTTCAAAGCTGGTATCTGCTTCTTTGTCGCCGTCGGTCAAAACGCTTACATCAACATCGCTCCAATTGGCTTTTACTTTAGTCGGGATAAACTGCGTGCTCCGTTTTTCAATAGCCGACGTTTTAAATGCAAAAGTGTGGGTGTCTTGAAATTCATCTTTAGGTTTTTCGAGCTGCAGGTTTAGCATTTTCCCGCCTTCAACCTTCGTTTCGCTATAAGTAAGGTAGCGCATGGCTTTGGTATAATCAACCCAAGGACCTCCACTTTGGCTCCATCCCGGACAATTGAATACGCCAATATCCACTCCAATTCGCTTGCCTTCTACCACCGCGTGTACCATATGATTCCACCACTCTTCGCTAAGCATGGGCACTTTCCCATCCTTATGTGCCGGGTTAATATTCCCAATTAAAGCACCACCAATGCCCGCCTTTTTCATGGCTTCTAAATCTTTGGTAATCCCTTCTTTCGAGATATCATCATTTATCCAGTACCAATAACACCATATCGTGTTATCATCAGTTGGTTGAACGAAACCAGATTTAATGACTTCAAAGTTGTTTGTTCTATCGCACGCTGATAGAGCAAATAATAGAAGTGCAAATAGTAGTAGTTTTAGATTTGAAAAACTCATCGTATGTTTTAATAATTATTGATTTGCGATTATGGATACAGTCAAACTCCCATGAACTGATCCATTGTGCGGGTTTCATAAGTCTGATCTTAATTCTCCTCGTAATAACAAATCGGCATTAAGATCTTTGTCCCCTGAGTTCGTAAGCATCTATAAAGATTACAATTAATCAAATTGCAGGTTGCTTCTCATTAATTTACCGAAGCTTTCGGGTCCCCGTTTAGTCGACAAATAATTCATCAATGTACGGCCCGCTCTCTCCTGTCGTTTCCAGTTTTATTTCGTTTGCACCTGATCTGAAATTCACGATTGTATTGACAAATTTCCATTCCTTCTCCCAGCCCCCGGTTGGTTCAAATTCGAAGGTTCTAACGTACACGTCGTTCACATATAACTTCATGGGGTGTAACTGATCTGCGTTGTTGTGCATGTACCTGAAACGGATACTGAAATCGCCGGCTTCACCGTCGTTCTCTTTGAACCATTTTATGGTACCTTCTTTTCCATCAAACTTTACAAAACCAGAACCTTTATATCTGTATGCATCTTTGCTAACAGTAGCATCTCCTTCAAGAATGGCTTCCTCCGCCGCAATATTTACGCCACGCCCTTTCCATATATCGGCAGAGTGCTCGTCACCCCAAAACAGTCCTTCATTGGAACCAAAACGCTCAGTCATGGTAAGCAGAATATCATCATTGTGCATAACGGCTGCTTTAACAGTTGTGCCATCTTTCACTTTGAATGCTTTGCTGTATGGCTTGCCATTTTCAACAGGATCTGAACCATCTGTGGTGTATTTAATAGTAAGCTCCATTGCCATATTATTGCCAAATAATGAGATTTGATGTGCCTCAATCGTAATCAAATCTGAAATATAAAGTGCCTTATCGCCTAGAATAGAAGCAGTAATTAGTGATGCAGCAGAGGCCTTGTCCAGTACTTGCACAAACAAGCGGTTTTTACCAAAAAACATACTTCTGTAATCTGATTTTGTGCGACTTGTTGGATCTATTGGGTTTCCATTTTCCATGGATACTTTTTGGATATCACCCAGTAACCTGTAGTACACGCGATTCTCGCCATATGGGTAAAAATTTCCTTCATTATCCTTACTTTCCGAAGTAATTATGTAACTACCCGGGAAACCATCCTCAGCCGGCAAATGTGTAAGCTGTGTCTCCAGTTTTGAAGGCTGAGCGCTGGTACTAAAGCTTGTACGCTTTACTTCTTTACCATTTATGTAGGCAACAGCTTCAATAGTACCTCCTTCGTATGGCACCATCCAGTCACACTGCATTTCATCCCAAACAGTGCCGGGTTTATCAATACCCAATGATTTTCCGTTAAAAAAAAGTTCCACTTCATCGGCATTTGAATATACCCATACAGGTATCTCCGTTCCCTTTTCCATACGTGGATGCGTCCAATGCGGTAAAATATGTACCATTGGTGCTTCAGTCCATTGGCTTTGGTAAAAATAGAAGAGATCTTTTTTGAAACCGGCTACATCCAATGCACCTCCCATAAACAGGTTGAAAGGCAATCCACCATGCACCAAACCTGCTTCTCCGTAGTAATCAAATCCAGTCCAGCGAAAATGTCCGCTTAACCATGAATTGTCGCGCATTTGTTCCCAGTTTTTACGGGCAGAAATACGTACAGTGGCATTATCATACGATGAATTGAAACGTTGCTTTCTGTTCTTCCATTTTTTTGGATCCAAACCTTCATAGAAAAATATCTCCTTTTCGGTAAGATTTGGAAGCGGGTAAGTATTGGGTAGTTCGTTATCCCGCCACCAGGTTTGTGTGCGATAATACCCGCGTGTTTGCCATGTATGTGGTGCCTCTGTTGATATAAAAGGTTTATCAAAGCGCTTATTTTCAATGAAAGACTGGTTTTCAGATCCTCCGTTAACGCCAATTATGTCCATATCCTCACTATTAGCGGCGCCGGATGTGTATAAACGGGTAGAATCGATGCTTTTACCGAAGCGCACCAGTTCAGGTGCAATATCTCCGTGGGTTTCGTTACCTAAACTATAAACGAAAACACTAGGATGGTTACGATCTCTTGTGATCCATTCTTCAATATCGCGTTGCCACCACTCATCAAAGGCTTGTTTTCCATAGTCTTCCGCGGCTTTTTTGTGCCAGCCATCAAAAATTTCATCCATTACCAACAAGCCAATTTCATCACATATATCGTAAAACATAGGCGGTGCAGGGTTATGCGAAGGTCGGATGGCATTAATTCCCATGTCTTTAAGCGATTGCAGCTTCCACCGCAACAGGGGCTTAGTCCAGGCTCCACCAACGGGTCCACCTTCCCAGTGCTCGCAAACACCTTTAAGTTTCACATTCTCGCCATTTAGCCAGAAACCCGTTTCAGTTTCCCAGTCAATGGTTCGGAAGCCAAATATGGTTTTCACTTCATCCACCATCTTTGTCCCAACAAAAACCTGAGTTTGCAACGTGTAAAGGTTTGGTGTTTCAGGGCTCCAAAGCTTCGGATTTTCAATTTCCATTTTCAGGTTAAACGGCCCCGAAACACCGGAAAAGGTTTCTTCTGCTGTTGTAAGCGTTTTTCCATTGGCTGATAAAATGGTAGTTCTAAGGATTCCTTTCTTCCCCTCTTTTTCAACAGATGCCAAAGAAATTTCTGCATTGACCACGCCTTTATCTTTGCTAATCTCCGGTGTTGTCACAAAAATTCCATTCGGAGAGATATGTATCGGATCTACTTCGATCAAAGTGACAGGAGCATAAATTCCACAGGGATGATACCAACGTGCGGAAGGTTCAAGACTATTGTCAACCCGCACTGCTATGGTGTTTTCACCTTCATGCAGGTATTCTGAAATATCATAACGAAAACTAATGTAGCCGTAAGGTCGTTTCCCAAGGTAATTGCCATTTATCCAAACCTCGCTGTTCATATATACGCCATCAAAACTCAAATAGGTAATCTTCTGTAAACTTGGTTTATTTACATTAATGGTTTTACGATACCAGCCAATACCGCCATCATGATAGCCACCGCCTTGTCCCTGGTCTCCACCATCCCGCACCCCTTTCTGAAAGGCCCAATCGTGAGGGATATTGAGCACTGTCCAGTTGGTATCGTCTATTTCCTGACCAGAAAATGCTGAGTTATCTTCATCAAGAATAAACCTCCAATTGCTATTTAGAGTTGTTTCAGTACGTTGCGAAAAAGCACCAATAAAGCTTAGTAAAGCAATGACCAGTAGGGTTAGTAACTTTAGTCGATTTGTCATATTCTATTTTTTTAATCTTCAGATTTTTGAATGTTAATATTATTAAACGACCTCAATTGTAATCTTGATTTCGTTATTCATTTCAAAAGCAGCAACAACAGGTACCGCCTCAACTCCCGGCACCATATTAAAAGTCCGGCTGCGTGGCATTTCTTTTACTCTTAATGGTACATTGGCTAAAACTTTTACCACTCCTTCAGGCTTCTGAATAGTAATCTCGTTTGAGCTAACCTGATTTACTTGCTCGCCTGTTGGTGAAACAATGGGAAGAACAAAAGCTGTTTGCCCCTTAATTTCGTCGGTTGTTTTTGCCTGAATACGCATCATTTCTGCCGAAAAATCATATGCTATTTCAAACTTCGATGCGGTATTTTCAACCACTTCCCGGCTTTCGTTTTTCAACTTTGTTTTGGCCAGAAACGAGATATTTTCACCATCATCAGATGAGGAAAAAGTGGCTGCCAAATCGAATAAGTTGGTGAACCATACATCATTTTCATAGGTCTCAATACGAGGCGTAAGTGCAATGTCTTCGCCAGGTGCAGGTTGCTGATTATACACCTCACCCAGTTTATATATGGCCATACTTGCTGTACACACCAACCCTACCTTATTGTGGTATAACATAGCCAATGAACCACCTGTAGCTTGTCGTAAATCATTTTTATCGTAATATTCGGCATCGTAGGCACTGATGGTTCCCCGCCAATCGCCCCGTGCAAAAAGCGATAAATCCAGCTCTTCAAAATATTTTACACCATCCGCAGCTGCCCGCGGAAGTGGAATTGTTGTATTTATTTCAGGTAGCCTATCCCAATGCTCAAGTATGCTCACAAGCGGCTTTGCATGTTCAAAAGTGTGGTGAATACAGGGTTTTATACCGTGTGATACGTAATGAAGTCCTCCATGCAGTAATCCATCGGTAGTGCAACGTTTTAGCAATTCGGTATATTTTATGGCAGCGGTTCCACATGCCGGATTTTGGTTGGCTAACAACGCCAGACACTGTTGACTTCCATCGCTGGTGCGGCTACCCCAATAGGTCCATTTAAACATTCGTGTTCCCCAGCTGTTGTCCCAGCCACCATCGGGCAGCATAAATTCCAGGTGTGTATTCATTGATTTTGTTGCCAGTTCCAACAATTCTTCATCGTTTTCCTCAAGGGCATACATCACCAAACTATTCAGCGTTTCCTCTATGTTATAGCCTAAATCTATTCCGTGTAAGCCCTTGGCACTTAATTTATGTGCAGTGGGCTTAATTTCGCCATACAAAAAAGCATTTGGTTTAGTAAAATAAGCTTTTACCTCGGCTGCAAGCTCTTTACTTCGGGCAATATATTTAGGTTCATTCAATACGTGCCCCAGCAAGTTAAACACATATATGCACGAGGCACCATAATTCACATTAGTAGTATCAACCTTAGTAAACTTTTTGTAGGTAAACTCAGCTGCCCTTTCTAATCTATCCATCCAGCGCGCACGACTTTCATTATCCAATAAATCGCCATGATATTTAAGCGCTTCAGCAAGCGAAACTGCTCCGAAAGCAGTAATTCCATCCCACGATTTTGGTTTCAGTTCATTGGTCCAGGCACCATCGGGGCGGGTTACATTTTCGCTCCACTCAAAAACAGCAATACCTGCATCGAGATACTTTTTATCGCCCGTTTCTTTTGCCATATAAAGGAATGGATAAACCGCATCGAAACAGCGGGTATGAACTGTGTTGCATGCCGGACATTCCAACAAACCATGTGATTCGGGATTGCCAGGGTCAATCACCTGCATCTTAATCATACCATCACACCATTCTTTCAACAGGTCGAAAGTTAATTTTCTGAACTCTGCAGAATGTACTTGCCTTGTTGAACACCCGGTTAACAAGTTACCTGCGAAAATCGACAATCCTAAACCGGTTAAAGCTGATTGTTGTATGAAGTCCCGGCGTTTCATTTTTTTGTTATTTGTAGTTTTTAAATATGAAAAGTTAGTTCTACTAATGAGCAGCTCCAATTACCTGAACCGGTTTTCTGTCCTCTCCTGATGTTCTGGCTTTTTGCTCTACAAAATAGGGTTGAAACGTATACGATGAGAATTTGTCCCATTTTACATTGGTGGCCGGTAAATACTTTTTCATAAAATCAACTTCATCTTTGTAGGCAGGATCTTTTGCCTGGTTTGTAAACTCATTCGGGTCAGTTTTGTGATCGTACAATTCTTCACTACCATCTTCGTATTGAATGTAACGGAAATGATCGGCTTTAACGGCATGATTATTCATACCATAGGTTGTAAGGGCATATGCGTTGTTATCGGCCTTATTTTCAACCATAGTTTCCACCAGGCTCATTCCTTCATTTTTGTCGTATGCCGGTAATCCGCACAGTTCCAGCAATGTTGGATAAATCGACAACATTTCAGCCGGTGTATCAATCACTTTTCCTTTCGGAAGATTTGGAGCAGCAAACATCAAAGGTGCATTTGTTGCCGATTCCCACAAGGCATGTTTGGCAAAGGTTCCCTTTTCACCCAAACGATATCCGTGGTCCGACCACAAAACGATAACCGTGTTATCAGCATATTCACTGTTTTCAAGTGCATCAAGTACCCGGCCAACCTCATAATCCACAAAACTAACGCAAGCCAAATAGGCTTGAATAATCTTCTTCCATTCGCCACTTTCAATCGCCCATTCAGTAGAAGGCATCATGGGCAGGTCGTTTATTTTAAGCGCAACCGGAGACACATCGTCCAAATCATCAGATCTATACGGAGCCACTTCAATGCTTTCAAGCGGGTGCATATCAAACCATTTTTGCGGTACATAAAGTGGTACGTGTGGGCGTAAATATCCTACACCCAGGAAAAAAGGCTGATCATATTTTCTATTTAACCGTTCAATTGCCCAATCGCTTGACTGGTGGTCGGGCATTAAAGAATCGGCCTCAGGAAATGCCCCCCAGTCGGTACTTGTCCGCCCGAAGTGTTTTCTGTCCGAAGTTCCAAAGCCATCCCAAACAAAACGCTTCTCAGGGAGCGGGCCAAAGCCTTTAACGCGTCCGCCTGATTCATCAAAAGTACCTTCGGGCGCATGTTCATGAAACAATTTGCCAATACCCATGGTATGATATCCCTGATTTCGGAAATATTCGGGCAGAAAAACGATATCTTTCGTTGCCTCATTATCATTTCTACGAATTTTATCATCGTTAATCATGCCATAAACACCGGTTGTTGACGGGCGTAAACCCGACATAATAGAAGCTCGGGATGGGCCACACAAGGGAGCCTGACATTGCGCGTTGGTAAATAAAACACCCTTTGCAGCCAGCTTGTCCAAGTTGGGAGTTTGGGTGCCTGACCGCCCGTTTATACATCCCAGCCAGGTGTTTAAATCGTCGACAGCAATAAACAAAACGTTTGGTTGTTTTAGCACTGATTCTGTTGTTTGCTTGTTATTGTTGGTTCCACACGCCAACAGGAAAATAGTTCCAAATACAAGCATTATTTTGCTTAGTTCTTTCATTGTCATTTGATTAATGTTTTTCGTTGATTGAACTTATACCTTACTATTTCGTGATTTTTACCGAATCATTATTATCCCAATGGTAACCCCAAGCCTTCATGTACTCGGCACCATCTAAAAACTTGTCGCCACGTTCGTCCAGCATTTTCTGAAGTTTTGCCTCTAAATCCGTTTGAATTTCTCTATACTCCGGATTGTTTACCAGGTTATCTAACTGATATGGATCACTGGAATTATCGTAAAGAAGCCACGGGCCATTCAGGTCTTTTGCATAGGTGTATCGCTCTGTTCTAATTCCCCGAAATTCTTTACCGCCTTTTTTATAATTCCACTGGTGAAATGGAACAGGGCAGGTAATGAATGCTCCGTCAATATCCAAGTCTTCTGTGCCAAGTAATTGTCCTTTGTAATCTACTCCCTCAACTGTTTCTGGAATGGGAAGATTACACAAGCTTAGCAAGGTTGGCATAATATCGGGGTACGAGAACACTTTTGTTAACCGCTCACCTCCTTTAAATTTTGCAGGATATTTCAATATAAAAGGTACTAATATAGACTCTTCCCACGGCTTTTGCTTTTTAGTTTGCGCATGCGAATACAACATATCTCCGTGGTCGGAAGTAAACACAAAAATGGTATTTTCCTCCAGACCAAGGTTTTTAATCTCCGTTTGAAGTTCAGCAACGCAATAATCCAGCGCCGACATATGGGCATAGTAGCCTCTGATGGCTTCTTTTGCTGTTTCTTCCAGTTCTTCAGGAACATTCGGACGTAATTTAATGTCCATATCTTTATAAATTTCCTGGTATTTTGCAGGTGCAGTTTGGTAAGGTGCATGTGGCGGCCCATAAGACAAAAACAGTACAAAAGGATTTTCCTTGTTGACTTGCATATATTTTATGGCATCCTTGGTTTGAGCAATGGCATCGTAGCCCTCCCATTTGTGTTTCACATCGTTTTCATCGAAATATTCCGAATTATTGTAATTGTGCGTACATTCATGTACTTTCCAGTAGTCAAAACCTTGTCTTCTATCTGCAGTAACAGGCAAAAGACGTCCCTCGCTATTGCTCATGCCCGAAGGGTGCCCATTAATATGCCACTTGCCAATGTACCCCGTTTTATAACCGTTTTCTTTGTAAACTTCGGCTATGCAATATTCTTCCGATTTTAGTGGTTTATCATTGTAAAAGACACCATGACTCAGCGGGTATTTACCCGTCATTAAAGTGGCACGCGCCGGAGTACACACCGGAATATTCGATACTGCATTAGTAAAAACCACCGCCTCCTCTGCCAATTGGTCAATAGCAGGTGTTTGTACCTGTTCATTGCCCATAAAACCTAAATCCTGTGCTCTCCATTGGTCTGTTAATACAAAAACTACGTTTGGTTTTATCTCTACTTTTGTTTGTTTCGGTGTGCAGCTTGCCATTGTTGCAAATGCTAAGGCTAAACAAAACATTTTAGTTATTAGGCTCATTTTATTCTCTTTTACTTTAAGTCTGAATTATATAATACTAATTTTCACACTCACATGATTTTCCGAACTAACTTTTGCTAAAACAGGCACCGCTTCAACTCCAGGAACCAGATTGAATACCCTGCCCCTTTCTGTCGGCTTAATCGATAATGGGACATTTGATTCCAACACTACCGTTCCTTCAGGTTTTACTATTTCAATTCGATTTGCCGTTGTTTGAATCACTTTTTCGCTGTTTACAGATGCCACGGGTAATACCAAAGAAGCTTCTGTGTTATTATCTTTCAAAGCATTGGCAATTACCTCCACCGAATCATCGGTAAACTTGTATTTCAAACTGAAGTTGGAATTTACTCCCGAAAGTTTCTCGCGTTTTTCATTCTGAAGTTTTGTGGCTACTTCAAAACAAATTTCGTCAGCAGAAGTGCTTTCTTTTACTTCAGCTTCCAAATCGTATAAATTCGTAAACCAGCCGGTTTCATTTTTCACTTCAATCCGCGGAGTAAGTGCAAACTCTTCTCCATCGTAATGCTGCTGGTTATTGGTTTCAACAATAATGTACTTGGCCATGCTTGCAGCAAAAAGCAAACCTACCTTTTTATGATAAAGCACTGAAAGAGCGCCACCTGTTGCCTGTTGAACCGGCTTATCTTTAATGTAAAGCGCAT
This sequence comes from Draconibacterium sediminis, assembly GCF_000949475.1. Lineage (GTDB taxonomy): Bacteria > Bacteroidota > Bacteroidia > Bacteroidales > Prolixibacteraceae > Draconibacterium > Draconibacterium sediminis. The sequence goes on along the minus strand of NZ_JRHC01000003.1, from coordinate 500,679 downwards.
CGTAACTGGTAACCGTACCGCGCCACGATTTATTGGAAATTAACCAGGTTGAAATTTCAGGAAATTCTTTAACTCCGTATGCGATTTCACACGGCAAAGCACTATTTATATCAATTTTTGGTAATTTCTTACCTGCATCCAATATACCAGCCAAAGGTTTGGCATGTGCAAAAGTATGGTGTATACATGGTTTTATACCATGCGAAATATAATGAGGTCCACCATGCAACAAACCATCGGCAGTGCAATCTTTAAGCAATTTTGTGCTTTGGTAGGCAACGCGTCCAAAGGCCGGATTTCGGTCGGCCATCATGCCAAAGCCCATTTGGCAGCCGTCTGTGGTTCGGCTTCCCCAGTAGCTCCATTTATTGTGGCGTGTGCCCCAGGTATTATCCCAGGCACCATCGGGTAACATAAATTCGGCATGGCTTGCCAAAGATTTCTCCAGTAATTCGAGCAATTCGGTGTCGTTCTCTTCAATGGCATATAACACGACACTGTTCAACGATTCTTCCACGTTGTAACCTAAATCCACACCTGGCAAACCTTTGGCACTTTTTTTATCAATGGGTTTGGCTTCGCCCCACAGCAAAGTATTGGGCTTGGTAAAAAAGTTTTTCACCTCTTTTGCCAGTTCCTTGCTTCGATCAGTATATTTGGGTTCGTGTAAAACTTTACCCATTAAATGCAGCCCATAAACCGCGGTGAAGCCATAATTTACATTGGTGAAATCAATCGAAAATGTTTTTAAAATATAATCAGCGACTTTTCTCAATCGTTCGGTCCAACTATTACGAATTGCTTCGCTTAAAACATGCCCGTGATAATGCAGTGCTTCACCCAAAGCAATTGCCCCGAAAACAGAAATTCCTTTCCACGATTTTGGATTTGGAATAACGGTCCAGCTACCATCGGCTTGCGATACATTATTTTCGGCCCATTGCATAACCAAAACTGCGGCATCCAGGTATTTCTTGTCACCGCTTTCGTCGGCCATGAATAAAAATGGGTAAACCGCGTCCATGCATCGCCCATGAATATGGTCGCATGACGGGCAGCCCAGGGCACCATGTCGTTCAGGATTTGCGGGCTCAACAATTTGGTTCCGAATCATTCCATCGCACCAGTCGGTTAACAAATCTTTCACCATTTGCTGGAATTCGCTTAATTCAATTTTAGTGTCGCCACACGCAGAAAGCAAACCAGACAGAGGTGTTGAAAATACCAAGCCGCCTAAACCTATATTCTTAACGAATTTTCGTCTTCTCATTTTCAATTACTGAAGGTAAAATCTTACAGATTGGTTATCAGCCGACGAGGTTCCAATCATTACATCGAAAGCTCCTTTTTCAGCTTTTTTCGTCATATCCAATCCGGTAAACGCAAGCATTTCCGGTGTAATTTCAAATGAAACGGTTTTCGTTTCGCCCGGTTTTAAACTAATTTTATCGAATGCTTTCATTTCCTTGTTTGGACGCGTAACAGAACCATATAAATCTTTAATGTATAGCTGCACCACTTCTTTGGCAGTTACCTCACCCGTATTTTTAATATCAACGCTAACGGTAATTTTTCCATCCATTGTTAATGTAGTATCCGATAACACCGGAGTTGAATAATTAAATGTTGCATAGCTTAAGCCAAAGCCAAAGGGATAAAGCGGTGTGAAATCGGAAAACAAATAACTCTTTTTGTAGTTGATTTCTTTTTGGCTGTAGTGGAAAGGAATTTGCCCGATGGAGCGTGGCACGGTAACAGGTAATTTTCCTGAAGGAACGGCATCGCCAAACAGGATTTTAGCTGCTGCTTTATCGCCAAACTCACTTAATTCCCAGCAATCGATTATGGCATCGGCATGTTCAGCAAAAGTATTGATGGATAAAGTACGACGATGTTTGTAAACCACAACAACCGGCTTACCCAATTTTTTAAGTTCCAATAACAATTCATCCTGATAGCTAACAGGGTCAATATTATCGCGGTCGCCCAAAGCCCCGTTAAAGAATGCCTCTTTCGATGTATATTCATCGCCACCGGCAAACAGCAAAACCAAATCACTGTTACCTGCAGATTGTATAATTTTTTCAATACCCGCTTTGCAGTCTGCTTCAGGTGTAAGCGATGGAATAGCCATCTTACCATCCGTTAAGTTGTAGCCTTTTTCAGCAACGAAAGAAAAACGGTCGCCGGCAACTTCGTTAAAATACTCTTCAGTTTCTTTACCCAACACCGGACCCACCAGGGCAATCCTCTTAACTTTACCTTGCTGAATCGGCAAAACTTTGTTCTCATTTTTCAAAAGAATTATTGACTGCAAATCAGCGTGGTGTGCAAATTCCTTTGCTTTCTCATTTCTTGTAATCGTTTTTGCATCTTCAGCCGTAGTGTAAGGGTTGTCGAACAATCCCAGGATAAACTTTGTGCGTAAAACGTGCTTTACAGAGCGGTCGATGTATTTCTCCAGTTCCGGGTCCTTTTCAACCATCTTTGGAAGAAGTGCATAGGCATCGTCGGCATATAAATCAACGTCCATACCCGCTTTTAAAGCCATTTCAACCTCAGCCTCAGGTGTTTCGGCCACTTTCATAAAATAGTGCAGACGGCCAATGTCATTGGCATCCGAAACGGTGTAACCTTCAAATCCCCACTGGTTGCGCAATACTTCGGTAAGCAACCACGGATTAGCGTGACTTGCAACACCATTAATATCGGCATGCGACGCCATTATTCCCAAAGTGTTCGCACGTTGCACCGCCGCTTTAAAAGGAGGAAAAATCTCATCGATTAAAGTACGGGGCGAGATTTCCATTGCAGCAAAATTTTTACCACCCAACACCTGTGCATAACCGGCAAAGTGTTTGGTAACCGCTCCAATGTGAGTACTTTTTAATCCATCAAAATCCCCTTGAATTCCGGTAACGGCGCTCACAATCATTTCAGTGGTTAGATGAGTATCTTCGCCAAAACCCTCTCCCATTCTCCCAAAACGTGGATCTCGGGCAATGTCAGCAACCGGCGAGTGCGTGAGGTGCAAGCCGCGCAAACGAGCTTCCCTTCCCATCACATCATATACCTTTTTTACTAAAGCTTTGTCCCAGCTCGCAGCAAGTGCAATAGGACGTTCAAAACGCGTACACCCCTCAGCATCGACACCATTATACGATTCGGTTACAAAAAATGTAGGAATGCCCAAACGGTTATTTTCAATAATGTATTTCTGAAGCTGGTTATTCAGTATTGCCGAACGCTCAGGCGAATAATGTTCTCCAGGATTTTTAATTCCGGCAATCCCATTTCGTAATCGTTTTTTTACATCATCAGATAATACCAGTTTATCGTTTTCATCCAACTCAATGCCTTTATTTGCATGAAACATTCGCATTTGAGCTACTTTCTCTTCCAAAGTCATTTTTGCCAGTAATTCATTCACCTCCTTTTCAAAGAGCTTTTCCTGTATTTTTGTTTGCTCCTTATCAGTAAACGAAACGATAAAAACTGCAAGCGCCATTAATACAACTAACTTCTTCATTATCTACTTATTTATGATTTCTATTTTTTCTGTAATTATCCGTACCGGCCCCAATAAACCCGACGGCATTAACTCATCATCAGCCTTATAAAATGATGCAGTGCAAAAGGTTGTGCGTTTTCCGGCCGGCATTGGTTCGTTGTTGGCATACCAATCCATCATAATTCCTTTTGGGAAATTGCCCTCTAGTTTGTAGCCGGTATAACTTGGAGGAAAACGTTCGTCGCCAATTAACTTATTCGACCATTGGTTGGTAATTCTAATTTCCAGTTGGTTTTCTCCTGTTTTTAAATACTCCGTGATGTCCAACTCAAATGGTGGCATCCAATCCACCCCAATGTTTGCACCGTTGAGTTTTACCTGTGCAACAATTTTCACATCACCCAAATCCAAAATGTAACGAGTATTTTCTTTGATGAAATCTTCATTAACCGAAAATGCTTTTCTATAAATAGCAGTGCCCGAATAATATTTGATGTTATCATCAGTATTTTCCTTCCAATCCGTTAGCTTATCGAAAATATGTGTTGCCTGGTAATCGTGTTCTTGTAAAAACTCCACCTCCCAGCTGCCGTCAATCTGTAATGGATTATCGGTTGACTCTGTTTCTAATTGTAGCTCATTGTTGGTGTTTAAAACAAAGTTGCCCGTTTCTAATTTTTTAACTTCAGAAACGGTAGGAACACCATCAGAAGATTCTCTGAATACCACAAAAACCGATTCTTCAGCTTCGAGGTTTATCCAAACTTTCGTATTGCCATTTTCATGGGTAAATTGTGCTGTTTTTTGTGTTTCTCCAGTCATCGGATTCCACAACTCAGGAATTTTCCCTTCAATACGGAAACTGCATTCAAAATGCTGAAATGTGGAGTCAGGATTGAAAAAGAAATAAATGTCTTCGCCGTTTAAACGGCGGTGGATAAAGGGGATATCAATTCTATCTGTAATTTCAAAATCAGAATCAATATTTTCAGACCGCATAATATTGCTCCAATTGTAATCGGTGTAAACCTTATTGTTTTCCCAAATTTTATGGCTTAGTTTTTCAAAAGCCAGTCGCTCGTCATTTGATTTTGAATGACCTGCCAGTTTTATTGGTTTTGTGCCAACGATTACCACGCCTGCTTGTGAAATTTCATAAATCCGCTGCAAAGTTTCCATCGTCAAAGTTTCGCAGTTTTGAAGCACCAATACTTTGTATTCGGTTCCCTCTGGCAAAACCATCTTATTGTTTTTTAACTGAATACGATTTTGCAGTACATCCGTGTTGGTACAATCGAAATTGATTCCTGCAGGAATTTCAGGTTCAAAATCCGTGCGTAAATAAACCGAGTTGGGCGAGCCGTCTCCAACAAAAACCAGAAAGTCGGAAACAGGTACTCCCTGACGTAAAAGATACTGACCACGTGCCATGTACTTAAACCAATCGGCACCTGCATTTTCCCACCAGGTTTGAGTTCGGTCAAAATGAAATCCCCAGCGGTTCATCGTCATTCCGGGTTTTACATGTGTATTTGCCTGGTGTGCAAAACGGTGGAACATAAACTCGTTAATTCCATGAGCCCAGGCTAAATCTCCAGAAACTTTTGCCATGGCAGGATTACCTTTCCAATTAATTTGCGGATCAGAGGTAAACGATTCGGCAGAAGTAACTGTTTTGCCATAAATGTGCGATGCTGAAACGGCAGATTGCACCATTGTTATGTCTCGGTTCATCCAGAATTCGCCCATATTAATATCGGCTTTACCGCCTACATCCAAATCGTTTACAGGCCCGAAACCGTAGGGTTCAATGTAACTTTTTATACCGTCATTATTGCATAGCTCTGCAAAGTAGCTAAAATAATTCTCTGTCATTAACTCACAATTCACATCGCGCAAATCCCATAAAACGGCATCAGAAACTTCAGCACTTTCAACAAAGCGCCCTGCAAAAAGAGGTAGAAATTCAACAATATCGTAGCCTTTCTTTTCTTTGAAAATAGTATTGTAATTCTGCGTCCAGTTTTGTCCGCCCATTTCGTAGCTATCTATTTCAATGTATTGCATGGCATTCGGTGCCACGGCTTTTGTGTTCTCAATTACCTTTTTTGCAAAGGCATTGTAATGAATTTTAAAGGCTTCGCGACTGAATTTATCACATTCCAAACCACGGCCCTCATCCGAAGCCGGATGATTAAAAGCATCGGTAGTGGTGTATCCAAAGCGCATAATGGTCCAGGAGCCTTCAGGAAGATTAGCTTGTAACTGCCCCCCGGAATCCATCTGCTCGGTAAGATTAATCAACTTGTTTTTCTCGATTATCATCTCCGATGCAGGCTTGCCGATTAGCGACATTGCAACATCCTCGGTGCGGGCCATACTTGTTCGCCCTAAAACATTATGCAAACACTGTGTTGAAAGTAATTTTGCCTCTTTAAAAGTGATCGTTTGATTTAATGACAGCCTGAAATACTTCGACTTTATTGCCTCGAAACTGTCGTTAATTGCCCACTCCCCTTTTCCCGTGCGCACTTTGTATAATTCACGAACTGAAGTAAAGTTTTTGCCGTCATCGGAAACCTGCAAAACCGCTTCTCCGTTTCGGTCATTAAAAACCAAAAATACTGAACGAATTTCGTGTGGTTTATCATATTCAAACTGAATCCATGGATTTTTATCGCCTTCTTTCTTGATCACTGAGGTTGCATCCAAACGATTATCGGTGGCAATTTTTATGTCAAAGTTTTTATCCGAAGTGGTGATTCTTGGTTGGTTTTCAAAATCAGTTATTTCTGATTGCAAAGACGGATACGCCAAAACAGCAATATCTTCGTAGTAATTTTTACGGGTTGTAGGCTGCGGTAGTTGTATATCAATTTCTCCACCGTTGGTAATGGTTTCGCTCCAAACCACCATTTTCATACTTTGTTCAGGTGTAATCCATGGTCCACCACTTGAAGACCAGCCATCGCAATTGTGTACACCAAAACTTAGGCCCAAGCGCTCACATTCGGCTGCTGCATGTTTTAACATATCGTGGTGCTCGGGCGAATTGTATTTTATAGGACCATTTGGGATTCCCTGCGTTACATTAAAAAGCAAAATGCCGCCAATACCAACTTTTTCTATAGCCTCCAGGTCTTTTGTCAGTCCGGCCTTGCTCATGTTACCACTCATGGCATGAAACCAGGTACGTGGTTTGTATTCATCCGAAGGATTTTTAAATTCTTCTTCCGATAAAAAAGCAGTTTTTTGCTGACTTTGACATGAAAAAAGTAAGCAAACAAAAATTAGCGATATCAAATGAATAAGTTTCATATTTCACAGTTTTTAGGTTTTTATCCTAAAGGTGCCTGTCATTATTCCCAGAATAAAGTTAGTTTAGAATTAAACTGGAGAGGCAATTTTAGCTTTCATTCATAAGTAATCCTATTTCAAATCCTTTGTTTCTTTTTATACCAGAACTTATGTTTTTGTCGTTTATTCGATCTTTACAGCAAATACTCCATCTTGTAGACCATCCGCACTACATCTTACTTTTAGTTCTCCTTTACCCGAAGGTTTTACGGTTAACAGTAACTGCCCTTCGTGAGCTTTCCGAACGTTTTGCTTAAACAATTCATGGCTAAACTGGTCTCCTGAATCCAAACCAATTAATTCGCCCCCTTCAACGGAAACTGTTATCTCGTTGGTTGCATAGGGTGTTCTTATTCCTTTTTTATCCTGTACTTCTGCTGTTAGAAATAAAAGTTCGTCTTCGTTGAATTTTGCATTTTCCCGTTGGTTTTTAATTCCCAGCTGAGCAGCTTCACCGGCAGTTTCAATTGTATGAGTGGCAACTACCTTTTTCCCATTGTAAGCTTTCGACTCCAGTTTTCCTTTTTTAAAGTCAACCACATAAATGCCTTTGTAAGTATCCGGATCTACTTTCTGGCGGCCAAGACTTTTCCCGTTTTGAAATAACTCCACTTCAGGCTGGTTACTGAATACAAAAACCGTATCCATATCTTTGTTTTCGAAATTCCAGTGCGAGCGCATATCGTATGGTCTCCATTTGTATGGCTCTACATCTTTTAGCAATACTGCAGTGTGCACCATTGGCTCTTCAGACCAAAAGGCCTGCCAGTAGTAATACATACTTTTTTCAAAAGTGGCCAGGTCAATTAATCCCCACTCCCAGCTGCGGCGAGGCCAGCGGTGCGATTCTCCAAGGTAATCGATACCCACCCATAAAAACATGCCCACAACATATTCGTTGTCGCGTAAAGCAAGCCAGTTTTTCAGTGTGATGTAGTTTTCGGTACCCAATAAAATGCGGTCGGGATATTGTTCGTGCTGCTCTTCGTATAAATTTGGATAATAACGATCGGGATAGTTGTAACCTGCAATGTCCATCGAATCCATAAAACCGGTTTGATTTCCCCATAGCGACCAGTCGCAGCCAACGGTTGTTGGTCGTGTGTCATCGGTTTCGTGTGCCCAGTCCCTCAGTTTAACAAGTGTTTCCGGTCCTTTTGTATAGCGCTGTTCCGGCACTTCGTTTCCTATCGAATAAATAAAAACCGCTGGATGATTCCTATCGCGTTTAATCATAGCTTTCAAATCGGTTTCTGCCCACTGGTTAAAGTATTTGTGATACGTGTATGGCAATTTTCCACTTGGACTTTCTGACAAACCAAACTCCCAGGTTTTTTCCCATTCATCAAACGCTTCCGACATCATATAAAAACCTAACTCATCACAAACTTCAATAAAAACCGGATCAACAGGTCCGTGGGTACGGATGGCATTGCAGCCCATACGTTTCAGCTTTTCTAACCGGAAACGCCAAACATCTTTAGGTACGGCGGTTCCAAACGAAGCCGCATCTTTATGCAAACAAACGCCTTTGGCAATAACCTTTTCGCCGTTTACTAACATACCCTGCGTATTGTTGAATTCGATAACCCGTATACCCACTTTATGATTTTCGGTATTAACCACTTTGCCTTCAACCAACAGCTGAAGTTTCAAATCGTATAGCGTTGGGGTTTTATCCGACCATAATTCCGGATTTTGAACGGTCATCTCAAAATTAAGATCTTTTTCTTCGTAGTCGCGTAGCCTAAATTCTGTGGATGTTTTGGCAACTATTTCTCCGGTGGCATTTTTTAAACTGACTTCCACCTTCGCATCTTTTTTAACATAAGTTGGCTCGGTGGGCAGAAGCTGGAATTTAATACGTTCGCTTTCGGGATAATTGTTGGAAACTACACGACAATCAACTTTAACTTTGGCCGTGTTTTCATCTAACGAAACGGTACGAAAAAAGGTCTCAAATGATTGGAAGTGCTGTTGCTCCGTAATGTATAAATGCACGTTGCGGTTAATTCCGGAACCTGTGTACCAACGGCAGTTGGGTTGCACTGAGTTATCTACTTCAACAGCAATAACATTCTCTTTCCCATCATAGTTGAGATATTGCGACAGATCATACTCAAAAGTAGTAAAACCGTAAGGATAATTCCCCAACATCATACCATTCAACCAAACGGTAGAATTCATATAAACGCCATCGAACCGGATTTTCACGCGCTTCCCTTTGGCCGTTTCATCTAACACAAATGTTTTGCGATAATGTCCCTTCCCCATGGGGTAAAAGCCGCCCCGAATTCCACTCGGATTATCTTCTTCACATTTCCCTTCTACCGACCAGTCGTGCGGAACAGAAAGAACCCGCCAGTCAGAATCGTCAAACTCAGGATTTTCGAAACCAATATTTTCGCCCAACTTAAATTTCCAGTTATGGTTAAAGTCCAGTTTGGTATCGACAATACGCTCTGCAGTTTCAAAACCGGCGTAAGTCATTTTCTTAATCTCGCGAAGAATATTTTCATCTTCGGTTTGGGCCCAAAGACTTACTGTTGTAAACAACGAAAGGGCGATTATCAGTTTTAAAATTCTAAAGTTCACAGTTTGTATTTTTAAATTATTATTGGTTGTCAAATAAGGTTTCGTCGAGATTATGATTGGGCAGGAATACAATTCCTGCCACAATCATTTACTAATTAACTAACTAAAACGAATCTCTCCTTATGGGTAGAGAGTTATAATAAAATCCAACTAAATCGATCGGCATTGTTGTTATTTGCCCCCAACAAGTTTATATACTTCTGAACCGGCACTTAAGAATGCACCTGTTCCGTATACTTCTGTTTTATCGGGCCATGCTTTTCCTGGCGCCGCTCCTACCGGCTGTACGTATCCCAACATTCCATCATCAGTAATATAACTCACCATGGCATTCCAGGCTTTCATCACCGGGTCTTTATAAGTCTCGGCATCTAAAATTCCGTTATTGATACCCCAGGCTAAACCAAAAGTAAAAAACGATGAACCGCTGGTTTCCGGCGTAGGATAAAATTCCTGCCCCAGCAAACTCATTGCCCAATGGCCCTGTGGTGTTTGTATTTCAATGAGGCGTTTGGCCATTTTTTTATAAATTTTCAGAAAATATTTGTATTCCTTAGTGCTTGGGTCTAACTCCTCCAAAATATTAGCAAGTCCGGCAAATACCCAGCCATTTCCACGTCCCCAAAATATTTTGGTTCCGTGGTCAAGTTCTCCTATGTAGCTTTCATCACGATAATACAGGCTTTCTTTTTTATCGAATAGAAAATCGGTGGTGGCTTTAAATTCGTCCATCATAAATTGGAGGTACTTTTTCTCGCTTGTAACCTTATACAGTTTTGCCCAAACTGGAGGCGACATAAACAAAGCATCGCACCAACTCCATCTATCCTGATTGTATGGAGTTTTCCAGTTCAGTTTGCTTTGGGCTGGATGATACATAATATAATCGAACTGTTTTATGGTTGGGGTTATCATTTCTTTATCACCATATTTCCGGTATAATTCGATATACATTTGTCCTACTGTATGATCGTCAGCATGGTATTTTCTTTCGTGTAATTGCCAATTGTATTTTTCACCTATATTTTTCATCCATTCCCAGTACGAATTGTCATCGGCCATCGCTGCCCATTTTACCATACCAACATATAAGGCTCCGTTGTGCCATGCCAATGGGTGATGCGGATTCTTAGGATTACTGTAACATTGGTCGAAATGTTCGATTTGCCAATCGGCAACTCTTTTCATTTCTTCTTTTATGTTTTTTGGAGTTGGAGTTTGCGCAAAAGCAACAATATTTAAACTAATCAATATTATTACTAAAAATAAATGTCTCATTGGTTTTAACGATTTTCTGATGATAAAATTATTTTTTTGAAAGTGTGGTTAATTTCAATAGCCGTTCCATTTATTGAACAATCCTACCAAATATGAACAGATATTGCACAATGGGTAATTTGTTCAATTTTCAGCTTAAAAAACATAGATAGGGCAGATAATCTACTGCCCTATCCTTTCATTCATCTAACCAAACTAATTCCCTGTGGGACTATTGCTAACTAATGAATTATTCTATATTAACCTGGAATGGAAATACTTGTTGGTCGTAGTCATAAGAATCGTAACCGTGGTTTGTAGCAATTACAGTTAGATCAAATGTTCCAGCTTCGGGGTACTTATATAAAGCAGCCCATCCAATCTGGTCATTTAAATTCGTTTTTAATCCTTTCGCACGCAACAAACCATAATCGCTGTAATAATTACTTTTCGCGAGAACAACATTTCCGTTAATATCTGTTGAATCGATATCGGTTCCGGATTTTTTCATTGTTACCCGTTCTCCTCCTGGCCAAATTACAACAAGATCAGCATTACTGTCAACACCAATGGTGTAGGTTACACCACTCTGCGGATTGGTTACTTCATTATATTTGTTGTTTTCATCAATGGTGTAAAACTTTACACTTTCAACAACCGGAGAAGCTATTTCTTCTTTTAGACACGATACAAGTGTTACCGATAAAAGCGACACTACCAGTGCTATATTTTTAAATTTCTTCATTGTACTAATTTTTAAAGTTGATATTAATAACCAGGATTTTGAGGTAGCGTCTGGTCCTTTTCAATTTCGCCTGTTGGAATTGGGAACAATAACTGGTATTCTTCAATTGGTTTGTCTTGCACCCCATAATCTTCGCCGGTAACCGTCATTAAAGCTTCCGAAATTATTTCGATGGCTTTTCCTGTACGTTTTATGTCCCAGAAACGATGACACTCGAATGCCAGCTCCATACGCCTTTCGTGTAATACCCAATATATATCTAAATTGAAATCGTCGGCCAGTGGCTCCATGTTCGACCTCTCGCGTACCATATTAATGTAGGTTATTGCATCGCCCGTTTTGCCATTGTTCATTAAACACTCGGCGTACATTAATAAAGCATCTGCATATCTATATACAATAAAATTATAATCAGAACCCACATCTTTAATTGCAGCTCTTTCAGCGCGCGACGGAGCCATCTTCTTAGGAAATGCCTGGAACTCCGGTGTTGCTCCTTCAACATAACCAGAATCAACTGAATGAAATAAACGATCCTCTTCTCCGTATTCCGTAAACTCCTGGAGCAAATCATGAGAAACCATAAAGATATTAGTGTATGTGGTTCCAACAATAAAAGAAATATCGTTACTCATATTTCTGAAATAGAACGAAGGCTGACCAGCTGCAACATTAAAGTTTACCTCAAAAATTGATTCTTTGTTGAATTTATTAGCATCGTCGAAAACATCGGTTAGATTTGGCATTAAGCCATATTCTCCCGACTCTTTATCGATAATTAACCTTTTCAACGTAGTCTCAGCTGAACCAAAATCCTGCATTTCCATTTGCGCTTTTGCCAGCCCCATTAAAGCACTTCCTTTATTCGCACGGGCTTCTTCGCCGTTTAACTGACTTGCTCCTTTGACATAACACATTGAGACTGCGTTCTGAAAATCGGGAATGATTACATCGTTATAAATTTCAGACACAGAAGAACGTCCTATGCCGAATGCTTCGGATGGTGAACCAAATTTTTCGGTTACTTTCGGTACGTCACCATAAGTGCGAACCAGATTCATATAGGCCAAACCACGTAAAAAGTAACATTCACCCATCATCGCATTTACCTCTTTGGTTTCTGCATCAGTGGCAGGTTCAAAAGTGGAAAGAACCCCTAAGAGAGTATTAACCCGGTAAATCATTAAGTAGTTATCCGTCCAAATTGCTGAAGCCGAATGCGAATTGGTTTTCTTAAAAATATGGTATGGGTCAGTCATCTGGCGGTCTTTACCATCATCTGAAACCATTTCAATATATTCATACATACCACCATCGTGGGTGTAAATATCTTGCAAGACCTTGTAACATCCTGCTAAGCCAGTTTTTAGCTCGTTAATATTATTATAGTAAACTGCTGGCGACAAAGTATCTTCCGGAGCTTTGTCCAAAAAGTCGTCGCACCCAAACAATGATACAAGTACCATTGCAAATAATATATTTAATTTATTCATCTTCATAATTTTTCAGTTTTAGAACTCAACGTTTACACCAATTGAAACTGTTCGTGGTAAAGGATAATCTCCGTTGCGGTCGACTCCCTGAGAAAGTGCAGAATCGCCTTGATAATTCCCCATTGGGTTGTAACCCGGGTAATTTGAGTATAACCAAACATTGTCGAGATTTACATAAACGCGTGCATTTGAAATTGCAGCTTTTTGGCATATCTTTTTAGGAATAGTGTAGCCTAGGGTAATGTTTTCGAGTAATACATAAGTAGCATCAAACAACAGGCCACCGGAAACATCACTGCTATCGTATTGTTTACGGTTTGGAGCCGGATATTTGGCATCCGGATTTTCTTCTGTCCAATAATTTTTAAAATAATCGTATGTAATATTTGCCCTTCCCTGTGCCCGGAACATGGTCAGTCCGTAACTTCCGGTCATTAGTTTTTGGCCACCCTGACGACCAGTAAATTTAATGGACATATCAAAACCTTTGTACGAAAAGGTGTTTGTTAATCCCCAAATAAAATCGGGTGTTGCTGTTCCTAAAATGGTTCTGTCCGAAGCATCCAAAATTCCATCGCCATTTACATCGGCTACTTTCGGCGATCCTGGTTGTGACCTGTTTCTCCAAGACGACTGATTGGCATTGAAGATCGGATTTGCTTTTACGTCTTCCCAATCGCGGAAGGCGCCTAACGAGTAGGTACCCCACAAACCTGCCAAAGGTCGCCCTTCGGTAGTATATCCCGAATTGTTTACGATTGGTCGTTTATCGGCACCAATATCGGTAACTATGTTTCGGTAATACGATAGGGTTGCTGTTGTATTCCATGTAAATTCGCCAACAAAATTTCGGGTATTTAACAGGTATTCAAATCCCTGGTTTGTCATCGATCCCAGGTTTAGTTTTACATTTCCAAATCCGGTAATCGATGGCAGAGGAAGGTTAAACAACATATCTTCTGTTTCGCGGTGGAAATAATCGGCAGAAAGAGAAATTCTTCCATCAACTAATGAAACATCGGCACCAATACTTAAATCCTTGGTAGTTTCCCAACCTAAAAAGTCGTTAGGAATTTTATTATCGTAATAAGCAGCCGTGGTTGTCGCACCACTTCCGAAAACATACGAACTGGTTCCAAGTGTGGCAAGCGCCAGGTAATTTGTAATCCCCGAGTTACCAATTTTACCCCAACCTGCACGCAATTTCATATCGCTGATGATTGATGAAAGCGGGCTAAAGAAACTCTCGTCGGAAATACGCCAGGCAGTAGAGAAAGATGGGAATGTTGCCCATTTATTTTCTGAACCAAACTTAGAAGAACCATCGCGACGGATAGAAGCTGTTAAGTAATATTTCCCTGCGTAATTATAACTTGCACGAGCAAAGGAGCCAATCATACTTTCGCTCGACCTGTTGGTACGTGCATCGTTTTGCTGGTCGACAACTGTGGCCCCCTGGTTAAGGGTATTAATAATGTCTTGTGGAAAATCGTATTTTCTCATGTAAGCCGATGTGTAGTTAATTTCTTCCATCGACGCACCAACCATTGCAGTAAGCGAGTGGTCACCAAAACTGCGCGCATAAGTTAAGAACGATTGTACATCCCAGTACTGACGAACACTATTGTCGTATTGCCCCCAGTTACGTTGAGTTTTTTGAGCACTTGTTGGAATATAACTTGGTAAATAAAAATTACGTTCACGCAAGCGGTAATCGTAGTGAAAAGCCGATTTCCAGACCAAACCTTTCATTGGTGTTATTTCGGTATAAAAATTCGAGTTTAATCGTGCTGTTTTACGCTCATCAGTAACGTCTTTAAAGGTTAATGGATTGGCTAAGAAAGCCACGTTCCAGTCCCATGGGCTATCCAGTTCCATTCCTGTTCGAAAATAAGTTCCATCTTCGTTATGGGTTGGAAAAATTGGCCCTAACTGAGCGGCAACCAAAAGAGGGTTATTACTACCATTGGTAGATGTTGAGTTATACAAGAAATCAGTTTTTTCAAGTGTAGGAGCTAAGTTTAAACCAACCTTTAACCAGTTGTTCACTTTTTTTTCTACATTCGAACGAAAACCAAAACGATCATATCCTGTAGCCTCAATCATTCCATCGTTTGAATACACGCTACCGGAAACGTAATAGGTTACATCATCGTTTCCTCCTGAAAAAGACAGCTGTACATCAGTTACATTTCCTGTTCCAAAAAGTTCGTCCTGCCAATCGGTTTCGTAACCATTTGCAGCCATTGCATAGGTAGTATCCGATACTGTAATCCAGCGGTAATGTTTACTGGTTGGGCTTTGCATTGCTGAAGCATGACGCGAATATTCACTCCAGTTAGCAATACGTGTTTCATTATCATCAGAGCGTGACCATAATTCTGCATTCGGATCATCAGTGCCAAGATTTGGGTCTTCAACCAAATAAGCATTGGCTCTTGAGTCTTCGTAATATTGTAAATAATCTTCGGTGTTCAACACATCATATTTACGCAATACATTTTGTACCCCATAACTCACTGATACGCTTACTTTTCCTTTACCTTTTTTACCGCTTTTTGTTGTAATCAAAATCACCCCGTTTGCTGCACGCGTACCATAAATAGCGCTCGAAGCCGCATCTTTCAATACCTCGATTGACTCAATATCGTCAGGATTGATAAAGTTAATAGGTGATTCATTTTTATTAAATCCATCGGGTAAAGGCTGCCCGTCAACAACATACAACGGTGCATTTGATGCGTTTACCGAACCAATACCTCTGATAACGATATTGCTACCTCCACCAGGTGCTCCATTAGTTTGCGAAATAGATACACCGGCAACCTGACCGCTAATACCTTGTGCAAAGTTAGCAACCGGGCGATCACGATAAGTTTCAGAATTTACCGAAGAAATTGCCGAGGAAACATCACGTTTTTTCTGTGTACCATAACCAATGGCAACTACCTCTTCAATACCAACTGCGTCAGTTTTTAGTCGGATGCTTAATTCAGTTTTTCCCTCAATGGCAATTTCTTGTGGAAGCATACCTACAAACGAAATAACAATGGTTTCATCGCCGTTGAGTCCGGTCAAACTGAAATTACCATCAATATCTGTAACGGTTCCGGCAGTAGTACCTTTTACTACAACTGTTGCCCCCGGAAGTGCAGCTCCAGTATCATCAGTAACCTTTCCTGTTACTTTATGGTCCTGATTTTGAACCATCTCTGAGTTAGTTCTTAAACTCAGCTCATTTTCGGCTGCCAAAGAAGCAAAACCTACCAAAGAACTAAGGCATGTAATACTTACAAAACGCAAAAGTTGAGAGAACCGGGAGTTCCATCTTCTCGCTTTCATCTGTTTTTTTTTCATAGATTAAATTTTAGTTTATCATTAATTTTGATTTTCGTAGAATTGCTTCCAGAAAATAGTAGTCGGCATAAATCAGTGGTACATCAATCTCCGAGTTATGGGCTTTTGAGCCAGTTGAATGCTTCAGAAGAAAGCCATGATTTTCGGTAGGATTGGCTAAAAATGCTTCGCTTAAAAGGGTATCGATAATTTTATCAGCTGCAATCAGATATGCATCTTTATTTAAAGAAAATGTACTTAGTTCGTATAAAGCCGAGGCAATAATTGCACCAGCCGATGCATCTAACGGTTCGTTTGGTATTCCTGGCGCATTAAAATCCCAGAACGGTATTAGGTTTTCGGGAAGATTAGGATGATTCAAAATATACGCGGCAATTTTCTCTGCCTGCTCCAAAAACTTTTTATTACCGGTCTCACGGTAAATCATCGTATAACCATACAGCCCCCAGGCTTGCCCCCTGCTCCATGCACTTTCATCGCTTAAGCCCTGGTGTGTGCATTTTGTTTGTACCTTACCGGTATTAGGGTTATAATCAACAACATGATACGATGAGTTATCTTCCCGAAAATGATTCTTCATCGTATTTTCAGCGTGCAAAACTGCAATTTGCTTAAAAAGCTCATTTCCGGTTTCTTTTGCTGCCCAGAAAAGTAATTCAAGGTTCATCAGATTATCTATAATAACCGGGTAATCCCATTTTTCGCTGTTAAAGTCCCACGAGCGAATACATCCAATGTTTGGTCTAAAGCGAATAGCCAAGGTTTGTGCCGATTGCAATAATATATCCTTATATTCTGAATTCTTTGTATTCTTCCAGGCTTTACCAAAACTGTAATACATTTTAAAGCCCATATCGTGAGTTCTGCCATTCCACTTTTCTTTTTCCAATGGCAAGGTGTATTCCAAAGCCATTTCTTTCCAATGCTCATCAGATGTCAATTCATACATCATCCACAGCTCTCCTGCAAAAAAACCACTTGTCCAGTCTTTTGCAGGAACCATTACAATTTTGTCATCTTCAACCGACCTTGGGGAAACCAATCTGTTGGTACGCATTTCTGAAAACATTTCAGCGGAAACACGAAGCTTATTTTCTAAAGTATTAAGGGTAGAGGATAATTCCTTGGGGGCATTGTAAGAATTGCATGACCACAATAGCAGCGATAAAAGAATAAGTTTCAGTTTACCCATTATTGGTTAAGATGTTTTAGTTCGTAGCCAAAAGTATATTTCAACCATGCTGCAACTCTTTCACTATGGTGTTATAATTTTCATTATTGTGTTACAATTTCAATATTGTTTCACCCCTGAAACAATAGTATTACTAGTATCTTAACAGGTATTATTATTTTTGGAGAATATTGAACTACAACGATGAAGAGCTTTCTAACTAATTTATGCTTACTAATATCTCTCGTATTTTTGGGGAAGTTACTCAGTGCCAATTCCGATAATATCCGGTTTCATCAAATTTCACCACCAGGTGGTTTCACCCTCGACAGAATCCAGGCAATGGCTCAAGATGACATTGGCTATATTTGGATGGGAACCAGCCAGGGCCTTATAAAATACAATTCGCAAGAAACAGAATGGTTTAAGCCCATCGCCAACGATACATTAAGTCTGCCCAGCAGAAAAGTAAACGATATTTTTTGCGATGAGACGAACCAAATTTGGATCTCTACAAATGAGGGATTATGCCTTTTTGAACAAAGCACCCAGCAGTTTAATCGTATCAAATACAGGTACGAAGATGGCTCAAAACCTGCCGATTTGGTAAATGCTGTTCTAAAAGTGAATGATGACAATCTACTTATTATTGACCAATTGTATTTTGGAATTCTCAATTTAAAATCCAATTTATTTTCACGCATTGAAAAGAATCAAATTCAAGCCCCCATGGTATTGCACCAGGATCACTCGAACCGAATTTGGATTGGGACCAGAGATGGGGATGTCTTTCGCTATAATCCCGGGAAAAATGCGGTTAAAAAAATGATATCGAACGAAGCGGCCATAAATTGTATTTATTCAGAAAACAAACAAGTATGGATTGGAACTGAAGGAGAAGGGGCCAAACTCTATGATTTGAATAACCGGCTTATAAAACAAATTTCATTTGGGAATGCAGCAGACATGGCTAACTCGGGGCATGTAAGGGTAATAAAAAAAGATACCTACGGAAGATTGTGGTTTGGCACTTACGAAGGCCTGTACATGGATGACGGAAACAAACTTTCCAGATTTAAACCTGAAGATTACCCCGGATTACCCCACAATTCTATTTACGAAATTTTTGAAGACCAGCAGGGTGGTTTGTGGTTTGGAACCTGGTCAGGGGGTGTTGCACTAATCCATCATTCCGATAATAATTTCCAAACCTACCGACAAAGCCAGTCGCCAAATTCTATTAGTAGTAACACGGCTACTGCTATTATTCGTTTAAACCGTGATGAAATGCTTGTTGGAACCGAATTAGGAGGTTTAAATAAATTCAATATAAAATCAGAGAAATTTGAAACCGTTCGCATATCTACTACTGAAAACATTAGAAACATAAAATCGCTGTGTAAAGATAAACAAGGCGGGATTTGGGTAGGTACCTTTAGAAAAGGGCTTTGGTACAAAGCTCCAGGAAGCGACAAATTCAAGTTATTTGAATATGGCCCAAATGATGGCAACCATATCTCATCCGAGAGTGTGTATTCGCTGTGTGCTGTTGATTCGGGTGTTTGGATAGGAACGTTTCATGCAGGAGTAAATTTTTACAGCTTTAAAAGCAAATCAATACGGCATTGTTTTCACGATAGAAATGATGCATTAAACTGGTCGGAAATAACTCCCCACTCCATTTTTGCCGACTCAAAATCGAACCTTTGGATTGGTACGCTTTATGGAGCCATTTATAAGCTTCACATTCCATCGGGGCAAATATCGGTTAAAGAAACACGGGAATTTAAAGAAAAAGACGAGAGCAATATAATTTACCATTTTTGGGAACATAACTCGGGCGAAATATGGATTGGAACAAACAACAATGGAATATTTATTTATAATCCCGAGTCAAACAGTTACAGGAGTTTCGATGTTGAAGGACTGTTAACCAGCAAAAGTGTTTATGCCATATCTGAGGATAAAAATAACGATATCTGGATTACATCGAATAATGGGCTTATTTTTTATAATCAGGAGAATAGTACGACACGACATTTCCTTTACTCGGACGGCATACAAAGCAACCTGTTCTATCCAAGATCCGTAGCTCACGATATAAATGGAAACATGTATTTTGGTGGCCCAAATGGAATCACCAGAATTCAGCCAGGAACGATTAAAATAAACACAAGAAAACCTTACACAATTATCAACAAAATTACCACTAATGATAATCAAAATACTTTTCCTGTGTATTCCCAAAGCCACCAGATAGAAAAAATTACGTTTCAACCCGGTGAAAATACCTTGCGCTTTAGTTTTGCCGCCGACAACTATTTTATGCCCGAAAAAAACCGCTACAAATACCGTTTAATAAACTATTACGACGATTGGATTGATATTGAAAATGAAGGAAGCGTTTTGTTTGCCAGTCTGAGCCCGGGAGAATATATTTTTGAAGTAAAAGCTTGCAACAACGATGGCATTTGGAACGAAACACCTACTCAATTTACTTTTGAAATAAAAAAATACTGGTACAATACCAACCTTGCCTACTTTGTTTATTTTCTTGTTTTAGGCTCTCTTTTCTATTTCATTATTCGTTTCTATTATAATCAGTTAGAACTTAGAAGAGCTGTTTTACTTGAAAAACAACAGCGAGAAAATGAAGAGCAGATGCACGAAATGAAATTGAAATTTTTTACCAATATATCACACGAATTCAGAACACCACTCACACTTATCTCGTGGCCAATAAAACGTTTGCTTAAGGCCAACAATCTTAACGATGAGCAACGTGAAGAACTGGAAGTTGCAAACCGAAATTCAAATCGCTTACTACAGCTTATCAACCAAATAATAGATTTACGAAAACTGGAAAAAGAAAAAAGTAAACTGAACATTTCCAGAATTGATGTTATTAGTTTTATAAAGGAAATGCAAAAAGATTTCTCTTTAGATGCTAAACAAAGAGAAATTAAATTTATTTTGGATTCTTCGTATACCAGTCTGGAGATTGAAGCAGATAAAGAAAAGCTGGACAGTATACTGTATAACCTACTTTCGAATGCATACAAATACGTTCCATTAAAAGGGCAAATAAAAATTACTATTGACGAAGAAATTAGCAATACTTCCAAATTGTATGCAAACCAGTTAAGCTATGGAGAAATACATGTAGATGATTTTATCGCCATTGCTATAGAAGATAATGGAACAGGTATCGACAATGAAGATTTATTAAAAATATTCACCCGCTTTGAACAAGGCAAACAAAGCAACAAAAAAGACATGAAAGAAACTTATGGTGGGGGGATTGGCCTTTCAATGTGCAAAGACTACACCCTGTTGCACCATGGGAAAATAATAGCACAAAGCACATCGGGCAATGGCTCATGTTTTACGATTATTTTGCCTACCAAACAAAAAGCCCAAAAAATCCTTTTTGAAAGCCACGAAGAGGTAAAAAACCTAAAAACTGATGAACCCAAGAACCTAAGCTCAGATGCTAAAGACAAAAGCAATAAAAGCAAACATATTCTGGTGGTAGAAGACAATAAAGACTTTAGCCAGTTTATAACGCGCTATTTAAGCGAGTTTTACCACGTAGAGTCCGCAATAAATGGAAAAGAGGGGCTTGAAGTTTTGAAAAAGCACAACATCGACCTGATTGTTTCGGATGTGATGATGCCCAAAATGGACGGCTATGAATTTTGCAGCATTGTAAAAACGCAAATAGAAACCAGCCATATTCCGGTAATTTTACTTACTGCTTTATCGTCGTCGGAGAATTTAATTGCAGGATTGGACAAAGGTGCGGATGCCTACCTGACAAAACCATTTGAGGAAGAAGCCCTATTAAAACAAATTCATAACATATTAGAGCAACGTAGAAGAATTCAGGAGAATTTTAGCAAACAGTTTGTGGGACAAAATACCGTTGATGCCGGAAGTTTAGATAGTTTTTTTCTTACTAAAGTTCGCCAGGTAATCGAACAAAACCTTTTGGATGAAAATTTCAACATGGAAAGTCTGGCCGATGAATTGATGATTAGCCGTAGTAAACTTCATCGTAAAATAAAGTCGCTTTCCGGGGTCACCACATCAGAATTTGTTAACCTTGTTCGTTTGAAAAAAGCCATTGAATTGATCAAAGAAAAAAACTACCGGTTTAACGAGGTAGCTTTTGAGGTTGGCTTCTCAAGCCACTCGTATTTTAACCGATGCTTTAAAAAGGTGTATGGGGTAACACCTAAAGAATATTTTATGAAAGACAAGGACTAATTATAATCATTTTGTAATACTACTACCCCATTTAAAACCGGGTAGTACCAAGCAAAGCTAATTTTTGTTTATCTCAAACTTATATTTACCTGAACCAAGCATAACGGTTAGATCATTTTCTGCACGTTCGAGAATTTCAAGCAACTCACATTCATTAATAGCCTCACCATCAAGCAGTACAGTATTATTCTCGTTAGCAGGAATGGTAACTGTAGCCTTCGTATTTACAGGTATTTTTACCTCAAATACCAATTTATCACCGTCTTTCTTCCACGATGAACCAATTTCGCCATTTATTGAATGATAGCTCGCATTTACAAAATCAATCCCGTCTTTGGCAATTTCCGGTCGAATAGTAAATGTGCGGTAACCCGGCTCACCAACTTTTATGCCAGCCATATTGCCAAACATCCACTCATTCACTGCGCCAAAAGCGTAGTGGTTAAAAGAGTTCATTCCGGCATTGTTGGTAAAGCCAACACCTTTAATATAACTGTTCCAGCGTTCCCAAATAGTGTTG
Source organism: Draconibacterium sediminis (assembly GCF_000949475.1). Taxonomy (GTDB): domain Bacteria; phylum Bacteroidota; class Bacteroidia; order Bacteroidales; family Prolixibacteraceae; genus Draconibacterium; species Draconibacterium sediminis. The sequence continues at coordinate 478,404 of NZ_JRHC01000003.1, read as the reverse complement.
GCACCATTCATTACTTCAAAACCCCATGAAGGATACTCATTGTTTAACAAAAGTTGATAAGCCACATCAGAATGCCCCGTTTCCGACAACGCTGGCAGTAAAGGTTTTAATCCTAAAAATCCGGTTGAAAGCTTCCCTCCATCCTCAGCAATTAAATCGGCAAGATGTTGCCCTGCAATGGCTTTGTTCTCGTCAGATAAAAGCCCCATGTAAATAGCATTGGCATAGGCCGTTTGTGAGTGTCCGCTGAATTTAGTTTGCCCTTCCAAAACATACCCTGCTCCATCGCCATAAGCTTCAGCATTGGTTCTTATACGTCCGTTTCCATCGGTATAATACGCCTCAAAAGCATTCTTCGATTTTTCAAAAAGGTCGGCAAAATACCCGGCATCATCAGTTTCGTTAATCGCCACAGCCATTTCCTTCATCAATTGGGCACAATATGCGAAATAAATCGATGCCAATAAATCAGGCGGTGTTTTGGCTCCAACAGAAAGCCAATCGCCATACCCCCCCTTAGGTGTCAGATCTTCAAAGCTTCGCTCTTTATAAATGTAATTTTCCGCTGTTTTTTCTTCCATAAACTTTAAATAGGCTAACATTTGAGGCCAAAATTCTTTAATCATTCGAGTATCGCCATAGGTTTTAAAAATGGTGTACGGACAAATCACACCGGCCTCCGACCATCCCGGAGAGTAGGTATCCGTAGCACGCACTTTTGGTGCCGGTGCATAAATTGGATAGGCGTCGTTTTCAAGAATCGCATCATTCAAATCAACCATCCACTTGGTGAAAAATGCTGAGATGTCGCTGTTGAATGTTGCCGATAAAATGTAAGCCTGCGCATCACCGGTCCAACCTAAACGCTCGTCGCGCTGCGGACAGTCGGTAGGCACATCAAAGTAATTGTTGCGCTGTGTCCAAACAATATTGTGATAGAGCTGATTTACCATTTCACTACTCGTTTCCAATGCACCAATCACCGGCGTAGTAGAAGTAAGCGCAAGTCCGGTAATGGCTACGGCTGTTGGTGTATATTTGAAACCTTCAACTTCAACATACTGAAAACCATGATAGGTGAAACGTGGTGTCCATGTTTCGCCCTCTGGATCGCCTTTTAAAATATAGGTATCGGTTACGCGTGCCATTCTCAGGTTTTCAGTCATTAGGCTTCCATCAGGGAACAATGCTTCACCAAATTTCAACGTAATTTTGTCTCCTTTTTGTCCTTTAACCTTTAAGCGTACAATTCCCGCAAAATTCTGCCCCAAATCAAAAATATACTTTCCACCTTCCCTGGCTTTTACTGAAACTGGTTTCAACTCTGAAAAGACCTGCACTGGATTACCCGGGTAACATTCTATTTCCCGGCCGGCCTTTTCGGGGTAAACCTGACTAGCCATCCAGTTGGTATCATCAAACCCTGCCTCACTCCAATTCCCGAATTCAAGATTGGCATCGTAGGTTTCACCGTTTAAAATATCTGCTTCCAAAATTGGCCCATGGTTGGTTTTCCAGGTTTCATCGGATACGATGATTTCCTTTTCCCCATTTTCATATTCTATCTCAATCTGTGCTTTTAAGAGCGGAACATCACCATAAAAATTTTTCACTATCGGATTTCTAACCAATAAAGCATATGCCAGATAACCGGCATACCAACCTTCGCCCAAAATAGCACCAAACGCATTCTCCCCTTCTTTTAAGTCTGAAGAAATATCATAAGTCTGGTAATAAACCCGTTTGTTGTAATCTGTCCAACCAGGGGTAAAATAATCTTCGCCAATCTTTTCCCCATTGATCTGAAATTCGTACAAACCAAGCGAAGAAACATATAAGCGGGCCTTTTTAACTTTTGATTTCAGCACAGCCTCTTTTCTGAAGAATGGTGCCGGTGGCAAATGATAAACTTTCCCTTTTCCCAGATGAGTCAGGTCGTTACCAATCCATTTGGCCTGCCACTCGTCTTTGCTCAGCAATCCCATTTCCCAGCTTGCTGTTTCACTCCATACGCCCGGATTTCCATTTTTGTCCCAACTGCGTACTTTCCAAAAACAGTGGATTTTAGAGTTCAATGACTTACCACGATACTCGATCTGATTACTTGCATTGCTTTCCACTTTTCCCGACTTCCATAAATCAGCCTTTTCCGCTGATAATAATTCAGGAGAAGAGGCAACCAAAATTTCATAAGCAGTTTGTACCTGCCCTCTTTCTTCTGACTCCAATTCCCAACTTAACCGGGGATTAAGTATATCCAAAACCGGATTTACTTTGTATTCAGTTCTTAAATTTAATGGAGTTATATCTGATGAATTTGTATTTACTTTTTCACACGCCTGGAAAACGATTAATGCAAGTATCAGTAAATAATAGTTCATTGGATTGATTGATTTCATAAAAGTTTGATCTCGTGTTATATTTCCTGAAATTTATTCTGTTAGAATAAGCAAATTGCTTAATAAATTGGCCAATCGCGAATTAAATAGCCGTCTTTTGTTACTAATTTTATATTTCGCAATGCAATTGAACCTCCAGCTGAAGCCGGTTTAATTTTTATTACACGCAAAGTATTGTCTAATTTCATTTCTGCCGAATATTTGTGCCATTCACCATCGTGAATCACTTTTATTGGTGCTGAATCCTCTTCCGAATATTCGTCTTTTGGTCCATATTTCCAGGCTACCGCTCCGTTACCGGATGCTAAAGATTTCATCTCAAATTCAATCTTAAAGTTATCTCCTGAAATATTCGGATTGTAGTAAGTTTCAATAAAAGGTTCGGTTCCGGTGGATTCTATTACTAACATATCTTGATTGGTTGAAATCCGGGTTTGGTCAGAACCAACCCAGGCATCGGCTACATTTCCTTCATAATTTTTGTTTTTGTGGGGTACAAGTATACCAGCCTCTTCAACATGAGCATCAAGCAATTTGGTCATTACCGCCACTTTTTCCGGCCTTTCTGCTGCTAAATTTTTTGTTTCGCTAATATCATCATCCAGGTTATATAATTCGTAACGATGCTCCTGATTAGGTCCATCGTAATAAAACTTATACAAACGCCAGGGCCCTTGTCGCATGGAAATATTTGCACGATTACCCGTTGCCACAACATTGTGGCAAAAAGTTGAATAGATTGGAGGACGCTCATAATTTTTTCCTTTCAATGCATTAACGTAACTAACACCATCGGTTACCAAATCTTTTGGAAATGGAACATCCAACAGTTCAAGCAGTGAAGCATAGTGGTCGACTGTAGAGGTAACTACTTTTGATTTTGAACCGGCTTTTGTAACTCCCGGAACTCGAACAATAAGTGGCACCCGAACTCCTCCTTCGTAATTATTTCCTTTACCGGCACGCAAGGGATAGTTATTGGTTGGATTTGTTCCGTCAGGGCCATCGTACATATTTCCGCCATTATCAGATGTAAATATGACAATGGTTTCGTCTTCCAGTCCCAGATCTTCAACCGATTGCAAAATCCTTCCCACACTGTTATCGAGGGTTTCAACCATGCCTCCCATGGTGGGACATCGTTGAATGTTTTCGGGTGATAATTTTTCTTCGTATTTCTTTTTAAGCGCTTCTTTTGCCTGAAAAGGAGCATGTACATCATAGTACCATAAGCACAGCAAAAACGGATCGTCTTTTTTATCGTTCATGTACTTGATGGCTTCATCGGTTAAGACATCTGAAATATGTGTGCCTTCAGGAACAACCGGTAATGTAGCACAATCCCAAGGCGCAAAAAAATGCCCGGGAGGTGGAGGTCCAGGATGTTCTCTTCCGCCAACCACAACATCAAATCCTTGATTTTCGGGCAGATAAGGCTCTCTACCCAGGTGCCATTTGCCCATAAATGCAGTAGCATAACCATTTTCCTTTAAAACTTCGGCAAAAGTTAGGTATTCATTCGGAAGACGTGTCCGTGTTTGGGGACATGCTGTTTTAAAATAAGCAGGTGCCTCAAAAGTTTCTTTCGGATCGAGAACAACATTAGGAACATGCCCTGTTGGGGTTGTGAAGCGTAAACGACCAGGCTCCTGCCCCGTTAAAATACTGGCACGTGTTGGCGAACAAAGCGGACTGGCCGTATAAGCATTCGAAAATGACACAGCCGATTCAGCAAAAGCATCAATATTGGGAGTTTCGTAGAAATCGGAACCATAACAGGCTAAGTCTTTCCAGCCTAAATCATCAGCCAGAATAAAGATTACATTTTGTTTCTTTTTTGTTTTTGTTGATTCTGTTGCCTGAACCGAAATGGCTAACAAAACAAGTAGACAGGAAATAATACGTTGATACATTTTTCTATGTTTTAATCTCTTTTCATTTCAATCAGATAACTTCCGGAACCGAATTCGCCTATGAAAGTGAAATCAAAGGAACAGTTTTCGCATTTAACCGGATTTCCATTTACCAATACATTAACTTCTTTCTTATAATTCGGAATAAAAAATTCTCCGAATGAATTTTCAGGAACTTTAATTTCCCATATAAATTTGCCATTTGCATTTTTCCACGAACTTTTAATCGTTCCATATACCGATTCATAACTAGCATTGGCATTGCTCAGTTTTTGGGTGAGGTAAGGCCTAAATACAATTTTTTTAAACCCTGGCTCATCATCTACAGGATTAATACCTGCTATTCCTGAATAGAACCATGCATCGTAACCCGACTGCATAGGATGATTGTGAGAACGAAAAGCCATTTCATCGCCAACCAAAGTGTATACTGGTAATATTTCCCATAAAGTTGTGGCATTGTAATGCTCCCACATATAAGCAAAACTATTTTCACCTTTTTTTGTCAATAATCTGTATACCTCATCCTCGAAACCATTTTCGGCTAAAACATTAAGGATGCGCGATATTCCAAAGATTCCGGTACTTATAAATCCATCATGCTTATCATGAATGTTCTCAACAAGAGATTCTGCTACTTTTTCTTTTAACGCTTCCGGTACAATTCCAATGTCAAGCGCCATAGCATCGGCAGTCTGGCTTCCATAGGTATAATTTACGGTATCTAGAAAGTGCTTGTTGAAGCTTTCTGTTGATTGAATTTTCAAATTACGGTAGTAATTGAAATCCGTTTCATTACCCAGAATATGCGCAGTTTGTGCCAATATTTTCAAATCGAGGATATGAAAAGCTGTTGAACTTAGAGAAACAGGACATTCAATATTTTCATTTCCTCCCGGCGGACACCAGTCTCCCAGTCCATGGAATATTATTCCATTTTTGTTTTTATTCTGAACGTAGTCTACCCAAACTTTCATATCGGGGTAAAAGTTTCTTAAAACCAACGTATCGCCATAGTACTTGTATAAATTCCATGGAACCTGAGCCACAGCAGTTCCCCAATCGGGTGATGCCGTACCACTGGTTCGTTTTCCGGGAACAATCATGGTTGGAATGCCTTTAGGCTTCTGAATTAGACTTCTGTCGTGAAAATTATTTCCAAAATACAGCTCCTGATTGGTGTTACGAGCCGAAGAACGCATGTCGAAAACATATTTACTCATGAATTGTTGTGCATCGTAATTATACATGAGCGCATCAATAAATGAGTGAGCATCGCCGGTCCATCCACATTTTTCGCGATGGGGGCAATCGGTTGGAATACTGTGTAAATTACTTTTAATTGTCCATTCTGCCAATTGATGCAATTTATTAATATTCTCTTCAGAACAGTTGAACTCTCCTGATTTTGGTAATGCAGAATGAACTACAACTCCGGTCAATAATTCAGGTGTTGGCTTTTCGGCTAATCCTTCTACTTCGACGTAACGAAAACCAAAATAGGTGAATTTTGGTTCCCAGGTTTCAGTGCCTTCTCCTTTACATATATACTTTTGGGTTTGAATAACTTTGGTGGCCCGCATTCCTGTTGTTCGCGGATCTATTTCACCGTTCTCGTCCAATTCTTCAACACAACGTAAAACAATCTCCTGCCCTTTTTCTCCTTTAATCTTTAGTTTTACCCAGCCGGCAAAGTTCTGTCCAAAATCAAATATATACCGGTCGCTATCATTTGTAATAATTTTTTGGGGTTGAATACTATCCATTTTCTGAATAGGCGGAGCAAATTGCTCTAACAAATTTGTTGGATGTTGATCTGCAAATAAAGCTTTCTTCCAAAATTTATCACTAGTTTCAGTATTAAACCAATCCTCAACTTCCAGGTTGGCGTCATAACTTTCGCCGGCATAAATGTTTGAAAAAGTAATAGGTCCATTTTTCCATATCCAGCTTTCATCGGTACCAATCACTTCTTTCGTTTCGTCTTTAAACGTAACCACTATTTGAGCCATAAAAACGGGTTGCCCGTAAATCATACCTTTTCCCCAAACTACATTTTGATTGTACCAACCATTTCCAAGCATAACACCCAACACATCCGAATGTCCTTTATCCGATAAATCCAAATTGTAAGCCGAATAGTAGGTATAATCTTCGTAATTAGTTTGGCCGGGGTCGAGTACATTTTCGCCAATTTTTTCTCCATTCAGATATGCTTCGTAAAAGCCAGGTGCAGCAATGTATAAACGGGCCCATTCAATTTCTTGTTTGTTCGGAATGGCAAGCACTTTTTTGAAAACCGGAAGTGCTACATCGGGTTTATAATCGTATGTAATCCATTCAGCTTTCCAGTGGTTTGGGTAGTTAATTGGCACAAAAAAAGAAACTGCTTCGCTCCAGTTGGCAGCCCTGTCCTTTTCGTCCCATACTTTCAATTTGGCCCAATACAACTCTCCATTTTTCAATTTATTGCCACCATATTTTAATTGATTGGATGTACCTGTTTTCACTTTATCCGAATCCCAAACATTTCCAACATTCTTGTTTATGTCGGTTTGATTATCGGCAATTATGAGCTGCACTGCGCTTTGTTGAAAACCAGGATTAAGACTGCCTGTTTTCCATGAAAAGATTGGATTGGTGTCGATGTTGGAAATAAATTCGGCTTTAAGTTCGTTGATTCCAAACGGAGCTTCCTTACACGCACAAAACAGAAGAAGCGTAATAAGAATACAACTTATACCAAATACTTTAGGTTTGTTATTCGAAATAAATCTTGTATGCATCTCAATTTAATTGGCTTTCGTAAATAAATCAATGGGGCTGACTAAGGAGTTTGATGGCTGCAAATCTTTACCGGCTTCAATAATCTCAGCCTCATCATAAAAATCATCACCAATTGCTTGCATCCAACTCCGGGTTTTTGCCCACAACACTTCTTTGGTTGAATCTAATTTTTCATCGTTAATTAGGTTATTTAATTGGTAAGGATCGGTGATTCTATCGAACAGGGTATTATGCAAATGGCTATGTTCTGTTTTCTGACGGGCAAACGTGTATTCTTTGGTAATTACTCCCCTGTAACCAATACTTTCATGCAACCAGATGGGAACAAAATCAACAGCATCTTCATTTCCGGTTAAAATAGCTTCCGACAAATTTTTCCCCTGACACTCTTTCGGCACTTCCTGCCCCATTAATCCAAGCATTGTTGGCATTATATCCAAGGCACTAAAAAGCAAACTGGTAGAATCGTGTTCTGTTATTACACCCGGATATTTAACAATAAACGGAATGTGCAAAGAATAGTCATGCGGATATTGCTTGGGATAAACAGCCTTATCAAATTCCAGCATATCACCATGGTCGGAGGTAAATACTACAATAGTATTTTCATCTTTTCCAATCTCTTTTAATTTATCCATAAGTTGACCAAAAGCAATATCAACACCAGTGGTCATGGCCATGTGTCCATGATACATTCTTTTTAAATCGGGCGTTGGTTCCAAACCCGGACGCACGTTAAGAGTGTCGCGGTTATAATAGGCCATTAATTCTTCGGGCGCATCATAGCGGAAGTGCATCTTTCCATCTTCTCCTTCAAATTTACCCCAATCGTGAGGCGGATGCCACGACACAAACAAGGCAAAAGGCTCTTCCCTGTTTTTTACACTTTCCAGAAAGTCTATGGCCTGGTTGGTTTGTCCGTATACTTCCCATTCATCAAAATACTCCTGTTCATCGTTCTCGTTCCAAAAGAAACATTTACCGGGCCTGAAATCGACATGACAATTGTTGGAGTAAAATATATCGTCGAATCCATAACGCATCGGGCCTGCAGGAATCGGACGTTTTCTGTCGCCGCCCAATAAATGCCATTTTCCAATGTAACCGGTATAATAACCATCGTCGCGCAACACTTCGGCAAATTTTTTCCCGTTGCCGGGAATTAAAGGGGTATCGTTCACGTAACAACCGTTGTACAGCGAATACTGTCCACTCATTAACATCCCTCGAAAAGGAGTACATATGGGGCTATTCGAAAAACAATTGTCGAAACGAAGGCCTGCAGAAGCCAGTTTGTCAATATTTGGAGTAATAATTTGCCTGTTCCCGTAACAACCAACCATATCGAAAGTTTGCTGGTCGGAAAATACAAAAAGAAGGTTTGGCTTTTTAATCTGCTCTTTCTGGTTACAAGAAACAGAAAGCAAAAACAAAAGAGACAATATTTTTACAGGAAATAGAAAGAATAATTTATTCATAACAGAACTTTTACACTAAATTTATTTATAACAATCAGACAAATTTGCTACCTATTACTTTTTATAATTTTTTATTCTGTCCCATTTTTTTATCTATTTGTGTTTTAAACTGGTTTTGTTCAGTTTATTTCAGGTTTTATAAAAAAATGAATTAGCAAAAAGATAGTATTTGTAATTAGTGCAGCATCTTTTTTACTCCACTTTTTAATTTAAGGCTTTTTCCATTCCCGACAAACGTACCTTCCAGGCCTTTCGGAAGCGTTATTGTTCCGGTTATTTTCTTATTCTTTTTTTGCTCAAGATTTATCTTAATCTCTCCCAGTCGGTGCGGAACAGTACCTTCCACCCACTCCAAATCTCCTAAATGCGGTTCAATACGTACTGTTTTAAATCCAGGTGTTGCGGGTTCGATTCCACAAACCAACGAAAAGAAATAATATGCCGGCGATGCACTCCATGCATGACAATCTGATCGGGTTGGATCCGCTTTTTCAGGGAAAGTTGTTAAACCGTTATCGATTAAATTGCTTAATGGGCTTAAAGTTTTTACGTACATATCTCCCAAACCAACTTTTTTCATTGCTTCTACCTTATAAAAGTCGAAATAGTAAGAGGTTTGCGATATTTCTTTATCACTTAAAATCCGCTTTATGAGTTCTTTTTGCTTTTCGGTATTGTATGAATTAGTTAACACGGCCAGTATATTGGCATGCTGACTAAATGTTTCCTTATCAGGGGTATCAGCCAACATTTGCTTTTCCTCATCCCAGCAATTATCCAGTATTGCTTTTTGTGTTATTTGTGCTTTTTGTGCCCACTGTTTTTTTACTCCCGGCATTCCATAGGCGTCAAATATTGCCAATGCTTTCTGAATTGTATATACATACTGCAGCCCAATTACTGAAGAGTACTGTTTTTCTTTTGTCAACGGAGGATATCCGGTTTGCCATTCGTCTACCCAATCAACAAAAAGCCAGCTTTCCAGTTTCCCCAACATGCCATTGCTTTCAACTCTTTCATCGTACCAATTAAGAATTTCAAGTATCGATGGAATCATTTTTTGAATAAACTCATCATCTTTACAATGCATCATGTAATCAGAAACCATTGTTATCCAGACCAAAGAAAACGTAGCGATAATCTGAGGCGAGCTACTTGGATAACGCGATTGAGTAAGTCCAAAAGGTAAACGTGAATCATAATAATCTAAAATAGCGTCTTTCCAAAGCAGAGTATCTCCTGAAGTATAAGCCGTAATGAGTCCCTGAATACGAGTATCGCCGGTATATTGAAGCTGTTCATAGTAAGGACAATCGAAGAAAGTTTCGCCAGCACACAAACGTTGGGTACGCCAGGCAACATCAAAAATCCGATTAAGTTGGGGATTATCGCACTTAAATTCAGATTTTAATGAAAGAGGATACGCGGTAAACTCACTTTTAAACTGTTCTAAAACCAGCGGCTCATCCTTTGTTGTTATTTCTAATTCCACGTAACGAAAACACCTCCACCAAAGCGGTTCAAAGTATCGATTGTCGCCGCCATCGGGCTCTATAACATCGGAATTCCCCCACATTACTTTCCCTTCCACCACATCGCGGTTGCCTTTATCAAAAGTAGGCTCGCCATCTTTTGGAATAAACAGGCTTTCAGCATAAGTAATTTTTATCGTACCATTAGCTCCCTTGCTGTAAATTAGTTGCGGATAAGCATTTGTTAAATGCCCTTGGTCGAGCAATATTTTAGCCGTTGTGTTAGCTGGTATTTTTACGACTTTATCTCCTATAATCAGTCCCTCGGCATTTTTAATACCCACTGTTCTTCTCACCGCTGCAAAAGTTTGCAGTTTGGCCTCCATCATTGGAATAGAACGGGGAAATAGCATCCTTTTGCCTAATCGACCTGTACCAGAAAGGCTTTTTAAGGTTGCTCCATTTGTTCCTTCTTGCGCATGTTCCCATGTACTGTACTCGTCTGACATCTCCCAATTCCAAGGATGCAGATTTCCTATGAACATCTCACCTGGTCCTGATGCGTAGTATCGTTTAAGGTGTGCTATTTTATAAAATGAATAAGCCTTATCGACTGTAACTCTCCAGCTTTTATCTGTATTGATGGCTTTTTCTTTTTCAGTATTTCCTTGTACAATTAATCCTGTTTCGTATGACATTTGAGCGGCAGGTTTTAACTGGCCCATATTCCATACTTTTGCGGCGATGTGGTTCTCACCTTGTTTTAAATAGGAAGCAATATTTATGGTTTCGAACAGCCACCGGTTTAAATCAGAGCGAGCTGGTCCCCTTGCAACGACTTTTCCATTAATGTATAAAATGTATCTGTTATCTGCCGATAAGTTGATGATATATTCTTGTGGGGCTACCTCAAATGTCAATACTTTTTTAAATAGAAATACCCCAGCTTCCTCACCGGCTATTTCTGGATGAGTAATCCATTTGGCTGTCCACTCTTCTGTTAACAAATCGGGATTAATTTCATTTCTCTTTTGGGCATTTAAGCTTAGAACAAAAAGCAAGCTTACGAATGTTAAAATACTATTTTTCATACTAAAAAGTTCATTATTAGTTGTTCTTATTCATTCTGTAAAACCTCCGACAAATTCATCCGGAAAGCATTGGCTGCAATAAGATGAATAACAAGAAATATTAGAGCAAAAAGCAGAATTACAGGAAGCGCAAACATCCAAAAATTTAAGTTGATTCGGTAAATATAAGATTCGAGGAACCAATACTGATAACCATACCAGGCCATTGGTATGGCAATTAGTACGGCTAAAATTACCTGCATCGAAACTTCTTTTACCAATAATTTGGAAACATCAACCATCTCGGAACCCAGAGCCTTACGAATCCCTATTTCTTTCATTCGCTGACTAATCGTAATCAATATTAGCCCCACTATGCCAATAACAGCAATAAGAATGGCAAGTATAGAAAACAATCCAAATACAAACGAAAATGTTTTGTCTGGTTTTAAATCAATCCTCATTTTTTCGTCTAGTAAGAAATAGTCGAACGGTTGGTCGGGAAAACTTTCGCGGTACATTGCTTCCAGTTTTGGCAATAACAAGGCAATGTTCCCCTGTGATCCAGCTACAAATTTTAGCGTTAAAAATTTCTTCTTCGAATCGTCAAGTGTAATTACAGTTGGAACCGCTTCGTTTTTAATCGATTTGTAATGAAAATCATCTACAACACCAATAATCCTAAGCTCTTTCCCACGGCTCACAACTATTTTATCAACCGCCTCTTCGGGCTCTGAATAACCGAGGCGCTCAATTGCCTGAACGTTCATTAATATATTTCCCTGTTCGTTTTTTTCACCTTCATAAAAAGTACGTCCGGCTAAAAGTTCCACATTGTAAAACTCAACAAATTGCTCATCCACAGCAATTTGAAAATAACCGTTATTGTCTGAATTATCGTATCCTTTTCTTTTGCATCCAAACCAGTTTTCAATCTCCTGACCCGGCACGTCAGACGAGAAGGTAAAATTCTCTACTTCTGGAAGTTGAATTAATTTATCTTTCAATAACAAAAGTTTACGGTGGAGATTTTCCTGCGCTTCGCCGGTTCGTGGTGCACTTATCACCAAACTCTGCCGGTAATCCACGCCCATTTCTTTTTCCATTAAATAATTGGCCTGGCGGGTGGCTACCATTGTTCCGCACAACAAAACAACCGAAATAATAAACTGAAGTGTTACCAGTCCTTTTCTGAAAAATATCGCTTCGCCTGTATTTTTAAATTTCCCTTTTAATACGGTTACAGGCTGATACGACTGAAGTATTAATGCCGGATAAACACAAGATGCAAAAATACCTACCCCAAAAACAATTAATCCGGTAGTTAAAAAAGTACTATGATGAAACAGGCTAAAATCGCCGATTTGCGTAACGGTTTTAAACAATGGATTTAAGATGAAAAACAGAATCAGGGTTATTACCAGGCAAAAAAGGTTAAACAAAAAAGCTTCGCTAAGAAACTGGAGCACCAGTTTTATTTTTGAAGCCCCGTTTATTTTTCGAATACCAATCTCACGCGCTCTTTCAATGGAACGGGCAGTCATTAAATTCACATAATTTATCCAGGCCACAATCAACAGAAAAATTGAAAAGCCCCAAAGGATAGTAATAATCTTTCCATTACCGGGTGGCTCGGTTTCATATTCAATATTCGATGTTAGATGAATATCGCGCAAAGGCTGCAGATAGAACACATCTCTTTTGTTTTGTGCATCGAGTCTGTCTTTATAGTTGGCAGCAATCATTGCAGGAAACGCCTTATTGTTAAATGCCAAATAATCTGTTCCCGGTTTTAATTGCAAGTAGGTTGTACCGTAGTCGTATCCCCAGTTAGAGCGATACCAGGGATTTTGCTGATACAAGGTTTCCATAGAAAACAGGAAATCGGTTTGAAGAATTGAGTTTTTAGGTATATTCTCGTATACTCCACTTACCGTATAATCTTCATTTCCATTCACCCGCAGTATTTTTCCAATCGGATCTGATTCTCCAAAATAACGTTTTGCAGCACTTTTTGAAATCGCTACTGTAAAAGGTTGTTGCAGACAAGTTTTTGTACCCTGAACCAAAGGAATGGTAAAAACCTCGAACATGGAAGAGGTGCCATAATAGGTCTTTACCTCCTTGTAAAAAACTTTGTTCCCTACCTCATCGGTATGAGATACAGTGATGTGGTATTTAGGGGTTATCCTTGCATGATTTTCCACCTCATTGTAATTGTCTTTCATCCATTTACCAGTAGGGAAAAAACAATTGGCAGTCTCCCACAACAATTCATCGCCGCGATAACGGTTATAAGCTACACGGTATATTTCATTCTCATTTTCGTGGTGGCTATCGTAACTGCGCTCGTAATACACATATTCGAGAATGAACAAGGAACTCAATATTCCGGTTACCAGTCCAATTACATTGATTATGGATATTAACTTGTCTCTTTTTAAGTTTCTGTAAAAAAGTTTTAGGTTGATAAAATTCATGGTTCTAGTCTATTTGTTTATTAAATTTTAGAAATCTTTCAAGCAAAATTGAAATATACAGACTGATATCTTTTGAATATTTGTTTCAATTTTTTGTCGATTTGTTTCTTCAAAAAAATAGTTATCAGAAATTGTAAAAACATTTTACACAAGCGTCAAATACTTTTACAACAAACTAATTATAAGCTACTTGACTTAACAAGTCTAATATCAGACTTTAATCCCATTTCTTCCGGTTCTGTCAATTCGATCCAACGTTTGGCCACACTATTTTCGGTTAACGAATTAGCATAATTTGCCAAAGTGGTAGTATACTTGATTTGTACTTTGTTTTCGCCTTCCGTTAAAACATTTTTAGGGATCGAATACAAATGCCTCCCCCACCAACACACGCCTAGTTCAACGTTATTGATTTTTACTTCGGTAATTTGTTTTTCAATACCAAGATCTAAAAACACCCAATTGGTTTCGTCCAATTCAATTGTAGTTTCATAATCAACTTGTCCTGCAAAAGTTGCTATCCGATTGTCAGCATGACCTCCAAACTCAAATAATTTATTGCTAGTCATCTCGAATAAATCGCCTTTAAATGGCTTAAATTTTATTTTCCACTCGTTCTCAATAATCAAGCTTGAATTCTCGTCCGGATAAAGTTGTTTATCAACTTCCCCGTCCTCGTATTTTTCCAGAACAACAACCATCGACTCAAGTGGCTGCAAGCGAACATTGACAGCTCCGGCTTGTTCTGTTGGTAAAATAAAACGCTCACCCGTTTGTGGCTCCCAACGCCATGCAGTTTTTGTGGTGCTATCAAATTTTGCATTAAACTCTTGCCCTTTTGCCTCATCCTGATTGGAGAAAAAGAATATTTCGCCACCATCACTTTGGTGCTTCAGTACATAAAGTTTTTCATCAATATTATCAATGGACACCCCTGCTTGTAAACCAAATGTGTTTTTAATATTAAGGGCCCAATTGGTTACCAACATCGCATTTTTAGGTGCATCTTCCACCAATACATTCGTAAATGCAAAAATTTTGTACATCAATTCCTGTACCTCCTTATCGCCTTTTTCTTTTTCAAAATACGATGGGGTTTCCGAGGGAAGTTGATCAACAAAAAGGAATTTAACCCCCTGTTTTGCTAACTTATAAATTGCACTTGCGGTTTCGGGCAAAATCGCCTCTGCACCTGATACAATTACCAGCTTGTAACTTGCTTCTTCGCTTTTTAATTCTTTGCCATCAACCGAAGCCCGGAGCAACACTCCCTCGTTAATGTAGTCGGCAGCAATGCCAATGCGGCTAAAGCCTTCCCATAAATCGTGGTTGTACCAAGGGTTTTTATAAAAAGGTGTACGCATAAGCCCCCACTCTTTCCAAATATCAGCTTCAGGCGTCAGAATCGCCACGTCGGTTACCGGTTTTGTATTTTGAAAAAGCGAAGATAACCTTGCATTATATTCCGACCACTTTTTAAAATAGGGCCACCAGGTATTTTGGTCGCTAAAGTAGGCACCGTAACGCACCCAGCCGGGAAAACCTGCCTCGGGTGGCGAATAGTTATACCCGTGCAGAATTGAATGATTGATACCCGAAACAAAGTTGAAGTCATCGTTCTTTTTAATAGTATCGAGTGTGGTCTGGAAAACGCCCCTTGTGTTTGTCATTGCTTCGCTGCTTACCACTTTTGCACCGGATAGGTGTGCGGCCGACGAGGTGTATTTGTTCCATATCCAGTATCCGTGCGACTTGGCATCGGGAGAATACAGCCAGTTGTTACTTTCAGGAATATCCACCATGCGATATCCATCGAGCATGCCCATCAACCATGGCATACCGTAAGCCTGGTAACGGCTTTTCATGCCGTGTTCGTTTGCCCATTTATGAAATGTATTTATAAAACGTTCGAGAAAAAGTTCAACCAGCGTTTTATTAAAATCGTAGCGAATTCGTTTTATGTCCTGAACAAATTCAGCTTCGTAATTTAAAGACTCGGTGTAGCCCTTGTAGGGATGATAATAAACCAGAGGAATAAAAGGTTTCAAATTGTAACCCCGGCGTTTTTGAAACTCTTCAAAAAAATCATCGGTTAAATTGGCGCCCGAAAGTTCAATACTATCGCAAAACAAAGAGCGGATGTGGTCGCCTAACTTGCCTCCCAGTTCCGGCTCCAGGGCATTTGCCAGTTTATCCATGTAGACCCGCACATCATCGGCATCGTAATGATTTACCACCGGTCCTTTTGACCCGGGGGCACCGTGCATTACAGTACGGTAAGCACTTTGTTTGGTTCCGATGTAAAGGTCGTGTTTACCTTTGGGGACTATAATCTCAATTGTACCGTTCGCATCAACTTCGGCCATTAAATCAACCAGCTCTGCTTCACTGTTTGCTCCGTGTGGTATTAATTGTAAAAAGAAAAGTTCGGCATCCGGTGCATCGGGATTTTTGTGAGCCCCGTCATTACCCGGCAATTGCCATTCGTTCTTAATCGTCAATGAAACCTTTTGAGTGCCATTATATTCGATTTTACGAATTCCAACCCCCTGTAAAAATTGGTCTTCCGTTAAAAACTCACCTCCAAAGGGCCAACCCGATCCCATTATCATATCCACAATAATATCGCGTTTTTTAGCCATTTCAATGGTTCCTTTTACGCGATTGTTCCATTCGGGACTGAGCCAGTCGTAACATTCACAGTCATTGGTTTCAGCATCATCGGGCATGGCAATCGGATTAATTTCAATACCACCAATTCCGGCTGCCTGCATTACATCCAACTCCCTTTCCAACTCTTCCAACTCAATACAATCGCCATTCCACCACCAACGAACAAATGGTTTGGCACTTGCCGGTGGATTGGCAAAAAGCTGAAATAAACTATCATTCGATATGGTTGCATTTTCAGCAAGCGCATTCTTTTGCAACCATTGGCAAGCGCCAAAGGGTAATAAGACACTGCTACCTCCTGCAATTAAGGAGTTTTGAATAAATTTTCTTCGGTTTATCATGGTTAATCGGTTTTAAATGGGCTATAATAATTCTCAAATTTCAATATGATCTCAATTAATAGAAGTTATTTCTAATGGCTTCAAGAACTTTCAATATCTGAAATGGCTCCATTCTTTGGGTATAATCAGGTTCCACATGCCTTGCAACAATTTTCCGGTTGGTATCTATAATAAATGTTGCAGGCACAGGTAATGTTTTTGAACCATCACCATTCAATAGCGTCAAATCACGTCGCTTATGATAATCCTCTCCCGGATCAAATTGAAGATTGTATGCCTTAATAACCTCCTGTGTTACATCGCTGAGTACTTCAAAACCCAGTTCGTTTTTTTCTGTAATTGTAAGGGCATCATCTGGTTTCTGCGGACTAATGGCCAAAACCTCAGATCCATATGATTTTATCTCAGGAAGGTGTTTCTGTATTTCCCGTAAATCGAGGTTGCATATCGGGCACCATTCTCCCCTGTAAAACTTCAAAATCACAATTCCTGATTTAAGCCTTTCGGAAAGTGTTATTTGCTCACCCAATGCGTTAGGCAGTATAAAATCAGGTGCTGTATCGCCAACAGCCAAACCTTTTATGTGCATCGCGCTATTTACAACCAGCTTTTGAAAATCCTTTAAATGTTCCATTTTATCATTTTTTTAACGACCAGCATTACCCTCTATTGATTGTTTAGTATTTGTACCGGCCCTATTAAGCCTGAAGGCAACAGTTTCGAGTTTTTGGTAAACTTTCGGATATTGGTTTGTGTGTATTTCAGAGAATCAGGCAGAAATTCATCACCAATCAACCGGTTAGGCCACAGGTTTACCACATCTATTTCCAGTTGGTTTTCCTTTTCTTTTAATGCTGAAGATATGTTCACGCGGAACGGTTTTGTCCAAACTACACCCAAATCTTTGCCGTTTAATCGTACTTGAGCAACTTCATGCACTTTCCCCAGGTCGATAAAATAAGCAGCACTATCTTTTTGCCAGTTTGCCGGTATATCAAACGTTTTATGGTAGGTCGCTTTTCCCGAGTAATATTTGATTCCGGTATTACTATTTTGTGACCATTCACTTAATTCCTGAAAAGTCACTGATTCGGGACCGCCCCAATTGGGATTGAATTGTACTTGCCAGTCGCCTTCAAGTTCCTGCACCGTTTTATAAGTTGGCCAGTCTGATTTTGTGTTTTGCAATGCAATTGGTTCCCTAAAAACAATAAAATACGAACCGCACGGATCAAATTCAATGGGGATTATTGTTCTTCCGTTTTCCACTTTAAAATTGCTAAGTTTCCGAATTTCGCCGGTTACGGGATTCCAGACTTCGGGCTGTTTGCCAGCTACCCGGAAGGTGCATTCAACCTTTTCCACCGGCTGCCACCGACTGCTTATAAAATAAATATTGGCATCATCCGTTTTACGATGAATAAAGTCAATTACGCCATGCTCGCTCACTCCCGAAACTTCGAAATCGGGCTGAATATTCATTTGCATCAACACCTCACGAATGGTTGCATTCCACACAAACCGACCTTTACCCAATCGGTACACACCATTACTTTGGTTGTTCCAGATACTTTTTACCAATTGGTTATAGGTTTTGGCATCATCGTTTAGTCCGATAAACGACCGTGAAGGCTCACCAATAATCGTAGCTCCCTGCTTGGCCAATTCAACCAACTTTTGTAATGCTTTTAACGAAAGTGGCGTGTCTTTGTCAATGGCTAATACTTTATAGTTCATACCATCGGGTAATAACAACAAACCATCTTTTACCGACAGACGGGTGAGCAGAACATCTTCGTTGCATTTATCGTAATCGTATCCATTTCCCAGCGATGCAGGCGGATTCTTCAAGCCATCAGCCCATTTGAAAGCATCGGCATCGGAGCGAATGCCATGACCTTTGTAAAAAAGTACATCGGCAGCAAAATTTCCTTGCTGTAGCATATAAGAGCAACGTGACAGATAATCAACAAAAGCCCCGGATTGATTCCACCAGGTAATGTTTCGGTCGAAATGAGTTCCGGCACTGTGGGTTAAACCCGGCACATCGGTAACCGATGGACGGTGGCTAAAGGTGTGAAAACAAATCCAGTTTAGTCCATCACAAAAAGCCTGGTCGGCAGCGGCCTTCATCATAAATGGAGAAACCTCCCAATTGGGACCCACCGAGGTGAACGATTCGGCAAACACTTGCTTGATACCATAAGTATGAGCTGACGTTGCTGCTTCGCGCACCAAAAACCGACCACTGGGTTGTTCACGATGAGGCGAAGGCATCCAGAACTCGCCCATAGCTACATCGCATTTGCTAACACATTTTTTTAAATCGGTTTGATACTGGTGCGGGCCTGCAGCCTCGGCATAGGAAAGCAACCCATTTTGGTGAGCCACATCGCGTTGATGTTCGTAGTGGTGCTCCGAAATTAAATCACTGATTGTTAGTTTAAAATCATTTTGAAAACGTTCACTTTCTTCTGCGGAATTAATTGTTTCCCCGACCAAAACTGGCAGGAAATTATTAATATCGTAACCCCTCCGATTTTTAAATTCATGGGCAAAATGTTTGGTCCAGTTCGGATCGCCTGCCTCCCAGCTGTCGCACTCCACATAGCTGAAAGCCAGGCGTTCCTCGGGGCTCATCTCGCTCAATAGTAAGCCGGCTGTATTTTTCCAGTGCATGTCGAATACTTCTTTGCTTAAATGATCGATGTAAAACACCCCATTAAGGTTTCTTCCGGTAGGGCGATAACCAAAGCGAAGGATGCGCCACTCACCTGCCGGAGCATTCCAGTGAAGTGTCCCGGTCTCATCCAACTGTTTCGTCAGATCGACCACCTCATTTTCGCGAATTATTGCTTTAGCCGGAATGGCTAAAAGGGCTATATCGGTGTAAAATGAATTCTGCGCTTTTTTCACTACTTCATTTTCGCCCTGCCTTTTAGTTTGCACCGGCTTGTGTGGTTTATCCAATCTTAAATTCAGAATTTTACTTCCTGAAATCAGGGTATCGCCCCAAAAAACTTCCTGTTGTCCAAATTCCGGCGTTACCCAGGGAGCTGCACAACCTGCAGGGCCAATAAATACGCCAAAATCGAGGCCAAGCCGCCCTGCCTCTTTCGATGCAAAACGCACCATATCACGCCATGGTTTCGACCACATCTCCATCGTTTCTTTGGGTTGATTCAAATGTCCTCCTTTGTATTCATCAGTAAATTCATACCTGATTTCAGTAGAATCAATGATGGTTTTCTTCTGCCATTTATTGGGACCGAACGGAGCAACTCCGCCATCCAACACCATACACCCCGAAAGTCCCTTAGCTTTCATTTCTTCCAAATCGAGCGTAATAGCTTCTTTTGTGGTTGGAGTTTGCAGCCACCACCACCAGGCTTGCGGGCGGGTTTCATGAGGTGGATTTTTAAATTGAGCTTCAAAATCTTTATCTGTTGATAGTGCACAATTTTCTGGAACCGATTTATTGCTGAACTTACATCCAGCTTCAAACACAAATAGAAAACAGATCGAAATAAAGTAGAGGTTCTTCATACTTTTTAAACTTGTAATAGGTTATAAATATCCTTCAAATAGCGTTAATAAATCCCAACTTCTTTCGAAATAATGATCCTCACTGGCCCGAGCAAACCCGAAGATAACAAGTCGGAATCTTTATTCCAGTGTTTAAACGCAGCAAAAGTTACCCGGGCGCCTGGGCGCTCAGTTCTTTGTAAAAGCCACTCCGGCCATTCTGCCACATTTGGCCCTTTGCGTTTATAGTTTAGAGGCAGTTGTTCATCGCCAATCAGCCGGTTCGGCCAAAGGTTGGTAATTCTTACTTCGAGCGTATTCGTACCTTCCTGTACAGCGTCATTAATATTAATGCGGAAGGGCGATTTCCAAAGGACACCCAGATTTTTGCCATTCAGAATAACTTCGGCAATTACTTTAACATCGCCCAAATCTAACTGCAAAGAATGATCGGTTTTAAGAAGACCAGCCGGAACAGTGAAGTGCTTATGATAGCTTGCCGTTCCTGAGAAATAGCGAATGTCATCATCTTGAAAAGTCGACCAAGAGATAAGTTGCTCAAAATTTTCCTTAGTGTCATTTGCCGTTTTCGATGAAAAGCTCACCTCCCAGGACCCAATCAGTTCAATAGGTTCAGGAACATATCTCACCTGAGTCGCTTCAGTTTTCCCTGATGAAGTGGTAGCTGTTAATTTGCCGGCGTAAGGTGTTACCCAATACACTTTTCCGTTTCCGGTAATAAGCTTTGATTTGGGAATGGCTTGTGCGAAACTTAGCGTACCGCCTTCATCAACTTTAACCGAGTGCGGTTCACCATTTGTGCTGTAAACCACGTGCAGTGATTTTTTGCCGCTTACAGACCTTTCATTCACCAAACGATCGTCAACCGGAATATCCAATTGTCCGGAAGAAACCTTTTCCCGAATATGTGCAGTCACATCATAAACCGGATTACCGGCAGGGATACCGGGCACTCCCCGTTCAAACTTCCCAAATACAGCTTTACGGATTTTCAACTCCTCTTCGCCTCCTGGCTCCACTACCATAAACTCGGTTTCCATTGCATTTTTCGCCAGAACAACATCGCCAAACTGGTATTCCAATCGCAACTCCTTTTTGTAACCCGGTGCCGGATCGCATGAACACAGCTCACGACTTGCACGTACCTGCAACCTGTTATTCTGAACACTGTTCGCTACAGCTTCAGTGACATCAACCAAACCATCGGGCAAAAATGTTCCGTATTCAGCTTTTACAATTTCAAGATCTGGAAGTATACGGGCTTCAAGCTTTTCAATTTTTATGTAGGCATTTACAATATGATCGGGAGAAATAACCGGTTGCGAAAACACAACAAAAACAGAACCTTCCGACTCCAATTGAAGAAGCACACTTGTGGTTCCATCGCCATTATCCTTCCATACCGGGGCTAAGGTTATTTCACCTGTTTCAGCATCCCATATTTCGGGCTGTTTGCCTGCCACCCGAAAACGACATTCATTAACCCAACTCTCTTTTTGTGCGTTTGCCACAAAATAGATATCCGCGTCTTCCGTTTTTCGGTGTATAAAACTGATTTTTTTACTGTTTCCGTTTACCACCGTAAAGTCTGGGTGTAATTCTTCATTTTTTAGGAATTCCAACACTAAACCTGTTCTAATCTTTCCTTTATCCCATAATTCGTAAGCCAGCTGCTGAACCTTCGCGTCGCATTCGGGAAAGTTATGAAGACTGGGTGATTTTTTTGGTTTTGAGCCAATTATGGTCGCTCCGTTACGTGCGAGGGTTGCCAGGCTTTTCAGAAAATCAACTGTCATCCACTCTGTTGCAGGAAGTATTAAAGCCTTATAAACATCACCAAACGGCGTATAAATCAGCCCATCCTTTACCGTTAACGAAGCCAGTTTATTGGCACCAATCAAATCGTAATCATATCCATGGGCTTTTAGCTCGGGCATCAGTAATGCATCGTTTGGCGACGATTCCCCGGTAAAGACCAGCAAATCGGCAACCGTTCTGCCCTGCTGTAGTAAATATTGTCCCCGCGCCAAATAATCGAGAAAAGCTTTGCCCTGCGTCCACCAGGTGTTCAGTCGGTTGAATTCAATTCCGAAAGGCCCCAATGTTAGTCCGGGCGCCACATCCCAGGGCTGATGAACAAAGCTATGAAAAACAAAGCGGTTAATACCTTGAGCCCAGGCCATATCGCCAATAGCCTTAAAATTGGCCGGATGCCGCAACCAGCCACCCATATCGGTAAAAGCTTCGGCTCCAACAATAGCGCTGCCATTCAATTTGGCAATAGAAGACACAAATTTTGGAGAATCGAAAAAAGCCAGTTCACCACTCCAAAATTCACACATCACAACATCGCCGGTGGCACCTACCTGCATATTATCGAAGGGCCCCCAATAGGGTTCTACAAAAAACTGCAGGTTGTTTGCATGGCATTTGTTTCGGAAATAGCCGTAGTAGTTTTCAGCAATCAAATCGCCAATGGTTCGCCTGAAATCCCAAAGGAAACGTTCGCTTATTTCTCCACTTTCTACATAATAACCAGCCAATGCTGGCAAGTAAAGCGAACAATCATATCCCCGGAGTCGTTTGAACTCCCGATCAAAACCATCCGTCCAATTGGTCATTCCTACCTCGTAACTATCAATCAGGCAATTTTTGAGCACCGTTCCAACCAGGGTATCCAGTTTTTCAAAAATAGGGCTGATGCCGCCTTTCCAAAACACATCAACAGCTTTTTTGCTCATTTTGTCGCATTCCAGTCCGTTACCACCTTCAGAACCAAATACATTTAACTTTCCAGTTGGCGTATGACCGATGCGCAGGAGTATCCAGTCACCATCGGGAGCATCCCATACCAGTTTCCCATCTGGTGAAACTTTCGAAGTTAAATCAACAATATCTGCTTTGTGTACCACTGCTGATTCCGGGATTATTTTTGCATCAGGCGCCAAATGATTACGTACCCTGCCCGACAGGTTTTTGACATCAATATCCTCAATAAGCTGATCATTTCCAGGCTTTGGAAATGCCAGTATGGCAATGTCTTTATAGTAATTTAACCGAGTCTCCGGTTGGGGTAAGAAATCATTAAACAACTGGCCACCGGCTAATGTAATTTCACTGAATACCAAAACCTGCATGGCGTATTCGGGTGTAATCCACGGACCTCCACTCGATGACCATCCGGGGCCATTGTGGAACGTTAACTCCATATTTAAACGTTGGGCTTCCAACGCCGCAAATTCAAATAAATCCAACCACTCATCACTTAAATAAGAAGCCGGTCCCTTTGGGTTTCCGAGATTCACATTAAATAGCTGCGCCTCCTGTATACCAACAGCTTTCATCGCCTCCAAGTCGGCAGTTATCCCTTCGCGCGAAACGTTACCATTTATCCAGTGCCACCAGGTACGGGCTTTTGCCTCGTTGGGTGGATTTTTAAAGCCTTGTTCAAGTGAGGTATTTTGTGCTAGCAGACCTGATAAGGACAGGAAAAACAGTAAAGCTAACGTGATAGTTTTAGTCGGCAATGGCATAAAATCATTTTTTTAGTTCATTTTCAAACTTATCCGAATGAATTCGGTTTTAATATAAGAGGCGATTCATGCTATTGAACAGCTTTGTCAATTGTGAACAATTAACTCAGATTGAAGAATCTGTTCAACTTTTTATAAACAATATCTTATCCATTTTTTCTATTTACAGTTTTGTTTCAAAAGCATAACTACCAGGTTGCACCTCCAACTCAAAACTATTTTCAGTCTTTTTCAAATGTTTTGCATCCGCATCATCAGCGAACACATTTCCATCCAAAATCAAACGCTCAGCAGTATTTCCCGGAATCACGATTTTCGCTGTTGTATTTGGAGGCACGGTAGCTGTTAGTTTAAATATTCCATCTTCTGTTTTCCATGACGAACTCACTATTCCATAAGGGCTTTTATAACTTGCGTTGGCTGAAGTCAGTTGTCCTCCCAACAAAGGAGCTATCTCTATTTCTTTGTACCCCGGTTTAATAGGTTTAATTCCTGCTATCCGTTCATACATCCATTGTCCAATGGCACCATAAGCATAGTGGTTAAACGAATTCATACCTCCTTTATTAAAACCATCTTTGTGGGTATAGCTGTTCCAACGTTCCCACATGGTAGTTGCACCCTGATTAATGGAATAAAACCACGAAGGGTATGTTTCCTTAAACAGCATTTCAAACATCAAATCGGGTCGTCCAATTTTTTCAAGAACCGGAGCTAAAAGCGGAGTACCCAAGAAACCCGTACGCAAATGATTATCGGCCTTTTTAATTTCGGCCAGTAAATGAGGGATGGCTTTTGCTTCCATTTCAGGAGTAAGCAAATCAAAACCAATGGCCATAAGATAAGCTGTTTGTGTAGATTTTCCCTTGCTCACACTTCCTTCCGCATTGAAAAACTGATTTTGGAATGCTGTCTTTATTTCGTCAAGCCATGTTTGCAACATTGCCACATCACCAGTTAATCCCAATACTTTGGCAGTTTGCAGGGTCAATTCAACCGATCGGGCATAATAAGCCGTATTAATCAATTTCTCGTCTGTTTCACCTTTACGCTCATCAGTGGGATGTTCAGAGAATGGTTGAAGCCAATCTCCATAGGTAAACATATCGACGATATGATTTTCAGACACCGACTTGTAATAATTTACCCAGCCCAACATCGTATTATAACTGTCTTCAAGGATCTTTTTATCACCTGTTCGCCAATAAGTTTCCCACGGAATTATGGTTGCCACATCTCCCCAACCGGATGAAACACGTCGTCCATCAATATCTGGCACTACTATTGGAATCGAGCCATTATCGCGTTGATCCTCACGCACACTTTGCATCCAACTTGCCCAAAAAGAATGTGCATCGGCAATAAATAATGAGGTCGGGATAAATACCTGCGCATCACCGGTCCATCCGGCACGTTCATCTCGTTGCGGGCAGTCGGTAGGAATATCCAGAAAATTACTTCGCAATCCCCATTCAATATTACTTTGTAATTGATTTAGTTTTTGATACGACGAGGAAAACGTCCCATTTTTTTCAAAATCAGAGTATTGAACCAATCCTGAAACCCAGGTTTCATCGGGCTTTTTATTTTCATCAAAACCACTTAACTCAACATACCTAAACCCGTGAAACGTAAATTTAGGTTTCCATTCAATTACGCCATCTTTTGCCGGTAAATAAAAATCAGTAGAAACTGCACTTCTATAATTCTTAGTGTATATCTCACCATTGGGCTGAAGCATTTCTGCAAATCGTATTTTTACTTTTCGCCCTTTTTTAACAGGTATATTTACTTGAGCCACACCTGCCATATTTTGTCCTAAATCAAAAACAAAACTTCCTTTCTTTGGCTCAGTGATTTTCTTTGTTGGTAAAACTATTTTTGTTTTAACAATACTGTGGCGTTTTGGTGTCAGTTGTACGCTATCAGAAATTGACTCTTCTGTTACATCAGACCAGGTTTCATCATCAAAATCGGAAGTACTCCACCCAAGCATTTCCAAATTGGCATCATAACTTTCGCCATCGTATAAACTGGAATATTTTATCGGACCATTTGCATTTCCTGTCCATGAATTATCTGTTACAAATATTTCTTCCTCTCCATTTTTATATTTCACTTCGAGCTGGGCAAGAACCTTAGGGCTAGTTTTTGCATAACCGCGAAAAATAAAACGTCCGGCATACCAACCTTCGGCAAGTTCTATCCCTAATGTGTTTTCGCCTTTCTCAAGTACCGGGCTTACATCGTAGGTTATGGTCTCAATACGTTTTGAATAGGAAGTCCATCCTGGAGTAAGCACATCATCACCGATTTGTTGTCCATTAATATGTGCCTGAAATAAACCTAAGGCAGTTATGTAAAGACGGGCACTTTCAATGTCATCCTGTATTTTTATGCTTTTGCGCAAATACTGAACCTTATGTACTTTTTTCCCAATCTCAGGTACTTCTACAGCCGTATCGTTGGGCAGGCTAATCCATTTTGCTTGCCAATCATTGTTATTTAGTAATCCTACTTCAAAAAACGCAATCTCGCTCCATTTTGATTCATTCTCATTATCGTCCCAAAATTTAACTTGCCAATAAACCTTGTCGCGCGATGAGAGTTTTTTACCTTTATAGTTCACAAATAAACACTGATCTGTTTCCACTTTCCCACTTTTCCATAAATCGGCTTTATCAGGCAGCAGTTCTGGCGAACTTGCAACTACAATATAATATGCACTTTGTGATTGAACTCCGGTTGGTAATTTCCATGAAAAGGTTGGATTATTGGTGTAAAATCCAATTGGATTTGTAAAACCTTCAGCTATTTCCAAATCATAAGGTATCTGATCCTTATGATCCTTTTGGCATGAAAAAAGAAAAGTAAGCAAAATTCCAATGCTTAAAAATCTTACAAAATAGAGTTTATTGGCCATGGTTTATTGATTTACTATTGTTGTAGTTCCTTAAAGTTAATCGACTTCTTATAAATTTGAAATCTAATTTTATAATCAGGTAGATATATAAAATAAAGGAAAATCAGCGGTTACCTAAGAATTTCTCAGGATAACCGCTGACTGGAAACTAAAACTAAACTATTAACTTAAACAATTTATGATTAAAAATTCGGACTTAAATCTGCTTCAGATGCAGGTAAACCATAAGTTAAACGAATTTCCTGGAAGCCATGAGGATAGGGATCTTCTCCTTCGGGGAAATAATATTCTCCAGGATTCGTCTTCACTCGCTGACCATAAGCAGTAATAACGTCTACTGCTCTTCCTGTTCTTACCAGATCGAACCAGCGTTTGTTTTCAAATGCCAATTCTACGCGGCGCTCTTTAAATATTGCATCACTTAAATCTCCTGCTGGCTCATTCATCAATCCTGCACGCTCTCGTACTTGCATTAAATAGTCCATAGCTCCAGGTTTCCCTTGTTCATCCAAAACTTCAGCTAATGCCAAAAGAACTTCTGAATAGCGGTAAACCGGCCAGCTCATTCCGTGATTTCCATGTAAAGCATGTGTTTTTGCGTACTTTTTAATGTACGGATAGGTACCATCTTTCCATAATACATTACTTAGTGTTATATAAGCTATGCTTGCATCTTTTCGCAAATCACCCTCTTCGTAGGCTGCAATAATATCAGGCGTTGGAATGTTATTCGCCTCATTTGTTATATTTAAGGGGTTAGAAGTTCCTGTTATTGAGCCAACTTCTTCTGCGGTAATTGGTCTTGGTATCATAGCGTAAAACCAGCTACCATGCAACCCTTCTGAACCTTCTTTATACTGAATTTCGAATAACGATTCCATATTATTTTTATTCGCAGAACTTTCAGAAAATGCCTCGGCATAGCTAGGCATTAGGACATATTCATCACTGTTTACAATTGCCATTAGTTGCGTTTCTGCATCGCTCCATTTTTGCTGTGTCATATAGGCATCGGCCAAAAGCATTCTGGCAGCACCTGAAGTTGCCCTACCCGCCTCCTGTGCAGATTTTACGGGCAGTAGTTGTATCGCTTCTTTGGCATCCAATTCAATTTGTGTGTAAAGAGCTGCCGCATCTGATAATTCCAATGCCGCTTCCTGACGATTAGTTACCGGAACCAGATGCAAAGGAGCTTTTCCAAATAAACGAACCAATTGGAAGTATGAGAAAGCCCTTAAAAAGTGTGCCTGTCCTTTGATATTATCTTTTGCATTTGCGTCAAAATCTGCTTCATCAATCGTATACAATACTTGGTTGCTACGAGCAATAATCTGGAATAAATCGACATAGGCATGTTTTACATATAAATTCGCTGTTACCCCATCGGCAGTAGGAACTGCATGTTGCGCTACATCATGCCATCTTTCGCGGGCTCCGAATTGCGCCAGCCGTTGAAATATTGTGTTATCAGAGTGCATCTCAGTCAGAACCCACATTCCACCCCCTTCATGGTTATTAAGTAAACGCAAGGGAGCATAGGCCCCGTTAATGGCTTGTGTAAAATCGGCCTCCGTTTTATAAAAGGTGGGTACACTTAATGATGTTTCTGGATAGATTGTCAGGAACTCATCACAGCTCGTTGTAAGAAGCCCAATCAACCCGAGCAATATGAATATCTTTTTCATTTTCATTGTTTTTAAATTTAATTTGATTCTATACATAATGAAGGCCATGATTAGAAATTAACATTTACTCCAAAGTTGTAGATACGAGGTACAGGATAGCCTGACCAATCAACTCCCTGGCTTAAATTTCCACCATCGTTTGAGCCACTTCTTCCAACACTAATCTCAGGATTTGGCCCCCCCCAATAATCGGTAAAAATGTAAACGTTTTGTATGGAAGCATAAAAACGTGCTGATTTGAAGATCTTACTTTTGCTATTGTAGGTATAGCCTAATGTAATATTTCGAATATTCAGGTATGATGCATCGGCAATTTCACGATCGTTGTTCCAATCGCGCTCAACACCTGTTACACGGCCGCCACCAACAGTAGTTCCATAAAATCCTTTACCCGGATTCTCTTCCGATCTCCAACGATACTTAACATCATCCACCAAATTAAAAACACCATCGAGATTGGCAGTAGTCACCAAATGACGAACCATAACTTCTGCTCCTTGCGAACCTGTCATTAAAACAGAAAAGTCCCAATTGCCGTAATTTAAGGTATTGGTCATACCATACTCAAAATCAGGAAAAGGATTTCCAATTATAGTACGGTCATCGTTGTCACCACCTTTTGTAATAACCCCATCGTTATTCACATCTACCAATTTGATGCTACCAACTGTAGAACGGCCAGGAACAACAGGCGAATTATCAAGGTCTGCCTGATTCATATAAAGGCCATCGGACTTAAATCCATAGAATTGTCCAAATGGCTCTCCAACTTTGGTAATATGAAAATCGCCATAAACCCTGTCAATTCCTTCAGCCAACGATTTTACTTCATTTCGGTTAAACGAAATATTTGCACTGGTAGTCCATTTTAATTTGCCTGTAGTGTTTATAGACTTTATACCCAATTCGTGTCCCCAAAACGCAATTTCACCAATATTATCGCTAAAATTACTGAAACCAGACTCCCATGGCACCTGCACATTATACAATAAGTTTGTAGTCTTCTTTTTATAATAGTCGTAAACCACTGAAACACGATTGTTATACAAACTTAAATCGAAACCAATGTCAAATTGTTTTGTTGTTTCCCAACCCAAATTTGAATTCGCCATTGAACTTACCGCCGAACCGGCAGCAAAATTATCGTTGAATGCCGCACTAGTCGTATTGTTAATTAAGGCATATTGCGTATAGTTACCAATGTTATTATTACCCGTTACACCATAACTTGCCCTGAGTTTCAACATGGAAACTGCCTCTGCATCAGCCATGAAACTTTCATCCGACGCAATCCACCCCACTGAAACAGAAGGGAAAGTACCCCAGGCATTTTCTGATCCAAAACGCGAAGAACCATCTGAACGAATGGCCGCGGTTAATAAATATTTTCCTTTATAGTTGTAGGTTAACCTTGAGAGGAATGACACCAAACTCCATTCATTAACAATATCCTGTGTTCCAGTGCGGTTAATATTTGTTGCTGTTTGAACAAATGGCAAACGGTCATCCGAGAAATTATCCATATTTAATTGAAAACGGTCTTGTCGGAATTTTTGAATGGTTGCACCACCTAGTAAAGAGAAATTATGATCTCCAACGCTTTTTGTATAAGTTGCTGTATTTTCGTTCAACCACGAAAAATTAGTAAACTCATCTCGTGTTGATCGGGATGTGGTTGGAATCCCCTGATTAATGCGATAAGTGGCAGTTGAAGGATTAAAGAATTTAAATTTAGAGTTTGTAATCTGAGCATTTATGCTCGATTTTAAAGTTAAACCTGCAATAGGCTTGTACTCCAAATATCCTGTGGAAAGTAAATCAAGATCTTTTGTTTCATTTACTAGCTCCTGTGCCGAACGAACCCAGTTAGGGTAGGAAAAAATATTACCAACATCTGCAGGCAATTTGTTATACAGTGTTAATTCTCCGTTGTCGTCATAAATAGGCATCATTGGCCATGTATGTAAGGCGTTAAACAAAATACCTTCATTACGTCCTCCATCTGTACGTGGTGTATCATCCTTAATATATGATGGTGCGAGATTAAAACCAATTGTAACCTTATCCGACACATCGTAGTCCATGTTTAAACGAAGTGAATAGCGTTCATAATCAGAATTAATTACAACACCATCTTGCTTATAAAAACCGGCTACAGCTGCAGTCCTCAATTTATCAGTATTTGATGTAACCGTTAGGTTGTAACTCTGCACAGGAGCTGTTTGTAATAAGGCATCATACCAATCATTGTTTTTTCCTTCGTATATTGATGGGTTCTGGAACATTTCCGGAACATCTTTCCCTGCGTCTTCATAGAATTCCTTTTTAAACTGAGCGAATTCAACTGCGTCCATCATATCAATTCGTCCACGCTCTGGTACTTCCTGAATACCATACGATACATTTAAACTAACGTTGGTTTGACCAGGTTTCCCTTTTTTAGTTGTAATTAAAATTACGCCGTTTGCAGCTCTCGAACCATATAATGATGTTGATGCAGCATCTTTTAATACAGTAATATCCTCAATTTCATCAGGATTTATTTTGTTAATTCCTCCGGTAATCGGGAATCCATCAACCACATATAACGGTTCGCTACCTGCCGCAATTGAGAACTGACCACGGATACGAACATTCATTCCCTCGCCGGGCTTACCAGTGGTTTGTTTAATTTGAACCCCGGCCATTTGGCCTTGGATTTTTTGTGTAACCTGAGAAACCGGCAGATCTTTTAATGTTTCGGCATCAACAGTTTGAACTGAACCACTAACTTCACGTTTTACTTGTGTTCCGTAACCTACTGCCACTACTTCTTCAATACCAATCGCATCGGCTAACATTGTAACCTTAAAATTACGTTGATCACCAACCTCGACTTCTTGTTTAATCATTCCCACAAAAGAGAATACAAGAACGTCTTCTGCTTTAACATTTGTTAAGTTGAACGCTCCATCAAAATCAGTAATTGTACCTTGAGTAGTTCCCCTTAAAACTACTGTAACTCCTGGTAAAGGTTCTCCGGAACTATCCGTTACCTTCCCCGAAATTGCATTTTGCTGTGCAAAAGTTATTATACTACAAAACAATAGTACCATAACGATGCAAAATTTCAAATTGTCTTTTCTTTTCATACGTTTTACTTTCATTAATAATTAAGTTTAATTCAGATTTTATTAGTATCCCTAAAAGATTGAGTTGGTTATAAATGATTTCGTTGGAAAATGATTGTATAAGAACTACACAACCACATCAAGCAAAGCTTGCTGATTATTCTACACATTTTTAAGTTTAATTCTAAATTAGTTTGAGCACGAATCTAATGTGAGTGCTTATTGATTTTTATTAAAAATGTTCATTTCTTTATTCTATTTGCAACATGATTGAACTATTGTGTCACCAATGATACAATAGTTCAACTTCAGCAAAAACACACTAATTTAAAGCACTTTAAAGCACTCTCACTGTCTTCTTTTTGCTATTTTTGATTCAGAAGCATCCTTATTTTTGAACCAGACTTTTTCTTTTATGAAAACTATCTATACCGTCGTATTTGTATTCATATTTTTTCTTGGATATTGCCAGGAATATGCAAATATGACAGATCCCAGATTTCAAAACTTAAATTTTGAAGATGGAATCTCAAATCTATCTGTTCAATCATTTGAACAAGATGAGCAAGGTTATATTTGGATGGCTACTGCACGTGGTTTAAACCGTTATAATGGAGTTTCCTTTGAGCATTTTTTGATCACAAATACTGATAGTTTGCTGTATCACAACAGAACATACAAGCTCTATAAAAACTCGAATGGACAAATATTTTGTGCCACTGCCTATGGAGTAAATATGTTTGATACAAACGTTGATAAGATGTATAACATTAAATCAAATAACGAATGGTTCTCCGACTTTATTGATTTTAATGGTAACACTTACGGAACCAGCGCTTCCGGCGGTCTGTTTATTTACTCGAAAGAAGAGTTTGCATTTACCCCGGTAACACAATTCGATACATCTCTTGAAATTAATAGCCTGATTGCTGATGAAAAAACGGGTTTATGGGGAAAAACAAGAGATAGTAATAACCTTATAAATTTCAATCCTGTTACAGGAGTGTTGCTGCAGTATACTATTGCGGGAGAATATGAACAATACAATTATGGAGATATCTTAAAAACTGATGATATACTTTTAATTGCGAAGAAAAGAATTAGCTCTTTTAGTCTTTCTTCCAGAACTTTCATAAACCTCCCTGATAAATACAAGAAGCTGGAAGAACTTGAAAATTGTGACTTTACTTTTATTGAAAAGATCGACAAAAATGTACTTTGGATTGGTACTCAAAATAATGGATTATTCATTTTTAACACTCAATTAAATCAAATTTCAAACTACAACAAAGCAAACTCCAATCTCCGCTCAAATCATTTAACAACAATTTTTAAAGACAGGGATAATAACATTTGGTTAGGGACATTTGAGCAAGGAGCCGATGTATCCTTTAACCAGCTAAACAATATTAATTATGAAACACAATTAGAAAACCTGACTAAAAATTCGTTCGTCACCAGTATTGCTATCGATAGTGAATCAAACCACTTTATTGGAACTCGTTCTGAAGGTTTATACGTCTATAATAAAAGCTCTAAGCAAAAGAAGAGGCATCTTCATAAAAATAATAGCTTTTTACGAGACAATAATATTCGGACCTTATTTATTGATTCAAGAAATCAACTTTGGATTAGTTCATCTAAATGTCTGCTTAAAACTGATTTGCAGTTTAAGCAAGTAAAAGAAATTGAATTACCCAAACCCAACATGGGAATAGTATCGTTTTGTGAACAAGCTGGAAAAATTATTGCAGGTTCAAGTTTGCAGGGAATTTTCATACTTGACTATGACGGAAAAATATTGGTACAGAATAAGAAGTATAAAAGCGGCATTGTAAAGATTATTCCATTTGGAGACGAAGAGGTTCTACTGTCGTCAATTATAGAAGGAGTTTTTTTATATAATATTAATTCGAATACTTTTAAAAACCTGAACGAGGTTATTTCCACGAACTCAAATACCCTTAATGAGGTGGTTACCATGTTGCTCGATGATGACAGTACCCTCTGGTTAGGAAATTACGACAAGGGGCTTTATAAATATAATTTCATAGATAAAAGCTTTAGCATTTTTAAAGAAATTGATGGACTTCCTAATAATGACATTGTTAGTATTGAAGAAGATAAGGACGGAAATTTATGGTTAGGAACATCTTACGGTCTGTCGCGATTTAATAAAAAGGAAGAATTTGTTAATTTCTTTCAAAATGAGGGACTACAGAACCTGCAGTTTCATCGTAATTCATCTGTAAGAGACAGCAACGGGATCTTGTTTTTTGGTGGCAATAATGGCCTAACATTTTTTGATCCTCAGCTGGTTAACAAATTTGATTACAATAAGGCTCCAAAAATTACCTTAAAGTCGATATCTGTAAAGAACAAAGAAATTAAACCAAACGATGAAACGAAACTTTTAACGCAAGTATTAAACAAAACCGAAAGCATAACCCTAACCCACAAACAAAATATATTTACAATAGCCTACCATGCCTTTGATTATGTTGCCGCAGATAAGATTAAGTATGCCTATTTTCTGGAAGGGTTAGATAAGAACTGGAATTATGTAGGAGTGCGTTCACATGCTAATTTTTCGAACTTGAGTCCGGGCACATATACTTTTAAGGTAAAAGCACAAAACAATACCGGACTTTGGTCGGAAATTAAGACATTAAAAATTATTGTAAAACCCTCTCCCTTTAAAACCCCTCTCGCCTACATCATCTATTTGTTTGTATTAGCCAATATTATTTATTTCAGTTTCAAAATAACCTTAAGGGCTAAAATATACAGAACTAAACTTGAAATTGAGCACAAGGAACGAGTAAGAGAAAATGAAATTGCTCAAATGAAAATGCGTTTTTTTACCAATATTTCACATGAAATCAGAACGCCACTTACCCTTATTAAAGGAAATTTTGATGTGTTATCTAAAAGTTTGAATTCAAGTCAAACAAAATCCGATTCCTTTAAAGGGCTTCAATACAGCACAAACCGTTTACTTACGCTCGTAAATCAGTTACTCTCATTCAAGAGTCTTGAGAACGATGCACTTGAATTAAAAGTCAGAAACGAAGATATCATTTCATTGACGAAAAACTTAATTCAATCGTTTCAGTATGTAGCCTCTATTAGGAATATAAAAATACAGGTAGAATCTGTATTGGATCAACTAATAATACCAGTTGATAAAGACAAATACGAAAAGATATTGAGCAACCTTATAACTAACGCATTGAAACATATAACAGAAAATGGAAAAGTTAGTGTTTGTATTGAGATGCTCGACAGGGAAGAATACTCAACTTATCAAAACTTCAACAAAAGCTTACCAAAAACTCATTTTGTCAAGATTACCACAGTCGACAATGGAACTGGTATAAACCCAACCGATCTACCGTATGTATTTAAGCGCTATAAACAATCAGAGAGCGACAAAAACAAACCTGACTATTCGGGAACAGGAATCGGATTAGATTTTGTAAAAAGATTGGTTGAACTGCACAAAGGGGCAATAATAGCACAAAGTATACCTAATGTAGAAACAAGGTTTTCGTTTATTCTTTCGATTGATGAGAAAGTATATGAAAACGTTTTTTATAAAATGGATGAACCTTATAAGAAAGAAGAGGATTCCTGTGTTTCAACGAAATCTGAAATGAAAGTAATATCAAATACGAACTCGGAGATGATTCTTGTAGTTGAAGATGATCCGGAACTGAATCGTTTTATTTGTTCTTCTTTACACGGCGATTTCAAGGTAATTTCGTGTTATAATGGTAGCGAAGGTTATTCGCTGGCCAAACAGCATTTACCCAGTGTTATTATTTCAGATATTATGATGCCGGAAACAGATGGTTTCGAAATGTGTAAAATGATACGGGACGATGAGAATATCTCGCACATTCCGATAATATTACTTACAGCAAAAACGGACTCGGACAGTACCATTACAGGATACAAATATGGTGCAGACGATTATGTTTCGAAACCCTTTGATTTAGAAGTTCTGAAGGCCCGGATAGTAAATCTTATTGCTCTTCGCAAAAAGCTTCAAAATAGATACAAACAAGGAATTTTTACTGAACCAAGTATTGAAATGTCCAATCCTAACGAATTAAATTTTGTAAAAAAAATAAAGGCGATTGTATCTTCAGAATATCACTCCCCAAAACTAAATGTAAATTTTATGGCAGAACAAATGAATATGAGCCGAACAAACTTTTATCGAAAGTTCATAAACATAATGGATATCTCGCCCAAGGAGTTTATTACCAAATATAGGATTAACAAGGCAATTGAATTAATAAAAGAAGGTAACGAAAATTTTGGTGAGATAAGCTTTATTTGTGGATTTGGCAGTCAAAGCAACTTTTCGGTTCAGTTTAAAAAAGAAAAAGGTGTTAGCCCATTGCAGTTTAAAAAATCACTAATCAGTATAACATCAGAATTGTAATAAAACTGTGTACTAATCAAAGGCCAGTCCCGATTGCCGGCGTATATAAAAATGATCGATGGTTCCTTTTCCTTTTCGTGTAACCAGAAACTCCACCAGCTCGGCTATTTCTTCGGGCTTTATGAGTTCGTCGGTATTAATATCCGGTCGCATTTCGCTCACCATCTCGGTATTTACCCCACCCGGAGAAATCAAATGTACTTTAATGCCATCATTTTGTACTTCTTTAGCTAAAACCTTGGTAAAACCGGCCAGCGCATGTTTCGATGATGCGTATGCAGATTGATTGATATAGCCTTTAAAATCCACTACAGATCCAATATTTATGATTACCGGATTATGGCTTGCTTTTAAAAATGGAACAGCTTCTTTACAAATAAAATAAGGCGCCCTTGCATTAACCTTAAAAAGTAAATCCCACAATTCGACAGAAGTTTCTGAAACGGGCATTGAACCCGCAAGCCCGGCGTTGTTAATCAGTACGTCGAGTTTTCCCAACATACGTATTGTTTCATTTACGACATATGCAGGTGCATTTGATTCGGATAAGTCAGCAGAAGTAATTGCACAGGATACATTTCGTCTTTCAATCTCATCTTTTACCAGGGTTAATTGATCTTTATTCCTACCAACAATCATTATATTGAAACCTAACTCAGCGAGTTTAATAGCAATTACTTTTCCAATGCCTTTTGAAGCGCCAGTTACCAGTGCTACTCTTTTCATTTTTGTTACAAATAAAAAAACCTTGTAAACACCAAACTTCTAAGGGATTTACAAGGTTCTGAAAGTTATTAATTTCTATTTTAACCTAAAAATTTCTTTCTCAAGTCTTCCACCTGCTCATCGTTAATTGGAATTAGCTTTCCAAGCGATGCGCCCATGGTTAATGATTTGGCACTAAATTCGGCTACTTCAAGTTTATCGAAAGTTCCCAGTAATTTATCGCCGGTTACCAATACAGAGTCGTTGTTAATAATTACCGCCGGAGTATTCTCAGATAGAGTGTTCAGAATGACTTCTTCACCTGCAAAATGCGCACCGAATGGCATGTTCGGAATATCTTGTAAGAAAATCCAACTTTCAGGAATGGTGCGCACATCAATTTTTTCGCCGGTAACACTGTAGGCCATTAAATAAGGCGTTTGTGTAAGAATTATTGAATTTACATGTGGAAAACGCTTGTAAATTTCCTGGTGTAACCAGGTTGATCTACTCGGAATTTTTCCCGGTTCGCGTTTACCATCTTTAATTTGCACGATGTCTTCCAATTGAATGTCCCAACGAGCAACATTTGTTGGAGTAATAAGGAAATCATTGTCTTTCCATCGCACCGAAACAGTTCCGTATGAGCTTATCATTAATCCCTGATCGCAGGCACGCAATACAATATTCTTGATTTGCTCACGAATAGCTCTTTCTTCCGAACAGTATTTCACTTCCGTCATTTCAGGAAGCAATCTTGGAATTTGATCCTCAAACTCATCAATTTGTGCATCGGTAAGATAGTTTGGTTTTCCGATGGTGTTGCCATTAATAAGTGTGCGTGCACAAAACTCCATCGTCTCAAATCGTTGATAAGCATCATTTAAGTCTGAACCACCAACTACGGTACCGTGGTTTTCCATAATTACCGCGTTTACTCCTTTCTTAAATTCGTCGGCAATTACTTCACCCAGTTCATCACTACCAGGAATCGCATAAGGTGCGTAACCAATAGGACCACAAACATTTTTTGCCTGTGGAAGTACATTCGTATTTGGTATTTGGCGCACAATACTGAATGAAACCAGTGCAGGTGGATGTGCATGAATTACAGCCTTAATTTCAGGGCGACTTTTATAAATGGCAATGTGAAACGGGTATTCAGAAGAAGGTTTGTGGCGTCCTTCAATCGTTCCGTCCTTGCGAACACAAATCATATCTGTTGGTCGCAAAGTACCTTTATCGATCGCTGATGGAGTTACCCAAACATCACCGTTATCGTCGATAATTGAAATGTTACCACCTGATGTAGTTGTTAATCCACTACGATATATCTTATCAATAATCATTGTAATCTGATCGCGTGGATGCATTAATTTGGTATCTAACTTTTTCATATTATAAAAATTGATTTTTTACTTCCATATTGTGCGTCTGTCTTTGTGCAGACCAGTATATCGCGTTACATTAACTTACTTTAAAGCGAAGTACCTTCTTCTTTCAAATATTCTTCCAAAAGCTAATCAGCAGAATTTGCAATCTGTCTGTAAATTGTTATACTGTTTGATAAAGCAACGGTTTTTCAATTACTCATGGTAAATGATCAAAAAAACGTCCCTATATGTATTCACTCTTTCGCCTTATTCTATTAACCCCAAGTCCAGCTTCGAAACATCGGCATCTGAAAATACATCGGCTATTACCATTGCCGCGCCTAAAGCACTTGAGTTATCAATTTCTGAGATCAATACTTTTTTATCAGGAAAATTTACTTTCAACAAGTGAATAAAAATTGGGTTACGCGCAAATCCTCCTGAGATGTATAGTATTTCTGTTTCATCGTTAACCGGAATTACAAGCTTTATGGCCTGTACACACAGATCTGATAAATCTATCATCAGCTTGGTGTATGCCTCTTCATAATTGGCAAAAATGTTCAAATCAGCTTTTTCCAATCCTTCTTCGAAGCTTTCTTTTCCAGCAGGGAAATAAACCGAAGCAGAATATTTTTCTGTTAAACTACTCAGCAACGCATCGTTCAATTTGACGGTCTTAAACGAATCGCCGGCAACATTAAAATGTTTTGCCAGTTTTTCGGCCCACACTTCATGGAAATGGCCCATAAACAAGCGTGATGATTTAACCTGTTGTTTATTGGGCGTTAAAAAACATAAACAATCTTGCTCCAACTGAGCCGCAGTTAATGGCTCAGTGTTATAAGGATTCATGTTAATACACCATGTTCCTGTTGATACAAGAATAAATTTATCAGCACTGGCTTTTAAATAAGGCGCCAAAGATGCAGAACTATCATGAATACCCACTCCAACACTTAACTCTCTATCGGCAACTGTTACCGGAAAAACCTGATCGTTTGTAATCGGTTCAGGCAAGGCAGTTCCTTTATCACCTAACCACTGATGGTATTTCATTTGGTCGAAATCCCACATAAAGGTATGGCAACCAATTGAAGTGGGTTCCGATGTTATTTTATGGGTTAATGAATAAGATAAGTACTGTGGAAAATGTAGAATTGATTTGGCTTTGCTAAATGTTTCTGCCTTTTCTTGTTTCAGCCATAAAATCTGGATACCTGAGTTCAACAACAATCCAAGAGCCGGACTGGCAGTTTTTCTGCAGAATTCATCTTTGCCACCATATTCAGCAAACAACGTCTCCGAAATTTCAGCAGGAATTTCCTTCAGGTAATTGTACACCGGTGTTAACTGTTTTCCCTGGTCGTCTAAAAACATGAGCGACGCACCATAGGTTGAAAAGTTAACGCCAACAAGATCATACTTTTCGTTAGTAGCTATTTCAGCAAGAGTTTCAGAAATCCAAGTGGTTATCAAATCAATATCATCGCATTCAAATCCATCCTCATCTTCCACCACAGGAAACTTTTCCTCGTGCTGATAAACTACCTTGAAGTTATTATCGAACAACAATATTTTTTTGTTGGTTTTACCAATATCGAAAACTGCTATTACTTCGGTCATTTTATACTCCTTCTAAAAAACAAACCTCCCTTGCCAGGTATCAGATTTTGAATAATCCAGACAAGGGAGGCAATGTTATAATTAACAAATTAAAATATGCCTAACCTCTTTTAGAAAGAACATCTTTTTCGTATTGCTGAATTTCAGCAATGTAATCCATACCTGTTGCAACGCCTTCCTGCAAACAATAGTAATCCCAAACTGCAGCAAACGGCATTGTTTTCAGCTCTTCCAACATGGCTAGACGTTCAAAGTTTTTACCTGCTTCTTCCAATTTTACCAAATCAGAAGTTGGTTCCAGAGCAGCAATAAGGAAAGCTTTCATTGCAGCACGTGTACCTGTTACGTATGCTCCAATACGGTTGATAGAAGCATCGAAGAAGTCTAATCCAATCTTAACTCGGTCAAGGAAATCATTACGGATAATTTCTGAAGCAATCAGCTGTACATCTTCGTTAAGCGTTACAACGTGATCAGAGTCCCAACGAATAGGACGGGTTACGTGTAACAACACTTCGTCGATGAACTGAAGACAAGAAGAAATTTTATCGCCGACCTGCTCGGTTGGGTGGAAGTGACCGTTATCCAAACAAATTAATTTGTTACGGCTAATTGCATAACCAAGGTAGAAATCGTGTGATCCAACAGTCATTGATTCTGCACCAATTCCAAATAATTTACTTTCAACTGCATCTTTCATACACTCTTTTGGATAGTCAATTTCCATTGCTTCATCCAACGATTTTTTCAAAATCGCACGCAACCCGTTACGGTCAATTGGTGTATCTTTTGATCCGTCAGGAATCCAGGTATTGTGTACGCAAGGAGTTCCAAGTTGTTTTCCTATTTCGGCAGAAATTGCACGACAACGTTTTACATGCTCCACCCAGAATTTACGGTTTTCTTCGTTTTTGCTCGACAAGGTAAAACCGTCAGCAGCTTTATCATGAGAGAAACATGATGCATTAAAATCCATGCCAATGCCTTGTGCCTTACACCAGTCAATCCAGCTCTGAAAATGCTTTGGCTCTATCTGATCGCGATCTACTTTTTCACCCTGAAAATCACCGTAAATCGCGTGCAGGTTCAAACGTTGAGTACCTGGCAAAAGCGAAAGTACTTTCTCTAAGTCGGCACGCATTTCAGCAATTGAAGTTGCTTTACCAGGATAGTTGCCTGTTGTTTGAATACCTCCACCGGATAATTCTGCATCGGGTGTCTCAAACCCACCTACATCGTCGGTTTGCCAACAGTGCAACGAAATGTTAACATTTTTCATTTTAGCGATTGCTGCATCTGTATCAACGCCAATTGCAGCATATTGCTCTTTGGCAATTTCGTATGCCTTTTTAATTAACTCACTCATTATAATATTTTTTACTGATTAATTTTTATTGACTGGTTACTCCATGTAGAACACCTCTTCAAGCTGAACAGAAACTGGTGAATTATCCGGATTGGTTTTCATAACATCTTTCATAAAAGCCCACCATTTTTGCACAATTTCGGTTTGCCCTAAATCTTGCGAACCTCCTTTGCCACTGACTTTCTGAAAAGCAAAAAGGATATTGGTTTCTTCATCCAGAAAAATAGAATATTCGCTAACACCGGCATCTTTTAAAAGCTGTTTTAGCTCCGGCCAAATTTCGTTGTGACGCTTTTTGTATTCTGCTTTTTGCCCTTCATTGAGGTACATTTTAAATGCCAATCGTTGCATGGATAAAGAAGTTTAGTTAACAAAATCGGTTTTAGCAATACCCATAATTATTACGGATAACAGAATCAATCCAATTCCCCAATAAATTGTTGCTTTGGTTTTTCCGGAAACTCCAGCCCACTCTTTACGCCAGAAACCCCAAAAGTTAGCTGTGAGAATAATGGTTGACATATGTAAAATCCAGGAACTGGCACCATTACCTATTTTTGTTTCTCCCATTCCATAAAAAAAGAATTGCAAAAACCAGGTAGTTCCGGCCAATGCGCAAAACAGGTAATTCTTTACTAATGGAGTTTTGGTATCGATAAAATCGCGACCTGTTCTATTTTTAAGAATTAATGCAACTGACCATATTATATTGGTTGTTAAACCTCCCCAAAGAATGACCAAAAAGATGATATTGTTTTCGAATAAATATTTGCCATCGCTTACGAAGGCAAAGTTGTTTGAAACGGCAATTTCACGAACGGCTTCGCCCATTTCTTTTCCTGCATCGATTCCGAAACTAAAGAAAGCGCTTAAAATACCAGAGATAACAGCAATAATTAAGCCTGTAGTCAGTTTAAACTCACTGTTTACTCCCTCTTTAACGTTGGCAAGTTCCTTATCTTTCATCAGGCCTGCTTTACCACACAAAACAATTCCAACCATAAGTACCAGTATTCCGAATATAATTATTCGACCACTGGTAGTTGAAAGCATATCGGAAAACGAATCTCCGGCAGGAAGAATTTCGCCAAGATTACCAATGTTACGAAGAATTGGCAAGCCCAAAGAACCAACCAAAGATGTAATTCCGAGTAATACCGAATTACCTAAGGACATACCCAAGTAACGAATTCCCAATCCATAAGTTAGTCCACCAATGCCCCACAATACACCAAGTATATAGGTAAGGCGTATGGTTGATGCGTCGGTTTTTGATAAAATATCTTGCCACCCAGGTGAGGTTAATACCGTTGCGATGTAAGGCATAATCATCCAGGAAAAAAGTCCCCCGACTATCCAGTAAATTTCCCAACGCCATTTTCTGACCAGGTTATACGGCATGTACCAACTACCTGATGAAGCGCCACCTAAAGAGTGAAAAAGAATTCCGAGAATTGCGTTCATATTTCAGAGTTTTAAGTTTTATTGATATTAATTAGGTTTCAAAAATATTGGTAAAAAAAATGGTATACAATAGTTATTTTGGCAGTTTTTTTATATATTTTGACACTCTTTTATGAAAGATTACTTTAAATACCTGACAACCGCTGATGAGGATATTAACTGGGGATTATATCTGAATGTTGCCGGAACCTCGACCATATCAGCCAAAACCCTATACCCACCAACAGAACATCCCTCAGAATATTTCTTCAATTGGGAATCAGGGCGTATTTTACAAGAATATCAGCTGAATTACATTACCGAAGGCACTGGTATATTTGAGAACAAACATGGCAAATTTCAAGTAAAACCGGGTAGTATATTACTAATACTGCCTAACGAGTGGCACCGTTATCGGCCAATACGTACAACAGGATGGACGGAAAATTATATTGGGTTTAATGGCAAAATCGCCAACGAATTGCTGAAAAACAATATCTTTTCACCAGCACAACCTGTAATTAATTGTGGTATAAAAGAAGAAATAATTGACACTTATTTAAAGATTTATGATTTGGTTGAAAAAGAACGCCCGGGATTTCAACAAATTGCATCGGGCATGATAGTAAAACTGCTGGGATACATTGTTTCGTTTGAAAAGCGAAAAGAATTCTCGGGTAAATATATAGCTGAAGTTATTGAAAAGGTGCGCTTCCAAATGCGGCAGAATATTGAAATGGAGTATAATATGGAAACACTGGCACAAGAGTACAACGTTGGCTATTCCTATTTTCGTAAAATGTTTAAAAAATATACTGGTGTTGCACCTGCACAATATCATCTTCAATTGCGAATTATCAGGGCTAAAGAGTTATTGGTATCTACGAATAAATCAATTACAGAAATTTCCTTTCAACTTGGGTTCCAAAATATTTATCACTTTAGTTTGTTATTTAAAAAGAAAACAGGCATGAGTCCTTCTGACTTCAGAAAAGGGCTTAATTGATTTTTTATACCATTTAGGCGACGAACCTTATACTACAGAACAAACAGAAACCTTATCAATGCGCTTGTGATGTCGACCTCACTTGAATTCTATTTCAAAAAAAGTTAGCAAGAATTCTATTCCTTCTTCACGAATTAAAAAGCGCCCGAGAATACATAAAACATTGGTATTGTCGTGTTCTCTTGCTAATTTTGCAATCAATGAAATCCTACACAGCGCTCCAACGAATTCTCTGGTGTTTATTTGCAGTAAACGATACAGT
Organism: Draconibacterium sediminis; assembly: GCF_000949475.1. Classification (GTDB taxonomy): domain Bacteria; phylum Bacteroidota; class Bacteroidia; order Bacteroidales; family Prolixibacteraceae; genus Draconibacterium; species Draconibacterium sediminis. The sequence goes on along the minus strand of NZ_JRHC01000003.1, from coordinate 434,760 downwards.
CTACCCGCTGCCAAAAAGCAAAATACCAAATTCTAATTCGCCTCTCTCAATTACATTAGCGAGTGAATGTAAATAATCCGGGAAATCTACTTATTCTAAGGAGTCGGTACCAAAATTTTAATCTCGTAGTTTCGTTTCTCCAGCCAATCTAAAGAGGCAATTCCATTTCATAACCATCGTGGTCATTTGCAATTGCTATCTTCGCAATGTATTGTATATTTATTATTTCGAATAAAACATTCCAAACTTATCACTCAACAACTTCTATTCCAGCTGGTACAGTTAAATCAGATATAATCTTTCCATTTGCCTGTTTTTCGTGTCTAACCTTAATAAGTCCTTGAGGAGTTGGATAGGTACCCTCAACCCATTGCAAATTACCCAAATTGGGTTCAATTGCAATCTTTTTACAACCCGGCTCAAGTACTTTTATACCCAACACATGTTCCGACAACCATGCTGTTGGCCCCGATGCCCAACCATGGCAAAAACTATGGCGTAAACCCTGATAGCAATAATCGCCATAAGTTGCATGTACATCCACCGATCCTTCTTTTGGCATTTCGTCTATCCTGCCAGCATTCTCCATCCATTCAATATTAAAATCTTCCCAAAAGGTCGTGGCCCCCAATTGAAGCATTCCTCCCCAATACGCTTTAATAATCTCTAATGCTCCCGAATAATTATCAGCTTTCGCCATGGCCAACAACATGTAATACCCGTAAAAGGTAGAAAAACGTTGTGCTCCGTCTTTTTCAATTACAGCATTTGCCTCCTTTTCTGAAATAGAATTGGCTAAAGCCAACAGAGCTGCTGCTTGTTTAGAATCAACATGGTCGGGTACCACTTTTTCCATAAGAGCTGCCTTATTTTGGCAAAGCTTCGCCGTTTCATCTTCTTCCAGCTCGAAACTAAGTAACACCCCTGCTTCCAAAGTCATTTTTAGCAGTGCATGGTAGCCCGCATCAATGGCTTCAGGGTATGGACTACTAGGCCAATCCAAAAACCGACGACCTGTTAGCTGCTCTTTTCCATCTTCGCCAACCATAGAAGCGAACTTTTCTAATAAGGCCAATAAATATTCTCTCTGTTGCTTCAGGTATTCTAAATCGCCATTATTCAAATACCAGTCTTTATGAATTATTACCCACCACATGGAATAAGAGGTTATTCCATTCATCCACTCTTCAACCGGCGTAATATCGCGAATTAAATCAAGGCTTTTGGGTACTACTTCGTTGTATCCAAAAACCGAATTTATTGTTTTTATTTCAGGATGTAAATCACCCACCCAAACCAATCGGTCGCGTTTAATTCCATCCCACAAATACTCTTGCATGTTTAAATGAACGGTATAGGCTCCTGTTTGCCATATCCGGTTCAATAGGCTATCGTTGCATGTAAAACTCCCCAGGTAAGGTATATCACGATAAATAAATATGCCATTGAACTCTTTCAGATTTAGCTGAGCATTGTTACTCAACAAATCGATTCGTACAAACCGAAATCCTGTATTTCCAATATCGAGTTTACCCAACCACGGCAGGGTAATTTCAAAATCTCTCATGGCATGTTCATTAGTTGCAGCTCCCGCTTCGGGTATAACTTCCGAAATGGTTTCAGATAGTGACTCTCCAAAACGGAGGTGTACTTTTTCTCCCAGTTTATTGGGAAACATATCGGTTACAATTTGCAGTCCGCCATGTATCTCTTTCCCAAAATCGAAAATTATTGAAGCATGATGCTCTTTTGAATTTTTAAGAATACAGAGATTTGTCTTGGATAAATCGGCTTGTCCATTTCCACTATTCAGCAGGTTTTCTGCGTTTTTGATGTACTCACCGGTAGTATCCGATTTCCAAACAATCGCTGCCGGGGTTATGTAATCTCGTACTCTTGAATCTCTGTAAACAAGTTTTGAGTTAACATTGCTCTGTGCCTTCAATTCAACGAAAGCAAAACAAACCAAATAAATAAATACAATCAATCTTATCATTTACTAATCTTTTTTTTGCAGAAATAAATAACTACTTATTATAAAAACACTCGTTCAACTTCTTACAGTTTTCAAAAATCGTTATTTCCCTAATAAGGTTTTATCTAAAATGTCCCAATCTTTTATAATATCGTTCAATTTCTGGCTATCTCTATAGAAAATCAGGTAGTACTTACTCTCAAACGCAATATCAAAAATAAGAGGATCACTTAACTTATTTAAGGCACAAAACTAGTTTTTCGGGGGGGGATGCTCGTGTTTTTTGCATGAGCTAAATACCACCGTTAGTATCAGCAACGTGCGCAAGTATTTCGCTGTTATCTTCATTTTATTAAACTATTTGTTTTCGAGCATTTTGTAGTTAATGCAGTAATAGATACTATTTTATTTCAAAAGTTTTATACGGGCTAACAACTGTTTTAACATCGTTTACGCTGGCAATGTGATAATCTTCACGAAATTCTTTTCTACCAAAATACCCAAACTTTTCAAGGTAATATTCGCGCGGATGAATTTCCTCCTCACCTATTCGTTTCAATTCTTCAATCAATTGTTTTTCAAGCTTTTGTTGAACTTCCTTATACTCCGGTTGATTTACCAGATTATTCATTTGATAGAAATCGTTTTTATCGTCGAAAAGCATGGAAGGACCATCAGGTGTTTGTACATAGGTGTACTGGTTGGTACGTACAGCACGGTATTCGTCTGTTGGAAATGCGATACCAAACGGGCTTAAATTCATGTATAAAGCGGCTCTTTCTTTGTCTTGTTCCGGAGACTTAAATATCGACGACAAGTCATAGCCTTCAATGGTCTCAGGGATATCGATATTACACAAAGCAAGCAAAGAAGGTAGGATATCGGGTGTGGTAATGGCTGCTTCAGCAACTTTCCCTGCATTGTTTCCCATATTGGGGTACGCCACTAAGAATGGCACGTTGGCTGATTCGGAAAAAGGCTGGTGTTTCATGTATGGTCGGAAATCGTGTCCCCCCATCATTTCGCCATGATCGGATGTAAAAACAATTATCGAATTGTCATAAATTCCCAGTTCTTTAACTTTATTAATGATATCGCCTATAGCTTTGTCGGTTGCTGTACAATGCGCGTAATACCCCTGTAGTTCTTTTAGTGCTTCCTCTTTCCAATTTTCAGGAACGTTAGGTGGCAGGCTAAGTTTTTCCGGCGGATACAAAGCTTTCAATTCTTCAGGAGCAGTTTGATGCGGGAAATGGGGTGTTCCGAGCGAAACAAATAAACAAAACGGATTGTCATTTTTCACCACATTCTCCATGTAATTATTCGCCTCATCGGCTATGGCATAGGTAGAATAGCCTTCCCAATGTTTTTTATCGGGGTTATCGTTATCAAAATAATGCTCATTCACATAATTATGGTCACATTCCGATCCTTTCCAAAATGTCCATCCCTGACGACGTTCCGGGGCAACATTACTTCCTCTTCCATGGCCGTCAAGATGCCACTTTCCCAGGTAAGCAGTGTTGTAACCTGCGGCGTTAAAAATTTCGGCAAAACACAATTCTTCCGAAGGCAAGTAGAGGTCGTTTATGAACATCCCGGTAGAGGAAGGATAACGCCCGGTCATTAACGATGCCCGGTAAGGAGTACAAACCGGAGTTACCGAAACCGTATTTTTAAAGTTTACGGCGGCCTTTGTAAATTCGTCTAAATGCGGCGTTTGCACCATATCATCGCCGGCATAACCCAACGATGATGCCCGCCATTGGTCGGTTAGGATAAATACGACATAGGGTTTGGGTGTTTGTTCATTTTTATTGCATGAACTGAATGCTATAAGCCCAATTATTAGGGCAAGTAAATAATTCGTTGTCATAGTTTTAAGGTTCAATTTTTGTTAGATACATGAAAATCATAAAGTTTTAATCGTTGTCTGGAGCATATATAAGCACATCGTAAGGCTTAAATTTGTCATAGCCATTGAGTCCATCCGGGAGAATTTTTTCCTCAAGCATCAATTCGCTTTTACTAACCATTGGCAAAGCCAGATTTACCAATTGTTTTTTGGCTCCTCCTCCGGTTATTTGTTTCCATTTCCAGTTAGCTTCTCCTTTAAAATAAGGAATTACAAAATCAAAGGCCTTTTTTATACTAGCTCCATTCTCACTTTGATAGTCCCATAAATCTACACGGGTAAAACGACGCCCCAAGTCTGCAATTCTTGCTAAAGCCCACAAGTTATTGACTGTATAGTTAACCGATTTTGTCCGAGCCAGCTCGTGGGGTTGACCCCCATCCTGATCGATCTGCGTAGCAATACGCGTAAGTTTGACTTCTTCAAGCTTAGCCTCAGCTTCTTCAAGTTTTCCCAAATAAATCATAAGTCCAATCAGCTGATAGTCGTAGTTAGTGGCATGGTTGTTACTTCTGGTACTCTCAAGAATTCCGAATTCACTTTCGGTTAACCATTTGTAATAGTCATTCAACCATTTCTCCATTACAATACTATCATTAGCACTCCACAAATTGCTCTTCTCCAATAATTGAATGGTTGTTATAACCTTGCCAAGATCGGTCCAATCGATGATGGCAAAATTGGTTCCGGAAACTTTTCCGGGAATAGCTTTTCCGTAATCAACATTGGGATTTACTTTTGTATTTTCATCGATAAACCAAACGCGAACAATCTTTCTGGCCTTTAAAATGTATTTTTCATCTCCCGAAAAATAGTAGGCCAAATTCAGCGTATTTAATGATGAGAATAATTCCTTCAATCGCGTCCAATCGGTTTCTGGTCCTTGGTTTATTGGATTGAACTCTCCGTCTTTATAAATCCATGGCAAACCATCCTCTTTACTGGAATCAGGCCAATAGTATGATCCCAGCGTATAATAGTCGTGTATATCGCCACTGGCTGGCAACACAGTTTTGTTGGTAACCGGATCGATCTTCTTTTTTAGTTCGTTATTGGCAAGAACGATTATACTCTCATATGCTTTTGTATATAAAGAATCTCCCACCCCGATCTTCTGCCTGGCTAATTCCAAGCGCTCCACATTTAAATAAATCAATTTTTGACATGTCATTCGAACAGCTTCTGAAGCCATCATTCGGGAACTACCATGTTCCGGGCTTACATCATCACTTACAAAGGTCCAGCTAAAACATGGTTCTGCAGTAGTGATTCCTGCCGGCATAATATTCAGCTCACACTTCAGGTCCTTAACATCAACAGCCTGGGCAACTGTGCACCAACACACTAAACAAATAAGTATAATCTTCTTCATTCTTCTATTTATCACGGGTTAATTCAAAATGCTGTTCCAGATTCATTTCCGGAACCATACAAGCCATGGTAGCCAATTTTGCCATCATAATGTCCGTCATCTCAGCCTTTATCATTTCGATGGTTTTATCTTCGTACAAATTGCTCCATTCTTTGGGATCGTTTCGTAGGTCGTAAAATTCGCCACCAATAATATCAGCTTTTGTATATGTTGAAGCATTCTCCTTTCGGGTGAAACACAATATCAACTTATGGTTTTCAGTGCGCACCATAAACGATGCTTCATCCTCTCGTTCGTGCAAGGCGCAAAACGAAGCTTCGCGTGTTTGTTCTTTATTTAAAAGATTTATTCCAACTGCTTTTTCAGGAACTTGTATACCAGCAGCTTTTAATAAGGTAGGATAAACATCAACCAGTTCTGCCGGACGAGTATCCTCTTTTCCTTTCCATTCAATAGGCAGGGCAGAACCCGAGATGATTATGGGCACACGAACACTGGCATCATACAAGCAATACTTATTAAAACGATAATACCTCTCGCCCAGCATCTCGCCATGGTCGGAAACATAAATGATAATTGAGTTTTCAAGCAAACCTTTTTCTTCCAAGGCTTTCAGCGTTCTGCCAAACATATCATCAATCCAGGTGCAGTTGGCATAATAACGCATGGTCATTTCTTTCCATTGCTCCTCGCTGGCATCTTTCCAAAAGCCTTCGTACATTTCGCGGCGGTTTACCCCTTCGGCATGTGGCGAATTATCTTTTTCCCATGGTGGTTGCTCTGCATACTTTGTTTCATCAAGATTATAACTGTCTTCAAATCCTTCCGGGACATTATGACCGGCATGTGGTTTTAAAAACGACAGATATAAAAACAGGGGGCGTTCATCTTCCCTTCCTTTTATATATTCCAGGCATTTTTCTGTTACCCATCCATCGCGGTGGTCTTGTTCTGGAAGTTTACTGGTTTCGCCTATATAACCCGAGGGATCTTCTTCTCCAGGACCATAGCCAATTGTTTCATCTAAATACCGTTGCTTGGCTTCAGGATTAAGATCTTTCATCATTATGGCACCTTCCTCAAAAACTTCGGCTGCGTATCGTGTTTCAAAACCACGTGTATTACAAGTAACTCCCCAATGCGTTTTGCCAAATCCTGCAGTTTCGTAACCTGCATTAGCAAATACTTGTGCCAGTGGTGGTATCGGAAGTTTATCATCGGGAATTCCTCGTCCATTTCGTAATACTCCGGTTTGGTTGGCATACAATCCAAACATCATGGAGTTTCGGCTGGCAATGCACATGGGTGCCTGGCAAACCGCTTCCGTAAAACGCACACCATTTTTTGCCAGTTCATCTAAATTAGGTGTTACTACCACACTTTTTTCAACTCCCAGGGCATCCCAGCGGTGCTGGTCGTCCATTAGGAAAATTATATTTGGGCGTTCCTTTGTTTTTGTCTCAACTTTTGAGGAACATGCACTAAGAAGTAATAAAATTCCAAGCAACAGAAAAGTTAGGATTCTATAAGCTTTTGTAATCATATTATTATTGCGTTAGATTTGTTTTTAGTTCGTTTCAAAAATAGTGTAAGGGCAGATACATTTTTTTCGACAATGTGTTAATTCTTTCAATATTGTGCCATAGTTTCATTTTAAAAATGATTTTTCCAACATAACATCTGTAAGCACCAAAGGCTGGCTGCTCCCTTTTATTGAATTACCTCCTCTAACTCTAAACCAAATACAGATAGAAGCTCACTTGCCTGGTCGGGAACTATTACCGATACAGATTTTTGTTGCTGTGACGCCTTATGTGAGGTTGCCCCTATTTTCGAAATATTTGATGAAGCTATTGCTAGAATATACATATACGTGACATGGATGAATAATACTTTTGTTGACTCCATTGATTTCCTCCGTAAAATTCATTGATTTCATGAATAAAAGTTTTTCATTTATTGCATAAAATTGAGGTTTGACATTTAAGTTTGAATTTATTTTTGGGAGGAGGCCGGACAATTCCCACATAGAAAGTTTATACCATAGGCTTTAATTGTTTTTGTTGTTCTTATAATCAGCATTAAAACTATGGTTTTATCTTTCCTTTTCAGTTTAATAAATGTGCTATTTATAGTAATATTGAATCAGTTCTGAACTCATGTCCCATCAAGACGTAATAGTTCAATAAAGATTATTCTGGAGGATTGATTTTAACATTCCATTTTATCCAATTTTAGGAATCTACTGCCTGTGAATCACGTATCGAATTTATTCAGTATTTTATGTTTATTTACCTTTAAAAATTGCACCATTTTATCAGTATCATTTGTGTATGAATGTATTTGTGCGTTTCATCCGTTAATCTGTAAATAACTTATTTCTTAGCAGGCAATTTTTACAACTTTTATCTGCATTAAATGTCCCAATTTCTCAATCTTATCGGAAATATGCCCAACGCCAATGGCACAATGGTGTGCAGGACCTTGTTTCGACCATTCATTCATAAACTCTTTAGCTCCAATGGAGAAGCGGTAACGGCTGTTGGTATTTCCGATTTGCAGGATTGGTCCTTCAACCGATTCTCCTTCTGCCACCAACAAAAACACTTCGTCTTTTCCTTCAACAACTGAAAGAATAGTTACCGGTCCGTGTTTTACCGTCATTTGTATGGATAAACCTTTACCTGGCTTGCCATGATAAATGGGCAGTGGCACCAACTGAACATTCCCTTCGGCAATGGCAAAATGGGCAGGTCCATCATGACCCAACATTACAATATCATCGTTAAAATCCATAGCATAGAATTCAGAGAATGAACCACCTACACCAAAGGAATCCATGATTTTCATAGCCTGTGCATTTTTTACTTCGCACTCGCCTGCAACCGGAATATTTTTACCCGTAAGTAAAGTATTTCCTGCAATTACCGATGTTACAATATTTTCGTATTCACTGCCTGCTTCCCCTTCGTAATAGTACGCCATAGAACCCAGCCTGTGCGCTTCCACTAATTTATCTAATGCAACAGAAGTGCGGGCTGCACGCACAATTTCCTCTTGCTCGCAGGTATCCAACACTTCAAAGGTGTTATGAAACTCTTTAATTTTATCATCAATTTCGACCTCTGTAGCTTCATCGCGGTATTTTTTCACCTCGCACATTTCAACCAGTTCTATATGGGTGCCAAAAGTAGAGGCTTGTTTGGTAAGGTCAGTATATACATCCAGCATTCCACAGTAGTAATGCCCTAAAACTCCAAGTCGGTTATTGCGCATTGTGGCGGCTACACTAGCGGCTTCAATCCAGCCTTTCATATCGTCCCAAACTGCTTGTTCGCCTATATATCCAGTTATTATTTCGTAGCTAATTCCGGCACGGTTCAAAACATTGGTAATTTCGGGTACCGAACAGGCCTGGCAATGCGCCAACCACTCGCCAGTCATTTTTCCCCGATCGCCTAATTTGTTAAAGTTTTCGTAATCGATAGCCGCCACAGGCTGAATATTCAGAATAACGATGGGGCACTTTAACTTTTGGGCCACGGGCAAAACCGTCGATGAAAGCGCATAGGTAGAAACATAAAGAAACACTATTTCCACATCGCTGGTTTTTAAATAATCGCCTGCTTCACGTGCTTTTTCTGGTGAATCTACCAAACCAGCATCCACGACCTCAACGCCAAAACTTTGTATTTTTTCTGCAATTTGTTTTTGGTAACCCACCAGCCTGTCCAACAAGCCGTCAAACTGATCCCAATACGTGTCCAGTCCTATTCCAAATAGTCCTACTTTTGTCATGTTTTTATTTTATTTAAGTGTATTGTCTTACATTTCTAATATTCTTACAGGCCCCAGCAATCCAGAAGAAAGTGGTTCAGCAAACCGAAAAGCCTCCATCGATTGTTTTGTCGTGAATGTGTACCTGCCCGTTTTGTATTCTTTGCCGCCCATCAGTCCGTTCTCAAATTTTACCGTCCGCACATTGGCATCTGGTTCTTGTTGGTCTCCCAGCAGGCGGTTCACCCAGCGGTTGGCCACTTCTATTTCCAATTCATTGACACCTTGTTTTAAGGCTGCGGAGATGTTAATTCGCCACGGAGCGCACCAGATTACGCCAAGATCTTCACCGTTCAGTATTACACGGGCAATGTCGTTTACCTCGCCCAGATCGATATAATATTGTTTCTCAGATAAAGTTTCCAGCTCAAATATTTTTCTGTAGGTGGCAATTCCTGAATAGTATTTAATCTCGCGCATTTCGTGTGTTGTCCAATCCAGCAATTCATCAAATCGAATATTTTCAGGGCCACCAAATTTTGGATTGAACGCAACATCCCAGGCTCCTTCGATGGTTTTAACTTCAGCAAAAGATGGAAAATTGGAAGTATTGTTATTTTCGTCTGCCTTGTTTTCTCCTCCTGAAAATGTAACAAAGAAACTTTCGTACGGGAAGAATTCCAAAGGAATTGTTGTCACACCATTCTCGACTGTGTAGTTTGGAATTTTCCGGGTTTTGCCGGTGGTACCAATCCACAATTCGGGCTCGCCTACCGCACGGAATGTACAGGCTGTTTTTTGGAACTCGTTGGTTCTGTTTGCCACAAAATAGATATCCTGCTCATTGGTTTTACGGTGTCCAAAACGAATGCTGTTGTTATCCGATTTAAAATCTTCATCAATATTTAGTTGAGCTAAAAGTTCTGCGGTTACTTTATAGGATGGATACAATTCATCGGTTTTAAGTTTTCCTCCCCAATACATTGCTCCCTTTCCCATTTCTTTTTTACTGAGTTCATCAGGAATCTCATACGTCCCCCAAAGTTTTTTGGCAAGTTTCTGCACCTCTTCATCACAGGCCGGATAGTTAACCAAACTCGGTGATTTTTGAGGCGGTATGCCAACAACATTAGCACCCTGCTCTACTAAAGAAATAACTTTCTCCAGTAATTCGGGAGTCATTGTTTCAAAGTTTGGCAATACCAGCAATTCGTACGATGTGGCATTTTCAAAAGCAATTTTGCCGTTTTCAACACGCGTTCTTTCCATTAAAATTTTGGGTGAACAAGCATCAAAGCTGTATCCTTTTTTATCCGGTATCGTTCCATTTTCAGTAATGGCATCGGCTGGAGGCGTAAAAACCATTGGTGCTCCTTCGGGAGTCAAATAAAGGATATCGGAAATTACCTGGCCTTGCTGCATCATATGCGAACAGCGACTGATATACTCATGATAAGCACCTACCATTGGCCACCAGGTTTGACCGCGATCCCAATGCACACCGTAGCGCCCCATAGTCATTCCCGGGCGATGTTCGTCGCCCAGTGGTTTATGTGCAAAAGTGTGGTAAACAAAACGGTTTATTCCATGTGCCAGCGCCCAGTCGCTTTGGTTTTTCATATTGCCGGGTAAAAGCTGCCATGCCTGTGTTGGTTGCGAAGTAAATACCTCGGCTCCAACAACCGGGTCTCCTTTAATGTGTGCAATTGATGTTGCCTGCAATACAGCATAAGAAGCATCAAAACCAAAGCCATCACTCCAAAACTCAGCCATAATTACATCAGCTATTGCACCTAAATCAATGTCACCGGCCGGATTCATATCATAAGGTTCAATCGTTAATTCCAATCCATTTTCATGGGCATAAGCTTTGGCAAATTCCACATGATTTTCCAGTACCAACTCTTTACAGGTTTGGCGCAAATCCCATAGGAAGCGTTCGGTAATCTCTACACTCCCCATAGCCCTTCCAGTGTAAGCAAGCAAATAAGGTTCGGGATCGTAACCGCGTCGTTGTTTAAATTCTTCAATTATGCCGTCGGTACAGTTTTGGGCACCACTTTCCCAGCTGTCGATATGAAAACCGGTCCACCCCACTCCCTCTTTTCGCGGGGCGGTTTTAGCCAATAAAATATCGGTAAAATTTCGAAGATGATTACGGAAGGCCGCAGTATCCATCTTGTTGCTTTCAAGTCCTATTACCGGTTCCGGTGATGGACGTGTGCTTGCACCGGTACCCCTTTTTCCCATTCGGATGATTGTCCAGTTTCCTAATGGTGCATCCCAAACCAGTTTTCCATCAGCTTGCAAGAATTTTGTCACATCAACAATTTCCGATTGCGCTAATACCCGATCTTCGTCGAGTTCTTCGTAATTTGCAAGCGAAGGAAGGTAAGGTTTTACATTGGGTTTCGAAGTGTACGGGTCGCGTTCATACAGCGCTTTTTCATTGATATCTTCAATAACAGGAACGGCACTGGCAGGCACGGCATAAACAGCCACGTCTTCATAATAGGGGTCCTTCATGGTATGCCAAACTGTACTTCGTTGTTTAGGAATAGGCAAGAGCACATCAACTGTTTTTCCCCCTTTAATTTCTAGCTCACTGTATACAAGATGCTTCATCGATTCCTCGGGTTTTACCCAGGGCCCACCACTGCCGCACCAACCCGGACCGGCTCCTAATAATATTTTAATACCCAGTCGCTCAGCCTCTCGAACCGCATGAACATACAATTCCTGCCATTCTTCGCTCATAAAATCGACCGAGCCTCGTGGAACTCCAATTCCAACTTCCAGAAAAATAAGGTTAGTAATACCTGCTTCTTTCATAGATTCCAGATCCTTCGTCATTTCTATGCGTGACAAATTTCCATCCATAAAATACCAGTAAACACCTGGTCTTGCAGAATCGGGAGGGTTTTGAAAGACTTGTTTTAAACCAGCAGTTGATTCTTCTTTAGCGCAAGAAAAAAGCCATCCGATTGATAAAAGTACGACAAAAAAGTATAATATAGTCCTGACACTACCTTCTCGTATTGTTTTCATAAGTTTCAGTAATTAGATATTGGTCTATTAAAAAAAAAAGCATATTTTGACTGAAAATAGCGAAGTATATATTCACAAATAATTCCATACAGAATGTTTGCTACTTACTACTTCTATTCAGACATATGCTATCATATTTATTTTATATGAGACAATTACAATTTTAATCATTAACTTCACCAGTGTAAATATCATTTATATTCAAGCGATTTACAATTGACAATTTGATATTTTTATTGCACAAATTGATATGACTTCAGAAAGTATATACCGAAAATACCTGATGACATTTGACCACGACGAGAAGTGGGGGTTTTATGTAAACAGCCTGGGAAGCACTAAAATAAAATCCGGAGATTCGTACCCATCAAAAGGTCATCCGGGGAGTTATAATTTTTCATGGGAACAGGGACGCATTTTAAATGAATTTCAGTTTGTTTTAATAACTAACGGTGAAGGTTTCCTGGAAACAAAAGAAACCGGAAAGAAAAAAATATCGGACGGCGATGGGTTTATGCTTTTCCCGGGTTTATGGCACCGTTACCGACCCAAGAAAAAAACAGGATGGACAGAGCGCTGGGTAGGATTTTCAGGCACAATTGCTAAAATGTTTTTATCCAATGGCTTTTTCAATTCAAACCGGCCTGTTATCCAAAAATGCAAGCGCACAAATATCTTGGGCTATTTCGATTCTTTGTTTCATCTGTTCAACAACGAACCGTTTGGCTATCAACGTTTGGCATCCGGAATTTGCCTGCAACTGATGGCTGAACTATACAATATTCAACAGATTAGTGATAATGAAGACTCCTTAAACACAATGGTTTCAAGAGCTAAACAAATAATGTATAAACAGATCAACGATTCAATAAATCCAGAAGAAATTGCATCGGAATTTGGAATAAGCTACTCGAAATTTAGAGCTGATTTTAAGAAACAAACCGGATCTTCGCCTTTACAATACTTTCTGCTTTTAAAGATTGAAAAATCCAAAGATCTGTTACTTCGCACAAAAAAAACACAAAAGGAAATTGCGTATTCGCTGGGATTTGAATCGGATTACTATTTTAATCGTTTGTTCAAGCAAAAAGCGGGAATGACTCCACGAGTGTTTCGAAACAATATTAAGAATTAATCTCCAGCATGGAAACATACTTCAATTATAATAAATTAAGGAAATCTTATTGGCTCACAAGATATTGAGCTCTTTGTATATGTATAGTGTAGCCATACTGGGCATATCCCAATCGTCAGGTTAACTTTTCCACCAATATCTTTAAAGTAAATACTTCTTTCAACAAAACACTGTGCTACAAATCACATTAATAGTGGTTGAATTAAACGAGACTAAATTGAGAACAAGTTGATTATCTTTTCAAAATTTCCTATTTTGAGCTCAAATAATAAAAGTTCTTTAAATGTGAACTAAACGGTGACCCGTAAAAATACGACCTTAGTAAATCACTGATATAAAGGCATTAATGGGATCAGGTTCGAATCCTGGTATCCCGACGAAACAAAAGCCTGTAAATTCAATAATTTACAGGCTTTTTTGTTCTTCCATCTCTAAATACATCCTGTTAAGGGCTCACACGTATAATCCGCTTAATATAACCGATTAGGTGCACGTTAAAAAGGCCTTATATTCAAACATACAGCCTCACTTTTAAATTTGATTTTTTTATAGAAATCTATTTGCGTTGAAATTTCTCAAAATATGAGGTAGGTGTATAACCGGTATTCTTTTTAAAGGCACGGTTAAAATTCGATAAATTATTAAATCCACTGTCAAAACAAATCTGCGACACTGTCATTTTTCCCTCTAAAAGCAATCTACAAGCGTATCCAATTCGTATTTCGTTGACAAATTCGGAGAGCGATTTTCCTGAACTCTCCTTAAAATACCGACAAAACGCCGATGGGTGCATATTGGCAACGGACGCTACATCTTTTAATTCAACTTTCTTCAGGTAGTTCGTATTCAGGTAGTGCATAACTTTAGTTAAGCGGTTACTGGTAAAATCGTGCTTCTCCAACTGATAATACTCCCCGGCCAATAAACGATACTCATTTGACTTTGCCATTAACTGTAACAACTGAAGCATGTATGATAAGCGGTCAAAACCATCAGAACGAGCGACCTTCATTACTTTCTTCCTGACTTTATCCGCAAACTCTTTTGTGAAACACACTCCCCTGCCCGACTTTTTTAAGAGCTCTTTAATCATATAAAACTCAGGATAGTTATCTAATGCTTCTCTGAAAAACTCATTCGGTAATTGCAATACAATATACCGGACTTGTTTTTTGTTATTTCCTTCATAATACGATACATCAGATTTCCAAAAGTGCGGTAAATTACAAGCAAGCATCACAAAATCACCCGCCTGAAATTCTTCAATACTATCAGCAACGAAACGTGTCCCAAACCCTTCCAACACATACATAATTTCGTACTCCGAATGAAAATGCCAGGGATACGTAAAACTCTCTCTTTCCTGAACTTTTACTTTAACAACTGATTTCCCCGGGAAATCAATTTGTTCGTGCATCAATTTCATAGTCTGACCGTTAGATTGACGCTAAAAATACAAAATTGCAAAACAAATACAAACACTTGCAAATGTAGTACTATATCCAAATCATGAAAAAATGTAGATTTACTGCTAGAACTTAGAACCTAACTTATGACTAATAAACGATGTTACTCTTTGCCATCAATTGGCAATATAAATACCTCACAAATATATTTAAGCAGCTTTATTTGCCCTCACAATGCAAAGTTTTCTTCGTTAAACAGAACTTAAATTTGCATTTATGACGATCTATTTAAAAGTTAGGCCCGAAGAGTTAATTTCGTAAGAAGCTCAATACAACGGGCTTAATAGTTTATTCAATTTTTTATTTACTAACAAAACCAACTGCGATGAAAACGGTATTACTTAGTACACTCCTTCTGCTGTCTCAAACATTATTTGCCCAACCGATTACAGAATTCAGCATCGAATTTTCGGAAGACTGTTTAAACACTCCGGTATCTTTTTCTTTAATCGGTATAAATTACAACACCGATAATAATTCACTCGTACTGTATGAAGTAATTGATGGAAAAGAAAATCCTATTCCCTGCCAGATTGAAACAGGACATTCGGCGCGTCTTTGGTTTTTGCTAAACGGAGAAACTAAAAAAGGAACTGTTCGGGAGTTTCTGTTAAAAGCAGAAGAGAAGCCGGCAAACACAAATACCAGTATAACATTAAAACGTGATCACAAAGATCTCAGTTTGCAAAAAGGCGAAAATCTCATTCTGAAATACAGACATGCCGTTACTTTCCCTCCTGAAGGTATTGATCCGCTCTATAAACGCTCAGGCTACATCCATCCATTAAGCTCACCCGGAGGAAAAGTCCTTACGCGTATTCAGGCGCCCGATCATTACCACCATTACGGCATATGGGGGCCATGGACCAAAACGCACATAGATGACAGATCTGTTGATTTTTGGAACCTGAAAGAAGGACAGGGAACGGTTAAGTTTGCCGGTTTTCTGTCAGAATCAGAAGGAGCAATATATAGCGGTTTCAAAGCTTTACAACAACATATTGATTTTGGAGCTCGTGGCGAAGACCAAATTGCCATGAATGAGATTCTGGATGTACGCGCCTGGAATATTGGCGAAGATGTTTGGATGGTTGACTACACCACCTCGCTAAACAGTCCGCTAAAAAACGGAATTATGCTTGATGCTTATCGCTATGGCGGAGGAATTGGTTTCCGCGCAACAGAAAGCTGGCACAAAGACAATTGTACTGTTCTCACATCTGATGGAAAAACAAGAGTTGATGCAGATGGTTCATATGCCCGCTGGTGTTTGGTAGAAGGTCAGTCTGATGTTGATGAAGGCCGTTCCGGGATACTTTTTATGAGCCATCCTTCGAATAGAATGCATCCGGAGCCAATGCGTGTTTGGCCACTTGATGCTAATGGCGGACGCGGTGATATGTATTTCGAGTTCGTCCCGATACGCCATGATGATTGGCAACTGAAGCCAAAGCAAACGTATACCTTAAAATACCGTATGCTAATTTTTGACGGTGAGCTTGATGCCGAAACAGCAGAAAAATACTGGAATAGTTTTGCAAGTATTCCAAAAACCAACTTAAATTAGTCACATTACTATAACCAATAAAACTTAAATATGAAACGAAGAGTATTCTTAAGAAATGCAGCAACTACAACAGCCGGTGCGATGGTAATACCAACAATTGTACCTTCTTCTGTTTTTGGCGCATCAGCCCCCAGTAACAAAATCAATATAGGTCAGATTGGCTGCGGACGTATTGCAGTAACCCACGATATGCCGGGCACCATGCAACACGATGTTGCCCGTATGGTTGCTGTTTCAGACTTAGACAGCATCCGTATGGAAAAAGGGAAAAAACTGGTGGAAGACTACTACAAGAAAAAAGGGACCAGTGTTGAAGTTAAAATGTATGCCGATTACAAAGACATGCTGGCTGATAAAGATATTGACGCGGTTGTAATTAGTACTCCAGACCACTGGCACTCGCAACCTGCCATTGAAGCAGCATTAGCCGGTAAAGATATTTACCTACAGAAACCAACATCGTTAACCGTGTCAGAAGGCCGTTTATTGAGCGACATCGTTAACCGCCAGGGAACTGTTCTCCAGGTAGGTACCCAGCAACGTTCTTCTTCACAATTCCTTCGTGCAGCCGAACTGGTACGTAACGGTCGAATTGGAAAAATTCACACCGTAAAAATTGGTCTTCCCGGTGATCCCGGCGGCCCGGTTTTCGAAACAAGCCCGGTTCCTTCAACATTCAATTTCGATATGTGGTTGGGCTCAACTCCTGAAGTGGAATACAAAGAAAAAATGGTTCATCCGCAACACGATTACAGCCGTCCGGGATGGTTGCGTAACCGAAGTTATGGTGCCGGAATGATTACCGGTTGGGGCCAACACCACTATGATATTGCAGCATGGGGTATGGATACCGAATATACCGGACCTATTTCGGTAGAAGCTGTTGCACAATTCCCAAAATCGGGCGACTGGAATGTTCATGGTGATTTTATGGTTAAACAGGAATACGCAAACGGAGCAACCGTATTTACCAGCGGTGGTTATCCAAATGGTATTCGTTTTGAAGGCGAAGATGGATGGGTTTTTGTAACCCGTGGTGCTTACCGCGCAACACCATCAGATCCGATTCCGGCAGGTTCTACAAAAGCCCTGGATGCCAGTAGCGACGATATTTTAAAATCTGTAATTGGCGACGACGAAACCAAACTTTATGTTAGTCATGAACAACACGGAAACTGGTTAGACTGTATCCAATCGCGTAAAGCTCCAATTTCTCCTGCAGAAATTAGTCACCGCACATGTACCATCTGTTTGATAAGCGATATCGCGATGCAAATTCCGGGAGTACTTGAATGGGATCCAGCTGTAGAACGTTTTAAAAACAACGATCTGGCTAATTCAATGTTAAGTCGTCCACAACGTTATCCGTACGGAACCGATTATATCAAACGATAATTAGCAGAAACTATAAAAGGGAAAAGTTCTCTATTGACCGAAATAACTTCCCCCGGTATTAATACCGGGGGAAGACATATAATTTTAATGTAGGCGTAGTCCATAAATTTCAGAAACAAAATGACCAGAATATTATTAACAGTTGTGTTACTGATTTCCGTTATTTCAGTAAAAGCACAAATCGAACAGTTTAAATGTACTCCCGAATGGGTGCAGAAAATCGAAAAAATTGCTCCGGCTAAAGCCGAAGTACAACCTCAAAAAACAAGGAAGGTATTGATATTCGACCGGTTTACCGGTTTCGACCACTGGGTTATTCCACATACCAGCCAGGTAATTAAAGTTCTGGGACAAAAAACCGGTGCTTACGAAGTAAGAATAACCAAAGATGTGTTTTGTTTTGAGAAAAATAACCTGCAAAACTACGACGCGGTTGTTTTAAACAGCGCCTGTTCAATTGGTCCGCGACGCGATCTTATCCTGGATTGTCTGGATATAGATACAAGTATGGACGATGAAGAAAAGAAAGTAAAGGCAGCAGAATTGGAAGCCAACCTGATCAACTTTGTAAAAAAAGGTGGAGGTTTAATGGTAACCCATGGTGCCATTGTTATGCAAAACAACTCAATGCCATTTAGCGAGATGGTTGGAGGTAGCTTTGATTACCACCCCCGACAACAAGAAATCAGTTTAGAATTGTGCGATCCAAATCATCCGCTGGCAAAAGCCTTTGAAGGAAAACCATTTGTACATGTTGATGAGCCGTACTTATTCAATAAAGCATACGATCAAAAGAACTTCAAACCTCTTCTGTATATGGATACCGACAAACTTGAAGGGAAAAGAAAACCTATAGAAGATAACATCCGCTATGTTTCGTGGATAAAAAAACATGGGAAAGGCCGTGTGTTTTATGTATCACCATCGCATAATGCACAAAGCTTCGAGGATGAACGTTTACTTAAATTCTACTTGGACGGAGCACAGTATGTTTTGGGCGATTTGAAATGTGACGACTCACCAATTGATTTGTAGTAACATTTTGAAAAAACAAAAACGGTCTGTTTACATTAAAAAGAAGCTACAAACCTTTATTAATGGTTTACAAACTTACATTAATAAATTATCTGGAGAAGGTATCGGAACAATCGTATTTTTTGCAAATTAAGCATCGATATTTGCTAATTCTCTATTAGGAATGTAGTTACATTTGGTCTATATTGACCCAAATTGCAATCGATTGTAATTTATAACTAAAACTAACAATATTCTCTAATTGTACTAAACAAATAACTAAACTAATTAATTATGAAAAATCAAACGATCTTTTCTTTACTCGAATCGCTAGTCAGCGAATTGAATTCAGACAAGACTAAGACTTAAATAAATCTAAAGAAAGAAACTATTTCCCATACTAATTTTTTTAACTAAAACTTAAATCTTATGCAAAAAACACTATTGTTTTTAGCCGTACTTTTCATTACGGCTGGTAGTGCCATGGCACAAAAAACTATTACAGGTACTGTAACTGGTCCCGATGATGTTCCAATACCGGGAGTGACCATTATAGTAAAAGGAACTACTACCGGAACAATTTCCGTTGCTGATGGAACCTATTCACTCGAGGTACCGGAACAGGAAAATACTCTGCTGTTTTCGTTTGTTGGAATGAAACCTCAGGAAGTTGAAATTGGT
Organism: Draconibacterium sediminis; assembly: GCF_000949475.1. Lineage (GTDB taxonomy): Bacteria > Bacteroidota > Bacteroidia > Bacteroidales > Prolixibacteraceae > Draconibacterium > Draconibacterium sediminis. The sequence goes on along the minus strand of NZ_JRHC01000003.1, from coordinate 415,415 downwards.
AACCGTACACTGATTGATGTAAAAATGGAGGCCGATGTTATCGGGCTCGAAGAGGTGGTTGCCATTGGTTACGGTACTGTGAAGAAAAAAGACCTTACCGGAGCTGTTGCTCAAGTAAATGCCGAGAAGCTTGAAAAAGAATCAAGTTCGAACATGACCGATGTACTTCGCGGTGCAGTGCCCGGCTTAAATGTAAGCTTTAGCAGTAGTGCTAAAGGAGTAAGCAGCGCAAGCGACATGCTTATTCGTGGTGAAACCTCAGTACGTTCAGATGCAGGTGATCAACGAAGCGCTAATGCCCCGTTAATTGTTGTTGACGGAATGATTTATAACGGTGACCTTGCCGATATCAATCCGAACGACATTCAGGCTTTCGACATTTTAAAGGATGCATCATCGGCTGCGATTTACGGATCAAGAGCTTCGAATGGTGTAATCATTATTACAACCAAAAAAGGTAAAGTTGGTAAACCAATGATTACTGCAAGTGCCAGCGTGGGTGTTGCTGTAATTGCCCACACTGCACTCGACTGGATGACCGGTGACCAATTTCTTGATTGGCGTATTGCAGGTTTCGAAAACAAAGAAAGACACCAAATTGAAAAACCAGGTTACTACAGACATCCGGATGATGCCGGTGTTGACTTACAAACCTGGAAAGAATATGATGGCTCAGGTGCCGTTGCTGATATTGACCAGATTTGGTTGAACCGCTTAGGCTTATATCCGCTGGAAATTGCCAACTACAAAAGTGGTTATCAGGAAAACTGGAAAGACATTTTGTATCAAACCGGATTGCGCCAGGATTATAATATAAGTTTAAGTGGTGCAACCAGTAATGTGAATTATTATTGGTCAATGGGATACACCAATAATGAAGGTATACGTTACAACGAAGAATTTGAAACTTATCGTTCGCGCATGAACCTTGAGGCAAAAGTAAACGATTGGTTAAAAGTAGGTACCAATACACAATTCTCGGTTAGAGACCAAAGTGATGTGGTTGCAAGCGACAACTGGGGACAAGTTACTCCGTATTCGCAAATGTACGAAAGAGATGCTGAAGGCAATTTTACCGATGTATTGGAATATGCACCAACAGGAAACATATCGGCATCGCGTAATCCGTGGTTGGATCTTGAACACATGGATAATGTTGAGACATTTACAAACCTGTACAGTAAGCTTTATGCTCAGTTAACACTGCCTTACGGATTTAGCTTCACATCTGAGTTTATTCCTCGTTTCTCCTGGGAAGAATATTACAGACACCAGTCATCTGAGCACCCAGACTGGGGAAAACAAGGAGGTATTGCTCGCAGAAGACATACCAAACGTTACCAGTGGCAATTAAATAACATTTTGAAATGGAACAAAACGTATGGAGATCACTCTTTCGATTTCACCTTCCTTCAGAATGCTGAAAAAAATCAATATTGGCGCAGTTATATGGTGCGTCGTCAGTTCCAGCCTAGTGATGTATTAGGTTATCACCGTATGCAGGCAGCTACCGAAGACGTAGAAATTTCGAGTAACGACACCTACAGTACAGCTGATGCGCTTATGGCACGTATGAATTATATTTATAAAGGGCGTTACCTTTTTACAGGGGCGTGGCGTCGAGATGGTTACTCGGCATTTGGACAAGCTAATCCTCGTGCTAACTTTGGTTCGGCTGCATTTGCCTGGACCGTTAGCGAAGAAGACTTCTTTAATGTTGATTGGTTGGACATGTTTAAACTACGGCTTTCGTACGGAGACAATGGTAACCGCGGAGTTGGTACTTACGATGCCATGTCGTCACTGGCAACCGGCAAGTATGTATTACAAACCGATGGAACTGCAGGTTATGTATCGCAATTGTATGCAAACCGTATGGCCAATGCCGACCTAAAATGGGAAAGAACAACTGCTTACAACTTAGGTATTGATTTTTCAACTTTTAACGGTCGTTTAAGAGGTAATATTGAAACATACCTGATGGAAACAACTGATCTTCTTATTCCACGTAAATTACCTTCCATTACAGGATATAGCAGTGTATTTTCAAATTTAGGACAAATTAACAACCGCGGATTCGAACTCTCGTTGACATCAATTAACATGCAGAAAAACGACTTCAACTGGAACACAAATTTTGCGGTATCTTTTAACCGGAATGAAATTGTTAGCCTGTATGGCGACTACGACGAAGATGGCAATGAATTGGACGATCCGACCAACGGATGGTTTATTGGCCATGCCATAGATGAAATCTGGAATTACAAAACCGATGGAATCTGGCAATTGGATGAAGCGGAAGAGGCCGCCAAATACTCACGTAAACCTGGTGATTATAAGATTATTGATCAATTAACCGAAGATACTGACGGCGACGGAGTTCCGGATGCACCTGACGGCTATTATACCAATGATGATAAGGTATTCCAGGGACATTCAAGACCACCATGGCGTTGGAACTTAAGAAATGATTTCAGTTGGAGAAACTGGGAAGCTTCGATTAAGATGTATGCTTATACCGGATACAAAACAGCCAATAACCATTTACGTAATAACGACGTATTTTATGACAGAGGTTCTTCTTTTAATGTTCCTTACTGGACACCTGAAAACCCAAATAATAAATGGGCAAGTGTTGAAAGTTATGAATCAGGATTTACAGTTTACGAAAACAATTCGTTCCTGCGTATCGACAATGTATCGTTATCGTATAATGTGCCTGAGAACCTGTTAGAACGCATTCAGGTTGATCGCTGCATGATATCGTTTATAGCATCCAATCCGTATGTATTTACTTCCTGGTCGTGGATGGATCCGGAAAGAAACTCAACATGGGGTTTTACTCCATCGACTTATACACTAAAACTGAACCTTACACTTTAAAAGATGAAGACAATGAAAAAGATTAATATAATTTCAATTGTAACCCTGATAATGGTTTTAATGTGGACCAGTTGTTCGGAAGATTTTCTGGAACCTAAACCACTATCATTTTATGCTCCTGAAAATACCTTTGTCAACGAAGACGGTTTAAATGCGGCATTGGTGGCATGTTTACGTAATGCCCGTCATGAGTTTTACGGTGATGGTAACCCAATGATCACCGAAAATATCTTTTCGGATGTGGCCGTAGAGGGAACCACTGACAAATCGGGACCGGCTATGGATTTACCGGCTCAAATTCTTCCGGATGCCAACCTGAATAGTACTAACTATAACCGAATCGGATGGTATTGGCAGGAAGGATTCTACCGGATTAAATATGCTAATACGGTGATCTCGCGCATCGATGTTGCAGAATGGGATAGTGAAGCTGATCGAAACAATATCTTGGGAAAAGCTTATTTCCACAGGGCGCGGGTATATTACCGTTTAACCCAACAATTTGGCGACGTGCCTTTATTACTGGAAGAAGTAACTGCTCCTAAGCTGGATTTTTATACCTGTACCCGCGAAAGTATCTTAAAAAAGATGAAAAAGGATATGGAATTTGCTGCACAGTGGGTAAAAACAGAGGCTGATGGAGTACCTATTGGAGACATTAACAAAGCAGCCTGTAATCATCTGTTGACTAAAATAAACCTGGCTTTGCACGAATACGACGATGCGATTGCTTCTGCCAGTGCTGTTATCGACGATGGCTATCATCATTTGATGACTGAGCGTTTCGGAATTGATAAAGATGACCCGGAAAAAAACGTTACCTGGGATTTACACCAGGTACCTAACAAGTCGATAGCCGAAAACCGCGAAAGAATTTATCTGTTAACATCACGCGAAGAATTAACCGAAGATGGAGCCAGTGAGCGCATAAGTATGATGCGCCAAAATGTTCCCTTTTGGCCTAAAAACATTAAAACGCCTAATGGAAACAACGGAATGTCTGATAAACCACTGGGCAGTAAAGTTAGTGGCAAGGAGGTTGAAATTGATATGGTAACAACCTATGGACGTGGAATTGGCCGTTGTCGCCAAACGCCTTATAGCCATACCGGAAACTGGGACGATCCGAATGATTATCGTCATGCACCTGGCAACTGGATGAACATGGAAGACATGGTATACAACAATCCTGACTTAAAAAACAAGAACGACGACTACTATGGAAAAAACCTCCAGTTGTATAACGACGCTGGTGGAATCCTTTGTACTGACACCATTCGTTCGTGGTTTGGATGGCCACACTACAAATTGTATGTTGCTGATCCAACCGACAATACTCCTGACGGAGGTAATGGCGACTGGTACTGCTATCGATTGGCAGAAACCTATTTATTACGTGCCGAAGCTTATTTCTGGAACGGAGAATCACAAAAGGCTGCAGATGATTTAAATGCGGTCCGTACACGTGCCAATGCTGCACCTTATTCTGCTGATCAAATAAATTTAGGAACCATCCTTGATGAGCGTGCACGTGAATTGTACTACGAAGAACCACGTAAAACTGAAATTACCCGCATGGCTTTCATGCTTGCAGAAAGTGGCAAACCATGTTACAATGGTAAAACCTACAGTATGAGTAATTTCTCAGAAAATAATTTCTGGTATGACCGGGTAATGGAGAAAAACAGTTTTTATCGCGAGAATGTAGTTGCGCCTCACTATACCTATCGCGCTGCTCCATGGATTGCACTTTGGCCGATACCTGCCTCAGCTATTAATTCAAACACTATGGGTGTAATTAATCAAAACAAAGGTTATCCGGGTGAAGAAAATTACCGCGAGCCTGTATACTGGCAAGATGGTGAAGGAGAAGGAATCATTGTTGATCCAAATGCAACTGAATAGAAAAAATAGATTTTGCATTCATTGAATGTGAAAGTTTAGTTAGATTTAATTTCAATGCGCTGTTCGTCACCCGACGTACAGCGCTTACCCCAAAAAGCTGTCCAATATATTCGCATCGTTCACTTATACACGCATTAGTGGAATAATTAACTTATTGTAATTAGGTTAATCAAAACCATTTACAATATGCTCTGTTGAGCTATTATCGCCACATATGCAAAACTCTAATTTGTATTCAAGGAAATGAATATATAACCAAGAGGATAAAAAAATTAAAACTCATAAAAGTTAAAATCACTCTCGATGACTAACGCCTTTAAAGTAGAAAATCCAAATTTTACACAAAGTCCACATACAGGAATGACCAGAGAGCATTACATCGAGTTAGCCAAATATATGCTAACCCGTGCTTTCAAATATGTTGATTCGATAGAAACACCGCTAACTTTTCCGATAATCCCCGGTAAGACATACCCCCAACCCAATGCGCCGAACTGGCGGTATCGTTCGGCCGAATTTGAAGCACTGGAAAGAACTTTCACATTAGCAGGACCATTGATCCATGTGGATCCTGAAGTAGAAATCAATAATATAAAACTGCGCGATTATTATAAGCTGCATTTTTACCGCACTTTTACTCCCGGAAATTCAAACTCTCTGCCACTTCCCGAGAATTTACCCGATTCAAATTATCAGTTTACCTGCGAATTTGGCGGTTTATTTAAAACCCTTTTGCTTTTACCCGATACGGTTTGGTCGCTATACAGCGAATCGGAAAAAAACGATATGCTTGAATGCATTACGAAATGGGCTCACCACAGAACCACGCAAAACAACTGGCGAATCTTTAATATTGTAACACTCTCTTTCTTAAAAAAACATGGCTACCCTATTGATGATGATCTGCTAAAAAGCCATTTGCTTTGGGTAGCTTCTTATCACTCAGGCGACGGTTGGTACCTCGAACAAACCTATAATTACTATTCCATTAGCCTGTTCATTGTGTATACAACTATTTGGAACAGAACTTTTGGCGATGATTATTACCCTGAAATTGGTTCTATAATAGAAGAATCGGCTAAAAAACTAATGAAATGTATTACCAGTTTCTTTGGGCGTAACGGATATATAAATATGTGGTCGAGAAGCATTTGTTATCGAACCTGGGTTTCTGGTGCTTTCCCTGTTGCATTTATGCTAAAAGAACAAACTGAACTTGATGCCGGATGGGCCAGACGACTATGTTCCGGTTCGTTATTACAGTTTGTTAGCCGCGAAGAATTCTTTTGCAACGATGTTCCAAGTTTAGGCTTTTATGGTCAGAAGGAGTACATGGTTCAAAACTACAGCTGCTCTGGCAGTCCGTTTCTTATGTTCTTACCGTTCATTTGTTTGGCGCTGCCTGAAGATTCGCCATTTTGGACAGCAACCGAAAACGAAGGAATGTGGGAGACATTGGGCGAAGACTCAAACAAAGTGGTTCTTAAGCACCCCGGCCTGATGCTGGTAAATCATGGAAAAACAGGAACTTCGGAGATTATTCCTGGAAAAGTTTATTACGATGATCCCAATTATTCAAAACTAACTTACAATACACATTTCCCCTGGGAGGATCAAAATCCGCTGGGCGGAACATCAATGGAATATAGTTTCCGCAGTCAGGATCCCAGAGACCTCAGAGGCGATGATGTAAACTTTTATTTGACCGGTTTAACGGTTGATAATGACTCAGAAGAAAACCAACGATACACCACCTCGCAGAATATGCTCTTTAATGGTGTGGAAAACGATATTCTATACCGTCAGGCCATTATGCGTCGTCCTCCTAACAATGGAGTTGGGTATATTATCGACCTGGCCGATATAACCATACCAGGTGGCGTTATCCGGGTTGACAGATCACGTTTGGCTTTCGAATACGAACTAACTTTGGGCCATTTTGGACTTCCTCACCTTGCCGGTAAAAAAGCGGAGATAAAATCATTTGAATTGAATGGTAACCAAATTATTACTGCAAAAATAGAGGGGCGGCAGGTGGCTCTTATCAGTTACTATGGCTGGGATAAACTGGACTGCATGACGCATAATAACCGAAACGCCGAAGCTGATGAAAGTTCTGTAATTTTTGCTTATAAAAAACGTATGCAGAAAAACCCGCCAATGGAGCTAATGATAACCGCACTTCTTCATAAAACTGATGATACCGAATGGACAACAGAAGAACTATCGCCAATTAAAAACTTCCAAATCAATGAAATATCGGCAACGATGTCGCCATTGGGAGCAACAATTGAGCTTAATAACGAAAAGAAATACGAGGTCGACTTCAAGGATATTGATGGGAAAAAAACATGTTAATATATCGCCTTTTATTGCAGCGTAATAGCTTTTACAAACTTTAACTAATTGCCTAAATAGCAAGATATACAAAGCAAGAAATTCAAAAACCTCGAAAGCGATCTGGAATATGTTATATGGAATAAAAAAACTTCAGCCCCAGTACTTTTCCCGATTTTTTCCTTCATGTTAACAATCAAAATCTCTCTAATAAACTTAGGAAGATTTTAATTGTCACATCCCAGGCAGTTGTTTATTCAGCATCATATTCCAGAATAAAGCCGTATTTATACGCTTGATTTCCATCAATGGTGTATTTATCCATTGTTCGTGCACCCCATGCATCGTTACCTCCTACTCCATGAATGTTCAGATCGATATTAAGATTGATAAAATCGCGATGAGGCAATTCATAGGGATGTTGTGCCTTTTCCAAATCCTCTTCGGTGTAAGGCCAAGCCCGGAAACAAAGCGCTTGCAAACCGGTAACTTTTAAGCTTCCTTTCTCCAAATTTGAAAGGGCAAACCAGCGCACATCCGAACGGTTGGCATTATCCTGTGGCGCTATATAATCAATTATAACATTTTGAGTTTCAATCTATGCTGACTACATTATAGCATCCATTTAGAACTGAACCAATATCTTCATTATTTTTCCGGGTGCTTCCGACCATTCTTTCATAGCCACGGGCGCTTCTTCAGGGCTTACCGTTTTTGAGATCAAAATGTTTTCATCAACCTGACTGCTTTTCAGGTACTTTATTACAGCTTCAAAATCGGATGGATTTGCATTGCGTGATCCCATTATTTCCAGTTCTTTTTGTACCCAGAGCTTGGTGGTGAATGCTACCTCGGTGCCGGCATAACCAATACAAACCACCCGCCCTGCAAAAGCAACTTCGTCAATTGCTGCCCGGTATGTAACCGGGTTTCCTGCTGCTTCAATCACTACATTTGGTCCATCTCCGTTTGTAATTTCCAGCAGCTCCTGGTGTAAATCCTTCTCTTTCGAATTAATGATGAAATCGGCACCCAATTGTTGTGCTATTTTTAGTTTCACATCGTCAATATCTACAGCAATTACGGTTGCACCGCGCAATTTTGCACGCACAATTGCTCCACTTCCAATCATCCCGCAACCAAATACAACCACGGTATCAATGTCGGTTACTTTTCCATTGTCGATGGCATGAAATCCAACGGTTAGCGGCTCTACCAAAGCCAGCTGCACATCCGACAAGGCCTCATCTTTTAGCACTTTTTGCCACGGGACAGCAATATATTCGGCCATTGCACCATCGCGCTGAACTCCCAGTGTTTCGTTGTAACGACAGGCATTAAAACGTTTTTGCTTACAAGAGGTACATTGTCCGCAATTGGTGTAAGGAACAACCGTTACATTTTGTCCTTTCTGAAATCCTTCAGGCACTTCATTTCCGGTTTTTTCGATGACTGCCGATATCTCGTGCCCCGGAATACGCGGATACTGTACCATCGGGTTTTTTCCGAGATATGTACTTAAATCGGAGCCGCAAAATCCAACATATTTTATCTTAAGAAGAACATCTCCTTTGCCCATCTGCGGCATTTCCCGTTCTACAATCCTTACATCTCCGGGAGTTGTTATTTCTATTGCTCTCATCTTTATTTGCTGAAATTAAATGTTGTAAATACTTTGTGCATTTTTACAGAGGATCATTTCCTGTTCCTCTTCCGTAAACTTCGAAATTGTTTTTTTAACTAAATCCAGCCAGTTGGAATAGCTTGTTGCCACCAGACATACCGGCCAGTCGGAACCATATAGCAAACGTGAAGGACCAAAAGCCTCAAGCACTGTTTCGAAATATGGTTTGAGTTGTTCCTCTGTCCATAATTTGTAGTCGGCCTCAGTAACCATCCCGCTTATTTTACACGAAACATTCTCGCGCTTCGCCAGCTCTTGTATATTTTTTGCCCAGGGAGCCAGTTCATTTATTTTGATTTTTGGTTTGGCAATATGATCGACCACAAACTGCTGTTCAGGGTGCTGATCAACAAAACGTATGGTATTGGGTAGTTGGTGTTCAAAAATCAGGATATCGTAAACCAGGTCATAGTTTTTTAACAACGAAATTCCCTTATTAAATTCTTTCCCTAAAATGAATTCGGGATCAGGCTCTCCCTGAACAACGTGCCGGACACCTTTTAGCCACGGGTTACTTTTATACCCTTCTAAAACCTGTTGAATATTTGCATCAGCCAACGGCACCCAGCCAACAACCCCTTTCATAAAGTCGTTTTCGGAAGCCAGCTTTAAAAGCCAGTCGGTTTCTTCAAGCGATTGACGTGCCTGCACGGTTACAACGCCTTCAACTTCGGTGTTAGCCAGCGTAGCTTGCAAATCGGCAGGTAAAAAAGACCTTCTGATGGTCACCATTTCATCATCAATCCAATCAAATTCAACCGGATTGTAATTCCACAAATGATGATGTGTATCGATAATCATAACCTTCGGTTTTATAAATAAGGATATTCCGTTTCTATAATTTGTTCACTTTTAAGCTCAGCCCAAAATGCTTCAGGAAATTCCTGGTTCAGAAGTGTTTTATTGTGTGCCATGCGGTGCGGTTTACTCGGATTTAACGCAACGGCAGCTATCTGAGGCGCCGAGAGCGCAAACTTTAAACAGGCATCACCGGGAGCAATATTGTGCTTCAGGCAAATGGTAAAAAACTTTTCGCGCCATGCAAACAGATGCTCGTCTGCAGAATCTTTCGGGTCAACAAGGCGGTAATCAAAATAGTCGCCACCGGTTAAAAAACCTGCATTAAATATTGCCGAGTTTATAATCCCTACCCCATCCTTTTCCAGTTGAATCATAAAATCAACGATTGCTTTTGGATGATGATAAACGGTAAATTTATTGGCAAACATTACCCAGTCGAATTTCACCTCTTCATACAACTCTTGTATTACCAGCCAATCTTTTGAGCCAATTCCAACCGCTTTTACTTCGCCTTTCTCTTTGAGTTCGAATAAAGCTTTGTAAGCCCCCAAAATATCTTCCTTGCGTTTTTGCCGGTCTTCAGGGTCGGTTGCAGTCATTAAATATTCGTCGGGATCGTGCACAGAAACAATCTCAGGCTTGAATTTTCCGCCCAGCAACTCACATCCCTGTTGCCAGCATTCCAAAATTCCGTTGTAACTGATCCTCTGGACGGCATCATATTCCAGGTTTGCCCAGGCTCCCGGCTCGAATGTTGGCTCAGCATTTGTTAGCGGCACACGATACCAACCCAGTTTATTGCTGATTGTAATATGCGAGGGCTCGACACCGAGTTTTTCCAGTCCTTGTCCGATAACTTCCAAAGCAAGTCCGGCACCATATTTCCCGGCACTGTCGATCATTACCTTACCATCTGCCACGTTAAACCATTCTTGCATAAGGTTTCGCTTTTCATCTTCTGACAATTCACGGTAAAGATTTCCCAGATAACTGGTTCCATAAATAATTTGAGGGCATGTTATTCCCGTTTTTCCTAATAATCGTGTTGTACTCATTTAATCAATTTCTTTAACCTGCCCGTCAATGGCCTCATATTCATTCTTTTGGTCCAGTTCATAAATCCGCTCCATCAATTGCCACTTATCATTAGCCGTTGCTTTTTCACTACTCACCTGAAAACGTGATACAAAAGCTTCCCACTCAGCCTGCCGGGGTTTTCCGGCCAACTCTGTCATAGCTCTGTCGTGGTCAAAATCAGGAGTGGTATCCATAATCATAAATAAGCGGTTATTGAACAGGTATATCTCCATATCGATGATTCCAACCTCCTTCATACCCTGAGAAATTTCAGGCCAGGTATTTCCTTTGGCGTGCACCTTTTTGTATTCTTCAATTAGCTGCGGATCATCCTTCAGCATCATTGTTTTACAATATCTTTTGTACTTCATAAGTCGTTTGATTTAGTGTAAATTTCGAATAAATTATCGTATAGTAAAAACACAATATACCTGCATTTTAATGCAAAGCTTTCCGCAAAGCTTTGCATTAATGATAAAATGTTCTAAAACATAACAACGAAGTTTTTAATTTTGACAAAGAGAGAGAGTTTTTATCATTTTACTAAGCAATAATGGGAAGCCGACATATATCGTTAAAGGATCTTGCAAGGGAACTGAATATTTCAATTTCAACTGTTTCAAGGGCCTTAAAAGATCATCCTGACATTAGCCGGGAGATGAAAGAAAAAGTCAAGAAACTGGCGATAGAAAGAAACTACACCCCTAACCCACTGGCAATGGGTTTATTAAAACAGGAAACACGGATGATCGGCATTGTTGTTCCTGATTTGGTTACTCATTTTTATGCTTCCATCATTTCAGGAATTGAAAGTGTTGCAAAAGAAAATGGATACTTTGCTGTTATTGCCAGTTCGAATGAGAACATTATTAAGGAAAAGGAATCGATTGAAAACCTGTTGAAAGCCAGAGTTGAAGGATTGATTGTTTGCATGAGCCGGGAAACCAATACCACCGATCATTTTGAAAAGCTGGTTAGCAGAGATATTCCGCTGGTAATGTTCGACCGGGTTTGCCTTGGCGACAAAATTCCGGCAGTAATAGCTGATAATGCTGATGCATCGCAGAAGATTGTAGAGCATTTCTATGCAAAAGGTTACCGGAGAATCGCCTATGTTTCAGGACCGGAGAACCTGAGTATTTCAAAAGAAAGAATGAAAGGCTATTGGGCAGGAATAAAGGCCTGTGGTATAACGCCGGATGAAAACCTGGTTGAAAACTGTGATCTGACTTTTGAATCGGCAAAAACAGCAATGAACAGGCTTCTTCAGTTGCCCAATCCCCCTGATGCCGTTTATGGAATAAACGACACCGTTGCTTTTGGCTTAATGAAAGCCATTAAGGAAGCAGGACTAAAAATTCCTGACGATATTGGAGTTGTTGGCTTTACCGATGAATTCCACTCGGTTGTGGTAACCCCGGCATTAACTTCGGTAACCCATCCTACTTTTGAGATGGGGCAACAGATTGCTCAACTTTTTTTCAAAAGTTTGACTCCCGGATTTCAGGCAGAAACACTGATTGTAAAAACGCAGCTTGTGGAACGGGAATCATCGAACAAATCCCAAAGCTAAGCTAGCTCAACTTATTCTTACAAGCATGAAAACGGTAACCATTAAATGGAATTACCTTTTTAGCCCTGATTAAATAAGAGCGTTATTATTCAAATCAACAGAACTGTTATTTACGATGATGTAAGGAAATCGAGTATACTACCGGCAGTACTTCCTCTTCCGGCTTTGTACAATTCGGTGTAACCACATCGTTTGCACGAAATAGCTATAAACTTTCGGTTTTGAATATCAAAAAATCGAGTAAAACCGCCGCCGGTGGTTCTGATTGTATCTTCTTCGTACTCCCAACTACTGCATTTGGGACAACTGAAATGTTTTTTCATGGTTTTCTGTTTTTGTATTGTTTTCAGCTAATCAGTATTTGCTTTTCAAATAAATTACTAACTGAATCGAAAAAAGTATAATTGCGATTGCGAGTACCATTATAAATCTTATTTGAGTTGAGGTTAATTTGGTCCTACGCTTTTTTTTATCGCCCTTTTTCAGATAATCATATTTACCCATTTTCTTTGTTTTAAACCTTTTTCCTAAGTGCTATTTCTTTAACTGTGTCACTACCTGAAGAATGAATCCACTAATAACCAATGCAATAACGATTACGGTTATTATTTCCCGTACCATTTTAAGTTTACTCTTCTTTATTTCTTTTTTTGCTTTTAAATGATCATACCGTCCCATCGTCTGAACCTTTTTTTAGTCGTCGTGCATCTTTTAAAGCCTTATGTATTATCCATTCAATTTGCCCGTTCATACTCCGAAAATCATCTGCAGCCCATTTTTCAACGGCCTCCAGCATTTCCGGGCTAACGCGCAATACAAACGATTTTTTCTTCGCCATTCTAATCCTCCTTTTCCATCAATTTTTGCATGGCATGTTCCAGGGCTTGTTGCTTTTGTGTTCCAATCAGGAATCGTTTTCCATTCTTCATATACAGTTGCAATCCGATTCGTCCCGCAACGGTCCAGGCACTCCCCTTCCGCAATCGGCGTTTAATGCCGCGGCCACCATATTCTCTTTTGGGATGGTATTGTCGTAACTCATACTTCTCAATCTCCGACGGATCGATATCTTTCCATTTTCGCACCAGTGGTGGAAAACAAACGGAAAGTTTATCGGCAGTAACTTTCGTTTTTAGTTTTGCACGAAACAGCAGGATAAAAATCACCACCATTACCACAACCGTTACACCAGTCACAACCAATCCTCCTGTAGTCATCGGAGTATCGCCGGGCGGATTTTCAGCCGTCAGAAAATAGATTCCCCGAATGAACGGAATGGCAGCGGCCGACACAGCAACCAGCATCAACAGCCACAGCCATCTTTTATCAAACTCCTGCTCTTCTTTAAAAAGAAGCTTTTTCATTCTTTTTATTGATATAGTGATCCGGTATTTACCACAGGTGTTGCATCTTTATCGCCACACAATACAACCATTAAATTGCTAACCATTGTTGCCTTTTTATCTTCATCCAGCTCAACAATACTTTTTTCACTAAGCTCGTCAAGTGCCATTTCTACCATGCTTACAGCTCCTTCAACAATTTTGTAACGGGCTGCAACAATTGCAGTAGCCTGCTGGCGTTTCAACATAGCCTGGGCAATTTCCTGCGCGTAGGCAATGTGGTTAATCCGCGCCTCTATAACATGAATCCCTGCAATTTCGAGGCGTTCAATAATTTCTTTCTCAAGCTGATCATTTACTTCTTCTGTTCCATCACGAAGCGTAACTTTTGCATTCTCATCCTCGATGTTATCATACGGATACATACCTGCCAGCTTTCTCAGAGCCGCCTCGCTTTGTACCACTACAAAATGTTCAAACTCATCTACACCAAAAGCTGCCCGATAAGTTTCTTCCACTTTCCAAACCAGTACCAACCCAATCATAATCGGGTTTCCCAGTTTGTCGTTCACCTTAATAGGCTCGCTGTCGAAATTTCGTGCACGAAGCGAGATTTTCTTACGTACATAAAAAGGATTCACCCAATAAAATCCATTGGTTTTAATAGTGCCTTTGTAAGCTCCAAACAAAACCATTACACAACTTTGATTTGGATCGACCACGGTAAAACCAATGGCAACAAGAATAAATACCGGAATTAGCAGAATTGCCGGAACGATCATTCCCCCAATAAAACCAAAAATGATAACTCCCATTAATACAAGCTCCAAAAACAGGAACACGTAACCTGATAAAGCTGAATGTTGTTTTTCCATGACATTAATTATTTAGTATTTTGATATTATTTTGATATCACTAAAGTATTGTATTTATTTCTAAAAAACAACAGGACTAATTGTGTTTTAAATCATATTATTAAAAAGTTTAATGTTGCTGATTATATTCCCTGATTCCATCAGTTATAAAAGCGTGAATTCAATTGCAATTACCCCGAATATTTCATAAATTATTCTTGTTTCCGACTGCCACCAATTATTCAGATATGGTATAATTAAAAACTTAGTTTGTATTATCCCGAACCTTATTCAGGTTGTTAATAATTTGTGAACGGTTCGAGCTGAAACAGAGAGAAACATGACTTTTTCATATTTTGCGACCGTGTGAAAATTTTATATTCAAAATTTCAGAATAGGCATTAAACAAACAAATGGGTTTTACGTTCCACTAAAAAATTATAAGAATGAATTTTATAAAAGATCCTATTAACCGTTTTATAAGGCTTGAGACTTCAAGTAGCATAGTTTTATTTTCGGCATCCATTGCAGCTTTAATTCTTGCAAACTCAGGTTTAAGCGAAGCATTTTTGGGCTTCTGGAAAAATTATATAACAATTAGCCTGCCCGGATTCGAACTTTCAAAACCAGTATTAAAATGGATTAACGATGGTTTAATGGCCATTTTCTTTTTTGTTATTGGACTTGAAATAAAACGAGAGGTTTTAATAGGAGAATTAAGCGATCTAAAAAAAGCTTCATTACCCATTGTTGCAGCCATTGGCGGAATGGTTTTCCCTGCTCTGCTTTTTGTTACCTTAAATCAAGGAAAGGCAGGAATGGAAGGATGGGGAATTCCCATGGCAACTGATATCGCATTTTCACTGGGTATTTTAACCTTGCTGGGCAAGCGCGTACCGGTTGGTTTAAAAATTTTCTTAATGGCTTTTGCCATTATTGACGACCTGGGCGCTGTATTAGTAATTGCATTCTTTTACAGCTCGAAATTAATTTGGGCCAACATCATTATTGGATTAGCTATCGTTGCCCTTCTTGCTATTCTCTCGCGCTTTAAACTGTATTCTAAATATTTCTTCTTTATTGCCGGTGTTGTTGTTTGGGTTCTGTTCCTGAAATCGGGTATTCACGCAACAATTGCCGGAGTATTACTGGCACTTACCATTCCAATTCAGCGACACATTAAAACCACTACCTTTTACGATAAAGGCAAGGAAATACTTGACGGATTTCTTGATGAATGCAAAAAGGAAGGCAGAGACAAAACAATTCTTAGCCACAAACAATTAGATGCAGTTGACGAGATGGAAGAGCTTATAGAAAAAACAGCTTCTCCACTTCAATACCTTGAGCACAGTTTGCACGGGTGGGTGGCTTTTATAATTCTACCATTATTTGCTTTTGCAAATGCCGGAGTAGTTTTTAGTTTTTCGGGCGATACCAACACAGTTCTGGCAAGTAACATTGGGCTTAGCCTGATAATTGGAAAATTTGTGGGAATATTCCTGGTTTCGTTCCTGGCAATAAAATTCAAACTCTCAGAACTACCAAAAAATGTAAATTTCATGAGTTTGGCCGGCGTATCTTTTCTTGGTGGATTAGGCTTTACAATGTCATTATTTATTAATAACCTTGCATTTACGGATGAGGTTCTTATTGATTCGGCTAAAATTGGAATTTTACTCGGGTCGTTTGTGGCAGGATTATTAGGCTATATATTGCTGCGATTTTCAGCAGGCAAAAAAAATCCTTCGGCTAATTAGCCGAAGGATTTTTTTTACAACCGAATACTTTTTCGTGTTCTAATTTAAAATCATTTCTACATATCCTGTTTCCTCTGTTTCTACTGTTTCGTAGCAACGTGCGAAATCAAGGATATTCTGTACCGACCGTTCTGATGGTTCATAATCCATCTCTGCTGATTGTTTTTCAACTTCACGTTGAATGTTGTTTACACAATAAAATAAGGTAGAATAATTCATCATAGGCATTTCAATTATTTACTCTTAAAACGCCCTTAGCTACCTAATATTGTGTTAACAATAGTTAAAAAGCAGTGAGGTTCAATTTCTTTTCATCCACCAGTTTTCGCAGGTTAATTAATGCATAACGCATACGGCCCAAAGCAGTGTTAATGCTTACCTCGGTTTGCTCGGCTATTTCCTTAAAACTGAGGCCCATGTAATGCCGCATATAAATTACCTGCTGCTGATCTTCGGGCAACTCTTTTACAAGGTGCTTTACTTCTTTCAAAATTTGCGAATAAACCATTTGGTCTTCAATGGTCTGTTCCGAAAATTTTTGTGAATTGAAGATGTCAACATCGGAGCTGTCGTTTGAAATCGTCCCCTGCAGTTTTTCCTTCCTGAAGTGGTCGATAATCAGATTATGCGCAATCCGAAGTACCCAGGAAACAAATTTACCATTCTCAACATACTTACCTCGTTTTAACGAGCGTATGACTTTGATAAACGTATCCTGAAAGATATCTTCTGCAAGATCCTGGTTCTTGACAATCAACAAAATATACGAGTATACTCTGCTTTTATGTCTAACTATTAAAATCTCAAGTGATTCCTGATCGCCTTGAATAAATCGTTGAACGAGTTCATTATCGTTCAGTTTGTCGAGTCTGAACATTACCTTCTATTTATGTGTAAACAAAAAGTAAAGTTTATCTATAGGCGTTCAATTTTTAGTGTAGTAAAACTATTATTCTAATTTTGTATGATTCAAAAATGAAACATTTTACCGACAATAGCAAGTTTTTCTAACATTTTATCGAATTTTATAAAAATAATATGTCAAATAGCAAAAACGCTAAATACATTGAGATTCAGAACGCGAGGGTTCACAATCTAAAAAATATAAGCTTAAAGATACCCCGAAACAAGTTTATTGTGGTTACCGGAGTTTCCGGTTCCGGTAAGTCTTCGCTGGCTTTCGATACACTTTTTGCCGAAGGTCAACGCCGTTATGTAGAAAGTCTGTCGTCTTACGCCCGTCAGTTTTTGGGCCGAATAAATAAACCTGAAGTTGACTTTATTAACGGAATTCCGCCTGCCATTGCAATCGAACAAAAGGTAAACACGCGAAATCCGCGCTCAACAGTGGGTACATCAACCGAAATTTACGATTACCTGAAACTGCTTTACGCACGCATCGGGAAAACCATTTCGCCGGTGTCGGGGCAGGAAGTATCTCGTAACAGCGTTACCGATGTAGTGGACTACATTAACAGTTTTGAGGAAGGAACGCGCCTGATTATTGTTGCGCCTTTAACAGCTAAAAACGGACGGACCATGCTGCAGGAAGTGGAACTGCTGATGCAACAAGGTTTTTCGCGCATTGAAACCAACGACGAAATAAAACGCATCGACGAGCTGGTAAAAGCAGAAAGTGATGAATTTTGCAACGGAAGCTGCAATCTTGTTATCGACCGTGCGGCCGTTAAACACGATGAAGATACGCAAAGCCGACTGGCCGACTCGGTTCAAACGGCTTTTTTCGAAGGACACGGCGAATGTTTGGTAAAAATTTATAAAAAGGACGGTACGGAATCAAAAACCTTCTCGAACCGTTTTGAAGCCGATGGAATTGAGTTTGAAGAGCCAACGGTTCACATGTTCAGCTTCAATAATCCGGTTGGCGCCTGCCCTACCTGCGAAGGCTACGGAAAAGTAATTGGGATTGACGAAGATCTTGTAATTCCGAATAAGTCGCTATCAATTTACCAGGATGCCATTGCCTGCTGGAAAGGTGAAAAAATGAGCCAATGGAAAAATGAGTTGATCTATTCAGCCGAGAAATTCAATTTTCCCATACACAAACCATTTTACGAGCTTAGTGAGGAGCAAAAATTCCTGATTTGGACCGGAAATCAATATTTCGATGGTTTGAACCAGTTTTTCAAACATCTTGAAGAGGGCAGCTACAAAATACAATATCGGGTAATGTTATCGCGTTACCGCGGAAAAACGGTTTGCCCCGAGTGTAAAGGAAGTCGGCTTAAAAAGGAAGCCGGCTATGTAAAAGTTGCCGGTAAATCGCTTCAGGAACTGGTTTTAATGCCCGTTTCTGAACTGAAGGAGTTCTTCCTGAATATGAAACTGAGCGATCATGATAAAACAGTTGCTAAACGTATTCTTATCGAAATTAACAACCGCCTGGAATTTCTGGATGATGTTGGCTTGGGTTATCTTACACTCAACCGCTTATCGTCAACTTTATCTGGCGGTGAATCGCAGCGCATAAACCTTGCCACCTCGCTTGGAAGCAGTTTGGTGGGATCGCTGTACATTTTGGATGAGCCTAGTATCGGGCTGCATTCGCGCGACACTGAGAAACTGATTAAAGTATTACGACGACTCCAAAAAATTGGAAATACGGTATTAGTTGTTGAACACGACGAAGAAATTATTCGAGCTGCCGACGAGGTAATCGATATTGGTCCGATGGCCGGACAACACGGTGGAGAAGTTGTTTTTCAGGGAACACACGACGACCTGGTTAAAAATCCGCAAAGTCTTACCACAAAATACCTCACCGGCATTGAAGATATTCCGGTTCCAACACGACGCCGGAAATGGACCAACTCCATTAAAGTTGTTGGTGCACGCGAGAACAACCTTAAAAATGTAACGGTTAAATTTCCGCTTAACACTTTAACGGTAATTACTGGGGTCAGCGGATCGGGAAAGTCATCGCTTATTTCGAAGATCCTCACTCCTGCCCTGACTAAAATTCTGGGTGGATATGGTGAAAAAACAGGTCATCACGATGCGATTTTAGGAGATTATAAGATGATCGATGCCATTGAGTTCATCGATCAAAATCCTATCGGAAAATCATCGCGATCGAACCCGGTTACCTACCTGAAAGCTTACGACGAAATACGGAAATTACTGTCGGAACAGCAGGCATCAAAAATACAGGGATTAAAACCATCTCACTTCTCGTTTAACGTTGATGGTGGACGTTGCGACGAATGCCAGGGTGAAGGTACGATTAAAGTAGAGATGCAGTTTTTGGCCGATGTTTACCTGCTGTGCGAAAGCTGTGGAGGAAAACGTTTTAAAGAAGATATTCTGGATGTAAAATACCAGGATTTGAATGTGGACGACATTCTGAATCTGACCGTAAATGCTGCTATCGAACTCTTTAAACAAGGTAAAAGTTCAACAGAAAAGAAAATTACCAAACGACTGCAGCCCCTGCAGGATGTTGGTTTGGGCTACATAAAACTGGGACAGGCTTCGAGTACACTCTCAGGTGGTGAAAGCCAGCGTGTAAAACTGGCGTCGTTCCTGGCAAAGGAAAAAGATTCACCTACCCTCTTCATTTTCGATGAGCCAACAACAGGTTTGCATTTCCACGATATCCGAAAGCTGCTTGATTCGTTCAATGCACTAATTTCGCGTGGTCACTCCATACTGATCATCGAGCACAATATGGATGTAATTAAATCGGCCGACTGGATTATCGATCTTGGTCCGGAAGGTGGAGATAAAGGAGGAAATCTTGTTTTTGAGGGTACTCCTGAAGATCTGATCAAGAAGAAAAATTCGTATACCGGAGAAGCTTTAAAAGAAAAATTAGTATAAAAGAGCCATCTGTTGAGGTGGCTCTCTACCTCAATTTACTTCTCAGACTTGCCAAAGCGATTTAGCAGTATTAAAAACAAAGGAAAGAGAAGAATAACCAATGTATAGCCAATCCACAGTTTGAAGGCAATGGGTTTGTTTTGAAATGCAAAAGCAAGGTTTCCTGAAATGAAATAAGACACGGGCAACCAACATAATGCAAGACCTAAATGAAGAAATCTTAGCTGCTTACCTACTTTTGATAATGTAGATTTTAATGGACGTTTTATAAACAGATGCAGAAGAAGTGTATAGGCAACAATACCACTCCATGAAATTAAACTCCCCAAAGGAAAATTCAGCTTTTTTGAAAGGCTGATCCCCAATAGTTCAGGATGAACAAAAAGGCAGTAAAAAGTAAACGCCAAAACGCTTAATAACAGAATCTGTTTAATGCTTTTCTTCATCGCTGTTTTCTATTATTAACGGTAAACGTTTCCACTCGCGGTAAAGCAGAAATCCCACCACCATTGCCGACATGGTATCAGCAAGTGGATAACTGATCCAGATTCCATCAATATCAAAGAAACCCGGGAGTATAAAGATGAGCGGAATCAACATGATTACCTGGCGAAAAACAGTGGCAAACATGGAAAGGCCCGCTTTACCAATTGCCTGAAAAAAATTGGACGCCACTACCTGAAATCCAACAATGGGCAGTGCCAGAATAACCAGGCGTAATCCACGGGTTGCAATATTGTACAACACTTCGCTATCGTTATTAAAAACCAGAATAATAAAACCTGGAAAAGCCTCAATTAAGGCAAAGGAAACAATGGCAATAATTGTGGCAGAAATGAGGGTAATTTTCAACGTATCTTTTATACGCTGAACCGATTTGGCGCCGTAATTAAAACCGATGATAGGCTGCGAGGCCATATTCAGTGCAACAATAGCCATAATTACCAGCGTTAGTACCGAATTGATAATTCCCATAGCACCAACAGCCAGGTCGCCACCAAAATCAATTAGTTTTTTATTGAGCAATCCTTGCACAAAACTTCCGGCAATTTGCATCGAAAATGGCGCCATACCAATGGCCAGAATTTCCAGCGTAATTCCCCAGTCAATTTTCAAATTCTTTACACGAAGCCTTATAACTGCTCGCTTACTTTTAATAAAATGATACAGCACCCACAACATTAAAACAAACATTGAAATTACAGTAGCGTAAGCTGCCCCTTTTACGCCCATGTCGAGGCCAAAAATAAAAATGGGATCGAGAATAATATTGGTTGCCGAACTTATAAGCATGGAAACCATGGCAACACGCGCGTTTCCTTCCGATCGGATAACGTTGTTTAACGAAAATCCGATAACCATAAAAGCCACACCGCCAAGAACAATATCGAGGTAATCGTTGGCATATTGAAAAGTTTCATCGGTTGAACCAAACGAACGAAGAATAGGCACTTTAAGCGAATAGGTAACAACCATAATCAACACCGAAGCCGCTATCATCAGAAGAAAACTGGTTCCCAACGTTTGTTCAGCTCTTTCCATATCCTTTTTCCCAAGATTTATGGAAACATAAACGCTGGCACCAATACCAATGAGCATACCAAAGCCCATCATAATAAGCATTACCGGAAAAATAACCGAAATACCCGACAATGCTTCGGCTCCAACTCCCTGTCCAATAAAGATTCTGTCGACAATATTGTACAACGCATTTACGAAAACTCCAATAAATGCAGGAATGAAATATTTGAGCATAAGACGCCCTACATGGGCCTCCCGTAATTCGTCAACTTTCTTCATGAGGAGCACAAAGGTAACGAATATGCGAAAACATTTACACTACACCTTTGTTTTGGCGTATTTTAAACATTAAATTTGCTTGCTCGGAAAGATGAACAATGAATATGACAAAAATTAACCAAACAATAAAAACCCAGCTTTTTTCGGCTGACAAGGATCAGGTACTGGCTGCACTTAACAAACTTAAAGAAAGTGGCAATAAAGATTATCTGCCCATTTTATTTGAATTAATGGTAGCCGGCTGCGAAGCGGAAGTAGAAAAGCAGATACAGAAATTATTGGGAACCGTTAAGGATAAAGAAACGATTCCGGTGTTTATAAGTGCCCTGCAAGAAGAGCATTTTAAGCCAATTCGTAAAAATATTGCTACGGTTTGCTGGCAAAACGGTCTTGATTTCTCGAATGACATTGAAGTTTTTGTCGATTTAGTGATCAACGAAAACTGGGAAACTGCTTTTGAAGCTTTCACGGTTATCGATAATTTCGAGCATTTTCCGTCGGCGGAGGTAATGAAACCAATAAAATTAAAAATTGCCCGGGCCTTGAAAGTCTCTGATGAAAAGCGGGCCTACATGTTGGAAGAGTTATTAAAATTATCCACCTGACACTAAACAACCTTGCGCATTTCACCCAAAATATTAGTTTGTTTTATCCTGTTATGTTCAGGATTAAACAGTCGTGCGCAAAACGAAACCTACCTTCTTCCTTTTGACAACCGGATTGAAATAAATCCTGGGCTGGCCGGATTAAACAAAAACAGTTCGTATCGCACCGGAAATCAGTATTCGTATCTAAACAGCGAAGAAACGTATAATCTCTTTTATGCAACGTGGGATGCATATTCCAACAAGTTAAAGGGAGGTGTGGCCCTGAATTTCAGACAGGGGATGCTGAGTAAACAAAACATTACCACCACATCGCTTGGCTTTTACTATTCGGGGTTTCCAATAAAAATTAGCGACAGTAAAATACTTTTCACTGCCGGAACGGATGTACTGGCTGCAACCAAACACTGGGCAGTTGCATTTCTTAACAATGTAATCCCTCATGACAATGATGCACTTATTCAGCAGGGTGAGTCTTTTTTTCGTTATTACATATTCAAACCCAAGTTTGGCTTTTTATGGACGAACAACTCCTTACAGATTGGGGTAACATCAATGGTTCTGCACACCAGAAATGTTGCCTATAGTTTGATCGAACCTACCACATCGTTGGGTTATACGCTGTATGTTTCGAAAAAGATGGACAACAGAGTCCGCGACCTTTACTCCAAGCCTTTTGAAATGTCGCCGGAACTAATTATTTTCTACCGCGAAGAAGTCACTATTGCCCGACTGCGCCTACTTGCGGAATATACAGATAAAACATGGGGGGCTTTCATTCAAAACGACTTTACGAACCAAATTACTACCCTTGGAGGAACAATTGGATACCGACATAATTTTATGCGCTTTAACCTGAATGCAGGAATGGGTATACCGGGCGCTTCCGATTATAATGCTTTTATATGCGAGCTTTCGTTTAATATTATTGTTCCGCCTTTTAGGCATTCAAAATACAATCCGTGGGCCCCTCCAAAAAGATAAATCACAACAACACTAACTCTTTCACATAAAATATTTTAAAATCGATCTGATATTAATTTGATTTTGTATTTTCACGACTCATTTTAATCGGGAAAAACTTAATGTACTTCAAAAAACTATTACTTGCATTGCTTGTATTGCCGTGTGCAGTTTTTGCTCAGGATCCCGGTTATTCACAGTTTTTTGCCAATCCGCTTCACTTAAATCCGGCATTTGCAGGAACCACAGAACTCCCCCGAATGGTAATCAATTACCGGAACCAGTGGCCGCAAAAAGGTAACTCGTTTACCACTTATTCCTTTTCTTACGATTTCCTTTTGAAAAAAAGTAATGCAGGAATTGGATTTCAGGCTTATCACGATCGTGAACCGAATAATATAATCACAACAAGTGCTGCAACCGCAACCTATTCTTACCACCTTCAATTGGGTTTGGAAAGTTTTATGACACTGGGCTTAAATGCAGGCCTGGTACGAAAACAATTCGATACAAATGGCTTAATATTCCCGTCAGAGATCGATCAGCTAACAGGAGTTGTTTCAGGTTCAGGTGGAGCCAATCTTTACGAAGGAAACAAAACCTACCCCGATTTTGCCATTGGAGCAGTTGGCCAGCACCGCCAGGTATTTTGGGGAGCCAGTTTGCATCATTTGACTACTCCTGATGAGTCGATTCACGAAGGAGATAACAAAGGGAAAGTTCCGATGAAAATTACCGTACATGCCGGTACACGGCTGCATAAATTTCACCACGATTTATTGTCGCGGCGATTTACGCTTTCGCCAAATATTCTTTACCAACAACAAGGTTCGTTTAAGCAGCTTAATCTTGGAATTTATATGATTGAAAAATCATTTTTGTTTGGTGGTTGGTTCAGGAATAACATCGACACACGACCTGACGCTATAATTGCCTTAATCGGTTTTGCGCGAGAGAAATTCCAGTTTGGGTACAGTTTCGACTATACCCTGTCCGAACTTTCCAACTACAGTTATGGATCGCATGAATTGTCACTAACATTTTTTGTTGGAGCCAAAGGAGAAAAAGAAATCAGAAACAAACTGCTTATTCCCATGCTTTAGCTTTTGCACTGAACTTTTCTTCATCGTGGTTTAGTTCCCATGGCACAACAAAATGTTCTTCAGTGTGAAAATTGTGTTGTTTTTTCATCGGCGGATATTCCTTGTACACACGATATTCTTTTTCGTATTGGGAACTAAATCTAAATTTACGCATCATCATTTTCTTGTATTTTTCACGTTAACTCACCCTGTTAAATCGTACTTCACTGTATAAAAAATTAATTTTGGAACAACAGTTTTTTATACGATTTGATGAATGTAAAAGATACTAAGAAAGCAGATGAAAGGCAATAAAATTAACAAATTTTAGTGCAATCGATTGTATCAGAACAACAGGATTACATTGCCTATTTGTTTGTGCGAACCGCCCATAAAATCGTTATATTCCAGCACCCAGGTGTACACGCCTGAAGGAGCATAGTTCCCATTGCTCATTGTCCCATCCCAGCCCTGCTCCTGCGTATCTGTTTCGAACACTAGTTCGCCCCAGCGGTTAAAAATCAACAGCTTGTACCCATCGTTTAAAACGCCTTCGGCATTCAATCTAAACTCCTGATCATCTTGCAAGGTAGCATTGGGTGAAAAAGCAGTAGGCGGGTTTATTTTATCAAACACAACACTTACCTGTTTTACGATGGTATCGGCACATCCAAAATTGTTACCTACCTCAAGCGTCATATTGTAAGCGCCCATCTCCTTGTAACTGTGCACAGGATCAGTTCCATAGGAAAAAGTGCTGTCGCCAAAATCCCATAAATACAATGAAGCGGCATGAGAGGTATTGGTAAATTCCACTTTAGGCGCGGTAATCAACACTTCCTGCGGAGAAAAATCAAATCCGGCAATTGGAACCGGATACACTTTTACAAGGGTATCATAAACAGCCGTATTCTCACATCCATTAATATCAAGCACAGTAAGGCTGATATCGAAAGTTTTCCGCTCATCTTCCAGATTAAGAAACTTGTGCGTTGGATTTTGATCTGTAGAATTACTCTCATCATTAAAATCCCACAGATACGACTCGGCGGGTTTACTGGTGTTTGCAGAGAACTCAACAATTAGTGGAGAACACCCTTCCTCGTTTTCAACCGATACGATAATATTCGGTTTCACTTTTACTTCCAACGCCAACGAAGAGTCGATACATCCCTGTTCATTCACTTTTAAGGCCACCGAACGGTCAATATTTTCAAATCCCAGAGGGATGGTAACACTATCTACTCCGATTCCCGATTCAAATTCCGCATCGTTATAGTACCAAATAAATTCTGCTTCTTCGAAGTTTTCACCGGAGTATGACAACTGAAGGTTGTAACCGTAACACTCGTTTTCATCGAGATCGAAAATTGCCTGAGGTTGGTTATGAAACTCAAACATTACCGTATCAATGTACGGACAGCTGGCCTCATCGATCGTATTCAACTGAAAATAATATTGACCATAATCTTTAACCGTGATTTTTGGCTTTGTGGTTAAAGGATTTTGTACCGTAACACCTGAATCCAAAGGAATGAGTTCTACCAGCGGATCAGAATTCTGAAAAAACAAATCAACAGTAGCCGACATTGTTCCGCAAAACAGCGTTTTCACTTTGGTGTAATCCAGTTCCGGACGTTTGCTTTCGCGCACTTCGATATATGCGGTAGCCGACAATTGTAATTTAAGATTTTCCATACCGCCAAACTCCACCACATATCCCTGAGGGTAATAGTAACCTTCAGGATTATTTTTATCTCCCTCGTCAGAAAGATCATTCCACGATCTTGCTTTCCCTCCCGGATTAACAACCATGTGTGCATAATCTTCATCGTCACCCCACGATTTTTGCACATTATTGGGTTCTCCGTTATTCCAGTAGGCAAACCCAAATGCGGTACCATTGGAAGTGCCCCTCCAGAAAAGCGTTCCTGCCTCGGGTCCCGTTTTCCAGTACCAATCCCCTTCTTTATCGGCATCGCTTCCACCTATCCAGCCAACGCCATCAATTTTCGAATAAATAAAATCATTTTCTACACTGGAAGTAATTGTAGCCAAATAGCCCTGAAGTCCATAATAAGTCATTTTTTCGGCTTCTGCTTTGGCCGTTGTCCATCTAATTCCACGTTGGGCAATATATTGGTAAAAATGTTCGGTAGCCGGTAAATAATCGGCATCAAGCAAGCCAATTGCAAATTCCCGGGTGCCAACACTTCTTGTTCCACTCTGATTATAATAAAACACTTTTGATATGGCTTCCCGGTATTGTTCATCGGTACCCACACCACTTATTTCCAGGGTTCCCTTCGAGTCATTCCAATTGTACTTCAAAGGAGAGACAACCTCGTACCCCAGCTTGTCCTCTCCTCTTTCGTAGTTTACAATCGATACCTGCATACCTTTGTCGTCGGCATCAATCTGAATATTTTGCACGAAAATACCCTGGGCTACATAAACCGAGTCGGAGCAATAAACAATGGGATCAGTATCGGTATTTTTAATTACCGGCACTTCGGTTTGCCCCAAAACAAAACCGGTACTTCCCAGAAACCATAAAAGCAAACAAAGAAATACCGGTTTTAATTTTATCATCTTACAAAAGATTATTTTCTGTTCGAGAAATATTTCATGAATTGTGAACGCTCGTAAACCATCGGATCGGGGATGTTTTTATACGAAAGACGCCCTCTGAAATCTTCGATCTTTTTAAAGTTCCACTTCTTCATAAATGCAGTTAAATCATCGAGCATTCCACTAACTACACTTGCGCCGTTTACATACAATGTTGAACAAAGTTGTGCCACCTGCGCTCCGGCCAGTAATTGTTTAATTACTGCATCGCCATCGTGAATTCCGGTTGATGCGGCAATATCCAAATGCCTGACCGACGATGAAACAATACCTACCCAGCGTAACGAACGACGCAAATCGGAAGGAGAACTAAACACTTCTGAGGCTACCAACTCCAGTTTATCCAGGTTGATATCTGGCTCGTAAAAACGGTTAAACATTACCACTCCGGCGGCACCATTGGCTTTTAGCTTGTCAGCCATACCAATAATATTGCTGTGATTTAAACCAAACTTCACCGACACCGGAATAGTCACTTCGCTTTTTACCTTCTCCAAAACATCAAGGTAAAGCTGTTCTATCATTCCGGGTTTTTCATGACGATCAGTCGGCAAATAGAAAATATTCAGTTCGATGGCATCGGCACCGGCTTCTTCAAAATCTTTGGCAAAAGTGGTCCACTCTTTCGACGACACACAATTTATACTTGCAATAATCGGTACATCAACGGCTTCCTTTGCTTTTTTTACCAGCTCCAGATGTTTGGTTACCGTATTGTCGCGCATGTAATTTTTTATGTAATCTTCGGCCTCGGGGTATCCAACATTCTGCTGGTCTTTAGTCAGCATATTGGTCACCTCGTTGTTTATCTGCTCCTCGAAAATCGATTTCAGCACAATAGCGCCAATACCGGCATCGGCAAGTTCTTTAATTTTTTCAACCGAACTGGTTAGTCCCGAACTGGCGGCAACCAAAGGATTTTTCAGCTTTAGTCCGAGGTATGTAGTCTCTAAATTTGCCATAATAAAAGTTTATAGTTTGCAGTACAGCGCTTAAGGTTGCAACTAATTTTGTGCCTTTACCCGCTGCTTTATTTCAATAAATCTGTCTGTTTCAATAGTTTCGTTCTCCAAAAATTTTACTTCCCACACGTATCATCGTGCTTCCTTCCTCAACGGCAACGGGATAATCGCCTGACATACCCATTGAAATTTCGGTAAAAAATTTGGAATCGGAAAAGTATTTATTTTTCAGCGAATTAAAAATACTTTTTAACACGCGAAATTCATTTCGTATCTGATTATTATCATCGGTGTAAGTAGCCATTCCCATCACGCCAACAATCCTCACGTTCGTTAACTGTTTAAATGCCTCGGACGACAGTAAAACATCGGCCTCATCAGGCGACAGACCAAACTTGGTAAGCTCTTTGGCAATATGAAACTGAAGCAACACATCGATTGTCCGATTGTTTTTAATGGCCTCTTTATTGATGATTCTTAAGAGTTTAATGGAATCGACACCGTGAATAAGCGAAATAAACGGAGCAATATATTTTACCTTATTTGTTTGCGGATGCCCGATAAAATGCCATTCGATATCTTTGGGCAATTCTTCGTGTTTTTTGGTTAAATCCTGTACTTTGTTTTCGCCAAAAATCCGATGTCCGGCGTTGTAGGCTTCCAAAATATCGACGTTGGGCTTTGTTTTTGAAACCGCTACCAAACGTACATTTTCAGGCAAACTTTCTGTAATTTCTTTTAAATTTTTCCCAATATCCATCCCTCGCTTGAATTTGACGTAAAAATAGAAATAAAGTTGGAAACCCTTCAATGATCGGGGTTCAAAGTTGGAACAGAAAGTATCGTGCTTTTTAATATTTTTGCAGCGCAGGATGAAAGAGAACGGAAAGATTATAGCGGAAATGAATAAACGGGGCCGAAGAAACGAGCCTTTTGTTTTTGTGATCGATTTTAACACCACAACAGCAAAGCTCTTCAGGCCCGAAGAAACGGATAAAATATGGTGGCAGGCCAATGAGCAATCGAATTTTGCCCGGCCGGCAACCGAAAAAAAAGAAATACAATGGGAAACTGAGCCGGTTTCATTCAGCCATTATAAAAAGGGATTTGATCTTGTTCAGCAGCACATTCACAACGGCGATACGTATTTGCTGAACTATACGCAGTCAACTAGGGTAAAAACCAACCTCTCGCCGGAGGAAATCTTTCACCACAGCGAAGCACGTTATAAGGTGCTGCTTAAAGACGAGTTTGTGTGTTTTTCGCCCGAAAGATTTGTACAGATCGATGCCGGGAAAATCTCGTCGTACCCGATGAAAGGGACAATGGACGCCTCGTTGCCGAATGCCAAAGAACGAATTTTGAACGACTCGAAAGAGCTGGCCGAGCACAATACCATTGTAGATTTGATACGAAACGACCTGAGTTTGGTGGCGGAAAATGTAACCGTTGAAAAATTCCGTTACCTCGAACGGCTAAAAACCAACCAGCGCGATTTATGGCAGGTAAGCTCGAAAATAAGTGGCCATCTGCCCGAAAACTATACGGAACAGATTGGCGATATTCTATTTAAAATGTTGCCGGCCGGATCGATTTGTGGTGCGCCAAAAAAGAAAACCGTAGAGATTATTAAAGCTGCCGAAAACTACGATCGTGGTTTTTACACCGGTATTTTTGGTTATTTCGATGGGCATAATCTCGACAGCTGTGTGCTGATTCGCTACATAGAAATACAGGGTGACGAGCTGATATACAAAAGCGGCGGCGGAATAACTTTTTTAAGCAATGCCGAAAGCGAATATGAAGAGCTGGTGAAGAAGGTTTATATTCCGGTTTTTAGGAAGGATTGAGGGAGATTGAAAAGAGATTGATACAGATTGAGAAACTCGTGGCTCGTGGCTAGCGGCTCGAAGCTTTTTAAACTATGCAACTACTTGAAACCATAAAATGTAAAGACGGGAAACTCTATAACCTGGAATATCACCAGGCACGGTTTGATGTGGCGCGAATGAAATTTTTTCCTGATGCGCCAAAGCTGAAGTTGGAAGAGCTGATTGAAATACCGGAATCCTGTACAGTAGGACTATTCCGCTGCCGGGTGGTTTATGCCGAACAGGTGGAAAAGATCGAATTCCTGCCTCATCAATATCGTTCCTTTAACAGCATCCGTCTGATTGAAGATAACAGCATTGAATACAGATGTAAATACACCGACCGCCAGCAACTGCAAGATTTGTACGAGCAGCGCGGCAATTACGACGATATCCTGATCGTACAAAACAATTGTATTACCGACAGCTTTACGGCCAATCCCATTTTTTTCGATGGCCAGAAATGGTGGACACCCGACACACCCCTGCTTCCCGGAACGCAACGTGCACGACTGCTGGCCGAAAACAAAATTTCAGTTTGCCGCATTACCGTTAACGACCTAAACAACTACCAAAAAATGGGTTTGATAAACGCCCTGCAGGATATGGACGATATGCCGGTGTTGCCGGTTGAAAGGATTAGAATTAATCCTATAACCAACCCAAATGGCTAAAACTAAAACCGTATTTTATCCTTATTTTTTACGAAATGAAAGGATATCAAGATTGTTTCACGCAAAGAAAAGAAGAAGCGCAAAGTTCGCAAAAGTATAGAATCTGTTTTGCGTGCTTTGCGAAAACTTTGTGATCTCAGCATGAACTTTATTTCAGAAAAAAAGCCCGAAAATTTAATTCCGGGCCTTTCATATATTTAGAATTGAACTTCAAACTATCTGGGGAAACCACCACCTAAAAATTCCGGGCTATCAGTCATTGCACTGATATCATCAGTTTCGTTAGCATCAAACACCATAAATTCGGGTGTTTCTTTTGTATATGGAGTCCACTCGCCGCCATCTTTACCATTCGGGTCGCCGTATTTGGCAAAGTTTGTCCAGCAATCCACCATGTGCAAACCTAATGCTTCATCGCCGGTTGTAAATGGTCGCCAGCTGTGTTCAAACGAATGGAACACATACCACAAATCAGATGAGTGGAAAGCACCACTTTCATCGCCGGGAAGCTGACGTGAGAAAAGATATGCATAAGCTGGCTTATCACTTTGCTCTTCGCGCAATAAACAGAAATCGGCTACTGCTTTGGTCATGTCGTTCATATCGTTTGCTGTAAAACCAAACATATACGGAATATCAGGAATTTTATTGGCCTGAGCCATTTCTGAAAACGAGCCATTTAAGAAATAGTTATCTACTACAGGACTAAAAAATGTACGTTTACCAGTTTCTGCACCGTATTTGTTAACCAGTGCAGTTAACGAGTCAAACGAAAGAAAACGCATTTCTTCAAGCGTTGTGATATCAAAATAATCCAACATTTTTTTGTTGTTATTCTGAACGGTATCAAAAGGCAAGGCAGGCCTTCTCCCTGCACCTAATCCACCGGCACTCATACTAATTGCCTTTGCAACATAATTTTTTGACTTTGGTGATGCCAATAAGGTTTGAACACTACCACCTCCGGCACTCTGACCAAAAATCATAATGTTATTGGGATCGCCACCAAACTGTTCAATATTATCATGAATCCATTTTAATGCTGCAGCCTGGTCCATTACACCGTAATTTCCTGAAACACCGTTTGCACTTTCTTCGGATAACCGCGGGTGAGATAAGAACCCAAGTACTCCGAGACGATAAGTTACCTGAACCAGAATAACACCCCGAGAAGCATAGTCAACGCCACCATCCATTTCCGGCTCATAAGCAAAACCTTCGCGATAACCACCACCATGTATCCACATGGCAACCGGTAATTTTTTATCCACCTGTCCTGCTGCGGGAGTCCAGATATTCAGGTAAAGACAATCTTCGGTAAACGGAGCTGTGCCACTGGCTTGCCATTCACGTCCGTAAAAACTTTCCGGATCCCAAGTGGTTTGTGATGCAGCGTCGCCGTATGTATCCGCAATTTTCACTCCTTCCCACGGAACAACCGGTTGTGGTTCTCGCCAACGTAGTTCACCAACCGGTGGAGCTGCAAAAGGAACACCTTTGTAGGCAACAATTCCTTCTACTTCGGTTTCAACACCCTGTATCTGTCCACCTTCAATTGTTAGTACAGGATTGGGATCATTTTCAGTGCAGGATACAAGAGCAAAGGCAATGAAAATCACAGCTAATAGAGTTTGACTTTTCATAATAATTCTAAGATTTTTAAAAGTTTGGTTTTAGTTATTTCGAAATTGATTTTACCAAATTTAAAAAGAAACCGATAAAACCAGGTGCTTTGTCTGCAATAAAACACTAACTATCAAAATAATAGCTAAATTTAAAACTGAAATATCTATTTTTAAATATTTCCGGGACAAAAGCCATAATTTCCTAACCATTTTACTCCGCTTTAAAAACATAGCTATCGGCACTTAAACATTAAACCCGGTAATGAAAACATTTAAGATGGGGACGAATGCAAAGAACACCCGGTCAGCTTATTACGAAGTTTTCAGATAAAAAAGCAAATGATACGCTAAAACTGACATTTAGCATTGAATGGAGCTAATTTTTCAGAATTATGTTTATATTTAAAGCACTAAAAACTTAAACCGTTGAATACGCGCCCACAAATAAAGCTTGAATATGCGAAACACGCCCAGCAAGAAGTTCTCCTGATCCGGTTTCCCTATAACTTTTCTTTAAAGGAAAAATTAAAGCAAACATTTCCGGTACTGTGGAGCACGCAATTACGAAGCTGGTATGTTTTGAAACAGGATTTAGACTACAATCGGTTTATTCAGGAAATTAAGGTTTTTGCAGATATCGACGATTCATCATTAAAATTGAATACCCAGGCTGTTTATACGGCTCCTCTGAAACGAAATTACCGCTACCGTAATAACATAAAGCTTCCGAATGGGTACATAGAATTACTTCAACAAAAACGTTACAGCGAAAATACGATAAAGACTTACTCGGGCTATTTCAAGGACTTCATGCACTATTTTGAAGGCAGGGATCTATCGCAGATTAAATTGCAGGAAATAAATGATTATATCCTGGCTTTAATCCAGTCGGCTAATATTTCAGGGAGTGAACAAAATCAGCGTATCAATTCGATTAAATTTTACTATGAAAAGGTTCTGGGAAGAGAGAAACAATTGATAAATATTGAACGACCACGCAAAGAAAAAGCTTTACCCGACACGTTGAGTAAAAACGAAATTCGGCTTATTTTGGATAATACCGCAAATATTAAACACAAATGTATGCTTGAATTGATATACTCGGCAGGATTACGCAGGAACGAGGTTTTGCAAATGAAGTTAAAGGACATTGATTCGGAAAGGATGTTGGTTAAAATATGCGGAGGTAAAGGTCGTAAGGACAGATATTCGCTTTTATCTAAAAGTGTATTAACCCATTTGAAGCAGTATTTTATAGCGTATAAACCAAAATACTGGTTGTTTGAAGGCCTGAACGGAAGCCAGTACTCAAGTTCAAGTATTACACGGGTTTTAAAAAGATCGGCAATGAAAGCAGGAATTAAAAAAAGGGTTCATTTACATATGCTTCGCCACTCGTTTGCCACCCACTTACTGGAACAGGGGACTAACCTGAGGGTTATTCAAAACTTGCTGGGGCATGAGAGCATTCAAACCACCGAGATTTACACCCATGTATCGAATTTAGAGTTAACGAAGGTTGTAAATCCGATTGATGAGATAATAGACAACACATGAAAAATACCATTTACAAGCGTATATTATTAGAAATGACACATTTTGTTACAGATATGAAAAATATAATGTGCATAAATGATTTGTTATAGATACGTTAGCACCAATTTTAAAAGAATGAATTACTCTATATTTATAAATCAAATAATTGCTCCTGTCAAATTCGCTAATGAATTAATTGAATTTCTGTTGACAAGACATGGCGAATTTGAGATATCTATTTATGGTAAAATTGATGCTTCCGACAGAAAATTTCTGAAAGGAATAATTAAAAATCCATTCTTAGGAACACTAATCTTTAAAAGGTATGACCTACTCATTGACTCTAAAAAATATGAAACAATAAAAAGTAGAATAGAAAAATATTTTGAAAACGATTGGGGGCTAAAAATTGACGAAAATCACAAAGGTCTTTTTTCTACAAAAAACAAAGTTCTAGGTATTGACTGTATTGATGAAAAAGATAAACACGAAAAAGCAAAACTCTTTAATAAACTAATTAATAAAGATGTTATTGATAAATTTGAAATTATCGAAGATGACTATGTTGACCCATATTTTGAAAATGAAGAAAATCTTAATGTAGCGATGAAAAATTTGACAATAAATGAGTTTGTTAGTAACTACAATAAGAAAGATGGACTAAAAAAAGGCGGTTCATTATGTTTTTATGGACATTGGTTTGGCAGACCTTATGATAATTTCCACCAAATCGAGTCTTTATCCTTTGACAGTTCTACAAATAAATTGTCTTTGACTTTCGACGAAAAAGAAACGTTGATAATTGTTAATCCAAAGGAAATATCTGAATCGGAGAAGATATTGACAATAAAATCAGCTGACAAAATAATTTGGAATTGGTTTTCATATGGAAAATCTCAAACCAGCGAAAATTTATATTTCATTGAAATCAACAAAGATAGAGATGAATTAATTGGGAAATCAAATGTAGACTGGTATAAACCAGACTTTAATGATTTGTCAATTGAAGAACCTGCATTAGCATGGATATAAAATTAAAAATAAAAAACTGGTGCTAACAAAAGCTATATGTAATGCGGGGTCCAGCGGGTAATTCAACCGCAGTTCTTCGTAGCTGGCAACGCCAATTCGTCTTTGACGATTTGGCTATAAAAACAAAAATATGAATAAACGAATTGGCTCAGTGGCAGCCTGACAATGAATTGTTTCAAAGTCCCGCACTCCACATAGCCAAACCGTTACCTGCAAGGTTGAAAAAGAGAAAAAAAGTACCAAGAATTGACTAAAACCAAACCAAATAAAAATTGAATGACAGCTTCGATGAAGATTTTGTTTTGCCTACGCGCTTTTGCCCTAAGGGGCAATTGGGAAGCCCATGCACATTGCACACATTTGCAAATCGCACAGGCTAACGCACAAACCAAAATTTGCAAAAGAGTGCAATTTTTGCCAACGCTCAAAGACGCATTAAAATACATCATTACAATAATATTGTTAGTCCTTTCTATAAATGCTTTTACGCAAGACTACTATATCACTACTTCTGATTTAAACCTTCGTAGCGGAGCAGGAAAAGACTACAAATCACTATTAGTCTTATCAAAAGGAGACACAGTTCAATTGGTTGATGGAACAAGTAATTATTGGGTAAAAATTCAATATAAGGATAAAATTGGATATTCCTCTAAACAGTTTCTTCAAAAAATAGAAGTTCAAGAAGAAGCACAAAAGGAAGAAATTAGCGTTGAAAATGAAGGTAGTTCATATACTTTTCTTATAGTAATTATTGTCTTGATTTCAGTTTCAATAATTCTAACACAATTAGGAAAAAAGTACCGGAATTTGTCTTTAGCCAAATTTCTATCATTCTTTTTTGGAACGTTTGGATTTCAGAAATACTACCTCGGACAAACAAATAAAGGAACACTCTCAATCATGTTTTGCTGGACATTTATTCCAACAATAATTGGACTAATTGATTTTGCAAGGTTAGCATCAATGGATGAGGATAGCTTTAATATTAAATACAATGGAGGTTTTATAAAGTATAAGAACAGAAAGGAAAGAACACCAAAAGAATCTAAAAAAAAGGCTTCTGATAGAGGAACAAACATAAAGGAAAAGCAACAAGATGCAATTGAATATGCTACCTCGCTTTATAAAAAGGGATTATACATTGATGAAATATTGAACCAACTAATTGATGAAGGTTATAAAATGCCAAATGGTGACGACATTATAAATATTAATCAAGTAAAAATTCTTATTCGCAAGAGAATTCCAAATTCAAACTTTGAAGTTAAACCTAAGTTGAAGTCCAAAGAAAAACAAGGAAATATTGAAAATCCTGACTTAGGACATAACATAAGTGATGATGGTATCGAAATCGAAAAAGTTGAAACAAAAAAAGATAAGCCGGTTAATATTGACCAAGAAATTAAAGAAATAGCAGAAAGAGAATATCCCAATGACTTGATTATGCAAGAGCATACTTATACTCAACAAAAAGAATCAAAGTCTTTTATGTCAAAAACCACTGATATTGAAATTAAAAAGTATGCTATTAAGGAATACCCGAATGACTATTTCATGCAGGAGCATACATATAAACAACAAATTGAATCGCGGTATTTTATGCTCAAAACTACTGATAATGAAATACGAAAGTATGCAGAAAGCGAGTATTCGAACGATTATTTCATGCAAGAACATACTTATAAGCAACAATCAGAATCAAAATCATACATGGCAAAAACTACTAACAAAGAAGTTAGAGATTATGCCGAACAGGAATATCCAAAGGATTATTTTATGCAAGTGCATACCTATAAAGAACAAATTGCATTAGCCCCGCATAAAAGACAAAGAATAAATGACTACTATGATGAATCAATAATTGACATAAATTCCGAAAAATTTGACCTGACAGTTGAGCAGGCTACTCCTCAAAAAGAAAATCAATTAGAACCACCATATTGGAGCCATTCTTATGTGTATTCTTATGATGAAATAAACTATGCATCAAAATCACAAAAAAAATTCTATTTTCTATTTAGAGAAAAATTCCTTAACGGTGAATTTGTAGATATTCAAGGAAATACCAATTACGCTTTTATTCTATATTTCGACTTATTGAACGAATATGAGAACCACAAGGACATAAAATTGCTTGAAGAACAATTCAAGCTTTTGGGACAGATTTGCCCTAAAACAAAAAGCTACTCATTAATGTCCTTGCAAGATTTGCTTCGAAAAAGAACAGATTCTTATTCGGTAGATAAATTGCAGAATTTGCAAGAACCAAGCTACCAGTTTGAACATGGATATTCCGATTATGACCCCGATGCCTACAAATTAGGAAAACAATATAAAGACAAGCTCGGACTGAATAAACAAGAAGTTGCATGGTTAAATAAGTTTTGGAATCCCGACAACGTTTTTATCTCAATTGAAGGCTGTTGCATTACCACAATTAAACAATATCTTGTTGTATTAAAGAGCTTAAACAAAAAATTAAAATCCGATAATACTTCGGTTGCCAAAGAGGTTGATTTTTTCAAAGAGAAAATATTTGAATATAAAGAGATTGCCGATTCATATTGGGGCTATTACGATAAATCATATTTAAAACAACGAGTTGAATCAGAAATTTATCTGACCATTTTTAAAAGAGTAGAAAATTCAGTCAGAGAGTTTTATGGACATAAACGGAAAGTTGGAAGTACCCCTTTTTACGATTTTAAAGGTGAGTTTGAAACCCGAATTGGAAATTATGTCAATGAATTGGTAATTGAGCATCAGGACAAAATTGTTCTTCCAGACATTGAAACTCAGATTGAACTAAACGCACAAAACGTTAATCGTTGGAAAAATGACTTTACCGACCTTAAAACTTCGTTTCAAAAGGAAGAAAAAGACAAGTTTATTGAGGGAATTATTAATCTTGAAGAAACGAATCAAAAGAACCCAAACATTGAAAATATCTTTTTTGAAGCATCGAAATTTATTGCAAAATACGATAATGTACAATCATTAAAGTACTATGCGAAATACATCTATTATGATTTAAAATCAAAAAAGTTTGATAATAAAGAACTCACAAAAACGGTTCAAAAATCACTGTTCAAAACAGAAGAACAAATCAATGACTTTAGAAAGATTATTTCCGAACTGATTGAAACATCCGATATAAAAAAGGCGTTGGATGAAATTGCCAAAATCTATATTCCAAAGAGAAAGAAAATAAAACTTGACAAATCAGCCATTAAAGAAGTTGAACAAAAGCATGATGGAACAGTCGAACTTTTAAGCGAATATCTTGAAACCGAACAGGAAGAACCAAAAGTATCAGAAATTACAAATGATGAAAATGAGATTTCCGTTGTTCCAACCAATACAAATAACTCTATCTTTATTTCAGGTATTAGTATTGGGAAAATTCAGGAAGAATTGATTAAAAAGATTGTGACAAATTCGTTTGAGATTAACCAGGAAGCAGTTGACAAATTTGCGACCGAAAATGGTATGTTTAAAAATCAATTAATTGATAGCATAAATGAAGCTTGTGAGGAACATTTAGATGGAGAAGCACTGATTGAGGAAGACGATGAGAACTATATAATTGAAGAATCTTATTATAACGAAATAGCAGTTTAAAATATGGCATTAAAAATAAAAGCAAAAGAAGCAACCGCAATTATAAATTCACTTTCGGGTGGAGTTGTTCCCCGCATAGGGGTTCAACACATTACTGTTGGCAGAAAATTAGAAATTGAAGCATTTACTACAGCTCTTGACGATGTTAAAAATGGGCATAGCATGGTCAAATTCTGGATTGGGGATTTTGGTTCTGGAAAATCATTTATGTTGCATTTATTAAATACAGTTGCAACAAAACAAAAGTTTGTTGTTGCCAATGCCGATTTCACTCCTG
Organism: Draconibacterium sediminis; assembly: GCF_000949475.1. GTDB lineage: Bacteria > Bacteroidota > Bacteroidia > Bacteroidales > Prolixibacteraceae > Draconibacterium > Draconibacterium sediminis. Next base: position 376,676 of record NZ_JRHC01000003.1, on the reverse strand, counting down.
ATAACAGACTTTATTCAAACGACGGAAAAGCAGTTGCATTGTATAGTGCAATTATGGATAATGTTGCTATTCAAACAAAACCCGAAGGTGGAGCTTTGCCGACTTTGCTTGACAAATGGATTGAACAGGTTGTTGCAAAAACTGCACAGCTAAATAATATTCCGGTAACAGAAATCCGCAGCGAAAAATATTTCAACCTTATTCAGGGAAATATTATGCAAACTGTAAATGAAGTAACAGAAACCGGAGGCTTTGATTTTGGCGTGGTCGTGATTAAGTATTACGAGGGCTACATAAAAAATGATGAATATTTAAGGCGGAGTGCTTTAAAATGGTTAAAAGGTGAATACCGAACAAAAACCGAAGCAAGACAGGATTTAGGAGTTCGTGAAATTATAAATGATTTGAATTATTACGACATGCTCAAAAACTTTGGTCGTTTGTTTGTGAGCATGGGTTATAGCGGTTTTATGATTAATCTTGATGAAGCAATTAATCTTTATAAGATTTCAACCGCAAACATGAGAGCCAAAAACTATGAGAAAATCCTGACCATTTTCAATGATTGTTTCCAGGGAAAAGTTTCAAACTTGTTTATAAATTTTGCAGGCACAAAGGATTTTTTGGAGAATGAAAGACGTGGGCTTTTCAGTTACGATGCTCTTAAAACACGCTTAGAAACCAATAAGTTTGAAACCGCAGAACACCGTGATTTAGCTCAACCTGTAATAAAACTCGTTCCACTTAACCATAACGAAATATTTGTTCTCTTAAAGAAATTGAAAGAAATTTTTGATACAAACTACAGCATAAACATCAATATATCAGAAGGAGACATTCATCTTTTTATGGAAGAAATGTTTAACAAACCCGGAGCAGATGAGTTTCTAACTCCCAGAGAGGTTATCAGGGATTTCTTAAATATCCTGAGTATTTTAAGACAGAATCCACAAGCAGATAAAGCTTCTTTGATTTCGGATATTGAAATATCAGACGAAAGACCGGAGGAAAGTATTCTTGATTCAATAGAAGAATTATAATGTCTTATAAACTTTTATCAGAGCCAATTAGAAAATACATTCGTGATAAACGGTGGGAATCGTTGCGCCCGATTCAGGCTGCGGCAATTTCAAAAATAATAACAACTGATAATAACTACATCCTTGCTTCCAGAACAGCATCAGGAAAAACAGAAGCAGCTTTTTTGCCCATTCTCTCAAAAGCAGATTTTAATCGAATCGGAGTTCAGGTTTTATATATTTCACCACTGATAGCTTTGATTAATGACCAGTTTTTCAGGATAGAAGATTTATGCAAAGACCTTGAAATTAAAGTAACCAAATGGCACGCTGAAGCGAAAAAGTCGTTAAAAACAAATCTCATTAAAAATCCCAATGGTATTGTCTTAATTACACCGGAATCATTGGAGGCAATGTTTGTAAATGCTCCTTATAATATTTCTACTCTATTTGGCAACCTCAATTATATTGTGATTGATGAAATTCATTCATTTCTGGGAGTTGATAGAGGATTGCAATTGATGTCGTTGTTGTCAAGGATACAGCAGGTCAACAAATCACAAATAATTACAATTGGACTATCTGCAACAATTGGCGACGAAAATTATATTGAAGCAAAACGGTTAACCGGTAACATTTCAGAGACTAAAGTTTTACTTGACAGGACTAAGAAGGAAACAGAGGCGAAATTCAAATACTTTAAAAATAGCACAGCGGAATTGTCTTTAGATTTGCTAAAAGACTTGTACAAAGAAACGAGTTCAAATAAAGTACTTGTTTTCCCCAACAGCCGGGGTAGAACGGAGGAAGTTGCAGTAAACCTTCGGAAGATTTCAGACAAAGTAAATGGACACAAATATTATTATTCCCACCATTCATCGGTAGATAAAGAGATTAGGGAAAGTATTGAACGTTTCGCCAAAAGCAATGAACGATTTAATTTTTGTATTTCATGTACTTCTACTCTGGAACTTGGTATTGATATCGGTACTGTAGATAAAATTGTTCAAATTGATTCAACACATTCCGTTTCATCACTCGTGCAGAGAATTGGTAGAAGCGGTCGCAGGGATGGAGAAAAAAGTATTGTAAATATCTACGCAACTGATAAATGGAGTTTACTACAATCTTTAGCTTGCTGGCAGTTATACAAAGATGGGTTTCTTGAACCTATCAAAACCGCAGAGAAACATTATGACATCCTATTACATCAACTTTTGTCAATTGTCAAACAGCTTTCAGGCTGTTCCAAAACAGATTTAATAAAACGGCTGAAAAACAATTTTGCTTTTATCGCAATTGAAGAACAAAAAATAAATGCAATTATTGAAGAAGCCATTAAGTCAGATTATTTGGAAATTATACAGCGTGAAATAATACTTGGCATCGAAGGAGAGAACATTGTTAATTCGCGAGAATTTTACAGCGTATTTAAAACTGAACCAAGTTTTAAGGTTATTTTTTCTGGGAAGAAGATTGGTGATATTCCTTTCTCTACGCAGGTAAAGATTGATGAAAATATTTTGCTGGCAGCCAAAATTTGGAAGATAAAAGACATTGATTTAAAAGGGAGAAAAATCATCGTAATTCCTGCACGAGATGGAAAGAAACCAATGTTTTTTGGAGGTGGTGGCAATATTCATTCTAGAATAAGGGAAGAAATGCTGCAAATATTGAAAAGCAATGAAGAATATTCTGAACTTGATGAAAGCAGTAATTCCATTTTGGAAAAATTAAGATATGATTTCAAAGAATTTCAGATAAGCAATTTTAAATACGACAAGCCTGTTATTCAGAAAGAAGGCAAATTGGTTATTTATACTTTCACAGGAACAAAGATTAATAAAAGCTTACATTTCCTTCTCAGTTTAGCCGGACATGAGATTTCATTGAATGACCATGACAGCACGTTGGAGTTGTACATTGGAATTTCTGATTTTACAGATTTAGTTGCTGAAGTAAACAAAGCGTATCGCGCAATTGATGAACATTTGCAATTAGCTCTTGAAGAAAACGAATCATTACTTGGCTTCTCCAAGTGGGGGGAATTCTTGCCAATCAAGTATAAAATTGAAATTGTAAAAGAAAGATATTTCGATTTTGAAACAGCCATTGAGTTACTCAACAATATTGAATTAATTGAAAGCTAAATGAGATTTGAACAACAAAGTGAGATATATTTGTAAATATGCAAGAACAACAAAACATAGAATGGAAAGAAAGCTGGCGCGATGAATACCTGAAATGGATTTGTGGATTTGCCAATGCCCAGGGAGGCAAAATATATATCGGCAAAAACGATAAAGGTGAGGTTGTTGGCATTGATAACGCTAAAAAACTCCTTGAAGATATTCCAAATAAAGTTAGAGATGTTCTTGGTATTTTGGTAGATGTTAACCTGCATGAATCGTATAAAGGAGACTTTCTTGAAATCATCATTGAATCACAACCTTTTCCTGTTAATTTCAAAGGGCAATATCATTACAGAAGCGGAAGTACCAAACAAGAATTGAGGGGTGCTGCATTAGACAAATTCATGCTTGAAAAGAAAGGGAAGAAATGGGATGGCGTTCCTGTTCCGAATGTTTCTGTTGGTGATTTAAAGAATGAAACATTTGAATTTTTCAAGAAAAGAGCAATCGTCAGTAAAAGAATTGACGAAAGTATTTTAACCGAAGAAAACATCAGCATTCTTGAGAACCTTAAATTAACTGAAAAACCATATTTAAAACGAGCATCTGTACTCCTCTTTCATCCCGACCCTGAGAGATATTTTACAGGAGCATTTGTAAAAATAGGTTATTTCCAGACAGATACTGAGTTAATATTTCAAGATGAAGTAAAAGGAAATCTATTTGAACAAGTTGAAAAGACAATCGAAATTCTTTTCACCAAATACATTAAGGCAATTATTTCGTATGAAGGTATTCACAGAGTTGAAACTTATGAATATCCTAAAGATGCAGTCCGTGAAGCAATTTTAAATGCTTTAGCTCATAAAGATTATTCAATGGGTGTTCCAATTCAGATAAGTGTTTATGAGGATAAAATTATGATTTGGAATTATGGGCAGTTACCAGAAGATTGGACAGTTGAAAATTTAATGCAAAAACATTCTTCGATTCCATACAACCCTGATATTGCAAATGCCTTTTTTAGAGCAGGTCATGTTGAGTCGTGGGGACGTGGGACAATTAAAATTTTAGAACAATGTGAAGAACATGGACTGCCAAAACCTGAATTTGAGAATAATGGAAAAGACTTTTGGGTGATTTTCAGAAAAGATATTTATACTGAAACTTATTTGAAGAAACTTGGAATAAATGAGCGTCAGATTAAAGCTATCTTATATACCAAAGAAAACGCCAGAATTTCAAATAAAGAATACCAAAGTATTAATAATGTGTCGAAAAGGACGGCAACTAATGATTTAACGAAATTAGTAGAAGAATTTAAGATACTTAATAAAATTGGAACTTCTGGTGCAGGAATTTATTATAAACTAATGGGGCATTAATGGGGCAACGAGAGCTTAACAAGAAAAATTAAATAGTAGATTATCAATAACTTATGTAAGAATAAAATGGGCATTAATGGGGCAATAATAAAATTGCACAATGAGAACAGAGCCAGCCCACACAGCCAGGCACAATTGCAATTCGCACCAGCCATCACACAAACCAAAAATTGCAATAGAGCCTGTCTGTTTTCCATCGCTTTTTTTGCCAACCTGAAAAACAAAATCGAGACAGTGCTAATTTGAAAATTAAGAAGTTCTATGAAAGTTAAGACAAAACCCAGCAGGTAACACGTGTTAAATTTAATTGCCGGTGTGGTGGCATATTCCAACGTTTGTAGCTCGTATAAAATTCGTAGCGGTTTGAAAATGAAATCTCACGTAATCGGCAACTAAACTTAGCACCACCGTTAACGTAAATATTAAAAATGCAGTAGCACAAAACACACGTGAGTTTTATAGAAGACATAAAAACCAAAATTGGAGCTAATTCATTTTCAGAATTAGATAAGCTTTCAAATGCTGCATTTTCATTTAAAAATGGATTTCATTCAAATCCTCCATTGGGGACAATCTCATCAATAGAAGAATTACTTCCAAGACTAAATAAGATATCCGAACAATTTGAAGATGAAAAGATTGAGATAAGCCCAATTGATGTAATTAACATCCTATACAAATGCAAATTGGTCAAAGCCTATAAAACCTATGAAAAATATAACAAAAAAATAAGTGGGTATAATTTAGTTGATGAATTCAATTTTTTCATTCCATTAGAAAAGGGAGTAGAAAGTTTTGAAAATTTGGTTGATGAATATTCAGAAAGGCTAAAATCTCAAATGACTGAAAACACATTGATTATAGAAATAAATTCATTTCGAGGCAACAATTACGAAATTCAATCATTCTTTGACCATATATTTAAAGAATTAAATTATCCTTTTTCTGCGTTTATAGATGATAGGGAAATTCTCCAGTCCTATAAAGAAAATGTAGCTCTTGACGAATATAAACTTAAAAGAGCCAAAGACTATTTTTGTTCACCTTCAATTGGTTACACAGTTTATGGGTCTCAAAAATATTGTCGATGGAAATCAACAACTTGGTTGAAGACATTTATTTCCTTATTAAAAATTGGAGGATTTATATATCCAGGACAGATAGAATTTGGGGGGAACATTGCGACACTTCAAGCACCAACCTATCCAGTATTTCTGGGAAAAGCATCTAAAGGAGTCTTCATGTGGGATGAAGACAAAAAGGAACCACAAATTAAAATTCCGGACGGTTGTTTATGTCGTTCTTTTGGAAACAGAAGCATAACAAATATGTGGTTGGACGTTCGAAATTTTAAATTAATTAGAGAATTTATCCTGTCAAACAGAACCATATTCGAATCTCTAAATAACCCATGGAAGCAACATGTTCTTAGTGAAATAATACCCACCTTGGATATTTTAAGTTCGGCTGTTCATTCAACTGAAATCGGCGCAAAAATTTTACTGATTTATTGTTGTTTAGAACATCTGTTTGTTCCTACTGATGTCAGGAATAATAACAGAAATTTTATTGTAGATGGAATTAATCAATTAGACACAGAGTTAATTGACTGGTTTGAAAAATTATATAATTACAGGTGTGACTATTCCCACAAAGGTTATATCAAGGCAGACGAAATGGTAATTGATTTTATTAAAATATCAATGGCGAACACATTGAAATTATTGAGTTTAAAACTAAAAAATGGAGAAAATTAAAATACTTACGTTAACAAATTGTATATGGCAGGCGGGGGTTTTAGCGGTCTGACAAGTCAGACCTCGTGCCCACTTTCCTGCGGGTCTGACAGGATTTCTCTTCGAAATCCCGCCCGACCACATACAAGTGACCGTTGGCAGCAATGCTAAGAGACATAACTACAAACATTTAAGATATGGGATTAGATATTAATGTTTTTTCAAAAGGTATTTCATCAGAAGTAGTTCCGATTATAAAAAAACGGTTCCTTGACTATAATATGGAAATTGAGTTTCATCCTGATTTTAAATTTGAAGAAAAATCTGATAGTGGATTTTTACCAATTAAAATTGCTGGAAATAAAGGATTTTCTAAATTATATGAAAGTATAGACTTTGAGATTATAACAGGATTCGAATTACTATTTGGTGATTATGATTATGAAACAGCATTAAACGAGTCAAATGAATGGACTGAAACATCAAAAAAATCAATTATATCAAGACTTTTTAAATCAGAACAGAAATCGAAAAAGCAGAATTTTATTGTAAATGAATATATTGATAGTTTTCTCAAAAATTGCAAAAAGGATTATTTGATTAGTTGGCAGACCCATAATAAAAGTGAATTAAGGATTAGTTTGTTTTTTGCCGCATTTTTGGCGGAACTTTCAGACGGTGTGATTTATGACCCCCAGAATAATCGTTATTTAACGGGTGAAGAAGCATTAAAAACCTTTCCTACTGAAATTCTTGAATATGAAGAATCATTTACTCAAGAAAATTTTAAAGTTGAAAAATTTGATGAATGGAGATAAAAAGCACATGCTGCCAACAATGTATATACAAAATAGGCGTGATAGTAGTAATTTCAACGGTTGTAGCCCGCTTAAAAACTGTAACGGTTTGATAAGTTTGAAGCCCGCAATCGCCTACTTTGCATATACTCAACGTTAACGGTAATCTTAAACCAAATGAGAAAAGCTCAAATATTTAAAATATTACTAATAGTTTTTTTAATTGGGGATTTAACATATTCATTCCTGCAATTTTATCACACACCTCTCTATGGAGACATGGAAGGAGGTATTGTACCAGCAAATGACGTTCAGGAAATATTTAACGACCCGACAGGTATAAAAGCAATAATTACAAATGAAAAACATGTAAATCCAAATCGTTTCTTCTCGCATTACTTTTTTATGGAATATTTTAGAAATGTACCAATTCTTCTTCAACGTTTCTTTGAGCCAATAACGTCTGTTTATTTTTCATGTGCATTGGCGAAAATACTTGTTCAAGTTCTTTTAATTTACCTCTTAACGACAACGATTAGTAACGTAAAAAATATTTTAAATTATCAATTTCTAATAGTAGCTGCTTTGGTTACACCATTATTTCAAACCCATGGATATTGGAGTCGAATGGGAATAATAGATGTATCAACTGCTTATACTTTTTTCTATGCAGTTCCACTTGTGTTATTGGTAATATTTATAAAATCCTTCAATAACAGATTATACAACCTTGACAACAAACCTTTTGGTAAAAGATTATTCTATTTAATTCCTTTAGTTTTTATTTTACCGTTAAGCGGTCCGCTTATTCCTGGTGTAATTTTAATATTTTCTACCCTTCTCTTCTTTCATTACATCATTGATTTTAAAAGACATAGTTCTAACTCGATTCTTTCGTTTATTAAACAAATCCCGAAAGATGTATTATTTCTAATTTTACCAATTAGTTTTTTAAGCTTGTACTCATTATTCCTTGGATTTTATGATTCAAATTACGGCTCAGAATCAATTCCATTAATCGAAAGATATTTGAAATTGCCCGCTGGTATTTTTTCTCAAATTACACATTCATTTGGATTTCCATTAATGCTTACAATAATTGGAATTAATCTATTCATAATTCATAAAAAAAATAAAAACAAAGAAGCAGAAAAAATAATTCGGACTGTAAAATGGATAGGAGTATTTTCGGCAATCTATATTTTATTACTGCCTTTAGGTGGTTACAGACCTTACAGACCAATTATTATACGATATGATACATTTATGCCCGTAACCATTAGTTTGTTTTTTGTTTTGGGAGCAACGACATATTTTTTATATGGAAAAATGAAATCTAAAAAATATTGGATTTTTATTATTGCATCAATGCTCGTTTACACTTTTGCAGACATTTCAAAATTGGACGAAAATAAATGTGAAATACAAGCATTAAACAATATTTCTAATTCACCTGAGAAGGTGGTTGAATTATCTAACGATTGCAATATTATGTCGTGGGGTCAAATGACAGATTATAAAAACTCAGAATTAAAATCAGAATTATTGCTTCTTTGGAATATAACGAATGAAAAAAAATTATTTTATCAAAAAGACTACCGTTAACACAGTACATATTGCAGGGCGGGGTTTGGTGGTACGCCAACTGCGGATTCTCGCATCGCAGTTCCGTGTCCTTCGGACAGGAACGCTCTTCGAAATCCGCCCCGACAACATGTACCAACCGTTATCTTTCATTTAAACACACACGTAATAAACTAATTATCAAAACACAAATATGGATTTAATAAAACAAAACATTGGACTAACAATTTCAATCCTTGCAACAATTATTACAACTTTTTTAAGTATATATTATGGATTCAAAAGTGCAAGAGTTGCGAAGAAATTTGAAACTTTACAAATCATGACCAAAAGAATAAGCTGGGAAGAAGTTGAAATTGGGATAACCAAACTATTTGATGAGGTTGAAAAGAAATTCCATCCCGAAGCTGTTCTATGCATGTCGGAAAGAGGGGCAGCAATTATTACAATGGTTTATTCTAAATCAAAAAGAAATTTACCAGTTTTTATATCATTTTGGCAAAGTCAACACAAAAAACCAATCAATATGGAAGATACAGGATTTATAGAACTTGAAAGTAGAAATAGAAAGTTTTATTTACCGGAAAGCATATTGAAATTTAAAGGAAAGAAAATATTAATCATGGATGATTGGTCTTACTCAGGAGACGCTATGTGTCAAGTTTATTCATTTTTATCAAAGTCTGGAATTCCCGATTCCGATATGAGGTTTATGACTTTAGTTGCGTCCAATGTTGCGAAGAAAAAAGGCAAACCAACTCCTAATCAATTCTATTCTTATTATACGCGCAACGATAATGATTTTTATTTCCCTTGGGGCAAGGCAACTTAATTATCTGTTATTATTTTTGAAAAAAAACGTTATATGATAGCTGCATTAATTTTTGACATGGATGGTGTGATATTCAACTCTGAAGATATTATCGCAAAAGCTGGTGTCGAATTCTTCAAAAAACGAAATATAGTTGTTGATAAGAAAGAGTTTACCCCTTTCATAGGAACTGGAGAGTTTAATTATTTAAACGGAGTTGCTGAAAACTACAATTTTAAAATAGCAACTAAAGACAAGCTTGAACTTTATAAGATTTATAAAAAAATTGCTAAAGAAGAACTATCAATTTATAAAGGAATAATTGAGATAATAAATAAAAGCAAGAAGCAGAATGTTAAAATTGCACTTGCAACTAGTGCAGATATGAGTAAAGTTGAGATTAATTTTGGAATAGTAAATTATGACTATAAGATTTTTGATATTATCACAACCGGTACTGAAATAAAAAATAAAAAACCTCATCCTGAGATTTTTCAAATTACATGCTCCAATCTTAATATTAAACCTGAGAATTCTATAGTAATAGAGGATTCTCCTATGGGAATTTGCGCTGCAAAAAAAGCGGGTTGTAAATGTTTTGCCATAACAAATACTTTTGACACACATTATCTTACAGATGCAGATGCTATTTATTCGAACTATGACTTATTGATGAAGGAGATTTTCAAACAGACAAAAAACGAAAGATAACACCTTGTAAATTGCATTGCGGTTTTCGGGCTGACAACAAGGTTCTCGTCTCGCAACAACAACAAGGTTAAGTCCGAGAATTGTGTAAAGGATGTGACTTTAACTTTGTAAACTATGTGCCTTAACGAACATATAAAAAACTCCGAAATACTAATGGAAAATAAGAAAATATACAACTTAAAACAGATTCAATTTGCATGTGTTATTGGTTCGCCATTTGTTGCTGGGATTCTAATATCACACAATTATTCAAAATTTGGAGAAAGTAAAAAAGGCGTATTGTGGATTTTGATATGCACAGTTTGGACTCTTGCGCTATTTGGTCTAGCAATGCTAATCCCAGAAAATATTACTAGTCCAGGATTGGTTATTCCTCTAATAAATGGAGCAATTATTCATCTATTTGTCAAAAGATTTCAAGGTGAAAGAATAAGCGAACATTTTGAAAATAAAGGAGAAAAAAGTTCGAATTGGTTGCCTGTAGGCCTGACAGTACTGGTTGTAGCGTTAATATTTATTCCTGTAATACTTCTTGACAGAATCTCTAATGTAAATGATTATTTAAGAGCTGATTTTAATGGTAATGGTGTCTTTTACAATCACGAAATGACTATTGAAGAAGTTAATAAACTTGGGAATATCCTAATTAGAACTGATTATTTTAATTCCGAAAATCTGACCGAAGTAGTATTTGAAGATTGTGATTCAGTCATTGATCTAAAACTGGTAACTGATAAAGACTATTTTAATAATACTGAGTATTTAAATGAGATGCAATCCGTATTTAAACATATCAGCTGCTATGATTTTTCAAAACCTGTTCGTTTCAACTTTATGGATGAGTATCTCAAAACTGAAAAAAGAATTATTTTAAACCAAAGTGATAGCATTCAATATTTAATGGAGTCAGTACCTTTTGTCCAAAACAAAAATTTTAGACTTTTTTACGACATTATGATTCCAGAGAATGAAAGGTTAAAACTTCAAGATTTAATTTTAAGATTAAAAAACCTTTTCCCACATCAGTATCAAATTAATTTCATGTACGAAATTGTGGATGATTCATATATGCTTAGCCTATATGTTCCTAAAGTTGATTGGAACAAACCTCAGATTATGACTGATTCAAGGTTGCTTAAAAGTAGATTAAATCAAGCAGACTTTAATAAACCATTTCGACTCAGACTTTATGAGCATACTGAAACAAACTATGAAGAATATGAAATTAAATAAATTACGCCCTATAACAATGTGCCATATTGCATAGCGGGGTTTGGTGGTGTACCAACTGCGGCTCTCGCATCATCGTTCCGTCCTGCCGGACAGGAAAGAAGCTCCGAAATCCGCACCGCGAGATGCACCAACCGTTATGTTGTATTTTAAAAACTAAGAAATGAGCAAAATAATTCTATTCATAATTTCATTCACACTGCTTTTATCGTGTTCTGGAAAATTGACACCAAGACATTATAAAAGTCCTGAGAAATTCACTGGGGGATTCAATGACTTTAAATTGAATTTGGAGCAAAATGGACAATTAGAATTATTGATTGAGACTTCGATTGAAGAAAGTCAAAATGAAGCTGGCGCAACTTGGAGTACAAGACAAAAACGAGTAACTGGTAACTGGACATTGAAAAACCAAACAATAAAATGTAATTTCAATGAGCCCAAAGATTCCATCGATATGATTTTTAAAGGTTCTCCAATTGAAACATTTGTAGAAAGTGAATTAATCCGTTTTAATGACAAGCTGGACACTGTTTATATTTACGGGATACCATGTATTGAGGCAGACAAAGGTGAGAATTGATTAAAAAAATAAGAGAATAAAAATAATCGGCTATTACACGCTTAGTGCCGTAATGTTGATTTCTTATTGGCTTTTGGACAATTCTGAAAGACTAACGGAATTTTTAGAAAAAACCGATAGAGTCATGACAAATTGGGCTATGGGATTTTATGCGATGATTGGATTTGTAAAACTAGGACTTATAACAGCAGGACTTGCAATCCCGATTGTTTTAACGATAATGATAATAATAAAAAAAACACCACATAACACAGTACATATTGCAGGGCGGGGTTCGGTGGTTCGCCAACTGCGGATTCTCGTTTCGCAGTTCCGTGTCCTTCGGACAGGAACGCTCTCCGAAATCCGCCCCGACAACATGTACCAACCGTTAGCGGTAATCTTGAAATCGAATGAAAAAAGCTCAAATATTTAAAATAATTCTAATCATTTTTTTAATTGGGGATATAACATATTCATTCCTGCAATTTTATCACACACCTCTTTATGGAGACATGGAAGGAGGTATTGTACCAGCAAAAGACGTTCAGGAAATATTTAACGACCCGACAGGTATAAAAGCAGTAATTACAAATGAAAAACATGTAAATCCAAATCGTTTTTTCTCGCATTATTTCTTTATGGAATATTTTAGAAATGTGCCAATTCTTCTTCAACGTTTCTTTGAGCCAATAACGTCTGTTTATTTTTCATGTGCATTGGCGAAAATGCTTGTTCAACTTTTTTTAATTTATCTCTTAACGACAACTATTAGTAACGTAAAAAATATTTTAAATCATCAATTTCTATTAGTAGCTGCTTTGGTTACACCATTATTTCAAACCCATGGATATTGGAGTCGAATGGGAATAATAGATGTATCAACTGCTTATACTTTTTTCTATGCAGTCCCACTTGTATTATTGGTAATATTTATAAAATCGTTCTATAATAGATTATACAACCTTGACAACAAACCTTTTGGTAAAAAATTATTCTATTTAATTCCTTTAGTTTTTATTTTACCGTTAAGTGGTCCGCTTATTCCTGGTGTAATTTTAATATTTTCTACCCTGCTCTTTTCTCATTACATCATTGATTTAAAAAAACATAGTTCTAACTCGATACTTTCGTTTATTATACAAATCCCGAAAGATGTATTATATCTAATTTTACCAATTAGTTTTTTTAGCTTGTACTCATTATTCCTTGGATTTTATGATTCAAATTACGGCTCAGAATCAATTCCCTTAATCGAACGATATTTGAAATTGCCTGTTGGTATTTTTTCTCAAATTACACATTCATTTGGATTCCCATTAATGCTTACAATAATTGGAATTAATCTATTCATAATTCATAAAAAAATTAAAAACGAAGAAGCAGAAAAAATAATTCGAAGTGTAAAATGGATAGGAATATTTTCGGCAATCTATATTTTATTGCTGCCATTTGGTGGCTACAGGCCTTACAGACCAAATATTATACGATATGATACATTTATGCCTGTAACCATTAGTTTGTTTTTTGTTTTGGGAGTCACGACATATTTTTTATATGGAAAAATGAAATCTAAAAAATATTGGATTTTTATTATTGCATCAATGCTCGTTTACACTTTCGCAGACATTTCAAAATTGGACGAAAATAAATGTGAAATACAAGCATTGAACAATATTTCTAATTCACCTGATAAAGTGGTTGAATTATCTAACGATTGCAATATTATGTCGTGGGGTAAAATGACAGATTATAAAAACTCAGAATTAAAATCAGAATTATTGCTTCTTTGGAATATAACGAGTGAAAAAAAATTATTTTATCAAAAAGACTACCGCTAACACGGAACATATTGCACAGCGGGGTTCGGTGGTACGCCAGCTGGCGAACAGGCACTACAACCGAAAATCACTTTTCCACAAAGCAAACCTCTCCGGTTCAAATAAGGATTCAACTTCAGCAAGAAAGGTGGTAAAATTGGGCAATCCGCGTTGAACTTGTTTTGTGGTATCCGGCCCAACTCCTACAAACATTTGCTTTAACTCATTGGCCCGCACCATGGCAGCATCAACAAACTGATTTTTCTTTAAAGCCTTCATATATTGATAAATCAACCCGGGGACAGGAACAGCATACAAATAGCCGGGCTGTACATTTGTGCGGTAGATGTTTTTAAATGCCTCTTCTAACTTTTCCAATTTGCCGGCAAAAACCAAAGCCATTGCCAGACTGTACCAATCGTGCCGGTAGTTTCCTATTAGGCAAGCCTTTTCAAGATACTCCATGCTTTCATCGTATTTCTTACGTTTGTAAAGTGCTAATCCACACAAGCGGTTTGCCCGGAAAGCAATCTCCTTTTTCCTTGAATTTACCAATACCTGCCCTAGCTTTATCGCCTCCTGGTATCTTCCACAATTTAAAGCATGCTCTGCCTTATTTAATCGTTGGTTTTTAAACAGAACTAAATGCATCTTCAATCCTTATTCCTCAAAACTTTACCATTCAAGCGTAAGCGATTCTCCTTGGGCCAGCTCTATTTCTTTTTCTTTCCCCTGGCAAACCAATTTTGTGCTTCCTCCGGCTTTTGCTATAACAGTAACGCTATTTAACTTCCCTTCGCTCCAGTCCATTGCTATTTCGTAACCACCACGAGCACAAATTCCGCTAACTGATCCGGCAGGCCATACATCGGGTAAAGCAGGCAATAAATCGATTTGGTTTTGGTGCGATTGCATCAACATTTCGATAACTCCGGCGCTTCCTCCAAAGTTGCCGTCAATCTGAAATGGCGGATGCGCATCGAACAAATTCGGGTAAGTTCCCCCACCCTTGCTGTATTGAGTTTCGTTACCCGACGGATCGACATAACTCAGCAGTTCGCGGTACATTTTGTAGGCATGATTACCATCGAGCAAACGCGCCCAAAGGTTAATGCGCCAGCCTTTCGACCAGCCTGTGGTTTCATCGCCTTTAATTTCGAGCGTGGTTTTGCAGGCTTTGGCCAACTCCGGTGTTTCGTCAGGAGTTATATGATTGCCCGGATGCAAACCAAACAAATGCGACTGGTGACGGTGTTTCGGCTCAGCATCTTCCCAATCGTAGTACCACTCCTGCAGGTTACCTTTTTTACCAACCTGGTAGGGATACATTTTTGCCAAAGCCTGTTCCATCTCTGCTCTGAATTCATCATCCACATTCAGAACTTTTGAAGCCTGAATGGTTTGTAAAAAACATTCCCTGATCATGGCCAAATCAGACGTTGCACCATACAATGTGGCTCCCCGGTAACCTTTATCGGTTATATATTTGTTCTCGGGCGAAGTAGACGGCGAAGTGATCAAATTGCCATTTTTATCTTCGACCATCCAGTTTAAACAAAATTCAGCTGCGCCTTTCATCAGCGGATAACCTTCGTTTTTGAGGAAATCGATATCCTGTGTAAACTGGTAGTGTTCCCACAAATGTGTCGATAGCCACGGGCCGCTCATATTCCAGCATGCCCACACCGGATCGCCCTCTCCGAAACCACCAACAGGATTGCTCATGGCCCAGATGTCGGAATTATGACATGATGCCCATCCCTTATCAACACCATAAAATGTTTTTGCCGTTACGGCTCCCGTTTTGGCCACATTGCCGATAAACGACAATAACGGACGGTGCATTTCGCTCAGATTGCCGGTTTCAACCATCCAGTAATTTTCCTCCACGTTAATATTCATGGTGTAATTACTGCTCCATGGCGGCTGCAGGTGCGGATTCCAAAGCCCCTGTAAGTTAGCCGGCACACCCTCGGTTCGTGAGCTGGCAATCAGCAAATAGCGTCCGTACTGAAAATACAGCACTTCCAGGTTTTTATCCTCGGCTCCACTAAAATATCTTTTTAATCGCTCGTCGGTAGGTAATTCCGGCGCTGTGGTTTCTCCCAAATCGAGTTGAACGCGATTCATTAACATGTTGTAATCGGCAATATGCGCTTCTTCTATTTTGTCAACTCCTTTTTTATCCGCGTCATTCAACTGTTGCTGCGCAATGGCTTGATTATTCAAACCTTCTTTTGCCGGATCTTTATCAAAGCCGTTAAAACTGGTTGCTATCGATACGTAAAGTACGGCTTCACTTGCTCCTGAAACCGTTAACACACTATCTGTATACATGGAGTTTCCACCGTCGCTTTCCACTTTCATATAAGTTGAAAAGCGGGTGCCTCGGTTTTCATCAAATTTAATCGGCTCCTCATCTCCGGCATGGTAATTTGGCAACGCCTGATACGGCGCATATCCTTCCACCTTCAATAAATCGTTGTCTGCGGAGGTATTAAAACGCAACTGGCTGTCGAATTTAACCGCAAAGTTTAGTGCATCTTTTTTATCGGCACTTAGTTTCACCACCATAATCTGATCGGGATACGAAACAAAATATTCGCGTTTATAAGTAACACCATCCACCTGGTACGATGTTGTTGAAACCGCCTTGTCGATATCCAACTCGCGATGGTAATTTTCCACATTGCCATTGTGCTGAAAATTCAAAAACAAGGTACCCAGCGGCGCATACGATTGAGAATATTTCCCCATCAGGTTGTGATTGAGTTTATCTGCCAACTCATAATTTTCGTTAGCCAACGCCTCACGTATTTCAGGTATAAATTTGTAGGCCTCGGGGTTCATATACGGATCAACCGGCTCGCCCGACCAAAGTGTTATATCGTTCAGGTAAATTTTATCCGATTCCACACCTCCAAAAACAGAAGCTCCCATTTTGCCGTTTCCAAGCACCAGGCTTTCTTCGAAATAAGTAGCAGGTTTATCGTACCACAAAACATGCGTTGAAGTAGCTTTTTCTCCAGCCGATTCGGTACTGCACGACTGGCTTAAAACCAGCAAACCAAGTAGTACGAAGTTTAAAAGATGGTTGAGTCGATTCATAGGTTTATAAATTTTTCAGAATAGTTAATTTACATTTTGTAGTTAGTCACGATAAACAAAATAATTGACATCGCTAAAATAATAAAAAAAGGCCCTGCAAAATTGCAGAGCCAATTAACCTATCCTTGTTTTTTGAAAAATTGAATTCAAGAAAAAACAGGGAGTCGGTTGGTTTAGTCCCGACTCCCCTGTGGTATTAGGTATTAATTGGTTTGGGTGTTATTTTCCAAATCTTACAATTAATAACCTGTATTTTGTGTCAAACTTGGGTTACGTTGCAATTCGCTTAACGAAATCGGGAATACCAAATCAGTTTCTTTAAATGTAGCACCTGCGGCATTCTGTGCACCAATCAAATCTACATAAGTAACACTTCCCTTTTCTGTTTCTGAAATAACAGGAAATTTCATTGTTCGTACGCAATCATCCCAAATTTTGAATTCCAGAGCAAATTCACGTAATCTTTCTGTCCAACAGGTTTCAATAAACTCTTGTTTTGAAAGACTTAATAATTCTGTCTTTATCTCAGCTTCAGTTTTACCTTCAGTATTGGCACGTGCCTGAATTTTTGCCAGGTAAGTAGCTGCTTCATCGTTTACACCTTCTGTTTGTGCAATCGATTCTGCATAATCCAAATAAGCTTCGGCCAGACGATAGAAGTTCCAGTCTTTTGTTCCGATACCTGTATTTAACAACGCATCTTCATCAAAATAATACCAGCAACCTGCTTGTCCTTCAGGAGCCGTCCAGGTTTTACCATTATTTGGATTGGTATATTCCCAGTGGAAGAACTGGTTAGGCTGAATACGAAGATCGTTTTCGTCGTAAACATTCAGGAAACGGTCGATCGGGCCGTAAGTTCTTTCAAAAATTGAATAAGTTCCGAACACAGCTGTTGCCGACGAAGTAAATGCATATGTAGGTCTCCACGAACTGCTTGAAATACCGGCATCGTATTCTAAACTGTAAATTACCTCACCCAGATCATCAGTTGTACGTAACTTATTGAAAGCACTGTTTTCAGCCAGGTCGCTATTATCAGCTAAGGAATGAGGAGAATCGATAACCATTTTTGCATATGTTTTAGCATTGGCATAATCACCCTGGTAAAAATATACATCAGTCAATGCCATGGCAGCTACATATTTTGAAACACGGTGTCCGTTTGAAGCAAATGTTGCTGCTGGTAAATCCTCAACAGCGTCGATCAAATCATTTTCAATTTGCTCGTAAATGGCTGCTGCAGCCGTTCTTTGAGGATACAGATTCTCTAAAGTTGCAGGTTCCAGCAATAAAGGAACATCACCAAAGGTTTTCACCAGATAGAAATAGTTGAATGCTCTGAAAAATTTAGCTTCTGCAATTAAAGTTTTGGCAGAGCTTTCGCTCATTTCAATACCCGGGATGCTGGCAATAGCATTGTTAGCCACATTAATAGTACGGTAACAGTTGTCCCAAATATCATCAGAAGTCCCTGAGATTTCATTGGTATGTCCCTGACGGGTAAGCAAACGTGAATATTTACATACCACTTCCTGCCCTTCGTAACTATTGCTAAAATAGCCGGTGAGCATTCCTAGTATTGAAGATTTAGAGCCAATATAGGCACTTGATGCATGTGCAATACGGATTGTTGCACCGTTGCGGTACAAATAGTTTACGTTCTCGGTTGCCTGAGATTCGGTTTTGTAATAATCCACATCTGTAAGAGATGATTTTGGACTTTCTTCCAAAAACTCGTCGCATGAGGTCAACGCAAAGACCCCTACTAGTAAGAATAATATTATCTTTTTCATGATCGTTCTAAATTAATTCATTAAAAAGTTACGTTTACACCCAAAGTCCATGTTCTGGCTCTTGGATAGGAGAAGAATGTCATGTTTTGTCCAAACTGGTCACCACCTCTTGAAGTAGATTCAGGATCGTAACCATTAAAATCGTCGGAACATAACAAGAATGCATTGTTCACATTCGCATAAACTCTCACGGCAGCAATGCCCATCGACTGACAATAGCTTGCAGGAACGGTGTAGCCAAACTGAATTAGGTTAGCTCTGAGGTAAGAACCATCTGCAATCCAACTTGAGTCTACAGTTGTATTTTGTCCGGCATGGCCTGAGTTTGTCAAGTAGATGGCTTGTTGCATAGTATTTGGATTTGTGCCATCGTAAGCATCGTAAAGAATATTTGACAAGCCGTTAGTTATACCAAAGCGGTCGTAAGTTGAGTGGTAAAACTGTTGCATAGTTTCAACTCCCCACACAAACTGTAAATCAACAGTTAAGTCGAAGTTTTTGTACGAGAAAGTATTGATGAAACTACCTGTCCAGTCCGGCATACCTTTACCAATGATTTCTTTTTCGTTGGTACGTTTTGCACGGCCAATCTGACTACGCTCAATCTCACCGGCTTCAAAATCTTCTTCAGTATAAACTCCAAGTCGTTTATAACCAAAGAAACTACTCAGGTTCTCGCCAACACGCAAGATACTTTCTGAGCCACCAACCCAGTAGTTCATTTCAATATCTTCGTCGTTGTCGCCAAGACTAAGAATTTCGTTTTTGTTGTAGTTCAGATTCAATGTTGAATTCCATGTAAAATCGGCTGTTCTAACAGGTGTAGCATCAACCATGATATCCAGTCCCTGGTTTTTCACAGATCCAATATTTTTGAAGATAGAGCTAAAACCAGAAGAGGTTGGCAGCGGTGTATTCAGCAATAGGTCAGTTGTTTTCTTGTAATAGTAAGAAACATCAAATGTAAGCTGATTATCTAATACGCCTAAGTTTACACCAAAGTCCCATTGTGCTGTTTTTTCCCATTTCAAATCAGGGTTGGCAAAAGAGTTGATATATGAATATGGCGAACGTGAACCGTTCATCAGTATTGTACCAGAGCTAACTGAAGCCAATGAATTGTAAGGTCCAATCTCCGAGTTACCGGTTATACCATAACTAGTGTGCAGTTTCAACATATCGATAAGGCCACTGTCTTTCAGGAAGTCTTCCTGCGACATATTCCAGGCCAAACCTGCTGATGGGAAGAAAGCATATTTGTTATTGTCACCAAATTTAGAAGAACCATCGTAACGGCCTGTAACAGTTGCCGAGTATTTATCTTTAAGCGTGTAAGCAACCCTTAAAAAGTAAGAGTTCATTGCCCAATCGTTGTAGCTTGATGATGGAGATGAAGGATTTGTTCCTGCACCCATATTATACCATTCGTAAAAATCGTCACTGAATCCTTCAGTACGTGAACGATCCCAGTTATACGTACGTTTCTGCCACGACAGACCAGCCATTGCATTTAAACGGTGGTCGCCAACTACTTTTTTATAGGTCAGGTAAGTTTCTTCCTGCCAGTAGAAAGTATTGGTGTGTTGAATATCGGCCCATCCGTTTGGCATTGAAATGTTGTTCAATAGAATAGATGAATAAGCTTTGTAAGTTCGGTTATGATTGTCGATACCAAACTGAGTTTTCAAATCCAATCCTTCCATCAGGTGGAATGTTAATGCAGCATTTCCAAAGATTTGAGTATTGTAATTCATTCGTTTCTGCAAATCCAAAATCATAGCTGGATTTGACATACCTTCGAATCCGAATGTATCAGACAACGACGAAGTTGAAGATGTAGTGTAATTACCATCAGCATCTCTAAGCGGCAACCATGGCAACATCTCGATCATTGTACGACGGGCATCCTGTCCGCCACCGGTTTCCGGCGTGTAACGTCCCCACGAGTGGTTAACCATTAAATTGATTCCTGTCGACAACCACTTTGCAGGTTCGCCGTCGTAAGTAAGTTTAGCATTTACCCTTTTGCTGTATGTGTTATTCACTACTCCCTGCTGATCTGTATAGTTCAGGAAAGCACCTGTTGATGAATTTTTACCAGCCTGCTGAATATTGAATTGATGATTGTGCGAGATAGCTGTTCGTGTAGCTTCTTCCTGCCAATTGGTATCGTATAACGGATTACCCTGTGCATCAAAATAGTTTCTGTCGGTGAACCAATCAGTACGATCGAGCGACCAATCATATCCCATATACTTATTTTCGTTCTCCAAACCGATCATAAACGCATCAGTCCACTCCTGTGCATTCAGAACATCCATATAGCGGGCAACTGTGCTAACGCCAACAGATCCCTGGTAGCTTACTACAGATCCTTCGCTACCTGTTTTTCCGCGTTTGGTAGTTACCAAAATAACACCGTTTGCTCCACGCGCACCATAAATAGCTGTTGCAGAAGCATCTTTTAATACTTCAATACTTTCAATGTCGTTCGGGTTCATTAAACCAAAATTCTCCATAACAACACCGTCAACAACATATAATGGGTCGGTTGAAGAATTAATAGTAGACATACCACGAATTACAACACGGCTCTGATAAGCACCCGGCTGCGATGAATTGGAGTAAATATTTACACCTGAAGCTTTACCTCTTAGGTTATCAAGCGGACTAAAACTCTGCGCTTTGATCAGCTCCTCGCCTTCGGTTTTCGAGATAGAACCGGTTACATCCTGCTTCCGCAAAGTACCGTAACCAATGGCCACTACCTCTTCAATACCAATGGTTTCTTCTTCCATTGTAATATTGATAACGGCTTTTCCGGCAATGCTAATTTCCTGGGTTTTCATACCCACAAAAGAAAACTGTAACACCTCGGTATCAGCAACACCACTAATTGAGTATTCACCATTGTTATTGGTAACTGTACCGTTTGATGTTCCTTTAACAAGCACAGTTACTCCCGGCAAAGGTTGTCCTCCACCGTCGGACACAATACCCGAAACACTTTGTTGCTCGCTCAGCACATTAATGTTTCTGGCGCTTTCGCTCTCCATTTCTGCGGGGAAAAGCATAATGTGCCTATCGTGCGTTACATAGTTAACATCGGTTCCGCTAAATACTACATCCAGAATTTCGTCAATTTTCTGATTGTTCAATTCCACCGATACTTTTCGATCAACATCGATCAGTTCGGGACTGTAGGCGAAACGAAACTCTGATTGATTTTCAATCTCATCAAGCACTTCCACAACTTTTTTGTTGTGCATAGCTAATGTTAATTTGGTTGATTGACTATATACACTTGCAGAAACCTGCATTAAGCCAACCATTAAAAACAAAAATGTTAGTTTCATAAGCTTTAAGCTTTTACTCCAACAGGAAGGCATACCTCTTCCCAGGATTAGGATTTTTTTCATAGTTTTACATCGATTTAAATTATAAATTAATTTACTGTTTGCCGATGGTAAATTTGGACCGGAAGTGTTGCCGCACTTTCGGTTTTTTTATCTCGACAATTCTCTTGCTTTTTCTTCGTCCAGTTCAAATACAATTACATCATTTTCCTGTTTAGTTTTTATTGGTGCTATTTTTTCCAGAATCTGTATAATCTCGTCAAGCGGCTCGTTTTTAATAGTAAATGTGAAAGGAAAATCCTTTAACTCTTCAGCATATTCAAACTCCTGGTTGTATCTTTTCTCCAGTCGTTTTACCACCTCAACAAGAGGCTGATTATAAATATTCAGAATACCGTCTTTCCACGAGGTATATTTACTTGTATTTACCTCGCTTATATTTAGTTGATGGTTTGATTTTACAAACGATGCTTTTTCTCCGGGGCTAAGAAAATACTGAAACGAAGACACATCAGGACTTAAAAGCTGAACTTTTCCCGATTCCAATACCACATCGATATTCTCCGATCCGGGGTAAGCCTCTACATTAAATTTTGTTCCGTGAACTTTAACCTGAATATCGCCGCTATTTACCACAAACGAAAGATCCTCATTTGTTTGCACTTCAAAATAAGCCTCACCTTCCAGTTTTACATCGCGGTTATTCTCGGCAAACAGGTTGTTGTAGCTAATTTTCGATCCGGAGTTCAACCAAACCATCGACCCATCCGGAAGTTTTACTTTTGAAATCTGTCCGTTTTCTGCTTCAATCTCTGAATACCAGGTTTCAGTAGGTTTAGTTGTTGAAACAATGTGAGCTCCACCGCCAAGACTTAACACAAAAAAGAAGATGGCGGCAATCCGAACCATCAGGTTCACCTTATCTGAATACTGCCATCTTTTGAAACTTTTTTGTAACATCTGATCTTGAATATTCAGCCAGCTTTTTTCACTTCCTTCAGGAAGTGGTTTATTTCGCTGACTCTTATTCCAACCTAACCTAGAACTATTAAAAACTATGCGATTTTCTTTTTTTCGAATCCATTTCAATAATTGCATCTGCTCGCTTGCCGATGCACTCCCTTCAAAATATTTCTCTATTAACTCTTTCATGTTGTAATCTGACAGTAGTACACAAAAAGTGAAAAAACCCTACCTGCTTTTTAAAAATTTATTTTAACGATTTTTCACCAATCAACAGAACTGCTGATTTTCAATAACCTTAGAATATATCAGTACCCTATTTTTCGAGTAACAAGGTTATTATAATGATGAGTGCCGGGTATTGATCAACCAATTTTTTCCTGATTTGTTCTTTGGCTTTGGCAATGTGCTTTTCCACCATTTTTATGCTTATTCCCATTTCCTCAGCTACTTCTTTTTGTTTTTTGCCTTCAATTTTACACAGCGTGAATACCTGTCTCATTTTATCAGGCAGCTCATCAACGGCTACCTGGAATGATTCAACAAGTTGCTCCTCCAAACTTTTTTCTTCTTTGCCCAGAAAGTCGATCTGGTATAAATACTGCAGCTCACTTACTTCTTCAATATTAACCGAAGAGCTTGTTTGTTCCAGCTTTTCATTGCGTAAAAAATTCAGGCAGTTGTTGCGCAGAATTACAAAGAGGTAACTTTCAATTGAACGGTCAGGTTTTATGGAATTGCGTTTCTCCCAAAGCGTAATAAAAGTTTCCTGTATAAGGTCTTCAACTTTATTATCGTCGGGAATAAACAATTTGCAATATCCTTTAAGGCGAGGATATAGTAAACGGAATACGTCTTTAAAAGCAGACGGGTCCCCTTTTTTTAGGTTAATGTTGGTTTGAATATCGAACATCGATTTTCGTTAATGGTCACAAATTAAAGAAATTTAAATGACACTTAAAATCATGGTTGTCAGTTTTTATAACAAAAAAGGCCCTGCAAAATTGCAGAGCCTTCTATTATTTTGCTTCAAATGTTAGATACATTTTTTACTTGATCCGTTCGGATTTCCGGTTACTTCCCAGGTGTTCCCTGAGTTTAATAACTCATCAACACAACTTACTTTACGCGTTTGCTGTATTTCTTTAATTTGTGCTTCCATTTCCACATCGTAAACAGGAGCAGGTACTGCACGAATTACACCAAGTGCAACCGGGAAATCGGGCAATGCCATATTGATTAACGCCAAATGCAACGTTGGATCAACTTCCATTGCATCGTGTACAAGAATATCATCCTCGGTTACCCCGTTTTCGCCAATCTTAACGACTTTAAGTTTGCCATTTTCAAATACCAAACCTTTTTCATTTTCAGCTCCAAACAGCATTGGTTTTCCATGTTCAAGCACCAGTTGTCGGTCGGCACGGTGATTAGGATCGGTAATCGCATTGTGAATACCGTTGTTAAAAATCACACAGTTTTGAAGTACCTCAACAACAGATGTTCCTTTATGCTCAGCAGCTTTTTCAAGAACCGACTGGCTCAGTTTCAGGTTTCCGTCGATTGAACGGGCATAGAATGAACCACGCGCTCCTATCACCAATTGTCCGGGAACAAACGGATCTTCAACAGTTCCGAATGGCGATGTTTTACTCACAAAACCACGGTCGGAAGTTGGCGAATATTGTCCTTTGGTCAAACCATAAATACGGTTGTTGAACAGCACCACATTTAAATCAATATTCCTTCTAATCAGGTGAATAAAGTGGTTACCACCAATGGCCATCGAGTCGCCGTCGCCGGTCATTACCCAAACACTTAGTTCAGGGTTGGCAGCTTTCACACCCGATGCAACGGCAGTAGCCCGTCCGTGAATGGTGTGGAAACCAAAGGTACTCATATAATAGGGGAAACGCGATGAACAACCAATACCCGAAATTACGGCAAATTTCTCTTTCGGAATGCCCATTCCGGCCATGGTACGCTGTACGGCATTAATAATGGCAAAGTCGCCACACCCCGCACACCAACGTACTTCGTTCTCGCTTTTAAAATCTTTTATTGTATATTTTACATCAGTCATTGCTTAGTCCTCCAAAAGTTTAGTAATACTTTCTTTTAATTCGCTAACGGTAAAAGGCAGTCCTTTTAGTTTGTTGGCCTGGTAATAGCTGAACTCAGGCAACTCGTTACGCAAATAGGCTGCAAACTGTCCAAGGTTAAGCTCGCAAACAATAATCTTTTTGAATTTGCTGAATACCTCTTTTGTATTTTTTGGAAGCGGTTTAATGTAGTTGAAATGAGCCAAACTAACACTCTTACCTGCCAATCGCAGTTCGCGAACTGTGCTAGCTGTGTGGCCAAAGGTTCCTCCCCAGCTTACAACAAGCACATCGCCTCCGTCTTCGTCGCCACAAATCTCCAGATCAGGGATCATGTCAACAACGCGCTGCACTTTTTCTTCCCTGATCTCGCTGTTCACCTGGTGGTTTTCCGGGTCGTGACTAACTGTACCTGTAATATTCTTTTCTAATCCACCAATTCGGTGTTCAAAACCTGCCATTCCGGGGAATGCCCACTCACGTGCCAGCGTTGCAGCATCGCGTTTATAAGCCAGGAATTCTTCGCTGTCGTTAGCAACTCGTGGAGTTATTGAAGGAAGATCGGCCATTGCAGGAATTTTCCATGGCTCGCTACCGTTTCCTAAGAAACCATCGGTAAGCAAAATAACCGGAACCATTCTTTCCAAAGCAATTTTTGCCGACATGTAAGCATAATGGAAACAATCAGACGGTGTGCTGGCTGCCAAAACCACAACCGGGCTTTCACCGTTACGTCCGTATAGCGCCTGCATTAAATCCGACTGCTCGGTTTTTGTTGGTAGTCCGGTTGACGGGCCACCACGCTGAACGTTTACAATTACCAGCGGCAATTCGGCCATAACAGCCAAACCAATTGCCTCACCTTTTAATGCCAATCCCGGACCGGAAGTGGTGGTAACAGCAAGGTCGCCGGCAAACGAAGCACCGATAGCTGAACAGATACCTGCAATCTCATCTTCGGCCTGGAATGTTTTTACTCCCAGGTCTTTTCGTTCTGATAACGCGGTTAAAATATCGGTTGCAGGTGTAATGGGGTACGATCCCAAAAACAGCTCCAGTCCCGATTTTTCAGCGGCAGCTAAAAGTCCCCACGCCGTAGCATGGTTACCATTTATATTTCGGTAAGTACCGTTTTCAATTTCTGCCGGATGTACCAGGTAACTTGGTGTCATGTGTTGCATGGTTAAACCGTAGTTATAACCATCGTGCAAAACTTTTATGTTTGAATCAACAACAACCGGTTTTTTCCTGAATTTATTCTTTACAAATTCCTCAACGTAATCCAGCGGGCGATTAAACATCCAGCATACCAATCCCAAAGCAAACATGTTTTTGCTTCTCATCACACTTTTGTTATCCAGGCCAAAATCCTTTAGCCCCTCTTGTGTAAGACTTGAAATTGGTACAGGAATCTTAAAGAAATCCTCGAGATTACATTCTGCAAAAGGATCGTCAGTTTCAAAGTTTGCCTTCCTCAGGTTCTTTTCTGTAAACGAATCAGAATCGTATATAATCGTACCTCCGGGCTCTAAAAAGCGTGCATTTGCTTTTATAGCCGCCGGGTTCATGGCAACCAATACATTGGCATTGTCTCCCGGGGTATTTACTTGCTTTTTCCCAAATTGTACCTGAAAACCCGATACACCCCCCACTGTTCCCTGTGGTGCGCGAATTTCGGACGGATAGTCGGGAAAGGTAGAAATATCATTTCCCAGAAGTGCTGTAGTGTCGGAAAACAAGGTTCCGGTAAGCTGCATTCCATCGCCGGAATCGCCAGAAAACCTAATGGCAACTTCTTCCAGTTCGATAACTTTAGTTTCTTTCATCTCTAAAAAATATTTGATTTCAATATCGAAAAAAAAGATTGATTATTTATCAACCCCAATTTTCAAATTTTAGTTATTTTCTCTTAAGTCTGTTATAATTCATAAAAAAAACGACTCCAAAACTACTAAATCATAATTTTAGAACCGGTTTTCATCAAGGTCGATCGAAGAATCTTGTAACAAATGTAACCATTATTTAACAAGATTTCGATGACTTCTGTGATAGTTTTTGGGTTTTCTTATTTTTGTAATCAATTTAAAACCAATTCAGATAATGGCGATTATAAAACAACTAAAAGATAAGACTCCTAAAATTGGAAAAGACTGTTTTTTGGCAGAAACAGCAACACTTATAGGCGATGTTGAAATAGGTGACAACTGCAGTATTTGGTACAGCGCTGTAATTCGCGGCGATGTACATTACATTAAAATTGGTAATAACACCAATGTGCAGGACAACGCGACGATACACGCTACCTACCAAAAAAGCCCAACCAATATTGGCAACAACGTAACTATTGCGCACGGTGCCATCGTTCATGGTTGCACCATTAAAGACAATGTAATGATTGGGATGAACGCGGTTGTTCTTGACAATGCGATTGTTGAAAGCAATTCGATTATTGCTGCCGGCTCGGTGGTTACCAAAAATACCCGTGTTGAATCGGGAAGTGTTTACGCAGGTGTTCCGGCCAAAAAAGTAAAAGATATCAGCCCCGAACTGTTACATGGCGAGGTGGAGCGAATTGCAAATGCTTACCACATGTATTCAAGCTGGTACAAATAAAGATGGAAGACAGGAGAGAAGTTAGAAGAGGAAAAATAAAAACCAAAAATTAGAAATATGAAACCAACCTTACTCATACTGGCTGCAGGAATGGGAAGTCGTTTTGGAGGCCTTAAACAAGTTGAACCTGTTGGCCCGAACGGAGAAGCAATTATCGATTACACCATTTTCGACGCTATTCGTGCCGGTTTTGGCAAAGTAGTTTTTGTTATTCGCGAAAGTTTTGCCGATGCGTTTAAAGAAAAGTTTGAAGCAAAATTAAGTGGCAAAATTGATGTAGAATATGTTTTTCAGGAGTTAGACAACTTACCTGAAGGATTTACATTACCTGAAGGACGCGAAAAACCATGGGGAACTGCCCATGCAATTCTGGTTGCCAAAGATGTAATAAACGAGCCTTTTTGCGCCATAAATGCCGACGACTTTTACGGAGAGGGAGCTTACCGTATTATGGCCGACTTCCTGAACAACGCGGTGCAGGAACAAACTTTTTCGATGATCGGCTACCAACTTAAAAATACACTGTCGGACCACGGATCGGTTTCGCGGGGGATGTGCACCGTGAATGAAAACGACAACCTCGTAAAGATTGTTGAAACACACAACATTTTCAAAAAAGAAGATGCTGCCGTTACCATTGCGGAAGATGGCTCGGAAACTCCTTTAACCGGAAACGAGAGAGTGTCGATGAACTTCTGGGGTTTTCATCCCTCAATTTTCAAGGCGCTGGAAAGCAAATTTGTAAAGTTCCTCGAAACAGAGATTGACAAACCAAAATCGGAGATGTACATTCCTTCGGTGGTTTTCGAAATGATTGAAGACAACGAGGTGAAAGTAAAAGTACTGGAAGCCAACTCGCCATGGTTTGGCGTTACCTACAAGGAGGACAAACCAATTGTGGTGAATAAAATTAACGCCTTAATTGAAGAAGGTGTATATCCGAACAAACTCTGGTAATAAGTATATAATATAAAAACGAAGTCGGGAACGAGAATTTTCCGACTTCGTTTTCTAACATAGCTAAACCAACATGACGAATTTAACGAACATTGCACAACACTTTCAACTCGAGGGCGAAATTGAAAACGTAGAACCACTGGGCGAAGGTTTTATAAACGACACCTTTATTATTACTACCAAAAACGGCGGTCCCCGATATATTTTACAGCGCAAAAACAAGAATATCTTCTCTCCCATCCCCGCGATGATGGAGAATATTCAAAAAGTTTGCACGCACATTAAAAAGAAAGTTGTTGCTGCCGGTGGCGATCCTTTGCGCGAGGCAATGACCGTAATTCCTGCCAACGATGGCAAGTTGTATTTTTTGGATGATGAAGAAGAATTTTGGGCAGTTTGTCTTTTTATAGAAGATACCATTGCCTACGAAGCGGCAGAAACTCCGGAACTGGCGTATGCAGGTGGTAAAGGAATTGGCAAATTCCAGTCGCTGGTGGCCGATTTAAAAGAGCCGCTTGTAAATATTCTTCCGGGCTTTCACGATATCCGCTACCGCTTTAAACAGTGGGATGAAGTGCTGGCAAAAGATCCGGTTGGCAGAAAAGCTGAAGTAAGCAAAGAAATTTCGTGGATTGAAAGCAGAAAAGAAGAAATGCTGGCGTTTTGGGAATTGGTGGAAAACGGTGAAATCCCAACGCGCATCAGCCATAACGACACTAAAATAAACAACATTCTTTTCGATAAAAACGGCGAAGTGCTTTGTGTGATCGATTTGGACACGGTACTCAGTAGCACCGTTTTAAACGACTTTGGCGATGCCATGCGTTTTTACACCAACACCGGTTTGGAAGACGACAAGAACCTGGATAATGTTTCGATGGATTTGGAAATCTTTAAAGCTTTTGCCAAGGGATATCTGGAAGAAACGGCCTCTTTTTTAAGCCCTAAAGAAATTGATTACCTCGCATTTTCGGCGCGTTATATTACCTACGAACAGGTTCTACGATTTCTGATTGATTATATAGACGGAGATAATTATTACAAAACAAAATCGCCCGATCATAACCTGGTTCGTGCTCGCGCACAATACAAGTTATTGCAAAGCATGGAAGATCAATTTGCTGAAATGGACAGCTTTGTAATGACTTATTTTTCTGAACTACAGAATTAGGAAATACTCATTTTAGAGGTGAACCGTTTTGGCGTTCACCTCGCTACCCATAAATAAAGCCGCTTTACTTTCGAAGGTGGCAGCTGATTCGGTGGTCTGGTATTCCAAACTTCCTACTTTGCTTAATCGCTGTTCCATTTCAGGATGACGTTGTAAGTAATCAACCAGCTTTTCGGCAACAATGGCACCCTGGGTTAAAATATTTATATTTTCGGGCACATACTTTTTAATCACATCGATAAGTAACGGATAGTGCGTACACCCAAGGATAAGCGTATCTAACGAATTATCTTTCTGAAATACGGAGTCGATATTTTTCTTTACAAAATAATCGGCACCCGGATTATCCATTTCATTATTCTCGACCAATGGCACCCACATGGGGCAAGCTTCCTGGACGGTTGATTTTACACGACCATCCGACCATTTTTCCAGTTCTATCGGGTACGATTCCGACACCACTGTTCCAACCGTTCCCAAAACGCCAACATGCCCGTTCCGGGTAATTTCAGCGACCTTTTCAACGCTGGGACGGATTACGCCCAACACACGATTTTCGGGAGCCATGTGCGGTAAATCCAACATTTGAATGTTACGCAAAGCCTTTGCCGAAGCTGTATTACAGGCAATTATTACCAACGGACATCCTTGCGAAAAAAGATATTTTACAGCCTGCAGTGTGTAGTCGTAAACCACATCGAACGACCGCGTACCGTAAGGTGTTCGGGCATTGTCGCCAAGGTATAAAAAGTCGTATTCGGGCATCGACTTTATCAGCTCTTTCAAAACGGTTAGCCCGCCATACCCGGAATCAAAAACTCCAATTGGAGAAAGTCTCATATCATCCAAATCTGTTGTTTTTAGCGCTCAGAAACCAGTTTGTAAGCTTCATCATAAAATTTCCCCAGGTTCGACCAGTCGAAATGCATGGCCGCTTCTTCGCAACGATAACGTAATGCAATCCGGTCGCGGCGCGATAAGTTTACAAACTCAAACAACATGTTTGCCAACTCTTCGGCTGCGCGGTTAAAATTACCGTCTGTCCGGTCGATAATAAACATTCCTTTGTTATCGTGATCGGTAACATTGTTTACCACATAATCGCCAAATCCGGCCAGATTACTGGTTATTGATGGTAAACCACTGGCCAGGCACTCAAGTGGTGTATAACCCCATGGTTCGTACATACTCGGGAAAATTCCCAAATGACATCCGCGAACAAACTGTGTGTAATCCATTTTGAAAAGCGGATTCGTTGTGGCAATAAAATCCGGGTGATATACAATTTTAACTTTATCGTGCCGGTTATTCACCAGGTTCGAGGTACGCAGGAAATTGAGTATCTCATCTTTGGCATCGTCAACCAACTGATGCGTAACTACTTTTGGTAGATTTTGAGTTTTCCAGCTTTGTACATTACGTCGCAATTTCAATCGCAGGTAATCGTCAACCAAAGCTCTTAAGTCAGGGAACTCATATTGACCGGAAATCATTGTAATTTCCTTATACAGCCTATCGCCTACCTGGCGTTGAATCTCCTCAACAACACGACCAACATCTTCAATCTGAGCCTTTGATTGTAACACCTCAGGGTTAAATGAATAGAACGGGCGTTTTGTAATAAAGAACGAAACCACCGTCATATCCGTTCCGGCCTGCTGCATTTTCCAGTTCAGGCGTGCCAGTGCCTCAAGCGTTAAATCGTAACCCTTATTTTGGTACTCGTAGCGCCCCGAAGTAAAGAAATAAAGGGTTTTATCCAGATCGAAAGAATAACTCTGGAAAAAGTGCCCCATTACAAACTCATGGATCTTTTTCTTTACCTGAACGTGTTGGTTTTGTACTTCGTGAGTTGCCTCGAACCTTTCAATGTTCAGTCCATTTGGAAGAATCAAATCAGGTGTGCGGCCCAGCAAATGTGTACACTCGCGAGCCGTAACTTCACTTACAGTGGTAAATACGTGCGCACCATGTGCCGATGCCCGCTCAATGTTTGCAATAGGCGCCACATTAAATTTATTAGCTTCTTCTTCCCAATTGTAAAATGGTAAATGACTGTAAAATTCCTGATCATTCATGGCCAGGTAACGACCCAGCAATGTTGCGTGAGTGGTAAATACCGTTTTTATATTCAGGTTCGATTTTCGTATTCCGGGGATTGGTAAACCTGCCATCCACTCGTGGAAGTGGGCGATAATATTATCGTTACAGAAATCGCTTCCACACAAATAATGGAAAAACTCTTTTACCTGAAATCCAAATGCTGCTACTTTATCCAGCAACTCATCACCATCGGGAATGGCAATATTGTAATCCTGAAACAAGTAGTATTTTATTTCACCCAGTTTGTCGTAGATCGAATACGGGTTAAAAAGAATCACATTCGGGCGTCCCGAGACAATCCACTGGCCGTAATACACTTCGAAGCCGCGCGACTGCATTTCCAAAACAGCTTTACCAATTGGTGTGGAGAAATCGGTGGCCGGATCGAAATGTGCTGCTGCCTGTTCGGCAAAATAAGGCCCGATAAGAAAATAGTTCTCATTGCCCCATTTCTTGATCACCGATGGTACTTTGGAGCGAATTACGGTGTAAATCCCCCCCACCTGGTTACATACCTCCCAGGCCACTTCAAAAAGTTTAGTATTTTCTATCCGCTCACTTTTATTTTTCTCGTTATTTATCTTCGCTGCCTTCATATGTTTATTTTAGTTAGATGTCTGGTTTTTATCATCTTCCATTTTTTCTTTACCAACCAGCTGTAAGTTCCTTTTGAGATCAATAAATATAGTTTTTATCTCCTATCATTCCAATATGTTTAAAAGAAAAGCGCATAAAAAAACCGCTTATCTTTCGACAAGCGGTTTTTAATATTGTAGTAAATCAATTTCTTACTGAATACCCAATTTAGCTTTTACCAGAGGTAAAACATCTACACTTTGGTTCGACTTGTAAAGAATAGTTCTGTTTCCTGCTCCTGAATCGAAAACATAAATCAAACCTTGTTCTTTAGCAACGTCTTCAATTGCTTTTTCGGCTTTGTCAAATACTGGTCCTAAAAGCTCGGCTTGTTTTTGTTGCACCTGTTGTTGTGCTGTCATCTGGTAATTCTGGATACGTTGTTGTACATCCTGAATTTCGGCAATCTTTGCATTTCTTTTAATATCAGATACCTCTTCTCCCATCGCTTCAAATTCGCCTAATTTTGCCTGATAGTCTTTTTGCATTTCACCAAGAATCTCTTCCAATTCACCCTGGAAAGTATTAAACTCAGCTTCAGCAGCAGTTCTTTCCGGCATAACCTGAACCAACGCTTGCAGGTCGATGTGGCCAAATTTTAAAGATTGCGCATTGGCAGCAGTATATGATGCTACAGTGAACATAAGCACTGCCATTAATTTCATTAAATTTCTCATAGTCAATGTGGTCTTAATTTTTGCTTGCAAATATAGTATTTAATACCAATTATTAGTTAAAATGAACAATTGATTTGGATTGAATCGTTCGATTTATAGAACTAAACTACTTATCTATTTATACCCCAGTTTTCTAAGTACTTCGTCACTTAAATCGTAACGAGGGTTGGTATAGAATAAAGTAGCATCGCCGGCCTTATCGAAAATCACGGCATAACTACCATCGGTAGCTATTTCCTGAACAGCGTTAAAGATATCGTCCTGAATAGGTTTAATCAATCCCTGACGCTTTTTGAAAAGGTCGCCACTTGGTCCGAAATACTTTCGTTGCAATGTTTTATAATCTTTCTCTTTTGTAATAATCACATCTTCACGTTTGCGTTTCATGTCTTCTGACAGCAGTACGCTTTCAGCCTGAAAATCCTGGTACATCTGTTCAATCTCAGCATGCATCGATTCCAGTTCTTTTTGGTATTGCGACGACAACTGATTCAGTTGTTCCTGTGCGGCGTTAAACGATGGAATATTCTCCATAATGTATTCCGAATCGATAAACGCATATTTCTGAGCGTTTGCAAATAATGTTACTGAGAATATTACTGCAATTGATAAAATAAATTTCTTCATGGCAAATTCTTTTTTAGTTAAACTGGTTTTTGTCTATCATATTTTATGCCAAAGCTATTTTTCTTTTAGAACTGCTGACCAATTACGAAGTGGAACTGGCTACCTGCAGCATCTGCAACACCCGGTACTTCATCAAATCCATATCCCCAGTCGATACCCATTAGTCCGAACATTGGCAGGAAGATACGTACACCTACACCGGCTGAACGGTGCAATTTAAACGGCACGTAGTTCTGGAAACTGATTCCGGCGTTACCTGCCTCCATGAAAGCCAGTGCATAAATTGTAGCACTCGGTTTTAAGGTAATCGGGAAACGAAGTTCAGTAGTGAACTTTGAGTACATGTTCGATCCGTTTCTCGGACTCAAACTGTAGTCTTTGTAACCACGCAGTGCAATATAATCGGTACCGTAAATGTTGTATCCCGACATACCCGATCCACCAACAATAAAACCTTCGAAAGGTGATTTACGTCCTGAATCGAAATACCCAAGGAATCCCATTTCAAGCGCAGTTCTTAACACCAGTGTATGATCTCCGCTCGGGTTTGTTAATGGGGTGTACCAATCACCCTTTAACAACCACTTATGGTATTCAATCCATTTGTAACGTTCTTCATTAGTTATGCTTTCGTCCGAATAATCTTTACCATTAAACAACGAATAAGGTGGTGTCATTTTTAAAGCCAGCGATAGATTTGAACCTCTTCGCGAGTATAGTGGATTATCCACCGAACTACGTCCGAAAACGGTTTTAAAACTCAGGTTGTTAAATGTTCCGTTAACCTGGCCATTTTCGTCGGCCATAAAATAGAACATACTTCCCATGTTTCGCAGGTTATAATGCTCCAGCGACAATTCGTGATAAACAGTAAAGTAGTCATCAGGCCACGACAAACGGTATCCGTAACCTAAAGCCAGTGCTGTTGTTTCCCAAATCTGATCGTCATCTTCGTTGTCGTTTTCCGATTCGTAGTTATATTGATATTGCGGATAAGAATTATAACCACCATAACCATAAGGAGAATAGCCGCCGCCATATGGCGAATAACCGCCGTAACCACCATAACCACCGTAACCGTATGGCGAATAACCATAGCTGCTGCCATAACCATAAGGGTTATAACGCTGCGTATAACGGTTGGCACTGTAGTTAATACGCGAGTGCGATAAAGATACCGAGAATGAATTAGGTTTTTTACCACCTAACCAAGGCTCAATAAACGACAAACTAACGGTGCGGTAATATTTTCCACTTGTTTGATAACGCAAACTCAGTGTCTGTCCATCGCCGGTCGGCAGTGGACGCCAGGCTTCTTTATTAAAGATGTTACGAACCGAGAAGTTGGCAAATTTTAAACCTACCGATCCAACAAACATACCGGCTCCCCAACCTCCGGAAAGCTCAATCTGGTCGTTTGCTTTTTCCTGTAGTTGATATTCAATATCCACTGTTCCATCTTCGGGGTGAGGCTGAACATCGGGGTTAATGGCTTCCGGATCGAAGTGTCCGAGCTGCGCCAATTCCCTGTACGAACGCATCAGCAATGTTTTACTGAAAAGATCTCCCGGATAAGTACGAAGCTCGCGACGGGCAACATGTTCGTGTGTTTTTGTGTTACCCACAATACGCACTTCGTTAATTGTTGCCTGTTCACCTTCGATAATACGCATTTCGTAATTGATGGTATCGCCGTTAACATTCACCTCTACAGGATCAAGATCAAAAAACAGGTAACCTCTGTCGAGATAAAGATTGTTCAAACCTTCTTCGTTATCAAACAGGCGTTTATCCAGTATCTTTTGGTTAAATACATCTCCTTTTTTAATCCCCAGAACCAAATCGAGATAATCGGAAGGATAAACGGTGTTACCCACCCAACGAATATCGCCGAAGTAGTATTTATCGCCTTCTTCTACGTCAATATCGATATTAACCCGTGGTTTGTTTTTTCGCCCCACTTCTACCTGGTATATCGAATCTTCAACAATAATAGCATCGCGGTAACCTTTTTCGTTGTACTTATCGATTAGGTTTGCCTGGTCTTTATCGTATTCTTCCTGAAGGAATTTTTTGGTTTTAAAGAAATTTCGCAACGACTTTTCGTTTGTCTTTTTCATGGCGCGTTCCAATGTAACATCCGAAATTGCCTCGTTGCCTTCAATATCAATATTATTAACCTTTACCTTTTCTTTTTTGTCAACGTAAATATCCAGTATTACGCTGTTGTTTTGGGTGGTATCGTCGCGCTGAACAATGTTAACTTCGGTGTTAAGGAATCCCTTTCCGTGGAAGATATTCATAATGGTTCGTTCGGCACTGTTTACCTGGTGATCGGTGATCTGACTTCCCCGCAAGAGTAAAACCTTTTCCGTAATGTCGTCCTTTTCAGACTTTGAAACACCATAAAAATTTACATCCCCCAAACGAGGCCTTTCCTGCAAATAAATATCTATCCAAATCTGATTTCCGATAATTTTCGTTGCCTGTATTTTTACATCGGAGAACAGGCCCTGTTGCCAGAGTTTCTTTATTGCAAGTGTTATTGCATCTCCCGGTACCATTATTTCATCGCCTACTTTTAAACCCGACAGCTGGATAAGCACATCTTTATCCAGATAGCGGATTCCTGAAACCTGCACATCGGCAATTGTATACTTGCGTGCGCTTGAATAGTAAATTGAAAAGTTTGTACTGTCGGCTTCTTGTGCAAAAAGTTGTGGCACAAACGCTACAAAAAGGAATAAAAAGGCGACTAATGGTCTTTTGATTCTAGTCATAAAATTAGCTCGTTAACTGTTCACTTGTTTTTCCAAATCTTCTCTCTCTGTTCTGATAATCAATAATGGCTTCAAATAAATCTTCTTTTCTAAAATCGGGCCACAATTTATTCGTAAAATACAATTCAGAGTAAGCTATCTGCCACAACAAAAAGTTACTAATCCGAAATTCGCCGCTGGTTCTTATCATCAGCTCCGGATCGGGCAACTCTGCGGTTGACAAATAATTCTGGAACAGTTCGTTATTTATTTTTTCTTGTGTAATCTTGTTATTGGCCAAATCGCCGGCCAGTTTTTTTACGGCATTAAGCACATCCCATCGTCCGCTGTAACTTAAAGCCAGCACCAGGTTTAACCCGGTATTATTTTGTAATGCATCAACACAACCCTGAAGTTTTGCCTGCACATTTTCAGGCATCACATCCACACATCCGATAACGCTCAGCCTAACATTGTTTTTGTTCAGCTCCTGTGTTTCGGCTTCAATGGCGTGCACCAACAGCGCCATAAGTGCTTCAACTTCTGCTTTTGGGCGGTCCCAGTTTTCGGTAGAAAATGCATAAAGAGTAAGGTGTTTTACGCCAATTTCGCCGGCTCCCTCCACTACGGCACGAACAGACTCAACGCCATTCTCGTGTCCCATAACGCGGGGTTTGCCATGTTTTGCGGCCCACCTTCCGTTGCCATCCATAATAATGGCAATATGCTTTGGAATATTATTTCTATCTAATCTGTCAACTGTTTTCATCACCAATTTTTAGCATCGTAGGCCGGACAAGCCTTTTTGCCTATAAAAATCATATATGTGAGATGTACCCCCAAATATCCAGCCCAGTCGTTATTATGCGAACCATCGTTGTAAGTGATGGTTTCGCCAAAACCATTTACATGTGCCAGCGGATCATCCAAATCGTCCAATTGATCGCTCATATATTTGCGCATCTGGTACTCAACTCCTAATCCCAAACGTTCGCCAATGGTATATTTAAATCCTATTCCAAACGGAATGGTAGGCGTTGCTACCGACTCTTCGTATTCAACATCTATCGGTTCACCTGCCGCATCAAACCTCAGTTCCGGATGGTCAGGATTAAATCCTAATATTCCTGCCGGCCCTAACGGATCAGTCGCCAATCTCCCCGACGTAAACGTGTAGGGAAAAAATGCTACACCAATTCCGAATGTAACATACGGACTAAACCTCAGTTTTTGCTTACCCAAAATATACCTCAGGTAATTAATTTCTGCCTGCAGGCTTAAATCATGTACCGATTTATCAAACTCCCATGGCGCGCTTTCTACTGTTCCTTCGCCGGAAAAAGAACCGGTAAGAAACATGGCGCGCACGGCTACGCGGGCATTAAAATTATACCTGAAATAAGCTCCAAAATTTAAATTGAACGATTGAAACGGGGCATCTTCATCCATGTCGCCATGTACCGATGTTAATGTACCTCCCCAGATTCCGATGTCAGCTGTTTTTTGTGCATGTACTGAAACAGTCAGCAAAACTGTAACAAACACCAATAATAATTTTCTCATCTTGGTATTCAATTTCGTTTATTTAACAATGGTTTCAGACATGTTATTTTTATCACTTTCTCCAATTTGAAATGAAAAGATTGCTGTTGATTTCAACCGTGGTTTTTCTATCCTGAAAAAGTTACAAAAACACACCATTGAACGAACAAAAATCAAACTCATAACAAACTGAATATCAATGAACTTAAACGTATAAAAACGTTTTATCTTTTGCTTTCAAAAGCTACAAAAGTAATATAATTCTAAAAATAACATGCTCCTTTGTTATTATAAAACCGAAACAAAGATTAAAAATTGTTAAGTAGCCCTATGAATTGTAGTTTCTGCGGTCCATTCCCCACATTAGCTTATTGCGCAGGGTATTAAAAAAGGGCTGTTCGGGCAGTTGAAGTGTTTTGAGTTTGAACCCGGCTTTTTTCACTTTTATTTTGGTAGAAAACTCAACAGCGAACGAACGCGAATCGAGTGAAGTAAGGTAGTTCGTTCCCCGGCCTTCAACGGTAAGTTCTATTTCACTTGTGTCGGGTACTACAATCGGACGTATCGTTAAATTATGAGGTGCCAGCGGAGTAATTACAAAGTTGGCCGAATTGGGTGTTAAAATGGGGCCACCAACACTTAAGGAATAAGCCGTTGACCCGGTTGGCGTGGCAATTATTAAACCATCGGCCCAGTAATTATTCAGAAACTCGCTATTAACCCGTGCGGTAACATTTAACATCGATGAGTTATCGGTTTTCAGCACCGTCATTTCATTCAATGCATAGTTAAAGTCTAGGTTTTCCTGGTTCGAGAATTCAATCTCCAGCATCGAACGCTCAACGATTTTATAGTTCTTGCTAAAAATACTTTCGAGAGCATTATGCACCTGGTCTTCCGAAATATCAGCCAGGAATCCTAAACGGCCGCCGTTCAGTCCAATTACGGGGATATCGAAATTACGAATATTCAACACCGACTGCAGAAATGTTCCATCGCCCCCAACACTAAATATAAAATCATTGTCGGGATCAAAATCGGAATACGAATGAAAAAACGAGGTGTAATAGGTTGAACTATTCAACTCTTCAACCACGTGAGAATAAAAAGGTTTGTATAATTGTACTTCGATATTTTTTGTGCGCAAAAAGGCAAAAAACTCCTGCAAAACAGGAACAAAATCATCGGAAACCAGCGTACCAAATACTGCAACTTTCACTATTCGATTGGATTTAAATATTCATAAATTTCATAAACTGATCGAAACGATCCTGGTACAGGTCATTCAACATCGACCGATCCTGGTAAATGGCTTTTACATTATAATCGTAACGCATAAGCGCCTGAACAACTCCCGACAATTCTTCTGAGTCAAGTTTAATGATAACATCCAGAACATTCGCCCCGGGTTTACGATCGATAAAGAAGCTGAGTATTTTAACATCGTTACTTTCCACAATCTGGCTGATCTGCGCTACGGAATAATCGCTCACATTCATCTCGATAACCAACACACCGCCCACTTCCTGCAACGAAAACAGGCTGGCAAAACGCCGGGCCAAATCGTACAGCGTAATGGCTCCCAGGTAATAATGATCTTCATCAAGCACCGGCAACACACTAATTTTCAGCTTATACATTACAATTGCCAGCTCGAAAATGTGCTGATCTTTATGGGCATGTGTTGTGTTTAGCTTATCTAATGCTGTTGAAAGCTGCGCCTCTACAAGGTTCAGATCGTATATTAATTTATCAGAAACAAGTCCCAGGTATTTCGACTCGTCAACCACAGGAATATGCGACACACGGTAAACATCCATATGACTCAGCGCTTTACGCCCCGTTTCGGAACTGCTTACCGATGGAATTACATCTGATATTAGTTTTTCTGCCAACAAAACTTTACTGTTTAATGTTAATCGTTCAGCCTGAAAATAGTAACTTGCGTCTTTAAATTTTTAGTTATGACCAGACTTAGTGTAAATATAAATAAAATTGCAACACTGCGAAACTCTCGCGGTGGCAAAATGCCCAGCGTTAAGGATGCCGCTGTCAATTGTCAAAAATTTGGTGCTCAAGGAATTACCATCCATCCACGCCCCGATGAGCGGCACATTACACGTAAAGATGTTTACGAGATAAAACCACTGATAACCACTGAATTTAACATTGAAGGTTACCCCAGTGAAGATTTCCTGAAAATGGTTATTGAAGTGCAGGCCGACCAGGTTACCCTGGTACCGGATACCGATGCTCAATTAACCAGCGATCATGGCTGGGATACGTGGAAACATCTCGGGTTTCTGAAAGATGTGATTGCGCGTTTGCAGGAAGCCGGTATTCGTACGTCAATTTTTGTCGATCCGGATGAAAAAGCGGTTGAAGGTGCTGCGGAGATAAAAACCGACCGGATTGAATTGTACACCGAACCTTATGCAACGTTATACCCTATTGATCATGTTAAAGCGATTGAGCCATTTGTTAGGGCGGCCAAAATGGCAGAGAACCTGGGTATTGATGTAAATGCCGGTCACGATTTAAGTTTGGAGAACCTGAATTACATGTACCATAAAATTCCGAACCTAAAAGAAGTTTCAATTGGGCATGCGCTTATTGCCGATGCGCTTTATTTAGGTTTGGAAACTACCATACAGAAATACCTCGACTGCCTCAAATAGAACAAAACGGCAGCAGCAGCAGTTAACACACTATGGATTTATATTACCGAAAAAAAGGCAGTGGATCGCCATTGGTGATTATACACGGACTTTACGGATCGTCGGATAACTGGATGAACATCTCGAAACGACTGGCCGAAAAGCATACGATTTATATGATCGATCAGCGAAACCACGGACGTTCAGGATTTACAGAAACGCACACTTACAACGACATGCGCGATGACCTGGCGGAGTTTTTCGAAAAGCACAACATCGAAAAAGCCACCATACTTGGGCACAGCATGGGTGGGAAAACAGCCATGTGGTTTGCTGCCGATTACCCTGAAAAGGTAGAAAAACTTGTGATTGCCGACATTGCCCCAAAAGACTACCTGCAACTCAAACAAGAGGGACAGTTTTACCTGCATCAAAATATTCTGCTGGCCATGCAGGACATTGATTTTTCGATGGTGAAATCGCGTAACGATGTGGATGATTTTCTGGCAGAAAAAATCGATGACGAACGCATCAGAATGTTTCTTCTGAAGAATGTAGAGAAAAACAAAAAAACCAAACAGTATCAATGGCGCCTGAATGCCGAAGTGCTTTACGATTACCTGGAAGAAATTGTGAGTGGGGTAAATATTCACTGGCTCGACGATCGAATTCCGATAACAACCTACCCGGTAATTTTTATCCGTGGTTTACTTTCGAAGTACATTCAGGACGAGGATATAGAACTGATAAAAGAAATTTATCCGGAAGCACGAATTGTTGATATTCCCGATGCCGGACACTGGCTGCACGCCGAACAACCACAAAAGTTTGCTGAAGCAGTGTTTTTGTGTTGCTGATCGTTACGATTGCTACAATTGCAATGTTTAAATGCTGCAATGCTTTAATGCCTAAATGCTTTAATTAGAAGATACTTTGTGAAGCTCTGTGCCTGCTTTGTTTAACTCTGTAGTTAAATCATAAATACCAATTCCCAGATTGCAGAACTGCAAAATTGTAATAGTTCACCAATGTCGCACCAGATGCGGCACACAGATACTGGGCCACATATCATAAATTACTAACTAGCTGATTTTAAAGCTCCCACAGGTGACAGAAGTTGATTTCAAACGCGTTTTTTTGCGTCCCCAGCTAACAGAAGTTGGTTTCAAACGCATTTTTTTGCATGCCCAGGTGCTGAGGGAGCTTTCAAACACGTTTTTTATCGCCCCCAGGTAACTGATATTGGTTTCAAATCTATTTTTTTGCGCCCTCCGATGACAGAAGTTGGTCTCAAACGCATTTTGCAGGGGCATTGATCACGTAACCTTTACATCCAAAGCTTTTTGAGTGGACACCAATCCTATAACTAAAACACGGTAGAATTGCAAAACTGAAAATTGCGACTGAATACTGAAAACTTTGTTTTTTCCATTTCGCCCCGATGGGGCTTTTTGCCTATTGCGAATTGCCTACCGCCTACTCATTCCCTCAATCACCCAATTACTCATTCGCTATGACTCCTGAGGCTACCACCGCGATTTCACTATGCTCAACTTTTGCTCCCGGCGCTCACGCACCGGGCTATTACATTTCGCCCCGATGGAGCTTTTTGCCTATTGCTAATTGCCTACCGCCTACTCACTTCCTCAATCACCCATTCACTCAATCACTCATTCACATTTTCTCCTGAGGCTACCGATTATACTTTTCCGTAGTTTCCTTCAAAAATTTCTTCTGCCCCACTTTCAACTGCTTCCACTGAAAACGCCAATCCCAGTTTCCTGTTGCTGTTCCGGGCGTGTTCATTCGCGATTTTTCATCCAGCTCCAACACATCCTGCATGGGTAAAATAGCCGTGTCAGCTACCGATGCCAAAGCCATTTCCATAATTTGTTTCGCAGCATGCTCCTCTGAAACATACTTAGCCACCAGTTCCTTTTCGTCCCCTTCAACCGCATTCAGCCAACCTAAAGTGGTATTGTTATCGTGCGTACCCGAATAAACCACATAGTTTCGTTCGTAATTGTGTGGCAGATCCCGATTTGTCGCATCAGTGGCGAAGGCAAACTGCAACACTTTCATTCCCGGCAAGTTAAAACGTTCGCGCAAATGGTCAACTTCGGTGGTAATTATTCCCAGATCCTCCGCGATAAATGGCAAAACTCCGATCTGGCTTTTTATCAAACTCAGCATTTCGTAACCGTGAGCCGGCACCCATTTGCCGTTAATAGCAGTTTCCTCCTCTGCCGAAACCGACCAAAACGATTCCAGGCCGCGGAAATGATCGATACGCACCAGGTTAAACATGTTCAGGTTAAAATGCAGGCGTGCCATCCACCAGTCGTAATCACGCTCTTTCAGGCGCTGCCAGTCAAAAACCGGGTTGCCCCACAACTGGCCGGTTTCCGAGAAATAATCAGGAGGCACACCTCCCACTTCTATAGGATTCAGCTCATCGTCTAAAAGAAAAATATCGGTATTGGTCCAAACATCCGAGCTATCGCCCGAAACGTAAAGCGGCACATCGCCAACGATCTGAATGCCTTTTTCGTTGGCATAACGTTTTAAGCGGTGCCACTGCCTGAAAAACATAAACTGAACAAATTTCTC
Organism: Draconibacterium sediminis; assembly: GCF_000949475.1. Classification (GTDB taxonomy): domain Bacteria; phylum Bacteroidota; class Bacteroidia; order Bacteroidales; family Prolixibacteraceae; genus Draconibacterium; species Draconibacterium sediminis. Next base: position 333,212 of record NZ_JRHC01000003.1, on the reverse strand, counting down.
ATAAGCGATCTGCGGCTCTAGTTTTTCCGACAGATCGTATACGGCTTCCGGCTCTCTGAATTTTATACCACGGTCCCACTCGTTCCAGTGCAATCCACCAAAATGGTTGCGAACAGAAATAAACAAAGCATAGTCGTTCAACCACCAGCCATGCTCATTCAAAAAGTGGTAATACTCATCGCGGAAATGATCAAACTTTTTCTCCTGAAAATGCTGAAAAGCCTTTTTCAACAGCGAGCTTTTCCAGGCTGAAACTTTATCGAACTCCACTTTTGATTTTTTGAACGCCGGTATTGTTTCCAGGTCATCAGCACTCAACAGGTCCTCATCCAAAAGCAGCTCCAAATCGATCAACACCGGATTTCCGGCAAAAGCAGAATAACACTGGTAGGGCGAATTTCCCGCACCAACCGGCCCAAGCGGCAGTATCTGCCAGAGTTTCTGACCACTCTCCTCCAGAAAATCGACAAAGGCATAGGCCTCTTTCCCCAATGTTCCAACACCTTCCTGCCCCGGCAGCGAAGTTATATGCAGCAGAATTCCGCTTTTTCTAGTTGTCATTCTTAAAGTTTTCTCTGAATTGTTTTAAATGATCGGCAGTTTCGCGAACGATGCGTTGCACGGCCAAACCGTGTTTCAGGTCAGCAATGACAGCTTCCGCGTCATCGCCCGTAAAAAACTGGTAATGCGCGTGCACCATCGAGCGCAACCATCCCGGCGGAACGTGCCCCGAAGGAAAACTCGTAACCGGTTTGTAGTTACTGCCTACCACTTGTTTTATCCATTGATCCGAACCTTCGGTATAATATTCAAAATATTCCGGATTTTGTGATGAGTAACGGAAGGCACCATTTTCAGCATAAATCTCCAGCGACACCAAATCGCCGGAACCTGAACTTATTCTACTGGCCGACATATTACCAACAGCACCGGTTTTAGGTTCGTACAACGACAGCGAACTAAACAAATCAGATCCGGCAGGCACACCCTCGAAATCACCTGCCTGCAAGCCACTGGTTATTTTCAGTTCCTCTCCCATAAAAGCCATCAACAGGCTAATTCCGTGCGATCCCAGATCGGCCATTGCGCCGCCATCAGGAGCAGGAGTTAAACGTGTCACACGTTTGTTACGGTAACTTTCCTGCAGGTAATCGCCGTGGTAATATTTCAAATCAAAATGAATGGGCTTTCCTATTTTTCCCGAGCGCCAGAATTTCAATCCCTCGCGAACCGATGAAGTCTGCAAATATTGAAATCCCACCTGAATGCGAACATCCTGACCCGCCGTTTCCAGCAGCTCTTTCATTTGTTCTTCCTCTTCCAACGAAGAACAAACCGGTTTCTCCAGGTAAATATATTTTACGTTGGGCATTTGCAGTGCCAGTTTAAAATGCTCGAAATGCACTTTGTTCGGCCCCAAAATAAATACCGCTTCAATTTTATCATTCTTTGCCAAGTCCTCTACAGACTCTGCTTTTTTAAATCCCATCTGCTGCGCAAACGCTTCGCGACTTTCCTTCCGTGCCGAAGCCACCGACTCCAAAACAATTTCCGGAACTTCGTTATAATAAAACTTCAGGGCCTGAATCGCATAAACGTGAGCACGGGCAATCCCGCCTGCACCAATAAAACCTACGTGTATTTTTTGCATGGTCTGTTTCAAATGTTTCGTCAAAAATAATGTTTTGATCAATATAATCCCGGCCTTGGCCAACTCTTTAATTTTTGTTTAGATTTAAGGCAAAATACTTCTGAGATGAAAAAAACTGCGCTGTATATTTTGGTGGGAATGTTATGTGCCTGCACTCCAAAAACCGATTCTGTGTTAAAAACGGGAAACTGGCTGTTCGCTTTCCAAATCGATGAACAAAATCCGGATCAACAAATTCCTTTCAATGTTGAAGTACTCAATGAAAATCATCTTGTGGTTTCAAATGCCGATGAACAGATTGACGTTCAGGAAATAGCTTATAGACGAGATTCTGTGTTTATAAAAATGCCTGTTTTTGGTTCGGAATTCAAAGGCAGAATTAGTGGCGAGAAAATTAGTGGCGAATACTTCAACTACAACAAAAGTAAAGTACATCCTATTCCGTTTGAAGCCGAATATGGCACTCAAGAACGGTTCGAAATAACAGATGAAAATGCCGCTGATTTCTCCGGAAAATGGGAAGTAAACTTTGGCGAAGAAGAGAACGACAGTCCGGCAATCGGGATTTTTGAGCAAGATGGCAACCTCATTACGGGAACATTTCAGACAGAAACAGGTGATTACCGCTACCTGGAAGGTGCGGTGAATGGCAACACCATGCAACTCTCGTGTTTTGATGGTGCGCACGTGTTTTTGTTTACTGCCGAACTCAATGATTCCACGCTAAACGGTTGGTTTTACTCCGGCAATACCTATAAAGAAAAATGGAGTGCAGTAAAAGCCGATGGCGCTGAACTCGCCGATATGAAAACGCTTACTTTCCTGAAATCTGGCTACGATAAATTGAGTTTTGCTTTTCCGAATGAAGAGGGCGATACTATTTCATTAGCTGATGAAAAATATAAAGGCAAAGCTGTAATCGTTCAGATATTTGGCACCTGGTGCCCGAACTGTATGGACGAAACGCGCTATCTGGTTGAGATGTATGAAAAATACAACGCCGCCGGACTGGAAATTATCGGACTTGATTTTGAAGTAAAACCCGACTTTGACTATTTCCAACAACGCATTGAACGTTACCGAAATGATCTGAATGTTTCGTGGGAGCTGGTTCTGGCAGGAACATCAAACAAGCAAAAAGCAGCGGAAGCACTGCCGATGCTGAATAAAATAATTTCGTATCCTACTGCCATTTTTATCGACAGAAAAGGCGAGATACGTGAAATACATACCGGTTTTTCAGGCCCCGGAACAGGCGAAGCTTACGAGCATTACAAAACAGAAACGGAAGCTTTAATTGAAACACTATTGAACGAAACAATCTAATCCTGAATAGTTATGAGACAACACCTGATATTCGCTCTTTTAATCCTTTTCTTTCTAAGCTCGTGCCAACCAAAAGACAGCAAATGGCAAGGTCAGGAGCCCATTCAAAAAGTGAGCACCCTCACCCGCCCCATTCAATACCAACTAAAAAAGACATTTGACGTGGGCAACGGCATTTTTGTATCCAACGAATTTGATGGAGCCCGACTAAACGGAGTAGCGCTTACCGGCGAAAATGAAGTTACCGTTTTGATCACTCCTGAAAATACACCAATAAATGAAAGTCCGTGGTACGCGTTTAAAATCTGGTCGGACACAGAAAAAGAAATTCTGCTAAAAATCACTTACAACGAAGGATTTGGGCACCGGTATTATCCGAAGATCAGCACTGACAGAAAAAACTGGACACCAATTGATTCTACCGTTTACTTAGCCGACACCGCATCGGTAGCAAGAGGTGAGTCTCCTAAATTTTGTGAATTTACTTTAGTGATAAACAACGATACTACGTGGATTGCCGCACAGGAACTCATTGTGTCAAAAGACATTTATGAGTGGGCAGGCGAACTTGCTAAAAAATCATTTGTAAGTATTGAGCAATTAGGAAAAAGTAAAGAAGGCCGCACGATCAACTATTTACAAATTGGCAATCCGGAAAGTAAAAAGATGCTGTTGGTTCTTTCGCGCCAGCATCCGCCCGAAGTTACCGGCTGGCTGGCTATGAAAGCTTTTACCGAGGAATTATGTGCCTCCGACGAATTATCCAACAAGTTCAGAGATGAATATTGTATTTACGTGGTGCCGTGTGTAAATCCCGACGGAGTGGACAATGGACACTGGCGCCATGGTGTTGGCGGAATTGACCTAAACCGCGACTGGGAAGCTTTCAACCAGCCGGAGACGCAAGCCGTCCGAAAATTTATGCAAGACAAAGTTGCGGAGCAGCGCAAATTCTATTTTATCATCGATTTTCATTCTACCTACGAAGATATTTACTACACCATCGCTCCGGAGCTAAAAGGAAATATGCCGGGAATCGTTCCTAAAATTATACAAGCCATGGCAGAGGATATTCCCGGTTACGATCCGAATATCCGCCCGAATGCTGCCGATGTTGAGCGGATCAATTCTACGGTTTCAATTTTTCATGAATTTGGTGCCGAGGCAGTAACCTACGAAGTTGGCGACGACACTCCGCGCGAGCTGATCAGGAAAAAAGGCGAATTAACCGCCGTCAATCTCATGGAAATTATGCTTGAAAATTAAGCCATAAAAAATGCCATCCGTCAGCTGACGGAAGGCATTTTCTTTTTTAGGCTCTGGATATTACTTCAACCACTTATCCAACCAGTTGAAAAATACACGCTGCCACAAAATCCCGTTTTGAGGTTGCAGCACCCAGTGATTTTCTTCCGGCAAATACAACATTTGTGCAGGCACTCCTCGCAATACCGCTGCATTAAATGCTGCCATTCCCTGCTCCGGTGGAACGCGGTAGTCTTTTTCACCCTGCACGATCAAAATTGGCGTATCCCAGTTTTGCACATATTTATGCGGTGAGAATGAGTAGGAACGTTGCGCTGCTGCATTGTCCTTTTCCCAGTAGGCACCACCATAGTCGAAATTCACAAACCACATTTCCTCGGTTGTGGTGTACATGTGCTCGAAGTTAAAAATACCGTCGTGAGCAATAAAAGCTTTGAATCGTTTTTCATGGTTTCCGGCCAAGTACATCACCGAATAACCGCCGTAGCTCGCACCCACTGCACCCAATTTTGTCTCGTCAACAAAAGGCTCTTTGGCCATTTCATCAATGGCAGTCAGCAGGTCTTTAATATTCTGTCCACCATAATCTTTTGAAATCTGCTCGTTCCATTCCTGGCCAAAGCCGGGTAATCCACGGCGGTTTGGAGCCACAATAATATAATCGTTGGCTGCCATCATCTGGAAATTCCAGCGGTACGACCAAAACTGGCTAACCGTTCCCTGCGGTCCACCCTGATTGTATAGCAGAGCCGGATATTTTTTGTTCGGATCAAAGTGTGGCGGATAGATCACCCAAACAGCCATTTGTTTTCCGTCCGTGGTCTCCATCCAGCGTTTTTCCACTTTTCCCATGGTAAGCTGATCCAGAATTCCCTTGTTTACGGTGGTTAAAGCTTTATCTTTTCCGGTAGTTGGATCAACCAAATACAACTCAGCCGGCTGCGACATCGAAACTTTTTGCGCCAGCAATTGGTTTCCAACCGGAACTGCACTTTGATAATTGTGAACACCATCCGTCAAACGAGTAATTGAATTATCGGCTAAAACCAATTGGTAAATTTCATCGGTTGCATGAATGTCGCTGATAAAATAGATCGATTTTGAATCGGCACTCCAGCTCAATGCAGCCGCATTCTGGTCAAAACCGGCACTGTAATCTTTCTTTTCACCTGTTTCCAGATCGGCTACAAACAAACGGTTTTTATCCGATTCGTAACCGTCGCGTTCCATACTTTCCCAAGCCAGGTATTTTCCGTCGGGCGAATAAACCGGATTCTGGTCGTAGCCCATCATCCCTTCAGTAAAATTGCTTGTTTTGCCACTTGCCACATCGTACATGTAAATATCCGAATTGGTAGAAATCGCATATTCTTTTCCTACCTTTTTCTTACACACATAAGCCAGCGTTTTTGAATCGGGGCTCCATACAATTTGCTCGGTTCCGCCAAATGGTTTCATTGGCGAATCAAAACGTTCACCGCTCATAATGTCGGTTCCGGCTCCTACTTTGCCATCCGAATAATCGGCAATAAAAATGTGGTTATAAGTGTAATCGTGCCAGGTATCCCAGTGGCGGTACATAATATCTGTTTCCAGGCGTGCATTGGCTTTTGGCAAATCCGGGAAAAGATCGTGAATATCATTGTCGAGCTTAACCGTTTGCAGGTAACATATTTTCGACATATCCGGTGCGTATTGAAACCCGAAAATTCCACCTTCAATTTCCGAAACCTTCTGCCTATCACTACCGTCAGGATTCATTTCCCACAACTGAACACTGCCGGATGCTGATGACAAATAACCGATCTTTTTACCGTCGGGGCGCCAAACAACATTGTATTCGTTACTGGCGGTATTGGTAAGATTTTTTGCTTCTCCCCCCGCAACCGGTATCGTGTAAATATCGCGGTACGATTTGTTCTCCTCGATATTGTAATAGGATACTGTGTATAAAACCTGGGTACCATCGGGCGAAACCGTCGCTCCTCCCAGGCGGCCAAACGACCACAAAACCTCAGGAGTCATCACATCTGAACTTAATTTCGGTGTCTCAGGCACATAGTTTTTGGCCACCTGCCCCGGCTCTTTTTGCGTACAGCTAATTATTGTCATGGCAATAAAGATAAAAAGTGCAATTTTCTTCATTTTACTTTTTTGAAAAATTAGTGAATTCAAAATAAACATATTTAAAGTGCTCGGGCAATGATTTTTATACAAAAACCGTAAATATCGAATGAAAAAAATCTGTGGGGAATTGGTTTGATGTCGGGTTTCCCATAAAAGAAAAAGGCTACCCTATGATAGCCTTTTATAAACCTAAACCAAACCTAAGAAAATATGTACCTATAAGTAATAGGTACGAGTAGTATATTTTTAATCTCTTTTTACACTTCCCAACCCTTCAATATCGCGGGTAACTTTTGGATTTCCGGTGTAGCGAACTTTACCGACACCTTCAATTTTGGCGTACAATGTTTCAACAGCATGCACCGATCCGGTTCCAACTCCTTCAATTTTAAAACTAGCGTCATTCACCCGAAGATCTTCTGCATCAACATGTCCGGCTCCCGAGAGTTTTACATCCAACTCATCAGCCACTCCATCCAGGCGAACCAGCACGCCTCCTTCACCTACCAGCTCAATATTCTCAGCTTTTACTTCCAAATCAATCTTTGCACCTCCTTCAACATGCACATACAGGTCATTCAAATCAAGATATCCATCGGTGCTTAAATTTAAACCGCCCTGCACTTTAATCTTATCCAGATTTTTAAAAGTGATATACAAGTGAATGCGTTCGTAATTAATAAAATCACGATCAACAACCACTCGCAATTCATCGCCCCAGTTTTCAACGTCCAGCTCATGCAAAACATCATCATCGGGAGTTTTTACCGTTAAGGCACCCTCGTTACCCTGCGATAAAAACACTTTATAACTGCCTTCAAGGTAAATGGCTGAAAAATTGTCGATATCGTAACGGCGCGAATCCCAGTCGTCGTCGTTTTGTGCCGAAAGGTTAACTGCAAATAAAATTGATAAGGTAAACAGCAATATTGTTTTCATAGTCTTTCTTTTTATAACGCTTCAAAAGTAAGGTTTCGTCTTTTGTATTTTGTACTTATTTCGATGAATACGTGCTTTTTCCAGATAAATGGAGAATTGAGAACAGCTTCGGTTTTACTCCCGGGCATTTTTCAGCATAAAAAGCAACCCATAAAAAATTAAACCGGCGAGAATTAAAACCACGAAAAAATCCATAAAAACAGTGGTCTGCAACGAAATGAGGCGATAAAAAATATACATGGCCCCAAGTATAGTTCCCGCCAATAAACACCTTATAAAAAGCACATGAAATACTTTGATGAGTTGTGCCGAACAAAACAACCATAGTAACCCAAAAAGCAGAATCCCTGCTCCTTCCCAACTTTTCCCGGTTTTCATTTCAACTAAACCGTACACTACCGGAAGCACGGAACATATTACCAAACTGCGCGCAATACTCTTTCTGATTTTTATTCGGTTTCGGTCTTTTTTAATTTTTGGGAACAGCGAAAACTGTATTTCTTCGCACCTGTATTCTTCAGAAAAAAGATCCTGCTCAGAGTTAATGATTCCACGATTCAGGGCTTCCTTGATAGCCAGCTGCGCAGCTTCCGGCTGATAATGGTCGCGCAATTTCAGCACCTCTTTTAGCTGTTCGTCGGAATAGTTCGGAATGTCTTCCCGGAAATCAAGCTCTCGATTTGAATATCTTTTCTGCCACATTTTATATCTTTGAACAACGAACAGGCACGCCTGTTTCAGATGACAGTTGAAATAACCAAAAATAAATTTCATGTACAATTTTGAATTCAGAAATCCGGTTAAAATTCTTTTTGGAAAAGAATCGATTTCGAAACTATCCGGTGAAATTCCTACAGATGCAAACATTTTAATGATTTACGGTGGCGGAAGCATAAAACGCACCGGAGTATACGACCAGGTAATGGCCGCTTTAAAAGGTTGCACGGTTGAAGAATTTAGCGGAATTGAGGCCAATCCGCATTACGAAACCTGTATGAAAGCGGTGGATGTTGTAAAAGAAAAAAATATTGATTTTCTGCTGGCAGTAGGTGGAGGTTCGGTACTTGATGCCACTAAATTTATTGCCGCTGCTGCCTTGTACGAAAACGGCGATCCGTGGGATATTCTTGCCGCGGGCGTAGCTGTTGAAAAGGCTTTGCCGCTGGGAGCTGTGTTAACCCTGCCGGCAACAGGATCGGAAATGAACGGTAATTCAGTAATTACACGCGCCGAAAGGCAGGAGAAAAAAGCTTTTGGTTCGCCACTGGTAATGCCGCAGTTTTCGGTGCTCGATCCGGAATGTGTTTTTACCCTGCCCGACCGCCAGGTAGCCAACGGCATTGTTGATGCCTTTGTTCACGTGATGGAGCAATACCTGACTTTTAAAGTGAATTCGCCACTTCAAGACAGGCTGGCAGAAAGTATCCTGACCACGCTTATTGAGGAAGGTCCGAAGGTTTTGGCCGATCGCAAAAACTACGAAGCTGCCGCCAACTTTATGTGGTGTGCAACAATGGCACTGAACGGCATGATTGCAGTTGGAGTTCCGCAAGACTGGTCGACACACGTTATTGGTCACGAATTGACTGCTTTCCACGGAATAGACCACGGACGAACACTTGCCATTGTTTTGCCGGGAGTGATGCACGTTAAGCGCGACAACAAAAAAGATAAGATCTTACAATATGGCGAACGAATTTGGGGCATTACAGCTGGCAACGAGGACGAACGAATCGACGCCGTTATTGCACGAACTGTTGAATTCTTTGAATCGTTAGGTGTACCATGCCGCTTGCCGGAATATGATGTTCCTGAATCGACCATAACTAAAATTGTTGACCGCTTTAAACAAAGCGAGGCAAAAATTGGCGAGAAACAGGATATGGATTACCTTGAAATTGAGAAGATTTTGAGAAACCGATTGTAATGATGAATTTCGATTAACGATTTTCGATTGACAAGAACGAAATTACAGATTCTGTTGTGATTCACTTCTTCATTCATTATTCGTTAATCATCGTTCGAAATTCAAAAGCTATTGAGGGATCCGATCCTTTTTATAATTAACTGGATCGGATTCTTCTGTTTATATCTTCCTGAATGACTTTATCATACTCATTCATCAAACTTCGTAATACTTTATTATCCACATCAAACAAATGCCCGTCAACTTCTTTTATTGGGAGTATTTTGGGTGAAGTACCTGTTATAAATGCAGCATCCAAACCGGTCAATCTATCCAGTGGTATTTCAGCTTCACGTATTTTCAGGTTAAGCCGATTGGCACAGGTAATTGTTTTCTGACGTGTGATCCCCAACAGAACATGTTTACCCGGAGGCGTGATTATTTCATCGCCTTTTATAAAAAACACGTTGCTTCGGCTTCCTTCGGTAATTCGCTGTTCATGATCGACCAACAACACTTCGTAAAAACCTAAGGTTTCCATCAGCTGGTTGGCTTGTTTGCGTACTTCGGTTTGAAAAACTTTGGCATTCGGATTCATGCGCTCGGCGTGTAAAAGTCCGCACCGAATTCCCGACTTGTACTGTTCAGCGGAAGGATAATTATGGGCTATAAAAAAAGCTTTCAGGTTGGTTTTACACGAAATAAGAATATTTCCCTCATCCACCTCGTTTCGAATGATTAGCTGATTTAAGAACGCCTCCAACTGCGTGCAGCTGTATCGAATCTCTTTTCCGGCCAGTTCAGCCGAATGTTGAAAACGTTGTAAGTGTTCATCTAAAAATAGTGGGATGCCATTTACAACACGTAAAACTTCGTAGATTCCACCTTCGTTTTCGGCCGGCACAAAAGTAGAAACCGGCACAAGCCTACCGTTAAAAACAAAATATTTATGGATTGGAAAAAGTGCCATCTGTTTCTTTTGTGGTAAATTTATTGAAATGTTTCAAAAGCAATTCAAATGCCGCCTGAAATTCCGTTACCGATCCAATATAATCCTTACAAACATCATTTCCGTTTCCTGCTCAGCGAAATTAAAGAATGGCGAACCAGCGACTGGAACGTTACCGAAAAAGCGATGCTTTCGATCGGTAGTAACCTCTTCGATTTCTACCTCGGAGAATTAACGCCCGGGCAGGTTTGCAATGCAAGCCTCAACTACTTTGTAACAAAAAATATTATCACCCAAACCGACTTCAACAACTGGTTGCGAAATGCAGAGTGGAAAAAGATAACCTTACCCGACGAATCAAAATGGCTGATAAAAAGAGGCGACCAGCCCGACCGTTATGTCCACATTCATCCGGCAAAGTTTTCGACACACACCATCAGGGTACGCGCCACCACACTAAAAACGGTACTGACTTTATGCGTGCATAAAATTCCGTTTAGTGATGACGCGGAACAAAATCTTCAGTCCGTAAACAAACAACGAATTTCGTACTTGCAACTTTCGCCAATAAAATCGTTGGAAGAAGAAGATTCGGGAATCTTAAAACTATGGCAACTATTTGTAAATGCAGGAGCTATTTTTTAACCCTGAAGCTGCAAAACCTCGAGCACCGCATTTTTATAACTTCGCCCAATGGGTAATTCTTTTCCCGGAACCTCGATACTGGTCGATGTAAATGCTTCGATTTTTGACAGCGACACTATAAACGATTTATGAATACGCATAAAACCACTGTCGGGCAGTTTTTCCGACATGTGCGTCATACTGGTTTTTGTGATAATCTTTTTCTCGGTGGTATAAATCTGCACGTACTCGCTCAAACCCTCAACATAAAGAATTTCGTTTAAATGAACCTTTAAGACCTTTTTGTTTTCTTTCACATAAATAAAGGCTTCATCGGTATTTCCGTTTGTTGAAGGAATAGGTTGCGCAGCCGGCGCATCGTCCTGCACCGATTGGTAATATTTATTTACCGATTTTAAGAATCGCTCGAAAGTTATCGGTTTCAGCAGAAAATCGACCACATCCAGCTCAAACCCTTCAAGAGCATACTCGCGGTAGGCAGTGGTAATAATAACTTTGGGCGGATTTTTTAATGTTCTCAGGAATTCGATTCCTGTTATCTGGGGCATCTGAATGTCCATAAACATCAGATCGATCTTGTGATTGTGAAGTTCCTGCAGGGCTTTCATGGCATCGCCACATTCTGCACAAATTTCAAAATTATCTAGTTTTTCAATGTGCGAGCGCATCAAGTCACGTGCAAGAGGCTCATCATCGATAATGAGGCACTTTGTTTTCATGGTAATACGAAATTAGCTTTTGTTTTCTGTTAAATCCGAAGCACCTGCTTCAGTCTGTTTTCAATCTGTTACTAAAATAGTACGAGAAATAGGAATAGTGTTACACTTTTACGGGTAAATTTCTATACTAAATTCTCTAAAATTGTCATCAATGTTCTCTACCAACCGGTGTTTACCCGGAAAATTATAGTGCAAACGCCGGTAGGTAATTTTATTGTCTTCATCGTCGGCTATCTTAAAACTGTTTTCGCTCCAAAAGGTAAACGAAAACAGCAAATACTTTCGCTCTGCTTTAATAATGACTGTACTTTCATACGTTTCGTTACAATCGTAGGCTATTTTTATTGCAGAATTTATGAACGGAAGCAGCAAAAGTGGCGGAACTACATACGACTTGAGGTTGCCGCTAACAATAAAATTACTGCATAGCCGCTCGCTCAACGCATGGTTATGAATGGTCATAAACTCCTCAAGCAAATTTACTTCCAGTTCCAACGGTATCAATTCTTCTTTTCCTTCGTAAAGAAACCGGTTGAGGAAATTCGAAATATTAATGATCATTTCCGGTGCCGTTTCCGCCTTTTTTAACGACAGAACTTCCAACTCTTCTATCAGTTCCAGAACAATCCGGGGTTGCAACTGATAGCGGTAAATCTCCAGTTCGGTTTCAAGTTTCGAACGCAGCAACTCCTCTTTCTGATATTCGGCCCGATACCACGAGCTACCGGCTTTTATAGCCAAAAAAACCAGAATGATATAATGATTCCCCACTCCGCTGATTACAATATTTTTAAGATTCAGAAATCCGGGAGCAAACATTCTGCTTCTATCAAAAAGATAAAAAACCAGGTAGTTGCTCCATAGTAACTCGATTACTGAAAATACGATAAGAAATACGGATATACCTAACGCAAACAGCAAATAACGCCCCAGGAAGAATGTTTTAGGCAATAGCCAGTAGGCAATTAAATAGGTGTGTGATACAAATACAGGCAAAGTAATGAGATAATACATTAGCCAGACATGCAACGAAGTAATTCCTTCATTCAAAGTTTGAATAAAGGTGAACGATATTACCCATGCCAACCAAAAGAGGCCATGTAAAATATAATTCCTTTTAGCGATATGTAATATGCCTGTCTTCATGTGTATTTTTTAACTCGAGGCGCACTCTAAACCTGTCGCCCATATCTTTCACTTTTAAATTGTATCCTTGTCCGTCGTATATAATATTCAGTCGTCTTTTTAATCCGCTGTAGCCACTTCCCCGTTCAATTTCTTTTGTTTTTTTCTGTAATCCTTCAGGCTTACTGTTTTCAGTTTCAATCATTATTTTTTCATCGGTAGCCTGCACAAAAATAGTTATCCATGGCGTGCCGGCGTCCAGGCTACTGCCGTGTTTAAAACTGTTTTCAACCAACAGAAACAATACCATTGGCGGAATTTGTGCGGCGCTTAGATCGCCCTCGGTATTGTAACTTACCTTCAAACGTTTCCCGTAACGCAATTTCTCCAGCTGAAGGTAATTTTCAACCAGTTCCACTTCATCTTTTAGCGTCACAAATTCTTTCAGGCTTTCGTTAATAATGTAGGTAAGCACAATTTTCATGCGGCTGATCACCTCATTGGTTTTGCCGGGATTTAGCAACGACAGCGCATACAAATTATTAATGGTATTGAACATGAAATGCGGATCGAACTGTGATTGCAAAAGTGTTGTTTGTGCTTTCCGGTGTTGCCGCTCCAGTTTTTTCCTGAGATTTTCGGTAAGAATGTAATCTTTTACATACTTGGCAATACAAAACAAGGCCACAATAAAGGTCATGTCTTTTGTATTCATCACAATTAAACGAAGATTAAAAGCTCCGTTACCCGATATATTCTCGGGGGCAATTGAGGCATAAAATATATAATCGGAGAATAATAATTTTAATGCCGACAAGCCAATTCCAACCAGCAGAAATACTACAATAAACCAAAAGGGTTTGGCTTTTAACAACAACTCGGGGATAAGCAAAAAAATAGTGATGTAAGCATAGCCAAAAAAGAAAAAGGCGTTGCCAAGTGTGATACTAAAAACCCGGACAAGACTGCCGTTTTCGGTCTGAACAAATAAAATACCTGTAAACAATACCACGGTAACTACAAAGAATAAAAGATGCCTTGTTCCCCGGTAAAGCACATTGTTATTGTACATCAATTTGTTCATACCATTAACTCCCCTATCATAAAGGTAAAAACATTTATAAAAGCACTTTGGAGTTTAACATCAGACTGGCGGCGAAAACCTGTCGTTGACTGACGAGAATTGCCATTTTGCAGCCAAAAAACTTCCATTCATTGAAAAGCCCTGCGCTGAAACAACGCAGGGCTTTCGAGTAAAGTACTCACTAATTTTATATTACCCTTTCATATTTTACTCGCTCTATCTTTTCAATGGTTTCTGTTTTTTGTTCTGTTCTGTTAAGAGAAAAAACCCCCGCCCCTCTGGCGGGGATCATCTTTTCATACTTCTATGAAAAAAATTGCGCTGTACTGTAATTCGTTTTAAAAGCTGGCCTGATATTCGTCTTTCACCAAATCAGGGAAATAACATGCAATCAAACCCAGCAAATCGTCCTGCGATTTTTTGTTCTGGCAAATTACCCGTTGTGAGTAGTAGGCAACTCTATCCAGTTTCAAATCCATTTCTTCTTTTGGTAGTTCCTGGAAACGAGGTTCCATTTTCTTCACTCCAAAAACATGGTTTCTGCAGGCATATTCAATTTCAAACTCATCGGTGCGTACAATAAAGGTTGTACATTTTTTATCATCTTCGCACAAAACTCCAATTCGTATAGGATTGGTAATATTTTCGTACGTTAATTCGTAAGTTTCCAATACCTGATCGTTGTAAACCATCGGTGAGCTTGAATTTACTATAGTATACTTACCAAATTCGGTAAGTGAGTTTCCGGTCATCGCCTTTCCGTCTTTTATTTTTGCGGTGGCGCCCATGCTTAAAATTGCAAGGCAAATGCTTAATAGAACTAGTTTTGTTTTCATCTTATTATTGTTTTAATTGTTCTTACACTTCAAATTTATGTAACTAACTGATGCGATGCTTTTTAATTCAGCATTCAGTAATTAACCGCCAATAAACGTCAGGTTTTATTCTGCAAAATTCGTTAACCGTTATTCACCCGCATTCTGCTACAGTTGCCCTTAAAATTGTGCTGTTGGCTGTTCTACGAAATCAATCATTGCTCACCTTCGTTAAAAGTTTTAGCCTGTGATTGGCTGAAAAAGAAAGTTTTATTTTAACCTGAAAAATTCTTGAATTTTTCACACGAAGTGTTGACGATTGAAAATCTGCATATTACGTGCTTCAGCAATGAATATCCTACGATTTTCAATGTCAAGGTTAACCCTGACAGATAATTGTAATTCAATTATCTCGTCAGCCATTCGGGTAATTAATTCATTTTTATGAAATGAGCATGAGAGTAATTCACATACAAAAGGATGATTAGAATGCTTGCGAGTTCCAAACTATACCTTTGAAAACAAATAATTTTAATAGTATGAATTAATTAGGTTACTTTGCATGCTATGGAAATTGCTTCGCTGAGCAACATAAAAAAGGAATTAAAGAACCTGCCGCCCGAGGTTTTACATGATGTAATTACGCGGCTGGCCAAGTATAAAAAAGACAATAAAGAGCTGCTTAGTTATCTATTGTTTGAAGCTCATAACGAAGATGAATACATCAGGCAGGTGAAAGAAGAAATCGACCTGGAATTTATGAGCCTGAACCGCAGCAGCTTTTACTTAGCAAAAAAAACAATTCGGAAAGTTTTAAAAACTACCAATAAGCATATTCGTTTTTCGGGCAAAAAAGAAACGGAAATTGAACTGTTGCTATATTTCTGCAAGAAGCTAAAAGGCTCGCGCCTGGATTATAAACGCAGCCGGGTTGTATTCAACATGTACCTGAACCAGGTAAAACGGATTCAAAAAGTTATTTCCATGCTTCACGAAGATTTACAATACGATTACCGCGAAGAACTGGAAGCGCTATAAAACAACAATTCTCCTTCATTCTGAAAATCCGTCCGAACATCCTATTATTAAATACGTTACTGTGTTAAGGTTTGTAAACGATATTGTTTAAACCATAAACGCCATGCGAATTCTTTTAACCGGAGCTACCGGATACATAGGAAAAAGACTGCTGCCCGTATTGGTACACAAAGGGCACCATGTAACATGTGTTGTAAGAGACAAAAAACGTGCTGCATTTGGCGCTACCATTGAAAAATCGATTGACATTATTGAAGCCGACTTATTGGATAAAGAAAGCCTGCAAAAAATACCGCAAGACATAGACATTGCCTATTACCTGGTGCATAGTATGTCCGACTCGCGCGATTACGCAGAACAGGAAAAGGTATCGGCCATAAACTTCAGGGAGCAAATAAATAAAACAACCACCAAACAGGTTATTTATTTAAGTGGTATTGTTAACGACCAGTCGCTTTCCAAACACCTGAAATCGCGGTTAAACGTTGAACAGGAACTGGCAAAAGGCGATTATGCGCTAACCACTTTACGGGCAGGAATTATTATTGGATCTGGAAGTGCTTCCTTCGAAATTATTCGCGACCTGGTGGAAAAACTCCCCGTTATGGTAGCACCAAGATGGTTAAAAACAGGCTGCCAGCCCATTGCTATTTCCGATGTTATTCGTTTTCTGGAACTCTCAATAAACAACCCGGCCGTTTTCAATCAAAGTTTTGACATCGGAGGCAACGAAATTCTTACCTACAAACAAATGTTGTTGCGCTTTGCAAAAGTGCGGGGCTTAAAACGCCGGATTATTTCCGTGCCGGTAATGACTCCGCGTTTATCGTCGTACTGGTTGTATTTTGTTACCTCAACTTCGTATAAACTTGCCACTTCGCTGGTCGACAGCATGCGCGTTGAAGTAATTGCACGCAACGATGAGCTTACCCAACTTTTTAAGCTGCAATTATTAAGCTACGAAGAGAGTTTGCAACAGGCATTTAAAAAGATTGAGCAGAATGAAATTATTTCGAGTTGGAAAGATTCGTTTGTAAGCGGGCAATTGCACGGACAGCTCTCGGATTTTATAAACGTTCCGAAGTTTGGTTGTTTCAAAGATGTACGTATTGCGGAAACACCCTCGGCGGAAAATACCATCGAGAAAATATGGCAAATAGGTGGAGAGAACGGTTGGTATTACGGTAACCGGCTTTGGAGATTTCGTGGATTTATGGATAAAGTGGCAGGTGGCGTTGGACTTCGCAGGGGCCGAACCAATATACATACGATAAGAGCCGGTGATGCCATCGATTTTTGGCGGGTAATTTATGCCAACAAAAAGGAAGGGCGTTTATTGCTTTATGCCGAGATGAAACTTCCGGGTGAGGTATGGCTCGAATTTAAAATTCGCAACAAACAGCTTATTCAAGCAGTCACTTTCAGACCAAAAGGACTTTGGGGACGAATTTACTGGTACCTGTTCAAACCGTTTCGTTCGTTTGTTTTTAAACGAATGATAGCGAATATTGTTAAATGCTGAAAACTTACATTTGCAGAAAGAAAATGAATATGATTAACATCGTTTGGTTACGACGCGATTTACGACTGACTGATAATACCGCATTGCAGCAAGCCCTGAAACGTGCAGACAAAACAGCGGTGCTTTTTATATTCGACACCAATATTCTGGATGAACTGGATAAGAACGATGCCCGGGTAACTTTTATTCATCAGCAACTTACAAAACTGGATAAAGAACTGCGTGAAATGAATTCAGGATTGCTGGTAAAAACCGGAGAGCCTCTGCAAATCTGGCAGGAACTGGTAAACGAATTTGAAATCGGCGAAGTGCATTTTAACCGCGATTATGAACCTTATGCAACTGAGCGCGATGACAAGGTTAAACGACTTCTGCAGAAAAACAACATTTCAGTTTTTTCACACAAAGACCAGGTAATTTTCGAGCCCCACGAAGTACTAAAAGCAGATGGAACGCCTTACACAGTTTTTACGCCATATAAAAACAAATGGCTCGAACATTTTGAAGCACAACAACTAAAAGTTGAGGAAAAGCTAAAAACAGACGCTTTCGCTGCCATTGATTCTTCGCTACCCACGTTGGAAGAAATCGGTTTTCAGAAATCAGCTATTGCTGTAAAAGACTACGACCTGTCGGTTGTGGCAAATTACAGCAAAACACGCAACTTCCCGGCTGTTCATGGAACCAGCAACCTAAGTGTTCATTTGCGTTTTGGAACGGTTAGCATCCGCAAAATTGTGCAGCAGGTGTATAATCAATCGCCCGATTTTTTGAGCGAACTGGTGTGGCGCGAGTTTTTTATGCAGATCCTTTTCCATTTTCCACGTGTGGTGAACGAGAACTTCAGAGCTAAATACAACGGCATTGAGTGGCGTAATAACCAAAAAGAATTCGAGCGCTGGTGCAACGGCCAAACCGGCTACCCGATTGTTGACGCCGGCATGCGCGAGCTAAACAAAACAGGCTACATGCACAACCGTGTACGTATGATCACAGCCAGCTTTTTGTGCAAACACCTGCTAATCGACTGGCGATGGGGCGAAGCATATTTTGCAAAAAAACTGCTCGATTTCGAGCTTTCATCAAACAATGGAAACTGGCAATGGGCGGCAGGAACCGGTTGCGATGCTGCGCCTTATTTCCGAGTTTTTAATCCAACTGAACAGGTAAAAAAGTTCGATAAAGAAATGCTGTACATCAAAAAATGGGTTCCCGAATTTCAGGATCTTACCTACCCTGCCCCGATGGTTGATCATAAAATGGCCCGTAACCGGGCACTTGAAACCTACAAAAGAGGCATTGCCGATTAATTCCTCTCACAGTTCTTAGATAACATAAAAACTTCAAACAAATTATTACCTTTAGCATCCGGCTAAATTAATCTGCTATGAACATAAAACGATATCTACTCCTCTTCCTGTTGTTTCCCTACATGTCGTTTGCACAACAAATGGATAATGTTCGTTCAACACTCGAAATCTATAACATCGATACCGGTGAACGTGATACAGTGCGCAGTGAAGAAGCTCATTTTGAGGCACCCAACTGGAGCCGCGACGGAAATTTTCTGATTATCAATCAGCAAGGAAAATTGTATAAAGTAGATCTGGAGTCAAACAAAAAAACGCTTATAAACACTGGCTTTGCTGATCGGTGTAACAACGATCACGGAATTTCTTTCGACGGAAAATGGCTGGCAATTAGTCATCAGGCAGCATCAGAACCTGTTGCCGGACAACCGACAAAACAAGGCTCGCGAATTTATATATTGCCCCTTGAAGGCGGAACACCAAAAGCTGTAACGCCAAACGTTCCGTCGTATTGGCACGGCTGGTCGCCCGATGGGCAACGAGTGGCGTATTGTGCCGAGCGCGATGGCGAATACGATGTGTATACCATTTCTGTGGATGGCGGAGAAGAAACCCGCTTAACCACGACACCCGGTTTAGACGACGGCCCGGAATATTCGCCCGACGGAAAAACCATTTATTACAACTCAATGGCCTCCGGAAAAATGGAGATCTGGCAAATGAATGTCGACGGATCCAATAAAAAACAACTGACCAACGATAAATACTCCAACTGGTTTGCACATCCGTCACCCGATGGAAAAAGCCTTGTTTACATCAGTTATCACGAGGATCAGGGAAGTGCACATCCGGGTATGAAAGCTGTTTCGTTGCGTTTGCTGACCCTGGCAAGCGGATCGGTAAAAACATTGTGCTCGTTTACCGGCGGACAGGGAACCATTAACGTACCTTCGTGGTCGCCCGATGGCAAACGTTTTGCTTTTGTCACCTATGCGTACATCAACAAATAGACGCTGTTAATAATTAATAAAACATGAAGCACCCAAACTAAAACAATCTAAACTGCGGCTGGCAAGCTGGCATTTACTCCATAATATTTACGAGAATCAAATTTTTCAAATTATAAAAAATGAATACAGACAACACCTTTAACGAAGAAACACTACCTACAGAGAACCAGGCGGAAGCAAAACCAGAAACACTGGAGCTTACCGAAGAAATTAACCACAACCTGCACAGCGCCGGAAAATGGAGCCAGTTTTTGTCCATCCTGGGGTTTATAGGAACCGGATTTATGGTATTGGGAGGAATCAGCGTGAGCATAATGACAGCATTTATTCCTGACACAAAACCAAACATTTTCCCGTTTCCGATGGCTTTATTCGGAGTAATATACATTGTTTTTGCAGGTGTATATTTGCTGCCCATTTTGTATTTGTTCAGGTTTTCAAACAGTATTAAACAAGCCGTTGCACTAAAAAAACAGGATCAACTGTCCATTGCTTTCAACAATCTGCGCGCGCATTACAAAACATTTGGCATTATCATGATTGTAATTATGTGTCTCTACCCCATCATGATAATTGGAATGGTGCTATTTGGAATATTCTCAGGATTGGGAGCCGCAGGTGGTGGAATTCCGATGTAATAAGGATTGAGGGATTGATGGACTGAAGGACATGCTATATTTAAGTCATTGGTCATCAGTCATTGGTCATTGATCATTGGATATTGGTCATTGGATATTGATTATTGTAAACCTGAAACTTTTACCTTTTTCACTTTTTACTTTTGCCTTTCTCTCCATGTAACTCTGAGCCTCCTTTGTGAAACTTTGTGGTACAGGTTGAAGAAGATTGTGAAGACAAAATTCTGACTACATGAGAATAATTAGGGATTATAAAAACTCGTAGCCGGTAACTCCGGCTGGTAGCTTCTCTCTAAACTATTTCTTATTTTTGCGGCAGAATAAAAACAAACAAAATGAGCGACGACAAGAAAATAATTTTTTCGATGTATAAGGTGAGTAAAACCTACCCACCAAGTAAAACAGTTATTAAGGATATTTCGCTTTCGTTTTTTCTCGGAGCCAAAATCGGTATCATCGGTTTAAACGGATCGGGAAAATCGACCCTGTTAAGAATTATTGCCGGGCAGGATGAAGCCTTTAACGGCGAACTGGTTTTTGCACCGGGTTATTCGGTTGGTTTGCTTGAACAGGAGCCACAGCTCGACGAGAGTAAAACCGTTATCGATGTGGTAAAAGAAGGTACGCAGGAAACTGTTGACGTATTGAACCGCTACGAAGAGATCAACCAGTTGTTTGGCTTGCCCGAGGTTTATGAGAACCCGGATAAGATGGACGAGCTGATGAAGGAGCAGGCCGAGTTGCAGGAAAAAATGGATGCACTGGATGCCTGGAACCTCGACAGCAAACTGGAGCGTGCGATGGATGCTTTGCAGTGTCCGCCAAACGATCAACCCATAAGCGAACTTTCAGGAGGTGAGCGCCGCCGCGTTGCCCTGTGTCGACTGTTGTTACAGGAACCCGATGTGCTGTTGCTTGATGAGCCTACCAACCACCTCGATGCCGAGAGTATTTTGTGGCTGGAAGCGCACCTCGATCAGTATAAAGGAACGGTTATCTGTATTACGCACGACCGCTATTTCCTTGATAATGTTGCTGGCTGGATTCTGGAACTCGACCGTGGCCAGGGTATTCCCTGGAAAGGCAACTACACCTCGTGGCTGGAGCAAAAATCAAAACGTTTGGAACAGGAAGAAAAAGGCAGTCAGAAACGCAAAAAAACACTGGAACGCGAGCTGGAATGGGTACGCATGGCACCAAAAGCACGTCAGGCTAAAAGCAAAGCCCGTTTAAGTGCTTACGATAAGATGTTGAACGAAGACGCCAAACAGAAAGAAGAAAAACTGGAGATCTTTATTCCAAACGGTCCGCGCCTGGGTGATAAAGTAGTTGAAATGGAAGGTGTAAAGAAAGGTTTTGGCGATAAACTGTTGTTTGAAGACCTGAGTTTTAAACTTCCGCCTGCCGGTATTATCGGCGTAATCGGGCCAAACGGAGCCGGAAAAACCACGCTGTTTAAACTGATTATGAAACAACTGGAAGCCGACGCCGGAAGCATTGACATTGGCGACACCGTAAAAGTAAGTTACGTGGATCAAACCCATGCAGCTATCGATCCGGAGAAAACAGTTTACCAGGTTATTTCAGGCGGAACGGAAACCATAATGTTGGGCAACAAACAAGCAAATGCCCGCGCTTATGTTGGGCGTTTTAATTTTAACGGTGCCGACCAGGAAAAGAAATGTGGCGTACTTTCGGGTGGTGAGCGTAACCGTCTTCACCTCGCGCTGGCATTAAAATCGGAGGGTAACCTGTTGCTGCTCGATGAGCCTACCAACGATATCGATGTTAATACACTGCGAGCGTTGGAAGAAGGTTTGGATAACTTTGCCGGCTGTGCCGTTGTTATTTCGCACGACCGCTGGTTCCTCGACCGTATTGCCACACATATTCTGGCGTTTGAAGGCGATGGACACGTGCATTTCTTTGAAGGTTCATTCTCGGAATACGAAGAGAACCGCAAAAAACGTATGGGCAACGAAACACCAAAACGTTTTAAATATAAAAAGCTGATGGCGTAGGAAGCTTAGTGATTCTCCATTTTTGTGAGTATAGCGAAACAAAAATGCGAAGTATCACTAGTCCCGACCAAGGCGTCGGGAACCGAAGTCGGGAGTCCGAAGTTAAGACCCGTTCTGTATGATTTAACGATTACAGAACGGGTCTTTTTATTTTCATCCTCGATAAAAACACCAATTCGTATTTTTATTTTGTTTTCTTATTGATTTGCGGTAACTTACTTAAGTAACTAAAAATTAATAAGATGAAAAGAATTGGCTTAGGATTGATCGTAATCCTTTTGGTTTGTACCATCCACACCACACAAGCACAGGAAAATGGTAAACAACTCTGGTATTGCTGGGAAGAAGAAGTGCATCCCGAGCATATAAACGAGTACTGGGAATTTAGTAAAGAACTGGCCCAGTTGTGTAAAGACGAAAATTACAAATACGAATTTTATGCCTGGACAACGGGTGATTTTAAGTACCAGTATTGGCACCCTATCAATTCATTAGCTGATATTGATGAACTGGAGAAAGATTGGGGTAGAATTATGGAAAAGTTTGGTGAAGAAAAAACAGGGAAATGGGTAAAAACCATGAAATCAAATTATTCGAAAACAATTACCGAATATGCTGAACTGAGTATAATCCCTGAGGTTAACCGCATCCCAATGGACAGTGTAAACTACATGGAATTCCAGGAATTTTATATCATTCCGGGCAAACAAAAGGAATTCAGAAGAATTATGAAAAAAGCGGTTGATCATATGAAAGCAGAAGGACATAACGATACATGGCGGGTTGCATCAGGAGAACTGGGCTACAACGGACCGGTTTTTATCGGATGGTCGTTCGGGAAAAACCAGATGGAATATTTAGAATACGATAAAGAGTTTTCAGAAAAATACAAGGACTTCTTTGAGGAATTGAATAAAGACTTTCTTAAAATCCTGAGAACGGTAAAAAGACATGATTCCTGGTACTTAAGGGATTTGAGCTATAGCAAAAACTAAAATTTCAGGACGAAACGCTGAACTTAAAAAGGCTTCATAATTTTCTTATGGAGCCTTTTTATGTAGAGCCTTCTAACACTTATACATCCGGAGAAAATTGAAGTTCCTTTTAATAAATATCCTATGAAATTCCTACCGACGACAAACTGGTTCTTATACAATCATAACTCAATGATATTGAACGAATAGCATTTTTTATTAAGTTTAACTTCTCAACTGAAAAGAATATCATTGACTTCAACTTAAAAACCGATTAAAAACTCAAAAATCTAACAATGAATTTTAAACTAAACCTTCTCATCGCTTCTGCGCTGACCACAACCGCTGTATTTGGGCAAAATTCCCCAAATTCCAATTCCCCATCTTCGGAGACTGAAAATGTTATGTACAAACATTCGATTGGAGCATCCCTGTTTATGCTCTATAATTTTTTTCCTGATGCAGCCGACTACTATTTATTGACTTATGGCTACCAGATTGATCAGAAGAATAGAATTTTTGTGGAGTTTAACACCTGGAAATACGAAGAACCGCTTGGCACTTACGGAGATTCAGACGAATTATATCCCGGATTTGTACGCGCCTATGGTATTGGTGCCGGTTACCAGCGATTTTTGTGGAAGGGTGTATTTACCACCATCCAGGCTACCCCTTTTATGAAACAGTATTACGATGTTAACGATGAAAAAATCCAGAAAGGATTTCAGTTGTATCTGCAGCTTATTGCTGGTTACCGTTTTGAAATTGCTAAAAAGCGGATTTATATTGAACCTGCTTACGCACTCAAATACTGGCCTATTGACACCAATTTCCCCGATGATTTTGCACAAGTTGAAAAAGGAGCACCCAAATATATTTTTGAACCAAGCCTGAATTTTGGTTATAAGTTTTAGAACGATTAAATCCAAACTAGCAGTATAACATATTCCACGTTGGGAATCAAAGACGATAGTTAAAGCCCTGTTCTGTACTAATTCTTTACATACAGAACGGGGCTTTTTCATTTATCACCACCTTACCGCATTAAACGCGGTCCACATCCCGACGAAGAGTCGGGACAGGCTCTCTTGACCTACCCTTTATACACATCTTTTTCTTATTTAAATTTCGTCCGGGAGTACCAATTAGCTTCGATCATTTTCTTTCACCGGACGATTCAAATCATATCATCACGACCCAGGGCGACGTAATTCGTTGAATTACTTTGCCCTGGGCTCAAATATTACGCACTTTCAGCGCTTATTCTTTTAATCAAATAAAATATTGGGCTGAAAGTCCGTATTAATTCAGCCCCGGGCAAACTCCCGATTCATCGG
The DNA here is from genome assembly GCF_000949475.1 of Draconibacterium sediminis. Lineage (GTDB taxonomy): Bacteria > Bacteroidota > Bacteroidia > Bacteroidales > Prolixibacteraceae > Draconibacterium > Draconibacterium sediminis. Next base: position 308,810 of record NZ_JRHC01000003.1, on the reverse strand, counting down.
GAAAGTGGCGCCCGGGGTTAATGAGACGTATTAACAAAGGCGCAAATAGAAAAGTCAATTGAAAATGAAACCTAGCATGCGCCTCATTTAGAATTCCTCTTACAGAAATTATTAGTAAAATATTTGTTTATAAAGGGTAGTCTCTTGACAGGGGGAATAAACTCATCGCCTTTACGGACTATGCTGTTACATATCGGGATTTTGTTCCTCTATTTGGAACTGAAAGTCCGGAACTTTAAAACGTAGTCCGTAAGGACGATGATGAAATAAATCCTGAACACCAAGCGTAAAAAACTTGTAACTTGAAGCTAGAGGCTTGCAGCTTTTCTGCTAATACTTCTGCAACAACTCCAACAACTTGCGGTCAAGTTTATGGCCGTGCCAGTCTTCGTATTCAATGTCCTTTCGTCCGGAATCAAGCAATCCAAAATCGCCTCTGAAATTCCATAAGGCAAAACCTATATTGTTTTCAGCCAGCACGCTGAGCACATCTCCGAACCAACTCAGAAAAACATCGTGTGGTGTTTCGCGCCAGCATCCGCATTCGCCACAATGTACGCCTACCCCGTTTTTCACCGCATCGATCCACGGTTTATAAAACTCCTCAATGGTTTCGCGGCTAAAGTTTTTTCCGTCAATCTGACCCGGCCACACCGGCATTGGCGCATCATCAGGGTTTTCCCATACCCACGGAGCACGGTAATGCGATACATAATGCGGATAATATCCCCGGCAACTCTGACCGATTTCCAAATCAAAAATCTCAGGAATTACATCGGCCCCCACATTGTTTCCGTCGGCAACCACCAAATGGTTTGGATTATGGCTACGAATGGTTTCAAGCGCTGTTTTGGCCACTTTACGGTACAATGCCCCGGGAATTGGTCCACGGCGCGAAAACTGGTCGTTCATATCTTCACGGGTACATGGTTCGTTCACCAAATCGAAACTGATCTGCTTGTTGGAATACGAAGCAAAACGTTTAGCCCACATTCCCCAGTGCGCATAAAAAGCTTCCTGCGCCTTTTCGTCCTGCCACAAGTTGTAGGGCTCGTTAAAGCCGGCATTCACGCAAAATCCCGGCGCGCGGTGCAGATTCAAACTCACGTGCAGTCCTTGTTTATTGGCTTTATCAACCAATTGCTGAATGTTGTCCACTTCTTTCTCATCAAAATTCAATACATCATCTGGTGTAATATCTTTTGAAGAATCAAATTTGATGTAGCGCGGATACGCCATCGGGATGCGGACAAAGTTAAATCCCCAGTCGGCCATCCACTTAAAGTCCTCTTCGGTTGAGCCGTTGGAATTACTGCCACGGGCGGGTGAAAAATAATCCAGCAGGTTAAATCCCCGCCAATGTGGTAAAGCATTTGTAATTTGTTGTTGGTGAGCAGACAAAGTGCCCGCCATACTAACTCCGGCAGTTACCAGCCCGGTAGTTTTTATAAAATTTCGTCGTTGCATAGTAGGTTTAAATTGGTTTTTCTCTCAAAGATATCAGATTCTGTTAAATTCATTGTTTTTCGGTATTGTTAAATGCGTTCACCACATTAACGCTGTATTCGCGGTCCCCTTCCCGATGAAGAGTCAGGACAGGCTCTCCTGACAGGAGAAGAACAATTGTACTAAAAATCAAGGTAATTGAAACAACTCAATTTTAATATTTTTATAGAACTAAAATTTGCTAATTTGGTATCAAAAATTTCTAATTCGGTTATTGAAGTACACAGTTCTATTATCTAATCCGTTTAATCTAGATTAACCGATGCAGACATTATTTCGACTAAAAACATCATCCTGAAAAATCATGGTAAAGACTATCATCATTATCGCCTTATCGCTTTTTACACTTGTTACTAATTTAAATGCACAGAGATTAATGGTTAGCCAAAATGGCCGGTATTTGGTAACCGAAAAAGGAGATCCTTTCTTTTGGTTAGGTGATACTGCCTGGGAGCTATTGCACAGATGTGACAGCAATGAGATAAATTTGTACCTGGAAAAAAGAGCATCTCAGGGCTTTAATGTTGTGCAAACTGTTGTTTTGGCTGAATTGGATGGACTCAACACCCCAAACCCTTATGGAAACACTCCTCTAAAAGACAATGACCCCCGTTATCCAAATGATGACTATTTTCAACATGTCGACTATGCCATCGCCAAAGCTTCTGAATTGGGGATGTATATTGCATTACTGCCGACATGGGGTGATAAACTGAATAAGAATAGTTGGGGAGAAGGGCCAGAGGTGTTTAACTTAGCTAATACCAGATCATTTGGTGAATATATTGGAGCCAGGTATGCGGATTGCGACAATGTAATCTGGATTATCGGTGGTGACAGAAATCCCCGGGAAGATTCACAGGATGTGGCAATATGGAATGCAATGGCTGAAGGAATCGCATCAATGGCAGGTGGATATGAAAATACCTTAATGAGCTACCATCCTCAACCAAAAGAAGGCGGAGGTTCTTCTACCTGGTTCCACAATGAGCAATGGCTCGACTTCAACATGCATCAAACAGGACACTGTGCCAATCAGGGTACTTACCTGCATATTAAACACGACTACAATCTTCGTCCAATAAAACCGGTATTGGATGGCGAACCGCTTTACGAAGATCATCCCAATTGTTTTAATGCAAAAGAATTAGGTTACAGTATACCTGACGACATAAGGCGAATAATGTATTGGAATGTATTTGCAGGTGCGTTTGGTCAAACATACGGATGTCATGATGTATGGCAAATGTATAAACCAGATAAAACTCCGGTAAACCACCCCTTACGTCCCTGGCCCGAAGCGCTTGATTTGCCAATGGCCAATCAAATGAAACATTTAAAAAACTTAATGCTGTCACGGCCTGTCTTAACCCGCATACCTGATCAATCCATGGTTTTGGATTCACAGCCTGAGGATAACAATTATGTTATTGCTACGCGAGATGGTAATGGTACTTATGCTATGATTTATTTTCCGACGGGAAAAACAACAGCCCTTGATTTCTCGGAGCTTAGAGGGCCAACTTTTAACAGTTGGTGGTTCGATCCCCGTACCGGAAATTCCTTCGAAGGGCCATCAATTGATAAATCAACTAAAACAAAAATAAAACCACCAACGTTCGGTAAAGGACATGATTGGGTGCTTGTTGTGGATTCTGCACAGGAGTTTTATAACAGACCCGGAAAGATGGTTTACCACAAAAAATAGTCTCCTCATCTAAGCGTTTAACGTGTCATAAATTTTATGTAATAATCCCCAAAAAAACATAACTTAGAAACCTAAATAAAACTAAACTAACTACTTATGAGAACTTCGATCTTAGTCCTTTTATGCTGCTTTTTTGCTTTTACCACCCATGCACAGCATTCAAAAATAAATGTGGTTGTTATTGGCGCCCATCCCGACGATGCCGACGTTGATGTTGGTGGCACCGCTTACCAGTTTGCGCAAATGGGGCACAATGTATTGTTTGTTTCGCTGACCAACGGCGATGCCGGACATTTCAGCAAGGGCGGTGGCGCACTGGCCAAAATAAGGATGAAAGAAGCTGAAGAAGCAGGGAAAAGAATTGGGGTGACGTATAAAGTTCTCGACAACCACGACGCGGAGTTGATGCCAACACTTAAGTTACGCCACGATATCATCCGTATCATCCGAAACTGGAATGCCGATGTGGTCATTACACACCGCCCGTACGATTACCACCCCGACCACAGAAATACAGCCATCGCCGTTCAGGATGCAGCTTTCCTGGTAACCGTACCCAATGTGGCTCCTGATGTTGCGGCACTAAAAGTGAACCCGGTATTTTTGTATTCGCACGATAATTTCCAAAAGCCCAATCCTTTTCAACCTGATATTGCTGTTGATATTTCAGCCGTGTACGATAAGAAAGTTTATGGAATGGCAGCACACGAGTCGCAGTTCTTTGAGTGGCTTCCATGGTTGAATGGCGTGCTGGAAGATGTTCCGGATAGTGAGCAAGACCGACTGGAATGGCTGGGAAAAATGCGTTTAATAACCGTCACTCCTGCCATGCGTAAATCGTTGGAGAAATGGTACAACACCGAAACAGCTGAAAAAGCATCAGCAGTGGAAGCTTTTGAAATATGCGAATTCGGCCGGCATCCTTCCGATGAAGAGATACGCACCTTATTTCCAATGTTAGGGAAGTAAAACTATTTTAGTTAGCTCAACTAAGGGCTAACGTAGTTGGGATCTACCGCACTTCGATAGTAGTCGCGAAATCCGGTTACAACCTCGCTAAGTCCGGGAACGCCAAGCATTACATCGCCCTCGGTATAATAATCGCGCGAGTAATAGGTTTGTGTGGTACCCTCAACAAATTTTACAATTGACATACCCGGAGCATTAAATGCAGCTCCGTTAAATTCGCCCGACATGGTCCAGGTTGCCATATAAATATCGTCACCAATAGTCTCCTCGTCTATAACGGTGTACAACTCTGACGATCCGGCAAACAAACGCCCAAGAAACATCGCCATAGTGTCGGGACCATAAATATCAACTATCGGATCGTGATATTCGTAGTCAGTCTCGAGAAAAGGAAGCACATTTACCCAGTTTCCGGCATGAATTTCTACCAATTGACGCCCCACAACAAGTTGGTCACTGCTAATTTGATCCTGCGAACTCATTTGGCTTTTTACCATGCTTACTTCATCAGGCGGTGGCAACGGACATTCGAAAGTTGGATCAACAGCACAGCGATAGAAAGTTCTGAACCCCATAATTGCCTCATCTAAACCGGGAGTGGTAGCCATTATATCGCCTTCGGTATAGTAGTCGCGCTGATAATAAACCTGCGAAGAGTTGGGCATAAACTTGAAAATGGAAATGCCTTTGGCCTGGTACGGAACACCGTTGAAAGTACCAGACATGATCCAGGTGGCAGTATAAGTATTATCCATGAGGGTTTCATCCTCAACAATTGTTGACAGATTGGGAGAGGCGCCAAGAATCAGCTGATTCAGGAATGCAGTCATATCCTGAATTCCGTTAATGTCAACAATCGGATCGTGATATTCTACATCATCGGTATAGTACGGAATTAATTCTGCTACGTCAGATGCCTGCATTTCGAGTAAAGCACGCCCTACCTCCAGTCGTTCCTGCTCAAGCTCACCATCTTTTTTATCCACGTCTGAACAGGCCTGGGGAATTAAAAATGCAATGATGCCAGCAAAAATTGCCAATAGTTTAATAGACTTTTTCATGTGTAACCTCCTTTGTTTTGGTTAATTATAAATCGGCTGCAAGCTACCTTTTCAGGCTCGTATAATACTGACTAACAACATGCTGCAGCTCCAATAATTACATAAGTTATGAAAAATACTAATCATTTGAAATACCAGTTTCAGAATAGCTAAGATGAGATCACAAAAAAACTCCCATTCCGACGTATTTAAGCAAGCTGGTCCACTCCCCTTATCCATGTTCTCAGATCATTCGTTAAGCAGGTGCATCAGGCATCTCAGGCATCTCACTGTTTGTCAGTTTTTGTGATCCTTCAAAGCTTACTTTTTTTACAAAAAAAAAGGATTTCGGCAAAGCCAAAATCCTTTTAATTCGTATAGTTGTTTTACTATTAAACAAGCTCAACATTCACGGCATTCTCGCCTTTTTTGCCCATTTCTTTGTTATACTTTACCTTGTCGTCCTGGGCAATTTCATCAATCAAACCTGTGTGGTGAACAAAAATATCTTCACCTGTTTCGTTTGCTGTGATAAAACCATAACCTTTGTCGTTGTTAAAAAACTTTACTGTTCCTTCAATCATAATCGTAATCTTAAAAATTGTATTTATATATATGTGCTTGTTCGTTTATTAATTAACGAACGTATAAGCCATTCCTTTTTTTCCGGCGCGGCCGGTTCTTCCGATGCGGTGGATATAACTATCCATTGTTTGCGGAAGTTGATAATTGATAACATGGGTCACTCCATCCACATCTATACCACGGGCTGCCACATCGGTAGCTACCAAAACCCGCGTTTTACCCATCTTAAACATGCGTATAGCTTTTGTGCGGTAGTTTTGTGATTTATTCCCGTGTATTACATCCGAATTGATGCCCACTTTGCGGAGCTGCTGACTTATTTTGTCGACATTCCGTTTTGTCTCGGCAAATAAAATTACCCTTTCAAAACCTTCGCTGTTCAATAAATTATAAAGCACTTCAAATTTATTCTCGTTTGCCCCAACCCTGATAATATCCTGTTCCACCGTATCGGCGGCATTATTTAAACTGCTTATGTTTATCCGTACAGGGTTTTGAACGAATTGTTTAATGAGATTTTGCTGCGCTTTTTCGTAGGTAGCCGAAAATAACATCGTCTGCTTACGGTTTTTCATCAGTGCAATAATCTTCTTAATATCGTTAATGAATCCCATATCCAGCATGCGGTCGAATTCGTCGAGCACCAATATCGGTGTGTTTCCAAGGCGCAATGTCCCTCTCGATGTTAAATCGTTCAGACGGCCCGGAGTACCCACGATCAGGTTTTGTTTTCTCCGTGCTTTGCCCATGTCGGTGTTAACACTGGTTCCGCCAATAAAACATGCCGAAAACAGTTTGTGCCCCCTGGTTAACGATTTAAATTCATCTTCAACCTGCTGGGCGAGTTCGCGGGTTGGAACAACCACCAAACACGTGGTAGTATCATCGGCCAGCATTTTTTCGATTACCGGAATTAAAAAAGCACCGGTTTTACCCGTTCCTGTGGCTGCAATACCAATCATGTTACGGCCCGCAATCAAATCGTTTATCGATTTTTGTTGTATTTCGGTTGGTTCCGTGTAGCCCTTCAGGCGGATATTATTTTTTAAACTGTCGCTAAGCGGCATTTCGCTAAAGCTTTGTTCGGCTACAAAAGGAGCCGTTTCAACGCTTACAGCCTGTTTTACCAGTAAATTTGGGTTAATAGTAGAAACGGCTTTCTTTCGTGGAGCGCGATTTCTGCTAATGTTTTTATATCTGTTGTTATTCATGTTCTTTAATTTATTATCCGGCCTATCCGGACAATCGTTTTTGTATTCATTATTATTTTTGGAATATGCTTCAGAAGGAAGTATTAACGCCTTAGCAGTTGGTGCTGCCCGGCTTAAACAATGGCTGCGGTGTTTTAATTTCCGCACATTGTACTGTCAATAAGGTGTTTTCTGAAACATTGTGGCCCAATAAACTTTTAAGAATATATAAAGGCCGGAGATTCAACATATTGCCATATTTATACGTACGACAATTGTTTTTTATGCTGTATAATTTGTTAACCTGCTTTAATGCTTTGTAATAAAGGGAAACCAGTGATGGTAAGTGTGATAAATTTTTAATAATTCAACTAATTAATTTCTACAATTTCAATTTCAAAGAAATAAGTAAAATTGAAACGTCTTCAGAAAATTATTGTGAACAATTAAACCTGGAACGGATACTGTTGTGCCTTTTTAGTGGCAGAATATTTTACTAAACTATGAACTGCTGAATAAAAATCAGCGCTGCAAAGCTACTCAAATAATCCCAACCACCAAATTAAAAAGCATTTAGCCCGATAATAGCCACCAAAACGTATCATTCTTGTCGTTTAATTGATAAAGCAACCACCAATGTTAACTATTTCTGTCTCACCGCTTATTGGGTTTACCATATTATGTTTACATTTATTGCGCTATAACATTCAACGGTTGAATACGCACTTAAATAGAGAATTTATACAGAAGGTTGGGTTACACGCACTAATGGGCATTATAACCCAACCCTACAATATGAAAATAACGTGACTTGTTGGATTACACATACCCCGCTCGCGCCGATTTGCAATCGGTATGCAATTCGATAGAATTGAAAAAAAAATAATCAGCCTGTGGCTGATGTACGGATTAAAATCCGCACCAGCGAAAGGACAGGCTGGCAATCAAAGTGTTTTACCCAGCCAACTTTTGCTTTTATTAGATTATATTTACATTTAAAGCGACAAAACTTAAAACCATCAGATACCCACCCTATAAGAATATGTACACAAAAGCGGGGATTTGAACACGTTAGGCAACATAAACAACAAAAAATGAAACTAAAACTTACACTAATTCTGCTATTTTGCGTCACCATTTCCTTTGCCCAAAAAGGAGTAATAGCAGAAGCGAATAAGCTTATTGAATCAAAAAAATATGAATCGGCATATAAGCTGTTGGACAATGCCGATCCGAATAATGAAAAACCGGAAATTGCAATTGCCAAAACCAATCTGGTGTTAAACTACTACGTTACAACTAAAATGCACCAGATTTTTGCATTAAAAGACTTAACTCCGGGCGAGAAACTGGCAGCAATTCGCGGAAGTGAAGGTAATTTTTCCAACTACAAATTTTCGCCAAATACGGTATTGCCCGACCTGATTGAGAAATATCCTGATAATTATGAGTTACAAAAAGAATTAGGGAATTTCTATCATGAGATTCATTTAAAATACGACGATAACTGGTTATTGCCGGATTCGGTTTTGGTCGACAAATTTAAAAGCTATTACCTGACTGCCTATAAAAAAGGAGTGTTTGATTCCTGGTCGGCTTATGGTATCGGTTATGCCTGTCTTATCAACCTCGACTACGAAGCATCTATTCCATTTTTTAAAAAATCGATCGAACTAAACAGCAAGGATCCCTACAGTAATTATAATCTTGCCTATGCCTATTTATACACTGATCAAACTGAAAAAGGCATCGAAAGTGCAAAAAAAGCATTGGACCTGTATAACGATGCTGAAAATAAGTCGAATGTGGCCAGAATGATTGCCGTAATGTACCTGGAGCTTGAGGATACGGTAAATGCCATGGAATATTACAAAAAATCGGATGCCATTCAACCCGGTAATTATTCCACTGTAAAAGCACTGCTTGAGTTGGAAATGGCGCTGAATACGGAAGCCTACAGGGAGCGCACAAAGCAGTTGTTCTTAATAGCTCCGGAAGCTCCAATAATTTATCAGGACCTGATGACATTTTACTGGAGTAATAATAAACCCGACGAGTTGCTTCAGTTCTTTTCAGAACAAATCAGCGACTATTCAACCGACTATACAGTAAGCGGAAATTTAAAATTCTATACCGCTTTAGTTCAGCACGACAAAAAAGATTTCAGGAATGCCAAGTTGAATTTCCGCTTAGCAAAAGAAGCCTATGAAAAAGTATTTGCCGCTGATCATCAGGTGTTCAAAGTAATTGAATCGTATAACAATAAATTGGCAAATTACGGTTCCTAAGCGTTTTATTTTTGTTGCGGAATTTGTGCAGATTGTTGTCTTTTCCTGTATTTGAAGGTAAAGAACGCCATTCCATTCCGAATTGCGGTTCGGTAAAATATTTCTATCTTATCGTGGCCTAAAACCTACAATTATGAAACATTTTGCACTTGTTATTTTCTGCCTTGTTTTATCCACCTTACTTTTTGCCCAGTCGCCAAAATTAAAAACCAGTTTAAATGCCTACTCGTTTAATCACCTTCTTTCGGAAGGGCAAATGAACCTTGACGAGCTGCTGGAATTTTGTGCTGAAACCGGATTCGATGCGGTGGATTTAACCGCCTACTATTTCCCCGGCTACCCTGCCGTTCCCTCCGACGAGGTGCTTTACAAGGTTAAACGCAAAGCCCATGAACTGGGTCTGGAGATAAGTGGTACCGGAGTTCGTAACGATTTTACCAGTGGCGATCCAAAGTCGTTGGAAGAAAACATTCAACTGGTGAAAAACTGGATAATTGCTGCCGAAAAAATGGGCGCACCGGTTCTGCGCATTTTCGCCGGACAGTCGAATCCGGGACAGTTCGAAAACCAGGAAATTTTTAATTCGATGATTGCTGCCATCCGCGAATGTGTTGCGTTTGGTGCCGAGCATGGAGTAATCGTTGCCATCCAAAACCATTGGCAGTTTATTAAAACTTCAGATCATGTCCTACAACTATTTGAAGAGATTCATTCCGAATGGTTTGGGCTGGTTCTGGATGTGGGAAGTTATCGTTTGGGCGACCCCTACCAACAAATTGAAGCAAGCATACCCTACGCCGTAAACTGGCAGTTAAAAGAACAGGTGTATGTTAACGGGGAACCGGTAAAAACCGACCTTGAGCGGATTATGTATCTCATTAAAGCATCGTCATATCGCGGATACGTTCCTATCGAAACACTGGGAGAAGGAGATTACAGGCAGAAAGTAAAAACCTTTTACCAGGAAGTTACCAACCAATTACACCTTGTAAACGGCCAATAAGAAACAAAACCTCCCCCATTTAATTCTCCCGGGCCTCCGCTACCGCGCGAATCCCTTCGCGTGGAGTAATGTTACTTCTGTTTTCGCATTTTCACCCGTCCCTGCACACAATATTGCCCTGCGAGTATATAAATATAGCCTGCGAGCTACTAATATTGCTATGCGAGTGACTAATATCGTTATGCGAGCTATTAATATTCAGTTGCGAGTATAGCTCGCAGCCATTTATATATAGCTCGCTTGTATATATTTTTAGCTCGCACGTATTTATTTCTTACTCGCACCACTATTTATATAGCTCGCACCTAAATATTAGTAGCTCGCTCATGAATATTTTGCACAGGGAAAGGGATTTAGTTGTCGGGGATGCTTCTACGCCCGTTCTTTTTCTTCCAGAATTGGCTAACATAACCCACATAGCGGTCTTTTCGGTGGCGGAAGATGTACTGGCCGGCCGCGCGGAGTTCCGAAACTTGTTGATGTAAGGTCCAGAACGCCTTATTACGCGCAACTACCGTTTCATTTAAACGGGCATTTTCGTTTTTAGTCTGTGCCCACAAACCGGCCAACTCTTTCGATTTTGCCGTTGCTGTGTCGAGCAAGTCCATATCAAATCCAATAACAGTAAGTAGTTGCGTGTATTTTCGCCCCAGTAATGCCAGATCATTCAGGTCCTGAATAAGATTTGCGTAGCTGTTACCTTTTGTAATATATTTTAGCCTGGCTAATAAATCGGGATTATTCCGAAAGGCAAAACGCAAGGCACGAATCAATTCGGCCTCTAATTTACTGGCCTCCGGCTGCTGTAATTTCCATTGCACCTGTACTTCGCCCGGAGTTTTTAGTTTCTTTTTCCATAGCGTTTGGGCATCACGACAGGCTTTAATATTTTCCGGCAATGTGTTAATCATTTCCTCATCAACACCGGCTTTTACCAACTCAGGTATATCATCAATACACCATACATAAAGGTTTTCGGCCTCCTGCAAAAAGGAAGCAACAGGTTGGTTGGGGCGCGACGATTTTATTTCGTTAGGTTGGGTTTTTTGTTTGATTGTTGGCATTTTTTTCGATTTGGGTGAATCAATATCTTTTTGTTAAGCACAAGATAGTTTAGATTTGATAAAAAGGCAAATTGCTTTATCAGCTGATATATTTTAAAATCACGCCCTCGTAGTCAACTCTTTTAAATAGTGTTAAAACGCCACTATTTTCAGGCTTAACCCGAACATTTTCTCCCGCTTTTTGTGTTAGGTACTGAACCGGCTCAAACAACGGGCCACAGCAATTTAAAAGAAACAATGCAAATCAAGGTTTGAAAATAGTACAGTAAAATGCTGATTTTCTCCCTTTTTCACCTCGATAATGAAGGAAGAAAGCGGGAAAATCCTTGTTCATAGGTGTCCATATTCCAGATCAAACTCTGATTCGCATAAACAATAAAATCATAACTATGAATAACAATTCAATACTTCGTGTAGAACCTTTGGGAGCTCCGTGGAAAGCACAAGATCCATTTTTGTTTTGTGCCTATCATCGCGATAAATTCCCCGCGGGAAATGAAAAAATGGGCCTTGATGCCGATCAGTTAAAGGGTAGAAATATTGGTCAGGATTTTACGGGTAAAGACGGCTTCAGCATGTATCATGGAAAAGTGGTGCCGGGCTTTCCTTACCATCCGCACAGGGGTTTTGAAACGGTTACCGTTGTAAAGGAAGGGGTAGTTGACCATTGTGATTCCTTCGGTGGTGCCGGACGCTATAAGGAGGGAGATGCGCAATGGCTAACTGCAGGAAATGGTGTTCAACATTCTGAAATGTTTCCGCTTGTTAATGCAGACAAAGACAATCCGCTCGAACTTTTTCAAATATGGCTCAACCTGCCCCGAAAAAGTAAGTTGGTTGAACCGCATTACAAAATGCTTTGGAAAGAAACGATTCCTGTTATTCAATCAAAAAATGAAAACGGGAAAGTAACGGAAATCAATATTATTGCGGGTACATTGAATGGGGCTAAAGCTCCAAACCCTAATCCTAATTCGTGGGCAGCTGATCCTGAAAATGAAGTTGCCATTTACACGATAAAAATGGAAGCAGGAGCAACTTACACGCTCCCTGATAAAGCAGAAGAGGTGAATATAAACCTCTATTTTTACCAAGGAGATGCTATCACAATAGAAGGCGAAAGCATAGCGGTGAATAACAGAATTACATTAAATCCAATAGCAGAAAAGACGATTGTGAATGGCGGTAAAGATGCATTTCTGCTATTACTGCAGGGAAAACCAATTCAGGAACCGGTAGCACAATATGGCCCGTTTGTGATGAATACCGAACAGGAAATAAGAGAAACGATACATGAGTACCAGAAAACACAGTTCGGCGGATGGCCCTGGCCAATGAAAGAACAGGTATTTGAACGATCGAAAGGCCGCTTTGCCCATTATGCTGACGGAACAGAAGAACAAAAATAATAACAGCAAAAAAGTAACAATTTAGGATGCTGTTTTGCACCGTGGCTTTAGGGCGGTGATATTTATGATAATATAAAAGGCTTTAGCGTTTAATCGGTAAGATTAATGGCTAAAGCCTTTTATATATCCTTAATTCTGATCACCGGGCTAAAGCCGCGGTGCAAAAAAAAAATCAACTTATTCCTATTCTGCCATCGGATAACTAAAGGTATAAGTCCCCGACCCCACTGAAACAGTTACGTCGGTTCCGGTTTGTTTGGCGCTTGATTTTAGATCGCCGTCCATATTTATTTCGGCTACTTTCGCTTTTGGCAGCACCACCTCGGCAGAAGTGTTAGCAGGAACTTCAACCTGGTAGATCATCTGTCCGTCGCTGATCTTCCAGTCCGATTTAATCGGGCCATACACCGAATTAAACGTTGCATCAACCTGGGTTAAACCACCGCCCGGATTTGGTGCCAGGAAGAATTTCTTGTAACCCGGATTGTTCTCATCCACTTTTATTCCGGCCACATGGTTGTACAACCACTCGCCAATAGCGCCGTAAGCATAGTGGTTAAAACTGTTCATTCCCACATCCTGGAACGATCCGTCGGGTTTCTGTCCGTCCCAACGCTCCCAGATGGTTGTTGCTCCCTGTGTTACCGGGTATAACCACGACGGATAATCCTTGCGGTTCAGCAACATAAAGGCCAGATCGTCGCGGCCAATTGCCGATAAAGTCGGGCATAAAATCGGAGTTCCCAAAAAGCCGGTGGTCAGGTGTCTGAATTTCTCTACATCCTTTGCCAGGTAATCAGCTGCATCATCAACCATACTGTCGGGCAAAATGCCAAAGGTAAGTGCAATAACATACGCCGTTTGTGTGTGCGAAACCAGACGTCCGTTAGGCGTTACAAACTCATCGTTGAACGCTTCCTTAATGTTTGCTGCCAGTTGTTTGTACTTTTGAGTATCTTGTGGTTTACCGATTAGCTGAGCGATTTTGGCTGTCAAAGTAGTTGTGTAGTAAAAGTAAGCCGTTGCCAGCAGATCTTTTTCGGTAGTAGCACCCGGGTAATCCGAGCGGGTTGTGGCATAAGCCAGCCAGTCGCCGTAATGAGTATCGCCTGTCCACAGGTAATCGTCGCCTGCCCTTTCGTTCATATAACCTACCCACTTGGTAATGGCCGGGTAATTTTCTTCCAGAATGCGTGTATCGCCATAAATTTTATACACCGACCAGGGAATAACAGCCACTGCATCGGCCCATCCGGTAGCACCTCCCTGCCCGTTCAAAACATCAGGAATAACATGCGGAACAACGCCGTTATCCAATTGATCGGCTGCCACATCTTTCATCCATTTGGTGTAGAAAGCAGCCACGTTAAAATTGTATCCGGCAGTCATACTAAACACCTGCGCATCGCCAGTCCAGCCTAAACGTTCGTCGCGTTGCGGACAATCGGTTGGTACATCAAGGAAGTTGCCTTTTTGTCCCCACTGAATATTATGCTGCAGCTGGTTTATCATTTCGTCGTTACAAACGAATGTGCCTGTTGGTTCCATATCCGAATAAATAACCACACCGGTAATATCTTCTTTCGCCGGAATCTCATCAAAACCAATCAACTGTAAATAGCGAAATCCGTGAAAGGTGAATTTTGGTTCGTAAACCACCTCGCCGTCTTTCCCAAAAATATAGGTATCGGTACATTCGGCACCCCGCAAGTTAGCGGTATAGAAATTACCCTCTTTATCGAGCACTTCGGCAAATTTCAGTTGCACTTTCTGCCCTTCTTTACCTTTCATTTTTATGCGTATCCAGCCCACCATATTCTGGCCCATATCGTACACCTTTTCGCCATTTGGTGTGGTAATAAATTCAATAGGCTTGATTTCTTCAACAGCTTTAACAGGGACGCCCTGCGGTGCAATTAAAAGATCCTTTGGTTGATCTACTTCTTCAACACTTTTCCAACCGTCTGCAGTATACCCGGTGTTGGCCCAGCCGGTAAGTTCCATACGTGCATCGTAAGTTTCTCCATTGTAGATATCCGATTTGCGAATCGGGCCATTATTTACCTTCCAGTTTTTATCGCTAACTATCCACTCACTACTTCCGTCGGTATAATCGATTTTTAGCTGGAATAACAGCGCCAGATCATTTCCATAGTATCCGTTGGCACTCACCCATCCAATATTTCCGCGGTACCAGCCATCGCCCAAAACAACGCCAACAGCGTTCTCTTTTTGCAGCATTTCAGTAACATCGTAAGTCTGGTATTGCAAACGTTTATTGTAACTCGTCCAACCCGGAGTAAACAACTGGTCGCTCACTTTTTCGCCATTTAAAAACAGCTGATATAACCCGTGCGACGTTACATAGGCACGTGCCGATTTAATACTTTTTGAGGTTGAAAATTCATTCCTATAGTATTGCGCCGGTTTTGAATCTTCCGATTCCGGTTCGTTGGGCAAGGTAATCCACGAGGCTTTCCATAACTCAGGTTCCAGAATTCCCATTTCCCAATAGGCTGGTTCGCTCCAGGAACTCGCTTTTCCGGTGTTATCCCACACACGTACCTGCCAGTAAACACGTTGCATCGACTCAGGTTGCGGGCCGCCATAAACCACATTTACCGACTTATCGGATTCAACCTTTCCTGAATTCCACAACTGTTTGCTTTTTGATGCCAGGTCTTTCACCGAGCCTGCCGCCCTGATTTCGTAAGCCGATTGAACAACATTCTGTTGATCGGAATAAAGTTGCCAGCTTAACCTTGGCTGTTCAACATCAATGCCCACAGGATTTTCGTGATACTCGCAAACGAGTTTCTTCACACTTGTTTTTGCACAAAGCACCGATGAAAACACACTTAGAAATACAACTAATAGAAGTGATTTGATTAAAGCTTTTGAATGCTTCATTTTGTTTGATTTATTTGGTTTAGTAAAATTATGGACATAAAATTAAACCTCTTTAACAGCAATTACAATACATAAACTGATTATTTATTTATACTTTTTGACACAATCAAATACATTTCAGAATAAAATAAAAAGTAAAATCGTCACCAAAACCAGAAACAATATCAAATTTATGTCAGCAAATTCCACTTTTTTAATAAAAAAATGTAATTTTCATGCCGAAGTTTGAACATATTTCTTTCACCATTAGTATCAACAGTGCCTAATCGACGAATCAAAATTTTAATAAATCATTTAAAGAAAAACACATTTATTATGGTCAAAAAACTGCTTTATTTGTGCTTTTCCGGGATGCTTATATTTATAAGCTCCGGCCTAAAAGCGCAGTCTGACACCGGATTTGAAAAATACCACACCAACCGGGAGGTTCAGCAATTGTTAAAAGAATTCTCTTCGGGGAATGCCAAACTGCACACCATTGCCGAAAGTCCGGGTGGCGAACCGATTACCGTATTGGAAATTGGTGCAAACCTCAGCGATGTTCCGGCAATTTTTGTGGGTGCCAATTTCGAGGGGAATGTACCGCTGGCCACTGAAGGCGCATTGTACCTGGCGAAACTTTTGATGGATTCAACGGCTTATACCAAAGATGTAAAATGGTACATTATGCCACAACCCAACCCTGATGCTGCTGCGGTTTATTTTTCGGCTTTAAAAACCGGGCAGGCCACCAATCTTTTCAAAATAAACAACGATGGCGACGAGGCTACCGATGAAGATGGTCCGGATGATTTAAACGGCGACGGGCTGATCACTCAAATGCGTATTAAAAGTATTGAAGGCAGTTATATCGTTTCGAAAGAAGACGCACGGCTAATGAAAAAAGCCGACAAAAAGGAAGGCGAACGTGGCGTATACAAATTGCTGACAGAAGGAATTGACAATGACAAAGACGGGAAATACAACGAAGACGGCGTTGGCGGGATTAACGTGGGTATTTCTTTTCCGCATCTTTTCCCATACGAGAACAAGGAGGCAGGTTTATACGCCGGGCAAACTCCCGAGGTGTATGGAATATTGCGTTTTATTTTCGACCGCCCCGAGATTTCGATGGTGTACACTTTAGGTACATCAAACTTTTGCCTGGTTCCGCCCAAAGGAGGCCGTAAAGGCGATGCCAACCTCGACAAATTAAAAATACCGCGCCGTTATGCCACTATGCTTAACGCCGATGCCAATAAAACCTACACCATGGACGAAGCAATCGAGTTGTTTAAAGCGGTTGTGTCGCCGGGAACTGAAGTTACTTCATCATTGGTGGCCAGTTACCTGAGTTTGGGACCGGCGACTAATCCGTTGGAAGACGACCTGGTTTTTTATAAAAAATATGCCGAAGCGTATAAAAAGTACCTGAAAGCAAAAGATTTTAGTATCGAAACGCTCGATCCAACTCCGGCAAAAGATGGTTCGTTTGAATTGTGGGCCTATTATCACCTCGGCGTGCCTTCGTTTAGCATGCAACTATTTTCAATTCCGAAAGTAAAAGAAGAAGCGAAAAAAGAGGAGGAAAAAGAGGCCTCGGATGACAAGAAAAAGAAGGAGGAAAAGCCGGAGAAAAAAGATGAGTTGAGTGAAAAAGACAAAGCGTTGCTGGCTTATTCTGATGCAGAACTGGACGGAGCAGGATTTGTTGCCTGGACAAAAGTAGATCATCCCGATTTTGATGAAGTAGAAGTGGGGGGTTATGCACCTTACCTGGAAACAACGCCGAAAGCAGACAAAATTGAGTCGTTACTGGCAACACAATTGCCCTGGTTGCTCAAGTTGTCTACCGAACTTCCGGAGTTTGCCATTGCCGACAAAAAAGTGACGGATATGGGTGGCGGTATTTACAAACTGGAATTGTATGTAGCCAACAATGGCGCACTTCCCTACCCGATTTCGATGGGACAGCGCAATGGCCAGCCAGCTCCTGTAGTGCTTACGCTCGATGGCGAAGTGGAATTACTGGAAGGTAAACTACGCACTCCACTTGGAGCACTTGGTGCCAACCAGGTAAAAAAATACACCTGGCTGCTGAAAGCAAATAAAAACAAAAGTATTACTGCCACAATTGAGTCGACAGTTTTTACCGATGTAGTTGAACAAATTAAAATTGGAGGTTAATCATGATACGCAAAATATTTTCATTAGCAGCACTATTCTCGTTGGCAGTTGCGGTATTTGCCGCCAACGAACCAAAGATTGAAGTACCGCTACGTTTCGACCGTTATTACGATTACGACGAAGTTGTTGAAGCACTTGAGGTACTTCATGAGGCTTATCCTGATCTGACAAAACTGGAATCGATTGGAGAAAGCGAAGAAGGATTAAAAATTTATGCACTTACCATTAACAACAATAAAACCGGTGCCGAACACGACAAACCAGGTGTTTGGGTCGACGGAAACATTCATGGCAACGAGGTTCAGGCCGGAGAAGTGTGTCTGTATTACGCCAACATGTTGTTAACCAAATATGGAAAAAACGAGCAGGTTACCAAAGCTGTCGACAGCAACGTGCACTACATTATTCCCGTGGTAAATGTTGATGGCCGCAACCACTTTTTTAAGGACGCACATACACCAAGTTCAAGCCGCAGTATTCGCGTGCCTAAAGATGACGATGGCGATGGTTTATTTGATGAAGATGCCCCGGATGATCTGGATGGCGACGGCAGCATTTGCCAGATGCGCATAAAAGATCCGAACGGTGATTATAAACCCGATCCGGAAGATCCGCGTATTATGGTTCGTGTAAAACCCGGTGAAAAAGGGGAATACACCATTTTAGGCTCCGAAGGTATTGACAACGATGGCGACGGAAGATTTAATGAAGATGCTGAAGGTTACCTCGATCCGAACCGTAACTTTGGTTATCATTGGCAGCCACCATACGTTCAGCGTGGTGCCGGAAACTTTCCGTTTTCGGGCGTTGGCATAAAAGCGGTTGATGCATTTGCGGCAAAGCACCCCAATATCATCGTAAACTTTTCATTTCACAACTCGGGCGGTATGTGGCTTCGTGTTCCGGCTGATAATACAACGGTACTTCCGCCTTCGGATATTGCCGCCTACGATGTTATCGGGAAAGAAGCCATTAAAATAACTCCTGGTTATGTTTATATGTCATCATTTGATCTGTACCCTACCTTTGGCGACTCCGACGGGCAGATGTTCTTTGTACACGGTTCGTATACTTTTGTTGGCGAACTGTTTATGCGCGAAGATGAAACCTACAAAGCGAAAAGTGATAAACCTGCCGCCGGATCTGATAGCGACCGTAACGAGCGTAGTCGCGAACAACTGAAATTTAACGATAACGTTGTGCAGGGCGAATTGTACAAAGAATGGAAACCGTTTAATCACCCGGTTTACGGCGAAATTGAAATTGGAGGCTGGGTGAAAATGAGCTCTCGTTTACCACATCCATTCATGCTGCCCGATTTGGTGCACCGCAACGCTTCAGTGGTATTGCTGGCAGCCAACGAAACACCAAAAGTGGAAATGAATGTATTTGAGGTAAAAGAGCTGGACAATAACCTGAAACGAATTCGGGTTCGCCTGACAAACAAAAATGGTTTGTCGACCATGACGGCCCAGGCTGTTCATGATAAATTGTATACTGTCGACCACCTGAAAGTTTCGGGTGCCAAAGTTATTGCCGGCGGTAAAATTAACGATTACCGCCTCAATCAGGTTAGCTATAAAGAACATAAACCTGAGGTTCAGTTCTTTGCCATTCCGGGACACAGTAGTACTGAGTATGAATTTATTGTTCAGGGAAAAGGAGAAGTAACACTGGAATACATCTCGCAAAAAGCTGGTAACACCAGTACTTCGGTAACTTTGTAAAAAATAAGAGATCTCAAGATATGAAAGAGTGCTCGCGTCCGTCAGCACTCTTTCTTTACAGAATTTAATTTTACCGAATAGCCACCAGTTCAAATCCAGTGCATTAATTCCCAAATTCTTATTGCTATGCTATCGGTATTTACCATTGTAATTTCATCGTTTTGCTTAATATTCACGCTGAAAACAATTGGCATACTTGAACTAAAAAAAAATCCCGGCGTCCACTCCGGGATTTTTCAATCCAGTCTTTTTAAACAACTAAATGAATTTTTAAATTCTCCTCCTCTATTTCTAGCGGGGTTTGTATAATTCAAAAGTAATTATGTTACAATTTAAAGCACTACGTGAGCTACTGAATTCAACTAGCCAAAATGCTGAAATTACTACTGCCGAAATGCTGACGAAGAAGTTCGTAGTTATGGAGAGAGTTGCTGCAGAGACAATTTTCGAAGGGATTTTCAAAACCTTTCGCATATTGGATCGACACCTGGCTTATTTATTCGGCATAAAAAATCCCGGGCGTCCAATCCGGGATATTTATTTTATCACAATATAACGCGTTTCTAAAACCTTTAACTAAACTATCTACAGGGTTTGTATGCAACAAATATACCTGCTGTAGATGAACCAGCACGATATTATTTACTGAAAATCACACAAGATTAAACTGATATTTAACGGTTTAAAATGCTGATCGCAAGCTATTCGAATACCTACAAGCCTATTTCAAATACTGAAATACCTGCCCTTTCCGAAGTCCGTCGTTAACAAAAACTGTTTCAACTCCCAGTTTCCCAACTTCGAGAATATTACGGTGTTCATCGTCGAAGAAAACCATGTCGGAATAATCAATTCCAAAATACTTTTTGATTTTTGAGAAGTGTTGAATTTTACTGCCTGGATAAATTTCTTTCCGGTCGAAATATTTATCGATATCAAACAAGTGAAGTAAGTCTTGTGCCCATGTCGGTTCGAAAGTCCGTGAAGCTGCAGCTATTTTCCGGTTATTCCTTTTGAGTTCCTCTAATACTGGAATTACATCGGGATACAATTCAATTTCGCTGTTTGATTGATCAAGCAAGGCTCCATTGCTCCAGTAATATGGCGGGTTTGTGGCATCACACCAGGTTCCACCGGCATCCCACAGGGTAAAATCCAAATCAAAAACGAATAACTTCATGGGAGCGAAAATAGAGAAAGTATGGAGATTTGTGTTTTATATCAACTCCTAAGAGCCAATATAAAACACAAATTTTAAATCGCTAAAATCCCAGGCTTTGAGGTAGCCACATCGAGATTTCAGGAATATAAGTTACCAGCAACAAACAAACGATCATTGCTATAAACATCGGGATAAGCGGTTTTATCACCGTTTCGATTTTTACCTGGCTTACACTGCAGCCAATGAATAACAACGATCCTACCGGAGGCGTTCCCAAACCTACACTCAGGTTCAGTACCATGATAATTCCAAAGTGAACAGGTTCCAGTCCTAAATTGGAAACGATGGGTAAAAATATCGGGGTAAAGATCAAAACTGCCGGAGTCATGTCCATAAACACACCCACAAACAGCAAAATCAGGTTAATGATCAGCAGTATCACAAATTTGTTATCGCTAAGCGCCAATAACGCTTCACTTACGTTTTGCGGAATATTTTCGTAAGCCATAATCCACGACAAACCGATACAGGTGGCCACAAGCAAAAGCACAAATGCGGTTGTTTTTACCGAGTGCAGAATTACGGCAGGAAGGTCTTTCCAGCTCAATTCACGATAAATAAAGGCCAAAACCAAAGCATATAAAACAGCTACTGCCGAAGCTTCGGTTGCGGTAAAAAAACCGGCCACAATACCACCGATAACGATCACCAGCATCATCAAACTCGGGAAAGCACGCCAAAGTGTTTTTAGAGCATTTAATGCACCCTTTTTATGCCGGCTGCCGTAATAACCAATTCCGCCTAAAAACAAAACACCAATTCCGCCATAAATGGCTGTGGCAACTCCTGCAGAAAAGGCACTGTTTACTTTAAACAATCCTACAATTACCAGAGCAAGCGATGCAATAACCGCGAAGAATTTACCGAGGTTGCGCACCATTCCTTTAAATCCAAAATGTTTGTACGAAAACATCCCCATAGCCACCGCCATAATCGCCAAGCCGGTTAAAATACCCGGAGCGTAACCCGCCAGGAAAAGCGCAGTAATGGAAACACCACCACTGGCCAGCGAATATACAATGAGGATATTACTTGGCGGAATAGACAAACCTGTTGTTGCTGAAGTAATATTTACCGCGGCACTAAAGTTTTTGTCGTAGCCTTCTTTGTTCATTTCGGGCATCATAATACTACCGATTGCCGAAGCCGATGCGGCTGCTGAACCGGAAATGGCACCAAAAAGCATGTTAGCAAAAACATTAACAAACGCCAGTCCGGCAGGCCAGCGGCCAACCAAAACTCGCGCAAAATCAATAAGCCGGATGGCTATTCCTCCCTTGTTCATTATATTCCCCGCCAGTATAAAAAACGGAATGGCCAGCAGTGCAAAACTATCCAGCCCCGTTGCCATTCGCTGCGCAAACGTTGTTGCAGCAGGTAGTGGCATAATGGTTACCAGCATGGTTAAAATCCCTGAAATTCCGATACTGATAGCAATAGGAACTCCAATTACAAGTAAAATTATAAAGCTTACTACAAGTACAATTACTCCTAAAAATTCCATTACTCTTCAATATTTTGGTTCAGTGAATTATCAATAGCATAATAAATAATCAGCAATCCGCTTAGCGGAACAATCAGATATACATAGCCCAGTGGTAATGCCAGTGCTGCAGATTTTACCTGGAGGTAAAAACGGGTATAAACCAGCCACGAGCCACCAAATACCATTACGAATAAGGCAAACAAGCCAACCAGGGCATTAATAAAAGTTTGCAAGCGACGTTTTTTAACGCCTTTCATTTTTTGCAACATCAGGTCGATGGCGAGGTGTTCGTTTTTACCGGCCACATAAGCGGCCCCCAACATACCTACCCAAATTAGAAGAAATCCAGCCAGCTCGTCGGTAAACGAACTTGGTGCGGACAAAACGTAGCGGCTAAAAACCTGCCAGAGCACATCGAGTACCAATATGCTCATAATCGAAATCAACAAGATCTCGATTACTTTATCTATTTTTTCTCTGATAGTCATAATCTTTTTCTTATCGGTTTCTATTTAACGGCTTCGATGCGACGTAATATGTCTCCCAAAACTTCGTCCTGACGGTATTTATCCAGTAAATCGGAAACTTTCTCTGCAAATAATTCTTTGTTAGGATAATTGACCTGAACACCATTCTCCTGAACAATTCGCAATGATTCTTCCACCGATTCGGCCCAGTACTTCCGTTCTACAGGAACCGATTCATCGGCAGCTTCCTGCAGCCACTTTTGCTCCTGCTCGCTTAGTGTATTCCACACTTTTGTACTAATGATCAGCACATCAGGCACACAGGTATGTTCATCTAATGAGTACTGTTTACAAACCTCGTAATGGTGCGAAGTATATAAACTTGGCTCGTTGTTTTCGGCGCCATCCACTACTCCACTTTGCAGTGCGGTGTACAACTCGCCCCACGAAATTGGAGTTGGAGAACCACCTAAAGCGCGTACCATTTCCATGGCCGTCTGGCTTTTCATCACCCTGATTTTCAAACCTTTTAAATCGTCAGGTGTATTTATGGGTTTGTCGATGGTATAAAAACTACGGAAACCGGCATCGTAAAAACATAAACCTCGAATCCAGTATTCCTCCGTTCCCAACAACAACTCTTTGCCGATTTCCCCGTCAAACACTTTAAATGAATGTTCTTTCGAGCGAAAAACATAAGGCAAACCCAGCGCTTTGAATTTTGGTGTAAAACTTTCCATTACCGCAGCCGAAACTTTGGTAATTGCCAGGCTTCCGATCTGCAACAATTCAACACACTGCTGCTCGGAGCCCAACTGTCCGCTGGGGTAAATATCGATGGTGAGTTTACCGCCCGATTTTTCTGCTAAACGCTCGGCCATAAACTCCATTCCTTTATGTACGGGGTGAGTTGGGTCGAGACCGTGAGCCAGTTTTAAGACTTTATGTTGTTTGGTTTCGGTGCATCCCAGAAGAAATACCACCACAAAAACCAAAGAAAAAGTTTTAACGATTTTAGTTCTCATTAGATATAATTGATTTAGTGTTTCGCCATTTTGGCGCAAATTTTATGTTGTCAGATCACTGATAATTTTCAATGCCCCGGCACATTTTTCGGTAATATAAGCATAATTTTTTTCGGCCAAAACTTCTTTTGGGAACAACTGCGATCCCATTCCCACACAAGTTACACCGGCTTCGAACCATTGTTTCAGGTTCTCTTCGTCAGGCGATACACCACCAGTTGGCATTATGCTGGCATAAGGCATTGGTCCTTTTACGGCTTTTACAAAGCTAGGTCCTCCCACCTGCGACCCGGGGAATATTTTAACCACCTCGGCACCAAGCTCGTGCGCGC
This sequence comes from Draconibacterium sediminis, assembly GCF_000949475.1. Lineage (GTDB taxonomy): Bacteria > Bacteroidota > Bacteroidia > Bacteroidales > Prolixibacteraceae > Draconibacterium > Draconibacterium sediminis. The sequence goes on along the minus strand of NZ_JRHC01000003.1, from coordinate 284,713 downwards.
GACCAATTTCTGTAACCGAACCACAACCCGGGCTCCAGGCTATTTTGCGTTTGTTACAAACTTTTGCCGTTCCTTCATCAATAAGCGGAGCAACAACGAAGTTGGTTCCCATAGCAATATACATGGCAGCTGTTGCCTCATCAACAATAGAGCCAACGCCCATAATCATTTCAGGACATTCTTTTATTGTCCATTTATTCAGTTCAGCAAATACGTCAATAGCAAAATCGCCACGGTTGGTGAATTCGAATAAACGTACACCACCATCGTAGCAGGCTTTTACCACTGCTTTACAAACCTCTACATCCTGATGATAGAACACCGGCACCATTCCGGTTTCTTTCATTTTTAATGCTACTTCTATTCTTGAAAATCTTGCCATCTTTTATAAGTTTTTAGTTCGCAGTCGCAGTTATCAGTTCCATCATGAACTAACTATTCTTACTGACTGAAAACTGAGACTGTTTACTGTTTTTTATCGGTCAACACGAGCACTTCCGCCGCCGATTATTTTTTCTACTTCTGATAAGGTTGCCATAGTTGTATCACCCGGAGTGGTCATTGCCAATGCACCGTGTGCTGCGCCATATTCAACAGCTTTTGCACCATCGTTAAACTCAAGGAAACCATAAATTAAACCGGATGCAAAACTATCGCCACCACCTACACGATCCATAATTTCAAGATCTTCGCGGTGCTCTGCTTCATGAATTACACCATCAGCATAACAGATAGCGCCCCATGAATTTATGGTAGCTGTTTTTACAGTACGCAATGTTGTGGCTATAACCTTGAAGTTAGGAAACTCGGATACGGCAGATTTTATCATGTTTTTATATCCGGTTAAATCCAGCTCTTTCAGATTCTCTTCGTTACCTTCCACTTCAAGTCCCAAACAAGCTGTGAAATCTTCTTCGTTACCGATCATCACATCTACGTACTTGGCGATTTCACGGTTTACTTCCTGCGCTTTTGCTTCACCACCAATGGCTTTCCAAAGCGACGGACGGTAATTCAAATCATACGAAACAATGGTACCATACTTTTTGGCAATTTTCACTGCCTCGATAACCGTTTCTGCTGCCGTTTCCGAAAGTGCAGCGAAAATACCACCGGTGTGCATCCAGCGAACGCCCAGTGTTCCGAAGATATATTCCCAGTCGATATCGCCGGGTTTTAATTGCGATGCAGCTGTATTTCCACGGTCGGAAACACCTTTTGCACCACGAATGCCAAAGCCTCTTTCTGTGAAGTTTAATCCATTACGAACGGTGCGACCACAACCATCGTAATCTACCCATTTTACGAATTGAGTATCCAAACCGCCCTGAAGCATAAAATCTTCAATTAAGGCACCAACTTCGTTGTCGGCCAATGCAGTTATAATTGCTGTCTTCTTTCCGAAACACCTTCTCAGACCGCGTGAAACGTTATATTCGCCACCGCCTTCCCAGGCACGAAACTGACGCGTTGTTCTTATTCTGCCTTCTCCCGGATCGAGTCTTAACATTACTTCACCAAGAGAAATACAGTCGTATGTACATTCGGATTTTGATTTAATTTCCAATTTTGCCATGATTTAGTCTATTCTTTAATGCAATCGATTGCAAAGATACATTTCTATTAAAATATTTTGCATGATCGCCTTAAAATCAAAGTGTTTTTACTAAAAATTAAAATAAGCTTTTGCATTATTGAAACAGATATTTTCAACCATGCTTCCCAACAGTTCCATATCGTATGGAATCTCACCATTTTCAACATCGTTACCCAGTAAATTACACAAGGTACGACGGAAATATTCGTGACGGGTATACGACAGGTAACTGCGTGAATCGGTTAGCATTCCCACAAAACGGCTCAACAAACCAAGGTTCGATAAGGCCTGCATTTGTTTTTCCATGCCGTCTTTCTGATCGAGGAACCACCAGCCCGAACCAAATTGCATTTTTCCGGGAACCGAACCATCCTGGAAGTTTCCGATCATTGTTGCAATCAACTCATTGTCGCGAGGATTCAGGTTATATAATATCGTTTTCGATAATTTATTCTCCATATCCAGTCGATCCAGTAATCTTGATAGTGGTCGTGCAATATCAAAATCGCCAATCGAATCAAATCCCACGTCCGCTCCAAGTTTCTTGAACAAACGCGTATTGTTGTTGCGTAATGCGCCAATATGAAATTGTTGCGTCCATCCGCGCGAATGGTCCATAATTCCAAATTCGTACAACATGCACGACTTGAATTTCACCACTTCTTCTTTTGTAAGCGCACCACCTTTACGAACTTTAATGAAGATCTTTTCAATTTCGGCTTCGGTGTAATCTTCAGCCAGGATTGTTTCAACACCATGATCGCTTAAACGACAACCATTTAAATGGAAAAACTCGTGACGATCGTCCAGCGCTTCCATTAAACCGCTAAAGCTGTTAATATTAATATTGGCAGCCTCTTCCAGCTCACTCAAATAAGCATTGTAAGTAGTTGCATTCTCCACAGCCATCGCCTTATCAGGACGCCAGGCCGGTAGTACAGCGGTTTCAAAACCATCGGCTTTAATGGCTCTGTGATACTCCAACGAATCCACCGGATCGTCAGTAGTGCAAATGGTATGCACATTGGCCATTTTTATAATACCGCGGCATGAATATTCAGGCGTTTGTAATTTGGCATTACATTCTTCCCAAATCTCTTTTGCAGTTGCCGGACTCAAAACTTTATCGATTTCAAAGAATTTTTTTAGTTCCAGATGTGTCCAGTGAAAAAGCGGATTGCGCAAAGTGTGCGGCACCGTTTCGGCCCACTTTTCAAACTTCTCCCAATCGCTGGCATTTCCGGTGCAGTATTTTTCGGCAACACCGTTGGTACGCATTCCGCGCCATTTGTAATGGTCGCCATACAACCAAAGCTGCGTTATGTTCTCATACTCTTTATCCTCAGCAATTTCCTGCGGATTAATATGACAGTGGTAATCAAAAATCGGCATTTTGGCCGCATGATTGTGATATAATTCCTTTGCAACATCGGTTTGCAAAAGGAAATCTTTGTCCATAAAAGCTTTCATAATGAATAAAAAAGTCGGAAGTCGGAAAACCGAAGTCCGGAGTTATTTTATAAGTCGAATAATCTTTTTAAATGTCGGTCGTAGATATTTTCCTCTACACAAGCACCAACAACATCAGCATATTTTTCTAACAATCCCGTGTAGCGCTCTCCCATTTCGGCAGCAACTTTATATCCTACATGAATTAACTGACGGAAGTTTGCATTATAATCCGCATGTCCGGGAATATGACGCAAGGTGTTTCCGAATTTTTCGCCCGTCCAGCCGGCAACCTCTTCCGCTGATGGAAGTTTTGAGTCATCAATATCAATAACATCTGCGTACGGAGCACAAAGTTCGTCTTTCCGATCCAGCGCTTTTGTATAAATTTCTTTCGCTGCAGCCAAACCTTCGTCGCCCGAGATAGCTAATCCGATCACTTCTTCCAGCCAGGTTGTTCCGGCAGTTTTTACGTGAATTCCCTTATCGTACTTTTTAATGATATCGGCCATTATCGGGTAAATCGTAAATTTATCAGATCCCGAGTGCACGCTAAGTTTCAGATCAGCCGGTAATCCAAATTCTTTTACCGCGAAATCAATTACCAGCACATCCTGCTCAAACTCTTTGGCAAACTGTTCGGCATCACCCACATAGTCAACACCTTTATTAAAACGGCCGGTAAATTTCGGGGCAATGGTTTGTGCCGGAATATTTTCGTTGGCAATCATTTTTAATATGAAAAACATGTCAACCGGAGTCTGCGGAGCCTCTACTTCGTCCATCGATACTTCGGTAACAAAGTTGCCTTTGCCTTTCACCGCCTCAATGTGTCGGTAAATTTTTCCTGCTTCTTTAACAGCAGCCAGGTATTTCGAGGCTACCTTTTCCAGCAATCCTCTGGTAATTTCAATCGGTTCCTCTATCCCCGGTATAGTTACCTCATCTCCAAGCAACTTGCAGGTTTCTTTAAAAGCAGCCACATCTTCAACCGATGCCTCGGTACCAATATACATAGCTACGTCGAGGGTAAAAAAGTTGCTTGGCTCGATAAAACGATCTACGTTTCCAAGATTGATATGATCGGCATCAACAAAATAGGGATTTTCCCAGGCCAGTGCTTTTACGGCCTCATCGGCTTCAATTCGTGTGCCCGATGGCTCGGAATGCACAATATCGTGTTCGCGATTTGATTTATTCCAAACAGGAGTTACTTCAATACCTTTTTTATTCGCTTTAATTAAGGCACGGAGTTGTGCCTGTCCTTCGTGGTTGAAGCGGTCGCCCACTCCAAAACTATATTTTCCAAATTGCATGATACAAGTCTAGTATTTATTTTTTCAAAAATCGTTTTCCGTGTACGTGCACGAAAGTAGAATTATATTTTAAATCTAACAAATATTTACTGTTCTTTAAAATCATTCCACGCTAAGCAACGTCACACCTACAACACTGTTTTTTAACCACTTAATCCTTATTAACTTTTATCATCAATGTTCAGATATTTCTAAAACAACACACACATTCTTAACAGTTGTATATTTTCTGAAAACCGAACCCGATATATACGCTTAAAAAAGTGTATCTTTGTAATTTATTAACTTAAATCAATAATACTTTTAAATATTTTTCAAATCTATGAAACATTTCACTGTCCTTCTTACCCTCATTTTCTTTTCGATATTACTATCTGCACAAGATCAACCAGCAGATTGGGAAAATCCGGCCGTTTTCAACATCAACAAAGAAAAACCGCATGCCAGCCTTATGCCATTTGGCTCGGTTGATGATGCCTTAACACAAAAACCACATCAATCGGAATACTATAAGACATTGAGCGGCACCTGGAAATTTAACTGGGTGAGAAAACCTTCCGACCGACCGGTAAATTTTTACAAACCGGAATATGATGTTTCTGATTGGAACGATATTCCCGTTCCGGCAAACTGGGAACTGGAAGGCTATGGCGTACCGATATACGTAAATCATCAATATGAGTTTTCAGACTACAAAAAGCCGGTGTCGCCGGAAATGAAATTTGTGGATGACATTTATCCGGCCGAACCGGGCAAAGTTCCACACGATTACAACCCGGTAGGCTCTTACCGCAGAACTTTTACCATACCTGAAAACTGGAATGGCCGCCAGGTTTTTATACAGTTTGGAGCAGTAAAATCAGCTTTTTATTTATGGATTAACGGCGAAAAAGTGGGCTACTCACAAGGAAGTAAAACGCCGGCCGAGTGGGACATTACTCCTTATCTAAAAGAAGGCGAAAATATTGTGGCAGCCGAAGTTTACCGCTGGTCTGACGGCTCGTACCTTGAAGCTCAGGATTTTTGGCGTATAAGCGGTATCGAACGCGATGTGTATCTCTATTCTACTCCGAAAGTTCGCATCCGCGACTTTTTTGCAAAACCTGATCTGGATGTCGAATACACAAACGGAGTATTTAGTCTGGATGTTGATTTGAGCAATCACACTTCGAAACTAAGATCGGGCGACTACACCGTTAAATACAGTATTTATGACGAAAGCGGCTCAGCGCTATTGAGCCGTGAACAGGAAGTTAAAATTAACCGAAATGAAAATGCTACTGTTCATTTTTCGGAAGAACAAATAAAAGATGTAAGAAAATGGACTGCCGAAACGCCAAATTTATATCAGCTAATAATTAGTTTGATTGACGACAACGGCAATACTATTGAAGCGGTAAGTTCAAATATTGGTTTCCGCAAGATTGAGATTATTGATGCAGTATTTCATGTAAATGGTGTTCCGGTTACTATTAAAGGGGTTAACCGACATGAGCACGAACAATACAATGGGCATGTGGTAAGCGAAGAGGCGATGATAAAGGAAATTGCTTTGATGAAACAGTTCAACATTAATGCGGTGCGTACCAGCCACTACCCCAACGACGAACGTTTTTACGATCTGTGCGACAAATACGGTTTATATGTGACCAACGAAGCCAATATCGAATCGCACGGAATGTACTACGGAGAACATTCGCTGGCCAAAAAACCGGAATGGACACCGGCACATGTCGACCGGAATATGCGAATGGTTGAGCGTGATAAAAACCATCCATCAGTAATTGTTTGGTCGATGGGAAATGAAGCCGGCGATGGTGAAGTTTTCTCTGCCGTTTACAAATCCATAAAAGAACGCGATCCATCGCGTCCGGTGCATTACGAGCGTGCTATTATGGGTGATAATACCGATATTTTTTGCCCGCAATACCCGAGCGTACGAGCACTGGAGAATTACGGATCGAAACACCAGACCAAACCTTTTATTTCAAGTGAATATTCGCATGCCATGGGAAACAGCAACGGCAACCTGGTTGATTTATGGGCAGTATTTAACCGCGACAGAAACGACCAGTTGCAGGGCGGTTATATTTGGGACTGGATCGATCAGGCGCTGGTAAAAAAAGCGGACGATGGCACTGAGTTCTGGGCTTACGGTGGCGATTATGGCGAAAACATGCCAACCGACTATAATTTTGTTTGCAACGGAATTATATCGGCCGATTACACGCCGCATCCTGCCATGTGGGAAGTAAAATACGCCTACCAGAACGTAAAATTCGAACAACTTGACAAAGGGTACCGAATTACCAATATGTTTGATTTTGTTGATCTGAGCGATTACGAAATCAGCTGGACATGCACCCGCGATGGAGAATATTACAGCTCGGGTATTTTGGAAAACGTTAACCTTAAACCGGGCGAATCAACAGACGTAAAGATAAATCCGGAAATAAAGATTGACTTTACCGATCCGGAACCTCATGAATTCTTCATCGATTTTTCGGTAAAACTTAAGGAAGATAAACCATTCCGCAAAGCCGGATTTGAAGTGGCGCACGCACAGTTTCCTGTTAATATAGAAATGGTAAGTGCAACTAAAGAACAAACAACTTCAGCGGAATTAAAACTGGAAGAGACTAATAAGAATTTTACAGTTCATGGACCACAATTCGTTATTAACTTTGACAAAGAAACAGGTACAATTTCATCGTATAAAATGAATGGAACTGAATTGATTCAAAAAGGTCCGGAGGTGAATTTCTGGCGACCAGCCAACGACAACGACAAAGGCAGCAACATGCTAGGTCGATTGGGCGTTTGGCGCGAAGTTTCAAGAAATTTAAAACCCGAAAGTGTTACAGCCGTTCAAACTGATAACAACAAAATTTACCTAACAACAAAATACAATTTTGATAAGATTGATGCGACACAATCGGTAGTTCAGGTAATTGATGGAAAAGGGAAAATTGAGGTTACCAGTAGTTTTGAAACGTCGAATACCGAGCTCCCCAATATTCCGAGAATTGGTATGCGTTGGGAAATGCCGGTGAATTTCGACAACCTGAAATATTTTGGTCGCGGGCCACACGAGAATTATATCGACCGTAACCACAGTGCTTTTGTGGGTATTTACGAAAGCAAGGTGGCTGACCAGTATTTTCAATACGTACGTCCACAGGAGAATGGCTACAAAACCGATGCTCGCTGGTTCGAGTTGAGAAACGAAAACGGCTTGGGCTTAAAAATATCGGGCGATCCGGTAATTGGATTCTCTACCCTGCATAATCCGATTGAAGATTTTGACATGGAAGACAGGAACGACTACCGCCACTCCAACGACATTGTGAAAAAAGACGGTGTATTTATTTGCACCGACCTGATACAAATGGGTGTTGCCGGTGATAATTCGTGGGGAGCACAGCCCATGCAGCAGTATCAGATTCCGGCAAAAGATTACCAGTACAGTTTTACAATCGAGCCGATATTTTAATTAGCAACATCAGTAATTTAACGAACAATGCAGAAGGCTATCATTTTATTCGTCGTCATGACAATCAGTTTGGGGATTTTTGCCCAATCTGCCGACATCGTACCAAAGCCGGTTTCGGTGGTAAAAAAAGAGGGCGTCTTTAAAATTACCGACAACACAAAAGTTCTTTTTAATGCCTCTGACGAAACGGAAAAAGAATTCTCCGATCTGGCAAAAGATCTTCTAAAAAGCGCGACAGGTAACACTCCTGAGTTTGTTGCACCAACAGCTCCGAAAGAAGGCAATATTCTTATCCAGCTCAACAATCCACTCGATACAAAAATCGGCAACGAAGGTTACACACTTTCTATACAAAACGACCGGGTATTTTTAAATGCCAACACAACAGCAGGTCTATTTTATGGCATGCATAGCATTTGGCAACTGTTAACGGTAAACGATGGCACTACCCTGCCCTGCATGGATATTACCGATTATCCTCGTTTTGGCTGGCGTGGTTTGCATCTTGATGTGTCGCGGCACTTTATGCCCGTTGAGTTTATTTACAAATACATCGACTACATCGCGCTGAACAAAATGAATGTTTTCCACTGGCATTTGGTGGATGATCAGGGTTGGCGTATTGAAATAAAAAAATATCCAAAACTTACAGACGTTGGTGCCTGGCGTGCCGACCGTGAAGACCTGGATTGGAACTCACGAAAAGAACCGGTAAAAGAAAACGAACCAAAATATGGCGGCTTTTACTCGCAGGAAGATGTGAAAGCCATTGTTGAATACGCGCGAAAAAAACATGTTACGGTAATTCCTGAAATTGAAATGCCCGCACACGTTATGTCGGCGTTAGCAGCTTATCCTGAGTTTTCGTGCACCGGAGAATACAAACCGGTTCCTCCGGGCGGAGTTTGGCCGATCACGCATATTTTCTGTGCAGGAAAAGAAGAAACATTTAACTTTTTGGAAGATGTACTGACAGAAGTTATGGAACTTTTCCTGTCAACATACATCCATATTGGTGGCGACGAAGCCACAAAAACCGAATGGGAAAAATGTGAGCTCTGCCAGAAACGAATGACCGACGAAGGTTTAAAAGACGAGCATGAATTACAAGCTTATTTTATCAAACGAATTGAGAAGTTTCTGAATAAAAACGGCCGTCAGTTGATTGGCTGGGACGAAATTCTGGAAGGCGGACTTGATCCGACGGCAACCATTATGTCGTGGCGTGGTTCCGATCCCGGAATACGGGCTGCCAAAGCCGGTCACGATGTGGTAATGTCGCCAACCTCGCACTGTTACTTCGATTATTACCAGGGCGATCCTTCGCTGGAACCAAAAGCTTTTGGCGGAAATATCACTTTGAAAAAAGTATATAATTACGAACCTGTTCCTGCAGAGTTGAGCATCGACGAAGCCAAACATATTATCGGAGCGCAGGCCAATATCTGGACAGAATACATGCCCAACGGCCGCCATGTTGAATACATGATTATGCCACGAATGAGTGCACTCTCAGAAGTGTTATGGTCGCCGAAAGATGCGAAAGACTGGGGTGATTTCTCGAAAAGAATGGAAAGCCAGTACAAACGATTCGACAAACTGGGAATCAACTATGCAACCAGTGCATTTCAGGTTTCTGCAAAACCGGAACTGGATCCGGCAAACAAATCGATAAAAATTGAATTAAGCACCGAAGCTTATGATCCAACTATTTATTACACAACCGACGGATCAAAACCGACGGCCAATTCAAAAAAATACACCCAACCGTTTTCAATTAGTAAATCAGGAACGGTTAAAGCCGTAGTGATTCAGGATGGTGAATTAAAAACTGAGCCGCTAGCCACCGACTTTTTTATCCACAAAGCTATTGCCTGTAAAGTAGATCAGAAGTTTCCGAACAGCAAAAGCTATGAATCAACCGGAGAATATGCGTTGGTGAACGGTATAAAAGGGACCAGGAACCACGCTGATGGAAATTGGAAAGGATTTGTTGGCAATGACTTTGTTGGAACTGTTGATTTGGGAAAAGAAACAGAATTTAGTGCCGTTAAAGTTGGAGTTCTGCAGAATATTGGCGCATGGATTTTTTATCCATCGCAAATGATTGTTGAAGGTTCTAACGATGGAAAGACCTTTAAAAAGATCGGCTCTGTAAAAAACAAAGTGAGCATTTCTGATGGTGAGCGTCAGATTCAAGAACTTGTGGTAAACAAAAAGGCTTTAGCCCGCTATTTGCGCGTAACGGTTAAAAACCTCGGTGAATGTCCGAAGGGTCATGCAGGTGCCGGCGAACCGGCCTGGCTATTTGTTGATGAAATTATTGTAGAGTAAAATATTTAACGGGCACGATTTCAGTTCGTGCCCGTTTCTTTTTCTATTTCTTTTTGCGGGCAACCGTAAAAGTTACATGCTCTCCGCTAAACAGATCACCACCCGGCAAAACATCTTCGTAAAATTCAACGTTCTCCCATTCGTTTTCAGCCAACAGTTTTGTCAGGTCTGAATGTGCAAAAAAGTGTGTCCAGAACCGGTAAACATCAACTTTTTCATTCTCATTTACTACCTGATGCTGATATAATATTACCTTCTCCTCCTCATATAAAAACGACTCAGAAAGCGCAAGATAAGGCTCCGGTTTCCAAAAACCCGCATCTGCTACTTCCCAGTTTTTTGGTGCTACTTTTTTAGGCAGGTCCTTATCGTTTAATACATCGAAAATAAAGGTGCCTCCCGGTTTTAAAACTCCATGAATAAAACCAAGCAACTTCGTTCTGTCTTCGGGCAGCAAAACACCCAAATCGGTATAAATCAACAGAACCAGATCGAAGTTTTGACCAGGGAGTTCCAACTCCAAATAGTTTGCCCGTGTGTAATTAATATTCAATCCATCTTCTTCCGCCTTATTCTTTGCGTAATCGATTGAATTTTCCGAGAAATCAACGCCGGTAACAGAATGGCATTTTTCAGCCAGCATTGTTGAATATAAACCGGGGCCACAACCCAAATCAAGAAAATTCAGTTTTTCTCCACCTGACTTTTCCAAAATCCATTCCACTGTATTTTTAATGGTTTCCGGTTTGCGACTTGCCAAATCAACATTTTTGTTCAGATGTACTTGCAAAAGTTGTTTCGAGATGTGTTCATCGGTCCACATAACTGCGGTTCCCGGTTCGTAGAGGTTTGGTTTTTGGGTGTTAGTTATCAATTTATTGAGTTTCATTTTCTTACAATTTAAAATGTTTGAATGATTTGAATAATAAGAAATGCCACAAGCAGAAGTTTTGCCTGTGCACTATTTAGCTCCGAATGAAGCGCTTTCGATATGTTCTCTCAATAAATGAAGTACGGCAAAGTTAAAAAACTTATTCCACTTAAATCGTAATGAAACTGTTAATTAAGATCACGAAGATTTAAGCCGGCTAGTTTCACTTCGCAAGGCTTTTCTGGAAGCTTTGTCGACGATTGTAAAGACGCGCTCAATTTCATTTTTTAAACGCGATGGCCGGTGCCCCTGAACTTTAACCATCTCGCAGTTTAAAGCATCAACCACTTTGTAAAACTGTTTATACAAGTCGGCATTTTTCAGCGGTTTCCCGCTTTTTGAACAAAAATCTTTATCTTCCAATCGGCGGCGACGTTCCACAAGCTGCGTAATATTCTGCGAATCGGTATAAATAGATATTTGCTGACCATCCTGTGGCAATTCTGATAAAACCCAAAGTAAAGTTTGTAATTCGAGTTTGGCAGATGAGGTATTCTCAAAACGTTTGGTTCGAACAAGCTGTTCTAAGCGCTCAGCCGCCAGGTCCTTTTCAGTAAGAAGCAGGCAGGCACCATATCCAATTTTTGATTGAACATGTACACTTCCATCCGTAAATAAATACAGCTTATCCATTCTCTAAGCTACAAAAAATAAGGATCCGATCCGGTTTAGTTAATAACTATTTGGATCGGATCCACTACATATTTTATAAGACTTTTTGAAAAGGACTACTTTTCCTAAGTCGTATTATTCAATTATAAAATCACTCCGATTTCAGCAATTGAGCTGTAAAAACTACGTTGGATTTCGCGCAAGGTTGTAATTCGTATATAGCGCACTTTGTAGGTTTTGTCGAACATTTTCTCCTGACGATCGTCGGAATAACCAAAACGACCATTTTCAACGGCTGTTTCCCAGGTTTTTCCATCAACACTCACTTCAAAATTATACACAGCAATTCGTCCGTTCCACTGATCTTGTCGCGGCAAATAACTAAATCCTTTTAACTCCAGCGTTTCTCCCATATCCACTTGCAAAAAGTGTGGCTGCACCAGTTTTTCATCGCTCCAATCCGAGTGCCAGATTGTTTCCGGATTGTTATCGATGGCCATTTGTGGTTCGTTTCCTTTGTAACTGCAATCGGCTGTGGCAGTCCACTTCTTTTTACTCATTTCAAAATACTGGATCACATGGTTGCTGTTCATCTTCCCTTTAACTTTCGCATAAACAGCTACTTTGCCTCCTTTTTTCAGTTCGAATGGTTTTTTGTAGGCTTTAAATTTCCCATCATTCACCGAATAAAAAAGATCAGCATTTTCAGCACTGCTCAGTGAAATTACACCGTTATCGTTTTGTTCCAAAACCGGAGCCTGAGCCAATAAAAGTTCGGCAACCGGGTATTTTTCGCTGGCATATTCAAAGATGTTTTTTTGCTGAAGTTGCACCGGAGAATAAGTAACATCGAAACGGTAAATGCCATTTGTTGCCACATACTGAGGTAAAATTCCGGGGCCGCAAGTGGCCGTTCCCAAACCGGTAACCAATGCGTCGAAATTAACCGTCACAAAATCGGCTTCATCCAACTCGTTAAGGTGTCGTGCTTTTGTCATTTCTGCATCGTCATACGGATAAGCGCTGAAATTCATTTCGGTTGAACCACTCAACAAAAATCCGTTTCCTTCCCTATTCGAAACCGAAGCCCAGCGTACATCCGATTGATTGCAATTATCCTGCGGAATAACAATGTTATGATCGTAAAGCTGCTCGGCAGTAGTTGAATAAAAATCGAATCTGCCGCCGCTCTTACGGTCGGGATATGTAGAAACACCTCCCAAACCATACCAGCTAACTTCGTTGTACGAACGTTTCATTTTCATTTGCAAACCCACTTTTGCAACGGCAGCGATCGACTCCGGCAAATTAACTTCGCTTGAAACATTAAAAGTTCCGTCGCCAAAAATATGATACTGCATTACCGCAGAAAATTCGGAAGAAGTGCTTTTTAAAGTAACAGGGAAAATCAGTAGCAGACTTCCATCGGCCTGATTTTTAAGTTCAGGTTTTTGAGCGGTTTGCTCTAGTTGGTCCAACCCGGCTTTTTCCCAAACCCGGTAACCGTTGCGGTCGCGAATATCGTTTTCTGTTGGCGGACGGAAAAAGTTTAATCGTGGCCCCTGTTTCATCATTTCTTTTCCGTTGAAAATGTACGATGAAATGATACCTGATTCAGCATCGATTTTTAACTGGTAGTTTTCACCCAAAACAACATATTCTGTATCGTTTTGCTGAACTGAGATTTCACCTTTGTTTTCAACGGCAACATAAGTAGCGGATTGTGTTGGCAATACAAACTCTTCCCATGCTTGTTCGTGCCCGGCTTTTACCAAACCTTTTCTATTTTTGGTAAGCAGCGAAAATTTCAGCACATAACTTTGTCCGGCTTTGGGTTGTGGCAATTCGGGTAACGAAACGCTAAAAGCTTTTTCAGCCAGTGGTTCTACATTTAATTCAGATACCATACCGTGGGCAACAATACCTTCTGCATTTTTTACCGTCCATACCAGGTTAAACTCGTTCAGGTTGGTAAAAAAGTACTTGTTTCGGATTGTAAATTTACCGGCTGTTAAATCGTCGGCTGTTATCGAAATATTCTGGTATACCTTTTTGGTTTCCCACAATTGCGGATTTGGCAAACGATCAGGATTTACCAAGCCGTTCATACAAAAACTGTTGTCGCTGGGTTTGTTGGTTCCGTAATCGCCGCCATATGTGTAATACATTCTTCCTTTCTCATCCACTTCGCGCAATCCCTGGTCAACCCAATCCCAGATGCAACCGCCCTGCAACGCCGGGTACATTTCAATGGCATCCCAGTAATCCTGCAAACCACCGCAACTGTTACCCATCGCATGTGCGTATTCGCATTCGATTAAGGGGCGATCAGGATTTCCTTTTGCATAATTGATAATGCCTTCAATGCTCATGTACATGGGACAGAAAATATCGGTATGAGCTTCCAGCCCGGCACGTTCATATTGCACCGGACGACTTTTATCGCGTTCCTTAATCCAATTATAAGTGGCAACAAAGTTGATTCCGTCGCCGGCTTCGTTTCCTAACGACCAGGTAACAATACAAGCGTGGTTTTTATCGCGTTCCACCATCCGTCGTGTACGATCCAAATGCATTGGCCCCCACTCGGCGTGTTTGGCCAAACTTTCTTCGCCATAACCCATTCCGTGCGATTCAATGTTCGCTTCATCAATTACATACAATCCGTACAAATCACAAAGCGCATAAAACTCCGGATCATCAGGATAGTGACAGGTACGCACTGTATTGATGTTAAATTCCTTCATCAGCTGAATATCTTTTAACATCATTTCGCGGCTGATTACATGTCCCTCATCCGGATCGTGCTCGTGACGGTTAACTCCTTTAACATACACCGCTTTTCCGTTCACCATAAACTGGCCGTTTTTAATTTCAGCAGTGCGAAAACCAATGTTTTGCGAAAGTGCTTCAACGGTATTTCCCTCAGCATCCTTTAAAACAATCATCAGTTTATACAAGTTGGGTTGCTCTGCCGACCATTTTTTTGGATTGTCAACATTGGCGCTAAACTGAAACATTGTCGGCTCTTCTCCTACGGATGAAGTTTCGGAGAGGTCAATTATTTTTTGATTTTTATCCAGGGTTAAAACACTTGCTTCAACCGTATAATCTCCGGCATTGGCTGCGGTATAGTTTTCCACTTCTACATCCAGTGAAAAAGATCCGTTTTTATAATTCTCGTCCAGGCCGGCAAGTACAAAAAAGTCGCGCACATGTACTTTTGGTGTGGCCTGTAAATAAACGTCGCGCTCAATACCGCTAATTCTCCAAAAATCCTGGCATTCGAGGTAACTCCCGGTACTCCAGCGATACACTTCAAGGGCCAGCGTATTTTCTCCAGGTTTTATGAATTCTGTTAAATCGAATTCGGCCGGAGTTTTTGATCCTTCGCTATACCCAACTTTTTCGCCATTTACCCAAATGTAAAACGCCGATTTTACAGCTCCAAAGTGTATGGAGATCTGTCGATCCTCCCAATTTTCAGGAATAGTAAAATTACGTCGGTAACTTCCAACCGGATTGTAAGCAGATGGAATATGTGGCGGATTTGGGCGTTCGTTTGCAATCATCCAAAACGGATACCTTGTATTTACGTAAATGGCAGTATCAAAGCCCTGGCGTTCCCAGTTTGCCGGTACTTTTATATCGGCCCAGTTACTTACATCATAATCGGTTTTGTAAAAATCAACAGGCCGGCCTTCAGGATTGGTGGCAATATTAAATTTCCAAATGCCATTTAACGACAGAAAATATGCCGACTCATTCTTATTATTGTCCCACGCCAATCTTTCACTTTCAAAAGGGAAAAAGCTGGCATGCGGATCGGTACGATTAATATTAAAAACCGCGGGATCTTCCCATTCTTTTACGTCCTGAGAAAAAACGGACGAACACACTAATACAAATAAAAGTAGTAAACTGAGATTTTTCAACATGATATGTGGTTTAATTAATTTCTCTATTTAGCAAGACACATAAATTGTCGGTTTAACCTATGTGAATGCAATGTTTTTCGTTCTTATTTTCGCAATATAATGCAAACCTCATCAACCTTTAAAATTAGAAACAAAAAACATTGGAGAAATAAGAATAATTTGAGTTACAATAATTGTGTATGTTACTCTTATGGCGTGTTTAGAATAGAATCTGACAAGAATACCGCGACATCCTTTTTCAGGAAATGAAGTGAATCAAGATTAAGTTTCAATTCTTAATCATAAGTCAATTCATATAAAAATATGCAAAAATAAATTCACACATTGGTTTCATTTTCAAATAGATACTTTTTAGTCCTGTTATACAAAAATCCCTAATTCCATGCACCTTTTAGTGCATTCTAAATTAGCACCTTAGCTAAACATTTCTGACTTATATTCGTTTTATTTGCGACTGATTAACAAGAATCGTTTATGTATTTAGAAAAGGAAAAACCGGCAACAAAGAACCAAATATCTGCAAAAGAAGCACTTCAGGATTACTACATTGCGCGATTAAGTCGCGAATTAAGTATAATGGGGCGCCGCGAGGTGCATAACGGACGTGCGCACTTTGGTATTTTTGGCGATGGAAAAGAAATTGCCCAGATTGCTTACGCCAAGAATTTCAAAAAAGGCGACTGGCGCTCGGGTTATTACCGCGATCAGACCTTTATGCTGGCACTTGGATTGCTGAAACCGGAAGAGTTTTTTGCCATGATTTACGGCGATACCGATGATGAAATAAATCCCTCTACCGGAGGTCGGAATTTCAACAATCACTTTAGCACAAGAAATATTAGTGATTCGGGAGAAATAAAAGATCTTGCTGATCAGTATAATTCAGCTTCCGACATTTCATCAACAGGAGGTCAGATGCCACGTTTGCTGGGTTTGGCACAAGCCAGTAAAATGGTTCGGCAACAACCCGAATTAAAAAAGCAGCTAAACAACAATGTTACCGGCAACGAAGTAGCGTTTGGCAGTATTGGAGATGCCAGCACAAGCGAAGGAATTTTCTTTGAAACCATAAACGCAGCCGGCGTACTGCAGGTGCCGCTTGCCATTGCAGTTTACGATGATGGTTTCGGAATTAGCGTACCCATTGAGCTGCAAACAACAAAATCGAGCATTTCGGAAGCACTAAAAGGTTTTGCCAAAGAAAAAGGCAGCAATGGTGTTGACATTTATAAATGCAAGGGCTGGAGTTATCCTGATTTGGTAAAAACATTCAAGGAAGGAATCGACAATTGCCGAAAAAATCAAACACCGGTGGTTTTTCATATCAATGAAGTTACGCAACCGCAAGGGCACTCCACTTCGGGCTCACACGAACGATACAAAACAAAAGAACGCCTGGAGTGGGAAAAAGAATACGACGGTGTTAACCAAATGCGCAAATGGATGCTCGAATCAGGAGTTGCTGACGAAGATATGTTGGATGAGATTGAAAAATCAGCACAAAAACGAGCTAAAGAAGCCCGCAAAAAAGCATGGAACAATTATACCGAAGGATACCAGAATGAGAGAACTGAGTTGATCAAAATTCTGAAAAGAATAGATAAGCGCAGTGAATTGCAGAGTTTACGACGCTTTGAAAAAGTAACCGATAAAATTTTCCCAACCCGGAGATCGCATCTTAGTTTTGCAAAAAGACTAAAGCTTGAGCTTCATACCATGCCGGAGCTGGAAGATGAACGCGACATTTTGAAAGAATGGATCAGTCGTTTTGAAGAACGCACAGCCGGTTTTTATAATGGAGAATTATACCGCACCGGTGCTGACGCTGCCATAAATGTAAAAGAAGTGGCAGTAGAATACGATGAAAATTCTAACGAAGTAAACGGCTCGGTGGTTGTAAATAAAAACTTTGATGCCCTGTTTAGCAAATACCCCAACCTTGTAACTTTTGGCGAAGACACCGGAAAACTGGGCGATGTAAACCAGGGGATGAAGGGTATGCAGGAGAAATACGGCAAAGTACGTGTTGACGATGCCGGTATCCGTGAAGCAACGATCATCGGACAGGGAATTGGTTTGGCCATGCGTGGTTTCCGCCCGATTGCAGAGATTCAATACCTCGATTACCTGATTTATGCACAGTCGCAGTTAAGCGACGATTTGGCCACTTTGCAATACCGCACCAAAGGCCGTCAGGCAGCACCGTTGATCGTGCGTACGCGTGGTCATCAGTTACAGGGAATCTGGCATGCCGGATCGCCTATGCAAATGCTTTTGGGATCGATGCGTGGCATGTACCTTTGTGTTCCCCGCAACCTGACACAAGCAGCAGGTTTTTACAATACGTTGTTGGAAGGTAACGACCCGGCGCTGGTTATTGAGCCACTAAAAGGTTATAACGTTAAGGAAAAACTTCCGGCCAACCATGGCGAATACAAAATTCCACTTGGCGTACCTGAAATTATGCAGGAAGGAACAGACGTAACCGTTGTTACTTATGCCTGGAACGTACACCATGCAGTGAAAGCAGCCAAACTGTTGCAGGATTTTAAAGGTATTTCCATCGAGGTAATCGATGTGCAAACTCTGATGCCTTTTGATGTAAATCATATCATTCTGGAATCCATCAAAAAAACAGGAAAAGTTATTTTTATGGACGAAGATGTGCCTGGTGGAGGAACGGCTTATATGATGCAAAAAGTTATCGAAGAACAAAAAGCGTTCGATTATTTAGACACCGCACCACGAACACTTTCGGCACAGGAACACCGCCCTGCCTATGGTATCGATGGTGAATATTTCTCAAAACCAAACGTAGAGTTGCTTTTCAAAAATGTATATGAAATGATGAACGAAGTGGAACCTGATCGTTTTCCGGAGCTATAGTTTTTTCAGAATGATTTTCTGGTTATCGGCATCGTATATATTTTTCATATATTCTACAAAAGCAGCATATTTTTCGGGCTGAAAAGTACCGGCATTGATCTCATTTTTCCGAACATAAGAGATCGTACGCCCATCAGCTTCTAAAGAATACTGATAACTTCCAAAGTCAGATGTAATAGTGGTTCCTCCCGGAAGATATTCTATTTCGTATCCTTCGGGTAGCTGAATCTCAACCTTGTCGATATCGCGATATGACAGGTTCATACGAAAAGGATATGTTCTGTTCTTCTCCCGCCTTGGAGTAGATGATGACTGATTTATGATATTAACAGGCATAAAAAAACGATCACCCATTTTGGCAGCGAATCTGGCAACATCTATTTCCCTGATACGTGTGGCTGAAGGAACTTCAGATTGATTGGAACGATATACGATATTTTTGTACACGGCTCCGGTAATGTCTCCTTCTTTTAATTCATCTTCAATCTGTTCTTCGGTTGTTTTTCTTAACTGATCTTCAATAAACTCATATTGTAAACCGCTATAAACAACGGTATCATTTACAACAGCATTTCCCTGTAGATCTAATACAATCGAAACGGACGATTTCCACAGGTTGTCGTTTGTATTGAATTTTGGGGTGTGGATTAAACGACTGTTATCTTTATCGACCAGCAGCACCATACGATCAGCAGTAAAACTTCCTAAAAAGCCGAAGGGAGAAAACTGGCTGGTACACTCAAGAAATACCGTATCCGATTCAAGCGGAACGCACAAAATAACATGATTGAAATCCTGCGACGGAAAGTCAGGTACAATTTTCTCTGCCGTACGACCGGCATTAACCAGGGTATAATACGAAATTATTCCAACCGCCTCCAACATTGCACGCATATAATTTACCAGGGCTTTACAATCACCATACTTCACCTCATCAACTTTTTCAGCTGAAAGGGGTTCAAAACCGCCTATGCCCAACTGAACACTTACATAACGCGTTTCTTCCTGCAGGTATTTATAAATCGCTTTCACTTTATCCAAAGTATTATCTTCTCCTTTTACAAGCTCTTTCAGAAAAAGTATTCGTTCTTCGGGCAATGTTGTTTTATCTTCTATCAATTCCCATATCCACTGTCCGTAACTTTCCCAGGTCGATAAATCACCATCCGTTCCAAAATAGGAGAATTCTGTTGGAGCAATACTAATAGTCGGAACATGCTCATAAATCGGAATTGCATAAGGTTCTCTTTCAATGGCAAGTTGATTCTTTAGTTGCCACGAATACTGAACATCGTCATCTACCTCTTCATTTTTTTCTATCGATTCAATATTATTTTCCCGAATCCGAACTTGCATATCATCGTGCAACCTTATCGAATAGCTGGTCCGCTCGATTGATTTATAATAGCCATCAATGGGTGTCCAATCGTAATAGTCTACAACCCCGTTAAAATCTATCGTATACTCGTACATCACAGTGTAAGGATAAGTACTGACATTTGGAGTTATTCGTTTAAATCGTGCATCGCTATACAAAGAAAATCCATCGAAATAACGCTGATCGTAGATTTCAGTGTTTTTAAACTTCTTTACAAACGATCCATTTTTATCATAAACCACTGCCTCTTTAATGTTCACAGTTCTATTTGAGTCATACGGAATATAGAGTACCCCTTCGCTTTCTCCGTTTTCGTTCAACACAGTTATAACCTCCTTAACTTTATAACTCACTTTCTTTGTAGAGTAAATCTCAAGTAAGATTTTGCTCTCGCGAACTACGGCGTTTGAATTCAGCAACAAAATCGGATTTATATCTGAAACCGGATAGAAAGATTCTTTTGCATGGAGAGAAAAACCCGACCATAGAATAATCAGTATTAATAAGTTGTGTTTTAAGCTCATTAGTTTTCGAATTAATTAACAGAACAGATTGAAGCCCCCGAAAAGCGGTAATTTAAATTCAATATTTAAGCCCAATAGCAATCATTAAATCTTCTTCAGAACAATCTGCTGACTCTGTTTTTCGATAATATGATTAAATAACTCTTTTAAGGCTGCATAATCCTCGGCCTGAAATACCGGCTGATTTACCGCTAAGTTGGAAATTACCTGTAACTGCTTATCATTAATTTTCTGAACTGAAAACAAATAAGATGCTTTCGATCCGGGCAATATTGCTTTAAATGTTTCGGGCATCTCTTCAACAACATAACCTTCGGGTAAATTGAATACTACCATTTCACTTTCCTTAAAGTTAAATCCAAAATCAACCGGATATTTTCGCTCTGCCAGCTTAAAAGGATTCTCGTCGGTTGCATTGGCAATTAAAGGAGTAATATAAATCATGTCACCTGCAGATATGCTCTTATTAGTAAGACTAACTTCCAATTTCTCGGTTATGCGATTTCTGAGTTCGTTCACCCCATCAACCTCGTGCTCTTCAATATCCCAGTCAAGATTGCTGTCAGCAAAATCTTCAATATACTTTTCCACATTCGTAAACTCTCCAACTTCAGTTCTGAATGCCTGAGCTGCATAACCCATTCTTGCTATAGATACCGAACCTGACAATTTACCATCCTCCGCTACTTGAATTGTTGATACAAATTGAGAATTGGCATTTCCCAGCTTGTAAAGATTTACCCACTCCGGTTCTGCACCGCCAACAATTAAACCATTACCATTAAGACACTGGTAAGGCAACTCATTTAGTGTGCAATCTTTGTCAGCTGCATCTAATAGTAACGGTTTACCATCTATCTCGGCAACCAATACCACATAGTTAAATGAAGTAACCGTTGGATATAAGAACATTCCATTTGACCGTGTACTTAATACCATTGGCTTTACTGAGAATCCGGCGTTTCTTAAATAGGCAGACAAAAGGAAATTAATATCGGCAACATTTCCATTCTTATCTGAAACAGTTTTACGAAGTCCTTTTGAATATATCGAATTTCTGCCTGTAAATTTATAGTTAGAGCGTACGTGGTTATACAGAATAGCAACTTTCTCCATATCGTCTGCTATTCCCGATAGTAGTTTATTGGTTTCATCTCCCAGAAAGTTTGCATTTCCAAATACAATCTTACCGAAATCTTCATCTTCTTTTAAGTTTTTATTGATCGACTCCCACGACTCGGAATAGGTATGGAGCTTTTCACCCGGAAACTGAACAGATTGTAATTCAAATTGAACCTGTTGGATATAATTATCTACTGTTGAAATATATGCTTCTTTTTCGAAAGCAGGCATATCCTCTGCAATCCAGTGGTATCTGTTATTGGAAAAAGCCAGTGTACTTTGGTCATACTGTGTGCTATTGATGTGCCCGGGAGTCTGAAAATCAGCTGCGGAACGTGTTTTATAGGTTATCACCTGGGATACGGGATACGAATCTTCTTCAAATGCCGCATAGTTTTCGAAACCTAGAGTAAACTTTCTGTATCTGAAATATTCGGGAACTTTCACCAGGTACTCGCTGTAAACAGTAGGAATACTGTGTTGAAACATCCAGGGCCGCATATTTCGAACAAAGGCCTTACAATCTATGGAGTATTTTAAGTCGATAACCGAACCAACCTTTACGTTTGGCATGGAAAAAGTTTCCTGTTTGTAATATTTATTTACATCATCCAGATGGACATCTTTATTACTCAACTCAGTCTTTTCAATTTTTCCACCTTCCAGATTAAAAGTGATGGCCTTTAATCCATTTACCTCCTCTTCATACATGCCATCTTTGCTCAGTCCAATCTGGAAATCAGCATATTCAACACCCTCCTTTTTTAAAATTTTAATTCGCCGGTGTACTGAAAATACCAGTCTCCAACCTACAGCCTGATTGTACTCTATTTCACTGTCACCATACTCATATAAAACAACTGCCACAGCCGTGGTATCTTTTTCATAAACGGTCATTTCCAGATCTTCTTTATCGATCTTTCCAAACTTGACTTTTTTCTCGTTACAATTAGCTGATAAAATGATTAGAAGAAACAAGGGCAACAATAGTAAAGACTTCATAAGTTTAAAGTTTTGGTTTTTAAGATTAGACTAATTATGCTAACAAAGTTTACGAAAAAAAGAAACATTTCATAAAATCGACCTATTATCTTGAAGTTTATGAATAATGTTATTAAACATAAACATCATTGATGCATGAGACCTTCTTGCTGAAATTTCTGAAATGTTGATAAAATGATGCACGAAGTGGAACCGGATCGTTTTCCGGAGCTATAAGAATTTAGCTTGCGAACCATCTCGTTACATGACAAGATTCACCCCCACGTTTCAAAATTTAATTAATTTTGCGGCATCGGGATTATACTGATATTTTTCCGTGTTTTTTAATTGCATACCTAATTCAACAAAATGAACCGTATAATTTTAATTGTAAACGCATTTTTTGCGTTCATCTTACTATCGTGCTCGCAGGCACCAAAACCTGAAGATTTTTCAGCTTATGTAGATCCGTATATCGGCAGCGATTACCACGGACATGTTTTTGTAGGGGCAAACGTTCCTTTTGGTGCCGTTCAGCTTGGGCCAAACAATGCACAGGAAACCTGGGACTGGTGCTCAGGCTATCATTATTCCGATTCGGTACTGATCGGATTTGCGCATACACACTTGAGTGGAACAGGTATTGGCGATCTTGGCGATTTGCTATTTATGCCCGTTTCAGATGATTTCAATTACGAGCAGGCATCAAACGAAGCCTATCCGTGGAGTGCCCTTTACACGCACGACGACGAACAGGTCAGCCCCGGATATTACTCCATTAATATCAATAAATACAACGTTCAGGCTGAACTAACAACCACCGAACGTGTAGGTTTTCACCGATACAACTTTAACGCTTCGGGCAATTCGAAATTAATTATCGACCTCGCTTACGGAACAGGCTGGGATGCACTTACCAAAGCCGATCTTCAACAGGAAGGCGACAATAGCATTAGCGGATTTCGCTATTCAAAAGGATGGGCAGCAGACCAAAAAATTTATTTCCATACCGAATTTTCGAAACCCATTAAAACTCTCGAAATACTGCGACAAAACGACAAAGGAATTAGCACCGTTGAAATTGAATTTGAAGGTAACGGTGAATTACTCGTAAAAACTGCAATTTCTCCGGTTAGCACCGATGGTGCAAAAAACAACCTAAACGCCGAATTGGCGCAGTGGGATTTTGAAGCCACAAAAGCACAAGCCCGCACCAAATGGAATACCGAGTTGGGCAAAATAAAAATTGGAAATACTGATCCATCAACAAAAACTACCTTTTACACCGCATTGTATCACACAATGATAGCACCATCGTTGTTCGATGATGTTAACGGCGATTACCGCGGTGCCGATGGTAAAAACTACACCGACCCGGGTTACGATACCTACACCACTTTTTCGTTGTGGGATACCTACCGCGCAGCCCATCCGCTGTTTACGCTGGTGCATCAGGATCGTGTTGACGATATGGTAAATACAATGCTTGCAATTTACGATCAGCAGGGCAAACTTCCGGTGTGGCACCTGCACGGCAACGAAACCAACACAATGGTGGGCAACCACGCTATTCCGGTAATTGCCGATGCTTTACTAAAAGGATATACCGGTTTTGATGCAGAAAAAGCTTTTAAAGCCGTAAAATCAACCATGCTGATGGATGAGCGCGGACTGAACTTTATAAAAGAAAAAGGTTACATTCCGGCTGATTCAACAGTTGAATCGGTTGCAATGGCGCTGGAATATGCCATTGACGACTGGTGTGTGGCGGCTATGGCAAAAAAACTGGGAAAAACTGAAGACTTTGAATTATTTTCCAAACGAGCAAAATATTACGAGAACTATTTCAATAAGGAAACCGGTTTTATGCGAGGTAGAATTGCCGATGACAGCTGGCGTACTCCTTTTAACCCGGTTCACTCGGAACACCGTGCCGACGATTTTTGCGAAGGAAATGCCTGGCAATACACCTGGCTGGTTCCGCACGATATTAACGGATTGATCAATCTTTTCGAAAGCGAAACTGCTTTTACAGAAAAACTGGATGAGCTTTTTACAACCGAAGAAACCTTAAACGAAGGCGCATCAAGCGACATTTCGGGATTGATTGGTATGTATGCGCACGGAAACGAACCGGGGCACCACATCCCTTATATGTACGCGTTTGCAGGTCAGCAATGGAAAACGGCCGAAAAAGTAAATTTCATTATGAATGAAATGTATACCGACCAACCCGACGGACTTTGCGGAAACGAAGACTGCGGACAAATGTCGGCGTGGTATGTGTTCTCGTCAATGGGATTTTACCCGGTTAATCCGGCCAATGGTGTTCATGTTTTTGGCAGTCCGCTGTTTGAATCGGCTACCATTGAATTACCGGGCGAGAAAACATTTGAGGTAAAAGCTAAAAACCTGAATAAGACAAATATTTATATCGATTCGGTTACACTGAATGGCGAACCTTATACAAAAAGCTATATCACACACACTGATGTTGTTAATGGTGGAGTGCTGGAATTTAACATGGCTGCAGAACCTAATAAAGAATTTGGTCAAGCTGCAGGCAGCCGTCCTAAATCGGGCTATGAATAGCAGGTTTGAACAAAATAATTATATTTTTGCGCCTGTTTTATACCTATACAACAACTTAATAAACTCACTACATGAAGTATTTTTTATTGTTTTGCCTTGGCGCAATTCTATTTAGCTGCACTTCAAAAGTCAGCACGCAACCAACAACGACGCCCACAAAACTGGTTGACATGGTAAACCCGTTAATGGGTACCGATTCGGAATTTAAACTATCAAACGGAAACACCTACCCTGCCATTGCAAGGCCGTGGGGAATGAATTTCTGGACACCACAAACCGGACGCATGGGCGACGGCTGGGGTTATACGTACGATTCGTACAAAATCCAGGGATTTAAACAAACACATCAGCCAAGTCCGTGGATTAATGATTACGCAGCATTCTCGCTGATGCCGGTTACCGGCGAATTGAAATTTAAAGGCGCTGAACGTGCCTCGTGGTTTTCGCACAAAGCCGAAGTGGCCCAACCGCACTACTACAAAGTGTACCTGGCCGATTACGATGTAACCACCGAGTTTACACCAACCGACCGCGCTGTGTCGTTCCGTTTCACTTTTCCTGAAAATGACAATTCGTACATTCTTTTGGATGCATTCGATGGCGGATCGATGGTGAAGATAATTCCTGAAGAACGTAAAATTGTTGGTTACTGCCAGAACAATCATGGCGGCGTACCTGCCAATTTCAAGAATTATTTTGTTGCCGTTTTCGATAAGGATTTTGAGGTGGTAAAAACCTGGAAAGACGATAATTTGCAGGAAACTGACGAAGCCCAAAGTTTTCACGTAGGTGGTATCGTTGGTTTTAAAACCAAAAAAGGTGAAGAAGTAAATGTAAAACTGGCCTCATCATTTATCAGTGCCGAACAAGCTGAATTGAACCTGAGCAGAGAGATTGGCGACAAATCGTTTGAAACAATTAAAGCTGAAGGCGAGCAGATCTGGGAAAAAGAACTGGGCCGGATTAAAGTTGAAGGCGGCAGCGAAGCCGAACAAAAAACCTTTTACTCTTGCCTGTACCGCACATTGCTTTTCCCGCGTAAATTTTACGAATTTGATGCCGACAATAATATCGTACACTACAGTCCGTACAACGGCGAAGTATTACCGGGATATATGTTTACCGACAATGGTTTCTGGGACACTTTCCGCGCGGTATTCCCATTCTTTACGTTAATGTATCCTGATCTGAACAGTCAGATAATGGAAGGGCTTGTTAATACTTACAAAGAAAGTGGCTGGCTGCCGGAATGGGCAAGTCCGGGTCACCGTGGATGTATGATCGGCTCTAACTCGGCATCATTGATTGCCGATTCGTACCTGAAAGGAATTCGTGGTTACGACATTGAAACTTTGTACGAAGCCATGATTAAAAACACCAACGGATATATGGAGCAGATTCATTCTGTTGGCCGTTATGGAGCAGATTATTACAACGAGCTGGGTTATGTGCCTTACAACGTTGGCATTAACGAAAATACTGCCCGTACGCTGGAATATGCTTACGCCGATTACTGCATTTGGAAACTGGCGCAGGAACTGGGAAAACCACAGGAAGAGATTGACCTGTTTAAACAACGTGCCCGAAATTTCCACAATGTTTTCGATGCCGAAAGCAAACTTATGCGCGGTAAAAACGAAGATGGTACTTTCCAGTCGCCATTCAGCCCGTACAAATGGGGCGATGCTTTTACCGAAGGAAACAGCTGGCACTATACCTGGAGCGTTTTTCAGGACATTGAAGGCCTGAAACAACTGATGGGCGGAAACGATGATTTTGTGGCTATGCTCGACTCGGTATTTGTTGTTCCACCTATTTTCGACGATTCATATTATGGTGGTACTATTCACGAAATTCGTGAAATGCAGATTGCCGGAATGGGTAACTATGCGCACGGTAACCAGCCAATTCAGCACATGATATACCTGTACAATTATTCCGATCAACCCTGGAAAACACAGGCGCATGTTCGTGAAGTGCTGACAAAATTGTACTCGTACCAGGCTGATGGTTATTGTGGCGACGAAGACAATGGCCAGACTTCGGCATGGTATGTTTTCAGTTCAATGGGATTCTATCCTGTTTGTCCTGGAACCGACGAGTACGTGCTGGGATCTCCACTGTTCAACAAAATTACACTTACACTTGAAAACGGAAATGAGTTTGTAATCGATGCAACGAACAACTCAAAGGAAAACGTTTATGTAAACGATGTGGTGCTGAACGGCGAATCGTACAATAAAAACTTCCTGAAACACGCTACCATTCAAAATGGCGGAGAGATTGTTTTTGACATGGCCAGCCAGCCAAATAAAACGCGTGGAACGGAAACTACTAGTTTCCCCTACTCCATGACATTTGAAGACTAATTGATAAACTGCGAAATTGCAGTTATAAAAAAAGGATGCCATCTCTATTCATTACTATAATAGATAGATGGCATCCTTTTTTCGTTTTAAACCATTTCCTCCCCCATTCCAAAATATCTTTCCATACTGGGTTAAAAATTAGCAGACATTAAAACTTTACTATCCTGATTTGCGTTTTACATCAACAACCTTTTAAATGAACGATTATGCAAAGTAACGCAGTAGGCTGGTTTGAAGTACCGGTAACCGACATGGACCGGGCCATAAAATTTTACGAAACGGTATTGGATGTAAAACTCGATCGCAATCAAATGGGACCGTTGGATATGGCGTGGTTTCCGATGACCGATGAAACCTACGGTTCCGCCGGATCGCTGGTGTGCCATCCCGAATACTACACCCCATCAACCAATGGTGTGGTTATTTATTTTACCGCGCACTCGGGCGACCTGAGCAACGAACTTTCGCGCGTTGAAGAAGCGGGAGGTCAGGTGCTGCAGCCCAAAACAAAAATCTCGGACGATTACGGTTTTATGGCCTTGCTTATCGATACCGAGGGCAACCGGATTGCTTTGCACTCAAGGGAGTAGATTTGGCATTTTGCGCGTTTGGCAATCTGCCTTAGTCCTCCGGAATTTTACAATTTCCCCCTGGTTTTTCAGATCGTGCCCTTGGGGCGAAGCGTGTGCCCCTATCTTTTTACTTTGTGCCCCTTGGGGATGGCTTTGCAAAAACAGGGGCATGCTTTGTGCCCCTCGGGGACTGGATGCTCGATGCTGGTTACCGGATGCTAGATTCTAGATGGGGTTTCTGCCAATTGCTTAATGGAAATTGCCTATTGCCTATTGGGGATTGGATACTGAATTCCGATGCAGGGCTTCTACCCCATTACAATTTTTAGTACCTGTTTTGTTGATGGTGTTACTTTAAAACGATTGTCCAATCGATGGCCCATAATCCAAACTATTTTTTTACCGCTACACAACAGCCAGGTATTTTCCTTTTCGTGCAATGGCATTTTCCGGTCGATAAAAAAATCGCTTACCTTTTTAAATCCGGTCATGCCTAACGGCTGGAAATAATCACCTTGTTGCCATTTACGCATCAACAACGGAAATTGTACCTCATCCAGATCGATACAGGCAATATTGGCTTCTTTTATGATTGCAAAATCTTTGGCAACCAAACGCTCAATCGAGATATTGAAAGGAGCAAATAACTCCATGTCGTCCTCTTCGATGTAATACACACGATCTTCATCATTTGTGAGTTCCTGAATAAACAAAGCATCGCGGTCTTTCACCAGTCGGTGAGTTTTCGAAAAGAACTGTTTCCCGGAAAGCGTATCCAGGCTTTGAAAAACCGCGTCAACAACACTGGCGTTAAAACCAAAACCCGAAAGTATCTCCAGCAAAACAGTCTTTGGATGCGACGCGTTTTGCAATGCCGGAATTGAAATTACCGACTGCTCTTTATCTTTGGTCAATACCGCCTGTATTTCATCACCAATAGCATCCTTATATACATCGTATGCCACTTTTAGATTGTCGACACTGGCCATGAAATTCTTTTTAAAAGCCGGATTCAACTCCGAAAACAAAGGAAGAATTTTATGCCGCAAGAAGTTTCGTTGGTAAACTACTTCGTTGTTCGATGAATCTTCTCGGTAGGAAATAGAATTTTCAGCAGCATATCTTTCAATATCTTCGCGACTGGCGAATAACAACGGACGAATCAGTTTCCCCTTTTTCTCTTTTATACCTGTAAGCCCTTTTATGCCGGTTTTCCTTGACAGGTTTAAAAAGAAAGTCTCGATAAGGTCGTCCTGATGATGAGCTGTTACAATACAGTCGTATTCATACTCTTTTCGGATGCGCTCGAAAAATCCGTAACGTAACTCGCGTGCCGCCATTTCAATAGATATGCCTTTAAGCGATGCGTATTCGATGGTGTCGAACGTTTCAAAATGAGCAGCAGTTCCGTGTTGCTCAACCTGCTCGCGCACAAAAGCCTCATCGCCATCCGACTCATCACCACGCAACCTGAAGTTGCAATGGGCAATGCCATATTCAAATTCCGAGCGCTCGAATAAATGCAGCAGTACCATGCTGTCGATCCCACCGCTAATAGCCAGCAATATTTTTTGCCCGGACTTTATCAGCTGCTTTTCTTTACTATTGATGATGAATTGATCGAACATGGACTGCTTTTATACGATTGCCGTTATTCTACTTTTTCACTTTTCCAACCGCCTGCGCAATGTTCAGAATCACCTCAACCGATTTTAACATTGATGGAATTGGCACAAACTCAAACGGCCCGTGAAAATTATGCCCCCCGGCAAAAATATTCGGGCAAGGCAGTCCTTCGTACGAAAGTCGTGCGCCATCGGTACCTCCACGAATGGCTTTTATTTTGGGCTCCACACCGGCATCAATCATTGCTCTTTCGGCAATATCAATAATGTATTTTACCGGCTCCACCTTTTCGCGCATGTTGTAGTACTGATCGGCCATTTCCATCTCCACAACTTCGCTTCCGTATTCGATATTGATCAGTTTCACCACTTCAGTAAGAAACTGCTTTTTCTCTTCAAATTTGGTTTTATCGTGATCGCGGATAAAGTACAGTAATTCTGCTGCATCCACCCCACCATTCATTGATAAGAGATGGTAAAAACCTTCATATTTATCGGTATGTTCCGGACGCTGTGTTGGTGGCAGCATGGCAATTAATTTATGTGCTACCAACAAGGCATTGATCATTTTATTTTTGGCGGCACCCGGATGTACGCTCAATCCTTTAATTTTAATAGTAGCTCCGGCGGCATTAAAGTTTTCATACTCCAGCTCGCCAATTTCGCCGCCATCGAGCGTGTAGGCAAAGTCGGCCCCGAATTTTTTCACATCAAAAAATTCGGTTCCTTTACCAATCTCCTCATCGGGCGTAAAAGCTATACGGATTTTTCCGTGCTTTAAATCCGGCGAATTTAACAACTGCTCAGCAGCGGTAACAATCTCGGCTACACCGGCTTTATCGTCGGCACCCAACAGCGTTGTTCCGTCGGCGGTAATAATATCCTGCCCCTTGTAGTTCAACAGCTCAGGAAATTGTTTTGGATCGATACAAACCTTGTTTTTCAGATATATGGTACAGCCGTCGTAATTCTCTATAATCTGCGGCTCTACACTTTCGCCCGAAAAATCAGGGCTGGTGTCAACGTGCGAAATAAATCCAACCACCGGACAATCACTAACGCCCTTTGCCGGGATGGTTGCGGTTACATAACCGTATTTGTCCATTTCCACTTCACTCAGTCCAATCTGTTTCAACTCCTCAACCAGTTTTTTCATAAAAACCAGTTGGCGGTCGGTACTTGGGTATGTTTTACTTTTTGGATCGGAAGTGGTGTATTGTTTTGCGTAATTGATAAATCTTTCTACTACTTTTTCCATTCTGTTATCTGACTTTAAAATATTCTATTTTCAACGTGATGTGCAAATTTATATTTTTTACACCGGATAAAAACTGACAAAGCTTTCAAATTGGCATCCAGCATCCAGTATCAAACATCTAGTATCTAGAGTTCAGGGATGTCATCTTTCTATACGCTGAAAAAAAAGATGACATCCTTTTTTCACATCCAGTATCAAATATCTAGTATCAAGTATCCAGCATCCAGCTCTAAACATCATCCGAATTAAAGGTAAATCCCAAACGTTTGCCTGTAACCATTTTAGAATGACTCATTTTTTGGCGCATCTGATCGACCGTAGCCACTTTAACCTGATCGTAAACCGGCATTAAGGCATCAAACTCAATACTGTACTGAATGGCAGTTTCAACAATTTGCCGAATAAATCCGGGCGAAATGGTATCGATAGCAAAATCTTTTACCACCTCGTCCGACTGCCGCTTTCCTTCAACGAAAAAGTGCTTGTCTTTGTTGACAAAAATGCGTGCCACCAGGTATCCAATGTCGTTAACACGGTTGTATTTAAACGAATCAGCCAGGAAATTATATATGTTGATCACCCCGCAATACGAACGTAGCGAATCCTCTTCGATGTATTTTGTTTTCCAAACCGGGTGTTTATCGTCGAACTCGAAAACATTGGAGTGCATACTAAATATGAGCAAATCGCCCCCAACTTTAAACTCCACCTCAAACGGCCCCCTGTCGTTGTATTGCGGCAAAGCCACATCGGGCACCTTTCCCTTTACCGCCTTTAGGTAGTCTTTTTCAAGCTGATTCAACACCTTCTTGAGAATGGTGAAAGTTAACCGTGTGTTTTGGTAAACCTGCTCTTTAACGGTTGATTTGATAACCAGTGCTTCAAGGAACGAAGCCCGAACTTCTTTTTCAGTCATAGCGTGTAAATATTAACTTTTATACCAATTGTTCGTTAGATTGCTATATCAAAATTTAACGATTACAATGGTTAATGACGATACTACAACAAAGGAGCATTCGGAACGCAGTTAAAGAATGCGACATTTTGTTGTTAAATCGGTATTAAATGTACACAATTACTGAAAAAAAAGAAAGCAGCCCTTTTGAGCTGCTATCTAATATTGTCGATACTGAAATGTCTCCAGTATTAATTCATTTTCAGGAATTAGTAAGCCAATGCGAACAATACTCTGCGTTTTGAAGGTTTACCCGAGTAAATACACTTTCCTTCCTCCTCTTCGTATTCCAAAGGCATACAACGAATAGTTGCCTTGGTTTCGTTTTTAATGAGATCCTCGGTTTCTGGTGTTCCATCCCAGTGTGCCGAAATAAAACCACCTTTTGTAGTTAATATTTCTTTAAACTCTTCCCAGGTATCAGCTTTGCGTGTATTTTCAGCACGGAAATCGTAGGCTTTTTTGAAAATATTTTGCTGAATGTCTTCCAATAAATTTTCTACGTACTCGTCGATATTGTCAAGCGAAGTAACTTCCTTTGTCAGGTTGTCACGACGGGCAACTTCCACTGTTCCGTTCTCCAAATCGCGTGGTCCCATTGCCAAACGTACCGGAACACCTTTTAATTCGTATTCCGCAAATTTCCATCCCGGTTTACGTGTATCACGGTCGTCGTATTTCACTGAAATACCTTTTGCTTTTAATTTGGCGATGATCTCGTCCACCTTTTCAGTTATTTCAGCCAGTTGTTCCTCTTTCCGGTAAATCGGAACAATTACCACCTGGTAAGGCGCTAATTTTGGAGGTAATACCAAACCGTTGTCATCAGAGTGCGCCATAATTAACGCTCCCATCAAACGGGTTGAAACACCCCACGATGTTGCCCAAACGTAATCCTCTTTTCCTTCTTTTGTGGCAAAAGTTACATCAAAAGCTTTGGCAAAGTTCTGCCCCAGGAAGTGTGAAGTTCCTGACTGAAGTGCTTTTCCATCCTGCATTAGTGCCTCAATAGAATACGTTTCCAAAGCACCGGCAAAACGCTCGTTGGCCGATTTTAAACCTTTTACAACCGGAACAGCCATAAAATTCTCAGCAAAATCAGCATATACATTAATGATCTTTTCGGTCTCCTCAATCGCCTCATCTTTAGTGGCGTGAGCCGTGTGACCTTCCTGCCACAAAAACTCGGCAGTACGCAAAAACAAACGCGTACGCATTTCCCAACGCACAACATTGGCCCACTGGTTAACCAGAATTGGCAGGTCGCGGTACGACTGTATCCAGTTTTTATATGTATTCCAGATTATGGTTTCAGAAGTCGGTCGTACAATCAGTTCCTCTTCCAGTTTGGCATCCGGGTCAACAACCACGCCGCCATTCTCCTCATCGTTCTTTAATCGGTAGTGTGTAACTACTGCACACTCTTTTGCAAAGCCCTCAACGTGATCGGCTTCTTTACTAAAAAAAGATTTTGGTATAAAAAGCGGGAAATAAGCATTAACGTGTCCGGTCTCTTTAAACATACGGTCGAGCTCGGCCTGCATTTTCTCCCAAATGGCGTAGCCATAAGGCTTAATCACCATACACCCCCTAACTGCCGAATTCTCAGCGAGGTCTGCTTTAATCACCAAATCCTGGTACCATTGTGAATAATTCTCGCTACGCGAGGTCAATTCTTTCGCCATAATCTAATATTTGGTATAGATTTTGTTTTTACTACTATAAATTTTGAGCTTACAAAGAAAGTAATTATTATTGACATTAAATAAACGGAGGATACCTTATGAAATCAAGATTAACATTTTTAGGATTACTGGCTATCATTCTTGGAGCTTGTACGACGGGAGGATATGTGTCTGGTACGTATTCCGACGACATCTACTTTAATCCGGGTGATGTTCCTCCTCCGATAGCAGTTGAAGAGGTTGTGGAACAACCGGTTGAAAAATCGGCCAACACCATGATCATCAGCAATATTGAAAAAGGGGAAGATGGTACCAATACCATGAACAACTATATTTTCGAAGGCTCGGAAGAAGATGCCGATGTGTTGCGCTACAACATGGACCAAATGGAACTGGAAGGCAGCGACACAACAGTATACTACAACGACGATGAAATGAAATACGTAATAAACAACTATTACGATGGCGACGAACTGGATTACGCTTACCGTATCCGTCGTTTCCACCGTCCGTCCTTCTATGATCCGTTCTATTGGGACAGTTGGAGTTATTACGATCCGTTTTACTACGATCCTTATTATTACTCGTCATGGTATTACCCTTCATGGTCACTTAGCTGGTCGCTTGGCTGGGGTGGATTCTATTCCGGCTGGGGTTGGGGTTGGAATTACCCATATTATGGCTGGGGCTATGGTTATTACCCACCATATTACGGTGGATGGTACGGCGGAGGCTACTATGGTGGCTGGTACGGCGGCGGCTATTACGGCGGCGGCGGTTACTACAACGATTACGGAAGAGGTTATGCTTATGGCCAACGCCGTTCAACAGGTACCAATGTATACCGTGGCGATGCAAGCCGCAGATCATCATCTGCAGCAGCAGTTTCGGCTAGTAACAACCGACGCGGATCAAGCACTGTAACCAAATCGGGAACTACCGACAGAACCAGGGCTACATCCGACAGATCGCGAACAAATAACGCAAGAGTTCTTACCGAACAAAGGAGAACAACGAGTGCAACTACTCGTCCGGCAACAACTACATCAAAATCGGCTACTACACGTACACAAAGTTACACTCGTCCGGGTTCGGCAACAACAACCCGAAGCTATACACGACCAAGTAGCGATGCACGTACAAACTACACAAAACCACGGGTAGTTACTTCGAACAATAATCGATCAAGTTCAGATTACACGACACCAAAATCGACTTCAACTTACAACAGATCATATCGTTCAAGTTCTACCTACAACCGTAGTTCAAGTAGCGGAAGCTCTTCACGGTCATATCGTGCACCGTCTTCTACCAAATCAAGCAGCACATACAGCAGCTCTCCTACCCGAAGCAGTAGCAGCAGCAGTTACAGAAGCAGTGGCAGCAGTAGCAGTTACAGAAGCAGCGGTAGCTCTTCCGGCGGCTCCAGAAGCAGCGGCAGTTCGTCAGGAAGCTCAGGAGGTTCATCACGTAGTGGTGGTGGAAGAAGATAGTATTAAAGATCATTAACGACAAAAACTATTTGCCATGAAAAAATATTTCAGCATACTATTACTGGCTCTATTTATGCCCTTTTTTATGCAGGCACAAGACTTGCTCGATGCACTTCGTTATTCCAACATTCAAGTTAGCGGAACCGCCCGTGCCGGTGCAATGGGTAATGCATTTGGAGCATTAGGCGGAGATTTTACCTCTATCAGTATTAATCCTGCCGGTTTGGGAGTTTACCGATCGTCGGAATTAACCGTTACGCCAAAATTCACTTATGGCAATACGGAAGGTAACTATATGAATACCTTAATGGAAGATAACAAGTACAACGTTGCTTTAAATAACCTGAGCTATGTAACAGTTATTCCAACGGCTTCGCGCAGCGATGTTGGTTTGATCAGCGTTAACCTTGGAATTGGTTACAATCGCCTGAAAGACTTCAACAGCAACTCGATGTTTGGAGCATCAGGAGTTACAAGTTCATTTATGGACGACCTGATTGAAAATGCAAATGGAGAAGATCCGAATGCAGGATGGAGCGATTACTACGAAGAATTGGCCTATTACAATTCGGATAACAACTCGGGTGCCGATTTAATGTATTATGATGAAGATGCCGAATTATGGAGAAGCGATATACAAATTAATCCATTTGACGAAAATATTCAGAACCATCCGGTAGCGCAACGCAAAAGCATTTCGCGTGAAGGAGCGATAGATGAATACAACTTTGCCGTTGGATTAAACTTCAACCATAAAGTTTATTTGGGAGCTACATTGGGGGTGACAGATATTTATTACCGCGAATCGAGCACATACGAAGAATGGGATGACCAGAACGTAATTCCAAACTTTGTTGATATGCAATTCGACAGCTACCTGAGAACAACAGGAACCGGTTACAACTTTAAATTCGGAATTATATACAAACCGGTTAACGAAGTTCGTCTGGGTGCATCTATCCACACGCCTACTTTCTACGACATGCACGATTTCTTCCATACATCGATGTATTCAAGAAATGATTTTGAAGATGCCGGCGTAGTTGATGATGCAGGATATTCACCATTAAATAATTACGATTATCAATTGCATACACCACTTCGTGCTACATTTAGCGGAGCTTTTGTAATTGCAAAAAAAGGATTGATCAGTGTTGATTACGAATATGTTGATTATTCAACGGCAAAACTCAGAAGAGGTGGCGATGGCTACGGATTCTCTACCGAAAACCGGGAGATTAAGGATGCCTACAAATCGGTTGGCAACATCCGTGTAGGTGGCGAACTGCGTGCAACCGACAACTTAAGTTTGCGTGCCGGTTACGAATACTATCCAACTGCATATAAATCCACTTCGTTAGGAAACGACCAATTTAAATCGAACGACGAATTGAGTGTTTACACAGCAGGTTTAGGTTACCGTTTTGGCAGTTTCACTTTTGATATTGCCTATCGTTTAACCGATATGATGGAATACGAACTTCCATACAGTGCGCCATCATCAGGTTACTACCCTGTACCGGAAGCCGCCAGTTTTGATGGTTTAACTCACGACGTAATGTTTACTTTAGGATTTAAATTCTAGCAATAAAAGATATTTACAGAAAGACACATTCCTATTGGTTTGTGTCTTTTTTTATGCGTTTAGTTTTGATACAAACGCCTCTTTAAAACTTAAACTAACCGGCAGTTTTACATCGGCGAGTTTTACACTGTTCCCCTCCAGATAAACCACTTTGGCAATTGAAACCACATACGATTTATGAATGCGGGCGAATCGGTTTTCCGGTAATTGCTCAATAAAATCCTTAAACCGTCCGTGTACCAATAACGATTGTGTTTCGGTAACAAAACGTACATAATCACCCTGCGCTTCCAGGTAAATTATTTCGTCGAAATTAAGCCGGTAATCCTTTTTATTGGCACGTACCATTAAATGTTGCCCGATGTTCTCTGTGCGTGAAGAAAAACGTTCGAGTGCCCGGTTCACCGCCGTTCGGAACCGTTCGAACGAAACCGGTTTTAGTAAATAGTCCACCGCATCAACCTCAAAACCTTCCAAAGCAAATTCGGGATAGGCAGTAACCAAAATAAACAGCGGTGGTTCTTTTAAACTTTTCACAAAACCGATTCCGCTTAATTTGGGCATGTTTATATCTAAAAACAATAAGTCAATGTGTTTCTCTTTTAACAACTGACCGGCTTCCAATGCATCGTTACAAACGCCTGCAAGTTCCAGTTCCGGACAGGCCTCAACAAAATCGCGGATCACATCCTGCGATAAAGGCTCATCGTCGACAATAATACAGTTTAAGGTTTTTGTTTTTGCCATGACCAATTAGTTCAAATGCACCTGTAAAAGTACTTTAAATGTTTCTTCGTTGTCCGAAATCATCAGCTGGTGTTGATTGGGATAGATCATTTCCAGGCGTTTTTTCACATTGTCGATTCCAATGCCATGGTATTTGTCCAAAAGTGGATCGTTTGCCTGTCCTTTACTGTTTTCAACCTCGAAGTGAAGAACCTTCCCCACTACTTCAATCTTAATGTTTACAAAAGCATTATCGGCCCCACCTTTCATTCCGTGTTTAAAGCTGTTCTCAACAAAAGGGAGAAACAACAGGGGTGCTATCTTCTTTCCTTTTATCTCACCAATGGTATTGAATACAATTTTGTTTTCCCTTGACCGAAGGTTCTGCATATCGATATAATTTTGCAGCATTTCCACTTCTTTTTCCAGGGCTATAAAATCTGCATCCGATTCGTAAATAATGTGACGCATTAAATCGCTGAGCTGAACGATTTTTTCCGGCACTTCTTTCGCTTCTTTTCGGGCCATGCTGTAAATACTGTTCAGCGAATTAAAAAGAAAATGCGGGTTGATCTGCGATTTCAAAGCTTTTAACTCGGCCTGCGATTTTTCCTTTTCCAGTTCTTCTGCACGAAAATATCCGCGCGCCAGGTGTAATAAACCGGAGATAAACAGGTAAATGGCAAAGAACAGCGAAATATCCCAAAAGCTGTAGTAGGCAATAAAATAGTAACCTTTGAAAATGTGATCGATCAGGTTATCGAATAAAAGCAGGTAAAAACCTGCCCCCAAAACAACTGCGGCAATTACAGCGGCAGCGTAGCCAAAATATTTGCCACGCTCCCAAAGTAGCGGAAAAAGCAGTTTTAAATTCAGGTAAACCACACAAACAATGGGCAGGTGGAAAACAGCCGTGTAAATGACATCGATCTGTTTAACTTCGGCCGACACTTTTAACACATTCATCAGTATTAAAAACGATAAACACCAAAACAGGATATGTTGTAACACCCTGTTTTTTATGAGCCGCCCAAGTGT
Organism: Draconibacterium sediminis; assembly: GCF_000949475.1. Taxonomy (GTDB): domain Bacteria; phylum Bacteroidota; class Bacteroidia; order Bacteroidales; family Prolixibacteraceae; genus Draconibacterium; species Draconibacterium sediminis. Next base: position 246,254 of record NZ_JRHC01000003.1, on the reverse strand, counting down.
GATTTTTAAGTAGCTGTTCATTTTTTCCGAAACAACACTACTTCTAATCCATCTTCAAAAGCCTCTTCCGAATCCACATATTTGCTTACAAATTTTTGCAATTCCTTAGGTTTGGCGGTGAGTAAAATATAATCGCCGTTGTCTTCATGATGAATTCTAATCTTGTTTTCCTTAATCAAATCTTCCAACCACTCCGGATCAAACCAACGGATTTCGAGTTTATCGTCGGAAACGGATAGTTTGGCAAAAGTATGTACCGGCACCAGGTGCAGGTCGGCTAAGGTAATGTTATCGTCGTCACCGTAATCTTCAATGTAAAAATCCAGGAAATATTCATCGGCCAGTTTAATCACGTGCACTGCAAATTTCGATTCTTTCACAATGCCATTCTCGCTTGAAGTAAGGCTAAGAACGTAGCTTTTTTTGTCGCGTATACTGTCTTTTATATCTCCAACAAACGGATGGGTGAAATTCCACGAATCGTCAGAACCACTAAAAACAACATCGTTATCATCGTCTTCAAACCATTCGCCCAACAGCAAATCGTTTTCAAACAGATCACTTTCGGTATACAAAGGGTAAAACGAGTAAACCACACACCCCGACAACAGAAGAGTAATTATTGCAATGAGCAGAACATTACGTGTTTTCATTTTGATTGTTTTTAAATTCTTACTCAAATTTACAGGACTTTAACCGTGCAAAAGAATTTTTTCGTTGAGATGTGGCTTTTTGTCGTTGAGATAAAAAACCACCTTTCAGCAGCAAAATGAAAACCTGCAGAAACGATTAAAATAAGTAGTTCAAGCCGATGTAAATACCTGAATCGCCATCTCGTTCATCGGCAGCCATACCGTAATCGCAACGAATAATAAAGTTTTCGTTCATTGCCGCACGCAGACCTAAACCAAATGAATAGTGCATGGCTTCGGCACCGTTATCGAAATAACTATCTAAAGGACTCGGATAAATGGCCGAAACAATTATGTTACTCTTATCAACATCAATTTTATTGGTAACACGGCCAAAATCAGCAAAAGCATTTAGGCCCATATAAAAGTTGTTGTTCATAAACTGAAAACGGGCAAATTTCCAGCGCGCCTCAACATTTCCTAAAAATACAGCATCGCCAACAACCCGGTTTCGTAATATTCCGCGTAATGAATTGGCTCCTCCCAATCCCTCGGAAGTGGAACTTTTCATTACCGAAGTAATCAATTGTGTTTGGTAGTAAAAAGGCACATCTCCGGTAAGCGTTGTCTGGTAAGCCAGGCGGTAAGCAAAAGAAAGATCATCAGGAATCAGGGTAAAATACTGGCGGTGAATAAGCGATAATTTGGTAAAACTATGCTCACCTCCCAAAAACTCGGGTGAAGCCAGTAAAACGGCTTCGGTCCACATTCCTTTCATCGGGTTAGGTATATTATCGCGGGTATCGTAAACAATACCGGCTTTTACCGTTGGCACAAAACCACCATCGGCATCTTCATCCGAAATAATTCCCCAATCCCGGTATATTTCATACAGCCCCGGGGCCTCGTCATGTGGCGGAAGCATATCTTCATCGTCCTTATTTTTATTCAGCTTCTCAATATCAACGTAGCCAAGTTTAAAATTCAGGAGGTTAAAACCACCAACCCAGTCAAACTTTTCTCCGGCCAGGTCTCCGCGCAAATCAACTTTAAAACGAAATAGTTTGCGGTCGTATTTGTAAAACATCCGGGTTCTGTAATCCGCTGCTTCATCATCATACCAGTCTTTGTTTACAACGGCATCGTAACCGTTAAAGCCATAAAAATCGTAGGCGCGGTCGCTCAGGTAACTAATATCAACCGATGTTTGCAGTCCGGGAATCAGTTTATCCGAATCGTAATTAAAACGGTTAATCCCGCTTCCTTTTGTAAATCGCGACACTTCGAGATAAATGCTGTGATCGTACTTGGGATAGCGGCTTCCGTCGCCATAATGGTAAAGATTTACCAAACCTCCGTACTGAAATCCAAGGTCGGTATCGAAAGTAATGGCCGGCAATGCCCCAAAATTCCAACCCTGTTTGGTTACACTTTCCTGCGCCTCCGACACTAATAAAGCAGTTAAGAATGCGCATAAAAACAGAAAACGTTTCATGTTAATTGATTTTAGTTAGACTAAGCGAGTAATTCAAATAAAACATATTTTTGATCTGGTACAGAAATACGTTGTCGAATATAAGTAAAAAAGGAATGATTTTATAATCGCCTCACCTTTCTGATTGTTCTTCTTGTCTTTTATTATATTTTTATTTTCTTTTAAACATCTTTAGTAATTTTTTCAAAACTAATATACAAGTCGAAACTAAAATGAAAACAAACCGCAGAGATTTCTTTAAAGTAACCGGTGCAGTTGGAGCAGGAATTGCAGCCGGCGGGCTAACATCATGCAGTCAGCCACAGGCAGAGCCATCGGCCATGCAGTTTATAAAAGATGCAGCCGTAAACAACAATCCGCAACAGTTTAATATGTGTGGTTATGCCGCACCAAAACTCGATAAAGTGCGTGTTGGATTTGTGGGTATTGGTGATCGCGGCTCGGGTGCCGTAAAACGAATGACCTATATTGAGGGCGTTGAAATAACAGCTTTGTGCGATATTCGCCAGGCTGCTGTTGATGGCGCTCAGAAAATACTTAGCGACGCCGGCTTACCAAAAGCCAAAGAGTTTGTTGGCGACGAAAACGAATTTAAAAAACTTTGCGACAGTGGCCTTTGCGACCTCGTTTACACCGCCACTCCGTGGGAATGGCACGTACCTGTAGGATTGGCTGCCATGGAAGGCGGAGCACATGCAGCGCTTGAAGTATCCGCTGCTAAAACCATGGACGAGTGCTGGCAAATGGTGGAAACTTCGGAGCGTACAAAAAAACACTGTGTGATTCTGGAAAACTGCTGTTACGACTTTTTTGAATTACTTACGCTAAACATGGTTCGCCAGGGTGTTTTTGGCGATTTAATTCATGGTGAAGGTGCTTATATCCATGATTTGGATTACTGGCATTTTAACAAGCCACAAGATGAAAAGATGACTGACGGAGCCTACACCAAAATGTGGCGTTTGTACGAAAATCAACGTAAAGCGAATGTCTACCCAACGCATGGACTGGGACCAATTTGCCAGGCAATGAATATTAACCGTGGCGACAAAATGGATTACCTGACAGCGATGATCTCTGACGATTTTACGCTGAAAAACCGCATTGAAGAAAAAGCCAAGGAAGATCCGTTTTTCGAAAAATTTATAGGAATGGACATGCGCGGCAACATGGATATGCAAATGATTCGCACCAATAAAGGTCGCACTATTCTTATTCAGCACGATGTTTCTTCCCCACGTCCCTACTCGCGTATTCATATGTTGAGCGGGACAAAATGTTTTGCCCAAAAATGGCCACTTCAACACATTGCTTTTGGTCATGATGTGGTTGATGAAGCTGGCATGAAAGAACTTCGTGAAAAATACGAACCTGAAATTATAAAACGTGTTGGCGAAATGGCCAAACAAGTTGGCGGCCACGGCGGAATGGATTTTATTATGGACTGGCGCCTGATTGATTGTTTGCGCAACGGCCTTCCGGTTGATATGGATGTTTACGATGCGGCAGCGTGGAGTTCGATAACTCCGCTTAGCGAGTGGTCGATTGCCAACGGATCGGCACCAATTGAAGTGCCCGATTTTACACGCGGAGCCTGGAAAACCAATAAGCCGGTTGAACTTACTTTGGCAGGTGGCGGAACCACCAAAGTAAGAAACCTGTCGAATGCGAACGCCGAAGGGCAACTTGATGTTTAAAACAGAACCTACCATACATTCGAAAGGGCAGTAATTACTGCCCTTTCTTTTTTACTCACTCTATTACTCTTTGCAATAGGATTGAACTGTTTTCTGTTGTTCGATTGTTTCCTGCAAATTTCGTTCCAATTGAAAAACCGCCGATATTTTCACCGGCGGTTTACTAATCAAACGCTTTATCTATGATAAAAACTAACCTTTGTTTTGTTCCAGACAACCAACGGCAGAAATACCCTTAATCGTTAAACAAAAAAAACCGCCGTTCAAATAAATGAAGGACGGTTTAACCTAACCAAACTATTTAATCAGTAGAAAAAACAGTCTTGTTACTGTTTTGCCCACCATAATTTTGTGTTTTGTACATCAGGTCCTTGAATAGCAACTGCCTCATTATATTTGGCACCGTTGGTATTAATAACACTATTACCATAACGCATACGTGCAGGGTAATTTCCGTTAATGTCACCAAGACCAAAAATGTCACCATCCTGAACACCCGCTGCAAGTTCAGCAGGGTATCCCATATCGCGAACAATCGCCCATGCTTCAAAGCCATCGGTAAATGTGGCAATCCAACGTTGTGATGCAATTTTCTCCAGCATTTCCTCTTCCGTGCCGGTTAACATTGCCATATCCTCGTTGGCTAAGTAAGTATCGATATCGGCATCGCTAACACCCCATAATTTCATGGCTTGGCGAATACCTTCCTGATATAAATCCTGAGCACTTCCGGTACCCATTCCTTTTACAGCAGCTTCAGCTTGCAAGAAATATGATTCAGCTGAAGACATTATCAACTCAGCACGAATTTCGCCGTTGTTCTTCTTGTTGATCACCACTTCTGCCGGTTTAGAGAAGAAGTTGTAACGTGTAAAAGGATGCATTTTTCCGTTTAAGCGGGTTGGCTGCCCTACATAGTACATATTTTCAGGCATAGTTACTTCAATACTACCGTCTTCAAGAATAGTTGTTGTGTAATCAACTCCTGCATCGGTAAGCACATCCAAAATAAAGTCTACACGTTTTTGAAAATTCTCCACTTCTGATCCTTCAGTTGGTTTCTCAAGCGTTTGAGTTCCTCCAACTGCGGGTTGTGCATAAATAGCTAAACGAGGGTCGTTGTTATCGCGCAACAGGTCGATCATGGTTTTACTCATTGTCCAGTCTGAACCGGCACCAAAGTTATACCAAACGTCGCCGTAACAAGCGCTACCCCACTGCGAAATCTCTTCGTCTTTCTCCATTAAAATATTGTCGTTTTCGCCATCAAGCAAATCTGAATTCAATGCTGAAGAAATAGCACTTTCCGCAAAACCGGCTCCTGCAGCACCATAAGCGCGCATTGCAATACGAAGCTTTAAAGTATTTGCCAAACGTTTCCATTTTTGCAGGTCGCCACCACAATATAAGTCGTTATCGCCAATATCGTCAACAGCAACACCGGTTGCAGTTGCATCGCCAATTGTAGCCATTGCTTCATCCAATTCGGCAATAATTCCCGCGTAAATATCACTCTGCTCATCAAACTTTGGTAGAACTATATCAGGATTTGTCGCTTCCGAGTAAGGAATCATACCGAACACATCGGTAAACATCTGGAAATACAAACCTTTAATGATTTGGCCTACTGCATACATGTATTCATTCTCAAACTCGCCACCAACAGCGGTAAGTTTCATAAAATTATCCAAGCCACCTACATAACCCGATAACCAATCCCATGATGCATCTGTGTAACCGCTGCTATATGAATATCCTAATTCATCCGACCACCAACTGCTACTGTGTCCGAAACATACCTGACCTGAATATCGGTCGGCATGGATTAAGTGTGCACGCCAATATGGATAACGATCGGGTGCATATAAACGATACTGAGGAGTAGTTAAAAAGTATTTCGCACTCACCTCATCAACCGTAAATGAATCCGGTTTTGTATTGATTTCGTTAAAATCATCGGTACAATTGCTAAGCAAAAATACCGCTATAAACATTACGAATATTTTTAATATATTTTTCATTTTACCGGCCCTCCTTAAAATTTAATGTTTACGTTGAATCCGATACTTCTTGCCGTTGGTAAGTTGTACGATAAAATACCCTGTCCGTTGTTACCTGTTCCCAGGCTCGATTCCGGATCAACATGAGGAATGTCTTTATAAATAAAGAACAAGTTACGTCCAACCAAACCAATAGTGGCACCTTGAATAAATGTATTTCCGATTAACGATTGTGGCACCTTGTACGACAGTACCAATTCTCGTAAGCGTACGTTAGTTTGATCAAACAAATACTCTGAAGCAATTCCTGATACCGATCCCCAGTAATCCTGGGCACTGATTTCAGTTGTGTTTTGAACGTATGAATCATCATCCTGAAGAACAACACCATCAACAACAATACCTTCTTCGCGATATTGAAGCGTTTCTTTTACCACACCGCTACTTATAAGTGCTGCATTGGTTTGCGAGTAAATTTTACCACCAACACGTGCGTCGATCAGGAAGCGTAATGAAACATCCTTATAAGTGAATGTATTGGTAAAACCAGCAGTCCAGTCGGGTTGCGCATTACCAAGATAAACCTTATCTGTCGAGGCCTGTGGACGACCGTTGGCGTCTACCACGATCTGTCCGGCGTCATTCGTTCTCCAAGTTGTACCGTATAAATCACCATAACCTCCACCAACTGTGGCTTGCAGACGAATGTTTCCCGAGTTTGTTTCATTATAGACATAACTATCAAGATCTTCAGTTAACTCAACCAGTTTGTTCTCGTTTTTAGCAAAGTTGAAACTTGTTTCCCAGCTAAAATCACCTGTTTTTACAGGAATACCTCCTACCAGTAATTCAACACCTTTATTGGTTGTTTCACCAATATTTTCAAGGAAGAAATCGTATCCTGTTGATGAAGGAACCGGTACATTAAATATCTGATCGGTAGTTTTAATGCTATACCACGAGAAATCAAAGAACATACGATTATTAAACATACTGGCTTCCATACCAATCTCGAACGAAGCAATATTCTCAGGTAATAAATCTTCGTTTGGTTTTGTCGATGGACGTGATAACTGAGTTAATCCCAGGTAACCGTCGTTTGCCAGGTTGTAATATGAATATAACTGATAAGGACTGGTGTCGTTACCCACGTTTGCCCAGCTCGAACGAACTTTCAGCAAGTTAAATACTTCCGCATTTGGATCGATAAAATCTTGTAGCAATAACGAACCTGTTACCGAAGGATAAAAGTATGAGCGGTTGTCTTGTGGTAAAGTCGACGACCAGTCGTTACGTCCTGTTACATCAAGGTAAGCAAAATCGCGATACGATAATGAAGCCTGGAAGTACAGTGAATTCACTTTTTTCTCTCTTAAAGGAGTATAAGTAGGTCGTTGGGTTACTGTATTTGCAACTGTTGCACGGCTAGGAATTTTAAAATCCTCACCGTAAATACTCTGGTATTCATAAGTACGATACGAGTGGTTACCACCGCCATTTACCGACAGATTTAAATCGGGAGTAAGATCTTTGTTAAACATCAACAGGAAGTCAGCATTGGTTTCCGTTACCCGTGTATTGCTGAATGTTAAACGACCGCTTGTATAAAAGTGGTGACCCGGCTGATTTACCGATTCTGATTTCATAACAGTTACATCGGTACCCACACGTGCAAAAGCTGATAACCAAGGAGTAATTTCGTAGTTTAATTTACTAAAACCAAGAATACGCTCTCTGCGGTCAGTTCTGTAATCGTTATAAAGCATCCAATATGGGTTAGCTCCCAACGCACCGTAAGAAATGGAATTCAGTGACTCTTCAGGATTCTGATAGGTTTTCAGGTCTTCAATGTCAACACTTCTTGGCATATCATATACATAAGCCAAAATACCTTCCGATCCCTGGTTGGCTGCATTCTCCAATTCTTGCCAGAAATAAGTCGCTTTAGCATCAAGTGTCAATTTGTCGTTCAAATCAACTACACCACGCAGGTTAAAGTTATGGCTTCTTAATTCTGAATTTGGAATCATTGATTCCGTTTTGTTGTTGGTGTACGAGAAACGAATTGAGTGGTTTTCTCCTGCACCTGCAATAGCAACCGAGTTGATGTATTTTGCACCAGTCTGGAAGAAATCCTCCACATTATTAGGATAAGCGATATAAGGTCGTTCTTCGCCGGTGTAATACATTTGGCTGCTGCCATCCAAACGTTGTCCCCACGATCCTGTTGAGTTTTTCAAATCTTCAACATTGCCGGGAACGTTACCCTGGCTACCCTGACCGTATTCGTTCTGATAGTCGGGCAACAACATTGGGTTATCAAAAGTAATGTTCGAATTTACTGAGATTCCCAAACCTTTACCTTTTGTACCTTTTTTAGTTGTAATTAAAAGTACACCATTACCTGCACGCGAACCATACAATGCTGCCGCGTTTGGTCCTTTCAATACCGAGATCGACTCAATATCGTCAGGGTTGATATCGGTAATACCACCACCAGTAACAGTACTGTTATAAACGCTACCACCACTGTTTGATCCGGTAGCATCAATTGGTACACCATCAACTACGATTAATGGCTGGTTGTTTCCGGTAATCGAGTTGTTACCCCTGATGATCACACGCGAGCCACTACCCGGGCTACCTGATCCTTGAGTTACAACTACACCCGCTACTTTACCTACCAATGAGTTAGCCGGGTTATGGTCTTTAACAACAGAAATGTCGTCGCCACCAACTTCGGTTACTGCATAACCCAACGATTTCTTTTCTTTAGAAATACCTAAAGCCGTAACAACAACTTCTTCCAAACCAATTTGGTTTTCTACCATTGTTACATCAATTGTTGAGCGTCCGTTAACGGCTTCATTAACGGTTTGCATTCCCACAAAAGAAAACTGGATTGTTGCATCGTCGGCAACAGTAATGGAGTATACACCGTCAATATCGGTGATAGTACCATTCGAAGTTCCCGATTCAACTACTGAGACTCCGGGAATCCCGAGGCCATCGTCACCGGTAACTGTTCCTGTCACCGTTTGCTGCGCGTATGCACTACCTAGTAATGCAAAGCACATTCCTAAAATCAAAAAAATCTTTCGCATAGATTTTGAATTTAAATGAACTAGAAATAGATTAATACTTGAATTATTTATACATATCGCTGAATAGTTTTTGAAACAGTTTTGCTGTCATTCCCAATAAACCGGATTGTTCCCAGTTTTCGGAAATCACAATTTCAATGTTGCCTGATATTTGTTCCAAACAGTGCTGATTAATTGCTTGCTGAATAGGTGTAAGAATGTATTGGTTGGCGCGCGATACAATTCCTCCTATAACAATTATATCAGGATTTAATAACTGAATGGTATTTGATAGTGCTTTGCCCAAAGCCTGGCCGACCTCGCTTAAAAGTGTTATAGCCAGTTCGTCGCCGAGTTTTGCAGCATCGATAACATCTTTGGGTTGTAGTTCTTCTATTTTATACTGAAAACGGTTGGTGAGCTGCGAAATTTTTCCTGCTGAAATGGCATCTTTAGCACGCTGAATCAGCACACTTGCCGAAACCACAGTCTCTAAACAACCTCGTTTACCACATATACATAAATCGCCGTCTTCTTCAAACTTGGTATGCGACAATTCGCCGGCAAAACCGGTGGCGCCATTGTACAATTTTCCACCAAGAATAAGCCCGATTCCCAATCCCCAGTTCCAGTTTATAATAACGGCATCGTTATGGTCTTTTGCGGCACCAAAAATAAACTCGCCATACGCTTCCATTCGGGCATCGTTATTGATGTAAACCATTTTGCCGAATTTCATACTTAAGCGATCGGCAACATTTCGGTATGCCTCTTTCTTTATCGTGTAGTTTATTCCATTAATCGAATCAACCAGCCCCGGCATAGCTGTACCAACTGCAAATACGCGGCTGTAATCAATGTTATTCACTTCCAATATGTGGCGGGCTTCGGCATACAGTTTATCTACCAGGTCGTCATCGTCAATTGATGTTTCCACAACGGTAATTGGTGCAGCCAGTTCGTTGTGTGAATTATAAACACCAATTTTTCCGTTAAAACGCCCCAGCTCGCACGAAATAACAAAAATGCTGTCGCGCTTCAAGCCAAATAAAGTTGGGCGTCGTCCGCCTTTCGACTCTCCGCTGCCTCTGACTTCAACTAGTTTACTTTCCCCTAAATCTTTTAGCAAAGAAATGGCTGTAGGTAAACTAACGCCTATTTGTTTGGAAAGAAATGTTGCTGAAAGTGTGTCGTTTTCATATAAAAGACTGAGAATCTTCTTTTTCCGGCGATAATTCTTTAAAGCATTACCGGTAAGTTTCTTCCCTTTTATATTTTCAAGAAGGATCATTTTGGAATAGTGTAGTTAATTAATGTGACTGCAATTTAAAGAAATATTTAAATCAAAAGCAAATGTTTGTTAATTTTTTTAGTAAGTCAAAAGTAATTCTATAAATCTTTTCCACTCAAGCACCAATAAATAAAGCATTCAAGTATTTCTTACAATAAGATACCTCGGATTGGGGGCATCACAAATTCCGTTTAACGTAAATTAACAGTATGATTTAAAAACTATAAATAATAAAATTCTTACTTTCAAAAAACTTATTCTTCAGGTGAAGTAACAAAAGGGGGAAACGGTGAAGTTGAAGGTGTTAATAATAACTGGTTTTATGCTGTTGGCAATATTTGTCAACACGACTGTAAACGCACAAGACCCTCAGCTTGATACAGCTAAGGTTATCCAAACCCCCAACCTTCAGCAAGAACATTTTTACGACAGTTTGGAAAACCGGGCCAGCCGCCGCAAACTTACCGGCTGGCTTTACGACGCTATAATAACTCCGCCCCGTCCTTATGTCGACAAAAAAGCGCTGGCCTTAGATTATTTTAAAGAATATGAAGGCAAAATTATTGCCGATATAAAAATTAACGCGCTTGATGTATTTGGGCCAACCTGCACCGACACCACAAAAACAGCCTCTCATTGGGCCGAGCGTGCCGCCAATAAAATTCATACTAAATCGAACCTGAAAACCATCCGCAAATTGTTGCTGTTTAAAATCGGCGATGTGCTAAAGCCGGAGCTGATGTACGAAAACGAAAGGATTATCAGGGATTTGCCATATATAAAAGATGTACGAATTTATGTGGAACAGGATCCCATATATCCGGGGCTGGTGAATGTTTTGGTTTTAACCAAAGACCGCTTTTCATTTGGGGTTTCAGGAGGTGTAAATGGAACCAGCTCGGGGGATTTGGAGATATACAACCGTAACATTTTTGGGGTCGGCCACGAGGTTTCGGTAAAGTTTGTTGGCCATGTTGAAAAGGAACCATACCTGGGAGTTGAGACCTTTTACAATATAAAAAACATTGGCGGGCGATTTCTCGATGTTCGTCTGGGCTATTTAAATACTTATCGGCGTGAGGGCTTTGTAACGGAGGTAACCAAACCTTTCCTGACACAAAATATTAAGTGGGGTTATGGCGGTTATTCGGCACGCATGCTCCGCACCGACCGAATTACAAATAACGATCCGGTAAAGGTGGAGGAGCCCATGGATCTTTCGGTAAACTACCTTTGGGGCGGCCGAAGTTTTAATATCAGTCCACGACACGAAAATATTACCGAATTGGTTCTATCGGCAGGTATGAATAACTGGAACTATTTCGACGAGCCGGTGGTGGAACCCGAAAACAGTCACTTCTTTTCCAACCACACACTGTACATGGCAAGCCTTACCATTTCGCAACGCCGCTATATTCAGGACCAGTTAATTTACAGCTACGGAATTACCGAGGATATTCCTGAAGGTTTTAAAAACGAATTTATTTATGGCTACGACGCCAACGAATTTGGCGACCGCCACTACCTGCATTTTTTAACATCGAACGGCAATTTACTGCTAAGCCGAAGTGGTTACCTGTTTACAAGTGCAGGAATTAGCGGATATTTAAAAGATGGTCATTTTGAGGAAGGGATGATCCAGGGTGATGTAAACTTTATTTCGAAGCTGCATAAAGCAGGTAAAAAACGGGTTCGAACATTTGCCGACCTGAATTACACCCTTGGTATTCGACGTTTTGAGATTGAACATTTAACACTGGGAGATCGTGACCATATTCGTAGTTTCGACAGCGACATTGCCGTTGGGAAACAGCGCTTAAACCTAAAGCTGGAGCATGTTGTATTTTTGCCTGCGCAGTTTTACAAATTTAATATGGCCATTTTTGGTTTTGCCGACTTTGGCGTTATTGGCTCGAACCGCGAGCTTATTTTTAAACAGGATTATTACAGCGGCATTGGTATTGGCATTCGTTTACACAACGAAAACCTTGTGTTTGAAACTTTCCGGCTGCGTTTGGCCTTCTATCCTTTCCATCCGGACGATATGAGTTTCGTTGGTTTCTCTCTCGACGAGCAATCGAAAAAACGATTTATATCTTTTGCGCCTACAGGGCCGGAACCGATGCGATTTGAATAAAAGTAATCTCTAAAACTGGAAATAAATAAACGGTTGCATATCGGCCGAAACGGATTGGTAAACGATTATAACCACAACAGCAGAAATAGCTGCCTTTACCCACATTGGCGATGCGATAAACCAGTTTTTTGCCCGGTCTTTCAAATCGTAACTCAGCCAGTGGGTAACAAAACCAAACAACATCATCAGGAAAACCCATTTGTAGGCTACAAGTACCTCCGGAATCATTGCAATATTAAGGTCGGTGCCAATTTGGTGCAGCATTCCGCGTACAACGTCCATCGATTCGGAGCGGAAAAATACGCGTGTAAAGGTTATAAAGGTAAATGTTATGGCAATCTTCCAGATATTCACCAGCCAGTTACTGCGTTTTTCCCACGGGCTGATTTTTCGCCAGAATTTGTAAATCACCAAACCAACCCCGTTCAGTCCTCCCCAAATAATAAACTGCCACGATGCGCCGTGCCAGAGTCCTCCAAGTAACATGGTCAGCATGAGGTTGATGTTGGTATTGATATGCCGTTTTACATTCGGGACGAAATGGGCCAGCAACGCAAACAGCAGCACAAGGATAGCAAATATCGGTACTAAAATGAGCTTCCCGGCCAAAAGGACAACAATTGCCAGAATAATACCAAGGCTGATATAACTAAATACCGAACCTTCGCGGTTTCCGCCAATGGGGATATACAAATAATCTTTCAACCACGACGAAAGCGACATGTGCCAGCGTTTCCAGAATTCGGCAACACTCTTTGCCTTGTAGGGCGAATTAAAGTTTTGTGGTAAGCGGTAGCCCATCAACAGCGCTACTCCGATGGCGATGTCGGTATACCCCGAAAAATCGACATATACCTGCAGCGAGTAACCAAATAAGGCCATCAGGTTTTCGAATCCCGAATGGGTAACAGGGTCGGAAAAAACACGGTCGACAAAGTTTACGGCAATGTAGTCGCCAATAAATATTTTCTTAATTAATCCCTTCAAAATGATAAAAATGGCCCAGCCAAATTCTTCTTTAGAAAGGCGGTAATCTTCGTAAATCTGCTTTACAAATCCCGATGCACGAACAATAGGTCCGGCAACCAGCTGAGGGAAAAACGACACGTAAAAACCAAAATCAATTAAATTATTGACGGGTTTGGTTTCGCCGCGATACACATCAACCGAATAACTTATGGTTTGAAAGGTAAAGAAAGAAATACCCACCGGAAGCAAAATCTGGTTCACCTCGAAATGTGTTCCGGTTGCTTCGTTGGCCCACAGTGCCAGATGATTGATTACCTGTAAATCGGTACCCAGCATGAGGTTTATACTGTCGACAAAGAAGTAAGCATATTTAAAATAGGCCAGCAGGGTAAGGTTAACGACAACACTTGCTGCAATCAGCAGTTTCCGAATCAAATCGCTCTTCGATTTGTATATTCCTTTGCCAATAAAAAAGTCGGTTAGCGTACTAAACAGCAAAATAAAGAAGAAAAATCCACTGGATTTGTAGTAGAAAAACAAACTTACCAGGAACAGATATCCGGCGCGAACACTTCGGTTTTTGTTTTTGTAAACCAATGAATAACCGGCCAACACGAAAGCAAAAAACGCCCAAAAGAAAAAGCGTGTAAAAATTAGCGGTGCCGTTTTGTCGTACAGAAAAATATTCCGTAGCAGTTCTTTTAATTCTATTTGTTGTAGTAAATCCAAGCGTCTTAGTTTATTCTCCTCAAGGTGAAGATTTATTCGTTATTGTTACCCCCCGACATCCGCAGGTGTTTCTCCGAAACCACCGGCTCCAGTCGTCCCCCTACTTGTAGGGGGACAGTTGAGGCCAGCGACTCCGTTGTACGGAGTGTGGCCGAAACGGGGGGTACGGTTTCTTCCTTATTTGTGAGCTCTTTTTTATCAAGTATGAAATTCTCAAAATCCTTCATCAGCGCACCAAAAAACAGATCGGCTATCATTAAATAACCTTCGCGGGTAAAATGTATTTTATCGCTTTGCGCCAGTCCGTTGTTTTGCCACAGCACAATGGAATTCAAACCTCCCATTACCGAAAACATGTCCCAAACACCGGCATTGTATTTTTTGGCCATTTTAAACATGCTGTCCTGCACCTTTTCGCCATTTTTGTTCACATACCGGCGGTACAGGTAACTGTCGTTGTTAGTAGTAAACACAATCAGCGCATTTGGAGCAGCGGCTTTTATTTTGTCGATAAGCTGTCCGTAATGATCTTCGAAACGGGCTTGCGAAAACTTTCGGCCATAGGCATCGTTAATTCCCAGTCCGAGAATCACAAGATCAGGACTAAGATCAGCCAGCTGTTCGGTAAAAAGCTGGCAACGCAAAAATGCCGGAACATGCGCTCCGTTCACGCCAATACTGTGATACATTATGCCGTTTGGATCCGTTTCGGTGCTCATTCCCAGCAAGGTAAAATTACCCTGCGAATTGTAATCTTTCTCTAGTGTTATCTGCAAACTATCTACCCACTCATTCAGTTCAAAATCGGTGTATCCATCGGCTTCCACCTTATTTTTCACTAAATCCGGATCAATATTTATGGTGTAATTTTTTGCTGTGTTCTCGTAATAAATTCTCAGTTTGTTAAAGCTGTAGTCCAGTTCGTTTTCTTCTTCCAGCAAAATAGTGAGTTCGGCTTTTGGCGATGATGTTGTTGCGGAAATCCCCCCCACTCCAAGCGTTCCACTTTTTCGGCCTTCTACATTCCGGAATGTTTTCCAATAACCATTGTAGCGAATGTAATAACCAAAAGGCGAGTTAGTACGTGCAATGCGGTACGGAAACATAAATCCCCAACCGGCATTCATTTCGCCGTTAAGCTGCTGAAAACGGTTGCGCATTTGCCCCGAAAACGAACCGGCCTGAATGTGTGAGCCGCCAATTTGAACAATGTTTACACGTCCTTCGCCGGTGGTTACCAGTTGCTCCAGCTTTGAATAAAATCGTTCTGCATTTGTCCGGCTTCCGGGATAATGCATTTCATTGCGGTCGGAACGAACAAAGTTGTACTGGTTAACGTGGTAGAAGTAGCTGTTCTGTTGAGCGGAAACGGATGCGCCGAGCAGCATGACGAAGCTAAGAAGCAGCAAAGACAAGCCTCGAACCTTTGCCGATTGCACGAAGATTGATGAAGATTGAATTAGATTGAATAGAGATTGAGCTACAAAACTTAGTACGCTCTTGAAACTTGCAACTTGTAACTTGAAGCTTAGTTGAAACAGATCTCTCACTACGTTCGAGATGACACTGATCTCGAAACTAGTAGCTCGCAGCTCGGTACTTTTTACTTTCTTCCCCATTACATCTCCTCCTCCAAATAATTGTTGTACTCCAGAATCAATGCATTGTAGAACATATTGGCAATGAGTCGGGCTCCGCGAGCAGAGAAATGCACATAATCGGGGCGCGCCAGTTCAGGTTGGGCATTCACCCACGACGGCATACTGTTGTGTCCGCCCATGGCTTCGTACATATCCCAATACGCACAATTATTTTCAAGTGCCACCTGCTTTAGCGTTTCAACAACATCGGGCAAATGTTTATAGGTAACGTACTTATCTTTCACCTTTGTCGACATATCGCTTGGCCCGATTACCAGAATTGCTGCATCGGGGCACAAAGAATTAATTCGTTGTATCTGACTGCCAAACCAACGGCCATAACGTTCAATCGCCTTTTTATCTTTAATGTATGGAATTACGTTACCACCGAACTGCAGAATAAAGAATTTTGGATTCAGATCCTTGTACATTTTCAAACTATGCTGGTAGTCAGCTTTAGTAAAAATAGTACCCGAACTGCCCCGCAAGGCAATGTTATCCATTATCACTCCTTTTTTCGAAGCCAGCTCAATTCCGTATACATCCGGGCCATCGTATCCCGAGAATTTCAGGGTAACACTACTAGTTGAATCTGGCAATTCGCACTCGAGCACCGCGTAAGTTGTATCTGACAAAAGCGTATCGCTTAAAACCGTATCACCGCGCGCAATTAACTGCACCGCAACCGGACGTTTGGTGTGCCCGTAAAACAGCCGCATATTTTCGTATTCGCGGGTACGTTTGTAGGAGATATCTGATTTCGAGACATTCATTTCCGCCTCGAAAAGAATTGAATCTTTAAATGGAATCGTGTCGCTGGCTAAAGGAGCATAACGCGAAAAAGCTCCCATTACGCCATAGCGGCTGTGTTCTACAGTTGAATCCACCTTTCCGTAAATCGGGTAACGTTTCCAGTTGTCGGAATTCTTTTGATAGGCACTAAAAACATAATCATAGGGTTGCAAAGCCGGACGTAACCCGACGCCTGTTCCTCCAAATTTTACCTGTAGTTTGTTTCGAAGGAAAGAAGTGATGCGGTCGCCTTCAATCTGGCTGTCGCCATAATGCATAATCCGAACCAGCGAATCGCTTTTTAAATGACGAAAAAAGCGAAACATATTCTCCCGGCCCAGGTCGGTCATTTCAATTCGGCGAACCGATTGCACCAGCGTATCATAATCCGCCCGGTGAATGACTTCTACAACTGTATCGCCGGCAATGGTATCCACTTCAATATCTACCAGCGAATCAATTTCAAACTGTTGAGCCAATATTTCCGATACATCGGTATATTCCACATCATCGGCCCCCAACATTTCAGGAAAGGTAGGCATATGAAAAGTCATTTCACCTACCTCGAAACCATCGTCGGGCGTTAGCCACATAGCGCCGGCCAGCAAAGCAATTACGCCCAAAGTAAATGTTAATGTTTGTAGTGGTTTCATCTCATTATTATTAAAACCTTTCAGCGGTATTCGATGTAACTCGCTGACAATTTCGCTCCTCTATGTCAATATTTTTACGTGCTCGTTTCATTGAACGTATATGATTAATTTTTGACCTATTTGAATTTTACGCGCATCGCTGATGCTGTTCCATTCCAGTATTTTCTCGGGAGTTACACCATCGTATTTTTGCGCAATTACATACGGCGATTCACCACTTTTTACAATGTGTTCTAATTTTTTTGACGACTCAGGAATTACAATTCCCGGCAATGTAGTAGAAGCAAAATTCGGAACCACGGTTTTCGGCTCCTCTTTTTTAGCTGTTTCCTGCTGAAGGCTGCTATAATACTCTGCATTTTCATCATCGACAAAAATATCAAGCGTTTTTCCGGCCTGGATTTTTCTTTCGTCGTAAATATTGTTCCAGTATTTTAAATCAGCTACACGTACATCGTAATCTTCGGCAATAAACCCGAGTACATCGCCCGATTTTATGGTGTACTTGATTTTTGTTTTTCCTTCAATTTCCAGATCCTTTACCTTCTCGCCCACATACTGACGATTGGGTGCCGGCGGGTATTCAATCTTTTGTGCCAACACTTCAAACAGCGTTGAATCAACGCCATTGTATATGGAATCCTGCAGAAACAAAAAGTCTTGTTTCAGATCCTCTGGTAAAGTAATCGATGCCTGCCTCGGAATGATGAAATAGGGAAACTGTGGATTAAAAAAGTGTAGTTCTTCTGATGATATTGGCAGCACTGCACTGATCTGCTCAAAATGCGTTTGCATGCGGACTTTTGCTTCTGCCGTTTTTTGTGGTTCCTGTTCGGGTACAAATTTATTCTGACTCAAAAATGCCGCTGTTGCCTGGTAAGCCGCCATAAAATTGGTCATTTCTTTCGGTGCTGCTTCCAGCATTTGGTTTACGGAACAATTTTCTCCGCCCGCACGCCTACAAAGATTCTTAATCTCGGTCTTTCCGAAAACAAATGCCAGCATGGCTTTTTTCGGATGATCAAATAAAACTTCATTCTTTTTCAATTCCTGAACAGCGGCAAAAGTCGCTTTTGAAACATTCAGCCGTTCATCAATAAGTTTGTTGATTTGTAAACCGTTCAGCACTCCCTGAAAATGTGTCAATTGCCATGCCCCTGCCCTTTTAAACGAACTTATGGCTTCGCTGTTAAACGCAGAAAGTGTCGCCGGCAAATACTGTAAATCTTCACTTAATCCGGCTTCGATCAACGCGCTTTTTATTTCCGGCTGATAGAACCAGAAGCTTTTAACAAAAATTGCCTTATCGGGAGCAGGTAAATGATCTAAAACGGAAAAATAAACCTCAAACACATCCGGATTATGTGCATACTCTTTCGCGTCTTTCAGTTGCCGTTTCATCGTCTGACGGTTTGCCAACTCCAGTTTTCCGGGGAAAAAAGCGGCATCGTTCCATGGATATTCAAAAACCTGCTGATGAATATTTTGCAGCAAACGGTATTGGAAATCTTCGCCGTTAATACTGTCCTGCCCCCAATTTAACAGGGGAACCAACAACAGCAAAACCACAAAAATTCCTGTTAAAGAACCCGGCTTATTTTGTTCGAATCGTTTCAAATACAATTTTGCAAAAAATGATACGCAAAAATATGATTTCCGATTAAACAGCCCACAATTATTCTGAAGGAAATACATAAATTAATCCAACCCGTACCGGGTTGTAAAACGAATATCATTGACCATGCTACTATAAGCGAACCCGTACCGGGTTCTTTCGCAGTAATAATTCTAAATAAATAAGTAATTCAACATTCCTGCACGATTTGGATAATCAGCAATTTATTCTACCTCATTATCGCGCTCCCGAATTTCTACCCGGCGAATTTTTCCGCTGATGGTTTTTGGTAACTCATCAACAAACTCGATTTGCCGCGGATATTTATACGGAGCAGTCACCTCTTTTACGTGATTTTGTAACTCTTTTACCAACTCGTCGCCGGCACGCTCTTTATAGTCTGGTGCCAAAACCACAGTCGCTTTTACAATTTGGCCACGAATTTCGTCAGGAATTCCTGTGATAGCACATTCCACTACAGCAGGGTGAGTCATCAGTGCACTTTCCACTTCGAAAGGCCCGATACGGTAACCCGAACTTTTAATTACATCGTCGGCACGACCAACAAACCATAAATAGCCATCTTCATCTTTCCAGGCTAAATCTCCGGTGTAATAAATTCCGTCCGACATGGCTTCGTCGGTCAGTTTTTGATTGCGGTAATAGCCGTCAAACAATCCGGCAGGATAATTTTTATCGATACGTATTACAATTTGTCCCTGCTCACCTGCTTCGGCCGATCGTCCTTCCGGAGTCAGCAGATCTATATCGTAGTGCGGACTTGGAAGCCCCATTGAACCCGGTTTTGGTTCTACCCATGGCGAAGTAAACACCGACAGTGTAGTTTCACTTTGTCCGTAACCTTCGCGCAGTTTAATTCCTGTTAGATCGTAAAAACGGTTGTAAACCTCCGGATTCAATGCTTCGCCGGCAATGGTACACCATTCAAGTGCCGACAAATCGTATTTGCTCATATCCTCCCTGATCAGAAAACGGAAAATAGTAGGCGGTGCACAAAGCGAAGTTACCTGGTATTTTGAAAGCACTTCCAGAATATCGGAAGGCGTAAATTTTTCATGATCGTAGACAAAAACAGATGCGCCAACCAGCCATTGTCCGTACAATTTTCCCCAAACGGCTTTTAACCAGCCGGTATCGGCAATGGTTAGGTGCAAACTATCGTGGTGAAGATTCTGCCAGTATTTAGCCGTAACAATGTGTGCCAGCGGATAAGCGCTGTTCAGCACCACCATTTTCGGATCGCCGGTGGTTCCTGATGTAAAACTCACGATAATCGGATCGTCATTTTTTGTCGGCTCAGCAGGACGTTGGAAGGGCTCAGCATTTTCAATTCCTTTATGAAAATCTTCCCAGCCTTCAGGAATTATCGGCCCGATCGAAACCAGCTTTTCAATGGATGGCGATTTGGGCAAAGCATCATTTACGTGCGTGGTAATTTGTTCATCACCATCGCAAATAATGGCTTTTATCGTAGCAGCATTGTTCCGGTAAACAATGTCCTTTTTAGTCAACAAGTGTGTAGCCGGAATAATAACCGCACCGATTTTATGCAGCGCAATAATGGTAAACCAAAACTCGGCACGGCGCTTCAAGATCGCCATCACCATATCACCTTTTCCAATTCCCAGCGACGATAAATAACCGGCAGTGCGATCGGTAATTTCTTTTAATTCGCCAAAGGTAAATGAACGGCTTTCGCCTTTATCGTTGGTCCAGAGCAAAGCCCTTTTGTTGGGTTCTTTCGCGGCCCAACCGTCTACAACGTCGTAGGCAAAGTTGAAATCCTCCGGAACGTTTAACTCGTAATTGGCTTTAAAATCCTCAAAATCGGTAAAAGCAGTCTGTTTTAAGTATTTTTCAATCATGTAGCGTCAAAGTTTTTATTATAGAATTACGGCCAGAAATTTTACTGTTTTTCCTTCCAGTGCTTTCATTCCATGCGGAAGTGTGGCATCAAAATAAAGGCTGTCTCCTTCGTTCAGTGTTAATTCGTGTCCACCGACACTCAGCAGCATTTTGCCTTCCAAAACATAGTTCATTTCCTGTCCGCTATGACTATTCAGATGAATTGGTTTTTCGTCAGCATCCGGCTCAATGGTGACAATAAACGGATCGGCTTTCCGTCCGGTAAACCCCGATGCCAGCGCCTGGTATTTATACGCTCGTGTACGTTCCATGGCGGTTCCCTGCCCTGCCCGGGTAAGATAAAACGATTTCATATGGGGCTCATCGCCAAACAGCAATGCCGTTAAACCAATATTATATTTTTTTGATATGTTTTCGAGAACGCCAATTGGAATATCCGATTTCCCGCTTTCGTAATCCTCGTATTCTTCGGCGGACACCCGGCAGCTTGTTGCTATTTCGTCAACAGAAAGATTGAGCATATCGCGTAAACCTCTTAGCCTCATGGCTATCTCTTTAATTTGTCCGTTCATAATGTTTAGTTTCTATTGAATAGTTTCTATCGTTTAGCGAAAGACAAAGTTATTGCTTTTTGCGTCAGATTGTTCATCTTTTCGAACTACCGACACAATTAGTCGTAAATTTTAATTTAAAACAAAGAATGAACCGCTAACCGTACTAAAGGTTCTCGAAGAAATACTGACTTACCTTTTCCATCAGATGAACACGATCTTTTCCGCGCACGTTATGCGGATGAACCGGATATGCAAAAAAGTCAACCTGTTTGTTCTGCTTCACACATTCGCGCAGGAATTTCATACTGTGTTGCATCACCACGGTTTCGTCCTGCACGCCATGAATTAACATCAGTTTGCCTTCCAAATTCTCCACGTAATTGGTCATGTCGGATTTTTTGTAACCTTCCGGATTTTCCTGTGGCATATCCATGTAGCGCTCGCCATACATAATTTCGTACATACTCCAGTCAACGACAGGACCACCGGCAACTGCCACTTTAAAAATCTCAGGATGTTTCAGTTTTAAATTCAGCGTCATAAAACCACCGTAGCTCCAGCCGTGAACACCAATCCGGTTGGCATCAACATAAGGCAACGAAAGCAGGTATTCAACTCCCTGCATCTGGTCCTCGGTTGCAAGAATGCCCAAATTACGGTGAATGGCAGTTTCAAAAGCACGGCCACGATTCGATGTTCCGCGGTTATCGAGTGTAAAAGCAATGTAGCCCTGCGACGCCATATAATATTGCCACCAACGTGCCTGGTTGTGCCAGCCTTTGGTAACCAATTGCGAGTGCGGCCCGCCATAAACGTATACTACCACCGGGTATTTTTTCGCCGGATCGAAATCAACAGGCAAAATAAATCGTCCATGCAAATCATATTTTCCGTCTTTGGTTTTTAAGCTTACGAGTCTGTTCTCGCCAAGTTGATAATCTTTTATTGGGTCTCCCGACTCGAAAATGGTTCGTTTGTCTTTTCCGTTTGCAGAAATCAGATCAACTTTACCTGCCACTTCTTTTGCCGACCAACTATCCAGTAAATAAGTCGCATCAGGGCTTAAAGTTCCTCCATGAACACCTGTTTCCAAAGAAAGTCGTACTGTTTTTCCCGATTTTACATCCACTTTATAAATATTGTTTTGCAGCGGATCATCAATGGTAGCTTCAATAAACAACGATTTTTCGTTGGCATCGAAACCAAGCATTTTTGTTACTTCCCACTCCCCTTTTGTAATCTTCTGAACCAGCTCACCATCGGTGTTGTATTTGTACACATGAAACCATCCATCCCGGCGGCTCAGGTAATAAAATTCGTTCGGATTTACTTTCGAGAACTGAATAGGATAAAGCGGTTCCACATAAGAATCAGAAGTTTCTTCAAAAAGCGTTTTTACTTTATCGCCGGTTGTTACATCGTAGCAATTTAATTGCATGTGGTTTTGTTCGCGGTTCAGTTCTGCCATGTAAATGGTTTTCTCATCGGGCGACCAGGCCACATTGGTAAGAAAATGATCCAATGGCTCCCCGGTTTTCAGAAAAGTAGTTTTGCCGGTTTCGATGTTGTAAACGCCCAAAGTTACATGGTGACTCTCCATTCCGGCCATCGGGTATTTTACCGGCGTGTATTCGGCTTCGCGGGCCATAAAATCCACCAGAGGATAGTCTTTCACCATACTTTCGTCCTTGCGGTAGAAAGCCACAAAATTTCCTTCGGGCGAATTAAAAATACCACCTGAAATTCCAAATTCGTTACGGTGAACCGTTTGTCCGTTTACAATTCCGTTACCGCCATCGTTTGTAATTTGTTTTGTTGTTCCATCAGCAAATGCAACATATAAATCATCTTTCTGTGTGAAAGCCACAAACCGGGCTTCTTCCGAGAAATTCGCATTCTCTGCTCCATTCGGAAGTTCAATCTGAAATTCCACATGCTTTTGATCGATGTCAACCACCCAATATTTATTAGCTGACGAAAGCAGAAGATCAGTTTCGCAGAGCCAGCTGTATGAAGGAATGCTTTTAAATTTCGTACCCGCAATTTCGTTTAACTCGTCGAGCGAAACAACAGTATCTTTTTCGCCTGTTTTTGCCGATTCTGCAACGATAGATTTATCTTCAACAAAAGAAAAATGTTCATCATCCATCCATTGTAAACCCGTCATCGATTCGGGATACAAATAAGTATACCGCCCGTAAACGGCATCTTCCAGGCTCATTTGTTTGGTTTGGGCAAAAGCAAAAGCTTGAACAAAAAGAAAAAGAATAACTATACTTCGACGCATTTTCTCGGTTTTAAAAATTGAAGCCCGAAAGTAGTAAAAGTTCTGCTTAACCTGCCATGAGAAAATTCAGGGATTACAGACATTCGAACAATGATTCGTATTTTAACTGAAGTAGTTTAATTAACTTTCACCGCTTGAATGATCGCTGATAATCACCCACTCCCCATCAATCATTTGAATAACCAGCGTAAAATGACCAGCAAGGTCACCAATTTCGCGGGTCAACTCATACCGCCCGATTAAAAAAACTGTATTGGTGTCAATTTTATTTAAATCCAGAATTTTGAATTTCAGGTGCCCCATTGCTGTTTTATCCGGGTATCCTTTTTTGTAGCTATCCAGCGTGGCCTGCCAGCCGTATGTTGGTCCGCGCGAGCCCATAAAAACCAGTTTATCCGATTTCCAGTAGGTTTCCATAAATTTTTCGAGGTTCCCCTCGTTCCAGGCTTCTGCTTGTTTATCGAGTAACGACAGAATATGCTCCTTTTCACTTTTTGTGATTTTTTCCTGAGCAAATCCGTTAATAAAAAACAACGAAAGGATTACACTGAGTACAAAAGTCCTTCTCATAAAATGATTTTTAGAATTGGATGTTGAAAATAGTGTATTTTTAAAGTTCACATTCAACAAACAAAACAAAATGTTACGAATCTCTCTGTTTTTCCTGCTGTTTCTGACTTTTTATTCCGCATTTTCGCAACGACTGCGCGATTACGATATCAAACCCGGAGTTCTGATTCCAGGCCAATTAAATGCCATTACCGATGTGCAAGGAGTAAAAGTTGGCCATACAACAATTGTTGAAGGCGAAAATATTCGTACCGGTGTTACTGCAATTATCCCGCATCCCGGAGACATTTTTCAGGAGAAAGTGCCAGCTGCCATTTATATCGGAAATGGTTTTGGGAAGCTGGCGGGATACAGCCAGGTAGAAGAGTTGGGGAATATTGAAACTCCTATCGTATTAACCAACACATTGAGCGTTCCTACGGCCTGCAATGCTTTGATTACTTACACGTTGAATCGAAATAAAGATGTTCGTTCGGTAAATGCAGTGGTTGGCGAAACCAATGATGGATGGTTAAACGATATCAGAGGCCGGCATGTAAAAGAAAAACACGTTTTAAGTGCTATTGAATCAGCCACAAACGGGCCGGTTGCAGAAGGGAATGTGGGTGCCGGAACGGGTACAATATGTTTTGGATTTAAGGGCGGAATCGGAACTTCATCGAGATTTTTACCTGATGACTTGGGCGCTTATACCGTTGGTGTTTTGGTTCAGACTAATTTTGGAGGTGATTTAAAAATCGATGATTTTAATGCCGGCGAGGCTTTGGGAAAATTCCCTTTTAGCGAATCGATACGCAACCAGGAAGACGGCTCATGTATGATCGTGGTGGCGACTAATGCACCAATCGGCCCGCGCAACCTGAAACGCCTGGCAAAAAGAGCGATGTTGGGATTGGCAAAAACCGGTGGAATTGCATCGAACGGAAGCGGCGATTATGTTATTGCCTTTTCTACAGCCGAGGAAAACCGGATTCCGTACAATGTCGAAAATCCGGTAATGGAGATACAAGAACTTCATAACGATAAAATGTCTCCCCTATTCCTGGCTACGATTGAAGCTACCGAAGAAGCGATTTTAAACTCACTCGTGGCTGCAAAAACGACAACAGGAAGAGACGGGCATAAAATAGAAGCCTTACCGATTGAAAAAATCGTTAAGCTTCGTAAAAATACAGCGCGATAATGCGATTTTGAGATTAAACTTTCTTCTGGCATATACTTTGTAACTTTACGGAATCAAAGTAACAGACAAACAGTTAAAATCATTAAAAATTAAGTCATGAAGAGAATTATTTTATCACTGGCCATTATCGTTTTTGCACTCGGCTCTTTTGCTCAAAATATTCAAGGTGGAATTATTACTGTTGAAGGAAAATCGTCAGTAAAATTAGCACCTGAAGACATATCGTTCACTGTAAATTTTAGCGTGAAAAGCGAAAATTACAAGGAGTGCGCCGAAATGTCGGTTGAAAAAATGGAAGAAATCAAAAAACTGTTTATTCAAAACGGGATTGACGAGGAGTTGATAAAAACAAACAGTTTTTCAATCCGCGAAGTACAAAAGTATGATCCTCAATTGCGGCAATCAGTATTTGAAGGCTACGAGGCAAATATTCCGGTAACCATCCGTACCAAAAAAGATTATGAAAAGAATGATAAAATCTTTGAATTGATTAAAGATAATCTGCAATCGAATTTCAATCTGAATTTTGCGCTTTCGGAAGAACAAATGGAAACGGTAAAAGAAAAATTGATTCAGCTGGCCGTAGAAGATGCCAAACAGAAAGCAACCGTGATTGCTAAAAGCGCCGAAGTTAAATTGGGCAAAATCAAATCGATTCAATATGGAGAGCCCAGAATGATTGGACCATACAATACAAACATGGAACTTATGCGCGCAGAATCGATGCCTGCCATGAGTGCAGCAAAAGCTGATATTACTTCAGTGCTTTCGCCCGACGAAATTGAAATGCGCACAAACATTGTTATTGCCTGGGAGATATAAGATTACAATTAGCAAAAAGACATAAAAAAGGCTGTCCAAAATAAGTATTGGACAGCCTTTATATTTATAAGAGCTATTGCTTATTCAACATCAAAACGATCGGCATTCATTACCTTATTCCAGGCTTTCACAAAGTCGGTTACAAATTTTTCTTTGCTATCGTCTTGTGCATAAACCTCAGAGTAGGCGCGCAAAACAGCGTTCGATCCAAATACCAGATCAATTCGTGTTGCTGTCCATTTTACTTCGCCGGTTTTTCGGTTACGAATATTGTAAAGTCCATTTCCGGTGGGTTCCCACACGTAGGCCATATCGGTAAGGTTTACAAAAAAATCGTTGCTTAGCGCACCCACGTTATCAGTAAACACTCCGTGTTTTGTACCGGCATGGTTTGTTCCCAACATGCGCATTCCGCCAATCAGCACCGTCATTTCATGAGCTGTTAATCCCATCAGCTGGGCACGATCTAGCAGCAATTCTTCCGGACTAACCACGTAATCCTTTTTCTGCCAGTTCCGAAAACCATCGGCCAATGGTTCAAGCGGAGCAAACGACTCAGCATCGGTCATTTCATCGGTAGCATCTCCCCGTCCGGGCAAAAACGGAACAGATACATCCATACCTGCATTTTTAATGGCCTGCTCTACCCCAACATTTCCGGCCAATACAATTACATCGGCTACGCTAATTCCGAATTCAGCAGCAATTGGTTCAAGTACCGCTAAAACTTTTCTGAGACGCTCCGGCTCATTTCCTTCCCAGTCTTTTTGAGGAGCCAAACGAATGCGGGCACCATTAGCACCACCACGCATATCCGATCCACGGAAAGTTCTTGCGCTATCCCATGCTGTAGAAACCATGTCGGCAATGCTAAGTCCTGAAGCAGCAATTTTTGCTTTTACCGCATCCACATCATAATCTGAAATACCTGCGGGTACAGGGTCTTGCCAAATCAGATCTTCCTCTGGTACATCCGGCCCGAAATAACGCGCTTTGGGCCCCATATCACGGTGCGTAAGTTTAAACCAGGCACGCGCAAAAGCATCCGACAGCGCATCGAAATCATTCATAAACTTTTCTGAGATCTTTCTGTACTCCGGATCCATTTTTAAGGCCATATCGGCATCGGTCATCATCGGGATGGTACGGATTGAAAAATCCTCCACATCAGCAGGTTTATCTTCTTCTGCAATACTCACAGGCTCCCATTGCTGAGCACCGGCTGGACTTTTACGCAATTCCCATTCGTGGTTAAACAGCATTTTAAAATAACCGTTATCCCATTTTGTTGGCTCTGTTGTCCAGGCACCTTCCAAACCACTGGTAACCGTATATCTTCCTTTACCGGTTTTATGCGGATTCTTCCAACCCAAACCTTGCTCATCCACATCGGCAGACTCAGGGTCCGGTCCCAACGCCTCTGCATCGCCGTTACCGTGAGTTTTTCCAACGGTATGTCCACCGGCAGTCAGCGCCACTGTTTCCTCATCGTTCATAGCCATTCGGCGGAAAGTTTCGCGCATTTGCTGAGCTGTTTTTAAGGGATCAGGCTTTCCGTTTACACCTTCCGGGTTAACATAGATCAATCCCATTTGAACGGCCGCCAGCGGATTTTCCATCGTTTCGGGCTTTGTTACATCATCGTAACGTTCGTCACTAGGTGCGAGCCATTCTTTTTCGGCTCCCCAGTAAGTGTCTTTCTCCGGATGCCAGATATCTTCGCGACCAAAGCCAAAACCAAAGGTTTTTAGTCCCATACTTTCGTACGCGATGTTACCAGCCAAAATGATCAAATCGGCCCAACTTACTTTATTGCCGTATTTCTTTTTAATGGGCCAAAGTAGTCGGCGCGCCTTGTCTAAACTCACATTATCGGGCCACGAGTTTAGTGGTGCAAAACGTTGATTTCCGGTTCCACCGCCACCACGGCCATCGGCAATACGGTATGAACCCGCAGCGTGCCAGGCCATTCTAATCATCAAACCTCCGTAATGCCCCCAGTCGGCAGGCCACCATTCCTGGCTATCGGTCATTAAATCGTGAAGATCCTTTTTTAAAGCTTCAACATCCAGTTTTTTTAGTTCTTCCCGGTAACAAAATTCTTGTCCTAAAGGATTTGTTTTAGTGTCATGCTGATGCAAAATGTCGAGATTTAATGCAGTGGGCCACCAAGACATAACCGATGAGCCGGAAGCGGTATTTCCACCATGCATTACAGGACATTTGCCTTGTTTTGAATGATTGTTTTCCATATACTTAGTTTTAAGTGATAATTTATGTAACTATCCTTATAAGATACGAAAAACAGCACGACTAAAAAATGATTAATTCTTTAATTTACAAGCTTTTAAATACTTAAAATTAATGATCAATAGATTTTATCTATGCCGTTTGAGATTTAAATAAACGTAATAATAATTTGTAAAAACAGAAGTGTGAATACATGCAATCGAACGCTACTTTTCTTTATACACTTTCACATAATCGACATAGTACTTTTGAGGTAACAAATCATCAGCAATTCCCTGCTGACCTCCCCAACCTCCTCCAATGGCCAGGTTTAGTATCAGGTAATGTGGTTTATCAAAAGGCCAAACACTATTTCCTGCACCTTCGTTTTCAAAGGTGAAATAAAGGTTGTCATCCACATAGAATAACATCCGGTCTTCAAACCATTCAACCGCGTAAATATGAAAATCATCCCATGGTTTCTCAACAGTAATGCTGTTGCCTTTATTGGTTCCTCTTACATGGTTGTAGGCTTCGGTGTGAATATTTGCATGAATAACATCAGGATCAAAACCAACATTTTCCATAATATCGATTTCGCCACATTTGGGCCAGCCCGTACCATTGCGTATTGCATCGCCCAACATCCAAATTGCAGGCCACGTTCCAACACCGGTTGGAAGTTTAGCACGTACTTCAATTTTTCCGTACAGCACACTTTTCTTTCCATAAGTATTTAAACTAGCTGAAGTAATTTCAGTTCCTTCCCAGTTATCTTTGCGGGCCTCAATTATCAGGTTTCCATTTTCAACACGTGCATTTTCCGGTCGCTGTTTGGTATAGTATTGTGCTTCTTTATTTCGAATATAACCTTCTTCGTAATTCCAGATTTCAGCATCCGGAAGCCCATCTTCCTCAAAATTATCTTCCCAAACCAGTTGCCATTCAACTTTTTCAGAGTTTGCAGAACCATCTTTCTGATGGAATTTTTCATTTGTAACGATTGCCAGCAAGCAGATATAACTTGCCATAAAAGTGGTAAAGTAGTTCATTGTCCGTTCGTTTAGATTTCCTCAAATATAACTTTTTTAACTGATGATTAAATCTTCACTTATTAACGATTGAACTTTCATGCAGTGTTGGGGTTCTGTTACTTTTACCGCAAATTATAGAAACATGGCAATTACAGTTCATCCCGAGGCGAAAGCCTTGATTTTTGATTTAGACGGAACCCTGTCGAACTCGCTTCCGGTGCATTTGGAAACCTGGAAAATAGTGGCGAAAAAATATAAATTTGATTTTGACCCGAATATTATTCATGAAATGACAGGCCGCCCAACTATTGAATTTGCCAAACGAATTGTTGAGCAATACAAAGTGGATGAACAGCCCGAAATACTGGTTCGCCTGAAACAACAATCCTTTTGGGACTCGGCACATTTGCTTGAACCAATTGAAGAGGTAATTTCGATTGTAAAAAATTACCACGGGAAACTGCCCATGTCGGTAGGAACCGGTGCAAGCGGAAAAAGTGCCGAAGTGCAGTTAAAAGAACTGGGTATTCGCGAATATTTCGATTTTGTGGTTTCGGCCGACGATGTGCAGAAACACAAACCTCACCCTGAGACCTTTGTAAAATGTGCCGAATTGATGGGTGTTGAACCACAATTTTGCCAGGTTTTCGAAGACGGAGATTTGGGAATTTCTGCTGCCAATGAAGCTGGAATGTTTGTTACCGACGTGCGTGAACATATTGTTTATGGCGACTGGGCAATGACTGAAAACAAGTAAAACCGGATTTATGGCACATTTTTTACTGGCCCTGAAGACTGTTGCGCCCCTGTTTCTCGTCATCTTTACCGGAACGCTTTTTTCGCGTACAAAAGCGGCTCATGGGCCGTGGGTTGATGTGCTGAACAAATATGCACTGTGGATCGGATTCCCGGCACTGGTTGTTGCATCGCTGATGCACCTCGACCCGCAAGGAGAATCCTATACGCAACTCATTCTTATTAATTCGGTATATATTGCGACGTGCATGTTACTGGCCTTCCCCATCGCGCGGATTTTTAAATTTTCAAAGCGTTTACGCAGTTCACTATTCCTTATCCTATCGTTTGGGAACGTGGCTTACCTCGGCATCCCGGTTCTTCGTAGCAGCTTTGGCGACGATATTTTGCCGGTAGCAGCCGTATTATCTGCGGTATATGTTTTCTGGCTGCTTACGCTTGGTGTAATTCTTATCGAATCTACAGGAGAAGAATCAATTCGGCCGAAGAAATTAATGTTGAGTCTGGTCAAAAACCCACTGCTGATCTCCGTTTTTGTGGGTGTAACTATCGTACTGTTTCAAATAAAAGTACCGACGTTTATCGATAAAACTGTCAGCCTTTTTGCCGAATCGGTAACAGCTATCGTACTATTCTCTCTGGGGATATTCCTGGGGCAAAATAAAATTGGAGTTCCCCGCGAATGGATCCGGGTTTTCGGTTTTGTTATTGTTACCATGATCATTCTTCCTTTGCTGCTTCAATTTAGCATCCGAACTGCCGGTTTAAACGATCTACAGTTTAAAGCCACTATTATCGATTCGGCAATGCCACTAGGGCTAACGCCGTATGCGCTGGCCGTTCAGTATAAACTGGAAACAAAACTGGTAGCTCGAATTGTGGTGCTGGGCACACTGCTTTCGGTAATTATTATTCCGCTGTGGATCGCGTTTCTAGGCTAAGAGATTAGTTCTCGCAGATTTCGCTGATGCCACAGATTTCTTCCGGATTAAAATTTCTTATCTGCGTAAATCCGCGAAATCTGCGTGCAATTATATTTCAGGATTAAAGTCTAAAGCCAGCCCATCCAATTTCCCAATAAAAACGATATGACTTTCGGGTGCCTCCAGTATTAAATCGCCTTCTTCCAGTTCAAAGCGGCCTCCAACTCCCTGCAAAATATATTCAAAAGGCTCGTTCTGAAAACACACCACCCCTTTGCAGCGATAAATCTGGCTTTTATAAATGTCGAGTGTATACTCCAGCCAGTAGAGAAAATCGTCCCGTTTTAACGGTGCAGAGAACGAAAGTGTTTTGGTTTGCACCAGCGCATGATTGCTTTTGTACGAAAGAAAAGAATACGCATTAAACGAATGTTGTCTAAGGTCTTTCAGTTTCAGCTCTTTTGCCTCTCCAAAACTTGTTGATTGAATTTTTGCCAATGGAGCCAGATTTTTCAATCTTTCTGTTAGTTCCTCTTGCTGCTTCTCATCAAGATTTTCGGTTTTGTTCAGCAAAATAAGGTCGGCAATAGTTAACTGTTTATACGCCATTTCTTCTTCCGGCAGATCATCAAAGTTCAAGGCATCAACCAAACAAATCGCGCCGTTGTATTCGTAGAGTTCTTTCAGGTCGTCATCAGCAAAAAAAGGTTGAATTACAGGAGCCGGATCAGCAATTCCGGTGGTTTCAATCAACAGGTGATCCACATTCGGGAAACGTTCAGCCAGTTCTTTTAGCACCAGCTCGTACTCATCAGAAATGGAGCAACAAATACAGCCCTGTTTTAATTCGAACATCTG
This sequence comes from Draconibacterium sediminis, assembly GCF_000949475.1. Taxonomy (GTDB): domain Bacteria; phylum Bacteroidota; class Bacteroidia; order Bacteroidales; family Prolixibacteraceae; genus Draconibacterium; species Draconibacterium sediminis. The sequence continues at coordinate 214,418 of NZ_JRHC01000003.1, read as the reverse complement.
GCTAGCCTCAACACCTTTTATCAGTCTGGTATCGATTGGAACAGCACCAAATTCATTTTCTACCAAAGCAAACTGGGTGTCGGGATTTGATTTCAGCAGAAAGTTGATAAAAGTAGTCTTCCCAGCCCCAAGAAAGCCGGTGATTATGGTTACTGGTATTTTATTTTGTATACTCACTTTCTTCTAAACAAGTCCCCTTCAGGGGATTTAGGGTTCCACCCTCCTCCGTCAATTGACGGACACTCCCCCTAAAGGTGGAGAAATTCTTTTTCCATAGGGAATTTCCAACTCGTGGCTGGTAGCTCGTAACTCGTAGCTTCCTTAAATCACTCCAAACAAATTCAAAATCACAATTACCATGGCCAGAATCAGCACGTAACGCACATATTTTGCACCGCCCCTTACGGTAAAGTTGGCGCCCAGCCATGCGCCGAACATATTGCCGGCAGCCAGTATTAAACCCGCAACAATATCAACTTGTTTATTGTAAATAAATATCCCGAGGGAAAACACGGTGTAAATTAAAACAATAAAAACCTTTATTGCATTGGCGCGCACAAGGTTATGTCCACAGCCCAAAACCAACCCGGCCAACAGAAAAAATCCTACTCCCATTTGAATAAATCCTCCGAATAAACCGATTGCAAAAAAAATGATGTATTGCAGCGGCGACGGTTTGGGATTAACCTTCCCTATCTGATCGGTAATCCATACTTCAGGTTTTAAAACCACAAGCAGCAACAAAACCACCATTAATCCGGCGATGATATTTTTAAGCAGGTTGGGGTCAATTTCAACGGCAAACAATGCCCCGATTATCGATCCGACAATAGCAGGAATTGCCAGCCGGTAATCCTTTGTAAAATCAAGTACTTTCTTCTGTTTGAACGTTTTTACCGCAATAACATTTTGCATCAAAATGGCGATTCGGTTGGTGCCATTGGCAATATTGGCCGGTAAGCCAATAAACATTAATAAAGGAATAGTTAGCATAGAGCCGCCCCCTGCTGTGGTGTTAATAAATCCGGCGGCAATTCCGGTTCCGATAAGTGCCAGTATCATGTACCATTCCATACGTAGTTCTTTTAGTTTCGAGCTGAGAGTTTCGAGTATCAAGGATACAACTTAACAACTAATCAGTTTAACAATTGGTTTTAAATTCACGCTCCTTCCACCCATTGGTGTTCAGCATATTTTTTTATCACCGAGTTACACCGAGAAGTCACAGAGTTTCACTGAGCACGAAATTCGATTTTAATTTTACAGTTCAGCAATTTAACAATTTCATTTTCGTAAAGTTACAATGCACTTTTGTTTTTCTTAACGCATTACTCACAACTTAACCAATTCACCCCTTTAAAATGAAAAAAGCCCGAAAATAATTCCGGGCTTTATATGCTTTAACTTGTAAGTTCAATACTAGTAGGCAAACAGCGGGAAGTCCTTCATTAACTGGTGAACTTTTTCGCCAACTGCTTTAATGTATGCCTCGTCGTGAATGTTTGCAATCGAATCGTCGATCAGTTGAACGATCTCAGGCATCAGATCTTCTTTTACACCACGGGTTGTAATAGCCGGTGTACCTACACGCAAACCTGAAGTCTGGAAAGGAGAACGGCTATCAAAAGGAACCATATTTTTGTTAATGGTAATCTCCGCATTTACAATGGTATTTTCTACCACTTTACCGGTGATCTCAGGGTATTTTGTACGCAGATCGATCAACATCGAGTGGTTATCAGTACCGCCCGAAATTACTTTGTAACCCAAATCAACAAAAGCCTGTGCCATAACAGCAGCATTCTTTTGCACCTGTGCCTGGTATTCTTTGTACTCCGGTTCCAGAGCCTCGCCAAATGCAACAGCTTTTGCAGCAATTACGTGCTCAAGCGGTCCACCTTGCTGACCAGGGAAAACAGCAGAATCCAACAATGACGACATGGTACGAACCACACCTTTTGGCGTTGTAATGCCCCAAGGATTTTCAAAATCTTCACCTATCAGGATGATACCCCCGCGAGGTCCGCGTAGTGTTTTATGTGTTGTCGAAGTTACAACGTGAGCATATTTTACAGGATTATCAAGCAAACCGGCTGCAATTAAACCTGCAGGGTGAGCCATATCAACCATAAACAATGCACCTACTTTATCAGCAATTTCGCGCATGCGTTTGTAGTCCCACTCGCGGCTGTATGCCGATGCACCACCGATGATCAACTTTGGTTTATGCTCGATGGCCAGCGCCTCCATCTCATCGTAATCCACACGTCCGGTATCTTCTTTTACCTTGTAGGCAATCGGATTGTAAAGAATACCCGAGGAGTTTACATGCGAACCATGCGAAAGGTGACCACCATGCGAAAGGTCGAGTCCGAGGAAGGTATCGCCCGGCTTAAGAATAACACTCAACACTGCGGCATTTGCCTGTGCGCCCGAGTGCGGCTGAACATTGGCCCACTCAGCACCGTACAATTCTTTAATACGGTCGATGGCCAATTGCTCGGTCATGTCAACAAACTGACAACCACCATAATATCTTTTTCCCGGATAACCTTCAGCGTACTTGTTGGTCATTACCGAACCCATTGCCTCCATAACCTGCTCACTTACAAAGTTCTCTGAAGCAATCAGCTCAATACCGCCCAACTGACGTTCGTGTTCCTTCCTGATAATATCAAAAACCAAAGTATCTCTCTTCATCTTGTAACTGAATTAATTTAATGAAAGCGCAAAGTTAATACATTTTAATTCAGCCTTTTGATGATATCGGATAGAAATTGGGAGATTTTTTGAACAATTAAGATAAGTCATGTTAAGAGCTGCGAATCTGTCTGAAGAAAATAGATTGCCCGCTGGTTCCGTTGTGCAATCAGAACCTTTTTAGCCTAGTTGGCAGAGGCACGGATTACAAATCGCGCCAGCGGGGGGTAGTTTTTATTTTGCGCAGCGTAAAGTTCAATGTATTCGGCAACTTTGGTTTTAATTCTTAAAAAATAACAGATTTTTTGTAAAGAATTTGCTTTGGGAGTACTCCCAAAGGTTCCCTACCGCGTGTTTCCTGCTTTGGGAATACTCCCAAAGCTTCCTCAACGCAGGTTTCTTGTTTCGGGAAGGTACCTGTGGCGCAACTAACAAGGCCTGTTTCGCAATAAAAACAGCTATGCCATTAAACTTTTGCTTTTGGTTTTTATCTAAAGCAGCTGAACTTTATCAACAAAAAACAAATTTGAAATGAAACGAACAGTATTTTTAGTAATGGTGCTGGTAAGTGCACTGGTTATTTCGTGCAACAACGGGGGAAATAATTCGCAACGACTACCCTTTGGCAACGGTGGCGGAATGGGACCCGGTAATTTTGATCCGCAGGCGATGGTTGATCGACAGATTGAAGAAATGGACGAAAACCTTGATTTAAGCGACGATCAGGAAGAGAAAATCCGCGAAATTATGGAAGAGAATTTTGAGAATATGGCTGCCATGCGCGAAGAAATGCAAAACAGCGGTGCCGGTTTTGAAGGGATGCGCGAGAAAATGCAGGAAGTTCGCAAAGAGCAAGATAAGAAAATGAAAGAAGTTCTTTCGGAACAGCAATGGGAACAATACCAGGTGATGCAGGAAGAAAGACGCCAAAGACGCGGCCAGGGTGGTTTCCCTCCTCAGAATTAGTTTTCAGTTAGCAGTCGCAGTTAGCTGTTTTTAGAAAGATCCGATCCGTATTGTTAAAAATTAAACGGATCGGATCTTTTATTTTATTGGGCATTCGTCACTGGTCACTGGTCATTGGTCACCGGTCATTGGTCATTAGGAGCGGCTCACTTGAAACTTGAAACTTGAAACTTGTAACATGAAAAGGATGCCATCCCAAAGTCTTTCAACTTATACGGATGGCATCCTTTCTGTCAACTGAGACTGCAAACTGCGATTATATCCCCAGCATCAGTTCACCGGCATCTTTTCCTCCGGTTAGTAAGCGCTCCGGATTTTCAAGCAGTTCTTTCAGTTTCACCAGGAAACCTACCGAATCTTTACCATCGATAATACGGTGATCGTACGACAGCGCCACATACATCATCGGGCGAATTACCACCTGGCCGTTTACAGCCACCGGGCGCTCAACAATATTGTGCATGCCCAGAATACCCGATTGCGGCGGGTTAATAATCGGCGTTGATAGCAAGGACCCGAAAACACCACCATTGGTTATGGTAAATGTTCCTCCGGTTAATTCTTCAACCGTAATTTTTTTATTTCGTGCCTTTTCGGCCAGTTCCTTTATTTCAAGCTCAATTGCCGGAATCGTTTTACTTTCGGCATTGCGCACAATGGGCACCATCAATCCTTTTGGTGTTGATACCGCAATACCCACATCAACAAACTTGGGCATTACAATTTCTTCGCCATCGATTTGTGCATTCACCATCGGATGGAAATCCATAGCCGTAGCAACCGCTTTGGTAAAAAACGACATAAAGCCCAGTTTTAATCCGTGGGTATCCACAAATTTCTGCTGATACTTTTTGCGCATATCCATTACGAAGCTCATGTCGATCTCGTTGAAAGTGGTGAGCATTGCCGTTTCGTTTTTCACCGAAACAAGGCGTGCACTCAACTTACGTCGCAGGCTCGACATACGCTCACGCTCTTCGTCGCGTGTTGCCTCTTTTTGCGGAATGGCGGCAGCAGCTGTTTGCGGCGCATTTACCACAGCTTCCACTTCTTTTTTGCCCAGACGTTTCAGGCCGTTAATCACATCGTCAACCGACAGGCCATGCTCTTTCATCATTTCCTTAGCTACCGATGTTACTTTCACCTTATCATGTTCGCTGCTGGATTCTGGATCCTTGATTCTCGATTCTTGATTCTCGTTACTGGAACCTTGATCCTTCATGTTAGATGCAGGTTCCTTATCTGTCGACTGAGACTGAGACTGTCCACTTTCAGCTGCCGGTGCTTCCACGCTCGTATCAATCGTACAAACCACTGCCCCAACTTCAACAGCTTCTCCTTCTTCGGCTTTAATGGCAATTTTACCGCCTTCGCTGGCAACAATGGTCAGTGTGGCTTTGTCCGATTCCACTTCGGCTATTTCCTGGTCTTTGGCAACCAAGGCTCCGTCTTGAACAAGCCAACTGCCAATTTCAACTTCGGTTATAGATTCTCCCGGACTGGGAACTTTGATTTCAATAATCATATTTTGGTTTTTTATGAAGCTACAACTTCTTTTTGTTTAAACACTGTCTCCAAAATCTGGTCGAGGCCTTTTTTGTGTTTTTCCATCAGTCCAACCGCAGGGCTGGCGCTTTCAGGGCGGGCAACAACTTTAAAGCCCAGGCAATCTAATTTGCGGTTGATAAACGGCCAAGCTCCCATATTTTCAGGTTCGTCCTGTGCCCAAATCAACTCGGTGGATTTTGAATATTTACTCAGTATTTCATTGATCTGCTTATTCGGAATCGGGTAAATTTGCTCCAAACGCACAACTGCCGTATTCGAAATGCCGTGTTCGGTTTTGTATTTTGCCAGATCGTAATACAAACGACCGGTAACAAACACTACCTTCTCCACCAAATCTGGTTCTGCAACCGGATCGTCGATAATTTCTTTAAAATGTCCTTCTGCCAACTCTTCAATGGTTGAATGTACCATCGGGTGACGCAACAAACTCTTTGGCGTAAACACCACCAACGGCAGGCGCATTTTCATTTTCACCTGGCGGCGCAACAAGTGGAACATATTGGCCGGAGTGGTTGGCATTACCACCTGAATATTGTTGTTTGCCGAAAGCTCAAGAAAACGCTCCAATCGTGCCGACGAGTGTTCCGGTCCCTGCCCCTCAAAACCATGAGGCAACAACAGGGTCAGGTTATTCATCAATCCCCATTTCTCGAAAGCTGAAGTAATGTACTGATCGATTATCACCTGTGCCACGTTATGGAAATCGCCAAACTGGGCTTCCCAAATGGTTAGTCCGTTGGGTTCCGACAAAGCATAACCGTATTCGAATCCCATTACGGCATATTCCGACAGCGGCGAATTGTACACTTTAAAACGCGCCTGATTTTCGGAGACATGCTTCAAGGGGAAATATTTATCTTCCGTGCCGTCGATAACAAAAGCTGCATGACGGTGAGCAAAGGTTCCGCGCTCGGTATCCTGCCCGCTTAAACGCACCGGATGACCTTCGGCAACCAGTGTTCCGTAAGCCAGCAACTCTCCCATCGCCCAATCCAAACGGTTATCGTGAACCATCATTTTCCGGTCGGAAATAATTCGGTTTACCTTTTTGAAGAATGGAAGATCTTTGGGTAAAGTATAAATCTTTTCTGCCACATTTCTAATTGCATCTTCTCCAACACCTGTCTCAACCGGCTCATTAAAGTTGGCTTTCGATGGCAGCTCGTAATTCTCGAAATCTTTTACAAGGAATTTGCGGATCTTTAACTTTTCAATTTTCTCCGACTCCTTGTATTTGCCTTCCAAAAACTGGTCGAACTCGCGAACCTTCTTCCTCGATTCTTCGTGGGTCATAATTCCCAGTTCATTCAATCGGTCGGCATAAATATCGCGCGGATTTTTATGTTTTGAGATGGCCTTGTACAACATAGGTTGTGTAAAACGCGGCTCATCGCCTTCGTTGTGTCCGTATTTGCGGTAACATAAAATATCGATAAACACATCAGAATGAAACTTCTGACGGAATTCCATAGCCAGTTTGATGGTCCAAACCAGGGCCTCTACATCGTCGCCATTTACATGAAAAACGGGTGAACGCGTTACTTTGGCCACGTCGGTACAATAGGTACTCGAACGTGCCTCGAGGTATGGCGTTGTAAATCCAACCTGGTTATTAATGACCAGGTGAATTGTTCCGCCTGTTTTATAACCCGGCAACTGCGACATTTGTATGGTTTCGTAAACCACACCCTGTGTTGCAATGGCCGCATCGCCATGAATAACAATAGCCGCTGCCTTGCTGTAATCGCGCTGGTATTCGTACTCAATCTGAGCGCGAACCATTCCTTCAACAATCGGCGCAACCGTTTCCAAATGCGATGGATTGGGAACCAGTTTCAGTTTTACTTTTTTACCAAAATCGGTTTCCACCTCATTTTCATACCCCAGGTGATATTTTACATCGCCCTGCGCAATATCGTCTTCGTATTCGGTTCCGTAAAACTCTTTAAAAATATTCTGATAAGGTTTTTCCAGGATGTTTGCCAAAATGTTCAAACGTCCGCGGTGCGCCATTCCCATAATAAATTCTTCCATTCCCAGTTCGGCGCCGCGTTCAATAACGGCATCGAGTGCCGGAATTATTGCCTCGGCTCCTTCCAGCGAAAAACGCTTTTGCCCGACAAACTTTTTATGGATAAAATTTTCGAACCCTACCGCCAGCTTCAAATGATAGAAAAAGTGCTTTCGCTTTTCATCGGTGTACTCCTCCGAGTTTTGGGTACTTTCCATTCGCTCGCGCAACCACTGCACCACCTCAGGATGCCGCATGTAAACATATTCGACACCAATCGACCGGCAATAAGTGGCCTCCAGATGCGCAATAATGTCTTTTAGTTTTGCGGCACCGATTCCGATTTCGTTACCGGCCTGAAATGTTTTTTCCAGATCAGCCTTTTCCAGTCCGAAATTCTCGATATCAAGCGTTGGTGAATACTTACGACGTGCACGAACAGGGTTGGTTTTGGTGAAAAGGTGTCCACGCTGACGATAGCCATGAATGAGATTTAAAATGGCAAATTCTTTATCGATATTGTCGGGTTTAATGCCCGACGGTTTCTCAGGGTATTGTTTTCGGGCCAGTTCAAAACCCGAAAAAAACTGTTGCCAACTCTTATCTACCGATTCCGGGTCTTCAAGATAAGACTGGTATAGGTTTTCAATCGCCTCGATTTCCTGGTTTCCCACAGACGAAAATTTATCCATAGTTGATTTTTAATTAACTTTAATATGATATTCAAGAAACAATGCAGTTTTTTTATTGTTTACCTGCTATCATAGTTTTTTCCTATCAAAATTAAGCTTTCCTGATGATTTTTAGCCACGCACAGCCGATTTGGTTTTGAGAAATATTTTGATTGGCTATTTTTGCTAAAAATTTACGACAATGATTCAAAGAATTCAGACCTTGTTTATGCTGGCGGCCGGTATGTTAATCGGTTCGTTATACCTACAAAAATTTGCAGACATCATCGTTAACGATCAGCTGCATATTTTTAATGCTTTTGGAATTTTCAAAGACGAAGAACTGCTTTTTAGCGGTTTGCCACTAATGATACTGATTGGCATTATTGCCGTGCTTCATTTGGTGGCGCTGTTTTTATATAAAAAACGTATACTTCAAATCCGCATTCTAGCATTTACAATAATCCTGATGCTGGGGCTTTTCGGACTGTTCTTTTATTTTACTTACGCCAGTTTCGAGGAAGTAAAAGTGGCCTTTAAAGTTGCCGTTGCCCTGCCGCTTGTTTGTGTTATTTTGGATTGGCTGGCTATTCGCGCCATTGGTAAAGACGAAGCTTTGGTAAGAAGTCTTGATCGGATAAGATAAAAACTGAATGGAGAATGTCGATTAACGATTTGTGATTGATGATGTGCTAAAATTGCGATCAACACAGCGGTTGATACTTCTGCAATCATAATTCGTTAATCATCATTCGAAATTCAAATCCTAAAAATTGAACTATGCAAGCAATGTTATTCGCCGCCGGGTTGGGCACCCGATTAAAAGACGAAACGGCCGATAAACCAAAAGCACTGGTTGAAGTTGGCGGTAAACCCTTGCTGCAGCATGCCATTGAGAAACTGAGTGCTGAAGGAGCCACAAGAATAGTAGTTAACGTTCATCATTTTGCACCTCAGGTAATTGATTTTATTCATAGCAAGAGCTGGAGTATTCCGGTACTTATCTCCGACGAAAGCGACAAACTGCTGGAAACAGGTGGCGGACTAAAATTTGCATCTCACCTTTTCGCACCCGGCGAGCCGATACTTATTTACAATGTTGATATTCTGAGCAACATTAATTTGCACGATGTATTGGCGCAGCATACCCAATCAAATGCCATTGCCTCCCTGGTGGTTCGGCAGCGTGAAACACAACGTTACTTTAAGTTCGATGCGGAGCACAACCTCGTGGGTTGGATCAATAAAAAAACGGGCGAAACAAAAATTTCCCGGCCTGAGAACTTCCGGGAAGCTACCGAGATGGCTTTTAGCGGCATTCATATTGTAGAGCCGCAGATTTTTGATTTTATGCCCGACGAAGATCGTTTTTCAATCGTTCAGGTATACCTCGAACTGGCAAAAACCAAAAATATAAGAGGTTACTTTGATACCTCTGAATTGTGGATGGATGTTGGCAAACCTGCACAACTGGAGGAAGCACGCGAGTTGTTTAGATAATTATTATTTCAGCAACTTATAATTCCGGTATTCAAACAAGCGCACACCGAATATTTTCTCGATTCGGTATAATAAGCGATACTTCAATTTCATTTGAATTTTATCGGTATCTACGTTAACATCCCAGTTCAATCGTTTTATCCGGTTCTGCATCACCTTTGGGTGCGTACCATCAAAGCGTGTTAGCGCATCGTATTCTGCACCATAATTAAACTCCTGTTCCGATGCTTTCTTTTTCGCCTCCTCTTCCGAAATTCCGTCATAAAAGGCTTTTACCGAATCAACCTTCTCCTGCATAAATTTGGGGTGGCGTACCCAACCATAATGGTAAATTTCAGCCTCAACCGGAACCACATTTAACTTCTCCCCTTTTTTCCGAAATCCCTGTGCATCTTTATACGATCGTATGGATTTATCATTCCGAATCACCCGAATCTCATTGCGGTACCAGTGCCTGCAATCGCCCACATAATCGTAAGTACCGTAAAAATGACGATAGCTAAATAACAGCCCTTCCACCTCTCTTCGTTCAAGGTTGGATTCCATAGCCTTTTGAATTACCGGCAAGTATCTCTCGTGCAGCACCTCATCGCCCTGAATGTAAAAACACCAGTCGTATTCATCGGGAATAGCATCGAGCGCTTTATTGGTTTCGTCGGCATAAACAACGCCGCCTTCGCGCAATGAATCATCCCAAACCGTATCCACAACACTTATCTTTTCCGGATCGATTTCTTCTATAATTTTTCGGGTGTTGTCTTCCGATTGTCCAACGGCAACCACAAAATGATCACAAATGGGCAAAACCGAAGTTATAGCTTCAATTATTGGGAAATCATACTTTTCGGCATTTCGGATAAAGGTAAAACCACAAACTTTCACAGGATCGTATTTTCGGAATGAATAAGAGAGATTTAAGTCAATAACAATACTCTCGTTTACTTTGGCTAAATAATAAATTAAAATTTACTTCGGTATTATTTCACAATTGATTATCACTGAATACCCCGCCCCTAAAGGGAGCAGAGACAATCAATTCGCTCCCTTTAGGGATGGGGTAATCGAATTGATATTTGGTAAATTTTAAGTCAATAACGATTGTACCGAAAACGCAAAAGCATCATTTTCATTGCTTGGGATAATCGGATATTTATTCTTTATTTCATGTGGCGAATTGTCGGTTAAAAACGAATGCATGGTAAATTCCAGCAAATCAAAATCGTTGTAATCGTTCCCCAGTCCCATGGTTTCGTCTTTCGAGATTCCCAGTCGTTTACATATTTCGTTCACGCCGTTTCCTTTCGACACGGAATGATGAAAGACCTCAATCCAGATATATCCCGGTGTAATTGGCGACGATGCCCGGATCACCCTGATCTCGGGACACAAAGCTTCAATCTCTGTTTTCAGGCGGTTAAACCGCTCTTCGTTCTGTTTTATAATGATCAGGAACTGGCACAATTCACCATTTGGTAACTCGTCGGTGTTCAACGGTTCGGCATGCGCTACATTAAATTTAAAGTACCGTTCAAACTCCTCGCAATCGTCCTTTCCGCGGTAGTAGTAATGCTTGTGATTATCGGGAACCGGGTAAAAAGCGTGAAAATTTACATCTTGCTGAACGAAATGAGTAAGCAGTTTTTGTGCCGATGATACTTTTATATTCTGGTTGGCAATAAGTTCTTTTTTTTGCCAGTTGTACACTCCTGCCCCTGATGAAAACACCACATAATCGAAAGGCAGATCGGGCTGCAACACATCTTTTACTTTCTGCAAATTCCGACCCGTTGCTGCAACCCGAACGATCTGTTTCTCGCCCAGTTTGTGCAAAGCATCAATGTTTGCCTGACTAACGCTACGGTCGTTTTTCAGAAAAGTACCATCCAAATCGGTTGCAACCAGTTTTATGTTCTTCATCTCCTTCTATTATCACGATAAAATTAGGCAAAAATCAATTAGCTGAATATTTGTGGCTTTAAATTTCCGTTAATCCTGTTCACCCCTTTCCCGCTTGTGTTCATCGAAATAATTTTAAGTGCAAAACAACTATGGCTACATTTGAGTATTGTTTTATATTTGTGGCTTATTCTAAAAACAGATAATCAGCAAAATAATGAGAATTGCACTAATTGGCTACGGGAGAATGGGAAAGGAAATTGAAAAAATCGCGGTGTCACGCGGTCACGAAATCGGCCTTACCATCGATCTCGATAATCAAAACGACCTTACGGTAGAGAATCTCAAAAAATGCGATGTTGCCATTGAATTTACCATTCCTGCATCGGCAGTAAATAATTATAAATTGTGTTTCGAGGCGGGTATTCCCGTAGTTAGCGGAACAACCGGCTGGCTCGATAAAAAAGACGAAGTATATAGTAAATGTGCCGAAACAGATGGTACATTTTTTTATGGAAGTAACTTTTCGGTGGGTGTAAACCTGTTTTTCGAGCTAAATAAAAAACTGGCCGAACTGATGGCTCCGCGTGCTGAGTATGGTGTTGAAATGACTGAAGTTCATCACACCAAAAAACTGGATGCACCAAGTGGAACTGCAATTAGCCTGGCCGAAGACATTATTGAAAACCTTCCGGAAAAAAATGCCTGGGTAAACGACAAAACGCCTGCCGACAATGAAATGAATATTAAATCGGAGCGCGTTGGACAAGTGCCCGGTATTCACACCGTAAAATACGAATCGGAAATCGACTTTATTGAAATTACACATAGTGCAAAAAGTCGCACCGGATTTGCATCAGGCGCTGTGCTTGCAGCCGAATATTGCCTTGATAACAAAGGCATTTTAACAATGAAAGACTTACTAAAATTATAAAATTAGAATTAATGATACGTTCGATCCTAACAAATAAGTGGTTTAAATTCATCACTGTAGGAATACTTTACTCGCTTTGGGTAATCTGGCTGGGAAGCTACCTTTGGTTTCTGGGACTGGCCATAATTTTCGACATTTACATTACTGAAAAAGTACACTGGGCCTTTTGGAAAAAGAAAAACCCTCCCAACGGGAAACAAACCAAAGTTGTTGAATGGGTCGATGCGATAATTTTCGCGGTAATTGCCGCTACTTTTATTCGTATGTTTTTTATTGAAGCATACACCATTCCTACTTCGTCGATGGAAAAATCGATGTTGGTGGGCGATTACCTTTTTGTAAGCAAAACGGCTTACGGGCCAAAAACGCCAAACACGCCGCTGTCGTTTCCGTTTGTGCACAATACCATGCCGGTTGTTGGCGGGAAATCATACTCTGAAGCCATTCAGAGACCATACAAACGACTGGCAGGTTTTACCGAAGTAAAGAATAACGACGTGGTTGTTTTCCATTTCCCCGAAGGCGATACCGTAGCCTTGGGTGCGCCTACCCAGAGTTATTACCAAATGATAAGAGATTATGGTAGAAGCCGGGTTTGGAGCGACAAAAGAAATTTTGGCGAAATTATTTCAAGGCCGGTTGATAAACGCGAAAACTACATTAAACGTTGTGTTGGGATCCCGGGCGATAAAATCGAAATTAAAATGAGTCAGTTGTATGTAAACGGCGAAGAGCAGAAAAAATTCGACGGCGTTCAGTACAACTACCTGGTTGAAACCAACGGAACGGCAATAAATCCGAAAGCGCTCGACCGTTTGAACATTTCGGCAGCTGACCGCAACTCTTTTTCAAGCAAACAATATTTATTACCGTTAACCGAGGAAGCTGCCGGAAAAATTAAAGAATTTGCCAATGTTACTTCTGTTGAAAAAATATTGGAAGAACCAGGCGACTGGGAACGGGCTATTTTCCCAAGCGACAGCCGCTTCCCATGGAATGTTGACAACTTTGGGCCGTTAACCGTTCCGGCAAAAGGCGAAACAATCGACCTTACCATTGATAATCTGCCGCTTTACGAAAGGATAATCGATATTTACGAAGCAAACGATTTGGAAGTTGATGGCGATCAGATAAAAATTAACGGTGAAGTAGCCACATCCTACACGTTTAAAATGGACTACTACTGGATGATGGGTGACAACCGCCACAACTCGGCCGACTCGCGTTACTGGGGTTTTGTGCCGGAAGACCATGTAGTTGGAAAAGCCAAATTTATATGGCTATCGTTGGATAAAGACAAAAGTTTCCCGGCAAACATTCGTTTTAAACGCCTGTTTACCGGAGTAAAATAAGCAACCAGCAAAACACTTGATTGTAAGCTGCACGCACAATCATATTGAAAAATATACGTTAAAAGGATAATAGTGAATCTGTTATCCTTTTTTTATAATTTCGGAATTGATACTTGAAAACCATCAATTATGCAGTTTATCATTGTAATTCTATTGATTCTGGCCGTTTTACTGGTAATTTTCACCCTTCAAAATGCCATGGACATCACCCTTAATATATTGTTCTGGGAAATAAAAGATGCTCCGTTGGTGCTGATTCTACTGAGCTGCATTTTTTTGGGTTATTTGATCTCTGCATTTTATTTTTATCCGCAACTGTGGAAGGTAAAACGCGAGTACAAACAAATGCTGAAGTTTAATGCAGAGCTAAAGGAATTACACCAGATGAATGAAACGGAAAAGCCGGAAGAAGAAAGCGATCCGGAAGGAATTGAGCTGGACGATGATGACGATGATGACGACACTTTTTTTAAAGACTAAACATGAACGACAGAGCACTTTTATTAAGTACTGCATACTTCGCTCTTGCATATTTTTATACAAGCGAGTATGCATTTTGCAGTTTAACTGCAAGTTAAAGAAGTCGTGCCATTTGAATCACAAAAACAGAATACCTTTCTATCTTATTTGCCTTTGCGTTTCCTATTTTTTTTATATCTTGCCTCATCAATAACCGTAAAATGCGGTTAAATTATTGCGGGACAGAACTAACTATAATCAGACATTTAGGTGCTAAACGATAAACTTATTCTTAAAGAAATAAGAAAAGGTAACTCCTCTGTTTTTGAAAGCGTTTTTCATGAACAATACGATTCATTAGTAAAATTTGCCAACCATTTTCTATTGGATTATAAAGCCGCAGAAGATGTTGTACAGGGAACATTCATTTATTTATGGGAAAACTCTTCGTCCATTCAAATAAAATCATCCGTTAAAGCCTATTTGTACCAGTCCGTAAAAAACAGCAGCCTGAATCAGCTTCGTGCTTTAAAAATCAAGGATAAATACGAGTTACAATATCTTGAAGCTATTTTGGAAACAGCTGATGATAAATGGATAGATGATGAGGAATTGATTGAAAGTATAAAACAGGCTCTGTTAAAGTTACCCAAACAAATGTATCTCATTTTTTGCAAAAAATATTTCGAAGAACAATCGATTAAAGAAATCGCTAACGAGATGTCGCTAAGCGAGAATACCATTAAGGTTCAACTGCATAAAGGGCGCAATTCAATACGCCAGATTCTTGAAATGGCCACTTCATTCATTTTTTTATTTTAATTTTTTTCGTTAAAAAATAAACCTTTTGCTTTTGGCATGTGCCTTACATTAAAGTTTAATTTCTAATTAATGAAGAAAGACATAGATTATTCAATAATCTGGAAATTTTTTAACGCCTCATTGTCGACTTCCGAAGAGAAAGAGCTAAATGATTGGCTTGATGCAGACATAAAACACCTCCAACATTTTGAAAAACTAAAAGAAAAGCAACCACAAATCCCCCACACTGATTCAAATATCAGTAACTCTGATATTGCCTGGCAAAATATTCGGCTAACCCCCAAACATCCAAAACGCCACTTCTGGAAAATAGGTGTGGCTGCAAGTATATTGCTTATTGTTGGTGTTTACTCCGGCTACAAGTTACACATCGAAAAAGCAAACAAGATTATTAGTGCTGAAAACATCCAGATTGAGCCGGGTGTAAAAAAAGCAACCCTTGTGCTTAACAGCGGGCAAAAACTGGAGCTGGAATCGAAAAAAGACACCCTCATCAAAGAGGCTGAAGTAACGATTGAAAACAGCAATAGTGAACTGAATTATAAAAAGAACGAAAAAGAGAAAGCGCCAAAACGGGCAAAAGAGATTCAGTATAACACACTTATTGTACCCCGTGGTGGCGAATACGATCTTGTTCTCTCGGATGGTACCGAAGTAAAAATTAATTCAGAATCAATACTCCGGTATCCGGTTGTTTTCGAGAAAGGGAAACGGAATGTTGAGCTCATCGGGGAAGCTTTCTTTCATGTAAAAACCGACTCTCTGCGACCGTTCGTTGTAACGTCGGCAGAGCACCAGGTAAAGGTATATGGTACGTCTTTCAACGTAAAATCTTATAAAAACGACGACTATATTGCTACCACTTTGGTGAGCGGGAAAGTTACCGTATCGAGTGATAAAAAAGATGCCGCTGAACAACTATTAAAACCTGGCTACCAGAGCATCTACAAAAAAGAGTCGGCGGAATTCGAACAGAAGAAAGTGGATATTAAGGAATTTACGGCATGGAAAGATGGTCGCTTTTATTTCCGGAACATGCCTTTGGAAGAAATTACCCAAATATTGGCACGCTGGTACGATGTTGACTTTAAGTTTAAAAACAAGACTGTCAAAAATCTCACCTTTAATGGCAATTTAAAGCGTTACGATAATATACAGCTAATATTAAATCAATTAGGAAAGACAAACGAAATAACATTTTATGCCTATGACCAAATAATTTACGTTGACTAATCAGGGGTGAAGTCCTGAAAAAAAGTACGGGAAGCGCGACCAACACTTCCCGCGAACACAGTTATCAAAACTATGTTGAACTAATATTTTACAAACTTATGAAAAAAAAGAAAAATCAGACATCCCGGTCCGGGGTGTTAAGATGTATTTTACTTATGAAATTTACGGCACTATTTATTTTGCTCAGTGTCCTTCAAACTACCGCCAGCGTTTATTCGCAGGCAACAAAACTATCCCTGAGAGCAAAGAATGCTACAATTACCGAAGTATTAAATGAATTGGAAGAACAAAGTGAATTCACTTTTCTGTATCGTTCCGATATTTTTGAGGGCCTCTCAGAAATTACAGTAAACGAAAAGGAAACTTCGGTGGAAAAGATCATGGACAAATATCTTGTCCCGCAAGGATTTACCTACGAAGTAGATGATAAAACTGTAATTATCAGAAAAAAGACCGAAGCTGAACTTGATGCTGAAAAAAAGGCAGAAGCACCTCAGGACAAGAAAGTAACCGGAACCATTGTTGATACAGAAGGTGTACCTCTTCCGGGTGCTACTATTACCATTTTAGGTACCACCCGTGGTGTAATTACTGACGTTGACGGAACCTTCTCTATTGAAGCTTCTCCAAGCGACAAACTGGTATTCTCGTTTATTGGTTTGGAAACACAGGTAATTGATGTGGGCAACCAAACCAAAATCGACATAGTACTTTCAGAAAAAACAGAGGAGTTGGAAGACGTTACTGTTGTGGCTTATGCCAAGCAAAAAAAGGAAAGCGTACTTGCTTCGATCGAAACGGTTCGTCCCGATGAACTGCGGGTACCGGCCAGTAACCTTACAACAGCTCTGGCTGGTCGTATGTCAGGTGTTATTTCTTACCAGCGAAGTGGTGAGCCCGGACAGGACAACGCACAGTTTTTCATCCGCGGTGTAACAACTTTTGGTTACAAAAAAGATCCGCTTATTCTTATTGATGGTATAGAACTTTCAGCTACAGACTTATCCCGTCTGCATCCGGATGATATTGCCGCTTTCTCGATTATGAAAGATGCCACGGCAACAGCGCTTTACGGTGCACGTGGAGCAAACGGTGTTATCCTGGTAACCACAAAAGAAGGTCGTGAGGGAGCGGCTAAAGTGAGTATCCGCTTCGAGAACTCAATATCTCAGCCCACTCAGAATCTGGACCTTGCCGACCCCATAACATACATGAAACTTCATAACGAAGCGGTAAGAACACGTGATCCGCTGGGATTCCTGCCTTACTCGCAAAGTAAAATCGACAATACTATTGCAGGTAAAAATCCGAATGTATTTCCTCAAACCAACTGGCAGAATGAATTATTAAAAGATTACGCCATGAACCAGCGCTTGAATCTGAACATGTCGGGTGGCGGTAAAGTAGCACGTTACTACATCGCAGGTTCGGTTTCAAAAGACAATGGTATTCTGAACGTAAGTGGAGACAACTCGTTCAACAGTAATATTGACCTGAAACGCTACCTGATCCGTTCAAACATTAATATCAACGTAACCAACACAACCGAAGCTGTAGTTCGTGTTCACGGAACCTTCGACGATTACCGCGGACCGATCCAGGGTGGTCAGGAAATGTATAAAGCAATCATGCGCTCAAATCCGGCTTATTTCCCGGCGGTTTACGCACCCGATGCAGCGCACGCCAATACACAACACATTTTGTTTGGTAACTACGGAAATGCCAACTACATTAACCCTTACGCCGAATTGGTAAGAGGTTATAAAGAGTATAGCGAATCGTTGATGCTGGCACAGTTCGAATTAAAACAGGATTTGTCTTTCATTACCGACGGACTTCGTGCACGCTTTCTGGGAAATACAACAAGAAATGCATATTTTGATGTGATCAGATCCTACAATCCATTTTATTATACTGTTACGGATTATGATCCGCGTAGTGAAGCATATGAACTAACGGTTCTTAACGCAAATGAAGGGCGCACATCACTTGACTACCAGGAAGGTGCCAAGTATGTATCTTCTTCCTTTTACTCAGAAGCTGCAGTAAGTTACGATCAAACATACAATGAAAAACACGGTGTAAGCGGCCTTTTGGTTGGTATTATGAGGCAGTCACTTACAGGCAACGAAGGTACACTTCAGGCATCGCTTCCAAGCCGTAACTTAGGATTGTCGGGTCGTTTTACATATTCTTACGACACAAGATACTTTGCAGAGTTTAACTTTGGTTACAACGGTACTGAACGTTTCTCGAAAGAGGAGCGATTTGGTTTCTTCCCTTCAGCAGGTGCCGCGTGGTATGTATCGAAGGAAAACTTTATGCAGGGATTAAGTGGAACAATCACAAAACTTAAATTAAAGGCCACATACGGTTTGGTTGGTAATGATCAGATTGGTGATGTTAATGACCGCTTTTTCTACCTTTCAAATGTAAACCTTAATGATGAGGGCGACCGGCAATACAGTTGGGGAACCAACTCAAATTATACCATCAACGGAGTTTCAATTTCGCGCTATGCCAACGACCAAATTACCTGGGAAACAGCTACAAAAACCAACATTGGTATCGAACTTGGATTGTGGGATAATTTAGAAATTCAGGCTGATATCTTTAGTGAATACCGGACTAATATCCTAATGGATCGTCTGGCATTCTCAACTTTTGGATTGCAAGCCAATACAAAAGCCAATGTGGGAGAAGCATCGAGTAAAGGTATTGATATATCACTGGACTACAACCAAATATTCGACAATGGAATATGGTTAACCGGACGTGGTAACTTCACCTATGCCCGTGGTGTTTTCGAGAAGGTGGAAGAACCCGATTACAGTGCAACTCCATGGAAATCGAGAGTTGGTCAGCCTATCGATCAGCAGTGGGGATATATTGCCGAGCGCTTGTTTGTTGACGACTGGGAAGTGCTGAACTCGCCCGAACAAACATTTGGTGGTGGTGTAGTTAGAGGTGGTGACATTAAATATCGCGATATAAATGGCGATGACAAAATCACTACTTTGGACGAGGTTCCGATTGGATACCCAACCACCCCCGAAATTATTTATGGTTTTGGTGTTTCAGCTGGCTGGAAAGGATTCGATGCTTCGCTATTCTTCCAGGGATCAGCCCGTTCATCATTCTGGATTGATGCAAATGCCACAGCGCCATTTATCAATCATACCTGGAGAAATGATCCATTCGGAGATTTCGAAAAGAATAACGCTTTATTGCAGGCATATGCCGACAGTCACTGGTCGGAAGCCAACCAGGATGTATATGCACTTTGGCCACGTTTATCTGATTCAGCCGAACCAAACAACACTGCAAGAAATACCTGGTTTATGCAAAACGGATCATTCCTGCGTTTAAAATCAGCGGAATTTGGGTATACCATACCAACCCGTGTTTATCAGAAAATTGGACTGGACAATTGTCGAATCTATTTAAGTGGAACCAACCTGCTTACTTTTAGCAAGTTTAAACTTTGGGATCCTGAAATGGGTGGAAACGGACTGGGCTATCCGGTTCAGCGTGTAGTTAACATCGGAGTTCAGGTATCGTTTTAAACATTAAAAGATTATGGATATGAAGAATATAAAACACAGTATAACAGTTCTACTGATATTATTCACAGCATTTTCGTGTGATTATCTTGATGTAGTACCCGATAACGTAGCCACCATCGACGATGCTTTTGTTGACAAGGCATCGGCTGAAAAATTTCTGGCTACCTGTTACAGCTACCTGCCCAACTTTGGCGATCCGTGGATCAATTCAGGTATTGGTTCAGGCGACGAAGTTTGGTTCAACGAAGAAATTGTTGGTAGTAATTTTAACTCGGCACTAATTGCCCGTGGTTTACAAAATACAAATGATCCTCACCTCAATTTCTGGGATGGACGCATGCGTGGTAAAAGCATGTACATTGCCATTCGCGACTGCAACATCTTTCTTGAAGAGATAGACAATGCACCTGACCTTACCGGTACGGAGAAAGCACGTTGGATTGCCGAAGTTAAGTTTCTGAAAGCCTATTATCATTTTTGGTTGTTTAAATCCTATGGTCCTATTCCGATCATTCGGGAAAACCTACCGATCTATACCAACACCGAAGATGTACAGGTTTATCGCGACCCGGTTGACGATGTAGTTAGCTATATTGTTGAACTGATTGACGAAGCTACTCCTGATCTTCCCCTTCGCCTTTCATCAGAAGCTATTGAACTGGGACGTATTACACAGCCAATCGCACTGGCCATGAAAGCACGTGTATTGGCTACAGCAGCCAGTCCGCTTTTTAACGGGAATACCGATTATGCTTCGGTAGTCGACAACAGAGGTATAAGCCTTTTTAACCAATCCTACGACCCTGCTAAATGGCAACTAGCCGCCGATGCTGCCAAAGCTGCTATCGACACTGCTATGGCTGCCAACCACAGTTTGGTAACCGAGTACCGTACAAAATCCGATATCTCTCCCGAATTGGAACGGGAATGTGTTATACGTTCGATTTTCACCGATCGTAACAGCACAGAATTGTTGTGGGGTTCAACCGATTTCAGATTCACTCAAGGCTACCAGCGTATGTGTGTACCACTGATGATTCAGGTTACTTCATCCAACCCTGTTAGCCAGTTTTATGCTTCAACCCTGCGCATGGCAGAGTTGTTTTATACCAAAAACGGAGTACCGATTGATGAAGATGTTGATTTTAACTATGTGAACCGCTATGAGCTAAGAACCGCTGTAACCGAAGAGAGTGATTTTATTCGATCGGGCGAGCAAACAGCAGTACTGCACTTCGATCGCGAAGCACGTTTTTACGCCAGCATTGCATTCGATCGCGGAACGTATTTCATGGATCCGACCTACTATTACGTGCAAACCCGACAAGGTGAACTGGCTACCAAACGTAACCAGGGAGAGTTTTCGGCAACAGGTTATTTTGTTAAAAAACTTATTAACCCAAATAGCGCCTTGAATACCAACACCATGCTGGCCTACTACGAGTATCCATTCCCTATTATCCGTCTGGCCGACGTATTCCTGTTATATGCAGAGGCATTAAACGAAGTAAAAAGTACACCCGATGCTGAAGTATATGAATACATTGATATGGTAAGAGAAAGAGCCGGACTTGACGGTGTTGTTGAAAGTTGGGCCAATTATTCCTCTCAACCCGATAAGCCCACCACCAAGGAAGGAATGCGCGAGATCATTAAACAGGAGCGTCTAATAGAACTGGCGTTTGAAGGACAGCGTTTCTGGGACTTAAGAAGATGGAAGGATGCAGAAAACTATATGAACCAGCCCATCCGTGGATGGAACATTAACGGAGCCGGACTTGGATTCTATAATGTAACAACCATCTTTACTCCTTCGTACGATTTTAAGGACTACTTGTGGCCAATACGCGAAGAGGAAATCGTTAAAAACCCGAACCTGGTGCAAAACCCGGGCTGGTAGTAGTTTAATTTTAAAGATTTAAAAAATGAAAAAATACATTTATTTAATCGCAATAATCGGAATTGTAACCCTCTTGAGTGGTTGTGAGGAAGATACCCATAAACCTATATTTCCGGACTCAGATCCACCGGGACCAGTTACGAATCCACAGGTCGAAAACTTACCCGGTGCAGCAGTTATTTCTTATAGTCTGCCATCAGATGAAGACCTGCTTTATGTAAAGGCTGAATATACCTTATCAGACGGTAGAAAAGTTGTAAGCAAAAGCTCGGGCTATTTGCATATGATTCAGGTGGAAGGATTTGGCGACACGGACGAAAAAACCGTTACACTGTATGCAGTTGACCGAAGCGAAAATGTTTCCAGTCCAGTTACCGTAAAAGTTAATCCGGAACTTCCCGATGTTCATTCCGTAAAAAGTACAATTCAGATGGTAGGCGACTTTGGAGGCGTTCGGTTCCGTTGGGACAACGAGAACAATGCTTCCCTGGCTTTCTTTTTCATGGCTGAAGACTCTACGGGAACACTTAGCTTACTCGATGTGATTTATTCGGGTGTAACCGAAGGAGAATATACCATTAGAGGATTTGAACCTGAAGAAAGAGAGTTTGCTGTTGTAGTTCGTGACCGGTGGGATAATTATTCTGATACATCCAAAATAACAGTTACTCCACTTTACGAAGAAAAACTGGATAAAGAAAACTGGGTATTGGTTCAACTGGATAATGATGTTCCTTCGGGCTGGAATGCCTGGGAAGGAAGAGCAGAATATGCCTGGGACGATGACATTAATACCTTTAACCATACTTATGCAGGTTCTGATGGTTGGCCACAACGATTAACCCTTGATTTAGGAGCAACTGTGAAATTAAGTAGGGTTATTGTTCACCAACGGCAAACATTCGCTTACCGACATGGTAATCCGCGTTTAATGGACATCTGGGGAATCAAGGAAGAGCCCGCCCAGGATGGCAGCCTTGATAACTGGTTCCCGCTTCGCGTAGCTCCTGACAACGGATGTGTGGCAAGACAACCTTCGTTAGAAGGCGGAACCGCAGCCGAAGACGAGGAACATTTGTTGAACGGTGATGAATACTCCTTTACTTTAGACGATCCGGAAGTGAGATATGTTCGATTTGTGATACATGAAACCTGGGGATTAACAGGATTCTCACACTTTGGAGAAATCACTTTTTACGGACAAGTTGTAGAAGAATAAAAACTTAGACTTATGAAAAAAATAACAATATTATTTACTTTCATATTCTCACTTGCGCTTCTTTTTAACGCTTGTCAGGAAATGGAAGACATACATAGTGAATACCTGGATGGCGAGGTTATATATGCGCCAAAACCCCTAATTCCGGAAACATTTGCTGGTAAAAACAGGATTGGCATTAAGTATTATCTGGTTAATGCAGTAAACGTGAATAAGTGTGTTATAGAATGGAACGACGGCGCCGACTCGCAAACCGAAGAAATATCGCCGGCAGTACCACTCGATTCCATAACCTTTATGATCAATAACCTGGAAGAGAAATCGTACCTCTTTAAAATTTATACTATTGATAAAAATGGAAACCGTTCGGTGAAAGAGCAGGTTACCGGTTCAGCCTACAACGAAAAATACCTGGCTGGATTAACCAATCGTCCGATTCTTAGCATTGAAGGTGGTGGAACTGTTGACTCGGTCATTGTAATGTGGGGTACACCTGCAAAAGGACACACCGGCGTTGAATACAGCTACATGAATTCTGATGGAGCAACGGTTACGTCAAGCCTTGCTCCCGACACGGAGAAGTTAGTTATCAGGGGATGGCAATCAGAAAGTGAATTGACTTATAAGTCATTTTACATTCCCGAAGAAAATGCGATCGATACATTTGCATCACCAGTTGAAACAACAACTTTGCCCTTGTTTATTGAATTCGAAGGAGAAAAAATAGACAATAGCAACTGGGAAATCATTGACTTTTCGACTGAAGAACCTGCTGAAGGTGCTCCTAACGGATTGGCATCGGCTGCAATAGACGGAGACCTTGGTACATTCTGGCATACCCAGTGGAACGGGGGAAGTCCGGATTATCCTCACTTCTTCACTGTCGACATGAAAGATGTTGTGAAAATCAACCGCATGGATTTCTTCAGACGCCAGGGCGATGGCCGTGGTCAAACACGATTCACCATCGAAACAAGTTTAGACGGGGTTAACTATGTAAACCAGGGAAGCTTCGATTACGATCCGAACATGGATAGTCAATCGTACCAACTGCCTAACCTGCCAATGGCTCGCTACATTAAATATACGGCAACAGCAGGTTCCAACTTCTTTGCATTTTTGGCAGAAATGGATGTTTACGGCCAGGTTGCCTCAAAGCTTGATCGTTCGGCATGGGACATTATCGATTTCTCATCGGAAGAAGCAGGTGGTGAAGGTCCGGTAAATGGTTATGCAACTGCGGCATTTGATGGTGATATTAATACATTCTGGCATTCTGCATGGTCTGCTTCTTCGCCTGACTATCCGCACTACATTACAATTGATATGAATAGCACCGTAAGAATGTTAGCTGTTGATTGTGCCCGTAGACAGGGAAATGGCGGAGGACACACCAAGTTCCAGATCTTAACCAGTAATGATGGCGAGAATTTTACCGATCAGGGAATTTTCGATTTCAATTCTCAGATTGATGATGTTCAGTTGTTCCCACTGCCATTCTTACCCGAAGCAAGATATTTCAAATTTGTTGCACTTGAAGGTCCTAACAATTACACCTTCCTTGCCGAATTGAATGTTTACGCACAAGTTACTCAATAATTAATTTAGTTAGTTAATTCGAAAAGAAAGCCTGTTAAAAACGGGCTTTCTTTTCATTTACCATGAAACAAAATCTCACCTTCCTGATTCTTTTTTCCATTTTTGCCCTAACTGCCAATGCGCAAAACCAATTCACACCTTATGATGATATACCCGGAATAGAAAGAATGTACAAACCTGCTTTTTCTGACTCTTATACAGGATGGAAAAAGATGTTATATGAATACCCGGTCAATTTCATCGAACTGGAGGAAGATTACAGAAACTACATACTTCAACATCCAAATGAAAAATCAGCCATAATAAGATATTTCAAAATTTGGAAAAGAGTTGTTATTCCTTATACCAATAAAGAAGGGAAAATACTATTACCAGATATTGCCGAACTTAAAAACAGACAATTCCAGATACAGAAAAATACCAACTTAACAGAAAAAGCAACTTCAGTTTCCGGAGCTAGCTGGAGTTTATTGGGCCCAAAAGAAACGTTTTGGAGAAATGAAGAAAATATTAGTGCAAACAAGCTGGATAATAAAGGCAATCCTAAACAATGCCCCTGGCAGGTAAACGTATATTCTTTCGATGTTGCCCCTTCCGATTCCTGCATACTATACTGCGGAACAGAAACCGGATTTGTAAACAAATCAACCGATAAAGGTTTGAGCTGGTTTCAGGTCGGAACAAATTACCCTTTTGGCGGTGGCGTTACAGCAGTAGCCATACACCCCGGCAACAGCGA
The DNA here is from genome assembly GCF_000949475.1 of Draconibacterium sediminis. GTDB lineage: Bacteria > Bacteroidota > Bacteroidia > Bacteroidales > Prolixibacteraceae > Draconibacterium > Draconibacterium sediminis. Next base: position 189,282 of record NZ_JRHC01000003.1, on the reverse strand, counting down.
TACCGTTTATGTATCAGCCGGTAAACAAATTCATAAAACCAGCGATGGCGGTAATAACTGGTCTCCCCTTTTACTACCCCAACAAAATTTTGGAGCCTCCCGAATGAGAATTAACCCGGAAAACCCAAATATTCTGGCCGCAGCAGCAGATGATGGCATGTTTATCAGCACAGATGCAGGCACATCGTGGGAAAGAAAATGGAGCCGGGTATGCTACGACATTGAATTCAAACCGCTGGATCCTAAGGTAATATTCGGTCTCAGTAAGAACAGTTCGGGTAACTACCAGGTAATAATTTCGCAAAACAATGGAGAAAGTTTCTCATCCATCGCTTCATTTCCCGAAAACTATACTGAAACATCAGGAGGACTGCTGGCTGTTACAGTGGACAATCCAAACATTCTGTATGTCACCTTACTTGCCGAAGAAGGAGACGAAACAGTACCCTTTATTCTTAAGGGATTAAAAAGCAGCGATACTTATATTTGGGAAGAAAAGAAAAAAGGAGAATATGGTTCAGTTGGCGGGCTTGGTGGATTTACCAATGGGCAAGGTTATTTCGACCTGGTTCTGGAGGCAGATCCAAACAATGAAAATACCGTTTTTTGGGGAACCTGTTCGCTTTGGAAATCAACAGACGGTGGCACTAATTTCACTAAAGTTGGTGGCTATGGCGGTGATTTTGACATTCATCCCGACATACAGGACATGCAAATTCTTGACAATGGTGAAACCTGGGTAGCAACCGATGGCGGGATGAACTACTCCTCCAATCTTTTCACAGAAATTGAAAACTATTCGTCAAGAACAAAAGGAATAATTGGGTCTGATATGTGGGGCTTTGACCAGGGATGGAATGAAGATATTGTTGTTGGCGGCAGATACCACAATGGAAATACAGCTATTTCGGATCTATACAATAACAAATCGCTGAGAATGGGAGGAGGCGAATCTGCAACAGGATGGGTTATAAAAGGAAAAAGCCGTCATGTGGCATTTAACGATCTGGGCAATGGCTGGATACTACCAAAAACTGCTGAAGAGCCTGCCGAAGGACGTTTTATTTTCAGTAAGTTTCCAAATATGGATGAATATGGTGGCCGGCGAAGCAATATGGTACAACATCCCAATTATTACGGTACCATCTTTTTGGGAGAAGGAAATTCAATGTGGAAAAGCGATGATTCGGGAGAGACATTCGATCTGCTGTTTCAATTTACTGACCGGATAAGATACTTCCAGATCAGCCACAAAAATCCTGATGTACTCTATGCAGACATAGTTGGAAAAGGATTATACCGTAGCGAAGATGGAGGAAAAAGATGGGAACACAAACCTGCATTGACCAATGGTTCGTATGGTAATTCCTACTGGAACGGGAAATTGTTTTTTGTTATTTCTCCTCACGACGAAAACAAAATTTACGCCTGCCTGCAAAACGGAGCATGGTCTGGTGATATTGGGAAAGTGTTTCGTTCAGTAAACGGAGGAACAAGTTGGGAAGACTGGACAAGCGGGCTTGACGCCTACACCGAATGCATAGTAATTCAGCCTGTCAAAAACGAACAAGACCTGTTGTATATGTTCACCCATGCCAGAAACGACAAAAATTCAAAAGTCTACTACCGCTACGAATCTCAGCCATATTGGAACGAATACAACACAAACTACCCGGCAGGAATGTCCGTAAATCTGGCTTTACCTTTCTACCGCGACAGCAAAATCCGTGTAGCGGGGAATGCCGGTGTTTGGGAAAGCCCGATGCTAGAACCAGAATTTGTGCCAATTCTTAATCCCTGGGTCCAGAAACAGCACTATGATTGTATGGAGGATACGCTGTATTTCGATGATCATTCCATAATCAACCACTCAGGCGCCAGTTGGGAATGGACAATAACTCCAGAACCCGAATTCATTAGTAACAAAACAGTGAGAAATCCCAAAGTGGTGTTGGGAAATCCGGGATATTATGATGTTACAATGAAAATTACACAGAACAGTGTTTCCTATCAAAAAACAATACAAGCAATGGTAAGCACAACTACATGTCCTTCGGTTAACGATTGTAATAATCCAGCTGATGTAGACAATAATTTGTGGACCCTACTTTATGTAGATAGCGAGGAAATAAACGGCGAAGATGGTGCAGCTATAAATGCCTTTGATGGTGACCAATCAACCATATGGCACAGCGAGTGGTATAATAACTCGCCAGGACAACCTCACGAGATACGAATTGATATGGGCAGGGAATATGAGGTAAGTAAAATTAAATATCTTCCCCGGCAGAACAGCGCCAACGGCAGAATCAAAAAATACGAAATATACCTTTCAACTGATACAAACGACTGGGGAGAACCAGTTGACAGTGGCGAATTTGGAGATGGTGCAGCGCGAAAAACCATAAGCATTACTCCTACACCCGGAAGATACCTGATGCTGCGGTCGTTGTCGGAACAAAACGACAACAAGTTTACTAGTATTGCCGAACTTGATGTTACGGGATGCATTCAAAAAAACATTACCGGAATTCGTCAGCCTCAAATTTTTGATTTGGATGCCTTCCCCATTCCAGCAAAAGAAAAGTTAAACATTTCAGTGCCTCAATACAAAACAGATGAATCCTGGACTTACAGGTTCTATACAATAACTTCCGAGATAATAGAACTGGGAAATTTCAACACTTCCAATGGCAAGTATTCTTTCGACGTTTCAAGTTTTTACACCGGTACCTACATACTTACCGTTGAAAACAGTGATGGGAAAATTTACCGCATTAAATTCATTAAAAACTAAAAAACCATGCCGCAAATGAACGAACAAACAAGAGATTAAAAATAGAAAAGGAATTACTTGATGCCTATGGAATATGAGGGTAAAATCGTTGCATTTTGTATTTATTATAAATACCTACCTCATAAAATATTGATTCATGTTGAATTTAAACCAGAGATAAGTCGCTTAAAATATAATTCATTTCCTGATGAATAACTATTGTATGAAAGTTGGCATTTAACTTATCTGGATTGAATATACTTGAACAAGCTTCCGCCAGGGCATTCCGAGGAACTTAATTTAGGCTTGTTATCATTTAGATTACAGCATTTTCGATAAAATCGACGCACTAATAAACATTAACTATAAATAAATTTTATTAACAAATATTAATGGAATAATATTTGTTCTAAACTTAACTTTGAAACAACTATTTAAACAATAAAATCATGAAAACTACCCTTCTGATGCTACTAATTATTGCTTCACTAAATGTATTTGGTAAGTCATTTCAAAAAAAGAAACAAGGATATTTACCCGGAGGTATTATCAGTTTAAACAACGATACAATTGCTGCCAGTATAAAAAAGGAAAACATCCTAAAACTTCAAAGCGAGGTAAAATTCATTGATGCCGGTGGTAAAAAGAAATCATTTAAACCGGGAGTAATTAGTGGCTTTTTTATGGACACCGAAAATGGACGAGTTACTTTCGAAAGTCGCGACGATATTCGCTTAAGTATTTTTCCATCTAAAGACGGCAACTTTATTCTTCGTTTGTCCGACAACATTTATCCACTTTACTATTTTGTAACCACTAAAATGGAGAATACCGGTATTGAATCGGAGATAATTGAAGTGCCACACTATATGGTTTTAATGGATTTTAGATGGTACAACTATAACGAGGATAGTTTCGAAACCTGCACAAAATTATTTAGTGACGATAAAGCCCTGGTAAAAGACATAGAAAACGGCCGTTACAAATTCAGCGATTTCCCTGAAATTGTTGAACGTTATTGCGAAACCATTAAAGCAAAACATAAATAGCCACAAATCTATTATTTTGGTATTTTTGTTGTTGAACAAAAATAATCAAAGTTGAAGCCTATTTTACTAAGTACTGCCTATTTTGCTCCGGTACATTTTTATACGCGTTATTTACACCATGCTGAAGTTTATATCGAACAATACGAGAACTTCACCAAACAAACCTACCGCAACCGCTGCCTGATATTGGGAGGTAACGGACCAATTTCGCTGGTTATTCCGGTGGTAAAAGGGCGCGGACCAAAAATCCTTTTAAAAGATTTGCAGATATCGTACGACGAAAACTGGCAACGTAACCACTGGCAAACCATAGTTTCGGCCTACAACTCATCGCCGTTTTTCGAGTATTACCAGGATGAACTGTACCCGTTTTTTGAAAGTAAAACCAAATACCTGCTCGACTATAACCAGCAAATACACGAGCAACTTTGTGATTTTTTCGAGATTGAAAATAAAATCCGCTTAACTGAAGACTTTGAAAAAGTACCTGAAAACACCTTCAATTTGCGCGATGGTATTTCGCCTAAATTGAAACACAATCCCGATATAGCATTTCAGCCCCAAACCTACACGCAGGTATTCTCCGATAAATATGGATTCTTACCTAATTTAAGCATCCTCGATCTCTTATTTAACGAAGGGCCAAATGCTTACACCATTCTTTTACAAAGTTTGCAGAGTGAATAAGCGACGAAACAATCCCCCGCTTTTGCTGTTTTGACTTTTATGAGTAGAAAAAACAGTCAGATAAAAATCGGAATTTTTTTAATGATCTTTTCGGGTGTATTTTTTGCTGCCACTCTGATCATCCCGTTTTTTGATTTGCCCACCAAAACCAAAGTTGCTGCATCAACAACCAGTTTTATATTGATGGAAGTTGTGTTTTGGGCCGGAGGACTGCTGGTTGGCAAAGAACTGTTTACCAAATATAAAAAACAGTTAAACCCGGTAAACTGGTTTAAAAAGAAGAACCAAAACGGGTAAACGACATCAATTAGCACTCAATAAAACCATCTCAACTTCGCTCCTCCTGAGTACTTTTCAATATTGCATTTCACACTGATTTTTTGTAACTTATGTGTTACACCAAAAATCTTTAGCCATGAATATAAATGATTACATTTCGTTTGCCGCTGCCAACCCGGTTTGCTATTTGGCAACCTGCGAGGGCGACCAGCCCCGTGTCCGAACCGTGCTTTTGTTTTTTGCCGATAAAACGGGTTTTTATTTTGGCACTCTCTCTCCGAAAGACTTGTCGAAACAACTTCACCACAATCCGAAAGTAGAAGTTTGTTTTTACAACAATCCGCGAGATATGGCACAAGCCAAACAGATGCGGTTAACAGGCGTGGTTGAATTTGTCAATGATCCGGAGATGATACACCGCTTGCATGAAGCACGCCTTTATCTGGACGATATTTCCGGCTATGATCTGGAACCCATTAGCGAAATTTTCAGAGTAACTGCCGGCGATGTGCACTTTTGGACTTTAAGCGATGTTATGAACGAAGAAAATGTGGAACACCTGGTTTTCTGATTAAGCTTCTTGGATCACTTCCTCATTATTCTAAAACCGTTCTTTACCAACCGAAATACCCTTATGGTTGCAAATTTGTACCACAATAAATTGAACTGAAGAACACTGCCCGGCTTATCGAAAAACTGATGCGAGAAGTTAATAACAATTGGAGCAAAAAAAAGGCTTCGATTATTACCGAAGCCTTCTGTATTCATATTACAAAATCTTAAAACCAAGTGTCAGCATAAACGACGTAGATTTTCCGTTAACAAAATCCGGATCATCGTAAACTTTACCTGTATGCTCCATGCGGGCATCAAGCGTAAAGAACAAAACATCAACACCCAAACCATATTGCACGCCAAATAAGTTATCTTCAAAAAAATCATCACTCAGGTATGGATCCAACTCATTCGGATAATCGGCATCGGTAACAAAACTAAATACCGGACCGGCCATAACGCGAAGGTCGATTACCGGAGTTTTTACCAGTTTGTATCCCAAAAGAACCGGCACATCAATATTCTTGTAATCAAATCCACCCGTTAAGGTACCAATGTCCATCGGACCTTCATACGACAGATCGCCACCTTTTTTACTAAAATAAACCTCGGGCTGAACATAAACACGATTAAAGCCTACCCGACCAAACGCACCCCAATGTAATTTGGTAATGGCATCTGAACTAAGGTCAAAATCTCCGTCAAGACTCATGTTTGAATAATGCACACCGGCTTTCACTCCCAAATCAAAAACAGGTTGGGCAAATCCAATCGATGCGATTAAAACAAATAGAGAAGCAAAAAGAAATCGTTTCATAACTATTAGTTTTGAATTTTGTTTATAACGTTAAAATTCTATTTCAAGTATACAGAGTTTTTACAAATATCGTTGCATCTTTTCTCCGTAAATTCAGGCATGAAAATTGTAATTTATTTTTCAAAACAAATTAACCATGAAAAAACACCTGCCTTATCTGCTGATTATAAGTGCTCTTCTTCTTTTTCATAGCTGCTCGAGTCCGAAGTATATTTACGACAAATCGAGCTATGAACGACAAAAAGAACTGAGAACCAGCCGTGGTGGGAATATTTTTGCTGAGGTAGTGGTAGGGTTAGGATCTGCTTTTGTTGGTGCAATGCTGGAGTGCGAAGTCGACTATGTTCCTTCTGAACAGCAATTTAAAAAGATTAACCTGATCAATCCAACAAACGACACAATTTACGTGAATATGCTTACCGATTTGGTTTGGGATGAAAAAAACTACTGTGATTTTATGGATATTCGTATTCCGCCACATTTAAATTGCAAAGTAATGGTGCCCATGCACGCTGCCTACCATTTATATTTTAGCAATACCCCACAAAGCGATGACGACGAAATGATTGAAATTTACACCACCGATGTTAAACGTTTCAGCCTTTACCCGGGTATGACCATGGAAGCCAATACCGCGCCGGAAGAAAAATAAACTCCACCGAATATTCCAAAACACTTTTGTTTTATTGCCCTTTTTTTGATTGGTATTGATCCGTTTTTTTAGCAATTTTTGCCAGTTCATTTCCCCTTACTCCGTTTTTCAGTAAAAAATAATAATCGGGATTCCTGTTTTGCAATTTTCTGTATAGAAACCAATAATAACCGGATAATAGCCCACATTTCGCTATTGTTTTCCATACTCCCGGTGTCGTATCTTTGAATAGAAAACCAAAAGTACGGCCCGATGAACCTGGAAGAAAATATCATCTCTCTCCTCTCGGATCAACTTCCTCGCAGCAAAAAACAGCTTAATGATCTTTTTGAATCCGACGCAGAAATCCTGAAAAAGAAGAACGGTTATTTACTTTTTTCGGTTGACGATTTTTCAAAAGAAGATCATTTTCGCACCACCAATCCTTTTCAATTGGGTAAAAACCTGGCGGTGGCCACCCTGAGCGATATTTTAGCTTCGGGAGGTGCCCCTCAGTATTTCAGTCACTCTGTTGCATTAAATCCCGAAAAATGGGATCATTCGTACCTGGTTGAATTAGCGAGTGGTGTAGCAGAAATTCTCGTGGAAACAGGTGCGGCATTTATCGGTGGCGACCTGGGAACCTCGGAAGAATGGCACTACACCGGAATTGCAATCGGTTATTCGGATAAACCGCTGATGCGAAAAAGAACAGCTCCCGGCGAGCTTATTTACATGACAGGAAATTGTGGTACAGGCAACTTTGAAGCCGCTTTACAACTTTTTAATATCGATAGTAATATTTCTACTCAATTTGAACTAAGACATAAAGAGGCCGGGTTAATAAAGGAATTTGCCACAACCTGTATCGACTCCAGCGATGGAATTGGAAACGCGCTTCGAACTATTTCCTCGCTGAACAACACCGGTTTTTTGATCGACCGCTTAAATTCCGATCCTATTGCCAGTGCTTTTATGACCCAACTAAAACTACCGGAAGAATTATTGTTTTTGGGCGAATGTGGTGAATATGAACTTGTATTTACCATTAAACCTGAAGATGAAGAAAGCTTTTTAGCGGAAGCGGAAAGCAGAGAGCTGTATTTCACCAAAATAGGGACAATACAGAAAGAAAAGAGAATGCTCTTATCGGATTCAAAACTTTACGACTTGGGCGATTTTAATATTGGAGGACGGGATTTTTCCGAACCTCAGGAATACATATCTGCATTAACAAAATACCTAAAAGGTCATGAAACCAACATCTGAAAACGAGGAAGAAAAACGTGGCAACGGGTACAGTATTGATTTCTCCAGTGCATGGAGGAATGGGAGAAAGTTACCATTGGATGAGCGAATTAAATTATTCCATGTTTCCCTGCAAAACCAGGAAGAAGCGGATAAGCATTTGTACATGCGGGTAATCGATTCGTCAACCGACCGCACCGTAATTGCTGTTGATGCCGATGGAGACAAGAAGGAAATGTTGATGTTCGGTTCAAATAATTACCTGGGGCTGGCCAACCATCCGCACATTAAAGAAACGGTAAAAAAAGCCATAAAAAAGTACGGAGTGGGTATTGCCGGACCGCCACTGCTTAACGGTTATTCATCGCTGATGAAAGAACTGGAAAACAGGCTGAGCCAATTAAAAGGAACTGAAGACACCATGATATTTACCAGCGGTTACAACGCAAACCTGGGATTGCTCTACGGATTATGCACACCGCACGATCTGCTATTGGCCGACGAATACAACCACGCTTCATTTTTCGATGGGGTAAAACTGTTAAGAGGGAAATGTATCACTTTCGGGCACAACAACATCGGGCAATTGGAAGATTTACTAAAAACACATAAACCCGATGGCGACCTTTTTGTGGCAGTTGAAGGAGTGTACTCAATGGATGGCGACCTTTCGCCCCTGGATCAAATAATTCCACTGGCACAACAATATAATGCACACACCATTATCGACGATGCACATGGAACAGGCGTTTTGGGTTTTAACGGCGAGGGAATTATGGAGGAACTGCGGATAAAATGGACCAACGAAATAATTATGGGAACCTTCAGCAAAGCCTTTGCGGTAAATGGTGGATTTATTTCCGGTTCGCGTGAGGTGATCGAATTCCTGCGATTTATGGCGCGCACCTATATGTTTTCCGCCTCGTTGCCGCCTGTAACCATAGCCGCTGTTCTGGCAGGTATCGATGTTATTGAAAATGAACCCTGGCGACGGGTGCAACTTAAAAAGAATGTGTCGTTTTTAACACGTAAGCTGAAACCCTTTGGAATAACAACGCCTCCGCAAGCCGGAATCATTTCCTTAAATGTTCCACAAGATGCCAACATTCGAAAAATGGCCAACGATTTTAATCGCGAGGGAATCTTCTTAAATGCTATTGAGTTTCCGGCTGTGCCTGCTGACAAACAACGATTTCGAATCTCGATAAGTGCCAACCACACCAACGATGACCTGAAAAAACTGGTTGACACCGTAGAACTGATTTGGTATAAACACAATATAGTTTGCAACGATTAAAACATGAAAACTGCGGTATTGATAAATGGTTTTGCCAACAATGGATCGGCCGGGAAAAAATGGGATCACATTGAGGATGATGTGAAGAGTATTATGCCTGTTGGCACTTTGTATATCCATTTCTCGGAAACCGATAACCATAACAGCCTGATGGAAACTTTAATAAACGAATATAAAGTAAAGAACTTTATTTCTGCAGGAGGGGATGGGAGTATAAACAACCTCATCAATACGCTTGCGGAGGTTACAAATTACCAACTCGAACCTTATAGTATTGGTGCCATTGGACTGGGATCGAGTAACGATTTTCTTAAACCTGTAAAACACAAAATCAGCGGGATTCCGGTGAAAATCGATTTTGAAAATAAAAAGCCGGTTGATTTAGGGCTGGTTGAGTTTACAGATAGCGACACAACAAAAAAACAGCTTTTTATCGTTAATGCCAGCCTTGGTTTTACAGCTTTGGGGAACCAACTTTTTAACGACAACAGCAACAAAATTATTCGTTTTCTGAAACCGCGATCAACCGGCATCGCTATTTTGTGGACGATTATTCAAACGCTGCGGACTTACCAAAATATTAACTTGGAAATTGCTTATAACGAAGAGCAGATTTCAACCAGCGTCACTAACCTTTCTATTGCTAAAAACCCCAATGTTTCAGGTAGTTTCTGTTACGATATTGATCCGGGTGCCGACAGTGGCTGTATAGGATTATACCTGGCCGAGAACTTTAAAAGACAACAAATTCCCAAGCTGCTTTACGCATTATATCGAAAACGATTCTCAAAAACAAAGAACTGTAAAACAGCTCTTGTGCAGTCCGTAGAAATCAATTCTGCAAAGCCTGTTCTTCTCGAAACCGACGGAGAAATTATTGAAGCTGGTCGTTTTCGCTTTTCTGTGTTACCCAAAGCTTTATTTGTTGCCGATTAAAACGATTACGATGAAAAATGAAAATAACTTTGCACCGGTTCTATCCCTCCGTTTTCTGAGAGCACTTGTTATCCACATGCGGCCTTACCTGTTGTTTGTTTCCGGGGCAGCCGGATTGGCCGGGCTCGCATTGGGCTGGCGGGAAAGCAGCTCGATAACCAGGTTTGTAATTTTGTTTTTACCGTTCTTTTTGGGCTACGGTTTTGGTCAGGCTTTAACCGATTGTTTTCAAACCGACACCGATGCCATTTCCGCCTCGTACCGGCCTTTGGTAAAAAAAGAAGTATCGCCAAAAGCGCTTGGTGGTGTTAGTTTGGCCGGATTGGTTCTGATTGGAATTCCACTGATATTCTACAATCTCAACAATCTGATATTTTGTTCGCTGGCAATATTTGGACTGGCCACTTACACCTATTTTAAAAAGAATTTTTGGGTAGCCGGGCCATTTTACAACGGCTGGATCGTTATGATCTTACCCATTACGGCCTTTTTAGCAGTTACAGGAAAAGGCCTTGCATCGCTTAATAATAGCAAGCTCATTTGGCTGTGTGTAATAAGCCTTTTTTCTTATGCGAATTTTGTCCTGATCGGCTATTTAAAAGATATTTCTGCCGACAGAGAAACCGGTTACAATACTTTCGCCGTAAAATTTGGCTGGGACCACTCGGTTGTTCTGGGCGACATTTTTGTATTTATTACTGCGCTCGCTTCACTCTTCCTTATCGATGCCACAAACACAATCGGGCTGGCACTATTTATTATAGCCATTTTAGTAGCTGTTTCGGGGCAGGTTAAAGCCCACTTCACTCCCGTAAAAACTGAAGAAAATGCCACCTACCCCATCGTTTCTACGGTAAGGGCATTCATCTTGTGGCATCTGGCAATTACGGTTACTTTTCAACCCGACTGGTACTTGTTTGCTTTGTGCTACTACTTTGTTTTCGAACTGGTTTTGTTGTTCCGACCTGAAAAAGGGCAAATCTGACCGATCATGTTTGAACTAAAAAATAAACGAATAATAATTTCCGGTGCCTCATCCGGAATCGGGAAACAACTTTGTTTTGAATTGGCAAAATACAATCCCAGGCTGATTCTCATGGCCCGCAATCTTGAAGCTTTGGAACAGGTTAGAAACGAAGTGGTTTCGGCAAATCCACAGCTATCTGAGCCAGTTATTATAAGCTGTGATATTTCGAGCGAAAAGGCGGTTAAAAACGCGATAAAGCAACTATCTCCCGAAAAGCAAGCAATTGACATTCTGATTAATAACGCAGGAATTGGTGTTTACGGTCCGATAAAAAATACCACACCTCAGGATTTCAAACAAATTCTGGATATCAATTTTATGGGCGCCGTGAACCTGACGTACCATACCCTTCCTTATTTCCCTGAAAATAGTCGTGGAATGATCGTATTTGTATCGTCAATCGCCGCGCTTTATGGTATGCCATGTTATGCTGCCTACTCGGCCAGTAAAGCTGCGTTAAGGTCGTTCAGCCAAACCTTAAGAGCCGAATTGTATAATTCCAAAATTTCGGTTTTACATGTAGCTCCCGATTACACCCAAACCCGCTTCTTCCGTAACGAAAAGTTCTTGCCGGGAGCCCGTTTATATCGCGATAAACTGGCAAAAGCCGAAGATGTTGCCCACCAAATTGTGCAGCAAATGAAACGGAACAAACCAGAGGCTGCACTCTCGCTTCGTGGTAAACTTATTGGGAAAGTGGCTGCACTTTCACCGGGATTTGTCAGGGCTTATTTTCGTAAAAGAGCCGGTAAACTATTAAAAACCTGAAGTCATGAAAAAGCCAAAACTGCTCATAATCGTATTGTTTCAGAACCTGGGCGACGAACGAACCTATTTCGCAAAATCGCCGGCTCCACCTGTTTCGGGAGCATTACTGGCAGCCTTAACTCCGTCAATAGTCGAGATAGAGCTGTTGCACGAAATGATCCGCCCTATCAACTATGAAACTGATGCCAATTATATAGCACTTAGTTTTATGGATTTTTGCGCCGCTCATGCTAAAGAAGTTGCCAAAAGATTCAGAGAAAAAGGGAAAAAAGTAATCGCAGGAGGACGTTATGCCTCCACTTATCCCGAAGAGATTGAAGACTACATGGATGCCACCGTTGTTGGAGAAGCTGAAAAAATATGGCCGATTGTGGTGCACGATCTGGTAAACAATCGCCTGAAAAAGTTGTATTATGCACCGTTTGCACCGCCGCTTGATAATATCCCTCCGCCACGCTACGATTTGATTGAGAAGGACTTTACAGTGCCGGTAGTTACCGAAGCAACCCGCGGATGTATATACAAATGCAGCTATTGCCAGTTGAACATTAATCCGGCCCCACACCGCAAACGTCCGATTGCTGACGTGGTGAACGATTTAAGTAGTACTCAAAAACTTCCGCTTCTGAAAAGAAAGATAGCGATGCTGCAAGACAACAACCTGGGTGGCGATTTAGCGTATGCCAAAAACCTATTGCGCGAAATTGCAAAGCTGAAATTATGGTCGTTGGGTGTACAATTTAGTTTTGACTGCCTGCACGATGATGAATTTATCGACTTGCTTGAACAGGCGCATTGCGGTTTGGCATTCATCGGTTTGGAATCATTAAATGAACCCAGCCTGGCCTTTGTTCATAAAAAGCAAAACAAAACGGCCGAATACAAAGAGCTGTTTATGAAACTAAAAAAACGAGGCATTTTAACTTTCACCGGAATGATGATCGCATTGGACGAGGATACGGAAGAATATTACGACAAACTCCCCGACAAGCTGGAAGAGATCGATCCGAGTTCTATCTTGTTATCCATATCAATCCCGATTCCGGGAACACCATTTCACAAACTGGTGAAGGAAGAAGGCCGTATTACGGATGAAAACCTGGCGCACTACGAAGGTGATCATTTAGTATTTCAACCCAAAAAGGTTACAAAAGAACAGGTTTTTAGCGCCTACAAAAACATCAACAAAAAGTTCTATTCATGGCGCAATATCATCAGGCGGTGGTGGCGTTTTATCAGCGCTGCACATTTTAAAGGTAATATTTTTAAACGCTTGTTCAGAGCTGTATTCCTGTCGGCAATGATGATAAAGATTTCAATTTTTCAGCGGCATCATGCCCGGATGAAAGTTTATGAAATGCAAAGTTCCTAAGCAGGAGAGATTGATGTAGATTGAAAACAGATTGATGCAGATTGTACAATCATTTCAATCTGAAACCGATTAGGAAAGCGACGAACGCATTTGTTCCAAAGCATGCAGCTGACTGTTAAAAAAGCGGTTGCGCTCTTTGGCGCCGGTGTGGCTTATTAAGTTTGATTTTGTTATTAGTCCTCGGAAATATTTATCCAACTCAATACAAAAACTTTGGTTGGTGGTATTTAGCAGGCTAATTACATTAAAAGTAAGATAGGAGCTGTATCCGCTGTCAGTACGAACAAGTATGGTATTGTCATTTAATACAACCTCGTTATAGTACAGTCTGAAATTATTCTCCACTCCATTGGGTTCGCTGCCATAAAGGAACTTAAAACCTAACTCAGCCTCTTTCTGGATATGATGAATCCACTTCTCCATTTTATCAAGCAGGTTTAGTAAGTCGTCCCTATTTTTGAAAAAACCGGAGACATAATAAAATTCAATCTGGCTAAGCATGATCGTGAAGGTATGATTGTTCCAGATTTCAATGGTCGGGATTTGAGAGGCTAAAGCCAGTGCTTTTCTACCATTCACATAAGCCGTATTTTCCATGTCATCGAAACAAAACATCTTTTCTTTGTACTCAGGAAACTGAAAAAGTGTTTTTTCCCAGAAAAAGACTTTAAATGCGGCTATTTCCGGCAACTGAAAATAATGAAAAACCGGAGGATCTTTTGCCGCGTATATAAGCTCCCGTTGTTTGGAATCGTGGATACGTTTGGTGTCCTCATACAATTTCGCCAGCCAGTCGCTTACCCTGAAATTCTGAGGTTGAATTACCGAACAACTAAAATTTACACTCGATAAATCTTCTCCATTTAACTGGTCTAACGAAATATTGAAAAAGTCTTTCAGCACAAACAGCTCTTCAAGGGTAAGCTCCTTCTCCCCCCTTATTCTTCGGTAAGCACTGTCCTGGCTAATGCCCAACAAACTGGAAACTTCAAAAACAAGTGAGATATTCGGGGATAATTTTTCTTTTACGAGTTGAAAAAACTCTTTCTGAATGGTACTAACCCGATGCATGGATTTCATTTAAAATTTTATCACTGGTTCAATCTTTTACGGCTCTTTTGAAATTTTGATTCACAGCAACTAAAGTTTATCATAATTTAAACTTATTCCATTTAATAATTTCGCTCAGTTACTGAAACTGGTGTATCAAAAAGGTTATCAATAGTATGCAACAGGATTGTTAATACCCTGGTGATAAAATGAAAGTTTATTTTACTGTTTTTGATTGACTTAAGTTGTTATTTTCCTTAAATTGTAAATCAGACAGGGAGGGTAAAATGAAAATCTTAAAAAATAATGCAGGTGCAGTTGTTGGCGTAGTTACAATTCTAACATCAGTAGTTCTGTTTTTTCCAATAGCATTTGATAACCAACGGCTATATACAATTATTATCTATACATCCATAACGATATTACTATTGCTATTGCTATTCCTTATATGGGTAAATGTTTTTGCTACCAACAAACATAAAAATCACTTTCCCGATTGATTCAATTCATTAACCAAGATACTTTTTAAATTCGCGGTAATCTTTAACCACTTTAAAGTTTCGAGGCAATTTTGGTGCGTGTTCTTTTACCTGCCAACCGGTTATAAACACTTTTTGCTGTTGGTATAATTCTTTCAATTTTTCAAGGTAATTTTCCAGGTTTTCCTTCTGTATCGGGCTGATAAATGCTGTAAATATAAAATCCAATTCAACGTGAGACTGAATCTTTTCCAGGTCAGCAAATGGTACAAACTGTCCTAAATAAATAATGTTGTACCCCAACTTTAGAGCCAGGTATGAATAAAACAACAAACTCAGTTCGTGTAATTCTTCTTCAGGAAGATAAAACAGAATGGTCTTTTCTTTTGAGTTCGTGATGCCGTGTGCATCTATCGCAGCAATTATCTTCTGTCGGATAAAACTAGTAATGTAATGTTCCTGTGCCGGAAAAATAGAACCAACCTGCCAGAAAGTACCAATGCGTTCGAACAAGGCGAAGAATATATTTTGCATGGCCTCTTCCAACCCATACTTTTCAATAATCTCGTTTACCAACGCAGTAAATCCAACATTATCAAAATTTACCATAAAAAGTAAAAGCCGATCGACATAACCTTCTTCCGATTTTTTTGTTTTGGCCACATCAAGCACGGTTTGTTTTATATCAGCTTCTTTCCAGGCAGCCACTTTCGAGATTTTATAACCATTGCGCACCAATAACGAAACATTTAACATGCGTTTCAAATCGTCATCAGTGTAATACCTGATATTGGTATCGGTTCGTTCAGGCTTTAGCAAATCATATCGTTTCTCCCAAATTCGAATGGTGTGCGCCTTTATACCCGATAAGGTTTCCAAATCTTTTATTGAATATCCTTCTGTTTTCATTTCTCGTGAAATTAAGTTGTCATGCGTATCTAAACTATATTAACAACATTGGCAACAGTTTTTTTGTTTAAGGTTAAAACTACAAATAATAAACAAAACTATAATATGTTGCTGCAGAAATTAATTTTTGTAAGATTATAGACTGTTTGCTTTAGCATTTTAAATTTTATGTCAATTTTGTAAGAAAATGCATACCATGTTAAAACGAACTTTATTTCTCGCCCTGTTTTTTGTAGCAGGTTTGCTCACTGTCAATGCACAGAAATACACTATTGTTATCCACGGAGGTGCCGGCGTTATGTCGAAAGACAAAATGGATGAAGAGGCCCGCGCCAACTACAAAGCCAAGTTAAACGAAGCACTTGAGTTAGGCGAACAAATGCTAATGGATGGTGCCGCAGCTACCGATGTTGTGGTGAAAGTGATTAACGTAATGGAAAACTCGCCACTATTTAATGCCGGCAAAGGAGCTGTATTTACGCACGACGGAATAAACGAACTGGATGCTTCCATTATGGAAGGCAAAACATTAAATGCCGGAGCCGTTGCAGGCGTGCAGGATATTAAAAACCCGATAAATGCGGCGCGCGAAGTAATGGACAATTCGGAACATGTAATGCTAAGCGGGAAAGGCGCCTCGGACTTTGCAAAAAAACAGGGCCTTGAAATCGTTCCCAACAAGTATTTTTATACCGAGCACCGTTACCAGTCGCTGCAAAGTTTATTAAAACGTGAACGCGAGCGTACACAAAAAGACAATACGGGAACAGTTGGTTGTGTAGTTCTCGACACACACGGAAATTTATGCGCAGGTACATCAACCGGTGGAATGACGAACAAAAAGTATGGCCGCATTGGCGACGCACCAATTATTGGAGCAGGTACTTATGCCAACAATAAAACATGTGCTGTTTCATGCACCGGTCATGGCGAATATTACATTCGTTTGGGTTTTGCCCGCGACATTTCGGCAATGATGGAATACCAAAACCTGAGTGTGACCGAGGCCTGTAAAAAAGAAATCGACAAATTAAGCGAACTTGAAGGCACCGGTGGTGTTATTGCTGTTGATGCCGATGGTAACATTGCCATGGAATTTAACACCAGCGGAATGTTTCGTGGATACATAAAATCAAGCGGCGAAAAAGAAATTGCTATTTTTAAAAACGAATAAAAAAACTGAGGTCCCAAAGTAAATAGACACAACGAAAAACCGGCATGAAGTTTCTTTATCCAACATTTTTGTTTGCACTACTGGCAGTTGCCATCCCAGTATTGATACACTTGTTCAGCTTCAAGCGTTATAAAACCGTGTATTTTAGCAACGTCAGTTTTTTAAAAGACATCAAAAATGAATCGAAAAAGAAATCAAGGCTAAAACAATTACTCCTTCTTGCCGCTCGAATTCTTACCATAATTTTCCTGGTTTTTGCGTTTGCCCAACCGTTTATTCCCACCAACGATGATGCGCAAAAACAAAGCAAACAGTTGGTGGCCGTTCACATCGACAATTCGTTTTCGATGAATGCCCTCTCGGAACAGGGACAGCTGCTGGAAGTGGCGCGCAACAAAGCCCTTGAAATTTGTATGGCCTACCCTCCCGGAACAAAATTCAGGTTATTTACCAACGATTTAAATCCGAAACACCAGCATATTTTTAATAAGGAACAGTTTATTCAGCAGGTTTCAGCTATTCAGGCCAGCCCAACAGTGGTACCGCTGTCGATCATCTACAACCGCTTTGCAAGCGAATTGAACGATAACGAGGCCGACAAAAACCTGTATTTTATTTCCGATTTTCAACGCAGCATTACCAACATCGATAATTTTTCGGATAACGGGATATTCAGTTATTACCTGCCGCTGGTTCCCAACGAAGTGGCTAATCTTTATATCGATTCGTGCTGGGTGGAATATCCGGCTCATGGTTTGGGGCAGGAAGAAAATATGTTCGTACGCATTAAAAACAGCTCGAACCAGAATTACCAGAATTTGCCCTTAAAGCTGTTTCTGAACGACTCAATAAAATCCATCACGAATTTCTCAATTGAAGCACAAAACGAAATTATTGCCAACCTTAAATACAACAATACCAGCAGTGGAGCGCAGTTGGGAAAAATAGAGATCACAGATTATCCGTTTACGCATGATAACAACTGGTACATCAGCTATTTTGTGGAGCCGAAGTTAAAAGCACTGGCACTTTACACCGATGCCACCGACTCGCAGGAAGGGCTGAATTATTTACGTGCCTTGTTTAATAACGACGATTATGTGGTGCTCGACGAAATGAACCGCCAAAACCTGCAAGCCAACCGACTGAGCGACTACAACACCATATTTTTGCTGAATATCGACAATTTCTCAAGCGGCTTGTTAAACGAGCTTGAATCTGTTGTAAACACCGGAACGTCAGTGGTTCTGTTCCCGAAATGGATAAGTGACATGAGTGCCGGAAACCGTTTACTGGCAACGTTCGGAGCAAATCGTATGGCTCGTATCGATTCCACAAAACAGGATATTTCGGCTATTGATTACGAGAATAAGTTTTATGCCGATGTTTTCAAAAAGCGGGAAGAAAATCCGGTTTTGCCACAGGTTGATGGGCACTTTCGTTTTGCACAAACTATGCAAACCGACGAGCACACACTGCTGGCATTTCAAAATGGCGACAAAGCACTTTCGCAACTCAATTACCTGGATGGAAAAGTGTGGGTATTTGCATTTCCCCTGTCGCAAAAAAACGAATCGTTTGCCCGCGATGTGCTTTTTGTACCAACACTTTACAACATTGTTTTGAATAGTTTACCCAAACAGGAAATGTCGTTTATTGTTGGAAAAAACAGCTTTATCAACCTACCCCGCAACCTGACGGTTGATCTGAATTCGTCGATCGAAATCGAGCATGCCGGAACTGCAGAAAAATTTATTCCTGTAAAAAATATCAACGGCAGAAATATTCGTCTCGAATTTGGCGAACAGATAACCACCGATGGTCATTACCTGATTGAAAACGATGATAATACCATTGCGTCAATGGCCTTCAACTATAATCGTTTGGAATCGGATTTGCGCTATTTCCAGACAAATGAGCTAAATACCCGGCTGCAAACCAATCAGCTAAGCAATGCAACGGTTATTGAGGAAGTTGACCGCAATTTCTCTGAGATATTCGACGACATTCAAAATGGCCGTCAATTGTGGAAATGGTGTTTACTGCTGGCATTGTTCTTTATTCTGTGTGAGGTGCTCATTGCACGTTTCTGGAAATAGAGAAAACACTCGTATCCGCTCAATTAGCTGATTTTTCTCACTGCTTTTTAACACCACTACTCCCGTTGCTTTTTCAGCGCAAAAATCGTAATTCTGCATTAAAATAAGATCACGGTTTCTCGCAGATTACGCAAATCCGCGCAAATAATAATCCCAAGAGGAGTTTCAGCGTAATTCAGCGTTATCTGCGAGAAATAAAACGACGATTATAAAAAGCTACACTATGACTAAATTAAGTTCTGCAGACTACATCGCCAAAGAGGATAAATTTGGCGCTCACAATTACCATCCGCTACCGGTTGTTCTATCGAAAGGCGCAGGCGTTTTTGTATGGGATGTTGAGGGTAAAAAGTATTTCGATTTTCTGGCGGCATATTCAGCTGTTAACCAGGGCCACAGTCATCCAAAAATTATTGATGCACTTACCGAACAGGCAAAAACGCTTGCATTAACGTCGAGGGCATTTTACAACGACGTTTTGGGCGAATGGGAAGAGTATATGACCAAGCTGTTTGGTTACGATAAAATGTTGCCGATGAACTCGGGGGCCGAAGCGGATGAAACAGCTTTGAAACTGATTCGCAAATGGGCCTATAAAGTAAAAGGCATTCCAACAAACGAAGCCAAAATTGTGGTTTGCGACGGTAATTTCCACGGGCGTACCATCACCATCATTTCCATGTCGAGCGATCCGGATTCCTACAGCCATTATGGTCCGTACACGCCCGGTTTTGTAAATATACCTTACAACGATCTTAATCGACTGGAAGAAGAGTTACAGGATCCGAATGTGGCAGGATTTCTTGTGGAGCCCATTCAGGCAGAAGCAGGCGTTTATGTTCCTGAAGACGGCTACCTGAAAAAAGCCAGTGAGCTGTGTAAAAAATATAATGTTTTGTTTGTGGCCGATGAAGTACAGACCGGTTTGGCCCGCACAGGAAAAATGCTGGCTTGCGATCATGAAAATGTTCGGCCCGATATTTTGGTGCTGGGGAAAGCGTTGTCGGGCGGAATTTACCCGGTTTCGTGTGTGCTGGCCGACGATGAAATTATGCTTACCATAAAACCCGGTGAACACGGTAGTACCTACGGCGGCAATCCGATTGCAGGAAAAGTTGCGATGGCGGCACTAGATGTTATTCAGGACGAAAAGCTGGTTGAAAATGCAGAGCGACTGGGCAAAATCTTCCGAGAAGAAATGCTATCGATCGATTCGCCATTGATTGAAATAGTTCGTGGCAAAGGACTATTAAACGCTGTTGCCATAAAACCTACCAATGGAAAAACAGCGTGGGACGTGTGTCTGGCTCTAAAAGAAAACGGACTGATTGCCAAACCAACACACGAGCATATCATTCGTTTTACACCTCCTTTGGTTATTACCGAAGAACAATTGATGGAAGCGATTGAAATCATCAAAACTACTTTGAAAGAATTTGAAGTTTAATCCAAAAAATAGTGATACTATCACTTGAAGTGATAGTATCACTATACTTCCTTTCAACTAATTACAACCTGATAGCAAACTTCTTTAAGCGCTCATCAATCATTTCATCCGGAATAATAGCTTTGAACGCCTCTCCTACTTCGTTTAAAATCCGCTCTTTCACAAAATTCTTGTGAATAACAATCGACACCTCGCGAATAGCCGGCGGGTCTTTTATTTCGCGTACATTTTTGCGTTGCTCATCACTTAATAAAGGCAAATGCAATTCGGGAATTAAAGTATAACCACCGTTTATATCAACAATCCGTACCAGCGTGTCAATGCTTCCGGCTTCAAAAATATGATTGTATGGCAGTTTAGTGGTGCAGAAATTAAAAACCTGATCGCGCAAACAATGCCCTTCTTCCAGCACCCACAATTTCTCGTGCGGCATATTTGTAGGGTTTAGCGGAACATCTTTTAACGGATGATCGGCAGCGAAATAGGCATAAAAGCGTTCGTAAAATAAAGGAATCTCCAAAAAGTCGGGTTCCTCGAGTGGTGTTGCTGCAATAAACATATCTATCCGGTCCTTTTTAAGCGTTTCAACCAGCGTTGCCGTGTTCATCTCCGAAATGGTAAGTTGCACTGTTGGGCAGCTTTCGCCAAACGATTTAATAAAACGAGGCACCAGGTAGTTGGCCAAAGTGGGGATAACACCAACATGTAACGCCCCGCTCAACGAATCGGTTTCATTCGATACCAGTTCTCCGATTTTCCTGATCTCTTTTATTGAGCGTTCGGCCTGTTCAATAATCTTTTTACCCAACGCAGTTGGCTCTATCGGATGTTTCGAGCGGTCAAAAATATCAACTTCCAGCTCGGTCTCCAGCTTTTGTATCATCGTACTCAACGTTGGTTGCGTAACCCCGCATTGTTTCGAAGCAGTTACAAAATGCCTGTATTTATTCACTGCCAGAATATATTCCAATTGTTGCAATGTCATAATATTGATTTTATCAATACAAATATACATTTTATCTGTTTGATTAATAAAGTGGCGCGCATTATGTTTGCAACAGAATTTAAAGAGAAACACAAATAAGTTAATTAATTAAAGAAAAAACTATGTCACAAATTGGAAAACAAGTAGTAGATTTTGAAGTACAGGCATTTGCAAACAACGCTTTCAAAACAGTAAAAAAAGAGGATGTATTAGGAAAATGGTCGATCTTTTTCTTCTACCCTGCCGACTTCACATTCGTGTGTCCGACCGAATTGGAAGACCTCGCAAACAAGTACGAAGAATTTAAAGCCACCGGTGCCGAGATTTATTCGGTTTCAACTGATACACACTTTGTCCACAAAGCATGGCACGACACTTCAGATACAATTAAAAAAATCAAATACCCGATGCTGGCCGATCCAACCGGTGTTTTGTCGCGTGGGTTTGATGTAATGATTGAAGAAGCAGGTTTGGCTGAGCGCGGAACATTTATTGTAAATCCACAAGGCGAAATTGTTGCTTACGAAGTTGTTGCCGGAAATGTAGGAAGAAATGCAGACGAGCTGCTTCGTCGTTTGAAAGCATTGCAGTTTGTTGCCGAAAACCCATCGGAAGTTTGTCCTGCAAAATGGGAAGAAGGACAGAAAACATTAGAGCCAAGCATCGACCTGGTTGGTGTGATCTAATAAACGTCTCAAAAATAAATCTTAAAAAATCAGGAGCAGCATTTTAGCTGCTCCTTTAAAAACCAAAGTCATGTTACAACAAGCCATAAAAGATAAATTAAAAGAGGTTTTCAGCCCCCTAAAAAACAATTACACCTTTCAGGTTGCAGTTGCAAATTCTCATCCTGACAAAGCCCAGCTAACTGGTTTGTTGGATGACGTTGCATCTACCTCGGAAAAATTTGATGTTACTATTGAAGAAGGAAAAGAGCTGGAATTTACCATCTTAAAAAATAACACCCCCACAAACATCATTTTTCGTGCAATACCCAACGGACACGAATTTCCGTCGTTGCTAACCGCAATTTTAAACCTCGACGGCATTGGTAAAAACCTGCCCGACGAAGCGGTTGCCAACCAGATAAAAGGGCTAAAAGGCGAGATTGTACTAAAAAGCTACATTTCGCTAAGCTGTACCAATTGCCCGGAAGTGGTTCAGGCATTAAATGTTTTAACGCTGTTAAACCCCAATATTCGTCACGAAATTATCGACGGACAAATTAACAAAGAAGAAGTTGAAGCGCTGGGAATACAAGCTGTTCCAACGGTTTATGCCAATGGCGAACAAATGCATGTTGGCCGCTCATCAATTGGCGAATTGCTGGCCAAACTGCAAGAAAAGGTAGGCTCGGAACCTGTTACAAGTGCACCCGTTGAAAAAGAATATGATGTAGTAGTTGTTGGCGGCGGACCTGCCGGCGTATCTGCAGCAGTTTATTCAGCACGAAAAGGTTTTTCGGTGGCTTTGGTGGCCGAAAAAGTTGGCGGTCAGCTAAACGAAACTGTTTCAATCGAAAACATGATTTCGATACCTCAAACTACCGGGACAAAACTTTCGGCAGATTTGATGAGCCACTTAAAAGACTACCCGATTGATGTACTTGAAAACCGTCGAGTTGAAAATGTAAGCCTAAAAGACGGCTTGAAAGAAGTACAAACATCGTTAAATGAAACATTTAAAACCCCTGCACTGATAATTGCCACCGGTGCAAGCTGGAAACGTTTGGGGGTTCCCGGCGAAAACGAATATATCGGTTCAGGAGTAGCATTCTGTACCCACTGCGACGGGCCATTCTACAAAGGCAAAAAAGTAGTTGTTGTGGGGGGAGGAAACTCCGGCTTGGAAGCTGCCATCGACCTTTCGTCAATTGCATTGGAAGTTACCGTGCTTGAGTTTATGGACGAACTAAAAGGCGACCAGGTTTTG
This sequence comes from Draconibacterium sediminis, assembly GCF_000949475.1. Classification (GTDB taxonomy): domain Bacteria; phylum Bacteroidota; class Bacteroidia; order Bacteroidales; family Prolixibacteraceae; genus Draconibacterium; species Draconibacterium sediminis. Next base: position 165,765 of record NZ_JRHC01000003.1, on the reverse strand, counting down.
CAAGACAAACTAAAAACATTACCAAATGTTACGATCCACACCAATGCGCAAACAACAGCTGTTATTGGCGATGGCAATAAAGTTACCGCATTGGAATACAAAAACAGAGAAACAGAAAAAACAGAAACAATTACTACTGATGGTGTGTTTGTTCAGATTGGATTGCAAGCCAACAGTAAAGTATTCTCCGAAGTGGTTGAAACCAACCGAATGGGCGAAATTGAGATTGACGCGCATTGCCGCACAAAACAAGCGGGCGTTTATGCCGCAGGAGACGTTTCGGTGGTTCCTTACAAACAAATTGTAATTGCAATGGGCGAAGGATCGAAAGCTGCCCTCTCAGCCTTTGAAGACAAGATTAAAAATAAGCTGGTTCAGAATTAACAACTGATAATTAACAGTGATACATTTTCGTTTTTAAATCATCCCGGCATTTTGTCGGGATTTTTTTTGTCTGGATGCCCCGACGCTTCCGGTCGGGATTTCGCTTCGCTCAACTGGATATCCGATACCAGATGCTCGATGCTGGATGCTGGATGCTTGTAACTCGTAGCTAGTGGCTCGTGGCTCTTAGCTATTTCAACGGTGAATCCGGTTCGTTTTTGAAAACGGCATAAAGAATCTGATCGACCAACCAGGCCCAGAGTTTAGCCACAAGAACAATCACCTTTCCATCCCAGAAAGAAACGATCATTTTTCGCCGGCGGTTTTTAATGGCACGGTACATAATTGATGCACAACGCTCGGCCGACATCATTTTATTTTCGTTGCGAGGTGTTTTGCCTTGCTGACTACCATCGGCAACCAGCGCGGTTTCGCGAATTTCAGAAGCTGTAAAACCTGGAGCTACTACTAAAACATGCAATCCGGCACGCAAATATTCAACCCGAAGTGTATCTAAAAATCCACGTACTGCAAATTTTGATGATGAATAGCCGGTACGACCTGGCAACCCAATGTATCCACCCGTTGAAATCACCCCAACAACAGAACCTTTTTGCTCCAACAAATACGGAAGTGCATATTTGGTGCAATAAACGGTGCCCCAGTAGTTCACATCCATTACTTTTCGCAATACTTCGGTTTCAACGTCTTCGAGTACCGCCCGCATCGAAATTCCCGCATTATTAATAAGAATATTGATTTTTCCGAAGCGCTCGATTGCTTTATCGATCAAATGCTTGCAATCCTCTTCATTCGAGACATCGGTTTTTACCGGCAAAACTTCAACATTGGAAAGTTTTTCTTTCAACGCCTCTAAACGCTCAATTCTGCGCGCTGCCAATACCAGGTTGAAACCCTTTGCTGCATATTTTTCGGCTAGTGCTTTTCCTATTCCCGACGAAGCTCCGGTAATTACAACTACTTTGTCTGTCATTTACTAATTCAATTGATAATGCTGCCTGGTTGCCCAGATAATTTGCGTCGGCAAAATACGCATTTTTCTGTGTTTATTCTGTGGATTACCTAATATTATACAACAAAACCCCACAGAATATTCAAAAGCTATTCTGATAATAAAGTTACACCATCCGGTTTAAACCAATTGGCGGTAAATGTTATTTGAATAATTTCTTAAGACCGTCGCCCAATTTATTCAACGAGTTTTTCAGATCGTCTTTTGTGGCATCGGTAACTGCTTTTTGCGTGGCACTTAAATCAAGATTTACTTTTGCATCGCCAACCGGACCTTTCAGAACAACTCCGGCCGGTAGCATGGTAATCTTTTCATTTCCCGGTAACACAGCCAGTATTTTCTGAATATCGGGGCCAAACATTTCACGCTCGACATTAAAATCCAGTCGCATATCGAGTAAACTTTCCGCATTTAAACTTCCACTTATCGTTGTTTCCTGCCCAATCACTTTAGTGGTAAACGGACGCAACAACAAGCTTCCGTCTTCAACGGTTAAATTTGCTGTAAAATCGCCGATAGTTACATTCCGAAGTTTTTCCTTTTTCAGAATCCCACTCAGTTGGTTAAACAATGGCGAATCATTAATTTCAACATTATTGGTGCTGAATGATCCTTTACCGTTGGTTGTGGCAGCAATCAGCTTAAGCTGCGGGCTCAATCTTCCTTTCATTCCCAGACTTGTGCTGAGTTTTCCGGTACTGTTTCCCGCGCCCGGAATCAGTTTCCTGAACCCCGCTACGGTATGGTACATGGTAGGAATATCAAATCCTGCAATGTCAAAACCAAGGTCAAACAAAGGTTGGTTTTGAGCGGTATTTTCGTATGATCCGTTCATGGTCATTTTTCCATCCAGCATGTTCATGTCCAGTCCGTCGAGGATCAGTTTTTTATCCACTGCCTGAACTTCTCCTTTTATGTCTGTAATCGGAATGCGGTTGAAAACAGCGCGGTTTATAGTTGAACGGAAGGTGATATCGATATTTTCCGGTACATCAAAAGCCAGTGTTTCCAGTTCTGTTTCCGCATTTTGCTCAGCCTCTTCTTCCATTACCTGTAAACGAAGCAATTCGTTTAAGTTTACGTAGTTCGAATTCAGCTGCAGATTCCCTTTCAGCACACCGTCTTTCATCACATAATTCAGGTAATTACTCACTTTTCCCGACAAACGAAAATCGCTTTCACCAACTTTAAGGATGAAATTTCCGAGGTTAATATTCTGCGGCGAAAAATCCATTTGCCCTGATGGAATTACCACCTGTTGTGTGAGATCGGGCGAATCGTAAACAAAGTTGCTTAACAACACTACTCCATCCGATTTTATTTTGTCGTAAGCCTCGGCTTCAACGTCGGAGTAACGACCGTTGGCAAACAGATTGGCATCAATAATTCCTGAAATATTTACGCTGTCCATTGGCAGCGCATCTTTTAAATGATCGAGATTTATTTTGCCAACAAATGCGCCATCAAATAACGGATCGCTTACCGGATTCGAAATTTTCAATGTCAGATCAACCGGGTTGTTACGAATTTCAGCATGTGCTTTGTTGATGTTTATTTTCAGCAGATCCAGCTCGCCTTGAGGTTTTCCGATCAGCATTTCGGCTCTGATATTTTTGATTTCCTCGGGCATTTCGGCATACTTAAAGTTGCCATTGTCGACTTTAACCTGCAAGTCTATTTTCGGATAATCCTCATCAATGTAATAGCCCGAAACGCCACCTGAAATCGTTGCCGATCCGGTGGTGGTAATGTCTTTTAAATATTCCTCGTAATCTTTGGGAACCAGCGCTAAAAAGTTCTCGAAATCCGATGCTTTTGTTTTTAGCTGAAGATTCAGAAAGGTAGTATCGTTGGGCACGCTAACATCGCCACTCAATTCAAGTGGCAGACGGTTTATCAGCAACTCGCTTTCGGCAATCGTAAACAACATCGATTCAAAATCAACATCAAGCAAGGTTTTCAAATCCAGCGAAGTATTCGACACATAGTTAATCCCTTCCATTGAATAGGTAAGATTGCTAACCACTCCCCCAATATTCAGTTGTGTAGTATTGCCAAACATTTCGCCCGAAATATCCAGGTTGATGTCTTCCAAATCGGCACGCATTTTTGCCAACTTATCGTTATAAATCAGGCGCGCATCCTTCACCTCAATATTTTCGAGCGCCAACTGGAACTCCTCAGCATCAGCTCTGGTTGCACTTTCTTTTTCAGCCGAAGCCGAAGCCGGAGCAACATCCCAGTTTAAATTTCCTGATTCTGCAACAACCAAATTCAGCGAGGGTTTTTCAAGAATGATTTCCTCAATACTTCTGTCTGAACTAAAAAGCGATGACAAATTCATTGTTGCAGCAAAACGCGGGATATTTAGCAATGTATCCTGTGCAAACTCAGCTTTCCCTTTGATCAGTACATCCTGCAGATCAACTGTAACTTTTGGGAAATTTTTAAACAACGACAGTTTCAGATCGGCAAATTCAACCTCAGCATTTAATTGTTTATTGAGGGTCGTTTTTGCTGTATTCAGAATATTCTGTTTGAAGAACACCGGAATTGCCAAAATGGCTCCAAAAAGCACTACAATTACGATGAGTATAATTACTAGTATTCGTTTCATATTTTTCTGTTTTCTGATTCAAAAATACATCATTAGAACGTTTAAGAACGTTAGAAGTTGTTAAAAAGTTGGAAGATTGAAGACGACAGACCGAAGCTGAAAATTAAAGCTCACCAAGCACCATTCGTCGCAGCAATTGCAGTGCTGTTTGGCCGGAGCGTACAATATTCCGGTCGCGCTGATCGCCAACAAAGGTGTATTTTTTCACCAATGTTTTCTCCGGTCCCGACACAGCGATCCAAACCGTTCCAACTGGTTTTTCTTCTGTACCTCCTGTTGGTCCGGCTATTCCGGTGGTTGCCAGAGCATAATCGGCATTCATCACACGTTTTACGCCTTCAACCATTTCGCGTGCCACTTGCTCGCTAACAGCACCGTATTTTTCCAGATTTTCGCGACTAACGCCAAGCAACCTTTCTTTCATTTCGTTGGAATACGACGTAACCGAACCGTTGTAATAGGCAGAACTACCGGAAACAGAAGTGATAAGGTGCGAAATATAACCGCCCGTGCAACTTTCGGCAACAGCCAGTTTTTTATTTTGCTGCACCAATTCACGGCCAATTACCTCCGCCATCGTTTCAAGATCGTAGCCGTAAATGGCCTCCGGAATTATGTTTTTAAGCTTTTCTATTTCGCTCTCCACATCGCTTTTTAAAGACTCCACATTGTAACCAATTGCGGAAAGCCGCAGTCTCACAGCCATCGGATTGGGTAAATAAGCCAGTTTAATGTGCGTTGGCAAAGCATCTTCCCAATCGGCGATTCGTTCGGCCAGCATCGACTCGGGAACCCCCTGTGTCAGCACCGTTTTATGAAAAATTGCTTTTGTTCGTCCGGTTTCGCGCAAACGAGGTAACAATTCAAATTCTACCAGGTATTGCATTTCAAAAGGTACGCCCGGCATCGACACAAAAATGGTATCGTTCTTTTCGAACCACATTCCCGGAGCAGTTCCCATTTTATTGGGTAGAATCGTACACGATTCGGGCAACATTGCCTGGTCGCGATTCATTTTGTTCATATCAATCCCACGGAATTTGAATCGCTCGTAAATTGCTTTTAAAGTGGGTTCGTGAAAAACAAGTTTGGTGTTGAAATACTCGCAAAGCGTGTGTTTGGTAATATCGTCTTTGGTGGGTCCAAGTCCACCGGTAATTACCACCAAATCGGCATGTTCTTCTGCACTTTTTATCGCTCGCATAATATGATCGTGATCATCGTGAACTGATGTTATTTGGTAAATTTCAATACCATTCAGGTTAAACTGCTCGCCCATCCAGGCCGAGTTGGTATCAACAATCTGTCCGATCAGTATTTCATCGCCTATAGTAATTATTTCTGCTTTCATTCCTTTAATTTAATTGCACATGTTTTAGGATTAGCAAATTTAACATTATAAAAGGCAAAAGGACAAAGTAGAAAGGCAAAAGTAAAAAAAGCCACTAGCTCCGAGTTTCGAGCCGCGAGTTCTCATTTAAGCATTATCGCATTAAAACATTCAGGATTGATTTAGAGGTTCACAACCTTTTCCGCCACTTTCTGAAAATGCATAATGTCAACCATTGTTCCGGCTATACCGACTTCAACTTTTTCCAGCAATCGAAAATGGTTTAAACAAGTTTTGCAAGCCACCAGTTTTACTCCTTTTTCCGCGAGCTGTTTTAAAGGTTCAAGAGCTACGGAACCGGAGCAGATAAGTTTCACCCCTTCATTGTAAAAGGTAATCACTTTGGGAACTTCTTCTTCTTCGCAAAGTAATGTCAGGTAGTTTTTTACCAGTAGTTGCCCCAGTTCTTCATTGCCTGATCCCATTCCGTTATGTGTGATTTGAATGAGTGTATTTTTGAAAGAATTCATTTGTGTTTTGTTTTGTTAGCACTAAAGTAAGTGAAAAACTATTTGGATGAAGTAAATCGAATGAATTGCAATTTGCGGCCGGGACTTTTCTTCTTTGTGCAACCTTGTGCCGACTTTGAGCAACTTTGTGGTTAAATTTTCAAATGCGTAAATGCTTTAATGCAACAATGCTTAATAGGCTTTCCAAATAAGCTCCGTCAAAAACATGAATATTTCGCTTCGCGCTTTTGCGCCTTTGCGAGAGTTTTCGTCCTACTTCTCAAACGACTTTAAAAACGCCAAACGCTGCAACAAAGTCGGGTGCGAGTAATGAAAGAATACAAAGGTTTTGTGTGGCGTTAGATTACTCAGGTTATTGATCGACAACTTTTTTAATGCCGATGCCAACGCTTCCGGTTTATAATTTTCAGCTGCAAAACGGTCGGCCTGGTATTCGTTTTTCCGCGAAAGGATATTCATAAAAATGCCGGTGAAAAAGGAAATGGGCGTATACAACACACCAAAAGCCACCATGCCAATATGAAAATTGGGTTCTTCAACACCCAATGCAGCACTTAAAACCGGGCTGTCGATCAGCAAACCAAAAACAAACAAAACAATGGCTGTTTGCACCAAACCAATCAATAGTCCCTGTACTACGTGTTTCTTTTTGTTGTGGCCAATTTCGTGTGCCAAAACAGCTACCAGCTCTTCGGTATTCAGGTCGTTTATCAAAGTATCGTAAAGAACGATTCGCTTTTTTGCGCCCAAACCGGTAAAATAAGCATTGGCTTTTGTCGATCGTTTTGATCCGTCGATGACAAAAATGTTATCCAGTTTAAAACCGACTTTCTGTGCAAAAGCGCTGATGGCATCGCGTAATTCGCCTTCTTCAAGTGGCGTTTGTTTATTAAACAATGGCACAATCAGGTTGGAATAAAACATAGCCATAAAAATGGAAAAAGCCGAAACCACAAGCCAGGCGTAAATCCAGAACATGCTACCGGTTAACTGATAGATAAAAATAATCAGTGCCAGCAATCCGCCACCAATAAGTGCACTTACCAGCCAGCCTTTAATTTTATCAAAAACAAATGTTTTAGGTGTGGTTTTGTTAAAACCGTATTTCTCCTCGATTTTAAAGGTGTCGTAAATTTCAAACGGGATATTTATAATATCGGAAGCGAACATGATTATTCCGAAAAAAATTAACGCTGCCAAAATCGCGTTTCCGGTAAAACTCCATGCCCAACCATCAACCAATGCAAAACCATAAAACAAAAACATAGCTAAGGTAAGTACCATGCTAAAGCTGCTGGTTAATATCCCGAAACGATGATTTTCGCGCTGGTAGGCCTGCTGTTTTTTGTATTTCTCTTCGTCGTAAATCCCCTTTACCTCCTCGGGAATGGTGTCGCTCATGGTTGTGGTATTCAGGTACGACAGGTATTTCTCGAAGATAAAATCAACAACAAGAATTCCGATAATGATCCAGAAAAGTATTTCGTGCATAGCTTTGTTCTATTTAGAGGCGCAAATATACGGGAAGTAATTTTAGCGTTCAAAACTTTAGTACTACTTACTAAATACCTGTAATAAAATTACTGGCAAACAAGAACTTAACCCATAAAGTTCTGATCTAAAAAGTCTTGAAATTTTTCCTTGTAATTATCTGAAACGGGAATTATTTTTTTATCATCGAAAATAATTCGGAAACGCTCAACCATACGAACTTTTTCAAGATTTACGATAAATGAACGATGAATCCTCATAAATTTTGATTCCGGTAACTTTTCTTCAAGAGCTTTCATACTCAGCAATGTCATAACCGGTTTTTGGTTAACCTGATGAATTCTTACATATTCTTTCATACCTTCAATGTATTGTATGTCATTCAGATTTATACGTATCAGTTTGTATTCTGATTTGATAAACAAATAATCGTCATCACTAGCGAACTGCTCATCGTTCTTTTTATATCCATTTACTAATTCAAACTGAGCCAGGGCTTTTTGTGCTGCTCCTGAAAACTCAGCGAAGGAAAACGGTTTTAACAAATAATCGATGGCATTAACTTTAAAGCCTTCAACAGCATATTCGCTGTAAGCGGTAGTGAAAATTAAAAGTGGTTTTTGGCTTAGAGTTTTTACAAAATCAAGCCCATTAAGATCGGGCATATTTATATCAACAAACATCAGATCAATGGTCTCTTCTTCAAGTAAATCATATGCTTTAACAGCACTTGTATACTGCCCTGCCAGCTCGAGGTAAGGAACATCCTCAATATAAGCCATTATTTGTTTTAAAGCAAGGGGTTCATCGTCAATCGCTATACACTTTAGTTTATTCATTTACCGGTAATTTAATACTTATCTCAAATCGGTTTTCAGTTTCTTTCTTTATCATACTGAAGCTGGTTCCATAAATCAGATCTAATCGCTTTTTCAGATTTTCAAGACCAATGCCTCCATACTCTTGCTTTAGGTTTGCATTGCCGTTTTTACTGTTGCTTATTCTGAATATCAAAAACAAGTCTTCCGAATCAATTTCAATTCTCACAAATGAATCTTTCTGATAGCTAACTCCATGTTTAAACGCATTCTCCAACAGCGATGTAAAAAGCATAGGAGGAATCTTCACATTCGGGATATCCTCTGGAAAAGACAACTCGATTTTAACCTGTTCTGTAAAACGTAGTTTCATCAAATCCACATAACTTCGAATAAACTCTATTTCCCTTTTTAAAGAAGTTTTCTCTTCATCGGATTCGTATAGCAAATAGCGCATTAGTTTCGAAAGTCGGATTATTGATTTTTTTGCATCGTTGGAATCCACATCAATCAACGCATGAATGTTGTTCAGGGTATTCATAAAAAAATGCGGGCTTAACTGATTTCTTAAGAATGCCAACTCAGTTTCCAATTTTTCTTTGCGCAGATCTTTTAACTTTTGTTCCTCAAATTGTTTGGTGATAGCCAGTTTTATTGCCAGATTAAATCCTACCACCAATGTGCAAATAAGTAAATCATCGAGAATCATTAAGCGTTGTGGAGGAAATATTCTCCTCGAATACATTCCTTCGGAAGCTGGTGGCATTCCCTGAATCATTTCAGGAATTCCACGTTGTCTCACTTCTCCGGGACCGGCTACAAGATCGTGCAGCACGTGTCCGAATATAGATTTAAGGTAAACGATAAATACAATGGTTCCAATCGTTAAAAAAAGGTAATACCAATATCTTTTTCTTCTGAAATAATATGGAAAGAGAAAATAATTGTGAATCAGAAAAACAAGTAAAAATGGAGCCACCCGAATCCATTCGAGCCATACCCTTTGCCAAATGATTGATTCGTCGCGGGTAAATACTATCGGCATTAAAAAAACAACCATCCAAACGATGACATTTACCAATAGTTCAACACTTCTTAATTTCGTAATTCTAATCAACACTTTTTTAACAAAATAAATAAAAAAACGAATTGCAAAAAGAACAAGGAGGACAGAATGTCCTCCATTGGTCTTTTTTGGGTTGTAACTAGAAAAGGTACAGTCATTCCCTTATTCTTATCTTCAGTTTTTCAAATGGAATGATTTGAATGTGCATTACAAACAAAGTCATAATAGTAAAGTAGCAAAAACAAATTCAACCAATCGGGTAATTCTATCAACGAATCAGGTACGTATCCGACTGAATTGTACTTTTCATCATCAAGTGTAATTCAAACAGCAGGCATATATACTTTTCTAAAAAGAAAAAGGGAAGACAAACCCATATCTTCCCTCAACAAACCACTTGGTTGTAATTATCAACACTCTGCATATATGATCATTTTATGTTTCTTACTAATCTCACGTAATTGTAAATTCGAACTGCATCTCCCTGCGGTCCTCGTCCGTTTGAAAACTGCTGCGGGTCTCCAATTTTCGGATCGCTGCGTTGCGCACCTGCACCGTGTATATCGATCCACCCCCACATGTTTCCCAGACTTCGGCCAAAAGCCACATAAACTGCTGCTTTGCCACTCATCTGACTGGCATGTGTTGTGCTGCTCCAATACCACGGAAAATCTTCCTGCCCCGCTTCATTAACGATTCGGGAACAATTAAACACAGGATTTATTGCTGCTGATCCGGTTGTTGCAGGCGATCGTTCATAGTCGACAATACTTTGTAATTCTTTTGCATCGGGTAAACGCCAGTCGTCATAACCGGCAAACACCGCTCCTTCAGCATATGCCAAAGCATCCTTCCAAAGCATTCCTTCTCCGTTATCATCTTGTTTCCACATTAAGCCTGTGGCTAAATCAGAAATCGTTCCATCACCGTTATCCTGAAATTGATTTATACCGTACGATACATTCCCTCGTACCAAAAGATAATTAAAAGCCTTTTTCTTACCTCCGGGAAACACCGTTCCATATCCTTTAATCCGGCCATCAGCAAAATTCACCCCGAACACCATGTAATTTACCTCATCACTAACATAAACCGTTGTTGTTGCACATTGCATATCAATCAGGCGTTCTCCAGCGTTAAGATCTCCATACTCAAAAGCATAAGTTTCATTGTCGATAAAGGGAGTTAAATGCAAAGTTGATGTGCTAACGGGGCTAATGTCTTTGCCACTAAAGAGAACAAGAGAATACATCTCTTTTATAGAAGGCAAACGCCAGTCATCATACCCGGCAAAAGAAACACCTTTATCAACAAGATCAAGAATCTCATCATAAGAAAGTTTGTCTTCGTAATCAATCGATCCATCATTATTATGATCGAAAGATTGTTGCCACATTAATCCGCTTACATTATCGGTAACTGTTCCGTCTCCGTTGTCGGTATAAGATGGAGAATTGCCCGGATAATTGGAGTTCTGCCCATAAAAAGGATCACCAACTGCAGGTTTTTCAATCTCAGCAAAATTATCGAAAGATGTAGTTTGATTTGTTCCAACAATTGGGAAACCGGCAATTTCAGCCAGGTCTAACCGACCAATGGTTTCCTGTGAGTTTTCCTGACATGATGCAAAAATGGATAGTAAGAGCATAATTCCAAAAATAACCTTGGCTTTCACTTTAATCTGTTTTAATGTTCACTGTAAAGGAAAAGGGAAGAAAATTCAAATGAAAAAATATTCAACGAAACGGTAATTTCTCTCAACGTTTCAGTAAATCAATGAAATCATATTTGCGATATGATATTTTTTCCCACTTTTGCAGCGTTACAATAGGTAAACTATGGAGAAATACATCGAACTGTTAAAAACACTGATCGCTACGCAGTCGTTTAGTAAAGAGGAGGAAAATGCAGCCGCCGTTATGCGTGCATTTTTGGAAAAAGAAGGTATTCCGTATAAAACAAAGGAGAACAACACCTGGGCCTACAATAAATACTATTCGGAAGAAAAGCCTACGATTTTACTCGACTCGCATATCGATACGGTTCGTCCGGCGAAGGGCTATACCAAAGATCCGTTTTCGCCCATTGAAGATGGCGATATTTTATACGGATTAGGAAGCAACGACGCCGGCGGCCCGCTGGTTTCACTGCTGGCAACTTTTGTACATTTTTACGAACGCGATGACCTGCCCTACAACCTGGTTTATGCGGCAACTGCCGAAGAGGAAATTTCGGGCCGCCGCGGAATGGAAATTGTTATTCCGGAGATTTCGCCGATTACCTTTGCCATAATTGGAGAGCCCACAAAAATGGAGCTGGCCATTGCCGAAAAAGGGTTGCTGGTGTTGGATTGTTACGCCCATGGCAAATCGGGCCATGCTGCCCGCGAAGAAGGCGAAAATGCACTATACAAGGCTATTGAAGACATTTTAAAACTACGCAATTTCGAGTTCGAAAAAGTGTCTGAAGTGCTCGGAAAAGTAAAAATATCGGTTACTCAAATTGAGGCCGGCACGCAACACAACGTAGTTCCCGACAATTGCCATTTTGTGGTTGATGTGCGTACCAATGAGCATTACACCAACAAGGAAGCCGCTGAAATTATCAGCCAACTGATTGATTCGGAAGTTAAACCACGTTCGGTTCGTTTAAATTCATCGGGTATTTCGGCACATCACCCATTTGCCAAACTGGTTAAGGAAAAAGGCATAAATACATACGGTTCACCAACAACTTCCGACCAGGCCATTATTCCTTTCTTATCTGTAAAAATGGGACCCGGCGATTCGGCACGTTCGCACACTGCCGACGAGTACATTCACAAAAGCGAAATTATTGCAGGGATTGAACGCTACATTGAATTGCTGGAAGAACTAAAGCTGTAATCAGTCTTTGTAAGAAAACGCCAAATGCTGCGTTACTCTCGGTTTGAAAACGGTCGATTACGAAAGTAAACTCCCTGATTTCCAAACCTTCGAAAGCCTTGCCTTTGACGCGTTCTTATCAAAGACAAAGAAATAGCTGAGTTTTCTGGCAAACACTAATTAGCCTCCAATTATTCTTCTGATGCGGTCGTCCAGAGCAGCCTGATCGGCAGTAAAACTTGCCAGTCCGGCCAGGTTTAGTAAAGTATCGATAGCCAGTTCACCATTGGCAAGGCGCTGTGCCCAACGCTGATGATTGGGTATTTTTCCATCGTCAGCAATCAGTTTATAATCTTTTTCGCTGAGGTATGGAAACATATCGCCGCATTCCGCTTCGTGAACCCGGTCGATCAATTCATTTTCATTTATTGGAAGATTCGCATCCAGACTTTTTGCAAGCTCTAGTTCTTTTTTACTCACCTCCCATAATTTTTCAGGGAAATAGCTGGCAGCATCGTCGGTTAAATCTACCGGATAAACTTCGTTCAGTTTTGATTGAAAGTTGCCATCCATGTTTATTTTTCCCTCGGCAGCCACTTTTGTGGGCATGGTAAAAACATCGGTTCCGGCCAGTGCATCCAGCTGCGAATAATGGCGCAAACTTGCGGCAATCAATTTGGTAGGTGTTTCATTGTGTTTGGTCAGTTCGGTAACAATATGCTGTGCCGAAATAACTGTCCGCTCACCTGCCCCGCTGCCGCTTCCCAGCTCGTTATCTTTTATGTAAGCGCCAATCCGGCCTAAAAACACATTGCAATAATTGGGTTTGGTAATGGCAGCCACCATCGCATTTTGCCGGGCCGAAAACTCAAGTGTAAAATTGATTTTCACACCCAGCTCACGCAGTTTTCGTGCCCCCAACAATCCGGTTGCCGTGTAGGGTACCTTTACAATAAACTGATCGGGACAAATGGAAAAGTAGCGCAATCCGTAATCAATAATGGCATTAAAATTATAGGCCGTATTGGTGTGCAATTCAACACTTACAAAGCCTCCAAACTTTTTGGCCAGCCGAATACCGTGCCGGGCATTTAAAATAAATGCGATCTCAACAATTTGCTCCTCTGTTGGCAGGTCTTTTACAATTTCAACGGTCTGCTCAATAAAATCGTCATAAATACCTTTCTGAATTTCGTTGTTTACCAGCGAGTTGTTGGTGGTTAAAGCCGTCATTTCGGCCGACCAGTTTTTTTCGGCCTCCTCCATATCGCCGGTGTCGAGCCAAAGTTCTGTGCCTGTGTTTTTTAATCCCTGCCAGAATGGATCCGGGCCGGCACTCACTTTCGATTCATTTACATCTTGTAAAACAAATTGTTTGATCTTTTCCTTTAACTTTTCATTCATCATTATTCAGCTTTGTAATTATACCATCATTACGTTAATTTAACTTTTGGGTTATACCCGCCAAATCAATACTTGCTAACTACTTTTAAACCTGAAAAATTGGTAAAATTTTTCACACGAAGTGTTGACGATTGAAAATCTGCATGTTACAAAAACAAAATAGGGTGACTTTCAGATTTTCAATGTCAAGGTTAACCCCGTCAAATAATTGTATTTCAATTATTTCGTCAGCGTTTCAGGTGATTAATTCACTTTTATAAATTAATCAGGGTAACATTATGCGCGTTCTGTTTATGATATATTGCCCGAATAAATAACTTTGTCACCATGTTACACGAGATCAGTATTTCAGAATATATAAAACTGGCCGAGTCGGTTCCGCTTGTCGATGTTCGTTCGCCGGGCGAATACGAAAAAGGGCACATACCGGGAGCATTTAGCATTCCGTTGTTCTCGAATGACGAGCGTGCCGCTGTGGGCACTGTGTATGTTCAGCGATCAAAAGAGAAAGCCATTGAGTTGGGTTACAAATACGTTACACCAAAGTTGGAATGGTTTATTTCGGAATCAAGAAAGCTGGCTCCCGATGGTATAATCGCCGTACATTGCTGGCGTGGTGGAATGCGCTCAAGGTCGTTTGCCCAACACCTTGCAGAGAACGGTTTTTCAAAAGTTTATGTAATTACCGGTGGTTACAAAACTTTCCGAAACCATGCATTGGAGTCGTTTAAAACAGAAGCAAATATTTGTATTCTGGGAGGATACACCGGCAGCGGGAAAACACATATTTTATATTCGCTGAAAGAACAGGGGGAACAAATTATCGATTTGGAAGGACTGGCCAACCACAAAGGATCGGCTTTTGGCCGTATTGGAGACGGCAAGCAACCCTCCATCGAGCAATTTGAAAATGACCTGTTTTGGGTATGGAAAGACCTGGATTACAACAAAACCATATGGATTGAAGATGAAAGTCATCGTATTGGTTTGGTAAATATCCCCATGAACTTTTTTGAGAATATGAGAAGCCAACCGGTGATTTTCCTTGATATTTCACGGGCAGAAAGAGCGCGTTTTCTGGTTAAGGATTATTCAGAAGCCGACAAAGCGATGCTGAGAGATTCGATTCTGCGAATAGAAAAGCGACTGGGAGGTTTAAATACCCGATATGCGCTGGAACATCTTGAAAAAAACGAACTATTTGAAGTGGCGATGATATGCCTGATTTACTACGACAAATACTACCTGAGAGGATTAAAAAACAGGGAACACCAGGATATTTACACTATAGAATCGGATACCATTTCGCCGGAAATAATTACCAAACAAATAAAAGCCTTTTATGAGTCTGTCAGATACGAAAAATATAAAGCTCACACAGTATAGCCACGGAGCCGGTTGCGGCTGCAAAATATCGCCTAAAGTTTTAAGTACCATTCTTGAAACTAAACTCGACATGGGAATTCAGCCCAATCTTTTGGTGGGCAACGATAGCCGCGATGATGCGGCCGTTTTGGATTTAGGAAACGGTACAGCCATTATCAGCACCACTGACTTTTTTATGCCCATTGTTGACGATCCCTTTACTTTCGGTCGTATAGCTGCCACCAACGCCATTAGCGATGTATTTGCCATGGGCGGGAAACCAATACTGGCCATTGCCATTTTGGGCTGGCCGATAAACAAACTGGCCCCTGAAATTGCCCGCGAAGTGGTTGAAGGCGGTCGTCAGGTTTGTAAAGATGTGGGAATAAGTTTGGCCGGAGGACACAGTATCGACAGCCCTGAGCCGATTTTCGGCCTGGCAGTTACCGGACAGGTGGATCTGAAAAACATAAAACAAAACGATACAGCCACTAAAGGTTGTCAGTTGCTTCTTACAAAACCGCTGGGAGTTGGTATTTTAACGACTGCACAGAAAAAAGGCGTTCTGGCAAGCGAACACGAACAAACTGCACCTGAATTGATGTGCCAGCTAAATACACCCGGTTTTGAACTTGCAAAAATAGAAGGTGTAAAAGCCATGACCGACGTTACCGGGTTTGGTTTGCTGGGCCACCTCACTGAAATGTGCGAAGGCAGCAAGCTTTCGGCACAAATTGAATATGATAAAATTCCGACATTGCCCATGCTTCAACCCTACGTGGAACAAAATTGTATTCCGGGAGGTACCTTGCGCAACTGGGATAGTTACGGGCATAATGTTTCGATGAAAGAAGACAGCTACAAAAACATTTTATGCGATCCGCAAACCAGTGGCGGGTTGTTACTGGCTGTTGAACCCGAAGCGCTTTCGGAAGTGGAAGCCTGCCTGGCTAAATTCAATATCACAGCTACACCATTCGGCCAATTAACAGAAAAGCAGGAAAAACTTATAACGGTAGTGTAAATTTCTGGTAGTCGCAGTTTTCAGTCACAGTATCCAGTCGTAGTTATCAGTCACAGTTAACAGTATCAAGAATCCAGTATCAATTATGGAAAAAAATGCACATAAAACACCGGAAAAACAACCAAACAATCCGCTGCACGGGAAAACTCTTGAGGCCATTTTGGTGTACCTGGTAAGTTATTACGGATGGGACGAACTGGGAGATATTATCCACATCAATTCATTCCGGAATAATCCCAGCTTAAAATCGAGCCTGAAATTTTTACGCAAAACACCCTGGGCCCGCGAAAAGGTGGAGCAACTTTATGTTGAAACGGTAAAAAAAGCTTAAGCTAGCTTCACAAATTATCTGCCCCCAACAAGTATTTATCTTGCTCTTACTAAAGTTTTAGGTGAACACGATGTTAATAGCTCATGTGTTTAAACCTTAAACCAAACGTTTTGTTATATTGGCGTTATTCCAACGACGAATAAAAATTAAAAACAACTATTAACCAATCAATTCAACAAAATGAGTAAGATCGTTCAATTTGGAGAAAACGTTCAGGGATACACCATCCCGGTTTTAAACGAAAGAGAAATCCGTGCCGCAGCAGGTATGCTTTTTATGCTGATGTTTATTTCCATTCAGCAAGCCACCGAAGGCAACTTTACACCCTTAAAATATGCCATTGTTGTTTTCCTTACCGATATGCTGATTCGTGTACTGATTAACCCGAAATATTCGCCAACACTTATACTTGGGCGTTGGATAGTACGCAACCAAACTCCGGAATATGTTGGGGCACGCCAAAAGAAATTCGCGTGGAAAATAGGAATTGCACTGGCATTTACCATGTTGGTATTGGCCGTAATTGTAAATTCATACAGCCCGATAACCGGTATTATCTGCATGATCTGCCTGGTATTTTTATTCTTCGAAGCCGTATTTGGTATTTGCCTCGGTTGCAATTTTTATCCTTTATTTTTTAAAGACAAAGTGCAATATTGTCCGGGCGAAGTTTGCGATATAAAGTCACGCCACGAGATTCAGAAAACAAACTGGTCGCATTTACTTATCGTATTAGGATTTGCAGCTTTTATCGCACTCACCTATTTTGCATTTAATGAGCAATTTGTAAAACCACCCTTCGATTTGTTTGGGTTAAGCTCATAAGCGAAATAAACTGTACCGTTCTTGTATTTTTTGGGTTTTCACGGAAACGCGGAAATACAAGCCGGTTCAGCCTTTTGTATCCCCTCCATCCGGCAAGTGGTTTTATTATCCGAAATATTATGTGAACTGTGTCACCCGGAAAACTGTTGTAAATCATAATAATAAACATTTCCGTGTGCGAACACGGTAAATAAAATTTTATAGATTTACAAAATAACTATCTAAATAAAAATTTATGATTCTTGGATTATTAAAGGAACACGGTAAAGAAACACGTGTCGCTTTACTTCCGGAAACTGTGAAAGCTTTTACCGATCTGAAAGTTGAGGTATTGGTTGAACAGGGAGCCGGCGAAAAAGCATTTGCATCCGATGCCGACTACGAAGCCGTTGGAGCAAAAACAGTTTCGCGCGACGAAGTGTTTGCCAAAGCCGAAGTTCTGCTTCAAATTCAGCCACCCGCTGAAGGTGACACCGGGAGAATTAAAGATTCTCAGGTTTGGATTAGTGCGTTCAACCCGCTTTGGGATACAACGCTGGTAAAAACTTTTCTTGATAAGGGTATCACAACATTTAGTCTCGATTTGATTCCGCGTACAACACGAGCGCAGGCCATGGACATTTTGTCGTCGATGGCAACGGTTTCGGGCTATATGGCGGTGCTGGAGGCTGCAGCAAAACTGCCAACCTTCTTCCCGATGTTTATGACAGCCGCCGGTACCATTCGTCCGGCTAATGTGCTTATTCTGGGTGCCGGTGTTGCAGGCTTGCAGGCTATTGCCACCTCGCGTAAACTGGGTGCACAGGTGCAGGTATTTGATGTACGCTCGGCGGTAAAAGAAGAGGTAATGAGCCTTGGTGGTAAATTTGTTGAAGTTGAAGGAGCAACCGAAGACAAAGCTGCCGGTGGATATGCAGTTGAACAAACCGAAGAATATAAAAAGAAACAACAGGACAGAATCAATGAGGTAGCTGCCAAATCTAATGTGGTGATCTGTACCGCACAGATTCCCGGGCGCAAAGCACCGCTTTTGATTCCGAAAGAGGCTGTTGACGCTATGAAACCGGGATCGGTAATTATCGACCTGGCTGCTTCAACAGGCGGGAACTGCGAACTTACTAAAAACGACGAAACTGTTGAATACAAAGGCGTTTCGATAATCGGGCAATCAAATTATCCGGCGCAAAAACCGGTTGATGCCAGTCGCATGTTCGGAAAGAACGTTTTGAACTTCATGAAGTTAATGATTGGCGAAGAAGGTGAACTCAACCTGAATTTTGAAGATGACATTGTAAAAGGAACCTGCATTACCCATGCAAAAGAACTTTACAACGAACGAGTAAAATCAATAATCGAAAACGCATAAATCTACAGGTATGGAACAATTCTTAACGTTTTTCTTTGAATACAAAGAAGCCATTTTCATCATTGCTCTATCCATATTTGTGGGTATTGAAGTGATTTCAAATGTGCCGGCCGTATTGCACACTCCGCTTATGTCGGGGGCAAATGCAATTAGCGGTGTAATTATTATTGGTGGTATCATCCTGGTTGGGCATGCCGACCTTTCAAAATTCTCACTCGACCTCGTACTGGGTATTTTAGCCCTGATATTTGGAACCTTAAATGTGGTGGGTGGTTTTGCCGTTACCGACAGGATGCTTGAAATGTTTAAAAAGAAAAAAAAGTAGGCAGTTATGGATAAAGTATTAGGAACACTAAACGGAATAGAATTTACGGTTGGCGATACTTTGCTCGAACTGAGCTACCTGATTGCCGCACTTTTATTTGTATTTGGTCTGAAACTGCTTTCGCACCCCGAAACGGCCCGCCGAGGTAACCTTTGGGCTGCAGGAGGTATGGGACTGGCCATGATAACAACCTTACTTTTGCACAAAAACAGTGCTGGCGAAGGAATTTCGATAACCAACATTTGGATCATTTTATGCGCCATTGGCGTTGGTGCTGCCATTGGCTGGATGGTTGCCCGAAAGGTAAAGATGACCGCGATGCCACAATTGGTATCGTTGTACAACGCAACCGGTGGTGGTGCTTCAATGTTGGTGGCATTGCTGGAATATCCGGCTGCTATGGCCGGCGATATACAATCAATTTTGGTAACCGTGCTTGGATTAATTATCGGTGCAGTTGCTTTTAGTGGTAGTTTAATCGCATTCGGGAAACTTGATGGCCGCGTGGGCGATATCATGAAACCATTTATGACCTACATAAACCTGGTTTTAATGGTATCAACCCTAGCCTTGGCTGTTTTCATTGTAATCTCACCAAATCCACCGTCAGAAATGATGTGGGCCATTTACGGGCTTACCGCTCTATCACTGATTTATGGTGTGATGTTCGTTATGCCAATCGGTGGTGCTGATATGCCTGTGGTAATTTCGCTGTTAAACTCGTTTACAGGTATTGCCGCCGCTATGGCCGGTTTTATCTATAACAACCAGGCAATGATTTTGGGTGGTATCCTCGTAGGTGCTGCCGGAATGATTCTGACCTTGCTGATGTGTAAGGCAATGAATCGCTCGCTAATCAATGTAATTATTGGTGCTTTTGGTGGCGGTGGTGCTGCCTTGGATCGGGAACAGGGAAACATAAAGGAAATTACTTTGAGCGATGCTGCAGTTCTTTTAAGTTACTCGCAAAAAGTGGTTGTTATTCCTGGTTACGGACTGGCTGTAGCACAAGCTCAACACATTGCCCACGAACTGGATTCACTGCTGGAAAGTAAAGGCGTGGATGTAAAATATGCTATTCACCCGGTGGCAGGACGTATGCCGGGACACATGAATGTTCTGTTGGCAGAGGCTGATGTGCCGTACGAGCAGTTGGTAGAAATGGACAACATTAACCCGGATATGCCTAACGTTGATGTGGCAATTGTGATTGGTGCCAATGATGTGGTAAACCCTGCGGCTTACGACGATCCGAGCAGCCCGATTTACGGAATGCCGATCATCGATGCACATCTGGCTAAAAATATCATTATCATGAAACGTGGTATGGGGAAAGGTTATGCCGGTATCGAGAACTTCCTGTTCTTTAACGACAAAACACGTATGTTGTTTGGCGATGCCAAGAAATCGATTACCAGCCTGGTAAGCGAGATTAAGAGCATGTAAACACAAAATGCTTTAAGCTTTGAACAAAATAGAAAATGCCACTTCGAAATCGAAGTGGCATTTTTTTGCGCCTGAAACTTGTTCCTTGCCCGGCAGTCTTAAATCAATTAAATATTAAACCGTTAATCTGAAACCAAATAAGAGTTAGTTCTTCTAACTGAAATCCTATTTTCGCAGGCTTAAAAATTTCAATTATTTAAATATTTAAGAATGAGTACTCAAAAAATTGGAAATCCGGCAGTTGTTGGTCTGGCCGGTTTCGGATTAACTACCCTTTTACTGCAAATTCACAACATCGGTTTATTGGGCATTGGTCCTGTACTGGCTATGGGTTTGGTTTTTGGCGGTCTGGCACAAATGATTGCCGGATTTATGGAGCAAAAAGTTGGTAATAATTTCGGATTCAGTGCCTTTGTTGCTTACGGTTCGTTTTGGATTGGCCTGGGAATTATATGGTTACTGAACCATTTTAACGTTTACAACGCCTCGCATACCGATGTGGGCTGGTTTTTGGTAGCCTGGGCGCTGTACACTTGTATTATGCTTGCAGCATCGTTTTATGTGCACAAAGCAATGACCATTACATTTATTTTACTCGAACTGGGTTTTATTCTATTGATTATCGGTCATTTTGGATACCCAAAAATGAATGTAGTTGCCGGCTACGAGCTTATTTTATGTGCTTTGTCGGCCTGGTATATGATGGCTGCCATTATCATCAACGACCTGGCAGGAAAAACAGTACTTCCATTTGGTGCTGCATGGGCTAAAAAAGCAAACTAAAATCTAAGTGATAAGATATTTAAAGGGTCAGACTGAACGGTTTTGACCCTTTTTTGTGCTTCACAACTACCTCTTTACTACTAATCAGCATGAAAAAATTGTTTAAAATCTCTATTAATTAGCGAATTAGCACCCTTAAGCTTTTATTTATTCAACACTTTTGATACATTTGTTGTGCAAACCATTTATCAAAAGGACGTACACATGCTTGAAGAACAAACCTTAACAAGCTATGCTCCGGCAATGCGTTATACAAACGGGCAGCTTGAGAGCCAATTCAAAACAATCCTTGAAAATAAACAACTGGTGAATTTTGTGGAGTCGATCTCACAAATGGTGATTATTTTAAACAAACACCGCCAGGTAGTTTATGCCAACAATAGTTACAAGGATTTTTGTAAACAGCTTAATCATGATCCACTTATTGGGAAACGCCCGGGAGAAACTTTCAATTGTGCCAATGCATTCAATTCGTTAACAGGATGTGGAACTACCGATGCCTGCAAATCATGCGGAGCAGTAAATGCAATTTTGGAGTCGCAAAAAGGAAAACGTTCAACAAAAGAATGTCAGATACTCACCATTCATAACGATGCTTTGGATCTGGAGGTAACAGCAAATCCTTTAGATCTCGACGGAGAAAAATTAACAATATTCTCGGTTAACGATATAAGCGCCGATAAAAGAAGAAAATCGCTGGAACGGGTATTTATCCACGATTTGTTAAACAGCGCAGGAGCCATTTCCGGCCTATCTTCTATTCTTAAAGAAATTGATGATCCTGAACAATTAAAAGACATTGCCCAAACAATTGAAGACGCTTCGCAAAACCTTATTGAGGAAATACAGGCGCAACGCGAATTAAGCGCAGCAGAAAGAGGTGAACTTCAATTGCAGCTCAGAGAAGTGAGCAGTAACACCCTTCTTACTGATTTGCAAAAAACCTATGCAAAACATGAATTGAATAACGGTAAACCTATTCAACTCAGCATGGATTCAACCGAGTGCACACTTACAACCGATCTTGTATTGGTACGGCGTATTCTTGGAAATATGATCAAGAATGCCATTGAAATGAATGTACCGCACGATACCATAACGCTGTGCTGCAAAGAAAATGAAAACAGCATCGAACTTTCTGTACACAATAACAGTGTTGTCCCCAACAAAGTAAAAGATCAACTATTCAAACGTTTTTTCTCTACCAAAGGACAAGGCCGCGGATTGGGCACTTACAGCATGAAACTTTTGGGCGAAAAATACCTGAATGGCAAAGTTGGTTTTACCAGCTGCGAAGAAAGTGGAACAACATTTTATATTCAACTTCCTAAATAGTTACTCACAAAGACTTTTTATAACACTTGAGCTTTATATCTTTGGTTGTTTTATTACGAAATGACCAAAGAAAAGCTCTTTTTAAAAATTATGGCGCTGATCGATGAACGGATTGAATCGGCACAAATGGCTATTGCCTTGGCTAAAGAATCGCGCGACAGCGAAACAAAAAGCAGCGTGGGCGACAAATACGAAACCGGTCGCACTTTAATGCAGCAGGAAGTAGAGAAAAACCGTGTTCAACTGCACAAAACCGAAAGGCTTAAAGCTGAACTGGAAAATATCGATCTGAAAAAAAAGTTCGACAAAGTGGAATTTGGCAGCCTGGTTTCAGATGGCAAAAACCTGTATTTTATAGCTACAGCCCTTGGTAAAATTGAAGTGGATGGCAAAAACTGTTTTTGCATATCACTGGCCTCGCCAATTGGTAAAGCGCTGCAAAACAAAAGCGTTGGCGATAAGGTGAGTTTTATGGGGAGAACCATTGAGATTATGGCTATCGATTAAAGCAAATCATAAGCTGAACTTCGTCAACCTTTCAAAATTTCATCTAACTTTAGGCATACAAAATCATAAAAACACCTTGCCATGCAAACTAATACACCTCACCATTTTAAAACGATTACATTTCTGTTTCTGCTGCTTATTTTAAGTTCATTATCGATAAATGCACAGGAATACGCCGTTGGTGCCGACCTGTCGTTTTTAAAACAAGCCGAAGACAATGGTTTTAAGTTTAAGGAAAACGGTGAAGCAAAAAAAGGTATTGAGATATTCAAAAACCACGGGTACAACTGGATACGTCTGAGGCTGTTTCACACACCCACCCGACTTCCTAATAACCTGGAATACACCATTGCTACTGCGCAAATGGCGAAAGAGCATGGCTTCAAATTTCTGCTCGATTACCATTATTCCGATACCTGGGCCGATCCCGCAAAACAGTTTATCCCAAAAGCATGGGAAGGACTTTCGCACGAAACTTTGGTTGACTCGGTTTACGAATACACCCGTCAAACCATGATCGCCTTTCGCAAAGCCGGTGTTTTCCCCGAAATGGTGCAGGTGGGAAACGAAATAAGCAATGGCATGTTATGGCCCGACGGCAAACTGCCCGACAACTGGGATAACCTGGCAGAATTGATTCAAGCCGGAATTAATGGGGTTTATGCCAGTTGCGGCAACAATCCCTGCCCGCAAATCATGATCCACATCGACAAAGGCGGCGATAAGGAATTCACTAAATACTGGTTCGATAAGCTCCTTTCGTACGGAGTGGATTTTGATGTTATGGGACAATCGTATTACCCCTGGTGGCACGGCTCAATTCTCGATTTGCGCGAAACACTGAACTTTATGGCCCGTGCCTATCAAAAAGAAATAATTGTGGTGGAAGCCGCCTACAATTTTGCACCGGCCGAATACATTGATAAACCGGCACCTTTTGCCGAGTCGCCCGAGGGACAGCGCCAGTTTTTGGAGGAAGTGAACCGTGTGGTATTAAATGTGCCAAATGGTTTGGGAGTTGGTGTTTTCTGGTGGGAACCTGCCGTGGAAAACAAAGGTTTTGGCTACCGCACTTTTTTCGATGCCGAAGGAAATGTACAACCTGTAATTGAAGTATTCGACCGATTCACAAGACACTAAAATGAATATGCTAAGAAAAGAACACGAATTGCCACAGGCGCTTGTTGAGTGGGGCTGGAAATACCATCATTTAGGTATTCCTACCAACGAAAAAATGCCCGGAGAGAAATACCTGCCTCAGTTTAAGTTTTTCCATTCAGGTTTCCCTACAAGCCCTTTTGGTGTTGAATGGATGCGTTTTGAGAAAGACAGTCCTATTCATCCGCTTATTCAAAAAGTACCTCATCTGGCTTTTGAGGTCGAGAACCTTGACTGTGAGCTGACCACCCGAAACTTAAAGGTAATTACCCCTCCAAATCCCCCTATGGAAGGAATTCGCGTGGCTATGATTGAACACAACGGAGCACCAGTTGAATTAATTGAATTTGAGAAGAAATAAGATGACATACATTACCGACAAAGTTTTTAAAAACATAGATTACTCCGATAAAGGATTGGAACAGGCCGATTACGAAAGCTGTAATTTTATCAATTGTATTTTTTCATCTGCCGACCTTAGCAGTTACAGCTTTGAAGACTGCAGTTTTGAGAACTGCGATTTCAGCAACACAAAAATTACCAATACCGCCTTTAAAAATGTGAGCTTTAAAAACTGCAAACTCATCGGGTTACAATTCGACGAGTGCAACCCATTTCTACTCGAATTTAGTTTTAACGGATGTATGCTTAATTATGCATCGTTTTACCAGTTAAAAATAAAAGGCACCCGCTTTAACCGCTGCACTATGCACGAGGTTGATTTTAGCGAATCCGATCTCTCCAAAGCCATCTTCTCGGAATGCGACCTGGCCGGAGCAGTTTTTAGCCGTACCAATCTGCAAAAAGCCGATCTGCGCAACTCCATCAACCTGGATCTCAATCCGGAACAAAACCAACTGGCCGGAGCTCATTTTTCGCTCGACATGCTTCCCGGATTGCTCGGTAAGTATAACATTAAGGTGGATTAAATATTTTTTGTTGTTTTGCAGTATGGAACTTTTACTTTGGTTTGACTACATCGGGACATTTGTTTTTGCCATAAGCGGCACGCTGACAGCTGCCGACAAGCGCCTCGACTTTTTTGGGGCTACCGTAATTGGTTTTGTTACTGCTATTGGCGGTGGTACCATGCGCGACATTGTGCTGGGCGATACGCCGGTGGCGTGGATGCAAAACAACAACTATTTCTGGATGATTATTGCTGCGGTTGTGGTAACCATTATTTTCCGCAGGCAGGTAATGAAACTCAAACGTACCCTTTTTCTTTTCGATACCATAGGAATTGCCACATTTACCCTGCTGGGATTAAAAAAGGCTTTGCTTTTTAATATTGATCCGTCGATGGCCGTGCTGATGGGCCTGTCGTCAGCGGTTGTAGGAGGCGTTATTCGTGATATCCTTTGTAACGAAGTACCTCTGATCTTTCACCGCGAGATTTATGCCACCGCCTGTATTGCCGGAGCACTGGTGTACCTCTTGCTGAGCCGACTGGGCGTTTCAGAAGTAATCTGCGAAACAGCAACCGTATCTTCCATTATTGCCATCCGTATCCTGGCCATTCGTTTTAACATTGCCCTGCCCCGGCTGACGCATAAGGATTGAGGGACTGAGGGACTAAGTAGTGAATGAGTTATTGAGTGAATGAGGAGGAATTTTGTGGTTAAACGCTCTGATTGCCTGAATGCCTGAATGCCTGAATGCTTTAATGCACAAATGCTTTAATCCAGAGGATGTATTCCTGGAATTGCCAAACTGATAAATTGTTAAATTCTACTCGCAACTCGTATCTAGTGGCTAGAAGCTACTTTTGCCTTTTGCCTTTTGCCTTTAAACTTCTTTCTTTTACATGCCTCCCTACCACTCCACCAGCGACAAACCAAAACCAACAACTGTTTGCCGGTGGTTATAATCGATCATGCTTTCGCCATAACCCGAAAACACCTGCGCATGGAATTTCAGATTATCAATAATTTTTATGGAATAAGCCAGCCGGATGCTACCTCGGTTATTTTCGCCAAAACGTAAACTGTGACGGGCGGTGCAATTAACGGCATGAATTCCTTTTCCCCACGTAAACAGCAGCTCGCTGCGCCCCAGGTAATTTTCAATTCCGGGATTATCATCATCTTCATCCGATTCGGGCAAACGCCACCAGGGTTTAAACACTATCGATGTATTTTTCCCCTCCAGCGCCACCTGCGCAACAATGCGGTTCCAGCTGCGTGACAGCGGATTTGCACGCCCGTTGCTCTGATGATTTAAGCCCAATCCCAGAAAAACAACATCCATTCCAAAAAGCCGGTAATGAACTGGAAGAATAAACATAGCTTCAGGTTCGTAATTTGTTTCCCGGAAAGGGCGCGACAAATCGGTGTTAAACACCTGCCAGAACGATGCCTGCGTGTATGCCACCCAAATATCGCCACCAACTTTATCGCCAAATACATCATTAAACACTTTTGTTTTCAGGCTTAACTGAAACATCTGCTCCGTTTTATTCAGCGGAATGGGCTCATCGATATTCCGGGCGGGATTTGTGCTGTGAGGCAAACGATTTACATTGTTCGACACTTTGGCCACCAATACATAAACCGGTTTATAGGTGCGTATTACAAACAAATCTTTATCATCGTTTTCATTATCTCCAAGGTCCCAGTGATCGGCCAGGGTGTTCTCCGCCTGCCCAAAAAGTTCCTGCGCAAAAGAGGTGTAGCCCGCAAGCACCAGACCTAATAGCAGCATCGTGATTTTTATTCTCATTATTTGGTGTTTACTCTACGAAGATAGGCAATAACAGCATGCTTTACCTCATGCGATGGCAGTTTGGCTAACATCTTTTAACAGCTGGAGGGGAATGAGGGACTGAAAGGTTGAGGGATTGAAGGATTGAAGGATTATTAAGTGAATGAGTTATTGAGTTAATGAGTTAATGCTCTAATGCTTTAATCCAAAGGCTGTATTGCTGGAATTGCAAAACTGATAAATTGTAAAATTGTACTCGTGGCTCGCAGCTAGAAACTTGAAGCTTGTAGCTTTTAACTTCTTCCCTCCTTTTCCCTTGAAAATGCATGAATACTTTAATGCGAAAATGCTTTAATCCAAAGGCTGTGTTGCCAGATATTGCAAAACTGATAAATTGTAAAATTGTACTCGAAACTCGTAGCTCGTGGCTAGAAGCTAGAAGCTTGTAACTTCTTCCCTCCTTTCTCCTTGAAATCTTTTTCCTTGTTATCTTTTATTTTATGTAAACCTTTGCTACTTTAGGGCTTCCTTACCCGGTCACAGAGAGAAGATTCGTTGCGTTGGACAGGCCCCGGAAGAAAATTGTAATAGCCATTGGTATACGTTTATCCGTCAGCTGACGGATTTATAAACGATTACAAATGGATATATCATTAAGGGTAAACACCTTATAAGAAATTAATGCGATAAGCGATATAAGAGTAATACTCTTACACATACGTTACAATCCATTTTAAACGAAAACCTATGAGAGTTCAACTAACATTAATACTTCTTATTCTTTTAGTCGTTTCATGCAGTAATGATGAGAAACGAGAATGTAATTTAACAGGGACTTTGAAAAATGCACCTGACAAGACCACGCTGTTCCTTGTTGATATGGAAAGCAGAATTCTTGTAGATTCCATTCAAGTTGTAAATGGAGAATTTAACTACTCTCTTCCACTTTCTCATCCTCAATATTTTCTATTGCATAATCAACGAAATAAGCAACCTTTCAGAGACATGAAGTATGTTTGGCTTGAACCGGGGCAAATTATAATCAACGGAGACTTTGAATTCTTAAAAAATTCAACCATCGTAGGGTCAACATCACAAAATGAATTTGAGGCTTACAGTAAGTTGGTTGATAATGCAACAAAAGAAATCAACAAAATGCAGGAGGAGCTTTATTTTAAGTCACCTGAAGACCAGAAAGCAGATTCACTGCTAATTGAAGAATTGAAAAGTAACCTGAGCGATGGCATTGTTGGATTCATCTCAAATCACTCAGATTCTTACGTGGCATTAAACATCCTTCATTCTGAAAGTTACCTTGCCTTTAGACACTTAAAAAAAGACCAAATTAAATATGCTTTTAATAGCTTGTTCAGCGAGTTAAGAGAATCTGAAAAGGGAATTGAAATCGAAAAATATATTGAATTACCGGAACCGCCAAAGGTTGGAGATTTGGCTCCTGAGATTATGCAAGTTACTCCCACTGGAGATACAATAAAACTTTCCGACTACAGGGGTAAATATGTACTGATTGATTTTTGGTCATCATCTTGTGGTCCGTGCAGGGCAGATTTTAAATGGCTTAAAAAGATTTATAGCAAGTATAAACCCAAAGGATTGGAAATCGTGGGTATTTCAGCAGACCATGATAAAAATAGCTGGACAAATGCAATTAGGCAAGATTCAATTTCTTGGATTAATGTATCTGATTTAAAGGGATGGAAAAATGAAGCCTTTTTACGATATGATGTAAAATTCATTCCACAGAATTATCTTGTAAATCCTGACGGAAAAATTATAAAATATAGACTGTGTAGTGAATCTTACGCGGACTATGAATTAGGACAAATATTTGAAAATTAAAAAACGGTTTGTAACAAGGTACATATTGCAGGTCGGGTTTGGTGGTACGCCAACTACGGATTGGCTTTAGGCCGATTTCCGCTTCGCTCCAATTCTCGTTTCGCAGTTCCGTGTCCGCCAGCTGGCGGACAGAGACGCTCTCCGAAATCCGCCCCGACAACATGTACCAACCGTAACACATTTGAGAAAACGAACCTTAATATGAGAATCTACTTTTTAACAATTTTGAGTTTAGTTTTATTTGTTTCTTGTAATACTGACCCGAATAAACAAGTTGACGAAGGAAAAGTAATAGAAAACAAATATTACAGTAAAGAAATTGGTTGGTCAATAGAGATCCCTAAAGGTTGGAACGTAACTAACCGTAACGTAACTCAAGAAAGAGAAGACAAAGGACTTAAAGCAGTCAACGAAGCGAATGGAATTAACTATGATATTAGTGGTTTAAAACAACTTATAAGTTTCCAAAAAGACAGATTCCATATTTTTTCAGCAACTTCAGAAAAATGTGAGATTGAATACGAGGGAGAATATGAAGAAAATAAGATATTGGTGAAACAATTGCTCTATAATACTTATGCAAATAATGGGATTAAATTTGATACAATTTCCTCAACAGAAATAATTGACAATTTAGAGTTTGACTTATTTCATATAACGATATATGACCCAAAAGGAAATGTCATTCTTTATCAGGACTTTTATTCAAGATTCATAAACGGACTTGATTTTGGAGTAAACCTAAATTACATTGATGAAAAAGAGAAAAATGAATTAATGAAGGTTTGGAAAAACTCCAAATTTGATTAATAACAACCTCATACTAAAACCGTTAACGGCAATTTTAAAAAACCAGACTATGAAAAAAACCTTATTACTGATTATCATTACACTTTATACGATCCCTTATTCATATTGTAATGAAACAGAAATAGTTATTAATAAAATATTACATGATTTAGAATTAACCATTAAGAACTCTCAGACGAAAAATGAGTATGTTCAAAACTGTTATGATTTAGCGATAAAGTGTATCAAAAATGGCGAGGTAACAATGGCTTATGACTCTACATTAAGCAAAAGTTTATATGGTTGTTGTGCTATTGGAACTTCAGAAGACCTTTCCAAAGTACAGTTAAAGTTTGGTAATTTTGTAATAGACACATACAAAAAGCACCCGACCATTGTCCAGGCGATATTAATTCACGAATTTCAGCACATCTATGACTTAAAAACAAAACCAGAATTGTTTAAAATCAGCTTTTCTAATCAAGTTGAAAAACTGTACTTTGACATAGATGCCTTGGTTGTTGAGACAATGTTTATCAATGATTATCTAAAGCCAAACAATGAGCTATCACCATTTGAGAAATATCTGTGCTCTGACTTGAAAAACAATATGGTAAGCGTGTCAACCTTATTCGAAAATGCTGACATAAATTTGGTTCATCAAATGGATGCACTAGATAATTCAGACCAAAACTTAGATAAGACAATAGATGAATTAGTGAATATTGGAAAAAATTTGTTGATTGAATATGACCCTAATAATTCTGATAACAATTGGGCAAAATACTGCAATTTCACTACTTTGAATACCTTCAATAGATATTACAAACAAGCACTGTACGATATTGTAAACTCAAAATCAAAAAAACCAATACAACCAAATGAGTTTAATGTAGAAGATTTCCCAAAGGTAGTTGAAGTAGTAGAGTCCATTAAAACTCATTTAGAGACAAACATTGGAATATTACAGTTTAAAAATAAGATTGTTGAGAATTTTGAAAATTACTACCACTAACCACCGCTACCGCGCCCCCGATGCTTCGGGGCATCGCGTGGTTTTTATAAAACGAAAGTCAAACATGTATAACCCGAATATCCATAACAGAAGAAGCATCAGGCTAAAAAACTACGATTATTCAGCTGCAGGATTATACTTTATTACCCTCTGCACAATAAACCGCGAACCTATTTTTGGCCAGATAATAAATGGCGAAATGGTTTACAATGCCTTTGGCACCATTGCTAACAACGAATGGATAAAAACACCCGGGATTCGGAAAAATATTTCCCTCTGCGAATTTATTCTAATGCCCAACCATTTTCACGCCATAATCAGCATCGATTATAAAATTACTGAACAGGGAAACGATCATATCGGGAAATTTCAATCACCATCGCAAACCATCGGCGCAATAATAAGAGGCTATAAAGGCGCTACCACCAAACGGATTAATCAATTAATCCGAGAGGCCAGGGAAGAGAAAGGAAGCGAAAGAACGGACGCAGCTGATACGGGCGAAAGAACGGGCGCCACAGATACGGGCGAAGCTACGGGCGTATTGCAATACGCCCCAAACGAGAACGCCCCATCAGACGCCCTATCGGAAGCCCCAAACGAGATCGCCCCAAGCGGAGCCGGCTCTATCTGGCAACGCAATTATTACGAAAGCATCATTCGATCGGAAAGGGCCTATCGAAATATTTCGAATTATATTATCAATAATCCCAAAAACTGGAATAAAGACACATTGAAATAATCTCCGGAAAGCACGGGCGTATTGCAATACGCCCTGACAAATTCCCGAAGGATATCTCCATAAAAATTATAAAAGAAAATTGGTTGCGTATTCCCAATCCGTTGAAATTTACTACATTCGCTGGTGCCGATTTGTAATCCGTGCCACCAAATAACTACCAATAAACAAATAATGGAAAACCAAAACTATCCCGGAGTTTTTGTAAGAGTAAAAGCAGTAATAACCGATTCGGTAATCCTTCTGATTTTTATGCTGGGTATTGTTGCTTTGTTCGATCGGTTCGAAAACGTTCCCGATATTGCACGTATAGCCGCTTTTGTATTTATCTTCCTGCTTTACGATCCGCTTTTTACCAGCATCTTTGGCGGAACAATCGGGCACTTTTTGTTGGGTATCCGGGTAAAACCGGCCAATAATCCGCACAAGAATATTCTTTTCCCGCTGGCTGTATTCCGCTATATTATTAAAGCTTTGCTGGGCTGGCTTTCGCTAATTACCGTAGGCGGTAACAAAACGGGTAAAGCCATCCACGATATGGCCGTGCAGTCGATTGTTGTTTTTAAAAATCAAACCGAAACGCTATAAGATGAAACTAACACTTACATCAATTTTAATTTTCTTTTTTACAGTTTCTTTTGCTCAAAAAAGTGCATTGGAAGAAGCCAGTGAATTAATTGAAGCCAAAAAGTATGAATCGGCATACAATGTACTTAACAGGGCCGATGCCCGAAATGAAAATCCCGATATTACGATTGCAAAAACAGACCTGCTATTAAACTACTTTGTTACCAGCATTATGCATCAGCTTTTTGCAATAAAAGATCTGGAGCCAAATGAAGATATACTTGATGTGCGCGGCAGTGCAGGGGATTTTACCATGTTTACATTTCCGGCCGATACCATATTATTAAAACTGATTGATAAATACCCCGACAATTATGAGTTGAAAAAAGAACTTGGATTTTACTATCACGAGGCTCATTTAAAATATCAGGGTAACTGGTTGATACCGGATTCAGATGTGATAAATAAGTTTAAATCGCTTTACCTGGATGCTTACGAAAATGGCGTTTTTGATTATTGGTCGACCTACGGAATTGGGTATGCTTATCTGATGAATCAGGATTTCAAAGCATCGATTCCCTATTTTAAAAAATCGGTTGAATTAAAACAGGAATACCCGTCGAGCCATTATAACCTCGCTTATGCCTATTTATACACCGACCAAAGAGAAAAAGCCATAGAAAGTGCACAAAATGCCATGAAACTGTATGAATTTGCTGAATATAAAGCGGATGCGGCCAGAATGATTGCTGTGATTTATCAGGAACTTGAGGAGAATGAAAAGGCTATTGACTTTTATAAACAGGCAGACAAAATAC
The DNA here is from genome assembly GCF_000949475.1 of Draconibacterium sediminis. GTDB lineage: Bacteria > Bacteroidota > Bacteroidia > Bacteroidales > Prolixibacteraceae > Draconibacterium > Draconibacterium sediminis. The sequence goes on along the minus strand of NZ_JRHC01000003.1, from coordinate 133,272 downwards.
AGGCTAATGATTATTATACATTAAAACCTCTGTTGGAGATGGAGCTTGCGCTAAACAAAACCTCCTATACAGAAAGAACAAAACAGTTCTTTTTGATAGATCCGGGCAACCCAACAATTTATAAGGATTTGATGAGCATATATTGGAGTAATGAGAAAGTTGATGAACTTATGGAATTTCTGACTACGCAACATGATGAATTTGCTACTGATGATAAGGTGAACGGAAATTTATATTTCTATTCGGCGGTTATTCAGTTCGACAAAGAGGAGTATTCCAAATCGAAACAAAATTTTGAAAAAGCGCGGGAAATATTTGCTAAAGTTTTTGAAAAGAATCATGGCGTTTTTGAAGCAATAGATTCTTATGTAAAAGAAATGAATTAAGGAAAAACGACCTCTGCCGGCACGGATTCTTAATCGTTGCTTGTAATCTAAACATCGACACATTATGAAACTCCGAATAAAATCAACTAAGACTACCATCCTGATCTTAGGGATTTATCAAATCGTTGGCGCCCTTTTGGGATTCTATATTATTGCCTCAATTCTCCTTAAAACAGGCGAAATAAATGGTGCATTGCTATTAATTTACCTGGTAGCTGTCGGACTTTATAGTTTATCCTTTAAAGCCGGCAGCCTGCTTATTCGAAAACAACACAAAAGAGGCTTATTACTCTCGATGCTCAATCAGACGATCCAAATATTTGCCGTTGGGGTTGGAGCATATACTTATAATTTTATTTCCGGTGGCAGACTGGGTGGAGGGGTTGAATTTACGAATGGATTTGAAATGAATATGGACGTTGCCCTAACATCACGTTTTAGTTTTGCATGGAATTCCGGCGAGGAATACTATCTGTATATCAACCTGCTGGCTGTTTTCCTGATTTATGTTTGTATTGACATTTATGAGGAACTTTTCAAAAAAGATAAAGCAGTTTCGATAACTGAAATTGAACCGCGATCAGAAATACATGCATGATTCAACTTGTAACACTTTTTAGTTCAAACATTCCGGTGGACTGCCACATTTTAAAAGGCCGGCTTGAAACCGAAGGGATCGATTGTTTTGTTTTTGATGAAAATATTGTTTGGGTGCATCCGTTTCGGGCAGTTGCCGTTGGAGGTGTGAAGTTAAAAGTACCATCGCACCAGCTTGAGCCGGCTACTGCAATACTCGCTCACCTAAACGAAGGCTGTTTGTTCGATAAAAAGGGGGAATACAAAATCAGTGATATCCTTAATTCGGAATATGAACGACAGCGGGAGGTGTTACGAATTAAATCGGTAATCCGCAGCAATCCGGTTTTGCTGAATACACCTGCCGAAATAGAATCCTCGCTTTTAAACACTGCTGAAGTGGCCGAAATTGTTGAAGCAGAAAAGGAATTTCAATTACTGGCAAGCAAAACACTGCATTTTAACTGGAATGATTTTTTTTATGAACTGTTTGATTTCGACAGAGATGTTTTTAAGTATTTACGAATCCGACCCGTTGAATACTACCTGGATAAAGAGCTGGTAGATCGTTATAATTCTCATCATGATAACGAAAATGAGATTATTTGCCCGAACTGTAAATCGGATAACACCAAATACGGATTTGCGATCGACTATAAATGGGATGTGTTGTACCTGGTTTTGTCGCTGGTAGTCAGTACTCCCTTTCCGTTAATCCGTAAAAAATGGCACTGTTTTAATTGCGGTCACAATTTTTAATAGAAATCGTTTCCGCTATAAAGGACGGTGCAAAAATCCGCTACCGCGTGAATCATTGCACGAGGGAATAGATTGCTTCTCTGCCAGCTGGCGGCTAATGGCTCGCAACTTAATCCCTTAATCAATAATCCTTTATCTTTAATCGTTTCTCCTGTCGTTCCACCCCACAATCACAATTTCAGGTGATATAGCCTCCATTCATCACTACTAATAGTAGTTACCAACATCTAAAATCACCACTTTTTGGGATTTCACACCTCAGGTCTTCAAGCTAGTTTTGCAATGTGAATATTTAACAACTTTATCCATAGATCATGAAGAAACTATTACTATCATTTTTAATTGTAAGCGCGGGACTTTTTTCTTTCGCACAAAACGAGGAAATCAATCCCAACCAATACACCAACTCAGCCGATAATCTTTTAATTCAAGACAGCAAACTGCTGATTGGCGGTTACGGCGAAGTACATTACAACCAGCCATTATCGGGCGACACTTATAACAACGGCAAACTGGATGTACACCGTGTGGTGATGTTGCTGGGTTATAACTTCAACGAAAAAACACAGTTTATTACCGAAATTGAATACGAGCACGTTAAAGAGGTTTATGTAGAACAGGCTTTTTTGCAGTACAAACTAAACAACGCCATTAATTTCAGAGGTGGATTGATGTTGGTACCCATGGGAATTATTAACGAATACCACGAGCCTACAACCTTTAACGGTGTTGAACGCCCGCTGGTTGACAATACCATTACGCCAACTACATGGCGCGAAATTGGTTTTGGTATCAGCGGAACAATTTTACCTGCATCGTTAAAATACCAGGCTTACGTAATGAACGGTTTTAACGGTTACGATGGTTCGGCAAAACTAAGTGGTGCCAAAGGAATGCGCAGCGGCCGCCAAAAAGGAGCTGAATCGTATATGAGCGCACCCAATTTTGCAGGAAAAGTCGAATATTTCGGAATAAGAGGATTAAACCTGGGTGTATCTACTTACCTCGGAAAAACACAAAGCAAGTTGTACAACGGTATCGACAAAAATGATGACGCCGCTGTTGCCATGGCTGATTCGTCGGTAGTAGGCATTTCAATGCTCGGACTGGATGCACGTTATTCGGTAAAAGGACTTCAGTTGCGCGGTCAGTTGTACTATGCAAGCCTGTCAAACACCGATGAGTATAATGCATTTACAGCAAAAGACGGAAGCATGAACGATGTTGGAAGTGCTATGATCGGGTATTACGCCGAGGCAGCATACAACGTTTTCCGCACAGTCGACACTGAGTTGCAACTGACACCATTTGTACGTTACGAGTTTTTAAATACACACAGTTCGGTAGAAAACAATATTGCTAAAAACGCGTCGTACGAAAAAACAGCAATTACCACAGGACTTACGCTGGCATTAACAAAAGGAGCGGTTGTTAAAACCGATATCCAGTTTGTTAAAAATGCCGCCACCGATACTTACGCAAAAACGTTTAGCGCCGGAATTGGTGTAATGTTTTAAACTACAGAAAGATGAAATTAAAATCAGGAATAATATTAATTGCTACTTTATTTAGTGCCTGTTTGGCCTTTGCCCAAAGCGAAGTGGATTTTCAGCCAAAAGCATTGGAAAAGACCCTTCAAAAATCGGGTATCGAAACACTGTCGGGGGTTCAGGAAATGAAAATTACCGACCCAACCTGCGACGAAATAAATGGCAAATACTTCCTGGTTACCGAAAATAATGAAAATGCTTACCGATACATTTACATCGGGCGGGTGAACAGCTGCCGCGCCGGAGGATGTTCGGTAGTGCACGAATCGTTGACAACACTCGATTCGGAATATTTTGATTATTACATTTTATTCGACGAGAACAAAACTGTGCAGGCAGTAAAAGTATACAACTACCAGGCCACGCACGGCCACGAAATTACAGCCAAAGGCTGGTTAAAACAGTTCATCGGTTTTAATGGCTCGGGTTCGTTAAAAGTGGACAAAAACATTGATGCTATTTCAGGTGCCACCATCTCGGTATATGCCATCACCGCTGATGTGGAAAACAAAACGGCACTGCTGAAAAATCTTCAGCTATAGTACGCAAAAGTTATACATTACATACGTTTTAAGTCCCGGTTGACATTGCTTGTCGATCGGGACTTTTTTTTTGAGTAGGCATACATTCAGGCTAAGTACTTAGATTGCTTCTCCGTCAGCTGTCAAATCGCAATGACATTCTTTTTAGGTATAGATCTGCAGCGGACAATGACCTGTTTTGTCCCCGCACAATTCTCTTCTGTCCGCTGCCCTGAACCTGGATATACCGTGTCATTGCGAGCGAAGTGAAGCAATCTACCCCTGCTACACCACTCCGTCAGCGAAAGCAGATTAATCATCCAACTTAATAGCTTACATTGCTGAACCCCCTCCTGTCAGTAGGGGAAATCCGTGAAGTTATGTTCTGTTACATTAAAAATAAAAGGAATTTGTATCGCAAGTTTAGAATCAGGCTTGTGTCTAATTCTGAAAACATTGATTTTTATTCAACAAAAATTGCAATTTATGAATCTACTTAACAGGCGATCAGTGAAAATGATCGGCTACATTTTCCTTTCTTTATTTTCCTTTTCGTGTGCCAAAATTCCGGTATATCAAAGCCAAAATCTTTCCGGCCAACCAACTCCTGAATTTTCAGCGATTCCAACTACTCATTTTGATAAAAAAAACAATATCCGGTATGGAGTGGCGGTGAATGACACGAACTTCTTTTTTACAGCTACTTTGAGCGACCGTACAATTTACCCAAGGATTATGCGCAGCGGACTAAATCTTTATTTTGATCCTCAAGGCAAAAAAAGCAAAAAGTATGCACTTAAAATTGAACGTTCTCCCGATCAGTTGAACCGGCAAAATTTGCAGGGCCGACCAATGCAAGAGCCGGGGATGAACGGAAATATAGCCGCAGCCATAAACAGTACCCTAAAAAAAGTAACATGGGATGCCAATGGTGAAGAATTTACCTTTTATCGTAGTCCCCACTTGTATGCTATTGAAGTTAATTTTACCACTAACCAATACAACGAACTTGTTTTAGAATTGCAGATGCCGCTAAAAGAAATTCCGCTTGCCGGAGATCATACTTTTTCTGCAGGACTGGAAACGGGAAGTTCAAGTCCATCCATGAATGGAAGCGGTTCCATGTCAGGTAATTCCGGTTCCGGACGAGGCAGAGGCTCAGGAGGGGGAATGGGAAGAATGCCCGGCGGCGGCGGCGGTGGCCGCGGTGGGCAGATGAAAGGCATGCAGCAACACCCAGCCGGCACCAGCTCATCCTCGGCGGTTTCTTCGTGGTTTAAGGTTGCTTTATAGATGATAGAACAGATTGCTTCTCCGTCAGCGAAACCCTATTAATCATCCAACTTAATAGCTCAAGTCGCTGACATCCCTCCTGGCAGAAGGGGAAATTTTCAAGTAAAAGATTTGGTAACAAAAAAGGCACGGAAAACTCCGTGCCTTATAGCTATAGTGTAATTTGAATCTACTTTTTTACAGAATGCAGCCCGCACTCTTTTCCTGAGCCCTGCTCCCACCACCAGCGTCCGGCACGGAAATCTTCGCCCGGCTGAATGGCACGTGTACATGGCTGGCATCCGATACTCACAAAACCTTTGTCGTGCAGCACATTGTAAGGTACGTTGTATTTTTTCACCCAGTCGATGGTTTCTTCCAGGCTCCATTCCATTAGCGGATTGAATTTTACAATGTCGTTTCCTGCATCGTACTCAAAAAATTTCATGTCGCTGCGGTTATCCGACTGTGAAGCACGTAATCCGGTAATCCAAATCTCGTTCCCTTTCAGGGCACGTTTTAAAGGAATTACCTTGCGGATGAAACAACACTCTTTGCGGTTTTCCAGCGACTCGTAAAAGCTAAAAGGCCCTTTTTCGTCGAGCAGTTTCTCCACTTCTTCGGTTGGCGGGAAATAGGCTTTAATCGGCTTGTTGTATTTTTCAAGCGTACTGCGGTACACTTTAGACGTTTCCGGAAACAAGCGGCCGGTATCCAAAGTAACTACTTTTATGGGCAGGTCGTTCTTAAAAATGATATCTGTAATCACCTGGTCTTCGTAACCAAAACTGGTGGTAAAAACCACTTTATCAGGATGCTGTTCAACCAGGAATTGTAATTTCTCTACAATCGTTTTTTCTTCCAGTTGGGAGTTATACTTGTTTGTTAGTTCTTGCATTTTCATGTAATTATATTTTAACACAAAGTTTTACAAAGTAAGCACAAAGCTACACAAAGTTGTTTGTCAATCACTCAATAAATCATTCACTTTACAGTACTTCAACAGACTAATGGCAAAATTAGCTACGAGCTACGAGCCGCTAGTTGCAGTACAATTTATCAATTTTACAATTTTCGGCAATACAACCATGTGATTTAAGCATTTTGGCATTAAAGCATTCACGCATTTCTTCCTTCATTCCTTCAATCCTTCAGTCCCTCAGTTCTCTTACTCCACATATAAAACCAATCCCTTCAAATATTCACTTTCAGGGTGATAAATATCAACCGGGTGATCAACCGGCTGGCTCATTTGGTGCAGGATACGAACCTTTCGTCCGGAAATTGCTGCTGCAGAGAAAACAGCTTCCCTGAATTTCTCTTTCGACACCACTTGCGAGCAGGAGAAGGTAAACAGAATTCCGCCTTTACGAATTTGCTCGAAAGCGCGGGTATTAATTCGTTTATAACCTTTTAATGCCTGCGTCAATGCTTTGCGGTGCTTGGCAAATGCCGGCGGATCAAGAATGATCAGGTCGTATTTATCTTTAATATCTTTCAGGTACTCAAAACCATCAATCACTGTTGCTTTATGGCGCTGGTCTCCTGGAAAATTCAACTCTACGTTCTCATCGGTCAATTCAATTGCAGTTGCCGATGCATCAACCGAGTGCACCGATTTGGCACCTCCCTGCATGGCATAAAACGAAAAACCTCCGGTGTAACAAAACATGTTCAGCACATCGCGGCCTTTCGAAAATTCCTGCACCAGCTTACGGTTTTCGCGCTGGTCGACAAAAAATCCGGTTTTCTGTCCATTTTCCCAGTCCACTTTAAAACGCAGTCCATGTTCCAGCACTTCGTGTGCTCCCGAAACATCGGGGCCGCCAAACAAATAACCGTCTTCCGATTTTACCTGGGCTTTAAACGGCAATGTTTTTTCGCTTTTATTGTAAATAGCTTTTAGGTGGTCGCCCATCACTTCCTGCAAAGCTTTCACCAGTTCTTCGCGAATGAGGTGCATGCCAATGGAGTGCGTTTGCATTACCGCTGTTCCATTGTAGAAATCAACGATCAGCCCCGGCATTCCGTCTCCTTCGGCATGTATCAGTCGAAAAACATTCGTTTCCGGGTTATTCTCAAAACCTATTTTTTTACGCAGGTTCCAGGCACTTTCGATTTTGCTTTTCCAGAAATCGTAATCCGGTTCAACATCTTCAAACGACACAAGACGAATGGCAATCGATCCGATCTGGTAGTGGCCCATTGCCAAAAACCGGTCCTGGTTCGAATACACTTTTACCATGTCGCCCTCGGCAGGTTTTCCGTACATTTCTTTAATGGCTCCGGAGAATACCCACGGGTGAAAACGCAGCAATGACTGGTCTTTACCCGACTTTAATACAACTTTGACAAACTCTTTTGCCATCTCTAATTTTTTGAAAAGTTCTCGAAAATTTCCAGTGCAGCCCACGCGTCGGTAGCTGCATAATATTGTTGTGCTTCTGTTAATTCGCTGGCTTCCCAGTTGGTCAGCTGCTGTCCTTTCGAAATACGGAAACCACAGGCAATAGCAGTCAGTTTTTTCAGGCTGAAATTCTGAATGCCCATTTCTTTTGCCTCATCCTGCAACTCAACAAAACCACCCGGTTTAAAAGGTACAAATTCCTGTAAGCCTTTAATATCGTCGCGAATAGCAACGCCCGGTTTAATCACGTTCTCGTTGGCCAGTAATTCCACAATTTCGCGTGGCAAACCAATTCGGTTAATCCGGAATAAAAAAGCCTTGTTTTTGGTCGACAATTGCAGCAGGGCCACTTTGTTTACCACGCCTTTTTTAAACGAAGGTTTTGTTTCGGTATCAAAGCCAATTATGCTTGCTCCGTTGAGCTCTTCCATGGCATATTTTACCTGTTGTAACGAATCGACTAAAAAGATCTGCCCTTCAAAACGTTTTAAAGGCAGGCCCGTCAATTCTTCGTTTGATATTTTTTCTTTAAACATTTATTCCTCTTCTTGATCGGTTCCCCAGAATTTATCAAGCCATTTGGGATTTCCTTTCCCGGGAACCGCTTCGTCATTACTACTTTCAGTTGAAAAATCAGCACCGCTGTATACCAGCATGTGCACGGCACGCATAACATTTACCAGCTGCTGTCCCCAAAACTCTTCGAAATGATAAATACACTCCGAAATTGCATCGTTCATTACTTCTTCGTTACCAATGCTGTAATTTGTGATACAATCCTTCAGGTCCTGGTAAATATCCATCAGATTTTCGGAAACACTTGCCCGTACCGTTTCTTCTCCAAACTGAATATTGGGATCGAAAACTTCGTGAAAACCATCGTTCTCGCCCAACAACTGCAACCATTTCTGGCACAACATATTGTAGTCGAGCTCGCTTACAAATTTCTCCAGTTCCTCGTCCATCACCATTTCAATCTTCCCAACAACCGAAGCCTTTAAATAGAGTAATGGCAACAACTTTTGAAGCTTTGCAAGATTTTCTTCTGCAGTGAGATGCGACACATTCTCGATGGTAGAACAGTACTCGTTAGCCACTGTTACAAATTCAACTACATTTTTTGAATATACGATCTGATCCATAGTCACACCTAATTTCCCAATAATTAAACTGCTGCAAAAGTAGTAAAGATTTTTAAGACAGGAGTGTAATGATGGAAGTGGAAAGATTAAAGGCTTAAGTTGGCGTGATAGTATTATTGAGCACAGTGCTTTCTTAGAGAAGATTGAGGTAGATTGATTTTAAGATTGAAGTTGATTGAAAGCGAATCAGTCAATTGAGAACTGCGACCGGATACTGCAACTTTTGCTCCCGACGCTTCGGTCGGGATTTCGATCAGCACAGCTAATCTCAACTTTTGCCTTTTGCCTTCTGCTCTATTTACTTCCATTCCAGCAGTCCATCAACGCGGTAAATTATTTTTTTGTTATCGAGTAACCACTTAACTATTTCGCGCATTTTTTGTTGGTCGCCCTTTAGTTTAAACAAGAGGTTTTCGTAGGTGCTTGGTTCCTCGAGCAACTTCTGCACACGTTTGCTAACGGTTTCAAATTCGTAATCGCTAAGTGCCAGTGCCTGTTTGGCTTTACAAATATCGCAGGTGCCACAGGGGGCAGCATCGCTTTCGCCAAAATAGTTCAACAAAATCAGGCTGCGGCAAGTGGCCAAATCGGTAGCATAATGAATTACCGACTCAATTTTTTCGGTATAGTCCTTTTTCCGCAGATCATAGTTCTCTTTCGAGATCTTCAGGCGGTCGATATGCACTCGCTCTTTGGTGAAGTAGATAAACGGCGTTTGACTTTTCGGTACATAATCAATCACCTTCGACTGGCGCAAGTGTTTCAGGTAATTATACACCTGGTCGCGGTTAAGCCCCGAACGTTTCGACAACAACTCTTCATCAACCGATACATAACCGGTGAATAAACCGGTGTACGAGCGCAACAGCAGTTTTATAAAATCGTCGAGTTTGGCGTTGGCCACCTGAAATTTGTACAGCTCATCGCGCGAAATCGGGAAATAGATCCGCGACGGACTGTCAACCTGCTCTGTAAATTCAAGGTATTCCTGGCGTTGCAAAATCTTCAGGCTATTGTAAACCATCGCCTGCTGAAATTTGTAGGCCTGGGCAAATCCCTGTAAGCTAAATTCGCGCACCTGCCCTTTTCCGTGGCCCACAGCGATTTGAAAATAGTTACACAGCGAATCATAAATGCGTTTTATATTATCAATTTCGGGAAACGAAGTTGAAATATGCTTTTTCAGTTTTGTGGTATCGGCATTATTATATAATAACACCGCTGCCGATTTTTTCCCGTCGCGGCCTGCCCTACCTGCCTCCTGGTAATAGGCCTCCAGCGAATCGGGCGCATCAATATGGATTACAAAACGAACGTTGGCTTTGTCGATTCCCATTCCAAAGGCGTTGGTAGCAACAATCACACGCGTTCTTCCGGTTAGCCAGTCGTCTTGCCGCGAACTACGAACAATATTTCCCAAACCGGCGTGGTAATAATCGGCCGAAATTCTGTTTTGCTTTAGTTCTTCAGCAATTTCGCGGGTGGCTTTGCGGCTTCGTACGTACACCACTCCCGAGCCTTTACTTTTTTTCAGTGTATCCAGCAGATATCCGGTTTTATTCTCGACATGACGCACCAGGTAACTCAGGTTTTCGCGGTGAAAAGACATTTTTAACAAATTCTTCTCTTTGAAACCGAGTTTGTCCTGAATATCGTCGGCCACCTTAGGCGTTGCGGTTGCTGTTAAAGCCAGTATTTTAATTTTGGGCAGCAGTTCCCGCACTTTAATAATGCTTAAGTAACTGGGCCGAAAATCGTAGCCCCATTGCGAGATACAGTGCGCTTCGTCAACCGTTAACAGGTTTACTTTCATTTGCTCCAGGCGCTCTATAAAACGCTCTGAATTCAAGCGTTCGGGCGATACATACAAAAACTTGTAATTGCCCCAAACAGCGTTATCGAGCGTCAGTCTAATTTCGCGTGCCGACATTCCGCTATGCACGGCCAGTGCTTTTATCCCTTTCCGGTTCAGGTTTTCCACCTGGTCTTTCATTAAAGCAATTAAGGGTGTAACCACCACACAAATGCCTTCGTGTGCCAGTGAGTAAACCTGAAAAGTAATTGATTTACCGCCTCCGGTTGGCATTAGTCCAAGCGTGTCATTACCCGCTGCAACAGACTCAATAATTTCGAGCTGCAGCGGCCGGAATTCGGGGTAGCCCCAATAGCGGGTAAGTATCTGCCTGAAGTCTTCCATTAATACAAATTAAGAAATCATTTTAACCTTTAACAATTTTTATTCTTCAAAAGTAAGCACAGCTTAAATAAATCAGTTCTGGTCCACTATTTTTTTGTAGTTTTGCGCTTTAATAAAAACATTAAAATAGTTAGGCATGTCGTTTCTAGAAGACAAAATACAGTTTGAAGGATTAACCTTCGATGATGTTCTTTTAATTCCCTCATATTCAGAATTGTTACCACGCGAAGTTGATCTATCTTCGAAATTCACTCGTAACATTATCATTAATACTCCGATTATTTCGGCAGCTATGGATACGGTTACCGAGAGTAAAATGGCCATTGCCATTGCACGCGAAGGCGGTATTGGTGTGATTCACAAAAATATGGGTATTGAGGAGCAGGCGCACCAGGTAACAACTGTAAAACGTGCCGAAAATGGTATGATCTACGATCCGATTACCATTACTCCTGAGAAAAAAGTGAAGGATGCACTGGATTTTATGGCCAAATATAAAATTGGTGGTATTCCGGTTGTTGATGGCCACGGCCACCTGGTAGGAATTGTTACCAACCGCGACCTTCGTTTTGAACTTAATATGAGCCGCCCTATTTCAGAAGTGATGACCAGCGAAAACCTGGTTTCTACGCTCGAATCAACAGATTTGCATAAAGCTGCCGAAATTCTTCAGCGACATAAAATTGAAAAACTACCGGTTGTTGATAAGGAAAATAAACTGATCGGGCTGGTTACCTATAAAGATATTACCAAAGCAAAAGATAAACCGTTTGCCTGTAAAGACGAAAAAGGCCGTTTGCGCGTAGCAGCCGGTGTTGGTATTGCAGGCGACACCATGGATCGTGTAGATGCACTGGTGAAAGCACAGGTTGATGCACTTGTTTTGGATACTGCACACGGACATACCAAAGGTGTGGTTGAAATGCTAAAACGCATAAAATCAAAATATCCGGATAAAGATGTGGTTGCCGGAAATATTGCCACTGCCGAAGCTGCACAATTGCTGGTTAGCGCCGGTGCCGATGCGGTTAAAGTTGGAATTGGACCGGGTTCAATTTGTACCACCCGTGTTATTGCCGGTGTGGGTGTTCCTCAGCTTTCGGCTATTTACAATGTTGCAAAAGCGATTAAAGATTCAGGTGTTCCTGTAATTGGCGATGGCGGACTCCGCTACTCAGGCGACATTGTTAAAGGTTTGGCCGCCGGTGCCGACTCGATGATGGCCGGAGGATTATTTGCAGGTGTTGAAGAATCACCGGGTGAAACCATTCTTTACCAGGGAAGGAAATTTAAAGCTTACCGTGGAATGGGATCGGTTGAAGCCATGCAAAAAGGATCGAAAGACCGCTATTTCCAGGATATGGAAGAAGATATTAAGAAACTGGTTCCTGAAGGAATTGCAGCACGCGTTCCTTTTAAAGGATCGTTATACGAAGTGCTTTATCAGCTGCTTGGTGGTATACGCGCCGGAATGGGATATTGCGGAGCACAAAATATTAAAGCGCTTCAACAGGCTAAATTCACCCGAATTTCAAATGCGGGTGTTCAGGAAAGCCATCCACACGATGTAAGTATTACTCGTGAAGCACCGAACTACAGCAGCCGCCAGTAAGCGCGGGCTGCTTTTACCCGAAGGGGTGTAAAACATTCGCAATTTGCTCAAGCAGAGTTGTTCAAATATAAACCGATGGTGTAAAATGAACAGAGTTTTCTTTTCATTGATTTTTTTTGTTGTCATTACCTTACAGGTTGTAGCACAATCTGACGAGGTGTTGTTAACGATTGATCAACACGAGGTTAGTAAAGATGAATTTGAATTCGTCTACAACAAAAACAACAGCAGCCTGTATTCTGATGCCGATAGAAAAACACCCAAAGAATACCTGGAACTGTTCATTAATTTTAAGCTGAAAGTTGTTGAAGCTGAAAACTTAAAGATGGACACCAACCAGACCTTTATTAATGAACTGGCCGGCTACCGGAAAGAAATTGCAGCGCCTTATCTCACCGATATTGATTTTAACGAACACCAGGTTGAAGAGCTTTACCGCCGCATGAAACTGGAGGTAAATGCAAGCCATATTTTGTTGGGTGTTGACAAAGATGCGTCGCCAGAACAAGAACAGCAGGTACTCGACAAAATTACTAACATTCGTAAGCAGATAATCGCCGGAAAACCTTTTGAGGATGCTGCAATGGAATACTCGGAAGATCCGTCGGCAGAAACAAACAAAGGACATTTAAACTATTTTTCGGCTTTTACCATGGTGGCTCCTTTTGAAGATGCGGCATTTAACACGCCTGTTGGAGAAGTTTCGGAGCCGGTGCGTACCGACTTTGGATACCACCTGATTAAGGTGCACGACACACGCCCCAACAAAGGAGAATTGCAGGTTGCCCACATAATGAAAAACGTGAGCAGGAATGCCACTCCTGAAGAAAAAGCAAAAGCAAAAATGGCCATCGATTCCATTTATCAGTTGCTGCTCAACGGAGCTGATTTTGCGGCTTTGGCTAAAGACGAATCGCAGGACCGACGCTCTGCAGTACGCGGTGGAGAAATGCCCTGGTTTGCGGCAGGCAGGATCGTTAAGGAATTTTCCGATCCGGCATTTGCGTTGAAAAACGATGGCGATATTTCGGAACCTGTTGAAACGCCTTTTGGCTATCACATTATAAAACGCCTAAGTGCGCGCCCGGTTCCTCCTTTTGAAGAAGCCCGTGCATCAATTGAAAGTCAGATAAAAAAAGATGCTGCACGTCAGGCATCGGGAAAAAAAGTGTTTGTTGAGAAACTGAAAAAGGAGTATAATTTCTCGGAAAACGAAGTCGCCAAGGTAAAACTAGCAGAGCTAACCATTGCCGGCACTTCTGCTTTGCCCGAAGAAACTTTCTTTACTATCGACAATAAAAACTTTGGAGCCGAAGAACTGACAGCGTTTATTACACAAAATAATATAAAATCGAGCTCTTACCTTTCGGTTTACGATAATTGGGTAACGGATGAGATTACAAATCTGGAAGACTCAAAACTGGAGGAGAAATACCCGGAGTTCCGCTACCTGATGAACGAATACCACGATGGCATTTTGCTGTTTAATATTTCGCAGGAAAAAATCTGGAACTATGCAGCGCAAGATACAGCCGGGTTGGAAAAATTCTACCAAAATAACAAGGATAACCACCTTTGGGGCGATCGTTTTAACGGTCATATAATTACCTGCAAGGATGTGTCGGTTCGCGAAGAAGCGGAAAACCTTTTTGGTGCCGGCCTGAATGCCGACGAAGTACTCGCACACATAAATACGGATGGTGAAGAACTGATTTCCATTGAAACCGGAGCCTGGGAAGAAGCCCAAAATCCGGTAGTGGATTATTACGTTTGGAACGGCAAAGACCCGGAAAATTTTGACAGTGCCACTACTTTTGTTCGTGGCGACAAAATTAAACCGGAGCCAAAAACGTTGGATGATGCACGCGGCCTTTTTATCTCGGATTATCAGGACTACCTGGAAGAACAGTGGATAAAAGAACTGCGCAATAAGTACAAGGTTAAAGTGAATAAAAAACTGCTAAATTCCATCGAGGGTGTTTAAACGAAAAATCACATATAGCTTAATCGCTGCACTGGCGCTTGCACTTGCCGGATGTTCGTCGGACTTGAGCGATGAACCGGTTGCCAGCGTTGGTGAAAAAGTGCTTTACCGTTCAAAAGTGGAAGAAATTCTGCCCAAAGGAATAAGTAAGGAAGACAGCATCTCGATGAGCGACAATTACATCGACAAATGGATTAAGCAGGAATTACTGATTCAGAAAGCCGATGAAAACCTGAGTGACGAGCAAAAAGATCTTCGGAACGAGCTGGAAGAATACCGCAATTCGCTGATTATTTATAAATATAAAAACGAGTTGATCCGGCAACGGATGGACACTGTTGTTACCAATCAGCAGATTGAAAAATTTTACAACAATAACCCGACAAATTTCAACCTGAATAACAGCATTGTAAAAGCCACTTTTGTAATGATACCAAGCGATTTGGCCGATCCCAATATGGTAAAATCCCTGATTGCCGACACTTCACCTGAAGGAATTGACGAACTTCGCGACTATTGCAGTCAATACGCAAAAAAAGCAAACATATCAGCCGACGAATGGATCAGCTTCCAGATGCTGGAAAACAACTTTCCGCAAAAGGTGGAAGATCCCGAGTCCTTTCTGAAGCGGAACGAGCTGTATGAAATGAATGATTCAAATTATTACTATATTGTCAGCATTCATGATTATAAGCTAAGTAACGATCTGGCTCCGATTGAATTTGTTCGGGACAATATTAAAAATCTGATCCTGAATCAACGTAAGATCAGGTTCTTAAAAGAAATTGAAGAAAATATTTACACGGAAGGTGTAAGAAAAAAGAAATTCAGAATTTATGACACGAAAACGAATTAATAAAAATATGAAAACTAGAATTTTTGTAACAGCGATGCTTATGCTTGCGGTACTTACCGGAGCAAATGCTCAGGATAAAGTTATCGACCAGATTGTAGCCGTGGTTGGTGGTAACGTTATTTTGAAATCGGACATCGAAACCATGAACATTAACCAGCAGGCGCAGGGAATTACTTCGGAAGGAGATATGAAATGCGAGCTTCTGGAAGATTTTTTGATCAATAAACTATTGGTTGCCGAAGCCGAACTGGATACCTTGATTACGGTAACACCCAGCCAGGTTAACCAGCAAATGGATGCCCAATTGCAAATGTACATGCAACACTTTGGTACCGAAAGCGCCGTTGAAACCTACTTTGGCAAATCAATTGCCAGTATTAAAGCCGACATGCAGGAAGCCATTCGCGAGCAGTTGCTAAGCCAGCAAATGCGCTCGAAAATCGTTGAAAATGTAACCGTTACCCCGTCAGAAGTGCGCTACAATTACCGCAACCTAAGCAAAGAGGAGATTCCAACGATACCAACACAATACGAGTATGCACAAATTACCGTGCAACCAAAAATAGAATTGGAAGAAGAAAACCGGGTAAAAGCCAAACTGCGCGAGATTAAAAAACGAATTGAAAACGGTTCGAGCTTTGCTGCAATGGCTGTAATTTACTCTGAAGGACCGTCAGCGAAAGATGGCGGCGTTATTGGTTATTCGGGTCGTGCACAGCTTGATCCGGCTTATGCAACAGCTGCTTTCAACCTAAAAGATGATAAAGTATCGAACGTAGTAAAAAGTGCGTTTGGCTACCATATTATTCAATTGGTAGATAAGCAAGGTGGAAAAGTAAACACGCGCCATATTTTGATGAAACCAAAAATTTCGGTTGACGCAAAAGAAGAAGCTTACGAACGCCTCGATAGCCTGGCCAACCTCATTCGTAAAGATGAAATTGCTTTTGATCAGGCAGCTCAAATGTTCTCTTACGACAAGAACACCCGTAACAATGGTGGAATTGCCATTAACCCCAACACCATGTCGTCGAAATTTTCGATTGAAGAGGTTGATCCCGATGCCAGCAAGATCATCACAAAAATGAACATCAACGAGATTTCGGAGCCGTTTGAAACTATTGACACTAAAAACCAGCAACAGGTTTATAAAATTATCAAGCTGTTAAGAAAAATCGATTCGCATAAGGCCAACCTGCAAGACGATTACCAAACGCTTGCCGAAATGTACCTGGCGAAAAAGAAAGAACAGGTTTTGGAAGAATGGATTGCAGAGCGCCAGTCGCAAACCTACATCCGTATCGACAGAACTTATGCTAACTGCAACTTTAATTTCGACAACTGGATTAAATAATAACCCACGAATTTTTGTTTATGAATTTTAAAAACGACGTTGAAGCCTTAGATGCACTTCAGGGAAAATTTAAAGACCTGAAAAAGGAAATTACAAGCGTAATCTATGGCCAGGATGCAATTATCGATCAGGTACTGATCTCGCTGTTTAGCCGCGGTCATGTTTTGCTGATTGGTGTTCCCGGGCTGGCAAAAACGCTGCTGGTAACTACCATTGCAAAAATTCTGGGGCTTAAGTACAACCGTATTCAGTTTACACCCGATTTGATGCCATCGGATATTATCGGTACCGAAATTCTGGACAACGAACGTAATTTTAAATTCATACAAGGGCCATTGTTTGCCAACATTATTCTGGCCGACGAGATTAACCGTACACCGCCAAAAACGCAATCGGCACTATTGGAAGCCATGCAGGAACAATCGGTTACTGCTGCCGGACAACATTTTGAGCTTGACAAACCGTTTTTTGTGCTGGCAACGCAAAACCCAATCGAGCAGGAAGGAACCTATCCCCTGCCCGAAGCTCAGCTCGACCGTTTTATGTTTTCGGTTTGGCTCGATTACCCAAAACTGGAAGACGAAATTACCATCGTAAAAAATACAACTACCATACAAAACACCCAGTTAAAACCAGTTATTTCAGGAAAAGAAATTCTGTACTACCAGGATTTGATCCGTAAAATTCCGGTAAACGATAATGTGTTACGTTATGCAGTTACACTGGCGGCAAAAACCCGCCCGGAGAATGAACATGCGGCAGAGATCAGTAACCAGTACCTGAAATGGGGAGCGGGGCCACGTGCATCGCAGTACCTGGTATTGGGCGCGAAAACACATGCTGCTTTGCATGGTAAATATTCGCCCGATATTGAGGATGTAAAAGCCGTTGCTCCCTCTATTCTTAGGCACCGGATTATTAAAAACTACAAAGCCGAAGCTGAAAATATTTCAATCGACGAAATCATCGACAAATTGCTTTAATGTCTTTTTACCGTATTAATACCAGCGCTACTTTGCGCAAATTAACTCCTGCAATTTTCTTCCTTTTCCTTCTGTTTACAGCAACAAAAGGATTCGCGCAGGAAAAGAAACGTGTGGAAATCATTCAGGCTGAAACATTGGAACAAGGCGAAAATGTTGCCAATGCCCAGCGCCTGATCAACGACGTAATCATTAAGCATGAAGATATTCTGATGTATTGCGACAGCGCGTACACTTACGATCAATCAAACCGCGTAGATGCTTTTGGCAACGTACACATTAACAAGGGCGACACGCTGCACCTTTATGCGCGAAAAGTGTATTACGATGGCGACCGTAGTTTTGCACAGGCCATAAAAAATGTAAAGCTGGTGAATAACGAGGTAACGCTTTACACCGACACACTGGATTACGACATGAACCTGAACGTTGGCTACTACGATTGTTTCGGGAAAATTGTTGACAGCACCAACACACTTACCAGCAAAGTGGGGAAATATTACCTCGACAATAACGAAGCACATTTTACCGACAGCGTTGTTGGTTTCTCTGATAAGTATACCATCAACAGCGAAGATCTGCGCTACAATACGCAAACCGAGGTTATCTATTTTAAAGGGCCAACGACCATACGCGATTCGGTGAATACCCTTTATGCCGAAGATGGTTGGTACAACACCCTAACCGGCGAGGCCGATCTGAAAGAAATGCCAAGCGTATTTAACGAAACGCAACTTTTAACCGCCCGACAAATAAGCTATAATAAAGAAAATGGCGATGGTTATGCCGAGGGAAACGTACATATCGAAGACTTTGAAAACCAAACCATAATTCAGGGAAACAAGGTAATTTACAACGAAACAAAAGAAACGGCGATAGCCACCGATTCGGCGGTTTTTATTTCGTACAGCGAAGCCGACAGCCTGTTCCTGCACGCCGACACCTTAAAAAGTATCCCTGACACCATTGATGGCGAAAATATTGTGATGGCCTATTATGGTGTTCGTTTTTTCAGAACCGACATACAGGGGCTTTGCGATTCGCTGATGTATTTCACCAAAGACTCGCTGGTTCAAATGCACAGCAACCCGGTAATTTGGAGCGAGCAACACCAACTCAGTGCCGACTATATTGAAATGATTCAGCACACTACCGCTCCCAACGAAATGCATATGATGAAAAACAGTTTTATCATTTCGAAACAGGACTCGGGGCGCTTCGATCAGATTAAAGGCAAGGACATGACCGGCTACATTGTTAACGGCAAACTACGCAATATTGATGTGGATGGTAACGGGCAAACCCTGTATTATGCACGCGACAAAGAAGCCATTATCGGGCTGAACAGAGCAGAAAGCAGCAATATCAGTATACGGTTTAAAGAAGGAAAGATTGATGCCATTGCATTTCAAAAACAACCTGAAGGGCAGTTAAAACCAATTCTAAAACTGGAAGATAGCGAGAAAACATTACCGGGTTTCGAGTGGAAAATAAAACTGCGCCCGCTTTCTAAAAAAGATATTTTCTGGCGCCCTGAGAAGAAAGAGGTGATTGAGGAAGAGGCAACAGAAGAAGTCACTGGTCAATAGTCACTGGTTGCTGCGACTGAAAACTGAGACTGCCCACTGAGCTCTAAACTTTTGACTTCATCAAAAGTTACTTCAATGTTAACGCAAAACAGACATTTCGGTATTATTCTTCTTTTTTTAATAAAAAAGCCCCATTTCATTTTCATTTTAAAATAATATTTTCATATTTGCAGGAAATCATAAGCAAATGACAAAAAATATCAACATTTCTATTCTTAACCTCCTCATTGGTATTCTTCTTCTAACAAGACAGAAATGAGAATGGTGTGTTGATTAACGATATTGGAATAAAGAAGCCATTCTCACATTGAGGATGGCTTTTTTCATGATAGATACGTACATAGCTTAAAAGAAAAATAACATAAATAGACAACAAATCATGAGCGACAGACTTTACATTTTCGACACAACTTTGAGGGACGGTGAACAGGTCCCCGGTTGCCAGTTGAACACGGTAGAAAAGATTGAAGTTGCCAAAGCTTTGCAGGAATTGGGAGTTGATGTAATTGAAGCAGGATTCCCCATTTCGAGCCCCGGCGATTTTGAATCGGTAGTAGAGATTTCGAAAGCGGTTACATGGCCAACGATTACAGCCTTAACCCGCGCAGTACAAAAAGATATTGATGTTGCAGCCGAATCACTCAAGTACGCCAAAAAAGGTCGTATCCACACCGGAATCGGAACATCTGACTTTCATATTTACCACAAACTCAACTCAAATCCCGATGCCATTATCGAGCGTGGTGTTGAGGCGGTGAAATACGCAAAAAAATACGTTGAAGATGTAGAGTTTTACGCTGAAGATGCCGGCCGTACCGATAACGAGTACCTGGCCCGCGTAATTGAGGCAGTAATTAAAGCCGGTGCTACGGTTGTAAATATTCCCGACACTACCGGTTACACCTTGCCACACGAATTTGGTGCAAAAATCAAATACCTGGTTGACAACGTGCCTAATATTCATAAAGCGATTATTTCAACGCACTGTCATAACGATTTGGGAATGGCAACTGCGAACACTATTTCAGGAATCCTGAATGGTGCACGCCAGGCAGAGGTTACCATTAACGGTATTGGCGAACGTGCGGGTAACACTTCTTTAGAGGAAGTGGTAATGACTTTGAAAACGCATTACAAAACACTGGGAATTGAAACCGGTGTAAATACTAAGAAAATTTACGGAACAAGCCGTTTGGTTTCTACTTTAATGAACATGCCTGTTCAGCCAAACAAAGCTGTTGTTGGACGTAATGCTTTTGCTCACTCATCAGGTATCCACCAGGATGGCGTGTTGAAAAACCGCGAGAACTACGAGATCATGGATCCGGTAGAAGTGGGTATCAACGAATCGGCAATTTTATTGACTGCCCGAAGTGGCCGCGCCGCGTTGAAACACCGTTTAGAGTTATTAGGTTTCGAATTGGACAAAGAAAAGCTTGACGAAGTTTACGAAGAGTTTTTGAAATTGGCCGACAAGAAAAAAGACATCCGTGATGACGATATCGCGTTGTTGGTTGGCGATGCAA
Source organism: Draconibacterium sediminis (assembly GCF_000949475.1). Classification (GTDB taxonomy): domain Bacteria; phylum Bacteroidota; class Bacteroidia; order Bacteroidales; family Prolixibacteraceae; genus Draconibacterium; species Draconibacterium sediminis. The sequence continues at coordinate 112,558 of NZ_JRHC01000003.1, read as the reverse complement.
CGCGCAAGGAGCACCGTATTAAGTTGGATTACTTACAGGTTGTTACCGGAAAAAGTTTAAAACCAATGGCAACAGTTCGTCTGAATATTTCAGGAGAAAAATTCGATGCCACTTCGGATGGAAACGGTCCGGTTGACGCAGCCATTAAAGCGGTTAAAAAGATCATTCATCGTCAGGTTGTTATCGAGGAATTCCTGGTACAGGCCATTACCCGCGGAAGCGATGATATTGGTAAAGTACACATGCAGGTGGAATACGAAGACGGAATCTATCATGGATTTGGTGCACACACCGATATTATTACTGCTTCGGTTGAGGCCTTTTTGGATGCCATCAATAAATTACCGGCAGCATTGTAATTAAATACGGATAAAAGATGTAGACAATTCATCCCCCTTTATCCCCCTTCGAAGGGGAATGCGACGAAGGAGCAGGGGAATGAGTGTTAAAAAGAATAAAAGTTGAATCCATATAATAGATGGAAAGAAATCATGACAGCAAAAACATTATTTGATAAAATTTGGGATGCACACGTGGTGAAGAAGGTTGAAGGTGGCCCAAATGTATTGTATATCGACCGTCACTTTATTCATGAAGTAACGAGTCCGGTTGCCTTTTTAGGATTGAAAAACCGCGGATTGAAAGTATATCGTCCGGATCAGACCACAGCTACCCCCGACCATAACGTACCTACTATCAACCAGCACCTGTCGATTAAAGACGAACTTTCGCGCAACCAGGTTGACATGTTGAAAAAGAACTGCGATGAAAACGGTATCGTTTATCACGGACTGGGAACTGAAGGTCACGGTGTGGTGCACATTATCGGCCCCGAAATGGGATTAACCCAGCCGGGAATGACCATCGTTTGTGGCGACAGTCACACTTCTACACACGGAGCTTTTGGAGCCATTGCTTTTGGTATTGGTACCAGCGAAGTGGAAATGGTTTTGGCCAGCCAGTGTATTATGCAGCCTAAACCAAAGAAAATGCGCATCACCGTTAACGGTACTTTAGATAAAGGTGTAACTGCAAAGGATATTGCTCTTTACATTATTTCTAAAATTTCAACCAGTGGTGGTACCGGTCACTTTATCGAGTATGCAGGTTCGGCAATCACCAGCCTGTCGATGGAAGGCCGTATGACACTTTGTAACCTGAGTATTGAAAGTGGTGCCCGCGGTGGTATGATCGCCCCCGATGAAACAACTTTCAACTACGTAAAAGGTCGTCAGTTTGCACCAAAAGGTGAAGAATGGGACAAAGCCATGGAAAAATGGGCGGAGTTAAAATCAGACGAAGATGCAGTTTTTGATACGGATTACACTTTTGATGCTGCTGATATTGAGCCGATGATCACTTACGGAACCAACCCGGGAATGGGAATTGGTGTTTCGCAGACGATTCCAACATCGGAAGGTTTGTCAGGAACAGATAAAACAACGTATCAGAAATCGTTGCAATACATGGGATACAACGAAGGCGATGCCATGAAAGGCAAACCGGTTGATTTCGTATTCCTGGGAAGCTGTACCAACGGCCGTATCGAAGACTTCCGCGAATTTGCCGCTTTTGTAAAAGGAAAGAAAAAAGCCGACAACGTTACTGCATGGTTGGTACCGGGATCAAAAGCAGTGCAAAACCAGATTGAAGCAGAAGGACTTGTTCCAATATTAGAGGAAGCAGGTTTTGAATTGCGTCAACCGGGGTGTTCAGCATGTCTGGCAATGAACGACGATAAAATACCTACAGGTAAATATTCGGTATCAACTTCGAACAGAAACTTTGAAGGCCGCCAGGGACCGGGTGCCCGTACTTTGCTTGCCAGCCCGTTAACTGCAGCAGCAGCAGCAGTTTCAGGTGTTATTGCTGACCCAAGAGAAATGATGTAGAACCGCACAGCGCAAAGCGCACAGAGCGAAGCGAAAAAAATCGCTAAGCACTCTGCTCTTAGCACTCTGCAAAAATTGTAAAAAATGGCATACGATAAATTTTCAATAATAAATACTTCGGCAGTACCTCTGCCCTACGAAAATGTAGATACCGACCAGATCATTCCTGCACGTTTCCTGAAAGCAGTTGAACGTAAAGGATTTGGCGATAACCTTTTCCGCGACTGGCGGTATGAAAACGATGGAAGTCCGAAGGCTGATTTCCCGTTGAACAACCCAAAATATTCAGGTAAAATCCTGGTTGGCGGTAAAAACTTTGGTAGCGGATCGAGCCGCGAGCACGCCGCATGGGCCATCTACGATTATGGTTTCCGTGTAGTGGTTTCAAGCTTTTTCGCCGACATTTTTAAAGGAAATGCATTGAACAACGGACTGTTACCGGTTGTTGTTTCACCAGAGTTCCTTGAGAAAATCTTTGATCAGATAGAAAAAGATGCAGATTCAACTTTTGAAGTCGATCTTCCAAATCAAAAATTCACCATAACAGCTACTGGTGAGTCGACTGATTTCGAGATCAATCCGTACAAAAAGCATTGTTTGCAAAACGGATTGGACGATATCGACTACCTCGTTGAAATGAAGGATCAAATAGCAGAATTTGAACAGGCTTAAATCTATGGAGGGTTTCACCGATTGTGAAGCCCTCTATACATAACAGACAGACAAAAATGACAGGCAAAGCAGTAGAAATTTCAGGTAAGCGCCTGACCATTATGGATACCACCCTTCGCGATGGAGAACAAACCTCCGGGGTTTCGTTCAGCGAAGGGGAAAAACTAAGTGTAGCCAAGGTGCTGCTTGAGGATGTGAAAGTAGACCGCATTGAAATTGCCTCGGCAAGGGTGTCGGAAGGAGAATTTAAAGGCACTCAAAAGGTAATGAATTGGGCGGCTCAGAAAGGTCACCTCGATAAAATTGAGGTACTTGGATTTGTTGATGGAAAAATTTCGCTGGAGTGGATTGCCAAAGCCGGAGGGAAAGTGATTAACCTGCTGTGCAAGGGATCGTATAAACACGTTACCGAGCAACTGCGGAAAACGCCGGAACAGCATGTTGACGACATCAAACAGGTACTAAACTATGCCGACGAAATGGGAATCAGGGTAAACATTTACCTTGAAGACTGGTCGAACGGTATGCGCAGCTCAAAGGACTACGTTCATTTTATGATAGCGAGCCTGAAAGATGAAAAGGTGGAGCGTTTTATGCTTCCCGATACATTAGGCATCCTCGATCCGGACGAGACTTACGATTTCTGCCACGAAATGATCGAAAGCTTTCCTGACGTAGAATTCGATTTTCATGCGCACAACGACTACGACCTGGCCATTGCTAACGTATTTCATGCACTTAAAGCCGGAATTCGTTGTATCCACACCACGGTTAACGGACTGGGTGAACGTGCCGGTAACGCTCCCCTTTCGAGTGTTATTGCCACCATAAAAGATCACCTGAAAATGAAAACCCGTGTGAATGAAGCTCAGTTAAATAAGGTTTCGAAACTGGTTGAATCATTTTCTGGAATTCGTATTCCAACCAACAAACCATTGATTGGTGAATTTGTGTTTACCCAATGTAGCGGAATTCATGCCGACGGCGACAGTAAAAACAATCTGTATTTCAACGACTTGCTACCGGAACGTTTTGGCCGGACACGCCAGTACGCTTTGGGAAAAACTTCGGGCAAAGCCAACATCAGAAAGAACCTGGAAGACCTTGGCATTGAGCTGGACAAAGAATCGCTGAAAAAAGTTACCGATAAGGTTATTGAACTGGCCGACCAAAAAGAAACCATCACCAGCGACGAGTTGCCATACATTGTTGCCGATGTTCTGGAGAATGATCTTTTTGATCAACGTGTAAAAGTGGTGAATTACTCGATAAGTTACACTATGGGTTTGCGCCCGATGGCCAATGTTTCGCTTGAAATTGACGGAAAGATTTACGAGGAATACAGCGATGGCGACGGACAATACGACGCATTTGTAAAAGCTTTGCGGAAGATTTATGAACGTCTCGACAAAGCATTCCCGATGCTGGTTGACTATGTGGTAACCATTCCTCCGGGCGGTAACACCAATGCCCTGGTTGAAACAGTTATTACCTGGCGCAACGATCACGAATTTAAGACTAAAGGTTTGCATCCTGATCAGAACGCCGCTGCAATTCTGGCAACAACCCGAATGTTGAACATTATTGAAAACGAGTTCAACTCCACAAAACTGGAAGAATTAAAAAACGAAAAATAAAAACGACCTCGGACCTGCAGTTTTGTGTGTCCGAAAACTTTTAAGAAAATGAAACTTAACATTGCATTATTGCCCGGCGACGGGATTGGTCCTGAAATAGTTGATCAGGCCATGAAAGCAGTGAAAGCTGTTGCAAATAAATTTAATCACGAATTAGAATACACCGAGGCACTAACAGGTGCCATTGCCATCGACACAGTTGGAGATCCGTATCCGGAAGAAACGCACGAATTGTGTATGAAATCGGATGCTGTGCTTTTTGGTGCTATTGGCGACCCAAAATTCGACAACAACCCAAAAGCGCCGGTTCGTCCTGAGCAGGGATTGCTGGCCATGCGTAAGAAGTTGGGACTATATGCCAACATCCGCCCGGTAGAAACTTTTGAATCGTTGTTGCACAAATCGCCACTTCGCCGCGAATTGGTTGAAGGTGCTGATTTTGTTTGCATCCGCGAATTAACCGGTGGAATGTATTTCGGCGAAAAAGGTCGTAAAGACGATGGAAATACGGCTTTCGACACTTGTATTTACACTCGCGAAGAAGTTGAGCGTATCTTGAAACTGGGTTACGAATTTGCTGCCAAACGCAACAAAAAACTTACTGTGGTTGACAAAGCCAACGTATTGGAAAGCTCGCGTTTATGGCGTGAAGTTGCCCAGGAAATGGCTCCAAATTATCCTGATATCCAAACAGAGTACATGTTTGTGGATAATGCTGCAATGCAAATTATTCAGTGGCCAAAGAACTTTGATGTAATGGTAACTGAAAACATGTTTGGTGATATTCTTACCGACGAGGCCAGTGTAATTACCGGATCGCTTGGATTGCTGCCTTCTGCATCGGTTGGTATCCACACTTCGGTATTCGAGCCCATCCACGGTTCATATCCGCAGGCTGCAGGTAAAAACATTGCTAATCCAATTGCAACCATCCTTTCGGCAGCCATGATGTTCGAATATGCTTTCGACCTGAAAGAAGAAGGTAAATTGATCCGCGATGCTGTTGCAGCGTCAATGGCTGAAGGTTTTGTTACCGAAGACATTGCTGAAGGACCGGCACAAAGTACATCGGCAGTTGGCGACTGGATCGCTCACTGGATCGAAAAGAACTAAGAATATGCGGTTTTTAACCGCCTTCTATAAAAATAACCGATCTCTCTGGAGATCGGTTATTTTTTTGTTCCATATTTTATGTATCCGTCAGCTGAAGCTGACGGCAAAAGATATCCAAATCTCAGAAATAAAAATGAAATACATTTATCCTTTGCCGTTGGTTTTAACCAACGGAATAATAATATAGTTCAGACTCCCGGCTTTAGCCACTAATCTTCTAAAAATTATATCTTTTGAAAAACTGATCAACCTCGTCTTCCCATGTCAATCTTCTGTGATGTTCATCCTGATTTTTTATATATTCTCTCACTCTCACCACATGTGATTGACTTACTGAAACAGCGAAATAATCATCCTGCCAATAAAATTTTACCGGCATCACATTCATTTTATTAATCCAATACGAACTCTCACCTTTCAGTTGCTGCATTACATCTGCTATAGTCTGTTTTCTACCAAGATTTATTAGTGCATGCACATGATCTTTATGAAGATTAATGTAATCGAGAACAATACCTTTTTCACTTGCCTTTTCCCTTATATGATTAAGAAGAACAGGTCGAAAGGTATTCGAAATGATACATTCACGATTTTTTGTAGACCAAACACAATGGAGCCAAATTGTTGTGTATGACATGTGATTGAGATTAAATATTTAGTCTAATGTACAAAATTGTTTTGGACTGAAGCCCTTAGATCTGCACCTTATCATCCGTCAGCTAAAGCTGACGGCAAAAAATAGCAATTGAGAAGATTTAACTATACCGACTCCGGTTCTATCTTCTTCCAGATAACCGAAAAATCCCAATCTAAAATCAGTTTAAAAACCACCAGCAAAACTACCGATGAGAGCACTAAAACCAGCGATTCTTTAACAGGATCAGTTTCCTGTTGGAAAAACAACGCCGGAACTTGTATCGCTGATTCTTTACTGGTAACCAATAGTGCGCCCAGTGTATTATTAACGGCATGTATTCCAATGGCTAATTCAATTCCGTCATCAAGAACTGCTGTGATTGCGAATGCAACACCAAAAACAAAGTACGAGGGCATCATCATCCAGAAGCCGTGTTCTTTCACTTCGGGATTGGCGGCATGTAATAACGCAAACAGAACCGAAGGTATCAGAATAACTGCCCAGCGGCGTTTTGTCCATCCGGCAACTCCCTGCGCCAGATAACCACGAAAGATAAATTCTTCGGTGCCCGACTGAATTGGAATTAACAGTACAGCCACAAAAACCAGGGGAATAAATGCAGCCGGATCAAAACGAAACTCGAGTTCTTCGGGACTTATAGCTAACTGCGCGAAGAATAATATCAACATAATTGCACCCCACACAACAACGCCCAACCAAAACCTGTTCCACCTGAAAGCTTGTCCTCCGTTCACCACATCTTTTGAAGTTCGTTGATGAAACGACTTTATCAAAACAATGGCCAAAACAAGTGTTACTATAAATGGAATAACCATTAGTGCTAAGCCAAGGCTGGGATTAATTCCATAAGCCGATAAATCCATCGGGTTCTCTGGTGTTGCTACCTGCCCCCCATTCTTCGCAATGGATATTCCCATTACAACAATAAGCGGAATAGCACCAACTATTTGCCCAACGCCCAGGGCCACAAGAATTACCACTACAAATTTCCACCATTGATTTTCGCCATCGAAAGCGCGTGATAAATGTTTCATTTCTTTTCAATTTTTTTTGAAGGTTTTAAGTGTTAGCGAAGTTAGAACATTTTGTTAAACGGTCAAGCAAAAGTTATCGTTCTAAAATATACATTTCTGATTAACGGTACTCTCCTATCCTAAACCAAAAAAAATTGCATTAAAAATGCTCCCCCTATTTTATTTCTGAAAAACATTTACTTACTTTGTATTTCAAAGTACTTTCATGATGAACGAATCAGAAAAGCTGTTAAGCGAATTAAAAGACATCCGCAACATTATGGAGCGCTCAAGCCGCTTCCTGTCACTAAGCGGACTATCAGGAATAATGGTGGGTATCTATGCGCTGATTGGTGCTTTTTTTGCCTACCGCATCGTTTATATTCAATTTCCATCCGATGCCAGGCAGGAATACATAAACGACACACTAACGTCTATCTTTATAATCGGTATTACGGTACTCGTTCTTTCGCTATTCACCATTTACGTTTTAACGGTAAAACAGGCTAAAAAGGAGCAAAAACCCATTTGGGGACCGGGCTCAAAACTGCTACTCATCAATCTGCTTATTCCTTTGGCCACAGGTGGAATACTAACCACGATACTGGCATTACGTGGATACTACGGTGTTGTAAGTCCGTGTTTCCTTATTTTTTACGGATTGGCATTGGTAAACGCGGCAAAATATACCCGTCCCGAGATTTTAAGTCTTGGTTTGGTTGAGATCGTATTAGGATTACTTGCAGCAATATTTCCTGGATATGGGCTTTATTTCTGGGCCATTGGTTTTGGGATCCTTCATATTATTTACGGATTTATGTTCTTAAATCGTGAAAACAAAAATTCAGAAGCGTGAAGAATCCGATTCAAAATCTGAATAAAGCCTTTGAGAACAAAGTGAGGCTGGGCGTTATGGCTGCTTTGATGGTGAATTCGCGCTTAAGTTTTAACGAACTGAAAGACCTGCTCGAATTAACCGATGGCAATCTGGCCAGCCACATTAAAGCATTGGAAAAGGAAAAATTCATTTCGGTGAATAAAACCTTTGTGGGCAAAAAGCCCAACACTACCTACGCCGTTACATCAAGCGGTAGTAAAGCTTTTGAGCTGCATTTAAAAGCATTGGAAGATCTAATAAAAAATCAAAATATTACAAACAAATAATTTTTTTTATCATTCTACTTTGTACCTCAAAGTACTTTCAAAACAATTAAACATGGAAAAACAAGAAAACATTTTAGACCGCCTTGGAATCAGATTCCACAGAACATTGTCGTTCAAACTTTTAGTAATCGGGATGCTAATCATTATTCTGCTGATACCCAAAGTAATGATAATGGAGCTAATTGGCGAGCGCCAGAGCAATTCCTTTCAGGTTGTGGACGAAGTGATGTGCAAATGGTCGAACGAACAGCTCATTAGTGGCCCCGTACTCTTTGTTCCTTTTAAAAAGAAAATTTACAACGAGGAGGAAGACACGTACAACGAAGTAACACGTTACGCCACTTTCCTGCCAAAAGAATTATCGGTGAACGGAACATTGCTACCCAAACAATTGCAGCGCAGCATTTACAATGTTGATGTTTACGAGGCAGAACTTGCGATAACCGGAAATTTTAAAGACATCGATCTGGAGAAACAAAACATCGAATCTTCGGATATAATGTGGGAAGATGCCCAGTTGCAATTATCAATTAGCGACCTGAGAGGTATAAACAAAGGGCTGGAACTGAACTGGAACGACAAAGCCTATACATTTTCGCCCGGGAAAGCTTCATCGCCAATCGGACACAGCGGTGTTTCCATTCCGTTGAAAGAGATTTATACCAGCAACCTGAACGGAGCATTTACTATTAAACTGCAGTTAAAAGGCAGCCAAAACCTGATGTTCACTCCGCTGGGCGAACAAACCTCAGTTCATTTGGAGTCGACCTGGAACGATCCGGGTTTTACAGGCAATTACCTGCCTGCCGACCGTAATGTGGATGACAATGGTTTTCAGGCCGACTGGAGCGTATTGCATTTTAACCGCAACTATCCGCAACAATGGATAAGCACCAACCAATCCTTAAATCAAAACGACATTGAAAATTCAAAATTCGGTGTTGAAATGGTGAGCCTTGCCGATCATTATCAAAAAAACATCCGCAGCGCGAAATACGCTATCCTCATCATTATCATCACTTTTGTGGTTTTCTTTATGTTCGAAGTGCTGTCAAAAGAGCGCATTCACCCGTTTCAGTACATTATGGTGGGATCGGCAATCAGCATTTTCTATTTGCTGCTGTTGTCCATTTCCGAGCACCTGGGTTTTAACCTCGCGTATCTTGTTGCTGCGTTGGCAGTAATTATACTGGTGTTCTTTTACACGCGCAGTTTTATGCCAAAACTTAAAAACCAACTGGGAACAAGTTTAGGTTTGGCAGGCTGTTACAGTTTTATTTTTATCCTGCTACAACTCGAATCGTTTGCATTACTAACCGGCAGTATCGGATTATTTGTACTACTGGCTGCATTAATGTATTCAACCCGAAAAGTAAACTGGTATAAAGAATAAGAATCACACATTTCCTCCCGTGGTATTCCGGGAGGAAATGTCAAAAAAATTTCCAGCCATGAAACGAGCATGTATAACATTACCCCCTGAAGGACTATTAAAACACGAGCGAGTTCCATACTATACCGTTAGAAACAAACAATTTTAATAGTATGAAAAACGTCTTTCTAGCAAAAAGGCTACACAGCTTTAAATATGCACTTAACGGACTATGGCACTTATGGAAAAAGGAAATAAATTTTCGAATTCAAATTTTTGCAACTATAACTGTTGTGACCACCTTAAGTCGGCTTGTCGAAATTACCCGAACCAAATGGATGCTGATTACTATTTGTGTTGGAATTGTACTAGGAGCTGAAGCATTTAATTCAGACATCGAGCGCATTTGTGATTTTATTTCTCCGGAGAAAAATAGACAGATCAAAATCATAAAAGATATTTCTGCAGCCGCAGTTTTAATCGTTTCTGTAATGGCGGCAATCATTGGTGTAATTATCTTCTGTTAAAAGTCATAAAATCTATCCGGCGAGCTTGCTTTTAGCGGTGTCCCATATATCTTTGCAAAAAAATTGCATAATGAGCGACACAAAATATTTTCCTCAGTTAAAAGATATAACCACCGCAAAGCACAACCTGTGTGAGATTGTATTACACACCCCCCTTCAAAAAAACCTGAACTTATCAGAAGAATTCGGCGCCAACGTATTTTTGAAACGCGAAGATCTGCAAATCGTTCGTTCCTACAAAATTCGTGGAGCCTATAATAAAATTGCACAACTTTCGGATGACGAGCGCAAAAAAGGGGTGGTTTGCGCCAGTGCCGGAAACCATGCACAGGGTGTTGCCTACTCGTGCCGGCTTTTAGGTATTGAAGGCAAAATTTACATGCCTACTACAACGCCCAAGCAAAAAATCAAACAGGTAAAAATGTTTGGAAAAACGCACGTTGAGGTAGTTATTACCGGCGATACTTACGACGATGCCCACCGTGCAGCTTTGGAAGACTGCCAGAAAACCGGTATGGTATTTATCCATCCGTTCGACGATCCGCAAATTATTGAAGGACAAGCAACCGTGGGGCTGGAGATTTTGCAGGATTCTACCGAAACGATCGACCATTTGTTTATTCCCATCGGAGGTGGTGGTTTGGCGGCCGGTGTTGGAGCCTATATTAAACAAATCAGTCCGAACACAAAAATTATTGGAGTAGAACCTGCGGGTGCACCATCGATGCAAAAGTCGCTGGAAGCCAACAGCGTAATTAAGCTGGAGAACATCGATAAGTTTGTTGACGGTGCAGCTGTTCAGCGCGTTGGCGAAATTACTTTCGAAATATGTAAAAAGGTGGTTGACGAATTTCAATCGGTTCCGGAAGGAAAGATTTGTACTAAAATTCTTGAGCTTTACAACCGCGATGCCATTGTAATTGAGCCGGCAGGAGCACTGTCGATTGCCGCTCTTGATTTTTACCGCGAGCAAATTAAAGGGAAAAATGTAGTTTGTATCGTTAGCGGAAGCAATAACGACATCACCCGCACCGAGGAGATAAAAGAGCGCTCGTTACTTTACGAAGGGCTGAAACATTATTTTATTGTGCGCTTCCCACAACGTGCAGGAGCCCTGCGTACATTTGTTGATGTGGTTCTTGGCCCAACCGACGATGTTACCCATTTTGAATACTCGAAAAAAACAAATCGGGAAAAAGGCCCGGCTGTTATCGGAATTGAGGTGCAGAAAAAAGAAGATTTTCATGGCCTTGTAAAACGTATGGATGAAAACGGTTTTATATACGAGTACCTGAATGAAAAAGCTGATCTCTTTCAGTTTTTAATCTGATCGTTGCTAAAACAAATCAGATAATATGTGAAAAGAGCCATCCGTCAACTGACGGATGGCTCTTTTTGTATATTTCAGCGTAATTATTCTTCTTCAGGAGAAAGGTATTTATACACGATACCGGCCAAAATTGCACCAATTATCGGTGCTACCCAAAACAGCCACAACTGTCCGATCAATTCACCGTTACCGGTAAAAATTGCCTGGCTGGTACTACGTGCCGGGTTTACCGATGTATTGGTAACCGGAATGCTAATTAGGTGAATTAAAGTTAAACACAATCCAATGGCAACACCTGCCAGGTATTTTGGTGCCTTTGAATGTGTTGCGCCCAAAATAACGATCAGAAAGAAAAAGGTAAGCACCACCTCGCAAACCAGGGCTGCAACCATACCATAACCTCCCGGCGAGTAGGCTCCATAACCGTTGGAAGCAAAAGTTCCGATTTCGGCACCGGACTTACCGGTTGCAATAATGTAAAGCACAGCGGCACCGGCAATACCCCCCAGCACCTGGGCTACAATGTAGGGAATAAGCTCCTTGACATCAAAACGGCCGCCAATCCATAAGCCAACCGAAACTGCAGGATTTAAATGACAACCGGAAATATGCCCGATTGCATAAACCATGGTTAAAACGGTTAAACCAAAGGCCAGGGCCACACCGGCAAACCCAATTCCCAACTCCGGGAAAGCGGCTGCGAGCACAGCACTTCCACAACCTCCGAGAACCAACCACATGGTTCCGAAAAATTCAGCAACTAATTTTTTCATACGTTAATTTTTTTATTTGGAAATTCATTTAGAACAAATGCTAAACAATTAAATACGAGCTCTAACTGTTTTGCCAAGAAAAGTTAGGGCAATTGAAAGAAAAAAGCAAATATTTAAAAGACTGCCTCCCGCTCTCCGGAGGCATATAAAACCTGATCTTTTTCAGTTTTTGATTTGATCAATTTCTACAAAACGGATTAAAACCTGGCAATTTTACATTTCAGGCATTGCTCGATGTCAGTTTTGTTTGCTACATCGGCGAAAAAGAATAAATTAGCGACTCCTTAATTAAACCGGCATCAAAATAAAAATCATCACGAAAAGCGAAATCGGTTCTGTGCAGATAGATTTGGTTTTTCAATCCAAAAAAAGGCAATAAAAGGGTATGAAGATTCTGAAAATTAAATTACACTGGCAAATTCTTATCGCACTGATACTGGCTGTATTGTTTGGTTATTTTGCACCAAATGCAACCGATTATACTTCGTGGATGGGTGATATTTTTCTTCGCGCATTAAAAATGGTGATCATTCCGCTGATCCTGAGTTCAATCATCAGTGGAGTAACCAGCATGGGCGAAGGCAGCAACCTCGGAAGGCTGGGATTTAAAACAATGATTTATTACCTGGGAACAAGTACACTGGCCATTTTAACCGGTTTACTTATCGTTAACCTGGTAAAACCCGGCGTTGGTGTAGAGCTTGGATTTACCCAATCGGTAGAAGGCCTGGCCGAACAAGCAGGATCGGTAAAAGATATTCTTTACCGCCTTATTCCGGATAATATTGTTGATGCCATGGCACAGGGAACCATTTTGTCGGTGATCTTTTTTGCCATTGTTTTTGGATACTTTATTACAAAAGTTGACGAAACGTATAAAAATTCCCTAAAAACTTTTTTCGATGCCGTTTTTGAGGTGATGATGAAAGTAACACTGTTTATTATCAAATTCACTCCGCTCGGAATTTTTGGTATCGTTGCCGGAGAAGTAGCGCGCAATTCAGAACAACTGGCCAACATTGCCGGCAGCCTGGCAATTTACAGCTTGTGTGTAATTGCGGGTCTATTGATTCATGCGCTTATCATTCTACCGCTTATTGTACGTTTTATCGGGAAGGCAAAACCATTTGCACACTTAAAAAATATGGCCACTCCCCTGCTTACTGCATTTTCAACATCGTCGTCGAGTGCAACGTTGCCATTAACCATGGAAGCGCTGGAGCACAAAAGCGGCGTATCAAATAAAATTACCAGTTTTACTTTGCCTTTAGGAGCTACGATAAATATGGACGGAACTGCACTTTACGAGTGTATGGCTGCCATGTTTATTGCGCAGGCTTACGGCGTTGATTTGTCGTTTACGCAGCAGGTATTTGTGGTGATTACGGCTCTGCTGGCATCGATTGGTGCCGCCGGAATACCAATGGCAGGACTGGTTATGATTACCGTTGTTCTGACTGCCGTTGGATTGCCACTCGAAGGAATCGGGCTTATTTTAGCCGTTGACCGGATTCTGGATATGTTGCGCACCGCCGTAAACGTGTGGAGCGACAGTTGCGGAGCTGTTACTGTAGCCCGTTCGGAAAATGAGGAAACAACTGTAGCCATTTAAAGGCGGCATTCGTATTTGAACTCTACTTATAATTGGGATTTCCGCTATGCTCCAACTTGAAGCATATTAAAAAGAAACCGGTCCACTTTGGTATCGTCTGCAATAGCCACACCTACGCTTCGGCCTCGGCCGGTGAGCCGGAAATCAAGCGGTGACAGCGTTAAAAAATTACTGATGTTTGAGGAGGTACGACGAGTTTCAGGAATTTTAGTCGTCATCGCGTAGAATTTCCGAGAGAAGCGGACGCAGCCTTGGGTTTTCTGTCTACTCTTTGGGCAAAGCCAAAGAGTAGATTCCGCCTGAAAAGGCAAAAAGGAGGTTTCTTATGCCAGGCTACATCACGACTGCATAAAATTTACAAGCACTGGATATTTTTAATCGCATCTGCGAACAGCGCAAAATCATCTGCAAAAAACACTTTTTAATCTGCATAATTCAGATTCTTTTAAAGTAGTGTAGCTAGACGAATTTATTGGCTTATTGGCAGAAAATCAATGGATTATTCAAATAAATGGTTTACCATTGTATTGTAAATGCATTTAATAATACAATGAAGATCTTTAAGTACCGGGTTCTAAACCACATACTGTTTTGGATATTTATTTTTACTTTTTACACCATTCCGTACCTTCTGTCGGTTGGTTTTGTAATTGAAGCTTTTATAAATATCATCTACATCCCCATCGACATTATCGGCGTTTACATTGTTATCGAATACCTCATTCCGCGTTTTGTATTTAAAAAGCGGCGTTTTGAAATTTTTATTCTTGGCACGGCAATAATCATTGCGCTTAATATTGCCATCTCGCAATTTATAAAACTGAACATCCAACCATTACTGGGATTTTGGGTAGTACGCCGCCCGTTTAGTGCCGAAATGTTCTCGGCCTTGCTTAACAATTTTATGATCATCGGTACAGCCACCGCCTTTAAGCTGTTCAGCTATTCGTACAAATTTCAGTTAACACAATCCGAACTGGAGCGCAAAACCGTGCAATCGGAACTGGGCATTTTACGCTCGCAGGTAAATCCGCACTTCCTTTTTAATGTGCTAAATAATATTGATGCGCTTATTTACGAGGACAAAGAAAAGGCATCGAATGCCATTGTGTTGCTATCGAAAATTATGCGTTACATGTTGCAGGAATCAACACATGAGATGGTGAAACTGGACAAGGAACTCAGTTATATTCAAGACTACCTGGAGCTGGCGAAACTGAGCTTTGCCGATCCTGAATTCTTAAAATTTGAACAAAAAGGAGCACCTAATTCGCAACTTGTACCGCCACTTTTGTTTATCCCGATAATTGAAAATGCGGTGAAACATTGCAATAAACAATCGGAATCGCCCGGTGTAAAAATTAACTTTTCCATTGATAGCGACTGTATTGAACTGCGCACATCGAACATTGTAAAACGCAACAATTTTAAACTGCCCGACAGTGGCACCGGAACGGGATTAAAAAATGTTGAAAAGCGCCTAAAACTCCTTTATGGCAGCAATTTTACTTTTGATATTAAAAAGGATATGGATAAATTTGATGTGCATATAAAAGTGCCGGTATAATAAAAGAGTGTTTTTATGAAAATGAATTGCATAGCTGTTGACGATGAACTTTTGGCTTTAAAAAAGATAGAACGTTTTGCCGAAAAAATTGATTACCTCAATCTATTGGGCACCTTCGATAATGCCTTGTCAACCTTTTCATTTCTGCGCGAGAACAAAGTCGACCTTATTTTCCTCGATATTCAAATGGATGAATTTACCGGCATCCAGTTACTCGAAACCTTAAAAGATCCGCCATACGTAATTTTAACCACTGCCTTCGACGAATATGCCCTAAAAGCCTACGAGTTAGATGTGGTAGATTACCTTTTAAAACCCATTCCTTTCGAGCGTTTTGTAAAAGCCACCGAAAAGGTTTATGCCCGCTTTTTAAAAGACCAGAACAACCATACTCCGGCACCGGCGCAGCAGCCGGCAGAAAATAACGATCACCCGGAATATACTTTCATAAAATCGGGGAATAAAACGGTTAAAGTGTATTTCGATAAGATTTTATACATCGAAGGGCAGCGCGATTACCTGCAAATTCACACCGAAGACAGCCGGATTATGACCCTCCTGAATTTCAAAAAAATGCAGGAATTACTGGATGAGCAGAAATTTATCCGTGTGCATAAATCGTATATCATTTCAATCGATAAGATCGACTACATTGAAAACAATACCATTAAAATAAAAGACAAACTTATTCCGGTTAGCAGCACCTATAAAATTGCTTTCCAAAACCTGCTTCAGAAAAAGAATTTTCTTTAACCAACAGCTCCGGACACCTGTGTTTTTTAACAAAATTTCACGCTTACACTTTTTCAATTTTTATATTTTTGCAGCTGTTTTTTAGAGTTAAAACCAGTTTAAAAACCCAGTAAAAATGAAGCGAGTAATCCAAGTTTTTATTTTGTTTTTTGTTGTGGTAGCGCTAACAAACTGTAAAAAAGCAAACAACAACATTCTGTACGACAAAGCGTACATCGACGAGATTAAAGAAGTTAGAAAAGAACTCTCAACTTATTTGCGAACGAACTTTATTCCGGGGGCACAAATCGCTATTGCCAAAAACGGGAAACTTATTTATTCTGAGGGAATTGGTCGTGCCTCGACCGATCTTGATGTGAAAGTTACCCGTGATACAAAATTCCGGATCGGAGACTTATCCGAAATTTACACCACAATTATTTATTTAAAAATGGTGGAAGACGGCACACTTAATCCCGATTCTACCATACAGCATTATCTCCCTGATTTTCCGGAAAAACGACTTCCGGTTACCATCAAAAATCTTAAAAATCACACCTCGGGATTCAGAGAGATGAACAACACCGAAAATAACTGGCAGGCAACAAATATTACGCTGCAGAAAGGCTTGGAAACGTTTCAGGATGATGAGTTGATGGCACCCCCGGGAGAATTCCACATGGAAAGTCGCCTGAATTTTAACCTGCTTGGCGCTATTATGGAAAAAGCATCGGGAAAGCGGTTTAATGAGTTGCTGCAAGAGTACGTAACCGACACGCTGCATTTCGAAAGTACCTGTCCTGATAATCCGTTTTCAACAATAGAAGGACGCACTAATTTTTACGATCACAATATTATTGCGCAGGTGGTAAACGCCATGACTACCGATTTACGTTGGCGGGCTCCATCTGAAGGGCTTTTATCAAGTGCCGAAGATTTGGTAAAACTCACCGATATCTACTTCAATTCCGATTACCTGAACGACAGCACACGGGCTCATCTTTTTGATCCTGTTGAGCTGAATAACAATCAGGTAGCGCAATTTGCCAACGGTTGGCTAATTTTACGCGACCGCGAAGGAAATGTATTTTACGGTCGCGAAGGATCAGTACACGGAGGTAGTTCGTCTGTGCTTATTTACCCGAAAGAAGAGCTGGTTGTAGCAATTACAACCAACCTTACCCAGGAACGAAGCAATTCTACCATTTTTAAACTGGCCGACATTTTCCTGCCAAAACCGGAGGAAAGCGAGGAATAGAATTTTCTTTTCGGAACTTCAATACACGGGTTTTTATAAAAAGTTTTACTTTAGATATTCAAAACAAGACTTTTTATGGAAACCCTTATTTTTTTGGGAATACTTATTGGACTGGCTGCCGGAATTTTCGGAACGATTTATTATTACAAAAACCGCAACGAGAAACAACTGCACGACCAGTCGGTTATTTTGCTTGACAAAATAAAACAGGTTTGTAAATTAATTACCGTTGAAGGAGAATTCTCGGAACTATACACCCATAGAGATGAGAAACAGTTGTTCTTCAAACTTTTTCAAACCGAAAAACGAGCTTTACTAATTGTAAAAGCCAAAGTGATGATCGGTTTCGATCTCACCAAAATAAACATCGATATAAATCCGCATAAAAAACTAGTGGAGCTATCGCGCTTTCCCGAGCCCGAAATTCTTAGCATCGACAGCGACCTGGAATATTACGACATACAAAAGGGAATAATCAACAAAATAAATGAATCGGATTTGACCAACATGAATAAACGCTCGAAAGAATTTATTCGTGAAAAAGTGGAGGAAAGCCACCTTGTACAAATTGCGAAAGACCAGGCCACCGATACCATAGCTCTTGTACAGCAATTAATTGAATCCGTAGGCTGGCAATTTGAAGCCGAACACCGTAAAATAAGCGCTGCAAAAGTGAAACACCTGTTGAAAGATTAATTGAAATACTGTGCAAAGTATTCCGGCATTTCATCCAGTTCCCTAATCTCAATCTCTTTATAAAAAACCTCTGCCGCCTCGCTTTGCAGCTGTATTTTCCCTTTATCCAATGGCAAGGTTTCGCCATCTTTAATGTAACGCGAGTTACGTAAAACCATTACCACCTCGCCGTTTACCATATGAATGCTGTTTCCATCGTAACAAATCAGTTCCAGCAAGTTCCACTCTCCCGGCGCTTTTTCATAATTTCCGCTACGCAGACAAAAACCCTGAATATCCTCATCCTGCCCCATTGGCAAAAATGGCTGGCTGGCATCGGCAACCGGATTCATGATATATTCGGGAAGGTAAGCGCGTATGTCGATGGCCGAAGTAACCTGGCTCCAGTAATCTCCCAGGTGGCCTTCCATAATCTGGAATTCCTGCGAAAGCATCCATGTGCGCCAGTATTCAGCTCCCAATGGCCCGATGGAATGATATAAAATCCCCGAGTCTTTCAACAGGTTTTTACGCGGATCAAACTTTTTATCGCCCCATTTCATTTTTAGCCGTAAATGATAATTGTGATATTCTTTTTTTGTGATCAGGCAGCCATAAATCTCACCACTTATTTTTAACACATCTTCTCTGTCTTGTTCGGTTACCGTAAAAACATTATACCCTTCTTTATTTAAGCCAATAGGTTCTATTAAGTTGCCGTCGGCATCCTTTGGCTGTTGCCCGTCGTAGCCCAACTGGTGTTTATAACTTAAATACCGGTCCCACTTCGATAGATCTTTATCCATCAACGATTCCCATTCGTTTGATGTATTGCACGACAGGAGTATAACAGTGAAAAAAAGAAGCAGGATTGAATTTTTCATCTTTTATATTGGCTATTTAGTATAAGTATTGTCGATTATTGATTTGAATTCGTTTGCATATTCGAAATTACTCGGCATTATCTGCGTAGCTGTGATAATGATGAGCTGGTCGGTTGGATTGACCCAAAAATTTGTGGAAGCTGCGCCTGCCCAACTGTATTCTCCCGTTTCAAAATCAACAGCTCCTGCCAGTCCGTATCCCTTTTGTCCATTTTCGTAGGTTGCTGTTTCCGGCAATTGGTTACTCATAATCAATTCTACCGTATGCGGTTCCAATATTCTTGCGCCATCCAGTTCGCCTTTGTTCAGCAACATTTTACAAAAACGGGCATAGTCGTCAATGGTTGAAACCAGTCCTCCTCCACCCGAAAAAAGTGTTACGGGCTGTTTAAATACATCTGCAAATAGGTCTTGAGCAGGTGCCAGCATTTTATCCTCACCCTGATTATAAAGCCTACAGAAACGATCGTGCTTTTCTTCCGGCACATAAAAACCGGTATCATCCATTTTTAGCGGTCCAAAAACGTGCTCCTGAAGGTACTCATCAAAAGGTTTTCCTGAAATCACTTCCACGAGGTAACCGGCCACATCAATCGAAAGCCCGTACATCCATTGAGTTCCGGGTTGAAAATTAAGTGGCATATCAGCCAACGCAAGCATTTTGTCTTCCAGCTTTCCATCCCATCCACTTACATCATTTACCCGATAAAGCGAGTCAACATATGATGGATTCCAACCATAAGATATTCCGGAAGTGTGGGTCAGCAAATGCCGAATCGTCATTTCGTTTTCCTGAGGTTCCAAACTAAAACCATTTTCACTGGGTGTGTACACTTTACAATCGGCATATTTTGGAATATAATCCGAAACTTTATCATCCAGGTCAAATTTTCCTTCATCGTATAAAGTCATCAAGGCGACTGCTGTTACGGGTTTGCTCATCGAAAAAATCCGATAAATCGTATTCGTTTCAATAGGTTTCTCATTTTCCCGGTCGGCATAACCTTTGTTCATTCTAAAAACCTCTTCGCCATCTTTAATAATCAGTGCTGAAAAACCGGCCAACTCACCTTTATCAATATACTGCTGAATAAGGTTTTCTGCTGCCGTTAACGAATCGGCGGCAACTGCACCGGTGTTTGTTTTCTGTTCTTTTGGCGTTGAATTACATCCGGTAACAATTAAAACGAGCAAGAATAAAAACGGGAAATAAGCTTTGAAAGATTTCATACGATTTATTTTTATGTTAGTTTATTTTTTGTTTGATAATGTGAAGCACACAATACATTTTCAAATTTATAAAAAAGCGTATCCCAATCGCTTTCACCTTCTAAATTTATGATAATAACACCATATATCAAACTTTTTCAGTTGGCCTTAAACATTGCATGTTGCTTCGTTTTAACCCTGACTTAACAAGAGTCAACTTATCACTAAAAAGGTGTTGCGGAACATAAAAAGGCAGTACTTTTGCGGCGTCAAAAAAAGAAAGGCAACATGGGGTACACAAGTAACACACTGATTATTAGAAGAGATTTACTGAAACAAATCGTCAGGCTTTTTGCCGATGGTAAGCTGGTTGAGGAAATCGACCGCATTCCCATCCAAATGGCACCAAAACGCCGCGAAGCCCAACACCGTTGTTGTATTCATAAAGAACGGGCGGTAATAAAATACAAGTTGTTTCCTTTGCTGGGTTACACTGTTGACGATGAAAAAGATGAATTGACTCCCCTTAGTACCTATGCCGAAAATGCCCAAAACCGCACACAAGTAAAAAAAGAAATAATGACCGTGGTTGACGAAGCCTGTACAAGTTGTGTAAAAGCACAGTATGTGGTAAGTAACCTTTGCCGTGGCTGTGTGGCACGTCCGTGTATGATGAACTGCCCGAAAGACGCCGTTAGCATGGTAAATGGTCAGGCACAAATTAACACCGACAAATGTATTAACTGCGGAATTTGCCAAAAGCAGTGCCAGTACCACGCCATTATCCACGTACCTATCCCGTGCGAGGCGGCGTGCCCGGTTGGAGCCATTTCGAAAGATGAATACGGTGTTGAACGCATCGACGACGACAAATGTATTTACTGTGGAAAATGTATGGTAGCTTGTCCGTTTGGCAGTATTTTCGAAGTGAGTCAGCTTATCGATATTCTGATGTGTATCCGAAAAGAAGAGCATACCACCGCTATTTTTGCTCCGGCCATTCACGGACAGTTTAACCTGTCGACCGGGCAAATTGAAAACCTGTTAAAAGAAATTGGTTTTAACGAAGTGGTTGAAGTTGCTGACGGAGCACGTAAAACAGTGGAACACGAATCGGCAGAATTTTTGGAACGCCTTGATGAAGGTGCGCCGTTTATGACCACCAGCTGTTGCCCAAGTTATGTGGAAACCGTCGAAAAACACGTGAAAGGATTAAAACCTTTTGTATCGGATACACCATCGCCGATGATGTATGCGGCCGATATTGCCCGCGAGAAAAATCCGGGCACAAAATTGGTTTTTATCGGGCCATGTATTGGTAAACGAAAAGAAGCCCGCCGCAACGATAAAGTTGATCATGTAATGTCGTTTGAGGAGCTGAATGCACTGATTGTTGGTCTGGATATCGATTTGGGAGGAATTCCCGATAACGAAGCCCGACATAATAAAAAGACCGTTGACCGTGGTTTTGCGCTTTCGGGAGGTGTAACTGCCGCTGTTAAAGCCGAACGCCCCGAGGCAAACATTAAAGAACTGGTGATTAACGGTGTTGACAAAAAAGCAGTTGGAATGATGAAGGCTTACGCCCGTGGAAAAGCTCCGGCAAACTTTATCGAATTTATGGTTTGCGAAGGTGGCTGTATTAACGGGCCTGCATCGCTGGGCGAAATGGCCGGCAATAAGAAGTTGTTCAATGCCAACTTAAAAGACTAGACATCGCAAAAAAGGAAAACATGGATCAACATTTTCAGGATATCATTTTACAATCAACCGGAGCAGAAAGCCTCTACGAAATAGAAGTTATTCAGAGTTTGTGGAGCGGATACGGCGAAATCGTACGTTTTGGGCTGGAAGGTTACGAGCTTGAAAGTGTGGTGGTAAAACATGTTAACCTGCCCGAAGGAGGTTCGCATCCGCGTGGTTGGAATACCGATCTCTCGCATCAGCGGAAATTAAAATCATACAAGGTGGAAACAGAGTGGTACAAGTCGTTTAACGCCAAGTGCAACGATGATTGTAAAACACCACAATGTTATGCGCTGGAAACAAAGGGCAGCGAAGTGTTAATGGTTTTTGAAGACCTCGACAGCACCGGATTTGCAAAACGTTTAAGCACATCGGTTAACTGGGACAATATAAATGCCTGTTTACACTGGCTGGCCAATTTTCATGCAACTTTTATGGGAGAAAAACCCGAAGGTTTATGGGAAACCGGAACTTACTGGCACCTTGAAACCCGCCCCGAAGAGCTGGAAGCCATGGATGATCTGCCTTTAAAAAATGCCGCGAGCGCTATTGATAAAAAACTAAGCGAAAGTCCTTATCAAACGCTTGTGCACGGCGACGCCAAACTGGCCAACTTCTGTTTTTCGAATGATGGGAAAAGTGTGGCAGCCGTCGATTTTCAATATGTTGGCGGTGGGTGTGGAATGAAAGACCTGGCTTATTTTATTGGCAGCTGCATGAGCGAAAACGACTGTGAAAAATACGAAGACAAATTACTCGAGATGTATTTTACCCATTTGCGTGAAGCCCTTCAAAAGAAAAATACCACTATTGATGCCGATTCGCTTGAAGCCGACTGGCGTAATTTGTACCACATAGCCTGGGCCGATTTTCATCGCTTTTTAAAAGGCTGGCACCCGGGGCACTGGAAAATCAATTCGTACAGCGAACGTGTTTCGCGCGAAGTCATTGAAAAACTAGCGGAGTAAACCCAACTTTGTGTAACTTTAGCCCTCCATTTT
This sequence comes from Draconibacterium sediminis, assembly GCF_000949475.1. Lineage (GTDB taxonomy): Bacteria > Bacteroidota > Bacteroidia > Bacteroidales > Prolixibacteraceae > Draconibacterium > Draconibacterium sediminis. The sequence goes on along the minus strand of NZ_JRHC01000003.1, from coordinate 89,723 downwards.
ATAATTTATCGATCAATCCTGCATATGCGTTTAACAACTACTGATCTACTGACACTCTCACAACTGGCCATTGAAGCGGCTCAAAAGGCCGGTACTCTCATTAGCGAATATTCCACAAAAGATGTGGCCGTAAACAATAAGGAAGCGGCCGACAGTCTGGCCTCGCAAGTGGTTACCGAGGTGGATGTAAAAGCGCAAAACTCCATTCTGGAAGTACTTTCACCTTCCCTATCAAAATACGACCTGGCTTTGCTTACCGAAGAAAGTATTGACGATAAAAGCCGTTTCGAAAAAGACTATTTCTGGTGTATCGACCCCATGGACGGAACGCTGGCATTTACCGAAAAAACACCCGGTTATGCTGTTTCCATTGGCCTGGTTTCAAAATCGGGAGAGCCGGTAATTGGCGTTGTTTTCGATCCGCTTACACAGAATCTTTATTACGCAGTAAAAGGCCAGGGAGCTTTTAAAAACCACAAAAGCTGGCAACCAGATTTGCAGCTTGAAGGCAAAAGAACCTTTACCCTACACATGGACCGTACTTTCCTGAAATACCAGCATTTCGATAAATTTATCAACGGATTGGAGGATAAGTTGCAAGAACTGCACATCAACCAATTGCAACTACAAAAACAGGCCGGTGCTGTTTTAAACGCCATCTGGACACTCGATCAGGCGCCGGGCTGCTATTTTAAATTACCGAAACCAACTCCCGGCGGAGGAAGCCTTTGGGATTTTGCCGCAACAGCATGTATTTTTAACGAGCTTGGTGCTCTGGCAACAAGTTTCGATGGCACACCTCTCGACCTAAACCGCAACGATTCTACCTTTATGAATCACCGCGGAGCTTTGTATGCTGGTAATAAAGAAATTGTTGATACAATTCACTCCATCCTGAATTCAAAATTGTAGTCTAGCTTACCTTTCAATGTCGCCCTTTTCAGCATCATCAACAAAAAAAAGGCAACCAATAAATTGACTGCCTTTCTCTCCTATAATTTAAGCTATTTTCTATCAAGAATTAATTTTTTCACCACTGTTCCGTTGTTACTTTTTTTTATTAGCAGGTACATTAATTTCATCATTCTCGAAGACCTCAAATATCTCCTTTGGATTAACTACCAGCCAAAGGAGTATCGTATTCTGAAACCAACGCTTTGACTTTTGATCTTATTAACATAGTTGTAACCGGAGGCTTGTGAATAGCTGTAAATGACCGAAGAAAAATGGAAATCAGTTGGATTTTCCACGTTATAGCTGATAAGAGTTTGTTGATTTTTTTCGTTTTTAAGGTCGTTAAGTCCTAATTCCAGATAAACACTTACATAAAGGTGGCGGAACTCATTTTTTAGTCGTTGTTTTATTCCCAATTCAAACAGGAATGAATAGCTACTTTTCAGCTTCAATTTTTCTTTACCGCTTTGTTGCGTATCCCACTCTCCGAATCCCATAAATCGCGGACTGGTTAAAAGGGCGTCCCATTGCGGGAAGTAGCCGGCAGTTTCAAGACCATCAACTGTCGCCTTGTAGTTAGCTGCAAGTGGTATTCCCAGTTGAATTCCGGTTGCAGTAAAGAAGCTGGTTGAAAGGCCTTTTGTTTCCCATTGAACAAGCAACGGAATATTGAGCATCCTGACAGTGTGTCGTTCGCGGTATAAATTGGCCGAGCTACGAAAAATCATATCATCTCCCTCTGAATCAATCAGGCTATAGCTGTCGGTGAAATCGTCAAGAATTATTTTGGAACGGTATGGTTGGTACTCCAGTCCTCCCGAAAAACTCAATCCTCGTGTAACGTAATAATTGTACTGAACACCTGCACCAAAACATGTTTCGCCACTGCCGTTATCAAATAGTTCTACATGCAGCATGGAATTAACTTCTTTCAGATAGAAAGAAAGTTCCCCCTGTGGTATTTGGGAATCCTGAGCGCCTGATTTTACCATCGAAAATAGCAGTAGCGTTGCTATCAGGATTTGTTTGTATCGCTTTAATTTAATAATATTCATGTTTTTTATTTTAAACTATCAATCAATTAATGAATAATGATTTTGGTGGTTAGAACAACGTTCGAAGCAGTCGTCTTTACCACATAAGTACCCGGAGCCAAATCTCCTGGAAGCGTAATCATCGTGATATTGCTTGCTGACATTTCCCTTATCACCGGCGTTCCATTCATATCTATGATCTGAACGGTGCGGTTGCTCAACATACTGTTGTAATAATTGGTTGCAACTTTTATTGTACTTCCTGCTTTTACCGGATTGGGGCTTGCGGTTAAGCTAAAGGTTGGATCCAGTATAATTTTGAAATCGCAGACGTGAATCACGTCCCCGTCTTCGGTAGCCAACTCGACCGAATAGGAAGCGTTTGGATCCAAAACGTCTGAAGCGTTTTGCCCTGCCGAATAATATTGTTCGGTTCCAATTAGCTGGTCGTTTTTGTACCATTCAAAGGCCACGAAACGATAGCCACCGTTAGTTGCGGGATTGTTGTTTACCAGCAAAACATTGTTATACTTTTGCTCTATTATCTCATCAAAGCCAAAACGCTTTTCAATTATAATGTGATAAGTTAACTGATGGATTTTATCTTCAGAGGTGATGGTTACGCTTTGATGATAAATACCACTAACCGGTATTTCAATTACCAACGGATTAGGTTCGCTGGAACTGGCATTCGGGTGGGTGCTGTAGTTTATTGATATTGACGACTCATGATTGTCGCAATCTATAAGGTAGTAGAATTCCTGATCCGGATTTAAAAATTCTTCGCCATTAATCGTCAAGCTGTGGATACTAGCATCCGAACTAAGAATGGTCAGCTCCAGTGTGGCAATTGAATCACAACCTTCAGCATTCGTCAGAACATGTGTATAAGTGCCTGACTGGGTATAGGTATTTCCGTCGGTCCAGGTATAGTTGTCACTGGCCGTGACAGTAGTCAGGGAGCTTGAACTATTCAAAATGGTCAAATCTAGAGTTGTGATGGAATCACAACCAGATGCATTGGTCAGTATTTGTATGTACTGCCCCGATTGCGTGTAGCTATTGCCATCAGTCCATAGGTAGCTATCACAGGCGGTTATATAAGTCGTTGAGCTTGTTTCAGTATTGATGGTGAGCTCTAATGTAGCAATTGAGTCACAACCTTGAGTATTAGTCAGCATCTGTTTATACGTGCCAGACTGCGTATAGGTATTTCCATCCGTCCAGGTATAACTGCCACAAGCTGTAATTTCCAGTAAAGAGTTAGTGCTTTTGTTGATTGTCAGCTCAAGTGTTGCAATTGAATCACAGCCTATTGCATTGGTCAACGTATCAACGTAATTACCACTCAGATATATTCGTTGTCCGAGCCAATCGTAATAATCGCAGCTGGTAACCTTTTCGGTAGTCCGGTCTAAATGAACCGGAGTAGTACTAGTCGCATTTGTAGTTACTATATTTCCTTGTGGAGATAAACTGCTTACCGTTGCAGTATTAGTAACTACTCCTGCATCAAAATCAGCAGTTGTAACAAGGTATTGAACGTTTACTGTATCACTGGCATTCGGTGCCAAATCATTCATTGCCTGAGTTAATCCGATTAGAGGATTATCCAGACTAAAATTGGTAAGCGTAACATTACCTGTGTTTGTGGCAATTAATTGGTAGTCGATAATATCGCAATTAACCACTGCAGTTTTTTCCAGGAATAATTGTGGATTTTGAATAGCCGCTATTACCAGCGAGTCAGAATCTGTAATCGTTTTATTGCCTGGATCAGAACCAATAGCCGATGCAACATTAAGCAATTCTCCATTATCGAGATCATTCTGAACAATCTTATAACTGGTGCTGAATTGTAATGTTTGAGCCACCCTTAAAGTATCAATAATTTCACTCAGGCCTGTTAGCGGATCATTCAGCTGAATGTTATTTAGTGTTTCGTTACCCGTATTTCTGATAGAGATATTATAAGTGATCACATCACCAACTGCATTAAAATCGGTCTTGTCAGCAGTTTTGGTAACATCGATAAATGGTTTTGCCTGTGCATTTAAAGTTACAGTATCCTTGTCGTGTAGAAGATTATTTAATGGATCTGTTGCCGATACTTCGGCGATATTAGTTAATGAGCCATAATCAATATCCGACTGCTTAATAAAATAAGCGGTATTCGTAACATTTTGTGCTCCAGGGGCGAGAACCGGTAGTAATTTATTTGTTCCGGTAAGCGGATCACTGATTTGAATAGTGTTCAGCGAAATATTCCCTGTGTTGGTAACTGTCAGCGTGTAATTAATAAGATCACCCGCTGTATCATAATTAGCACGATTGGCCACTTTTTCGATTTCAATCGCCGGCCGATTTACTGCCGAGAGTGTAATACTTGCCACGTCGCTAATGCCAAATTTTCGAGGAGAAGTTCCCAGAGCTATAGCAGTGTTGACCAAAATACCGGCATCCAGATCTTTTTGAACTATGGAATAAGAAGTGGAGTATTGAGTAGATTCGCCTGCAGCCAATGTGTCAATTGTATGCACAAAACCTGTCAACGGATCATTTACTCGTACGTTGGTTAATCTAACATTACCTGTATTTTGTACACCTATTGTAAAGTTAAGCACATCGCCAATCATAGAATATTCTATATGATCTGCTGTTTTTGTAACGTCGATTGCAGGTTGCTGGTCGGCGAGAATAACACAGCTTGCTGAATTGGTTATAGGTGTTCCAACAGGATTTTCAGCAATCACCTCAACTTCATTCATAACCGACCCGTTATCCAGATCAGCTTGTGTTATGGAATAATTTGCTGAAATTGTTTCAGTAACTCCCGGAGCAATTGTCGCAAATGTTTGCGTTGTTGCAGCCAGCGGATCAGTAACCACTAAATTGTTCAATGTTACATTACCGGCATTTTTTACATGAATAGTGTAGGTGATTATTTCTCCTACCGATGAATAGGTTGAGGTGCTGGCAGTTTTTGAAACACTCAATCCTGCTGCACTCATGGCGGTTGATAGTGTTTCATCGCGACTTTCTATTGTTCTTCCGGACGGTATGGTTCCGGAAACTGCCGCAGAATTAATTACCTGCCCTCTGTCAATATCGGTTTGAGTTACAGAGTATGTACTGGCCATAGTTGTTGATTCACCTGGTGACATTGTTCCCAAATCCCAGCTGTCGCCTGTTAGCGAGTCAGTAAGTTCAACGTTCGAAATTGTCAGGTTGCCAATGTTGCTAACCTGAATCTCATAATTAAGCAAGTCACCCGGCAAACTATACAATGGATCGCTGGTGGTTTTTATTACTTCAATGCCACCTTTACCAAAAATAGCAACCAATGCCTGATCTTCTTCTCTTATTGTAAGTCCAACCGGTGTTTTAGCCGAAACCTCAGCGATATTTCGGATTATAATTCCGTCGATATCCTGCTGGGAAGCGGTGTAAACAACTGTTTCAGTCCAGGTATCGCCGGGAGCCAAGCTGGTTCGTTGTTTACCAAATGGAATCTTCGAATCATTAAGTTGTAAATCGCTTAGTGTTGTATTACCGGTATTTATCACCGAGAATGTATAAGTGATCTCATTTCCTGCCTCAACAATAAGTGTCGGACTGGCTGTTTTTTCGAAATCAAGAGCAGGTGCCTGCAATGCAATAACAATGTTACCATTACTTATCTGTACTGTTTTCCCGTTAGGATCCTCACCTGTTACGGTCGCAATATTTTGAATCAACCCTGCATCTAAATCAGATTGAGTAGCAGCATAAGTTGCTGTCTCTGTTTTTGCCTGGCGTGGGAGAAGGCTTCCAATATTTATGCTGGTTCCGGTAAGCGGATCAACGACAGTTACATCATTTAAAGTTACATTTCCCGCATTGGACACTTCTAATGTGTATGTAATAACATCACCAACTGCATTAAAACTTGAGACATCAGAAGTTTTAATCAGGGTGGTTGCTGCGAACTGGTTTGCTGAGAGTATCAGCGAATCCATATCATTTACGCTTATATTCTGAGGAGATAGTGCAGTTACACTCGCCTTGTTATATAATGAGCCGGCATCCATGTCCGATTGCTTGATCGTATACAGACCGTGATAAGTTTGAACATCTCCCGGAGCCATAATTCCGATGTTTTGAACTGTCCCGGTTAGTGTATCTGTCAGCACTACATCGTGGAGTGTTACATTACCTGTATTGCTGACTTCAAGCGTATAGTCGATCACTTCGCCATCGGTATTGTAAGTTGATTTATCAGCTGTTTTTACAACTTCGATTCCCGGTGTTTGAACCGCATAAACGGTGTAAGAATCATTGTCTGTTAAAATTCCGGATAGACTATAAACTTCATTGCCAACTATCGTTGCTGCATTAAACACTGAATCTCTGTCAAGGTCAGCCTGAGTGATGGTATAGTTGGCAGAAACAGTCTGGCTCGTGCCTGGTGCTAAGGTTGCTATTGCCTGGTTTGTTCCGGTCAGAGGATCTGTTATGGTAATATTTTCCAATGTAACATTCCCTGTATTTTTAACTTCCAGGTTGTAACTGATCACTTCACCTACTTGTGAGTAAGTATTAGCTACGGCAGATTTATTCAACTCAAAGGCGGCATTTCTTGCTGCTGTCGAAGTTACTTCGTCGACCGATTCCACAGTTCTTCCCAATGGAGTTGCTTCATTTGCCGTTGCTTTTCCCTGGTTCACCACAGTGCCTCTGTCGATATCATCCTGAACCACATTGTAAATCGACAAAAATTGCTGAGATGCACCTGGTGCTAGCGTGTCAATTGTCCAGGTCTCGTTGGTTAATGAATCACTAACAAGCACATCTGCAAGGGTGATATTTCCGATATTGGTTACTTCAACCGTATACCGCAAACGGTCTCCCGGTGCTGAATAAATTGTATCGCTTGTAGTTTTTACTACCTCTATTGCTCCTTTGTCTTTTACCGCAGCCAGCGCGTGATCTTTATCCGTAATCGTTGAATTGGGGCCTTCTGCAGAAACATAAGCCGTATTCGCAATTAGTAATCCATCTAAGTCTTCCTGAGTAACGTCGTAATCCAGAGAAGTGGTCCAGACTCCTCCCGGTGTAATCACAGGGAAGTCAAGATCAACCAGAATTTTCGGATCACTTAAATTCACGTCTCTTAAAGTAACGTTCCCGGAATTGCTAATTACAAAAGTATATTCAATAATGTCACCAACATTTTCAACCAGTTGTGGAGAGGCAGTCTTATCTATTTTGATTGATGGAGCTTGCAAGGCAACTACTGTAGCTGTATCTGTTGATTGCAATTTACTCATATCAGGAGCCGAGGCTGTGGCGTTGGCCACATTTGTTACTAAGCCTGAGTCAAGGTCAGCCTGAGTAATAAAATAAGACGCATCAATTGTTTTTATTTCTGCCGGAGCAACACTGGCAAAAGTTTGATTTACTCCGGTTAGCGGATCGCTCACCTGAACATTCAAAAGGGTAACATTACCTGTATTTTCAAAAGCCAATTTATAGTCAATTTTGTTGCCAATGGTAGTGTAATTACTCTGAACGGCAGATTTGGTCAGCTTCATTAACGGTTTTTGGATGGCGTTAATGGTCAGCTGATCTTTTGTTTCCACTTTATTCAATCCAGGATCGGAACCATAGACAGTTGCTTCATTCTCGATGTATCCATTATCCAAATCCGACTGATTTACGGTATAGGAAACCGGAATATCCCGAACATCAAGAGGAGCCAAATCACCTAAATTCAAAGCTGTTCCGGTTAGCGGATCTTCAACCTGAACGGCAGTTAAAGTTACATTTCCACTATTTTGAACACGTAAATTATATGAGATGATCTCACCAACAACCGAGAAACTGCTCTTGTCGGCAGTTTTGGCTATGTTTAGTGATGGATTTTGTTCTGCAACAACAGTTAATTCTGCAATGTCGTAAACGTTAACTTTCTTAGGAGAAACTCCCGTTGCTAAGGCAGCATTGATAACTTCCCCGGCATCAATATCAGATTGAGTTATGGCATAATCACCCGTGAATACGCTTGAGTCTCCCGGTGCCAGCATTGCCAGGGTTTGATCCAGAGCAATCAAAGCATCAACAACTTCTACATCGTTTAAGGTAACGTTTCCGGTATTTTTTACGGATATGGTGTAAGTTATAACATCAGTAACCGAATTGTATGTGCTTTCGCTGGCCGTTTTAGAGATACTTACCGAAGGCGATTGTAAGGCACTGACTTTTTCTGTGTCCTGATTTTCAATATTTGTACCCTTCGGATTTGTGGCATCTACAGTGGCAGTATTATAAAGTATGCCACGGTCGATATCAGTCTGGGTGATGGTGTAAGAGGTGTTTATCGTCTGAATGTCGCCCGGAGCCATCGTTCCTATCGGTTGCGTCAGTCCGGTTAATGTATCCGTCACCAGAACATTAGTCATGGTAACATTTCCGGCATTGCTTACCGTAACCGTATAATTGATAATGTCGCCAACAGAACTGAATGATTTGGTTTTTGCCTTTTTAGTGATTTCGATGGCACTATTTGTAACAGCTTTCGAAATGGCTTCATCCATAGCTGTAACCGGATCTCCCAAAGTGGTATTTCCTGTAGCGGAAGCCACATTTCGAATGGTTCCATAATCAATATCAGCCTGGGTTGCCTCATATCCTACTTCATAAACAATATATGAGAATGGATCCATCACTCCAATGTTCCATGTCTCGGCGGTCAACGAATCGGTAAGCACCACATTTTCGAGTGTTACGTTACCAATATTGAAAATACCCAGGGCGAACTTAACGGAATCGCCCGGTGCGCTGTATTGTTTAGTCTCCGTAACTTTTACTACTTCCAATGCGCCAACGCCATCAATGGTAAGATAGGCATCGTCGCTATCATTTATTGTAGTTCCGTCAGGTGTATCTGTCGAAACTGTGGCAGTATTCTTTACAACCTGGTTATCCACATCAGTTTGCGTCAGTGTGTACTGTGCTGAATCATTCCACACTTCGCCTGGCAATAATTGAGCTATATTTTGCGCATATGGAATTCGCGGATCATCCAACTGGATATTTGTGAGTGTTACGTTTCCGGTGTTATTTACTTCAAATTTATACTCAGCCACATCGCCGGCAAAAAAGAATACGGTTGAATCAACCGATTTGGTCAATTCAATATTCGGTGCCTGAATTGCAAATACTTTCACCTGATCGCCCGCTTGAACGGCTGTTCCGTTGGCATCACCAATTACTGATGCTGTATTCAATACATACGCCGTATCAATATCGGTTTGTGTAATGGTGTGTGTGGTTGTAAAATTCTCAGTTGCACCTGGAGCAAGTGATACTATTGTTATTGTGAATCCGGTGAGCGGGTCGTTGACAACAGCATCGGTGATCGTAACATTACCGGTATTCTCAACTTCAATACTATAAGTAATTAAATCGTTTGCTGTCGAATAGCTTAATGTGTCAGCTGTTTTGCTCAGATCGATTGATGGGTGTTGATCTGCATTAACTGTAACCGTAGCGTTATCCGACCATGTTGTAACGTTTGGATCAGTAGCGGTTACAGTTGCCACGTTGGTTATATAACCGGCATCAATGTCTGATTGGTTAACGGTGTAGCTTCCACTCAAGAATGCATAGCCACCGGGAAGTATTGGTGTACTCAACACCGTATCAATACCTGTAAGCGGATCCAAAACGTGAACATTCGTCATTGTTACGTTACCCGGATTCTTTACTTCCAGTAAATAATTTATTACATCTCCCGGAGCATCATAATTTTGCTCAATTGCTGCTTTTTCAAGAACAATTTCAGGAGTTTGATCGGCATTAATTGTTAAGTTGGCATTTGCCGACACAACTGTTGAAACAGGATCTGTGCCACTAACCGTTGCAATATTAGTCAACGATCCGGCATCAATATCTGCCTGAACAATGTTATAATCTGCGGAGAATTTTACCGAGTCACCCGGAGCAATTGTTCCAAAATTGTGGTCAATTGTACCAGTAAGCGGATCGTTGAGAGTGACATCAGAAAGCGTAACGTTACCGGTATTTTTTGCGGTGAAACTGTATGTGATGGTATGCCCAACCTGCTTGTAACTTGTTGCATCGGCGGTTTTTGTAAGTTCAATTGCCGGAAGAGGAACACCTCCAACTGTTTCCGAATCAGTGGCGGTCACTTCCAGACCGTTAGTGCCCAATCTTCCGTATATGGTCGCAACATTGGTAACTTCCCGTGCGTCCATGTCTGCCTGGGTAATCGAATACGATATGGTTTCCTTGTGGATATCGCCGGGAGCCATGTCTGGCAGCGGTTTTGTCAGGTTAACAAGTGAGTCGATCAATGCCACCTGCCCGAGTGTTACGTTACCTGTGTTGGTTGAAACAATTTCAAACTGCAAATCTCCAACCGATCTGAATTCAGGAGCCAAAGCCGTTTTTACGATATCGAATGAAGGACGTTGATCAGCAGTTAAGAAAATCTCGTCGTAATACGATACCCGAATTCCGCTTGGGCTAATACCACTGATGGTTGTCCCATAAACAATGTAACCACGGTCCAGGTCTTCCTGTTTTATGCTGTAACTAAACTCTGTGCTATCCAAGGTAGAAGGAGCCATGATTCCAGGCCCCCAGCTTGTTGGATTAAGAACTAAATCCAATGAAACACTATCCAAAGTTACATTACCGGTGTTACTGGCTTTTAGCTTGAAAGCGATCGGTTCTCCAACCGCACCATAAACCAGTGTGTCGGCAGAAATATCCAGTAAGATTTGTGGTGTTTGGATCGCATCTACCGTAACCGTATCCGACAATGTTGGTGGCGGACCGGCTGCCGAAGAACCTGAAGCCGTTGCAATGTTTGTGTAACTTCCGGCATCCAGGTCGGCCTGTGTTACCGGATGAGGATAAACAGCTGTCCAGATTTCTCCGGGATTTAATAAACCATCACTGTTGGCGTCTTCGTTTGCATTTGGAAATATTATCGGATTAAGCGATCCGGGATCGTCAAGCTGAATATTTGAAATATCAACATTCCCGGTGTTGGATAAAGTCAATTTGTAAATAAGTGCTTCATTAACCTGGGAATAACTGGTCGATGTAGTTTCTTTAGTAAATGTCCAGTCAGGATTGCCCAGGCCGGTGACAAGGGTAAATACAGAACCGTCAGGCAGATCCAGTGCCAGGAAAATTAAAGTGCTATTAACGTATGTCCCATTGTATTCAGTCACGGTTCCGGTGGTAAAATCACCGTCGCCATCTACATCAACAATAAGTTTAAAATCGGATGAAGCGCTTCCGCTAAGTGATAAGCCGTTAAGGTCGAAAATAAAATTATTGGTAAGATCGCCGGTGCGTTTTACTTTCCACTGCCGGCCCAATCTTAGATATCCGCTTAAACTCGTTGGAAGTCCGGTAGTCTGTTCGCTTAATGCGCCGCCATCGTTTCCGATGATTAAAAAATCACCATCGTCTAAAGAGGCTGCGCCCGCAATCTGGATATTACATTTTCCTGACTGCCCTGTTCCGTTTCCGTTTCCGGTATTAATACTGTTCGATGAACCTTGGTTCAGGCCACTGCCGTCATCTTTACCAATACCGAAAACATCATTGTGATATGTGGCATTAACGGTAGCATCCCAGATCGGTGTGCCTCCGCTGTTAACGTAATTTCCAGCCAAATGAATACCATACTTAATGGCAAGATAAGATTCTACTTTCAGCTTTTCCGTTGCAGAGAGGCCGGAGGGGTAAAGCACGATTTCTGCCACTTCTCCAACGGCATGAGGCCAACCTGAACTACCTGCGCTTCCAGCGTTGTTGGTACCACCTATCATTGGGGTAAACACGATGTTGGCATAATCGGAACCTGGTGAACTTAAAGTTTGGGCAATCCCATTAACTCTGCCTGAAGCGAACGGATTTGTGGTTGGAGACACATCCATATTCACCACATTGTAACTATTGGTTAGGCCCGGGGATGTGAAATCGGAATAAAAAGTTCCTGTCCCATTGCTTACATAACTGCTGTTTGCACCAAAACTCGCAAAGATTGCTGCGCCATAAGCCAATCCGGGAGCTGTACTTCCTAAAAAGTTTGAGTTGTTACTGGTATGCTTGTATACGGCAAAACCATCGACATAAGTAATATCTGTATTACCCGAAAGCCGATCAGAAGGCAAAGACGTCACCGGATCGGTGTTATTGAATGTAACAGCTGGGTTAAAATTGATGGCATCCGCCTGAAAACCAGGAGTACCAGTAACGGTAAACGTATTTGTTCCGGTCTGGTCTGTCCAACCGGTAAGATTGGCGCCACTGTTTGTCGCACCGTTATCTGCTTTTAGCCAAAGATTAGGACCGTTTACACCCGGTCCAAAGGTCGCTCCCACCACAATTGTAAAAACAGCATTATCAGGAAGGGTTACTGCATTAAATTCAACCTTATTGCTTGCAAAAGCTGTTGCATCTATGGTCTGAACGGTTCCGGTCTGGAAATTTCCATCGCCATCGGTATCAATAACTAATTTAAAATCTGATGCCTGTGTTCCAATTCCGGCTATTCCACTTAAGTCGAACTCCATATCTACCGTTCCGACATCGCCATCGCGGTCGGCTTTCCACGATTTTGCCAATCGGGTTCTTCCTGAAAGAGTAGCCGGTAAATTTGCTCCTGTTGCTGTCAGCGTTCCTGCATCGTGTGCCAGCGTCAGGAATTCGCCCTGTGTATCGTTCGAGCTGGGATTATCAATAGTTAAAATACTGGAAGTTGCGGTATTGATTTGCTTGATTCCCGAACATGCCGAACCGAAAGCTCCTACTCCGGTAGCATCGTTAGGAAACGTAGTTGCATGATCGAAATTTGCAGCAATATCGTAATAATCGCGGCCGTATTTTGCCCCAAGATAATCGTTTACCTGTTCCAGTTCACAATCAGTAAGTGCACGCGCGTAAACGATTACTTCCGCAATTTTTGAATCATAGAATTGATTACTATTCCTGTTTGCACCTATCCTGTAAGCGTTGAAGCCCAATGCTGTTCCAATATCCTGCTGGTTTTGTTCCACGCCATCAGACAATGTTTTTAATGTTGTTCCCGATTGCCTGACGGTAAACAGATCCAGTTCCTGGTTGAAAGGTCCGAATGCTAAGTTACCGTGATTGGTTCGTACCTGGAAATTTTGGGAACTTGCAAGGTAATCAATCTGAAAACTATTCGTCTGTGAAGGATTATTCCAGGAAGAGAAAAAGGCATCATAATCAGCTGGACTTGCGGTTTGCCCCTGCAAAACGATAAAGAGCGTAAAATCGCCAATATAATCCGAGGCCAGGATTTTTCCCAGCGCTTCATTGTTGCCTTTATCGAAACGCAGCGCAGCCTGACCGTTAAACTGATTATTCAAATACGATGGTGGGTTGATACCACTTCCTGCAATACCGGCAGTAGTAACGTCGTTCCCGTTTCCTGATTTATCTGTCCATGTGGTAACATCCGTATTATCAGCCGGGTTGTTTCCTGGATTGCCATCGCCATCGGGATCGGAAGCATCGAGCCAGAGTTCGGCTTTTGGAACATCGCCGGGTGATGGATCGTCGTCAATAACATGTATGGTCAATGTTTGCTTTAAACCATCGCCATTGGCATCTCTAACGTCCAGATCGCCACTTGCTGAACTCAGGTTGATCTGAATGGTACGGTCGCCTCTTCCTTTCGTATCGTTTATCAGCGAAAAACCTAATGAAAGGGAATCAGCAATCGCATAATCTCCAATAGGGACGTTGAGTGTTTTTGTCGGGAAAGTATAATCGATACCTTCATCAGCATCTACTGAAATAACCGTAAAGGTTATGGTGGAAGCACTTTGTACCTCACCATTCACCACTATATGCGGGTCGAATCCTGCAGCTTCCGATTCGTTTATTGTAAATGAACTCTGTCTGAATTCGCTTAATCCTTTCAGTCCAATGTTTACGTTATCCAGAAAATTCCCTGAGCCGCCACCAGTGGTTGATTCAAAGCCAATTTGGTAGACACCGGTTGAACCGGTAAACGTATAACTCCCGGTACGGTGATCCCACGCGCTTGTGCTACTTGCTGTGTGGGTGTCGATGGTGTATAATTTCGAGCTTCCATCCTCGCTGTATATCGAATACTGAACAGTTTCAGTAGCAGTTGCAACGCGTTGCCTGTGGTAGTATTCCCAATCGATGGTTTCGCCATTTACCAGGAAAACTATTTGATAAAGCCTTGATGAGTGAGAAACGTTTAACTCTACAAAATACCCACCTTCCTGTGCTGGTACACTGTTAAATCCGCTTTGCCAGTGTTCAATTGCTCCTTCTGCTCCGTTATAAGTTGGATGTGTTGAGTACCAGCCATCAATCTGTGGATTATCGCCAACCTGCGATTCAAGATAAGCAACGCCGTTGTGTGGAATCCCAGATCCGGTTTCAAAGGAAGGATTTACAATAATCCGGTTTTGGGCATTCAAAGTTTGGTTAAGCCCAATAAAAAACAATAGTAAAATAAAAAGTCTGAAAATTCGAAATACTTTCAAAGTGTTGGTTTTGCAGGTATAGTTTTGCATACTATTTTGTGTTTTTGTGTTTCAAATTGAGTAATTCTTCTAATGGTGTCGAATGGGAAAATTACATTCGATCAATACGATCTTTAGTTACGTTTGTTAATTATGCTTGTTTAAAATACAAAAAATGAAACAAATATGATTAAAAGTGGTTTTGGAAAGTTGTATTAAATCTTAACTAAATTGCAAATTTAACATATTACATTTCTAGCTAACTTCAGTAAGCTGCAGAAATGTTAACATGCAGGGGTAACAAAAAGTGTACAATGCCAATCTTGCTGATCAGCTTTGGGTAAGGAAGGCCTTCAAAATTTCGTTAAAAAGTGGATGAGGTTAACTTCCCGCGAAAGCCCCAGTTTTTTTCGTAAACGATAACGGGCCGTTTTTAAGCTTTCTACATTCTGGTAGGTAATGGCGGCTATTTCTTTATTCGACATATTTAGCCGCAGGAATCCGCATAAACGCAAATCGCCCGCCGTTAATTTTGGATAGGCTTTGCTCAGGCGCTCGTAAAAATCGGTATGTACTTCCTTAAAGCGTTTTTCAAATTCTTCCCAGGAGTTATCGTGGGCTTTGCTTCCTAGTTCTTCAATTATTTCTTTAATTTTCCCTGCATCCTTTTGTGGCAGGTCATTCTGGATTTCTGTTAATTTTTTTGAGACAAGTAGAATTAGATTGTTTTTCTGGGCGAGGTACATGCCGTTGGTGGCCATTTCTTTTTTCTTGTGATCCAGTTCTTCTGATACCTTTTCTTTTTCCATACGGTGCAAAGCTTCCTCGGTTTGCAGCTGCTTGTGTCGATTGCGCTGTTGCAGGAACAGTAGTAAAATCACAAGTGCTGTTGAAACCGACAACAACAGAATGATAATATAGATCATATCCTTTTTATCTTTTCTGAATTTTATAACGGCAAGCTCATTTTTTGTCTCGGTCAATTCTTTGTCCAATTCGTGCTTTGCCCTTAATTTTATTATCTCTTCCCCCGAATTACGTTCGTTAAGTATATTACTGCTCTCGGCATAACTCTTGTAATAAAATGCTGCCTTTTGCATGTTTCCACTTTTCTCGTTACTTGAGGCAAGTAGTTGTAACACCTGGGTTTTAATGCCGTATTCATCCAGCTTTTCGCTGTAGTCAAGTGCTTTTTCTAAAGCATGCAGAGCCTGTTTGTATTGTTTGTTGTTGTAGTAATTTTCGCCCAGTTGCCGGTAGTAAGTGGCGTATTGAAAATTCATTGAACCCGGGAAAGAGGACTCAAGTATTTCGAGATCGGCTTTTTGAATGTTTAAGTATTTTGATACACTATCGTGTTGCTGGGTTTCCAGAAAAATATCGACAAAATTCACCGACATTATTTGTTCGCCGTAAGCATCATTGCGTGCACCCGGATAATTCCATGCCTTCCGAAGATAATACAATGCACTATCCGGCTTTTGCTCTTCAACATATATTAAGGAAAGATTATTATAGGCACTTGCCGGCGAAAAAAACAACTCCTCTTTTTTTAGCATTTTGGCAATTGCAATGGTTTTGTTGAACATTTTTTTGCTGGCTTCCAAATCGCCCAAACTTTTTAGGTGAGATCCGAAATTATTGTAAATGGAATACAACCAGGTGCTGTCGTTTAGTTCCTCAGCTATTTGCAGGCCTTTGGAATAAAGCTGAAATGCTTCTGTGTATTTGTTTTGCAAATCATACAAATACCCAAGATTGATAACCACGCTAAATGCTTCAGTTTTGTTTTCGAGGTGGTTTAATAGTTGCATGGCTTGCTCGTAACTGGCAATTGCAGCATCTTCATTTTGTTGCATCAGTTCAATTCGGCCCAAAATATTATAGAATCGGAATAGGGCACTATAATTTTTACTCGCTTCTGCCAGTTTTAGGCCTTCATTTGCATAATACCGGACAGAATCGGGCTGGGTATTGAGATACGATTTTGCAATTTCTGTTACTAATAAAACTTTATTTTCTATGCTTACTTCCGCAGTGTATTTGGTCTTTAGGCTATCAACATTTGGCTGAGCAACAACATGTGCAGCCATCAGAAAAGTAATAATGAAAAAATAGATCGATTTAAGGTTCATAGAGTATAACTTCGGTGAAGCAATAAAGATAAACAATTGAGGTAAAAAAAATCCATGCCGGTTAAAACATGGATCTTTTGTTATTTGTATCTAACTATTATTTCCTGTATAAAGGCGATCGTTTAAGCAACCACTGCAATGTAACAGTGTAAGCATCTTCTGTCATCCAGAATGAAGTGTGCGATTTGGCATAAATATTCTGTCCCTGGTCGGAATACATTTTCATATCCACCTGGGTTTGAAAATTATCGGTTGAACTGGAAGAGGTTGAGGTATAACTCTTGTTTTTGTTATTCTTTTGCTCGCTGGTCTTACTTGAACCCGAATAATTGGTTGTGCTGGTATAACGCACAGTAACCGTTCCCATTACCACATACTCAACTTCCAGAATATTACACAGCTCAGCCGGAGTAAAACCATCGATATTCGACGAATTTATACTGTGTTTTATCAAGGTTGCGTTTGTGGTAGTAGGATCTTGCAGAATGAACTCGCTGGCAAACTTTGTCATCAAGGTGTAACAGTCAGACTGTACTTTTTTTTCCATTTGATCATCGTGCGCTCCATCACTACTCATATAGGTAAAAGGCAAAACCGCCACCTTGTTATGATGATCCTGCAAAGAAACATCAGCTCCGGAAGCTGAAGCGGTCTGCGCTTTATTAAGTATTTCTATTCGTCCGCTTGCAAATTGAATTTTGTTAATATCGGCTTTCGAATACGAGTATTTCAAGCTTTCATTTTTATGGACAAACTCAATACTTTGGTCGTTCATGGCAACAACCTGCCCAATGTGTTCTTCGCCATTTAGCATAGTCACTTTGTCGAAACTTTCCTGTGCCTGTGCCGAAACATTTACAAGCAGAATAGTGGCTACAAAAAAGATGAATGAAATTGCTATAGGTTTCTTCATTATTTTGAATTTTAGAATTTAAAGGACAGCCCCTGCGAATTATTCCACAGGGGCTGTCAGAATATTTGGAGTATGTATTAAAAATCAATATGTATTCCTGCGTTTATAATAAAAGCGCCGTGTTTGCCATTGTCGCCATTAAAAGCATCCGAGAAATAATCGTTTAACGAATATTCGTAGTTTGCCTCAACAAACAGGAAGAGAATATCTAAACCAATACCTCCGTCGATAGCCCAAATGGCACTGTTTATATTGTCTTTATCGAAAAACTCGTCACCATCTTTTATCGATCCGGGAATAGAGACTGAAGGGCCGGCAAAAAGACGTAAGGCAAACATGTCGCTTTCGTGCCCCAATACATGGTAGCCTGCATACACCGGAATTTTAACCAGGTTTTGGCTAAAATCAACTTCGCCAATGGTGCTGCCTTCGCTAACTAAAATGCTGCGTGAGTTGCGAACGAACTGAATGCCCGGCTCCACATAAAATTTATCGCCAATTAAAACACCGCCACCAAACTGGTAACCAGCTTTGGCCGATATATCGGCGTCGGTACCATGGAAAGTGGCAAAATTCATCCCAACAAGGCCTTTAATTTCAACCTGTGCTTTTGCACTTGTAAATCCAAGAATGGCAAGTGCCAGTAAAAGAGTTAATTTTTTCATTTGTTTACTTTTAGTTTTTGTTATGAGTATTGTGATAAGTTACAATCAAACAGTCTTTTAAGTTTAAATAATTAAGTAGACAAAAAGTGAACAAGAGTGGCAATAGGTATTTGTGAGGTGTTTTTACTAAACTTAACAGAAAAACGCCATTTCTTAAGGGAGTAATATTCTGTTGTTCTTGTAACTCACTGATTACAGGCTTCCTGCAGCCGTGTAATTACCCAGCAAACTTTGTGGATGGCGTGTTGCAGCGCTGCAAATGGCAAAAAATTTTTCTTAGACCCCTCCTGCAGCCGTGTGACATGCCTGCAAATTTGTTTAGACCCACCAAGCAGCCGTGCAACTACGATTAATTTCGTTGAGACCCACCTCGCAGCATTGCAACAGGCAAAAAATTTTGTTTAGACCCCCTATGCAGTTTTGCAGCAGGGGTAAAATTAAACTGAGACCGGATTCGCGCATTTTCGAAATGCAAAAGAATATTGTGGCTACCCTGTTGTAGCGCCTCGGTAGGCAAAAAAATGTTATGGAAGGCTTGCCGCAACCACGCAACAAGCCAGATATTTTTTTTGTAGTTAACTTCCTTCAGCCGTGTAACAAAACTATTCTACCCCACCGCAGCTGCCCAATCAGGGAATACCGAAACATCAATATCAAACACTAAAACACCCCAGAAATACATAACCAGTGTGGCCACAATAATTCCGGCCAGGTTGAGCAATATTCCGGTTTTAACCATGTCTTTTACCTGAATGCGGTTGGTGCCAAAAATTATGGCGTTGGGTGGTGTAGCAACAGGAAGCATAAAAGCCAGCGATGCCGCCAGGGTGGCGGGAATCATTAACAACAAAGGATTAACTTCGATAGTGGTTGAAAGCCCCGAAAGAATAGGCAGAATCATTTCGGTAGTTGCTGTGTTCGACGTTAGTTCGGTTAAGAACGACATCATGGTAACATTGGCAAAAGTGAGTACAATGGGCTCAACATTGGCAAGACCGGCCATTTGCTCGCCAAACCAAACCGAAAGTCCCGACTCAACAAATCCCTGTGCCAGGGCAAATCCGCCACCAAATAAAAGCACAATGTTCCAGGGAATTTTTCGCGCCGTTTTCCAGTTCATTAGCCGCTCGCCTTTTTCAGATTTCGATGGCAGGATAAAAAGCAAGAGCGCAATAAAAATGGCCACCGTACCATCGTTGATATAAGACGGATTTTTGAATAGCTGCGACCAACCGGGAATCTCAAACGACTGAATGGTAAATCCCGACCGGAATATCCATAAAAACGCCAGAATAACAAATAAAATCAGTACGATCTTCTCTTCGGGTTTTGCTTTACCCAGCGCCTGGTACTCTTCGCGAAACTGATCAATGTGAACCTTTTTCCAGCTCTTTTTGGGTTTGTACATCGCATACAAAATAAGCCATGCCATTACAAATAAAAGAACCGTAACAGGGAGCGCAAAAATAAACCAGTCGGCAAACGATATTTCAGTCATCTCGGGGAAAATGATGCTTACAATTCGGGCGAACGACAAATTTGGGGGCGTCCCCACCAGCGTAGCAACACCGCCAATCGATGCTGAATACGCAATTCCCAGAAGCAGGCCGATCGCATACTTCCCCATTTTCTTTTCACCCAGACTTTCTTCCAGTTTTATAATTATTGAAAGTGCAATAGGAACCATCATCATAGCTGTGGCTGTGTTCGACATCCACATCGACAAGAAGGATGTCGCCAACATAAACCCCAGCAAAATACGCCCGGGACTTATCCCGACAACCAGCAAAATCCGCAAAGCTATTCTCCGGTGTAAATTCCACCGCTCCATAGCAAAAGCCATTAAAAAGCCGCCAATAAAAAGAAAAATCAGGTGGTTAAAATACATGGCCGAAATCGTCTTCCCATCAACTACGCCAAACAACGGGAATAGTGCAACCGGTAGCAAGGCCGTAACTGCCAGTGGAATGGCTTCAGTTATCCACCATATGGCCATCAACAAGGCGATGGCAAAGCAATAGGTAACATTCCGGTTTTGCGGATCGAGATCGGCAAAAAGAATAACCAACAAACTTATTAGCGGAGCCACAATTAAAGCCCACTGCCGCACTCCCTGTGGTTTCGATTGTTTTAATTCAGGCATTTTCGTTTTATTCGTTTTTCCGAATTTAGTACAACACAACGACTTATACAAAAGGCCGCCAATAAATAGCTGTTGAATAAATTACGTTATTCGCTTCCAAATCCGTATCTTGAGGGGAACAAAACACATAAATATGTACACCTACAAAGCAACAGTTGACCGTGTGGTTGATGGCGACACCATCGACCTGGTTATCGACCTCGGATTTAAAATCACCACTTTTCAGCGTATTCGTCTTCGTGGCATA
Organism: Draconibacterium sediminis; assembly: GCF_000949475.1. GTDB lineage: Bacteria > Bacteroidota > Bacteroidia > Bacteroidales > Prolixibacteraceae > Draconibacterium > Draconibacterium sediminis. The sequence goes on along the minus strand of NZ_JRHC01000003.1, from coordinate 69,081 downwards.
AACACCCCCGAAACTTACAATGTAAAAAAGGATTCGGAAGAATATAAAAATGGCATGAAAGCCAAAGCATTTGTTATTGAGCGGATAACGAACAACAACAACCAGGTGATTGTTGAAACCGACAAAGAGGTTGGTAAATTTGGCCGTTATATAGGGACTATTCGCCTTGCCGACAACGAGCAAACCCTTAACGATGAGCTGGTGGAAAAAGGTTTTGCAGAATATGTAGAATATTGACTTGGGTTTGCTTGATTAACAAAAAAACATTCTATCTTTTCGTTCGTTTATAATTGTTTATTTTTAAGGAAATCATGGAACTCGCATAATGATTCTGTTGAGGATTAAAAGCTTTTTATTATGCTTGTTTTAAGGCAGATTTGTAAAATACATATATGACTACACACAGCAACAAGTTTGGAACAGCCCCGGTATTTCTTACAGCTATATCAACCATTTTAGGAGCAATTTTATTTCTTCGTTTTGGTTATGCAGTAGGTACGCTGGGCTTTTGGGGCGTTATCCTGATTATTTTCCTTGGGCACCTGGTAACCATTCCTACGGCACTTGCCATTTCCGAGATTGCCACCAACAAACGTGTTGAGGGTGGCGGTGAGTATTTTATTATATCGCGCTCGTTTGGACTGAATATTGGAGCCACAATTGGTATCGCGCTTTTCTTTTCGCAGGCCATTAGTGTGGCATTTTATGTTATCGCCTTTACAGAAGCATTCGAATTCTTTTTTAATCTGCTCGCTGATAAATATGATTTTCTTCTGCCGCGGCAGGCCATCAGTTTACCTGTTATGGCCGGTCTGGCTTTTCTGATTATAAAAAAAGGAGCCAATTTGGGTGTTAAAGCCCTTTATTTTGTGGTGGCCATTTTGTTTGTTTCCATCATTATGTTCTTTCTCGGATCGACAGAGTTTTCGCAATCGGCCCATCTGCCTTTTTCGAAAGATCAGTTTCGGAATTTTGAGAATTTCTTTGTTGTTTTTGCCATTATTTTCCCGGCGTTTACAGGAATGACGGCCGGTGTCGGACTGTCGGGCGATTTAAAAAATCCATCGAAATCCATTCCGCTCGGAACAGTACTGGCAACAGTTTCGGGCATGATACTTTACATTTTTATTGTGTATAAACTAACCATGTCGGCCTCCATAGAAGATTTAACGGAACACCAGTTGATCATGGGAAAAATAGCCATAGCCGGTTCGGTAATCGTACCGCTGGGGTTGGCGGCGTCAACCATTTCGTCTGCACTGGGTTCGGTAATGGTGGCTCCGCGTACTTTGCAGGCGCTGGCTCTTGATCATGCTTTCCCATCGAAACGAATCAACCGTTGGCTGTCGAAAGCAAATGCAGCCGACAACGAACCACAAAATGCATCAATAGTTACCGTGGCCATTGCATTTGTTTTTGTGGCGCTTGGCGACGTAAATGCTGTGGCATCTATCATTTCTATGTTTTTTATGGTAACATACGGTTCATTGTGTCTTATTTCCTTTCTGAATCATTTTGGAGCTTCGCCGTCGTACCGCCCTACTTTCCGCTCGCGCTGGTACCTGTCGCTGGTTGGTTTCCTGGTATCCATTTGGGTGATGTTTAAAATCAGTACCTCATATGCATTGCTGTCAGCCGGTGCCATGACATTGATTTACCTGTACATTAACCATTACCACAAACACCGCAAAGACTTTGCTTCGCTGTTTGCCAACTCGCTCTTTCAGCTGAACAGGAAGTTGCAGGTGCACCTGCAGAAACGCAAAAAAATGGTAAAACAAAACGAGTGGCGCCCCAGTGCTATTTGTATTTCGGATAAAACTACCCACAATAACCGCGCATTTCAGTTGTTAAGCTGGATTTCGTACAAATACGGATTTGGAACTTTTTTATACCTCATAGAAGGTTATTATTCCTCAAAAACCGTTGAAAAAGCTGACGAGATGTTAAATCTTATGCTTGAAGAATCTGACGAAGAAAACTACGTTTATATCGATACGATTATTTCGCCATCGTACACATCTGCAATTGCACAAGCTATCCAAATTCCGGGTGTTGCGGGTATGGAAAACAACATGGTTATTTTTGAATACAACAAAGATAAACCCGATAATCTGGGAAGAATTATTGAGAACTTTGCATTGGTAAACAGTGGCGATTTTGATATTTGTGTGTTGGCATCGTCGCCTAAAAAAATGAAAATCCAGAATGGTATACATGTGTGGATCAATTCGTTCGACACCGAGAATGCCAACCTGATGATTTTGCTGAGTTTTATTATTCTGGGGCATCCTGATTTAAAAAAGGCGAGCATCGAAATTTTTGTGGTTTGTCACGAAAACGAAGTGCAGCAATCAAAACAGGAAATGAAAAAGCTGGTGCTGTCGGGAAGGATGCCGATTACCGAAAAAAATATCAAGATCATTCAGCGCACCGACGAAATTTCTACACGGGCAATCATCAATAAAACATCGAAAGATGCCGGTTTGATTTTGGTGGGGCTGCGCGAAGAAATGGTAAAACACGAAAAAGAAAACACTTTTGCAGGCTACGACGATCTGGGTACTATTTTGTTTGTTCATTCGAAAGAACAGAAGGCAATAGAATAATGCATTTTAGCTGGTGTTGCTGAACAAAACAAAATATTTCGTAACTTCCGCTAAACGCTAATCCGGATATAAATGAGGGAGATAAACGAATTTATTACCGACCAAACGGGCCTGAGTGCTGCCACCCAGCACAAAATAATTATCTCGATTCTTATCCTGATCTTCTTGTCGATCATCCGCCTGTTAATTCTGCGTATTGTTTGGCGGCAAACACAAAACGTAAAAATCCGTTACTCGTGGAAACGTGCCCTCTCCTTTATTATTCCTTTTTCAGGATTAATATTGATCAGTGCAGTCTGGATTCATGCCTTTGAAGAATTCGGCACGTTCCTGGGCTTATTTACTGCAGGTATTGCTATTGCTTTAAAAGATCCTATCACGAACCTGGCCGGGTGGTTTTTTATCGTTGTACGCAAACCATTTCATGTGGGCGACCGCGTGCAGGTTGGCCCGCACACCGGCGATGTTATCGATATCAGGCTTTTTCAGTTTACCATTCTTGAAATCGGGAATTGGGTAGACGCCGACCAAAGTACCGGCCGAATTATTCATATGCCCAACGGCAAGGTTTTTCTTGAACCACAGGCCAATTTCAGTACCGGTTTTGAGTACATCTGGAACGAAATGAAAGTGAACATTACATTTGAAAGCAACTGGCAAAAAGCCAAAGACATTTTGGATCAGATTATTCACGATTACTCAAAAGACATTCACATAAAAGCGCAAAAAGAGATTCAGGAGGCCAGCAAAAATTATATGATTTATTACAAGCACCTCACTCCAATTGTGTATACAAAAGTGATGGACTTTGGCGTGCGTTTAACCATTCGCTACTTATGTAATCCGCGGCAACGACGGGGATCGGAAAATACAATCTGGCAAAACATTCTAACAGCATTTAATAAAGAACCGGATATTCAATTCGCTTATCCTACCACACGGTTTTACAAAGCAGGCGAAGCAACAAACGCACAACAGCGCAACCTTTAACCCGACGCAACCATCTTAATCCAAACTGCTGTTATGAAACGTATTATTCTCATTCTTTCAGTCTTATTGTTTGCCATTGCTGCCTGCAACGATGAAAAAGGCATTGAAATGGATATTGTTGAAACCAGCTGCATGAATGGCTGGGACGAATTTTACGAAGGCTCCGGCGATTTCAAACAAGCTGTAACTGCCTATCTCGAGCACAATAACATTGCAGTTTATTCAGTTCAAAAAATCAATTACTATTCAGGTCCGGTTTGTTTGGCTTGCTCTTGTCCAACCGGTAACTTAATCGCAATCAGAGTTGCCGAAAATGATGTTGACAAGGCAGAGCAGCTGGGTTTTCATCTTGTTGTAAACAACCGAAATAACATCCCTCTGGAAGATTAAACCACCGGTCTTCTACATTTAAATTCTGTTAAATTTACAATATGGCAAAACAATTTGAACGTTGATAAGTTATACATATCGAAAAATCTAGATGATTCGATAATTTTAACAGAATAAAACAATGAGCAAACAACTAATTTTAAAAAGTGCCTCATTGACTTTTCTACTTACCCTTATTCTTTCGGGTATCTCGTTTGGTCAAAACTGGCAAAGCGATTTTCAGCAATCATTACAAACTGCAAAAACAGAAGACAAACCCGTCATCCTGGTATTTTCCGGATCGGATTGGTGTGCCCCTTGTATGAAACTGGAGAACGAGATCTGGAGTTCAGATGAATTTAAAAACTATTCGGCCGAGCATTTTGTGCTTTACAAAGCCGATTTCCCGCGCCAAAAAAAGAATCAGCCCGACAGCGGGCAGGTGAAAGCCAACAAAGAACTGGCCGAAAAGTACAACCAAAAAGGTTTTTTTCCGCTGGTGGTAGTGTTGGACAAAACCGGTAAAGTACTGGGCGAAACGGGCTACAAAAAACTCTCGCCCGTCGAATACATCAAACATCTTGAAACCTTTGTGAACTAATGGTTCGCCACATAGCAATACTATTGGTTTTAGTAATACTGGGGCTGCCGGTTTTTTGCCAGCAACCTTACAAACGAACGCTAAAACTTATGGGAAGCCGCTTCGACATTACCGTTGTTGCCAACAGCGAGCAGGAAGGAAACGGCTATATTGATCTGGCGGTTGCGGAAATTCAGCGCATCGAGAAGCTGATCTCATCATGGGATGCCAATTCCGAAACTTCGGCGATAAATAAAAATGCAGGCATACAAGCTGTAAAGGTATCGCCCGAACTTTTTGCCTTGATCGAACGGGCCATTCGTATTTCGGAGCTCACCGACGGGGCTTTCGATATCAGTTATGCCTCGATGGACCGAATCTGGCATTTCGATGGAAGTATGACCGAAATGCCTTCGGAGGCAACCATTGCGGCCTCGGTGGCAAAAGTCGGGTACCAGAACATTGTGCTGGACAAAGCAGCTTCAACCGTTTTCCTTCAAAAAGAGGGAATGAAGATCGGTTTTGGTGCCATTGGCAAAGGTTATGCTGCCGACAAAGCCAAAGCATTGCTGATGAGCAAAGGTGTGAGTGCGGGTATCATTAACGCATCGGGCGATATGAATACCTGGGGCAAACAACCCGATGGCTCGTACTGGAGAGTGGCCATTACCAACCCCATGAACAAAGACAAGGCCTTTGCACTGCTACCCATTAAAAATGGTGCGGTGGTAACTTCGGGCGACTACGAAAAATATGTACAATTCAACGGAATACGCTACACACACATCATCGATCCGCGAACCGGTTATCCGGCACATGGCATTATCAGTGCTACTGTATTTGCGCCTAAGGCCGAACTGGCTGATGCACTGGCAACATCAGTTTTTGTAATGGGAATTGATGTGGGTCTCGACCGCATTAACCAGTTGCCTCAAATAGAATGTATAATCGTTGACGATAAAGGAAATATTCATCAATCAGAAAATATTAAAATCGAAACAAAATGAGGATGAAGAAAAAATTTGTTTTAATGGCCGGACTGGGCATCATGCTTTTCAGTTCGTGCACAGTACTTAAAGAGTACGAAAAGGTAAATATAAACGATCCGGATATGGCCTTGGCCGACCGCAAGATCGACAAATTTCAAACTACTTTTCAATCGTACAGAGAGGCTGCTTCGGGAGCAAACGGAGGTAAAACCGGTGGCGGATGCGGCTGCAATTAAATCCAGTTAAAACATGAAGTATTTATTGAGTTTATTATTGATTGCTTCAGTGCTTGCTGTTAGCGCCCAGGACGACAATGCTGCGGGCGAATACAAAAAACGCGTACTGGAACATACAGAGATAGATATTCTGCTGAACTATTACGAGCAGGATGGAGAAAATGCCGCTGTCACAGGTGGCCGGGGAACCGAGGAACTTACCGATTTTTCGCCAACTATAATCGTGGCTGTTCCGTTGAACGACGACGACGTGCTGACTATAAACGCGAACATTTCGGCCTACACTTCGGCATCATCAAGTAACGTAAACCCTTTCGATGGCAAACAGCCGGCCGACCCTTTTGTGGCCAGTAGCGGCGCATCAAAATCGGATGTATGGGGAAATGTGGTTGGAAGTTACAGCCACAGCTCCGACGACAGAAACCGGCTGTGGAATGCCAACCTATCGGGTTCTGCCGAATTCGATTATATTTCGATTGGATTCGGCGGAGGACGCACCTGGTTGTTCAACGAAAAGAACACCGAGTTATCGCTGAATGGCAACGTGTACCTCGATACCTGGAGCCTCATCTACCCTATCGAACTAAGGCCGGATGAGGGAAGTTCATTCCAACAGGTAGTTCCCGGCTACGACCCGTCGTTTAACGAACATAGCAGCAAAGCACGGAACTCTTACTCGGCGGGTATCGGTCTTTCGCAAATCCTGTCGAGCCGGATGACAGGTTATGTTTCGGCCGATTTTATATTGCAGGATGGGTTGCTGTCGACACCGTTTCACCGCATTTATTTTGCCGATAAGGAAGATTACTTTTTCGAGAATTTCCATTTGGCCGACGATATTGAGCAGCTGCCCGACTCGCGCTTTAAAATTGCGCTGGGGGCCCGCCTCAACTATTTTGTAAACCACCGGGTAACCTTGCGAACCTTTTACCGGTATTACACCGACGACTGGGGAATTACTTCGCACACGGCAAGCATTGAAATCCCGGTAAAAATTACCGATAAGTTTACGCTATACCCGTCGTACCGGTTTTACAACCAAACGGCAGCCGACTATTTTGCGCCGTACAACGAGCATTTATCTACCGAAGAATTTTACACCTCGGACTACGACCTGTCGGAATTTTCGGCCAACAACTACGGCTTTGGTATAAGCTACACCGATGTGTTTACGAAAGGGCACATCTGGAAATTGGGCTTAAAAAGTATCGATTTAAAATACCACAAATACGACCGCGACTCGGCATTCACCGCATCGATGTTTTCGTTTGGAGTGAAGTTCGTGGTTGATTAAAAAATTGGCAACTGCACTATTCGAGCCCGGAGCTGTATGCATTTTAACGTACGGCCCCGGGCTTTTTTTTGAAATAGAAAGTTAGCTGTTTAAAGCTTTACCCTCATCCGTCAATCGACGGAAGCTCCCCTCAAAAGGGGAGCCGGTTACAAGCTACATTCAAACTTTACATCATGGCTTTTTTCTTTTTTAAGAGAAAATGTTGACAGACAAAAGGGTAAAGCTAATTCTGTTCTTTTCCCCATTTAGCAACTCTAATTTATGCACAGCAACCACAATTATTTTTAAAAGCTTACGAAAGAAACTACTTTTGCAAAAACCAAATTTCAGCATGAAAGGCTACGTACACATATACACCGGAAACGGCAAAGGAAAAACAACAGCAGCTTTTGGACTGGCTTTGCGGGCCTCAGGAGCAGATAAAAAAGTGTTTATCGCCCAGTTTATAAAAGGAAAAACCTACTCCGAAATAAAGGCAGTACAAAACTACCTGCCGCAAACCGAAGTAAAACAATACGGCAACGGATATTTTATTAAAAAGAAGCCCAACGATTCCGATATTGAAACGGCACTACAAGGTTTGTATGAGATTAACGAGATGGTAAAATCGGAACGTTACGATTTAATTATTCTGGATGAAATTTTTATTGCGCTGCACTACAAACTCATTTCTGTTGAAGCGGTAAGGCAGTTGATTACCACCAAACCCGCCAACCTGGAACTGGTGCTTACAGGCCGTTATGCCCCCGACGAAATAATTGAACTGGCCGACCTGGTTACCGAAATGAAAGAAGTAAAACATTACTACAAAAAAGATGTGCCGGCGCGCAAGGGTATTGAGTTTTAACTACCTGTTTTGTTTTATTGCTCTCCCCCTCGCCTCTTTTGTCAACAACTGGCAGCACCCTAACGTCTGCTTGTTGAAAATTGAAACTCCTCGCAGCAGAGCTGACGAGGAATCCGATTCCGTTAAGTACTTTTTTATTGTTCTGTTCGCTTACCCCGAGCCAAAGCCATCGGCGAATGCACTCACCGGAATTCAATATTGTTATTCGGTTACCGCCTCTTCACTACCTCTGGAATTAGAGCAAGGTGTTTTCAAACCCAAATAAAAAACATTATATTTAATGCAATAAAAAACCAAAATTACCGAATACATTGAACCCGACTCTTGCAAATAGACAAACCAAAATCGGCCCGCATTTCGACGATAATACGAACATTATTAAAGAATTACAGCAGTGCAAACTAATAAGATATATGTTGCAATGCAATATGCACGTACGTTAGCGTGCAATTTGAAAAAATTGCAAATTACATAGCGTCAAAAAAAAGATAAAATGCTGGATATCTAAAAAAAATCAACATAAAAAATATCAACACAAATGAACACAAAAAACCTATTCCTAATTTCACTTATCTGTCTAATTATTGCTTCATGTAATTTTTCGCCAACACAAACAACAACAAAAGTGACGTACGGGGAGGATGTAGCATTATTTGCAGACTTCAAAAAAATAAATGGTGTCGAATATCTTTTTAAAAACCATGTTAAGTGTGACACAACTATCACTTTTCAACGCAATAAAAATTTTCATCTAAAGAACAAAGTTGTATTCTGGGGGATGGACAAGGATATTGAAATAGAAATAAATAAATCAGATTTTGAGAAAAAGATTGACTTTGATAAAATTGAAGCCTTTCGTATTGACAGTGTGTCATTTTCTGTAAATGAAAATAAAGATAAAATAGATTTGATTTATTATCTGGACTTGGGTAATAAACGCAAAACGGTAACGATTGGACTGGAAAAAGATAATGAAACTTGGAATTTAAACTAAAAAACGACATGCTAACATTTTGTATAAGTAATGGCAGGCAAAGTAGCGAATATCAAGGTTTGTAGCCCGCTCAAACTGCGTAGCGGTTTGACATGAAAGTGCCATGCAATCTGCCACTACTCATACAATTTACCGTTATGGCAAGTTTGAAAACCAAACAATAAACTGACAATGAGACTAATTTTAACTTTTACTATCTGTATCTTGACTTTATCTGTAAATGGACAAGAAAAAGAACTAAAGAGCAAAAATGCTAAAGTGTCGATTAACAGTAAAATTAAACCCGCTACTCGTGAGAAAGTAGACATCAACTCTCCTCTTAAAGTAGTCAATTTAGACACGGACAAGCCTGACAGGCAGCCAGCATATTTTATTGACGGCAAACACTTTAACGAATCAATACTAAAAACATTAAATCTTCAATTTATTGACAGCATGACTGTTATAAAAGAGGCAATTACTGTTGAGGACAAGACTTTTTACGGTCAGATTCATATAAAAATGAAAGGAGAATATGAACCTAAAATAGTTTCATTGACTGATTTAAAATCAAAATATTTAAAACCAAGTCACAAACCTACAATTTTCATAATTGACAACGATGTAGTAAAAAGTGAATACAATGAGTTCCTCATAGATGAAAACTATATACTTAAAATTGAGACTCAAGTAATTAAAAATGAGAAAGAAAAACTAAATATAAACGTGATTCGACTTGTTACTAAAACCAAAGAAAATATTGAGGAAGCAAATAAAATCTGGATTCGTTGAGTCGGTACAGAGATATAAAAATATTAAAAACCAGCTGTTAACACAGTACATATTGCAGGGCGGGATTCGGTGGTACGCCAACTGCGTCCCGAGAATCCACAACGACAACTTGCAAGTGACCGTTAGTCACAAGCTAAAAAGAGATTAAGTATTACAGAAGAATGGAAGAACCTCAAATTAAATATAAAAACCGGTTACGCAATATTCTCACTATTTTTTATTGGACAATCGTGGTCATAGGAACTTTATTCATTTTATTTTATTCGAATTTGATCAAGAATAATTTATCAATATTACTTTTGATTACAGTTGTGATTCTTCTTCTTTCACCTACCAAAATTTTAAAGCTTCGCATTGATTATGACATGATAGTTTTTTATGAGTGGGCAGCGCACCCAACCTTTAACAATGTATATGGAATCGCATTCCATAATATCGATGATTATAAAATAAACCGTGTAGTGTCAAGATTCTATTTGGTTGAACTGAAAAGAAAAAATGGAAAAAATATTCGGAAACTTATATGGTTTACCACAAGAGAATTATCAAGTTTAATAGCAATTCTAAAGGAGAAAACAAGTATTAGTAAAAGATAAGAAAATGTAAAATTAGGATGTATAATCCGGTTGGCTATCATCCGCCACATTCAAGTACGTGTTAACTGCCATCTCAATAACCAAACAGAAATGATAGAAAGAGCAATTACAGAAAAAGACCATTATAGTAGATTTTACAAGCATAATGAAAGACTTGCAAAATCGTGGGAAGAATTTGCTACGCAATATTCAGCGAAAATCGATGGTATTGTCAATGGATCCATTTTAGAATTCACAACTGTCTTTTGTTTTCAGGAGAAACAGGTAACAATAAAGGCGATACGCCAACATTCAAACAACAAAGCTGGTCCGCATTATAACTATGTAATAACAAAGAATACAATTATAAAAATTGAACCGCTTAAGCTAAAAGAACAATACTGGAGAATAAGAAAGCATAGCACATTACTTGAAATGTTTTTGAAACTAAATAATCACTGTGCACCATTCTATTTTGATAACAGTTACTCAATAATTTCAAAATCAAGAGTGAATGAAAGAATGCTATTTAATTCAGGTTTTTGGGAATTTTTGAGCAGTTTATCAGAGATTAGAAGAATTAGCTATAAGAACGAGCTATTCGAAATTGAGTATTTCAATTTCTTAGGCCCCCGGAATGTAAAAGCATTACTAAATTATACATTAGAAAAATACAGAGTCTGACAAATTGGAATAAGAAAAATAGCACACGGTTACATTCATATACATTGGCGGTTATGCAAACGCAACCTATTGTATTAAATTAACATCATAAAGAAAAGATAAACTATGAGAAATATATTGATTTTTATAGCAACTCTAACATTTCTTATTGCCTGCGAGAAAGATCGAGATATTAGTTATGAAGGATTTGTCCCGATTTTTGAGGAAAGTATTTATGACTCTCTCCAGGTACATGCAGATTATGACTATTATGAAATTCGAAATAATGTCTGTTTTGATAATAACAGCTATGATATAGTATATTCGGAAGGGACAAAACCTTACACTGATTCAGTATTTGCACCGACAAATGAGGGAGTATACTATTCTCAAGGTGATTTGTGCGCATACAATAACATATTCATTAAGAACGGGGAAGAATCTTACTTTCTTACATCTTATTCGGAGATTATTGAATTCTTAGGGGAGGTTGATTGTAAAGGAGATGCGCTTTTTATAGCTCATTTAAATGGATATTATTTTGAATATAACGATATCGAATTTGGAATAAAAGAAGATGGTGATGGATTTTTAATCTATGCTTGTAAGTTAACAAGTGCCTGTACCCCTCTTCAGATCGATAAATTCCTGATTAAAATTGATATTGAGGGAAATATAGTAGTATTAGAGCAATCGGTTTTAACTAAGATGGAGAATGCCTGCATATAAACAAGAACCATCAACAATGCACATACAAAACGAAAAGGATAGCGTAAAAACTAAAAAACAATAAGATTAATTTTGAAATTATCGAGCACTTATTCCCCTAACCCGCATGTTATCTCAAGTTTAACTTCTTTAAAATCACCCCTCCACAATTTTCATTCGCTAATGATTTGTATAGTTTCGCGCCCCAAACAGAAATTATAATTAGCGAAGTATGATTTGCGAACTGGCGAAAAAAGACATCGAAGAACTACAGACCACAAACGTATTACCGCAAACCACTTTTTGGGGCCGTATAAAACGCAACCAGGGTTTTATTCCGAAAGGTTTTGAACTTACCATTTCGCGCGATTTACTGGTTACAAGCGCCAATTCGCTCGAGAAAAAAGGGGAAGATTTACTGGTACTGATCAAGTATGTAAATCCTAACGCTTGTTTTGCCTATGTTCCGTACGGCCCGAAAATGGAGCCCACTTTCGAAAACCAGGGGCTGCTTTTAGAGCAGTTATCCGAATCGATACGACCGCACCTGCCTGCCAACTGTATTTTTATTCGTTACGATCTGACCTGGGAAAACCAGTGGGCCGCCGAAGATGATTATTTTGATGAGCAGGGGAACTGGATTGGGCCGCCACCCGCCCATACGCAGGAATACCGCGTAAATTTTAATACCGTCACCGGGAATGTAAAAAAGAGTATCGAGGATAACCTGCCAAAAAATACCTTCTTTCTCGACCTTACCTTAAACGAGCAGGAATTGATGTACAACATGCGCTACAATACCCGCTACAACGTACGCAAAGCCACCAAAAAAGGAATACGGGTGCGCGAATACGGGCTGGAGCAAATTGGCGAATGGTATAAATTATACTTCGATACAGCCATGCGTCATAATATGGCTTTGCAAAGCCAGGACTACTTTTCGTCTATTCTGAGAAACCAGGACAACAGCAAAAACGGCGTAACCGTAAAAATGCTTATGGCCGATATTGACGGGCGTTTTCTGTCGTCGATGTTTTTGGTTCTATCGCGAAAACGCGGAACCTATCTGTATGGCGCCTCTTCGTCGGATAAAGACAATTTAATGGCCAGTTATGCGCTACAGTGGGAGTCGATACGAATCTCGAAAGAATGGGGATGCACCGAATACGATATGTTTGGCTCGGCACCTAACTTAGACAGCAGTCACCCTTTGCACGGCGTGCATATTTACAAAAAAGGCTTTGGCGGCGATCTCTACCACCGAATGGGATGCTGGGATTATCCATACGACCAGAAACAGTATGATATTTTTCGTTTACAGGAGGCGCAGAAATAGTTTCTCGCTGATAACGCCGATTATTTTTTATTTATCTGCGAAATCTGCGTGCAACCTACTCCACCCACTTCTTAAAAACCAAAGTAGCGTTGTGCCCACCAAAACCAAAGCTGTTGGTAATAGCAATGTCAACGTTGGCTTGTACACTTTCTCCGGTAATTATATTTATCGTTTTCGGAATTACCGGATCAATCTCTGTGGTGTTTATTGTAGGAGTGATTATCCCCTTTTCGATAGCTTTAATGCATAGGATAGATTCCACTGCTCCGGCAGCCCCCAGCAAATGCCCCGTCATCGATTTTGATGAACCGATTTTTAGGTTCTGCGGATTTTCGCCAAACAAGCGTCGTACGGCATTTATTTCGCTGATATCGCCAATGGGTGTTGAAGTAGCATGGGCATTCAGGTAATCCACCTCTTCGGGTTTTACTCCGGCTTCTTTTAAGGCAAACTCCATGGCTTTTGATGCGCCTTCGCCATCGGGGTGCGATGCTGCCACATGGTAGGCATCCGATGTCATGGCAGCGCCTACAATTTCGGCATATATTTTAGCGCCACGTTTTTTGGCATGTTCGTAGTCTTCCAGAATCAATGTTCCGGCGCCCTCTCCCATCACAAAACCATCGCGGTTTACATCAAAAGGCCGTGATGCCTGTTCCGGGTGCTCGTTGTTTACAGACAGGGCACGCATGGCGTTAAAACCACCGATTCCCATTTCGATAATTCCGGCTTCCGATCCACCGGTAACAAAAACTTTTGCCTTTCCGAGTTTAATGTAGGTGTAGGCATCCATAATGGCCGTATTCGAAGTGGCACAAGCCGACGATGTGGTGTAGCTCATTCCTTTCAAACCATACTTTAATGAGATCATTCCTGCTCCCATATTTATAAGCATTTTGGGCCCCAACATCGGGCTAAAACGAGGCACGCCGGTTTTGGCATAAACTTTTACTTCTTTTTCGTAATAATCCATGCCGCCCTGGCCCGATCCCCAAATCACGCCAATGTCGTACGGATCGATGCTTGCCAGATCCAAACCACTATCCAGCAAAGCTTCGCCGGTAGTTACCAATGCATATTGCGAAAACAGGTCGGTACATTTTATATCCGATCGTTCGAGGTTCTCGTTTACATTGAAGCCTTTAATTTCGCAGGCAAATTTGGTTTTAAAATTGGATGTATCGAATTTGGAAATAGGCACTGCACCGCTGGTTCCGGCCACCGCATTCTCCCAAAATTCGTTTATATTATTTCCGATAGGCGTAAGTGCTCCAAGCCCGGTGATTACAACTCGTCGTTTTTCCATAATAAAACGGCACCCCTGTTCGGGATATGCCAAGCTGGTTATGATTTAGTTTTCGATTTATTCACAACAACACTATCAGCTGTTATGATTCTCAAGCAAATATAAGCACTTATTTAAAAGATGAACTTTATACCTCCGGCAATTTCTGGTTTTAATCCAGTTTAATGCGGTTCAAATGCAGTCCTTCGCTTTGAACAGAGCGGGCATATTTTACGGCCGGTTTTCCGAAAAGCAACACATAGCCCAGTTCATGGTCTTCCGGAATACCAATCTGGCTTCCCAATTCCGGAGCAAGAACTTTCATTACCATTTTTATAAAACCATTCCATAAAGTTCCTATTTCATAGCTGTTGGCAAGCAACTCGAAATAGCTAAGTGCAATATGACAATCAGCATCGGGCGACGCAACATTTTTGGGAGCCGAAGTAATTAGCACATGTGGTGCATCGCGAAAAAGAACGTCGATTTGTTTGCTTTCCCACAAGCGCTGCAGATCGTTTAAAAACGCCATTCGTTCAGGAATTTTTCCTGCGGCATTGGCTTCTTTAATTGCGTTATAAACTGCATTGCGCAATTTGCTTAACTCACTTTTTGTTTCGGTTACCGAAAACAACACTTCATTTTTATTATGCCCTGTTGGAGCATAAGCTGCCGTTGCCAGCAATTCGTGAATGAGTTCCGGCGCTATCGCTTCAGTTTTAAACTTGCGAATTGAACGACGAGTTTTGATTAACTGCGCCAGTTTATCCGGTTCTACAACATTCTTTTTAACCGAAATGCTGTCTTCCGGCTTCTTCCCCCAGATTGAAAGCGCTGCCGTTGGACAGATAGCCAAACAGTGCTGACATTTTATACACTGTGCTTCTTTACCTTCTTTAATTTCCGGGTATTCGCTTTTTGGGTTGATGACCAGTGTTGGGCAATCGGCGGCACACAAACCGCATTGGGTGCATTTCTGCCTATCTATTTTAAAATCGATCATTTTGGTTTTTCTTTTTGGTGGTACAAAGATAGCAGTTGCCCTGAGAACACACTTTATACGTTTTCGCGAAAGGCCTAAAACAAAAAACAGGTAACATTTAGCGCTGTAGCTACCTGTTACCTGTTCTTCATCTTAAAACGATTTTAGAGGAATTAGTATTTCCATTTATTGGCCAGTCGCACCAGCGATAACATTACCGGCACTTCGACCAAAACACCTACCACAGTAACCATTGCTGCCGGCGATTGTAAGCCGAACAACGCAATTGCTACGGCCACTGCCAGCTCGAAAAAGTTGCTGGCGCCGATCATCGCTGCCGGAGAACAAACGGCGTGTGGCAATTTTAATTTCCGGCCGCCAAACCAGGCAATAAAAAAGATAAAGTAGGTTTGAATAACCAGCGGAATGGCAACCAGCACAATAATCAGTGGATTTTTAACGATAATATCCCCTTGGAATGCGAACAACAAAACCAGCGTAAGCAATAAGGCAATTATCGACACCGGTTTAAACTTCGGAAGGAAAACGTTTTTAAACCAATCTTCGCCTTTTTGTTTCACCAGCAGTTTGTGGGTTATGTAACCCGCCAAAAGCGGTACTACCACAAAAACAACGATACTGGCAACCAGCGTGTCGTAAGGAATGGTGATATTTGTTATTCCCAAAAGGAATCCCACAATCGGGATAAAAGCCACCAAAATAATCAGGTCGTTAACCGAAACCTGCACCAGCGTGTAGTTCGGGTCTCCGTTGGTTAAATAGCTCCACACAAATACCATTGCTGTACACGGTGCGGCTCCCAACAGAATTGCTCCGGCAATGTACTCTCCGGCCTGCTCAGGCGAAATAAAAGCCGAATAAAGTTTTGAGAAAAAGATCCAGGCAAAAAATGCCATGGTAAAAGGTTTAATTAGCCAGTTTACAACTAGGGTGAGAATTAAACCTTTGGGGCGCTTCCCAACGTTTTTTATGCTCGAAAAATCAACCTGAAGCATCATGGGATAAATCATCATCCAGATTAAAATAGCAACCGGAATGTTCACCTTGTAAATCTCCATGTTGCTCAATACCTGGATGCTGTCTCCGGCAAAGTGCCCGATGCCAATTCCCACAGCAATACAAATTGCCACCCACAGACTCAGATATTTTTCAAAAAAACCGATTTGCTTTTTGTTGTTGCCCATTTTTTGTTCCAATAACCGTTATTTAAAAGTCAACCTATAGTTGAGGTTTAATCTCTTCCTCGTATAGTTTGTAAAAACGTTCTTTAATTTCGTTGCGTACCCTGATAAACTCGCTCCAGATAAACTCATCGGTGCCGGTAGCGTGCGACGGATCGTCGAAACCAATGTGCAGGCGGTGTTTCACTTCACCGAAAAAAGCGGGGCAATTTTCGTTGGCACCACCACAAACGGTAATTACGTAATCCCATTGGTCGTTCAAAAATTTCTGAACCGAATCAGAAGAATGCCCACTGATATCGATACCAATTTCGGCCATTGCTTTAACGGCTTTTTGGTTGAGTTTACCCGATGCTTCGGTACCACCTGATTCTACCTGAATACGTTCGTCAAACGATTGTAAAAAACCGTGTGCCATTTGGCTGCGGCAACTGTTACCTGTACAAAGAATTAATACTTTCATTTTATAAATTATTTATTTTATTGCTATGATTGAATTTCAACTAATTCCTATTCTGCAAATTGATTATCACTGAATAGCCCTTCCCTAAAGGGAGCAGTGACAATCAATTCGCTTCCGCCAGCTGGCGGATAAGGGTAAACGAATTGAGATTTAGGATGTTTATTCATTTTTCGTAAAATAAAGCTATACATATCACTCTTATTTACATTCATAATCGCCCACATTCAGGCCACTTAAAAATTGTTCGATTATGGATTTTACCTCAGTAATTTTCTCCGGATTCAGACAATATTTTGTTCGAACACCTTCAATGTGCCCCTGAATTAAACCTGCTTCCTTTAACTCTTTAATGTGCTGATTTACGGTGGTTCTTCCCAATGGTAATTCTTCCGAAAGATCGCCGGTAATACAACTGTTCGCTTCCGACAGGTATTGCAAAATTTTTAAACGAGCCGGATGCGCCAACACCTTAAACCAGGCGGCCTGCGTTTTTAGCTCCTCATCGAATAAATCTGTTTTTGATTGTACCATTGTTTTTTATTTGGACGCAAATATACGTCAAATTGATTTCCGACGTATATATACATCTAAACAAATCGTTAAATTAAGGTAAACTGATCATTTCTACTTTAACAGATTCATTGAAAAATTCAATCTGTTTTACCCTAAACCCTAAAGGGAACCAGATTGATTTTTTGGGTTTCACCCTTTAGGGTCGGGGTAAAAGTCCAAAAAATTGTATTGAAATGATAATCTGTTAAAGTAGAATTATTTACTAAAGGCATATTGGTTTTAAAACCATTCGCGTTTTCGGAAAATAAGAATACCGATTAGCGCCAGAATTATTGAAATACCGAGGATAAGAAAAAATGCCCATCGACTGGTTTCCAGGTTATTCGGAATATTCATGCCATAAAAACTGGCCACAAGTGTTGGAATCATTAAAATAATGGAGATGGAAGCCAACTGTTTCATCACCACATTCAGGTTATTCGAAATTACCGAAGCAAAAGCATCCATCATTCCACTTTGAATATCGGAGTAGATCTGTGCCATGTCGAGCGCCTGTTTGTTTTCGATTATGGCATCTTCAAGCAGATCTTCGTTGATTTCGCTAATCGATTTCCGGTTTCCATTTTTCAGTTTGGCCAAAACCAATTCATTGGCTTTTATCGAGGTAATAAAAAACACCAGGCACTTTTCCATTTTAAGCAGTCGGTTCAATTCCTTGTTTCTGATCGATTTTTCCAGATCCTGCTCGATAATAGCCGTTTGCTGGTTAATGTATTTTAGGTAACTCAGGTAAGTATTGGCGGTGCGCAGAAACAGTTTCAATGCAAAGTTCAGCACGTCTTTAACCTGTCGTTTACTATCGCGGTACAGCGACGGACTATCGTAGGGCAGCACCTCGTTTTCCACCTGGCAAAGTGTTATGGTAAAACTTTCGGTCATAAAAATGCCAAGCGGAACCGTAATATACGGCACGCCGTTATTCTTGTCGGGCACCGGAATACGAATAATGATCAGCGACCAGTCATCGTCGTGCTCAATCCTCGAGCGTTCGTCGGCATCGAGAATATCGCGTACAACATCCTGCGGTACATTAAAGTCTTTAGTAAGTAATTCTATTTCGTTGGCGGTAGGTTTTGTTACATTAATCCAGCAGCCTTTTTCCGGCTTATCAATTTCAATATAACCGCCAAATGATTTGAAAATTTTCAACATGGTATTACCTCCTCTGTTTTTCTACCAGCAGGAGGCTATGTGGCTCCTAGTGGTAAGAGTTATTTTTTAATTCTCTATGATACGGGCCTTCGTCCATATTAATTTTTGTTTTTTTTGAATTCGCTTGCAAAGGTAATTTTAAACGGCCAAAACCCGGCTATTGTTCTAAAAAATATGTTAATGAACTCTTAATGCCTACCCCAAACGGAATCATTAACAACTCAATAAGAAATGTTAACTCTAATTAACTTTAATTCTGTTCTACAATATATTTAAAGCACTAATTTTAATCCCGGAAACAAAAGAAACCGTATGAGATGGATTTTTTACATAGTATGTTTTTTGCTGCTCGGAATCAATTCCGTAAGAGAAGATGTACTTCCGTCTCAGACAACTTCGTGCGAAAGCTTCCGCGCAAAACAGATCAATCAAACGATTATCATCTCTCCCGATCAATTTATTTCGGAAGATTTGGATACCGAATATTTTGCTCCGGGATCGGGAATAGTATTATCGAACGAGCTATTTGCTTATTTCTCTGAGAAGGGAAAAGATGTTAATGCTTCTTTTCCGGCCGGATATTGCTTTCTTTTATCGGCCTGGTTGATTGACCTTCCACCGCCTTCTTTAGTGTGATGCAAAACCGAGTATCACTGTGCCAACCCTAAATAGTTTGGCAGGTTTATACTCATATTCCGTTCATGAAAAACAAATATTCACACTAAAAAAATACGATCATGAGAACAATACTAAATATTAATGAATACGCACAAAATCAGGCAATTCACCTTGAAAAAATTAATGATAGTTCAAACCAGGTAGAAATAGCAGAAGTGAACTATACTCCTGAAAGTAACCTGGAACTTTTGCTTCAATCGCCACTGTTCATTCGTTCGCCACGAAACATAAAAATTGCGGGAGACCGGCTGACATTAACACTGGAAGAATTTGTTCGGGCCGATTACCCCGACCGTGCGCCGGAGTTTGCCTGGGCCAGCTTTTTTTACCATAGCTATGTGCGATTTCATCATATCTCTTTTTTGTTACCGGGCGATGATTTTTACATGATAAAATCGGCCTTACTTCCTGAAGCCATTTACCTGAAAATTGTTTTAGGAATGGCTGACTAAAACCGGAGTTTTTGTTTTTGTAACCATAATGAGTTCATAGAAAGGGGGTAAGTCGTAACGACTACCCTCTATCGTTTTTTATGGTTTGTCTTTTAAGCTTTAATTTTCTCGTATAAGCCCAACAGTTTAGTCTCGTAAATTTCCTTAATCTGCTCTTCGGCATCGCCAATAGGTTTTACCGGAATCAGATCTTTTACCTCATCGGCCGACATTCCTGATTTAAAGAAAATGGCATGTGATTTTTTCAATGTAGCTTCCACTGCTTTCTTGGCTTCTTTCTCGTCCAAACCGGTTGCAACGGCAACTCTTATCATCTCTTCCCACTGAAACCAGAAATAGGTTGGCAACATGGCTGAAACAATAGCGTATCCTTCCAGCTTATTTTCTTCCACCTCAAAGTTTTTACCCAAAGCTTTCACCAGTTTCATAAAGCTTTTTTGGGCTTTTTTATCGGTTTCAGGATGAAAAGCCACCGGATTATAACCTTTGTTAATAAATGATGTAGCATTAGGAATCATACGTACAACTTTTGAAGTTCCCAAAGCTCCGGCAATTTTCTCGATAGTAACTTTTGGCGCCAGCGAAAGCACCTGCGTATCTTCTGTTACAACATCTTTAATAGCTGTAAGTGTTTCGGCCATTACCGGCGGATGAACAGCCAAAACCACCAATTGTTGTTTGGCAGCAGCTTGTGCTGAATCGGCAACTTCAATATCCGGGAATAAATTTTGTAGTGCACTCAGCGTTTCGCTGTTTGGGTCGAATACCTTAACGTTCTCAAAAACAACTTTTTTGTTTTTAAACGCCTGCAAAAAGATCTTAGTGATCCTTCCGCCACCAATAAATCCAATGGTTTTTGTTTTCATCTGTTTAAAATTTTTTGATTTCTGAATGTTCAAAAAATTTGAATACATTCAGGAACTCACATAAATTTTAATCATTCATATTAACGAATTTAGAATGAAGAAAATTTATATTCGTTTCATTTTTTTGAGTTTTATCGTTAGTTGAAACAATTACATCACGTAGTTAAAAATGAAACCTACAATTACAATTCCGGCAGCAACAATACCCACAAACGCAGCTATCAATTGCCACTTTAATACCTTTTTCAGGATGATTATTTCGGGGAGCGACAAAGCAATTACCGACATCATAAATGCCAGTGCCGTGCCCAGCGACACTCCTTTTTCGATTAGTACACTTACAATTGGGATGATTCCGGCTGCGTTGGAATACATGGGAATGCCCATTAGGATAGCCAGCGGAACACCATACCAGTTTTCTTTACCAAGCAAGGAGCCTAAAAAGTCTTCGGGAACATAACCGTGTGCCCCTGCCCCAACGGCAATACCGATGATGATGTAAATCCAGATTTTGCCAACAATTTCGCGAACGGAATCGAATCCTTTCTGAATACGATCGCTAAACGAAAGTTTATTTTCTTCAAAACCTTCGGCATTTGCTTTTACGCTGTAAACCCACTCGGCGACATATTTTTCCATTTTAAGTTTCCCGATCAACCAGCCGGAAAGAATGGCAATCGTTAAACCGGTGCCCACATAAATAAGTGCCACTTTCCAACCGAATAATCCAACCAGCAAAACAAGTGCAACCTCGTTTACCATTGGTGCCGCAATTAAAAACGAAAAGGTAACGCCAATGGGAATACCGGCCTCAACAAACCCCAGAAATAAGGGAATGGCCGAACAAGAACAAAAAGGAGTTACAATGCCCAATAATGCCGCCATAATATTTCCGGTGAACAGCGATTTTCCCTGAAGCATTTTCCGGGTCTTTTCAGTTGAAAAATAGCTACGGATAATACCCACTCCAAAAATAATGAGCACCAGCAGGAGCATTACTTTTGGTACTTCGTAAATAAAAAAGCGAAGGGTTTCGGTTAAATGTTTTCCGGCTGTCATCCCGGCCACATTGTCGACAATTACATCGGCTATGTTTTGCAGGTTCAGGTATAACAGTAGCCACACGGGCAACATAAATAACGGAAGTAACCAACCGTTTGTTTTTCTGTTTAAGGTTATCACTTTCTCAATCATTTTCTTACCATTCGTATTTTTACGAACTATTTTTTTAAAATTTTTTATTTCATCAACTGCTGCAACACCCTACTCAAAGCTATGTCCATCATCCACAACAGCTACATTTTGGCTTTTCAGACTTTTGTTCTCCCAATATTTGGCGAATATCATCGGCGCAACATTTTCCTGAAGGATTTAGCGTTTTACAATCCGAACCGGTACATGCGCCGGTTGTTGCTTTTATATTCTGCAGGCTTTTTGCGCCTTTATCCATCGCAGACCGAATTTCTGCTTCGCTAATATTTTTGCAATAACAGATTATCTTATCCATGGCAAAACAAATAGTATTAAAACATAATAAAGCCCCACGCCAATAAACAGAACCGCAATTACGCGGCGAAACCAAATCTCAAAGGTTTTCATTTTGTTGTACAGGTTACCTATTGAACCTACACTAAAAGCTATTAGCCAGGCAAAAATGATTACCGGAATTCCGGTTGCCACTGCAAAAACAATTGGCAGGTATAACCCGCTGGCACTGCTTATGGTCATCGGAATTAATATTCCAAAATAAAGAACGCCGCTATACGGACAGAAGGCCAGCGCAAAAACAATTCCCAGCAACAACACGCCCCAAAATCCCTTATTCGATCTGTTTTGCATTTTTTCAGTCAGCGAACCAACACCGGGAACTGACAGCTTCAGTACACCCAACATAAAAAGGCCAATTACTATAAGTAAGGGACCTAATATTTTTTCGCCCCAGGTTTGAAAAAAAGATGAGAACTCGAACTGACTGGCTCCAAAAAAGAACAGCAAACCGATTGCAGTATATGAAAATGCACGTCCTAAAGTGTAAACCAAGCCATTAAAAAATACCTTTTTCTGACTGGTAATATCTTTACTGATGTAGCCGATTGCCGTTATGTTGGTTGCCAGCGGACAAGGGCTAATGGCGGTCATTAGCCCCAGCATAAACGCCGACAATATCGGAATTTCTGAATTCTCAAAAATTGTTTGTAATACCTCCATCTTGCTTAGAGCAGCTCGTCGATTTCAGACTTTAAGCGCTTTTCAAATTTTTCAGGTTTGGTGCGTGCATTCATAAATGCAGAACTGGTAAGGTCAACCATTTCGTCCCCTTTTACCAGCAACAGCGTTTGTCCGCTGATTTTATACTTTTTCACCAAAGGATTGTCCTTATCCTCTTCGCGATTAATAGACTCGAAAGTTACTTTTCCTTTGTAATTTTCTTCAATTGTTTGCTTTGCTACTTTTTCAACTGCCTCGCAGGTAACACAACGTTTTGTTGCATGAAAATAGTAGGCTTTTACCTCACTTGATTGCGGAGTTACGGCACAACCATCACCCGCTGCATTTGGACCACTTTTTGCCGCTCCTGAACAACATTGTGCATTTGCTGAAATAGCTCCAACAAACAGCATAATACTTAAAATACTGATTAGTTTCTTCATCATATTTCTGTTAAAGGTTGTTGATGTTATAATTTCAAATCGGTTTTGTTATTCGTTATTACGATAATAATTCTTTCAGTTCTTTATTTCCTGGCAGTCGTCCGCTCATTACTACCTTTCCGTCAACGACCAGCGCCGGCGTATTCATCACCCCAAATTGCATGATTTTATAAATGTCTTCCACTTTTTCAATCGATGCTTCAATGCCCAGTTCACTTACGGCGTTTCTTGTCTTTTCTTCCAGCTTTTTGCATTTGGCACAGCCGGTTCCTAAAACTTTTATCTCCATCTTCTCTTTGGTTTTTTTGATTTATTGTTCGCTGAAATACGAACGATTTGCTAAAAATTTCTAATCTATTTTCAGAAAATTTTTGAATAACTCCTGTGCTTCTGCCCAGTTTTCTTTGTTCACGCAATATTTAATACGAGGGGCTTCAATTTCGCCCTGAATCAATCCTGCATCTTTTAATTCTTTTAAATGTTGCGATAAGGTTGACTTTGCAATTGGCAGCTCATCGCTTAAATCGCCACTGTAACAACAACTCTGCTTGCCAAGTAATTGCAATACATACACACGCACCGGGTGTCCGAGCGCCTTGGCATAACGAGCTATTTTTTGTTGCTGATCTGAATTAATTTTCACTTCCATCTATTTTTGCTATCTATTTATTCACATACAGACCTATCTTCGTTGCGATTCCCCTTTAAGGGGACAATCAGATGGACGAAGATTGGGTGCATTGTTCGTTGTTCGCAAAATTACGAACTGTTTTTCGAAATATGAATTAATCCTTCCTTTTTATTACTATTTATTTTATATCGCTTACGACATTAAATATTGTTTCTATATTTGTATCGCGTACGATATTTTCATGAAAGACAAATAGAAAACAATTAAACAATGGAAAACAATTTTTATCAATTTAAAGCAACAAGTTTACAGGGCAAAGAAGTTGCTATGGACAGCTACAAAGGGAAAACGGTTTTAGTAGTGAACACCGCCAGTAAATGTGGCTTAACACCACAGTTTGAAGGACTGGAAAAATTGTACAAACAGTACAAAGACAAAGGCTTGGTGATTCTGGGATTTCCGTGTAACCAGTTTGCCAACCAGGAACCCGGCGACGAAAAATCAATTGCCGAAGGTTGCCTGCTTAACTACGGAGTAACATTCCCAATGTTCTCGAAAATAGATGTAAACGGTGATAACGCCCACCCCATTTACAAATACCTGAAAAAAGAACTGGGCGGAATTTTGGGAAGTAAGATCAAATGGAATTTTACAAAGTTTCTGATCGATGCTGAAGGTAACCCGGTAAAACGATTTGCACCAACTACAAAACCCGAAAAACTGGAAGGCCACATTGCAAAACTTTTACAGATTTAAATAAAAAATAAACGAAGATTAATAACAGTAAATGAAGCCGTTGTTAACACACTTCAGCGACTTCATTTTTTATCTTTGCATAAAAAATAAATAACATGGAATTCGAACAGCTAAAACTCAGTAATCAGCTTTGTTTCCCCATTTATGCAGCATCGCGCCTGATAACACGCACGTATCAGCCAATGCTCGACGAGCTGGGAATTACTTACCCGCAATACATGGTTTTAATGGTGCTTTGGGAGCAGGATTCCATGCCGGTAAATACAATTGCCAAAAAACTGATCCTGAACACCAACACCGTTACTCCGCTTTTAAAAAGAATGGAAGTGCAGGGAATTGTAAAACGCACCCGATCGGATGAAGACGAACGAAAAGTAACCGTTAGTCTAACAGACAAAGGGTTACAGTTGCGCACTCTGGCAGCCGAAATACCGGAAAAGCTGGTTGCCCAACTTGATACCGATAAAATTTCGGTGGATGAACTGATCGACCTCCGCGAAAAACTTAACCGCCTGATTGATTTAATGACTGAAAGATAATTGAGAGCTTTCATTAAAACTTCTCTGGTATTTCAGTTATGCAGTACTGCCCCTTGCGCATAAATTTCCTAAATTCGCAACAAATTCAACTACGTAAAAATGAATCAGCGAATACTTCTCCTCATTGGATTGATCTTTATTTTTCAAGCTTGTAACACCGGCACCTCGAAATACATGGCCAATAACGGAACCATATACGGCACGTACTACAGCATTAAATATGAAAGTCCAAACGGCGAAGACCTGCAAACGGAAATTGATGAGGAACTGCAACGTTTGTCGCGCATTTTTTCGCATTACGACAAGGAGGCAACCATCTCAAAAGTAAATAACAACACTCCCGTTGAGCTTGAACCTGAATTTGTAACCTGCTTTTTAAAAGCTGAGGAAATTTCAAAAATTACCAATGGTGCTTTTGATATTACCGCCGGTCCGCTGATTAGCGCGTGGGGATTTGGCCCTGAAGACCGCCAAAAAATGACAGCTGACAAGGTGGATTCCTTAAAGCAAATTTGTGGCTATGAAAAGATTCGTCTCGAAAATGGCCAGATCATAAAGGAAAATCCGCAAATGACGATAAATATGAGTGCCATTGCCAAAGGATACACCTGCGATTTGATCGGTGAGTTTCTGCAAAAAAAAGGATGTCTGAACTATATGGTTGATATTGGCGGCGAAGTTGTGGCAAAAGGCGTAAACGACAAAAGCAAAGTTTGGACAATAGGAATTCGCAAGCCCATTGAAAATCCTTTTGCGAATGAGCTAAGTGCAGCTTTAATGCTGAATAACCGCGCCATGGCAACATCAGGCAATTACCTGAATTTTTATGAAGAAGATGGTAAAAAATATGCGCATACTATCGACCCGATTTCAGGGTACCCGGTCCAACACAGTCTGTTAAGTGCCACGGTAGTTGCCAACGATTGTATGACCGCTGATGCTTTTGCCACCGCTTTTATGGTGTTGGGAAAAGATGCAGGCATTGAAATTGCGCGACTGGTGCCGGGAATGGAAATCTACTTTATTTATGCAGACGAAAATGGTGAGAACCAGGTTT
The DNA here is from genome assembly GCF_000949475.1 of Draconibacterium sediminis. GTDB lineage: Bacteria > Bacteroidota > Bacteroidia > Bacteroidales > Prolixibacteraceae > Draconibacterium > Draconibacterium sediminis. The sequence continues at coordinate 42,833 of NZ_JRHC01000003.1, read as the reverse complement.
ACATGTCGGAAGGTTTTGGAGCGATGCTCAGAAAATGAGCGATCTCGTTGCAAACTAACAACGTATTAATATAAAGTTTTGCTAAAAAATAAGAATCGGAGCATTAACTCATTTATCCCGATACGCTCCGCTATCGGGATTAGTTCGACCATCAAATTACAGTTCGTTTCTCTCCTGTAATTTGGGTCTCACTGAATAAAAAAAGCCGGTTATTTACCGGCTTCTGTATCTGTTGCTAAATTCAACTTTTTGAATTGCAGTTCTTTTCGGGCCTCGCGCTGTGCCAGTTTATCTTGCGTAGTAGCACAATAAACACCGTTTTTCTTTAAATGAGCGTTTGCTCCAACGTGCGTATTAGGAAATTTTCCTCCTTTCAGAAAAACAATCCTCATCGCCATTCCCAACATTCCGACGCCCAATAAGGCAACCGCCAATAAAACTACTTTTAAAATTTCCATATCCTATCCCTTTGAAACTTTTCGATGCAAAATTAAAGTTTTCCAATTAACTAACCCTATCTAAATAACTAATTTAACGGCAAATTGTTGCTGTTCATCTAAAAGATTCAACGGTACACCAGTGAAATCTGTAAATTCAGGCAAACAAAAAACAACAAATCATGGAAAAACACATTAATGTAGTTGCTACTCTACAAATTATCTACAGCATTTTGGGATTAATAATCGCTACAACTATTTTTATCCTTTTTCACGTTATTGGTGATTTTGCCGATGATCACGAAGCCGAATTTGTACTTTCGATTGTCGCCAACGTAATCATGATTATTGCTTTTATAGTAAGCCTGCCGGGGATTCTCGCCGGAATAGGTTTATTCAAACGCAAAGAATGGGCACGAATTCTTACCCTCATTATTTCAGTGCTGAATCTGTTTAGTTTCCCTATCGGAACAGGTATCGGTGTTTATTCAATTTGGGCACTCGTACAACCCGAAAATGTAGAAGCTTTTAAAAATTAAGCCAGGAAAAAATCTTTCTTTATTTTTACAAAAAACAACATTTTAAACATGAACCTCATTCAGCTTAAAGAAAGTGCGGAAGAAAAAAATCGCCTTGAAAAACTTCTAATCCGCACTCAAAACGAACTTACACAAGAACAAAACAAATCAGTGCAACTTGCAAAACAACTGCAAAAGGAGTTCGAAGATGTTAAACGATTGGAAGAAGGAGGATTATCCAGCCTTTTTCATGAGATTTTAGGAACGAAAGAAAAGAAGCTTGACAAAGAACGGCAGGAATACCTGGCAGCCAAACTTAAATATGAGAATTGCCAAAAACAGATCGACAACCTAAAACAAGAGGTTGAAAGACTGAGCAGCAAACTCCAACAATGCGGAAATCCCGAAAAAGATTACAAAGTCCAATTAACCGCAAAAGAACAGCAGTTAAAAGCCGCAAACGATGGTACGCTTCAGAAATATGAAGAACAACTCGGCCACTACTATTCACAAAAGAAAGAAGTTAACGAGGCAATACATGCCGGCGAAATGGCCATTAAAGGATTAAAGCTGGCACTGGAATCTTTACGTAAAGCACAAAACTGGGGTACATTTGATATGGTTGGCGGAGGACTACTGGCAACGGCGGTGAAACACTCGAAAATGGACGAAGCAAAATCCCTTATCCATGACGTACAATACTGGTTGCGCAAATTTAACCGCGAACTTAAAGATGTTCAGGTAAACCAGATAGGCACCATGGATCTGCAATTGGACGGACTGACAACTTTTGCCGATTACTTCTTTGATAACCTTATTATGGACTGGGTTGTACAGAGCAAAATAAACCGTTCGTATGATGGATGCGTGGATGTATTGAACCAGGTTTCACAAATTGTGCATCAACTTAAAGCTGCCGATTCCTCATTAAGCAATAAATATAAAGCCACCAAAAAAGAATTGACCGACTATTTGGTACAAGCTTAAATAATCAATTTTATTACTTTTACGTTCGCATGAATGTAAAAATATGATTCAATACGAAATAAGAGTAACAGGAAGAGTTCAGAGAGTAGGTTTTCGCTACTATGTGCAGCAACAAGCCAAATTACTAAATGTTACGGGCTGGGTGCGCAATACGGTTGATGGAGGCGTGATGGTTGTGGCTCAAGGTTCGGAACCGGCTGTTAAAACATTGCTTGATTACCTATGGGTTGGTCCTCCCCTTTCCCTTGTAAAAAGTGTTCACCATGCCGAACTTCAGGCTATTGAAACGTATACCGACTTTGAAGTCAGGTATTAATATTTCTGCGTATTTACAAAGCTCAAACTGAAAAACTAAACCACACAAAATTGGAAAAACTTAACTACCATATGAGCCCGGAGCAGTTTCGGGAAGAAGGCAAAAAAATTATCGACTGGATTGCTGATTATTACGAACAGATAGAAGATTATCCGGTACTTTCGCAAGTAAAACCCGGCGATATCATCAACTCATTACCAGATGCAGCACCACTGCAAGGTGAAAGTATTGATGATATGATTAAAGACCTGGACGAGAAAATTATGCCGGGAATTACGCACTGGCAGTCGCCCAACTTTTTCGCTTATTTTAATGCCAACACTTCTTTTCCCTCAATTTTAGGCGACCTGGTATCCTCGGGACTTGGCGTTCAGGGAATGTTGTGGGCTACCAGTCCGGCAGCAACCGAAGTGGAAACGCGGGTACTCGACTGGCTGGCAGATATGATGAACATGCCCGAACAGTTCCACTCAACTTCTTCAGGTGGCGGGGTTATCCAGGATACCGCATCAACAGCAGCTTTAACGGCAATTATCGCAGCACGCGAAAGAGTTACAAAATTTAAAACAAACGAAGACGGGCTGGATAAAAAACTGGTGGCTTATGCTTCTTCACAAACACACTCATCGGTAGAAAAAGGAATTAAAATCGCAGGAATCGGGCGGGCAAATTTGAGACTGATCGACGTTGATGAAAACTGCTCAATGCGTACCGACCTGCTTGAACAACAGATACAACAAGACCGCGCCAATGGATTAATTCCATTTTTTGTTTGCGGAACTATTGGAACAACCTCATCAACTGCAATCGATCCACTGCCCGAAATCGGTAAGATCTGTAAACAGGAGAAATGCTGGTTTCATATTGATGCTGCATCGCTCGGAACAGCTATGCTTTGTCCGGAATTCCGACATTTAGCAAACGGCGTTGAATTGGCCGACAGCTACAGTTTTAATCCGCATAAGTGGATGTTCACGAATTTCGATTGTAACGTTTTTTGGGTGGCCAACCGAAAAGAACTAATCAACACTTTTTCCATTCTGCCGGAATATTTGCGCAACAAAGCCACAGAATCGGGCGAGGTGTTCGATTACCGCGACTGGCACATTCAACTCGGCCGACGTTTCCGGGCGCTAAAACTTTGGTTTGTAATTCGCCACTACGGAGTTAAAGGACTTCAGTTCCTTATTCGCGAGCATGTCCGACTGGCCAACGAATTTGAAAACTGGGTAAAAGATTCAGAAGAATTTGAAGTGGTTGTCCCCACAACAATGAACATGGTTTGCTTCCGTCATAAATCCGATGATGCGTTCAATCTAAAACTGATGAACACCATCAACGAAGCCGGAAAAATCTTTTTTACCCATACAAAATTAAACGGGCAAGTTGTGCTTCGTATGAATATCGGGCAAACACACATTGAAGAAAAACATGTAAAAAATGCCTGGAAAATAATTCAGGATACTGCAAGAGAATTGGAATCTAACAGGTAAAACTTACATCACATCATTTGCATAAATTACTTCTGCACTTCCTTTTTATAAAATTTACAAACCTCGGTTAGTCCGCATTTTTCGCATTTAGGTTTGCGGGCCAAACAGGTGTAACGTCCGTGCAAAATCAACCAGTGGTGCGCCTTGGGCACTAATTCTTCTGGTATGTATTTCATTAACTGCAGTTCGGTTGCCAAAGGAGTTTTTGCGTTTGTGCTTAATCCAATGCGAGCTGCCACTCTAAAAACATGGGTATCAACAGCCAACGCCGGTTTATTATAAACAACTGAAGCAATAACGTTTGCTGTTTTTCGTCCAACGCCAGGTAACTTTTGCAGGTCATCAACATCGCTCGGAACTTCTCCATCAAACAATTCGATAAGCTTTTGTGCCATTCCAACCAGGTGTTTGGCTTTATTATTCGGATACGAGCAACTTCTGATGTAATCAAAAACTTCTGCCGGTTCCACCTCTGCCATTTTGTAGGGTGTCGGAAAACGTTTCAGCAATTCCGGCGTAATTTGATTCACCCGCTTATCGGTGCATTGAGCTGATAAAATCACTGCAACAATCAGCTCAAACGGATTCCCGTAATCGAGCTCTGTTTCAGCAATTGGCATTGATTTTTCAAAATAATCTATGATGTATTCAAAGAGTTCTTTCTTTCTCATTTTCTAATTTTTCTCAAAAATAAATGAAATTTTTTCTCAAAACGTGTAACAAAAACAAAAGTGTGCAGTCCTATTTAATGAATTGCTTAAGCATCGTTTCTCCTCCTTACTTGAAATGGTTTTAAGTAATATTTAAACAGCAAAATAAAAAGCCGGTTCATGCCGGCTTTTTTCTTTTTCGCAGGTTATTAATATCAACTCGTGAATAAAAAATGTCCAGAAAATTCCGCTTCACCTAAAAATCAAGCAGATAAATTCTATTTTTGTTGAAATTGTGAAGGAGGAATCGTTTTGAAGAGAAGAATTTACGTAGTTGTGGTGATAGTAGGGTTGGCAATTCTGGCTTTCAAATTACAATCGTTTGTAGGAACAGAAAAGGCAGAAAGACAAGCCACGCAGGAGGTTGCCATTGTGGAGCCCGAGTATAATCCTGTTGTTGAAATTGAGAATACAGTTACACTTTTCGATAGTTTACTGGAACAAAATTTAAAAGAATCTGGAACTGTTGGTGCCGCAGCGGTGATTACCTATAAGGGAAAAATTGCGCTGGTGAAATGTTTTGGCGTTCGAAAAGCCGGTGAGAAAAATCCGGTGAACGAAAATACTGTTTTTCGCCTGGCTTCGGTTTCAAAATCGCTAACTGGAGTTTTAGCAGGAATTCTTGATGAAGAAAATATTGTAAAACTTGACGACCGTATTGTTGACTACCTTCCCGATTTTAAACTAAAAAATCCGGAATACACCAACCAACTGACTGTTCGCCATTTACTGAGTCACACCTCCGGATTAATTCCTCACGCTTACGACCTAATGGTTGAAGACAAAGTGCCGCTGGAACAAATTATTGAGCGATTGGATCAGGTTGATCTTACCGCTGCTCCCGGGCAAAACTACGGTTACCAAAATGTGGTTTACAGCATTTACGATCCGATTACCTGTGCCAAAACTCAGAAAACTTTTGAGTCGGTGATTAAAGAAAAACTGTTTCAGCCGTTTGGCATGGCCGATGCTTCAGTGAATTTTGAAGACTTTAAAAACAACAATAACAAAGCATATCCGCATTACAATCGCGGGCACAACCGTTACAGCCCAATGCGCCTTAACGACCGCTATTACTCCACTGCTCCGGCAGCCGGTGTTAACGCCAGTATTTCCGATCTTGGTCAATTTTTGTGCACTTTAACCGACGACGAATCGGAGATTTTCGATACAAAAGCACGTCAAACTGTTTTTACTCCACAGGTAAATTCGCCCTTAAACCGCTCTTATTTCAGAAGCTGGGGCCACGATGTAAAATCAAAACGTTATGGCATCGGCTGGAGAATTGTAGATTACAAAGGACGTGAAATTGCCTATCACGGAGGATATGTTTTGGGGTATAAAGCCGAAATTGCCGTTTGCGACCAGGAAGACATTGGTATTGCAATTTTGAGCAACTCGCCAAACAGTGCCACAGCTAAAAATATACCTACTTTCCTGAATATGTTGTTTGATTACAAAGACAGCGTGGTTCTACAAGAAGAACAAAAAGAGGATTCTTCGCAAAACAAATCGTAAATCATGAAACCATTTATACAAGCTGAAAACCTCTCGAAACGTTGGGGAGAGTTAATGCTTTTTGAGAATATTTCCTTTACTGTTTTTGAAGGAGCAAAAGTTGCGCTTATTGCAAAAAACGGAACAGGAAAATCTTCCCTGCTCGATCTTCTGGCCGGAAAAGAATCGCCCGATGAAGGTGTGATCACCCTCACCAACGATGTTAAAATGGGCTATTTTGAGCAGATTCCTGACTTGAACCCAAACAACACCGTAATTGAGGAGGTTTTTGAAAGCGACAACGAAAAGATAAAAACCGTAAAAGCTTTCGAGCTGGCTGTGGCCCACAACAAACAGGATGAGATTACTGCTATTTCGGCAAAAATGGACGAGCTAAATGCCTGGGCTATCGAAGTGGAAATTAAGCAAATCCTGACTGAGCTAAAGATCAATTTCCTGGAGCAGAAAGTTTCAGAACTTTCGGGGGGGCAGCAGAAACGACTGGCACTGGCTAAAGTGCTGATCAACCAACCCGATTTGGTGATTCTTGACGAGCCAACCAACCACCTTGATCTGGAAATGATTGAATGGCTGGAAGCTTACCTTGAAAAAACAAGATCTACTTTGTTAATGGTAACGCACGACCGCTATTTTCTTGATCGCGTTTGTAACGAGATCATCGAAATGGAGGACAACCAAATTTACCGTTACCAGGGCAATTACTCGTATTTTTTGGAGAAACGCGAAGAACGAATTGCCATGCAACAGGCCAGCATTTCCAAAGCCAAAAACCTGATGCGTACCGAAATTGAATGGATGCGCCGCATGCCTAAAGCTCGGAGCCATAAAGCAAAATATCGTGTTGATGCGTTTCAGGAACTGAAAGACAAAGCCTCGCAGAATATTCGCGATGATAAGGTGGAAATGAGCGTGAAATCGGCGCGCTTGGGTAAAAAGATTGTTGAGCTGGAACATGTTTCAAAATCGTTCCCCGGAGTTAAACTGATCGAAGATTTTTCGTATAAATTTCAACGTTTCGAAAAAGTTGGAATTGTGGGTAAAAACGGTACCGGTAAATCGACTTTCCTGAACCTTTTAACGCAAACATTAACGCCCGATTCGGGTGCCATAGAAATTGGCCAAACGATAAAATTTGGCTACTACCGCCAGGAAGGAATTGCTTTCGATCCGCAGGAAAAAGTAATTGAAGCGGTTCAAAAAATTGCCGAGTTCATTCATTTTGAGGATGGAACGAAAATGAGCGCCACACAAATGTTGACGCATTTTCTATTCCCGCCGGAAACGCAATACAATTATATTGAAAAGCTGAGTGGTGGCGAGCAGCGCCGTTTATACCTGTGCACAGTGCTCATGCAAAATCCGAATTTCCTGATTCTTGATGAACCAACCAACGACCTGGATATTATGACGCTGAACGTGCTCGAAGATTATTTGCAGTCGTTTGCAGGTTGTGTGGTAGTGGTTTCGCACGACCGCTTTTTTATGGATAAAATTGTGGATCACCTTTTTGTCTTTGAGGGCGAAGGGGCGATTACTGACTTCCCGGGGAATTATACCGTATACCGCAACAAAGTAGAAGAAGAGGAACAAATAAAGGCCAAACAAGAGGCAAAAAAGAAAGCTGAAGCCAAAGCAAAATTGGAAACTGCTGCTAAACCTGCTCAAACGCAAACAAAAAAGAAATTATCGTTTAAAGAAAAACGTGAGTTTGAGCAGCTGGAAAATGAAATTCCTGAACTGGAAGAGCAGATTGGTGAGTTGGAAGATTTGCTCAATTCAGGCACCTTGAACCACGACGAATTATACGAAAAATCGTTGCAATTAGACGACATGAAATCGCAGCTTGACGAAAAAGAATTACGTTGGCTGGAATTAAGTGAATTGGGGTAAAAAATTACGGCTTAAATGTCTTCAAACTCTACGTTGGTGTAGTCTTTAACCGAAACTTCTTCCTCTTCAGCAACTTCCTCTGTATCGGCTTGTGCTTCAACGTCCTCTCTTATCTCTTCAGGTTGTTTGCCATGAATAAAATCAACTACTTCCTGCAGACTTTCGATGAACTTGGTGAAGTCTTCCCTGTATAAAAAGATTTTGTGTTTCTCGTACGAATATTTACCGTTTTCGCCAAAGCGCTTTTTGCTTTCGGTAATGGTTAAGTAGTACTCATCATTTCGAGTGCTTTTTACATCGAAAAAATAAGTTCTTTTTCCTGCACGAATAACTTTCGAATGAATCTCTTGCTTGAATTTGCTGTCTTTAAACTTAGCTCCCTCGTTAGTATCACCACTTTCCATTCTTCAATTTTTTGGTTTTTGGACTTAGTCAGGTTTCAAAAATAGAAAAATATTTGACAAATATTCAGAAACTGTCACGTAGCAGTTTTATTCGATGGCAAAAAATGCTATTTATATTGGTTCTACAAACAAATTTCCAAATCTAACCGTTTGGTAAACAGCATAAAAAAAGGGGACACATCAATGTCCCCTTTCAATAGAAGTATATCGTTTTATTTATAGATCTCTTTTTTTGCCGACAGCAAGGTATTTAACAACAACGAGGTACGTGTCATCGGTCCTACTCCACCCGGAACCGGAGTGATGTACGAACATTTTGGAGCTACCTCATCATACAAAACATCGCCTTTCAGTTTCCATCCCGATTTTGTTTTATCTGATTTTACACGTGTAGTTCCCACGTCGATAACAACAGCTCCTTCTTTAACCATATCAGCGGTTACAAACTCAGGAACTCCCATTGCTACGATTAAAATGTCGGCATTGGCACAAACCTCTTTAAGGTTGGCAGTGCGGCTGTGTGCAACTGTTACTGTGGCGTTAATCGCTTTCTGCGACATCAACACGCTCATCGGTCGGCCAACAATATTACTACGGCCTAAAACCACACAGTTTTTACCGCTGGTTTCGATGTTGTAACGTTTCAGCAATTCAACAATTCCGTATGGAGTTGCTGATACAAACGACGGCAGACCAATTACCATACGTCCAACGTTTATCGGGTGAAATCCGTCAACATCTTTTCTCGGATCGATTGCTTCAATTACTTTTTGCTCCGAAATATGTTTTGGCAGTGGCAACTGAACAATAAAACCGTCCAAATCGTCGTCATTATTCAATTCCTCAACCTTGGCAAGCAATTCTTCTTCGGTAACATCGTCTTCATAACGAATCAGCGAAGACTTAAAACCTACCGCCTCACAGTCTTTAATTTTGTAAGCAACATAGGTTTCGCTACCACCATCATGACCAACCAAAATAGCTGCCAAATGAGGTTGTTTTCCTCCGTTGTCGATTATTTGTTTAACCTCTTCTGCTATTTCCTGCTTGATTTCAGCAGCAACTTTATTTCCGTCGATCAAATTCATGTTGTTTAATTTCTCGCAAAGGCGCAAAAACGCCAAGTTTATAAAAGTTTGTTTACAATTCGTGTTATTCCGTTTTTTATCAGCGTCTCATTAAAGTTAATTAAGAGACCAAGTTTTAGATCAGTTAGCTTGAGATAGGTCAGTAACTGTTTCTTATGAACAGGAGCAACAGCTTCGACCGATTTCAATTCGACAATAACCCTATTCTCAACAATCAAATCTGATCGAAAACCTTCTCCAACAATTTGGTCCTTCCAGACAACTTGCACTGGTTTTTGTCTTTCGACTTTTAATCCCTGGCTTTTTAGCTCAAGGTATAAAATCTCTTCATAAACCGACTCAAGTAATCCTGGTCCAAGTTCAACATGTATCTCATAACAAGTGTTGACAATTATCTTTGAAATTTCATTTTCTGTCATCCCTTGTTCTTGTTTTTCTTTGCGACTCTGCGCCTTTGCGAGGGGTTTTCTAGAACTTCCGTCCCTGTCCCTGCATGCCGCTCATCATACGCTGAACGTTTTTCCCCTGCGACACCATACGCATCATTTTACGTGTTTCGCTAAACTGTTTCAACAAACGGTTTACTTCCTGGATATCGGTTCCCGAACCGTTGGCAATACGTTTTCTGCGGCCTCCGTTAATCAGCGATGGATTTTCCCGCTCAGCCGGTGTCATCGAGTAAATAATTGCTTCGATGTGCTTAAATGCATCATCGTCAATATCCATCCCTTTTAACGCTTTTCCCATGCCCGGAATCATTCCCATCACATCTTTCAGGTTACCCATCTTTTTAATCTGGCTAATCTGTTTCAGGAAATCGTTAAAATCAAATGTATTTTTCTGCAGTTTTTTCTGCAGGCGTTTTGCTTCTTCTTCATCAAATTGTTCCTGGGCTTTTTCAACCAGCGAAACAATATCACCCATTCCCAAAATACGGTCAGCCATACGATCGGGGTGGAAAACGTCGAGTGCATCAACTTTTTCGCCGGTACCCACAAACTTAATTGGCTTCTCAACCACCGCACGAATTGATAACGCCGCACCACCGCGGGTATCACCATCGAGTTTGGTAAGAACAACACCGTCGAAATCGAGACGGTCGTTAAACTCTTTTGCTGTGTTTACGGCATCCTGACCAGTCATCGAGTCAACAACAAACAGAATTTCATCCGGATTGATTGCTTTCTTCACTGCAGAAATCTCGTTCATCATCTGCTCGTCTACTGCCAAACGACCGGCGGTATCTACAATCACCACGTCGTTGCCATTTGCTTTTGCATGTTGAATTGCTGCTTTGGCAATTTTCACCGGATCCAAGTTTCCTTCTTCGGTATAAACCGGAACCTTTATCTGCTCGCCCAAAACTTTCAACTGATCGATTGCAGCCGGACGATAAACGTCGCATGCCACCAGCAGCGGATGACGGCCTTTTTTGCTTTTCAGCATATTTGCCAGCTTTCCGGAGAAAGTTGTTTTTCCCGAACCTTGTAAACCCGACATCAGAATTACTGCCGGTTTATTCTCAAGCTTGATATCGGCAAAAGTACCTCCCATCAATTCTGCCAGCTCGTCTTTTACGATCTTCACCATCATCTGCCCTGGTTTTACGGCAGACAAAACATCCTGCCCCAAAGCTTTGACTTTTACGTCGTCGGTAAATTTTTTGGCAATTTTAAAGTTAACGTCGGCATCCAATAAGGCACGACGAATATCTTTTAGCGTTTCCGCCACATTGATCTCGGTAATTTTCCCCTGCCCTTTCAGTAGTTTGAAGGACTTCTCCAGCCTGTCGCTTAAATTATCAAACATGCTTTTACTTCTTTTTGAAAATGAGGTGCAAAAATAGCAAAAACAACACAAAAGATGAAAGGAAATAGAAGCAAAAAGAAAAAGCATTTTTGATTTCTAAAAAACGGGCACAAAACTGCGGGGCAAATTTCTATTTTCATATTAACTCAGATTATCATAACTTGTAAACGCAAACTATTATTTCAGAACAAATACGCTTTTAAGTTTAACCATATATTAAAATTTACAACGAACATGAAAAAAGCAACTTTCACTGTATTATTTATTCTTGTGTCCATTATAAGCTTCGGGCAAAACCTCGACAATCAATTCTATTTCCGTTTCGGGTATTCGAGTCCTTCGTGGAAACAATTCGGATTGGAGGAACAGGACTGGAACGACCTGGGTATTACATCAAAGGCAGGAGCCAATTTTGAGTTGGGATCGATATTTTTGCTTAAACGCGTTATAAATCGCAACGATATGGCGCTAGGTATTAATGTAGACTACCTATATACCGTTTTCCATAATTTCGAAAATGAAGATGATGTGAATGGCGGTAGCCTCGGTGTTCTTCGTGCCGGGTCGAAAATTGGGCCGTCTTTTACTTACAGTCCGGTGGATAAACTGGAATTTGATGTTTATACAAAACTTGATTGTGCATGGGCAACAGGAGCGGTAATCTATTATTCAGATATGATTGACGATGCCGAGGACTTTTTTCTGGGTACAGTTGATTTTGGATTTTCAACCGGTTTAAACATTCGTTACGGAAAATTGATGCTTGGTGTGGAATTTAACACCATCAGCTCAGAACTGGAAAGCGATGATTATCCGGGGGTATATCTGCAACAATTCGTAGATGCGGAGTTTTCGGATAACCTTGGATCCGAAAAAAAATCGAAGCTTCCGTGTACCAATTTTACCGTTGGTTTGAGTTTCTAGATTAGTAACCAGTAATTTAACATGAAACCGCTCTGTATATCCTGTGCAGAGCGGTTTTTTATTTTCATCGCTTTCCTGCTTTTTAAACATTTGTGTCGGCAACATCTTAAAACCAGCCCTTATTCCACCCTAACAATCTGGTTTTCACCTAAATAATATTTCGCCAACCATTGTATTTAAGACATAATCGTCGTAAATTGCATTAAAGACTCTTAGGTCTTTATTTATTTTTGCAATCAATAATCCAAAAAACGCAACATGAAAACAAGGTTCTTATTCTTAAAAATGTTTGTATTATTCTCTGTAGCAGCGTTATATGCAGGCGCCACCGACCTTCCGAAAATGGAGATTTCGCAAAACGGAAATGAAGCTGCCTTACTGGCATTCAACTCCAACGTTCCCAAAACTTTCGAGATTACAGTCACGAATGAAAACAACGCAGTGGTCTTCTTTCACAAAACCACAAAAAAACTGGCCAGTTACAACGAAAATCTTGATTTTTCAGCATTGGGTAACGGCACCTACTGCATTTGTATCAATTACGGCAACCAAAGTCTGAATAACAAAATAATGGTTTCGGACAGTAAAATTACCACCGAAAATGTACAACATTTATATGAACCGTATATGAAACTGGATAACGGTCAACTGAATGTTTCCTTTCTAAATACGGCACAAAAAGGTGTTTTCCTGAACATTTATAAAAACGGAGAACATGTTTATGGGTATAACCTGGGTAAAAAATTAACGATTCATAAAAGCTACGACATATCGAACTTAACGAGCGGCGAATACCGCGTTGTAGTTACCGACGATTTTAAAGACCATATTTTTACTTTACGGAAATAGCGTAAATTTTCGTAGTTAACTGCAAACCACTCGGAAAGCCCCGGGTGGTTTTTTTGTTTTGTCATCTTCTTTTGAAATGAAAAGTTCCTTGTCTACCTTTGCGATTCAAGAAAACGAAATATGCAAAACAAAACCATAGATCTTATTGCCCGCAATCTGGGGCTGAACACCACCCAGGTTTTAAACACCATAAATTTACTGAATGAAGGCGCCACCGTTCCGTTTATTTCGCGCTACCGAAAAGAACGTACCGGCAGTCTCGACGAAGTGCAGGTGCTTCAAATTAAAGAGCAAAACGATAAGTATGCAGAACTTGCCAAACGCAAGGAAACCATTCTGAAAACCATTGATGAACAGGGGCAGCTAACGCCCGATTTGAAATCGCGAATTGAAGATTGTTTTGATTCGGTTGAACTGGAGGACATTTACCTGCCCTATAAACCGAAACGCCGCACAAAAGCTACCATCGCACGCGAAAAAGGATTGGAACCACTGGCCAAAATTATAATGAAACAGCTGGAACGCGATCCTGAATACCGGGCCAACCAGTTTTTAAACGACGAAGTACCATCAGTAGAAGACGCTCTTTCGGGTGCCCGCGATATAATTGCCGAATGGGTAAGCGAAAACGAACGTGCCCGGAATATCGTGCGTAAAGGTTTTGATCTGGGCGCTTACATCACCTCAAAAATAATTAAAGGAAAAGAAGAAGAGGCCGCCAAATACCGCGACTATTTTGATTGGAGCGAACCGCTGAAAAAATGTCCATCGCACCGGTTACTGGCCATGCGCAGGGGGGAAAACGAAGGATTCCTGCGTGTTTCCATTTCGCCAAATGAAGAGCGGGTGCTGGAAAACCTCGAACGATTTTTTGTAAAAGGAAACAACGACAGTGCGGAACAGGTAGCACTTGCCGTAAAAGATAGTTTGAAACGCCTCATCCAGCCATCGATTGAAACGGAATTTGCCAAATTATCGAAAGAAAAAGCTGATACTGAAGCCATAAACGTTTTTACCGAAAACCTGAAACAGTTGCTGCTGGCACCTCCGCTGGGCCAAAAACGAACACTGGCCATCGATCCGGGTTACCGTACTGGTTGTAAGGTAGTTTGTTTGGATGAACAGGGAAACCTGCTGCACAACGAAAATATTTACCCGCACAAACCACAGGAAGAAAAAAAGATGGCGGCCAAAAAAATTTCCTCGATGGTAGAAATTTACCAGATTGATGCCATTGCCATTGGAAACGGAACGGCCAGCCGCGAAACTGAAGCTTTTATAAAAAAGTTACGTTACAACCGCGAGGTGCGTGTTTACGTGGTGAGCGAAGATGGCGCTTCGGTTTATTCGGCCTCATCGGTGGCCCGACAGGAATTTCCGCAATATGATGTTACCGTGCGTGGGGCCATCTCCATTGGCCGCCGCTTGATGGATCCGCTGGCCGAGCTGGTAAAAATCGACCCGAAAAGTATTGGCGTTGGGCAATACCAGCACGATGTTGATCAGAAAAATCTGAAGAGCAGCCTGGATTCGGTTGTTGAAGTGAGTGTAAATTCTGTTGGCGTAAATTTAAATACCGCCAGCAAACACCTGCTAACCTACATTTCGGGTCTTGGTCCGCAGTTGGCTGAAAACATTACCACGTATCGAAAAGAGAACGGCATGTTCGAATCGCGCGACGCACTAAAGAAAGTGCCACGTATGGGGCCAAAAGCCTTTGAACAGGCTGCCGGATTCCTGCGAATTCCCGATGCCAAAAATCCGTTGGATAATTCAGGTGTGCATCCGGAATCGTACAAAATCGTATCGAAAATTGCCAAGGACCTGAAATGCGAAGTAAAAGACCTGATCAGAAATGAAGAGCTGATCTCGAAAATTGATTTCAAAAATTATGTGACTGCTGAAGTAGGCCTCCCTACCCTGACCGACATAAAAAACGAGTTGCTGAAACCGGGCCGCGACCCGCGAAAACCAATCAAGGTTTTTGAATTTGCCGATGGTATTTTCAACATCACCGATTTGCAGGTTGGTATGGTGTTGCCCGGAATTGTAAACAACATTACCAAGTTTGGAGCTTTTGTTGATGTGGGTATTAAAGAGTCGGGACTGATACATGTTTCGGAAATGGCCGATCGTTTTATTTCCGATCCCAACGAAATTGTAAAATTGCACCAACACATAAAAGTGCGGGTGAAAGAATTGGACATCCCACGCAAACGCATTCAATTGTCATTAAAAGGAGTTGAACAGGAATAAATGATGAGAACAACCAAAATATTTACGCTCCTTTTCTTGAGTGCCTTTCTGTTTTCGTGTGTAACAAAAAGCACTTCAGAGAAACGGAATCCGCATAATCTGCCAATTGTAAATTCAGTGGAAAAATACAAATCTCAGGTTGCAGAAAACCCGCACTTGGAATTGGTTGACCTGGAAAAGGAGCTAAATAATGTGGTTCTCGATATTCGTTACGCCACCAACAATAATTTTACGAAAGAAGTAATTTACCAATCGCCAAAAGCCTATGCCCGAAAACCGGTGGCGGCGGCTTTAAAATTGGTGCAGGATTCGCTGGCATTCCTTAATCTTGGCTTAAAAATTTACGATGCTTATCGTCCGTATGCCGCAACGCTTAAGTTTTATGAGGTGTATCCCGATCCTGATTTTGTTGCCAGCCCAAAAACCGGCTCCCGTCATAACCGGGGTTGTGCTGTTGATGTTTCGTTGGTGAATTTAACTACAAAGCAAGAACTTGAAATGCCTACTGCCTTTGATGATTTCTCGGAAAAAGCCCACTCAGATTATACCGATCTTCCGGAAGCAGCCCTGCAAAACCGCACCATTTTAATTGGTGTTATGTCTCATTTTGGATTTTCAGTGATTAGTTCTGAATGGTGGCATTTTGATTTTAAGGGCTGGGAAGATTTTCCTTTAATGGATCTTTCGTTTGAAGAGCTTACGAATTAGTGTCGGAATTATACGGATGGAAAGGTTTTTCAGGTGTTACAACCCAGAAAATAATATACACCAGCAAGCCGGGAAATCCGGCAGAGAAAAGCGATAGCAGCACATAAATTACTCGTATTAAAACCACATCCACCGAAAAGTATTCGGCAAAACCTGCCAAAACACCTCCAAGTACCCGGTTACGCGAACGATATAAACGATCTGCTGCCATTGCTATTCCGTGTATCTTTTGCTGAATAAAATCAGCGCGTTAACAACTACTCCTCGTCTTCGTCTTCTGCCAGAAGTTCTTCGTTTTCAAATTCTTTTTCCAAAAATTCTTCGGCTGCCTCAACCAATTCTGTAATAAATTTTTCATCTCCGGGCTCTCCGTCAATCCAGTGAATTTCCTGGTTGTTCCAGAAATCATCAATATCTGCTTCAATAATAAAACGCGGTGTTTCGGTGTGAACCACAAAAATAGTATCAGGAGTCTCCTGCGAATTGTCGGCTAATAAAAACTTTGGTAACATGATTAATTGTTTTTTATGTTGTTTACGCGAAATTACGACAAAATCCAATGGGTTTCGATAATGTTTAAAAGAATTTGAAAAGCAGGCTTAAAAACATGATCTGGCGTACTCCGCCAAACAAGCCACCACAAAAGATGACCTTTCTCAGGATTTAATAACATTTTAAAAATAAAAACCCTCATTTTTTAGCAAATTGAACAGGATTACTATTTTTAGCTCGATTTTTGAAACGAGCATACGACAATACCTTCAATCCGACGAAAAGAATTGGGCTATGCGGGTTTCAAAAGTTACCTTTTTGAATTAACAATTCAACGTATAAAAAAACTGCAAATAATGAACAAACTCAATGAGATTCTTTCTACCATCGACGGCCATATTGGAGGCTCGGAATGGTTTGTATTTCTATTACTCGGAACGGGTATCTTTTTTACCATTTATCTGAAATTTCCACAGTTTCGTTACCTGAAACATTCGCTGCGAATTGTAAGAGGGAAATTCGACAAAGAAGGCGACGTAGGCGACACTTCGCACTTTCAGGCCTTAACAACAGCCTTGTCGGGAACAGTGGGAACCGGAAACATTGCGGGAGTGGCGCTGGCCATTCACCTGGGTGGGCCGGCAGCACTTTTCTGGATGTTGGTAACAGCAGCACTGGGTATGACCACCAAGTTTGTGGAAGTTACCCTTTCGCATAAATACCGCGAAAAAGCTGCCGACGGAACAATTGCCGGAGGTCCGATGTATTTCATGAAAAAACGACTGAACATTCCCTTAAAAAACAATAAAATTTTAAAAACGGGTACTTTGCTCGGAGGACTTTTTGCAGTTGCAACCATTCTTTCATCGTTTGGTACCGGAAACCTGCCGCAAATTAACAGTATCTCCAACTCGCTGTTCGAAACATTTGGTATCAACCACATGGTAAGTGGCGGTATTTTGGCCGTATTGCTCGGGCTGGTGATTGTTGGTGGAATTAAACGTATTGCCAATGTTACCTCGAAACTGGTACCGCTTATGGCCATTGTTTATTTTATAGGTGCACTGGCCGTTATCACTTATAATTACGACAATATTATACCATCGATTGCGGCTATTTTTGGCGATGTTTTTAGTGGTTCGGCTGCTGTTGGCGGATTTTTGGGTGGAAGCATTGCTTTTGCTTTTAACCGTGGAGTAAACCGTGGATTGTTCTCGAACGAGGCAGGACAAGGATCGGCGCCAATTGCCCACGCCGCTGCCCGTGCCCACGAGCCGGTTTCTGAAGGTTTGGTTGCATTACTCGAGCCATTTATCGATACCATTATTATTTGTACTCTAACCGGGCTTGTATTGTTATCGTCGGGAGTTTGGACCGAAAAACACCAGAACCTTTTTCAGGAAACCGATATTGTGGTGCTCGACGGAACGTATTCGGAAGCTGATCAGAACGATGTTGACCAGTTACACAACTACCTGGTTGGAAAAGCAGATTTGACCATGTTCAACAATGTTCTCGAGGTACAAAACGGTGAAATTATCGACCAGCCAACAATTTTGCATGCCCGTTCAGTAGCCGAAGAAATTCGTGTTTTATTGGGTAACCAGCCTTATTCGGGCCAAATAAAAGTTACCGACGGAAAAATTGACAGAAGCCCCGAAAGCCCCAATCCAAAAGATTTGGCACTGGAAGGAAAATCGTTAATGCACAGTGCACCACTTACCACCATTGCCTTTACCAAAAGTTGGTTTGGCGATTACGGGAAATACATTGTTTCAATCGGCCTGTTGATGTTTGCTTTCTCTACCGCCATCAGTTGGTCGTATTACGGGGGACGTGCAGTTACCTATTTGTTTGGTGTTAAAGCCGAAGTTTGGTACCGTGTGGTTTATGTAATCGGCTTCTTTTTGGCTTCGTTTACCGACACCACAATCATCTGGACCTTATCGGGAATTACCATCGCCTTAATGACCATTCCTAACCTTATCGGTATCCTTTCGCTTTCAAAAGAAATGAAAAGCGAGGTAAAACTATTCTGGGTGGAATATGGCAAACGCTTCCCGGACGAGAAAGTACCGAAAGGATAGTGTTTAGAAAAAACGACCTCAATTTTACTAACAGAAAAGGATGTTATCTATTCAAAGAGATGACATCCTTTTTTCAATAAAAAGAAAATTACGACATTTGATTTATGAAAAAATTAATCCTGTTGCTAAGCTTTCTTTTTCTAATAATTACTGGTTGCCACCAAAAGAAAAGCATAAACTTTACACTTGTTTCCGAAAGCTACATTTCCGACACTTTGCAATATGCGCAATGTCACGCTTCATCGATAATTGAAACAAAAACTGGACTTTTGGTATCGTTTTTTGGAGGGCCGCACGAGCGACATCCCGAGGTTAGTATTTACACAGCTGCTTTTGAAAACGGACAATGGCAAAAACCACAAAAAGTAGCCGACGGCAAAGCTGATACAACGTCGTTCCCAACGTGGAATCCGGTTTTATTCAGAAGTGCAAACAATCAAATTGATCTTTTCTACAAAGTTGGCCCCAGCCCAAACGATTGGTGGGGAATGGTAATGCATTCGTCTAACGAAGGAAAAACCTGGTCGGCACCCGAAAAACTGCCGGACGGAATTCTTGGCCCGATCCGGAATAAACCGATTCAACTGTCTTCCGGTGTAATTCTTAGCCCGTCGAGCACCGAAGAAAGCCATGTGCTTTGGAAAGCACACATTGAACGATCGCAAGATGGCGGCCAAACCTGGACAAAAATTGCCATTCCTTCGCCCGATTCGGTAAAAGTTATTCAACCAACCTTGCTCGTTTACCCCGATCAACAAATCCAGGCACTTTTACGCAGCAACCAAAATGTTGTAATGGAAAGCTGGTCGCACGACGAAGGAAAAACATGGTCAGCAGTTCTGCCTACAACCATCCCGCATCCCAATTCGGGAATCGATGCTATTACCCTGCAATCGGGAGCAAAATTGATGGTCAACAATCCTCTGCCAGGTGGCGATTCGTGGGAAGCGGGAAGAAACAAACTCGATCTTTATTATTCCACCGATGGGAAATTGTGGAAAACAATCATGCATCTGGAAAATGAACAGGAAGGAGAATTCAGTTATCCTTGTATTATTCAAACAACTGATGGATTAATTCACATTTCGTACACCTACAACCGCAGGCAAATTAAACATGTTGTTTTGCGCGAATCATAGCCCAAAAGTAAGGTTCTGGAAGATTGACATGAATTATTGAACTGACAAATTGTTCAATCGTCAAATTGTATTCTCCTATTGTGTCCTATGTGTTTAATGTGTTTCGAAACTTAGCGTCATTGCGCCTTTGCGAGAGAAATTTGAAAACTGTATTTTTGCAGCTGATTAAGAAAAGGCTATGCAAAACATTTATCCAAATAATTTCGAGGCAAAAATTGGTTTCGACCGCATTCGTGAAATGCTTACCAACAAGTGCATCAGCACCATGGGAGACGAATGGGTGCAGGAAATGCACTTTCAAACGTCATACGACACCATTTTGCAACAACTGAATGAGGTAAATGAGTTTTGCAGAATCATTCGCGAATTCGATAGTTTCCCGGCCACACATTTTTACGATCTGCGCGAGGCTTTGAAAAAAATCCGGTTGGAAGGCCGTTTCCTCGAACCGGAAGAATTGTTTGACCTGAAACGTTCGCTCGAATCGGTACGTGCCATCGTAAACTTCTTTTCGAAACAGGAAGAAGAAGCCTTCCCTATCCTAAAGCAAAAAACATCGCGGGTGCAGGTGTTTCCGTACATCTACGACCGTATCGATGTGATCATCAATAAATTTGGAAAGATCCGCGACAACGCATCGCCCGAGCTGGCACAAACCCGCCGCAGTATTATGAACATGCAGTCGAACATGTCGAAACGTTTGCATGCCATTTTAAAACAGGCTCAAAAAGATGGCTGGGTGGAAGATGATGCCTCGGTATCAATCCGCGACGGACGTGCCGTAATACCTGTTGCTGCAGCCAACAAACGCAAACTTAAAGGTATTGTTTACGACGAATCGGCTACCGGAAAAACATCGTATGTTGAGCCCAACGAAATCGTGGAAATGAACAATGAGATTCGCGAACTGGAATACGCCGAACGCCGCGAGATCATTAAAATACTTACCAATTTTGCCAACGATATTCGTCCATATCTGGAAGAACTGTCTTACTCGTACGACTTCCTTGGCGAAATGGATTTTATTCGGGCAAAAGCTTTGCTGGCCGTTGAATTTGATGCCATCCGCCCCGAATTTAAAGAGGAGCCGATAATTGAATGGTACAATGCCATTCACCCCTTGCTTTTAAAAACATTACAAAAGGAAAACCGCAAAATTGTTCCGCTCGATATAAAACTTACCGACGATAAACATATCCTGTTGATTTCCGGACCAAATGCCGGTGGAAAATCGGTTTGCCTGAAAACTACCGGCTTGCTGCAATACATGTTGCAATGTGGCTTGCTTATTCCGGTTAACGAAGCCAGTAAAACAGGGGTTTTTGAACAACTTTTTATTGATATCGGCGATGAGCAATCGATGGAAAACGACCTGAGTACCTACAGTTCGCACCTGATGAACATGAAACATTTTGTGCGCAACTGTAACGAAAAAACGCTGATCCTGATTGATGAATTTGGTACAGGAACCGAACCCATGCTGGGTGGTGCAATTGCCGAATCGATTCTGGAGAAACTAACAGAACTGGGTACTTTTGGCGTAATTACCACGCACTACACCAACCTCAAACACTTTGCATCGTCGGCCGAGGGGATTATAAACGGAGCCATGCTTTACGATTCGCAAAATATGAATCCGTTGTTTAAGCTGGATATTGGCAAACCGGGCAGTTCGTTTGCTTTTGAGATTGCACGAAAAATCGGATTGCCTGAAGATATTTTGGAGCATGCCACCGAAAAAGTGGGAAAAGACCATATTGATTTCGACCGTAACCTGCGCAAAATTAACCGCGACAAACGCTACTGGGAAACGAAGCGAATGAAGATTCGTAAGGTGGAAAAGATTATCGACGACACGGCGGAAACCTACGAGGCCGAATTGCAGGAGATACAAAAGCAGCGAAAAGAGATTCTGAAAAAAGCCAAAGAAGAAGCCGATGCTTTGCTGAAAGGTGTAAATAAACGAATTGAG
Source organism: Draconibacterium sediminis (assembly GCF_000949475.1). GTDB lineage: Bacteria > Bacteroidota > Bacteroidia > Bacteroidales > Prolixibacteraceae > Draconibacterium > Draconibacterium sediminis. The sequence goes on along the minus strand of NZ_JRHC01000003.1, from coordinate 21,236 downwards.
AATACCATTCAGGAAATAAAAAAGGCCCAGGCCGACAAAGAAAAAACAAAAGAGGCACGCGCCAAACTGGGCGATCTGAAAAAGGATATCGACCGTAAAACAACGGGGAACGATTCGCAGATCTCTAAAAAGATGGAGCAACTGCGCCAGAGGGAAGACAACCGGAACAAACACCGCCCCGACGAGTCGAAAAAGCCGGTAAGCAAAGAAAAGCTGGAGCAAAGTGCAGAAATGCGCCCCGGCGATAAAGTGCGTTTAAAAGGTCAGGATACCGTTGGCGACCTAATTGAAATTAACGAAAAAAATGCGGTGGTTGCTTTTGGCCAGTTAATGACAACAATGCCAAGTAAAAACCTGGAACGAATTAGCAAAAACGAGGCGAAAAAGCTGGATAAAAACCGTGGTGGTCGGGCATCTGTTCTTACTGAAGGTTTCTCGGAACGCCGCCTGAGTTTTAAACCCGAAATTGATATAAGGGGGCAACGCGTGGAAGAAGCTATTTCCAAAATCACCGAATTTATCGACGAGGCAATTATGTTTGAGGCTGGCCAGTTACGCATTCTTCACGGTAAAGGACACGGGATTTTAAAACAAAGTATCCGCGATTATTTGCGTTCGGAACCCATGGTTCGCAGCTATAAAGATGAGCATGTTGACTTTGGCGGCGCCGGAATTACCGTGGTGAATTTAGCGTTATAAACCAAGCTTATAGATAAAAGCAAATTTGCGTTTTCAGCGAAATCTGCGAGAAACATCATCATGAAAAGCAACTTCAAAGTAATAGCATTTGATGCCGACGATACCCTTTGGGTAAACGAAACATTCTTTCGCGAAACCGAGGAAAAGTTTTGTGCCTTGTTATCGGATTTCAGCACTTCGGACGAAATCATGGAAGTGCTTTACACCACCGAAATACAAAACCTGGAAGAATACGGTTACGGCACCAAAGGTTTTGTTTTATCGATGATAGAAACCGCACTGAAAATCACTGGCAACAAAGTACCTCAGCAAACTTTGGAGCAGATTATTGAATTGGGTAAAACACAAATCAATCAGCCGGTAGAATTACTCGACGGGGTTGTTGATACACTGGAATATCTGCAGCAAAAAGGCTATAAATTAATTGTTGCTACCAAAGGCGATTTGCTCGACCAGGAACGAAAATTGCAAAAATCAAAACTCGAAAAATATTTTCATCATGTGGAAGTGATGAGCAACAAAAAACCTGCCGATTACCAGAAACTCATCAATCACCTGGAAATTTCTCCAGAGGATTTTCTAATGATCGGAAATTCGTATAAATCAGATATTGAACCGGTACTGCAACTCGGTGGTTTTGGCATTCATATTCCTTTTCATATTACCTGGATTCACGAAAAAGCGGAAGAAATGGAAGAGCACCCGAACTGGATAAAACGATCAAACTTGGCTGAAATAAAAACGCTGCTATAGTTGCATCAACAAACGATAATCCTTCAGACTCATCGCATGTCGGTTTAGTGCCAAATATTAGTTATTTTAGCCATAAACTAAACCAACAATAATGAAAAACCTGCTACTTCTTCTTTTTCTATTTTTATTATTATCGTGTTCACACAAACCATACGAAACAAAACCCAACATCATAATCATATTAACCGACGATCAAGGTTGGGGAGACTTAAGCTGTAACGGAAATACAAACATAAAAACTCCAAACATTGATAAGCTGGCTGAAACCGGTGTTACTTTCGACCGTTTTTACGTTTGTGCCGTTTGCTCGCCTACCCGGGCTGAACTGTTAACAGGACGGTATCATGTGCGCAGTGGTGTTTGGTCAACCGGAGCCGGTGGAGAAAGAATGGATCTTGATGAAACAACGCTGGCCGAGGTATTTAAAAATGCCGGATATACCACCGCTGCTTATGGGAAATGGCACAATGGCATGCAGGCCCCCTACCACCCAAACTCCAGGGGTTTTGATGACTTTTATGGCTTCTGCTCCGGTCATTGGGGAAACTATTTCAGCCCAATGTTAGAACACAATGGCGAAATTGTAACAGGTAATGGTTTTATCATCGATGACTTCACACAGAAAGGCCTGAATTTTATAGAGGAAAATAAGGATCAACCATTTTTGTTGTATTTGCCATTTAATACACCCCATTCGCCAATGCAGGTACCCGATAGATTCTGGGAAAAATATAAAAACAAAAACCTTGAAATGTTTAACCGAAATAAGGAGAAGGAAGACACCCTGTTTACAAAAGCTGCTTTGGCCATGTGCGAAAACATCGATTGGAATGTCGGTCGCATAGCTCAAAAACTTGAAGAACTGGAACTGACTGAGAATACGATCATTCTATATCTCTCAGATAACGGCCCAAATAGTGTTCGCTGGAATGGTAACATGAAAGGCAAAAAAGGATCTACTGATGAAGGTGGAGTGCGTTCTCCACTTATTATGAAATGGAAAGGAAATTTTAGTCCCGGAAAAGAAATCAGTGAAATTGCCAGCGGAATAGATTTGCTCCCCACGCTGGCAGAATTGGCCGGAATTAATATGGACATAAAAAACCCGCTTGACGGTATAAGCTTAAAACCTTTACTAATGGACGATGCCACAGAATGGAAGGATAGGATAATTTATAATTATTGGGGTGGCAGATTAAGTTTAAGATCTCAGAAATTCAGACTCGATCATGAAAACAAACTTTTTGATATGGAAAATGATCCGGAACAATATTTTGATGTATCTGAAAAATATCCAAATGAATATCAGGAACTACTGATAGCAAAAACAAACTGGCAAAAAAATGTAGCAAGCGAATTGGATATAAATGCAGATCGTCCCTTTCCGATAGGTCATCCAAGTGTATTTCAAACCCAACTTCCGGCGCGTGATGCAATTGCTACCGGTAATATAAAAAGGTCAAACAGGTGGCCAAACAGTTCATTTCTGCTTAACTGGACAAGTACTGAAGACAAAATAACTTTTGATGCAGAAGTCTTAAATTCAGGAAATTATGAAGTTGAATTATTTTATACCTGCCCTGAAGAACAAATCGGCTCAACTATAAAACTTAGCTTTAATGAAGCAGTTCTCGAATTCAAAATCGACGAAGCATTTAACTCCCCGTTATTGGATAATATGGATATATATCCCCGAGCAGAGGGATATGTAAAACAATTTAAGAGGAAAAAAGTCGGAAACATCTACCTTGAAAAAGGAAAGGGATTATTAACCATGCAGGCAACCTTTATTCCCGGCAGCGAGGCAATGGATTTTCGATTAGTTCTTCTTCGGAAAATTTAATTTCGCTTGAACCATTTGATAGCGTTATCTTTTTATTGATAAAAGAAAATTTATGAAAAAAGTAACAGGCATCGGCGGAATCTTTTTCAAAACAAAAGATCCGGAAAAGATGAAAAATTGGTATAGTGAAAACCTGGGTCTGGTAACAAACGAATACGGTTCGGTTTTTGAATTCCGGAAATCGGATTCGCCGGATGAAAAAGCCTACTCGGTTTGGAGTCCGTTTAAAGATGATACCAACTATTTTCAACCTTCGGAGAAAGAATTTATGATCAACTACAGGGTTGAAAATATTGAAAAGTTGGTGACTGATTTGCAAGAAGCAGGGGTAACAATTTGCGATGAAATTGAATCATATGAGTATGGAAAGTTTGTTCACATCCTCGATCCTGAAAACAACAAAATAGAACTTTGGGAACCGGTTGATGAAGTTTTCCAGTCGATGTACGAAGGAAAAACCACAAAATAGTATCTTGCAAAAAAATAACAATTACTATGAGACCCGGATTTCTAATAATACTGTTTTCGTGGCTGTTTTCCTTCACTGTGCAAGCTTCAGCTTCCGAAATTCCAAACGACACCACATACATTTTTCTAAAAGATTACGGTTTATACAAAACCCGGAAAAACAATGCCATTAAACACTTTTATAAAGCACTGGAAGATCTGAAAACCGATCAACCAAAAGTACTGGTATTCTCCACCGGCACTTACCATTTTTATCCCGATGATTGCAAAACCAAAGTTTATTACCAGGCAAACACCTTAAATGCAGGTCCGAAAGTTTGTGCATTTCATTTTGAGAATATTAAAAACCTGGTAATCGACGGGCGCGGCAGCCACCTGATCTTTCATCAGGAAATGCAGCCCTTTACCTTCGACAATTGTGAAAACATTACCCTTAAGAATGTTACGATTGACTGGGAACAACCTTTTATTGCCCAGGCTGAAGTTTTACGGGCGACCGACCTTTATATTGACATTGCCTTGAATCCCAGAGAAACACCCTATCATTTAGAGGAAGGGAAGATTTATTTTGATGTGGGAAATGGCCGGACCAACGAATGGGAAAAAACCTTGGAGTTCGACCGAAACGGCAGATTCATTGTTCCTCATACCGGCGACAACCCTTGTTTGGGCGAAGACTGGGAGGCTTATACTGCCGAGGCTACAATGCCCGGAATTGTTCGCCTTCATTTTAACTTTAAACGCAAGCCCCAAATTGGGAATTTCCTGGTAATGCAACATGCCACGCCAACACACGCAGGTATTTTTATTTCCGAATCGGAAAACATTGCCATTGAAAATACAAGATTGTATCATGCTGCGGGTTCGGGTATTTTGTCGCAATACAGCAAAAATCTGGAGTTCGACCGGTACCAGGCAGTCCCTAACCGTTCTAAAATACGTTACTTTGGAGGAGGCTTTGACGGATTGCGGATAGTAAATTGTCAGGGCAAGGTTTGGGTTAACAATTGCACCTTTGAGGGCCTTGTTAATGAGCCTGTTTATGTTTATGGCATCAGCGTTCGTGTTGACGAAGTTATATCGGGAAACGAGGTGAAATGCAGCCACCTGGATAAACAAAGTGAAATTCAGAACTGGGCTCGTCCGGGAGATCAGGTAAATTTTGTTGGAGCTGACATTACGAGCACGGTTAAAACGATAACACCCATCGATGACATGCAATTTTCGTTACTTCTGGATCAACCAATACCAACAAACCTGCAAGCCGGAGCTTGTATTGAAAACCTGAGCTGGACACAGGACCTGACAATAAGGAACAGCAATTTTAAAAGTAGCAGAGCCAGTGGCATTGTACTGGCTACTCCCGGAAAAGTATTAATTGAAAACAATACGTTCGAATCCAGCGGAAGCGCCATACTAATTGCAGGCGATGCAAATACTTCGCTTAAAACAGGCGGTGTAAGCGATGTATCCATATCGGGGAATATATTTACCTCCTTATGTAATTCAAGTACTTACAGGTACAATGAAGCAGTTATTTCCATCAATCCAGTCATTCCTGCTTTAAATGATAATAATCCAGGTTATCACCGAAATATAAGCATTCAGCATAATCAGTTCGATCCTTTTGATTATCCTTTACTTTATGCACTTTCTGCTGAGGCACTGTCTTTTAAGGGAAATACCATAACCAGAAATTACGATTTTTCGCCGTTTCATAACCGGCTTTATACTTTTAGTCTTGAGTATTGTAAACTAATAGAAATTATCGGCAACAACATTTCGGATGATGTACTGGGGCGAAATATTTATTTGAAAAGGACCCCTGAAAATGAATTAAAAACGGATATGGAATCCATCTTCACATTTGAAAAGTACTGATTACTGAGTAACAACTTCATAAAAACTGATTACCGACGTAAAATAGACGGAATCGGGTGTTGCCGTTGTAACTTTCTCTTTTAATGTTTTACTTTTACCAACGGACGCAATAATCTTAGCATATTAAAATACTGTGGTGATCCATTTAAGGATGGTTCTACTTTTTCAGTACACTTTTTGAAGTGGTTTGTAAATACAAAACCGTTCATGTTGATGAACGGTTTTTTTATGGTGGCCAGCCTTTAATTATCTTTTGTTTTTACTGCCCCTATGAAATCTTATTAACATAACGTTAAAAAAGAAGCAAAAAGAAAGGGTAGAACTTAAGGACGCTTTTTAGTGATGATTGATAATTTACAAACCCCTTTATACAGAACCAATCAAATTAGAAGTCGTTCTACCCTGTTATACAAACCCTATATTTTTATTTTCCTAATTTGTCCTATTAATAGCAATCGGTGTTCCAAAAATCCTTACTTATTGATTTTCTGACACTTAGATGTGCCAAACTTTTTATTTACGTTTTCATTTTGGGACAATTTTCTCAATATAGAACATAAAACGGACAGCCTCACCGCTGCTGTTTGTCAATATTGCGTCAGTAATTCACCATCCAGATGCATAAAATGAAATGATGCGATTAAAATAAATAAGCGAAGGAGCAATAAGCCGCACTCACCCCTACTTAATTTTAAAGTACCACATTAAAATATGGGAAGCCATAAAAAACAAAAGGCAACTCAACAGTTGCCTTTTTATATTTCTTACGTCCTCGTAAGATGTAAAAGAATTGTGCCTAATTTTAATTGAATCGCAAAAGTGAAATTGAAAAGGGTAATTGAATAAAGCCCTAACCAATTTTTTTTCTTCCCTAACAAATTATCTGTGCGATTATTGTTATTTCAAAATTACAAATTCAAATACAGAAAACCTCGGAACTGCCTGTCATTTCAGCCTATTTCAGCAAACTACCTAAAATCTGATAGGTATTTTGAACACCCGGGATAAGCCAACTTCTTCCTTGATTTTATCTTTTTTGTAAAAGTACGTTGGAGCTAAAAACATGTTTGGGATTTGGCAAAAAAAAGAAAGGGCAGTTCAACAACTGCCCTTATTAATGTTAACCCCCAAACACACAATAGGTCGGAACGACCTATCACCAACAAAGAAAATAATTCTTTTTAATTTACACAAATAAATATATCCAAATCCGTAAAATTTAGGCAAATCACCTATTGTGCTCTCAGCATTTTTAACCCCTTGATTATCTGTCATGTTCATTTCATTGTATTTATAAAAAAGGCCCGGAATCAGATTCCGGGCTTACAGTTTTCTTACATCGAAGATTCGTTACTAATAGCCTACCTTTCTTCCAGCAAGGCCATTAAAGCTTCGTATGCTTCTAAGTTTTTTGTCTGGGCAAGATATTCTGCATTCAGATCAAGAGTACCCAGTTCCAATAAACGGCTCCAGTCTTCCCGTGCTCCTGCAACGTTTCCTCTTTCATAACGGCAAAGTCCACGCATAACAAGAAGACTCTGATCGTAAGGCATGTAGGTGATTCCTTTTGTAAATAGTCGTTCAGCCTTTTTCGATTTTCCTTTTTCAAAAAAACATTCTGCTCCCTGTGTGAAACAGCTGGTAGCTACTTTAAGAAATTTTTTATTCGTTTCTTCAGCATTTCCCGACAATGAGAATACAATAGAAACTTCCTGCTCCATTGCAACGGGAATACCATCTCTAATACCTGGTTTCCACATTCCATTTGTCGATTTCAGCACACGTACCAGTTCATCATCTATTTCAGGGCAAACACCATTTACGATGTCGATATTGCTTACTATCCCGTGAGCACTTACGTTGAACTTAATTACTTCTGTTCCTTCCTTACCGCAACGTTCCGCATTATCCGGATATTGAACTTTCTCCGAAAGATAACGTTGCAAATAATTGGCATCAATATTCGAAAAATCAACATAGTTTTCAATTCCGGTAAAAGCTGGTGGAGAGATCGCTACTTCATCAAAAGAAACTTTTGGGGTATCATTTTGACCAACTGCCAGCAAACAAATAAATATTGCCAGCATAATAAATAGTACTTTTTTCATGGCTTTCGGTATTTAATTAACATTAATAAGTAGGTTTCTGAATACTTTTCCTCCTTTCCTAAACAGAAACTTTTAGTATTCAAGTTACGCCGAAATGAAGAATAAACTCTTGAAAATATGTTGCATTCATTACACCAGTTTCCAAATTCTTTAAACTATGAGCGCGAATTGAAACTATGTCGTATTAATGAAACCAACAATTGATTTTGAATGAATTCTGTAAGTTGTGTATTCACCAGTTGTTTCCCTTCCTGATGGAGCTTAATAAAAATACTTTTATTGTTCAACCCAGAATATCCGGTGTTGCAATTTTCGTCTGCTGCTTAAATCCAGAACCAAAGAAAAAGTAGCAAAATAACGAGCAATATAACGACAATAATGACCCAAATATGACGGTTTAGCCGGTGGTATAAATTGGGACAGGGTTTTATTCTTCTGCCAGATTTGAATTCTGTTTCAGGTTTATTCTGCCAATTAGGGAAGTGTTTATGGGCACCCGGCGAATGACCAAAATAATCGTGAAAACACTTGTTAAAATAGCTGGCGCTACTAAAACCAACCTTGTAGGCTATTTCTGAAACAGTATTATTATTTTCTTTTAGCAACTCGCTTGCATGAAGCAAACGTGTTTCGCGAATAAAACAACTGGCTGATTTGCCGGTGAGACTTTTTAATTTCCGGTGTAACTGCGATCGGCTTAACCGGACTTCTTTTGCCAAAACATTTACCCCAAAATCATCTTCCGACAATTTTTGTAACACGATCCTACGTAGTTCAGATAAAAACTCAGAATGTGGCGAAGCATAATTATTTTCATGTTGACGGAACACGTAATTTTTGGTTAATAGTAATCATCTTTCCCTGCATTTGGAACAGGATGGAATTAAATCGTATTAGCATACGAAATTTTGCAAAAAAAGATTTAAGCAACAATTGTAATGTTGGTTAGGAAAGGATATGAAATGGGAAGTTGATAAAACAAAATGGTGAATTAAATACCTGAATAAACAGTAGAACTATGCTCCAATCTGTATTTCTTCGGCCATTCGTTCAGCACTTTCAATTCCTGAATTTAACACCAAATCGGTAAGGTTAAGGCTATCGATGTATTGCACCGCTTCGGTGTACGACCGTATATCGCGTTTTACCTCTAAAATGGTAATATCCGGATCGGGATTATCTACCATTTCGTTATACACCGGTGCTCTGAATTCGGCCATAGGAACTATAACCTCCTCATTGTAATTGTAGATAAAATCGTTGTGGCGGGCAAAAACAAATTCCAGATCGGTATGGTTAAAACCTGCTTTATAAAAGCGGGCAAAACACAGATACACTTTCCCATCGGGCAGCCCGTAAAAGTGCACCGGGTAGTGGGTTGGTAAAAATGTCATACTGGATTTGTGGATTAACCTGCTTAATGATTTCATAATTCGCAAGTTAAAGTGGTTTTATCGCTTGCTAAGTTAATGAAATTTATAGCCCTTAAAGCATCTGTTTTTTATCTAAATGTTAAAAGATGTTATATTCAATATTAAATCACCAGCTTTCACACTTTGCTCAAACAAAAAACAGGCGATTTCAGTTTTATTCTGAAACCGCCTGTTTTATACCGGCACTAAAAGAGTGTTTAATTCATCTTTTTCAGTGTGAACGAAGCAGCCATTCCTTCAGCAGAGTTTGGACCAACCCAAAGGTTAAAATCTCCCGGTTCGGCTTTCCACTCTTTCGAGGCTCCGTAAAATTCAAGATCTTTTGTAGTTATCTCAAACGATACCACTTTCGACTCTTTTGGCTCCAACTTAATTTTCTCAAAACCTTTCAGTTCTTTCACCGGGCGCGAAATACTTCCAACCAGGTCGCGAATATACAGTTGAACGATCTCTTCTCCGGCAACATTACCGGTATTGGTAATTGTCGCTTCAACTACAATTTTTCCGCCTTCGGTTAATTCATTTGTCGACAGTTTCAGATTTGAATAATCAAAAGTTGTGTAACTTAAACCGTAGCCAAATGGATAAAGCGGTTCTTTACTCTGGTCGGTATAGTGCGACCAGAATACATTTCCCTCGCCATTTGTCGCACGGCCGGTATGTAAATGATTGTAATATAATGGCTGCTGCCCAACAGCTCGTGGAAACGACACCGGTAATTTACCGGCAGGATTGTAATCGCCAAACAATACTTCGGCTATTCCGTTGCCAGCTTCCGATCCCAGGTGCCAGCATTCTACAATTGCAGGAACATTTTCGGCCATCCAGTTAATTTCTATCGGACGTCCATTCATCAGCACAACCACAACGTTTTTATTTACTTTGTAAACCTCTTCCAACAACTCCTGCTGAAAACCTTTCATCGAAATATCGGTTTGGCTGCGGCCTTCGCCCGACTGCCAGCAATCTTCACCTAATGCAATAACTACCACATCAGATTTTGAGGCCAACAAACGTGCTTCCGACATTCCACTGCGGTCGGTAGTGTTAATGTTTAGTTCGGTAGTAAACGAGCGTAAACCTTCTGTGTAAGCAGGCCCCTGGGCAAAGCGAATGCTGGAACTTCCGCCTACATTTTTTATTCCCTCCAGCAACGACACTGCTGAATTTGTAATTGCTTTAGCTCTCCAGCTTCCAAGTGGTACATCCTTGCTTCCGGCCAGTTCGCCAATAACGGCAATTTTTAGTCCATCCTTTTTCAACGGAAGAAGATCGTTTTCGTTTTTCAGCAAAACAATACTTCTTTTTGCGGCTTCTTTGGCTGCTGCAAGGTGTTCGTCGCAACGCAGTACCTTTTCACGCTCAGGATTGCAATATTTGTAAGGATCATCAAACAATCCCAGTTTAAATTTGATAGTTAATATGCGGCGTACGGCATCGTCAATCAAAGCTTCATCAACTTTTCCTTCGTTTACCAGTTCTTCCAGGTTATTTATGTAAGCATTACCTTCCATGTCCATATCCGAACCGGCGGTAATAGCTTTATAGGCAGCTTCCTTTTTATCGACAGCTACTCCGTGCGGCACCATTTCGCCAATCGAGTTCCAGTCTGAAACCACAAATCCTTCAAACCCCCACTCACCTTTCAAAATATCGCGTTGCAGGTAAGAGCTGGCTGTTGCCGGTGTTTCATTAACGGTGTTAAACGCATTCATAAACGTTGCCACACCTGCATCAACACAAGCTTTAAATGGAGGGAAAACAATATTGTGCAAAGTTGGATCGCCAATTTGTACTGTATTGTAATCGCGTCCCGACTCAATAAATCCATAAGCAGCAAAGTGTTTGGCACACGCAGCCATGGTTGTTTCATCCGACAGGTCGTCGCCCTGAAAACCTTTTACGCGCGCATAAGCCATTTTAGCTCCCAGATACGGATCTTCGCCAGATCCTTCCATAAAACGTCCCCAGCGGGCATCGCGGGCAATGTCAACCATAGGCGCAAAAGTCCAGTGTAAACCAACTGCAGATGCTTCAGTTGCAGCAACCCTCGACGATTTTTTTGCCAGTTCAGGTTCCCAACTGGCAGCCTCGGCCAATGGTATCGGAAACATAGTTTCGTAACCATGAATTACATCGTAAGCCAGTATTAGCGGAATTCCCAAACGGCTGCTGTCAACTGCCCAGGCTTGAATTTTTCGGGTGGCATTTGCTCCGGTAACATTCAACATTGAGCCAACTTTTCCTTCTTTAACCATGTTGTAAAGCGACATTGAATCAACGCCTTCAGGTGCGGGCCCTGTTAATTCCCAACGCGAAGAATATTGGTTTAACTGACCGATCTTTTCAATCAGCGTCATTTTCGACAGTAAAGCCTCAACTTTTGTATTAATACCTGAATCATTTTGGGAGGTAGTATTAGTACCAGGCTTTTGGCAAGCCACTGCAATTAATCCCAATAGAAGTAGTGATAGAAATTGTTTTTTCATTGATTATATTATATTATATTGCTTATTGTATATTTAACAGTTTGAAGCAAATATAATATAAAAACGTTCTGAAAACCTAAGCCTTAGCTCAAATAATAAAAATATGAAGCTGATTTTTACTGCTTCAAAATAACAACAAGTCCCAACCGAAAATTTATAAAAACAGATCGGGCAAAATGATAGTATACTTTTAATGTATTTTTTTTGTAATTACCTTATTTATTGAAAGTATTCAGGTATTGTATGGCTTGAAAAAGAAGCTTTCGGTACTCTTCTGTTTCGTATGTACGTTTATCGTGGCCAGGCTGTATATAAACAATCGCTGATGCGTTATACCGGTTCTCCCACGCGACATATTCAGCGCTTTTAGGATGACGGGTTCTCAACAATGGTCTCACATTGTCGGAGATTCGAATATTATTATATACCTCGTCGAAAAAACGTAATTCGCGAAACCCGGCAGTAACAGGCGTATAATTTTCAATCGAGCAATACACCCACATATCATGTTCGTATTCCGACCATTCCTCTTCCGGAATTTTTTTGTTTTGCTCGACATAACGACCTCCTACAATTTCCTCGAACGCCGGCCAGTTTTGATACGAAACGAGCGAATGATGTAGAAATAAAAATGGTTTTCCCCCTTTAGTCAGTCGTATATAAGCAGCTTTCTCATCCCGGGTTATTTTGTTCCACATATCGTAAAAAACAAGTACATCAAAATCGTCGGCAACACCATTTGCAATTGCTTTGTTGGCATTGGGTTGAGCAAAATGTTCATACTCTATTTCCGGCATCCGATCGAACAGTTGAAAAAACTGGAGCGTATCGAAACTATGTCCTCCGGTAACCAACATTACTTTTATTGGTTGAGCCATAACGACACTTGCAAACATGCTTACAACAACAAAAAGTATAATTTTCTTCATCATTTTTTTGTTTGAAACCCAAATGGACGGTCTCTGTGTATCGCGAAAATAAAAAAAACATCTGTATGATATTAATACGAAAAAGTATTGTTGTTAACACCCGAAATTCATAAATCGCTGAATTAAAGTTTTACAGGAATAAAAATTACCCTATTTTTGGTTAAATTAATTCAGAAAACACATTTCCATGAACAAAAAACTATTTCTATTATACTTCTCGTTAATTGTAGTTGCTTTTATATCGTGCGACCACATGGACGATGTTGAGCCGGTAACTCCGGCAAATGATTATCTTGTTGATGCAGAATTGCAATTTCGGATCTCGAAAACTGTAATTGATTTAACGATTGCCGCTGCAAGTGCGCAATACCCGGAATTATCAGCGGTTAGCGACCACATTTATTCGGGAGTTGACGTTTATAAAATTACCTACAAAACTACGTTTAACGATAATCCGGTTTTGGCATCGGGTGTAGTTGCCATCCCCGATGTTGATGGTGATTACCCGGTTTTAAGCTACCAAAACGGTACCAACACGGAACACAGTAAAACACCCAGTGTTGATTCGGAAAACCAGCTTTTCAAAATGCTGAAAATGATGGGATCCACCGGTTTTATTATTTCGTTACCCGACTACCTGGGTTTTGGCGAATCGGACGATATGTTTCACCCGTATCTGCACCAAGAGTCGACTGTACAAACTGTTACCGACATGCTGGAAGCAGTGCGCGAATTTATCGACGACAAAGATGGTATTTCGCTAAACGACGACTTGTACCTTGCCGGTTACTCGCAAGGAGGATGGGCTACCATGCAGGTTCAGCAGGCCATTGAGGCCGATGCCGGTTTTACCTACAATTTAAAAGCAAGTGCCTGCAGTGCGGGGCCATACAACCTGGTAACGCTTAACGAATATGTGGTTGGTTTGGAAGATTACCCACAACCCTATTTTCTGGCGTATATTTTTAACAGCTACCTGAAACTCGGTCTTGAAACACCTGTAAATACCGTTTTTCAGGCACCGTATGCCGATAAAATTGAAACGATGTTTGACGGTCAGACTTCAGGAGCCGATTTAAACGCTGAGCTAACTACTACCGTTTCCGACTTATTTACATCTGAATACCTTGCCGGATGGGATTCAGATGCAAATTATGCCCCTGTTATTGATATGTTGCACGCCAACAGTGTTCCTGCTTTTGTTCCCACCGTACCAACTACCTTATTTTACGGAACAGCCGACACTTATGTGCCACCTATTGTGAGCGAAGAGAAGTATGAAGAATTTATTGAAGCTGGTGCATCCACCAACCTGGTTCAGAAAATTCATCTTGATGGGCTCGATCATCAGGGAGGTGTTCTTCCATCAGGAGTGGCATCGATACTTTGGTTTCTGGAACTGAAAAATGCAGCGATGTAAGAAAGCCTGGAGAACAAAGCAGCAGACGGAAGTCCCGGATCCTTATTGAAACTTCATTAAAAGATATTTTACAGACTCCAAAACGATTCAGATTCATATTTTGCGTGCAAAATGCCAATCCTGACAGTTGAGATTCATATTTTCTGTGCAAATTATCAATCCTGACGGTTCAGATTCATATTTTCTGCGCAAAATGCCCATTCCAAAGCCGCTACCGCGCGAATCACGTTGCTTGATCTATCAAAAAAAAAGATTCCATCTCTCAAAAAGATGGAATCTTTATAATATATATTCTAAAGTCTTTTTCTAACAACTGGCAGCAACTTCCACCAACTCGCCTTCCAGCGAGAAATCGGATGCTGAGGTAATCTTAACATCGGCAAATTGCCCGATCATTGATTTATCGGTACAGGCAAAACGAATGGTTAATTTACCTTCGGTATACGATGTAAGGAAACCTTCTTTGCGGTCTTCGCCACGGACTAGTATACGTACGGTTTGGCCTACCAAACTTTCATTGTATGGCAGGTTGTGTTTTCGTAGATCTTCGGTAAGCTGATGCAGACGTCGTTTTTTCTCTTCCAACGGTACATCATCCACCCAGCGGTGACTGGTAGCTCCCGGACGAGGCGAATAAATTGCTGTGTACGACATGTTGAATTTAAACTCGTCGAAAGCCTTGCGGGTATTTTCAAACTGCTCCTCTGTTTCGCCTGTAAATCCAACAATCACATCGGTAAACAAAGTTGCCTGCGGAATAATACGACGGATAGTCTCCACAATATGACGATACTTTTCCATGTTGTGTTTGCGGTTCATGCGCATCAACACTTTATCGTCGCCACTTTGCATGGGTAGGTGAATCTGTTTTCCCAAAACGGGATATTCGGCAATCACCTCAATTACTTCATCAGTCATGTCGCGCGGGTGCGGCGAAGTAAAGTACAGCCAGAATTCTTTTTTCATGCGTTTCCCCAATTCTCCAATCTCGCGTAACAATTGTGGAAACGTCAGCTCCTCGCCTTTTTTGTCCAGTCCGTAGGAGTTTACGTTCTGTCCCAACAAGGTAATTGATTTATAACCCTGTGCTACCAACAATGCCACTTCGGCAATAATATCTTTTGATGGGCGCGACACCTCACGTCCACGCGTATAAGGCACAGCACAATAAGTACAGAATTTATCGCAACCGTTCTGGATTGGAATAAACGCCTCGAAATTCGACTGGTAATGGGGCTGCACGTTCCAGAAATCTTCGATATTCTCGTTATGCGGATCGATGCCCACATTCAAATGCGTAGGTGTTGTAATACCGTAGCTGCTGATCATTTTGGGCAGCTCGGGCAGGTCTTTCATCTGGAAAGTGATATCAAAAAGTTTCAGGAATTTTTCATGATCGTCGGGCAAAATACAACCCGAAATAAAAGTAACCAGGTTTTTATTGTTTTTCCACTTATTCCACTTATGAATGCGTGAATACACTTTATCGATGGCTTTCTGACGTACCGAGCACGCCAAAATACCAATCACTCCTGCCTCCTCCTCATTGTCGGTCCACTGGTATCCGGCTTCTTCAAGTACCGAGATCACCCGCTCGCTATCCGACATATTCATCTGACACCCTAAGGTTACTACGTGATATTTCATTTTATTATAGCTTGAAGACTGAAGCCGGAAGTCCGAAGATTCTGGTTGCAGTCTAACTTTTCTTTATTTATTAAAAGTACACTTCGGTATAAATGTTCGATGTCGGGATTCCTTTTTCCGACAAAATATCGAACACTTCGTATATCATTTCACTGTTTCCACAAAGAAAACAGTTTGTATTTTCATCTATTGTCTCTGTCTTTAAAAATTCGGTTACCCTTCCGTCGAAGTCGCCTCCCTTTTCTCCTGAAGTGCACAAAGTTACCCTTTCTTTATTAAAATCGTCATGATCGTAGGCTTCTTCTACTTTACGCACCCCATGTATCATTTTGTAATTCAGCTGCGGATGCGTTTTTACAAAACCATGAAACGGGCTGATGCCTGTTCCGGTGGCGATGAACAAAAATTGCTGCACCTGAAAACTTTGGGGATCGAACTTAAAAAATCCAAACGGGCCATCTACATCAACCAAATCACCGGCTTTCAGCTTTTTTAATTTCGACGATACTTTTCCGCCGTCCACTTCGCGTACCAAAACTTCCAGGTAATCGTCGTTCTCTCCACTGTAAATAGAATATTCGCGACGATCAACGGCTCCTTTAGTACCGAGCAATACAAACTGCCCGGTTTGGAACTCCATACCATTTCGTTCGAACCGAATTACAAAGGTAGAATCGGTTAAATGCCTGACCTGTGTTACTTTATGCTTTTTCAATTATTAAGACCTGTTCTAAATAAATCGGTGCAAAAGTATAAATAATTGGCAAATCTTCAAGGTTTTAGCGGTTTACATTAATCATTGATAAAAAAGCGCCACAAAAAAAGGGACCCTGCTAACAGAATCCCTCAACAAATAATCCTCCTTCACACTAATTGTATACCTCTTCCTCTCTTTGGTATCCCTCTGAAATAACGGTCAACTGAAGGTTCTCCCTGTTAACGATCATTCCGGTATGGAAAACCGTAGGTACTAACATTTCCCCGTTACTCACTGTCTGATATGTTTTTTCGCCATTCTCATCGCGTGCAAGTTTTATTGCCAAATCGGCAGTAGTGGCAGCAAGTTTTTCGTAAGGTTTATAAACGGTGCAGGTTTGATGACCGGCAACAATTTCGCGTAAGTTTCGCAAATCGGCATCCATTCCAGCTATCAATATCTGATCCTCCATACCTGCTTCTTTTATAGCCCTTATCACTCCCATGGCTAACTCGTCGTTTCCGGCTATAATTGCATTTACATCAGGATGAGCATCTAATAGTTTTTTGCAATGTTCATAGCCTTCGTTTTCTTCCCATGCGTTGGTAAATTCGTTATAAACAATTTCAATGTCGCCCCGTTCAACCAGAGGTTGCAGCACATTTCGCTGGCCAAGGTAAAGCAACTGGCTGTTGTTGTCGCTCATTGCTCCCCCGATTAAAGCATATTTTCCTTCGGGTTGTATGGTGGTTAAATAACTGGCCTGCAACGAACCAATTTCTACGTTGTCGGTCGAGACATAATAATCAAGTTTGCAATTTTTAATCAAACGGTCGTACGAAATAACTTTTACATTCTTCGCATGTGCAGCTTCAACAATAGCAGCGGCAGCAAACTGATCTACAGGTACTACCACTAACACGTCAACACCGTTGGCGAGCAGTTCTTTTGCCTGAGCCAATTGTTTATCAGCATCATTTTCGGCATTCATAACTTTTACGGTTCCTCCAAGTTCCTGAACATCTTCTACAAGATAGTCCCGGTCGTTTTCCCACCGTTCTTTATCAAATGCATGGATTAAAAATCCTACTTCAACAGGCTCGTCTTTGGTATCGCAAGCAGTAAAGCAAAGTCCGGAAAGAAAAACTAAGATGAGTAATGTTATCCTGTAATTCATATTATTGAATTTAATTAAGTTTCTATTCAATTTACGAATTATAAGATGATAGGTTAACCCTTAAAATTGTTTTAGTTGCTTGTTTTATAACATTAGAAATAATGAAACCTTTTGAAGGGGATTTTAAAACTTTTGAATCTCCTCGTATAATTTTTGAAGAGGAAGCCCCATAACATTGTAAAACGATCCTTCGATGTGTGAAATCCCGATTGTTCCAATCCACTCCTGAATGCCGTATGCACCGGCCTTATCGAAAGGTTTATAATTGCGAATATAGTAGTCTATTTCAACTTCGCTTAGCTTTTTAAATTGCACGTTGGTTAAGGAAGAAAATACCACCGATTTTTTGGTTGAACTAAGACAAACACCAGTTATTACCTCGTGCATTTTTCCGCTTAAAGCCGATAACATTTTGTAGGCGTGATCGTAATCGTCCGGTTTTTCCAGCACTTTTCTGTTTAAAACAACAATGGTATCGGCTGTTATCAGCAAATCGTTATTGTTTAGTTCATTGGCAAAAGCCTTTGCCTTTTTTTCTGCCAGGTAGCCCGGAATCTGATCAGGAGAAAGCTCCGGCGGGTAATTTTCATCTACATCTTTGGTTTTCATCTGAAAAACAATCCCCAACGATTTTAAAAGCTCTTGCCGCCGTGGCGATTTTGATGCAAGAATGAAGTTATATTCGGGTATCCAATTCATTTCAGAATGCTCTTGAATTTAGCATTTCGGGAGTAAACCATTTGTGTTGTGCTTTTAACGCCTGTTCAATTACATCGCGCACACAACCTTCGCCACCGTTTTTATCCGAAATGTATTTCGAGATATTTTTAATATCACTTACAGCATCTTTTGGGCAGGTTGGTAAACCAACAGCCTGCATCACCCGGTAATCCACCAGGTCGTCGCCCATAAAAAGCACATCTTCGGGAGATATGTTCACCTTTTCCAGGAAATCGTTTAAACAGGCTACTTTATCACGGGCTTTATCGTAAAAATGCTCCACTCCAAGTTTTTCGTAGCGTAAGCGAACACGTTCAATATAACCTCCGGTGATAATCGCAATCGGATAACCGGCTTTTATGGCACTTCTGATGGCAAAACCATCTTTAACGTTAGCTGTTCGTATAGGGTCGCCCTCTTCGTTAAGCGGCGAAACGTCTTGCGACAATACGCCGTCGACATCGAATACAAAAGCTTTTACGCGGATAAGTTCTTCTTTAAAAAACGACATTCTTATTGTTTTTCCTGATGATGCTCAAAAATACTCTTTGAATTTGAATTGTACAATTCCTGTAGATCGGACATTTCTTTTAATTCACTCAGGTGCGATTTTATAATGTTTTCATCGAAACGGATGGCCGGGCCTGTTTGTGCATCTTTCGGATGCAATTCCTGAACTTTTTGAGCTGTTTCCATAATGAGTGGCCGCAGGATTTCAAACTGCAGATCTTTAGTCTCCAGATATTTGGCAGCCATTGCATAACAATGATTGGCAAAATTACAGGCAAACACGGCGGCAATGTGTAAGCTTTTTCGTTTTTCAGAATTGAGTATTGTGACTGATTCCGAAAGCTCATTAGCGAGTTCTTCTAAAATGTTTAAATTCTCGGATGAACTTGCTTCAACAAAAATGGGAATCTGCTTAAAATCCACTTTTCTGTTTTTTGAAAAAGTTTGCAAAGGATAAAAAACACCATAGTTTTTAGCGTATTGACTTAAAACGCTCATGGGTAAACTTCCCGAACAATGAACGAGCAATTTATCGCCAAACCCGATCTTGCTCAATACCTGATCCACTGCCGAATCTTTTAAGGCCACAATGTAGATATCAGCTTCTTTTGTGATCGTTTCAGTTGAAGTAGTGAAGGTCGTATGTAAACTATCAGCCAACTGTTTTGCTGACTCCTCGGTACGACTGTAGACCTGTACCATTTCGTGTCCGCATTTTTTCAATTCATTCGAGAGATGAGTTGCCACATTTCCTGCGCCGATAAAAGCTATTTTATATTTTTTCATTTGTGCTTTTCTTGAAAGGTAAAATTTTTAATCTGTTCCGGCGAATGCCATAGAAACAGGCTGTAAAACAAACAAAAGAATGAAAGTCCCATATGCGTTTCAAGATTGGCATCGCCCCAATTGGCAATTCCAATAAAAACGAATAATAACCATAACAATAGGTTTTTCTCCTGGTTTTCTTTAAAAACGGGTATTAAAATCATACTCATTATGACCGCGAAACCTATCAGACCGAACTTTACTATGTAGTTTAAGTACTGATTATGCGATGACCGCTGATTTTCCTGTTTTAGTTGCGAGTTTAGCTCATCGTATGCTTTCGCATATTCAGCCTTCCAGTTTCCTGTCCCAATCCCAAACCAAATATTCGTTTTTATGATTTCGAGTGATGCTTTTACAAACTCAATACGTTGAGATAGCGATTGATCATTAGGATTTCCGGTTGCTTTGTACCTGTCGTATTCCCAAATGGTCTCGTAAATCCGAGGATATAACGAGAAACGTTTTTCGGCATAAATGTAGTTAGCAATTCCCTGTTCTATATTTTTAATATCGGCCTCAGTTAATTGGCTCACTCCGGCACTGTCTTTTCTTAATCCCCTGCTTGTAAGGTAACGAACCAAAGTGGACCGATTACTGAAGCCATGGATGTTTAGCGAGTCGTATTTACATTCACTCCGTTTGTTCCATTCCGTACGCAGCTCATCAGCACAAATATAACTTTGTACCCAATGTCCATTTTCTTTTTCCTGCGAGTCAAAATTAAAAGTATACGGGTTTCCTGATGCTGTATATTTGTCTACGGTTTGCGGATCCAGCTTTTCGACGTTATAAAAATCGTTCCAAACTGATTTTGTATAAATAATCGGTAATGCAACCAAAATTGCAAGTATAACTACAAGCAAATAGTTGAATTTACGTTTTACTGTATATAGATAATAAAGCCCCAAAAAACACACCGTACCCCAAAAAGCAATAATTCCGATTATTGATTTCAATAGAAAAAGAAATAACACCAGCCAAACTGCCATGGTTATAATTGCTGATCTGTATTTAAATCCTCCACTTTCCTTCGAACTCCGTATAACAAGGAAAATGCAACAGAATATGGCTAATGCCACCTGATAGGAGTACCTGATATGTGAAATGAGCGAGATATCTCTGAAGTCGGAGATATTGAATGCTGATTTAAATATGAAGCGTATAGCAGCAATTACAGCTACTACAGTAACAGCTATGCAGAATACTGTTATTACTTTATAGAAGCGTTTTTCTGACAACCGCGGAGATAGTACTATTCCGAGTGGAATTACCACCCAGAAAGCCACTTTTTTCAGTTCATACAATGACAACGCAAAATCTCGTGTATGAAGCATCCCCAACAGATACACGCCAAATATTGCAAGAATATAGAATATTGATTTATGCCTGATTAACGACTTTTTTAAATCACTTACAGGTTGAAATAATAGTGATTGCAGAAATAGAAAAGCTGCTGCAATACTAACCAAGGCTTCGGAAAAAGGCAGAACGATTACAAATAGCAGCAGGCTATAGTAAAAACTTTTTTCGCGTAATTCAGCAGTGTTATTTTTCAGACTCATTTAGCCAGGTTGCAATTCGATTTATTAAACGGCACAGAATTACTAATAATTGCTGATAAGCGCAATTTTTTG
>NZ_JRHC01000002.1 GCF_000949475.1 Draconibacterium sediminis | reverse complement strand
AGTTTCCGACACGTTATTCAACATTGTGGTTACCGGAAGTGTAAACCTCGTTTTCACGTTCGTGGCCATTTATACCGTTGACAAATTAGGTCGCAGAATGTTGATGATAATTGGTGCAGCCGGGCTGGCCGGAATTTATGCTTTAATGGGGGCCGGATATTATTTCCATGTTACAGGCTGGCCTTTGTTACTTCTGGTGGTTTTGGGAATTGCCTGTTATGCCATGTCGTTGGCACCGGTTACCTGGGTCGTTCTTTCGGAAATATTCCCGAACCGGATTCGTGGTACTGCCATGTCGTTTGCAACGGCAGCATTGTGGATTGCAAGTTTCCTCTTAACCTACACATTCCCGTTGCTAAATTCAGCATTTGGTGCCTCAGGTACATTTTGGTTATACGGACTTATTTGTGCTGCCGGCCTGCTGTTTATATTCAAACGATTGCCGGAAACAAAAGGCAAATCGCTGGAAGAAATTGAAGAGGAAATTTTGAACTAATGAGGCTTGAGATTTCATTAATATAGAAAAGGGATAGAAAATGAAGCAGGTAAAAGCACGCATAGAAAACCTGGTAATCCCAACCTACGAACTGGGAAAATCAGAAATTAACCCCGTATTCTTCGAAAAAAGAGTGTACCAGGGATCATCGGGAAAAGTTTATCCGGTTCCATTTATCGATAAGGTTTACGATCATAAAGTGGATAAGAATTACCAGGCAGCAACACTTGAAAACGACTTTGTGAAACTGGTATTGTTGCCCGAAATCGGTGGACGAATATTTGAAGCGCAAGATAAAACCAATAATAATTACAACTTTTTTTACCAGCAGAAGGTGATAAAACCGGCGCTTGTTGGTTTAGCCGGTCCGTGGATTAGCGGAGGGGTAGAGTTTAACTGGCCACAGCACCACCGCCCGGGAACTTATTTGCCAACCGATGTATATATTGAAGAAGAAGCCGATGGAGCTAGAACAATATGGATGTCGGAATACGACCCGATGTACCGCCTCAAAGGCATGCACGGAATTCGTCTCCGCCCCGAAAGTGCATTGATTGAACTACGCGGTCGCCTCTTTAACCGCACGCCGTTAACACAAACCTTTTTGTGGTGGGCAAACGTAGCCGTTGAGGTGCATAAGGATTACCAAAGCTTTTTCCCGCCCGATGTACACTATGTGGCCGATCATGCAGTTAGGGCACAGAGTAGCTTCCCCATTGCTGAAAACGATTATTACGGAATTCCTTACCACAAAAGACCGGGTAAAAACGATCTGCGTAACTACGATAATATTCATGTGCCTACCAGTTACATGGTATGCGATACAAAATTCGATTTTTTTGGAGGCTACGATTTTAGAGCCGATGGCGGATTTATTCATGTAGCGAATCGACATATTGCTCCGGGTAAAAAACAATGGACCTGGGGAAGTGAAGATTTTGGTCGCGCATGGGACCGTGAACTGACCGACGAAGGCGGACCATATTTCGAATTAATGGCCGGTGTTTATACCGATAATCAGCCTGATTTTACCTATCTGCTACCTTACGAGACAAAAACCTTTTCGCAGTTCTGGTGGAGCTATAAAAATCTGGGACCGGTACAAAATGCCAATAAAGATTTGGCTATCCGTCTTGAGATTCAGCAAGGAAACAGATTGGACTTGGGTGTTGCGGGCAGCCGTAAATTCGAAAACCTTCAATTCATCCTAATTATTGGAAACGAGAAGAAAGTTTTTGAAAAACAAACGATATCACCTGAAAAGCCCTGGAAAGATACTTCAATGCAAATTGAGGCAGGACAGGAGAATTCAGTTTCGTTAATAGTGCTTGACCCAAAAGGGAAAGAATTAATCGATTATCATCATCGCGAGTTTAGCAAAGAACGAAACCGCAAGGTGGCATTCGAGCCAAAACAACCCACCGAAATTGAAAGTGCCAACGAGTTGGAATTGATTGGCGAACACCTGGAGTTGTATCGTCATCCTACACGTTACCCGGAATCCTATTGGAAAGAAGCCATCAAAAAAGATCCGAAGAGTTACAAATCATACATTGCCTTAGGCCGCGTTGAGCTTAAAAACGGCAAGTTGGATGAAGCTGAAAAGAACTTTAGGACAGCCATTGATATTATGACCACTTATCATCCAAACCCGGCATCGGGTGAGGCACATTACTTCTGTGGTTTGGCTTGTTCTTTACAGGGCCGAAAAGATGAAGCTTACGGATTGTTCTACAAATCCACATGGAACTTCGAGTGGCGTTCGGCTGCCTATTATCAGCTGGCTACCCTCGATTGTTTGAAGTCGGATTATGAAACCGCTTTGGAGCATTTGGAGGCATCCTTGGATACAAACCGCCAGAATAATAAAGCACATATTTTAAAAGCTGTAATTCTGAAAAATCAGGGTGAAACCGCAACAGCAGAAACTGTACTGACAGAATTGTTCAAAACTGATGCGCTTGACCAATGGGCAAAATTTGAAAGGACAAGCTTGTCAGGTAACTACGATGAGTTTATCGAATCATCAAGAAACGATGCACAAACCATAATTGATATTGCTTTTGATTATGCCGAAGCCGGTTTTTACCAGGAAGCTATTGACGTAATTGAGTTACATCATAAAAATGAAGTTCCTGAGTGTGCTGTTCCAAATCCAATGGCAAAAACAGTGATGACCGAGTTTGTTTTGGCCTGGTTATACGAATTGAACGGCGAAAACACCAAATCGGTTGAGACTCTGGAAAAAACAAAGTCAGCGTCTTACGACTATGTTTTCCCATCACGTTTATACGAACAGTTGGTGTTGGAATGGGCATTACAAGTTGATCCGGAAAATACGATTGCAGCTTTCGGTTTGGGTAATTACTTTTTCAATTTAAAGAGACATAAAGACGCAATAGGTGTGTGGGAAAAAGCCGCTGAAGCCAATTGTGACTACGGAACACTCTACCGCAATCTTGGAATCGCCTACTGGAATACCTTTGAAGATGGCGAAAAAGCAAGAGAGGCTTTCCTAAGAGCGGTAGAACTGGCTCCAAACGATATGCGTATCCGTTACGAATTCGACCAGTTGCGTAAAAAGCTGAACGACGATCCTAAACAACGATTGGAAGATTTGTTGCCGATTAAAGACCAGATAACAACCCGCGATGATTTCTCGGTTGAACTTGCCGCACTTTACAATTTTAAAGGCGATTACAATAATGCATTAGACCTGCTTGAAAACCGCGATTTTCACCCATGGGAAGGAGGAGAAGGTCAGGTTTTAAGACAGTTTACTTACGCTTGCTTAAAGCTAGGACAACAGGCCTTGCAAAACGGAGATGCTGAATCTGCTTTGGAGTACTTTAATAAATCAGTGAATACACCTGATAATCTGGGTGAAAAATACCATCCGCTACAGGCAGTTGCACACATTAATTACTGGAAAGGAATGGCACTAAAAGCGCTTGGAAAAACAGATGAAGCCAGGGCACATTTCCTTGAAAGTAAAAATGAAGAAGGCGACTTTATCGATATGGCTGTGAGTGCTTATTCTGAGTTGTCGTGCTACAAAGCCCTGTCGCTCAATGAGCTGGGCGAAAAAGTTGAGGCTCAGAATCTATTGTCTGATATAAGAAAATTTGGTGAAGCCAAATTGAACGATAAAGCTCAGATCGACTATTTTGCAACATCGTTGCCACTGCTACTGGTGTTCGAAGATGATATCCAGAAGCGAAATACCATTGATGCAAAATACCTGATTGCGCTTGCACATGTTGGTTTAGGATCGTATGGAGATGCGATAGATAACCTGAAAGATGTATTGCAGTTGAATTCGATGCATGTGGGTTCAAAAGATTTGTTGGAACAGCTTACTGCTGAAGTTGCGTAAAAATTTGAAAGGAGTTTTATATGAGATTGTTAAGGAACTTTTTGGAAATTATAAAAACTAAATATGCGAACAATGAATAATATTTTAGCACCCTTTTTCGGAATAAGATCAGTTTTTTTATTTGCTGTTGCCCTTGTTGCAATAAGTTGTTCCAAACAAGAACCATCAGAACTGGATTTGTCCGGGGTATGGAGCTTTAGTATGGACAAACAAGATGAGGGAGTAGTCAATAAATGGTTTACGAAAAATTTATCGGATACCATTGTTTTGCCCGGATCGATGGCCTCAAATGGAAAAGGGGAACCGGTAGGTTACGACACAAAGTTTACCGGTAATGATTGGAAAGCTTATGACAATGGAAAGATGTGGTACAACGATGAAAATTATAAACCGTATTTATACGGCAACGAGTTTTTGTATCCCTTCTGGCTGATTGCTGATTATTATTACACCGGTGCTGCCTGGTATCAAAAAGAAATTGAAATCCCTGAAAACTGGAGAGGACAGGATGTTGAATTGTATTTAGAGCGTTGTCACTGGGAAACCCGGGTTTGGGTAAACAACGAATACGTTGGGGTGAATAATGCTTTAGGTGTTCCGCATCGTTATAATGTCGGTTCGTTTCTTCAACCCGGCAAGAACACGATTACAATTTGTGTTGATAACCGGGTAAAAGAGATAAAGGTTGGAGATGATGCACACAGTGTAAGCGATAATACACAGAGCAACTGGAACGGGATTGTGGGCGATATAAAGTTGGTCCGGAAAGATGCATTGTCTGTTGCCGGTGTGCAGATATTCCCTGATTTGAAGAATAAAAGTGTACGGGTAGAAATTGGGATAAAAAACAAAACAGGTGGCGCGCAAAGCGGTAAAGTAAAACTTTCTGCCCAAAGTACATCGGAAGAAACGCCTCTGAAATTAAAGGAGATTCGTTCTGATTTTGAGGTGAACAGCACGTCAAAAACAATCATTGTTACTTACCCGATGGGCGATACCATGCTTTTGTGGGATGAATTTAATCCGAATCTCTATGAACTTTCAGTTGAGCTTGAATCGGATGGCTACAAAGATGTGCATACCGAAACTTTTGGAATGCGTGATTTCCGTGCCAATGGAAAAGGACTGGAAATTAACGGCCGTCCGGTGTTTCTAAGGGGAACATTGGAATGTGCCATTTTCCCAAAGACAGGTTTTCCGCCTACAGATGTGGAGTCGTGGGAACGAATCATTAAAATTTGTAAAGCACACGGCCTGAATCATATTCGTTTTCATTCGTGGTGTCCGCCAAAAGCTGCCTTTGAGGCAGCCGATAAACTGGGCTTTTACTACCAGGTTGAAGTGTCGGCGTGGGCAACCGTTGGCGATGGTGCTCCAATTGACCAATGGATATACTATGAGAGCGAAAGAATGGTGGCCGAATACGGAAATCATCCTTCGTTTTGTATGATGCCCTATGGAAACGAACCGCATGGAAAAAACTATACCGGGTATTTACGTGAATTTGTAAACTACTGGAAAAAGAAGGACTCGCGCAGGTTGTACACTTCCGGGGCAGGATGGCCTGTTATTCCGGAAAATGATTTTCACAGTTCGCATCGTGGTACGCGCATCCAGGGATGGGGCCAAAACCTGAACAGTATTATTAACAGCCAAGCCCCACGCAGCGACTACGATTGGGAGAAAACAGTGGCTGATTTAACCGCACCTATGGTGAGCCACGAAATAGGACAGTGGTGTGTGTATCCAAATTTTAAGGAAATACCCCAATACGATGGCGTATTAAAAGCTACCAATTTCAAAATTTTCAAACGAAGCCTCGAAGCTCACGGTATGCTCGATCTTGCCGATAGTTTTCTCAAGGCTTCGGGTAAACTGCAGGCCTTATGTTACAAAGCCGATATTGAAGCTGCCTTTCGGACCAAAGGTTTTGGTGGTTTTCAGTTGCTCGATCTGCACGATTTCCCGGGGCAGGGTACCGCATTGGTTGGTGTGCTCGATCCGTTTTGGGATGAAAAAGGATACATCTCTTCCGACGAGTTCAGGCAATTTTGTAACGAAACAGTTCCACTGGCAAGGTTCAAAAAAATGATTTTCACGAGCAATGAAAAGGTTGAGTGCGAGGTTGAAGTTGCGCATTACGGCGAAAAAGAATTGCAGTCGGTTGTTCCTTCGTGGCAGATCCTGGATACGAATGGTAATGTAGTTAAAGAAGGACAATTGGATGAGGCAAATATCAGTTGGGGCAATTGCCAAAAGCTTGGTGCAATCAGCGAAAATATCGAAGTTGAAACTGCCGCTAAGTTTTGCCTCGCAGTTAATGTAGCCGGATTTATAAACACATGGGATTTTTGGGTTTATCCGGCTGAATTACCAAATATCGAAGATGATGTTTTGGTTGTTTCAAGCCTAAACAAGGCAGCCATTGCAACCTTGGAAAAAGGTGGAAAAGTTTTACTGACAACAAAAAAAGGCAGCATAAAAGACGGTAAAGGTGGCGAAGTGGCAGTTGGTTTCTCGAGTATTTTCTGGAACACTGCCTGGACCAATGGACAGGAGCCTCACACTCTGGGAATTTTGTGCAACCCCGAACATCCGGCTTTGGCAGATTTTCCCACCGAGTACCATTCCAACTGGCAGTGGTGGGATGCCATGAGCCATTGTAATGCAATTAATATAGAAGGATTTGAAAACACTCCCGATCCAATTGTACGAATTATCGACGATTGGGTAACAAACAGAAACCTGGCTTTGATTTTCGAGGCTAAAGTAGGCAAGGGCAAACTGGTAATGACCGGGGTTGATTTACAATCAGACCTTGACGATCGGCCTGAAGCACGACAGTTACTCTTCAGTTTGAAAAATTATATGCGTAGTGAAAAGTTCGATCCACAAACAAAATTGACTGAAAACGAAATTATTGGATTGATGAACTAACTTGGGGTATTGGTAAATGGGAATTTGGCTAATGCGATGATGCGTTTTTTGGTAGACTATAGGAAGCGTAATATGATAATCAGTCGGAATTAGCCAGTAAAAAATGAGATTCGAAAGAGTAACTGTTTGTGATAACAAGAAAATAGAATAGACTAAGTACAAAAAAATAGTAGCATGAAAAGATTAATCTTCCTGCATGTAGTTGCGATTCTACTGTTAAACGCTTGCCAGAACCAGGCAAAACAAGATTCGGTACCTCAAAAGCCCAACATCCTTTTTCTTCTGGCCGATGACTTGGGTTACGGGGAACTGGGGTGTTACGGACAAGAGGTGATACAAACTCCGGAGCTGGATAAACTGGCCCAAAATGGCTTGCGCTTTACCGATTTTTATGCCGGAAATGCGGTTTGTTCACCCTCGCGCGCGGTTTTAATGACTGGCAAATCCTCTTCATACAACACTGTTCGTGGTAATAGCGGCGTTTTTAACGATGATCGTTGGATGCGCGTGGCCCTGAAAAAGGATGAGATGACGATTGGGGAAATGTTGAGAGAGGCAGGCTATCAAACCGGTTTTATTGGCAAATGGCACCTCGATGATCCGGACGATATTACAACCTGGGCCTGTAACCGTGGATTCGATTATGCGGTGCAGGAACAATGGGGTTCCCGTTTTGGAGGCATTCAATACGACGAGCAAATGCATTGGATAAACGGAAAACAAGACTCGGTTTATTACCATATTAATGAGTGGGAATGTAAAGATGATTTCAGGACAAATTTAGCTTTCGGGTACCTTGATAAAATCCAAAAGGACAAACCTTTCTTTTTGTTTATGTCATTCAGAGCTCCTCATGGGCACGAATATGAAATTGGTAACAAAGAAATATATTCAGAAAAGGGATGGCCCGCTGCAGAACGTTTACATGCTGCAAAAACCACTTTGTTGGATAAGCAGGTAGGAAGGCTATTAAATAAACTGGATGAAATGGGAGAGCTTGAGAATACCCTCGTAATTTTCACCAGCGACAATGGCCCGCACAGAGAAGGAAGGGGGCACAATCCCGAATTTTTTAACAGTAATGGTGAATTACGTGGCATTAAAAGGGATTTATTCGAAGGTGGTATTCGTGTGCCAATGATTGTCTGGTGGAAAGGAAAAGTAACAGCAGGTATAAATACAAATCATCTCAGCGGATTTCAGGATATTCTTCCAACACTGGCTGAAGTGGCTGGTGTTGAAATACCGGCCCAAACAAACGGAATATCATTGTTGCCGGTTCTTTTTGGAGAAGAACAAGCAAGCCACGAAAGCATGAACTGGGAATTTCAACTCGATGGATGGAGTAGAACAATGCCCGATGGAGGATTTCGACAATCGGCAAGGATTGGGGAATGGAAAGGTGTTCGCTACGGAATTATGAACGAAACACTCCTGTACAATCTTAATGACGATATTTCGGAGACAAATAACGTGGCCGGCGACCACCCCGAAATTGTTAAGCAGATGAATGACATATTTGAAGATAAGCGCGCCGAAACTCAGGGCTTTCCCTATGGCGGAGTGGTTCAGGATTACAAAGCGAAAGACAGGCATCAATAGCTGTCGATATTAAAAGTCGGATAATACACTAACAAATAAAAAACATGTTAAACCAGTTTTCAGCTAAACTTTTGCTCCTTGTGCCAATCATCGGGATACTAAATTTTTCTTGTGAAACAGGAACATCAAAAAATGCCATCGGTAAAACAGGGAATGAAGGACAAAAAAGCGCTATGTCATTCAAGGTTGATCCCTACTTGCCTGATGCCAACACTGCTCCACAAAAAATTGGAGCTTATGAATTGGTATTCGCTGATGAGTTTAATCACGAAGGACCAATGAAAGAAGAATACTGGATCGCCGAAACCGGATTCAGAAGAAATAATGAGGCTCAGTGGTATAAAGCAGACAATTCAGTTTGTACCGGAGGACGTTTGATAATTACCGCTAATAGGGAGAAGTATAAAAATCCCGGATATGTTGAAGGAAGTAATGACTGGCGAAAGAATCGGGAATACGCCTCTTATACTTCATCCAGTTTTATCACTAAAGAAGAATTCCATCAGAAATACGATAATATAATGATGATTGCCCGGGCAAAACTTCCGTTAGTAAGTGGTGGAGATGAAGATTATGGGATTTGGCCGGCATTTTGGACCACCGGGCATGGCGGCTGGCCATGTGGTGGCGAAATTGACATAATGGAGTACTATACCGGGCAAATGATGGCCAATTTTGCAACCAAAGGAAAAAACGGTGCAAAATGGACTTCCAATAAAGACCAAAATCCAAGTACCTTATACATCAAAAATATTATTGATGGTACCGCAGAAGGATTTAACGCAGACCCCGACTGGTTAAAAAAATACCATGTTTGGAAACTCGTTGGAGACGGTGAGTGGTTAACAATCTATCTGGACGACATTTATATGGCCCGGATTGCACTTGATACAAAAAATATTGATACCTCGGAAAGAGAGTACCCGTTTAAAGATAACCTATGTAATTTTTGGCTGAATCTGGCAGTAGGAGGAAATCCCCATCCTGATAGTGAAAAGCTGGAAAAGACGCAATTCCCAAGGAAGTATGAAATTGATTACGCGAGAATATACATAAGGAAATAGTTAGCAGAATAGTCTGGAGTAGTTAGAAAATATGATGGTGGGTGTTAGTAGTTCACTACCCGCTAAAAAAAATCGTAAAGCAGTTGAATGGTAGTAATAATCAGAGCAAATAAACTTAAAATAGTCGCCGAAAAAATAGAGGAAATAACAAATCAAAAATCATAATAAAATGAAGAAAAATAATTTACATATTCGTTTAAAATTGTTCGTATTCGTTTTAATTGTAAGCACATCAGCAATTCCTGTTATAGCGCAGGAACTGCAGGAATATACCTCTTTTAAACCCGGCGGTGAATGGTTGGATACGGATGGAGTGCACATCGATTGTCATGGAGGGAACATTGTTTATGTAGAACATCTGAAAACTTTTTTTTGGTACGGCGAGCATCGGGGCCAACCGAGGGGGGCTTCATGTTATTCTTCAACCGATTTGTACAACTGGACAAAGGAGGGAGTTGTAATTGAAAAAGGTGATATCAAGGTGTTTGAGCGGCCAAAGGTTATTTACGATGAGACCAACAAAAGATATGTGATGTGGTTTCATTACGATGGAGATCTGAACGGTCGTGGTTATGGTATTGCAGAATTGGGCATTGCCATTAGCGATAGCCCGACAGGTCCATTTGTTGTGCAGGATCATTATCGCCCAAATGGTCATGAGTCGCGTGATATTGGAATGTACTTTGAGCCTGATACAAAAAAGGCATACATTGGGTATGCTGCCGACCATGTAAACCGTACAATCAGGATGGTTGAATTATCCGATGATTATTTGAGCACAACAACCAACGATGTGGACATCGAAGCCCATTGTGAAGGCCCGGGGATTTTGAAAAAAGACGGAACCTTCTATCTTTTAACCAGCCAGTGTTCAGGATGGACTCCTAATCCCGGAACCTATTATACGGCACCCTCGGTTATGGGGCCATACACCAGCCAGGGAAGTCCGTTTATTGGCGATGCTGGAAATAATTCTTTCAACTCACAACCTTGTTTCATATTTAAAATTCCCGGATATAAAGATGCCTACTTATACATGGGCGACAGATGGAATGGTGGTGGTCGGCCCGAATCGCAATATGTATTTTTACCCATCACCATTACTGCCGGAGGAGAAATGGAAATTCATTGGTATGCTGAATGGGATTTAAACCTGTTTACCCCTGAGAGGAAAAAAAATTAAGCAAGAGGGAAGAAGAAATCAAAAGGCAGTGAAAATTATTATTTTTAGAATTAAGTTTGAGTAAAATGAAATGATCTGAGAGAACGATACGTGGTGGGGTTTTATTCAATCAATAATTATTTTGGTGCTTAATTGTGTAGGGAATAATTAAACGTGATCTTGAATACTATCTAAACTAATATAAATGAACCTAAAACGACTAAAACCTAAACTGCTGGTACTTGTCTTGTTCACAGTTGCTTTTTGCTCAGGAGTGTACCAAACACAAGGCTCCAGTTCTCAAAAACCTAATATCGTTTTTATTATCGCCGATGATATTAGCTGGAATGATTTCGGGTGTTACGGAAATAAAGTTGTTAAAACACCCAATATCGATAAACTTGCCAGCGAAGGATTACTTTTCAACAATGCTTTTCTTACCGCCAGTTCCTGCAGTCCCAGCCGTTGCAGCATTATTTCGGGTAAATACCCGCATTCGAATGGTGCTGCAGAATTGCACACTGCATTACCCGAGTCCGAAATCCCTTTTCCTTTATTGTTGAAGGAGAACGGGTATTACACAGCTCATGCCGGCAAATGGCACATGGGAGAAGCAACACACCGGGCTTTTGATCGCTATACCGATGGAAACGGATATAAAAACGGCGATGGCGGTGAAGCGAACTGGGTGCGATTTATAAAAGAACGCCCCAAGGATAAACCCTTCTTTTTTTGGTTGGCGTCGTACGATGCTCATCGTGCGTGGGGAGCCGATACTTTTAAAATAACGCATGAACCCGCAAATATTGAAGTGCCGGTATATTTCAATGATACCCCGGAAACGCGGCAGGATATCGCATCGTATTATAACGAAATTGCCCGTTTTGATTACCATATCGGGCTGGTGAAGCAGGAATTACAAAAACAGGGAGTGCTGGAAAATACCGTTATTATTGTTATGGCTGACAATGGCCGGCCTTTCCCGAGGTGTAAAACCCGGGTTTACGACAGTGGAATGAAAACACCTTTTGTAGTGCACTGGCCCGCACAAATTGATAAAAATGCAGGTCACACCGAAAGCCTGATT
The DNA here is from genome assembly GCF_000949475.1 of Draconibacterium sediminis. Classification (GTDB taxonomy): domain Bacteria; phylum Bacteroidota; class Bacteroidia; order Bacteroidales; family Prolixibacteraceae; genus Draconibacterium; species Draconibacterium sediminis. The sequence goes on along the minus strand of NZ_JRHC01000002.1, from coordinate 630,412 downwards.
AGCGCCGTCGACATCGCACCTACTATTCTGGAAATTGCCGATGTTGCGGTTCCCGAAAACTACCAGGGAGTAAGTTTTCTGCAAATTCTGAAAAACCCGGAAGCAGAAGTCAGGCAGATGGTTTTTTCAGAACACAACTGGCATGATTATGAAGCGCATGAACGAATGGTGCGGACAAAAGATTTTCTTTACCTTTTTAACGCACGGCCAAATCTCAGTAACTGTGGTCCGGCCGACTCGAAAAACTCACCAACACAAGCGGCGCTTAACGAACTGCGCGACCTTGGCAGCTTAACACCGGCTCAAGCCGATATTTTTGTCACGCCCCGGCCTGCTGAGGAACTCTTTGACCTTAACCAGGAAAAGGAACAATTGCTAAACGTGGCTTCCCTAAGTCGTTATCGCGAAAAGCTGGTTGAAATGAGAACCTTGTTAAAAAACTGGCAAAACGAAACCGGCGATACAACTCCTGAAGATTTAACCCCCGACTGGTTCGACCGTGAAACAGGTGAACGATTAGAAACAGAACAAATAAGAGGTACAATGCCCGGAACCGAAAACTAAATTTACTTATGAAAAAACTACATTTTGCAATACTGTTTTTTATTGTTTTTTGGGCCTGCACAAAAGACGAAAAGACAACTTTTCAATTTGATCATTTAAATGATCGTGTATGGATTGGTGAGGATTTTTGGTCTGTTCCGATGGAAAACTGGCAGGTAAAAAGTGGACATATAATATGCGACGGGAAAGTGCTGAACTCCCGGGTTAACCTGTTAACTCACCCCTTGAGTGCCGCCAATGGGACTTTTTCGATTCGTATTAAAACCGGCCTTGCAGCGAATGGGGTTAATCCCGGATCTGTTGGCCTTTCGGTGGGTGTAAAAGCAATAGAGGAAGATGATGTGCGCGCTGCCTGCTACTTTGGGAAAGGTTTAAACGCAGGTATACATACCGGTGGTTTTGCTTTTCTCGGTCAGAATCAAATCGAATTACCCGACGATTTTGATTGGAAAAGCAGTACAATCTCATTAACCGGAAAGCAAAGTAATAATCTTACGCAGCTGAAGATGACGGTTCAAAGCGCTGACGGGACTGAAAGTGTTCGTATTGAGGAATCTTTTGAAGGTGAAATTTCTGGATTGATTCAGCTCGTGAACAACTTTCAAACTGCAGATGCGAAAGCAAACGGACCTTCCTTTTGGTTTGACGATTTGGAGGTAGAAGGAAATAAGGTCATTCATCATCCCGGGAACAGTTTTGGCCCGATTCTTTTCAGCATGTACACATTGAGCAGGGGCGTGGTTAAGCTAACAGCCCAACTTCCTCCGCTTGGCGAAAAAGACAGCCGTGAGGTTGAGATGCAGTTAAAAGAAGATACTGATTGGCTTGCGTATTCCAGCGAAACGATTGATCCTGATTCCAGAACGGCTACTTTTAAAGTTGAAGATTGGCAATTCGATAAGGAGGTACCCTATCGGCTTGTTTACCGGGAAGGGGAAAAAGAACATTTTTACGAAGGCATTATCCGAAAAGAACCAACAGGCCAACCATTGAAGCTGGTCGGACTCACATGTCAGTTTCATTACGGTTTCCCTTATTCTCCGCTGGTAAAAAACTTAAATAAACAAAATCCGGATATGCTTTATTTCTCGGGCGACCAGATTTATGAATCAAATGGGGGGTACGGCATAATCAGGTATCCGGAAGATTTGTCCATCCTGAACTACCTTGGCAAGTACTATATGTTTGGTTGGGCATTTCGTGATTTGATGCGCGACCGGCCAACCATTGTCACTCCCGATGATCATGATGTGTATCAAGGAAATTTGTGGGGGGCCTCGGGAGAGCAGAAATCTCCCGAAAACTATAATACAGATGACCGGCAGGGATTTGCTCAATCAGTAAAAATGGTGAATGCAGTGAACAGGACTCAATGTGCGCATCTTCCCGATCCTTACGATCCAACAACAATTGGCAATGGCATGTCGGTGTGGTATACCGATCTGGTTTATGGCGGTGTAAGTTTTGCTATAATCAGCGACCGAATTTTTAAATCGGGCCCTGATTTGGTGTCAACCTGGACTGGCAGAAAAGATCATATCAGCGAACCATTAAAAAGCTTTTCGCAGGTTGAAAAACCGGAGTTAAAAATGCTTGGCGATCGGCAGCTGGATTTTCTCAACTCCTGGATCAAAGACTGGAAACATGCAAAAATGAAAGTCTTGCTAACCCAAACCATTTTTGCCAATACTGCCACTCATCACGGTTCTTACGATGGATATCTTTACGGTGATATGGATTCCGGAGGTTGGCCAAAATCGGGCAGGGACAAAGCGCTAAAAATTATCCGTAAAGCGGCCGCTTTTCAGGTTGCAGGCGACCAGCACTTGCCCAGTGTCATACAATACGGTATAGATGATTTCCAGGATGCCGGTTGGTGTTTCTGTACGCCTGCAATTGCTGTAGGCTATCAGCGATGGTTCAGACCCGACGATTTAGGAATTCCGGTGCAAAACCGCCCTTCGCATAATCTGCCCAATACGGGTAATTATAGTGATGCTTTTGGTAATAAAACCTATGTTTATACTGTAGGTAATCCGGGCAGAAAAAAGGCGGATGAGAACAGGTATGTTATGGCTAACCTAAAATCATCGGGTTATGGTTTAATTGAGTTGGATACTGAAACCCGAAATATAACCCTGGATGCGATACGTTTCCTGGCCGATGCCGAAAATCCAAAAAATGAAGATCACTTTTCAGGATGGCCATTAACCATATCACAGTTTGATAATTTTGGAAAAGTAAACCAGATAAAGCTTCCATCCATAAAGGTGTTGGGTGATGCCGAACCTGTGGTTGAAGTGATTAATGAACAAACCGGGGAAACGGAAAGTATCGTGCGGATTAAAGGAAATGAGTTTCACCCCGTCGCTTATCAAAAAGGGAAGTACACCATAAAAGTTTCCTATCCGGAGAAAAACACGATAAAAGAGGTAAAGGGGATTTCAGGAGATGATGCTGAATCGAACATTGAAATTAAATTTTAAATGTTTAGCATTTGAAAGCCTTAGCTGAACGCTATCTTTAAATAGTTGGTTTGTTGTATTGGTAGGTTTTGACGCATAAATTCAGCACAATTTTCTAAACTAAATTTTATTCTGAAGCGAAAGAATAAAATTCTCTGTTTAAAATGAGAGAGTTACTGTTGACAGCTTAAAAATTATAGGTGTATAAAAGTTAATACACCCCCCTTATTTGAATAAAATAACATACATGAGAAGATGTATTACGTCTATCTTTATCCCGGAAGATGTTAAGGGAGAATTTGGTTGCTCCTTCTGTTCGATGACAAGAGATCACCTATTTAAAATTGGTTGGACAGGTGGAGTATGGAAAAAATTGACCGATAAGAGATGTATTAATAAAGCTAAAAACTAAGAACTTAAAAATGAAACTTATTCAAATACTACTTGTAATTACCCTTTTGCTGGGAGCCTTTACAAGCTTTGCACAGCAGAAACAACCCAATTTTATTATTATACTGGCAGATGACCTGGGATATGCCGATTTGAGTTTAAACGGAAGTAAACAGATTGCGACTCCTCATATTGACAAGTTGGCTGAAAATGGAATCAATTTTACCAATGGATATGTTTCGGGGCCGGTTTGCAGCCCGTCGCGGGCGGGATTACTCACCGGTAGAAACCAGGTGACATTTGGCCACGATAATAACTTGTCGGGCGTGCAGCCGGGTTTCGACGAAGAGTACAACGGTTTGCCTTTAACCGAAACGCTTATTTCCCAACGTTTGCACGATCTTGGTTACACTACCGGGCTGGTTGGCAAATGGCACCTTGGGATGCTTCCAAAATTTCACCCGCTACAACGCGGATTCGACGAATTTTGGGGATACACCGGTGGCGGCCACGACTATTTTACAGCAAAAGCCGACGGAAAAGGTTATCAGGCACCCATTGAGTGTAACTATAAAACACCTCAGGAACTTACGTATATTACCGATGATAAGGGCGATGAGTGCGTTGATTTTATTGCGCGCCACAAAAATGAGCCATTTTTCCTGTTTGCCTCATTTAACGCACCACATGCTCCCATGCAGGCAACAGCCGAAGATCTTAAGTTATTCCAACACATTAAGGATGAAAAACGACGCAGCTATTGCGCCATGGTTCACCGGCTCGATGTTAATGTTGGCAGGATAATGCAGGCACTCGAAGAAAATGGAGTCGCTGAAAATACCCTGGTCGTTTTTCTAAGCGATAACGGTGGTCCGTGTGATTCGAACGGATCGATAAATGCACCTTTTAACGGGCAAAAAGGCATTTTGCTTGAAGGCGGAATACATGTTCCTTTTATAATGAGCTGGCCCGGTAATCTGCCGGCGGGAGAGACCTATGAAAATCCGGTTATTTCCCTGGACCTGGCGGCTACCTTTTTCGAAATGGCGGGAGGTGTTAAAACCGCTGAGGTAAAATTCGACGGCGTGAATCTGGTTCCGTATTTAAAGGATAAAGCAAGTGGTGAGCCTCACGAATCATTCAACTGGCGGTTTACAATAAGTGCAGCCATCAGGCAGGGAAACTGGAAGCTGGTGCGTTTACCCGACCGTCTGCCCCTGCTTTTTGATCTGTCGAAAGATATATCCGAACAAAATAATGTTGCACTCGATCATCTCGATGTAACCACTTCATTGTTAAAGCAACTTGGCGATTGGGATGTGTCGCTCCCGCACCCTGTATTTTTGGAAGGAGCGGTTTGGAAAAAGCGTCAGTTAGAACTTTATGACAATCAATATCAGTTGCTTCAGCCTGAATAGGAACATATACACCATTGTTGGAAGCAGGCATATTCAATAGAATTATTATCTTGTCATGGCCTGAATTTTAAGTCCTGCAGGTGGACGATAAATTTCTTGCACTAAAACGGATAGAACAAAAGAATGAGATTAACTGAAATGACAAAGTTGATCAAATATCAGCTTACCCTCTTGCTGATTTATTGGTCAGTTGTTGTTAACGCTCAGCCCGAACAATTACTCAAAAATTTCTTCACCGTAGACAATGGTCTGTCACATAACGAAGTAACTTCGATAGTTCAGGATAACGACGGATTCATCTGGATTGGAACACGTGGTGGATTAAACCGATACGACGGCTATGATTTTAAGATTTTTAACCAGGTTCCGGGCGATTCCAACAGTTTGGTTAACCCATCCATCGAATCGTTGTTCGTCGATAGAAAAGGAAATATTTGGATTGGAACCAAGTCTGGCGGTGTAAGTAAATACGATCCGGATAAAGAAGAATTCTCGAATATCGTATCAAATTACAGGAATAAAAGTGAGGTTTTACCCGATAGCCGGGTTTTATCGTTTTACGAAGATAAGAACGGTCGTATCTGGATGGGAACGTGGAACCACGGTTTGATTGTTTATGATGAGCATAAAAAAACATCAGTCCAATTCTTACGTGGTGCAGTAAATTCCATTGTAGAAACCCAGAACGGTGATATTTGGGTAGGTTGCAATAATGGCCTTTTCAGGTTTATCAGTACAAAAGATAGTGTTATACAGGCTGAACAACCGAGAATTCAGTTGGTGTGCCATGAAGTTGAATATGACCAAAAAAGAAATGTGTTGTGGATCGCAGAATCAGGCTTAACCAGGTTCGATTTGCATACCTACCAACAAACCCACTATGAAATTGGGAATGCATTTAAAGGTCAAACCATTCATGCTTATGAATCGATATCTTTAGATAATAGTGGAATGGTGTGGCTGGGAACCTGGGGAACCGGATTTTATTATTTCGATCCTGCAAGCGAGATCTTTCAACGCTACCAGATTTATCCTGAAAACAGGGCAACATTGAACAAGGATTATGATGCTGTTTTGAATATTTTCCAGGATAAAGATGATAACCTTTGGCTGGGAACAAACGGTGGTGGTATATGTGTGCTTACGCCTAAATTAGACTTTAAAACTGTTGGATTTAATCCTCGACGATTTAAAGGGCTTCGGAATACACGCATAATGACGGTGCTTGATGATAAAAATAAAAACCTTTGGCTGGGAACAATCGGAAGTGGTTTGGTATGGTCGCCCGATCGGGAAAACTTTTATCCCGTAGCCTATCCTGAGGGAATTGATAAGTCGAGATTCCTGATTATAAAATATTTAAACGAAGATAAAGACGGTATAATTTGGGTGGGGACAAATATTGGAACCTACATTATTGAATTCAGGGATAACGTGCCACAGATGATCAATCCAAACCTTGATCCGAATTATCCAAACAGATGGCGTCAGATCGTTTCAATTATCGATGCGCAGGATAAATTGTGGTTAGGTAGTTTAATGAATGGCTTGTATATTCTGGATAAGACGAACAATTATAAGTTGGTTAAATATTTAGATATAAACGATAAGGAATCGGGTGATTTGAACAGTGACAGAATAAGTTATTTGTTTGAAGATAACCGCGGAAGGATCTGGGTGGGAACTTATAATGGGTTACATATTTATAATCCTTCGGATACAACAGTTGTTTTGGCAGATGACTATTTTAATATCGACGGTGAACTTACCGGTAACATCATCACCTGCATCGATCAGGATATAAACGGGAATTTGTGGATAGGTACGCCTAACGGCCTCAATAAGTTGTCAGAACTTGATAATTCGCGTTTCTCGTTAAAATTATACACCGAAAAAGATGGCCTTGCCAGTAATTTTATCAAGGGAATATCGGGAGATTCAGAAGGAAATATCTGGATTAGTACTAGTTTGGGAATCTCAAGGATTGATGGTCAGGGAGATGGTACTACCATTCGAAATTACAATGAAAGTGATGGAGTGGGCGGCAAGAATTTTACTGAAGCATCTGTTTTTCGAAATGGCGAAGGCGAAATATTTTTTGGCGGTTCCAATGGTCTCACTTACTTTAATCCCGGTAAAATTGAGGCGCTTCCATCTGCACACAAACCTGTATTTACCGAACTCAAAATTCTGAATGAACCTGTTTCCATTAATCAGGAGTTTGGATCAAAAGTGATTATGGATCAGTCCATCATTCACGAAGATAAAATTGCAATTCCGTATCGGTTCAATAATTTTGAAATACAGTTTTCAGCACTTGATTACCGTTCTCAGGGCGGAAATCTTTACAAGTATAAACTTGAAAAATACGACAACGACTGGCAATATATCGGTACAAGGAGGTTTGTGAATTTTAACAGTTTAAGGCCCGGAGAATACAAGTTACTTGTAATGAGTGCCAATAGTCACAATGTTTGGAATGAAGAACCAACAAGTTTGACGATCGAAATTCTTCCTCCGATCTGGCAAACGTGGTATGCACTTTTATTTTATATCATGCTTGTGGTTGGTATTGTTACAGTAATCAGGTGGAATGCAGTAAAACAGGTGCGTTTGGCCAATAGCCTGGAAATGGAGAAGTTGAAGCACCGGCAGGATCAAAAGATCAATGAAATGCGCCTGCGGTTTTTTACCAATCTTTCTCACGAATTTCGCACACCTCTAACCTTGATTCTTGCTCCATTAAAAGAATTGTTGCGTAAAAAAGAAGAGTATCAACTTACAGAAGAAACAGAGCATAAGATAAAGATCATCAATAATAATTCGGTTCGCCTGATGAAGTTGATCAATCAGCTGCTCGATTTCAGAAAACTGGAAACGGGTAATGCCAAACTTTACACATCAGAAACGAATGTGGTAGAATTAGTTGCCGAATTATGTCATCCTTTTCAGGAACTGGCAGCGATAAATAACATCATATTTAAAACCAAGCTCGATATAAAAACTAAACATGTTTGGGTTGATAAGGACAAAATTGAGATCATTGTCAATAATTTATTATCCAACGCTTTTAAGCACGTACAGGAAAATGGCAAAGTTGAAGTTGCCCTGTACGAAGAAGAGGAAGAGGTGTTGCTGACAATATCTGATAATGGGCGCGGGATACCCAAAAGCGAGCTTGAATTTATTTTTGACCGCTTTTACCGGGGAGCCGACAGCAAAATGGATGGTAGTTCAGGGATTGGTCTGGCGCTGGCAAAACGTTTTACCGAATTACATAAGGGGAATATATCGGTGGTTAGCGAATCTTTCAAACTAACGCAGTTTACTGTTACGCTTCCTAAAGGAACGGGGCATTTAAAACCGGAAGAAATTGTTGAGCCTAAAACCGATAAAAAGCGCCCAGGTTTAAACGATGCACTGCTTAAAAATATCTTTCCAAACAAACCAGGAGAATCAGTTGCATCGGGTGAATGTATACTTGTAGTTGAAGATAATCCGGAGATGCGCGATTACCTCGTTAATATATTGTCACCTATATATTGCCTTGAATCGGCAGAAAACGGGCAGGCAGGTTACGAAAAAGCACAGCGTTTGAAACCCGACCTGATAATTACGGACGTAATGATGCCGGAGATGGATGGCTTCGAATTTTGCAAGAAATTGCGTGAAGATGTGAATATGGCGACTATCCCGCTTATCTTTCTAACCGCAAAAGGAGATGAGCAGTTTCGATTGTTGGGAACACAGCTTGGAGCTGATGATTTTATTACGAAACCTTTCGATCCGATTTTACTGATCGAAAAAGTTAAGAATATTCTTTCGCGGCAGAAAAAATTACAACAACAATACAGTAAATCTGTTCGGCTGGAACCTTCTGATGTTGAGATAACTGCTTCGGAAGAACTAATGATTGAAAAGGCTATTTCTATCGTTGAAGCCAATTTGCAGAATTCAAATTTTACTTCCGATACCCTCGCTTCAGGAATGAATATGAGCACTTCATCGCTTTATCGCCGACTGAAGAGTTTAACAGGATATTCAACCGCTGAGTTTATTCGATCACTTAGAATAAAACGTGCCGCTCAGCTTATGGCCGACAAAGAAAAGACCATTACCGAAATTGCATTCGATGTTGGATTTAACGACGTAAAACATTTTCGAACCGTCTTTCAAAAGCAATTTAAATGTACTCCTACTGAGTATCGTCAAAAGTTATAACCGCAAATTATTAAAAGGGTCAGTAAAAATGTATGGCATAATGGTATGAGCCAAAATGATTGTCTGGTTGTTTTAATATTCATAATATCAGGCTATTGCGATTTTTGTTGACCGAATATTCCCCTTCTTGTGAAAAGTAAAATAAGTTAGGATTGAACGGAATTTCACCCATCATTTCCCAAGGTATGTCCTTTTAAAAGCGTCAAATTCTCGAGTTTTGAAGTGTAGTTTTTTGTAAAACTAAACCGAAACTTATGGACAAGAAAAAAAACATTCCAAAAGGACTGTTCGCCTTTCGCGCTATTAATGTCATCCTTTACCTCCTACTTATCGCAATCGTGATTTTACTATTTATGTTTCTCTAATAATAACTAATTAAATTCTTATGAAACAAGCTAATCAGATTCTAATCAGAAAGTTGTGTTTGGTATTTGTGGTCATTTTGCTGGCCTCATCTGCATGGGCACAACAAACTATTACCGGAAAAGTAACCGATGATACCGGGGAATCGCTTCCCGGTGTTGCAGTTATTCTACAAGGTACAACAACTGGTACCGTAACCGACATCGACGGAATTTACTCACTTCAGGTCCCCGATGGCGGAACGTTGCTGTTCTCATTTGTTGGCATGCAAAGCGTAAATGAAACGATCAATGGCCGTACAACAATCGATGTTACGATGAAAGTAGATGCCATAGGTTTGGAGGAAGTAGTAGCAGTAGGTTATGGTGTTCAGAAAAAAGCAACCTTAACCGGTTCTGTTGGTAATGTTAAAGCCGAGGAGATGTTACAACGGCCGGCAGCCAACTCAACAGAACTGTTGCAAGGTCAGGTTGCAGGTTTGTATACTTTGCAAACTACGGGTCTGCCCGGAGCCGATGGAACAAAATTAAACATCAGGGGATATGGAAATAATCCACTGGTTTTAATTGATGGTATTGAAGGCAGCCTCGGACAGGTTGATCCAAACGATATCGAATCAATAAGCGTATTAAAAGATGCTTCGGCTGCAGTGTATGGCGCACGGGCAGGAAACGGAGTTATCCTGGTAACAACAAAACGGGGAACTGATAAACCCTCGCAAATAACCTATCACGGTAACGTTTCCTTTACAGCTCCTACATTTCTTCCCGATCTTGTTGAAGCTCGTAAGTGGGCCGAGTTGTTGAATGAATCAGGTTTAAATCCTGATGATTACAGTCCTGCCCATGTTCATTATGATTCTGATACCAAAAGACTGATCAATACCATGGACGACAATGATTACTATGGTTACGATTGGGACGAGGCTTTGTATCGCGACTGGACACCCCAGCAGCAACATAACCTTAGTGCAACAGGCGGAACCAATAAAATCAAATATTTTGTTTCTGCAGGTTATGTCGATCAGTCCAGTGTTTTCACCTCAGGTGATTACAATTTTAACCGATATAACATTCGTTCGAACATTGATGCGCAAGTGAAAGAAAACCTGAGCGTTTCTGTTGATTTTGCTTATCGAAGTTCAAGAATCGATAAGGCGAATTTTGGGGTGGACGATATGTACAACTCACTTCAAACTGCTAAACCTGTTTATCCTTATTATCATGAGGAAGATCCTACACGTGCTGCCAGTTCCGGATTTTTGCAAAGATCGCCTTATCATCAAACGTTTAAGGAGTTTTCCGGATTTCAGGATAACAGAGATAAAGTATTACAAGGTGCACTGGAACTGAAATACAACGTTCCCTTTGTTACAGGATTAGTAGCAAAAGCCCGATTGAATTATGAAGAGGCACTAAAGTGGAATAAAACTGTTTCACAACCTTACGATGTTTGGGAATATGATCCAACTGCGGCATCAGAAGGAAGCGATCCATGGGTGAAATGGGGAACTCAGAATGCCAATAGCATGAAAGTATATTCTAACCGCTCAACTGAATTGTTACCGCAAGTAAGTTTACAGTACGATAAAATTATAGGCGACCATACTCTTAAAGCGATGGTGGTTGGCGAGACCTGGAGTTACAAATGGACCAGTTTGCAGGGATCACGAAAAGATATATTATCATTTGAGGCACCTTACCTGATATATGCCTCCGAAGAAGGAAAAGATAATGCCGAGAATCTTCAAACTAACGGTAATGTTGGTGTAACTGAACGCGCCCGTGCTTCAGTAATCGGTCGTATTAATTACGATTACAAGGGTAAGTATATGGTCGAATTTTCAATGCGTGCCGATGCTTCCGGTGAATATCCTCCTAAAGGACGCTGGGGTTATTTCCCAAGTGTAAGTGCAGGATGGAGAATTTCTGAGGAAGCTTTTATGAAAGATAATTTCAGCAATCTGAATAATTTAAAAATCAGAGGTTCTTACGGTATTCTGGGTAACGATGCAGTGTCGTCGTTCGATTACCTCTCCGGATATACTATTTCAACCGATTACTACGTATTTGGTGCGTCGCCTGCCCCTGTAATTGCATCGGCAGGTTTAGCAAACCCAAACATTACCTGGGAAACCATGAAGATGAGTAACATCGGTATCGATGGAACTTTCTGGGATGGTTTATTCGGATTCGAAGTTGACGGCTTTTACCGCCTAAGAGAAGATATTCTGGCGCAACCAACCGAGCAGGTACCAAGTACCTTTGGTGCAAATTTGCCCAGAACCAACTTAAATAAAAGAGATAACCGTGGATTTGAGATAACATTAACCCATAGCAATAAAATTGGCGATTTCTCCTATGACATCTCACCGATGTATGCATGGACAAGAGGTAAATATGTTGAACTGGATGAAGATGTTTTGCCTACAACCGGTGATTTGGATGCCGAAACGCTTGAGTTTAATAAACTATGGAATGAAAGATATGTTAACGAAGGCCAGTGGGACAATCGTTACTGGGGGTATGTTTCCGATGGATTTTTTATGAATCAGGAACAGATTGATAACCATGCGATCGATCAGGATCAGGCAGAAAATCAAACGATTAAAGTGGGCGATATTATTTATAAAGACCTGAATGGTGATAATATGATTGATTGGAGAGATCAAAAGGTTATTGCTCAGGGAAGTACCAATACAAATAATTCAGCATCGTTGCCCAATACCATGTTTGGTCTGGATATGGGAGCGCAGTGGAAAGGTCTTGGTGTGAGAATGTTGTGGCAGGGAGCTGCCGATTACGTGGTAGTGGTTGGAGGATCTGCTTCGGCTCCATTTAGCAACGAATCAATACCACTTTCACAGCATTATGATTATCGCGCAATCATTGGTCAGGACGGAAATGGACAGGACTACATCACGAATCCAGATGATTTTAAGCTTCCTCCTGTAACCCAAAACGGCAGGACTGCAAATAATGGCAAAACATCAGATTTCTGGACTTATGATGCATCTTATTTGAGGTTGAAAAACATCAACATCTCTTATACCATACCAAAATCATTACTTGAAAAAGTTGGTTTTAGCAAATGTGTTGTTTATTTCAGTGGAACTAATTTATTCACAATTAGTAATTTGGATATCTGGAAAAAGTCATTTGATCCGGAAATTATCGGAGCCAATAACAGGGATTATCCACCGGTAAAAACGATGACATTTGGACTTAGGTTAACTTTATAAACTCTAAATGATTAGAACGATGAAAAAGATAATATTTATACTACCATTATTTGTTCTTCTGTTTGGTTGTAGCGACTTATTAGACATTGCTCCTACCAATATTATATCAGAAGATGCTGTGAAAAACGATCCTGTCCTTGTTGACGCATTCTTGAATAAAATCTATAACGGCACCAGGTTTCAGTCGGGGGGTGAAGGAAATGCCCTGTTAAATGTGATGTCGGATGAATCGAATGTATTTGCCGGTTGGCAAACACCATATAATGCAGCCATGAAAATTATTGATGAAAATGGTGCACACTCAGCATTGGAATACTGGCCATACGGAAATATTCGTTCGTGTAACGAAATTATGGAAATACTGGAAGAAGCCACTTTTGATGCTGATTTAGTAGCTCAAAAAACGGCAGAGGCAAGATGGTTGCGTGCATTTATGTATTTCGAGCTGGTAAAACGTTACGGCGGTGTTCCATTACTTACTGAAGCTCAAAGTATTGATCAACCCATTGAGGAGTTATACGTTGAGCGCAATTCGGAAAAGGAGATTTATGATTTTATTGCATCGGAAATGGATGCTTTGGTTAATCTTTTACCCGATAGTTACGACTCAGGTAATTTTGGCCGGCCTACAAAATGGGCAGCTTATGCATTAAAAAGCCGTGCTATGTTATATGCCGGTAGTATTGCAAAATATGGTTCGGTGCAATTAGATGGTCTGTTGGGCATACCTTCAGGAGAGGCAAATGCCTATTACCAAAAAGCATACGATGCGTCAATGGCAATAATTAACGGAGGAATGCATCCTTTGTATAAGGAGAATGCAGATCCGGTAAAAAACTACACCGAATTGATGTTAACCGATGGAAATTCGGAAGTTATTTTTGCCGAAGTGTATGATTATGGGCTGTTAAAAGCGCATGGTTGGACTTTCTATTGTATGCCCGACGGATTTCAAACCGGTTGGGGATCCAATAACTGGATGTACCTGGAAGCATGGGAAAAATATGAGTACAAGGACGGTTCTTCTGCCGTTTGGGACAGAAATTTACTGGATGGAAAAAATAAATTCTCTCTCGATGAAATTATTCTGAACAAAGACCCGCGCTTCCTGGCCTCGGCATTTTATCCTGAAACACCATGGGGAGACGGTAAAGTTTATGTACACAATACAACAAAAGGGACTATTCCTTCTGGTTCCGATTGGCCCAGTGTTGCACCCCGAAGGAACCGGATTAAAGCCGGTATGTTGATAAAAAAGCGTGTTAATGAGTCGCTTATTGGCCTTAACAACAACGAGGACGATTCTGATTGGATTGTTTTCCGCACGGGAGAAATGTACTTAAATGCAGCAGAAGCCAGGTTTGAAATGGGCGAAGAGGAAGATGCCAGGAACTTGATTAATGTAATACGAAACAGAGCAGGAATGCCTGATAAAGAGACATTGACTTTGGAAGAAATACGTAACGAACGTTTTGTGGAACTTTATATCGAAGAGCACCGCTACTGGGATTTACGTCGGTGGAGAATAGCCGTTGACGTATTAAACAACAAAGGATTTAAAGGAGTAACCTGGGATTATTACATCGATGAAGATATGTACACACTTAAGATTAAAGATGCGGATTTTGGACGAACGAGAGTTTTTGCCGAAAGAAATTATTATTTGCCAATTGGACTGGATCGCATAGCAGATAATCCGAACCTGGTTGAAAATCCGGGATACTAGAATAGTTTAGTTTGGGGAGGTTACCCGGGGGCCATATTTTGGTCCCTGGGTTTCCAAACTTGAACAGCGCCTAAAGCACTTATATCTTTATAAATGAATTGATATGAAAACAGGATTTCTTTGCTTTTTATTTATTGCTGTAATCTTCGCATCGTGCACCCGCGATGAGAAAAACAGCTCTCCAAATCTGGTGTTGATTTTGGTGGATGACATGGGGTATGCCGATGTTGGATTTAATGGTTGCACCGATATTCCAACTCCCAATATTGATAAATTGGCGGAAGGCGGTGTGCGTTTTACCAACGGATACGTTAGTTACTGCGTTTGTGGCCCAAGTAGGGCAGGTCTTCTTACCGGCCGATATCAGGACCGATTTGGTTTTAGCAGAAATCCTCTGTTTGCACCAAACGATCCCGGGATGGGTTTGCCGTTAACTGAAGAAACCCTTGCCGATGCCTTAAAGAAGGCGGGTTACAAATCGCTGGCAATTGGGAAATGGCACATGGGAGCACATGAATCGTTACACCCTTTAAAAAGAGGATTTGATGATTTTTACGGATTTTTAAGTGGTGGTCACCGATATTTTCCGGAAGAACTGACCCTGAATGATCCGTTTGAGGCAACCTCACAATACGACGGATACAAAACACGCCTGCTACGAAATTACGAAAGAGTAGATGAAACCGAGTATTTGACTGATGCTTTATCGCGTGAAGCGGTTTCCTACATCGAAATAAACAAAGACAATCCGTTTTTTATTTATCTCGCCTATAATGCACCACATGCACCCTTGCAGGCTACCGAAAAATACCTGAGCAGGTTTGAAAACATTGATAATAAAAAAAGAAAAACCTACGCAGCCATGGTAAGCGCGGTTGACGATGGAGTTGGACTCATACTAAATAAACTGGAAGAACTGAATTTGGAAGAAAATACACTCGTGGTATTTTTATCCGACAATGGCGGACCTGAAAATCACAACGCTTCGGATAACGGAATTTTGCGCGGACAAAAAGGCGATTTATTTGAAGGGGGAATACGAGTACCTTTTGCCATGAAATGGTCGGGAACGATTCCGGCAGGTGAAGTATATGAAAATCCCATAATCTCACTCGATATTTTTGCAACGATTATCGCTCAGAGCGGTAAGGAAATACCGCTGAAAAACGAAATTGATGGTATCGATTTGATTCCGTACCTGAAGGGGGAGAATAATTCGCAACCACACGATCAATTATTTTGGCGAAAATTTGATGCACAGGATTACGCCGTTCGTCAGGGAGATGATAAACTGCTGATAAAAGCTGATAGTAAAAACATGCTTTTTAACCTCACTAATGATATTTCGGAAGAAAATAACCTTGAGGAACAGAAGCCAGATAGAATTTTACAGCTAACCAAAGAATTTCAGAACTGGAACAGAAATATGAAAGATCCGATTTTTATGGGATTGAGTCAGGATAAGAAATATAATGAGCTTCATCCTGAAAGATTTGAAAAGCTTACAGAATAAGAAAACCTAAACCAAATGAACCTTAATAAACTTATTGTATTAGCTGGTGTATTTGTTGTTTTCGGTAGCGTTATTTTAAACGTACAATTGGTTGCAATAAATACTTGAAATTATAAACACACAGAACTAAACATGATGAACCAATTTAATGGATTTTTTCTCATTATTATTTTCTC
Organism: Draconibacterium sediminis; assembly: GCF_000949475.1. Lineage (GTDB taxonomy): Bacteria > Bacteroidota > Bacteroidia > Bacteroidales > Prolixibacteraceae > Draconibacterium > Draconibacterium sediminis. The sequence continues at coordinate 614,335 of NZ_JRHC01000002.1, read as the reverse complement.
GGTAATTTTGTTGGGGTGTTCTCAGAAAACATCCAATCAAAACGAAAAGCCAAACGTTCTGCTCATCATTGTTGATGATCAGGGCTATGCCGATTTTGAACCGTTTGAAAATCATTCGCCTGAAATTTCAACCCCAAATATGAACCGGCTTGCCGAAGCGGGTACGGTATTTACTGAGGCATATACAACGGCACCGGTGTGCAGCCCTTCCAGAGCAGGGTTAATGACCGGGAAGAACCAATTCCGTTGGGATGAGAAAGCAAGTTGGGGACCTGGCTTACCCGACAATGTGAAAACCATTGCCGAATATTTGAAAGAAGCAGGTTACACAACTGCCCGAATTGGGAAAGCTGATTTTGGAACAAATTACCATAAATTCGATGTGCGTGAATATCCTTTAAATCACGGTTATGATTACTTTCTAGGATTTAGCGCACATGCTCACGACTATTGGTTAACTTCGGAAGAGATCGCTGACCGTACACCCGATCCGAATGGAACCAGCGCACACCTTGGGCCATTAATGGAAAACCAGGGCTACAAAAGTTATCCTGATGACGAATACCTGACCGAAATTTTTACCAACGAAGCCATCAAATACCTGAAATCGGAAAAAGATGCTCCCTTCTTTTTAACGCTGGCGTACAACTCGGTACACCATATAATTCACGAAGTTCCGCAAAAATACCTGGACAAATACCAGGTGGAGCCAATCCATAATTATGAACCCGATTCGATGGAAACATTTAATAATCAAAAACCGGGATCTTATTCAGCTTATTACGAAAAATATACGCGACTTGGTGCCATTCAGGATGAGGACATGCGAAAGTTCTATCTGGCCAACCTGGATTGTCTCGACGATAACATCGGTCGTGTTTTGGATGCGCTGAAAGAACAGGGACTCGATCAGGAAACAATGATAATTTTTGTTTCCGATAATGGTGGCTCTCCGTTAACCGGCGCTAAAAATGCTCCGCTTTCTGCCGGCAAATATTCGCTTTGGGAAGGAGGAATTCGGGTGCCGATGGCAATAAGCTGGCCGGGAAAAGTGAAAGCCGGGAAAGTTGAAACCAATTATGTTTCGGCTACCGATATTTTACCAACCATAAGCAATGCCGCCGGAATTGAGCTTGCCGACGAGACTATAGATGGAATTGACCTTTTACACCCAAACCAGGATCGTGTGCTGGTTTGGCGTTGGGGAAATACCTGGGCGGTGCGTAAAGGCAACTGGAAACTTACCAATACCAACGAACAGTGGGGAAAGGGCCGTCCGTCGGATTTTTATATTAAACCGATATCTGATGATCTGAGCCTTAAACTTTTTAATCTTTCTGATGATCCGGGTGAGCGTGATAATCTTGCGCTTACTATGCCCGAAAAAGTAAAAGAGCTTGAAAACGCTTATAACGATTGGTTGAAAGAAAATAGCAGGAAGTATTAACCACTGTCATAATTGAAATAAAAAATGGATAAAATTACAGCTGTATTTGCCCTATTATTGTTGAATTCGATCGTTCTCGCTCAACCCGATTGGGAAAACGAACAGGTAATCGGTATCAACAAAGAACCTGTTCACGCCACCTTTTTTCCCTTAAATTCAGTGGGAGATGCTTTTGAGGATGGAATGAAATCACAATGGGTTCAACTGCTGAATGGGACCTGGAAATTCAATTGGGTAGCCAATGTGGATAACCGGCCAATGGATTTTTTTCAAACGAATTTCGATGCATCTGATTGGGCTGAAATTCCGGTTCCTTCCTGCTGGCAAATGCAAGGATTTGGCACACCCATCTATACAAATATTACCTATCCGTTTGACAAGAATCCTCCCAAAATTTCGGGAGAAAATGGCAATCCGGTTGGTTCGTACCTGCGTACGTTTACTATTCCCGAAAATTGGGATGGAAGGGAAGTTTTTATCCATTTCGATGGAGTTTCTTCAGCTTTTTACATTTGGGTGAATGGCGAAAAAGTGGGTTACAGTCAGGGAAGCCGAACTCCGGCAGAATTCAACCTTACCAATTATTTGCAAAAGGGCGACAACAAAATTGCCGTGCAGGTATTTCGGTGGTGCGATGGCAGTTACCTCGAAGACCAGGATGGCTGGCGAATGAGTGGAATTTTCAGGGATGTGTATTTGTATGCTACACCCAAAATGCAGATTCAGGATTTCTTCGTGACAACCGACCTGGATGAACATTACCTGGACGCAGTTATTGAAGTAAACATCAAATTAAAAAATTACGATAACCGTTCTTTTAAAAATGGTGCTGTTGAGTTTAAGCTGCTGGATGTTAGTGGAAACGAAATTGAGCTTGCAGGTGAAACAGCTCAACAACTAACCGGTATTAAGCCGGGCGGAACAAGTGAGTTTAAATTGCAGGCAAAGGTTGAAAATCCACTAAAATGGACGCACGAAACACCCAACCTGTACAAAGTTTGTGTGCTTTTAAAGGAAGATGAAGAGCTGAGTGAAGTAGTGGCTTGTAATACCGGATTTCGCGAAATCGAGATCAAAGACCGCCAATTGTTACTGAACGGAAAACCGGTTCTTTTCAAGGGTGTAAATAAGGTGGAGCATCATCCTGTTTATGGGAAAACTGTAACACGCGAATGGCTTGAAAACGAGGTGGTGCTAATGAAACAGCACAATATCAACTCCATTCGAACAGCCCATTATCCGCCACATCCGTATTTACTCGATTTGTGCGACCGATACGGTATTTTGCTGATTGATGAAGCGAATGTGGAATCACATGGCATGCGTTACGAAGCAGAATCACTGGCTAAAGATCCGGCATGGGAAAAGGCGCATGTTCAGCGTTTGCGCTCCATGATTCAGCGCGATAAGAACCACCCAAGCGTTATCCTTTGGTCGCACGGAAATGAAGCAGGCAACGGGGTTAATTTTGTGGCCATGAACGAAGAAGCACACCGGCTAGATCCTACGCGACCAACTCATTATCATTTTGCCGAAGATCCGGTTTCATCGGATGTGATTGGAGGTTGGAAACGGGGAAACGGGCCAATCTGGCAAGGGCGTTACCTTGAAGTTGCCGATTTGTACAAGTACCAGTTTTCCGACGATCCACGACCATTTATTTTAAATGAATACGCTCATGCCATGGGGAATGCCATGGGAAATCTCAAAGAATATGTTGATGCTTTTGATGAAGTTGACGGTCTGATCGGAGGTCATATCTGGGACTGGCTTGACCAGGGCATTGAACAAAAAACACAGTCGGGAGAAGAATATTTTGCTTATGGAGGTGACTTTGGTGATCACCCGAATGATAAAAATTTCTGTCTGAATGGAATTGTCTTGCCCAATCTGAGCATAACACCAAAAACCATTGAAGTAAAAAGAGTTTACCAAAACATTGGCTTCAGGCTTGTTGATGGGAATATCCTGGAAATAGTAAACAAAAACCGGCATTTATCGCTGGATGGAATCACGTTTTACTGGAGTATTTTAGAGAAAGGAAAAACGGTTGATTCGGGAAATTTCAAAGACGATGTGGGGCCCGGATTAACAGAAAATGTTTCGATTCCGATCAACTATTCGCAGTTTCAAAAAGGCAAAGAATACCTGCTCAAAATTTCCGCAAAACAGGATGGCGAAACCTTGTGGTCGCCGGCAAATTTCGTAATAGCTTACGACCAGTTTATACTTCAGGAATGGAATTTCAAAAACGAATTTGCACTTTCAGGGAGCAATAAGTTGCGTGTTGAAGAAACAGGCGATTATGTGACCGTTTCGGGAGATGATTTCGTTTTTACCTTCGACAAGAAAAACGGCATTATCACAGATTATAAAATTCACGGAGAGCCAATTCTTCAGCAGGGGCCAACACTTCAGGTTTGGCGGGCACCCACCGACAACGACGGCTCGTACTGGCCCGATGGCACAAACAGACGAACCTGCAAACTTTGGCTCGACGCCGGATTGAATGAAATGCAAAATGCCGTAAAAAGCTTTCAAATCAAAGAATCGGACGCCGGGAAATTGGCTTTTGTAACCAGCAATATTCTTTCGAATTCAGAGAATACAGCGGGGTTTAATTACGATGTGGAATATACGGTTTATGCCGACGGTACTTTCAGTATGAACACAAAAGTGGAGCCGTTTGGTGAACTTCCCAACCTTCCGCGGTTGGGATATTTGCTGGTTTTTAATGATGCTTTTAATCAGTTCCAATGGTACGGTCGTGGACCTCACGAAAATTATAACGACCGAAAAGTTGGTGCTTTAATCGGGGACTATTCGGGTACGGTGGATGATCAGTTTACGTATTATGTGGTTCCGCAGGAGAACGGCAATAAAACGGATGTTCGCTGGGCCAGGCTTACCGATTCGAAGGGAATTGGATTACAGGTTGCCGGCGATGTTCCATTGGAGACCTCAGTTCATCATTACAGTGCAAAGGCTTTGTCCGAGGCTGTTCATACTTACGAATTGCAAAAAGAAAACAAGACCTACTGGAACATTGACTACCGTCAGGGAGGCCTTGGTGGCAATAGTTGTGGTCCGTTGCCTCTTGAAAAATATTTGCTAAAACCTGAAGCTGTGCACTTTAGCTTGTTCTTTACGCCAATTTCAAATTAAATGAGAAAACGGTATGATCTTTCGAAAGACCGCGGCGAACAGCATAATGTAGCCTCAAAGCATCCCGAAGTGCTTGTCCGGATTCAAACAGTTGTAAATAGTGAATGTATGGATTCAGAATATTTTAAACACTAAACCATGAATAAACTTCTTCTAATAATTATTGTCTTGCTTTTTGCTTCCTGTTCAAAAGAGGAACAGTCGAAACAAATTTACTATGTAAATAGCGAAACAGGGAGCGATACTAACAACGGAATGACACCGGAAACTGCCTGGAAAAGTTTTGATCGAATAAATAAAATTGAACTAAAGCCCGGTGCTCAAATTCTGTTGGCATCAGGTTCTGTATTTCAGGGAGGATTGGTTTTGGAGGATGTTTCGGGAACTTCTGATTCGCCGGTTGAAATTAGCATGTACAAATATTCTGAAAATACGATTCTGCCTGTTATTGATGCGAAAGGATTTGCCAATGGAATAACACTGCTAAACTGTAGTAACGTTGTTGTGTCTGATCTTGAAATTACCGGAAATGGGGGAGGTGTTGTGCAAGCCGGGAACTCAGGACAAAATATGCATTGCGGAGTGTTGGTAACAACTACAACCGAAGGGGTTTATGAAAATATTCAGTTGAAAAACCTAAAGATACGCGATGTTTTTTTTGAAGATGCCGGTTATAAAAGAGGGAAGGATGAAGTACGCACTGCAAACGGGACTCAAAGCTATGGATGGGGCATTCGTGTTATTAATCAGCTGGAGAAGGCGGAAATAAAAAGTATCGTAATTGAAAATTGTGAGGTAAGCAATGTTGCTCACACAGGCATTAAATTAACCGGACGAAACCAAAATATCAGTGAGGTTAAACTTTACGGCAACCGGGTTTTATTTTCCGGTGGCCCCGGAATGCAGATGAGCGGAGTTAAAAATGCACACATTCAGAAAAATTATATCGACCATTCGGGAAGCAACAACGATTCACGAAAATGGGGGCGTGGTAGTGGCCTGTGGACCTGGGGCTGCTCTGATGTTTTAATCGAACACAATTCGTTCAGAAATGCTAAAGGTCCAGGAGATTCAGCCGGGTGTCATATCGATTTTAATTGCAAAAATGTTGTTGTTCAATATTGTTTTAGTGAAAACAACGCTGGTGGATTTTGTGAGATTTTAGGCAATAATTATAATTGTGCATATCGATACAATATCAGCATTAACGATGGCCATCGTGTTAAAGGTGAGAATGGCGCATTTCAGGAAGGGAAAATATTTTGGTTAAGCGGATACAATGGCGACAAACCGCGAAAGGGGCCTTTTAATAGTTATTTTTATAACAATACCATTTACGTTAATAAGGATATTGTAGCCAAAATTGCAGTTGACCGGGCGTCATCCGGAGTGCTTATTGCCAATAATATTTTTTACATCGAAGGCGAAAGCCGGGCAGTTAAGGGCGACCAGTATAAGCCGGAAACAGAGGGGCAATCGCAGGTGGAGAATATCGTTTTTAAAAACAACTTATACCTGAAAAAAGAAAATTGGCCGGTTGATGTTTTAATTCAGGATGAGGACCAAATTGTTGGCGACCCGCAATTTGAAAATCCGGGAGGACTGAGTAAAGAGGATTACATTTCCGGTAATATTGACCTTATAAAAGATAAGGGGATCAAAATTGAACCAATTCCGGGAGATCCGCTCGGCTTGTCAATCGGATTAGATGTAGAATATGATTATTTTGGCAACAAAATAGAAGGTTTACCCGACTTGGGAGCTATTCAATGCAAATAGTATAAGCTACAGCTTTATGAACTAATTTTTGTTTCCATAAGGTGTGGCACAAGCAGATTAAAAACAAAATATTACCATGTACAAAGCGATTCTAATTTCTTTTTTAGTAGCAATCTTGTTTGGATGCGAAACAAACCGGAAAATTCAAAGCTTAGTCCCGAATGAGGTTGGGACAGCTCCAAATTATTGGTGCACCTGGTACTGGCAAAACTACCTCATCCTAAAAGGGCAGGAAGTAACAAATCCTGATGCTGCAACTGTTTATACAAATGAAGCTGCGAGAGAAGAAATGAACGAAGAGAATATCTTTGGTGAGCAAGGCATGGCTGTGGTAATGTTGCCGAAAACAAGAAGCGACTATTATTTTGTGATTGACCACGGCTGGCAAGATAAACGAATCAAGGATAATACATTTTTCACCTTAATAATGGACACGCTTGATTTTCCCAGATACGCAAAGTTCGATCCAAAGGAACGAATAAAACAAATGAACCTTGATATCAAAGAACTGGGTTGGAAAGGACTTGGATTGTGGGTTCGGGGAAATCCGTCGGAGGATGAAATGAGAAAATTTGTGGAGTGGAGCAAATATGCAGGAGTTGAATATTGGAAGATAGATGGAGGGGATATCGCCCATTATTATGCCTCCAACATTAAAGCAGAGATATATCCTGAACTGACTTTGGAGCATATTACGGGTACAGGACCTGTAAATCCAAGATGGAATACCCCCGGGTTAACTTCATATCTTTCAGTTTATAATGGACAAAAAGCTGTTTCTCAGGAATTGAATGCTTCATTAAATTCGACTACAGAAAAAGCAGAAAAATCATTGGATGTTATCAAAAATACAGATGTATTCAGAACGTATGATGCAGCACCTTTGCTGGTGAGTACAACTACCATGCAAAGAGTACATGATATATTAGTGCAAACTGCAGGTAACAATGACTATAAAGCCTTTCTTAATATTCAGGATGATTGTAACATTGCTGCAGCTTTGGGGTTACTTGTTGCAGCTAAACGTCACCCGATGAATACCCCGCGAATGTACGATGGAAAAGATTTTCATTTACAGATTTCCGGAGATCGACATGTCGACAAACGACTAAATGAAATGGATAGACTTGCATTATGGCAACGTATTGCACCTCCAATGGTTGCCGGTTATGGAACCTATCATTTTTCGACCCAAAGCCTTGTCGACAGTATTGTTTTCCAAAAAAATGACACTTGGCTAAAGTCGACACATAGAAAGATGGTACGGCAAAGTGCTCCTGCAATAATGACTCGAAATATAGCTCTTCCGGAAGTTAAATGTGAAGGAATACCACCATATGTACTGGCTTCAAAATTTCCAAATGGTGCTATAGCAATTGCTACTGAAGGGCGGGTTACACCCGATAAAAGCTGGCAACATCCAAAGGCTGATATTACATTAAAAGAAGTGGAGCTTAATAAGCCCATCGGTATATTTGGTTACTATGAATCTTTAACATTCGAATTTTCAGAAACCTTACCTGATGAAATTAAGATTTATGGACAAGATCTGTTGTCAAAAAAAGCAATCGATATCACAAAAAAAGTAAAGAGAAATAAGAATAGCTTTATAATTCAAGGTAATTTGATTGATGAAATAGGTACTATGGCCGGAGACAATGGTGATATTTCGGTTCCGGGAATGGTTATTAAATTTATTTCTGATAAAGTCATTTAGCCAGTTTCTAAGATTTACCTGGGCAATGATAGGCGATGTTGGTTGTCAAAAGATCAAATTATATAATGATGGGCATATGTTGAATTTCGTTTTTAAAAATATTAATACTGAAAATTCTATTAAAATGAATAAACTCAGATCTGCATTTTATTCCGTAATACTTCTGATCTCGGTGTCGTTTGTGGCTTGCACATCTTCTACACAATCGAAGCAAGAAACGGCAGCACCGGAAACAAAACCCAATATTGTAATTATTTACCTCGATGATTTGGGGTATGGCGATATGGGGGCCTACGGAGCAACTGAAATTAAAACACCAAACATGGATCGCTTGGCAAACGATGGTGTTATGTTTACCGACGGACATGCTTCGTCGTCAACCTGTACCCCAAGTCGTTATGCGTTGTTGACCGGCATGTATCCGTGGCGAAATAAGGACGCTAAAATCTTGCCGGGAACGGCACCGCTGATTATTGATACGGCACAGGTTACCATTCCAAAAATGCTGAAAGGACAGGGTTATTACACCGGCGTTGTAGGCAAATGGCACCTCGGTTTGGGAACCGGGCATGTTGATTGGAATAAACATGTTTCTCCTGGTCCGAATGAAGTTGGTTTCGATTACGCATACATTATGGCGGCTACACAGGACAGGGTTCCGACGGTTTATCTTGAAAACGGACTGGTAGAAGGACTGGATCCGAACGATCCGATTGAGGTGGATTACGAGAAAAATTTTGAAGGAGAACCTACCGGAAAAGACAATGCTGAGTTGCTAACCATGAAATGGCACCACGGGCATAACAATTCAATCGTTAACGGCATTCCACGCATCGGTTTTATGAAAGGTGGCGAAAAAGCAAAATGGAGCGACGTGGATATGGCCGATCATTTTTTGGCAAAAGCTCAGGATTATGTGAAGGAACATAAGGACGAACCGTTCTTTTTATACTATGCCTTGCAGCAACCTCACGTTCCGCGTACACCAAATCCACGGTTTGTTGGAAGTACCGATCTGGGGCCGCGTGGCGATGTGATTGTTGAAGCCGACTGGTGTATTGGTGAATTTCTGAAAACCCTGGAAAAAGAAGGAATTCTGGAAAATACACTGATTATTTTCTCAAGCGACAACGGACCTGTATTGAACGATGGCTATTACGACGATGCCGTGGAAAGGCTGGGCGATCACGATCCCAAAGGAGGATTAAGAGGCGGAAAATACAGTTTGTTTGAAGCCGGCACACGCGTTCCTTTTATTGCTTACTGGAAAGGAAAAATTACGCCTGTAAAATCGGATGCTTTGATCAGTCAGATCGATCTACTGGCTTCGTTGGCAAAACTGGCAGGAACAGAAGAAAGCACTACCGACAGCCAGGAATTACTGGATGTTCTTCTTGGAAAATCAGAAAAGGGGAGAGAAGATCTCGTTTTGGAAGCCACTTCGCGGACAGCTTATCGTAAGGGCCAATGGTTGATGATTCCTCCATATAAAGGTCCGGCTGTTATCTCCGCGGTAAATATCGAAATCGGAAATTCACCCGAGTATCAGCTATACAATTTGAAGGATGATATCTGTCAACAGAAGAATCTGGCTAATAGCAATCCTGAAAAACTTAATAAAATGGTTGAAGAATATAGAGAAGTTGTGGGAGACCAGGATAAACAGATTGAAGCGTTGGAATTGAAATAGAAGAATTGGCTGGATTCAGAAATCAATAGAAAAGTAGTGATGGATGATTAAGGAATTCTGTTTTTTTTTAGATTAAGATATTGAAAAAACAATACCTCTGTGGGATGTGTTGAATTCTTCCAAAACTGCTTTGTGATCTTTTCGAATTGAATAATTAAGCAGTATGAAACATAGTGATACTATATTTGAAACAATACAGCCCCATAATCCATAGTTGTCCGGCCGTTTTACTCGTCATTTTCCATATCTTAGAGTGTTAAATAAGTTACTGTGAAGAGTGGAAAACATACTAAATTTTTAGGAGGCATATTGGGCTTGCTTATTTTACTTATTTCGGTTGTGGTTCAGTCAACAGCACAACCGTCTTATGTTTTTCTGCACCTTACAACAAAGGATGGGCTTTCAAACGGAAATGTCACTTCGGTTTTAAAAGACAGTTATGGTTTTTTGTGGATTGGCACCGAATACGGTCTGAATCGTTATGATGGTTACGAATTTAAAACATATACTACAGAAACCAACGTATCGAATTCGATAGCATCAAACAATATTCTTGGTTTGCAGGAAGATGGATTGGGTAACATTTGGATTAATAGTAGCACCTATACGGTATATAACCGCGACAAAGATAATTTCATAAACGATGTCCCCGGGTTTTTGCAAAAAATTGGAATTGTAGTTGGTGGTAATTACAAGATATACATCGATAAAGAGAAAGATTTATGGGTTTTGAGTAGGCAGCAACTATATAGTTATGATACACAAAAAAATGCATTAAAAACATTTAGCTTAAAGCTAAGCCTCAATGAGGAGGTATCTGTGGAATTTAGTGATGACGGAAAGAACTTATATGGTTTTTTAAGGCCAGGCCTTTTGTGGCAAATAAACAAACAAACCGGCAGGCAGCAAGTGCTTGAACTGCCTAAAAATATCAATCCGTTATTATACAATAAATTATATGCAGATTACAAGGGTGGCTTATGGCTTTGGTCGGGTAGTACAGACGTGGTCTTTTACAAGAAAACCCCAAAGGCTACCTGGGCCAAATTGCAGCTAAACTCAGGAAGTCAATCCAAACGGATGTTAATTTTTATGGATGACAGAAACGGGCATATCTGGATTGGCACCGATCATAACGGGCTACTCATTTATAATATCGCCAGTGGGGAGGTAACAAACTTGAAGGAAGATCAAAAAACAAGTTCATCCATTGCCTCCAATCATATTGAATACTTGTACCATGATGATAACGGGATTATCTGGATAGGACACAATAAAAACGGCATTTCCTACTATCATAATAGTTTACAGAGTATTATAAATGTTGAGCAGGCAGATTGTGAGGATGTAAGCGTAATTCTTGAGGACCGGGACGGCAGGATTTGGCTGGGCACTGATGGAAATGGCTTATTTTTGAAAGACAAAGAATTTGGTATCAGGCAGCTTTCTCTCCCGAAAAGTCCTATAGTATCGCTTCTGGAAGACAGGAAAGGACGTATATGGATCGGAACGTATTTAGATGGTCTTTATCGCTATGATAACGGAAAGGTTGACCGGTTTTCAACTGAAAACAGCGACCTGGCAGGCAATAATATCTGGAGTTTGAAAGAAGACCGGTACGGCAATTTATGGATAGGTACTCTGGGTGGGGCCATACAACTTTTGAGGAATGGAGAAGAGAGTTTGAATTCAATGGAGATCGAGTGTGAAGGCATGCAGCATCCATTGGATATGTTTTATGATGGAGGCGATAAATTGTATGTTGCAACTGTTTACGGCCTTTATGTTGTCGACATAAAAACAAACGATTGCAGCAGCTATCTGGGAAATAATTCGGGCACACAGAATTTCAAACAAGGTCTGATAAGTTGTGTATACAAAGACACCAAGGACAACATTTGGCTGGGGCACGCCGAAGGATTGAGCCTATGGGATCTAAAGAAAGATACCATCTATTATATCGATAAAACAAATGGCTTGCGAGACAACATCATTCGCGGTATTGTTGAAGATGATCATCAAAACCTTTGGGTAACTACGAGTAATGGACTTTCTGTAATTACAGCGGAACAGGACAAGCAAGGTAACCTGATGGTTACCTGTAAAAACTTCACAGATGAAGACGGCCTTATCGATAATTATTTTAATAACCGCGCAATATGTAAGGTACGTAGTGGCGATATTCTTGTTGGCGGCACTGAGGGTTATTCAATTGTCAATCCAAATAAAATGCTGGAGAAGAACCAACCTCCCGCTAAAGTTACTTTTACTGGGTTGAGTGTTGGAATTGATCAGATCATGGTCGATTCACTCTATAAAGGACGTAAATTGCTGGAACGTCCGATGGAACTAACCCGTTCGTTAACATTTCGGTACACCGATAAGCTAATTCAGATAAAATATACAACAGGCGATTTGTTATACCCCAATAAGGTGAGATATGCCTACCGAATGAAAGGACTACAGGAACAATGGCAAAACACTTCGGAAAACCGGGTTGTGTTTTCTTCTTTGGCGCCCGGCGATTATGAACTTGAAATAAAAGCATGCAATAGTGATGGAGATTGGAGCGATCAGGTTTCTTATTTAAACATTTATGTAACTCCGCCATTTTATTTGTCGCGGTGGGCATGGGCGCTGTACATCTTGTCGGTAATTACTCTTGTTGTGTATATTATATACCGAAGCCGAAGAAGGCAAAAAATGAGGCTCGAAGCGCAAAGAATGCAATTAGTGCGAGAGCAGGAAACAAACCTTTATGAAATGAAACTTCGGTTCTTTACAAATATAAGTCATGATCTTCGTACACCGCTTACACTAATACTCACACCCTTACAAACAATATTAAATGGATCAATGGATGCTGGCTTGCGTAAAAAGCTAGAAATGATAAACAAAAGTGCCGAGCAGTTATTGCACATAATCAACACCTTGCTTGACTTCCGGAAATTGGATGCGGGAGGTGAGGTTTTACGGACTAAACAAGGAGATTTGGTGAGCTTTATCAGGGAGTTGTGTTTCACATTTCAGGGTACTGCCGCCGAACGCCAGATTGAGTTTTCATTTGAAAGCAAACCAGAAGTGCTGACAACACAATTTGATCCGGACAAATTACGGAAGGTAATGTTGAATTTGCTTTCCAATGCTTTTAAATTTACGCCTGATGGTGGAGTTGTAACTGTTTGTATTTCCCGGGAAGATGATGATATTTATTTGTCTGTGTCGGACTCGGGAGATGGAATTTTAGACATTGACAAGCCTCATGTATTTGACCGGTTTTTCCAGTCTTCCCGGCACCCTGAAAAAACGGGAAGTGGAATAGGATTGCATATTGTGAATGAATACGTCCGGATGCACGATGGTAGTATCACGGTTGAGGATAACAAACCTCGTGGAAGTAGATTTATAGTCAGGCTTCCGGTTTGGAATGAAGATATTCAGGATGAACTCTCAGCTGATACAACGGGGAATGAAGAGCAGTTTGAACAGGAACAGGAAGTGGAACAACGGATTCCTGCCAATCCGGTACTTCTGTTTGTGGATGATAACAAAGATTTTTGTGAGTTTATGGCCGACAGCCTTTCAGATGAATATACAGTATTAGTGGCCTATAACGGACAAGAAGCTCTGGACCAATTACAGGAGAATGATATATCAATAGTGGTGAGCGACGTAATGATGCCTGTTATGAGCGGTACTGAACTTTGTGAAAAAATAAAAACCAATATCCAATGGTCACATATTCCTGTGATCTTGTTGACCGCACGTACTGCAGAAGAATATCAGTTGGAAGGACTGAAACTGGGAGCTGATGATTATCTCACCAAACCCTTTAACTTCAATTTATTAAAACTACGTATTCGAAAATTTCTTGAATGGACAGAGAAGTGCCATCTTTCCTTTAGCCAGAAAATGGATGTTTCTCCCTCCGAGATAACAATTACTTCGCTGGATGAACAACTGATAGAGGATGCTATTAAGGCAGTTGAAGAACACATTGATGATCCCGAATTTTCGGTTGAAGATCTTGGAAGTTTGGTTGGCCTTAGCAGGGGCCACTTGTATAAAAAATTAATGAGCATCACAGGAAAAGGGCCCGCTGAGTTTATCCGTACAATTCGTTTAAAACGCGGTCGCCAGCTTTTGGAGAAAAGTCAGTTACATATAGCCGAAATTGCTTATGCAGTCGGCTTCAACTCCCCTAAAAGATTCTCTGTTAACTTCAAAAATGAATTTGGTATTTCTCCTTCCGACTATCTACGCAGATTAAATAATCCCAATTAAGACATCGTTGTCCTATATTAAATACATGGCATACCCTGTACTGGTGTTGTCGATCCCTAATTTTGCCGCTGATATTGAGCTGATTATAAGCTAATTTACTAATCTAAATTTATGTTGTATGAAAAATACGCGTAGTTTTTTAATATGGCGGGGGGCTACAATTAGGAGTCTTTATGTCATTTTGTTAATGGTAATATGGGGCGTTCCTTCCTTCGGACAAAACATTGCTATTTCCGGAAAGGTAAAATCTCAACGCGATGGAGAGTTTTTGCCGGGTGTTAGCATTGTTGTAAAAGGAACAAGCCGGGGAACAATTACTGATGTTGATGGAAAATATACATTGCAAGATGTTCCCGGAGATGGAGTTCTCGTCTTTTCTTTCGTGGGGATGAAAAAGACCGAAATTGGGGTAGCAGGAAGAAGTACGATAGATGTTACCATGGAAGAAGAGGCTATCGGACTGGAAGAAATTGTTGCTGTTGGTTATGGCGTTCAAAAGAAAAAATTGGTTACTGGTGCTACCGTTCAGGTGAAGGGTGAGGAATTGGCAAAAATGAATACCACTAACCCATTGCAAGCTTTGCAAGGAAAAACTCCTGGTGTGAACATTTCATCTACTTCAGGGCAACCAGGAGCTGGCATGAAAGTGACCATTCGCGGTTTAGGTACAATCGGTAGTTCACAGCCACTGTATATCGTTGATGGAGTAGAAGGTGATATTACAACCCTGAATGCAGCAGATATCGAGTCTATTGATGTTTTAAAAGATGCTGCTTCGGCCGCGATTTATGGATCGCAGGCAGCTAATGGTGTAATTCTTATCACAACTAAACAAGGTAAGAAAGGACATGGCCAGGTTTCATTCGATGCATACCGAGGCATTCAGAATGTTGAAAGGAAAGTTCCGTTATTGAATGCAAAGGAATACCGGATGATTATGGATGAGCAACAGATTAACTCTGGTCTCAATCCTTTCGACTGGGATGCAAAGGATGGCTATCTCGCCGATACCGACTGGATGGGGCAGATGCTCAAGGAAGATGCGAAAACCGAAAATTATTCGCTCAATATTAGCGGTGGTTCTGAAACTTCAATTTATGCTATGTCGCTAAGTTATACTTCGCAGGAAGGTGTGGTTGGCGGTTCCGCAGTATCGAACTACGATCGGTATGGATTCAGGTTAAACACCGAACACAAAGTGTATAAAGATGTGCTTGTTGTGGGGCAACATCTAAACCTGAACTTTATCGACACTAAAGGCATCAGCGATGGGAACCAATACAATAATACGTTGCGTAGTGCTTTTAATACATCTCCTTTAGCGCCTGTATATAGCGATAATAATATTTACGGCAGTCCTTTTAACGATACCAGTGATGCAAAATGGAATAAGGCCGATGGCAACCCCTACGGTGCCATGCTTACCAACCATAGGATAAACAGAAGCCAAAGACTTTTAGGCGACGTTTACGCCGAATTGGAACCTATTAAAAACCTGAAGGTAAGAACCGTTTTTGGACTCAACTACTATTCTTCCAATTCCCGAGGTTTTACTCCCTATTATCGGTTTTCGATTTATTCGTACAACGAAGACCATGAAACTGTTAGCCAGGGTATGAGCAGCGGATTTACGCTAACCTGGACGAATACGGTAGGGTACAACTTCGATATTAATGAGGATCATGCTTTCAGTGTGTTGCTCGGAACGGAATCAATAAGTTATCAAGGCATAGGAATGTCAGGTAGCAACTGGAACCTGGTACCGCAATTGGATGATTTTGGACATGCCTATTTGGATAATACAACAGGAGAAGCTCATCTTGACGATGACGGAACAACGGTTATTAAAACAAAATCTGTTGGAGGTGCTCCTTCGGTTGATTATCGCCGCCTTTCGTATTTCGGAAGAATTGGGTACAACTACAAGGAAAAATATATTTTAAACGCAACGTTGAGAGCTGACGGTTCTTCTAAGTTTGCTCCAGGTAACCATTGGGGCTATTTCCCTTCGGTTTCTGCTGGTTGGACAATCAGCGAAGAGTCTTTTATGGGTTCAACAAAAGGCTGGCTCGAACAACTGAAACTTCGCGCAAGCTGGGGACAGGTTGGTAACCAGAGTATTCCCGATTTTAAATACGCCTCACTAATCAGTACTTCAACTGCAGTTAGTGGCAACAATCCTGCAGCATTTTACAACTTTGGTAACGCCGGAGTAAACACTGCGGGAGCTTACCAGGGGCAATTGTCAAACGAAAGCCTGCGTTGGGAAACATCGGAACAAACTGATATCGGTTTTGATTCCCGCTTTTTGAAGGGGCGTTTAGCCGTAAGCGGAGACTACTATGTAAAAACTACCAAAGACTGGTTGGTGCAAGCGCCGGTACCGGCAACTGCCGGTGCAAAAGCACCGTGGATTAATGGTGGTAGTGTGAAAAACAAAGGGGTTGAACTGGCTGTCAACTGGAACGACAATATTAATGATTTCAGTTATTACATCGGGGTGAATGGCGCTTATAATAAAAACTCAGTAGGGCTAATTCCAACAGCAGATGGAATTGTGCATGGGTTGACAAATATGCTTTATGCCAACTCAGAAGAATTTTACCGGACTGAAAACGGATATGCCATTGGATATTTCTGGGGATACGAAACCAATGGGCTTTTCCAGAATCAGGAAGATATTGATGCATGGATGGCAGCCGGAAAAGGAATTTTGCAGCCTGGTGGTGCTACGCCCGGCGATGTGAAATTTGTTGATCAGAATATGGATGGTGTAATTGACAACAACGATAAAGTCGATTTAGGTAACGGTCTTCCAAAAATAAGCGGTGGATTTAACTTTGGCTTCCAATATAAAAACTTCGATTTTGGCGTTGATGCCAGTTTTGCGATGGGCAGCAAAATCGTTCAATCGTACGGACAGGTTGGGCAGCAATCAAATTACACCACTGCTATATTACAACGTTGGACCGGAGAAGGTACATCAAATCGTATTCCTCGTGTAACGGTAAATAATCTGAACTGGATATTCTCTGATTTGTATGTGCACGATGGAGATTATTTACGAATAAGCAATGTTAGCCTTGGTTATGACTTTTCAAAACTGATTAATTTGAAAGCGATCAGTCAATGTCGTTTATATACTTCGGTACAGAATGCCTTTACATTTACCAAGTACAATGGTATGGATCCTGAAATCGGATATGGTGTGGAATCCTGGGTTTCAGGTGTTGATTTAGGATATTATCCACGTCCGAGAACGGTACTGGTTGGAGTTAATCTTAAATTTTAAATCAATTAAATGAAAATTATTATGAAGAGATTAAAATCATATATCATGATAGCCGGGGTAGCAACCCTGGGCCTTTTGTCATCATGTACAGACAGTTTTTTGAACGTAGAGCCAAAAACTCTGCTTCTGGATGCAAACTTTTACAAAACGCAGGCCGATGCCGAGATGGCATTGGTGGGGTGTTATGATGGTTATCAAGTTACTGTTACTGCATTTTCGTTCTATTTAACTTCGGAAGTTGCAGCTGACGAATGCCTCGGTGGTGGTGGTGCCAACGACGGCAGAGGCTTACAATTGATGGATCGGTTTGACAAGAGCCAGTCACCGGCAGATGTTGATATCTTCAACGATGGATGGAAATTGTATTATACAGGTATCTATCGTTGTAACACTTTATTGAAAAAACTTCCTGATGTTGTGGAATGGGATTCCGGCGAAGCTGCTACAGATTCGATTGCAAAGAACCGTATTGAAGGTGAAGCACGTTTTATACGGGCTTTGGAGTATTTTGAATTGGTTCGCCTTTTCGAACGTGTTCCATTGTTGACCGAGCCTACTACAGACTACGTTCCACAGGCAGATCCTGCAGATACGTATAAGCAGATCGTTGAGGATCTTAAGTTTGCCATTGAAAATATACCGGCAGATGCTTACCCAAAAGCACAGGCCGCAACAAACGACGGGCGTGCTACACGGTATGCCGCAGAAGCTTTGTTGGCACGTGTTTATCTGTTTTACACGGGCTACTACGGAAAGGACGATCTTGGGATAACCAAACAGGAAGTACTGGCCGGACTTGAAGATGTTATTTCCAGCAATGAGTTTGGTCTTGTTGAGGATTTTGAAACCCTCTGGCCAGCTGCTAGTTATGTTCCAAATGCCGACGATAATACATTAGACAAATCTGCGTATGCTGGCAAAGGCAACAAGGAAGTTGTGTTCGCTCAAAAATTCAACAGTACATCAGACTATAACGGTAATAGCGATGGAAATCGCTGGTTGGTGATGATGGGAATGCGTGGTACCAATTTCTCTCCTTACGGAAAAGGCTGGGGGGCTTGTACGGTCAATCCTCGATTTGTTGACACTTATGCAACTGGCGATCTACGTAAAGCCGCTTCTGTTATCGACATAGTTGGAGAAGGTATTGAAGGCTCTTTTGATATTAAGGACCAGCGCGAATACACCGGATATACTGTGAAAAAATATACGCCTACCGCTTTGCCTGACGGAACATCGGATACCGGTGGTTCAAAAGACTTCCAAATATCGCAGGATCAGGATTACATTCTTATTCGTTATGCCGATGTGCTGCTTATGGCTGCAGAACTTGGGGCATCCAATGCGCTGGATTACTTTAATCAAGTTCACACCCGTGCAGGTTTAGAAGCCGTTTCAGCAGTTGCTGCCAGCGATATTATGACCGAACGCAAATTTGAGTTTGCCTTTGAAGGGATTCGTTACTGGGACTTGTTGCGTACCGGGTTGGATAATGCGGCGAGTGTAATTGCCGGGGCATCGCAAACTGTTGTGAGTGGCGGTGTTGAAGATCAGGTTACTTATGATGCTGCTAAATTTAAGGCTACAAAAGGATTTATGCAGATTCCTAATACGCAGATCACGCTCTCAAACAGAACGTTGACACAAAATCCAGGATGGGAATAAATGAACTTTAAATTACGATTATTATGAACAAGATATTAAGAATATTTTCGGTATTGTCATTGGTGGCAATCATGTTCACAGCATGTATGCCCGACGAATATGAATTGCAGGAGCCATTGGACAAAAGCGCAGTGAAATTCTCTGTGACGGTAGATTCTCAGAATCCAAATAAGTTTCACCTGAAAAGTGAAACTCCGGGGGCTCAGCCATATTGGGTAACACCCGTAGGTACTTCAATTAAATTAGATGAGACCATAACCATACCGTTCCCTGGTGATTACACCATTACTTATACCGTTGAAACTCCCGGCGGACTTGTGACTGCGGATCCATACACGTTTACAATAACAACCGTAGACGAAGATTTTGTAAGCGATCCGATGTGGACATACCTTACCGGGGGGATTAACCAATCGAAAACCTGGGTGCTGGATTTGGATGCCAACGCTGTGAGCAAATACTTTTCGGGGCCATTTTATTTTGGTGGCACCGGATGGGAATGGGATCCTGCTTTTTCAGATATTCCGTGGGCTGGAGTTAGCGCCGGCGATTATGGAACCATGACCTTTAATTTGATTGGAAATGCGAATTTCACCTGTGACAATAAAATGTTCCCTGATTTATCAGGTACGGGTACTTTTATGTTGTTCCCGGAAAGCAGTGAATTGATCACTTATGGTGCCGAGGTTATCCATGATAAAGCACAAGGAGGCCAGGTTGCTAACTGGAATGCATTAATGACGATAAAAAGCCTTGACGCGGATCACATGCAATTGATTGCAAAAAAAGATCCAAACAACTGGTTAATCTATAACTATATTACAAAAGACTATTATGATTCACATTGATTAATAAATCTTGGGATTTGAATACGGGGCGGCTGTTTTTATATTAAAACAAGTTGCCCCTTTTTTTTTGAAAAGTCAATAACACAAAGTGAAACTTCGAAACCCGCCAAGCCAACAATCAAGGGCCTTTACTATTTTAAAATTCTTCCTACAACTACAAAAAATATCCGGTAACGATGATTATCACAAAGCATCAGAAACGAGTGGTCGAAAGATCCTTTAGCTTTTTACTTTCAATCCGGTTGACTCCGTCCCGTTTTTATCTTTTACCATGCTTCCGGTTTTGTTATCCTGCTTATGATAAGGAGAGGTCGCCAGCCATAAAACGTTTAGCAGGTTTAAAGAATAGGAGTAAATAGTTAGAGCTTAAACGTTTACTAGAAACTATGGTCAGAGGTCACTTTTAAATAACACATTATCATCCCTCATAAAATACATGGTAGCCCCTCTATGGATGCTATTGGGTCTAAATTAGCGGCTGATATTGAGCTAATTAAAGCTGACTTTAATAATCTAAATTTATGTTCTATGAAAAAAACGCGAAGTTTTTTAATATGGCAAAGGGCTTCAGTTAGGAGTCTTTATGTCATTTTATTAATGGTACTATGGGGCATTCCTTCCTTCGGACAAAACATTGCAATTTCCGGGGTGGTAAAATCTCAGCACGAAGGAGAGTTTTTGCCTGGTGTTAGCATTGTTGTAAAAGGTACAGATCGAGGTACGATCACGGATGCTGATGGAAAATATTCATTGGAGGATGTTCCCGGAGATGGAGTCCTTGTTTTTTCTTTCGTGGGGATGAAAAAGACCGAAATTGAGGTTGCCGGAAGAAGAAAAATAGATGTAACAATGGAAGAAGAGTCTATCGGACTGGAAGAAGTAGTTGTTTCTGTTGGTTACGGTTGGGAAAAACGAAAAAACATTACCGGAGCGGTATCATCGGTTAATGCTGAGGAAATCAGCCAGTCGCAGTCGGTAACGCTAGAACAATCGCTTCAGGGCCGTATCCCGGGAATGATGGTTACGCAAACATCCGGACAGCCAGGAGGCGCTGTCTCCGTACAAATTCGTGGTATTACGGGCTTTAGTAGTTCTGGTCCCTTGTATGTACTTGATGGGGTAGAACTACAGGGAATAGCCGGGGTTGGAGGCGGCACCAATCCGCTCGCCGGTATAAATCCTTCAGATATTGAATCGGTTGACGTTTTAAAAGATGCGTCTGCCACAGCCATTTACGGTTCAAAAGGAACCGATGGTGTAATCATTATTACAACCAAAAGGGGCAGGATAGCTCCACCTAAAATTACCTACGAATTTTCTGCCGGTACCCAACAGTTGACAGACAAACTACCGGTAATGAACCTGAGAGAATTTGCCACCTTTGTAAACGAGCGTAATGCCGGTATTGGCTGGGGGTTCGACGAACGACCAGAGCTGGCTAATCCCGAATACCTTGGCGAAGGTACCGATTGGCAGGAGGTTCTTTTTCGAAACGCACCTACCTCAACTCATACGCTTACCGTTAGTGGGGGTGATACACGCACCCAGTATTTGCTGTCGGGAGCATACCAAAGCGAGGAAGGCATTGCATTGGGGTCGAAGTTCGAGCGGCTTTCTTTTCGTCTAAACCTTGACAATAAAACAACTAATTGGCTAAAAATAGGTACAAGCCTTCAACTGGTGAATATTGATGAAAACATCAACAGCACAAATTCAAGTGTTATTAGGGCAGCTTTAGAGCAAACTCCTGATATTGCGGTACAGAACAACGACGGCAGTTGGGGGGGATCTACCAGTACTGTAGGATGGGTGCAACAACGGGTTAACCCTTACGCAATTGCGTTAATTAATAAAAATGAGGCCAACCGGAAGCAGGTTTTTGGTAACCTTTATGCCGAAATTACCTTTACCAAAGACCTGGTGTTACGTAACGAAGCTTCAGGGAATTTTACCATAGCCACCAGAGATGTTTTTAACCCAAGTTACAAGATGGGAAATCTGGAGCGACTAATAAGCGAGGGGGCGTCTTATTTTAACGAAGGCGTTTATACCTCTTTAAAGAATTACCTTACTTACTCCCACCAGTTTGACGATAAATACAGTTTAAAGGCAATGGCCGGTCACGAGGCGTCACTGGACAAATCACAATCTTTGGAGGCTTCACGTAAAAATTACCCGTCCAACAATGTGCAGGTAATAAATGGGGGCGATCCTACAACGGCAACAAATGGCGGAGGGAAAGCCCATAGTTCCAAGGAATCGTTTTTTGGCCGTTTAAATTTGGGGATTAACGATAAATATTTGTTTACCGGGAACATTCGCGAGGACGGGGCTTCCATGTATGCCGAAGACAAACGCTGGATCTTGTCATATTCCGGCGCCTTGGCATGGAAAGTCAACAACGAGAATTTTTTGAAAGGTGTAAATAAAGTTAACGAATTAAAACTGCGTTTGGGTTATGGATTAACCAACAGGCAAGCCGGACGTAATTACGTTTACACATCAACGCTGGCCACTGTGCCTACCGGTGTAAGCACCGTATCGCAACTTACGCAAAACATTGCAAACCCTGATTTGGAATGGGAACAAACCGAAAGTTCCAATATTGGTCTCGACGCGACATTTTTTAACTGGCGGTTGAATTTTTCAGTCGATTTTTACCTGAAAAAGACTGAAGGCCTCGCTATGCAAACATCGCTACCCATGTACTCGGGTACCGCTATCGGCTGGAATCCAGGGGGATTGGACGCACCATGGGTAAACGTAGGATCCATGGAAAACAAAGGATTTGATTTCAGAATCAGTTCAACCAATATACAGGCAAGAAACTTTACCTGGAAGACAGACCTGACGGTGTCGCGAAACATCAATAAAGTGCTAAAACTTAACGCAGACGGGGCACCTATCATGGGCCGGTACAGTAAGACGGTGGTTGGAAGATCAATTGGTGATTTTTACGGATACGTTGTTGATGGCGGCGTATTTGCATCGGCCATTGATGTTTTTGGCGATGAGGAAAATGGTATTAAGCCTCACGCCAGGCCGGTTAAAAATGGCGAAATCTTGCCCTTTGCGAATGCTGCCGGTAGTATTTGGTATGGCGATCTCAAATTTAAAGATTTGAATGGCGACGGAATAATTGATGAAAAAGACCAAACCTATCTTGGTTCGCCAATTCCGAAAGTACAAATGGGGTTAAACAACACCTTTAATTATAGAAATTTTGATTTGAATGTATTTCTCAGTGCCAGTATTGGAAATAAAGTATTTAACGAATTGCGTGTAACCGCTGAAAATCCACGCTCAAGTTTTGGCTATTTCAATTCATTGAGCAATTATGCTAAACTAGAGTTGATTGATCCGGAAGGATCAGATACTGATCCTTATAATGTTATTGTTACCAATCCCGACACGGATATCCCGGGAGTTCGAAATGACAATACTAACGATAACCTGAGATTTTCTGACAAATTTATTGAAGACGGGTCTTTCGTTCGATGCAAAACCATTTCATTGGGGTATACTTTCTCTGAGAATCTGCTGAGTAGAGCTCACATCAGTGCCTTACGGGTTTATGCAAACGTTACCAATGCTTTTACAATCACAAAATATTCAGGAATGGATCCTGAAGTTGGATCTTGGGATCCAATAAATGCAGGTATTGATAATGGTTACTATCCTCAGGCCCGGAGGTTTACATTGGGTCTAAACATCACTTTGTCGAAATAAAAAACGAATGCTATGAAATTGAAATCAAAAATATTTTATCTGGTGCTTCTTTTTGCCGGATTATTGGCCTCCTGTAGTAAGGACTTTCTCGATCGCCCACCAATATCAGAGATCAGTACGGAAAACTTCTATCAAACTACATCTGATTTGAAACTGGCAACTGCTGCTTTATATGCCGGTGCGCCCTGGGCCGAATATACCTATACCAGTTATCTAACCATAGGCGATGTGATGAGTGGAAACATGGTACTCGGATATAATGACGATGCTGTTCAGCTCAATACCTTCTCGGTTACAGGCCTTAACGGAACTGTAATTGCCAACTGGAGAGGCATGTACAAGGTAATTGCTCATTGTAATACAACCATAAATGCGATAAATGCAAAAACACCGGAATCTGTTCCCGAAGCCGATAAAAATGCAGCCCTTGCCGAAGCCAGGTTTATTCGTGCATATGCTTACTATAACCTGGGGCTGTTATGGGGCGACGTTCCAATCATCGAAGACAATACCGAACTGATTAGTTCGCCTTTGGTTCCACGTAACCTGGTGAATGATGTGTACCAGTTTATTGTAAACGACCTGACATTTGCCGCGCAGAATCTTCCTGAGGCGGTCGATTCAGACTGGGAGCGCGGAAGAGTTACCTCTTGGTCTGCACAAGGGTTGCTGGCTAAAGTCTATTTATCATGGTCAGGTTTAGATCCGCAAAGTATCGGAAATCGTGACCAGGCACTTTTGGATAGTGCCAAAGTATATGCAGGCAATGTTTGTAAAAACAGTGGACTGGAATTGATGGAAAATTACGCGGATCTATTCAAAACAAAGAACAATTACAACGATGAAGCGCTGTTTGCTTTGCGTTGGGATCCCACCACCAGTGATTGGTTTCACGGGAATATGTTACAAATTTATTCTCCGGGCGGTACTGAAATTTCTGCCGACGGACAGGCTGGTTGGTTTGGAATCAGGCCCAGCTATGATATGTTTCTGCAATATTCAGAGGATGATACAATCCGACGCAAAGCAACTTTTATGTTTAAGGGCGATTTTTATCCGGAGTTAAACGCGGCCGCCGGCGGATATACTTTTACTGGCGAAAACGGACTAAAGAAACACATCATTGGAACGAAAAAAGATAACAACGTCCCAATTATGACCTTATATTCTTCTGCCGAGCATAACGCATTGCTGCGGCTTGCTGATGTTTACCTGGTTTACGCCGAAGCAATTCTGGGTAACAACAGCTCAACCGGAGATGCTGATGCGCTGATGTACTTTAATAAAGTTCGTGAAAGGGCGGGGCTTCAGCCGTTAAACTTGATTGATGCCGATATTCTGCTTAAAGAACGAAGGATTGAGCTGGCTGCCGAAAGCCAATATTGGGGTGATTTGGTAAGCCTTTCATACTACAACCCCCAGAAAGCGATCAGCCTTCTGAATGAAGGAGAGCGTGTTACCTTCAAATATAACGACGGAGTTGCGGAACCGGAGAATCCTTTTGGCGTTATTACGCCGGCTACAGCCAATTCATTCAGGCTCCCAATCCCATCACCTGAAATAACGGCTAACCCAATGTTGTTAGACGCCCCCGTACCTTATTTTTAGTATAAAAGAAAAAAGTAACAACAATGAAAAATAGAAAAAATAATTACATCTATTACTGGCAGCTACTATTTTTAGCAGTGGTGATCTTATTTGGATCGGCTTGCCAGGAGGAACAAATGGAACCACCGGTTATTACTGGTGTGATAAATTATGAAGCTTCTCCCAACGATACGGCTGTAACAACGATACAAACCGGCCAATGGGTCGTTTTGTTGGGACAAAACCTGAGCACTGTTACTCAGGTGAATTTTGGCTCTGTACCTGCTACAATTAACACAGCGCTTTTTGCTGATGGAAGCCTTGTAGTACAATTGCCTGATATCCCATTTGAATCAGTTCCGGCTGATGAACTTAATATCGTAACTGCAATCAGTGAAGGGGGGATGGCTACATTTAATATCAACATTATAGGAGACCCACTGATTGCTCACGTGAGAAGCGGTGAAGCTGCTCCAAATGATACAGTTGTTAATGTGTTGTACCCCGGCGATGAAATCAATATTGTTGGATACAACCTCAAGGATGCCACCGAAATTGCGTTCCAGGGTATTGCTGCCGATTTAAGCAAGGTGGTTTATACCGACACAAGTGCCATTGTGCAGGTGCCTGCTGATTTATCGGGCTCCAATGCTTTATTGGCAAATACCATTACTTATACCACCGACATTGGAGCAACTAGTTTCTCAATCAGAATTGTTGGTCCTCCGGTAATATTAAATATTTCATTAGAGGTGCCCTTTGAAGGAGATATGGTTCATTTATTTGGGTTTAACTTTACCGCAATTCAAAGTCTTACTTTTGCTGGTACCGAAATAACCGACTATCAAGTGGAAGATGAGTCTGTTCTAAGCTTTGTTTCTCCTGCATTGGCGCAAAGCGGTCCGGTTGAGATTACAACACTGGCGGGTTCATTTACAACTGTCTTTAATGTGAATGATATTGCATACATCAACTCTGGTGGCGTAGGCATTTTAGCCAATATGGAGTGGGGTGACTACTTCGGTTGGGGCTGGGGTAACGGCGATGTGAATATTTATGCCTCAGATCCTAACTCGGGTTGGCCTTCCTATAATTCTGATTATGGCGTTGGTTACGGTGCTATGTACCTGGTTTATAAGAGTGCTCCTTTGGAAGCCGGAGAAGATGGTTATCTAGATGGTTGGGGAGGAAATCAAATTCTTATTAACGACGGAGGTGGTCAATGGGTACCAACAGAGAACCTGGATGATTCAGGCGACAATTGGGCCTTAAAATTTGAAATGAATGTTACGAAACCATGGAGCGGAGGTACGCTTTGTTTTAGAACAGCAAGTGCAAGTAATTATATAGCACGATACGAACCGTGGAAAGTATCCGCAACTAAGTCTGTTGCTGTTACTACTGACGGGTGGCAAACTATTAGTATTCCGTTATCCGCGTTCCGTCTTAATGACGGCGAAGGAGATTCTATCTCAAAAGTATCGGATTTGCTAAATGCAGACTCAGGAAAGACTTACATGAGAGTTTATCTCCATAACTATCGCACTTCAACTACAGAAAATTTTGAAGCAGCTTTTGATAATTTCAGAGTGGTACGACGATAGTATTTTTTGTTGTGGGCAGGCAGAAGACTCCTGTTTGTCCACAACTTTATTTTGTAAGTCTGTTGGGTATCTGCCCGGCAGATTATATTCTTCAATTGTTCAATAATTTTTATAGTTAAATGATGTTTAGATTAAATCAGAAAATTTTAGTTTTTCTTAGTGTAGTTCTGTTTTTTGTATCCTGCGAAGGTACCGACCCGGTGGACAGTGTGCTAACGGTTTCTGTAGGAGAGGTAAATTTTGAAGCAGAAGGCGGGCAGGCAACAATTATAATAGATGCGAACGACTCATGGAGTACAAGCAATTCTGTGACGTGGTTGCAGGTAAGTCAACTTTCAGGGAATAGTGGAAGCAGTACCATTGAATTGTCAACAACGGTTAACAGTACCGGCGCAACCCGTTCAACTACCTTGGTTATTAACTCGTCAAATGGACAGTCTCGCCGGGTTAAAGTTTTGCAGGTAAGCCGGTTATTTCCCTCTTACAATACATCGCCCCAGGCTCCCGATGCAACAGGTATGAGTAGTTCAGCAACAGAGCTTGCAGCAAAAATTAAACTGGGGTGGAATATCGGCAACACCATGGAAGCTCCCGCAGTAACAGCGTGGGGTAATCCTGCCATCACCGAGGACTATGTAAAAGCTGTAAAACAACAAGGATTTAACGCTATCCGAATCCCTTGTGCCTGGGACTGGGATTGGAGAAAGGATTACTCTTGGGCTGGAGATAATATCCATATTGAAGATTATAAAACAGCCCGCATAAAATCGGAATGGCTTAACCGGGTAAAAGAGGTGGTTGGTTATTGTGTTAATAACGATATGTACGTACTTCTGAATATCCATTATGATGGTGGTTGGCTTGAGCACAACTGTAAACCGGAAAAAGTGGACTCTGTGAGTGCCAAACAAAAAGCTTATTGGGAGCAAATTGCAACAGCAATGCGCGATTTTGATGAGCATCTGATGTTTGCCAGTGCCAACGAACCGGCTGTCAAAACAGTAGAAGAGATGGAGGCTCTTCATACGTATCATCAAACGTTCATTAATGCAGTCCGCTCTACAGGTGGAAGAAATAGCTACAGGGTGCTTGTCGTTCAGGGACCAGGTACAAATATTGAAAAAAGTAATGATCTGATGAACATGCCTTCGGATGAGATAGAGGGGCGTTTAATGGCTGAGGTGCATTTTTACAGTCCTTCTCAATTTTGCATATTGACTGAAGACGTAAGTTGGGGTAAAATGGTTTATTACTGGGGTAAAGATTATCATTCTGATATTGAGCCGGAACGCAATGCTACATACGGAGAAGAGGATGAAGTAGATCAGTCGTTTCGTTTGGCAAAAAGCAAGTTTGTAGATAAGGGTATCCCGGTAATTCTGGGCGAGTACGGCACTTACCGGAGGGGGAATAGCGATAATGTTCCCAAAGAACTGGAGAAGCACAACAATTCAGTTGATCACTGGATTACTTATGTAACAGGAAAAGCACTGGAAAATGGTCTGATTCCGTTCTGGTGGGACACAGGTGGTTTAATTGATCGATCAGATTATACCGTAAAAGACCAGCGGACGCTTGATGCTATCATGGCTGGAGCAAACCAATAAAAATCAAATTAATATAGTCCTTACATTAATATAATATTGAAAAAGAGTTGAAGTAGTACAATCTTCAATATGAAGCCCTAAACCGATGAATTTAAGTCTTCAATTTCAAAGCATAAGATTCAAATAAATTGCGCTTTTTGAAATGAAATAACATGAATATATAATGAGAACAACAACCTATTCCATTGCCTTTTTTTTGCTTGCAATTTTTTCTATTTTCAATTGCAACGCTACAACCAAGCCGAAAATCTATCAAATGGAATCGCCTGATAAACAGGTTGTTTTGAGTATACAGGCTGGTGCCGGGTTATCCTGGGCATTGATAAATGCCGGCGATACTGTATTGGCACCGTCACCGATCTCGCTTCAATTGTCAGACGGTACGGTTTTGGGCCGAAATGTAAAGGTAAAATCAGCCAACCGAAGTTCTATGAACACCGAATTTAAAGCCATCAACTACCGTAAAGAAATGGTCTCGGATAATTATAATCAGCTCACAATAACCTGTAAAGGCGACTTTGGCATCATTTTCAGGGCTTACAACGATGGTGTGGCCTATCGCTTCTTTTCTTCAAAAGAAGGAGGCATTGTAATTACTAAGGAAGAAGCCAATTTTAACTTTAAAACAGATCATAAAGCCTGGGTACCATATGTGCGCGATTTGAGGGAAGGAGACCCATTTGAATCGGCATTCGAAGCGATGTACGATCCTATTTCTTTGTCTCAGTTTAGGGCAGATTCGTTGGCGATTCTGCCTCTTTTGGTCGATTTGGGGAACCAGAAAAAAGCCATGCTTATGGAAACTGACCTGGAAGATTATCCCGGGATGTATTACAAAATAAATGACCCTGTAAAATTTGGCGTTCATGGTATTTTCCCAAAATATCCCTTAAAGGAACGCGTAGGTGGTTTTAACAACCTTAATTTTATGGTCGATCAAAGAGCGGATTTTATTGCTAAAACAACTGCTCCCCGCCAGTTTCCATGGAGGATCGTTTTCCTTAGCAATAACGACAAAGAATTGGCCGACAATGATATGGTGCAGCGGCTGGCAGCGCCATCCCGCATTGCCGATGTCTCGTGGATTAAACCGGGCAAAGTAGCATGGGACTGGTGGAACGACTGGAACATTTCACATGTCGATTTTCGGGCAGGGATAAATACCCCGACCTACAAATATTACATCGACTTCGCTTCGGAATACGGTGTGGAATATGTGGTGCTTGACGAAGGCTGGTACAATGGACACGATGTGATGACCACATCGGATAAGATCGATCTGAAGGAAATTCTGGACTATGCCAAAAACAAGCATGTGGATATCATCCTTTGGGCTGCCTGGCATGAATTTAATGAGGTGAAAGAACAGGCGTTTGCCAAATATTCGGAAATGGGTGTTAGAGGATTTAAGCTTGATTTTTTTGACCGCGACGATCAACCGGCAATGCACTCTTGCTACGAGTTGGCCGAAATGGCCGCCGGCTATAAAATGATCCTCGATTATCACGGCATGAAACCTTCAGGCATACACCGTACATGGCCAAACGTGCTGAATTTTGAGGGTGTTAAAGGCATGGAAAACGTAAAATGGACAACCGACAATGTTCCGCCTTATGATGTGACTCTTCCGTTTATGCGAATGATGACCGGCCCGATGGATTATACCCCTGGTGCCATGCGTAATGTGACAAAGGCCAATTTTTACCCTTCCAATTCAATGCCGATGAGCCAGGGAACCCGCGTTCATCAACTGGCTATGTACGTGGTGTTTGAAGCACCATTACAAATGATGGCCGATAATCCGACAGCCTACCGAAAAGAGTCGGAGTGTGCAAGGTTTATTGCCAAAACACCAACTGTATTCGATCAAACCGTTGTATGTGATGCGAAAGTATCTGAATGCATCGCTATTGCCCGCCGTAAAGGTGATGACTGGTATGTTGGTGCAATGACCAATTGGGACAGCCGGTCGCTGACTATTGATCTGTCGTTTTTACCTGAAGGAAAATACAATGCCGTAATATTTAGCGATGGGGTGAATGCTGACCGCGATGCCACCGACTACAAACGTGAGATTAAAATGGTTTCTAACATCGATGAAATTGAAATAAATCTGGCACCCGGTGGCGGCTGGGCGGCACGATTTGAAAAATTGTAACAGATTACATCCATGAGAAAAATTGTTTTAAGTATTCTGTTTTGTTTATTTGTTGCGGCGGTTTCTGCGCAAATATCCTTGCCAAAAGTATTTGGCGACGGCATGGTACTACAGAGAGATATTAAAATTCCATTGTGGGGAAAATCAACTCCGGGAGCACTGATAATTGCAGAACTCGGAAATGCCAAAGCGACAACAAAAGCAGATAACGACGGGAAATGGATGCTTCATTTTCCGAAGTTCAAAGCCGGCGGCCCATATACGCTTAAAATTTATGAAAAAGACAAACCAAACGAGGCGATAGTATTGGATGAAATACTTATTGGCGATGTTTGGTTGGCATCCGGGCAATCGAATATGGAATGGCAGGTACAGCAGGCCAAAGATGCAGGCAAGGAAATTGCCAACGCCAATTTTCCGCAGGTACGTTTTTTTGTTGTCGATCACAGTAAAGAAATAAAGCTTCAGCCAGATATTGCATCCGGCAAGTGGGAAGTCTGCGATTCTTCCAGTGTAAAGGAGTTTTCGGCAGTTGCTTACTTTTTTGCCCGCAAAATTCATCAGGATCAAAACGTTCCGGTAGGAATTATTCAAAGTACCTGGGGCGGCACACCGATTGAAGCCTGGACCAGTAGGGAGATGCTGCTAACATCGCCCATTACCCGGGAAAATACACTGGCAACGGATACCCTTACTTTAGATCGCGAAGACCTTGTTGCCGACAGTCTGAGTTGGGTGCGTATTTGGGATATTGTATATAACCCGCAAAATAATGCCGACAAGATTTTTACTGCTACAGATTATGATGATGCCGACTGGGCAGAAATTGAAATGCCCAATGTGCTGAAAGATTTCGGGATTGGCAGTTATGAGGGCATGGTTTGGCTGCGGAAAAGAATATCGTTGCCTGAATCCTTTGCAGGAAAAGATCTGACAGTTAGCCTTGGTCATCCGGAAATGAACTATTCGTTTTATTTTAACGGTAAGGAGATTTGCAAAAACGTTTGGTATTCCGATTCTACTCATTCTTATACGATTCCGGCCGGTTGGGTGCAACAAACTGAAGAAAATACAATTGCAGTGCGAGTTGCCATGCTTTGGGGCGGTGGTGGTTTAAACCCACCGGCTGATGAGCTTTATATTACTGATGGGAATTCCAGCATTTCTTTAGCCGGGAACTGGTTATACAAGAAAGACCTTGAACCTTCTTTCCCGAAAATACTCAACTACCAGTATTATCCTACTGTGCTTTTTAATTCCATGATAAATCCGCTAATTCCATATGGCATAAAAGGTTACATCTGGTACCAGGGCGAATCGAATGCAGCGGGAGCCTACAATTATCGCGAATTATTTCCCATGTTAATTAAAGACTGGAGGCAGCGTTGGCAGCAGGGAAATCTCCCGTTTTTATTTGTTCAACTGGCTAATTACATGGAACGAAAAACGCTGCCTTCAGAAAGTGAATGGGCCGAACTGAGAGAAGCACAAACACTGACACTAACGCAACCCAATACCGGAATGGCTTGTGCTATCGATCTTGGTGAAGACAATAATATTCACCCTGGAAACAAACAGGAAGTAGGTCGGAGGCTGGCACTAATTGCCAATAAAATGGTGTATAAACAAGATTGTGTAGCATCCGGACCCATGTTTCATGATTTTCAAAAAGAAGAAGGCCGTATACGTATCCATTTTAACAATGGTGGTTCAGCCCTCTTAACAAAAGATGGAAACAAAGTAACAGGCTTTGCAATTGCCGGCAACGACCGGAAGTTCTATTGGGCAAAAGCAGAGATTGATGGAAATGACATCGTTGTGTATTCCGATGAGGTTGCCGAACCGGTTGCGGTGCGCTATGCCTGGGCCGATAATCCAGAATGCAACCTGGTGAATTCAGAGGGATTGCCGGCTGTGCCTTTCAGAACCGACGATTGGAAAGGAATAACCCAAAAATAGAATTGGTGACCAATAAGATAAGTTATCGCATAAATCTGCTATTTAAACGATTAGGGTTTGTGTTAAAATGAACAAATTGAAATTTATATTGAAATGAAAAATAACAGGATTCGCCACAAATTGTATGGAAAACTAATGTTAGCACTGCTTTTGGGGTGCACCATTCTTTCATCATGTGGAAATGATGAGGATATCAAACCTATCCTGGATGTTTCCACAACATCGGTTTCGTTACCGGCTGAGGGGGGAGCTTCGAATATAACAGTAACCGGCAACGACCAATGGAGTATTGCCAATTCTGCTTTTTCCTGGTTGGAGTTAAATAAAACAAGTGGTGGTAGCGGCAGTACTGAAATTCAGTTGACAGCCGACCTTAATCATACCGGTTCAACACGTTCCGGCGTATTGAAAGTTTCCTCGCAAAATGGGCAGGACAGACGGATTACGGTTTCGCAGGATTCGCAGGATTCCCCGATTGAGCCCGTTGCGCAGGATCACAATTTTTACATTTTCCTTTGTTTCGGACAATCGAATATGCATGGTGCCGCAGCAATTGAAAGCCAGGATTTGACCGTTGACAGCCGTTTCAAGTTGTTTCAGGCATTGGATTGCGACAATCTGAACAGGGAAAAAGCAACATGGTACACTGCTGTGCCGCCTACTTGTCAATGTGGCTCGGGCCTTTCGCCTGCCGATTATTTCGGACGAACATTGGTTGCCAATTTGCCCGACAGCATTACTGTGGGGATTATCAATGTTTCTGTTGCCGGATGCGACATCAGGCTGTTTGACAAGGATTTGTACATGGATTACGATTCTACATCTACAGACGACTGGTTTACTTCTCAGGTAATTGGCTATGATGGAAATCCCTATCAATATTTAATCAACCAGGCAAAGCTGGCGCAAAAGGATGGTGTTGTTAAAGGTATTCTTTTGCACCAGGGAGAAACAAATACCGGACAGGAACAGTGGCCGACTTATGTAAAGAAAATTTATACCGACATGTTAACTGATCTTGACTTAGATGCCGGTTCGGTTCCTCTTTTAGCAGGTGAATTATTCTCTGGTGAGGGAAATTGCTGCTCATCAATGAATCCGATAATAGGTACTCTGCCTGATATAATTCCAACCGCACATGTAATTTCTTCCGATGGTTGTACCGGGCAGGATGCTGCACATTTTGATTCAGAAGGATACCGGGAATTAGGTAAACGATACGGTATAGAGATGCTTTCAATATTGGGAGTTGATGTAAATGAATAACAAAAAGAGGTTGAAGTTTTAATTAGAAGTTATGAAAAGAAATTCTGTTTTGTTGTTGTGGATAATGGTGTTGCTTTTAAATCCGTTGTTTAGGGCAAATGCCCAGTATCAAATTCCTGAGAAGTTAAAATGGTGGTACAACGACCGTTTTGGTATGTTTATCCACTTTGGTAGTTATTCGTATTTGGCGCATGGCGAATGGGCATTCAGTATCGAAAACTGGGAAAAAACCGATTATCAGCAGCAAGTCTCGCCTCATTTTAACCCGTCGGAGTTCGATGCCCGCGAAATTGTTCAACTGGCAAAAGCTGCCGGTATGAAGTACCTTGTTATCACGGCCAAACATCATGAAGGATTTAGTATGTGGGATACCAAAGTGAAAAGTTTTAAAGATGTTACAGGAGATAAGATGTATAGCCTGCCACGTTTTACATCATTCGGAGAACGGGATGTGCTAATGGAACTGAAAAGAGCCTGTGATGACAACGGGATTAAATTTTGTCTCTATTATTCAATTCTTGACTGGGGTCATTCTTCGCAGGAGATTAACCACGTGAATGGCTCTACTTTTTCAACCATGAAATCGGATTCGGAACGAACAGCCTACATTCGCGATATGAAAGCGCAGCTCAGGGAGTTGATTGATCGTTATCATCCCGCTTCTCTTTGGTTTGATGGCGACTGGACCTACAATGCCGGAGAACCAAGCCCTGAAAAATGGTGGACAAAAGCCGACGGAATAGACTTATATAATTACTTAACCGGCCTTGATTCTAATCTGGTAGTTAACGAACGTGTTTGCCGCAGTTTTGGTCTGGGGGATTACGAATGCCCCGAACAGGAAGTACCTGATGTACCGCGGAGCCGCCAGTGGGAGACTTGCCAAACGATGAACCGAACCTGGGGCTACAATAAAAACGATAATGACTATAAATCGACCAAATACCTGGTTAGAGAATTGGTGAAAGTGGTTTCCCGGGATGGAAATTACTTGCTAAACATTGGCCCGAAGGGCGACGGGACAGTACCGGAACAAACGGCCGATACCTTAAAGGCAATCGGAGAATGGATGGATACCTACGGAGAAAGTATTTATGGTACAACACGCAGCCCGTTTGCGGCTGAACCCGAGTGGGGTTTTTATACTAAAAAAGAAGGCAAATTATTTGTCCATGTTTTTTCATGGCCTCAGGAAGGAATGCTTTCGATACCGGCAATCAAAAACTCCATAACAAAAATTTACCTGATGAATGAGCCCGGAAAGGCGCTTGATTCTTCCTTTGAAAATGGGAGTATAAGGATTTCGTTACCTGCCAATACCCCGAACGACAACGATTCGGTTGTAGTTTTGGAGGTAGCAGGATTGCCGGAAGCTACTGTCTTTTAGAGATAATAGAAGCTGGTTCTATTGTTGTGTTGGCTGCATGCCGTCTGGAATTAATTTACAGACTAACCTGTACATTCAGAACAAGAAGAATGAAAATTTAAAGTACTAAATCGATAAGTGAATAAGAATCCCGGCATTACGTCAGTATTCGGAAGAATCATTAAATCACTTCTGTCTTCTGACTTCTGAAGTCGGTCTTGCTGCTTAAAATATAAAAACATGAAAAACGCTAAACTTAAAATTATAGCATCATTGTGTTCTGTGATCTTTTGTACAACATCGCTTTTGGCACAGGAAACGAATTGTTTTTTAGAAGACTTTACGCCTAAAAACGCTACAATCCCAGGCTCGGTAGCGGCAAGCAAAACGGTAAATTCGCCAACTGTTACAGTTACTTTATCAGCCGATACACTGGGCAAAATTTCCAACTATGTTTTTGGAAATGCCATAGCTGTTTGGATGGGAAATAACACCGATAATCCCACGTTTGTGGAAAATACCCAGCTGTTGAATCCTTCTTTAATACGTTTTCCGGGAGGAAGTTGGTCTAATATCTTTTTCTGGGATGGTGCTCCTTCCGATATCCCGGATTCTGCCTATGATTCATCGGGAGAAAGAGTAAAGTTTTATGCCATTTCAGGAAAAAATGACTGGCCCACCACAACCGGGAACTATTATAAATTACGTGAGCAAACCGGCTCGCAGGGGCTCATTACTATCAACTATGGTTATGCCCGTTACGGGTTGAGCGATAATCCGGTAGCGCAGGCTGCCCATTTGGCTGCCCAATGGGTGCGCTATGATAACGGCCGCACGAAATTCTGGGAAATTGGAAACGAAAATGCCGGGCCGTGGGAAGCCGGGTGGAAAATTGATACAAATACCAATAAAGACGGGCAGCCTGAAATTATTTCCGGCCA
Source organism: Draconibacterium sediminis (assembly GCF_000949475.1). GTDB lineage: Bacteria > Bacteroidota > Bacteroidia > Bacteroidales > Prolixibacteraceae > Draconibacterium > Draconibacterium sediminis. The sequence continues at coordinate 578,231 of NZ_JRHC01000002.1, read as the reverse complement.
GCTTTATGGCCGGCATTTCAGGGTTTTTGCCGATTCGATGAGAGCCGCAGCGGCCGAGGTGGGCGCAACAATATATATTGGTGCACAGGTTTTGCATTTTGATGGTACAACGAGCTGGAATTCGGTGGATGGGACATGGAATGAAGGAGTGTTTAGCGAAATTGGCGATGGCGCAGATTTCTATGTAATGCATAACTATTTTGGAAGTGATGCAAATGCGGATAATTTATTGATGGCTGCATCAACAGAACCCCGGAAAAACATCGACTTTATTCAGCAAGACATTATGAATAATAACGCGTTCCAAAAACCAGTGGCAATAACCGAATATAATATAAACAGTAATAGCGCCAATCCTACGATGGGGCATTCCTATATCAATGGAATGCAGGCTACCATTCTCTATAATGAATTGATTAAGAATAATTTTGGGTTGGGTGCCAGGTGGCTACTCGCCTCAGGCGAAGATGGTATGTTTTATCAGGGCGATGATGTAAGTTTAAGGTGGCAGCCACGGCCTGATTTCTATTATGCGTATTATACCCAAAAATTTACCGGCGATCATGTAATTAATGCCACATCAGATAACACCACAATTTTGGCCTATGCCTCTAAATTTGCTTCTGGCGAAACCGGGATTGTACTTGTAAATAAAGGGAAAACTGCACAAGTTGTAAAAATAGATCCACTGAAGATTGGTGTCGGAGATCAGTATTATAATTACTCTTTAACCGGAGGTACTGATAATGGCGATTTTTCGATGTATGTAACCGTCAATGATGAGCGAACAACGGGGACACAATGGGGACCTCGTGAGACACTTGAGACTATTCCTGCAAACGCTTTTTCAATAGGGAGTTCTATAAAACTAGAGGTTCCCGCGCGCTCGGTTCAGTTTATTATGATTGAAGCAGGTGACAATCTGCTATACCCAACATCGGTTGCAAGTGAGCTGAAAAACGGATCGGATCTGACGAATTTTCCCAATCCATTCACCGATATTACAACCATACAATTCCGAACTTCATTAAATGCGTTGGTAGTGTTGGATGTTTTTGATTATTCAGGAAAGAAAATATCAACTCTAATAAGCAAGGAATTGCCTTCCGGAACACATCAGGTTGATTTTGACGGAAGTCTATTGCCCGCCGGGCTGTACTTCTATCAACTGAAGATCGGAAACAGTGCGACAACACGAAAAATGATTCTTAGTAAATAAACTATAATCAATAAGTATAAAATAATTATGAAAATAAAACAACTATTATTATTTGGGTTCTTTCTCGCTACATGTGCAGGGAACGTTATCGGCCAAAAAACCTATAAAAATCCTGTAATTACAGGTATGAATCCCGATCCAAGTATTTGCCGTGTAGGTAATGATTTTTACCTGGTAACTTCCACTTTTGAATTTTATCCCGGCCTGCCGGTTTATCACAGCAAAGATCTGGTTCACTGGAAAATGATTGGATATGCCTTAGACAGACCAGGCAATTGCCCGATGGAAGGAGCCGGTTCTTCCGGGGGAAATTATGCACCGGCACTTCGCTACCACGATGGCACCTTCTATATTTCGTGTACCAATTATGGCGGTAAGGGTACACAGGGTGTGTTTTATGTTACGGCTACAAACCCGGCAGGTCCATGGTCCGATCCGGTTTGGATTGGTAATTGGTATGTTGATCCGTCAATGATGTTTGCCAACGACAGCATGTATTGGATAAGTCCCGACCATAAAGGCGGATTTAGTGTAGGAACTTTTGATCCGGTTCAAAAAAAGTTTATTAAGCCTTTACAACAGGTGGCTAAAGGTCAGGGAGGCTCGTCGCCCGAGGGGCCACACATGTATAAAATTGGCGAATATTATTACCTGATGTCGGCAGAAGGTGGCACAGGTTACGAGCACCGTGAAGTTATTCAACGAAGCAAATCACCATACGGGCCGTTTGAACCGAGTCCGTACAATCCTGTAATCTCAAATATGAATCATCCTGAAAGTCCGTTTCAGGCTATTGGCCATGCCGATTTACTACAACTGCAGGATGGCTCGTGGTGGCTGGTATGTTTAGGAATCAGGCCGAAGGGTGGACGGTTTCAACACTTGGGGCGTGAAACTTATCTGGCACCGGTAAAATGGACAGATGATGGCTGGCCCATTGGTGGCGATAATGGCGTTATGCTCGAAGAATTTCCTGCTCCAAATCTTCCTGAACACAAATGGGAAAAGGAACCTGTTCGTGATGATTTCAACAGTACGACGCTTGGCTTGCAATGGAATTTTCTTCGCAATCCTTACGAAGCCGACTGGTCGTTGACAGAAAAGCCTGGCTACTTAAGGCTAAACGGTTCAAAAGTGAGCTTGAAAGAAAAAGATTCGCCTGCCTTTATTGGGCGCAGACAACCCGATTTTAACATGGTAGCTTCTACAAAATTGAGCTTCACTCCTGAAGCCGATAATGAAGAAGCCGGCCTGGTGGTACGCGGCAACGATGCCAACCATTTTAGCCTGGTAGTTACACAACGCGAAGGGAAACGGGTGGTGCTTTACCGAAAGTATCTTCAGGATAAAGTCGAAAGCGAAGAATTTAAGGAAATATCAAAAGATGATGTTATTCTGAAAATCAGTGCAACCGAATTGGAATACAAATTTTGGGTGCAGCCCAAAGGCAAAGAAGCGATATTACTTGGAACGGCTGCCACAAAGGAATTATCGAACGAAAAAATTCACGGATTCATTGGTGTTTTTATCGGAATGTATGCATCGGGTAATGGAAGTGCCAACACCAATCCTGCCGATTTTGATTGGTTTGATTATGAAGCGAACCCGAAAAGGATATTCACTGTGTCTGAGAAATAAATTTTCAAGAACAATACCTAAGGGATTAGGTAAGTTTTGGTAAATAGCTAGTTTATTAGATGTAAGCAGAAAATGAGAGGCCGTTCTTAAGGTCGAAAGAATTTAATGAATGGCCTCTTTAATCTGGATATCTGGAGCAGAATGAGAGAGGAAAAATTTGCAACAGAAAAAGAATTATCGCCTGTTCCTGATAAGCCGGTTAAATATAACGGAAATGAAGTCGTTGTGAGTTTTTTAAATTAAAAAACATACGTATGAAAATTAGAAACCTGGTTGGAATTAAAAGTTTAATACTTGTTGTGTCGCTTTTTTGCGTTGTTCGCGGAAATGCCCAGCTGTATGTCGGGGCCAATTACCATCCGCACGATGATAAAAACATCGAAAAGATAAAAAACGATATTGAGCTGATGAAAGCAGCCGGGTTTACCTGTGTACGGATGGGCCATCTGGCCTGGGACGTTTACGAACCCGCGGAAGGGCAGTTCGACTTTGCCTGGTTTGATAAAGTGATGGATTTGATGAACGAGGCCGGGATAAAGGTCATTCTCGATATCGCCATTCGGCCTGCACCAATCTGGTTGCACCAAAAATTTCCGTCGATTGATGTGGTTGATGCTAACGGGAATGTTCGTTATCCGAACCACCGTTATATGGACGATGTGGGCGACCCAAACTACCAGGAATATGCTTTGCGTTATACCGATGTGCTTACTAAACACTACGCCGGGCATCCTGCTTTGCTGGCCTTCGGAATCGATAATGAATCGGGGGACGGCCCAATTTCATACTCCGAAACTGTTCGTCAACGTTTCATTGATTGGTTGAAAGAGCGGTACGGTAACATCGATAAGCTGAACAGTGCCTGGGCCACCCAGCGTTGGTCGCGCCGCTTGAATCAGTTCAATGAAGTGGGCTTGCCCGCTGAAGGAGCCAAAAACGGGGCTCCCGAAAAAATCCTCGACTTCCGCCGTTTTGTATCAGATGAGGTTAATGGTATCCTGTTTAAAGTTCTCGAAGTGGTGAATACCAACGCCCCCAATGCCCTCACCAATACTAATGCCTGGTACTACAGCCAGATGAAGTACATTGATTATTCGGAAATTGCCTATTCGGGAAAGATGACCCGCCAAGGTTGCGGTTTTTACCCCGGAAATTCGTTAACCTCCAACTGGGGCGTGATGGGAGCCTTGTTCGGAATTTCCAGAATTCAGTTTGAAAGCACGAACCCATTCTGGTGCAACGAATCCACTACAATGACCGCAGTTCCCAATTCCATCCGAAAATCGGCTTATGCCACCCTGCTGTATGGTAACCAAATGGTTTGTGGGTGGACCTGGCAAAGCATGTGGGCGGGAGAAGAACAGTACCTTCAAGGCATGTTAGACTGGGATGGTATGCCTAACCGCAAATACGACGAATACATGCAGATTGCCTCTGAATTCAAAAAAATTGAAAAATTCTTTCCTTATCAACTAAAAGCAGAGGTGGGACTGGCTTTTTCGTTTCCTGGTCAGATAGCAAGCAATTCTTTTCCTGAACAACATGATAGTCAATTGCAAGCCTGTTGGAACCTGTTTTATCGGCGCAACATGGATTCGCGGGTGCTTGAGATAAGCAAGAGTAAGTTGGATTATAAATTATTAATAGTTCCCGGAGTTACGGTGATGGATACAATTACCGCAGCTAAAATAAGGACCTATGTGAAAGATGGCGGGACGATAATAATGACCAGCAACTCGGCGATTGTTGATACAAGCGGACAGGTTTTTGTAACAACCCGGCCGGGAATGCTGAATGATGTTTTTGGTATACGCCTGGGCGGCTATGAAGAAACAGAGTCCATGAACGAAATCTCAAGAAAAGCTTACAAAGGACAGAAACTTGAGTTTGTGTACAACGGAAAGCCGCTTGATACCGAGACAGCACGCTTCGATTTAATTGATTTAAAAGGCGCTGAAGTTATCGGGAGACTGACCAGCCTGGACAAAGATTACCCGATAATGACGGTGAATAAATACGGCAAAGGCCGGGCAATTTACATCGGTTTGCCGGCAAAAGGCGAAGTGCTTGGTGCTTTGCTCGACGACCTGATAATAGAACTTGGCATTGAAAAAGGACCCGTCGTTCCGGCAGGCATCATGGCGCGGCAAATAGATAAGAACCATTTTTTGTACCTAAACGTCAGCGGCGAACCCAAAGAAATTCAAATGAACGGCAAGTCGAAGAGTCTTCTTTTTGATAAAGAGTACACGGGCAACTTTACCATTGCCCCTTACGAACCCGAATTTATTGAGGTAAAATGATCTATTGGTTGAAATAAAATTACAAACTTATACAGATGAAAACGATATTTTTTACTGCTATTTACCTTCTGTGTTGTTTTTCTTTATTTGCACAGGAGACCTATATTTCTCCGGTGAACGAGGACAATGAACCTGTTGAACAAGGCAAGTTTGAACCTACCTGGGAATCGCTCAGTCAATACGAAGTTCCCGAATGGTTCCGCAACGCCAAGTTTGGTATTTGGGCGCATTGGGGGCCTCAGTGTCAGCCGGAACGTGGCGATTGGTATGCTCGCGGTATGTATGATGAAGGCTCAGACTACTACAAGTGGCATGTTGAACATTACGGACATCCTTCGGAAGTGGGTTTTAAAGATGTTATACACGACTGGAAAGCCGAGAACTGGAACCCTGAGAAATTAGTTGCCTTGTACAAGCGTGCCGGTGCCCAATACTTTTTTGCTATGGCTAACCATCACGATAACCTTGATTTGTGGGACAGCAAGTACCAGGAATGGAATTCGGTACGTGTGGGACCAAAAAAAGATATAATGACGGGATGGGCCAAAGCTGCCAAGAAATACCAACTTCCTTTCGGTATCAGTGTTCATGCATCCCATGCCTGGACGTTTTACGAAACTGCCCAGGGAGCCGATACGACCGGGCAGTACAAAGGGGTATCTTATGATGGTAAGTTAACCAAAGCAGATGGAAAAGGTACCTGGTGGGAAGGACTCGACCCTCAGGAACTGTACGCCCAAAACCACGAGATGAGTAAAGGCTGGGGCTGGGAATGGCAGAAAGGTGTTATTACTCCGCCTTCAAAGGAATACTGCCAGAATTTCTACAATCGTACGATGGATTTGATTAACAAGTATAATCCGGACCTGATTTATTTTGATGACACCGCTCTTCCTCTTTATCCTGTTAGCGATGCCGGCTTGAAGCTGGCGGCGCATTATTACAACCACAACATGGCAACTCATAATGGCAAACTGGAGGCCGTTTTGTTCGGGAAGATTTTGACTGACGAACAGAAAAAGTGCATGGTATGGGATGTTGAGCGTGGTGCCCCCGATAAAGGGCAGGATTTGGCCTGGCAAACCTGCACCTGTATTGGCGATTGGCATTACAGCCGCTGGCGCTACGATGACGATGCCTATAAATCGGCTGTAACTGTTATCCGCACACTGGTGGACATCGTTAGTAAAAACGGTAACTTGTTACTGAATATACCGGTTCGCGGCGATGGTTCTATTGACAGCAGAGAAGTAGCCGTTCTTGAAGGAATTGCTGCCTGGATGGAAGTGAACAAGGAGAGTATTTTTGATACCCGTCCGTGGATTGTGTTTGGTGAGGGGCCGTCTGTTGAAGAGGTCAACCCTATGAAGGAACAGGGATTCAACGAGGGAAAAGTTCAGATGACTGCTAAGGACATCCGCTTTAATCAAAAAGGTGACATTCTTTACGCGACGATACTTGGAGTTCCCTCAGAAACAATAAATATAAAATCATTAGCGCTTGCTAATTGCGATTTGAAAATCAAAAAAATAGAAATGCTGGGAAGCGATGAAAAACTAAAGTGGAATCAAAACTCAGAATCGCTGGTTATCGAAAAATCAAAAACAATTCCTAATGACATCGCTGTTGTCTTCAAAATTTTTATTGAATAACACAAATCGTTTAGTTGCCGGTGATTTATGTACTGTAAAAAGCACCAGGTAATTGTTCGACCAGATGTGCAGGGTAGCATAGCAAAACCAAAACTGTGGTCGATAGGGATGTGAACTAAAAAAATACAGTTAATAAAAAAAACAAAATATGAAAATTAGTTTATTGATTATCAGTTCACTATTTATAGTGAACGTATTTGCACAGAATACAATTGTGTTAAACGTGGATTCTGTAGGCCCTAAAATCAACAAGGAAATTTATGGGCACTTCTCTGAACATTTGGGAACTTGTATTTATGAAGGAATTTATGTTGGAAAAGATTCTGAAATACCTAACATTAATGGGTACAGAAAAGATGTTGTTGAAGCTTTAAAAGAAATGAAAGTACCTGTTTTAAGGTGGCCCGGAGGTTGTTTTGCAGATACTTATCATTGGAAAGATGGTATAGGGCAGCAAGAAGATCGCCCCTCAATTGTGAATGTTTTCTGGGGTGGGGTAACGGAAGACAACAGTTTCGGAACTCATGAATTTTTAGATTTTTGTGAATTGATAGGTACTGAGCCTTATTTGAGCATAAATGTTGGATCCGGTTCTGTTCAGGAAGCCATGGAGTGGGTAGAGTACGTTACCTCAAGTGATGAAAGTCCGATGACAGAACTGCGCAAAGAGAATGGACGAGAAGATCCCTGGGATGTGAAGTTTTGGGGGATCGGCAATGAAACATGGGGCTGTGGCGGAGAAATGTCGCCTGGTTATTACGCCGATCTTTTCAGAAATTATTCCGCCTATATCAGGGGTAATGGTTTTCAGAAGGTGATATGTGGACCTTCGGCCGACGATACACACTGGACCGAGACTATTATGTCTAAACTGCAAGGAAAACTCAATCTTACACAAGGTGTTTCTATGCATTATTATACGTTGCCTACCGGTAACTGGGGGAGTAAGGGATCATCTGTCGATTTTGAAGAAGATATGTATTTCTCAACACTGCATGGCACCATGAAAATTGAGGATTATATTAATCAACATCTTGCAGTTATGCTTAAATACGACAAAGAAGGCAAAGTTAAACTAATTGTTGATGAATGGGGAACATGGTATGATCAATTGCCCGGAACAAAAGGCGGTTTTTTGCAACAGCAAAATACGGTTCGCGATGCATTGGTTGCAGGTATTAATCTGAACATTTTTAATAATCATGCTGATATGATAAGCATGGCTAATATCGCACAAATCGTAAATGTATTGCAGTCACCTATTCTTACAAAGGGTAAGGAAATGGTTAAAACGCCTACTTATTACATATTTAAAATGTACAATGTGCATCAGGAAGCCAACCTTGTTCCTTTAGAGTTGCAAACGGAAGACTATTCGTATGAAGGAGAATCAATACCGGCCATAACAGCCTCTGCTTCTGAAAAAGACGGTGTGGTTAGCGTTACAATTACCAATGCCAATCCGAATAAAACAGTTAGTATTAATTGTTCGTTGAATAAAGATCTAAAGGTTGCAGATGCAAAAATTCTGACAAGTAATAGTTATACTGATTATAACGATTTTGGTAAAGAAGAAAAAGTGAGCTTATCGGATTTTTCGACGGCGGAAGTTCGAGATAAACAACTAAACATTAGTATTCCTGCACATTCTGTATTGTTGCTTCAGTTGCAGTAGGAATTTTAATCTCATTCAAAATCTTTATCATAAGGCAATAAAATAAATATTTGAATGGGTAAAAATGAGTAGCTGTTATGCAGAAGTGGCTGTGATTACTGAATAAATCAATATTAAATCAACACAATGAATAAGATAGTAATAAACTATATTTTGATTTGCCTTTTGGCAATCACATCCTGCAAAAACAATCAAACGGTAGATGATGCCAGAATTCCCTTCGATTTTGATTGGAAATTTGCACTGAACGAACAGCCGGGGGCTGAACAGCCCGGTTTCGACGATTCGGGCTGGCGCGTACTTGATGTGCCACATGATTTTAGCATCGAACATCCCTTCGACTCGGCATACACCTCCGGTGCCGGTGGCGGTTACGCATATAGCGGAATTGGCTGGTACCGGAAACAGTTTGTAACGGAAAAGGTGTATGCTGACAAGAAATTATGGATTTTGTTCGACGGTGTTTACCGCAACAGCGAGGTATGGATTAACGGCCATTATCTTGGAATTCGTCCTTATGGCTATTCGTCGTTTTATTACGAACTGACACCTTATTTAAACCCGGTTGGCGAAAACAACCTGATTGCGGTTAAAGTAAATACTTCGGAACAGCCAAATTCGCGTTGGTACACGGGCTCGGGCATTTACCGCCATGTTTGGCTCGTGGCAAAAAATAAGCTGCACATTAACCAGTGGGGGGTGTTTGCCCAAACTGTGGAAGTGAACGAAAGCGGTGCCAGGGTTTATGTTTCTGTTGAAGTGAACAACGACAACGATGCCGATCAGCCTTGCACCGTGGTGTCCAGGTTCATTGATTCGGAAGATAAAGAAGTTGCCAAATCGGAAACCGATGTTGATGTTAAAGCCGGTCAACAGCAAACGATAGCACAAAACATTCGGATCGACAGCCCTGAATTGTGGTCCATCGAAGAACCCAACTTGTACCGCCTGCAGGTTGAAGTAAGGAGCGGCGATGAGGTGGTGGATAGTTATGCTACGGCTTTTGGTGTTCGTACTTTCCGGTTCGATCCCAATAAAGGTTTTTCGCTCAATGGAAAGCATGTAAAGCTGAAAGGGGTGAACAATCACCACGATGGTGGGCCATTAGGCGCGGCAGTATTAAACCACACGCACAAACGGCAACTGACTATTTTAAAAGAAATGGGATGCAATGCGTTAAGAATGAGTCATAATCCACCGTCGCCGGAACTGCTTGCTTATGCCGACAGCCTGGGATTTGTGGTTATTGACGAAATTTTTGACGAATGGATGGATGGAAAAACTTCCCATGGTTACGCCCCTCATTTTGAAGAATGGTACCAGCGCGACGTGAAAAACTGGATACGTCGCGACCGAAACCATCCGTCGGTAATTGCATGGAGCATTGGCAACGAATTGCGCGAACAATACAACAAGGACAGTGCGCAGAAAATTATTCCCATGCTGCTGGATGCAGCAAAGAAACACGATAGTACGCGGCCTTTTACCCTGGCCTGTAACGAAATTGTAAACTTCAACTCTTTTGGCGTGCTCGATTTGCTCGATATTGTAGGATACAACTACCAGGAAGCTTTTTATAAGGAAGACCACGAAAAATACCCTAACCGGGTGATTTATGGTTCAGAAACGGTGATGTACCCATATCACGATCACAAAGCGTGGCAAATGCGCTCATACCAGCAATGGCTCGATGGACAGTTAGAGGATTATGTGGCCGGCGAGTTCTTGTGGACCGGCTTTGACTATCTTGGCGAAGCCGGTATTGGGCACGTGGGTACCGGCTTCGAGTTTTGGAAAACATGGCCCAACTGGCCATGGCGTGGTGCCGATTGCGGCGTGATAGATATGTGTGGCAATCCAAAACCCGGCTATTGGTTCCGCAAGTCGATTTGGAACGATGAGCCCATGGTTTACATTGCTGTTCAAACCGATAAATCAGCGCGTAACAGGAATAGGTCTTCTTTCTGGAACTGGCCTAAGGTTGAAGCTCATTGGAACCACGAAACTATTGGCGATACGCTGGCCATTCACGTTTATACCAACGTGCCTGATGTGGAATTAAAGCTAAATGGGAAATCGCTGGGCTCCCGCAAATGGGATCTAAATAACGAAGCTTTTTTGTTTTTTGAAGTGCCATACGAACCGGGGATATTAGAGGCTGTAGGAAAAACAGAAGATGGCAAAACCGTTACCTGTGTCGTACAAACAGCCGGCGAACCTGCGAAAATAGTGCTAACACCAGACCGTCAGATCATAAAAGCAAACAGGCAGGACTTAAGCTATGTATCGGTTCAATTGCTTGATGCCAATAACGTGCCTGTTCCGTTTGCCGACAACCTGATTGAATTTGAAGTGAGCGGTGCCGGAAAACTTCTGGCCGTAGGCAATGGTAACCAGCAAAGCCATACCCCCTTTAATGGCAGAGAAATGGAAGCTTATCACGGAAAATGCCTGGCTGTAATACAATCAACCTCTAGGAAAGGTGAAATAAAAATAACAGCCCAAAGTGGTTCGCTTCCGGTGGCATCAGCTATTCTGACAGCAAAATAATTCTGGCAAGCAGGCTTATTATAGGTTTGCGTTTGATAAATTAGTACCATTTCAATTAATACTAAGAAACAGAGCAGTTATCATCCAATAAAAACTGAATAAATGAATAAACTTAAAAGAACTTTAAGAACAGTGAGCCTGTTGGCTATAGCTTGCACCTTATTTAATTGCAGTTCGAAGCAAACCAAACAGGAGGTAAATGTTTACGAGCCAACCTGGGAATCGTTAGCCCAACACAACAGCCAACCCGAATGGTTTAAAGATGCCAAACTCGGGATTTATTTCCACTGGGGAATTTATTCCGTACCTGCTTTCAGTTCCGAATGGTATCCTGCATGGATGTACTATACCAAGCTTGAAAAAGAACATTGGGGAGCGGAAATTCGCGATTACCATGTAAAAAACTACGGAACTGATTTTGATTATCATGATTTTATCCCTCTGTTTAAGGCCGAACACTTTTATGCCGCGGAGTGGGCCGATCTGTTTCAAAATGCAGGAGCCAGATTTGCCGGCCTGGTTGCACAACATCACGATGGTTTTGCCATGTGGGATAGTGAAATAAATCCGTGGAATGCTGCAGATATGGGGCCTGAAAAGGACATTGCAGGAGAGCTGTTATCGGAGCTTAAAAAGCGCGATATGAAAACCATAGCAACCTTCCATCATGCGCGAAACCTGCAACGTTATGCCAACGACAGTGCCCATTGGGCCAATAGCGGTCAGGTTGGTTTTGATAGTCATTTCGCCTACGACCCCAATGGAATTACTAGTACCAACGATAAAAAACTTAAATACCTGTACGGCAACATTCCCGTTAATGAGTTTCACGACCGTTGGTTGGGACAGGTAAATGAGGTAGTTGATAAATATGCCCCGGATATGATTTGGTTTGATTCGTGGCTGGATATGATTCCTGAAGAATACCGGCAAAAAATGGTGGCCCATCATTACAATACAGCCTTAAAATGCGGCCAGGAACCGATAACTTTTTATAAACAGGAAGACTTACCTGATAGTGTGGCTCTTCTTGACATTGAGCAGGGCGGGAAAACAGAAATTTCGGAAAAATACTGGCTAACCGATATAACCATTAGTGATGGTAGTTGGTGCTACACCAATGGCCTGAAATACAAAAAAGCCGATTTAATAATACGTAATATGATTGACGTGTGGAGTAAGAAAGGCGTGGTACTGTTAAATGTATCTCCAATGGCCAATGGCATCATCCCGCTAGAACAGCAAGACGTTTTACTTACAATTGGTGAATGGATTAAGAAACACAAGGAAGCGGTGTACAATACGCGTGTACATTCTGTTTTTGGCTACGGAATTGCTGAATTTGAGAAAGGTCATTTTGGCGGACAATCAGCTACTATGAAATACACAAAAGACGATGTTCGTTTTGCCAAATCGAAAGATGGAAATACCCTGTATGTTTATTTATTGGGTTTGCCCGACTCTGGCAAAGAAATCGGGTTGGAGCATGTATTCGAGACAAATCCGGGGCAGAATATCAAACGAGTTAGCGTGGTTGGAAGTGGCGAAGAGTTAAAATGGTCGGCCAGCGAAAATAAATTGACGCTTACAACACCCAGTGCTGAAGCTATGGACGAAATTGCGACCGTTTTTAAAGTTGAGTTTATATAGTATTAAACAGTTACTTCCCTGAACTACCTGGCAAATTATAAGGGAAACAATATTTTAAAATAAAGGAATACATGAAGACAGAAGTAAAAGAATGGATGTTAGTCTTTTTGATTTTTATTTTTTTCGCAGGCAGTGCAAATGCCCAAACGGCCATGATTAATGTTCAGGCAAGAAAAACGACAAGTTTAAATGGCAAATGGACAGTCATTATCGACCCAATAGGGGTTGGCGAAGGGAAACAGGTATGGCAGGAAAAGAAGTCACAAAAGAAGACAGATTTTGTGGAATATTCATTTGAAGGGGGCCCAGAGTTGCAGGTGCCGGGCGATTTTAACTCGCAATTATGCGAGCTGACTTATTTTGAAGGAACGGTTTGGTACAAAAAACAATTTAACTATTCCGTGAAGGCAGACAAGCGATTGTTTTTGCATTTCGGGGCGGTAAATTATTTGGCCGATGTGTACCTTAACGGCGAAAAGCTGGGAAGCCACGAAGGCGGTTTTACCCCTTTTCAGTTTGAAATTACAGGTAAAGTAAAGGATGGTAGCAACACCATTGTTGTAAAGGTTGACAACAAGCGTTTGGGCAACGGTTTGCCAGGTACCGGTTACGACTGGTTCAATTATGGTGGAATTACCCGCGATGTGGATTTAATCGAAACCAACGAAACTTTTGTTGAAGATTACTTCATTCAGCTCAAGAAGGGGAGCTTAAACACCGTTTCTGGCTGGGTAAAACTGAACGGGAACAAGCTTAAACAGGATATTGTGGTTAAAATTCCTGAACAGAATCTGGAATATCGTACAAAAACCGATAAAGAAGGTTGGGCAAAGCTTGAGTTTAACTCGGCTTTTAAACTTTGGTCGCCCGAAAAGCCGAAGCTTTACAAGGTAATGGTTGAAAGTGAAACCGATACTGTAGCCGACGAGATTGGTTTCAGGAGCGTTGAAGTACAGGGAAATAAAGTACTGTTGAATAACAAAGAAATTTTTCTGAAAGCAGTAAATATTCACGAAGAAAACCCATCAAAAGCTGCAAGGGCTTATACTGCTGAGGATGCCGGGATGTTATTGAATGCGGCAAAAGAATTAGGGTGTAACCTGGTGAGATTAGTCCATTATCCTCACAATGAAAACATGGTTAAACAAGCAGAACGAATGGGAATCATGGTCTGGGATGAGTTGCCGGTGTATCAGCATATCCAGTTCTCGGATAGCCTTGTTCCTCAAAAACTGGAGACTATGCTTAACGAAATGGTTCGGCGTGACAAAAATCGCTGTGGAGTTGCTATTTGGTGTCTTTCGAACGAAACCTATCCCGGAACACCAAACCGCAACGAGGCGCTTATTGAGCTAACTCAAAAGTGCAGGGCTTTGGATTCAACCCGGCTGATTGTACACGTGATAAATACTCACGGATACAACAACAATACCTTTAAGGTGTGGGACCCACTTTACAACTATTCCGAACTGATAGCCATTAATGAATATGTTGGTTGGTACAAACCTTGGCAAGGCAAACCATCGGAAACAAAATGGGACGTTGTTTGTCCCGATAAACCGGTCTTTATCTCCGAGTTTGGAGGCGAAGCAAAATATGGCAGTAACGAAGGTCCGGGCGATGAGGCGGCTTACTGGACAGAAGAGTACCAACAGCAAATTTATGTCAATCAGATTGAAATGTTTGGCTCCACTCCCAATTTGTGTGGGGTGTGTCCGTGGTTGTTATTCGACTACAGGTCGTTAAAAAGGATGAATCAGGTTTACCAAAATGGTTACAACCGAAAAGGCTTGTTGTCGGAACATGGAGAGAAAAAAAGAGCTTGGTATATTGTGCACGAATACTATAAAAGAAAGTAAAAATGATAGATTTAAGAAGATTAGTTGTAGCATTGATTTGTGTAGTTGCCACAGTCGGCAGTCTTTCGGCACAATTTCAGGTAATTGATGTTTGGAACGGAAAGGCTTCCGGTGCCTTAGAAAGTGAAGAATTTACACAGCATGTTGATACAACGGCAGGCTGGATAGATAAACATTCCATTGTTGATCCCGATCTTTATTTTTATCCGGCTCCAAAGGAAAAGGCAACGGGTACGGCAGTTGTTATTTGTCCCGGAGGCGGCTATTCAGGACTTGCTATCAGGCATGAAGGGCTACAGGTTGCGCAGTGGTTTAACAGCGTGGGTATAACCGCTTTCGTATTAACATACCGTCAGCCCGACGATGCCGCAATGGAAAACAAATCGATTGGCCCGTTACAGGATGGCCAAAGGGCAATACGCATTGTTCGCCGCCATGCCAAAGAATGGGGCATTGATCCTGAAAAGATTGGTATAATGGGCTTCTCAGCAGGGGGGCACGTAGCATCTACAATTTCAACCCATTATACTGAGAAGGTTTATGATCCGGATGACTCAACCAGTGCGCGGCCCGATTTCTCGTTGCTTATTTACCCGGTAATATCTATGGACTCTACCATTACGCACAGAGGCTCACGCGTGGGGTTGCTTGGTAACGCACCATTGGCTGAACAGGTGAAGCATTTTTCAAACGACTCGCAGGTCAATACGCATACTCCACCGGCATTTGTAGTTCACTCGTTGGATGATGATGTGGTTCCGGTTGAAAATAGTATTAAATATGCATTAGCGATGAAAAAGCATGATGTACCCTGCGAACTTCATATTTATCAATCGGGTGGACATGGGTATGGAATGGCTCCCGGGAGAAGCACTCAATCTATGTGGCCACAAGCATGCCTAAAATGGCTTGAAGCAAGAGGTTTTATAGGAGCGTCGAATTCGGAAAAGTGAAATATTGATTGAAGTATATTGATATGAGTAGGGGAGTGAGTAAGTGCCGTTGAAGGGGGCGTCTTACATGAATACCCAAAATGCGTCATAAACAATTCTGTTTTTGACGCATTTTGCATTCTTGTTAACTTAAAAATACAACAGCATACTATGTGGGAAACATTGTAGTACCCCTGTGTGTATTGTTGACGTGTATTTTTACGGTCGTTTTTTTGGGTACATCACAGGACGTTCAGTAAAAAGGGACCTAATTGGTTTGTTTTGGAGTAAGAACTGGTTTGTGTTCAATCGTTAGAGGTTCTGTAAAGTTCCAAATACCAGATAATTAAATTAATAATAACAATGTCAACTTTAAAAACAGGATTCGTTTCATTTTTCATTACGGCGATGACTCTTTCTGCTTCTGCCCAGAAAACTACGCCAATTTACCTTGATGTAACCCAACCAATTGAAGAACGGGTTGAAAATGCGCTTTCATTAATGACTACCGAAGAAAAAGTCGCCTTGTGCCACGCACAGTCAAAATTCAGCTCAAAAGGGGCTGCCAGGCTTGGCATTCCTGAAGTATGGACATCGGATGGCCCTCACGGAATTCGTGAAGAGGTTTATTGGGATGAGTGGAGCGGAGCTCAATGGACCAATGACTCATGTACCGCTTTTCCGGCACTTACGTGTTTAGCTGCAACTTTCAATCCTGAATTGTCGCTGCTGTATGGAAAATCGATTGGTGAAGAGGCTCGCTATCGTAATAAAACCATGTTGCTGGGGCCAGGAGTGAACATTTACCGCACCCCTCTGAACGGGCGCAATTTCGAATACATGGGCGAAGATCCATACCTGGCTTCATGTATGGTTGTTCCCTATGTGCAGGGAGTTCAGGCCAATGGTGTTGCTGCTTGCGTGAAACATTTTGCCCTGAACAATCAGGAAAAATGGCGCGGGCATATTAATGTAAACGTGAGTGACCGTGCCTTATACGAAATTTATTTGCCTGCCTTTAAAGCTGCTGTTCAGGAAGGTCAGGCCTGGTCAATCATGGGATCATACAACCAGTTCAGGGGTGAGCACTGCTGTCACAACGATCTTTTACTGAATAAAATCCTGAAGAAAGACTGGGAATTCGACGGTTTGGTAATCAGCGACTGGGGCGGAGTTCACAACACTGATCAGGCAGTAAATAACGGGCTTGATATTGAGATGGGTACCTATACCAATGGATTGACAACCAGCGGGCACTTCCCGTATTCAGATTATTACCTGGCCGATCCTTTCTTAAAAGGAATAAAGGATGGTAAATATGAAATGGCCGTGCTTGACGATAAAGCACGGCGTATTTTGCGGTTAATCTTCCGCACGACCATGAGTGCCAATCGTCCGTTTGGTCGTTTTGTTTCGCCGGAACACAGCGAGGCTGCACGGAAAATTGCCTGCGAGGGGATCGTCCTATTGAAAAATAATGAAGAGTTCTTTCCTATTCCTGTCGGGAAATACAAAAAAATAGCTGTTATCGGTGAAAACGCTTCCCGTAGTATGGTCATCGGGGGTGGCTCCTCTTCACTTAAAGTGGCCTATGAGGTTTCTCCTTTGCAAGGATTGAAAGACAAATATGGCGATAAGCATATTACTTATAGCCTTGGTTATGCTTCGGGACCTTCATTATACGGGCGCGAAGAACCGTCAAAGCTGGACGCTGATTCCTTAATGGCTGCTGCAATCGAAGTTGCAAAAGATGCGGACATCGTACTTTATATCGGAGGATTGAATAAAAATCACTTTCAGGATTGTGAAGGTGGGGACCGTAAATTCCTTGACCTCCCATTCGGACAGGATAAACTGATTGATGAACTGTTGAAAGTAAATAAAAACACAGCTGTGGTCTTGCTTAGCGGTAATGCAGTAGCAATGCCTTGGGTAGACAAAGTGCCTGCCATTATGCAGGGATGGTATTTGGGGGCCGAGGCTGGAAATGCGTTGGCCGATGTTATCTCAGGCGATGTTAACCCTTCAGGAAAATTACCTTTCTCATTCCCTAAAAAGCTGGAGGATAATGGGGCTCACTTCTTCGGAGAGCTTTCTTATCCAGGCGATAGTATTGACCAATATTACAAAGAAGATATCCTGGTGGGTTACCGTTGGTTCGATACCAAAAAAATTGAGCCCTTGTTCCCATTCGGATATGGTTTGAGCTATACTTCTTTTACCTGGTCGGAACCAGAAGTTGACAGAAATGAAGTAAAAGCCGATGGAACACTAAAAGTATGGTTCACACTAACCAACACCGGGAAAATTGACGGGGCAGAAACAGCCCAATTTTATGTGAGCAAACCCAAATCCGAAGTAGCCCGGGCCGCGAAAGAACTCAAGGCATTTAAAAAGGTATTCCTCAAAGCCGGAGAAAGCCGGTTGGTAACACTGGAAGTCCCGGTAAGCAGTTTTGCCTATTATAATGAGTCGAAAAGTTCATGGATTGTGGAACCGGGTAACTACACTTTTTTGCTGGGAAATTCATCACGTGATATAAAAGGCAAATTAACTGTAAATGTTGAATAAACCCGGGTTTCAATAGCAGGATCATTAATATCGCTAACGGTTAGGGCACAGTTTTGTAGAGTATTTTTGTGGATAGGAGGTAAAGGTCGCTTATAGCAATGGATTAGTACCTTATAGAAGTCGGAAATTTTTGGTCTCGGTAAAGTCTCGTTTTGAATAACTTTTTTTGTACTTTTTTGATTCCTGTGGAAAACAAAAAAGCACTTAAAATATTGATTTTAAGTGCTCTTGATTTTATTTGGATTTCTCCTGGTGCCCAGTAAAGGACTCGAACCTTCACATTCATAAGAATACTAGTCCCTGAAACTAGCGCGTCTACCAATTCCGCCAACTGGGCAAATTTGTTAAGAACATTCCAAAATCTGTGGCGTTTACTCCGTTTCGATTTTGGACGTGCAAATATAAAAAAAATCCGCCTTCTTGTTTCTTTAAAAAGGCGGATTTAGTTGAAAACAATTATTTCTTACAACATTTTTATTTGGTTTTCTGCTGTAATCTTTTCGCAGTATTTACATTTTAAGGCAACCGGACTTGTGTTAATTACTTTAAACGAAGTAGTTATCTTTTCGTTGTTGGTAATACACTTTGGATTAAAGCATTTTACAATTCCTGTAATTTTTTCCGGTATTTCAACAATTTTCTTTTCGGCCACTTCGTAATCTCTTATGATGTTGAGCTTGGCGTGTGGTGCGATCAGTGCTATTTTGTTGATCTCGTCGTTTTCAAAAAACTTATCCGATACCTTTATAATAGCTTTTGCGCCCAACTTACTGCTTTCAAGGTTGGTTCCGAAAGTGATCTGGTTTTTGATAGTGTCGAGTCCTAATATGGAAATTACCTCAAATAAACTTTTTGCCGGAATATGGTCGATCACTGTTCCGTCTTTAATGGCACTAACTTTTAATTTTAGTTTCTTTTTTGCGTCATTTTTTTCCATGGCGGTATTATTTAAGGTTCATTACATGTGAGATGATGGCTTCGCGGGTAAATACCCCGTTTAGCGCCTGTTCGAAATAGTAAGCTTTTTCGCTGCTATCTACATCAGTGGCAATTTCGTTAACGCGTGGCAGCGGATGTAACACCCGAACATTTGGTTTGGTATTTTCCAGCATCGCTTTATTTAAAATGTAAACATCTTTCACTTTTTCGTATTCTATCGGGTCCGAAAAACGTTCCTTCTGAACGCGGGTCATGTAAATAATATCGGCTTCCGAAATAATATCGGTAAACTCTTCGTGCTCAAAATAACGAATGCCTCTTTCTTCCAAATGGTGCTTATAGCCGCGTGGCATTTGCAAACTTTCGGGTGCAATGAAGTTAAAAATCGGATTCTCGAATTCAGACATAGCCTGTAGCAGCGAATGTACCGTTCTTCCAAATTTCAGGTCGCCAACCATAAACAGGTTCAGGTTATCTAGTGTTCCCTGTGTTTTTAAAATAGAATACATGTCGAGCAGGGTTTGTGTAGGGTGCTGATTGGCACCGTCGCCGGCATTGATGATCGGTACACTTGAAACTTCGGCAGCATAACGCGCTGCGCCTTCAAGCGGGTGACGCATAACAATAAGGTCGGCATAGTTGCTCACCATTTTAATAGTGTCGTGCAGTGTTTCTCCTTTTGTTGCACTCGAGCTGTCAGGATCGGCAAAACCAACAATTCGTCCCCCCAAACGATTAATCGCTGTTTCGAAACTTAAGCGTGTGCGTGTTGATGGTTCAAAAAAAAGGGAGGCAACAACTTTCCCTTTCAACAATTCCTGGTTCGGATTTGCTTCAAAATCCGCAGCCAGTTCCATAATTCTCAGATATTCTTCTTTCGAGAAATCTGTGATCGAAATTAAATCCTTCTTCATTGCCTTAAATATTGAATTTGATAATGTGGTTGACTGAAAAAAAGAAGACCAACATTTCGGAAAAGAAAATGTTGGTCTTCGTTAATTGCTAAAAAAGTAGAACCTTTTTTATAGATAAAAACGATTGCTTTTAAAAATCGTCTGATGCAGCGATGGGAAAAAGAAACCTTCTCAAAGCGTTTGTTAGTGCCTCGCTCAAGAAAAGTAAAGTGGAATATCACGCGTAGCATCATGGTTCAAAAATACAGTGTTAGTTAACGTTTGTCAAAAATAGTGTGGCGTACTTATCAGCATTTTATTAACACATAAAAATGCTAATCCAGCCTTTTTATTTCTATTCCATATATTTCGTTAAACGATTGGAAAGCCCTTTTATCCTCTGATTTCCGCGCTTTAAATATCAGCCGGCAGCTTTCCTGAAAATCGGTTTTTACAATATCGTAATTATCTTGTTTTAGCTTATTCATAACGGTGTTCAGCATGTCGTATTCAAATTTTAGTTCATACTGAATTTCAATAAGTTTCGAAATTATTTCGGCATTGTTCAGCGCTTCAACCGTAGCCTCCCGGTAGGCATTAATAAGCCCGCTAACGCCAAGCAGTGTACCGCCAAAATAACGAACCACTACCACCAGAATATTGGTTACTTCGTAGCTTTGTAATTGCCCTAAAATAGGTTTCCCGGCTGTTGATGAAGGTTCGCCGTCATCGTTTGCGCGCGTACGAATTTCTTCAGTGCCCAGTCGCCAGGCATAACAGTGATGGCGCGCACTGTGGTGTTCTTTTTTTAATGCAGCAACCAGCTCTTTTACTTCTTCTTCATCTTTTAAGGGGTAGGCATACGAATAAAATTTGCTGCCTTTGTCTTTAAAGTAGCCGTTACTCGGTGTTTCTATGGTTTTATACTGATCGTCCATTACAACAGGAAATATAAACTGATGAGTGCCAATACAACACCTGCAAAGTTAATTTTATTCAGCCGTTCTTTAAAAAGTAAGGTGCCTAAAATGGCTGTAAATGCCACAATAGCCATGTTATTAAGGGCAAATACCAGCGAACTTTCCAGGCCTGAATTATTCAGTGCTTTTATAATAAAATACAGGGACCCAAAATTCGTAATACCCAAAAGTGCCCCGAAGAGTAGTGTTGCCGGATTTAGTTTTAGCCGGTAAGTTTTTGTGAATATCGAAACGAGTACTCCACATAAAAAGGCAACCATAAAAACCAGGATGGTGTATAACGATGTTTCGCTTTCCGATATTTTTACCGCCTGAACATATTTTACAATCGAGTCGATCAAACCACTTCCTAAAAAGATAAACAGAGGCAAAACAATATAAACCAGGTTTGTTTTGGTAAGTTCCTTTTTATAAACCGTTAATCCAACGGCAATTATCGCTGTTACTATTCCAATTGCTTTTAATGTTGAAAGCTGTTCGTTAAAATAGATGAGTGAGAAGGTTACCGGAAAAACCAGCGATAACTTATTGGCAAGCGTGGTTACGGTAATTCCTGCTTTCTGGGCACTGTGACCAATTAAGTAAAACATGGCAATAAAAAGGATTCCGAGTAGTATGGCAAAAGGCATCCAGTGGGGGAGTGTGGCCGGGGTATTGGCCTCAGCAAATGGTTGAAACAAAAGAATGCCCAGTAAACTGGCAGCCAAATAGTTTATCGTGATCAGTGACTGAAGTTTACAATTGTAATTTTTTGCAACTCTGAAAATCACATAGATCATTGATGATGAAAGGATGCACAGGATCAGATAAATCATACGGGCAAAAAAAAGGCAGGCTTAAAAGCCTGCCGGTATTACATTTTTAATTTCTTTTCTATGTCTTCAACAAACTGTCGGAAATTCTTATCGGTATCCTTCAGGTTGTTTACAGTTTTGCAAGCGTGGAGAACCGTAGCGTGGTCTTTGCTACCAATTTGTGCCCCGATACTTGCCAGCGAGTATTTCGTTAAACTTTTCGAGAAATACATGGCTATTTGCCGTGCCTGAACAATTTCGCGTTTCCTGGTTTTGGTTTGCAGTGCATCAACCGGCATGCTGAAATAATCACAAACTACTTTCGAAATGTACTCGATAGAAAGTTCGCGTTTTGAGTTTTTAACCAGTTTGTTGATCAACTTGGCAGCCAGTTCAAGCGTAATTTCGCGCTTGTTCAACATCGACTGTGCCAGCAATGAAACCAATGCACCTTCCAGCTCGCGAACATTATTGGTTACATGCGATGCAATATATTCCAATACTTCATCCGAAAGAGTAATGCCGTCTTTATAAATTTTACGACGCAGAATTTCCATACGAGTTTCAAAGTCGGGTGTTTGCAAATCAGCAGTCAATCCCCACTTAAAACGCGACAAGAGTCTCTGTTCCATTCCTTTCAGCTCAATAGGCGGCTTATCTGATGTTAAAATCAGCTGCTTACCCATTTGGTGCAAGTGGTTGAAAATGTGGAAGAATGTTTCCTGTGTTTTTTCTTTTCCTGCAAACTCATGCACATCGTCAAGAATCAACACATCAACCATTTGGTAGAAATGTAAAAAGTCGTTTCTGTTATTATTACGTGTTGCCTCGGTAAATTGCGTTTGAAATTTATTTGCGTTTACATACAAAACCACTTTGTCGGGAAAATTTTCTTTTACCTGGATACCAATAGCTTGCGACAAGTGAGTTTTCCCCAAACCTGAGTTACCGTAAATCATTAAGGGATTAAAAGCTGTTCCTCCCGGATTTTGAGCAACGGCAAAACCAGCACTACGTGCCAGTCGGTTACAATCACCTTCTACAAAATTTTCGAAAGTATTGTCCGGTTTTAATTGCGGGTCGATCTGTAATTTCTGGATCCCCGGAATTATAAATGGATTTTTTATTGTTGCTTTTTCCTCCGCTTTTAATGGCACAGTAAGTGGTTTATTTTGAATTTTGTTGTTGTTATTCGTAGGATAACTAACAGTATACGGTTCATTACTGTTTTTATTGCTTAAAACAACGTTATATTCCAATTTGGCTCCGTTACCTAAAACCATACGAAGTGTCTTACGAAGAATGTCGATAAACTGTTCTTCAAGATACTCGTAGAAAAAGGCACTTGGTACCTGAATCGTTAATACTTTATTCTCCAATTTAACCGGCTCGATTGGTTCGAACCAAGTCTTAAAACTGCTGCTAGGAACGTTATCTTTAATAACGTTAAGGCATTTCTCCCATGCAGATCTGTATTCGTTGTTCATTTACAATTGCTGGATAATGAGGTTCTACAAAAAAATTTCCCTAGTGGTATTCCGAGAACAAAAGTTGCGAAAAAAAAGTTAAAAAAAAAATCATAATTCTATTGGAAAAATAACTTTTGTCATAGTTGGTTATAAGTCAGGCATTTAAAATTTTAATTTTCTGAAATATTTATAAGTGTTTAAAAATCAGCGGTTTATTTTTAAGTGATTGAACGATAACTATATAGCTGGTGGGGTCTGGTAGGGTTGCTTTTTCGGGTTAATAGCTATCAACAATCGCCGGTTAATTACCGTATCTGTTTCAAAGCCTTTTTAAGCTTGATAAGTTGGCCGTTTTTAAAGGCAACGATACTCGATTCGGGAAATTGTAAACGTAAATTTTGATAGATTTCTTCTATCTCGCTGTACTTACTTGTTGCACCGGTTAAATAGTTATAAACATTCCCTGTTGTGAATTCTTCCACATCATCGATTTCTTCAAAAATTTCAGCGTCGGTACCCAATTGTGTTTTGGTTGAAAGCAGGTGAACTTTAAATACAATATCTTTCGACGAAGCATCGTCTTTGGTATTAATATATACTTCCTTGCCAAAATCAAATGCCGAAACCTGGAGGTAACGTTTGGGATTTTGCTGAATATCGCCGATAAGGAAACCCATATTCTCCGAAAGTGTATTTATCGACTGGTATAATTCATCGTCGTTAAGCAACAGGCCGGCTGAATTATCATCGCTGTTCAGTTTCTCCAGTATATTTTCAATTTCTGCCGATGCATTGGCCAGATTATTTAAAACAGGAGTAACGGAAACATTGGCCAGCGTGTCTGAAAATCGATTCAGGTTTTGTATGGTGGCCTCAAATTCGGCTGCATTATTTTTAAAAGTGGAGGTTAGCTCTTCAATATTCGAAACAATATTTTTTACATTCCCTTTTTCCGAGGCCATTATCTCCTGGAGGTCGGCAGTTGTTGCTTCAATGTTTTCAACAGTTTGGTTTATTTTAGCAAAACTGGTGGTGAGGTTTTCGCGTGCATCTTCGTTAAAAATTATGGTAAGCACGGTAATGGCCGAATCAACGGTACTCAGCAATTCTTCTGCTTTATTTTTTAGCGGAAGTACCTGCATGCTTACCTGGTCTTTGAGTCCTGCTTCAATCGATCCCTGAATAGTATCGTTCGATTCATACAATTCGCTTTCGCCACTGTACACAATTTCGATCGAACGTGTTCCCATAATATCACTGCTAATAATACGTGCGGTTGATTTTACCGGAATTTTGAATGAAGAATTAACGGAGAAAGTTACAATCAGCCGCCCGGAGTTGTCTGGCGCAAATTGTATTTCGGTAACCTGTCCTACCTTATATCCGTTGAGTGTTACATCGTTTGATTTTACCAGCCCGTCAATACGGTTGTAATACACATGGTAATAGTCGTTTTGTTTAAATATGTCGTTGCCTTTCAAATAGCTTAAACCCCAAATGAGTACGGCAAATGAAAAGACGATTAAAATTCCAAGTTTGGTGTACTTTGCATTCTTCATGGCGGAAAAATAAGATTTTAATGTAAAAGTAGCCAATTCCCGAGGGATTAATCACTGCTCTGATACCTTTTTTACCGAAATTAACTTATTATTTTTGAAAGCAACCACAAAAGCGTTGGGGTATTTCGGGCTTATTCGGCGTTGTTCCTGCTCGGCTTCTTCAATTGTTTTAAAGTTACCCGAAAAGTAGCGGTTGAGGTTTTGTCCTTCTACCCGAAAGATATTTTGTTCGCCCTTGAAATTGGCTGGTGTAGCTTCCATTTTTCGTGTTAAGGCCATTATTTGTACCGTATAAAATAAATCATCAGTTTTTTGTTTAGGAGCCTGACTTCCGGATTGAGCCAATGGCAGTTCAGAGGGGGCCGATCCTGAACTTTGAATGTTTACTGGCTGAACCTCGGTTTCTGTTACCAAATGAAAACTGCTGCGTTGTTCGATAGCGGATTTATATTCGCGGAAAGCCCTGAAAATCGCATAGGCAAGTCGTGTTCTGCCGGCTTCGCTGCTAAGGTACTGCCGCTCGCCGCTATGACTGATAAAACCGGTTTCGATTAACACGCTGGGCATGGTTGTTTCGCGTAAAACCAGAAAACCTGCCATTTTTACGCTGCGATCGATCCGTTTGGCATAATCGCGAAATTCATTTTGAATACTCGATGCCAACATTACACTTTGTCCCTGGAACTCTTCCTGCATGGTTTCAAACATGATGTACGACTCGGGCGAATTCGGGTCAAATCCTTCGTAAGTAGTGTTGTAATCGTCTTCCAAAAGAATTACAGCATTTTCCTTTTTGGCTACTTCAAGGTTGTCGTCGTTTCGGTGAAGCCCCAGAACAAAAGTTTCGGTTCCCTGCACACTTCGGGCACCAACTGCATTCACATGGATCGATATAAAAAGATCGGCCTCGTTTTTATTGGCAATTTCGGCCCGTTTATATAATGGTATAAAAACATCGGTGGTGCGTGTGTAAACCACTTTTACATCGGGGTAGTTTTCTTTTATTGTTGTTCCCAGTTTTAGGGCAATATCCAATACAATGTTTTTTTCAAGGACGTTACCAAACGACGCGCCAAGGTCTCGGCCCCCATGTCCGGGGTCGATTACCACTACCGAAATGCCTTCTTTTTGGTTTTCAGCCAAAAAAAGATTTGCTGAAAAAGATTGCACTGCAAAACAAACGCTACAAATGAACAGAAGTAATTTTAAACCTTGTTGTGTCATGTAAATATCTGATCTGTATTTTTATATATAAACACATAAGAGCGGAGTATTAGTATTTGTTCGGTATCATTTTATTTATTTGCTTTGCCCCGCTTACGGCTTATAAACGTAAAAATAGAAATATTAGCATTATTTTACATTTTATAGCACTTTAGTATACGCCATATTTATATTTTTGTGCAGCCAAGTAGATTTGAAACGCAGAAAACATTTTGTATAAAATAATCATTACATATTTATTCCTGGTAGCTCCATTTTTGATTTTAGCTCAGGAACCCACCATAAGTGTGGCTCCGCAACAGCAGGTACCCGATTCCATTTTATCGGAGTATATCAGCGCGCAGGATACCATTTTAATCGATAGTACCGGTATTGACACCATGGGAATGGTAAAAGAAGAAAAGCCGGTAATTGATGCGCCCATTGATTATGCAGCCACCGACTCGATGATTGTTTCGCTCGACGGGCAAAAGGTGTATTTATATAACCAGGCAAAAGTTACTTACCAAAATATTGAACTGGAGGCGTATTATATTGAGTTGGATTTGGAAACCAAGGAAATTTATGCCGAAGGAGTGCTTGATTCGGTGGGAGAGATGACGCAAAAACCAATGTTCCGGCAAGGTTCTGAAGAATACGAGTCGGAAACGATGCGCTATAATTTCGAAACCGAAAAGGCGTTTATTACCAAAGTTGTTTCGGCACAGGGCGAAGGTTTTATTCACAGCGACCGTACCAAAAAGATTGGCGAAGAAGTGTTTATTACCAAGGATGCCAAATATACCACCTGCGATGCCGATCATCCACACTTTTATTTGCACCTTACAAAAGCCAAGGTTATATCAAACGAAAAGATTATTACCGGACCGGCCTACATGGTTTTAGAGGATTTCCCATTGTATTTCCCCATTATTCCGTTTGGCTATTTCCCCAATTCGCCAACTTATTCGTCGGGTATATTAATTCCAAAATACGGTGAGGAGCAAAACCGTGGATTCTTTCTGCGCGACGGAGGGTATTACTGGGCAGCAAGCGAATATTTCGATTTGGCGGTTCAGGGAGATATTTATTCGCGTGGTTCGTGGGGGGCACGTATGAAAACGAATTACAAAAAACGTTACAAGTTTGGCGGTAATTTTGGTTTTGAATATGCCAAAAACAAATATGGAGAGCAAGGTTTAGATAATTACTCGGTAGGCACACAATATAAAATTTTGTGGTCGCACTCGCAGGATGCAAAAGCCAATCCTAACCAAACATTCTCGGCAAGTGTGAACGTTTCGTCGAGTGGCTACGATAAACAAAATGCCTACAACATGAACGATTACCTGACGACCACAAAATCGTCGAGTATTTCGTATTCTCGAAAATTTGAGAATACACCCTTTAATTTTTCGATGAACCTGCGTCATTCGCAAAATACAAAAGACAGCACCATGTCGTTGTCGTTGCCTGAAATGACCTTTAACATGGCAAAAATTTATCCGCTCAGGAAAAAGAACCGAAGCGGATCGGTGAAGTTCTACGAAAAATTTGGTATTAACTATACCGCCAACTTCAGAAACTCGATAAATGCCAAGGAAAGCGAAATACTTAGCAGTTCGTTTGCTACCGACTGGAAAAACGGTATTCGCCATAACCTGCCCATATCGTTCCCCAGTTTTAATTTAGGTACCGTTAATTTTAGTCCGGGCATCAGTTATAACGAAAAATGGTACTTTAAAAAATACAACTACAACTATGTTGAAGAAGGTGAGTTTCCCGACAATCCTTCAGGCATTCCCGATAATGTTCAGATCGATACAATCACCGGACTTAACCGGGTTTACGATTATTCATACAGTATAAGCGCATCAACCAATATTTATGGTTTTTATGCACCACGTAATCCTAACTCCAAAATACAGCGGATTCGCCACAAAATGACACCTTCGGTATCGTTTAGTTACCGCCCCGATTTTGGCAAGGAACATTACGGATACTGGCAGGAAGTACAGGTTGATGATGAAGGAAATACCCGCTACTTTGATACCAATTTAGGAGGTATTTATGGTGGTTCGCCCGGAAGAGGAGAATCGGGATCTATAAATTTCTCGGTGAACAACAACCTGGAAATGAAAAAGCTGGATACGCGCGATTCCACCAAAACCGATGAAGAACAGAAATACAAGAAGGTAAAAATTATTGACAACCTGAGTATTTCTTCATCGTATGACCTGATTCGCGACTCATTAAACCTGGCTCCATTTTCTATTCGTGCACGTACTACCGTAGCAGGTGTAAGTATTAATATGGGAACCACGGTTGACCCGTATATGGTGGATGAGAACTACCGTCGTATTCATAAATATGCCTGGAACGAACGCAGTGGTATTGGCAAACTGGGACGTGTAACTAGGGCCAACCTTTCGTTCGGAATGAATTTTAACTCGAAAGACAAGAAAAAGGGCGAAAACAACGAAGGCAACAATGAGGATGAAACTCCCGGGCCTCCGGAAGAAGTGCTTCCACCTATTTTTGATGACTATCTTGATTTTAGTATGCCCTGGGATTTTGGTTTCGACTACAGTTTAAACTATACCGGAGCAACCAGTGCCAGTAATCCGAATGGGCGGGTTACCCAAACTTTAGGTTTGCGCGGAAATATTAGTATTACCAATAAGTGGCAAATGAGTGCCATGACCAACTTCGATATTCAGGAAGGGGAGTTTGCATTAACCTCGTTCCGCCTGAACCGCGACCTGCACTGCTGGAATATGTCGTTTAACTTTGTGCCTTTTGGCTACCGTAAAAGTTACAGCTTTACCATTAGTGCATCTTCGTCGATGCTGCAGGATTTGAAAATCCAGAAACAGCAAAGTCACTACGATAACTTTAATTTCTAAGCGATAATTACACTGCAAAAAAGTTTGTTTCCGTAGTTAGAGGGCAGCGTTTTTACGCAAAAACGTATCCTTCCGCATATGGAAGACAGTGTTTTTACCAAAAAATGACCCCTTCCAAGTGCGGAAGGAAGTGTTTTTATAAAAAAATGACCCCCTCTAAGTGCGGAAGGATACATTTTTACAAGAAAATGCCCTCCTTTAACTGCGGAAGGCAAAGTTTTTACAAAAAAATAAGGCCTTTTAAGTGCGGAAGGATATATTTTTAGATAAAAATGGCCCCTTCCGCATTTAACAATAATCGAAAATATGCATTTGTTTTCTTTCCATTAATAAGTTTTATTGCTTAATAGCCGGGCTTGAAAATTGGGGCATCTTTTGGTATCTTCACAGCAAAAATTTAATCAGATGAAACGTATTATAGCTACAGAAAAAGCACCTGCTGCAATTGGTCCATACAGCCAGGCTGTTGAAGTAAACGGAACACTTTATATTTCAGGACAGGTACCACTCGATCCGGCAACCATGAAAGTTGTTGAAGGCGGAATTACAGAACAAACCGAGCAGGTAATGAAAAACATTGGTGAGATATTAACCGAGGCCGGTTATTCGTTTTCCGACGTAGTAAAATCGACTTGTCTGTTAAGCGACATGGCCAATTTTAAAGCCATGAACGAAGTTTACGGAAAATATTACAGCGAGACTCCACCTGCAAGAGCAGCTTTTGCTGTAAAGGAACTGCCGCTGGGGGTAATGGTCGAAATTGAAACGATAGCCGTAAAATAAGTTGATAGGATGAATAAATCACTTCGCCTCGAAATACTGGAGGAGAAAGACTTAGGTCTGGTTAAAGACATTTATAATTATTACATCGCTAATTCAACAGCTACCTTTCATACCGGTTCGGTAAGCGAGGCCGACTTGAAAGACATTTTACCCATAGGCGATAGCCGTTTCAGGTCGTTCCTGATTTACTTTGATAACGAAGTGGCCGGGTATTGTTACCTGGGGCGCTATAAACCGCGCGCTGCCTACGACCGCACCGCCGAAGTAACCATTTATCTTAAGCCGGAATATTTTGGCAAAGGGATTGGCCGCGAAGTTTTGCTCCAGATGGAACAAAAAGCACTGGAAGTTGGGATCGTTGTACTAATGGGAATTATTACTGCCGAAAACGAAGCCAGTGTAAAACTGTTCGAGCGAATGGGCTATGAAAAATGCGGGCATTTTAAACAGGTAGGAGAGAAGTTCGGGCGCATACTCGATGTTGTAGCCTATCAGAAGTTGCTATAAGGATGTCATCTTTTTTGAAAGATGACATCCTTATAAATCCAATTATTGAAGGGATTTGGTCGATTCCCTTTTAACTTTACTTTAAATCAGTTCATCCTGTTTTTTCAACAGAGGATTTCACCACAAATTCCGTTATTTTTGGTCTGCTTAAAAAATTAGAAATCAATAATTAATAATTACTGAAGCCGGTTAATCGGTTAAAGTTTTGTTCCGGAAGGTTGTTTTCAATTTCCGGCTAAAAAATAAACAGACATGAGTATTAGCGCATTACAAAAAGAAAGGGCTAAATATCAGCCTAAGCTGCCTAAATCGTTAAAAGGCAATGTAAAATTGGTTGAGGGTGCAAAAACCGAATCGGTTGCCGACCAAAAAGAAATTGCAGAACTGTTTCCGAATACTTACGGAATGCCGTTAATTACCTTCGAAGCTGCTGATGCGGCTGCCGAAAAACAACCTGTTAATGTTGGTGTAATCCTTTCTGGAGGTCAGGCTCCGGGCGGACACAACGTAATCTCAGGAATTTTCGATGGTATTAAAAATATCCATCCTGATAGTAAATTGTATGGTTTCTTAGGTGGACCGGGCGGATTGGTTGATCACAAATACATGGAACTTACTGCTGATATTATCGACGAGTACCGTAACACCGGTGGTTTCGATATTATTGGTTCGGGCCGTACAAAACTGGAAGAAGAAGCACAATTTGATAAAGGTTTGGAGATTGCAAAAGATCTTAGCCTTAACGCGCTGGTAATCATTGGTGGCGACGACTCAAATACAAACGCTTGTGTTTTGGCCGAGTACTACGCTAAAATCGATTCTGGCGTTCAGGTAATCGGTTGTCCGAAAACAATTGATGGTGACCTGAAAAACGAAATGATCGAGACTTCGTTTGGTTTCGACACTGCAACAAAAGTATATTCAGAGTTGATTGGTAACATTCAGCGCGATGCCAACTCAGCAAAAAAATACTGGCACTTTATTAAATTGATGGGACGTTCGGCGTCGCACATCGGTTTAGAGTGTGCTTTAAAAACTCAACCGAACATTACTTTAATTTCAGAAGAAGTTGCTGAGAAAAAACAAACTTTAGGCGAGGTTGTAGATTATATGGCCGGTATTGTTGCCAACCGCGCAGCCGACGGAAACAACTTTGGTGTTGCCCTTATTCCTGAAGGTTTGATCGAATTCATTCCTGAAATGAAAGTTCTGATCTCGGAATTGAACGACCTTCTTGCTGAAGGAACTGAAAGCGAGAAAGAATTTAAAATGTTGAAGAAAAGTCACCGTAACGAGTGGGTGGCCGGTCATCTTTCAGAAACTTCTTCAAGTGTATTCAGCTCATTGCCATCAGGTATTGCTACTCAGTTAACTTTAGATCGCGATCCACACGGAAACGTTCAGGTATCGTTAATCGAAACTGAGAAGCTGCTGGGTGAAATGGTAAAAACACGTTTGGATGAAATGAAAGAAGCCGGTGAATCTGCCGGGAAATTCGGTACTCAGTACCACTTCTTTGGTTATGAAGGACGTTGTGCAGCTCCATCAAACTTTGATGCCGACTACTGTTACTCATTGGGTTACACTGCTTCTGTTCTTATTTCAGAAGGAAGAACCGGTTACATGGCATCAGTACGTAACACAACTGCTCCTGCTGATGAGTGGATTGCGGGTGGTGTACCTGTAACTATGATGATGAACATGGAAAAACGTCACGGACATATGAAACCGGTAATCCAAAAAGCACTGGTTGAGTTGGAAGGCGCTCCATACAAATATTTCGTTTCAAAACGTGGTGAGTGGGCAACAGGAACCGAGTTCGTTTATCCTGGTCCTATTCAGTATTTCGGTCCAACCGAAGTTTGCGACCAAACTACAGAAACATTAAAATTAGAGCAGGCCTAATCAACTGCTTTTAAGTACGATATCTTAAAAACCTCCCTGAGTTAATCGGGGAGGTTTTTTTATTTGACACCAATCGTCAACAAAAGGGTTTTAGAACGGTTCTTAATAAAAGTTAAAATATAGTACGATTCTTATCGTTTATAAATTTTTGAATAGTGATCTTAATTACTTTCGTTTAGTATTTAAATATGTAAAATCGCCACGAAAACAATTATCTCAGGTAAATACAAATATTTATTTGAGAAAAGGAAACATAGTCAGTTGATTCTCATTATATTAGATGATCCGTTAAGCGAATGTGTGATAAATGAGGCAATTGCTTATTTATTATGGAAAACAAGATCAGATTAACAATACTCTTTTTACTGTTCGTATTTATTTCCCACGCCTCGGATGAAGCCACCGAAATATCGGGAAATGTTTACGATAAGGATACCAACGAGCCCATTCCTTTTGTAAACGTGTGGGTAAAAGGAACCACGCGGGGAACCATTACCGATATTGACGGACATTTTCTTTTGTCGGCAACTAATGGCGACGACATTAGTTTCTCTTCGGTAGGCTACCAAAAACAGGAGCTGAAAGTAACTGCACAACTGGAAATGCCGCTTAAAATTTATTTGGCACCCGATGTTCAGCAAATTAGCGAGATTAAGGTTAGGCCCGAAGAATCGCGAGCCAAAGTGCTGTATCGAAAAATAATGGAGCATAAAAAAGAGAACCGCGATAAAGTTGAGAATTATAACGATTACAAGGCTTTTGAGCGAACTTCGGTTTATATGGCCATCGACAGCACTTCGAAGGTGAACCGGATTATCCCAAATATGAATGAGGTTACCATGAAACTGGATGACCGCGATATTCGGTTTTCGCCTATATACATGGCTGAATTGGCAACCTTAACAAGCAACAATAAAGACAGCGTTGTATACGATAAAAAGGACGGTATTTTCCCAAAACTTAATCAGACTATTGAAAGTTTGATACTGCTGAATGTAGTGATCGATCTGGATTTCTACAAAGATCAGATTAATATTTTGGGACGTGGTATTGTTTCTCCGCTGAGCAATTCGGCCCGTTTACACTACGATCTGTATTTAAACGACAGTACGCGTATTGACAGCGTTTGGCATTATAACTTCTCGTTTACACCGAAAAATAAATATAATCCCTTATTTACCGGACGATTTACTGTTGAAGGCAAAAACTTTGCGCTTACCAGCATATACGCTTACGTGCAGGAAGAGGCCAATATCAACTTTGTAAATGGCTACCGGTCAAACGTACAATACAAGAAAGACGAAAACGGAACATGGTTTTACGATAACCAGCAAATTAGTCTGAATTTGTCGTTAACGCTGAATAAGGATACCGTGTCGAGGTATGGTTCGCAACGCATCGATCAGATTTCGAGCGGAAACTGGATGGTGAATAAAATAACGCAGTATTCAACTTCTGAACATTTAGATCAGATACGTGGCTACAACTGGCGTTCACAACCCGAGTTTGCTACCAGCCTGATGTCGGACGGAACGTACGAACGCGTTGATAAATTGAAGGAAAACCAGGTGGTAAAAGGTATTGATGCCGTTGGAGGAATGGTGTTGACCAGCTACGTTGACCTGGGAAAAATTGAGCTCGGTCCGGTATTCGATATTTACAGTACCAATGCCATTGAGGGGCAACGCTTTTCCCTGCCGTTCCGCACCGGGCAGAAAATGTGGGAACGTTTTACCGTTGGTGGTTTTTTAGGTTACGGTACCCGGAATAAGGAGTTAAAATATGGCCTGAACTTTGGCTGGCAGTTAACACAGGACGATAAGTTTATTTTGCGTGGTAATTATTCGGATGACTATAACCTGGTTTCGCAGGATAAATACCTGAGGTTTATTAAGAAAAACCCGAACACAAGAGGTAACGGTAACTTTATTGCTGCCATTACTTCGCGCGAGGAGAACCCGTACTTACAACAGGAGAAAAAGGCACACATTAACCTGGAGTATAACACCGATAATGTTATTCTTGAGGGTGGAGCGTATTTTTCTTCCAATCACAGTACGCCATCCATCCATTACGTGAATAATGGCGTGGATTATAAACATTATTCGGCCTACGGTGCCTTGTTTAATGCACGTTTGGCGTTTGGTCAGTACTACGACCAGTATTACTTTATGCGTGTGTATTATATCGACCAAACTCCGGTTATTAACTTAAGCTGGGACATTGGTCAGGCTTATGTGCCGGGAGATAATACGCCTGATTTTGGAATGTATTCGCATTTTCATGGTTCCGTAGTTGGAAAAGTAAACTGGGGACCTACATTTATGCGTTATATGGTTAACGGTGGTTATTTGTTTGGCGATGCTCCGTACGATTTATTGGATATGCCTGTTGGTTCGCAATCGCTAGGTTTTGCAAAATACCGCTTTAACCTGTTGCACCAGGCATCTTTTGCGCATAACGTGTATACCAATGTTCACCTCGACTGGGTTGGCGGAGGAATTATTTTTAATAAAATTCCTCTATTTAATCGTTTAAAACTGCGCGAAATGGTATCGCTAAAAGCACACTATGGTGACCGGACGAGCGCGTATAATCCAATATTCGATCTTCCTGAAGCCTTTACCCAAGACCTCACACATCCTTATGCCGAATTGGGATTAGGAATAACAAATATTTTTAAAGTACTGCGTGTTGAGTATATCCATCAGTTGGGCGGCACTTATATGGACCGAAGTTTTACCGACAACAGCGGAATACGTTTCAGGGCAGAAATGAGTTTCTAAGAGACCAAAGTGGTTTAATTCGGATCTTTTGCCCTTTTCCAACGTTCGCGAGCCAGCTTTTGCAGGTCGGCTACTTTGTCTGATTCATCGATTATTTCCAGTCCAAATAGTGTTTCAATAACATCTTCCATGGTAACCAGGCCAACAACAGTTCCAAACTCGTCTGCAACCATTGTCATGTGTTGTTTTTCCAGGATAAGTTTATCGAGCAAACCGGCAACCGAAAGGCTGTCGTCAACGAAAAATATTTTCCGGCGTATTTCCACTGCCTGCCGGCTGTGTTTGTCGGCCGCAATATTTTCCAGAATAGCATCTTTCAAAATAAACCCGGTTATTTGATCGGAGTTGTCGCCGTAAACAGGTATACGCGAAAACTGGAAAGGATTATAGGCCGAAAAAATTTCTCCCAGCGTTTGATTTTCATTCAGGGTGAACACCACACTGCGAGGCGTCATAATATCTTTTACCTGCATGTTTTCTAAACGTAACAGGTTTTGTATAATCGATTTTTCCTCTTTGTCGATGGCACCGCTTCTTAACCCGGCATCGGCCATTGCTGCAACGTCGGCACGGTTTAATACGCTTTTTTCACCTTCTCTTTTTATCAGATGTGTTACCCATTTGCTTAACCAAACAAAAGGTGCCAGTATAATCATTAAAACCTTTAATGATCGCACGGTAAACGGGGTTAGATTTTTCCAGTAAGTTGCTCCAATGGTTTTGGGTATAATTTCAGAAAGAATAAGAATAGCCAAGGTCATTAAACCTGCAATTAGCGACTCGTAAGTGGCATCAAAAATATAAAGGTTGATCTTTGCTGTACCGAAGAGTTTTCCGGCTTGTACACCCACTCCAATAGCACCAACGGTGTGTGCGATTGTATTTAGCGTTAAAATGGCCGATAACGGGCGGTCGATGTCGTCTTTTAATGAAGTTAACCGTTTACCCAGGCTCGGTTTCTCCATTTGCATGCGGCTAACATACGATGGTGTTACACTAAGCAAAACAGCTTCCCAAACCGAACACAGAAACGAGAAAAGTATTGAAACGAAAAAGAAAAAGAGTAGTATCGCCATATAACGTATAACAATGTTTATACGAAAATAGAAAAATAATCGGGAAGTAAATAGTATAGAGTTTTGTGCTTAATCCATTTATTTGAATAATATGAGTTTTGACACTTGAGGAATCTGCATATTTTGCTATTCTTGCAAAACAACTAAATCGGATTTTATGAAACAACGAATCCTGTCTATAGATATAATGCGTGGTTTAACGCTTTTTCTCATGCTTTTTGTTAACGATTTGTATATGCCCGGGGTTCCGGCATGGCTGGGGCATACAACAGCCGATTTCGACGGAATGGGACTCGCCGACTGGGTTTTTCCCGGGTTCCTTTTTATGGTGGGTATGGCAGTGCCTTTTGCTGTGCAAAGCAGAATAAAAAAGGGGCACACTAACCTGATAATATTTTATCACATATTGGTTCGAACACTCAGCCTTTTAGTTATTGGTGTGTTAATGGTAAACGTTTCCCGGTTAAATCCGGAATTAACGGGCTTACCGAAAAATCTTTGGGCAATTCTGGTTTATGTCTCCATTTTCCTGGTATGGAACAATTACAAGAATTTAAAGCTCTGGTTGGTATATTTGTTAAAAGGAACCGGAATTGCCGGCCTGTTTATACTGACAGCAATTTTTAAATCGGGCAGCGCGGAAGCAGTAACCTGGCTTCATACCAGTTGGTGGGGGATACTCGGATTAATCGGCTGGGGTTATTTGGCCGCTTCGTTGGTTTACCTGTTGGTGAAAGACAATCTTTCAAAAATTGCCGGTTTTTGGGCTTTGTTTTTTGTATTGAATATTTTAACGCAAATGAATCTGCTCAACTTCTTAAATCCCATAAAACCTGTTTTTGGAGTACTGCTTAGCGGAAACACACCGTCGATTGTTTTGGCCGGATTATTTTTTAGCGTTTTAATCCGGAGGATTGGTTTTACTGATTATCAAAAGCTAATCAGAACAAGTTTAATCATTGGCGTTGTTTTGCTTGTTGCCGGATTTATTCTGCGTCAGTGGTTTATTATTTCAAAAATACAAGGGACGCCAAGTTGGGCGATGATTTGCAATGGAATTAGTGTGCTGGTATTTGTTGTTCTTTATATCGTTATCGATTTATTTAAGCTCCCGAAATGGACTGTTGTATTTAAGCCTGCCGGGCAAAATTCATTAACAACATATCTTGCCCCCGATATTTTGTATTATTCGATGTGGTTAAGTGGAATACCGATACTAATTTACAAACAGTCGGAATATGCCGGAATTGTTATTCTCGGTTCCGTGTTATGGGCATTGGCAATGATAGGTTTTGCTGCGCTGCTGGCAAGTATTGGAATTCGACTTCGCCTATAATCTTCGTGTTTAACGAAAAGGGTGATTTTCTGTTGGCTATTAATTCGTAGGGGTGTTCGCGACTTTAGGGCATAAAAAAAGTCCGGTTAAAAACCGAACTTTTCATCAAAGCAATATAATAACTATACTAGTTTTACATTTACTGCGTTCAGACCTTTTTTACCTTCTTCAAGGTCAAAAGTTACTTCGTCATTTTCTTGAATTTCATCTTTACATCCACTTACATGAACGAAATACTCTTTTGTTGATTCTGCATCTTTAATAAAACCAAATCCTTTGGTATCGTTAAAGAATTTTACTGTTCCTTTATTCATTTTATTCTTAAAAAAATTATGGGTGCAAGCTACGATAATTTTTTGGAAATAAATAACATAAATTTCGGGAGTTAACTTTTTAGTAGTATTCTACACTATTTCTCGCCAAACTATACCAATAATCAGGGCTGTGCACACCTAATTTCCTCAAACAGAAAGCTCAAAAGCTTAAAAATGTTGCTCCAATGCCGATCTCCACCACGAGAAATAGGTGCTTTCAAGCTCGTGTTGAGCAGGAAACGGATAAAACTTGTAATGTTCGTTTTCGCCAATAAAAAATCCATCTTCAATGGTTCGGTAAGGGAGTTCGCTTTGTCGTACCCGCAAAACCGTCTTGGTTAGCCTTTCGTCCGACTG
The DNA here is from genome assembly GCF_000949475.1 of Draconibacterium sediminis. Lineage (GTDB taxonomy): Bacteria > Bacteroidota > Bacteroidia > Bacteroidales > Prolixibacteraceae > Draconibacterium > Draconibacterium sediminis. Next base: position 540,375 of record NZ_JRHC01000002.1, on the reverse strand, counting down.
GTGGAGTTTAATCAAACATTCCCTCAGGTGTGCCGGATTTCGATAAGGCAAATTTTTTATCGGTAACAGCGGGTCGTTTGCCAGATCGTTTAACTGAAGTTCAACGAAAAATAATTTTGGTACAGAAACCGGTTTTGTGGTATCGGTTAAAAACTTAATGAACTCTGGCGGACTTAATTTACTGGCCACCATGGTGGAAAATGGATTGTATTGCTGGTACAGGTGAATGTCCTTTTTCTCCGGTGGCTGGTATTCAGCGTCGTTAATCTCGAGCACTTTGCCATCGTCGGTAACCAGGTAAAGTTTCAAAAGTGCTTCCAGTGGAACGGTTTCAAAAACGCGGTAAATGGAAAGATACACCGATCGTTTGGGTTCCCCGTTTTCGTACGGAATGAGTTTCTTGTTCACATAGTTCTCCGGTAACTCCGTTTTGTCCGGATCGATCTCAAAAAACACCGATTGCGAACGCAGGTTTTTCTTTGTTCCTACGGCCATATAGTTACCAAATTCGAAAGGATCTAAATGCGAAACGATCAACGATTCGGGAGTGGCTACAAGGTAGTAATGTTTTTCCATGACGATATTTTTTAAATTTTAACGGCAGGAAATCATGCAATAAAAGAACAATGGTTTTCTGAACGTATTTTTCGTTTTTATGTACGTATTTTAGGGGGTAGGGTTTTCCGAATTTTATAAACTAAGCCTGCAAATTAAGCGTATAACAGAGGACGGGAAATAGACGTCGAACAACCATTAATCAGGATGTTTGAGAATATTACCGTATTATGTTTTAATAAAGGAATGAAAGATTATCTTTAATAACTTATAAAATTCAATACCGCTGTTATGAAAGGATGGTTTTACTGTTTGTCTGCCGCACTGTTATTTCTGGTTGCCTGTAATTCAGAACCGAAAAGAGAAGCACCTGAAAATACCAGTGTAGAGAGCGATGGTTTGGAAATCGTTAAACGGCCCTATCGCAATTCTGAGAAGATTGAATACGAAATATCGGTTGTAAAGGGAACAACCATCAAACATGGCATTCAGAAGCGCTATTACCTCCACGGAAGTTTATATTCAACCATCCCGTATGTTGCCGGCAAAAAACAAGGCGTGGCGTGCACCTATTACCAGGCAGCCTTAGACAGCGAACCACAAATTTGGAAAGAACAACCTTACGAAGAAGACGAGCTGCATGGCATTTGCAAACGCTATCACCGCGACGGAACTTTGCAGGCCGAATACGAGTATAAAAACGGATTACGCGCTGTAGGTTTAAAAGAATACACCGAATCAGGGAAGGAGATAGAGGAGCCCAAATTAATACTTACAAAACACCGCGTTGCCACCGGCGTCTTAATTCAGGCCCGCTTAAGCGACAACTATGACAATGTTGATTTTTATATTGGCGAACTGACAGAAGGAAAATATCTACCCCAAAATATGAAAGCGCTTCAGACCCGAAACGATGTTGGCGAAACTGTAGTGTCGCAAACCAGCGGAACCATTACAATAACCGCTGAATATTCTACCCGCTACCGGAACAGGGGAGTGGTTAGTAATTCAATTAACTTGTAGGTTTTAGTTGACGCGTACCCTTCATTTAAAGGCGGGGGCGACTTCCCTAATCAAAGATTTTCTTTGTCCACAGCTCATATGGAACGCTCCATGATAAAAATTTCATTATCCAGAATGGTGATGGAATATTCCATAATAGATATTACCTATGGGGTAACGATTATGGAGTGGGATTTATCTATTATGACCCGGGTCAGAATGATTATGGAACGGGTCAGAACAATTATAAAGCGTTCCATAACGATTCCGGACTTGTCCATGAAGGCTCCGGAACAGTCCATGATGATCCTGGACTTGTCCGGATTGATGCTGGAACGTTCCATGGTTTTGCCGGAGTGGTCCACTCTAAACTTCGCCTACAACCTATAAACCGTACGATTTTGTTATTTCACGCAGCTATCGCAGATCACCCAACTGCCCTCGTTTGTAACGTGGGGCAGGAGAATTCAATTTTAAATTCACCTTATCCCGGCACGAATCCATTCCTCTTTTGCAGATGTCAGGTGGTGATAGTATGGAATTAGAAGTAGAAAATCGGAAGAAAAGGTTAAGTTCTGAGTTTGCTTATTTGGCAAAACAATTTAGAGTCTCTTTTACAAAGTTTCTTTTTTGTCTTGAAATTGGAATTTTCGTTAAGTCTTTCAGTAATAATTTTCCGCCATCTTCCTTTAAATAGCTTTTAATGAAGTGAATATTAACCAGGTGAGACTGATGCGTACGTACGAATTGGAAGGGTTGTAAAATATCAGCGTATTCTTTTAAAGACCTGCTTACCAGTATCTTTTCTCCATCGTTGAGGAAGAATGAAGTGTAATTGTCGAGCGCTTCACACCGAATGATCTCATTGGTTTTTACATAGTAGACTTCGCTTAATGTTGGAAGCGCAATTTTAGGTGGTTCTGATTGGCCTCTTTTTAAATATTCAAGAAGATTCTCAATATTCAGGTTTTGTTGTTTTTGTGTAATACGGCTTTTCGCCTTATTAACGGCAAGTTTTAAATCCTCAACCACAATTGGCTTTAACAGATAATCAAGAGCTGAAAACTTGATAGCCTGAATACCATATTTATCGTATGCCGTTACGAATACTATTTCGAAATGAATATCCTGAAACATTTTAAGCAGATCGAAACCTGATTTTTCCGGCATTTGAATATCTAAAAAGATAAGATCGGGATTATATGCGTTAATTTTTTGAAAAGCATCATCAGCATTTGTAGCAGTATCAACAATAGTAACTTCTTTACAGTGATTTTCAAGAATACGCTGCAGATTCTCAATGTTATTTAATTCGTCGTCAATTATTATACACTTAATTTCCATGGAATTTTATAAACCTAAAACCAATTTTTTAAAGTTAAAACGATTTTGGTACCTACCGAGCCCGATTCAATTTTTAATTCAAATTGCTGATCGTTCAACTGATTCAAAAGATTGATCCGTTCCTTTACCAATCTTATCCCCATCGAACGGGTGCTTATTAATTCTTCCGAGAAACCTTTTCCGTTATCGATAACCTGCATCACTAAATTGCTATTGCTTTCGGTTATTACCAGATCTATTTTACCTTCTTTACCAAGCGCTGAAACGCCATGTTTAACTGCATTTTCGATAAAAGGATGTAAGAGCATAGCGGGCACCTCGGTATTTGCCTTGTTAATCATATCATCTGTTTTAATCTGGAAATCGAAATTAAAACGTAGTTGTTCCATGTATAAATACTCCTGTAATATTGCAAGCTCATCTTCAAGGCTAATCATTTCTTCGTCTCCGGCATCTAAAACTTGTCTTGTAAGTTTTGAGAATCTGCCCAGAAAAAGGTTGGCTTCATCTACTTCGTTTTTGTTCATTAAGTTTTGAATGGAACTTAGAGCATTAAACATGAAATGTGGATTGAGTTGAGCCTGTATCGATTTCAGTTTTAAATCGATCATTTGTTTCTGCTGTTTAATTTTGTTCCGTTTTCGTTTATTATTGATGAAATAAACAAGAAACAGGATGCCAAACAAAAGAATGATACCACCTCCAAAATAGAATAATTGAAACAGGGAGTAGCTTTTGGCTTTTGCAGGAGGAGGAAGCACTTCGAATTTGAAATGAAGGCTTTGGTCTCTTTCAGTCAGGCTATTGGCATTAATCGCTTGTATGGTTAATTCGTATTTCCCCGGTTCCTGAAAATGTTTGGACGCGAAATCATAATAATCTCCTAAAATCCAATAATCTATTTCGGATGATGAAGTGTCAGAATTCGTTTCCTTCTTTAAAAACATTCGGTAAGGCACTGTTTCGTGGTTTTTAAAATAGAAACGAAAATTATTAATACTATCAAGAGGGAAGGAGAGATCCAGAGGCATTCCTGATATTGAATCGAACCTGGTGACATATCCACGGTTCAATTCGTTAAAATTCAGATTAAAGTAATTTCTATCGGTACTAACTACGATTTGTGTAACTTCAGGAGTAAAATCCACCCGCCAATCGAAAATAATTCCATCGCGGATCGAATAGTCATTTTTATTAATCACTTCAACCAAAATCTGGTTACCGGGAGAATTATATGTACCCAGGTTTGCGAATGGTTTTTCAGCACCATACCTTTTCTCCAGATTTGAAACCGAAACCGAAGACCAGGGCATTATCTCCATACTGTCGTTTAGAACAACATGGTATTTGTAATCTTTATAATTATCGGGATTAATACCCGCTGCAATAATTTTCACATCGCTACTATCGGCAATAATGTAGCTTGTATAGTCTTTTGTGTATGACTTTACATCTGATGTGTGTGGGAATGTAGCTTTGGGATTTATCAATACGCCCAACATTATAGGACTGTGAAATTTTATGTCCTTATTCATGGGAGATCTTGATTGATTGTAAATCCTCTTTAAGTTCATCGTATCTATCGAGTAGTACGATTCTTGCCGAACCATAAATCGAGTGTCGGTACCTTCAGTTTTAAACTTTATATAACTTTTATAGGTTTGTGACCGGGCTTTATTAGGCAATGCAAAAATTGAAAAAGTGCATATCAGAAAGACAATTGATAAATTTCTCATTTGTGTATGTTTTACACGTAAAACTATGTTAAAGTGTGAACAATAAAAATGCAGATTGAGAATTTGGTAAGTCTGATTTAGAATTTGGAACTATTAAAAATAGATTGGTGCCCCTTCGTTGTAAACGAGGGGCAGAAGAAAGTGAAAATATTTCTGCGAAAATCTGCGTAATCTGCGTGAAACTATGTTCCCAACTCCCCCTCGTTTGTAACGAGGGGGAAAATGTTTTTGCATTTGTAATGCACAATTCAATGTCGTTACAAACGACAAATTGCTGGCCCCTCGTTGCAAACGAGGGGTAGGGCATTAAAAAAGCCACTCCTCAAAAAGAGAAGTGGCTTTGAAATATCTAAGTTTAATAACTTCGATGTTGGTTACGATCCAAAGTCGTCGAACAGTACGTTTTCGTCCGGAACGCCTAAATCGTAAAGCATTTTCTGAACGGCGTCGTTCATCATTGGTGGTCCACACATGTAGAAATCGATTTCTTCCGGTTCTTCATGCTGACTCAGGTAGTTGTCGTGAATTACCTGGTGAACAAATCCTGTTTTATATTTAATGCCCAGTTTATCGGCTTCAGGATCTTCGCGGTCGAGCGCCAAATGGAATTCGAAATTCGGGAAGTTTTTCTCGATATCTCTGAACTGATCGTAATAGAAAACTTCTTTCCACGAACGAGCTCCGTACCAGAAAGTAACTTTCTTTTTCGATTCTTTGATGGTGTGGAACAAGTGGAATAAGTGCGAGCGCATTGGCGCCATACCTGCACCACCACCAACGAACATCATCTCGCTGTCGTTGTCTTTCAGGAAGAATTCTCCGTAAGGACCCGATACAGTTACTTTGTCGCCCGGTTTCAGGTTAAAGATGTATGATGAACAGATACCCGGATTTACTTTCTTAAATCCGTTGTTTGCACGGTCCCAAGGCGGAGTTGCAATACGAATGTTCAACATTACAATGTTACCTTCGGCAGGGTGGTTAGCCATTGAGTAAGCACGGAATGTAGGCTCCGGGTTTTTCATAACCAGGTCGAACATGCCGAATTTTTCCCACTCTTCGCGGTATTCCTCTTCAATATCCATGTCCTTAAAGTTTACATCAACTTTAGGTACATCGATCTGAATATATCCACCCGATTTGAAATCAAGGTTTTCGCCTTCAGGTAATTTAACCACAAATTCTTTGATGAAAGTAGCCACGTTGTGGTTCGATACCACTTCGCATTCCCACTTTTTAACACCAAGTACTTCTTGTGGAATTTTAATTTGCATGTCTTCTTTTACTTTTACCTGACAAGCCAAACGCCAGTTGTCGTTTTGCTCTTTACGGGTAAAGTAACCGGTTTCGGTTGGCAGAATAGAACCACCACCTTCTTCAACCTGGCAACGGCACATGGCACATGTACCACCTCCTCCACATGCCGATGGAAGAAGAATTTTATTGTTACCAAGTGTTGATAACAGGGTATTTCCCGGTTCGGTTTCAATTTCCAGGTCGCCTTCGTTAATGCTAACCTTTACACTTCCTGATGGCGTAAGTTTCTTTTTGGCGAACAAAAGTAAGGCCACCAACAGAATAATTACACTCAGGAAGAAAACAACACTGGTAATAATTACAGTTGATTGTGCTGACAATAATATCATCTTGCTAATTGTTTTTTAATTCTACAATTTAATTCCGCCGAATCCCATAAATGCCAATCCCATCAAACCGGTTACAATAAATGTAATTCCAAGTCCACGAAGCGGGCCAGGTATTTGTGAGTATTCGATCTTTTCCCTGATGGCCGCAATACCTACGATTGCCAGCAACCAGCCAACGCCCGAACCCAAACCGTAAACGGTAGCTTCGCCAACGTTAATAAATGCTTTTTGCTGCAGGAATAACGATCCTCCAAGAATAGCACAGTTTACTGCAATAAGCGGCAGGAAAATACCCAGCTGGTTGTACAGCACAGGAGCAAATTTCTCCACAATCATTTCCACCAACTGAACCATTGATGCAATGATGGCAATAAACATGATAAAGCGTAAGAAGCTGAGGTCAACATTGGCAAATCCTTCGCCTAACCAAACCAAAGCACCTTCATTTAATACAAATTTCTCTAACAGGTAGTTAACCGGTACCGTAATTCCTAACACAAAAACTACAGCAATTCCTAAACCGGCAGCGGTACTTACTTTTTTCGAAACAGCCAAATACGAGCACATTCCGAAGAAGTACGCAAATACCATGTTTTCAATAAAAATTGACTTAACAAATATATTAATCAGATTTTCCATTTGAATTTTGTTTTTGCGTTACAATTAATCTTCAATTAGTTTACGGTTACGGCTACGCTGAACCCAGATAATTACACCAACAACAATAAGCGCCATTGGCGAAAGTACCATTAGTCCGTTGTTTTCGTAAAATCCACCGTTTACGATGTACCAGCTTTCAGGGATTATTTTATAACCCAGTAAAGAGCCTGATCCCAGCAATTCGCGGAAGAAACCAACTACAATAAGAATAAAACCGTATCCGGCTGCGTTTCCAATTCCATCAAGGAACGATTGCCATGGGCGGTTACCCAAAGCAAATGCTTCCAAACGACCCATGATAATACAGTTGGTAATAATCAAACCAACAAATACCGATAGCTGCTTACTTACGTCGTACACATAGGCACGAAGTACCTGGTCAACCAAAATTACCAGGGCTGCAATAACTACCAGCTGAACAATGATTCGGATTCGGTTAGGAATTGTATTTCGTAACAATGAAATAATCACGTTTGCAAATGCCAAAACAGCCATAACTGAAATTGTCATTACAATTGACGGTTTCAATTGTGCAGTAACAGCCAGCGCTGAGCAAATACCTAAAACCTGTACGGTAATCGGGTTACTGTCGTTTAACGGATCCGACAGTAATTTTAAATTTTTCTTTGAAAATAATGGTTCGCTCATCTCTCTTAATTTTTATTCTTGTTTAAGAATGCTTCATAGCCTGTAAAGTCATCTTTTAACATCGCTTCCAGACCTTTACTTGTAATTGTACCACCTGAGATTCCGTCAACCTTATGCTCTTCAGGAGCAACCTGACCGGTTTTTGCAACCAGAATAGAAACCAATTCTCCTGAATTATCAAAGATCTCTTTTCCTTTAAATTGCTCTTCAAAGGCTGAAGTTGAAATTTCAGCACCTAATCCCGGAGTTTCACCTTCGTGATCGAAGTTTGCTCCGAAAATGGTATTCATATCGGCGCTTACCGAAACATATCCCCAGATAGGTCCCCAAAGACCGGCTCCGTATACCGGAAGTACATATTTTCTTCCCTCTTCAGTATCGCATACAAATACCGGAAGTACCATTTCGTCGAAACTCTTGGCACGTTCCTTTTTCAGGTCGGTTGTGAAAGCATTACCATCAACTTTTTCACCTTTTGTATTTACAAGGTACTCGTCAATAATTTTTTCAGCGTAAATAGCTTCTGCGGTTTCTGCAGTACTTTCAATATTTACCGATGCCAGGATATTTTGTTTTTTCTCTATCTCTACGTTCTTTTTCTGCGCTGGCTTTAACGCCATTGAAACCGAAGCAAGAACGGCAGCCACAACAATTACCATAATGGCTGCATATAAAAATGTGTAAGTATTACTATTTCTGTCCATCTTTTCTTCGTTTTAATTATGCAGAAACTTTAGCTCGTTTTGTTCTTCTCTTAACATGACCGGCTACAACGTAGTGGTCGATAAGCGGAGCAAATGTGTTCATCAGCAGGATTGCCAACATCATACCTTCAGGGAAGGCCGGGTTGATAACACGGATGATGATAGCCAGAATACCGATCAGGAATCCGTAGATCCACTTTCCTTTTTCGGTTTGTGATGCCGAAACAGGGTCGGTTGCCATAAAAATTGCACCAAACATAAAACCACCTAAAATTAAGTGATGCCAGAAAGGCATTGAAAAGTATGTTGCAACTTCAGGCGACAAACCTGCACTGCCTGCAAATGCGTTAAGGATAAGTCCCATAACTGCACCACCTGCAATGGTTGAAACCATAATTTTCCAGCTTCCGATTCCGGTAATGATCAACAATACAGCACCGATAAGGATTGCCAGTGTTGATGTTTCACCGATAGAACCGGGAATAAAACCAAAGAATGCATCGGCTACACTGTAATTTAAGTGTCCTGCAGCTGCATCGGCCATTGGAGTTGCTCCTGAAAAACCGTCAACTACTTTATCGGTATCTTTTAATGCGATCCAAACCGAATCGCCCGACATTTGCGCCGGATAAGCAAAGAATAGGAAAGCACGTGCTACAAGCGCCGGGTTCCAGATGTTCATTCCGGTTCCACCAAATACCTCTTTACCCAAAACAACGGCGAAAGCTGTTGCAACAGCAATCATCCAAAGCGGAGTATTAACAGGCATAATAAGCGGAATAAGCATACCCGATACAAGGAAGCCTTCCTGTATTTCGTGTCCGCGCAATTGAGCGAAAACGAATTCGATACCTAAACCTACTCCATAGGATACGATAACGATTGGAAGTACTTTAATTAAACCAAACAGGAAGATGTCGAAAAATCCTGTTGAGGCCAATTCGCCAATGGCTTTAAAGTGTTGCACTCCAACGTTGTACATTCCGAACAACAAAGCCGGAACCACCGATAAAACAACAATCGACATGGTACGTTTCAAATCGATGTAATCGTGAATGTGCGTACCCGTTTTCGACGTGGTTTTTGGCGTGTATAAAAATGTAAAGAATCCGTCGTGTACCGAATTGAGCCAATGGTATTTGGCTCCCTTCTGAACCAGCGGTTCTGTCCTTTCAAAAAAGTTTTTTATAAATTTCATCTCTAAAAGACTAATTAGTTACTTGTAATGATTAACCAAGCTCTTTGATCATGGTATTAATACCTTCGCGCAAAATTTTCTGAACCTCGATTTTTGAAGTACAGGCATATTCACACAAGGCGAAGTCTTCTTCTATCACTTCATAAATACCAAAGTTTTCCATTTTGTCGATATCGTTTACCAGGATAGCTTTAAGCAGGAATACCGGAAGGATATCCATCGGAACCAGTTTTTCGTATTGGTTCGACAAAACAAATGCACGTTCGCCACCATGAATGTTTGCATTCATTGTGTACTCTTTTTTCGGGAACAATTTTCCGAAATAAGCTTTGGTTGCACTAAATTTATTAAAGCCCGGGTCGGCCCAGCCTAAAAATTCGTACTCATCGCCTTCAGGAATTACACTGATTTGCGAGTCGTAAAAACCAAGGAAGCTTTTTGACGAAACTTTGGTTCCGGTAAGCACGTTACCGCTGATAATACGCTGATTGTAGTCGGCATCAACCAATTTCCCTCCAACCAGGTTAGCTATTGGTGCTCCTACGGTTGTTTGGTAATATTTTGGTGCCTGAACTTCTGATCCGGTTAAAGCAACAGTTTTTGTAAAATCAACATTACCAGTTTCAAACAAACGGCCAATGAACAATACATCCTGTACGCTGATGGTCCAAACCACTTCGCCTTTGTTTATCGGAGATGTATTGGCAATTTGAATACCAACGTTACCTGCAGGGTGAGGCCCTTCAAAGGTATTAACCACAACATTTTTTAGCGAAGTAAAAGCCGAATCCTTTGAAACTCCAAGATTCACTTTTCCTTCGGTAAGTTGAGCCAATGCGTTAACACCGGTTTGGAAGGTATCCAGTTGGCCATCGAGAACAAAATTGTAATCGGGTGCCAATGGAGCCGTGTCGAATGTTGAAATGTAAATGGCTTTTGGTTTCTCCTCCGGATTGGCGATAATACCATACGGACGTTTTTTGATGAACGGCCATATACCACTTTTCAAAATTTGTTCCTTCACCTCTTCCGCCGATAAGCTCGATGGGTCAGCTTTCTTAAATTCGGCTGAACCAACATTCTCGTCGGTTGCAATAACTACCTCCAAAATTTTACGACGCTCACCACGGTTAATCGATACTACTTTTCCTCCAAGAGGAGCTGTAAATTTGATTTCAGGATGATATTTGTCGTAGAACAAAGCGTCGCCGGCTTTAACCTCGGCGTCAACTTTTACACTAAGTTTTGGAGTAAGTCCCGGAAAATCGGTGGGTTTCAGAGCTACTGTTGCCGGAACCGGCAATTTGTCAAGTGCCTTTTCTGCACTTCCTTTTAGCTTTATATTAAGCCCTTTCCTTAACTTAACTACTTCTGACATATCTAATTAAGAATGTATTATTTTTAAGTGGGCAAAAGTATTAATTTAATTGGCTTTTCGCAATGCTTTATAGCAAAAGTTCAACGGTTTCAAATATGAAGATATGTGGATGTTGCAATAGTATGTGTAAGTGTCAGGTATTGAGTAAAATAAAAAATCATTTTTAACGTTATTTATCTTCAGATTAAATTAACATTTTGTTATCTATTTTAGCGATTTAACTATAAAAAGCAAGCACATTTAAACGAAATTTGTGTTTTCGGTTTTGATATGAGATACGAATTGCAGATTTTTACGTTTTAACAAAACAGGCACTGCTTTTGCAATACAATAACCGAACATTGTAGCTGTTAAATAGAATGAGTGATTGCGAAAATAGTAACTGGAAATACGATACCAACAATAACAAATCAAATAGCAGATGAGAACCGTTTTTTTCACCACCATATTTTTTCTGATTCTAAGTACAGGGGCAAAGGGGCAGGAGGAGAATTTTTACTACGAAAATGCCATTAACCGCGAGAATATAAAAACGGTGCAGGCCTATCGGAATGGCTTCGAACTCTCGAACCCGATAATGGGTTTGAATGAAGATATAACGCTGGTTTTTAAATTCGATGATCTTTCGGAAGGCGTGAAAGATTACTATTACACCGTGGTACATTGCGATGCTGACTGGAACGAGAGTTTTATTTCGCAGGACGAATACATCGATGGATTTATCGATAATCCGGTTGATGATTACGCGTTGTCGTTTAATACCACTTTTAGCTATGTAAATTACCATATTGAATTGCCCAACGACCAGATGCGCTTTAAACTCTCGGGAAATTATGTTTTAGTGGTTTACGAAGATCAGGACAAGGAGAAGGTGGTTTTGACGAAACGTTTTCATATATACGAAAATGCTGTTCGTATTGAAGGAACAGTTAGACGCGCCACTGCCGATGCTTTTGAAGGCAGCAACCACGAAGTAGATTTTAAAATATACCATCCCAATTTGGCGATCTTAAATCCGAGGGAAGAGGTGAAGGTTGTGATTATGCAGAATAACCGCTGGGATAATGCCATTCGTGATTTGAAGCCGTTGTACATGCGCGACGGGGTTTTGGATTACGATTATAACCGCGAAAATGTATTTCCGGCAGGAAACGAGTTTCGGTATTTCGACAACCGAACCAACCGGATGAATGGCGAGAATGTGATAGCTACCGATTTTCACCGTCCATATTTTCATAAAACGGTTAAAATTGATGAAGTGCGTGCCAATAAACCCTTTTTTTCGTACGAAGAAATGAATGGAATGTATGCCATTGAAAGCCAGGATCAGGAGGTGCGCGATTATGATACCGAATGTGATTATACCTTCGTGCATTTTACCTTGCCATTGGAAGCGCCGCTACTTGGCGGATCGGTAAATGTTTTTGGCGCTCTAAGCAACTGGAACGCCAATAAGAGCAACGAAATGACCTATAATTTCGAGCGAGGAGAATATGAATTGACTTTGTTGCTCAAGCAGGGGTATTATAATTATATCTACGTTTATGTGCCGCAGGGATCAAAAGTGGCCGATCATACCAATATTGAAGGAAGCTTTTGGGAAACCAGTAATGATTATCAGATTCTGGTATATTACCGCGATTTAGCCAGCCGTTACGACAGGTTGGTTGGGTACCGGCAATTAAACTCGGTTATAAACAGGTACTAACTGGGTTGCATTGTTTTTGTTGTTTGAAATTGTTTGAAAAGTTTGACACTGCAAACTGAAAACTGCAACTGAAAACTGTTTACTGCGACTACCAAATCGACTTCAACTCACGATTCTCATATAGCCGCGGCCTTCGTTAAAAGGAAGCATAAACCAGAAGTTACTGCCCTTATTCACTTTCGATTCAAATTCAAGTTCTCCGCCCAACAGCGTAACGTAATGTTGGGCAATTGGCAATCCAATTCCCGATCCTGAAGTTGTCTGGTTTATTTTGTTCTGCACACGGTAAAAACGGCTGAAGATGTGTTCGTAATCTTCTTCAGGAATACCAATTCCCGTATCAGCCACATAAAATTTTACAAAATCATTGCGTACCATCTCGAACCCAAAGGTAACCTGGCCGCTTAAGGTGTATTTTACGGCGTTGTCAACCAAAATCGTCATCACTTCTTTCAGCAACTGAGGATCGGTTGAAAAGCCGAATTCAGGCGTGGCAACATCCGTTTTTAAGCTGATGCGAATATCCTTGCTGTCGGGAAGTTCGGCAAAATAGGCATTGTAAATATCGCGAAGCAGTGGATTTATTTTGCTAAAAGAGGTGTGTACCGGAATATTCTCGGTTTCAATTTTTGCCAAATGCACCGTGTTGTCGATCATATTCAGTAACTGCTGACCGTTTTGGGTAATCGCTTCGGTAAGTTGCAGGCGTTCCAATCCGTCGAGTGAATCATCGGCCAACATGCGCGTAAAGTTGGAGATAATGTTCATTGGTGTGCGAATTTCGTGCGACAGGTTGGCGAGGAATGCCGATTTTAAACGATCGGATTCTTCCGCTTTTACGAGCGCTTTTTCCAGACCGAATTCAGCTGTTTTGCGTTTGGTAATATCGCGAGCCACCGAAATTACTGCATTGGCATTTAGTTTGGCCAGGCGCATTTCGAACATAAATGTTCCGTTGGGAGTATTTAACGAGTATTCAATACTTTCAATGGTGTCGTTTTTAATACAATGCTGAATACATGAATAAATTTTATGCGCCATTTTATCCGGGAAACCGGCATTAAATATAGAGCTGCCAATAATATTCGAGTCTTCAATTTTAAACAGGTCTCCTTCTTTAATCACAAAGTCCTCGTAAATACCATCCTTGTCAATTACGAAGAAAATATCAGGAATAGCTTCAAGCAGTACTTTGTAGCGCCGTTTGCTGGCTTCAAGGTCAGCAATCTGCTTTTTGGTTTTAGTGATGTCATCAAAAACCAGGTAATATGAATTATATGAGGGATTTAATACCCGAATGTTATACCATTTGTCGAGATTTTCGGCATAAAACTCCGTAAAATTCTTTTTATTAAAAAGGACCGTTTTGTTCACGTCAAACCGGCCTTTGAAAATAAGGTCGAATACGTATTCAGCTTCCTGTTCCTGTACTTCGTATAAATTGCGTTTAAAAGCGGCTTCAAAAGCGTTGTTTATTTTCTCAACCACCAGGTTGGTAATGTTTCCGTCTTCGTCACGTACAGCACGCAGTCGCGAAATAAGAAACGATGAGTTTTGTAAAACCCGGTTAATTGCTTCGTTTTTCGAGTCGATTTCCTCCGTAAGAACTTCGATGTTTGTGATCAGCTTTTTGCGGAGGTAAAAGGTTACCAGGAAAAAGGCCGTGAATATTAAAATCGGGTTGCTGGCAAAAGGATCGAAATAACTAAAGGCATCAGTTAAATGTCCGGCTTTTAACAGCTGGAAACAAATTAGTGCCAGCGATACAAAGAAGTAAACGATAACCCGAACTTCCATCATCGAGAAGTAGTACAGAAAAACCAGACCTGCCATCAGCCACCATACCGATAGGTGCACGGTTTCAATTAATGGTGCATGTTCTGTTAAATCGGAGATGTAATAAGCGTAAATAAAAACGGGTAACGAAAAAATAACATTGATGGCACAATTCTTTTTTGCATTAAAAGTGCAAACTATAGCTAAAATTGAAACCGAAAGTAGCAGCAGATAACCCACAAGATCGCTTTTTGGGGTAGAAAGTGTCAATTCTCTAACGGATAGGAATAGTGACAACACGCCTACAACTCCCCAAAACAATAGAAGCTGAAAAAGCTGCCTTTTTTCATGATCAGTTTTAGCAGCCCAAAATCTTTCTGCTAATATTTTATATATTCTTTTTAACAATAATGTAAAAATATTAAAAAACAGGTACGTCCCGCCAAAACAAACGATTTTTCGGGGAAATATTGTCAAAATGGGAATCCAAAAACCTGATTTTTGTTTTGTTTTCGATGTTATTCCTTCTAAATGTTTGGCTATAAGAAGGTTGATTTAAGCTCTATTTTTCGATTATGATTTTTGTTATGCTTTGTGAGAATGCGATTTTTTAGTTTTGCATAAACAGATCAGAAGAATTACAAACGACAAATATTATAGAATTATGCCAAAAGGAATTTACAACGTTCCGGTTGCTAAAAACGAACCGGTTTTAAGTTATGCTCCGGGATCTCCGGAAAGAGCAGAGCTGCAGGCTAAATTGCAGGAATTACGCTCGGAAGAACTCGATCAGCCAATGATTATTGGTGGAAAAGAAGTTTTTACCGACAGAAAAGTAAGGATGTTTCCTCCTCACGAAATTGCACATACTTTAGGATATTATAACCAGGGCGATGCCAGCCACGTTGAAATGGCGATTGATGCAGCTTTGGCAGCCAGAGAAGAATGGGCAAACTTGTCGTGGCAACACCGCGCTTCAATTTTCCTGAAAGCAGCCGATCTTTTGGCAGGTCCGTATCGTGCAAAAATCAATGCAGCATCGATGTTGGGGCAATCAAAAAATGCTTTCCAGGCCGAAATTGATGCGGCTTGTGAGTTTGCCGACTTTTTACGTTTTGGCGTTCAGGTAATGACTGAGATTTACAAGATCCAGCCTGAGTCGGCAAAAGGTATCTGGAACTACAACGAATACCGTCCGTTGGAAGGTTTTATTTATGCATTAACACCTTTCAACTTTACATCAATTGCCGGAAACCTTCCTGCGGCACCTGCCATGATGGGTAACGTTGCTGTTTGGAAACCATCAAAAACTGCTGTTTATTCAGCAGGTGTAATTATGGAGATCTTTAAAGAAGCCGGTCTGCCTGATGGCGTTATCAACCTGGTTTATGCATCGGGTCCTGTTGCTGCCGATACTGTGCTGACTCACCCTGATTTTGCAGGAATTCACTTCACCGGTTCAACAGCTGTATTCCAAAGCATCTGGAAAACTATTGGCGAGAACATCTACAAATACAAATCATACCCACGTATCGTTGGTGAGACTGGTGGTAAAGACTTTATTTTTGCTGATCCTACAGCTAAAAAACGCGAACTGGCGATTGCTATGTTACGTGGTGCTTTCGAATACCAGGGACAGAAATGTTCTGCGGCTTCAAGATGTTATGTTCCTGCAAGTATCTGGCCTGAGGTAAAAGAGATTTTAGGTGCTGAGTTGGCTACCGTAAAAATGGGACCGGTAGAAGATTTCACCAACTTTGTAAATGCCGTTATCGACGAGTCGTCGTTTGATAAACTGAAAGGTTTTATCGATCGTGCAAAAGAAGACGAAGATGCTGAAGTTATTTTTGGCGGAAACTGCGATAAATCAGTTGGTTATTTTGTTGAGCCAACAGTTATTCTGGCTAAAAAGCCAGATTACATTACCATGAAGGAAGAGTTGTTTGGTCCGGTTCTTACTGTTTACGTTTACGAAGACGAAGACATGGATACAACGCTTGATTTGGTTGATACAACTTCGATTTATGCACTTACAGGAGCTGTATGGTCGCAAAGCCGCTACAATATCGAGAAGATTGCCAAACGCCTGGAAAACTGCGCCGGTAACTTCTATATTAACGACAAGCCAACAGGAGCTGTTGTAGGCCAGCAGCCATTTGGTGGCGCTCGTGGTTCGGGCACCGACGATAAAGCAGGTTCTATCTTTAACATGCTTCGCTGGACTGCAATCCGCACAATCAAAGAAAACTTTGTACCACCGGTAGATTATACTTATCCGAATTTTCAGCCGGATAATGAATAGATATTAATACCTGATGTTTGAAACTCAGGTTATTAAGGTTGAACTGTTGAAAAAGGGGAATCGGAATTGTTCGGTTCCTCTTTTTTTTGGTCGCGAAAGATTCTACTTTTGTATCAACATTTAGAGGAACATGAACAAGGAAATATTTAAATCCGGAATTTTTAAAGGCATCGGTAATAAGTTTGTTATCGCCTTTGTTTTTTTTGCAGTCTGGATAATATTTTTTGATGAGAACAGCATTGTTTCTCATGTGAAAAGCAAGCGCCAGCTAAACGAGTTGAAGCAACAAAAAGAATATTACCAGGAACGTATTGCCTCAGACAGACAAAAACTTCAGGACCTGAATAAAGGAAAAGAAGAACTGGAAAAATTTGCCCGCGAACAATACCAGATGTCAAAACCCGACGAAGATGTTTTTATTATTGTTGAAGAAGAATAGCGCACTTTTGGTAAACAATAATTCCCTCTATTCAGAACATTCTGTTAATAAATTCGTTACAAAGTAGTGTAAGATAAACAGCTATTTGATAGCCAATATAAATTTCTTATATTGCTTTTAGAATGAATGACAATCTTGACATATTCAGAATTAAATCGAACAACATTGCACCACAAAAGGGGCGGATTTTGATTGCTGAACCATTTTTGGCCGGTAATTATTTCAACCGTTCTGTGGTATTTTTAGTTGCATACAGCCAGAAAGGAGCTGTTGGGTTTATTCTGAATAAAAAGGTTGATTTCCCTGTGCAGGATGCTTTCCCTGATTTTCCTGATTTTAACGCCGATGTTTACTTAGGCGGTCCGGTTTCTACCGATACGGTTTACTTTATTCACAAACTGGGCGATAAACTTCCGGGTAGTATTCATGTAATGGGCGATTTGTATTGGGGCGGCGATTTTGAGGTATTAAAAAGGGACATTCGCAGCGGAAAGATAAATACTTCTGATATACGCTTTTTCCTTGGCTACTCAGGCTGGGATGGTGGACAGCTGGAAGATGAATTAAAAGAAGACTCGTGGCTGGTAACCGATGTCGAGCAAAACGAAGTAATGAAAGATTTAAGTGAATCTTCATGGTTCGATTTTGTAAAAAAAGCAGGTAATCGTTATGCCGTTTGGGAGAATTTCCCTGAGAACCCGGCACTTAATTAGCCTTTTTTATTTCTGCTTTTCCGTTTTAATTTCTAAAAATTTATTTAGAGCAGCATAAATCCTGTCGGTGTGTTGATGCACGTATCTGCGGTTCTCAAATCCTAAAACCCATTGTATTCCTTTCGTTTCTGAAGCAAAGAATATTTCATCCATCTGCAGCAGGTGTTTGGGTTCCAGATCATCGGCTTCTACCACTTTAATATTTAGTTCGTTCGCCAGTCGCATAATTTCCGGGCGAATTACATCGCAGTAACAACCCGTTTTAACCGACGGCGTAAAAAGAACATTCTCCTTTATCATAAAAAGGTTCGCAGCAATGCCTTCGCAAACTATATCCTTTTCATTTAGAATTATTGTTGCCGGACTTGGTCTTTCCTTCATTTCTGCACAAACTTGTTTCCATAATGTTGCCTTTCCAAATCGTGAATTGCTGTTTTGCGAATGACTTAACAGTTTAGAGCTTGAAATGCCGATGAGCAATCCTTGTGCATTTATCTGGAAATCGAAATCATTAAAGGCCTTACAGGTAACCAGGTAATCAATTTTTTCTTCAGCTATAAAAAACTGAAAAGTAATCAGTCCTGTCCTGAAAAATCGGTTTTTATTGAGCATACGTTTTAGCAGCCTGAATAATTCGCGACGGTTTTGAAAAAGGACTGGTAGGTCGTGTCCGAGCGATTTTAATTCTATTTTCAGGATATCCAGATTTTCGTCAAGCATTGGAATTCCGCCAAAACCAAACCAAATGCTGTGTTTATACACATCGGGAGCGTTTAACAGAAAAGGTGTAAGGTTGGTTTCTGCTTCTTTTAAAATCTGATTATTTACAAGCAGGTAGGCCATAAATTACAGGAACGAAAACAGATTGTCGATAAAGCGGCTGAATAATTCAGGCTTTAGTAAAATCGGGAAAATAAAACCAAATACAGCTCCCAGAAAGTGGGCATCGTGTGCCACATTGTCCGATTGTCGTTTACTCATTTGATAGGAGTAAAATAGGTAACCGGCAGCAAAAAGAATTCCGGGAATAGGAAGCACTGCAAATAAATACAAAGGCTCCCAGGGCTGGAAAAATATGGTGGCAAACAGCACCGCCGACACTGCACCCGAAGCGCCAACCGCATTGTAATAATAGTTGTTTTTATGCTTTATCAGGCTCCAGATATTCGAGGCCAAAATACCTCCGAAATACAATAGAAGAAAATAAGCCGTTGCTTTAGTTCCAAAATAGTAGTCAAAATAAACAACTGTATTTCGTCCGAAAAAATAAAGAACCAGCATGTTTACACCCAGGTGCGACCAGTTGGCATGCACAAAGGCATGGCTCACCAAACGGTAGTATTCATTGCGGTGGATAATTTGCGCAGCATTAAACTGCAGTTTTGCCGATAACTCGCGGTTTTGAAAGGCAATATATGAGATTACGGCTGTTACGCCGATGATGAACCATACTATCATTAATGTAAAATTTTATAGATCATTTCCTTTTGCAACTCTCCGGTTTCTACCATTGTTGATACGTTAAAACCCTTACTTTTCATATCGTATTCGCGTAAAATACCCATAATTTCGTAAAGCTTGGTAGGGGAGTAACGTTTGGCTGCCGACACATATTCTTTTACAAAAAAAGGATGAACCCGAAGTTCGGCGGCAACATTTCGTTCCGATTTGTCTTTTAGGAAATGATAGGTAAACAGTTTTGAAAAATAAAAATACAACCCGGCAACGGTTTTCTGTATCGGATTTAGTGTTGGATTAGCACCAAAATAATTGATGATCCGGTTGGCTTTTAGCACATTCTTTTCTCCCAATGCATTCTGAAGTTCAAGTATGTTAAACTCTTTACTTAGCCCGATATTTTTTTCAATATGCTCGGGAGTGATTTTAGTGGTGTCTTTAACCGCAATTACCAGTTTATTCAGCTCGTTGGCAATTTTACTTAAATCCGTTCCCAGATACGAGGTGAGCAATAACGCGGCCTGCGGCGTGATGGTATAGTTGTGCGTTCTCAAAAAGCCATCAATCCAGCCCGGAATTTTGTTCTCGTACAATTTCTTTGAGGTAAAAAGTACACCGTTCTTTTTTATGGCTTTGGCCAGTTTTGTTCTCGAATCAAGGGTTTTGTATTTGTAAGCCAATACCAAAATGGTTGAAGCCAATGGTTTTTCAGCATACGATGTAAGCGTTTCTATTTTGCTGAGGCTTTGCGCTTCTTTCACAATAATAACCTGCTTACTCGCCATCATCGGGAAACGTAACGATGCTTCAACGATAGTAACCGGATCCGAATCTTTTCCATAAAATATGGTTTGGTTAAATCCTTTTTCAGCATCGGTAAGCACATTGTCTTCAATATAATCCGATAGTTCATCAATAAAATATGCTTCTTCACCCTGAAGCAAATAAATGGGGTGGTAGATGCCTTTTTTCAGGTTGTGCAGTATGTCGCTATACTCCATTTTTAGAATCGTAAGTGTTTTACAGAAAGTCCGTGATTTTTAATTTCCAGCAAGGCATCAATACCGGCCTGAATATGCCTTTCTACGTACGAAGAAGAAACATACTGATCGCTTTTGTCAGTTTTTACGCCGGTGGAAATCATGGGCTGATCGGAAACCAGTAATAAAACTCCGGTAGGTATTTGGTTGGCAAAACCAACGGTAAACAGGGTTGCTGTTTCCATGTCGATGGCCATTGCGCGTGTTTTTTTGAGGTATTTTTTAAACCGGTTGTCGAACTCCCAAACCCGACGGTTGGTGGTTAATACCACGCCTGTCCAGTAATCCTGCTCCGAATTTCGTAGAATATGCGAAACCGCACGTTGCAGGTTAAATGCAGGTAATGCCGGAACTTCCGGTGGCAAATAGTCCGTCGATGTCCCGTCGCCACGGATGGCGGCAATGGGAAGGATAAAATCACCCAGCTGATTTTTCTTTTTTAATCCGCCACATTTTCCCAGAAACAAAACAGCTTTTGGATGTATTGCACTTAGTAAATCCATTACTGTTGCTGCGTTAGGGCTTCCCATTCCAAAGTTGATCATGGTAATGCCTTCGGCAGTTGCACTGGGCATATTTTTGTCAGTCCCTTCAACCGGAACCTCAAACTTGCGTGCAAACCGTTCTACGTAATCCTGAAAATTAGTGAGCAAAATATACTGGCCAATTTCATCTAGTTTTTTGCCTGTATATCGCGGTAGCCAGTTGTCAACAATTTCTTTTTTCGTCTTCATAAGCTGAATTATTCTACCTTTGAACAAATAGGAATACCTTTGGTTTTAAGG
Organism: Draconibacterium sediminis; assembly: GCF_000949475.1. GTDB lineage: Bacteria > Bacteroidota > Bacteroidia > Bacteroidales > Prolixibacteraceae > Draconibacterium > Draconibacterium sediminis. The sequence goes on along the minus strand of NZ_JRHC01000002.1, from coordinate 519,283 downwards.
CGAACACAAATGTACATTTTTAGAGCTCGCCAGCCAAGTTCATTTAATAAGTTATTGAGAAGATTATGTACAAACTGAATTTGCCGGAATATGCTTTCCGAACAAAAACAGAAAACGATAAAAACTGGATATTTGATTCGATTAGGAAAAAATTTGTGGTGCTGACGCCGGAAGAATGGGTGCGCCAGAATTTTATTCAATATTTGATACAGGAACGGAATTATCCGCAGAATTTAATGGCTGTGGAAAAGCAGATAAAAGTAAACCAGCAACAACGGCGTTTCGATTTATTGATTTATCAGCGAAACGGAAATCCTCATCTGATAGCTGAATTTAAAGCTCCAAATGTAAAAATTACACAGAATGCTTTTGATCAGGTGGTGCGCTACAACATGGCTTTACGCGTTGAAAGGGTAGTGGTGTCGAACGGAATTCAGCACTTTGCCTGTGAGATCGACTACGAAAAAAACAGCTATTCTTTTTTGAAAGAAATACCAACTTTCTAAATTATTTTTTGCACCGTCTTTTAAGGCGGTGAATAAGAATTTATTGCCTTAATCTGATTTTTTAGGATTTTTGGAACATGAAGTTTACAAAAATCCTAAAAAATCATTGCCACCAACACTGTTTAGTATCACCGCTCTAAAGAACGGTGCAAAAAATAGTATCTATCGTCATTGAGTCTTGAGAAGCTGTGAAGTTTATCCCAAAAACTTCTGATAAAACAGCTCATCTTTCCAGCCGGAGAAAGTTTTAATCCAGTCTTTTTTTATGCCACTACGCGTAAATCCTGATTTTTCGAACAACTGTATGCTTCCCCAATTATCGGAAGTGATGTTGGCATACAATTGTCTTAATCCCAGGAATTCGAAAGCATAGTTGGACAAGGCATGGAGTGCATCGCCGGCGTAGCCTTTTTTACGGTCATCGCTATTGTGAATAAGAATACCTACTCCGGCTCGCATATGAAAAGGCTCAAAATCGAAGAGATCAATGGCACCTACAGGCTTGTTTTCAGTCGTCTCTATAACCAGACGAAGCTGTTTGGTTTCGTAAATATCTTTAGCCGATTCCAAAAGGTATTGGGCCAGAATATGTTTCGAGAACGGCGTCTTTGTGTTGCTCACTTCCCAAATTTCAGTATTATTCTCCCACTGGTACAGCAGGTCAATATCTTCCGGCTCAAGAGGGCGGAGTATTATTTTTCCAAAGCTTAGCTTCTCTTTCATTTTCAATGTTTTTAATTATTAACGGTCAAGATTTCTCCAGCCTTTCAACAAAATTTCAATGTCCGAAAGTACTTTGTAATCTTTTGCATACAATCGGTTTAACTGCGCCGATTTTTCCTTATCCAGTTGTAACCCGGGAAACCTGTCGGATGGATGAAGGATTCCATCTTTTATCGCTGGAAGTTTATTCTCGTCGGCAACACTAGCTATGTATCCAATCCAGGATTTTTCCCCAATAATTACGCTGAAAATATTTCTTAAAAAGTTTCCTTTATCACTTGCGAACCAGATAAGAATCGGGCTCAGGCACAAAATCAACAGCGCAACAAACAGATCAAAAAACCTTTTTTTACGCTTATTGCCTGATTTTGAAATGGCATTAAGATTCACCACGTAAAGGTCTCCAGCCGTGTGAATGGAATTACTTCCGATGATACTTGCACTTTCGGGAGGCGCAATCTTGTAATCAATATCCAAACGGCTAAGGTCGAGCATTGCTTTAATGATCTCTGCCGAGCTGATGTTTTCGGCACAAAATACAATTTCATCAATACGGTTTATACGAATAATCTCTTCCAACTGGCTTAACTCACCCATATAATTTGTGCCTTTATCGCTACTGTCGAGCGCAATAAAACCTGTCAATCGCGATTGAATCCGGGTTTCTTCCAGAATCTGTTGAACCCTGCGTGCTTCTTCCGAATGACCAACAATCGCAATTTTACGGGTGCCTTGCACGTGAAGCCTGAAATCGCTGAGCTTTAACCAATGGCCTATCAATCGGTAGGCGATAAGGATAATTCCGGCCCAGGCAGTTCCCAGTAGAATTAAAGCGCGCGAAAAACGGTATTGTTCATCTACCAGCGAATAGACCAATAGAAGTGAAATTAGCCCCCAGAGTATTCCACGGCCCACTTTGTAAATACTAACGGGCTTTTTGTAACCTCCCGAAAACCGAATGCCCAATAAATAAAACAAGCAGTACACCGGTACCACAATTTGTAAAAATTCGGGCGGATAATAATCCGGTTGATGAAAGCGGAATTGTTCCCAGCTTGGAGTGATCAGCCAGAATCCGGCAAAAATCAGCAATGCATCAATAAGCGGTATATACAGTTTTTGCAGAACGCGTTTTGACGCAGAAAGCAAAGCCCGAAAATAAATAGCCATATGAATGAGAAAAGCAAAAACACCTGCTTTACTTCCCGAAAAATGTTTACGTGCAAAAATTATCATGGCATTGTAAAATACCTTCACGTAATTTAGCGAGCCCTTTTTTGTGCTTTCTCCTTTGTAGTGGATTATTGTTGTTTCGGGATAGTAATAATTTTTATATCCTCCTTTTTGAATGCGGTACGAAAGGTCGATATCTTCACCATACATAAAAAAAGATTCATCCAGCAATCCAATTTTATCGAGTACCGACTTTCGAAGCAACATAAAAGCACCTGCCAGCACATCAATTTCATGAACTTCATCCTTATCCAAAAATGAGAGATGATATTTGCCGAATTTACGTGATCTTGGGAAAAGCCTTGAAAGGCCGAACATTTTATAAAAGGCCACCCAGGGAGTTGGTAATCCCCGTTTTGATTCAGGCAGAAAAACGCCTTTCCCATCAATCATTTTTACACCAAGACCGCCCGCATCGGGGTGTGTATCCATGAAGGAAAGAGCCTTTTCAAAAGTATCTTCCTCAACAACGGTGTCGGGATTCAGCAAGAGAACATATTTCCCTTTTGCCTGCTGAATGGCCTGGTTATTGGCCTTTGAAAAACCTACATTCTTGTTGTTCTGGATAAATTTGACATCTGGAAATTTTTCATTGATCAATTGTGCAGAGCCGTCAACCGAGTTATTATCAACAACAAAAATTTCGCTTTGTACATTCTGCAAAGCCTTCTCAACCGAGTGGAGGCATTGTTCCAGAAAATGTTTTACGTTATAGTTGACAATAACAATTGAAATATCCATCTTTTTGCACTGGCGTTTTCAAATAGACTGGCCGCTTATAACGTTGCGGCCACGGAAATCTACTTTTATCGTTGATTACTAATCACTCTCAAATGTAAGATTTCCTTTTCATAACAAAAAGAAACCGGCTTTCTGATGCGTAATTTATTTTCCCAGCGAACTTTCGAATGGTACGCGGTTCATTAACGAGCGGCCAAGTGTAATCTCGTCGGTGTATTCCAGTTCGTCGCCAATGGATACGCCCCGCGCCAGTGTAGAGATTTTTACTTCTTTACCTTTTAATTTTCGATAGATGTAAAAGTTGGTGGTATCGCCTTCCATGGTGGTTGAAAGTGCCAGTATGATTTCGATAACTTTGCCTGAATCTACCCGTTCAATCAGCGAATCGATTTCCAGTTCGGCCGGGCCAATTCCATCCATCGGCGAAATAATACCTCCCAACACATGATAAAGTCCGTTAAACTGGTGTGTATTCTCCAATGACATTACATCGCGGATATTCTCAACCACGCAAATTACACTTTCGTTGCGCGATGGATTGGAGCAAATCTGGCATGTGTCGTTATCCGAAATGTTATGGCAAACTTTGCAGTGTTTTATTTCGTTGCGCAATTGTATAAGGCTGTTGCCAAACGAATTAACATCTTCTTTATCTTGCCTCAAAAGGTGCAAAACCAACCGTAATGCACTTTTTCGGCCAATGCCGGGCAATTTCGAAAACTCGTTTACAGCGGCCTCCAACAGTCGCGATGGATATTTGTCGATGTTCATAAGAGCAAAAATAGTGTTGAATTTTAAAATATGATACGAGATTGCAATTTTTCACACAGAGAAGTTTTTTCGTTTGTTTTCATAGCTGAAATTGTTGCTCCGAAACCTAAATTATGTGTATCTTATTGTCATTAATTTAAAACCACAAGCTATGAAAATCTCATTTTTACTTGTTGTATTTATTTTTTTCTCCGTATCTGGTTTTGCGCAGGTACAAGATACCACCACTGTTGATCAACAGAACGAAACAAGTTTACCCAAACCCCAGCTCGACAAAAGCCGAATTTATTATGGGGGTTACGTAACTATGAATTTTAGCAAAAACTACAGTGTTATTGGTGCTCAGCCCCTCGTGGCTTATAAACTCACACCAAAGTTGTCGGTTGGAACACAGGTATCGTACGAATATGTTAGTTATGGTGGTGATGCCGAGGATCAGAATGGATCGAATTACGGAGCCAGTATTTTTAGTCGATATCGAGTTACACCGCGTCTATATACTCACACTGAATTCGAATTGATGAGTTATAAGTTTTATTTTCCTGAGGATCGAAAACTAGTGCCCATGTTTTACGTGGGAGGTGGTTACAGCCAACCAATCTCTCCAAATGTATGGTTAAACGCACAAGTGTTGTTTGATGTGTTAAACCATAAAAACTCACCGTACGAAGATTGGGAACCCTATTTCAGTTTGGGAATTGGAGTAGGATTTTAATGAGAATACAAAAGATAGTGATCAAAATAAAATGCCGGAATTCATCTGATTCCGGCATTCTTTATTTTAAAGCGAGAAGTTTAATCTTCAAGGGTACTGCTTGCCTGAGCATCAATAACAGCAATGGCTGTCATATTAATGATTTCGCGTACAGTGCTGTCGCGTTGTAAAATATGGATGGGTTTTTTCATGCCCATCAGAATAGGACCGATCGCCTCGTAAGGGCCCAATGCCTGTAAAATTTTGTAGGTAATATTTCCTGAGCTCAGGTTGGGGAAAATAAGGGTATTGGCATCCATATCGCCCAGTTTATTAAACGGATAACGCGAATAGCGTAATTTGCCATTTAATGCGTAATTCGCTTGCATTTCTCCATCTACTATCAAGTCGGGATCCTGCTCATGCAGTAACTGTACAGCTTCTTTTACTCTGATTGGGCTACCTTCTCCTTTGTACGCTCCAAAGTTAGAATAGGAAAGCAGAGCAATGCGTGGTTCGATGTTAAATTTACGTACTTCGGCGGCTGTAAGCAGTGTGGTGTCGGCAAGTGTTTGTGCCGACGGATTCATATTCACAGTAGTATCGGCCAGGAACAATGGTCCGTGTTTGGTTAACAGCATATACATTCCTGCAATGTGGTTAAAATCCTTTTTTACTCCAATTACCTGCAGGGTAGGACGAATGGTAGAAGAATATTTTCTGGAGAATCCTGAAATAAATGCATCAGCTTCGCCTGTTTCCACCATCATCGAACCATAATAGTCGCGGTTATACATTTTTTCTACCGCCTCATTGTAGGTCATCCCTTTACGTTTTCGTTTTTCGTAGAGGATTTTTGCAAAGTGATGACGTTTTTCGTCGCTTACCGACTCATAAAGATCAATGATGGGTACATTTTCAAGATCCAGTTGGTTTTCCTTTATCAGCTCATGAATTTTCTCTTTGTTGCCCAACAGAATTGGTTTTGCTATTCCTTCGCGAATCACGAATTGAACTGCTTTGAGAATACGGAAACTATTGGCCTCTGCAAATACAATCCGTTTCGGATCTTGTTTTGCCTTGGTTCTAATGGCCATTATCAGACGGTTGTCTATACCCAGGCGTTCGGTTAATTCGCGCTCGTAAGCTGCCCAGCTTTTAATGGGTTTACGGGCCACTCCGGTTTCCATGGCAGCATGTGCCACCGCTGAAGAAACTGTGGTTATCAAACGCGGATCAAGCGGTTTAGGAATAATGTAGTCTTTGCCAAACACAATGTTTTTCATGTTATAGGCTTTGGCCACCATTTCGGGCACATATTCTTTGGCCAGTTTTGCCAATGCTTTTGCGGCCGCAATTTTCATTTCTTCGTTAATTGTGGTTGCCCGCACATCCAATGCTCCCCTGAAAATAAAAGGGAACCCCAGGACGTTGTTGATCTGGTTGGGGTAATCACTGCGCCCGGTAGCCATAATAATGTCTTTTCTTGCAGCAGTGGCGTCTTCGTAAGAGATTTCCGGATCGGGGTTGGCCATGGCAAAAACGATTGGGTCTTTAGCCATCGATTTGATCATTTTTTTACTAACCACGTCGGCAACCGAAAGTCCGAGAAATACGTCGGCATCTTTCATGGCTTCTTCCAGCGTATTTATTTTTCTGTTGGTAACAAATTGTTGTTTGATCTCATTCAGGTCGGTTCGTTCGCGGTTAATCACACCCTTGCTGTCGACCATAATGATATTTTCGGGTTCAACACCTATGCTGATATACAATTTAGCGCATGATACGGCCGCAGCTCCGGCACCGCTAACAACCACCTGAATATTTTCAATAAGCTTTTTGTTTAGTTCCAGGGCATTAAGTAGTGCAGCCGCAGAAATGATTGCTGTTCCATGTTGATCGTCGTGAAAAACAGGAATATTGAGTTGTTTTCGCAATGTTTCCTCGATTTTGAAACATTCGGGAGCTTTTATGTCTTCCAGGTTAATACCTCCAAACGTTGGAGCTATCGCTTTAACCACTTCAATAAGTTTGTCGGGATCTTTTTCGTCCACTTCAATGTCGAAAACATCCACGTCGGCAAAAATCTTAAATAATAAACCTTTTCCCTCCATAACCGGCTTTCCGGCTTCGGGTCCGATATCACCAAGGCCTAAAACAGCAGTACCGTTCGAAATCACGGCAACGAGGTTCCCTTTTGCGGTGTATTTATAAGCGTTATCCTTGTCTTTCTCAATTTCGAGACAAGGTTGTGCAACTCCCGGTGTGTAAGCCAGCGAAAGATCGTATTGTGTGTTGTGCGGTTTGGTTGGTATAACTTCTATTTTCCCGGGGCGATGTTTCTTGTGGTAGTTGAGGGCATCAATTCTACGAATTTTAGGCATGGCAGTCAATTTTTATGGTTTATTCTAAATTTACATAAAAAGCACTGCCTATAAAATGTTATTAATCAGAAATAAAAGTGTTATGCAACAAATGAAAAAGGGTAGTTAGGGGGGAGTTTGACAAATTAATGAGGAGGAAAATAAGAATGAGGAGAGGAGGACTGAGGAAAGATTGAATGAGGTTGAAGCTGTTGAATTATTGTTTACAACGAAGAGCTTATGAACTCCAGAGTTACCCATCAATTTAGAACAGAGTGCCTTCAAATTGGCACAATAGAACAACCGATACGAAAAACAATAACTCACGTTAGTGATCATCACATCAATCAGAATATCGAATTCTGGTCCTTACGAAGAATAAGCTTTTTTAGTCCTTTTTGTACGTAGTATATAAGATGGAATCATCGAGAAGCCAAGTCCAACAAGGAAAATAATAACAAACTGCAGATTTACATTTAGCTGCCAGTAGTTGAGGCCAAGTGCAATTGCAATTAACACAAGGTTACCTGCCAAAATGATTGATGTTACTTTTAAGTGCGAATGAAGCAAGGACAACAAACGATGATGGATATGGTTTTTATCCGGAGAAAAGGGTGAGCGACGTTGGGCTATCCGTATGGTCATTACTCTTAATGTATCAATAAGCGGAACAATAACGATTGCAAATGAAACAGCCGGTGCCCCAACTATGCGGTAAGGCTCCGGTGCAGTCAGATTTAGTTCGTTAAAGGAAACAACCATTATTGAAATTAGAAATCCGATTATTAATGAACCGGTATCTCCCATGAACAGTTTGTTGGAATTGCCAAACACATTGTAGATAAAGAATGCCGCAAGAGCACCAACCAACGCAAATGTCATAATGGCTATTGGGTAGTTACCGGTTAAATAAAACCAGGTACCAAATACCAATGAAGCCAGGGTTCCAATACCGGATGCCAGCCCATCTACGCCATCAATTAGATTAAATGCATTTATAATAACAATCATTGCAAACAACGACAGCGATATACCTGTAATATGGCCAATTCTGTATTCTCCAAGTACTCCATGTAAATTTGTGAAATGAATATTGGCAAAGGAAATTAGTAGAATGACGGCTACTATTTGAATAATTAATTTCTTCCGGGCCGAGATAATAATCAGATCATCTTTCAATCCAGTGAAAAACATGAGTATTACTCCTGCAAGAATGTATTTAAATTCCGTAAAATCTAAACCGTCGGTTGCAAAGATGGCACTTAGTGTAAAGGCAATAAAAATAGCAACTCCTCCAAGCGGGGGAACAACTTTCGTGTGAATTTTTCTTTCTTCAAAAGGTTCAAATAAATGTTTGGATTTAGCGATACGAATGATTGGCGGTACTGCTATTAAAACAAGCAGAAACCCAAGTATAAGTGCAGATAGGATTAAGATTATTTCCATAACGAAATACTATGATGTTGGTTGTGTTCTCCAGGTCTATTAATTATGAATTGGTACGTGTTCCTAATTAGTTAGATCGTTTTTAACGAGGTTAAAATTAAAGAAATTTAATTAAAATAAGAATATTTGCTCGGAAAAAGATCAAAATTTAATCAAAATGTTTTAACAAACGTCTTAATTCATAATCTTTTAGTGGGCAATTTTTTTAGCGTTTTATTAAAGGCAGAGAACTGAAAGTTTATTTGGAGAAGCGATATGCGAATGAGACCATTGCTCCCAAACGAGTGGTGCTAACTCCTTTATTATATTGGCTTCCACGATCGTAGGCAACGGACGTAGAGATAGTCAACTTTTTGGTTGGTGGTTGCCAGGAAAGCTGCCCAAGCACTGATACTTGTTTTCGGGATGGTTCGATTGTTGTACCTCCCTGGCCATTGTGCCGGCCAAAATTATTGGAATAGGTGAGCAGTGCTTTCCATTGTAAGGTTTCTGAAAATAATCCATCGGAACCCAGATGGAATCCTGCGAAACGTGTACTTTCAAAACCTCTGCTGGTGCCATCCGCTATAACTACCGGACCAAACAGCGGACTTACCATTGCCATTTTATTGTAGGTGGCACCCGATAGGTAAATCCCATGGTTAAAATAATCATCAATTCCCCGACCACGCCCGTTTTCATCGGGGGCTTCACCGATAAGATACGCCCCACTTTGATTTTTGGTATGGAAATATTCGATAACAATATTTTTTAAGGAAGACTGTTTTTTGTTAAAATCGAGGTGAATACCAATCAGGTTATCAGCATAATTAACGAATTCCATTCCAGAGTGATCTTCATAAGGATGACTGATATACAATGTCGCATCAAGTTTATCCCATGCTTTTTTAAATTCCAGCTGATAAACTCCATAACTGTTCCCCATGGCATTTAGTTGTTCTTCTTCAATCACGTTTGAACCGCCGGCACTGGCTGTCAAATATTTGAAGTAAGCATCCCAGCCAGGAAATTCACCGTAGACAGGATGTGTACCCCACCACATTACAAAATGTTCAATCCCGGCTGTTACCTGAATTGATTTAGGTTGGCCAAAGCGAAAGTATAGGGCTCCCCGGTGCAAATGAGTATCTTTTACAAACCGATCATCGTTGAGTATGCCCTCTTCATAAAAGCCATTAATAAAGAACCAATCTGTCAAAACAGGAACAAAGCGGTTAAAACCTGCCCTGATTTTGGGGTAAGGACGCGCATTTCGCGATGCTGCCAGGTTACCGTTGGTGGTTGACAATCCGGCGTAAACCTCTTCTTCAGGAAAAGCACCAATCTGTAATTGAAGAAACTTCCAACTCATTCCACCATAAAGCTGGGTGAATCGAATATCGTTTTCATCAGCCAGAAGCAGATCCAGGTCAAGACCTACCTGATAGCTAAAATCGGAATCTCCGATTTGTTGCTTCTGAAATGCATTAAAACTGAAGTTTTGTATTGTGCTGCTGTTTTTATCGTATTGTCCCAGTTGGTTGGCCCAAAGCCAGAATGGCAGCTGGCCTTTTGTGCCTGACAAAGTATTTGACTCCAGATTTAGCGATTGGGCAAATAAGCCGGATAAAGGACCGAGACATAATAACAGTAATAGAGCGATTATCTTTTGGGAATGTTTTTTCATTAGATCTTAAACGATGGTATTGTGGGATTATTTTAGTCAGGAATAATCATTTTTGACAATGCTCTGAGTTTTGTTCATATCCTTTCCTGACTCTGGTTTTGGGGCGTATTTAAATCGTTGTTATCCAGTTCGAAGGTTCAGTTTATACAAAACTAGATCATGTAAGTTGTATCATTTGGAACAATAAATTCCTTCCAGAGAACAATACAGGTGCCTGCGAACAATCCTATTAGTGTAAGGCTGATAATTGTAAATATAGTTTTGGGCTTACTTTTTTGCTGGGGCACTTTTGCCGGTTCTATTACGGTAAATACGGGTGTTTTATCCTGTACGAGTATTTGTGCTTGTTCTCGCTTCTGTGCTAATCCTTTATAGAGGTTTGAGGCCAGAGTGCTTTCAGTAACCAGCCTGTCGCGGCGCGATTTTGCCGATGCCAGAATTACATTTACATTACTGTCATCGTATTCGGCTAAAGCTTCCTGTTTTTCAAAATACCGGGCTTTGGCTTCCTGATACCGGGCCTCGATAAAAGCGAGGTCTTTTTTCTCTTTACTGGTGTGATAATCAATAATGTATTGTTTCAGACTGGCAATCACTTTTTCGGTTAATAACGCTGAAACGTACGGATCCTGTTGTTCCACACTTACTTTAATAATTTTACTGTCGCCACCTGTAATTCCACCTTCCGATTTAATAATGTTTACTTCTATGGTATTGCCCAGACCTTTAATTAAATCCAGATCGGCCTGAGAAAGATTTAGCGGTTCTCCTTCGTTTTTTTGCGGGATATTTTTTTTCTCGCCCTTCGATTTTAACAAGCTAAGAGCATAACCCGGCCAGCCCGAAATAGATGGTTTGGTATGTTCCTGCAGGTATTCGCTAACCGATAAGGTAAGGTCATCTTTAGGTAAATACACTTTTTCCTGTAAAATATCGATAAGGAAAGTTGTACTCTTTACCACTTCTGGATATAAATCGGGGGTTAAGGCACTCTGGTTACTTCCACTCATATCGAGGCCCATTAAACCACCTACGTCAAATCCTGCAAGATTTCCCAGTTGTCCCATTAAACCATTTGCCGGGCTGTTGGAGTTGGATTCGGCTAATAAACTTACTTCGGTTTTATACACTTTCGGTGTGAAAACAACGATAAATACTCCTGCCAAAAAGGCAATAACTGCTGATTTAATGAGTATTCCGCGGTTTTGTTTTAGCCGGAGAAGCAGATCTTTTATCTCGAGGTAATCTTTTTTATTTATGATAGCTGTATTCTTGCTCATTTCTAATTAGATGAAAATTTACTTTGAACTTGTAACATCAATAATTTCTTTGATTATTATGGGTACTTACCGTTATCACATGGTATTGATTAGAGCAACAAGAATCAGAGATAAAGAAGCGGCTAACGAAATGGCACCTGTTTGAGAAAGTTTTCTTCGTTCGCCCTTACTCGGAACAATTATTTCTGCCCCTGCCTGTAATTCGGGGTATTTCCGACCAAATAACGTTTTGTCGGTTTTTCTTACTGAGCCATTGGCGTAAACCACATAAATATGTCCGGGTTTCGATCTTTTTGTTAAACCACCTGCATTCGCCAGGTACTGCTTCACCTTAAGCGATTCGTCGAAAGGAACTACATTTGGATTGTAAACCGAGCCACTAACCTTTATGGTTTGTAAGGATTTTAATATGCGTATAGAATCGCCTTCCTGCAGAACCAAATCGCTTTTTCCTCCCGGATTGGAAAGAATACTTGCCAGGTCAACAGCAATTATATCAAACTCATTTCGGATGATATTGATATTGTTGGATGATTCTTTTTCCATTGTAATGTTGTCGATGGCTTTGTCCGTCAGTGTTTTGTTCGGTGTTGATTTTCGAATTAAGCTGGCGCCGTTAATGTACGCTTCCGTGGTTATACCGCCCGACCTTTTTATTAAATCGGAGATTCGTTCTTTGCGGGAGGTGAGCGAGTATTTTCCGGGGAAGTTAACTTCGCCATTAATACTTACCAGCATTTGCGGAGTATAAGCAGGTGATTTACGAATAAACACCTGATCGAAAGGTTTTAATACAAACCCGGATGCTTCTTCGCTTAGGGCCAGTGACTTATCGATCGGGAATTTAATAATATCAGCCAGTTTTACTGAAGTAACTGTTGAGGTGTCGTTTGGCACGCGACGGGCAATTTCGATATTTGCTGTTGAAGCTGTTTCCAATAAACCTCCGGCCTGAAGAATAAAGTCTTCAACGGTGGTATTTTCGGAGTAAGGATAAATTCCCGGATGTTTCACTTCGCCTTCAATTTGTATCGTTCGTGTTTCGCGCAAATCGTGAATAGAAGGAATATGTACAGAGTCTTCACGTTGTAGGGTGAAATCGAGATTGGAAGCTAATAAATTCTTCAAATCAACGGCAATATGCTCTCTTGTAAGATCTTCCTGTAAACGGAAAACCGAGATGCGGTCTTTAAATACATCTTCACGTAAACCTTCAGCTTTGTTTATCAGCTCTTTTAATGTGGTTCCTTCGTTAATGGCATAAGGACCCGGACGAAATACCGCTCCCGAAATAAATACCCGGTTTTCAAAACGATTTAAAACGGCATCAATTTGAACTTCATCGCCATTTTCCAGGCGAATAGCATCTAAATAATCCGTGGCAATGTCTAATATGCGTTTTTCTTTGCCTGTTTTTCGCAGAATCTTAACCCTTTCAGTGTATGCATTTCCTGTAAATCCTCCGGCAAAATCAATTAAATCTTCCATCGATTCGTCAGGTTTAATGTCGAAGGCCATAGGGCGTTTCACTTCTCCGTTTATCCTAACACGATTTTCATACGGAGGGATGAAAATTATATCCTGATCCTGCAAACGGATGTTATTGGATTGTTTGGCATTTATCAAATATTCATAAAAGTCGATGTGTGCTACGATTTTATTGTCGCGTATGATCTGTACATCGCGGATTGATCCATTGTCAGCAGGACCACCGGCGATGTACATGGCATTAAACGCCGTTGCCATTGCCGAAATATTGTAAGTTCCGGGTAAAACCACCTCTCCCACAATATTTATCTGAATACTCCTTACAGCTCCCAGTGTAACTTTCATTGAAGTTTTCCCATCCTTTAGTCCTGAGTAGATCTGGCCTAAGATTGTTTCCAGTTTTTTCCCGGCATCTTCTGTGGTCATTCCACTTAAAAATACGGGACCAATATTTGAAATAATTATACTTCCATCGTTTGAAACCACTTCCTGGTAACTGTGTTGCGATGCGCCCCAAACGTCGATGTTTATCAAGTCGCCCGGGCCAATTAAATAATCGCGTGGCGTTAAAACATTAAAGCTGGGTTCGAAGGTAAGGTCGGTATTTTTGAACAGGGAAAAACCAAAATTCTCGTTTGTTTGTGTTTTTGCAGCGTAGGGAAGTCGTTCTTCCAGGCCTTCGGGATATTCTACCTTTGGGCGTGTATTTATTTTTACACCCTTACTATCCTCATCCATTAACTTGTTATCGTACAGTCGTTCAGCGCGTTCTTTAAATTTCTCAATTTCACTTTCCGTCATTCCCCGGGAGCGGGCTAAAGATTCGATCTGGTCAGGTGTCATACCAGACTCAATAGCACGTTGCATGATAACCCTCATTTGGGCATCCGAAATCTGGCTCGATTTTATTTCTGAAACATTTTGCTCCATCGGGTTTAGGTTCTGAGCCAGTAGTTTCCCCGGCATTAGAAACAGTAACATTAGAATGAGGCAGGAATATTTAACGATATTAAATCTCATAGATATAGCTTATGTTTTAGGTATTAAATAATGTACAGTATGTGTAAATATTGAGCAATAAAAGTAATAAAATCTCATTTCAATAAAGTCATCCAGGGCAGTTCTTCATAAGAATTCGAAATTTAGCTGCGCTTTATAAATTTTAATTGCAGCTTTTTGGCAAAAATAAAAAGCGCGTAAAATACTTTTAAAAAGGTAAGCAGAACGATATTTGTATTGGCGTGGTATTTATGAAAAACGATTCTGCTGTTGAATAGATGCCGGATTTGTGCCAGCTGATTCATTTCTTTGCTGATAACAGCGGAGTGCTCGTGATAAAATTTTAGCTGCAGTGCCAGGTAATTCTTAAGCCCGGCTTTTTTTACTTTTAGCCCCAATATACGTTCCTCTTCATACAAAAAAGTACGTTCATCGAAATAGTTTAACCGCGCAAAAGTTTCCAGCTTTCCCATAAAAAAGGAGCCGGTAAGGCAATCCACTGCAAATAATTCTTGTTGTATAGGTATATCATAGTAAACAGCTTCATTGGATTTTACTCTGTTAAAACTGGCTACACTGAGGATATCATAAGAAAAACCCGGAATTTTCCAGGCAGCATTAGGGGCGGGTTGACCATCCATGTGCATAAGTGGTGAAATAAAAGCAATGTCGTTACATTGCTTGTAGTAGTTAACGAGTTGCTGCAATAGCTTCGGATTATCGATTGAAATATCGTTATTGCTTATCACAACAAAGGTGTTTTCCGGTAATTTTTGCAGAAGGTGTTTTAAGCCATAATTATTTCCGTAAGCATAGCCACCATTGTATTCCGATTGTATAATCTCTACCTGTTCTTCGTCTTGGAAATGTTGGACAAGGGTATGATAAGAATTATCTGTAGAACAGTTGTCGACTACCAAAATGGTAAGCCGGATACCTTGCTGCAACTTTAATTGCTGTACATAACCCAAAGTGGCTTTCCACGAATTATAATTCAGAATTAGTACAACTATGTGAGGCGTTTCCATTTTTGTTGTATAGCGTGTCTTTTTTTTTATTTCGTTTTGTTCGGTAATACTTATCAGAACCCGTTTGATAGTCACCCTTCGACTACGCTCAGGGTGACTGTCAGACTGAGCGTAGTCGAAGTCTGATTAGGTCTTCTGAATCCTTTGTCATTCCTCGCAGAGCGAGGAATCTTATTCATGTATAGTGGACACCGGTGAAACGAATTCTATCTAAATCTCATTTTTCGTCGCACAAATCGCGCAACGAGAAGCAAAAGTATGGTAAGCCGAAAGGCTATTTTATAAGACAGCGAATTCGTATTGGTTTGGGCATCCAGTGGCGTTTTGTTAAAATCATGCCTTCTGTATTTCACCAGTTTGGCGGGGCAGAATATCGGGTTAGTATAAAGTTCCGCATTTAGCCCGATCCATAAATCGTGCATGGCAATCTTTTTAGGGAAGGGGAGAACAATCGGTAGCAAATCTTTATGAATAGCCATACAACAACCCATATAGGAGTTTTTTGTGAGGTTCTTAAAAAAGCCCTTTTGCGAGTTATAGATTTCGAATATTGACGGAGCAAGTTCTTTGCCCTGTTGGTTTATTACCACTCCGTCTGAAATTACCAGTTTACATGTTGCCAGTTCTTTTACCAAAATTTCTACTTTATCAGGCATCCATATATCATCCTGGTCGGCTAAAAATATGTAATCGCCCGTGGCCTGTTTTAGAGCAAATTCGAGGTTGAATATCGGACTTGAAAACTGTTGATTTTCGAATAACCTTATTTTGGGATTATTATACGACCGAATAATTTCAAGCGTTTGATCGGTTGATGAATCATCTGAAATAATAATCTCATCAACAGCCCGGGTCTGGTTCAGAATGGAATCGAGCTGTTCTTTTATGTAGTGCCCGCCGTTATAAGTTGGTATACAAACCGAAATAACCATTTTGTCAGAGGAGTTTAGCTAGCGATATGCGCAGTTTGTAATAGAAAAGTTTAATGAGTGAATATTCGTTCGACAAACATTTCATCATTTGATAGCTTTCCTTATTTCTTTTTATAGTGAGCGAAAAACTGGCCATACGCGATAACAGGTAAGTGTTTTTGATGGCCTCAGCACCTACTTTATTTTTTTTGTGTTGCCGGTATAGTAAGCCCGGCTTTTTTAGGTAATCAATTACTCCTGATTCGGCAACTTTCAATATAATCCACCAGTCGTGCATCCGGGCCTGTTCAGGGAAGGGCAGAACCAGTGATTTCACTTTTTTGTTCAATATAAAAGTGCAGCCCGGTGCCGGATTGTTAATCAAAAGTTTGTAACAGTTGTATACGTTCTCGGGATTAACTTTCGAATAGCTCCAGAACGATGAATTAATTGTATTTAAGTGTTCATCCACTACTTCCAGATCGCTAAAAACCAATGCCGCTTTATCCGGGTTTTTCTGCTCCAGTTGCTGAATACAAGCTAACGATTCTTCTATTTTATGGGGTAACCATACATCATCCTGATCGCAAAACATGATGTATTCAGCAGAACTGTATTCCATCAGTTTTTCAAAACTTCGCATTGGCCCCAGGTTTTTTATCTTCTCATCAAGGTTGATTATTTTTTTCGGATGGGTTTCCCTAAAATGCTTTAACATGGAAAGGGTTTCATCTGTTGAACCATCATCTCTGACAATTAATCGCCAATCAGTAAATGTTTGGCTTTGCAGCGATTGAAGCAAATCCGGGATATAAGCCTGACCGTTAAAAGTTGATAATAATATATCGACCAAGGTTGTTCTGTTTAATATGTACTATAACAACTTCTTTTTTAAATAAGAAGCCCCACGTAATTCAACAACTTTATAGGTAAAGAAACTATAAAGAATTATCAATGTAACCGAAATTATGAATATTAAAATCAGATGAAAGTTGGTTTTGCTTAATCCTAAAAAAGTAACAATTCCCTCAGGAACCAAAATCAGAATGATAAAATGATTTAGATAGATGGAATAGGATATATCACCCAGAAATTTCAAGGGTTTTGATTCAAGTAACTTACTAAGAACACCATCTGTTTTCAGAAAAGTTAATACTGAAAATCCAAAAAACAGAGGAATTATTGTATAGCTAACTATATTTTTACTTAGACCCGTTACGTTAAATGATATAAATAGTAGGAACAAGAATAGTATTGGCAGAATAAACTCAAGTGAGTTGTTTATTTTGAATTTTTTTAATGAAAACAACCACACAAAATACCCGATATTAAATGAAATAAAACCTCTCAGAAAACTTAAATCGCCTTTAATTTCGAATAACCAACCATTTATAATCAGGAATACTGCACTGAGTATTATTATAGTCATTAAAAAAGGTCTGGTATATTTTTTTGGGATGAATACCATTGAAAAACCAAAGATAATATATGAAATCATTTCGGCTGAAATTGACCAGGAAGGAGGATTCATTCCAAAAGTATTTCCAAGAATAGGAGTGGAATTGGTAAAAGCTATGGTATCCAAATATTTTTTAAATAGTGCATAGAATGGTTCGACAGTTGAAATATACGTTGGTAAGAAATAATTGAAAAAAAGATCGGTCAGAAAAAAAGCCGTTGTTGAGAAAAGAAGAAGAGGATAGAGCCGGATAAAACGTTTTTTGATATAAGTAATAAATTCCCCTATTGTTTTTATAGTGTTGTAATTATAAGAAATTACAAAGCCGGATAATACAAAAAAGAAATCTACAGCGAGATAAGACTCACGAATGAAAAAGTTGTTGTATAGGTATGATGGCAGAAAATCTTCTTTATAGTGAAAAAGAATAATCATCAAACAGAAAATGCCTCGTAATCCATCTAACTTTGTAATTCTCATGTATTACTAATGTTTGCTAAAATTGTTTAACTCCATTTACAACAATCCTGTTTTCGCTATTCGTTACCATAAACGACCTGGAAAAGACATATACCAGTACCATCATACCTGTAGAACTGAATAAAAAAGGATTTGTACCGGCGATAAAAAGATAGGCTATATAGGCAACTGAAACCGAACTAAAATTTTTATCCCTTATATCTTTTATGATTGGGAGTATTAAAATCAAAATAAATATGAAAGTGATTGGCAGCCCCCATACTCTGATTGTCTCCAGATAGGTAAGCTCCGTTACTGTTGTAAGCTTGTTGAATCCTGACGAATAAAAAGCTCCTCCAAAACCTTGTCCAAAAAATAATTGTAAGCCATTTTTTGAAAAATAATCCAAATAGGATTCAAAATGCCCCAGTTTTACGGAGTTGGATATTTCGCTCTTATCAAAAAGAATGGTAAGAATAGTTGAAACCTCGTATATAAATACCAGAGAAAGTACTAACGACAATAAAATAAAAGCAGGCTTTGATTTTTTAAAAGTCCATAAACAGACATAGAACAGGATAATAAAAAGAAGCGATACCAGGTTTGCTCTTGTACCTGAAAGGAATAATGTCACAATTATGGCAGTTAATATAAAATAGTGTATAAAACGGGCCTTACTGGTTTTATCCATCAATATGCGTTGAAGGAAATAAGCCAGTGGAAATACGAGCAAAGGAGATGTTCTGAAGTAGATCATTAGCATCGTGATTGGTCCATATTTTCTTAAACCAAAAACTGCAATGTTTTTATCAATTACCAAATATTTTGTAAGAACCAGATACATCGAAGGTTGTAAAATAAAAAAACAATATATACCCAGCGTAATTACTATTATTAATAGTGTTGATCGATTTATAACTTTAGTTAAATCAAAACCTGTATCATATATTATAAATATCAACAGGAAAAAGAAAAATGAATTAAAATATACAATAGCTTGTAGGTCTGTATTTTGTAAGAAGTTATTAATGAGCCCCATTGACAAAGCATAAAAAGGCATAAAAAACGAAACAAACAGTATGATATAGATAAGCCGCCTTGGAGGTAGTTCTAAACGCTCAAAAAGTTTCCCTGAACCCCAAATTAAAATTACCAGTCCAAATAATACGTATTTTAAATGCAAAACCCGATTATTCGGATCAATGATTGCATCCACAAACAACAATACTATAAATAGATTTAGTAATGTTGAATAATACTTTTTGTAATTATGAATTAGAGTATGAATCAATTTAGAAACTTGAAAATTGCACGAATAGGTCGAAGCAAAAGTACACCCAGTTTATACTCGCGTGATTGAGTAATTAGTTCATATTCAAAAGATTCCTGGGGATCCAGTAAATGTTGAGAATAAATGTCCTGGTGATTCAAATAAATTTGATGCCTCAGTTTACGCAAATGTTCTCTACGTGAGAGTACGGAAGCATTTCTTGAATTTCTTTTAATGCGATAAAAAAAGCCGGTGTCATTTAAGGTATGTACAGCACCTCCGTTTTTTAGCAATGTTATCCAAAAATCCCAATCCTCAAAACCTTCTCTCATATTTGGGTTGTATCCCTTTGTTTGGTCAAAATCTGACCTTCGGAAAATGGCTGAAACCACTATAAAGTTTCTTGCCAGCAGCTTCTCCAACGAATAGGTTTCAACAGGTAAAATACCTTTTTTTGCCCCAAACAGTGTGACTTTACAATTTACCACTTTAATTTCATCGTTCTTTTCCAGAATTTCAACAGCCTGCTGAATAAAATCTGCACCAATTTTATCGTCTGCATCCAAAGGTAAAATGTACTTACCTGTCGATTTATTAATTCCCAGGTTACGGGCAGCGGAAACGCCCTGGTTTTTTGTTTCCAGTACTTTTATCCGGGGGTGCGAAATCCCGCGTATTGTTTTGTTGGTTTGCGCGTCTGTACTTCCATCGTTTACTATAACAATTTCGTAATTATCATAGCTTTGTGAATGAACACTTGCGAGACATTCAGTAAGATATTTCCCTTGATTGTAACAAGGAACGATAATTGAAATTAACGGGGAGATCTGCATTGGCGAATTGGTATAATGTTGGTCGTTTTTTTAGTTTGCTAATAAGCTTGTCTTATGGTTTAATTAAAGTATCAGAATCGGTAGGAAACACCAAATTGTGTATGCAGGTTAAATGTGTTGTTGGGGTGTGTCCAGTAATCGGCCTGTACTTCGGCCCAAGTGGGCTCGTAAAGCCATTGATAGTTTCTGCTGCTAACCAGCTTTATTTTTCCAAATACCAAAAAGTTTTTATAATCCCAGTTGGCAAAAACCGAGGTGCTTAAATCCACCCAGTTGGCCCGGAAATCTTTAATGGATTCGTACCAGAAATTATTATTGTGTACATAACGATCGAATTCAATACCTACTTGTTTAATTTCTCTGTTCCAACTAATTTCAAGAGTTTGGGTGTTGCTCCCGGGGTCAATTCCTGCACCCACTAATTGTCCTTTATGGGTATAACCATGTTTAACCTGATGATGGTAATACCAGGCGTTAGCTAAAGGATTTGTATAGTCACGGTTTCTATTCAACGTTGTCTGACTTAAAGCCATTTGGGTAATTTCTCCCCGTACCTGGAAATAACGATCTCCTTTAAAGCCCAGTAATTTATGTGCTCCAAGAATATAAGCGGAAGTATGCGTTGGTTCCAACAAAAAGTCGCGCATGTCCCAGGAATGGTCTTCGCGGCCATATTCAAAATAAATTTCGGCATTCGATTCAGGGAAAAGCCATCTGGCAAAAAGCGAAATAAGTTGATCCTGTCGCTGACTGTCTACCTCTTCATTGGAACCGCCAGAACTTTTGGAAAGCAAACTAAGTACCGGCAGATAATCAGAAAATCCTGAGCCCATATCTTCCGAGTAGATTTGAAAACTTCGTGTAAAGCCCAAAAACAAACCCGGTACCCAGCGGGGTTGATAGCTTAAAACCATCGCATTTAAATAACGCCAGTCATCCGGCAATCCTTCGGTATATCCCGATTCTTCCAGTTTTCCTGCAATAAGCCGTCCTTCGAACGAACCAATCGGTGTTTTTACGGGGTGTACTGTATTTAAAGTGAGATGTAAAAAACCTGATGCTGAGTTAGTCATGAGCAGGGAGTTTTTATAACCCGGTCCCCACCAAAGGTTTTCATTCGACAGCCCAATGGAGATGGGCTTGTAGCTTAAGCGAACACTACTCTGACCTAACAGAAACTTGGTGTAATGAAAACCACCGATACGTTCCGGTAGATCAATTGTCCCTTTTGAGTTGGGAAATTGTAGATTCAAAGTGGTTTTATAGCCGGAAGGAAAACCATCGTATAATTTATTGTGGGCATAAACCAATTCCGGATTAAAGGTTATACTCAGCAGGCTGTATTTAAAATAGAATCCCAGGTCGGCGCGTATTTGTGCTCCCCGTGCCGGAATCATCGAACCATCGTTAATGCCCTCCGGATGATGGCTGTTGTATTGGTTCAGTATACTCGCGGGAAGCAGGGTGAATTTCCCCCTTCCTTTGTGAAAGGTAAAGGTGCTGTTAAAGTTGGTAAGGCTGGAATTTTCCAATGTATTTTCAGGATCGAAAATATTATCAGTATCCAGTGCTTCCGAAAACAAAGGCCGGGAGGTGAAAGATAAGGTCGGATTCACATTGCCCAGCAACTGCTGACGACGGTAATAATCGTTCAGGTTTTGTTTATTTAGGGATAAGGACTGCGCCCAACTACTCTCCGCGCCAATAAAGAATAGCAGGGAGAAGAAAAGTAAGTGTTTATATTTTGTGTACATGATATGAGATACTTGATGTTTGATACTGGATTCCGGATTCTGGATACTGGATCTTGGATGCTGGATCTTGGATACTTGATACAAAGAATTGTAAAACTGATAAATTGTAAAATTGTAGTTCTTAACTTTCTATCTTATTCGCTGTGAAACTCTGTGATTTCTCGGAGTAACTCTGTGGTGAAATCTTTTAGATCTTTTTTGCCTTTGTACTTGATACTAGATTCTGGATACTTGTAACTTGTAACTCGTGGCTAGTGGCTAGTGGCTAGTGGCTAGTGGCTAGTGACTAGTGGCTAGTGACTAGTGACTCGTAGCTTGCAACTCTTTTGTTCTGATACTAGAAACGATACATAATTCCCAACTTACCATGGAAATTAAACACATCTTCGCCACGACTGTTATCCCAGTATTCGTTCCAGTTAAAGTCATACTCCCATTGATAGTTTTTGGCACCTACAAATTTTAAATTCAGTGAAAACAACAGATTCTTATAATCCCAACTTCCGTTTAATCCGGCTGCCAGATCGACCCAGTGCATTCGTATATCTTTTATGATTTCATTGTGAAAATCTTCGTTGTGGGCATACCGTTCCAGATGAAGTCCAATCCCTTTCAAACCTTTGTTCCAGCCCACATTTAAACTCATTAAGTTACTACCCGGTCCGATTCCGGCACCCAGCAGTTGCCCCTGGTGGGTATAACCCTGCCGGACACCAACGCCGGTGTACCAGGTTTTGCTGCCCTGCTGGTAAACACCCTGGGGGCCTCTTAATACTGAGGTTGGATTTTTTGCCAAATGAGTGATTTCCATGCCCACCTGAATAACCTGATCCTCAGAAGGGAGATCAATTAGTTTTCTGAACCCATAGTTAAAGGCCCTTGAATGTTCCAGCTCCACAATAAAATCTCTTCCGACCCAATGATTGTCGGCCAGTCCATATTCCGCATATATTTCAACATGTGCTTTGGGCCAGACATAACGCATAAAAAACGAATAGTATGCGTCTCTTTTCTGGTAGTTACTCAATTCACCTTCTTTGGTATCTCCCGCTTGTTTTTCTATTCCTTTTTGGCTGAAAGGACTAAAAACGGGCAAATAGGCATTGAAGGAGTCGTCCATATCGATCTTATACATCTGGAAACTACGGATTAAGCCCAGATGAAGGCCTTTTACCCACCTGGGGCTGTAATTCAGGATCATGCCGTTAAAATATCGATCGTCTTGCCTTTTGGGCGAATAAAAGCCAATGCCGTTGTGGTCTTTTACCTCGGTATTGGGAGGCGGGTATCCCGAAGCTTTAAGATTCCCAATTATAATTTGTCCTTCAAAGGAACCAAGAGGTGTCTGAATCGGACGGGTGGTATTTAAAGTATAATGACGAAAACCGGGCGCTGTATTAGTCATTAACAAGCTATTGCGTCTGCCGGGGCCCCACCAGAGGTTTTCATTGGAAAGGCCCAGTGATATGGATTTATAATTAATACGAACACTGCTTTGTCCCCAGTTGAATTGGTTGTAGGCATCTTCGCCAAAACGCTCCGGTTGGTCGATATAGTTTAAGGTATTAAAATAATATTGGGCCCACCTTAAAGTAGCCAGCTCCGGGTTTTCCCGGGTTAATGGAAAACCATCATAATCCGGATTGGAGGCATAGGCATATTCAGGTTGTATTTTTACAGAAAGCGAAGGAAGATCATCGCTCAAAGCAACATTAAAATAGAGGCCACCGCTAACGAAGGTCTGATAACCTTTGGCCGGAATCATAGTTCCATCATTCCAGTCTTCAGGATGGTGCGAATTGTATTGATTGGTCCAAACCAATGGAAGCAGCTGCAGCGAGAGATCTGAAGGCAAACGTTTTTCCAGTAGCTCATTAACATCCCGTTCGAAAAAACTTTCCGCGGTTTCGGTTGGGCGATACGAATCGTTTACATCAAAAGCCTCGGTAGGAAAGAGAGGATAGGAGACAAAAGAATAATTCGGCTCGATATTACCCAAAAGTTGTTCTCTTCGGTAATAATCTTCCAGCTGATCGAAGTTGCTTGACAGGGCCTGGGCACCAACCTGCTCTGTAACAAGAAGGATTAAAGCCACAAATAAATAATATTTCCAGGTCATATACTTTTTTTTCTTGTTTTTGATGGGAGTGTAGTTCTATTAAAAAACCATCGCCCTAACGGACGATGCTGCAACATGTCGGGGCTTTGCCCCTATGTTTTTACCAACCTCTCGTCCCTTCCGGGACTTTTTTCTGAAAGTCCAATTACAATTTGTAGCAAAATGTGGTTCAAAATTTATTGACTCACCCTGATTGTGGCTTCGACACAATCGTTCCTCTCTTCAGGAGAAGAGAGGGAATGAGGGAGAGTTTGCTGAAATTTGCATTACTTTCATCCCTGTTGGTGATTCACCGGAATCATGAATGTTTTATAAGAAATTGTCTGTCCTTACACTACTGTACCCTACCTTTTCTCTTGCTTAAAACAGCCGGTATCCAGCCTTTTGTTTTGGCAAAGACAAAAGCTTCTTCGATTAAAGGGTTTTTAAATATCCAGGCTTGTATACTAAAATACACCAATGCCGACAGCGGAACAGCAATTAAGAGGCAGATTATCTCATTCTCAGCAACTGTACGCACACCATAGGTAATGGGAATAAAAAGTAAACACGACAGAAAAGCTTTCGACAGCATTCCCCAAACCAGTTTAAATTTTATGTATTTATACGCAAAATAGCCCGCGATTCCGGTTACAACAATTTCGCTTACGACTGTAGCAACAGCTGCTCCTTTGTCCTTAAAGCTGCCAATGAGCAGGAGGTTTAAAACAATGCTAACAACCATACCGACAATGGTTGCCCAAAGGTATTTTCGTTCGAAGCCGGCAGGTATTAACAGTTGAAATCCAAAAATATGGGCAATCCCTATGATCAGTGCCAAAGGTGCACTTATTTTCATGGTCAGTGCTGCGTTGGCAAATTCCGGTCCCGAAATGGAAATAATAAACTCTTTGGCAAAAAGAAAAAGTCCAAAACTAACAGGCACACCCAGTAAGCAGGTAAAAGCAAAAGATTGGTTAATCAATTTATTGACCTGAATTTTGTCCCTGCTTTCAAGGCTTTGTGTAATACGGGGTATTAATACGGTACCCAGGGCTATCAACACCGGAATGGTAATTTTATTGATCTTTACGGCTGCAGTATACAATCCCACGGCCGTATCGTCGGACAGAAAACCCAGCAACAAGGTATCGATGACCGAATAAATGCTAATGGATACCGAAGTGCCCAGTAAGGTTAGCAATGCCGGAATATGACGTTTGAGTTCCAGGGCTTTGAAATGAAAAGAGATAATATTTCTGATCCCCCATAAATTCCATAAGTGATTGGCTAAAATTGAAAATATTACCACGGCAAAATAGACCAGCAAATCTTCCTTTGTTTTTACAAATACAAACAGCGCCACTAAGGAAAGTGCTTTTATGCTAATGGAGCGCATGGATAAAAAGCGAAATTGCTCCATGCCGTTGTAATACCAGTCGAGGTTGGAGAAGGCACTGATAACAATTAAACCTCCCAATAGATAGAGTTGCAGATCATCGTGAAACCAGGGAACTAAAAACAGAATTCCCAGGTATACCAAAAGCAAAAGAAACGAACTGATACCGTTTAGAAACAGCAGTTCTGAAACTGTTTTGCTTATTTGTGTTTCGTCGTGACGGATTTTTGCAATTTCACGTACGCCGTAAATGGGTATTCCAATGGCTGCCAGTAAAACAAAGTACTGGGCAAATACCAGAATAAACTGAATCTTTCCAAAAGCCTCTGGACCCAATACACGTGAAGCATACGAAAAGCTGATAAAGGGAAACAATAAGTTGCTCAAAAGAAGCAAACTATTGTGAAATAGATTCCTTTTTATGGATGTTGTTTTTTTCAAAACTTAGTAATGGGCAGGAAAAGTGCTTACTGTAATTGTTTTTGCTACCTTAAATTCATTTGCTGGTCATGTAGCAAAAACCACGCGAAAGGATTCGCGCGGTAGCGGTGACTCTTTTAATCAGTTCAGGAAACCTTTCTTTTCTTTTTGGAAGGTTTTAAGGCTTCCAATGTTGATTTTAGTTTGAGTTTATAATCCAGCTCATGCAGTATTCGTTTGTTGGTTTTCCATCGTTGAGGATCATAAAACCATCCCCATTTATTAAAATAGCGAATGGTATTCACCATGTGAATCATCATCATTCGGGCACTCTTGTAGGAGTGGCGGTGGTGATAATGGGTGATCGATACTTTTGGGTAATAAATGGTTTCATAGTGTTCATGAATTCTTCGCGAAAGATCAAAGTCTTCGGCATAAAGGAAGAAGCGTTCATCGAACAGTCCCACCTTTTTTAAGGCTTCTGTTCTGAAAAACATAAAACATCCCGAAAGGCAAGGGGCTTCAATGGTTGTATTGTACCCGTTAAAAGCCAGCTGATATCTTTTCCGTTTTTCCTTTAATATGTTTTCGGGTAAAAAGAGCCGGATAATCAGGTTCGACGGTGTAGGTAATAGCTTGGCAAGGTATTGCACTTCGCCTCTAAGGTTTAATACCTTTGGGAGAAGTAAACCCGTTTTTGGATGTTTTTTAAAGTAAGCAATGATTTTTGGGATAACTCCCGGAGCGAAGAAAATGTCGGTATTTAAAGCCAGGTGATATTCTGATTGATTCAAAATTTTCCGGATGGCAATATTGTGTGCAGCTCCATACCCCAGGTTTTTCCCCACAAAAATATATTCAATCTTACGGTTGCGAATAACATTTTTTAAACGGTCATCAGGCGAATTATCCACAATTATAATCTTCGAAAAGATGTCTTCCTGTAACAGGGAATGACATACTTTCTCCAATTCCGCCATTGATGTTTTATATAGTACAATACTGGCTGTAATCATCATCTTCAGTTTTGTTTCGCGTTCACAAATCGTTCCACTTCTTAATGGCCTCCTCCTTTTAACACCACCAGCATTCCTTTTGCAATTACGCCCAGGTCGGTAAACAAAAGTTTTAATGCCGAATAGTGAAGATAACGGTGTATATATTCGTATTCGTAGACGGGGTTGCCAAATTCCGGAGTACCTTTACGAATGTGTCCATAGCCCAACAAACCACCCCTAACCAATTTTCGGGTTACATTACCCTGCGCCAAATCTCTCTCGTAATGGTGAACCGCCAGGGGGCGGGGCCCCACAAACGACATATCGCCTTTTAGGATAAGAAAGAACTGTGGCAGCTCATCAATATAAAATTTTTTTACAAAACGACCTAAAAATGTTCGGGCTTCCGGCATCCATTCATTCTGATAGGCATGCCAGTCGCCTTTGGCCTGTAGTTCTTTATCGATGTATTTTTCTTTTATCAGCCTGATTTTCCACTTCTTAAACTTCTTTCCACGGCTTACACCATAGTAGTAAAAAAACAGCGGCCCTTTGTTTTCTCTAATTATTAAACCTTCTATCCAGTTAGCCACTACTAAAAGCAAGAATACTGGTAAAGACAGTAAAACGAAAATAGAAGCCAGCAATTTATCAAAGCATAGTTTTGGGAAGGGAACTTTTAAGGGCTTCCTTAACTCAAAAATTTCTTTATACCGCAGTTTTATCTCTTCGGTTGGTGGTTGATAGGGAAAAGCTCCTTTTGGTTCGTTTATCGTATTCATGTTTTGTCTATTCCTTTTTATTATGCCGCATTTTTATAGGCATGCCGGCCAAACACCGTTTGCCAGATAATTTTCATATCCCAGGCAAATCTCCAGTTTTCAATGTATTCCATATCGGCTTTCACCCGGTTTTCCATGGCTGATAACTTTTTTGTTTCTCCACGTAATCCTTTTACCTGGGCCCAACCTGTTATTCCCGGTTTTACATAGTGCCTGACCAGGTAATTATCGATGAGCGACGAATATTCTTCGGTATGTTTTAACATATGGGGTCGTGGCCCTACAACTGACATCTGCCCTGATAATACATTCAAAAACTGCGGCAATTCGTCGATATTGGTACGGCGCATTAAACGACCTAATCTGGTAATACGGTCGTCGTTGGCTGTTGCCTGTTTGTCGTTGGCCTCGTTGTTAACCTTCATGCTTCTGAATTTTAAACACTTAAAGGTTTTGTTGTTTATTCCCGTACGCTCCTGAACAAAAAATACCGGACCTCTGGAATCGAGTTTAATAAGCAGGGCAATAATGGGGAATAACCAGGAGAAAAGAAAGATGCATAGCGTTAATGAAAATACCAGATCGAAAATTCTTTTCTGTACCCTTAAACCTACACTGTCGAGTGGAATTTCCTGTGGATTTATTACCACCATATTTCCTATCGATTCGGTGTTAAAACGATTCCGGAACCAAAGTTGGTTGGTTGGGATAAAGTTTAAGCGCACTCCTTTACGGTTACATATTTTTAGTACTTCCTTACCCTTTTTTTCAGCGTTGCCTCCGTTAAAAAACGAGATGGTATAGTATATAATATTAATATCGTGTTTATCGATCAGTTCTTCCAGATCGTCGGGATGCCCAAGGTATTCTTCCTCAATATTTTCTTTTGAGCTTATAAAACCTGAAAAGCTGTACCCTAAACCGGGATTGCTGGTAATAATTTGTTGCAGCAACAAGCCGGTATCGTTATGGCCGATTATAGCAGCATGTAAGGTATTGAAACGTTTTCCGCGTTTAAATTTTAAATAGCGGTATATCAGCCAGTAGGCTACAATTTTAAGGAAATAAAACAACAGGGCATATTTCCAAAAGAATAACTGGGAAAGATGAAAGGGGACAAACAAAAGGTTGAAACTTGCAGCCACTATTATAAAAACCACCTGGCGTTTGCTAATTCGCCATATCCGGTTAGCAAAACTATCGCGGAGGAAAAGATTCCTTTTGGTAAATGCGAGGTAGCTGATTACCCAGGCTAGGTTACCATGCAAAATATAGGTGCTCATCAGCCGGATATCACGCAGCGAGATATCTAAATCGATCCAGGCTACGAAGCCCAGGGACAGGTTTAGTAAAAACAAATCAAAGGCCAGGTAAGTATATAGAAGCTCGGTTTCGCGGGATTTCATCGTTTAATTATCAATTCTGTCTGTTTGTTTTAATCATCTGCATAGCCAACGAAAATAGAAAAAAATATTTGGGCTGCGGTTGACATTAATCAAGTTTTACTTTGTGAATTTATGTCCTGTGTTTTGTTGCCGATTCTAACTGATTACAGGATTAAGAGTTAGCGATAAATTATATAATATTTTCTGTTTATTAACAGGTGACTCTTTTTTTCTTGGTTGTGCAGAACTGCTTTTTTTTCTCTGACTTTGTCCCTGAAGCGAAATTTTCAGAGCGGGATTATACTCCTTTTAGCCTTATTGGCTATGGCGCGATTGGAAATCCGCGCCAGTGGTGGGAACTTTTATCCACGAATTGCACGGATTACACCGATTAGAATTTATAATCTCGTAGAGGTTTAATATTTGTGGCCTCCAGACGCTCGCTAGCTCAGTCGGGACAGGCCGGGGTTTAAACCGGGGTAAATGAGAAGCATTTAAACGCGGCGCAATCAGTTGGTTGATCTGGCTTGTTGGCCCCCTTTGTCTGACCACCCACATTCCTTATCCGTCAAGAGCCGGACGAGCTGCTGACATTTCCCCCATAGGGGGAAGAATAAGGAATATTTTATTTAATCGCGGCAATGTTGTATTGCGTTTATTGTTTATCAAATTGTCGTTGCAAACGAGGGAGAGTGGAGATTGCTTCTCCCGATAAATCGGGATCGCAATGACGATGTTCGGAGTATCATCAGGCGGCGCGAAATATATTATGCTTCATGGCTATTTTTTGTGCGCCACCGAGGTTAATAATTATACGTGTCCTAGCGAGGAGTAAAGCAACGACGCAATCAATTTTAAAATTATTTATCAGGCTAAATGATTCGCACAGTAGTGAGGAGTATACATTTCTTTATTAGTCTATTACCAATTTTTCTATTTATCAATAATAATTCTAAATTACAATTTTTACCAAACATAAATTTGGTAAAATAAACCTATGTTTCTTAACTTAAGGGAAATATTACTGATGTAAACCGCCGGCTCGTCTTTTTCCCACCCTTTTGCAACGACATCCGGTTAGGCTAAAGAGGCCGGCGGAGCATTAGCAATATATTACTAAATTTTATTCTATTATGTCTTATTCAGAAGATTTCGAATTATGGGAAGAAAGAATTGTAAATGTACCATTAAACGAAACTAAAACTCCAACAGAACCGGTTAAAGACTATGTTGCCAGTGTTGAAACACTTGCTAAAGATGCTGACGAAGACCGGGAAGCTCTTACCTCTGCCGGCATGGACGAACAACTGATTGATGATCTTATTCCGCTTAGCGGCGCATTACGTTATTGCCAGGCCAACTGGATGAGTGTTTACGAGGCACAGGAAGAAGCCACCCTTTTGTGGCGTGAACAAGCTCCTCTTGCCTTTGAGTTCCGTGATGAGCTGCTTCATGATTTTTCTTTTGCATATCGTGATCACCCCGACATTCTAAAAAAAGTGATGCGCATCCGTGAAGGCGGTAGTAAAGCCGATATGGTACAGGATCTACTTGAATTGGCTGTGCTGGGGGCAAAGTATCCTGAGCCCTTGAACCTGATTCATTTTGAGCTAAGTAAATTGGACAACTCACGTACCCTTTCACGGAGTATGGCCGAATTACTGGCAACAGCAAATGGTGAAGCCGATGAAGGCAATGAAACCAAAGTGTTGCGCGACAAGGCCTTTACTTTGTTATTTGAAAAAGACAGCACCATTCGTGAGTATGGTCGTTATGTTTTCTGGAAAAATGATGACAAAAGATCGAGGTATTTCAGGTAGAATGGTGTAAAACCTTTAATTCATTAGCCCCGTGGCAGTTTAATGGCTCCTACGGGGTTTTTTATGCAAAATTGGAAATCCAGGCCTCCAATTGGCAATCTAAAGCCATCCAACGGCAGTTTAATGTATAAATTGGCAGTCTAAAGCCATTTTTTTGCCATCTAATCCCAACTTTTGGCCATTTAAAGCACCAAATAGCAATTTAAAGCTTTCCATCGGCAAATTAAAGCGTACATTAGCAAGCTAGCACTTCTTTTGGCATTTTGACTTACCTCATCAGGCAGACCAGGCTTCCTCGTGGCTTTTATCTACCCATTGACTGCTTGTAGCTGTTTTTATACACTAATTGCACAAATTACCCCAATTGGATGGTAATGGTTTGTTCTAACTACTTATATACGTTTTCTCCCGAGAATGAGGCATAGTCAAAATCCTTGATATCCTTTAAGAATGGATGTTGCGTATCTTTTTCTGATAACTGAATGGCTGCTTCCGGTATTTGCCAGTCGATGCCGATGGCCGGATCGTTCCAAAGAATTCCTCCGTCGAATTCCGGCGCGTAATAATTGTCGCATTTGTAGCTAAAAAGCGCTGTTGGGCTAAGCACGGCAAAACCATGGGCAAAACCACGCGGAATCCAAAGCTGTCGTTTGTTTTCTGCCGACAGCTTCACGGCAACATGTTGCCCGTAAGTGGGTGAATTCAACCGGATATCTACGGCAACATCCAATACTTCCCCCTGCAGCACACGAACCAGTTTGCCCTGGGTATGTGGCGGACGTTGGAAATGTAATCCGCGTAATACTCCATATTGAGAAAAAGATTCGTTGTCTTGTACAAAGTTCACCTTCCCGATATGGTCTTCGATTACTTTTTGCCGGAAGGACTCCATAAAATAGCCTCTGCTGTCACCAAAGACTTTGGGTTCGAAAATGAGTACTTCGGGTATTGTTGTTTTTATTACTTGCATGTTTTATTTTTTTACGACTGGACGAGATTACGACTGGACGACTGCACGATAACACGACTTTACGACTGCAAGAGTGTGTGTACTATAATGTCCATTTGTTTGGATTGTTGCTCATGTTGATAAGCATGGCGATGATGTGTTCGTATTTATCGTATAAGTCATTGTGGGTTTTCTGATCGATATAAGCAAATGCCAGGGCGAGATCCAGCCAAACCTGGGTTTCACCTGCTTCGGTTTCGCAATCATTAATTTTTGAGATAAAACTTTTGGGATACCTCCTTCTTCGCCACATTTCTGCTAGGTTCGCACATACCGATCTGGAACTTCTTCGTATTTGATCTGTTAAAGAGTACTTTTCTTCAGGTGGAAATGATTTTGTAATTTCCTGAATCTGCAAGGTAGCTTCAAAGGCAAGCTGATAGACTTTTAGGTCTTTGTGGCTAGTTATTTTTTGCATCTTTCTTTATTACGACAACACGGTCTTACGAATGGGCGATTGCACGACTGGACGATAACACGACTTTACGGCTGCACGACCTTTAAGACTTTACGACTGCACGACTCGTGTCATCGTGAGTTCGTAACGGTCGTGAGTTCGTGACCATCGTTCTAGTTTTTTACCAAACTCAACAAATATTGCCCATACTGGTTTTTAGCCAAATTTTCACCTTGAGCCATTAACTGTTCTTTGGTGATCCAACCACGTTGGTAGGCGATTTCTTCCAGACAGGCAACTTTTAATCCGGTACGTTTTTCAATGGTTTCTATGAAGGAGCTGGCCTCCATCAGCGATTCATGCGTGCCGGTATCAAGCCAGGCATAACCGCGGTCCATCAATTCAACTTTTAACTCTTGTTGATCGAGGTATTCCTGGTTAACCGTTGTAATCTCCAGTTCACCCCGTGCTGAAGGTTTAATGGTTTCAGCTACCTGAATCACAGAGTTGGGATAGAAGTACAGGCCAACCACTGCAAAATTCGATTTTGGATTTTCGGGTTTTTCTTCAATGGTGGTAACATTTCCTTTATCATCAAACGTACAAACACCGTAGCGTTCCGGATCATGGACATGGTAGCCAAAAACCGATGCTTTTCCTTCGTTGTCTACACCGGTAACGGCATGTTGCAGCAATTTGGAAAATCCATGGCCGTAAAAAATATTATCACCCAGTACCAGGCAAACACTATCATCGCCAATAAATTCTTTTCCCAGAATAAAAGCCTGCGCCAGTCCATCGGGTGAAGGTTGAATGGTGTATTGTAAATTTACACCCCACTGACTGCCATCGCCCAGTAGTTTTATAAAGTTACTTTGGTCATCAGGCGTCGTGATGATCAGAATATCTTTAATGCCTGCCAGCATTAATACCGACAGCGGGTAATAGATCATGGGTTTATCATACACCGGAAGTAACTGTTTTGACGTTCCCAGCGTAATGGGGTGAAGTCGTGAACCGGAACCTCCGGCTAGTATTATTCCTTTCATAATATAGACTTTAGTATTGAGATGTGAGTTGATTTGGAATACGAACGTATCTCCTCCTTTTTGAGGAGGAGGGGACCAGCACAGCTGGTGAGGTGGTCAAATTGAATATATAAAACACCACCCCGTCAGCGTTGGCAAACCATCATTCCAAAATTATATTTAGTTACGCTGCCACCCCTCCTCGAAAAGGAGGGGAAATTCACAGTTTATTTATCGTTCCTGGTATTGGGCTTCGTAATATTTTAGATACTCACCTGAAGTGACATTATTCATCCATTCCTCATTTGATAAATACCAGTCAATGGTCTTTTCAATGCCTTCTTCGAATTGCAGTGAAGGTTCCCAGCCGAGTTCGTTTTTAATTTTTGTGGCATCGATGGCGTATCGAAGGTCATGGCCGGCGCGGTCTTTTACATAGGTGATCAGTTTTTCTGATGTTCCTGCTTCGCGGCCCAGTTTTTCATCCATTTTTTTGCAGATCACTTTTATCAGGTCGATGTTGGTCCACTCGTTAAAGCCACCTATGTTATAGGTTTCTCCAATTTCTCCTTTGTGAAAGATTAGTTCTATGGCACGGGCATGATCCACCACCCATAACCAGTCGCGCACGTTTTCGCCTTTTCCATAGACTGGTAGCGGCTTGTTGTTGCGGATATTATTGATAAAAAGCGGAATCAGTTTTTCGGGGAACTGGAACGAACCGTAGTTGTTCGAACAGTTGGAAATGACCGTTGGTAAACCAAAGGTATCGTTGTAGGCCCGTACAAAATGATCAGAACTGGCTTTTGATGCGGAGTAGGGGCTATGCGGATCGTAGTTTGTTGTCTCAGTGAATTGTCCTTCTTTGCCCAATGATCCATACACTTCATCCGTGGAGATGTGGTAAAAACGTTTGCCCTTCCTATTGTCTTTCCAGATATGTTTAGCTGCATTCAGCAGGTTTACCGTCCCGATTACATTGGTAAATACAAACTCTGTAGGATTGGCTATGGAACGGTCAACATGCGATTCAGCTGCCAAATGGATTACACCATCGAACTGCTCGGTTTCAAAAAGGTTTTGTATAAAAGCAGCATCTACAATATCGCCTTTAACAAAACGGTAATTGGATTTGTCTTCCACATCTTCCAGGTTGGCCAGGTTCCCGGCATAGGTAAGCTTATCGAGGTTAACGATTTCTATGTTGGGGTATTTGTTTACAAATAAACGGACTACATGAGAACCGATGAATCCGGCACCACCTGTTATAAGTATTTTTTGCATTATTCTTTTCTTTCGAGGTTTTATATTAATGTAGTTTAAAAAAAGAAAGCACTAATCCTTGGTCTTATTTTATTACTACTAGTATAATCTGTAGTCCAGAAATTAACTACAAGTGTTTTTAGTATACAGTTCTGTCCTATTTAAGTTTTGGAATTGGAACCTTGAAGGAAACAGTCGACTAAAAAAAATACAGGAAAGTAAAATGCAGCCTTGAGATAACGTATTCTGGTATGTTTCTCTTTATACATACGATATAAAAATCGAATATTCATATTATCTATCCATCTAGGATAGAAGTTGATAATATTATTGGAGGTTTGATGTAAAAACCCCCCACAGGTAAACCCTATTCCAGAAAATCCTTTATTCTTCATATTCAACAAGAATTGTTCCTGTCTGATAGCTCCCATACCCACAATAACAAAATCTGGTTTTATTTTCAGAATATTTTCAATTTCTTCGTTTATTTCCTCATCCGAGGAGAAATATCCGTTACGAATACCAATAATGTTTAATTTGGGATAATGTATGGTCAGAATTTGCTGCGCTTTCTCGATCTCTTCTTGTTTGGACCCGACTAAATATATCGATTTATTTGCTTCAATTGCATATGTAAATAATATAGGTGCAACTGAGGTCATATCAAAACTATAACGTTTTACCTTTTTTTTATGGATAATTCGAATAAAAGAAGTGAGGAGGGAGCCATCTGCAAATATACCGTCAAAATTTGCGTATAATCCCCTATTTTTTCTGGCATCCAGATAAGAGACTGGATTCAAAAAGGTGTATATAGTTCCACTATCCTGTGTAAGACTATTCACATCAGCAATACCTGTGTCGATTATTTTTTTTACTAGAAAATCCATTAATTATATTCAGTAACATTATTAATTAATTCGAGATATTTTGAGATCATTTTATTATAGGTAAAATTATTTTCAAATATCTCTCGACTGGATTTTGCCATTCTATCATATTCTTGTTCGGAAACATTTTCTAAGGAATTCAGAATATCAATTAGATTTTCCCAACTTTTCGCACAAAATGCATTTATTTTAGGTATTCCAATTTCTAGACAACCTCCAACGTCATTAACGATCAGAGGTTTATAGCACATTGTTCCTTCGATCAAAGTAATTGGAAGACCTTCTTTTTCTGAAAATAACATGACATAATCATAGTTCTTTAACATTGATAAAACATCGTCATGAAAACCTAGAGCATTAAATTGAGTAGAATCTTTTGTGATTTGTTTAAGGTCTTCAAATAATGGACCATTTCCAATAAAGTCAATATGTACAGTTTTGGAGATTTTTCTTTTGAAACGTTCGACTATTTTGACTTGATTTTTAAGAGAATCTACCCGTGCAATATATGCAATATGAATAAGTCCATCTTTTTTTCTCTCAATATTTTTATTTGTCCACTCGTCAACTATCCCATTATGGATTTTAAATATGTTTTTTCTTGGAAATTTGAAGTAATTTACAAGGTTTTGCGTGATCTTATCTGAAATTGATACTACATGTTGAGGATAAAATGAAATCAATCTCAAAGATTCATATGTGCTATGTTGAATATGAATCTGTTTTATATTTAAATTAAAAAATTTGTTTAATAAAACACATTTTGAGGATGTCATTCGTTCATGAGTAAGCACAACGGAGTTTTTTAATTCTAATATGCTTTTGATGTGTTTATATTCATGTTCAGGTAATGGTATATATTTGGAAAAAACCTTGTATGGTAGAAAACCTGCTATCCTAGCAGTAAAATGTTCTTTAATCCCATTATGAATGTCAACAAGAACTTTTTGTACTCCGGAAACTTCGTGAAGCTTATAAATCAGTGAATATACTGTTTTCATTTAGACAAGCTATTTTTTATAAAACTAATTGACTCATTGCGCAAGTCCTCCAAAATTGCAGTCACTTTTTTATAATCGATTTTTTTTTGAAGTAAATCGGTTACTTTTTCGATATCGTCGGAATACGAACATATTCTATCTTCTAATCCAACCAAGCACAATAATGATCTAATGCGGGTAACCAGTTTTGGATCTCCTACATATACAATGAAATTTTTTTTATATAATAAACTTAAAACCGTTCCGTGAAAAGAATCAGTAAGAATATATGAGGAGCTTGCTATACTTATTATCCAATCTGGTAGTTTCTCTGGATATGAACACTTAATATTTTTTAATCTACGGATTGATCCGACAGATCTTAATGGCAGATTCAGTTTATCCCCAACTTCTTGAGCTTTATTATAAAAACGAGGATCATTTACAATTTTATATAGAAGAATATTATTTTGAAATGATTTAATTTCCCCTGTTAGTTCTTCATAGTTGTGGTGAAGGAGAACTGGGTCTAAAACCTGAGTTGCTTCAATATTAAAAACAGAAGCACATAATTCGACCCCACTTTTTTCTCTAACGCCTATATTACTAAATCTTTTCAACAAAACTTTTATTTTTTCTGTTGATAGATTATTTTTTGATTCCCATTCTCCTTTCCCAAAGCTTGAGGCATATGCTATCCTTTTAATATTTTTATCTCCAAAATCTAGAAAGTAGGCTTCTGCCAATTTGCCAGATATATCTGTATTCCAGACCTGGTCGCTCCCTACAATGTATGCATCTGCTACGGGGGGATTTTTCCTTAAATCGGACAAGTCAAGATACTTTTGCGTAATCTTTTTGAAATACTTCTTTCGAAATGAATTAAACTGTAAATGCTTTTTGAATAAAAGAATTTTTTTAAGAAAAGGATTTGGCTGGTCTATTCGTAAATCTATAATTTCTACATCATTTCCTAAATCTTCAAGAATTTTATATGTAGCATAAGCCTGTAGAGTCGCTCCATAATTATCAGCTGAATGATATGTAATTAATGCAATCTTCATTTTTAATTTTTTTTAGAGCAACTATATATTGTTTTATAAAGACCTAACTTATCCAGAAATAGCTTGAATTGATGCTTCAAGTATACTTGAATTTCCGTTGATAATCCTGTGTCTATTTCGCGATATCCACCATCAAAAGATGGTCTCCTGTATCCTAGTAACTTGTATAATCTCATTCTTGCAGCTTGTCTCGTTTTTTTACTTTTAAGGTTAAACCGTTGTGATAACTTTACTTCCTCTATAGACATTTGATCTAATACAACGTGATTTTTTTCATTCATATTTTGTAATAAAGCAGTACCACGCGCAGAACGAGTAAGGACAACGGACCATGGATATTGATCTTCCTCGTAACGAGGAATCCAAGCATCTCCACAAGAAATATCGGCTAGCTCGCCTGTAGCATCTGCACATAAATGACACCTTAACATCTTACTTTGTCCTGTAAAACCAACATATTTCGGGTATGGGGTTTCTGCAACTTGTCCATCATTTGATATAAACCGAAGGCTTCCTGGTTGACCGCCGCCTCTGAATCGAAAATCTTTTAAATTCTTATAATCCACTTTATGAACTTTAGCCAGTTTTTTAATATTAGTATAGGACTTAAATCCTCCACAAAAATTTGCGATAGTAAATTCAATCTTTGAACTAAAGCAAGCAGGCTGATTTTCTTCTATACTTCGTATGCCAGCGATCACACATGGAGTGGCAACTATCGCAACTCTCCCTTTATATTGTTTTAGTTCATTAATTAAATGTGCATAGTTAACAGGGCAATACTTTGATCCTTGTGCTGCGAATATTTCTTCTATATTGGAAGTAAGGAATGTTTTCGTGGAAACTCCCGAAGTTGTGCAGACAAATTTTGTCACAGAAACCTTATCAACTATTTTTTCTTGTAATAAATACAGGAGCAATGAAGTTATAATCCCACCAGATGAGGCATCTCGTAAGATAGATCTATCTGTGCTTCTTACTGCTGAGATTGAATGGATATAACCTAAATCTATATCATACTGTTTTGAATCAGGAAAGAGCTTTTTCCCCGACTCAAGAATGTTATATCCTTTTCCTGGACAAATTTTATTTGCAATTGAATCATTTGAAATACTTGTGATTGAAGGAATATAGCAATCATTTTTCTTACTAAATTTAATATTGCCTGTTTGCGTTTCTACAGAACACAGTCCACAGCCGATACATAGCTTTGAGTTTACCACTCTTCTTACAGATAACATTTCTATTTTTTTGTTTTTAGCATGGTTCTGAAATAAGTTCGATATCTATCAATAATCGATTTTGTTGAATAATTCTGAGAAATAAATTGATTAGTTTGTTTACACAATAAGCCATAGTCATCTGTCGTCATATTAAGGCAATCTATAAGAACAGCAGATAAACTCTCTACTGATTCGGAGTTAAAAGAGAATCCATTAATCCCATCATGAACAAACTCTTTAAATTGTTGAATATTCGATGTTACCACAGGCATATTGTAATTAAAAGCCACAGTAATTGCACCGCTTTGAGCCAAATCCTGATAAGGTAAAACAAGAAATTTATGTGAGTTGAATAGTGTTGGTATCTCATGGTCATTAATATATCCAATCTTTAAATCAAACAAGAAAGGATATTTGATTAATCTCTGATACTTATCCCAATCCTTACAAGTTCCCGCAATTGTAACTTTAAACAGTTTATTGGTTTGTTCATAAACTAACTGAACAGCCTTAATCAATAAATCAATTCTTTTATAATCACGAATGTGGCCAAAGGATAAAAAATGTAACTTATCTCTTAGTAAGTGATTAGAAGATTTTCCATAGTCTTTCAGGGCTAGGGGAGCATATAAAATATTCCTACCATTTACTCTTGATTCCAAAACATTTTTCTGATTCTCTGAAAAAACATGGAAATTTTTGAATCTTCGTAAGAGAAAGGACATGTTGAGTTTGGCTAAATTCTCATATCGCGCACCTTTCGGGGTATTAACATTGTGGGTGGCAAAGATTATATTGCTTTTATCGAAAACTATATCTGCCAGAAGATAGGGAAATACGTAGGAACTTATATTTGCATAAATTATATCTGCACTTTCTCTTTTAACTTGCTTATAAAGATTTAAGATTTCAAAGAATGATAAAGGAGAATACCATTTCTTATAAAGTTTATAAAAGTGAACTTTTATATTTTTAGTTTTACATGCATCTTTAATCTTCTTCACGTCGATTGGAAATGAATCGAGCAAAATGTACCAATCAATTTCGAAATTGTTCCCTATCGAGGGAACAATAGGATAGTCAACATCTAAAAAATAGTCAGCTGTAATCCATACAATTTTTATTTTCATAATTAGGGTCGAAGATATTTTTTGTAAAATCTATGAAGGAACAGTAAAGGAAGAAAGTATAAGCGAAATAGAAAGTGAAAGTTTACCAAAAAATTAATGGATATTGAATACATTATTTTTAAGGGGACGATTCCATTGTAGTTTTTTATATCATTTATAAATGATTTGATTAATAATTGATCAGCAAGTTTTAGTCCGTGATTAGAAAAAAAATCTTTCACCCATAGGTAATATTCAGAACTTGCTTTTACTTTTCGTATACTCAATTTCGCGTTTGATCTATTGGGAGATATATTATGTGCACTTCTTCTCCATAATACTTCGCCTTCTTCTAAAGATACAATGTTATTTTCATAACCAAGTTTTATCCATGTCGCATGATCTGATCCCCATGCGAAATCAAAATTTTGAAATTTGCCGGATTTCTCATAACTCTCTTTGTTAAATATATATTCAACAACGAAGCTAGAAATTTTATTTGTTGCTCTTAACTTGAAAAAATCTATAGATGAGAGAATTTTAGGAAAAGGCTTACATCTTTGGATTATTTCATTGTCTTCATTAATAATTTTAATATCAAAATGATATAAGTGATTTTGAAGATTTTTTCTTTGATGTTTATAAAAAGATTCAACACATTGTGGCGACATTATATCATCATCCGAAAATAACCAGATCCAGTTTTCATCCTGAATCATATCGATACAACGTTCCCATTGAGCAACCAGATCTTTCCCTCCTAAATTTGAATCAAATCGTTTGTAGGTAAATTTAATCTTATTATTGTAGTGGTCAATTATCTCTTTTAGATTATGTGGGCTGCAATCATCGCCAATATATAGGTGAAAGTCCTGGCATGTTTGTCTCGATATTGATTTTAATGCTTCATCAAGAAAGGTTGCCTTGTAGGCGGGGATAACAATTGCCAGTGACGGATTTGTTTTGGTTGTGGTCATGTTTTTCTAATTCGAGTACCTTTATTAATATACCAATAAATGTCATTGAAATTAACCAGGAATTGAGTGTTCCGGTTGCCAGAATAAATATCAAAAACATAGAGACTAAAGCTATAGCTATTGCCGATAATCGTTGATTTTCTCGCTTTTTCTTAAACAGGTAAGATATTATACTTAAAAATATTGTAAGATTCGCTATTATTCCAACTAATCCTGTTTCAATGAGAAGAACAAAAATATAACTCTCGAAACCTCTTAACTCGCTAGAATATTCTCTATCTTCAGAATTCCATCCCAAGTCCTCCTGAATATAAGCAAATCCATTTCCCCATATTGGATTGTTCATTGCAAGAACATAAGATGCAGCCAACTGCGTATATCTCATATCCATACTACTCCCTTCTTGGTTTTCTCCACCTGTAAGAAATACGTCCGTGATTGCATCGACTTTTTCATTGATGAAAGGAATCGTTAGATATGACAAAATGAATAGAGGAATGGCTAAAAACATAAGTTTAAACTTTGTTTTTAGGTTGAATGCAAAAGTTATAATGAGTGCAACACCCAAAAGGAATGCAAGCAACGGACTTCTGGAGTTTGAAAACAGTAGATTAATAATGAGTAGTGTAATGGTTGTGACGAGCAATGGCTTTTTAATTGTAAGACTGCTTTTTGGGAAAAAAATGTAAAGAGTTGCTAATACTGCACAAATATAGCCGTAGGTAATTGGGTGATCAGTAAATGAATTGATTCTAAATCGATCTCCCGCTCTATTCTTGTAAACTTCAAATGCTGATTCGGATGAAAAGGCCGATGATATTAGTTGATCGTAAGGATTTTGTTTTGTAATAAAATTAAAGATTCCGAAAAGCATTATAAATATAACTAAAGGAGTCAATCGCTTAATAATCCAGTTTAAATCTTTTGTGTTTTCAATACTACTAAAGGCTAGAAATAGGATAAAAAATGTTTCTATGGTATGGTATATGGGCCTATATAATTTTAAAAACGTTGACAATCGTTGATCCATCAAACCTATAAGTATATACACAATAGTAATAAATACGATTGACTTCTTTAATGGAAATTTTTCCCAATTGAGTTTAAAACTACGAAATCTGATCAGTTC
The DNA here is from genome assembly GCF_000949475.1 of Draconibacterium sediminis. GTDB lineage: Bacteria > Bacteroidota > Bacteroidia > Bacteroidales > Prolixibacteraceae > Draconibacterium > Draconibacterium sediminis. The sequence continues at coordinate 477,688 of NZ_JRHC01000002.1, read as the reverse complement.
AGAAAACATTAATGAAAATACCAATAATCGATGTGATGGAATATAAGGACTTGTTACTATAATTATTCTGCTGGAGCACAATAGAAAACCTGCAATAAACCAAAAAAGACGATTTCTGCCTTTATGTCTGATTATCTGAAATGAGAAAAATATTGTTAGGAGTATCAGTGGTAATTTTTCCATTTCATGGTTTATTTATGAGTGTCAATAACTGTTCTCGCTCAAGGACCTTAAAAACTAATAACAAGACAGAATAGAGTAGTAACCATAGTGCAGATTTAACTATGATTTGTAGTATTAGATTGGTATTTAATTCAAAAACAACAAAGGGCACCGCTGCCACAATTCCCAAAAAGGTTGGAACAATAAATGATTTAAATACTTTCATTGCATTTAACCCAAGTATTCTGCGGTTAAAATATAGATAATAAAATGAAACCTGAATAATAATGTATACGAGGTATCCTATTACCGCCGATCCTACTCCAAATTGTATACATAAAATAGCATTAATAATCATAGACAAAATGCAAGCCAATGATGTGCTATAAACTAACATTCTTGTTTTTCCAGTAGCCAGGACTAAACTTGATACGGGACTATTATGTAGTGATAATGTTAAAGTAAATACCCACAATGAAAGCCATAAACTTAAATATGCATAACTTTCTCCTACATATAATGTAATAAGTCCTTTAGCGTTTAGCATGATGGGAAAACATAATAGGGCAACCAATATACTCGTGTATTTTGTTCCTTCGTAAGCAATCTTTTCAATGGTTTTCCGATCGTTACGCTGGACCGCTTGTGCTGTTTTTGGGAGCAATATTGATATCAACATTCCTCCAATTGATATAATAAATATTGGGAAAACTTCAATTACTCGATAATCAGATAATATGGAGGCGCCTTGATTGGTGAACATTCCGAGTACAATCGGTCTCGATTGTGTAGCTGTAAACTGAAACAGACTCATAGCAAATATGGCAAGGCTGTATTTAAAAACAACAGCAAAATCTTTCCAATAGAAGGCTGGTAAGATTGATTGAATTAGGTTGCGGTGTTTACTAACTCTGTAAAAAGGAACTATTACCAGCATATTTGTCAATGTATCGTATAGGAAGTACTGAATGATACTCCATTTGAATTGAACAGTCAATAGAACAAGCAATAAGTTAATAATATTACGGGCCGATAATACCTGTTGAGTAAATGCCATCTTCTCGTCGGCTATCAAAAGTTGGTTAAATACAAAGGTAGTCCAGTTGATAACACTTGCTCCAGCCAAGATGTATAGAAGATAACGAAAAGTTGAAAATTCTTCGGACGTAATGTTGAATACTTCTGTTCCTTGCCAAGCCAATAGAAGTAATACAATACTGTTTATAATTCCTAACCCTGCATAAAATGAAATATTGGTTCGCGATACCCGGTTTATAAGGTCATAATCCTTTGTGGCAATCCATTGTGAAAAAAATTTCACGGCTCCAGTATTCATGCCCATATTTAGCAATTGCATATAAGCATTGGTAGAAACAGCCAAAGTGATTAAACCATAATTTTCTTTACCGAAGTAATTTAAGAGTAAGGGAATGGAGATAAACTTTAAGCCTGCATTTAGTATCTTTGCGATACTACTCCACGCAAAAGATCCGGCAACATATTTTATACTACTTTTCATTAAATTTTTATGTAGTTGTCCCTTATTTTTTGCCTAAAATATTTTTGAGTGTTTTAATGCCTGATTCCCCAAGTACTGATCTAGCCGTATTTTTTAATTTCGCATTTTTATCAAAAATCATTCTTATACCTTTTCTCATTGCAAAAACAGTTTCTCTATCAACCATTGTGTCAGTAAATACTTCAAATAGAATTGGAGCGTCAGTTTTATTTGTCATAAACTCTTTAAGCTGATTTTTATATTCTTTTTCTGTTTCTGCTGATAAATATTTGAATCCAACACTTTCAACCCATCCTTTGGCAGAATTATGATGTCTTGCCCCTAGGCTTCTGTCAGTTGCTAACATAATTGGCTGCTGATAAAATTCATTACCACCATGGTTATTAATCAATAATATTCGCACATTATTTTTTATGTGTTTTATCCTAAGAGCATTCATATCATAAAAGAAACTCAAGTCGCCTATAATTAAAAATGACAATTTATCTGAAACCGTGGTTTGTCCAAGAAAGGTTGACATACTTCCATCAATTCCATCTGTACCTATGTTGGCATACACTTTTGTCTGTTGAGGCAATTGAAAAAAATGGCTAATTCGTATACTATTTAATATGCTAAGGTGTAATAGTGAATCACTTGGTAGTTTATTTATGAGCTCTTTAATAACCAGTACATTTGAGTATGGAATTTCAGGATAATTTACTTGTTTATATTTTTCTAACCATTGCTTGTGGTAGACTCTATTATTTTGAAATTCATGGTTTGTATGTTCAATACAATATTTAAGAAAAGTATTTGGGCTACATTCAAATACCGTTGTTAGGTTTTTGTATGCGTCAACAACTTCTCCGTTTTCGCAAATATGCCAATGTTCAAACTTTTTAGTTCTGAAAGTTTCTTTCATATTACGAGTAATTCCTAACGTCCCATGAAATGAAATCACAATATCAGGCATAAATTCATCAAATTCAGATTCAGAGATACCATCGCTTAACATGGATAGATTTAATCTCCCTTCAATCTCGATATTGCCCATATGTTCGGAATGTATAATGCAATTATACTTTTCAAAAAAACTCGTCAGCAATTGAGTATTGAAAGGTTTTGTATTTTGCCCAGCTAGAATTAATATTTTGTTTGCATCCTTTAATATGTTAATTTTTTCATTAATATGAGAAGTAAACTTATCATTTAGTAAAATTCTGTTTATTACACGAACTTCAGGGTATTTTTCGATTTCTTTATCCCTATGCCAAGTAATTTTTGCTGGAACCGGTATATTTATATGTACTGGACCTTTTACTCTATGGTCAAGTTCAAGGATAGCTTCATTGATCAGTCTTTCACAATACCAAAAATCAGATTCATTATTTACTATTGGCAAATGAACTGATTTTCTTACAATTCGATCATACATATTAATTTGATCTATCATTTGGTCTTCTTGTTGACCTAATAAATATGGATCTCTGTCGCCTGTTAATATTAAAATCGGCACTTTTTGATAAAAGGCCTCTGTAATTCCTGGATAATAATTTACAGTAGCTGTGCTTGACGTACAGGTAATAGCAACAGGTTCATTTAATTCCTGAGCGATACCTATCGCAAAGTAAGAAGCACTTCGTTCATCAGTTACTGAATAACATGTAAAAAACGGATCTTCCTCAACTGCAAGTACAAATTCTCTCATTCGAGAACCCGGTGAAATTACTATCTGCTTTATATTATGTGCTTTTAATAATGGGATAAGCACTTGAAATGATTTAAATTTAGGGAAATACATAATTATTTTGTTTTTAGATATCTGTAAATTAAATAAACTATCTTGTGTTTTAGGGTCTTTATTTCATGCAATGGTGTTTTTTCTTTTGATAGTTTATCTCGTTTAGCCTCCATTCTCCAATTAATATTTTTGAATTTAGGATTATTTAAAAAACTTTTTAAACAAATTGATAAACCTATCTCAGGGGGCAGAAAGTTATCTGTGTTTGTAAACTTTTTTATTTTATTATTATCGAAACTTCTATTAAATAGTCGATCATATTTTATTTGATATTTTGTGAGCCCAGATCTATATACCAAAAAATCATTGTGATTTTGGTATAATACTTTCGGTCGATATTTTAAGCCATTTTCTATTTCAGTTAAATAAATATTTAGGACTTCTTCCCATGTTAAAGAATTGTTGTCAGGAGCAGTAATATGAAACGTTTCTGCAAGAGCTTCTTCTTTTCCAATTATCTCAACAATTCCTTTCGAAACATCAAGACCATACGTTAATGTTGTCTTTTTTTTGCGCATTTCTTCTGAAAACACGATAGTTCTTCCACATAATGCTCTATACAACCATTCTTCTTTTTCAAAAACCCCAAGTTGGAATCGATTTTCGCTATATGTGATATAAGGACGAATAACTGTCCAGTTTTCATATCCAGATGTTTTTAAAATATCTTCTTGTCTAGCTTTGGCTAATGCATATTCATCTGATGATAAAAATTCCTTATCTTCAGAAACATCCAAGAGTCTATATGAGTTCTCAGTTAGAGGTTTATCTGAATCTGAATAAACTCGAGAAGAACTTAAAAAAATATATTGTGCAGTAGAATCTAGAAAAAGATTAACTCTTTCGTTAAATTCATAAGTCTCATAACTCATGAAATCTACGATAGCGTCCCATTTCTTTTTTAAGATTTTTTCTAAAAAATTCATGTCATGGGCATTGCCTTGAATATATTTTACAGGTTTATTACTTTTTATATATTTTCGAGATGTTACAGTTGTAGTTATTCCTTTATTTAATAGTAAATCAACTAGATATTGGCCCATCGCACCTGTACCACCTAAAACTAAAATATCCATTTATAATTTTTTGAGTAAAAGAAGTATATTTTCTAAATTAGAATTTCCGATAGTTTGTCAATCAATTTTTTTTCCCTTTCTTTCACAATTGTATTTTGCCTTGTATGTATTAAAGAAGTTAATTCCTGTCTATTAGAAAATGCCTTTTTCATTTTACTTAGGATGATTTCATTTCCTTCATTAACCATATCTCCCATGTATTCATAATCTAGAGTGTCTTTAAAAAGACCATTGAATTTTCGACTGTATGCCATAGGAAAAACAGGAACACCGGAAGAGAAAGCTGCAATTGTAGAGTGCATTCTTGCTCCTGTAAAGAAATCTAAACCAGCAATGAAGCTCTTTGCCGTTATTGGATCGAGGAAAAAAGGAGCAAGAACGATGCGATCGTCGTTTAATTGATTAACTAACTCATAAGAGACCTCATAATCGTTTTCTACGTTGGAATTTGGAGAAACAACATGTGGGACAATATGAATTTTTACATTATTAATGGATAGAAAAAATTCAATAATGCTATGAACAAGCTTCTTGTAATTTGATTTTAATCCAAACTGATTATTTCTCGTGTATCCACCATGCCAGAGTAACGCAGAAATATTAATCCCTACATGGAGCTTATCTTTTGAAAATTGTTTTTTCTTAAACGGCATGAAGAATGCAACATCTATCGCTTCAATAACATTCTGTTGATTGGTGTTGTATGTAACATATTCTAAACTTTGAGAATCGCGGGCAAAAACCAGCTCAGCCTTTTCGATGCTTGTTTTGGCTTGTTTTTTAATTTGTTCATTATTAAAAGGACCTATAGTCTGAGGTAATAGTGAATATTTAATATTTAATAATCTGGCCATTCGATGTTGATTATTTATCGAATTAAATCGCAGTTTCCCATAAATATCTGCAAAACTATCACCTTCACCCATACATAAAATGTAGTCGAATTTTATGTATGTTCTATAGGATTTTAAATTTTTAGGATTAATTAAAGACTTGAGAAAGTCTTTAAAATTAAAAAAATTAAGAGGTAAAATATTATTTATTTCAATATTATCTTTTTCTATAGTAATTGTGGATTTTCCGTAGTTATAATTAATTGCAGTAATATCTACATCATATCCTTTGTCCTTAGCAATTTTGTTTAATAAGTATATTGTAGATATTGCCAGAGCTCCGACACCTCTATTTCCACTTAGGTGATTAATTCCTGTAATGCCTATATGTAGCTTCTTTTTAGTCATGATTGTTTTGGATCAACACTCAGGTGTTTCAATATAATGTGTATTTGAAAATTTGATTTGAATATAACAGGACCTCACATTTTTAGAGTTTCTAAAAATCGTCGAGATTAGAAATGTGTGTGTTAATTAAGTGGGCTCACTCCATTTCTCTTTAATTGTTCCTAAAAACTCTTTCCCAAGCACCCATCCAACACTAGCCGTCAATCCCAGAAATACAAAAACGGCCAATGTTGTAAACCCACTAACATTATCCTCCAACGGAACAGTAACCGGTTTAAGAACAGAGAATACAGGGGTATCTTCTTTTACCTTTATCCGTGCCTGTTCCAATTGTTGAGCAAGGCCCGAATACACATCAAAAGCCAACTGGTAATCGCTTTGCAGGCGTTCTTCCTGAGTACGGGCAAGGGCAGAGGTAACATTTTTGTTTTTATCACGAAATTCAGCCAGAGCCGCCTGAGCTTTTTCAAATTCAGCCTTATTGTCATTATAACGTTCTTCGATAAATTTGAGTTGTGCCGATGCTTTTTCTATTTTATAGGTAGTTATGTAGCGTTGTAGCATTTGTAAAGCTTTTTGGGTTACCTGTGCTGCCAGCTCGGCATCAAGTGTACTTGCTGAGAGGGTAAGAAAACCATCTTTGTCATTAACATCAAGATTTACTTTCTCGCTAAGCATTTCCCTGATTTCGTCCTGTTCTTCTGTTAATGTGATGTAAGAATTGTTCGCTACTCCTCCATTCACCTTTTCCTTATCCCCTTTAATGGCCTTAAGAATAACAAACGGCAGTCCGATGGTGTATTTTTTCAAGCCTTCCAAAAATCCGGTTTCTTTTACATCAGTATAATAGGTGTAGATACTCATGGAGTCTTGTTGCCCGGGAAAACGGAAGGGAGTATTCATGAGTTCAAGCTGAAAGGGGACACTATTTAGAATTTGGGGATAGACCATAGGAGAGAGTTGTGAATTCCCTCCGGTCATGTCATTAAGGTTAAATCCCGCCATAGCAGCGAGTGAAGATAAACCCCCAAGTTTAGTTGAGGTATCACTTATTTGAGGTACAACAGTAGTTGAGGCGGTATATTCTTTTGGAGTTAATAGGGCTATGGCTACACCAAGTACCATAAAGATGGCTACTGTTATTACAATGAATTTGCGGTTGTCCCAAAGGGTTTTTGCCAAGGCGATGAGATCGATTTCATCGTCAGTTACCTGGTTATTTTTTATTTCTTCGGTCATATTGTTTTTTTTTGCTGTGGGGATGAGGCTGCCACGTCGCTCGTGCCTCGTTCCTCGCAGAATCGTTTTTCTTTAGTATTTTTTGTACACGGATTTCTGTTTTCAAAACATTATTAGGTGCACGATTCCGCGATCCGCCAGTTGGCGGAGAAGCGGTCTCATTCCCTTTCTGCCTATAATTTTTCAAACAGATCCTCCCATTTAGGGTTTATCGTTTCAATAAGTTTTATCTTTTTAGCGCGGTTTCCTGCTTTTAGTTGTTTCTCCCGTGCCCTTGCATCTATTATGCTGTTGAACTCCTGATACCAGACAAGCTTGTCAGCATTATATTTTGCAGTAAAGGCATTAGGATATTTTTTTATTTTGTGACTATCAATCCGCCCTTTAAGGTCGCTGGTTACGCCTGTATAAAGAACCCGGTTGTGCGAATTTGTCGTTATATAGGTCCATGCTTTCATGGATTGTCTTTTGCCTACTTGCTCGTATCACTTTAAATACGCTTTTCCATTCAGCGATCTTAATTGGTTGCGTTCATAATTGCAGCAATAGCTACGGCCATTGATGACATCGTTGAAGCGATGGCCAGCCAAAGTCCTTGCTGACGTTCTTTTTCCGGTTTTTCGGGAACTACCACCATACTGCCCGGTGTAACTTTAGGGTAGTGTCTGAAAATAAGGCCTTTGGTTACAGCCGTTTCTCCATTGGGGTATTGTACGTAGGTTTTTCTCTTATTGGCCTGTGCCTGGAATCCTCCGGTACGGTTGACATAGTATTTTGCATTTCGCCCCGGTTCGAAGGTAATGGAGAAGGGATTTTGTACACTTCCGCTAATTTTAACAGTTTGCATAAATTCCGGGATATTGAGGCGGTCGCTGTTTTTTAGTAGCAGGTCTTTGTCATTCCCCGGATTTTTAAGGATATTTTGAAGGTTAATGGCTACGCGTTCGGAGCCCAGTTCATCGGAAAAACGTTCGAGTGTGGCCCCCTGAAGGTAGGCTTTCGGGGTATATCCACCGGCCATTTGTACCAGGTCGGAAATACGCATTTGTTTGTTTGTAATGGCATACGCTCCGGCATAGGCCACTTCGCCCGAAACAAAGACGGTTTCGTTTTTGCGGAAATTGGGAGCCGTACGAACTGATATCTGGTCCCAGGGCCGTAATTTCATTTCCGCATCGTTTTTCCCCAGTTGTAATCCGCGTGAGATATTGGCTATAATTATGTGTCCGATGGTATCGGAAAGAACAGAGGCATCGCTGTAGCTCAGGCGGCGGGCAATTTCAATAAAAGTACTGTCGGCACCCTCGGTAAGACCTCCTGCCAGAAAGATCGCGTCTCCAAGCGTCATGTTTTCCGACCAGTTAAAGGGGCCGGGGTCAATCACTTCGCCGTTAACGGTTATATAAGGTTGTTCTTTTAAATCGAAATGTGTTTTGATGAGTACTTCATCATCGGCTTGCAAAAGTATATTCTGTTTTCCGGTGCTAATCTCTTCCACATCAAAAGCGATGGCAGAAGTGGTGCGGTCGCTGTTGTAACGGGTGATCAATCCCCGGCCTTTAAAGGCTTCGGGCAGCAACTTGTCGGCTTTTTCAAATAACTGTGCGAGGGTAAGCCCTTCGGTCCACTCGTACACTCCCGGATGATAAACCGCACCTTCTATGCTTACCCTGTTTTCGAAGCGGTCTGTAATCAGGGCATTCTGAACCGTATCGCCTTTTACCAGTGGGGTGGTGCTCAATTGTTCGTAAGGAACGTCAATAATTTGTTGGCCCTTTTGTGTTTGTCGAACAATTTGTGTGTTGCCTAAATAGGCACCGGCGTTAAAACCTCCGGCAAAACCTACCAGGTCGTTTAACATTTCGCCTTCTTTTATTTCGAAAATGCCGTTACGTTTAAATTCGCCATTTACTACCACCTGTTTTTCTACCGGCGGAACAAATATAATGTCGCCGTCTTTTAAAGTTATATTGTCGCTTGGATCGGCCTTTACCAGTAAGTTATAGATGTCGATAACTTTTTCGATTTTATTGTCGCGAATGACTTTTATATTTCGGAACGAGCCAATTTCGCTGGGACCACCGGAAAGATATAAGCCATTAAAAACAGTGGCTGTTACAGGCAAAGTATAAGTACCCGGTGTTACCACTTCGCCGAGCAGGTTTACACGTATTGATCGTAACTGGCCCATGTCTAACTGGGCAAAAGTACCGGGATTATCACCCGCCATATCGGCATAAATTGCGGTGAGGTTTTTTACAATTTTCTTTTCAGCCTCGTCAAACGACATACCTGCTACATAAACCGGTCCCAGGTCGGGGATAACGATCTGGCCGTTGTTATTTACCCGTAACTGATAGTTGTTTTGCGAGTTACCCCAAACCTGGATTAGCAACTGATCGCCAATGCCAATTTCGTAATTTTTTGGAGTTTGTATGTTTACAATGGGTTCAAAAGTCAGGTTTTCGTTGTTAAATAAATAAGCTCCAAAGACTTCCAGATCCTCCTTAAATTCAACTTTCCTTTGCGAAAGATAAGAGTCCTCTTTTTCCTCCGGTAGTATTTCCGGCTCTTCATAGAGGTTATACATGTTTTGTTGCGAGGTGTCCTGTTCGCTTAACCGTTGTCGCATTTCCATGATCTGCTGCTCGGTAGCTCCACGCTGGCGGGCCAGTTGTATCGCTTGTTCTTGTGATAAACCGGCATCCTGCATGGCCTTTTTGGCTCTGTCGATCTCAGATTGTGGCAATGATTTAACATCAAGATTCTTTACATCCTGCGTTTGCGTTTGCGTTTGTGCCTGTGCAGCCAGCAGCAGTGCAGTGCAAAAGAATACCGTTAACATTGTTTTTAGTAAGTGCTTCATATTTGTGTTGCGTAAAGATTTTTATGAAAATATTCCGTTGTAGGATTTTTACTACTCACCCTGATTGTCCGTCAGCTGACGGATCACAATCGTCCCTCTCTTTGCAAAGAGAGGGAGTGAGGGTGAGTTCAATATCTATCGTTCTTGATTTATTATTAAAATGGTACAATTCGAATATCCGTCTGTTTAATAAGAACAAAGCTAAAATTTATTTTCCGGTTTATGACTTAATAACTTGCTTCCAAGCCCGAAGTCGGGAGTCGGAAGACGGAAGAAAAGCATTCATAGGATTGTTTCTCTATTTCGGTCTCCAGTCTTCGGTCTTCCGCCTAATTTTCCCTTCTTTATTCTCTCGACCAAATGTGTAGGGCATTTTGTTTTTCAAGGTAAGCGGTTTTTTCCTTGTCAGAGAGTACAAGGTAACGTATTTTTTTATTGACCAGTTTTTCGGCTTTCGACACCAGTGCCACCACAAAACGGGTATCGATTTTGTCGCCTACCAGCAGCAGGTCGATAATACCCGATGCTTTTCCAATCGCAAGATCGCCGATAAGATATGCCTCGTTTAGGTCGCCCACATTTTTCAGGATCTTATCGATAACAGTATCCAGACCAACTGTCTTTTGCAAAATGCTGTTGATCTCACTGTACAGCGGGTGGTTGTCGTTGGCCCGGAAATATTTTCGGTTACCGTTGAAATTCGATACCAGCAAATCAGCCTGCTCCAGCCTGTTCAGTTCCAAACGTATGGCATTTGACGATTCACCAAACTCCTGTTCAAGGTTTCTGAGGTAGCTGGTGGTCTCCTTATTCAGAAAAAACTTGAGTAAAAGTTTTAGCCGGGTTTTGTTTGTAATTAAAGATTCTATCATTTGGCTAATAGTGAGTTATGTGAAGTTGTTGTAGTTGAAAAGAAGTGGTGGATATGCTGATTCGGGCACTGCTTCGCCTCCTCAGTTACATGTGCTGTATGAGTAGAAAATTAGTATTAGTTGAGTAGCAAAACTACTCAATTTGTTGAATTAAACAGGTCGTTTTTGGAAAATTAATACAAAAAAGTGCTTTGTTAATTCTGTTTAAAAACGAACATTATGATTTTATTTGGCTAATTATTTGACAGTGTGTAAGTTTTATTGTTTGGTACAAATTGTTGAAAAATGATAATTTATGCATTCTATTTATAAAGGCAAATGGAAAATTCGTTATTGAATTCCGATGAGCACATTTACAGATGGTGTTAGCTTAGGGGAAGAGAAGAAGACACTAGAAAATAGAATGTAAAATATCCAATTTCGAATTATCAATATCCAATCAGCTTTGAATTGATGTGTTTTGCCTGTTCTGCATTGGATATTTGTTATTGAATATTGTTCATTTCTATTCGCTTTTCAAACTTTGAATTTGTGTATAAAGGTCAGGTTTATAGTTGGAACTCTTTTTTCACTAATTAAAATGTAAAATATCCAATTTAGAATAATCAATATCCAATCAGCTTTGAATTGATGTGTTTTAGCTTGTTCTACATTGGATATTTGTTATTGAATATTGTTCATCAGTTAAACGGCGTATCCTTTTCCGTAGGCATACTGGTAGGAGTAACTATATCCGTAATTTAAACGGTTTAGTTTAATGTCGTTTATAATTAGGGCAGGGTTATTCATGGTTCCATGTGAAGCGATGTCGTTAATGTATTTCAACTGGTTCTTTTTACTTACGCCATAACGTAAGATAAAGAGATTCAGGTCGCTGTGGCGGCTGGTGATCAAACCGTCGGTTACGCGTGATACCGGAGCATTGTCAATAATGATAAAGTCGAATTGTTTCTTTAATTCTTCCAGTAATTGTAAAAAAGCCGGACGTTCGATTAACTCGGCAGGATTGGGTGGAATGGGGCCGGAAGCAATGACTGACAGATTCTCGATTTCCGTTTGCTGGATGACCTCTTTAGCGGTATACTGGCCAACAAGATAATTGCTTAATCCTTTTGTATTGGATAAGTTAAATATTTGGTGAAGACGGGGTTTACGCATATCTGCACCGATAATTACGGTTTTTTTATCGTTCATAGCCATAATACTGGCCAGGTTGGTTGCATTAAAGGATTTTCCTTCGGAAGGTTGAACCGAATGCAGTCCGATAACTTTTTGTATACCCGGTGTTAATTTAAATTGAAGATTGGTACGAATGGTTCTATACGATTCGGTAATAGGGGCCTGAGGATGATGGACAACAACCAGTTCTGATTTTTCGGTACTGTGAAAAACATTGCCCAGAATACTCAATGGTGTCAGCTTTTCGATATCTTCCTGCAGGTGAATACTGTTGTCGAAAAAGTCGATGACCAGAATGAGCACTCCCGGAAGTAAAAGTCCGAGAAAAGCACCTATAAACAGGATGAGCAGCGGACTTTTGTTTAAAGGTACCAAACGTTCAAACTGTGCAGGATCGATGATTTGTATATCAACAACGGCGGCAGCCAGTGAAATTTCAAGTTCGGCGCGGCGTTGCAACAGGTAGGTGTAAATTTCGTTGGTGAGCTCGTATTGACGCTGGATGTTTATCAGCTGCTGCTCCTGCTCGGGCATGTTGTTCAACTGTTGGTTGATGCGGTTGTAGCGAATGTTTAATGTGTTTACCGATAGCTGGGTGTTGTCGATGAGGTTAACCAGCATTTCGCGTACATGGTGGTTTACCTGATCGATCTCCTGGTTTAGCAGAATAAGCGAGGGGTTGTTTTCGCGTGCGCTAAAAGCCAACACTTTCCGGCGGCTGTATAGTTCGCTGAGTTTTAATACCAGTGCGTTGAGCGTAGCATCGGTAATACCAACTACCGAAGGTGCCACCAGTTGATCGGCACTTTGAATGTTGCCGAGGTAACGCTGAAGGTTTTTAAAATAATCGAGCTGCATTTGCATCTGCGACTTTTCCTGCTCAATTTCTTTGAGCTGCTCCATAATCAGGCTTCCCTGGCTGCTGAGATCGATGATCTGATTTTTCGACCGGAACTCGGTAAAGGTGTTTTCTGCTGCACTCAGGTCGCTTGAGATACCCGATAGCTGGGAATCGATAAAGTCGAGCGAGCGTTTCTGGGTTTGTGTTTGCAAATCGAGTTTAAGCTCCAGATAAACGCGTACCAGCTCGTTCATATAATGAATATCACGCAGTGGTTCTGTACTTTCAATCGAGAGTTTGATCACTTCGCTTTCCTTGCCGTAGTCGGTATTCACCCTTTTTAGATAAGCGGTAGTGAGTTTGCTTTTATCGATAAAAGAAAAACGGTAGCTCTCGCCAAGCAGTTCCCCGGAGTTTTCTTTTGGGGTAAGGGTGAAATTAAAGTATTCATTCCTAAAAGGCTGCGCATAGGTTGCCGTTTCTTCGAATGCAATTTTTTGTGTCTGGCCGTCCAGATCAATTTCACCATCGGCTTCTATCACGTATTCGGTTTCCGACAACGGGGTAATGTAGATTGAAATACCTGCAGGGTTTAAGGCTTCTCCTGATTTATGAAGAATAAAAGGTTCGTTGAGGTAGATGCCGCTCCATATGATCAGGTTCTTTTTTTGCCAGCTGGTTTGCCAGTTGAGGTTGTCCACGGCCTGGCGGTTCAAAGTATAGGAGCGAAGGAATTCCACTTCGTTTTGCAGGCTGGCTTTGCCACTGCCACCCATCATTCCTTCCATAAACAAATTTTCCAGGTCGAAGCCTTTGCTTTCATCGGTAACCAGTAAACTGGTGTTTACCTGGTATTTATCGGGGGTGTATTTTACAAATAACCAGGCTCCGGTTGCTCCAATGAAAAGCCCCAGCGCCAGCCAGTACCATCTGCGCAACAGGAGGAAAAGCAGTCGTTTAATGTCAATTTCATCATTTTGCTCAATGGTGTTGTACTGCTGGTTTAAGTTGTTAGCTGTCATGGTGTGTAAATTATCTTTTTTGTTTTTTATGAGCGTGTTCCTGTGGTATGGATTATGCGTTTTTTGTGGATATGAGTTTGTATTAGCGAGGATGCGATGAGAAATGATCTGCCTTTGTTTTTTTATGTTGTGGACTGAAAGCTTTCTTGATATTTTTTTCAAACCTCCGCAGCTTTCCGCAGAATTCAATCTTCATCTCAATCTTGCAAATGATACCGTAATATTATTTTACACGGATTCTTAAGTGATTAGTTTGTTTACGGATCAGCCTGATCTGATGCAGCGATTGCAGGATACTTTTAATTTTCGTTTATGTTTCAAACCAGGCATTTTCTATTTCAGGAGACCGAATACGGCTAACAATAAACTGGCCGAAGAAATTACCATGGAAAAAACCTGTGCGTTGAGCTGGAAGTTCTTATGTTGGTCGGGTTCAACAAAAATGTAATCGTTGGGGTGGAGGTAAAAGCCTTTTTGCAGCCAGGCATCCGACGCGGCAAGATCGAGGATCATCGCTTTTTGACCATCGGGCTGTGGGCGGATAACCATTACATTGGTAATGTTGGCATAGTCGGTGTTTCCGTTTGCCATGGCCAGTGCTTCCAATACGGTAAAGTTGTTATTGTAATTGTAATAAACCCCGGGACGTTTCACTTCGCCCATAATGGTAACCTTGTAGTTCAGTAATTTTACCTTAACTATTGCTTCCTTAAGGTATTTGTCGGCATATTTCTGTACAATGTTTTCGACCTGTGAGTTTGCATGACCGGCAACGGGAATATCTCCCATTATAGGAAGTTGGAGGTTGCCGCTTTCATCCACTTCAAATCCATAAAGGTAAGCTCCCTGGGGAGTGGTGTATTTCTGGTACGAATTGTAACTCTGGGCTTCCATATTCGATTCCGGATTGAACAGTGCATTTACCTCGGAATTCATCGATTTAATGCTTACATACAGTATATCGCCTGGCTTGATGATGTATTCGGTAATGGTATCGGCCAGTGCTTTTATTACCTGATTGTTTTGCACGTCTTTCATGTAAACCAGCTCTTTGCTGCTATGGCACGAGAAAAGTGAAAGCGAAGCAGCTACCATTAATAGTGACAGCAGACGATGGAATTTTCTTGAATTCATTGTTAGTATATAATAGTTTATTGAGTAATATCTTTTAGCCGGAATTCATGTGAGATCCTCCCCGCATTAGTTGTAAAACGCTGTGAGTACATTTCGAACAAGAGTTTGAATTCCGGTGCGCGCATTCCCCGATGGCTTTACCTCGGGGTAAGCGATTGGTAAAATTTCATATAGATAATCCTCTCTGTTATTGTTTCTTTTTCTTTGTATAAATTTTAATTTTCTGATAATTTAAAAATTCAAAATTGACAGATGGAACCGCTCCATCCGTCGCTCTTACATAAAATTTATTCATGCTTGTTTTTGTAATTTTTGAATGAAAAATTTCATGTTCGTTTCATCGCATGAATCTATTAACTAATATCGGGCACCAAAGGTCTCCTGTATTTGCCAAAGATGAGTCACCCGTGAGGGTGATATTAAGGGTGATTTTGAATTCCGGTGAGCGCATTCTCCGATGGCTTTGCCTCGGGGTAAGCGAACAAAACAATAAAAAAAGTCCTTAACGGAATCGGATTCCTCGCCAGCTTTGCTGCCGGGAGTTTCAATTTTAAGTGTAATTATCATCTGGTAAAGGCCGATGGAAACAATAACTATATCATTTGCCTCTGCTACTAAAGCATGGGTTGACAGCCATTTATTTCGAGCCTTCACAAATTGAGGGAATGGTAATATTGATGACCTCTTTATCCATTTGTTTAATAGACTTTAAATTGCCCAACAATTTTTATAATTTGCTTCCTTTCAGTCAATTCTGATCCCTGAAATTAGGCAGCAGTTTTGTGGATGGTGTGTTTTATAAACGGGGTAACATAGGCACTGGAAAATAATCTTATCTGATTCCTTTTTGGAGAATCTCAATCTTTTTTCTCCAGCTTTTCATTTTTGGTTGTCCATTATCTGTTTTTTCTTCGGGGTGCAGACTATAGTAGATGTCGGTCCATTCGGGCATGCCACCATAGTTTCGGTCGTCGATATACAGGTCGGCGAGTATTTTCCGGCTGATCTTATCATTCATTTTTTCTTCCGGGTAATTTTTATTTACGGCGTAAAATTCCAGGCCTTTTTCACGGCAGAATTCAACTGCTTCATCCAGTTCTATTTCCGACCGGTAGGTCCAAAGAATTAGTTTGTGCCCTTTTTTTTGTAAAGCATGTAGGGTTTCGAAGGCGAAGGGAAGTTCATTTCCTATTTTTGGATATTGGTGTTCTACAATGGTGCCATCGAAATCAACGGCAATAGTTAGTGGACGCATGTAATATTGGTTTTTTATGAGTTTTTAAGTACTTGTTTTTTTGAAAATCAGCTCAGGTTCAAATGGCTCAACAGACACACTATTGGCTTGTGTTCAGGAATAGGATATCAAAGATCTTTAACTATAAACCGGGGAAGTGTGTTCAGAAACTTTCGGGGATTTGGGTGGTGTGGATAATGCTTCGCCTCCTCGGTTACATGTGACTGTACGAGTTGGACGCTGAAGCTAACTAGGCAACAAAAGTATTTATTTAGTTATGTTGTGATTGCTATGCTTGAAAAATACCCAATAAAAAAACAATTTGTTAATTAATGCTTAAATAAAGAGTGAATGGACTTTTATTTTGTGGGTTGTTTGTCAATGTGATCTTTTTGTGATCTCAGGCTGATCTTATTTGGTGATCATATGTGCAGAAATGTATTAAGGGAATTGTCGAGTTTTTATAAATATTGATACAGCGTTGACTATTAATTTTATGAAGAAGATATTTTCAGTGAAAAACGATACCGTGAATGACGGGTTTTCTTTGGTTAAATCACAGTCTCTGGCACCGCACTAAGATAGGAGGCCGGGATTTCAACCAGAAAAGAAGTGTTGATTTGTTCGATGCGCAACGCAAATTTATTTTTGCCCCTGCATTCTATAAGTTCTCCGCATAATCCGATCATCGGCCCTTCGATGACTTCAACTATTTTTCCGGGTTCGAAATTTTCCATGGTTACGTTTACCTCAAAATCAAACTGATGAAGCATGGTTTGTAGTGCCTCTATTTCGCTTTGGCTTACAACGGCAGCTTTTCGTTCGAAAGTGACATAACTTACCACGTTATTAAGTTGCAGTACTTTATCGTATTCTTTACGTGAGATGTTTACAAAACAATAGCCCGGAATAAGAGGGGTTTCCACCCATTTTTTGCGGTCTTTCCACTGGCGGAGTTTTTTTTGCAGGGGAAGGAAACATTCAATATCGTTAGCATAGAGCTCCTGCACGACCTTCTTTTCCGCCCTGGATCTGGTGTAAATTACATGCCATTGTTTTTGAGTTTGTAAAGATGTCATTAGCCTGTTCTGTATCCGAATTTGTGTGTGACAAAAATATAAATTACTGCGAAAAAAAGAAGGGAGTTGATGGTAAAAGTTTCAGGTAGCAAGGCAAAAGGTAAAAGTAAAAAGGCAAAAGTGTTTCAAGCTACGAGCCGCTAGCTCCGAGTTGCGAGTTTGTATCCGGCAACAAGCATCCAGAATCAAGGCAAAAAGGATAAAGTAAAAAGTTGAGCGCAGCAAAATCCCGACCGTAGCGTCGGGAGCAAAAGTTGAGAAGAGCAGCTGCAAGTTACAAGTATCCAGCATCCAGTACAAAGCCAAAAATATAAAGGATCTTACCACAGAGTTACACCGAAAAATCACAGAGTTTCATAGCGAATAAGATAGAAAGTTAAGAACTACAATTTTACAATTTATCTGTTTTACAACTCTATTGTATCAAGCATCCAGAATCCAGAATCAAGGCAAAAGAAAGGGAAGCAACCAGCAGTATCAAGTATCAAGCAACCAGCATCCAGTATCCAGCATCCAGCATCCCGTCACTTCCTAAAACGTATACACCAGTGCCAGTCCTTTTTGACTGCCTGTTTTAAACGGAAAAATATCCAGGTTTTTCAGGTATTCCCGATCCCATTTGTATTGGTGAGTGAGATAAATAAGTTCAGTGGAAATCATTCCTACTCCGGCGCCAACCAAAACATCGGAAGCCCAGTGTTGGCTTTTGGAAATACGCATGATTCCCACCGTAGTGGCGCAGACATAAGCACCAATGCTGTACCAGGGATTTATCTCGCCATATTCGCGGTGCATCCACTGAGCTGCTGCAAAAACAATGGCTGTATGTCCCGAGGGCATCGACTGTGGTTCTCCTGTAGGGCGCTCCACGTCCAAAATGCTTTTCATGCTTTTCGCAATGATGGAGGTCAACACCATACTTTTACCCAAAATGGCGGTTTGGTTACCAATATTGTTTTTCCCCTTTATCCCCAGGGCGTTTAAGGAATATACGGCTGCAATCGGTGCAAAACGCAGGTAGTCGTCGAGGTGGCCGGAATAATTAAAATGTTCTCCGTGCCAATCGTTAATGTCATATTTCCAGTCGGAATAATGCAGGATCGTTCCACCGGTAATAAGAATAGATGGCGCGATAAAAGGTCTGAATCCTCGTTTTTTATCGGCATACCGAAAATCGATGTGATGGATAGAATCGTTGTGAAACGTAAGATATGGTGCAGTATTTTCTTTAAGCAGCGAAAAACGTTCCGGATTTTTACTGCCGGAAGCCACCTCCTGTATGGAGAATAGTAGCATAACTGCAAGCAGAATATTTGTTATGAATGTTGAATGATTTTGCACGGGGCAAAAATAGGAAAAGGATTGAAAGGAAGAAAAGGATTAAGGATTAGTGATGAAGGATTAATGAGCGCTGAGATGGTTGGAGATTGAAATAAAGATTGATGGAGATTGGATTGGTGAATAAGTGACTGGGTAAATTGGAAGATGAGAAAAGTACTGGGACTATGAGATTGGTGGAGATTGAAATAGATTGATGCTGATTGAATTAGGGAATGGGTAAATGAGTGAATGAGGAGAAAGGGAATGGAGGTTGGGTGCCTGGCACTGAGCACTGAGATGGTGAGAAATGGAAAAAAGATTGATTTAGATTGAAAAAAACTAGTAGTTATAGGCTCACTACTTGCAGCTGAAAAATTCTTTCCTCTCTGCGTAAATCTGAGACTTCTCTGTGCAACTCTGTGGTAAAATATTTTAAAACTGAATGAGATTTGATACTTCTTCCTCGCAGCTTGTGGCTAGTGAGTCGCAGCTAAAAAAAAGCACTACCTCCAAAAAAAACTGAAGATAATGCTTTAAAATCTATGGTGTTTTGCTTAAGCCAGTGTGGCAACCATAACAGCTTTTATGGTGTGCATGCGGTTCTCGGCTTCATCGAATACGAGCGATGCTTTGCTTTCAAAAACTTCTTCGGTAACTTCCATGGCTTCGAGCCCAAATTTTTGGTAGATCTGCTCGCCAACTTTTGTATCGCGGTTATGAAAAGCCGGTAAACAATGCAGGAATTTTACATCGGGATTTCCGGTAAGTTCCATCGCTTTTTTGTTGACCTGGTAAGGGAGCAGCAATTTGATCCGTTCCTGCCAAACTTCGTCGGGCTCACCCATCGACACCCAAACATCGGTGTATAGAAAATCGCAGTCTTTTACAGCTGTAGCTACATCTTCGGTAATTGTTATTTTCCCGTCGGTTTGTGTGGCTATTTCGCGGCACTCAGCCTGTAACTCTTCAGCAGGCTGACAAGCCTTTGGTGCAGCTGCTCTGAAATCCATTCCCAGTTTTGCAGCACCAACCATCAGCGAATTACCCATATTGTTTCGCGCATCGCCCAGGTAGCAGAATTTTACTTCCGATAAAGGTTTGATGCTGTGTTCTTTCATGGTAAGGAAATCAGCCAGAATCTGAGTCGGATGGAATTCGTTGGTCAGTCCGTTCCAAACCGGAACGCCGGCAAAAGTTCCCAGTTCTTCCACAATATCCTGCCCAAAACCACGGTATTCAATGCCGTCGTACATTCTTCCCAAAACACGCGCAGTGTCTTTCATGGTTTCTTTCTGCCCAATCTGTGAGCCGGAAGGTCCCAAATAAGTGACTCGTGCTCCCTGATCGTAAGCCGCCACTTCAAATGCACATCGTGTGCGGGTAGAGGCTTTTTCAAAAATCAGTGCGATATTTTTACCGGAAAGCAAGGGTTTCTCCGATCCGTCGTATTTTGCTTTTTTTAAACTCGCAGCCAAATCAAGCAGTTGATTTATTTCTTCGGGAGTAAAATCGAGTAGTTTGAGGAAGTTTCTGTTTTTTAAATTATTGATCATTGTATTTTAGTTTTTTATATGGTTGCTGTTGATTGTAATTCGTTACCTATTTTTTTACCACAGAGTTGCACAGAGAAGTCTCAGAGTTTAACTGAGAACATGGCAAAAGAGTAAAGTCAAAAGTTTTAATACACAATTTATCAGTTTTTCAATTTAACAATCTGTTTTACAATTTAACAATCGCTTTTCAATCTTCTATTCAATCTCGATCAATCTTTTCTTCATCTTCATATTCCAAGGTAATCTTCGATCCGTAACTTTTATCGGCCAGTTTGGTGGCTTCGGTGATGATACTTTTGCTGCCGCCGTTTATTATAAAGTTGAGGCAGGCCTTGATTTTAGGCTCCATCGTACCTTCAGCAAATGTACCATTTTCAAGATGTTTAAGGGTGTCGGAATAGTTTAAAAATTCTAGTTTTTGCTGCGTTTCCTCCCCAAAGTCTTTGTAAATAAACGGTACATCGGTGAGGATGTATAACTCATCGGCATCAATATTGGTAGCCAGCATACCCGAGGCCATATCTTTGTCGATTACGGCATCCAGTGTGCGCACATCGTTGTTTTCATCAAAATAAACCGGAATACCACCACCGCCGGCAGCTATAACGATATTACCGTTTTCAAGTAGTTGTCGGATGATGTCTTTATTTACAATGTCAATGGGCGTGGGCGAGGGCACCACCCGTCGGTATCCATCTTTACTTTTTGATGTAGGCTTAAAATCCCAGCCTTTTTGTTCCGACAACCTTTTTGCTTCTGTTTCGCTATAAACTTTTCCAATACGTTTCGATGGATTTTGAAATGCCGGATCATTGGCATCAATCTCAACCAGTGTAACCATGGAAATTACGTTTTTCTCAATGCCGTATTTGTTGAGTACGTTTCGCATCATCCGCTCGATCATAAAGCCAATTCCGCCCTGTGAGTCGGCCACGCAAATATTCAATGGCATGGGGGCAATGCCGTAAAGCTGTTCACCGGCATCGTTACGCATTAATATGTTCCCAACCTGCGGCCCGTTGCCGTGTGTCAGTACCAGCTCGTAACCATCGCGCAGCAGCGGCACGAGGTTCTCAAGTGTGTCGGTTACGTTCTTTTCCTGCTGAACGATGGTTCCTTCTTCGTTCCCGCGCAGGATGGCATTTCCGCCCAAAGCAACAACAGCTCGTTTTTTCATTGGTGTAGATAGTTAGTCGTCTGAATAAGGATCAGATGTCTAACAAACATAGAAAAACAAAACAAAAAAAGAAATGTGTTAGCACTTGGTTTTGTGGTGGTTGAACTATTTTACAACAGCTTTTTCAGATTGGTTTATTAATTCGGAAAACAGGTAACACTCTTTCTTTCGAATTGCAAGAAAAAGGCCTGAATTTATTAACACTTTTTTCTTGAGATGATAGCAGGAATTAGCAAGCGGGCATAACTTCTACCTAACCTGAAAAATTCGAGAAATTTTTCACACGAAGTGTTGACGATTGAAAATCTGCACGATACATGTTTTTAAAAAATATATTTATGATTTTCAATGTCAAGGTTAGCCCTGACAAATAATTGTATCTCAATTATTTCGTCAGCCCTTCGGGTAATTAATTCATTAAAATGAATTAATTAGGCTAAGTTTTTTTAGTTAAATTTGCGGACAATTTAACCCACATTATTCAGTTTTAAGAGGAATAATGTTCCAGTTTAGCGGTTAAAGTCGATTTTGTTGAATGATTTTTGGAATCTCAAAAATTGAAATGAAACTTAATCGTTATATTGGAAATTTGTTGTGAATAAAAATTCGGATTAAAAATAATTCCATGGCATTTAGAGCGAAGAAAAAGCCAGTAAAATCAAAAAATAAACGTACCCAAAAGAAGCGTACATCCCTGTTTAAGAGCGAGAAATTGTATTTCCTGTTCGGATTGTTCGTGCTTTTAACAGCAGCTTACCTGTTAATCTCCTTTGTGTCGTTTTTATTTTACGGTGCAGCCGATCAAAGTATAATGGATTCGGGCTGGCGCGAATTCCTTTTCAACACTGAGGTAAAGGCTCAGAATAAAGGGATGAAACTGGGCGCTTATTTGTCGGAAGTAATTATGAACCGTGGTTTTGGACTGGCATCCTTTGGGTTGGTTTACCTGATGGCTATTACCGGAGCGCGGATTTTAGGCCGGAAAACCGGGAATTTTTTGAAAAGTGTATGGTATACGCTTATCTGTATAATTTGGTTTTCGGTGGCGCTGGGATTGTTTTTAAACAAAACCGATGCCGGATCGGCCATCTATTGGGGCGGCCATTATGGGTTTATATTAAGCAACTGGCTGCGTTCGCTGATTGGCATTGTAGGGCTGGTATTCCTGTTGTTTATTTCCGGGCTGGCCATTGTGGTGGTTCGTTTTGATGGTGCTTTTAATATGCTGAAAGGGCTGTTGAAAAGAAAATCGGACGATACTGAACAGGAAGATGCAGAGATGGAAGAAACGACCATTTCGAAAGAAGAAGTTGAGGGAGAAGAGGCGATAACAAAGATTATTGAAGATGACGACGATGTGGTGAAAGCCATTTTTGAGTCGGACGATGATGATGATTTGCCGATAGAAGAGCCGGCGATTGAGATAGAAGATGAAATTGAAATAGAAGAGCCGGACGAGGAAAGTGGTGATGACATTGAAGTGATTCCTGTGAAAAAAGAGGATGACCTGAGTTTAACGGTTGCGCCAAAACTCGAGGAGGAGGAGTCGGATGGTGCAGAACCGGAGGAGCTGGAAGATTATGATCCAACACTGGATCTGGCAAGTTTTAAATTCCCTACGCTGGAATTGCTGGAAGATCATAAATTTGGTAATGCCGAGGTTAAAAATGAAGAACTCGTAGCCAATAAAAATAAAATTGTTGAAACGCTGCGTCATTATAAAATCGAGATCACAAAAATACGGGCTACAATCGGTCCAACAATTACACTTTATGAAATTGTGCCGGCGCCAGGCGTGCGTATCTCGAAGATTAAAAACCTCGAAGATGATATTGCCCTGAGTCTGGCAGCGCTTGGTATTCGTATTATTGCACCTATTCCGGGGCGCGGAACCATCGGTATCGAGGTGCCAAACCAGAATCCTGAAACGGTATCGATGCACTCGATTATTCGCTCGAAACGCTTCCAGGAGAGCAAGGCCGAATTACCGGTTGCTTTGGGTAAAACCATTTCGAACGAGACCTTTATGTTCGACCTGGTAAAAATGCCGCACATTCTTGTTGCGGGGGCTACCGGACAGGGTAAGTCGGTGGGTATAAACGTGATCATCACTTCGTTGTTGTATAAAAAACACCCGTCGCAACTGAAGTTTGTTTTTATCGACCCGAAAAAGGTGGAGCTGAATATTTATTCGGTGTTGGAAAAGCATTACCTGGCAAAATTGCCCGATTCTGAAGAGCCGGTGATCACCGATATTCAGAAAGTTAAAAATACGCTGAATTCGATTAACGTGGAAATGGATGCACGTTACGATTTGCTGAAAATAGCACAGGCACGTAATATTAAAGAGTATAACAGGAAATTTATATCGCGCAGACTGAATCCTGAAAAAGGACACCGTTTTATGCCCTACATTGTGGTCATTATCGATGAGTTTGCCGACCTGATTATGACTGCCGGAAAAGAGATTGAATTGCCGATTGCACGAATTGCGCAGCTGGCAAGGGCGGTTGGAATTCACATGATTATTGCCACTCAGCGTCCGTCGACCAATATTATTACCGGTGTGATTAAGGCGAACTTCCCGGCGCGTATTGCGTTTAAGGTGGCGTCGATGATCGACTCGCGTACCATTCTTGATTCGCCGGGTGCGAACCAGCTTATCGGGCGTGGAGATATGCTTATTTCGCAGGGAAGTGAAATGACACGTGTACAGTGTGCTTTTGTTGATACGCCTGAAGTGGAAAAAATTGTTGAATTTATCGGCGATCAGCGTGGGTATCCAACTGCATTTTTGTTACCTGAATATGCCAGCGACGAGGAGCCCGGACCGGGAGAAGTGGATCTGCGTAACCGCGATGAATTGTTTGACGATGCGGCGCGCGTAGTGGTGATGAACCAAATGGGATCGACATCAATGATACAGCGAAAATTCTCGATCGGGTATAATCGTGCAGGGCGTTTAATGGATCAGCTGGAGGCGGCCGGAATTGTTGGACCAAGTGAAGGAAGTAAGGCCCGACAGGTTTTACTGCAGGACGAATATAGTTTGGAACAGTTATTGAATAGCTTGTAGAATTAATTTTTGAGGGTGATACGGAATCGGGATTTATACATTGGGTAGAAAAATCGTAGCGTTTTCATTTTCTTACATAGGAATAGTACAAAAGTAAAATGATGAGAAGGATAGTATTGATGGTTGCACTTCTGATGGTGGCAACTTTAGGGTGGTCGCAGAGCGATGCAAAGGCAAAGAAAATTCTGGATGAGGTAAGTGCCAAAACCAAAGAAATAAAATCGATGTCGGCCAGTTTTGTTTTTTCGATGGTGAATAAAGAAATGGATATTGACGAAACGAATGCCGGTACCATAAAAATCAAAGGTCAGAAATATTGTGTGCAATTGCCCGATTTGGGAGTTGAAGTATTTTCAAATGGTGAAACTATATGGAATTACATGAAAGACGGTAATCAGGTAACCATTTCGAATATTGATGATGAAAGCAGTGAGTTAATGGATCCTTCGTCGTTATTTAGTATTTACGAGCGCGGTTTCCGTTCTGAATTTATAGACGAAAAAACAGAAGGCGGTAAAACACTTTATCATATCAATCTTTTTCCTGATTCGGATACCTACGATGTAACAAAAATTGAAGTGGCTATCGACAAGGCTAAAATGATGATTCACTCGGCAACCCTGCACAGTACAGATGGAAACCTGTATGGAATCCTGGTTAAAGAAATGGACACAAATGCGGGTTTTGATGATTCTGAATTTGTTTTTAATGCTGCTGACCATGCTGATGTAGAAGTTATTGATTTCCGATAAGCAGCTTATTTAAAAAAGAAAAAGCCTTGTTTCAGTAAAGAAGCAAGGCTTTTTTTATGGTGAAATACTGAATGACAAATATTGAATAAACAATGAAGAATATTCAATGAAGTTTTAAACTTAATTTCAAATATCTGGTATTAAGCTACTAGTTACTAGCTACGAGCCGCTAGTTATGAGTTACGAGTTTGTATCAAGTATCGAGTATCAAGCATCCAGCATCTAGGTAAAGATTAAAGTAAAAAGTTGAGCGTAGCAAAATCCCGACCGTAGCGTCGGGAGCAAAAGTGTTTCAAGCTCCGAGCTGCTAGCTATGAGTTACGAGTTTGTAACCAGTGTCCAGTATCTGGTATCGAGCATCTAGTACAAAGGCAAAAAATATAAAGGATTTTACCTCAGAGTTGCTCTGAGCAATCACGGAGTTTCACTGAGAACTGCACCGGAAGTTATGAGCTACAATTTTACAATTTATCAGTTTAGCAATTCTAATATCCAGCATCCAGCATCCAGTATCCAGCATCAAGTATCCAGTATCAAATAAGCAGTTTATTACAAAAAGAAAAGCCTTGCTTCAATGAAGAAACAAGGCTTTTTTTATGCAGAATATCGTTGTTAACTTAATTCTTTTGGTTTCATGAATAACCTGTCGGCAGTTGATATTTCGATGAACGATGCACCAGCATCTTCACCAAAACGGCCACCTACATAAATTACCAGGTCGTCCATGTTAATTGTTCCCTGGTTAACCAACTCCTGAACAGCGGCTTTCTGGATCTTCATTTTGTTCTTTTTCGTTTCAAGGAACGTAGGGTGAACACCAAATGAAAGCGCCAGCTCGCGCATTACACGATGTGAGTGACATTTTACATAAACCGGGTAAAACGGACGGTACGACGAAAGGTAACGAGCTGTTTTTCCTGTTGTGGTTGATGTAATAATCGCATCGGGTTTTAATTCGCGTGCAGCACGAATAGCCGATTGAGCCAGATAGGCAGGAATATCTGCTTTAAGCGGAACAGCTAACTCGCGGCGGTCGCGGTCAGGTTCAACCTCCTGAGCAATTTTATCCATCGCTTTAACCGCTTCTACAGGATATTTTCCGTAAGCCGTTTCGCCACTTAACATTATCGCATCGGTTCCCATGTAAATAGCACTTGCTACGTCGCTCACCTCGGCACGTGTTGGTCTTGGGTGCTCAATCATGGTGTGCAGCATTTGTGTGGCAATAATAACCGGTTTTTGGTACAATATGGCACGACGAACCAGGTTACGTTGAATCGACGGGATTTTCGATTCAGGAAGTTCAATACCCAAATCGCCACGTGCTACCATTATTCCATAAGCGTGCTCCAATATCTCGTCGATATTGTCAACACCCTCCATGTTTTCAATTTTGGCAATAATTTTAATCGGGCTGTTGTGCTCATCCAGAATTTTCTGAACTTCGTTCACATCTTCTTTGTGGCGTACAAACGAGTGCGCAATAAAATCAAGATTGTTCTCGGCAGCAAAGCGAATAAACTCCACGTCGCGTTCAGTCAGCGATGGTAATTTAATTTCTACGCCAGGTACGTTAATACTCTTGCGCTTTTTAATAACGCCCGAGTTGCAAACTCTACACAATAAATATTTAATGTGTTTTTCAACTACTTCAAATTCAGTTTCGCCGTCATCAACAAGAATTTTATTGCCAACATTCAGGTCGTTTACAAAACCTTTATAGTTCACGCAAATGTTTTTTACATCATCCAGTACTCCGGTAGAGTAGGATAGTGTAACCAGTTCTCCTTCCTTAACCTCTGTGTCCGAAAGAGTTTGACATGTTCTTATTTCAGGGCCTTTGGTGTCAACAAGAATTGCAATTTTATCTGAAACCGCTCGAATATTGTCAACCATAACTTTCCCGCTTTCGGGAGTAATATGGGCGGTGTTAATACGGGCTACGTTGAGTCCCGCATCATAAAGTGACTGAATAAAATCAACGTCACATCTTAAATCGGAAATTGTTGCAACAATTTTGGTCTGTCTCATTACTTCTAAATTTTAAGCGCGCAAAAGTATAATAAAACCCGATTTAACGGTTAAATTAAATTTAATCATTGATTAATTTAATAGAGAGTATATATTACGAGTCAATTTACGAAACTTTGGATTGCCAATCGATATGATTCGAGTCCAAATCCCATAATACATCCTTTACATACCGGGCCAATAATCGATTTATGTCTGAAATCTTCGCGTGTTAGTGTATTTGATATATGCACTTCAACAACAGGCGTTTGTATGCCGGCAATAGCATCGCGGATGGCCACAGATGTGTGCGTGTAGGCACCGGCATTTATGATTATCCCATCGTAATTAAAACCATGCTCGTGTAACGAATTTATAAGTTCTCCTTCAACGTTTGATTGAAAATAGGTAAGGTCAATATTGGCGAAATCCTGTTTCAATTGTTCATAATAACTTTTAAAACTTTCTGTTCCATAAATCGACTTTTCCCTTACTCCAAGCAGGTTTAAGTTAGGTCCATTGATAATCAAGAGCTTCATTTCTTCGATTTTAATTTATTTTATAGTAACTTTATTCAAAATGCAACGTAATATTTTTTTGTTATAATAGTTTATCGCACCGATAAACATACGTAGCGTAGTATAAACAGACATAAAAGTAACCTTAATTTGCAATATTATGAAATGGGAGGAATGTAAAAAGGGATATGAAAATTACTTAAAGTTGGAGAAATCATTATCGCAGAACTCAATAGCTGCCTACATTAATGATATCAATAAACTTGAGAATTTTTTTGAAAAAAGTTTCAAAGGGGTAAATCCGGAAAAGGTAACGCTAAGTCAATTAAAAAGTTTTGTTGAATGGTTAAATGATAAAGGTGTTAGTCCGCGAACTCAGGCTCGAACCATCTCAGGCATAAAATCATTCTATAAATACCTGTTAATTGAAGAGAAAATCACCAGTGATCCGACGGCTTTACTCGAATCGCCAAAAATTGGCCGGAAACTTCCCGATATATTATCAATGGAAGAAATTGATACGCTAATCAATGCCATCGATCTGAAAAAATCAGAAGGGCAGCGGAACAAAGCCATGCTGGAAACCTTGTACAGCTGTGGTTTGCGTGTATCGGAGCTGGTAAACCTGAAAATGACCAACTTATTTTTTGAGCAGGGATTTATAAAAATTGAAGGAAAAGCCGGCAAAGAGCGTTTGGTACCGGTAAGCGGACGGGCAATTGAAGAGATTAATAAGTACCTGGCCAATTACCGAAAAAATTTGCGGGTGAATAAGGACAGCGAAAACATTCTGTTTTTAAACCGCCGGGGAAGAAAATTAAGCAGGGTAATGATTTTTACCATTATTAAAAATCTGGCCGCTAAAGTGAATTTAGATAAGAAAATTAGTCCGCATACCTTCCGTCACTCGTTTGCCACACACCTGATAAATGGTGGAGCCGATTTGAGGGCCGTTCAGGAGATGTTAGGGCACGAGTCGATATTAACCACCGAAATTTATACACACCTCGACAAGGATTATCTGAAGTCGACTATTCATCAGTTTCATCCGAGATCATAACAAGCATAGGATTATAATAAGAGAGCGTTACATCTTTATTTGTAGCGCTTTTTTAATGATCAAAATAAGATAAAAATACCCTTATAATCGTAACAAAATCTATTGTTAAGCTAATGTTTAATCGGTATTAAAAAAGGGGCAAATGGGGGAGATCAACCCTGCCGATTGGAAAATTATGATATTTTTGTGTCCCGATTTAAGTAGACGAAAAATTGTATTATTAAGTTAATTATTAGGTAGTTATGGCAAATTTAGATTTAAGCAAGTACGGAATTGTTGACGTACAGGAAATTATCCACAACCCTTCATACGAGAAACTTTATGAAGAAGAAATGAATCCTGCTTTAGAGGGATTCGAAAAAGGTCAGTTAACAGAGCTTGACGCTGTTAACGTAATGACAGGTGTATTTACAGGTCGTTCGCCTAAAGATAAATACATTGTTAAAGATGCAACCACTGAAAACACAATGTGGTGGACATCTCCAGAATCTCCAAACGATAACAAACCTATTACTCAAGAGGTTTGGAATGACCTTAAAGCGACTACAACAAGCCAGCTTTCAGGTAAAAAATTATTTGTAGTTGACACATTTTGTGGTGCAAACGAAGATACTCGTTTGAAAGTTCGTTTCATCATGGAAGTTGCATGGCAGGCACACTTTGTGACTAACATGTTCCTTCGTCCAACTGCTGAAGAACTGGAAACTTACGGCGAGCCGGATTTCGTTGTAATGAACGGTTCAAAATCTTCTAATGAGAAATACAAAGAGCACGGATTGAACTCAGAAGTGTACACTGTATTTAACCTGACTGAAAAAATGCAGGTAATTGGTGGTACATGGTATGGTGGTGAAATGAAAAAAGGTATGTTCGCAATGATGAACTACTACCTGCCACTTCGCGGTATTGCTTCAATGCACTGTTCTGCTAACGTTGGCGAAGCTGGTGACGTTGCTATCTTCTTCGGTCTTTCAGGTACTGGTAAAACAACACTTTCAACTGACGCTTCACGTAAATTGATTGGTGATGACGAGCACGGTTGGGATGACGAAGGTATCTTTAACTTCGAAGGTGGTTGTTACGCAAAAACTATCGACCTTGACAAAGATGCTGAGCCGGAAATTTTCGGTGCTATCAAACGTAACGCTCTTTTGGAGAACGTAACTGTTGATGCTGATGGTAAAATTGATTTCACTGATGGTTCTGTTACTCAGAACACCCGTGTGTCTTACCCAATTGACCACATCGAGAACATCGCTGTACCATCAAAAGCCGGTCATGCGAAAAAAGTAATTTTCCTTTCTGCTGATGCATTTGGTGTATTGCCTCCGGTTTCAAAATTAACTCCGGAACAAACTAAATACCACTTCTTATCAGGATTTACTGCAAAATTAGCAGGTACTGAGCGTGGTGTAACTGCTCCTCAGCCTACATTCTCTGCATGTTTCGGTGCTGCATTCTTAACATTGCACCCAACAAAATATGCTGCTGAGTTAGTGAAAAAAATGGAAGAGCACGGAG
This sequence comes from Draconibacterium sediminis, assembly GCF_000949475.1. Classification (GTDB taxonomy): domain Bacteria; phylum Bacteroidota; class Bacteroidia; order Bacteroidales; family Prolixibacteraceae; genus Draconibacterium; species Draconibacterium sediminis. The sequence goes on along the minus strand of NZ_JRHC01000002.1, from coordinate 447,454 downwards.
CTGAAGCTTATTTGGTAAACACTGGTTGGAACGGTACCGGAAAACGTATCTCTATTAAAGATACTCGTGGTATCATCAACGCTATCCTTGACGGATCAATCGAGAAAGCTGAAACTAAAACTATTCCGGTATTTAACCTGGAAGTACCTACTGCATTGCCAGGAGTTGATACAGGTATTCTTGATCCACGCGACACTTACGCTGACGTTAAAGAGTGGGAAGATAAAGCTCAGGATTTGGGTAGCCGCTTTGTTAAAAACTTCGTTAAATACACTGATAACGAAGAAGGTAAAGCATTGGTTGCTGCTGGTCCTCAAGTTGACTAATTCAGATCAATCTTTATATACGCAAAACCTTCTGTCTACGGGCAGAAGGTTTTTTTGTGTCCTAAAATGGCTCCATTATCGCGTTCGACAGGCAGTGTTTTCTCAACAAAATGTATCCTTTCGCATGCTACAGATGGTATTTTTTCCATAAAATGGCCCTTATCGCATGCTACAGATGGCATTCTGCTGAAAAAATAGCCCCTTTCGCGTGCGATAGACCTTGTTTTTTCGAAAAAGTGGGGCCTATCGCATGCGATAGCCAATGATTTCTCAAAAAAATGCCCCCTTACGCATGCGATAGGTAGTGTTTGCTCAAAAAAATGGTGCTTATCGCACGTGGTTACCTTATGCATTTATAAATTACAGAGTAGAGGTGCGTTTTAGCTCATCAATAATTTTCGATGTAGTTGCCGCAATATTATAAAATAAACGAAGTTGTTGCCGTTTTAATCCGGCCTCGGTACCCCTAATTTGCTGTTGTAATGTCATTAAGAGTTTCGACAGGTCGGATGAAAACTTTTCCTCCTGGATGGTGCTTTCTTTTCCGGCTTCACTCATTTTTTTGTCGATTTGCCGGAACAGCGATTCAATATCATTATAGTTTACCATATTGGCTTCGCGATGTGCCCCCAGTGCCGAAAGGTGCGATAACAGTGCATGATTTAAATAGGTGATGGTTAAAGCATTTTCCATATTACGCTGTTTGCTTTTGGGTTCCTGCCGCATACTGTTCCATGCCTGTGCCAGCTCGTTATCGGCCAGGTGCGCTTCTCTTCGGGCAATGCGGTACTTTAAATCGTCGTTACTTGCTTCTTTATACTCTTTTGCAATGGCCTGAAAATAGTTCCTGTTCTTTTCCAGTGCCGTGGAAATAAGCCCCGAAATGCGCCGATATTGCCAGCCCGGCCACAAAAAACGAATGGTAAGAAACGACAAAGTTGCACCAAGCAGTGTATCAACAAGGCGCGGAATCATGATATTTATGCCTCCGTCGTTTGAAATGATATTAAAAGCACTCAGTACAAAAGTGGTTACAAAAATTACCGCTACCGAATATTTTTTTCGCAGCCAGTAGAAAAAGGCCATTGCCGAGCCCATCATTAGCAGAACCTGTGCTGCAGTAGTCGTGAAAATCTGTAACAATGCAGCGCCAATAATAATACCTGTTGCAGTTCCGAGTAAACGCTCGAAAAGGCGCCGGCGCGTGTCGCTGTAAGTAATCTGGCTAACAAACAAACTGGTTAGCATTACCCACTGGCCTTTGTCGAGATCGAGATAAATCTGAAGAATGTAACCCAATGCAAAGGTTAGGCTGAGCCGCAATGCATAACGCATTCGTGGATGACGTAAAGTAAGCTGTTCTTTCAGGCGTTGAAAAGGGGTTCTTTCATCGTGCCGTAAACGGGGGATAGACGTGCCTTCTTCCAGGTTGTCGAGGTATTTTAACGAAACATGCGACCGATGCAAATTATGGTGAAGCAGGATCAGGTCCTGAGCCTCTTCAACAGGCATTGTTTGCAGTTTGTCGTCGATGGCTTTTGAAATCCACTCTAACGCCGGCGGATGAATATAAGAAGTTCCGGTAAGCATATTTTCGGCCACCATTCTTGAGGCATAGGCCAGTTGACGAAGCATTTCGCCAAAACCTTCCAATATCTCGATTTGTTCGTTGCTGTTTCCCAGTTTATCGTGGCGCTGGTGCGTTGATGCGGCACGCTCATGCAAACTTTGCAACAACATAAAACGCTGGAGATAACGGTTAAGCGGTTCTGTGTTCCTCATTTCCCGGGCATAATTGTTCAATACGTTTTTTATTGCTTCAAGTGCATTTACCACATTTACGTTTAGCAAAGCCAGGTCTTTGTTTATGTCTTCCTGGTCTTCTTTATGGCTGGGGAAAAGCAGCACTTTTTTTTCCAGATAGTTGCCAAGCGCCCGGAAACCGCTGGCCATTTGCTGGTCGAGTAAACGCCATGGATTTCGAAAGATCAGGATCAATGTCAGTATGCCGTGAAAAAGTGCTCCGGCTGGTAATAAAATCGCCTGCCAGTACCACGCCGGACTGATTTCAACACCAAGCATGGCATAAATGCCCACCAATATGGAGCCGAAAGTAATGGCACGATAACGTTCGCCAATGCCGCCAATTAAAATGAAAATGATGGTGGAGAGTATAAACCCGGCACCAAGTAGCCAGGTGTAGTTATTTAAAAGCCCAACCGAAAAACTGGAAATGAAAAAGCTGAGGATAGTTATCGACAAGGATTTTACACGCCCTTTGGGGTGGTCGTCGGTTTCCGACAAAGCACCGGCCAATGCTCCCAAAGCCAGCGTTACTCCGAAATACGGCAGGCCGGCAATGATAAAAGGTATTGCCAAAATACCCATCGAAATGGTTGCACGCAAAGCAAACAAACGGTAGGGATGTAACAGGAATACATCGCGGAAAAATTTTATGTTGGTTCGCAAATGGCCTTTTTCCCGGTTCTTCATAGATAATGTGTAAAAGTGTTTTTACAAAGCTAATGAATGCGAATAGAAATTAATTACTAAACCGTTCAGCTCTTAACAATAATATCTTGTAAGGTAGCTTTTATTGTTGGGTATTCGAAATGAAAACCGGCTTTCTGCAACTTATCAGACGATACTTCAGGTGACTGCGTAAGTAACGAAGCTGCCTTGCCAAACACCAATTTTAAAGCAAATGCAGGGACGGTAAAAAATGCAGGACGGTTTAACTCCCGGGCAAAGCTGTGCGTAAATTCTTTATTCGAAATCGTTTCGGGTGCGGTTAAATTGAACGTTTCGCTTGTTTCAAGTGTTTCGGTGGCCCAAATAAATGCATTAACCACATCCTGTTCGTGAATAAAAGGAAAAGTCTGCTCACCCGACCCGATTTTACCACCAAGGCCCAGTTTAAAAGGTAAAAGCATGTTTTGTATTGTTTTTGCCTCTTTGCCAAAAACAATTCCGAGCCGAAATACTACAGTTTGCACATTCTTGGGTAAAGCAGTTAGTTCGTGTTCCCAGTCTTTAACTACCTCTCCAACAAAACCATCGTCAAAATTTTTACTTTCTTCGGTGTGCGAATGTCCTGATTTGTAAATGCCAATGGCAGATGCCGATACCACTTTTTTCGGGCGCTCAATTTCGGGTAGTTCACTAATCGCTTTTACCAGGTTATGGGTGGTTTTTACCCGGCTGTTGTAAATGATTTCTTTATTTTTCTTTGTCCAGCGTTGTAAAATGGGCGCGCCGGCAAGGTTAATTACAACATCGGTATTTCGAATTTCTTCCTGCAGGTTCGCTGATGAACTATAGAGTAAGTCCCGGTTTATGCCAGATACAGTATGCCCTTTTTTCACCAGTTCTGATGAAATTAGCTGACCAATATAACCGTTACTCCCCGTGAGTTTTATTTTCATCTTACAACGATTTATTAGGTTAACAAAAACTTTAGCTTTTAGTTCCTTAAAATTTGTTAATCGCGCTTGCTAATTGTTACTTTTACCACATCAATAAAAAATGACAAAGCACAGACAGCATATTCTGGTTAGGTTGCACCGGTGGCGGTTAAAGCACCTGGGCGAGCGGGGTTTTTTAACCGTGCTGAGTATTGTTATTGGTGTTTTGGCAGGTATTGCCGCCGTAATTATTAAAAATACGGTGCGTTTTACCGAAGAGATGGTGCATAATCTTGTTTCAAACGAAGTGCAGAATTACATTTATTTTGCTTTGCCGGTTGTTGGTATTTTTCTCGCTATTCTGGTAATCAAATATATTGTTCGTTCAGAAGTCAGGCACGGAATTCCCAATGTGCTGCATAGTATCTCAAAACGAAAAGGAAAAATCTCAAGGCATAATTTATTTTCGTCGGTTGTAACGGCTTCGTTAACCGTTGGTTTTGGAGGATCGGTAGGGTTGGAGGGCCCAACTGTAGCAACCGGCACGGCCTGGGGATCGTGGATTGCCAATATTTTTCGGCTCAACTATAAAAATACCATTTTGATGCTTGCCTGCGCCTGTGCCGGGGCTATGGCTGCCATTTTTAAAGCGCCCATTGCAGCCATTGTTTTTGCTGTTGAAGTAATAATGATCGACCTCACCGTGTTTTCACTTGTGCCGCTTTTACTGGCGTCATCAACGGCGGTGCTAACCTCGTATTTATTTCTCGGGCAAGATGTACTCTATCCGTTTAATGTAGTTGATGCTTTTGAGCTGGGCGATTTACCTTATTACATTGCTTTGGGAATTGTTACCGGTTTTGTGTCGGTCTATTTTACGAAAATGTACTTGTTTATAGCCGATATATTTGAAAAATTTAAAAGTAGCCGGATACGATTAGTTGTTGGAGGGGCCGGTCTTGGGGCACTAATCTTTCTTTTTCCGGCACTTTACGGCGAAGGTTACGAGTCGATAAACGAATGTTTGGCCGGCGATTTAAACTATCTTTTCGATAATAGTTTATTCTATTCATTACGCGAAGAGTTGTGGGCAGCCATGCTGCTTATTGTGGCAGTTATATTGCTAAAAATCGTAGCCACATCACTTACTTTCGGAGCCGGTGGTGTTGGAGGTATTTTTGCGCCAACGCTTTTTATGGGAGTAAATACCGGAATGCTTTTTTCCCTGGTTGTAAGCCGGCTGGGCGTGCGCGAACTAAATTCGAATAACTTTGCACTAATAGGAATGGCGGGATTAATTGCAGGTGTTTTGCATGCGCCGCTTACCGGAATATTCCTCATTGCTGATATTTCAGGAGGGTACAAGTTATTTGTGCCACTCATGGTTACAGCCACATTTGCATACCTTATTGTAAGGGCATTTACGCCTAATTCGGTGTATCATATTCAGTTGGCACGCCGCAAAGAATTGTTAACCCACGATAAAGATGCAAACGTACTGCAAATGATGCAGGTAAAACAACTAATTGAAACTGACTTTGAAGTATTGTCGCCCGATGCAACTTTGCGCGACCTTACAGAGGCCATTACCAGGGCACATCGCGATTTGTTTCCGATTGTTAAAGAAGACGGAACAATGGTGGGTATGGTAAAAATGGACGATGTAAGAACGATGATCTTTAAACATGAACTATACGACACGGTGAAAATTAACGAGTTGATGTATATGCCTGAATTTTCTATCGACCCGAATGACAGCATGGAAATTGTTACTGCTAAATTCGAGTCATCGGGGCGTTATAACCTGGCGGTGATAGAAAATGGTAAATACATCGGATTTATTTCGCGGGCACGTGTGTTTACCCGCTATCGAAAACAGATAATTGATGTTTCTCATGTTTAGATTATTTCGAATTAACAAGATGTTGCTGAATAAGTCACTTAACCGGCTTGTTGCCTGGCGAATTGCAAAAATTCCGGAAAAGAACTTTTTGTATTTGCTGAGTCTGATTGTTGGACTGTTAAGCGGACTGGCAGCCCTGTTGTTAAAAAACCTGATCCACATTGTTGCTGAAGAGTTAACCGAAGTAATTTCTGTTGAAGGATTTAATTACCTCTATTTATTGTATCCATTCATCGGAATAATGCTAACGGTTTTGTTTGTTCGGTATATTATTCGTGATGATATCGGGCACGGAGTGTCTAAAATTCTCTATTCAATTTCGAAGAAAAGCAGTAAGCTACGGCCATCAAAAACCTATTCGTCGATGATTGCCAGTTCGCTAACCATTGGTTTTGGCGGATCGGTAGGATCGGAGGCCCCAATTGTACTAACCGGAGCTTCAATAGGATCGAACCTCGCACGCATATTTAGACTACGCTATAAATACATTACCCTTATGGTGGGTTGTGGAGCAGCCGGAGCAATTGCAGGTATTTTTAATGCGCCAATGGCAGGTATTGTTTTTACTCTGGAAGTGCTGATGCTCGATCTGACCATGGCCTTTTTAATTCCATTGCTGATTTCGGCAGTTTCGGCCACGGTAATTTCGTACTTTTTTATGGGCGAAGGCGTTATGCTGCATTTCGATCAGGTTACACCATTTCATATTAATATGATATGGATTTACATACTTGTAGGAATTTTTACTGGTTTGCTGGGAATCTATTTTACCCGCGGAACCATGTTTCTTGAGAAGCGTTTTGGTACAATAAACAACTGGTTTGTGCGGGTGCTTATCGGAGCTGTTACGCTTGGTATTTTAATTTTTATATTCCCTCCGCTTTGGGGCGAAGGTTATACCAGCATTAACTCGGTTTTTAATAACCAGGGAGCTGATTTATTGAATAACTCCATTTTCTTTCAGTGGAAAGATAATCCATATATCGTTTTACTGGTATTGGCCGGAATACTCATTTTTAAGGTGTTTGCCATGTCGGCTACAACCGGCTCGGGGGGTAACGGTGGTATTTTTGCTCCAACATTGTTTACAGGTGCTATTGCCGGTTATTTTTTGGTGTTTTTGCTCAATACTTTTTTCGATCTTGGGGTACCCGAAAATAACTTTGCATTAGCAGGAATGGCCGGAATGATGGCTGCAGTAATGCATGCTCCACTTACAGGAATATTCTTAACCGCCGAAATAACCGGCGGTTATGGTTTGTTTATTCCCTTACTGATTACTTCAACGGTGGCGTATGTAACCATCATGCGTTTTGAGCCGCATTCTATTTATACCAAACACCTGGCACAAACCGGCGATTTAATTACGCACCACAAAGACAAAGCAATTCTACGCTCGATGGAGGTAAAAAAGCTGATTGAGAACGACTTTGAAATTATTTCTCCCGATGCCAGTTTGCGCGATCTGGTAAAATCAATTTCAAAATCGAACCGGAACCTATTCCCAATTGTCGACGAAGATGGTTATCTGAAAGGGATGGTAAAACTCTCGAAGGTTAAACACCTTATTTTTGAGCACGAACTTTACGATCAGGTGATGGTGAAAGACCTGATGTTTATGCCTGAATTCTATATTTCGTCGAAAGACAATATGGAAACAGTGGCCAAAAAGTTTGAAACTTCAAACCGATACAATCTTGCCGTTATCGACGATGGTAAATATCTTGGCTTTATTTCGCGTGCGGTGGTTTTCTCCAACTACAGAAAAACCCTGGAATATTTCTCGCATGACTAGAGTGCTTATTTCTTTAAAAGTCATAAATATTAAAATTAGGTATTGAACTGAGTTTTGGAATTTATTTTCTTTACTTTTGAAAAAAATTTAAAAAGTATTGGATTATGATTTCCCGACGTTCCTTTTTAGCGAAAAGTTCGTTAACGCTTGCCGGTGCCGGTGTTGCCACAAAAGCATTTTCAAATTCGGTTTTTCAGACAACAATTAAATATCCCGTTGTAATCTCAACATGGAATCATGGTATGCCTGCCAATGAGGCTGCCTGGGAAATATTGTCGAAAGGAGGACATTCGCTTGACGCAGTGGAAGCGGGAGTGCGCGTTCCCGAAGGCGATCCGAATGTAATTACCGTAGGAAAAGGCGGAATTCCGGATGCCAGCGGAAAAGTAACCCTCGACGCCTGTATTATGGATGAGAAAGGGCGTGCAGGAAGTGTAACGTATTTGCAAGACATTGTGCATCCTGTTTCGGTAGCTCGCCTGGTAATGGAAAAAACGCCGCATGTAATGCTGAGCGGAAAAGGAGCTTTGGATTTTGCACTCGAAAATGGTTTTGAAAAAGAAAAGCTGTTAACCAAAGCCCGTAAAAAGGAATGGAAGAAGTGGAAAAAGGAAAATAAGGAATTCAGTAATAAGATCAATATTGAGAATGTTACCGAGGATAACCACGATACCATTGGCATGCTGGCACTCGATGAAGATGGGCGTATTTCAGGTGCTTGTACTACCAGTGGAATGGGCTATAAAATGCCCGGCAGGGTAGGCGACTCGCCTATTATTGGTGCCGGTTTGTTTGTTGATGGCGAAGTGGGAGGTGCAACAGCTACCGGATCGGGTGAACTGGTAATGAAAACGCTTGGTTCGTTTTTAGTGGTTGAATTAATGCGTAGCGGCATGTCGCCCGACAGGGCTTGCGAGGAGGCCGTTCGTCGTATCGCCAAAAAGATTCCCGATTATCAAAGTCATCAAATTGGTTACATTGCTTTGAATACAAAAGGCGAGTATGGATCGTTTTGTATCCAGCCCGGTTTTAACTATGCTGTTAAAACGGCTGACCAAACCGAATTGATAGAGGCTGAAGCCTGGCTAAAGAAATTATAGAATTTTTCAGGTGTTTGCTCTCTTTTCAAAACCAGGGAGAATATTTATTCGGAGTTAATAGCTCATAAAAAAAGGTGTTCAAAAATCGAACACCTTCTTTTAAATATCTTTCGGATAGCTTACCAACGGTCGCCACCGCCGCCACCACGACGATCGTATCCGCCACCGCCACCGCCTCTGCGGTCGCCACCACCGCCGCCACCGCGACGATCGTATCCACCGCCACCGCCTCTGCGGTCGCCACCGCCGCCGCCACGGTTGTAACCACCACCGCCACCGCGGTTGTAGCCACCACCGCCGCCACCGCGATTAAAATCACGACGTGGACGCTCTTGTGGAGCATTTGCTTCTTTAACTACGATTTGTTTTCCTTCAATTTCAGCATCATTAAGTGCAGCAATCGCTGCATTAGCTTCTTCGTCGTTTGGCATTTCAACAAAACCAAAACATTTTGAGTTTCCCGTTTCTCTGTCAAAAATAACTTTGGCAGACGCTACTTCTCCGTGTGCAGAGAACAGCTCATTTAAGTAGTCACCAGTAATCGATGAGTCTAACTTTGCAACAAATAAATTCATAAAAAATAGAAAAATATAAATGTATAAATGTAAAAATTTGCGGCATTATGCCGCGTTATTCTTAAAAAATTATTGTTAAGTATAAAGAACGCGTCAGACGTTAAAACGGAAAATCACAAAAACAGGTGAAGTGCGAATTAAAATCTTATATCAAAGTAACGGACTAATTATTAGATTATCACAATAAAAACCTTGTTTTTTTTATTAAAATCTCAAAAAATATTCAAAAAACAAAGCCTCTCCGAAGAAAGGCCCTGGTAAGGTGAGATTTAAATTAATTTCTTCCGGTTTTCGGAAGGTTTTTTTCGTTACTTCTTGTAAGCTAAAATAATAAATTTGTTAGAATTCGTAATGAGGAGCGATAATTTTTTTGTTTCGTAATATGTTAATTACGGCATCAACTATCTGGTCGTCTTCCATTGAGGCATAATTAAAAATCACATCAAAATCATCGTTTTCAGCTTTACGGCCAATGATCTTTTCAATAAAGGCGTCTCGCTTTTTATCGGCCAAAGTAATGTATTCTGCGGCCTCCAGCCGGGTCATGTCTTTAATCTGCATTATTCGGTTAATTCGCCAGTCGGCAGGAGCTTCAAGCCTGATGTTTAGCTTGTTGGGTATGTCTTTTAAAATAGCTCCCGACGAACGCCCAACGATAATTGTACGTCCGTGGTAGGCCAGCCGGCAAATAATTCCTTTTAAGGCCGCAATCAACCGATCGTCCGAAATATCGTAAATTGTTTCATCCGAAAAGGCACGGCCAACCTCCTTCAGAAATACTATCGATTCTTCGGCATCTTCAAAATCCCCTGATTTTAGTTCCTCTATCATTTCATCAACAACACCTAAAAAAACACCTTTATCCACATATTTCCACTCCACATCGGTTTTCGTTTCCGACATGTAACTGTAGCCGGTCAGTATTTTTGAAAGCTTAATGGCGAGACGCTTTGCCGAGCACCCCGCTTGCCGCGAAATAGTGAGAAAAGGTCCGGGATAATCACCTGATTCGAGGTTAATACATTTCGATTCATTAAGATAGCTATTCAGAAAATTTTTCATATGATTTAGGATTGTTAGTTTTTAGCTGTTGGAGATGAATTTGAACCCTCGATACGATTTTTGGAGCAATAAATAGAGCTGTCCGTTTCATAACCGGGATGTTAGTTTAGTTTATCAGACCAATTTACAATCAAATTTTGTGGAATAGAAGCTAATGTGTTATACAATACCCTGTTTGGCGAATGTTATTCAGCAACTTTTGTGAGGGAAACTTATTTCTGTATTTTTATTGACAAGAATTTTGCTAGTAGTAATATCATACAATGTAAAGCATGAAAAATCAGGTTACGGTGGCTTTAGCTTCTTTTGGTATGTCGGGTAAGGTGTTTCACGGCCCCTTGTTGAAAGTAAATCCGAATTTCAAAGTAAAATTGGTGTTGGAACGTTCGAAAAGCTTATCGAAAGAGCTGTTTCCCGATGCAACGATTGTAAAAAGTTACGACGATATTTTAACCGATACCGAGGTTGAACTGGTAGTTGTTAACACGCCTGATCAGTTACATTATACCATGGTGAAACAGGCGCTTGAAGCCGGTAAACACGTGGTGGTTGAAAAACCGGCAACCTTGCGGAGCGCGGAATTACAGGAGCTGATTGAGCTGGCACAAGCAAAAGGTTTGGTATTTACGGTTTTCCAGAACCGCCGGTGGGATGGTGATTTTAGAACAGTACAGAAAGTAATAAAGGAAGCACGGTTTGGCCGGTTGGTAGAATTTGAATCGCATTACGACCGTTACCGCACCGAAATTACACCCGACACATGGAAAGAAGAAGGCGATGAATATTGTGGTGTTTTGTATAACCTCGGATCGCATATGGTTGACCAGGCCTACGTATTATTTGGAAAGCCGCAAGCGGTTACAGCACATTTAAAAACAGTGCGAACCGGCGGGAAAGTGGCCGATTATTACGAAATCAGGTTGGATTATGAAGGTTTTTCGGCCTTGTTAAAATGTTCGTACCTGGTAATGGATCCCGGACCAAGATATACTTTAAACGGAGAGTACGGTACATTTAAAAAGTGGGGAATTGACGGCCAGGAGGAGCTGTTAAAAGCCGAAAATTTGCCCAAAGGTGACGAATGGGGAAAAGAAGAAGTCGATTGGTGGGGAACACTGGTTTACACCGAAGACGACGAGCACGTGGAAGAACTGGTTGAAACCATACCCGGTGATTACCGCATTTTTTACGATAAGTTGTATAAAGCAATCAGAAACAACAAAGCCTTACCGGTTGATCCGGCCGAAGCACTGGAAGTATTAAAAATATTGGAGGCCTGCCTGTTAAGCAATAAAGATAGAAGAACGGTAATACTTTAGGATTAGGTAGTAACCTTCGCAGAGTCAAGTGCTTTTTCAAACGAATCTTCCATTTTAATGTAATCAATAACTTTAGGGCTGAGTCGTTTTTGTAAGTCGGTTTTTAGCTGCGAAGAAACACCCGACAGAATCACTTTTACCCCCTTGTTCTGAAGGATTTTAAGTGAACTCTGCAGATTTTTCATTCCCGTTTCATCGATGAAAGAAACATGGCGCATACGCAAAATCAGCGTGTTGCAGTTTTCTCCGATTTCCTGAATAACCTCGGAATAACGGCGTGCCGAAGCAAAAAACAAGGGGCCGCTTATTTCGTAAACCGAAACACCTTTTGGCAGCTGCGAGTAGTCTTCAATTACGTCGGTGTCGACAATGTTATTTATACGTTTTTCGCTAATGTCCGACATACGTTTCATAAACAGGATGGCCGACAGCACCACGCCAACCTCAATGGCAACCGTTAAATCAACCAGCACGGTTAAAATGAAGGTGGTAAGCAATACAATTATATCGAATACCGAACCTTTCAGAATGGATACAAACGAGCGCCATTCGCTCATGTTATAGGCTACAATTATTAAAATTCCGGCCAGGCACGACATGGGAATCAATTTGGCCCATTTTCCCAAAAACAGCATAATCAGCAGCAAGGTAATGGCATGTGCAATACCGGCAATAGGTGTGCGTCCGCCGTTTTTTACGTTGGTTGCCGTTCGTGCAATTGCTCCGGTTGCCGGAATACCGCCAAAAAACGGTGTAACCACATTGGCAATTCCCTGCGCAATTAATTCGGTATTCGAGCGGTGTTTCCCGCTTATCATACCATCGGCAACCACTGCAGAGAGTAACGATTCAATACCTCCGAGCAAGGCAATGGTGAGGGCCGGTTCAAGGTAGTTCTGTAAATCGTTCAAGCGAATTTGCGGAATGGTAAAATGAATGGTATTGCTGATTTCGCCAAAATAGGTCTCGATAGTTGCAACAGGTAGTTTAAAAAGCTGAACAACCAGTGTAACAGCAATGATGGCCAGAAACGATCCGGGTATTTTTTTTACAAATTTTCCGCTGATGAGTGTTACGGCTATGGTTGCCAGTGTTACAAGTAAGGCTGCAACGTTAACACTGCCCAGGTTGCTAAGGTAAATTTGCCACTTTTCCAGAAAACCCGATGGCAGATCGGTAATGGTTAATCCCAACGCATCTTTTATTTGGGTAGAAAAAATGACCAAGGCAATACCGCTGGTAAAACCAACAATAAGCGGGTGGGGGATAAATTTTAACAAAGTCCCCAGTTTTAGCAATCCAAAAAGAATAAGGATAACGCCGGCCAAAACGGTGGAAATAATAAGTCCGTTAACGCCGTATTGATGAACGATTCCGTAAACAATTACGATAAATGCACCCGTTGGGCCGCCAATCTGCACGCGGCTGCCACCTAAAAACGATATAAGAAAACCGGCAACAACAGCGGTTATCAGTCCTTTTTCGGGCGAAACGCCCGAAGCAACAGCAAAAGCAATAGCCAGCGGGAGAGCAACAATCCCAACAACAACTCCGGCCAGTACATCTGAAGTAATTTGTTTTTTACTGATGCCATTTTTTAAAATCGTAAATAGTTTGGGCTTAAAAATTGAATTCATGATGCGGATGAAATTTTGGGCAAAATTACATTGATTACCGCCTCATTGTTCTGAGCTTAAGTTGAAAATTTGATTGAATTTGCTATTGTCAGTAAATCAACCTGTTACGAAATGTGTTTATTTTAACATTGGCCTGTCAATTGCCTGATTTCCTGACCATGCAGCAGAAACGATTAGTAGAGGTTCTTTAATTGGGTTTCCATTCGCGAAATGTAATTATCAACCTGGTCTTTTGTCTCGAAGCCAACAAGCATCAGGTCAACACACCCCAAACCAAGAACAAAGCGCAATGCGTTGTCAATTTTTGTGCTGTCGTCGCGTAATTGCCCGTTGCCAACTAGTTTCATACCAATAATGCCTTTTCCCGACTGGTGCAATTGCTGAATAACTTCTACCACTTCCTGCGGATCGGGTTTGTCCATTGCAATTCCGTAAGGATTAATCCGTGCATGCAACACATCAACCCAGGGGCTTTTAACTGCATCTTTCATGGCATCGAGCGAGTGCACCGAAACGCCATGAGCTTTTATAATTCCTTTTGCTTTCAGGTTCGAAAGAATTTCCATTTGAGGTTTTAAGGTTTCTGTCCAGTCCTCGTCAACCATACAATGAATTTGCACCAAATCGATGTAATCGGTCTTCAGTTCTTTACGGAAACGGTCTACCACAACATTGGCATCGGGGCGTTCTTTTTCGGGAATGCCACCCGGACGTGTCCATATTTTTGTGGTAAGCGTCAGATCTTCCCGGTTCATTTTTGTCATCGCTTCGGCAAAAAGCCCGTGTGTGCCATAAGTATCGGCCAAATCAAAATAACGGATTCCTTTGTCGTATGCATGGTGCAACAGATCGATGCTGGTGTTTTTATCCTGTTTGGTAAGGAAACTGCTACGGTTGCTGGCATGTACTCCGGTACCCATACCCAGCAGCGTGGTTTTTATCCCCGAGTTTCCCAACTCAATCAACTGAAAAGGATCGTGACTCCGCGCCGGAATATTCGCGGCATAAATTGGATTCGAAAACAAAACATGTGCAGTACCCGCACTAAGCGCTCCGATAAATTTCCGTCGATTCATTTGAAAGTTGGCCATAAGGATATTTTTTAGTCATTTAAATTAAAAACAGTAAGCGAACGAAATTGTTGAAAGCAAATGTTTTAGTGGCAACAGTTTCATTGCAGTTTTAATTTGGTATGGCCTAAAGTACAAAAAACAAAACAGGAAACCATTAATTGATTTCCTGTTTGTGCGCTGTTTTTTATTTCTATGAGGAGGATGTTATACTGATGTGGAATCAAATTGAGCCTTAATTCTTTCAATCGGCATTAACGATTGTAATTTCACCATTTCGCTAAAGGCTCATACTGAAATACAATTCGTATTATTCCATACTTTCTTTAATGGGTGTTTTTTCTTTTTCCGGGGCATCTTTTTTAGCTTCTGCTTCAAAACAAGCATTTTCTTCGGTTTCAGCAGCTTTTACTTTGTGGGTAATAATCTTTTCCACCGGGTTCGATTTTTTAACCAGATCGATTTTATTGCTGATTTTCAATCCGAGAATGTAAAAAATTGAGGAGATGAGGATAAGAGCTTTCATGGTGTTTTCTGTTTTAATTCGAACACCAAATTATGTAAACGTCAGTAAATACCGAAATTATATCTGTGAATGAGCTGTTTTACTCTGCCAACAACATAATAAGCTCTGCGAAAGGACCTCCTCGATCGATTATCGGTTTGTGCCGAACCGGAGAAATCTCGTTGTATTTGCGAGCTTTTAAACTTTCAGTTGGGCCAGGTAATCGTGATGAGTACCTTTTTCCAGCAGAGTACAATTATAGCCTGTTTCGTTGGCAACAAGTTGAAGGGTGTTGAAATCGATAAAAAGCCAGTCGAACTGCGCCTCTTCTTTCCTGAAACTCACTTTGTACTGCATTTCGCCATAGTAGTTATTATTGGCAATATCAACCCATTCCGATCCGTCTTCTTCTTCAAAAAGGTATTTTATATCCGACGAGTCGATTAAAATCTGGCCCCCTTCCAACAGAAGGCTTTTGAGGTGGGTCAAAAGTTTTTTCAATCCTTCAATTGTTCCGCCGATTCCCGTACCGTTCATCAGCAGCAAAATGGTATTGTATTGTTCTTCGCTGTATTCAAAAATATCGGCATGAACCACTTTAACAATGCCCTGTTTACGCATCACTTCAACTGAAGCTTCCGATTTTTCAAGTGCGGTAACACTGTAGCCTTTTTTTTGCAGAATTAATGAATGACATCCGGCTGCTGCACCAATATCCAATATGCGGCCTTTGCAATTTTTCAGAGCAACTTTTTCGATTTTGGGCAGTTCTTTTTCGTTGCGGAAAAAATACGACGGGGCAATGGTTTCGCCTTCAGTGTAATTCGAATCTACGTGAATTTGAGGCGCTTTACCCCGTTCCAAATATTCTTTAATGGCCAGGCCAATCGGATCGTTCATCTTTTAATATAAATATTGAATATGAGTGCTATTGTGTTTTTTATCTTCTGCAAAAATATATGACTTTCCTTTAAGTTAACCCACACCTCCCTAAAAATTAATTTGTGTAAGGTTTTGGTGCATCATTCAAAGTTTTAACCAAAGGAATTAAGTGGTTAAATGCTAATGGTTCCAACAAGGTAAGTTACTGCTTTGCCGCCAATCTCAACACGATCTCCCAGTTGTTTACAATGCAGTACTCCACCTCTTTTCGATATCTGTTTTGCCAGCAGGTTTTGTTTATCCAGTCGAGCCGACCAGTATGGAATAAGCATGGTGTGCGCCGACCCGGTTACCGGGTCTTCATTAATGCCTACCGCTGGGGCAAAAAAGCGCGATACAAAATCGTATTTCTCCGATTTGGCTGTGCAGATTATTCCCCGCGAGGTGGCTTCCAGCATTTTTGTGAAATCGGGCTCGAGGTTGGCAATGTCGTTTTCATTTTTAAATACCAGCATCAGGTCTTCGCGTCCTTTAAAACATTCCTGCGGATGGATGCCAAACGCCGTTTTTAACCCGGTGGGAATATATTTGGCCTCTACTTCTGATGCCGGAAAGTTCAGTACCAGCAAATCGCCTTCTTTTTTTACGCTGAGTTTACCGCTTCTCGACTGAAAACAGATGCTATCGGCAGTATAATTTAAATGCTGAAACAGAACATGCGAAGTAGCCAGCGTAGCATGACCACAAAGATCGACCTCGGCTTCAGGAGTAAACCAGCGAATATGGTAACAGTCGTCTTTTATAATAAAAAATGCTGTTTCCGAAAGGTTGTTTTCCATGGCCAGTTTTTGCATAATCTCATCCGGAAGCCACTCATCATTCAGCGGAATAACGGCTGCGGGATTTCCTTCAAAAATCTTCTCGGCAAAGGCATCAACCTGGTATACTGTTAGGTTCATAGAGTAACGAATTAAGTTGCAAGGCAAAGTTAACCGATTGGCTACAATAGTTCATAACAAACACGTTGTACGTCAAAGTTTTAATGTTGCTTAAACATTACATTATGTAATAAATTTAATATGTTGCTGTGCGTTAGAATTTTACAGTGAGTTTTAGGTTGAATTTGCGGGATGTAAGATAATTCGGCACCGCATACTGGTCGCCATAAATGCTCGATACCCAGAAATACGAGATGGTATTGTTGATATCCAGTAGGTTAAATACCTCGAGGCTTAACGATAAATCGGTAATATGCCTGAAAAATGGGCTGTTGGAGCGGTTTGCCCGGCTTATAAATACTTTTGAAAATCCAAGATCGATGCGGCGGTAAGGCGGCATACGAAAAACATCCTGGTAGCGCTCGCCATTTGGTGGGCCGGTGGGCAGGCGGGCCCCGTAAAAACCCGACAATTGCATTTTGTATGATGGATTTCCCGGTAAATAATCCTGGAAAAACAAACTAAAATTCATCCACTGATCGGTAGGGCGTGGAATCATTCCATGTCCGTCACCTTTAATATCTTCTTCGGTTTGCAGGAACGACAAACTGGCCCATGATTGCAGTCCGCTCACAAACTCGCCGTTAATTTTAAAATCAACCCCGGTGGCATAACCAGTGGCTTCTTCTTCGGCCAGGTAACGTATACGAACATTATCTATTTGGTAAGGAATCAGGCGGTTCATGTGTTTGTAGTAGGCCTCGGAGGTAAAACGAAACGGTCGGTCCCAGGCGGTAAACAGCAGGTCGGTGCCACCAACAACCTGAAACGAACGTTGCGCTTTTGAGTTGTAATTTATATAACCGTCGCTTTGTTTCAGCTCCTTAAAAAAGGGCGACTGATGATACCAGCCCGCCGATAAACGGAACGACATTTTTTTCTCCCACTCGGGGAAGTAGCTTAATGTGGCTCGCGGACTCACCAGCAACTCATTATTAAAATCCCAATAATTAAAACGCACTCCGCCTGTTAAATACAAATCGCCATTTGCGGTGGGCACGCTCCAACTGTCCTGAATGAATCCGGTTACACGGTTCGAACTTATCTTGTTTTTGGCATTAAGCGTATAAAATAACCTGACCTGGCTATCGGAATATGGAATGGAATAACCGGCAGAATCGCGGTAAATCCACTCGTTTAGCTCGTCGTTTATTTTTTCGTGCTGAAATTTAATTCCCCAGTTTACCAGGTGTTTCTCCGAGTTAAAGGCTCCTTTGTGCGAAAAACTGTAAACGGTTGCATCCAGACTGTTTCGTGCATGATTGATAAATGTACCAACACCCAAATTCAGCGTGCTGTCGCCAAATTCATCCGAACCCATATTTCGCTCCAGCTGGTTTAAATAGTATTGCCCCTGAATATCGTAAGTCTCTTTTTCCTGTGCATGGTAGGCCGATGCAATAAACTTCAGGTTCAGGTTGGCATTGGGATGATAATTAGCGGTAACAGCGCCCAGGTAAGTTTGAAAATCATCCTGTTCCTGTCCGTCAAAATATATTTTGGTGTTTAGCGGATTTTGCCAAGTACCAAAAGTTGTTTCGCGGGTTTGCGGAATAAAATTGTATTGGTTTTGTGCTACGTTACCCAAAAACGAGAGGTCGAATTTTTCGTTAAACTGGTAAGTTATATAGGTTTGAAAATCAAGAAATCGTGGATCGTATTCGCCCTGTTCATCCAAACTACCCAACATGTATCGGTTGGTTTTGTATCGGATTCCTGAAATATGCGATAACTTTCCGTTTAGTGCAACGTCTTCAAAATGTGCTGAAGCACCAAGCATGCTAACCGATGCCGATCCGCTAAAATCGCTGGGTCTGCGGTATTTGATATCGAGCACCGACGACATTTTATCGCCGTATTTGGCATTAAAACCACCCGCCGAAAAATCGATGGTAGAAACCATGTCGCTGTTTATAAAACTCAAACCTTCCTGTTGCCCTGAGCGAATCAGGAACGGACGGTAAACCTCCACATCGTTTACATACACCAGGTTTTCGTCGAAATTACCACCGCGAACCGTGTATTGCGAGCTTAACTCGTTATTTGATGAAACACCGGGCAATGTTTTTAGTCCGGCTTCAATACCTCCAGAAGCACTCGAAATAGAGTTGATGATTTTTGGATCGAGACTAACAATACTTCCGCCGTTGCGTCGCTGCTCCTTAACGATTATCTCTGCCAGTTCCAGGTTGGCTTCCGGCATGGTAATCTGTTTGATAATCGTTTCTTCGCGATTGGCATAAACCGAATCCTGAAAAGTTTGATAGCCCAGCGATGAAAAAATTATCGTGAGCTGTTTACGCGCCGGAATGCGAAGCAGAAATTCGCCATTGGCATTTGTAGTGGTTCCAAGGGTTGGATATTCTTTTAATACCACATTTACCATATCTATCGGAACACCGTCCTGATCAGTGATAACTCCTTTTAACGTTGCATTATTACTTTGTGCAAAAGCAACGATTTGAGTTAGCAGTAATAGAAATAGAGTGGTTAAGTTTTTCATCATTAACACAAAGCTATGCAAAGGTGTTTTATAATCAACATTTTATTGTTCAATAAATTGTGCTGCCGGGATAATTTATTTCCAATGCAGAGCTGTTTATTTTGTTATTCCCGGCCAGTCATCTGTTCTGAAAGGATTGGCCGGCAGAAGCTCCAGGTTATAAAGGTTTAAATCATCGGGATTGTTGGCCCAGCCAAAACGCACTGCCACCGGATCGGTAACCGCGTACGAATAAACAACCACCGTGTTTTTATTAATAACCTCTGCTTTTGCCCAGTAGAACTGACGATCGGCTCCCGCAATTGAAAATGCTTTTACATAACCGTATTTGTCTTTCACGGCCAGTCCCGAGCCTGTTTCCGAAAAAGTAATGTAGGCTTTCCCATCTTTAAATTCCACCGATTCGAAAGTTGGGCCGGTGTATACAATATCTTTTCCGTAAGCCACTTTAAAAGCATTTAAAGCCAGTCGTTTCCCAACATCCTGTTTGTTGCGCGGATGTATATCATCTGCTTCACCAATATCAATAGCCGATGCCATCCCGGTATTTGGTAGCTCCAGTGTTTTGGTTTGCGCTTCGCGTAATTCTGCCCATTCGCTATCCGTCGGATTTTGTACCGGTTTCATATAATTGGCCAACTGCACAAACAGAAATGGGAAATCTCCCTGGTTCCATTGTGCGCGCCAATCGTTTATCAAATTCGGAAATACGCGTTGATATTGTTTGGCACGGCCGGCATTTGATTCGCCCTGGTACCAGATAACACCTTTTATCCCGAATGGTACAATTGGATTGATCATTCCGTTGAATAAGAGGGTAGGGTACGAGTTGGGTCCAAGATTTATATCTTGCACAACTGCTTTTGAAATTTTGAATTTCCAGTCGCCCGATATATCGATTTTTTCTTGCCCGATTGCCACGTACTGATCTTCTGGAGCGCCCCATATGCCGCCACCGCCGCCGGTGTCGTTAACACGAACAACGATCATGTTTTTTCCCGGATTCAAATATTTTTTGTCGATGGTGTAAACGCGTTCTTTATTGTACTGATTTTCGGTTTTCCCAATCTCAATACCATTCAGAAAAGTAATATCAGAGTCATCGATTTTCCCCAAGTGCAGGTTCATGTTTGTTTGTGTCTGGTCTTCTGTCAGGTCAAGTTCTTTTCGGTACCAGGCTACTCCGTCAATGTCAATATAACCTTGTTCTTCCCATAATCCGGGAGCTATGATTTTGCTCCAGTCGGTATCATTTAGCTCCGGATCAGACCAAACGGGTTTTCCGTCTTGCATTCCTTTGTCTTCAGTTGGAATTTCACCACCGAGTATTTTTCTTATCTCAGCTTCCTTGTTCTTTTTGTATTCCTCCAGATTCATTTGTTGCAGCTCAATCATCGGTTCCCTGAAGTCCGAATCGTTTTGAATGGTTTGTGCACTGGTCCATGTTTCGGCTACAGTGCCGCCCCACGAAGTGTGAATAAGTCCGATCGGAACATCAAGATCTTCCTTTAAAGCTTTGCCAAAGAAATAGCCGACCGCAGAAAAGTTATGGGCCGTTTGTGGGGTGCATTCCATCCATTCGCCACTTTCAATATCCTCTTCCGGAAATTGTGCCACCCGACGTGGTACCGTAAACAAACGAATATTGGGATGATCGGCAGCATCTACTTCTTCATCGGCATTTTTTACCTGTGCCAACGGCCATTCCATGTTCGATTGCCCCGAACACACCCAAACCTCGCCAATCATTACATTTTTTAGCGAAATGGTGTTCTTGCCTTTTATCATCAAGGTATAAGGACCTCCGTATTCTTGTGCCGGCAGTTTGGCCATCCATTTGCCATCCGAATCAGTAGTGGCCTTAGCATTCGCCAGGAGAATGGTCACGGTGGTTTTTTCACCTGTACCAAAATCTACTTTTGTTTTTTGCGCAAGAAGTGAAACAGATATTTCTTCTCCTTCGGTTGCCCAGCCCCATACCGGAATTTCAATTCCTTGCTGAAGCACCATATTCGAACTAAATATTTTGGGAAGTTTTACTTCTGCTTTTACAGTAAAAACAAGGGCAAAAAGTAAGACATATAACAAGTGGATTTTCATCTTCATCTGAATATATTTTCGTTTTCTCAAAGCTAATGAATTGAATGAAATATTCAGCCAATTCAATAGGCTTAAAGCTTAAACTATATATAAACCGGCTGGCTGGGGCTATAGTTTTCCCGATTTTTTGAAATATTCTGAAATGGCTTCTACATAGTTTTCGTAGGCCGTAATTCCTTTAGGGGTGATACTTAAAGTGGTGAGGGGATAGTTTTTGCGGAACGACTTTTTTACCTTAATGTAACCACCTTCCTTAAGTTTTGCGATCTGAAAACTCAGGTTACCTTTTGTGGTTTCAATGTTTTCGAGCAAATACGAAAACTCGGCCGACTTTACATTTAGCAGGATAGTCATAATTGCCAACCGCACCTGCGAATGAAGAAGAGGATCGAGGTTTTTAAACATGTGCCGGCTTTTTACTTTTCAGATACATTAAAACGCCCGGGATTACAAAACAAACAAAGTTGGCTATTGCCCGAATCAGAAACTGGTCGGCCAGCTCTTCACGGGCACACAATATTGCCGCAATCCACATAACTGCACCGCTGATTGATAATAACTTGTATCGATAAATTCCACCTGTAACAAAAAGTGCAAAACCAATCAACACCATTTGAAGAGGGTGGAGCAGTGCAAAATCAACTTCCTGCAAGAAGCTTTTGGTAACGATTACGTTCAGGTTATGGGCAATTATAATCCCCAGCCAGACATAACGAGTGGAAATGGCTGTATATGTCCGGTATTTTGGTTTGCGAAAAAATAGATAATAGATGGTAAAACCGATTAATAATACGGCTCCTACAATATTTAAAATATTGATGATATTACGTTCCCAATAAACCACAAGGTGCGAAGATTTGTAATAGTGCAGGAAGAATCCAATGGTAAATGATGCCCCCCACAAAATAAGCAGAATCCCATCTTCGTACAACGAATGTTTTGAAGTGGCAATAGCCGTTTTTAGAGTTCTCAACATTTCGTTGTCACTCATTTCCTGGTTTGATGTAGTTGAGCTCATGATACTTATTTTGTTTATAAAATTAAACAAGTTTGTAATACAAACCAAATATTGCTACAAAAAAATGCCAGTCAGATTAAGTATTCTGAAATCAATAGTTGTTGCGTGTGCATATAATGATCATTGGATTCAAATACATCGAATGTTTCGGGTTAAATTTTTCAGGTTTCGCTTTAAAATAAAATAGAAACAAACGAATAGTTTTATCTTTGAAGGAAAATTAATTTAACCGATTATACAATGGCAGATTTTAAATATCAAAAACCATTTCCAATTTTAAAAGACGATACCGAATATCGTTGTATTACAAAAGATTATGTGTCGACCATTGAAGTTGATGGCCGCGAAATTTTAAAAGTTGACCCCAAAGGTTTGGAAGAACTGGCTAAAGAAGCGTTTACCGACGTTTCGTTTTACCTGCGTGCTTCGCACCTTGAAAAACTGGCCAAAATACTGGAAGACCCGGAAGCAACCGACAACGACAGGTTTGTAGCACACACCATGTTAATGAACCAGGCTGTTTCGGCCGAGGGTGAATTGCCAACTTGCCAGGATACAGGAACAGCAATCGTAATTGGTAAAAAAGGAGAAGATGTATACACCGGCGCCAACGATGCAGAAGCCTTGTCGAAAGGTATTTTCGCGACCTATGCCGAAAAGAATTTACGCTATTCGCAGGTGGTGCCTTTTACCATGACCAAAGAAAAGAACACCGGAACAAACTTGCCTGCACAAATTGATTTGTATGCCGAGCAAGGAAATAAATACGAATTTTTATTTGTAACAAAAGGTGGAGGTTCGGGGAACAAAACCTACCTCTATCAGCAAACCAAATCGTTGTTGACCGAAGAAAACCTTACCAAATTTGTTCAGGAAAAGATAATGGACCTGGGTACTTCTGCCTGTCCTCCGTATCACCTGGCGCTGGTAATTGGCGGTACTTCTGCCGAAGCTACATTGGCGACGGTAAAAAAAGCATCAGCAGGTTATTTAGATCATTTACCAACCGAAGGTAACGAAGGAGGTCAGGCTTTCCGCGATTTGGAGTGGGAAGAAAAAGTGACCAAAATCTGTCAGGAAAGTGGAGTAGGTGCACAGTTTGGTGGAAAATATTTTGTACACGATGTACGCGTTATCCGTTTGCCACGCCACGCAGCTTCGTGCCCGGTAGGTTTGGGTGTTAGCTGTAGTGCCGACCGTAACATCAAAGCAAAAATTACCAAAGACGGTATTTTCCTGGAGCAACTGGAGAAAAATCC
This sequence comes from Draconibacterium sediminis, assembly GCF_000949475.1. GTDB lineage: Bacteria > Bacteroidota > Bacteroidia > Bacteroidales > Prolixibacteraceae > Draconibacterium > Draconibacterium sediminis. The sequence goes on along the minus strand of NZ_JRHC01000002.1, from coordinate 423,998 downwards.
GGCTCGATTCTTACCTGCAAAAGCACCTGCAATGAGTCCGGCTGTAGATATCGACCTGGATCAGGGAATGGACAAAGTATTGGCCGAATTAACAAAATACCCAACAAAAACCCGTTTGAACCTGAGTGGTACTTTAATTGTAGCCCGCGATATTGCTCACGCGCAGATTAAACAAATGCTCGACGAAGGCAAACCAATGCCCGAGTACTTTAAAAACCACCCGGTGTATTATGCAGGTCCTGCAAAAACTCCGAAAGGAATGGCTTCAGGTAGTTTCGGGCCAACAACGGCAGGCCGTATGGACCCGTACGTTGACGAGTTCCAAAGCCATGGCGGATCGATGATTATGCTGGCAAAAGGAAACCGCTCGCAAGCCGTTACCGATGCCTGTAAAAAACATGGTGGTTTCTACCTCGGTTCGATTGGTGGACCGGCTGCTATTCTGGCCAAAAACAGTATTAAATCTGTTGAGGTGGTCGATTTTGAAGACCTTGGAATGGAAGCTGTTCGTAAGATCAAAGTGGAGAATTTCCCAGCCTTTATCATCGTCGATGACAAAGGAAACGATTTCTTTAAAGAATTGTAAGAATAATTTGATTCGATATAACAGAAACCTTCGGAGTTTATCCGGAGGTTTTTTTATGCTGTGGATGAGGCATTTTTAAAAGAAAACGGAAAGTAGTCAGCATCCACTCTCCGTTATCACTTATAAATCTATGCGAAAGATTTGGCCGCAAATATAAATTATAAATATTTTACTTTAAAAAATACGGAATTGTAATTGGACTGTTGTAGAGCATATTATAAAAGAGTATTTGGTACTTTTTATAAAGTTTGTTTAATGGGAAGTTGTATGTAAGGTTTAGGAAATCAGAGTTAAAGGCGGGAAATTTAATTACCTTTCTTAGATCAAAACAGGTAGTCATTTTCTGCATGTAGTGTGTAAAATTAATTCATTCTAAATTATGTATTAAGCATTGTTTCCTTTATTGCGTAATGAATGATTTTGTTCAATGTTATGAAAGCTTTAGCTTTGGCATACTTAAAAAAACATGAATGAAAAGAGATATTACAATTGGTTGGATTGGCACCGGAGTGATGGGAATATCCATGCTGGGGCACTTAAATAAAGCCGGATATGAGTGTACCACTTATACCCGAACAAAAAGTAAGGCAGATGCTTTGCTGGCAAACGGTGTAAAATGGGCCGATAGCCCGGCAGAAGTTGCAGCAGTTTCCGATGTTATTTTTACCATTGTGGGCTTTCCGAAAGACGTTCGCGAAGTGTACTTTGGCGAAAATGGCATTCTGGCAAAAGCAAAACCGGGTGCTGTTTTGGTTGATATGACGACCACAGAGCCGAGTTTAGCCGTTGAAATTTATGAGGCTGCCAGGGCTAAAGGTATTCAGTCGGTTGATGCGCCGGTTTCCGGTGGTGATGTTGGTGCTAAAAATGGCACATTGTCGATAATGGCCGGTGGCGATAAAGAAGCTTTTGATAAAGTTTGTCCGCTGTTCGAAATTATGGGCAAACAGATTGTTTACCAGGGCGAAGCCGGATCGGGGCAACATACAAAAATGTGCAACCAGATTACCATTGCCGGAACCAAGATAGGGGTTTGTGAAGCTTTGTTGTATGGCCATAAAGCTGGTCTTGATTTACCAACCATGCTTTCATCAATCAGCGGTGGAGCGGCCGGTTGCTGGACACTCGATAACCTGGCACCGCGTATTGTTAACCGTAATTTCGATCCCGGATTTTTTGTGGAGCATTTTATAAAAGACATGGGGATTGCTCTGAAAGAAGCCGAAGCAATGGGCTTGTCGTTACCCGGACTGGCACTGGTAAAACAACTATACCTGGCTGTTCAGGCGCAGGGCCACGGAAAACTCGGAACACATTCACTAACCCTTGCTTTGGAAAAGTTATCGGGTTTGTAATATTCGTTCCATTTTCTTGTATCCCGGGCGGAATTATATTTTACAAGGCACTGTTTTCTGTTGTAAATGTGACATTTTGTTGAAACAAAGTGTTCACTTCATATTATTGTTAATCGACTTTTCGTCCGAAATCTTATATTAGCGCAGCATTATAGATATTGGTTAATCGTAACATCACAGAAGCAAATAATTTATTTATCCAAATTACAATATGAAGAATAATATCGTTGGAATACTTTTTACAACTCTGGTAATTCTGAGTTTAAACGCATGTAAATCTGGTCCTGATTTGAACGAGGGGACACCTGGTGCTGATTGGAATTTATATGAAGCACCAAAAGTGACACTTCAAATTGAAGCGGAAGGGCATGAAGGGATAGCGAAGTATTTAGCGTTGGTGGAAAAACAAGGATATAATGGCATTGAAGATTGGGTACAATATTGTTGCCTCGAAATTGCAAAAGAGCTTTATTACACACCGGAAGAGGCAAATAAACACGGATTGAAAGAGATCACTTATAAGTTGAACGATGGGGGAGCACTTTCTTATAAAGGTGGCAGTGTACCGCACATCGAAATTGGTTTCGATTTAAACTACCTGGTTAATTTTATTGATAAGCATGGTATGGATGTGGCTCGTGATGAAATATATGGAGTCTTGTGTCACGAAATAACGCATGGTTTGCAGAATGAACCCAAAAATGCCGGTGGCTACAACGGAGGTACTGAATGTTTTGGTTTTATAGAAGGTACTGCCGATTTGAGCCGCTTAAATACAGGTGGCTTTAATCCCGAACGTTTTCCGAAACAGGGAGGAACTTTCCGCGATGGTTATAATACAACCGCATTTTTTTATTTGTGGATCTATAAAAATCTGAGTAATAACTTTCTAAAAGATATCAATCGTACTGCGGAGGAATATGAAACCTGGACGCTATCGGCGGTTACCGAAGAGTTGTATGGCATGTCTGCTGATGTGCTATGGAAGCTTTATCAGAACGAAGTGGCCGCTTATCCCTGGGATAATGCAGAAGACCTAAAAGCGTGGTTTAACCCGTCGGCCTTTAGTATTTTACAGAACGAAACCGTTACTTTTTCACCATTAATCAAGGATGGAATTAGCTATAACTGGACTTTTGAGGGAGGAATACCTGCTACAAGCACTGAAAAGTCGCCGGTAGTATCCTATGCGAATTCGGGTGATTATACCATATCGCTTGTAGTAGAACAAAACGGAAAAAAAGATACATGTTCATTAGAGCAGCTGGTTAAGGTTATTGATCCATATGCAACGATGGATATTACTGATTTAGCCGGCAAAGTTACTTGTCAGTACAACGACTCGCCATCCGGCGAAGGGGTGAAAAACAGTATTGATAATAACCCGGGCACAAAATTCCTGACATTTAATTCCTCCGCCTGGATACAGTTCGAAATGGAGGATGTATATCAACTGGAAAAATACACCATAACATCTGCTAATGATGCGCCCATGCGCGACCCAAAAGACTGGGTACTTAAAGGCTCGAACGATGGAGTAGAGTTTACTGCTATCGATACACGTGTTGATGAAAATTTTTCTGATCGCGGACAAACACTGGAATTTCTTTTGGATAATTCTCCTGCCTATAAAATTTACAGGATTGATCTCACTCATAAGGGAATAGATCGTTTTGGCAGAGCTGTTTTACAATTGGCCGAAATTGAACTTATCGGTAAAAAACAAGCCGACAATGAGCTGGTTGCTGCTAAACTCTGATAATTTCAATTTACCTTATTGTTTTTTGGGAGTTAACATATCGTATGACAAAATATGTTTTTCCATAACATTCCCAAATTCATCAATTAATCTAAACGTCACTTGTGGTTTATTTTCTTCGGTATTAAAAGTAAATTCACCAAAAGCTTTTAACCCTTCACCATGATACCCAAATAATTGATTTGAAGTGTCGTTAGCCATGGCCGGAGGTCCGGGTACTCCTCCGAGCGATGCTGCTTCAAATTCATAAAACTTAAAACCTGATGTTCCTGGTATTGTAAAACCACGGGCACCGTGACGATCGCCACTAATCAGTAAAACGCCGGGTATATTTTCTTCTTTTATCAGGTTGAAAATCTCTTCCCGAGCCAAAGTATCCCATGTTCCCCATGAATCTTTTCCATTCGTAATATAATCGCTCCACATCGTTCCACTGGAAATAATCTTAAAAGGCGCGGTGGAATTTTTCAAAATACTTTTTAACCATTCTTGCTGTTCCGCCCCCAAATATGAGCCATATTCACCCCTTTCTTCAATTTTACGGCACGACCTTGTATCGAGCATTATTATTTCTACCTGACCTATTCGGGTAGTAAAGTAAATTCCTGCTGCGTCATTTTGGGGATTGTTCCAATTTTGTCGCCATAATGTCCGGAGTTTTTCCCTTTCCTCTTCTGTAAAGTTTTCAGGAATACCACTAAGGTCGTTATTGAGGTAATCATGATCATCCCAGCTCGTATAGAGAGCAACATTAGCAGCGAGTTTTTTCCACGATTGAGAAACATCACGGAGTAAATAATCAGAACTGTGCATATTAAAATTGTTTTCTCTATCATCAACTGCAATATCACCCAAAAGCAACATTGCATTTGTTTTTCTTTTTAATATGGTGTTGATAAGGTTGGGATTATGAAGACCTATTTTATGAAAACATGAACCAAAAGTTAGTCTTAACGGAGTATTTTCATCCGTTTTGGGTGCTGTTTGAAAAGCTCCTTCGGCTATTTTGATATCTTGTGATAGTACAACATATTTATAATTCGTTGAAGGAGACAAATCATTTATTACGATTCGCTGTGCTCTGCCTGCAGCAACAGGTTTTAATGTGTAACTATTTTCTTCATTACTATGCAAGGCAATTACTTTTATGTGGATTGGCAGTTCATTTGATGGTCGAAACCAAATACTTATCCCATTCTCTTTTACATCACCCAGCATAGGGCCACCCATTAATCTTATATTATTTTTTGTCGCAGCCTCAACAATTTGTATGTCAGTAAAATTTACCTTGTTTTTCTCAAATACAGCCCTGGCATCAAGATAAAATGACGTTATATTTGATGGCAAAGTCTCATAACTATTGAGCAGCATAGTATCTATTTCAAAACTTCCAATATGAGCTTCTTTTAAGGTAACATTATAACGAGGCGAAACGTGATCAGTGTTTTGACAAAAACAATTATTACTGAAATAAATCATCGTAATAAATACGAATAGATACTTTGGTTCAATGAATCTCATTGGCTGTGTTATTTTCTATCTATCAAAGTTAAATTTTTATATGCTGGATGCCACAAAATGAAGTACAACGGTTTGTACATTATTTTTTTGTCCATTTAATAATTTTATCCCAGAAGTACTCATTTACTAAGGCTACCAGTAAGAAAAGAAAACCGACTTTTAGCATTATTAATTTTATTTCTTTGCTTAAAAAACCATCACTGAATGCCAATTCTCCAAAAATGAATAGGAATGCGGTTAAGTAAAAGTATTTATTTAAAGAGTTTCTTTTTCCCTTTTTGGATGCCTCAAGCCATTGTTTTAAATAGTCATTTTCATTGTCCCATTCACAAAGTTTCTCAAATATTTCGATTGATGTTTTATATTCTTTATTATTATAATGCGCACGTCCTTTGCTAGTTAGTGTACTCCAATAAGTATCAAAATCAGAAAATGGCACATTAAATTTATCAATGTTATTTTCTATTAACGATATGTTTTTTTCAGCATATTGAATTGTCTTTGTATACCGCCCCAAATTCTCCAGACCACTAATATATTTTGTAAGAATAAGTATGTGTTCATTGAATTCTTCAAAGTCTATGAAATTCGATTTGTTGTCTAAAATCATCTGATTCTTTTCATAGAATTTTACTATTTCAAAGTGATTTTCTACATCAATCTCATAGAATTCATCATATATTTTTTCAATGCATTTCACTTATCTTTCTTGCTTGATTCAACAGATTAGTCATAAAATGGAACGCTTTTAGGAACTCGAATTTTTAAAATTGAGTCGGAAAATGTAATTAAAAAGAAATTCATTGTATCGATTTCGATAAAAGCTTCTTTCCCATTATTTACAATAATTCCGACATTATTAATCGTTTCCATGTCGTTAAGTTTTATTGATTTTGCAACACCAGTAGAAGACTCTGTATTTATAATTTCAGAAATTTCTTTTTTCCCATTGATTTTAACCTCAACGGTGTCTTGATTAAAATAACTTTCAAAAATTAAATACAAATTTCCGTCGCGTAAATATTCCTTGTCTAAATATTTTCGATTAAAGGTTTTATCCTTTTTGTAATGATTATATAAAATTTGAATATCGTATTTATTTTCATGCTTGACGGATTCAACTTTGCTTTGACATCCAGCAAGAAACAATACTATTAGTATTTTACTTATTTGCTTCATTTTAAATTGGTGCTAACGGTCACACGAGTTATGCGAAGTTTTTATTCGATTATCAAATTCCTCGATTTTGGATATTTGACTGAATATTTTAAATCAAATTCCTTTTTCTCCATTGGTTTTAACGTAAACTCCCACTTAACTTCTCCACTTTCTTTATTTAGCTTACCGCCTGAAACATCTTGAATGTTTACTTCAATTTCTTCAAGTTTTGATACCGGAGCCTGGTCAAGTACAACCATATTAATTTCTTGACTTTTATTGTTTTTAATGGTTGTTTTCCATGATTTTGATTCTTCTTTCTTTGAGCCAATAAATTGTCTGGTTTCAAAATCTTTTTCTTTTTCCCGGTTAACAATTACATTTTTGTCTTTACCCAATGAAAGTTGCAAAGTGTCAGACGCGAACCGAACATCCAAAAGTGACTTCCCAACAAATGTTTCCTCGAAAAAAATATTGGCTTCACCTTCCAATAAATTATATTTTTCCCAGTCAGTGATATTTGCAATTAAGTAAGCTTCTTTTTCAATTTTTGGTACAGTATAATATTGGAAGAATGCAGGTACCTGATACACTACCATGTCAACCGAATAGTTTTTATTGTCTGAATTAACAGTATATGGAGTGGAAATTTCAAAATTTATGGAAGTTTGATTTTCCGTTTTTTCAAAAGGAATTGCAATACTTTCTGCGTCTCTGCTTTTAGTTTTATTCACTGAAACACCAGCAACTCTTCCTTGAAGTTGTGTTGATACTTCTGCATCTCCCTGAACTCCATAACCAACTACCACAACTTCTTCCAATCCCGCTACATCCTCAATCATTTTTACATTAATCACCGAGCTGGTAATTGGCAATGTTTGACTTTCGCAACCTACAAACGAAAAGTTTAGATAATCCGCATTATTCGGAAGGGTAATTGAATAATTTCCGTTCATATCTGTTACAGTTCCAATTGTTGTTTTTGGTACCATTACCGTTACCCCAATTAATGGCTGATTTTCTTCATCCACAACTTGACCGCCAACGGAGTTTATTGATTTATTGTATACCGGCGGCAAACTATAATAGTCGAGAAAATAAGCTTTAAGTTCCGGAGCAACTCCCGAAGAATTTGGATTTGAAGAAGAAAAGCTAAGTTTTACATTTTTCCAATCAACTTTAGTGTCTTGTCTTAAATTTGCTTTATAAATAATTTCTACGGGGTCATTTATCGTTTTTGCACGAATATCATATGTCGGATACCATCCTGCATTGTCAACAATGTATGATAATTCGAAAGAAGGATTTGTTTTTATCTTACTTTGAACTTTTACTAAAATTTCTCCCGATGCAAATTCTTTCTTGCTTGTTAATGTATTTAATTGGCTTTGAAGTTCGTTCTTTTGTTTTCTTAAATTTTCTAGCGTTTTACTTCTTTCTATTTCTTTGAGTTTTAATGCAGTTAGTTTTGAACTGTAAAACTCAGACGCTTCTTTAAGTGTCGAAATATTTAGTTCATTGTTTTTCCCCCCGATAATCCGGTTGTCATTTAAAAAGGTCAATTCTTCTTTTAAAATTGAAAGGTAGGTCTCTTCTAATTTTATTTGACCCTTTAGGTCATCAAGCTTTTCTTCAATTTTTTTTACTTCTTCCGATTTTTCAAGTTTATCAATAAAGTTTTGCTGATGATTTACTGCCAAAACTGTCACATCTCCTTTTGCTTTAACCTGAACACTTTTTGCGTCAATGAAAGGGGATAGGTTTATAAATTTTAAAATTGTGATTCCAGAGTTGAGTTCAACAGTTTTTTGTCTTGTAACTTGTGCTTTGTCAATAAAGACCGTTACTTCATTAACTTCTGTTTTAATTTCTTTTTCTACAATCTCTTGAGCAAGTAGGTTGCTGAAGATTAGGCTGAATAGTAAAATAGTTATTGCTTTCATAATATAATTTTTCTCATAGGATGCAAAACTTTCATTAATTCCATAAATGTCTTTGTAAAAATTATGCCAAGGGTAAATTGTATGAGTAGTGGTAGATTGCGGGCTTTTTTCCTGTCAAACCGCTATGCAGTTGAAGCAGGCTGCAACCCTTGATTTTACTACTGTCTCGGCTATTGTTTTCATACATTGTTGTGGCCTGGTTATTATTCAATATAAATCGAAGTCAACTTTTCGCTTTCAAACATGCTTGATGGAGAAATAACAATTTCATCCTTTGGAATATTTTCTCCATATCTTTCTTTAAGTTTCTGTATTACAGTCTTATCTTTCAAATTAAATTCGCTTAATCTTTGTAGTTTCCCGATTTCAACGTTTGCTGCATTTTTATAAATTTTCCATACCAATTCAGAACAGTAAATTCTATCATCTGACCACTCGAAATACAAATCATAATTCTTTCCTCTATACTTTTCTCCCTCGGTTTTCATTTTATTTTTAATGTCAGTAGTCAGGATTTTATCTGAGTTTTTAAGTCGTTTAATTACAAAATGTCTTTTTTCTCCACGGTCAATCCATTCCTCTAATGCTGTCAACTTAACTGGCTGGACAGCTTCGTAAACAAAACAATTTCCTTCAATCTTATAAATAATTCCGAGATGACTATATTTTGAATTTGTAGCTATTTGAATAGCTTTACTCTGGCTTGATTTTGATGTTTGAAAAATAATATCTCCATCTTCAACATAATCATATAAATCAGTTACATCAATGTGTCTTGCTTCATCGGCCATTAAAGGTCCAATGAACTTAACTATCACGACAAATACTAATCCAAGTATCACAATTACTATTATTATTGAATTTCGTATAGTTTTATTCATAGGTACTTCGTTTTCTTAAACTTAGCCACTACAAGTTTATATCTACACGAAAACCGTACAATAATTCCATATACAGGAAATTATACGAGGTTTAGGTATACAATATTGAATCTTGTAAGTGTTATTTGCTGTTGTTATTTCAGGGCGCGTATTCAACGGCTATGGTTTTTATTCGGAGCTTAAAGTTAGCATAATAAAAAAATAAAACAACAGTGCTTTAATTCCTTGTATTTAGTTTATCTCTTTGGCTATGAATACCCTTTCTAATAAATCGGGGTAGCATAGGGGGCTAAAGCCCAACCCTGGAAACTGAATCACTAACCCCGGCATTAATGCCGGGGTTAAGCATAGCCCCGCAGAACCGGGCTTTAGCCCAAAAGGCCTGCTACATGCAGAGTTCCGAAAGCCTATTGTCATACAAAAATAGCTAACTGTTTGATTGCAAGAGTGCCCCGGAGCTCTATTTGTAACTTTCGCAGGACTGCGAAAGCTTCACCGACTACTATTTAGTGCTTTCGTACTGCTACGAAAGCTCCACCGAGTTCTCAAAAGTCCTTTCGTAGTGCTGCGAAAGCTTCCCGGAGTCCTATTTACTGCTTTCGCGAGCGTACGCTGCCATCAAATAGTTCTATTTACTGATTTCGTACTGCTACGAAAGCTCCACCGAGTTCTCAAAAGTCCTTTCGTAGTGCTGCGAAAGCTTCCCGGAGTACTATTTACTGCTTTCGCAGGCGTACGCTACCACCAAATAGTTCTATTTAGTGCTTTCGTACTGCTACGAACGCTCCACCGAGTTCTCAAAAATCCTTTCGTAGTGCTGTGAAAGCTTCTCAGAGTCCTATTTACTGCTTTCGCAGGCGTACGCTGTCACCAAATAGTTCTATTTAGTGCTTTCGTGCTGCTACAAAAGCTCCACTGTGTTCTCAAAAGTCCTTTCGTAGTGCTGCGAAAGCTTCCCAGAGTTCTATTTACTGCTTTCGCAGGCGTACGCTGGGTAATGTTCAAAATACTCGTTACCATGCTATTTTTAAATATCCGGGTAATGTGTTGCGGGTATTTGCTTTTTCACTCTACTCATTACTCACTACTCAAGCCACGATAAACGTCAGCAAAACAACCATGTATTGCAGAACCTGGGCCTCTTTCAGAATTCTTTATTTATTCCTGAACATTTACGATAAGTCTTTGTTGTAAAGGGTGTTAGTAAAATATCTAAAAAACTGTATATCTTACTGTTTTAGCTTCGTAACATGGTTTAAAATCTATAAATAAATGGCAGTATTTAATCTAAACATCAACGGAAAACAGCATGAAGTGGATGTTGATCCGTCAACTCCAATGCTTTGGGTACTCAGAGATCATCTGGATTTAGTAGGAACAAAATTCGGCTGTGGAATTGCACAGTGTGGGGCGTGCACCATTTTGGTTAACGGGGTTGCAACGCGTTCGTGTATCACTTTTGTCGACTCGGTGGGCGACAAGGAAATCACTACAATCGAAGGGCTTTCGGAAAACGGGGATCACCCGCTTCAAAAAGCCTGGATCGAAGAAGATGTGCCGCAATGCGGTTACTGCCAAAGCGGACAAATTATGAACGCTGCAGGATTATTAAATGCGAATCCATCGCCCAGCGACGAAGAAATTGAGATGGCCATGCATGGTAATATTTGCCGGTGCGGAACCTACACACGGATTAAAAAGGCCATTAAAACAGCCGCTAATTCTTAATCTGCACCACACAGGTACTACGCTTTTCGCATTCACTAACATTAAAATCATTACACATGACAACGGTTAAAACAAAACTCGATAGACGTTCTTTTATACGAAGCTCGGCATTGGCCGGTGGCGGATTACTGCTGACTTTTAGTTGGCTGGCTCCGGCTTGCACCACCGATTCGCCCAAACAACTAACCATGCCCGATGAATGGTATGAGTTAAACGGTTTTTTAAAGATCGGGAACAACGGAGCGGTTACCATTATGTCGCCCAATCCTGAAATTGGCCAGAATGTAAAAACATCGATGCCGATGATTGTGGCCGATGAACTGGATGTTGACTGGAAGTTTGTAATGGTAGAACAGGCGCCGCTGAACACAGATATTTTCACCCGGCAGTTGGCAGGAGGTAGCCAGTCTATCCGTCAAGGGTGGAACGGACTCCGAATGGCCGGTGCAACCGCCCGCAGAATGTTACGCGAGGCTGCTGCCCACGAATGGAAAGTTCCGGTGGATGAAATTACTACCGAAGCCGGAGTTTTGTATCATACGGTCAGCGGAAAAGAAGCCGGTTATGGTGAAATGGCCTCTGCCGCAGCTGAACTGACCGTTCCTGAAGAGGTAGAGTTGAAAGACATAAAGGATTTTACCATTATAGGTACCTCAAGAAAAAATGTGGATGGCCCAAAAATAGTTACCGGAAAACCTTTGTTTGGCCTGGATTATAAAGCCGAAGGAATGGTGATTGCCATGATCGAGCATCCGCCGGCTTTTGGAATGAAACTTAAATCGTTTGATGCCACCGAGGCAAAAGCAATGCCCGGGATAATTGATGTTTTTGCCATAAAAACGTATAACGACGACTATGAATGGCAGTGGTCTGATATAACATCGTTTACCGAATTAGTGGCTGTAGTCGGTAAGTCAACCTGGGAGGTGATGAATGCCAAACTGATGCTAAATGTGGAGTGGGAACCTATCGCGGAAGACAATTCGCAGGGTGTTCCTGTAGGTTTTGAAAACACTGCCGATCATTACAAAAAAATGGAAGAAGCAGCAGCCAACTCAAGTAGGGAACGGCGCCGCGACGGAAATCCTGAAGAAGCGTTTAGAAAGGCTGCCAAAGTAATTGAACGAACTTATACTGCTCCATTTCAGGCGCACAACCCAATGGAACCCATGAACTTTTTTGCCGACGTAAAAGATGATTTTGCGCTGTTGGCAGGACCCACTCAAACGCCGGAGTTTATGGAGAAAACGGTTGCTGCCCGTTTGGGGTTGCCATTGGAAAAAGTGGATGTGCAAATGACCCGTATGGGAGGTGGTTTCGGTCGACGACTGTATGGCCACTTTATGGTGGAAGCAGCTGTTATTTCACAAAAGGTGAAAGCACCTGTAAAGTTGATCTACTCGCGCGAAGACGATATGTCGTACGGAATTTACCGTCCGGCTTACCATGCCCTATACCGTGCAGCGCTGGATGCCGATAATAACCTGATAGGTTTCCATGTTCGAATGGGAGGTATCCCCGACAGTCCGTTGCATGCCAACCGTTTTCCGGCAGGAAGTGTTGATAATTACCTTGCCGAAAGTTTTTCAGTGGATACCAACATAAGTACCGGTGCCTTCCGTGCTCCAGGCTCCAATTTTAATGCTGTAGCCGAACAGTCATTCCTTGATGAGGTGGCGGAAGCTGCTGGCAAAGATCCTATTCAGTTTCGCCTTGACTTGCTGAAACGCGCACAGGAAAATCCGGTGGGCAGCAACAACGATTATGATGCAGCCCGTTATGCCGGCGTTTTGGAACAGGTTCGCGAGAAATCGGGCTGGGATACCAACTCCGAAGGTAAAAGCCGGGGTGTTGCCGCTTATTTTTGTCACAATTCGTATGTGGCAAATGTGGTGGATATTGCCAACAAGGATGGAGAGCCGGTAATTGAAAAAGTATATGCTTCGGTTGATTGTGGAATTGTGGTAAATCCCGATGCTGCGGTTAACATGACGGAAGGAAGTATTGTGGATGGAATCGGCCACGCCATGTACAGCGGTTTGACCTTTAGTGAAGGCCAGCCGGAACAAAACAATTTCGATATGTATCGGTTGATCAGGCATGGCGAAGCACCCAAAGAAATAGAAGTACATTTTGTGGAAAACAATATCGACCCGACCGGATTGGGCGAACCACCTTATCCTCCGGTAATGGGAGCGCTGGCCAACGCATTATACAAAGCCAACGGAGAGCGCTATTACCATCAGCCATTTGTGAAAAACAGTATTGGATAGATCTAGGAATAGAACGCAGATGACACTGATCGAACTGATTTTCGCTGATTTATCTGTGATTATCAGTTGAAATCCGCGTCATCAGCGTTCCTCCTATACTCAAAATGATTCAATTGTTTTACCGAATTTTTCATTTAGAAACTTTTGAGTTATTGAGGTAAGTTTAAGAAGCAGAATCGATAAATCAGTGAGTATCTGTAAAATCAGCGTCATCAGCGTTCCATCTATACTCAAAATGATTCAATCGTTTTCCGAATATTTCATTTAGTAGCTTTTGTGTTTTGAGGTTTGTTTTTAAACTTTACAGATAAATCAGTGAATATCTGCTAAATCAGCGTTATCAGCGTTCCATCTTCACTCAAAACCGAAACAGGTTAAACCGGTTATCGCGGATATTAAACACCAATAGTTTTCCGCTGATTACTTCACCGTAACCGGTAATTATTTTTATGATTTCATTAGCCTGCAGCGTTCCTGTTATTCCGGGTAACACACCTAAAAGGCCAATGTCATCTTCCTCGTAAATCCCGTCTTTTGGGGTTATTGGAAACAGGTTGGTATAAACAGGTCCGTTCTGATAATTAAATACACTTATTTGCCCCTCGTAATTTAGCACCGAAGCAAAAGCCAGTGGTTTGTTTAAACTTGCCGATTTTAAACCGATCAGCAGCCGGGTTTTATAATTATCGGTGCAGTCGGCAATCACATCGTATTGTTGAAAAAGCTCTTCGGCGTTGGATTCATCCAGTTTTGTATCATAGGACTGAATCTCCATTTCCGGATACAAGGCCTTTATCTTTCGGGCAGCGATCTCTACCTTTTTTTGTCCCACTTCTGCGGAGGTATAAAGTATTTGTCGTTGCAGGTTCGAGGTGCTCACCACATCATTGTCAACAATGCCGATGTTGCCAATTCCGGCAGCTGCCAGATACACCAGCAACGGACTTCCCAATCCGCCGGCACCAATTACCAGTACACGCGCATTTTTCAGTTTTAACTGGCCGGTAAGGCCAATTTCCGATAAGGAAAAATGACGTGTAAATCGTGTCCGGTCTTCATTATTCAGCTCTTTCATAATGGTGATGATGTTGGTGATTATGGTGATCGTTGCTTACGCAATCGCAGTTTTGGCCCCATTCGCTGGTGCCGTCAGCAAAAAACTCGTGCTTCCAAATGGGGACTTCATTTTTCACGCGGTCGATAATGTAGCGGTTGGCATCATAAGCTTCTTTTCGGTGGCCTGAGCCGGTGATCACCACAACCGCACAGCCACTGATCTCAACACGCCCAACACGATGAACACAGGCTGCCTGGTTTAGCTTAAAGCGCGATTTTGCTTCTTCCAAAATCTCGCTAATCATTTTATTTGCCATGGGCGCGTAGGCTTCGTATTCCAAATGTGTTACTGCCCGGCCTTTATTATTATCACGAACTTCGCCGCTAAACAGCACTACCGCACCACTATGCGGATGCCTGAAGTCATCAAACAGTTCACTGTAATTAATCGCTGTATTTTGAATGTGCTTCATATCTATTGATTTATCCTCCGCTTGACGGAGGAATTAAAAACAATGTGGTTTGGTCTTTTATCGTTTCATCGAGTGGTACAAATTTTTCGTTCACCGCAATCCGGCAGCTGGTCAGTACCTCTTTTGCTTCCGGGTTTAATTCACCCAGTTTTTCCAATAAGTTGGCATAACTTTCTTCTGGTGCCACTTCAACGCTGGTTTCGTCGCCAAAGAACTTCTTCAGACCCGCAAAACATACAATCTTTCTATTCATTTTAGCCTCCTATATTTCTCATTGATAATTCGCTGCCGTGGAATTTCACTGCTTGTTTAAGCAACAGCAATCCTTTTAGTTTCTCAGCAAGTAGCTGTTCGTTATCGATATACGGCATCAGTTTTTCGCCGTGGGCATTGCTCAGACAGCCAAAAAAGTAGCCGTTGCTATCCAATCGTAAACGGTTACAGTCGTGACAAAATGGTGTCGATTCGTTGGCGATAATTCCAAAAACCCCACCGTTTGAAGTACGCCAGTAATGTGCTGTTGATGCATGCTCGCGCTTCATTTCTTCAATTTCGTATTTTTCCTGAATCGTTGAAAGAATCTCTTTCTCCGGAAAGAAAAGTCCGTTCTCCGAATGGTATAAATGCCCCATTTTCATCAACTCCAGGTAGCGGATTTTTACCCCCAGTTCGGTGGCATAATCAAGTAGCGGAACAATTTGCGAATCGTTTTTCCCCCGCATGATAACCGCATTCAGTTTTATATTTAATCCTGCCTTAGCAGCTACTTCAATACCCTGGAAAACCCGCGATGTATCCGATCGGCGAATGATTTTCCCAAAGGTTTTGTTGTCGATGGCATCCACCGAAATGTTGATTGAATTTACTCCCGCATTCACCAGTTTTTCGGCATTTTCTTTCAGGAAAAACGCATTAGTGGTTAAACGGATATCGTTAATCCCGAGCTTTTTAATGTTTTCAATAAGTGGGTAAAGATTGGAATAAAGCAAAGGTTCGCCGCCGGTTAACCGAACGCTTTTAAGGCCCGTTAAGCGGTGTACTGCCTGAATTAACTGTGTAAATTCTTCAACCGAAATGGATTTATCAGCGCCGTTTTGATCGGGTTGAAGGTTTGCATTTTCATCAAACTCATTGTCAACACAATAAATGCATGAAAAATTACACGAGTTCAGGAGACTTATTCTCAGCTTTTCAAATCTTCTGCCCAGTTTATCTTCAATTTTCAACATGTCTATTTAACTTGAAAATTGCTGATTTGTTCAGTTAATTCAGACTAATAGGTATTTTGATTGTGACAATTTTTATATCGTCGGAAATTATCTATCGAAGATTGGTATTTTATTGAACAGTAGTAATCATTTTCTTGTTATAATCTTGGTTTATAAATATTTGATGTATTTTTATTTAGGTGAATTGAAATTTGCCGAACGAAACTAACCTTTAACGATATTGATATGACGCACGAACTGAAACTACTGTTTGATACGTTAAAATCGTGGCAACTACTTGATAAAAAAGCTGTATTCGTTTCTGTGGTCGACCTTGAAGGTTCATCATACCGCAGGCCCGGTGTTCGAATGCTGATCAGTGAGGATGGTGAGTATGTCGGAGCAGTTAGCGGTGGTTGTGTTGAAAGCGAAATTGAACGCCAGGCACAAAGTGTTTTCCGTACCAACAAACCAAAAGTTATTACTTACGATGGCCGCTACCGGATTGGCTGCGAGGGTATTATTCATGTTTTGATTGAACCCGCTTTTCTTTCGGAAGAACTTATGAAAGCTTTTGAAATTCAGTTGGAAAGCAGAAAACCTTTTCAGATGGATTCGTTTTTTTATAACGAAGTTGGAGAGTACGATGATGTAGGTTCGGTGCTTCAAATTAATGGTGTCAACTACTCGTTGAATTCCAAATTTGAAAAAAATGAAACTGCAAACCAAAAGTGTTTCTCACAAACTTTCGAACCTTTATTCCAGCTCTTTATTTTTGGCGCCGAGCATGATGCCGTTCAACTCAGTCAGGCCGCAAAATTACTGGGGTGGGAGGTCACAGTGGTCGCTTCGCCGGAGGAATCGAAATCATGCGATTATTTTCCGGGAGCAGCAGCGTTGATCACTCCTTCGTTTGATGCTATCGACACTTCTGCCATCGATGAACAAACAGCAGTGGTTTTAATGACACACAGCTTTAATAAGGATGTTCAGTATTTAATGGCCTTAAAAGATATTAACCCGGCGTATATTGGTTTGCTGGGCTCAGTAAACCGCAGGGAGCGAGTAATTTCAATGTTACTGGAACAGGTCCCTGATCTTTCGCTGGAATTTATTGAACAGATCCATGGTCCGGCCGGTATCAATATCGGAGCTGAAAATGCTGCAGAGATTTCGATCTCTGTTCTGGCTGAAATATTAAGCGTGGTACGTAAGCAAAAACCCGTGGCTTTGCGCGAAAAAATGGGTGCAATTCATGAATAATATTCCAATAGTATTGCTGGCAGCAGGTGCTTCCTCAAGAATGGGGCGGCCAAAACCACTATTGCGCTGGGGTGAACAAAGCTTAATTGAACACCAGTTAAACACGTTATTGAGCACAGGCAATCCGGTAGTTTTGGTTTTAGGAAATCAGGCTGAAAATATTATTCCAATTCTACAAGATATACCTGTTAAAATCACCATAAACGAAAACTGGGAACAGGGCATGGGAACTTCCATTGCTGCGGGTGTTAAATTTGTGGAACAACAGTTTCCTGCATGTAATGGTGTGCTGATTACTTTGATTGACCAGCCTTTGATGACAACTGATCATTTAAATACGCTGCTTGCTGATTTCGAACCGGGTAAACAGCGAATTATCGTTTCGCAAGCCGAATCGGGATGGCAGGGCGTTCCGGTAATATTCGACCGGTTTTACTTTAATGAACTCTCAGAATTAAGCGGGAAACAAGGTGCAAAAGCGATCTTCAGGAATTACACACATCAGGTAAAAGCTATTCCATGCGGAGATATCTTAGAAGACATGGATACTCCGGAACAATATATAAAACTCAGGAATGATCAGTAGCTAAAAGATTCAGATCTTAATAGTTGCCCTGTTAGTCGTTTGCCAGATTTACAATGTGGCAGGCAACAACTCCGGCGGTCTCTGTGCGCAAACGTGCATTTCCCAATGAAATGGCTTCAAAACCATTTTCCAGAGCCAGTTCCACTTCCTCCGGGCTAAAATCACCTTCAGGACCAATTAGAATAAGCACTTCTTCACCCGGTTTTACTACATTTTTTAGATGAGGTTTTTCGCCCTCATTACAATGAGCGATGAATTTTTTGGTTTCAGTAGCTTGAGTCAGAAGGTCGGAAAGTTTTGTTAATTCATTTAATTTGGGCAGGTAGGCTTTCACCGATTGTTTCATGGCCGAAACCAGTATCTTTTCCAAACGCTCGGGTTTTATCACTTTGCGTTCCGAATGTTCCGAAAGGAGAGGAGTGACCTCGTCGATGCCGATTTCGGTGCATTTTTCCAGAAACCATTCTGTGCGGTCGATATTTTTGGTAGGTGCAATGGCAATGTGTAAATGAAAATCCTTTTTGCCAAATTCAGTTTGAGATTCAATAATGCTGAGCTGACATTTTTTCGGATTGGCATTCTGAATTCTTGCTTTGTAGAATCCACCTTTACCATCTACGAGCTCAATCTCATCGCCTTCTTTTAAGCGAAGTACACGAACTGCATGTTTCGATTCGGTCTCATCTAAAATAACTTCGGCACCTGAAATAGTAGGAACATAAAATAACTGCATGGATTCAAAACTTTTTCAAGTGCCAAAGTTAGTAAAATCTTTAGTCGATTTTTTTCGAAATAACAAAGTGGTGAAAAACCGGAATGATGAATTTACGATTCCGGTTCTTCGCTAAACTTAAATGTTTTGTACAGGTAGCCCATTGCCGGGAAAATGATCAACACACCGACGATCAAAGCAATTAACAGGAATAGCTGTACTTGTTCAGGTGCCTTAGCTGCCTGAATGGTTATGTCGTGACCACTTTTTGTTTTTACCAACACAGGAAACTGAATGGCAAACCATCCGGTAACGATCAGTGTAGTTTGAAGCCCGGCAGTTAATCGTAGCCAGTTGCCCTTGTTTTTATTCAGGAAATACCAGAATGCAGGAAGTGCCAACGTGGCGATAACTATGCAGGCAACGCTTATGGGCGAGTTGATAAAGTCTTTTAATAAAGGATGCCCCGCAACTTTGGCTGTGGCAAATACTATTGCACCCATAACCACCAGCGAGATCAACAGGCGTTTGGTCATGCGGGTAAAGTAGATGATGTAGTCTTTGTCTTCAATTTCGCTAACGGTAAAAATACCCGCCAGAAAGGCGAATAACAATACCATAAATAAGCCCATACTTACCGAGAACCAGTTCAACCACGGGTGGATGTATACCTGGTAAAAACCAAGTTGATAATCCATCGTTATTTCGCCTAAGATCAGTCCTCCAACGGTTACTCCTAAAAAGAAGGTGGTGAAAACACTGGAGTAGCGAAATATGGCCGAATAAATAGCTTTCGGACGTTCTTCGTCGATATCGTAATGGCGGAAGGTAAACGCTGATCCGCGGGCAATTATACCAAGCAGCACCAACAGTACAGGAATGTGCAATGCTGTAAGAACGGTGGAATAGACCGATGGAAATCCAACAAACAGGATTACAACCACCAAAATGAGCCATACATGGTTGGCTTCCCAAACCGGAGCAATGGCACGCGACACAATTTTTGATGCTTTACCTCTCGATAAAAGCTCGAGAATTCCACCGCCAAAATCGGCGCCGCCAAGCAATACATAAAGCATTAAACAAATAACCAGTATAATGAGATTAGCTTCAGCCATTTTTCAGATATTTTGATTGTAATAGTTGTATTTGGCGGCTCAACAGCCAGGTAACTACAAAAGTTAGTATGACATAAACCGCAGTAATCGTATAAAAAGTGTACTGGATACCCGGCATCGGCGTTAACGAATCTTTCGTTTTCATTATGCCGTAAATGATCCACGGCTGGCGTCCTACTTCGGTAACTACCCAGCCGGCTTCCACTGCAATAAACCCAAGCGGGGTAGCGATGGCCAGCAAACGCAGCCACCATTTCTTTTCAAACCAGTGTTTCCATTTGTAGGTTCCGGCAAAGAACAGAGCGGCAATCAGCATTAAAAACATTCCTATCCCAACCATCAATTGGAACGAATAGTGGGTAATCGGTACCGGTGGCCATTCTTCTTCCGGAAATTCTTCCAGACCTTTTACTTCGGCATTAAAATCGCCGTGCGCCAGAAAACTCAGGAATCCGGGTAGTTTAATGGCGTATTTTACTTCGCGGTTTTCTACGTCAGGAATTCCGCCGATAATTAAAGACGCTCTTTCCTCTGTTTTAAAATGCGACTCGAAAGCAGCCAGTTTTGCCGGTTGCAGTTTGGCAACGTTCTTAGCGGCGAGGTCACCACTTATGGGTTGCAGAACTGCAGCAACTGAGGCGAATGCCAGCGCTATTGTTATGGCTTTGGCGTGAATCTCCAGCTTGTTTTTCATGTATAGAACAGCATGCACTCCGGCCACGGCAAATCCTGTTGCCGAAAAGGCTGCAATGGTCATGTGGTGCGCCTGCGAGAACCATGCTTTATTGAACATCGCCTTCACCGGATCGATATTAAAAGCTTGCCCGTCAATCCAGTCGAAACCCGACGGAGCATTCATCCAGGCATTGGCCGAAACCACAAAAATTCCTGAAAGCACACCTGAAATTCCTACAACCATTCCGGTGTAGAGGTGAACCCATTTATTCAGGCGTTTCCAGCCATAAAGAAATAATCCGAGGGCAATAGCTTCCACAAAAAAAGCGGTTCCTTCCCACGAAAAGGGCATCCCGAAAATGGGGCCGGCGTGTTGCATAAATGTGGGCCATAACATACCTAACTCAAACGATAATACGGTACCGGAAACGGCACCAACGGCAAAAAAAATTGCCACACCTTTTGCCCAGGCTTTTGCCAGGTCGAGATAAACCGGATTTTTTGTTCGCAGCCACTTCCACTCGGCAACAAACATAAACCACGGCATTACCATTCCTATGCAGGCAAATACGATGTGAAATCCTAACGAAACGGCCATTTGCATTCTTGCGGCCAAAAATTCATCCATGTTTTATTCTATTTTCTGTTTACATTGTATGCCATTCCTAACAACAATTTCCTCTTGTAGTTTGAGTTTTTTTGTCGATTTCTCCATTCTACATAAGCAATTCGATCCAATATGCTGATTAATTGGAATATAGAATAGAAAAATTACGTAACAGTAGTGCTAATTTAGAAAATATAATTAAGTAATAACAGGAAGTTTCAGTGATTTAAGTAAACTAAAGTTTAAAAAAGTGAAAATAAAAACTGCTATTTAAACATACGTGGAACCAA
Organism: Draconibacterium sediminis; assembly: GCF_000949475.1. Lineage (GTDB taxonomy): Bacteria > Bacteroidota > Bacteroidia > Bacteroidales > Prolixibacteraceae > Draconibacterium > Draconibacterium sediminis. The sequence goes on along the minus strand of NZ_JRHC01000002.1, from coordinate 402,806 downwards.
ATGAAAAGCCAGCTTCCCACTTCGCGCTTCCACTTCTTCCCAGCTTTCAACATCGAAATTTATTCCAACGGTTGACGAAGTTGGCATGTCGCTGTAAAATTCTTCGAGCAAATTGCACACGTAGTAATAAAAGCCCGGATTATGCCCGAAAAAGAATACTGTATTGGAACTCGGTGGTAGTTTGTGTATCAGCTCCAAAAATTCGTCCGTGCTAAGCCCGTCGTATATATCTTCAACAGTAATAATATCCTGGCGTTTGAAGTCGAGGTTTTCGGCAAATATCATGGCCGTTTTAAACGCTCGTTTGGCAGGACTGGAGATAATGGTATCCGGAACTACCCCTTGTTTTTTCAGATCCTGACTTATCAGTTTGGCGTCGTTTTTACCACGTTCACGCAGGTCGCGCGTAAAATCATCTTCGTACCCGTAAGGTACAGCTTTGCCATGTCGTACGATTACTACTTGTTTCATATATATAAATTAAAGACCGATGCTAAACATGAGTGGAGCAGCGGCCTGGTTAGCCATTTTTAAACCGGTTCGTAAAGGTCAATGCTAACTTCTGCCAATTCAACAATTTTAGGAACAGTACCGGTAAAATGTGGGGTATTGTTGTGAAAATCGATAGCTGCCTGATCTTTCCATTTTTCAATCAGGCAATAGGTTGACGGATCGTCCACTTTTTTATGCAAAACATATTCAATGTTTCCATCCTCCGCGCGCGATGCTTCTCCCAATTCTTCAATGAGTTTCAAAAATGCTGATTCCTGTCCTTTGTGTACTATGAATTTGGCTACAATTGTAATCATCGTGTTAATTTTATAATGTGAATCTTCCCGGCCAAAACGGAATTATAAAAAGGTAAATCCGGTTTTTATTAAGCTGTAGAAGTTGTCTAAAACAAATTTAACTTAATTTGTAGCAATAAGACAAATTTTAATGAGACGAATTGGACTGTTATCGGACACACACGGATTTATTCACGAGCGTATTTTTACTTTTTTCGATAAGGTGGACGAGATTTGGCATGCGGGCGATTTTGGGAATATTGAAACTGCAGATCGATTGGCTGAATTTAAACCTTTACGTGGTGTTTACGGCAACATTGACGGACAGGATGTTCGTGTGGTTCACCCGATGCACCAGCGTTTTAAATGCGAGGAGGTGGATGTTTGGATAACGCACATTGGCGGTTATCCGGGGCGTTACGAACGCTATGTAAAACCGGATATTTACACCAGTTCGCCCGATCTGTTTATTAGCGGGCATTCGCATATTTTAAAAGTGATCTTTGATAAAAAGCTCAATTTTTTACATATGAATCCCGGAGCTGCCGGATACAAAGGCTTTCATAAAGTTTGTACCGCTCTGCGTTTTGTAATCGACGGGAAAGAAATTCGTGATCTTGAAATATGGGAGTTACCACGGCACGAAGCGGTGCCGAAATTATAAACCTTTAAAATCGAATAGCTCGTTCCAGAGGCGGTTAAATTCGTTGTAGTATTGTTCTACAATTTCAAATTTTGTGGTAGCAACCATGTTTTCCTGGTTGTGTTTGGTGGCGGTGTAAGTCCAGTTAAAACTTCCGGTTATTGCAATTTTATTATCTATAATGCCAAATTTATTGTGCATGTGATAATGCGAATGATCGATTTTTACAGGAATTCCGGCTTCGGCAAGTTTTTCTATTTCAGATCCGTTATCTTCCATTTTTTCATCGTCGGTGATGATACGCACTATTACACCACGTTTATGGCAGGAAATTATCCTACGCGCCAACTCATTATCCGTAATCGTAAAAATACACAGGTCAACGGTTTGTGAGGCGTGATCGAGCAGGGTTTTAATCTCATTCTTAATGTCGTTCCCCGGGCTGAAAAATACCCGGTTAAAGTGAAATGCATGTTCATTAATTAGGTTAAGGCTGGTTTCCAACCACGAAATTACCTGGTTATGACCGGATAATTCCAGCTCTTTTCCCTTTTCAATAAGCAGCTTTTTTAGAGCCTCCCTGTCTTTACGGTTGAGCCTTTTTAACCTGCCGGTAATCGATTTAGGCACCTCGTTTTCATGCAACGAATCGCAGCGTTTCACAAAGTAATTAAAAAGGTCTTGCATGGTTTGTTTTATAAGATTGATAGTAGATTGAATGAGATTGAGCAGATTGATTAAAGAACAAAGACGAATCAGTCAATCTTTAATCAATTTATTTTCATCTTCATCAATCTTTTTTAATAAACGAATGGGCTACCCAGTTATTTTTCTCCACAAAACCGGCATCTTTCATTCCCAGGCTTTCAGCCTTTGTTCTAATATCTTTGATGTCTTCGGTGTAAAAGCCACTCATTATCAGGGTTCCGCCAGCATTCAATACTGCATTATAAGCTTCCATGTCGTTAAGCAATACATTTTTATGAATGTTGGCAAATATCAAATCAAACTTCTCGTTTCCAAGCAGGCCGGCGTCTCCCTGTTTTGCATTGATATTGGTGATATTATTTAAGGCCGCATTTTCGCGTGTTCCTTCGTACGACCATTTGTCGATGTCGATAGCCGTAATTTGCCTGGCACCTTTCATCGAGGCCAAAATGCCAAGGATTCCCGTACCGCAGCCCATATCCAAAATGGTTTTTCCGGTGAGATCGTTCTGCAAAATCAATGCGATTATTGACGCTGTGGTTTCATGGTTTCCGGTACCAAAAGCCATGTTGGGCTCAATTACTATTTCGTATTTTGCCTCCGGATATTCCGTGTGAAAAGGTGCCCGGATCAGACATTCGCCGCCAATCATCAGTGGTTTGAAATAGTTCTTTTCCCACTCTTTATTCCAGTTCTGATCGGCGATAAACTCCGATTGAATTTCAAAAGAAAAATCGCCGGAGAAATCTTCCAGAACTTCATTCAAACTTTCTTCGGAGTATGAAGTTGCAGGAATAAATGCGTCGAATCCGGTTTCGGTTTCCACAAAACTATCAAAACCGATTTCGGCCAGCTGAGCATTTAAAACATCGCGTAACCACTCTTGAAAAGGGGTGATTTGTATACTTATTTTTTGGTAATCCATTTGTTTGGTATTTGCGGCGAAGGTATAAAAAAACATCCACTGATGCTTACTCTTGGAAGTTTGCTGTTCCTTAATCAATGAATTTATTGGGAAAGATATTTACGGCGATAAAACCAAATATTCCGGTAAGTCCAATAAGCATCAGGTCAATAATTTCGGTTCTGATATTTTTCTTTCGCTGCCGGATGATGAAGTATTGCGCAATAATTAGTACCAGACTTAAAATAAGCCACCAATACAATTTGCTCATTTTTAGAAAGAAATTCACATAGCTCGAATTGTCATCAGTCATTTTTAATTCGGCGGGGAACAGAAACTGTCCAATTTTTCCTTCAGGGCGCATGTCATAAGTTGGGCGGGTTTCAGCATATTCGTCAACCTTGTTATGGTCGCGGTCTACAACCTGCGTTCTTATAAATCCGTTGCCAATTGTTATAACATTAAAATTAAAATAATCGCCGTAAATTCGAATTTCGTAGGCATCAGGATTGATATCATCAACCTCAAATTTTTCCAGCATATAATCGTATGGAGTCAATACATACAGCTCATTATTTTCGGTAAATAAATAGGCGTAATAAAGTTTGTCGCTAAAATCAACACACTGTATGGTTTTGAACTTCATACCAGTTGGAAGTTCAACCTGGCGAACAAAAGGTTCTCCCTTAACCATTTTTATATGAAAAAGCTGATTGGCAGAATCGATAACCAGATAACCTTCGTCGTACGATTTTCGGGTGGTAGGAATACCGTTTATGGATGTCGCCGGGAATTGAAAACCCCGGTTATATAAAACTGCCGAGAACATCCGGCTTTTGTCTTCGAGAATTCTGTTTGTTTGTGCATCGATAAATTCCATGCGCCAGGTAATGCGAAAAAAGTCGTTGGGCATTTCCAGATTTGCACGGCCCGATTGTGATTCGAATAAAGGATAGAGTTTGGGTTTCGGCGCATGAATTTCATCTGGCGTTATCCGAAAGTTCGATCGAAATATGCCGGCGTGTTGGATATTAATTTTCTCTCCATTTATTGAATCGGGCATCGTTCTATCCATAACCAGTTGCCGTGTGTACATGAATGGCAACTTCTTTTCGTAGGCTTCACGTGTTAGTTTTGTTCCTTCACGGTTCGTCCATTTATCGTCGGCATCCGGTCGAAAGATGATAAAGTCATGATCGATACAGCTGTATTGTATCAATGGATTTCTGCCTGGTTTTTCTAAAGCCATCCGGTAGAATTGTGGCAGCACAACCGACAACCCAACAATGGCGGTAAAAACTAAAATATATCTGCTGATTTTTACCATATTACATTTCTCCTTTTCTAAACCGGTATCCCGAAAACCACAAGGCAACTGACAACAGAACCGTAAATACACTTAACAGCGGAAGGGCAGGAGAGTAGGCTCTCGCAGCGGCTGTTTGAAGGTAGAGAGGCACAAAAGTGGCAGTTACCAAAAGGTATAAAAAACGGTATTTCCATACCGGCTCCAAAACGATTAATGCAGTCAGGAAATAAACTACAAAACCGCATAAAAACCAGGGAGCGATTGAAATTAAGGCCGATTGAACAATCTCTGCAGGAAAATACACAAGGCTCAAACCTGTAAACAGCAGAAGCTGAACTGCAGCGATGGCGAACAGGCAAAATGCTCCGAACAACATCATCACCATCAGCGCTTTGTTTTCGTTAATTGGCAAATGAAAAGTGAGCTTTATTCGTTTGTTTACGGTTTCGGGAAAATACTGGGCTAAGGCAATGGCCAATGCTCCAATAAGCGGAACAAATTTAAATAAACTGTATTCGTAAAACCGGTATTGATTAAAAAGAATACTATACCAATAATAAGCCTCCTGGCTGAATTCAAAATCGTGCTGGACTTTCAGAAAAATATTTCCAACAACCAAAATACCAAGTGCTGCGTAAATAATTGCAAACCACCTGATTTTTAGCCATTCTTTGTATATAATCGATTTCCACATTTTGCTAATATTTTCCGGTTAGTCCAATAAATGCATCTTCCAAACCCATCTCCACCTGCCGAAAGTTTTTGTGTACAACTCCGTTGTTTTTCAGGAAGTTCAGAACCTTTTCCTCCGACTCGTAGGTATACAACTCCAGCTTGTTGTTCACTTTCTCGCTGTTAACTACAAACTCCTCGTTCGAAATATCGATGTCCGGATTTTCAAGCTCCAGGTGAAACTGTTTAAACTCCTGCATAAACGATTTTACACTGCGTTGGGCCAGTACGCGGTTAAAATCCATAATCAGCAAATCGTCGATCAGGCGTTCCATATCCTGAATAATGTGCGATGTGGTGAAAATGGTTTTCTTCTTTTCTTTGGCATATTCGCGCAGGTAATCGATAAAAAGGCGGCGATAGCCGGGATCGAGTCCCATCGAAAAATCATCGAGAATTAGCAGATCGGGATCCTGTGCCAGAATAAGCCCCAGTGCCACCTGCGAACGTTGCCCGCACGACATGTTGGAGATTTTTTGTTTAGGTGAAACCTGTAACTTTGACATCAGATGCCAATAAGGCTCATTATCCCATTTTGGGTAGAATTTTGAATAGAATTTCTCGATTTGATGAATATTCATAAAGGTATACTGAATGTGCCCTTCGATAAGAAAACCAATTCGCGCCTTGTTTTGCGGAGATAAGTTTTGCGAGTTCTCACCATAAATCAGGCACTCTCCGCTTTGGGGTTGCAGAAAACCATTCAAAATATTAATAGTAGTGGTTTTACCCGTGCCGTTTTTGCCCAAAAGCCCGAGTATACTTCCTTCCTTTACGTTAAAACTCAGGTTTTCGAAAACCAGCTTTTTGCCGTAGTAGTGGGTTAGGTTTTTACATTCAATTGCATTCATCTGATAACGTTTACTTCTTTTAGAATATAAAGCCAAGTTTTGCAGTTAGGATTCCCATGTTTTCATTTGAATCGATTACTTCCCGGAATTCGTATCTGATTTTTAGAAATAGTTCGTCAATATTTTCCGATTTTGGCAACTTATATCCACAATAAACCTGCGGCGAAACAATAAGATAATCGGCTGTGTGGTATTCAAAATCGTGGATATAAAGTTGTTTGTTTTGTCGGCGGGTAATTGTTTCGTCGTTTGAAAGATTTAGTTCCTGATCTAAGTTGTAACGATAATCCAGTCCTATTCCTGGAACCAAACAGAATTTACGAAAGTAAAAGTCTTTTACAAATTTTACACCTAGTTCCAGGTTCGAATAATTGGCATTAAAAATCTCAGGAATGTAATAATACTTTTCTGTTTTTAACTTATAGCGAGCTTGTAGAGTAGTTTCCCATTTAATTTGTTCGTGGTCATCAAGCTTTAAATAATCAAATCTTACTCCGGCATCGAACTCCTTTCGGTTTAGTTTTAGGTTTTTTGATAAGGTAATGTATTCCGTCTGATTGTCATCATTTAGAATGGCATCTTGTATGTATTCAATTCCATCACCATCGAAAAACGAAGTGCGAAAGATAATCTTCTGAATGGAAGTTTCAGTATGTTTGGTGAACTGCTGATTTAGCTCAACTTGAAACGTTTTCCAATCGCCGGCATCATCTTTTTTTATGGTATTTGTACCGTCTTCTGTTTGTTCCTTGCTGTAAGTTCCTCTGATTTCTGTTAACGAGCTAAAATCAAACAGTTTTGTATCAAACTGCACTCCGGCAGATATACTGTTTTGATTAAAATACCGCGATTTAGTTTGTCCCGTTTCCGAAGAGTAAAAGCCCATGCCTTTAAACATAAAATAAGTTGGATCAGGATCGTCAGTTACCACTTGCTTGTATTCAATATCTTCTTTTCTGTTTCTATAACCCAGATTAAAACCCAAATTACTGTTTGGAAAATGCATTATAATTGATGGTTGAAGTAGAAGGTCGGTAACCACGGTTCGTGGACGCGGATCTTTTTGTTTAGCACTTTTCCCGATGTGATAATCTGCCAAAAGTCCAAACGATAGTTGATTTGTTAGTTTTTTTGCAACCCCCCCAGAAAGGTTAAAACCTTCTTTGTGAAAATTGGCACCCGGAACGGAATCGCCTATTAGATATGGATTTCCTCTGTACGGATTAAAAAGCCCGTTATATAAATTCCCTGTTTCATCACTATATTGGTAGGATAACTTTCCGTAGAAATAAGTATTGTTTATTGTCAGGTAACTTTCAGCTGAGAGTGAGTAGTTTTCTAAATGTGAAGCCTCGCGCACTCTTCTAAAATTTCCATCTGCCAATTTGTATTCTCCAAAAACTTCAGCGATGTTTTGGTTCGCGTTAAAAGTTAGTCCGGCAATATTGCCGCTGTTAAGCCATTGGTTTTTTAATTGGAACAGTTTGAATGTATTGAATGAGAAAGTACTATCCTTTGTCGCATTGCTAGCCAATCCATTTTGTGCAGTTAAAAAGGATAAAGCCAAAATAAGTACGATTTGAAGTTTAGTCATCTCAAACGAAACATTAAAAGTTCCAGCCGTTTATTGTGGCAGGTGATTACTGGTCTACCTGATTTATTCTTCCACACTTGTTGGGTTTACTCCCGGTGTTGGAGTTAAATCGTGCAGAAAATCTTCCGTAGAATTATTAGTATCCTTATAAATTACGCGATTACCTATAATCATTTTGGCTTTACGTCGAACAGATAAAGAAGAGTAACTACCTGCTTCAATAGCAGTATACCCAGCATCCAATTCAACTGGTAGACGTTGATAGCGTTCATCTCTGTCAAGGCGGGCGCATTCTACAGCATCAATTACAAATTCTTTATCAATCATCAGGTATTCTGTGGAAGAAGTGCTTCCCGGTTTTGTCATAAAGTTATTTGCATCAGAAACATAGCTTTCCCAATCGTTTTCAGGTAGTCGGAATAAAACTTCTGCAGGACCGTACACCGGAACTAACCAGTCTTGTATAGTTGTAATTGTGGTATAAACCAATGTTAGATTCGGTACAGATGATGCATCCAGGTCTTTGCCCGAAGGCTCCATGTATGTTTCCCAGTCGGCATTGCCAAGATTTACAGGCGAATTTGGATTTCCATTTTCATCTGTTTGATGATCGATACCATCAACGGCAATGATAAAGCTTTCTCCCGGTAAAATGGGGTGATCTGTACCATTTCCAGGAACCATCCATGCTTGATAAATTAAAGGTAAGCGATCCAGTAATTCGCCGTTTCCGTCAACCCAACTGGTTTGTTTTGAGCTTGAATTAGGATCAAGAGATGCAATACACAATCCATCAGCGTACAGTGTGTCACCAGAGTTATTGTAAATTTCATGGAATTGATCCTCGTAATATCCATTGTTTTCAGGAGTTCTTGAGCCAGCATAATAGATCTCTTTAAGTATAAAACCACCGGAATTGTTTGCCAAAATAAGGTTCATCGTAAGCGCAGATTCAGAGATAAGAGAGTAGTTGGATATTATTCCATTAAAAATATATTCCTCTCCATCGTTGCCATTAACAGCAAAACTTGTTGTAAAATTGTAATTTCCTTCAACCAATTCAAAAATGGCATTTCCATCTGAAGCGGCAGTAACAGTTGTGGTTCTTGTATTATTGGTGTTGGTTGCTGTCACAAGAACATCTGCAGGGAAGTCAGCTACAGTAAATCCGTCAGGGTAATTAACCTCAATCGTAATTGTATAGCTTGGTGCAACATCATCTTTGCAGTTTATTAAAAATAAACTCATTAATAAGCATAAGGATATAAGTGCAAATTTTCTCATGGTATGATCTATAAATCAGTTTTTAATATTTACAAACTAAATGTTAGGTCTGCTCCGAAGTAGGCAATCTGATTTAATCTGAAATATCCACTTCGATTACTTTTGTATAATGGTCGGTGATTGAACACATTGTACGCAAAAAACGACAACTTTGCAAATTTTCCAAATTCCTTGGTCAATTTTAAATTCAGTTGCCAGTTTACCGGATAGGATTCCGTATCATAAAAATCATCGTCCTGTTTTTCTACCATTGTGGAGTAGGGGGCTTCATACGAGTAATTGTCCTGCCATTCGTAGTATTGCATATCCATATCGTAAAAACCTACAGGATCTACATAAATAATTTCTCCGGCAGGAAACTGCCCATATAATTTGTCGTTATTTTCTCCTCTCGTATAAGCAACAGGTGATCCTGAACTGTTTTCCCAGAAGCTTTCAGACTTATTTATCCAAATCGTTTGTAGGTTGAGCGAAAAGATCATTTTTAATTCAGGAATATGAGTGATTGTCCGGAAATTCGAATTTAAACGTTGTGAAATGGTCCCGGAGTTGCCCGGTAATACAGCTAAATACGGAAAATAATCTCCCTTGTACGAAGAAGTAATTCTTTCCACTACTGGAACTGCATGCCTGGATCTTTTTATATGGTAATATGCACCGTCAACCATGAGTTCTGTTTTGATCGGATTTATACGACCAAAGTTAACAACATATTCAACTCCTTTCTTGTCGACGCTGTAGTTATTTTTTGGAGACATATATCCCTCGAATTCCGTTTCCTGATCCCAACCTAAAGTCATCATTTCACCATTTACCTCATAGGTAATTTCACCATTCTCAAAAGCTGGCAAAAATCCCTTTCCCAAATCATCCCATTTGCGGTAATTCATTACAAAGTATTGGTTTTCCCAACCAAAGCCATTTCTGATTTTTTCGCGAAATCCGGTGAGGATAAAGTTTATGCCATAAATATTGAAATCAGCACCCAATTCATATTTATTATTTGTCATCGGTTTTAAATCAGGATTACCGGTGTCTTCAATAATTTCGGTTGTAGCCACTATTAAATCGGGTGAATCGGGTGGATAATAATTAAAGCTAATTTTATCAATGTAAGCGGCATCCGGATACATGTGCAACATAGTGGGAGTTTTTGATGTTTTCCCGAAGCCTCCTCTGATAGTCAAGTTTTGAGATATATGGTAGGCAAAATTAATTCGTGGTTCAAACGATGTAAATCCATTGGTAAAGAAAATTCCTTTTGGTAGGAAATTGTTGTAACGTATTCCTATTTGAGTTTCCAAGGTGTTATTGCCAAGAGGTAAACTAATTCTGTCTTCAGCAAAAAGAGCCAGCTTTTTACTTGCCGGAATATCCTTAAATGCCCGCGGGCGGGTTGTGATGGCATTTCCTGGAGGCCGACTTAAATCATATTGTCTGCCTTTCCCATTGTTCCCGGATTCCCGCCAGTCAATACCATACATGATAGCGTTACTCATATTTCCAAGTTTAAACCTTGAATCGAGCTTTATTGTAGCAAAATAACTGTAAGGTTTCCCATCAACAGTAAGTTCCGAATAATACTCCGGAGTTAAAATGTCGACCGCGTACTCGCCTGCAATGTATGTAGTTGGTAAAGGAGTTGCCGAAGTTGAATTTAGATGATAGCTATAAAAATCCTGTTGTTTAAGGCTAGTCGAAAAGTTATAAGTAAGGTTCCCAACCCACCATTTTTGGAGCGACCATTTTCCATATAATTTCACATCTAAACCAGATTCTTTTTCCCGCTGACGTTCCAGTTGTCGTTGATCCGGGTCTTTCTTTTCATTATCGATTGTATGAAAATAATTTCCTTTAAAATTGATGCTCAGAGGATTGTGTGTTTTAAACAATGTATTTGAGTACCCAAATTGTCCGTTTAGTCTTTTATAGCTACGAGCAGGCTCTCGTAAATCGTCATATGAATGGGTAAAATCGAGTTCAAAATTTACAGCTCCTTTATTTTCACCTTTTAGCAAAATTCCTTTTGAAATTGCTGCCTGCTTAATTTTAGGATCTGCTTTTACTTTGCCTTTGAAAGGCGTTTTCCCCGATTTGGTTTTTATCAGCACTGCACCGCTTGTTAAGTCTCCATATTGCACCGATGGGATTCCGCGGATAACTTCAACCGATTCGATATGATCCGTAGGTATTTGACGAAGATCGATACCGCCTCCAGCTGTTGAAAATTCATCTGATTGCCCCAGCGTGGTTGTATTTAGCGACTGCATATTGGCGTCATTGTCCATTGGTGTGCCATCGATAATGATTGCAGTTCCCAAAGCGTCATTGGCATTCGCTTGCCGGGTTCTGTCTTCCCCCGAATAGGTATTTATATCCCTGATCGTTATTTGGTTGGCTTTTGATAAATCCGGAGTTAATGTAATTTGTCCCGGCACCAATTGCATAATATCGGTAAGACTTGTGGGTTGTGAATGCTCAATGGCGGCATTTTCAATAGTTGAAGATGAACTTAAACTGGTATTTTCCCGGGCAACAACGGTTATTTCGTCAAGACCTAGAGAGCTTGCCAACATAGATAGCTTGTACTTTTCTACGTTTCTATTAATTACAACAACACCTTCATGCCTTTCAAAGCCTAAGCATGAGGCTTGTATGGTATATCTCCCTTCAGGAATATTGTCAAAATTAAACTCCCCGTTTAAATTAGAAGTTGTCCAGCGATTGAGCTCTGTTAGTTGGATGGCAACCAGGCCTATTTGTTCTTTGGTTTCTTTGTTTACAACAACTCCGGAAAAATTATAGTTATTTTGGGCGAGCAGATATAAAGGTAGCATGGTAATTATCAGGGTAATTATATGCTTAAAAAACTGGTTCATAGTTGTTATTCGAAAACGACTCCTCTATTCTGAATTATCAATTCCTCCTGATTATCATATTATTTGACGAACTTACGGTTTTTATACGTCTTTAAAGAGCTATTTTAGCGAATTGCCTTAAAATTTTAAATATAATCAATATTCTTCGTATCGATTATTCTTAACCCGGTTAAAAAATTAATGTGTGTTGGAAGAATTGTATAGAAATATAATGAATGTATTTGGTTGAAATTTAATAGGATAGTTGAATTTTGGGAGGTGTCGTTACTCAGCCTTATAAATCTCCATCTTTTCAAGCATCTCAACTGCTTCATCAAAAGTGAGGTAGAGGTCACCTTCTTTTTCATCCCAAACTTGGCCTTTGTTTATTCCCTTTAAGTTGCGATCTGCCCCTTCGAATAGAATTACAGTTTCAAGGGCTTTCATTTTTACCGAGTATTCATCGATTTGAACCACTTTGGCTTTTACCGGTTTCCCGGATATGGGTTTACCTTCTTTGGTTACCTGAACTACGAGACCATAGCAAATTTTTCCTTCTTCCACCCAAGCCGGAATTTTTATCCGCAGGGCATCACTCATTTCAATTTTTTTCTCCTGGTAAGTGTATGAGGCTATTTCTTCTGAATTTTTGGACGAATTACAACTGATAATGCATATTGAGGTGACCAAAATGACTAATAATATCAGTTTTTTCATGAAATAATATGTTTGACCAAACGAATAACCATGTACCATTTTTTATTAACAACGCAACAATCGAAGATGTTTCAAAAAAATAATGGGGTTAAATGTAGTAAATATCAGTGTAAAACGATTAGTTAGCAGATTATTGTTAATTAAAAAAGCCATTTTCTGACCGTGCAGAAAATGGCTTTAAATATTTTGCAATCTGATTGTTTTCTAGAAACCGTTGATGATTCCGATAAAGTCTTCAGCTTTTAACGAAGCTCCACCAATCAAACCTCCGTCAACATCTTTGTTGGCGAATAATTCGTTTGCGTTACTTGCTTTACAGCTACCACCGTAAAGGATTGAAGTTTCTTCAGCAACTTCTTCACCAAATTTAGCAGTAATTGCAGCGCGAATGTTGGCGTGCATATCCTGTGCCTGGTCTGAGCTTGCTGTTACACCAGTTCCGATTGCCCAGATTGGTTCGTAAGCAATAACGATTTTTTTGAAATCTTCGGCTGACAGTTGGAAAACTGTTTCTTCCAATTGATTAACAACATATTCGTTGTGTGTACCGGCTTCGCGAATATCCAAAGCTTCACCACAGCAGTAAATAGGAGTTAATCCGTTCTCTAATGCAAGTGCAACTTTTTTGTTCAGGATCTCACTTGTTTCGCCATAATACTCACGACGCTCAGAGTGACCTAAAATTACGTACTCAGCACCTGTTGATTTTACCATTTCGGCAGAAACTTCACCAGTGAAAGCTCCTTTAGCTTCGGCAGCACAGTTTTGTGCAGCAACACCAATTCTGTCGGTATTTACTGATTCAACTACTTTTGTAATGTGTGTAAATGGTGTTCCCAATACAACAACAACATCGTCAGCACCTTCGCTTGCTACAATCGCGTCAACAGCTTTTGCCAACTCAACACCTTCTTGCAAGGTTGTGTTACATTTCCAGTTTCCTGCAACTATCTTTTGTCTCATATTATTGAATTTTAGTTTATTAGATTTTCAAAATCGACCACAAATTTAACCGAAATTATTGATTCGCGGGGTATTGAATCTAATGCTTAAATATTATTAACTATTTGTTTATTTAAAATTGGACGAATGAGACGCTGGATACTGGATGCTAGATACTAGATACTGGATTCTGGATTCTCGATACTGGATACTTGAGCATAGCCATGTTTACACTGTTTAATTGAGAACTGCGACTGAGAACTGCGACTGAGAACTTACAGCTCGCAGCTCGAAACTAGCCTCTTCTTATTCAATTTCAAATTCAGCTTCAACCTCTTCCGGCGAAGGAATGTCGTTGTAATGCCATTTATCCAGAATGGTTCCGTCTTTCATTACGATCAATCCCGGGTTCGACCGAATCATTGTTTTTAAGGTAATTTCGTCGCAATTAAAGAACTCGTAAGGCGCGTCGTTTTGTTCTGCAAATTCCATTGCTTCATCCTGCAGGGTAGAGGTGAGGCAAACAAACGAATATCCTTTATCCATGGCCCAGTGCGCTAATGTGTTAATCTCTTCCTGCGACTTGGTACTGGTTTTATGCAGGTCGTAGGCCACAAGCATAAACACATAATTTTCGTCGTAAATAAAGAAGTCTTTGATGTCATCACCTTCGGGCGATTCAATGGTGAAATCATGAATGGGCGGTTCGTAACCTTCCTGCACCAAATTCGATTCCATATCGTGGTATTCCCAATTAGTGGTGTCTTGCCATGGATAATTTTGTTCCGTGAATTCTTTTACGTCACCGGTATTTTTGTTCTTATAATAAAATATATTCTCGTAGATTTCTTGTGGCGCATCGTCGGGAATACTCATTGCTTCCGGAATATTGGTGCCCACTTTGTACGGTCTGAAGTCTAATATCGGCAAGTGGCTGTACGAATAGTAAACAATGCCGAAGTACACGATAAAAACACCTATACTAAGTATGCCCGGAACAATACTTTTTACCTTGTCGGCATACCATTTTCGGTTCACCACAACAATAATTGCCAGCGTAATAAATACAAGGTTTTTATAAAATGTTTCCCAATTTGAAATTACCAGTGCATCGCCAAAACAACCGCAGTCGGTTACCGGATTTTTTAGTGCGATCCAAAGTGTTAAAGGTGTAAAAAAGGCCATGAACAATAAGCCCAGCCACGAAAACAAACGCATCCGCCAGTTAAACACAAAAGCCACTCCAATGGCAAACTCGGCAAAAGCCAGCAACACTCCCAGCGGGAAGGCTGCCCAAAGCAACCAGTCGAGCCCCATGGCATTAAAGTAGTCGGTAAATTTGTAGGCCGATCCCCACGGATCGACTCCTTTTACAAATCCGGAGAAAATAAAAACAATACCAAAAAGAATCCGTGCGAGTTGCTTAACAATATTCATAGGCGAGTTTATTCTTTGTTTTCAAATTCAATTTTAATCATGGCAAACACAGAATAATTGATCATATCCATATAGTTGGCATCAATTCCTTCCGATATAAGTGTTTTCCCTTGATTATCTTCTATTTGTTTTGTGCGTTGTATTTTCATTAAAATCAGATCGGTGTACGAACTGATGCGCATATTTCTCCAGGCCTCGCCATAATCGTGGTTTTTATCCATCATCAGCGTTTTGGCTTCGTTAAAATATTTGTCGTAAAGCTCCTGAATGGTTTCATGGGGTACTTCCTGGTCAGATGTGCCTAATTCCAGCTGAATTAAGCCCATAATACAGTAATTAATAATACCAATGAATTCAGGTTTTACGCCTTCGTCAACTTTTGTAACACCTTTTTCTTCAATGCTTCGTATGCGCTGTGCTTTAATGTAAATCTGGTCGGTAAGAGAGGTCGGACGCAATATTCGCCATGCTGTTCCGTAATCGGTCATTTTCTTCGAAAATATATTACGGCATATTGAAATTACCTGGTCGTATTGCTGGTTTGTTCTGTCCATTATTATGTGTCTTTTTTTCTTCTTCTTGAGCCAATTGTGCTCAATTCGTTAAGTTCTGTATATTTTTGTATGCTAAAATTGCCGGATAAAAGTATGAAAAAATGGCAAATTTGGCCTGTTTTATTCTACATTTGTAGTTAACGACAATTAATAGATAGTTAATGATTTGTTAAACAAAAAAGCCCAGTTCTTATGTTGATTACGCAGTCTGCGGGTAAGTTCCTCAAACGAAACAGTACATTACATCTTGGCGAAAAAGAAGTTGATTTATCCATTCCGGTGGTTGCCGGAATTGTAAATATTACGCCCGATTCGTTTTTCGATGGTGGAAAAATGGAAGACGAAACCACCATGCTAAAGGCCGTTGAGCAAATGGTTGCTGATGGCGCCGGAATTATTGATGTGGGAGCGGTTTCCACACGTCCGGGATCGAAAACGGTTTCAACCAAAGAAGAACTGGCGCGTCTGTTACCGGCTGTAAAGGCCATACATAAGGCTTTTCCCGAAGTGGCGCTTTCGGTTGATACTTTTCGCTCGTGGGTAGCAGTTCGTGTAATCGATGAGGTAGGGCCAATCATCATTAACGATATTTCGGGAGGATCGCTCGACAGCAATATGTTTGAAACCGTTGGGAAATTGCAGGTTCCATACATTCTGTCGCATATAAAAGGAACGCCGTTAAATATGCAGGAAGATCCGCAGTACGACGACCTGATTCGTGAAGTAGCGCAGTATTTTGCCGAGCGCGTAAAAAAGCTAAATAAACTGGGCGTAAAAGAGGTGATTCTCGATCCCGGTTTTGGATTTGGAAAAACACTCGACCATAATTACGAGTTATTAAATAAACTCGATGCGTTTAAAGTGTACCAGCTTCCGGTAATGGTGGGATTAAGCCGTAAATCGATGATCTGGAAAGCATTGGATGCCAAGCCCGAAACAGCACTTAACGGCACTTCGGTGGCCAACACCCTGGCATTAATGGGCGGGGCCGACATTTTGCGTGTACACGACGTAAAAGAAGCGGTTGAGGCAGTAAAAATATTTTGTGAAATTAAAGCAACAATCATTTGATGCTGGCATTTATAACCATACGATTTCTTGATATTCTCGATATTCTGCTGGTGGCTTTTTTGCTTTACCAGCTTTACCGCCTTATAAAAGGAACGGTAGCTTTTAATATTGTTATCGGGCTGTTTTCGCTGTACCTGGTTTGGCTTACGGTGAAAGCGCTGAACATGGAGCTGCTGGGATCGATAATGGGGTATTTTATTGGTGTGGGTGCTATTGCGCTTATTATCGTTTTTCACCCCGAAATTCGAAAATTTCTGCTGTTTATCGGTACCAATTATAATGTGAATAAGATATTGATGCTCGACAAGTTGTTTGGCCAGGGGAAACCGAAGAGCATTAATCAGCAGCAGATTGACAGTATTGTTGACGCCTGCCAGTCGATGGGGAAAACAAGAACCGGTGCGCTGATTGTTATTGCGGATGAAAACGAACTAAACGACCAGATCAATACCGGAGAAAGGATCAATGCAAAAATATCGTCGGCGCTTATACGCACTATATTTTTCAAGAACTCGCCGCTGCACGATGGAGCCATTATTATTAAAGGAAATCGTATTGTTGCAGCAGGTTGTATTCTTCCGCTAACACAAAAGGAATTGGATAAAGCGTTGGGACTTCGTCACCGTGCAGCTGTTGGCATGACAGAAAATACCGATGCATTGTGTATTGTTGTTTCGGAAGAACGAGGATCGATTTCAGTAGCACAGAAAGGTGAAATTAAACGCCGCTTGTCAAAAGAAACGCTGGTGCAAATTCTGGAAGAAAATATCATTGAGGATGATGAAACTGCCGGTCATAAAAAGTAGTTTCAGAAAACAGACGCATCACTCCTGATTCTTATAAGCATTATTTTTTTTGAACCTCTGCTATCGTTCAATCGTTCAGCATGGTGTTTATTTGTTATTTCAATAGTTTATTGTTTTGAAAAGAAAAGTATGAATCGTATTTGTAATCTATTCAATATAAAATACCCCGTAATTCAAGGGGGAATGGTTTGGTGTTCGGGCTGGAAACTGGCTTCGGCAGTGAGTAACAGCGGAGGATTGGGACTGATTGGCGCCGGATCGATGCACCCCGAAACATTGGAGGAGCACATCGTAAAAATGAAGGCGGCCACCGATAAACCTTTTGGAGTGAATGTGCCTTTGATGTACCCCGAAACCGAACGGGTTATGGATATTATTGCCGCACACGAAGTACCGGTGGTTTTTACATCGGCCGGTAGTCCTAAAAAGTGGACCGCCTGGTTAAAAGACAAAGGAATTACTGTGGCGCATGTGGTGTCGAGTTCGTTTTTTGCAGGCAAATGCGAGGCGGCCGGTGTTGATGCAATTGTTGCCGAAGGTTTCGAAGCCGGTGGCCACAACGGCCGCGAAGAAACCACTACAATGACATTGATTCCATCGGTGCGAAAAGCTACAAAACTCCCATTGCTTGCAGCCGGAGGAATAGGATCGGGAGAAGCAATGCTGGCGGCAATGGTTTTAGGTGCCGATGGTGTACAGATCGGATCGGCATTTGCCGTGTCGGAAGAATCGTCGGCACACCCCGAATTTAAACGATTGGTAACCGAACTCGGCGAAGGTGGAACAAAACTGGCTCTAAAAAAACTGGCACCGGTACGGTTGGTAAAGAACAGCTTTTTTAACCGGATTGATGAAGCCGAAAAAGCAGGGCAATCACCCGAAGCAATGGCCGAATTATTGGGTCGGGGCCGGGCAAAAAAAGGAATGTTCGAAGGCGATCTCGACGAAGGCGAACTGGAAATTGGCCAGGTTTCGGCACAGCTAAATCAGATTAAACCTGTTGCCGAAATAATGAATGATATTATTAATGCATACGAAGCTGCTCAAAAAGCGGCAGGGCAGGGACGGTTTGAGTTTTAGATTGAAGAAGATTGAGCACTGAGATTTGAGACTGTGAGACGATGAGCACTGAGACGGTGAGATTGAAGCAGATTGAAGCAGATTGTTAAATTGTAAAACTGTTAAATTGCAATCTGCGACTGCCAACTGCGACTGAGACTTTTCATCGCTCCGTGTAACTCCGAGAATTCTCTGCGCAACTCTGTGGTAAAATCCAATTGTTAAATTGCAATCTGCGACTGAAAACTGCGACTGCGACTTTTCATCGCTCCGTGTAACTCCGTGAATTCTCTGCGCAACTCTGTGGTAGAAAATAAAAGATAACCAATATGCTGTTGTAAACCTGCGAAGGCTTCTCGTTGGTGAGCAAGGTACTTTCGTAGCTCTACGCTAGCACTAAAACGGTGAAAAAAGTGATGTCGTACGCCTACGAAAGCTTCAAAATGGTGGTAAAAGTGCTTTCGTATTGCTACGCTAGCTCCAAAACGGTGAATAAAGTCTTGTCGTATGACTACGATGGCACCAAAACGGTGAAAAAAGTGATGTCGTAGACATACGACGGCTTCAAAATGGAGAAAAAAATGCTTTCGTATTCCTACGCCGGTCCCAAAATGGTCAAAAAAATGCTGTCGTCGGCCTGCAACGGCTTCAAAATGGTGGGTGGGGAGCCTTTAAAATCAGTTAGTTATATTTTTTTTGTTGCTGGTGAAAGCTATTAACTGCTTTTATTCATTCATAAAATCTACCTGCTGCCATTCGAAATCGATCGGATCGTTTTGTTGCGGTACTCCCGGAGTACTTCGTCCGTCAACGATGTATTTCGTCAGCAGTGCCTTTAGTTCATCAGCCTTTTCCGGATTTGTTAGGTAGAGATTGTTGGTTTCGCCCGGATCGGTTTCCAGGTTATATAACTGGTATTTCGGGAGTGTATCAATAACTTCCTTATTTCCCGGACGCGGATAACTCCAGCCGCCCGAGCCCGGGCACAAATTCAGTTTCCACGGACCTTTACGGATGGCAAAACTTCCGTTAACAGAATGGTGTACGGTTGCCTCACGAATGGGCTGGTTGCGGCTGGTTTCGCCCATCAGTGGTAACAAACTGAAACTGTCTTCTCCTTCGTTGTCTGCCAGTTGGTAGCCAATAATTTCGGCGCATGTTGCCATCAGGTCGGTGGTGCAGATGGTATGGTCTGACGATGATCCCGGAGTAATTTTCCCCGGCCATTTTACGATAAACGGAACACGGTGGCCACCTTCAAAAATGTCAGCTTTATGCCCCCGGAAAATGTAACTGGGGTAGTGGCCTTTTGCGGTCATCTCCTCAATTTTTGCAGCCGGAGCACAACCATTGTCGCTGGTAAAAATCACAATGGTATTTTCTTCAATTCCTGCTTCTTTTATTATTTGTTGCATCTGTCCAACATAGTCATCAACCATCATCACAAAATCGGCATAGGGATTTAAACCGCTTTTATCCTGCCACTCCTCGGTTGGCAAAATGGGTGTGTGAGGTGAGGGCAGCGCCAGGTACAAAAAGAACGGTTTCTCCTGCTTCGATATTTGTTTTATGTACGAAAACGATTTACGGAAAAAATTGGGTGTAACATCTTCGTGAATAAAATCTGCCGATGTGGGGCCTTCGCGCCACCACGAGTATTTGCCCGTATTTACAGTCACCGAATCGGGAACTTGTGTGGGCATGCCGTTCTCTACATAAACATAGGGAGCCATATCCAAAGAGGCGCTGTGCCCGTACGAATAGTCAAAACCCAACTCATTCGGACCATTTTTCACCGGTTTCGAAAAATCAACATTATCGAAATCATCCGGATCCCAGCCTTCGCCACCGTTACCAGTTTCGTCTTTTATAGCCCAGTCCCAGCCCAGGTGCCATTTTCCGATAAATGCCGTTGTATAGTTGTTTTCCTGTAACATTTTAGCCACAGTCTTCCTGCTCTGCGGAATCAGAGCTTTTGATTTGCCGGTAAGCACACCCGATTTTAATGTGCTTCGCCAATTGTAACGGCCTGTTAAAATGCCATAGCGGGTGGGTGTGCAAACAGCCGAAGTGGTGTGTGCATCGGTAAAACGTATGCCATCAGTAGCCAGCTGGTCGATATTCGGAGTGTGTATTTTCCCTTGCTCGTTAAAAGCCGATACATCGCCGTAGCCCATGTCGTCGGCTAAAATATAAATGATGTTCGGATGTTGTTGCTCGTTGGTTTCTGTTGAACATGCACTTAAAAAAAGTACTGCGACAAAACAAATTGGTAGGAATAAGTTCTTCATTGGTTTAGTTTAATTTCAGTTGTTAGTGTTGACACAAAGATAAAAGGTTCGTGAAATAAATTCCTGATCGGACCATTTTTTGAATGTTTTTTAGAAAGTATTGGGAAGCGTAAAACCAACATTTGAGAATCAAGGGTTGAAAATCTCTGTTAAATCACAATTTTCTCCCTTTTTCACCTCAGTCCTGAAGGAAGAAAGCGAGAAAATTCTTGATCATCCTTTAGGATTCGAGGTAATATCAAGAATTTTTGGATAAATGGAGTTCAACCCTTGATTCAGATTCCCCTTAAATGCCGAATGTCAGATTCACAAAGTGTTGCAAAAATAATTTCAGGAATTATGACGATTGTTCTTTAAATTTTAAAGGCATTCTGCGCCGAAACCCTTTCACTTAGCGCATAATTCGTATATTTGGTCTGCTTAAAAGAAATTAATGAAACGGATAGCAATTCAAGGAATAGCCGGCTCTTTTCACGAAGATGCGGCCCGACGATATTTTGATGAAGATATTGAGGTGGTTGAGTGTAAGACATTTACTACCGTATGCGAGATGATTGATAACGACCAGGTGGATTATGCCGTTATGGCCATTGAAAACTCCATTGCCGGTAGTTTGTTGAATAATTACCAGTTGATTCGCGATTATCATTTGCGCATTATTGGCGAGATTTATATTCATATTCAAATGAATTTATTGGTGAATGAAGGAGTGAAACCGGAGGATATTACAGATATCCACTCGCACCCCATTGCGTTGCGCCAGTGTATGGAATACATCGAGCACAATTATCCGAACGCCCAGTTGCACGAAAAACTGGATACGGCAGCATCGTCGAAACTGGTTGCCGATAAAAAACTAAAAGACGCGGCATCGATAGCAAACCTGCGCTCGGCCGAGTTGTATGGATTGAGTGTGCTGGATACCGGAATAGAGACCAACAAAAAGAATTACACCCGCTTTTGGGTTTTGTCGAAACATGGCAACCCAACTGAGGGAAGCAACAAAGCATCGGTTTGTTTCGAAGTTGGACATTTTTACGGATCGCTGGCTGCGGTGTTAAATACCTTTGCCAAAAATGAGATTAACCTCACCAAAATTCAGTCGGTACCAAAAATCGGTAAACCCAATGAATATATGTTCCACGTTGATATTGAGTGGGAAAAACCTGAAAATTACGATCACGCCATTCACCAGGTGCTAAAATGTGCATCGAGCCTGTCGATTTTAGGCGAATATCAAAAAGGAAACCTGCATAATGAATAAAACTAAAACAATACGATATGAGTAAAATAGCAATTTTTTACGGTCCTGAAGGTGGATCGGTAAACCGCGTGGCAGACAAAATAAAAGAACTAATTGGCGAAGATAAAGTGGAGATGGTAGCAGTTAAAAATGCTTCGGCTGCCGACCTGGAGAAATATGATAAGATAATTTTTGGTCTTTCAACTGTTGGAAAAGACACCTGGGATTCGAGTTTTTCAAACAACGACTGGGGAAAATTTTTACCTGAAATCTCAAAAGTGGATTACAGCGATAAAACAGTAGCTATTTTTGGTTTGGGCGATCACGTCACCTACTCGCATGCTTTTGTTGATCATATTGGTTTGCTGGGTAAAGAGCTGATGAAAAACGATGCTGTTTTAGTTGGACCGGTTGATACCGAAGGTTACGAGTTCGAAGAATCTGATGCAGTGGTTGATGGAAAATTTATTGGTTTACCGCTTGACGAAGATTTTGAGCCTGAGATGACTGACGAACGTGTTGCAGCCTGGGTGGAGCAAATTAAACCTGATTTCGGATTCTAAACACCTTGATTACAGAGACTGAGGGACTGTGAGTTAGTGAGAATGAAAACTGCGACTGAGACTTTTAGTCTCTGTGCAACTCAGTGACTTCTCTGCGATGCTCTGTGGTAAAGACTGAACGCTGAACTCGAAACCTTGATATTAAAAGCATGAACAATTCACCTCTCGACAAAAAACTTGTTGAAGATAAAATAGCGCAATTGCGCATTCCCGATATTGGCAAAGCATCCATCCGCGAAATTGTGGCCCTGGTAAACCTCGTTGAAGAAGCCAGCGATTTTAAATACATCCGCATGGAAATGGGTGTGCCCGGTTTGCCGCCTGCAAAAGTTGGTGTTGAAGCCGAAAAAGATGCGCTCGACCGTGGCGTTTCGGCTATTTATCCAATGGTTGATGGAATAAAACCACTGAAGGAAGAATCATCGAAATTCATTAAAAACTTTCTGAATGTTGATGTGGCACCTGCTGGTTGTATTCCAACTACCGGATCGATGCAGGGAACCTACGCCGCGTTTATGGCGGCCGGTAACTGCGATAAAAAGAAAGACACCGTTTTGTTTATCGACCCGGGATTTCCGGTGCAGAAACAACAAATGATGGTGCTGGGCCAGAAATACGAAACTTTCGATGTATTTAATTACCGCGGCGACAAACTGAAGGAAAAGCTGGAATCGTTTCTTGCAAAAGGAAACATCAATTCCATTGTTTATTCCAATCCAAACAACCCGGCCTGGATTTGTTTTAACGATGAGGAACTGAAGATTATTGGCGAATTAGCCAATAAATACGATGTGATCGTGATGGAAGACCTGGCGTATTTTGGTATGGATTTCCGTACCGATTTCTCGAAGCCGGGTGAAGCGCCATTTCCTCCGTCGGTTGCTCATTATACCGATAATTATGTGTTGTTTATTAGCAGCTCGAAAATATTTTCCTATGCCGGTCAGCGTATCGGCATAATGGCCATTTCTGATAAATTGTTTAGCCGCGATTATCCCGACTTGCAGGAGCGCTTTAAAGGAACAACCTTTGGATCTACCATTACCTTGCGCCTTTTGTATTCGCTTTCGTCGGGTACAAGTCATTCGGCACAGTGGGCATTGGCAGCCATGTTTAAAGCGGCCAACGAGGGCGAGTTCAATTTTGTAGAGGGCGTAAAAGCCTATGGCGAACGTGCCAAAGAAATGAAACGCCTTTTCCTTGAAAACGGCTTTAAAGTAGTTTACGAAAACGATTTGGGCGTACCCATTGCCGATGGTTTCTATTTCACAATAGGCTATCCGGGAATGACAGGAAACGAGTTGGTTGCCAACTTGCTTTTCTACGGAATTAGTGCCATTGCACTCGATAATACCGGTAGTGACGAAGAAGGCATTCGCGCCTGTGTTTCGTTTGTGTTGCCGCATCAGTTTGGCGACCTCGAAGAGCGCCTGAAATTGTTTAACGAGAATTTTTCAAAATAAACTTTTTGCATTTTTAATGCGAGTAGCGAGAGAGAAATCTGTTTATAAATAGATTTCTCTCCGTTTCTCCCCGAAATTGCAGAAGAAGATTAGAAAGGAATGGATAGACAAAAGATAATATCGCGATTTGAGCATACCCTGAGCCTGATTGATACTTTCGATTTGCATAACGAACCGGTGGTGCTAAAAAAGGGCGAATTATTCATTGACTACGGAGAGAAGAACAAAAAGCTGGGGATTTTGCTTGATGGTTTACTTTATGCTTCTTATCTGTCCGACAGCGGTACTGAATGGGTGTCGCGTTTTTTCTTTCCTCCCAACAACTTTATTGTAAGCAATCACCGCGGATTTGTGCTGGGTAAAGATTCAACCGAAGCCATTCGTGCTTACGAAGACTCGCGTTTGATTTTTATCGAAAAGGATGAGTTTAAAACTTTACTCGATGAGAATCATAAGTTTGAGCGTACGGTGCGTATTCTTGCCGAAGAAAGTTATATTCAGGCAATGGACCGTATTCACTCGTTCCAGTCGCTGAACGCTGAGCAGCGCATCCGTAAATTCTTTGTGGAATACCCTGAGCTGGCTCAAAAGTTACAACGTCAGCACATTGCTTCGTATCTTGGTATTCACCGAAACATTTTAACCCGAATTCTTTATAAATTATAGGTTTATTTTTTGCCTGTTGTTGTATTCATAACCGGAAAAGGTTTGGTGGCTTCGCCGGTGTACAAGGTAACGTGTGGGAACGGGATCTCGATTCCTTCGGCATCAAAACGGGCTTTTATTTCCTGGAAAATTGAATTTTTTACTTTCAGGTAGTTTTGTTTCTCAAACCAGATTCCCAACAGAATATCAATTCCGCTTGCTCCAAAATCTTTGAAAACGATTAGTGGCTCCGGCTCGTCTAAACTCAGTGGATTTGCTTTTGCAACTTCTTCCAACAAGGTTTTAACTTTCGCCAGATCTTCTTTGTAGGCCACACTTACGTTAAAATCGAGGCGCCGGATAGGGAAACGTGTAACATTTATCAGCTCGGTAGAAATTATGGTCTGATTCGGAATCCGCAACAGTTGGTTATCAAAAGTTCGAATTTTAATAGCAAGCAGATCGATGCTAAATACAACTCCAGCTTTGTCGCCAACTTTAATTACATCGCCAATCTCGAATGACTTTTCCCCAACCAGAAAAAAACCACTAACAATATTACCAATACTGGTTTGCGAGGCCACACCAATTACCAGCCCGATAACACCCGCAGCACCAAAGAACGGTGTTGGATCAATATTTAGCTGATCAATCAGGATGAAAGCCAGCAATATATATCCTGAATAATAAATGAGGCGCCGAACGATCATTTTTCTTTGTTTAGACAGGGATTTTGGCAGCACTTTGTTTACGACAAATGCCAGCAGGTAAATCAAGGCAACTCCAACCACCAAAATGATCAGTACCCACATTAATTTTTCAAGGTTGGCAGTATTAAAATATTTCGAAAAGTCAAAATTCATTATTCAGAGCGATAAATGTTTTTAATAAAATGGAAATTAATCTTAAGCATACTTTTGCCTTCGGGGTTTCGTGGTTTGGCAACAATATCGTGGTTCTCGCCATGAAAAGCTTTTGAGAAACCGTAGTTTACCGAACTTAAGTAATCCTTGCCCCTGTATTCCAGTTTCACCTGGCTTGTTACCAAATGATTGCTGTATTTTACCAAATGCATCTGATCAACACGAATGATAAGTCGCTCGATTTCAAGAGCTGCATTGTCGTTGTTAAAAATAGTGACAGGGCAAATCGCAAATCGTTCGTCAGCTTCAATTGTGCTAAAATTAAGGTAGTGCTCCGATTCAAGCGCAAAAGCCACTTCGCCGTTTACCGGTTCGCCAAACCATGTATTCGATATGTGTTGCAAGGGAAACTCCGCAAGCAGGTTTTCATCTAGTTTTTTACTCGCATACACCTGGAGAATAAGCGGAATTTTAACAAAAAAAGTTAAGCGTTGTTTGGGTGAAATTATTATCCGGCTGCTCTTAAAAACCATTGGTTTTACGGGCAGGGCAGGAGTTAGTATCAGTCTGTTCGATTTTCCGGAGTGGTAGTAAGTTCCGTCAACAATTTCGTTGGTGTCAATTTCCTGTCCATCGTTTACATCGTCAAACGATTTTAGGTACCAGCCTTCGTCGTTGCGCTTAATTCCCAGCGTAAAAATGCCATAGTCCGTCAATACGCTTTCGCCAGGATTCAGTTGCTTTTTACCGTATATAGATAATTTCTCCATAGTGTGAATTTGATAACTAAAATTACCAATTTTTTGTTCCGAAAAATCATAAGTTGAAAAAAATCCGGCATTGCCGGATTGATTTCTATAGATTTTATTTTGTTTTAATATAACCTGTGAAACTGTCGATTGTTTGAATTTGCTGAGCTAATTAACCGAATTGATCCGGTTTATACAATTCTTCTGCCAAAAGGAGTTAGTGCCAGCGAGGCCATTTTAAAATGTTGTTTTGCCCACGGGATACCGATAATCGTAATTCCTAAAAGTAAGCCAAAGAGTACATGAGTTAGCATGATCCAGATTCCGCCGATGAGTAGCCAAATAATATTCATAACGGTTGACAGACAGCCCGGAGCATAATCCATGTATTCGATTTTTTGCCCAAAAGGCCAAAGTGCGAGTATGCCAAGTTTAAACGACTGAATACCAAATGGGATTCCAACGATTGTTATACAAAGTGCGATGCCGGCAAGCATGTATTCCAAAAAGATGGCAAAACCACCGAATAGTAACCAAATTAAGTTTCCTAAAATTTTCATTGTTCTTTAATTTTCAATAAATGTTGCTTTTTGTTTTAATGTATCAATAAAAGATGCATCCATCCAATAAATATTTGAATTTCCGCTCTCGGGAGCATTATGCATATTTTGTAATGTCTTATAATCAAGTATGTCCGGACTTAAAGTATTGACTTTTGTGGTCATAAAGAACATATAATTACCATCGGGCGAAAAACTTGCCGAGTACTGAAAGGTTGTCGCGCTATTCACCTTTTCTCCCATATTTTGAGGGATGCTCCAACCTTTTGTTTCATTAAAAAACGATATGTAGTAATCGGTTCCGCCATACGAATCGGGCATGCCAATGCAGGGAATGATCATAAAACTTTCGTCGGTGGCAATAGTTGTATTAAACCGGGCCCTCCCGCAGTTTATTTCTTTAGGCATCGGTTCTGGCTTTTGGTAGTTGCCATTTTCGAATGTTGATTTGTAAATGGTATTTGCTCTTGTCGTCGGATCTTCACGTGTAAAATACAGGTTACCATTGGCAGCCACACTTGGGAAAAATTCAGGATCAGACGAATTTATCACTGTGTCTAATTTGTATGGAGCGCCCCAATTGTCTTCAATACGATCTGCAACCCAAATATCGGTTATAAAGCGATTGTTCTCGTCAATCTCTTGGCCCTTATTCGAAACAAAAAACATCTTTTTGCCATCAGGAGATATGCAGGGTTCGATATAAATGTAGCGAGAATCACGGGCAAAAGAAACTACCTCGGGTTTTGTCCATCCGTTTTTGGTGTTTTTACAGTATAGAATAGTGGCGTATCTCGAGTTCCCAATATTTTTTCCAAAATATACCTCGTTTCCATCGGGGGTGAAAGTAATATCACGAGAGGCTATACCATCGTTCACAAAGCCTGGAGCAAAAAGTTGAGGCTCGTTTCCCGGTAAACTCTCCCCGAGATAAGGTTCGGTAACTGGTTTATTTGTATTACTGCAGGATGCTACAATAATTGCCACTATAAGTAGTAGTGAAATTTTCATTTGAGTTTATTTAAATAAAGTGTAAAATACAAGAACAAGAAGTGCAACTATGGCAATAAGCAACAACAATAGTTTTGGAATAATACCTTTTCCCGAATCGGAATCCTGAACGGTAAGATTTTTTTTGGCCAGTTCTTTCTTTTTAAAACTCTCGCCAAGTGCCACCCCAATCGATATTCCAATTCCGGCGCCCAGCGCAATTCCAAGTCCTATATTATCCAACGCAACACCCAGTGCAATTCCTGGCCCCATACCAATAGCATAACCAATGGCAATTCCCCGGCCCATTGCTTTTGAAGCCAACTGATTATTCGCGCTGTACATTCCTGCTTTATTTTGTTTGATCAGGATAATTACCAACACCGATAAAAGTAAAATGCCAATGGCCAGTCCAGCAAAGAGTAGAGTTGCGTTCATCGTTTTCTTTTATATGTGTATCAAACCAAAACGAAATTACTTATTTCATCGGTTTTTCTACCGCGTGAAAAAGGTAAAACGCCGATAATTACAGATGAGTGTTAAATATTCAGCATCGAACAAGTGGTATTTTTTCTACAGTTGCTAAATACTTTTTAATTTTAAGCTTTTGAATAGAAAGCAGAATTATGATTGTACAGAAAGAAATAACACTTCCCGCATTCCGACGCGGATATCATTTAATTACCCGATTAATTGAAGAGCAATTACCGGAATTGCCCGAGAAAGGATTGCTGCATATACTGGTTAAACATACATCGGCCGGTATTACGTTGAACGAAAATGCCGACCCGACTGTGCGCACCGATTTTGAGAATTTTATCAATAAAATGATCCCCGAGAACGATCCGGTTTATGTGCATACCTACGAGGGAGCTGATGATATGCCTGCGCACCTTAAATCGTCGGTTATTGGTGCCGAAGTAACCATACCCATTACCCGCCATCGATTAAATTTGGGCACCTGGCAGGGAATTTATTTTGGAGAATTCCGTGATTACGGGGGTGCACGGCGATTGGTATTAACGATATATAGCTAAAAGCAGAAAAACCGGGAACTCCCCGGTTTTTCTGCTTCATTTTATGTGCTGTATTAATTTGTTTCTTTTACATCCCAGCCATAATCGATGTATTCCCAGCTAAAGTTTTCTCCTTTAACATCAATCTTTAAAAATCCTTCTTCCATGCCAAATCGTTGGCCTTGCCACCACTGCGAAGAAACAGCTCCCCCGGTAATGTAATGAATCCCATTGTATTCAATATCTTCGAGGAAATGCAAATGTCCCTGTAAAACCAGTTTTGTATTGTGTTGTTCGAGTATCTCCCTAACCTGGTTCGCATTGGTAACAATCGAGCCCTCCGACATCCCCTCTGTAGGGCCTTGCATAATCTGCGATCCTATACTTAACAAAGGAATATGAATACTTACGGCTATTGGTTTGTCTCCTGCTGTTTTCAGATCATTTTTTAGCCACTCCAGTTGTTCTTCGTCAACATGTCCGTAGTAATGTCTGTCGTTTGTAAATCCAATCCCATCGAGAACCACAAAATGCCAGTTTTTATAATCGAATGAGTAATAACGCTTGGCCAGTCGGTTTTGGTAAAGCTGTTTGCCGTATTCTTCATGCGACGGAGAAACGCCGCTATTTTCGTATAACCCGAAAACTTCATGATTTCCCATGGTGTTATAAACCGGAGCTTTCACTTTTGCTACCGTATTTTCGTATAGCTTGTAAAGGCTGTCGCTGGCCTCATATGTCTGCCCAAGCGCATCCATTATGTTGTCGCCTCCTGTTAATACAAAATCCGGTGTTAGACTGTTTATCGTATCAATAGCCTGGCTAAAACCTTCTGTTGCATTACGTTCTGGCGTAATATGAATATCAGTCATAAATACAAAAGAGAAGTCATCTGTTGCAGAATCTGCTTGCTGGTTGGAAGTTGGTGTGCAACTAAAAAGCAGAAATAAGCTGAATGATAAATAGATTAGCTGTTTCATTTTGTTGTTTTTAATTATACTGTGAATTTAAGAGAATTAGTGAAAAGAAATGTTGATTATAATTTAAATAATCTTTAACCGGAGATTCATTTTTTGGCAGAACTTGTTATGAAATATACTGCTTTGGATTATCACACCCTTATCGTAATTAATATAATTACAATAGAACTCATTTTTTACTGAAAGCAAATTAGAGTGATTTTTTATCGAAAAATATCGCAAATAATTATCATTTTTGTTCGTAATTTGTGTGCAACTAAATTTAATGCAGATGAAAATTTCTGTTGATAACTATTCTGAAGAAGAATTACAGGAAGAGGGAGTTTTTGATTGGCCGGTTCGTAAGCTCGATGAAGAGAAAATGGATTGGTATTACGAGGAAACAGAGATGTGTTATATTGTCGAGGGTGAAGCGATAATAGCAACTGAGTTTGAACAAACAACAGTTCGGGCAGGTGATTTTGTCACCTTTCCGAAAGGCCTTGAGTGCGTTTGGGACGTCGAGGACGAAATAGAAATGCACTATTCCTGTGAATAATCATATTTACTTCTTAAATATTTTACAAAGTTTGCATCTGAACTAACTGTTGAATTAGATCTTATGCGAAAGGTTTTATATTTGGTAGTGGCAATCATCTTGTCACTTGGTGCAAACGCACAGGAAATTAGTAAAGAAACTCAGAAACGAATGCAGTGGTTTGGCGATGCTAAGCTGGGTATTTTTATTCATTGGGGTATTTATTCTGTAAACGGCATTGATGAAAGCTGGTCGTTTTTTAACGACTATATTTCGTACGACGACTACATGAATCAACTGGCCGGATTCACAGCCGAAAAATATAATCCTGAACAATGGGCTGAACTGATTGCCGGAAGTGGAGCCCAATATGCTGTGCTTACTACAAAACATCATGATGGCGTGGCACTTTGGGATACCAAATGCAACGATTTAAATGTGGTTGATAAAACGCCTGCGGGAAAAGATCTGGTGGCCCCTTTTGTTAAAGCATTGCGCAAAAATGATTTGAAAGTTGGTTTGTACTATTCGTTGCTCGACTGGTCGCATCCTGATTATCCGAACAAAACACGAAAAATTAAACGTTACGAAAATGACTCACTTCGCTGGGCAAATTTTGTCGACTTTAACTTTTGCCAGTTGGAAGAATTGTCGAAACAATTTAAACCCGATTTGTACTGGTTTGACGGCGACTGGGAGCAATCAGCAGAAAAGTGGAAAGCAAAGGAGTTAAGCGAATCTTTACGGAAATGGAATAAAGATGTGATTCTGAACAGCAGGATTCAGGGCTATGGCGATTATGCCACACCCGAGCAGGGACTGCCAGTAACTCGCCCCGATGCACCGTATTGGGAGCTGTGTATGACCATGAACGACAGCTGGGGTTATCAGCACAACGATCACAATTATAAAACGCCCAACCAGGTTATTCGCATTCTGGTGGATTGTATCAATAAAGGAGGGAATTTACTGCTTGATATTGGTCCGAAAGCAGATGGCTCAATTCCTGAAGAACAGGTTAAGATTTTAAAAGAACTGGGCCGCTGGACGAACAAACATGCTGAAGCCATTTACGGAACGCAGGCCGGAATTCCATACGAACATTATTACGGACCAACTGCATTGAACAAAACCGGAGATATTCTTTATTTATTTGTGCCACACAAACCAAACGGTTCGCTGGTGTTGAAAGGAATAAAAAATAAGATTAACCGGATGTGGGTAGTTGGTAATGGAACCAAGTTAAACTGGGATGTGAAAATGAAACAATACTGGAGCGCTGTTCCGGGAATTGTATACATTGATGTACCCGAAAAAGTGCTTGATGAGCAGGTTACGGTAATCGCCGTTCTACTCGACGGAAAAGTTGACCTTTACCGCGAGCAGGGACAAGTGATTGAGAGTAACTAAAAACGTTTTAACTAATCGTAAGTATATTGCCGTTTTTCTGCACGCTGTATGTTTTTAAACTTGCAGTTGCCGGTCCGTTAACTACAGCTCCGCCGGTTGTAAAACGCGATGAATGACATGGGCAGACAACATCACCATCAGCATGAACATAGGCCACTGTACATCCCTGGTGCGTACATATTTTTGAAAGAGCCAGGTAGGTACTTTCGCTTGTTCTGAAGATCATAATGTTTCCTGCATATACAAAACCGCCAACTGTTCCCAGATCCGCATAAGTTGAACTGCTTAGATCAATGGTTACGTCATTACCGGGTACATTCGGATCTTCTGGTACGTAATCGTCATCGCTACTGGAGCATGCACTAAAAATTGCAGGTGCGGTTAATAGAACGCTGCCACCGTACGCAAACTTTTTGATGAATTCTTTTCTTTTCATAACTGTTTTACAGGTTGTTTGAAAGTATAAACACCAAAAAGTATTTTATTGTTCGGTTTAAGCAAAGAAAATAGCTATTATTCTAACTCACAGACTTTCTCGAGTTTACTGGTGTGCAAATACCACAAAAAACCACTTACTTTTGAGAAACCGGTGTTTTGTAAAACTCTGGCATACTCTTTAACCTGGTACAGGTACTTGTCTTGTCGTTCGCCGGTTTTGTAATCAACAACAATCGCTTCGTCGCCCGAGAACATTATGCGGTCGGGTCGCAGCAGTTTGTCGGAAGTAAGCAGGTCGCGTTCGTTCAGTACTTCGTAGCTGCCATCAAACCACTTTTTAACCTCCGGTAGCAGCAGGTTGTTTTGTATGCTTGTTTGAATTTCATCAAACTCTGTTTTCGACACTTTACCATCTTGCAGCGCCTGTAAACAAGCAGCATTGGCATCGTCGGCCAAAACAATTTCAGATAAAATATCGTGAATGATTTTCCCGGTATTTTTAACCGAGTATTGATGCTCGTTCTCAATTAAAAAATCTTCGCCATTCAATCGCAAACTAATTTTATCCGAAATGTCGTTAAAGTTGTATTTTTTGATCAGAATGGCTTTCTGCTCGTCATCCTGCTGCGGCTGTTTAGCAATTCTGCCGAATTCAAAACGATCCTGTTCTTCGTTAAAACAATCGGCAAATTCATCCTGCTTACTTTGGTTCGCCAGCGCTTTGTGCAATAAATAATGAATTGGTTTGCCCGAGCCTGAATTATTTTTACTCTCTTTTGGCATGGGGCAATTGGCGATCAGCACCGTGGCGGCACGCGTAAAGGCCACATAAACCAAATTAAGCGTGTCGATGTAGTAATTCATTTTTTCCTCGAAATACATGGGTGCAAATTCTGATGTTTCCATGTGTTTACCGGCCTGGATCGGTAGTAACGGAAATTTGTTAAACGGTTCTGATTGTGGTTTGCACCAAAGCAAAGGTGCCGTTGTACCACTCCAGCTGGTTTTCCAGTCGAGGTAGGGGAGCAGAACTGCTTTAAACTCCAGCCCTTTTGATTTGTGAACGGTCATCAATCGAATCGAACTTACCTCTTCATTTACATTTACCGATGTGTTGCTACCTTTTTCGTTCCACCAGTACAACAGGTTCGACAAATCGTTTGATAAGGATATTTTTAATTCGCCCGCTTTATCTATCAGTGTTTGCAGAAATGGCAATTCCGATTCGAAATTGAACAAGCCAAAAAGCGAACAAATATGCGTGATTGTTTCATCCAGTGATGTTAGCAAAACCTTTCGTTTTACCTGCTCGAGTTTACCGGCTAATTCCGAACTGAATTCTTCGTCAAAACCGGGTTGAAGGTGCCAGTCGCTGTAATCGTTAAAATCAAGCAAACTTTGCCCATTGTTTGAATGAACCGGAATACTCATGGTTTTTAAACGGGGTTTTAGCCAGCTTTGCCACAAGTGTAACAAGGTAGCCTGTGTGATTTTATTTTCCGGATCGATCAACAGCTCGATGGTACTTATCACAACCAAAACTGCTTTTGAGGCATGTAAAAACAACGATTCGTTTGACAGTACCGAAAGGTTATAGTTTTTATTCTCATCGAGTTTTGCAGCCGCTAAAAAGGCTTCGATAATTGGGCCGCCCTCTTTGTTTTTACGGATTAAAATGGCAATGTCTTTGGCTTTAATTCCCTGATCCTGCAGGTATTTTACCTGCTCAACCAATTGTTCGGTAGCCGTTTCTTCAAAGTCGTCTTCCGGAAGGAAATTGATTTGTGTGAAACCTGTTGCTTCATCATTCGATTTTCCGGCTTCCTGTTGGTACGACGAATAAATATGATCGAACTTTTGAATGTAAGCCTCCCGGTTTTCAAGCGAACCGATCAGGTAATCTTCAAAAGCTGTTTTTAGTTCTCCAAAAATGGCGTTGTTAAAAGCGATGATGTTTTTATCGCTTCGCCAGTTTTTTTCTAGGGTAAAATCCTGTTTTTGTTGTGGCGAAAACTGGGCATCCAATTGCTCGGCCAAAATGCTCCAATCGCTGTTACGCCAGCGGTAAATCGATTGTTTTACATCGCCCACAATAAGGTTGGCATTACCTTCGGCCAGCGAGTTTTCAAGCAGCGGCCTAAAGTTCTGCCACTGCAGGCCCGAGGTATCCTGAAACTCATCGAGCATAAAATATTTATAGTAGTTGCCAATTTTTTCGTACACAAAAGGCGAATCGCTCTGACCGATAATTTTGCTCAGCAACAGGTTGGAATCGGAAAGTTGCAAAGCACCTTTTTCCTGTTGAATTTTTTTTATTTCCTCCTTCAGGTCGCTAAGAATTCCCAACATTCTCAACTGTCGGAGCGCAGCCTGGGCAGTGTTGTACCTTATGTTATTCGACGTGTAAAACTCAACAAGCGAAATTAATCCCGGTTGCAGTTTTGTATCAACCATGTTGTGGATTTCAGCCGCTTGTTTGTGTTTCGCTGAGTACCATTTTTCAACGTCTTCGCAAGCTGTAAGAACGCGCGATCCGGGTTCTTTTATTTCGCCGTTGGCAAGCGATTGAATGTAGCCGGCAACTCCCGATTTTTTATACGAGAAATCATCAACCGAAAATCCGTTGCTAAAAATGTCGTTAAATAATGTTTGTGCTTTGTCTTTTATTCCCTTTTCAAATTGACGGATGATCTGGCGCAGTTCTTTGCCAAAATCATTCAGGTTTTCGCGGTTATAAACCGATTCTCCTTCATCAGGGAAAAACACCTGGAACGATTCTTTAAAAAGCTCTTTGCCCAGATTTTGTATATCGTCGTCGATGCGCTGGCTACGGTTGGCTTCAATCTTTTCTTTACTGTAGTCACGCAACCATTTTAACAGGTCTTTATCGTCATTTATTCGGGCCAGCAAACGGTCGGAAGCTTCCTGTAAAAGCAGGTCGTTGTCGAGTTCCACCGTAAAATTAGGCGAAATACCCAGCTCGCGGTTAAAGGATTTGATTACTTTCTGCGTAAAAGAATCGATCGTATTTATTGAAAAACGATTGTAGTCGTGCAGAATATTTTTGAGCACTTCTTTAGCCCTTTGGCGGATAAATTGTTCGGTGTAATTATTGTCTTTTTGAAGCGGTTCGATGTAGGGAGAATCTTTCTCGATGGCCAGTAAATGCAGTTGCTCAAGGATCCTGCTTTTCATTTCGTTGGTGGCCTTGTTGGTAAAAGTTACTGCCAGAATGTGTTTGTAGTTGTACGGATTGCTCAGGATTATTTTCAGGTATTCAACAACCAGTTGAAAGGTTTTTCCCGATCCGGCAGAAGCTTTGTAAACTGTAAGCATGTATGTGATCTGAGTTTAAAGTTCAGTGTTTAAAGATAAGATTTTGAGTGGAGGACGCAAGGCTAAAATCCCGGTGGTCCAATTCGGTTTTGCTGAATGCTGATGCTGGTTTCGATTTTGAATTTCTTTGAAACCTTGTATTGCATAAACATGGTAGAGCCGTAGGCATCAAAATAGCTCGAATTCTGATTGGGAAGTGGCGCCGAATTAATGAAGTTCGCCCCGTAGCTGTATCCGCCAATAACAAATTTGTCGCCCAATTCGAATGCCGCAGAACTTAGCATTTCTGCGTTGTAATAGTAGGGTGAAACAATATCAGATCCGTGAAATGATAAACCGGTGTAATTGAGTTGAGGGAATGCAGCCAACGCTAAAGTATAGCGACTTTGGTAAAACCGGTTCATATCAAAAGCCGGAAGTTGCAATTCCTCCATTAGGTAACTGCCATCAAGCCCGCCGTTAATCAGGTTGTAATATTCAATCTGGCGATGCAACAGGACTTCGCTCGAATCAACTTCGCCAAAATCCATTTGCAAACCTTGCTGGGCAACTGCCTGCAGGCCAAAGAACAATAGAAATCCAATTAAAACTGATCGCATAGCTTTCATTATATAGTGCTATACAAAAGTACCATTTATTACGAGGGGATTCAAAAATGTGAGCTTAAAAACTGTTAACGCATTATCAGTTCGTGGCGCTGTTTTATCTCGTCGTAAAGTCCGTCGCTGATTTTGTACAACGGTAAACGAAGGATATTTTCAATGGTGCCTTGAATATTCATAAGCGCTTTAATTCCTCCCGGATTACCTTCGCGGAACAGCAGTTGGAACATCTCAATTAGTTCGAAATGAATTTTGCGTGCTGCATCAAAGTCATTGTTCAGAGCAAGATGCATAATTTTGCTGATTTTCTCGGGATAAGCGTTTGCTGCCACCGAAATTACTCCTTGTCCGCCAATGGCAGCAATGGTAATGGCAAGCAGGTCGTCGCCCGAAATAACCGTAAAATCATCGGGTGTATATTTCCCTATTTTAGTCATTTGCGAGTGCTCGCCCGACGCTTCTTTGATGGCCACAATTTTATCCGATGCTTCAGCTAAACGTCCAACAGTGGTTGCTTCAAGATTTATACCGGTACGCGACGGTACATTGTAAAGAATAACCGGAACCGGACTTGCTTTGGCAATTTCAAGATAATGGCGGTACATTCCTTCCTGCGAAGGTTTGTTGTAGTAGGGTGTAACAACTAAAATTCCGTCGATGCCTTCAAAATTAAAGTTATCAATCTGGTTGCACATGGTGCGGGTGTCGTTTCCGCCCATTCCAACCACAACCGGCAAACCATTGGCTTTTTCTTTTACAAGTTCAACCACCTGTGCTTTTTCATCAGCGCTTAGAGTGGCTGTTTCTGCGGTGGTGCCAAGAGCTACCAAATAGTCCATGTCACCTTTTACCTGGTTATCAATTATCGTTTCAAGTGCTTTGTAATCAACCTGATCGTTTGTTGTAAACGGAGTAATTAGCGCTACCCCTGCGCCTTTGAAATATCGACTCATGAATCTGTTCTGTTGTTTAGTTGCGCAAGATAGAAAATTTGTTGTTCGGCCAGAAACATTGCATCCTTATTTTGGTCAATCTTAATATTCAGATCGAAGTAGGAATCATCGGCTTCAGAACTGCCAATTTTGAATTTAGCATGTGATAACGCTGTTATATAATCGGCAGCAAAGTTTTTTTCGGCAGCCAAACACAGCAGAAGATCAAGTTCCATTTCGATAAAGTCGCCTACTTTTTCGGGTTTCGGAATTCCCCACCAGTTGAGGTCGTTTACGGTTAAGGAATTGGCTTCGGCGGCCGGATTTGAATCGCTGTCGAAAATGCAGTAATCGCGAAAAATAGCACCATGCCTGTTAAAATAATCGCGGAGGTATTGCACCGCCGGTTTTTCCGATGGTTGCCAAATCACACCCACTTTCGAATGTAAAGCAAGATTAGGAATTACCGGTGTGCGTTTCTGCGCAGCCACCAGCTTCCGGAGTTTTCGATAGGCATATTTTTCTTTCAATCCCATAATGCAGTGTCTTATTTTCTATTCTTCTTTTTTGGATTACAGGTTTTGCAAAAGTCACCCAGTTTATCCAGCTCTTCCAGCGACCACTTCATCCACTTATCAATTTCCGAATCGAGCGTACCGTTGAAAGTATCGCTTTCCACTTGCGAAAGCAGTTTTGCATGCTCGGCATACGCCTGTTCATGCAGTTCCGAGGGGCCTTTTGTTAGCATCGTTTTGCGTTCCTCGAAAAACTTTTTGCGGAGATTACGCGCCTGAATTTCGTACAGATTAAAGATCAGTTGCTGATAGCGTAATAAACGTGCTGTGGCTTCTTCCGTCCCGTCGTCAATGTACGAAGCGTCTTTTTGAAAGTGGCACGATACATTTTCATTCATGTTACGGTTCATTACCATATTCAAACTGCCGGTTTCGTATTCTACGGAAAAACTTCCCGAGGCTGTTTGCATTTGCCCGCTGTTGGGCGCTTTGGCCTGAAAATCGCTTTTTTGAAGTTGATAGTCGGCCGACCACTCAATGATATTCTGAGCGCTGACAGCGACGGATAAGAGGAGTGTTATCGATAAAAGAAGAATTGTTTTTGTCATAGTATAAGCATCTTATTTAGCTTCAACCGTAATTTTTTTGATTCATTGTAACCGATAATCTATTCGATCATTTTCAGGAAATCGTCCTCGCTGATCATTGGAATACCCAGCTTCTCCACTTTTTCAAGTTTACTGGGGCCTACATTACTTCCGGCGAGCAAATAACTTGTTTTTTTGGAGATGGAGCCCACATTTTTTCCTCCGTTTTGCTCAATTAGTTTTTTAAGCTCGTCGCGCGAGTGTTGCTCGAAAGTACCCGAAATAACTATGCTCAAACCTTCCAGTTTGTTGGTTTGTCCTTCCAGCTGGTCTTCGCTGATTGCAAACTGAAGTCCGTATTCTTT
This sequence comes from Draconibacterium sediminis, assembly GCF_000949475.1. Lineage (GTDB taxonomy): Bacteria > Bacteroidota > Bacteroidia > Bacteroidales > Prolixibacteraceae > Draconibacterium > Draconibacterium sediminis. The sequence continues at coordinate 364,484 of NZ_JRHC01000002.1, read as the reverse complement.
CAAATGTTGGATAAACTGCAGGTGTTCTTCGTTCGAAAACCATTCCACTACACTTTCGGCAATGCGGTCGCCAATTTCATCAATTTCTACCAGCTGTTCCTTTGTTTGCTGCTGAATATTTTCAATGGTATGCAGCTTTTTTACCAGCGTTTTTGCTACTGTTTCACCAACAAAACGAATTCCCAGCGCAAATAGTACCCGCTCGAACGGAACTTGTTTTGATGCTTCCAAACCATCAAGAATTCGTTGGGCCGATTTATCCGCCATTCGTTCCAAGTTTAGCAGTTGCGCCTTTTGTAGTTGGTACAGTTGAGTGATGTTTTTAGCCAGACCTTCGTTGTAAAGCAACTCAATGGTTTCCTGACCGATGCCGTCAATATCCATTGCTTTCCGGCTTACAAAATGCTCCATCTTGCCTTTTATTTGTGGCGGGCAGGCATCTTCATTCGGACAATAATGGGCGGCTTCACCTTCTTTTCGTATCAGCTTTGTGCCGCACTCGGGGCATGATTCAATAAACTGCACCGGCTGAAACATCGGATGTCGTTTGGCCGGATCAACACCTGTAATTTTTGGAATGATCTCGCCACCTTTTTCCACGAAAACAGTATCGTCGATATGCAAATCCAGGTTGCTGATAATATCGGCATTGTGCAGCGACGCCCGTTTTACAATAGTTCCGGCAATAAGCACCGGCTCGAGATTGGCCACCGGTGTAACGGCGCCCGTTCGTCCAACCTGGTACGAAACCGATTTTAGGATGGTGGCAACACTTTCGGCCTTAAATTTATAGGCAATCGCCCAACGCGGCGACTTGGCCGTAAAACCAAGGTTGTTTTGCAGTTTGCGCGAATTCAGTTTAATTACAATTCCGTCGGTAGCAACCGGCAGGTTAAACCGTTCGGTATCCCACTTTTCTATGAAGGAGAAAACTTCATCAATGTTTTTGCAAAGTTGAGTATGCTCTGAAATTTTAAAACCCCATTCGCGTGCTTTTTGCAGGCTTTCGTAATGGCCGTCTTCCGGTAAATTTTCGCCAAGCACATAATACAGGTAGGCATCCAGTTTTCGCGAGGCAACTATTGACGAGTTTTTCATTTTCAGTGTTCCGGCAGCAGTGTTTCTTGGATTAGCCAATAAGGGTTCGCCGGATTTTTCCAATTCCACATTCAGGTTGTTGAAAGCATCGAATGGCATCACAATTTCGCCACGAATCTCAAAACTTTCCGGAAAATCATTTCCGCGTAATTTTAGCGGCACCGATTGAATGGTGCGTACATTGGTTGTTACATCGTCGCCTTTTACGCCGTCGCCACGGGTTACGGCACGCACCAATTCTCCATTTTCGTAAATGAGGCTAATGGATGAACCATCAAATTTTAGTTCGCACGCATACTCATAATCGTTGGTGCCGATAATTTTCTGAATGCGGCTGTCGAAATCCTTTAGCTCGTCCTGCGAGTAGGCATTCGACAACGACAACATCGTGTACTTGTGTGTAACCTGCTGAAAGTCGGAGCTTAAATCGCTTCCCACGCGCTGTGTTGGCGAATTAGGATCATTAATATTGTATTGTTTTTCAAGGCGCTCCAGCTCTTTCATCTTCATATCAAAATCAAAATCGCTGATTGATGGTTGCGCTAAAACGTAGTATTTATAGTTGTGTTCGGCCAGTTCGGCCTGCAAATCTTTAATTTGTTGTAAATCCTGTTCGCTGCTCATTCGTACACTAATTGTAAATGTTTCAAGATGATTTTTCAAAGATAATTTGTTGGACGAAACAAGCATAAAATTTTACATGCCAAATTTCGATTAATCCCTAAATCCTGTAAAGGGGACTTGGTCATAATCCCCTTTAGAGGTTGAGGGTAAAACAATCCAGCGATTAAACAATTTTAGGTAGAAATTCTTTATGTAGTAAAAGGAAATACAATTATGGCATTTACACTCGAAATAGGAAAAAAGGCAATCGGTTTTGATCTTCCGGCAACCGACGGGAACAGCTATTCATTGGAAAGTTTTAAGGACTCGAAATATCTGGTGGTGTTTTTTACCTGCAATCACTGCCCCTACGTGATAAACAGCGACGAAGTTACCCGTAGAACGGCTGAGCGTTTTAAACCGCTGGGTGTTGAGTTTGTCGGAATTAACTCGAACAGCAAGAATACTTACGAAGAGGATGATTTCGATCACATGGTAGCGCGCATGAAGGAACACCAGTTTCCGTGGAAATATTTGTACGACGAATCGCAGGAAATTGCATTGGCGTACGGTGCGTTGCGAACACCACATTTTTATGTGTTTAACGAAAACCGTGAGCTGGTTTATACCGGAAGGGGAGTTGACAGTCCGCGTGATGCCTCAAAAATTACCGTTAACGATTTGGCGAATGCGCTGGAAGAACTAACCAGTGGTAAAAAGATTTCTGTTCCGGTTACCAACCCGATTGGCTGCAACGTAAAATGGGATGGCAAAGAAAAACACTGGATGCCCGCTGATGCCTGTGATTTGGTATGGTAATAAGAGTTACTGGCTGCGAGCTGCGAGTTTCTAGTCGTAGTTTCAGTTCTCAGTTGGTAATTGTACAATTTAACAGTTTAACAATTTTGCAATTTTCTTTTACCACAGAGTTGCGCAGAGAAGACACGGAGTTTCACAGAGAAAGTCGCAGTCTCAGTTTTCAGTGCTAGTTTACAATTTAACAGTTTTACAATTTATCAATCCTGGTAATCTCACTGTCTCAAAGTCTCAGTGCTCAATTAAAATCCATCTTTCTTAAAAGCTTGTTAATAACTCCCTTTTTCATCCCACATCATTCCTTGTATATTTGCAGCACTTATGATTGTTTGTATTGCAGAGAAACCGAGTGTTGCCAAAGAAATTGCCCAGGTAATTGGGGCAGGTTCGCGAAGAGATGGTTATTACGAAGGAAACGGTTACCAGGTAACCTGGACCTTTGGCCATTTTTGTACCTTGTGGCCGCCCGAGGATTACGATTCGAAGTGGAAACGCTGGGATCTGCAAACACTGCCCATGTTGCCCAAACGTTTTGAGACCAAGGTGATGACAGGCGATGGCGGAGTAACCAAACAATTTAATACCATTAAAAGCTTATTGGATAAGGCTGAACAGGTGATTAACTGTGGTGATGCCGGCCAGGAAGGGGAACTTATTCAGCGCTGGGTGATGAAAGAGGCCGGTTACAAAGGCGAAGTGAAACGTTTGTGGATTTCATCGCTGACGAACGAAGCCATTAAAACCGGATTTCAGAAGCTGGTACCGGCCGAAAAATTTGATAACCTGTATTACGCCGGAAGCTCACGGGCTATTGGCGACTGGTTGCTGGGAATGAACGCCACACGTTTATACACCCTGAAATACGGTGGTTATAAGCAGGTTTTGTCTATCGGGCGGGTGCAAACGCCAACACTTGCGATGCTGGTAACGCGCCATTATGAAATCGAGAATTTTAAACCTGAACCCTACTGGGAGTTGCAAACCACCTATCGCGACACGGTTTTTAGCAATACCGAAGGAAAGTTTTTCAAAAAGGAAGACGGTGAAAAACTGCTGAACCAGGTGTTGGGTAAGGACCTGTACATTACCGACGTTGAAAAGAAAGACGGCCAGGAATATGCTCCAAAACTTTTCGACCTCACCAGTTTGCAGGTACATTGTAATACTCGCTTTGGATTAACGGCTGATGAAACCCTAAAAACCGTGCAACGATTGTATGAAATGAAAGTGGTTACCTATCCGCGTGTTGATACCACTTTTTTGCCCAACGATCAGTACCCAAAAATTCCCGGGATTTTAATGGGACTAAAAAGTTATAGCGAGCTGGCGCAGCCCTTGCTGGCGAAAAAAATCCGAAAATCGACAAAAGTTTTTAACGATAAAAAAGTTACCGATCACCATGCCATTATTCCAACCGGAGAGGAGAAGTTGCTGGGTGGTAACGAGAAAAAGGTTTACGATGCCATAGCACGACGTTTTTTAGCCGCGTTTTACCCCGATTGTAAAGTGGCCAAAACACAGGTAAAGGCCGAAGTTGATACGGTGCAATTTGTAGCTACCGGAAAACTAATTCTGCAACCCGGGTGGCGTGTTGTTTTTCAGGATGAAAATAGCAAAAGTGGTGATGGCGACACGATTCTTCCGGCATTTGAAAAAGGAGAACACGGTCCGCACGAACCATCGTTTACAGAAAAGGAAACCAAACCGCCGCGTTATTATACCGAAGCATCGTTGTTGCGTGCCATGGAAACGGCCGGTAAAAATGTGGATGACGATGAACTGCGCGACCTGATGAAAGCCAACGGTATTGGTCGTCCATCTACACGTGCAGCAATTATCGAGACTTTATTCCGACGCAAATACATCGAGCGACAGAAGAAGCAGATTCACCCAACCAAAATGGGAATTCAACTGATTGATACCATTCAGAATGAATTGCTAAAATCGGCCGAACTAACCGGCCAATGGGAGAAGCGACTGCGTGAAATTGAGCAAGGTGAATACAATGCCTCGAAGTTTATTTACGATATGAAACGTATGGTTTACGATCTGGTTGTTGAAGTAATGCGCGATCGTAGCTCGGTGAAACTGGCCGCGCCGGAACCGGAAAAGAAGGCAAAAGGCAAAAGTAAAAAGTCAAAAGGGCAAAAGGCAGTTGATACAGGCAGTGAAGAAATGACTTGTCCGAAATGCAGGGAAGGAAAAGTGCTGAAAGGCAATAATGCATATGGTTGTAACCGTTGGAAAGAAGGTTGTAATTTTAGGCTGCCATTTGTTTTTATGGAGAAAAAGCTCACCGACAAACAGGTTGAGCGTTTGCTGAACAAAGGAGCTACCACAAAACTGAAAGGTTTTAAGATGGGGGATAAAAAAGTAGACGGTATTTTGCAGCTGACCTCGGATTGTAATGTTGAGTTTATGGATAAATCTTCAGCAGAAAAGAAAGCCGTTGATTCAACGCCCAAATGCCCAAAGTGCGGCGGTACAATACTAAAAGGCAAAACGGCCTACGGTTGCAGCAACTGGAAAGAGGGCTGCGATTTTAAATTCAGCTTCGATGCCATTCGCGAAAAAGCTGCCGGACGCAAACTAACAAAGGAGCTGGTACTGGAAATAATTCAGAGCTAGATTACAGACCTTCCTCTTTTAGCAGCTGCTCAAAATATGCAATCGTTTTTATTAAACCCTCTCGAAGTGGAATTGTTGGTTCCCAGCCATTCAGTTTCTTTTTTGCCAACGTAATATCCGGTTGACGTTGTGTCGGGTCATCTTGTGGCAATGGCAAGTGAACGATTTTTGATTTCGATCCTGTAAGGTCAATAATTTCACTGGTCAGTTCGAGCATGGTAAATTCACCCGGATTGCCAATGTTTACCGGCCCGATAAAATCATCGTCGGTTTTCATCATACGGATCATGCCTTCAATCAAATCGCTTACATACTGAAAGCTTCGGGTTTGTTGTCCGTCGCCAAAAATGGTAATGTCTTTACCTTTCAGCGCCTGTACAATAAAGTTCGAAACAACGCGCCCGTCATCTGGTTCCATTTTAGGGCCATAGGTATTAAAAATGCGGATGATCTTGATCAAAACGTCGTTCTGTACATGGTAATTCACAAACAACGATTCGGCACAACGTTTCCCTTCATCGTAACACGAGCGCACTCCAATGGGATTAACGTGTCCCCAATATTCTTCGTTTTGAGGATGAACATCGGGAACTCCATAAACTTCGCTGGTTGATGCCTGCAGAATTTTGGCTTTTATACGTTTGGCCAACCCAAGCATATTTACGGCGCCCATCACCGAAGTTTTGATGGTTTTTATCGGATTGTACTGATACTGAACTGGTGACGCCGGGCAAGCCAGGTTGTAAATTTCATCTACTTCGATGTAAAAAGGCTGTGTAATATCGTGCCGTACCAGCTCGAAGTATGGATTGTCAAGCAAGTGAATGATCTTTTGCTTTTTGCCCGTAAAATAGTTATCGAGGCAAATTACCTCGTTGCCATCGTTTAACAGCCTTTCGCAAAGGTGAGATCCAACAAATCCTGCTCCTCCGGTTACCAAAATTCGCTTCATATCGTTTATTTTGTTTTTCTACCGATCGCAAAATATTCAAATCCAAGTTCTGCCAGTTCTTCGGGATCGTAAATATTTCGTCCGTCGAAAATGATTTTACTCTTCAACAGCTTCTCCATAACGCGGAAATTCGGCAGCCTGAATTCTGACCACTCGGTAACTAAAATTAATGCATCAGCGTCAATTAATGCATCGTATTCATCTTTTGCGTAAGAGATTTTATCACCCAGAATTCGTTCTGCTTCGTGCATGGCAACCGGGTCGTAACCAGCAACAGAAGCTCCGGCTTCCAGTAATTTCTCTATAATTACCAAAGATGGTGCTTCACGCATATCGTCGGTTTTGGGTTTAAACGACAGCCCCCACAGGGCAAATTTTTTGCCTTTCAGGTCACCTTCAAAACGTTTGTAAAGCTTGTTGAACAATACCTCTTTTTGACGATAATTTACTTTCTCAACAGCTTTTAACACATCAAGCGAATAGTTAAACTCATCGGCAGTGCGTATTAAAGCCTGCACGTCTTTTGGAAAACACGAACCGCCGTAACCGGTTCCCGGGTAGATGAATTTGTTCCCGATACGCGGATCAGAACCAATTCCGCGACGCACATTGTCAACATCGGCGCCAACAAGCTCGCAAAGATTGGCAATGTCGTTTATAAAACTGATTTTTGTTGCCAGCATCGAGTTGGCGGCGTATTTCGTCATTTCCGACGAGGTGATATCCATAAATAAAATCGGATGTCCGTTCAGTACAAAAGGTTTGTATAAACGCTGCATCACTTTTTGTGCCCGTTTCGATTCTGTACCGATCACAATACGGTCGGGTTTCAGAAAATCGTTAACCGCACTTCCTTCTTTCAGAAATTCAGGGTTTGAAGCCACATCAAACGGTATTTTCTCGCCTCGTTTTTCCAACTCTTCCAAAATGGCCTGCTTAACTTTTACAGAGGTGCCAACCGGTACCGTACTTTTTGTTACCACAACCAGGTAGTGGTCCATGTTTTTACCAATCTCGCGTGCCACACCCAAAACATATTTCAGGTCGGCACTGCCATCTTCATCCGGCGGTGTACCCACGGCAATAAAAACTGCGTCGGCATCTTTTATACTGGCACCCAGGTCGGTGGTAAATTCCAGGCGACCTTTCTCAACATTTTTTTTGTAAATGTCTTCCAAACCCGGCTCGTAAATGGGGATAATACCGTTATTTAGTTTCTCAATTTTTGTCTCGTCGATGTCAACACAGGCAACATTAACACCGGTTTCTGCAATACATGTTCCCGAAACCAATCCTACATAACCTGTTCCTACTACCGAAATTTTCATAGCTGATTTATCTTTTTTGAAATGGATCTATTTAAGCGTGTAAACAATAATGAGTTTGTCATTATCGGGCATAATTTATCCGTTACAACTGTTTTAATAATACGGAATAAAGATAATTGATTTCCTTAGAAACAATCAATGATTGTAATTAGAATCCGCATCTCCGGCCGTTTTTAGTGTATGAATTTTTACAGAACGGCGATTAGAAAAGCTACGGTGAGTCTCTTGATTTCAAAATCAAATATGCAAAAGAGGTGGTATTGAACTTTTGACAATAAATAATGTTGTTTTAGTAACTTTACTAAAAATCAACTGGCTTTGTGAAATTCTTTATTTCAGCCATATTAGTCTGTTCTATCTTTTCGTTTCAGTTTTCTGAACTATTGGTTTTGGCATCGTTTAAAATCAACCAGGAATATATTGCAAAAAATCTGTGTATTGAAAAGGATGTGGAAGGATCAACCTGCGAGGGGTGTTGCCAGCTGAAAAAGAGAATGCATGAACAGGAAGAGCAGAAAAGGGAACTACCACCACAACAGACTGAAAAGCAGAATATTGATTTTTGTGTTCAAACCACTGAGTTAATTTGTAGGGTATACTCAAATAGTGAAAACCTGAGATTTAAATTCTTATTAAAATATTCATTTCTAAAGTCTTTTAAGGTCTTTCACCCTCCAAAATATTCCGTTTAAATACCGCCCCAAACGATAATTTTAATAGTAATAAATCATTTTGGAATGAGAAAGATCTTTTATAATTCCGGAATCAGAATGGTGTATTTACTGGTATTTATGTTGCTGGTACACTCTTCCTATTCGCAGGAAAAAACAATACAAATAATTGATTCTAAAACGAAAACCGGAATTCCTGATGTTCACTATCAATACAACGAAACGAGGGGATTTTCGGATAAGAACGGAAATATCGTTTTACAGGTTGAAGTGGGGGCAGAATTGTTCTTGTCGCATTTGCAATATGGGAAAGTCGTATTTAGTCCTGAAGAACTGGAAAAGTTAGCAAACGACGGAGTTATTCGATTGGTTCAGTCATCCAACTATTTGCCCGCGACGGTGGTTTTGGTGCACCCAACGGCCGGCGACAAACGAAAAATGGAATTCACCGTGCAAAACAAACTGGCACACGATGCCGGTGATTTGCTGGAATCGGTGGCATCAATATCTACTATTCGTAAAAGTGGTGCTTATGGATTTGATCCGGTACTTCGTGGGTTTAAATACGACCAGATTAACCTGGTTTTGGATGGAAGTCAAACGGCTTCGGCGGCTTGTCCAAACCGGATGGATCCGGCTGCCAGCCAAATTCCTATAAATATGATCGCCGAAGCAGAAGTGCTAAAAGGTCCACACAGTTTGCGTTACGGAAATGCCTTTGGCGGAACCATAAATTTTAAAAGTTCTTCGCCCGATTTTAAGGAAAAAGCAAGGCCTGTTGGGCGCGTGGGAACAAGCTACGAGAGCAACGGAAATATTTTTAGAACCGAAGGAGTGGCCGGAGTTTCAGGCTCAAAAGTAGATTTCCGGATGTTTGGTGCTTATTCCACCGGCGATGATTATACCGATGGCGATGGCGTGGATATTGCGGCGCGTTTTAACCGGCTGAACTGGGGAGGAAAACTTGGGGTAAAACTCAGTCAAACCCAAAATATTGGAGTGCTGGTTTCAAACAATATTGCCAAAGATGTTGATTTTCCGGCCTTACCAATGGATTTACGCGAAGACAATACCTGGCTGGTAAACGCCAGTCATTCTGCCGTTTTTTATGATAAAGCACTTGGCTCGTGGAATACCAGTGTGTACGGAACGATGGTCGATCACCTGATGGATAACTACCATAAAATTATCGATCCGCGAAAGGTGGATGCAATAACCGATGCCGAAACCAGAAATTACGGTGGACGAACAGAATTGCGTTTCGATTTTAATAAAAGCTACCTGTACGCCGGTGCTGATTATCGTTTTGAGTCGGCCGATGGTTATCGTGAGCGCACAATGCTAATGGGGCCAATGGCCGGAAAAGTTTTAACCGATAATGTGTGGCAGGATGCCGAAATAAATCGCACCGGATTATTTGGCGAATGGCACATTGCGCAGCCGGGATTTCAGTTTGTTGTTTCGGGACGTCTCGATATAAATTCGTCAAAAGCCAATAATCCCGATCCGCGTTTTGTGGAAATATATTCCGATCTGGAGTCGTCGCAGGTGCATCCGTCAATTAGTGCAGGCGGAACACGTTTGTTCAGCGAAAATATCTCGCTGGGATTGTGGGTAGGAATGGCCACACGAAGTCCCGGAATTGCTGAGCGTTATATAAATCAGTTTCCGATTGGGCTTGATCCGTATGAAATGGTGGGAAATCCTGATCTTGATCCGGAAATTAACAATCAGCTCGATCTGGTTTTTCGATATCAAACCGAAAAGATTCATATAAATATAAATGTGTTTACCTCGGTTTTGCGCGATTACATTTCGTCTGAAATTCGCGAAGATCTGCAGCCTGCGTTGAGCACTTCGCCGGGGGTACGCCGGTTTATAAATATCAAAAAAGCATTAATGACCGGTTTTGAAGCCAACTGGATTCAGCAATATAGTTCGTTCCTGAGCCACAATTTGGGATTGGTTTATACGCACGGCCAAAATCAGGAGATGGATGAACCACTGCCCGAGATTCCACCGATGGAGTTTCATTATCACTTGATGGGGAATTTTGCAGATGGCAAACTAAAGCCGGAACTGATGTTCAGGCATGCCATGAAACAGGATCGGATTGCAACATCGTACGGCGAAACAGAAACACCGGCTTTTAATGTAGTTGATGCAAAAGTTTTGTGGTTGATGAATAGCGTTTTTACAGCCACCGGTGGTGTGCAAAACTTGTTTGATGAAGCGTATTACGAACATCTGGCGCGATCGGTTCGTGGAGCAGATGCGCGACCCATTTATTCGCCCGGAAGGAGCTTTTATGTAACGCTCACTATTAGTTTCTTATAACTTATATTGTGAAACAAATGAAAAGCTCTTCCCCAAAAGGAAGAGCTTTTCTATTCAAACCAATTATTCAAAGTTATTCGCCGGGAATATTACCAGTATTTTTTCATTATATTCTCCACTTATTTTCGGTGCAAAAAATCAATTGCTGAACTCTTTCTGTGCTGAAACGTTAACAGATGTTAAAATACATAGGGTGATTTTAGATTGTGTTTCGTATCACTTAACGATAAATTTTTATACTTTACCTTTGACTTTTTAACAGGACAGGTTTTAAATACTGCGGTTGAGTAATTAATTTTTAAATTTAACTGACCGTAAAGATTAATTATGATTTTTAATTCTTCGTTTGAAAATATCTACCTGATTTTACCCTTAATTGGCTTTGTTATTGGGCTTTTTGGAACCATGCTTGGAGGAGGTGGAGGCTTTTTCTTTTTGCCTGTGCTTACCTTAATAATTGGCGTGCCCGCGCATACAGCTGTGGCAACTTCGCTGGCTGCAACACTACCAATTGGATTGGTCGGCTCGTGGGGGCACTACCGAAAAGGAAATATCGATACCAACACCGGGGCCTTGTTTGGCATTGCCGGAATTGTTGGAGCTTTGCTGGGAGCACGTATAACAAATTTAATTACGGAGCCGCAATTAAAGCTACTGTTTGGAGTTTATTCCATTTTGATAGCAATAAATATGCTGGTTGCCGGTATAAGAAAATACAAGGAGGCTGAAGACGAAGAACGCAAAGCTAAGCTGAAAGCTGTTCGTATTGGGAAAGGCTCATTTTTTGGCTTAACGGCCGGACTGATTGCCGGAACATTTGGAACCAGCGGAACAGCGCCGATTATTGCCGGATTGTTTTCGATGCGATTACCTGTTAAATTAGTGGTTGGCACATCGTTGCTGGTGGTTTTGGTAAATACCGTATTTGCGGTTGGTGCCCATTTTTTAATAGGCAGTATCGATCTTACTCTAATTGCTTTTCTTACATCAGGTTCAGTAATTGGTGCGTTTTTGGGGCCGCGGCTTTTTGCAAAAGCGAAGATCGGAAAATCGGAGAATAGGGTGAAGTACATATACGCGGCTGTGGTTGCAGCAATCGGTATTTTAATGATAGTAAACAGATAACATGATTTTAACGATATACATATTCATTCTGTCGTATTTCCTGTTGGGTGCAGTTGGATTCTTTTTTATTAACCGGAAAAAGGAAAAAGCAGTGGCCCGAAAAAGCTGGACAAAATTCATTAGCTACTTTATTATTATCCACATTCTGTTTTTTAGCATCACAATAAATCCGGTATTTTTCCAGGTTTTGGTTGGAATAATATTGCTGGCAGGTGCTTTCGAACTTTTACTACTGTTTAAACGGGCAGGATTCGAACATTCAGGTTTTGTATTCGTTTCCATGCTTATTTATACCGTTTTGGGGACAGGACTGTGGTTGTTTGGGGCTATGGATAACAAACTGGTGCTTTTTGCATTTCTGATCTTATCGATATTTGATGCGTTTAGCCAAATCTCGGGACAGTTATGGGGAAAAACAAAAATTGCACCCGAAATCAGCCCCAATAAAACCATTGGAGGAACGGTTGGTGGTGCTTTGTTTGCATTCGCAAGCGGCTTTTTTCTTCACGGATTATACGACAATAAATGGTATGTGGTGGCCGGGCTTACACTCGGAATAATTGTGTTTGCTTTTTTAGGCGACATTGCTGCTTCGTTGTACAAAAGAAAATTCGGAGTAAAAGATTACAGTAATTTGATACCGGGGCACGGAGGATTTCTCGACCGCTTTGACAGTTTAATTTCGGGTGGAGCCTGGGTAACATTTTTTTTTCTGATGATTGGTTCTTAACTTGAGCATTTCAGGAAAGGATAATAACAGTTCGATCAATAAATGAAGTGGTGAAACTTATATAGCGATAACTTTGTTTATTGAAAACGGAGCGGGAATTAGAAGGAAGATAACCAGAGAATAAAATATTTTTATGGGGAACACTATTACGCTGTCAGTAGTATATTTTATTGCAATAATACTGTTACTGGCATTTAACGAACTTAACTACCGACGACTAAAAGTAAAAGGCGAGTTTACACGAAAGTTTGCGCACTTTACCGCCACCATTGCTGTGGTACCCTTTCCATACATTTTTTCAAGTCATTGGTATGTATTTGTGCTGGCGCTCATCTTTTTTGCGGCCTTATTTATTACACAATACAGCAAGCAGCTGAATTCCATTCACGATATCGACCGGAAATCGATTGGTAGTTACCTGTTGCCGGCATCAATTTATCTTACATTTTTACTATCGGATATACTCGATAGTAAATTTATTTTCATCCTGCCAATGCTGATTTTGGGAATCAGCGACCCGATGGCAGCCATTGTAGGAATCAGCTTTAAAACGAACAATCATAAAATAAAAATATTGGGCATCGATACCGGAAAATCAATTTTCGGATCGGGTGCATTTTTACTCACCAGCTTTATTATCAGCTTGCTGGCCCTGTATTTTAATCGAGGTGTTTTCGATTTAAAAACCTTTTATATTGGACTGGCAGTAGCTGTTGTTAGCACACTGGCAGAATTACTCAGTTGGCGCGGGTCCGACAATTTAACCATTCCTCTAGGGGCAGCAGTTACACTTTTACTATTAATGTAAATATGTAAAATGTAGAGGCGATGCTGGTATTTCTGCTAAAAAAGGAGTAATTTGTATATAGTAAAACAGAAAGTAAAGAAAACTGAATAGCAAAGTGGAGATTTTTTAGCGTCTCCGAATCAAATATTACGTCATGAAGAAAATTGTTATAAACGGAGCAAACGGTTATGTTGCTTCTAATTTTATAAACGAATTGTTGTCAGAGAACTACAAGGTAGTTGCGCTTGCACGCAGTAATAAAAAATTTACTGCCGAAGAGCGGGTAAAAGCTGCCTTAAAAGAGATGAAGGACGGGGAGGCTATTGATTTTACAAATCTTGAGGTTCACGACTATTCGTTATTTGAAGCGGATTTTGCATTGCAGGAAAGTGAGTTGAAAACCATTTTCGGGGGAAACGTCGATTACTTTCATTTTGCAGCAAGTTTAAAATTTGACATAAAATCGAAAGAAGAAATTTTTGGAACCAATCTGCAGGGAGTAACCAATTCAATCAATACTTTTCAGAAATATTCGGCAAAAGAATCACGCTTCTATTTTGTAAGCACGGCCTATTCGTGCGGTCGTATTGATGAGCCGTTTAAAGAAAAGTTCTACGAAAATGCCGAGATTGATGCATTCCGTAATTACTACGAACAATCAAAACGATATGCCGAAAATGTAATTAAAGATTACATTGATAACAGGGGCTTAAACGCATGTATATTGCGTTTGTCGCAGGTGGTTGGAAACAACAAAACCGGCGTAACCAAAACCGATTACGGTATTTTCGATTTCTCGAAACGTGTACAAAACCTGGCCAAAAAATATCCAAACAGTGTAATTCGCTTAAAGGTTGATCCCGAATCAACTCAAAACCTTATTCCTATCGATACCGCAGTAACATACCTGATGAGTGCCGTAAAAGCCGAACAGGTGCCGGTTATTCTGAATTTAATTGCCAAAACCTCGGTGAAAAATAAAGATATACTGGGAAGCATCAGCAGTTTAATGCCGATTAACCTGGTGCCGGATTTAACGCTGGAGAAAGAACAAATGAATTCGCTCGAGCGGATTATGGCTATCGGCATGTCGTTTACAGGTGCTTATATCGATACCAATATTGCTTTCGATACAACAAATCTCGATTCGATTGTTGAAGAGGAAGTGAGCGAGGTAACTGCCGAATCGATACATCGTATGCTTAGCTATTTTCTGAATAGTGATACCGACCAGCAGGTATCCGAAATAAAGGCTGCCGTATAAATCATTGAATTTTTACCAACTAATTTTTAGGTTTACACCAATTAAGTTTAAACGAGGATTATGAAGAAAATTTTTGTACGTGGCGAGAATATTGTAAATCTCCCAAATGCGATCAGTTTATACCGTTTGTTAGCATTTCCTGTAATTTTTTATGCTGCTCTTGTTGGTAACGAATCGTTGTTTGTATGGTTGCTTTGTATTAGTTTGGTAAGCGATGTTGCCGATGGGAATCTGGCACGTTACCTCAAACAGCAAACGCATTTTGGTGCCGCGCTCGATAACCTGGCCGATATTTGTACTTATGCAATGGCCATTTTAGGTTTGTTTGTATTTAAGTGGGCCGATATTGAACCACACAGTTGGTTTTTATTCCTCTTTCTGGGATTGTTTGTAGTGAGTTACATCGTTTCGTTTGCGCGCTTCGGTAAAATACCGGGACTACACCTGTATTCAGCTGTTTCGGCCGGATATGTGCAAAGTATATTCTTTTTTGTATTGTTTGTATTCGGATTCTACGCCTGGTTCTTCTACCTCGCAGTAGGATGGGGAATTGTAGCCTACACCGAAAAAATATTTGTCCTCTTTAAACTCGACGATATAAAAATCGGGGTGAAGGGACTCTACTGGCTAATGAAAGCTGAAAAAGAAGCAAAATAATAACAAGCCACATCTTCGGATGTGGCTTTTTTGTTTGCCAAAGTATTTGATTTTAACGGGGGTAAAGTCGTATATTTGATTAAATCAAAATACACTTGACTCTTGAAACCAGCAACATTTATACTTCTCTTTCTTTTACTTTTTAGCTTTTGTGATTCAAAAGCTCAGGGCAAATTAAAGGATGCCTGGAATGAGCGCAATGCGCGAAAGGAGGCTGTTATAAAGGCCGGCGAACCGTGGTTGTCGCCCATGTTTGCACCGGCCTACACTGCTGATGCCGGTTTGTTGATTTCCGGAGGCATGTTATACTCATTCAGGGCAAATAAAAACGACAGCATCTCGCAACGTTCATCGCTTCCGGCCACTATATTCTACAGCACCAAAGGAAATTTTGGCATTCAGGCGCATTTGAGAACGTTTTGGCTGGAGGATAAATTTCGAATGAATGCCAGCCTTGTAATTCGCGATAAAGACAACAACTACTATGGAAAGGGATTTGATCAGATTGAAGCCAATCATCAATCGGATACTACAACTTTGTACCACGAAACCAATTCATCTTTTGATATTGACTTAATCTACAAATTAAAACCATCGGTTTATGTGGGTGCCAGTTTACGTCCGGCATATGTTGTAACAAAAGACTTTGCCCAGCCGGTAGAAAACGATCCATACCGGTCACAGTTCGGAGATACTTATTTTCTGAACGGAATTGGAGCACTTTTCGCTTACGATACCCGCGATATAGTTGTAAATGCCTGGCGCGGAGTTTATTTCCATTTTGCAGCTATGTTTTACGATAATTTGTGGGGTAGCAAGTACGATTACCAGGAATATACGCTCGATTTGCGGCACTATAAAACCCTAACGCGCCCGGGCAATGTGCTGGCGTTTCGGTTGTTTACCCGAAGCACCTATGGCGATGTGCCTATAACTGAGCTATCCGATTTCTCGGGAGGGAAAAACCTGCGGGGATATTTAATGGGGCATTACCGCGATAATACCATTTCTTTTATGCTTGGCGAATGGCGCTATACTTTTCAAAAAGCAGATGGACGCTTAAGCAAAAGCGGAATGGTAATTTGGCTTGGCGCAGGTAGTATTGCACCCGATGTGGTAAGTTTATCAAAATGGGTTCCGAATGGCGGAATTGGTTACCGGCTTGAATTGCAGCCACGAATGAATGTGTGTGTTGATTTTGGTGTGGGACGCGATTCTAAGGGCGTATACTTCAATTTTGTGGAAGCATTTTGATTTCTGCTTGGGCGTTATCTTCCTTAAATTCTTATCTTTAATCAACATTGAATACCGAATTGAAGTACAAGCTGTTCGATGCAGAAACACATTAAACACTTATTATTTCTGAGTCTGGTGGGATTGGTATTTGTTGCAAAAGCGCAAAAGCAAGATACCATTCGCATTCGTTTCGATCAGTTGTTAATGCTGAAAGACACCATTTATTATGGTGTGAATGATTCGGTGGTGATTCTTGAAGCAGATACGGAGCACGATATCATCAAAAATTTCCTGGTACGAAAACCATCGTATTACGAAAAGCATCCTGAAAAGATTGAATCGGCTACACGTTTGAATAGTCGTTACGGGAGTTTGCTGATGGGCTCGATACGAAGCAGGGAAGAACAGCTGCCGAAGGATTTCAATCCGTCCGACCAGTATTTTGCCTTCTATAAAAACCGGGTAATAAAAAACATTACGATTGAACGGGTGCCGGTGCTCGACGGCAATCTTTTTGATACCACCAATGTCGACCTCTCCGGATTTGGCCGTTTTCTGAACAAAACATACAGCCCGACCCGCGAACGTGTGATTCGTAAAAACCTTCATTTTAAGGAAAACGAACGGGTGACAGCACGTATTTTTTCGGATAACGAGCGCCTTTTTCGTGAGCTCTCATACATAGAAGATGCTTTTATTAAAATTTCGCCGGTTGGGAATTCAAGCGATTCGGTAAACGTAACGGTTATGGTTAAAGACCGATACCCGATTGGTGTAAGTGGCGATGTTAACAGTTACAATGCTTTTGAAGTGGAACCTTACTCGCGAAATTTTGCCGGGCTGGGGCACAGCATCGGGATAATTGGCGAATTTGATGCCGACACCGAAGAGAAGTTCGGTTATGGGGCTTTTTATGGCATAAACAATATGTGGGGCACTTTTTTCGACAGTGAAATCCGCTACCAAAATGGTGTTGATCGTGAGAATTTCAGGATACAGTTTGAAAAACCGTTTTCGACAACGCACACCAAAAACGGGGGTGAGATAATTTACGATCACCTGCGCGAAAAAGTGTCGGACCACCCCTATGTAAACGATTCGCTGGAGAATGATAACAGCCGGTATAATTTATCTTATTTTGATTTGTGGCTGGGACATTCGTTCTTTTTTCACAGAGATATTACCCGGCCATTTTTGAATGTTGCGGCGCGTTACGTTTCGTATAAATACAAAAACCAACCACTGCTAGATGAAACTACAAACTACCAGTTTCATAACCGGCAGTTGTATTTGGCGGGTTTGTCGTGGCAGCAGGTGTCGTACATAAAAACCAGTCGCCTGTTGCAATACGGAACGGTTGAAGATGTGCCAATCGGTTACAACCTGAATGTAACAGCGGGGTGGGAGAAAACCAGTTTTTACGAGCGTTCGTACTCGGGGCTGCGTGCCAACTACTCGTTGTATTTTAACAATGCCGGTATTTTTTCGGCGTACACCGAGGCGGGTGGTTATTTAAACGGCTCGAAGCTGGAAGACGGACTTGCCGGGCTGCGTTTCGATTATTTAAGTCCGCTAAGCCGGCTGGGGAAATACGAAATACGAAATATTTTTGAACTGAAATTTAATGCTGTGCGCAATCCACGGTATTTTATTCCTTACTATTCAACACGCACTTTTGCAACCGATTATTTAACGGGCTACAAAAACTATTCGAATCTGGCAGTGTTTTACCGGCCGGTTTTTTATTCCAACTACCAGATCTGGGGATTTCGTTTTTCGTTTAATCCTTATGTAAATGTTGGCTGGTTATCAAAATCAAACGCAGCTACAAGAGAAGTAGATCGTTATTCTGAAATTGGAATTTGGGCCAGCACCAAAAACGAGAGTTTGATTTTTCCGGCTATGCACCTGCAATTCGGTTATTTCCCAAATCGGTTGGAACAGGAACCGCGTTTTGTTTTTACCTTGGTTTTTAAAGACATCAAAGTATTTAAGAACTTTACTTCGCTAAAACCGGAGGCTGCACATCCGGCCCGAATGTTTAACCTAAAAGATTGAATACAGGCTTAAACAAACTTTTAAAGCAAAAAACAATTTTGAGGCTTAAACTTTTGTTTAAACGGTGTCGGATGTTCCTTTCGGGGCTAAAACGTTTGTTTAAACGTTCAGCGGACGGTTTTTTGGCTTTAAACTTTAGTTTAAGACTTAGAACCGGAAAAAAAGTAGAGCTACCTGTAAGTCGATTGTTGTTGGGGAATGATTTCTTAAAGGAATAGTTGTAAATTAAGTATCCATAAAAATAAAACAGGGTGAATGAATCAGCAACAAATCATGAAGCACTGAGTCGTAGGTGTATATTTCGGTTTTACGAAGAGTTGAATGATTTTCTGCCTGTTCATCAACGTAAAAAACCGTTTGAATATACTTTTACGGGGACGCCATCGGTGAAAAACAGCATCGAAGCAATTGGTGTGCCGCACACTGAAGTGGATTTAATATTGGTTGACGGTGTATCTGTTGATTTTGAGACTTTGCTGATAGGAGGGGAGCACGTTTCCGTTTATCCGGTTTTTGAGTCGATGGATATATCGCCTGTGGTTCGTTTACGCCCAAAACCTTTGCGTGAAACCCGATTTGTTGTAGATGTTAACCTGGGGAAACTGGCTCAGAAGTTACGTTTGCTGGGATTTGATACACTTTTTCGCAACAACCTGGAGGATGATGAGATTGTGCAAATCTCGGTGGCTGAAAAGCGAATTATTTTAACCCGCGATAAAGGCGTTTTGAAACATACTGCAGCAACACACGGTTACTGGGTGCGCAACAGCGATCCGCAAAAACAACTTCGTGAGGTGGTGGAACGGTTGCAACTTCAGAACAGCTTTCGGCCATTTTCACGCTGTTCCAATTGCAACGGAAGTTTAACAGCAGTTGATGCCGAAGAGGTAAAAGACAAAGTTCCTGAAGATACGTTTTCGATGTGTAACGAATTCTGGAAGTGCGATGGTTGCGGACAGATTTACTGGGATGGAACACACTACCGCAAGATTCTGAAGTGGATTGAAGGATTAAAATAGGGGGCTTTCGTATTTACTTTCGCCTGTTACGTCGCCAGTAAATATAAAGAATAACGATTATTACCGGCAGCACAATAAAAACGATAATATTGGTTAAGGTCAACTCCAAAGGCTCAGGGGTGCCCGTAGGAATTCCACTCGGAGCCTGTGCCATTGCAACTGCTGTAATCAAAAGTAAAAAGGTGAATAGGCCTGTTTTTTTTATCATGCGCTGTAAGTTTATTATTCTTACTAATAAAGCAAGTAGGTGGGGTGGTTTGTTCAATGATATTCGATTAATTTTTATTCGTGAGAAAACGAAGAGTCAGTAAAATTATGCTTCTCTAATAACATTACATTTTATCTGCTATGCTTTACCCTTCACCCTATCGGGAGCTCCCCTTAATAGGGGAGCCTGTTGATGGTAACTCCGGTAGCTCGCAACAAATTTTCGTATATCCTGGTTAAAAAGCTTTTTTCCCTTTGTAAGGGAAAATGTCGACAGACAAAAGGGTAGAGCGTTCAGGATTTCTCTCAATAAGTTCGATTGCATGTTTAAACGTTATCCTAACTTTGAGCATAAAAAAACCGCTCCATCAGTTGACGGAACGGTTTTATATTTAGCGCAAAGTATTCTTACTTCTTGTAGATTTTTTTGTATCCGTAAATGGCGCTTGCACCCAATTCTTCTTCAATACGAAGTAGCTGGTTGTATTTTGCCATACGGTCTGAGCGGCTCATCGAACCTGTTTTAATCTGGCCAGAGTTGGTAGCCACTGCAATGTCGGCAATTGTTGAATCTTCAGTTTCACCCGAGCGGTGAGAAGTTACTGAAGTATAACCGGCACGGTGTGCCATCTCAATGGCGTCCAAGGTTTCAGTTAAAGTACCAATTTGGTTTACTTTAATAAGGATTGAGTTTGCAGCACCCAATTCGATACCTTTTTGCAGGTACTCAACGTTGGTTACAAAAAGGTCGTCGCCAACCAACTGGCATTTGTCACCAATTGCAGCGTTCAGTTTTACCCATCCGTCCCAGTCGCCTTCGTCCATACCGTCTTCGATTGAATCGATAGGGTATTTTGAAATCAATTCTGCCAGGTAAGCAGCTTGTTCGTCAGAAGTACGTTTTACACCGTTTGGTTCGAAAATGCTGTAATCGTAAACGCCATTTTTGTAGAACTCTGATGAAGCACAGTCCATAGCGATAGAAACATCGCCACCGTCTTCGGCACGGCCCGGTTTGTAACCGGCGTTTTTAATGGCAGTAAGAATTGATTCGATCGCCTCTTCAGTACCACCTAACATTGGAGCAAAACCACCTTCGTCGCCAACTGCAGTTGAAAGGTTTTTAGCAGCCAATACTTTTTTCAGTGCGTGGAAAACTTCAGCACCCATACGCAAACCTTCGCGGAAAGTCGGCGCACCAATCGGGCGGATCATAAATTCCTGGAAAGCGATGGTTGCATCAGAGTGCGAACCACCGTTAATGATGTTCATCATCGGAACAGGCAATGTTTTTGCGTTTGTTCCGCCGATGTACTTGTATAAAGGAAGCTCAGAGTACTCAGCAGCCGCTTTTGCAACCGCCAGTGAAACACCTAACATAGCGTTTGCACCCAGGTTAGATTTTGTTTTGGTACCGTCGAGTTCCAATAGTTTGCTATCGATAGCCACCTGGTCGGTAGCATCCATACCAATAATTTCTTTTGCAATAACGTCGTTAACGTTTGCTACTGCTTTTAAACAGCCTTTTCCTAAGTAACGGCTTTTGTCGCCATCACGTAATTCAAGTGCTTCGTTTTCTCCGGTTGACGCTCCTGACGGAACAGCCGCACGGCCGAATGCACCACTTTCGAGTATTACATCAACTTCAACAGTTGGGTTACCACGAGAATCGATAATCTCTCTTGCTTTTACGTCGCTAATTAACATTGTAAGTAGTTTTTATTTATTTAACTTTTCAAGATTGCTAGTGCAATTACAGGATTGTAAACGCTGAGGCGCTTAAATTGTTTCACGAAATTACGAAGATTGATAAATAGTTTACTCCTTTTTAATGTGAATTTAAGATCATTAAATTGGTTCAGAATATAATGTGTTAAGTGGGCGAGGGGAGCTGAGTAGTTTGAGATCAGTTTGTCACAGGAATTACTATTCTTCTGTGGTATACGTTATAGTACGAATCCGGAGGAGTGTTCCTAACTAGATCTCGTTATTTTCTTTCAGAATATCATAAACAAGAGCAGTGGCATCGTCAACCACTTTCCGGCAAATAATTTTGTGGTGTTTCCGGTCTTGTACCTCAGTTTCGGTAGCATGTTTAATTAACAGTTGACGGCAATTGGTAGTTCCGTGAATATCCTCCACCAGTTTGTTTAATTCGCGAACTTTTGTGTAGCTGTTCAGTTTGGTGTCCAGGTCTTTTGGTTCTTCGTTACCGAATGCCAGGCCCAATACCATAAAACCGCCCGTTACAGCTCCGCAAGTTTCGCGTAAACGGCCCATTCCTCCTCCAAAAGTAGATGAAATGCGCTTGGCCATGGTTTTATCCAGCTTAAAATGATCGGCAAAAGCAAGTAACACCGACTGCGAGCAGGCATAACCTTCATCAAAATGATTTAGTGCCTCCTCAATGATGAATTCTTTTGTGGTATTTTTAGTCGCGCACATATGATTAAAAAAGAAAGGCACAAAGCTATGGATTTCTCCTAAACTTTGCGCCTTAGCTATATCTTTTTCACAACTAATTGTTGCGAATGGTATCTGAATTAAGCTTGCGAAACTGCTACTGCAACAGCAACAGAAGCACCAACCATCGGGTTGTTACCCATTCCGATCAATCCCATCATCTCAACGTGAGCAGGAACTGATGAAGAACCGGCGAACTGAGCATCAGAGTGCATACGTCCCATAGTGTCAGTCATACCGTATGAAGCAGGACCGGCAGCCATGTTATCCGGGTGAAGCGTACGACCAGTACCACCACCAGAAGCAACTGAGAAGTATTTTTTACCTTGCTCTAAACACTCTTTTTTGTACGTACCTGCAACCGGGTGCTGGAAACGAGTTGGGTTAGTTGAGTTACCGGTAATCGATACATCAACACCTTCTTTATGAAGAATAGCAACACCTTCGCGTACATCGTCGGCACCGTAGCAGTTTACTTCGCCACGTAATCCTTCAGAATAACGCTTACGGCTAACTTCTACAACTTCGCCTGTAACGTAGTCGAATTTAGTTTGAACGTAAGTAAAACCGTTGATACGTGAGATAATTTTTGCAGCGTCTTTTCCTAATCCGTTAAGGATTACACGTAAAGGCTCTTTACGAACGCGGTTAGCGAAGTTGGCAATTTTAATTGCACCTTCAGCGGCAGCGAATGATTCGTGACCAGCCAACAGTGCGAAACACTTAGTTTCTTCGCGCAACAACATTGCAGCCAGGTTACCATGACCGATACCTACTTTTCTGTCGTCAGCAACCGATCCCGGAATACAGAAAGCCTGTAAACCTTCGCCTAAAGTTGCAGCAATCTCTGAAGCCACAGTCTGGCCTTTTTTAATGGCAATTGCAGCACCAACGATATAAGCCCACATTGCGTTTTCGAATGCGATAGGCTGAGTATCTTTTACAATTTGGTATACATCAACACCTTTGTCGTCGCAAATTTGTTTTGCTTCTTCTACCGAAGCAATTCCATATGAATTTAAAACAGCTTCAATCTGTTTAATCCTTCTATCGTAACTTTCAAATAATGGCATAATTCTTTCCTCCTATTCTTTACGTGGGTCAATGGTTTTTACTGCATCGGCGAAACGTCCGTATGTTCCGGTAGCTTCTTTCAATGCTTCGTTAGCATCTTTACCCGACTTAATCATGTCCATCATTCTTCCAAGCTGAACAAACTCGTAACCGATAATTTCGTTATCAGCATCCAAACCGATTTTCGAAACGTAACCTTCAGCTACTTCAAGGTAACGAGGTCCTTTTGCCGATGTTCCGTACAAAGTACCGGTAACACCACGTAAACCTTTACCTAAATCTTCAAGACCGGCACCAATTGGCAGACCACCTTCAGAGAAAGCAGTTTGCGAACGACCGTAAACGATCTGAAGGAATAACTCGCGCATTGCAGTGTTAATAGCATCACAAACAAGGTCGGTATTCAATGCTTCAAGGATTGTTTTTCCGGGAAGAATTTCTGAAGCCATTGCAGCCGAGTGAGTCATACCGGTACAACCGATAGTTTCAATCAACGCCTCTTCAATAATTCCTTCTTTAACGTTCAATGTTAATTTACATGCACCTTGCTGTGGCGCACACCAACCAACACCGTGGGTTAAACCCGAAATGTCTGTAACTTCTTTGGCTTTAGTCCAACTTCCTTCCTGTGGAATTGGAGCCGGGCCATGATTTGCTCCCTTAGCAACGCAAATCATACCTTCAACTTCGTGTGTAAAACTCATATTAATATTTATTTTCTGGTTTTTTTGCTGAAACAGCTAAATAGGCTCTAAATTCCGAGCTTTTAGGTCTGTCTTAACTGCGGCGTGAAAATATTAAATAATTGTTCTACAGTACCCACTAAAAATGCTTATTGGAAACTACATTTTGTTTATTAACGTTTAGTTAAAGTATTGAAAGTAAAGGATTAAAAGGTCTTGAATTGCTTATTGCTGTTTGAGTTTCATGTGATTAACAGCCGTACTTAAATTGGTATAATCTGCAGCTGCAAAAGAGTAAAAAGAGGATGGGGGAAAGCATGGCGTATTAATGATATTCTTCGCGGTATTTTAGCCCTTTTTCGTAACGAACAACATCCAGTTCCTGGAAGGTTACCAGCCCACCGCGCTGGCTGTTGTCAAGTATTTGGTTTAGCTTTTCAATAAAACGGTCAATCTTGTCAATGTTATCGATTATTTCAATGGTAACGGGCAAATCGCTCGACAAGGCAAAAATCTTCATGGTGTGTATGCTGTGGCTGGCACCAAACGACATTATTCCTTTATAAACGGTGGCGCCGGCCAAACCGGCATTTCGTGCTTCAAACACAATTTCTTCAAACAACACCCGGCCATTTATTTTATCCGATTCTCCAATGTAGATCTTCAGGATTCCTGTTTTTTCTGTTGTTTTCATCGCGTTGTTAATTTTAGGTTTTCACTACAAGGTTTTACAGAAAACAGAGCTAATTAGTTTCAAATTGAACGGATTTATGGAGCTCAGAATTTTTAAGTGGTGATTCTTTCAGATAAGAATTTTAATGGCTGAACAATTGTCTGGAAGTGAATGTTTTAAAATAATACCATATGGTATTTTAATAGAGCTATTTTCTCACCAAAAACTACAAGATGAAAAAGATTTTAATTACAGGTTGCAGTTCGGGTTTCGGTTATTTGGCGGCTAAATATTTGGCTGAAAAAGGACATCATGTTATTGCCACAATGCGTAATGTTGATAGTAAAAACTTGAAACCGGCAGCTGAACTTAAGGAGTTTGCTAAAACAAATAATTACAAAATGGAGGTGCTCGAAATGGATGTTACCTCAGATGAAAGTGTTAAGGCGGCAGCTGCAAAACTGCCAACTATCGATGTTTTGATCAATAATGCCGGTTTAGGTTATGGCGGTGCAATGGAAGCCTTTTCTCCTGATGCTGTATTGGCGCAGCTCGATTTAAACATTGTAGGTAATATTCGCGTGGCTCAGGCGGTTCTGCCGGGTATGCGTGCGCAAAAGTCAGGACTTATCATTCAGCTGAGTTCCGTGGCCGGGCGTGGTGCGTTTCCCGCATTTGGCGTTTATAATGCCAGTAAATGGGGCGTAGAAGGGTTGAGCGAAGCCATGCGTTATGAATTGGCACCCTTTGGAATTGATGTTGCCATTGTAGAACCCGGACCTTTTGAAACGAAATTTTTTGGAAACCTTGTTCAGGCCGAAAACGAAGAAGTGGCTCAGGCTTATCAGCATGTAAAAGAGTTTGCTGATGGTTTTGCACAGAATGTAATGAATTTATTTGCCGATGAGAATGCACCAACAGATCCGATGATTATTGTTCGGATTTTTGAAGATCTGATTAATGCGGAACCCGGAACAAGACCGTTACGAACCATTGGAGGCCTCGATTTTGGACTGCAAAAATTAAATGATGTGGTTGATCCAATCAGAAAAGAATTGCTTGAAGGAATGGGGATTGCCGAACTGGATGGGGTAAAAAAGTAATCGTATAGAAAATTAATAAGGAACAGATCCGGGTTACATTGTTGTGATCCGGATTTTACTTTTTAATGAATTACTGCCCGCACCAAAATCATACCCAGGTACACCGCCAGCAGTCCAAAAAATAAACTTCCGCCCACGTTCAGGAAAAATTGTCCGTAGGTTTGTTCTTTTAACATCGTGAGGTTGTTGTAGGCAAACGATGAAAAAGTAGTGAATCCGCCACAAAAACCAACTGCTAAAAACATACGCCACTCGGCGTTCAGCAGGTTGCCTTTTTGCGCCAGCGCGAAAACGATACCAATAATAAAACTTCCGGCCATGTTGGCTACAAATGTTCCCCACGGAAAAGTAGTGCTCATCCCTTTCTCAACAAAAATCTGAACCAGGTAACGTAAAACACTTCCGATAAAACCTCCGGTGCCAACCAGTAATATTGTTCGCAGCATGTTTTTGTTTTTTTGATATTAATTGATTGAATTTGTCATACAAATTATTTTCGATTTGTACAGCCAAGCCAAACAATCTGTTATTTTTAAGCTTTCAAAAATAGTAAAAAATGCAGGTACGATATTTTTCTCTACTTTTTCTTCTGATTTTTAGCGGGCAGATCCTCGCTCAAAACAGTTTTAAATCAGCTATTGAAACACTTCTTCAGCAAGAAGATTACAAAAATGCTTCGGTTGGAATGAATGTGGTCGACCTCAATTCGGACGAAACGGTTTATAGCCTGAATTCTGAAAAATTGTTGGTTCCGGCTTCAACCATGAAGATGATCACTTCGGGAACTGCTTTGGAAATTTTAGGGGCTGATTACCGTTTTAAAACACAAATTGCGTACTCCGGAAAGATTGATAAAGAAGGCGTTTTAGATGGTGATTTAGTATTGATTGGCGGGGCAGATCCGGCTTTGGGATCGGAATATTTTCAGGATCATTATTTTGAGTTTCTGAAAAACTGGGCCAAACAGGTAAAAGCTTCGGGCATAAAAAAAGTAAAAGGCAATTTAATTCTCGACGGTGGAATTTACGACACCGAACGAATTCCTGACAGCTGGGTATGGGGCGATATTGGCAATTATTACGGCGCCGGACCCAATGCTTTTACTGTATTTGATAATATGTACCGAATAACATTTTCATCGCCAAAAAAGGAAGGAAAACTCACAAAGGTGATTCAAACCTATCCGAAGATTGATGGTCTGCAAATCGATAACGAAGTACTTTCGGCGGATAATAACAGCGACAACGCCTATGTTTTTGGCGGCCCTTTTGACAAACACAGAATAATTCGTGGTACCATTCCTCGGAACCGTAAAGCTTTCACAATTAAAGCATCTGTCCCTGCTCCTGAAGAGATTTTGGCTGCCGCATTCTTACAAAATCTTTTAGCTGAAGGTGTTTTTGTGGATGGCGAAACACGCTTCGGGAATAATGTGAGCGATAAAACAACGTTGATTTATACCCAGGAATCGCCAACATTAGCAGAAATTGCAGAGGTACTTAACTATGAAAGTGTAAACCTGTTTGCCGAGCATTTTTTGAAACAAATTGCTGTTGAAAAAAATGGATTGGGAAATCGAAATGATGCTATTGACCTGGTAGAAAACTATTGGGAAGAGCAGGGACTAAGCATGGAAAACATTTTTATGGAAGACGGCAGCGGACTGTCGCACTTTAATGCGGTGTCTCCAGCGTTCTTTACCCGTTTTTTAACACGAATGGCATCAAACGATGCTTTTGTGGAGTCGTTACCTGTTGCGGGCAAGGGAACTTTTAAACGTTTCGATACCGAAAAACTTCCCGGGAAAACCTTACAGGCAAAAAGCGGCTCAATGACTCGTGTACGTTGTTATTCGGGCTACCTTACCACCGATAAAGGTCACAAACTGGTATTCTCGTTTATGTTTAACCATTTTGGTGGTTCGCACAGTGCATTGATCAAGGAAATTGAACAACTTTTTATTCTGCTAAAGGAAAACTATTAGCATAATACCTTTCTTAATAATCATCTCTTTCTAGAATATGTATTTTGTAAGTATTTGATTACTAATTCTTAATAGTCGGTTGCTTATTTAGAATTAGTTTAAGTGTTGACTTATAACTCTTATTGTCGTAACTTGTAATCACCATTAAATGATTGAAGCTCCTAAAAGTTTCAATAAATACAGAAGATAATAACCACAGCCCTTTTCGTATAGGATTTCCTTTTTTAAGGACGCAAATAACTATGTTTTACTTGTAAGTGGACATAAACTGAAAAGGTGATTATGGTTTACGAAACTCTTCAAATTCTCAAAGAACAACTGGACAACTATCTGGACGATGCCGGATTGGGAAAAATTGTCGTTTTGGAAAATCTTGCACTGCTGGATTCCGGAAGCGATAAGGCCAAGAACCTTGAAGGCAAGGTGATTATCTCTTTGCTGAGTGTTCAGGAAGAATCAACGTTAAAAAATCTTCCCACAAGTCATGTGGTTAATAATAAAGCCGAATATTATAATCCGGCCGTAAATATTAACCTCTTTTTTATGGTTAGTGCCAATTGCGATATGTATTCCAATTCATTGATCAGCATTACAAAAACACTGGAGTATTTCCAGGGGAAAAAAGTGTTTACCGCTCAAAATACAGCGTATAACCGCTCGAATGTATCGATGCAGGAACTCGACGATTTTAAGTTCGTTGTAGATCTTTATACCCCGGGTTTCGAGGTGTGGAATCACATTTGGGGAACCCACGGAGGACGCCAGTTACCTTCAGTAATCTATAAAGTACAACTGCTACAGGTTGACCGACGCAAGAAACAAGCAGGCACAGAACTAATAACAAAAATAAAAGGAAACCTAAAGGACATTAATTAATGAGCTTTTCATCCATATATAAGCCTTTATTCGGTGTAAATATTTTACACAAATACTTCCTGAATAAAGGAACTGAAGATTATTTCAGTATGTCTGATGTTGAAAAAGAAAAACAGTTGGCCGGCTATCCACTTTCCGACCTCATTTCTATCGTTCCTTCAGCAACTACCAGTCAAAAACTTCGCGGTCATAAACTAATCCTCAAAAACACCAACCGGGGTTTTATGGTCTGGACAAAAGTATCAGAGAGCGATTCTAACAGTCCCTTTATTCCATTAAACGACTCTCTGCACTTCACTTTTCTGCTGAAAACTTTAAACAGCACATTCAATCACTTTACACAAGTCGGGCTGTCAAATGCCGGTCAATTGTTTTTCTTTTCCAATAATCGTTTGTCGACTGAAGATCCGGGGTTTCCTTTAATTAAAAAATCGAATAGCAATGCTGCGATTGACGATACTTACCGATTAAATTCAGAAAGTATCAAAAATGAACTGGAGCAACTAACCCGTAACGAACAAAACAACCTGATTGGTATTATCCGAATTGGAATGATGGGCGAAAACGGCTCGTATCATGTAATCAAACCAAACGGTACCTTACGAAACGATCTGCGCGAATTCAACATAGTTTTTGCTAACCGGAAAACAACCTGGCGCTATTTTTTTAATACCAACCAGCAAACGCATAACAGCGACGATGTTAAAAAGGAAAACGGAAATGCCCGCCAGCTGGTAACAAAAACAGAACATCCGCTAACCGCAAGAGGCTTTATCAGCATAAAATTGGGAGACCAGGAATTGCCTAATCCCGATGTGCTGCGAATAAATGCAAACAGCACATTAACAAAAATATATTCAGAAATATACATGTAACACATTAAATCAAAACAGTTATGGCAACAACTTACAAAACACCGGGCGTTTACATCGAGGAGATTTCCAAATTGCCTCCATCGGTAGCGCAAGTTGAAACAGCTATCCCTGCTTTTATTGGTTATACTGAAAAAGCGACCAATAAAATAAAAGGCGATCTTAAAGGTGTTCCCACAAGGATTACCTCGATGCTGGAATACGAAACGTATTTTGGCGCTGCAAAACCTGAAACTTCCATTGGAATTACGATTAACGATACCCTTCTGAATGGTGTAACAAAACGCGATTTGGTGGTAACACAGCCCGCATCAAGGGAACCTTTCCTGATGTATTATTCATTGCAACTTTATTTTGCAAACGGCGGCGGGCCTTGTTACATTGTTTCAGTTGGCCGCTACGGAACCGATTTGGATGACGACGACACTCAGGTAACATCAATAAACAATTCGGATGATTTTAACGACGGATTGGCCGAGGTGGGCAAGGTGGATGAGGTTACTTTGCTTGTTTTTCCTGACGCAACTGCACTGTCAACTCCATCAGAATTTTATAGCCTGTACAACGATGCTTTGGCGCAATGCAACAAACTTCAGGATCGGTTTACAATTATCGATACACTGAGTTATGATGCAGCCAGCCCAACCGATTCGAACATTGCGGATTTACGAAAGTTTATCAGCGCCGATAAAGCTTACCTGAAATACGGTGCGGCTTATTATCCGTTTCTGAAAACAATTCTGAATTATCAGTTCGATGCAAAAAAGATTATCGTTTCGCATTATTCGTACGATGCTACAGCCTATGAAACCATCGATGACAATGTAACGGCTATTGAAAGTCCCGCATCTGGATTGCCGGCAACTGTGGCCGATTTGGTGGATCTGACAACCACGCCCGGAGATATTTCAGGAGCAGTGAGCGATGTACTGTTGCAAATGTACAGCGCCAGCGGCTTCGATCTGGGGGGAACTTTTTCGAGCGACAGTACCAAAAAGACGGCGTTCCTCGATGCAGTGGAAACATTGCTCGGATCACTCGGCGAACTCAATGATTTTAAAACAAAACTGAACACCGAAGCCAAAGCGGCTTCAGATACCATCTCTGATGAAGATCAGACAATTGCCGACGGAATTGATGCGGCTTTGGTTACGTTTAACGCCGATTTTGAAGGTGCAGGAAAAATCGATGAGGTATACAGTAACCTTCGGGAGTTATTTGTAAAAATGCAAAATGCCGATACTTCTACAAAAATCAAAAACCTCTTGGATGTAAACGCTGTAAACTTCGATGCTGAGCTGAAAAAGCTTGAATATTATACGCCACTGAATACACAAACTGGCATTACATCAAACTTCGATGCTTTTGCAAATGTGCTTACAAACATGAACGATCTGATTACCGAGATCAGAAAAGTAGAAGGTAAAGACAAGAATAACGGTGCCATGAACGGACGAAGTTTGAATGCCGTTCAACAGGTAGACGATGCCACGTACAATAAAATACTTACCGAGATTGGAAACCTTCCGCTCGAATTACCGCCAAGTGCTGCCATGGCCGGCGTTTATGCCCGCGTTGATAGCGAACGTGGTGTTTGGAAAGCACCCGCAAATGTGAGCCTGAATTATGTTTCGGGATTAACAGTTAAAGTCACCAACGATATCCAGGACGATCTGAATGTGCATACACAAGGAGGGAAATCCATTAATGCAATTCGTGCTTTCACCGGCAAAGGAATACTCGTTTGGGGAGCACGAACACTGGCGGGTAACGACAACGAATGGCGCTACATTTCTGTCCGTCGTTTCTTTAATATGGTGGAAGAGTCGGTACAAAAAGCAACCGGTGTTTTCGTTTTCGAACCCAACGATGCCAACACATGGGTAAAAGTTAAAGCCATGATCGACAATTACCTGATAAACCAATGGAAAGCTGGTGCATTGGCAGGTACAACTCCCGAGCAGGCTTTTTATGTGAAAGTTGGTTTAGGAGAAACAATGACAGCGCAAGACATTCTCAACGGTTATATGATCATTGAGATCGGTATGGCAGCGGTTCGTCCTGCCGAATTCATTGTACTGCAATTCTCTCACAAAATGCAGGAGGTTTAAATCAATAAAACTTTAAAAGAATAAATTATGGCAACTACATATCCATTACCAAAGTTTCATTTTAAAGTGAGCTTTGGCGACACAGAGTTTAACTGCACCGAAGTTTCAGGCCTCGATTTTGAACGCGAAGTGATTGAGTATCGTGCCGGTGCCGATGCCGAATACCACAAAGGCAAACAACCCGGTTTGTCGAAATACAGCAACATTACATTGAAACGCGGAACTTTTGCCGGCAAAGGGCGCGAATTCTACGAGAAATGGGTGAAAACCGTTTATTTCCAGGAAGAAGGAGAGAAATATCGCGGCGATCTGGTAATTAGTTTATTGAATGAAAGCCATGAACCGGTGGTAAGTTGGAAAGCGATCAATGCCTACATCACCAAAATTCAGGCTACCGATTTTAAAGCCGATGGAAACGAAATTGCAATCGAAACTGCCGAGTTTGTACATGAAAAACTCACTATGATAGAATGAGCGAATTCCATCCACCCATAGGATTTCATTTCAGCGTTGAGTTTCCGGATATCTCTTCCAGTAGTGGCGACCAGCGTTTTCAGTCGGTTTCAGGACTGACTGTTGACGTGGACACCGAAGAAATTGCCGAAGGAGGAGAAAACCGGTTTAAACACAAAGTTCCGGTTCGGACCAAGTATCCAAACCTGGTTTTGAAACGCGGATTACTGGTGGATTCGGAAGTGATAAAATGGTGTCGAAATGCGGTTGAAAACTTCAGCTTTAAGCCCACCAACCTTATCGTGAAACTGCTGAATGAAAAACATGAGCCGCTGATGAGTTGGAATGTCGTTCATGCCTATCCGGTAAAATGGAGCATGAGCGATTTTAATGCCGAAGAAAGCAAACTGGCCATCGAAACACTGGAATTGACTTATAACTATTTCAACGTAATATAATTATTATGCCAATAGAAATTAAGGAATTACACATCAAGATCAATGTTCCCGGCGATTCGGAACAGCCACGCAACGGCGGTGGTGATGAGGAAAACTCAAAAGAGAAGATCATAGAAGCCTGTGTGGAACAGGTGATGGAAATATTATCGAAAAAAGAGGAACGCTGATATGTCGGGAGAACTTACAAAACTGCAGATAAAAGCATACAGCGACGAACAGTTTAATAACGAAGTCGCTAATGGCGAATTTCAGACTTTATTGAATCCGGAAAAGTATGTTTTTAAGTATAAGGTAGAGCAAAACAACCAGCAGGCATCTGGTACAAGTTCTTCTTCGCCGCGCTATAACCGCACACCGCCCGAAGATCTCGAACTGGAGTTTATTTTCGACCGGACAGGAGTTTTGGTGAATTACGGTAATCCTGCAACCGCGGATGATAATGAGCTTTCGGCGGATAAAGGAAACGGCATTAAGGAAGATATCGATCAATTTAAACGGGTGGTTTTTGATTACAATGGCGACGAGCACCGCCCAAATTACCTGGTTATTTTGTGGGGGACACTGTTGTTTAAAGGTGTTTTAACCGAAGTAGATATTACGTTTAAACTGTTTAAAGCCGACGGTACGCCACTACGTGCTACAGCCAACGCAAAATTTAAAGGTTTTGTTGAGGATACGTTGCGGGTGGCTACCGAGAACAATAATTCACCCGATCTTACCCACATTCGGGAAGTTAAAGAAGGCGATACCTTGCCTTTGATGACCTACCGTATTTACGGCGACCCGAAATATTACCTCGAAGTGGCGAAAGCAAACCGAATCACCAATTTTAGAAAATTAAAGGTTGGGCAGAAAATATTCTTTCCGCCAATCGATAAAGTCTCATAAATATGCCTGAAACGCGAGTCATACCAACTGCACGGTCGGCCGACCTGGTTACCTTCAAAATTCTTGTTGAAGGGGAAGAATTATCCTCTGTCAACCAGGTTTTAAGCATCACGGTGCAAAAGGAGATCAACCGGATTCCCTGGGCAAAAATTGTGTTGCTTGACGGCGATCCTGCGACACAGGATTTTGTGCTGAGCAACGAAAGTTTCTTTGTTCCCGGAAAGGAAATTGAGATAAAAAGCGGTTACCATTCCGAGGAAGAAACCATTTTTAAAGGGATTGTAATCAGGCATAATCTGAAGATCCGGTCCGACAAAGCACAGCTGGAAATTGAATGCAAAGACAAGGCCGTTAAAATGAGCATCGGCCGCAAAAGCAAATATTTCTACGACAGTAAAGACAGCGATATTCTGGAAGGAATTATTGGTATTCATGGCCTGGAGTCCGATGTGGAGGAAACCGGTTTAACCTATCCTGAAATGGTTCAGTATCGTGTAAGCGACTGGGATTTTTCTATTACGCGTGCTCAGGCAAACGGAAAAGTTTGTGTGATCGACGATGGTAAGTTTTCGGTGCTGGCTCCCGATTATTCGCAGGAAGAAAAAATGACACTCGTTTACGGCGCTACTATTCTTGATTTTGATGCTGAAATGGATGCCCGAAATCAGTTTGCTAACGTAAGCAGTTTTGGCTGGGATGTGGCAAATCAGGAGATCGTGGAGAAGGAAGCCAATAATGCCGACGTAGAATTAAACGGAAATATTTCGCCCAATGAACTGGCTTCAGTAATTGAATTGGATAAATTGGAGCTACGCGATGGAAGTGCCAGCACTGATGCCGGTTTACAGGAGTGGGCCAATGCCAAAAAGTTGTTTAATCAACTGTCGAAAACACGCGGTCGGGTGCGCTTTCAGGGCGTTCCCGACGTGAAGCCAAATACAACAGTTGTACTATCGGGCGTAGGCGATCGATTTAACGGCAAAGTGTATGTTTCGGCTGTTCGTCATCAAATTACCGAAGGCAACTGGACCATTGACACCCAGTTCGGAATCAATCCAAAGTGGTTTTCCGAAACGGTTGATATTATTGAAATGCCGGCGGCTGGATTGATCGGTGCCGTTAGTGGTTTGCATGTGGCAAAAGTTACCCAAATTCACGATGACCCAAACGGCGAGTACCGCGTGATGGTGCGTATGCCCATCATCAATAACGACGAACAAGGCGTTTGGGCACGTGTGGCAACACTTGATGCAGGCGACAGTCGCGGATCGTTTTTCCGCCCCGAACCGGATGATGAGGTGATCGTTGGCTTTCTGAATGATGATCCAAACGATCCGGTGATTCTGGGCATGCTGCATAGTAGTGCGTTGCCTTCGCCACTTGAACCTAAAGAAGCCAACAACGAAAAAGGATTTGTAACCCGCAGCGAGTTAAAATTTTTGTTTAACGACGAGAAAAAGTCGGTAGTTCTTGAAACGCCCGGCGGCAAAATCATCACAGTTGACGATGATGCAGGAACCATAAAAATCGAAGACGAATCGGGAAATGTAAGCACTTTCGATTCCAGTGGAATAACACTCGAAAGCAGTGGAGATATTTCAATAAAAGCAACGGGCGATGTAAACATCGAAGGAACGAATGTTGGCATTACAGCCACTGCTGAATTTAAAGCCGAAGGCAGTGCCGGATCTGAACTGGCATCGCCGGCGATAACAAAAGTTACAGGATCATTAGTACAAATTAATTGATATGCCACCAGCAGCAAGAATAAACGATATGCACACCTGCCCGATGGTAAACCCTGGCGGAGCACCACATGTTGGAGGACCGGTTTTACCTCCGGGAAGCCCAACGGTTTTAATTGAAGGATTACCCGCAGCAAGGGTAGGCGATATGGCCACTTGTTCCGGTCCACCCGATACGATTATCATGGGATCGGGAACCGTGTTAATTGGCGGAATGCCGGCAGCCCGTGTAGGAGATCTTACTGCACATGGCGGATCAATAATAATGGGAAGTGCAACCGTAATAATTGGAGGTTAACATGCAGAAATACAACTCATTTTTAGGACGCGGATGGAGTTTTCCCCCGGAATTCAAAAAGGGGACAAAAAGTGTGAAACTTCTGGAAAACGAGGAGGACATTAAAAGCAGTCTGGAGATATTATTGTCAACCCGTTTGGGAGAACGCATAATGGTTCCCGATTACGGATGTAACCTTGATGAACTGCTTTTTAAACCCTTAAATCTTACGCTGAAAACCTATGTGATCGACCTGATAAAAAGGGCCATTCTGTATCATGAACCGCGGATTGATGTGAATAAAATCGCCATCGATCCAATCAATGAACCGGAAGGCGAACTGCTGATAAACATCGATTATACCATCCGGTCGACCAACTCGCGAAAAAATATGGTATTCCCATTCTATAAAACCGAAGGCAGCGAAACATAAACGAAACTTAAATGGCAAATTGCGGAAAAGACATATTACTACCCCGTGAGGGAACCGAACAACAATCTAGGTTTATTGAAGCGCTCAATCCCGCATGGGTAAAACTGAACGATTTTGGCCTGGAAGAGTGGATGAAGTTTGCCTGGGATTTTGCGCTTCATGTTAAGTATTTCGATACAAAAAACGATCAGGTTCCGGCCGATAACTGGCAGGACTTTTTTGTCGCAAAAGATGAACTGTCCGATTTTCTGAAAAAGCTCGAAACAGGTTCCGAAATTACACCGCACCTGGCTTTGTTTGTCACTTTTATAAAACTGCTCGATACTACTAAAAATCATTTTAACCGTTTAACACAACGGCATCTCGATTTCTATTACCAAAGGGTATTAAAACTTGAAAAACAAGTGGCAACACCCGATACCGTTCATGTATTGTTTGAACTGGCCAAAAACGCCGAATCGGAAATAATAACTGAATCAACAGCGTTGGATGCAGGGAAAGACTCGGGAGGCAAAAAACTCATATACAAAACAGAGGAAGAATTGGTAGCCAACCGGGCAAAAGTGACGGCGCTAAAAAGTGTTTATAATGATCACGAATACCAAAAAATAAAAGCTGCCGGTGTTGCCAATTCCTACGATGGTACAGGCGCCGATTTCCCGGATAAAAATGTAAAATGGTGGCCTTTTGCCTACTACGAATTGCCCCCCGAAGGCGATGAACCTGATCTACGCGAGTATCCTGAATTGCCGGATGCCAAAATTGGTTTTGCCGTTTCGGGCGAAATTCTGGAGTTGCAGGAAGGTGAGCGCTATGTGCAATTGACACTCGATTTCGAAACAGCACTTTCAAAATCCTATTCGCCTGATGATTTAAAAGCCAACCTTGAAATTCTGTGTACAGGTGAAAAAGGCTGGCTAAAATCCGCCGAAATCATCGGAACATTTGAGAACGACGCAATCGGCTCTAATTTTTCTTCGGGCTCCGATGCCACTGACTTGAGTTTGCTTCATATTCTTTTCCAGATTCCAAAAGACGAAAAAGCCGTTGTGGCTTATGATAAAAAAATACATGCCGAAAATTTCAAAACTGAATTCCCGGTTTGCCGTGTGCTTATAAACACGGGCAATGAAACAGGACACGAACTCTACCGCGATTTCGTGAATAAAAAATTGAACGAGCTCTCAATCGATGTGGCGGCGGTTGGCGTTGAAAACCTCAATCTTTACAACGATATTGGTGCAATAAATAACGCAAAACCTTTTTATCCGTTTGGTACACAGCCGGTAAAAAAATCGAAGTTTTATGTGGATTACGCCGAGTTATACAAAAAGAAATGGAATAAACTCAATATTAATGTTGAATGGAAAAATACGCCGGCCGACTTTTTAAGTTGGTACGCCGCATATCGAAAGCCATTTCTTACACAGTTAAGTGTATTGGATTATTCGGATTTGATATTTAGCAAAGAATACAAATTAAGTTTGGAAAATTTGCCAACGGTAAAAGCGAGGAAGATTGAATTGCCGGGCAGAACCAATACTGATACGAAAATTGAGAAATATAAATTTAACGATCGTATTATTGATGATTTGAGTGATTTTAATGCAAAAGTAGAAATCAGTAATCAAGAGGATTGGGAAACGGTTGGAGGTTTGAAAAATCTGGCACTGTTTGACAAACAAACGCGTGATGATGAAATTTTCTACACCCTGGATTTTAGTGTCTCAAATCCTGTTTCGTCTTCCGAAAAATCGGGTCCGGTGCGTTTGTCGCTAAACCGTACATTTCTGCACGAGATGTACCCGCGCTTGTACGCTGCTGCGATGAGCAACGAGGACAAAAATGTACTGATTCCGAACGAACCCTACACGCCGTTTATTGAAAAACTAACACTGGATTACTTTGCTTCAGCGCAACTTAAACCGGAAAAGAGCACTTACGAGTTTAAAGATTTTGAGTTGTACCATGAGCATCCTTTTGGTCAGGCTGTAGAAGATATTGAGCAAAAAATTGCCAATAAGATTTTACCTGCAGACGAAGCAAAAACACAGCATGCTGTACCCACCTATTGTAATGGCGGTGAACTCTATGTCGGGCTTGAAAACGCGCGGCCTCAGCAAAATGTGTCGCTACTGATACAGGTGCTTGAAGGCAGCGAAAACCCGGAAGCGGAATCGTTTGTAGGCAAACAAAAAGTGGAGTGGTGGATGTTGTGTCGCAACGAATGGAAACGGCTGGAGCGTTCTTCCATAATTACCAACCAAACCGATAACCTGTTAAAATCGGGTATTTTTAAGTTCAAAATTCCAAAAGAAGCCACAGCCAACAATACTTTGCTTCCTGGCGGACTAATGTGGTTAAAAGCACGGATACACAAAAAATACAATGCTGTATCAAAAGTTATAGGTATTCATGCTCAGGCAGTTGAAGCCAAATTTGAAAACAACGATAACAAGCTGGATCATTTGTCTGATGGTTTGACTTCCAATACCATTTCAAAAATGGTAGTGAGGCCGCCAAAAATTAAGTCGCTTTCGCAACCTTACAATTCATTTGGAGGCCAGCCAACGGAAAGTGATTCAGCTTTTTATCACCGTGTTAGTGAACGCTTACGGCATAAATATCGGGCCATTACCTTGTGGGATTACGAGCATTTGGTGCTTCAGGAATTTCCTGAAATACATAAAGTGAAGTGCCTGAATCATACCTCAACGAAAGTAGAGAAAGGTAAAAGAAAAACAAGCTATCTGGCACCCGGGAATGTGGTGCTGGTGGTCATTCCCGATATTGTAAACAGAAATGTTTTTGATATATACAAGCCCCGGGTTAGCAAGGCAACACTAAATCGTATTGAGAATTTTATCCGGAAGTTGAATTCTCCATTGATCAGCACGAAAGTGATCAATCCGGAATACGAGGAAGTACGTGTCGATCTGAAGGTACAATTTCATGAGGGATACGACGAGGTTTATTACAAATCAGTACTAAAAGAAGACTTGACGCGACTGCTTTCACCCTGGGCTTTCGATAGCAAAGCACTCATTCAGTTTGGTATTTCGTTGCACAAAAGCATTGTTATCGATTACGTCGAAAAACTAAAATATGTGGACTTTGTCAGTGATCTAAAACTGTTTCAAACCAATGCCGCAACAGGCAGCGAAACAGAAGTGAAAATCGCCAGTCCAAACAGTCCGGAAGCCATTTTGGTGTCGTCAAAACGACATAATATTGGCGACACAGAAAACTATTGTTCAAACATTAAAATCGTACCTGCAGAACCATGTCAGAGTTAAACGAACATATTAGCATTCCGAAAAATGTATCCACAGGCGACGACCTGGATTATACATTCCTGCGCCAAAAAGGACAGGAGTACATCGAAAAACTCGCCGGAAATATCTGGACAGACTACAACGAACACGATCCGGGTATCACTATCCTCGAAATGCTGAGTTATGCCATTACGGATTTGGGGGCACGCATTTCAATGCCGCTCGAAAATATTTTAACACCATCACGCTCAGGCTCGCTTAACGATCAGTTTTTTGATGCCCAACAGATCCTACCTTCAAAACCGGTTACTGAAGCCGACTATCGGAAGTTATTTATTGATATTGACGGAGTAAAAAACTGCTGGCTAAAAAAATATGAGAAAACAGTTCATGTGGATTGTAAGAACGATTTACTGAGCTACGATCCAAAGGATTTTGAGGCCCTTGATAAACAGGAACAAAAGCAGTTTATTATAAACGGATTGTATAAAATTATTGTGGATTATGACGAACGCGTTCTTAAAAAAGCGGATGATGAGGAAGCCAAAATTGACGATATAAATCAGTGTATTATAAAAACTTATCATGCCAATCGTAATCTTTGCGAAGATCTGGTAAAAGTAGAAAAGGTGGAAATGCACCCAATTCAGGTGTGCGCCAGCATTGAACTCGATCCCGAGGTGGACGAAGAAAAAGTTCATGCGCAGGTTTTGCGCGCCATTGATACGTATTTTTCACCAAAGCTCTGGTTTTATTCCTTACAACAACTATTCGACAAAGGGTATTCGAGCGACCATATTTTTGAAGGACCGGTACTGAGTCATGGTTTTATCGATCCTGAAGAATTGGAAAACGCCCGATTGCGAAAAGAAATTCGCTTATCTGACATCGTGCAGCTGATTATGAAAATTGATGGGGTGAAACTTATAAAGGATATCTCGATTAACGATTGCAATAACCCGGAGGAAGAAAAGGATGTTTGGCTGGTTTGTGTAGATGAAGGAAAGAAACCCGTTCGCTGTCATCTTAGTGCATTCAGCTATTATAAAGGCGTTCTTCCGGTAAATGTAAACAGCAAAAAAGTAAAAGAATACATTGCAGAACTGGAAGCCGAAGAAGCCGACCGGCAGGAACTTTCAGCGTTGGATAAAGCCATTCCCGTGCCTGAAGGCGAGTATTTGGGAACTGGTGAAACCACTACCATTCAGAACGATTTTCCGGAGACTTATGGAATCGGGCAAGTGGGATTGAATTCAAGAGCATCGGTAACACGCAAAGCACAGGCGAAACAGTTAAAAGCTTACCTTTTGTTTTTCGATCAGATATTTGCCACCTACTTTGCACATTTGGATAAGGTGAAAGAAGTGCTATCGGTGGACAACAGTTTGAGCAGTACCTATTTTACGCAGGCAGTGAAAGACATAAAAGGTTTTTCCGATTTGATAGAAGACTACCCAAAATCAAATGACGAACAACTGACCAAAAAATTGTTGGCAGATCTCGATGATAATATTACCCGCAAAAATCAGTTGCTCGATCATTTACTGGCACGCTTTGCCGAAAACTTCAGTCAGTATTCATTTTTAATGAAACAACTTTACGGAAATTATGCCGGACAAGCGGTGGTAAATGCCAAGCAAACTTTTCTTTCGGAATACGGCGAGATCGTCAAGGTGACAGATGGTGGAATAGAAGTTAAAAACAAAGGCATCAGTAACTGGCGGGGTAGTGCGTTTAATTATTTCGACCAGAAACCTACTCAACTTTGGGATACAAAAAATGTGGCCGGTGCTCAAAAACGAATAGCGCGTTTGTGCGGCGTTCAGGATTTTAGGCGGCGGGATCTGTCGGCTTCGTTTGCCGAGATTTATGAACTGCAGGATGCCGACGAAAAAACAGTTTACCGCTGGCGAATAAGAAACGATGAAAACGAAGCAGTACTTTCAGCAACCGTAAACTACAAAACGCCGGGGGCCGCCCGCGAAGAAATGTACCAGTCGATCGTAAAAGTGGTGGAAACCGATCCTGAAGTCATCAAAGAAGGTTTTACCATAACCATTAACGATGAGGCCGAGGTTGGAAATTTCGAAATTCAAAAAGCGGATAGTGGCAAATATTCTTTTGATGTGATCAATCTGAATGCCGACCCCGGGAGCACCGACCGGATTATTGCCCGGCAATTTCTTTATTACGATACACAGGAAGAACTGAAACAGGCGATCCTGGATTTGATACTTTTCCTGCGTAACGATTTTAAAGAAGAGGGAATGTACATTGTTGAGCACATTCTGCTGCGCCCCGATGTAACCTCCGAAGAGGGATTAAAAGAGCAGTTTATGTCGGTATGTACCGATAATTGCGAAAGCTGCGAACCTATCGATCCGTATTCATATCGCGTAACAGTGATACTACCCGGCTGGACGTACCGCTTTGGAAACATGGATTTCAGGAACTTTATGGAAGACCTGATACGCCGGGAATTGCCTGCTCATGTTCTGGCACGCGTTTGCTGGATTGGTGAACCCAAAGGCTGGGTTGATGACGACAAAAACGACATGGTTCAGTTTGAAAAAGCATACAAAGATTTTCTGCTCTCGAAAACAAAATCAGGGCAGAAACAAGTGGAACCAAAACTGAAAAAGCTGATAGATGCACTCGAACAACTGAATTCGATTTACCCCGAAGGCCGGTTGATCGATTGCGATGATGAAGAAGATTCGTTGAAAGGCCGGATTATTCTGGGCCGAACAAATATTGGAAACCTTTAATTACAGAAGTGATGGCATCGAAATTAACAGAAATCACAACCAAGTATCATACTTTTGTCGAAAACCAGGTATTGACTGAAAAACAGTTGAATGAGTTTATTACTTACTTCGACGATCAGGACCGTTTGACGCGTGTTTTCCTGAACGGAGTTGGACTTGTTTGCGGATTCAAGGTCAGCAGAAGCGGAACGAAAATTACTATTTCGCAAGGTGTTGGTGTTACCACCGACGGCGATCTGATTCAATTGCAGAAGGCCGTTAAAAAGTCGCCTTTAAAGAAATTAGCGACCGGTTCGTTGATGTATTCCATGTACAAAAAATTTAAGGATGATGCCGCTTCCTATCCACGTTTCCGAAAACTCACGGGTGGTGAAGAAATGGCTTTCGAAGTGCTTGATCTGTATGAACTTCATCCTGAAGACACCGAAGTTGAAGATGTAACACCATTGAGTGAATTGCCTGATTTGAATAATATGGTGGTTTTACTTTACCTGGAATCGTTTGCCGATGATGGCGACCTGTGTACCGCCATTGATTGCGATAACCAGGGAGTTGCCCAGATCAATCGCCTTCGGGTGTTGCTGGTTTCGAAGTCCGATGCCGAATTTATAGCTTCCAACGATGTAATTTATACCAACCACGACCGCTTCGAACAGTATTTTAATCTGCCTGAACCGGCGGTAAAACGTGTGGTACTTAATCCAATCAATACCTCGAAATACGAAGAGCTGAAACGGGCTTATTATGACGCAATTAAGGGCAGCACGCTGAATAATAACAGTACGGTTACACAGCTCGGACAAGGCATCAGTCTGATCGTAAAAAACTTTGGCAAATTGTTACAGGTCAGTATTTCCCAAACTGCGTTGAATTCCGCACTATCAAAACTGAATAGTTATTATGCCTTTAGTGCGTATGGCGTTCCTTTCGATATTCAGTACCGTTACGACCTGCTGAAAGACCTGGTGGACACCTACAACGAATTGAAAGATTTGCTGATTCAGCTCAAACAACTTTGTTTGCCCAATATTACTGCTTTTCCAAAACACCTGATGCTGGGTTTGTTGTCGGAAATTAACAGCGAACCCAAAGATCTTCGTCACGATTTTTACCCTTCGCCTGCCTCCGGTTGCGATTGCAAAGAGATTGAAAAAGCCAAAAACCTTTTGCTGAAATTATTTGAGTTGATTAATAATTATAACATCAATTCGGGTGAGATCAGGATTACACCTTCGAATAAATTGCCTGAATTGAGTCAGAGAAGCATTCCATTTTATTATAAGCTTGATACCAACTTTTTAAAGGCCTGGGATTATTCGAAAACAAAATTATTTAAACACAATTACAACCTTGGGTACCGCATTGAAAATCTGGCATCGGTACCACAGGTTCAGGAGCCGCTGAACTACAATATGGATTCCTCCAATTTTTACCGTATTGAAGGTCACCAGGGGAAAGATTACCGCGATGTATTGGAGGAGCTGGACGATCAGAAAAAAAAGTATGGCCTTTCGTTCGATGTAAAAGCATTGTCAGTTAATCTCAGAACGGATAATCTCGACATCGACGATTACGAGTGCGAATTTGAGGATTTAAAAGTCATGCTGAAAGCCTGGACCAAAGAGCAGGATTGTATTCTTGCCGAAGTAGCCAGTTTCTTTTCAGCTTTTAGTACCAAGATAC
This sequence comes from Draconibacterium sediminis, assembly GCF_000949475.1. GTDB lineage: Bacteria > Bacteroidota > Bacteroidia > Bacteroidales > Prolixibacteraceae > Draconibacterium > Draconibacterium sediminis. The sequence goes on along the minus strand of NZ_JRHC01000002.1, from coordinate 321,149 downwards.
CAGGTGCCAATATTCGCGAATCCGAACTCGATCTGAAAAAGGCGACTGCTGTCAATACCAATTTAGATGTTAATTACACTGGTGGAATGGCCTATCAACCCGTTTATTATAAATCGACGGTTGGAACTGCAACAAAAGCATTGTACGAGGAAGTGGTAAAAGGTAAGGCAGTGGAAGATAATATCACGACCGTTGCAGATACCATTGGTGTAGAAATGATTAAGGCGATAGAAGAGACCAAAGGAGGATCGGTAAACGATATTATTGCCAACGCCAGCAAAAAACTGGAGGCGAAGGTAAATACCGAAGAGTGGAATGCCGAGCCCGAGTTAAAAGAATTTGTGGTGAATAAATCGGTTGAACTGATGGCACACACTTACGTCTTAACGCAGCGAATGCCGTTAGCTGTTAACCTGGTTGATGTAAGCCGGGTGAATGATTATAAATTGTCGTTATCGCAATTGTGCAGCTTGGTAAAAAAACTTAAAGCGAAATATCAGTCAACGAAACTTTCGATTGGGTTGCAGTCGTTTACAGGTTTGCTGATTAACCAGTTGTCGACAGTTTGTTGTTCGGGCAAAAAACTGGAGGTTTTGCTGGATGAAGTAAATGCTCGAAAGGAACAGATCCTTTTACGTTTGCAGCTTTCGAAATTTATTGAGCAACATCCAGGGCTGGAACATAAAGCTGGTGTTGAGCCGGGCGGAACGCTGGTGCTGGTATATAAAAACAGCAAAAGTAAGCGCGATGTAACAAATGTGCTTTCCGATGCCGTGCTTTCCGGACCAAAGGTTTCTGCTGATAATTTTAATATTTCAAAGGCGATGATCTCAGATAAGATCATGAACCTGGAGAATCTCTCATTATCGGAGCGGTCAACCGTGTTAAAAAGTGCCACGGAACTGATAAAATACGAAGATTATACTTCGCGATTAAAGGAAATTAATATTCTCGACCGGCTGATTCCAACTACTCAAATTGCTGATAACACAGTGGTGGCCGATTTTGCATTGCCCTACATGTGTTGTTCTGATTGTGCACCGGTCAATTTCATCATTTCAAAACCACCGGCAACTTTACGGCTTTCCCGCAACACGTATTGCCTGCTAACGGATACCGATCCGATTCTTTACGAAGTATCGCCAAGCGATGGGGAAATTGGAATGAATCCTCAGGTTGCAGGAGTGAGCATTGAGAACGGCAAAATTACCATCGTTGCCAATAATTTCCCTGAAGAAATGTTGGGTCAGGCGATTAAATTTACAGTCGATAATCAGGTAACTGATGCGTTATTGACGGTTTTCCGGGGAATTCAGGTAGATTTTGGCGTGCCTGCCGAACCAACTACCGAGGCTACCCATCGGTTTGTTCCTACCGGCGATTTGGAAGGAACAGCCTTTTTCTGGGAGTTTGGAGATGGTGTAACTGCTACTGAACAAAATACTTCACACACCTATAAATTGCCGGTTAACGATGAGAACAAAGTTACGGTGCGCTTAACGGCAACTGCTGCCAACGGCATTTGCAAAACAACAGTTGAGCACGATATTGTTTTTGAAGAAATACAGCCGGAGATCAGTCTTGATCCCGATGTATTCTGTGCCAGCGATAAAACGGAATATCCATTTAAAGTGACACCCGAAGGCGCCAAAGTTGAGATTTCAGGAGATGGCGTACTTCCGAATAATGCCGGAGGATTTAGTTTTATTCCGGCGGCAGCAAAGCCCGGAACGATTACCTTCTTGTTAAATGGTGAAGACTCAGGACTATCGGTAACTGTTCACGCAGCACCGGTAGCGGCTTGCACGCCAAAACAAGTCGAAAATCAAAATCTGCTGGTTATTACCAACGAATCTAAAAACGCTTCAACTTTTGAATGGACGATAAATGGTTCACTACGCACAACCACGAACCTCGATCCATTAACGATCAATATTAATGCGAATGATCCTACCGAGTGGAAAATTACCCTGATTGCAAGAGGTGCAGATGTGTGCCCGGTAGATCGGATGAGCACATCAATAACAACAAAATATATAGAGGAAACACCGGTAAATGCCTGTGTTGAAGAAACAAAAGCGGCAATACTGGACGATGCGAAGATATTATCAACTATTAAACCGGATACAGACGGAATTTTGGCTGATATACTTAAGCGAACTCGCATTATTTATGGCGGTTCCGGCGATTTCAATAAAGGTGTTCTCAACCGAATCGACGAGTTCTTAAATGGTGAAGCCAACGCCGAACTGGCGGTTATGTTCCCGAAACTGTTGAACGATACATCAGGAATGGTGATGGAGCTGGTAAATAATCCGGAATTACAAAAACAGGCATTGACCTTGCTCGAATTGCAATTACGACTCTTCTACAACATTCTGGGGTGCCAGGACAACGAAGTGATCAGGAAATTTGGAGATCTTATCGATAACATTCTCAACCAAATACTGGGGATGTTGAAAAAGTTACAGGGAATGCAAATCATTTTCAGCGATACCATGAAAAAATTTATTGATGAATACGCGCAAAAAGTCGCTGATCTGTTTTTATTGGCTGAGCATATGAAATTGATCATCGAGAATAAATTTATTTGATTTTGAATGCCGACCGACATATCATTGACAAGGTTTTTCTCAATATCGATACGATAAATGAGAAGGATGCTAATTGGCTCAAAGACCATATCAGTTCGTTTCTTAACGACCAGGTTTTTCCGGGCCTCGAACAACTTTTTACTGATATGGATACCGGTGAAAGTATCTCCCGTTTTGAAAGGATCGATTTGGAAATCTCGCTGGATAGCAGGGATAGTCCCGATGCCTTGCGAAGAGAAATCGAAAACCAACTTCGGCAAAAAGTGGTAATTGCAGCAATCGATAAACGCTATCCTGGAAATGCTGAGAAAAATAGGTCAAATGGCATTTCTGAGTACCATCAGGTCAGAAAAATATCCGGTGAGCAGAATCAACAAAGTATATTTTTATTTTTTCTCAAAAATGGTCATTTGCCCTGGTTCGGCCATAAATCTGATATCGATAAGCTGTTCTCTGAAAAGGAGTGGTTGAAAAGTTTACAATCAGAACGTTTTTCGACAGAACTAAAAAAGTTGCTGAAATCGGATGAAAGGGCATTTGAAAGATTTGTCTTACAACTACCGGTTCGAAATGTATTGCAGTTCATTAACTCAATTGAAACAGTTGATCTGTTTGATATTCGCAAAAGGAGCATTTTTGTTGAAAGCCTGAATTATGCGCTCCGTAATCAGTTCCTTTCCGTTCTGCTGAAGAGAGTTTTACAACAGCCTGAAATAAATTGGAAACCTGATCTGCTGAATTTTTACGCAGCTTGCATAACGGAGAATTACTCCAAAAAATCAATAGACGAACAAATTCATCAGCTTAAAAATATTTCTCTACACACAAGTTTAGTGCTTTCGCAACAAGATTGCGATGAGGTTTTGGTTCTGTTAAAAAAGCATGAACAGAATCAGCCCTTTAAAAAGGGAGTAACAAATCAGAAAAGGGGAAACATTGAAGATAGCCCAACCATTATTTCGCATAGGGATAGCTATAATGAGGAAAAAGAACCGCTGTTTTTTGAGAAAGAGGCAAACGAAATTGCCGTTCAAAATGCAGGGCAGGTTCTTTTTCACCCCTTTTTGAAACTATTTTTTCAGCAATTTGATTGGCTTGATGAAAATGGGAGAATCAAAGATGATTATCGAATTCAAGCCGTGCAGGCACTGCATTATTGCGCCACCGGAAATGAACAGTTTTTTGAAGGCGACCTGGTGCTGGAAAAGTTTCTGTGTGGAGTACCACTGCAAAAAACAGTCCCGGCCACCAGTTTTCTCAATGAGAGCATAAAAAAAGAGGGCGATAACATGCTCCGTGAACTCATCAAAAACTGGCCGGCCTTAAAAAATACTTCGTCCGGTGGCTTGCGGGACATGTTTATAAAACGAAGTGGAAAGCTGATACAAAACGACCGGAATTTTAAACTGATTGTAGAACGAAAAACACAAGACATCCTGCTGGAGAAATTACAATGGAACATTTCCATAATTAAACTGCCGTGGAAGAAGGAATTAATATTTGTAGAATGGTAAGCCTATGAAAGCAAATGCAGTAAAACAAGATGCAGTAAAGAGTAGCGGGAACCGTGCTCCTTTTTTTTCGAATACAAAAGCTGATTCGTTTTTTGCGTCGTCGGATTTAAACACTGAAATGTCGGTTCAAATGCAGTCTGAAGAAGAGGAAGAACCCGTTCAAACTCAACGAATTGGAAGTGTTCAGTTTCAGGAAGAAGAGGAAGTCGTTCAGACCCTATCCGAAGAGGAGGAAGAAGCGGTTCAACCAAAGATGCAAAGTGCAAAATCCGGCCACCAGATACAACAAACTGCGCGTTCAGGATTTATGGGAAGTCCGGTGACTTATCCATTTTTCCATCAAATTCAATCGTCATTTGGAAAACATGATATATCAGGTATACAATCTTACCGAGACTCTAATGCCGGGAATGCAAATCGTAAAATGGGTTCTCTGGCTTACGCTGCAGGAAACAAAGTTGCATTTCGTAATTCACCAACCCTGCATACGGCTGCACACGAGGCTGCACATGTAGTGCAGCAGCGAAAAGGGGTAAGCCTAAAATCAGGTATTGGCAAACCCGGTGATTCGTATGAACAGCATGCCGATGCGGTAGCCGATAGAGTGGTGCAGGGGAAAAGTGCTGAATCAATCCTGTCAACTATTCCGGGAGGTACCAATGCCAGTTCGGGATCTATTCAATTTGCTGTTGAAAGTGGGAGTGATTGGCTTGGAGAATTCTGGGACGCCTATGTTTTTCCCGGACATCAACCCGGTACAGATCAGGGTGGGCGCGATGTGGGCCGCCAGGTAAGATCGTTTCAGCGGCTGAGTAATCGTTCTTCACATGAAGAAGGCGGGCAAACGATAATAGATGTAAATGACCGTGGGCTAACAGGCGGACAAAGGCTGGATGATACCGAGCAAATTGCCGGACCTGCCGCGAGTGGTCCGCGACAATGGACTATCGATTTAACCACACATGAATTGTTTGATCCACAACCGGCATTAGCCGATGTGATTCAAAATGCCATTGGAGATTGTTATTTGCTTGCTACCCTGCAGGGTATGGCTTCCCGAGGCGGAGGGCGCACACAGTTGGTAAACGCTGTTAGTGAATCAGGAAATGGTTTTAATGTCGAATTTTATCGAATAAAAATAGTTGGCAACAAGGCACTCGTTGATCCAAACTCTAGAATTCGTGTTTCGTTAAGCCGAAATCATAATCCGAATGGAGTTGAATTACGGGAAAAGACAGGAACGATGACTCAGGCACAGGCGCGTGAGTTGGTGCAGAATAGCAGTTATGCATCGCAAGTTCAGGCAGGAGATTCTTTTGATGTGAACTGGACGAAACGAATTGTTTGGCCGTGGGCTATAGAACGCGCTTATGCAGCGGTGGCCGGCGGTTTTAATCGTATTGAAGGTGGTTTTTCGGCATTGCCAATAATGGCATTAACCGGCGAAATTCCTTTCCAGGTTTTCGATTTAACCTCATATAGCCTGGCTCAGCTTGCTAATGTTTTAACCATTTTGAATAATGCGACCGACAATGATACCATTGTAACATCGTGGACCTATGACACCCTGAATACGATTTATAACACAAGTTTTATTGTTGATTCTGCTGACAGAAGAAGAGGTATTCGTTTGATCGGAAATGACAGTGTAACCACAGCGTGGATTCCCTGGAGAGAGATTGCAAATTACATTTCCGATTTTATTATTTTGGATCCATTTGGCCCGTTAAACGGAAGGCCTGTTCTAACAACAAAAGCAGACCACCCGAATTGGATACAGGCAATTATTAATGCATCGGCCACGCCGGGAGCAATTATAAGTGGAACTTTGTCGACAATCTGTCTGGGGCAGGGACTATTACTGGCACCGGCTCATATTTATTCTATCACATCGTTGTCGGCAGCCGGCGCACAAACTTCAAATCCGTGGTCAATTCTGCATCCGGGATTGGTTTCTCCGGCGCAATTGCGGAAAGCTTTCGGTAGGCTAACATTTAAACCATAACAGTTAATTGTGCTACAATAATGATAAAAGCTGTTTTAGACTATCTGGACAAAATTGTACGACTTCGGTTTGATGATGAATTAAAAGGAAATAAGTCTGTCATTCCTGAGTTTGTCCCTGTCGGTCATGCTAACAATTCTTTAAAACATTTTATTCATGAAAATGAATTAAGTGTTGCAGAAACAATTGTTCTTTTTACAGCATTGGTTCCGCACCTTTCGCCCGAATTTTTCAATAATATCATAGCTGAATATCTTCCAAATGGTGGCGATTTCCCCGAGTTTGGTGGTGTTAAGGGAAAGAACCACCGCGGAATATTGCCAACCGGCGAAACCGTTTTGTACATTCTTGCCGGGCGAGACATTGAGAAACGTATGGAAGCAGCAAAACTGTTTGAAGAGGAACATTTGTTTTTCCAAAAAAATGTGTTGAATATCGAGCCGGTTCCTGCGGGCGAACCCAAAATGAGTGGCCGGCTTGTTCTCGATGATGAATATGTTGATCTTTTTACTTCGGGAAAAGTATCGAAGCCCAAGTTAAGCAGCGATTTCCCGGCTCAGCGGATCACAACCAAGCAGGAATGGAATGATTTGGTTTTAAAAGAAAAGACATTGGAAGAAATTAAAGAATTGGAAACCTGGTTAAATTACAATGAGCAGTTGATGGATGAATGGGGCATGCGCGATAAAATTAAACCAGGATTTCGGGTATTGTTTTATGGCCCGTCGGGAACAGGGAAAACGATGACCACTTGTCTGCTTGGGAAATATACCGGAAGGGATGTATATAGGGTTGATTTGTCGATGGTGATTTCGAAATATATTGGTGAGACAGAGAAAAATTTGTCGGGATTGTTTAACAAGGCAGAACACAAAAACTGGATATTGTTTTTTGATGAGGCCGACTCGCTGTTTGGTAAACGCACGAACGTGCGCGATGCACACGATAAATACGCCAACCAGGAAGTTTCGTACCTCTTGCAGCGTATTGAAGCCCACAACGGCTTGGTGATTTTAGCATCGAACATGAAAGGAAATATCGACAGCGCTTTTACCCGCCGTTTTAATGCTTTTGTTGAGTTTGATCCTCCGACGGTTGCTGAACGTTTGAAACTATGGCAGATTTACATGCCTAAAAGTAATAAAGTGCATAAGGATGTTCGCCTGGAGGAGCTGGCTAAAAATTACGAGTTAACGGGTGCAAACATCGTCAATTGTATTCATTATGCCGGATTGCTTTCCATACAAAAAGGAGATTCTCTGTTGAATAAGGAAACTCTAATGGCCGGAATCCGCAAAGAGTACAAAAAAGAGGGAAGAATTTTGCAGCAATAATCTCATTTGATGACTTTTCTGTTCGCTGGAATCCGGAAGAATTGCGTTGAGACAATAAAAATTCACAGAATCCTTTGGCATAACAATCGCAATTTCCCAATTTTAAGCAGTATTGATTCAATTCACAGTTATCGACAATGAAAAAATTCATCTTGTGCCTTTTATTTTTTGCTTTCCTGTTTAATGTGTCGGCCCAGTTTGATGCCAACTACGACGAAAGTAAAGTCCCCGAATTTAAGTTACCCGATCCGCTAAAAACGTTTAATGGGCAGAAAATTAGGAATTATAAAAAGTGGGAGAGTAAACGACGCCCGGAACTGCTGAATTTTTTCACCGAGAATATGTTTGGTGAAGTGCCCGGTGATCTGGAAATTGCATCCGTTGATATTTTGGAAGAAAGCAATAATGCCCTGAACGGTAAAGCGGTACGAAAACAAGTTGACCTGGTATTTAAAAATCGCGGGAAAACACTTGATTTTACCATCTTAATATATCTGCCAAAAACCGAAGAGCGGGTACCCTTATTTGTGGGTTACAATTTTTACGGAAATCATACCATAACCGAGGACGTAGAAGTGATCATTTCTGAAGCCTGGGCAAACAACAATCCTTCGTTCGGGATAATAAACAACCAGTTAACCGAACAGTCGAGAGGGGTGAGAACCAACCGGTGGTGCGTTGATAAGATAATTGAGGCAGGATTTGGTCTGGCTGTAATTTATTACGGTGAAGTAGATCCCGATAAAGATGACTTTTCGGATGGTATTCATCCTTTATTGTATATCGACGATCAGCAACAACCGGCTGCCGACGAATGGGGAGCGATTGGTGCATGGTCGTGGGGATTAAGCCGAGCGATGGATTATTTTGAGCAGGATGAGGCTATCGACGAATCAAGGGTAGTTGTGTTTGGCCATTCGCGCTTGGGAAAAACTGCTTTGTGGGCCGGTGCAAGCGACGAGCGTTTTGCAGGTGTCATTTCAAATGAATCAGGATGTGGTGGTGCTGCGTTATCGAAACGCCGGTTTGGCGAAACATTGTGGCGAATCAATAATCGTTTTCCGCACTGGTTTTGTAAAAACTTCAGAAATTACAGAAAAAACGAGGAGGCCTTGCCGGTTGATCAGCACGAACTGATTGCTTTGATTGCTCCGCGTCCGGTTTATATTGCAAGTGCTGAAGAGGATCGGTGGTCGGATCCAAAAGGTGAATTTCTTGGGGCTTTGTACGCCACTCCGGTGTATGAGCTTTACGGAAAAAAAGGAATAGAACAGACGGAAATGCCGGCAGTTAATTACCCCATTCAAAACACAGTTGCTTATCACATCCGAACAGGAGAACATGATGTGACTGAATTCGACTGGGAGCAGTACATAAAATGGGCATCAGAATTTATAAAATAGCATCCGACATCGGGGCATAAAAAGTAAAAATATCATCATGAGAAATGCGATTGTTTTTTTAGTCTTACTGTTTCTTATTTCATCGTGTAATACAGGAACTGACGAGACCATTCAACTGTTTAACGGGAAAGATTTAAGCGGTTGGTATGCTGATGTTCCCGAAGCTGATAATAATCCTGAAATTGATCCTTCGTTTGTGGTACGCGACTCGTTATTGGTAAGTATGGGCGAACCGAGAGGCCATTTAATAACTGATTCGGTTTATCAGAACTACCGGCTGGAGGTGGAATATCGCTTCGCCGGAGAGCCGGGAAACTGCGGCGTTTTGGTTCATGCTTCAACACCGCGGGCTTTGTATGATATGTTTCCTAAATCGTTGGAAGTACAAATGCAGCATGGCGATGCCGGCGATTTTTGGTGTATTGTTGAAGATATTGAAGTGCCGAATATGGTTGTTAGACGCGGACCAAAAGATGAGTGGGGGATTACTGAAGGTAAAAAACGAAGAATACCGAACCTGACAGACGATTCGGAAAAACCTTTGGGCGAGTGGAACAATATGGTAATTGAATGTTTCGCGGATACAATTAAAGTTTGGATGAATAATGATTTGGTAAATTATGGATTCAATTGCACTGCCCGTAAAGGAAAAATTGCCGTTCAGGCAGAAGGTGCCGTGGTTGAGTTTCGGAAACTGGATTTGACACCATTAAATGAAATTTCTTCAACAGAATAAAAAAAGGGCTGCATCAATTTAATACAGCCCTTGAAATTATATTCTATTAATTGGATTACATATCCACTTCAACTTTTGCAATTTCACCGGTACGGTATTCACCGGCAACCAGTTTTTTACGGGTTTCTTTAAAGGCTTTCAATGTAATTTCTACATCCTCTAAAGAATGCATTGCAGTTGGTATTAAACGCAGAAGGATTTCTCCTTTTGGAATTACCGGGTAAACTACCATTGAGCAGAAAATTCCGTAATTCTCGCGAAGATCGTAAATCATTTGAGTTGCTTCTTCCTCGCCACCTTTCATATAAACCGGAGTAACCTGCGTATTGGTTTTTCCAAGATCGAAACCGGCTTCTTTTAATCCGCTTTGCAGTGCATTAACAATTGTCCACAGTTTTTCGCGCAACTCAGGCATTGTACGAATCATGTCCAAACGTTTCAAAGCACCGATTGTCATTGCCATTGGCAACGATTTCGCAAAAGTTTGCGAACGCATATTGTAACGTAAAATGTAGCAGATATCAGTTTCGCAGGCAATAAAACCACCAATTCCGGCCATTGCTTTTGCAAAAGTTCCGAAGTAAATATCAATTCCATCCTGTACGCCAAAATGCTCACCCGAACCGGCACCTGTTGGTCCCATTGTTCCAAAACCGTGTGCATCGTCAACAAACAAACGGAAATCGAATTCTTTTTTCAGTGCAACAATCTCATCAAGTTTTCCAACCTGACCGGTCATACCGAAAACACCTTCAGTAATTAATAAAATACCACCACCTGTTTCGGCAGCGCGTTTTGTAGCGAAACCTAACATTTTGCGGCATTTCTCCATATCGTTGTGTTGGAACACAAAACTTTTTCCACCTTTTGCTTTATGAAGGAAAACACCGTCCATAATACAGGCGTGTGATTCCGAGTCGTAAACAATTACATCGTTCCGGCTGGCAAGCACATCGATTGCAGAAACCATCCCCTGGTAACCGAAGTTCAATAAAAATGCATCAGGTTTGCTAACAAAAGCAGCCAGTTCACGCTCCAGTTGTTCGTGTTTAACTGTTTGTCCCGACATCATTCTGGCGCCCATTGGGTAAGCCATACCGTACTGTGCTGCAGCTTCAGCATCAGCTTTTCTAACCTCCGGGTGGTTACCCAATCCCAGGTAGTTGTTCAAACTCCATGTCAATACTTCTTTACCACGGAAATTCATTCTGGCTGAAATCTCGCCTTCCAGTTTTGGAAACGCAAAATACCCGTGAATTTGGTCCATCCACTTGCCAATATCACCTTTATTATTTCTGAATTTATCAAATATATCCACGATGATTTGTTTTTAAGTTTAAATTATAAGGATGCAAATGTAATCTTTTTTAAAATCTCAGCAAATGTGTTAAATAATACTAACACATTAACTTAACGTAATGAATTTGCCTTATTTTCACAGACCATAATTCGGTGGTTTATAGCTATGCAATTGTTAATCAGTGAAATAACATATTTGGCTAAAGCTGTAAATTCCTTAAAATTTGAGGGTTAATTCGTTTCAATTAATTAAAAAAAGTATATTTTTGCGCCATGTTTATGAAAATGAGATTTTTGGGGATCGGACTACTAGCAATTTTATTGATCACAGCTTCGTGCGGAGACTATAACAAGATTGTAAAAAGTACCGATTACGAGTTTAAATACAAAAAAGCTGTTGAGTATTACGAAGACGGCGAATATGTTCGTTCAGCAACGCTGTTTAAAGAATTGGTGAACATTTACCGCGGCACCTCACGAGCCGACGAAATTTATTATTACTATGCTAAAAGTATGATCGGTCAGAAAGACTATTTAATGGCGGGTCATTATTTTAAATCGCTGGTGAAAGAGTTTCCAACAAGCGAATATATTGAGGAAGCACAATTTATGATTGGCTACTGCTCGTACTTATTGTCGCCGAAAGCAAGGCTCGATCAGCAGGTAACTCAAGAGGCTATTGATGCCTTACAACTATACATTAACTTGTATCCGTATAGCGACCGTGTTGAAGAGGCTAACCGCTTAATCGACGAATTGGTTGATAAATTGGTATATAAATCGTATTTAAGTGCTAAATTGTACTACGATTTTGAACAATACAAAGCGGCAGTAATTGCCTTGGGTAATAGCCTCGATAAATATCCTGAAAGTAAATACCGCGAAGAGTTGAAGTTTATGTTACTAAAATCGAAGTATTTACTGGCTGAGAAAAGTATTGTTGATAAACAAAACGAACGATATACAAATGCACTCGACGAGTATTTTTCATTTATCGATGAATATCCTGAAAGTGATCACAGAAAAGAGGTAGATAAATTTTACGAAAAAGCCTCTGAGATATTGAATTATAAAGAAGAAGATTTAAACATTAATTAGAATATGGATTACAAGAAAACAAAAGCAGCTCCGTCTACTATTTCACGCGATCTTGAAGTTTTAACTCAGGAAACCGGAAATATTTACGAAACCGTAATGATTCTTGCTAAAAGAGCAAATCAGATTTCGTCGGAATTAAAAGAAGAGCTTAACCAGAAATTACAGGAATTCGCTTCGTATACCGACAATCTGGAGGAAATCTTTGAAAACAGAGAACAAATCGAGATTTCTAAATTTTACGAGCGTTTGCCAAAGCCAACTCTTATTGCGTTTGAAGAATTAAAAGAAGGTGAAATTTACCACCGTAACCCAACGCGCGAGAACAAAAAACGTATCTAATTTTTTGATGCCCTGATATGAGGCTCAAAGGAAAAAATATTATACTCGGAATAACAGGAAGTATTGCAGCTTATAAGGCAGCAATGCTTCTTCGGCTTTTTATAAAGGAGGGTGCCGAAGTGCAAGTGGTAATAACACCTGCCGGAAAAGAATTTATTACACCCGTAACTTTATCAGCATTGTCGGACAAACCTGTTATTAGCGAGTTTTTTGGAGCAAACGATGGTACATGGAATAGCCATGTTGACCTTGGATTGTGGGCCGATGTAATGGTTATTGCACCGGCAACTGCATCTACTATGGGAAAAATGGCCAACGGTATTGCCGATAATATGTTGATAACAACATATCTTTCGGCTAAATGCCCGGTTATGGTGGCACCAGCCATGGACCTTGATATGTTTGCACATCCTTCAACTCAACGAAATATTTCTATTCTGAAAGAGTACGGAAATATTATTGTTGAACCCGGCGAAGGAGAATTAGCCAGCGGTTTAACCGGCAAGGGCCGTATGGAAGAACCTGAAAAAATACTCGAATCAGTTATTCAACAGCTTGGAGTAAAAAAAAAACTTCTGAATAAATCCTATCTGGTAACTGCCGGTCCTACTTTCGAAAAAATCGATCCTGTTCGTTTTATTGGTAACTACTCTTCAGGCAAAATGGGTTATGCCATTGCCGAAGAACTGGCCGAACAGGGTGCCGAAGTAACTTTGGTATCCGGTCCTGTTTCGGTTTCTACCCAAAAGGCAGGTGTAACAGTAGTGCCGGTTGAATCGGCGGAAGAAATGTACAAGGCATCGGTTGAGCATTTTAAAAGTGTTGATGGGGCAATAATGTGTGCTGCAGTGGCCGATTTTACTCCCGCAAAAAAGGAGACAGAGAAAACCAAGCGTGGTAAAGAAAACTGGCAGATCGAGTTACAACCAACAAAAGATATTGCTGCTGAATTAGGGAAATTGAAAACCAATAAGCAGCTTTTGGTGGGTTTTGCGCTTGAAACCAACAACGAACTGGCTAATGCTGAGGGTAAATTATTGAAAAAGAACCTCGACTTTATTGTGCTGAATTCGTTAAAAGACAAGGGAGCCGGATTTGGTGTTGATACCAATAAAATAACGATCATCGAAAAAGGCAATAAACAAACCGATTTTGAGTTAAAAGATAAAGCTGAGGTAGCAAAAGATATCGTAGCAAAAATTATAGAATTGAATAATTAGCATATGATAAAGCAAATCGTAACAGCACTTTTATTTCTGTTAATTTTCGTTGGAAATGGTATAGGTCAGGAACTTCGTTGCAACGTAACTGTTTCGGCACGAGGTATCCAGGGGGCCAACCAAAACCTGTTCCGAACCATGCAGTCGGATCTGTATGATTTTATGAACAACCGCAAATGGACCGATCATGTGTACAGTTACGATGAAAAAATCAGATGTAATATTCTAATCCGTCTCGACGAGCAAATTTCTGCCGACGAGTTTAAAGGATCTATCCAGGTGCAGCTGACACGCCCGATATTTAATACCAGTTACACGTCAACTGTACTGAATATTAAAGACAATGATTTTCATTGTAAGTATGTTGAGTTTCAGCCGCTGGAGTTTAACGAAACGTCAAACCGCGATAACCTGACCAACATTATGGCGTTTTATGCCTATGTGATTCTGGGTTTTGATTACGATACTTTTTCAGAAGAAGGCGGAACAGAATATTTTCAGAAAGCACAGGCGATTGTAAATAATTCGCAGAATGCACGCGAACGCGGCTGGAAGGCTTTCGAGAGTGAACGGAATCGCTACTGGTTAATCGAGAATGTATTAAATAAATCATACTCATCGTTCCGCACCTGCATGTACAATTATCATCGTAATGGCCTCGATTTAATGTCGGAAAAGGTAGAAGAAGGTAGGGCAAATATTGCCGATGCACTTCGCGATATTCAGAAAGTATTTCGCCGTCGTCCGTCTACTTACATTCTCCAGATGTTTTTTGATGCCAAAGCCGATGAGCTGGTTAACATCTTTTCGAAATCATTCCCGGATGAAAGAAATCGTGTTATGGCTATCTTAAACGAGGTAGATCCTTCAAACGGTAGGAAGTACGAGAAGATTGCCGAAAACGAAGGCTTTTAGTAAAAGATATCCCCATTTTTTCCAGAAAGTAATTACGTGTCCTCATTTTGGCTATTTTAGCCAAAGAAATTATTAATGAAGATCTTTTGTCATTATGCTATCCAGATTATCCGTTTCGAATTACGCGCTCATCAATAAATTGCAGGTTAATTTCCATGCTAATTTAAACACCGTAACGGGTGAGACCGGTGCCGGTAAGTCGATTATTCTGGGGGCTTTAAGCCTTATACTGGGTAATCGTGCCGATCTTTCGGTACTGAAAGATAAGGATAAAAAGTGCATTGTTGAAGGGCAGTTTGAGGTGAGTAACTATCCATTAAAACGCTTTTTTGAAATTAACGATCTGGATTACGATTCTTCAACGATCTTACGACGCGAGATTACGCCTTCAGGAAAATCAAGGGCTTTTATAAATGACACCCCGGTTAACCTTAAAGTAATGCGTGAGCTGGGATTGCAGTTAATCGATATCCACTCGCAACACCAAAACCTGGAGCTCAGCAACCAGAAGTTTCAGTTGAATCTGGTTGATTCGGTTGCTGGTGCTAATGAGGCTATAACAAAGTACAAGGCACAGTTCTCGGCGTACAAAAGCACAAACAAAGAACTTGAACAACTGCAGGAAAATGCAGAGCAGGCACAGGCCGACCTGGATTATTACCAGTTTCAGTTTACACAATTGGAAGAAGCCACATTGGAAGAAAATGAGCAGGAAGACCTGGAGTCGGAGTTGGAACAGTTAAACCACGCAGAAGAAATAAAAACAGCCCTTACCGAGACGGTGGCTTTGTTAGATAATGAAACATTCTCGGTGTTACAGGGCGTAAAAGACGGCCATCGTACCTTAAACAAAGTTACCGGCTATTTGAAAGATGCCGAAAGTTTTGCCGGGCGTTTGGAAAGTGCAGCAATTGAGTTGAGTGATATTCACCAGGAACTGGAAATGCTGGCTGAGCGTGTGGAATTTAATCCGTCTCGTATTGAAGAGGTGAACGACAGGTTGAACTTACTATATTCGTTACAGCAAAAACATCATGTGGCTACAGTAGCCGAATTAATTGTATTGCGCGACGAGTTTGACCAGAAGATTAATAAGGCGGTAGGTTACGAGGATGAGATAGAAGCTCTGAAAAATAAACTGGAAGACCAGAAAGCTGATTTGGAAAAGCTTGCTCAAAACTTAAGTAAAACGCGGCAAAAGGCTTTTAAAAAGATCGAAAGTTCGGTAGTTGGCGACTTAAACCAGCTGGGAATGACGAAAGCCAAACTACAGGTGGTACACAATTACCTGAAAGATTTTCAGCCGGATGGTAAAGATGAGATTGCAATCCTGTTTAGCGCCAACCCTGATTCGGAACCTGATGAAATATCTAAGATTGCATCGGGTGGTGAAATGTCGCGGTTGATGCTGGCCATTAAAAATCTGCTTCGCAACTCAAAAGCGCTGCCAACCATCGTTTTTGATGAAATTGACACCGGCGTGTCGGGCGAGATTGCACTAAAAATGGGTGCCATAATCAAATCATTCTCGGCCAATACGCAGATTATAAATATTACGCACCTGCCACAAATTGCTGCTAAAGGCGATACACATTTCAGGGTGTATAAATTCGAAGAAAAGGGAAAAACTTTTACTTCTATAAAAGCATTGGATGCCACCGAACGCGTGGAAGAGCTGGCAAAAATGGTGGGTGGCGAAAACCTTACGGAAACAACAATTAAAGCAGCAGAAGAACTGTTGCGCATTTGACAAATTCACTCATGGCAGAAATAGGAAAATTTAATACCCTGGAAATTCTCCGGGAAACAGACAACGGTGTATACCTCGATGGTGGAGAACACGGCGAGATTTTAATGCCGCGAAAATATGTTGAGGAGGAAATGAAAGAACGGGGAACTGCTGAGGTTTTTGTTTATACCGACTCGGAAGACCGTTTGGTGGCCACAACCGAAAAACCTTTGGCAACGGTGGGCGAGTTTGCCCGTTTAACGGTTAAAGCCACCGCCAAATATGGCGCTTTTCTCGACTGGGGGCTTGCTAAAGATCTGCTGGTTCCGTTTAGCGAACAGCGCAGTAAAATGCAGGAAGGAGGCAGCTATTGGGTATACGTTTATCTCGATTTGTTGACGAATCGTGTTGTGGCCTCGGCAAAGCTGCATAAGTTTCTGGACAATACACCGCCGGAATATACCAACGGGCAGGAAGTTAGCCTGATTATTCTGGAAGAAACAGATTTGGGTTATAAAGCCATTGTTAACCTGGAGCATACCGGGATGCTCTATAAAAACCAGGTGTTTAGGAAATTGGAAATTGGCAGCCAAACAAAAGGCTACATTGCTAAAGTACGAAGCGATGAAAAGATCGATTTGATACTTGAAGAGCCGGGATACGAAAAAGTTGATTCCATTTCGGAAAAGATTTTGGCAGAACTTGAGGCTAGTGGTGGCTTTATGGCCGTATCGGATAAATCATCACCCGAAATTATTAAAGCGATGTTTGGCATAAGCAAGAAAAATTTTAAGAAAGCAATTGGCGGATTGTATAAAAAACGTCTGATTTCTTTTGTTTCCGACGGGATTAAAATGTTAAAAAGCTAAATTCCTTTTTTAAAACATAAGTTTGAATTTGGAACTTTGCACCTAAAAGTTCTAATTTTAAAACTACAATATTTTCATGTTGTGATTTTTGGTTAAATATGGAGGGAGACAGTGGTTTCCCTCTTTTCTTTTAACAAGCTTCCATGTACATTATCTCCGGCCACGTAAGTTTCGATTCTCAGGGAAAACGAAGACGGGCCATGCAATTGTTGGCCAACAATTGTATGAAAATCGGAATGGTGCATTAATAATGCGGTGTTAATTTTAGGAAATGGTATATTTTGCTAAAATATACAAACGAATATTTAATGAAAAGTTACATTTTCCTAAAATGTCGACTGCTATATTTAATAAAACTTCCCTTTTTGCTAAAATTTAGAAGTTGATATTTTAGCAAAAGGTACATTCTCCTAAAATATTTAAGTTGACATTTAATCAAAATGTACATTTTCCTAAAAAGTTGAAATTGATATTTAATGAAAATGTACTTTTTCCTAAAAAGTACAACGCTTATACAGGCAAAAAGTAAAATGCTGGTTGTGTATAAGCGACACCCGGGCGCTACCGGCCAAACTGTAGCTCCAGAAGTTTCATATCTGCTTGCCGGGTACTCAGCAGCCTGATGTATTGCATACAATTTTCGGCATGAAGTTCATTCTTTGGCCCCAGAGTATGATACGATTTAACCACCCAGCCCATAGCCGTCTCAAGGTCGCCTTCCATTTCACAAGCCAAACCAAGATTATACATACATTTTGCAATAATTTTCTTGTTCTCGTTATAAAGCTGTTTGCGCCACAATTCGGCCACATCCAACCACTGGGCATTCTGAATAAGCTCATCGGCTTGCTGCAGTTCCACATGCCCCGACGAGTAGTACATTCGCTGAACCTGCACCCAGTGAGGGACAATTGATATCGCAAAATTTTCAGCTGATATTTCGGCTGCATTGTATATGGCATCGGTTCGCGGAGGTAAAACGTCATCCGCGTTCTTTATGCCCGGGGAGTGTTCCATCCACTTCACCGTGTCGAGTTTCGAATAGGCCAACAAATATTTCATGTCAATAAGGTCATAAAAGCTCCATTGTGTCCAGTTGATCACCTGTTTGCTGCCAAGTTCAAGCTGGCGATGGTAGTAGCGTCCATCACTGGCTCCAAAATAATCGAGCGAAAGTAAAAGGTCGGCACCAGTATTTTCATGAATATCCTGAAGTTGCCCGGGAGTGTATAACCCGAATTGCGGATGCATAATCAGCGAATCGCTTTTTGGACGAACCGAAGTTGTGTTAGCCTGCAGAAAATAGCCTGAATTAAACACATTGATTTGTTCCGGCGTCATGCTTATATGAGTTGTCGAATCTTCCCTGAAATAGGGCTCATAATCAATTGTATCAACAACTCTTGTGGTGGAATAATTGCGCTCGTTTATAATAATTAAAGTGTCAAAAAAGGCCTGTTTGTTAAGCTCCGTAATAAAATGATCGAAAAAGATATGCGAGGCAATACTGTCGGAGTTTTCGTTTTCTGTTTTTTGCGTTCCAAATTCTTCGTACTGGTTTAAATACTTGTTTGGCGAGCAGTTAACATTATTGTATTGAACTGCGATATTTCTGAATTTCGGCGCGATAGTCATTGTTGAAGGTTCAACAATTTCAATATCAATGGTTTTTGTATTGTACAGCGTATTACAACTTGCTAAAACAAAAAGTGTTAAAACGCCTGACAAAAAAACAGCGCGGTTCTTCATTTGCTATTGGTTTAAACGCAAGATATCTTTTTTTCTTTTAGCAAGTAACTGTTGGTATTTGAAAATCATTTTCAGTTCTTCCTTGCTGTTGTAGGCGGTGGCAATTTGTAAGGCTGCATTTAACCATTTTTCGGCCGTTTCAAAATCGTCTTTCATTTCGTAACCCAGTGCCAGATTGTATCGTGCGTTAATGGCCATTTTCCCATTACTGTCGTCGGCATAACGTTTCCAAAGCATAATGGCATTGTCCCAATCGCCTTTTTGTACGTATTCGTCGGCCATGGCAAAGTCGGGTAGTGGCGGAACAGAATACATCCTGTTCACATTTTCCCACGAAGCAAAAAAGCGTTTTGAATAATTTTCGCCAACCATTTGCGAAGCAATCTTCAACGCAGTTATACGCGGTGGCAACTTGGCTTTCCGGTTATAATTTCCGTTTGCATCGTAGCCGTTCCAAAAAATGGTGTCGATCATTGTTTTGCGCTCTATCAGTCGCTGTTCGAAAGGACTGTAAACCGCCCAAACAGCAGCGGTAATCACTTCGTTCGATTTTGTTGGCATTTCGGCCGTTGTTGAATATTCGGAGTAAAAACAGGAATAGGTTTCCAATGAAATTACCAGGTCGGTATTGGTTTTCCGGGCGAGTTGCTGAACCATCTCCATATTTAACGCCGGAAGTTTGTCGCCGGTATGTGGCTCGAAAAGTTCGGGGAATATTCTTATTTCCTTAAAAGCATTTTTCTCTTTCAAATTTTTAGCCAGTTCGCTCATGCTTAAATTTACCAAAATACTGTCGAGATTTTTCGGATCGTTTTTAGCTTTTTTCAGGCGGAAATCGTCCTGGAAATAGTGAATTAGCGTGTCGCTGCTGTATTTAAAATTCCGGTAAACTATAGCTACATTTTCGGCATTGGCCGGATAAAGAATTTCACCGGGTTTATAAATTTCAATGGGGTAATCCTTGTAAACCGTGCATGAAACGGTGCTTAGTAATAGTATAGTCCATAAGATCAATCGGTTCATTTTGAGTTGTTTTTCGGTTGTTTTTTCTTGCTTTTAAGCAATTCGAGGTACTGATAAGTGATGGGGTGGTAGGCTGTATTATACGATTCGAGTGCATATTGTATCGCACAGTCGATATCTCCCTGTATTTCGCAAGCGGTGGCGAGATTAAATAATGCTTTGCTTTTTTCGCTTTTCGATCCTGATTCGGCGGCAATTTTTTGCCATGCTTCAATGGCTGTTGCCCAATCTCCGCTATCGGTAAGTGTGGCTGCTTCTTTTAAAGTTGTACTTCCTTTGTCGAATATTACCCGGTATTCACTTTGCCAGCGGGTACTTATTGTTTCCGAAAAATCAAGTGCCACGGCAATTCCTGCTTCTGTGAGTGCCTGTTTTACAGGTGTAAAATCAGCGAACAGATTTCTTATGCTCAGTGCATAATTTTCCCAAAGCAGGGTGTCCTGAAATACTTCACGTGCCAGAATTTTTTCCTGCTGCGGATCGTAAATACGAAACAGGGCATCGTAAACAACAACCATTTTTGCACCAACGGCCGTTCTGAAAAATCCTTCATTCGGATCGAAAACTGATTCTTCAGAGAGTTCGGTTGCTACGTGTGTATTAAACAGATCCATCGACAGAACAGCATCGGTTTGATACAGGTCGCAAAGTTCTTTCGCCTCCTGCCAGCTCATCGAAGTGGAGAAGAATGCATTTTTTTCGGCGTTCAGAAAACGGTCTTCGGGAATTACATAATCAAACCTTCCGGATTCGAAAAGCAATTCGCCCAAGGCCTTTAACGATGTGTCAACTGCTGTGAGGTCGTATATGGTAGTATCGAGTTTAAAATCCTTTTGATAAAATAATTTTTGCAGTGAATCGGCGGGCAGATCGTTGTATTTAACATCAACAGTGCGGTTAACCAAAAGCAGGCTCTGTATATCCTGCGAAATCTCGTTTTTTGGTTTTTGCGGAAACTCAACCATAATCCGCTTTGTTGGGCTACAAGCATACGACAAAAGAACAAGGCTAACAAGTAGTATGTAATTTGTTTGTTTGAAAATGCTCATCGTAAAATGAATGTTGTTTAGTAAATTCCCCAGTACTTTCTCAAAAACCATTCCGTACTTAACAGCACTAGTAAAACAACAAATAACCAACGAAGGTTTATGAGTTGATTTACCATCTCCTGAAAGTATGTTGTTGCTTTTAATTTACTGGTTTGTTGCAGCTCGTTAACCAAATTGCTGGCTTGCGATGACGGGTAGAATTTTCCACCGCTTAAGTTCGCGATTTGGTATAGCAGGGTGTGGTTGGCTTGTGTAATGATATTCTCAACGTTAACCGGAATCACTGTAAAACTTCCTGTTTCGGTAAAGGTTTCGTTACCAATACTTACTTCGGCAGTAAACGAATAATCGCCCAGAGGCAGGTGCCCCGCGTTGAGGTAATAATTTTTATCCTGCACATCGAAAGTCAGGTTGTATTCTTCATCGTTTTCGTTTTGCAGTTTAATGGTTACCTCTTCCGAACCAATACGCTCAAAAGCATCGTTATATACTTCGGCTGTTAAAACCACGTCATTTACTTCAGTGTAAACCGGGGTGAATTCAACAATAAAGTTATCCTCGTTTTCGCGCAAGGCAAGGTATTGCACCAGCTGATTGATTAACTCGTTAAAATGGGTTTGTTCCTGGTTTTGGTAATAATCGAACAGCCGCCAGCGCCAAATTCCTTCGCCGAAAATATAACCTCGTTTCCGGCCTTCAAGTTTTCCGGTGGCGATTAGTGGTTTTCCGGTTGTAATACCTTTCAGTTTTTGATACAACAGTGGCGAGAATTCCGGATTCAACTCGTAATTGGCAAACGGAACCTGCACTGGAGGAAATTGTGGAATAATTTCAATCAGCTCTTCTGACAGATTAAACGTTGCATAATTCGAATTAAAAACCGGTTGCGCTTCTTCTCCGCTTCCGGCCAGTGGTTCAATGCTTGCTCCCTGGCTTAAAATATTCAGCTGCGGCAGAAATGTTTGGTTTCCAACGATAAAAAGGATAGGCAAACGGTTGTTATCTGCTTTTTCCATGACTTCGGCCATCGACTTCCCGGTACTTGGCAGCTGGTTTAAAATAAGCAGGTTGTAATCGCTCAGATCATTGGGGTAAGGTTCGTCGGTAAATACCGAAACCTCGTATGTTTTTTGCTGATCGAGTGTATTTTTTATAGCACCAACATCAGGGTGTGAGCCATTGGAAATGATCAGTACTTTTTGTTTGTTCTCCAGCACGTTGACCACAAAACCGGCGCTGTTGTTTTTGGTATTTCGCTCGTTGGCTGCAACCTGGATCTGCAATGTGTAATGTTTCAATCCGGCAGAACCGGCTTCCAGCACAAATTCTTTTGTATCGAAATAGTTATCGTTCGATGGGGTGATCATCACACTTTGCAGCTCTTCATCATCCTGAAAAAGTGAAAGTTTTAGCGGCGTGTTTTTTAATTTCGAAAATAGCAGATCCACCTCAACCGGAAATTTATTTCCCGAAAATGCCGTGCGGTTAACGCGAATGTTTTGAACACGGGCATCGGCAATAACGGTGGTATCGCCAAGTCCGATGGTGTAAATCGGGAAGCTCACCTGCTCGAGCATGTTGAGCGGATTTTTTCCCTGGTTATAAATACCGTCTCCGGCAACGATCAGCGCTCCGATGTTTTGGTTAAAATGATTATTGGTTATCGTGGCAATTAATTCACTGTAGTTCGATCCTTTTTCGGAGAAATTTAAATAGTTACCGGTTTGAGTTTCTTCGCCAAAAGTGTAGCTCACCAGCTCAAAATCGGCTCCCAATTGCCGTTCTATCTGCGCTTTTTCATCGCTAATTGTTTGGGCCAGTTGTAACGAATCAGCAAGCGATAGAACCGATCCCGAATTATCCCACGCAGCAATGATTACAGGATTTTGAGTAATCTTCTTCATGTTTCGGATAAAAGGCGATAAAAGCAAAAAGGCAATAAGAAAGAAAGCCAGAAACCTTAGCGCCATTAACAGGCTGCGCTGAAATTTCGAAAGTTCTTTAAGCGCTTTGTTTTTGTAGTAAAGTAAAACTGCAACACCTACCGATGCAACGGTGATGGAGAGCAACAGTATAAACCAGTATTTTATGCCAAATGAGATCAAATTATTTGTTTTTTACGAAGTGGTAAATATACACATCTCCTTTTTTTATATCGCGTTTTATGGTTATTATTGCTATCCATTTGTCAACTCTGTTGAAGTGTGTACAAAACATAAAACCAAAAATATTCCTCGATGTTTTCAAAACCAAAAATAAATTTCGTGTTTATGAAGAATTTCGTATTTGCTGCGCTTGTAATTTTTGTGGCGGCTTGTGGCCCAAAATTCGACAAAGAAATAACGCTTGATGATATTCGTGAGAATATCGACTACCTGGCTTCCGATTCGTTAAAAGGACGAAAATCGGGCGAACAGGGCGATTTGTTGGCAGCACAATACATTGCCGGCAAATTTGAAGCTGCAGGTTTGGAACTGCTATTTGATAACGGCTTTCAGGAATTTAATTTGGTAACATCAGCTGAAATTGCCGAAGGAAATCAGTTACAGGTTAACGATACGGAATACGAAGTTGAAAAGGACTTTTTGCCTTATGCTTTTTCTGCGAACACAACAGTAGCGGCCGAAGTTGTTTTTACCGGTTTTGGTATTGAAGTAAACCGCGATTCGTTGAAATGGAACGATTTTGATGGCGCTGATGTAACTGAAAAATGGATGTTGGTGCTTCAGGGCGATCCGGATTTGGATAATCCAAATAGTCCGTACCTTGAATTTTCGAGTGAACGAGCAAAAGCATTAAAAGCATCGGATAAAGGCGCTGCAGGAATTATATTTGTGGCAGGTACAAAATTCAGTGAAGCGGATGAATTGTCGTCATTGTTTTTTGATAAAAACAGCAGCCGTTTTTCTATACCGGTTATTCAGGTAACCCGAAAGGTGGCCAATGAGATGTTAAGAGGAACAGAGCAGACGGTAGAAAAATTGGAAGCTGAAATACTGGAGCAAAAGGCCGGTTTAAACCTGGAGGTTCCGGTAACGGTTAGTGTTACAGTAAATGTGGGTTTAAAGGAAACAACAACCCGAAACGTGGTTGCGATGTTACCCGGCAACGACGAAAAATTAAAGGATGAATATGTAGTTGTGGGTGCCCATTTCGATCATTTGGGTATGGGTGGACCCGGTTCCGGATCGCGTGCAATAGATACAGTTGCTGTTCATAACGGTGCGGATGACAATGCCTCGGGAGTTTCTGCAGTTATTCAGCTGGCAGAGAAATTGGCAGGAGATAAAAGCAATAAACGCTGTGTGATTTTTGTGGCTTTTGGTGCTGAAGAAATGGGATTGCTGGGCTCGAAAACTTTTACAATGAAATCACCGGTTGAAACCGATAAAATGGTAGCCATGTTCAATTTTGATATGATTGGCCGTTTAAAAGAGGATAACAGCGTAAGTATTGGCGGAACAAAAACCGCTGAAGAAACTGAAGATTTATTAAATGACCTGAATCCGGATTTTACGCTGGCATTTACCGGCGAAGGAATTGGACCATCAGACCATGCATCATTTTATCTGCAGAATATTCCTGTAATTTATATTTCTACCGGTGCGCACCCCGATTATCACACCCCGCAGGACGATGTGGAATTGATCAATTTTGAAGGCACACAAAAAGTAATGAGCTATTCGGCTGCCTTGCTCGACGATGTGGTGAACCGTGCTGAGAAATTAACGTTTCAGGAAGCCGGAAGTAAATTTCAACGCAGCAGGGGAGGACGATTTAAAGTTACGCTGGGCGTGATGCCTGATTTTGCCGGTGCGGAAAAACGTGGAATGCGTGTTGATGCCGTTTCGAAAGGTAAACCTGCGTATGCTGCCGGAATGAAAAAGGGAGACATTATTATTGCTATTGACGGTAAAAAGGTGGGTAATATCTACGAGTACATGGATCGTCTGCAAAATTTAGAAGCCGGTGCAACTATTTCTGTAGATATTTTACGAGACGAAAAACCAACTGTTTTAATCGTACAGTTGTAGTAATTAAATCCAACCCCGAAGTTTGTAGTAAGTAAGTGCAACCATTTCGCGGGCAATCAGAATCTCATATTTTAAGTGGTTCCACATTTGGTAGCGCATATTTATGTTGTTGCCAACATCGGGAATGAGGATGGAGTTGCCACCCAGTTCGTCGTCGGTAAACGAAAAATCGGCTTCGGCAGCATTTTCAAAAGCGGGCAGGGCGTTCACTTTTTCAAAGCCAACTTTTTTGAACGCCAAAACGGCACGACGCATATGCTCGGGAGAAGTAACCAATAAAATAGGATCCTGCATTTTTATTATTCCCTGGCACTTCAATGCCTGCGAGCGTGTGTTTGTTCCCTCAGGTTCAAATGCTATGCGTTCAGCAGAAATACCTCTCAATTCGAGTTCCGATTTCATTAACTGAGGCGTGCTTAAACTGTCGCTTAGCGCGCCGGGCATGGCAACAACCACTTTTGATTTGGGAAAAGATTTTGCCGCTTTTTCAGTGTACCAGCTGCGCATCAGGTTACTTTGGCTGGGCATACCACCGCCACCCAATAAAATAATAGTTTTAGGTTCCCATTTTAGTTCCGATTTGCTTGTTCCCAGCCAGTGGTAAGCCCGGTAAGGTTGTTCGGTAAAAGAAAAAACGAGGCAAACAACAAAGAAAATTCCAATCAGTACCAAGAATTTTCGTAGTAATCTCAAAAAAAGGATACTTTTGAATTTTGTTTTAAACATAGCTCACGTTTAAGACCATAAATGTAAGTTTAATTTAAAAATCAGATCATTGAAGACTACAGAAAAAAACGAAATAGTCCAACTCTTCGAGAGTCATTTTAACGAAAAAGTTGAACGTTTTGAATTGCTGCCTCCGTCGGGATCATACCGCCAGTATTGCCGTTTGGGCAACGAGCACCGAACAGTAATTGGCGCCATCAATAACGATGTAAAAGAGAATACGGCTTTTCTTTCGTTCAGTAATCATTTTTATAATAAAGGAATAAAAGTGCCGAAAGTGTATGCTGTTAGCTCCGATTTGAAAAAGTATTTGCTGGAGGATCTGGGCAACACCACACTTTTTGAATTTCTTACTAAAACACGCGAAGAGGAAGGATTTTCGGAAAATATAATTTCTGTATACAAAAAGGTGCTGCAGGCGCTTCCTAAAATCCAGATCATTGCCGGAAAAGAAATGGATTATTCGGTGTGTTATCCGCGCGAAGCATTTGATAAACAGTCGATGATGTGGGATTTGAATTATTTCAAATACTATTTTCTGAAGTTGGCAAAAATACATTTCGATGAGCAGGCACTTGAAGATGATTTTCAGCTGTTTAGTAATTACCTGTTGAGTGCGAGTTCCAATTATTTTCTATACCGCGATTTCCAGTCTCGCAACGTGATGCTGAAAGATGATGATGTGTATTTCATCGACTATCAGGGCGGACGTTTAGGGGCGCTGCAATATGATCTGGCATCGTTACTATATGATGGAAAAGCCGATATCCCGGAAAGTGTACGCGCTCAGCTTTACGACTTTTATATTTCGGAACTGAAGAAGTACATGAAAGTTGATGAAGAGAAGTTTTCAGCTTACTTTAAAGGTTTTGTTCTCATTCGTATTATGCAGGCGATGGGCGCCTACGGATTCCGTGGCTTCTACGAGAAAAAGGAACATTTCCTGAAAAGTATTCCTTACGCGCTAAAAAACCTGGAAGTATTACTTTCCGATTTAAGATTACCGGTTGATTTACCCGAACTTACCAGCGTATTAAAGCAGCTTACGCATTCCGAGGTTTTAAAGGAAATTGGACAGAAAAAATCTAACCTTACCGTTCGAATTACAAGTTTTTCATATAAAAAAGGCTACCCCGAAGATCCTTCTGGTAATGGTGGCGGGCATGTTTTCGATTGCCGTGCTATAAATAACCCCGGCCGTTACGAGGAGTACAAAAAGTTAAGTGGAAAGGACATGTCGGTGCAGGAATTCCTGGAGCAAAAATCAGAGATAAGGCTTTTTATCGATGCCGTAAAAGTGCTGGTTGATCAATCGGTGAAAGTTTATCTTGAACGTGGATTTACGCATCTTTCGCTTGGTTTTGGTTGTACCGGCGGACAGCACCGGTCGGTATATTCGGCCGAGAAAATTGGAGAGTATTTGCAAAACAATTATCCTGTGAATGTTGTTGTAGTACATCGTGAACAGGAAAATTGGAGATGAGTAAAAAGGCATGTAAAAAAAAGGATTTTCAGGATAAAGAAGATCCAAAATACAGTTGCAAAAAATGTGGAGCCAAAGTAAAAAAGGAAGACAAGGTTTGTAAACCGAAGAAAATTTCAATCCAGAAGGTGGAATAACCGGCTACATTAATATTGCACATTTCTTACAGAAAATTCTAACAGTAGTGATATAAAGGTAAAAACACTAGCTCTGTTTTTGGTAATTAAGTTTTCTGTATTTATTTTCGCACAAATTTTCAAAACAGACTTATTCATGGGAAGAGCATTTGAATACCGGAGGGCAGCGAAGGAGAAACGCTGGGATAAAATGTCGAGAGTTTTTCCAAAACTTTCGAAGAAAATAACCATTGCAGCAAAAGAAGGTGGCCCTGAAGCGGATTTAAATCCTGCACTACGCACGGCTATCATGAACGCGAAGGCACAAAACATGCCTAAGGCGAATATTGAAGCAGCGATTAAACGTGCATCGGGAAAAGATGCAGCGGCATATATTGAAACCACCTACGAAGGAAAAGGCCCGCATGGCGTATTGGTTTTTGTTGAAGCAGCAACCGATAATACAACCCGTACAGTGGCTAATGTTAAAAGTTATTTTAATAAGGCAGGTGGAGGCCAGGTTCCAAACGGCTCGCTGGAATTTATGTTTTCACGAAAAGCTGTTTTCGAGTTTGATATGCCGGAAGGAATGGAGATGGAAGATATTGAGCTTGAGCTGATTGATGCCGGTTTGGATGAAATTGAAGAGAACGAAGGAACATATTACGCTTATGGTGAATACACCAGCTTTAGCGACATGGCGCATAAATTTGAGGAGCTGGAAATTAACGTTAAAAAAGCAGAACTTCAGCGTATTCCTACTACTCCGGTAGAGTTTACCGAAGAACAAATGGAAGAAATTGAGAAGATGTTGGATAAAATGGAAGAGGACGAAGACGTTCAGGCTGTTTACACCAACATTGCATAATAAACTACAAGTATCATTTCAGGCGGTACTGAATCCAATTCAGCGTTTGAAATGATACTTACAGTTTTAAAAACCCTTTTAACCCTCAAAATTCCCACGATTATCTAATAAATTGTATGCATTTGCTTTGTTTCACCTATTTTCGGGGAAAACAAAGATTTATGCTACCTGTTCAGGATTACATCAACCATTTTAAAGAAATGTGGGAGCGGAGCCCCGATTCTTTTCCGCATTTTCATAAAACGTATTCATCAGAAGAAAAATTTGCCCACGAACATAATTTCGACAGCTTTCAAAATAAGTTAAAAGAGCTGCAAAATGTTCGTAAAGTACAGCAGATTCAACGAGATCCTGCAAAGTCGTTTTTTCCCATGTTCAGGTCGTTTCTGGAGACTGTCTTTGATTTTGATCCCGGTCACCTCGAAATTATCCTTTCGGAAGATTTCAAAGATGTTTCAAAAGATTTTTTCTATCGGGCACGTGCATTCGGTCCGGAATTAGATCCGGAAGATATATACCAGGGAATTCGAAATGTGTGGATAATGAATGGCCTGCAGCTGATGATTGAAAAACCGGTAAAAATCACACCATCGGTCTTCGCGTATTCCATGATCTACCCCTACAGCGATAATTTACTGGATGATCCGGAAATTAGTAACGAACAAAAACAAATCTTCTCAACGCGTTTCGATCGTCGTTTACACGGCATCCTGGAGATTCCTTTGAATCACACGGAAAACCAGTTGTTCCACTTAATAAGTATGTTTGAAGCAGAATTTCCACGCCACAAATTCCCAAGGGTGTATGAGAGTTTATATGCCATTCAGCAGGGGCAAACCAATAGTTTGAAAATGATAACGCAGAACGGAATCTCTGATGATGAGATCTGCAACATTTGTTTTGAAAAAGGCGGGGCATCGGTTTTAGCCGATGGTTACCTAGTGGCCGGAGATATGACCAGAGAAC
Organism: Draconibacterium sediminis; assembly: GCF_000949475.1. Classification (GTDB taxonomy): domain Bacteria; phylum Bacteroidota; class Bacteroidia; order Bacteroidales; family Prolixibacteraceae; genus Draconibacterium; species Draconibacterium sediminis. The sequence continues at coordinate 292,080 of NZ_JRHC01000002.1, read as the reverse complement.
AGGAACAAGCGCTTTTTGGCTATGGAATTTATTTGCAGCTGCTCGACGATATTCAGGATGTAAAAGAGGATTCGTTAGCATCTACCAAAACTATTTTCTCTTGTTTGCCTGAAAAAGACCTGGGCAGGTTTGTGAATAAAACCATTCATTTTGGGCGCATGGCACTGGAAGAAATGCGCTGTTTTAATGGCGTAAAAAGCGACGATTTTTTAGGGTTGATGAACCGCAGCATTGAAATGATGGTTGTTGAATCGGTGGGGTTAAATGAAACATGGTATTGTAGCGATTATTTAAAAGAGATAGAAAAAGTATCGCCTCTACATTTCTCATACCTTCGAAAGAAGCGCACGCAGAGCAAGTCACAACGCTTTGCACTGTTTCAAAAATATTTCGATATGCCAAAATCGAAGCAAATGGCAGTGTAAATTCTACCTTCAGGCTTTCTGAATCTTTATTTAGTTTGTACATTTAGCCTTCAAACTAAATCTAAAAAATCATGAGTAAAATATACAATTGGGCAGTGTTAGGATGTGGTAAAATTGCCAAAAAGTTTGTTAACGATCTGAAATTGTTACCAAATGCAAAACTGTACGCGGCGGCTTCGCGCGATTTAAACCGTGCGCAGGATTTTGCCAACGAACTGGGATTTGAAAAGGCTTATGGCAGTTATAAGGAAATGGTTAAAGACCCAAACGTTGATGTAGTTTATATTGCAACGCCACACTCGCACCATTTTGAGCATACGATGTTGTGTCTCGAGCATAAAAAGGCAGTACTTTGTGAGAAGGCTTTTGCTATGAATCAGCACGAAGTGGCGCAAATGATACAATGTGCAAAGGAAAACAACACTTTCCTTATGGAAGCTTTCTGGACCATGTTTCAGCCAAGTTTTCAAAAAGCGCTTGAGATTATCAATTCCGGAGAATTGGGGAAATTGAAAATGGTGCGGTCGGATTTTGCTTTTAATGCCGAGTTCAATGAGGAAAAGCGCCTGTACAATGTTAAATTGGGGGGCGGCTCACTTTTGGATATTGGTATTTACCCGGTATTTGCGGCGCTGTCAACACTTGGCGTTCCTGACCTCATAAAAACTTCTGCCGATTTTAGTTCCACCGGAAGCGAGGAAAGCATCCAAATGATATTTAAATACAAAGGTGGAGAGATGGCCAGTTTGTCCTCAAGTTTTGCGGTGCATTCGCCGGTACAATCCGAATTTTGTTGCGAGAAGGGTTATGTTATTTTGCATCCGCGCTGGTTTACTCCAACCGATTTAACGGTATGGAAAGGCGACGAAGAGCGAAAGTTAATTCCAAATGAAACGAAAGAAGGAGCAGGGTACCAATACGAAGCCAAACACGTTATGGAGTGTTTAGATTCCGGGTTGATAGAAAGCCCGAAGATGACCTGGAAAATGAGTGAGGATTTAATACAAACGCTTGACAGGATCCGTATCGATGCAGGAATTTTTTTTCCAAACCATGATGAGAAATTATTTTTCTAAAGTCTTTCGTTTGGGAATTTGCTGACCTTTTGTTTCTGCATAATTTTTAGTTGTCTACTCATCCTGTCACCGATTAGAAGATTCTGTATAATGAATTTTGCACCATTGTTGGCAAATTGTAAACTGCTCTTTGCAATTGAAAATCAGAAGGATTTATATGTTAACTTTTAGTGAATATTCATATAAAAGCAATAAAGAAAAAATTCTCTAATTTGAGTTATTCGTATTTTTAAAGTGAACTAAATGACAAAAGCTACAAAAGTGATCGCAGTAAGGAAAAATAAAAAACAAGTTCCGGAACCAACATTAAGAAGGTTGCCAAACTATTTATTTTTTCTTGAAAAAGTTCGTGAAAAGGGTGTAATGAATATTTCAGCACCATCAATTGGAAAGGAACTAAAATGCGATCCTACACAAGTGGTAAAAGATTTGGCATTTACCGGGGTAAAAGGAAAACCCAGGGTGGGGTACAATACTTACGAGTTGTGCCATGCACTGGAAGAATTTTTGGGATTCAATCATGTAAACGAAGCTTTTTTGGTTGGCGCCGGTAATTTAGGTTCTGCATTAATGGCTTATCAGGAGCATCAAACGCTGGGTTTGAAAGTAATAGCAGCATTTGATGTAGATGAAAAAAAGATCGGGCAACACATTGGAAATACTCCGGTTTTGGAGTATAACAAGCTGTTTCATCTGTCGAACCGGTTGGATGTTGAGATTGCCATATTGACTACACCCAATGATGTGGCACAAGAAGTAGCTGAAGATTTGGTGAACTGTGGTGTAAAGGCGATCTGGAATTTCACCCATGAAATACTTGATTTGCCGGATGATGTAATTATTCAGAATACATCGATGAGTTCATTTGCCGCTGTTTTGTTGCAACGGTTGAACGATTCAAAGAAATAACTCAAAATAGCAAAAACATGAAAAAGGTTAATTTATTCTTTAGATGTGCGGCTGATAAAATAAAGAAAAAATTCTTTAAAGCGGAGAAAAATGACATTAGTCATGCATGTGTTGAGCTGCAGAATCTGGAAGCTGAAAGCAAACTAACCGCAGATGAGAAGGAGCGGGAAGAATATGCTCAGAATTATAATATAACAACCCGCTGGCAAACGGTATGATTACTTTCAATCTTCTACTTCAATTTTAAGCTGTTTCGTTTAATTTTTAGTTTAGCGGTTGTAAATCGCTGCCCGGAATTTAAACTTGAAAATTACTCAAACACGCGCGTGTAAGGTCAGTTACGTATTAGTTTAATTGTTACATTTGTTTTCCTGTATCAACTAAATTTAATACAATGAACAAATTAACACTTTCTCTTCTGTTTTTACTATTGTTGACGTTTACGCTAACGGCGCAAGATGTAAAACGCCCCGATCCTCAACCGGCACCTGAAACAAATGAATCTTTTAAGCTCGGGATGGCCGGGTATACTTTTGTACGTTTCGACTTACAAACCACGCTGGAAACCATGAAACGGTGTGATGTACATTACCTTTGTATAAAAGATTTCCATTTACCTGTTAAGAGTACTGCTGAAGAAATAGAGGCATTTCATAAAAAGTGTGCCGAGTATGGTGTTACCGGCTATGCGGTTGGACCGCTTTATATGAAAAGTAAAGAGGATATTGATAAATATTTTGATTATGCGAAACGCGTAGGAGTTAACACGATTGTAGGTGTGCCCGATTACGAGCTGCTTCCATATGTAAATGAAAAAGTAGCGGAAACAGGTTTGTATTTTGCCATTCACTTGCATGGCCCGGATATCGCAGTATATCCGGATGCTGAAGATGTTTGGGAACATACAAAAGATCTTGATCCGCGAATTGGCATGTGTCTCGATATTGGCCACGATACCAGAAATGGGAAAGATCCGGTTGCCGATTTAAAAAAATACCACACCAGGGTGTTCGATATTCATTTAAAAGATGTTACCGGGCGCACAAAAGAAGGTTATTCGGTTGAAGTGGGGCGAGGTATAATTGATTTTCCGGCTTTTGTAAATATGCTTCGCGAAGTAAATTACACCGGTGCTGTAAGTCTGGAACACGAACGAAATATGGATGATCCGTTTATGGGAATTGCCGAATCAATAGGTTATTTCAGGGCAATGGTAGCCGCAACAAAATAGATTAAAGACAGTATACAGAAAAGAGTTTTCCAAGATTGGGAAACTCTTTTTTTATGTGCGTATACCGGATAATGTTCAACATAAATAAATTAGTATTCTCTCTGATTTCGGGCTTTTATCGTTGCTAATTTTATATTTTTGCTGCAAATGAAGATAGGAGAGTTATACAGAAGAAATGTTTATGGAGTAATCGGTACGCTGGTATTCCATATTCTGTTATTTTCTGCGTTTTTACTGGCCGATGTAGATATGAAAGGCAATGTAAAAGAAGAGGAAATTTTAATTGAATTTCCGGCAGAAATGCTCGAACCCGAAATTAATGAACCCGAAACGGTAGAGGAAGAACGTACAGATCAACCCGATATCGAGCAAACCAACAATACACGAACAAACGTCGCTTCAAACCGATCGGCTACAGAAAACACCACCACTTCAACCGACGAGTTTTTTGACGATGACTATTTAAAAGAAGTGGAAGCAGCCCAGCAACTTGTATCCAATGTAAATAAAAATCTTGCTAAGGAAACAGTTGATTTGAGTGATATAGAAATGCCGGTTGAAACTACTGAAGGCATGGACCGCGATTCAATAAAGAACGTAATTTATGCCGGAGAAAGTAATATTGTTTACTACCTGGAAAATCGTTACCACATACGTTTACCGGTACCGGTATATTTGAGTCAGGGCGGAGGAACGGTTATTGTTGATATCGTTGTAAACCGCGAGGGAAAGGTTGTTGATGCCGAACCTCGCGACGATAATTCTATCCGCGATAAGCAGCTTTTTGCTTATGCTAAAGAAGCGGCAATACGAACTGTTTTTAACAGCGATAATTCAGCGCCCACACGTCAAAAAGGAACAATCCAATACACTTTTGTAGCACAGTAAATAAAATGTTAATTGTTGAAAGGTTTAACACCATTTAACATCTTTTCCTTGTCGGATTTACAATATGCCCTTATATTTGCGGTACGTTTATTTTCATAAGTTTAGGTTTAGTTAGGTTAGTTAGTTTAATGAGAAAAGGATGGGTTGTTGAACCCGTCCTTTTTGTTTTTAGAGTCCACCCAGAACATTAAATCCAAAAGTTTACTTCTTTTTTTAATTAAATTTTTATCTTTATCCAATCTTGTAACGGCTTGTTAATAAGCGAAATTACATGTTTGCCAACAATGCAGTTATTAAGTTGTTTATAGAATAATTTTAAATAGAGGGTTACCTTTTGACCAATAATCGAATAATATATTAGAAGATGATAAATTATACGGATGCGCAAATCCTGAAAGGAATCTTAAGGCACGATAATTTAATTTTGCAGTACATATACAAACAGTACTACTATAAAGTAAATTATTTCATTAAGAAAAACCAAGGAAGTGAGGACGATGCCAGTGATATTTTTCAGGAAGCTATTATCGTAATTTACAGGAAATTAAAGGAAAACGATTTAATTTTCGAAAAGAGTTCTTTTCAAGGTTATTTGTTCTCGGTGTGTCGATTTTTGTGGTTAAAGCAATTGGAGAAACGACGTATCGAGAAGGAAAAGCTGAACGATTCATTACCGTTCCAGGAAGACGTTTACGACGACAGCCTGGTTGAATTGGTGGATAAAAACCAAAAATACGGATTGTATCAAAAGCATTTCAAAACTTTGAGTACAGATTGTCAGAAGCTATTGCAGATGTTTTTCGAAAAGGTTCCGCTAAAAGAAATTGCGAGAATTATGGGATACAAATCTGAAAAATATGCTAAAACAAGAAAGTATAAATGTAAAGAACTGTTGATAAAGCGCATTAAGCAAGATACAGAATTTAAAAAAATACTTGAAGATGACACCTAAAGCAGAATTATTTGGACGCATTGAAGATTACTGTTTAGATCTTTTAAACAAACACGAGAGAGAAGAATTTGAAAATGAATTAGAGTTAAACCAGGAGTTAAGAGAAGAAGTTGAACTTCACAAAAATATCCAGTCAGCCGTTTTGGAAATGGATGTTCTTGATCTTAAAGGGAAACTCGAAAAAATTCAATCAACTAGTACAAAAAATGGCAAGTTAAATGGCTCTTTTGAGCTGTTAGACGACTTCAGCGAATTTGAAGAAGCCACAGCAGAGTTAACGCCCGAGGAACTCATTGAAAGTTTCGAATCGCTCCCAAAAGTTCATGTATATCAGCATGAACGAACCAGCAACGAAAACATACACCATTATTACAAAGAGCAAAACGGTTCTGAACAAGTCGTTATTGAAGATGACCTGAACGGTTTTGATATGGAAGGTCTGGAAGGACTGGAAGAAGCTATAATGGAAACAGATATTTTGAACTTGCGCGAAACATTGCAGCAGGTTGCAAAATCGGTTGAACCACAATATTCAGTTGAAGATATCGACGCGTATCTTGAAGGAGAAATGGGCGACGATATTTTAGCCGAATTTGAAGGTGAACTGAACCAAAATGAACTGTTACAATCAGAAGTAAATCTGCATAGAGAGCTTGAAATGGCTGTTGCAGAAACGGATGTAATGGACTTGAGAAGCGAACTAAGAAATATCATGGAGTCTGAAACATCGTGGAATGTTAGTGAACAAGCCATTGAAGACTTTATTGATGGAGTACTGGAGGAAAGTTTATTAGAGGAATTCAGTGCTGAATTAAAAGAAAATACCGATCTGATGGCGGAAGTGGCACTTCGCGAGAATATAAACGCTGCCGTTTCAGAGGCGGATATCATGGGCTTACGCCAGAAACTGAAAGACGCAAGAGAAGAATCCGAGAAGAAAGAGGTGAAATCGATAATAATGCCTCGATTCGAGATTGGTTCCACCAAATTCTGGCGAAGCAGTGTAGCCGTTGTCCTGGTTGTGGTTGGACTACTTGGCGCTATGCGAATGAATACCAATACGCTTGATAATTCATACGATAAGCACTTTGTGTCAACAACATGGGCATCTGAACGTTCGGTTGACAGCGAAATGAGCATAATACAGCAAGCTCAAGTATACTATCAGCAGAATGAGTACCAAAAGACTATCGATTTGTTGAATAATGTAACGGTTAAAGCTGATGAGCAATTTGTTCCACAGTTTTATAAAGGATTGAGTTATCAGAATTTAAATAAATACCCGAAAGCGGTAACTGAGTATACCAAAGTTATTGATCACGGAAATAACATGTTTATTGAGGAGGCCGAGTGGTACAAAGCACTTTGTTACCTGAAAATGAATAAAAGGGCAGAGGCGAAGAAAGAATTGCTTGCAGTGATAGATCGTAAAGGTCATTACGAAAAAGATGCAAAGGCAATTTTAAGAAAGCTAAAGTACTCTTTTAAATAATCGAAGAATCGTCCAATAGATTAATTCGAAAACATATACACATTCAATTAAGCCTGTCGGTTTCGACGGGCTTTTTTTATGCGAATTCCCTGGTCGATTGAAAATGCGATGATCAAAAGAATAAGAATTGCAAAAAAGTAAAGATCGTAGCTGGTGTAAACCGGAGAATTATCTCCTATACATTTGAAGCTCATCCAGTAATGCGGGTGTGCAAGTCTTGAGTTCGAGCCTTCGAGGTATTTTAATTTAGCAAGCCGAAGCGCTTCGTCTTTTGTTTTACCGGCTTTTAAATATTTATAAAAGTAAGTCATTATTTTTGTACCGGCTGCATCTTCCACTTCCCAAAGCGACATTACAACTGATGGACATCCTGCATACAAAAATCCTCTTGCCAAACTCATTAGTCCTTCTCCTTTTTGAAGTTTACCAACACCGGTGTTACATGCACTAAGTACGGTCATACTGGCATTTAAATCGAGATTGTAAATATCAGCCGTATTTAGCCAACCATCATTATCCAATGTGGTCGAGTCGGCTATTTGACTAAAAGCCAGACGGGAGTAGGCAGGCAATGAATCGTTTATGTAGGCATGCATAGCCAGGTGAAGAATGTCAAAGTTGCCACTCTCATTTCTGAAATTTTGCTCGCTGGCATTCTTGCTTCTATAAATTGTTGTGTTTACTGATTTTGCTATTTCGTCAACTTCTTTTTGTACTCCCGGCAGAGGTGCAAGTATGTAACTTAAACCTGTTAAACTAAATTTTTCAGAATTGTATTCAGGAGCAAAAGCAAGGGTATGGTTGCGTAATTTTGGTTTCGACGCTTTATTTTTCAGAAAGATGTTTACTGAATTGGCGTAATTAATATTTACATCTTTAACCAGGTAGTTCAGTTTGTTAAACCTGATTGCCTCACTCGTATCGGGTAGCGTTTTCAACAGCCCGTCGAATGAGATATAATTTAGTTTCCCGTCAGGTATTATTGTCAGGTGCTTTTCACTAAGGTCTTGTTCAAAAGGAGCAATCAGTACCTTGTAGAGATTATGTGAAGAGATACAGTACTGTTTGGCGTCTTCGTTGCGTGTAAACAAGTAATCAGTTGATGACATAAACCGAAAGGTTTCTTCTAATGCTTGAATTTCAGAATTACTAAGTGTCTTTTTATGAAATTCAATGTTGTCGCTGGTAATAAAGAACGTGTACAACGAAGATAATGTGTCAGCTTTACTGCCGTTTTCTATTTTCTCTGATGCTGGTTCAGCTAAAAAATACTCAACAATTGCTTCCTTCCTTTCAAGCCTGTCTTGTATATCATTTAAACTGAGGGTCGAATTGGAATATTTTAATTGGTAGTAATCGGGGTAACTTTCTTCCATAAATCGATTCAGCTCATCTCTTTGCCGCGATGCATTAAAGATTTTATCGTTATATTCTTCCAGCAAGGAACTATCCGGTTCATCGTAGTTTAATTCCTCGTATTGTAATTCGGAATAGTTGGCAATGGTATTATTCAATTTACGCTCCAGTTCCAGCAGGCTGTCAGGGATTAAACTGTTTTCCTGCGCCAGTTCATTGGCAATTTTATCGAATAGTGCACTACTTTTTAGTTGCTCCGAATTGTTAAAGGCAATATCAAGAAACTCTTGATTTCCAGAATAACTATAAGCAAGATAAGCCGTTTCAATAATTTTACCGATGGTTTGGTATTGCAGGTTTGAAAGCTGGATTTTGCTCTCGTCGTTTGAAATTTCTTTTCGCGCCTGTTGAATAAGGTTACTCGTATTGTTATAGCAGCTTAGTGCATAATCAAGGTTCTCGCTGTAATCGATACCTTTATTTTCATTATCAAGCAGGGCTATTTCAAGATATACATCTCCAATTGCTTTTATCAGGTCAAGGCAATCCATCAGCGAACGTGTTTGTTGGATTTTAATATCGGAACTTTCAGGATCAATTTGGCTTACTTCCAATGCAGCTAGTCCTTTTTTATAGGAATCAATTGATTTGAGCAGGTTTTGCCTTTTGTCCCTTTTGAACCGGTTAATTTCCTGTGTATTTATTGTCCGGTTTCGGTAAATATTTCCTTCATATTCATAATAATTTGAGAGTACTGGACCAACCTCTTTTTGGAAATATTCTAAAATATTATAAGCTTCTGATAAATTTTCTAATGCTTTTTCAAAATTATTTATCCCTGAAAGAAATTCGGCGTAACTCATGTATGCATAGGCAAGGTCTAAACCTTTACCATAATATTTTTGCGAGAATGAAATCGCATGCTGAAAATGAGAATCTGCTTTTTCGAATTCATTAAGGTTATAATAACTACCTCCTAAGATATTATCAAAATATATTTGATTGGATGTGTCAGCATCTAAATAACATTCTTCTGCAATACTTAATACTTCTTGGTAATTATTATTTAGAAAGTGTACTTCAGCAAGTGAATAATAAGCCCCTGTTAATTTCTCCTTATTTATAGGTGTTTGAGCTTTATATGAAGAAATCGCCTGGTTGAAATAATTATAGGCATTTAGATAATCCAGTTTAGCTCTGTAAACATTTCCAATATTTACATAAAGTCCTCCAAGTAAACTATAATTTAAAGGCGTTCGTAAAAGGATGTTTTTCTCCGCCAACATGTAATTTTCTAATGCTTTTTCATTTTCTCCGAGGTTTTTATAACTAATTCCTATGGCAGAATAGGCTGTTGCCAGAAAATAATTTTCATTTCCGTAAATTTTTTTTCGATATGCCAAGAATTGTTTAAATGCCTCTAACGCTTCAGTATGCTTGCCTGTATTGTATAGAGTTGCTCCTTTTTGTCGTATTTCATTGGCTATCAGATTTAAAGAGTCTTTATCTAACTCTTGGCTCAGTATGGTATAAGGGAGGAGAATTATGTAGAGTATGAGTTTAAAACTTCTGAATATTTTCATTTGATGATGTGAATTAAACTACCAAAATAGAACTTTTTTGAATTTTTTTCAAAAAAGGGGGGTTACCTTTTTCTACTTATCAGAATATATTAGTGAATGTGTGTTTAAAAGTTTAACGAATTAATTTATTATACGATGAAAAGAGTACAATTTGAATCAACAGAAAATACTTTCGAAGTTAAGGGTTTTGAAGTAATCAACGAAAAAGCAATGAGCGAAGTTCGTGGTGGTGGAACTCCAAATTCAAGAGACAAAGACGTTTTTGACTTTGAAGAAGAATAAATTCCATAGAAGTATTTACTGCTAAGATTTAAAGATATGAAAGTTATAGCCAATTTTTTTACAGAGAGCAAAATTGATTTTGAAGTATTGTCTGAAGAAGCAATGAACGAAGTTCGTGGTGGAGGAACTCCAAATTCAAGAGATAAGGATGTTTTTGATTTCGAAGAAGAATAAGAAAGACTAGAATTATGAAAGCTATAACTATACAAGATAATAATTTAGAAAATTTTGGTTTCGAAGTTCTAACCCAAAATGAACTTAATGAAGTTCGAGGTGGAGGAACGCCAAAATCAAGAGATAAAGATGTTTTCGATTTTGAAGAAGAATAGCCTATATACAGAACCAATTGAGTTGTTAGTACAGGGGTTAAAACAAGGACGGTTTTAACCCTTTTTTTATGTCCTTATTTTCCCTTTCCCTCAAATAATCGATAATTATTATACTTACATTTTAAAGCCCCATTAAATAGATCGATTCGTTGCGACGGTTTAAGCCCAACAAATTTGAAGCTATCTATCGAAGAGCTTAAGATCCAGGCACTGTTTCCTGCATACTGGTGCTTTAAACGCTCTCCAATCATTGAATAAAGACCATCCAGGTCATTTTCCTTTAGTCTCTCTCCATATGGTGGATTTGTTACTATGGTTGCATTATTCAAATCTATATCCAGATTTTTGAAGTCGGTACAGGAAAATTGTATTTTATTAAACACTAATGCACGCCGGGCATTGGTTTGCGCATTTAGCAAATTACTTCCCGAAATATCCGATGCATAGATTTTATGCCTGAACTCTCGTTTTTCAACCGGTTCTGTAACTTTTTCCCATAGCAAAGGATCAAAATCATTCCAGAGTTGAAAGGCAAACTCTTTTCTGAATTTGGCAGCAGGAATATTCTGGGCAATCATAGCCGCTTCAATGGGGATAGTGCCCGAACCACACATGGGATCCATAAAATCCGAATTTCCAAGCCAGCCAGTGAGATAGATCATTCCGGCAGCCAATACTTCGTTTAATGGTGCGTCTCCCTGTTTTACACGATATCCTCTTTTATGAAGAGATTCTCCCGAGCTGTCAATTGACAAAGTGCAGTTATCCTGGAAAATATGAACGTTAATAATAATATCAGGATTGTCGGTGTCAACGCTAGGGCGTTTCCCGAAATTCTCCCTAAAATAATCGGCAATGGCATCTTTAACCTTAAGCGATGCAAACATCGAGTTTCGGAAATCACGTGAATTTACGACAACGCTGTTAATCACAAAATTCTGGTCGACACTAAAATAGTTTTGCCACTTTATTCTTTTACATTTTAAGTAAAACTGATCGACAGTTTTAAAATTAAAATGTTCAATCTCTTTTAAAATACGTAAAGCTGTACGAAGGTTATAGTTCGATTTATAGATCAGTTCAAGATCTCCGTCATAAAATACGGCACGTTTCCCGCGTCTAACGTTTTTTCCGCCAATACGCTTCACTTCTTTAGCCAAAACATCTTCCAAACCGGAAAAGGTTTTAGCGATCAATTTATACTCTTTCAATGATTTGATTTTTTGTTTCTTAAATACCTGCTCCGTCCATAAACGGAATATCTCTCGGGCGTTTTTGCACTACACGAGAATTGGCCGGCAGATCGCTGGTTACCCACACATTACCTCCGATAACCGAATTTTCGCCAATTGTTACACGGCCAAGAATGGTTGCACCTGCATAAATAACTACGTTGTTTTCCAGTATCGGGTGACGAGGAATTCCTTTAATCGGGTTCCCATCATCGTCGAGCGGAAAACTTTTTGCTCCTAATGTAACTCCCTGGTATATTTTTACATTATCGCCAATAATACATGTCGATCCAATAACAACTCCAGTACCGTGGTCGATTGTAAAACTCTCGCCAATTTGAGCACGTGGATGAATATCAATTCCGGTTTCGCTATGTGCCATTTCGGTAATAAAACGTGGGATAAGCGGAACATCCAGTTCAAGCAGTTTGTGAGCAATACGGTAATTGGTAATTGCCCGGATTCCCGGATAGCTAAAAATAACTTCTCCAAAGTTCTTTGCTGCCGGGTCATTTAAAAATGTAGCTTCAACATCGGCCACTAATCTTCGTCTGATCTCCGGAAGAAACTCAATAAAGGCAACCGCTTTTTCCTGTGCAGGATTTTTATGCTTTTCAATTCGGAGTTCTGACTCGTCGGTACATTCAAAACACAAGCCAGCCAAAATTTCACCGGTAAGCATTTCGAGCAATTCATCAACATAAACCCCCATATAGTGAGGAGTTATAGATGTTTTTAAAGTGGTTGTTCCAAAATAGCCGGGGAAAAGTATCTCGCGAACCAGATTAATTATTCGTTTCAGTTTTTTGTTTGATGGAAGGGGTTCTCCCATCATATGTTTATGACAAACCAATTTGTACGACTCCGGGTTACTTAACTTGGAAACTGTTTCTAAAATCTTTTGGTCAACGGTATTACTTGTCATGTTGTTGAATTATATTACAAAACTAATTACAATCATTTAAGAATTGTAACATATAACGTATAAAAGAAGCTACTTGTTGAAGGTTTTTAATCTAAACTTGAGATAACTTTAATGGCAGCTTTTTTCCGCTCTTCGTAATTTCCCTTTATTGTATAAAAAGGGAAGTGGTAATTTTTCAATTCCCGGATGTAAGTCTGTTGAAGTTTTTCACGATCAGCACCACCATTTTCGCGAACAGGATCAGGTACCCAGGGCAAATCGGTATCGCATACTAAAAAAGTGTCAATACGGGTTTCTTTTATTGCCTGATCGATCCACGCAGGAACTTTCCCATACACAACATCCAGCCAGATTTTAGTGATCAGAAGCCAGGTATCCAGAATAATTAGTGGCGGTTCCTGCGAAAGCATTTCGTTGTACTGTTCAATCTGCTTTTTCGCTATCACAATAACATCATCGTAGGTGTACGACCGATGCAATTGTTCTACATAACTTCTTGCAAATTCGGGCACAAAAGGCACATTGTAGTGCGTTGCCAATGCTCTGGCAAGTGTACTTTTTCCGGTAGATTCGGCTCCGGTAATGGCAATTATTTTAGTTCTTTGCTTCAAAACTTTTCAAGTCTTTTTTCCACTCAAGATAACCCAGAAGAGCCATAACGGTGTATACAATAAATAAAATAACAGTTGCCCACAAACCTTTATACACGTACAATCCAGCCGAAAATGCATCAATAAATATCCAAAGCAGCCAGTGTTCGATGTATTTTCGTGCAAGCATCCAGGTGGCAACAATACTTAGCGCCGTTGTAACTGAATCCATATGCGGAACATCGGAATTGGTATAATTGCTTAAAATAAAAAGGAGTAGAGCATAAAGGGCAATTGAAACTACCGCCAACTTCAACCACAGAATTTTTCGTGTGGTTTTAACTGCAACTTTCTTTTCGTTTTGTTTTTTACCTGAAAGCCAAAAATACCATCCGTAAATACTAATTACAACATAATAGGCCTGAAGCCCCATATCGGCATATAAGCGGGCATCGAAAAATACGACTACATAAAGTGCCGAAGTTAATAACCCGGTTGGCCACGTTAAAATGTGTTGTTTTATGGAAAAGAAAATGTAAACTAAACCAAGAATGGCTCCCAGTATTTCAATATAATTACCTAAGAGCCATTCCAAAACTATATCAGTCATAAAATTTAATCAACGGTATCAACTGTAACCAAGAGCGTTGCATATTTATCCTGATTATCAAAAACCTCAAGAGCTTTTAAAATAGCATCGTCATCTTCGTTCAAAATTTTATACATGTCGTTTCTGGAGTAAACATCGCGGGCGATCAAAGCTTTGAGTTCGCGCTTAAGTTCATCTTTAAGGTATGATAAACTTTCTTCGTCTTTCTCAATTCCTTCCTCAATACCACCGGCAACTACCTGTTCAATGTTCTCTTCAGTGATTTCGAATTTGTCATTAAACTTGTCAAAGTCAGGATACTGTTTCGCAATGTCTTCACGATTAAGATCAACATAATCCAAAACAAAATTATAGGTAACCCGCTTTCTTCTGAGGTTATTTATGTAGGCATAATGCGAAGATGTGTCCATCGGAACAAAAATATCAGGCATCACACCGCCACCTCCGTATACATTGCGACCATTAACCAGTGTTTTGTGTTTTAATTCATCGTCAAAATGAATACTGTCGGCATTAAACATCTCACCGTTACTAATTCGGTTGGCATAATCTTTACGGTATTCGCTAATGCCCTCTTCATAAGGCTTTTGAATACATCTGCCACTTGGAGTGTAATAGTGCGCCGTTGTTAAACGAATCATCGACCCGTCATTCAGGAAGAATGGTTTTTGCACCAAACCTTTTCCAAACGAGCGACGGCCAATTATTATTCCGCGATCCCAGTCCTGAATGGCACCCGATACAATCTCACTTGCTGAGGCCGAACCTTCGTTAACCAAAACAACCACTTTCCCGTCTTCAAACGAACCTTTTGCTGTTGCTTTGTAGTCTCTTTTCGGATCATTTGTTCCATCAGTATAAACAATCATCTGATCATCGGTCAAAAACTGATCAGCTAATTCAATGGCCGACTTTAAGTAACCACCACCATTGTTTCGTAAATCGAGAACCAGGTTTTGGATTCCTTCCTTTTTTAAATCCGACATGGCCTCTAAAAACTCATCGGTAGTTGTTGCCGAGAATTTATTTAGTTTGATATAACCGGTAGACTCATCCAGCATATACGAAGCATCCAGACTGTAAATTGGAATTTTATCTCGTTCAATGGTAAATTCAAGCGGATTGGTTTCGCCTTTTCTGGCAATTGTTAAGTCAACCTTAGTTCCTTTTTCGCCACGTAACAAATCAAATACATCCGAATTCTTCAAGCCTATTCCGGCAATATTTTTGCCATCAACCTCAATAATCCGGTCGCCTCCACGCAATCCAACTTTCTCGGAAGGTCCTTCGGCAATTACCGTAGTCACCATCAAGGTATCCTTGTAGATGTTGAATGAAATACCGATCCCCTCGAAGTTACCTTTAAGCGGTTCGTTCATTTTATCTACTTCTTCTTTCGAAATATACGTAGAGTGCGGATCAAGCTCTTCAAGCAAATGAACAATGGCTTTTTCCGTTAAGTCGCTAACATCTGATGAGTCCACATAATAACCATCAACCAAACGCAGTAAGCGGGCAAATTTTACCTGGTTTTCCTGTACTTCGTTTTGTGCCTGAACTGAAACAGGACCAATCAGAAAGAAAGCTAAAAATATACCTAAGCCAATTGTTTTAATATGTTGGATTTTTGTTACAGCCATAATTCTCATTTTTTATTTATAACGAAACAATTACGCAATAAGTCTGCCAAATTTGATTTCGTTACATTCTGCAACAACTATTCCCACTCAATTGTTGCAGGTGGCTTCGAACTAATATCGTAAACTACACGATTGATACCACGAACTTTATTTATGATTTCATTCGACATTTTTGCCATAAAATCATAGGGAAGGTGTACCCAATCGGCAGTCATTCCGTCGGTTGAGGTTACGGCGCGCAAAGCAACGGTATTTTCGTAAGTACGTTCGTCGCCCATAACACCTACCGATTGAACAGGAAGTAACATAACGCCTGCCTGCCAAACTTCGTCGTACAGTCCCCAGCTTTTTAGTCCGTTAATAAAAATGGCATCAGCTTCCTGTAGCATACTAACTTTTTCCGGTGTTACATCGCCAAGAATACGAATTCCCAATCCCGGTCCCGGGAATGGATGACGGCCTAACAATTCTTTTTTAATGTTTAAAGCAGCACCTACGCGACGCACTTCGTCTTTAAATAAAAGTTTAAGCGGCTCAACCACTTTTAGCTTCATTTTTTCAGGAAGTCCTCCAACATTGTGGTGTGATTTGATAGTTGCAGAAGGTCCGTTTACCGAAACCGATTCAATTACATCGGGATAAATTGTTCCTTGTGCCAACCATTTTACATCTTGTATTTTGTGCGCTTCTTCATCAAAAACTTCGATAAAGTTGCGACCGATAATTTTTCGTTTTTGTTCCGGATCAGTAACTCCGGCCAAATCGTCCCAGAATTTTTTGCGGGCATCAACGCCAATTACATTTAGTCCCATGTCTTCGTACGAATGCAAAACATCCTCAAATTCGTTTTTGCGAAGCAGACCGTTGTCAACAAAAATGCAGGTAAGATTTTTTCCAATGGCCTTATTTAATAAAACGCCGGCAACCGATGAGTCGACACCGCCCGAAAGACCAAGAACAACTTTGTCGTTACCCAGTTGATCTTTTAATTCCTGAACAGTTGTTTCCACGAATGAGTCAGGAGTCCAATTTTGTTCGCATCCACAAATTGTGGTAACAAAATTCTGTAGCAACTGCTTTCCTTCTGTGGTGTGGTAAACCTCGGGGTGGAATTGAATTGCCCAGGTTTTTTCGTCATCAACTTTATAAGCTGCGAAGTTTACATCTTCAGTTGATGCAATTACCTTATAATTTTTAGGAAGTTTTACAATGGTATCGCCATGCGACATCCAAACCTGCGAGTGCAGACTAATATTTTCAAACAGAATACAATCGTGATCGATAAATCCCAAATTTGCTCTTCCGTATTCGCGTGTATTCGAAGGAGCCACTTCGCCTCCATAAAAATGTGCCATATACTGTGCTCCGTAACAAACACCCAATACCGGCAGTTTGCCTTTGATTTCTGATAGGTCAGGACGTGGTGCATCTTCATCGCGAACCGAATATGGACTACCCGAAAGGATCACTCCTTTTACACTCTCATCAATTTCCGGAAAGTGGTTAAAAGGATGAATTTCGCAATAAACATTTAGTTCGCGGACCTTACGTCCAATCAATTGTGTGTATTGAGAACCAAAATCAAGGATTAAAATCTTTTCCTGCATGAAAAACTTCTTTAGTTATTGAAAGCACAAAAGTACTAATAACGTGTCAAAATCTTTTCAAATGTGAATGAAATTAAGGTTCGTGTTAATATTAGGATTGTGTTTGCCCCAAAATATGTAAAATTAATTCCGAAACTATGCGTTAAGATTTAAGTGTTCTTTCAGAATTACTAAATTTGAGCGAATTTTTAAATCCACTTTTTAATGAGAAGTCTTTTGCTGCTATGCATGGCATTTTTACTGTTGTTACCAACCGAACAGGTTTTTGGGCAGAATTTTGCACAAAACGAGGTGGTTATTTTTCAAGGCAAAAAGTTTGTTATGCACCAGGTGCGCACAGGCGAAACAGTTTATTCGCTAAGCAAGAAGTTTGGTGTATCAGAATCAGCGCTTGAGGAAAACAATCCGGGAATTGATAAGGGGTTAACGATAGGGCAGGTGCTAAAGATTCCTTATGTTGAAGGCATCGAACTTCCGAATTCTTCATCAGACCAAAAGGGTGATCCGTCAGGATTTACCAAATATGAAATTGAGTCGAGAAAAGAAACGGCTTATTCCATAGCCAAAAAGTTTGGAATAACCGTGGAGGAACTGTATGCTTACAACCCAACCGTTCGGAAATTTAAAAAGCGAACTGAACTGAATATACCATACTGGGAAAAAGAAACAACTTCAGAAACCGACGATTTAATTAAGAAACCCGAAACGGGCGAGCACACAATAGTACATCAGGTGGTATCAGGCGAAACCTTGTTTTCGCTTGCACGGAGATACGGAATCACCGAACAGGAAATTCTGGCACAAAATCCCGATGCAAGTCAGCTAAAAACAGGAATGACATTGATAATAAAAACCGGCACATCGGTGGGAGATGTAAATAAACCCCAGCCAATTGAATATGCCGGTGGTCGAAATTATATCGAACACATTATTGAATCGGGTGAAACCATGTGGGGCATCACCCGCAAGTACAATGTGTCGGAAGAGGAGCTGAAAAAGATAAACCCGATTTTGAATACAGGATTTCCGGCAGGAGCCGTTATTAAAATTCCGGTTGCTGAAGCCAGCGAACCAATTGCTAAACCGGTAAACGAAGAAGCTTTTGAACAGCATTTGGTGGAAAGGGGCGAGACTTTATACGGTTTATCGAAAAAATACAATGTTAGTATTCCCGATATTATAAAGTATAATCCAATACTCGATCGTCGGAATCTGGCATATGGTGAAACCATTTTAATTCCTAAAAAACCTGAGGACGTATTTACCCAACCGGAAAGTGACAACATTGTGATTGCCGATATTGATTCGGCTAAAATGCTGGAAGAATTTTATGCGGTGGAAATGCCGGTAGAAATTCCCGAGTCGTGTGTGCCTGATTTTTCAGGTTCGTCTTCGGGGAAAACATACAATGTAGCCTTGTTTTTGCCTTTTTATTACGAAGCAAATGATACGCTGAACCGTGAAGATCTGGTAATTGATTCAACAGCACTTTTTACAAGTGAGGAAACAGAAATTGCTCAGGATACAACCATTGAACTGGAAGAGCGTAAGGAATTGTTTAAACAGTTTTACGGCGGAAGTGAAAACTTTGTGCAGTTTTATGAAGGTGTACTTTTGGCAGTTGATTCCTTGCAGAATATTGGTTTTAATGTAAAACTCAATGTTTTTGATACACAGCGAAACAAAGATTCGATACGCCAGTATTTTATGGCTAACGATTTTTTCCTGACTGATTTGATTATCGGGCCAATTTTCCCCAGGGTACAACAGGAAATTGCAGCATACGCAGCGAAGAATCGGATTCCAATTGTTTCGCCACTTGCTTCGCAGAGTGCGATTACACAGTCGAACTCCTATTACTTCCAGGTAAATCCGTCGCGCGATTACCTGACTCGTCAAACGGCAGAGATGGTGGCCGAAGAGCACTTTAACAGTAACTTCATTATTTTAAAAACCTCGGATTATTCGGGAACTCCCGAAGGCGAACTGGTTGAATTGTTGCGCGAAAAATTCTTCAATTCAGGAATGTTAAGCAGTTTCGAGGGAGTTAACTTTACGATTTACGATTTTGAAAACGAAGGCAGTTTTGGCCTGCGACGAATAATGTCGAAAACCAAAGAAAATGTGGTTTACATTCCTTCGGAAAACGAAGGCGAGTTAAGTGTGGCCATTTCGAATTTAAACAACCTATCGGATGAGTATTCGATTACCTTGATCGGTTCAAACCGTTATCCAAACTATTCGAGTATTCAGTTGGAGCAGTTTCATAATCTGAAACTGAAATACATCGCACCATATTACACCGATTATACGAATAAGCAAACCATTAATTTCGTTGAAAAATACAAGAACAATTTCGGAACAGAACCTGATAATTTTAGTTTCCAGGGCTACGATGTAACGCTGTATTTTTTAACGGCATTAATAACTTACGGTAACGATTTTGCCGCTTGCCTGCCTTACCTGCATACTTTCCAAATGCAGGGAAATTATCATTTCGGGCAGCTTACACAGTTTGGTGGTTATATGAATGAAGGGGTTTCTGTAATTTCGTATACCCGCGATTACGAAGTAAAACGTAAACGTGTGAAGGGACAGCCACGTTTGATTATGGCCTCAGAATATTAACAGTTGGTAGCTATCTTGTACACTTTTCCTGAAAATATTTTATCTTAACCAATCAATAAATTAAACTTAAAATGGAAGATTTAACTGTTGGAACAAGGGTTGAGCATCCGCGGTACGGAGAAGGAATAATTAGTAAAGACAACCTTACTGCTTACGAAATATTTTTTGAGCGTGGCGGTAAAATAGAGATTACTAAGCGAAATACCGACCTTACGGTTTTGGAAGCAAATGAAGCTGCACCAAAATCGCAACTTTCAATTGGCGAAATAGAGAAGGTTTTAAGCTATGTACTTGATAAACATGCAGCATTGAATGAAGTGGTTCCTTTAGGCGAAAAATGGGAAGGCGGAACGATGATACTTCAACCGGCCAATCCGGATTTAAAACCAAAGGAAATTCCTGTTGAAACCTTCTTTCACAAAATTGTAATGTTACGCGACAGGCTGCGTGTTTTGGAGCAAAATATAAACAGCAGTAAATCGCTTACCGACGAAGAAAAAGTAAATATCCAGCAATACATAACGCGTGCCTATGGTTCGCTAACTACTTTCAATGTATTGTTTGCCGAAAAGGAGCATTATTTTGTTGGAGCAAAAACTAAATAATGATGAAACGAACATGAATTTTTATTCTTCAAATCGCAAACCGGAAGAATCAAAATTTATCGGGAGTTACATCACATACAAATGAACTAAACAATTTTAATGAGATGAAAAAAATCAACCTAATCCTACTATTTTCATTACTAACCGTGATTGTTATTGCACAAAATAAAACATTAAAAGTGTGGCCTAACGGCGCACCAAACGACAACGGTATGACAGAACCCGAAGAGAAATACGACGGAGTTCGTGTACGAAAAGTGTCGGAAGCAGAAATGTATGTTTTTTCGCCTGAAGCCGAAATTAATACCGGCGCTGCCGTGGTAATTTGTCCGGGCGGAGGTTATTGGGTAGAAGCGATGGACCACGAGGGATACGACATTGCAAGTTTTCTACAGTCAAAAGGTATTACCGGAATTGTATTAAAATATCGTTTGCCCTACGAAAATCACGAAGTTCCGTCGAGCGATGCTCGGCAAGCCATCCGAATTGTGCGTGCCAATGCAAAAGAGTGGGGCATTAACCCTGAAAAGATTGGAATTGCAGGTTCTTCAGCGGGTGGTCACCTGGCTTCAACTGCCGGAACCGTTTTCGATTATGGAAATAAAGAAAGTTCAGATAAGATTGAACAGCAAAGTTGCCGGCCCGATTTTATGTTGTTGTTGTATCCGGTAATTACCATGGATGAAGAATTTACTCATTTGGGATCTCGCGGAAACTTAATCGGCAAAGGACATGATAAAGAGTTGATCCGGAAATATTCGAACGAGTTAAATGTGAGTGCTGAAACGCCACCTACATTTTTGGTTTTGGCCGACGACGATACTGCTGTTGTGCCTAAAAATTCAATCAGTTTTTATTCGAAACTGAAAGAGTTTGACGTGCCGGCAGAAATGCATATTTTTCAAAAAGGAGGTCATGGCTTTGGTATTCGCAAAAACGGAATTCCGGCTGATAACTGGCCAAATTTATTTGTCGACTGGCTAAAAGCCATAAAAATAATTGAATGATGAATGTAGAATGACGATTAACAATTTACGAAGGAAAGATCTTAAATCATAAATCGTTAATCATCATTCGCAAATCGAATTAAATGGATACCCATCCTTTAAAAGTTTTAAAATATTGTCCGAAATGTGGTTCGGCAGAGTTTAACAAATCCGGCGAGCGGTCATTAAAATGTGCTGGCTGTGGTTTCCATTTCTTCATAAACTCGGCGGCTGCTGTGGCTGCTTTAGTTACCGATGATAAAGGGAAATTAATGCTGGTAACACGAGGTGTTGAACCCAATTACGGTAAACTCGATTTGCCAGGCGGATTTATCGATCCAATGGAATCGGCAGAAGATGCTGTAAGACGCGAACTTAACGAGGAGCTGGGTTTAAAAGTAAAAGCTTTAAAATACCTGGGCTCGGCGCCAAACGAATATGTTTTTTCGGCGTACACCGTATTTACGCTCGATATGGCATTTCAGGTTACCGCCGAATCGGTTGAGGAACTGAAACCGATGGACGATATTCTCGATTATAAGTTTTACGCTGAAGAAGATTTGAATTACGATGATATTCCTGCCCCCTCAATAAAGAAATTTGTAAAAGACTATTTTCAAGGCGCAAAGGCATAAACAATGAAGACAGAAATAAAACAACGACTGGCGGCCTTACGCGCCGAAATGAAAAAGTATGGTGTTGATGCGTGGTACATTTCAGGTACCGATCCGCATTCGAGCGAATATTTACCCAAACGATGGGAGACACGCGAGTACATTTCGGGATTTACAGGCTCGTATGGTTTGGTAGCAGTAACGCTTGACAAAGCAGCTTTATGGACCGATTCACGTTATTTCTTACAAGCTAAGGAAGAACTGGAAGGTACCGGCATTGAAATGCAGAAGCTGCGCGTTACGGATGCTGTATCGCCCGACAGCTGGCTGAGCCTTAATTTGCCAGCCGGAAGCAAAGTGGGGCTCGATGCGCAATCGTTGACAGCTGACGCTTTCAGGAGTTTGCAAAAAGGCTTTTTGAAAAAAGATATCGAACTGGTGGAAACACCCGATTTATTGGAAGTCATTTGGGAAGACCGCCCAGCTGTTCCAAACGATAAAGTTTTTGAGTTGGACGTAAAATATGCCGGAGTTGCACGACCTGAAAAACAACAGAAAATTGCTGCTGAGTTAGCTTCGTTTGGTGCCGATATTCATGTGGTATCGATGTTAGACGAACTGGCATGGTTATATAACTTGCGTGGTTCGGATGTGCCTTACAATCCGGTTTTTACTGCTTTTGCCGTTATTGGCGAGAATGAAAGTGTTCTATTTGTCGATCCTGCCAAAATCGATTCAGAGCTGAAATCGAAACTTGAAGCCGATGGTGTTGAGGTGAAAGATTATACTACTTTTTACAACTACCTGTCAGAAATTAATGGGAAGACGATTTATATCGATCCGTCAACTTTAAATTCTGCCGCTTACAGTGCCTTGTCAGGTAAAAACGAGCTTGTTGAAGGGACTTCGCTGGTGGCCATACAAAAGGCCATAAAAAATGAAACGGAGCTGGAAGGTTTCAGAAGTGCGATGAAAAAAGACGGTGTGGCACTGGTAGAGTGTTTGCACTGGCTAAAACAGACAATTGGAAAAGAAACGATAACAGATTACGAATTCGGGAAAAAGCTGGCCGAATTCAGGGTTAAACAAGCGAATTTTAAAGGCGAAAGTTTTCCACCTATTGTTGGATACAAAAGCCGTGGAGCACTTGTTCACCTTCATATTGGAGCCGATGATGCTTTGCCGTTGGAAGCCGACGGGGTAGTGCTTTTTGATTCCGGTGGTCAGTATATCGATGGAACTACCGATATAACCCGCACAGTTGCTTTAGGAGCAGTTTCTGATCAGTTTAAAACTGATTTTACACTCACCCTGAAAGGAATGATTGGCTTGACACAAGCCAAATTCCCATACGGAGTAAAGGGTTGTCACCTTGATATTCTTGCGCGACAGGCATTATGGGAAAACGGTATGAACTACGGCCACGGAACCGGTCATGGAGTTGGCCATTTTCTGAATGTGCACGAAGGCCCAATGTCGATTCGATTGGAGTACAACGAAAACCTGATGCTGCCCGGCCAGGTGTTATCGAACGAACCTGCGTTTTACCGCGAAGGGCAATACGGACTTCGGACCGAAAACATGATGGTTTGTGTAGAACGCGAAACCACTGAATTCGGGCGTTTCCTTGGTTTTGATACGCTTACACTTTGCCCTATCGACACTTCGTTGATAAAAGTTGATTTGCTGAGCGATAAAGAACGCAAATGGCTAAACGATTACCATCAGTGGGTAAACGCTGAGTTAAAGCCACTGATGGAAGATAAGTATCACAAATTCCTGGATGAACTAACAGCCGAAATTTAGTTCAGTGATACTCTCATTACGGGAGAGAAACGAACTGTAATGAGAAGTCGAACTAATCCCGATAGCAGGGGCGTATCGGGATAAATGAGTTAATACTCCGATGCTTGAATCATTCTTAAGAATTCCCTTTTTAATACCTTGGTAGCTTGTCAGGAGGTAGTTCATTTTGCTACCGGTAAGGTAAAACAGAAGGTACTGCCTTCATTTTCCTTACTGCTAACCGATATTTCGCCACCGTTCTTTTCCACGAATTCTTTACAAAGAAGAAGCCCCAGGCCTGTTCCGCTTTCTTTCGACGTACCGGTGCGCTGCGTTTTACTATTCAGATTGAACAGCTCATTCTTTGTTTTTTCATTCATTCCTATACCATCGTCGGTAATACAGAATTCATGAAATTCATTTTGCTTACAACAGCTTATCTCGATATTTCCTTGAATGTTAGTAAACTTAATGGCATTGGAAATCAGGTTGCGGAAAACAGTTGAAATCATGTTTTTGTCGGCATGGCAAATAACCTCACCATTTATCTTATTTGTAACGGAGATCTGTTTTGATTCAGCATGCTGTTTTAAGACCTCAAGATTTTCATTAACCAACTCTACGGGATTAATATCTACAGGACTAATTTGTATGCTGCCAATTTGCGAACGCGACCATTCCAACAGGTTCTGCAACAATGCATAGGTATTTTTCGAGGTATCGTGGATATCCTTAACAAACTCCAGCTTGTTTTCATCTTCAAATACCTCCCAGTTTTCGAGCATGGCATCAGTTAAACCCAATAGTGCATTAAACGGGCTTTTCAAATCGTGTGCAATGATGGAAAAGAACTTATCTTTGGCGGCATTGGCCTCTCTTAATTCTTCGGTTCGCTGGGCAACCTGCTCTTCTAACGAGGCATTCAGCTCCAACAGTTCTTTGTTCTGTTTACGAATTTTAATTTCCTGGAGAAAGCTTTTTACCGCTTCTTTTACAGTTAATACCAGGTCATCTTTATCCCAGGGTTTTGCAATAAAACGATAAAGTTGTGCATTGTTTATGGCATTGCTAATTCCTTCGATACTGGCCTGACCGGTTAAAAGTATTTTTAACGACTCGGGCGAAAGTTTGTGTATTTCCTTCAATAATTCGTCGCCCTTCATTCCCGGCATAATATAGTCAGATATAATTACCGGAACTTGCTGGCCTTCGTCCAGTAGTTCTTTAAAAAACTCCAGCGCATCCTCGCCACTGTCCGAAGTTTCAATATTATATTCTTCGCCAAAAGTTGACTGAAGTTGTTCCTGTATCGCCTCCAGGATTATTTCTTCATCGTCAACACAAATGATTGTTTGTTTTTTCATTTTTACCCCTTATTTTCAATTTTAGACAAACCAGTTTTTATTACTCTTTCTAAATCTCCTGCCGACCATGGTTTTGAAATATAAGCATGCAATTCTGCATTTTTAATTGCATTGTTTATGGCCTCTTCATCAGCTTGTCCGGTTAACATTACCTTTACTATTCTGGGGAATTTTTTGTGAACTTCTATCAAAAATTCGTCGCCTTTTTTGCCTGGCATCAACCAGTCGGAAACAATAACCAGCACATCAACATCTTCATGTGCCAACTCTTCAATAACTTCCAGCCCTTCCTCTGCATTTTCTGCCGATTCGTACAAATATTCATCCCCGAAAATGTTTTTTATTTGTTCTCCCAAACTATCGAGAATTATGCTTTCATCATCGACACAAACTATTGCCTTTTTCCTCATAACTGAATTATTTGACCGGTAAAGTAACAATAAATGTTGTTCCTTCGCCTACATTACTTTCAAAGTCTAAATTACCCTGATGCTTTTCAATAATCTTTAAAACAAGTTCAAGACCTATACCTGTTCCTTCTCCCGCTTTTTTTGTCGTAAAAAAAGGTTCAAATATTCTCTCGCGTATCTCAACAGGAATTCCGCAGCCTGTATCAGCAATCGACACCTGTATACGTTCTCCCAGGTTTTTAATTTCGATGGTCAGCTGTCCGTTATAGTCCATCGCTTGTATTGCATTGGAAATCAGATTTGTCCATACTTGTACCAATTCGTCAGGGTAACAACTGATAAGTGGAATATCATCGTCGTAATTCTGAATGACCTCAATTCCTTGTTTTATACGGTTATGGTGAAGGGTTAGCACCATATCGATATTTTCTCGTAGGTTACTTAATTCCTTGTCCATGCCCTGATCTTTGTGGGTAAACTTTTTAAGTGCGTAAACAACCTTCGATGCCTTGTCGACAGCCAGTTTAATGTTCTCCGAATTTTTTCGAACAGAATAGATATCGCGAATAGATTTTAGAATGAATCCGGGATTATCAACCTTTAGCAAAGGAATTATTTGATCAACAACTTCGTATAAGTTCAGGTAAATTACATGATCAGTCATGGTATAAGTATCCTCAATTCCTGCATTGTCCAGCTTTTCTTTTACCAGTTTTTTAAAATATCGTTTTTCTTTTGAAACCAAGGCCGGTTTCGATCGGTCAATAAGGTTCATTATTTTAAGAAAAACAACCAACTCCCTTTCGGATAAACGGGTGAAGAGGATATACAGGTTTTGCATTGATTCATCAAGAGACCGGGATATGTTATCAACCGAAGCGTTTATAGCACCAATTGGCGTATTTATTTCATGTGCCACACCTGCTATCAGATTTCCGAGCGCGCGCATCTTTTCCGACTGTACCAATTGCGATTGGGTTTGTTTCAAATCGGCAATGGTCGCCTCAAGTTCCTCTGTTTGTTGTTTAAGTTTTTCGTTTTGTTCTTTGATGGTTTTTTCGCGCTCAATACGCCTTGTAATATCGTGGGCAACGCCTTCAATCGAAATAAGCTCACCCTTTTCGTTGTATAAGGGCGATTCGGTAATTTCAATTACTTTAATCGAGCCACTTTTTGTGTACAGTTCAAATTGAAATGTTTTTTGCTTTTCACCGGTGGCACTTTTTTTTAGTACTTCAATGGTTTTTTTATTTAATTCGCTGTCAGTCATGTGTTTTACAAGACCAAGTTTTGCCTCTTCTACTTCGTAACCCAAAATGGTTTTAACCGATGGGCTAATATAAAGGTAATCACCATTTATGTTATGTGAATAAAAGAAATATTCGTTTCCCAGGCTTTCAATAAGCTGCTTGTATTTCATAGTCCCCCTCTTGTTTAGTCCAGCATCTTTAAATTGTCGAGTGTCCCCTCCCGACAGTTTAAAACAATAATTTCGTATGGTAACGATAATTATTTATGGGCAACAAAATAAAAACAATTGTAAGAAGATTGAATATAGATTAGCAATTTCAGATCAAATTATAAAGAATTTAAAATCTGCTAAACTTTAAGATATGTTGATACAGACGTGTTTCCTGATCTATGTCCGATAAACAAAATAAGGCTATTTACAAAATAACTTAGAATAATAAGGCCGTTTCCAAGGCTTTGATAATCAAATACGGTTAACAGTTTGCCTGCCAAAGCGGTAACTCCTCCAAAAACAATAGCCCAAATTACGTTTTTGTTGTTCACTTTAAAACCCAGCAATCCGCATAAAACAGGAACTACAAAAGCACCTGAGAAAAAACTGAGTGCCAAAAGTAAAGCCTGAATTACTGAAGTAATATACAGCGATATAAGCAGACTTAAAGCCCCAATTACAACAACCAGCCAGCGGGTGAGAGGAAGGGCTTGTTTTTTCTCAAGGTTACCGCTGAATAATTCGCTAAGAATCATACTTGAAGTAAGCAAAGTAGTATCAGCCGAAGACATTACTGCAGAAAGCAATGCCGCGATAAACAAACCATAGGCCCAGTTCGGAAGCAGGTGCCCGGCAAATGCCATAATTCCTTCGTTTTCTTTTCCGGAATAAACGCCTAAATAGGTGAGGGCAAATGATACGGGGATTAATATTGATGCCACTATTATTATACTTCTTCGTGCTGTTTTTTCACTCCCGGCACAAAACAGGCGCGAGTAAATATCGGGCCCCACAACAAATGTTACCGAATAAGTCATTAACAGAACGATGAGATCGACAAGCGAAAATTTGGAATTAAACAGCGCTGAAAATTTTAAAGGCTCCACCTGCGAATGTTCAGGTGACTGAATAGCAAAAAACAGCAGAGCCGCCAATCCGCTGATAATTAATACAGCTTGTAAGGTATCTGTTTTAAGAATACTTAACTGGCCGCCCAATAGGGTGTAAGCAATAAAAACCAGCCCCGATAAAATGGCCGCGTTCTGATACGAAATAAAACCAAGCCCCTGCAGGATTTGAGCTGCAGCAATAATTTGTGCTGCTACTATTCCTAACCACGCCAACGGAATGATAATGGTTGAAAATCGTTCGGCTTTACGGCCAAAGAACTTTCCCAACAATTCAGGGAGAGTATAATTTCCGTAGCGGCTTACATATTTTGAAATTGGTGCCAGAAGAAACAAGCCAATTGCTGCCGAGAACAAAAACCACAATGCTGCCCAACCTCTGGTTTGGCTTAATTCAATGGTTCCCGTTAATGCCGATCCGCCAAGAATTGTGGCGAGTAAACTTCCCGATACAGGCAGTAACCCGGCCTTCTTTCCGGCCACATAATAATCTGATGGATTTTTGATTCGAAAGGCCGAATAAACGCCAATCCCAACTATAAAAACAAAATAAATAAGTATGGTTATTTCTGTTTGCATAATTCGCAGACAAATATCGCAATTAATGTTTCAATATTGTATTTTTGCTTGTCAATAAAATAAAATAGGAAAGCGTATTCATTTTATTGATCCCGAAAATAAGTTATGGCATTTAATGCTACAAAAAACTTAACGGGGTTGAAGTGTTAATTAGGTTTCAATTAGTTTTGATTTATAACGCAATAAATGGATTTGAATATCAGAAAATCACAGCCTGGTGATTTTAATTTCCTTGAAAAGCTGGAAAACGAATCTTTTCCGCAGTTTCAAAAAAGTTCTCGCAAAAGTATCAAACACAGCCTGGATAGCGCGTTTCAGGATGTTTTAATTGTAGAGTTGAAAGAAGGCAAAAAAGTAACTCCCGCCGGGGCACTCACTTTGTTTAAATATAAACATGCATTACGAATTTATTCGATTGCAGTGGTGGGAAAATACCGAAATTTCGGTTTAGGTACTTTCATGTTGAATTATGTGAAGAACCTGGCAATTGAAAATCATTTTCAAAAAATATTGATCGAGGTTCAGTCGAAAAACAACGAGCTGATTGAGTGGTACAAAAAAAAGGGATTTAAGGAGTCGCATACCATAGCTGATTATTACGCGAGTGGGGAAGATGCTGTAAAAATGGAATTGAGTTTGGAAGCGGAAGAGGTTCGGAAAAAGACCACAAATATTATCGTAATCAACCAACCACACAAATGGACTTTTACCGATGTAAACGCTAAAGTTATATCGGTAAAAGAATACATTAGCAACCCGGTTTACCAGAACAGCGCCGACATACGTGTTTTTAATCTCTGCAGTTCGTATAAATACCAGAGTTACGGTTATTATGTGTCGTTGCTGGCTGCAGCCCGCGGGCACCGTGTAATTCCCAGTTCGGTTACACTGCGCGATTTTAAAATGCTGAAGGTAATCCATTCCACATCGTACGATATTGATGAATTGATAAACAAAGCGCTGCAAAAAGTAAAAGACGATAAATTTCAGTTGAAAATTTATTTCGGACAGACAGCCACAAAAGGATTTAACGCAATTGCCAACCGGCTTTACCTGCTGTTTGAAACGCCGCTTTTCGAGATTGAATTTGTAAAACAGGAGAAATGGATCATTAAGGGAATAAAAGTTCTAACTCTAAATAAATTACCCGAAAGTGAAATTGAGGTTATTTACGAGTTTGCACGTAAATATTTTAGCAAAAGGCGTTTTAATAAAACCACGCTAATCAATTACAAATACGACATTGCCATTTTGGTTGATCCTGAAGAGGAAACGCCACCATCGTGCAAGCGTGCGCTTCAAAAGTTTAAATCGGCGGCCAACCGTAAAGGTTTGTATGCCGAGTTCATCACAAAAAACGATTTTGATAAAATAAACGAATTCGATGCGCTTTTTATTCGCGAAACCACAAATGTAAACGATCATACCTATGAATTTTCGCGAATGGCCTACGCCGAAGGGTTAGTGGTTATTGACGATCCGTGGTCGATACTTCGTTGCTCCAATAAAATATTTCAGAACGAAATTTTTAGAAAACACAAAATACTAACTCCGCAAACGGTTGTTTTTACCAAGAACATATTCGAAAAGAAAGATCTTGACGATATGAATTTCCCGCTGGTGTTAAAACAGCCCGACAGTGCCTTTTCGTTGGGAATAACAAAAGTGGAAAATAAGGAAGAGGCTTTTGATGCCATAAACCAGTTGTTCAAAAAATCGGATATGATTGTTTGTCAGGAGTTTCTTTATTCTGAATTCGACTGGAGAATCGGGATACTCGATAACCGGCCGCTATTTGCCTGCAAGTATTACATGTCGAAAGGGCACTGGCAAATTTACAACTGGACTGGTGAGGCCGAGGAATATTCCGGCGATTCGGAAACGGTGAATATTGAAGATGTGCCCGAAGAAGTTGTAAAAACAGCTTTAAAAGCAGCAGCTTTAATTGGCGACGGTTTGTATGGTGTTGACCTGAAGCTGGTAAACGATAAGGTTTATGTAGTTGAAGTGAATGATAATCCGAACATCGATGTGGATATTGAGGATTACATTCTAAAAGATAAACTGTACGATCAGGTCATTGAATCGATTTATAACCGGATTGAAATCTCGAAAAACATTCAGAAGATAAATTTCAGAAATAAATAGCTCTCTTTTTCCGGGGGCGGATTATTGAGCAGCTTTGAATCGATATTTATTTTGAAAACTGCCGGTTTAAATGTAATTTCAGAACTTCCTGAAAAAAATATTAAGAATATCAACTAATTACCAAAAGCATGAAGAAGTTAATTTATTTGAGTTTTATTTGGGGATTATTTTTAGTGGCATGTACTTCGAAAGAGAAGATAGAGCCACCTGTTGCAAAAAAGATAATGAAAGAACTTACGATACATGGTCATACGCGCGTTGACAATTATTACTGGATGAACGAGCGCGAAAATCCTGAAGTGATCGCACATTTGGAAGCGGAGAATGCCTACAAAGATGCGGTGATGAAACATACCGAACCGCTTCAGGAAAAGTTGTTTGAGGAAATTAAATCGAAAATTAAGCCGGAAAATAAGTCGGTTCCATACAAAAAGAATGGATACTACTATTACTACAAACAACTACCCGGTAAAGAATACGATGTAAACTGCAGGAAAAAGGGAAGTCTCGATGCCGAAGAAGAAGTTATGCTCGACGAAAATGTGCTGGCAGAAGGTCAGGATTTTTTTATGCTTGGTGGCCTGTCGGTAAGCCCTGATAACAAACTTATAGCATATGGCGTTGATACCGTTAGCCGCAGAAAATACACCATATATTTTAAGAATCTTGAAACAGGCGAAACGCTGGAGGATGAGATTCCTTTAACTACTGGTAGTGCGGTTTGGGCCAACGATAATAAAACAATTTATTATACTTTAAAAGATGATGTTACGCTGCGCTCAGAAAAAATTATGAAGCACGTAATAGGTACACCGGTTGAAGACGATGAAGAGGTGTACTACGAAGAGGATGAAACCTTTTCGGTGTTTATCTTTAAAACCAAGTCGCAAGAATACCTGATAATTGGAAGCGAAAGTACCTTAACTTCAGAATATCGTTTTCTGGATGCCAACAATCCGGAAGGAGAATTTAAGATCATTCACTCGCGCGAAAGAGGATTGGAATATTCGGTTGATCATTTTGAAAACGATTTTTACATACGCACCAACCTCGATGCATTGAATTTTCGTTTAATGAAAACCCCTGTTTCTGCTACTGAAAAAGAAAACTGGACGGAGGTTATTCCACATCGCAGCGATGTTTTCTTCGATAATTATGAAATTTTCAAAGATTACCTGGTAGTTACCGAACGTATCGAAGGAATTAACCAACTTCGAGTAATTCCGTGGCATGGTGAAGAATATTTGATCGATTTTGACGAAGAAGTTTATACAGTTAGTCCGAATGTAAACCGTGATTTTGATACCGAAGTTTTCCGTTTTAGCTATACCTCGCTAACTACGCCTAATTCAATTTTTGATTACAACCTGAAAACAAAGGAACGCATCTTGTTAAAACAGGATGAAATATTGGGTGGTTTTAACAAAGATGATTACGAAACCAAACGAATTTATGCAACGGCAGGTGATGGAACAAAAATTCCTATTTCCATTGTTTACAAAAAAGGCATGGAAAAGAATGGCAATAATCCAACCTTGTTGTACGGTTATGGCTCATACGGAATCACTAATAACCCCAGCTTTTCGTTAAGACGTTTGCCTTTGCTCGATCGTGGTTTTGTGTATGCAATTGCACACATTCGCGGAAGCCAGATTAATGGTCGCCAGTGGTACGAAGACGGTAAACTCTTGAAAAAGATGAACACCTTTACCGATTTTAACGACTGCGCTCAATTCCTGATCGATGACGGATACACCAACTCAGAAAAATTATTTGCTATGGGCGGAAGTGCCGGCGGACTTTTAATGGGTGCCTGCATCAATCTTCGCCCTGACCTGTATAAAGGCGTGATCGCAGCCGTACCGTTTGTTGATGTGGTTACCACCATGCTCGACGAGAGTATTCCGCTTACCACGAGCGAATTCGACGAATGGGGAAATCCAAAAATCGAAAAGTATTATCATTACATGCTTTCCTATTCGCCATACGATAATGTGGAAGCGAAAGATTACCCGGCATTGCTGGTTACAACCGGATTGCACGATTCGCAGGTACAGTATTGGGAGCCCGCCAAGTGGGTGGCCAAATTACGCGAATTAAAAACCGACGATAATCCACTGTTATTCCACATTAATATGGAATACGGACATGGAGGAGCATCCGGCCGTTTCGAATGGATAAAAGAAACGGCATTGGAATATGCATTTATTTTCGACCAGTTAGGAATAGAATAGAGAAGCACTAAATAATCGGCCCCGGCATTAGTTTGCCGGGGCTTTTTTATTCCTTCAAAATTATTTTTGAATTCTACCATTATTTCCTTGCAAAATCCAAAATTTGATTAATTTTGTTGATGCCGTGTTCGTACACGGTCGAAAATAAACCAATTAAAACGTAAATCTAATACAGTGAAAAACTTTATTTCAATCTTATTTCTTACTATCTCTTTGAGTTTAGTAACAAATGTAAATGCCCAGGATGGCTGGGTAAACCTGTTTAATGGTGAAAACCTTGATGGGTGGATACAACGTAATGGTGAAGCAAAATACGAAGTGGTTGATGGGGTAATTGTTGGAACAACGGTTGCCGGAACACCAAATTCTTTTTTGTGTACCGAAAAAAATTACAGCGATTTTGTTTTTGAAGTTGAATTGCTGGTTGAGCCTAATATGAATTCGGGTATTCAGTTCAGAAGCTTAAGTGTGCCCGAATATAACAACGGACGCGTGCATGGCTACCAGTGCGAGGTTGACCCGTCGGAAAGAGCCTGGAGCGGCGGTATCTACGATGAAGCAAGACGCGGTTGGCTGTACCCGCTTGACCTTAATCCCGACGCGCGAAAAGCCCTGAAAATGGGGCAGTGGAATAAGTACCGCATCGAATGTATCGGAAACTCAATTCGTACATGGTTAAATGATATTCCGGTTGCTCATGTTATCGACGATATGACCGCTGAAGGTTTTATTGCTCTTCAGGTACATGGAATTGGCAACAACAAGGAAAAAGAAGGTGAGCAGATTAAGTGGCGCAATATCCGCATAAAAACTGAAAACCTGGAACCGGCAATCTATGCCGACATTCATGTTGAAAATTTGGTGGCTAACGATTTAAGCGAACTGGAAAGAAAACAAGGTTTTAGGTTGCTTTTTGATGGTGAGTCAACCAACAATTGGCAAAATGCAAAAACCGGTGAATTCCCGGAGAAAGGCTGGCAGGTAGAAGATGGAATTTTATCGGTATTGTCAAGTCAAAATGATCCGGGTAAAAAAGGTGGCGATATTATTACAAAAGAGGAGTTTGGGCCATTTGAGTTCAAGTTTGATTTTATGTACACCGAAGGAGCAAACAGTGGTGTTAAATACGGAATTGGCAACAACGGCCCGGGTATAGGTTTGGAATATCAGATTCTGGACGATGAAAAGCATCCTGATGCCAAACAAGGAGTTGTAGGTAACCGCACCATGTCATCGTTGTACGATCTCATTCCATCAAACAAAGAAAGACGTTTTTCAAATGGACCTAACGAATGGAATCGTGGGCGGATTGTGGTTTTCCCAGACGGAAAAGTGCAACATTGGTTAAACGGAAGAAAAGTTGTGGAATACACGCGTGGCAGTAATATTTATAAAGCGCTTGTGGCACGCAGTAAATATGCCGGGTTTGAAGGTTTTGGAATGGCTGAAAAGGGGCCTGTTTTATTGCAGGATCACAACGATACTGTTCACTTTAGAAGTTTAAAAATAAGAAATTTATAACCAATGACTAACAGAAGAGATTTTTTAAAAAAGGTGTCGGCAGGTGCAGCCGGTGTTGCAGTTGGAGGAACTGCCATGGGTATGTCGGCAAAGAGTTACAGTAAAATTATAGGTGCCAACGACAAGCTAAATGTCGCCATTATGGGGTTGGGTCGCCGTTTGGGCGCTTACTACGAGCCAATTGCTGAAAAGGAAAGCAACGTTGAGCTAAAATACCTGTGCGATGTAATGGAGCATCAGCGTAATCGTGCTGCCGAGAGGTTTGCGAAACACATTGATTACAAACCTAAACTCGAGAACGATTTCCGAAAAATTCTTGACGATAAGGATGTGGATTGTGTTATCAATGCCACTCCCGACCACTGGCATACTCCGGGTTCAGTAATGGCTATGCAGGCCGGAAAACATGTATATGTTGAAAAACCATGCAGCCATAACATGGCCGAAAATGAGATGATCGTTAAAGCCGCCGAGAAATACAACAAGGTGGTACAAATGGGTAACCAGCAACGTTCGTCGGAGCATACCATCGAGATTATAAACGAAATTCATAACGGAATTATTGGTGTGCCTTATCGGGCAGTGGCCTTTTATATCAACAACAGAGGTGAGGTGCCTGTACAGAAAAAAGCTGCTGTACCTGCCGGCCTTGACTGGGAAATCTGGCAGGGACCTGCAATTCACCGCGACTATACCGAAGAAACCTGGGATTACAACTGGCACTGGTACGGTTGGAATTACGGAACCGGAGAAACCGGAAACAATGCAACTCACGAGCTGGATGTAGCGCGTTGGGCATTGCAGGTAGGTTTACCAAACAATGTACATGTTGAAGCCGGTAAACGTCATTTCTTCGAGGATGGCTGGGAAATGTACGATACCATGGATGCAACTTTCCTTTTCGGAGGAGACAAAGTAATTAAATGGGACGGCCGTAGCCGCTCCGGTCAGGATACTTATGGTTTGGGAGGCCGCGGAACAATTATTTACGGTAGCGAAGGAACTGTTTTTGTCGACCGTGGAAAATATATTGTGTACGATCGTAACGGAAAAGTTGTAAGAGACAGCGTAACAGGTTCGCAGGAAGCCGGTACCGCACTTGGTGGTGGTGGCGATACGTCAACCGCTCACGTTCAAAACTGGTTTAGCGCAATTCGTGGTAAAGGCAAACTGAATTCACACATTATGGAAGGTGCAATTAGCCAGACCATGGTGCATTACTCAAATGTTGCCTACCGAATCGGACACGGTTTTGATATTTGCGATAAAACCGGAATTATGTACGACCGCGACGCCATGAAATTGTGGGGCAGGGAGTACGATAAAAATTGGGAACCAAAACTATAGAAATACAGCAATATTGAAAAGGCGGGGATTTCCCTGCCTTTTTTTGTTTCCGTTTTATTAAAAAGAAGGAGTATAAATTAACTATGGCTTTGTATTTGTAGGCGCGAAGGCCGGTAAATACCGCTTACTTTTTTAATTTAGTGCTCTACTGGAACCATAAAACTAAGAGAATGACGGAACCTACTATATTTAGTGATACTTTTCTGGCCTTTGGCAGTCATTGCGATGTAGTGCTGCCAAACCTTGAGGCCGATACTGCAAAAAATATATTCCAACAAATAAAAGCCGAATTGGAGCAGCTGGAAAGTACAATCAGCCGCTTTAGTTTATTGTCCGATATCCACGAGCTTAATCAAACAGGAAAAGACGTTTGGATAGAACTTTCAGGCGAGTTGTGGGAAATCCTGTCCATTACCAACGATTTTTACCAGATGAGCCAGGGCGCTTTCGATGTAACGATGTTTCCGGTGCAATCGCTTTGGGTTGAAAAGGAAAATGTCGACGAAACCGAACTGGAAGAAGCGCAACAAAAATGTGGTTTTGATAAAATAGAACTCGATCACGATAATAAACGGCTCCGTTTTAAAGAAGATGGTGTGGAGCTGGATTTTGGAGCCATTGAAAAAGGTTTTGCGCTTGATTTGGTAAAACCTCTTTTAATCGATCTGGGTGTAAAAGATGCCATAATCAGTTTTGAAGAAGATGTGGTTTTGGCACTCGGAAATCACCCGGCCGGAACAGACTGGCCTCTGGGAATCCGGAATCTGCAGCAGCCAAACGAATTTGTACATGTATTTGAAGTATCGGGGCAGAGCGTTTATACAACCGGAACCGTTTATATTCGCGACGATGGCGAAGGAATGAAAACCCGCAAAATCATCAGCCCGGCCACCGGTATTCCCGTTGACGGAAAACGAACAGTTTCAGTAAAAGCCGACTCCGCAACCATGGGAGCTTTTATTGCCAATATCTGGCTCATTCTTCCCGAGAATGATAAGGCCATTATTTCTGATCAACTGAATGATGTTGAAATTCTGGAAGTTGAATACACCGATGATGATGTAAAAACAAAGGTAACGATAATAGAAAAGGAGGATCGGTCATGAAAAGATCTTTTGTAATATCGCTACTCCTGGTTCTGCTTACCAATGGTTTGGTTTGGGGACAATTAACCATGAAGAAACAACAGGATGGAATTAAAATCGTTGATGGTTCTTCAAACGTTTTGTTTTACCAGATGCATCCGCTGAACAAAGATGGCGCATACGAGCGTTGCAACTATATTCATCCGCTTTGGGGGCTTAACGGCAAGGTGCTTACCGAGGATTTTCCTGCCGATCATTTACATCATCGCGGCGTATTTTGGGCCTGGCATCAGGTTTGGATTGGCGATAAGCGTATTGGCGATCCGTGGGAAATAAAAGATTTTGACCAGGAGATTACCGAGATCGAATTTATGAAAGATCCCGACGAAACGGTGTGGCTGAAAAGCGAGGTACTTTGGTCGTCCGATAAGTGGAAAAAGAATGGCAAACCTAAGCCTTATATTCAGGAAAAAGTTGCTATTCATGTACACAAAAGTTCGTTGAAATACCGAAGAATAGATTTTGAAATAAGTCTGCTGGCCCTGGAAGAGAATGTACGAATTGGCGGCTCGGAAGATAAAAAAGGTTACGGCGGTTTTTCTGTTCGAATGATTTTACCCGACGATGTTCAGTTTTCAGGAAAAAATGGAAGCATAAAACCTTTGGAAACGGCAGTTGAGTCGGAGGGATTTGTGAAAATCTCAGGATCGCTGGGTAAAGGAAATTCCAAGGCCGGTATTGTAATTCTTGACAACAAGGAAAATCCCGGTTATCCGCAAAATCTCATCCTGCGCGAAAAGAACAGCATGCAAAATATGGCCTGGCCGGGTGCTGAACCGGTGGCACTATCTACTACAAAACCACTTGTTTTGAAGTATTCGCTTATTGTTTATTCAGG
Organism: Draconibacterium sediminis; assembly: GCF_000949475.1. GTDB lineage: Bacteria > Bacteroidota > Bacteroidia > Bacteroidales > Prolixibacteraceae > Draconibacterium > Draconibacterium sediminis. The sequence continues at coordinate 254,379 of NZ_JRHC01000002.1, read as the reverse complement.
AAAAATGAATGCAAAAAAAATTGCAAAATTACTGGATGAATAAAACAATTGTAACAACTAAGAACATAAGATTTTAATACACTAATGACTGACAGAAGAGAATTTATAAAACAATCGGCAATAGCCACAGCGGCTGTCGGCGTTGCCCCGGGGCTTTTAAACGCCTGTGCATCGCCTGCCGAGCAGGTTAATGTGGCACTTATCGGTTGTCGCTCGATGGGATTTAACAACCTGAAAAGCTTTTTACGAAAAGAGAACAATGTTACCTGTGTAGCGCTTTGCGATGTTGACAGTAGAGTATTGGAGGAAAAAGCTGCCGAAGTTGAGAAAATGACGGGAAAACGGCCACTAACTTACGCCGATTTCAGAGATGTGCTGGACAACAAAGATGTACATGCGGTAATTATAGGTACACCCGACCACTGGCACGCTTTAATGATGATGATGGCGCTGGATGCAGGAAAACACGTATATGTGGAAAAACCGATGGGCCACAGCATTGAAGAATGTAATGCAATGGTAGCTGCCCAGGCCAAACATCCTGAGTTATATTGCCAGGTGGGCATGTGGCAACGCAGCTCAAAACATTGGTTTGAAGCGTCTGAGATTGTAAAGTCAGGAATGCTGGGTGAAGTTCACCTGGTAAAAGCCTGGATTTACAAAGGTTACGATACAGCTTATCCGGTAATAGAAGATTCCGCAGCGCCGGATTATGTCGATTACGATATGTGGTTGGGCCCCGCACCAAATCGTCCGTTTAATATGAATCGGTTTCATTACAACTTTCGCTGGTGGTGGGATTATGCCGGTGGAGCAATGACCGATTGGGGGGTTCACCTGCTCGATTTCGCCTTGTATGCCATGGATGCCGGTATGCCTGAGTCGATTTCTCCGGGTGGCGGTATTTTTTACCACAAACCGGGAGCCATTGAAACACCCGATATTCAGCAGGCCATTTATCAATACCCAAAACATACCATGATTTGGGAGTGTGGCTTAAATCCTGGAATCGGCCCCTACCAAAAAGGGCATGGTATTGCTTTTGTCGGGCAAAAAGGAACCCTCGTAGTTACACGAAGTGGTTACGAAATATTACCCGATCACAGCCTGGAATTAAAAGGTCCTTTCTTTGAAGCTAAGGCCCAGAAAAATTATGGCGATGGTTTGGATGAGCACGTGCAAAATCTGTTGTCGTGTATTCGAAAAGGCGGTACTTTAAATGCTCCTGTTGAAGTTGGCGCAAAAACGGCTATCGTTTCCGAGATGGGGAATATGGCTTATCGAGTGGGGCAACGCATTCACTGGAATAATGCGTCGCAGTCGTTTAACGAGGCTGCCGCCAACGACCTGATGAAGTTGAACTACAACAAAAACTGGCAATTACCAAAAGTTTAGTGGGTATACAATAGATACGATTTCTGATTATATATTTTAATTAAAGCGGGAGGCCAATTTGGGCTTCCCGTTTTTTGTTACCTGCCAATTCCTGATAAATATTCTTATTTTAGAGAACTTAAGACCTTTGGATTGAATATCCAGAAGTAAAAAAGCGAATTAATTTCGCAGGAAAACCTACAGAGATCCAAAGCTTGCACAAGATGTACATGATTCAACTTTGTGTCTTTGTGTTCTTAGTGGTAATAAGTTTTTTAGTAAGCAAACTAACAGCAATAAGTTGTATGGGATCAACCATTAATCAGGAAATGAAGAAGATCGTAATCGCACCCGACAAGTTTAAAGGATCGTTAACCGGAATTGAATTTTGCGATGCCGTTGAACGTGGCATAAAAAAGCACATCGAAAATGTGACGATAGTAAAACTGCCGCTTGCCGACGGAGGAGACGGAACAGTTGATGCCCTGAAATTGTATACCGGAGGAAAGTTAATTTCTGTGGAGGTACACGATTCCTTGTTACGCCCCATTCAAGCCAATTATTTGTATGCCGAAAAAGAAAAGCTGGCTTTTATTGAAATGGCCGAAGCATCGGGAATTCGCTTGTTGAAAAACGAAGAACTGAATCCGCTGGAAACCTCAACATACGGAACCGGCGAATTGATACTGGATGCCATAAAACGCGGTGCCAGACATATTATTTTGGGAATTGGCGGCAGCTCAACCAACGATGCAGGAATTGGAATGGCCAGTGCGCTCGGGTTTCGTTTTTTTGATGCTGAAAAAAAACTGTTGGAGGGTAGAGGAAAGGATTTAAACCAGCTGGCACACATCGATACTTCGATGGTAAACGCGGAGTTGCGAAATATAAAATTTGAAGTGGCCTGCGATGTGGATAATCCTTTATTTGGCCCAAATGGTGCCGCACATATTTACGCGCCGCAAAAAGGAGCCACAAAAAGGGTAGTGGAAGAGCTGGATGCCGGCCTGAGAAATTTTAACGAAAAAGTAGAAACACAATTTGGTAAAAACCTGCAAAACATTGCCGGGGCCGGTGCTGCCGGTGGGCTGGGAGCAGGCTGTGTGTTGTTTCTGAATGCCGAATTAAAATCAGGAACCGAGCTAATAATATCAATTGCTGATTTTGATGAGCAGGTAAAAGATGCCGACTGGGTTGTTACCGGCGAAGGCAAATTTGATGAACAGACATTTTCGGGGAAAGTGATTAAAGGTGTGCTCGATTCAAGAACCAATCAGCAACTGGCTGTTTTTTGCGGCTTAAGTGAGTTAAACGAACAACAAATAAAAGCGCATAAAATCGATTATCTGGCTGAAATGATGGAGCAAGCTGCCGATGTTGAAGATTCAATTAAAAATGCGGGAAAATACCTGGAAAATGCCGCTGAACGGTTTGCAGCAAGTATTAAATAAATGAAATGCTGATTTCAGGAGCCGACCTGCTTAGTGAAAACTGAAATTATAAAGAAGAACTAACCCTAATGTGTGATGATCGGGAATGGATGGATTTGCAAATCGGATTGGAGGCGCTCATTTAGTCTGCAAAATTACACTCAGTATTTTCATGTTTCCAAATGGTTGTTATTTCAGTTAGTTCATCATATACATTAATGGTTAAATCCAAACTGTCTCCGGTGCAGTTTCTTACAATTGAGACGTAATTTATAGCAGGATGACAGTTGCCATAAAAGAACACAGTCTGGCCTTGGTAGCTGGCCATATTATAATAGGAATATTCGTCCTCTATAACATTCTCAATTTCCTCATTTAGCCAGGCCAACTCCTCTATTGGGTTCGTTACATTACATTTGTTGATTTCAGAATCTTTTGTGTCATCTTTATCACAGGAGAATAAAGTAGTCGATAAGATAATTGCAGCTAAGCCTAAAAAATTGAAAAATTTTCTCATTTGGTTTTGTTTAATAAATAATAGTTGGTAGATGCTACTTGCATGGATTTGGTTGCGTGTTGTTAGTGGAAATTGTATAGGTAGCGGCAGATTTAGGCTATAAAACCTGCCGCTACTTATATAAAGTCTGGTGTAGTTTAGCTATTTCTTAATTTCTCATCTTTTATAAAATCCCTCAGATTTTCTACTTCCTTTAAATACTTTTTCTTTGCATCGGGCATTAGCTCAATTTTGTCGCAAATATCAGTAGCTTCATTATAATTGCCCGTCATTACATACGCTTCAATAATGTTGATCAATAAGGCTTGTTGAACTTCACTGTTTATCCGGGCTTTTTTATCTGATGGATCTGCTTCTTTTATTTCCTCACTCCATTCTGCTATCGACTCTTTCAGTTGGTTAACTGATTCCTGACTATCGGTAAGTAGCCCTTCGTAGGCCCACTGAGCTTTTCTTAAGGTTAACAGGTGTGTGTCATACGAATATTTTTTGCCGTCACCTTTATAAAGCTCGGTATAGCGCTTTACATTCGAGTAACCAAACTTGTAATTAATTAGCTCGTTCACTTCCGTAGCCAAACTCTCCAGATAGGCACTTAGTTGCGAATTAAAATAAGCTGGCCAGATATTTTCAACATATTTATCCCATTCCGAATCTTTAATTCCTTGCGGAGCCAGAATTTCATGTTCGTAATTCGACTTTTTTATTACTTCAGTAAACAGAACATTTCCATCAGAAGTGATAAGCGACACTTCAACAGGCTGCTGAACCTTAACTTTACGTAATTTATAGCTCTCTCCGTTCTTCTCTTTGGGGGCATCAATAGGTGCGCTGCAGGCAATTTCTTTATAGGTTACTTTTATTAAAATTGCATCGTCAGTTCCTTTATCATACCCGTCTAACGCGATTTTCGACTCTAAAATGCTAAGCTCCGGAATAGCTAATGTTTCAGGCTTTTTAACATGACGTTTTTCCGGTTTTTTACCTTCGCCAATCAATGCACGTTCTGCCAGTACTTTTCCCAGCGATTTATTGTTGTAGGTTTCCATCTCAGCCTGGTACTCTTCTTCTGCTTTGGCCAGCTCCATTTCATATTCGGCCAGCTTATCTTGTTCGCGTTGTATCCATAAAATATCAACCTCAACGTTATATTTTTTTATTGAAGCATCCAATTTCTCAATGGGGTTACGCAAATAGGTATAACTGATCTTTTCCTTATCTACGTTTTGAGCCTGTATGGTTAACAGTGAAACAAAGGTTAAAATGGTTAGTAACAATGGTTTTTTCATGATGTAAAGATTTATTCGCTATAATTAAATTATTAATGGTTCGTTTTTGTACCGTCAGCGCAGATAATCCATACCCCGGCTACAGGCCCGCAAATTCATATCAATTCAATCGAATTGCACCTCAATTGCAAATCGGCATGAGCCGGATAGAGTAGGGTAAATACCATCAACCTTGGGCCTACATTATTCAAAATTGTAAATGTTATTTTTTGTGGCTATTTCGTGGCGCGTCATCACGAACAGCGGTTTTAGGGCGTTAAAATTAAACATATTTTTTATGTTATAGTCGTTTGGGCGACAAATACTATTAACATAACCTTTTGGTATTGATAGTGCGAAGGATTTGAATTTTCAAGACACTTGTCCATTGCCATGGTGGTCAGACGAGAGTCTGACCAGTCCGACCGAAACTATGGTTGGGACGAGATTCGACTTGACGCCCCGAAGCTTCGGGGCGCACGAACCCAGCCATGAATTATACCACGTGTTAGCTACAGTTTTTTTAATAAGTCCAGTTTTCTATAACTCCATTCTCTTCAAACCAGATTTCTAATAGAACATTTTCTTCCATTGGTTTACCGTTTCGTTTAATAATGTCAAACTGTAATTTTGATAAAGCTTTTTTCATTGATTTTATACAATAATTATACTCTTTCTTTGTGTCCCAAAATTCTTCTATCTCCTCTTTTGTTTGGTAGTCTGGCATTATCACATTTGCAATCTTGCCATTTCCCCCAATAGTAATTATGTATTTTTCTGAACAGTCGCATTTATCCAAGTTTTTCCACTTGTAGCGTTGAACTTCTTTAAACACAATACTATTAATCGAATCTCTGGTTAATCGGTCAATTCCGTTTTTAAGGTCTGTATAATTTTCAACATCACTTATTTTATTTATTATCCCTTTGTCGATTTCCAAGGCAGTTTCAAACAGGTAAATTTTCTCAAAAACTCCGTCCCACCTTACAATTTTGTTATCCTCTAATCGAATAGGAAAACTAATCAACCCACTAAACCAGTCAACAAATACCTTATTGTTTTTGACTTTGTCTTTAAATATCTCTTGTAAATATTTTTTTGAATTCTGCTTGTCAAAATTTTTTATTGCATGGCAATCAATAATATCACATACAAATAAGGAGTTATTTTCAATTTTGTAAATAGCTTGGTAGCCTCGCCAACAATTAAATGAGCCACCTAATTCTCCATCAATCGAATTTCTAAAACTTAAACCAAACAAATGACCATTATCTTTTCCCCTTTGCGGTAAAAATTGTTCAACTAGCAAATTGTAGGTCGGAATAGTATCGTTTTTATAAATTAAATAGTCTGGTACTTGTGGACTTGCAAAACTTATTTTTGCAAAAAAAATAGCAAGTAATATTAATAGACTCTGTTTCATTTTTGTCTTTTTCAAAATTGTAGCTAACGGTCACTTGTATGTGGTCGGGCGGTCCCGATGCAATCGGGAGTGTCAGACCCGCAGGAGAGTGGGCGCAAGGTCTGATTTGTCAGACCGCTAAAACCCCCGCCTGCCATATTCCAATTTGTTACCAGCAGTACTATTTATTCCTTTCTTAAATAGATTAAATTTTTTAAATGAATCATCTCTCTGGGGAATGATACTCTCAATATTTTCTCTTCAATTTTATTCGTGTCAAAGTCAGCAATTAACTCAGCTGAGGCATCATTCATTAATCTCAAATCATCGTCGGATGCTTCCTCATCAAAAATACATTGCCAAAATATGGTTTCATCTTGTAATTCGACAGAGACAGAACGTAGATTAGGTGTCACCATACCCCAAAGCGCTCTGACACTACCAAGTATTAGTTTTATATCTTCTTGTGTTTTCCCGCTTGTCATAACATTTTATAATATAGTTGTTTTCGTTCAGTATTGCTGATAACTATTCTACATCATCATTGCTGTTATATCGCTTATAGCGCGATAAAAGGTGTTGTTATACCTCCATATCGGGGTGATAACAACACATATTATGCTTACTAATTTTTTATCTGTTATGTCAGGGCGCGTATTCAACGGCTATGGTTTTTATTCGGAGCTTAAAGTTAGCATAATAAAAATGTAAAACAACATTGGTTTACTTCCCGAATCTGCTGATTCGGGTAAGGTAAAATGTGGCAAAAATGCATTCAAGTAAAAAGGGCTTTTCAAACTTTAAATGAAAGCTGAAAAAAACATGCTTACATTTTCACAAAAAACACACGTCTTTTTTTAAAAAACACACTACATTTTTACAAAAACGTAGCGTGTTTTTTGTATGCTTCTGGAAAGCCCTGTTTTCAGGCCTTTTCGTACTTCAGTTTTTTTAGCTGATTTTTCAGCCCGATACCGGGTGTAAAAATGGTTCGGGTAGCTTTAACCGGCTTTGTCGATACCTTCCCGGTAGTGTTTTCGCCATTACCCAAAATACTTTGGGCAGGCATTGCACAACAGGAAGGTTTTCGTTCCGTAAACGATAAAACCCCGGCTATTTGGGCGAAGGCTGTACAAGTAATACTATTTACCGGGTAAAGGGATTGTAGTTGTGAGAATGGGAGAGGCGCCTGATTATTCTATACGGTCAATTCTTTTTCACGATGATATTTGGGAAATACTATCGCGCCTCATGAAGTGCTTCAACCCTTACCGCCGGAAGTTTAAAATAGAACAGCGAGCCTCCGCCTTTTTCGCCGCTACTTTCAACACCTACTTTCCCACCCAGCTTTTCGATAATACGTTTTACAATCGATAGCCCAAGTCCGTAACCGCCGGCTTTATCGGGTTGCAAACGCGTATGTTTCCGGAATACGTTTATGTGCTGATCTTTCGGAATACCATCGCCATTGTCTTTCACCCAGTATTTTACCATTCCTTGTCCGTTAAGTTCGCAACCCACTTTAATTTGTGGCGGAACACCACCGTATTTCATCGCATTCGATAACAGGTTTATCCAAATTTCCTCAATCCACGGTGCGTAGGCCTGCGCATTTATCCAGCTGTTTTCTACTTCAATGCTAGCCTTGTAATCGAGAATATTATCGGTAATTTGCGCCAGTGCTGCCGTATATACCTGTTCCATTTCAATTGGTGCGGTTTCAACATCTTCGTGCCCGGCTGTGGCCATTTTTAACAGCTCGTTGGTTACGCTTATGGTTTTAGCCGACGATTCTTTTATCACCGCCGAAAATTCCTTAATCGTTTCCATGTCGCCCTCTTCAGCAGCGGCTAATATTATATCGCTTGATGAAAAGATTACGCTTAAGGGGTTTTTCAGATCGTGAGCCAAAGTATGGGCATAAGCATCCAAATCGTCGATTAGTTTTTCGTTACGTCTGTTTTGTTCTTTTAGCAGGTTGTTCTTTTTGGTAAGCTGATTTTTAGTCCTGCGTATCGACGAAACATCGCTTAAAACCATCAGTTTTCCGCTAAGTTTTCCCAGTTGGTTGTGTAGCGATGTAATCCGTATCTGGTAATAAAATGATTGTTTATTGCGTTGCATTTCAAAGTCGGTAAACCGATCGTCATCCGACTGCAGAAGCTTAATAATTTCAGGAAACTGTTCAAAGGTTTGCACAAAGTTGGAATGTATGCATGTTTTTTCGTTCAGCCCAAAAGTTTGTATCAGTGCAGGGTTGGCTTCTTCAATAATCCCGTTTCTGTTTATTACCAAAACACCTTCATTCATGGTGTTCAGCAGTTTCTCGCGTGCAACCGGTATTAGTTCAAATATTTTAAAGCGGAATATGCCAAAAGCAATAATCAACCCGGTTAAAACAAACGAAACGGTAGTCCAGTCGAAACCCGGAACCGGATTAATATTAAAAATATACATCAGGTTGGCAATTACCGGAATAAGCGAGGCAACGATTAGTATACGAATTTGTTTTTTGTAAAAGCTCGTAAAGTTTGAAATTGAACTAACCAGGTTAAAAATCCCCCATGCAATCAGCGTAAACGCATAGATATCGAAAAACCAAAACCAAATACCATGTTTGTAATACAACATATTGGCGCTGCTGTCCAGGGTGTAATCTTTCCAGATAAGCCCGTGTTTGTCGTTGGTAAACACCAGAATCAGCGTAATTATCGGAATCAAAAGCGTAATAAGAATACTACGTTTATTTACCAAGCGAAATTTCTGGCTGTAAGAGGTGGTAAAAAAGAAGTAAGTAAGCGGAATAAATGCAATGCCCAGGTACGACATTTGCGAGTAACGAACTTTTTCTTCCAAAACGGTAGTTCCAAATTCAAGTGCGTAACAAAATGCCCAAATTGCAACAAAAATTTCGAGTAAAATCAGAAAGCGTACCTCAATAGCTTTTCTGAATTTCCAAAGGAGGATACTTGTTCCGATTGCAGTAAAAGCCGTTAGTAATTGAATCAGACTGTTACTCGGTAAAAAATCAATCATACTCAGTATTTGTTGCTAGTTGCACAAAATTAACTTTTTTAAGGCATCCTGTCAGGTATATGACAAATCTGTCTTCAAAATGTTTTAAATCATTTTTTAATTTCCGCATTTTTATTCTCTTTGACGCTTTAAAATTTTTTTAAGATGATGAAGAAGAGTTTGTTGCTATTGTTACTTGGTTTTAGTTTGTTTCAGCTTTCGGCTAAAGAAGGCATGTGGATACCGATTCTGCTGGAAAAATACAACCTGGCAGAGATGCAGGAAATGGGTTTTAAACTCACTGCCGACGATATTTACGATGTAAACCATTCGAGCATGAAAGATGCCGTAGTAATTTTTGGCGGCGGATGTACCGGAGAACTGATATCGGATGAAGGTTTGCTGATTACCAACCACCACTGCGGATATCGCCAGATTCAGTCGCACAGCACGGTAGAACACGATTACCTTACCAACGGTTTTTGGGCCATGAGCCGCGACGAAGAACTGCCCAACGAACGATTAACGGTAAGTTTTCTGGAATACATGGAAGATGTTACCGACAAGGTACTGGCAGGAACCGAAAACCTGGATGGCGAAGCAGCAGACAAAAAGATAAATGAAAATACCGATCGCATTATTAAAGAAGCCCGTAACGACGGGAAATTTACCGCGTCGGTAAAACCGCTTTTTTATGGCAACCAGTATTTCCTTTACGTTTATAAAGTATATAAAGATGTGCGTTTGGTAGGTGCACCACCATCGGCCATTGGCAAGTTTGGCGGCGATACCGACAACTGGATGTGGCCACGGCACACCGGCGATTTTTCGCTGTTCCGTATTTATGCCGATGAGAACAACGAACCGGCAGAGTATTCGCCCGATAATGTGCCGTTTAAACCCAAAAAATCGTTCCCGGTTTCGATGAAAGGTATCCTGCCCGGCGATTTTACAATGGTTTTTGGTAACCCCGGAACCACCATGCAATACTGGCCACACCAGGCGGTTGATGTAACCATGAACCAACGCGATCCGGACCGCATAATGCTGCGCGACATAAAGCTTGATATTATTGGCGGCGATATGGAATCGGATCCGAAAATTCGTATTCAGTACGCGGCAAAATATCAGTCGATAAGCAATTCGTGGAAAAAATGGCAGGGCGAAATTAAAGGTTTAAAACGCCTCGATGCCGTAAATAAAAAGCTGGCTTACGAAGAAGAATTCAAAAAATGGACACAGCAAAACAACACCTGGGATAACACATACGAACCGGTTTTTAATGCATTTGAAGAGCTGTACACCGACTATGCAACATACATAAAAGCATACGATTACTACCGCGAAATTGTAATAAGCGGAGTAGAGGTGTTTAAGCAGGCACGTACCGTCAATTCTATCATTAATAACATTGAGAACGACCAGGGTGAAAGAGCCGAAAGTATTCGTTCGGCTATGCTTAACGGGCTTCCCGGATTTTATAAGGATTTTAACCAGCCAACCGATGACGATTTGTTTGCCGCACTTATGCCCGAGCTGATTAATGGCCTCGATGCCTCGTTTTTACCTGCCGAAGTGGTGGAAACAATTAAGCAGAACGACCGGGAGAAACTTATTAAAAAAGTTTATCAGAAATCGATATTAACCGATCGCGAAAAGCTGGAAGACCTGCTGAAAAACGGATCGGAAAAACAATTGTTGAAACTGCGCAAGGATCCGTTGATTGCGATGTACAATCAACTAAACTTTATTTACGAAAAGGATATTATTCCCGAGGTTCGGAAGATCAGCAAATCAATCGACGATAACATGAAAGTGTACATGGCCGGATTGATGGAAATGAAAAAGGGACAGGCCTTTTACCCGGATGCCAACCTTACCTTGCGTGTGGCCTACGGACAAGTGGAAGGTTATGAGCCAAAAGACGGAGTGAAATACAAATACTATACAACGCTGACCGGGATAATGGAAAAAGACAATCCTGAGATTTACGACTACGATGTACCGGATCGTTTAAAGGAGCTTTATCAGACAAAAGACTTTGGCCAGTACGAAGTAAACGGCGATGTACCGGTTTGTTTTACGGCCTCAAATCATACCACCGGTGGTAACTCGGGCAGCCCTGTTGTAAACGGTAACGGCGAGTTAATCGGGGTGAACTTCGATCGTTGCTGGGAAGGAACCATGAGCGACATCATGTACGACCCGGAGCGCTGCCGTAATATTTCAATCGACATTCGGTATGCTCTTTTTATTATCGATAAGTTCGCCGGAGCGGGTTATTTACTGGATGAAATGGAGATTGTGAAATAAATAAACAGTCGTTTTGGATTAGGCTCTAACACCAATTTTTAATCTTTTTTGAAGGCAATATCATCCGTTTTAACCTCCTGACTTTTAAAAAATGGAATATTTTTGTGTTCGACCTGTGTGTACATCGATGGTAATTTTTTATTCAATCGGGAAGGGATAAAAAATACCGGGATGTTTGAAGGGGACTTTCAACAAAGAAGCCGAAACCAGCTAACTTTTAAATTGCTAAGAGTGGGGTTTATATGATAAAACTGATTAAGAAAAAATATTGGGCTAAAATTCTCCTACTGTTTTGTACAATCATTATTCCTGTGGTTTCGTTTGCCGAAAACATCGACCTGATATATGCAGATCCGATTCCGGATAAAGAATTTAAGAGCAAAAACAGTACATGTATTGTTCAGGATGATAATGGTTTTATCTGGATTGGAACCAACGACGGATTGTATTGCCTTAAAGGAAACAATTTAACCAGCTATTTATCGGGAGGAACAGATAGTACCAGTTTATACGATAACCGTATTCAGAAACTGTTTATCGATCAGTCAGGTTTGCTTTGGGTGATATCAATGAGGGGAGTATGCACCTACAATCCGTATCTGGATAACTTTAACCGTATTCTGAATGGATTTGAATTGGAGGATGATGAGTTTCATCAAATTTCGGTTATAAACCAGGATCAAAATAACAAGATTTATATAGCAGTAGAAAGATCAATTTACAGTATCGATCAGCAGCAAAATAAACAAGAAATTATATACCACAATCCCGAACTCAGGATTACAGACTTTCTTTTCGACGAAAACAATAACATCTGGATTGCTTCAGAAAACCGGGGTTTGATTTATTTTAACACCACGGATGGGACAAGTAGAAGTTTTGTTGCCGAAAAAACAGATAGCAGAAGTATAAGTAACAACAGTATTCACGATATTTCTTACGATCGAACTTCGAAACTGTGGATAGCGACCTATGGAGGCGGTATTAATGTTTTAAACACCAAAACCCTTGAAATAACACGTTATGGAACAGACAATACCTATTCCGATTATGTGTTGTCGACCTATATCGACAATCAAAAAAATGTTTGGGTTTGCGATTTAGGTGGATTGCGAAAGTATGATAAAACATCCGATACTTTTGCGAACATAGAAAGCCTTAATAGTTCAGGAGAACTGATTGAAGAATTTCCTTCTCAAATACTTCAGGACAAACAGGGAAATTACTGGACGGTAAATGCGCTCAGTGGTGTAGGACTAAGATATCCGGCGAAGGGGATAAGCGTTTATGATGAAAACCGGGCAAATTTCTGGCATACGATTAATAATAATATCTCTGTGATCGCTTTCGATGCGAATAACGTGTGCTGGATTGGAAATGGTAATGATGGTGTTGATGTTTTTGATTTTAAGAATAAACAGCACAGAGTTTATCATTCCAACCTGAATGATGCCAACAGCCTGGGGCTGGGAGCCGTTCTGTGTTTATACAACGACAGTAAAAACAGAATGTGGGTGGGTACCAATCTCGGAGGCCTGCAGTGCTACGACCCCGAGAACGACAATTTTATCACTTATATGAACGATCCGTCTGATTCATTATCAATTTCGAATAACGACATCAGGGGACTACAGGAAGATGCCGATGGTAATTTCTGGGTGATAACGCATGGAAAGGGAATTGATTATTTTAATTATAAGGAGCAAAAATTCTATAATTACAACGTTGCGAAAAACGAATTATCAAGTGACTGGCCATTCCAGCTTCTGCTTGATTCGGATGAAAATCTGTGGGTAGCAACACCCAGTGGAATTAGTGTTTTGAAAAAAGGGGACAAAAAATTCAAAACCTACTACCATGTACCGGAATATTCCAATACAATTCCCAACGATTACATCAATTGTTTGTTCGAAGATTCAAAAAAGCGTATCTGGATTGGCACATTCTCGGGATTGTGCAAATACAACCCGGAAACTGATGATTTTTATCGGGTTGATCCCGGGTTTCCGGTGCAGAATATTTGTTCTGTAGAAGAAGATCAAAACGGAAATTTGTGGGTGGGTTCAGTTACCGGAGTAACTGGTTTTAATCCTGATACCGAAAAATTAATCACTAACCTTGATGAAGCGGACGGACTTCCTCCCGGTAGATTTAAACCGGGGTGTAGTGCTAAAAATGCAGAGAATGTGCTGTTTTTTGGAGGAGATGAAGGAATCGCCGCTTTTGATCCGGAGAAACTGGTTTTAAACACCGAGGTGCCCGATGTATATATCAGTGGAATTTTCCTACAGCATAAGAAAGTGGAGAAGTTTGGAGAAAATGAAATGCTGGAAAAGAGCCCCTTGTTCATCGATGAAATAAATTTGAAACACAACCAAAACACCATCGGTTTTGAATTTTCATCAACCAACTACGTGGATAACGTAAAAAATAAATTTAAGTACAAACTTGAGGGACTTGAAGATGATTGGATTGAAACCAATCATCCTGATGTAACATACAATTACCTGCCACATGGAAATTATGTGTTTAGGGTTATAGCGGCAAATAACGACGGTGTATGGAATAACGAGGGAGCATTGGTGAAAGTGGAAATTCAACCGCCATGGTGGTTTTCCTGGTGGTTTATTTCAGGCATAATTATATTCCTTGTTTTTCTGGTGATTGTAATTTTCAGGTATCGCGTGGCTATGCTTAAGGCTGAAAAGCACAAACTGGAAGAATTAGTGCAAAACAGAACCAAGGTACTAAACGATAAAAACCGTTTGTTGGAGCTTCAGAAAGAGAAACTCCACGAAAAAAACACCTTGCTAAATCAGCAAAAACAGCAAATTGAAACACAGGCAAATAAAATTGCTGAAGTGGCAGAAAACCTCTCTCAATTAAATACTGAGCTAACCACGGCGAATGCTACAAAAGACAAACTTTTCTCCATAATTGCCCATGATCTTATAAATCCGTTTAATGCAATTTTAGGTTTCTCGGATGTGTTAAAAGAAGGGCACCAAAGCATGGATGAGGAAAACAGAATGGAGATAATAAAGCATATACACGAATCGTCGCACAATGCTTTTGATTTGCTGAACAGTTTGCTGCACTGGGCCAGAAGCCAGGACAAAAAAATTGAATTTAAACCGGAGCGTATAAACATTGCCGAAATCTTTTCAAATGTTATGGTTGAAGTTTCGTCAACGGCATTGAAAAAACAGATAAAAATTGAAAATAAGCTTGAGAATCAGGAGCTGGCAATATACTTCGACAGGAACATGATTATGCTTATTTTGCGAAACCTGTTGATGAATGCCATAAAATTTAGCAACAGAGAAAGCAGTATAATTATAAATGCGGTTCAAACAGTGGAGGATACGGTACAGTTCTCGGTAAAAGATTTTGGTGTTGGAATGCAGCCCGAATATGCAGCCGCCATTTTTAGTGATGACATGAATATAAATGTTGCAGAAGGCACAAACGGCGAGATAGGGGTTGGGCTCGGACTTTCTTTATGCAAAGATTTTATAACCAACCATAACGGCGATATTTGGGTTGAAAGCGCACCCGGAAAAGGAAGTACCTTCTTTTTTACAATTAAGGGGGAACAATAAAATCAAGTCTGCGAATTCCTTGGTGTCAGTTAATTGCCAAAAACGTAAATAATGGAAAGTTGCTGCTGTTGATCAAGCGTATCCCAGTCAACAAAATGCATTGACACGTTAAATTTTCCTCTTATCTTTTCGTGATTGATAAAATACCAGATTAGGTCGGTACGCGAATAGTTTTTTGCCCGGTAATACGGATCGCCATAAGCAAATTTATGTCCGGCACCCAAACTCATTACCGATTTTACGCCAAGGTTTTTATAACGCATATTGGCTTCGGCGAAAAAGCTGGTGGCTGTTTCGTAACCATCGGTAACATTTCGCTCGCGATATTGCGATGTAAGCATTCCCATTTTTAAATCTCCCTGAACAGCAATGGTTTCAGGTGTACGAACGCCTGCCTGAAGGGCAAATCCCATATAATCTTCAATATGTAATGGCGGATCGTTGTGCAGCGTGTGGGCATTGTGAAACATCAAAAGGTAATTCTGCAAAAACAGGTTTTTAAAAAAGATTTCGCCTGAAAATCCGGCCATAAACTGCTCGCGTTGTGTTTCGGTTTGGCGGCCAACCCAGTCAACAAAACCATTCTGATGGCCCCAGTCCCAGCTTATTTTTCCATACAGACCTTCAATATTGGGTTGATAATATTGTAAAGTGTCCGTTAGCATGGCCAGCGGAAAATCAATTTTATCGCGGCGCGGAAAGGCTCCAAAAGCAAACAATTTGTTTTCATCCTGAAACTGGTAATACAAAGTCAGTTTTGTTTTTTGTGCATCCAAATCGCTGCCAAATTCCAGCAAGTGGCTTAATCCTCCGCGCAAGTGATGGTTGTCGATATCAACACCTACCTCAAAGGCACCGCGGCTTCCCATAATGGTTTGCGGGTAGGCATAAGGCGGCGAAAACTCGCGGTTATCGCCAATACCTTCAAATAATACCTGGTATTTAAATTCCTGAGCGTGGGCTAAAAATCCCATAAATATCAGTAGTAAGAGTAGCGTTTTTTTCATTCTGAAATGTTTGTTGCGAAAGTAATAAAAGCTTCGTCAATTGATAAATTGAAAAGCGGTTAAATTGTTAAACTGTTCAGCTGAAGAACTGTAATCTGTGACTGAAAACTGCGACTTCAACTTTTCATCCCAGCGAGAACATACTGCCAAATTGTTAATCTGAGACTGGAAACTGCGACTGCTAACTAACTTAGTCACACAAAATATAGTTGTCTTTGCGTGGATTGATAACCATAACAGGTAGTTTCCCGGCTCCTTTAATCACCTTTCTTTCGGGCAATCCAATCAGCAAGTCAAGCGGGGTAATATTCGAACTTCCCAAAATTACCAGCAAGTTACAATCGGAAGCAAGGGCCAGCTCAAGCGCTTCAAAAACATTGCGTAAACTCGATTTGCTTCCTCTAAAACGTTTATGTACGATCTTAAACTTTTCGTACAATTTACGCGTCAGTTCTGTATTTTTCAATACATTCTGTTTGGCTTCCCGGGTTTTGTCGTTTGCCGAAATGGTAACGATTTGGGCTGCATTAAACCGGCCAAAATACGAGCACCACAGCGAACTGTCGCTTATTTCTTTGCGCAGGTCAATGGGTTGTAGCAGGTGGTTGTAATCCATAATTTTCGACACGGGGTGAACAAACAAAAAAGGAATTGAAGTCTCTGCAAGCGCGGTTGAATAGTCTTTAAAATTCAGCGAATTTACTACCACGATTATGGCCTCATAATCTTCGGCAAGCAGATCGGTAAGCTGCGTTTGACTCTCGGATAACAAAAGTGTTGAAACTTTCTGTTTCGGGACTTCCTGTTTTACAATGGCCGCATAATTCTGCAATTTTTGCTTAAATTCATCGTGCTGCTTTTTTTGTTTTGGGCGGTAGTTATAGAGTAAACAAAGCTCTTTTTTGAAAATAGAAGCCAGTTTTAATCCATGAACGATCAGGCCCTGATCCGAATCTTTCAGCTCGGTAAACACAACTATTTTCTGCTCTTTGCTAACGGTCATTCTTGTTTTTCACGTAAAAATAAGGTTTTAAGCCATGCTTTTATTTGATGTTGAAAAAAATCAGGAAAGGTTAACATGTATTTACCTACTTTTATGCTGCTAAAGCGCGAACTATGATTAACGAAAAACTGCTCAGACCCAACAGTATTGTGGTTGTTGGTGCATCGAATAATATTGCAAAACCCGGTGGAAAGATTATTAAAAACCTGCTGGATAACCATTTTGCAGGCGATCTTTTTGCTATCAATCCCAACGAATCAAAAATTCAGGGAATTCCGGCTTTTCCCGATGTGGCGGAGCTTCCGGAGGTTGATTTGGCTATTTTGGCCATTCCCGCCAAATATTGTTTGCAAACCATTACCGACCTGGCGGAGCAGAATAACACCAAAGCTTTTATTATCATTTCGGCAGGGTTTGGCGAAACCAATGAAGCGGGTAAAGAACTCGAACAGCAAATTGTAAAGGTTGTTGAGGAGCACGATGCTTGTTTGATAGGGCCAAACTGTATTGGCGTGATGACACCCTGGCATGCCAGCGTATTTACCACGCCTATTCCTGAGCTGACTTCCGAAGGTTGCGATTTTATTTCCGGTTCGGGAGCCACAGCCGTTTTTATTATGGAATCGGGAATTCCGAAAGGTTTACGTTTTGCCAGTGTTTTTTCTGTCGGGAATAGCGCACAAACCGGCGTTGAAGATGTTTTACCCTACCTCGATGAACACTATGTTGATGGGGAAAGTCCGCGTGTAAAGTTGCTTTATATCGAGAATATTAATGATCCCGATAAATTGCTGTATCACGCCACTTCGTTAATTAAAAAAGGATGCAAAATCGCTGCTATTAAAGCCGGAAGTTCATCGGCCGGAAGCCGTGCAGCATCGTCGCACACCGGGGCACTTACCAGTTCGGATGCCGCTGTAGAGGCCTTGTTCCGCAAAGCCGGAATTGTGCGTTGTTATGGTCGCGAGGAATTAACAACCGTTGCCAGTGTGTTTATGTGTAAAGAACTGCAGGGAGAGAAACTGGCAATTATAACACATGCCGGTGGACCCGGTGTTATGCTTACCGATGCCTTGGAAGACGGTGGATTAAAAATTCCGGAGATAGCTGATTCGGAAGCAAAAACTGCTTTGCTGCAAAAATTGTTTCCCGGATCATCGGTGGAAAACCCCATCGATTTTCTGGCAACAGGAACCGCAGAACAGCTGGGACATATTATCGATGCCTGCGAGAATGATTTTGATGTTGACGGAATGGCGGTGATTTTCGGAAGCCCGGGATTATTTCCGATTGGCGATGTTTACGATGTGCTTTCCGAAAAAATGAAGGTTTGTAAAAAACCAATTTACCCGATTCTTCCATCGATTATAAACGTAAAAGACGATGTTGCCCACTTTTTATCGCGGGGCAATGTAAATTTCCCCGACGAAGTGTTGCTGGGACGAGCGTTAACAAAGGTTATGAATACGCCACAGCCTGTTGCAGAAAGAGAAGATTCGCAGGGTATTGATCCGGAGGCAGTTAAGGCCGTAATTGCCGGGACGAAAAATGGCTACCAGCCACCGGAAGTGATTCATAAACTGTTTGATTTGGCAGGCATTCCACGGGTGAAAGAAATGGTGGCTAAATCGGAGTCGGAAGCAGTGCTGGCTGCCATGAACATCGGTTTTCCGGTGGTAATGAAAGTGGTTGGGCCGGTACATAAAACCGAAGTTGGCGGCGTAATCCTGAATGTTCGGAATGTTACCCAGGTACGCAAAGAGTTTCATCACCTGTTTCAGATCGAAGGAACCGAAGGAATTTTGATTGCCCAGATGGCTGCAGGCACCGAACTGTTTTTGGGAGCTACTTACGAAGAAACTTTCGGGCACGTTGTTTTGTGCGGAATGGGCGGTATTTATGTGGAAGTGATGAAAGATGTGGCCTCGGGTCTGGCGCCCCTTACACACAGCGAAGCACGTTCGATGGTTACCAGTCTGAAATCGTACAAAATACTAAAGGGATTTCGCAAACAGGCAGGAGTGAATATCGATAAGTATTTGGATATTATTGTGCGCCTGTCGTGGCTACTGCGTTTTGCCACCGAGATAAAAGAGATTGACATTAATCCGCTGTTGGGTAACGAACAGGAAATTATGGCTGTTGATGCCCGTATCCGGATAGAACATTAAAAAATGGCTGCAATGAACAGAAAGTCACGAAGATTAAGACTCAAAATCTTAATGTTCTTCGTGACTTTCTGGTTTATAATGATAGTCTAAATACGTCTACAGCTCACCGGGAGGAATAGCTGCCGGAACTACGTTTTTAACCGGTGGCAGACTTTTCAGATAGGCAAAAATAGCCGAGACATCTTCGTCTTTTATATCCCTGAAATTTTCAACCGGCATTGGTGGTAAAAGTTTTCGGGTTCCGTCAAGGCCTTTAAATTTACCTTCTTTCATTGCTTTTTTAAACTGTTCTTCGCTCCAGGTGCCAATACCTGTATCATCGGGCGTGAGGTTGGCGGCAAACGACATCCCCCATGGCCCTGCACTACCTGTTAAATCGGGATAAAAGGTGGCAAAACCCTGCGCGGTCATTTCTGTATTTAAATCGAGTATTGGGCGGTCTCCCGGGTAGCCCGATAACAGCAACTCGGGAATTAGCTCCGGCCCGTTGGCGCCCATTTGTTTGGGCGAATGGCAATCGTTACAACCCATTATTGTTACCAGGTACTGGCCACGAGCCACCAGTTCTTCACCGGTTAATTCGGCGGGGTAAGCTTCAGCTGCCGCCGGTTTCGATCCGTTGGTGCACGAAAAATTAACAAGGGCCAGGCACATGGCTCCAAAAATCAGCAAGACAAAATTGTTTTTTTTCATAGTTCTTACTTTAAATTATATTTCATAAATAGTTTCCCATTCCACTAAAGCAGGCTGATTTTGGATGTTTTTTTGGTTTAAAAAATGTGCAGCGGGATAATGGAAATCAATTTACACCTTATTAAGATTAATTCAAAATAAAATGTTAAAAAGGATTTACTGGAATGTGGGTAGTTCATCCTTGGAATTGATCAGATATTTCTAATTTGGCGTATTGAAAATACAAGTGTATGCATAAACATGTGGCCTTAAATGGCGATGATCTGGCGATGGATTCGACCTTTATAAAACAGCTTCTGAAAGGGGAGTGTTCGGAGCATTTTCCTGAATTAAAAGGAAAAAGGGGAGTGTTGTTTTCAAATACAACGCTGGCGAAATTTATCGAGGAAGAATTCAGGCATGATAATTTTGAGTTGACCAAAAGTTATGGCCGCAGCATACGCACCTTGTCGAGCGGAGAGCAAAAAAAGGCGCTACTGGAATTTCTGATGGACAAACAGCCCGGTTTTATTATTCTGGATAATCCATTTGATGCATTGGATGTGGCTTCAGTAAAGCACCTAAAAGCACAATTGGAAAGCATTGCCAACAAAATGACCGTGATACAGGTGTTTAAACGAAAATCGGATCTGTTGCCGTTTATAAAACATGCCATGCGTGTTGATAATGGAGAAGTAGTTTTTGCCGATGGAATAAAGCAATACCTTGAAAAATATGAGCCGGAAGCGGAGATGCATTTTTCAATCGAAATTCCTGGGCCTTTGAACGGGCAAGATGTGAGCTACAACGAGTTAATAAAACTCAGCGATGTTTCGGTTAAATACCGGGAACGACAAATACTAAATAAGATCAACTGGACGATTAAAACCGGTGAATTTTGGCAATTAAAGGGACCAAACGGATCGGGGAAAACCACCATTTTAACCATGATAAATGGGGATAATCCAAAAGCTTTTGGGCAGAACATTGAATTGTTTGGCCGCCGCAAAGGAACGGGTGAAAGTGTTTGGGAAATTAAAAAGAAGATTGGGTATTTTACGCCATCGATGATGGAACTGTTTAAACGCCGCCACACCGTCGAACAAATGGTAATCTCCGGTTTTCACGATTCCATTGGATTGTATCATCGGCCAAGCGAAATACAAAAACATGTTGCTAACGAATGGTTAAAGGTGCTGGGACTGGCCGATAAAGGTAACCGGGCTTTTGTCGATCTTTCACAGGTGCACCGCCGGATGGTGCTGATTGCCCGTGCCATGATAAAACATCCGCCACTGCTGATTCTCGACGAGCCATCAACCGGACTCGACGATAAAAGTGCGGCGCTACTGTCGGCGCTAATCAATAAAATTGCGGCAGAAAGTCAATCGGCCATTCTTTATGTATCTCACCGTACGGAGCCAGATTTAAAACCCACGTTTGTTTTTGAACTGAAACCCACAGAGAATGGTTCGGTGGGAGAGGTGGTGATGTAAGTGTTATACGCCTGATTATAGTCCGTACTAATTGAATAGGTAAAAATCGGGCTTAAAATTTTACAGTTGATTTATAAAATCGCATAATACATCTTCACATTGTTTTAGTGAATTGTGATGTAAACCGTCAATACGGTCCGAAAACTTATGCACCACATTCAAAAAATGCGGAATATCATCGGAGGTTAAATGAACTGAAGGAATTCGCTCTGCTTCAAAAACTCTTGTATCAGTCGACGAAACAAATGATTTCAGAGGTTTGATATTATATTTTATGAAATCAATTACCGTTTTATCAATTTCTGAAAACTCAGGTTTATTTACAAAACGACTACCGGTAAACAGTTTCCAGTTAAAAAATAAATCGCGGAACACCAATCCATATCCACTTCTGCTATTGTGCATTACAGCTAAATTCCCTCTTCCAACACCATCAAGGCATATAACCTTTGTGATTTTATAGTTTTGCTTTTTTGCATGTTCAATAAATCTTCTGGCACCAATTACTCCTTTTTCTTCTTCGGTGGTAAAAAGAAATGCCACATTTTTATCTTTTAGGTCGGACTTTACTTTTTGAATTACATTTAACAAAACAGCTACAGAACCGGAATTGTCGAGCGCACCTTCATATTGTCGGAAATTTTGAAATAGAATATCATAGTGTGCCGTAATCAGGACAAATTCATTTCTCGAGCCTGGTTTTATAAAAATGTTACTTGTCGGATTTGTTACATTTTTATAGGGTACGCTCATGCTGGAATACTTCACTCCGATTGAATCCAGGTAGTTCATCAAATAAAACATCCTTTTGTTGTTTGTATTTAATTTGGATATCGAGTCGTTCGGTACGTTCATAAAATCTAAAATTCCGAATTGTTCTTCCCCGTTTAGGGCCGCAAGGTCATACAGAACCTTGTAGTTTCCATTGTGGCTTATCGTGTCGTTCGACTTCTGTTCATAGTTTATCGAGTTGATTCCGAAAGCTGCTATATCCTTTAAAGCACTGCCATTTATTACCATAAACGTAATAATCCACAAGAGAAAAATGTAAAGTATAAATTTGAATGTTCGCTTTAATTTTCTAATAAATTTCATGATCAACGTGTCTGGAATAATGATCTGAATCCAAATGTAGTGCGCTTTTAATATTCAATTTCTACAACTGTTTCAATTCTTCGTCTTTTTTCTATCGGTTTAATGAAATCAATTCGATTAAAATATTTATTGCCAACTTCAAGCTTGAATGAGTTTGGATTAAGTTCCAGTATTTTATAGGATGACCGCTGTTTGTCGTTCGAAAGAATCAGTGAGTCGTTTATAATTTTATAACCGAAGCTATTTCCATCAAAAAGAAATTCGCCCAGTTTGTTTGTAATCGTAAATGTTGAATCGCCTGAAACCGAAATATATGAGTCGTCGGTTAAGAAACTTTTCACGGAGTCATGATAAGCCACATTTTTAACCTGATAACCCATTATTGAATATTCACAGGGTTCAATATACCGCTGCGAATTAGTTTGGTTTTTATTATTACAAGCAGTAAAAAAAAGAATAACGATTATAAACAGATAAGATTTCATGTTCGGGTTTTTCACAGTGCGTTTTGGTTGATTTTTCTGGTTGTTTTGGTACGTTTTGTAAGTCATAAATAAAATGATTAAAATGTTTATTGCGATAAAAAATGTTTTCAGGTACGATTGCGTTTCAATATCGGCCAAAAATGAGTCCCATTGATCGCCAACGAACTGGTTGGTGTTTTTAACAATATATTTCAACCGAAGAAAGTTTATTGTTCTGAAAATAAAAAATATCACCAGCCAGATGATCTGTGTTTTTAAGATTTTTTCACCTAAACGTTTAACACCACGGATTTTATTTTTTTGTATTGACCACAATATCAGAGGGACTAAAATGGCCAAAAACGGATTTATTACACACAGAATTGGAGAGAAGGCAAGAATTAATAAAAAATTGGAATTCTCGTTGGGTTCCCACTCAAGCAGATAATCAGGAGAAACACCCAGGGCTGATGATAATCTTTTTAATGAATCTCCAGAAGGATTTCGATTTTCATTTTCAATTCGCTGAACCGTTCGGATACTTAGTCCTGAAATTTCAGCAAGAGCCTCCTGAGAGTACCCTTTTCTTTTTCGAAGTGCTTTTATGTTTTGTGCTAACTGATTATCGCGCATCGTTTACTTTTTGTTAAGCAAAACTAGTAATAATCAATTATTTCTCTTTGAAAATCATTACGACAATTTTATGACACATCTGCGAAGTTGTTTGTTTACAGGCGATTGCGTAAGCGCATTTTATCCAGCTTAATTTCCGCTTATGATTAAAATTGTTCAATAATAGAAATAAATACTATGTAAATCAAACAGGGAGTGAAATCATAAAATAGCTTTTCGATGATGAGTTTTACGATCTTAGCTTTTTACCGCTTTTACCGAATACACCAATGGGAACTTATTCTCCAATCCTTTAATTTTATATTTTCCTTTTTCAACCTCAACTAAATTTTCGAGGCAATTGTAGGGCGAATAGTTGTATTCTTTAAAGTCGGTAATCGTGAGGCCGGCTTTTATCAGCGAATCGATAACGGTGCTTAAACCATGATTCCAGCAAACCGATTTTCCCTTAATTGGCGCATCATTATTAGTGTATGTGCCTTCCAGTTCTTCTACAATCGCGTCCGATTCCATATAGTCAAACTCCACCCGCTTAAAATCGTAGCTGAACATCCATACGATGGGATGAAATTCAACAAACACCAGTTGCCCGCCGGGTTTTAGGAAATGTTCGATAATTGCAGCCCACTTTATCATGTCGGGGAGCCAGCCGATTACACCATACGAAGTATATACGATATCAAATTTTTCATCCAATACTTCGGGCAATTTGTACACATCGCTTTGAATGAACTGAGCGTTGGTTCCGACCTGTTCGTTCAACTCCCGGGCTTTTTCAATGGCTTTTTCCGAAAAATCAACTCCGGTTGCCTTTGCGCCGTGCCGTGCCAGGGAAATAGTGTCTTGCCCAAAATGACATTGCAGGTGAAGGATCTTTTTACCCTCAATATTCCCCAACAAATCAAGTTCAATGGGATTTAATGAATCTTTTCCTTTTACAAATGCTTCAACATCGTAAAAATCCGATTTGTAATGAACGTCTGTTTTTTGGTTCCAAAGTTTTTTATTGATATTGATATAATCCATTCGATAGCGATTGTGCGTTTATAATCAGCCTCAGCGGAAGCTTTTCATTTAATCGCTAAGATAAAATATTATTTTTTTCGCTTTTCTTTCTTTTTCCGAAATACCATCCACCAAAGGAAGAATCCGCTAATAATTACCAGCATAAGGCAAATACCCGCCAGTGGAACGAATAAAATATAGAAACTGCCCACCAGGTGCTCGAAAATGCGGCCGGTGTGTATTTCCAATGCCACATTCCACAACGACATGGACGAAGCTTTACGTACTTCATCTGGCATGGCTACAAACGTCTCCGGCTCGTTCTGTGCATTGAGTGCGATGGCACCTCTGCTGTAGTCGAACCACCAGCTTTTGTGCCCCGATTGTACAAACCCGGCAACGGTGTTGGCGCCGATAGGGCGCACCATTCCTTGAGGGGTTTGGTAAGGCTTCCCGGTAAACAGGTCGGCAATCATTCCGTTTTTCGTATTCCAAACAAACATACCGCTAAACGATCCAACCATCAGGTAGTTATCGCCCATTGATTCCAGTACATTACAACCCATTACACTTACCGGAGGCTGAACCGGGGCAGGGATGAGTTTGTCGCTAAGGCTTTCATCAGCAAAGAAAAAACCATCAACGGTAGAGAATATATAACGTTGGTTGGCAGCATCCCAGTGGATGCGGCGCAGCTTATCGAACCACGGATTCGGGCTGTCGAGATGCGTGCCCGGAATAATGTTCACTTGCTTGTTGGCGATAGGAATTAACAAGGGCGGACGCAGGTGCATCCCCGAAAAGGTATTGATAAGCAGGAACAGCGCAAATACATAACCCACTACGTTATGCCAGTTCAGGTTAAGCTTTTTAAACCTTACCAGTTTCTCAACGGATCCCGTTTCATCTTCAGAAATCTTCAGATTTCGCTTACCCACTAGAGAGGGAAGGGGGTGATCAACTTTTCCAAATTGAACCCCGATTTTTTTCTTCCTTCGTTTTATCCATTTTGGAAAGAAAAAGTGCAGCAGCCCGGTTACTGAAAGCAGAATGGTTACCAGCCCCAGCAGGTCGACAAACAGTTTTCCTGCAAGTCCGAACAACTCTCCGCTGTGTAATTCCCAAAAGGTATTGAACAAGCCGGTTTTGCGTTGATAGTTTACCGGCTCGGGTAGTTGTATTTTTTTGAAATTTAGCCCATCAGTACTTTCCAGCAAATAATGCCGTGTAAGTACCAGTAAGGTATTGTCTTTTATTTCCAGGTCGGCAATACGTTCTTTATCCACCGGTATTTCCAGCTTTTGCCAGAAGCCGTCTGTTTTGCTTCGTTTGTATAAACCCAGGTGTGTTCCGGCAAAAAGTTCCTCATTAAACTGAATGACGGAATAGATCTTCCGGTTGTCTATTCCTTTCGGAAATCCCTGGTTAAAATCTTCAAACTTTTGAAGATCACCATCTGTCTTCCAAACACCGATGTTTCCGTACAGCAAATTGGCACCTTCCAATTGAACGGAACCACGAACCGCCGCCAGGTTCCAGTTTTTGTAGCGGTAATTTTTGGGCAGCAGGTTTCTGGAAACATCAACACCGGAAAACAGTTGCCGGTGGTTCATTACAATTCCTGATGCGGCAAAAAGAATGGCGATAAAGGCAATTATTATTGCCGGCCATTTATGTAGTTTCTTAAAGGTCTTTATCCAATTTTTTCGGGCCATACGGTAGTTCTTTGTTGCGCAAATATGTTTAACATTTGCAACTCGTGTTGTAACAATTGGTACAAAATGGAAAACATACCGCTTGCAACATAAAGTCATCAACGATTCCTAATTTGTATTCATTATAAAGACAAAACATGACATTCCTAATTGTATAAAAACCTCAAAGTAATACTTTTGTTGGCTTCGAAAATTAAACCAAAATGCAAAAAAATCTATTCTTAGGAGTTGAAGCCATCGGCCAGGGAGCCATTGATGGCGGAATTTCAGGGGTTTATGCCTATCCCGGAACTCCTTCAACCGAAATAACCGAGTTTATTCAGGAGAATGAACTTGCTCTTCAAAAAGGTATTCGCAGCAAATGGTCGGCCAACGAAAAAACAGCTTACGAAGCTGCTTTAGGAATGTCGTACGCCGGAAAACGCAGCATGGTTTGTATGAAACATGTGGGGCTTAACGTGGCTGCCGATGCATTTATCAACTCAGCAATCACAGGTATTAACGGCGGTTTGATTGTTACGGTTGCCGACGATCCTTCGATGCACTCGTCGCAAAACGAGCAAGACTCGCGTTTCTATGGTAAGTTTGCTATGATTCCGATTCTGGAACCGAGCAACCAGCAGGAAGCTTACGATATGGTTCGTGAAGGTTTTGAGTTGTCAGAAAAACTCGAAGTTCCGGTGATGGTGCGTATTACAACCCGTTTGGCACATTCGCGTGCCGGAGTAGTTCGCAGTGAGGTCCTGCCCGAAAAAGAGGTGCTTTTACCAGCTGATCCAAGTCAGTTTGTTTTGCTGCCTGCCATTGCCCGCAGAAGATACAAGGGGCTACTTGAAAAACAGGAGCTGTTTGAGAAGACGGCAAAAAAATCGAAATACAACGAATACATAAAAGGCGAAGACAAAAGCTTTGGAATTATTGCCTGCGGTATTGCATTCAATTACCTAAAGGAGAATTATCCGAAAGGCGATTGTCCGTATACCGTACTGAAACTTTCGCAATACCCGGTTCCTCAAAAATATTTGGATAAAATGGCTAAACATTGCGAAGAGGTACTGGTGCTGGAAGAAGGTTATCCGGTTGTTGAAGAGCACATAAAGGCTGCATTCAAAAAGGATATTCAGGTTTCGGGGCGATTAAGTGGTGCTTTGCCACGCGACGGCGAACTGAATGCCGACCTGGTAGCCAAAGCACTGGGAAAAGAAACACAGCTTGGTGCCGATGTTCCGGATCTGGTTGTAAACCGTCCGCCGGCATTGTGCCAGGGATGCGGCCACCAGGACATGTACAAAGCGCTGAACCAGGCGCTTGATAAATATACCAAAGGACGCGTTTTCTCCGATATCGGTTGTTATACGCTGGGTGCATTGCCACCGTATAAAAGTATATACTCGTGTGTTGACATGGGCGCTTCGGTAACCATGGCAAAAGGTGCTGCCGATGCAGGTTTGATTCCTTCCGTAGCTGTTATTGGCGACTCAACTTTTACGCACTCGGGAATAACAGGTTTGCTTGATGCCGTTAACGATGAGGCAAATATCGTGGTTGTTATTTCTGATAACGAATCGGTATCGATGACCGGTGGACAGGAGTCTTCAGCACTTGGAAAGATAGAAAGCATTTGTGCCGGAGTTGGTGTTGATCCAAATCATATTCGCGTATTAACTCCACTGAAAAAATACCACGATATGATGGTGCAGACTTTTGAAGAAGAAATTGCTTACGACGGTGTGTCGGTAATTGTTTTTCGCCGCGAGTGTATTCAGGCAGCGGCAAAACGTTTGCGCAAGGAAAAGAAAATGAAAGATAACCCCAATAAATAAGTAAAAATGAAGACAGATATAATATTAGCCGGAGTTGGTGGGCAGGGAATTCTTTCCATTGCATCGATTATTGGCGATGCAGCCATTAACGAGAATTTGTTTTTAAAACAGGCCGAAACGCATGGAATGAGCCAGCGTGGTGGGGCAGTACAGTCGCACCTGCGTATTTCCGATTGCGAAATTGCTGCCGATCTTATCCCGATGGGTAAAGCCGATTTGATTTTGTCGGTGGAGCCTATGGAAGCTTTGCGCTACCTGCCGTTTCTTTCGCCCGAAGGGTATGTGGTAACCAATACCACTCCTTTTATCAATATCCCGAATTACCCGGATGTAGACGCTGTTTTGGCAGAAATAGAAAAGCAACCGCATTTTGTGGCGATCGACGCTGATAAAATTGCCGCAGAAATTGGCAACAAACGTGCATCGAATGTGGTGATGTTGGGAGCAGCTACTCCTTTTCTGAATATTGAACCGGAGAAAATAGAAGCCGGAATTGCACATATTTTCAGTAGAAAAGGCGAGGCCGTGGTAGAAATGAACCGGAAAGCTTTTAAGGCCGGTTTGGATTTTGCAATGGCTAACAAATAGAAAATTAATAACAATCTATAATAAACCCATTCCGGACAAGTGTTCGCGAATGGGTTTTTTTATGGAAATTCCTGGTTCTTATGCGCTATCAGTAATGCTGACTAACTCCGGCATTTATGCCGGAGGTTTGAGCAAAGGCCCAACGGGGCTTTAGCCCTTCATCTTGGCAAATCCATATTTCTTGATGAATTCATTGTACTCTTCATGCCATGATTTTTTGGAATGATGCTTTTCTTGGTTTTTTATGTACTCTCGAACGGCATTGATTTGTGATTCACTAACCGATACTGCAAAATACTCTTCGGACCATTCAAATTTACCGGAACACAGATTGTTTTTGTTTATCCAAAATGAAGATTCTCCTTTCAATAATTGAATTGACTTTGAAAGTGTTTGATCTGCACTCAATGATAAAATACAATGGATGTGTTCTTGGTGACCGTTAATAAAATCAAGGTAAATTCCTTTTTCTTTTGCGTTTGCTTTAATGTGCCCAAGAATAACCCCTTTGTTCGATTTATTTAAAAATGGAACTCTATTCTTTGTTTCCCAAACGCAATGTATCCAGATTCTTACGTATGCCATAACTTGAATGGTTGAGGGCTAAAGCCCGTGTCATAGGTAATGATTTATCCCCGACATAAATGTCGGGGTTAGTCAAAATTAAGTCTTTTATTTGCCGATACCAATTCTATTAAACCTATGGTAATTACAGATTAGTATATGACAGCTTTTTTATGTGTAGTTTGAAATCAAAATAAATAAGCACTTTTGAGATTCAAATTGTAAATACAACCTTGGGCAGGCCTGTAAAATTGCTAATTTTGAGGCTCGTGATTAAGACAGCAACATATTATTTCTTATTAGATTACTTCTGTTTTTACCCGAAGGGCTAATTCGCTTTCTTTGGGTGTGCAATCATTGTTCAATCAACAAAAACAACTAATCATTTTCGCAATGAAAAAATATTTATCATTAACCGCTATTCTGTGTCTGATTTCCATTTCTTTAATGGCACAGGACGACAACAAAGTCACTGCAAAAAAATCATCGATCGAACTTTACGGTTTTATCCGAAGCGAGTATTATTACGATTCCTACAAAGGACTTAACGCTGCCCAGGACAATTTTTACCTTTTCCCGCTTTACAAAGGAGAGGATGCTGAAGGGAACGATCTCAATCATCAGGGGATTCATGGTTTTACCGCCATGGCAACCCGTTTTGGTTTTAACATTACCGGACCTGAAATTTTAGGAGCCAAATCATCTGCAAATTTCGAAACCGATTTTGCCGGAATTGTAAGCGAGTATCCCGAAGTGTTGCGTTTGCGAAAAGCATATGTAAAACTCGATTGGGAAAAATCATCGTTACTGATCGGGCAAACCTGGCATCCCTTATGGAATGGCAGCGGTGCCTTTTATCCGCAGGTAGGAGGTTTAAATACCGGTAGCCCTTATAACCCATTTAACCGCTCGCCACAAATCGATTTCGATTATAAACTTGGGACTAAAACAACACTGTCGTTAACAGCGCTATATGAGCAGCAGTATGCCTCTCCGGGATTTTACGATGTGCCAAATACCAACTGCAAGAACCTTGCAAAGCGTAATGCCGGAATCCCTGAGTTGGTGGCCGGATTGTACTACAACGACAATGGAATTAGCCTCGGAATTGCTGGTCAGTTTAATGCTATAAAACCTATTGACGTAACTGAAGGTACAGACGGTAAATTTCAGAGCGATGAGCTGAACACCAGTTATGCCGTAATGAGTTATGCGGGTTACAAAAAAGATAAATGGTTCTTTTTGGTAAAAGAACTGGTGGGACAGAATTTGTCGAACATGCTGATGATTGGCGGTTACGGTGTAAAATCTTACGACGACAGAACCGGAGGAATGACCTACACCAACTATACCACATCAACTACTTTGGTGAATGTGGTTTACGGTACACAAAAGCAGCTGGGCCTGTTTGCCGGCTTATCAACTAATTTTGGTACAAAAGATGCCCTGTATAATTTCGATGGGGCAGCAAAAACTAAAGGTTTGATGCCAACCATGAAACAGGCATGGCGAATAGCTCCGTATTACGCATATAACTATAAAAACCTTCGTTTTGTAGCAGAATACGAAATTGATTCGGCTGATTACGGAACCGGAACTTTCGATTTCTCAGATGGACTTTACGACGATACGGTAAACGCCATCAACCACCGGATTCTGTTAATGCTGACCTATAATTTTTAAAGGATTACGCAAAAAATTCTGGCAGAAGGAGTTTGAAACCCCGGGGAAGAAAGATCGACGGTAGGCACAGAATAAAATAACGGTACGGGTTTTGAGCGAATTGAAAATATGATTTCCGTTGGTGAATGTTTACCCAATAAACTTTAATTTTACGGAAACCATGTTGAATAAACTAAAAAACTACAATTATGGCATTTGAAATATCTGTTTTTCTCGAAAACAAAATCACCCACTTTGAGGCGATTACCGCGCTGTTGAAAAAAAAGGGAATCAACATTCGAACGCTTACTTTAAATAATATGGCGCACGGATGGGGCGTATTAAGTTTGCTCGTCGACCATCCTGATGAAGCCTATAAAATTCTTACCGACCACGGAAATTCTGTGGCTATGAAAGAGGTGATTGCGCTTGAAATGAAAGACGAAGCGGGTGGTTTGGACGAGATTCTGGTGAAGATCGCACGTGCCGGAATTCACATCGAAAGTGCTTATACGCGACTTATTGGCGAAAATAATATGGCGGTTCTTTTACTTGAAGTTCCCGATGTTTTGGAGGCCATTCGTCGTCTGGAAATCAACCATGTTAAAATTCTTGACGACAAAGTGGTTTACGGAAAATAGCAATTACCGAAATGCCCGGTTGTAGACCAATAAACAACATGTAAAACCAAAGTAGCTGTTAGAAATTATAAATACCTAACAATTATTATGATCAACTAAATTTTATGATTTGGAATGAAAAGATAGAATGCGCCTCTCGCGATGAGATGGCCGCAGTTCAAAGCGAACGTCTAAAACAAACCGTTCAGCGTATTTACCACAATATACCCAGCTACCGCGCCAAAATGCAGGAAATTGGCATGCTGCCCGGCGATGTACGCTCGGTTGAAGATTTAAAAAGCCTGCCGTTTACCAATAAAACCGACCTGCGCGATAATTACCCTTTCGGAATGTTTACCGTGCCCATGAGTGAAATTGTGCGAGTGCACGCCAGCTCGGGAACTACCGGAAAACCAACCGTTGTTGGTTACACCCGAAACGATCTGAGCATGTGGGCCGAAGTGGTTACCCGCTCGTTGTGTATGTCGGGCGTTACGCGTAACGACATTGTGCAGGTGGCTTATGGTTACGGACTGTTTACCGGAGGTTTGGGATTACACTATGGTACTGAAAACCTTGGAGCAACCGTAATTCCTATTTCGGGTGGAAATACCCAAAAGCAAATTCAGCTGATGCAGGATTTTGGCTCCTCGGTAATTGCATGTACACCGTCGTATGCTTTGTTTTTGGCCGAAGTAATGCAGGAAATGGGTATCGATCCGGAAGAGCTGAAACTACGTGTTGGTATTTTTGGTGCCGAGCCATGGAGCGAAAGCATGCGCAAGGAGATTGAAGCCAAATTAAAATTGAAAGCCATCGATATTTATGGTTTGAGTGAAGTGATCGGTCCCGGAGTTTCCTGCGAGTGCGAGCACCAGGTGGGCATGCACGTTAACGAAGATCATTTTATCCCTGAAATTCTCGATACGGAAACACTTGAGCCCGTTGCGCCTGGCGAAGTGGGAGAGTTGGTATTTTCAACCATTACAAAAGAGGGAATCCCGATTTTGCGT
Source organism: Draconibacterium sediminis (assembly GCF_000949475.1). Classification (GTDB taxonomy): domain Bacteria; phylum Bacteroidota; class Bacteroidia; order Bacteroidales; family Prolixibacteraceae; genus Draconibacterium; species Draconibacterium sediminis. The sequence goes on along the minus strand of NZ_JRHC01000002.1, from coordinate 221,927 downwards.
TATCGTACGCGCGATCTTACCCGCTTGATTTACGACAAATGCGAGTGCGGACGCACACTGGTACGCATGGAAAAATGTAAAGGTCGCTCGGATGATATGTTGATTATTCGCGGAGTTAATGTATTCCCGTCTCAAATTGAAAGTGTATTGCTCGAAATGAGCGAAACAGAACCACACTACCTGTTAATTGTGGAGCGCGAAGGTACGCTCGATGTGCTGAAACTGATGGTGGAAGTACAGGAGCAGTTTTTCTCGGATGAAGTGCGCGAACTGGAAAAACTGAAAAAGAAAATTACGCATAATATTCAGAGTACGCTGGGGATTTCAGTAGATGTGAAACTGGTGGAACCAAAAACCATTGAACGTACTGCAGGAAAAGCAAAACGTGTAATCGATAACCGTAAAATCTAAAGTCATGATCATCAAACAAGTATCTGTTTTTTTAGAGAACAAGTCAGGACGATTAAACGAAGTGACAAAAATACTGGCCGATGCCGAAATAAATCTGTCGGCGTTTACCATTGCCGATACTTCTGATTTCGGGATTCTGCGCATGATTGTTTCCGACCCGGATAAAGCATGCGCGGTATTAAAAGAAAACGAGTTTTCGGTAAAAACCACCGATGTTGTTTTGGCCAAAACACCAAATAAACCGGGGAGTTTGAGCAAGCTGCTTGATATTCTGCAAAAAGAAGAGGTGTTTATTGAATACATGTATGCCTTTTCGATGAAAGATGAAGGGGCTGTAACCGTAATTCGCCCAACACGAGTTGAGCGTTGTGTGGAAATGCTGCAAAAACATAAAACCGAATTATTACGGGCTGATGAATTGTATCAGCTGTAATAGCACATTGACAAGAAAATACAAAAGCGGATTTCCGGAAGGAAATTCGCTTTTTTTGTGTTTAGCCGTTTCCAAGCTATAATTCGCAAGATTTTGTTATTTCACGCTGATAACGCAGATTAGCGCTGATTTTCTTTCACCCATTGGGGTGAAAGTTTTTTTCTGCGTAAATCTGCGAGATCTGCGTGACACTTTATTTTACTTACCGAAATATGGTCTGATTCGAGCTAAATTAAAATTCATTGCAACTGAACGAAATCATTATCGTAAATTAGAAGATCAAAAACGATAAAAAAATGGAAGTACTTGGAATTGATTTTGGCGGATCGGGAATTAAAGGAGCAATTGTTGATACAAAAACCGGAGAACTTGTTACAGAACGACACCGTATTGATACACCACAACCTGCAACTCCTGATGCTGTGGCGGAGGTAATGGCAGAGCTTACTGAACATTTTAACTGGAAAGGTAAAGTTGGGGTTGGTGTACCTGCCGTAGTAAAAAACGGTGTGATGCTGACGGCAGCGAACATCGATAACAGTTGGATCGGGCAGGAAGTTAACAAACAATTATCCGAGAAAACAGGCTGCGAAGTTGAGTGTGTAAACGATGCCGATGCTGCCGGAATTGCCGAGATCCATTTTGGTGCCGGAGCCAAGGCAAAAGGCATGGTGTTTTTACTTACTGTAGGAACCGGAATCGGGACCGTTATTTTTATCGATAAACACCTGGTTCCGAATCTGGAGCTGGGCCACCTTGAATTTAAAGGCAAAACCATAGAACGCTATTCAGCTGATTCGGTGCGCAAAAGAAAAGATCTGTCGTGGGAAGAGTGGGGTAAACGTTTTAACAATGCGCTGGATTATTACGACAGGATGTTTAATCCCAACCTATTTATTGTTGGCGGCGGCGTAAGTAAGAAAATGGACAAGTTTGAAGAATACATTAATGTTGATACACCCGTTGTACCTGCCGAAATGGAAAACAACGCCGGAATTATCGGCGCTGCTTTAAATATGGTTTATAAGTAAGATTTGGATCCTTTTGTTCATCTTTATTTGTTGTGTTGGTGCTTCACAATTTTTACTACCCGCCGGTATACAATTTCCATTATACTCCAATGTAGTCCTTGAAAATCGGTGGTATTTACAAATTGAACAACAACCGCGTCGATGTCTTTGTGGTATTTGGCAATGCTCATATAACCCGGCATCAATCCGGTGTGTTCGTAAACGTAAATGGAGGAATAGATTTCCTGCTCGCCATTGTTAAAAACCGTACCGTTGTTTAATGCCCGCAGAAAAATACCAACATCTTCCGCACTGGCAACCATCGAAGTCAGTTTAGTTCCGTAATCACCGGCTTTAATATCTTCTTCTATTCCAACGTAATAACCGCTCATTACATCATCGATGTTTTCCTCGGTTACACCACCAAAAGTGTTTTTCAGCCCAAGCGGATCCAGAATTTCTTTTTTTATCGTCTGAAAAACATCTTCTCCCGTCACTTTTTCAATCAGCATCGAAATCAACAAATAATTGGTGTTCGAGTACCGATACTTGGCATCGGCGGCAAAATCGGCCGGTAAATCAAGCACACGTTCAAGTGCTTCCTGGCTGCTTGATGGTGGTTCTGCCCAAAAGTTTGGTGTATCGGTTAAATTGGGAATTCCGCTTCGGTGCTGCACCATCATTCTCAGTGTAATCTGGTCGGCATTTTCAATTCTTCCTACCAGTTGAGGGAAGTAATCGGCCAGCGTTTTATCCAGCGATAAACGCCCGTCGCTAACCAGTTTGGTTATTGCAACAGCATCGTATAATTTGCTGATACTGGCGATTTTGAATAATGAATGTGGATCGGCCGGAATTTTGTTTTCCCTGTTTTTATATCCTGCAGCATAAAACGCAGGTTCTTTTTCGGCTTCATCAACGTACACAATTATTCCGTCGAAACCATACTTTATACTCTTATCGAGTTGTCCCTGAACGGTATCAGGAAGTGGAGTGAGCATGATTCTGAGTAATAACCATGGCACAAAAAATAGTGATATGGCGGTTCCTGTAAGGAGCATAATTCGTATTATTAATATTGTGTGTTTTTTTTTCATTCTAGCAATTTTATTCTCAGTGAAGTTTCTTATACAGCTTCCTGTAACAGTTTCTTTTCTAATTTGTTGACTTTAGGTTTTAATCCAAACAGTGGGCGTAAAAATCCAATCCTTTTTATCATAAATTCATAGATACCATAGCACGTGACAAAAGTAAATGCGGTTAATGCAACAAATTTAGCCATTGGCGGTAGCTGCGTTGGTAAAATCAGCAGTGAACCTGCATATAACGCAAACATATGAATTATGTACACAGGATAAGCAGCCTGGCTTAAATAACTGAGTGCGGCACTTGGTTTGTTGAGGTATTGATAACCCAGACCGAAGATGCCAAATATCCAGCAGTTTGATTCGATGGCCATGAGGTAAGCCGGCGAATTGGTTTCGAATAGCTGCAAACGAATGATGTATAAAACCACGGCTAAGCCAAGGTAGAGCCATTTCCATTTCGATACGGTTTGCCAAAATTGCTGTCCGCTGTATACAAACAGAAAACCAAAAAAGAAGGCCAGCAAACCGAGAAAAAAGCCATGCCATGTTTCGGCGTAAACAGAAAATATTTGAGGTTTTACAAGCAGCGTTTCAGCAATAAAAAATACTGATAACACTAAAGGTCCAAATGGATTTTTCATTAAAGTAGACAGTGCTTTTCTGAATTTTCCTTCCTTGTTTTTCATCAGGTAAAAAAACAAAGGCGTAAGTACTAACACATAAACAAAGATGTTTCCGAGAAACCACAAATGTCCCATGTGCGGGTAATAACCTAAAGGCAAATTGTAGAACTTCTGAAAAATGATAAAATGGAGAGGCGCAATGGCCAGTGCCCCCAAAATCAATGGAATAAGAATCCGGAGGGTACGTTCGGTTAGTAACTGTGCATAGTTGCGTTTTTGCATGGCAAAATACAAACCCATTCCCGAAACATAGAACAAGAGTGGAATTCGCCAAACGTTAAGCAAGGTCATCGGTTTCCACAAAGTTTCAAGGCTTTCGTTGCTTTTTATAAAGCCCACAAACATGGCCCACGGTTGAAATACAATGGCAATGTGGTAGATCAGTAATAACCCGATTGCCAACACGCGTAACCAATCAATATCGTATCTTCTTTCTGTTTTCATTTTCATTTAACTTTAAACTGATTACTGCAACATCATGGCAACTACAGGGCGGTTTTTTTCCACTTCCTCTAAATCGATGGTTATGCCGAGTGGCCCTAATTGTTGCTGCATCATTTGGTAAATAGGTTTCATTTCGGCAAACGGAGCCAAAACTGATTCGCGTGCCGTTGCGCCGTAATTGTTTTTTAAGGTTTTGTCGGCTTTTGCATCAATAAGCATTTGCACAATTTCCAGGTGGCAGAAAAAGGCGGCAGAATGCAGGGCAGTCGATCCGTCGTTGTTTTTCAGGTTCAGGTCGGCACCGGCATCTATCAATGCTTTTGTAATTTCTTTTCTGCCAAACGACACGGCCGAAATTAAGGGTGTTGAACCACTCATCTGGTCTTTTAAATTAATATCGCTTCCTGCCTCAATGTGTTGTTTTATGGCTTCGATGTTGTTCGACATTATTGCCTCTTGCATGCCGATTTTTGGCTTCTCAACTGTCGATTTTGCTTTTGTACTGTTTTCTGTATTATTACTTCCTGAATTAGCGCACGACGTTAATATTAAAAGTAAAATGAACGAAAAGTTAACTACGGTTTTCATTGAAATTCTTTTTAGTGTCTTCATCTTTTAAAATTTTAATGTTTTTGATTTTGAAAATTGTTTGTACAAAGATGAGCCAATCGCAAACGCTTGATTTAAACCATATGCAGCGATAAGTGTTAAGTTTGAATCGGGTATAAAAACTATGATGCAACAATGCCACATTTGAAGCAAGCGGGCTTTTTTACGTCTGCATTTTCATAAATTTTTCTACTTTCGGGTCAATTAAATTCAGCATGTCGGACACATCAATTTTTGGAGCAGATTTTATCGAAAAAGCAGAAGCGATCATTCTGGAGAATATCGCGAATGAGCAATTTGGCGTTTCCGAACTGGCCGATCTCATGAATATGAGTCGTTCCAGTTTGCTCCGAAAAATAAAAACACATACTCAGCTTTCGGCAAGTCAGTTTATCCGTCAGGTTCGTGTAACAAAAGGCCTGGAACTGCTAAAACTTACCACACTTACGGTAGCCGAAATTTCATTCCAGGTTGGTTTTGGTAACACCTCGTATTTCATTAAATGTTTTCGCGAACAATACGGGTATTCTCCCGGCGAAGTGCGGAAAGGAGTAATACGGGAAGAGAACGAAGATGTTCAGGAAAGTGGTTTCAAAAAATACAAATGGTATGGAATTGGGGCAATGGTTATCGTCGTAATTGTTGTATCGGTTTTACTTCTCAGCAGAAAAAACGAGACTCCGGTTGAATTGGAGAAATCGATTGCCGTGTTGCCTTTTGTAAACGAAAGCAGCGATTCGCTGAACCTGTACTTTGTTAACGGGCTCATGGAATCGACATTAAACAACCTGCAGAAGATTGGCGATTTGCGTGTTGTTAGCCGGACTTCGGTAGCAAAGTATCGCGATACCGATAAAGCTATTCCGGAAATTGCAGATGAATTGAATGTGAATTACCTGGTGGAGGGAAGTGGCCAACGTTTTGGGAACCAGGTTTTGCTGAATATTCAGTTGATTGAAGCCGCCACCGACCGGCCAATTTGGAGCGAACAATACAGCCGTGAAGTGGACGATGTATTTGCGCTTCAGAATGAAGTGGCCCGGAAAATTGCTGATGCTATTAAAGCCGTTGTAACGCCTGACGAAATAAAACAAATAGAGAAAATACCGACAGAAAATTTAGAGGCCTACGACTATTACTTGCAGGCACTTAATTTGTATTATAACCGAACGCAGGAGAATCTGGAGAAGGCGATTTTTTTGTTTGAGAAAGCAATAGACGAGGACGGTGAGTTTGCGCTGGCTTACGCAAATGTGGCTATTTCGTATTACTTTCTCGATGTGAACCAAAAGGAAAAACAATACACTGAGGAAATCAACAATTTTGCTGATAAAGCGCTGCTTTACGACTCACGTTCCGCCGAAAGCCTTATTGCCAAGGCACTTTATTATATGCAGATGGAGGAGTACAATCTGGCTTTGCCACATTTAGAAAAGGCGCTGGAATACAATCCCAACTCATCGGCGGTGGTGCAGATGCTCGCCGATTTGTATGCCCGTGTAATTCCGAACACCGCGAAATACCTCGAGTATGCGCTAAAAGGTATTCAGCTTGATATTGCAGCGAACGATTCTATTGGCAAAAGTTTCATCTATTTGCACTTGAGTAATGCGCTTATTCAAAATGGGTTTGTTGATGAGGCGGCTACTTATATCGAAAAATCGTTGGATTTCAATCCTGAGAATTATTATGCACCGCTGGTGAAAACTTATATTTTGTATGCTAAAGACGGCGATGCAGAGCGGACCAAAAAATTAATGCTTAAGGAGTGGCGCAAGGATACTACCCGGCTGGATCTTTTGCAGGAAGTGGCAAAAGTTTATTTTTACCAGGAACAATATGACAGTGCCTTTTTTTATTTCGAAAAGTTTGTTGAAGCCCGCGACCAATACGGACTGAATATTTATCCGCAGGAGGATATTAAAATTGCCTGGGTATATCAGAAGATGGGTTTGCAGGAACAGGCTTCTAGGTTTCTCGATAATTATAAGGCCTATTGCAATAACGATGAATCGATTTATAAAAGTGCGAGCATGGCGGTAATGTATGCTTATGAGGGGAAATACGAGGAGGCGATCGAACAGCTCAAAATTTTTGCAACACAGGATAATTACCAGTACTGGATTTTAGTTTTCCAGGATATAGATCCGATTTTGAAACCCATGGAAAACAATCCGGAATACCGAAAAACGCTTCAAAAGATAAAAGATCGGTTTTGGAAAAATCATGAGACGATAGAGAAAGTTTTGGTGGATAAGGGACTGATATAAGAAGTTAATAAAACCTTGGTGTAACTCCTGCTTTTTTCCGCAAGTTCTTCAATTGAAATCTGCTCCCAATAAAAAACGACCACATTGAGCGGCCGTTTTATTCGAATTATTCTTTTAGTTTTATTGTAAAACCTTTACTTATCAATATTGCAAGCACAGGACTTTTCCGTCGAGTAATGAAACCAGCACGCGTTGATTATCGATGGGAAGAATGTGGTTTACCAGCGCATTAGACAGTTTGTATTTCCAGGCTATCTGGTGCGTTGTTTTGTTTATGGCGCATACAATTCCTTCTGTTGTAGGCACAAAAACCAGGTTTCCGGCCTCTGTAATCGGTGAGGGAGCAATTTCATATCCCAGCTCTGCGTTGCATTCCCATGCCAGCTTTTGTTCGTTGGCTGAAGTGTAAAAAGCATCAACATTTCCTTCGGTCATATTTTTAATGTAAACCAGTTTGCCGTCGTCTGAAATGCCGATTGATTCGCGGCAGGAGTATTCTTTCGAATGCCAGATTTCCTCTCCAGTTTTAGCTTCGAGAGCGGTCATGTACCGATCAGGGGCTACAATAAATACTTTACCGTTGGCAGCTACCGGCCAAACTGCTGCCGGCGATAACATACGGTTACTGTATTTTTCGCGTTTCCACTCCAGTTTCCCGGTTTTAGCATTGAGGGCATAAAACGTATTTCCCCACGAGCCAAAATAGACCGTACCCTCGTAAACAAGTGGTTTACTTTCCACAAAATTATTCACCTCGTTGAAGGCCCAGTTTAGCTTACCCGATTTTAGGTCGATTGAACGAAATATCCCTTCAGACGATCCGATGTAGACCGAATTTTTGTGAATTACCGGTGAGGCCACAATCGATTTTCCGGTAGCGAAACTCCATTCTTTCTCTCCTGTTTTCAAATCAAGACAGTAGATATTGTTATCGGTTGATGCACAAACCACTTTGTCTTTTGCAATGGCGGGTGTGGAATAGATTTTCCCGTTTGTTTGAAATTGCCAAAGGTATTTGCCCGTGTTTTCATCCAATGCAACAATGGCGCCGGCAGCATTTCCGTATACGGTAATTCCTTTTTCGCTGGCTAATCCTGTTCCAATATCGCTAACATCCTGCAACTCCCAAACCGTGCTTATTTCAGGATAATCCAGGTTGCCCGAATAATCGGGGCGTGGGTAGTCGTTTTCTTTTTCTCTAAACTGATGATTTACCAGTGGTATCCTGCACCATACTTCATGTGTTTTTACTCCCGGAGTGCGTTCGGCGTAGAACATCGTATCTTGTTTGATGGTAACAATATTATATCCTCCAATTTCGTCTTTTGCTCTCAGGTTCGATCGGCTCATTACACCCGGAATTCCTTCAAAATCAAACAATTTGTTGGCGTGTCCGTGACCGAGTAGACTTGCCTGAATGTTGCATGTTTTTAGCCGGTCGATGATTTTGTACCAGTTCGACAGTGAATTGTCGAGCGGGTAGTGGTTAACAAAAATAATGGGTTGCTCAGGATCTTTCATGTTTTGCAAAATCGAATCGAGATAAACGATTTGTTCGTGAGGAACAAGTCCGGGTGCCATTCGCATGTTTGGCCCGCTGGCCGTTCCGATAAACAGGTAACCACCGGCTTCGAACGAAAATTCCTCGCAGCCGAAAATGCGAACAAAACTGTTGTTGCCGCTTTCCGACCATTTTGAATCGTGATTGCCGGGAACAACATACCAGGGTTTATTGAATTTTGACAGGATTGATTTTGCTTCGTTGAGTTCTTCGTCGGAGCCAAATTCGGTTACGTCGCCCGATAAAATAACAAAGTTGATGTCGTCCTGACTGTTAATGTCGTTTACTGTTCGAATGAGGTCTTCTGCTCCCGTACTTCCGCCAACATGGGTGTCGGTAATATGGGCAAAGCACAGTTGCTGCGCCTGTACTAAGGGCACCAACAAAAGAAATAAGCTTGCCAGTATGAGTGTTTTCTTCATCATAAAATTGTTTTCAGTCGTTTAATATAACAAGTATTTTTTACGCATTTCCTTAAAACTGTCGAGATCCGCTTGCCACGACTCGCGAATTTCTTCTTCGCTCAATCCGGCAATAATTTGCTTTCGTAACTGGTCGGAACCTGCCAGTTTATCAAAAAACGGCGTGAAAAAATTCTCCTTGTCATCCGATTTATTGTAAAAATCGATTAGGTATTTTATTTCAAGCTGTTTTATGTTTTGAAGCTCTGCCATTGGCGTTTCCGACAGATCGTAACCGTAGCAGGTTTCGCCTTCAAACTTGGGATGCAATGCCAATACCGGTATCGATTTAGGTATGTACGAAAAGTCTTTTGGTGTGTAATAGGGCGCTCCGAATACCTGAAAAGGTGTATCAGTTCCCCGGCCTTCGTTTACATCGGCCCCTTCGAACAAACAAATGGATGGGTACAGGTAAACCGATTTCATATCGGCCAGGTTAGGCGAGGGAAGTACCGGCAGCTGGTATTTGGTTTCGTGAGTGTAGTTTTCCATTTTAACCACTTCCAAATCGCATTGAATGCCGTCTTTTAGCCAGCCTTCGCTGTTCACCATTTTAGCATATTCGCCAACCGTCATTCCGTGGATAACCGGAATTGGGTATAAGCCTATTCCGCTTTCAAACCCCGGCTTTAACACCGGTCCATCAACATAATATCCAAGTGGATTCGGACGATCGAGAACGATAACTTTTATACCATTTTCGGCCGACGCTTCCATTACCCTGGTCATTGTATTGATATAAGTAAAGAAGCGAACACCAACATCCTGCATATCAAAGATCATTACGTCGATACCTTCGAGCATTTCCGGCGTAGGTTTGCGGTACTTACCATACAACGAGTACACCGGAATTCCTGTTTCAGGATCAGTAGTTCCATCAACATGCTCTCCGCGTTCAACATTGCCTTTGTACCCGTGTTCAGGCGCATAAATACCTTTTATGGCAACCCCCTTGTTAAAGAGATAATCGATAAGATGAACCGAATCAATAACAGAGGTTTGATTGACAACCAAGCCAACGTTTTTGTTCTCGAGCTGCGGGAGATACGAATCTGTGAGCCCGGTACCAACAACGACCTCTTGTGGCGAAGTTTGTGTTGTAGTTCCGCAACCTGTAAAAAGGATGTACGCCAGAAGAATTATACCTGATATTACATGCTGTTTCATTCCTGATAATTTTTGTTCATTAAAAAAAAAAGAGGCTGCGATAACAAGTAAGGCAGCCTCTTTGTGTATTAATTCCAGGCTTATATTTCTAGTTCCATCCTGGTGTTTGACTTAATGTGTAGCCTTTGTCAGTGTATTCACTGATTTGTGCATTTCCTACAGGAGCAAGATATACACGATCAGTAAATTCGTCGCGTTCGGCAATACTTTCAGGAACAAAATAACCAACCATTTCAGCGGCGTTTGTACCATCATAGGTAACAATTGTTCCATTTTCGTTTTCAACTCTTAAAACGCCTTCTTTTTCGGCAACCAGCCATTCCGGGAATTCTGACTGGAAATCAATCCATAATCCACGCATGATATCCGGATTCTCAGAAGCTCGCATGTAATCGATTTTATTCCAGCGTTTGATGTCGAGCAGGCGAGAGTGTTCGTATACAAATTCCATACGTCGTTCGCGTCTGATCTCCCAGATTAATGCAGGAACATCTGCATCACGGGCAGGATCGTCAGGCAATGCGCTCAGCAATAGCGGCGCTGTTTTTGTAATACCTTTTTCAATCGCTACATCATCCAATGGGCGTTCACGAATCGCATTAATAGAAGCATCAATATCGGCTTGTGTAACTGCTGCGCCACCCATAGTTGCCAGTTCGGCTTTTGCTTCAACCCAGTTTAAAACAACCTCTGCCAAACGCATTATTGGAGCATCGTTGGTATTGGTGTTTGAACCGTACATTGGAGGATAACCTGAACCATAGTAAGTTGGGCCAACTCTGTCGATAAATTTATCGGCATACAACAAAGTAGCTGATTCTTTCTTTGGAGTATCCCAGAAAGTGGCTTCAAAACGTGGGTCGCGGGTGGCAACCATATTTTGAATATCCAGTTTGTCAGCATTTTCAACCGACGAAAGCTGGTAAGGTTTCGCATCGGTACAAATAAATGCTTTAGCCAATGCAAGGTTCGCTGCGGTACCTTGTCCTTCTGTTATATTTGAATAAGAAGCAACAGTATGTGTTACACCCAGTGCTGCATCGTAGTGGCGGTACATAATAACTTCGGGGTTTCCGGCCAAATCCTGAGAACCGAAAAGCGAGCGGAAATCACTGGAAAACGAGTATTTACCCGATTCCATTACGATAGCTGCTGCATCAACAGCCATTTGTAAATATTTGCTTGCTTTATCCGTGTTGTTCAGGTGGTATTTTTGCCAGGTTCCTTCAAACAACATAAAGCGCGAAATAAATCCGGCAGCCGTATAGCGGTTAAGATACTGCGCATCGCCATCCGATAATCTCATGTTGGCCAAAACGTATTCAAAGTCTTCGTAAACCTTGTCCATTACCTCGGTGCGGTCGTCGCGGTCTTTGTACAAAACATCCAGTTCAGTGTCTTCAATAACGCTTCCGTAATAAGGAACGTCGCCAAACACACTTACAAGACGGCTGTACTCGTAACCTCTGAAAAAGCGGGCAACTGCTTTCCAGTGATTTTGTGCATCTTCGGTAAGAATTCCGGCATCCATATTTTCAATTCTTTCTAAAAACAGGTTCGATTTTCTTACCCACGAAAAGTTCCAGCTAGGGCCCGCATAAGTTGTCATCATACTTGGTGTAGAACTAGTGCTGGCTCTCGACGATGGAGCTTGTGTTTCAAAACCTCCCTGCTTTCCGCGAGAAGTAAAATCATCAGAGAAATAGTAACTGCGAAGTGGGGTGTACGACGAACTCCACGATGAGTTATATCCAACAAAGTAATTTTCGTAAAAACCATTGGCAAACAAACGAAGGTTGTTTTCCGAGGTCCAGTAGGTCTCGTCGTTCATTTCGGTAAGCGACGGTCTGTCAAGAAAATCGTCGCAGCTGGTAAATGCCAGTAAGACCAGTGTTATTAATATTAAACTATATTTTTTCATGATTGTGTCGATTTTAGAAATTTAACTGAAGACCAATTGACGCACTTTTAAAGGTTGGTGTTCCAATACCTGTACGACTTAAGTTATAGTTGCTGCTGTTCCACATGGAGTAACCTGCAATCTCTTCCGGGTCGATTGGCAGGTCGCGCAAATTGTCGAAAGTCAGGAAGTTTTCGAGTGATACATAAACACGCAGGCTGCTCAGGCTGGCTTTTTCAACAAGCTGAGCCGGCAGGGTATAACCAAAAGTGATGTTTTTAATTCTCAGGTACGACATATCAAGCAGGTAGCGTGATTGACTTACCAGGTTGAGCTTATTATTACTGTTAGCTAAATTGTATGGGCGTGGGTAGAAGGCATCAGTGCGGTCTTCTCTCCAGAAATCAGTGGCCATCGCTTCAGGCATTGCACCGTCTGAGGCGTTAAATCCGGGAATAGCAAAGAATCCGTTACCCCAAACATCGCGTTTGCCAACTCCTTGAAGAAATACAGAGAAGTCGAAACCTTTATAGTCGGTATTAATTCTGAAACTGTATTCGTAGCGAGGAGTGCTGTTACCGATTTTCTTCAAATCGCCATGGTCATCCAAAAGACGGCTTCCATCGTTAATAACTCCGTCGCCATTCAGGTCTTTGAATTTCACATCGCCGGGGCCAAACATAAAGTTACCCGACTGCAGGTATCCTTGTGTTGGTGCATTTGGATCAGCAAGCTGGTAAACGTTTCTGTCGTCAGATGATGTTACAGTTACCAATTCGCCATTTTCGTAAACAAAGTCGTCAGCCTGGTACAAACGGTCTGTTTCATAACCCCAGATTTCGCCGTATGTTTTTCCTACGTACCAGCTGTCAACAACTTGTGTCGATCCGTACTTGGTAATTTTGGTTTTTGCATCGGCTACTGTTGCCACAACATTTAATCCTAAACCATTGCGGAAACGGTGATTGTAGTCTAATTGCAATTCAAATCCGTTGGTACGCAACGAACCAAAGTTGCCTTTTGGTGCCGATGTTCCGTAGGTAGTTGGAAGTCCTTCCTGAGGTACAATCATGTTTTCGGTATCGCGCTGGTACCAGTCGAATGAAACTCCCAGTTTGTTATCGATAAAACGTGCATCGAAACCTAAGTCGAGTGTAGTGATATCTTGCCAGGTAATGGCAGCTGCTACCGAAGCGGGAGTTCCGAAATCATAAAGTTTTGAACCGCCAATAATCCAGTTGTTGTATCCACCCGACATAGTTGGAATGTACAATGAATTGTTAACAGTTTGGTCGCCAATTGTACCCCACGATCCGCGCAATTTTAACGAACTAAGCACCGGCTGCAAATTTTTCATCCATTCTTCTTCGCTAACACGCCATCCGGCAGAGAAAGAAGGGAACCAACGCCACTGAAGATCGGTAGGGAATTTTGAAGTACCATCGTAACGCAGGTTAGCTTCCAAAAGGTATTTGTCTTTCAGGCTATAGTTGATACGGCCAAAAAATCCAAGTTGCGACTCCCAGGCTTCGCTTCCGCCGGCTGTTTGAGTACCGGTGGCTAAATCGAACTGAGGGTTGTTATAATCGATCAGTTCCGTTTTTTGCGACCAGTTTGAAGCAACGTCGTAAGCTACGCGGTTCATACCGGCCATAAAATTAAACTTATGTATTTCGTCTAAAGTAAGATCGTAAGTGGTATTTAAATTAATTGTTGACCACTTTTTGTTTTGAGCAATACGATAAATACGGTCGGGGTTAGCACCAACTCCGGTGTATGTTAGTAAGTTCAATTCGTAGGCTTCCATAGCACCATCGGCAGTCGAAGCCACTTGCTCGCCGGCATTGTTTACATAGATACGACTGCCGCTTTCGTCGTATTTTGGCAATGCCGAACTCCAACTGTTACGCGCAGTATAACGTGTTCCCGGGCGCCTGTTAATATACTCCTGGTTGGCATAAGTATAATCAAAGTTAATATTCCAGTCGTCAACCGGAGTAATAACAAAACCACCGTTCATGCTGGTGTAGTTGGTTTCCTGGAATGCAGTGTTAGCCTGTGCAACTTCCGAAACAGGACTTCTGATCGGGTCTCCCTCTTCGGTTGTTAACGGGTAAATAGGGCTCCATCGGTAAAGGTACAACCATGGGTCGGCAGCGGTAGAAGCCGTTGCATACGGATATCTTTTCACGCGTTTTGAGAAAATCGAACCTCCATGAACTTTCAACCAGCTGTTCACTTCAGTTCCAACTTTTATCGAACCGTTGTAACGTTTAAAATTATCTTCTTTGGCTGTTTTCATCATCCCATTTTGGTCGAGATAACCAAAGCCAATATTAAAGTCGGTTTTGCCTGTTTTTCCGTTAACCGAAAGGTTATGCTGTTGACTTGGTGTCCATTCTTCGATCATATAATCGTAAGGATCATAAGTACGCAAACCCAGTTTGTAACCGTTGGCATCAACATACCAGTCGCGTCCGTAAAGCATTGGGTCGCCTGGTTTTACAACATCGCCCCATTGTTCTTCCCACTGTGCTGCTCTCTCGTAGCTGTCGCGGGTAACTTTCCAGAAAGCGCCGGTAGCTGTTGCACCAACTCTTTCGGCTGCCAAAATTGAATACTCCAACGCTTCAACTCCACCCATTTCAATTTTTTTCGAAATGTTCTGGAACGAAAGGTTTGCAGAGTAAGAGATATTTACGCTTTCGGTTGAGGCTCCTTTTTTTGTGGTAATAAGGATAACTCCAAAAGCACCTTTTGCTCCGTAAATCGATGCTGATGCAGCATCTTTCAGAACAGAAATAGAAGCAATGTCGTCGGGATTAACCAGCTGGATAGAAGGTATCTCAACGTTGTCGAGCAAGATCAGAGGAGCGGTACCTCCTTCAAACGAAGCCAGCTGACCACGAATTTTCAAAATGGGGTCGGAGCCAACTTCTCCACTCGGTACAACAACGTTCAAACCCGGGGTTAGACCTTGCAGACCACGACCCACGTCGGGTATTGGTCTTGCTTCCAGTTCTTTGGTGTTAACCGATGCAACGGCACCTGTTAAGTTGGTTTTTTTCTGGATTCCGTAACCCACAACAACAACCTCGTCCAATTCTTCCGACGAAGGTTTTAGCGAGAAATTGTAAGTTGATGCATCACCAACTACAACCTCCTGTGGTTCCATACCAATAAAACTAACCTTTATGGTGGCGTTAGCACTGACGGTAATTTGGTACTGCCCGTCAATATTAGTAACAACACCATTGGTGGTTCCTTTTTCAAGGACCGAGACACCAGGTAGTGGTTCATTTGTCGACTCTTCCCGTATTACACCGGAAATCTGACGTTTCTGCGCAAAAACCATAATGCCCATGCACAGAAAAAGAATAAATAATAAGCCTTTCTTCATGATAGATAAGGATTTTGAATTTAAATTAAATTAATGTTTGTCTTCATAATTTTTACTTTCATCGCGTATAACTCAATATTTTGTAAATCAGCATATTCGTGTTTGTTTGATTGATTATTGCCGTGTAGTTGGTTTTGTGTTACTTACTTTCAATTTCATCATAAAACACCTGTAAAATGTTGGTCCTTACATTCAGTTTTCCAAGCATATTCCCTTCGCGGGTTGGGTAAACACGATTGCTTAGAAAGATGTAAACCAGGTTATAAGTAGGATCGGCCCATACCAATGTTCCGGTAAAACCGAAATGCCCGAAACTTTCAGGGCTCGCTCCCGGACAAGGATAAGTCTGTTCCGGGCTAAGTTCGTTGTTGTTCAGCAGTGGTTTGTCAAACCCCAATCCCCGGCGGTTGTTATTTTCCGGAAACTGAACACGTGTAAATTCTTTCATGGTTGTCGGATTCAAATATTGCTCACCGCCGTAGCTACCCATTTGCAGGTACATCTGAATTAGTTTCGCCAGATCGTTGGCATTGGCAAAAAGGCCGGCATTTCCTGCCACGCCACCAAAAACGGCAGCAGCTTCGTCGTGTACCGTACCCTGAACCTGCTGTTTCCGGTAGTACGAATCGTATTCTGTAGGAACAATGCGGCTTTTAGGGAATTTGGTTAAGGGATTGTAGGTAATAGTATGGGCGCCAAGCGAGTGGTAATAATTGGCATCTAAAAAATCAGTGTAAGTCTGTCCTGAGAGGTTTTCGGTGATTTGCGGAATAAGGAGAAATGATAAGCCGCTGTACACATATTTGCCCGGAGGATTCAACTTTGATTTCCGGATATCTTTGTAGATCTTTTTCTTAAAATTGTTCTTTAGAAACAGATTCGGAGCAACTTCCAGCTGATAATCCTCTGTTTTTTGAACGGAATACCAACGGTTTTTTAGCTGCCCGTCTTTTGCTGTTTCCGACCAGTAATTAATGTAGGGAATCAGTCCGGCCTGATGTGCGAGAATTTCGCGCCAGCCCAAATCTTCTTTAACCGACGAATGAAACAAACGTTTTTCCCAGTCGGGCCAGTAAGCTGAGAATTTATCGTTTATATTGATTTTTCCTTCGTCGGTAAGTTTAAGTACGGCGGCCAATGCACCCGTTACTTTGGTTACCGAAGCCAGGTCGTACAAATCGTTTTCCGAAACCGGAATTCGTTCGTCGTAGGTATGATAACCATAGGTTTTTCGGAATACTATTTTACCATCTTTTGCCGCCAGAACGCTGCAGCCCGGTGTTGCCCGTTTTGCAATGGCATCGCTAACAAGTGAATCTATCCGATGATTCAAACGTGTGCTGTTCATTCCAACTTCTTCAGGAATGGTGTATTTTAAACGAACGGCCTTGCTGATGTTGAGCCCGTCGCCAATTTTGTAGTAGTTGCCAAGCGTAACCGGAAGTTTACCCGATGCACCGATACCACCAAAAATTTGTTGTGCGGCTAATTCCTGAACCAGCGAATCTTTTTGATAAGCCATGATCAGGCCGGCCGGAGGAGTGAAATCACGCACTTCGGTTAAAGCATATGGACTGGAAAAAAATACAACGATCGACTTTTTATTATTCGACAAATAGTGCAGTAGATTTTCGGTCTCGTTGGTTAAGCTATAAGGTCTTTGAGCCCTTGCCTTTTGCAGGCTGCCCACCTGCATCGACCGTCTGGTTTTGCTTTCGTACAAATGCAGGCCGGTAATTACCAGGTTATAATCCTTAAGTTTTGTTTTTATTGCGTTTAGTTCCTCTTCCGAAAACTGCTCAGGAAGGAAAAAGTTATCAGTTTTTGTGTACTTCGAAAGCATCGATTGGAAAGGAGTTGTTGTTGTTTCACCAACAGTCAGGCAGGCGACTTTTAAGGTATCGAGGCCTTTTAGCGGAATGATATCGTTGTGGTTTTCGAGAAGTGTTAAGGAGGCCTCAATCAGTTTCCTTTTTACCAGTTCGGCCTGAGGGGTGTTTAATTCCTCCATGAGATTAATGCGCGAAACCGGAGCTAGCTTGTTTAAACCTGCATCGTATTTTGCAGCCAGTACTTTCCGGCATTTAAAATCTATTTCTTCTTGCGATAATAGCCCCGATTCAATTGCTTTTTTGATTCCGGCGATTGTCAGTTCCACATCTTTCGGAAATTCAATCACATCGTTACCGGCTTTTAGCGCCAGCGCTTCAATTTCGCCCGGTGCTCCAAAACTTTTAGCACCGGCCATATTCATGGCATCGCTAACTACCAGCCCCTGGTAATTCCACTCGTCGCGAAGAATTTCGTTTAGAATTTTTGTCGACAGACTGGATGGAATTCCTTTTGTACTGTCCAACTGCGGAACATTCAAATGGGCACTCATCACACCGGCAACGCCTTTTTTAGTCAATTCTTTAAACGGGTACAGCTCAACCGAATCCAGTCGTTCACGCGAATACGGAACCAGCGGAAGAGTAAGGTGCGAGTCAGTTTGTGTATCTCCATGTCCGGGGAAATGTTTGGCAATGGCCAGGATATTATTTTCCTGTAAGCCTTGCATATAAGCGATACCACAGGCTGCAACTTGTTTGGGTGATTCGCCAAACGAACGCATCCCGATAATTGGATTTAGTGGCTGGGTGTTTATATCGACAACGGGGCCAAGGCTAATCTGAACGCCCAAACGTTTCATCTGTTTGGCCATTTCGGTGGTGGCCTGTTTAATCAATTCCGGATTGTGCGAGGCACCCATCATCATATTGTATGGAAAAGGCATTACGCCGGGAAGTCGCATTCCGGCTCCCCACTCAGCGTCCATGGCTACAAAGAGCGGCGTTTGCGCCGATGCCTGATAAAAATTTGTTAGCTCGACTTGTTTCACCGGATCGCCGGTAAAAAAAATCACACCTCCGAGATTGTATTCTTTAATCAGCTCGGCTACTTTTAGCTGACCGGCTATGTTTTTATCAGCCGCGGTGTTTACCCATATTAACTGAGCTATGCGCTGCTCGGCCGATAAAGATTGAAATACAGAATCTACCCAATGTTTTTTGTCGGTTTCAGTGAGCTGTGTTTGTGCCATAGCTGTTCCCCGGAAAGCAATGAGAATAAGGAGTAGTAAAGCTATTTGTTTGATGTTCCAGATCATTTCTGTATGCTGTTAAAAAATAGAATTTATGACGGTTTAAACTTTTATAAATATTTTCTTTTGGTAGAGGATTCGGGCAATCAGCCAGAAAAAGGCAACATGCGTGAGTGCAAACAGTAGCGAGCCGTTTAGCGGTCCTGCCAGTGGTTCAAATACCTGATGATAGAGCCAGCTGTATCCGTTGGTTATTTGTTCCTCGCTATTCGTGAATTTAATTACTCGTGTAAGGGTATTGGCCCATAAGCCCGAAAGAGCAAAAATGAACAATGGATTCATTCCGAAAACCGCAAAAAAGGATGTCCATTTTTTGTAGGATTTTATGTCGATGATCCAAATGAGTGCTGCCAGCACAACCGAAGCCCAGCCTGCAGTATATAACACATAGGAGCTTGTCCAAAGTGGTTTGTTGATAGGGAAAACCAATCCCCACACTAACCCTGCAGCAATACCTGCCAGCCCGCCAAGAAAAAGCCAACGCGGGATTTTTGTCTCTTCAGTTTTATGGATGAAGGCACCCGCCATATAACCCAGTAATGCTGTTACAATTGCCGGAATGGTGCTTAACAGGCCTTCAGGATCGAACGGAATGCCAAAACCATGATACATGTGGTTTTCGCCGAGAATTGCCCGATCGAAAGCTATTGTTGCATTGCCTTCCAAACTAAAAGGAGCCTCTTTCCCAAAGTAATAAAGGATGGCCCAATACAATAAAAGAATAGCGCCGGAAATATAGGGCAACCACGATTTTTTAGCTGATAGTACGATTAATGATGTTATTCCGTAAACAATGGCTATACGTTGAAGAACACCCAGTATTCTTAGTTTTGAGAAATCTTTGGCCCATTGCGGAAATGAATTGAGAAATAAACCGATGGCAAAAATTAAAATTGTTCGTTTTGCCAGCCGTTTAAACGATTCGTGATTTAAGGTATTTCCGTACTTTGAAAATGAAAAGTACATGGAAACTCCGACAATAAAAAGGAAAAAAGGAAAAACGAGATCGGTAGGTGAACACCCGTTCCACGCCGAGTGTTTAAGTGGTTGATAGATGTATGACCAACTGCCGGGATTGTTAACCGTAATCATTGCTACTATGGTTAAACCGCGCAGAACATCAAGAGCCAGATACCTTTTTGCTGTTTTCATCAATCGTTTTTAGGAACCAGGTTTGTCAACTTTCTTCTGTTTTTCAAAAGAAGGTCTTCAAATATAAGGTATTTTTGTAATATGTATGACAAAAAATCAAAAAATTACAATATTGTATTTAATTTACAAAAAGATGTAATTGTTATTTATTGGTGTCATTGTGTTATTAAATTACTTCTATGCAAGTCGAAATGGCTGCTGTGTGGCGAAGCTAAAGTGGTTGTATTTTGATTTTCAGGCCGGATTTAACAATTTGTTTTAGTGTATAATATAATATGTAATACAAATATGGATATTTTGTTTTGATGTGTGGTATGACGGCTTTGATTTTCAGTACATATAAGTCAGTATCTGGTTTTAATATTGACCTGAATTCAAAATGAACCTTATTTTAGTAATTCCTTTTTACAACCGGTAATTCCTCCCGAAAGATTTCAGGACAAGCTGTTTTTATTCATTTAAGGTTCACACTTATATTTATTTGGATAATTCTCCGGTATTAGTTTTAAAAAGTTCTTTTGTGAAAATAAGTCGCAAAAAAATGGCTGCAAGATTGATCCCGCAGCCATTTTCTAACAGTTGAGCAATACTATTTGGCTCTAAAATCGAACCACAATGTTATCGGATAACTTTCGTCGCCACGGCGTTCGGAGAACATTCCTTTTTTAGCACCTGGTCCCAACCGGTCGGTTTGGTAAAATTTGGTTCCAATTGCCGGAATCTCGTACAGGAATGAAATATCGCCCTCGGGAAATGCCGGATAAGTACCACCTGCCACGTGTTGTGGTTTTGCAGGTTTAAACAGCTGGAAATACAGGTTGGGCGTTTCCGAGATAATGGTAACCGGACTTTCGGTTGTTTCCAGGGTTGCCCAGAACAGGCTTGCATGGTAACCTTTAAACTCCGGATAAACCATATTTTCAAAACTTTCGCCGGTGATGGTATTGTTGTATTCTTTCTCCCAAACGCCAATTTCGTTGCCTTTTAAGCGGTTCTTCCAAACACGATAAGGCCCGCTTCCCATCCATTTAACGCCGGTACATTTGATTTCGGGGTAATTAAATGAAATCCCCACAAAATCAACATCGGAAACTCTGTCGCGAAGCGGGTTGGCAACCAGTTTCAGTAAGCCACTTTTTTCGAGTGTCCAGGTTATTTTGCGCGGATAGTTTTTGTTGGTAATTTCAAACCCGAAACTACCATCTTCATTCATTTTCCATTCGGTTCCGGTAACTTCGTGTTCAACGCCGGTTGCAACCGGACCACCTGTGAACGACACGTTTCCTTTACCGTTTTTCACCGATAACAATGTCCCGTCGGCCTTGCTGAATTCAATTGCCACATCGGCTACCGAAGCGGTTACAGACTTTTCTGTTTCTTTTAACGAGATTTCGGAACTTCCGGTGTTGAGTTCGGCCAGCAATTCTTTTGCTTTGTCTGCCGGCTGAATAACCGGCCAGCTCCAGCTATAAAGCTCTTCGCCATGTGGACCGATGGCAGTAAAACGGAACACATCGGCATTTTCAAGTGAATTGTTCAGCGCTATTTCCACCTGGGCGGTTTCACCCGGTTTCGCGTCAGGGCTTTCTATTGTTCCCGAACCAAGTTGTTTTTCATCTTCAGGACTGAGACCTGTTTTTACGGCTTCCCATTTAAACGTGCATTGGTTGAGGTTGGTGTAAATGTATTTGTTCGACAAAAACAAGCGGCCGTTCCAGCTTTTTACAATGGCTACCGGCTCTACCTGCACCGGCGACCATATTTCTTTAATGGTATAAAAGCTGGCCTCTTTTTCGCGGTGAGGTCCCAGAATTCCATCGGGAGCGTGGTTGCCATCGCCATCATATACGGTTTCCGGCTTATCGGTGCGCAATACAGCTTCGTCAACAAAAACCCACAAAAATCCTCCTGCGTGAAGTGGAGAAGTCTGGTAGTTTCGCCAATAATCTTCCAGTCCGGCTCCATGACCACCATCGTACAATCCGTGCAGAAGCTCGGTTGGCATAAACGGATCGTTGCCATAAATATATCGTCCAATGGCATAATCAAATTGAGGGTAGTGATGCGTGTCGGCGCCATTACGTAACAACCACGGGTAAATTATCGGACGCTTCTGAATATCGTATTCATGGAAAGTCTTTTCGTTTCTGAAATCCCAGCCACCTTCATTTCCGTGGTCGAAGATGACAACACTCGCGTGGTTTTCGTCTCTTAAAATGGTTTCTTTAATTAGTTTCGGGCCAACAATAGTGTCGTAACCTTGCTGCCAGCCGGTAACTTCATCGAGCACAAAAAGTCCCAATGAGTCGCAAAGGTCGAGGAAACGTTTATCGGGAGGGTAGTGCGAGCAGCGAACAGCATTCATATTCATTTCTTTCATCAAATTGATGTCCATGATGTGATTCCTGTCGCTAAGCGAACGACCGGTTTCTGGCCAGAAGGAGTGGCGGTTTACACCCTTAAAAAGCACTTTCTCGCCGTTTACATAAAAGCCGTCGTGTTTACGCAGTTCAACGGTTCTGAATCCAATACGTTCGGTAACTTCATGCAAAACATCGCTACCTTTTTTTAGCGAAATTTTCATGTTGTACAAGGTTGGCCATTCCGGATTCCAGGCTTTAATAGTTGAAAATTTGCCCGATACCCAGACTTCTTGTTTACCTTTTTCAATCTCCACCTGAACAGGTGTTCCGATTTCATTTCCTCCCAAGTCGAATAATTCAACTGTGGCTGATAGATCTGATTTTGATTCGTTCAAATCGATTAAAACATTAAAAGAACCGTCGGCTTTAGGATCGATTGCTGTACGGCTCATGTGTACCTCAGGAAGTACTTCGAGGACAACCGGGCGGAAAATTCCACCAAAAATCCAGAAATCGGCCTGGCGCTCGGCACGGTTGATCGATTCGTTGGCCGAGTGTTTGGCTACATCAACCTCCAGCAGGTTGGTTTGCCCGTATTTTAGTAATTTGCTTATGTCGTATTTAAAACGGTAAAAACCGCCCTGGTGCATTTCTCCGGCCGATTTACCATTAATCTTAACTTTGGTGTCGGTCATCGATCCATCGAAAACAATGTTAATGGTTTTGCCTTTCCAGCTGCGCGGCACTTCAAATTCGTGTTTGTAAAGGCCGTGTTCTTTTCCCAGCTTAATATTTTCGTTGGACCAGTCGTGGCCGTAATTATAGGTTCCGAAACCCTGAAGTTCCCAGTTGGATGGCACAGCTATTTTTGTCCAGGAGTTGCTGTTTCTGCCATCGGTACAGAAAAAGTCCCATTCAACCGTATTATCGGCATCGGTTCCCGAGAGGTAAACGATTTCTGTAGGTTGGGCAAATCCCTGAATAGTTGTAAATAAAGGGATTGAAATAAGTAAGAGTAGTAGTTTTAAGCGCATGTTTTAATGTCTAGTATTAAAAAATGTAATAATTCAGCAAAATCTTCCTGTAAAAGAAAGACAATTTTGATGTTGTCTGTTTCAAGCGAATTAGAGGTACAGTAAAAATAGAAATTTTTAAATGGATGCGAATTATCCGGTTAATAAATCAATTGCAGTATGGTTTAAAGTGCCGCTGTTCTATTTTGAATGTTTTTTTATACAAGGGATTTGTGTTTTATTTCGAAATTTTGGAACGATCAATCAATGAACGTTGTTCGTATTTGTTTTAATTCAGTAGGGCCGGTGCAATTGAACAGTTCGAACCATGGCCCGTTGGTTTTGTAAAACCAGGATTATGTGAGTATGGTTTTTTAATGTTAAGCAAAAGTTTTTGTTTTTTTGAAAGTTTCTTTTTTCCTATCATTGCAGTAGGGACAAAATTTAGAAGGGTGATAATGAGGATAAAAAAATATATACTATTTAGCCTGTTTAGCTTGCTGGTTACAGGTTTTTCAATAGCTCAAAACAAGAATAACGTCCATTTTTATAATCTCAACGACAAATTCGGGATTTCGTTGCGCGAAACCAATTCGGTGTGTGGCGACGATAACGGTTTTATCTGGG
The DNA here is from genome assembly GCF_000949475.1 of Draconibacterium sediminis. Taxonomy (GTDB): domain Bacteria; phylum Bacteroidota; class Bacteroidia; order Bacteroidales; family Prolixibacteraceae; genus Draconibacterium; species Draconibacterium sediminis. The sequence continues at coordinate 198,193 of NZ_JRHC01000002.1, read as the reverse complement.
TGGCGTCGAAGATGGGAATCATACGGTATACTCAAGACGATATCAGAATTTACCAGTTACCTTACGAAAGTACCAATGTGGTAACCGCCGATTTAACGTACAGCCAACAAAATCTATACGTTTATACCAATGCCGGGCAGATATTCAAATACAATTCCATTAAAGACCGTTTTGAATTGTTGATCAATTTGTCGCGGGTTCTTCGAAATCCCTATCTAGGTGTTACAGGAATGCTCGTCGATCACGAAAAACGTTTATGGATATCGTCAACTACCGGTATGTATTACTTCAGCGAAGAAAATGGGCTTAAGGCAACCACTGTGGTGAATAATGTTTCGGCAATGACCTGGTACGATACCGAAAACATTATTTATGCTGAACAGGATGTGTTGAAACTATTCAATATTAATGAATTGGTTTACAAACCGTTTTATATGTTTCCTTCAGGTACAAGCTATGCAGTATCCTCTTTTTTACACGATGAACTGCAGGATGTTTGGTGGATAGGAACTATGGGAAGCGGGCTTTTTGTGTTTGATAGTAAAGCGGAACAGAAACTGACTCCTATTGTGGATATACCCAGCCAGCCAATATTGGCGATCGAGAATTTTACCACATCATCGGTGTTAATTGGTATCGATGGGCAAGGAGTTTGGGAGCTGGATAAAAACAGCTATGAAGTTCTTGCTGTAATGAAAGAGAACGCTGATAACATGGGCTCGTTAAAAGGTAATGGTGTTTATGATATTTATCGCGACAATAATAATCGAGTGTGGGTATGTACCTATAGCGGGGGAGTTTCGTACCTTGATATGGCCAACCCCATTGTAACCCAAATTAATCATATTGCAAATAACAACAACTCGCTTGTAAATAACGATGTTAACGCAGTATTGGAAGACAGCAACGGAAATTTTTGGTTTGCAACGAATAATGGTATCAGTTTCAGGAATAACGCTACGGAACAATGGAAATCTTTTTATCACAATAACGAGAAGCATGCACAGGTATTTTTAACCTTAAAGGAGGATAGCCGGGGACGCATTTGGGCCGGTTCGTATGCTTCGGGGGTTTATCTACTCGACAATAAAACCGGTGAAGAGTTAAAACATCTGAGTCTCGAATCAACCGATGGCCAGTTTGGAAATAATTTTGTGTTCGAGATTATGGACGATCAAAATGGTAATTTCTGGATTGGTGGCGTTCGCGGAGATTTAATCCGTTATGATATTAAAACCGAAACTTTCAGGTCGTATCCGAATATGACTGTGGGTAAGTTGCTGAATTATAAAGAAAACAAATTACTGATTGGGAACACCAACGGATTGGTTGAATTTGATATAAATACAGGACAAACCGAAACTATTGTAGAAGGGTATATTGTAAACGATATTTATCTGAAAGATAATGTGGCCTGGCTTTGTACCGTTGGAAGTGGCATAATTCGTTACGATTTTATTACACACGAACAGGAGAATTTTACCGTGGATGATGGTTTGCCGTCCAACTTTGTTTCAAGCATTCAGTACATGGATGGTTATTTTTGGATTGGAACCGAGCAGGGACTTTGCCGTTTTAAACAAAGCGACCGGTCGATTTTAACCTTTAACGCCTTGCCTGCCGTAAGTAATGTGTCGTACAACCTAAGGGCCATTCAAGTGCTTGATGGAGACAGGTTAATGATGGGAACCAACAACGGAGCATTAATTTTTAATCCGAATGAAATTAAACCTGCTGAAAATAAAGGAAGTATTTTCCTGCAGGAACTTACCGTTTCGGGGCGTTCAATTCACGAACTTGAATCTCCGTCACTCACCAAACCTTTAAACGATCTTGAGAAACTGTCGTTAAAATATGCACAGAATACCATTAGCCTTGAAATGCTGCCAATCGGGGTAACATCTCCCGGGGCCCGTTTTTCGTGGAAAATGGACGATCTTGACGCCGAATGGACAACACCGGCCAACAACAAAATCCTGTCGTACTCAAATATTCCAAGTGGAAATTATACGTTGCGGATAAGAATGTACGACAGTTCAAATACACAACTTCTTGCCGAGCGTGATATCAAACTCAATGTAATTCCGCCGTATTGGGCCACCTGGTGGTTCCGGATACTTATAATTTTATTCGTGTTCGGTCTGGTAGTATTCTTTATGATTTACTATATCGAAAACCTGAAAAAGGTGCATTCAGAGGAGAAAATCCGCTTTTTTGCCAATACCGCGCACGATATCCGTACATCGTTAACCCTTATAAAAGGGCCGGTTGAAGAGTTGAACAAAGAGCCTGTGTTAACATCAAAGGGACATCATTATTTACATTTGGCTACCGAACAAACACAACGACTGTTAAATGTGGTAACGCAGCTGATGGACTTTCAGAAATCAGACATTGGTAAAGAACGTATTTCGCTGCAAATGGTTGATGTGGTGAAGGCCACTAAAAACCGTGTTATGATGTTCGAATCGTATGGCAACAGTAAAAATATTGAGATTCATTTTAAATCAAATTTACCGAAGTTTGTTACGGCTGTCGACGAAACACTTATCGATAAAGTTGTGGATAATCTAATTTCGAATGCCATAAAATATTCGAATAAGGATAGCGATGTAAATGTAAGTCTACATTGCTCGGAACAGCGATGGGTTTTGGAGGTGCAGGATTTTGGAATAGGAATAAGCAAAAAGGCACAACGGCAGCTTTTTAAAGAGTACTACCGGGCCGAAAACGTGGTAAACTCTAAGATTGTAGGTTCCGGAATTGGTTTACTGCTGGTGAAAAATTATGTGAATCTGCACGGCGGAAAAATCAATTGTTTTAGCCAGCTGAACGAAGGATCGATGTTTCAGGTTGTTATCCCAACCAAAAAGCTGGACTCAGAGCCCATTGAAAAGGAAAGTATTCAGCGTAAAGAACTGCAACCTCCGGTAACAAAACAAGAGTTTAGCCCGGTTGTGCCGAATGAAGATGAAGAACCCGAGGCACTGAAAATGAAAGTACTTATTGTGGAGGATAATGAGTATTTGCGCGAGTTTTTAAAAACGGCAATGGAGCCGCAGTTTCAGGTTTACCTGGCAAAAAACGGCGTACAGGCCTGGGAGCTGATTGAAAAGCAAACACCCGACCTTGTTGTGTCGGATATTATGATGCCGGAAATGGATGGTTTTGAGTTGTGCCGTAAAATTAAATCAACTTACGAAACATCGCATCTGCCCGTAATTCTATTAACGGCACTGGCCGGAAAAGCAGAACAGTTAAAAGGATTAGGTTTAGGTGCTGACGATTACCTTACCAAACCTTTCGATGTGTCTATTCTGCAACAGCGAATTCGCTCGTTGGTGAAAAACCGGGAGATCATCAGAGATAAGGCATTAAAGGTGATAAAAGGAGGTGATGATTCAGCAATTGTAGAAAACGAACTCAACGATAAATTCCTGAAACGAATGGTAGAGGTGGTTCACGAAAATATGGCCAATGCGCAATTCTCGAAAAAAGATTTTGCTTCCGAAATGCACGTAAGTCCGTCGTTACTGTACAAAAAAGTAAAATCTTTAACCGATCAGTCGCCTACCGATTTTATAAAAATGGTTCGTTTAAATCATTCGCTCGACTTGTTGCGCACCAAACAATATAATATTACAGAGGTAAGCGAGCTTTGTGGTTTTGCCAGTGTGGGGTATTTCAGCACTGTTTTCAGAAAACATTTTGGCAAATCGCCCACGCAAATGATGGGATAAAGATTTTAGTGCCTGGTTTTTTGTAAGTTTTTCTACTCAAATCTGTTCAGTGGACCGCATTGTTCATGATGTTTTTCATTAGTGTAAAAGCATAATTACCTTGTTGATCGGTATAATTAAAACTGGCTTCACCATATTTTTGCCACTCATAAAGTCTGCATCTATACCGAAGTAAATGGGCTTTGCAATACCGTCTGTGTAGCTTTAGTTTCCAAAAATAAAAAACTTTGTTTGTAAGGTTTTTCATGGGAAGACTTGACTGATTATCTTAACCCAGCCCCGGCTCCTAATTTTCCAATATTTATATTCAATATATCCAAATTGTAACAATTGGTACAAAATTTATGTATGATTCAAAAGATATTTACCGCATAAAAGATTGATCAACCAATTGCTATGTTAAAACAACTACTTCCGCCTAAAAAATGGCAACTTCCGGTAATTTTCATTTCAAGCATATTTGCAGGTCTTGTAATGTTTCTGCTTTATGTTTCAAAAGCACATTCATATCTTAGCGATAAGCCTGAGACATGCACGAATTGCCACATAATGGCACCGCAATACGCTACCTGGACCCACAGTTCGCATCGTGAGGTTGCCCACTGCAACGACTGCCATGTTCCGCATAACAACGTCTTCAATAAATATTATTTTAAAGCAAAAGATGGTTTGCGCCACGCTACAATTTTCACCTTGCGAAAAGAGCCACAGGTAATTTATATTCACGAGGAAGGTGCCGAAGTAGTACAAAATAATTGTATACGTTGTCATCAGAAACTGCTGGAAGATCCCAAACTGGTAGGAAATGTTGAGGCGCACAAAGCACATCGCGAAGACCGGCGTTGCGTGGAGTGTCATCGTGAAGTACCTCACGGTCGTGTAAATAGCATTTCGAGTGTGCCTAATGCGCGGGTACCACTACCCGAGAGTCCCGTTCCGAACTGGATAAAACAATACATAAAAAATAATTAAATCAGAATCATGAGTGCAAAACAAAAACTAACCGAGAAACGCCCGTGGTTGGCGTGGATATTCTTTTTAGCAACTGTTGTTGTGGTTTTCTTTCTTGGCCTGCTGGCTTCATCAATTGTTGAAAGAAGAGCGGAAGCTGCTTACGTTAATGTTCCAAAAGTTGAAATTGGCAAGTTCGAGCCACGAAACGAAGTGTGGGGACAGAATTATCCCCGCGAATTTCAATCATATTACGGAACGGCTGATACCAGCTTTCAGAGTAAATACAATGGCAATACCATGATCGACATGCTCGAAGTAGACCCCAGGCTTGTTGTTCTGTGGGCCGGTTATGGCTTCTCAAAAGATTATAATCAGGGACGAGGCCACTATTACGCAATAACCGATATACAAAATACATTGCGCACCGGTGCTCCAAAAACTCCAAAAGAAGGGCCTATGCCGGCAACCTGCATGACGTGTAAAAGCCCCGATGTACCGCGGCTGATGAATGAAAAGGGTGTGGCTGCGTTCTACACCGGAGCCTGGGCCGAATTAGGTGCAGAGGTGGTAAATCCGATCGGTTGTGCCGATTGTCACGACAATGAAACGATGAACCTTACCATTACACGCCCGGCATTGGTTGAGGCTTTTGAACGAATGGGTAAAGATGTTACAAAAGCCAGCCACCAGGAAATGCGCAGTTTGGTTTGCGCTCAATGTCATGTTGAATATTATTTCAACAAGAAAACGGTTGAAGGTGCTCAGTATCTCACTTTTCCGTGGGACAATGGATTTAGTGTTGAAGCCATGGAAGAATATTACGACAATATGGAGTTTAGTGATTGGACACATTCCATAAGCAAGGCGCCAATGCTGAAAGCACAACATCCGGGTTATGAAATTTACATGACCGGAATACATGCGCAGCGCGGAGTGTCTTGTGCCGATTGCCACATGCCATATAAGAGCGAGGGGGGTCAGAAATTTACCGACCATCATATGCAGTCGCCGCTAAACAATATAGCCAACTCGTGCCAGGTTTGCCATCGCGAAGAGGCAGGTACTCTACTGGCTAATGTGTACGAACGTCAGGATAAAATTATCGAAAACCGCGATAAGTTGGAAGAATTGTTGGTTCGTGCTCATGTTGAGGCTAAAAAAGCCTGGGATCTTGGAGCCGACGAAACTCAAATGGAAGATATTCTGATGGGAATACGTCATGCGCAGTGGCGCTGGGATTACGCTGCAGCCAGTCACGGAGGATCATTCCATTCGCCTGTTGAAGTGGGACGTGTAATTTCAACCGGTATTACCATTGCCCAGGAAACACGAATTGAATTGGCGCGCTTACTGGCCGATCTTGGGCATAATCAGGCAATTCCATATCCCGATATTGCAACCAAAGCAAAAGCGCAGGAGTTTATCGGCCTTGATATGGAAAAACTGAACGATGAAAAGCAGGATTTCCTGAAAAACATTGTGCCGAAATGGATGGAGGAAGCGGAAGAACGCGAGAAAACTTACGATGCTGTTGTAAAGCTGCAGGAATAATAAAAGCTAAACCCGAAGATTATGAAGAATTCCGGAATTACCGTTTTGGTACTGGTGATTATGTGTGTTTCTTTTGCTGCAAAAGCACAGTTTTCACTAACAGGAGAATACCGGCCACGAACTGAATTAAGCCGTGGTTACAAGTCGCTTGCCATTGAAGACCAAAAAGCATCGTTGATCACCTCGCAACGTACACGGCTAAATGCCATGTTCAAAAACGAATACATTATTACCAGCCTGGTATTACAGGATGTAAGGCAATGGGGGAGTCAGCCGCAATTGGTGGGGAACGAAGATTATGCGCTTTCGGTACACGAGGCATGGGCCGAGGTGTTATTTTCGCCCCGGTTCTCGTTAAAAGCCGGACGGCAGGAAGTGGTTTACGACGACCATCGTATTTTCGGAAACGTGGGTTGGGCGCAACAGGCACGCTCGCACGATATGGCCATTTTTAAATACGAAGATGATATTAAACTACATTTTGGTGTTGCGCATAACGAAAACAACGATATTACCAATAACATTTACAATGGCCCCGATGCCTACAAAGATCTTCAGTTTTTATGGTTTAATAAAAGCTGGGACAACAGTGCACTGAGTTTGATGCTTTTGAATAATGGTGTTCCGTATATGCAGGCAGATGAACAGAAAAACCGATACGGCCAGACCATTGGTGGAAGATATACCACGCTTGTTGAAGAGGTAAAGCTGGCCGGTAATCTTTATTGGCAAACCGGGAAACACGTTTCGGGTGCAAAGATCAGTGCGTTGAACGTATTGTTTGAAGCGGCCTATAAAAACTTTGTGGCAGGATATGAACGTCTTTCAGGAACCGATTACAACGAAACGGAGAAATATAAATCGTTTACGCCACTGTATGGCACCAACCACAAATTCAATGGTTTTATGGATTATTTTTATGTTGGCAGCCACATCGGTTCGGTGGGATTAAACGATATTTATTTGAAATACAAGTACACGAAAGATCAATTTGTGTTTGATGCGCATCTGCATTATTTTGGAGCCGCAGCGGAAGTTGCTCCCGACGCTTCCAATTATTTGGGTACCGAGCTTGATCTTTCCGGTAAATGGATTGTAAATCCGTTTACCTCAATTACGCTTGGATATTCAACGATGTTTGCAGGCGATTCGATGGAAATTCTGAAAGGTGGCGATAGTTCTGTTGGGCAGCATTGGGCTTACCTGATGTTATCCGTTACACCATCGTTTATAAAATAGCTTAGCGAGAATAGAAGCGTGTTTATACTATGATTTGATAAAGTACAATAAAGCACCAACATGTTAATTGTTAGTGCTTTATTGTTTTTTTTTAACTGATCTGTAAGATTGTGGAGCAAAAGGGGGAGGTGTCGAACTTTTTGATTGAAGATTACGACGCAGTATTGAAGTTCATTAGTACTGAAATACAACAGAAAAAACTCAAATTGTAATAGAGTATGTTTGGTTATGTTGTAAAACTATTTAAACATTTATTATTCTATTTTCTCCTCTTTAATTACAGACATTTAAATTTTCAGGTAAAGTTGGTTTTGTTATATAATCCATATTTATTATTCGATTTTCTGAATTTGTAAAAACGATAACCTGTTATCAGCAAAATCGCCGGAATAAACCCAGTTATGAATACTAAAATCCGTCCTAATAATCCAAACATTTCTCCAATGTGGATGGGATAAGCCTGGATAACTATTTTTTCGCTTAATGGATTTTGATGATATTCTGCAAATGTAATAGACCTAAGATTTTGGTTTAACTGGACTTCCTTTGTTTGGCGAAGCCCTGCTGAAATAAAGCGTTTTTTTATATACCTGAGCCGATGCGCATCGGACATTTCCGTTGGAAAATAGGCCGTCCGCAGCTTGTATCCGTCTTCAGAAGAACATTGTAACGCATCTTCGAAACTGCGGTAGTCGGAGCCCTCAGTCTCCAAATGTTGTTTTCCTGGTGAATCTAGGATATGGAGCACGCTTTTCCATGCAGGCATAAAAATGAAAAATGAACCGGAGAGAGCAGCAACAAACAGTGGAATCAGAAAAAGAATGCCCAGCAGTTTGTGAAAGTCGTAATGAATAATTCCTAGAGACACATTCTTCAACAACGAAAAACCTTTCCGGGGATTTCTCCGATATCGTTTCCACCACAGATAAAAACCGGATGTTAGTAAAAGCAAAAAAAACAGGATGGTGCTTCCGCCCACAATATAATTACCATAACGTGGGATTAGCAGGGTTCGGTGAAACCTCAATAAGTGTTCAAAAAAACGGATCGAAATGGTTTTCGTGCCAAGCAGATCACCTGTTGCCGGATGAAAATATTGGTATTCGCCATTTTTTAATACCAGCAGGAAGCTCTGTTGTTCGCGATAGGGCAGGTGCAAGGATGCCAATTCTCCTTCAAAATGAAGGTATAATTCAACTGCCGTTTTGTGAATGGTTTCTTCGCTTAATGTATCTACCCTTTCAACGCATAAAACCCCTGGATTTAATACCTGCGACAACTCGGGTTGCCAAACATACAAAGAGCCACTTAGTCCGGACAATGTGGCCACAAAACCACAAACCAAACCGAGCCACAGATGGATTTTTTTTGCAAAGATGATATTACGTTTCAAAGGTTTGATAAATTAAAATCATATGCGGATGAAAGTATCCGCATATGACAGTTCTGACTGACTAAAAACTATAATTCAATCCCAGTCTGGTATTAATTCCCTCTGCAACTCCTGTAAATGTGCGTAGAGGTGCTGCCCATTCTGAGCGGGCCGACAGGTAATACTCGTTCAGCAGGTTGTTAATTCCAAGCGATAAAGACAGGTTCGGCCGCACTTCGTAATCCATGGCAAAATTCAGAATGGTAAAATTACTCACCGGAAATTCGGTGTGGCGAAACGTCCAGTTGCTGTTTATATCCTGGTATGGATTGAAACGCTCGCGTTTGCTTTGATGGATCATTCGCAAGGTCGTGCTCATTTTGGAGATTGGTTTCCAGGTGATATAGGCTGTTAGTTTGGCCGGTGCAATCACATCGCCTCCCAAGTAACTGATGTCGTTTTTGTTGGTTGTACTGTGTTTAAAACCTTCAACATAGGAGTAGGAAGTACCTGCCAGTAGTTTGTTTTCGAAAAGTATGGCATCTACCGAGACTTCGCCGCCGAAAATATCCTGTGGCTGTTTCGACGGAACAAAAGCATTGGCTTCATCGCTGAATACAACACCGGTTCCCAGGTTCGATTGGCTGTAATAGCCAACAGCTTCAATCCGGATATTTCTGAATTTGGACATGAATCCGAACTCAAAGTTGTCTGTTACTGCCGCTTTCAGGTTGATGTCGTTAATATCAGAAGTAACCGCGGAACGCAGAATTACACCCAGGTCAGCAATGGAAAATCCCTGAGAGTAACTTATGTAAGGTGTAAATTCATCGTACTTAATATAGCGCATACCGAAGTTCCAAGACACATTGCTGAATGTTAGTTTTCCTCCGTCTACGTCTACCGAAGATGTGAAATTTCCATCGGCTTTGGGAGAATAGGGAAGTGTACTGTAATCGTCGATGTTCATTTGCATATCATCGTAGCGAAAACCGGCTTTCAGCACCCAATTATCATGTAAATTGAAAGTGGATTGCAGGTAAGGCGCCCAGCTGACCATTTCGATGTTGGGAACCCAAAGGCGCCCGTCGAGCAATCCCTGATTTGTTTCATCACGCAGAATGTCTACTCCGTATGTAAGTGTTATTCCTATGCGTTTTTCGGTTGTTATTTGCGTGTTGAAGTTGGGGCGAATACCGTATTTTTCGGCATTGATGACCGATTGTCCCCCGTTTTGGAAGCTTTCGGAATAGAAAAAGATATTTTTGGTTTTTTGATAATACAGGTCGGTTTCGAAATGTGTTGTTCCCATGAACAGGTTATCAACGTCATATTTTAAACGGGCATTCGTTAGCCGGGTTCCTGTAGGTTCCTGTCCAGGAACAGAACCTTCTTTTCCATATCCGGGCGTGAGGATATAATCGCCGTCGGCATTAAGTACCTGCACTTGTGCCAGCTCGGGGATGAAGGGTGTTTTCTGCGCTGTCTCGTAAAAATTGCCATTCAAGGTCAACTTTTGGTTTTCAGAAAGCTGATAACTTACTTTTGCAAAGGTGCTGTAAATATCGGTGTTATCCATGCCATAGGTGGGCAAAAGGGGAACTCCGTCAGCATCGTATTGGTTTCCGGTTCGTTCAAAACTGCCGCTGAGGTAATAGGACAGTTGACTGATCTGGCCTTTCAGCGATTGATAGACTCCCCAGCCCTGGGCATCTTTTGTTTTGGCCAGGTTGCTGGCTCCCCACAAATTCGTGGTCCCTTCGATGGTTTTTTCTGAAGTGCCGTTTTTGGTGATGTAATTTATAAAACCGCCATTTCCGCCATTTCCGAAGATGGAGGTGGCGCCTTTGATCACCTCCACTCGGTTGATGTCGTTCGGATTAACCGATTTGATTCCTAGCAAACCATTCCGGAGCGGTGTCGACTGCGGAATACCATCGACCATTACCAGCAAGGAACGACCACGCATGGTTTGCCCCCAGTTTGAAAATGTTCCGCTTCCGAGTGCCAGCCCCGGAACGCTGAATTGCAATATTTCGTTGATGTTCGAGGTTGATTTGGAGAAGTTACTAAGCTGCTTTACATCGATAACGGTAATCGATGCCGGAATTTCTGAGATGTACTCTGAATTGCGGCTGGCCGACACCACAATTTCATCCAGTTTGCTGAACTCGTCTTGCAATACCACATTGAGTTCAGTGGTTTCCCCTGATTGTATCTGAACTCGATAAACAGCGGTTTGCAAGCCTACCATTCGAAAAGCGACTTTCCAGTTTCCTTCTTTCAGTGAAGAAAGTTCGTAAGAACCGTCTGATTGTGTTAATGTGCCGGTTTGCAGTGCTTCCAGATGAACGGTGGCGCCGGCAACCGGATGATTGTTTCTGTCGGTGACAGTTCCACTGAGCGTGCCCTGTGAAAACGAAGATAAAGAGCTCATTAATAAGGTTAGTAAGAAAATGTGTGATTTCATTTTTAAATTTTATTAAGAATTTGTTCGCAAAAATATGAAACCACATATTGGGAAAAAATCCCTAAATATTATGATTTTTGATATTTGATATAACCTGAAATGGGGGCTTATAAGGAAATTTTATCCTTATCTTTTGCCTTTGTTTTGCTTAGCCTAGATATAAAAATGAAAGTGTAGTTTTAGGATAAATGTGGAAGTAATTTCATGTTTTGTGGATATTGTCTAGGGCTAGTATGGTTCTTTTTATTAGTAATACAATCGCGTAAAGAATGATTCTGAAGATACTGTTTTTCAGTGGCAACAAATTAGGTATTCAGGTTCCCATACGATACAATTTTTAAATTTTAGTTTATTCCGCCATTTCCATTTATTTCCTTTTTCTTCCAGTCTACACCTTCATTTGTGACTCCATAAAGTTAAACAGAACTTACTGTGACTGCGACATTGATCTTACAAGACAAGGTGGCTCCCAACTTTCGCCTGTATTAGCACCGCTATAAATTTCATCATTAAAGCCAACCTCAATTTCTTTACGTTGTTTTTCTTCACTTAGCGATAGCTCTGTTGTTAACTGCCTTAAGGAGGCCTGGTATTTTTTTTATGCTTTTTCTCTTTTTACTCGTTTTTAGATATTATAAAGAATAACGTGAATTGCTTTTTCATTCTTTACATAAAATAAGGATCGATGAACTTCACGTTTTTGATAACTCTTCAGTAGTTGGAATCCTTCGTTATACTGCACATGATCCGGATACGGAAGGGACGATAAAGCATGTACAGTTCAAACTCGGAAAAAATGTTTTTATGGCAATGGAAGTTCATTGGATCATAAATTTAGTTTTAACGAAGCAGTTTCTTTTGTGGTGGAATGCGATACAAGGAAGAAATCGACAATTTCTGGAAAAGATTGTCTGCAGTTCCTGAAGCCGAACAATGCGGATGGCTTAAAGATCAATTTGGAATTTCATGGCAAATTGCTCCGGCTGTTCTTGAAAAACTGATGGGAGATCCTTCCAGGTCACAATAATAACAGACAATTAAATTTTCACGTGTTAAATAATCCGTACCTTTTATTCGACTTTCTGAATTTGAAAAAAGGATGGTCTGATCATATTGTGTGGATTGAAAATTAAGATTTCAGTAATACTTTCAATTTTTTTCTTGAATAAAGTAATCGGAATTTATTTTCTCTATATTTGGGCCTATTAAGATGATAGGATAAATAGATATAAATGAATAAATCACTTTCCATAGCAAACAACATAATGTGTATGTGTTGTTGTATGTTTTCAAAACATGTGGAGGGTGATACTATGCGTTAAAATGTAGATGTAACAAATACAAAGGTAACAAGCCCTTCACGATTTCGTGAAGGGCTTTTTTTTATTATAACTCAAAGAATCATGTCAGATTTAAAATTTAAAATTGAAGGTGAAGCCCAAACACCAGCTCGTTTAGCAGCAAGTGCAAGACAATTTATAATCGTAGTGGATGAACCTCCGGCATTGGGTGGTGATGATCAGGGAGCTAATCCCGTAGAGTATCTTTTGGCCAGCTATGCAGGATGTATTAACGTAGTAGCGCATCTAACTGCCAGGGAATTGGGGATTAAATTATCTGGATTAAAAATTCAGGTAGAGGGTAACCTGAATCCTGCCCGTTTGTTTGGAAAATCAGACGATGAAAGGGCCGGATTTAAACAGATCAATGTACAGTTTTTACCGGAAACGGATGCCAGTCAGGAAGAAATTGAAAACTGGATAGCTACGATCAAGAACCGTTGCCCCATAAACGATAACCTGGCGAATCCAACACCTCTTGCATTCAATTTCGCTAAGGAATTAATAACGACTTAATCTTTTAAATAAACAACTTTTAAAGGGCTAGGCTGAGATGATTTTGCATCTCAGCCTAGCTGCTACTTATTTCTTAACCGACCAACCCGTTTTCAAACCGAAAACAAACCAGCCCAGGTACAATGCTCCAACGGCAAAAATGGTATCGCCAATGGCTAAGCATTACTTAGCTACTAATCACCTCCAAATTAAAGAATATAAACGTACTCGTTAATGGTTTATGCGTCATGAAATCAGGTGTTTATTCCGGAATTTTGTCATCTGAGAAGGATTTTATCCTGATGTATGTGAAATTAAAATCCATTGAAAAAGAAGGGGCAATTCAACAACTGCCCTTAAACTAATAGTAAATCCCAAATACACATTGTGCAGAACGATATAATGGATTGGAAAGGAAACAAAATTGAATGATAGGAACCAGCCGACAGCAAATTGACCAAGTTTGGTGGTAAAACCACAAGATAAGGACTACTTATAAGATTGTTTATTTCCACAGCTGATTAGGTTTATTCCTTTTTTAAACTCAAAAATTTAGTTTCAATGAATATAAGTAAGATCGACGAACGAATTGCCCAAATGACTTTTGCTTCAGTTTATTTGCTTCATGCAGCAGAAATTGAGAAGAAAGGCAGAAGCATCTCAGAACTACGTGAGGTTATTGAATGGTTGATAGGATTCGACGATAAAAAACTAAGGGAACTTATTGAATTAGAAGCGACCTTTGAAGCATTCTTCTAAAAAGCAACGCTGAACGCAAATGTTCATCTAACTAAACGGAGTTATCTGTGGATATCGTATAGAAGAGATTGAAAATCCACTTATACAACAAACGCAGTATTTGGATAAATTAGTAGATGAACTGGCCAAAGGACAAAAGATAGAGAAAATTTTACGAAGAAGCTAAATACATCTCTTGCATTTTATAGGGATTATAGGAACTAAATCTTAAATATTTCCTAAGAGCAAAAGCATCTTAAGACCTGTCATTCCATACGAAGCTTGAAATCCGTAAAATGTTTACCCAACACTATTGTCCCCAAACATCATGCCGATGTTTCTCATGCCTTTCATTATTATTATAAAACGAAAAACTCCCAATTATGAATTCCTGATCAATTGCATTCACCTACGTCAATTCCATTTAAACTAAATAGATTACCTTTTTCCCCATTTTGTAACATCTGTTACAAGTTCTAAGTATTAGCTTGTATAATATTACTTCAAAATTCAACGATTAAACCGCAACTAATTCATGACTGAAACTAAGGGCAACCGAGATCGCGATTCACGTCGAAAATTTCTGAGAAACTTTGGTGCAGCTGGCACATCGCTTTTAATTGCAGGGTGTTCCACTAAAGAGAGCAACGCTAAATCAGGCGAAAAAATAAAAGTACTTAATCAGAATCAGCAGTTGGTAGAGGTTGATGTTTCCGACATTTCCCCTGCTACCATGCAGGCCGATAAAAAGTATTTGAAAAAGAAAGGCAGAACGGGAATTCCGGGGCGTAAGTTTGTGATGGTAGTTGATTTGGCCAAGTGCAAAAATGCACGGCAGTGTATGAAAGCCTGCCAGGGGGCGCATCAGCTAAAACCCGAACAACACCATATTAATGTGTTGGAAATGGAAGACGAAAAAAGTAATAGCACTTATTTCATGCCCAAACCCTGCCAGCATTGCGACAACCCGAGTTGTGTTACAGTTTGTCCGGTTGATGCCACTTTTAAACGTTCGGATGGAATTGTCCTGATCGATAACGAACGTTGTATAGGCTGCCGCTTTTGTATTGCCGCCTGTCCGTATTCGGCACGTACGTTTAACTGGACCGAGCCCCGCGATGCTGAAAAATACAAGGATGTTCCGTACGACATGGAATTGAATGTCCCGCAAAAGAAAGGAACAGTTACCAAATGTGCATTTAGTGCCGATCGTGTTCGCGAAGGGAAACTTCCGTATTGTGTTTCGGCCTGCCCAAACGGGGTGTATTACTTTGGCGACGAGAACCAAGACCTTGTTACCAACGGAACCACACGCGAAACGGTTAGACTAAGTCATTTGCTGGAAGACAATGCAGCATATACACTTATGCCTGAACTGGGAACAAAACCCCGCGTGTACTATTTGCCTCCGCGTAAAAGCTAATCAAACAAATAACTTTAATTATGGCTAAAGTCCGGAATGAAAATACGGTCCTTCTGTCTGAAGAAAAGATAGAAAGGGACCTGCTAAGCAATATTAACTGGAGTAATAAATTTAAAATCTGGTTTGGTTTTTTAACCGCTTTACTGGTGGTATGCCTGTGGTTTTATGTTCTGCAATTGCGCAAAGGGCTGGGTGTTACCGGTATGAACGATATTGTGTCGTGGGGGATTTATATCTCTAACTTTGTGTTTTTTATTGCTGCAGCGCTTATCGGAATGCTTATAAGTTCGGTGTTGGGAATGATTGGCTACACCTGGATTAAACCCATTAGCCGTATCGCCGAGATAATTGCCGTGGCCTTTGCAATGGTGGCCGGTATTGTAATTATTACCGATATGGGGCGCCCCGACCGTTTGCACCACGTACTGCTTTACGGGCGGATTCAATCGCCAATTATCTGGGATATTTCGGTAGTAATGACCTACTTAATGCTGAGTTTGTTGCTGCTTTATATTCCTCTTATTCCTGATATTTCATTATGCAAGGAGAAACTGACCGGCTTACCAAAATTTCAGAAAAAATTATATAAAGTACTTTCGCTGGGATGGGCCGGAAACGAAGCGCAATACAAAACCATTAAACGCTATTTTAAAATCCTGCTTATTCTGATTATTCCGGTGGCTTTGGCCATTCACACCGTAACCTCGTGGTTATTTGCCATGACGCTTCGAACCGGCTGGGATTCGCCAATTTTCGGGCCATATTTTGTGTCGGGAGCCTTTGTTGCCGGTTGTGCAGCGGTACTTATTGCCATGTATTTTATTCAGAAAAACTACAAGCTGCAGGCATACATTACCGACATGCATTTCGACCGGATGGCAAAATTACTCGTGCTGGTTTCGCTGGTTTACGTGTATTTTAATATCAACGAAATACTTGTTCCGGCTTATAAATTTAAACCTTCAGAAGTAAAACACATCGGCAACCTGCTGTATGGACACGATTCATTATTGTTTTGGCTGGTTCAGGGCGGAGGGCTTATTGTGCCGTTTATGCTTTTGATGATTCCAAAAATGCGCAAGCCGCTGCCTGCAATGCTTATTTCGGTAGTAATTTTGGTAGCAGCCTGGTTTAAACGTTACGTAATTGTAGTGCCCACGCAGCTGGAACCTTACCTGCCCATTCAGAATGTGCCCGAAAGTTTTCATTCCTACATGCCAACGCTTCCCGAAATTGCAATTACGGTGGGTACACTGGTAATGGTGCTGATGATTATTAGCGTGCTAACAAAACTGTTTCCGGTGGTGCCCGTGTGGGAAATGAAAGAAGAATTACTGGAAGAACAACATCAATAAAACCTTGTTTATGAAGAATTTTGTATTGCTATTGCTTTTTGTACTTCCCTTATTTGTGGCTGCGCAGGATAACTGGCAGGTTCCAACCGCAGAACAGGAGAAATTGAGTCCGTATGTATTCGATAACGACATGGTGAAAGATGGCGAAGTGCTTTACGAAAACTTCTGTATTTCGTGCCACGGAACTGTAACAAAAAATAATCCTATCGTTTTTGTGCCTTCGCCCGGCGACCCGGCTTCTGAGAAGTTTCAATCGCAACCCGATGGTTCAATTTTTTACAAAATCAGCAATGGGCGGGGGGGGATGCCCAGTTTTGCGCCAACGCTCGAAGAGGAAGAAATCTGGAGCCTGATTGGTTATTTCCGGAATTTTAATAGAGAATACGTTCAGCCCGAATTTGATTACGGTGATGAAGTTTTGTCGGAGTTGGCAATGGTTTTAAGTTACGATCCCAACGTGGACAAGCTGGTGGTAAAAGTTACCAGTAACGGCGAACCCAAAAGCGGAATACAAGTTGGTGCAGCTGTAAAAGGCCTTTTCGGGAAGTTTATTTTGGGAAATGTGGGTACCAACGAAAAAGGCCTTGCCTGGTTTGATGTCGACCGCAATATGCCGGGCGACGAAGAGGGTAACCTCACTGTTCAGGTGCGGGCACAGGAAGGTTATTCGATAAAAAAGGCGGAAGAAAAAATGCAACTGGTTAATCCAACCGAAAGAACAAACCTAATTGCTGGAAGGCATCTTTGGAGCAAGGCCATTAAAGCACCTATCTGGCTAATTGTGGTGTTTAACCTGGTCATTTCCTGTATCTGGGGAATTATTATTTACATCATTATCGGTTTGTTCCGATTAAAAAAAGTGAGTTAAAATTATCCCGTTCCGGGAACAACTGATAAAAGATCAGCATATGGAATCAAATGTATCGCGTCGAAAATTCTTAAAATATTCAGCGGCCACCGCGGCCGCAACAGCAATTGGTGTTCATTTGCCCGAAACCATACAGGCAGCTGGTGCGTTGGTTGAAGCCGGTTGGAAATGGGATAAAGCGGTTTGCCGTTTCTGCGGAACGGGTTGCGGATTGATGGTAGCCACCCGAAACGATAAAATTGTGGCCGTAAAAGGCGATCCGCTGGCACCCGTAAACCGGGGCTTAAATTGTATAAAAGGTTATTTTAATGCCAAAATAATGTACGGCGAAGACCGTTTGAAAACACCGCTTTTACGTGTTGACGAGAACGGGAACTTCAGTAAAACCGGCAAATTTAAACCCGTTTCGTGGAAAAGGGCTTTTGATGAAATGGAAATGCAGATTCGCAAGACACTGAAAGAATTGGGGCCTACCGGGCTGGGTGTTTTCGGATCAGGGCAGTACACTATTATGGAAGGTTATGCGATGGTTAAGCTGATGAAAGCCGGTTTCCGATCTAATAACCTCGATCCCAATGCCCGACATTGTATGGCTTCAGCAGTAGCCGGGTTTATGCAAACCTTTGGCATTGACGAACCCTCAGGAAATTACGATGATATTGAAATTACGGATACCATTGTTTGCTGGGGCGCCAACATGGCCGAAATGCACCCCATTCTTTGGTCGCGGGCAACCGATAACCGCATTTCAAACCCCGACCGCGTAAAAGTGGTTAACCTCTCAACATACCGGAACCGTACTTCCGATTTGGCCGACATCGAAATCATTTTTAAACCCAACACCGATCTGGCTATCTGGAATTACCTGGCGCACGAAATTGTATACAATCACCCTGAAGCAATCGATCAGGATTTCGTAAATAAATACACCCGCTTTGCCACCGGGTTTGTCGATATTGGATATGGTCTTCGCGGAAATGCCAATCATAAAAATTACACTGAAAAAGAAAAAGAAATAACCGGCGTAGAAGTTTCCAAAAAGCTTTCGAAAGCGGAAGGCGAAAGCCTGGCTTATCTCGGATACAAAGAGGGCGACACGCTGGAAATGAAACATACTGCTGCCGCTGGTGCACATTGGGGAATTTCGTTTGCTGAATTCAAAAAAGCGTTAAAACCGTATACTCTCGATTTTGTTGCCGAAGTTTCGAAAGGCGATGAGTCGGAGCCGCTTGAAGCCTACAAAGCCAAACTAAAACAACTGGCCGATTTGTATATTGAAAAGCAGCGCACTTTGGTTTCGTTCTGGACCATGGGAATGAACCAGCACACCCGCGGAACCTGGGTTAACGAACAGGCTTACATGGTTCATTTTTTATTAGGAAAACAGGCGAAGCCGGGTAATGGAGCTTTTAGCTTAACAGGTCAGCCATCAGCTTGCGGCACAGCACGCGAGGTAGGAACTTTTGCTCACCGTTTGCCGGCTGACATGGTGGTAAACAATCCGGCCCACCGAAAAAGATCGGAAGAAATCTGGAAGCTGCCCGACGGAACCCTAAATCCCAAAGTAGGGTCGCATGTAATGCAGATTCATCGCGATATTGAAGACGGGAAGATAAAGTTTGTCTGGATTAATGTGAATAATCCATACCAAAATACGGCCAATGCAAACCATTGGCTGCGTGCCGCACGCGAACTCGATAATTTTATTGTTTGCAGCGAGGGTTATCCCGGAATTTCGGCAAAGGTTTCCGACCTGATTTTGCCTTCGGCTATGATTTTTGAAAAGTGGGGGGCCTACGGAAATGCTGAACGCCGCACCCAGCACTGGAAACAACAGGTTACGCCTGTGGGCGATGCCATGCCAGATATCTGGCAATACGTTGAGCTGGCAAAACGTTTTAAATTACGCGACGTATGGGGGGCACAGGAAATTCCTGGCCTCGAAGGCGGGCTGCCCGATGTGTTACCCGAAATTTCAAAACTTGGTTACAACCCGAACAGTACACTGTATGATGTGCTGTTTGCATCGGATTATGCCAAATCGTTTGAATGGCCTGCCGAAGTTGGTAAGGATACGCTAAACACCGAGGCGGAAGGGGATAAACGAAACGTTTTGGGTGCCGATGGTGAAGCCTGGAAAGGCTACGGATTTTTTATTCAAAAATATTTATGGGAAGAATACCGCCTCTTTGGACTGGGGCACGGGCACGATTTGGCAGAATTCGAAGCCTACCACAAAGCACGCGGTTTACGTTGGCCTGTGGTTGACGGAAAAGAGACACTATGGCGTTTCAATTCAAAATACGATGTGTATGCGCAAAAAGAAAATACCGGCGATTTTGCCTTCTACGGTAATAAAGGAAGTGCCATTGGCAGCGGAACTTTAACGGGGCCAAACGATTCGATGGAAAAAACGGATATGGACAACCGCGCCAAAATTTTCTTCCGTCCGTACATGGACCCACCGGAAATGCCCGACAAAGAATACCCGCTTTGGCTGTGTACCGGCCGTGTTTTGGAACACTGGCACAGTGGAACCATGACCATGCGCGTGCCTGAACTTTACAGGGCCGTTCCCGAGGCGCTGTGTTACATGCATCCCGAAGATGCTACAAAATTCGGAATGACACAGGGCGAGTTAATTTGGGTAGAGTCACGACGCGGAAAAGTAAAAGCCCACATCGAAACACGGGGTAGAAACCGGGTGCCGCAAGGACTGATTTATGTGCCCTGGTTCGACGAGAAAGTGTTTATTAACAAGCTTTGTCTTGACGCTACCTGCCCGATTTCGAAACAAACCGACTTTAAAAAGTGTGCGGTGAAGATTTATAAAACTTCGTAGCCTGAATGCTAAAAACGGGAAAATTGCAGCATGAGTAAAAGCAGTAAAATATCGCGACGAAAACTTTTGGGGAACCTGCCAAAAGGCTTGGCCACGCTGGGCTTGGGAGGTTTGTTCTGGGGAAGTCTGGTGAAAGAAACTTCTGCAGAAAGTTTGGTGCTTCGCCCGCCGGGTGCGCTCCCCGAAAAGGATTTTCTGAAAGCTTGCCTGAAATGTGGCCAATGTGTGGAAGCTTGTCCATATGATACGCTGAAGCTGGCGCCTGCTGCAGCCGATAACCTGGCCGGAACACCATATTTCGAGCCGCGCGCAATTCCGTGTTACATGTGTACCGATTTTCCGTGTATAAAAAAGTGTCCGTCGGAAGCATTAAGCGAAAAAGAAATTACCATTGACGGGGAAGCTTCTATTAATAATTCGAAAATGGGACTGGCCGTGGTTCATAAAGAATCGTGTATTGCCTACGAGGGAATTCATTGTTCGGCTTGTTACCGCGCTTGTCCGCTTATGGGTGAAGCCATTCAGCTTATTTTTGATAAAAACGAGGTAACACAAAAGCATGCTAACCTAAAACCGGTTGTAAACGGTGATATTTGCACGGGTTGCGGACTTTGCGAACATGCCTGCATTATGGAGGAATCGGCCATTAAGGTATTGCCGCCGCACGTTATAGAGGGAAAGGCGGGGACACATTACATAAAAAGCTGGGATCCGGCTGATGAAAACCGTTTAACCGATATTCCTGAAACAAAAAAGAAGGAAGATGTGGAATCGACACTCGACTACCTGAACGACGATAATCTATTGGATGACGAATGAAGGTTTTATACACATATCGTTTTCTGATTTTGCGACGGCTTAGCCAGTTTTTGGTGCTTTTTCTGTTAGCTGCCGGAAATTGGTTCGGATGGCAGATTATGAAAGGCAACCTGAGCTCGGGAGAACTTTTGGGAAGCGTAAAACTAAGCGATCCTTATGCCGTTTTACAAATGCTGGCAACCGGATTTTGGGTAGGAACCGACATATTGGTGAGCGCAATAATCGTACTGGCATTTTACACCCTGTTAAGCGGCCGCATGTTTTGCAGCTGGGTGTGTCCGATGAACCCGGTAAGTGATTTTGCGCGCTGGCTGCGTCCTGCGCTTGGCATTGAAAAAAGTACTTTAAGCGTTTCCAAATCGTTCCGCTACTGGTTGTTGGGGCTTAGCCTGGTACTCTCTGTAATAAGCGGGGTAGCAGCTTTCGAGGCCATTAGCCCCATCGGGTTTTTACACCGGCAGGTTGTTTTTGCCGCCGGTTTTGGGTGGGCAATTGTGCTGATCGTGTTCTTCTTCGATCTTGGAATCCTGAAAAACGGATGGTGCGGATTTCTTTGTCCGCTGGGTTCTTTTTATGCTGTGGTTGGCAACTTTGGAGTGCTTAAAGTGAAGCATGAAAAGGGAAAATGCACCTTGTGTAACAAGTGTTTTCAGGTATGTCCGGAACCGCAGGTTTTGGGAATTATTGGCAAAGAAAATGGTTTTATAAAAAATGGCGAATGTACCAACTGCGCGCGCTGTATTGAGGTTTGCGACGACAAAGCACTTGGGTTTTCACTTCGGATAAAACGAAATAAAAATAATGGAGATGATAGCTAACTTTAACTCAACAAAAAGACTGATTTTACTACTTGTTTTTGCGGTGGTTTTGTTTTCATGTGCCGAAAATAAAAAAAATGAAAACACGCTGATAGACGAAGACAAACTTGGTTTTATTGATGCCGATGTGGAATCGGAGGACACCAATTTAAAGAGCATGACCGAATACGCAATGGATGTTCCCGGACAAAGCGAAACCATGGAACGCGCCTTTGAAAATGCGCCGCCTTTAATTCCGCACACCACGCTTAACTTTTTCCCGATAACCCGGGATAACAACATTTGTTTTTCGTGTCATCTTCCCGAGCGGGTTGAAGAAACCGGTGCAGTGCCGATTTCGCCCACTCATTTTACAAACCTGCGCCCCGAAATGGAAGAAAAGGCTGGCATTTATTACACTACATTTGATGGGAAGCTGGCGATGTCGGAGTCAAAAAATTTCAATAATGCCTACTTTAATTGTTCGCAGTGCCATGTGCCACAGGCTGATGTCACCGTAAACATTGAAAACCTGTTTACACCTGAGTTTCGCGATGTGCTGGCACGCGACAAATCGCAGTTAAAAGATAAGATTAGCGAAGGAATTTCAGAATAAAACACTATGAATGTATCGAGCCTGATTATTACGACACCTGTTGAATACGAAGAAACAGTGATTCAGCTAATAAACGAAAATGCACTTTGCGAGTACCATGCGCATAAAGACGGGAAGATTGTGGTAACCATAGAAGCGGCTTCGGTTAACGACGAGGTTAAAGTAATGAAGCTAATTTCAAAAATGCAGCATGTTATTTCGGTGGAAATGATTTACTCGTACTGCGAAGATGAATTGGAACAGGAGCGTGACAAATTGGAATTGGAAGGAAAAATCCCCGATTGGTTAAACGAGGAAAACGCCAAAGCCGAAGACATCGTTTACAACGGGCATATTAAATTTTAATTTCCAATAAAATGGGAGAGTAGCATCGGTTTTGAACAAAACAATACACCAAAACTAGTTTATACCATATTTGAATATTTTAGGAAAAAGGAAAAAAATACAGAAATGTTTGGTTATATAATATTAATAGTTTTACTTTGTGAGTGAATATTCACATACTTTTAGTGTAGATTATGTCGCAACAATTATCCGATCGTCAACAACAGATTATAGATGTGTCACTTGAGTTGATTTCTGAAAATGGAATTCAGGGGCTTACAATAAAAAATCTTGCAAAAAAAATAGGTTTTTCCGAATCAGCTATATACAGGCACTATGAAAATAAAATTGAAATTTTAGTGGCAATTCTGAATTATTTTAAAGAGAATACAGAACGTATTTTTGTTACCGAACTGAAATCGGATGAAGATACGATAACAAAAATCCAGAACCTTTTTATTAATCAATTCAGGATTTTTACAAAATCGCCATCCTTTTTGGCCGTTATTTTTTCCGAAGAGTTATTTCGTAACGAGACAATTCTGAGTGAACGGGTAGCCGAAATAATGAATAATAATTTAGACACACTTACACAAATAATAAGAATCGGACAAAATAAAGGCGAGTTGAGAAACGACATTGAAGCTTCGCATTTGGCCCTTGTAGTGATGGGGGCATTGCGGTTATTTGTAAAAAAATGGCAAATCTCGAATCATTCATTTGATCTGAGAAAAGAAGGTTTAAAAATTACACAAAGTATATCAGTTATTATTAAAAACTAATTTGAACATATAAAGATGAAGATTATCAAATTATCAGACCAAGACAAAGAAGAAACTCCTCACAATGTAGATGTTCGTAAAATGTACGATAAAAAATCTGCTCAGGCAGTACACATTACACTTCAGGCAGGTGAAGCATTAAAACCTCACATTACCTCATTGGATGTATTTTTCTATGTTTTGGAAGGAACACCAACAATTCAGATTGGAGATCATAAGGCGGAAGTTTACAAAGATTGTTTGGTCGAAAGCCCAAAGAACATGGTTCATTGTATAGACAATCTTTCTTCTTCGACTACTCGTATTCTCGTAGTTAAAGCTCCAGGACCTACAAGCAAAAGCAAATTACTTTGAACGGATTCATTTTTTTTTGAATACTAAGTGAGTGAATGTTCACTTTTATTTATAATGTCATGAAAACAAATAATACACAAATCTTAGGTATAGCGGCCGGAATAATAAAAGATTCCGGCTTAGCTGCCCTTTCCATTCAAAAACTGGCCGAGAAGTTAGGTGTAAATAGGAAGGAACTTGATTCTCACTTTTTAGAAGAAGATAATGATATAATTCTTATTATTCTGTTAGCATTTGAAAATGATTTGATTCTTTTGATACGAAAAATTAAGAATAGGCACACTACACCGGAAGCAGAATTAAAATTATTCTTTAAAGGTCTCTATTCTCTCTTCCTCCAAAAAACACATTATTTATCAATTCTATTCGATAAAAATTTGCGTCAACGTAATAATGAAATTAAAAAGGCTATACGAAGAATTAAAAGTTTATCAGTAAAATACCTTACTGATTTAATTGAGGAAGGAAAAGATACAAATACATTTAAAACACCATTGTCTTCCAGGTTTTTAGCACACAGTATACTAGCTAGTTTCCGAAGTATAATGAACGATGAACAACGAATGAACGAAATGATTATAGAATTAAAAAACATAGAAAATCAGAATATAAAGAATGAAGTTTAAAAAATTTTTCAATACGAAGTTAGTGAGTATTCACAGACAGTGTTTGTGTTTGGTGTTATTTGGGCTAATAATTTTATCGTTTTCTGCAAATGGCCAAACCTGGTCGTTACAACAATGTATTGATACGGCATTGGTGAATAACAAAAATCTACAAATTAGTCGTAACAACATAAAACTTGGTACAGAAAGGCAGGGTGAAGCAAAAGCAAATTTGTTGCCGAAAATTAATTTAAGTGCCGATTACAAGTATTTCCTCGATTTGCCTTACCAGCTTATGCCGCAGTCGGCGTTTGGTGGCACCGAAGGGCAGTTTAAAGAAATGCAAATGGGGGTTCCGCACAATATTAGTACCAGCATTCAACTTACGCTACCGCTTTATAATCCGCAAATTTATGGGGGAATTAAAAGCACACAAATTGCTGTCGAATTAAACGAACTTCAGTACGAAAAATCAGAAGAAGAAATACTTTTTGAGATTTCAAACATTTATTACAACGCCCAGATTTTATTGCATCAGCAGCATTTTATTGAGGGAAATTTAGCCAATACGCAGAAGCTACGGAAAAATCTGGAGCTACTTTATACTCAGCAAATGACAAAAAGAAGCGATGTAACAAAAGTAGTATTACAGGAAGAGCAGCTTGAAACTCAGCTAGAGCTGGTTAACAGCAATTACAAGCAAGTACTTAATGCACTAAAGTTTTTAGTGGGAATTTCGTTTCAGGACGACATGCTAATTGAAAGAGAAATTAAATTTGATGTACCAGCCGCTTATACGCATCTGTCAATTGTTGATTTAGACTTGGCCTTAACGCAAAAAGAATTACTGAAAAGCGAATTACAGACCTTAAAAAACTCGCGACTGCCAACAGTTTCCTTGTTCGGTAGTTACGGTCAGAATGGATTCGGCTACAACGAGGAGCCGAACGAATTTTTAGAATTCTTCCCCAGTAGTTTTACCGGACTACAACTTACGGTGCCCATATTTAGCGGAACTGTTACTCAACGTAAAATAAAACAGAAGAAAATTGAAATTGAGAATAGCAGATTGCAACTCCAGAACATAGCAGAACAGAATAATATGTTGGTTGAAAATGCTCGGCGAAAAAGATTGGTTACCAAACAAACTATTGATAATACATTGAACCAAATTGATTTGGCCGAAACAGTTTATCACGATATGTTGCTTCAGCAAAAAGAAGGAACATCAAGTTTAACCGAAGTACTAATGGCAGACAATGCTTTAAGAGAAGCCCAACAAAGCAATTTATCTGCAATTGTTGATTACCTGAAAGTTGATTTAGAACTCAAAAAATTAACAGGCAACATCTCACAACAGAAAAACTAGAACACCATGATAAAAAAAATTATTTTAATTGCAGTAGCCATAGCCATACTTGCCGCTACTGCTTTCAAACTCAAAACGAATAAAGAAGTGGCGGAAAAAAGGGTTTACAAATACGATATTGATAAACCAATTACCGTAAAATCCATAGTATTAAAACCTGAAAACGCAGCAACCAGTACTGTTTTTGCAGGGAATTTTCAAGCCTTACGTGAGAGTAAATTGAGTACCGATGTGCAGGGAAAAGTTCTTGAGATATACGTTGATCAAGGAAGTATGGTTGAAGAAAACCAGGCTCTAATTCAGCTCGATAATTCGCTACTAAAACTTCAGCTGCAATCGGTTGAGGTAAAAATTGAAGAGCTAACGAAGGATGTAAAACGTTATAAAGTATTGACTGAGGCCGATGCTATCCAGGGAATCCAGCTTGAAAAAACAGAATTGGCTTTAAAATCAGCCTTAATTCAAAAAGCTACCTTACTGGAGCAGATCAATAAAACCACTATTAGGGCACCTTTTAACGCTGTAGTTACAGCAAAAATGACCGAAGAAGGAGCTTTTGCTGCACCTGGTATTCCGTTGTTACAAATCACTGATATTTCAATACTGAAATTTACTGTAAATGTACCAGAGAATAGCTTGTCGAAGTTTGAGCTGAATAAAAATTATACAGTTTCTGCTGATGCTTTTCCTGATATTCAACTTTCAGGCCAAACAACAATGCTTGGTAGTAAGGCCAATATAGGCAACAGTTTTCCGGTTCAATTATTGGTTAAGAATACTAATAGCCACGAAATTAAGTCGGGTATGTTTGGGAAAGTAATATTGCAAGACGATACCGACACATCACAAATTACAATTCCGGCTTCGGCACTTGTTGGAACTACTATAAAACCACAGGTTTATCTGATAGAAAACGGTAGAGCGCAACTACGCGACATTATTGTTGCTGAAAGAATTGAAAATAGAATTGTTATTGCCGGCGGTCTTAAACCAGGAGACGAAATTGTAAGTAATGGTTTTATCAACTTGTATAACAATGCCAATGTAAACCCAAAATAGTCACACTATGAATATTACTGAAATATCGATAAAACGACCGTCACTCATTATTGTTCTTTTTAGCGTGTTTACACTTCTCGGAATAGTTGGATATAAAAATCTGAGCTACGAATTGCTCCCCGATTTTAATCAACCCGTGGTAGTAATAAAAACGATGTATCCTGGTGCCGAACCACAGGAAGTTGAGACTTCTGTTTCACGCGAAATAGAGGATGCTCTTTCGAATTTAGAAGGTGTGGATTACCTCGAAACAAAATCAATGTCAAATGCGTCGGTTATTATTGCCAACCTAAAATACGGCACTGATATCGACAATGCCATGCAGGATGCACAGCGTTATATCGACAATATTATTCAAGATCTTCCGGATGATATTGAAAGCCCATCGATGAGTAAGGTATCGCCCAACGATTTACCGATAATGTCGATTAATGCCACTAGTAATTTGCCTGCTACGCAGTTTTATCAGAAAATGCAGGACGACTTTCTTCCACAGATTCAGCAACTTCAGGGGGTGGCCGAAATAACTTTGTTGGGTGGCGAAGAGCGTGAGATTCAAGTAAAAGTGGATCAGAATAAACTAAAACTTTACAAGCTTTCGCTTACACAGGTAGTCGAAGCTATAAATCATTCAGGACTTAATTTGCCAGCCGGGAAAGTTCAGTCAGCCAAAGAAAATACCCCGGTACGGTTGATGGGAAAATTTTCAACGGTAAGCGAATTAATGAATGTGCAGGTTGCCATGCCGGTTCCCGGAAGCCCGGTTTACGTGAAAGATTTAGCCACAGTGATCGATGGCGTTAAAGAAATAACTTCGGTGAGCCGCTACAACGGAAAAAACGGAATCGGCTTGCTGCTAAAAAAACAAGGCGATGCCAACGCCGTTGAAGTTTCGAAATTAGTTCGCGAAAAGCTGCATGAAATTGAAACGAAAAATATCAGTTCCGGTGTAGAATTTATTATTGCCGACGATTCAACCGACAATACCATTGCAGCTGTCAACTCGGTGGTACACGATTTAATTTTGGCGGTAATTCTGGTCTCGGTGGTGATGCTACTTTTCTTGCGCAGCTATCGCAATTCGTTAATTGTACTTGTGGCTATTCCTACATCGCTGGTAACGGCATTTGCCATTATGTGGCTACTTAACTATACGCTCAATCTGATGACGTTGCTGGCCATGTCGCTGATTATTGGGATTCTGGTTGATGATGCTACCGTGGTTCTTGAAAATATTCAGCGCCACCTCGATATGGGAAAAGATAAACGTTCGGCATCAATGGATGGACGTATGGAAATTGGATTCTCGGCCGTTTCGATAACCCTGGTTGATGTGGTGGTTTTCCTACCAATTTTATTTTTGCAGGTTTTTATTTCAGATATGCTGAAACAGTTTTCGGTGGTAGTGGTAACATCAACACTTACCAGTTTACTGGTGGGATTTACTTTAACACCATGGTTGGCTTCACGCATTGGTAAAAAAGATGATTTGCAGCCTACAAACATTTTTAACCGCTTTTTGCTGTGGTTCGAAAAACAGCTCGAAAACTTTAGCAATTGGTACGAAACGCAGTTGGTTTGGGTACTTAACCATAAACTAATTTTTACAGTATTGGTTGTGCTGCTAATGGTTTTTACCGCCGGAATGATGAAACAGGGGATCATCGGTAAAGAAATGATGGCTACCGGCGATCAAGGGAAATTTCGTTTAAACCTCGAATTCGATAAAACGACTACCGTTCAGCAAAATAATATTGTTTCTCAGCAGGTCGAGAATTTTATCCTTCAACACAACGAGGTTGATATGCTGTTTAGTAACATTGCCGGCCCCAGCTCCGGAATTGGCAGTTTGGGAATTGGAGAGGCTAACAAATCGGAGTTTACTATTCAGTTAAAACCAGAAGATGAGCGAGGCATAAAAACCGAGGCTTTTATGAAACAGCTACGCCGCGAGTTGGAAGCCGAATATGCAGGTATTAATTTTTCAATGGCGGTGCTAGGTTTGATTCCAAAATCAGCACCCATACAAATTACTCTTAGCGGTGCAAAACTGGCCGATGTGCGAAAAAACTCGGAAGAATTGCAGGCTGTTATCAAACAAATTCCGGGAGCCGACAATGTACAGCTTTCGGTTGTTGATGGAAATCCGGAGTACCAAGTACGGCCCGATAAAGATAAAATGCAGCGTTTGGGCTTAAATACTGCATATGTAGGGCAAAATTTACGAACAGCTTTTACAGGAAATGAAGATGCCATGCTTACCGAAGACGGCACCGAGTATCCGGTACGTATTTGGCTAGATGATTTGAACCGGCAGAATTATGAAGATGTACAAAATATAATGCTTATTAATCTGATGAATCAGCCGGTTGAAGTTTCGCAATTTGCGACGGTTTATCAGGATCAGTCACCTTCGATGCTTGAGCGACTCGATCGCCAGCCGTCAGTTACATTAACCGCCGAATCCTTTGGCCGTCCTTCGGGAACACTTGCCGACGATGTGCTGGCTCATCTCGATAAAAATCCGTTGCCTGAAAATATTCAGTTAACCTGGGGCTCTGACATTAAACGACAGAACGAAAGTTTTGGAGCTCTTAGCGGAGTATTACTTATTTCCTTCGTTCTTATATATTTGATTATGGTGGCTTTGTACGACAGCTACATCTATCCGTTTGTGGCTTTGTTTGGAATTCCGGTAGCTGCAATTGGAGCCTTTCTGGCACTTAATTTATCGGCAAAGGATATCACTTTATTTGCTTTACTCGGACTAATTATGCTGATGGGATTGGTAACAAAAAATGCCATCCTGATTGTTGATTTTACCAACCAACTTAAAGCCCAGGGGAAATATTTTAAGGAGGCGCTGGTAATTGCCGGAAAAGAACGGTTGCGCCCGATTTTAATGACAACTCTTTCTATGGCAATTGGTATGTTACCCATTGCTATGGCACAGGGTACGGCGAGCGAATGGAAAAACGGCCTGGCCTGGGTGATTATCGGCGGACTGATGTCGTCGCTAATTCTTACCGTGTTTTTGGTTCCAATGGTGTATTATGTTGTTGATGCAATGAAAGAAAAAATTGTTACACGAAAACTAAAATGAAAACTTTTTTATTGATTTTATTCTTGCACATAGGATGGCATGTAGTTGATACTTTTCAAATAAAAGGCGATACGTGTTCGCTGACAGTAAATGTTACTGGGTTACGAAATAACAAAGGTTTTGTAATGTTTGCTTTGTACAATACTGATGGATCTTTGCCCGACGAGCATTATAAAAATTTTTATCGACTGCAGTCTGCTGAAATTGCAAACCATTCTTCAAAATTTACATTCAAAAACCTGTCGGCCGGGAAGTATGCTGTTAATGTCTTACACGACGAAGACGAAAATCAAAAAATTAAAAAAGGTGTGATTTTGCCTAAAGAGGGGATTGGCTTTTCCAACTTTGAAAAGATTGGACCCTTAAACAAGCCTAATTATGAAAAAGCGTCTTTTGTTGTTGAAGGTCAGAAAGATATTGAAATTGAGATCATTTATTTTTAACCCGAAATAAAAGATAAAATTAGAAATCTACTAAAAATGGCTAATCAAGGAAATGATATACGGTTTGAAACTGAGATAAAGATTTTTAATGCAGCCTACAATCAATTTCTATTGTTCGGGTATCACGGAACAAGAATAAGGTATATCGCAAAAGAGGCAAAAGTGTTGCCTGCTGCAGTGCATTATTATTTTCGATCAAAAGAGAAACTATATGTAAAAATCATTTATCAAGTTATTAACGACATATTTGACAACGAGCAGGAGGGAATTGGAAATAGGGGGGAGTACACTAGACAAAAATGGTTTCTCCAAACAGAACTGTACAATAACCAGGATCTTTTATGTAAATCTTTACAGGAATTATATCTGAATAAATGGGACGCAAAATTGAGTAAGATTCGAGAATATCTTGAAACAAAAACTTAAAACGAGAATTGTTCTCAATCCTAGAGATTAAAGTTACTTAATTCTTCAATTTATATGATTATTTCACATAAAATAAATAATTTAAAATCGAGCATAGTCATTTATACTCATAATAATGAAAAAAATATTGTGAATATCGTTGCGACCTGCTGTAAAATAATGCCTGAACAGGAAGTTATTATTTTAAATGATAGTTCTGATGACAATACGAATAACCTATTAGATACCCTTTCTGGATATTATGATTTTATTCATTTGACTTTTAAAAATAAAATTGGAACTGGAAGTGCTATTGTTGAAGGTATTATTCATTCAACAAGTGAAATCTTAGTTCTCATAGATGCCAGTGTAGAAAACATCAGTAAAGAGTTTATTGGAAAGATGTTACAGCTAATAAATAGATCAGCTTGTGATATCGTAGAAACTTATCCATCCAATCCATTTATAGACAATGATATGGTCATGCCTAATGCCGCTTTTGGGACAAAGGCATTGGTGAAAAAAGAAATATTTCCTCTAATTCAAGATCTAGTAGGTGTTAATTATAACCTGGACTTCTTCATTGATTTATATTATCGATTAAACAGGAAACGAATCCAATATTTAAATACAGATGAATCCTGTCTTCAAGATAGTGATATGGGAAATCTTCAAGTAAGGAAAAAAGATAGAAATGTTCTCCAAGATAGAATGCCAGAATATTATTTGGCCGATTTGGAATTAGTAATAAAAAGGTTGAAGAATTTGTTTCTAAATCATAATCAGTATAGTCCTTTTTCAATATATAGTGTACAGAAGGATTTAAATCAAAGAATTGAAGAGCTGCATAAGATTACTGTATTGAAAACATCTGGGATGAAAAGTAGCTAGCAATTTACACTGTTATGGATTACAATTTGTGAGGAACTAAGCTGAAATAATCGATTATCTCAGCTTAGCTTTAGATTACTTTTTAACCGACCAGCCAGTTTTCAAACCGAAAACGAACCAGCCCAAATACAGAGCTCCAATCGCAAAAATTGTATCGCCAATTGCACGTAGCCAACGAATCGTTTCTAAAGTTGGACTTTCCAGAAATTCGGCAGAGCGGGCATACCATAAACCATGTTTTACGCTGGCAACAGTCTGCGCCAAACCTACCGGCAATACGCTAAGAACTACCATTAGCAACAAGCCTATATTCATCATCCAAAATGCATTGCGTATTGTTTTTCCTTTCCAAACCGCATTTAAGTCCATATCACGTAAAACAAACAGCATCAGTCCGATTCCCAACATACCATAAACCCCAAATAACGCTGTGTGACCATGAACCGGAGTAGTATTTAATCCTTGCATGTAATACAGTGCAATTGGTGGATTAATTAAGAATCCAAAGATTCCGGCACCGAGGAAATTCCAGAATGCCACGGAAACAAAAAAGTATATCGGCCATTTGTAAGCGGCAACCCATTCTTTAGCACGGCTCATCCGTATGTTGTGATAGGCTTCAAAACCCATTAGTACCAGAGGAACTACCTCCAAAGCACTAAACGTTGCTCCCAGTGCAAGAACGGCCGTTGGTGTACCTGTAAAGTACAAGTGGTGGAAGGTACCTATTATACCTCCGGATAGGAAAATGATGGTAGAAAACAGCACACTTGACGTTGCAATTTTTGTTTGAATCAGCTGCATTCGCACAAAAAGAAAGGCGATTGCCACAGTTGCAAAAACTTCAAAAAATCCTTCAACCCAAAGGTGAACGACCCACCACCGCCAGTATTCGGCAATTGCAAGGTGAGTTTGCCGTCCCCACATTAAACCGGCAGCATAAAAAGCAGCAATAGCTATAGATGAAATCAGGAACATGGTAAGCAAATGCCTGTTCTCATTTTTTGCTTGTAATGCCGGCCAAATGGCACGCCCCATTAAAAATAACCACAATACCAAACCTACCAGTAGGAAAATCTGCCAGAACCTTCCTAAATCAACATATTCGTAGCCCTGGTGTCCAAACCAGAAATTTTCAACAAGTCCCAGCTTTTGCATTACGCCCATCCATTGGCCGGCTAAAGAGCCAACAACAATGATCAGCAAGGCGATAAATAAAAAGTTTACGCCAAAGCGCTGAAATTTTGGTTCTTTACCTGAGATGGCCGGTGCTATAAATAGTCCGGTAGCCAGCCACGAAGTTGCTATCCAGAAAATGGCCAGCTGTATGTGCCAGGTTCTTGAAATAGAATAGGGGAGAAAATCCGCCAGTGGCAGGCCATAAAAGCCTAGTCCTTCCACTCCATAATGTGCCGTTACGACTCCCATAAATATTTGTACCAATATAAGTGCGGTTACCACCCAGAAATACTTTAAAGTGGCTTTCATCGACGGAGTAAGTTGGGTTCCCGATAAAGGATTTACCTTCGGAATATCCGGATTTGTATCTTCTTCGCGATTGGTAGCATAATACCAGCCGAGTAGTCCAACGCCAAAAAGCAAAATAATTACACTGAATCCAGTCCATAATAGCAATGAGCCTGTTGGCTCGTTACCAACCAGTTTTTCAGGAGGCCAGTTATTGGTGAAAGTAATATCTTTTCCGGGGCGTTCGGTAACCGTTGCCCAGCTGGCCCAAAAGAAAAACGCATTCATTTTGTCCATTCGGTCTTCGTCCTTAATCGAGTTGGCCGGAATAGCGTATGCTTCCCTTAGATGCGCCAAATCAGGATCATTCATAAATAAACCGGAATAATGGGCACTGTTACTTTTAATGGCTTCGGCACGAACTTTTGAAACTACGAGACTTTGCGAAGCTTTGTCGTATGTGTTTTTCCGCAGTTCGTTTTGAAGGCGTTTTTGAAGAAGCGCCTGTTTTTCGTCCTGCAGGTCATCATACGATTGAGAAAATTCGGCCAACGACCAGGTGTCTAAAATAAAAAGGGCTTCTTTATGCAACCAGTCGGCTGTCCAGTCGGGGGCTTTGTAGGCGCCGTGCCCCCATATGGTTCCAACTTCCTGTCCACCCATTGATTGCCAGACGTTTTGGCCGTCTTTAATATCGGCCGAGGTGAATAAAACTGTACCATCAGGCAGTACTACTTTTTCAGGAATGGGAGGTGCTTGTCGGTAGATTTCCCGGCCAAAATAACCAAGTATTCCAAACGAAATTACCATTACGAGGATAAAACCGATCCAGAGTTTTTTAGAATTCATAAATAATGATTTTAAAGTTTAGTACTGCAAATGTATAATAAAATCATAAAAGGACCCTGTAGTCCCTTGATAAAATGTTTCTATATTTGTCAAAAAATATAATAGCTATGGAAATCAGAAAAAATTTAACAGTAGGAGAGATTGTAAAAGAGAATTATAAAACCGCTCAGGTATTTGACCGAAACCACATCGATTTTTGTTGTGGAGGTGGTATAAGTCTTGAAAAAGCCTGTGAAAAAGCAAATGTAGATATTGCTACTTTGTTGCCGGAATTGGAAACAGTAGTGCAGGCAAACGATCCGGATTCAAAATATATTGATTCGATGGAACTGAATGAGCTGTGTGATTATATTGAAAAAAGGCATCATTCCTATGTCAACGATAATATTCCTTTTCTGCAGGAGAAACTCAATAAGCTTTGTAATGTTCATGGCGAAAATCATCCGGAGCTTTATAAGGTGCGCGAATTATTTGAAACGGCTGCCGGTAACCTCACTACGCACATGAAAAAAGAAGAGTTGGTTTTGTTTCCTTATATCCGCAAATTGGTAGAATCGAAAAACGAAGGTAATCCGGCCACGTCTGAATTAGGAGGAATTGATGCACCTATTCAAACCATGTTAGATGAACACCAGGCCGAAGGCGAGCGCTTTTTTGAAATAGCCGCATTAACATCAAACTATACCTGTCCGCCCGATGGGTGCAATACTTATCGTATTACCTATCAAACATTAAACGATTTTGAGCAGGATTTACACCGACATATTCATTTAGAAAACAACATTCTATTTTTGAAAGCATTAGCTTTGGAGAAAGAAATAATTTCGAAAAACTAAGCTTATGTTGGCTAAAAGTACAGAATATGCGATACGCGCATTGGTTTTCGTTCAGCTCCGAAACTGGGAGGGAAAACGACCGGGGGTTATAGAGATTGCAAAAGAAATAGAGGCACCTTCTGCGTTTTCAGCAAAGATCTTGCAAATGCTTACCCGCCATCGATTACTTGATTCGGCAAAAGGCCGTGGCGGTGGATTCTTTTTTAACGGTGAACAAAAGGAATTGACGCTATACCAGGTGATTCATGTAATGGAAGGGGATGCCTGTTTTCATCGATGTGTTTTCGGACTAAAATCATGTAACAATGATAATCCGTGTCCGTTACACGAACAATATAAAGAAGTGCGCGATAAATTTTTCGAGATTGTTCAGGAAGAAACTATTCAGTCGCTATCGGAAAAAATACGAAAGGGAGAAGCCGTTTTAAACCGTTCAATTGAAAAAGAATAACAGGAAGAATGAAAAAAATTGGAATTATTGGGGGCCTGGGACCTGAAGCCACTATTGATTACTATAAGGAGATTATCAATTTCTTTAACTTGAAAAATAAAACGGGAGGAAATGTTTACCCGGAAGTAGTAATCTACAGTGTTGATATGTGGAAATTTGTGGGCTACCTGGGCAATAATCAAAAAGAAAAGGCAATTAATTACATTGTTGAACGGGTAAAAAGCCTGGAAAAAGCCGGTGTTGATTTCTCCGTTTTAAGTGCAAATACGCCCCATCTTTTATTCGCCGAGATTCAGCAACAGGTAAGTATCCCGCTAATTAGCATTGTTGAGGCCTGTGCCCGTGAAGCACTGTCGTTGGGCATAAAAAAATGTGGATTGATCGGTACGCAGTTCACCATGAAAAATGATTTCTACCGGAAGGTATTTCAAGGGTACGATATTGAAATTGTAGTTCCCAACCCGAAACAGATTGAATACATAAATCAAAAGGTTTTTAACGAAATTGAGCTGGGGATTTTTAAAGACGATACCAAAAATGCTTTCCTCGAAATACTTTCGAAAATGAAGAATGAGCAGCAAATTGAAGCGGTTATTCTTGGCTGCACCGAATTCCCGCTGATGTTTACAGAAGATTCGTATATGGAAATGCCTTTCCTGAATACTACAAAAATTCACGTAGATGCCGTACTAAAAGAATGTTTAAGTGACGATTAAAAGAGTTTGGCGAGACGACAGCATAAACACCTGTATTGCCTGTAAAATGTGTCATCTTTTTGCACCGCGGGTATTTAAAGTATTCGATAAAATGATTGTAGTGCCGGGGCTTGATTACACCTTATACGAACAGGAAATTAAAGAAGCAGCTGAGAATTGCCCCGTACAAATTATAAAATTTGAGAAATAAGCTATGAGTGAACTAATTAACAATTCGAAGTACAGAAAGGAACAACTAAAGCATTTGATTTTAAAACTGCATAAGGGAGAATCGGCTGATAGTGTTCGGAAAGAACTGGTGGAATCTTTGAAAAATATTCCTTACGGCGAAGTAGTTGAAGTGGAACAGGAACTGATGCAGGAAGGTTTGCCGGAAGAGGAAGTATTAAAACTCTGCGATGTTCATGGCTCAGTGCTGGAGGGAAATGTTGATTTGTCGGGGGCTAAAGCCATTCCTGAGGGACATCCGGTTGATGTATTTCAGCAAGAGAATGTTGAGCTGCGAAAAGTGGCAGAACAGGCCAAACAGCAGCTCTATGAGCTGCCACGTGTAAGCGAAGGTGAATTTAAAACCTATGTGCTGAAGTTGGAAAGTCTGTTTAACCAGTTAATGGATGTTGACAAACATTACCAGCGAAAAGAGTATCTGGTTTTTCCTTATCTCGAAAAAAATGAAATCACCGGGCCGCCAAAAGTAATGTGGGGCAAACACGATGAAATTCGTGATCAACTGAAAGCCTGTATAACTATTCTGAAAACACCCGGACTGAAACAGGAAGATCTTTTTGATTCGCTTGAATTGTTGTTTTATGTCACTGTTCAGGGTTTGGTTGATATGATTAAAAAGGAGGAAGAGATTTTGTTCCCCATGGCCATGGATGTGCTTACTACCGAAGATTGGTGGAATATTCACAAACAAACACTGGAATATGGTTTTTCGCTGTATGATCCAAATGTTGAATGGAAGCCGGAGGGACTTACCGAAGAAGCAGCTGAAAGTAACATTACTTCTGACGGAAATATTCAGTTGCCATCAGGGAGTTTTTCTGCCGAGGAAATAAAAGCAATTTTGAACTCAGTTCCCTTCGACATGACTTTTGTTGACAAAAACGACAAAGTGAAATATTTTACCCAGGGAAAAGAACGGATTTTTGCCCGCAGTCGCTCCATTATAAACCGCGATGTGCGTTTGTGCCACCCCCCGGGAAGTACTCATATTGTTGAAAAGATACTGGAAGATTTTAAGTCGGGAAAAGCTTCACACGCACCGTTCTGGATACAAATGAAAGGCAAATTCATTAAAATCGAATATTTCGCGTTGCGTGATGAAAATGGCAACTATCTTGGAACACTGGAAGTTTCGCAGGACCTTTCCGAAAACCGCAGTTTGGAAGGCGAACGAAGGATTTTATCTTATACTGACGAAAAAGAATAAGCGATGGAAAAACTGATTATCACACCCAAAACGAAAATATTTGATCTGCTGGAAGCCTATCCACAGCTTGAAGATATTCTGATTAGTGCGGCACCTCCTTTTAAAAAGCTTCGGAATCCGGTGTTACGAAGAACCATTACCAAAATTACAACTTTAAGCCAGGCAGCAACTATTGGTGGATTGAAAGTGGAAGAGCTGATCAATAAACTGAGAGGTGAGGTTGGCCAGAGCAATGTTGATACGGTTGGCGATGAAAGTGTACATTATAAAACTAAAAAACCGGAATGGTTCAACGAGAGCAGTATCGTGGAAACAATTGATATCCGGGAGATGTTGAATGCAGGAGAACAACCGGTTCATGAAGTAATGTCAGCTATTAAAAAATTGAAAGAAAGTGAAATACTGAAAGTAATAGCGCCTTTTATTCCGGCTCCGTTGCTGGATAAATCACTAAGCATGAACTACAGCCACTGGCTTAACAAGAAGTCGGAGGAAGAATACTGGGTGTTTTTTGTTAAATAGGAAGTTTTATGTCGGAATTCACAAAAACCAACGAGGAAAGGCTTATAAAATTAAAAGAAGTTTCAAGACTTATCCTCGATACCGGAAATGCACATTCCTTTGTTATCACCAATAAAGATTTTATACCATCGGTTATTCCCAGTG
The DNA here is from genome assembly GCF_000949475.1 of Draconibacterium sediminis. Classification (GTDB taxonomy): domain Bacteria; phylum Bacteroidota; class Bacteroidia; order Bacteroidales; family Prolixibacteraceae; genus Draconibacterium; species Draconibacterium sediminis. The sequence continues at coordinate 159,819 of NZ_JRHC01000002.1, read as the reverse complement.
ATTTTATTGCCCTATTCGATAGCCTGGTAAAAGAAGGATACCCGGTTGAGGACCTAAAAAAGCTTGCCAGTAAACTTTTGAATATATTTCATATTCCCATTGAAACTTACCCAAGAATAGAATCTCCTGCCGATTCATTTTTAGCGGTGTTGGAACAAAATAACCGGGAAATGGTGCTGGTGTTGGATGAAATAAGACCGGTATTTAAAGCCTTTGTAAAAGATCCGGAGAATGATGCTTTTCAAACGGAGTTGCTCAATAAGTTCAGACAGTTGGAGGTTTTTGTAAAACATTACACAATTAAAGAAAACGTACTCTTTCCGGCCATTGAAAAAGCCTGGCCCGATTACCGTTGCCTGCAGATTATGTGGTCTATCCATGATGATATCAGAGCTAATATAAAGTTTGTGATCGCCCAACTTGAAAATGGATCAATTGAAATAAAACAATTTAATCGGTGCGTGGGCGATATCTTTTTTAGTATGATGGCCATCAAATTCAGGGAAGAACATATCTTGTTTCCTGTGATTCATTCTACTATTGACGAAGAAGAATTACAAGCGATGAATCGTTTAGGCTTTGAAATTGGCTATCCATATATCCAACCCCGAAATATTTCCGAGGAAGAACAAGTTAGTGTTGCTGATGGATTTATAAATCTTGGAACCGGAATTTTAAAAGCAGAACAAATTAAACTGATTTTCAATCATCTCCCCGTTGATATTACTTATGTTGACGAACACGACAAGGTTCAATACTTTTCTACTCCTCCAAAAAGAATTTTCCCGCGAACGGTTGCAATCATCGGGCGCGAAGTTAAAAATTGCCATCCGCCGGAAAGTGTGCATGTGGTGGAAAAAATTGTGGAATCGTTCAGGTCGGGCGAAAAAGACCAGGCTTCTTTCTGGATAAAAATGAAGGGAGAGTTTATTCTCATACAGTACTTTGCGGTAAGAGATCAATCTGGTAATTATAAAGGAGTGATTGAAGTGTCGCAGGAAATTTCCGATATAAAAGCATTGGAAGGGGAGAAACGCTTGCTCGACTGGTAGTTAAGCCACGTAAAGTCTTTCATCGCAAACAGAATCATCGAATTCTTTTCTATAGAATATAGAAAAAGCTAACTCTTAATCAAATGCCCCAGTCCCGGATCGTTTTTGATTCTTTCCAATTCATCCGCAACAATTTGTGCCGTTTCGCTTTTGATGCGTGAATAATTGAAATTAATTTCCTGCTGAAGCTGGTTTTTTCCGTCCTTATCAGTGAAGTTTGTGATAACCGGGATAGGCTTATAATTTCTTGTCTCTCTGGCCACTTTCTCGTTGTCAACTACAATTTCTGCATGGAAAATCTTTTTCTCAATACGTTCGTCAAAGTTATCCGAAACGGCACCCACAAAAGTTCCCTGTGTAAGATTGCTGATTTTTGAAGCCGGAATTAAGGTATCCATCTGAGTGTTAATGGAGGTTGATTTATCCTGCCGGTTAATAGTCATCGACTGGCGTTTTTGCAATACCTTCCCAAATCGTTCCGACAAGGTTTTAGCAGTTTCACCAACCACCTGGCCGCTAAAAATATTTCCAACGGTATTCATAACAACCTTTGCTTCTTTGTCGCCATAATCCCGGTTTAGCTGCGAAAAGTCCTGAAATCCCAAACAAACCGCAACTTTATTACTTCGTGCAGTTGCAATCAAATTATCCAATCCACGGAAATATATAGTTGGTAACTCATCAATAATCACTGAACTTTTTAACTGTCCCTTTTTATTGATGAGTTTTACTATGCGCGAGTTATATAAACCCAGTGCAGCAGAGTAAATGTTCTGACGGTCAGGATTGTTACCAACACAAAGAATCTTCGGTTCTTTTGGATTATTGATGTCTAAAGTAAAATCGTTACCAGACATCACCCAATAAAGTTGAGGAGAAATCATCCTTGATAATGGAATTTTGGCACTGGCAATCTGCCCTTGCAGCTGATCTTGCGCACCGCCTTCCCATGCATCCATAAAAGGCGAGAGGTAATTTTCCAATTCTGGATATGAAGTCAAAATGGTAAAAATATCAGCATACTTTTTATTTAAGAATTCCACTGCATGAGGGAAGGTGCAATATTTTCCGTTTTTATAAATCTTCAGGTACCAGATAATAGCAGCCAGAAGGATAATTGGCGATTCAACAAAGAAATCCCCTTGTTTCTGAATCCAGGTTTTATTCAAGTTCAGCATGATCGTATAAGCCGATTCATAAGCATCGGCGATATCGGTCATAAATTCAGGAGCAATGGGATTACAACGGTGACTGCGTTCCGGGTCATCAAAATTTATTACATAAAATTTCGGAGGCACGTCGTATCTGTGTATGTTTTTCAATAGTGTATTGTAAGCAATCACGCTTAGGTCGTCAAACTTAAAATCGTAAATATACATGCTGAAACCCTTCTGAATTTGCTGCCTTATGTAATTATTTACAATGGCATAAGATTTTCCGCTTCCTGGAGTACCTAAGACAATACTTGCCCGGAAAGGATTCACAACATTAATCCAGCCATCGTAATCTGTTCCCTTATGCTTAAACCGTGTGGGGAGGTTTACAGAGTATTCATTCTCCCTTAATTGCATTTCCTGCATAAACGACTCATTTTCGTCGTTAAAAACATCCTGCATCAGGTTATTTTTTAACAAACGACTCATCCATAATCCCGATTTCAAAAGCAGGATATATCCAATTGACAACAATAAAATGTAAAGAATACTTTTTGCTATTAACGAGGTTTGAAGCTTCAGTATAAAACCATTAAAGAAATAGAAACCTAATCCGATAACGAGAAATATCATAATCTTGGTCCAAGTCACTTTCTCTGTTTTTACACCTCGTATTCCTAGGCAGGAAATTGCGAGCAAAACAAAACTTGCCAGCTTCGACCAGAATGGCATTGAAAAGATTCCTGTATATTTCTGAAAATTCAGCAGAATTTTATCGATGATGCCAACTGCTGCATGAAACTCAACAAGGATCTCATAACAAAACCAGTAAATATGAAATATTAAAATGAGGATACTCACTGCCCTGATTAGCTCAATAATTTTTGCAAGGGCTCTTACATCGTCTTCGTTTTGCATAGCTTAGTTTTTTCGTTTTTTTCTTTTCTTTCGTTTCATTCTTCTTATGAAAGCTTCCTCCTGGTAGTCTTCGCCAAGAGCATCAAGGCCGAACAATCCGGCCAGATTCTCGATGCTTGAGTCTTTGTTGTCAGGAAATTCTGAATGACCCTGTTCTGGAGACTTGAATTGTTCATCCGTATTGTTTTCAACTCCAAATCGTTCATTAAAAACATTGGCAGAAAACTCTTTACCCAGGCGTGAACCGTTAAACACAAACTTTTGCTTGTGATCGATAAAGGTTGCTCCGTAAATGCGTCCTGAATCATTTTCCCGAAACAGCACCGATATACCTTGTTTAAATAATTGGTCTTCGAAGTCTTTTCTATTCTCACTCTTATGAAATACTTTGAAGATAACGTCCTCGGGCCGTTCTTTTAGCTTTTTATTTCTGATCTGTTCTCTTGATTTTTCAATTTGAGTAAGTAGAGCTTCATGTCCCGTTAATTTCCCAAATTTTGATGACTTGATTGGATTTCCAACTACTTCTCCTTTATTGTCTAAAGCCGCATAAACAATCCCATGAAAAGGTTTCCCGTTCTTTTCACCTCTTACTTCAGTGGCTTGAACATTGTAGAATGAAAGCAAGGCCTTGTATTCATTAAACGATTGAAAGTTCCAAGTCCTCGATACAGGACGAACAACATTGGCAATTTGCTGTTTTAGATTTCCCTTTTCGAATTCAACCGGCTTTAAGTTATAAACTCCTTTCTTTTGTTTTTCATTGGCAGGTGTTAATCCAAAATTCTGCTCCAGTTCCCGACAAATACGCATGGATAGCCGGTGTTGAAAATTGTCCCGAATCATTTTCCCTGTCTCGTCAATCTTTACTGAAACAATATGCAAATGATGGCGGTCAATGTCTTCGTGCTTGTAAACGATGTAGGGTTGATTTCCATAGCCCAGTTTTGCCATGTATTGTTCAGCCAACTGAGAGAATTGTTCATCGTTTAGCTTATCCTTTGGATCAGGATTTAACGAAATATGAATAACCGGATTTTCGGTTCGTTTATTGGCACTCAAATACGGTTCAAAAGAACTCGTGCATAAACCAATTGAATACTTTCCATCAAAAGGTTCAATCATTTTGTTGACCATTAATACAGAAGCAGCATCCTTTTTTAGCTTATCGTGATTGTATGCTAATGCACTATAAATTGAACTTCCTGAGCTTATTTTTGCAACCATCTTTTTTCAAATTCTTTGGTTAAATCCAATATCTTCTGGTTTATCGCAATTAATTGAAAAGTTGCTTTCTGTAGTTGGGCAAGAAAAGCCAGTGCCTTTTTCTCCGAAAAGTTGTTTTTTATTGCTTTCGTAACCTGGTTGTAATTCACGCCAATCGCCCTGAATTGTGAATAAAAGGAGGTCAGGCGCATATAATAATCCATCGATCCCTTATCGATTTTTACCACTTTAACAGGCTTATCAAAAATGCAGGCAGTAATAAAATGTGCTTTAACTTCCATTCCCGATGCCTCGAAAAGAGCAAGAAATCGTGCATTGTCAACATCATTTAAGCTAATCGCATAACGATGTATACACGGATCTTTTTTCGGTTTACGTCCCCCTTTGTGTCTATTTCTTCGTTTTTCTATTCCCATTTTATTGTATTTAAAGCATTAATCATTACCAGAATTCTGATCAAAAATCACACGACTTCGGAGTGATGATTTTCCCCAACGGGGCAAGTGGTTTCGGGTAACCCGAAACGTTTTGAGTTACTCAAAACACAACTTGCCGTGTGCCAGTGCACACCTTGTAGCGTTACCATAAAAGTTATTGGACATAGCCGTTTTGTCGATGATGTTTTTACTCTTTAAAATTGTTGGAAACAAAGGTAGAATGGGTGTTTTGAATTCTAATTATACCGAAATAAGCCAAATACTGCCAGAGAAGGCCAAGTACTTCCAGCCCTTTAAAAAGCACGGTTTTAACAGCTTTTTATTTGTTCATTTGGTCGGTGAAATGATGGATTATTTAATGGTTGGTGTAAGCAGAGATATGTTAGTCGGAATAAATAAAATGTGAATGAAACATGTTGCAAACGAAATATTTAAAAACTGATTTTGGCAAAGAATTGAATAGTTAAGTAATGCAACAACGAAGAGCTTAAGGGGGGCAATATTTCAATGTTGAAACGTTGCAACACTTCATTAATTAAACAATGCAACACAAACTCATTTACACAGCTCATTAATCGATTATTGACTCAGACATTATCCTATTCGATTGAATAATTATAGAAATAATTTACTCATCAAAAAAACAAAGGTCATGGAAAAAGAAACATTATTTATTGCGTTCAGCACACAAAAGGGAGGTGTTGGGAAAACAGCTTTTACCGTTTTAATGTCGAGTTACCTGCACTATGTAAAAGGCCTTGAAATTGCAGTGGTGGATTGTGATTATCCGCAGCACAGTATTGCTGAAATGCGCCAGCGCGATATGGAACAGGTGATGAAGGATAACTATTATAAGCAATTAGCCTATAGACAATTTAGCACCATAAAGCGAAAGGCATACCCGGTTGAAAAAAGTATGCCCGAAGATGCCATTGATGTAGCTGAAAATCTGATCGACGGTGCAACGATTCAGCCCGATATAATATTTTTCGATCTCCCGGGAACTTTAAACAGTCGAGGTGTGGTAAAAACACTGGGCGGAATGGATTATATCTTTTCGCCGGTGAGTGCCGATCGTGTGGTGATGGAAAGCACATTGAAATTTGCCACAATGTTGAATGAAAATCTGATTAGCGTCGGGAAGAGCGATATCAAAGGTTTGTACCTGATTTGGAATATGGTTGATGGGAGGGAGAAAAACGAACTCTACGATGTGTATGAAAATGTAATTGGCGAGTTGGGCTTAAATATTCTGAAAACATTTGTGCCTGATACAAAACGTTTTCGCAGGGAGCTGACTTCCGGCCACAAGCCTGTATTCCGCTCAACTCTTTTCCCGGCTCACAACAGCCTTTTAAAAGGAAGTAACCTGATCGCACTGGCCGACGAAATCCTAAAAACCATTAAACAGTAAAATCCATGGCACGAAAGAAATATAATCCGGATGAAATAGATGAAGAATTTATCATTTCAACGATTCAGAATGAAAAACCGGAGGCCGGAAAGAGACAGGAGAAAAAGCCAACAACCGTTGTAAAACGGAAACCAACAAACCAAGCTTATGATGAGCTTTTCCTTTCGGATTCCAGAACGAAGGCGCGCTTTGGAAAGAATGTTCCTATCCGACAGGAATACCACAAACGAATTCAGCAAATTATCCGAGTGATCGGTAAGGACGAGATTTCGATTTATACCTATATCGATAATGTGCTCACACATCATTTTGACGAATTTCAGGAAGAAATAGTCAAACGATATAACGAAAACAATGAAGGTATTTTTTAACCTAAACCTGGAGTTATGATTGAATTTGTTGTAATAGTAGGGATAATCATTCTGCTACGTATTTTCTTTAAGGATTGGAGGTGTTCTTCGGCACCTGTTGCCAATGAAGAAAGAAAAAACAATTTATCAGATGAAAGTGGAATAATTGGAAAAAGCACCTTTGTTTTGAATACGGAGAGAAAGAGTCAATCCCATTCAAATTTCACGGGTAAGCTGGATATCGAAGTAGCTCTGGATTATGTGGACGTTGAGCTCGATGAAGAATTGGAAGAGCTTGGCATTGCCAACAGTCCTTTATTGGACTTAACTTTTGAGGAAATGATGGAGGTGGTTACAGAGGTTGAAAAGGACCAAGCAGAAGGGCTTGCCCAAACCGGCAGGCTACTTTACGAAAATGAAAATACCGATTGGGTAGAACAGCTGGCATCCACTTCCGAGAACTACCAAAAGCGGATTTCCGCTTTAATTGATTTGCATTTGATGAAGTTAGGGCAGAATGATGATTCTTTTTCTGATGATGAGAGAAGTGAGTTTGATATAGGGGAGTTTTTATATCCCAATACATAATTCTCTTTTATGGAAGCTTTGGATATGCGATTAAATTATTATTTCGTAACCTCATCCCAAAAATTATTGTATTTCAAAATAACAATTCTAATTCGATGAATTTAGTAGGTTGAAAATCAGAGTAATTTCAGCTCCTTTATTTTTTCGATTTGAAACAGAGATTTCTGCATGATGAAAGTCAACAATCATTTTAACTACGTATAAACCCAGTCCTTTGTTTTGGTCCACATGCTTTTCTCCTGGGGAGAATGGTTTAAAGAGGTTTTGCAGTGCATCATCAGAAAAACCTGGGCCATTGTCGATACACGTAAAAAGCAATCGATCATTCTCGGTGTATACATTCACATTAATCGCTTCTCCTTCAGGATTGTGCTGTATGGCATTTTTCACAATGTGAGAAATACAGACTGCAATTAATTGATCGTTTCCGGAGACTTTGGTGTTTTTTGTTTTACAGTTAATATTTACTGACGTTTTTTTAGTATGGATTGCTTTTGAAAGTTCTTCGAGCGTATTATGAATTGTTTCGCTAATATCAACCAGTTCAATAGGATATTGATCGGGTGAAGTCCGCATTCGGGTTATAATCAAACTCAATTGTGCAAATTCGTTCAGACGGTGCGCTGATTCATTCAGATATTCTATAAGACTGAAATATTCTGTTGAGACTAGTTGTTCCCTCAGAATTTCTGCAAAACTGATAAGTCCGTTTAGCGGCGTATTTATTTCATGGCTGATCAGTCGTAAAAAATTGACTTTGGCTTTATCCAGTTGCCTGAGTTGCCAATTTGCCGTCTCAAGATTTTTATTGGCTTCCAGTAAATCCCGGGTACGCTCCTTTACTTTTTTTTCCAGAATCACATTCACTTGCTGCAGTTTTTCGCGACTTTCTTTAAGTTCAAGATGGGTTCCAATGCGTGACAGTAACTCACCGGCATGAAATGGTTTGGTCACATAGTCTTGCCCTCCGCTCGAAAAACCTTCAATAATGTGTTCAGGTTCGGCATTGGCAGTCAGAAAAATCACAGGTAAATCCTTTAACAGCGATTTCTCCCGAATCTTTTTACAAACTTCAAATCCGTTTAGTCCAGGCATATTCACATCCAGCAATACCAAATCATAATCTTCTCCTTTTTCTCCGAGAATATCAAGTGTTTGTTGTCCTCCGGTGGCAAAGCCCACCTGGTAACTATTCTGGCGCAGAATGCTGCCGATAATCCGGATATTTTCGCTGTTGTCGTCAACAACCAAGATTTTGTACTTACTGTTGTGTGTTGTTTCCATTTCGAAAGTTATTTAAGTTTGCGGTTAAACACAAACTGAAACTCGTGCATGGTTTGTGTTAATTTATCTACTTCAAACAAGTCAGCGTATTCAATAAGTTTGTTACCCATATTAATAAGCATTTCATCATCAAAGCGGGTTCCTGCAACAACAAGCTGCTTCCCAAAATCTTCCATTTCATCCACCAGTTGGGTCTTCATTACGTGGTGGAATAAAGGAACCAGTTCGTTTTCAGCGAACTGCTTAAGTGCTTGTGGCCATTCTTTTTCGGCTTCTTCCGAAATTTCTGATTTACCCGTCCCGCTTTCTGTCTTCTTTTTGCTGTGACTAAGGTACCTGAGCAGTATATCAAACAATTGACCGAAGGCTACCGGTTTCATCAGATATTCCTCAAAATGTTCAGGAATCGCACTTTGGGCACTACCTAATTTAATGGAAGCCGAAACGGCTACACATGGAATAGAGGCGGTTTCCGGTGATTCTTTTAATAACTGTGCGGCTGCCAGACCATCCATCACCGGCATCCGCAAGTCCATCAGTATTAAATCTGGTTGTTTTTCCCGAGCCAGCCTTACTGCTTTGGCACCATTTTCGGCTTCAAGCAAGTGTGCGCCGGTGGGTGCCAGTACGTCCAACAAAAGTTTCCGGTTGTCAGCAATGTCGTCCACTACTAAGACCGTATTTCCATCCAAACGAATGTTTGAATAATCCGGCTGATGATCTGTTTTCTCCACAGACTGAACCTCGGCTTTGACAACATTCTTCAGCAGAACAGTAAATTCAGATCCTTCACCGGGAACGCTCTGGACATCTATTCGTCCCCCCATGGCTTCGGCCATTCGTCGACTGATGGCCAATCCCAACCCTGTACCGCCATAGTTTCTTTGCACCTGTCCTTGTTGTTGTACAAAGGGTTCGAAAATAACATCCAGTTGGTCTTCAGGAATTCCAATGCCAGTATCTTTGATTCTGATCTGTAAATCCACAAGACCGTTCTTCTTTTCTTCATGGTGGATATAAATGGCAATTTTCCCTTGCTCGGTAAATTTGACGGCATTACCCACCAGATTAAAAAGAATCTGCCGCAACCTGGTTTCATCAATCATCAATGGCACAATCAAATCGGTCAGTGATTCAATGGTTAATCCGAGTTTCTTTTCTGCTACTTTTTGTTCAAACATCCCACCAACTTCGCAAACAATCTTAAATACTTCAAGCTGTTCGTGTTGGATGACGATCTTTCCGGCTTCAACTTTCGACAGGTCGAGAATATCGTTAATAATATTTAGCAAAATACGTCCGCTATTTCGGATCGATTCTATCTGCGAACGTTTTTTATCATCGTTTACGGAATTATAAAGTAGTTCTGAAAAACCGATAATGGAGTTAAGCGGAGTGCGGATCTCGTGGCTCATGTTGGCCAGAAAGATACTCTTGGCTTTGTTGGCGGCGATGGCTGATTTTACCGCAGCGTTCAGTTTTTTCTGATTTAATTTTTCCTGGGTGACATCAAGCATTGAACCGATAAAAAAATCCACTTCGCTGTTCTTCAAAACCGCCTGGCCATTTACCTTAAGGTAGCGGATATTGCCCTTTTCGGTAATGTGTTTTGTGTTAAGTTCAACCGACTTCTTTTTTTGTATGCTTTTCATAATCTTCCGGTGGGCTTTTTCCCGGTATTTGAGAACCATCGATGCAATAAACTCATCGAGGGTATAAGCTTCGTTTTGCGGATCACGTTCAAAAATACGGTAAGTTTCTTCCGACCAGATGGCTTTGTTTGCCTCCGGGTGAAATTCCCAACTTCCCAGCTTTGTCATTTGCTGGGTTAGCAATAGTTTATCCTGGCTGATACGTAGTTCGCGGGTGCGCTGCTCGACCAGTTCTTCCAGCCGCAGACGATAGTTTTCCAGTTGCTGCTCATCTTTCTTTTTTTGCGTAATGTCGCGAACAAAGCGGATGGCCTTGTCATCTAAAAACGGAACGATCCTAACCTCAAAATGCGAATATATTCCTTTATAATCCACGGAAAATTCATGTGTGATTAACTCTTTAGTCTCAAGACATTCGCGAAGATGTTTCATGTTCAGTTCGGCCACCTTTTTGGGGAAAACATCGCTTAAATTTTTACCCATAAATTTATTTACAGGAACAATATAACCATCGGGATTGGTGGTATAGGCTTCCAGAAAAGTTCCTTCTGAATCGTGGACGAACAGTTTGTCGGGCAGCGAATTTATAATGGCATTTAATTTTTCGTTTTGCAAACGAATTTCTTCTTCCCGATTTTTCTTATCAGTAATATCAATGTTTGTTCCCTTGAGAGCCACCAGTTGGCCATTTTTAAAGTCGGGTACCATATTGGATTGGATCCATTTTACTGAGCCATCATTTTGGTTAAACCTGAAATCAAAAACAATAGGTGGGGCATCAGGGGAAAAAGAGTAATTGTCGGGATTCATATTCCAGGCATCATCAGGATGGACCCGGCTAAGAAAGTGTTCGAAGGTGACTGCCTCCGTCTCATCGAAACCGAATAACTTTGCATAATTTTCGGATACCGTTTGTTGGTTCGTTGCAAAATCATATCGCCAGCTGGCCATTTGGGCCAGATCCTGAGCATTCGACAGTTCAGCTTCGCGTTCGCGAAGCTGTTCTTCAGCCTCCTTGCGTTCCGAAATGTCAATAATCTGAGCCATCATGCAAGGTTCGTTATTGATGACTATGGATTCACCCCAAATGAGCACTTCGCGTTTTTCCCCTGATTTCAACCGAAGAACAGCTTCCATCCCACTTACTTGTTTTCCGGAACTGAGCGTTTCCAAAAAATGCTGTAGTTCTTCCTGGTTTGCCCAGAGCCCCAACTCGGTTGTGCTGTGGCCAATAATTTCTTCGGTAGTCAAACCAAATAAATCTGTAGCTGAGGGATTGACCATTATGATTTTCCCATCTGTAACACTCGATAGGGCAATGGCTATGGGGCTATCTTCGAAAATGGTGGCAAAGCGTTTTTCGCTTTCGAACAACTTTTCTTCGGCTTGCTTACGTTCGGTGATATCCTGCCAGCTTGTGAAAACGATTTTCTCACCCGATATTTCAACTATACTCAGGTTAACCTGAGCGATGAATTCGATACTGTCTAACGTTTTATGAACCCATTCAAAAGAATTTTTACCTTTCCTGTAAGTCTCTTTTATCAACCTTGGAGCATACACTACCGATTTTCTGCCATCCGGCTGATATTCGGGCGATAACATCGCAGGTGTTTTCCCTAATATGTCGCTACGAGGGCCCGAAAGCATTTTCTCTGCTGCTTTATTGCATTCAATAAAAGTACCGTCTTTAATCAGTAAATACGCATCAGGAGAATCGAAGAACAGGTTTCGGAAATTTTCCTCACTCTTAATCAGTTTCCTCTCAGCCTGTTTACGCTTGGTAATGTCCTGAACCATTCCTTTTAGTTTGCTTACCTTTCCGTCGGTAAGTATAGGAGTGCAAACTGCTCGCACCCATTTCCGGGTTCCTTTAACAGTGGTCATTTCTACCTCAAGGTCGTAAGGTAGGCCTTTGGTTAGCGCGGCTTCAAAAGCCGGTTCAATCAGCTCCTTTGAACCGGGTTCAAACCGACTTAACTCTTCGTTAGAGTTGGGATTGTATTTACTTTTTTCGCGGTCGTGGATGGCAAAGGTTTCGTCAGTCCATACCTGTTGCATCGTTGTGCAGTTGAGCTCCCAACCTCCTATTTTTGCGATTTTACCAGTTTCATTCAGCAAGGCTTCATTACGCTGCAGGGCTTCTTCGGCCCGCTTTCGCTCAGTAATATCCTCGGTGAAAATAATGATCCCACCCACCTGCTTGTCAGCTGTAAGCCAGGGACGAATTTCCCATTTTAAATATTGGATAGTACCATCGTGTCTTACAAAAATATCGTCATCATCTCGAATGATTTCTCCATTCAGTCCGCGCTGGTGCAGGGCCTTCCATTCATCGGTTATATCCGGAAATACATCATAATGCGACATCCCGATAAAGTCTTTCCCTGAAAGCTGGTAGTTATCAAGCCATTTGTTACTAACGGCCAGGTAGGTCATATCGCGGTCGAACATAGCAAGCGATGCCGGGGCATGTTGAATAAACAAGCTTAATCTTTCTTCACTCTCTGCTAACAGCTTTTCTGCTTTTTTGCGGTCGGTAATATCATGTGGCATTACCAGTCGGGCTTTTCTTCCCTGGTATGTCAAGCGGTAGGATATTACTTCGACGTCAATCAATTCCCCGTTCTTTTTCCGATGTCGCCATTCCCCGGCATTATTCAAAGACATACTGGTACGTTCTATGTCTTTCAGAAGTTTTGGTACATTAACTTTCTGACGGATGTCTCTAATGCTCATGTTCATGAACTCCTCGCGACTGTACCCGTATTTGCTCAGTGTAGCATCGTTTACTTCCAGAAAACTCAAAGTTTCCAGATCGTAAATCCACATGGGCTGCGGGTTTTGAAGGAAAAGCTTCCGGTAGCTTTTTTCATTTTTCTGAAGCAGTTGAAGGTTTTGTTCCTGATCTGTGATATCGCAGGCAGACAAAATATAGAAATGTCCCAAGTTTTCTGAAAGCTTAACTGGGCCACCACTAATTTGAACGAATCTTGAAAAGCTGTTGTCCTTTGGCGAAACCTTCATTTTCTCCTGAAAGACAGTCTCGCCATTAAATATCCGTGCAGATGGCCATTGTTCAGGAGCAAGCAACTGCCCGCTGCTGTCGTATACATCAAAAGCGCTGGTCATTTGCTCGTAGGTCCAGTCCAACATATCACCCAACAGGGGTTTAAAAAGTTCGGCATACCCCCGGTTGGTGTATACCACGGTTCCTTCGTGACTGATCACCAGAATCGCTTCATTTAAATTGTCGAGCGCAGTAGTCAGAACTTCCAGCTTATTTCCCGGTTTTGAAGAACAATATTTAGTTTCTGGTCCGGCTTCGCTTTGTTCTTTTGTCACGAATGTGAAAATAACCGTTTCAGATGGTTGGCTTCCTTCTTTCATCTCTGGTATGCAATGGGTTTCCAACCAAACGATTCCCTGGTCCGAAGGGAGTACAGCTCCAATCATCACACCCGAAAGGGGTTCGCGACGGTTTATACACTGTGCCACCGGGTGTTCTTCAGTAGAAAGCGGTGCGCCGCGTTGATTGATCCATTTTACACCAGCCGGAAAAGAGGCTGTGTTGGCTCCAATCTTATCGAGTGCACTGCGTGCGGCGGCATTGGCATACAATACTTTCATTTCAGTGCTCAGAGTCATCACGGCCCACGGTAAAAAATCTAACGTTTCTACATTTAGGTGTGAGTTCATATCTTCAGTTAGTCTTTTTTTCATACTGTATTCGTAATATAAAAAAAAATGAAGACATTATTATTCCCAATCAGTACATTGTATTAAAAAGTCTAGACATTCATTACTTATAAGTCTGTCTTATCAGGTAACACCAGAAGGTATAATAAGAAAATTAGTAATTTTTTAATAAGATTGGAAATAGAGATCATTATTGGGGTAGTAGAAATAAATACGGTGTTTTAAGCTAATAAAATGAAATTTATTTAAAATAACTATGGACTTATCAATGCATTGGTTATTCTTCTTATTCCTATTTAATAACTAAATTCTTATTTTTTAGGGAACCAACGCCAAATACCGCCACAAACAACCACTTACATCCAACTTTCATTTCCCCAGCTTTTAAGCCCATACATTTGGTTCAAAAGCAGCAAAACTGCTGTCTGAAAACGAACTAAATGGTATAGCTTATGAAAGAAAAAGACTACGGGTAAAATTTGGACCTTCGCAGAGTGGTAATCACCACACTTTAATCAAAAAATCAAAGTAAAACAGTCTCTGGTCTGGGGGACCGGGGAGCAAAAACAAAATGCTATGAAACAAATCAATTCATATAAAATATCCATCACCTTAATCTTCACCTTTCTGGCAACGGCCATTTTTGCCCAGGGCGATGGCTCCGCCGGAATCACCGAAGCCACCAATATGGTCACCTCGTATTTCGATCCGGCAACAAAACTGATTTATGCCATCGGTGCCATTGTGGGATTGATCGGTGGAGTAAAAGTATATTCTAAATTTTCAAGTGGCGATCCCGACACTGGAAAAACTGCAGCTGCCTGGTTTGGAGCCTGTATTTTCCTGATTGTTGCTGCCACTATTTTACGTTCTTTCTTCCTGTAAGCTATGGCAGTGTATTCCATCAACAAAGGGGTAAATAAGCCCGCCGAGTTTAAAGGATTGCAAAGCCAGTACCTGTTTCTTTTTGCAGGCGGTCTGCTGGGAACATTCGTGGTTTTCATTGTTATGTACCTGACCGGTATCAACCAATGGGCCTGTATTTTTACAGGGCTTATTCTTGCTTTTGTGGTTGTCTGGCTCACCTTCTCTTTAAACAGAAAATTCGGGCGTTACGGGTTAATGAAATTACAGGCGAGGCATAATTTCCCACGCCGAATTATCAACCGTAGGAGTATTCCCCGTTTGTTCAAAACCAACAGAAAGGAGGCAGTATGAGAAACACATTAAAAGCTGCTACTTTGGAAAGCCGGTTTCCGTTACTTGCAGTGGAGCAGGGGTGTATTATCAGCAAAGATGCTGATATAACCATTGCTTTTGAGGTAAAGCTCCCGGAACTATTTACGGTTACAACGGAAGAATATGAAGCCATGCACTCGGTGTGGAATAAGGCAATAAAGGTTTTGCCCGATTATTCTATCGTGCATAAACAGGATTGGTATATAAAAGAGAACTATAAAACCGAAAAACCACAGCAGGATTTAAGTTTTTTAAGTTCTTCGTTTGAACGGCACTTTAACGAGCGTCCGTATTTGAATCACACCTGTTATTTGTTCCTAACCAAAACAACAAAGGAACGCAGCAAACAACAAAGCACCTTTAGTACACTGGGAAGGGGATTTATCGTGCCCAAAGAGATAAAAAATAAGGAAACTGTTCTGCGTTTTGTGGAAGCCGTAAACCAGTTTGAGCAAATCGTTAACGACAGCGATTTTATAAAACTCAGGCGTTTAACAGCCGACCAGATTACCGGGACTGAAGCCCATGAGGGAATAGTGGAAAAGTATTTTTCACTTTCCCATGGGCAGAATAATGTATTGAAAGATCTTACCTTAAATCCGGGAGAACTGAAAATCGGCGACAACTCGCTGATACTTCATACGCTTTCCGATTTAGACGATCTGCCTGCTAAAGTATCAACCGAAAGCCGCTACGAAAAACTGTCGACTGACCGGAGTTCCTGTTTACTCTCGTATGCCGCTCCGATAGGTTTGCTTTTGCCATGCAACCATATTTACAATCAGTACATTTTTATAGATGACCATACCACCAATCTCGCCCGTTTCGAGAAAATGGCGCGTAATATGCTTTCGCTTTCCAGGTACAGCCGTGCCAACCAGATTAACAAACAATGGTTAGACGAATACCTGAACGAAGCACACAGCAAAGGATTGGTTTCGGTACGCATGCATTGCAATGTACTGGCATGGAGTGACAGATCCGAAGAGCTACGCCAAATTAAAAACGATGTGGGCTCGCAAATTGCCCTGATGGAATGCAAACCACGGTACAACACCGTTGATGTTCCCACCCTGTATTGGGCAGGCATCCCCGGTAATGCAGCCGATTTTCCTTCAGAAGAATCGTTTTATACGTTCACCGAGCAGGCTTTGTGCTTTTTTACCGGCGAAACCAATTACCAAAGTTCATTATCGCCGGTGGGCATAAAAATGGTCGATCGATTAACCGGTAAACCTTTGCATCTGGACATTTCAGATCTGCCAGTGAAAAAAGGAATAATTACCAACCGTAACAAGTTTATTCTTGGTCCTTCGGGCAGTGGAAAATCCTTTTTTACCAACCACATGGTCCGGCAATATTACGAGCAGGGTACACATGTCCTTCTGGTAGATACCGGTAACAGCTACAAAGGTTTGTGCGATTTAATACATTATAAAACCAGGGGCGAAGACGGGGTTTACTTTACGTATACCGAGGACAACCCGATTGCATTTAATCCGTTTTACACCGACGATGGTGTGTTTGACATTGAGAAAAGGGAAAGCATTAAAACGCTGATCCTTACCCTCTGGAAAAGCGAGGATGAGGCACCCACACGTTCCGAAGAGGTGGCACTGTCAAATGCGGTTAACTTGTATATCGGGAAGTTAAAGTTGGACGGTAAGGTAGCTCCGTCTTTTAATACCTTTTTTGAGTTTGTACGTGATGAGTACACGGAGTTGCTCCAATCGAAAAAGGTACGCGAAAAGGACTTCGATGTAGCCAATTTCCTGAATGTACTGGAACCTTATTACCGGGGCGGTGAATACGATTACCTGCTGAATTCAGACAAACAAATGGATTTGCTGAACAAACGTTTTATCGTTTTCGAGCTGGATAATATCAAGGATCACAAGGTGCTTTTTCCCATTGTAACCATCATTGTCATGGAAGCTTTTATCAACAAAATGAGGCGATTAAAAGGCATCCGTAAGATGATTTTAGTGGAAGAGGCATGGAAGGCCATTGCCAAAGAAGGAATGGCCGAATACATCAAATATTTATTTAAAACCGTACGCAAATTCTTTGGTGAGGCAATAGTTGTGACACAGGAAGTGGATGATATTATCGCTTCGGAAATTGTGAAGGAAAGTATCATCAATAACTCCGATTGCAAGATCCTGCTTGACCAACGCAAGTACATGAACAAGTTCGCTTCCATTCAGGAGCTGCTTGGATTGACTGAAAAAGAAAAATCACAGATTCTATCCATCAATCTGGCCAACCACCCGCAACATCACTATAAGGAGGTGTGGATTGGTTTGGGAGGTGTACAATCTGCGGTTTATGCCACCGAAGTCTCTTTGGAGGAATATTACACTTACACCACCGAAGAAACCGAGAAACTGGAACTTACCCGTTTAACCGAACAATTGGACGGGAATATTGAGCTTGCCATTAAACAACTGGCGGCAAGCAAACGCAAGTCTTAAATCTTCAAATCAATAAGAACATGAAAACAAAATTAGTGATAGCCGGGCTACTGATAATGCTTGCTTCGTTAAACCTGAAAGCGCAGTGGGTGGTTAATGATCCCATTAATACGGCCACAAGTATCGCCAATACGGCCAAGGAGATTATTCAAACCTCCAGTACCGTTTCCAATGTGATCAAAAATTTCCAGGAAGTGAAAAAGGTCTATGAACAGGGCAAAGCCTATTACGATGCACTAAAAGCTGTAAACAACCTGGTGAAAGATGCCCGAAAAGTCCAACAAACCATTTTAATGGTTGGAGAAATTACCGACATCTATATCAATGCCTACCAGCGGATGTTGCAGGATGAAAACTATTCGCTGGAAGAGCTGGGGGCAATTGCTTTTGGCTATACCAAACTACTGGAAGAAAGTGCCTACCTGCTGAATGATCTGAAAGGCATTGTCAATGCCAGTACACTATCGCTGACCGATAAAGAGCGAATGGATGTGATAGACAGTGTTTACGATTCGGTGAAACATTACCGGAATTTGGTAAGCTATTATACCAATAAGAACATTGCCGTTTCGTACCTGAGGGCACAAAAGAAAGGCGATACCGAAAGGATGTTGGCGTTGTATGGTGACTCTAGCGAAAGGTACTGGTAATGGATTTTGACAACCTACATCAGATATTACGCAGCCTCTACCTTGAGATGACACCTTTGTGCAGCAGCATGGCAGGTGTGGCAAAAGGCATTGCGGGGTTGGGGGCATTGTTCTATGTGGCTTCGCGTGTGTGGCAGTCGCTGTCACGCACCGAACCCATCGATGTTTACCCGCTCCTACGTCCCTTTGCCATTGGGCTCTGTATCATGTTTTTCCCCGGATTTGTGTTGGGGACGATCAACGTGGTACTTAGCCCTATTGTGGTCGGCACCAACCAGATGCTGGAAGCACAAACTTTTGATATGGAAAAGTACCGCGATTTAAAAGAGGAACTGGAGGTAGAAGCCATGAAACGAAATCCGGAAACAGCTTATCTGGTCAGTAACGAAGAATTTGACAAGCAGCTGGAAGAACTGGGCTGGAGTCCGTCAGATCTGGCAACTATGTCAGGGATGTATATCGAGCGTAGTTTGTACAACATGAAAAAGAATATCCGCGATTTCTTTCGTGAAATTCTGGAATTGCTTTTTCAGGCAGCGGCATTGGTTATTGATACCATCCGCACCTTTTTTCTGATCGTACTTTCTATACTTGGTCCGATTGCCTTTGCCATCAGTATTTACGATGGCTTTCAGTCCACCATGACGCAATGGTTCTCGCGGTATATCTCCGTGTACCTCTGGTTACCGGTTTCTGATTTGTTTAGTTCCATCCTTGCCCGTATTCAGGTGCTGATGCTGCAAGCCGATATTGATAAACTACAGGCCGATGCTACGTATTCAGTCGAAGCATCCAACGGCGTTTACATTGTATTTATGATTATTGGCATCATCGGGTATTTCACTATTCCAACTGTTGCCGGATGGATCATCATGGCCGGAGGTATGGGAAATTATGGAAAGAACGTGACATCGTCGGCAGGAAAAACGGCGTCAATGGCTGCAGGTGTTGCCGGAGCATCGGCCGGGAATATGACAGGAAAACTAATGAAAAATTAATCACAAAAGAATTATGGAATTTAAATCATTAAAAAATATCGAAACAAGCTTCAGGCAGATCCGTTTTTTCGGGCTGGTGTTTATCCTGCTCTGTGCAGGCATTACCGGATATTCGGTATTTAGCGCCTACAGCTTCGCAGAACAACAACGGCAAAAGATTTATGTCCTGGATAAGGGAAAATCCCTGATCCTTGCCCTTTCCCAGGATCTGGCACAAAACAGACCGGTAGAGGCGCGGGAACATATACGGCGTTTTCATGAGCTGTTTTTTACGCTTTCACCCGATAAAAATGCCATTGAGTCAAACATCAACCGGGCCATGTTTCTGGCAGATAAAAGCGTGTACACCTATTACAAAGACCTGCTTGAAAAAGGCTATTACAACCGGATTATTTCGGGAAATATTAACCAAACGCTACATGTAGATAGTGTGGTTGTTGATTTTATGAACTATCCGTACACGGCATCTACCTATGCCCGGCAGGTGATTATTCGCGAAAGCAATATCACGGAACGAAACCTGGTGACAAAGTGCAGTCTTATCAACTCGGTTCGCAGCGATAATAACCCTCATGGTTTTACCGTGGAGAACTTTGAGGTAGTACAGAACAACGATATTCAAACGGTAACAAGGTAATACCATGCAGAAAAGATTTTCGGAGTTGAGACGGCTTAGCCGGGATAGACTCAAAGGGAGTTGTGACAGAATTCCTGAGAAAAAACGAAGAATGGTGGTTTTAGGGATGTGCGTTTTGTTTACTCTTCTGTTCGCTTTTGCTCTTTGGGATTCGTTCCGGGATCCGAAAGTAAAAGACCTGTTTCAGATTGAACACATCACTCCACTTGACTTACCACAAGACAGTATCATTAATCACTTAAAAGATTTAACAGATGGACAATAACAATAAAACACTCCTGAAGCCGGGGCAAAAGCAGATGCTAAAGAAGTACGCGGTATTTGCGTTGATGTTCCTTGTTTTTGGGGCAAGCCTGTGGCTGATATTTAAGCCATCGGACAAAGAGGAAAACAAAACAGTAATTGGTTTGAATACAGAGATCCCGTTACCGCAGGAAGAGGATCTGCTGAAGGATAAAATCAACGCCTTCGAGCAGGCGGCACTTTTTCAGAAAAAGCCGGTGCGCTCGCTGGATGAATTCTCGTCGATGATTAAAAAGGATGAACCAGCCAAATTCGATCTGCTTTCCTCCGCAAAAGCTGAAAATAGATTGTCCGAGAAATATTCGGGAAGCGAGCACCCAAACCAGGCAATTCAGCATTCCGCTTCTGCTTACAACAATATAAACAACACTTTGGGCAGCTTTTACGAAAAACCAAAGGCGAATCCTGAAAATGAAAAGCTAAAAGCAGAGCTTGAAGCATTAAAGAAACAACTGGCCGAAAAACAGGAAGACAACAGCATAGATGAACAATTGCTGTTAATGGAAAAATCGTACCAGATGGCGGCTAAATATATGCCGAATAATGCGCTAGCAGAACCAGGAACGACTGTTCCTTCAACTGACCAACCGGTCAACCAGCAAGCAGATGAAAATGTAGCTGAATTGGTTCAGGTCTCAACAAAAAGCACAACAACTGCCTTGCAACAAACGGTTTCTGATTCGGTATTTCCAAAGCAGGTCTCACAGCCCCGAAACAATTCATTCATTTCGGCAGATGGCGAGCTGGAAACCACAGAACGTAATACCATTAATGCCTGTGTAAACAGCACTCAAAAACTGGTTAACGGACAAAATGTTCAGCTACGATTACTGGAAGCGATTGAAACCGGTGGACTCCATTTTCAAAAGAATGCCTTGATTACAGGTATCGCCCGAATACAGGGAGAACGTTTGCATATTTTTATCAATTCGCTGGAACAAAACGGAAATATCATCCCGGTGCAACTCACAGCTTACGACACCGACGGACAGCCTGGATTGTTTATTCCCGGTTCGGTTGAGGTCAATGCTTTAAAGGAAATTACTGCCACCATGGGACGCGATGCAGGGACAAGCATTAGCATCAATCAGGGTACAACTGCAGGCGAACAACTGGCAGCCGATGTGGGGCGAAGTTTTATCCAAGGGACATCACAGTATGTTTCCAAAAAACTTCGAACCACAAAAGTTACCCTTAAAGCAGGGCACCGAATATTGCTGATGCCCGTCAAATAATTTACAATTCATTCATTTAAAATCATTCGTCATGAAACAAATATTATTCGCGATAATACTACTTAGCAATTTTTCACTTTTTGCTCAGAACCAATTTAGCAAAGTCATATCTAAAGACAGGGTCATTTCATCCTACAACATTGAAGTAGCCTACAATAAAACTGTCCATATTCTATTCCCGGCAGCCATAAGCTATATCGATCTTGGTTCTTCAAATATCATAGCGGGGAAAGCCGATGGTGCAGAAAATGTGGTCCGGGTAAAAGCTTCAGTAAAGGATTTTACAGAAGAAACCAACTTTTCGGTAATAACCGACGAGGGCAGTTTTTATTCGTTTATTGTCAACTACGCTGAAAATCCTGCGAAGTTGAATATTGAGATGAAGGACTTCCTGCATGAGTACAAACTGGGAAACCAGCCGGACAACTCGCTGGAGATACAACTTGCTGAACTTGGAAACAAAACACCACAAAACATCAAGTTGGCTATGGAGAAAATATACGGGATCAGGAAGAAGCAAATCAAAAATATCTCTAGCAAACAATTTGGAATTGGGTTTGCATTAACCGGCCTGTACAGCCAGAAAGGCTTGATTTACTTTCGCACCGTGCTGGAAAATTGTTCTGACATTCCATTTGAAATTGATTTTCTAACGTTCAAAGTCGTGGACAAGAAAGTGGCCAAAAGAACAGCCATTCAGGAGACGGTTATAAAACCGGTTCGTGCCTTTAATAACTTGACGACTCTTGATGGAAATTCTACTGAAGCAACTGTTTTTGTTTTCGAATCATTTACGATACCAGACAAAAAGGAATTGGTAGTTGAGCTATATGAAAAGAATGGAGGGAGGCACCAACGCTTTATTGTAAGGAATAAAGATCTGGTAAAGGCCAGAAATGTTGGGAAAATATAAGTCTAAATAGAACACAAAAAACAAGGGCTACTCAATGCGAGTAGCCCTTGTTTTCTATGAAGTGGATTTATAACAATCCATCATCAGCAAAACTCAGATAGCTTTCATCTGTAACAATCAGATGATCCAAAAGACTTAAATCAATCAGCTGACATGCGTTTTTTAGTTTCTCTGTTATATTTAAATCAGCCGCACTTGCGGTAAGGTTACCACTCGGGTGATTATGAGAAACAATCAATGCCGAAGCATTTGCTTTTAAAGCTAATTGCAGTATTATTCTTACGTCGACAACGGTTCCTGAAATTCCACCTTTTGAAATACAGGATACACCAAGAACTTTGTTGCCACGATTCAACAGCATTACATAAAACTCTTCATGGTGCTGAATACAATTTTTAAAAATGTGTTTGAAAATTTGAGCCGCATCTTTTGATGCGCCAATTTGAGGTCTTTCTGATGCTTTTACTTTGTCAGTATAAGACACTTTAATCTCGGAAACTTTGAAATAATCAATTTTCATAACAGTAAGCTTTAAATTGTTAAACAATAATTTTATTGCTTACCATTCACAGGATAGCAGGGACTTCAGGCAAGGTTTTGATTCGGAATACGCTTTTCGTTTTAGGAACTAAAAGGAAGATTCTGAATCAAATCCAGCGGATTTAACCTTGTTGTTTGTCCATGGTACTCCTGTATTTTTGCGATTAAAATTAAGGGATCAATCATTATCACCAGGATCCTTTTAAGAAGGTTTTTTGCTTCTTTTTAACCGCACAGGCTCATGAAAAAAGAAGCAGGGCGATACGGCCCTGCATTATGAGGTATTAAAACTATTCTTTTGAAAAATTAAAGCGCTATCAAACCAAAAAACATGGCAAGAGTTACCGCCACAACTATGGCAATACCAAGAATTACAACTATCATATTCTTGGCAAATTCAATCAGGAACAGAATTGCGATATAGGCCAGTAAACAATACCAAAAACTTAATCCGGTAATATAAGAAGCCAGTACGATAACGATGATTCTGAAAATCCATCGAAACGGTAATTTGTTAACTTTTTCTCTCATTCGGGCAGTTTTAAAAGGTTGGTAATTGTGATGTTATGAGCCATACAAAAACAATTCCAAACTCACCTATGCGGATTCCGGAGGAGAGTGAGTTTTGTTTTTCGTTACTAACATTTTCAAAATATTTATTTCCATTCTTCTTTGCCATATTTCTATCATTTAAGATTATGCGTCTTTCCATCGGGTCGGTCGTTGTTGTTTTGTGGCCCGGTTAAAAAAGAAGTGTTGGACCTGCAAGTTTTTTGCAGGAAATACTATTCGACGCCAGGAGGTTGGAGATTTTCTGCAAAACAGCAGGCCTGAACTTGCAGGCTCCAAAAACACGGACTTTATTTTGCCAACAGAACAACAATGGCCGGACGGAAAGCACATTCTTAAATTGGAATGCGGGAAAGAAGAATCTATAAATTGAGTAAAATGATAAAAGCACTTTTTGAAAGTCAGTAAGCTAAAATTCTAAATCGAGTGGAGGCAAAAACAAGTGTAAGGCTTGAATGTACTGAAATGAGGTCTGTGAGAACAGGGTGAATGAACGGAAATGAAAGCCTTTCTCTTGTGTGCGGTGCCGGAGGTTACTGAATGCAGGGAGTTTTCCGGGTGTACTCGGAGAAACTTCCCGGAATGAAGTTTCTGTAGGCACAGGAACGTTAATCTGAATTTTAAAGGGGCAGGCAGAAGGCAAAAGTATCCCTGGAATAAATGTAAGGGATTCTTTTGCCGCGCGATGCCAAAGGCTTTTCGATTGAGCAGTTTCAATCCACCGGAATACTGTGAATCATGAGCATCGGTGTGGTTGAAAATGCGATTTAAGAAATGCCGGGGCATGGGATATTGTTATCAAAAGTATTTCAGCACTTACGAATTCTATTTCGAGTTTAACCCACCACAAAAATACGGACAATACACCACATAGTTTGTTTGTTCACTGCAGTTGTGCTACTCTGGTCACACAAGAATTTTACCCCCGCTGCAAAACTGCATAGGGGGTCTAAAGAAAATTTTTTGCCTGCTGCAAAACTGCATAGGGGGTCTCAGGATAATTTTTTGCCTGTTGCAATGCTGCGAGGTGGGGCCCACAAAAATTAATCGTAGATACACCGCTGCATGTGGGGGCTAAACAAATTTGCAGGCATGTTACACGGTTGCAGGAGGGGTCTAAACTAAATTTTTTGCCATTTGCAGCGCTGCAACACGCGAGCCAACAAGTTTGCTGGCCAATTACACGGCTGCAGGAAGCCTGTAATCAAGGAGTTATAGCAATGAGGAAATTGCATTGCACTTAGAAAGCCGCGTGTGGTAAGGTCTTGGGGCTAAACCCGCCATTAACAAAAACACAGTAACCATAATAAGTATTGTTATCCTCCCGATTAAGAGGAATAAAATTACCTTTAGCATTGAGATAATGAAAATTACATTAATTGGTGATGATGCTCACTTCTTGTGTGCAAATAGAGATGTGTAATGAAATACGCAATTGTAGACGGTAAAAAAAGAGAAGCTCAAAAATCTGGCGAGCTTGGAAAATGTATTTGTTGTGGAAAAGATACGATAGCGCATTGTGGAAAAATTAAAGTTAACCACTGGAAACATAAAAGTCTACAAGTGTGCGATAGTTGGAGTGAATTAGAGACTGAGTGGCATCGTTCATGGAAAAATCAATTCCCTTCAAACTTTCAGGAAGTCGTTATGAAGGACTTAGATTCAGGAGAAAAACATATTGCAGATATTTATAACGCAAAACAAGATGTTGTAATTGAAATTCAAAATTCACCAATTACATTAGAGGAAATAAATTCAAGAGAACAATATTACAATAAGCTGATTTGGATTGTTAATTTACAACCCTATATAGACAATATAAAACTTCATGAGAATATTCTAAATGGAATCTATGATGCAGTGTATCTATTCTGGCAACCCAACCTAAATAAGAGAATAAAGGAGCTGAGGAATATTGGAAATTATTTTGAGGCTGAAAAAATTAAGAACGAGGAAGATGAATATTATAGTTACCTTTATAATAAATACTATTTCCATAACAGTCATTTAGTTAGTGCTGAAGATGATTATTTTCTACTTGAATGGAAGTATCAACATAAAAGATGGAACTATACTAGTGCACATTTGTTTTTTGATTTCGGTGATAGTTATGTTTATATGGTTCTTGAATCAATAAAAATTTGGAATGGTTTTATTGTGAAGAGATTTAAAAAAGAAAAGTTTATTTCAAAATATAGTAAATAGATAAAGTGGGGCTTTTGCTACTAAACAGCTTTTTACTAAATCGCTTTGAAATTCCCTGCTGCTCATTTTAATGTTATGGGCAATTTGAATGAATAAATCGAAGATAGTATGGAAGATCCTGATTACTTAAATTTCTATAAAACTGAACTAAAAAGTTCATTACAGAAAATTGAAGAAAAAATAAGGAAAAGACAAAATCCAAAATTAAATCCATACAATCTAAGCATTCAGATTTTTAAATTGATTAATGACTATAAAATATCAAAGGATAGAACTGACATACATGACAGAATTAGGAAATTTCATGATTATTATGGTTGGATGGCAAAAGGAAATACAAGACAATTAGGATTATGTAGTGGTGCGGTTTACAGAACATTTAATTTTCTATCCATTAAACCGGAGGATCGAGATGGACGGAAAGTTGCTAAACATATGTCAAACGGAGTACACATTGAACACTCTATTCCTGTAAAAGTCATTGGAGATTTACTAATAACTGAAATAAATAATGAGTCGACAATTCAGGATGTTTTTAATGTTATTATATCATATAGTATCTGTACTGCATTTTCAAGACTTGATGAAAATAATTCTATACGTGAGAAGTACAGTCACGAACACCCAGACATTCGTAGAGAAAATTATTCTTCAGGCAAGCTTCCAAGACTTGAGAACATAAAACCGTTTAGTAGATATAAAAGTGATTTAATAATTTATTCAATGCAAACTGGACTGGTAGTAGATAAAAATACATCACTCAAAGAATTACAGGACAACTGGATAAATATGAATATTTTCAATTGGAGATTTATTAAAGAAAATTATGAATAAAAGCTAGCCATAACGAAGTTGTAAATTTCATTGCCAGGGGCGTGTGGTGTCGTACGCTGGATTCTCACATCGTAGTTCCATATCCTTCGAACAGGAATGCTTTCCAAGATCCGCCCAGACAACATCTCCCAGCGGATAGCAGCAAGCTTAAAAAACAGAAAAATAGATGCAAATTAGAAAAGTAAATATTCAAGATATTGAGAAATTAAAAGAAATAGGAAAATTGACTTTTGCCGAGACTTTTTCTTCCGAAAACAGTGAAGACAATATGAAAGAATATCTGGAAAACGGATTTTCGACTGAAAAACTAACAGCAGAACTGACTGACCCAAACGCTGAATTTTACTTTGCCCAACTTGACAAAAAAACAATCGGATATTTAAAAGTAAACGTTGGACAATCACAAACCGAAATAAAGGACAAAAACGCACTCGAAATAGAACGTATATACGTACTAAAGAAATTTCACGGGAAAAAAGTCGGACAAATCCTTTACGAAAAAGCGATTGAATTAGCTAAAGTAAAAAATGTGGAATATGTTTGGCTGGGAGTTTGGGAACAAAACCCAAGAGCAATCCGATTCTATGAAAAAAATGGATTTGTAGCATTTGACAAACACATCTTCAAACTTGGAGATGATGAACAGACCGACATAATGATGAAACTAAAATTGAAATAAAAAGCCAGTAGTAAACAAAAGCATATTACAGTGCGGGGATCGGTGGTACTCCGATTGCGGATTTTTACGTGGTTACATATCTAATATCATATTGTTGCGGACATTATAAGGATGATTTACAAGAATTAGTAAAAATGTAAGCTGTACAGGAATACAAAAAATAGCATCATGTATCAACCCAAAAACAAAATTCCACAACTACGCCGTGAAGTAGTTTTAAAAAACATCAAGCCTTTTACCAAGGCGCATATAGCCAGTCGCTTTTCCGAAGCCCAAAATATGTTGGTATTCGATTTACTGGAAAAGCTGTTAGATCGTGAGCCAACTGCCAGAGACTACGATAATATAGAACGTGTTCAGAGTTTTAAACACGATGGCGAAGATGTGTATTATTGCGGAGTTAAAATTGGCAAACTTGTAATAGGTGGCGATAAAAATATGTTTTTGTCGCTGCTAAAGCGCAAAGATATTTACGCTTATTTTATTTCTGACAATGGTTTGGAGGATAGTTTCTAAATACTTAATTCAGAATTTTCCCCGACGTTTTCCCGACACTTCCATTTGCTTCCATTCTAAAATCGATTGGCAAAATAATTTGCATTTCACTCGATAAAATAAATAGACGAATTACGCCACCTCAACCCAATCAAAGCCAAATACAGCCAGCCCAATAGTATTGAGCCCAATCAACGATACATTCGCTTTTAAATCATTAAAGGAAATGTATCATGGAACAAAAAAACAATGACCAGGAAGTATTACTGGTTAAAGAAAAAAACGAAGCAAAACTAAAAGCCGTAAGTGGTTTTGATGCAAAAGGCCAACTAAAAACAGAGGCTCCCAAACAAGTCAATGCAGGTGGTTTCTTAAAAATCGACAGGCACAGCAATCCGCTGGAGAATTTCTTTACCAATTTTAACCGACAGTATAAAAATCCCACCGATTTTCAGTTTTACAAAGTACCTGCCAACCTGGTTGAGAAGACAGCAACTGTTCTGGAAAAGATGTTAAAGAAACCGGATACCTCGTCCAACAAAGAGATGCTGGAAAAGCATGAGGTAAAACCCGGTGACTTTTCGAAAGAACAAACACAGGAGAAACGGCCCAATCTGATAGACGAGAACAAAGTTGACTGGTCACAATTGGAAATGCTGGGTGTCTCAAAAGATTTTCTGAAAAACACGAAAAATCTTGAGCCCATGTTAAACTACCAGAAGTCGCCAGGTTTGATTCCGATCACCATTAAAACCGATCACCTGAACATCCGTACCGATGCCCGGCTGGCCTTTCGTCAGGACGAAAAAGGAGATTTTAAACTGGCTGTTCATGCGGTTCGCAACAATCCCGAACTCGACCGTCCATATTTTGGCGTCACCTTAACCGACGAGGATAAACAAAACCTGATGAAAACCGGAAATGCCGGAAGAATTTTGCATCCACAGTACAAAGAGGGAGAGAGCACACCGGTATTTTTATCTATCGATAAACTCACCAACGAACTTGTTGCCGCACGAGCCGATAAAATAAAAATTCCCGATGAAATAAAAGGCGTAAAGCTCGATGAAAACCAAAAGAAAGTTTTGGCCGAAGGACGCTCAATTTATGTGGAAGGAATGACCGCCCGTAGCGGAAAAGAGTTTAATGCGCACCTGCAAATCGATGCCGATAAACGAGGTATAGGTTTCCGATTTGATAATCAGCAGCAGCAAGGTCAAACACAAAACGAACAAAAACAGGTGCGTATTCCCAATTCTCTTCTTGGAAAGGAACTAACTGAGGACCAGCAACAGAAACTGGAAAAGCGGGAAACCATCTATGTTGCCGGAATGAAAGACAAAAAAGGCGAAGAGTTTAACGCTTACATAAAGGTCAACGACGAAAAAGGTAAGCTGGATTTTTACAAATGGAATCCAGATAAAGCCCAAACCAAAGGAGCAGAAGTAATTCCAGATAACAAGAGCAAAACCCAGGTAGCGGTTAATTCTGAAGGAAAAACCAATGAGGCGACCAAAGACGTAAAAGAACCGCTGAAAAAGGATCAGGTGAATCCGTCAGAACGTCAGCAAACCACAAAACGAAACCGGGCCAAATCGCACTCCATGTAAAACTCAAATCAATAGTAATCCCTTTTTATCAGAGCGTTCGGATAAACTCCGGACGCTTGTTTTTCCCTCTTCATTTCAAAACATTTTAAAATTCAAATTTCAAAGTCATGAAAACAACACCTAAAGAACTCTCATGGTTTAAGTTGTCATTACTTCACTTTTTATACGAAAGTCATCCTGAGTTAACAGACGATAACGATCTTCTGAATACCCGTAGTGATCTTGCCGCAGAATGCTACTCGCAGGCTGTTAAAAACGGGCACAATCATCAGGAAGCAGAAGAACTGGCACATAAAGAATTGTACAAAGGGCTTCACTTTTCAAAACACGATACGCTTGTAACCATTATCTGGAATGAGTTTCCGGGAATAATCCCATTGGAAGAAGCCAAAGAGTTTGCCGTTCGGTTTTTGCCGGAAGTAGTTCCGGTTTTTGAAAAATACAGGCTAAATGATGAGTTTGCTTTTAGCTCTGAGTTCAACGATTTGTACACCGAGCTAACAGGAGCTATCGAAATCTGGCTGGAAGAACATGAGCTTTAATAAAGAACAGCACCTGCTTGCAAATATTGAAGCCATTAAGCTTTGCTTTCGATTGGAGAAAGAAAATCGGAAGCCGACGGCAGAAGAAACAAAAGCTCTGAAACAATATTCCGGTTTCGGGGCTTTAAAATGTATTCTTAATCCGATGGAAAATCTGTCGGATATTGCCCGGTGGCCTGATTCCGAAGTGGGATTGTTTCCAGCGGTTATGGAATTACATGATGTTTTAAAGAGAAACTCAAAAACAGCGCAACAATACAAGCTATACACAAATAGTCTGAAAAATTCCATCCTAAGCGCTTTTTATACTCCTCCTGAAATTGTTAATACAATATCAGAAGCATTTAAAAACAACCAACTTGAAGTCTCCCGTTTCCTTGATCCTTCAGCCGGTTTAGGCGAATTTATCTCCGCATTCAAAAAACAAAACGAGTTTCAAACAACAATAGGATTTGAAAAAGATTTGCTAACAGGAAAAATTCTGAGCCAACTCTATCCTAATGATAAAATACAAACCAAAGGTTTTGAGGAAATTGAAAGCACGTACAATAATTATTTTGATGTGGTTTCCTCCAATATCCCCTTTGGAGACGTGGCCGCGTTTGATATTTCCTATTTAAAAAGCCCCGACAGGGTTAAACAACAGGCAAGCAGAAGTATTCATAACTACTTTTTTCTGAAAGGAGTTGATGCTATAAAAGATGGAGGAGTACTGGCTTTTATAACATCGCAGGGAGTAATGAACTCACCCAAAAACGAACCGATTCGCAGGCGCTTAATGGAGAATACACATCTGATTTCTGCCATCCGTTTGCCCAACAATCTTTTTAAAGATTATGCAGGAACAGAAGTTGGAAGCGATCTGGTAATCCTGCAAAAAGACAATCAAAAAAGAAAACAAACTCAACAAGAAAAGGCTTTTGTACAAAGTGAAAAATATTCCAGTGGAGTTTATAATAATACTTATTTCAACGTTCTCCAGCGGATCGTTCATACCAAAGGATATATCGCTACAGATCTGTACGGAAAACCGGCGCAGGTATTTATCCATGAAGGCGGAATTCCCGGAATTGCATCCGATCTGAAAAAGATGTTGGAATCCGACTTAAGGACAAGACTGGATCTTGAATTATTCCATAAAGAGAATACTAACAAAATTGCAGTTGGTTTTTCAAAGAATAGTCCAACCAGAGAATCATCGAAAGAACAAGTCCCTCAAAATCTATATGATCTTTTTGGTTTCAGTAAGGAAGAACGTACCCAAACAAATAATATCAGAAGGCGCAAACAGCCAAAAACAAAAAGCAAACAATTAAACCTGTTTAATCCCCCCGGAAAAGTAAATGGAACGATAAAAAATAACAAAATCCCCACGCTGCCAAACGAAAGAAATTATTCTGGAGAGTTACGGGCACATTATAAAAAAGGTTCGTTGTTAAAAGACAATAATCAGTTAGGTTACTTGAAGGAATGGAATGAAAGTGGGGGAACTTTTAAACGACTGCATTTAAGTTCTCAGCAGGAAACCAAAGCATTTTTATTTATTCAGCTAAGGGATGTCTATCAAAAGCTTTATCAAATTGAAGCCGATACGCAACAGGAAGATAAAGGCAGCCGTCAATTGCTTAACAAACATTACGATGAGTTTGTAAGGAATTACGGTCAGTTAAACGATCCTAAAAATCTTGGGTTAATAAAAATGGATCCGTTAGCCAACGAGGTTTTGGCATTGGAACGTGGGGTGAATGGCGAATTAGTCAAAGCAGATATTTTCACACAGCCTGTTGCTTTTAATGCCCATGAACTGGACCAGGTGGACACACCGGAAGAAGCCCTGGCCGCTTCATTAAATAAATTCGGAGAAGTACAAACCGAATATATGTTATCCCTGCTGGATGGGAAGAGCAGAGAGGAACTGGTTGGCGAGCTGCATGGGCGGATTTATTACAACCCGCTTATAAAAAACTATGAAGTTGCAGACCGTTTTGTTGCCGGGAATGTTGTTGAAAAAGCACAAAAGATAGAAGAATATCTGAAAAATCACCCCAATGATGAAGCCTCGCAGGAGTCGCTTAAAGTATTGCAAAATGCAATTCCAAAACCTATTGCCTTTGATGAACTTGATTTCAATTTTGGTGAACGTTGGATACCGGTACACATTTATGGACAGTACGCCAGCCACTTGTTTAAAACAGTGGTTGATATTCATTATTCGCCATCGGTAGATGAATTTTCGGTAAAAAACCAGTTTACAAACGCCAATA
This sequence comes from Draconibacterium sediminis, assembly GCF_000949475.1. Lineage (GTDB taxonomy): Bacteria > Bacteroidota > Bacteroidia > Bacteroidales > Prolixibacteraceae > Draconibacterium > Draconibacterium sediminis. The sequence goes on along the minus strand of NZ_JRHC01000002.1, from coordinate 127,856 downwards.
TCTACGAAAAGTATGCCGTAAGATCGCAGAGTCGCACCTACGATGGAATTGCCCTGTTAAAACATGCTTTAGTGAATACTACTCCTAATATTACTAAACGTATAATGGTTGGCGACAAAGAAGTAAAAGTTAAAGACAGCGAAGCCATTCAGCTAGCCAACAGTAAGATTGACGAAATAAGAAATGGATTTACAGTCTGGCTAGACGAACAGAAATTGGAGTTTAAACAGGATTTGAGCGATTTATATAACAATACTTTTAACTGTTATGTGCGGCCAAATTACGATGGTTCGCACCAAATTTTTCCAAATCTCGATTTAAAAGCACTGGGTATAGAAGGTTTGTATAACAGCCAGAAAGATGCCGTTTGGATGTTGAAACAAAACGGAGGCGGTATTTGTGATCATGAAGTAGGAGCCGGGAAAACATTAATAATGTGTTGCGGTGCTTATGAAATGAAACGCCTGAAACTGGCCAATAAACCTTTGATTGTCGGTTTAAAAGCCAATATTCACGAAATCGCACAAACCTTTCGGACTGCATATCCCTATGCAAAATTGCTTTATCCGGGAAAACAGGATTTTACACCGTCAAAACGAGTCAAGATTTTTAACGACATTAAAAACAATTCCTGGGACGCTATTATTCTTACCCACGACCAATTCGGAATGATACCGCAATCCCCTGAAGTACAAAAGCAAATTCTGCAGGCAGAGTTGGATAGTGTTGAAGAAAACCTTGAGGTGGTAAAAATACAAGGAGGCGAAGTCTCACGGGGAATGTTAAAGGGATTATTAAAACGTCAACAAAACCTTGAAGTAAAATTAAAAACCATCGCCCACAATATTGAAAACAGAAAAGACAATGTCGTTGATTTTAAGATGATGGGCATAGATCATCTGTTCTTAGACGAAAGTCACCGGTTTAAAAATCTGATGTTTAATACACGTCACGATCGGGTGGCAGGCATGGGAACCCCACAGGGAAGCCAGCGTGCGCTGAATATGCTGTTTGCAATTCGAACCATACAGGAACGAACAGGTAAAGATCTGGGAGCAACTTTTTTGTCTGGAACGACCATCTCAAATTCATTGACGGAATTGTTTTTGCTGTTTAAATACCTGCGTCCAAAAGAATTGGAACGCCAGCAGATAAAAACTTTTGATGCATGGGCCGCGGTGTATGCAAAAAAGACGACTGATTATGAATTTTCGGTAACTAATGAAATAGTTCAAAAAGAACGATTCAGGTATTTTATTAAAGTTCCGGAACTCGCAGCATTTTACAACGAAATTACCGATTACCGAACAGCAAAAGACATCGGAATTGACCGGCCGGAAAAGAATGAAATACTGTACAATATACCGCCAACTCCACAACAGGAAGAGTTTATTAAAAAACTGGTAGCTTTTGCAAAAAATGGTGATGCAACCTTATTAGGCAGACCACCTTTATCGGAAAGAGAAGAAAAGGCAAAAATGTTGATTGCCACTAATTATGCCCGGAAAATGTCTCTGGATATGCGGATGATCAGCCCGCATTATGATGATCACATTGATAATAAAGCATCGCATTGTGCATCGCAGATACATGCCTACTACAAAAAGTTTGACGAATATAAAGGAACACAGTTTGTTTTTTCCGATCTAGGAACCTATAAACCCGGAGAATGGACACCTTACAGCGAGATAAAAAGAAAACTTGTTGAAGATTACCATATCCCGGCACACGAAATACGTTTTATCCAGGAAGCAAAATCCGAGAAAGCCAGAAAAAACCTAATTGCTGCGATGAACGAGGGGCTAATTCGTGTACTATTTGGATCGACCGATATGTTGGGAACAGGTGTAAATGCACAGAAAAGGGCAGTGGCACTGCATCATCTGGATTCTCCATGGCGACCATCGGATTTGGAACAGCGGGAGGGTAGGGCAATCCGCAAAGGAAATGAAATAGCCAAGCTAGTTGCCGATAATAAGGTGGATGTAATTATTTATGCTGTTGAAAAGAGTTTGGACTCCTACAAGTTTAATTTGCTCCACAATAAGCAACTTTTTATTCAGCAATTGAAGACCAATAACCTGGGGAAACGAACTATTGATGAAGGTAGTCTTGATGAAAAGTCAGGCATGAACTTTTCAGAGTATGTGGCCATTCTTTCCGGGAATACTGATTTGTTGGAAAAAGCAAAATTGGAGAAACGTATCGCAGCATTGGAAAGCGAACGACACGCTTTTAGCAGAAGTAAATCAACAGCTCGTTTTCGACTGGAAGATATTCATCAGAGTATTGAATTACATCAGGGGATAATTACAAAAATGCAGTCTGATTGGACGGCATTTAGTGGTGCTCTCAAAAAGGATGAATCAGGAAATATCATGAATGCGATAAGAATTGACGGAGTGAACGGTTCGAGTCCTAAACTTATAGGAGCCAGACTTAATGAAATTAGTGAGACTATTCGAACCAATGATGAGTTCCGAAGAATAGGGAGTTTGTATGGCTTTTCAATCCTGGTAAAAACGGAGGCCAGTATGAAAGATGGTTTTGATTTTAAAGAAAACCGGTTTTTCGTTCGAGGTGAGAACGGATTAAAATATACACACAACAACGGTCATATTGCCAAAGATCCGAAGTTGGCAAGCACTAGCTTTTTGAAAGCCATGGAACGGATTCCGTATTTGATTGATAACCATAAAAAATATGCAGAAAATGCTGGAAAAGATATTCCAGTGTTGGACGAAGTAGTGAATAGTGCCTGGAGAAAAGAAGATGAATTAAAAGAACTAAAAGCTGAACTAGCCGGTATAGAGCGAAAAATACAACATAGTTATATAGATCGTGAACCAAATAAAGTTAAGGTTTCCATTTAAACTCCATTATTTTGAAAATCTCAACAATGATAATGGAAGTTGATGAACTGTGCTAACTATGAATCTTTCGATGGAAATGCTCGAATTGATTTGTCAAGTAGTCTTTTCGGGAGTCAAAATATTTTGGATCGATGTGCATACTTGGATTTGCATTCTGAAGATATGGAGGAAAGTAACAATTCCATCTACGACAATTAAATGTCTTTACTAAAAGAAATAATAAAGAGTACCAATTCCTATAATTAAAACTAAAAACATTCCAAGACATCCTTTTCCCATTGGGATCACCACTATTTTTTGCTCCAGATTTCCTGATAAAATATTAAATAATGCATGAAGTAATTGACTTTGCGCTTCAACAAGGTCATTATAATTTTCCGGATCGTTCATGCCCGTATTGTCAATATCAACAACGAGTTTTACTTTCGTTTTTTCATACTCTTGCACCGAAATAGTTATATTCCCTTCCGAACAACCATTCCAAAAATTATTCTTTAATAGACTAAGTACATAAATTCCTGCATGATCATTCCTGCTTTTAACATGAAAATCACTGTTTTGATTTAACTCAATAAATTTATTAACTGCCTCTTTAACTTTCGTTTGATCAAAGTCAATTACCGCTTCATATTTTGGTATGGTTTTATTCACAGGATTATTATTTATTGATTATTCTGCAAAACGATAGCCAATTCCTGATTCTGTAATCAGCAAGGTTGGTTTTGAGGGGTTATCCTCGATTTTCTTTCGAAGTTGTGCTACAAATACTCTTAAATATTGGGTTTGATTGGAATAACCATGCCCCCAGATCTCTTTTAAAATGTATTGATGGGTAAGTACCCTTCCTCTATTTTTGGCCAATAGGCTCAGAATTGAAAACTCGGTTGCGGTAAGTTTCAACAATTCGTTGTTCTTCTTTACGGTATGGCTTTGCAAATCTATCGTTATCGATTCGAAGCTCAAAGTTGCCGTATCTGAAGTATTTTCAATTGACCGAATAGCGGCTCTGATTCTTGCCAACAACTCTCCGGATCGGAAAGGCTTGGTTAAATAATCGTTAGCTCCATTATCCAGGGCATTGATAATTTCGTCTTCCGAATCCCGGACTGACAAAATAATTATTGGCTTCGTGAACCATTCTCTCAGTTTTTTCAGAATATCCTGTCCGTCAATATCAGGAAGCCCCAAATCCAGAATAATAAGCGAAGGGTTATGGGTTGCAGCATCCACAAGTGCTTCCTTTCCGTTTACAGACTGAATAATCTTGTAACCGCTGGCCGAAAGTGTAATTTCCAATAAACGACGAATCTGAAGTTCATCGTCAATGATTAGTATTTTTTCATTTTCATTCATGAATCGTATCTTCCTGTTTTTTAATTTCCGGTTTTTCTGATGGGATCTGGATGGTAAATTTTGCTCCACCATTCTCTCGGTTTGAAACATCAATTGTTCCGTTATGCGCCTCTATAAATCCCTTTACGATGGATAGTCCCAAACCCAGTCCACCTGCTTTCCGGCTGTTAACTTTAAAAAATTTCATAAAAACGTTTTTGAGCTCAGTTTCCGGGAATCCCGGTCCTTCATCTGTTATTTCAATAATCAGGTTTTCATTTTCATGCTTTGCAGAAAGCGCTATTTCAGTTGAATCCGGTGCATATTGAGTAGAATTTATAAGCAGGTTATATAGCACTTGTTCAATCAAACCAAAGTCTATTCTCACAAGGGGCATTTCATCATCGATTACAACCTTAAAATGATAAGCACTTAATTCTTCCGACAAATCTTTGGTTATTTTATTGATCAGGTCGTTCATATCGTACCAATCGAGCCTCACGGAAAAATGTCCACTTTCCAAACGCGACATATTTAGCAAATTCTCAATTAGCCTGTTTAATCGGAGCGAGGCCGTGAAAATTTCATGACATAATTCAGATTGAACATCTTTTGAACTATTCGAACTGATTATTGTATCAGAAGCTCCCATGATTGTAGAAACCGGGATACGTAATTCATGTGAGATGGAATTGAATAGCGTTCTGTAAAGCCGGTCTGATTCATCCAAAAAACGGACTTTTTGCGCCAGTTCTCCCAGAAACTCGCGCTCCAGCGCATTGGAAATCTGGGTTAAAAAGGTATCCCATAATATTTTCTGAACTTCGTCCAGTTCATCATTTTGTTTTACAACAATAACTCCAGGATTTAAACGAGTTCCTTTCATCGGATAAAATGTTTTCTCATGTGCAGACGAAATACCTGAGAATTGTCCAGCCATTTCCAACTTCTCAAACGCGTGCATTGCAATTTCGTATTCCCGTTCGTTAAGTGTTTTGTCTTCTTTTATTTGTTTGAAAGGCTGAAGCACATTTTCGCCGTTCTGTAAAACAATGTAGGCTTCCAGTTTAAAATAGAGCTTAATATTGTCGGTGGCTACCTTTGTTGCCTCCTCAATTCCGTTTGCTTTCGATAGTTCTTTGGTAAGTTGAAACAGGGCGTTCGTCCGTTTTTCCCTCTCCCTTGCTAATTGCTCCTGCCTTCTTACCCGGGTGGTTAGAATTCCGTTAAGAAAAGCGATAATAAAAAACATCCCGAACATTAGAATATCCTCAGCTTTTTCGATATGAAAAGTGTAATGCGGCGGAATAAAAAAGAAATTCCAGACCAGGGCACTTAAGGTGGCGGCCACAAGCACGGGGCCAATCCCCTTAATTGTTGCCAGAAATGAAACCACAAACAATAAAATAAACGAAACAACATAATAGCTTTGGGTATTTGAAAGCGGGATGCAAAGCAAAGCTGTAACGCTAACAATAATTATAGCCAGAAGGTAGTGCTTTATTTTTTTTGAAAGCAGCGTGGAATTCGGATATTTTGTAAAAAACTTATCGGGCATGGCTATTCTAGTATCGTTTTTCGGTATATAAATTAACTTTTACAAGATATTGTTTTTAGTTTAAATCTCTGAATCTATCATTTTAACAAACCTTCTACTTATTCAAGCGCATATAGTATTTAATAAGAAGCCACAACGCTTTACCAATGATGACAAGAAATGTCAATACTAAAACGATTATCCCTATAATATCCCAGGCTGTAAGTTTCATTCGTACAAAATCTACAAAGCAAAGTTGAGGACGATTTTATAAATGTTTTATAAAGAATCGTGGAATGTGATAAGGATATTATAAAAATTGACAATAAGTCACTTTTGACAATTGTATGTGTATCCCGAAATAGCACCTTGAAAGCTAGAAGAGTTACTCGCATATATTCTTATTTATAACCACAGATGTTTATTTTTAGCATTTTATAATCTTTTTAAAGTTAATGTTCCCAGAACTTTTTAGTAAACAAAACAATCACAGTGTAGATCTCAAGCCGGCCGATAATCATTAAAATAGAAAGGAGGACTTTGCTGTTCGCAGGTAGATGAGCAAAATTACTTGCCGGACCAACTGTTCCAATTCCTGGACCGATACCAGCCATGCAGGTTGCTACCGAACTGCTCGCCGTTCTAATATCTACTCCTGTAGCTACAATCAGAATGCTTCCGATAACAAAAACAATGACATAGATGCTTATAAAGGAAAGGATGGTTCTATTGGTTTCATCATTTATCGGCCTACCGTTAATTCTCAAATGCAAAATGGCATGGGGGTGTAGAAACTCACGAAAATTTCGTCGAATGTTTTTTAATAATACCAGATGTCGGGCCATTTTTATTCCTCCGGCAGTAGATCCGGTACTACCTCCGAGAAACATTATCAGGAATATAAGAACCCAGGCAAATACCGGCCAGTTTAAATAATCAGCTGAAGCAAAACCAGTACATGTAACAATTGAAATGACCTGAAAAAAAGCTTCGCGAAACGCTTCTTCAAAAGGTTTGTTCATCCTGAAAAACAAAACCAAAGTGATGATTAGCCCAACAATAGATACAACGGCAAAATAAAATCTCATCTCTTCGTTCTCTTTTACCTTTCTGAATTCTCTTTTCAATATGTAATAATGAATCACAAAATTGGTTCCTGCCAGCAACATGAATATCATTATTACATACTGTATGTAAGGCGAATAATCTGTGATACTGGTATTTTTAGGAGAAAATCCTCCGGTGGCGATGGTGCCGAACGCATGACAAACACTGTCAAACAAATTCATTTTTCCCAGCAGTAGGAGAACAACTTCGACAGCCGTAAGCAGCATGTAAATGGCAAGAATACGTTGACCTACCGATTTTATTTTGGGATGTATCTTTTCCTGCAACGACGACTCCATTGTAAACAACTGGTAGCCGCCAATTTGTAAGGTTGGCATTATAAGTATTACCAATACAATAATGCCGATTCCCCCAATCCAGTGGGTTAAACTTCGCCAGAATAGAATGGATTTAGGAAGTGCTTCAATATCAGTTAAAATGGAGGATCCGGTAGTTGTAAAACCGGATACTGATTCGAACAAAGCATCGACAAATACTGGAATACTTCCTGAAATTAAATAAGGAAGACTCCCCAATAGAGTCATTAAAATCCATGAACTTGTTACTGCAAAATAGGCATCTTTACGGTTTAATTCAGCACTATTTTTTTCCTGCTTTGATATCAGAAACAATATAGCAGCTACCGTAAGCGATATTAAAAAGGAAACTAAAAATGGAAATACCGGCTCAGAATAAATTAAAGCGATAAAGGAACAAACTAAAATTGACAGAGAAACGATGAATACATTTCTGCTAAGTATTTTCGAAGTTAACCTGAAGTTTATAATCTTGTCCATACAATCCTCTATACATATTTTGATTTAAGAACTCCACTCACTTTTTTTAGCCTAAATTCTGAGTTTCTTTAATCATCATCGTTTTTCATAAATTTTACCAATGTTGTTACTGCCACAGATAGTACATAAACAAAGGCAATTATCAGTATGATTATACCCACCGTATTCCAAAAAGAAGACATAGTTTAATCTGTTACTGTTACTAATACAAAGGAACTAGTTACGATATCAATATTTTATAAAAACTAGGCTGGGATGTATAAAGATTATATAAAGACAGTTTTTATGACTTACAATTTTGACTCTGGCGCTGGTTCTTATCAATAAAATAACAGTATTTTTCACTAAACTATTTTATTAAAAACTAAGGATGAATTTATACATCACTATAATAATTTTGGGAGTACTTATTTTTTTATCGCACGTTTTCAATCAACTTTTCGATAAAACAAAAATCCCCAATGTTCTTCTGCTACTTTTAATTGGTATAATTATCGGACCGGTAAGTGGAATTGTCACCATCGACTTTTTTGGTAAACTTGGCAATGTTTTCACTACAATTACACTTGTTGTAATTTTGTTTGAAAGTGGCGCTGGCCTCCACTTCAGAGAAATAAAAAAAGCCATTGGCTCTGCTACGGTATTAACCCTGCTAAACTTTATTATAACAATTCTGCTTACTTCCTGGGTTTCACGCTGGCTATTGGGTGTTGATGTTATGAGTTCTGTATTTATCGGAGCTATCGTTGGAGGAACCTCGTCAGCAGTAGTCATTCCAATGGTGAGGCAGTTAAAGATGGGTGAAAAAAGTACATCCGTTTTAATACTCGAATCGGCGCTAAGCGATGTACTTTGCCTGGTAGTTGGTCTCGCCCTGCTTGATGGAATGGCCGAGAATGTTGTGTCACCCCAAATGATTCTTTTAAAGATGTGGAAGGCCTTTGTTTTTGCCGTAATCCTGGGTTTATTGAGTGGGTTCTTATGGTCAATTTTTATTGGAAAAATAAGAAGCGTGAAAAATTCGATGTTCACCACCCTTGCCTTTGTTTTTGTTCTGTGTGGCGTTGTTGAGTTATTGGGATTAAACGGGGGCATCGCCGTTTTATCTTTTGAAATTATTTTGGGTAATATTGACGGACTGGTTGAATATAAAAAATTCAGGAAGGTTTTTACGTTCAAAAGTTCGGGATTTAATCCGAATGAAAGAGATTTTTTTGCTGAGGTAGTATTTATCATGCAGACTTATTTCTTTGTTTATGTGGGTATCTCACTGCAGTTTGGTGTACCTGCAATTTATGCAACAGGATTTCTAATCGTTTTGTTAATAATTGCTTTTCGTATTCCGGGTGTCGTTTATCTTACCGGTAAAAATATTACCAAACCTGAAAAAACAATAATGGCGGTTATGACACCTAAGGGATTGGTTCCGGCAGTGTTAGCTTCTCTGCCGTTACAAAGGGGGCTGGCTCATGGAGAGATAATAATCGACCTGGGGTATTCCATCGTACTTTTCAGTATTGTTATCTGCTCCTTATTGGTAATAATGATTAGTTTAAAACCAAACCTGCTCGATGGTTTCAAAAAACGCAGAATAGAAACGGTTGGATCAGAAGAAATACCTTTTGATGTTGTTCAAAATAATTCAACCGAGCATAACCCTTCTGATAATATTTCGGGAGATAAAAATAACTGACTATGTTTCATGCCTTAATCCAGTTGCCATTTAATGAGCCGGTTGTAATTATTACCTTGGTTCTGGTAATTTTGCTCATTGGGCCGGTTTTTTTCGAAAGAATTCGTATTCCATCAATTGTTGGTTTACTCATTAGCGGCGCTATCATTGGTTTGCATGGATTCAAATTGGTTTCTCCCGATTTGGAATTCAATCTTCTGGGGACAATGGGATTATTGTATTTGTATTTTATGGCAGATTTCATTGGACAATTCTTTGTTAAAGTTAAGAGACACTTTTCATAGATCATAATTATTTTAATGGTCTGTTGCAATGTTGTTTACTTTTAGCATCACACTGAGAAAATTATCAATAACTCAATTGGCTTTTTAATTGTTCATATGGCGTTTTCCATCATGGGCTGAATGTGGTGAGTGATAGTTTTAAATTTCTCCCAGGTTTCTAAATTTTTCCCAAAATCAACATCATCCTTAAGAGATAACAGTTGGTAAAATTCATCCTCTTCGGTGCGATGTGAGCGTTCAATGTTGCCTTTCAACTGTGGAGATCCTGGCTTTATTAATACGCGCCTCATTCCATGGTCTTCTATGCGCAATGAAGTTTAGTCTGGAACTCACAAACACGGTCCGTTCGGATGGTATGTATTTCAACCGGGAAACGCTCAATCTCATAGTTAACAAAATCAATGGCACTCTTTTCGTGATCTTTTTCACAGATCTTCAAGGCCCTTATTCTTATGGCAACATCAATTGTTGTAAATTGGTAACGCTTGGTTTTCTCGCCATTATCAGCTTTGAAGATTAAAAACTTAACATCCATTTTGGACATGATGCCATGGCGAAGTTTTGTTGTCCCGTTTCGTAAGTGCTGTTCTTCCGGATGCTGTATCCTCTAATCGGGTTATACCATATTTTGCGAAGATGCGATAGACACTTGAGTCCGAAACTTCGATGTTGAAATATCTTTCCAGGAGCCACTTAATCAGTATTGGTCCTATTGGAAATTCCTTTCTTATTTAATGGATTTTATTTACAATATCACATCCCACTCTTAGTTGATATGCCCGATCCTCTTTAATCCGAAAATAGTGCTTGACTCCATATTTTTGTGGCGGGATTTCCATTCATAATAGGTTGATCTTAGTATCTCAATTTTTTACAAGCCTTAAAGATATTTTTCTCTTGCTACATGAGTTTTAGTACAAGTAATTTGCGTCGATGTTGAAGAGTGTTATTTACTCGTTTTTTGAATTCCTTTTCCATAATTCTAAATTATTGGACATTTGAAATTTACTCAAGTGTCCAACATTACCTGGAATCTCAGCGCCTTGTTACAAACAATGACTTAAAAGGGATAAATCATTTCAAAAGAAATAGGGTAATTTGATTAATTAAAATTGAATCCCTTATTGTTATTTTAACCCGAAATAGGAACAAAATCTATAACAAAAATCTCACACTAACATTTGGCGTAGTTTTCAAGGCATTCTGGCTAATCATTCTAATTTCTCCAAGTCCATTTACCTGGTAGTAGATATTAATGGTGTTTTTTCTATTTAAAATATTCCAGATAGATGCTCCAATCTCCCCATTAATTTTACCAATATTGAATTTATATTTTGTAGAAATATCAAATCTCATAAATTCATCGGTTCGAGAACTATTCGGATCTTGGTATACAATTTCATTTTTCACGCTTGCCAGTTCTGATTGGAGTTTAGTAAAGGGTTTACCTGATCGCCAATGTAATCCGGTGGAAATGTCAAAATGTTTCAGACCATAGTTGCAACCAAGTGACAAAGCGTGTTGAATATCTAAATTATGAGGAAAGACAGAAGGAGCAAAATCGGGAAACGTATAATCATTCCTGGAGATTGAATAATTAATCCATGAGTTCCAGTTTGCAAATCGTTTATTAATTAAGGTTTCTAATCCTTTGGTGTCATATTCCCCCAGAGCATATATATATTCGAATTGATTTTGAAACCCCTGGCTGGGTGATATAATGCCATTAACATTTTTATTATAAGCCTCAAAAGTGATAAGAAGGTCCTTTTTGTTGTAATTGATTCCGAGTGAATACTGATGACTTTTTACAACCGGAACACTTTTGTTATTTGATAATACCCATCTTCTTTTTTCAATACCCAGAAAGTCTGTCTGATAATCAATTGTTTGAGTGGTAAACTGGCTCTTGCTTTCAGCTAACAAAATTAATGAAATGTTATCCATTAATCTAAAATTTAAAGCCACCCTTGGTTCCAACAATAATCTGTCAAATTTATTGAAATAGTTAGCGCGTAAACCAAATCGAAAATAAATTCGTTCAAATAATTTTTTGAATTCTGCTTCGCTGTATATAGCATGAACTCTAAGCACGTCTTTAATGTCTCGGGTGTAATTTGGTTTATTTATGTTATCAAAATTACGTACACCAATTTCATTAAAGTTGTAACCATTTACAATATTAAGATTTTCGTTTAAACTTAAGTGAGAGTGTAATTTAATACCCCAATCAAGCACCTCATTCTTTTGTGAGTGGTGTTGTTCATTTACTATGTCGGCATTAAATCCATCTAGATTGTAATTAGATAAATACACTGATAATAAAGTAGTATGTTTATCACTCCAATAACGAGAATACTTTACATTTGTCGCATAACTCCATTGACTTAAATTGCTTATTTTATTTTTTAAAGTATCCCTAATTAAATTGTTTTCCTCAAACGCAATGTTATTACGAATATTCAAGAAACTAACTTTCATCTTGTCCTTTTCAGAAATATTGTAGAGTAAGCTTGCACTCAGATCATAAAATAAGAATGTATGATACTTATCTGGTCCCAAGCCGTTAAAATGGTTACTTGATGCTTCAGAATGGCCAAATGCACGGTCGTAATAGTTATTGTATGTCGGAGTGGTTATGATATCGTTGATAGATCTTCTGGCCCCCATAAGGAGGGACAATTTGTTATTAACTGGTAATTTCACAAGGGCATCGGTACTAATCAAATTTATTCCTGCACTAAATTCAGATTTATTCGCCAGGTAATCATGTTGTTGCATGTCAATGATACCCGAAACACCTTCCCCATATTTAGCACTCGTCCCGTTGTTTATAATCGTTGTTTTACTAATAAGATGGGAGTTGAAGGCAGATATAAGCCCAAAAAAATGTCCGGTTTGATACATCTTTATCCCATCCCAGAGTACCAAATTCTGGTCGTTGGTGCCTCCACGAATATTAATATCCGATACTGTTTCATTGATACTTTTTACTCCGGGAAAGAGTTGAATTGTATGTAATACATCAGCATCAATAAGTCCCGGCAAAGTTTCAATGTTTTTAACATTTAACTGAACAGAACCATCCAATAACTTATCGATACCTTTGACAATATAATTAATCACAACCTCTTCCAACTCTTGCACATCAGGAATCATTTCGAATACGGCATCACTTAATTCTATGTTTATTTGGTGTAACTGAGTTTTATATCCGGTATACCGTATAGTTAACAGCGAATCTTCTGCCATGTTTGCTACAAATGAAAATTTACCGGAACTATCACTTACTACATAGGTCTTTTTAGAATAGATAATAGCCCCATCAATTATTCGTTGGGATTCCTTATCGATAATGGTTCCCTTAATTTCTAGAATCTGATTTGTTTTAGTGATTGCAATATACTTTGATGATAATATGTTAAATGCCAGGTCAGTTTCTTCTTCAAGAATTTCTATGTGCTGCTCAAGACTTAAAACATCGTCTTTGGGGGCTGCCACATAAACATTCTTTATATTCTTATCCGCATAGTTAAAAGCTACATTGTATTTGGTCTCAAGAATTTTAAGATACTTATCCAATGTTATTTTTCCGGTATCTTGAGCAAAGCAATTTCCACGCAATAAAACCAGCATAAGTAAACTTAATATGAAGACTTTATTTATCTTCAACGGTTATAATATTTTTGTTCTTTTTAATCTTGTAATCTAAATTTATCGGAATGGTAATTGCTTCAATTGAGAGTTCTAAATTATCGTGAGAGAAACTTCCGGTAAATAATTGGTTGAGGTCAACATTTATTGTCTTAACAGAAGTTTCATATTGTCTTTCCAGTTCCTCGAAAACATAAACTAAAGGAACACTTTTAAAAGTACTTTCCCCTTTAAGCCATGTCGGTTCAGATTGATTTGAAATTGTATATTCCGTATCATTTTCACCAATATTTCTAAATACCGAATTGGGTTTTAATAGTACCGATTTTTCACTTGTATTAACCTTAACCAAACCAGTGTAACAAGTAACTTCATAATAACTTCCCCAATCCTTAACATCGAATTCTGTTCCCAAAACTTCTACCGTTCCATTTTCTGTTGAAACATTAAAAAGTGAGCCTTTTTTTACTTTAAAAAACGCTTCGCCTTCTAGTTGAACATTGCGTTCATTCGCCCAATTATCTATAGAATATCTTAATCTAGACCCGGAATTAAGTATTACTAGCGATGAATCCGGCAAATACACTTCGCCTTGTTCTGCAAACCATTCGCCTTTAATATTGATTTTGGAAAAGTATTTATACGAAAAAAGGCTTGTGCCAATAACAAAAATTAATATTGCCGCAATTTTTAACAAAGGGCTAATTTTTTTGTAAAAATTAATAGTTTTTTGCTGGTGGAAAATGTTTTTCGATAACTTGTTAAGTTCAGTGTCAATGCCGTAATCAGGCGCTTTAAAAGATTTAACTGCCTCTAGTAACCTTTTAATTTCTACAAATTCTGAACTGAGTTCAAATTTATTCTTTTCAGTTTCCGATAGTTCTCCGGCAAGCCATTTCCTTATTTTTTCTTCCTTATTCATTGCATTCGAATTCCATTATTATAACAGGTTCAAGTCTTAAAATCCTACCTGTATTGTCAAATTTTATCGGTTTCAACTTTTTTTCGAAGTATTTTTAATGTAGTATATATTCGCTTTTCTACTGTTTTTTTAGAGATACCAAGCAAATCTGCAATTTCCTGATGTTTTTTCCCATCAACCCTATTCAGTAAAAATGTGACGCGTTGTTCTTCTGTTAATTCTTCAATGGCTTTCTTTAGTCGTTCGTGATATTCTTTCTCTTCTAATAAATATTCAGGAGATTCGATGGAATGATCTTTGGGCTTTTGAATGCTATAATTGAGCGCTGTTTTCTTGCGTGAAATTGAATTCAGCATTTCATTGTTTGCAACTGTATAGATAAAAGATTTTGCTTTATCCGGCACAACCATTTTACAATTCTTCCAAAGTTTTTCAAAAGCAACCTGAACAACATCCTCAGGATTGTTATTTTCGCCATATTTGTAATAAAGAAAATTATACAAATCCTTCGAAAGTGATTTGAAAAGCTCATTAAACACTTTTTCATGGCATACATTCTTATTTCGATCGCTCTTGGTCATTATTAATGTTAACGTATTTAAAAGACGAAAACACAAGGTTACAAAAAAAAAATTGAATCGGAGGTAGGACATTTTTTTGATGAACTGTTTAATTCTTGTAAACATGAAATACAATATGAAATCTATAAATTTATATTGGTTGGTTCTGATGGTTACACTAATTGCTTTTGGTTGCCAGAAAGAATATATTGAAATAACAGAACCTGGTGAAGAAGAAGTAATTAGCGCAAATGATACGCTTGCCAGACTAATCCATAATGTCGTTCTTAAAGATGGATCTATCGATAATTTTATCGATAAGTGTAGCGGATTTAGCATAAAATTTCCGTACGAGGTAGAAATTAATGACCAGGTTTTTACTATTAATTCAGATGCAGATATTAACAAATTAAAGTATGACTATTATGAGTATCACGATGACATAGAAATCATTTTTCCTATTACAATTATTCTGCATGATTACACAGAAATTATTTTGAATGATGAAGATGAGTTGGAAGAATTAAGGGAACAATTTGATGAACTGGAAGATGATGATATAGAATGTGTTGATTTTATTTTCCCTATTGAATTGATGACCTATAATATCACTTTTCAAAAGCATGAAAACGTAGTAGTTAAAAATGATTCGGAGTTATACAACTTATTTGACGATTTGGAAGATGATATTATTATTGAAATGCTATATCCAATCCAATTGTTATTTTACAATGAGGATACGATTAGAGTAAACAACAATACTGAATTGAAGGAAATGATATCAGTATTAAGTGATGGTTGTGATGAAGATGATGTGATAGAATTTAATGAAGAAGACTATCCTTTTGCGGAATTATTAACGTCAAATGCCTGGATTGTATCACTTTATTCTGATGCTTCAGATAAAACATCAGCATTTATGGGGTATACATTTGTTTTTTACCCCAATTATACCTTGAAAGCAGAGCATAGCCAGGAGAGTATTCCCGGTGAATGGAAACTGTATATTGAAGAACTAGAAAACATTATTGAAATTGAATTTGATACAGATGACGAATCCTTGGATTGGCTAAATGAAGATTGGGAGATTATCGAAGCTGGAAGTCAGGGAGTTAAATTGATAGCCCAAGGTGATGAAGAGGATAGGAATAAAAATTTATATTTCTCAAGATTAGAATAAATACAGAATGAATATGGATTAACAAAAATTGAAAATTATGAAAAGATTTAAATTAAAACAATTATCAGTTTTACTGTTCTTCGCAATTATTTTTGCTAGTTGTAGCAACGATGATTCTTTAACCGAACCAAAGATCGATCTGAAATTTAATACGATTACTACACCCTTTGTATTAAAATCAACAAGTCAATCAAAATCGTTATCATTTGCTTCCGGAACTATAATTCTTAGAAGAGTTGAATTCCAGGCTCAGACACAAAATGATTCTGTAGGGATTGATTTCCAAGTGGAGATGAATACAAAAATTGACTTTGCAACAGGTAAAACAACACCGGACATTTCTTACGCCGAAATTCCTGCCGGGACGTACGACCAGGTGGAAGTGGAAATAGAACTTCAGGATAATGGGCCGGAACCCGCCATTCGATTAAACGGGACTTATATAGATTTAAGCGGGACAAGCCACGACGTGCTTTTTGAATTTAATTCCGGAGAAAACTTCGAAGTTGAAAAACAGGGGAAAATAACCTTTTCAACAAACGAAAGTGCGCTGGCACAAGTTACCATCGATCCTTCGGCTTGGTTTGCAGCGGTAACAAATGAACAATTGTCCTCTGCATCGAAAGTAAACGGGGTCATAGTTATCAGTGAGAATTACAATTCTGATATTTTCGATATCGTATCCGATGGACTGGATTTGGCAAAGGAAGTTGAAATCAATCAATGAGGTATATACAAATAGATTTGTTCCTGATGGAACAAAAGAGGAAGCGGATAACGCTTCCTCATTCCAAAAATAAGATTACGAGGCATATTGCATATCTCTTTTTTGAAAAAAATGAGACATTGCCGGATGATAAACAAAATCTGGATAACACTTTCGACAAAAACTGGAATTTAGAATAAAGAAACAATCTTACGTACCTAGGATTAACTTTTCTGTATACGCATTCATTAATTAGGTGCATAGGGTCGTTTCATCGTTGCATAAATTATTCGTTAAAAAGAGGAAGTAGAGGCTTCCTCTTTATCTAAACAAAATTTAAAAACGGCACAAAATACCATATTAAAATCTAACAAAAATTTAAATTCAATAAAAATGAAAAATTCACTAAAACTTACCGCTTTTTTACTGCTAAGCTTAGCTATTTTTTCGTCCTGTTCAAAGGACGATGGACTTGTCAATGAGCCAACGATCATTAATAAAGTGGATAATTTCTCGTTCCAGGTTACCAATATGGTAAATGTTACCAAAGTTCTGGAATACACCTGGAGCAATACATCAGGTGTGGCAAAAATATGGCAATCAACGAATTTGCAAAATGGAACCGTGACACTTAAAGTTTTTGACTCAAATAACACGGAAGTCTACTCCAACAGAATCGATGATAATGGAAGTTTTGTAACTGATTCCGGGAATCCGGGAGCATGGAAAATTCAGGTCACTTTAACAAATTACTCCGGTGACATTCATTTTACAGTGCAAAAAGGGAATTGAAAATAAATGCCCTATACGAATGTTGTGGTTTGTTGGAAACCGTGAGAGAAATTAAAAATTACACAGGAAATTGGAAACAATTCAAATCATATAACATTTAACACATCACAAATGGCTAATAAAATTTCATTAACAGCTTTATTCGTTTTAATTGGTGTGATGAATATAAATTTATTCGCACAAACCCTGGTCACCGGAATTACACCGAAAGGATTTATAAAGGGTACGGTGGAACTTAGCGGGCAAATAACGCACAGCGATGTTTATATTTTTATCGAAGGGACATCTCTTGTCGCAATAAGTGATTCCTACGGGAATTATACCATTAGTTCTGTCCCCTATGGCAGCTACACGCTGAAAGCCCAAAAGACTGGTTTTCAGGATGCTTTTGTGAGTAATGTTAATTTAACAAAAGCAGGGGAAACTGTTTCGGTTGGGAAAATAACATTAACAGCAATTCAAAAAAGCAGTTCGGCAGAAGAACTCTTTGTTAAAGCCAATCGTTTGGACATAAAGGGTGAGGACTTGGCAGCGATAGCCTCATACAAGGAGTTAATTGATAAATTTCCTGGTGACAGCCTGGTTATTGATGCGGAATATAAAATTGCCTTTGATTATTATACGCTGGATGACTATGACGTAGCAGAAGCAAGATTTACTTCGTTTATATCAAAATATCCCACACATCCATTAATCCCTCTATCAAATTATTGGTTGGGTAAAATTGAAGCAGTGAAGGAAAACTTTTCCGGTGCCATTTCTTACTATAACAAAGTAGTTAATAATTATCCTACAAATGCAAAGGCTTCAGATGCCCAGTATTCTGTGGGCAGGGCCTATGAGAAGTTAAATGACAATACAT
The DNA here is from genome assembly GCF_000949475.1 of Draconibacterium sediminis. Lineage (GTDB taxonomy): Bacteria > Bacteroidota > Bacteroidia > Bacteroidales > Prolixibacteraceae > Draconibacterium > Draconibacterium sediminis. Next base: position 109,557 of record NZ_JRHC01000002.1, on the reverse strand, counting down.
CCGCAATAAATGCCTACAAGAAACTGATTCAGGATTATCCATCATCTGCTAGAGCAGGCGATGCGCAGTACAACATTGCAACCATCTATTCATCAGCAGGAAATTACGCACAGGCTATTACCGAATTCAACAAGGTGATAAATAATTATCCGAATACGTCCAATGCTGAAGATGCGCATTATCAGATTGGTTATACAAATTACAGAGCTTCAGGCTATGCAACGGCGATTAATGACTTCTCAACCTTTTTGTCTACCTATCCTGCCAGTTTAAGAACTGAAAAAGCCAAGTATTACCGGGCTATGGCTTATTATAACAACAACCAATTAGCATCGGCGATAGCTGAATATGATTCTTTTATAACCACATTCCCTAAAAGTGACAATAAAGTTTCAGCGATGTATTACAAGGCAAATTGTAAATATGATTTGGAAACATATACTTACGCCGATGCCAGGGCAGATTATGCCGCGATTGTATCCGCACATCCTTCTTCTGATAACGCCGACCAGGCCCAGTATAAAATAGGATGGTGTTACTATAACAGTGATGATTATTCCAACGCGATATCGGAATTTTATAATGTCATTACCAATTATCCACAGAGTACAAAATTACCTTCCTGTTATTATTGGATTGGACTTAGCTATTATCATCAAACGGATTATGTCAACGCGGTTATTTCTTTACAGCATGTGGTTACAACGGAAAGCAGCAACAAAATGGCTGGCGAAGCATGGTATTACATTGCCCGGAGCTATCATAAATCAAGTGACATTGCAAATGCACGTATTGCTTATGAGAAGGTTATCATTGATTATCCGAACTGTTCAAAAGCTGCCAAAGCGCAAAGCTATTTAAATACCTTACCTTAAAAAAGCAGAATGATTATTAAAGGGCTATTTCTCAGGATTCTGCTTCTGCTCATCATGCTGACAGGATGTTCTGACCATACCAACAGGATAAAAAAGGTGCAAAGTTTTGAATGTGACGATACCTATACTTTGAATCTGTATCCTGTTATTGATGAGCTTTACGCTCGGTTAAACAGGATTCATAAAAATTTTCCGGGAAACACCGAATTATTCAGGATTGGCAGAAGCGCCAGGCTTCACAAACCCATTCCCTTGATTCGGATTGGGTATACCGGGGAAGATACAGAATCACGGTTCCTGATTGTTGCCGGCACCCATGGAGATGAAGCGGCGCCGGTAACAGCCCTTTTATATTTTATGGCACGTTTTTTAGACGAAGGTAACGGTCAAAAAATAAGCGTGCAGAAAATTTCGGTCGATATCATTCTCATCCATAACCCGGATGGTTATATCGAAAATGAAAGGGAGAATGGAAAAGGTATTGATCTGAACAGGAATTTTCCATTCGGGAGCATCGAGAAACAACCGGAACCGGAAACCGTTGCTTTGATTAATCTAATAAACCAAAATAAATATAAAGCCAGTCTTTTTCTTCATTCGGGAAATGAAAACATATATGAAAATCTGGTCCGTGTACCCATCGAAAATAACAAGCTGGGACAAGGTGCTTTTTATTCGTCAGGAAATGCTGCACTAACCCGGTTGCGAGATATGATTATTGCTGCAGGAGGCTCAGCGGAGCCTCCCTGGCGCTCATCGTCAGAGATGGTAAACAGCCCCGGGATAGCCTCTGATTGGTGTACGAGCGGTTTCATGATGGAAGAATTAATCCCCATAGGGACCAAAACCTGTTTGAACCCCCATCCTTCGGTTACACTTGAAATTTGCTCGCCTAAACAACCCCTGAACGAAGGAAAACTAAAAAGGGAAGAGGAAGAACTATATGGGATTCTTAATCGTGTTATTTATGATTTTTAACAAAAAGCTGAGAGGGATGAATATTAAAAACATGACCATTATTGTGCTGCTTGCCATATTTGCCGGGCTGGTTCTGATAAAGGTTTTCCTATTTAATTATACTCCGGCCACGGTATTGCCCGAAACCGGGTATCGGGTAACTTTAACAATGGAGGCAACCGGGCATGGGGGAGAAATAAATATCAGGGCAATGCTTCCACCGACAAATGCACATCAGGAAATTTTCGATGAACAGGTTTTATCAGGACCTTTTAATTATTCCCAGTTGAATTCAGGTTTAAACAGAACGGGGATCTGGAACCAGGTAAATGCTGACAGACATCAGGAAATAAGTTATTCGTTTAATGTTATAAGCAGGAAAGTTAGTTTTCTGTTGCCTGAGAAACTACCAATATCCTCCTTAAATAATTCATCAAATCAAAAGTACCTGGAGAATACCGACCTTGTCCAATCAGGAGATGAAGAGCTTGTCCAAGTATTAACATCCCTGGATATTGACAGGAACTCCGATTTAATCGAAGTGCTGACAAAAATTTTCAGTTTCGTTCATAATAATATTAAAACCACCGGATTTTCTGGCAAAACAGATGCTTTGACCGCCTTACGCCTTCAGGAGGCAAGCTGTAACGGGAAAAGCAGGTTAATGGTTGGGTTATTGAGAACATTAAAAATCCCTGCCCGGCTGGTGGGCGGGATTATTCTTAATCCTGGTACAAAAACCGTTACCCATCAATGGCTGGAAGTGTTAATCGGCGATGAATGGGTGACCATGGACCCAACCAATAACCACTTTGCCGAAATGCCCAAAAATTATCTGATTACATCTTATGGCGATGAAGCTTTTTTTCGCCGTACATCAAATGTAAATTTTAAATACTCATTTTCCATTGAACGCGAAGATTTTACCCGTGAATCAGATTATGAAGGGTTGGCAGCTCACCCTCTTAACATCATGAACGCATGGAATTTATTTCAAAAGGCCGGACTGTCATTAAGCTTACTAAGGATTATACTGATGATACCCATCGGCGCCATCGTCACCATTATCTTTCGAAATGTAATTGGACTGCAGACTTTTGGAACATTCTTGCCTGCCCTAATCGCTTCTTCGTTTCGCGAAACCAATTTATTATGGGGCTTGGTTACCTTTTCGATGATAATCGTTACAGGAGCAATTATCCGGTGGGGGGTAAACCGGTTAAAAATCACACACACCCCAAAACTGACCATCCTTTTGGTATTTGTGGTTTTTTCCCTGCTCATTATATCAGCCTCCGGGGTACTGGTTGGAAATATGCAATTAGCCAAAGCAACCTTATTTCCACTTGCCTTGATGGCTATTACCATTGAACGTTTTTCCCTTATCAGCGAGGAAACAGGGACAAGGGAAGCCTTAAAAATTTATGGCAATACCGTCATTACTGTCATTTTTTGCTACATCGTGATTACATCTCTGGCTTTACAAACGTTTGTTCTTGCTTTCCCGGAAACGATGCTTCTGGTAATTTGTGGAGGCTTATATTTTGGAAACTGGACCGGGATGCGTTTAACAGAAGTATGGAGATTCAGAAAAATCCTTTTCAATGAGTAAGAAAAGCAGATATAATCAGATATTGGGGATTAACCGGCGTAACATCGATTTTATTTATGAATACAATGAGCGTAAACATTATAAGATGGCCGATGACAAGCTGGTTTCAAAGGAATTGCTGGAAAAACAAGGATTTCCCACTCCAAGGCTGATTAAGGCATATCGATATTTTTTCGAGTTGAAAAACATTGCACAGGATTTATACGGCCAGTCGGGATTTGTAATGAAACCGGCGAAAGGAAAAGGAGGAAGTGGTATTCTGATTATTGATGAATTTACAAATGGAAAATGGATCACATCGTCAGGTGAGAAATATTCAAAAGAAAGGCTTTCACAACATGCATCTTCCATCCTGAGCGGGGTATATTCATTGGATAATATGGATGACGCTCTGCTGATTGAAGAAAAAATTCAGTTGGATGACCTCTTGAAAAAAATCAGCTACAAAGGAATTCCAGACATAAGGGTTATTGTTTTTAAGAAAACACCAGTGATGGCAATGATGCGGATTCCCTCAAAGCGTTCCAAAGGGAAAGCCAACCTTCACGCAGGAGGGATTGGGGTAGGTATTGACATCGGGTCTGGGATAACTTTTATTGCCCCGGGCCTCTCATCGTCATTCGGCACCCATCCTGATACCGGGGTAATTCTTACCGGGTTACAGCTCCCTTATTGGAGTGAAATAATGGAAATCTCTCAAAAAATACAGGAGGTTGTTCCACTTCATTATCTGGGAATTGATTTTGTAATCGACCAACGCTATGGCCCACAGATTTTAGAGCTAAACGTTCGGCCTGGCCTTGAAATTCAAAATATCAATGGGAAAGGATTGTATAGGGAACTTGAAAAAATTGGAGGTTGAAATGAAAAAACTAGGAATCTTTAAAATATATATTTTCCCTTTTATGGTGTTGATGGTGCTGCTGTTGACCAACTTTTTCAGCAAATTTGGTTTTTTTGAAAAATGGATACTCGATGAAAATAATGTCCGGGTAGTTGTTACTTCACACAACTCAGTCAACAGTATACCTTCGGAAGAAGGCTTGCCAATTGATGAGCGTTTTGGGGGAGAAGAAAATCCTGACGAAAACCAGGGGACAAATAGCTCCTTCATTGCTGCGCGTGAAGCAGAGCTACAAATGGATTATAAAAAAGCGGTTAGTTTATATACCGATGCAGTAAAAAGCGATCCGGACAATCCAAAGTATTTACTTGCGTTAGGGATCGCGTCAATAAAAGAGGGCAATAATGCCGTTGGGATTGAGCAGCTTAAGAACAGCATTGAGCTTGCCCCTGATATGGCTCGTGCATATTTTTATATGGCATATGCATATTCATTACAGGGTAATTCCGATTCAGCAAAAGTTCTGTACCAAAAGGCGATTGACCTGCAACCAAACTATGCCGATGCATATTATAACCTTGGGACAATCCGGTTGAAAGAAGGAAAAAATAATGATGCCATTAACTTACTGAAAAAAGCCAGCGAACTCGACAAATCTGAAAATTCATACAAGACTCATTATAACCTCGGGTTACTTTACCAAAAAGAACAAGAGTACAAAAACGCCATAAAATCCTATAAAAGGGCCATCGAATTGAATCCAGCTCACACTGAATCCTGGTATAATATGGCTTATCTCAATCAGGTGACAGAAAATTACAAAGAATCAGAGGAAAACTATAAAACCGTACTCCGTTTGCAACCTGAAAATGTAAAGGCAAAGTTTAACCTCGCTCTTATCTGCAGCAAAACCAACCGTCACACTGAAGCCCGGGAGTTGTATAATGAGTTACTTGGGCAGAATCTTCTTTACGAAGAAGTTTACGTTAATCTGGCTTTGGATTATATGGAAAAGGGAATGGAAAAAGAGGCACTTGAAATTTATGGGAAGGGACTTAGTCAGATACCAAATTCTGCAAAAATACGCTATAATAGGGGAACATTTTATCTGCGAACTGAAAATTTCGAACTTGCCCGGGCGGATTTAAAACAAGCCTTATTAAATGATTCCGGGAATGAACAAATTCTCTATAACCTGGGATTGGTAGATTTTAAAGAAGCTAAATATTCACAGGCAATACAAAAATTCCAGCAAGTTATACTGAAAGATGAAAAGCATTTGGAAGCCCGGTACAACCTGGCTCTTGCCTTTATGCGGGTAAATAATTTTGAAGAATCAGGGAAAGTTTTTGAAAAGTTGGTTCGGGTGTATCCCGATTATGGACCTGGCTGGCTAAATCTCGGTGTGGTAAAAGCACGGATGGATAGCCTGACTAAAGCAGAGGTTTGTTATCAAAATGCCATCCGTTTAAACCCCGAATATGCTGAAGCTTACTATAATCTTGGTAAAATTTATACTGACTTAAACAAAGTTGATGAAGCCACTGAATATTATAGTAAAGCCACAAATTTTAATCCCGGATTTACAGAAGCCTATTTTAATATGGGAGTCTTGTATTATAGAAGTAAAAAGTATTTAAAAGCAGAAGAAACACTGCAAAAAGCACTACGATTAAAAAAGGATTATACCGAAGCCATGTTTAATCTGGCAAAAGTATATGCTGAGCTAAATAAACCTGACAGCGCTATCGAATTAATAAAACAATTGATTGAACTTCAACCGGAAAATACTGCTGCGCTTAACCAGTTAGGCGTATTATATGCATCAAAAAACCAACCTGAAAAATCTGTAGAACTTTATTTAAGGGCTCTGGAATTTGAGCCGGATAATGTCGACGTTATGTATAACCTGGCTGTGGCTTACGGTAAAACCAACCAAATAACGTTGGCTGAAGAAAAATACAAAGATTTACTTTCCATCGATGCCGGTAATGAAAAATCCTTATATAATCTTTCCTTATTGTACATGAAAGATGAAAATTATAAAAAGACGATAGAGATCCTGCAAAAATTAACACAATTAAATTCAAAACACTACCGTGCCTATTACAATATGGGAATTGCCTACGGAGAAGAAGGCAATTACCCAAAGGCTGCCTCGTGTTATGAAAATGCCATCCGGGTTAAACCGGATTATGCCAGGGCACACTTAAATCTGGCCATCGCTTATAAAAAACAGAGGGAATATGATAAATCAATCGCGGCCTATAATAAAGCCATTGAGTATGATGAAAAATACGAAGAAGCTTATTTCGGATTAGCCAAACTCTATTCCGATACAGGTGACTATGAAAGAGCCGTTTTATATTACCAAAGGTTGTTGAAAATAAATAGAAAGAACAAGAGTGCATTAAATAACCTGGGAGTAACCTATTTGAAACAGAATAAATTTGCAGAAGCAACAGAAATTTTATCGGATTTGGACAAGCTTGCTCCGAACTCCTGGAAAACAAAATACAATCTTGCCCTGGCCGCTCAGGGCATGAATGACATAGTTAAAACGAAGGAGTACCTTATTAAGACATTAGATTTAAATTCCGGTTATATACCGGCAAAGGAGTTGCTCCAGAAAATGGACAATTGAAAGGACGCAAATTAAAAAATATTTGAAAATGAAAAAGTTAACAACTCTGCTCTTGATCATCATCGTTTGCCACCTAAATACTCAGGCGGGAGTTCTTTGCGGTTCGGTTTTGAACGAAACAGATAATACACCTGTTAGTGGTGCAATCGTCTGGCTTGAAAACACAAATTTCATTGATACTACCGATATAAACGGCGAGTTCTTCATTGAAAATATTCCGGGAGGAACGTACACCATCATTTTAGAACATGAAAGCTTTGTACAAAAAGTATTCGCGAATTTTGAAATTACCGAATCACCTACAGCACAATGTGTGGTTGATTGTAATGGGATATTTGGCGGTAGCGCCTACCTGGACAGTTGCCAGACCTGTGTAGGTGGAAATACAGGATTGGATCCATGTATTGTAAGCGGTATCTCAGAGGAGATGAAAAATGAGTTAGTGCTATTTTTCAATCATTCCGAACAAAATCTCGGTATAAGGAACTCTCCTTCTGGAATTGCTATCGTGTACGATTTATTGGGACGTCCAATTGTTACGAAAGAAATTATTCAGAAATACGAAAAAATTAATATTCCATCGTACAGGCCAGGGATTTACATTTTTGTCTTGAGGGGTAACGATGGTGTCATTTATACCCATAAAATCAGTTTGTAAGGATCTCCCTAAACTCAACCGATTTAAAAACAAGGGGCAAAAAGTTGATTCATTATTTGAATGTTAATATAACCGGTTCCCTGTTTATCCCTTTAGCGGGAATAATGTCCTCTTTTTTTGAAGGTGCACCAAACAGGATACATGAAATGTTATTGTTCAATATAATGTCGGATAAATTAATTTGCAAAAAAAACATAAAAACATTGATAGTCAGCTGATTGTGCATTGATGGCCAGACGTTGGATTAACAGATAAATTTCTATAAACAATAAATAAATCTTACAATGAATAGTAGAACCCTATATCTAGCTTTATTATTAAGCATATTTTTCTCCCTCGAAACAAAAAGTCAAAACAGTTTCGATCTGGAATTTTATTCATACGGAGGGAGGGAAAATAATATTTTCAAAGCCCCGGAAGTACTTTTTAATGCTTCGGATAACGTGTATCTTAACAAAGATGACTTTATTGTAAATAGTTTTTTTGGTGAAATAGGATACGATGCACGTTACCGTATCAGGAAAAAAAATAAATATAGTTTTGAAACAGGTAGTGAATTGTGGACCCGCCGTTATCTGGATTATTCCCAGGCTAACCAGCTACAATGGGATGGGTATGTGGCTTTTGATAAAAATTTGGGAAAAGAAATAACACTTGAATCCGAGTATTCATTTGGCTATAAAGATAAACTGGGAACGTCTATTTCCGGAGATGAACTGTTAAGATCATTTAAATACAAAAGTCATGAAGGAATGCTGGGTATAATAATGGACTTTTCAAAATTGGAATCCAATCCACAATTCTCGGTTAATTACAATAACTATTTTGCCGATACGACCCAAATGCCCCTTACACATGTAAATTTTGATTTTGATTTTAAAAATGAGTATAAACTGAACAAAAAGAATAGCATTCATTTTGATTTTGATCTGAGGCAACGGAATTATCTGAATTACCCGGCTTCCGACAGCCTTGGAATCACCTTAAAACCACAAAATCAGCCTGAGGTAATGAATAATCTGGCATCTCAACTTCGAAAATACCGGTATTCAACCATCGATATTGAGTTTGAATCCAAGCCAGCTAAAGGATTCATGGTTGCCCCCGGTTTCAGCCTGTTCAAAAGAACTGACCTTTATCAGGGATATTACAGTTACAAAGGGTACAGGCCTGAACTCAGTTTAAGGTATTCCAGTAAAAAGTGGTATGTATATTTCAATTCGGATTATCGGATGGTCCAATATCAAAAGAGACTGGCATTTACTTATGACGATACTGCTGTCCCGCTTAAATATCAATATGTAGATTTTAAATTAAAAGCAAAGTACAAATGGACCAGATACCTGGAATTATATGCTAATTTTTCGATGGACAACAGGCGATCAAATACGGAACTGGATTACAAAGTAACCCGAAGGTCATACCGTAACAGTGAGTTTTTATTCGGACTGAATTATTTGATTTTCGATTAAAAAATTGTGCGCAATTGAAATTCATATTTTTATGAGTATTAAATCCCGTTACATCATAAATTTTATTGATGAAGGCCTCTTCAATAGGATATTCTAAATTGTGAATCGTCCTAAAATAGGTTGACAGATTTTTAATAATATAAATGATTAATTATTACACAAAAAGTATTCCGGGGATTAAGGATGCGTAATCCCTTAAAGTTGGAATTTATAATTCTGAATCCCTAAAAATTTTATTCGAAAATTAAAAGCGAATTCATTGGGCAAATACTTGTAAGAACAGGGATTTGTCCAATATTACTGGAATTTATCTGGTTATGATAACGGACCTAAAATAATAATCCGGGAAAACTCAGGATTGTGGCTTAAATTCTTGTGTGTTATACTTCGTTGCAATCATTACATAGCTAACTCTCTCCAACTACAAATTAAGTTGATCAACATCCATTTTTATTTATCTTTATCACTTAATTCTTTCCCTAAAGAAGAATACAGAAGTTAAAATATAATGATGAAGTTTTTATTTTTCTCAAGCTTAATATTTTTATTGGCTTCCACTCATTCGCGATCTTCAAATAGAACGGATCGGCATTTAAACCATCCTATTGATCTATCGATTTACGAAGCCAGGGCAGATCGTGATTCAAACTTTGTCCCGGACCTGTTGGGTGACACTGTTACTATTGCCGGACGCGCTACCATCTCTTCAAATGTTTTGTGGCCCGGGCGCCTGCAATTTGCGCTTCAGGATCAAACAGGAGGTATTTTTGTTTATGATCGCAATTACAGGGGCCCTATCATCCAAGCAGGCGACAGTTTGGTTATAAGTGGGGTAATCGGGCAATACCGGGGAACAACACAAATCCTCAATCCCGTTATTGTTTTGGCGGATACACTAAGGCGTATTCTTCCTACGCCTGTTGAATTGAAAAAACACAGTAAAGAAGAATTGGAAGGACAACTTGTCTCTGTAAAGGGAATGGTTATTAATAAAAGTTATAATGCCGGAGGTACTTATGTTATCATTTCAGGAATGGAAGGAAGCGACAGTACTCTCATGATTTATAATTCAAAAAATAGTAAAAATCCGGAACTACTTGCTCAATTTTCACTTGGAGAGAAGATTCAAATTTCCGGGATTTTGTCTCAACATGATTATGATGAACCGTTAAGTGATTACTATCAATTGCTTCCACGTTCAAAACAAGACATAAAATTATTGAGACATACGGCTGATGCATATTTATTTGTAATCGGAATTATTGCAGTTTTAATTGGTATCAGCCTTTTGTTTAATCTCCTTTTACAGCGTAAAATAAAGAAAAGAACCACGCAGCTCTATGCTTCTGAACAACGCTTTCAATCGCTGGCCAAATCTGCGCCGGTTGGCATTTTTCGTTCCCGCCCCGATGGATATACAACCTATGTTAATCCGGAATGGTGCATCATATCCGGGATAAATCAGGAAGAAGCGCTTGGTTATGGATGGCAGGAAGCGGTTCATCCTGATGACCGGGAGTACCTGACTGGAAAATGGAAATCTGATGTTCAGGAGAAAAAAGATTCTGTTGCCAACTATCGCTTTCTTCATCCGGATGGAAGTATGGTTTGGGTAATGGGGCATGCAACAGCTGAATTCGATTTAAACAACAATATTGTTGGATATATTGGTAGTATAACAGACATAACAAAACTCAAACAATCGGAGAGAGAACTTAAGCTTAGTGAAGAAAAATACAAGTATTTGTTTGAACGTAATCCTCAGCCTATGTGGATTTACGACAAGGAAACACTGGATTTTCTTGAAGTTAATAAGACAGCTGTTGCGAATTATGGCTATTCTCACGAGGAATTCCTTAGTATGAACATAAAAGACATACGCCCTCCTGAAGACATTCAAAATATATTAAAATTTATAAAACAACTAGACAAGAAGTATAGCAGCTCCGGTGAGTGGAAACATTGCAAAAAAGATGGTACCATCATCGATGTAGAGATTTATTCTCACCAAATCACGTTCAATGGAAATGATGCCCGTCTGGTTTTAATCAATGATATTACTGACAAGAAAAAAATTTATAACGATTTGGTTGATGCAAAAGATAAGGCGGAAGAAAGTGACCGGCTAAAATCGGCTTTTTTGGCCAATATGAGCCACGAAATCAGGACGCCAATGAATGGTATTTTAGGCTTCACCAGCTTACTTTCGGAGCCTGACTTAAGTGATGAATCGAAAGATGAGTTTATCCGTATCATCCACCAAAGTGGCGAACGAATGTTGAATACAGTAAACGACATCATCGAAATCTCTAAAATTGAGTCCGGAGCAGTTAATGTCCAGGCCACCGCGATTAATATCCCCGCTGTTTTAGAAAATATAATTGACTTTTTCAAACTCCAGGCTAATAATAAAGGAATAATTCTTATTCTGGAAAACGAGAGTGCAGAAACAAACCTTTTCACTCAAACCGACAGGAATAAACTGGAATCCATTCTCACTAATCTGATCAAAAATGCGATTAAATATACCGATAAGGGAGAAATAAAGGTTAACTTTTTGGTTCAAAACGGATATATACAATTCTGTATTAAAGATACCGGAATTGGTATTCCCCTTCATAGGCAAACGGCTGTTTTCAATCGGTTTGAACAAGCTGACATTGAAGACACAAGAGTATTTGAAGGCTCTGGGTTGGGGCTTGCTATCTCAAAATCATATGTTGAGATGCTTGGGGGCAGAATTTGGCTTGAATCAGAAGAAGGTATTGGTTCGAAATTTTATTTTACTATTCCCATGGTAGAATGTTATTCCATTTCCGTTCAACCTCAAAAGTATGCAAAGCCTGAAGTTTCATCGGGACACACTATACTTTTGATTGAAGACGAACCTGTTAACATGCACTTTTTAAAAGCCTCATTAAGTGCAACAAAATATAAACTTCTGGAAGCAGAAAATGGTGAAGATGCAATAAAACTGGTGGAATTAAATCCCGAAATCAAACTACTCCTGATGGATATAAAACTACCGGGGATTGATGGCCTGGAAGCTACCAGAAGGATAAAAAAACTTCGACAGGAAATAAAAGTAATCGCACAGACCGCTTATGCCCTGCCTGAAGATTCCAACAAAGCCAAGGACGCGGGTTGTGATGACTTTATTTCCAAGCCAATTAAGCGGGAACTCCTTCTTGAAAAGATAGAGACAGCTTTGGCAGGTATTTCATAAAGAAAGCTTGTATTAAACTCCTGAAAACAGCCGGCCATGATTTGCATGTAACGGGAAAGTATTTGCCAATCGTTTACGGAGAGCGTAGTTAATCACTTACAGATCGACCCTTCAATCTTTTCAATTTCACCTTTCAATTTAGATTTCCTCGACTTCTTAAAATATATTCAAAATTGAATTAGCAACAATCTTTCTTCTGCTGTTTAGGCGGACACTTCTCCGAGCCATAAGAACAATATACACAATAGTCCCCTGATTTTGGTTTCAAGACAGTTTTACAGTTTTTACATTCATAAAAAAACCAGCACGAATCTTCAGGCATGATTTCTTCTTTTTGAAAACCGCACTTAGGGCAGGTTATAGTGCTGCTAATGATGATGGGGTTCATGATTTTCATGATGATGCTCAATATCCAACAATACTTTTCCGGAATCTTTCAACAATCCGATTGACCATTTGATTATGACGAATGAACTGATCAACGCAGCAATAGTATCAATAAACGGTATATCCCAAATCATAGCTGCGGCAAGTCCTAATATAGCTGAAACACTTGTCAAAGCATCTGCAATTACATGTAAATAAGCTGCACGTATATTATGGTCTGAATGTTCATGGTTATGGTGTAAAAGAAATGCGCTGGCAATATTTACTACCAAACCGATTATGGCGACCATAATGGCTTCCTTATAAACAATATCCACCGGATTGTATAATCGTTCAATCGCTTCAACCATAATTACTATGGCAAATATTAGCAACATTAACCCGCTGCTATAGCCTGAAAGGGAAAGGATTTTATTTGAATCACCTGTAAATTTTTCGTTCTTCGATACTTTCCTGACAATGATATAGGCTAACCAGCTTAAGCCAATTGCCAGCACATGTGACCCCATGTGAATACCATCGGCAAGTAGTGCCATCGATTTTGTGGATAACCCAAAAACTATCTCAACAACCATTGTAACGGCAGTTAAAAGTACCACCCACATGGTTTTTCTCTCGTATGAATGTTTGTATTCTGACATATTTTTTGTTTTTATAAATGGTGTTTTTGACAATTACCCCTTCAGTTCTTTGTTTTTGGGATACCCAAGATGTAATTCAGATATATTCATTTAGTCAATTGATTTTTTAATTTATTGAATGCAATTTATTCTTCATCAACTCCCGGTTTAAATACTGAATGAATATAAAATGTTCCCTTTATGGCAATTTCAGAATCAGGTGGAAGATTATCCAATGGGAGTATTTCAACATATCCTAAGTCCTCCAGCCCGGTTTTTATTTCAACCCGTTTGAATACTATATTTTCATCTGAAGGTTCCACGTTTGCGGCTTTGATGAAAATATATTCTTTGCCGGCTTCATTTATAACAGCCTGGACGGGTACGGCAGGAACAGAATCGGAACCAGTTTCAATCAGGGCATTTACAAACATACCGGGTATCAATTCAGGCGATTTACCCATGATATTGGCATGAACAACAAGGGCTTTGGTTTCGTCTTCAAAACTTTTACTTATGCCAAATATCTTTCCCTTTATGATTTCACTGCCCTGATTGGTTAGCACAAAATCAACTTTTTGACCGGGTTTCACCTTGTAAATGTCTTTCTCGTAAACCATCAGGTCAACATGAACTTTACGATTGTCCACGATATCAAAAATGGGTTGATTGGGTTCAGTATAAGTTCCAATACTTGCATTGATATGCCCAACATAGCCATTGATAGGGCTGTTTAATGGAACGAATGGAATGATATGCCCATTTGCTATTTCTTCGATATCCAACGAGAACATTTTTAATTGGGCTTCAAGAGAGTGAACCTGCCCCCGGGCTGCTTTGTAATTGGATTCGGTTTGCTGAAGTATTTTTTCGGCATTTACATTACCAACACTCAATTCTTTTTGACGTGCATATTCTTTTTCCAAATAATCAAAATCTGCCAGTGCTTTAATGTAGGCTTCCTGTAGCTTTATAAAATCGGGGTGTTCCATTTTGGCTAATAACTGGCCTTTTTTTACATAATTGCCTTCCAACACGTAAATTTCTTTAATAATACCGCCCATAACGGGTGCTACATTTGCCTTGTTCTGAGGGGGAACTTCGAGGTATCCGTTAGATTTAACAACATTACGCAAGTTCTTATATTCTATATGACCAAGCTCTATACCCGCATTTTTGTACTGTACAGGTGTAAAGATTGCCTCTGTTACTACTTCATTTTCTTCTTCGTTTTCCACTGTTTCATGTTGACCCTGCGTACATGAATACTGTAATAAAACAAGAAAAATAAGTGCTGCTATATAGCTATATTTTTTCATGGTGCGTTTATTTAAAATTTTATGAAGTTATTTCAATTATTTATTTCCAGTTAAATATTCCAGTTGGATGACGGCCTGATTATAATTGTTTACATTCTCAAGATAAGCGCTTTTGATATTCATTGCGCTGCTTATATGCTGCAAGTATTCCAAGTAGCCTATTTCACCTGCTGCAAAACTTTTATTAGCGTTATCAATTAGTAAATCAGCCTGTGGAATACCCTGTTGTTTATAATAATCTGCAATGTCTTTACACTGAAGGTATTCCTGCCATGCTACCGAGATATTTTTTTGTAATGTTTGTTTTTGATAATTGTAATTGTTTTCAGCAATTTGTGAATTCACTTTTGCCTCCTGCACTTTCCCATTAAAGGGACGATACCATAAAGGAATGGAAATACCGGCATGAATCCCCGAAAACCGGTCGGGTAAATTCGATTCATTAAATGTCCGGTTCAGGTATCCGATTGAAAATTCCGGTAATGCTTTGGCCTGTTCCACCCTGGCGGTCCTCTTTTCTATATCTGTTTGTTGTTGCAAATAGTGAATGCCGGGGTTATTATCGGCAGTAAGGCTATCTGATGTTTGGCTAAAATTTTTATATTCAAATGCATTGGCACGGCTTATTTGCAGGTTATCAATGCCCAGCAGGTTTTTCAATTCCTCTCTACGTATTAGAATTTCACGCTCCGACTTTTTATAATTGTTCATTATTTCCAGTTGAAGCGCTTGTGCTGCATTCTTTTCGAGCAAACTGCTTTCTCCTGTTTTGTAGCGCAGTTCCACCGCTTCAAGGAAATTTCGGTACAAACTGTCCTGATATTCTAAAAGTTTATGTATCTCAACTGAAAACAGGTATTGGTTCCATGTATTTTTAATATCCTTTATCAGCTCATTTATTACTGCTTCTTTACCTAACTGACTTCTCTTTATATGGGCTTTTGCCAGTTTCGACTGGTTGATATATACGGTTGGAAAAGCAAATTCCTGACTTATTTCGAAGGAGTTATCAATAGCAGTAGGACTATCCGTGTTTCCATATTCGAAATCAACCCCGGTTTTATTGAAGTCAAGTGCACTTTTTTTGGCCAATTGCTGCTTTTTCACTTCCAATTCGGCTGAATTAACCAGAAGGTTATTTTCAATACCGACCCTTATGGCATCGTCTATTGAAGTAAGTTTTATCGTATCAGATTGCCCATAAACTTTCCCATTTGGAAGGGTTAAGAACGAAAGTCCCAGAATAAACAATCCGGCAATTTTGGTACTTCTTTTTGGTATCTTGAATTTCTTTTCGGAAAATACAATATATAATGCCGGAAGAACTACCAATGTAAGTATAGTGGCAGTTATTAATCCCCCGATAACTACGGTAGCCAATGGTTTTTGAACTTCAGCCCCTGCCGATTTTGAAATTGCCATTGGTAAAAAGCCCAGCGCTGCCACAGAGGCAGTCATTATTACGGGGCGAAGCCGTACTTTTGTCCCCTCTCTTACCCTTTGATAAACATCGGTGATACCCTCACTTTTCAACTGATTGAAATAGCTGACAAGTACAATCCCGTTCAGTACGGCTACACCGAAAAGGGCAATAAATCCAACCCCTGCCGATATGCTAAAGTTCATATCCCGAAGGTACAAAGCCCATACACCGCCGATTGCAGACAATGGAATGGCTGAGTATATTAGCAAGGCTTGTTTCACTGAACCGAAGGCGAAATATAGCAATATAAAAATCAGCAATAAAGCAATGGGAACAGCAATGGAAAGCCTTTCTTTGGCTTGCATGAGGTTTTGAAATTGCCCGCCATAGGTAATGTAATATCCGGCTGGGAGTTGCAATTTAGCATCAAGAATATTTTGTATTTCTTCAATAACCGATTCCACGTCACGGTCATGAACATTAAACCCAACATAAATCCTGCGTTCGGCATTGTCTCTTGAAATTTGGGAAGGCCCGTCAACATATTTTATTTCGGCCAGTTGTCCGATAGGAATTTGTTTGCCGGATGGAAGTGGAATATATAAAGCTTCCACATCGTTGATGTCCTTTCGGTATTCTTTATCCAATCTTACCACCATATCAAACCGCTTTTCGCCCTCATACACCGTGCTTACTTTTTCACCTGCAAACGCAGCACGTAAAACCAGGTTTACTTCCGCTACTGAAATTCCATATTGCGACAGCTTGTCCCGGTTGTATTCAACCGAAATTTGCGGAAGACCTGTAACTTTCTCAATATAAGGCGTAGTTATTCCTTTTACACCGGATATGAGTTTTGATACTTCGTTGGCCTTACTGTTTAGTATCTCCATATTTTCACCATAAATTTTCACGGCTACATCCTGCTTAATGCCTGTCATTAATTCATTAAAACGCATTTGAATAGGTTGGGATATTTCCCATCTTACTCCCGGAATTTCAGAAAGTGCTTCTTCCATCTTCTCCCTGAGTTCTTCGGTGGTTTCTGCACTTGTCCATTCGCCCTTATCTTTCAGGATAACCATCATATCGCCATTTTCAACAGGCATGGGGTCGGAAGGCACTTCTCCCGAACCGATACGTGAAACGGCTGATATCACTTCAGGGAAACGTTCTTTCAATAATTTTTCACCAGCAGAAAAAGCAGCTATGGATTGTGCTAATGATGCACCCTGCATCAAAGAAGTTTCTATTGCAAAGTCCCCTTCCTCCAGTTGTGGTATAAATTCGCCACCTAACCTTGTAAACAGCCAAAAACTAAAAATAAAAAGAATAAATGCCGTTCCGATTACAATGGCCTTGTGCCGTATGGTGTATTCTATAACCGGATGATAAACCTTGTACATCCTGCGCATTAACCGGGTTGAAATATTTTCTTTGGAAGAAACATTTCTGTTTAAAAACAAGGATGAAACAACAGGTACATATGATACCGAAAGAATGAGCGAACCCAGCAAAGCCAAAGAGACTGTCTCTGCCATTGGTTTGAACATTTTTCCTTCAATACCTGAAAGTGTAAGTATAGGAATGTAAACAATAAGGATAATGATTACCCCAAATGATGCCGATTTAAGAATACGGGATGCAGAGGTAATTACTTCTGCATCCATTTCTTTTTGCTTCAATTTATATTTTAATTTTCGGGTAGATATGTGATGCACCGTAGCTTCTACGATGATTACCGCACCGTCGACAATTAGCCCGAAGTCAATTGCGCCAAGGCTCATTAGGTTTCCTGATATTCCGAATATCCGCATCATGGAAACAGCAAATAACATTGATAAAGGGATTACGGAAGCCACAACCAAGCCGGAACGTAAATTGCCAAGTAATAATACAAGGATAAAGATGACAATCAGGGCCCCTTCCACTAAGTTTCGGGTTACCGTATGAATGGCTTTGTTCACCAGTTTGGTGCGGTCAACAAAAGGTTCGATGGTTACGCCTTCGGGAAGTGTTTTTTTTATTTCTTCTATTTTCAGCTTGACGTTTTTAATTACTTCGGCTGAGTTTTCTCCCTTCAACATCATGGCGATACCGCCAACAACTTCTCCCTGACCGTCTTTCGTAACCGCCCCGTAACGTATGGCATGACCAAATTGAAGATTTGCTACATCTCGTACCAGGAGCGGTACGCCTTTATTCGATTTTATTACAATTTTGCCAATATCTTTCAACGATTTTACCATACCGATACCCCTGATTACATAGGCATTAGTCCCTTTTTCGATATATGCACCACCAGTATTTTCATTATTTTCTTCCAGGGCTTGCATTATTTCAGAAATAGACACGTCGAGGTTATTCAATTTTGATGGATTGAGGGCTATCTCATATTGTTTTACGTAACCGCCCCATGCACCAACCTCGGCTAATCCCGGGGTGCCTGCCAATTGTCGTTGCACTATCCAATCCTGAATAGTACGCAGTTCCATTGCCGGGTATTTGTCTTCGTAGCCCGGCAAAGGTTTGACCACATACTGATAAATTTCGCCCAAACCTGTGGTAATTGGGCCGAGTTCCGGATTGGTCAGCCCATCGGGTATATTTGCTTCGGCTTCCTTGAGCTTTTCAGTCACTAACTGCCGGGCAAGGTAAATATTCACCTTGTCTTTAAAAACGATAGTAACCACGCTTAACCCAAACCTTGAAATAGACCTTATTTCAATGACCTCAGGGATAAGTTTCATGGATAATTCTATGGGGTTGGTTATGAATTGTTCTACCTCCTGTGCAGCCAGTTTTGGGGCCAGTGAAATTACCTGCACCTGGTTATTGGTAATATCGGGTACGGCATCAATGGGTAAATGTGCGAGCGAAAAAATACCCCAAATAATTAAAGCAATCGTAAAGATTCCGATTACCAATTTATTATGTATAGAGAAATGAATGATTTTTTCAATCATATTTTTTAGTTAAGAATGAATAAGAAATAAACAATTTGGAAAATAATACGGAAGCGGGGCTAAATAAGAAAAGCCTCGTGTTTTATGAAAATTTTACTTTTCTTAAAACAATTACGAGAACTTTTATCAATATCATTTGAAACATAGATTATAGGAAGGTATAAAATATTTCCGGTCGTTGAATTAAAATCTGAGAAACTGAAGAAAGGAATAAAGTTACAGTCCTGACCTATTACTTTTGTGTTAGTTGTGTATGAGTCATATTCATCATGCCACGTTTGTTCAACATTCCCACCGAAATCCAATTCTAAAACGGCAATTGTAAAACAACATAGCATCTCCAGGGTAAATATTTTGAGTATGTTATTTCTCATTTTATGCCTGCTCC
Source organism: Draconibacterium sediminis (assembly GCF_000949475.1). GTDB lineage: Bacteria > Bacteroidota > Bacteroidia > Bacteroidales > Prolixibacteraceae > Draconibacterium > Draconibacterium sediminis. Next base: position 90,166 of record NZ_JRHC01000002.1, on the reverse strand, counting down.
ATTTTTATTTTCTCATACAAAAATAAGTAAAAGATTGTGCAACAGTATTGCAAAGTTACTTTCGGCAAATTGAGCAAATACCTTTAATTACAAAATTGGCACTTTCGAAAGAGAAACCTTGAGGTAAGTCCATTTTAGGGACTGGCATGTTTTTAAGGCAATTGGTTTGTCCACATTTGGTGCATAAAAAGTGAATGTGCAAGTCATCTGGCTGACAGGTACATTCTTCATCACACAAGGCATACTTAACCGCTCCTGTGCCATCATCAATACTATGAATTAAATAATTGTCCTGAAACGTTTTTAAAGTGCGAAAAATGGTGGAGCGGTCAACATCTTCGAATTGTTGTTCAATCTCATAAAGGCTCAGTGCCTTTTTATTTTTATCCAGTACATCGTAAACCAACTGGCGCATGGCAGTTGGCCTAATATTCCTCAATTCCAGTCTGTTGTCGATTTTCTGATTCATTGCCTTCATCTACTCTTTGTTTAAATATTGAGTGGATATAAAATGTCCTTTTCAGAACAAATTAAGGATTTTTTCACTAACGAAGACTTCTTACTCCCAACTAGTTTTGATTTGAATTGAAATCGATAGTTGTAGACATTTCAAGTTTAAAACGTAACCATCTTATCGCTATCAACTACCCATTGCGTAAGTTCAGCCATTGTACTAATTTCGGCTCCTTCAATTAGCTCTTTGTTTTTGATACCACGGGCATCTGCACACGAACCGCAAATTTTCACTTTTGCACCCTTGTTGATGGAGTATTTTAACATGCGCTCGATATTGTAGTATCCATTTGGAGTCACCTGGCCGGGGATTGCACATGTAGCAGCATCAGCCATTAAAAATATCCGAACTTCCACATCTTCATGAGCTTTATTCAACTGATTAGCCAATCGTAATCCGTTATACGCTTTTTCTGTACCGTAAGGGCCATCATTAATTAAAATCAAAATCTTCTGCATTTGCATTGTTTTAAAAGTTGTACGTTGATTATTTTTATTTTGAAATATTATCCATTAAAATTTTAAGCGTGTTAAACAGCGAAGTTGCATCGTTAAAAAGTTCGGAATTGGAACGAACGGCATCAAGCACCGCTCTCATATTCATAGTAGAGATTACAGTTTCATCATTCTTCTCATAAATAGCTAATTTACATGGCATAAACAGAGAAAAGTGTGGAAAATCAGTAAGCATTTCTGCTGCTGTTCTTGCCTGGCAAATTTCGTATATGTAAACTTTTCGGTCAATTGGAAACCCCTTCCCAGCGACAATATCATGATAAACATACGTCTGAAGCAATGCAAATTTATTCTGCTCACATGCAGCAGGAACTTTTTCATGTATATCATTAATTGGCAGTTTACTTGAAATTTCATAGGTGAACATTTCAATCATTTTTTCTGGTGTCATTTTTTCTTTCATATTCAAATAATTAAAAAGTTAATACAATTTTATTTTTACGAATGATGGTGTATAAATCAGCAAGTGATGAAAAAGTACAAACTTGAGGCTGGTCATTTTTACGGCTTTTCAAACAAGTTCCGCAACCTTGAATTTCACCACCTTTTTCAAGAAATGCATCCACCTGTTGTTTTAAATCCTTGTTATCATTAACCAGCAAATCGACTTCCACTCCTTTTCCCAACAAGAATACCTGAACCGTGTCTCCCTGATTTTTTGAATAATTAGCTAAACGAAATGCATTCCAAACCGTTTCCACATCGTTGGAATAAATGACCATACCAATGGATGTGGGAGTATTTGACGAAGATTGAGAATTTAATTGTGCTGACAAGTGGGTAGAAAATAACGACAGCATTAGGGACAAGGTGAAAATTAACTTTTTCATAAAACTGAGTTTAATTTTTGATTATAAGAGTTTACTTACTGTTTCTGAAATCGCATCAATTGCGATATCAATTTCTTCTTTCGTTGTATATTTTCCTGTTGAAATTCGTATTGTACCAGCTGCTGTCAGGGAATCTACCTGCATCGCTTTCAGTACTGGAGAAATCTCAACCGAATCGGCATGACAGGCTGAGCCTGTTGAGAAAAAACTTTTTGACTGACCAATGATACAAGTGTATGTGCATCCACTTTATCAAATGCGATACTCAACGTATTCGGGAGACAATTTTTGAGGTCGGCATTCAGTTTTATGGTTGTCTGACATTTCATTATAAAGCCATTTAATAACCGTTGCCGCATTTGATAAAGATGCATTTTGCTGGTCTCAAAATTGTCTGTGGCTAATTCACAGGCTTTTCCAAGTGCAACGATATATGGTACATTTTCAGTACCAGGTCGCAATCCTTGTTCCTGTACTGCGCCAAAAATCAGATTTTCCAATCTCACGCCATCCCGAATGTACAACGCTCCGATGCCTTTGGGAGCGTATAATTTGTGCCCGGCGACAGAGAGCATATCGATGCCCAATTTATTTACGTCGGTTTCAATTTTACCAACCGATTGTGCCGCATCGGTATGAAAAAGGACGCTGTGTTTTTTTGCTATTTCGCCAATTTCTTTTACTGGCTGAATAGTTCCCACTTCGTTGTTAGCATGCATGATGGAAATCAGAACCGTGTCAGGCCTGATAGCCTTTTCAACGTCTTCCAGATTTACTTTTCCGTAAGAATCGACCGGAAGCTGGGTAATTTCATAACCCTGTTTCTCCAGGTAGCTGCAAACTTCGGTCACCACCGGGTGTTCCACTTGCGAAGTAATGATGTGTTTTCCTTTATCCTGATTCGCCAAAACGGCCCCGCGGATGGCATAGTTGTTCGATTCAGTACCGCCGCTCGTGAAAATGATTTCTTCGGGCTTTGCACCGAGCAGACCTGCAACCCGCATCCGTGCCTTTTCAATAGCTTCTTTGTTGTGGCACCCAATGGCATAACTACTGGACGGGTTCCCGAAATATGTCAGAATATAAGGCAACATCTCTTCTGTCACCTCAGGAGCAATGGGAGTAGTGGCGTTATAGTCAAGATAAATTGGTACGCTCATTCTTTTTCGAATTTAAATTCCTACAGCTAATTGCACAGTAAAAATCCCTTGCGCATCTGCCTCCGGATAGTTAATTATCGTATAATCGAGGCTTGCTTTTGCATTGTGTCCTTTGAGATAATAATTGAGCCCACCACTAAAAATACCTGTATTCTCCTTTTGTTTTATTGAAACTGTTTCGTACCGAAAATAGGGTTGTATATTTCCCACAGCAACCGGGCTATTGAAATAGTAACCGGCCTGTATATAAAAAAAATCTGCATCATCAGATGCGGACAGTTGTACAAAACTATTCGCCTGGGTACTGTTTTTAAGGCTGATGTAAGCGCTTTCTGCTGTGACGGCTCCATTGGCAACGGGGTGGTCAAAGAACGCATCGAGTGTCCATATAAAATTGTCTTGCCCCGGCTCGCTATTCAACGTAAGGTTGCTTTGCAAATCGAAAGCAGCGCCGATACTCAGCACTCTTTTCTTCCCAAGGTACGTACCCTGGTTAAACCATCCTGTTTCCGGTTCCAGCAGGTTTAGTACAGCACGGCCTACATAACGCAGATTATCGTCAGGATTTGCAATGCTTTCGATACCTTCGGAGATCATTAGCCGGTATTGAAACAAACCATCGAAAGGATTACCCCAAAGTGTAATCCCGTCGTCTCTTCCTACTTTACTGGTATAGAATATAACTCCGCGTATTCCCCCCTGCATAAATGACAAGTCGGTAGTTAACAGTGATTTGGTAGAGGTAGTGCCGTAATTCCTTGTTAGCGGCACGTACATCCGTCCGGCCTGTATTTTGAAACTTTCATCCATGTCAAGAGTAATCCACAGGTCGCGGAAAGTCAAACCGCTGCCGAGTCCCATTGATGGATTGTCCAGTCCATCCTGGCCAAATCGGTCAACGGCAATGTGGGTAAAAAAACTGAGATATTCGGTTGGCTGTCCTTTAACTGCAAGATAGACTCTGCGAAGCATAAAGTCATTCAATCCATTGTCACCTTTGCCATTTTCAACATGTTGATACCAGGCCTGTGTCCAAAAACCGATATCGACTTTATTCTGAGCTTTAGTTTTTTGGGGTGAGAAAAATGCGCCTATAATTAATATTACTAAATATTTTTTCATTACATAAATTTTTTCATTCTAGCTTGTGCCGATTGATCATTATATGTTTTCATGATTTTCTTTTTCCAGCTGCCTCATTTTCCACTCAGGATATCCTTCATCCAGCCGTCTTACTTTATAACCGTTTTCGGAGAGAATTTTGACCGCCTCATCGGCCAGCACACAGAATGGTCCCCGGCAATAAGCAACGATTTCCTGTTCTTTTGAAAAATCTTTCAGGCAACACAATAAATCGTTCATTGGAACAGAAACAGCCCCGGTGATGTGGTCTACTTCAAATTCCGCAGACGGCCTCACGTCCATCAACAATACATTTTTGTTGAGAATCATCTGCTCCAACTCGTCGAGACTCACCGAATTGAGCGCTTTATTGTTTTTGCGTTGCTGATTTAAAGTTCTTTCCAGTTCGGCAATTTCAGAAACAGCATACTTTGTAATGTGCTGGTAAAGGGCCAGAAATTCGTTATTAACTAGTGAATAGTAAACGTAATGTCCTTCTTTTCGTGATTTTACAATATTGTTATTTTTAAGTACCTGCAAGTGTTGCGAGGCATTTGCTACCGTCAGTTTGGTTACTGCAACAACTCCTTCAACACTTTTTTCACCTTGCGAAAGCATTTCGATGATTTCGAGTCGTGCAGGATTTGCAAGAGCTTTCATCAATTTGGAAAGCCCGTCGTACATAGCATCCTTAAATTCTCTACCTTTCATTTTAGTGCTAATTGTTTTGATTGAACAAATATAATAGTCTGGTTTCAATTATTCAATAGAGTTATTGAATAATGTTTCTTTTTATTTTTTTGAATCTAAACTTTAAACGTAAACACTTATTTATAAGGAAACTTTAATGTATTTACAATCTTTGACGTACTTTCTTGTATTACAAAAGGCGAATTTATTAGCCTTTTCTAGTCTTTCTCTTATAATATTTACGCAAATGGTATAAATCTTTCTTAATAGAAGATAGTGTAATAAATTACAGATAGTTAAGGACGACTATTTATGAGATTTACCTATTATTTTATATCTCTCTTTTAAAAGTTGAATACCTTAATGGAAAATTATTTTTGGGTAAAACATATATTTGTACAATACTAAAATGAATACATTATAAAGTAAAGAGCCGGTTACAATTTCTTAGGAAATCCATCATGAATAAAATGAGTAACATCTGATTCCAGATAGTAAACCTTTCTGCCTATTAACCGATAAGGAAGTTTCCCGGAAGTACGGAATCGTTGCAAGGTTCGTTGGCTTACTTTTAGTAAAAGACATAGATCCTGATTATCAAGTAAAACCTCATCATCAATTTTCGGAGTAATGGAATTGTCCTGACGGTCAATTTTTCGACCAATTTTCTCCAGTTGACTTGTTAACCGGTTCATCCATGAATCAAAATATTTTTGATCGATATACATTTCAGTAACTTTTAAAATTACCGTAAACTTAAGGGGAAGGAGTATGGCTGATCAGGAAGTCGGTATCATTTTTCTTTCTGTGATTGGTGTAAGGTACAGATAGACAGTGTTTAGAATGTTGTGCTTTTAATAAGTTTGCTTTAGTTATTATGAATACATACTCGGTGTAATTATTCCGATTTGCGTCCCATTCGTTTTAAGAGAGCATTTTTTAAGTTATCAAGAAATGGGGTAGGGACATTTCGGATTTTCATATCGCTAAATGAACGCGATAGGTTTTTATCCAGCTGGATATTAAAAACTTTCTGGATGTAATCGGATAATTGTGTTAGGGGTACATCGCCGAAAGAATTATCACTATCCCATGAGTAAAGCTGTTCCATCAATTCTGTTTTTGTTCCTTTCCATGTGAGTTTGGTAGCAGGGTAGCCAAAATGAAATGGCGTTAATCCGTTAGTGTTTAACAGCTCTATTTCATGCATCAGATAAGCTGATAACATATCGTTTGATAATATTTTTGCAACTTTAAAATCGCAGTTTGTCGAAAAATTTGGATCCAGTTCAAAATAGAAGGTTTCCAGGTACTGTTCGGTATCCATCTTTCCTCGAAGAAAATATAACGAATCAAGATGAGAAGCCCCCGAACGGTAATAACGAATAAAATCCAGCCGCTTAACGTTGTATTTATTAATCTCGTTCAATTGTTCGGAGAGATACTCCTTTTGTTTGTTGGCTCCTGCAGGGCGGTTCATTTCGATGTTGTAGATTTTTCGGTAATAAATTAAACGGTAACAAAATTTCGGTTTAATCTCTTTAAAAAAGGTAATCTCTTCCATTTCGTCCCGAAATTTATAAGAAAGAATAAATTGTTTTAGTTTATCAAACGATTCAGCAAGCACTCGCGATGCTTCGAGCGATTTTTTTAAGACATTGGTATTCGATGACTCTATACTCTCTATTAGTTCATCGGTCTGTTTACGCAGGTTCGTAATGTATTCAAGCATAAATTATAGTTTTTGATTGGTGAGTAAATAGCTGAATGGGGTAGAGGCTTAAGATCTTATTCGAAAAAATGGTGCTTATAATCAGCACTCCTAATGAATCTAACTATTCATGTCGCACAAATCCAACCGAAATAACTCATCAAGAACTTCCACCAAATCATGAAGAAGAATTCCAAACTTCATGAAGAAGATTTTCTTAAAAGATCAAGACGATTTCCGGAAAAGACCTTGATGAATTTCGAGCAGCCACAGCAACCTCCCAACAAACTGTCGGGAGGTTGTGGTACTATAACAGAAAGCGGGCACTACCGGGCTACAAAGGTAGCTTTCGACAGGGCCTCTTTCATCTGTTTGCCGGGGCGGAAACGGATGTTGACCGATGTAATTTTATCGGCTGTACATTCCGCTTCGGTATCCGTGCCGGTGCAGTTGAACGTTAGCTGAAACGAGCCCCAGTCGCCCATTTGCACCGAGCAGCCATCGAGCAGGGCATTCTGGATCACCGCTTGCAGCTCATCCACTACCAGGGCCGCTTCACCACGGCTTAAGGTGGTGTTTTTACTCAATGCTTCGGCAATCTCCTTTTCTGTTTTTTGTTCCACGCGGTTGGGCACCAGGTACCATTTACGGTCGGCTTGTGGGTTGCGTGGGTTCACCCGTTGAATTTTTGAATATAATATCGACATAATTTGTTTTTTTTAAATTTATATAAATCTCTACGTACCGCCGGGCCATCCCCCAAAAACCAGGCAATACCTCCCCTCCTCTGTTCGAACCCAAACAGCGTGAAGCGGTAAAAGTAATATCCGGTAAATTGATGGGGTAAAGCCGCAGCTGCGGCACAGTGGAGTGAAAATTGAAATAAAAAATAATTGATTATCCCTTGCGCAGGACTACTCCCGGCAAGGGCCTGGCCGCAGGTTCTCCGCTTGTAACAAACAGGTACCGTGGAAGCACCCGCCAAAACTGTTGCAAGCGGAAATTGGGTTTTAAATAATAATACATGGAAAAAGTATTTTAATCCGGTTGGAATACCTGAACAATTAAACTGTGGTATCTATTTGATACTAAAATCGACCAATACATTCCTTCGATCTCCAATTATTGGGAAACAGGCGGAAAAGAAGGGGTTCAATCTGCAGAATTGCACACCGATCGCTGATTGGCGCGAGCGGAGTAGTTGCCGATTACGGGCTAGTTTCCTTTCAAATCGAGATGAAGTAAAAGCGGGTGATGAACCCGCACTTACCCACAAAAACGGCTATGACACATAAAGATATCTGCTTGGTTATATTTTTTCTTTCATTCTTTTTGTATTATTTTTTGTCACAGCACTAATAAATGAAAGTTCTTTTGCCTTTATAAACTTATACTCAAAATACAAGTTAATAACTGACAATATGCTAAAGTATTTTTTTAATTAAACATTATTTATTTCAAATTGATTTCCGCTTCAAATTGGATTCTCATTTTATACTTTGAGCTAAAATATTCGCGTTGTTCTGCATTTGATTCATGAAAAGAAGGAAATTTATTTTTTCGGTTTGCTACTATTGCTTTTCGTTTCTTAAAATCAAAATAGTAATCGGGAATTTCATCAATCATTCTTTTTATTGTGCTTTCTATCTGAGATAAACCTTCTGATTGCCATTTGTCTCTTTTATTTTTTAACTCGATAAAAAGCAAATTTGATTCATAACTCAACATTGCATCGCAGCGATTGTCCATTTCACCATTTGGCCTATTAATAATTATACAATTGTCAATAGCGGTAAAAAGTATATCAACTTCTCTTTCATTAGTAACCCTAGCATTGCACAAGTCGGAATCATAGTCGATAATTTTTGCAGGAGTTTTATCTTCTGCGTCATAAATACCAAATTTCCTATCGCCTATCACAATCTGGCAAGATTTCTCTTGAAAATTTACGCTCATAATTCTTCTTCAATTTCTAAAAGTGAGTCGTAAAGTCGATTAACCTCTCCAAGAGAAACATTGAGGTAATTTTTGTCAGATGGGATACCTTCAAATCTACCTAGTGTCTTAATAGTTCCTTTTTTATCATTCAACTCATATATGGCTAAATCGTCAGCAACAACAGTTGATGATATAGGTACGATTTCATTGACTTGAGAAACCTCAGGGTCACTTAATTTGAAACCTTTCTCTGCCAAGGTTTTATAAACATTTTCGGCCTTTACAGCCAAAGTCAAATAGTTAATCAAATATGGACTATGAGTGGTCATAATCAATCTATTACCCTTGGTCTGATTTCTAAATTCCATTAGGCAATTCAACATTTGTCGTTGAGATGTAGGAAATAAATTCTGCTCTGGTTCTTCAACAATATTTATAAAGCATTTATTAAAATACCTGGCTCGAACAGATTTGGTAAGTTTATTTTTTTCTTTATCACTTAGAGTGTTGTCGTTCATTATCTTCATTATTTCATTGGCAAATCTGACTGATTGTGTTACAGTTAATTCGCTTTTCATTTTTTCCTGATTTTTAGAAATCAAAGAAGCAAGTTTTTTGGAAACAAGAAATAATGGGATGAATGATTGAAATCCGCTGGCAGCTTCAATTATGCTAATTCTGTAATCATTTCCAATAATATAAGATAAATCCTCATTTTCATCATATTCGTAGGAATACCCTTTTAATGGCAAACTGACCTTTTTTACACTTTCTTTTTGCGCTTTTCTTAATTCCTCGCCAAAGGTGAATAAATTATCTGGCAATCCCCTCACGTCAAATGCATCCTTGATTGTACTCAAGAAATTTCTTTCAGAAGGAACATACATAATTTTGGGAACAATATATGAATTCCCCTTAACCTCTGTTATTACCGGAAATTGTTTTGACGTATCACAAAGTATGTGATACCTTTCTCCTATATATTCAATGCAAGTGTTGTTCTTAAAATAGCTCTGAATCTTTTGATATTGGAGAAAATTTTTAATCATATTAAAAGTAACTTTTCCCTTTTCAATATCTCTTCTGTTGATGGCCTTTTCCAACCAACTGAATGTAGAAAAAACTTTTGCCACCGTACTTTTTCCACTACCTTGGTTACCAATAAACACAGTGACTTTTTTTATATCTATCCAGCCATCATTATCCAGCATTCCTTCTTTGATCGGGCCGAAGTTCTTGATTCTTATTTTGCTCATATCCTATGTTTTTTTACTGTACAAAAGTAATTCATTTCTTTAGATACTTATAAGATTAAAAACTCTTTTCCCAGTCATTGTGTCGTTGTATTTTTTTACCTTCCAGCTAACGGTGGCACATGTTGTAGAGGCGGATTTCGGAGAGCGTTCCAGTCTGCGCGCTGGCTGACACGGGACTGCGATGTGAGCCCCGGAGCCTCGGGACGCAGTTGGCGAACCACCCAACCCCGCCCTGCAATATGTACTGAGTTGGCGGTAGTTGTTATTATTGAGTCATAACTGTTCAGCACAGCTACTAAAACTATAATGAATATTTTTAAACTCAAATGAAAGGTTCTGCGATATTTCTCTATAATCGATTTTAGTTTCTTTATCATTGCAATATACAATTATTTCACTTGAGTCAAAGTGATCTAGGCACGTTATTATCAGACTCTTATCAAAGCCTAAAGAGAAGATGTTATCACATTTTAGCGCATAATTCAACTGATCAATATCTAAAAAATTAGTTCTAAATTCACCTTGGAATTCATTTGTTAGATTCGTTTCCGATTCATTGTTTTTTAATTTAAATCTTGGATTTTTTGTTCTAAACGGACCTGCACCGTGTCTAGTCTGATAAGCTCTTGTTACATAAAATATACTACTCTTAAAATCAACATCCCTATAACTGGAGATTATCTCAATTGCATTTTTAGAAGTTGTATTACTCTTCGTTATGTGGGGTTTTGTACCAAATCTTTGATCTAATAGAATGCCTTGTGCTCCCTCAAAGATGTATGTATTCCATTGTTTAGAATGAATAACTTCTTTTTCATGAACTGGAATAATAATCTTTTGAGAGATTAGTTTTTTTATATTTTCTATTGCTGAAAGATATCTATTTGTTTCTTCGATATGTGAAAATGTATCAAAAATAAATTTGGTTTCTAAGTTTGTTTTTGTTCTATAATAATCTTCTATTATATATAGTTTCTCGCTTATATCTTCTGAAGCTACGATATCATTGAAGGATAATTTGACTGAAAGATTCGTTTGTCTATCGATTGTAGTTCTATAACCAAGCCCGCAACTGCCAATTCTTTTGTTATCCATTGTTATTTCCTGTGCACGATTAAAAAAGATATCATATGGAGTTGTTAAGGGACACTGATAATCAATGTACACAGTTGGGGCATATTCTAAGTGTTTAATTTCCTCTACTAATGAACAAGGCTCAACCGTGCAGAACCTAGACCAAAATGTTGGAATTTTTCTCAATGAACCAGATCCTAAATGAGAAAAAACATGTCTTTTCCCATCTTTAGTAGTTACACAATGTCCAGCTTGGTGTCCCCCGTTGTGTCTTATCACAATTGAGTTAGGATGCTGTAAACATAGAAAGTCTGTTGCTAAACCTTTGCCCTCATCCCCAAAGCCAAGTCCCACAACGATAAAAGCATTTTTGATTACCATGAAGCCATATATATTGCAGTTGATAAATCATTGGTAATTTCACACTCAGAGCCAATCAACATTGTAAGATCATTTTCATTCACGTTTTGAGCCAATATGATTACCCTTTTCTTTACTGCTTTTGCAAATCCAATTTCAAATAAAGTTCCAGCATCTAACCCTGACACAATGGCAAAGATTGTATCACATTTTGTTAATGCATCTAAATCCTGTGTAGCAATATTTATAGATTCGGACTGTACTTTATTTGTATCTAGAATCCCAACATCATGAAGAGGAGAAAAAACTTCGTTGCCAAAATCAATTAAAATATTCCTTATTTCATTTATAATCCACCTTTCAGCAACTGTGAAAAATGGGCCAGCCAGATAAATTTTATTTGTTCTACTTTTAATTTCTCTTGGCAATATTTCCTCCGAGATTTCACTTATCGGTAATTGCATAGTTTGACAAAAAATTGCAGTCATTTTTGAAGCATAATAAGCAGCATCTCTTGGATTCTTTTTCTCAATAATCCATTGCCACGCAAATGTTGCAGTAAATATGTCTCCAGATCCAATCGGCCATACGTTAGTTGTAGCAAATACAGGAATCTCTGAAATCCCCTCTTTATCTACAACATAAGCACCATTGACACCATTCTTTATAACAATAACTTCTGCATTTTCTGTTTTTAATAACTCTTTTCCAATAATTGAGAGATCATCACTTTCTGATTTTGAAAAGTGCAACGCTTCTTTTTTATTTAGAATAATAGCCAAGTGCTTAGCTGTTGAACCAGTAGTTTTAAAACTTTTATAATTCTGAGGATCATAAACTACATATTTACCTTGAAATATAAAATTGGCCTCAAGCATACCATAGTATAAAAAATCACCATTTTCACTTAGCTTAATTTCCTGAGTTGGTGAATTGTCATAATAATTGATTATGCTTGGAAATGCCAAGGGGTGATAGTAATCAAATTCTATAGTGTCTTTGGTGGACCAATAATTACAATTATACCCAAACGTTCGACCTTTTAATTCTGCTAATTCTCTTAAATCCTCAGAAATTAGACTAAAGAGATTAATATCGAATCCTTTTTTTGATAATGCAGCTGCTGCCCTTAGCCCAGAGCCATATAGCTCCTGATATGATGGGTCTATGCAATTTTCCACATAGCTCCCTCCAATAATATTTAGCATGTTAATTTCTATAAAGGAGTTACTTCAACTCTACAGCTTGTATTAGAAATGCTAAGGATAGTAGCAATAAATTGTTTCCCCTTTTTTAGACATCTTATTAATTGCGTTGCTGACATTGCTGTAATATAGCCACAAATGCCATGATTTCCTTCAACATAAATGTTATTTACAACATCTAATTTTACCTCTAAAATATCATCAACATTGTATTTGGTAATATTTTGTTGGATCTTTTGCAGGTCAGTAATAAAATGAAGTTTATCACAATTGTCCTCAGGATTATTATCCGGGATCCTTCTACTGTATCTGGAATAGGAACCTCCTCCGCCCATAACATTAAATTTTTTAGTTAATACTTATTTTATTTGAATCTATTTTCTTGATATGTTTAAAAAGTGTTTGAACCCAATTTTTACCTTGATGGTTTTTCCATCTACCAAAACCATATTCAGTATTGGATTCCATGTAGATTAGCACTGCTCCATCACACTCAAATCTTTTGATAAACTCTTTAAGAACTTCTTCATCTGTCAAATTTTCGACTGGAAATTTTATTGAATCCATATTATTAATTTATTTGTTTTATGTTAATTTGAAATATAGTTTAAATCGCATTGACCTTTTTTAAATATTGCCAACCAACAAGTATCTGCAAATGTGAGCAATTACGGGCTTCAATCTTATCAAACCGTGATAATTTCAAGCAGGCTACAGCCCCTAAAACTACTACAATATCGCCCATTTTGTATAAACAGTTCTGTGCCCAGTCTTTTATTCGTTTTCGGTTAGTTCATACTCTACTAATTCATTATGAATCGATTGCATTTCACTGTTTAATTGCTTCAGATATTCAACACAAATGTTATTATATAAATCAGGCGTTTCATCCTCTAAAACATATTCAAACAATCCGCTTTTTAGTTCTTTTAGAATTGAATTGAAAGCAATCTTGACATTGTTCGGATTATCATCCGTCAAAACAATTTGAACAGTACTTTCACCGACTTCTAGCACTAAATAAGTGTTCTTTTCTTCTCTTCTTATCGTTGCTTTTTTAGTTTCCATATATTTTTCCTCTTTCTCCAAAGGCTTCTTTTCCACCTTCTAATGTTTTCATACTAATTTCTTTCCAGTCAAGCTCTGGTCTTGAACCATATTTGCATTTTAAGGAATTTGAAAATGGGTTTCCAGCCATTGTAAAATGCTGTCCTAACTCATGCAATCTGTAAATAGAATTATACGGTAAAGTTCTTACAGCAATATTTGCATCATGCGTAGCAATAATTACTTTTTTCCCAAGCAATGCTTTTTCCTTTAGCAAAGGAACTATTACATCATTTATATAGTCATTACCTAAACTTTTTTCAGGTTCATCAATCAAATAAATATCTTTTTCTTCAACTAGTTCTTTATGAAGTAAAATCATCGAAGACTCACCATTTGAAGGATTATAAACATTATCATTAAGCGTAAAATGTTTGTGTTTCAAAAGCAAATCACTTAGAGTGTTAATAGTTTCAATATTTTCTATTTCATTTAAGTCAGCAATTTTCGAAAATAACTCATTTGAATATGTATGCTTTGAAATGGAATCTATTGCCTTGACAAACTTTTTTTGAGGTGTTTTATTTACATTCTTCACAGGCGTATAGTCGCCATTCGAAATTGAACCATTATGAAAAATCAAATTCGTTCTGCATTTCAATTCCCCCTTTATCCCTAAGCTTCCTGCATATTCCTCAATTGGGTTTATTGGTTGATTTACTAATGCAATAATTTTTTTTGCAGCTCTTTCTATTTTTATTCGATTTCGTGAATAGTTTAAAAAACCAGTTTTGGTTGGTTTGGGTGGTTGATTTGTTTTTTTTGAAATTTCTGTATTGAAGCAAGAAACAAGACCATTAAGCAACTTTATAGACTTGTTATCTAGGAAATTATTTTCGGTACCAATCTTAAGTTGTTGTAGGATTTTTTCTAAAATGTCAGACAATTCTTGAATTAACTCAACATTTATAAACTCTGATAATTCATCATTTTCGCTAATAAAGTCATTAAAGGATTTGAAATTATCAAGAATCTCAGTTATTTCATTCAAAGCTCTTTCTGATTCTTCTTCATCCTCATTATTAATCTCTTTTATTTTTAGTTTTTGAGATATTTTATTTGTTTCCTGAAACGAAAAATGAAGTTCATACTTATTTAAGCTAGTAACTTCACCTTCTGTTACATTTTTTAGAAAAGTAATCTCATCTTCGCATTCATCAAAACCATAATCCGATGCTTTACAATTAAACGAACTACCCTTAATGTCAAAAACTTCATTTAAATGATTGTCATTTGATTTATAGACTGAAGTTTTATGACCTTTAGTGTTAAAGTGCTTTGATAGAGCTTCCAAAATATCTGTTTTACCAGTTCCTTTGCTTCCAAAAAGAATATTAATATCAGAAAAAATATCTAATTCAACTTTTTCGAATGGGTCACTTTTAAAAGGGAATAACTCTATACTTTGTTTTTGTTTCTTGTCTAGGATTGTATTTATAGTCGCTTCATCTTTTTCAAGAAGCAAACAAAATTGCTCAAAGCTTTCTACAGGTAATCTTAATTCAGGTAAGGTTTTTGAAATTTCTATATATTGTTTCCAATCCTTAACGTCTGATCCAAAAATCGAATTATGACCATGACTGATATAAATACCAGCAGAGATAGAATTTGTTGCTTCTTTTAATATTCGTTTCGGGTTTGAAACTAAAGAATAAAGCTTTTCTATTTCTTCATTACCCAAGTTTGGTTTCTTAACAAAATAATGTGCTATATAAATACAATCTAATGTGTCAAATTTAACTACCAAGTCTTCTAATGATATAGTGAAAGCATCAGCACTTTTTCCATCAAGTAATTGACTTACTACAAGATTAAAGCTTTTGTAATTCTTGGGATTACATACTACAATTAAATGAGACCTCTTTCCATTTTCTAAAACATCAAGTTCAATTCCAGGCCAAACTTGGCAATAAGAAATAACGCTATCCCTAAATTCTTCAAATTGAACTGAGTCAAAGTGGTTATGATTTGTAATAGCTAAAATATTGACATCTGTATCTTTTATAATATCCGCAAATTCCTCTTTATCAATATTCCTTGTTGGAGCATCTCCAGACTTTACTTTTCTTGTATGTGTATGAATATCAATTTTCATTTTTCGGTTTTGGTATTTTAGGCACAATGATTTTGGAACCCAACAAGTCAGGTTATTTCGCTACGCTGATTTTCAATTCTCCATTGTAAGATTGGGTTATCCGTCCATTTTGAGTGCGGAATCGTACTTTATGCTTGAATCTTATATTCGGGCGCGTAATCAATGCGTTATGGTTTCTATTCGGAGTTTAAAGTTAGCATAATAAAGAATAAAAGCAACACTCGTTTATTGATAGCCACTTTGTTATGGGTGATCATTGAAAAATATATGAAAAAGCCCTGATTAAAATCGGAAATATTAAAGTAGTTTCAGGAAAAGAATGTAAATCAAAGCTGGAATTACTGGGATTAAAACTTATGCCAAATAGCCAATGGGCTTAATCAGGAATATTAATGCCATATTCCTTTTCGAATCCATCAAACAGTTGTTTAAGAGAATTATATTACGACAAATACTATTTTTTCTTTTTCAATAAAGAATATCGATTGATAATCTGGGACTTTAGATAATCATAATAATCCCTTTTTTCTTGGGTTAGTTTATCTTCGAGTTTAAAAGACTCTTCAACAACCAACAATAATTCTTCCTTGGTCTTCAAAACAAATAAATTACAAAAATCAATACTTAACTGCTGACTAATAGAAAGTATTTTATCCCACCCGCTAACATTCTCAAATCGTTCGATTCTTCCTATCATGGTCGGATTGGATCCTAACAATAAAGCAAGATCAAGTTGAGACATACCTTTCTTTAATCTGCCCAATCTTAGCATACAACCTATTTGCATGTTAAGTAATTCTAATTCCATCTCAGTATACTTTCTCATAAAGTAAAACTTGAGAAAAAAGCTTTATTTATTCGATACATATTTGTATTGAATAAATAATTCACTATATTTGCTTCAGTATATAAAATATGTAACGTAATTTTGCGAATCTTCGATAGTAAAAGATACTAGAAGCATTCGCACTTTAAGTCTCAAATCGAAAACTGGTAATTTTCAAAAGGAGGGACAATAAGTGAAAATGCTCACGTCATATCATTACGATTTTGGCGTGGGCCTGCTTATCTCCTATAGGTATACCAGTACCTCGATTTGGTAAGTCAGGTTCCACGCCTTTTTTGTGCACTTTCCTGATTTATCATATCTGTAAAATAATAAAAGGGCGACCTTATAATCTCAAAATTATTTTGCCTATGATGTACTAATATTACTGCTGAAAGTTAAGCCCGCTACAACAGTTTGGCGACGTGTAGCAGGCTTGGATGTTAATTAATTCGATAATCATCAACTAACGTCGAAATTTATGAAAAACTTTCCACACAAGGAAAATTATGCCCCTGTGTGTTTAATTTTCCGGAAATGCTTTGAACTTTTTGCGATTCCTCAAATAGTCAACAACAAGCCAGGGAAACGGCAAAAACTATTCAGTTTTGCATCTACACTTTCCTACATGAGTTTGGTATTTTTTTTCAGCCGGCACCATAGCCTGTACCAAAACAAAATTAAATCACCCGAGTGAGGAATGACTTCCTGTAAATGATCGTGAACCACCAAACCTTCACGATCCACATACCAATCCTGGCATCTTAGGATTTAACCTTATTACCCAATATTAAAATAAATTTTATGCAAAATTTTAAAAGCTATTCCTCTGCATTATTACGTCGTGTGTCGCAAATACTAAACGGCATGGACAGAACGCTTAAGCTATTAGTTATCTTTTGTATTCCCATTCTGTTGTTCTCCGGCCACGCCTACGCACAAACCATTAACGTTAGTGGTCGTGTAACGGATCAGAATAAACAGCCACTTCCCGGAGTAAACGTAGTTCTAAAAGAATCACCATCAATTGGTACGATTACCGAAGCCAACGGGCGTTATTTCTTAGACGACGTGCCTACTGATGCGATACTTTCATTTTCCTTTATTGGTTTTAAAACCACAGAAATTCCTGTAAACGGACGTTCACTGGTGGATTTACAGCTACAGGAAGATATTACCACACTTTCAGAAGTAACGGTTAATGCCGGTTACTATACTGTAAAAGAACGTGAACGTACCGGCAGCATCTCTACTGTGGCAGCCAAAGAGATCGAAAACCAGCCTGTAAATAATGTGTTGTCGGCAGTTCAGGGTCGCATGGCCGGCGTAAATATTACCCAGGGCAGCGGAGTTCCCGGCGGTGGTTACAACATACAGATACGCGGAGTTAACAGCCTGCGCCGTGCCGGCAACTATCCGATGTACATAATCGATGGAGTACCGGTAAGCGCTGAAAGCAGTTCTTCACTTTCCGGAGCGATACTGCCACGCGGAGAAACCAGTCCGCTTAATGCCATCAATCCAAATGATATTGAGAGTATCGAAATTTTAAAAGATGCCGATGCAACAGCCATCTACGGATCACGCGGTGCCAACGGAGTAATCCTGGTTACCACCAAAAAAGGAAAAGCGGGTGGCAAAACCGTTTTCAGTATTAACAGCAGTTACGGGATTAGCCGCATAGCCAATAAAATGGAACTGATGAATACAGAGCAGTATCTGGAAATGCGCCGCCAGGCTTATGCCAACGATGGAAGAACAGACTATCCGGCCAATGCCTACGATGTAAATGGCACCTGGGACGAAAGTCGTTACACCGACTGGCAGGAGGAACTGATTGGCGAAACAGCCACCAACTCCAATATTCAGCTATCGGTAAATGGAGGCAGTCAAACTACCCGCTTTCTAATCAGTGGTAGCCACAACGAGCAAAGCACGGTTTACGGTAAGGGTTTCAAATACAAAACCAATAACCTGTCCTGGAATCTGAATCACCGTTCCGAAGACAACAAATTTATTCTAAATGCAAACACTTTGTTTTCGGATCAGTCCAACAACCTTGTACAAGCCGACATCACCAGCAAAACGCTGATCTTAAGCCCGAATGCCCCGGCACTTTACCAGGGCGATGGCAGCCTGAACTGGGAAAACAAAACCTTTAACAACCCGGTAGCCGCTTACGAGGCCACCTATTCAAGTAAGGTGAAAACTATTAACCTTAACATGAACATTTCTTACGAATTATTACCTGCAGTTTATATAAAACTAAATGGCGGAATCAACCAACAAGGTTCCGAAGAATTACTGCTGTCTCCCAATACAAAATATAACCCGGCCTTTGGAATTACCCCGGCCAGATCTTCAGCTTATAAGAGCCAAAACCGTCTGTTTTCATACCTAGTAGAACCCCAGATGAACTACAAACAAAAGTATGGAGACCATGAATTCGACCTGCTGTCCGGAAGCACATATCAACAACGGGACAAAACCTCATTGCAGATCTTTGGATATGGGTTTGAGAGCAATGCTCTTATTACCAACCTGGAAGCGGCTAATACGGTTTCGGTACAAAACGATGCGAAAACCGAATATCGCTATTTTGCAGTTTTCGGGCGGGTAAATTACCAGTACAAAAAACGGTACATCGTAAACCTTACCGGGCGGCGCGACGGTTCCAGCCGTTTCGGGACCAACAACCGTTTTGCCAGTTTCGGGGCTGTGGGAGCTGCCTGGTTGTTCAGCGAAGAGAATTTTTTGAAAAACAGTACTTGGCTCAATTTTGGTAAACTTAGGGCCAGCTACGGAACTACCGGCAACGACCTGATTGGCGATTATCAGTATCTGGATACCTATACCTTAAGCAGTACCAGCTATGGCGGTAGCTCTTCGCTTTACCCTTCCCGGCTGTACAACCCTTATTTTAGCTGGGAAAAAACCACCAAGCTGGAAGTAGCGCTGGAAACCGGCTTTCTAAACGACCGTATGCACTTTTCAGCAGTCTGGTACCGAAACCGTTCAGGCAACCAGTTAGTAGGTATTCCCTTACCTGCCACTACGGGCTTTAGCAGTATACAAGCCAACCTACCGGCTACCGTAGAAAACAAAGGTACAGAGTTCGAACTCAACACCACACCAATCCAAACAAAGGATTTTCGCTGGGGTAGTGATTTGAATATCAGTTTTCCAACTAACAAGCTGGTGGAATTCCCCGGTATAGAAGGTTCCACCTACGCCAACTCCTACGAGGTGGGCTATCCTGTCTCCATTAAAAAAGTTTATAATTACGAAGGTATCGATCCCGAAACCGGCCTCTACACATTTACCGACTATAACGACGATGGCAGTATTACGTCCCCCGATGACAATCAGGTGATTGAAGATGTGGGGATAAAGTACTTTGGTGGCTGGTCGAACCAGTTTGCTTATAAACGATGGGATTTCTCGTTTTTATTCCAGTTTGTAAAACAACGGCAGAGTAGTTACAATGCTTTAATGCTGAACCCGGGTACGATGAACAACCAGCCTGTAGAAGTTCTGGATGTATGGTCGGAAACTAATCCCGATGGCCGGTATATGGCCTATACCTCCGGAGCCGACGCTCAGAAAAACAAGGTGCTGAGGTATTTCAAAAACAGTACAGCCACCATTAGCGATGCTTCTTTTATCCGGTTAAAAAATGTACAGCTAAGCTATCGTTTACCGGTTTACAAAAAAGTACAGGATATAAGGCTGTATGTACAGGGACAAAACCTGTTGACCTTCACTGATTATTTTGGGCTTGACCCGGAATTTTTCTCGACCGGTTTTTTGCCACCGCTAAGAACATGGTCTTTTGGCCTACAACTTAACTTTTAAAAACATAGAATCATGAAAAATATATATTTATTGTTTTGCTTTGGTGTATTTCTGCTGACAGCCTGCGAAGAATTGGTTGATGTTGACGCCCCGACTAACCAGCTGGGCACGGAACAGGTATTTGAAAGCCCCGAAACGGCAAATGCAGCTCTTGCAGGGTTATATGCCGATTTACGCGACGGATCAGTTATTACAGGTGCCGGATTTTATACCGCCGGTACCTTAATGGCTTCTTACACCGACGAATTGGATTGCTACACCAATGACCAGAACGGGATACTGGATATTTCCAGAAACCTGCAGCAGGAAACCAATACGGTTATTTCAAATATATGGAATACCGCCTACGGGCAGGTCTATTATGCCAATTCCATTATTTATGGGGCAACCCATTCAACAAAACTTTCTGATACCGAAAAGAATCAAATTACGGGAGAAGCCTTGCTTATCCGTTCCCTCATTTATTATTATCTCCAACAGTTTTTTGGCGATATTCCTTATACCAATAGTTTGGATTATGAATACAATCGTAATCTAACTAAGACAGATGCTACGGAAGTATTGGAACAACTGGAAACCGATGTAACAGAAGCGGCTTTGCTTATAGAGGATGAATACCGTAACTCAGAACGTATTTACCTGAACCGAAAGGCAGCGCAACTGATGCTGGCCCGTATTTATCTGCTCAGGGAAGAATGGGAACTCGCCGAACAAATGATAGGTACGATTATACAATCGCCCTTATATGAGTTTGAGGAGGATATCAGCGAAGTATTTCATAAAACGGGTCAGCATATTCTCTGGCAATTGGAACCGGAAAATGATGGAGACGCCACCGAAGAAGCCTCCTTTTACTATTTTACTGATGCGGCTCCCAGTGCTTATACCCTGGCACCGGATCTGGTCAATTCCTTTGATAATAACGACCTGCGCATACAGGTATGGATGGCCGAAGTATCTTTTGATGAAAAATCGTGGTACCGGCCGTTTAAATACAAAAACAAGGATAACGGGTCAAATGACAATGAATACTCCGTTATTTTTCGCCTTGCAGAACCCTATTTTATTATGGCCGAAGCGCTGATTAGACAAAACCGGCAGAATGAAGCATTACCTTATTTGAATGCTATCCGCGAAAGGGCCGGACTGACTGCGCTTACGTCTTTGTCTGACGAAGATTTCATTAATGAACTGTTGGCAGAAAAGCGCCGCGAATTCTTTACCGAGTTTGGACACCGTTTCCTTGACCTGAAACGTATGGGGCACCTTGATGAAATAAGAGCGGTAAAAGCGAACTGGGAAGATTATATGCAGGTATGGCCATTACCCCAAAACGAATTATTATTGAATCCTAATCTCAACCCTCAAAATACAGGTTACTAAGGCATGAAAACCGCAATTCTTTTCATAATCCCGGTTCTGCTGATTCTGGCAGGCCGGGAATTAACTGCACAAAGCAGACACGACAGCCTGTCCCGGATTGCTAATGAAGCATCACATAATATTAGCGGTACTGTAATGTCCGAAGACGGCAACTGGCTGACAATACGCAAGCGGAGTAGGATGCCCGTGAGGGAAATAGGTGATATGGATCAGGACACCCTGATTTTGTTCGACCTCCGTGATCCTGTGAAACACAGTATTATGGGATACAGGCAAAACGTATGGAAAGTGGTGTTTGTTGACAACCATCACTTATTATTACAATATGAACGGCAAACCGAGCTGCTTGACCTGGACAAACAATCCGGCATTTTCTATAAAGGTGTAAAAAGCATACAATCCTTAAGCGGTAACGGGAATTTTCTGTTGGATTACAGCCAGGAGCATAACAACAGGGTTGAACTGCGCAATAACAGGGGGGATTTGATTAATGCTGCAAATCATGTGACCCGGTTTTATCCCACAGGCGGCAACCATATTTATGCCATTACAGACAACGGAGAAAACAGGTATGAAATCCTTCGGCTTAAAGGAGAATCCACAGAAAAAGTATATGAAACTACGCATAAAATTGTCTCTTTGGTCACAGTCCCGGAAAAACAGGGGGTCATTATCTGTGAACAAGTACCTGAGAATGATTGCCAGGAATTCGTTTACCTGGATTTTAGCAATAAAATAGCTTACCCTTTAAAAGAAATTTTACCCTTAAACTTTCAAAAGGGATCTATTGAAATAATACCGGAGAGTAGAAGCTATTTCTTAAAAATTAGAATGCCACGCAAAAAAGGAAGCGGCTCCCCGGTTGATATCTGGTACGGAAACGAAAAAGGACTGAGACAGAAATTCTTTCCAAACAGAGACAGTTTTTTTGTGTGGGAACCTGAAAAAAAAAGGGTACACCGAATAGGGAACAATCAACTTACCAAAAATGCAAACATCGGGAGTAAACGTTATTTCCTGAGTCTGGACCCTTATTACTTTCAAGACTTTCCCCAGCCTCCCCGGTATAAGGTAAACGTTTACGACCGGCAGAAAGATTGTTATACACTGATGGATACTACATCCCGGAATCTTCTTTACACCTCACCCGGCGGACGGTATGTTTTGTACAAAAAAGACGAGGCATGGTCTTTATATCATATCCCCACCGGCACTAAAAGAACGATCGTCAACAGTAAGTTAAATACTCCCTATTTTGTAACAGGCACTGACACAGTACTGTTCGAAGGTGAAGGCGGGCTGTGGCGTTACAACCTGGCAGCGGAAGAAGAGCCCGTTCAATTGGGCCATTTTGAAGGATATCAGGTTACCATCCTGAATGGGACATCTCGCAACACGTTGCCGGCTCTTGATTTTTCCGAAAATATAATTACCCCGGAGAAAGCTTTGTTGCTTAAACTATATAATTCACGGGAAAACATGAGTGCTTACATATTGTGGCAAAACGGCAGGCAGGATACGGTTATCCCACCAACAGGTAAGCGCATAGAAAACCTGGTTTATAATAGCTCGTACAACCATTTTTGCTATACCGAAGAGGATTTCAATCAGCCGCCACGCCTGGTTTATAAAGAAATGGGGAAAAAGAAACAGGTTATTTATCAAAGTAATAAGGCCGACAAAGCCGTTTTATCCTTCAAACAGGAAATTGTTTCCTATGCCAACAGCGACAGTATTCCCATGAAAGGTGTTTTGTATTATCCGGCAAACTATAAGCCTTCCCTAAAATACCCGATGGTGGTGCACATTTATCAGAAACAGCGTAGTCTGTCAAATCGGTATCCGTATCCGTTTTATTATAACGGGCTCGGGTTTAATATACGTTTACTTATTGAAAAAGGCTATTTTGTGTATCTGCCTGACATTGTTGTCCAGGGGAAAGATGGCCCAGGTATGGATGCGCTGGATTGTGTTAACCATGCTTTGGATGCTTTAGTCGGCAATCCCTTAATCGATAAAAACAGAATTGGCTTAACCGGTCATTCCTTTGGTGGTTATGAAACTGATTTTATTGCTACCCGGTCTAACCGTTTTGCCACTTATGTTTCCGGCTCTGGGCATAGTGACATTATTTGGGCTGCCAATGCTTTCAATTATAATTTCTTTTTCCCTGATTATGTAAGGATAGAAGCCAATATGTATAAACTGGGTGTAGCTTTTTGGGAGAATAAAGCATTGTATCTCGCAAACAACCCCATTTATCAGGCCGACAAAGTAAATGCCCCCGTGTTGTTATGGTCAGGTCTGGAAGACCAAAATGTAACCAGCGACCACAGCATGGCCTTTTACAATGCCCTGCGTAGGAACAAAAAAGATGTGGTGGCGCTATTTTACGAGGGCGAAGGGCATAGCTTAATAAAACCCCGGGCACAATTCGACCTTACAAGCAGAATTCTGGATTGGTTCGATTACTTTTTGAAAGGAAATACAGACATCGATTGGATTAACAAAAGACTCGATTGACCTCCTCTTTTGACGGTCGGAAACGGGAAATAGCAGACAGGACATTTATCATGTAAGGTTTTGGAGAGTATGATAGAAGGGAAAGATATTCTTTTCCTACAAAATGGGGAGAAGGGGGTGCCTATGTGGCATCCCCTTTCTTTCTCAATTCACAGGTTTGTACAATGAAACCGTACACTCGGTATCAGCCTGGAACAAACTGTGGATACTTGAACCATCATCCCAGGTACATAAATCCCCAGGTGTGGTGGAACACATTTCCGGAGATTGCCGACATTCTCCCGTAGAGCTGTCGATATAATATCCGGTTTGCGAATTAGAATCCGAATTTTTTGCAACGTTAGTTGCAAGAGCGGCACCGGCTCCTATCAATATAATAGCAGCGGGTAAAATAAGGCTTTTTAAATTTTTCATAATTAAAAATTAAAATTCTTGCTTACTCTGTTTTGGGTTTTCAGCTTCCCCCGTTTTGAAATTCGCCGTCACCGCTTGCGCAAAACGGTAGCGCACGATTTCACTGCCACGCAATACAAATAGATAATTATCTGTGGCAAGCATTTGAGACATTTTGTTTTCCCCGCGGTGGTATATATAGAAACTGCCCAAATACTCTTGTCTCCCCGTACTGTACATGTCAACAATGGCCGCTTGTTGCCATGCCTTTCGGGATTCGAATTTTCCCATTAACATGGATTCATTAAATAACACTTGTTTATATAGCAGGGCAGTCTTATTTACCTGTAGTGGTGGTGCACCTAATTTATGTCTTCCGTCAGATAGCCTTCGTACTTGCACCTGTGCATGGGATATGGTATCAATGGTATGAAGTTTTTGCAGAAGTTGTAGTTCCTTGTTCATCACCAGAATTTCGTTTCGGTAGCTATAGATGTAGGCCAGTTCTCCGGTGCTGTTATCGCGAAGTAACTTACCGTCGGTATCAAACATTCCGTCTATTTGTTTTTCCAGCAATCCATAGTTGAGGGTTACTTTAGGCTCCCGGTTAAGACTGAGCCTTCCCAATACCTGGGATTTGGTACTTCTGCTTTGTGCCCTGAAGGCAAAATTAATGGAGTCTATCACTTGCAATTGAGAAAAATAACAGTCTTCAAAACTGATTGTGTGGGCATGAGAATCGCCCAGCTTTCCTCTGTATATTATCGGAATATTGCCATCATATACATAAAAATAGGGAGTTTCTATTTGTATTCTTATGGAACGAAATGGAAGGTCAGTATCGTCAAGCTCTAATTTAGCCGGCACTTTGGTTGTCAAAGAGGTATCCACGCTGGTTAAAACTAATGGCGCTGTATAATTTCCAAGATAGATCTGTCCATAGGCTATCCCTGCAAAATAATAGGAGTTTACTCCCAGATCTAGTGCCTTTTCATCTCTAAGAGAATGTTGCCCAAACCGGCGAATAAAATTGTTTTCTTTTTTTATAATATGCTCAGATGACAAAAAGAGCCCGACAACAACACCTGCTGCCAGCAAGGATGGCAAGGATGTTTTTAAAAGTACCATGTGTTTTCGTGTATGCTTCTCTTTTTCTGAAAATGCGATTGCAAGAAGAGCCAGGATGACGAAAGTAATATTAAAAATCATGTGCTCCGTCCAGTTCAATTTTTCAATGATACCTCCACACGAACAGGGAACAAAATCGCTGTAATTCAGGATCAGATAAATATAGATGGTAAAAGCGATCATTAGAAAGAATGATCCATAAAGACCTGTTAGACGAGTCTTTCTAAAAATCAATAATAAGGACAGCATGAATTCCATGCATATTACAGCAGGTGCAACCACGCCGGCATATGCGCTTAGTAATGGCGACTGTGCTAACTGTACAGTGAAGTTTTCATAGTCCAGCAATTTGCTGAACCCGGCATACACAAAAAGCAGGATATACAAATAGGAGGTGACTGGAACCAGAATTGAAAAGTGTTTTATCAGGAGCTTTTTCATAGCTTATAAATGTTTGTTTTAAAGGTCTGTCTGCGGGAGAATGTAATCTTCGGGTTATTGAACAACTAGTGGTTGATGTATATTTCCGTTCTCCCGTTAAATATTAGAGGTCATGTTTTTGCCTCAATACATTTACAAAGGTACAGTTGAGCCGGGTCATTCGTCTGAACCTGTATTAACAAATGAAAGAACCCGGATCAAAAAACAACTTAACCGACTGATGGGGCACTCTTAAAAATCAGAATTCGAAAAGTGAATTATAGCAACTGATCATCTTCTAAAATGAAATCAAAACTGCTAAATAATCAGGGATGCCCTTTCTTCCGAAGCATTCTACTAAGTGACTGTGGGGCTATGTTCAAATAAGATGCTATGATATCCTTCGATACTTTTAATTCGATACCCGGATGTGATGCTAATAAGTGCAGGTACCTTTCCCATGGAGAGTTCACTGCTAATTGCCGGGATCTTTGGGCAAAAAAGTAAACATACTGAAGGGAAACACAACGTTCAAAAACGCTTGCTTCCGGGAACTCATGAAATATGTCCTGCAATTGGGGATGAGAGATCGAAAGCAATAAACTTCCCGGCATCACTTCAATATTAACCTCTGATGTCTTGCGCTGAAAAAAACTCACCGGATCACAAACAATACTCTGTTCTTTCCAAAGAATGGAAGTAAGTTCCCTTCCGCTACGATCGTCAAATGAAAGCACCGGGCAATGCCTTTCTCCACAAAATACATATAATCTGACCGATGCCCGGCATTAAGCAACAATGACCGGTATCTGTGCTCGGTTATGGTTAATCGTTCGTCAATGGCAGTAATCAGAGCATCAACATAGGATCGTTCTGTAAGTTTTTTGGGCAAGGGCTTCAATTTAAAAATGACTTCATATAAACTGTGTTTTTCCATAGTTAACGTTTAAGAAGTTCGGATTAAAATAGTAAGGTATATATGTCTCCTCAAAAAAGAACAATTGTAATTTTCTGAGTATAACGACATCGCTTTAGTCAGAGAGCTAAAATTTATTAATGTGCTTTTTTAAGTTTCTCGAGGTCTGATTGGCATATATCGATAAATACGGAGTGGCTGATGGCTTTCAGACGAATACCAAAGCGGCTTTTATTTTGTCGTTTTACCAGAATTCCTTCATGTCCTTTTAATGGACCGGAAACAATTCGTACATGTTCTCCGCTGGAGAACTGATTTTCTACAGTAATCACATTCCCTAATTCCAACATTTTCCGTATTCCATCTACCTCCTTTTCCGTTATTGTGGATGGTTTGCCGGCAAAAGAAACAAAGTTTACAACCTGAGATATTCTTCGAATGGTATATATTTCATGGTGATAAGTAAAGACAAATAAGTAATTGGGGAATAGCGGGAACCAGATCTTTTTTCGTTGTCTGTTTTTCCATAGTCTTGATTTGGGAATTGCAGGACAAAATACTTCATAGCCATGATTCGAAATTAGCCGGGTTGCAATTCTTTCATTACGTGGACGAAGATAAAATACATGCCATGCTTTTTTCGTGAAATCATTCTGCGTTTCATGAAATTGTGCCCCTCCTCTCATATGAATAATTCTGTCTGGCATGGTATAGATTTAATGGTGTATATTAAGCACCCTTTTTCTGTGAATTTTACTATACAACCAAATAAATATTGGTTAATAATCCTGTCGTATAGCTAGAGTCTATCTGGTTGTTCTTTCATATAATTATAACTTTTTCAGGAAGTCATCTTTACTAACATTTGCAGTTGCCGAGCATGCCAAAGGCACGTCGCTTAGCACAAATAATGTATGTATAGCGTCCAATAAAATACCATATATGCGGTATGTAAATATATGAAAAAATAATCCAAACAAAAAAATGGTTAGCGATACCATATGATATTTTCGATCATAAAAATGATTGTTTCATTGGCTTAATCATGCTTTTTACGTAAGTTTGTTAGCATTAGATCTACAGTGTTATGACAACAAAAGAAAGAATTATTGAAGAGGCTTTTAAATTATTTCTGAATAATAATTATGAAAAAGTAAGTATTTCCGATTTGGAAAACGCAATCGGGAAAACAAGAGGAGCAATATTCTATTTTTTTAAAAATAAAGAAGAAATATTTAACGAGGTAGTAGATACCTACCTGATTAAAACGCAGGATCCTTCTGTGAAATTCAAATTCGAAGATAATATTTCTCTTGAACAGTTTATTAAGCTATATATCAGTGGAATAAATACCACTATGTCGAAGATGTTATCCATTTCTGTAGTCAATATTTACAAGCATTATTTTTCCCTGTATCTCCAGGCAGCTCGAATCTATCCCAACTTTTCTGAGATTATGACACGTAACTCAATTGAGGAGATCAACATGTGGGAAAAAGTGATATCCAGAGCAATACAGAATAAAGAAATAAAGGCAGTAGATACCAAACATTATGCAACACTTTTTCGAAGTTGTTTTCTGGGTCTCGCATTCGACAGATGCCTTTTATACGGGCTAAATACAGAAGAATTATTTACGCTTTATCAAACCATTTACCAGCAAATAAAATTAAAATCCTAACTCATTCATAACAATTGTATGTAAATTTTACTTACTTTTACATACCAACCATTATAATTTATTGTTATGAATAAGAATGTTTACATCTCATCCGTCAGCAAATTTTTGCCCAATTCACCCGTCGAAAATGAAGATATGGAACAATATCTGGGCTTAATTAATGAAAAACCGTCAAGAGTAAGGCGTATTGTATTGAAAAAAAATGGAATAAAATCCAGGTACTATGCTTTGGATAAAAAGCAAAAAATTACCCATACCAATGCAGAGCTGGCATTCCGTTCCATAAAGAAATTATTTCCTGATGAGAAAATTCCGGAGGATATTGATGTATTGGCATGTGCCACTGGTAATCCTGATCAGTTGTTGCCATCCCATGCATCCATGGTTCATGGCCTGATGAAAAACAGGCCAATGGAATTGTATTCTGCTTCGGGAGTATGTCTTACGTGCCTGCAAGCTTTTAAAACAGCTTATCTGTCTGTTTTGTCTGGAGTCTCTTCTAAAGCAGTCTGTTCAACTTCGGAGCTCGCTTCTCCTACATTGTTATCAAAAAACTATGAAGAAGAGTATGAACATTGTTCGAAGGTAGGAAAAGATCCGTATATGGCATTTGAAAAGGATTTTCTGCGCTTTATGCTTAGTGATGGTGCCAGTTCGGTATTACTCTCTGATAAAAAGAGCGAGAATGGTATTTCATTTAAAGTTGAATGGGTTGAAATGACTTCGTATGCCAACGAACTCCCAACCTGCATGTTTATGGGAGCTGAACTTCGTGAAGATGGAGAACTCACCAGCTGGAAGGAATTTGAAAGCCGGGAGCTTATCAATCGTTCAGTAATGACCGTAAAACAGGATATCCGCTTGCTTAAACCTAATATTATTCGTTGTTGGGTAGACCACCTGGAATATTGTTTGGAAAAATATAGCCTTGATCCAAATGATGTCGACTATGTCATCCCTCATGTTTCATCTATGTTCTTTTATGGGAAGCTTGCCGAGGGAATAGTGGGTAGAGGTTTAGATTTAGGGACGAACAAGTGGTTTACCAATCTTACTGAAATAGGTAACATCGCTTCTGCTTCTATTTTTGCAGCACTTGATGATCTGTCAAGCTCAGGGAAACTTAAAGAAAATGACAAGATCTTACTCTTGGTCCCTGAAAGTGGACGTTTTTCTTATGGTACGGTTTTGTTGACTGTAAAATAGACTACTTTACTTTTGTTATACAACCTCTTATTATTTTAAGCTCAAAAAAACTGCGATGAGTTTAGTTTTTAGCTAATCTTTGAATACCAAAAAAAAGTTTTCGAACCTATAAGAGTTTTTGATAGAAGGTCGAACTACTTAGGTCGAAATCAGGAAATCACTTTGTTTGGTTTCATATCAGGGAACTATGTTCCTTTTGCATGAGGATGGAGGTAGTTTTGTGAGTTTTCAGATTTTATTACCATGTTTTAAGCACATCCAAAACACAATATTTCTTTTATTCCGAGCTAACTGGAACTACAATCAAGAACCTTTCTCTAAAATCCATTCGTGAAACACGAATAGCAACGCAAACCTTGGTGGAACAAACTAAATTTGCAGGTTTTCTTCAAAAAATTGACGAACGGATTGATACCCAAGCAAAATGATTGAGGATTATAAATTGCTCAAAAAAGTTATGATGCAGAAAATCCTTAATCAGGAACTACGATTTAAAGATAAGCACGATAATTTTTACCCAGAATGGGAAGAAAGGAGGCTTGGTGAATTCGTGACAAACCAATGTATGGATAAAATAGTTCTGCAATTGAGTAGAACGGGAAAGATAAATATATACGAATCAGTGACAGTGATGAGGAATCAAACCAGTTTAATCCTTCTCCCAAACATCTGCAGAGGGTGAATTGGATTAAGCTTTTTTTATTAAAGGATGGTGATATTGTTTTTCCAGAATCGGCGCGAATGTTAGTAAATTCTATATAATGATGAAAATGCTTATATGATATTGGTGAAAAATCATTTAAAATCTGCCTTTGGTCTGTGCTGCCAGATTAGAGAGGAGTACAAACTTTTGTATTTCAGAAATTAGAAGAAGGGTTGAGCAAAAAAAGTGCCCACTAATGAGATTATTTATGTATTAAAGATGCTTTGGATTTTATAAGACATTCTTCTTATAACAATTAATGTTAGAAATATTCGGTGTTTCCTAGGAGAAACAATTATAGGAATGAATCAATGGTGAAACATGTTCAACATTTATGACTCTACAGCTAAAGAATTTGCCACATAGTTAGAAGATTATTTTTTCTTGTTTGGATAGTTTTGGTATCAAAATTAAAAATCTGAATTTGTGAAAAGGACAATTCTATTCTTTCTGGTACTATTTTTAATGGCCAGTTCTTATGCTCAAAGTATTTCAACCAATAAAAGGCGATTGATTGACGACTGGCAGTTTTTGCGACAGGACTTGGGAGGTGTGTGGGAAGCGCTGCGGGAAGCGAAACCGGGGCGACCAACAACCGTTCCTTTGTGGGAAGATGTTACACTGCCACATTGTTTTAATGCCCAGGATGCTGTTGCCCCTGATGTTAATTATTATCAGGGACCTGGATGGTACCGATCATCAATTGAAATTAAAAATCCTTATAAAAATGGAAGGACGCTTTTGCAATTTGAAGGGGCAGGGCAAAAGACAGATGTGTACATCGGATTTTCAAATGCGGGATCACACGTAGGAGGTTACGACGAGTGGACGATTGACATTACCGACCTGGTTGATTCAGTCCGGCAAAATGTGCTGCTATCTCAATTGTTTAACGGAAAAGTCCCGCTAACAATCCGCTGCGATAATTCCCGCGACCTGCAGATGATCCCTTCTGATCTTTCAGATTTCAACGTATATGGAGGCCTTTACCGTTATGTGAATTTAGTTTACGTTCCTGAAATCTTCATACAACAGGTATATCTGAAACCAGGGATTTCTGCTAATGGTAAACGTGGATCGATTCAGATCAATGGATTATTGGGCAATCATACCGAAAAGAATGTGCCGTTGACAGCTACCTTGTTTGATGAGAAGAATGAGTTCGTACAAACGGTTTCATTTTTGAGTGAAGGCAACAAATTTGAAAAGTCTGTGGAATTAGGGAAAGTACGGCCCTGGTCACCTGATCGGCCCAATCTGTACAGGATTGAGATTGAATTGAACATCAACGGTGACAAGCAAAACTATACTGACCATTTTGGGTTCCGTGAGTTTAAATTTGAAGAGCAAGGCCCTTTTTATCTAAATGGGGATCGTTTGTTATTGAGGGGTACCCATCGTCATGAAGACCATTCTGGAGTGGCCGCAGCACAAACTGAGGAATCTATACGTGAAGAACTTCAGCTAATAAAGGATATGGGGGTCAACTTCATCCGTTTGGCTCATTATCAGCAATCCCGCATCGTCCTGAATTTATGTGACAGCCTGGGGATTTTGGTTTGGGAAGAAATTCCATGGTGCCGCGGCGGCCTTGGGGGTGAAGTTTATAAAGAACAGGCTCGGAGCATGTTAGAAAATATGATAAGCCAGCATTTCAATCACCCTTCGGTTATTATTTGGGGCTTAGGCAATGAAAACGACTGGCCCGGTGATCAACCGGATTTTGACAAACTGGCCATTCAGGGATTTATGTCCGAATTAAATGATATAGCACACAGCCTGGACCCGTCACGCAAGACAGCCATTCGCCGCTGTGACTTCTGTAAAGACATTGTGGATGTATATTCACCCTCGATCTGGGCTGGTTGGTATCGTGGAAAGTATACCGAATACCTCAGCGTTTCAAGGGAGCAAATGGAGCAGGTAGGTCACTTTTTACATGTGGAATGGGGAGCGAGTAGCCATGCCGGACGCCATTCAGAAAACCCGGATGTTGGATTGGAATCAGTTAAGACGGGTACCGGTGCAGATGAAAAGGCGGGAGATGCTTCGTTGTACGGCGGGGCCGCGCGTGTTTCGAAAGACGGTGATTGGACAGAAACCTACGCCTGTAATCTATTTGACTGGACTTTAAAAGAACAGGAAAAAATGCCTTGGCTTACTGGTACTGCAGCCTGGGTTTTTAAGGACTTCTCAACTCCGGTCAGACCTGAAAATCCAATTCCGTACATGAACCAAAAAGGGGTTGTAGAACGCGATCTGACCCCCAAAGAGTCTTACTATGTTTTTCAGTCCTACTGGACAACGAAACCCATGGTTCATATTTACGGGCATTCGTGGCCAATCCGTTGGGGTGAAAAAGGACAGTCGCGTTTGGTGAAGGTTTATTCCAATTGCAAGGAAGTTGAGTTATTCCTCAACGGGGTTAGCCTGGGAAAAAAGAAACGTGATTCACAGGACTTTCCGGCAGCCAGTTTGCACTGGAATGTTGAGTTCAGGGAAGGAAAGAATGAGCTGAAAGCAGTTTCAACGTCGAAAGGACAAATGGCAGAAGATAGTATCCAACTTGAATATCAAACCGAAAAATGGGGAGAACCGGCAATTTTAGAATTGAAGGAAGTCGCTATTGATGATCAGTACAGTTGGCTGGAAGCTAAGGCGTTTGATAAAAACCACGTGCTGTGTTTGGACGCTCGCGCCAGGGTAACTTTTTCGGTTTCAGGTGACGCAGTTTTAGTTGAAAATATGGGAACTCCTACCGGGTCACGCGTGGTAGAACTAAGTAATGGTGTGGCCAAAATAAAAATTAGAAAAGAAAATGAAAGGTATTCAGCAGCTGTAAAGTCCGAAGGACTAAAAACAGCGGTTATATCCCGGGCGGAGTGACATTTAAACACAATCAAAACTGACAAACTAAACAAAGAACGATGAAAAAGATATATTACTTTTTCCTGGTTGGAGTTTTATTCTTCATGGGGTGCAAGGTTGATAATTCAATTAGTAACAACCCCTGGAAATACATTGCCAGTCAGCTGGAAAAGCTGGAACTTAATGCCGACAATGCCGTCCATGTGCAATCGAATGGAAAAAAGTTGGTAAGTCCCCGTTCTCTTGGGGATAGCGGAGAACTAAAGATGGTTCCTTCATCCGATTGGTGTAGTGGGTTTTTCCCGGGCTGTTTATGGTTGATGTATGAACAAAGCCGGGAAGAAAGATGGAAAGAATCAGCTCAAAAATATACCGGGCAATTGGCCGATCAGCAATTCAATGGACGTACCCATGACATGGGGTTTAAAATGTATTGCAGTTATGGCAATGGTTACCGTCTGACCCATAATCCTGAGTACCGGAACATTCTGATTCAGTCGGCAAAAACATTGATTACCCGCTTTAACCCAAAAGTAGGATGTCTCCGTTCGTGGGATCACCACCAGGATCAGTGGAAATTCCCAGTGATTATTGATAATATGATGAACCTGGAACTGCTTTTCTGGGCAACCCGGGAAACCGGTGATTCCACCTATTACAAAATTGCGGTTTCTCATGCACAAACGACAATTAAAAATCATTTCAGGACTGACTACAGCAGTTGGCATGTGGTCGATTACAATCCTGAAACTGGGGAGGTCGTTCAAAAACAAACTCACCAGGGATACGCAGATGTGTCCTCATGGGCCAGGGGACAAGCGTGGGCATTGTATGGTTTTACCATGGTGTACAGTGAAACGAAGCAAATTGAATTTTTGCAACAGGCCGAGCACATTGCATACTTTATTCTGAACCACAAAAATATGCCTGGGGATTTGGTACCGTATTGGGATTTTGACGCGCCTAATATACCCGATGAACCCCGTGATGCATCAGCTGCTGCTGTAATAGCCTCAGCCTTGTTGGAGTTGAGTGGTTATAGTTCAGGTCAATCAGCTACATACTTGGGAAAGGCTAAACAAATACTAAAAAGCTTAACAAATAGCTATCGCTCAGCGGCTGGGAACAATCATGGTTTTTTACTTGATCATTCAACAGGATCAAAACCTCATGATTCGGAGGTTGATATCCCATTAATATATGCAGATTATTACTATATGGAATCACTAATTAGATTAGCAAATTATTTCGATTGAAAACAAATTGTTGTGTTTTAAATTAAATCTTTTTTTATGAGAAAAAATCACATTTTTAAGTACTTGACGATTTTTTTCATGTGCATGATTTTTACAATAAATCTGTTTGCACAGGGAAAATCGATCTCGGGAAAGGTAACGGATAACAATAAAGAGCCTCTTCCCGGTGTTACCGTTGTTGTGAAAGGAACAACAGATGGTACAGTAACTGATTGGGATGGTAAATTCCAGTTGGTGTGTCCACAAGAGACAAAGACCTTGGTATTTAGCTATATTGGCATGCTTACCAAAGAAGTTGAACTTAAAGGACAGTCGGAAATTAATGTTTCAATGGTGGCAGACTATGTGGATGTAGACGAAGTAGTCGTTGTTGGATATGGAACGCAAAAGAAACGTGATGTTACAGGAGCGATTACCTCGGTAAGTAGTGAGGCCATTGAGCAGCGACAGGCCGTCAACGTTTTTGACGCGTTGCAGGGTACAGCTGCAGGGGTGCAAATTACCAGTGAATCAGGTGCGCCTGGAGCGTCAAGTACCATCATGGTACGTGGTGCATCAACTTTTGATGATTCAGGAGTTGCTCCACTGTTTGTTGTCGATAATGTTATCGTGGATGATGTTGACAACATTAACCCGAAT
Source organism: Draconibacterium sediminis (assembly GCF_000949475.1). Classification (GTDB taxonomy): domain Bacteria; phylum Bacteroidota; class Bacteroidia; order Bacteroidales; family Prolixibacteraceae; genus Draconibacterium; species Draconibacterium sediminis. The sequence continues at coordinate 54,792 of NZ_JRHC01000002.1, read as the reverse complement.
GACATTAAATCAATTGAAATACTAAAAGATGCCGCTTCAAGTGCGATTTATGGAGCCAGGTCGGCCAACGGAGTTGTAATTATCACTACTAAAATGGGAGAAGCAGGAACACCAAGAATTGATGTCCGTATCCTGAACAGTTACAGTTTTATCGCGAATAAACTACCACAGATCAACAAGTTTCAAACGGTGTTGAATAATAATAAGAAAACACAGGATCTGATGAAATTTAAGGCTTCGACGGACTCGGTAGGCTTGGTGAAAAGTCAAAACTATTTTTACGAGGACCTGTTAACACGCGTGGCTATTCGTAAAGATGTTAACCTTGGTATTAGTGGAGGCTCAGACAGGCTCAAGTACAACGCTTCGATTGGATACAATGGTAACCAGGGGATTATTCTAACCAGCTATAATAACAAGCTAACATCAAGGTTTAACGTTGATTATCAGGTTAGTGATAAGTTGAAGTGGATGTCAAGGATTAGTTTTGGCAACTCTCAGACCAATGGTGTTAGTACTGCTGGAGTGTTGCAGGGGGCCATTCGAAGGGATCCGGATATGATACTTTACTACCCGGATGGAAGTTTCGCACCCTATTACCAAATGGGGGGAAGGAAAAACCCGGTGCAGGAGCTTTACGACCGCGAAAACCTGGATGAGAGATGGCAAACATCCCTTTATCAGGCGTTTGAGTTTAAGATTAACAAAGACCTGGTTTTTCAGACCAGCGCCACGGCAAACTTAAACCTCAGAAGAAAGAATTCTTTTAGTTCGGCAGAGTTAGATTCAAAAGGAAATAGAAATAAAGGAAGTGACAATACCACATGGTCCCAAATTTATCAGGGAGATGCTTATCTGTCCTATAATAAGAAGCTGAATGACCACAATATCAGCGCAATGGCAGGTTCCAGCGTTGAAACCGGAAAAAACGAATACTTGAATTACGAAGCCAGCTATTTTGTCTCTGAAGCAGTGCATACGATGAACTTAGGTACACTTGACCTGACCAAAACGAATACAACAGCTACCGACTATGCCATCGCTGGCTTTTTTGGTCGTATAGGCTACAACTATAAAGGCCGTTACATGTTCAACTCAAACATTCGTTATGATGGCTCATCCCGCTTTGGTAAAAATAAGCGTTGGGGGTTATTCCCTTCAGCTTCACTGGGATGGCGTTTCTCTGACGAAAGCTTTATGGGCTGGGCTAAAAACTGGTTATCAGATGGTAAGTTGAGAGCGAGTTGGGGACGTACCGGTAACGACCGGGTTGGATATTATGAGTCCCAACTTCGGTATACATCTGGAAGTTATGCGTACAACGGTATTTCTGGTGTTGTTCCGGTATCTACTTATGGAAACCCTAACCTGCATTGGGAACAGACCGAACAAACCGATATCGGCCTTGATTTGAATTTTCTGGGTGGGCGGGCCAGCCTCACAGCAGACTACTACGTGAAAACAACGACTGACTTGTTATCATCCATGAACCTGCCCTACACTACGGGTTACGACAATACACGTGTAAACTTGGCAAGTATTGAAAACAAAGGGGTGGAGATATCGTTGTCGGGTTATCCTGTCAGAAAAAAAGACTTCAGTTGGCAAACCACAGTTAACTGGTGGAAAAATGATAACACGATTGTTGATTTAGCCAGGGAAGATTATATTCAAAGCAACATGTATTATGTAGCAAAGGGATATTCTGCCGGATTATTTTATGGATACAATAACATGGGGGTTTACCCATATGATGTTAGCAATGCTTATACAGAAGACAACCACACGTTACTGACCCCCGTCCTCGAACGCGATAACAATGGTAATGTTATTATTGGATTGGATGGTCAACCAACGCTACTCCATTACACGTTACCTAACGGAGATAAATATGAGGGTACCATTAATCAACTGACCTCAGGAGGCGTAGTAATGCGCGGAGGTGACGTTATCTGGGAAAATATGCCGAATGCAGAAGGCGTGTATGACAATAAGATTGATGATAACGACCGTAAGATCATGGGTAAAGGTAGCCCGGATTGGTCCGCCTCCTGGAGCAACAACCTTAATTATAAACGATTTACTTTTTCTTTCAATTTTTACGTAAGCTGGGGTGGATTAATTTATAACGACCTGAAACAATACCTTTCTAAATGGGGTGGTAACTCACACCGTGAATGGGTTGATTATATTGTGACTGGTTGGAAATTCCAGGGGCAGAACACGCCATGGTATGCGATTGATACCCGGAACCGTAAAACTAAAAACAGAGCTGTATTGAGTGATTTTTACCTGGAAGATGCTTCATTTATCCGTTTGAGAAATGTGCGTTTGAGCTACAATTTTGATGAAGGTATTTTGGGAAAAACATTTATTAAGGGCGCTACAGCATATATTTATGGGAATAACCTTGCAACTTGGACAAATTACACCGGATTTGACCCTGAAGTGGGAGGAAGTGTGCTGACTCCGGGAAAAGACCGGGGGTCTTATCCTCGAAACAGGGAAGTTGGTTTAGGTTTAAATCTGAATTTTTAAACAGTTTGAGTTATGAAGAAAATATATTTGAGTTTAATAATAATTCTATCCTTTGTTACATATAGTTGTGATGAATTTCTGGATAGGGCACCACTTTCAGATATGTCCCCCGCAACATATTTTTCAACCAAATCAGATATGAAAGTCTGGATGGCTGGTATTTATGATTCATTCCAGAATACGCTGGACCGTGAACACTTGGAGTGGGGAGATATTCGTTCGGATAATTATCATACAACCAGTTATGATGACGGAAAGGCATATATGAATGCCATTGAATCGACTCAAAGTGACTATAGTTGGAAAAATCTCTACAATACAATCGATTTATGCAATGTGGCAATTGAAAGGTTTCCAACAATTGAAGGTACTGTTCAAGGCGATTGGGGGGATTATGTAGGACAAGCATACGGAATGAGGGCCTACATGTATTTTTATGCTATTCGTGTTTGGGGCGATGTTCCATTAATTACGACGATGTGGAATGGTAACGTAGAAGAATCACATATTCCGAGGACTCCGGTTGCTGAAATTAAAGATCAGATACAGAGTGACCTTGATATGGCTTTAACCTTGCTTGGTTCTAGTGTGTCCGGTGACCGGAAATTCTATTTTAACCTTGCAGCTGCCTGGGCCCTTCAAGTTGATCTTGATATGTGGTTTCATGAATATAGTGAAGCAGTCAGCGATTTTGATAAGTACTTTAAAAATAATTCGAATTTTGAATTAGTTTCGAATCCGGATCAATGGAAAGAAATATTTATTAATCCTACAAGTTCTTCTGAAGCCATCTTTAACATGCAATGGAGTTATGAGTCGGATGGAGGGAATCCATGGGCACAACGGGTTGGTGCATCAAATACCAATAATCCCTATAAAGTTTCTGAGGGGATCTTTGATGAGTTTGTGACACGTTTGCGCTCTGGAGAAGGTGCTGATGGCCGTTTCTGGAATGTGCTGGATACCGTGAAAATGTTTTATGGAGGTAAGCAATTACCAATTAGTACTGCACACTGGTTATTGCCAACTGGTGATGGCGCAGGAATTGAAAAATGCACCAAATACAGCCCTGTTGATAATTCATCCGCTACAAGTCACTGGTTTGTTTATTCAAGTTCAGACTGTGAAATACAAACCAGCATGTATCGTTATGCCGATGTGCTATTGTTGAAAGCAGAGGCTCTAAACCAACTTGGTAAAGGAAGTGAAGCATTGGATATTGTGAATCAGATCAGACAGCGGGTTGGTTATATGGCAGATGCGAAAAGCGAAGTAGACCCCAGCGACAAAGCCGGGGTAGAAAGTATTATCCTGCTGGAGCGCCAATTGGAGTTTATGGCTGAAGGCAAGCGCTATTTTGACCTGGTAAGGACCAATAGGCTAATGGATGTAATGGATCCGATTTTAAGGGAGCGCCAGGAGGAAGCCGGCGTTGAACCTACTGGTTTTGGTGACCCTGGAAGGGTTTTGTTCCCAATCTATTATAGAGAATTTGAATCTAATCCTGCTTTAAGAGGACATCAAAATCCTCCTTATACCGAGGGATAATATTCAATCCAATTAACTAAAATGGAAAAAATCATGAAAAAAATAAGAAACTATTTTAAATATGCCATATTCTTTTTCTCAGCTACCGTAATTTTTACGAGCTGTGAATTAGTAGGTTTGGAATTTCAAGTGCCCTACAAATACGATTATGAGGCTGGCACCTATAGTAATGAAACCAACATGACAGCCTGGGAATTTATCCAGTCGCGTCCCGATTTGTTCTCTGTATTGAAGGAAGGTATTGAATACACTGGATTACAATCGAATTATGAACAACCAGATTGTACCTATTTATTGTTAACTGATGCCGCTTTCAGTGAATCAACTTCTAACTATTTTGAAACTCACTCGTTTCCTGATCCTAATGACACGTCAGTTATCATTATTCCACAAACCTTGAAACTGTATTCACAAGACCAAGTAAAGGAATTGCTTCTTTACCATACCGTAAAAGGAGCCTGGACCTGGAGCAATTTGCCGGCATCGGCGACCTGGTATGACACATTCGCTACTGCCGATACCGCAAAAGTTAACATGTACCTGTTAAAATCAAGGAATGCAAATATTGTATTCAACAACTTTGAAGGTCATTATATCCAAGAGCTTAAAGCAAGAACGACTAATCTTAAAACGAGTGATGGATCATATATGCATGTTATGGACTCCTGGTTGGATCGGCCAACAAAATTGCAGTTAAGGTGATATAATTAAATTTTAAATGATGAAAATGAAATATTTTAATACACTGGGAATCATTTTACTAGCTTTTATATTTACCAATTGTAAAGATGAAGGCTCTGTAACAATCGATTCATTAAGTACGGGCGGGGACGAGTTTTATACCAACCAATTGGTCAAACTATGGATGGTTGTAGACGCTGACGACTTAATGGATGTAACATATGAGTGGGGCTGTGAAGGAGGCTCTCTAGTCCAACCTCAGGGCTTGGATGAAATGACATGGAAAGCACCAAGTACCACCGGTACCTATCGTGTTTTTTGCAAAGTTTCTTCAGGTGGAAAATCAGAGATCCGTTATCACGATATGTACGTGTCTTCCTTCTTTTTCGAGAAATTTGAGAACTCTATATATTCATTTAAAGGACAAAGCAGTACCAAACTATCCTTAAAGTCTGAGACTGTAGATGGAAAAACAAACGGTTATTTGGAAGCTTATGTTCGATCAACTGGCTCCAGCAACCGCTACATCTATTATAATTTTGGCGATCCGGAGCTGAAAGTTCCATTTAGCTGCATGGCTAAAGTAGGATGGAAATCTGATTTCCCAACCGATACCGTGACCGTAAAATCATCGGTTTATGCCAATAAAATGGCCTATAGGTTGACCTTGAACCGGGCTCCTGAATATGTGGATGAGAAGTACATTGACGATATTCGGTTCGAATGGTTCCCGGTTGAGGGGAATGGGTATCCTGTAGATGTTGAGACCGGTCAGGCCTTTAACGGTACGCTGACTTTTGAAGAGAATAATATGGGGTCTAAAACCTGGTACAGTGTTAATTTCTTCGCACCTGAGTTGGCCTTTGCCAAAGGTGAGTACAAGAATGTTGCTGTTAACATGGAGGAAGATTACACAATTTCCGTGTTTGTGGGCAATGCGAAAGTACTTGAGACAGATGCCTTAATAAATTGGAGAACAGATAATGCTGCGCAAGATGAGGTTTACATCAAAGAGTGGCGTTTTGTCATGGTGAATGGTAATGGAGGAAACAAGGCTCCAAAATTCTACTTTGACAATGCTTATGCAACCAACGATGGAACAGCCTTACCTTAAAATAAGGGAGGGTTATAAGATGGGGCTACATCAGGTTGAAAAGAGAATGTTGATTACATTTTTGGATGTTTCCATATAGCAAGTGATCCCTCAACCTATCTGTGTTAGATAGGTTTGAGGGATTCTTTGTGGAATTTTCGATAACTATGTCATGAATAGATTGACCCGGTTATATTCCTTCCTTTTCAGTTTGAGATAGCCCTGTCTTTTTTATCAGCAAACTATACTTTGAAGCGATGAGAATTATCATTTTGGTTGCATTTTTATGTATAGGGTCAATGGCTACATTGGCTCAGGTCCAAAGCCCTGCCGATACCTTGGTTGGGTTGGTCGTGAATGTAAAGGGCAAGGGGATAAAGAATATTCCGGTCTTTACCAGCAATAAAGAAGAACCCGTTCGAACAGATCGAAAAGGGATCTTTGTAATTGTTCAGGATCAGTTGCCAGATAGCATAAGCGTCATGCTTCCTTCCAAAAGAATCTTTCAAATTCCGGTGAACGGAATGAATTTTCTGAAGATCAAAACCGGAGAAGAGGAATTTTTTATTTCTGAAGGGGAGGAAGAGATCGTAACTATCGGTTACGGGACACAACGAAAGAGGAATACTACTTCCGGTTCGTTTTCGGTTACAGGACAGGAGTTGCTGGACACAGGAGAAACAGATTTAATCAGGGCTATTGCCGGAAAAATTCCGGGCCTGAACCTAAATTATACAGACGATGGTTCGGTGACATTGGAAATCAGGGGGGGAACTTCACTAGATGGGAGGAATGAGCCTTTATATATTATTGATGGGGCTATTAGTGATGATTTCCGGTATCTAAATCTGTATGATATTGAAAAGGTGGATGTATTAAAAGATGGCAGCATTTATGGAGCCAGAGGGGCAAACGGTGCTATTGTCGTTACTACGCAGCAATAGAGTTAGAATTATCAGAAAATGGATTTAAAAAGGGTCATATTGGTTTTAGCGTGTGTTTCTTTTTCACTGTGGGGAAAGTCTCAGGGGGGGCTGTCCGAATTTGTTTTTTATAACGAAAACCAGGAGTTGGTGTATAATGCCGACGAAATGGGAAACACAATTCCGGATTTCAGTAAAGTTGGTTATGCATCCGGAACACAGGAAATCCCCGAAATCCCTGTTGTTGAAACTGTGGAACCAATTGATGGAGACAACCGGGAGAACATTCAACGTGCTGTTGACCGTGTTGCTGCTAGGTCACCAGGGAGCAATGGTTTCCGGGGAGCGGTCTTGTTGAAGAATGGTGTTTATGAGGTGAACGGAAGTATTTTTATTACCAAATCTGGAATCGTGGTTAAGGGAGAGGGAACTGGGGCCTCTGCAACGATTGTGCGGGAAACCGGAACTGCTCAGCTTGATTTGTTCTGTTTTAAGGGAAGTGGTAGTATGGACAAAATAGAGTCCACCCGAGTTACAATAGACGAGAACTTTATACCTGTAGGCAGGAAATACGTAACCCTGGATAACGTGTCTTCCTTTCAGGTAGGTGATTCGGTTTTACTTTACCGCCCCGGAACGGATAACTGGATTCACGATCTGAAAATGGACCAGATAGAGGAACGTGAGGGGACGATCCAATGGAAAGCTTCTTCCTATAACCTTTATTTTGAACGTGTCATTACCAGTATTGATGGAAATAAAGTGTATCTCGACAATCCGGTCGTGATGCAAATGGATAAAAAGTATGGAGGCGGATATTTGATGAAATATTCCTTCCCCGGACGAATCCGGAACTGCGGCATTCAAAACCTAGTACTCGAATCAAGCTATAAAGATGAAACTGACGAAGATCATGGCTGGATTGCCGTCAATTTTTCCAGGGTTGACCAGGGGTGGGCGCAGAATGTTGTGTCCCGCTATTTTGGTTATTCCTGTGTCTCAATAGATGGAAATTCAAGGAATATTTCTGTCCTGAACTGTCAGTGCCTGGATGCCAAATCCATCATTACGGGTGGACGTCGCTACTCGTTCAACTGTAACGGGCAGCTCAATTTATTTAAAAATTGTTACACCACAGAAGGCCGTCACGACTATGTGACCGGTGCCCGTGTTTGCGGCCCCAATGTGTTTACGCAATGTAAATCCCGGAATACCCATGCCGATATTGGTCCTCACCATCGGTGGGCCAGCGGAACGCTCTTCGATTTAATTGATACTGACGGTGAAATCAATGTTCAGGACCGTGGAAACTGGGGATCCGGACATGGATGGGCTGGTGTCTCTCAGGTCGTATGGAACTGCAGGGTGTCAAGAGCGGCCGTGCAGTCTCCCTGGGTAAGCGGGAAAAACTATTGTATTGGCCTGGAGGGTGAAAAGTATGACGGTCGTTTGTCAGGCCGTCCGGCCGGGGAATGGGAAGGACAAAATGAGATAAACTTACAGCCTGGTTCTCTGTATGAAGCACAATTGAAAAGCAAATCGTTGAATACCGGTATTTCGGACAATCCGTCTTTGCAAAATATCAAAATATATCCAAATCCCAGCAAAGGAGAAATTAAGATTGATCATCAGGAAAAAAAAATGTACTTTAATTTCTATTCGGTGAATGGAATCAAAATCAAATCAGGGAGAATCATGAAAAACTCTTTTTCGTTGGATGTCAAGGGGCTTAAGAGTGGGGTTTATTTGTTGGAATGTTTCACACCGGAAAGAACATATCTCCAAAAAATCCTTTTGAACTGACTGTTATAATATATTAATAGAAACCAAACCCAGGTGCTATGAAAAAGATTGAAATCATGTTGATATTGTTGCTTGTAGGTGTAACGATGTTGCAGGCTCAACACTCTCGTAACTGGTGGAACATGACCACTGACGGTGGAATTGTCTGGAATGTTAAATCCGGAGTGGCTCATATCGATCATATTGAAATGAGCGGAACCCAGGTTTCTACCATTGTTCATTATGGTATAAATAATGATGGGAGCCTGTTTCTGGAGAAGGAGACGATCTTCCCGATGCTTCGTTTTCATCCTAACAAAACCAAGTCACACCTTTCCCATAAGTTTGATCAGGGGATTTATCCTCCATTGCTTGTCGATGGAACTGAGCTGCAAGAATACCCGAAAAGTTTTTATATCAAAGGCTTTGTTAAGATACAAAGCCGCACAAATACACCCTTGGTTATTGAACGGACAATTTTTCCATCGGTCGATAAAGCAGCAGTTTTTGAATTGATTAATTTGAGAAATACATCTTCATCGGCCTGTAAGGTCCAAATTCCATCGGTTGATTTTGAGGAAAAAACAGACCCGGAAAAAGGAATTTATGGGGAATACACGGTTCGTGCTCAATCGGATAAAAATGGGGAATATACAATAAACCCCGGGGAAGAACTGGATTTCAATATGGCTTACTCGGCTCATAGGTCTGTAATAGACCCATATGCTTTCTCACCTGCTTTTGAATTCAAAAAAAGGGAAAAGCTGATTGGCGAATTGGGGGAGAACCTGATCCTGGATACGCCCAACGACACTATTGACTGCGAGTTTGCCTTTGCAAAAATCAGAGCCGCAGAAAGTATTTACGATACAAAAGGGGGCTTGATGCATGGTCCCGGTGGCGGTTCCTATTATGCTGCCATCTGGGCCAATGACCAGGCCGAATATATCAATCCCTTTTTTCCATTTCTTGGAAACCTGAAAGGGAACGAATCGGCCATTAATTCATACCGCCATTTTGCCCGTTTTATAAACTCCGCATATAAACCGATTCCAAGTTCAATTATTTCAGAGGGGGTTGGGACCTGGCATGGGGCAAAAGACCGGGGGGATCAGGCGATGATTGCCTACGGGGCCTCACGTTTTGCCCTGGCTTATGGGGATAAAAAGACAGCTGAAGAACTTTGGCCGCTGATTACCTGGTGTCTGGAATACCTGGAACGTAAAAAGTCCGACAAAGGGGTTGTCTTTTCGGATTCCGATGAACTGGAAAACCGTTTCGAAAATGGTGATTTTAATTTGGCAACCAATTCGCTTACCTATGGAGGATTAATTGCAGCCTCGAGTTTGGCAATGGAACTCCATAAGCATCAAGAAGCTGAGTTTTATCAAAAGCGGGCGGCTGAACTGCGGACTGCCATTGAAAACTATTTCGGTGCCAATGTCCAGGGATTTAACACCTATCAATATTACGAGGGAAATACAACCCTGAGGTCTTGGATTTGTTATCCGCTGAATATGGGCATTTACGACCGAAAGGATGAAACCGCAAAAGCACTTTTCTCCAATGCCTTGTGGACGAAGGATGGTTTACTGACTGAATCCGGAACAACTACTTTCTGGGATCGTTCCACACTTCACGCTTTCAAAGGATTGCTTGCTGCCGGAGAAGTCAACCCTGCCTTGGATTACTTTGCCTATTATTCTGCGGTACGATTGCTGGGCGATCATGTCCCATATCCGGTTGAAGCCTGGCCAGAAGGAAATCAGCGACACTTGTCTGCGGAGTCTGGGCTTTATTGCAGGATAGTTACTGAAGGATTATTTGGAATTGAACCAATTGGATTCAGGACTTTCAGATTGACGCCCCATCTGCCCGATGGCTGGGATTTTATGAGATTGAGAAAAATCAGGGCTTTCCAAGCTGATTTCGATATTGATGTAAAACGTGAGGGTAAACGATTGCGCATCCGTGTGAAAGAGAATGGGAGGCTGTTGCGTGATATTGACTGGCCCCCCAATAGAGAACTCATTATTTCATTGAACTAACTTTTACGTTAACTAAATAAAAAAATTATGAATAAATTAATTATTTCTTTGCTGGCAATCGTCATGGCAACGGTTAGTTGTAAGAAGTCGGATATTTATAGCGAGCAAGTGATAAAAGCTGTAAAAGGAATAGAAGTTTCCCAAGCAGATTCGTTCCTGTTTGAAAAGCCTGTAACCGTTACCGCTTCGCATTGCGACCGCAGTGCAGGCGGATTACACGATTTTTATTCTGAAGGTGACTATTGGTGGCCCGATCCTGAAAATCCCGACGGACCTTATATTCAAAAAGACGGGCAAAGCAACCCTGGAAATTTTTCAGAACACCGTCATGCAATGGTACGTATGAGCGAAATGGTCGCAACTTTAACTTCTGCCTGGTTGTTGACAGGCGAAAAAAAGTATGCCGATAAGGCTATGGAACACCTGAATGCCTGGTTTATAGATACTACCACCATGATGAATCCCAATATGTTATACGCCCAGGCAATCAAAGGACGATATACCGGTAGGAGTATCGGACTGATCGATGCCTATCATTTTGTAGAAATAGCCCAGTCGGCCAAAGTCCTTTCTGCTAAAGGTGGTATTACAGCTGAGCAATCGAAAAAAATCAAAAAATGGTTTAGTCGCTTCCTTGAGTGGATGACAACCCACGAATATGGTATAAAGGAACTGAATGCTGAAAATAACCATGGTACCTGCTGGGTGGCAACTGCATCGGCAATGGCTGTCCTGGTGGATGACCGCAAGGTTATCGATATGTGTGTGGACCGGTTCAAAAACATTCTTCTTCCCAACCAAATGGAGTCAGATGGGAGTTTCCCCAGGGAGCTGAAGCGCACAAAACCCTATGGCTATTCCTTGTTTAATATCGATGCGTTTTGCAATGTAGCCCAAATTTTGTCTACACCAGAGAGTAACCTTTGGACATATGAAATGCCCGATGGAAGATCGTTGAAACAAGGCATGGAATTTATTTATCCCTTTGTTGCTGATAAATCGAAGTGGACCTACCCGCAGGATATTTATATTTGGAACGAATGGCCTCAGCGCCAGTCTTCACTCTTGTTTGCGGGAGTTGCGTACAATAATCCACATTACATCGATACTTATCTGAAACTTCCGGTCAAACCGACTCACCCGGAAGTTCTCAGGAATTTACCGGTTCGTCATCCGGTGATTTGGCTAATGAATTAATGTGTTAAAAAACATGTTAGGATCCGATCTTTTCAAGACCGGATACTTGTTTAAATTAAACTTTCCGAAATGAAGTCAATTATACAATTTGTATTTGCATCGTCGTTAATGATGGTTGGGATACATTGCTCCCATGCTCAACAATGGCCTTATCGGGTTCCCTGCAGGGTGAACGATAATCACTCCCCCGATGTGCTGTTTATGACTTTAGGCAACGTTGAAACTTCTGTTGCTCAAGGGATCTTTGATCCGGTGAAGGATGAAGTACAATTAAATGACGGAACTGTAATCTCAAACTATTATAAAGAATCCCTCGGGATTAAATATTATCAGCCTGTTGATAAAAGCAATTTTCCGCTGCCCCCCTCCGGATGGTGTTCGTGGTATTATTACTACCAGGAAATTACCGGCGATGAATTTTTGAAAAATGCCGATTGGATCGCGGAAAACCTGAAGGATTATGGGGCTCAATATGTACAGTTGGACGATGGATGGCAGGGAGTTGGACATGGCAGTGGTAACAATCGGGATTGGACAACCATCAACGAACGTTTTTCGATGGGAATGGATACAATTGCCAGTTATATCAAATCGTTAGGGTTAAAGCCGGGGATATGGCTGGCTCCGCATGGTCAAAGCAATCCGGAAGTTGTTAAATCACACCCTGGTGCTTTTTTAGAAAAGCCAGATGGAACATCAGCCTCGGATACCTGGGAAGGAAAATTTCTTGTAGATCCATCTTCTGACGCAGGACAAAATTATATAGAATCGCTTTTTACTACCCTGACCAACTGGGGGTACGAATATATTAAGATCGACGGACAGCCTATTGTTACCCGGGAATACCGGAACAAAAAGGAATTCATGCAGAACCCATCGGATGATTCGGCGGAATTATACCGTGAAACAATTAAAACAATGCGGAATGTGATGGGGACAGACAAGTATCTTCTCGGGTGCTGGGTAGTACCTCTTGAAGGGGTTGGGATCATGAACGGATCAAGGACCGGAGGAGACGATTTGTTGAGTTGGAATGGATTTCGGACAGCCCTGAACGCGACTATGCAATACTATTTTTTACACAATATTGCCTGGTACACCGACCCAGATGTGATGCTGGTGCGTAGCCCCTTACCGTTACGTCAGGCACGGGTTTGGGCAGCCATGCAGGGACTTACAGGGGAAGCACTGATGTGCAGCGACCGGATGATGGATTTATCGGCAGAACGCGTAGATATTGTACGGAAAGTATTTCCGGCAACCGATATCCGTCCGCTCGATTTGTTCCCTGCCGGTAAAGAGAAACCAATATGGGATTTAAAGGTAAGTCATCTGGGACGTTCGTATGATGTTGTTGGCCTTTTTAATTTTGGTGAGGAAAAGGAAAAGCAAATTACTGTAAACTGGGCCAAACTGGGGATACCTGAGAATAAACCGGTTCACGTGTTCGATTTCTGGAACCGGGATTACTTGGGGGCATGGGAAAATGGGATATCTGTGGGGCTACAGCCAACTAGTTGTAAAGTGTTTGCGCTGGTACCCGACAATGGGCAGGTCCAGCTGGTTTCAACCTCCCGCCACATCACGCAAGGATGGGTTGATCTGAAAGCTTTAAAACGTAGGGACAATACGTTTAGTGGCACCAGCCAGGTTATAAAAAATGACCCTTATGAACTGTATTTCGCTTTTCCTAAAGGGAAAAATTTTAAAATAACAGGAGTGACAGCAAACAACGAGGACAGAAAATTAGAAACAGTAGCCTACAATCATGATGGCTGGGCTTGCCTGCGGATTTTGTCTTCACAAACCGGAAACGTTGATTGGAAGGTTTCATTCGAGGAAACTGAACTCTTTCAAATGCCACAGGAAAAGGTAAGTCAACTTTGGCTGGAGCCAACCGGGATCAACACGGTGAATGTGCATTGGGTGCCGAAAATGCAAACAACAATAGGTTATAAGGTTTATTTGGATGGGAAAGAAATGGGGTATACCCCAGATTGTTCTTTCTCTATAGCTGAGTTGGACCTTCACAGAAAATATCAAGTTGAAGTCCAAACAGTTTGGTACGACGGAACCGGAAGCGGAGAAAGAGCAACGATTGAATTTGTTCCTGCAGAACTGGTGAAAAAGGAACTATTCCTGAATGATCTTTCCCCGGTGCGTACAAAATTGGGTTGGCGGGTACACCAAACCAACAGATCAGTTTCAGGAAATGGACTGGTACTTGATGGCGAGCTTTATCATCAAGGTATCGGTTTGCCCACTAATTCTGAACTGGAGTATAGGCTGGATAAAGGTTTTACAACATTTGAAGCATTGGTTGGCATAGATGATGCCAATGGAAAAGAAGGAAACGTTGAGTTCGTTTTGATTGGCGATGGCAGGGAACTTTGGAAAAGCGGATGGGTGAAAAAGTCTGATCCGGGGCAAAAAGTATCAGTTGACATTCGTCAGGTTAAAAGGTTGACACTTCGTGTAAATAGGGGTGAAGGGGGGAACACCGGCGATCAGTCAGAATGGGTCAATGCTAAGCTTATTCGATGAAAAAGCCTTCTTTTTTAGCTTTCTGGGGTTTAGTACCAGGTAGCATAGGAAAAAATTTACCAGGCAGAATGATCATATGAAAGGGGTACCGGTTGTAGCATGGTCTCGCCAAAAAAGAGTTGACAGAATACTTTTCAAACAAAATTAAATAAGATATGAGAAAAATTGTTATCAACAGCATATATATGGCCTTATTCACTTTGACAATTATCAGCCAGCCAGTGATTGCACAAACTAATACCTTGTCCGATTCCCTGGCCGCGTTTATCCTGACCCCTCCTCCGCCTGAAACACCACGTATTAACGGTCCTTCAATATTTGGTGTTCGACCTAATAACCCGTTCTTGTATAGGATACCGGCAACCGGGGTTAGGCCAATGGAATTCTCGGTTGTAGGTTTACCTGTTGCCCTGAGTGTGGACTCAAAAACAGGACAAATAAACGGAAAGTTAACTGAGCAGGGTGAATTCAATGTGGTGTTGCATGCGAGAAATGCCAAAGGTTCCGATGAAAAAAAGTTTAAAATTGTAGTAGGCGAAAATATTGCTTTAACACCCCCTATGGGATGGAATAGTTGGAACGCTTATCATGCGGAAGTTACTGGCGAAGATGTTATTAATGCAGCACAAGCCATGGTTGCATCAAAGTTAATAGATCACGGCTGGACCTATGTAAACATTGATGATGCATGGCAGGATAAACGGGGTGGAAAGTTTAATGGTATCCAGCCCAACGAAAAGTTTCCCGACATGCAGAAGATGTGCGACGAAATACACGAAATGGGACTAAAGGTGGGGATATACTCCGGCCCCTGGGTTACGACATATGCTGGATATGTGGGAGGTAGTGCCAATAATCCGGAAGGTAGCTGGTCTCCGGATTTTGGTAAGCAAGACACGATAATGGAAGATGGGAAAAAACGTCGAAAAAGAATTCATGGTAAATATTGTTTCTCTAATAATGATGCCAGACAATGGGCTACCTGGGGAATTGATTATTTAAAATATGACTGGAACCCAAAGAGTTCCACTCCTCGTGAAACAATGGAGGATTTTCGGGGCCATTCGAAGCTGATGGCCGATGCTTTACGTGGTTCTGGACGTGATATCGTTTTCAGCTACTCAAACAGTATGCCTTATGAATGGATTGAAGGCCAGTCTGAAATGTACAACTGCTGGCGAACCACCGGGGATATTAAGGATAACTGGCAGAGTATGGCCACAAAAGCTTTTTATATCCCTATTCCTAAAGAGCAGGTGGATCCAGTTGGCCCGCCAAGCGATAAATGGGCACCCCACGCCAGGCCAGGTCACTGGAATGATCCGGACATGATGGTTCTGGGTATCGTAAATTTTGGAGGAAAACAACATCCGACAAGGCTTACTCCGGATGAGCAATATCTTCACATGACCCAATGGTGTATGGCTTCAGCACCCCTCCTGCTTGGTTGTGATTTAAATCAGTTAGACGAATTTACATTAAGCTTAATTACAAACGATGAGGTGCTGGCTATTAACCAGGATATGCTCGGGAAGCAGGCAACAATTGCCAGCAACGAACGAAACAAGCTGTTGGTTTATGTCAAAGACCTTGAAGACGGGGCAAAAGCCGTTGCCCTTTACAACCTGGATAAAGAATCTGCAACCGTGACAGCTAACTGGTCTGACCTGAACGTATCGGGAAAGCAAATCGTCAGGGATTTATGGAGGCAAAAGAATTTGGGGACTTTTGATACGAAATTTGAAACAAAGGTCAATCCACATGGTGTTGTATTAGTAAAAATAGGAAATGAGAAAACGCTCTAAATCTACTTGAAACAAATTGAATATAAACCGGAAGACGGAGCCTTTTCAAAATTTCGCATTAAAAATCAAAAGAATTTAAACAGATGAATAATAAAGGCACAAAATTGGCCATTTGCATATGGCTAACAGGGATAATTGCCATACAAACGTTTGGCCAAGCTATAACCCAGAAAACGAGCTATACCTCTGTTATGAACCGAATTTCAGGAGATACTCTTTATGTTGGATCCGGCACGACTTATTCATTTACTGTGGATACTCCTGAAGATGAAGGATTGGTTTCGACAGGTGTTACTGTTGAAGAATTACTGTATCAAATTCAGTCAAAAGATGGGTCTGTACAGCATTATGCGTTGACAGAAAGTGATGGGAAAACTCCGCAAACCGGAGGACTGAAGAATGGCGATTTATTGTGGGTGACCGATGAAAACGGGAAGTCCCCAAAAAAGTATGTCATTCAGTTGCAGCCACAGGCAGTCGGTGGTGTACTGGAGTTCTCCAGGAATGAAATGACTACCAAATTACCGGGAGATTTGACTGTGATGTTTACTGCTGGTCAACGAACTCCGGATGCCACAGTCCGTGTATTTATTCCTGAAGGAATTCATGTTTCAAAAGAAAATGTGTGGGCGAATGTAATTGGCAGGGGAAGCGTGAAGCTGGATGATTTGGAACAACAGTCAATTGGCCGGGTAGGAACGGATTATCCGTATTCGAAAGTCGGCACGGTCCAGCTTGAAAAAAACGCAGAAGGCCAGACCTGTCTGGTATTCATGCATCTGGATTTGCGGCCATCCAACGGGGCTGATCTGGAAATTACTTTCAAAAATGTAAGCATTCCCAAGGTTGGGGAATACCGATTTCATGCCAGTTATGAGACCTCTGAACCAGAAAAATTGAAAAGCCCGGGAATTGGGGCGGAACAAAAGACCCTTATTGTAAAAAATGAAATCACAGATTTTACTAGGATCATGGATAAAGGGTCCTGGCCAGGAAATACTTCAAATTACACCAACGTTTCATTCCGTTGGTCTCCGGTTGTGTCCCGGAAAATTTTAATGGAATGCTCAACTGATGGCGGTAAGACATGGTTGGCTTGTCCTGCTAAAATGGATGCAAAAGCAGGAATTGCCAAAGTATCGGGTCTTGAGGAAAAGCGGGAATACGTTTTTCGTTTAAATGTGAAGGATGGAGTTCACCAAGGCTATTCCAATATAGCCCGCTTTTATAGCGGACAACTGGATGTAAAGAAGTTTAATATCGTTGCTGACGGAATTCATGACAATACTGCTGTCGTCAATCAGGCTATCGAATACCTGCATCAACTTGGAGGAGGAACGTTGCTCTTCAGTGATGGTATTTATAGCGTTCGGACAGTTTATCTGAAAAGCAATGTTTGGCTTTATGTAAATAAAGGGGCCACTATAAAAGCACTAAAAGGTTGTGACGAGCCGGAAGCAGACTGGTTTAGTGACCGGAAATATCGTTCGGGACTGTCACCAACCGATCCGAAACCGTACGATGATCCTGAAAATT
The DNA here is from genome assembly GCF_000949475.1 of Draconibacterium sediminis. Classification (GTDB taxonomy): domain Bacteria; phylum Bacteroidota; class Bacteroidia; order Bacteroidales; family Prolixibacteraceae; genus Draconibacterium; species Draconibacterium sediminis. The sequence continues at coordinate 37,097 of NZ_JRHC01000002.1, read as the reverse complement.
ACCTAACCAAGCAGGATGTTGGGCATACCTATTTTAGAAATGCCATGTTTTTTGGGGAACGACTTGACAATGTGAAAATAATTGGCAATGGTCGGATTACCGGAGATGGCAATTTAAATACCAGCGACAAGGTAATGAACAATGACCCCGGAAACAGGGCTGATAAAATGTTTTCGCTGAAACTCTGTACGAACCTGGAAATTGGGGGAATTCCCCGTCAGGAAGATTTGTGGTACGATGAAAAAGCGGATGAACCGTATTACATTAGCTCTGACGGCAATGCCTCAATAGATACCGAAAATATGCTGAATATTGATCGTGGCGGCCATTTCGTATTGCTGGCCACAGGTACGGATTCAATTTTCGTTCACGATACTTACTTCGGAAAGAACAGTACTTCGAATGTACGTGATATTTATGATTTTATGGGTTGTAACGAGGTAACGGCCACCAATATCTATTGTAAGGTTAGCTCCGATGATATTGTGAAATTGGGTTCCGATTGTTCATTGGGATTTACCCGTCCGGCCAAAAATTATAAAGTTCGGAATATCATTGGAGATACAAATTGTAATCTCTTCCAAATCGGATCAGAAACTGCAGATGATATCACCGACGTTTGTGTGGATAACATTTATGTGCTTGGCGCCAATAAGGCTGGTTTCTCCATCTCAACCAATGATGGTGGTCATGTGCGTAATATCCATTTAAATTGCGGTCATACCGGCGCCATACATTCCCGCTCGAAGATGTACCGGACAAATACTCCGTTTTTCATTTCGATCTCTAACCGTGGGAGGGTTTTAGGGGCAAATGTATCCAGATGTAAATTTACAGAAAATGGAACCCCCCACGATGAGTTGCTTTGCACCAACGTAAACATTGGGGAAGTGGAAAATATTCACCTGAATGGGATTGATTGCTACGAAGTTTATCGAGGCAGTTCGTTTCGCAGTGAGCGCTGGAAAGCTTTTGACGGCAGCCAGCGAAAGGCTTCGCCAATTGTTGCAGGTTACAAACTTCCGGATTCGGAAGATGTAGAGGGCGGATTAGATTTTCGATTGCCGAACGGAAAGCATACCGGTTACGTGACCAACATCGCTTTTACCGATGTGCATGTAATGGTGAAGGGGGGCAATCCACTGGAAGATTCAGAAAGTAACCCTCCTGAGCTGGGTGTTGGCCAATACAATGTCAAAAACCTGGGAGTTCAGCCTTCTTATGGTCTTTGGGCGAGACATGCCAAAGATCTTACGATATCCAATAGTTCTTTTAATTATGAAAATAGGGATCAGCGGTATGCGATTTTCCTTAATGACGTATTAGGAGCCACTATTGATTCTGTACAAATGGTGCGACCGGAAGGAATTGATAATCCTGTTAAATTCATTGATTCACAGCGGATAAAAATTAAACATTCGGTCTATTATAATGACAAGTGGGAAAACTTGCCTTCAAAGCTATAATTTACAAAGTATAGGGCAAACCATTAAATTGTAAAATATTGGTTCGTAATTAAGTGGAATACAGATTTTAGAAAATGTAGTTTAACGAAACAAAAGTTAAAGTCTGGTTCAATTTTGAAAGAACTATGGAGAATTTCTAAAGTTCTTTTCTTTTTGTTCAGATTTCTTTATCGTTGAAATAGAAATAAAATAACTTAATGAGATTTAAACAAATGACTATAAAACAACATCTTGTACTTTTGCTAATTTTGATTGGAATATTTAATACTTCCTGTCAAAAGAAATCGGGTGCGGAATTAAAATCAGCGGTCGACTGGTCCGATTTTCTTTTACGTAATGATTTGGTTTGGGAAAAAATGCCGGTAAAATGGACAGAAGGCGCTTTTGTGGGAAATGGGATTTTAGGGACTATTTTTTGGAAGGAAGCAAACAGCCTTTTTTTTGAAATTAGCCGGACCGATGCCTATGATCACCGTAACGGGACATCAATTTATACAAGTAGATACCGTATGCCTAACGGGAATTTTTCGTTGGGGCTGGAAAGTATTGAAGGTGGGCAGGGGACCATGAGGTTGAACTTGTGGAATGCAGAAGTTTCTGGGCAGTTTTCGAATGAGACAAAGAAGATAGATTTTAAGGTTTTAGCGCATGCTATTGACGAGGTGCTTCTTTTTGAAGTGAATGTACCTGAAGGTGAAACCATGAACTTTAGCTGGCATCCCGATACAATTCAGACTTCACGTTTTTCGGAGCGTGGTAAAAAGGAAACAGCACCTTATCCGGCACAGCATATTGAAGAAATGAAAGGGGTAAATGTGAGCTTGGCGGATATGCCTGAAGACGAAATGTACAATACACATGGACGTGGCGTAGGTCAGTTCGCAACTGCATGGAAAATTGTAGAAAAAGGAAATGGGAAATATCTTGTTTATGTGACAGAGCAATATTCATATCCGGGAACGACTGCAAAAAAAATAGCCGTCGAACTTGTTGAGCGGGCAGTACAAGAGGAGATCAACAGCTTTGTTGCTTCACATCGCGATTGGTGGCACCAGTACTATCAAAAAAGTTTCCTGTCAATTCCAAACTCACGACTGGAAAGCTTTTACTGGATACAAATGTACAAGATGGCATCGGCAACCAGAGAAGACCGCCCTATTATCGATTTGGCCGGACCATGGTATATGCGCGATACCAAATGGCCTGGAATATGGTGGAACCTGAATACCCAATTAACTTATTCTCCATTTTTTGTGGCAAATCATGCAACAGAAGGTAGTTCATTGATCAACTGGATGTGGAAATACCGGGAAAATCTGGAAGCCAATGCTGGTGGTAATGGCCGTTATGCTATTGGTCGTTCCTGTCCCATAACTTTGGAGCGGCCGTGCCCTACTAAGGACTATGAAGTAGGCGACCTGGGGTATGCTCTGTACAATGTTTGGGAGCAGTACCGATTAACTATGGACGAAGATTTGTTACGAGACAAGCTGTATCCCTTGATTAAAGGGCACTACCTGTTTTATATGGATCACTATGTTGAAAAAAGAAAGGATAATAACTATCACCTGAAACCCTCTGGTTCGCCTGAATACACCAGGGATGGTTATCCTGCACCGGCCGATTGCAATTATAACCTCGCTATTTTCAAATGGATGCTGAGAGCCATGATCGAAGCTGATCAGAGGCTGCATCTCAAAGACCCAGAAGTTGAACAGGTGAAGAATGTACTGGCTAATTTGGTTCCGTACCCTATGGATGAGGCAGAAGGTTTTATGGTAGGTGAAAATCAAAAATTTGCCTATTCTCACCGGCACTGGTCCCACCTGTTTATGATCTATCCATTTTACGAATATACCTATGATGACCCGGAACAGGGAGCAATTATCGACCAATCCTTATCTCACTGGCTGTCGTATTCCGAGGCCTATCGTGGGTATTCCTGGTTGGCAGCCGCCTCAATGAAAGCCATGAAAGGGGAAGGGAACGCTGCTCGTGATTTTGTCCTAAAGTCTCTCGACCACGAACGTTTTCCGGCACAGCCCAATACCTTATATATTGAAGGGGCGCCTGTAATCGAAACGCCTTTGTACGGGGCACGTGCCATTCAGGATATGATCCTGAGCAGTTACAATAACACGATCAGGATATTTCCGGCAGTGCCTGATAACTGGAAAGACGCTGCTTTCGAAAACTTAAGGGCAGATGGAGCCTTTCTGGTGAGCGCAAAAAGAGCTGGTGGAAAAACTCAATTTGTGAAGATTGAAAGTTTAGCCGAAGAACCTTGCATTGTAAAAGCCGATTTCAACGGAGAAATAAATGCGGCTGGCTCACGCGAATTTAAATTAACTCCGTTGGGTGATAACAAAATTCAAATTGATCTGAAAAAAGGAGAGTCGGTTATTTTGTACGCCGGGGACAAACTGGATTTCACAATCTCAAAAGTGGATATACTGGATACTGCCAATTATTGGGGAGTGAAAAAATAGAGACTGATCTAGAAACTGTTTTTGCGCGGAGCCAACAGATCGAAATAATTATAAGAAATATACCTTTTTCAAAAGGTATGTATAAAGAATTTAAGGGGTTTGGCAATTTATTGCCAGGCCTTTTTTATTACCCTCCTGGTTGTGGAACTTACGGTTTCTAGAGTTCATTTACTGGCAAAAATAATCCGATGCCGTTTTATATCAGGAATTTTGGTTTGGATAAATTAATCTGTCTGGCTATTTCTGTGCTTGTCATTAAAAAGTAATCGAAACAGCTTTCTGTGATTCTTTGAATAATCCATGTACTTGAATGGCTTACGATTTGTCTGGTATTGCTTATTTTTGGTGCCGGTGCGCAGGATGAATAATATATCCCACGGTCTTAGAGAAAGTGTCCCCATCATTAGCCTGGGTAATGCAGATAAAACTTAAGAAGTTTACTTCTGTCGATATTGGAAATCCGAAATTCAAAGAGGTTACCAAATTTGTTAAGAATGGGTTTGACCTGACCGCAGGAGGAAAAGATTTTTTGAGGGCCAATGATCGGTTACAGTTTACATCTCTTAAAAAACAGGAGACTTTGATATCATTTTAAGAATTGACACCTTGATAATGCCTCAACTTTATACGAAGGGAAATATCATGGTAAGTGAGGAATTGGTCGGAGACAATTGTCATCTGTTTTTCCAGATTGTTGCCGACAATCAGCCACTACACAATATTACCTGAGGCTACGAATTTCTTTACAGGATCGCAAAAGGAGGGAAAAGTAAATTCTTCAAAGTTGCAAAACTGCTTGCGTTTCAGCCGGTTTTGCGCTAAGCAGAAAAGCTGACCTCAGTCATTGGTCAAAAGGCTGTTCATTACAAGAAGTTGGATTAAAATAGCAGAACTTTTTGTTGAATGCCCCTACCAAAATTTTGGATAGTCCAATCCGTCTAATCAATATCTTATCCGGAAGTGTGTAGCAGGTATGGCGCCCTGACGTTTGCAAAGAAAACCAACGACCAAAAGCTGAAAGGAGAACTGGTCGACCGGCTTGAACCGCTACTGGGTTAAAAAGCTTCTTTGATACCGATTTCGGATCATTCTGATTATACTGTTTTGGACGGCTCCTTTGGAATTATGCATGCAACCCGGTCAAAAGAAATATCTCAATATGGGGAAAGGCCTTGCTGATAAACAGTGGAGACAGCCCGAAGGGAAGCATGTTACTTCGGAGTAGTATGTATACTACAACATGGGCTTAACCTGGCAAACCCGATTGTGGATCGACGACATGTTTATGATTACGGCTGTTTAGTCGCAAGCTTATCTGGCTATGGGAGACATTTGGATGGCCGTTGGAATGAACCAGCTGTTTCGGTTGCTGCCGAAAGACAATCCAACCAGATTGCGGATTTTGGAAGGATATTAGAAGATGATGGTTTCGCTGTTAAAATATCAGACTGATCATGGCATGTGGAGGCAGGTCATTGATGATCCGGACTCGTAGCCGGAAACGTCGTGTACCGTTGTGTTCGCTTTTGCCTACATCTCTGGCGTAAAAAACGGTGGATAGATGGAGGCTGTTTATGGCCCTGCTACCCGGAAAGCTTGGCGGCTTTGTTAAAGTATATTAACGAAGATGGTGATGTAACCGATGTTTGTGAGGGAACCAACAAATAGAACGCCAGCCATTATTACCTTGACCAGAAAAGAATACAGGAGACATGCACGGTCAGCCGCTCATTCTTTAGTTTTCAACAGCTTTGCCCTGTAAGTAGAAGGCGCTAGGATTAACGACACTTAATAAGCTACACAAAGGCTCCACACGTTTTACTGATGGGGTATTTTACTAACACTCTTCGTGAAACTGTGGCATTTTGCTTTTCAGTTCTCTAATTGTCTCACTTCCTCTAGGTAGGCTTTTGGAGACTTATTAAAGTGTTTTTTGAAGCTCTGGGAGAAATAAGAAGGGGAACTAAACCCGACGGCGTAAGATACCTCCTCCATATTGTAGTTTCCTTGTTTCATTAAAGTCAGCGCTTTGTTCAACCTGACAGAACGTATGAATTCTGTTGCGGATTGGTCGGTTAGATCCCGAAGTTTCCGGTGCAAAGAACTACGACTAAAATTTAGTTCAGAAGCGAGATTTTCTACCGTGAAAGTTTCATCCAGAAGGTGTTCTTCCGTAATTTTTATTGCTTTTTCAATTAATTGCTTGTCGAAAGGCAGCAAAATACTATCTTTTGTCCACTGTTCAAATGATTTTTTAAAGCATTGCTGGAGTTGTTCCCTTGTTTTTAATATACCTTTTATTTGGGCAAGCAGTACTTGATCATCAAATGGTTTTTCAATATATGCATCTGCACCCAGGCTGAATCCGTTAATCTTTTTTTCTTTTTCTGAAAGTGCGGTTAGTAAAATAATCGGAATATGGCTTGTATGAATGTCCTGTTTTAAATGATCACATAATTCAAGCCCATCCATTTCCGGCATGAGGATATCCGAAATGATCAGTTGCGGGTCCAATTCGTTGGCAATTTCAACGGCTTGTATCCCGTTCTCAGCAGTCAAAACATTGAATTCCTCCCTTAGTAGGTTTTTCATATATCTGAGCAACTCCGGATTGTCTTCTGCAACCAAAATTGTTTTCTGACTGCCACTTTGCCTCAATCTTTCCCGCTGGTTTTTTTCAGTATATAAGATCTTTTTACTGATCTCATGCTCTTCAGTTGATTCTTCTATGTCGCCAACGGCTGTAGGAATTATTAAACTGAATATGGTGCCGACGTCGTTTGAAAAAACGGCTATAGCACCGTTATGAAGCATGGCATATTCTTTACATAAGTGTAGCCCGATTCCTGTTCCCCGCGAATCAGAATAGAAACGATTGAACAGCTTGTGGATCTCTTGTTCTTCAATTCGATTTCCGGTATTTCGGATCGAAATTTCCACACCCTCACCTTGAATTTCGGTATTCGTTAAAAAGCCGTTATCCCGGTTCATTTCTATTGATGGAGATAATTTTACTGAAAATTCAATTTCCCCCTTGTCAGAGGTATATTTAAAAGCATTGGAAAGAAGGTTAAAAAGTATCTTCTCAATTTTGTCAGAGTCCGCGAAGACCATCATATCCTGCTTGGGCGCTTGAAATATGTATTCAATAGAACGGTCCTTCGCATAAATACCGAATGAAGAATAGATGTCAGAACAAAATTTAATTAAATCAAGACTAACAGGACAATAGGTCGTTTTTCCCAGCTCCAGTTTTCTAAAGTCAATGATTTGATCGATTAAGATTTTTAATCTGACTGCATTTCGCTTAATTATATCCAAATGTTCCTGGGTGTCTTGTTCATAATTATTTTTTCTAAGAATATAATCCAACGGAGACATGATCAATGTTAGGGGAGTTCTGAATTCGTGCGTCACATTGGTGAAAAACTTCATTTTAAGCTCTGATAGTTTTTCTTCGTTTTCATTTTTTACCTTTTCAACCAGCAGATCTCTTTTGAGACACTGCTTCATAATGATTCCCTTTCGGATGTACCATAATATTAAAATCAATAAAATCAAATAAATGGTAAAAGCATACCATCGCGCCCATATAGGAGGTATGATTTCAATTTGCAGTTTACGGGGAGTTGATGACCAGATACCATTGTTGTTGGAACTTAATACTTCAAAAGTGTATTGTCCTGGAGGTATTTTGGTAAATACTGCTTTGTTTTCTTTTCCTGAATAAATCCAATTATTGTCATAATTTACTAACCTATATTTGAATTTATTCTTTTCCGGTTGGATAAAATTGGTGGAAATGAATTCAAATGTTAATGAATTCTGCTGGTGTTGAAGTACAATCTTCTTTGAAGTAACTATCGATTCCTGTATTTTATTATCAGGTTCATTTACTCCGGCAATTTTGTTGTCAATAAATAGATTTGTAATAATTGTGTTTGATGGGGCCGGATTCTTTTTTACGCTAGTCGGATTAATGATATTGAATCCGTTTGGCCCCCCGAAAAGCAACTCTTCGTTTTCGCATTTGAAACTTGCTCCTGGGTTGAACTGCTTTCCCTGCAACCCATCTGCTGTGTCGAAAGTTCTGATGCTTTTGTCTTTAAGATTCAGAATTGATATTCCATTTTCTGTGCTAATCCACAAATTAGCTTCTGCATCTTCCTCTATGCCGAATATACTGACACCTGATAATCCTGAGTCTTTTTTGTAGACTTCGAATTTGTTTGTAATTGGCTCAAACGAATTTAGTCCGTTTGCTGTTCCTATCCAGATTTTCCCAGAAGAATCTTCTAAAAGTGCATATATTTCGTTGTTGCTGATTGAGGATATCAGACTATCTTGATTTTGTGTAAAATATCGATGAAATTTGCTACTTCCTTTTGCCAGGTAGTTTAATCCGTTATGAGTGCCAAGCCATAACCCCCCATTGTTATCTGATAAGATTGTTCTGATATAGCCGGACGAAATGGATTCATCGTCACCAGATACGGGGATAAACCTTTGAATTTCTTTTGAATTAAAATCTAGATAAAACAATCCATCTCCGTATGTTCCAATCCAAAGGCCAGTGTTGATTTCCCGAAGTGAGTATATTCTTAATTGAAGGCTTTTGAAAAAGTCAATTTTCTCGTAGCTTAGACTTTTCAAATCAATTTTCCACAATCCGTCAAACAATGTTCCGACCCAAAGCTGTTCGTTCTGTCCTAAAGCCAGACATTTAATATTCGTTACAGATCCGTTACTTTTTTTTAGTTTAAATTTTCTGAATTCCTTTAAATCTCTTTCAAAAAACTGAAGTCCATTATCTTCAGTCCCAACCCAAATCTTTTGGTCCGCGTCTTCTGCAAATGAACTAATAATATTACTTTGTATTGAATTTGGATCAGAATTCTTTTTGAAATGCAAAAACCGGTTATCGTTTGAATTGTAATAGGCCAGGCCACCAGACCAGGTGCCAATCCATATTCCGTTGTGGGAGTCCATAAATAGCTCTTTGATACTGTTGTGCGGCAGTTCATTGTAAATATCAGACTGGATTAAACGGTAGCCCGTTCGGGATAAAATGTAGAGGCCTTTATAAGTACCAATCCAGATATTGTTATCACTGTTTTTAATAATTTTACGGACGCGGTTATGTGGTAATTTTTTTGCTTCTGAGTCGGAGTGGTCCAGGTGGTCTATCAAGGCTCCATCCCTGGTTAAATGATCAACTCCTCCCCATTCATATCCAAACCACAGGGAGTTGTTATCTTCGCATATAGTTCTGATTGATGCATTTCGCAAGGAAGTAATAGAAATGATTTTGGTATATGGGTATGGACTTTTAAAAATATTACCTTGGTTTGTTCCAACCCATAAAACATCCGAATGATCAAAAAAGATGGTACTTGGAGTATCCCCGTTAATAAATTTAATGGGGATTATTTTATAACTGTGATTTAATGTATCGATTTGGCAAACATTTCTTGTATGGAGAGTGAAATAGTCTCCACTGCTGTTTTGTTTGATATCCCTAATATTTGAATTTAGGGAAACGGACCCCGGTTCAATATAATTTTCAGCTACAAATCTTTCGTGATGCTGGTCGTAGTAACACAACCCCTCATCGGTAACAATCCAAAGCTTTTTTTTATTTGAACAGAATAGTGCAAGAATGTTGTTTGAAGGAATTGAGCCCGGCTTGTCATCCTTCAAAAACCTAGTTATTTCCTGGGTATCATATTTGAATAGACCGTTATCTGTTCCAAACCAGATAAAACCATACGAATCTTCTGCAATCGCGTTTACGAATCCGTAAGAAAAACCGCCGTCGGGAGAAATCTTACGGAATAGCATTTCAGAATTTTCAGAAAAAGACGATAAATATGAAAAAGCTAAAATGAAAATAGTTGTCCAAAGTCGTAATCTCATAGGTGTGATATAGTTTTTCCAAAAATACAAATTAATCCAGTTTGGTCCAGATTGCAAAAAAGTAGAATTGATTAGGCTATGTTTCACTTTTGCGACATTTTATAAATATTTTACTCGTAATAGTGGAGAATAGCACAAATTTGTAAGAACTTCAACTGATTCCTAAAGAAAAAAGAGGAAATATTGAGCAATTTTGGTTCAGCATTATGCAGAAGTATACTTAACTTAATACCGTTACTAAATGAACTGGAAAAAACAATATTTTTTAGTATTATTTTCTGTTTTAATTTCCTGCAAATTGTCGGATAAAAAACAAGATTTATTACTTTGGTATAATCAACCAGCAAAGGTCTGGGAAGAAGCCTTGCCATTGGGAAACGGAACTACCGGAGCGATGGTCTGGGGAGGGATTTCCAAAGAACACTATTCACTGAACGATCATAGTCTTTGGTCAGGGGCACCTGTTCCTGGGAATGTTAAGAACGGCCCCGAGATACTGGAAAAGGTCAGGAAGGCCATTGATGATTCCGAATATGGGAAGGCGGCCTCATTATGGCGCGGGATGCATGGTCCTTATTCTGCACGGTACCTTCCGTTGGGGGATTTGTTTTTGAATTTTGATTTTAATGAGGATACAATTGTCACAAACTATTCGCGTAAACTGGATTTAAATACTGCTGTCTCGACTGTTTGCTTTGAACAAGGGAATGTGGAGTACAAACGCGAGGCATTTATCAGTTATCCTGATCAGGCAATGATCATTCGTCTGACTGCTTCAGAAAAAGAGAAAATATCTTTTTCTGCGCTGATCTCTTCAAAGCTAAACTACAAGGTTCAGGTTTTAGCTCTTGACCATCTTCGATTAATTGGGAAAGCTCCTAAATATGTAGCTCACCGGGATTCTGAACCTCGTCAAGTTGTATATGATAATTTTGATGGAGAAGGAATGAACTTTGAAATTGATCTGAAATTGATTACGAAGGGGGGTAACCTGAAGTCGAAAAAAAATGAAATAGGGGTGCAGGGGGCGAACGAAGTTGTTATAATAATGACTGAAGCAACCAGTTTCAATGGCTTTGATAAATCTCCGGGATTCAACGGTAAGGATCCTTCAGACGAGGCTATGGGAAATATGTACCAGACAACTAAGAAAACATATACTGATCTACTGCAAAAGCACAAAGAAGATTACGCAAACTTGTTTGAGCGAGTAGACCTTAACCTTGGGAATCAGTTGTTGGACCTTCCAACTGATGAACGGATGATAAAATACAATGAAGGTCGTCCGGACAATGGGCTGGTCGCACTTTACTTTCAATACGGGCGCTACCTGATGATCTCTTCTTCGAGAAAGGGGGCAATCCCTTCAAACCTGCAAGGTATATGGAACCAGCATGTGCAGCCACCATGGGGAAGCAATTACACTGTAAATATCAATACTGAAATGAACTATTGGCCAGCCGAGAATACCAATCTTTCAGAATGCCATCAGCCTTTGTTCCATTTTATGAGTAATCTGGCTGAAAATGGTGCTGTTACTGCAAAAACCAACTATGGGATAGATGAAGGCTGGTGTGTTCACCACAATTCCGATGTTTGGGCCAAAACATCTCCCACAGGCGGTGGGGCATGGGATACTAAAGGGGCTCCACGCTGGTCGTGCTGGCCAATGGGGGGTGCCTGGTTTTGCCAGCATGTATGGGAACATTACCTGTACACCGGAGATCAGGAATTTTTGAAAACAGAAGCATGGCCACTCATGAAAGGTGCTGCTCTGTTTGTTCTTAACTGGATGGTGATGGACGAAAATGGCTATTGGGTAACCAATCCGTCATCTTCACCTGAAAATAAGTTTAAACTAAATGGTAAATCGTATGAGATATCAAAAGCCAGTACGATGGATATGTCTATTATTCGTGAATTGTTAGCCCATTGTCTGGAGGCAGCTAAGGTAATTGGGGTAGAGGATGAGTTTACTGAAAGGCTGGCCGTTGTTTTCCCAAAGCTGTATCCATTTCACATTGGAAAACATGGGCAAATTCAGGAATGGTTTCAGGATTGGGATGATCCGAATGACAATCACCGACATATTTCCCACCTGTTCAGTTTGTATCCGGGCAACCAGATTGCTCTTAATAACACACCAGAGTTGGCCAGTGCAGCTAAACAATCGCTGATCCACAGAGGGGATGTTAGCACAGGATGGTCAATGGCCTGGAAAATTAACTGGTGGGCCCGTTTGAAAGATGGCGATCATGCATTGAAGATCCTGAAAGACGGCCTGACTTATATTGGTGAGAAAAAGGAAGTAATGGGAGGCGGTGGAACTTATGCCAATCTGTTTGATGCTCATCCGCCGTTTCAGATCGATGGAAACTTTGGAGGAGCTGCCGGTATTGCCGAGATGTTGGTGCAGAGCCACGAAGGTTACATTGAGTTATTGCCTGCACTTCCTTCTGAATGGCCCTCTGGTGAGGTGAAAGGCTTGGTTGCCCGTGGAGGTTTTGTGGTCGATCTGAAATGGGAAGAAGGCCGTTTGCAGTCTGCAGTCATCCATTCCAAACTGGAGGGAGATTGTCGGGTTAAAGTGATGGACGAAATAGCAGGAGAACGGTTCAGATTAGAGAAAAGTTTATCATCAGGCTCTTCAAATCCGTTATTGCAGCCTGCTACTACAATTCCGTTTGTTAATTCTTCAAAGACAGATCCTGTTGAGTTAAATAATCCCGAAGGTATTATTTATGAGTGGAAAACAACAGCCGGGCAACAATATAAGATCCAACCTAAAAAGTGATAAAAACGATGATGAAAAGAAATGAAAAGTTTGCGTTTGTGTTGATACTCCTGTTTTTTGTGGGTGCCGTCTCTGCACAAAATCTTTCATGGGAAAAAGTAGCTCCCGGTGTTTGGAAAACCACGATAGGGGTTCCGGAAAAGTTTGACTTATTGAAAGCTGCCGGAGGCTCACCCTCGGTGCCAGGGCTTACAAGTATGAACCAGCCCGGATTCCCGTTCAAGAAGGGTGCAATTATGGGACGGACGGAAGATCAAAAAATTTATCTGCGTTTTCCCCTGCAGAAAGATGAACAGGTATTTGGATTTGGACTTAATTTTAAAAGCATATTTCAACGGGGCAGGGTATTTGAATTGCACATGGACCACTACGGTGGGAAAGACAACGGACGCTCGCATGCACCTGTGCCATTCTATGTGTCAGATCAGGGGTACGGCGTTTTTGTAAATGTAGCCCGCTACATCAAAGTATGGTGCGGTACCGCAGTAAGGATGGATAGCCCTGACTTCCCGGAAGTGCGCGACCGCAACACGGACAAAAAATGGTCTTCTCGCCCGTATTCTGATGCAATTGAAATGTCGGTTCAAGCCACAGGGCTCGAGGTTTTTGTATTTGAAGGGCCAACAGCCCTAGATGCAGTACGTCGATTCAATTTATTTAACGGTGGGGGATGTTTGCCGCCGCGCTGGGGATTAGGCTTCACCCAGCGTGTGCAAAAACTATACAATGCCGATGATGTGAAAGCGGAAGTCAAGGCTTTTGATGAGCATCAGTTTCCGCTTGATTTTATTGGATTGGAACCAGGCTGGCAAAGTAAGGCTTACCCTTGTTCGTTTGAATGGGACAAGGGGCGGTTCCCTGATCCGGCGGGATTTATAAAAGAAATGAAAGATCAGGGGATCCGTCTGAATTTGTGGACAAATCCGTATGTTTCCCCGGAATCCCCGGTTTACGATGCACTAAAACCGTATTATGGCAGCCATACAGTTTGGCTGGGGACTATTCCGGATGTGAACATTCCTGAGGCTGCCAATTTATTGGGAGAACAATTGAAAAAGAGCCAGGTGGATCTAGGTGTTAGTGGGTATAAAATTGACGAAGTAGATGGTTACGATCATTATTTATGGCCGGATGTTGCCACTTTTCCATCTGGGATCAGTGGCGAGCAAATGCGCCAGACTTTTGGTGTGTTGATGCAAAAGCTTACAGCCGACATTTACCATCAGTGTAATGAACGTACTTACGGATTGGTTAGGGCATCGAACGGGGGAGCCTCGAACCTCCCTTATGTCATATACAATGATTATTACAGTCACCCCGATTTTATTACTGCACTTTGTAATAGCGGGTTTTCTGGGGTGTTGTGGACTCCGGAAGCGCGCAGTTCAAAAACGGCTGAAGAATGGTTAAGACGGATCCAATCCGTTTGTTTTTCGCCGATGGCCATGATCAATGCCTGGGCCAGCGGCACCAAACCCTGGTCGTTTCCTGAAGTTGAGAAGGATGTGAAAGCTATGGCTGATTTACGAATGCGCTTACTTCCGTATTTCTATTCCGAATTTGCTAAATATCATTTTGAAGGAACACCACCATTTCGTTCCATGTATCTTGAACCCGGTTTTTCAATTCATCCAGAAGAAGTTGAGGGGAAAGTTGATTTAAATGAGAACCCTTATGCAGAAGCAGTCCGAAAAGAAATAAAAGACCAATATATGGCTGGTGAGTATATGTTAATAGCACCCATGTTTGCCGGCGAAATCAACCGGAAAGTAGTTCTGCCACAAGGGAAATGGTTTGACTTTTATACGGGTCAATATGTTGGCGATGGAGAGGTGATTACCGTTGAGCCTGGCTTGAGTCGTATTCCGGTTTTTGTTAAAGACGGGGCAATCATTCCAATGATGAAAGCTCAATTACGGGCGCCCAAAGCTGGGGAAAGGATTGATTTGGAAATCCGTCATTACGGGACAAAAGACGGTACTTATCGGTTGTATGATGATGACGGCGAAACTTTCAACTATGAAAAAGGTGATTATTCATGGAGGGAATTGAAAATTGAACGATCTTCATCTGGGAAAATTAAAACCACCATTTCGAAAGCCGACAAAGGTAAACCTGATAATATTGGTAAGGTGAGCTGGGTGGAAATGACAACACGCTAAATAGATTGACAAGAGGTCATTGAGAGGAGAGGTAGTAATAAGAAGCAGCCTGTAATTTTGCACGGTTGCTTCTTTACTTGCAGTGACAGGTTAAACAACAATTTTTTACTTTTTGAAATTAATTCAGATGCAAAAACAACTAACTATATTATTAGTTCTAATGTTTTTCTGTTTACCATTATTTGCACAGGGGCAAGGCGATGAAGATGCCAACATGATGAACGCAGCAAAAAAAAGGGACCAACAAGCGATTGACGAAGCAAAAGGCGGCTGGTGGACTCAATCGATGAGGAGCCATGAGGAGCGGATTGAATGGTGGCGCGATGCCCGTTTCGGCATGTTTGTGCATTGGGGTGTTTACTCTGGCCCTGGAGGAGAATGGAAGGGCAAAAAAGTGAGTGGCTATTCTGAGCATCTTATGCGAAAAGAAAAAATTCCGTTGGCAAAGTATAAGGAGGAAGTAGTAAAACCATTTAACCCGGTTGATTTTAATGCTGATGAATGGATTCGAACAGCTCGCGATGCAGGAATGATATACTTCGTTATTACAGCAAAGCATCATGATGGGTTTGCCATGTTTGATTCGGATGTTTCAGACTATAACGTGGTGGATGCGACTAAATGGGGAAAAGATCCGATGACAGACCTGGCCGCAGCCTGTAAAAAATATGGAGTTAAATTTGGT
This sequence comes from Draconibacterium sediminis, assembly GCF_000949475.1. GTDB lineage: Bacteria > Bacteroidota > Bacteroidia > Bacteroidales > Prolixibacteraceae > Draconibacterium > Draconibacterium sediminis. Next base: position 21,585 of record NZ_JRHC01000002.1, on the reverse strand, counting down.
TTTTACTATTCGCATGCGTTCGATTGGGAAGATCCCAATGCACCAGGCAATGACTGGGATTACAATAATCCCGGAGGTGATTTGAATCTGTTTGGAGGTCGTTACTGGTATGATGTTCATCCGGAGCTATTGCCTAAAGCGGTGAAATATGTTGATGAAAAAGCGATACCGCAGATCAAAGAATTACTGACCAACTATCACCCGGATATTATCTGGTTTGACACACCCCATAAATTGCCACTTTCCGAGAACATACGTATCCTTCAGGCCATTCGCGAAATAGATCGAAATGTGGTAGTAAATGGGCGTTTGGCACGCTACGCAGAAGGAAACATGGGCGATTATCAGAACACAGCTGATCGTCCGGCAGAGTTTTTTCCTGTTACCGGCGATTGGGAAGCCATCCCTACAACCAACGAATCATACGGCTATTCCAAATTCGATGATAGTCATAAACCAGCTTCTTTCTTCATCCGGCTTTTAGCCAATGCTGCTTCGCGCGGCGGCAATTTGCTGATGAATATTGGTCCAATGGGAAACGGGAAAATCGATTCGCGTGACCTGAAAATCTTAAGGGGCATCGGGCAGTGGATGAAAGTCAACGGGGAAAGTATTTATGGAACGCAAAAATCGCCGCTTCCGCTCCAGTCGTGGGGTGTTTGTACCCAAAAGGGCAATCGATTGTATTTGCACGTATTCGACTGGCCTGCGAATGGGAAACTGGTTGTTGGCGGGTTGAAAACTGCTCCTAAGAAAGCCTGGTTATTAAAAGATCCTTCGCAAAAAGAACTTCAGGTGAAAAGGATGGAAGCACCGGAACTCGAAATCAATCTGCCAAAAATTCCGGCCAACAAAGAGAATTCAGTGGTTGTGCTGGAAATGGGGCATCAATTTGAAACTGATTCTGTCCGGCTATTATCAGCAGAAACAAATAACCGGCTGCTGGCTTTTGATGCGAAACTGCAAGGTGCTGGTTTCCGGTATGGCGACGGGAAGAAAGATAGATATTATGTAGACGGGTGGACAAAAACGGAGCAGTCGGTCAGTTGGGATTTCAGGTTGGACCAACCCATAAATGCATGTTTGAAGATGCGGTTTCTGGTAGATAAAAATTCTGGTGGAAAAGTTAGGGTTTTAGTTGCGGGAAACGAGTTCCCACTGGAAATAGAGCCTTCAGACAAAACAGAAATAAGGTCGGTAGCCATTGGTTCTTGTAGCATTCCTGTGGGTAGGCAATTGTTGACCATCAAACCGGAACAGGTTTCGGGAGAGAGCTTAATGAAACTCTTTGAGGTGGAGATAAACTCTGAAAAATAATGAATATCCTTCTCATGAAAATGAATCAATTATCTAAAGTTTTTGACCTTACTCTTATATTATTGACCTTCGCTTTACAGAACACAACAGCACAGGTTTTCCTTGATGCCAACAACGACCAGGATGCATATAGTCTTATAAAATCTAAAGGGTATGGCATTGAAGAGACTTCGCTCCATACCGGAGTTAAACATATCACACAAAAATGGGACAATGATTTGAATAAGTACGTTTTCGTTTTTACGATGCACAAGGACATAGATGGTGACAGGGAAAAGCGGGTTGACCGTCAGCGGCTTGAAATAAAAACTTATGGTCCCTCACCAGAAAATATAAAAGCGGGGCATGAAGAAACCCATTACTATCGCTGGAAATTTAAGCTGGATAAAGATTTTCAGCCTTCGCCCAATTTTTGTCATATCCACCAGTTGAAGGCCGGCGACGGGCCTGATGCCGGGGCACCTATCATCACAATTACCCCGAGATATGGCAGCCCCGACAAACTTCAATTAATCTACACTCCCTCATCTGGTGTGCCGGGGCGGGGAACCTTAAAACAGGTTGATTTAAACCCATTTAAAGGGGAATGGATCGAAGCTATAGAAAGGGTAGTTTACAGTGATCCGGGCGAATATCACCTTGTACTGCGACGTGTAAAAGATGATGTCGTTTTATTTGAATATGAAAGCAATGCGCTTGACCTTTGGCGGGAAGGATCTACATTCATTCGTCCAAAATTTGGAATTTACCGGAGCCTTAACAGTCTTTCCTATTGGCGTGATGAACAGGTACTTCTTGCTGATTTCTCATTAACAGAAGGAACCACATTTACCTCTCCGGGCGCTCCTTCTCAAGTTACTTTAACAAAGAATGGAAGCGGAGAGCCGGTTCTTTCATGGAAGGATAATTCGAATAACGAAGACCAGTTCCGGATTGATGTTTCCATGGATGGAGGAACCAGTTGGCACTATCTTTCTTGTTCTCCGGCCGGAACTGAATACTGGGTTGTAAAAGGTGCTCCTTCTGAAAATACGGTTTACCGGGTACGTGCCGAAAATACGCTTGGAAATTCAGATTATGCCGAATCAGAAACAATAACGGGGGTGACCCCCTTCCCGGAACGAAAAGCTTTGGAGCTGTTCAGTTATCCGAATCCGTTCATCGAACAAACAAAAATCACTTATTCTATCCCATTTCAAACGGAAGTAAAACTGGTGGTTTACAATCAACAGGGATGTGAAGTTGACGTGATAGTTGACAAGGTACAGCAGGCAGGGGAATATGAGGTAAAGTGGGTGCCAGGAAAGGATAGAACCCTAAATCCGGGCTGCTATTTTGCGAGGTTGACCACTGAATATACACAAAGAAGTATTCTTTTGAGTATGATATTTTAATTAAAATAATTATTTAAAAACTGATTAACTACTTATAAAATGAAAAAACTATTTTTTCTACTAATGGTTTCCGTACTAATTATGGAAATGGGGTGTTCACCTCAAAAAACAGAAATAAAGAAACTTTCCGATGAAGAACGTCTGGAATGGTGGCATGAAGCTAAATTCGGGATGTTCATCCATTGGGGTGTATATTCACAATGGGCAGGTAAGTATCATGGTCATGAACAGGCCAGAGGTGGTGCAGAGTGGATTATGAACCGCTGTAAAATACCGGTTGCCGAGTATCAGGAAAGAGCCAAAGAGTTTAATCCAGTGAACTATGATCCGGATGCATGGGTAAGAATGGCAAAAGATGCGGGAATGAAGTATCTGGTTATCACGGCAAAACACCACGATGGCTTTGCATTATTTGACAGCAAAGCAAGCAAATGGGATGTTGTAGATGCTACGGCATATGGAAAAGACTTGCTGAAACCGCTGGCAGAGGCTTGTAAAAAGTACGGCATCAAATTGGGATTTTATTATTCACAGGCCCAGGACTGGAACAATCCTGGAGGAACAGTTGCGCGTAAGGTTATGAAAGAAGGTTGGCCCAACCCTGATTCAACTAAAATCGATGCTTATACACAAGAACACAAAGGGCATTGGGATCCGGTGCAGGAAACAGCAACCTTTGAGGAGTACATTGATCAGGTTGCTGTACCGCAGGTTCGGGAGATTTTATCAAACTATGGGGAAATTTCCGTGCTTTGGTGGGATACCCCAACACGTATGACTGATGAAGCAGCCCTGAAACTTCAGAAACAATTGGAACTGCAGCCGAATATTATTACCAATGACCGTTTGAAACGCCCAAATTTTCCGGGAGATACCAAAACTCCCGAACAAAAAATCCCGGATCAGGAAGAACTTGCAGGTCAGAACTGGGAGACTTGTATGACGATGAATGGTTCGTGGGGATGGCGCGATGATAACAAATGGAAGTCGACGGATTTGCTGATCCGTAACCTGATCGATATCACGTCGAAAGGTGGAAACTACCTGTTAAATGTTGGTCCCAAACCTGATGGAACTTTTCCGGAGCAAGCCATAGAGCGCTTGAACGAAATTGGTAAGTGGATGGATGTTAATGGTGAATCAATTTGGAAAACGCAAGCCAGCCCGTTTGGTCTTTTGTCCTGGGGGCGTTGCACCAAAAAAGAGGAAAGCGGAAAAACAACGCTATACTTTTCGGTGTTCGATTGGCCAACTGATGGAAAACTTCTTGTTCCTGGCCTGGATAACAAGGTTGTTTCAGCTAAACTTCTTGCTAATGGAGAGAAAATTGAAACGACCGGAACAAAAGAAGGTCTGGTGTTGAGTGTTCCTGAGAAGGCAGCTGATGCTATTGCGAGTGTCATAAAAGTTGAAGTAAAAGGAAACGTGGTGGACCGTATTTCACAAGGTCCTAAAAAGGAAATGAAAAGCGGGGCACTCGATTAATCTTTTGTTTAAGATCAACCAAACAAAACAAGGATGAAAAAGATAAGCTTGCTGATTTTGCTACCGATAGTACTGGGCTTGAGTGTTGTTTCTTTTGTTACGAAAGGACAAAGCCATTTGAACTCGAATTCTGAACGAATTTCAAGTCAATGGGTGTTTTATAATGATAGCGGAAAACTGAATTATAAGAGGTTGCCTGCTGGCGATCAAATTATGGATTTCTCTCATGCCGGTTACTTGGGCGGTGGAGTTATGTTACCTGATTTACCGGTTAAAATTACTGTTTCTCCTTCCGGAGATGATGATACTGAAAATATCCAAAAAGCCATTGATGCAGTTTCTGAAATGCCGTTATTTGGAGATTTCCGGGGAACCGTTCTTTTAGCACCTGGTGAGTATACTATTTCCAAAACTATTTCAATTGAAAAAAGTGGCGTGGTTCTCCGGGGAAGTGGTAGTGGTTTGTCAGGTAATGAAAAAAGTACCCTAAGGCTTTCTGGTGATCCATTTAATGCATTGTCGATCAGTGAAAATAGTGCTCATCATAACAATTCTAAAAAGGAAGAGAGCAATTTGGTTTATACCAAAATTTCAAATAAATATGTTCCGTCCGGTGCCAATTCTTTTTCAGTTGAAGATGCAAGTCTGTTTCAGGTTGGCGATCTTATAGTCATTCGAAAACCGGTAACTGAAAGTTGGGTCAAATTCATGCAAATGAATGACCTTGTCCGCGACGGGAAACCTCAAACCTGGTTGACGGTTGGGAGCGATTTAATTACGGAACGGCGAATTACTGAAATTTCAGATAACAAAATCACTGTTGATGTTCCATTATCTGATTCATATGATTTGGATTACCTCAATTCTCCCGGGGTAGTTGTAGAAAAAGGAATGACCCGGTCACCTGTGAAACAATCGGGAATCGAGCATTTGAACATTGTTTCCCCGCTTCAATCCATTTCTCATACAAAATCACATTTTACTGCGCTGCGGATAAATGGGGAAGATTGCTGGGCAAAAGACCTTTATATTCAGGAAACGATGAACAGTGTTGGAATCAAAGGCAAAAGGATAACTGTTGAGAATGTAACCGTTAGCCGGGAAGCACCTCACCAGGGGGCTTCAAAGCCAGCAGAATTTGCACCCAATGGTAGCCAGGTTTTAATACACAGGTGTAAAGTAATTGCAGATAATGTTTGGTTTGTTGCTACCGGGAAAGGCATTCCGGGGCCAATTGTGATCCTGAATTGTGACTTTGCTGGCAATATGAGGGCAGAATCTCATCAACGCTGGTCAACCGGGATGCTATACGACAATGTCCGTGCTAAAAACGGGGGGATTGATTTTCGCAACCGAGGCTCTATGGGCTCGGGGCATGGCTGGTCGATGGGATGGGGTATTGCCTGGAATTGCGAAGCACGGGATTATGTTATTCAAAATCCCCCGGGAGCGGCTAACTGGATGATTGGCTGCATTGGAGCTAGTCAACCGATGCCCCGTCCTTTTAATGCAGGGCCTAACCTTCCCGAAGGAATTATTGATTCTCCCGGGGTACACGTTGCCCCGGCAAGTCTTTACCTGGCACAGTTAAATGAACGATTGGGGCGTAAGGCGCTCGAAAATATAGGTTACGAAATAGAATCACTGGATCACATATCTTTTTGAGTAGGGATAGGATACCGGTAAAATATTAAAACGTTTGTTAGAATGAATGATTTACTGCGAATACTAAGTATACTTTTTTTAGTTTCATCAGGGATAAATGCGAAAGCTGAGGACTTCAATATCATAAACTACGGAGCTGTGGGAGACAGCATTACCCTGAATTCAAATGCGATTCAAAAAGCCATCGATCAGTGTTTTGATAGTGGAGGTGGAAAAGTGATTGTTCCATCCGGGAAATTTATTACCGGCACAATCATCCTCAAAGACAATGTGACGCTCCACCTTGATCAGGGAGCAGAGTTGATTGGAAGTCTGGATTTGAAAGATTACAAAAATATCGATCCATTCACTGAAGGCTTGGGGATTGATGTGGGTTGGGCGTTGGTGGTTGCCGTTGATGCCCGGAATATTGCAGTTGAAGGTGAAGGAACAATTGATGGCCGGGGAAAAGCGATCAAGGAAAAACAAATACAGACCGACACACGCTCGGAAGGAAAACGTTGGGGGGACCGTCCTTTTCTACTTCGTATTGTCCGTTGTTCAGGTGTTTCAGTCAGTGGTGTAAGCTTGAAGTTTGCTGGCGCCTGGACTTCTCATTATTCCCAAAGTACACATATCCAAATCCGTGACCTGAAGATTAACAGTGTTGGTGTTGCACACAATGACGGAATAGGTATAGACGGATGCCAACATGTCCGAATAGAAAATTGTGATGTAGTCAGTGGGGATGATGCTTTGGTGTTTAAAACAACCTGGAGTAAAATGGCTTGTAAGGATATTCAAGTAACTGGTATGAGACTGAAAAGTAATCAGGCTGGTATAAAGATGGGAACTGAATCAATGGCAAATTTTGAAGACATTAGTATATCTGACTGCTATATTTATGATACCAAAAATGGAGGCATTAAACTCCTTACCGTTGATGGAGCACACCTGCGAAACGTTGAAATTTCGGAGATAACGATGGACAATGTACGAACCCCGATACTTTTCCGTCTGGGCTCACGCCTGAGCGTTTTCCGAAAAGGACAGGACATACAACAACCGACCGGAACGCTTGAGAACGTTGTTATCCGCAATGTGAAAGCAAAAGCTTCGGCTGAGGCTCAGTTGAAACCACCCTCGGGAATTTTGATCACGGGAGTTCCCGGTCACGACATCATCAACCTGACGCTGGAAGATATCGAAATTTCATTGGCCGGGGGAGGAACACTTGAAGACGCCCGGCATCCAGTAGCCGAGGCCATCGATAAATACCCGGAAGTGAAAACCTTTGGGCCAACGATTCCTGCTTATGGAGTATGGGCCCGTCACGTCAACGGATTGAAATTAACTAATATCCGTTTCACCCTTGATTCGAATGATTTGCGACCTGCCATTGTGTGTGAAGATGGGAAACATGTGACTCTTGATGGATTGGAACTTCCGGGAACAACCGGAAATGAGGAAATCATACGGTTTGAAAATGTAGATGGTGCAACCGTTAAATCGGTAGATACCAAGGCAAATTCGTTAACCATGTTACGTGTTGAGGGGGAAGGCTCAGACAATATTGCATTGAAAAAGAATACTGACTGGAAAGTTCAACATGCTCAGACTTGTGGCAAACGTGTACCTCAGGAAGCGGTAAAATTTATTACAAAATAGAGCTTTTTAGTCTAGATCACTTTAATAAATGAAAGATATTAATATAAGGTTGAACGTGAAAAGTTACTTATTTTCACTGTTACTGACAGTGATGATCATGCCATCATATGCAGCATCATGGCTAGTTAAGACTACTGAAGGTTTTTTAGCTGCACACAAATCGGCTCAAAAAGGCGATTCGGTCATTTGGCAAAGCGGAACTTATCTGGATATTCAGATCGAAGTTGAAAAGAACGGAATTGTGTTTTGTGCTGAAAATCCGGGATCAGTCATTTTTACCGGAAATTCTTTTTTAAAACTCAAGGCCGATTCGGTTGTTTTTTCTGGATTTCAGTTTAAAGATGGAAAAACAAAAAACAACATTCTCGATGTTTCTGGAAATTACAATACGCTTGAAAATTTGAATTTTTCGAATTTCCATTCCCATTATTATCTGGATGTGAAGCCCGAAGCGAAGCACAATTTAATTATTCGCTGCAATTTTGAGAAAAAGCCGGAAGACATCCAGAGTTCGGTTGTTGAAATTGAGGCTTCGGAAGCACATCCCGGATACAATGTCATCCGGTATTGCTCGTTCAAGAATCACACGGCACCGCCCAATGCCGGGGGCGATTATGGTATCGAGGCTTTGCGCATTGGCTACAGTTATCAGTCGAAATTCATCAGCAGGACCCTTGTCGAATATTGCTATTTTACGAAATGCAACGGCGATGGCGAGATCATTTCGTCTAAATCCCGTGAAAATGTTTACCGTTACAACACTTTCATTGACAATGGCGAATCACATTTTACACTTAGGCATGGTAAAGACAATGTCGTTTACGGCAATTTTTTTCTAGGTGGTGCCGGGCTTCGGATTAAAGAAGGGCAAAACCAAATGGTGTATAACAACTATTTCGATACCGGCGACCGTTTTTCCATTTGGCTGGTAAACCATCAGGCCGATCCATTGTCCCATATTGTCATCGCAAACAATACGTTTGTGTCATCCGGATCCATGAAACTGGGAGGCGAAGGCGATTCTAAGCCCCAAAATTCAATACTGAACAACAATCTGTTTGTTAATCCAACTGCAGTTCCGGTTTCAGATATGACCGGCAACGAAAAATTCATCAACAATGTTGTCGATTCCGACGAAAAATACAGTCTACCAGAGGGATTTGCTTTTGCAAAGACCGGTCTTATGCAAAACCTTAACGGATTGTTTCAGCCAGGTGGTAAAAAGGTAACGTCGTCTTTACGTAATATTGACGACTGTGATATTCTAGATATCAGCAATATTGACGACGATCCCCAAATCAGTTTAGACATTATGCAGCAGCGACGGACAACTTCGAACGACTGTACTGGTTGTTCGGCAGGTCCAGTCGGTAAAAAACTGGTCTTTTATGCCACTGAAGAAAATACTGGCCCGGTTTATTTGCTTATCTGGTAAATGTGTGTCGTAATATGTTGTTTATCAAATAAATTTAAATTGTAAATAGATGAATGATTCATTGGTCGAGAAAAGATATTTTGTTCCCTTCGTTTTAATAACCAGCCTGTTTGCCCTTTGGGGATTTGCCAACGATATCACAAATCCCATGGTTGCAGCTTTTAAAACCGTAATGGAGATTTCGAATGCAAAGGCTTCGTTGGTGCAGTTTGCTTTTTACGGAGGGTATGCAACTATGGCCATTCCGGCAGCTTTATTTGTACAACGGTTTAGTTATAAGAAAGCGATTCTGTTAGGTTTAACTTTGTACGCAATCGGGGCATTGTTATTTTATCCGGCTGCTCAATTTCAGGCATTCGGATTTTTCCTGGCTTCGCTTTATGTCCTGACTTTTGGATTGGCTTTTCTCGAAACCACAGCCAACCCTTTTATTTTGTCGTTGGGAAGTGAAAAAACAGCAACCCGGAGATTGAATTTGGCTCAAGCTTTTAATCCTATGGGATCTTTGTTGGGAATGTTTGTGGCTTCTAGAATCGTTTTAGCTGCCTTGGAATCCGATAAGCGAAATGCAGCCGGAGACTTGATATTTCCATCCCTTGATGAAGCAACAAAAGCTGCCATTAAGACGAACGACTTGATGGTTATCCGAGATCCGTATGTTATATTGGGCTTGGTGGTTCTATTAATGTTTGTCGTAATTGCTTTGGTAAAAATGCCGCCTATCGGCCATTCAAATAACATACATCCGATTCATTCCTTGAAAAGGTTGCTTGCCAATAAGATTTACCGAGAAGGAGTAGTTACTCAGATGTTTTACGTTGCTGCCCAGATCATGTGCTGGACTTTCATTATTCAGTATGCTGATAATCTGGAAATTGATAAGTCTACCGCTCAAATGTACAACATCGTTGCCATGAGTATCTTTTTGGGAAGTCGCTTTATCAGCACATTCCTGATGAAATATGTTGATTCTCACAGGCTTCTAATGATTTTTGCTTTGGGCGGCGTGATTACTTTATTGGGAACTATTTTCATTGTAGGCCAGACCGGCTTGTATTGTTTGATTGCGACTTCGGCCTTTATGTCATTGATGTTCCCTACAATTTACGGCATTGCACTAGCCGATGTGGGAGAAGATGCAACCTTGGGAGCAGCCGGACTCGTTATGGCCATTGTCGGGGGAGCCATCATGCCTCCACTGCAAGGCGCGATCATCGATATGGGAACTGTGATTGGATTACCGGCGGTTAATTTTTCATTTGTTTTACCTCTATTCTGTTTCGTTGTGATCGCTGTTTTCGGCTGTCGATCAAAGGCAGTAATGTCATAATAAGATTCATCCTTGTTATTTATCTAATAAATAAGGGTGTTGGAAGTAATGTTATAAGAGATGATTAGGGAATATTGTTTTTTCAGAATAACTACAAACTTTTAAGTCTCAGGGGAATTTTTATACTTTTCAAAGACATAAAGAGCCTCAAACTGCCACACAACCACAGATTTTCACGATCGACTAGATATTGTATACGTTTGATATGACTCAATAGCCATGATGTAAAATGGTCATATTAAACAATGCAGGAAAACGAAAATAGAAATATAGAAGAAGCAACAGCAAGGGTGAAAAAGAGGCTCCCTTTGGAAAAAATCCGCTCTATACCTAAGTATAAACATTTGACTTCTGATGGATATGAGAAGCTTATGAAAGATTCGGAAACGATTGCTTTACTGATATTAAAAGCTTTCATGTTGAAAAAATAACTGCACCGGTATTGGATATTTTTGTAATTTTCAAAGATTATTATCCCTGTCCAATATAAAATTCTTCAAGCCATGAATGATTTAAGCCTGTTTAAACAATTTGCTCCACAAGCTCCAAAGAAATTTCATGAGGGAAACAATGCTGTAATTTACACACGTGTATCATCAGCAGACCAAGAAGATAACACCAGCCTTGCCTCACAAAAAAGATTTTGTGAGGCGTATGCGAACAAACGTGACTTAAACGTGGTTGGCTATTTTGGAGGTACTTACGAATCAGCAAAAACCGATGACCGGAAAGAGTTTAACCGGATGTTAACCTTTGTAAAGAGATCAAAAAATATCAGCTATGTGATTGTTTATTCCTACGAAAGATTTTCTCGTTCCGGAATCAACGGTGCATCTATTGCCGATGAACTGCTGAAAAAGTACGGCGTAATAACTTTAGCTACAACTCAAGAGCTTGACCCGACTACACCGTCAGGTTCTTTCCAGCAAAAAATACTATTTCTGTTTGGGCAAATGGATAATGAACTCAGGCGCGATAAGGTTGTTACCGGCATGCGTGAAATGCTAATGAAAGGCTATTGGGTTTGGAAACCACCTCGTGGTTATGACGTTTTAAATAAGGGAAGTAAAGCCACCGAACGCCAAATTATCATTAATAAAGAGGGAAAAATTCTCAAAAAAGCATTTGAATGGAAAGCATACCATGAATTGCCTAATATTGAAATTGTACGAAAACTTCAAAAACTTGGAGTAAATATCTCTGATAAGAAACTACATGAGCTATTTACTAATCCTTTTTATTGTGGCTTGATTGTAAGCAAGCTTATTCCTGATCAGGTAGTAGAAGGCAAACATACTCCACTTATCTCAAAGAAATTATTTTTGGAAGCAAATGATATCAGAAATGAGAAACGTGTGCATGGCTTTGTTCATGATATGGATAGTGAAAACCTGCCTTTAAAGGTGTTTGCAAAGTGTGAAAAATGTGGTAGTTCAATTACAGGCTATAAGGTAAAAAAGAACGAATTATATTATTATAAATGTAGAACAAGAGGATGTAATGTAAATAGAAGTGCAAAAACTATGCATGATCTATTTCGTAACGTATTAAACATGTTCCAAGTTGATGCCGACACGACTTCTATTATTAAAGTTCAACTGGAAGAGCAAATGACGGGTTTCTTCAAAAATCAATTAGATGATGCCAGGGCGTTAAAATTGAGATTGACAGAAACAAGAAGGAGGGTAGATGCTATTGAAGAACGTTTCGTTATTGGTGAAATAGATCGAACTTTATACGATAAATTTAGAAATAAATACGAAAAGGAATGTTTTGCAATTGAACAAGAATTAAATAAAGTTGGTGGATATAGTTCGAACCTTAAAAAAGTAGTGAATTATGCGGTTGATTTATGTCGGAACCCTATGAAACTGTGGGACTCCAGCGACTTAAACGGGAAGAAGATTTTTCAAAATCTTTTATTCCCAGAAGGAATTTACTACAACCGAGAATTGGATCGAGTTCGAACAGCAAGAATCAATACCTTTTTTACCTTAATCCCTGAAATAGCAAGGGATTTGAGAGGATACAAAAAAGGGGATTACAACAAATTTGATGAAATCCCCCGTTGGGTGGAGCTGGCGGGAGTCGAACCCGCGTCCAAACGAGGAAGCTACAAGCTTTCTACATGTTTATCTCTGACTTAATTTTCGAATAGCAGCCGGATCAAAGCCACCAACTACTACCTTATCTCTTTTAATTTCGCAAAAACGCCAGAGCCTCGTTTATGCTAGCTTCGATTTATTTGCACCGCCTGATCGGACCGCTTCAAAGCATTAGCATCCGGGCGATGTCTTGTTCCAAAACCTTGTTTCGGAATTAAGTGTAATCTAAATTGTTAGATTACGCAGCAAGAGCGTAATTATTTTCGCCAATTATGGTTTTGATCATTATTTTTAACGGGTCAACAACCAAAACCCGACATGCTTACCTGTCTCTTCTACCCGCTGTCAAAACCAGTCAGCCCCATAGAAGTCTTAACTAATTGATAGTCAAAAAATAATAAGACTTTGAAAAATGATGGGTAACAAAATGGTAACAAATGTGCCTAATTTGTACACTTTCCAGAGCCTTATTATATGCAAAGATACACAATTTTTGAATCTTGTAGAATTACCTACATTGAAAATAGAAATACATTATTGAAAATTTTGGTTTATTTCAAAGAACAGAAAAATTACATGGATAACAACGTAATCTATTTTTATATAGGTTGGGAAGGAGATATTAATATCTTAAGATTGATCTTTATACTTTTAAGGTGTATTTAGTTGAATGAACTAATTTTTGAGTATTTCATAATTTGTATATTCAATTCAATCCCAATCCTGAAATCATCAAATTAATATAAGGATACACGAATTTTCAAATGACTACCACTATCCTGACCTTTTATCTGCATGCCATTCGAATCGTATCTAAACAATTATATAATAAATCAAGTAAGCTGAAATATGATTAAAAAATTTTAAGATTCGCTTACTAATCAAGATTCTAAGATATATTACCGAAATCCTTTTCATTTTGGGAAAACATATATATTTCAACCGAATGTTTAGTTATTTAGAATCAATCTAATAGTATTTGCGAAGAACCTTTTTTATATTACAAACGGATTGATAAAAAATAAGGAATCAAAAATTAAATACAACACACAATCAATCCAATTTTTCTTTAAAGCCAAACAATTTCCGGATTCAGAATTGAAATAATCTGTGTCGTATTCACACATATGTAGTGAATGCGGACTGTTGTGTTATTTATATAAAATGACTCATATAGATGTATCAACCTAAAATGAACAATAAAATGAAACGTTCCTCATCAATTTCGAACTTGTTTGTTCGCACAATTCCATGTCTAACCATTTTCTTAATTTTTTCTGTTCAGAGTTTCGCTACTGATTTAATAGGAGTTAATGATGCTATTGTCAATTTAACTGTTGCCAACAGCCCTTATATGATAACAGGCGATGTCACTTTTAATGGAGAGCTAAACATTGATCCGGGAGTTGTAGTAGAGTTTGCCGGAGATTTTAGTTTTCAGGTGAACGGATCAATAGATGCCAGGGGTACGGATACGAATCCGATTATTTTCCGATCGGCAACGAGTGACTACCAGGGTTATATCAAACTCAACCCAACAGTATCTCTATATCCGGACCTATACCGTATATCGAACTGGGAGGTATCGAAGCTGACAGATGGGGTAACGGTTCTGAATGATTATATATTATCCGATTTTGATGTTTCGGAGTGTGTTCGTGGAGTAGTAATTGGTTGGTATTCTTCGATAAACCTGGAGAATTTTACGATACACGATATACAGAAGTATGGGATTTATTGTTCTTATGCTAATAGTAACAGTTCAACGATAAATATAACTGGTGGAGAAATTTATAATTGTGGTAATTACCCTGATTTTAATTATGCTGCGGCTTATTTTTATTATGATGGATATTCTTCTGCTTACACAATGAATCTGAACATAGAAAATCTGAAAGTTCATGATAATATTTATTACGGAATTTATTTTCGAAAGGGGAGTGGAACTTTTAATGCCAATATTAAATAGTCTTCATTTTTCAATAGTGGCCCATATGCTATTTATTCCAATAATGTAGCAATTGATGCTACGCTGAACTGGTGGGATACCACCGATGGTGTTTCGATTAATGGGATGAATTACGGTGATGTTAGTTTTGCCCCATACCTGACCAGTGAAGGGGGTGATGCGACCACACATATGCTCCAGGGAAAATTTATGGGTGACCAGCACTTGACAGCGGGAACAGCATATACAGTTGTGGGGGATTATTATTCGCAGACAACTGATTCCTGGGTAATTGATCCTGGAGTTGTAGTAGAGTTTGCCGGAGATTTTAATTTCCAGGTTAACGGATTAATAGATGCCCGGGGTACGGATACGAATCCGATTATTTTCCGATCGGCAACGAGTGACTACCAGGGTTACGTTAAGCTCAATCCAACAGTATCTCTATATCCGGACCTATACCGTATATCGAACTGGGAGGTATCGAAGCTGACAGATGGGGTAACGGTTCTGAATGATTATATATTATCCGATTTTGATGTTTCGGAGTGTGTTCGTGGAGTAGTAATTGGTTGGTATTCTTCGATAAACCTGGAGAATTTTACGATACACGATATACAGAAGTATGGGATTTATTGTTCTTATGCTAATAGTAACAGTTCAACGATAAATATAACTGGTGGAGAAATTTATAATTGTGGTAATTACCCTGATTTTAATTATGCTGCGGCTTATTTTTATTATGATGGATATTCTTCTGCTTACACAATGAATCTGAACATAGAAAATCTGAAAGTTCATGATAATATTTATTACGGAATTTATTTTCGAAAGGGGAGTGGAACTTTTAATGCCAATATTAAACAGTCTTCATTTTTCAATAGTGGCCCATATGCTATTTATTCCAATAATGTAGCAATTGATGCTACGCTGAACTGGTGGGATACCACCGATGGTGTTTCGATTAATGGGATGAATTACGGTGATGTTAGTTTTGCCCCATACCTGACCAGTGAAGGGGGTGATGCGACCACACATATGCTCCAGGGAAAATTTATGGGTGACCAGCACTTGACAGCGGGAACAGCATATACAGTTGTGGGGGATTATTATTCGCAGACAACTGATTCCTGGGTAATTGATCCTGGAGTTGTAGTAGAGTTTGCCGGAGATTTTAATTTCCAGGTTAACGGATTAATAGATGCCCGGGGTACGGATACGAATCCGATTATTTTCCGATCGTCAACGAGTGACTACCAGGGTTACGTTAAGCTCAATCCAACAGTATCTCTATATCCGGACCTATACCGTATATCGAACTGGGAGGTATCGAAGCTGACAGATGGGGTAACGGTTCTGAATGATTATATATTATCCGATTTTGATGTTTCGGAGTGTGTTCGTGGAGTAGTAATTGGTTGGTATTCTTCGATAAACCTGGAGAATTTTACGATACACGATATACAGAAGTATGGGATTTATTGTTCTTATGCTAATAGTAACAGTTCAACGATAAATATAACTGGTGGAGAAATTTATAATTGTGGTAATTACCCTGATTTTAATTATGCTGCGGCTTATTTTTATTATGATGGATATTCTTCTGCTTACACAATGAATCTGAACATAGAAAATCTGAAAGTTCATGATAATATTTATTACGGAATTTATTTTCGAAAGGGGAGTGGAACTTTTAATGCAAGTTTAAAAAATAGCCAAATAAGTAATAATATAAACACTGGAATATATATGGCCAGTGCAATAAATAACGATTTCCTGAATTTATCATCTACTGGAAATGGAGGTCATGGAATATATTTTCAAGGAGCAGGAAATTCAGTTTTGCAGAGCGTATTTATTAAAAATAACGGTCTTTCGGGTTTATATGTAAACAATGCCGGTTCAAGTCTGCAGATAAAGGAATCCTCCATTTGTTATAATGAGGAATATGACTTATACAATAATACAACTGCTACCATTGATGCTACAAATAATTACTGGTTCTATACCGATCTTGGATTAATTGCTGATAAAGTTTATGATTATTACGATAATGGGACCAAAGGTATTGTAGAGTATGATCCGTTTTTGTTGGAAGAACCACCATATCTAATTATTCCGGCTGATTTCAATACTGATGGAAATGTTAATGGGTTCGATCTTGCAGAACTGGCTGTCGCTTTTGGCTCTGATCCAGAGAGCAGTAACTGGAATGAATTATGTGACCTGGATGCTTCCACTTTAATTGATGGTTTCGACCTGGCTATTTTTGCCACCTATTTTGGACAGACAACCTTAAAATCGAGTTATTCACATCCTTTTTACGCTTTAAGTCAATTAAAGTCAGAACATCAAGCCATTTTGTCTCTTGAAGCAGATATTGAGCAGATTAAAAGCAACTCTGAATTTTCAGTTTTTGTGAATGCAGAAGAAATAGCAGAAGCTATCGGATTGGCATTCCATGTTAATTATGACAGAGAAATGTTTGAATTAGTGGAAATAAAAAAATACAATAATCTGGACAATATGGGGGAGATGGCATTTATGTCAACAATTGATCAGGATAACGGATCGGCTGTTATTGGATTAGCCAGCCTTGACAACACCATCAATGGAATCAATGGCTCGGGAACTGTTTGCGAATTAATATTCCAATCGAAGGAAATAAAACTTCCACTTTCATTCAAATTTTCTGATTCAGGTTTACTGGCAATGAATGGAACAACAAGAATGGGCCTGAATACCAATGACCTAAATGTAGATTTGACAACAGGGGTGGATTACAGTGATGAACCTGGTATTTTGTCGCTTTCGCAGAATTATCCTAATCCATTCTCTAATACAACACGGATTAAGTTTAGAGTACCGACGGGCAATTCAGACAATGTAAGATTGGCTCTATATAATTCTGTTGGGCAGGAAGTAAAAGTTCTTGTTAACGAGTTTCTCGAACAGGGAGAATATTCGTATGAATATAACCGATTTGGTGACAAAGGATATAGGTTGCCCGAAGGAATTTATTATTACACGCTTGCTAATGGAAATGCTGTTATCACAAAAAAGATGATATTACAGGGTAAGTAGGTTAAATAGATAGTAAAATACTGTCATTTAAGAGTTTAAATATACTTGTTTTATTATAAAAGCAAATCAAAAATGAAAACTTATTCTAATCATCATAAAATTGTAAGCGGATTGTTAACCTGTCTGATAATAGGTCTTATATTTCCTTTAGATGGCATTGCAAAAAGAAATATAGATTCAATCATCAACTCATATGAAATATTAACATTTGACAGTAGCGAAGATGTTGATTCAACAAAAAGCACTAATATTTCAGGGAATGCAGTATCGGAATCAGTAAGCGTTACTCTAAATCCTTCTACTCTTCAGTTAGAGCCACTTGAGACATTCGCGATGGATATAAATATAGGCCCGGTTAGCGATTTAATGACATTTACAACCGAAATCTTATTTGATCCTGCAATTGTGACCATTTTAGGCGTAACTGAAGGTGATTTTTTAAATGAGAATGGAAGCGCTTTAACTACATTTTTAAAATCTATCGACAATTCTACTGGAAAATGCATTGTTGCAGTATCAAGAATGACTACTCCTGCAAGCGGTGTATCTTCTTCATCTACAAATACCTTACTAACACTTAATTTAAAGGCGAATAATGCCGGTTACACATCTTTGCTGCTAAATAATACCGGATTGATTGGATCGAATGGAGAGACGAATTATGGTTCAACAACTAATTCTTGTTCTGTACAGGTTTTTATTGATGATGAACACTCAACTGTATCATTCTCACCAGAGGAAGTTAAAGTATTTCCTGAGGAATCATACGAAACTGCAGTTCAGGTTGAAGATGTGGAAGATCTATTTGCTGTTTCGTTTGATGTTAATTATGATCCGGATATTCTTGAAATTGTTTCTATCAGAGAAGGAGAATTTTTAAATGAAGGAGGGGAAACAAATACAATCTTTTTACAAGATATTGACAATGTTAATGGGAAGGCAGTGGTTGGAATAACAAGGTTGAACACAACCACTGGTGTATCCACTGGTTATCCAAAGAATTTATTTTACATCAAATTCTATTCTAAAGAACCCGGATACGAAGAAGTACATATCTCGAATGCAGGATTACTTGCACCTGATGGAAAAACAACATATCCAGTTTTTTCCGAAAAGTTAAACGTAATTGTTAAACCAGATCAGGGAATAATTACCGGCATTATAAAAAATAAATCCACAGGATTACCAGTAGAAGGTGTTATTGTTAAAACTCTTGATTATGAATCGGCACCATCAGATGCATCTGGTAAATATTTGTTGAAGGTACCGTATGGATATGGTTATAATTTGACTGTTATGTCAGGACAATACGAAACATTCGATATTTTGAATATTCATGTTCCTGAATTTGATCCTCTGAAAAATATTAACATTGAATTGACACCTATCCCGATTGAATATATAATTCAGAACATTGTTCCGAATCCGAATCCTGATATATCAACCACAATGCAAGGTGGTATTTTGCACAGGTATTATCAGGTTGTAAATAACTACAATGGCAATCCTTTGTCGTTGGTTCCCGTTGAAGTAGTTGGTGAGAATTATTCGCATGTATTTAAG
Source organism: Draconibacterium sediminis (assembly GCF_000949475.1). GTDB lineage: Bacteria > Bacteroidota > Bacteroidia > Bacteroidales > Prolixibacteraceae > Draconibacterium > Draconibacterium sediminis. The sequence goes on along the minus strand of NZ_JRHC01000002.1, from coordinate 2,612 downwards.
TCTGATGAAAAAGGAATAGTTGATATAGAGATACATAGTAATGAAATTGGGAATGGACTGCCTGGAGCTGAATCTGATTATTTGATAAGAACAATACAGGGTGTAGAGTTAGATCTTCCAATTGGTTTTAATACTAAAATAATTTCTAAAGCGTATACAAGGTATTTTGATGTTAATAGTTTTATAGGACTTGGGGGACATTTTTTGCAATTAGGGATCGAAAATGTTAAGTTGGAGTATGGAGGTCTAATAAAACTTAATATCGATGAATCAATATCACAATCTCCAACAACCGTTGATGTAACACGTCAAGCACGTGCCGGTGCGGAAAAAGCCGGTTTTAGCACTCCTGCTGTCGGTGTAAAAGCAAAAATAGGATCAGTTGAAGCTGGAGCTATAGCAAAAGCTGGAACTGGCTTTTCTTTTACTGGAATATTACAGGATGAACACAATTTCCCTTACGAAAGCGACAATGATATTCAGGCAGTGGTAAAATATATACTTATGGCGAATGGTGCTTATACAGCATTAGATAATACATTAATTCGGTTGCTTATATTGTGTGAGACGTGGTTAAATGATGATGTTGAATTAGCTGAAAGAATTGTTTCAGACGCCGTTGGATTAGAAGTAGCGTATGGAGGAAGTGCGGAAGCTTTTGCAGGATATGATTATGGAAAAGATGTAAGAATGTCTGTTGGAGCTGAATTAGGTGCAGAAGCCAGTGCTGAGTTAATGTTTAATTTTAATCATCTGAAAAATCAAGTGGAAAACTCACTTAGTTTTTCAGGAGAGTTTACCATTGAAGCTGGTGCAGGTGTGAAGTTTGACTTGAATGTATTACCTCCTGAACTCAGGGGAAGATTTTATGAATTTGATAGGAATATGAGGTATGGATTGAAAATTACAGATGTTCAAGACTACTCCCTATTAAACTCTACAAAGGAATATAAACTTACTTTATTAAGTAAGCATTTAATGAATGATTGGGATGAAGAAGTTGAATATGTTGTTTCAGGTGATGAACTTGACCAGTTCATCGCTAATTATAAAAATAGAATAATTGAATTAACTCAATTGAGTCAGTCAAGCCTTAGCGGAATTGATATTAAAGTTGCAGCTAATACATTTAGTGATCTCCTTGAGAACTTCTTTCAATTAGTTAATGATACTAAAAATATTCAGGTAACATATTCAATACAAAGGAGTGAATATACTAATTCAGAGGATTTTACAATAGAGTTTGATGCAGCGCTTCCTGGACTGGATGCAAATATTGGGGCTGGAACTGAAATAAAAGAAGGAAAATCAATGATCATAGAGGCAGGGAAATGGAACTGGTTCAAAAAATATAAAAATGAAGAATTTAATCAACCAATACCCTCGACTTCAATTGACTATAAGGTGCTAATGGAAAAAACTATTAATGAAACCCCAATTGTGGTGAGATCACTAATGGGAGATTTTGCCTGGATATTTAGACGTGAAAGTAGCACCAGTAGTGTAAAAAGTGCGATGACAGAGGTATTGTTGAGTGATAACGGATCATTTATTAACCTCCCGGATGAAGCTATCCCAACAGAATTAGACTCAATCTCTGTAACATCCTGGTCTTGGTATGGGGGAGCCCCCGATTTAAAATCAGCTAATATATCATCGAGAGTTAAAGATATTGTTGAACAAAAACGTGCACTTGCGCAAGAAATTTATGGAATGCAATATGGAATTGGAGGTTTTTACCAGTTTGAACCATATGGAACGATATTGTTAGACACAGCTTACATGTGCATAAAATATGACCCGTCAGAATTAGGCGATATTGATGAAAATACCTTGGGTATGTATTATGAGGACAAGGCAAATAAAAAATGGGTGTATGTTGGTGGAGTTGTTGATTTGGTGGATCATTCAGTAACAGCCCCGGTGGAACAATTAGGGTTGTTTACACTCGCCCCATCCATGCCATATGGAGAGTTTGGTCTGTATTCAACACCGGATAGCATTTATGCAGATAGCGTTTCAGTCTCGTCTATTACAAGCAGTTTAATAATGAACAACGATTCTTCAATAGTTGCCGATGGAACATTATTTACAGTTGGATTATCTCATGGGACAGTCTTAACAACCGATGTTGATACGTCAACAGAAGGTATTCAAATACCTTCTGTAAATGGCGAAATCAATTTTCAAATTAGATCGAGTCATTTGGCTGCAATTGGTGAAATAAGAGTGGAAAGTGTTGTGGGGTCGGCTAATGCATTCGCAGAGGTAATTTATTACGATACAATTGCTCCTAATCAACCAATTATTTATTCTGCAGTACAAGATACCAGTTTTGTCACCTTGAAATGGAAACAAAATCAGGAGGAAGATATTGCAGGATATATTATCTACTATGATACAGATACTTTGTCTCCTTACGATGGAGTACATACTGTTTATGGAGAGGAATCGCCGATTATCTTAGGGAATGATACTTCCAGGATTATTTCTGGCCTTTTAAAGGATACAACTTATTATTTTGCAGTTTCAGCTTACGATGCTTCAGGAAATGAAGGTCCGAGATCGAAGTTTGTAAAAGCAACAGAAGAGGCACCAACAGCAAATCTGGG
>NZ_JRHC01000019.1 GCF_000949475.1 Draconibacterium sediminis | reverse complement strand
CCATAACCGGCTGCCGCAAACACTTCCTGCGCATAATTGAAGATAACATTGATACCACACCACTGCTGGAAAGCGGCAACCACAATACCTATCAACAATATCTTGCGCATACCCGGAGAATTCAGGAATTTCAGATTTACTCGGCCTTCGTCGTGTATCAGATTTTCATGAATACTTTTATATTCTTTTTGGGCGTACTCCTCGCCTCCAATCTTTCCAAGAATACTCAGTACTTTATTCTCGTTACCATTTTTAGCCAACCACCTTGGGCTCTCGGGTACAATAAACATGAGTAAGAAAAATGCTCCTGCCGGCAAAGTTTCGGCCCAGAACATCCAGCGCCAGGCCATTTGCCCATTCCACGATGCTAAAATGTCGGCCGCTGTTGCACCTTCCGGAACTGGTTGAGCTATTTGCCAGTTGGCTATTTGTGCTCCCAAAATCCCTATTACAATGGTAAGCTGGTTCAGCGAAACAAACTTTCCGCGCATTGCTGCGGGTGATACTTCTGCAATGTACATGGGCGATAAATTAGATGCCAGCCCAATACCAACGCCACCCAAAATGCGGTAAATAATAAATGGAGTAAAATTGTTTGAAGCACCAGTACCTATTGCGGAGAGCGTAAACAGAAAAGCTGAAAATATCAGTAGCTTTTTCCGTCCCAACCTGTCACTAAAAGCGCCTGA
>NZ_JRHC01000018.1 GCF_000949475.1 Draconibacterium sediminis | reverse complement strand
CTGCGCAACCAGGTAGAAGGTACCATGAAAGAAGTATTTTTAAAAGACGGCCTTGCCTTTTGTGTGGTCGATGTAGGCGAAAACATCATCGTCGAGGTGACCGAAGCTTCACAAAAAAGTATGTGCCTTGAGAAAGGTCAGCGGGTATACTGTCTTTTTAAATCGGCCTCGCTAAAAATTTATTAATCCACTCCATTCAGATTGTCAGTCAGTTGCGATTTTAGCCCCAAAATAGTTGCAACTATTTTCATCAAAGAGCTTGCATTATTAAAAACCTTGATTACTTTTGCAGCCGCTTTGAGAGAAGCGATGTTCATAGAAACGGTTGGGTTAAGAACGGCAAAGGCAGGGCCGGTAGTTGGGAAGAAGATTTCGGTCTTTGGAACGGCGAAACGGTTCGAAAAAAAAAAGTTTCGAAAAAACTTTAAAAAGAGTTTGGCAGAAACAAATTAAGAATTACCTTTGCAGCCGCTTTGGAAACGAAGCGACGTTCAAGTGACAAGATGATGGGTAAAAGACGAGTGATTGGAAGGCTGGTGGAACGGCACTGAAGACCGCGTCAAAGCCGCAGAAACTTTAGCAATAAAGTTTCAAAAAAAGCGAAAAAAGTTTTGGAGGTTTTGAAAAAGTAATTACCTTTGTCGCCCCGTTAAAAGGGAAACGAGTTCTGGCAAACGAGAGGAGATTTAAGGAGAAGAGATTGTCAGAGAAAAATATTAGAAAAGTAGATGACCGGCATTAAGAGGTAAGATTGCGA
>NZ_JRHC01000017.1 GCF_000949475.1 Draconibacterium sediminis | reverse complement strand
ATTTCAGCTGTTGGTAATGTTTCGTTGAAAGTTGGAGCGGTGTTGTCCGAAACAGTTACTGTCTGTGTAAATGAAGTTTCATTACCACAGTCGTCAGTAGCAGTCCATGTACGAGTTAATGTATAGCTGTTTGCACAGTCACCGTCAGTTCTTGTTTCGGTAAATACAACTGGAACCTCGGTATCACAATTGTCAGAAGCAGTCAACATTACAGCTTCCACAACGCCATCACACTCAGCAGTAATTTCAGCTGTTGGTAATGTTTCGTTGAAAGTTGGAGCGGTGTTATCCTGGATAGAATAGCTTGCAGAAGTGGTACTGATGTTTCCACAGGCATCTGTCGCGGTGAAAGTAACGGTTATTGCTCCACCATCGCATTGTACATTTTCATTTTCGCCATAGTTGTGGCTCCAGGTTACATCTCCACAATTATCAGTTGCAGTCGCTCCTGCGTGGTTTGCTAACCAATCACTCAATTTGTTTGCCGGATCGATTCCGCATTCTACGTTAATGTTGGTTAGGTTAGTGTTGTCAATAATTGGAGCCTGAGTATCATCAACAGTAATGGTTTGCTGAGCAGTAGTTTCGTTTCCGCAAGCATCGGTAACAGTATAAGTTCTGATGATTGTCCAGGGGCATTCGCCGGTTGGTTCAGCATCAGAGCTGGTAACAACAAGATTATCCGTACCACATGCATCGGTAATTGTTAAGCCGTTAGCGGTAAGGTAAGCCAAAGTATTTGTAGCAGGAGTTGCATCAGCAGGGCTACATCCTTCGTCGTTGATTGCAGTGAGGGTTCCTGTAATTGCAGGAGCCTGAGTATCATCAACAGTAATGGTTTGCTGAGCAGTAGTTTCGTTTCCGCAAGCATCGGTAACAGTATAAGTTCTGATGATTGTCCAGGGGCATTCGCCGGTTGGTTCAGCATCAGAGCTGGTAACAACAAGATTATCCGTACCACATGCATCGGTAATTGTTAAGCCGTTAGCGGTAAGGTAAGCCAAAGTA
>NZ_JRHC01000016.1 GCF_000949475.1 Draconibacterium sediminis | reverse complement strand
AATGAGTTAACAGTGATATAATTAGTTTTAGTAATTGTATCTGCAGCGACACTATTGGCGACTATCAGTTGCAGCATATAAACTCCGGCTGTTGTATAAGTATGAGTTGGATTTTGAACTGTACTGGAATTTCCATCTCCAAAATCCCATTCCCATGATGTTGGGTTGTTTACTGACTGGTCTGAAAAGATAACAGCATCTCCCTGGTTAATGGTCGTTTTGTTTGCAGAGAATTCAGCAACTGGCACTAATGAGTTAACGGTTATAAAATCAGTTTTAGTAATTGTGTCAACTCCAACACTATTGGTGGCTATCAATTGCACAGTATAAACACCAGCAGATGAGTAAGTATGAGTTGGATTTTGAACAGTGCTGGTATTTCCATCCCCAAAATCCCATTCCAATGATGTTGGATTGTTTGCCGACTGGTCCGAGAAGCTAACAGCATCTCCCTGGTTAATGGTCGTTTTGTTAGCAGAGAACTCAGCTACCGGAACCAATGAGTTAACAGTTATATAATCAGTTTTTGTGATTGTATCTGCTCCGACATTACTAGTAGCTATAAGTTTCACCGAATAAACGCCAGCTGTTGAATAACTATGTGTAGGATTTTGAACAGTACTTGTATTTCCATCGCCAAAATCCCATTCCCATGAGGTTGGATTGTTTGTAGTCTGATCCGAAAAGACAACAGCATCTCCTTGGTTAATAGTCGTTTTGTTTGCAGAGAACTCGGCTACCGGAACCAGTGAGTTAACAGTTATATAATCAGTTTTTGTGATTGTGTCAGCTCCGACATTACTAGTAGCGATAAGTTTCACCGAATAAACTCCAGCAGTTGTATAAATATGAGTTGGATTCTGAACAGTGCTGGTACTTCCATCTCCAAAATCCCAAAGCCATGATGTTGGATTATTGGTAGACTGATCCGAAAAAATAACCGCATCTCCCTGGTTAATCGTTGTTTTATTTGCAGAGAATTCAGCAACCGGAACCAGTGAGTTAACAGTTATATAATCAGTTTTTGTGATTGTGTCCGCTCCAACAGTATTGGTGGCTATCAATTGCACAGTATAAACACCAGCCGATGAGTAAGTATGAGTTGGATTTTGAACAGTGCTGGTATTTACATCCCCAAAATCCCATTCCCATGATGTTGGGTTGTTTACTGACTGGTCCGAGAAGATAACAGCATCTCCCTGGTTAATCGTTGTTTTATTTGCGGAGAATTCAGCGACCGGGATCAATGAGTTAACAGTGATATAATTGGTTTTAGTAATTGTATCTGCAGCGACACTATTGGCGACTATCAATTGCACCGTGTAAACACCAGCAGACGTATAATTATGAGTCGGATTTTGAACAGTGCTGGTATTTCCATTTCCAAAATCCCATTCCCATGATGTTGGATTATTTGTAGACTGGTCCGAAAAGAAAACAGCATCTCCCTGGTTAATCGTCGTTTTGTTAGCAGAGAACTCAGCCACCGGCACCAATGAGTTAACGGTAATAAAATCAGTTTTGGTAATTGTATCTGCCGCGACAGTATTGGTGGCTATGAGTTTTACGGTATAAACTCCAGCTGTTGTATAAGTATGAGTTGGATTTTGAACAGTACTGGAATTTCCGTCTCCAAAATCCCACAACCATGATATTGGATTGTTTGCAGACTGATCCGAGAAGACAACAGGATTTCCCTGGTTAATCGTTGTTTTATTTGCGGAGAATTCAGCGACCGGCACCAATGAGTTAACGGTAATAAAATCAATTTTAGTAATTGTGTCCGCTCCAACAGTATTGGTGACTATCAATTGCACCGTGTAAACACCAGCAGACGTATAAGAATGAGTCGGATTTTGAACAGTACTGGTACTTCCATCGCCAAAATCCCACAACCATGATGTTGGATTATTGGTAGACTGATCCGAAAAAATAACAGCATCTCCCTGGTTAATCGTTGTTTTATTAGAGGAGAATTCAGCGACAGGGATCAATGAGTTAACGGTAATAAAATCAGTTTTAATAATTGTGTCAGCTCCAACAGTACTAGTGGCTATAAGTTTAACTGTATAAACTCCGGCTGTTGAATAAGTATGAGTTGGATTTTGAACAGTGCTGGTATTTCCGTCTCCAAAATCCCATTCCCATGATGTTGGGTTGTTTGCAGACAGATCTGAGAAGATAACAGCATCTCCCTGGTTAATGGTTGTTTTGTTTGCTGAGAACTCAGCAACCGGCACCAATGAGTTAACGGTAATAAAATCAGTTTTAGTGATTGTATCAGTTCCAAAACTGTTGGTGGCAATAAGTTTTACGGTATAAACTCCAGCCATTGTAAATACATGAGTTGGATTTTGAACAGTGCTGGTATTTCCGTCTCCAAAATCCCATTCCCATGATGTTGGGTTGTTTGCAGACAGATCT
>NZ_JRHC01000015.1:2500-5348 GCF_000949475.1 Draconibacterium sediminis | reverse complement strand
TGCTGGTTTTTTTACGCAAAGTTCTTTAAAATTTTGAAGCACAAAAAAGCAAGGTTAATAATAAAACAACTTTGTTGATTTCTGAGAGAGACAAGTAAACCTGGAGCGAAAGATATTAAACTTTTTATATTTACAACGGAGAGTTTGATCCTGGCTCAGGATGAACGCTAGCGGGAGGCCTAACACATGCAAGTCGAGGGGCAGCACGTCTTCGGATGGTGGCGACCGGCGCACGGGTGCGTAACGCGTATGCAACCTTCCTTGTACAGAGGGATAGCCCATGGAAACGTGGATTAATATCTCATAGTATCACAATTTCGCATGTTATTGTGATTAAAGTTTCGGCGGTACAAGATGGGCATGCGTAAGATTAGCTAGTTGGTGAGGTAACAGCTCACCAAGGCAACGATCTTTAGGGGTTCTGAGAGGATTATCCCCCACACTGGTACTGAGACACGGACCAGACTCCTACGGGAGGCAGCAGTGAGGAATATTGGTCAATGGGCGCAAGCCTGAACCAGCCATCCCGCGTGCAGGATGACGGCCCTATGGGTTGTAAACTGCTTTTGTTTGCCAAGAATGTTACCTACGTGTAGGTATTTGACGGTAGCAAATGAATAAGGACCGGCTAACTCCGTGCCAGCAGCCGCGGTAATACGGAGGGTCCAAGCGTTATCCGGATTTATTGGGTTTAAAGGGTGCGCAGGCGGAACTTTAAGTCAGTGGTGAAATCTTGCCGCTTAACGGTAAAATTGCCATTGATACTGAAGTTCTTGAATGTAGTTGAGGTAGGCGGAATGTGTTGTGTAGCGGTGAAATGCATAGATATGACACAGAACGCCAATTGCGAAGGCAGCTTACTAAGCTACGATTGACGCTGAGGCACGAAAGCGTGGGGAGCGAACAGGATTAGATACCCTGGTAGTCCACGCCGTAAACGATGATCACTCGCTGTTTGCGATACACAGTAAGCGGCTGAGCGAAAGCATTAAGTGATCCACCTGGGGAGTACGATCGCAAGGTTGAAACTCAAAGGAATTGACGGGGGCCCGCACAAGCGGAGGAACATGTGGTTTAATTCGATGATACGCGAGGAACCTTACCTGGGCTTAAATGTAGATTGCATAGATTGGAAACAGTCTTTCTCTTCGGAGCTATTTACAAGGTGCTGCATGGTTGTCGTCAGCTCGTGCCGTGAGGTGTCGGGTTAAGTCCCATAACGAGCGCAACCCCTATCGTTAGTTGCTAGCAGGTAATGCTGAGGACTCTAGCGAGACTGCCACCGTAAGGTGAGAGGAAGGTGGGGATGACGTCAAATCAGCACGGCCCTTATGTCCAGGGCTACACACGTGTTACAATGGTCGGTACAAAGGGCAGCTACACAGCGATGTGATGCCAATCCCTAAAGCCGATCCCAGTTCGGATTGGAGTCTGCAACCCGACTCCATGAAGTTGGATTCGCTAGTAATCGGATATCAGCCATGATCCGGTGAATACGTTCCCGGGCCTTGTACACACCGCCCGTCAAACCATGGAAGCTGGGGGTACCTGAAGTATGTGACCGCAAGGAGCGTCCTAGGGTAAAACTGGTAACTGGGGTTAAGTCGTAACAAGGTAGCCGTACCGGAAGGTGTGGCTGGAACACCTCCTTTCTGGAGCACAGGTTTAATAGAGTTTCTGTGACGAGATTGACGAAAGTTGTCCTTGCTTTTTTTAAAATATTACACAATGAGTTGCAAAGCGGGAGCTGCGCTAAAAGCCAAAGCTCAGAAAGCTTGGCGCTTAGAAAAACAGTCCCGTAGCTCAGCTGGTTAGAGTACTACACTGATAATGTAGGGGTCCCCAGTTCAAGTCTGGGCGGGACTACAAGTCCAGTCGACAGTAAGAAGTCGCAGTAATCAGGAAACTGAAAACTGAGACTGAACGCTGTAAACTGAAAGTTCGGGGGATTAGCTCAGTTGGCTAGAGCGCTAGATTTGCATTCTAGAGGTCAAGGGTTCGACTCCCTTATTCTCCACGGAGGCTGAAAAGTCGTAAAAAAGTCCACAAAACAGTGGCAGGTTCATAGTAATAGTGAGCAGAAGATAATGCTGGTGCACGCAAGTTGATAAGGTTCGATTCCTTAATTATCTACACAAGTTGAAACAGGCAACTGTTTCTGTGCTTTAAAGTTCTTTGGCATGTTGGGAAAAAATAATTTTGATAATTACGAAAGTGATTATCGAGAGTCAAATCAAATCACAAGATAGAGACGACAATTTTACAGAGATACAATTGAATCAATACGAGGATTCTCTAAAAAGAAAGTTACTAAGGGCGTACGGAGGATGCCTAGGCTCTCAGAGGCGAAGAAGGACGTGACAAGCTGCGATAAGCTTCGGGGATTAGCAAATATGAATCGATCCGAAGATTTCCGAATGGGGCAACCCACCCGCAAGGGTATCCGCAAGGAGGCTAACCCGGGGAACTGAAACATCTAAGTACCCGGAGGAAAAGAAAATAATAATGATTCCCATAGTAGTGGCGAGCGAACTGGGAACAGCCTAAACCAATATTGTTTCGGCAATGTTGGGGTTGTAGGGCTGCGACATGGAGAAGTATTTAAAACTGGAAAGGTTTTGGAAAAGCCTACCACAGACGGTGACAGTCCGGTACAGGTAATAAATACAATCCTAGCAGTACCCTGAGTAGGGCGGAACACGAGAAATTCTGTCTGAATCTGCCAGGACCATCTGGTAAGGCTAAATACTCCTGAGAGACCGATAGCGAACAAGTACCGTGAGGGAAAGGTGAAAAGCACCCCGAACAGGGGAGTGAAATAGTACCTGAAACCGTACGCTTACAAGCG
>NZ_JRHC01000014.1 GCF_000949475.1 Draconibacterium sediminis | reverse complement strand
CCTTTGGTCTACCTCTTAATGCCGGTCATCTACTTTTCTAATATTTTTCTCTGACAATCTCTTCTCCTTAAATCTTCTCTCGTTTGCCAGAACTCGTTTCCCTTTTAACGGGGCGACAAAGGTAATTACTTTTTCAAAACCTCCAAAACTTTTTTCGCTTTTTTTTGAAACTTTATTGCTAAAGTTTCTGCGGCTTTGACGCGATTTTCAGTGCCGTTCCACCAGCCTTCCAACCACTCGTCTTTTACCCATAATCTTGTCACTTGAACGTTGCTTCGTTTCCAAAGCGGCTGCAAAGGTAATTCTTAATTTGTTTCTGCCAAATACTTTTTAAAGTTTTTTCGAACCGTTTCGCCGTTCCAAAGACCGAAATCTCCTTCCCAACTAACGACCCTGCCTTTGCCGTTCTGTATCCCACCGTTTCTATGAACATCGCTTCTCTCAAAGCGGCTGCAAAAGTAATCAAGGTTTTTATACTTCCAAACTTTTACACCCTTTTTAGACATCTTTTTTTCGTTGTTTTCCCTAATCAACTGAAAGCCAGATATCATCTATTTTCAAAAAAAAGTAGACGGATTGATTATTACGAGAAGAACCAAATAGGGTTACACTTCTTGTATTAAATAATTGCGATGAAATAATGCTTTTAATCAAAACAAAAAGCCCTGAAAAATAACTTCCAGGGCCTTCATATGCTTTATCTAAACTCCTGTTATTTTAAGAACAGTTCAATTACGGGGATCTCAACATTGGGTTTATTCACAGGAAGCAACAGATTTATATCATTTTCGGCATGCTTTTGCTCTATCCAATGTCCGTATGGTTTGCCGATCTTTATCTCGGAAGCATCGTGCAAGAACTGGGCATATTTCACTTTATCGCCATATCCGCGCATCAGGAAATTCTGCAATGGGTAGTCCAACAAGTGTACATACAATCGGTTTGTTTCCGGATTGTATGTTAACAATGTGTTATCCGGCGCTTCAAATTCGTCGGGCGCCTGCGTACAATTATATATCGACCTGCTGTTATACTTCATCCACTCTCCCATTTCAACGAGCGCTTTATCCGCACGCTCATCAAAAGTACCCCGGGCAGTTGGCCCTACATTTAACAACAGGTTGCCTCCTTTACTTACCGACTCTATTAATAATACAAGCAACTGTTTATTGTCTTTCCATGTATGCTCGTCGCGATAATAGCCCCACGAACCGGAAAACGTCTGGCAGGTTTCCCAGGGAATTCGCACTCCATTCTCTTCGGGCCATTTATCCACCTTAAACTGTTCGGGTGTTGTAAAATCCCATCCGCCCTGATAATCTTTCAGGTCGGCACGGTCGTTAACAATAATACCCGGCTGTAACTCACGAACCATTTTCATGAGATCGATCGATCCCCAATCGTCTCTTCCCTTTCCAAACTCTCCCGGAAAAGAATAATCCAGCCAAAGAATATCGATCTGTCCGTAATTAGTTAATATCTCGCGAACCTGGTTTTTCAAATATTCACGATAAATACTCATATCACGATCTTTATTCAGCTCATCGTACTCTTCTTTTGAAGATGCACTTTGCGGATGAACCCGGTCAATAGTATATTCAGGATGATGCCAGTCGATTAAGGAATAATAAAATCCGATTCCAAGGCCTTCGGCACGAAAAGCATCCACCCATTGTTTTATTATATCCCTACCATACGGCGTATTCATAACATTATAATCGGTGTAATCTGATGCGAACATATTAAAACCTTCGTGATGTTTGGTAGTAATAACTGCATATTTCATTCCGGCAGCTTTGGCCTTTTTTGCCCATTCTGACGGATCAAAAAGATCAGGATTAAAAATCTCGAAGTATTTCTGGTAATCTTCATCCGAAATTCGTTCACGTTTTTTTACCCACTCGTGACGCGCTGCCTGCGCATACAACCCCCAGTGAATAAACATTCCGAAACGTGCATCGGTCCACCACTTCATTCGTTCGACTTTTTGCTCCGGGGTTTCATTCCAAATTTTCTTTTGCGAGAATGCCAACTGGTTCAAAACCGCTATCAGCATAATCAATAAAATTGCTTTTTTCATACTTTTTGGTTTAGCTTATATATTATTATGTAATAACATCGAATTCCGCAATTCCAACTTTGCCATTCTCTTCGGCCGGAGACAATGCCGTGAATTTAATATAGCGTGCATTTACCGGAGCAAAACTATTTGTTTGCCAAACCGGGCTGTTTCGAATATTGGAAAACTCACCTTCTGCAACCGGCTGTTTCCAGCTTTTACCATCGTTACTTAAATACAACTTGTAATTAAATATGATACCGGGATTGAAACGTTGCTGATCGGGCAGGTATTTAAACCCGGTAATGACCAGACTTTCCCCAAGGTCGAAAATAAAATCGACAGGCGCTGATTCTCCAATTGTAAACGCCGTATTTTCATTTCCATCGAAAATCAGGTTTGTCTTTTCTGCATCTTTATATTTCCCAACTACTTTCCATTTTGTTTTAGGAACATCAAACTCAGCGACCGAAACTGTGCTCATTGTGTTTTCATTCGGATCAACAACAATGGCTTTTACGGTTGCTTTCTGAGATAATTCAAACGGCGTATTGTATTTTAATGAATTAAGATCAGGCTCCGTTCCATCAACAGTATAATAGATATTAAGTCCATTATCAAAAGCCTCGATATTAACAATACCCTCTTTCGTTCTCGAAATTTTAGGTTCAACAATAACTTTTGGCGCATGGTAAATGCCGATTTTTGTGATGACGGGACTGGCTTTTGAATCATTAACGGTAAAGCGAACTTTCGAAGCAGCAGTTTCCGGCAGTCGCAAAATACGTTTTCTACCGATTGTAGTTTGAGAATCGATCTCCTCCCACTTATTATTAATATATGCCTCTACCAAAAATGCCTTAACACGCTGTCCCAATCGAATATCTTCCTGAACGAGGAAACGATTAAAGGTTGTTTCTTCACCCAGATCAATGGTTAATGATGCCTGAATAACGTCATCGTCGGTAGCCCAATAGGTATCCGGATCATTATCGGTAACGTTGGCGGCTTTATACTTCTTTGAATTACCCCTTACGTTTGTGGCTTCTGCAATTTTTCCGGCGGCAAGATCGTTGGCAAAATCAACTTTTACTGCTTCGGCCAGTTTTAGAATTTGTTCTTCATCCTTTTCATGAATCAAGCCGCGAGTGTCAACCGGGAAATTAATGAGCAGCGAACCATTTCGGCCTATACTATTATAATATATATCGAGCAGCTGCGGCAAAGTTTTCACTTTGTGATCTTCGTATTTATGATAATACCAACCCGGACGGATAGACACATCAACCTCAGCCGGCACCCAGTGCGTTCCATTCTCCTGCCCCTTGCTGTATTTTTTTGAATATTCAGGCATCCCACCGTAAATCTCATCGCGTAATAAGTTTGACCATGTGGTTGGATAAGCATATCCATTTTCATTACCGACCCATCTTACATCAGGTCCTGCATCAGAGAAGATTACGGCGTTAGGTTGTAACTCGCGAATAATCCTATAGGTATTTTCCCAGTCGTAATAAGTAAGTTTATCCACCCGACGTTCTTCATTGGCACCACCGTAATAACCGGTTCCACCGTTGGCACCATCAAACCAAACTTCAAAAACATCGCCGTAGTTGGTCATCAACTCACGCAACTGTGCTCTGAAAATCTCGATGTATTTATCGTTTCCGTATTCCGGATTATTACGATCCCATGGCGACAGATAAAGCCCCAGTTTTAAACCGTATTCTTTACACGCATCAGCTAATTCCTGTACCACATCTCCTTCCCCATTTCTCCATGAAGAACTTTTAACCGAATGCTCAGTAGTAGCCGTAGGCCACAAACAAAATCCATCGTGGTGTTTAGCTGTAAGAATAATTCCTTTCATTCCGGCTTCCTTACAAATCCGTGCCCACTGGCGGCAATCCAATTCGGTTGGATTAAACGTATCGGGATCTTCATCACCAAAGCCCCATTCCATATCGGAAAAGGTATTCATATTAAAATGAACAAACGCATAATATTCCATGTCATTCCACGCCAATTGTCTTTCAGAAGGCACGGGTAATACGGGTTCCGGAGGAGCTACATTACTGCATGAAACAGAAATTAACAGTACAAATAGCCCAAATAATCTGTTGGTCATTGGTTTTAGATTTTAATATTTTTATAAACTTGATAAATATATAATGAATATTTGAAAAAGCTGTTTTATCTCAAGACAAACATGAGATGCTATCAATATAAGAATCAAGTGTAGATTGATCTGAACTCCTCACAACAAAATTGGCGAGGAAACTGATCCCAATAAGAACATTTCTATTACCTGGCTCACCTTCACTGCCGGCAGGCAATAGTGGTAAACTCTCCTAAGTCCACCCCAACAGTCATAAATCGGGAGACATTATTCATAAGCATGCATATAGTAAATAGCCAGCAGTTATTGCAGATTGAAATAAAAAGTCATCAAATACTTAAAATACGCAACAAAAAGAATAACATAATTACGATTTTTATTAAAATACTTTTCTGTATTTATTTTTCCATTACGGGAGTTATGTCCCAAAATGAAACGATAAAACAGAATGCCAATCTCACCCATATATCTATAAATGAGCTACTTATTACTAATGGCATACTGATTGCATAATTAAAGCACGAACGTACTAAACATTATTGTAGATTAAAATGGACGAAGCAAACTACAAATTAAAATTTGGTTTTTATTATATTAAGTCATAATTTGCATAAGTAATTTATTGATTCTGAAATTTAAAGAAGGTAAAAAATAAGGGGTTATTTAATCTTTCCGCAAATTTCATATCAACAGTTTTATTAGGCAAATCAGACGAGTGTTAGTGAACATTTGTATTGTGATGCTTCTGACTTTATGTAAAAGAATTAAGCAACTATTAAACAACATCGATATGAAAAAAATTCTACCCAAATCAAATTTAACACGGACCCTACTACTTGGGTTGGTGTTTTTATTTTTAGGAGTGATCGAATCAGAGGCACAATCCTTCATCGATTTACTTCAAAGTGATGATTGCCAACCTGCTGATTCAACGGTGAATTGTACCGCAAATTCAGCTGATGTGGTTGGAGCATACATAGGTTTTGAAAACGGGGATGAAATTACCGACGATAATATTGTCGGTATTGATTCTGCTGACGCTTATGTTTTTATTAACGTAGAAAAAACCGGGAAAAAATATGATTTATTCGCCCAGTTTAATTTAATCGTTTACAAGAACGATGGCACAAAAGAAGATGATTTTATTCAGGCTCATGCAGCTGGCGAAATACAAACCAATAAATATAAAATATACCAACCAATACCTGGTTATATTATCAATGGAGAGATAAATAGTTTGGTTGGTCTTGAAAATATGATCGTTGGGTGGGATAATACCGACGACAATACACCTACATGTTTAACAGGAAATTACTCTGCGTGTAATGCTCAAATTGAAGATATTGTTGCACAAGGACCATTTATTGTAGTTCCTAATCCTGGTAAAATAAGTTGTAATGGAGAAACTACTTCTGTAGAATTCATAGTAAGTGGTGGTACAGCTCCTTACAGTGTTACTTTTAATAGCATACCGTTATCCACAAACTCTACTGCCATTTTTAATAATGTAAGTGCTGGTAGCTACACATGGACGGCCACAGATTCTGATGGACATTCTGATGGTGGTACCTTAACTATCGGTGAACCAGATGCTATTACTGCAAGCTATTCAATAACTACCCCCATTAGTTGCTCGGGAGGATTCGCTACTATTGACATTGATGGAGATGGTGGTACTGGCACATTGACTTATTCTGTTGACGGGACTCCAAATACCACTGGAATTTTTGTTGTTACTGCCGGAAATGGACAAGCCTATTCAATAATTGATGCTAATGGTTGCCTTTTCGAAGGTACTTTTGATGTGACACCTGGGGATGGAGAGGCACCAGAAATTACAGGAACCCTTACCACAATAAACGACGAAGGATGTAGTCCAGCTGACGCAACTCCAGCCACAAATACTTTGGCTTACCTTACCGCTAACGGTTTAATAATTACAGATGCGAGTGGTACGGATAATCTTGTTGTTACCAGCTCTGATGCTGAACCAACCGGCGAATGCCCCTGGACAATTATCAGAACTTATACTGTTACCGATGCTTGCGGAAACGATACTACTGCTCAGCAAACTATTACTGTTGACGATACTCAGGCTCCTGCAATTACAGGAACCCTCACTGCAATCAACGACGAAGGATGTAGCCCTGCTGATGCAACTCCTGCTACAAATACTTTGGCTTACCTTACCGCTAA
>NZ_JRHC01000013.1 GCF_000949475.1 Draconibacterium sediminis | reverse complement strand
ATCATGGGAATGGGATTTTGGAAATGGAAATACCAGTACTGTTCAAAATCCAACTCATACTTATACAACGGCTGGAGTTTATACGGTGCAATTGATAGTCACCAATAGTGTTGGAGCAGACACAATCACTAAAACTGATTTTATTACCGTTAACTCATTGGTGCCGGTTGCTGAATTCTCTGCAAATAAAACAACGATCAACCAGGGAGATGCTGTTAGCTTCTCGGACCAGTCGGCAAACAATCCAACATCCTGGGAATGGGATTTTGGGGATGGAAATACCAGCACTGTTCAAAATCCAACTCATAATTACTTAACAACTGGCACATTTACCGTTAAACTTATCGCAAATAATAGCTTTGGTTCTGACACGATAATAAAAGAAGCATTAATTACAGTCAATTCCGCCGTTCCTTCTGCAGCATTCTCAGCAAATACAGCAATTATTGATCAAGGAAATGAAATCATCTTTTCGGATCAGTCGGCCAATTTTCCAACCTCATGGCTGTGGGACTTTGGGGATGGAAACACCAGTACAAATCAGAATCCGACTCATATTTACACATCAGCAGGATTATTTACGGTCAAACTTATTGTCGTCAATAGTTTTGGAACGGATACAATTACCAAAACTGATTTTATTACCATTAACTCATTGGTGCCGGTTGCTGAGTTCTCCGCAGATAAAACAACGATAAATCAGGGGGATGCTGTTATCTTTTCGGATCAGTCTGCAAACAATCCAACCTCATGGAATTGGGATTTTGGGGATGGCAATACCAGTAATGTTCAGCACCCTACTCTTACTTATCCAACAACAGGAGTATACACAATCAAACTTATTGTTGGCAACAATTTTGGAGCAGATACAATTACTAAAACGGATTTTATTTCGGTATATTCCTCAAATGTCCCAATAGCATCTTTCTCTGCAAATAAGACCAACGAAATTCAGGGAAATGAAATCATCTTTTCGGATCAGTCTACCAATTCTCCAACATCATGGCTATGGGATTTTGGAGATGGAAATACCAGTACGGTTCAGAATCCAACTCATACATACTTATCCGCTGGCACCTATTCGGTCAAATTAACGGTCTCTAATAGTTTTGGATCCGATTCTATTATAAATGAAAACTTTATTATTATATCAAGTCCGACACCTCCAGTGGTAGCGTTTTCTTCAAATACTACTACGATAGACCAAGGACATGAAATCATTTTCTCGGATCAGTCTACCAATTCGCCAACATCTTGGCTTTGGGATTTTGGGGATGGAAATACCAGCACGGTTCAGAACCCTACTCATACTTACTTAACTGCTGGCACATTTACTGTTACACTAACGGTCACTAATGTTTTTGGATCTGATACAATGATTAAAAATGACTTGATAACAGTTAATTCCGCTGTTCCTGTTGCAGCATTCTCGGTAAATACTGCAGTTATCGACCAGGGAGGTGAAATCATTTTCTCGGATCAGTCTACCAATTCGCCAACATCATGGGAATGGGATTTTGGAGATGGAAATACCAGCACGGTTCAGAACCCAACTCATACTTACTTAACTGCTGGCACATTTACTGTTACGTTGACGGCAACTAATAGCTTTGGATCCGATACAATTATAAAACAAGACCTTATCACAGTTAATTCTGCTGTTCCAGTTGCGGCATTCTCAGCAAATAATATAGTTATTGACCAGGGAAATCAAATCGTCTTTTCAGATCAGTCTACCAATTCACCAACATCTTGGTTATGGGATTTTGGAGATGGAAATACCAGCACGGTTGAGAATCCAACTCATACATACTTAACATCAGGAACATTCACTGTTACGTTAATGGTCACCAATGAATTTGGCTCCGACACAATGATAAAACAAAACCTGATAACAGTTAATTCTGCTGTTCCAGTTGCGGCATTCTCGGCAAATACAACAATTATTGACCAGGGAAATCAAATCATTTTCTCGGATCAGTCTACCAATTCACCAACATCTTGGCTTTGGGATTTTGGGGATGGCAATACCAGTACGGTCCAGAATCCAACTCATACATACTTAACATCAGGAACAATTACCGTTACGTTGACGGCAACTAATAGCTTTGGATCCGATACAATTATAAAACAAGACCTGATTAAGGTTAATTCAGCTGTACCTGTTGCTGCATTCTCCGCCAATACTGCAGTTATCGACCAGGGAAATCAAATCATTTTCTCGGATCAGTCTACCAATTCTCCAACTTCATGGTTATGGGATTTTGGAGATGGAAAGACCAGTACGGTTCAGAACGCAACTCATACATACTTAACTGCGGGTACATTTACCGTTACGTTAAAGGTGACCAATAGCTTTGGATTTGATACAATTATAAAACAAGACCTGATTACGGTTAATTCCGCTGTTCCTGTTGCTGCATTCTCGGCAAATACAACAGTTATTGACCAGGGAGATAACATCGTCTTTTCAGATCAGTCTACCAATTCACCAACATCTTGGCTTTGGGATTTTGGAGATGGAAATACCAGCACGGTTCAGAACCCAACTCATACTTACTTAACTGCTGGCACATTTACCGTTACTTTGACGGCGACAAATAGCTTTGGCTCTGACGCAGTTATAAAACAAGACCTTATTACTGTCAATTCTGCTGTCCCAGTTGCAGCATTTTCTACAAATACTGCAGTTATTGCCCAGGGAAATCAAATCATTTTCTCGGATCAGTCTACCAATTCTCCAACTTCATGGGAATGGAATTTTGGAGATGGAAATACAAGTACGGTTCAGAATGCTACTCATACATACTTAACTGCAGGAACATTCACTGTTAGGCTAACGGTCACCAATGATTTTGGCTCTGACACAATGATTAAACAAAACCTGATAACAGTTAATTCCGCTATTCCTGTTGCAGCATTCTCGGCAAATACTGCAGTTATTGATCAGGGAGGTGAAATCATTTTCTCGGATCAGTCGACCAATTCTCCAACTTCATGGTTATGGAATTTTGGAGATGGAAAGACCAGTACGGTTCAGAACCCAACTCATACATACTTAACTGCGGGTACATTTACCGTTACGTTAAAGGTGACCAATAGCTTTGGATTTGATACAATTATAAAACAAAACCTGATTACAGTTAATTCTGCTGTCCCAGTTGCAGCATTTTCTACAAATACTGCAGTTATTGATCAAGGAAATCAAATCGTCTTTTCAGATCAGTCGACCAATTCTCCAACTTCATGGTTGTGGGATTTTGGAGATGGAACTTCCGGTACTGTTCAAAATCCTACTCATACTTACTTAACGGCCGGTACGTTTACCGTTACGTTAAAGGTCACCAATGTTTTTGGATCTGACACAATGATTAAACAAAACCTGATTACAGTTAATTCTGCTGTTCCTGTTGCTGCATTCTCTGCAAATAATACAGTTATTGACCAGGGAAATCAAGTCATTTTCTCGGATCAGTCTACTAACTCTCCAACATCATGGCTATGGGATTTTGGGGATGGAAATACAAGTACGGTTCAGAATCCTACTCATACTTACTTAACGGCCGGGACTTTTACCGTTACACTAACGGTCACTAATGTTTTTGGCTCTGACACAATGATTAAACAAAACCTGATTACAGTTAATTCTGCTGTACCTGTTGCTGCATTCTCCGCCAATACTGCAGTTATTGACCAGGGAGGTGAAATCATTTTCTCGGATCAGTCTACTAACTCTCCAACATCATGGCTATGGGATTTTGGGGATGGAAATACAAGTACGGTTCAGAATCCTACTCATACTTACTTAACGGCCGGGACATTTACCGTTAAGTTGACGGTAACGAATAACTTTGGTTCTGACACAATGATCAAAAATAACTTCATTACAGTAAACTCATTAGCTCCTATCGCGCAGTTTTCGGCAGATGAGAGGACAATTATACAGGGTAATCCAGTCACCTTTTTGGATCAGTCCACCAATTCGCCCACATCATGGGAATGGGATTTTGGTGATGGTAATACCAGTGCTGTTCAGAATCCTACTCACTCCTATATTGCGGAGGGTTTATATACTGTCAAATTAATCGCAAGCAATAGTTTTGGACCAGGCACGATTGTTAAGGCTGATTACATTGAAGTTTTGCCAATTCCGGACCCAGTACTTTCAGTGTCTCCAATATTCCTTGATTTTGATACTATATCAACACAAAAATATATAAGTATCAATAATATTGGAGGGAATATTTTAACATGGTCATTTGCCGAAAATTTAAGCTGGTTAACTGTAGACCTAGCATCAGGGGAAACTACAACAGAGACCGATCAGGTTGGAATCGTTGTAGATCGCACCAATTTGTCGGCCGGTGATTATTCAGGAATAATTACAATAACCAGTAATGGAGGCACCCAGGAAGTTAATATTATTATAAATGTACGAGCGAAGGAAGAACCGAAACCACCCGGCTGGACAAATTAACGTTATATAATTCAGTCATTAATCAGTTGAATCAAGTATCCATTGATTTACAAAAGGATTTCGGTTCGACTTCTTGTGAGCAGAATGATGAATAAAAATGATCAGTCAGTTTGAGGATGTATTTACTTTCTGATCGTATCCTAACCTATTCCGTACAAGGTTTATCGATTCACAAATAATTCTAATGCTATAGACCTTAGGTATTTTTACACGAGATATAGACTTGCAATTTTGTTAATGATCAAAATTTAGTCATTAAAGATTCTGGCGCTTATAGATTGGCTTTTGTAATTATTCATTACTCCAGATCTTACTAAAATCCAAAATGGTATTTCTGGATCAGGGACAGATATATGATCTATTCCGTTACTTATATTTTGTTGTTTTTCTGTCCAGTGACTTGACTTTAAGTATATCAAATGCGGTGTTATCACAAACGCAAAGATGTAGTTTACTGACCTACAATACTTTTTGAAATCAATTTAAAAACGACATATAAATATGAATTAAGACATTGTCGAATAATGGGTAGTTAGACTCAGTAGAATTCTTTGAAATAAGTTCGACCCTCTCGCTATCTTCTAATAATTATCTACGGAAACTTTTTCAAGGACTTATAATGATTTTTTAGTGACTGTTATTTTGATCTTTCATGGCCAGAAAATCTAATTCAAAAAAACTTAACGCTAGATGAGCATATAATTAATCGTTTGATATAAAATAATCTGGGGTATGTATAAATCAATTTTGCATCTAATTTAGACATACAAGAAAGGGGTTTAAGAAAGCACATTCTAATTTAAACCAAAAGAAAAGAGGCTGCTCCTCTGAGCTAGCCTCTCATCTTACTTTTAGTAGAACCTCCCGAAATCAATTACTGTTTTCAGTAAAGTTGTAATTTATTGATTCTGAAAAAGTATTTATCTGTTTCGGTAAATAATTTTTCCAATCCTGGTATCGCCATCGATATCCAGTCTGTAGAGATAGACTCCTGAAATTTCGGAATTAGGTCTGAACTCTACGCGTTGCAATTCACCTGCTTCAACCGGTTGATCCAGTATTCTGGCAACTCGTTGTCCAAGCATGTTGTGAATTTCAAGAACAGCATGACCGCTAACTGCAGGAACAAATTCAAAGTTTACGAATTCATCAAATGGATTCGGGAACACTTTGAGTTCACTATCCTGAAGAATTGGCTCAACATCTAATTGTATATCTGCTGATTTTTTCACTTTTTGGTCTTCTACTGATCCATTTGCTCGTTTAGAACCTTTAAACGGAGGCAGATCTTCTGGATCCATTTCTTCCCACCATGGATAATCATCTGGACTGACGATGCTATCACTTCCACTAAGAACAAATACTCCGTCATTATTCACGTCAACTTCACCATAACATACACAGGTAAGTTCACATGCCACACCATGGGCAATGATCCAGAATTCGTCAACAACATTTGTTATAATAACATTTGCGTCTGTATAGTGGCCTTCGCCTTCAACAACAACGGTATACTGACCTGGAGCAACTGTTTGTTTCTGTTTTTTACCATTACCCATTACAGGATATTTTTCGTAACCAACATAAACATGTACTTCTTCCAGATAATTTCCAGGATCCATTATATAATCAACATATACACTGTCGTTTTGCCATCTGACTTCAACCTTACCAACAGGTGTTCTATCTGTTGTATCACAATGGGCAGCACCGGCATATAAATCAAGCACATATGTGGTATCACGTTTTGTGATTGGATTCGTCCAGCCCCATCTATTGAATATACCATCACTACAGAAGTCGACTACTTCATCATCGTTTGGTATTACTCCAAATACAGTTTCGCAGTTACCAACTTGTTCAGTCCACTTCTTAACATATACTGTTGTATCAGTTGGATTTCCGCAGTCGTCTTCAATATGGAAAGTATAACTGTATATCATAGGACAATCACCTTCAACGTATAATGGTGAAGCTGATATACTATCCGAACCGTCACAATTATCAGTCCAGTATGCCCATACAACTTCTTCAGGCTCGCCATTACAGATAGAATCCATGAATGGTATTGAGTCTATTACTGGTGCTTCCAGGTCTGCTTTCCAGTCTACACGTACTTTCGCTGAATCGATGTTGCCACAAAGATCCTCTGCGTAGAACGTACGTACTGCCCACATTGCACAAGGCTCTCCGCCTGTCTCATCTCTCGATGTTATGGTGATGTCTCCAGGATCATCACAGTTGTCTGTAGCACTCGCACTTCCAAGAGCTGTTTCAATCTCTGCATCAGTTGGATTGCAGCCCAGATCATCATCACTGTTGGCTGTAATTTCTGGTGCTGTCAGATCTACTTTCCAGTCTACACGTACTT
>NZ_JRHC01000012.1 GCF_000949475.1 Draconibacterium sediminis | reverse complement strand
GTGGAAATACAGGTGATATTTGTTTTGAAGAAGTTGACATCACCATCACCGAGCCAGCAGATATTGTATTAACCACATCCTTTACGGAAGTTACCTGTAACGGAGCAGCCGATGGAACAATCACAGCGAGTGCTACAGGTGGCGCAACCATTACAGTAGACGGAGTAGCTTATGATGCAGCAGCGACTTATGGTCCCGGAACTTACACTGTACGCGCAGAAGCAGCAGGTGGAAATACAGGTGATATTTGTTTTGAAGAAGTTGACATCACCATCACCGAGCCCTTGCCCTTAACAATAACCACCCACCCAATATCTCTAATCGAATGCGAAGGCCATATAGTAACTTTTACGGCAGCAGCTATAAACAATGTTGGAACGCTTACCTATACCTGGCAAAGAATGTTACCATCGGAAAGTGTATTTTCTGACCTTAGTCCCGGAGGAAATATATCTTTTCCTGCTATTGGAGAATTGAGAATTGCAAATGTTGGTAGTGGTAGTTCTCCCAATGGGACACAATACCGCGTAGAAATTTCGGATGACTGTGGTACGCTAATATCAGACACTGCTACATTAAATATAAATGAGATTACAGATATTGTTAACTCAGTTAATTTTCCATCAATAACACTGGTTGAAATTTGTGAGGGTGATGATTTCAGCTATACAGTAGTTACATCAGGACAAACGCCTGTATCCTATCAATGGAAAAAATATATTGGACCCGATAATTGGCAAAATGTTGTTAATAGTGGTGTTATATCTGGTGCGAATGATGCTACGCTACAATTTACGGGAGTCACACCCGCTGACAGTGGGGAATACAAAGTTACAGTTACATTTCCGAAACCGCCAGGTGCGGATTGTAATGTAACAAGTGACACTAGGACACGTGTTTTAACGATCCGCCCAACCCCAACAGTCATCATCTCCGGAGATACTGCGGTTTGTCAATACACTTCACCTAATCCGTGGATAAAAATTACCAATCCTATGGGGGAGAAGGTCCTGGTTTATTACAATGTTAACGATACTGTTGATCATTCAATTGTTGTAGATGCAAACGCCTCAATAATTATAGAACGAACAAGTACAACAGCAGGTGTATTCAATTATAATTTTGAAAATCTGGAATATCAGTCCGATCCAAAATGTTTAACGCCAATAGGATCTACTTCAACCATTACCGTGCATCCAACACCAAGCGTTGAAACTCTTTCCAACAAAACATACTGTAACGGTGATTATATTTCGGGTATAAACTTTAGCGGTACCCCGGTTGGCGAGGTTGATTTTAACTGGGAAAGCAGTATTGATCTTGGCTTTGGCACAATCGGAACGGGGAATATTCCTGCCTTTACAGCTATAAATAACACGGATACCTTAATCATTGATACGATTACAGTTACGCCTACAGCTAACGGGTGCTTTGGACCGGCTAAAACATTTACCATAAGCATACGCCCAACATTAAGGGCCTACATAAGTGGAAATGACACGGTTTGTTTGAATGATCCATCACCTTATATCACTTTTACAAACCCAATTGGATTACCGGTTACCGTTACTTACGATATAAAACAAGGAGCAAATAGTACGCGGCAGCCCCTTCTTTCTATTCCGGCCAATGACTCAGTACAAGTTGCCGTTCCCACAAGTACTTCAGGAACTTTTGTTTATGATCCGGTTAAGGTTGCTTATCAAAATGCACCCGTTTGCGATGAGTCATTCCCCGAAACAGCAACCGTAGTGGTTAATCCAGCAGCTGTTGCCATTCGTACTCCGGAGTCTCAGCCTATTTGTTCAGGCGACAGTATTGTTCCTGTTATACTGACCAGTACTACTCCCGATGTAAGCTACAGTTGGGAATGGAGCCATCCATCGGTTACCGGGAGTATACCTGCCTCTGGAACAGGAGATACAATTCGCGGAGCATTGATCAATAATACCGCGACAGCAGTAACAGTTAATATAAATATTACACCAATTTATGATGGCTGCCCCGGTGTAACATCAACCGCCAGGGTAACTGTTTACCCAATACCTGAGCTGGTTTTAACACCTGATTCACAAATGAGATGTTCAGGGGAACCCATTGGTTCTATCAGTCCGTCTACCATTGGCGGAGGAGCCGGAACTTTTTACTGGGTAAGAGACCACCTTGATGATGTGGTTGGTGTTGATACTTCAGGTACTGGCGCGGTACCTTCGTCAACCATCACAAATCTTACCGATGAACCGATAACGGTAAGCTTTATCTTTACTACTACCTCTGTAAACGGATGTGAAGTAGCTGCCGATACGGCTGTAATACTGGTAAACCCAACACCACAAATTGTTGATACCTCTTTAATTATCTGCGATGGTGGAACCTTTGATGTGACACCTGACAGTACATATGGAGTTGCTCCTGACGGTACGACCTATGAGTGGTCGATCAACTCGCCTAATCCGTTAATTTCTGGAGCTGCATCGGGAAGCGGAAATAGTATAACAGGAACACTTTTCAATTCTTCCAATTCAGCACAATCAGTAATTTATGCTGTTACGCCTTATTATGGAAATGAATGCCCAAGGGGGGATTTATTCCTGCTTACGGTAACGGTTACACCGGAACCGGATATAGATAGTATGAGTACCAGTGTATGCAGTGAAGAACCGTTTACAGTAAGTCCGGCCAACAATACCAACGGAATTGTTCCGAGCGGTACTACTTACGAGTGGGAAGTGTTATCTACGCCGAATGAAGTAGATGGAGCCAGTGATGGCAGTGGACCTGCTATTTCAGATACACTGGTGAATACCAGCAATACCAACCAACTTGTAAGCTATACCGTTTGGCCTACAGCAGGTGATTGTGAAGGAGACTCATTTATTGTTGAGGTTAATGTTAAACCAACACCTGCAATCATTGGTCTGGATACTTTTGCATGCAGCGAAGAAACATTTACGGTTACGCCCAATAACGGAACGGGTAGTATAGTTCCGTCCGGAACAACCTATAGTTGGGCCATCCCGAACATGCCTGCCGGGATGACCGGCGGATCTCCGGGCAGCGGTGCTTCTTCAATAAGTGGGACATTAACGAATCATAGCGATACAGTACAAACTGCCATCTATACGGTTACACCTGCTGCCGGCGGATGTGTAGGAGATGCTTTTACATTAACCGTTACTGTTAATCCGAAACCAGCTATTAACCCGATAAGAGATACCATTTGCAGCGGTGAAGGTTTTGATACTATTCCAACCAGCGGCTTTATTCCTGCCGGTACCACGTATAGTTGGTTGGCACCAGCTGTTACCGGCATTGAAGGTGAATCGTCGGGAACAAATGAAGCCAGTATCAGCGATACACTGACTAACACGACTACTACGGCAAAAACGGTCACCTATACGGTTACTCCAAAATCGGGCGACTGTAACGGAATACCTTTTACAGTGACTATCGTCGTAAATCCAACTTCGGATATAAACGATATGAGTACCACGGTTTGTAACGATCAGCCTTTCTCCATAACTCCACAAAACGGAGTTGATGGATTTGTTCCCGTAGGAACAACATACAATTGGTTGGTTGCAGATCCTGTTGGGACAGGTGCCACCGGAGGAAGTGGAGACGCAATAAGCGATACCTTAACAAACTTATCCGACACCGTGAAGACCGTGGTTTACGTGGTAACTCCAATAGGAGGGTGTAGTGTAGGATCGTTCAATTTAACCGTTTATGTAAATCCTGAACCTGATGTAACCATTAGCGGCGATGATACCATTTGTTACGGTGTGGAAACACCTGATATTACCTTTATAAACCATGTTGATTTACCGGTTACCGCAACGTATAAAATTAATGGAGGAGGAGATTTAACGGTTGATATCGATGCGCTTGGTTCTACAGCAGTACCGGCCAATATTAATCAGGAAGGTATTCTTGAATACAGTCTCGAAAGTGTTGTTTACCAGACAGCTCCTTCTTGTTCCGTTACTTTAGCCGACACAGTTGTAATTTTGGTGGAACCAATAACGACAGTGAGTGTTTCCAGAACCCCGACAGGAGCGGTTTGTTTCGGAGAAGAAATTACCTTTGTTGGCGATACGGCCAATGCCGGTACTGCTCCAGCTCCAACTTTAATATGGTACGTAAATGGTTCGCCCGTGGCCTCGAATAGCGATACGCTGAGACTATCCACTTTAAACAATACGGATAAAGTTTGGATGGAAGTCACCACTTTTGATACTCCTTGCCCGGATACCATTAAAAGCAACGTGATCACCATGACGGTGAATCCACTGAATATTCCGGAAGTAACCATATACGAGTCGCTCAATGGCATCTGTGAGGGAGACATCGTAACTTTTTATACGGATCTGGAGATCTACCCTGGAACTAATCCAACCTTCGAATGGTTTGTTAATGATACCCTTGCCCTGGTTGGAGAAAACATTAGGGTTTATCCTACTGATAGCCTGAGTAATGGTGATCAGGTAAAAGTAGTAATGACCCCGGGTTCATCCGTCACTTGTCCGGGACCACCGGATACCAGTAATGTAGTTACAATGATTGTTTATCCTAAGGATACGGTAAGTGTGAGTTTAAGTGCCAGTGCAGATACGGTTTGTGCCGGATCGCCTGTAACCTATACTGCCACACCTACTAATGGAGGAAGTAGCCCAAGCTATCAGTGGTATGTTGATAGCATCCCACAAGGATCATCCACTTCTCAAAGTACCTTTGTATATACACCTACAGATGGTCAGGTTATAAGCGTAGTGCTAACATCCAGTGAAACCTGTGTTACCAATAATCCGGCAATTTCTGATGGAGATACAATTGCGGTTAATACACCGGTAGACGTTGAAGTAAGTATTATTGGTGATGCCGACTCTGTGTGTGATGGTAATCCAATTACATTTACCGCAACACCCATAGCAAACGGTGGTTCCAGCCCGAGCTACCAGTGGTATGTTGATGGTAACCCGCGAGGAAATGATGTTGATACATTTAGTTATGTTCCAACGGATGGTGATATTGTTACCGTGGAATTGACCTCCAGTGATACCTGTGTAACAGGCCCTGCAATTTCCGATCCGGTGAATGTAATAGTAAATCCGAACCTGCCGGTAAGTGTAAGTATTGCTGAAGTGGAGGCGGTGTGTTCCAACGAGGACGTTACTGTAGTTGCAACTCCTGTGAATGGAGGTTCAACGCCAATGTACCAATGGTATGTAAAAGATTCACCAGAAGGACCACTGACCTCAGATAATACATTAACATATTCACCTGAAGTTGGCGATAGTGTATACGTGGTGCTGACTTCGAGCGAGACTTGTACTATTGATAATACCGCTACAAGTAATAAAATTAACATTCCTGTTGACCTGCCAATTACCGATACGGTAGCTACGCCTACCGGTGATCAATCTGTTTGTTCGGAAGCTCAACTTTTACAATATAAAGTTGATGAAGTTGCTAATGCCACCAATTATATCTGGAATTTGCCTATAGGATGGACATTGGAATCAGGGGCAGGAACAGATAGTATAACGGTTAGAATTGGAGCGAATACACCGGAAGATACGTACTACATTTCAGTTCAGGCTGCTAATTCATGCGATACAACAGCTGCCAGTTCCCTACTGGGAATTTATGTTGGAGAGTATGCCACTGCAGATGTCGGCCCGGATACTACAATCTGTTTTTCACAAACCAGCATCAATATAGATGGTAATCCGGGGGGTGCTGCTAATTCAGCTAAAGGCTCGTGGATATCATCCGGCACAGGTGTATTTGGTAATTCCAATAAACCTGCCACAGATTATACTCCAAGTGCAGCAGACAGAACTGTGGGGACGGTTACTTTAACATTTACAACCGATGATCCAAAAGGAAGTACTTGTGATGCCGTGTCAGATGACCTGATTTTAACCTTAAGACCCGAGTTGTTTGCCAATATATCCGACAGTAGTCCATCTGTCTGTGAGGATTCAACAGCAAGTATAACATTCAAATCACATCCAAATACAGTTATTACCTACAACGATGGCGTTTCAGATCAAACCATCGCCATTGGTGCGAGTGGAACTGCGATTGTAGAAACAGCTCCGTTAACAACTACTACAACTTTTAGCCTGGTAAGTGTGGATTGGGCCAGTGAACCTTCATGTAGTGAACCGGTGACAGGTTCCGTAACGATTACGGTTGTGCCTGCACCTACTGTTGATGCGGGTGGCCCCGATACCATTTGTCAATCCTCAGTTCCAACACCTGTTACCTTAGATGGAGCAAGTGTAGGAGGTGGAGCCACCACCGGCACCTGGTCGATTACTCCGGAAGTCGGAAGTTTAGGCTATACATCAGCAACTGAAAGACCGGATACAGTAACTTATTTCGCGGAAGCTGGTTTTACGGGTACAGTTACTTTAACCCTTACTACAGACCTTGCCGGAGTATGTTCGGCAGTTAGTGCTACACGAACCATTGTTGTGCAACCCGAAGCAATTGTTGATGCCGGAGAGGACCAAACAGTTTGCCCGGATGATATTGTAAATGTATCAGCTTCTGTTTCAGGTGGGGCTTTAACCGGTTCATGGTCACACACCGGCTCGGGTTCGTTTGTTAATCCATCAGCACTAAATACCTATTATACACCGGGGGCAGCGGATATTACTGCCGGAACGGTAACATTAATCCTAACCAGTGATGACCCTGCAGGCCCTTGTGGCCCCGTTTCCGATAGTCTTGTTGTTACCATAAAAACACCGCTTGTTGTTGATGCCGGGGCAAACGATACCATATGTCAGGGAAGTTCAGTAACATTGGAAGGAAGCCTTAGCGGTGATTATAGTTCAGCAAGCTGGATTGGCGGATTAGGAAACTTCTCTCCGAATCGCAATGATACTACGGCAGTTTATACACCAACTGCCGCCGAGGTGAACGCGGGCACTGTAACTTTGATCCTTACGGCCAATGATCCATTATGTGGTTCACTTAACGATACAACAACCATCTTCATCAACAAAGCAGTGGTAATTACTGAAGATCCTGTTAATACCGGAGCATGTGTAGGCGATAAGGCTGAATTAACCGTTACAGCTGTTGGAACAGGTTTAACATATCAGTGGTATAAGGATGGTTTGGCGCTTCCGGGTGAAACTTCTGACACGCTTCGTTTTAATTCGGTAAGTTTAAGCGATGACGGATCGTACTATGTATGGGTAAAAGGAGCACCACCTTGCGATTCAGTTCAATCTAACCCCGTAACACTGAATGTTGATCAGGCAATTACCATTAACACACAGCCGGTATCAAAAACCTTATGCGAAGGAGCGAATGTAACCTTTAGCGTAAATGCCGATGCGGGAGGTATTCCGTTAAATTACCAGTGGTACAAAGTAAGCACTCCTGATAGTGCGGTTAGTACAGCTTCAAGCTTTGCGATATCAGGAATTACAACAACAAATGCCGGTGATTACTATGTGGTTGTAACAGCACAATCCGGCTCCTACTGTTCTTCCGTGAAATCAGATATAGCATCGCTAATAATTAACATTGAGGGAACAATTGATCTGTCAGTAGCGGAAACCGATAGCCAAACAGTATGTATGGATTCCTCGATTGTGGATATCGCCTATATCTTCGATGGGTCAGCAAACGGTATTGTGTTAACGGGTTTTCTGCCAAACGGGGTTGACACGGTAACCAGCGGAGGAGTGTTTACCATAAGTGGTATCCCAATCGAAACAGGAACTTTCGATTTTACCGTTACAACAACCGGAAGTCCTTGTGTTAATCCTTCATTAAAAGGACAAATTATTGTTGAGGATGCAGCTACCATCAGCCTGGCCGGAGGTGATGCCAGAGATAGCCTTTGTGTTAATAACCCGTTACCCACCATTACTTATTTAATAGGCGGTAATGCCGACTCGGCAACAATTACCTGGGATTCGATACCAGACGGAATTAATACATCTTATAATTCAGCAAACGGACAATTTACTATTAGTGGGACACCAACTACAGCAGGAACTTATCCGTTTACGGTTAAAACCGTTGGTTCTTTCTGCGGCAATCCTGAGTTGTCAGGAGCGATCAAAATAAAACCGGATGCAAGCATTGAAATGACAAGTGATTCTGCCAGTCAGATTTTATGTATCGGTTCTGCCATCAGCCCAATCAGTTATACTATAGGAGGATCTGCCATCAGTGCGGTTATAACATCAGGTTCATTGCCCAATGGTGTGAATCTGACTCCAACCAACGACACCGTTTATACCATTTCAGGTACGCCAACCGAGGCAGGTACCTTTAGTTTTACGGTATCAACAACAGGTGACTGCCTGAATGTTTCCGAGACTGCCGTAATAACAGTGGAAGCATTACCGGATGGAGGGTCATTATCACCTTCGGCAGATAAAGTGTGTACCGAAATAAATAACGGAACGGTGACATTACAAAACTATACCGGAAACATATTACGCTGGGAATCGTCGGTGGATGCCGGTTATAGCTGGGATACGATTCCAAACACCTCAGGTATTAACAGCTATGATTATGAGAATCTGGGACAGTTCACGCAGTTCAGGGCTGTTGTTGGAAATGCAACCTGTGGAGAGGCATATTCAAGCGTTGCAAGTATAACCGTGGTTCCGTCATTTGTACCGGTTATTAATGCGTCAGGAGGTAATGTATGTACCGGTGAGGAAATAACACTTTGGGCAACGGCTAGTATTTTGCCTGATACTGTTGGACTTCTTTTAGGTGGTAGTTTTAACCGTGCGAACATGCATAACCTGGGGTGGAATGTGCTTAAAGAGGACGGAACTATAGATAATAATATACCGGCTGGTAACAATAACACAAATGTATACCACTGGGCATTAACCAATGGACCAAAAGATTTCTGTTACGATACATATACATTTGATTCGGAGGATAAGAAGTTTGCTATTGTTAGTGGAGGTGGAGATTCACATGCATATTCCTGGATGGAAACACCGATGTTTAACCTGATAGCCATGTCGTCGGCCGAACTTACTTTCGATCAGGCCTATATATTTTCGGGCGGAGCTACAGGTACAGTTTGGCTTTCAACAGATGGTGGAGCCTCGTATAATGTTGTTTTAGCCGAATACTCGGATACTTTAATGAGCGGAATGCCTAATGTTGTTAATCCTATGGCGATTGATTTGGCATCTTACATAGGGATGGACAGTTTGCGTATCCGCTTTGAATTTGATAGTCCCAACACATGTAGTGTTTGGGCGC
This sequence comes from Draconibacterium sediminis, assembly GCF_000949475.1. Classification (GTDB taxonomy): domain Bacteria; phylum Bacteroidota; class Bacteroidia; order Bacteroidales; family Prolixibacteraceae; genus Draconibacterium; species Draconibacterium sediminis. Next base: position 11,285 of record NZ_JRHC01000012.1, on the reverse strand, counting down.
TGGATAATATAACCATTCCTACTCCTCAACCCGATATAGAATACGAATGGGGACCGGTGGCAGAAATACCCGGTGGCTCGGGCGAGTTGATAACGGTTGTTCCTCCAACAACTACAACTTATACTTTAACCGTATACATTAATGGCTGTCCGGGTACTGCAACCGATACACTTATTGCTGTTTATGATAATCCCGAGGTATTTACTTCCAATACCTGTGTGGGTGATACTGTTACATTCGAACAGTCAACTGAATACACTGGTTATTGGGAAGTAAGCGGAGGTGGTGATATTGATGATAACGGTTTATTTACTGCAGATTCAGCAGGTTGTTTTGTAGCAACTTTTACTACAATTTCCGGGGATTGCTTTGGAACTGCAACGTTTATGGTTTTCCCGGATGCGCCGCTCCCTGATGTAGATTCTGGTTGTGGCCCTATAAATATTACGCCTCCGCAAACAGTTGCAGGATTTGATATTCAGTATAATTTTTACGGTGGCGATGATGATTGGACTTATGATCCTACTCCTCCAACAGCAGATAACTGTGATGGTTATCCGATACAAATCCGGTATATCACAGCTGAATTGTGCGATACCGTTCCGATTGGTACGATCAATGAATGTAGCGTATCTCCGGTATTTAATCGTAAAATTGATTTAACATCACCTACTTTTACAGTGCCAAATGATACCACGCTCACAAAAGATGAAAACTGCGAATACAGTGCTGATCCTTCAATTACCGGCAATGTAACTAATATTGAAGATAATTGTAGCCTCCTTGGTGGGCAGGTTGTTACGTATGTCGATGATACAATTACCGGAACTTGCGCCGATACCATTTTCCGTTACTGGACAGTGATGGACGATTGCGGGAATCCGGCAACCCAAATTCAAACTATTGCTATCGCCGATAATGGTTATCCTCCTACATTTACTGTTCCGGGCGATGTTATCATTTATAAAGATGCCAGTTGTAATTATGATGCTTCTCCGGGTGAAACCGGCTCTGTAACAGATGCGGATGATAACTGTGCCGTTGGAATGGTAGCTACTTACGCCGATACCTTAAGATATGGACCTTGTGTGGATACCATCTATCGTTACTGGACAGTGGCAGACGATTGTGGCAGCGAAACTACAAAAATTCAAACCATTACAATACTTGATGTTAACAGTCCGGAGATCTATCCTGAAGCACAGGATTCGTCTATTCAGTGTTCAACTACCGATCCTGATTTGGAACCTGCTTACCTGGCATGGCTGGCCAATCGTGGTGGAGCCAGAGCATCTGATCTGTGTTCCGACAGCTTGGTTTGGACTGTTGATACCGCTTCTACTGTCTGGGTTACAGTCAGTCCGGGTAATGTTCAAAGAACAGTAAAATTTACAGTGACCGACGATTGTTTAAATTCAGATTCTACCACGGCAATCTTTTCAATTATTGATACTGTACCTCCTGAATTTACCTATTGCCCGGATGATGTAGAATCAGTTATTGATCCTTTAAACTGTACCGTAAGCGATATTGAACTACCGGTTCCCGAATGGACAGAGGAATGCGGAGCTGACTTGTTGTGGACAGTAACACCGTTAACAGGAAACACCCAGGCCGGTTCGGGAACTGATACCATACCTTCTGACTATGTATTTTATTCCGGACAGAGTTTAATTACCTATGTATTGATCGATTGGGCTGGTAATACCGATACCTGTTCATTTATATTCTGGCCCAAGTTTGTTGAATTTGGTTCATTTACAAAAGAATGCCCTATCGACAGTGTTTGGGAAGCTGCAAACGCTGAAAGCTGTGATGCCTATGTAGAGCTTGATACCGTAGAATGGACTGACCCATGTTATGAACTGGATTCGATCTGGAACACTTCACCTGTAGCAGATGCAACCCCATCTGATGCAAGCGGAACTTACCCGATTGGAACTACAGAATTCAAATGGTACATCAAATTCTTAAATGGTACGCTTGATAGCTGTGAGGTAAAAGTAGTTGTAGCCGATGTCGATCCACCGGTGTTTACTGATTGCCCCGGTACTATTGAGGGAATTATAAACCAGGCAGACTGTGAGGTTACCAATTTCCCACTGAAAGTTCCGGCTTGGGATGAGTATTGCGAGGTTGATACACTTTGGTACATCACACCGGTAACAAGTGCAACTGCTCCAGCTTCAGGAACAGGTTACGTACCTGCTGATTATCCGTTTAGTACAGGACAAACCCGTATTACTTACGTATTGCTCGATCAGGGAGGCAATACCGATACCTGTTCGTTTATTATCTGGCCAAAACACGAAGATTTTGGATCGTTTACCCGGACTTGTCCTACGGATAGTGTTGGGGTAGATGCCGACCCGGTATCGTGTGATATGTATGTTGAGCTTGATACGGTTGTATGGGATGATCCGTGTAATGAACTGGATTCGATCTGGAATAATTCAATTTATGCCGATAGTCCATCGGATGCCAGTGGAACATATCCGATCGGAGAATATGAATTTAAGTGGTACATTAGAGATGTGTCGGGTAGTCTCGACAGCTGTACGGTAAAAGTAGTTGTGGCCGATGTCGATCCACCGGTGTTTACTGATTGCCCCGGTACTATTGAGGGAATTATAAACCAGGCAGACTGTGAGGTTACCAATTTCCTACTTGAAGTTCCGATGTGGAATGAGTATTGCGAGGTTGATACACTTTGGTACATCACACCGGTTACAAGTGCAACTGCACCAGCATCAGGAACGGGTTATGTACCTTCTGATTATCCGTTTAGTACGGGACAGACTCGTATTACTTATGTATTGTTGGATCAGGGAGGCAATACCGATACCTGTTCATTTATCATCTGGCCAAAACATCAGGATTTTGGTTCATTTACCAGAACCTGTCCTCCTGCTTCAATAATAGAAACTGTAAATCCTGACTCGTGCGGAAGATATATTCCGTTAGATACAATAGTGTGGGATGATCCTTGTAATGAGCTGGATTCGATTTGGAATAATTCTGAGTTTAGAACCAGTCCTTCTGATGCAAGCGGAACTTACCCAATAGGAACAACTACATTTAAATGGTTTATCAAAGATGTATCGGGTAGTATCGATAGTAGCTGTATTGTTTCTGTTACAGTTAACGATTTACCACCGGAGCTTATCGTTCCAAATGATACTGTTATTCAGGCCGATTTCGACCAGCCTTATGCTTCTGATATTGATGTTGAACTTCCTTATTTCTACGACAACTGTGATTCTACATTAACCTGGGAAATGTGGGGCGCTACCAGTTCTACAATTGGCGATACGCTGGCACCCAATGTTTATGTGGTACACTCTCCTGATACCTTTAACCTCGGAGTTACATATATTGAATATACCTTTGAAGATGGACATGGTAATATATTGGTCGACACCTTTACCATTACGGTTCTTGGTGCGCCGGAAATTGACTGTCCACCGGATACAACCATCTATCTTGATCCTGTGGAAAACGATTGTGATGCGACTTACGATCCGGGAGTACCCGAATTAATTGAAGGTGTGCCGCCAATTACATGGAGTTTTACGATAGAGTGGGCTGATGGCAGACCTGATTCAACAGGAAGTTACACGAGCCCTGATCCGGGTTATGCAGATCCAATGGGAGAGCTTGATTTTCCATTGGGAGTTACCTGGATATACTGGCGAGCAGAGAATGTATCCGGTTACGATACTTGTTCGCATTGGGTAGAAGTGATTGATACAATTCCTCCAACCCTTACTGCCGATCCATACGAAAACTGTGTTGATCCGCTGCATTGGGCGGTTTACGATCCTGACAATGCTACTCCAACTTTCGAAGTAATTGATCCGCTGGTGAATAAAGCTCCTGTTGATTACAGAACCATATATGCGGAAGATACTATTCTTGATTTGACATCCTTGGAAGACAATTGCTGTGACTCAACCGATATTACTGTGTATTGGCGTATTGAGTTCGATCCAACACCCGATCCTCATACAGGTGTTGATAATCCTCATCCGACGATTTATGGAACAGGTCAACCGTCAGCATACAAGGATGATGTTACAGATATTCCATTAGATATTTTATTGTATGGCGATGGAGTAACCTTCCAGGAAGAAATACATCACATTTTCTATTGGGCAGAAGACTGTCATGGAAACGTTTCGGATGAGATTATGCGTGAGATTACCATAACCCCACGGCCACAAGTAATTAAAACGGACTATTAAAAAATGAGATACGATAATAACATAGAAACCATGCATCAATTGTCAGCTCAACGAGGACACGAGGAGAGATCTGCAATAGCAGAGCGAAACAGAAACAGATTCCTCTCTTCGTTCGGAATGACAGATAAGTTTGCCGATGGCCGGGGTAACCTTGCCACGGGAATCGAAAAAATTGCCGATGGACGGCATAGATTGCCGGGGGGCGCCAATAATTTGCCGATTGACGCTTTTAAATTGCCAATTGTCGGCTTAAACTGCCGATTGACGCATTTAAATTGCCAATTGACGGCTCAAACTTCCCGGTGGGAGCAAAAAACCACCCGGGGACGGCTCAACCTGGTCGGTGAGCACGAAAGATGGTCCGGGGACGCCTCAGCCTGGTCGGTGAGCACCTCATTCGGCCCGGGGACGACTCAAACCGCTCGGGGACGGGTCAACTTTACCTGGGGAGCAGTAGATATGCGGGTCTTGGAAAATGATGATATGTGGATGAAACAAGAAATGGAATACGAACATTTCTCCTCCTCACAGGAGGAGTACGTCCGCCAGCTGGCGGATGGGAGGTGGTGTTTGAATACTATTAGTGCACCACCTCACCGCTGTAAACGCGGTCCCCTCCTCCTCAAAAAGGAGGAGAAACTTGAGCCGGTGGTTGCCAACTTCCTGTCATCTCGACGAGGAAACGAGGAGAGATCTGTAGCAGTAGAGCAGCAGAGTAACAGATTCCTCAATCGTTCCTCACTCGGAATGACAGACAAACTTGCAACTTGCAACTTGCAACTTGTAACTGAATTATTAACAATAAAATATAATAACCCGTCCTCAAAGAGGGTAGCGGGTATGACAAAAAACGCCCATCTTTCTGTTTGGAAATCCATGGGCACAGGAGATAATAAATTATTCCCATTCTTCCTGATTTCTAGCACCCTTTACATTTCTTCCCCCGTTGGGGGAAGTCCCGAAGGGGAAGGGGGTAATGGGACATTTGCTAACACCAATAAAACGAGTGCCTATGAAACATGACTAAAGATTAAATCTTTCTGCTGAACAGATTAGGCAGAAAGTATGGTTCTGTATAGGCGACTGGTTTCCGGTTGCCTGAGGCTAAAGAGAACCGTGGTGGTTATTCTCTACAACAACAACAAGTATTTAGGCGATACATTAAATAATCACCACTTTCTCTAAGGCCCGGCCATCTGTAATAGGAAATCAGGGGAATTGCCAAACGTGGCATGCCCCCTTGATTTAGCGATCCAAAACCTCTGGCCAAAGGCCAGCTCAACGTTGCAAAAGCTGCAACAAAGCTAATTCCCCCTTTAGGGGGATGTCCGAAGGACAGGGGGTGAATTTGAATGATTAGACCAAACTTCTTCTGAAAAGCAGAAGAAAAAATTGAAGTACTGAAAACATCTTCTATCCAACGGCCAAAGCTTGTACACTAATGTTTCAAGCTGAAAGTTCCCCATTCAGGGGGATGTCCGAAGGACAGGGGGTGAATTGTAAAAAACCTTTTCCCAAAAAGAAAAGGGTATAATTTGAAAATTATTAAGTAAAAACTGATTGACACTCAACAATTAACCAAAATGTCAATCAACAAACAACAAAAAAACGTTCTGAAGTTTATTGAAAGGACAAGTGGCAGATTAGAAACAACTTGTTTATCGGAAAAGCAACATTGTTGCAGGTTCTCCGTCAGCTGACGGAGGATGTCCGCAGGACAGGGTGTTAAAAATCAGCACTATCCCGATATAAACCAATGAACAACAAACATTAAAATTTTAAATTATGAAAAAGCAAATTTTAATTCTAACGTTTTTTGTCGCGGCTATTTTTGCCGGGACTAATGCATTTGGGCAGACTTATACCACTGTTCCAGTTCCTGTTGTAGATATTGATAGTATAATTGCTGTTCCTTTGGATCCCGCATGTGATACTGCCAATGCCTTGCATCCGAATCAGGATGTTGTTTACACTTATACCGTAGAAACTACCAGTACAAATGATTCTGTTAGATGGTTTGTTGTAAATTATAAAGATTTAGAAGCTGGTACTGATAGCTTGATCGGGCAAACGAATCTAATTATTCCTGAAGGTGATGCTTACGTTGAACCATCTAATGGTACAGGAGATTACATTTACTATCTTGGTGATAATCATAATACTTATGATCAGTTAAACAATAATGATCATCAGATTGAAATAGCATGGAAATATTTCGATGGGGTAACAGATGTGGTATTGCTGGTGGCATATGTTCAAGATTCGGCCGGATGTACTGATAACATTTCTGTAATGAGAATTATACCTCAACCTGCATTTACAATTGATGTTGTTGCATTAAACGATGCAGGTGACAGTATTGCTCCGGCTCAATCAAGTATAGCTGAAGAGTGTGTCTCACCAATTGAGTCTGCCGTTTATTCAGGATACGGGAGTACTACGCCTGGGGGAACTTTAACTGTGGATTATGGTGAAAACTGGATATTCTTTGAGGTAAACGGTGCCAATTATCTAGATTCATGGATGCCACAATTTCAGTTGACCTATGCAGGAGGTACCGTGCCACCTAATTATTCGGTGAGCTGGGCTTATTTGGATTCCGCAACTTCTACAAATCCTACTTACTGGCATGAAATGACAGGTGGCGATTTAGCTGGAGGTATCTGGAATAGTCCTGTTCCTGTTGTTGCAGGAGCTGGTACAGCCGGAAGTGGTGGAATTCCACAACCTGGAGGTGAAAATATAGTCGTTCGTGTACAACTGGATTGGGGTACTCTAATTGAGCATGATGATGCAGATGGAACATTAACTTTTGCAGTTGATGGTATTGCATATGATGGAAGCATTGTTGATACAGGAAATGGCACTTCCTATTACGATGATCCGACATTTGGAGACCTGAATAATACTGATAGCACTCTTTCTGGTTTTCAAGGTACTTCTTGTGAAACAGATGGTTTCTTGAATGACTGGGTGAATTACATTATTACTCCGAGACCTGAGGTTGAAGCGGGTGATCCACAACACGAAACCAAAACCGGTGACGAAGTCAACTAACGATTATGAATTTTGCTTTTTCATAACCTAATCCGTCGGTTGACGGACAAGATAGCGCAGAGCGCAACGAGCAAAGCGCATGGAGCTATGGTTTCGTGCCTTTTGCTCTTCGCCCTGGGCGATGAGAGACAAGGATTGAAGGACTGATTTGGAGAATTACTGAAGTTGGAAGGACTGAAGGATTGATTTGAAGAAGAAAGTGAGCAGTTTACAGTCGCAGTCTCAATTAGCAGGTTAGAAGTAGGCAATAGTCATTAGGAAAAATGCAAGATGGCGCAGGTATGTGTGAAGGATAGCCCCTTTAGGGGTTTGGGGTGCGCAGGAGGAGAAGGAAGTCATTAGTCAATAGTCATTAGGAAGAACTTTCTAAGCAATGACAAATGACAAATGACCAGTGACCAATGTCGAATGACCAGTGACTAAAAAGGTTATGGAAAGGATTAAAGATTATTGATTAACGATTAAATGAACCAGCCGTCGAATGACGGAGCACTATGGAGAGAAGCCCGAAAGGGTATACGATAGAAAGTTAGCAGTCGCAGTTTGCAGTGATCCAGTTCAGCACGAACCGGTGACCAAAGACAAGTGACTAATAACGACTTAGCGTCTTAGCGTCTTGGCGAGAGTTTTTTTCACGCAAAGCCGCAACGTCGCAAAGAAAAGTTAACAGTCTCAGGAAACAGTTAACAAAGTCGTACGACTTGTAACCTGCAACTTGAAACTTGTAACTATTAAAAATTTAAAAACATGATGAAATGTGAAGTATAATATACACAACATCTGGAAAGGCAATGCGCCGCCCGTAGAGTCGCGAGTTGAGCGAAGAGAAATCCCGGTCGACAGCATCGGGATCACGAGACCTGAGTGGCGAGTAGAATCCATCGTTCAGAACGTCTTTCCCCACTTAGCTTGTCCCGTACTTTTGTCGGGAGGGGGAAATGTCCGAAGGACAAAGGGGGTTACTCGAAGCTCGAAGCTCGAAGCTTGTAGCTTCTTTAACGGCAGTCCATTGCTAAATATGCGCGACGGGCCACGTGGCCGTGCACCGGCAAATAGCCTTGCTATGGCCAACGGGCTTGTCACGCTTAATCAATCCTCTGTGAGCCTCTGTGTGTACTCAGTGCTCTCTGCGGTAAAAAATAAAAATACCACAGAAAGAGCACTGCACACAAGGCACAACAGGGCGATTTATGCACTCTATCCAACAAAGGCATTCCGTATGCACTGCATACCGAAGAAGTCGGAACTTGCAGGAGGAAAAGGTCAATGTTGAAGGCAAAAGGCAAAAGTAAAAAGGCAAAAAACCTTAGCGTCTCAGCGCCTGTGCGAGAAAGAGGAATGATGAATGAAGATGTTGGAATGAATAGGCAATAGGCAAAATAGCCCCAAAGGGGCGAAACGTTATAGCCCGTTGCGTTAGCGCCGGGAATATTGAATTAGCAATAGGCAAAGTGTAAAACATATAGTTTAAAAGTTTATCAAATTAATAGTGCCGTTAGAGGTTAAACAAAAGAATAGCTAAATATTTGCAGCTTAAAAACCGGCTGTCCGGATAAGAGAAAAGAATTGTAAAAGAGAATGTGTAAAAAAGAAAGACAAACAAAAGAAGAAATAAAAGCTGTCATCTCGAAGGAGGAACGACTGAGAGATCTGTAACAAGATCGCTCTGATGCAGGAGATTCCTCTCTGCGTTCGGAATGACAGAAAAGGCTCGAAACTCGCAGCTAATACTTATGTACCGATTGAAACAACATATTATCCATTTTATTCTGGCAATTCTGCTGGCGGTGCTGGCTGTGGCAAATGCTGCAGCACAGATTGCTATTCAGGAATGCGATACGATGACGTTTAGTGTAAGCAGTCGGCCCAATATTCCTGAAACACATTTTGTGTGGGGAATATATAATGCGTCGCCCAATCCAACCGATGTGCTCGATCCGGCTACAACGCTCGATCCTGCATTGTATTTTGTTGATGGGCAATATGCAGGCAGAACGGTTAAGGTAACCGGTTTAGCTCCGGGCGAATATTACGTTCGTATTCATGTTTGGGACGAGGTGTCGTGTACCGATAATATAGAAATGTATCTAATGGAAGTACTGGAATCCGACCTCGATATGGAAGTTTACGCCGACTCGGTTTGTATTGGCGATCCAACCAATGTGTACATTCGTTTTACCGGAAGAGGGCCATATACCGTTACCTACACCATTGGCGATGCTGTAACACCCAGTGTATTTAATTTAAATGGCGATGCAGTTGGTCCGGAGATCACTATTCCGGTTCTCGAACCATTACCGGAGGGAGAAACAACTTTCTGGGTAATTAGTGTTAATGATGGTTGTAAAGCCTATGAATATCCGGAATCAGAACGGCCAAGCACGGGTATCGTTATTTTCCCGAAACCGGCGCAACAACCAATTTATATAAAAGAGGAGAATTAGCGTGGAAAGGATTATTTTTAACGATGAAGGATGAATAATAAAGGATTAATTGGTAAATGAGTAATGGAGTGAATGAGGAGGAGAAGATTGCAGAATGAAGATTAACGATTTGAGATTGCAGAATGATTGATAAAAAGCCCCAATGGGGCGCTGGCAAATAGCCCGGGGCAACGCCCTGGGATAAGAAGTAGACGTCAACCGCACTCCACGATGAGAAAATGATCAGCGATCGAAAGCAGTTTGGAGCAAGAGAGATAGAAAGTTGATAAAAGAATGAAGATTATTAATGAAATAAGGACAAGGAATGAATAACAAGCAATCGCGATAGGCAAAGCCTTAGCGACTTAGCGCCTTTGCGAGAGAAAAAACTTAGTGTCTTTGAGTCTTTGTGTTTGAATTTTATACCACAAAGTATTCACAAGGAAGACACGGAGGACCACAAAGAAGAAAAGAAAAAACTCGAAGCTAGCAACACGCAGCTCGTAGCTAAAAAATATGAAAAGACTGATGTACATAGTATTCTTCCTGATGATAGCGACCAATCTGCTCGCCCAGGAGAGCTATGTCATCGATTCGGTATGTGTGGGCACCGAACGCACCTATGGACGCGATGGTGAAGAAGGATATACCTACCACTGGGAAATTATCGACCACCAGCTTAATGATACCTTCCCGGTAGCATCCGTTCCTTTTGAGGTGGATCTGGGAACCGATACCATTTACGGAAGTGAAAGCACCATATTGTGGGATACTGATGGCGATTATGATATTCGGGTGTATGTAACCAGCGAACACGGTTGTGATACTGTACAACAGGGTATGGTTCGGGTATTCCCGCTTCCCGAAGCACGTGCCGGCGACGATGTTGTGCTTTGTAGCTTCGACGATTATACCTTGTTTGGCGATACCGCCTGGAACCACAGCCAGATTTATTGGGGCAGAACCGGCGACGGAACATTTAGCAATGAATACAGTCTGCATCCCACCTACACTTTTGGCCCCAACGATATTCTTAATGGTGAAGTTACCCTTTTCATTACTGCCGAAGGTTTAGCCGACAACGGCACTTGTATTCCGGCAGTGGATTCGGTAACCATTAAATTGCTTCCACAAATAGAGATTAGAGAGCAGCTGACGGTTTGTGAATCTTCACTGCCCTACAATTGGAACGGAGTGGAAATCTTTGCCGCCGGAACCTATAGCGATAGTCTGACCAGTGCGGGCGGTTGTGATTCTATCCTTGTTTTGGAACTTTTCACCGTACCAGAATTCCGCGATACCGTATTTGAAACTGTTTGCGAATCATCTCTGCCATACAAATGGAACGGAATGGACATCGCTTCAGCCGGAACCTATACTGATAGCATGACCAGTGTAAGTGGTTGTGATTCTATCCTTGTTCTCGAACTTTTCACCGTACCGGAATTCCGAGATACTATATTTGAAACTGTTTGCGAATCCTCTCTGCCATACAACTGGAACGGAATTGACATCGCTTCAGCCGGAACCTATATGGATAGCCTGACCAGTGCAGGCGGTT
>NZ_JRHC01000011.1 GCF_000949475.1 Draconibacterium sediminis | reverse complement strand
AAAATCAGTTGAATTTAGTTCTTCCGAAGTTGAAAAAAATGAAGTAGAACATATAGAAACCAGTGCCTTGAAGGTTTATCCAAATCCATTCTCAGATTGGATTAAGTTTGAATTTGAATCACCTGAAGATACCAATGTAAGGATAGATATTTATGATGTATCTGGAAGAAAGGTTCAAACTATTTTTGAAAATTCCGTTGAAGGAGGACTTTCGTACGATGTTCAATTTATCCCAAGAGATAGAGTGAGTGAAATATATATATATAAGATGAAACTTGGTAATGAGGTCTATAGTGGTAAATTAATTTATAAAAGACATTAGAGATCACCAGATTATCAACTGATTTTTAATATGAATTCTTAAACCATGATGGCTTTCATTGCGGTTTTAATTTGGATGTGGTTGTGAACAAATTTTTGACTTCTTATCTCTACGGGATTAGTTTCCCGTAGAGATTAGCAACACTTCAAATCAATACATTCAGTTAGTAAAAAGTTTAATTGGATAGGGGGTAAATAACCGGTTAAAACTTCACCTGTTTCGTCGTTCACCCAATCATAACTATCTTTCGGAAACGTCCAGCCCTCAAAATTAGTTACTATTTTAGTACTCCTATTTGTTGTATGTTTAGGTAAATTGAAGCCAAAGCGGTCGAATATCCGGTAACCTTTCATTGCAACCAATATATTATCTAAAGCTCGGGCGTAAATCTTTGGTGGTACTTTCAGTTGGCTTTTTTTATACACATCGGGTTCGGTAAATATCTTACTGCCGTATTTTATGGTTTCGATTAATGCGGTTTCTAAGTTGTAAACTGCAATAATTTTTTGAGCTGCTGGATTGGTATATTTATATCTGGTGCTATTTTTATGAGGTATTGGCCGCCACTGTTTTAACCATTCTTTTTTTAATAACTCTGCAACTTCTTTACTTGGAACAATTAGATGATAGTGGGGATTGTATGTTTTCATCTCTGGATTGAAGTTGCACTCCAACGATTTAACACCTACAAGTTTTATTCCTTTGCCCCGTTGGTGTCTTTTTTTGCATCGATTATGAATGCGATCAAAAGCCCTTAGCATTCGTCCCATTCTTTCATAGAGTAGATTTTCTTTGCAGGATTTAACAGTTAGTGTTACAAACTGCACATCCTCCCATTGCGACATAACCGGGTAATATCGCTTAATCATATCGGCTTTACGAATGGCATTGCAAATAGTACAGAATCGGTTTTTACAGTACTTACCGTACATTTTACCATCAGAAACGATAACATTGTTCAGGCAATGGTAAGCATTCCAATATGCCTGTATTCTTTCCGCTTCTCCTTTTTCCTTAGCAACATCAATCAATGACAAAACCATTTTCCGGGTTATTAGTTTTCTTCTGGCTCTATTTGCTAACGGTTTTTGTTCTGAAATATCTGTCCCTTTTCCCGATACCAGAGCGATTGAGGGGATTTGTCCCGTTTTTTGTGTCCCGTTTTCTGCTAATGTATAGATGTGCCCCTCATCAGAAACACGATTGTCTGCTCCTGTTTTCATGGCTTACCTGCGTTTCTGTAAGAAGTCTTGCGCTTCCTTTTGTATCTCTGAATTGGTCCTTTTGCGCCCTTCTTTCAGGTATTGCATTAACTCGGTATTGGAAAAGTGCAATCGTTTGCCTCGCTTCATTACAGGCAATTCGCCACGGCTTACTTTACTGTAAACGGTTGGAACGCAAAGATTAAGAAAGTCGGCTGCTTGCTTAACGGTTAAGAGTTGTTCCGGTGGAGTAGTGGTTTGTTGTGTGCTTGTTTGGAGTAGTAGTTGTTTTAGCTCACTTATTTCTTTGGTAAGCGTCGCCACGGCTTGCGGCAACTGGTCGAATGTTAATGTATTTTCCATTATCGGATTCTTTATTGTTATTGGGTGCAATAAGAATCCGGGGAACGGGTAACATCACGGGGTAACGTCTTGTTTTAGTAGTAGTTTTTTTCGTTTTCTTCTTTTGTATCAGTGATCAGTTTTATGTCATTTTTAGCGGTTTGCAGGGCTTTTTTACTTTTTTTCAAAAAAGGCAAAATATTTTCAATTCTTTCAGGGGGTAACGGCTTTTTGTCGTTTTTGCCGTTAATGCGGTTTTCAATTTCGTAATATTCTTTTCTGAGACTTGATGGCGTTGTTAGCTCGCCCGATGGATTAACTACATTGTTATCCTCGATGAATTTCTCCAATCGTTTAATTTTGTGTCCCTGTTTTGTTCCAGCCTCATCTAAGTAATAAAAAACAATGCTCCAATCGGATACGCTTAATTGATATTCATTGTTAACTGGTTGGTTTTTAATGCTATTAAGAAATTTATCAAATATCTCATAGTTTGAGAGAACAATGTACCAGGCTCGGTAGAGTTTGCCTCCATGATAACCATTCATTTTCCACTTTTTAGCTTCCGGCAGTACAAATAGATTGCATGAGTAACACAGTTTGCCTCCTTGATCTGTTATCGTTACTTGATCGTTATGAAGTATTCTTTCCGAACAAATTCTTGAATCTTGGTTGTTATGGCAATTTTCTTGGCTTATGGGAATCTTGTTTATTTTAGGCACCAAGTATTTATCTTCGTTATAAGTGTCAGCATATCTGTCAAGAGGGGGTAAGGAGAAACTAAAATTGCCAATTGAGTTTATATCGTGTTCATGGAGGTAAGCAATGACTTTTTTTATGCTTAAGTCGTCGCTTTTAAAGATGGACGATGGTGCTTCAATTTCATCATAATCGAATTTGTTGTAACCCTGAATAAATCCATCTCTGTAAGCAAAAATGTGTTCTGCAATTTGATTAATATCAGTCACGAAATTATTTTCTGCTATTAGTCTTCGGTTTCTGATAAGATCGTTCAATCCATCAACTTTGTGAGGGGTTATATAGAATCCATTCCAGTGATTGTAGGGATCATTCAATTCATTATGATTTTCACCAAAATAGTTTTCAAAAGGAATTAGTTCCTTGGTACAAAGATCCTTAACATGAGTTGGTTGTTTAACCTGGTTGTAATAATGTATTAACGCATCTGATTTATAGCCGTTATCTCGGTAATTGAACCGAATTGTGTTTATGGCTTTTCGAATATCTCCAACACTATTATAAACGATTTTTGCATTTTCTGTTTTCTGTTCCGTGTTTTGCTTTGATTGGTTCTCAAATTGTAATAGCAATTTATATTTGTCGATTTCATTTGAGTACCATTGCAGAACATTATCTGCTTCATCATTCTTATTCTGAAGTCTAAAAGCATTCTGTTCTTCAATAAGAAAGACTATTTTCTCCTTTAATCCTTTTATCTGATTACAGATTGATTGTATCCTATCTACGTGCCTTTGGTATAATTGCATAATTGTTGCGGTTTACAGAATTAGTTTTCGTCATTACTTCTTTTTGCTATTAATCAAATAGTCCATTCTGTTTGTCAACGGCTTCCCTTCGTGCTTCGTTTACAATTTTCGCATAAATCTGTGTCGTTGATATTTTCGTGTGTCCTAACAGTTTACTTACTACTTCCAGTGGTACACCCAATGATAGATTAAGGGTGGCGGCTGTATGGCGGCTGCAATGGAAGGTTATCTGTTTTTTATTTTAGCATCCTTTACCCACTGCCTTAATATCTCGTTGGCGTGATCGTTCCGGGGGAGGGCATAGACTAAATCCTCATCTAATGAATCTTCTCTGTCGGGTAGCCACTTAAGAGCTTCGGTACTAACTTGTAAATACATTTGTCCTTGTGTCTTTTTCATTCGAAACAGTAGTTCAGTCGCTCCACTATTATCTTTTCTAAAGTCTTCCCATCTCAATTTCTTGGCATCGCTATAACGTAATCCAGTTAAACTACAAAATAGGTAAACGGCTTTTAATTGTGGATGTTTGCAATCAGTATTAATAAGTTGTTTAAGCTCAGTAACGGTAAGGTATTCGCGTTTTCCTTCTTTAGCTTTTGGTTTATCGGCAACTGAAATTTTATTTGCCGGATTATTTGCAACTACTCCTTCTCGTTCGGCAATACTGAGAATGTAGCAAAATTTATTGTATAACTTATGTTGTGTATTTTCGGATATGAGTGGAGGATTCTTTTTTATTGCTTTATTCTTAGCCGTTTTAAGATAAGAAATAAAACCTTTGATGTAGTCCTCATCAACTTGTGAAAAAGTTGTATTATCACCTTTATATTCTTTAATGTGTCGATTTAATGAAAGCAAGCTGTGATACATGCTTTGCCTGTTTCCGGTTTTGGCTAATTGTTCATCGGCAATTCGTTCAATGTACAAACATAGATTAACTTTCTTGCTTGATTTTGTTTTAAATCCGTGAGATTCGTTTTGGAGTGTAACGATTCTTTGCGCTTTAATTGAATTTGCGAGTGAAAGTGTGTGTGCGTTACTGTCCTTATCGATCAGTGTTTTTTCCGGGATTAGGTATAATCTTAAGAAATCATACTCCCTTTTGCCATCTTTGTAATAATCTAAATAAATACTCTGATTGCCGTTTGCCAGTTTTTTGAATCTTATTCTAACTGGTTCTTTAAGTTTTGGCTTCTTTTTTGTTGCTATTTGTTACCCAACCTTAATTTGTTACCCATCATAAAAGTAACTATAAAAATTGGTAACGAGTAACAAACGGGTAACAAAATAGAGCAAAAATAACTAACAATATTACAAAGTATAATTTATGCTATTACTTGAAAGGATTTTGTAATTGATTGGTTAATAGTGTGTTTTGTTTGTGTTGTGAATTTTTTGTTTTGTTGAAAAAATAGGAATGTAATGTCAAAACCAGTCAGCCCCAGTAGAAATAGTATTACGTTATAATACAGAACGTTGGATTGGTGTTTGTTTGGCTTCGATAACAAACCGGTACAAAAATACGAGGTTCGGTACAGAAACAAAACTGTCAAATCCGGTGCAAATATATTGATTCTGCTTAAATTCTACTATTTTATATTTTTTACGATTGCTATGAAATAATGTTTGTAAAGCCCGGATAGAGATTAAACGCCTCGTAATTAGTAGTTTGAAATTTATTATTGATCCTTACAATTATCTTATAATGTTTCAAACCGTAATTTGGTCAAATGCCGTTTTTAATCTGTTCAATCCTTCCTGTAAAACATCACGCGGACAGGCAATGTTTAGGCGCATAAAACCTTCTCCGGCTGCGCCATAAACCGTTCCTTCGTTAAGCCAAACCTTTCCTTTTTCTATCAGCAATTCGGTTAGTTGCTCCGACTTAATGTTTAAAACAGAAGTGTCGATCCAAACCAAATAAGTGGCTTCAAGTGGTAAAATCGGAAATTGTGGAAAGTTTTCCGAAAAGAAACCTTTTACCAGCAGGTAATTGTCCCACAAGTATGCTCGTAAATCATCCAGCCATTTTTCCGAATCTTCGTGCGTGTAAGCGGCAATCAATCCTTCAACGGCAAACGGACTCACATCGCAAACTTCGTTAATGTTGATCGCTTTATCAATCTTTTTGCGGATCTCAGCGTCGTAGGTTAAAATATTGGCAATCTGTAATCCCGCCAGGTTAAAGGTTTTACTCGGAGCAACACAGGTTACTGAGTTCTTTAAAAACTGTTGGCCCAGCGATGCGAACGGTGTGTGCGTATATCCCGGGTGCACCAAATCGCAATGGATTTCATCAGAAACTACGATTACATTATTTCGGAAACATATCTCACCAACTTTCTCCAGTTCATCCTTGGTCCAAACGCAGCCTGCCGGATTATGCGGGTTGCATAAAAGCATCACTTTAGCTTTCGGATCAGCTGCCTTTTTCTCCAGATCGTTGAAATCGATGGTGTATTTGCCATCTTTGTAGATCAGATCGTTGGAAAAACTTTCGCATTTGTTATTTCGAATCGACGAGAAAAAACAATTGTAAACCGGCTCCTGTACAATTACTTTATCACCGGGTTCGGTAAGAGCCAAAATAGTAGCCGAAATGGCAGGAACCACACCAATTGTGTAAATCATCCATTCTTTTTCGATTGTAAAATTGTGCCGGCGTTTAAACCAGCTGATAACTGCATTGTAATAGGCATCGGGTACTTTGGTGTACCCAAAAATGCCGTGCTGCACGCGATTGGTCAGTGCATCGATAATTGGTTGTGCAGTTTTAAAATCCATATCGGCCACCCACAGCGGAATAATATCGTCGTTGGTTTTTGAATCCCATTTGTATGAATTGGTGCCTCTGCGTACTATTTTTTCGTCGAAATTGTGTTGCATAATTAAATGTTTACTTCGCTTTTCACTTTGAATTTACATCCTCAATTAATCCTTTGCAAGTTTTAGTGGTTGGATTTTCCGGTAAGTTAAACTTCTCCATATCCATTCCAATGGGCCAAAACGGAAATATTTCAGCCATAAATTGCTCAGGATGATTTGGAAACCAAATATAATTACCGCAGCAAAAGTCCAGGCCAGCGGACCAAATTGCTGATCCAGACCAAAACCAACTCCGTAAAAAACAATTATTCCGATTATACTCTGAAACACATAATTGCTGAAAGCTGTTTTACCGACAGCCAGCACCGGGTTCAGAATTGTCTGAATCCACTTCTTTTCGAACAGCAACGCCAGTGACGTCATGTAAGCAAGAGCCAAAGGAAACACCACAAGCGAATCAGCAATGGTATGATACAAACCTTCGATTTGACGCTGATAATAGGCGGTGTCATTTTTCAAAACACCTTCGAGCCAGTAGTTGAGTGGAACAAAAACAATCAATCCAACAATGGTTGCCCTGAACACTACCATTTTGTGCTTCATTATTTTTGAATACAGATTGGTTCGGCCAATATAAAAACCAATCAACATGGCACCCAGTACTTTTGGAATACGGCTTACGGCAAACAAATAAGCAAAACGGTAAGGTGCATCAGCCAGGGTAATTTTAATGTTTGACATGATGGTGGTACTTTCACTTAAAACACCTGTTCTGCTGGTATCCTGATCAATCCAGCCATAGTGTTGATACACTTTTTCTCCAAGGCTGTATAAATAGTCGGAAGGGTAGTTGACCCACGGCCAACTCATCTTCAGAAAATAAAGCAAAACGGGAGACAGAAGCAGGAGAATACCCGTGATTAACAGGGTTCTGTTGGAATAATTCCGGAGTGCTACCAATACAAAACTAACCAATCCGTAAAGAAAAACAATGTCGCCTTCCCAGATAAAAAACATATGCATTCCTCCCAGAAGCATCATAAACCAGAGTCGGCGGCGAAGGAAGCCGGCGGTAGAGGCATCGTCTTTTTTCGAGCGGTTGATCTGAAGTGCTATTCCCCAGCCAAAAAGGATACTGAAGATGGTATAAAATTTACTTTCGATAAAAACGCCTTGCAGCAGGTGAACTATACGATCGATTTCCCCGAAAGTAAACCACCCGCTCACTTGCGGTGAATAAAGCGAGAACCACCTTAAATTGGCGATTAGAATGCCGAAAATCGCGATTCCTCTCAGCAAGTCCATGTAATCAATACGTTCGCGCGAAGAAAGCGGGGTAGGATTGTTACTCATAGTTATTTTCTGACTAACCTTAGTTTGTTAAGTTGCACCAGTGTTACACTTGCAAGAATAAGAACCAGACCGCCAATTTGTATTCCGGTAACCAGTTCGTTTCCCAGCGATACACCGAGTATTATCGCAATTACCGGATTTACATAGGCGTGAGTAGCCACCTCGGCGGCCGGACGAACTTTTAACAACCAGATATATGCGGTGTAGGCGAAAATGGAACCAAAAATAATGAGGTAAACAACCGCTGCCCATGATGAGATTGAAATCTCTTTGGCTTCTATCGTTTTCATTTCTCCAAGCGATGTCGAGAAAATCCAAAACATAATGGAAGCAAATATCATTTGCCAGGCGGCTCCTGCAAATGCATCGGTGCTGGTTTCGCGCATCGAAAAGTATTTGGTGTAAAGCGTACCCAAAGCCCACGATATACACCCGAATATAAGGATGTAGATTCCTATGTTATGAATGTCGGCGATATTTTCGTTCAGATATTGTTCGAGGTATAAAAGTAAAACGCCAAGAAAACCAAGTACGATACCACCGATGGTAAACGGATTTTTAAAGTTCTTTTTCCACATGGGGAAATCGAGCAGCAGTATCCAAATAGTAGTGGAGGACGCGATAATGGCAACCAGGCTGCTGGTTACATAACTTTGCGCCAGCATAATCACCGCCATATCGATAAACAGCAGAACAAGTCCGCTAACTGCCGATTTTTTTACCAGGCTTTTCTCAAATACATTCACCCCTTTGTAATAACGCCATGCCAGCAGAAGAACTCCGGCAATCGAAAAGCGCACTGCACCAAGCAGGAAAGGAGGGAAGTCGTTTAATGCATAACCGATGAAGTAGTAGGTTGAACCCCAAACCACATAAATAAGAAAATAGGCAAAAATGATTTGTATTGATTTCTTGTCGATTTTGTTTAGCATAGTCCTTTAACGTTTACTTCGCTTTGAACTTTGATTTCGCAGCCCCCGGGACTTTTACAGTGTTCGTCGAAGATGATTTCGCCAATGCTGTGTGCTATAATTTCGCCGGTGGAAGGATTTTTTACACTGACAACCGGACTTGAAATTTCGGCTTTTAAGGTGCTGTATTCAAATGCCAGATCGGCATCCTCTTTCATCTTACAGTTTTCAAGCACCAGATTCTGTGCATAACACAAAGGCTGCGTTCCACCAATTACACAGTTAACCAGGCGCAGGTTTTTCGAATGCCAGCCCAGGTATTCACCGTCAATTACCGAGTCGTAAACCGTTACATTCTCGGTATTCCAGAAAGCATCTTTCGAGTTGAGGTGCGAGTTTCGGATTTCAACATTTTTGGCGTACTGAAAACCATAGTTTCCCTGAAGTGTAAGGTTATCAACTTTTATATTCTCGCTGTTTTTAAAGATGTAATCGCCATTGGTCACCTTTACGTCTTCAAATTCAATGTTCCGGCACCACCAGGTACATTCCTGTGCATCGGTTAGTTCTACGTTTTTCAGGTACAATCCGTCAATTTCGCGAAACATTTTTGGGGCTTCCACACGGGTATTTACCATTCGCAGGTCTTTGCAGTACCAAATAGCTGCCCGGCCTCCGGGGGTAAACAAACAGTCCTCAATAATACTGTTTGTATTGTGCCAAAACGGGTATTTCCCGCTAAAAGTACAAGCGGTAGCTATTATGTTGCTTGCTTCTTTAAGGGCCGATTCTCCTATACCGATTTCAACTTTTTTAATGTGTAAACCTTTAGCTGCAAATAAGGGGCGTTCTCCTTCAAAAAATCTGTTTTCTAATAGTTTCATGTTGAATTATGTTCTTAATAACAATATAAGACGCTAATATCTTAATTAGGTTTAAAAATACATCAGTTTTTCTGTCTTTTTTAAGAAATAGTAGATGAGAAGTTGGATTTGATAGTAAATGACAACAGCAGGGTTTGCATTATTTTGCATAAGCAGTAAATTGATGACTAATCGATTAGCGTTGCATAACAATGGCTTGCCTGTAAGGTTTATACCCCTGTTGTAAGGTTTTAACGCGTCCGGCGTGTAGGCTAAGGCCCTTTTGTAGCCATACGAAAGCACCAAGTAGCCTTCAAAAGTACAGTTGTAGCCCTACGAGAGCACCAAATAGCCCTCAAAAGTACCATTGTAGCAGTACGAAAGTAGTTTTGAGAACACGGAGAGGCTTTCGCAGCTCTACGAAAGCAGTAAATAGAACTATTTGATGGCAGCGTACGCCTGCGAAAGCACTAAATAGGACTCTGGGAAGCTTTCGTAGCCCTACGAAAGGACTTTTGAGAACTCGGTGGAGCTATTGTAGCGGTACGAAAGCAGTAATTAGTAGTCGGTGAAACTTTCGCAGTCCTACGAAAGTTTCAAATAGAGCTCCGGGGAGCTCTTGTAGTCAGTTAGTTAGGTTTTTTTTTGAGTTGGTAGGCTTCCTGGAACCCCGCCCACAATAAGGCTAACGGACTAAGAAGGAAATAGACAACATGCGAGGACGTAAACCGGTGTTGTTTTAATTCTTTATTATGCTAACTTTAAAATCCGAATAAAAACCATAGCCGTTGAATACGCGCCCTGAAATAACAAAAGAAAATAGCACTTACAAGATTCAATATTGTATGCCTAAACCTGGTATAATTTCCTGTATATGGAAGTATTGTTCGGTTTTCGTGTACCTATTAACTAGTTAGGCTTAATTTTAAAAACCAGACAGATATGATTTTTAACGAAGACTTTTTTAACGACCTTCCAGTAAATAAATACGAGGCTGGACAGAAGATTTGCAAGGAAATAATTGAACATTATAATTTTCAAGACCAACCCGTCGAGAGATACAATGACTATTCCTCTTATATTGACGCCTATGCTGCATTGGATGCCTTTCTTCAGCACCATGACCTTAACTATGTCATGCCTAAGATTGAAAGTGATAGACATAAAACTATTGAATCTTTACATCGATTCTGTCAAGAAATAAACATTGATTTTGATAAAAAAATATCAACCAGTGAATTTGAAAATGCTAGGAATAAATATAATGGAATCTTCGAGAATGGATTCATTTATAAATTTACAGACGGAGATTTAAGTCGGATTCAAGAATTAATAAATGAATTGAGAGATTCAATTTCATCAAGTCAATTATTCGATGCAAATCACAAAGAAAGACTTTTAAATAAACTTGAGGGACTTCAAAAAGAACTTCACAAAAAAATGTCTTCCATAGATAAATTTTGGGGATTGGTAGGAGATGCAGGAATTGTGTTAGGCAAATTTGGACAAGATGCAAAACCTCTAGTTGACAGGATAAGCGAAATAGCACAAATTATATGGAGAACTCAGGCGAATGCAGAAGAACTGCCAAGTGGCACAAGTCTTCCCCTTCTTAAAAGTAATGAAAAAAAAGCAACTTAAACCTAGGATTGTATATGTCAGGCGGGGGTTTTTGCGGTCTGACTTGTCAGACCTTGCGTCCACTTTCCTGCGGGTCTGACACTCCCGATTGTATCGGGACCGCCCGACCATATGCAAGTGAGCGTTGTGTGTAAGTTTAAAAACGATATGAAATATATAATCAAATCAATATTTATAATTCTTCTTTTACAAGGTTGCTCAACTGACTCTGACAGAATTGAACGCAATCATGAATTATTGAATATTATACTGAAGGACAGATTAACACTTGAATCCAAAACATTTATTATAAAAGAAACGAATGATACAATATCAATTGGCAAAATTATCATGATTGCAAATTCTTACAATAATTTAGAATTTGATACTCTGAATAATAGATTTGGGGTGTTTACTTATCTTACAGTACCTTTAAATCATCCGTTTTATAAAGATTCTGAAGAGTACATTTTTAACCAAATTCAGCATTTACCCGCGACAAATTGGGATACTTCACGCATTCAAATGGATATCGATATTGAAAATCCTCAATTAGAACAAGCAGATAAGAATACAGATGAAATAATGTTTTGGATTGCAACTCACCAAACTAAGAATTATCTGGTTATTAGTGAGCCAATCGAAAATAAGTCTGGAGATGTAACTGTGTCGGCAAAGTTATTTATGGGAAAATATAATATTGACAAAAGTTACTTCATGACAAAAGAAAATAATCAATGGACAATTACTGAAAGTGGAACTGCTATTTCAAAGAATATTAGTAAAATTTATGATGACAGAACAGAAGTTGCTGAAATAATGGTTGGATATTATGATATCTAAAGAAACAAAATTTAAAAGCCAACACACAACACGTGGAATAAGTCATGGCTGGTTTCGTGCGCCCCGAAGCTTCGGGGCGACACGGTCGAATCTCGTCCCCACCTCAGTTTCGGTCGGACTTGTCAGACTCTCGTCTTATCCCCATGACCTCATAGCATCACCGTTGGGCACAATTTAAACCAAGAGATAATTCAAAAAATCATTCAATGCAAAGTATCACATTCATAAGTACAGTCCATAAGCAAATTGGGAAATGCAGTGCCGATGAATTGTGCGAAATCTTAGAAAAAATAACTCCAGAAGTCGTTTTTCTTGAAGCTCTTGAAGATACTTATTCGAAATATCAGCAACATACATTTTCGAATTATGGAGTATTTCATGAAAAACTGGAAATAAGAGCTCTTCAGAAATACAGTAGAATACACCAGTTTGAATATGTTCCTGTGCTTGGAAAAGGACTTCCCAATTCGTTTGAGGAAAAATCCAACCTTGTTTGTCAAAATATTCATTTTCAAAAAATGATAGACAATTTTAATTCCCAGGCTCGTATGCAAGGATTTGATTTTCTAAATAGCGAAGTGAGTATAAAATTAAATGAAGAAATGCGTATATACGAAAATAGTATTTTAATGGATAACGAATTAATTCAAACATTTAATAATGATATAGATAAATATGAAAACTCGATGCTAAGTAATATTTATTCGTTTTGCATGAATACTAAATTTAGGAATGCCGTATTTATGTGTGGCGTTGCTCACAGACAATCTATTATAGATAAAATTGAAACTTACAAAAGCAAAACAAACTTAGATTTTAACTGGGAAATTTATGGACACTAAAATATTAAATAAAAACTACCCCCGCTCGCGCCGATCCGTCAGCCAACGGACGGTGTGTCTTCGGTAGAATTGAAATGAACTAACTTTTCAGCCGTTGACAGAGGTGAGGATTGCAAATTTACTTGAGGCTGATCTTCGATTCGCACCAGTGGAGGCGAGGAGAACATGTACCAACCATTGTGACAATACGACGTATAAGTTCCCTAAAAATAGATTATGAGATTTGAAGAAATATATAAAAGTTCAAAAATTATCCTGACTGAAGGAGCATTAGTTGAAAGGCTGAAATCTGAATTTAATGCAGAGATGGACGAATGCATTAATCATGCAGGATTGATATATACTCATCCGGAATCGCTGGAATCATTATACCGACAATACATTGATATTGGACAGGAATATAATTTACCAATAATGATTATGACTCCGACAAGAAAGGTGAATTTTGAGTCGTTAAAAAATTCTCAGTTCAATGGCAAAAACCTTATTGATGATTCTTGTGCTTTTCTGAACCGAATAAAGAAAAGCTATAACAAATATTCAGAAAAAATCCTTGTTGGGGGATTATTGGGATGCAAAGGAGATGCGTACAGTGGTAAAAAAGTTCTGGGGATAAATGATGCATATCTGTTTCATAAACAACAAACATCACAATTTATAGAAAAAGACATTGATTTTTTATTTGCGGGAATAATGCCTGAAATAAATGAAATTAAAGGTATGGCAAGGGCTATTGCAGAAACTAATATCCCTTATATCATAAGTTTTATGCTAAGAAAAGATGGTTGCTTGATGGATGGAACGGTTTTATCAAAAGCTATTGAAATGATAGATAATGAAGTGTTTCCGAATCCGGTCTGTTACATGACAAATTGTATTCACCCAACAAACTTAATTCATGGCATAATTCAAGATGAAAATAAGAATAGTCAGTTTTTGAAGCGTTTAAAAGGTATTCAATCTAATGCTTCAATTTTGACTCCTGAGGAACTAAACAATTGTAATATACTTCAGCAAGATGATTTCGACCAAATAATTAACGAAATGTGCTTTCTGCGAAATGAGTTTAATTTCAAGATTTTTGGAGGTTGTTGCGGTACGAATGACAAGTTCATAAAATCACTTACAGAAAAATTAACAAGTACTGAGCACAACAACCAATATACGTAAGCCGGGTATTGCAGGTAATTTTATCTTTCCTACATTTACTCAAAATCGCAATGGTTTGATATGTTGAAGTTTGCAGTTGGCTGCACCACATTCAGGTAACCGTTACCAACTATTAAAAAACAGAAAAGATGCCTAAAAAGAACATTTTCATTCTATTAATAATCTCAGTAGTTGCTTGCTCACATGTTTATTCTCAGGAACAAATACTTTATAAGCAGATTGACACTACACGGTTATTTATGGAAGTAATTTATCCCGAAAAGGTTGATTCGGCCAAAGCTTGTCCCGCTATGGTTTTCTTTTTTGGCGGGGGGTGGATAGGTGGAGATAGATCTCAATTCCTGAACCATGCGAAGTATTTTTCGAAAAGAGGTTTGGTCTGTTTTCTGGTTGATTATAGAACCAGAACCAAGAATAATACAACACCTTTTGAATCGCTCAAAGATGCTAAATCTGCTATTCGGTTTATCCGAATAAATTCATCGAATTTTGGAATTGACGCGAATAAAATTATTGCTTCCGGTGGTTCAGCCGGAGGGCATCTTGCGGCTGCAACAGCATTGATAACTGATTATAATGACGATACCGATGATTTGTCAATGAGCTGTATTCCGAATGCCTTAGTGCTTTTTAACCCAGTAATTGATAACGGTCCCGGTGGTTATGGTTATGAGAGAATTGGCGATGAATACAAAAGTTTTTCTCCTCTTCACAACATCAGGAAAGGTGCACCGCCAACAATCTTATTTTTGGGAACGAATGATAATTTAATACCGGTAGAAACTGCCAATTATTACAAAAAAGTAATGGAAAAAGTTGGAAGCATCTGTGAGCTTTATTTATATGAAGGCGAGGGGCATGGATTCTTTAATTATAAAAACTTTGAAAATTATAAGAAAACGGTTTATGAAGCTGATAATTTTCTGCAATCTTTAGGGTATATAGAAAATGATACTTCAATAGAGATTGAATAATAGCAGTTGGAGCAGGCAATACAGCAAAATGTGCGAAATTGGAAAGGTTTTAGCCCGATCAAACTGCATACCGGTTTGATAGGAAAGAAGCTCGCATTCGGCCGTTACAAGCAAACCTAATAAAACCGAAATATGAAAATTAAAACTATTTTTCCGGCAGTATTAACTTGTTTGTTATTGTGTTCTGTATTGGGTTTTGCCCGGGATAAAGCACATCCGAATGTTATTATTATCATTACCGACGATCAGGGCTATGGCGACCTTGGTATTACAGGAAATCCACATGTGCAAACCCCCGTAATCGATAAGTTTGCCACTGAAAGTGTTTGTTTTACTAACTTTTTTGTATCTCCGGTATGTGCTCCAACCCGTTCAAGTCTGATGACCGGGCGCTATTCGTTGCGCACAGGGGTAAGAGATACTTATAACGGTGGAGCAATAATGGCATCAAACGAGCTTACTATTGCCGAAATGCTAAAACAAGCCAATTACAAAACCGGGGTGTTTGGTAAATGGCATTTGGGCGATAATTATCCCAGCAGACCAAGTGATCAGGGTTTTGATGAATCTTTGATCCATCTTTCCGGCGGAATGGGACAAGTTGGCGATATTACAACCTATTTCAAAGGCGATAAGAGTTATTTTGATCCTGTACTTTGGCACAACAATAAAAAAGAAGCCTACGAAGGTTATTGCTCGGATATTTTCGCCGAACAGGCTATGAAATTTATTGAAGAAAATAAAGAATCACCCTTTTTCTGTTATCTCGCTTTTAACGCTCCGCATACTCCTCTGCAGGTTCCTGAAGAGTATTATCAGAAATACAAAGCAATTGACCCGGCCTCTGGTTTCGGGAACGACAACAGGCCCTTTCCGGAAATGACCGAAAAAAATAAAGAGGATGCCCGAAAAGTGTATGCTATGGTTACCAACATCGACGACAATATCGGTAAACTTCTTAAAAAACTGGATGATCTGGATATTGCAGATAATACACTCATTATTTTTATGACTGATAACGGCCCGCAACAAACCCGATATGTAGGGGGCATGCGAGGTCGCAAAGGAGATGTTTGTCAGGGGGGTGTTCGGGTGCCGTTTTATATGCGGTATTCGTCGTTTGAGAAGAATAAAGCTATTGAAACTACGGCTGCTCATATTGATATATTGCCAACACTGGCACAGCTATGCAATGTTCAGTTGCCTGATGATCGGATAATTGATGGTAAAAGTCTGCTTCCGCTAATTGATGGTGAAGAGGTGGATTGGGATAACAGATCATTATTTTTTTACTGGACACGACGTTATCCTGAACTTTACAATAACATGGCACTACGAAAAGGAAATTATAAACTGGTTGGAAAGACAAATTATAATGCCACGGTTAAGGACTTTGAACTGTTCAACCTTGAAACAGATCCGTACGAACAAAAAAATATCGTATCAGAAAATGAAAGTATTGCCAATAAGCTCAAACAAGAACTCGATGAAACCTATAATGAATTAATAAGTTCTGAAAATCTCATCAATCAACCTCGTATTATTATCGGTAGTAAACATGAAAATCCGGTTATCTTAAACAGGAATGATGCCGGAGGACAACGCGGGATCTGGGCTCAGGAAGAAATATACGGCAAATGGAAAGTTAGCATAGAGGAAGGGCATTACGACATAAAATTTAAATTTATAAAGCCTGTTAAAGCCAACGGCAGGATGTATCTGGAAACGAATACCCTGGTAAAACAAATGCTAAATGAAAAAAAGGATACAGATATCATTGAGATGAAAAACGTTTTCTTTTCTGAAATGGATTGCGATTTGATACCATTCTATACTATTGGCTCAAAAAACATATTTCCATTTTGGGTTGAAATGGAAAAGATTGATTAAAACCTGCTTGTAAGAATAAATAAACGCCATTAAAACAGGCGTTTATTCAAACCGTTATCAAACAAAAAGTCCTGTACTGTTTTCGGTGCAGGACTTTTTGTTTTTACTGAATTCCGGGGGTTGTTATTGTTACTATTTCCGTTAATTTTATACTGTTTATTAAACGTTCTAAATCAGCTAAAAAACTAAACCAAAATGCTAAAATTGAATCAGACAAGAATCAGCCGGATCGTTTTATTATTTGCGCTTTTGTTGAGTATGCATGTTAGTGCTCAGCAAAACCGGCCAAACATTTTGTGGATCACCAGCGAAGATAACAGTCCGTATTTAGGGTGTTACGGCGATGCCTTTGCCACTACGCCAACCCTCGACAAACTGGCATCGGACGGATTTCGTTATACCAATGCTTATGCCAACTGCCCGGTTTGTGCACCTGCACGAAATACAATTATTACAGGTGTTTATGCCGCATCGAACGGAAACGAGCCAATGAGAAGCACCTATCCGAAATCGGAACTGGTTATTCCTTATCCGGAGTTACTGAGAAAAGCCGGTTATTACTGCACCAACAATGTAAAAACCGATTATAATTTTAAAGGTGATTACAACAGCATATGGGACGAGTGCAGCCGAAAGGCACATTGGAAAAACTGTCCTGAAGGCAAACCGTTCTTTGCCATATTTAATTTAACAACAACGCACGAAAGCCAGATCTTTCCTTTTATTCCGGATGATGAATTAAGGCACAAACCGGAGGATGTGGTTTTGCCGCCGCATCATCCTGATACAAAAGAGATGCGGCACGATTGGGCGCAGTATTACGACAAAGTGGAGGATATGGATGCGCAGGTTGGCGAACTGTTAAAAGAGCTGGAAGAAAGCGGATTGGCCGATAATACCATTGTATTCTATTATTCCGATCATGGCGGAGTGCTGGCGCGCAGCAAACGTTATATTTTCGAAACCGGAACATGGGTGCCGTTTATTGTTCGTATTCCTGAAAAGTACAAGAACTATTTTCCGGCAGAAAAACCGGGCGATGCCGTTGATCGCAATATCAGTTTTGTGGATCTTGCACCAACATTGCTAAGTATTATCGGAGCCGAAAAACCGGATTACATGCAGGGCAACGCTTTTCTGGGCTATGCAGTTGAGCCCGAGCCCGACTACGTTCATATGACCCGCAGCCGGATGGACGAACGTATTGATATGAGCCGTGCCGTACGAGACAAAAAGTACAGATATATTCGTAATTATATGCCTTTCAGGATTTACCTGCAGCATTTGGCTTATTTGTTTAATGCCCGTTCTGCCCAATCGTGGAAAGATTATTACCTGGCCGGAAAGTGTAACGATTTGCAAAGTATGGCATTTGAAACCAAACCTGTTGAAGAGCTTTACAATACGGAGAACGATCCGAACGAACTGTATAATCTGGCCGGCGATCCTGTTTATAAAGACGTGCTGGAACGTATGCGAAAAGAGAATGTCCGTTGGATGAAAGAGATAAGGGATGTGGCGCTGATACCAGAAACAGAATATGTGAAAAGGGCAGGAGACGGATCGATGTACGATTACATGCGGTCTGAGGCTTGTCCGTTTGATGAATTGCTGGCAGCTGCAGAACTGGCAACTCAGCCGGGTAACGAATCGATTCAAGACTACATCAAGTTACTTAAACATGAGGATTCAGCAATACGTTACTGGGGGGCTACCGGCTTATTGATTCATATTGATAATGCGGAACCGGCATTGCCGGCACTAAAAGCTGCGGCCGATGAAGAGGCAGCTGCTACAGCCGTTTTAATTGGTGAATCATTGTTTCACCTCGGAGAAAAAGAACTGGCAGAAAAGATCTACTTGCGGATTCTTAAGGATGAGAAAAGTACGATGATGGAGCGTACCTGGGTGTTGAACAGTGTTGAAGCTGTTGATTTTGAGAGTCCGGCCATTGAAAAATGGATAACTGATTTTTACACAAACAGAAATGAGGAATCACAAGGAAATAAAATGTACGAAAATTACCTTTTGCGATGTGTAGAATGGGCTGTGCAAAATGAACAGTAATTTAATAAATGAGTGAAAGGATTTAATTTAAAATTGGTGTTAATAAATCTGACTGAAGTGAAAAAAGCATACCAATTTTATTCAAACAATAGAGGTAATCGTTTGTTTTAAGTCGGGGAATCATAGTTTGGTAAATAAAATTGAATTATGAAATATTTTTTGTTGATTCTGTTGTTTAGCGGTTTGTTGTTTTTCTCGTTTTTGGGAGGAACAAGTGTTTTTCAGCGGGCAGAAGCGCGAAATGCCGAATGTGCCCGCGAAATGATGGAAAATAAAGAGTGGATTGTTCCAACTTTTAACGGAGAACTTCGCACGGATAAACCGGCAATGGAATATTACGGAATGATGGCCGGGTATTATTTATTAGGTGTAAACGAAGCCGGTGCCCGGTTTTTCTCGGCTTTGTGTGGTTTATTGGTTGTGCTGGCAACTTTCTGGATTGCACGACGCCACTGGAGCGAGAAAGCTGCGTGGTGGTCGGCTTTAACCATGCTGGCTTCCATGCATCTCATAATCCAGTTCCGGCTGGCCACACCCGATCCATATCTCATTCTTTGTCACACGCTTTCCATATACTTTTTTTATGAAGGCTCGCATTCGCGCAAATGGAAATGGTTTGCTTTGACGTATATTTTCCTGGGATTAGGAATTTTTGCCAAAGGGCCGGTTGGTTTGTTGTTGCCGGGATTAACCATTTTGCTGTTTATGCTGGTAACAAAAACATTTACCTGGAAACGAATTCTGGAACAAAAACCTTGGTGGGGAATTTTGCTGATTTCTGCCGTGGCTTTACCATGGTACTTCGCAGTACATGTAAAAACCGGTGGAGAATGGACACGTATTTTCTTTTTCGAGCATAATTTAAATCGGTTTGATTCCGGCTTAAGCGGGCATCACGCACCGTTTGTAATGCCATTTATCTTTGTGTTGGCAGGATTACTTCCATTTTCAGTATTCGGCGTTCGTGCTTTTAAGGAAACGTGGCAGCAACGAAAAAATAATTCGTTGATGGTGTTAGCCGCTTTATCAACATTGGTTGTAGTGGGGTTTTATGCCCTGTCGCAAACCAAGCTGATAAATTATACTTCGCCGGCCTATCCTTTTTTGAGTTTGATGATTGGGAATACTATTGCAGGACTTATTAGTCATTCTGAATCGCTTCGCAAAACGAAGATCGAAACGCTTATAATGGTGTTTTTGGCCCTGTTACTACCAATTGCAGTATTCTTCTTTATGAAATATTCCCCGCTGCAAAATGTGGATTGGATCGCCTGGTTTATGGTTGCAATGCCTATTGGTGGAATTGTTGCTTTGTTTTTAAGAAAAAAATCTTCAGAGAATGGATTGCTTGCGATTGCTGCTGCTTTTATGGTAACTACATTTATTGTTTTTTGGAAGCCTTTTCAGGTTTTGGATGATCAATCACCGGTTCATAAATATGGCGAAATTGTAAGCGCTCATAACGAGGTGGTTGCCTACAAAGACTTCCACCATGCGTTTGCTTTTTATGCGCACGGTAAAATTCCTGTGTTTCAAGATGAGAAGAATTTAATAGACTACCTGGCCAGTCATGAAGATGTATTGGTATTGAGTAGAAACTATGATTTGAGCTATATGGATGAGATTCCGGAATTAGAGTGCCTTGGTAAAGGACAAGACCTGTTTAGCCGAAAGTCGACCGGGGTTTACCATAAGCACTAGACTGTCTTCGACAACTCATTCAGTTATTATTTCTTCATCTTTTTAAACCACATGTATTCGCCTTTTTGGTAATACTGGTCTTTTAGTTCCGGGTTTTGCTCCAACTCGTCGGATGTATATGGTTTATGAGGAACAAGAACATCGTCGCCTGGTTGCCAATCCATTGGTGTTAGCACATTCTCTTTTTGTGTAAGTTGCAATGCTTCAACTGTTCGCAGTATTTCATCCATATTCCGTCCAACATTCATCGGGTAAAATGAAATGGCCTGAATGATATTGTCCGGGTCAATAATAAATACACCTCTAACATCCCTTTTGTCGTTTGCCGAATGATGCAACATGCCGTACTTTTTCGATACTTCTCCCGAAAGATCAGCTACAATAGGGTATTCAATTTTTGTAGTTGTGCCTTCATCTTTAAGCACCCTTTCCATAAATTCTTTCCACAATAAATGTCTGTCGATTTCATCAATTGAGACCACGGCTACTTTTACACCCAATGCATTCAACTTTTCCTGGTTACGGGCAAGACCGCACAACTCTGAAGTACAAACAGCTGTAAAATCCAGCGGATGGCTGAATAATATTTTCCAGTTGGTGCCAAAATCCTCCGGAAAGTTCAATATTCCGTTTGTTGATTTTTCGGTAAATGAAGGTGCTTTATCTCCAATCAACGGAGCCTTTTTGTCTTTTGACCAGCTTGTTATTGAAATAAGTACGATCAGAAAAGTTAATGCAAGTTGTTTCATAATTCTCAGCAATTAGTTGTTTTATCCGTTTATACAGTTATTGTATTCTTAATCAATAACATATTTATAAAATGAAGGTTTGTTAACGGGGTGTTATTTTCAATAATTAATGAATATCAGTAGGTTATTTTGTAACTTGTTTGGTAAACCAAAAATGAACGGCTATAAAAAAGTATTTAATCACCGGATTATTTTTCCTGTTGCTGGTTGTTGCCGGTAATGCACAAGGAACTTACTCTATAAGAAATCTGCAACGGGCTTCGAGTGAGGAACTTAACCTGTATTACCAAAAAGCGATGAACCTGGAACGAATGGGCGAAACTTTGGCAATAACAGGAGCAGCAGCAGGATTATTAGGAATTTTGGGCGGAGCTGCACTAAATGATGACTGTTCGTCGGGAGAAACAAGTGTATTGTGTGTAACAGCGGCTACTTTAATGGCCGGTGGAGTAGCAGCCACCATAATTGGATTTACGATGTACATGACCGGTATATCGCGCATCGATAGAATTCGTAAAGTTCAATTCACCGATTCCTTTCAGTTGGAGGTTATTCCTGGCGGATTCTATTGTTCGCATCCACAAAGTTACCCAACCGGAATAACGCTCCGTATTAGTTTTTAAAGCAAGGGGATTTTCATTTATTCAAAAACCCATTATTATTTATTTATAATGTCGTTAAACTGATCGATTGGCAATATTCGTGGCTGATAATCAATGCCTCTATTATTCAGGTCGCGCACAAAAGCCCTCAGGTGATTTTCCGAACCACTAAGCAGATTTTCGTAAACCTGCATAATATTTGGTACACCGGTGGCCCCTGCCAGGATCGCAATATCTTCAATATCAGTTTCCTCAATAAGGGCACCTACTACCAATGCCGAATCCAGGTTAATAGCTCCCAGTGTCATTAACTCATCGAAAAGTGCATCAAGCGATGGATCCGCAAATTCTCCAATTATGTCGATAAACGGGTCCTGCAGTTCGTAGTAGTTCAACAGCTTCAAAATGGCATCGGTATGAACCTGTTCGCTTTGTGAAATATTGTCAAAAATCTGGTGCTCATACTTCGCGTATAAACTTAGGTAAGCATCGCGCGCAAGCTTTTCTTCTTCCCGCATAAATATTATACCCATACTATCGACATCTGTTAATGTTGGAACCGACAACACCGCACTGTTTTTTAGAGACTCTTCTTCCGTATTTTCGGAAAACGTTAGGTCATCATTCTTTTGACTATCAGAGCAAGCTGAAAACACCAGCACAATAGCAAGAATGGCAATTTGCAATAACAATTGTTTTGTTTTCATGACATGTATTTTAAGATGATATCATCTGAAGCCGCACAGTAAATTTCGGCTGGATAATCTTTTTATCTTCTTTGTATTTTAATCTTGTTCATGGCTCATTACAGTTTTACAAGGCATATTTGTGCCGTTCGCAGGTTTGTTTCAACTTTTATGAAATACACCCCGGATGAGAGAAATGAAATATCGAAGTAGGATGTTGTGGACGCTTGCCTTTTCAGTATCATTTCCCCGGTTGACGCAAATACATACAGCTCTTCAATTAATTCGTTTTGATTCAATTGTACAGTAAATCCTTTGTTTGCAGGATTTGGGTAGATTAATATTTCATTGTTATTTTCCTGCTCAAATACAGCATTTAAATTTTGAACAGTGACAAATATGGTGTCCGAAGAAAAACAATAGCTGTCATTTAATATGTCTACCCAAAGCGGATGGGTACCCAGACCAAGTTCGCTCGCGAGAATGGTAATATTAGCTTCGGTTGATCCATCGCACCAAACAATCGAACAATCCGTGTTTGGAATGTAGAGTGATATGGAATCTTCAATTCCTAAAACCTGATCGGGGCCCAAATTAACTTCTGGTTTTTCGTCTACAATAATCTGAAAATCGGTTTCTCCAGTACATTCATTTTCGCTAACGGTGTAGGTTAAGGTATGTGTTCCTGCTCCGGCCACCGACGGATTGAAATAAAGTCCGGAAACACCTTCTCCGGAAAGGATTCCTCCTTCGGGAACTGCTTCGATTAAAACGGATTGCTGATCTTCGCAAAACGAAAGCTTGTCATTCAGTATTTCAGGTTGAATAAGTGAATCCACAACCACCTGAAATTCAATATCACCGGTACATTCATTATTGCTTACGGTGTAGGTTAAGGTATGTGTTCCCGCTCCGGCTACTGACGGATCGAAATAAAGCCCGGAAACACCTTCACCGGATAATATTCCGCCTTCAGGAACTGCTTCGATGAAAACGGCTTGTTGATCTTCGCAAAACGAAAGCTTATTATTCAGTATTTCAGGTTGAATAACTGAATCTACGACCACCTGAAAATCAATTACTCCTGTACATTCAGTTTCGTTTATGGTGTAAGTTAAAGTATGTGTTCCCGCTCCGGCCAAAGCTGGATCGAAATGAAGCCCGGAAACACCTTCTCCGGAAAGTATTCCTCCTTCGGGAACTGCCTCGATTAAGATTGCTTGCTGGTCTTCGCAAAATGAAAGCTTGTCATTCAGTATTTCTGGCTGAATAATAGAATCTACAACCACCAGAAATTCAATATCACCGGTACATTCATTATTGCTTACGGTGTAGGTTAAGGTATGTGTTCCTGCTCCGGCTACTGACGGATCGAAATAAAGCCCGGAAACACCTTCACCGGATACTATTCCGCCTTCAGGAACTGCTTCGATTAAAACGGCTTGTTGATCTTCGCAAAACGAAAGTTTATCATTTAAAATTTGAGGATGAACTACAGAATCCACGATTACCTGGAATTCGGTTTCTCCTGTGCAGTTGTCTTCATTTACAGTGTAAGTTAAAGTATGTGTTCCCGCTCCGGCTACTGACGGATTGAAATAAAGTCCTGAAACACCAGTGCCGGAAAGTATTCCGTCATCAGGCACTGCCTCGATTAAAACGGCTTGCTGGTCTTCACAGAAAGAAAGATTGTCATTCAAAATTTGGGGATGAAATACAGAATCCACAATTACCTGGAATTCTGTTTCTCCTGTGCAGTTGTTTTCAGTCACGGAGTAAGTTAAGGTGTGCGTTCCCGGCCCTGCCACCAGTGGATCAAAGTAAAGTCCTGAAACACCAGTGCCGGAAAGTATTCCGTCATCAGGCACTGCCTCGATTAAAACGGATTGCTGATCTTCGCAGAAAGTAAGATTGTCATTTAAAATTTGGGGATGGATAACAGAATCTACGACTACCTGAAATTCAATGTCACCGGCACATTCAGTTTCGTTTATGGTGTAAGTTAAGGTATGTGTTCCCACTCCGGCCAAAGCAGGATCGAAATAAAATTCTGAAACACCTTGCCCTGAAAGTATTCCACCCTCAGGAACTGCTTCGATTAAAACGGCTTGTTGATCTTCGCAGAAAGATAGCTTGTCATTTAAAATTTCAGGCTGAATAAGTGAATCTACGATCACCAGAAATTCAATTTCTCCTGTACATTCATTTTCGCTTACGGTGTAGGTTAAGGAATGTGTTCCTGCTCCGGCCAAAGCTGGATCGAAATAAAGCCCGGAAACACCTTCACCGGAAAGTATTCCTCCTTCGGGAACTGCCTCGATTAGAATTGGCGGCTCATCTTCACAGAATGAAAGGTCGGTTGTTGCGATTGTTGGTTGCGGATATCCATATATTTCGATGGTTTTATCGAATGAATTATTGGTACTATTGCTATCGAGTGCACAAGTAAGATAAAATTCAAAGGTGTAGTTCTGTTCATAACTCAGATCCATGTGCCCGTTCATTTCATAATTTAGCACTTCATTGGGTAAGAGCGTTTCAGCAAGCACCGCAATTTCTTCAACGTTTTCGTTGGAGGTACACTTCATAAGAATTGAAATACTGTCGCCGGCTAAGGCCGGATCCGGTCCGATATTTTTGATTGATACGGCTACTTTTTCATCTCCCGACAAAGAGCATGATGAAACGGGATAATCCAATGCCACAATTGTAAGATCTGTAACACGTGGTTTTTCATCGCCCGTGACAGAAATATTGTCCAGTCCGGCGCCCATTCCCCATTGGTAAAGATCGTCGTAACAGAAGCCCAGCTGTGTGCCGTTTTTACAAATCTCGAGGGGCAATTCAACTGTTTTATGTGTCCATGCAACGGCTTTTTCCAGCTTAATAAATTCATGCCACACCGTTTCTTGCTGTTTTTTGTAAACTACGTGTAGTTCATCAATGGCGTCGTAAATTTCTGTTTTTAGCAAATAATCGAATGAAAGCGTACTATTTAAATAATTACCTAGTAATAGCGGGGGAGTTGCTGCTATATCGGAAACATGAACCGCTTCTCCGGCAGAATACGAATCGGTGGCAATAAATTTCGTGGAATCGGATGAAAAATCGAGGTAATAACAATTCAAAGAATCGCTATCTCCCCATTGCCATCCGGAAATGTTGTTTTTTATCTGTACTTCATTTGTTCCGGTTTCGAAATCGACAAAATAGGGTAGTGTAAGCGCAGTTCGGGGGTAAACAAGAATTTCATTGGTTCCAAGGCTTTCGGTTTCTGCGTTATTAATGGTATAAACAGCTGTTACGTAATACGAATATTCATTATCGAAAATAATCGACGCATCCGAATAGGCGGGCGTATAACTTTCGGCCAGGAAAGAGCTATTCCGGTAGATTTTATATTTATCAGGAACGCCTGAAACGGGAGGACTCCAGCTGAGTAAAATTGCAGATTCGTTTATGGAATAGCTTAAATTTTGAGGAGGAAAGATTTCCGACAATGTTTCAATGCCGGTAACTACGAGGCTAAATTGTTGCGAACCTCCGGACAGAGTTCCTGAATGTGAGATTCTGATCGTTAAATCATTATCGCCCGGATTTGTAAAATAAACCTGTTCCACATTGTCGGTATGATTTATTCCGTGCGTAGCCGAAGTTGCCGGACTTTCAACATCCAGCACCCAGGGAAGAATAGCCTGTCCCGAAGTTGTATTTTCTACTGTCAAATTAAGGTCGTTTACCAGTTTGCTTGTTCGTTGGTTTAAAGTGGGCGAGGAAGCTTGTCCGGCCGGATCAGTCCAGCAAACTGTGGCTTTTAAAAATGGCGCATCGCTGGCTGTTTTTACAGGGATTGTTATTTCTTCTCCTTCGTTTAAAACTGCCTCATAAATAGTTTTGCCCTGATTGTTTGAATTGTTGTAAGTAATATCGGCTGCAGCTTTAAAATTTATAAGTCCCCATCCGAAACTGTAATCGGGGCCAGGATTACCCAAGTCTGTGGCAGAATGGATCAAAATACTTTTTAAGGTGGAAGATCTTAGTTTAACTCCGGGCAGAAGCAAATCCTGAAGTTGAAGTAAAAGAGCAATAGAACCGGTTGCAGCTGCGGTAGACATTGAAGTGCCGGTGTAGGTTTCGTAACTTGTGTTGGTTGACGAGATGGATGAATAAACATCAACACCATCTGAAACCAGGTCAGGCTTTATCCGTCCGTCATCAGTTGGCCCGAAACCACTAAAGACAGTCATATTTTGGGCATCATCAACAGCTCCTATAGTCAATATATTTTTGGCTACCGCCACCGGCGACAGACAGTCGTAACCATCTTCGCCACCGTCAGGTTCGCGTTCATCGTTCACCAAAACCCAGTTTTCATCCCACACGTAATGTGCCACTGCCGTTTCCGGACCATCGTTTCTGTCGTTTCCGGCCGATTTTACGATGAGGTAGTAGGGGGCCATCATCGCAATATAATCAAGGTCGGCACTTACATCGCTGTAAAAACCAAACTCGTAGTCTTCGGTAGCCGAAATGCCGGGATCGCCGTACCAGTACCAGTTTTCGTTTTGTGCATTATAGTACCAACCGCATAATGGTCCGTACGAATGATTTGAAATTGCTATGCCATCGGCAGCAGCACTGGCCATTTCGGCAATGTCATTATTTAAATCCCATCCTTTAATGAGGGCTAGTCCTGCCATTCCTTTGGCTTCGGGTTTTTTTCCCGTGGCTATCATCGTTCCGGAAATATGTGTGGAGTGATCGGATAGGGGCAAATCTAAATCGCGCATGGTAATTCGCGAACCTTCAGGGCTCATCAACTCCTGGTGAGTAGCCAATACCGTGCCTCCGTCCCACAGGTTTATTTCAATACCTTCACCTGTAAGTTCGGGGTATTCGTTGCCGGCAGACCAAAGCTGATCGACTGAAAGTGTTGAGGCAACACTTAAATTATCGGTGGCATAATAAACCGGTTTATTGTTAAGCCCCATGCGCTGAAGACTAACTACCCGCCCGGTTTCTTCGATATAAAACACGGGTATGTTTAAGCTGGCTGCAACTGAATCTGCAAATTTCTTTTGTTCTGTCCACGCAGCACCTCTTTGCCAGGCAAACTGCTTTAATTCCGGTTGGTTTGATTTTTCTATCCGGCTGTGTTGTGCAGTTAAAATGTGGGTAGTGCCAAAGTAAAAGATAAAAAGAATACATCCTTTTAGAAGAGAAATTGTGGTACGATGTGTAAACATATTGCCGGATTTTAGAGAACCATCTGCCAGGGAAAGGCAGATGGTCACTCTTCAGATTACTACACGGGAAAAATTTAATAAACCCACAATTGCCTGGTGATTTTATATTTTAAGGTTGATAATTTGGTAAGAAAATAATATTTGAATCGCCATGTACATAATCCAGAACTTGTACTGCATCATCAATGGCGATTGCAAAACCCTGTACTTTATCATGCGCAAACTGGTTCCACCGATAAGTAAATTGCGGCTGTTCACCTATTCCTTTAAAGTCAACATTCCCTTCAAAAATGTCGAAAATTGAAAATACCGGACCTTCTGAGATTCCGTCTTCATTTACAGGATAGTAAACATTGTCCCAAACCAAATACTGGATAAATCGGTCTTCATAAATTCCACGGTTGTATTGAAACTGTGCATCGCCAAATCTGGGTTCAGTGAAATTGAAGTAATAATTGTTTTCGTGGTTAAAATCGTAATCATGGTCGTTTAAAATAGGATTCAGACCACAACAATCAAGAAAACCATTAATGTATACTACTTCATCAATATCAACCGTGCCGGTTTTGTCTGAACCTGCAGAAAAACAACCGGCAGCCAACAACAGTGCATCTATTTCATAGGCATCTAAAAAAGCCAGTCTGTTGGCGTAGTTGTTTTCAACAGTGTTTTCATACATATAGGTCATCAGGTATTGGTACAAGGCCATGTTTTCACGCGGAGAATCGATTGTTTTTGTTAGAACAAGTGAGTCGGTGACAACAGGATCATAATTCCAAATTGATAACCGTCCGCAGAAATCCAGCGTAAAATCATCGCCGGCTTCAATTACTTTCATGGCTTCTTCAAAGGCCTGGTCTAAAACCGATTGAGGCGAACGTACAATGTTTAAGCGGCCAAAGTCCACCTCAATTACCGGAGCTCCTTCCGGAACTTCTCCATATTGATCAAGTTCAATTTCATTGCCCTGAGCATCGATTGGCTGAACAAAGAATTCATCGTCATCTTGTTCACTATCTACATCAAGATCTACCCATGTCATTGTAGGGACACCATTATCATCCCTCAATAGCACGTATAAATCGCCATAGTCGCCACCACGGGTAGTTCCTGAGTCATCATTTCCTTTAATGTGATCATTGGCCTCGGTTTTACCACCTGCCCATTCCGGTCGGTCGGAGTCATCATCAACCTGGGGTAAAATATCGCCTTTCTGGCAGTTACTTAAAAGAATAGTTAAGCAGCTCATTAAGAGTAAAAAAAATACATAGTGAGAATAACGGATAATTGTTTTCATGGTTAAGAAATTTTGGTTAATAAATAATGTTCTCTGATTTTATGACTGTTCCAGTTAAATGGAATAACAATTTATAAAATTAGACGAGGCAAGACAATCCTTAAATTGTTGGTTTTTTCGGTCGCTTTGGCCAGTTTTATGTCAACAATTTCATGGAGCGAGTAAACAAATCTGAGTTCTGTCTCAACAATTATACAGTAACTGGTAAGTAGTTCTTTGTAATTTTTGTAACTTGTATATCAATTGTTTGTGCTGTTAACCATGTAATCAGGTTACACCATGAAAATATTAATAGCATACGATCAGAAGTTAGTCGCAGAATGTATCAAAACTTATCTGTTAGAAAATCAGTATTCTCAGATAGTTGGTATTGTAAATAATGCCGATAATCCTTTTAAACATATTTCAGAATTAAAACCGGACCTGGTAATTCTTGAATTTAAGCTGTGGTCGATAGAATTTATAGACTATGCATCGAATCTGAATTTGAATTTTCCACATTTAAAAATTCTGGTTATCTCCGAACTAATTTCGCAGGAACTGATGGTGAAGATTATGCCTTTTATTAACGGGTATATTGTAAAAAGCTGTTCGGCCGAAAAAATTATCAGAGCAATTCAGGAAATTTATACATCGGGAAAATATTTATGCCCTAAGGCTATAGATAAATTTTTTAGTTGTAAGAACGGTGAGGAGTATGAATCGAAATTAACCAGCAGAGAGAAACAAATTTTAGGAACCTGGATTACGGAAGAAACCTATAATGCAGTTGCGAATACTCTTAACATTAGTGAGTCTACAGTGCGTACGCATTTGAAAAATATCAGGGAAAAGCTGGGTAGTTTAAATCATTTACAAATGATGATTTATGCCTGTCAACACAATTTAATAAGCGATAAGCACAAACCAATTTGCCCCAATTGCAGGTTTTCGGTTAGCACTTCCTGAAGGTTTTATAGTTCATTTGCCGTGTATCAGATCATTTAGAACAAAATAAAAAGGGTTTCCATTTGGAAACCCTTTTACCGTTTTTAGTATTGTGTATGCAAAAATATGCTTATTCCGCAACAACTTCAAATTCAATCTCAACCACAACTTCTTTGTGCAGTTTGATTTTAGCTGTATGAGTACCAACTTCTTTGATGCTGTCTTCAGGAATAGTGATCTGTTTGCGGTCGATCTCAAATCCTTTTTTGTTGATCGCTTCAGCCAACTGGATGGTGTTAACCGATCCGAAAATTTTGCCTGAAGTGCTTGTTTTTGCACCAATAGAAATTTTCTTGGCAACAATTTGCTCAGCAATTTTAGTAGCTTCTTCTTTCAATTTAGCTTCTTTGTGAGCACGTTGTTTAATGTTCTCAGCCAAAACTTTTTTGGCAGACTCGGTAGCAACAATTGCTTTTTGTGTAGGAATCAGAAAGTTACGTGCGTAACCACCTTTTACCTCTACAATATCGTCTTTGCTTCCTAAACGCTCTACGTCTTGTAATAATATAATTTCCATTTCAAGTCCTCCTCTTATTTCATCATGTCGGTTACAAATGGTAGCAATGCAACTTGGCGGGCACGTTTAACGGCCTGGCCAACTTTGCGCTGATACTTTAACGAAGTTCCGGTGATACGACGAGGTAAAATTTTACCTTGTTCGTTAAGGAATTTCTTCAAAAACTCAGGGTCTTTGTAATCAACATATTTGATTCCGTTTTTCTTGAAACGGCAATATTT
Source organism: Draconibacterium sediminis (assembly GCF_000949475.1). Classification (GTDB taxonomy): domain Bacteria; phylum Bacteroidota; class Bacteroidia; order Bacteroidales; family Prolixibacteraceae; genus Draconibacterium; species Draconibacterium sediminis. Next base: position 32,206 of record NZ_JRHC01000011.1, on the reverse strand, counting down.
TTTCTTTTTGATCTCTACTGACGGTGGAGTCAGGTATCTGATTTCACTTCCTTGTGCCATTTTTTAATCCTCCTTTTTTTCTGATTTTGCTTTCTGAAGTTTTCTTCTCTTCTCGCTGTATGCAACAGCATACTTGTCGAGTTTTACAGTCATGAAGCGGATAACGCGCTCGTCGCGACGGAAATCTGTCTCCATTTTTGTAATGAATGCAGGATCGGCTTTAAACTCAAATAAGTGATAAAAGCCAGTAGATTTCTTTTGAATTGGGTAAGCCAGTTTTTTCATTCCCCAATCTTCTTCATGGATCATCTCACCTCCATTGGCTTTGATGAGATCCCTGAATTTTGTTACCGCTTCCTTTACCTGTGGCTCAGATAAAACGGGAGTACAAATGAAAACGGTTTCGTACTGATTCAACATAATCATCTAATTTTTAAATTATTAAATAGTTTTCCAAAAATTTTGGACGCGCAAAAATAGAAATAAATTGTTATTTATCAAACAGTTTGATGGTTTTTCGTGTGAAAATTGGCCTTGTTAACAGATGAACTAATTTTTCAGGGCCAAATGTAGTTGTTTTGCGGAAAATAAGGTTGATTTTTAGATGTATACATAATAAAAAAAGAGATTGATAAAAAGGAACAACTTACCTCAAATCAATCTCTTCTATATTTCGTGTATTTGATAAATCCAGATTCGATTCAATCTGATTCAATCTGAACTTCAATCTACATCAATCTCTGTTAAAGCGGAATGTTCCCGTGCTTTTTCGGTGGATTTGATTTTCGTTTGTTCTGTGTCATTTCAAGCGCATCGATAACCTTTTTACGTGTATCGCGCGGATGAATAATTTCGTCGATATAACCCAGTGAGGCTGCTTTGTACGGATTCGCAAATTTATCGCGGTAATCCTGCACTTTGGCTGCTTTTTCGTCATCGCTCATTTTTTCGCGATGAATAATGTTAATCGCACCTTCAGGCCCCATCACGGCAATTTCTGCTGTTGGGTAAGCCAGATTTACATCGGCACCAATGTGCTTGCTCGACATTACATCGTAAGCACCACCATAAGCTTTTCGGGTGATTACCGTAATTTTTGGCACTGTAGCTTCAGAGAATGCGTAAAGCAATTTTGCCCCGTGTTTAATAATACCGCCAAATTCCTGTCCGGTTCCCGGCAAGAAACCCGGAACATCAACAAATGTTACCAAAGGCAGGTTAAATGCATCGCAAAAACGAACAAAACGTGCCGCTTTAACTGATGAATTAATGTCAAGTACTCCCGCTAAATGACTTGGTTGGTTGGCAACAACGCCCACCGGCCGGCCACCAAAACGAGCAAAACCAACAATTATATTTTGTGCATAATTGGGTTGAACTTCCAGGAAATGTTTGTTATCGATAACCGTCTGGATAATCTCATGCATGTCGTAAGGTTTGTTCGGATCGGCAGGAACAATTTCTTCCAGTTCTTCGCTAACCCTGTCGGATGGGTCGATGGTAGTTTTTATCGGCGGATCTTCCAGGTTGTTGGAAGGCAGGAAGCTTAGTAATTCGCGAACCATCATAATGGTTTGTTCCTCGTCGTTGCCGGTAAAGTGGGCTACTCCACTTTTTGAGCTGTGGGTATCTGCTCCACCCAATTCTTCTTTGGTAACATCTTCGTGCGTAACTGTTTTAATTACCTCAGGTCCGGTTACAAACATGTGGCTCTTTTCTTTCACCATAAAAATGAAATCGGTGAGGGCAGGAGAGTATACCGCACCACCGGCACACGGCCCTAATATGGCAGAAATTTGAGGAATTACCCCCGATGAAATTACGTTGTTGTAAAATATATCGGCGTAACCGGCAAGGCTTTCAACGCCTTCCTGAATACGGGCGCCACCCGAGTCGTTTAACCCAACAAGCGGTGCTCCCATTTTTAATGCCAGTTCCTGAATTTTTACAATTTTATCGGCGTTGGCTCTACTCAGCGATCCGCCAAAAACAGTAAAATCCTGGGCAAAAACATACACCAGTTTTCCATTTACTTTTCCGTAACCCGATATTAAACCGTCGCCCAATATTTTTTTGGCTTCCATACCGAAATCGTAATTTCGGTGTGTCATCAGTTTATCAATTTCGGTAAAAGTTCCCGGATCGAGTAATTGCAGAATGCGTTCGCGGGCAGTCATTTTTCCGGCTGCATGCTGTTTTTCAATTCTATCTTCACCTCCTCCGAGTTCGGCTTGTGCATTTAGTGCATCAAGCTGTTCGTATTTTGCTTTTAAATCCATTTCTTTTCTTTTAGTCCAATTCAATTAATACCTGGTTGCTGTCTACTGTTTGCTGATCTTTTACATGTACTTTTTTAATCGTTCCATCTTTAGGTGCTTTGTATTCGCTTTCCATTTTCATGGCCGAAATGATAACTACAGTTTCACCTTCCTGAACAACATCACCTTCTTCAACCAACACTTTAACTACTTTGCCCGGCATAGGCGAAGTTATTTTATTGTCGCCTGGTCCTGCTCCGTTCGCATTACGGTTTTGCAGATAACGTGCTTCGGCATCAATTACTTCAACATTGTAACGTTCGTATAATGTGTAAGCGGTATATTTTTTTGGCGTTTCATCCGGAACCAGTTCGATATCGTACGAATGGCCACCTTCAAGAATTGAAAATGTGCCATCGGCAGTATGCATCAAATCTACATTATATGTTTTTCCGTCAACTTCAACTTCCAGAATGTTGCCATCTTGTTTTAACAGGTTAACCCATGCTTTCCTGTCGCCAATTTTTATTTCAACAGCCATAATTCTTGTTTAAAAATGATTTACGTATGGAATTTTTTTCCAGCGGCTTTGTGCCGGCACAAACTCTTTGGTTACTGCAGCATTGCTTCCCAGTTTATCGAGGTAATCGATAAATGCAGCAATAATAACCATGTCTTCCGGATTGTCTTTCATTCCGTTAGAAAGCAGCTGTTCCTGGTTTTTCTCAATAAAATGGGTGTCGTAATTTCCGGCAATGAAGTTTTCGTTGTTCATTACACGTTCCAGCATTTTTATTGATGTTTTTACTCCGGTAATTTTGTATTCATACAGTGCCCGTCGCATACGCGCAATGGCTTCGTCGCGTGTTTTTCCCCAAACAATCAGTTTCGAGATCATCGGGTCGTAGTAAATCGGAATTTCATAACCTTCATACACATAACCATCGGTACGAACGCCCAGCCCCAGTGGAGTTGATATCTTATACACTTTTCCGGCGCTTGGCATAAAGTTATTATCCGGATCTTCGGCATAAATACGGCATTCTATGGCATGGCCTCTTTGTCTAAGGTCGTCCTGCCCAAATTCCAACTCACGGCCTTCAGCAGCATAAATTTGCTGTTTTACCAGGTCGATTCCGGTAACACGTTCGGTAATCGGGTGTTCCACCTGCAAACGCGTATTCATTTCAAGGAAATAGTAATTCAGGTCGTTATCCACCAAAAATTCAATGGTTCCGGCACCTACATAATTTACTGCTTTTGCAGCTTCAACGGCTGCTTTTCCCATTTCATCGCGCAACTCAGGAGTCATCAACGGCGATGGAGTTTCCTCGATCATTTTCTGGTGACGACGCTGAACCGAACATTCACGCTCGAAAAGGTGAACGGTATTTCCGTGCTGGTCGGCCAAAATTTGAAACTCGATGTGATGTGGTGAAGTAATGTACTTTTCGATGTAAACGGCATCGTCGCCAAAAGCCGACTTAGCTTCAGAGCGGGCTGCGCGAACTGCAGAAACCACTTCCGACTCGTTTTTCACCAGGCGCATTCCTTTTCCGCCACCACCGGCCGATGCTTTTATCATTACCGGCAAACCGATACTTTTTATCACTTCAAGCGCTTCATCTTCCGACTTTATTTCACCATCGGTTCCGGGTACTACGGGAATTCCGGCGGCAGTCATCGCTTCGCGGGCCTGGATTTTATCACCCATTTGAATGATAACTTCCGGCGACGGACCAATAAACACTATTCCTTCTTCGGTACAACGTCGGGCAAAATCGGCATTTTCCGATAAAAAGCCGTAGCCGGGATGAATTGCATCAGCGCCACTTTGTTTAGCAACTTCTATAATTTTATCAATGTTCAGGTAACTTTCGCTCGATGGTGCTTTACCTACACAATAAGCTTCGTGGGCATAACGCACATGAAGCGAAGTCCTGTCTGCTTCCGAGTAAATGGCAACTGATTCAAGATCAAGTTCCCTGCAGGTTCGCATAACGCGAATCGCAATTTCGCCTCGGTTTGCGATTAGAATCTTTTTGATTTTCTTCATACAACTTTGAAATCAATATAAGTTTAAGTCATCTTAATTTCTGCAAATAATAACTCTGTTTTGCAAAAAATGTTTACACTCAAAAAATTTAGATTGGAAGTTACCTGTTGAGAGATACCTGTGGCATGGTTAATTGTTAATAAATGTAAAAAACTGTTTTATATTAGTGTTTCCGGCGGATAAAATTTGAATTCCAAAAGCAATGGGTCTAAAATTATATTTTTTATGATAAGTGTTTTTTTATTTTCTAATAATTTCTATTTTTGATGGCAATTAAAAACCAATCATGCGTTCAAAATTAATTTTTACCCTCTTATTTTTTACCTTCTTTGTGTCTGTAGTTCGAGCACAAGATTATGATTATACATTGTCGGATGACTCATTAGTAAATCATTATGCCAGCATGAAAAGGGTGTATTATGCCACGCGAACCTCTCTGGTTCCAAAGATTGATGGGAAACTGGATGATGAGTGTTGGCAGACTGTTGGCACCTGGGACGGAGATTTTATTCAACAACAACCGCATCAGGCGCAAAAAGCTTCACAGGAAACTGAAATAAAAATACTTTACGACGATAAGTATCTGTACTTTGCAATTATCGCCTATGATGATGAGCCCGATGAAATGGATCCAATACTTGGGCGAAGAGATGAATTAAATGGAGATGTTGCAGGCATTGCTCTTGATTCATACCAGGATAAACAAACTGCATTTGAGTTTAATTTAACTTCAGCTGGCCAAAAAATTGACCTGATGCACATGGGAGAATATGGCTGGGATTTTAACTGGAATGCTGTTTGGGATGGCAAAACATCATTGGGAGATTCAGCCTGGTATGCAGAAATGCGTGTTCCATTTTCTCAGATACGTTATTCAAAAAAGGAAGAGCAGATATGGGGGATGCATATTTGGCGCTGGATACACCGGCTTAGTGAAGAAAGCCAGTGGAAATTAATTCCGATTGATGCTCCAGCAATGGTATATATTTTTGGGGAACTGCGCGGAATAGAGAATATCCCATACAAACGTAATTTTGAAGTGATGCCCTATGCCAGCGGACAATATTTTCCGAATTCGACGAATAAAGAGAATTTTGGATTTGGTGTTGATGGCAAGATTGGCGTAAGCTCGAATTTTACTTTGGATTATACTTTTAATCCCGATTTTGGGCAGGTTGAAGCCGATCCTTCGGAACTAAACCTGACCTCGTACGAAGTATTTTACGATGAGAAGCGTCCATTCTTTTTGGAAGGGAACAGTATTTTGGAATACAATTCAGGTCATGATATGCTTTTCTATTCGCGTCGTATTGGTCATGCACCAAGTTACGAGCCCGACTATGATGAAGATCAGAGTCTGGAAATGCCGGAAAATACTTCCATTATAAACGCATTAAAACTTACAGGAAAGAATAAAAAGGGTTTTTCGCTGGGGCTGGTTAATAGTATGACTGCCAGAGAAACCGCAACAATTAAATCTGCCGACGAAACCATTAAAGAAGCTGTTGAACCATTTACTAATTATTCTATTGCACGTGTAAAGCAGGATTTCAATGAGGGCAGTACCGTATTGGGAGGAATTGTTACCTCTTCGATTCGAAATATTAAAGACGAAAATCTTGAATTTTTAACAGATAACTCACTTGTTGGCGGGCTTGATTTTGAGCACAACTGGAAGAACAGAAAATATTATGTTGCCGCAAAAGGATTTACTTCACGAATTAGCGGAAGCGAAGAATCAATTGCTCGTTTGCAAAGAAATTCACGTCACTATTATCAACGTGTTGATGCCGATTACCTTGAATATGATCCCACCAGAACAAGCCTAAGTGGTTGGGGGGGAGAAGTAGCCGGCGGTAAACGAAGTGGTAAATTAAGAATTACAGGAGACGTTGAATGGCGTTCGCCAGGAGTTGATTTGAATGATGTTGGATATTTGCGGCAGGCAGATTATGTCGATCAGAATTTCAGGATTCAATATCTGGTAAATAAACCCAAAGGTATATTGCTGAATTATTCATTCCGTTTAGCTCAAGGTCATGACTGGAACTTTAACGGAGATAATCTGAGAGATAATTTTAGCTTTACTGCAGGTTGGCGATTCAAAAATTACTGGAGATTTGATTTGGCTGCTTATCGATACATAAATGAAATTGATACCAGACGATTACGTGGTGGGCCTTCATTACGAATTAACAACCGAAACCGTTTGGGAGCAGCTATTCAAACCAATTCGCAGCGTGATTTCTTTGTAGGGGTTCGAACGGATTTCACAAGATCGGAAGATAATATTACATTCGATAATTCATACTCATTTCAAGTGGACTGGAGAGTTAGTACACGTTTTATGCTCTCGTCGGCTTCTTCCTATATAAATGAACAGGATAACAGCCAGTATCTTCGCCGATCGAATGTAAATGCCAAGACCGAATATGTGGTTGGTAATCTTGAACGTCAGACGTTCTATACCACCTTCAGAGCCGAGTTTTTTATTACGCCGGAGTTGTCGCTTCAATATTATGGCAGCCCGTATGTTTCCTCAGGAAAATATGTTGATTATCGCCGCGTGAACGATTCAAAATCCAAAGATCTTAACCAACGGTTTGAGTTTTTGACACGTAATAATGATTTGTTGACTGACGATGATGGCAACGTCTACCACGATTTTTCATCGTATGATTTCGATTTTAATTTTCAGGAATTCAGGTCGAATTTCGTAGCCCGCTGGGAATATAAAACAGGATCGACTTTCTATTTTGTTTGGAGCCATAATCGTAGCGATTACCAGGAAGCTTATAATTCTTCATTATTCGATAGTTTCAAAGACATTCGAAAAATTAGTGCCGAAAATGCTTTTATGATTAAATTCAGCTACTGGTTTTCGTTATAATAAATACCATAAAACTTGTTCAGCGTTCTTTTTTGCTTCGTTAATTAGCCCAAATAAAAAAGTATCTTTGGTGCGTGAAATTTCAAGATTATCTTCCATTTTACAGGCGTAATCTAACCCTGGCACTTCCGATCGTTTTATCGCAAATCGGACAGGTTACCGTATCGCTGGCCGATAACATGATGGTTGGACACGTTGGAACAACTGAACTTGCAGCAGCATCGTTTGCCAACAGTGTATTTATGATTGGGATGGTTTTTGGTATGGGCGTAACAATGGGGCTTACACCTTTGGTTGGAAAGGCTTTTGGCCAGAATCAATTGCAAAAGGCTATTGTTTGGTTGAAAAATGGAATTGCAGCACATCTTACTGCATCAGTGGCTTTAACGGCTCTTATGTTCAGCATATACTTTTTTCTTCCGTTTATGGGGCAGCCCGAAAATGTTTTGCACCTGGCCCGGCCTTACTATCTCTTACTTTGCGCGTCATATCTGCCTTTTATGTTCTTTTTCACTTTAAAGCAGTTTTTCGAAGGAATAGGAAATACAAAGATTGCCATGCAAATTACCCTCAGCGCCAACGTTATAAATATTGCGGTGAACTATGTATTTATATTCGGTAAGTTCGGTTTCCCGGAAATGGGACTTCTGGGAGCTGGAATCGGGACGCTTACCTCGCGAATTTGTATGCCACTGTTGTTTGCCTATTTTATTCTTCGGAATAATCGGTTTAAACGATATTTTGTTTTTGCCCGCTATCAAAAAATATTCAAAAAGGATATTGTGGCTTTATTACGAATTGGTATTCCCATCGGCTTTCAGTTGATTGTTGAAGTTGCAGCCTTTGCAATTGGAGCGGTAATGATGGGGTGGCTGGGCGAAACTCCGCTTGCAGCCCACCAGGTAGCGCTCGGATTAGCCACATTCACCTATATGATTTCGCTCGGCATTTCGCAAGCCAATACCATTCGCGTAAGTCATCAAATGGGTGACAAGGATTATCTCTCGTTACGGCGAGCGGTTTTTGCATCTACACATTTGGTACTTATAGTTATGTCATTGTCGGCACTACTATTTATATTGTTACGAAATGTACTTCCATTAATGTTTAGCACCGACGAAAACGTAATTCAGGTTGCAGCCAGTTTACTGATTATAGCCGCCGTTTTTCAGCTCTTCGATGGCTTGCAGGTTATAATGCAAAGTTCGTTGCGCGGAATGGCCGATGTTACCACACCAATGCTAATTGCATTTATTGCTTATTTGCTGATTGGTATTCCAACCAGTTATGTTTTTACGTTTGTTTTAAATGCCGGGCCTCAGGGAATATGGTATGGCTATTTGGTTGGTTTGGGAACAGCAGGTATATTGTTTTACATCCGGTTTATGCGCTTGCTGAAACGTTTAGCCTAATTCAGTTTTTACCAAAAAAAAGCGGGTTATCTTTTGTTGATAACCCGATTGTTCATAGTCTAGTTTAGTTAGATCAGAAAACTTATTGGTCTAATAGAGAAAAGGTAGTTCTAATAAGTATCTAAATCGTTTTATTCATATAAGGCTCCGCTAATATAGTATAAAAATGATTTAAATCTTAAGTATTTTTTAAAATTAATTAATGTTTGTTAAAAAGGTCTTATTGATAAGACTTATGGTCCTGATTGTCAGTGTTTGTGATATTGACAATATGTTTTAGAATAGTTTTAGTTTTTTTTGAAAAAAATCGCCATTTATTCGAAAAATGCAAATAAAGCGCATGTTGTGATAAAAATCATGTTCTTATAGTTGTGTAAAGCATCAGTAAAGAATGTAGCATTTTGTATTGTTCCCGGCAGAATTTGGGTGTTCAGAAAGCTGATTTGTTTTAAATCTTTCAATGTTTTTATTTGGTACGAATAATAACAGATCGTATTTTTAGTCAAAATCTAAAAGTGGCAACAAAGCCGGTGTTCAATTTGCAAATAGCTAATTCTTATAAAAAATGAAAGCAGTAGTTTTAACCGGAATTCGGCAGATGAAGTTAACAGAGACAGCTGAACCAGTGTTGACGAGCGATACGGATGTGAAGGTAAAAATCTCCACTGTTGGAGTTTGTGGATCGGATATTCATTATTACTCGGAAGGGAAGATTGGCTCGCAGGTTGTTGAATACCCGTTTAAGGTAGGGCACGAATGCTCGGGGGTAATTGTTGAAGCCGGTAAAGAAGTAAGTAATGTTAAGGTTGGTGACCTGGTGGTTGTCGATCCTTCAGTTCATTGTGGCACTTGCGATCAGTGTTTGGCGGGCCGTCCGCATACCTGCCGGAATAATAAGTTTTTAGGTTGCCCCGGCCAGATTGAAGGTTGTTTGGCAGAATACATTGTTATGCCCTCGTTTACCTGTTATCCGGTAACCGATAAATTGAATACCAGGCAGGCAGCCTTGATCGAGCCACTTTCAATTGGTGTTTATGCGGTTAAGCTGGCTCAGATTCAGAAAAAGGAAACTACCGTTGGGATATTTGGCGCAGGGCCGATTGGACTGAGCATTCTGTTTAAATTGTTGGCCGACGAGGTTAATAATGTGGGAGTGATAGAACCATTGGAATACCGCTTAAATAAAGCTGATGAGATAGGTGCATCGTGGTTAATAAACCCTGCAAGTGAGGATGTAGAAGCGACTGTTCAAAAACAGGAAGAACTGTTGCTTGATGTGGTTTTTGAAGCCAGTGGTGAGCAAGAGGCGGTAAATAATGCGATAAAAATTCTGAAACCGGGAGGGAAACTGGTATTGGTAGGAATTCCACCGGATGCGCAATATGTTTTCGATATGGATTTAATGCGCCGAAAGGAATTAAACGTAATAAATGTACGCCGCCAAAACCATTGTGTTGAAGAGGCTATTGATTTGGTAATCTCCGGAGCGGTACAAGTTTCGAAAATGGTTACGCATGAATTTACGCTAGAAGAAACACCGGTGGCTTTTGATGTTGTTGAGGGCTACAAATTTGGCGCAATAAAAGCGATGATTAATTTCTAAAACCAATTTGGTGTAAAATAAAAAAAGGAAGCAAATGCTTCCTCTTTTCATATGTATTACTAAAAAATTTAAACGTTGTAAGTTGACGATGCTGTGTCGCCACCACGGCCGGTCCAGTTGGTGTGGAAAAATTCGCCACGTGGTTTATCAACTCTTTCGTAGGTATGTGCTCCGAAATAATCGCGTTGTGCCTGAAGTAAGTTGGCCGGCAAACGTTCGCTGCGGAAACCATCGAAGTAACACAGTGCTGAAGTTAATGCAGGCACCGGAATTCCGTTGGCCAATGCAGTTGCACAAACACGACGCCAGCCTGCCTGTGCTTCTTCAACTTTTTGTTTGAAGAACGGATCAAGCAGCAAGTTTGGTAACTCAGGGTTGTTATCAAATGCTTTTTTGATATCTCCAAGGAAAACTGAACGGATAATACATCCTCCACGCCACATCAGGGCAATTCCACCGTAATTCAGGTTCCAGCCGTGTTCGCTGGCAGCTTCCATCATCAGGTTGTAACCCTGTGCGTACGAGATTATCTTTGCACCTAACAAAGCACTTTCAATATCGTCGATAAATTGTTTTTTGTCGCCTTTAAACTCCGGTTTAGGGCCTTCAATTACTTTTGAGGCCTGAACACGCAGATCTTTCTGGGCCGACAAACAGCGTGCAAAAACCGATTCGCCGATCAATGTTAACGGAATACCCAGATCAAGTGCTGAAATACCTGTCCATTTACCGGTTCCTTTTTGTCCGGCTGTGTCGAGGATCATTTCTACAGTTTCCTCGCCATTCTCATCCTTATAACCTAAAATGTCGCGTGTAATTTCAATCAGGTAACTGTCTAAAATACCTTCGTTCCATTTTTTGAATACTTCGTGCATTTCATCGTTGCTCATTCCCAGCAATTCTTTCATTAACTGGTAGGCTTCGGTGATAATCTGCATATCGCCATATTCGATTCCGTTGTGAACCATTTTTACGAAGTGACCGGCACCGCCTTCGCCAACCCAGTCGCAACAAGGTTCGCCGCTTTCAACTTTTGCCGATACAGCCTGGAAAATCTCTTTCACATGTGGCCATGCAGCCGGCGATCCGCCAGGCATAATTGAAGGACCTTTTAATGCGCCTTCCTCGCCACCTGAAACACCTGTTCCGATGTAAAGCAATCCTTTGCTTTCTACATAATTAGTACGGCGAATTGTATCAGGAAAATGTGAATTACCGCCATCGATAATAATGTCGCCCGCCTCAAGGTGGGGGATAACCATATCGATAAAGTCATCAACCGGCTGACCTGCTTTTACCAGCATCATAACCTTACGAGGCTTCTCCAGTGAGGCACAAAAATCCTCGATTGAATGCGCTCCGATAAAGTTTTTACCGGCTCCTCTGCCATTTACAAATTTGTCAACTTTCTCAACCGTGCGGTTGTATACGGCCACTGTGTAGCCTTTGCTTTCCATGTTTAGCACCAGGTTTTCGCCCATAACAGCTAACCCGATCAATCCAATATCAGCTAATTTTTTCATGCTATTGCGTATTATTTGTTTTTAATTTTAAATCCTAATTCTTTCAGTTTTTCCAAAGTTTCTGTTTCAATATTTTTTGCTTCAATGGTATACGTATTAAACTCCCTGCGAACAGGGTAATCTCCTCGCAGTTGTTCAAACTTTAGCGGTGAATCCCGAAGGTCGTCGTCATCGTTTTCAATATCGTAAGTGCTTAAAATAGCTTCCGCCAAAATCGAATATTCGCGGCGTTGCTTGCCATCAATTTCAATGGTTGTAGTTGCAGGTAGTTCAACATTGGTTGGTGCCCAATTGTTGATGCCCAAATCGAAAAAACGGCTAATGGCCTGTACACTCATTTTCGTTCCGTTGGCTTTGCCGTCTTTTGAATAGCCGGCAATGTGCGGGGTGCCGTACTCACAAAGGTTTAACAGATCGAGATTTATCTCTGGTTCATTCTCCCAGCAATCGGCAATAAAACCTTTAATATCGTTTGCTTCAAGGGCATTGTATATGGCATCTGAATCACAAACCTCTCCCCGGCACGAATTTATTAGTAGGGGATTTTTCTTCAGGTTTTGCAGAAAATCTTCATCTACCATGTGAAAAGTAGCATCTTCGCCGGTCATATTCAACGGAACATGAAAGGTAATAATGTCTGCTTCGTTTTGAATTGTCTCCAGCGAAACAAACACGCTACTTCCTTCTGCCCGTTCACGTGGAGGGTCGTTCAGCAGGACATTCATGCCAAGAATTTTGCAGGTTTTTGCAATGCGTTTCCCAACATTTCCAACACCAACAATTCCGATGGTTAGCCCCGTTAGATCGGTTCTTTTGCGCATTGCCCATGAGCACAACGCTGAAGAAATATATTGATTTACACTCTCGGCATTACAACCCGGAGCATTGGTCCATTCAATTCCTGCTTGTTTGCAGTAATCAGTGTCAATGTGATCGAAGCCAATGGTTGCCGTTGCTATATATTTTACTTTCGAACCGCGAAGCAATTTCTCATTACAAATGGTTCTTGTTCTTGTAATAATTGCATCAGCGTCTTTTACAACATCGGGAGTAGTTTCGCTTCCCGGCAGATAAACAACTTCAGCAAAAGGTTCAAGTGCTCCTTTTATATATGGTATTTTATTGTCAATAATAATCTTCATTGTGTTCTAATGTGCCTATTGTGGTTCCGAATAATAATCTTTAACCATCTCATCAAGTACCCGGCTGGTGCGGGCCGCCGATTCGCCGGTGCTCACACATGTGCCATTTCCCAGTAATTCATTCACCACCTGTTCAACAAGGTTTTGCGAAATGTGTTGCGGATTATTAAAACTTAGTTTTTCTGTTCCATTTTGGTTTTTTACAATAACGTCGCCATGCGTGAAACAAGGCAAACAAATTTCGCCTTTTTCTCCGATAATTTGAATATAATCCTTCTCCGATTTTTCATCTACAACAAAACACCAGCTACCGGTGCCGACAACACCTGATTCGTGTTTCCAGGTTCCGGTAACAGTATCTTCAGCAGGGTAGAGTCCGGCCTGATTAACCGCTTGTCCTTTAACTTCGGTGATTTTCCCAAAAACAAAATCAAGGTAATCCATTTGGTGTGAGGCAAGATCGAAAAAATGCCCGCCACCGGCAATCTCCGGAAATACATGCCAGTGCATTTCTTCAGGTTTTTGATTGGCTTCGGCAGCTTGTTTATACAATTTTATATTCACCATTAAAGGTTTGCCAATACTGCCATTTTTTACCAGCTCTTTTACCTTTAAGAACGCAGGTAAAGTTCTTCGATAATAGGCCACCCACAGCGGTGTTTTTGTTTCTTCAGCAACTTTAAGCATCTCCAAACATTCGGAATAATTGCGCGCCATTGGTTTTTCAATGTAAACCGGTTTCCCGGCCTTTAACGCTTCAATAGCGTACGACGCATGTGTGTCGGGAGGAGTGGCAATATATACTGCATCCACTTCGGGATCGTTGATCAATGCTGAACCGTCGCTGTACCATTTCGGAACATTGTGGCGACGGGCATAATCTTTAGCCAATTCGTCATTTCGGCGCATTACTGCAACCAGCTTTGAGCTTTCGACTTTATAAAAAGCCGGACCACTTTTAACTTCAGTTACATTTCCTACACCGATTATTCCCCAGTTTATGCTCTTTTTCTCGCTCGAAGTACTCAATTCTGCTGTCTGTTTTTGTTAATAATCAAAACGTTCGCGGTATGCCCACAGCCCAATTGCCGGATTTGAAATGTAAAATATTTCTTCCCCATCAGGCATTGTGTTGAAACCGTCTTTTAGCTTTTTCGGATCATATTTGGCTGTTACTTCATCGTAATCGCCATATTTAAATCCAACACTCTCAATTTCCTGCTGTGTTATATTTTCTTTCCCTTTTCCCGGGCAATAGGTGATGTTAAAACGTCCTTCGGATGATCCGTGAATAAGGTGCGCTGCAGCTCCCAGGTTATTTTGCAGATCTTCGTTCTCCGCTACAAGTTTTAAGGTGTGAGGCGTTCCGAAGTAGCCGTACTTTCGTATTAACTCATCAATTTTAGGGTCTTCGCCAAATTCCTTTAAAGCCGGAGCCAAAACGATCAGTTCAGCGCCGTCGGCTAATGCCATGCGCGTACGGTAAATACTTTTGTTTCCCAGCCAGGTACTTTTAAATTCGGTTGGATCGAGCCAAACCACTGCTTTCGCAATTGGTTTGTCTACCATTTCAAAATTCACTTCCAGCGAAAGTTTTGCGGCTTTATCAAACACTTCAAAATCATCGCCGATAAAAAGTCCGTATGTTTGCAATTTGCCATCGTTATTTAATCCAACCACCGTTTGCACATATACGATAGGCATATGGTTTGAAAAATTTTCGGAGGCATAATTAAAAATCTTCCGAACAGGCGTATCGGCACGTCCCATCATGCGTTCCATACCGTAGGCCGCACCGATGTAATGGCTTTTGTTAATGCCCTCGGCGCCACCGGTTCCTACAAATATATTTTTATTGTAATTGGCCATTCCAACTACTTCGTGTGGAACAACCTGACCAATCGATAAAATCAAATCGTAATTGCCTTCAACCAGAATTTTATTTACCTGTGCCGGCCATGAATAATCAACGGCACCTTCCGAAACTTCCTTTACGAATTCAGCGGGAACGGTGCCCAGCGTAACCACATCGTTTCGCCAGTCGTGGTCGCGAATCAACTCGGTTGGCATTTTTCCAAACATGTGGCTGATTTGCTCCATTGTCATTGGAGTGTGCGTTCCCAACGCCGGAAGTACATCGGTGAGACGTTCTCCGAAATATTCCCAGGCAAATTCGGTGAGTTCTCCTGCGCGTGATGGAAGTCGCGTATAATCAGGAGGAATGGCCAAAACTTTTTGTTTGGCTCCCATTTTTTCGAAAGCTTCAAACAGGCCATTTTTCAGATCCTCAGCACTGAGTGCTGTTTCGGTAGAACCTTTTTCGAAATATATCATTTAGTCTGTTTTGAAATTTAATGATTAGCGTTTAACGCGCGCATTACCGCCCCAAACACTCCAAACCTGTTCTTCGTCGGCAGGTTGAGCGTAGTCGGTTAAAAATGTGGTAGCCAGTGCTCCGGTTGCCCAACCAAACTGTGGCCATTTTTCAGCTTCCCATTCTTTTAATATACCATACAGCATTCCGCCAACAAAACCATCGCCGCCGCCAATACGGTCGAGTACGTGGATGGTGCGTGGTTCAACCACATGCCAGTTGTTGCCTTCCAGCATAATAGCTCCCCAAAGGTGTTCGTTTACACTGATAACTTCACGTAGTGTTGTGGCAAAAACAGAAGCGTTAGGAAATGTTTCTTTTACTCGCGTAATTAATCCTTTAAAACCGTCAATTTTTGCATTTAAACCTTCGCCGCCGGCAGGTGGTCCTTCAATTCCAAAACAAAGCTGGAAATCTTCTTCGTTACCGATGAGAATGTCTGATACCGAGGCAATCTCGGTAAAATCTTTTCTCAACTGTTCTTCGCGGCCTTTCCAGAATGAAGCTCTGTAATTCAGGTCGAACGAAATTTTGGTACCATGTTTTTTTGCGGCTCTTGCAACTTCCAGACAAAACTGGGTTGTTTCCGGCGATAAAGCACCGATCAGCCCAGACAAGTGTACGATCTGAACACCTTCTTCGCCAAAAATCCGTTCCAGATCAAAGTCTTTTACGTTAAGTGTACGGCCTACTTCACCGGCGCGGTCGTTAAAAACGCGTGGTCCGCGGCTACCATAACCACTGTCGGCAATATTTATCTGGTGGCGGTAACCCCACGGATTGCCTTGCTCCACTTCTGGGCCTTCATAATCCATGTGGCGGGCCTTTAAATTGCTCTGTATAAATTTTGCAATCGGACTGTCTTTCACAAATGTAGTCAACACTTTTACCGGCAATCCCAGGTACGACGAGATGCTTGCAACATTGGTCTCGGCACTGGTAGCGTACAATGTGAATTTATCGCTTGAGTGAACCGGTTGACCGTTTTCAGGAGTAATGCGTGTTCCCATACTTGTTGGGACCAGCATGGCATATTTACAATTTTGTTTCAATTTCATATTTATTGATTTTTTGTATACCACATTAAGTTGTACTGTTTGTGGGGTGTTTTGTTGCTGATTTAACCTGCTTTTAGTAATTTCTGATCGCTCAAATAATTCCGTTAAACGCCACCAAATGCGCTGTATCCTCCGTCAACCGGGATTACAATTCCGGTAATAAAATTTGAAACATCAGAAATCAGGAAAAGTGTTGCGCCCTGTAAATCTTCAGGTTCACCAAATTTTCCCATTGGCGTGTTGTCAACAATTTTTTGCCCGCGAGGGGAGTAGTTGCCTGTTTTTTCATCCATAACCAAAAAGCGGTTTTGGTGCGTGATAAAAAATCCGGGAGCAATAGCATTTACCCGGATCCCAACTTTTGCAAGATGCACCGACAACCACTCGGTAAAATTATTGATCGATGCTTTTGCAGCCGAATAAGCCGGAATTTTGGTTAATGGTTTGTACGAGTTCATCGACGAAACATTAAGTACAACGCCTTTTCTATTGGCAAGCATGTCGCGTGTAAATACCATTGTAGGCAGCAAAGTGCCTTTAAAGTTCAGCGCAAATACTTTATCGAAACCTTCCATTTGCAAACCATAAAATGTGTCTTCAAGGTTATCGATGTTGTCCTCGGTTATGGTTTCTACTTTTGTAGTTGCCTGCGGACTGTTTCCTCCGGCACCATTAATCAATATATCAATTGGTCCCAGTCGTTTATTAATCTCGGCTTTGGCAAACTCTAGCGATTCTTTATCAAGCACATTGGCTGCAACACCAATCACTTCAGCACCAGATTCAGCCGCAATCTCCGCAGCAACTTTATCGGCTACTTCTTTATTAATATCGGCGATGGCGATTTTGGTGCCAACCGATGCGATAGCTTTTACCATGGCGGTACCCAAAACTCCTGCACCACCGGTAATTACGCATACTTTGTCTTTTAAATCGTTAAATGATAGTGCTTGCATAATGTTTATTTAAATTCTTTGTAGTAATCAACGTTCTCTTTGGTAACAATATCAATTGGGGTGTAACTTTCATCCTGAATTTCACGCTTTTGCACAACGCTTCTGAATAGTTTGTTCACCGAATTGTAGCCCTGTTCTTCGGGGCGTTGACAAATAAGAAAATGAACCAGATCTTCTTTCAGGTATTTAATATTTTCCTTTAAGAGGTCGTGTCCGATGACTTTAATGTCATCGATTTTTAACTTTTTAAGCAAACGTCCTACATAAAATACCTTCGAGTTGGTAACCAGAATCCCTTTAATATTCTTCTCTGAAATATTTTTTTCCACTTTTTGCATCCACTTATCCGAATTGGTATCCGGAATTTCGATGGTGAATAAATCGTGGTTGTTATCCTTTTTTTGCTTAAACCAGTCGTGAATTCCCATTTCGCGCTGTACCAGGTGGTTCTGGTTATCCATTTCTTTTGCAAAATGAATAACAAGAATGTTTCCGTCGCTCAACATCAGGTCAAGTAATTTTCCCGACACCAACCCACTTTGATATGAATTCTGGCCGATGTAACTTAGCTGGCCAACGTCTTTAATATTCGAATCGATAAAAACAAAAGGAATTTCCAGCTCTTTTAGTTTTTCGATAAAAGCAGTAGCTTCTTTTTTGAAAAAGGGAGCCAGTACAACGCCATCGGGTTTTATGGCAAGCACCTTATTGGCTTCTTCCACAAAACTTTTTGAATCGGCCTGGTTAAAGGTAAACGACTCAATTTGTAGCCCGTATTGCGGCAACTCCGAAATACGTTTTTTTATACCTTTTATTGGTTTAGACCAGTAGCCTTCTCCAGCAGGAGGCTGAGGAAGCAGCGTGGCAAACCTGGCCGATTTTTTTGAGGCGAGCGTACTTGCCAAAATGTTGGGTTGGTAATTCAATTCTTTTACAATTTCAAGAATCTTCTTTTTTGTTGCCGGAGCAACCTCTCCGCGGTTGTGTAAAACCCTGTCAACAGTACCTATTGAAACTTTTGCTTGTTCGGCAATATCCTTAATTCGTATTTGTTTATTTAGTTTGATAGCTTTTCTGATTTTAAGATTAAAAATTGTTAGTTTAGTAACTCGCTTTCAAATCTAAACAAAAATATCAGTATTCCCGTGTTCGTACACGGAAAAAATTTCAAAAATGCTCAGCAACATTTCAGAGAAGGATTCTTCTTAAAATTTAGCCAGGTTTTCGTCGGGCTTTTCTTCCAGCAGATGTGGATTTTTTAACAAGTATTTTATGTGTCGGAACAGGCGTCCTCCGTGCGATCCGTCAACCACCCTATGATCGAGCGTAGCAGAAAGCAGCATGATACGGCGCGAAACAATTTCCCCGTTAACTACGGCCGGTTTATTCTGAACAGATCCGAGAATCATTACCAGCGACACATTCGACGATGGTAGCAGCGAACCATAACCGGTATCGAGACCAACAGTGCCAATATTCGAGACCACGTACGATCCAAAACTATTTGAATCAAGACCGATTCCCGGTAACGAAATTCCCCAGTCGATAGTTAGTACCCGGTACAAACGGAACAACCACTTGCGGAAAGGCCACGGAACCCGCGCCAGCATATTTTTCGATTGCATTTCGTCGCGTTCGTTACCTTTTCGCGACTGGCGGATATGTTCGGCTATTTCGTCGGTAACTTCCTGAATGGTGCGCTGATCGGCATTTTCAACTTTTACCGAGCCCATTTCTCCACCCGCCAGCAGAACACTTACCACACCGTCAACCTGTTTACGCTGGGCAATTTTCGAGCCCTTAACAAAGGTGTTCAATTCGGGCACTTCGTTTCTGATTGCCCTGCCAATAATAAGTGTGATAATATAAGTAAGTGTGGTTTTTAAGCCTTCTTTTCTCTTTTTGGCGATATATTTTTCAATATCAGTAACATCCAACTCTACCATACCATAAATTTTGGAATCGGTAGGTTTTTTGTAAATAGTTGACGCTACTTTACGCCAGTCTGAATTATAATCAATTTGCTCCATATAACGATTTTAAGTGTCAATCGTTTCCTGTTTAAAAATTGAAGAATTGCGGCTTTAGGGCGCAAATGTAATCGTTTCTATGGAAATCCCTAAAAAAAGGTGCAGCGTTTAATGTTTTATCTGCGCAATCACTAAAATCTTTCCTGGTGTGTTTTTAATACTTTTAAAGTATCTCGGTCTTATTTCTCCATTAAGCATAGAATAATAAAACAGGTGGTATGTCTTTAAACAGTTTGCCAATTACATAAAAAGCATACTTTTGTGTGCTTAAACTAAACTGTAACTAAACTAATTTACTTTCTGTTAATGAAACTCAACCTTGAATCTATATTATTCAGGAAAATTAAAGAAGGTGATTATTCTGCCTTCAGTGAGTTATTCTCAAAGTATTACCGACCTCTTTTTCTTTTCGCCCGTAAATTTGTTGAAGAGGATCTTGCGAAGGACTTTGTGCAGGATTGTTTTTACGAGCTTTGGAAAAACAGAAAGCAAATCGAATTAAAAACCACTTTGTCGGCCTATCTGTTTTCAATAGTTAAAAATCGCTGTTACAAATATTTCGAGAAAGAACGTTTCAGGGCCGGAAAACAGAGTGAGATTGAATTTCAGTTGAAACAGGAAGAAATAAATTATTTTCTGCATTCTGAAAAAAGTATTCTGGAGTTTGAAATCAGAGACCGCATTCAAAATACTTTAGAAAAGTTACCTCCAAAATGTGCTCAAATATTTCACGATAGCCGTTTTAACGGTTTGTCGAACAAAGAGATTGCTCAAAAGTACGAACTGTCAATAAAGACGGTTGAAAAGCACATTTCAAAGGCCCTCAAAATCTTTCATGATGAATTTAAAGACTTCAATTTATCCTATTTCCTGTTAATTCTTAAAAATATTTAGCGACTGAGGTAGGGTTATTTTGTACTTAAATACTCTTATTAAAAATGAACGAGAAAAACACTGAAAATATAGATCAGGTTATTCTGCATTTTATTCAGGGAAATGCAGACCAGGAAGAAAAAGCCACATTGATGAATTGGCTGAATGAAAATCCGGAGAACAGAAAGAAACTGTTCAAAGAAAAAGATATTTGGAATGCTGCAGAAATTGATTCGGACAGGTTAAAAGCTTTAGAAAACAATGAATGGCTTGAATTGGAAAAACGAATAAATATTTCGAAAGTAAAACAAGGATATTTTAAGGAGCTGATAAAAATAGCAGCAATTATTGTAGTGGCTTTAGGAGTTGGTTGGATGAGCCATTATATCTATTCGGAGAGTGCATCAGCGCGCAAAGTTGAGATGCGGACTGTTGAAGCGATAAAAGGACAAATAAAGGAAGTGTTTTTAGCCGATGGTACACATGTTTGGCTGAATGCCGGCTCGCAGCTTTCTTTCCCATCAGATTTTACTGAAAAGAATCGGGAGATCTGCTTACGTGGTGAGGCATATTTTGAGGTTACTTCGAGTGAGAAGAATCCGTTCCTGGTAAAAACAGGCAATCACACCGTAAAAGTTACCGGAACCAAGTTTAATATTTGCGAGTATCCCGAAGATAAAATGATTGAGACCACCTTGGTGGAAGGAAAAGTTAAAATCATTTCGGGCAATTTCTTTAAAGATTTGTATCCCGGAGAACAGGCAACTTTTTACACTGAAACGGCCGAGGTTGTAATAGGGGAAAAAGACTTTGATATTTACACTGCCTGGCGCGAAGGACGTTATGAATTCCGCAACGAATCGGTCGACAAGGTTTTTAAAATTATGGAGCGCTGGTGGGATGTAGAAATTGATTACCCGAAAGACGAATTTAAATACGAATATATCTCAGGAGTATTGAGAAAACATAAACCAATTGAACAGCACTTTGAAGTAATCAACGAGTTAGTGCCAATAAACTACCAAGTTGATAAAGACAATATTACGGTGAAGCTGAAATAACATTTCACAAATTTTATTTAACAAACTAGCTAACTAAAACAACTTCTGCCTATGAAATGAAATACCTATGCATCTAAAAAAAAAACGGGAAATACGCCACATACTTCCCGTTTAACATTACTAATGTAAATTTTTTGATTTATAAATTAAAATCGTAGCGAAACTATGAAAAAAAAACTAAACCACCGCTTCCTTTTTGAAAGGAGGAAGGGGCGAAAACTGTTTCTTATTATGAAACTATCCCTTTTTTTAATTTTAATAAGTTTAGTCAGTGCATCGGCTAGTGTTTATTCGCAATCAGTGCGGATTGACATGGAGTTACACGATGCAAGTCTTGAGAACGTTTTTCAATCCATTCAAGACCAAACTGAATTTGACATCTTTTACAAAAACGAGCATCTGCCCCGATATAAAAAGGTTGATGCCGTATATGCCAAAGCTACTGTTGAGCATGTATTAGAAGATGTTCTTATTGGTACCGGATTGAAGTACAGAGTACTTAATAAAGACATTGTTATAACTAAGGACAACTCCGGAAATGGCAGCGATATGGAATCGCAGCAGAAAACGGTTCGGGGAGTGATTACCGACAACGACGGAATACCATTGCCCGGTGTAACAATTGTTGTGAAAGGAACTACAAATGGAACTGTAACTAACCTGGAAGGAGAGTATACCTTAGGAAATGTTCCTGCGGATGCCGTACTACAGTTCTCGTTTGTTGGAATGCAAACCCAGGAAATTGAAGTAGGGGGTCAAACCGAAGTAAATGTAACTATGCTTAGCGATGCAATTGACGTTGGCGAAGTAGTTGTAGTAGGTTATGGTACTTTGGAGAAAAAAGAAGTAACCAGTTCAATTACCACTGTAAAATCGAAAGATCTGATTCCGGGAGGATCAGGAAATCCACTTATCGGTATGCAGGGAAAAGTTACCGGTTTAAGTATTCAGTCGACTAACGGAACCAGCCCGAATGCTTCAACATCAGTGCAATTGCGTGGTGTGGCATCGGTTTTGGCCGGACAGGGACCACTTATTGTAATCGACGGTGTTCCTGGTGGTAGTTTAAACTCGGTAAGCCGCGAAGATATTGAGTCGATCGATGTGTTAAAAGATGCATCGGCCGGAGCAATTTATGGTACGCGTGCTGCTGGTGGTGTAATTCTTATTACTACCAAATCGGCAAAAGCCGGAAAAATTCGTCTGACTTATACATCGGAGTTTACTACAGAAACCATTCGTCGTAAACCGGAAGTTTTAAGTGCCGAAGAATTTGTTGCCAACGATTTGGGAACTGATTACGGAAGTTCTACCGATTGGTACAACGAAGTTACTGTTGACAACCCTTTCAGCCAGCGTCATCATATTAACTTAAGTGGTGGTTCTGAAACTTCTCGTATTTATGCCACGTTCTTAGCATCTGATCAGGAAGGTATTGCCATTGGTGATAAAAGAGAAGAAATGGGTGGCCGTATTAATGCCAACTTCACATTAATGGATGGTTTTGCTGAAATTGTTGCACATGCTGATTACCGCAAAACAAACAGCGATCGTTCGCACAACGGTATTTTTAATATGGCGTTGAAGCTGAATCCTACTCAGCCTGCTTACGACGATACGCAAGTTCATGGATATAATGTTTGGACCGGTGGTTGGGAATACTACAACCCTGTTGCTGATATTAATTTGCGCACCGACCAGGGACACTCTTCCAATTTCTTAGGTGACGTAACCTTAAAACTCAATCTTACTGATAATTTAAGTACCCAGGCAATGATTGCGCATCGCGCCAATGAATACCGTGACATTTTATATTATTCAGCACAACACAAAGAGTCGCTGGACAACGCGCGGGCTGGTCATGCGCGTCAGGCATACGGCCGTAATATGGACAAAACCTTCGAATGGCTGGTAAAATACATTAATACATTTGGAGATCATTCTATTAACGCTGTGGCAGGTTATAGTTTCCAGGAGTTTAATGCCGATGGTTTTAATATGGAAAACTATGATTTCCCGGTTGACGGAATCGAAGCCTGGGATATGGGTAAAGGTACTTTCCTTTCGGAAGGTAAAGCCGGAATGGGATCGTGGAAAGATCCTCGCGAGAGATTGATCGCATTCTTTGGTCGTGCCAACTATACCTTCCGCGAGAAATATATTCTTTCGCTTAGCGGACGTTATGAAGGTTCTTCGAAATTTTTCACTGATAACCAGTGGGGATTTTTCCCTGCAGTATCTGCCGGATGGCGAATCAGCGATGAGTCGTTTATGGAGAATCTGGATGTAGTAAATGATTTAAAGATTCGTGGAGGTTATGGTGTTACCGGTAATCAAAGTTTTTCGCCGGGCGCAGCAACACGTATGTATGCTTCTGATACCTGGTGGCTGGTTGATGATGAATGGATATATACCTACGGATCGGCACACAACCAAAATAAGAATCTGCAGTGGGAGGAGAAAAAAGAATTCAACGTTGGTGTTGATTTCGGATTCTTTGATAACAAATTAACCGGTAAGTTCGATTTATACGATCGTAAGGTGGATAAAATGATCTACGACATTTCTGTTTCAGTGCCACCTGCAGTGCACGACAAAACAACAATGAATGTTGGTAGTTTACGCAACAAAGGTTGGGAAGCGGAGCTTAATTATGATGCCGTAAGTTCTGCCAACTGGGATTATTCAACCACATTCCGTATTTCACACAATAAATCTACCCTGGAGTCGCTTTGGGGCAGTCAAACCTATTGGGATAGGGTAGGATTTCCTGCTCCCGGCTCTCCGGGTAATGCGGTTCGTTTGTTCCCCGGACAAGACATTGGTAAGTTTTACGTATGGCGTTTTGCCGGATTCACTGATGAAGGAAACTGGATGTTGTACGACAAAGACGGAAATGCCTTTGATGTTACCCAGCAAACAAAAACAAACGACGACAAAGCATTTGTAGGAAATGCAATTCCTAAAGTTCAAATGTCATGGAACAACACCGTTGGTTTTAAAAACTGGGAACTGGAAGCTTTCTTTACCAGTTGGTTAGGACATGATATTTACAATACAATTGACATGTACTATGGCTTGCCAAATGTTGAAGAACAAAACGTTTTGGCTGATGCATTTGAGAAAAATAAAAATGTTACAGGGGAGAAAGAACTTTCAGATTACTGGATTGAAGATGGTGATTTCATCAAACTGAAAGCCTTAACTCTGCGTTATCGTTTTAATACACGGAACATCAACTGGTTGGAAAATGCCAATGTGTATGTTACCGGTAGAGATCTGTTTACCATTACGTCTTATTCGGGAATGGATCCGGAGTCGAACATCAATGGTTTGGACCCTGGTTTCGAGTGGCATAATAACATTTATCCACGTACCCGTACCTGGACTTTGGGAGTTCAATTAACTTTTTAACCTTTAAATTAAATTGTTATGAAAATTAAATCATATAGTTTACTACTCATCATATTATTGTTTTCCGGTGTTGCTTGTACCGATTTGGAAGAAGTATGGTACTCGGCAGTTGTTCCGGAAACATTCTTTAAAACAGAGCAGGATGTAAAAGCCGCTTTGTACCGTTCTTTTACTCATGCCCGCTGGTATGTTCAGGAAGACAGATGGCAGCTACAGGAAATGACTGCTGACCAGTTTGCAATAACAACAAAAGGTCCTCACTGGTATAACGGAGGTGAAAACTACCGCTATCACTACCACGAATGGACGGTTAATGATGGTTGGATTTGGGGAACCTGGCGCGGTACACTTATGGGGGTTGCCCTTGCATTGGATTCGAAACAAGACCTTGAAAAACTAGACTACAGCACTGTCGGTTTAACAGAGGAAGATAAAGCATCGCACGTGATGCAGTTACAAACGCTTATCGCATATTTCTATTTACGAGGCCTTGATTATTTTGGTGGACTTCCAATTTTTACTTCAAACGAAGGAGAAAATATTCCGAGAAGTTCTGATAAGGAAACTTTTGATCATATTGAAACCTTACTTTTGGCGGCAATTCCAAAATTGCCTAAAAAAGTGTCGGGCGAGAAAGAAGAAGGTGCACTTCGTCAGGGGGCTGCGGCAGCTATGTTGGCACAGTTGTATTTTAATGCTGAATCGTATATTGGCGAAAGCCGCTTTTCAGAGTGCGCAACAATTTGCCAGGGAATCATCGATGGTGATTATGGCGATTACGAGCTCGATCCAACATGGTTTGGTCCTCTTGGCTTCTATAACAATGTATCGCCAGAGGTAATTTGGTCGGCTCCATCGGAGTTTAACAAACTTCAGTACGATTGGATGTGGAACCGTTTCTACCACTACGAAACTTACAAATATTTTGGATTGGATGGCGGAGCCTGGAACGGACATCACCTGCAACCATCGCGTAAGCCAACCGGCGAAATTTATACTGAATTCAAATTGGGTAATCCTTACGAAAAATTCGATGATGGCGATTTGCGTAAAAAACCTTATTTGTATAAAGGTGGAGGTAAATACGAAGGAATGTTCCTTGTTGGCGATCAAATCAGCCCATACGGAACTTCGTACGGAACACAGGAATACAAAAATGAAGTGATTTCGTTTGTTGATATGGTGGCCACTTTCAAAAAGGTGGGCGACGAATATCCTGATATCGCATCCTTGCCATCCACTATGGCTGACGGTGAAGAGAATACCGGAGTTCGTCTGGTAAAAGCTCCAATGCCAAACCTGGCCGATGAATCGTTGCGCTGGGGGGCTGACAACGTGATCATCCGTTTGGCTGAAGTTTATTACATGCTGGCTGAATGCAAACTCCGTGCAGGAGAAAAGCAGGCAGCTGCTGATTTAATCAATGACGTTCGCGAACGTAACTTTGAAGATGGAAATGATCCAAATCCTGTTACAGCAGCAAATTTGGATGAATACAGAATGCTTGACGAATGGGGTGTTGAATTTCTTGGCGAAGGCCGCCGTCGTACAGATTTAATTCGCTGGAATAAATTTGTAAATGACGAATGGTGGGACCATGAAGCATCAGATTCGCAGCATTTACGTCGTTTCCCCGTGCCTCAGAATGCACTTTCGGGTAATAACGCATTAGAACAAAATCCGGGTTATAACTAAACCTGATAGTCTGGTAATTAGTTTATGAATGGGAGGCTGCCTTTGGGTGGCCTCTTTTTTTTGGAAGAATACCCAATTTATCTTAAGTTTATTGGCCTAAATCAAATGCTATTTATTCTAAACTTATACACATGCAAAACAGACGAAACTTTCTGGCCACTATTGGCACCATTGCGGCAGGTGCCGTTGTCTCCAATCCTTTAAAAGCTGCTGTTCTTTCCGAAGGCGAAAAACTTAAACTGGTTTTAGTGGGCACCGGAATCCGTGGAAACAGTTTTTGGGGAAAACGATTGGTTGACGAATACGGCGATATCCTTGAATTTGTGGCGCTGGTAGATATTAATCCCGGCCGGGTTAAATATGCCGCTGATTATATCGGAGTAGGCAAGGATTGCAAAACTTACACCGAGTTTGATGACATGATTGAAGAGCAATCACCTGATTTAATCATTGTTACAACGCCCGATGCCACACATCATCAGTATATTATAAAAGCCTTGGAAAATGGGGTAGATGTGCTTACTGAAAAACCAATGACCACCGACGAAGATAAGTGTCAGGAAATATTGGATGCCGAGCGAAGATACAAACGTAAAGTGATCGTTGGATTCAATTATCGCTGGAGTCCTTATAATACCAAGATTAAGGAATTGCTGATGAATAATACAATTGGCAAACTGGTTTCAGTCGATTTTTCGTGGATGTTGAATACCAGTCACGGTGCTTCGTATTTCCGTCGTTGGCACGGCCAGCGCGAGTGGAGCGGAACCTTGCTGATTCACAAAGCCACACACCATTTCGACCTGCTGAACTGGTGGATCGACTCCGATCCGGATGAAGTATATGCCAATGGCGACCTGGAGTTTTATGGCAACCGTCGCGATAAAAGTGGCGTAAACTGCCGCTCGTGCAATGAAAAAGATAGTTGTGCTTTCTTTTGGGACATAACCAAAAGCCAAACAGACTATAACCTGTATGTTAAACACGAACAACACGATGGTTACATTCGCGACAATTGTTTGTTCAGGCCCGAGATAAACATTTACGATAAAATGAACGTGAATGTAAAATACGCCAATAATGTGTACCTGAATTACATGCTAACAACTTACTCACCATGGGAAGGCTGGCGCGTTGCATTTAACGGTACCGAGGGCCGTATTGAAGCATTTTTGGATGTTCCTTACCTGGAAGATGTGCAAATTTCGCAGGAAGACATGCACCGGGCCGAAATGGATCAGAGTGGAGATCAGGACCAGATTAACAAGCCAATAATTCTGCATAAACTTTGGGGCGAGCAGGAAATTATAAACGTGGGTTACAGCCGCGGTGGACACGGCGGAGGTGATGAACGTTTACATGATCATATTTTCAGAACACCCGATGCCGAGGATGAGTATCAGCACCTGGCCGGCACGCGCGACGGAGCCATGTCGGTTCTGATTGGTACAGCTGCCCGAAACAGTATTGAGTCGGGGATGCCCGTAAAAGTTGGAAGTTTAACCACTTTGCAACCGCGCGCGAAACGATTAGTTTAAAGTTAAGTGTGAGCATAAAATAAACGCAGTGTAGAATATGTACACTGCGTTTTTTTTTGCTTCTATAAAAGTAATTTTGTTTTTAATCTGTTTTTACCTCCGAAGGTTTTTCGCCCTTTACAAAACGCCTGATTTTAATATTCAGGTAAGCAAAAAGAATGGTCATAAACGGACTGATGATATTGAAAAAGGCATAAGGTGCGTACGACCAGGTGTCAACACCTAAAACACGTGATTGTGTTGCCCCACAGGTATTCCACGGAATAAGTACTGAGGTAATTGTTCCGCTGTCTTCCAGTGTTCTACTCAAAACTTCGGGCTTAAGGCCCTTGTCTTCGTAGGCTTTCCGGTACATCCGGCCGGGTACCACCAGTGCAATATACTGATCGGAAGCTGTGGTGTTAAAAAAGATACAGGTTCCAACTGTCGATGCCACCAGACTTCCGGTGCTTTTTGCATACTTTATAATGGGTTGTGTAATCCGTTTTAATAAACCTGCCGATTCCATTACGCCGCCAAAAACCATAGCCGAAAGTATCAGCCAAACGGTGTCGAGCATTCCGCGCATCCCCGAAGTACTCAGCAATTCGTTTACATTGGCATTCGACGTTGTAAGGCTAACATCGCCAAACATGGCCTGCATAACCGAATAATACGATGCGGTTCCGTAGTTGTTTACGTTGCCGGCAACAGTGTTTATAATGTCGGGTTGAAAGATGATGGCAAACAAACCGCCCAATAAAGTTCCGATTAATAAGGATGGTAGTGGCGGTACTTTTAATATAATTACGGTAATCAGAATTATCGGTACCAGAAATAATAGCGGGCTGGTATTAAAAGTAGCGTCGATGGCCACTTTTACATCTTCCACATTTATTGATGCATTTGTAAAGTCGTAGTTAAAACCCATTATCAGGAAAATGATCAGGGTGATTGTCATCGTTGGTACCGTTGTTAATGTCATGTATTTTATATGAGTAAACAAATCGGTACCGGCCATAGCAGGTGCCAGGTTTGTGGTGTCACTCAAGGGGCTCATTTTATCGCCAAAATAGGCACCGCTGATTATGGCTCCGGCAACTACGGCTTCGTCAATTCCGATGGCTTTTCCAATGCCAAGCAGCGCAATTCCGATTGTTGCGATGGTCGACCACGAACTCCCCGTGGCCACACTAACAATCGCACTCACCACAACAGCAGTAAACAAAAACATTTTCGGGCTGATGATATCTAATCCGTAATAAATCATTGCCGGAACAACACCGCTGATCAACCATGTTCCCGCCAGCGAACCGATCAACAGCAGAATTAAAATGGAGGGCATTGCCGAACCGATTGTCGAAACGATTTTACTGCTGATTCTGTCCCAGCTAAATCCCAAACGATGGGCAACAACGCCTGCAATAGCAGCTGCCAGCATCAGCGCAACCTGGTTGGCACCGGATAAAGTATCGTCGAAAAGTAATACGTTAAGTGTTAACAGACCAATTAAAATAAGAATGGGCAACAATGCCAGAAAAAGTGATGCTTCGCGTTTTGTTGTCATGTTAAAGTAGCGGATATATAAATGAAGCGCCAAAATAACACATAATAGTCGAAAAAT
Source organism: Draconibacterium sediminis (assembly GCF_000949475.1). GTDB lineage: Bacteria > Bacteroidota > Bacteroidia > Bacteroidales > Prolixibacteraceae > Draconibacterium > Draconibacterium sediminis. Next base: position 2,720 of record NZ_JRHC01000011.1, on the reverse strand, counting down.
GTAATAAAATTGCGCTCAATTCGTGCATTTTGTAAAAATCAAGCCCCGAAACAAAAACAATCTACATTTTATTTAGCGTATAATTATTTGTTTTTATTTTCGTTCTTTGTTAATTAACAAATTGATATGAAGCAAGGGTTTACATCTATAATTACCATTTTAATTTTTGTTTTTTGTGTTGGCCAGACCATGGCTCAACGTGCCAACGGTTTGGCTGTTGAAGGTTTGGTTACCGTTCAGGAAGGATCTTCGGAAGGAGCGATTATACAAATGTATCGCGATGGGAGACGACTGGATAATTACGGTATCGGGGCCGATGGAAGATACAATGTAGAACTGAACTGGAACCACAAATGGGAACTGGTTTTTGAAAACGAGGGAAATTTTAGCCAGAAAATTGTGATTGAGACAGCGGTTCCGCGCGATGTTTTGAATGCCGATCCTAAATTTCCACCGTTTCCGGTAAATATTAATTTGTTTACTGAAATTCCCGGAATTGATAACTCATTTGCAGAAAACACTGTGCTGAAAATATTTTACAGCCCAAGCGTTGATAATTTTGTAAAGGAGCTGTATTATAACGATGCGCAAATTGAACGCCTGATTAACCAGGCAATTGCACAGGCGCAACAGATTGATGAGAATGCCGATTTTATGGCGCGATTAACCCGTGCTGAACTGGCGGAACTTCGAAAAGAATATAACGAATTGCTGGAGCAGGCCGGACAGGAATACAGCAACGAAGAGTTTCTGGAAGCTCTGGATGGTTATAAAGCTGCCAGTAAAATATTCCCCGGCGAGCAATTTCCAAAAGACCGGATTGCCGAAATTAACGACCTGCTGGGATTAATAATGGCTGCCGAAGAGTTGGATGCAGCAATGTTGGCCCGTTTCAATAAGTTGGTTCGCGAAGGCGATTTGCACCTTGCCAACCGTCAATTGCCCGAAGCTAAAAAATCATACAACCGCGCGTTGTCCATAAAACCGTTTGATCAGTATGTTAACGATCAGTTGAAAAAGCTTGCTGAAATGCAGGAACAACAGCGACTTGCCGGAAACTATCAGAACCTGATTGAGCAAGGCGACCAGGCGATCGACGAACTGTTGTTTAACGAAGCGCTTGGCCTTTTTAATCAGGCGCTGGAGATCAGGCCCAACGAACAATACCCGAAAACTAAAATTGCTGAAATAAATGGTTTGCTTGCTGAACAGCTCAAAAATCAGGAAGACCAGAAAAGTTATGACGATGCCATGTCGGAAGGGGAACGTATGTTTTCCAAGCAGTTTTTCGATCGGGCACTTACTTCGTTCGAGAATGCATTGTCGTATAAACCCGGCGACATAAAGGCTACACGCCGCATTGAGGACTCTAGAAAGGAAATGAAACGCATCCTCGACAGGATGGAATTTGATAAATTTATTGCAGCCGCCGATAAAGCGTACAAAAAGGAAGATTACCCCGAGGCTTTGTCGAACTACGAGCAGGCACTGGAATTGGTTCCTGATGAGCCAAGAACAAAAAAGCGGGTAGAGGAGATCAGCGAGATTCTGTATGCACTAAACAGCTTTAATGAGTTTGTAAGTCAGGCCGATAAACAGTTTGATGCACAAAGTTATGCTACCGCCAAATCGCTTTACGAGAAGGCAAATGAATTAAAAGCCGGCGACAAACATGTGCAGGAGCGAATAGCTGAAATTGCACAGCTTATAGCTCAGCAGGGAGTTGACGAGCAGTATGCACAGGTAATTGAGCAGGCCGACAATATGCTGGCGCTGAAAAATTACGAGGATGCCAGAAGCAAATACACCGAGGCTTTGCAAATAAAACCTCGCGAGCAGTACCCCAAGGATAAACTGGATGAAATTGCTTCTACATTAGCAGATGTAGCGCGTTTGGACAGACAATACAAAGATTTGATTGCAGAGGGCGATCGTTTGTTCGGACGGGAAGAATACACCGATGCGAAATCAACATTTGCAGAAGCTGCTCAGCTTAAACCGGAAGAAACTTATCCTCCTGAGATGATGGATAAAATTGATGGTTTGATTGCCGAACAGCAACGTCTTGCTCAAGCGGCAGCTGAAGCCGAAGCGGCCCGTTTGGCAGCTATCCAGGCCGAGAAGGATAAAAACTACAACGATGCCATTGCCCGTGCTGATGAACTGTTTACTGCTGAGAATTACGAACAATCGCGCAATGAATACCGTGCGGCACTGGATATTAAACCGGAAGAGACTTACGCACAACAGCGTATCGATGAGATTGGAAACGTCCTGTCACAACTTTCCGCAGCGCAAAAAGCATACGAAGATGCCGTTGCCGAAGCCGACCGCGAATTCCGTGGCGAAAGCTGGGAGGCGGCCATTGCAGCTTATAATACTGCCAAACAGGCAAAAGCCGATGAAACTTACCCGGATGAACAGCTGGCCAAAATCGATTCGATTGTAAGCACAAGGGAACGTATTGCAAAAGAAGAGGCCGAAGCTGAAGCAGCGCGTTTGGCAGCTATCCAGGCCGAAAAAGATAAAAACTACAACGATGCCATTGCCCGTGCTGACGAACTGTTTACGGCTAGGAATTATGAAGAATCACGCAACGAATACCGTGCAGCACTGGATGTTAAACCCGAAGAAGCTTACGCACAACAACGCATCGATGAAATAGGAAATGTACTGGCACAACTTTCAGCAGCACAAAAGGCCTATGAAGATGCCGTTGC
>NZ_JRHC01000010.1 GCF_000949475.1 Draconibacterium sediminis | reverse complement strand
TGTCAGATCTACTTTCCAGTCTACACGTACTTTCGCTGAATCGATGTTGCCACAAAGATCCTCTGCATAGAACGTACGTACTGCCCACATTGCACAAGGCTCTCCGCCTGTCTCATCTCTCGATGTTATGGTGATGTCTCCAGGATCATCACAGTTGTCTGTAGCACTCGCACTTCCAAGAGCTGTTTCAATCTCTGCATCAGTTGGATTGCAGCCCAGATCATCATCACTGTTGGCTGTAATTTCTGGTGCTGTCAGATCTACTTTCATCGTCAATGTCGTAGTTTTTGTATCGGTATTACCACAGTCATCTGTGTATGTAAAAGTATATAGCCTACTCTGGACACAACCTTGAGGAGCTTGCAACACTCCTCCATCAGATTCTACTGTTGTATTTGTTGATCCATCGGTTCCGCAATCCACTAGAACATCTGCAGTTAAAGAAGTCGGCCAGGTTCCATTACAACCGAGGTCGTATCCTGCAGGAGGGGTAATGGTTACTGTACATTCTTCTGCCTGAAAAATCGTATCCAAGCATTCGCCAGCCAGTTCAACAGCAACATCCTGCTCAGAATTCCAAATTAAGGTTCTGTAAGGAGCTGCAGGTAAACCATTAATAAAAAAAGTTCCGTCGATTTCAGTTGCTCCTTCATATTTAAGTACAGGATTAAACGGATCTGTATCGTCGTATACTTCAATCCAGAATGGTGCAACAGATCCACCATTTTCGGTACCAATAAGAGTTAAGCTTCCAGTTGATTCACCAAAACACTCAACATCTGTTGCTATAAGTTCACAAGTTGGTGCAGCATATGCAACAACAGCCGTTGCAGACAATTGGACCTCTTTACTTCCACAACCACCTAAATTAATACAAGAAGAGTTAAACATATGATAAGGACTACCTTGAATATCTGCAGCAGAACTTCCCTCTCCCCATAAATCTTCACATGCAATATTACCTCCCCAAGCAAATACAACTATAGATTGCCCGTCAACAATGGTAAAATCAACCACTAAATAATCTGATGTGGCGTAGTTAACATCTGATAAAGGATCGCCAGGATCGAAAGTTAAAGTTGCATTAACCGGAACATCGCCATTGGTATAAATCCTAAAGTCACCATAACCTTCTACATCTCTTGCATATAAAAAACCGTCTATAGTTCGTTCGTCTCCAGCTTCTAATCCGAAGGGTACTGGTAATGGATAGTCATCAAATACCACACTTACCTCCTCTAGGTCTGTGCCAAGCAATATTTGACCCAAAACATCTTCAGGAGAATGTGGAAATCTATCATGATTCGTATCACGATCAAAAGAAGTTAAATAATCAATGGCATGTTTATCACTCTTGTGTGTGTCATAACCAATGACTACCTGATAATTACCAGGTGTTAATCCACTCACTTGTAAGCGATATGGAATTGTCATTCCACAGGCGTAATGGGCCTTTGCGGCATTAACATTTCCGGTAACCCAATCAACATCCAGTGATGTTAGAGATGGTACCATTAAGGCATCTTTTAGAGCTCCATTGGCAAATTGTTCTAATTTGTCAATCGATTGTGCCTGTACATTACTAAATGAAAACAGCAATGCACAACACCATGCTAATAGGAGTAGTTTCCTAAAAAGTAAGTAATTTTGTTTCATACATGTAATTTTGAAGATTAGAATAATCGTTAACTAATAAGTTTGTTTTGGTCTTTGTTTCACTCAATTATCTCCATCTTCAAAAAAGAGAAGTTCAAACTTCTACGCGTCCAAACGTACTTGTCATGATTTTTCGATATTACATCTGGGGCAAGATGTAATTTCTACCCTTATTTATCATTTCGTTACAACTCTTTGAGAATTGCAAATACAAGTTACTATAAGATTAAATGGAATTCAATCGGGAATTTTACTGAAATATATTAGGAGTATATCATCAGTAATCGGCGAACTATTGCAGATTATTTTGATAGGCAAATTCGATCATTTCTGCGGTAGATCTAACACTTATTTTTGTTTGAATATTTTTTTTGTGTGTTTCTACGGTACGTGGACTGATATTTAATTTCACACCAATTTCTTTATAGGTATAACCTTTACAAAATAGTTTTAAAATGGTAAGTTCCCTGTTGGTTAATATCCGTTTATCCTCGTATGTGGCCGATACCTTTTTGGTTCTTAAATACTTTTTAAGCAACTGCCATACCCGCGGAGGGAAATGATCTTCCCCTTTTGTCATGGCTTTTAATGCATCTATCAGTGCATCGCTTCCCGCATCGTTAAAAACAAAACCATTTACCCCCAGGCTAATATATTCCTCGAAATAATCGGAATAATCGGTACTCAGTATCAGCAATATCGGTGTACGTAATGTTTTGCGTCTGATCTTCTTTATTATACTGATTCCATCATCCAGACAATGAATGATATCTATAATGATCACTTCCGGTTTTTCAACCTTCATTTTGTTCATAAAGTCATTAATGGTCTTGGCTTCAAATACTATCTTAAAATCCCCCGATTCTTCGATAACCGACCTTATTCCCGAACAAAAAAGAGAATAATTTTCCAATATGGCAATGTAGCACATAATACCCCTATTTTTTATCATTATACACCCAAAATTGGTTTACTACCAATTGTTTTTTGGAATTCAATCATTGCCTGATTGTGGGGAGGAGCTTGTAACTACGTGAAATAGAACTACAATATACTACTTTTTACGTAATCAATCAATCCGTAAATTCCCGTAAAAAATTTCCGTAAAAACACGTAATAAAATACCTATTAATCTTCTATGTGTTTCCAATCAAATAATTACTTTTTAAGTAAAAGCAATTATTAATTGCAATAATATTTATGAATTGTAATAATGAAAAAAACTACACCAGAATGGATTATCCTATTTATTTTGTGTAAATACCAAATGACCTAAATATTTAAGCGGTAGCGTCTGGAGAATAAACGTTAAGCGATATATTTAAAATCATTTATTAGTATAAATTATAATGCAGCAACTGAATTATTCCAAATTATTCTTTACAGCAAAAGCAATCAGCTCGTTAAGCGTTGCAATACCTAGTTTAGCAAGAATATTATTTTTATGCGATTCAACTGTGCGGGGACTAATATGAAGCTCTTCTCCCATTTTTTTATAAGAATATCCTTTAGCAAAGAGTTTGAGTACTGTTAATTCTCTTTCACTTAATTCGTCCACCAATGTTAGTGGCTGACTCACACGGCTTTCCTGCAGTTTAAGTTCGACCTCTATATTTCCCAGATACTGTTCTCCATTTAACACTTTATTACACACAAAAATTAACTGTTCTATAGAATCCGTTTTCCATACAATTCCTTTAACTCCATTCATCAGGTACTGTAATACATTATGGTCAGCCTGCGTAGTATTGAATAAGATTATCGGAATTCCGGGGTAATTTTCTTTTAGGAATTTAGTTACTGTTTTAATCATTTCAGATGGCAGCTCACAACTCAAAAATATCAAATCAAAAGCACTCAAACCTTTAAGGGCTTTCAATTCGATATCACTTGATATTTCTGTCAAAACATCGAAGTCTGCGGCCTCCTTTAGAAGAAGCTTTAATGCCTCACGACAAATAGCATTATCATCAAACAGTAATATTTTTCTTTTTTCAGACACATTCATCACACCCTTAAAACGATTATAACACATAAATGTTCTACATATCTGAGGTATAGATGGTTAATTCGGGGACACATTGTAGAATTGGTCTGATAAATAAACAGCATAAAAGCTGAGTGAAAATGTTCAATTTGCTTATAATTTTAGGCAAAAACACTTTACATAAGTATCGGAATGTTCACAATGCCAAGCAGTTACACTTGTCATACTTACTTTTTTTATGTTTTTTTTGTCATACTAACAAGATGCTGAACGTATAGAAAACACTGGGAGTTCGACATGATATTAACATCTAAGAATTTTTCTAAATAACGTTGTGTTAAGAAAATCTATTGCAAGTTAATAATCAGTGGTTTAGATTTACATCGCAAACCTTTTTAAATAGAACTGATTAAGTAGACGCTTTAATTTCCTATTTATTTAAATTTTACTCAGAGGAAAGAGTCTATATGCGTAATTAAGTTGTGATAAAAATTCTAACCCAATTGAATTTTTAAAACGCTTTGAGAGATTTATCAATGCCAATCATTGATACAGGAGGAGTTATGGACCATTAGATTAAGACAAAAATGAGAAAACCAGAGTTAGTGTTGCTAATGCTATTTATAGCATTAATTGGAAAAAGTACGTTCGCCCAAAACCCACATTTCAAGCTAGAAAGTAAAGATCATCAGTTAATTACAATTGATGAATTGTTCTCAGAATCCGGAGAAATCAAGCCCTTTAAAGAACAAGGAAGAAAAATCTACGGACTTGCGGCCAGCGCCGATATTGATTTTTCATCGGCCGATGGCTGGGTGCGTTTGGTATTGCTCGATCAGGATTTTAATGAACACCTGTTATTAGAGAGTTATCCAAACTTAAACGGAACAAATCGTGTTTCGTTAATCGATTATGCTGAAGAAACAGCATTGCTCAACGGAATCGTTCCTTATGTCATTAGCGTTGAGGTAAATAATGCCTCTGTTTTATTAAAAAGTCTCTCCTATTCGTCAAAAGGCGATATAATTTCAGATTACAACAAACAGAAAAAGGAAAAACGTTCGGCTCAGAATAAAGAAAAAATTGAGCAGCTGAACAAAAACCTAAAAGCCAACGGACAGCATTGGGTAGCAGGCGAAACCAGCGTTTCGGCCATGAGTTATGGAGAACGCAAAAAACTGTATGGACAAAGTACATTTCCTGCCGGATTTGAATTTTATGCTGGAGGAGTGCTTTCCACAAGCACTGCAACCGACGGAAGTTCTTTAAATTTAAAATCAGCCACAACATCAAGCCCTTATATTGATGAATGGGATTGGCGCGATCGACATGGAAAGAACTGGATGTCTCCGGTTGTAAATCAAGGTACCTGTGGATCATGTTGGGCTTTTGCCCCAACAGCTGCCACTGAGGCAATCGCGAATGTGTTTTACAATCAATTATTAAATATTGATCTATCAGAGCAAGAAGTATTGTCGTGCAGCGGAGGTGGAACATGTGATGGAGGCTATCCCTCTACAGCTATGAATTACATTCAAAAAACAGGTATAGTTGACGAACCAACCTTTCCGTATGCTCAAGAGGATCTAGCCTGTAACCAGAAAGGGAACAGTCCCAATGACCAAATAAAAATCTCAGGATTCGTAACTTACGGGGCAACAGAATATCCAAGAACGGAAGATGACTTGAAACGAATGCTTATTGAAAAGGGACCTTTAAGCAGTGCATTATATGATTGGAGACATGCAATGGCATTATCTGGATATTTGGTTGTTGGTGTTGGAGATACATTATATTATAGCGATCCTGAAACACTAAGAAGATCATGGATGATAGTGCCTGAAGGTGATCCTTTGATTGGTAAAACTGTTTGGATTTATAAAAATAGCTGGGGAAGCGGCTTTGGCGATCGAGGTTACGTTTATGTTGAGACCACCTTATCAAACATCACGCAGACCTTTGGAATAGAAACTCCTGTATTAAGTTTGGTAAACAATTACGAAGTAGTATGCACCGACAACGACGGCGACGGCTACTACTGGTGGGGATTAGGAGAAAAACCTGCAAATTGTCCGCCATGTCCTGATTTGGCAGATGGGGATGATTCAGATCCAACAAAAGGGCCACTGGATGAATACGGATACTGCATGCCAATAAATGGCACACCGATTCCAGTAGCCAACTTTACTTCAACCACCACCACAATAAATAAAGGACAGAGTGTGAGTTTTACCGACCTTTCAACCAATACTCCATCATCATGGAGCTGGACTTTCAACGGAGCTACACCATCAACATCTACCGAGAAAAATCCAACCGTAAGCTATAATACAACAGGAACATTCAGTGTTAGCCTCACGGTAAGCAACGCTGATGGAACGGATACAAAAACTGAAACTGCTTACATTACTGTTTCGGAGCCTGTTATGGCTCCCGTTGCCAGTTTTTCAGCAACACCTGCCACTATTAACGAAGGTTCTCAAGTCTCTTTTACTGATTTAACCACTAACCAACCAACAGCCTGGAGCTGGACTTTTGAAGGCGGTACTCCTTCAGCCTCTGAAGATCAAAATCCTAAGGTAGTTTACAGTACTCCCGGAACATATGATGTTACGCTAACAGTTACCAATTCAGGAGGTACTAATACTAAAACAATTACAAATTACATCCAGGTAATTGATACCGTTGAAGCTCCTGTGGCTGCATTTACAGCAAACAACACTATCATCGCTGAAGGACAATCAGTGACGTTTACCGACCAGTCTGCCAATACACCAACCTCATGGAACTGGACATTTGAAGGTGGATCACCGGCTTCTTCTGCCAGTCAAAATCCAACGGTTGTTTATGCTACTCCGGGAGTATACAATGTTACCCTTGTGGCAACTAACGAAGGAGGATCGAATACAGTTTCAAAGAGCGCTTTTATTACCGTTCAGGATACTCTTGAAGCGCCAATTGCTGATTTCATTGCGGATAACACAGCAGTAGTGGAAGGCGGAGAAATTTCTTTCACTGATAAGTCGAAAAATACTCCGTCATCCTGGAAATGGGTTTTCGATGGTGGTAATCCATCAACATCGACCGAAAAAAATCCGAAAGTAACTTATAGCTCGCCTAATAGTTATAAAGTTTCACTTACCGTAACTAACGCAGCCGGTAATCATACAAAGACGGTTGAAAATTACATTACGGTTGAAGCTAAACCAGATCCTGCTTACTGTATTCCAACACCGGTTGCAACAGATGAATGGATTGCCGAAGTACACATGGGCGAAAATAGCTTTACTTCAGGTTCTGATGGATATGCTGACAACTCAGCGGTGAATTTCAATTTTATTGCCGGATCAAATATCGATTTTACACTCGTTCCGGGATTTGGCGGAAGAAGCAGTTTTGAATATTGGGGCATTTGGATTGATTTTAATTCAGACATGAATTTTACGGAGGATGAAAAGGTCTTTACATCATCAAAATCCAAGTCATCGGTTAGCGGAACAATTTCTATCCCGCAAACAAATTTGACTACACGTATGAGGATTGCAATGGGAACCGGCAGCCCAACGGCTTGCGATTTTGCAGGACCTGGTGAGGTGGAAGATTACACCATTGTAATTGCGGAACCGGCACCTGCGCCTCCTGTTGCTGCATTTAATGCCAGCTCAACAACTATTGTTGCCGGACAATCTGTTCAGTTTTCAAATTTATCTGAGAACGAACCAACCAGTTATCAGTGGTATTTCCCGGGTGGTACGCCATCAGCAAGTACAGAGCCTAATCCAACGGTTAGTTATGCAACCGGAGGAACATACGATGTTACGCTTATTGCATACAAAACAGGTTTTACTTCTTCGGAAATAACACTTACAAATTACATTGGCGTTAGTGAAAACGATGGAACTCCAACTCCTACTCCATCCGTTTACTGCGAACCTGCTTTAATCAGTAGCACCTCTGATTACATTCAAAACGTAACTATTGGTAATGCCCTGGCAGTTAACAGCTATGGCGATGGATATTCATTCGACACCAACCCATTTACGCTGAATGCAGGTGGTTCGTACGACGTTAATTTGGTACCAAGTAATTCTTCAAGCCGTAATTTTTGGAGGATATGGATTGACTTTAACAACGATGGAGATTTTGATGATGCCGATGAGACATTGCTGGCCTTAAACAACAAAAAAGGCTCTGTTGCTGAAACGATTGCAATTCCCGCTTATGTTTCGGGAACAGCTCGAGTACGTATATCGATGAAAGTTGGCAAAGCTCCGGCAGCTTGCGACGATAATTTTGAAGGTGAGGTTGAGGATTATCTGGTTTCGTTTGATGCACCGATGTTACAGTCATCGATGCCAAAAGCTACAGCCGAATCAATCTATGAAATGGATTTGAAAGTATATCCGAATCCTACCACCGACCAGCTGAATTTGAGCTTATCTGACATAACAGATCAGGCATCTTATGCCATTTATAATACCGTTGGGAAAAAAGTTGAAGAACAATCAATCGTTGCCTCACTAACCACAATTGATATGAGCGAAAAGTCACCCGGCATTTACCTTGTGGTTGTAAAAACCGATGCGCAAACATTTAACAGGAAAGTGATTAAAAGATAAGTACTAGCAACACGTACAACTCTGAGAAGGCAGGATACTATGGAGACAGAAGTTATCCTGCCTTTCTTTTTAACCGCCTTGCCAACGCATGTATTCGTCTTATTCCCTCCAGTACTTCCGATTCAAAACGGTAAATCTCAATACGGTTTTCATCGCTCACTGACAACCTTTCGATCAGATATAAACGAACATCCTGAAGTTCCTTTTTAAACTGGTCTTTGGCAAGCGAATCATCTGTAGAAATATCATCTTCACTATAAAATAGTACTGCCGTATAAAAGGCGTCAAGCGCTATTTTATGAACTACTCCAATTCGCTGAACAGTGTCGCTGCTTACCTCAAATCGTTTTTCAATCCGGTGTTCAGCAGCCTCAACCAGGGATGTTGTAACCAAATCGGCTGCCGATTCCAATACATTTACAGCTTCGATCTGCCGCTCAAGTATATGGCTTTGTTTTTTACTAATCGACTGGCTTTGTATGTTTTGCAGAAAAGTTAAAATCTCGGCATGTCCCCTATCAATAAATGCATCTTTATATCGCAACTCAACCAGTTCCTGCTCTTTTCCGGTTAAGGCCATCGGAATACCTGCTTTTAATATTTCAAGTACTTTCTCTCCAAGTTTGGCGATGGAACTTTGCGATAAATCCAATGCAAGACTAACATCCTCTAGATAAAACTCGTGCAGCTCAGGAAATAGTCTTACCTCTTTCTTCTTCTTCTCGGGAACCAGCCAAACCACCAACTTTGATATTGGTGTTACCAGCCAGATAAACAAGAAGGTATTGGCCAAATTAAAAATGGTATGAGCATTTGCCACTTGCCGCGATTCACTGCCCGGGGAAATAGCGTCAACCAAATGAGCTAATTGCGGAATAAAAGCATACCAAAGTACAACTCCTAGAACCTTAAAAAGAACGTGCGAGACTGCCACCCGCACTGCAGCCTTTGGTTTACCCAATGCCGATAGAATTGCTGTGACACATGTACCGATATTAGCTCCCATAATAATGGCAATGGCCGGTTCTATAGCTATTAATCCCTGCGAAGCCATAATAATTACAATTCCGGTAGTTGCTGATGAACTTTGTACCAGTGCCGTAAATAACGCCCCGATTAGTATACCGTAAACGTAATTATCAAGGCCTTCCATTAAGTCTAAAAATGGTTCGTAGCTTTTTAACGGTTCTGTTGCGTCGCTCATCACGCTCATTCCAAGAAAAACCAAACCAAGGCCAAGAATAATAGTACCTATATTTTTGACAATTTTATTTTTAAATAAAAACCCGGCCAAAAATCCCACAGCAATCATTATCCAGGAGGCTTTTGTTATTTTAAAAGCAATGATCTGCGCCGTAATAGTGGTACCCACATTGGCTCCCAGAATAATACCAAGTGTGCTTTGGAAAGAGATTAAACCTGCAGAAACAAATCCCACGGCCAAAACGGTGGTTACCGACGATGATTGTATAACTGCAGTAATTCCGGTTCCTGCCACCAGCGAAGTCCATCGGTTGCGTGTCATTCCTTGTAAAAATGACTTCATTTTACTACCGGCAGCAGCTTTTAAACCGTCGGTCATTACATTCATTCCATGAAGGAATAATGCCAGCCCGCCCAGTAAAAGTATGATCTGTGTCGTGAAATTCATGCTAAAAGTTTCCACTAATTTAAAAAACTTAGCGAACTCTTCGAACAGTCATTTTGCTACAATCATATTAATGCTAATTTAGCCGATACTAAATTTTACAAAAATGAACTTACACCAACTTCTTTGCCTGTTAGTACTGGCTCTGTTTCTAAACTCGTGTTCCAACAATTCAACAGAAACCAAACAACCCAATGTTGTAATTATTTTTCTCGACGATTCGGGTTATTCAGATTTCTCTCCGTTCGGGCAAACGCGAATTGAAACACCCAACGTAACAAAGCTGGCAGAAGAAGGAATAATGTTCAGGAATTTTTATGTACCTCAGGCCGTTTGTTCGGCTTCGCGCTCAGCACTTATTTCTGGCTGCTACCCTGGGCGAACAAAGGTTTTTGGTGCACATGGCCCTAATGGTCGCGGGTTGGAAACTACTTTCCCAACGATTGGCGAAGTATTTAAAAATGCAGGATATAAAACCGCACTTTTTGGGAAATGGCATTGTGGCGATCAGCCGGAAACGCGTCCGCAAAGCCGGGGCTTTGATGAAACCTGTGGACTGATGTATTCAAACGATATGTGGAGTCATCATCCTGAAAGCCCTGAATACTGGGGACAGTGGCCACTTCAATTTTGGGAAAACGGCGAAGTAACCATAGAAGATGTGGATTCGGCCGACCAGAAAATGCTGACCAAATGGTACACCGAACATGCCGTTGATTTTATTTCGAAACATAAAGACGAACCGTTTTTACTATATGTACCGCACGCGATGTCGCATGTTCCGTTGTTTTGCAGCCCCGAGTTTGAAGGCATAACAGGAGAAGGATTATATGCGGATGTTTTAACGGAACTGGACTGGTCGGTTGGGCAAATAAACCAGGCGTTAAAAGACAATGGCATTGAGGATAATACGATTGTTATTTTCTCATCGGATAACGGCCCGTGGATCGCCTATGGCAACCATGCCGGCACAACTCCGTTTCGGGAGGCAAAAGGCACTACATTTGATGGCGGAACCCGCTCGGCAACCATTATTAAATATCCGGCTGAATTAAAAGGCAATCATCAGTCGACTCAGGCTTTAATGACCATCGATTTGCTGCCAACACTTTGCGAGGTGGCAAATATTCCGCTTCCTGAAACAGAAATAGACGGCAAAAATGTTTGGGACATCATTTCCGGAAAACCTGATGCCACAAACCCCCACGATTATTACGCTTTTACTAACGACAAACAATTTCAGGCAGTAATGTCGGGCGACGGAAAATGGAAGTTACATCTTCCCCACTCTTACCGCACAATGACTGATATTAAAGGAAAAGATGGCATGCCCGGCAAATATGATTATTCGGCTAAAATTGAGCTTTCGCTGTTTGATATGGAGAACGATCCGTATGAAACGACAAACGTAATTCTTGAGCATCCTGAAATTGCTGACGACTTATTGGGTTATGCAGAAATACATAAAAAAAAGTTCTTTAGCGAAAACTAAAGAACTATACAAATTGCGGTTAAAAAAACACAGTGCCCCTGGTTAATGTTTAAAGCTTAAAAAACGATCGGGATTCGAAATATCAATTTGATTATTTAGAATTTCCGGGCTGATTTCGCCTTTAACGTAAACCATGGCATTGTCTTCGCCCCCAACCAAAATCACCATTTCTTTAATTACCGATTCATCCATCCGTCCGAAAATGGTTACATTATGGTCTTCCTCACGTACAACCAATAGTTGTTCATAATTCTTTTTCTCGCTTATTTTCTTGTAAAATTCTTCGTGCAGATCAACTCGTGCATTCAAATTATCATCTTCAACCGCAATTACTTTAACTCCATCAATACTTTTTAGTAAATCCCGTTCACTATCTTCCAAATCACCAATTCCGGCTGCAAGATGAATTACCCAGCCCGGCACCGTAACCGTGGTTACGCCATCTTTAAAACGGTATTTGGAATAGGCTTCTGATACGCCTGATTCGTAAACACACGAGGTCAGTAAAAAAAGACCCACCGATAAAATTAAAGCTATACGTTTCATCTGTTAATTGTTTTTTGTTTTCTGAATATTTGTTTCATATCTCTGTTCCTGAATAAGACGCAGAACTCAAAATATCGTTACATGAAAACTTAAAACTTTATCAATTAACGGGGAAACGTTACAATCGGAATGAATCAGGAGTCATAAAAGTTAAGCAGTCGATTAAATTCTTCAGGAATAGCAGATTCAAAAGAAACCGTTTCGTTAGTTTCAGGATGTTTAAATTCCAGTTTCCCGGCGTGCAGAAAAAGCCGGCGTATATCGGTATCTGCCAAAATAATTTTATTTAATGTAAAATCTCCGTGATGAGTGTCGCCAATAATATCAAACCGGTTTTTGGCAAAATGTTGGCGCAATTGGTGCCAGCGTCCTGTTTCCGGGTTAATCTCCACCAAACTCAGTTCAATGTCAGTTTTGTCTTTCGAAGTCAGTTTTGATTGAACGGTACGCAATGTTTTATAGTGTGTTACAGCCGGTTTTTTAAACTTCGATTTCTTTTTCACCAACACTTTCGAGTCGAACGTCCCTTCTCCCGGATTACCCTGCACAATGGCAAAGTAAGTCTTCTGCACTTCCTTCTGCTCAAACTGTTTGGTTAGAACACTGGCCACTTCAGATGAAAATGCCAAAACCATCACTCCCGATGTTTTCGAATCCAAGCGATGTACGTTGTAAATCCACTTCCCCGTTTCATCGCCAATTAATTTGGTTAAATACGGTGCATCGTTGGGCATAAAATCATTTTTATGAACCGGAAGCTCAATGGGTTTCTCAACCACAATTATCGATTCGTCTTGATATAGTACTGGAATATTCATGTTATATATAAATGCCCAAAGGTAGTATAATTCATATTTGTTCTTTACATTTCTTAACGAGTTGCGCTAAACCACCAGGCTATCGGGTTGTTATATGTGGTATGAAAACAATGGTATTAATATTTATTCTCTGTTTAAGTTTTGGTGCTTATGCCCAAAATGCAAAACAAGACAAAGACGATAAAAAAATGGAATACAACAAATTAACCGAATTCGAGCGATACGTAATTATAGAAAAAGGTACGGAACGCCCGTTTACCGGAAAGTATACGGATTATAAAGAAAATGGCACTTATGTGTGTAAACAATGTGGAGCCGCCCTGTATAAATCGACCGATAAATTTGATTCACACTGTGGCTGGCCAAGTTTTGATGATGAGATTGAAGGCGCCGTAAACCGGACGGTAGATGCCGACGGCAGACGAACAGAAATTACCTGCGCCAACTGTGGTGGGCACCTGGGCCATGTATTTTTTGGTGAAGGTTTTACGGATAAAAATACAAGGCATTGTGTAAATTCTGTTTCGCTCGATTTTATTCCGGCAGATAAAGACACAAAAAAAGGAAAACAATAATTGTTTTCCTTTTTTTGTATTGATAGTATCAATTGACTACTCTGTCATTTCTTTTACTTTCAGTCCTTCAATAAAAAACACGCGCTCTGCTGCTGCCTGATTTTCAGCAAGAACTTCATGCGCTGCGGCTGTTTCGGCGTCTTCAACTTCGCCTTCTTCTTCACCATGTTCCTTACCGGGATTGTGAGCATCTGCTTCGGTTAAAACTTCTTTCAGAATACCTGTAATCTCCAGTTCGCTTCCCATTTGCTCCTGTGTAAAAGCTCCGAGTTTTTCGCCAGCTTCTACCCTAATTGAGATATCTTCCGTACTTCCCATTAAAAAGCAGCGCTCGCCACCTTGCTGGCAAACGTGAAATACCGTTCCTTTTACAACCACTTCGTTATCGGCTAGTTCAGGTGCTTTTTCGAGAAGTTCGTCAACACTTAAAACAACTGCTGACTTCTCAGCTTCAATTTTAGCCTCCTGTTTTTTTGTTTGCTGGCCACAGGCAAATAGAATTACCGCGAACAAACTAACTAATGCAATTTTTTTCATTTTTTTTGATGTTTTGGATTTTTTATGTGCTTAAAGATATAAAATTACAAAGATTAAAGGAACAATAAAACCGGCAACAGTTAACCACCAGCCCCAACGTCGCAAACCTCTTTTTCCTTTTAAGATAAACAGGCCTGAAACAGCCACAAACAAGAGAATAACCGCCATTGTATCGCTTACCCATTTCCAGGCCGTTCCCAGAGTTGCCCGGTGAAGTTTATTCATGCTGAACACCAACGGACGACGCTGCAGGTAACGCATTCTTCCTTCACCCGAGCCAGGAATGATAATCACTTCTCCGTTGGCAATAAATACCTTTATATCGCCATCGCTATCAATGTAATGCTTTTTATACACCACACCGGGCTGAACAGATTTCACAATTTCTTCAATTTCATCATCGGTATAGGATTGTTGAGGCTGCAAATCGTGCGAGAAATCCGTGATTATTATTTTATAATCTGGATTAAAATCGTGCCGATGATTCAGATAGATTCCCGATACGACGTATACGATTGTTATTACAACAATGAAGTATCCAAAGTCGCGATGTAAAATGCGTAGAAGTTTCCGAAATTTCATGGATAAATTGTTTTGGGAGTAAATATATGATAAATGAGTTGATTAGCAGTTTAACAAAAAATGTTAAATATCAACATTATTGGAAAATATTGATAATCAATATAAACCGCATCATGTTTACGATTCGAGAGATTAATTCAGGTAATTTTGTCTTTATAAGAGAAATCAAGTATTGACATGAAAAGCATATAGTTGTATATTGCATTCATCCTAGTGTACTAGGGCTCTGGTTTTATCACAACTTAATTGGGTACCTCCGGCTATTGAGCCGGAGGTTTTTCATGTCTTTTTTAAAAAACTTTCTACCTGAAAGCTTTTATTTATCCATATAATAGTCGTTTAACGATACCAAGTCTTCGGAGTTACAGACCGGGCATTTTTCATTATTTTCAGAGTAATCGCTAAAACTTGCTTTACAACTGTTACATCTGAACCAGTTTTTATCAAAATAAACATCACCACCTCTGAAAATAAGGTCTCTACCCTCAACGAATGCAGTCGCCACTTTATTTCGGGCTTCTTCGTAAATACGGGTTAATGTCGGGCGCGAAACATCCATAAAAACGGCTGCTTCCTCCTGTGTAAGGTTTTGGTAATCCAGTAAACGGATTGCCTCGTATTCTTCGAGGTGTAAAATAACTTCATTGGTTTTACGTCCGCGAACACCATAAACCGACATACCTTTAATTACCGGAGGTACCTGGATCCTTCTGTTTCTTTTTCTTCTTGGCATATTAAATCGTGTTAAGTTTATTTAGTAAAAAGTGGTCAACTAAAACTAATGCAGCCATTGCCTCAACGATGGGAACAGCACGTGGAAGCACACAGGGATCGTGCCTTCCTTTCGGATTAATTTTTATGCTTTTTTCATCCTTGTCGAGTGTTTGTTGTTCTTTTAACAAGGTGGCGATTGGCTTAAATGCAACATTGAAATAAATGTCTTCGCCATTGGAGATACCTCCCTGTATACCACCTGAGTTATTCGTTTTTGTACGAACACCTTCGTCGGTTTTTATAAAAATGTCGTTATGTTCCGAGCCACTAAGTCTTGTTCCTTCAAATCCTGAACCATACTCAAATCCCTTTACAGCGTTAATTCCAAGCATTGCAAAACCCATGTCGGCATGAAGTTTATTAAAAACGGGTTCTCCCCATCCTGCAGGTACTCCTGTCGCAACTCCGGTAATTACACCACCAACAGTATCGTGCTCGTGTCCGGCTTTTTCAATTCGTGCGATCATTTGATCTGCTACTTCCTGATCGGGGCACCGTACAATGTTATTCTCGGTAGCCGAAAGATCAAGTTCTTTGTAGCTTTTCTGCAGTTTAATTTCTCCTACCTGCGACACATAAGCCTGAATGGAAACACCGGCTTTAGCCAGGATTTGTTTGGCAATTGCACCGGCTACAACACGTGCAATGGTTTCGCGTGCCGATGATCTGCCACCTCCGCGATGATCGCGCGTACCGTACTTTTTAGTGTAAGTAAAATCGGCATGCGACGGACGGAATACATCTTTAAGATCGTTGTAATCGTTCGAGTGTTGGTCTTTGTTCCAAATAGCAAATGCAATTGGCGTGCCCTGAGTTTTTCCTTCAAATACACCTGAAAGAAATTCCACCTGATCCGGCTCTTTACGTTGTGTTGTAATTTTCGACTGTCCTGGCTTTCTTCGGGCCAGGTCTTTCTGAATTAAATCTATATCGAGCTCAACCCCAGCCGGACAACCATCGATTATACCACCAATTCCTCGTCCATGAGATTCGCCAAATGAGGTTAAGCGAAATATCTTTCCAAAAGTGTTCATCTGTAAAATATTGTTTGTTACTTTTTGTAACAATTAGATCTTGTGTTATTCGCAACTACTAATAAAGTGGTTGATTTTCACACCATCAGCTCTATAAAGTGAGAAACCCCGTTTCCAATATCAAATGAAAACAGGGTTAAAATAATTAAATTGAACTTATTATCAAAATTTATTAGCAGCCGCAGCCACAGCCACCACTGCTTTCAGTTCCACATGAACCGTCGCCACAGCTTTCGGTAGAACATCCACCACCGCTACCACAGCCACAGCCACCACCTCCTGAAAGGATCTGTGCAACTTCTTCGTCTGATGCTTCGCGAACATCAACAACCTTGCCTGCAAAAAACAAATCTTCGCCCGCCAATGGGTGGTTAAAGTCCATTTTTACAGTTTCGTCGTTAACGTCTAAAACCAATCCGTTTAAACGCTGGCCGTTACTGCTCATCATTGGTACAGTATTACCAACTTTAATCAGTTCTGCGTCGAATTCACCATTCACCAAAAACACGTTTTTTGGCAGCTCAACAATTGCTTCGTTGTTTACTGCACCATATGCTTCCGTGCTTTCAATTTTAATTGTGAAAGGATCGTCTTGTTTTAAACCGATCAATTCAGATTCGAACTTTGGTAGCATCATACCTGCTCCGTAAAGGAACTCCAAAGGTTGTTCAGTTGTTGCCTGCTCAACCAGTTCTCCCTGCTCGTTGTCGATACGAAGGTCGTACGTCAACTTCACCATTTTATATTTTCCAATCTCTAACATATTCTTTAATTCTCTTGATGATCTGCAAAATAAGTTATTTTCAATTCTCTAACAAAATACTTGCAGCTCCTCTATTCAGTTTTAACATTAATTTTTACTATTCTTAAAAACCACCTCCGGTTTAATTATTGCTCTGTATATCAATAGTGCTCCAACAAGTACAAAAGGAACACTTAACCACTGCCCCATGTTCAATGCCATACCTGCTTCAAATGCTTCCTGATCTTCTTTTATAAACTCGATAAAGAAACGAGCTAAGAAAATGAGAACGAAAAATGCGCCCAGCAATAAGCCCGGACGGTTTTTGGCACTAGTTTTCCAATATAAATACATTAGCACACCAAACGAAATGAGGTAAGCCAAGGCTTCATATACCTGGGTAGGATGTTTGGCAACGGTTTCGCCGTTTCTTTCGAAAATTACGCCCCATGGCAATGAAGTTTGAATTCCATAGATCTCTGAGTTCATAAGGTTTCCGGTGCGAATAAAAGCTGCTACCAATGCTGTTGGAACCACAATGCGGTCCAATGTCCAGAGCATGGTACGTTTGGTTACCCATCTTGAATGCAGGTACATAGCAATTAAAATACCAAGCGCACCACCGTGGCTGGCCAGCCCACCGTGCCAAACCTTAATAATTTCGCCCGGATTTTGTGAGTAATAATCCCATCCGTAAAAGAAAACGTGGCCGAGACGTGCACCAACAACAGTTGCTATAATAATGTAAAAGAACAGACTGTCGATCCATTTCTGGTTTACATTTTCCGACTTTAGCATCTTTTCGCCAATGTAATAGCCAATTAAAAAACCTGAGGCAAACAATAAACCATACCAACGTATTGACAGTGGCCCCAGGCTAAAAATTTCAGGATCGACATTCCAGTGAATGAAGTTCTGTAAACTGATCATACTCATCATATAGTTTGATTATAAGTCACCACCTCTTCCGTGGCATTGTTTGTATTTTTTGCCGCTTCCGCAAGGACAAGGATCGTTACGTCCAACACGTTTCTCAACTTTAACAGGTTGAGGTTTCGCCTTTTCCGCCGTATTTGTATTGGCTCCTTCCATAGCATTTTCGGCCGTTGGAAGTTCCGATTTTTGTGTTTTGTAGCGACTCATATCCGTTCTGCGTCGTACTTCTGCTTCACGTACCTGTTCCGCGCTCTGAATAGGAATCTGGCCTTTCATTAAGGTTGAAACAACATCCTTATTTACTTTGGCAACCATAATCTTAAACAGGTTAAACGACTCGAACTTGTAAATTAACAATGGGTCTTTTTGCTCGTATGTGGCATTTTGCACCGATTGTTTTAAGTCGTCCATCTCACGAAGTTGTTCTTTCCACGCTTCATCAATCGTGTTCAAAACTATTTGTTTCTGGTACGATTTTACCAATTCCTTACCTTTATTATTGTAGGCCTTTTCAAGGTTACAAATAATCTGGAATACACGTTTTCCATCGGTAATCGGAACAACAATATTTTTGTAAACCTCTTTTTTGGTTTCGTATACATTTTTAATTACGGGGTAAGCCTGTTGTGCAATCGTTTCAACTTTACGGTTGTAATTGCTGATCATTTTTTCGTAAATGCGCTGGGTTACCTCCGCTACATTCAAAGTTTTGAATTCTTCCTGATTAACAGGCGTCTCTAATGAAAGTAAACGCATCAGTTCCAGGTTGAAATCTTCAAACATATCGGAACCGTGGTACTCATTTACCAACTCTTCAACCGAGTCGTACATCATGTTCAGCACATCAACTTCCAAACGTTCGCCGTATAATGCGTGACGACGTTTTTTGTAGATCACTTCACGTTGCGAATTCATCACATCATCGTATTCCAGCAAACGCTTACGAATACCGAAGTTGTTCTCCTCAACCTTTTTCTGCGCCCGTTCAATCGATTTAGAGATCATGGAGTGTTGAATAACCTCTCCGTCTTCCAAACCAAGCCTGTCCATTACCCCGGAAATACGATCGGAGCCGAACAAACGCATCAAATCATCTTCCAGGGACACATAGAACTGCGAAGAACCCGGATCTCCCTGGCGCCCTGCACGTCCTCGCAACTGTCTGTCAACGCGTCGGGAATCGTGACGTTCGGTACCAATAATTGCCAAACCTCCGGCTTTTTTCACCTCTTCTGACAACTTAATATCGGTACCACGACCCGCCATGTTGGTTGCAATTGTTACCGCTCCCGGCTGACCAGCTTCGGCAACAATATCAGCTTCACGTGCATGTAGCTTCGCGTTCAAAACGTTGTGCTTAATACCTTTTATTTTCAGCATTCGGCTGAGCAACTCCGATATTTCAACCGATGTTGTACCCACCAATACCGGACGACCTTTTTTGTTCAGTTCAACAATTTCGTCGCCAACTGCATTGTATTTTTCACGCTTGGTTTTGAAAACCAAATCTTCCCTATCATCGCGAACAATCGGACGGTTGGTAGGAATTACCACAACTTCCAGTTCGTAGATGTCCCAGAATTCGCCTGCTTCCGTTTCTGCAGTACCGGTCATACCGGCCAGTTTGTGGTACATCCTGAAATAGTTCTGAAGCGTAATAGTCGCAAAAGTTTGCGTTGCGGCTTCCACTTTTACCTGCTCTTTCGCTTCAATTGCCTGGTGTAAACCATCGGAATAACGACGACCTTCCATAATACGACCGGTCTGCTCGTCAACAATTTTCACCTTATTGTCCATCACCACATATTCCACATCTTTTTCAAACATGGCATATGCTTTTAACAACTGGTTGATGGTATGAACACGCTCTGATTTTATAGCGTAATCCTGCATTAACTTATCTTTTTCAACCTGAATTTCTTCCGGCGCTTTCTCGCTGTTTTCCAGTTCGGCCATTTTTCCGCCCATATCAGGCAGAACGAAGAATTCAGCGTCTTCAAAACCAGCCGAGATCAAATCGATACCTTTATCGGTAAGCTCTACTGAATTTTGCTTCTCTTCGATAATAAAAAACAATGGATCGGTAACGATATGCATGTTTTTGCTGTTCTCCTGCATATACAGGTTTTCTGTTTTTTGCATAACAGCTTTCATGCCTTCCTCGCTCAAAAACTTAATGATGGATTTGTTTTTAGGCATCCCTTTATGGGCACGCAACAAAAGCAAACCACCCTCTTTTTTCTCGTCGGAAGTTGCATCGGGTTTTGTAAGCAGACGTTTGGCATCGATAAAAATTTTATTGACCAATTCGCGCTGCGCCCGGTATAATTTTTCTACATAAACTTTCAGTTCTTCAAACTGCTGATTATCGCCTTTTGGCACCGGCCCTGAAATAATTAGTGGTGTACGAGCATCATCAACCAACACCGAGTCAACCTCGTCGACAATGGCATAGTGATGTTTGCGCTGCACCAAATCTTCAGGATTGATAGCCATGTTATCGCGCAGATAATCGAAACCAAATTCGTTGTTGGTTCCGAATGTAATATCCGAGTTATATGCTTTTCTTCGGGCTTCAGAGTTTGGCTGGTGTTTATCGATACAATCAACCGATAATCCGTGGAACTCGTACATCGGCCCCATCCACTCGGCATCACGTTTCGACAGGTAATCGTTAACCGTTACAATGTGCACCCCTTTTCCGGTAAGTGCATTCAAAAACACCGGCAATGTTGCCACCAGTGTTTTTCCTTCACCGGTTGCCATCTCGGCAATGTTACCCCTGTGAAGTACCACACCACCAATCAGCTGCACATCGTAATGAACCATGTTCCAGGTTACCCTGTTTCCTCCGGCCAACCAACTGTTCTCCCAAATGGCTTTTTCTCCGGAAATTTTAATGCTGTCGCGGGTTGCCGAAAGATCGCGGTCGAAATCGCTGGCTGAAACTTCAATGGTTTCATTTTCGGAAAAACGTCGTGCCGTATCTTTAATTACAGCAAAAGCAGTGGGTAGAATTTCGTTGAGAACTTCTTCTATTTTCTCATCTATTTTTTCTTCCAGCTTGTCAATACGTTCGTATATCTTTTCGCTTTCCTGAATTTCAACTTCTTCAACTTCTACTTTTAAAGCAGCTATTTCGTCCTCTTCGGGTTTAATTCGGTCGGCAATAATTTGTTTTAATTTCGCCGATTCAGCCCTAAGATCATCATGCGATAATTTGGAGATTCTTTCGTATTCCTCTTTTATTTTATTGATGATAGGAGTTATTTCTTTAATATCCCGCTCCGATTTGTTTCCCAGCAATTTTCCCAGGATCTTATTTACAAATGCCATCTGTGCAACTTATATTTAAATTATATAAAACCTGTGCAAATGTAATTAATTGTACAGGCTAAAAAAACAATCGTTTTACTTATTACTAATAATTATGCCAAATAGTTTGGCTGTCTGTTATCAGACACATTAACAGTTTTCTGCACCATTATCTGCCAATACAACTGCCATATGCGCATAACTTTATTCAACTTTTAAAAAAGCGATCATCTGGTAATCGACCAATTTTAATACTTTTGACGCAAATATTTCGGATGGGAGATTTAAAAAATACCTGTTTTGTTTGTAAGCAACCGGTTAGTTCTGAGAATTCGGAATTGAATACTACCGTTAATTTGCCGGTTTGTGTGGAATGCAAATCAACTGATGCGGAGAAAAAGGCCGAAAAAGAGGCGTTCGACAGTTTGGCCGACGGTTTTGTTTGCGGCTGCATATAAAAAAAAACCGCGATCGCTCGCGGTTCCTTTAAAATTGCTTTCTATGAAATAAAATTTGATGTCTAATTCAAAAGGTGAGTGTAACCATCATTAATCAGGTCGGGCAAATAACTTGCAATTAAACCCAGCGCAGTTTCATCATCAACTTTATTAGGAGTGATAATACGTTGGCGCTCCATTTCTTCCTGGCTAATAACAGCTCTTGAAATTCTTTTTGGCACATCGCTCCAGGCTTTACGGGTTTCTTTAGCACCAAATCCTTCGCTGGTTGCAGCGTAGCTCACCTGAAAATGTTTTGAATGTACTACATACTCAACACCTTCAAGCGTTTTACGTTTTACAACTGTAACAGGCTCTTCTTCTGAGCTGTAACTTACTGTCCAAAGTGCTTTTACCGATTTTCCCATGTAAAGATTATCGACTTCTTCAATTTCGAACGATTTAAACTGAGTACGTACTCCAGTTGCTGATGCACTAACTGATACGAACAAGAATGCTAAAACCAATACGGATAATAAATTTACTTTTTTCATGACTCTAAATTTTTGTTTTCTGACTGTAATTGTTTTCGTAATTATTTGTATTGAAGAGACGCACGAATTACATTTTGGTGACACCCAAAAGCCTTGCTGTAAAACAGATTCCGTTTGCAGAAAAAGGTTGCTTTTTACGATTTGACATTTATTATCCATTTTAACTTTCAATTTAAAATATAAAGACGTCCTTGTGTTTTATTTTTAAATCTCTTTTTAAGATTAGTGATTACCCCTATTCTAACGGCAATTTTTTTCTGTCGGCCAACGACAGAATTTATCGACGAAAATTTTGTGCTTTTTTTAGTTTTATTTCCACTAAAACAACAAAAACTAAAAAAGCCATCCGTCAATTGACGGATGGCTTCGAATTAAAATTGCTTTTATTCTATTATTGCGATTAATTGAGTAAGTGCGTATATCCATCATTTAACAGGTCGGGCAGGTAGCTTGCAATCAATCCTAAAGCCATTTTATCATCCACCTTGTTTGGCGAAATAATCTCCTGTTTTTTCAATTCGGCCTGATTGATAACCGCATGGTTAATTTTGCTATCTACATTACACCATGATTTCCGAACCTGTTTTGCTCCAAAACCCGATGCAGAAGCTACGTAACGAACAGAAAAGAATTCTGCGCTTATCACGTACTCAGTTCCTTCAATTGTGTTTCTTTTAACAACGGTAACAGGTTTTTCTGATTTGTCATAGCTCAAGGTCCAAATTGCATCAACCTTTTTCCCCATATACAAATCATCAACAAGGGTAAATTCAAATTCATTAAATTCGGTACGTATTCCGGTGGCATTGGCAACAGAAGTGGCCATTGTAATAAATGTAACAATTGCGATTATAAAATTTACTTTTCTCATGACATTAAAATTTCAGGTTCAACTCTAAACTTTGTTATTGTTTAATTTTCGTGCAAATGACGTATATTTTTTAATGCTGCAACAAGAAAAACTAATGCTCTAAAACACATATCAAAAACGATTAAAACGTTGAAAATAAAAGACTTTAAGCGCAAATCAAATTTCCCTTACACTCTGATCTTCAAAATTTGAAAAACGAATAAATAATTGACAGAAAACCATATTTTTGCTTACACTTTTAAAAATTGAAAAAGTTTATCTTTACGAACTAAAAGCACATATTTTAACAAAAATCCCTTCGAAACACCCGCCAAACGGTAGAAATAATAAAATCCGTAAATTGGCAAACAGTTAATAACAAACAATTAATGGCCTATGAATTTGTCAGATATTATAAAAAACCGTTATTCAGTTAGAGATTATAAAGCTGCCAAAGTAGAAAAGGAATTACTATTAGAAATTCTGGAAGCCGGCAGGCTGGCTCCGTCGGCGGTTAATTTTCAGCCCTGGCATTTTATTGTTGTGCAAAACAAAGAAATCCTGACTCGACTATATAATTGTTACGACCGCAGCTGGTTTCGCTCAGCCCCGGTAATCGTTGTGGCTTGCGCCGATCATTCACAATCGTGGAAACGGGCTTCGGATGGCAAAGATTCAGCCGACATCGACCTGGCAATTGCCATCGACCACATTACATTAAAAGCTACAGAATTGGGCTTAGGAACCTGCTGGGTGTGTAATTTTGATGTAAAGGCTTGTTCCGGTGTATTGGAGCTTCCGGGCAACATTGAGCCTGTTGCCATGATTCCTGTGGGCTATCCGAACAACAAAAGGCCTGATAAAAAGCGCAAACCGATTGACGAGATCGTTCATTTCGATCGCTTTAATCCCTAGGTAAATTGTGATATTTAACCAGGTAGTTCTGCAAACGATTCACGCCTTCTTCGATATTCTCAATAGAGTTGGCATACGAAAAACGCAGGAAACCTTCTCCATTCTCGCCAAAATCGATTCCGGGAGTAACACCAACATGCGCTTTTTCCAAGATATCAAAAGCCAATTTGTAACTGTCGTTTGAAAGATGTTTGGCATTTACCATTACATAAAAAGCTCCTGTGGGCTTCACTTTTATATCGAAACCCAGGCCGGTTAATCGTTCAATTATATACCGGCGCCTTTTATCGTAGGTTAAGCGCATTTCTTCCACCTCGGCACCTGCATTTTTTAAAGCTTCAATGCCGGCACGCTGTGTGGTTGAACCGGCACAGATAAATAAGTTCTGCTGCATTTTCTGCATACACCGTACATATTCTTGTGGGGCAATTACATACCCCAAACGCAACCCCGTCATTGCATAACGTTTCGAAAATCCGTTTAACACAAAAGCTTTGTCTGTTACTTCCAAAATGGAATGGGCGCGATCTTCGTAAACCAAACCGTGGTAGATTTCATCGGAAATAATTGGAATATCAAATGTTACCAAATCTTTCATCAACTCAACCGACAAAAGGTTTCCGGTAGGATTCATGGGGCTGTTTATCATTATTGCACGGGTTCTGTTGGTAATGCGCTTTTTTATTTCCTCGTACCGATACTGAAAACCATCTTCCTCGTAAACCGGTACTTTAATTGCTTTTGCGCCAATAAACCGGATAAAATTCTCGTAACAGGCGTACCCCGGGTCGGAAATGATCACTTCATCGCCGGCATCGCACAAAACACCAAGTGTTAGCAAAATGGCAGGCGAACTTCCCGATGTTACAATAATCTGCCCGGGCGAAACGGTAACATTGTATTCCTCTTTGTACTTTTCGGCAATTTGTTTTCGCAGCTCAGGGTCGCCAAGACTGTGCGTATAATGCGTCCGGCCTTCATCAAAGGCCTTTTGTTCGGCTACCGACACACATTTCGGAACATTAAAATCGGGTTCTCCTACTTCCAGGTGGATTACATTAATTCCCCGCTGCTCCATTTCGGCAGCTTTTTCAAGCACCTCCATTACAATAAACGGGGTAATTTCCTTAGCCTTTTGTGCGATCATTAAAATCGGAATTTGGTTTTGGGGCTAATTTAATCAATAAGCAAAGTGCCAACAATGGCTTTACTCATAATTTTTATCGATGGTAACTTTACTTACCACTTTATCGCCCACCTGGAAGAGTGTTTTTACCTTTAATTTCTGTGACAAATATTCAGCAGCAAAAAAGAATGGAATAGGTAAAGTTACAGGACTAAAAATGCTTTCCACATATTTATTCGACAATTCGTAAGTTTCTGCTCCTGCAACATTTACTTTTTTTAGCAGCCTTTTGGTGCGGTTATGTTCGCGTCCCTCGTGGTTTACAGCAATTACCAGCGAGTCTTTCGCTGTTTCAATAAATCCGTGTTCGTATTGCGAAACCGACATGCTTAAAACCGGCATTCGCGTAACCTGACCGAGTACCAGTGCCGCAATATTAGCGGTAGCAACATTTGGTCCGTTACCAAGAATATACAAACAACAGCGTTTTTTCCGTTGAGTTTTTAAATATATTCTCGAGCCAATTTCGGTACCCAGTGTTTCAAATTCTGTCTGATGTTTTTTTAGGGCATTAACCGCTTCAACCGGATCAAAACCAAACCCCAGGTACAATACCAGCAATGTATTAATATATGTTTTTGTTGCAATATGATCTTCTACTCCGGAATACAACAGTACCTTTTTCGTGCAGTTTGGATGATTTACCAAGGGACTGTTCTCGTCGTTCACAATTGCAGTAAACGACTTAAAATAATCGGCACACCAAATTGTTTCGGAACTTTGTCCCGATTGCGAAATCAGAACACCTTTATCAGGCTCTTTATACTTTAAAAGGTAATTAAAATACTCTGCTGCTTTCTCCGGAAAAAAGTCTATTCCCATAAAACGAAAAGCCTTTGTTGCAATATGCGAAGCCCCCATACCAATATAAGGCACCTCCTCCGGCAATATCAACCCCTTGTTCTTCATGTAACACAGCTCTGCCCTGTACGGTATCTCAAAAACTTCATCTTTCATTGCTGTAGCCTTTTGGATTATAACTATAAGTTACAAAAACAAAACGTACAAATACAAGTAATTGCCGGAAAGAAATTTATAAATATCGTTTGGCTATAGCTATCGCCTGTTGCAAATATCCACCTCCAAATAGATAATAATGATTGAGCACATGATACAACTGATACAGTTGATTTCTTTCACGCCATCCTGAATCTAGCAGAAATTCTTCGTTGTAGGCATCAAAAAAACGCGAAGAGAAACCACCAAACATGGTAACGATTCCAAATTCCATTTCGCGGTGCGAATAGCTGGCTGCCGGATCGATCAACGCCGGACCATTTGCTGTTAACATGTAATTACCCGACCACAAATCGCCATGAATCAACGAAGCCTTTTCTTCATTCGGGATTAACAATTCCAGGCGATCGAGCAACTTTTCGAACAGGCGCAAATAAGAACTGTCAAGCCCTCTGCTTTCCCGAATCATGGTGATTAAAAACGATAATCTCCTGATGCGGTAAAACGACACCCAGCTGTCTCCCCAGTTATTATTCTGAGTGGTTGCCCCGCAATAGTTATCGGAATAGAATCCAAATTTATCCTGCCTGAATTTATGAATACGTGCCAACCCTCTTCCCAGGCGTTCCGACTGATCGGGACCTCCAGGCTCCAGGTATTCCACTACCAGAAAGGCGGGCGTTTCGTCGAGTTCTTTTGCATACAGCACTTTGGGAACACAAACTGTCCCGTCCGATGCTTTGCTTAGCTCATTTAAACTCTCTGCTTCCCGGGTAAAAATATCGCTTTCGCAATCCGAATTCCATTTCAGAAAAAAACGACCACAATTCGTATCAATTTTCGAAGCATGATTTATACATCCTCCGGATAAAGTACTAGCAGACAGAATTTTTACTGTTTCACCAAATACTTCCGACAATCTTTCTTCAACTTCTTGTAAAATATAATCCTGACTGTTTATATTCATTTTGTTTCCTTAATTTTCTTAATTCAAGAATATCCTTAAATTTAACAGGATTTTAATTTCAAAAAAACTATTTAGATTTGTTTCAAAAGAACCCGGTATGCGAATTCTTTTAATTTGCGTAATAGTACTTACTAATTGCTATTACCTAAATGCTCAATATAAAATTAAAGCCAGTAATGATTACCCTCCGTTTAACTACACTGATAAAAATGGTAATCTTGTAGGTTTTAATATAGATCTGGCAAAAGCCATAAACAAGCTTTATAACAACCAGATTGAAATTTCGGGAGCAGACTGGCAAACAATTAATGAAATGCTGGAAGAAGGCCAGATTGACGGTATTGCCGGAGCTCACTATCCCGGTTACCCCGACAACCAGCACCTTTATACACGTTCGGTCATCAATACCTCACACTGCTTTTTTTACAACAGCAATTATCAGAAAAATATAACACCCGAACTATTACGTACCGTAAAAGAACCTGTTGTTGCTTTGTGGAAAAATGATGTGCTTGTACGCTACGTATTAAGTATTAATCCGGCGGCAAAATTTGTTTATGCAACCGACTACGACCAATTGATTGAGTTATTGGAAGACGAGCATGTAACCTGCGCAATTGCTCAACGAATTGGAGGAATGTACCATGTAGCAGAGCTGCAAAAAGAATACATAAAAAGCACCAACCACCGCATATTGGAGCGAAATATGGGTTTTATGCTTTCTCCAAAATCTGTTGAACTGGCAGCAATTATAAATAATGCAACCGAGGTTTTACTTTCAAACGGCGAATACCAGCGCATTTACGACAAATGGCTTGCCGAGTACGACAAAGAATCGAATGGTTTACGCGACTATTGGCGCTACATTATTTTAATTAGTACGATTGTTG
The DNA here is from genome assembly GCF_000949475.1 of Draconibacterium sediminis. Classification (GTDB taxonomy): domain Bacteria; phylum Bacteroidota; class Bacteroidia; order Bacteroidales; family Prolixibacteraceae; genus Draconibacterium; species Draconibacterium sediminis. Next base: position 43,883 of record NZ_JRHC01000010.1, on the reverse strand, counting down.
GCATTGTAATTTTACTGCTAGTTGTAATCAATCGAATACTTCAGGAAAGGGTTCGGAGTAAAACACAAGATCTTCAGCATCAACTCGACCTGAACTCCGAAATAATGAAAGAACTGTCGCGTCAGAAAAACAAGGCAGAGGAGAGCGACAAAATGAAGTCGGCTTTTTTAGCCAATATGAGCCACGAAATACGAACCCCGATGAATGGGATACTGGGGTTTGCTGAACTTTTAAAAACACAGGTCTATTCAAAAGAAGAAGAACTTCAATTTATAAACATTATTCAGCAAAGTGGCGACAGAATGCTGAATACCATTAACAACATCATTGATATTTCAAAAATCGAATCGGAAAACGAAGAGGTACAGATAAAAAAGATAGACATTGTAAAAATCATATCTGAACTAAATGACTTTTTCAAGGTGGAAGCAAATGAAAAAGGAATTGATTTGATTATTGAACCCGAGACTGCAGTAACATCGCAGAACTTTTACAGCGATAAATACAAGCTAACTTCCATTTTAACCAACCTCATTAAAAATGCCATTAAATTCACCAAAAAAGGATATGTAAAAATTCATTACTCGCTTAGCGATACAGAATTAAAGGTTACGGTATACGATACCGGAATTGGAATTCCTCCCGAAAAGCAAAAAGCCATCTTCGATTATTTTGTTCAGGCCAACCATTCGCACTCCAGCGGATACGAAGGATCGGGGCTGGGGCTTTCAATTACACGCGGCTATATAAAATTGTTGAATGGCGAGATCAGCGTTTCGTCAACACCCGGAAAAGGCACCTCGTTTACCTTTGTTTTACCAAATTTAAAAGCGGTTAGTACGCCTGCGGAATCGGTGGAAACAGAAACACCTGCTGAGCACATTGATTACAACAGGAATGGCGAACTAAATATTATTATAGCCGAGGATGATGAAATATCCTACAACTTTTTGTGTCATATCCTTTCCGATGTGCCTGGCAATATAAAACGTGTTAAAAACGGGGCCGATGTTATTGAACTTGTATGGAAAAATCCGGATACCGATGTTGTTCTAATGGATATAAAACTGCCTAAGATAAATGGTTTTGAAGCCACCAAGCGAATAAGAGCATTTAACAAAGATGTGTACATTATTGCGCAAACGGCTTATGCCCAGGATAACTACAAAAAAGAGGCAATTGCCGCAGGATGTAATAATTTTATTGTTAAGCCTATTAATAAAAATCAGCTAAAAAAGATTTTGTCGAATCTTAAACAACCGGCCTGATTTGAATAGCAGAATTATTGAGAACAATTTACGCAGGTGCGTGCTTGCGGCATAATAAGAATGCGCCCCAATGGAATTGGCTTTTTACATTTTATACAGCGGCCAAAATCATCGTCATTAACTTTCGTTAATGCAAATTTTAATTTCTCCAGCTTTTCTTTTGCCTTACGCAAAGTGGCTTCGGTAACACTCTTGTTGTTTATGGCATCCATTCTGGATATTCGGCCAATTGCATTCTCCGGCTCAATTGGTTTCGTAAGCTCGGTATATTCCTGAATAAGTTTTTCCGTTTTTTCAATTTCGGAAGTGATTTGAACTTTTATTTCAACCTTATTCAGTTCGGCCATAACAACAATAGCGTATTACGAAAACAGCGAATCGACAAACTCGCGACGACGGAAAATTTGCAGATGCTCCATTTTCTCACCAATACCAATGTATTTTACAGGAATTTTAAACTGATCGGAAATGCCAATCACCACACCGCCTTTAGCAGTTCCGTCGAGCTTGGTTAACGCCAGTGCCGTTACTTCGGTGGCTTTTGTAAACTGTTTTGCCTGCTCGAATGCGTTTTGCCCGGTAGATCCGTCCAAAACAAGTAAAACTTCATCCGGAGCGTCGGGAACAATCTTCTGCATAACTTTTTTAATCTTACTCAGCTCGTTCATTAAACCAACTTTATTGTGCAGTCGGCCGGCAGTATCAATAATTACCACATCGGCGTTGCTGGCTTTTGCCGATGCCAAAGTATCGTAAGCTACCGATGCAGGGTCTGAACCCATTTTTTGTTTTACAATAGAAACATCTACCCTTTCGGCCCAAACCTCCAATTGCTCAATTGCAGCCGCCCTAAACGTATCTGCAGCTCCCAATACAACCGATTTTCCGGCTTGTTTAAAATTGTATGCTAATTTACCAATGGTAGTGGTTTTTCCAACACCGTTAACACCAACAACCATAATTACATAAGGCCCGTCTTTTTTAGGAAGATCAAAATCTGAAACATCGGTGGTATTATTTTCCTCTAATAAATCAGATATCTCATCTTTAAGAATGGTATTCAGTTCGCTAACACCCATGTATTTATCGCGAGAAACACGCTCTTCAATACGTTCAATGATTTTAAGCGTTGTATCAACTCCTACGTCTGATGTAATAAGTACCTCTTCCAGATTATCCAGAACTTCGTCGTCAACTTTCGATTTTCCAACAACCGCACGACTCAGTTTCTTAAAAACACTTTCTTTTGTTTTCGACAAGCCCTCGTCAAGACTCTCTTTCTTTTTTCTGCTAAAACTTCCGAATATGGCCATATAAAAATAATTTGCAGGTCCTAAAATAGTACAAAATTTGGTTACAGTAAATTTGTGGTACAAAAAATACCAAATCGTTCATATAAACAAAAAAAGCTTTCATCTTACATGAAAGCTTTTCCTGTTATACATTATATTTTCTTATTTTTTAAAATAAGTTTTAACGTCGTCGTTTGGCACCATTTCTTCTTTAAAAGCGTATGCTCCGGTTTTCTCCGACTTAATCATTTTGATTACTTTCGCATAACCTTTACCGGCACCTTTCTGTAGTGATGCTACTGCTTTCTTTGCCATGTCTTATTTATTTAATTTCTTTATGTACTGTTACTTTCTTAAGAATAGGATTGTATTTTTTCAATTCCATACGATCCGGAGTATTCTTTCTGTTCTTTGTAGTAATATACCTTGAAGTACCTGGCACACCACTATCTTTATGCTCTGTGCATTCTAATATCACCTGCACTCTGTTACCTTTTTTTGCCATCGCTTAAGATCTTTTAAAATTTATCAATAAAACCTTTTTCCTGCGCCTCGGCTAAAGCAGATTTAATGCCTTTTTTATTAATGGTACGCATACCGGCAGCAGATACTGTTAGTTGCACCCAACGATCTTCGTGGGGCATATAAAATTTCTTTTTAAACAGGTTTACATCGAACTTTCTTTTAGTTCTTCTCTTAGAGTGAGAAACATTGTTACCCACCATTGCTCTTTTACCTGTTATTTGACAAACTCGTGACATTTCTTTTTAATTTCTTGATGTTCAAAATAAACACATTACTAAAAACGGAGTGCAAAGAAAATACTTTTTTAGAAAATAATCAAGCAGTTACCCTAATTTTTGCAAAAACAATTAACAATACAGTGTTAATACTCAGGAAAAAACGAGTTTTCTGCTCAATCGCCTGCAAATATATGCTATTTTTCGACAGCTTGATAAGAATATTGAAGCAATATTAATTTTTCTGAAAACCGATGAATAACAGCGTATTTTATGATTAATTCACTCCGGTTAATTCCCTGTAGAAACTTAATGAACAATAGTTTTCGAATCAAAAAGCCATATAAAAACAAAAGGTCCGGAATTAACCCCGAACCTTTCACTTTTTATCTAAAAAATCTCTTATAAACTTTGCTCACATGCTGCCAATACTTTTTTAGCATTTGCATTATTAGGATCAAGCTCTAAAGCTTTTTTCAAGAACGGAATAGCTTGTTCAAAGCTTTTCTTACCTGCTGCTACTGCATTTTTGTATTCATCATCCAAAGTTGTGATACTTCCTGAGTTAACACTTTCGGTTGCACTTTTAATAGTTGCAGCTCCCTCCTGGTACTTGTCATAGCCTTGAGAGAAATAAACCTTGGCAATGTTTTCAACCAGTTCGGCTTTATTTGCCTCGCTAACAGCTACTCCTTCAACAGACGATTTTCCTTCAGCAACCAAAGCTTCAGCTGCTTTTTTCAACGAAGCACTTTTATATTTTTCGGCTTTGTCGTAATTAAAATCGTTTTGTGAAATCGCAAAACAATTTGCCGCAGCCACAAAGTCTTCGCTTTTATAGCTTTTAATTCCTTCGTTATAGAAAATCTTACCTGCTTGCTCTTCAATTCCCTCACTTGGATAATCGGCAATAGCAGCTTTATAAAGCTCAATTGCTTTATCGTACTCTTTGCTATCAACTGCATCCGATGCTTTACTTTTTGCAACAGCCGGGCGCAACTGACCAAGTACTGCGTTAATATTTTCTACATTCTGTCCATGATCAGGAACGGCTAATACAGATTCAAATAATTTAATAGCCTTTTCAAAATCCTTGCTTTCAACAGCGGCATTTGCCTGCGTCATTAATTCACTGGCGTCCTGGGCAAATGTCATTACTGAAATAAACACCATCACCATTAATAATACTACTCTTTTCATTTTTCAACTACTTTTTGATATTTTATAATTCAGTTTAATTTTTCTCTAAATTTCGTCGATGAGCCCCAAAAATAGTAATTCTGAATTAAAAACCTAAAATACAGCAATTAAGATTCCCAACTCATTTTACACATTCCAGCAAAAACAAAAACAGTACCATTTATAAATGGTATTATTTTTTAACGACTTACGGGTTGAGCAGATCCGGATTCCAGAAGTTCAATATATTTTTAATCAGGTGAAGATTATTTGCCGCCTCAGTGTTCGCGGGGTCAATATCCAACACACGGTTAAAAGCATTAATGGCTTTGCCCCAGTTCTGATATTTTTGTTCAATTTTTCCTTTCAGCAGAAAATATCGTACGGTATTTTGTTCTTCAAGCTCTTCAAAACGATTTTTCGCCTCTTCTGCTTTTTCGGTTTTTAACAAATCTTCAATTACTTTCAGGCTGTTTTCAATCTTTGCGTTCTCCATTTCTATTTCTCTCCCCTACTTACTGAAATAACACCTTTTACCTTTTTAAGTTTATGAATAAGAAATTCGAGGTGATCGAGATTATAAACCGAAATCTGCAATATTCCTTCGAAATTGCCTTTATCGCTCGAAATATTTATCGAGCGCATTTGTGTGCCTACATCTTTTGCAATAATGTGCGTAATCTCTGAAATGATGCCAACTTCATCCGTTCCGGATATATGCAATGATGTTAAAAATGAACTGTTGCTGGTATTGTCTTTCCAAACGGTTTTTATAATTCGGTAAGGAAAACGCTCTTTCATTTGAGGCGCATTCGGGCAAGTGGCACGGTGAATTTTTATACCATCATTTATGGTAACAAACCCAAATATTCGGTCGCCAAAAACCGGATTACAGCATTTTGCCAGCTTATAGTTTACGTTTTTCAGGTTGTTGTCGATGATCAGAAAATCTTCGCCTCCATCATACGTAAGATTTTTCGCTTCGCTGGTGGGCAACAGTTCTTCAATTGTCTTTTTCGCCGTGTCTGCTTCCTCTTCTTTTTCAATAAACAGCGATTTTACTTCAAGCGTATCGATTTTACCATTGGCTACTTCATAGTAAAAATCAACTGCCAGTTTAAAACCAAAATGTTTTAGAATTTTACGTATTGCATCGTCGTTTAAATCCAGTTTCCAGTTTTTAAACTTGCGCAACAACATTTCGCGACCATCACTCGCCTGGCGATTACGATCTTCGTTTAAACTCGTCTTAACCCGGTTTCTCGCTTTTGACGTAACCACAAAATCCAACCAGTCGAGTTTGGGTTTCTGGTTATTTGACGTGTCAATTTCAATTTGATCGCCGTTTTTTAGCTTATGTTTTAAAGTAACTTTTTTACCATTTATTTTTCCGCCAACACAGGTATCGCCAATGCGCGAATGAATTTCGTAAGCAAAATCCAGCACTGTAGCACCCGATGGCATTTTTTTGAGGTCGCCTTTTGGCGTGAAAACAAATATCTCGTCGCTGTATATATCGGTATTGAAATGATCGATAAAGTCAACCGCATTTAATCCCGGATTTTCAAGAATTTCGCGAATTCCGGCCAACCATGAGTCAAAATTCGATTCCTTGCCACCTTTGTATTTCCAGTGAGCTGCCAAACCTTTTTCGGCAACCTCGTCCATTCTTTTGGTTCTGATTTGTATTTCAACCCATTTTTTATGCGGCCCCATTACCGTTGTATGCAGCGACTCGTATCCGTTTGATTTTGGAATGGTTATCCAATCGCGCAAGCGGTTTGGGTTGGTCTGATACTCCTCGGTAACAAACGAATAAGCTGTCCAGCAATCGGCCTTTTCATTTTCCGGCTCCGAGTCAAGAATCACACGAATTGCAAACAGGTCCATCACCTCGTCGAACGAAACATTCTTTTTACGCATTTTAGTATTTATCGACGAAATAGACTTTGTGCGCGCTTTCATCGAAAACTTCAATCCACGCTGCTGCAACTTTTTCTCAATGGGTTTTACAAATTCGGCTACAAAGTTGGCTCGCTCGCGTTCGGTTTCTTTTAAGCGGTTTACTACGTAATAGTACTCATCCGGCTTTTGAATTTCCAGGCAAATGTCCTGCATCTCGGAGTTTATATTGTACAAACCAAGCCGGTGTGCTAAAGGGGCGTATAAATACTGTGTTTCGTTGGCCAGTTTAAGCTGATTGTCCCTGCTGTATACTTCAAGGTTACGCATTACCTGCAGGCGGTCGGCAATTTTTACCAATATTACACGTACATCGCCGGCCAGTGCCAGCATTAGTTTTCGGTAGTTTTCCGAGTGCAGATCAATGGTATCGGTTCCCAAGGCATTGATCTTTGCCATGCCCTCCAGAATAGAACTAATATGCGCACCAAACTTTTCACCAATTTCTTCCTGAGTTACTTTTTCCTTTAACCCGGCGTACATAACGTTGTGTAAGAGGCCTGTAATTACCGAGTCGGGCTCGAGACCAATTTCCATAGCAATTATAGAGGCCACTTCAAGCGAATGGCTTAAAATCACTTCGTCGTGCGAAAAGCGGGTTTCACCAAGAACATTTTGGGCGAACTCAAAAGCATTCTCAAGTTTCAGAAACGATGCATCGTCCCACGTTAACTGGCAAAACTCCTTTAAGTGGTCGTATCTGGTATATATTTGTTCTCTGGGTTCCATGGTGTAAAAATAAAAAAGGCTGCACTTCCCGCAGCCTTTTAATTCTATATTTTGATCCTAATTTTATTGAGCTGCAGCAGTAGTATCAACAAAGGTACGATTACGCATTTCGCGATCCAGCATAAAAATACCGTTACCCTGTCCGTTGATAAGTTTTAAGGTGTCAAGAATTTCTGTAACGTTTGCTTCTTCTTCAACCTGCTCATCAACAAACCAGCGTAAGAAACTTTGTGTTGCATGGTCTCTTTCATCAACGGCAACATCAACCAACTTGTCTATTAAACTGGTAACCAACTGCTCATGTTCCAGTGTTTTCTCAAACACATCGATAACACCTTCCCATGTTGTTGGCATTTGGTCAATGGCTTTTAACTCCACTTTACCTCCACGCTCTACAACGTAATTGAAAAACTTATTGGCATGCGTCAGCTCTTCCTGGTACTGTACATACATCCAGTTGGCAAATCCCGGCAGCCCTTTATCGTTAAAATAGGCTGACATTGAGAGGTATAATAATGATGAATATTGTTCTGCGTTTATCTGCTCATTTAACGCATTTAGTACTTTTTCTTTCAACATGATCTACTTGTTTAATGATTTTGTGCTTAAAAGTAGAAAAAACAGTAGAAAGATAAAAAAGAAAGATCCGAAAACGGATCTTTCTTAACGAATTAAAAATCGAATGTTGTCAGAGAAAATTTTCACGTTAGTTGTGATACCGGATTTAATGGTGGCTTTATTCGATCTTCAATTTCAAGGTTTAATAAAAAATAAGGGTATCTTAATTACTTCGTTAGTACTGTATTGTAAAATTAAGTGGTTAAAATAAGCAAGGCAATAAGCATTTTAAGCAAACAATACAGAATACGCGGTTTTACTAGCCTGAAAAGAGATAAGCAAACATTTAAGGGAACAATCTGAACTACTTCTATTAAAAATTTGTAACCCACACAAAACACAAAAACCACTATCGACTAAATATCAACAATTTAAGCAAAGTAATATTCATCGTCACAACCAAGTTAAGCATTATCCACACCACAAAACAACCTTCCTATTTCACGTATTTTTTTTTGGTTGAAACTGAAATACTTTTGAGTTAGCAACTGAAAGAAAATAACCGCTATACCTGTCAAACATGACAAACAACATACTCTTTATAAATCCACATTATTAACAACTAAAATTTTAAATTATGAAAAAATTAGGATTTTTATTTGTCTTTATGGCGTTAGCAGGCTTAACGTTTGCTCAAAATGCAGTAGTCGACCAAACCAACGAAAGCGGCACTTCTGTGCAGGCAGCCGTTACACAAACCGGAACAAACACAGCTACGGTTACACAAAGCAGTGTTTTAAACGTTAACAATGTTAACACTATAAGTGCTACGGTTAATCAAACAAATACACCGGGAGGAGTGGCAAACAGCGTTACTATTAACCAAAGCATTACAGATGATGATGACTCCGATGGAAGCATTTTATCGGCTGATGCTACCCAGGAAGGTGAAGACAACAGCATCAGACAAACTCAGGAAAACAATGGAAATGATTTTCTTGACCGATTTGTATCCCGGGTTTTCACAGCTTCGCAAACTGGGAATTCAAACCTTATTGAACAATCATCTACTGATGGTGACCAGGGATCGGTTGAGTTTACAGCAACTCAGGTTGGAGATGAGAATACTGCAACACAAACAACTTTAATGGCAGGTGGTTCTTCGTACGACGGAGACCAAACACCTTTTGCTACGGGTGTAATTCTTCAGGAAGGAAATTTAAACCAGGCAACACAGATAATGCAAAGTCTTGATGCCGATGGCAACATTTACCAGAATGGTAGTTCAAATACTGGCACCCAGTTTTTTGGTAATTTAAGCAAAGAAAACTATGCCGATATTGATCAATTCGGGGAAGCAAATGAAGCACACCAGACATTTTCATCAGGTAATAGCACCGCAATTTCTACTTTAACTGCTTTTCAAAACGGTCAAGGCAACCAGTCAGAGCAGACTGTAACTGTTGGAAACGACAATACAGGATATGTTGAGCAGACAGGTAATTATGGCGATGCTTTTCAAACCTTTACAGGAGACGACAACAACGCTTCAGTTGATCAGTCTGGTTATATGAATGTTGCAACCCAAGATCTGATAGGAGATATGAATAACGCCACAATTGAACAAGTAGGTGGCTCGGAAAATTCGGCAACACAAAAAATGGAAGGTCACAATGACAATGCAACAATTCAACAACTAAATAACTTTTACGGGTCGTACAACACAGCTTCACAAACATTTACTAGTACAAGTGGAGACAACACTGCCAGTATATTACAAAATGGATTAGGAGGAGCTACTCCTCCAAATACAGCCACACAATATGTTGAAGGTACTTCAAACAATTTATCAATCACACAGACAGCTGAAAGCTGGTATAGTGATGCAACACAAAATGTTTTGGGTGCAGAAAGTTCGAACAACACACTAACTATTAATCAAAATTGGGGAGACGACAACAATGCGTTACAAACGGTAAGCGGAAGCTCAAACACTGTATACGGCGAACAACACGGAGTTTGGTATGGCAATGGAGAAAACCTGACTCAAACCATTACAGGTGATTTAAACGATATTAGCGTAATTCAATATGAAGACAATGATTTTGCTTCCCAAACAGTAACCGGCAATGGCAATACCCTAAAAACAGTACAGAATGGTGAAAACGCCAGTGCTGTAATGCTTGTTATTGGCGACAACAACGTTGCTTCGCTCGAGCAAAACGGATCTGTTGCTTCGGCCGACATTTATCAGGAAGGAGAATTAAACGTTGTACAGGGTTTGTCGGGTGCCGAATTTGCTATTGGTAACGGAACATTGGACATCGATCAGTTTGGAACAGGCAATATTGTCAATATAGGGCAAACTGCTTTCGGCGCCAGCGCTACCGTCAATCAGTCGGGAGCAGGAAACGTTGCAACGGTTAATCAATATTAACACTATTTTGGCGGGGAGGACAATTCTTGAAACAAAAAAGAGGCAGCTTATTAGTTGCCTCTTTTTGTGTTAACGAGTATTGTATTATTTAATTACCAGTCAACTTTTAAACATTCAACATATGGTTCTTTCCAAACATAAATACGGCTTCCATAATATTGCCACAATCAGTCTTCTGAATAATATTCGAACGATGTTTTTCTACGGTTCGCTCAGATATTCCCAGGCGCTCAGCAATTTGTTTAATGGGCACTCCGGTTGCCGACAATTGTAGTACCTGCCGTTCGCGAGCTGTTATAACATTCGGATCAAGATATTTTACGCTATTTTTAGTATTAAGGTAATTCACTTCTGCCAATTGCTCTTTATCTTTTAAAGGAATAACAACCCCTATAATTTTTGATGAAGACCCACGTTTTTTTACAAGCGAAAAATATAGGTTGAAATACTCATTCTCCCGTCCATGAATTCTAATTCTGTTTAAGCGGCAATCCTTAGTTAATCCATTCATAAATCGCGATAATTTTAATTCATCTTCATAACCGGTGTTAAGAGCAAAAACCTCGCTTAACAAATAATTACCGTTTTTTTTGGTGGCAAAGTTTGCCAGTTTATCAAACGTTTCGTTGGTTTGAGTAATACACTTATCATCGGCAACAAATACACCATAAGGAATCATCCGGCAAATTGAATCGAATTTTATGGCGCCATAAGCCTTTCGCTCCATATTCTTAATTAATTGTTTTTGAACAATGTTTAATATTCGTTCCTGATCGAATGGCGGAAAAATAAAACTATCAATACCCAATTCAACAGCAACAAAAAACTCATTTTTGCGAAATTGATTAAAGATTATAATAAACGGAATTTCGTTTTTTAATATCTCATTATCGAGAATATTGTAAACCTGGAAACCATTTAATTCATTTACATCGTAGAAACAGATAATTAAATCAGGGAGCTCTTTCATTAACTTTTGAATAGCTATTTCGATATTACTAACAAATGTGACGTGATAGTTTTCTTTTGCCAGTACATCAATAAACATTTTACTTGATGCTTCCGATTCGCCAATCAGAAGCAGATTACTTTGGGTAGTTTTCATTTTAAATCCTCATTTTTTATCCGATAGCAAATTACAAAAACCAAAAAGATAATAAAATACGTAATTTCTCTATATTTAACTCATTAGCAACACAAAACACCCTAATATTGCGTAATTATTCCGGAAAAAATGTAGGGAACTACTAATGCCCTTCACTTTGCCTTAAACCAATTACATCGCACGCTAATTATCACTTTGTGTTCTAAAACTCCAGGTTGGGCTATTCGCCACCCGGTTTCCTTCGTATTTAGCAACAACATACCAGTAGTAGGTTGTATTATTCTCCAGCATGGAAACAATTACTTCCTTATCAGAAAGGTTTTCTCCAGCCGTTTTTTGTGTTGTTGAATTTGCCTGAAAATAATAGACGTTATATTCCAGATCTTTGCCGCTATCTTCCTGATCGACCTTCCATTGCATTGTTAAGGAGGTGTTTTGATCAACAGCGCCATTTCCCGGCACGGGGTCGTAAAAGGTTACCCAGCCGATATCATTCTCATCTTTTAAAAGAAAGAAAGTAAGGGCGGTTGTTTCCTTGTCGTATACTGCTACGCTTACCGTACTGCTCAAATAATTCTTTTTGCGGGCAGTAACGGCAAGTTCACCTTCTGCAACCTTATTAAACTCAAATACACCATCCATATTTGTAATTGTTGAGCTGCTGGCCGGATTAGTGACTATCTGAACTCCGTTTAGTGGATCGTAAGTTTCTCCATCAAGTATCTGGCCACGGATTGCACCGAACCTGTCAATGTCCAATTTTTCTTCTTCGCATGCCAACAAAAGCATTGCTATAAAAAGAATTAGTAAACAATTTATTTTGCTCATTTATTTCGTTTTTAATTTTTACCCAAATAATATTTCAAACCCAGTTTAAAACCCCAAATATGGTCGTTAAACTGTCCGGCTATTTCACCGTCGTACCTATCGGAGAATAGTTGGATTACATATACTTTCCCAATTGCTGCCAACCTGTTGCCAAATAAATATTCTACCCCTGCCCGATAAGAAATGTAAGGGATCAACCTCTCATCAGACAAACCAACATTCGAATCAAAGTCATAATACGTGCCCCCTCCCACACCAAACAAAGGCGAGAATTTCCCTTTCGGATTTAGCAAATACATCAGACTTATGTCGGCATAATATTCTTCTGAAGTCATTAAATCTTCGATAAATATGCGTTGATACCCAACATCGGTTTCAAGAAAGAAATTCTTATGCAATGCATATCCCAGTTCCCACGTAGCTCCCGGACGAATGTAACTCGTAGAATAATCGCCGGCATAAAATTGTGCGGTTCCCAATATGGACATGAACATTTTTCCTCTCAGATGCTGTTCAAATGGCCGGCCCATATGGTCAATATCTACCCTGTCCTCTTTTTCGGCCATATAATTCTGTATTTGTTCGTCCTTTATTTCTTCCTGATTTTCAAGACTCCATAAATTATCCAAAACACCTTCGATTATAAGGCTGTGAACAGCTTTTTCAATGGCTTCGGTAACAGCCAGTTCGGTTGGTTCGTTATAAGTGTAACCGGTTTCGGCTTCCAGCAAACGCTTGTATTTAACATACCGGAAAACACCCATCGAAACTTCCTGCGACAGAATGGATTTTGTTGTGTATATCGTTTTTAGAATTTTTCCATTACTGGTAGAAACAGCACGTAAATAGATGCTCACACGGTCTTCGCGGTATTGTGCCGATGCATCCGTTCCAAAATAGCGAACTCCAGCCCCGCCGGTGTAAACATTTGTTTCGTACGAAACGATTCCTCCTTCGAGCAAAACACCTGCAAATAAAAGCGGCGGCAACAATACTCCATTATTACCTTCGTATTGCTCACGGCTCGATCGAATTATTTTTCGCTCATTCAGCAAATTGCTGATATTCTCTCTTTCAATGGGTACAAACCAGCCCGATTCTTCCAATGCACGTACAAGAATATTGGTAGCTCCTTGGGTAACAGCTGTCGACCAGTTGGCGCCAACTTCAGATGCTTTGTACTGCCCGGTCTGATCTCTGAATTTATAAACAGCAACCACTATGGGCTCTTTTGGCTGAGGCAGATCGAGCAATTCCTTTTTCACCGGAGTTTCAGGGCCCAGCTGTGCTTCCCGTTCTTCTCCCAATGGTTGATAGAAATAAGGACTGCAGCCTGCAATTACAGATGCAACTACGCAGAACTTTAGTGTTCTGAAAATCAGTCTTTGAAGTTTTAACATTTCAATCATATCTGCTTCAGAAATAAGGTACTTCTACCGATGTTGTAGCGCCGGTTGAATTATCAACAATTGATATGTTTAAACCGGTACCGCCATTTCCAATTTCGATTTGATAATCGCCAAGAACATAGGTTCCTTCATCTAAAGCATCTTCGCCAAACTGACGACTCACAATCTGCCTCGACAATTGACTAAGTATCTGCCGGTTAAGACTTTCCGTAAAATTATTTACCGGATCGGAATTATAATAGCTACTGTACGAGCTACTTTCATCTGCAGGAGCCTCGTAGGTATCTTGTGCCTGGGCCGAACTTAACAGCCAACTATAATTGTAAGGACTTCCGCCAAAAGCCGGATTTTTAGGAGTATAAACAAAATCCTGCGCATAAGAACAAGTGACGCCCATTGTAAAAACGCCTAACAGAGTTAATATTTTTTTTCTCATAACATATAGTTTTGGTTAAAAGATGCCCGAGCCTGCACGGTCGGCACCTTCCAGTTGTTTTAAAATAGCTTCATAGTTTTGCAGGTATACCTGCGTGCGTGCAACGGCTTGCTGAGCAAGGGTTTCGACAATGTCGCGCCGCGGTTGCAGGAAAGATTGAAAAACAAGTGTTTCGTTTATTCTAACCTGAATTTGAGTTGTAGTTAAACGGTAAGGTTTTTCACTTACAAAAATTGAATAGTTTTTTACATTTACCGGAGCCTCCCAATCGCGATAAAATAAGTCGTAAAAATCCCGGCCGCTTTTGGTTTTGGTTTCATCGAACAACAACCCATCAATCTCTAAATCAGCATCTTTACCTACCTTTTTAGCTTTCTCTTCGGTAATCTCCTTTAGTAATTGTTTTAAATCATCAGGAGCTTCTTTTATTTGTTTTGAAGCCTTAATCGAATCGGTTTGGGCACTACAAACGCCAAAACAAACAGGTATCAGGAGTATAGAAAGAAGTAGTTTCATATTATTGTGCAGGGAAATAAAAATCGCTGTGTTTCAGGATTAAACTCATTCCTCCGGTTTGGGTAACTTTTATTCCGGGCATCAGAGAATGATCAAGTATCAATTCGAGGGTATTATCTGCACCGATTTGTGTTGCATCAACGGTTTTGGGTAAATGCTCTGTCCATGAGCCCCCAATACCCATTAAGGCAATTTCCATGGTATTGTCGTCTCCAATTTGGTTAAGCAAATTCGATTTAGGAAGTATTCCTTCGTTATTGATAAACGAATTAATGGTATTCCTGTTCCCTTTCTGATATACTTCGGTGGCCGTAAGCGAGCCAATCGACCATGTATTTGCCTGGTTGTTTACTCCATTCTGAATAAGAAGTGTTGAATGTCCGGATCCATACTGAGTTATTCCTGCCTGATTTTCAGTTTGAAGCTGTAGAGAAAATATGGTGTTGTTTAACAAACCAACTTGCTCCTGATTTACAACTATCGTATTTACATTGCCCACCTGACCAATGATACTTGTGCTATTCAACAGCATTTCATTATCGATAACGCCAACCTGTATGAGCTCAATTAAATGCTCAACCAGGTTATCCTGTGCTTTAACATTTGTAAAACAACTGGCGAACAAAATCAGATAGAATATTTTCCTTAGCATAGCTTTTTTATTTGTGGGTAAAGACCAAAAACACTACAACTAAAATTACCACAATCAAAAGGATCGATCAATAGTTAGTGTATACGTGTTTTCTGCAGCTTTATACTTTATTTTTGATGGTAAACTCCGGAATATAGCCGCGAGGACCATTACATTTCATCTGTATCTGAAGTCAGAAAATTGCCACTATCTGATACTTCCTTTAGATATATTCTTTACAAAAATCCATACCGCATGGTAACATTTTACCTGGTATAGATTTAACGGAGGTCGATTTTCAATAATTCTTCCTGGGTATAAATTCAACAAATTACCTTCAAGTTATCCGGCACTTGTTTTAATTAAACTTTCGCTTAGGGATGCTAATCATTTAATCACGATTCAAATGTAAATGATGATAAGATTTTTCACAATACGTAAATACCTCCATCTAATAGGTCGGGTACGCAATATTACGTACCATACAGTTTCTGATTTATGCCATACACCTTACCAATGGCTTCAATAATATTCATCGAATTGGTTTTTCTCATGATATTCGAGCGGTGTTTCTCCACCGTTCGTTGCGAAATTCCCAACTCAGAAGCAATTAGTTTAATTGGTGTACCTTTTCCCGATATTCTTAAAATATCATATTCTCTCGAGGTTAACACAAAATCAGTTGTTCGTTCCTTTTTACTTTCAGTTAACACATTCCTATTTTTGCCAGAACAGGGCAAATCGGCATTATTTAGCTGAACCTCGATCTGTATTAGCAAGCGGTTAACTACAAAATTCGAAATGTTGGAAATGTACAAATTTGCAACATGTTCCTTATCTCCTTTCAACTGCACATTCGAAACTGTACAATCGTGTGTAAGGCCTTTTAAACACATACAAAATTGTTTTTTCTGCTCATGAGATTCTCTAAAATGAAAGAGTTCTTTTAATCCCGGAAGGCTCAAACTTTTGTCAAAACCCATTAGCTGATAAAAAGCCGGATTGGCTCGTTCAATGCTGCCAGTTTCGCATATCAGCATTCCAATTGGCGAGGCAACAAAAAGCTTTTCGAAAGTGGAGCGCTCAATTGCTTTTAGCCTATCTATTTTTTCGAACAGCAATTTTAGTTTTGTAACTATACGCTTTTCAACTAGTGGCTTAAAAATAAAATTATCGATTCCCAGCTCCAGCCCCATCAGTATTTCTTCCGAATCATAATTTTCAACAATTACAACATAGGGAGTGATACAATTTAATGTGGTCTTTCGCAATAAATTGTACGCCTGATAAGCCGTGTAGTCCATTAAATTATGACTGCAAATAATCAGATCGGGAGAATACTCAATAACTTTTTGAATGGCTGCCTGAATCGTCACAGCTCGTTGTACACGATAATTATGTGTTTTCAAGATACTGCTAAACTGCCTGAATAATTCATCATCGGACATGTTGAGCAGAATCAACTTTTCTTGTTGCAGATGGTTCATCGCTATTATGTATTGTAAAGGTGACAACTAAGTTAAGATAATTCCCAATAAATGACACAGTTAAATGACATTTTTTAAAACTAAAGACCAAAATACCCCAAGAACAAACCAATTATATTTGTTATACTGAAGTTCGGAAATGAGACAATTTACGCCAAACTGTTTTTCTCTTAGTTCTCATGGTTCTTTCCGGCACTTTATAGTTCTTTCAGTTTGCTCAAACAAATTTCATGAGATAATTGGGTCCACCAGTTTTATAAAAATTGAAGCGAACCAATCATTCCTTATCTGTCATTAGTCCAAATAAAAGTAACGAAACCCGCAATTAACAAATACTTTACAAATCTATTCGAACCTCAGATTATAATATTCGAATCATAGTCGGGGGAATTATATTTCTATATTTGCGCACCTGAAATTATTAGCCGATTTTAAAATCCGATAAAACATGAAAAATATCAAGTACGTATCGCCGGAAGAAGCTGTAAAGGTTATAAAAACCGGAGACAGAGTCCATTTAAGTAGTGTTGCAGTAACTCCTCACACCTTAATTAAACCAATGGTTGAGAGAGGTCGCAACAAAGAGTTCCACAATGTTACTATTCAGCATATCCATGTCGAAGGTCAGGTTGAATATGCCAATCCTGAATTCGAAGGAATCTTTCATTCTGAACAATTTTTTGTTGGCGGAAACCTGAGAAAACAAACTCAGGCCGGTTACGCCGACTACATTCCAATTTTCCTGAGCGAAACCCAGCGTTTAATGCGCAGAGGTTATTTAAAAGTAAATGTTGCCATGATTATGGTGTCAGTCCCTGACAAACATGGTTTCGTTTCATTAGGTACCTCGGTTGATGCAACCCGCGCCGCTATTGAAAATGCCGATACGGTAATTGCAGCTGTAAACCCAAATGTTCCAAGAGCTTGGGGTGATGCAATGATGCATATTGATGAGATTGATATTTTCGTTGAAGACGACATTCCATTGTATGTTCATGATCCTGCTCCACTTACGGACATGGACATTAAAATTGGAAAAAATGTTGCCGAATTAGTTGAAGATGGTGCTTGTTTACAAATGGGTATCGGAGGTATTCCAAATGCAGTATTGGCTCAATTGGGTAACCACAAAGACCTTGGAGTACACACCGAAATGTTTGCCGACGGAATTCTTCCTTTGGTTGAAAAAGGTGTTATTACCGGTAAGAAGAAAAAAACAGATCCGGGTAAGATGGTAGCATCTTTCCTGATGGGCTCACAAGCTCTTTATGATTTTGTTGACGACAACCCACGTGTTGCCATGATGGACGTTGCACACACCAACCACGTGGCAAACATTCGTAAGAACGATAAGGTAACAGCAATTAACTCTGCACTGGCAATCGACTTAACCGGTCAGGTTTGTGCCGACTCAATTGGTATCACGCACTACTCAGGCGTTGGAGGCCAAATCGACTTTATCCGTGGTGCTGGTCACTCTAAAAAAGGTAAACCAATTATTGCACTCCCATCGGTAACGAATAAAGGTATTTCAAAAATTAGCCCAACCTTACTTTCAGGATCAGGCGTTGTAACTACTCGTGCAAACATGCATTGGGTGGTAACTGAGTATGGTGCTGTAAACTTATATGGAAAAACACTTCAGGAAAGAGCAAAACTTCTGATTTCTATCGCTCACCCTGACCATCAGGAATCTTTAGACAAAGCATCGTTTGAACGGTTCGGTCCACATTACCATTATGTGAGGGGTGAATAAAAGACATATGTTTAAAGAAGCAGACTTAAGGTCTGCTTTTTTTATGACTATTATCATCAACCATTCTATCATTTCGTTCGAATATTAACTAATTCTAAAATCGTGATGCCAAACAATCAGGTTTTCGGTTTTTCATGAATAGGGAATTGTAAGAAGCATAACTTTGTTGGAGTTTAAAAATTTGACTATTAATATTTTATAACCATTCTAAATAAGCAGAAATAGAAACAATTAATGCCTGAACAAACTGTACTAACTGGTTCAAAATCTGCTTATTTTCAAGAATACAATTTTTTACAAGATGAACATTTCACATATAGAACACATCGGGATCGCAGTGAATAGTTTAGAAGAAGCTATTCCATACTACGAAGAGATGCTGGGTCTAAAATGCTATGCCGTTGAAGAAGTGGCAGACCAAAAAGTAAAAACCGCCTTCTTCCAGGTTGGCGACACTAAAATCGAGTTATTGGAATCAACCAGTCCTGACGGACCAATTGGCAAATTCCTGGAGAAAAAAGGTCAGGGCGTACACCACCTTGCTTTTGCTGTTGACAATGTTAACGATTCGTTGAATGAACTGGGAGAAAAAGGCGTTCAGCTAATCGACAAAACAGCGCGCAAAGGGGCCGAAGGATTAAACATTGGTTTCCTTCATCCAAAAGCTACCATGGGCGTATTAACCGAAATTTGTGGAAAAGAGTAAAACACACTTCTAATAACCGATTTTATGAGCAACCAGGATAAAATTAAAAAGTTAATCGACCTAAGAGCAGAAGCTAAGCTGGGTGGCGGATTGAAAAGAATTGAAGCACAGCACAAAAAAGGCAAATTTACTGCTCGCGAAAGAATCGAACTTCTGCTTGATGAAGGAAGTTTCGAAGAATTTGACATGTTTGTTACCCACCGCTGTACAAACTTCGGATTGGAAAAAACCAAATTTTTGGGCGATGGTGTTGTTACCGGTCACGGAACGATCGACGGACGTGTAGTTTACGTTTTCTCACAAGACTTTACCGTATTCGGTGGATCATTATCAGAAACCTTTGCACAGAAAATTTGCAAGGTAATGGATATGGCCATGAAAGTTGGCGCACCGGTAATTGGTATCAACGACTCGGGTGGTGCACGTATTCAGGAAGGTGTTAACTCGCTTTCGGGTTATGCTGAAATTTTCGAGCGTAACATTTTGGCATCAGGAGTTATTCCACAAATCTCAGCTATTTTCGGACCATGTGCCGGTGGTGCAGTTTACTCTCCTGCCCTAACCGACTTTATCATGATGACCGAGCAAAACTCGTACATGTTTGTAACCGGACCTAAAGTTGTTAAAACGGTAACCGGCGAAGACATTTCAGTTGAAGACCTTGGTGGAGGTAAAGTTCATGCATCTAAATCAGGTGTTGCACAATTTCTGGTTGAAAACGAGCAGGAAGGTATTTCGATCTTGCGTAAACTTATCAGCTACCTGCCTCAAAATAACCTTGAAGATCCGATTGTTACCGACAGTTCAGATCCTATTGATCGTTTGGACGATGTATTGAATGAAATCATTCCTGACAATCCGAACCAGCCTTACGACGTTAAAGATGTAATTCACACTATTGTTGATTATGGCGAGTTCCTCGAAATTCACCGTAACTACGCGAAGAATATCGTTGTTGGTTTTGCCAAATTCGACGGACAGCCTGTTGGTATTGTTGCTAACCAGCCAAACTACCTGGCAGGTGTGCTTGATATTGATGCTTCGGTAAAAGCAGCTCGTTTTGTACGTTTTTGCGATTCATTTAATATTCCAATCATTACACTTGTTGATGTTCCCGGATTCTTACCAGGAAGTCGTCAGGAGTACGGCGGAATTATTACTCACGGAGCAAAATTGATGTTTGCTTACGGCGAAGCTACTGTTCCAAAAATCACTATTACACTGCGTAAATCATACGGTGGTGCACACGACGTAATGTCGAGTAAACAATTGCGTGGCGACCTTAACTATGCCTGGCCAACTGCTGAGATTGCCGTTATGGGTGCTGCCGGTGCTGTTGAAGTACTTCACGGAAGAAAATTACGCGATATTGAAGACGCTGAAGAGCGTGCTAAATTTATTTCCGACCACGAAGAGGAATACAAAGAGAAGTTTGCTAATCCTTATCAGGCTGCATCTTTTGGTTACATCGACGATGTTATCGAGCCTCGTAACACAAGGTTCAGAATTATTCGCGGATTACAAAGCCTTGCTACTAAGAAACTGGTTAATCCACCGAAGAAGCATTCAAACATCCCACTTTAAAAACAGAACAAATTATGGAACCATTATCAATTCTATTAGCCAGTTCTGTTCAGTTTGGGTACACTGTTGCAATCGTTGGATTCTGCATCGTTTTCACTGCGCTTACCTGTTTGGTTATTGTGTTTACCAATGCTCCAAAGTTGATTAACATGAAATTCAACAAGGAGAAGTTAAAAAGGAATAAAACCAAAGGGCAGGCAGAAGACAAGAAAGACGAAGATTACATTGAAGGTAACGTAACTGCAGCAATCAGTTTAGCCCTGCACATGTACTTTAACGAACTGCACGACGAAGAGAGTAACATCGTTACCATTAAAAAGGTGAAGAAGTCGTACTCTCCATGGAGTTCTAAAATTTACAGTGTACAAAACAACTGGCCGCGATAAATAATTCTGATTAGAAAGTGTAAAAAAAGAATACAATGAAAAAATATAAATTCACAATCAGTGGTACGGAATATGATGTTCATTTAAAAGACATTGAAGACAATGTTGCAGAAGTGGATGTAAACGGAACCATATACGAAGTTCAAATTCATGGAGAAGTAAAAACTTCGAAAACGCCGAAACTGATTCGGAAACCGGTTGAGCAAATGCCGGGAGAAGGACAGATCAAAAAATCAGCATCAACTGGTAAACACAAAGTAACTGCTCCACTACCGGGCACAATTCTTAAAATTAATGTGTCGGTTGGCGACGTGGTAACTGAAGGCCAAAACCTGATGGTTATGGAAGCCATGAAAATGGAAAACCAGGTACAAACCACAAAAGGCGGAGAAGTTACAGCCATTAAAGTTAATGTGGGCGACAGCGTGTTGCAAGATGATCTGTTAATAGAAATTGCTTAAACAATACATTGCTGACATGAGAAAAATAGTTCAATTATTATTCGTATTGATTTTTCTTGCGCCTTCAGTATTTGCTGCCGGTCAGCCGGAAAAACTCAGCGATGTAATTACAAAGGGGAAATGGATAAATCATTCCGACGGATATGTGCCAATTCCTACTTATAAAGAAGGAGAACCTGATCAGAAAGAGGACCCTGTTACCGTAAAACGTTACAAAACATTTACGTTTGAAACCGACGGGGGATTTCTTCTTGACTCAGCAAAACAACGTTACTCAGGGCGTTACGAAGTTATTGGAGACCAGGTTGAATTACACTTCAACACTGTGCCTATTACCGAGTTGCGTACCAACAAAGATCCAAACCAACAGGGAGGTTATACCGTAACGACAAACCAGGTTAAACTGCCAAACCGTGTGCTGAAAATTAACGCCGATGGCAACCTGTCGGGAGACGGATATGTTTACAAACGTTACAGCGGAGCGGTAGCCGGATTATTTAACTTCTACGAATTTTCGGGATTTGCCAACATAGCCTGGGGAAACATCATTATGATGATTGTAGGATTTATATTCCTGTACCTGGCTATTAAGTACGATTTCGAGCCAATGCTTCTGATTCCAATCGGATTTGGTATTTTAATTGGTAACATTCCGATGTTCCAGGTGGCCGACTTTAACCTGAAATTGGGTGTTTACGAGCCTGGCTCGGTACTTAACATTCTTTACCAGGGTGTGGTTCAGGGATGGTATCCTCCACTTATTTTCCTTGGGATTGGTGCAATGACCGACTTCTCGTCGCTGATCTCGAATCCAAAACTGATGTTACTGGGTGCAGCCGCTCAAATCGGTATTTTCCTTACGTTCCTTGGAGCGATTTATTTAGGATTTGCCGCACCTGAAGCCGGAGCAATTGGTATTATTGGTGGTGCCGACGGCCCTACTGCGATTTTCATTTCGTCGAAACTGGCGAATGGATTGAACGTACTGCCCGACGGAACTACGGTGAAAAACCTGATTGGCCCAATTGCTATTGCAGCCTATTCGTACATGGCACTTGTGCCTGTAATTCAGCCGCCGGTAATCAAACTGATGACAACGAAAAGAGAACGCCGAATCAAAATGAAACCTCCACGTGCGGTTTCTAAAACGGAGAAAGTATTGTTCCCTATCATTGGTCTGATTCTGACGGCCTACATTGCACCATCGGCATTGCCACTTATTGGTATGTTGTTCTTTGGTAACTTGTTGAAAGAATCGGGTGTAACAAAACGTTTGGCAAACACTGCGGCTAACCCACTTATCGATGCCATTACAATTTTGCTTGGTATTACCGTGGGAGCTTCAACTCAAGCCGACGTATTCCTTACTCCGGCGTCAATCAAGATCTTCGGGCTTGGTGCAGCTTCATTCGTAATTGCAACAGCAGGTGGTGTTGCAGGTGCTAAAATCATGAACCTGTTCCTGAAAAAAGAGAACAAGATCAATCCAATGATTGGAGCAGCAGGTGTATCTGCTGTACCTGATAGCGCAAGGGTTGTTCAAGGTATGGGATTAAAAGAAGACCCAACCAACCACTTGTTAATGCACGCTATGGCACCAAACGTTTCGGGTGTAATTGGCTCGGCAGTAGCAGCAGGTATTTTGTTGAGTTTCTTAATGTAAGAAATACTGCTTACGATATATAAAAAAAGGATTTCTGCTTCAGAAATCCTTTTTTTTTGTTCATTCAAATGCCCATCGTTCGCTCGGATCGCCGGGCATAGAAACTGTTTTCCACGAAAACTTGAATACCCGCGGTTCAACCAAACGCTCAAAATCGGCATAGCTCATTTTAATCATCTCGGT
Organism: Draconibacterium sediminis; assembly: GCF_000949475.1. Lineage (GTDB taxonomy): Bacteria > Bacteroidota > Bacteroidia > Bacteroidales > Prolixibacteraceae > Draconibacterium > Draconibacterium sediminis. The sequence continues at coordinate 20,567 of NZ_JRHC01000010.1, read as the reverse complement.
GTGAGAGCCTGCGTTAAATGCAATTTCTTCATCTTCAGCAAGCGTTTCGGCCACAAAAACCTCCATGTCGTAAAGATTGCCAAATGGCGGCATCGCTCCTATTTCGCAGTCGGGGAAAAAACGTTGAAATTCAGCTTCAGTCGCCAAATTAACATGTGGTGTTCCGAAGATTTCTTTCAACAGTTCAAAATCAACCTGGTACGAAGCAGGAAGTACGGTCATTGCCAATTTACCATCAACATTTACAATTACAGTTTTTGCAAACTCTTTACCCGAAATGTGACTTTTTGCTGCAATTTCCTGAGCAGTAAAGGCGCTTGAATGTCTGATTACAATGTACTTTACATCGTTTTCATCAAGAAATGCTTTAAGTTTTTTTACCGGCATAACAACTTTAGTTTAACTCTTTAATCAGAAAATTTCTCGAAATTCAATAAGTACGATAGGTTCTTCTCAGTTTATTCTTACACCAATTACATACGACGGGTTTCGTTTTTTACGCAGTTTAAGAACATATGATTTCTGTTTTTCCTTAACAACTGGATTATATTGATTTATTTGAAATCAGCCATCGAACAATTAATTCATTTATTCGATTAATTCTTGTATTAACCTTTTCATCTTTCAAAATAGATAAAGCAAAATCCGACAAACACCAACCGCAAGAACCTTACATAGTTCATATACAGACACATACAACACACAAAATAACAAAATACTAGTATACAGATGTTTCATGAAAGACAGACACATGGTATACTTTCTAATCAATATTATGTACGGAAATAACTCAATTCGAAAAATATTAAAGGAGTAATTTGTATTCTATTTCCAAAATACACTAACTTGTTATTGCTTATCAAACAATCAGAATATGAAAGACACCAGATTCGTTAAAAGAATCCATCAGAATTGTTTGATCTCCACAACCTGCAAAATGCAAAACAATACTCCCGGGAAATTTATTCCGGAAACTTCACTGTGCTTTTTAAAACATCGTAATAATTCTAACTAATTAAAAATTAACATTATGAAAAAGTTTGTCTTTTTAATCGTTTTAATGCTGTTATGCACAGTTTCTCTTTTTGCACAGGAAGAAGATCAACCACTTTACATTCTTATGGAGTTTATGTCTGTTTCTGACGATATGAACGGGGACTATCAGGAAGTAGAACAATTTTGGTCAAAGATTCACCAGCAACGTGTTGCAGACAATAATATTATAGGTTGGGACCTGTGGGCAATGAATCCCGGTGGTACAGAACAGGGATCTCAGTATTTTACCGTTACATTATTCTCGAGCATGGCAGCCATGTTTGAAGGTATTCCGGGCGGTAAATTTGATGAATATCTGCAAAATGCTTATCCCAATTTAAGCGACAAAGAACGGGATGAAATGATGGAAAAAACTCTAAAATCGCGCGATATGGCTCATCAGGTATATTGCAAAGAAATAAATACAACATCCGGGGATTTTGATATGGAACTTGGAACCGTTTTGGTTATGGATATCATGAAACAAGAGCACGACAGTTACGAAAAAGTTGAAAACGAAATATTTAAACCCTGGCACCAACAAATGGTTGACGAAGGGAAAAAAGGTGCATGGGGATTATTGCGGGTTATACTCCCGGCAGGAAGTCAGGCGGTTGGAACGCATATAACATACAGCATGTATAAAGATTATAGTCAGCTTGCCAACTTTTGGGAAGGAGATAATGGAGATATGGATTTAACCACTTCATTGGCGGTTCAGAAAGCATTAAAAACAAGGGATTGGCGCGGTGTTGAAATGGCCCGTCTTGTAATGAAAGTTCGATAAATTAGGAGAATCATGAGCAATTTAGATCTGTTAAAAGAAGGGTATAAACTATTTGCTGAAGGTAATATTGAAGGTGTTCTTGCACTTTGGGATGAGAAAATTGTGTGGCACGAGTGCAAAGGTTTTCCATTTATAGACGGCGATGGAACTTTTGTAGGAGCCGAAGCTATTGTACAGAGTGTACTTTCCAAAATACCAGATAATTACGATGAATTCAATATTGAAATTCACGATTTTATAGATGGAGGTGATAAAATAGTTATGGAAGGTTATTATACCGGTGTATGGAAAGCTACAGGCAAACGTTTTAAAGCCAATGCTACTCATACCTGGACATTTAAAAACGGGAAACCATCTGTATTCTTTCAGGCTGTTGATACAGCAACGATTATCAATCCGTAGAATCTTTTAGGATCACACTTTTAACTATGAAAACATCAACTAAATAAAACACCCCTGAATTTAGCACTACATTAAATTTCCTATATTCCAATTTAAGAAGTCAGGCTTTTGCAAGTCTGGCTTTTCTCTTTTATTGTATTTTAGAAACAGTGAGCGGAATTAAACAACCACTTGGTTAAGCTGTTAAACGATAAATAAATAAATATTGAATTTATGAAGATAGTAGTTATTGGAGGGCAAGGCACAATTGGAAGCGCCGTAGCCAACCATTTTAAGAAAAAGCACGAGGTAATAACTGCCAGCCGAAATAACGGCGATGTGCTGGTGAATATGGAAAATTCGGAATCGATAAAGAACATGTTTGAGCAGATCGGTAAAGTTGATGCCATTGTAAATTGCGCCGGAGCTACAAAATGGGGGCCTTTTGCCGAACTCTCGGAAGAGGACTTTTATGTTGGATTAAGAGGCAAACTAATGGGCCAGGTAAACATTGTTCGGATTGGCAGACACTACCTCAATGAAGGAGGATCGATTACTTTAACAACAGGCGTTTTGGCCGACGATCCGGTGTACGGAGCAACCAACTCGGCCATGGCAAATAATGCCATCCATGGTTTTGTGCTTGCTGTTTCGCAGGAGCACCGAAATGAATTTCGTTTAAATGTGGTTTCGCCCGAACTGGTTGAAGACTCTGCCGAACGACTTGGAAATGCATTCCCGGGGCACACTCCTGTTTCGATGCAGAAAGTAGCCAAAGGCTATGAGCGAAGCGTAGAAGGCCTGCGAACCGGAGAGATCATTCGCGTTTACGAATAGCATTGCAAACGAAAATATAGTATCCTAAAAATAGCCGTTCCCAAGGAGCGGCTATTTTCATTTCTGAGCCTATCCATCTAAATATAGCCTCCACTTCATTCTAACTTCACCCTCAAAAACCGTTTTCCGGTTCGTACTTGTATTACTCCCGTTCGTGGGTTAAAGCAAACCAACTGTCTTCTTTTATTTCTGCCCCTCCTTTTTCTGAAAGATATTTGAAGTACGAAAACAATAAAACAGAAAAAACCATGAAAACTCGTCTAATAATACTCTTTCAATTTCTGATTCTGTTTGCTCACGCTCAGGTAGAAATTTCAGGAGTAGTACAATCGGAAACCGGAAGCCCGATTACCGGGGTGAATATTTTTATTCAGGGAACTTACGACGGGACAACAAGCGATAGCCTAGGTGTATTCTCGTTTAAAACCGAAACAAGCGGAGAACAGACACTTGTTGCCAGTTGTGTTGGATTTGAAACTTATGGTGAACAGTTAAACCTCACAAATAATATTACAGACCTAAAAATCGTACTGATTGAAGAAATCAGCGAACTCGACGAAGTTATAATCAACGCCGGTACTTTTGAGGCCAGCGACAAAAAGAAATCGGTGGTTTTAAAACCGCTTGATGTAGCGCTTACAGCAGGCGCCAATGGCGATATTTTTGGTGCTTTTGGCAAATTACCCGGTTCGCATACAGTGGGCGAAGAAGGACGACTTTTTGTTCGTGGAGGCGAAAGCTACGAAACCAAAACTTTTATGGACGGCATGCTGGTAAATACACCTTATTATTCGAAAATGCCCGATCTGCCAACACGCGGCCGGTTCTCCCCCATCCTTTTTAACGGTTCGGTGTTTAGCACCGGAGGTTATTCGGCCGAATACGGGCAGGCACTTTCCTCGATTGTGGCCTTAAATACCGTTGCTCTGGAGCCGGAAACAAAATCAAGTATTTCAGTTCTTTCAGTCGGGTTACAAGGATCGCATGCTAAAAGATGGGAAAATACATCGTTGTCAATCAGTGGAGAATACCTGAACACAGCGCTTACGAATAAGATCTTCAAGCAAAATGTTGAATGGTTAAAAGTTCCGGTTATTGTTGGCTCAACGATGCTATTCCGGCAAAAAACCAGTGAAACGGGAATGATAAAATCTTTTGCCAGTTTTAACTACGACACCAGCAGTTTATTGTACGATAACTTTGAGCAATCGGCTTTCCAGGAAATTTCATTGGGCAATAAAAATTTGTATTCGAATACAACCTATAACGAAATGCTGAATGACGATTGGATGATACAAACAGGCGTTGCCGCTAACATCGACCGCGAAAATATGGATATCGATTCAGACAATATCGCTACTTCGCGAAACAGCAGCCAACTGAAACTTACATTATCCAATTATTCCGTTAAAGATGTAACCACAACTTTTGGAGCTGAAGCTTTGATTTACAAATACGACCAGGACATCAAGATGAATGGGAGTTTCAACCTTTCATTCAGCAACAATCTGTTTGCTGGTTTTGCCGAATCGGAGTGGAAAGTAACAAAAAACTTTGCGCTGAAAGCCGGATTACGAACCGAATACAACTCGCTTATCAAGGAATTAAATGTTACTCCGCGTCTTTCAGCAGCGGTAAAAACCGGTAAAAGCAGCCAGCTTTCTGCAGCTTATGGAAAGTTCTTTCAGAATCCGAATGATGATTATTTGAAATTCACCGACGAGCTGGCACCGGAAACGTCAACGCATTCGATTTTAACGTGGCAGTATAAAAAAGACAGCCGCACCTTACGTATTGAAGCCTACAATAAAAACTATTCCGACCTGGTAAAATTTGATGAAGAATTTTCTGTTGAACCCGGAAATTACAACAACAGTGGAAGTGGCTACTCCCGAGGAATTGATATTTTTTGGCGCGACCAAAAACAGTTTGGGAAAGCCGATTACTGGATTTCGTATTCGTGGATCGATTCAAAAAGAAATTACCGCGATTATCCGGTAAAAGTAACACCTCACTACGTTTCAAAACACAACCTTTCGGTGGTTTACAAGCAGTATTTTACAAAGATTAATTCCTTTATTTCGGGCTCCTACACTTTTGCCAGCGGACGTCCGTACAATAATCCAAATACTCCTGAATTTATGGCTGGCAAAACCAAAACCTACAACGATTTAAGTTTCGGATTTACGCACTTATTTTACCTTTTCAACACGCAAACCGTAGCTCATGTAATTGTAAACAATGCCTTGGGTTTTAACAATGTGTTTGGTTACAATTATGCTCAAACGCCCGACAACAATGGAGTTTACCAATCACAACCAATCGTACCCGGGCAAAAACGACTCATTGTATTTCTACTATCATTTCAATTATAAACTTAAAAATTAAATCACATGAAGACTTTATTAACGCTTATTTTCAGTCTGGTAGTTTTAACTGCCGCAGCACAGGGAAAAAATTACGAGACAGCGATGACTGCCGCTCTCGAAAAAATGAAAAGCTCGGAAACAGTTGCCAATTTTCAGGAGGCAGCAAATACTTTTGAACGAATCAGCATGACGGAAACCAAAGAATGGTTGCCTTTGTATTATGCTTCGTATTCCATGATCGTGGTCAGTTACTTCGACCAGGACGTAAACAAAAAAGATGCTTACCTCGATAAAGCACAGCAATTTTTGGACAAAGCGCTTAAAATTGCCCCCGATGAATCGGAATTGTATTCGCTACAGGCATTTCTATATCCATCACGAATTACGGTAGATCCGATGACACGAGGAATGGAATACATGCCTAAAATGAATGCAGTGCTCGACAAGGCAATTGCACTAAATCCGGAAAATCCAAGAAGCTACTATTTGCGTGCAATTACCTTGTTTAATATGCCCGAACAATTTGGTGGCGGTGCAGAAGTTGCCCGTCCTCATTTTGAAACCGCAAAAGAGAAATTCGACAAATTCGAACCGGAATCACCGCTTCATCCGAACTGGGGTAAAGAAATAAATGAAATGGAGATGAAAAAACTATAACGTAGTTTAAACGAGTTCTCCGTACAAGTCATAATCTTCGGCACCTGTTATTTTCACTTTAACAATGGTGCCGTTTTTTATTTCCCCGTCGGTAGTAATATAAACTTCTCCGTCAACTTCAGGTGAATCAAACTCGGTACGTCCAACGTAGTAATCGCTCTCTTTTCGGTCGATAATAACATCGAACTCCTTCCCTATTTTCTGCTGGTTGAGTTCGGCTGAAATGTATTGCTGCACTTCCATTATTTCGTCGGCACGCGCTTGTTTTACCTCGTCGGGCAAGCTATCTTCAAATTTATTGGCGGCATAGGTGCCATCTTCATTCGAATAAGGGAAAACACCCAGTCGGCCAAATTTCTGCTCCTGAACGAATTCTTTCAACTCCTCAAAATCTTCCTCTGTTTCACCGGGGAATCCGACAAGCATCGTAGTTCTGATTACGACTCCAGGTACTTCTTCTTTTATTTTGGCGATCAATGCCTCGGTTTCTTCGCGTGTAACATGGCGCAACATATTTTTCAATACGCGGTTTGAAATGTGCTGCAACGGCATATCAAGGTATTTGCATACTTTGGGGATTTCGCGCATTACCGGCAAAATCTCCATCGGGAATTTGGTCGGATACAAATAATGCAAACGAATCCACTCAATTCCTTCCACTTCTGAAACTTTGTTGATCAATTCTGCCAATTGGTTTTTACCGTACAAATCGATTCCGTAATACGAAAGATCCTGAGCAATCAGCAACAATTCCTTCACTCCTTTTTTAGCCAGGTAACGTGCTTCCATCACAAGGCTTTCGATGGTGCGCGATTGGTGTCGGCCTGTCATTTTCGGGATGGCACAAAACGAACACGAGCGGTTACAACCTTCCGAAATTTTCAGGTAAGCAAAATGCGATGGCGTGGTAATTTTACGCTCGTAAATGTATTCGGGCGCATAAGTAACTTTTAGCTCTTCTACCATGGCTTTCATATCAAACTTACCAAAGTACTTGTCTACTTCGGGCAGTTCTTCCTGCAGCTCGTTGTGGTAACGCTCCGAAAGACATCCCATAACGTAAAGTTTGTCTATCTCGCCACGTTTTTTAGCCTCCGCATAATCCAGAATCATATCAATCGACTCCTGCTTGGCATCGTGTATAAAACCACAGGTATTTACAAATACAGCATCAAAATTGGTTTCGTTTGAATCGTGCAACACTTCAAACTTCCCCTTCTGCAACTGGTTTAGTAAAACCTCCGAATCAACCAGGTTTTTCGAACATCCCATGGTTACCACATTTACCCTTTTCTTCGCCATAACTTTTCTTCTTTCTTTTGAGGCTGCAAAGTAAAGATAAATTTGTCTGAAAATAAGTAAGTATTGCGGTTAACTATTGAAATATAACAATGTCTCTTCTATCTCATTTTGCACAAATTTACTATTTTCAATAATTATTTATTGTTTTTCAATAATTATTTATCTATTTTCGTTCAATAATTAATTACCTCACAATGAAAAACAAAGAACTAACCCGAACCCAACAAGTGCTGACTGTAATGAAATTTTTGGTGTACCTATCAATTACCTGGTATTTTCTAAAACTAGTTGGTATTGGTTTAATGGGATTATCCTTCCTTATCAGAGGTTTACCACTTTCAAATTTGTTTTTTATCCCAGATTGGTTCAATTTATTAGAAACGAATCCTGGATATTTAACGCTCGTAATTGTATTAGTAATGTCAGTTAGTCTTTTAAATATCACAATTTGGATATTGGTGTTGAGATTATTAAAAAGAATACAATTGACCAATCCATTTAATATGGAAGTTATAGAAAGATTAGAACGAATAAGCTATCTTCTTTTTATAATTTGGATTTTATCAATTTCTGCTGGAGGATTTTTTGCCTGGCTTGGAGAAAAAGCAGGTGAATTAAATGATTCCTGGAGTCATGGTCCGTATCTGTTTATGGCCGGCCTGGTATTTATTATTTCGCAAATATTTAAACGCGGAGTTGAGTTGCAGTCAGAAAATGATTTAACCGTTTAAGCTATGCCTATAATTGTAAATCTTGATGTAATGATGGCTCGGCGAAAAATGTCGCTTAACGAACTTTCAGAGAAAGTAAACATCACACTGGCCAACCTTTCGATACTAAAAACCGGTAAAGCCAAAGCAGTTCGTTTCAGCACACTGGAAGCCATTTGCGAGGCGCTGGATTGCCAGCCGGGTGATATTTTGGAATATGTTGAGGATCAGAAATAAAAAAGATTTCACTCCTTCCGGAATGAAATCTTTTTGCTCGTAGCTCAACGCTCGAGGCTAATAGCTTTCTTTTATTGTTTCGTCTTCAACGGATCAGCAGCCTCTTTAAAGAACTGCTCCTGCAAAGCCGGAACAACCGTGTCGGCTTTTACCAACCTAATCATTTCAACCAACTGCTCTACCTTTTCATTAATTAACAATTCGCCTGCCTCAGCATTGGCATCCCAGGCTTCGCCGCCATAATGATTCGGGTAACTGGCATACCACCAAATTCCGGTGTAAACATATTTTAGTGCGCTCATTCGGTCCTGATTAACTCCTGATTGTTGTTTGGCCCGGTTAACATGTACCACATCGGGTTGTGCAGCAACCATTGCCGAAGTTTCACTGTTTCCGGCATGTGCATCATACGGATCGTGTCGAGTTAAAGCTTCAGCTTTTTTCTTCAATTCCGGATCGCTTTCCGGACGAAACCAATACAACGAATAGCCGCGTGGTTCTGAAAGTTGTGCCATTCCGAAATAATTCAGAAAAGCATTGTTTCCACCGTGGCCATTTACGATTATAATCTTTTCAAAACCATTGCGGTGCAATTCATTTAAAGTTTCCTGTAACATCTTCCATATCAGTTCAGGCGAATACGAAATAGTGCCTGGCTGATGACGTGCTTCGTTTATCTGGCTAAAATAGTACCACGGAAAAACTACTGTATATTCCTGTTCTGCTGCTCGCAGAGAATATTCGCGCGACAAATAAAGATCGGTACCCAATGGCAATTGCGCACCATGTTTTTCCATTACGCCAATAGGAATAATGCAGGTTTTTGAACTCTTTTCAACAGCCTTTATAAAATCAGGAGCGGTTAATTCTTCCAGGCGATAAGATAAATCCTGTGCTGATACAAATGTTGAGATGGCCAAGAGCAAGAAGGTGGCAACTTTTTTCATAGGTTTTAGGTTTTAGTTAATATTTCCATAAAAATAGATTCTTGGAAACATTTTAGCAACGATTTTCTATTTTTATCAATAAACTTACAACATGCCAGTAATAATTGCACATAGTCATTTAAATCCGGGTGGTGTAACCAGGATTATAGAATCGCAAATTGAAAGCCTGCAAGGCGAAGAGATAAAAGTTTTGGTGGGGGCTTGCCCTGATGCCGATAAAATAACATCGAAAAATGCAGAACTTCATATTCTTCCGGAGCTGAATTATATGGAGCGCCGGCAATATACCGAAGAGGAAGCAAAAGAGCTATTGCATAAAGTTCATCGAGACATTAGAGAACACCTCACAGCCGATTCCGTTTTACATTTTCACAACCTGAATCTCGGAAAAAACCCAATTGTTACCTATGCGGTTTATTTGCTCGCAAAAGAAGGCGTAAAGGTTTTTAACCACGCCCACGATTTTGCCGAAGACCGCCCAAGTAACTATTCATTTCTGGAAGAAATTATCTATGACATTTTTCTTCAGGATATCAACGAGGTGTTGTATCCGAAGTTGCCCAACTATCATTTTGGGGTGCTAAATTCATTTGACTTTGACCGTTTAAAAGAACTCGGCGTAACCGAAGACCGTATTGAATGGCTTCCAAACCCGGTAACATTTAATACATCTGATGATCTGCCTGAAAAAGCGGAGGCCAAACAAGCCGTCTGTGATGAGTTGAATATCGATGCCGGCAAACTTTTGGTGACGTATCCGGTTCGTGTAATCCAACGAAAAAATATTGGTGAATTTATTCTGCTATCCATACTATTCCGGCACAGGGCAAATTTTGCGGTAACACAACCTCCACAAAATCCGGTAGAGATTGAAATGTACAACCAGTGGATTAAATTCTGTGAAAAGAATGAGATTGACATTGTGTTTGAAGCCGGCAAAAAAGTAAACTTCGAGAACTTACTGCGCGGCAGCGATTTCTGCATCACCACAAGTTATAAAGAAGGTTTTGGAATGGTATATCTTGAGCCATGGTTGCTGGATACACCCGTGGTTGGCCGCGATATAGATTTTATCACCCGCGATTTTAAAAACGATGGTTTTAGCTTCCCCACGCTATACTACAAATTAAATATTCCCGGAATTAAAACCGATTTCAAAGATCTGAACTTAAAAATGCAGATGGAGATCATTCTTGGAGTCATTAACAGAAAGATAGAAAAACACAAATTGTTTGAACAAAACCCTATACTAAACACTTTGTTTAGTGACGTAAAGTCACATATTACAGAAATAAACAAGACAATTATCAAAAACAACTATTCGTTGCAAGGATATGGAATTAAACTTCAGAAACGATATAAAAAAATGGTTGGATAGTTCGAAAAAACTGCAACCCATCCCAACCACTTTTTGCCCCAATTTAAAAACCGATTCGAATGAAAAAATCAAGGCCGTAATTTTCGATATATACGGCACTTTGCTTATTTCCTCTTCGGGCGATATCGATCAGGCTTCGCTGAACAAAGACAACATGCAAAAAGCGATGGAAGCCGGCGGATTTGAGTTATCGGATTGCAAAGAAGAAACCTGTAGCTTTCTGCTCGACCAGTTACAAGTGCAGGTTAAAAAGCAACACGAAGAGCTAAAGGCAAAAGGCCATCCCTACCCCGATGTTGATATTTTTAAGGTTTGGCAAAACATGTTTGAAGCAGCCGAAAACAAAGGGTTATTAAAACTGAGCGGCAACGAATCGTGGGCCGACACTATAATGGTTTTCGAATTGATAAGCAACCGTGTTTACCCTATGCCGGGGATGAAAGAAGTGCTGCTGGAAATAAAAAAGATGGGATTGCCGATCGGTATTGTTTCCAATGCGCAGTTCTACACGCCCATTATCATGAACTATTTTCTGACCGGTGAATTTTCAACCGATCAACATATCGATCTTTTTGAGGAAGACCTTTCGGTGTACTCGTTTAAAGAGCTGCGGGCAAAACCTGATACGGCTTTGTTTGAAAAGTTTATTCCGGTATTGAACAGCAAATACAATATAGAGACATCGGAAACCATTTTTGTGGGCAACGACATGTTGAAAGACGTTTACACCGCTACAAAAGCAGGGTTGCGAACAGTGCTTTTTGCCGGCGACGAACGTTCTCTGCGCCTGCGCGAAGACGACGTACGCGTTAAAGGAATGTTCCCCGATTTTATTATCAACGATTTACAACAACTACTGAAAATTATAGGATGAAACGAGCATCTAAAAAAGTGCTTTAACAACTTTAACATGATCATCCGCCAGTTGGCGGATGAGTTACCACTGAAAAATAAAAATATTAACGAATGAAGTTAAACGAATTACGCGTAGGAATTATCCATTCCTTAATTGGTAAAAACGATGGAGTTTCCATTGTTATCGACCAAACAGTTGAAGCCATGTCGGAACACCTCGACATAAACATTGGTAACTTTTTCTTTTTGGCCGCGCACTCATCGCCGCGTTTTAATGCACAAACAAACGATGTGTTCTGGCATAAAAGCGAGGCACATAAAACCATTTTGAATAATTTCAATAATCCCGACACCGAGGGCCTTGATGAATTGATTCATGAAAATGCGTTGTATGCCAAACATGTAATTCAGGAATGGGTTGATGAAAACGATATCGATCTGATTATTGCGCACAATACATCGCACCCATATAATTTCATAACAGCAGTCGGTTTAGGTTATTACATTGAAGAGCTGCGCGCCGAAGGAATTATCTGGCCAAAATTAATGGTTTGGTGGCACGACTCATATTTTGAGCGCGATATATTTTCGAATCCCAATGAAGTGATTCAGAAATATTTAAAATACCTGCCGGGAGTTACCTTTGTAAATTCGATTGCCTTTATCAATAAACAGCAAATCGATTTGGGCAAAAGGCTTTTCGAACAACACAACGCCAGCAAACTGGAGAAATTCTTTAAGTTGCGAACAACGGTTGTTCCTAACACCTGCGAAATTCCATGGGTTTGGGAAGACATTGATCCTGCAACAGAAGAACTGATTTGCCCGGCTCAAGACAATTACAACGACTCATTTTTTAAAGACATTGGGCTGGTGCAGCAAGTTGAAAGCCGTGGTTTTACTATAGATGAAACCGTAATTCTGTTACAGCACACCCGCGTTGTTCCGCGAAAGAAAATCGAGCTGGCCATCGATCTGGCTTTTGAGCTGGAGAAGAAATTCACCAAAAACCGCGAGAAAAAATGTGTTGCAGTAATTGTTAGTGGTCATTCGGGCGACGAGCAAAACCAATACCTTAACAACCTTTACGTACATTATACCGAACTTTGTAAGGCACATCCCGACAGCAATGTAGTGCTGATTTTTGGCGAACACAACATTCTTTCGCACCGCGATATTATTGTAGACAGAAAGTTCTACAAATTTGCTGAAGTACCTTCAATTGTTGCTGCTCATGGCGGAATTGGAACTTATTTCAGCGATGTGGAAGGTTTTGGTAATAACCTGCTGGAAATGATGTCATACGGACTGCCGGCGGTAATTAACAAATACGAGGTTTATAAAGAAGAGATTGAGCAATACGGTTTTGACCTTCCGGCGATTGACGGTGGCGGAGTAACTGATGATCTGGTTGATTCGGCCTACCGCCTGCTTACCGATATTTCGTACCGTAACCAGGTGGTAATGCACAACCTAAAAGTGCTAAAGGAAAAACTCGATCATAAAATAATTGCTGATAAACTCGAACCAATTATAAAAAGTATGTACATGCGCGAATTATAATACGAAAGGTGCATGTTAATTATTCGGCCTAACATTCCATTTGAAAACAGATGGGGAATGTTTAAAACAAATGTTTTTTTATATTTAAGAGGTTGCCGGAAAGACGGCACCATACATCAGTTATTTGACACACTAAAATAGTAGAAAATGGGAGATTTTTATCAGAATGGATTTGTAGCAACACTGCATAATTTACGTGCCAGACCATATGAAGAGCTGGAACAAAAATTGGAAAAATTTAGTAAAAAACGTCCCATTGGATTAATTATTCCTTCCTTATATTCAGAACTTTCGCGCCAGGCATTAAAAGATATTGTATCAATTTTAAAAGGGATACCATACATTTCTGAAATCGTAATTGGATTAGACCGCGCCGATGATTATCAATACAAAAATGCGTTGGAGTTTTTTGCTGAGTTACCGCAACATCACCGTGTTTTATGGAACGACGGGCCACGTATGCAGGAATTCAAAAAGAAGCTGGCATCGAAGAATATCGTTACCACCGTTCCCGGAAAAGGACGAAATGTGTGGTTCTGTTTTGGTTACATGATTGCATCCAACCGATCAGAAGCGATTGCGCTGCACGATGCCGACATTATTACCTACAACCGCGAAATGCTGGCACGCTTAGTTTACCCGGTTGCCGACCCTTCATTTAACTTTAAATATTGTAAAGGATATTATTTCAGAACCGATGACGAAAAGTTGCATGGTCGGGCTGTACGATTATTGGTTACCCCGCTGTTACGAACGCTAAAAAAACTTCTCGGCCACCATACTTACCTCGAATACCTTGATAGTTTTCGTTACCCGCTGGCAGGCGAATTTTCGATGCGTGCTGATATTATTAAAACCATCCGTATTCCGTACGATTGGGGGCTTGAAATTGGTATTCTAAACGAGGTTGAACGAAACAACTCGTTAAACCGGATTTGCCAGGTTGAAATTGCCGACCGTTACGATCACAAACACCAATCGCTTTCTGCCGAGGATGCAGAAAAAGGGTTATCGAAAATGAGTCGCGACGTTTCGCGGGCTATTTTTGGAAAACTTGCCACCGATGGTATTACGTTAACACCGGAATTCTTCCGTACACTAAAAGCAACATATTATCGGATAGCACTTGAATTTGTGGAACTTTACAAGGCAGATGCAGCAATGAACGGTCTTTCGTATGATTTCCACAGAGAAGAGGAAGTGATCGATCTGTTTGTAAAAAATGTGTACCAGGCAGGAATTGATTATTTGAACAATCCCGACACCGTACCGCTAATGCCAAGCTGGAAACGCGTACAAAGCGCATTCCCCGACATATTGGAAGAGTTTCATGAGATAGTAGAAGCAGATAACAAAATCATTTAAAAACCTGAAGAAATATGATTAATCCCGATACTTCTTTCATTAAAAAAATTGAAAGTCGGCTAAAGTTTATCTACAAGGATAAGTATGAGAAATCAATTCTTTCCGATCTGATACGTGTTATTTCAACCTACCGGATTAACTCATCAAAAGGGCAGAAATGGAACGAAAAGGATGTGGTTTTAATCACATACGGCGACAGCGTTAAAACAGACGATGAAGCTCCGTTGCAAACACTACGCACTTTTTTAAACGAAAAACTGAACGAACAATTAACCGTTGTTCATATTCTGCCTTTTTTCCCGTACAGCAGCGACGATGGGTTTTCGGTGATCGATTTCAGAGAGGTGAATCCCGAACTGGGCGACTGGCGTGATTTTGAAGACCTGACAAAGGATTACGACCTGATGGCCGATTTGGTGATCAATCATGCATCGAGCAAAAGCCAGTGGTTTAAAAACTTTCTAAAACAACACGGTACGGGTAAAGATTATTTTATAACCGAAGATCCGGAAACAGATCTTTCGCAGGTTACTCGTCCGCGAAGCACACCACTTTTAACACCGTACGAAACAGCAAACGGCACCCGGCATGTTTGGACAACGTTTAGTGCTGATCAGGTGGATCTGAATTTCTCAAACCCGGATCTGCTGGTTGAAATGATGGACATCCTTCTTGGCTACATCGACAAAGGTGCACGTATTATTCGCCTTGATGCCATTGCGTTTTTGTGGAAAGTAGTTGGCACAACTTGTTTGCATTTGCCCGAAACACACGAAGTGGTAAAATTAATGCGCGATGTTGCTGAGTTTATTAATCCGAATACCATAATATTGACAGAGACCAATGTGCCCAACAAAGAAAACCTGAGCTATTTTGGCGATGGCGACGAAGCACATATGGTTTACCAGTTCAGCCTCCCTCCCCTTTTGTTGCATGCGTTGCATACGGGTAATTCAAGTTATTTAACCACCTGGGCAAAAAGCCTCCCACAGCTCGACGGCGAAAAAACATTTTTCAATTTTACGGCATCGCACGACGGTATTGGTGTTCGTCCGCTGGAAGGACTTTTACCCGACGATGAGAAAAACGCGTTGGTGGAAAATATGAAAGGTTTTGGCGGTAGGATAAACTACAAATCCAACCCCGATGGCAGCCAAAGTCCGTACGAATTGAACATCACCTATTTTGATGCACTTAAAGGAACCCATAAGGGCGAAGACCGGCTACAGACTGAAAGATTCCTGGCTTCGCAGATTTGTATGATGAGTTTGGCAGGTGTGCCGGCATTTTATATTCACAGTTTAACTGCAACGCCAAATTATTACGAGGGTGTGGAAAAAACGCAACACAACCGTACCATAAACCGCCGCAAATGGCAGCTTGATGAATTGCAGAATGTTCTGAGTGGTGATACCCCACAGAAAAAGGTATTTGAAGCGTTACAGAAACTTATTCTGATGCGTAAAAAGCAAGAGGCGTTTCATCCAAATGCCATTCAGGAAATACTGGATTTTGGAACCGATTTGTTTGTTCTTCAACGTGAAACAAAAGATCAAAAAATTTTGGTAATCATCAATCTTTGCGACGAAGAAAAGGAAATTGAAATTCCAGTAGAATTTACTTATGATTTGATTTCGGATTCAATATTTGATTCCGACAAACTAAAGGCCTACCAGTGTTTATGGATGGTTAAAAGTTAATTAAAGAGATTCAACCCAATGCCATATAGAAAAGGCTACCAAAATCTGGTAGCCTTTTCTATTTGTGTAAAATCTGTTTTTACTCTGCTTTAGGTTTAACCGTTGTTTTTTTCCAGTCATCGCTGTTCGCAAACTTCCAGGTATTCAAAAATCCAACCTTAATTATGTTCTGCATTTTCTCCCAGTTTATTTTGCTCAACTCATCAGATGGTTGATGATAATCAGGGTGCATGGCAGCCATAAAATAGAAAATCGGGATATCTTCCTGCGCAAATGGTGCATGATCGCTACCTCCTCCGGGACGCTCCGACGGACGTAATTCCAGATCCAGGTTAATATCAAAATCTTCAATATTCTTTTTGGTGGTTTCGCCAATTAAAGTGTTTGCTTCCGTGTAAACCATATGTGCCTGGTTGCCCAATGAATCGCCTTCAGGATTTCGTGCAATCATATCGTAGTTCAAATTCAGCACTACGTTCATCTCCTTCTCTTTGGCATCGCGAACAAAATAATTCGACCCAAACAAACCTTTCTCTTCGCCCGTCCAGGCAGCGAATACAACCGATTTTTCAGGTTTCTTTCCGGTGGCCATAAAAGCTTTGGCAATTTCCATTACACCAACCGTTCCCGAAGCGTTATCGTCAGCTCCGTTGTAAATAATGCCATCCACTTTTCCCAAATGATCGTAGTGGCCGCCAACAACAATAAACTCATCTTTGTTTTCGCCTTCGATATACCCCACAACGTTTCGGGCATTTACAACGTTTGAATTAACAGTAGTTTTAAAAGCCACCGATTTTCCGCCTAAAATTTTTGAGGCTGGTTCCATGTCAGTGGCGGCTTTCTCTTCAAATTTTTCAATGTCGATGCCTGATCCCGACAAAATTTCGTTCACAACACGCGATGACACCGTGAAAGTTGACAAGTTTCCACCGATCTCTTTTCCCGGTAACGACATTCTGTTTCCGTAATATGGGTTTGGTCGTTTATCACTTTCGTTAAAACCACCGTTGTCTCTGTAAACATTGTTTTGCGCCCAGCCCATCATCGGGTTTCCATCCGGGCTGATGTAAATTACCGCCAAAGCTCCTGCATCCTGTAGATTCTTCATTTTATCGCGCTCGAGATAGTAGGCTGCATAACGTCCTTCAGGTTTATACTTTTTATAGGCCACCGAGGTTGTGTCTTTATGTCCCGGGTAGCCCTGCAGAATTACAACAATCTTTCCATCAACGTCAATCTTTTTCAGATCGTCGTATGTTTTATCCTCGTCAGAATAGCCATAACCGGCAAAAACCAACGGGGCCTGAACTTTTTGACCGACCGTTCCGGTTTGCACATAAAAATCGGTTTTAAAGGTAAAATCCATCGAACTTTCGCTTCCCGGTTTGCTGGTAACAACCGAAAACACCTGCTCGTCGCCGGGTTCGTACTCTATAAGGCCAAAATTCTGAAAATAAGTATAATAAGGCTCAGGTCTTGCACCGGCCATACGCTCACTTCGCGATGGCTGCGTGAAAGCTACATCGCCAAATGGTTTTACTCCATAGGTTTGAAACATCGATGCAATGTAATCGGCAGCCATATAGGCGCCTTTTGTTCCTACCGCACGGCCTTCAGTCCAGTCGGATGCCAGAAACTCTAATTGCCCTTTTAGCGATTCCATGGTGATAGCCTCCAGGCCTTTTTCAACCTCATTTTGGGCAAATAATAAATGCCCCGAAATAAACAGAACAAAGAATAAAGAAATTTTTTTCATGCGATTCAAATTGTTTTTTTTATGGTTTTACAAAATGGGCTATTCTGGCAGATTATCACCTTTTGGTTATCACCTCAGAAGCACCGTTTTTTTTTTAGATATCCTGTAGAAATGTATTAAATATTTTGTTGTAACTAAATTAATAGGTATATAAACGTCCTAATAATTACCAGTTCAACCTATTTAAAATTCATAATTATTTTGTCAATTATCAAACGAAACATACACAATGAAGCTTTATAAATCACAAATTGACAAATAAAATACAATATAAATAACATTTCGTCAACACAATAATAACAAATAATTGCTTTTAGAAACTAAACATTTGTCATGTTTTCATAAGTTGTACTTTTCGGTTGATTGCGTGTTTTTTGATACCGGAAATAAACTGCGTATAACATTTAGTCATCCGTAATCGTATTGTTGGATACAGTTTTTTTTCATTTCCACTCAACTAACTTAAAATAACTGCCATGGAAAATACCATACATTTAAACGGGATTGTTATCAAACATGAAAAACTCGTTCAGATAGCATTAAGCACACCAAACAATGTTTATATCGCTGAAGCCTCCAGTCCGTATGCCGATTATTACGGGCACTCCCCACGAACAGCCACTCCTAATTCAATCTTTCTTTTTACGAAAAGATTCCATTTCCTGGAACAATTGATGTGCTACACACCAGGTATTGAAAAGTGTTTGCATGAACGTATAAATATCGCCAGTGCAATTATAGAATCGGGTGATAAACAATTCCCGGCAATACGTGTAAAAGACTTTCCGGATTACAGCCAGTTGGTAAAATTGCAAAAGTGTTTAAGCGAAAAAAATATGCCCCTCGTTGAAAAAATCCACCTGGAGGAAGAGGTGAAAACGATTGTAAGCAAAGTTTTTGTTTTAAAAGAATTGGAGCCCGATTTTTTTATCGACCAGGTAGAAGAGCACAAAGGATATTTTATTGTTGACCGGCATTTTGAATCGGAAGAATTCCAGCGTGCAATTACACAAATCAGATATAACGGTGTTTGTAAGCTTTTTGATGCCGAGCAGGGCGTGCTTTTCAACAATGGTAAACTCATTCACATTGTGCGCATTTTCTCGGAAGCGCTGGACCTGGATATGCTAAAATGTATACGAAAAGAATTTGTTAAGCTGTAAGAATTATCTGATCATAAAAAAGCCCGGTAGTTTAATATTACCGGGCTTTGTGCGTTATTGCATGGACTCTATTTCCTGAAGTTTTGCTTTCACCTCTGCGTCATCCGATCTTAATTCCAACGCTTTTCGGTAGTAGAAACGGGCCACATTATAATTCCCCGCTTCGAAAGCACTGGTGGCCGTGGTTTTAAAGTTTTCAAACTGCTGCTGACTCTGGCCTGCAACACGCTCGGCTACACGACGTTCAATTTCACGGAGCTGCTCTTTCGGATAGTTTTCACTATCCTTTTGCGACAATGCCTGGTTGTACCAACCTCTGGCTACTGCCAGCTCGTTATTCCTGAAACTTTCATCCGCCAGATCGATAAAACGCTGGTATTCGCGGTCGCGTTCACTCATCATCATTTCGCCCAGTATCCGGTTAATTTCGGCAATTCGACGTGGCGGATAAGTTTCCTCCGGTTTCAGATCCTGTGCTTTGTAGTACCACGCTCTCGACACGTTGTACAGTTCGATATCAAAAGAACCATCGGCCTTTTTAATGATCTGATCATAGAGTGCATTTAAACCTGATTCTTCCAGAATTCGTTGTTCATCCAACTCCTCTTCCAGCGCAGCAATCTGATCTCTCCTTCTGGACAGGTCCTCGGCATTAGCTTGTTCCTGCGCAATTTGCTGGCGTTCGTTTTCGCGAATTGCATCGATTTTCCGAATCTGTTCTTTCGGATATTCTTCATCCGGTTTTACTCCCAAAGCAATCTCGTATTGCAGGCGGGCATCATCGTACGACTGTGTTCTGAAATGACCGTCGGCCACAACAATTACATTTCTGTATTTTTCGTCGATAGCTCGTTGCTCTAAAATCCTATCTATTTCCGCAATTTTATCTTTCGGATACGTTTCTTCAGGTTTTAATGCCAGCGCTTCGGTGTAATTCTGTTTTGATGGCGTGAAACTATTTGCAGAGAAGAAACGGTCGGCCTGCATAATCAAATTCGCATATTTCCTGTCTAACTCTTCCTTCGCTGCCTGCGCAGCCGCTAACTCTCTTAAAATCCGGTCGATCTCATCGATACGTTGCGGCGGATACAATTCTTCCGGTTTTATATCCTGAGCTGCACGGTATTCATTGCGCGATTCTTCGTAATTCTCAGCGGCAAACAGTTCGTCGGCACGGGCAATGGCATCGTTATAGTTTTTATCCTTCTCAGCCTGGATAGCAGCCAAACGGGCGGCTTCTGCTTCAGCTTCTTCCCTTGCAATACGTTCTCTTGTTGTCACAATCGAATCGATTTTGGCCAGCTGCTCATCGGGGTAAGTTTCGTTTGCTTTGGCTTGTTTAGCCGTATTGTAAGCTGCAATCGCCGCCTCCCAACTTTCGTTACGGAATTCGCGGTCAGCCTCGGTAACAGCATCTTCGTAGGCTTTTTGTGCTGCTGAAAGTTGTGCCAGCACGTTTCCTATTTCATCGATGCGTTGTTGTGCGTACGATTCTTCGGGTTTTATGTCGAGTGCTGCACGG
>NZ_JRHC01000001.1 GCF_000949475.1 Draconibacterium sediminis | reverse complement strand
CGTTAAAGCACCAATCAAACATCCGAGCAGTGCGCTACTCATTGCCCATCCCTGCAAAAAAGGACTTTGGCTGATATGAAAAAACTGCTCGTAAAACGGTTTGGCACCGCCAATTACTACCCAATCATATCCAAACAAAAGACCTCCCATGGCCGATACCATTGAGATCGTGAATATGTACTTTGTGTTTAATTTTTGCATTATTAAATTGAAATCGTTGATTTTTTATTTTTCAATCACTAAAGTTTAAACTGAACGTTTGGGAATCCAATACACCAGACAACTTCCATAATTTTTAGCCATCAGTTTTATTCTTTTGTAGTTCACTATTGGTATAATAAATCCACTACAAAAGTACAACGGCAGCCATATTATAGAAATGGACAATAATGTTTACTTTTGGATAATCCTATTATCACAAAAATATAGCATAAAATAAATAAAACATACGAGACCTCCCACATCGCACTAATAATCAGAATACAGAAAGTATTAAAATTAGAAATAAACAACATACAAAAGTTGGACACTATTAATATTAATTGACATTCCTATTATAACGATGAAGCAACAAAATATTTACAAGCAACCGGATTCTGGGAAAGAAGATAACTTTTTTGGAGACAGAAGTGTGGTGTTGTCAAAAAAGCAAATAGCAGCGGTTAAAAACAATCCAATTATTAATGACCTTTACATTAGCGACATCGGTTTTTATCCCCATGCAAAAAACCACATCCGCAGTCGTAAAAAGGGTATTCAAGAACATATTTTAATATACTGTATTGATGGATCAGGGTCGATAGAAATGATGCATGAAGAATTCCAGTTGAAACCCAACAGCTTTTTTATAATAGAGGCTGGCGAGGCACACAAATACCAGTCGTCCGACTCCTCTCCCTGGTCGATTTACTGGTTGCACTTTGGAGGAAAAAGAAGTCATCAGTTTAAAGCTTTTTTTAATCGGGTTCTCCATATCAAACAATCCAGCCGGTCGAGAATTGATGACCGTCTGCAACTCTTCAACGAAATTCTCACCGCCCTCGAATCAGGTTTTTCCATTGAAAATATCAATTACGCCAATATGTGCTTAAACAGTTTATCGGCTTCATTTTTTTATATCGAGACATTTAGGATGGTAAAGGGTTATCACAACCCGAATAAAGTTGATCAATCAATTGTTTTCATGCAAAAGCACATCAACAAATTCCTGACAATCAAAGATCTGGCCGACAATGCTCAACTTTCAGAATCGCATTTTTCAAAAATATTCAGAAATAAAACAGGCTCTTCTCCACTTGATTATTTTATCAACTTAAAAATGCAAGAAGCCGTTCGCCTACTCATCAACCAATCTTTAAAAATAAAAGAGGTTGCCTTTCAGCTGGGCTACAAAGATCCCTATTATTTTACACGGATTTTTACCAAACACATGGGTTACAGCCCCGGAACCTTTTTAAAGACTAATAATCCCCAATTTTAATTTCTATTTTTTTAGTCAACAAATATGATTATTTGGCAAAGTTTAAATATCCAAAAAATAACCGATAAGGAAATTGACTATCAAATCAAATGATGGACTATCCTCTTATCACAAATGGAAAACCAGCTATTCAATCCTTTTAGCTTCTTCAGATCAGATTTTAGGGATTCTATGTCAATTCTCCTTTCCCATTCACGAACATTTTTATCATCTCATAATGCCTGTTGTATTTACCGTATTTCAATTGTCTGCCGGCTTAAAAGAAAAGCTATAACTGTAACTGCCCGGATGAATTTGATACTGGTCCAGAACCGGTAATCCCCACGCGTTGTCCCCTCCCACGCCCATTTGCTTACAATCAACATTAACAATCATATTTTGTCCTTTAACGATTTCACGATTGTGTTGAGCCTTTTCCAGGGCTTCTTGTTTGTAAGGCCATGCACTAACAGAAAGTAAATTTTCAGTATTCGCCGAAAACTCAAAAACTCCAATACCTTCTCTGGCAAACTTCACCCACCGCACATCGCAACGATTGGCATTTTCCTGTGGTCGCACATAAGGAGTAATCCAATTATTTATATTGGACTTATATATTCCAACCGGCGCGGAGGTTTTACGATCAATATAATTCTCATGTGGTCCTCTGCCATACCACTCAATTTCAGTTAGGTTTTTATTTAATTGAAACTGTAATCCAAGCCTTGGTATATTTGGAGCCTCCTCTGGAATATTAATTTCTACATCAAAATCTATTTGTCCACCCGGATAAAAAGTATGTTTTACGGTAGCCTGAGTTTGAGTTCCATTAAAAACCAGTTGGCTTTCAATGGAAACCAGATTCTCCAGCGAATCTATTTTTATTGATTGAAGTGAATAGTTTTGACCTTCGGCTTGCCAAATCCCCATTTTATCATCTACTTTCCACCCTTCATCATTGTCGGTCAGCGCTCTCCAAAAATTAAACTGCACGCCATTCAAAATCACTTCTTCTCCATGATACTGAGCACCCGAAATCATACCGGTTGATTTACTTAGAATAGACTTGAAAGCCTGACCCGAGATTAAGTACTCATCATTATTTTCAGTTACCATTACATGGCCTTCCAATGCCTCTTGTTGAGTCTTCACTCCGTCGGCAAGTTTAAACTGTTCCCATGCAACCACTTCACCTTTTTTAGCCCAAATACAGTCCTCTTTTAAAGTGAAATAAAAAGTAGCAAATGTTTCATTGGCATCATCAATATTCAGATCATCAATTACAATTTGTACACTTTTACCTGCATCGCAATTCACCTCGGCTAATTTACTTTGCCTGGTAAGTTTGCCATTTTCAATCACCTTATAACCAAAGTCATATTCATTGGTATTGGCTCTGAGGTTGTGATTGATCACTTCGATGGTTAGCGGTTCTGATTTTACAAGTTTTATATAGACAGGTTGATATACTTTTTGCAATTCGTAGAAATGAGGATGAGGAATCAAATCAGCTCCTATGAGACCAGTAATATTGAAGTTTGAGTTATTCGGATAATCTCCAAAATCACCTCCGTAAGCCCACCCATCCTGTGGCTTCAAAGGATTTTTATACAATGCCTGATCAATCCAGTCCCAAACAAAACCGCCGGCAAGCATATCGTTGGCATAAATCTGTTCCCAGTAATCGCTGAAGTTCCCCAAACTATTACCCATGGCATGACTATACTCATTCATCACAAATGGTCTTCCCGACGGGTATTTCCCATGTTGATGTTCAAAAGAGGTTTCGCCATGTTCTCCTTTCCGTATTGCTTTTCCCTGCAAATGTTCGTCTATCCATTCAATAGTTGGATAGGTCTGACTATCAAAATCAGCCACCAGGTTCATATCGGCATATTGAATCAGTCGATGCTCGGGATCATTTTCATGAGTTATCTTACGCATTTCTTCAAAGGCACTACCAAAGCCTGCCTCGTTTCCAAAAGACCACATGATCACGCTTGGATGCTGGCGATCGCGCCTGACCATACGTTTCATTCGCTCAGTACAACCATAAGTCCACTCGGGCTTATCGCCTGGTAATATTCTTTTATGGTAACTCAGGCCATGAGTCTCCACATTGGCCTCATCCATTACCATCATTCCGTATTTATCACACAGCTTATACCATCGGGGATCGTTGGGATAATGAGATGTACGCACAAAATTTATATTGGCCTTTTTCATTAATTCCAATTCCTTTATCATCTGTTGTTCAGAAACCACATAGCCTTGATCCGGTGAAAATTCATGACGATTGACTCCCCGTATTTTTAAAGGTTTTCCGTTAAAAAGCAATAGTTCTCCAACCACCTCTGACTTTCTGAATCCAACAGGAAGACGATAGGCTTCAATCACTTTTTCCTTGTTCTTTAATACTACCTGAACAGTATATTGCTTGGGCCTGTCGGGCCACCACAATTCAATATTGCCTAATGTGATTTCCGGCAACGATACAGCTTTGTTAAATCCTTTTTCTATATCCCTGATTTTATATTCCTTTTTTGTCAATAGCTCATTGGCCGGAGACCATACCGAAACATCGATACTATGCGAATTACTCTTGCTTTTGGTGAAATTTGCGGCTTCATAGTGAACCGTAATTTTGCCTTGTTTGGATTTTATATCCACTTCGGGTTCTGCATAAACATCCCATAGTGTAGATTTGGGAACGGCTCTTAAAAACACATCCCGAAAAATACCACTTAAGCGCCAAAAATCCTGGTCTTCGAGGTAGGATCCGTCGCAATACTTGTACACTTCAGCAGCAATCACATTTTCTCCTGCAACAAGATAAGAGGTGATATCGAACTCGGCAGGCAATCTGGAACCTTGCGTATATCCCACCATATGTCCGTTTACCCATACAAAAGCTGCCGAACTTATTCCTGCAAAATGTAAAATTATTTGTTTGTCCGACCAATCATCAGGCACAGAGAAAGTTTTGAGATAAGAGCTAACAGGATTTCGTTGACTGTAACTGGTAAACCGTGAATCCGGTTCATCCATTACCCTTGGAGGATTTACTTTGAACGGGTATCGAACATTTACGTACAAAGGTACTCCATAGCCCTGCCTTTCAACAATAGATGGCACCGGAATTGTTGCCCATTCTGTGCTATTGAAGTCCAATCTGTGAAAATCCACGGGCCTAACATGCGGATCAGGCGACCAATGAAATTTCCAATCGCCATTTAAGGATTTTACCCAGGTGGAATTCTCATAGGTTGTTCGCCGGGCATCTTCAATACTTTCGGCCGGCCAAAAAGCCGTTCTGGCCGGTAGTTTATTAATTCCAATAACCATTGGATCCTGAATTTCGTCAGGAACCTGTCCTTTAAGATTAAAAGGCCCCAGAATACAAGCTAATAATAGTACAAATGTTAGTTTCATGGATTTCTTTTTAATGGCCAGCAACAATCAAAAGTTAAAATTGAGCACATTTTCATGGATATGATCTCAGATTATTTTCTCAATCGCAGATTATCTTTTAATACACCGTGCGTGCAAACAAGATATCAAATCAAATTATTTGATCTTAGTAAAATACGGTAACCTCTCAATCGGAGCATCTACTTTAATTGTTTTTCCTCCTTTTACAACTGTACCATCGTCAGCTTTCCATTTTCCTTTTGGCAACACCACATCCCGCGTGTACTCACCTTTCTTTACAACAGGAGCCACCAAAATATCATCGCCTAACATAAACTGATCTTCGATGGTTTCGTATCCTGCATCGGGAAATACCAATGCCATTGGCTTAGCAATAGGCTCGCCTGTTTTTGAGGCATTATTCGCCAGTTCAAGAATTTTATCAGCCATTTTTAAATGCAGATTTGCCGCTTCAACGCATAGTTTTGAATTCTTCTCCGACAATATGCGCCAGGGAGCCACCGAAAATTGCATCATGGGCATTAAAGCATGTACTTGTGCCGAACGAACGACTAATTCTTCATCAATTTTGGCACCGGGAAGAAAAGTCAGGTATTGTCCGCCACCAATCATATCGGGGCAGGTATAAGAATATCCCATCAAACTTAGTGACATCATATCGGGAATAAGCTTTTGCAAATCAGTCCAGTTGTGGCTTTTATCGCGCAGACGTTGAGCCAGAGGCAGACCTGCCATTTTCCATGAAGCACGGTATTCGTTCAATGGATAATTCAAACCAAACTCTGCAAAATATGTAGTGTGATCGTTGGGAGTTGAAGGCTTGAATGACACCAATGCCTGTGTGTAGAAATCGGCATCGCCTGCATCAAATTTATACCCATCCACTCCATATTCGTTCTGTAAATAGTCCAGCCTTTCTTTAAACCATGCCTGTGCTTTCGGATTGCTTAAATCGAGGCAGGCACTGGCACCATTCCACCATCGAAAGATCGCCGCCTTGTTTTTTGAGTCGGCCCACAAAATATCCTGTTCATTGTCCTTGTCAAGCAACAACAATTTTTCCTTTTGCAAATACCTGAATTCTTTTGAGTCGGCACTTACAAAGGGACAAACCCACAGCATTACTTTAAATCCCATGGCATGTAATTTATCCATCATTCCTTTGGGATCTTTAAACTGCCGTGGTGAAAAATCCCAGACACCATAATTTTCCTGCCAGGTATCATCCAACATTAATACCCCGGGAGCATAGCCATTATCGATGATGCTTTGTGCATATTTTAAAATGTCTTCCTCGTTCTGATCGTATTGCAATTCTATCCAGGTATTAAACTGAGGTTTCGTAAACAACAGTTCGTCGGGGATCACACCAATGGGAGGAAAGAAGTTTTTGACACAAAAGCTGAATGCATCGTGAAGATTAGTGCCTGCCACTCCCGACTGAATTTTGCCATCACGGGTTGTTACCGTTAATTTTCCACTCTCAAACGTGTACTTTATTGGATTCTCACTCCAAATGTATCGGCCTTTACTTGAAAGGAGTAAGGGTTGTGCCTGATTTCCTGCATTGTCTCCCCAAAAATCATGGCTTACCTTTGAATTTGCATCATAGGGCATTTTGTTACCCTGCGAGCTTAAACCTCCCCACCAATATTCGCCCTCCAACAAGCTTAAGTTTAATGTATCAGCTTTTTGGGCAAATAAACAACTACCTGTAAATAACAGGATTATCGATAATAATTTCCTTTTCATCGCTTATTAATATATTTTTTAATGGCATATAGAAACATTGCGCTTCCCGATGTATCATTCTAATTGTCTTCCCTATCTCCTTTGTCTACAACCTGAAACCACAATGTTTTGCTTATAAAAGCTGAGTACTCCTTCATAGTTTTATTGAAACTGTTTCACCGTTGTTTATTATCTTTTCCAGAGCGACTTTATCGTTGCCTGTGATTGTTATTTTCAGTTTTTCATCTATACGTTTTACCGAAATATTGAAATCATTTCCAAAGGCATGAATATGTTTTAATGCCATTTGATCCCAATCCTTTGGCAACCGGGGTGTACAATCAAAGGCATTGAACCCTGTAGGCCGTATTCCGAATAATCCTTCAGTATAAATGCGACAATACAAGGCACTTTCGGCTGATAAATGACGTTGGTTCCCCTCAGGATAAGCCTCTACCGGGTATGGAACATGTTCGCCAAGCAAACGTCTGTTACTATAATATCGCAAATAATCCAGTGCTTTTTCTGTGGCGCCCGCTTGCAGCACTCCTCTTAAGGCATAAAGGGTTGATCTGTCCCAAAATGTTTTATCGCCAGCTTGTGATGCCAGTCCGTCAACAGTCCACAGACGCGGAGAAAAGAGAGCATTGATAGTTGCATCCTTTCTTTCAAAAATTCCTACGGTAAGTGGAATGCAAATCCAGGCACGCAGTACCGTGTTCCCTTTGTAATAGCGATAAGTATCAAATCCTTCCACATTACTTCCAAAATACTTATCAATATTTTTGCGTAGCGTTTTTGCCTGATTAGTGTATGCATTTGTCTGCCACTTTGGCAAGCCCAATGATTTCCCCAACATGCTTGCTGAGATAAGCGCTTCGTAATACAACGAAGAGGTGCACAGATTGGCATCGCCGGCTGGGAAACGGCCTTCCAGTTCGTCACTTTTCGACCAGACAACTCCTTCAGTATTAATTTGCCGCTGAAGATATTCCAATGACCATTCAATCAGAGGCCATACAACTTTTGCTGAATCAACATTACCATACGCAAGCGCAAATCTTGAAGCGCCATAAGCTATCATGGCCATATCGCCACGGTCACCGGCTCCATTCCAATAGCTTTGGCCTTCAGCAATAATCGAGCTGGGAATTGGCTTGTATTCGGGGTTCATATAACGGGCAAACCATCGGAAGGAATTCATTGCCGATTTAGCCGCAACCGAATCTCCCGAAAAAGCAAAAAATGGATTGGCATACTCTGCCTGATCATTGGCCCAGATTGCCGCATAATAGCTTAACCCTCCCGGTGCATGCATTAACCCACCTCGTGTATCAAAAATACTCTCTATGGCCCTGACTTTTGCAAAATTAAAAGCAGTATTCAACACTGAATCAGGTGTTATCAGCTGCAATTCCGAACAAATAGCTGCCACCTTTTCCTTGCGCGAAGTTTCTTCAGCAACAAGATCAAACTTAGGAATACTTTGACCTGCATGCAATGCATAATATACTACGGCAAAAACCACTGAATCGCTTGGCTGAAGATTATAAGTCCCATCATTTATGGTCGATTCAATAATGCGGTGCGGACCGTTGACCGTAGTTGCCTCATCAAGTTGAATTTCCTTGTGCAAGGCTTCCATGGTTACCAAAACCGGCTTGCCGGAGTTATTTATGTAAGTGAATTTCTCGACAAAAAGAGGTTTGTCCGTTGATGGGAATAATTTCCTTTTCAACAAAACCTCGTTGGGTGCGTTCAAATCAGGTTTCGGTTCATTATCCTTCTTTGATTTCTTTATTGCTAATTCCAAAGTACTTTCGATTTCCAGACTACCATTTAGCTTAACTTTGTTAGCATGCCCTTTATGATCGCCCATAAATTTCCCATTGTAAATGGTAGGTTTCAAAGAGACATGATTAATAAAAAACCTGGGTAAATCCTTATCCATGAATGTATACATCAGGCTTCCGTGGGTGTCGTTTGGGATAGTCCGAAAGGCTGGAAATACCAACGTGCGCGAAATCTGAGCATGGCTTTCAGCATCAATTTCATATTGCAGCCAGGCGGATATACCCCTGCCACTCATTTCAATGTGATCAGCGTGAGGGATATTATCCTCATTTATTGTCCAGGTAATTTCTTCATTGCCAGTCAGGCTCCATCTTTGGGTTTGGGAGAAAGATGTTAATACGAAAAGAATAAATGATAAAATCAAACTAGCTTTTTTCATAAATCTGATATCAATTCAAGTTTTAAAGTTGCCGGATTCTGTGAATAAGGGCAACAGGATATGTGGAAGCTATCGCTTTCAATTACTTTAACATGGCCATTGCCGTCCACAATACAGGTGCCTGTCCGTGCAGATCGCCGGTATCGCGGTCTCGGCCAATGTAAAATTCCAGTTGTTTATCCAGATCAGGACCAACTTCTTTAAAGGCTTTGTTGGTTCCAACACACACATCCTGAACGTTTCCTTCTTCATCAATTCGGCTGACAAGGGCAAGCCATGCTTTGCGTGCTGCCGGTCCATATACATCGGCTTCCAGCCATCCATTTTTTACTCCGGTTACCATCGCAAAAGCAAACATTCCGGTTCCAGAAGTCTCGAGCCACGATTCTTCTTTGTCAACCAATTGCCGCCACAAACCTTCTTCGCTCTGGTATTTTAAAAGCGACTCCATCATGGTTAAATAGCCACTCATTACCCGGTCGTAATATTGATTGTCCTCCGGCAATTCGCTTAACAATTCGGCCATTCCGGCTGCGTACCAACCATTGCCTCGTCCCCAAAAGAACGGTGAATCTTCAGCATGGTGAAACAGTCCGTTTGGTTCCTGTAGTTTATCCAAATAAGTTGCGGTTGTAAGTGCGGCACGATCGAGGTATTTTAAATCTCCGGTTGCCCGGTAAGCTTCCACCTGCAAGGCCGATATCATATAAATATCATCGACCCAGTAACGTGCTTCGCGGGTAACTCCGTCTTCGGTTGGTTCATCCCACTGTGCATCGGCCCAGTGAATACCATCGTTGAGGTATTTCTCGTCCTTCGTTTGAATATAAATTTCGAGCGGAATAACCCCTGTAACCCGATAATCAACATGAGCCCTGTCAACAATGTATTTACTTCCCTCATCAGTTAAAAACAGGTCGTAATGGCGAATCAGCTTTTCGCGGAGTGCAGCATCATCTGTTAAGTGTGCCACTTCCAGTGCCCCGTACCATGCGCAAACCTCGGGATAAACAAGACGTCCGAAACGTCCTTCCTGAAAATGAAATTTACGTGCCAGGAAGTTTTCAGATAGCTTTTTGCCCACTTCTTCAGGTGATGCCCCTTCCGGCCAATCGCTAAAGTATTTTGAACCGGGTGCTTTGTCGCCTTTCGGCTGGCACGAGAAAAGTGAGAGGGTTAAAAAAATGGTAAATAATACAGGTAATCTGAATGACTTCATAGTTTTTAGTTTTAATTCAAGTATTGTTTTTATTTGTAATTATTCGTTAAAATTTAGAACCAACTGTCGTTCTTCTTTCTGAATCTTCACTACACCATTGTTCCATTCGGCTTTTAAGAAAGGACTGTCATAAGCTTTTTCCGGAGCATAATTTACAGTTTCGCCATTTATCTCAGGAGATTTTGAGTAATCCGTATAAAAGGTAAATTCATCATCATAAATGCCTTTATATTTCAGAATATTATTCTCAAAAGATAATTGATTCCCCTTCACTTTTGACCGGAATTCCTCAAATGATTTGTAGTTTGACTTCTGATCGACTTCAAGGATAACCGGAGAATATTCCTTCTCACAAACCAACCATTTCCCTTTGGTTCGCCCGGGTTCCTCTTCCCAGGTAAATCCACCGTCTACAACGCATACCGCAGCATAAGCCCCCTCCGATTCTGTAAAAATCCAATTTCCTTCTTTAATCGGGTTTCCAAGTCCCTCTCCCGAAAACCAAACCACGGAACGTCCTGCTCTTTGATTGGTTTCCAGTTTCTGACATATAAGTGTTCCTTTTTGTTGAACCGACCATTGCGAATTGTATGCTCTGTTGCTGGCCGTTTTTTCACATTGCGGAAGTATTGCAGCATTTTCATGTCCGGCAAAAATCACCCCATGTGACCGGTTTTGCGAACTGATCAAAGTCCAGTCTTCACGTGGGCGGGCTTCGTACATGCAGGTTCCGATCACAAAATCGGGAGTACAATACGAATAACGCAAAATACCGCCATAATCCGTCCGCATGTGGTAAACGGGCGGCCCGTATTCCCCGTCTTTTGCCAGGCCAAGCGGATGTTGTTTCACTTCATAAACGCCACGTCCTTTTCGGTCGCAAACAATATCGACCACAACCAACGGAGGACGATAGGTAGTTGTCATCGCACTTAGCAAAACACTTTGGAAATGTGGCTTTTCGCCAATTCCAAAAAACAAATATCCGTATTCCGAAGTTCCCTGGTTGATGTCCTGGTACAACCTCGATTTTGCCCCTCCGGCAATGCCGTCAATTTGCTCCTGGCCCCAGTAGGTAAAATATAAATTGATGTAATATTCTGCTTTTCTTTTCAGTTCCGGATCGGTTGTAAAATCGTAAACATTAAACATTCCTTTTACCGATTTGTGGTTGTAGTCGCGGCTCATGATTTCCACGTAAATACCCTTTTTAGCGCGTTCGGCAAAATAGATTTTGAGGTACTCGTTCCAACTTTCAAAATGCTGCCGGGCCGTTCTTCCATCGTCGTACTTGCGGTCTTGAAAACCAGGGCGGTCTTTTATTAATTTCGAAAAGTGCCAGAGCGTGGTAAAGCTCTGCGAATGGTGGTTTTCCGACTCGTAAATATACCAGGTATTTGAGATCTCATGATCGGCCTCGGCTTTGGTATTGGCTCCCACCTGATCTTCCTGCCGGCGCTTTGCATAAAGCCATACAGCTTCAAATAATTTGTTTTCAGTCTCAGGTTTTATCAAACCTGCTGTTTTGATTCCATTCGTACCAAAAAATTCGATCAAACGAAGTGCCATTTCCGAATGCCAGTGAAAATGGTCTCTGTGCAGAATCTTTTCCGGGTCGTTTATAAAATAATCGGCATATTCAACAAGTGCAGTATTCGCAGAATCGATATTCTGATGAAACATTAAATTTACGGTGGCATATTCAATGAGTGGATACGAATGACGTTGAGGTTCATTCCAACCCGAACTTTTCCACATTGAAAGTGGGATATCTTTTTGTTCTTCAAAATACGCTGCAACCCGGGTGTCAAATCCATCGCGGATGGCAATTAGGGTTGAATCGGGTAATTGCTCATTTTTCACAACATTATTTGTATTGCAGGAAAACAAACAGGAAAGAATCAAACTATATATTACAAAGACTGAAATTCTCATAATTGCTGCTTTTTATTTTTTAGTTGAACTTAGGTTTTCACGGTTGTAATACATCAATGTCCCTTTTTCGCGGGCAACCACCAAGTCCAGAACTCCGCGCCCCAAATCAACAGGAGCAGGAGAACAACTGTGGGTTCCGAGTTTAATGGCTTCTTCTTTATATTTTATTCTTACAGGATATTCGAATACAGGTTTGGCGTTTGTGCCAACATTTTTCATAAATAGTACACATGCTTGCCGTTCATTTCCTTCCAGATTGTCAGGCATTCCGCCTGGCCCGGGTATCGACTGCGCCCTGCTTGTGCCAACCATCAGGTCAATATTTCCATCCTCGTCCCAGTCAACCGGAACAATTTTAGAACGTCCCCACTGCCCTACAAAACGTTTATCGTGGGCCCGGATTGCTTCGCCGGTTTCCAGCCTCAGCACATCACCCCTCACCACATTTTGAATGTCGATTTGGTAAAAACATCTGAATTCGTTGTTCTCGTCGTTGGCTATTATGCAGGGTTCGGTTTCGCCCCCCCAGGTTGTTACGCCGGGTTGTGTGCGCCACGATAAATGCAAATCCAGACCTTCACAGAATATTTTTTTCATTTCGGAAAAAGCAGGGCGGTCTCCTTCACTTTCTATTTGAATAAAAGTTACGATATCGCCCAAAATACTGTTCATTACAATATCCAGTTTCCCGTCATTATTCCAGTCGTAAAGTGTTGGGCAGGTATATCCCCAGTTGGCTTCGGGAGGTCCCTGAACTGACCCCTGATACCCGGCGCGAATTTGAAAAGTTTTTCCGTCAACAAGAATTGGGACAGGGTTGGCAAATTCGGGTGCTTTCTTCGAACCAATATTTTTCACAAAAAGCAATTCCCCCACATCATTTCCCACGAGAAAATCGACCAAACCATCATCATCAACATCTCCGGGAGAAATTACCGGTAACCTTCCACATAAAATGTCAGAAGATTTACTTAACACCAGTCTTGGTTCGCCATAAATGGGTGTGTTGTCTTTCAGCATCCCTTTTAGCGGGTAAAACCACAAACGCCCGGTGTCGCCAATCAATAAATCAGAAAGTCCGTTTTTGGGATTTGTAATGGTCTTTACATTGGGATGAATAACCGGATGACGAAGGATTACATGTTCGGGAGTTGCGTCAACAACGTATCGTACTTCATTAATCTCTACCCCATCAGTTGAAATATTTTGGAATACCCGTGTGAGTCCTGTCTGATTAGCCCCAACAACTTGTGGAATATTTGTTTCGCTGTTGTAAATGGCCATGGTAAGTCCCCTGCTTCCAAACTTGAAATAACAATTTCGGCTATCCACATCAACAGGTTCATTTTTATCCAGCGTAGTCATTTTTATGTCGGAGAATTGCGCATGAAAAAGCCGTGGTCCACGGGAATACCAGGATGGATTTTTGGCAAGACCCGCTCCGTCGTATGCATTGTATTCTTTCTGATGGTGATAAGGAACGTCGTCTTTATTTCGGGAACTGCGCGAACCTGGGAACGGAGCTCTGTCACCTGCATCGGTTATTTTTGTATCGTCGTTGCTCACATGAAACACGTGAAGCTTGTCTTGTTTGTCGATAAAACCAGTTAGGCTGCCACTCATTTTGTCAACTTTATGACTGGCAATTGTTTTGAATTCCAACAAACTCCGGTCAAAGGATAGCAGCTGAATTAGATTATTTGAATATGACAGCGCGTATATTTCCCCGTTGGTGTGCTGAAAGACATAGCCTCCTGAATTGGGAGAATTGACCGTTACTTTTTCTCCGTAAACAGGCGTGCCATAGGCATCAAAACGTTCGAACGGGTAGAGAGTCCGCAAGCCCACAAACAGGTCATACGGACCATTTCCATAAACATCGGCTGTTCCACTGGCAGCTCCGTCAATAACGCCGTAATTACCTTCTCCTCCGGCGGGAATAACACTTCCTCCCTCTAATTGAGCGTAAGCATTCAAGGAGATGAAACCCAGAGAAAACAGAATAATGAAAGTATTGAATACTAAACTCCAAGGGTTTCTTTTTTTTATATAATCTTTTTGAATATGCTGTTCGAACAAGCCCTGCTGCGAAAATCGGTTTCCCGAAATACCGGTAAAAAAGACAAACGTTAGACTATAATTTTTAGGATTTTTTCTCATTTTAGTTTATTTGAATGGTCCAAAATGCCTGTTTTCTGGAATGCTATTTTCGTTCAGCACCTGAATGGTAGTTGACGGCCCTAAATTTGGATTTTCCCACGATTGTAAAACCCAAATAACTTCTCTGTCTGGTGTAACTTCTATGGCTTGAATTGGAGGATTCTTTAAATCTAATGTATCTCCCCAATCGCTAAACCAATCATTTATTATGGTATTCCCATTCGTAAGCCGTGTGGCAATTTGTGGTTTTTTCATGTTGTACTGCGGGTAATCATCCAATTTAAAATCCCATATAACTTTCCCTTGTCTGTTCACTTCCCGTATCCAACGATCGTTGCCACAAAGCAAAATATTCCCGTTTTTAAGGGGTTCTGCAGACCAAATTTTTGGCGCATCTATTGACCATAACTGGTTTCCGTCAATATCATACTCAATAACTTTTCCCAAATCCATATGTGCTATCATGTATGTACCGTCTTTCGTAAGCCGGGCATGCCTGAAATGTCCATGTGAATTGTTCGGATTTTTTACCGGAACTTCAAAACTTTTAACTGTTTCTCCATTCTTAATGTTTACTACAAAAACCTGTGCCGGATTTCCATTTTGCACAAACACTACATAATTTTCTCCAATGGGCTGAGCTGTGTGTGTTTCATATCCTTCAGGAGTATCATAATGCCAAAGCACCTTTTTTTCAGGCGTTATAAGTGTTATGCCGCGTTGATGGGCAAATAAAATATTCCCGTTGCTCATCAACACCGCATCACTTATCTCACCTATGTATCCCTGATCTCTTGGACCTTTATATTCCCAGGCTATCTTCCCACTTTTTACGATGTACATATCCTGCACTTTTGCTTCACCGGCATAGAAGAAATCGTGTCTGGACAAGTTATTTTTAGAGAATATTTCAGGTTTGTCAGTTTTCTGAGCAAAAGATATTGTACTAAATATGGTGAAAATCAATAAGCTCAAAAATGTGATTTGAAATTCCTTTCTGTTTTGGTTCATATAGGTTTTATTTAATGTTTAAATTCAATTATTAATCTGACAAGTTGAATCTGGAATTCAGTCTTTTTAATTAAAATTCAAAACTAAATCCCTGTTACCTTTTTGAATCTGCACTACTCCGCTGTTCCAATCCGATTGAAGATATGGGCTGTCGTAGACTTTTGCCGGGGCATAATTCACAGTCAAACCATTAATTTCAGGAGATTTTGAGTAATCGGCATAAAAGGCAAATTCATCTCCATAAATACCGGAGTATTTCAAAACCTTGCCGTCAAACGATAAATCATTACCGGTAATTCTTTTCTGAAATTCTTCGAAAGACTTATAGTTTGATTTCTGGTCAACTTCAAGAATCACAGAAGAATATTCATTCGCACAAACGAGCCATTTTCCCTTTGTGCCTTTGGTAACTTCTTCCCATTGATAGGCACCTTCAACAACATGAACAGCGGCATAAGCCCCTGCCGATTCGGTAAAAATCCAACCACTGTCTTCAATTGGCTCACGAAGTCCTTCCGCCGAAAACGACACCATTGTACGTCCTGCGCCCCTGCTGGTTTGCAGCTTCTGGCTAATTTGTGTTCCTTTTTCCTGAACCGACCACATGGAGTTGTACAATCTGTTATTTTTGATTTTCTCACATTGTGGAAGTATCCCTGCTTCCGTATTGTCGGCAAAGATTATCCCGCGCGATTGATTTTGTGAACTGATCATAACCCAATCCTCATAAGGCCGGGCTTCAAACATGGCAGTCCCTATAATAAAATCAGGGGTGCAATAGGAATACCTGACGATGCCACCAGAATCGGTTCGCAAACGATATTCAGACGGTGAGTTATGCCCCGGTTCAGCTAAACCCATGGCACGTTGCCTCACTTCGTAGATCCCCCTGCCTTTAATGTCGCAAACGATATCGTAAACCACCAACGGAGGTCGGTAGCTTGTTGTCATTGCTGATATGATCGTAGTTTCAAACCGGGGTTTTTCACCCATACCAAAAAACAGGTAACCATATTCCGAAGTGCCGGGAGATACATCCTGGTACAACCTTGATTTTCCTCCGCCGGAGACCCCATTAATCTGTTCTTCGCCCCAATATGCAAAATAAAGATCGAGGTAATTGCCTGCTTTCCGTTTTAGCTCGGGATCGGGAGAGAAATCGTAAATATTGAACATTCCCTTAAGTGTTTTATGGTTGTAATCCCTGCTCATCATTTCTATGAACAAACCTTTTTTGGCACGTTCTGTAAAGTACATTTTCAGGTACTCGGTCCATTTCCCGTAATGCCACGAGGCAGTGTGTCCATCATTGTATTTGCGGTCTTTAAAATCGGGCATGTCTTTGGCCAGCAATGCAAAATTCCATTTCGTAGTAAAGCTTTGTGCATGCAGGTTTTCAGATGAATTAATATACCAGGTTTCAGATTCCTTCGTATAATTTTCGGTCATGGTATTAACTTGTTCAGGGTCTTGTCCCATCCCTCCTTTAACATTGGTCCAAATCCCTTCCATGATTTTCCTTTCTGTTTCCGGTTTCAAAAGACCGGGCGACTTTCTCCCATTTGATCCATACATTTCAATCAAACGAAGGGCCATCTCGGTATGCCAGCCAACATTCATGCGGTTCTCGTCGGGTTTATCGATAAAATACTGGCCATATTCCTGAAGAGCAATATTGGCTGAGTCGATATTTTCATTCAACCAAAATTGCACGGCGGCATATGCTGTACGAGGATAGGAATGAGCCAGACTCTCGTTCCAGTTTACCCTGAATGTTTCATCAAGCGTTTTTCCCTTTTGGTCATTGAATAAATCAGCTACCCGCGTATCAAATCCATCACGGATGGCAATTAATGTTGAGTCGGGAAGTTGTCCTTCCGAAAATTCGCTTTTAGGCTCGCTACATGACGTAAGAAATAAAAGCAGGATCAAAACAGGATTACGAAATATTTTCATTTTTAAGAAGATAGATTTAGCGGTTCGCTTATGTTATATTTCCTTCGTTACAGCATTACGTATTTCCACCGGTCCAATCAATCCCGCTTCCAACAGTGGTGAATCTTCATCGAAATGCCGCCAGGTAGTAAAAGTTACACGTCCACCTGCCGGTTTTGGTTTTCCTTGTCTGAACCAATCGGGAAAATCAACAATTCCCGACCCCTTTGGACCATATTTTTTGAATTCATTTTCTACCGGCAAATGCTCATCGCCAATTAATCGGTTGGGCCACTGATTGGTTACTTTTACCAGAAGTTCGTTTTCGCCTTCTTTTACAATTTCTGTGATATCGTAGCGGTACGGTGGTTTCCAGACAATGCCCAGTTCTTTTCCGTTCAGCACCACTTCGGCAATCACAGCAATCCTTCCCAAATCAAGGAATACGCGTTTTTCATTTGCAATTAATCGCGGCTCGACAACAAAAGTTTTGTGATAAGTTGCCGTACCCGAAAAATATTTTACGCCGTCCTCGGGATGAGTATGCAGCGACTTGAGCTCCGGTAAAATGATTTGATTCGGCGCTCCCCTGTCCTCCTGGAAACTTACTATCCAATCGCCGCTCAGCTCAAATGGTTTGTTTATTTCATCAACTACTATTTTTGATGTTCCGCCGGAAGCAGGCTGCAGCACATATTCACCATTTTCCCAAAACAAAAAACCCGAATTTTCACCGGAAAATGGTTCAACTGTTTTACTGCTTTTTTCATAGGGGACGCCTTTTTCAAAAAGTTCTTCTATTTCTGATTTTGATATCGGATAGTCGAATACTTTAGGTGGTGTCAGATCTCCATCGTAATAAAATAATTTATCGTTGTTTTGGTAGTCAACAATTACCGGATGAACATTCAGTGGCGATTTTTCGCCTTGTTGAATAAACTCACCGTTTACGTACAATGATGGTTGACCATCCGCATACACAACCGTAAAATGTGTCCACGACGAAATGGGCATTTTGGCAATTAAAACTGCCTTTAAATTCTCGTCGGCCTTTTCAAATACTGCCACACCATTACGGGCAGCCAATAATACAAAAGTAGCATGCCCGTCGCCAAACAGTTGCTTTCCTGAAGGTGCGAAAACCGGGTAACTCGAAGTGTAGCGGGTTGTTTCCACATACCTGCCTAAATCGTCAGGTATTACCTCATCAGTTTCGGGTTTTACCCACAAACTAACTGAAAAATTATTGCTTATTTGTTTATAGTCGTTTTTACCGTTTTGACTAAAATGCTTCGTACTGAAAAGGGTTTCGCCATTTTTAGCAATTGCCAGCAGTCTTTTTGCTGAATCAGTTTTTTTGAAAACCACAAACACAGAACCACCGGGGTCAAGTTGCAGGGGAAGTGTAGTAATACCGTTTTCGGATGAATAAACAGCCACAGACTTCCGCTCGCCGGTGTTGGCATCCCACAATTCAGGTTGATATCCTTCGAGCCGGAAACTGCAAACCAGCTCTTCGTTGAACCTCCGACGGTTGGCAACAAAGTACACATGCCCGTCAGCCAGTTTTCGGTGAATATAGTTAATAGGTGCATCGCCCGATTGGGAAGTAAATTCAAAATCAGGTTTCAGGCTTAGTTTTTCGAATACCTGCTTCACCGGCAAGTTACTAAAAACACGCCCGGCCCCTACTTTTCGGTCAACAGGTGATTTTGTTTCAGCACCCCATAATTCCTCAACAATCGATTTAAATTCGGTTTCAGCACTTGAGAAATTGCTGA
Organism: Draconibacterium sediminis; assembly: GCF_000949475.1. Taxonomy (GTDB): domain Bacteria; phylum Bacteroidota; class Bacteroidia; order Bacteroidales; family Prolixibacteraceae; genus Draconibacterium; species Draconibacterium sediminis. Next base: position 2,585,604 of record NZ_JRHC01000001.1, on the reverse strand, counting down.
GCGATGGTATGGTTTGTGGTCGCGGCCCCGACACTATCATTCCCTGTTGAACCAGTTCCTTTAGTTTACGAGCCAGTTCTATAGTCAGAAAGTCTTTTTCGGGTAACAGCAACAAGGTAAAACTCAAACCGTCGGGCAAGCATATGCGCCCGTCCTTAACAGTCACCTTATGAAGCAGAATATCCCGGTTGGCAAATTGAAAATCGTAACCCGTCGGTATATCGGGATACAAGGCGCCCATTGTAATGTCGTCTCCCGGAGCTTCCTCTCCTGTAAAACACATTACATCTCCCACGAAAGTTCCCTGTTGCAACATATACTGGCAACGGGTGGCGTATTCCAGCCATTTTTTCCCCTGGTAAAACCAGGTATTCGTCCGTTCAAAATGAAAACCCCATTGCCCCATTGTCATTCCGGGAACGGCTGTAGGATGTGGCTGATGTGCATAACGATGAAAAATAAATCGATTCAGCCCCATGGTGTACATAAAATCGCCCTGAGTTTTCATCGAGAAAGGATATTCCTGCCACTTGGAATAAAAGGGTCTTCCGGTAAACGCCTCAGCGCCTACTACTTTTTTGCCGTTCATACTTTGTATGGAAGCAGCCACTTTTACCGAATGCGAAAAATGACCTGTTTTCATCCAGAATTCACCGAGGTTTACATCCATGTTTTCACCGGCACGCATCTCATCGAAAGGTCCTTTATTGTACGGTTCTGTAGAGGAAATGATGTTGCTTTGCCTGCATAGCTCCACAAAACGGTCATAATAATTTTTGGCCATTAAATCGGCACATGTTTTTCTGAAATCCCATAGGAAACGTTCGGAAGTATTGGTATCACCAACTACTCTTCCCGCGAGTACCGACATAAATTTATAGATCTCGTAACCGCTTCTGTTTTCAAATTCCTGTGGCATATTTATGGTCCAGTTCTGAAGGTTAACTTCATAGCTGTCGATTAACATGCCAAACGTACCGTTTTCAACAATGGGTTTCAACGCGGGCAAAAGCTTCTCCATCATGTAATTAAAATGGAAATCGAGTGCTTCGCTGCTAAATTTATCGCACTCCAACCCTTGTCCGTTACCCGACGAAGGCCTGTTTTTTATTCCTGTGGTGGTATGGCCAAAACGTATGATTGTCCAGTTACCTGCCGGAGCTTCCCAATTTAGCATTCCGCTTTCATCCATAAAGGATGATATATCCATTACAGAGTCAGGATTTATTGCCGATTCTGAAATTTCGTCATTACTACTCAGCGTATCCAACTCAATTTGCGGATGAAACCCTGAATTGGGATAATTTGCTTTCTGCTCCCAATTATTAATCGTTTCGGTAGCTGAAACAGAAGGAAATGCAACAACAATAGCATCGCGGTAATAATCCAATCTTTTAAAAGGCTGTTCCAATTGACGTTTTACAGTTTTACCACCTTCAACAGAAGCCTCGGTCCAAACCAACTCTTGCATCGAAAGTTCAGGTGGAATCCAACTACCACCGCTTGAGCTCCAGCCCATACAATTATGCATGTCAAACTCAAGACCGAGCCGCAGGCATTCACTGGCAGCATGTTGCATCAAATCAATCCACAGAGGGCTTAAATAATCGGCATTGCCATGCGGCATGTCCATGTAGGCCGAAAAAGCCTGCACGCCACCAATTCCAACTTCGGCCATCGCTTCCAAATCGCGGGTAATGCCGTCTTTGGTCACAAAACCATTAATCCAGTGCCACCAGGTAAAAGGTTTTGCTGATGACGGAGGATTCAGAAATGATCCTTCGATAAAGTCACTAACGTTTTGTTTACACGAATAAAGCAAACCGGAGGGTGTAATCATTGTTACCAATCCGGCTGCTGCTGAAGTTTTTAGAAATTGTCGGCGTTTCATAAATTATTGATTTGCTGAATTTAATCTTGAACGATTGATAAATACTCCTCCCAGAAATCCTACAATAAAAATGGCGGTTGTTCCGAATACAATGGACAGGTAACTGTGGAAAGGACTGGCGTATGGTTGTAATGCATCGCTGGTAAAAAACAAAGGTGATAAACTCATCCACCCGATAATCAGAACACCGGCCAGAACACCAATAACAGCTGCTTTGCTTTTCACTTTTTTTGAGAAATACCCCAGAAGGAACAATCCCAACATTCCCCCACTGAAAATAGAAGCCAGTTTCCACCAGGCTTCCAGCGCACTTTGCACATTAATCATAGCTATGGCAATAGCAATGCTCAAAACACTGAATATAAACGACGAACTGTACAGAATCTTCATCGACTTTTTATCGCTGTTTTCATCATCTGCTGAAAGCTTAAAATAGTCGTTTAAGATGACGGTAGCCGAACTGTTTACGCTTGTAGAAATGGTACTCATCCCGGCAGCAAATACCGATGCAATTAATAAACCGGTGAGGCCTGTTGGCAATCCGTTCACTATAAAAAACGGGAATACCTTGTCGGCTGGTGTGTCGGCAGGTAAAAGCCCCGGATTAGCTGTGTAATAAGTAAACAGCGCAGTGCCAATAAATAAAAACAACAATGAAACGGGCACATAAAGCAGCCCTCCGTAAAGAGCCGACTTTTTAGCCTCCTTCTCCGAGCTGGCGGTCATATAACGCTGTATATAATTCTGATCGATACCGTAATTCTGCACGTTAATAAACAGGCCATAAATCAGCACCACCCAAAATGTGGAACTTGTGAGTTCTAGTTTAAAACTTCCCAAACTAAATTTGTGATGCTCCATGGCAATTGAGAAAAACTGTCCGGGTCCCTCGGGCATTGAAAACAAAAGCAAACCCGCACAAACAACAGCTCCCAAAACCAATATTATTCCCTGAATGGCATCTGTCCAAACAACGGCCTGGATTCCTCCAAGCAAGGAATAGATCATGACACTTAATCCGGTAACAATGATAATTACAACGATGCTCCAACCTGTTATTACGTTTACGGTTAAAGCCAACAGGAAAAGAATAGTTCCGGCTCGCATAAGCTGGGTTAGCAAGTACATCACCGAAACATATGTTTTGGCCCAGGGACCGAATCTTTTCTCGAGATAAGTATAAGCCGACGGGCTGTTTACTGATCGGTATAGCGGAACAAAAAAACGTACTGCCAAAAGTGTTGCAAACGGAATGGACAAACTAAAGACAAAAACATTCCAATTGGTAAGATAGGCCTGCCCCGGCAACGCGAGATAACTGATGCTACTTACAAAAGTTGCAAAAATCGACATGGAAATTACCCAGGTAGGGATGTTGTTATTTCCAACTGTAAATGATTTGGATGATTTATTTTTGCGGTAAAAAGAGCTGCCAAATACAACTACTCCCAGTAAATAAACTATAAAAATTGTGATATCGATAAAGTTCATGTTTTGTATTTAAAAATTTTTAAATCTGTCTTTTTTTTCTGCTATTTGAACGGTATTAGAGACCTACTCTGTTAGCTTTTCAATTATAAACTCTGGAAAATCCTGGTAGACAATATTTGTTTTTTCGGGGTAAACAAGCTCACACTCAACTCCCAATTCCTCACAATGTTCCTGGAGTTTTACGCCAAAATTGGCCGTGTGTGTCGGGTCTTTTTGCTCCTGACCGATGGCGGGTGCCGAGCGGTAAAGCATATAAATTGGAGGATCATCTTTACTAACATGTTCATAAGGTGAATACAATTTAATCCATGATAGTATCGAATCACGTTTTTCCAAAAACTCGGCAAAACTTTTATCGCGCGATTTTAGGTCGTTGGGATCCATAAAACCAAAAGCATGCCCGCCATACTTGCTGTTAGGTGTCCACTCAATCATCTGCTGTGGATCGAGCGAAGTTTGCGGATGCCGAACTCCGGCACACCAAAGACGGGTAGATTCCCGGGCAACGGGATCACTGCTATTGAGATCAGCCATATCATCATGAAAAGCCAGGCACAAACTGGAACTAGCTCCGGCTGAGCTGCCGCTTGCCGCAATCCGCTCCTTATCGATGTTCCATTCTTTTGCTTTACTCCGAACAAACTGAAGTGCCCTAATGGCATCTTCGATGGGCCATTTTACAGGCGGCATAACTCCTGCAAGTTGAGCCTGCCAAGAATAACGATAATTGATTGAAACAACCGAAATACCAGCTTCCAGGTAGCTTTCCAAACCGTGAACATTTTTTTTATCGCCACTTACCCAGCCACCACCGTGAATCCAAATTACAAGTGGGGTTGATTTGTCGGAATCAGCTTTGTAAAAATCCAATACCTGTCGTTCGTGTGTACCGTAGTGCACATTTGCGATAGTCGGCAGTATATTCGGATCATTGGCGTTATTCCTGACCCAATTAACAACGCTTGCTGTACTGGTTTTGTCCATGTATTTGTTTGTTGTTGGATCTTTTTGCTTTGCCAATTGCCGACTGGCATAGATTGGGTGTCTGTCAGACATTTGCGAGTTTGTAGTTTTAGAAAACAGCAACAGCGCCACTACAAGAATACCGCTATAAAAGTGCTTTAAAATACTTCTGAAAGATACCATAAATCAATTATTAGTTTTGTTTCAAATCGACTACTATATCATCAGTTCTGAAGGGCGCAACAGGCAATCCCGAGGTATCAAATATGTTCCCGATAATACCATTCCCAAATGCATAGCGAACGTAATGAGGATTCTTTACCTCTCTGGATTTTACAATCAGCGTATTGTTTTTTTTATCTATTTTGCCCTCCGCCGAATGAAATACCTTGTCTGCACCGGCAATCTCCAATCCTTCAATTCCTTCACCCTTGTAAAAAATACCATCTTCGGCATTGTCGAAAAAAATTCTAATTCTGTCATCTTCAATTTGCTGACCTTTTAGTGTTGCAAATTTGTATTTTGAAACTTCCCTGTCATAGGTTTCGGCCAATGCATAATTTGCCAGGCGGTAGCCCACCTGCTTTTTATATCTTGGGTGAATATTATTCGGATCATCCACCTGATCAGATATGACAACCATTCCGGTTTTTTGAACCAGCTCCTGAACTGCTTCCTGTTGTTCGCGAATAAGTGCTGCACTAAATGGAATCGGATATCGTTGATAGGGTGCAATTTGCACATAGTAAAAGGGCAATTCTTTTTGAAATTTATCCCGCCATGCTTCAATCATATTTGCCAGCAAGCCGGAGTATGAATAGGCATTCGGACAATTGGCTTCCCCCTGGTACCAAATTGCACCCGCCATCTTCATTTTAATCAAAGGATGGATCATGGCGTTGTAGGTAGAACTTACGGTGTTATCCCAACCCGTACTTTTTTTCAAAGAAGCAGCTTCTTTAATCACCTTTTCGGGATTTTCAATTTTGTCGATCGGAGTCCAGGTTTCAACAGGTGTTCCTCCCCAATTCGAATTGATCAGGCCAATCGGGGTGCCGAGGTTTTCATATAATTTTTGCCCAAAAAAGTAGCCCACAGAACTAAACCATTGCATACTCTCGGCATTGCAAACTTTCCAGTAGCCGGTACAATCATCCTGCGGATAATCTGCAGTCGCCTTTTTTACAAAAAAGAACCTTATCTGATTATTTTCGCAACTGGATAATGCCTCTTTGGCATCAGCGACACCTTTTTTAACGTTATACTCCATATTCGACTGGCCTGAACACAACCAGAGTTCACCAATCAAAACATCGCTGATGGTAATGTTTTTACCTTCAGACAAGACCTGAATGGTATAAGGGCCGCCGCTTTCCGGAGTTGTTAATGTGGTTTCCCATTTTGCTTTTTCACTTGCTGTTACAAACATTGTATCTTCACTCCACTCGGGAATGATCTTGATTTTTGTGCGTGGATCTGCCCATCCCCAGAATTTTACATCCGAATTTTGTTGTAAAAGCATGTGATCCCTCAGAATAGATGGCAAGCGAAATGATGGTTGAGCTGTTAATACCTGTAAAAACAGCAATAGATTAAGTGGTAACAGAAATAATTTGTAGCGTACGTTTAGTTTCATAAGTTTTAATTTTCATGCTTATAGTGAGATCAGTTATAATTTGCCTTTCCTGCCGGAAGTTGGTATAACTCATTGCATAGGATCTCGTTCGGGAAGATTTTCCCGGATGCCAAAAGCGATCCGGGGAATCTTTAATTAATCAAACTAATTCAATGCGAAATTTAATCTCAAATTATAGCTCTGTGAAGATTATTCTCGTTACGGATTACTATTCATTATACCTGATCTTTAGGACAACTTTTTTTACTTTTTTCTGATCTCCGGTTTTCAAACACGGCCGGTGAATATCATCCGGGAAAAAGATAAAATAACGTGATGGATCAGCTGGCATCAGTTTTCCACCATCGTAACTATAAAATGTAATATCTTTTTCTTCCGAATAAGGAACACTAACAGGTATCGATTGGTCATTTGTGAGCCCAATCAACTCCTCACCCGAAATAACATATTGCAAATCAACGTATTCCCTGTGCGATTCAAACAAAGCATCAGGATGGTTTTTTGTTTCATATTCGCTAACCGCTGCATACACATTTTCATTTAAATCGATGCGGCCAATTTCCAGACTCTTCAGGTCTGTTTCTTCCAAAAACTCAAACACACTGTTCCAGCGATCGGGATATTTTTCGTAGTGTTTTTTAAATTGTTCGATATTGATCGATTCATCGGGTTTTGCCGGAAATTCACTCTGGATTCCCTGTTCGGTAATAATAAGTTCGTTCATTTTTTTATTCTCCTTTGTTGAGGTGCAATTGTTAAAAAACAAGGAACACAATGTACAAATGAATATTAAATATGCTGCATTTTTATCCATGTTCTGATCGTTTTATTTGGTTCTTGTTCTTTCGTTTGAATTCTTTTTAAAACTGGCTGGACATACGATATGAGTTGGTAAAAAACAAAAATCAGGTAGCACATTCGAAGCTCGTTCGGACTACGTACCGGGACTTATGAAGATGAACTTTTACTGTGTTTATACTATGCGACATTTCGTGGCCAATTTCCCTAATTGAAAGTTGATTGTAGTATTTCCTCATAAACACCATTTGCATTTTTTTAGGTAGTTCCGAAACTGCTGCTTTAATTGAATGTAGTAACTCATTCTCCTGCATATATTCAGTGTCATCCGATTCTAATACTGCCTCGAGATAAAGTAATTCATGTTTATCTCTGATATTTAGCAACCTGAGTTGATTGAGGCACCGGTTTTTTACAGCCCGATACAAATAACTTCGTACAGAAGTTTTGATGTTTAACTCATCGCAATGTTCCCACAGGTAAATAAAGACTGCCTGCGTTGCATCTTCTGCCGCATTTACATCAATCAAATAATGACAGGCAAATTTGACAAGTGATTCGTAATGCTTATTAAAAATCATTTTAAAAACATCATGATTTCTATTTTTAAGATGGGTTAAAATCAGCTTTTCATTCAAATTTTGTGTCATACTATTCGTTTTAAAATTTGTTGAGTAAAAAGATTTGCTTTTACATAGGCTCAGTTTTAAGAAATTGAAGATCATTTAGTGCTTTTAATATCACTGCACTGTGTTCACTATCAAAATTTTGGTATGGTTGTGCCAGTACATTTTGGCATAAACCCAACACCGACAGCGCACATTTCATTCCCATTAAAAAGCTCGATCCATTTTTTCCCACATTATAAATTGTTGATGAAACCTGCATTACCTTAGCTTGCAGTTGCTGAACCCTATTGCTGTTTCCTTCTAACGCAGCGTGGTACAAATCCACGTATAATTTTGGGAAGATATTTGCACCACCGTTCACTCCGCCATCTGCTCCCATCATCACCGCCTCGGCCATCATTTCTTCGGGCCCTACAAAAAATGAAAAATCGTCACGATCGCTCATGGCGTGCAATACCGACTGAAAATACGTTCCGTTGCCGGAACTGTCTTTAAATCCAATTACGTTAGGATGATCTGCAATTCTCCTAATCGTTGTAGGTGCAAAAGAAACTTTGGTCATGTTTGGCATATTGTAGAGATAGAGAGGTAACTCCAGCGAATGCACCAGGTTTTCGTAAAATTGGACCAACTCCGACTGAGACAAGGTAAAATAGTAAGGAGGTGCAGAAACCACCGCATCAGCACCGGCTTCATAAGCCACCTGCGAAAGACGAATACTTTCTACAATGGAAGTATGAGAAATACCTACCAACAACGGCAAACGTTTGTTTAAAATACGACTTGATTCCCGTATCAATTCAGTTTGAAGTCTGAAACTCAAACTAGGACCTTCGCCCGTTGTTCCAAGAATAAATATTCCGTGCACACCGCCTTTGATTACATGCTCGATAAGTTTTTCCAGACCTTCGATATCTAAAGTATCGCTATCCAAAAGCGGAGTAATCAAAGGAGGTACTATTCCTTGTAATTTTTGATTCATTTATAAACTTATTTAAAGGTTTTATTTTTTAAGAAATAGAAATGTCCATCTTCGGCACCCAGCAAAATGTCATACTGCCCATCTTTGTCCCAATCGATTGGGGTTGGACTTGTTGTATGACCCGACAAAATAATGTCGCTGATGTTTCCTTTATCCGTAAAATATGCACTGTCGCCTTTCTGCCTGGTATTTTCGTAGTATCCGGCATTTCCTTTGTTGGTGTTCACGATTAAATCCAATCTGCCATCACTGTTCCAATCAACAAAGCACAACTTTCTGCGACCTGATCGCCCACCGATTCCGTCAGTCAATCGCAGCAGTTCTTCCTTATTCCCGGAGTCTTCCAGGTAGAAAATTCGTTTGCCCGGTTTTAACCAAAGCTGCCCATCCTTTTTAAAACGCTCGTAAAAGCTCAAATATCCTTCGTGGTCGAGCATTACCAGGTCACTTAAACCATCGTTATTCCAATCGATAGCATAAGGTGTCGTTCTCCATTGTGTTACCAGTTCGGTTGGTTCAGGATTCCACCAGTTCCATTCCGGTTTAAGAGGTTTTCCTTCCCAGCCCACCTGCACAGAATAAGGGCCTTCCAGATTTAACAGATCACCGGTGTTTTTATACCAAATCACTTTTCCGAAAATAGAATTTGCGATTATATCTTTTTTTCCATCATTGTCCCAATCGGCCACACTTAGTGTCATGTATCCCCATTTTTCTTCTGCCGGCCCTTGGATTGAGCCATTTTTACCTGCTAAAATCCGAATGTCTTTATGATTTGTTTTGAGCAGAACAGGTGCATTCCATTTGGGATTTTTACCGCCACCCAGGTTCTCTATAAAACTGATATTCCCGGCCGAATTACCGCAAATTAAATCTTCATCGCCATCGTTGTCCCAATCAACAGAATAAGGTGTTGAAAGCGCTCCAAATTTTAAATTGTCGGCCTTTTGCTTTAAATAAACCAACGGCTCGAAAACAGGTGCGCTGTTTTTTATTTTTCCGTTATTTTTTAAATAAGCAACACTACCGTCTTCGTCACCTACCAATAAATCAACAAAACCGTCTTTATTGAAGTCTATAGCAGTTGGTGTAATCATCTGCACGTGTAAACGAATGGTATCGCCCCGTGTATCTTTTAAAACCAGCCCTTCTGAAAATGAGGGTTCTGATGCTGAACCTATATTTTTAAACCATGTCAATTTATCTACAAATTCTCCGCAAATCAGGTCGGCTTTACCATCGTTATCAAAGTCGGCCATGTTGGCACCGGGTGCGCCATAAGTTTCCAATGGTTCCCCTCCTGCCTGAATTTTTCCTTTATTAACATACTTTCCATCCTGATTTTCGATGAAATATACAAAACCTCGAAGCGGGCCGTTTTTCCAGTTACCGTTGTCATCGTATGCATTGTCCCAGCCGTATTCAAACCAGTCGTCAATTCCGTTAATGAGGTCCAAATCGCCGTCATTATCAAAATCAACATAGCTCCACAGGTTGCTTCTTACTTTTTTAAAGTCACTTGCCGGTAAAACATCAACCTTTACTGTATCCGGCTGTGAATAAATATTTTCTTTGAAATCTTTGAATTCAATTTCCTGACGGAATACATGCAATTCACCGTTTGCATATGATGCCTGGATATTCTTAAAAGCCCTGTCGGAGAGTCTTTTTGACACATCGAAAAGCGGCTTTTCAGCTGTACCAATATTCTGATAATAATAGAGTCCTTTATAAGGAGTGTCGGGACATGACATAATGATATCGATAAGCCCGTCATCGTTATAATCAAGCGGAATAGGTGCTCCCCAAAGCCCGGTACCAAGTGTTACTACTAAATCAGGATTATTGTATTTTACCCGTATATCATCGGCATGTTGTGCTGTGGTGCAATAGGTAAAAACTAAAAAAACAGCCAGGCTATATAATTTTATTGTACTCATTAATTTGAAATTTTATCTTACTTAATCGTTTTAGCATATGTATATAAAAAATGTATCACGTATGGGTTAAAACATTCTTTTTTGGGGTTGAACTTTGTATAACCAATTCCGGATCAGCAATTATAACATCGTCAGCAGCATAACTACTTCCCGAAATCAAGTCAACTACTCTGTTCACAGCCTCATTGGCTATTTTTTCGATGGGTTGTTTAATATAGGTAACCGGAGAATCCAGCAAATTAAACACATCGCTTCGGTTGAAACCGACAAAGGCTATGTCGTCCGGAATTTTTTTATTCATCTCCTTTAAACAATAAATCCCGTTTATCGACAACATATTTGTAAGACACAAAATTGCTTCGGTATTTCCTTGAAATAAATGGCCCAAAACCTCTCGCATTTCTGATCGAGGATTGGATAGATTAATCCGGTTTATGTTTATGCTTTTTTCCAAACCGGCTTCACGCATCGTTTCTTCGTATCCGGCCACACGCTCCATAATATGATTCATTTGTGTTTCGTAAGATATTACAGAAATGTTCTCGTAGCCCTGATCAATAAGGTGCCGGGTTGCCAGCCTGGTTGCTTTAAAATTATCCAGACAAGAGTATTTTACATCCAAATCAGGAAAATTTCGGTCGAGTAAAACTAAGGGTACATCGTCGGCGATTAATTCGGCGATGGAATTTCTTGAACCATCGCACGGCACAACAATTAGTCCATCAACACCTTTATTTAGAAGAACTTTAATCAGTCTCTCGGTATTCTCCAGATTTTCGTCTGAACTACTGAATAAAACATTGTAATTCAATTCATTAGCCCTATCTTCTATTCTACGCGAAATCGTGGAGTAGAATGGATTTGAAATGTCAGTTACAATTACACCGATGAGTTGAGATTTACCGCCCCTAAGATTTTGAGCCACCACGTTTGGATAATAATTCATTTCTTTGGCAGCAGCCTTAACGCGCTTCACCATTTCATCACTAATGCGATATTGTTTCGCTTTGCCATTTAAGACAATAGAAATCAATGCCGGTGATACCCCAAGTGAGCTGGCTAAATCTTTTATCGATGTTCTCTTCTCTTTTGCCATTGTGATGTGATGATAAAAATCGCTAATTCGATTTAGCGTCAAATATATGCTAATTCGATTAAGCAACAAAACTTTCATGTAATTTTTATTTAAGATTTCTTTAAAAGGAGTTTAGCCGCCCAAATTTCAGATTCATTCTTCTGCTTTCTTCCAATTTGGTATTTTCATTTATATGACGTTTTCTCCCCCTATAAACGATACATTTTCACCTTTTCTACAACAATAATTTAACTATTTTTGCCGCCATTAAAAGACAATAACATCTTTAATAGTTTACATAATCAATTATGAGAAAATTAGTAACAGTTTCCTTGATATTTATTTTTGGCTCGTTGTCAGCATTTGCCCAGAAGACTGCGGTAAAAGGAGTAATAATCGATAAATCAACAAACGAGTCAATACCGTATGCCACGGTAGCCCTACTGAAGGCAGGTGATGAAAATGCATTTGCGGGAAGCGTATCAAGCGAAAACGGAAATTTTATTATCGAAGATATTCCCTACGGAACGTACACCATGTCGGTTTCTTTTATTGGTTATCAGTCTCAGGAATTACCGGGTATAAACCTTTCTTCCGGCAACAAGAATATCGATCTGGGAAAAATTGTTCTTGAGCCTGATGTTATTGGAATTGAAACCGTTGAAGTGACAGCTGCTTCAAGAACTTCGTCAAACAAAATAGACCGAAAAACTTACCAGGCTTCTGATTTTGAAACGGCAAAAGGAGGAACAGCCATTGATGTGCTGAGTAAACTTCCATCGGTTTCTGTTAGCAGCGACAACGATATTTCAGTGCGCGGATCGTCTGATTTTGTGGTTTATCTGAATGGAAAACCAACCATTACCAGTGCTTCGATACTACTTGGGCAAATTCCGAGTGAAAACATTCAAAACATCGACATAATTACCGTTCCTTCATCGAGATATGATGCGCAGGGCAAAGGAGGGATTATAAATATTACCACCAAAAGAAACACCACCAGCGGACTTACCGTGGTAGCAACAGGTATGCTGGGAGGAACTCCATGGAAAAATGAAACCGACGTATTCAGTAACCAAAAACGTGACAATAACAGAATTAATGGCGGCTTAAATCTAAATTACAACATGAACCGGATAAGTCTTCACGGTGCTGTAAATTACACCAACCGCCACAACAAGGGAATTGGCGATATTTACACCTATATCTACCAGGACGAAACACAACCCAATTCTGGTACCTACTACATTTTGGATGGTATGGGAGCACGGCCCAAATGGGATGAAAATTTTTATACCAATTTGGGTGTGGATTTTAAACCCGGAGATAATTCTCAACTGTCGGCCAACTACCAGTATTCCAGAAGACACACCGGCAGAACCGCCCATTATAAATACGACACTTTTTTCAGCAACAGCACAAATGGAACGCCTATCGACGGTACGCTTTACGAATTGTATAACCCCAATGAAATTCACCGAAAAGGACACTTTCAGAACGTTAGCTTTGACTACTTTTGGGAGAGCGGCAACAATTCAGCGCTAAACATCTCCTTTCTTTATGAAAACTCGAACCTCGATCAAACCATCGATAACAAAGAATTTGCGTACGACAACGACAGACTTTATTACGACTACAATTCCAACGAGCATGGTAATCCGGTGTTTCATTCCTACCAGCTCGATGAAACACCTCTTGATGCCTACCGTTTCGAAATAAATTATCAGAAAGATTTTGATAACGAAAGTTCCCTCAACCTGGGAGCAGTATCGGAGTTGGTGCGTTTAGACGGTATTTATGAGTACGATACAGTAAATGTTAACACTGCAGATTTTGCGGGTTATGATTATTTTAACAACACCATTGGCCTAAACCGTGATATTTATGCGGCCTTTGCGGAATTTTCAGGATCGGCAAATAAGTTAAAATATATTTTAGGTCTGCGTGTTGAATACCTCAACCAGAATATGAATGTGAGCAGTACCCGGTATTTTGAGGAGGTTTATGATGTGTTCGGGGAAATTGGCCGAGATTTTAATGAGAAAGAATTCGAACAGAACAAGTTGGATTTTTTTCCTACGCTACATTTAAGTTATCAGGTGAACGACGTAAATGTTCTTTCTTTAGCCGCCAGTCATCGGATTAACCGCCCGCCGGCAAAAGATATGGCTCCATTTTTATACCGGCGCCATCAGGAAATTTTTGAAATGGGCGATCCGCTGTTGGAACCAGAATATAGCTGGAATGCCGACCTCACTTACAACCACCTGTTTGGCAAACACAATCTTTCGCTTACCGGTTTTGTTCGTTCAACAAGCAATGCCATTTACAGGGTTAATCGTCTCGACTATAGCCTCGACAATCAGGGAGGTGTGTTGTTGCGCAGTTTTACCAATGCCGGAACTCAGTTAGCCACAGGTGGTGAGCTGGGATTCAACTTCGATATTATGAGTAAGGTAAAACTATTTGTGGGAGGTTCAGTTTACCAGTTTTCGGTAGAATCGAATGAATCACTTTTTGGCGATCAGAGCAGCAGCAACAGCGTAAACTGGGATGCAAAAACGAACCTCAACTGGACGATCATAAAACCACTGAAGTTTACACTTGATTATTCCTACAAATCGGGAAGTGTTACGCCTCAGGGCAAGGATCTGAAATTTCAGATGATGAACGCGGCGCTGAATTTTACTCCCCAGAAACTGCAGGGCTGGAATTTTTATGCCAAAATGTTGGATGTAATTGGGACCAACCAGGCCGGCGGATTTACCGGAGCAACAGCGAATGGCATGGCCGTATTTCAGCGCGACTGGGTGTACGATTACGAGGGGCAGATTGTAGAAATTGGCGCCTCATTTACCTTCAATCAGCGCAAAGAACAAACAAAACAACGATTGATCGGGGATAAATATTTCTAGAGATCAGGGTCCAATCAAAATAAAAAAGCGCAAGTAATGGCATCAAATCCATTGCTTGCGCTTTTTTTTATATCTGACTTATTTAACTATTCACGAATGGTAAAATCAGCATCGTAATCACTCTTATTCACCCAATTGGCAGGAACTTCTTCTCCTTGCATATAACGGTTGTAATAATCTTTTACTACACCGGAATATTCGTAATTATCAAACACATCGCCATTTCCGAAAATCCGTGGATCACCCTGTTTTTGCAATTTCGCTGTCATTTCCTTACTCATCGTATTTCTGAGTTCGGTATAGTCTTCAATGGCTGCAAGGTTATTCATACAGAACGGATCCTCTTTAATATCATATAGCTCTTCTGAGACACGTTTACCAAAATTAAGTTGCCAGTACTCCGCTTCTCCTTTCTTTCTTCTTGTATCAAGAATGTATGTTTTTGTAGGGCTACCATCGCAATTGAGGTATCCGGTTTCAGGATTGCCTGCAGGCCACCGGTTCGGTTTAAAATTCCGGAGATACAAATAATTATCACGGATTATTCCGCGTATAGGATAACCTTCATCATTGGGGCGACCAACATCATGGCGTTCCTTCCCGATCAGTACAAAATCACGTTCAGGATTAATGATTCCCTCTTTTTCGGTATAAAAAATATCAGTAAGGCTTTTTCCCGCGATGGGCTGCATACCGACCTTTTCGGTTGTTAATCCTGCTAATTCAAGATACGTAGGAGCAAAATCGATAAAGTTCACAAAATCGTCAACAACCCGTCCCGGGTTTTTAATCCCGTTGGGCCAGCTTATTGCCAGTGGCAAATGATTGGAATACTCGTACTCCTGTCCCTTAATCCGGGGGAATGGCATTCCGTTATCGGCTGTAACAATAACGATGGTATTGTTTAATTCTCCTATTTCGTCCAACTTCTGCAACATTCGGTTTAAATGCACATCAAAATATTCAATTTCAAAAGCGTAATCCAACATATCAGCCCGCACGGTATCCACATCGGGCCAAAAAGGCGGAACTTCATCAATCTCATCCATCTTTTTGCTTCCCTTGTTTATTCCCGATTTGAACTCGTATCCGCGGTGTGGTTCGTAACAACCGAACCAGAAACAAAATGGTTTGTCGGCAGGGCGTGCCGCTAAAAATGCCTCAAAATTTGCCGCATAGTCGTTTGTTGAAATTCCGGTGGTAAGCGATGTTGTTTTAAGCTCAGAAAAATTGGTTCCGGTTAGCGCTCTTCTTTTTCCGTCAATTTCTCCCGGATTGCCCGGGGCCCAGCCTTTTCCTACACTCCCAACAAAGTATCCGTTTGCGCTGAGCGCCTCGGGGTAAGTTCTGAACTTTGCCGGAAAATTTGGCGAATGATTACAAGCTTCTTCCAGTTGCCAGCTGTTACGGCCGGTTAAAATGCACGACCTAGAGGGCGCACATTTGGCATTTGGTGTATAGGCACGGGTAAATAAAATTCCGTTACTGGCCACACGGTCGAAGGCAGGAGTGTTTACCCAATCGCAACCATAAGCACCAAAATGTTTCCACGAGGCATCATCAGCAATGGCGAAAAGAATGTTGGGAGCTCGTTTCTTCGCTTTTTTGGGATTTTCCTGACATCCACTCAGGATTGCAATAAGCGAAATCACCAACACAAGAATAGTTTGTTTCATCAGTTTAGTTTTAATTCGTTTCGGTTACGCTTCTTTATCTTCATTCGGGATAGTTCTTTCAAAGATACTTATTCCCGGTATTCATAAGTATTAGGCACCAAATTCAAACTTCCCAAAAAATCCATACATGCTGCTTTCACATCATATCCTCTGTTGGGCAGATCGTGAACCGCCGTAATGGTTTGAATAAATGGCTCTTTATTTTCAATGTACATCAGGAAATTGATGGTTAAGAGAGCGATATCCATATTCTCTGACCGGCAACTTTCAGCAAGAATTTCTTTTGCCTGTCCGTTGTTCCACTGTTGGTAAGCAATTGCAGCTGCCCCGATCCGAACCAAAGGATAGTCATCATTCATTGCTTTTTCGATGTTTTGGCGATAAGCTTCCAGTGTTTCGGCTGGCTGGCTGCGTAATCCCATAATTGCCCAATACCGCACAATTCGGTTTTCACTGTTCAGAAGTTTAACCTGTTTTTCGGCAAAACTTTGCCCTCTTTTCCCCGACATTGAAGCAGCGGAATAAATCTCCTCAAAGGGATATTCTTTCTTGTTCAAGCGGTACTCATATGGTGTAGTGGTTTTTGAAATTAGCCCAATTTCGTATTCAGGTAAAAACATCACATCCCGGGCATTCAACAGGTTTTCGTCCAGTTGCTTTCGCATCCTTTCGAGTACGGTTTTGTATTCCGGATCTGAAACCAGGTTTTTTGTTTCCCAAAGATCATTTTCAATATCGAATAAATATTCATCCGGTCGGGGTTCAAAATAACTCTGCTGAAGCGAATCGAGCAATCCTTCGTGGTAATCGCTTCGCATTTGCTGAACGATCTCTCCAATATACATGTATCGGATGTAACGCCCCTGCGGGATAAAGGACAGGTAATTGCGTGAATAAATGTACCGGCCATCCGTGATAGTGCGTACCATATCAATTCCATTGTCCGACCGATCGGCAGATAACAGCAAATGATCAGTGGTTTCAGAACGATCTTTTCCCATCAGGATACGGCCTTCCAAATGTTCCGGAATTTCTCCGCCGGCCATGCTTATCAGCGTCGGAGCCAGATCTTCAAAACTTATCAGCTCATCGGTTACAACGCCAGCTGTTCCCCAAGGCGACAAATCTTTATACATTTCAGGAAACCACATCACAAAAGGCACGCGGTAGCCATAGTTTATGCCATTGGTTTTTCCACGTGGTTCACCTTCACCATGATCGGCATAAAAGAAAATAATGGTGCTGTCGCGTAAATTATCCGCTTCAAGCCGATCAAGCAATTCTCCGATTCGCTTGTCGGTAAGCGAAATTGAATTGTAAACACGTGCAAAATGTTTACGCATTTCAGAACTTTCGCGGTAAATGGGCGGCATCTCAAAACCATCTTCGGCAATGCGTTCATCCTCATCCAGCTGATTCCATACATTTTCGGTATACCATTCATAGGGCATGGTCATGGTTCTTGACTGGTGTGATTCGTTAAAGTTAAAAATGGCAAAAAACGGCTGCCCCGGTTTTCGGTTCCACCACCCTGCTTTTCCCGAGCTTTCGTTCCAGGCTTCGCGAATAAAATCCTTTGCATTTGCAACATTATAGTCGGTTTTCGAATTGTTGGACACATAGTAGTCCTGCTGTTGCATGTAATACGGAAAACCTTTTATTGATTCGGGAACAGGATAATTGCTCCGGTGATTCCCGGTGCCGGCTTTAAAAGTTCGCACTCCGGTTATTATTGTACTCCGGCTCGGAGAACATACCGTTCCGGTTGAAAAGGCATTGGTAAACCGAACTCCTTCACTGGCGAGCTTATCAATTGCCGGTGTATGGGCATCCTGATTTCCGTAACAGCCAAAAAACTGAGGCGACGAGTCTTCAATGGTTATCCAAAGAATATTCGGTTTTTGTTGTGCATTGGCCGACAATACAAATAAGATCAGGATTAATGAACAGAAATAGGTTTTCATAGTTTATGGTTTGTTTTGATATTCAGGATTTAGCGTTTTGGGAACAGGGGCATTGGTTTCAATTCTCCAGTTTTCGAGAATTTCCAGCAACTCGTTAGCCTTATCGGGTTTCGATTCAGCCAGGTTATTTTTTTCACTAATATCATCCTTAAGGTTATATAATTCAATATCGTTATTTTCGAAATACTGGATCAGCTTCCAGTCGCCAAGCCTCACTGCTGAGCCCGGACGGGTTCGAAACAGCGGATCCTGCGTGGTTGTATCGTTCTTAACATAGGCTTGCAGGTATATGGGGAAATGCCAGAATAACGGACGCTCTTCAAGTGTTTGATTATCGGTTAGAACCGGTAAAAGCGATTTTCCGTCGAGCACTTTATCTTCTGGTTTTTGAATGCCCGCCACTTCAAGTATTGTTGGATAAAAATCGAGATTGGTAACCGGAATACCGGATTTTTCTCCTTTTGGAATTTTTCCTTCCCAAAAAGCGAACATCGGTTCGCGAATTCCCCCTTCGTAATACGCTCCTTTACCCGAACGTAAGGGCCATTGTTTGGTAATTCCGTAATGCCCGCCATTGTCGGAGGTAAATAAAACAAAGGTATTTTCTAACTTCCCCTGCTCTTTCAATAGTGAAATTATCCTGCCAATTTGTTCATCAACATTCTCCACCATCGTAGCATATTTAGCATTATTCTGGCCGTTCCACTCTTTTTTATTTTCGTACTTTTCCATTAGTTCTTTTACGGGCTGAATTGGTGTATGAACAGCGTACGGAGAGTAGTACAAAAAGAATGGGCCGTCCTGCACCGACGATAGAAAATCGAGAGTTTTGTCGACTACCAGATTGGTTAAATAATAATCATCAGACGGAGGCGTAAGCGACGGAACACTTTTGTAAGGAGGATAATAGCTTCCCGGGTTCCCGGCATGGCTTCCGCCTATATTTACATCAAAACCACGTAATGATGGATCATCGGTAAGGTGCCATTTCCCGGCATGACAAGTGGTATATCCATGTTGTTTCAGAATTTCCGGAATAAGCAAGTTATCATCGGGCATGTACTCGTTATTGGTTACAGGAATAAGTTTGCGGTCTTTACTTTTTCCGCGGTCTGAATTGCTTACCGTATAAATTTCATGACGTGGTGTCCACTGCCCGCTCATTAAACAAGCGCGGCTTGGTGCGCAATTAGCGGCACCGGCGTAGGCCTGCGTAAAAATCATTCCGTTAGCTGCAAGCTCATCAATGTTGGGCGTTTCGTAGTATTCCGATCCCATAAAACCAACATCGCGCCATCCCATGTCGTCGATATTAATCAAAAGGATATTCGGTTTTGCTGTATCATTTTTTACCGGAACACAACTAATATTCAGCAGCAGAACCAGTAAAATTATCAGATTATAGTATTTCATAAGATCTAATTATCTGCTTGAATTAGAAAAGTAGTTAATGAGAATTTTGGAGCAGAATAGCTTAGTACATCTTTTGCTTTTACGGGAGCAACTTTTTGGCAGTTCTCGGTTTCGCTTGTTCTGAATACTTCTGAAATTCGTTTGATTTTCTGATTCCCTGTAAATTTCATGTTCACAGGTTTCGCGCTATCCGTTGTATTTAAAACGGCCACTACAATTTCCTTTTTATCCGGACTTTGTGCTGCCAATATCGCATTGTTGTCGGTTTCCAAAATTTGGTATCCCTGTTTGAAAAACCGGGTAATTTGCATACGTACATACAAATTTTTCAGAAGCTCGTATTCTTCTGTTTCAAAGTTGCATTTTACCAATCCCCACACATCGTTATTCTCCTCCATCAACTGCCAGTCGAGCCAGGCCTGAGGTTCCATAATTCGCAAATCATCAAACATTTTTTGGGCGAGCAGCAGATTATTTTCAAGCCCCCTTGCCGGTCGGGGTAATCCCATTGGCCCGGTTTCCGATTGCCAAAATTCTTTTCCCGAAGCTTTAACCAGTTCTCTCGCTATTTCCCTTTCCTTGTTTGTTCCGCCATAAGTGTGCGTGTTTAGCTGCCTTATTTTATCCAGAATATCACCGGCTTCTATATAACTTTTAACTACCCTGTTAAACGATTTCACATTGGTTTCATCGGAAGCCGAAATGGCAGTTTCTAAACCCGACTTTTGCAATTTCGGATACAATATTCTGATGATCTCCATCTGTGTTTCGGGTTCAAAATGGCAGCCTTCCTGGTTTCCCAGGTAGTTCCAGTACGCTGATGTTGATTCGTTAAAAGGCTCCAGTGTTTTAAACTCAATACCGTATTTTTTTTTGTAATGTATGCACACATCAAGCAGATAATCGCAAAACATTTCATAAAACTCGGGGCGAAGGTTATCGTCGGCAGCATTTACATTTCCTGCCGAACAACCGCTGTAGGTCATCCAGTAAGGAGGTGAATTTGAAAAAGCCTCAAAAACTGCATCAGAACGTTTAGCCTTAATCTTAAGCATGATATTTCGTTGAGCTTCATCCGCCTCCCAATTGTAAGGCGATTGGGCCGAAGCTTTAAAACCTTCCATTTCGGCCCGTTTCCCTTTTCCTGTTACCATGTGCCCGCCTGCATGCGACGGATCGTCTCCTCCACCTATATTGTACCTGAAAATGTTCATATTCAAACCGTCGGGAGCGGTAAACAAGTCAATCAGGCTATCCACTAAGAGTTCGTTCCAGTTTCCAACCTGGCCTGCCCACCAGCACAATGAACTCCCCCATCCTTCAATCGTTTGTTTGGTTTTTTCAGTAGAAATCTCCACCTCCTGCATTTCATCCTTTTCTTTATTTACCTGAGCAGGCAAAGCCTGAAGGTCAAATAAAAAGCACAAAAGCAGCAGGGTTAAAACAGCATATTTCATAAGTTTTGGTTTAATTGAACAGAGCAAATTTATTTTTCGGTTTTAAATTTATATATTTCACTGGTTTCGTGACTATTAAAAAGCGTTTCTTTTAAATCAGAAACCTTTTCGGGATACTGATCCAATACATTAAAACACTCTCCCGGATCGTGTGTTAAGTTGTACAATTCATAAGATTCCTGTTCAGGTTTGTTTACGTTTAAGCGGATTAATTTCCAGTTGTCCTTTAGAACCGCCTGTTTGCCACCCTGCTCATGAAATTCCCAGTACAGGTAATCATGCTTTTTTTGTTTTGTTTCGCCTGTAATAGCAGGAAGAAATGAAATACCATCAACCGCCTCCGGCACCTTAACATCGATTAAATCGCACATGGTTGGCAGAAAATCCCAGAAAGCAGAGACATGATACGAAACAGAGCCCGCTTTTACTTTAGCCGGCCAGTGTACAATAAACGGAGCACGGATTCCTCCGTCGTACAAATCACGTTTCCACCCACGGAACGGCCCATTGCTATCGAAATGGTTGGGTAAATGTCCGCCTTCTTTGTGGTTACCGTTATCGGATGTAAATATCACCAATGTATTCTCCAGAACACCCTTTTCATCCAGTAAATCCATTATTCGTTGTACATCTTTATCCAGCAAACTAACCATTGCAGCATAAACGGCCTTTGGTTTCTGCTGTGCAATATAGTGCTGGCCATCGGGATGTGGAATTTCGTGAAACTGACCATCATACTCACCAATTAATTCTTCAGGTATATCAATATCGGCATGCGGAATTGTTGGTGTCAGGTACAGAAAAAAGGGCTTATCAGCACTTCTGTCGATAAACTCAAGTGCTTTATCCATAATTAAAGTGTGACTGTACACTTCTTTCTTTAACTTGATTTTTTCTTCATTTTCATACAGAAACTCGGGATAATACCGGTGTGCATTACCTTGTCCCAGGTAACCAAAAAAGTAATCAAATCCCTGTTTGTTCGGGTGCCCTTCTGATTCCGGGCCACCAAGCCCCCACTTGCCTACACAGGCAGTTTGATAGTTTTTCTGTTTCATCAGCTCAGCAACAGTAATTTCACTGCCGGCCATGGGGTAATCATATTTTACACCATCATTTGCTGTTACTCCTTTGTTGCCGCGAACGAAAGAATGCCCCGTGTGTTTTCCGGTCATGATGGTACAACGAGACGGAGCACAAACTGTACTACCCGAATAATGTTGCGTAAACACCATACCGTTTTTGGCAAGCGCATCAATTGCCGGCGTTTTTATGACATCCTGCCCGTATACACCAACATCGCCAATACCAAGATCGTCGGCCATTATATAGATTACGTTTACAGGTGTATTGTTTTGTGCTGAGGCTACTTTGCTGTTCAGCCATGTACAACAAAGAATAAAGCTAAATACGAAAAGTAATTTTTGAACCATTTTCTCCATCATTTATTTATTATCAACTTATCAGTAAGTAAGAAAAACAGGCCCTGAAGCAGGGCCTGTTAAACGCTAACTAAACCTAACTATCGGTATCCATTGTTTGTTGGATCAGTTTCCAACAATGCGGGATTTAATTGAATTTCAAGCAAAGGTATTGGATACAATACATGCTTTGGCTGAATATTATTAGCCGGATTGTTCCAGCTGCGGTGTTCAACCGATTTTACAACATCAAGTAAAATTCCCCAGCGAATAAGATCCATACGACGGTGCCCTTCAGCACACAACTCAAATTTTCTTTCGTCATACATCGCCAAACGAAATTCCTCCTGAGACATTCCGCTCCAGGGCTGATCCGGATCAAATGCCCGCTCACGCACTTTATTCACATATTGATAGGCATTGTCCGGGCCATTTAGCTCATTCTCGGCCTCGGCTGCCATCAAATAAACATCGGCCATACGAAATACGATGTAGTTTTCGGGATGGTTGCCCCGAAGAGAATTTTCCTGATCGAGATTCCAGTTTTTTCTGAAGTATGGGAATTTCAATTTCCATCCAATGTATTCAGTTACAATGGTAGCATCATAGCGTAAATCACCGTCCTGCCAGTTTTCGCGTCTTGCCAGTTCGGGTAAAGGAACCGACCAACCGTAACCTGTCATATCTTCGTTTTGGGCTTGCAGCAAACTTTGAAAATATTCCCAGTTTTTCATCTGCGTACCATTCGGTTTTAAAACCGGATTACCATTTTCATCAACAGCATTTGCGCCCCGGTTAGCGGGTTCATCCCTGATACGGGGATTATAATCATCTGTACGTGTAGTATTTCCTTCACCAAATGCAGGATCTGAAGTAAAATCAACAACAAAAATATGTTCATCATTGTACTGATCTGCCGGATCGGTCTGATCAAACACATCAGCGAAGTTATCCAGTAAGCGGTGTGGCGAATTATCTATTATTGATTTACATTCGGTTAAACAATTCTGCCATTCCTGGTCGAATAAATGGTATTTGGCTTTTAACATGGTAGCCGCCCATTTTGTAGCACGCCCAAGGTCAGATCCAGCATACGAACCGGGTAAAAGGGTGATTGCTCTTGCGAGGTCTTCTTTCATATCGGCCCTGATCTGGCCTTTTGGACTACGGGTAATGGTTGAAAGCTCTTCATTACTTGGCAGCTCTCTGAAATACGGAACATCGCCCCAAATATTTGTTAAATGGTAATAACACAAAGCCCGCATAAAAAGAATTTCGCCAACCGCTTGATTACGTGCCGATTCCGATAAATTTTCATTCCCATCGACATTTTCAAGAAACAGTGATGAGTTACGTGCCAACTCGTACAATTTATTCCAGGTACCATATCCGTCGGCAACACCTTCCGCAAACAAATAATTATGTACTTCTCCATTCACATTTCGGCTAGCGGCTACCACATCAGCTCCGTGTGTATAAAAATTATCGAGTCCGCGTTGACGATAAAGATTATTATTATGTAATAAACGATACAAACCGTTAACAGCCAATTGAGCTTCGGCATCGTTGTTAAAAAAGTTATCAGTAGTAATTCCGCTGCGGAATTCTTCTTCCAGGAAACTGTCGCAACTGCTGAATAGCAGCAAGCCCACCAGAAAGACACTTAATAATATTTTAGATATATTCTTCATTTGTTTAAGTTTTTACGGTTAAAAATCGATTTTTACACCTACGGTATAAGTTCTCGCATAAGGATACTGGCCCGTTGCTACACCCTGAGAGAGGTTATTGCTGCCATAGTTGCTAACTTCGGGATCGCCTAGCGTCCAGTTAGTGATCAACAACAGGTTATTACCTGCAACATAAACATTAAAACGGCTAAACAAATTATCGATTCCAAGCTTTTTAACCGGAAGATTATAGCCCAGCGACATTGATTTCAAACGAATGAACGAGGCATCTTCTATTAATGCGGTACTGTTAGGATTAAACAAACTTGTTGAAGTACCGGCCCGGGGAACATCAGATGTTTCATTCAAACCTTCAACCCAACGATTTGCAACATCGGGAACCAATACCTGATCGCCACGACCAAACCATCCAACATGTGTTAGCAAGTTGTACATTTCATTTCCGTATGAATACTGAAAGAAACAATCGAAGGTAAATCCTTTATAATTGAGTGTATTTCGTAATCCGCCGTAAAAATCAGGCTGCGGACTACCGATCGGCAATTTATCTTCATCGTTAATCACCGAGTTTCCATCTAAATCAACATAACGCGGACCTCCGAGAAAAGATACTCCAACGCGGCCATCGTCAATAATTTCCTGTTCTGTTTTATAGGTTCCCAGGTAAGTTGCACCAACAAACACAGGTGCCGGTTCGCCTGGAATCAAGCGTAATCCCGCCCCACCCTGGTTACTCGGCTGGTTTAAGTTTATATAATCGTCTCCGCCAAGGTCGAGAACCTTATTTCGGTTAGCAGAAAGTGTAAAAGTTGTTTCCCAACTAAAATCAGATTTCGAAATGTTTACTGAATGAACACTAAACTCGAGTCCCTTATTTTCGATCGATCCAACATTTTGCAACTGCGACCCACCGGCTGTTCCGGGTAAATCACGCGCCAGCAGCAGATCTTCGGTTGTTTTTTTATACAGGTCGACTTCGAAGCCAAAGCGGTTATTCAAAAATCCCATTTCAACACCAAAATCCCATTGTTTTGTTGTTTCCCAGGTTAGATCTTTACTAGGCAAACCACCAATAAGCACTGCAGGTACTAATGTTTCGTTAAAATAGGTTGCCGAACTGTTGAATTTAGCCAACGAATTATATGGATTAACCCCTTGTTCTCCAACAATACCATAACTTCCTCTTAATTTCATCATGGAAATGGATCCAAAATCCTCCATAAACTGCTCTTTATAAACGTTCCAGGCTACACCAACTGACGGAAAGAATGCATATTTATTCCCATTTTCAAAAACCGAAGAGCCATCACGACGTCCCACTAATGTTAACAGGTATTTTCCTTTATAACCATAGTTAATACGACTAAGCATTGAAACAAAAGTACGTTGGTTGTAACCCGATCCTACCTGGTTTAACAGCGGATCTGAACCAAAGCTAAGATTATTAAACTCCAGAACATCATTTGGGAATCCCTCGGCAGCAGTACTAACCGATTCGTTTGAAATTTTTTGCATGGTAAAACCACCCAGAACTTTGATGTTGTGATCTCCCAAATCTAAATTGTAGGTTACTGTATTTTCATTCAAAATACTTTGTTTCTGATTGGTATCGATACTGGCATATCCGCCAACTCCCTGGGCTGAACGCTCGGGCAGTGCTCCGGGATTGTAAACATTACCTTTAAAGTAATTTAATTCAACACCAACAGAGCTACGAAATACCAGGTCTTTAACCGGCTTAAATTCCAGGTATGCGTTTGATATAATATTTGTAACCAAATCGTGATTAACGCGCATCTGAATATCCGCTTCAGGATTACGTTGTAATGACCCACTAACAGGATTGGTTGAAGTAAAACTGCCATCTTCGGTATATACCTCACGAATGGGAAGTACTGCCGTAACAATCTGACTATATGCAACTTTATTGTTCTCTTTTTTAAACTTCGAAATGTTTAAACGAACACCCGTTGTAAATTTATCAGACAAATTAAAATCCAGGTTGGTACGTAATGAAAAACGCTCAATACCTGAAGCTCTTACAACTCCTTCCTGATCAAAATGATTAAAAGAAATATAATAATTGGCCTTATCGGCATTACCGGTAATTGATACGTCGGTATTATTAATTAATCCGTTTTGAGATACCAGGTCAATCCAATCGGTATACGGTGCCGATGCCGGATCATCGAAGATCAGTGGCAAGGATGAATCAGTATATCCATAACCATCGGGGCCGGGTACAAACTGTGCTTCTTCATTACGATATTCAGCATACAGTTTTGAGTCGGCCAGCTCAATTCGGTTTGCTGTTTGCTGATAACTCAGGTATTGGTTCACACTAACCTGAGTTTTACCCTTTGCAAGGTTTTTACCATTTTTCGAGGTAATTAAAATTACCCCTGAAGCTCCCCTTGTACCATAAATAGCAAGTGCAGTTGCATCTTTCAGCACTTCAATCGATTCAATGTCGTTAACGTTAAGGTTGTTTAGGTTAAAATCTGTTCCGGCAATAAATCCGTCAATTACATATAACGGGTTGTTATTACCGTTAATCGAACTGGTTCCCCTAATACGAATGACTGCATTACCTCCCGGAACACCACTGGTAGAGGTTACCTCAACACCTGCAGCACGCCCTTGCAGAGCCTGATCGACACGAACAGTTGGCTGATTTTCAATAATTTCGGCTTTTACCTGTGCTACAGATGATACCAGATCTTCTTTCTTGGTAGTACCGTATCCAATGGCCACTACCTCTTCAATACCGATATAATCCTGTATCATCGTTACATTAACTTCCTCCTTACCATCAATACTGACTTCCTGAGTCATCATTCCAATAAAAGAGAAAACAAGTACCTCTGCATCATCGGGCATTATCATCGAATAATTGCCATCAATATCAGAAATTGTTCCCTGGGTTGTACCTTGAAAAACAATTGTAACACCCGGCAAGGGTTCACCATTCTCATCTCTCACAGTACCCTTTATTTGCTTATTTTGTTCGCCATCCGAATTCAATTCGGAGTTTGACAAAACAATCTGCCGATCAACAATGGTATACTCCACAGGTGTTCCATTGAAAATCACATCAAGTACCTCCTCAATTTTTTTACTTTGAAGGCTTACATTTATTTTACGTTCAACATCAACAATTTTGCTGTTGTACAAAAAATAAAATTCGGTTTCGCTTTCGATTTGTGTTAATACTTCGCGAACGGTTGAGTTAGAAACCTCAAGGCTTAGTTTTGTTACCTGAGAATAGCTATCAACAGCAAATCCCTGAATAACAGCGAGGAAAAAGACATACAATGTTAACCTCATACACAAAAAAGTTTTAGTAGCCCATAGCTTTTTCAGCCCGGGCCAATTCATTCCAAATTTTTTCATAAGTTTACTTCGCTTTTGAATTAATAATATTTATTAGTTCCCCTTTATCTTTGGCCAAAAAGACAAAGGGAAAGTACAATGGGAAGCGGGCCAACGCTTCCCTTTGTTTTATATGTTAGTTATTTTTCGATGATCTCAATCTCCATTTTGCTAAAAGTATTATCGGCTTTGCGTTTTCTATTTTTAATTCTATAATCAATTGGTGCAGAAAGTTTTAGCAAATCAAGCACCTGAATCAGGGTTTCGTCTTCAAATGTGGCGGTGTATACATAGTCCTCCAGGTAAACGCTACTTATGTCAATATCAACATTGTACCAACGATTAAGTCGTCGTACAACGTCTTCCATAGAATCGTCGCGAAACATTAATACTCCATTTTTCCAGGCAATGTATTTAGCCACATCAACCTGTTCTACAAAAAGTTTGTTATCACTACCGGCAAGCGTTGCTTTATCACCGGGTTTTAATGCCTGAATTACACTGCGTTGCCCGGAAGCGGCACATTGACAAAGATTAACACTGCCTTCAACCAAAACGACTTCAACGAGTTGTTCATCCGTGTAATTTGAGGCTTTAAATTCTGTACCTGTTACTTCCACTACAATTTTTCCGGTGTTAACAAGAAAGGGCTTCTCGTCATTTTTCGCCACGTCAAAATAGGCTTCTCCCTGAAGCTCTACTTCCCTTGTATTGCCCGAAAAAGCAAGTGGGTAGCGCAAGCTTGTGTTTGAATTTAAGAATACGTAAGTTCCGTCGGGTAATTCGAACTGCGATCGCATTCCTGTTTCAGTTTTTAGCGTATACCACTGTTGGGCTTCCGGTGCGATATCCGGTTCCTGCAAGTAGAAATAAATACTGGCGAACAACAGCGGCAGAATTAAAACCGCTGCAATTCTTTTAAAAATCTCTACAAAGCTGGTTTTTGTGGTATTATGTATTCGTTTATGAACCTTTTGAAGTGCCTGAACGGCATCATACTTTTGCATGCTCCGAAGACGCTCTGTTTGCTGCCATACTTTTTCAAACTCGTTAAAAGATCTGGCATTTTCATCTGAAGCATCTATCCATTCGGATACTTTTTGTTTTTCTTCCCGGCTAAGTGAGTCTTCAAACCAGCCCGGAAGTAATTCTTCGATATATTGTTCTTTGCTCATTTTGATTTAATGACGAGCAGGAACCTAAACACACATATTTATTTTGAAAGAAATTTAGTTTTCTATAAAAATGGAAGCAGAACAACAGGGAGATATGGCTTCAAGTCTTTACGCAAAGCCTTTAGTGCATTTGTAATCTGGAGTTCGACGGTACGTTTCGAAAGCCCTAATTTATCAGCAATTTCCTGATTTTTTAATCCATCAAAACGACTCATCATAAATATTTCCCGACAGCGGGGAGCCAGCTTAGTAATACTATTCTCAATTATATCGCGAAGTTCCGATTCTACCAGCCAATTTTCAGGAGTAGACTCATCAACATCTCCTTTTCCATGGTTCAACCGGGCTGAACGTGATTTAACATTCTGATGTTTTAAGAAGTCGAAACACCGGTTGCGTACCGCTGTAAACAGATAGCTTTTTAACGAGCCATTTACTGAAATCTTTTTTGAATTAATCCAGATTTTAACAAACAATTCCTGTACAATATCTTCGGCAACTTCCTCTTCCCTAACAATCGTTTCGGCATAAGCACATAAACCACTGTAATAGTATTGAAACAAGAAGTCGAAAACAATCTTATTCTGTTCGTTAAGACCTTTTTTTAAGAATAGATCATCCACGCAATTAGCTCGTTAGTTAGTGTAATCTTACAAATATTAATAAAATACTACACTTCTTGTATGACAAGGAAAATTATTTTTAACGAGATGATGAAAAGTTACCGGCAATTCAGCAGATAAAGGGCTATTAGATAAATGGTTTCCGATCTGATTTATAAATCCATTTTTGTGTATTCGATTTAGATAAGAATACAAATGAAACAAAGCGAGGGTTTACTTCACACAAAAAAGTTAAGTAACTTTTTGCCCGAATGCTTCCATGCCTGCAGGTTCTGAAAAAGTTATATTTTCATTTTACGCCAATCGAGGTTGCCCAGTCACTATAGGCTTTAATCATTAGTTTTTGTCTGTCGGAATTTTCGTCGATAACATTTTCTAATTCTGTTGGGTCAGTATTTAAATTATACAGTTCCCAGTCCTCTCCGTCTTTTGATACCAATTTCCAATCGCCCATTCGAACAGCGGCATTTCCTTCGTGTTCCCAGAACAGCGGAGTGCTTTTCTCTGAAGTTTCGCCACGAAAAACAGGTACCAAACTTTGCCCGTTTGTTGGTTTTATTGCAGCACCTTTATATTCTTCGGGGTAGTTTGCATCTGCCATATCGCAGCATGTTGCCATAATATCGCGGATAGTACCGAGCTGTCGTGTTATTGTTCCTTCATTTTCAATTCCTTTTGGCCACCTTGCTATCAGAGGGGTAATAATTCCACCTTCGTGAACCCAATGTTTAAACATCCGGTAAGGCGTATTGCTAAGGTTGGCCCACGAGCGGCCATAGTTGTGGTAGGAGTCTCCTGTTCCGGGTACCGCATCACCGTCCCAGAAATTCCCCCAGAAGTCCTGCCCATTTTTACCTCCTTCGGCACATCCGCCGTTATCTGAAAGAAAAAGCACCATTGTATTTTCGCTTTCTCCCATTTTTTCCAACTTATCCATTATACGGCCAATGCCAATATCCATCCGATAAATCTGCGCGGCATAAATCGACATTAACAAATCCATTTTATCTTTCTCCTCGTCACTCAAATCTTCCCAGGCATCTACCATTTCATCTCGTTCGCTCATTTGTATATCATCATCAACAATGCCCATTTTCTTCATACGGACAATCCGTTCTTGCCGCAATACGTCCCAGCCTTTTCTGAATTTTCCCCGGAATTTCTGAATATCTTCCTGTAAAGCATGTAATGGCCAGTGGGGTGCTGTGTAGGCCAGATACAAGAAAAAAGGTTGTTCTTTTTGCTGAGCCGTTTGCAGATATTCCAATGCATTTTCGGTAATAAAATCGGTCATGTAAAACCCGTTCGGATCGGGAACATAAGCCGCACTGTCTTTGGCAAAAACCCGTTTTACACGATCGTTTTTTGCTTTTGTTATATCGAAGTAGTTGGCCGCTCCGCTGATTAGCCCATGATAATTATCGAATCCCCTGTCGACCGGCCAGTTGGGGCGTTCCTCTCCAACATGCCATTTCCCGGATGCTGCCGTATAATAACCGGCTTCTTTTAAAACTTCTGCAATGGTAACACATTCGTTATTCAGGTACCCCTGATACGGCCCCGGTTCTGTATCTCCGGTTTGTACCATCCCACCCATACCGGCTTCATGCGGATAAAGACCAGTAAGTAAGGATGCACGGGTTGGGCAACAGCGCGCTGCATTGTAAAAGTTAGTAAACCGAATTCCTTCAGCGGCCAGCTTATCGATATTTGGCGTTTGCATTTCTCCACCGTAACAGCCAATATCTGAATACCCCATATCATCAGCAAGGATAATAATGATATTCGGTTTAGTTTTCGTCTTTTCACTTTCTTGAAATGCGAAACATGTTGTTGTAACATTCAGCAACAAAAGTCCAATAAGTACCCGTCCAATAATTTGCATTCGTTTCATCCGGTTTAATAAGTTTTATTAATTTCTGCCAAATGCTTTACCAGGCAATATTTATCTGCTACACGGCGGCTTGTCAACCAAGGTCTGGCAGAACAATATTCATCAGAATATTACTTTGATATTTCAACTGCAAGGCGCCAGTCAGCAAGTTAAGAAAAAGCTTTCAACGAAAGAAACAGTAATAAATAAAGAGCTATTATTTCAATTCCAACGCCTCTACTTCTGAATTCATTGTTCCAACAATTTCTTTGTAATCACCGATCATTTCATTCAATTTGTCGGGATTTGTTTTGGCCAGATTCGTCTGCTGACCTATGTCATCATTCAGATTGTAAAGCTGGAACTCCGAAGAATTTCCCAATTCGATATTAACCTGCACTGCAACTGCCGCCCCTTTGTATGGTGGAATCATTAACCAGTTGTTTTTACGTAGCGCTGTACGTGAAGATGCCTCTAATACAAGTTCTTCTCTACCTTCATCCGATTTCCCGAGTAAAACATCTAACAACTCCTCACTATCAGAAGAATTTACTTCTGCGCCGGTTAATTTCGCAACTGATGCAAGAATATCAATCTGGCTGATTAGCGCGTCCGATTTTTTAGGCTCAATTTTTCCTTTCCAGTAAGTGATAAAAGGAACTCGTGTTCCGGCTTCAAACAAACTGTACTTCCCACCTCGCAGTCCACCGTTTTGGTCGTGATTGCCAATTCGCTCAACAGCATCATCGTAATAGCCATCGTTAAGTACCGGGCCATTGTCGCTCGATAAAATGATCAGTGTATTTTCCAAAATTCCCTCTTCTTCCAGTGTTTTTATAAACTTACCTATACACCAGTCGGCTTCAACAATCACATCTCCACGCGGTCCAAGATCGGTACTGCCAACAAATCGCGGATGTGGTGTACGCGGAACGTGAGGTTGCTGCAGGGCATAATACAAAAAGAATGGCTCGTTTTTGTGTTGTTTTACGTAGTTCTGAGCTTTTGCAAGAAAATGGTCGGCCATATCCACATCGCTCCATTTAGCTTTCTTGCCACCTTTCATAAAGCCAATTCGCGGAATACCATTAACGATTGAGTTGTTATGCCCGTGATGCCATTTCATCGTCAGCAATTCAGGATTGTCCTTGCCGGTTGGTTCGCCTTCAAAATTCTTACTGTAGTCCACTTCTATCGTATCGTTCGGATCAAGGCCTTCAACCAGTCCATTTTTGAGGTAAACTGTTGGTACGCGGTCTTGCGTGGCAGCCATAATGTACGAATAGTCGAAACCCACTTCATTTGGCCCCGGCGAAACGTGCTCGTTCCAATTCACCTGACCACTACCTAAGCCAAGGTGCCATTTTCCAACCACTCCGGTATAATAGCCCTGCTCTTTTAACATTTTAGGAATGGTTACCTGTGCGGTATCAATAATCAGCGATGCGGTGCCCGGTAAAATTTTGGCATCCTTATTTCGCCACGGATAAACTCCGGTTAACAGGGCATAACGGCTCGGCGTACACGTTGCCGAAGATGCATGACCATCGGTAAACATTACTCCGTTGTTGGCCAAACGATCAATATTTGGCGTTTGAATTTCAATGGCTCCGTAGGCACTAACATCGCCATAGCCCAGGTCGTCAAGATAAATGATAACAATGTTTGGCTTTTCTGATTTAGTCTCGATGCTTTTTGTGCCTGTTGAACAGGAGCTGAAAACACCAAGTAGAAGCAGAAGAAAAAGGTGAAGGTTTAATTTGCTCATCAGTTTTAGGTTTATGCTATTTAAGTTCGAAAGTTTTATTTCTATCGCAATATAGTTTATTGTTTCGAATTTCAAGCTCTGCCATTTGCAGCACACTCTCCCTGTTTTTTAAGGGCTGATCGAAAATCCGTTTTCTCCCCTCGCCTTTCAGTTTTTCGAGATCGTAACGCCGCCAGGGTTCTACATGATAAAAAATAAAAGCCCGGCCGTCTTTTACTGCAACGCTGCAATGCCGCGCCATCGAATTATCCAGATTTCGTGTGCCACCTTCTTTTAATATCGTACCCTGAAATTCCCAGTTTTCGGCATCAGCAGAACTGTATACAAAAAAGCCGTTGTGCGGATCGGTAATCAACCAATACTTCCCTTTCCACTGAAAAATATAAGGTGCCTCCTCGAAATTTGATCCGGTTGCTTCGGAATTAAATACATCGCTTTTTGAGAAGCCGGCTTCTTGCCAATTGGTAAAATCGGAAGTGGTTAAATGGTAGAGCTCATTTTTCTTAGCCCCCTTTTCCTTTCCTTTAAACCAAACGTGATACTGATTTTTACTTTGGTAAACGGTAGCATCGATAGTATTCAGGTTATCGCCATGCAAGGCACTTACCTTTTGCCAGCCATCAACAGGGTTCGTAAGAGGTGTTTTATAATGCACAATCCACCCCTGCCCGCCCCAGGCTCCCTGCGTTGGGATGGTGTCGGGTTTCCAGGTAACAAACATGTGCAAAGTATCATTGGCCGAAATAATTGCAGGCGCCCAAAATGTTGATGATGCATCCTTTTCACCACCAACACCATCAAATTTACAATAACCCTTAAATTCCCAGTTTATCATGTCTTTTGAAACAGCCACTCCAATAGGTGTTTGCAGCCAGGTATTTTCCAGCATCGGACGACGGGCTGTATAATAAATGTACCACTGCTGTTCGTGTTCGTTCCAAACGATCTCCGGATCGCAGGATCCCTGATAGTTTGGATCGACAAAAAGAGGTGCAGGAACTTCATTTTGCTTCTTGCTATTATTGTGCGCACAAGCAACAAAACAAAATGAAGCTAACAGAAACACCAGGAATTTAAGGGTATTATTCATCATTTTTTAAAGGAGAACTTTATTAAATCAATGTCTAACGGATAGCTGTTAAACCATTCTTCCAGCTCTTTTTTTAACTCGGCAGCTTTAGCGAGTTCTTTATCTTTTAAGTTCTGTGTTTCGCCCATGTCCTTTTCAAGGTTATACAACTGAACATTCGATCCATCGAAATTCATCAGCAACTTGTAATCTCCTTTTCGAACAGCCAAATCCGGTGCCCGTGTTCCTTCATAACCGGGACGATCGGGAGGTCGGATCCAAAAAATCGGTTTTGATCTTTTTTGTTGTTTTTTCCCTGAAATGGCGTCCAGCATCAACTCGCCGTCGTATGTTACATTTTCATCCGGAGTGGCTCCCGCAATTTCCATAAATACCAAAGGAAGATCGATTGCGGCCATTACGGTTTTTGTGTTTTTTGTGCCTGCTTTCTTCTCTGAAATTTTACCCGGCCACCAGCTGATAAACGGTTCGCGGAATCCGCCTTCGTACAGCACTGTTTTATAGCCACGAAATGGTCCAGCTGTGTTTACTGCTTTGTCGGGACCATTATCGCTGGTAAAAATTATAAGCGTATTATCGCGGAGTTCCGGATTATTTCGGATGTAATCAAAAAGTCGGCCCATGTGTTTATCCATCTCTTGCATAACACCCAAAAACCGTGCTTTCATTGAAAGATCGCCACGCAATTCTTTCGGCGGCTCAAGCGGCGTATGGATATCATCGGGCCAAAGATTAATGTAAAAAGGCTTGTTCGCTTTTTGTGCATTTTCAATGGCATCAATGGTGCGGTCTACAAAAATCTGAGTAAAGTTCTCACGTTTTGCCCAATGTACCTCTCCCCTTCCCAAGCGGGCAGATTGTTTTTCCAATCCGCGCGTGCTGTCTGGAAGATTCAGTGTTTCATAGGTAGCCAGAAAACGCTCGCCCAAACCTTCGAATTGCGTTACCGATTCATCAAAACCGTAGTCGGTAATTAACGGTGCCTCACCTACATCGCGGCCACCACCCATGTGCCATTTGCCAATGTGTGCAGTGTAATAGCCAGCTGCCTGAATGTTGCGGGCTACCGACGGAGCCGACAAATCGAGGTAATTTTTCATTCCCCGGTTTTCATTCGCTTCACGGCTGTCGATGTATGAAGTTATTCCCCAACGCGCCGGATATTGCCCGGTTGTAACCGCTGTTCGCGATGGAGAACAAATTGGCGAGTTCACATAAAACTGGGTAAACAAAATCCCCTCACTTGCCAAACGATCGATATTTGGTGTATGAACATCTTCGCGGCCATAACATCCCAAATCGGCAAAGCCCATATCGTCGATAAAGACAAAAAGGATGTTTGTTTTTTTATCGTTGTTTTGCTGAACACCATTGCCGGCAAAGGTATTTGTAAAGCAAAACGATAAAATTATTGATAGAAAAATACTTATTCGATTCATAATTCGATGATTAATTTGACTCTACTTCCCAGGTCTTGTTTTTGCCTTTGGGTGTGCATTCAGCAGTTTCTCCAATTCAGCTACTTTATCTTGTTTTTGCGCTGCCCAGTTTTGAGTTTCATGCGGATCGTTTACGTAGTCATACAACTCATACAAAACTTCTTTGTTCGCATCTCTCATTGGTGTCCAGCGCACCATACGGTACTGCTCTGTGCGTATGGCTTCTCCCATATAGCCACCTTTGTTAAAAGCATGATAGGCATGATCTTTCACTCGTTTTGTACCATCTTTTAAAACAGGTACCAAACTGGTTCCGTCAATAGGTTGCGGAACATCCGGTTTTCCAAGGCCTGCAAGGTCAGCCAAAGTGGTGTAAATATCAACAGTTTCAGTTAACTGGTCGGTTTTTGTACCCGGAGTTGTTACACCTGGAGCAACATAAACAATAGGAATTCGAGTTGCTTGCTCAAAGTTTGTATGTTTTGTCCAAGTTCCGTGATCGCCCAGGTGCCAGCCGTGGTCGCCCCATAATACAATGATGGTGTTTTCATCCAGGTTCAGACGTTCCAACTCTTCAACTACGCGCCCCAGCTGAGCATCCATATAACTCATACTGGCGTAATAACCGTGTATCAGCTTTCGTTTTAAGTCGTCATCATAAATCCCTGTTTCCTGTTCAGGTATCGGAAAAAACTGAACAATTTCACCCCTTCGTTTTAAGGCACATTCAGGAGCATCTTTTGGTTGCTCTTCGTTTACCGGCATAGGCAGTTCGTTGGGATCATACATGTCCCAGTATTTTTTAGGAGCACAAAACGGTAGGTGCGGACGGGCAAATCCAACGGCCATAAAAAACGGCTGATCCGGATTTTTACTCAACTTTCGCAAGCGGTTAATAGCATGTGTAGCAACACGTCCATCGGCGTAAGCTTCATCCAGCACATCAGGGCTTTCCCATGCAGCACCTCTTGGCAATTTCCAGTTTTTTGGAAGATCTTCGATAAACATTGCCGAGTTCTGGAAATAAGCCTCTTCACGTGTTAGCTCTCTGTTGGTGCTTTCAGGAAGCAGGTATTCAATTACTTTTTCTTTATGGTGAGGAATACTCCACGATGCTTCGTCGTTGTCGTTTCCGTGCCCGATATGAAATACCTTACCCATCGATTCAACGTGGTAACCGGCATTCATAAAATACTGAGGCAAAGTAACTGCATCGGGGTATACTTCGCGAAACTGTGTACCAAAATTGAAAATCCCGGTACTGGTTGAGCGGGCTCCAAGTAATAAATTATAGCGTGATGCCATACAAACTGCCTGGTTACAATAAGCATTTTTAAAGGTCATTCCTTTTGAAGCCAGTCGATCGATATTCGGACTCTTTGCGGTTTCATCGCCATAAACCCCCAGGTTGGGTTTCAGGTCGTCGACCAAAATCAATAATACATTGGGTTTTTCTGATTTCTGTGCAAAGGTGTATTTTACGTTGCTTACCAACAACACCAGTGCAATGATAAAATAAATTCGATTTTTCATATCGTAATACTGTTTATACAAAAATTTTTGTTCTTAGCTATCTGTTCTATTTTGTTTTTAAAGCTTGTCCTACTTTTAATTTTCAGGAAACCAGTTTGGCAACACCGGACCGGAAAGCTTTTCTTTTTCATCGTATCTCGGTATCTGATTTTTCGATTTTAACTTATAAATATTACCGATTTCCATTTTTAGCTTTGTAACAACTGCCTCTTGTTCCGTATCTAAATTAACGACTTCACCTCGATCCTCACCTATCCGGTACAGCTCGGTTTTTTCTTGTTCTCTCGAACTATCAGCTGCATTACGTCGCCATATTAACTTCCACTCGTCGGTATTTAAGGCAAATTGCTCCACTTTCTCCCCGCCTTGGTCGAGATAGGTAAACCAGGTACGATCCGGCAATTTTTCACCTTGCAGCGCCTTAATCATATCGATCCCATCCAGCTCAGCCGGCAATTGATTGCAACCGGCAATTCCGGCGATTGTAGGAAACACATCAATATATCCTACTCGCTCTTTAATTATTTTGCCACCCGAAATATTTCCGGCCGGCCACCGGGCTGCGGCAACAACATTTATTCCTCCTTCGTAGACAGTAAGTTTTGAACCACGGTGAGGTGAATTATCGGCCACCTTTTTAACGCCACCATTATCGCTGCAAAACAAAATGAAAGTATTATCCAACTGTCCGCGATCTTCGATGCTGGCCAGTATTTTTCCAATATTCTGATCCATACAATCAACCATGGCAGCATAAGTTTTCTTGTCTCCTTGCCGATTTGGATATTTTTTCAAATCCTCATCTTTGGCTTGAAACGGCGAATGAGGAGCCGTAAATGGCACATACAAAAAGAAAGGATCATCCTTTGGTACCGATTGAATAAATTCGATGGCAGCATTGCCAATTAAGTCGGTTGTATAACCAGTCTTTTCCGAAGGCTTGGTCAATTCCTGCCAATCCCGTTCTCCATTTCTGTCTTGTGTAAAATAATCGACTGCACCGTTATGGCACCCTTCAAAAAACGTAAAGCCCTGGTTGGCCGGTGTCCATTTCTTTTCCTGGTGACCAAGGTGCCACTTCCCGGTTATACCGCGATATTTATACCCTGCTTCGCTTAGCATTTCGGCAATGGTTGTTTCCTCGGGTGGCATACCAAACACACGTTGAGGAGGAACAACCGCGCGCATCAATCCGAAACGAATGGGGTAACGGCCGGTCATTAGTCCGGCCCGGGTTGGCGAACACATCGGGCAGGCGTAATACTGCTCAAGTACCACACCATCGCTTGCAATACGATCGATATGTGGTGTTTTAATATCGCTACCGTGAAAACCAACATCAGCATAACCCAAATCATCAGCAAGAATGATAATGATATTTGGCTTTGAAGTGGTTTCGTTTCCGGCAAATGCCCCGAAGCTGCCAACTGCAACTATTGCGAGAAGTACTATTGTATGTGAATACCAGTTCTTCATATTATTCATCAAATTTCTGTGCTTCGTCCGGTCCCGGAGTTGCGTATTCCGAAACTTTTGCGCGGATAATCAGTTCTCCGTCATCGTCAGTAAAAACATCAAGAGGAACAATTGTAGTTCCGCGTTGATTTATTGAAGCTGCTGTAAATATTAGATTTTCGTTCTCGATACCCTCTTTCTCAAGCGGGGGTACATTTCCATTATAAAATGCTGTACACCACCAGTTTCCGTCTTTGGTTTTAAACGGGGTTCCGTGCCCGAGGAAACGTCCCACAAATTTGCGCTCGCTGTATGGGCCGGTAATTTTATCGGCTACGGCATAATACAAATTATAGGTTCCACGTCGCATCAGGCCTGTTGACCAGCCCGTACCAAACAACACGTACTTACCGTCTATTTTCATAATCAGGCAACCTTCGTGGCCCATATTCTTAGTGTCACCACTAGGTCCTATTTTTATTGGTTCACCTTCAAAACCTGAAAAGTCAGGTTTCAATTTAGCAATTTGCGTAGCTCCCCAAATCAGCCACCAGCTTCCATCGTCGTCATTAAATAACGAAGGATCGTGCCGGCGGGCAATCTTTTCGCCCATTGGATTTTCCCAGGGACCAACAGGTTCAGCACCATTTGATAGCGACAGGTTTGCTCCGCTGTGCGGGAAAGGACTGGTATGAACCAAAGCCCAGCGATCGCCTGTCCAGTGAATTTCGGGTGCCCACAACAACCATTTTGAAGGATCGGTTTCTTCAAAACTTTCCGGATGTGTTTTAGCCCAGATTCCATCTTTTAAACTAAAGGCATTTTCAACCGGCTGCCAGTCTATCAGATCTTTACTTTTCCAAATGTGTGCTTTCCAGCCCACGCAGGAGTAGTCGCCCAAACCCAAATTGTACGGATCGGTATTCACCCAATCCTCATCATTTAAAGGAGTTGTTCCGGTGAGGTAATATTCGCCTTCGGGACTTGTAACAATGTAAGGATCACGAATCCAGCCGTCTTTTATAAACAACGATTTATCGTGTGCCTGCAATCCGGCTTCTATTGTTTCCCGGTTGTCGGGTTTTGCTACTGCCGGAGTTTTGCTTAAAACGGTAACCGGCCTTATCGATAATTGTTGAATTAACCTTGTTTCCTTTGTATTGTAGGGTGTTCCATCTTCCCTAAACACATCATGAAACCAGAGCTCCGGTTCAGCGGTATATTCTTTTGTCCACGATTCCCATGGATAAATGGTTTGCGATTTACCGGAAAACAAACCCCAGTTATAAGCCGCCACCCTGTTTTTATGAAAGATGGGCAGAATGGCTTCAAATGTAGAACCTGCCGTGCGGGCCATGTACTCGGTACACATTAGCGGGCGTTTATATTTTTTCAGACCGTCAACCATTTTCTGCGTTGATTCCGGACCATCATAACTGTGAAATGAGATAATATCCGAACTTTCGAGACTGAATTTTTCTATGGAATCAGGTTCTTCCAACCAGGTTGGAGCTCCCCAAACACCTGCGGTTAAAGGTTGCGAAGGATTTATTTCGCGCGCCCAGGTAAAAGCTTTCTGTAACAGCTCCAGTGCCCGCTCCAGTTTTTCTTCCGGAGCCATTTCCGGCTCTTTACTTCCACCACCAAAATTTCCGGCATTCGAATTATCGGGTTCGTTAAACAAATCCCATATCAAAACCCGTTCGTCATCTTTATATCTTGTAATAACAGCCTGAACGTATTCTTTTAGTTCATTCTGTTTTTCGGAGTTCTCTAAAATTTCTCGACCGGGCGATTGCACCCAACCCGAATTGTGCACATGTGGCACCGGTTCCGGTTGTTTTCCAACATTCGGATAAGGATTCCAAACACCGTCAAAGATCACAAACATGGGTTTAATTCCGTGTTTGTCAGCAATGGTCAGAAACTGATCCACCCGATTAAAAAATCCATCTTTATCTTGTGTCCATGCCAAATCGTGTAGAAATACGCGCATGGTATTCATACCGATTTCTGAGGCCCGGCGCAATTCAAAATCAATACGTTCCGGATCAAAAGTATCTTCCTGCCACATTTCCAGCTGGTTGATGGCCGAGGCCGGCACATAATTTCCACCTACAAGAAACGGGTACTTATCGTACCATGAATTGGCTTTTTCGATACTCCATTGTTTTGCCTGTTCCGTTTGATTTTGATTTGTGCAAGCCATTAAAAAGCCTGACAGTAAAATCAGCAGTACAATAACCTTATTTATATTTTTTGAGATCATATCCTTGATTTTCAGTTATTTTTTCTCTTCTCCTGATACATTTTCCTTATCTCATTCCAGGGCAGCACATTATTTTTTGTGGCCCAATCGCTGTACATTTTGTCCATTTCGGCAACCTTATCGGGCATACTCTGGGCTAAATCGCTCATCTCGGTCCGGTCGGTTTCCATATCGTACAATTCCCACTCGGTTTCACGTTTATTGTTCCATTTCGAAACCAGTTTGTATTTACCCAAACGAACGGCTTTGTTCCCTTCGTGTTCCCAGAAAATGGGTTCGGTATGAATGCGTTTGTTCTCTCCTTCAAAAAGCGGAACCAAACTTTTACCGGCCGCCGGTACAATCTCGTTTCCATTGTATTCTGTTGGGTAGCTTGTTTGTGCAACATCAACAAAAGTAGCCATCAGATCGGGCAAGAAGCCGTATTCTGAAACAAGCTGTCCTTGTTTTTCTTCAGGAATAAGGTTGGGATAGTGCACAATAAAAGGTGTACCAATTCCGCCTTCGTGCACCCAGTGTTTGTATTCGCGGTAAGGTGTATTTGATGCATTGGCCCAGGCGCCGCCATAGGTCAGGAAATAACCCTCTTTGGTTTCGAGCTGCTCTGCAGGCCCGCCGCCGAGTTCTCCACCTTCGGCACATGCTCCGTTATCATTTAAGAAAATGATTAGCGTATTATCCAATTGACCCTCTTTTTTAAGGTAGTCAACCAGTTTTCCAATGTTCTGATCCATCTGATCGATCATTGCCGAATAAATAGCCCGGCGTATATCCATCTCCTTTTTCTTTTCATCGTCTAAGGAATCCCATTCTCTTGAATCCTGATCGCTGAGTTCCCAGTTCTCGTCGATGATTCCCATTTCTTTCATGCGGGCAAATCGTGTTTCGCGCAGTTTGGTCCATCCCTCCATGTATTTGCCTTTGTATTTTTCAACTACATTTTGAGGGGCATTCATAGGCCAGTGTGGCGCCGTGTAAGCCAGGTAAAGAAAAAAAGGTTTTTCAGGTTCTTCCTGTGCCGATTCGTCGATGAATTTTATCGCATAATCGGTAAAAGCATCAGTGGTATAATAATCCTCGTCGGTAACCGAAATCGTGTCGTTCATGTAAGTGATACCGCGCGGATAAGTAGGTTTAAAAAAGTTACTTGCGCCGGGTATAATTCCGTAAAACTTATCAAACCCGCGTTGAAGCGGCCATTTTGATTGATCGGAAATTCCAAGGTGCCATTTTCCGGTCATCAGGGTTGCGTAACCGGCATCTTTCATTACCTCACCAATTGTAACCGCATTACGGTTTAAAAAGCCACGATATTCAGGAATTCCCAAGTCGTGCTCGGTAAAATTATTTGGCGTATTGGTCATGTGCCCGATTCCAACCTGGTGTGGGTAACAACCCGAAATTAAACTGGCACGGGTTGGGCAACAGCGTGCACCGTTATAAAACTGGGTAAAACGCAAACCATTTGCCGCCAGGGCATCAAGGTTTGGTGTTTCCACTTCGCCTCCATAGCAGCCCAGATCGGAATATCCCATATCGTCCGAAAGAATTAAAATGATATTTGGACGACCGGGCTCCGATTGTTCCGTGTTATGTTTTTCGCCTTTACAATTGAGCAGTAAAAAGCTCACAAAAAAAAGCAGGCAGATATGTTTCATTTTTTAATTGGTTTAGACTGAAGTTTATGGTTTACACTATTTATTTATTCTTGTTTGGCATGTGTTCGAATGCTTCCATTTCGGTTTTTAATCCCTCGTCTCCGCACTCTTCCATCCATTTCATCAGCTCGTTTCGAAGCTGCTTTTTTATGCTTTCAAATTCAGGCAATTCGGCCAGGTTTTTCTCACACCACTTATCTTCAATAATGTCGTAAAGTTCCTCTTCCGGTCGGCTTCGATACTTTTTCACGAGGGCCTCGGCGTTCTTATCTGTTTCCGCTTTTTCTTCCCACGATTTGTACCACAGTGTACCTTTTTCACCAATGTTGTTTACAATATTTTTGAATTCAACATCGGGTGTAATATTCCAGATATAGCGGTAACGATCGTTAACAATAGCCCGAATAGGATAATGTTCGCTGCCATTATGAATACCTCGTGTGGTTTGCAGGCTGTAAGCGTAATCTTTTACTTTTTCAGCTTTTCCGAGCATCAGAGGTAACATACTTTTTCCATCCAGTTTTTCGGGAATTTTACCACCAGCCGCATCAATGAAAGTTGGCAACAAATCGGTATATTCCACAATGACATCAGATGTGGTTCCGGGCTGAATTTTTTGCGGCATTTTTGCAATTAGTGCCGATTTAACACCGGCCTCGTAACAGGTCCACTTAGCAAATGGGAAACTGTTGCCCTGCTCGCTGGCAAAAACAACCATTGTATTTTCGGTAAAACCATATTTATCGATTAAAGCGAGCGCTTGTTCTACCTGCCCGTCGAGGAAGTTAATTTCGGCGAGGTACCGGCAATAGGCTTCGCGGGTTTCTTTTGTATCGACATAGTGCGGCGGCAAAGTAATTTTATCGGGATCGAACTGCGATGCATCGCCTTTGCTCCACGGCGTGTGTGGTTCGTTTGAAGTAAGCATCAAAGCAAAAGGTTCTTTGCTGTCTTTCACTTCCTTCAGGAAACCTTCAACCAAATTGAACTCCGGATTATTTTTGGTTCCGAGATACTCGAAAGGAAATACCGCTTCGGGCCCAATATGTCTTTTACCCGAAAGTGCAACCCTATACCCCAGAGGGGTCAGGTATTGCACTATACTTTCTGTTCCTTGATTTGCATTGGTATGATTTGGATAAGCCCCCGTTTTTACCGGGTACAAACCGGTAAAAATATTATGCCGGGTTGGCGAGCACATCGGAGCTGCTTCGTAACATCGTGTAAAAAGCATTCCTTCTGAAGCCAGCTTATCAATATTCGGTGTTTTTGAATCCACACTTCCGTAGCAACCAATATCCCAGTGCGTACAATCATCGGCAAGGATAAATACGATATTTGGCTGCTGACCGGCTGCTTCGGAAGGTGGGTTACCTGCTGAAACTGTTTGAACAACAAGTAACAAACAACCGAAAAATATACTAAGTATTATAGCTTTCTTTTTCATGAATCAGATTAATCAAGTAATCCGGCTTTTTTATGAATTTCATAAAGTTTCTCAGGTGAAATCTTCATTACTGCCCTATCGTAGGTTATCAGTCCGTTAAGCTCACCTTCAACATCAGTAGTTTGGGTATAAACACCCGCACTGATTCCTTTTTTTCTTAACTCACCAAGAATTCTACAACTTTCAACATAAC
This sequence comes from Draconibacterium sediminis, assembly GCF_000949475.1. Taxonomy (GTDB): domain Bacteria; phylum Bacteroidota; class Bacteroidia; order Bacteroidales; family Prolixibacteraceae; genus Draconibacterium; species Draconibacterium sediminis. The sequence continues at coordinate 2,541,767 of NZ_JRHC01000001.1, read as the reverse complement.
GTTCGATGTATTCTTCTTTCGTTTTTGGCATTCCACCGTAACCCCAGTTTCTTTTTGATGTATCCCAGATATGGTCTTTCTCGGCCCAACCGTGACCACCAAATTCACCAACAGCTTTTATGTAATCATTATAAAGATCCACGTCTAAGGGGTAATTTGGATGCGGATACTCATGCTGATCGGCAATGTCGCCCACTTCGAAGAAGTTACCACCACTAGCAATGTTTAACAGGCGCGACGGATCGTAAGCTTCTACCCAGTTACCAACTTCCATACTACGGTGTTGCCCCCAGCGTTCGTTAAAGGTTGTCCAAACTACTACCGACGGATGATTGTAAAGCACATCAATCATTGTTTTCAGTTCGTTTTTATACAACTCGTGTGCCCAATCCGGCCAGTCTGCATCAAGCGCATCTTCTCTGTGCCACTGATCAGGTCTTTTCGGAGCATAATCTTCGCTCTCCATGTGCAGTCTTTTCCATTTTGGCCATTCGCGGCCACCGCTACCACCCGATGTCTGGTCTTGCCAAATAACAAATCCCATACGGTCGGCATGATAATAATATCGACGAATTTCAGCTTTTTTATGCTTGCGGATCATGTTAAATCCTGCCTTTTTCAGAAAATCCATTTCCCAAACGATAGCCTCGTCTGATGGAGGAAGCAGAAAACTTTCAGGCCACCATCCCTGATCAAGCGGTCCGTAATGGAAAATTTCTTTGCCGTTTAGAGTGAATCGCCAGTTACCTTCTGCATCGCAGGCTTTTCCAACTGTTCTGAATCCGGTGTAAGAAGTTACAACATCAAGAACTTTTCCTTCTTCGTCGAGCAATTCAATTTTCAGATCGTAAAGTTTTGGAGAAGATGGCGACCAAAGTTTAGCATTTTTTACGCTTAACAATACATCGGTACATAGCCCCTTTTTTTGTGCCACAAGTTCATCGTTATCAAAAACGCTAACCTGCAATTGGGCTTTTTGTTGTAAACCACCAATTGTTGCTTCTGCTTTTAATTCGCCATACATATCGGCCAATAGTTTTACCGACTTAATATAGGTTTCAGGAACCGATTCAATCCAAACAGGTGCCCAAATTCCAGACGATGGCGTGTACCAGATACCACCGTTATCGCGCTTTTGTTTTCCGCGTAACTGGTATAAGTCAAAATCATCGGTTCCGTCAATCACACGCAGTTTTACTTCGTTTTCGCCCGGTTTCACCAAATCGCTTACATCAAACGAAAAAGGCAGGTTACCGCCAACATGCGAACCGGCCAGCTCACCGTTAACCCAAACCATACATTTGTAATCAACACCTTCGAAATTTAACAACTGGCGTTCGTTTGCTTTTGGAGCCAGTTCAAAAGAGTGTTTGTACCAAATTACTTCGTTTGATTCAATTCGTCTTCCAACACCTGAAAGTGGTGTTTCCAAGGCAAAAGGAACCAGGATATTTTGTTCCCAGGCTTCAGGTTTTGTTGCGTTTTTTGATGTTACAGCATATTCCCATAGTCCATTCAGGCTTTTCCATTCAGGACGCACCATTTGAGGACGTGGGTATTCTTTCCAAACATTGTCGGGAGTTACTTTTTCTGCCCAGCGGGTTTTAATTCTATCGCCTACCGGCTGCCAATCCTGGGCATAAAGTCCAAAGCTGATTAACAAAACAATGGCTGTTAAATTAAATTTAATCTTCTTCATCTTTTAAATTGTTTATGCAAAATTATTCTTGTTTTAAATTTCTATCTGGATATTGAATTATAGAACTGGTAAAATCATTTAATAAATCAGGAATTTGATTTCCACCAAACGCCCAATCAAAAACCTACAATTCAATCATTTAAGGCTTTAAAATGATTGCCTTTTCTTGCATTTTGCAGTTCTTCGTAAGTGTCGAGTCCGGCACCCGGATCGCCCTGTTCTTTCAGCCATTTGTCGAGTTCCTTCGAAAGCTTTTTCTGAATTCCACTTACCTCTTTCTGATTGCTCAGGTTCTTCATCTCGTTCGGATCGTCAGCCAAATTATAAAGTTCTTCTGCCGGACGTTTCTGGTAACGGGTTACCAAATCCAAAATTTCAGGATCATCCGAAGCATCGAAAACCCACGATGGCCAGTATTTATTTAGTGGCATACGCGCCATCAGATGCCGCTCGATGTAAAGGTTTTCAGGGCTAAGATTACGTATGTAGTGGTACTTACCATCGGTAACTGAACGAATTGGATATGCCGGACCTTCGGGCACATTGTTATGCATGAAGTAGGCATATTCGCGGTGCGTATCTTTTTCTCCGAGCAGAACAGGTAAAAAGCTGCTACCGTCAAATTCGGCTTTGGTAGTACTTCCAAGCGCATCAAGCAAAGTTGGCAATACATCGTTGTACTGAATAAGTGCATCGGTACGGACACCACTTTCTACTTTTCCGGGCCAGCGCACCACAAATCCGGTGTGTACACCATTGTTCCAGTTGGTCCATTTACAAAATGGCAACTGTGCACCTTGTTCTGAAGTAAAAATCACGATGGTATTATCGGCAATTTTCAAGTCATCAAGAAGTGCTAAAGTTTCTCCTATTTGTTGGTCAAGCACCTCAACTTCGGCCAGGTATTTGGCAAATTCGGTGCGTGTTTCTTTGTTATCAGCCAAATATGGTGGAAGATCAAATTCTTCGGGTTTGAAATGAGAAGGATCGCCTACCGTCCATGGAATATGAGGCACCACCAAGGCTGTTACCATACAGAATGGTTGTTCCTGATCGCGGGCCATAAACTCTCTCATACCGGCAGCATCGTATTTTGCTGTTGTTGAAACGCAATTGTCTTCTACACCTTCTACAATTTCAAACGGATATACGCTGCGCGGATCGGCATGTACTTTTCCGGTAATACCTACGCGGTAATTCAGCTCACCCAAATACTGAACAATACTTTGGGTTCCGGTTCGTGCGATGGCATGGTTCCAGCAAACACCGCTGCTAACCGGTTGTAAGCCGGTATATAATTCAGCACGGCAGGGCACACACATCGACATGGTGACATAGGCATTATTAAAGGTCATTCCCTGCGAAGCCAGTTGATCGATATGTGGTGTTTTAACATTCTGTCCTCCGTAAAGCGGCAAATCACTGTGCGTACAATCATCCGCCATGATGATTAGAATATTAGGTTTTTGTTCCGCATTTGTATGCAACACGCTAACAAAAAGAAATGCGAAAACTAAAGTGATGATGTTTTTATACATACTTGTTTAGATTATATATTATACAGCTTTCAAAATTACATCTACCGACTGGCTCTCGTTAGCAAATATCTTCGTGGCATGGGGACTTTCGTTCAGATTTCAACATTTATTGCTAAAATCCCCGGAAACACTCCATCGCGGAGAATAGCATCAGAACCCAGCTATTTTAATGCTTTAAAGAAGTTTACCCCTATGCTACTTTACGATAAAGTACGATTCTTTTAGTAATTGCGCTTTAATTCCGAAATAGTTTCTTCCCGGATCGTTGCTAATATCGTAATCTGTATTTAGCGTGGGTAATTGTATATCATGCGTTTCAAAATAGCCGTCGATATCCCGATTTAACTCCTCGAGAATTTTCTGATTCAAATTAGCAATATTGTTCAACTCCTGAGGATCCTTATCCATATCAAACAAGTATTCAGAATTGTCTTCGTAGTACTTGATCAGTTTATAATTGTCTTTAATAACTGCCACTCCCGGATGAGTACCTTTTTGATGCTGATAATGCGGAAAGTAAAACACCTGATAATCGTTTTCCCTGTGCACCTTTTTATTGCTGTCAAGTATGTTTGGAGCAAGGCTTCCACCATCCAGTCCAACGGGCATTTCGTTAATGTTCAGCCAATCGCAAATAGTTGGGTAAATATCGCAGCTGGTTACCGGGGTTGTAGAGTAGCGATGCTTGATGCCCGGGCCACTAACAATAAAAGGAACCCGAATTCCACCTTCCCATAAAGTGGCCTTCCATCCATGCAGAGGACCATTAATATTTTCCGGATTTGTTGTTGGATAAGTGCCGTTATCAGCCAGGTAAATCACATAGGTGTTGTCTTCAATTCCCAGCTTTTTAATTTCATCGAGTACCATACCGAGCCCTTTATCAAGATCCTCGGCCATAGCGGCAAATTTTACTAAATCATGTCGTGTTCCCGGAGGATAATTGCTCACTTTTTCGATGGTTTCAGGTCTAGCTTCCATTCCTAAATGTGTGGCATAATGCGAAAGTTGCATTACAAACGGATGCCCGCTTTCTACCTGCTCTCTCATCCAATTTATACCACGGTTGGTAATACCAAAAATATCTTTCGGATTGTCTTCAATATTATGATTTCCTTCGCTGTTTGTGGTTGCACCATCACTGGCATCAAAACCATGGGCCTGTGGGCCACCGGCAGCAAGATGCCATTTTCCAAAATGAGCAGTTCGGTAATCAGGCAAATTCGATTTTATAAGTTCTGCGTACGTAATCTCTTCATTCGGCAATCCATACACATGATACGGTGGAATTAGCTTATTTCCTTTAAAGAAGGGGCCATTGTGCCGGTCAACAATGTCAGTCATTCGTAGCTGAGCCGGTGTTTTTCCGGTTTGAATACTTGCCCGTGTAGGAGAACAGTTGGGATGAGCTGCGTATCCATTTGAAAACACGACTCCTCTTTTTGCAAGGCTTTCCAGATTTGGCGTTCGTACAAAATCACTTGCCGACAAGGGGTTATTTTCAGCCATTTGCACCGAAGTTGATCCCCATCCCTGATCATCAGCCAGAATGATAATTATATTAGGCTTATTAATAGATTTGGATTCAGCTTTCTCCACAGAGGCAACACTTGCTATACAACCTGATAAAAGGAGAAATAGTTGTAGTATTACAATTTGAATCATAATATCTGAATTATTTATTGTCGGAAAACTCTGTTTGCCGGAATTAAAAGCATATCCCTGAACAAAGGATATGCTTTAACTAACTAAACTATACTATGCGCGTACTAATAACCCGGATTTTGTTCACACATCGGATTGGCGTTTATTTCATTCTGCGGAATTGGAAATAATACGCGGTAATCCTCTGCATTTGTAACACCTCTGGCTTTTGCACGGCTAATTAACTCTCCATGACGGATTAAATCCTGTCTTCTTTTACGTTCGGTGTAGAACTCCCAACCACGTTCGTCCAAAATGTGGCTGCGCAATTCTGCCTTCGTGTTAAAGTCAGATAAATTCAAATCTTCTAACCCTGCTCTTTCTCTAACGTCGTTTATCAGATCGATCGATTCCTGATTTGGCCCGTTTACTTCGTTTAAAGCCTCGGCCCGTGCCAATAAAATATCGGCATAACGAATTACCGGAATATCGTTACCATGGTCGTTATTTATTGCATTCGGATCGGGCGTAAATTTAAAGGCCCTTGTGTTGTTGTTATTTAATAATGAAATTGTATTTCCCTTGTTGTTAATGTACTCGGTTATAATCAGATCTCTTCTTGTGTCACCTTCTTCAAACGAGTTATAAAACGAATCGTAGAGGCGATCCTGGCGAGCCCAGTTTCGCATGTTTGGCGTAAATACAATACTTCCATCAACAGTGCTTTTGAAGTTTGGAGGAAAGGCGCCGCACATATATTGGTTTGCCCAGCCACCACGGGTGGTTTTTGCTGCAGATACCCAAATGTATTCATCGTTCTTTTCCTCATTATCTACTGTGAATAGCGTGGTATAATCAGGCCATAACTCGTAAATACCGAGATCCATTACCTGCTTGGCGGCATCAGCACATTTTTGCCATTGTTTTGTATTCAGATAAAATTTTGTAAGATAACCTAAAGCTGCACCTTTCGTTGCGCGACCGTATGCATAACCATTTAATTCTCCCTTTTTAGGTAAATCTAGAGCAGCTTCTTTAAATTCTGTTTCAAGAAATGTTAACATTTCCTCTTCAGAAGCTCTTGGCAATTCAAGCGGGTCGGCATTGCTTTTGCGCAAAGGAACGGTTCCGTGAAACGTATAAAGGGTGTAATAGGAAGCTGCTCGTAAAAAGCGCGCTTCGGCAATCAGCCGGCTTTTCACATCATCATCCACAGGCGATCCGTCGATGTTTTCCAATACCAGGTTACAGTTTCTAATGGCTGTATATCTTCTGTTCCATTCGTTTGTAAACTGGCCGGGAGATGAAGCATCCCAGGTGAAATTGATCATTAAAACTGCATTTCGGTTGGCCCCTCCACCGGTTTCCCAACCTACATCAGTTGTCCATTCTTCGAAAAATGCGGTGTTATTACCCAGGTTTCCAATTATCTGCACATCGGAATAAGCTGCATATAAAACGCGTTCAATTCCGTTAGCGGAGGTAAATAAGGCGGAGGGATCTAGCTGAGAAAAAGTTTCCTCTTGCAACTGGTCTTCACAGCTAAATAATACTCCCGAAAATAATATGATTAAAAGTATTGTTATTCTATTCTTTTTCATGATTCTAATTTTTTGAATTAAAGACCTATTTCAACACCTACCGTAAAGGTTCTGGAAACCGGATACGAGTTAAAATCAATTTTCAAACTTGCATTTCCGTTCGAGTTGGTTGTTGGATCAACTCCTGAATAGTCAGAAATTACAAATAAATTTTGTCCGCTCACATAAACATTAAAGCGATCAAATACTTTTTTGTTTTTGATCGGAATATCGTAGCTTAATCTCACCGTTCTCAACCGAACAAATGAAGCATCTTCTACCGTAATTGAACTCACGCCTTTGTTACCCTGGTTTGTTGGATCAACAAACGAAGGATATTTTGTTGAAGGGTTATCTGCCGTCCAGCGATTCAGATAAGGTTCGGCAAGCCGGTTCCTTCTCTGGCTGATCGGGAAATAGGTTTCAACAACAGCGTTATTCAACATATCGATTCCCTGTACACCATCAATAAAAATGTTTAATCCAATGCGTTTGTAGTTGAATGTATTGGTTAAACCATAACTTAAATCGGGGAATGAATTTCCAAGAATTACGCGGTCGTCTGAATTTACAACATCATCACCATTTACATCTTCATACCTAACATCGCCCGGTTTTACCGGATCCTTTGTGCCTGAAGCCTGAATCTCTTCTTCCGATTGCCAAATTCCCAAAACATTGTAGCCATAGAACGAGTTCAGTGCCTCTCCTTCGCGGATAATTGCAATTTGGTTTGTCCAACCTGCACCGGCATGTACAATTTCAGGAATTCCGCCTAAATCAACCACTTCATTTTTAAGCGTACTTAAATTAAAACTGGTGTTCCATTTAAACTTCCCGGTTAGGTTTTTGGTATCAATCACAAACTCAAATCCTTTATTTTTAATGTTACCGATATTTTGAAGAATTGAACCAAATCCGGTAGATGACGGAATTGGCTTGGCAAACAACATATCGTAAGTATTTTTTTGGAAATAATCGACGCTAGCATAAATACGATTTTTAAAGAAGCCCATATCAAATCCGAAGTTGATTTGCTCACTGGTTTCCCATTTCAAATCGGGGTTGGCAATTCGTTCCGGCTCCAGACTTACCAGTATCTGGTCGCCAAGTACTACACTCGGACCTTTTCCAAAAGTGGTTAACGAGCGGTAGTTACCAATAGCCTGGTTACCTGTACGTCCAACACTTGCCCTAAATTTCAGGATACTAAAAACTTCGAGGTCTTTAATAAAATCTTCTTCGTGCATTTTCCATGCAAATGCTCCTGAAGGGAAATAGCCGAATTTGTTATTTTCTCCGAAACGTGAAGACCCATCAGCCCTGAAAGTGGCTGTAAACAAGTACTTATTGTATAAGTTATAATTTATCCTTCCGATATACGAAATGAGTTTGTTGTTGTTCTTTCCACTACTCATGCTGTATAATTCGGGATTACCCGATTGCATTGAATAAGTCAATGCCTCATCAGCAGGAAAATCTTTTCCGGTACCTGCAAAGTTCTGTCCAATGAACTTCTGATAGGTAACACCTCCCATAATCGTAAACTGGTTGTTTTCGTTAAACTGACCAGAATAGGTTGAAGTAAGTTCACCTAAATAGTTATTTTGAGTACCAGTTAAAATCGACCCAATACCGCCACTCGCATAACCGTTTTTCGTGTCGGTTGTAACATACGAATCGCGGCGGGTATTACGAGTATCAAATCCAATATTAAGTTTTGTGGTCCAACCCGGCAAAATGGTATATTCTCCGAATACGGTACCGAATGTGCGGTAATTCTCGGCTTTACTTATTTCACCATTTGCAAGAGCCAGTGGGTTATCAGTATTGATCAGACTAGAAGTCATGTATCTTCCGTCATCGCCAAAAATTGGTAATGTTGGATCGAAATTTATGGCCGAATATAAAACTCCGGCAGCCTCGTTGGTATCATAACCATACGACAAGAAATCATCGTGGGTATATGATGTGGCAAAATTTGCCCCAAAGTGAAAATCACCTGATTTGTGATCGATATTCAACCTGGCATCGTACCTCTCGAAAGCTGAGTTTATAATTACTCCCTCTTGGTTAAAATAGTTTAACGAAGCAAAATATTTGGTTGCATCATTTCCTCCTGTAAATGAAAGTGCATGACTTTGAACAACACCTGTACGAAGTAATTCATCCTGCCAGTTTGTTCCTCCATCGATAATTTCTGTAACGCGTTCGCTTTCTGAAACATTCGATCCGGGCGTATCCAAGATTTCATTTAAAATCCGTTGATAATCTTGTGCATTTAATACATCAACTGTTTTTGTTGATTGCTGAACACCAGTGTACCCATTGTATGTTACACGAATTTTACCGGCAGAACCTTTTTTAGTAGTTACTATTATTACTCCGTTAGCACCTCTAGCACCATAAATTGCGGTTGCCGATGCGTCTTTTAAAATCTCAATCGATTCAATATCTGATGGGTTGATATCGTTAAGCGGATTTCGGGGAGTTCTTGTATTTGCAATTTCGGCTCCCGTGCCCGAAACAACCGATCCGGCAGAAATGGGTAGTCCATCGATAACATAAAGCGGTCCTGAGCCAGCATTAATCGAGCTGGCTCCCCTGATTTGTATGGTTATACCACCACCGGGTTCGGCACTTGCCTGTGTAATCTGTACACCTGCTGATTTACCCAATAAAAGATCATCAACAGTTGCCGTAACGCCTGTATTCATATCGTCTTTCTTTAACGATGAAACAGCCCCTGTCAGGTCGCTCTTTTTTACAACCCCATATCCAATGGCAACCACCTCTTCAATTCCAATAGCATCAACTTCAAGTGTTACATCAATCTTTGTCTGTCCTTCCAGTCTTACTTCCTGAGATTTCATTCCAACAAACGAAAAAACAAGAATTTTTCCTTCGGCAACAGGCAATTCGTAGTAACCATTAATATCTGTTACTGTACCATTGGTTGTACCTTTAAATAGTACGGTTACACCAGGCAAAGCTTCCCCATCTTCGTCGGTTACAATTCCCTTAACTGTTGTCTGGTCATTTGCATCCGTTGCATCTAAAGGTGTTACAGCAATGTAGCGATCAATAATCTCGTAATTGTATTTGTTCGCTTCAAAAAGTTGGATAAGTACATCATGGATATTGGCATCATTAAAATCAATATCCACTTGTCTATTCATAAGGTGATCATCATACTTCAGCATGAAGTAGAATTCTGTTTCGCTTTCGATTTGTTCAATCACCTCTTTTACAGTTGCCTTGTCCATTGATAGCGTAATTTTTGTGGATTGCGCATAGGATTCAGCAAATACGTTCAGAGTTAGTACAAAGATTAGAAAGGTCGTTAGTTTCATAATCATTAAAACTTTTTTTAGTTGCCCATGTAAACAAGAGCAATTGTCTGTTTTTTTCATAAATTTGACATGTTATTGGTAAATACTAAGTTTTATTTATCAGTGCTTTTCAGGTATTGGCGTACCTGTTAAGCTGAGCAGGCTAAAAATATTTCCAGTATTTTTGGCCTGTCGTCTTTTTAGGAAGTATTTGTTCTACTCATAAGTCTGCATTAAGTTTTATTAGTTAATTCTATTTCTTATTTCCAGTAAATCAAACTAGGCTCATTTGCTCGGGGCACAATTTCGTATTCCAGCGAAGTGGTTAATTTTAGCACCTCCAGAATTTGATCGATAGGTTTGTTTTTCAAAATAGTACCAAAGTACCTTTCATCACCCAAGCCCTCTTTTTGTATAACTATCTCTACATTATACCAACGTTCAATTTGTTTGGCAATATCCTCCAACCTTTCATTTCGGAAAGTAACCAGTCCTTCCTTCCACGAGGTGTACATTGCGGTATCCACTTTTCGAATATCTATGTTGGTTTCACTTTCTTCGAAATAGGCTTTTTCACCGGGCACCAGTTTTGTCACCTCTTCTCCGCTTGTATTTAAAATACCAATGCTTCCTTCTATAAGCGTTGCGGTAAACGCTCTGTCTTCAGGATACGCCTGAATATTAAATGAAGTGCCATAAACTTTTACACCAAGAAGTTCGGATTTAACGATAAATGGATGTTCAACATCTTTTTGTACGTCAAAAAATGCTTCACCTTCAAGATAAACCTGTCGGTTTCCATCAGTAAAATCGCCTGAATACTGAATCTTTGTTCCGGAATTGAGCATCACCAAAGTACCGTCGGGTAACTCAATATTGGTCATTTGCCCGGCCGGAGAAATAACGGAGTACATCTGCGAATAAACCGGGGTTTCAACTATTTTTGAAATGATACGGCCACCAATCGCACCACAACTAATCAGAAGCAGAAAAACAGCAGCTCGCGCCAACCAGTGTTGCAACGTTTTGGTTTTTGCCGGTTTTAATTCCGATGGTTCTATATCACTCCAGGTTTTGCCTTCAACGTTCTCTTCACGAGAAGTTAAAGCCCATATTTTTTTTATCTCTATATATTCATCCTTATTCGAAGTACTCTCATCCAACCAGTTAAACAGTTGTTCCTTCTCTTCGTTACTTGCTTTTCCCTGAAGGTATTTTTGTATAATAGTGTAGTCCATATTTGTCTTTGTTAACTATTGTACACACGAACACTCCGCTACCCTTTATTGAAAGCGAAAAAAATCAAAAAAAATCTCTTTGAAATAATATCGAGGTTGAATGGGGGGACAAAAGGATGATTTGCAGTTACGGATTAGAACATCCACAGAACCGAAGGAAGAACATCTTTTAATTCTTTACGAAGAATTTTCAAGGCACGGGTAATGTTGGATTCAACGGATTTAAGAGCAATTCCCAATTCATCGGCAATCTCACGGTTTTTTTTATATTCGAAACGACTTTTCACGAAAACCTGCCGGCATTTTTCGGGTAGTTTATCAAGCGCATTTTGAATCATTTCTTCGAGTTCCATGTACTCGAGCCTGTCGAATTTAAATGATTCCAGAATTTCCTGATTCAAGAGTTTTTCGCGCTTCTCAAGTATATTTTGTTGGTAGTTCAGTTTGTATTTCTCGTGACGCAAATAATTCAAACAATCTGTTTTTGCGGCAGTATACAAAAAAGCTCTGATTCCATTACAGGTATTAACCTCTTCCCTATTGGTCCATAGTTTTACAAAAGCTTGCTGAGCTATATTTTTGGCCTCTTCCCGATCGGGAATAAATTGACAGCAAAAACCAACTATTTTTTCGTAATTATTTTCAAAAACCAGTTTAAACGCATTTTCTTCACCATTTTTAAATGAAGAAAGGTCATAAAGTATATTTCGTGAGTCATAAAAACTCATAGCCTAACGATAAAACTTGTTTCCATACAAATCAATATAGAAAGTTGATGGTCTAATTCGTTATATCAATTACGAATGTATACAATTTTACCTCATTGGCAATAATAACAAACCCGGAACCGAATTGTCAGAATTGGATTCTTCGGTTTCGGGTTTGTTTTAGATCAAGGTATTTATAACCTTCTATTTTTCCAGCATTTTAATAAAATACCCGCCAACAACGGAACGAGCCTGGAATCCAACCTGATTTGCAGTTGGTGTTTCGTACCAGTCGGTCATCGGAACACGATCAGGCGTATTGGTTACAAAAGCGTAAACCGGATCGATAAATTTCTGAAACGTTTCGGTATCATCAGCTAAAGTAGCTGTCCACACAATCCAGTCTGATTTCGTATATGTTCTGCGGTTATCAAGCGGTAAACCGTAGGTGTTCTGTTTGGTCAGGTAGTAGGCAATTTCTGTTTGCGCCACTTCTTCAGGGAAAATTCCAAGACCAAGCAGTTTGTCCCAAACAATGTTGTATTTCTGGCTCCAGGTTCCCGGTTTATCAAAAGTTAAACGATAGTGGTCTCCGTCGTCAGCCATTTTCATCCATTCCTGTGCCATACTTTTAGCTTCTGAAGTGTATTTTTCAGCCACATCAGTTTTACCCAACATTGCTGCCAGTTTTCCGTATCCGGCAATTCCCATAATTGCTTTTGCCGAAAGGTTTACGTTGTGGGCAAAGTGACCGGCAAAGTCGTCGGTACAAAGCTGGTTCTCCGGATCAAGTCCGTTTTCCATCAGGTAGTTCGCCCAGGTTGTTAATACCTCCCAGTGCTCGGCTGCATAATCGGCATTTCCTTCAACATCGGCAATGGCAGTTGTCAGAATCAGCATATTACCACATTCTTCAACCGGCATATCGCCACCGTAAGTCTGGCCGTTGGCTTTTGGATATGTACCAACATCGTGTGCCGCAAAAGGCTTGGTCCATTTTCCACTTTCTGAATAGTAGAAAATCGGGTTTAACATACCTTTTAACAATTCAGGATTGTATTTCAGGAACATCGGAGCCGAAGGATAAGTAACATCAACGGTACCAATTGAACCGTTACTGAAGTTTTCTTTTGAAAGGAAAAGAATGTTTCCTTTAGTGTCTTTTACCAGTTTGTGTGCGGCAATTGCCTGACGATAAGTCAGCAAACACAAACGTGCGTAGTTTTCGCCACCGGCAGCCAGCGCTTCTTCGTAAACCGCCTGATCCGTTGCATCACAACGCTCCATAACACTTTGGTAATCTTTGGCAGCAGAAGTTAACACCTCATCAAAACTTACCTCACCGTCGTTTGCCCACCATGCTTTCAGGTTATCGCCAAAATACTGAATTGATTCAACATCGTCGTAGCCCAACATTACATAACCTTTAGCCGGTTTTGTCGAAACATTTCCAAGCACCTCAGAACAAGCCAAAACAGGCATATTTTGTGAAAGAACAGCTGTTGTTTTAGTGTCTCTTGCGTTTACTTTTCCTCTTTCAACAAATACTTTTTTCATACCCGCGAAATCACCCATTGCAAGTGTTTTGTTTTCAGCTTCAGGCGATGCTAGGTAGAAATAGCCCCAGTCGATACGAATGTTGTCGCCTTTCTTTTCCAAAACAGGCTGTTCGATTGTTCCGGTTTTCAAGAAGTTGATGTTACCGGTATTTCCGGTTGAAACTTTTACTTCCTGGTTTAACTCGTTTACTGCCCACTCGGGAGTAGCCTCGAAATACACCTCTACGTCATGCGATTTTCCGTCGGTTGAAACCGCTTCGTAGTTGATATAATTTACCGGGCGCGAAAGCAGGTCCAAATCGTCCATCAACAGCGGTGAAACAAATTCAACATGCAAATCTACCGGGCCACATGTAAAATCGTACTTCGTTTGTGTAGCTGTTATTTTCACACTGTTTTGAACAGCTGTTTGAGCAAAAACAGGTTGAATATCGCTCTCTTTAAAGATTCCGAAATCAACATAGGCCAAACCACCACGATCCCAGCAATGCGCTGCAATGGTATTTTCGCCACCAATGTTCAGCAGGCTTTTATCCAGCTTTAATACAACATTGCTTTTTGCACGGTTTCCGGTATTTACAATTTCTTTCCCGTTAAGGTATAATTCAAAATCATCGTCGTGCGAATACACCAGGAACAAATCGCTTGCTTCGTTAACTTCGGGCATCGTAAATTCGCGACGCACCCAAATATGAGGCGTTGTCCACGGAGTAGCAGTTTCACTCATATTTGGCGTACCAAAAGCTGCTTTTCCGCTTTTCCATGAAGCATCGTTAAAACCCGGTTTTTCCCAACCTGTAGCCGGCTCATTTGTCAGGTATTTTCCATCCCAAGCTTCAAATTTTGCACTCGGAACAACCGGTTCAAGCGGAATCTCTTCCTTACCCATGAAACGATAGGTTTCTCCATCCACACGAACGGCGCCAATCAGCGAGTGGTTTCTGCCCGTCCAGTGTTTTACCGGTGTGTCGAACAACTGATCGGACATGGACCATGCACAGGTGTACGGATCGATTGTTATTAACGGATAAGCAGGCGCACGAAACTCCGCCCCTGCTTCTTCTTTTTGTGTAACTTCCGACTGCGAATTGCAAGCCCCTAAAAAAGCGGCAATAATAAACACAATCAGGATTTTGCTGACAGTTGATTTAAGCATAATTATTATTTAAATTGTAAAATTATTTATTCTCCACACGCAATAAACCAGAACTCATTTTAAAAAGAATTCGGGATCTTCCGACCAGTTCATTAGTAGCTCTTTTTATTCTCTACATAATTCTCCCTGCGGGTATTTCCGTATCATATATCAAAGTGAAGCCTGTATCATTTTTGCTGGTTATTGTACACATGAACCACATTTAACCCTTTACAATAACAGAAAAAAATTTCTTCAAAAGATCTTCAAAATAAACCCGTGGTTGAATCAGATTATAAAGAGATCTATCCATAATCGTGATTTTCAGTTTATTGTTTTTCTAATTCATATTTTGCCAGAACAGCATATTCAGCCGCAAATGCGAAATTGAACATCCCTTCTGTTTTGTTTTTTTCATGATCTTCTTCCCATCCTTTTAGCAGATTGGTTGGCAGGAAACCGTTGTAAAGGAATTTTTCGTAGGCGTAATCAAGATTCTGCTGAAAACTGTTGATGTATCCCGACACCTCCTCACAGGAAGGATGAACATCAACATAACCCCGCATCAATACCCCATTAAACCAGTTACGGAAACCCCTGACATCAAAAGAGTAGTAACCGGGAATGTCCTTATCGATTTGAGCGAAATAGGTAAAGCTCGATTTCGATAAGTGTTGTGCATCTCTTCGATATAAATCATCTCCGGTAGCGCGAAACAGATCGGCCGCTCCCGAGAGCATTGTTCCGCTGTTGTAAGTAAATGCCGGCCCCACCTGGTCGCGGCAGTCGATTCCTTTACGGTACTCAACTCCGTTAATAAGCTCTGTTTGCGGGTTTCGTGGCGTACAACCTCCCATCATATCATCGTAAACACCATCGGCCCGCAACAAATGTTCTTTTTGCCAGTGGTAAACTTTTTGTGCAAAATCAAGGTAGTAGTCGCTTTTACTAACCTTTTTTGCAATTCTGGTTTTCCGGTCAGACGGATCAATAGATCGATGTACGATTTTATCTTTCTTTCCTTTGTACATCTCGTGCAACCACACCAGCGGACTTACCATAGGACCATTGCTGCATGAGTGCTTCGACACATAGCCGGGTCCCCAGGTAATACCACCGTTCTCTTCACCTTTATCATTAAAAGTGCAGTCCCATCCATCGAGCACATACTCGGTCAGATACTCGGCTTTTTCAAGGAATTCGTTTTTACCGGTTAATTTATAGGCTTCAATAAATTCGCGAACCAACCACATTTGATCATCATACACATTCATTATGCCGGCAACTTCGGCCTGCCCTGTAGCAGCTCCGCGGTTAACCCCGTATACTGTCCATTCTTTGGTTTGTGTGTACGACACTAATTCGAATGTTCCGAGGTAATAGTCTGCTTTCTCGTATAATTCGTAAAGCAAATCGGCGTATCGCTTAAAATGTGCATCGTATAAGGTCGTATTTCCGTTTTCCTTTTGCGCTTTCAGAGCATGAAGAATGGCGTTAACAGCTTCAATTGCGCTGGTGTACATCCAAATACTACCTTTTTCGTCAGAAACAGCTCCGGTATATGGATTAAAAAACCGGGCCATAGCCATTTCCTCTCCAATAAAATGAGCTTCAAAGGCCGCATCTGCCAGAGTCATTGCACGGGTTAGATTTTGATCAGATAAATCCTTTTGATTTTCGAATGAAGTACAATTTACAGAAGTGAAAGAAGGCGAACTGCTGCTCTGTTTTGCTTCTTCAGTATTTTGCAATTCCGAATTTGCCTTATGTTTCCCTTCGCATACAGATGTACCAAAACAATGTATAGAGGTAAGGATAATTGTGGTTAAAAACCCGATTAGTTTCATTGTCCCAATAGTTTGATAAAGTTTTAATTCAACTGTTCTTAAAAATTCCGCTAACAGGGATATTCTAAATGAACAGCCCTCAAATATTGAAAGACAGTGATTAAATTATGGGTTAAAATCGGGTTAAAATCAAAAAAAAAACATTAATCTTGCGCAATTAACCGGGGGATTGATACAAATATTTGTTGCTTTTCAAAAAAAACGTCTCTTTTCGTTGTAAAAACGAGAATTGGAATATTCTTAACGTTTGCAATATTCTAAACGAAGTAAAAAATTAAAGATAAAAGAATGATAATCCAAGTTTAGTATTAACAACAATGTTGATTAAGCTACATTACATAACACTTATAATAGTTTTATTAAACTTTCAGGGCTCGTTTCTAAGGGGATTAAAATTCAACGGAGGAGAAGTACCAATAGCCGAGCGTACTTCTTACAATGTATTCGATGATTCCAACATCGCATTTTCAGATTCCTTTGACATTGATTTTGACTTATCCTTATATCCACCAACGCTTATTGGATACATCATCCGAATAAAAAATACCGAAAGCGATAAAATTTTCAATTTATTTTACGACGGGCAAGGTCCTGATTTGGTGTTTCGATTTAACCAGGAAGGAAAAAGCAGCCTGATTATTGCAAGAATGAGTAAGGAATATTTGCTTAACACCTACTGGTTTAACATGAAAATTTCTTTCGATCTGAAAAACGATTCTATTTCGCTGAAAATCCATGACCAAACTTTTAGTGCTGCCAATGTTGGCCTCCCCAAAAAATATCATCCTGTAATTTTATTTGGTAAAAGCGATTATATAATTGATGTTCCTTCTTTTGCCATTAAAGAACTCTCTATAGGAAATAAGGACAAGTACCACTTTGATCTGAATGAAAATGAAGGCAGCATTGTTCATGATATAAATGGGAAATCAATTGGCAATGTGAGTAATCCGGAATGGTTGATTAATGATGCCTATCACTGGAGGCACAAAATTTCATTTCAATCGGGTTCTGTTGCAGGTGCCAATTACAATCCTCAAAAAAAAGAGATCTACTATTTTAACCGCGATACTATTCATAAATACAATGTAAGAACCGAAAAAACAGAAGTTATTGCGTTTAACGAACCGTGCCCTGTAAATCTGTTTTTGGGCACTAATTTTCTTGATCCGGCGAATAACAAGTTATATTCCTACGAAGTTTTTTTTGAGCGGAAAAACGATATTCCTACGGTTGCCAGCCTCGATTTGTCGACTCATAACTGGACAGCCGAAACAACTCAGGAACTTCCGATACAGCTGCACCATCACGGTTCCTTTTTCGATCCTGAAAACAGACAGTACACTATCTTCGGGGGCTTTGGGAACATGTTCTACAATAACGACTTCTTTTCGTATAGCCTTGAAAATAAGGGATGGCAGACGCTTGCAGGTTTTACGGGCGATTTTTTGTCGCCCCGTTATTTCTCATCGGTTGGCTATTCAAAAAAGACAAACTCGGCCTACATTTTTGGCGGCATGGGAAACGAATCGGGAGAACAAATTGTAGGACGAAAGTATTATTACGATTTATACAAAGTTGACCTGAACACCAAAAACATTACAAAACTTTGGGAAATACCATGGGAAGGCGACAATGTTGTTCCGGTTCGGGGAATGGTTATTCTTAACGATTCCAGTTTTTACACCTTTTGTTATCCGGAACACTATTCAGAATCGTACCTCAGACTGTATCGCTTTGCGATAGCCGATGGCAGTTATGAAATACTGGGAGACTCGGTTCCAATACGCTCCGATAAAATTACCACTAATGCGAACTTATATTTCGATGAAGGGCTACATACACTTTATGCTTTGATACAAGAGTTTGATGATGATATCGCATCTGAGCTGAAAGTTTATTCGCTGGCATTTCCTCCGATTACGGCAGAGGAACTGGTGAATTATTCGAAGCCAAATAATCCCGGAACAGCGCGGTTAATAATCATTCTTTCGTCAATCATCCTTGTAATAGCTTTTATTTTTTATCGTAGAATAAAATTGAAATACAGCAGCGAACGGAATGGATCAGGAGGATTAAGCAGATTAAGAAACAAAAGGAAAGTTATTGTAAAACCTAATTCAATTTACCTTTTTGGCGATTTTGCCGCACACGATCGCAACAATAAAGACATCACTTACATGTTTAGCACCAGGTTAAAACAAATGCTTATCCTTTTACTGCAACACAGTGCAGAAAAAGATGGCATCTCGTCGCAAAAACTGGGTAGTATTTTATGGCCCGGAAAACCCGCACAAAAAGTTAAAAACCTGAGAGGTGTTACTATTAACCATTTGCGGAAGGCTTTAAGTGAATTTGATGGGGTTGAACTGGTGTACGAAAAAGGTTGTTTTAAGCTTGTACTATCGGATGAATTTTATTGCGACTACACCAGGTGCTTAGAACTTATTTCAGGAAAAGAACCTGGCGAAAACCAGCTCGAACTGCTTGAACTGCTAGGCAGAGGAAAATTTTTAAAACTCGCAGATGATTCGGTTTACGACTCGTTTAAACAGGAAGCTGAGAACAAACTTGAACCGGCATTATTACTGGAAATGGAAAATGCCTATAATGCGGAAGCCTATCAATTAAGCATCGAGTTCTCTGAGGTTATTTTCAATATTGATCCATTGAACGAAGTGGCGCTTACTTTCCTGGTAAAAGCTTTGCAAAAACTCAAGTTGAATGAAGAAGCAAAATTAAGATACAACGCCTATACGCTGGAGTACAAAAAGGTAATGGGAAACAACTACCCAAATCCGAATAAACTATTGGGTTAAAAGCGCCATCCCCTTTTCAATCGGACAGAATTACATCTTCATACAATCTCCCAACAGATAAGTATTCTAAGCCCTTATTAGTTATCATTCTATTTATATTTTTCAAGTGTCCGATTAACCGGCATTCTTATGGTCTAATTTATTCGTAGCACTCCGATTTCCGTTCATTTTAACGTAATATTTATTTAAAGGACATATTTGTCTTTTATTCAAATACTTCGTAAATTACTAGAACCAACAATATGAAACAGACAAAAGTAAAACACTTTGTGAAGGACTGCGATTAATTGATGGAGTAAAAAGGATCGGGGACGATCATAAAGCTATTGCCAACTCAGTAAAAGGGGATATTGTAGGAGTTGAGGTATATTAATTAAAACATTAAACATTATGAAAAAGCTTTCAGTATTGATGATACTAATAAGCATCTTTGCTTTTGTATCATGCGAAAAGTCTGATCTTATACCTGAAGATCAGCAGGAACTAGTTACCAAAAGTGCTAAAAAGGTTCTGAACTTCAGAACGCATTTATCAGGAGATAATGAAGTGGTTCCGGTAGAAACGATGGCAACGGGACAAGCTATTTTCCAACTGAGTAAGGATGGAACTGAATTGTCGTACAAACTTATTGTTGATAGTATTATGGATGTTACAATGTCACACATCCATTGGGCTCCAGAGGGGGAAAACGGCTCGGTAGTTGCATGGTTGTATCCGTCAGGACCACCACCAATGCTAATTGAAGGTTATTTCAGTGGGATTTTGGCCGAAGGTGTAATTATGGACTCCGATCTAAAGGGGCCACTTGCAGGTGCAACTGTAATGGATTTGGTCAATGAAATTTATGCAGGAAAAACCTATGTAAATGTACATACGTTACAAAATCCGGGAGGTGAGCTTAGGGGACAGATAAAAGGTAATATGCCCCAGTCGGACAAGAAAAATGACTGAAAGAAGGCAAAATTCTAAAACATACAATTGATTAATGAAGGGCAACCATAATGGTTGCCCTTCATTTTTTACTAAAATCAGCCCCCTAAAACCAGCCTGAACCTTTCTGAATAAATATTTATTATTAAATAACTGTTTCTTCAGTTGCACAACTGAATAATCAGTTGTAAATTTAGCTCCATTCACACAAATGATTAAAACACATGAAAATCAACAAATTCAGACAAACCGAAAATCGATTATCAACATTTGCAAATTGGATACAGTCCTTCTACTCATTGGGCACACAAACTTCGGCAATTCTATTCTTTTTAGTAACAATTGCATCTTGTTCTACTAATAAGACTGAACAGCAAACAGAAATCTACAATGTTGAAATTATCGACGCATTTAACAAGGAGGATAAGGCACAATTAAGCGAAATAGTTGATGGAAATATTGAATACGTCCGTCTTGAAACGAAAAAGGAAATCCTATTAGGAAATTCGCCAAGGGTATTTACGAATGAGTCCTACATTATAGCTGTAACACACCGACAAGCATATTTATTCGACAGAAAAACCGGAAAATTTATACGCGAAATCGGGCACTACGGCAAAGATCCTGACGGTTATCGAAATATACTTAAAGCCTTTACTTTCGATGAAAAGCGTAACCAGGTTTATACGAAAAGCTGGGATTCAAAAATCTACGCCACCTATACATTGGACGGAACTGTTGCCAACGAGATTACCGTTCAACCAATTGAACGCGAAGAAGACATGGCAAATAATATTTTCAGTGAAATAATAACATCCATAGTTCCCTTAAACGATACCTGCCATATTGGATATGTATGGAACCTTAACGGAAAAGAAGAGGCAAAACTAATTGTGTTCAACAATAACAATCCGCGAATAAAGGTCTTTCCGCAATACAAACGTTTTGATTACGACATCAACCGAGATGGGATATCGGTATTCGATTGGAACGCCAAATTTTATTTTTTACAAGATCAGCTTCATTTTTTTGAACGGTTTACCGATACCGTGTTTACAGTTTCTATGGAGAAGTTGGAGCCAGAATTCGTGCTGCACAGAGGCGAAACAGAAGAAGCAAGTGCTAGCAATTTAACCGGCCAAAAGGGCGATGTACCTTATTTTTTAATCGATGATCTGTTTGGGGCCGGGCGTTTTCTCTTTTTCAAAATACGACAGCCACACGAAAAATTTAATGGCGATTCTTCTTATGGTTTTTACGACAAAGCCACAAATACCACCAAACTCTCAGAAAACAATTTGGGCATAAAAAACGATGTAAACGGCTTTCTCCCCTTCCCTTTTAAATCGGTAAACCAAAACAACGAAGTAGCGGGTTTACTCGAAGCTTTTGAAGTAAAACTGTGGTTTGAGACAAACCCGGAAGCCGCCGGGAAATTGCCCGACAAGCTAAAAGCTTTCAGTACAATGGAAGAATCGGATAATCCGGTGGTAATGATAGCTAAATTGAAAGACTAAGTACCACAAAAACAGAAACTGTATTAAACCTAAAACGCTAAGAAGATGAACATTTTGATAAAGTTTTATACAATAACAACTCTGTTTTTACTGATCTGTTCTTATGTGGCTGATGCACAAAAAGTCGTTCAAATACCAATGGGTCAAAATATCGGTAAATCAAAAGAACTAGCAATCAGCAACATTGCTGAAAACATTCGTTTTATTCCGCTGGAAACCAACGAAAACTGTTTGTTTGGGAACGACATTTCGAAAATTGTTCTTGTTGATGACACGATTTTTGTGAGCGATTACAATTACATTTTTAAATACGACCTAAATGGAAATTTCATAACAAGAATTGGGAAAAAAGGAAGAGGCCCAGGTGAATATGCGAAAGGATTTCAAACTTTTCTTGTCGATAAGGATAAACAGCAACTGATTGGTTTTGATCTGCTTGACCAAAAGATGATGGAGTATGATTTCGATGCTAATTTCTTAAGAGAAGTACAAGTTGATTTTTTCCCAGGTCCGGTGGAGTGGAATGGAAATGGAGACATTGTAGTTTACAACATGAGTTTTACCTACGAAAAAGAACCGTGGCATGATCTTTACCTATTGGATAAGAATGCTAAAACAATTCAGAAAAACAGGTTTAAAAAACAAACGGACAAAAGGTATGGTTTAATGGTTTACCCGGCCCTTTTTTACCATTACAAAGGAAAAACCCGATATAAAAATCCATACGAAAATGTAATTCATGAATTGGATGAAAAAGGCCGAACTACACCGGTTTACGAGTTGGATTATGGAAAATATGAAAAATACAGTGATGTTGACGATGTTGAAGTTCAGGTAAAAAACGGTATTGGTACCAACCGATCGAACCCGAAAAGTTTTGAAAAAATCAGCTTACTGGGTTTAAGCGAAACCGATGCGTATCTGTTTATCTGTTACGGTCACCAGGAAAGGCGAAAACTCGGAGTCTTTGATAAAAGCAACGGAACATTTTTTAATCTGTTTGATACAAACTTTGATTTGTATGGTTTTCATGACGATTTATATGGAGGATTACCACTTTTTCCACGAGTCGGACTCAAGAATTCTCAGTTCTTTACCTATTACACTGCCTTAGAGTTTAAAGAGCTTTTAAAAGCAGCAAAGTCGCTAAAGCCTGAATTGAAAAATATGCTTAACAAAATAGATGAAAACGATAATCCTGTGCTGATACTTGTAGAACTAAAACAAAGTCAACCAGATGAAAAATAGAACAATCTCAAACCATCAAACCATCTCAAACAATTTCAAACTATTTCAAACCATTTCAAACAAACTCAAACAATTAAACAATAATCCGGGTACAATTTTTGCTACCAGCTAACAAACAAATAAGTATAAACCAATTTTTCATCTTTTCTATCTTCAATTTTACGTTTCTCGCAAAACAAAAAAGACCAGATAAAAAGTAAATCACTAAAAAGCTAAACATATGATTTTAAAAAACCATGAACTAATCGAGTAACATCGTGTACATCAAGAATAAACGTTAAAAGTTATTGGATATAATAATCTGTTTGTTAAGTTTATAGTCTCAACAAAAAACCTGTATACCGTGAATACGCTAAAATTCCCTTCCATAAAACGACAAGTTATCTTGTTTCTTTACGTCTCTTCTTTGTTATTTACAGCTTGTACAAACAAACCTAATGCCTCTGCAGAGGTAACCAAGGAAGCCCTTCCTGAAGAAAAAAACACAGTAGAAGTAATCACCCTCGAAGAAAAAGATTTTCTAAAAGAAATAGTTAGTAATGGTAAATTATCGGCTTCGCAACAAGCTGAACTTTATTTCAAAGTTTCCGGTTCGTTGGCTACCATTGATGTGAAGAACGGGAATATCATTAATAAAAATGATGTTATTGCCAGTCTGGATAATGAGACATACCGTCTTACGATGAAGAAGGCAAACATTACCCTGGAGCAGGCAAAAATTGACAAGCTGGATGCATTAATAGGTATGGGCTACTCCACCACCGACACACTTTATACTACAGAACATGAAGCAATTGCGAATATCCGGTCGGGTTATAACCAGGCACTGGTAACTTTTGAAGAAGCCCGGCTGCAATTGGATAAAACAGAGTTAAAAGCTCCTTTTACCGGGAAAGTTTCGGGTATTAAACAAAAACCATTTGAGCAGGCTAATGTTTCAGAACCATTTTGTACACTCATCAATGACCGACGATTCTACATCGATTTTCCTCTGCTTGAAACCGAAATCTCAAAAGTAAAATTAAGTCAAAACGTAAGCATCTCCCCTATTTCCGGAGCCGGAAATACCACTGGTAGAATTTGTGAAATTGACCCGAATATCGATGAAAATGGACTGATCTGGTTAAAAGCAGAGGTAGAAAATCCCGGAGAATATATGCAGGGAATGAATGTAAAAGTAAGTATAAAACAGGCGATAGCCGATCAATTGGTTGTTCCCAAACATGCTGTTGTGTTACGACAGAACCGCGAGGTGCTATTCCGCTACACCAACGGTATTGCTTACTGGACATACATTAACGTACTCAACGAAAACGAAAATGAATATTCAGTGAAAGCAGCTGAAGGGGCAACACTTTCTGCCGGCGATACGGTTATCGTTTCGAATAATCTAAACCTGGCACATGAATCAGAAGTGGAAATAGAGGAATAGTTTGAAGGTTCGAGAGGGTTGCACAAGATCCAACGATTTTTCAACTACGGACTACAACTTTCAGGTTCTAATTTAACTAAAGCAAATAAGATAATAATTTATGTTCTAACTTATAACCACCAATTATGATAAAAAAAAGACTACCCTTAATAATAAGCCTAATAGACGTTTTAATAATCTGGGGCTGTTCTCAGCAACCTAAAAGCAATATCGTAACACTTCAGCCAACCACTTCCGATGAATTATATCTTGGCACACCCACTGAAATAGTACAACTGGAAACAACTGAAGAATCATCGCTCGACTATATTTATAAAACGTTTATAGACGATGAGAATGACAAAATTTTTGTATTGG
Source organism: Draconibacterium sediminis (assembly GCF_000949475.1). GTDB lineage: Bacteria > Bacteroidota > Bacteroidia > Bacteroidales > Prolixibacteraceae > Draconibacterium > Draconibacterium sediminis. The sequence goes on along the minus strand of NZ_JRHC01000001.1, from coordinate 2,517,185 downwards.
CTAATTTCAATGTATATACCTTTAGCCGAAAAGGGAAATTCCAGTCGAAACTAAAACAGGGAAATGGCCCGGGGGAAATAAATATGATTGTTGCGTTTTGCGCAGACGCCAAAAACAAACGTTTTTATGCCCTCGATATGGGAAACACCCTGCACATCTTTAATTATGACGGTGAGATAATTGAAACTCAAAAAATAACTGCGTTTCCAAGTTTTGATATCTATCCAAAAGATGAGGAGAATGTATTCCTATACTGTAATTATGTGGGACGAAACGAAAAATTCTTTGTTGGGATCTACAATCTTCAGCGTAAAGAAATTACACAAAAATTTATTTCAGAAGAAGAAAGCCCATATGCAATTCTTACCATGGGAAATGCAAATAACTTTCAGAAAATCGGTGACAGACTATTTTTCTCAAGTCCTAACATTTTTGGACTGTTCGAAGCTAAGGCAGATACGTTTAGAAGAAATATAACTTATGATTTAGGTCCTAAATCAGTTCCGGAAAACTTTTACTCACCATACGTTAACGAACGAAAACGCGCACGTTTTGGACAAGCATGCAGAGAAAACGGCTATGTTCCTTATCTACTTGCCTCATTTTATTATAACCAGCACTATATCAGTATTCTTGATGACGAAAAAGGAAGTTGCTTTGTAATAGATGAAAAAGACAGGAGTAAAATTTATATGAATGGTCAATTGTCTGACTATTTTAACCTACCAAAACTGGAGTCTTTACAGTTGCCTACCGGAATTCAAGAAAAACAAATAACGTTCGCATGTTCGCCTCTCGAATTTTTCGATGATGATATCCAGGAAGAAACGAAATTGATCAGTATAGCCGACCTTAATATTGAAATAAGATATGATCAAAATCCATTCTTAATAATAGCGACTGACTAGCATACCTTACAGGTTTGATTATATAATAAAATGGAATTATAAACAAACATTCTCATGGTAAAATTCTTGATCCATCGACCGATAGCTGTAACAATGGCATTTTTAGCTTTCCTACTTATTGGGATAGCCACCACTGTGCAAATTCCGGTTTCGTTAATGCCCGACATCGATATTCCTGTTATCTCCATCCGGGTGCCATCGAACGAAATGCCGGCCCGCCAGCTGGAAAATTCGGTAGTGAAACAAATCCGCAGTGTGCTAAAAGAAGTGAACCACATTGAGGAAATGAAAAGCGAAACACGTGATGGAACAGCCTGGATCGAACTGCGCTTTAAACACGGAACTTCCATCGATCTGGCTTCCATTGAGGTGAACGAAAAAGTGGATAAGGCCATGAACTATCTTCCTCGCGAAATGAAACGCCCGGAAGTGATTAGAGCCAGCGCTTCGGATATACCCGTTTTTTACCTGATGGTGAATAAAAAGCAGGAACTGATAACCGGCAACAAAGAGGAATTTCTGCAACTAAGTAATTTCACCAGCCAGGTGATACGAAAACGCCTGGAGCAGCTTCCTGAAGTTGCATTGGTTGACATGAGCGGTCTGCAATACCCCGAAATTAAAATAACACCGCACGCTGCCTACCTGCCAAACGGCACGTTTACCATTTCGCAACTGGAGCAGGAGCTGAATAATAACAATATTGATTTGGGAAACCTTTTAATACGCGATGGACAATACCAGTACAACATTCGCTTCAACACCCGGCTTCGTGATGTTTCAGAGATTGCCGAGATTCCGGTAAACCTGAACGGAAAAGTGGTGTCGCTATCGGAAATTGCCGATGTGAGTCTTCAGCCACAAAAACCACAGGGAAACATAAAGATCAACTCAGAAAGTGCAATTAGCCTGGCAGTGATTAAACAATCGGATGCAAAAATGGCTGACTTAAAGGACGAGCTGAGTGAGTTGGTCGGTTATTTTAAAGAAGATTACCCCGAACTGGAATTTACGATTACCCGCGATCAGTCGAAACTATTGGAGTACTCTATCAATAACCTGGGGCAAAGTCTGTTAATCGGCGGAATGCTTGCTTTTCTGATACTATTTGTATTTCTGCGCGAACGAAAAGCTCCCTGGCTAATCGGTATCAGCATTCCGGTTTCGCTGTTGCTGTCCCTCTTTTTCTTTTACCTCTTTAAACTCTCCATCAACATTATTTCGCTTTCAGGATTGATACTTGGCGTTGGAATGATGATCGATAATTCGATTATTGTAATCGATAATATTACGCAATACCGCGACCGGCATTTTACATTGTCACGGGCGTGCGAGGTGGGAACAAACGAAGTTATCCGCCCCTTAATCAGTTCGGTACTTACCACCTGTGCTGTTTTTATTCCTTTAATATTTATGAAAGGAATGGCAGGAGCCTTGTTTTTCGATCAGGCAATTGCAGTTACTATCGGCTTAAGTATTTCGTTGCTGGTTTCAATCACCCTCCTCCCTACCCTTTACAGGCTGTTTTATTCAAAAGCGAAACAGGAAAAACAAAAGCGCCGGAAAGATCCCGGTTATTATCGCTGGTACGAACACGGATTAAAGGTTGTGCTCCGAAATCAGGCTGCCACTATTGTGTTTGTAATCCTTTTATTAGCCGGAGCAGCTGTATTAGCTCGAATGTTAACCACCTCGCGATTCCCGGAAGTAAGCCAGGATGAAATGGTTTTAAAAATCGACTGGAATGAACCACTTACGCTAGAAGAAAATAACAAACGGGTAAATGAATTAATGGCTTCTTTAACTACAAAACCACTTTATTTTATTGAAGAAGCAGGAAAACAACAATACCTGTTAAACAGCGGAGAGGATGCCGGAACAACAGAAAACAAACTGATCGTAAAAGCAGAATCACCGGCCGGGTTATCGAAAATGATTAAGGAGTTTAGCACGTATTTCGCCGGAAATTTCCCCGCTGCCGATTTTAGTTTTGCGGAAGCCGACAACCTGTTTAACCTGGCCTTTGGCAAATCGGATGCCCCGCTAATTGCACGTTTTTCACACTTTAATCCGGGCAATAAAAATTACCTCGATGAGCTTTCATCCTTGTTAGCCGATCTGGATAAAAACTATCACAACAGTTTGCAATCGAAACTGATAACACGACAATTGATTTTGCTCGAAACCGATCCGGAGAAACTAATGTTTTACGAGGTAGACAACGACGAACTTTACCGCGAAGTAAAAAGTGCTTTTAACGTCAATACGGTGTTTACCATTAACAACAACAATATGTTTGTTCCGGTAAGCATCGGCAACTCCTACCAATCGGTTTATCAAATCATTCAAAATATACAGGTAAGAAATCAGAACAATGAGGAAATTCCGCTGTCGGGATTGGTAAAAGTAAATAGTGGTTCAGGGCTAAAATCCATTGTTGCCGGCAAGGAAAACGAATATTTCCCGGTGGAATTTGAGATCAACCCGGGTGATTTTAAAACGGTTTCGGCGGATATAAAAACCATTGCGGCAAATCACTCCTCTTTCGACCTTACGTTTCGGGGCTCCATACTTTCGAACCGAGCCATGCTTACAGAATTACTGATGATTATTGGAGTTAGTTTACTCCTGCTCTATTTCATTCTGGCCGCACAGTTCGAATCGTTTGTTCTACCCGTAATTGTATTGCTTGAAGTTCCGATCGACCTGTTTGGCGCTTTTCTGGCGCTTAAACTCTTTGGTGTCGGAATCAATATTATGTCGGCCATCGGAATTATTGTAATGGCCGGGATTATCATCAACGATTCCATCCTGAAAATCGACACCATGAACAAGTTACACGACTCAGGTTATTCCTTGATCCGATCAGTAATGGAAGCCGGACACCGGCGTTTAAAACCGATTATAATGACCAGTTTAACCACCATCCTGGCAATGTTGCCTTTCCTTTTTCAGAAAGGTATGGGAGCCGAATTGCAACAACCACTGGCACTGGCAATCATAGGAGGAATGCTGCTGGGCACACTGGTTAGTTTGTATTTTATTCCGATGATGTACTATTTGCTGAGGAAAAAAACCGGAACCTTATGAAAATTGCAAAGAAAGAAATTACAACGTTTCTAATCCTACTGGGCGTAATGGCAGTAATTGGGGGATGCAAACAACCTGCCTCAAACAATAGTCTGGTAGAAATTGACGTAACAGCAAGTTATCCGGAAAAAGAACTGATTCTGCAGGATTTTATGGATGTAGAATATATTCCGTTGGAAACAAATAATGAGTTTGTTACCAGCGGTGTTGTAATGGCACTTGGTAAGAAAATCATAATTGTAAAAAACTGGAGCAACGATGGTAATATCTATGTTTTTGACAGAAAAACAGGCAAAGCATTACGAAAACTAAACATGCTGGGTAAAGGACCGGAAGAATATAGTCATCTGACCAATATTGTCGCGGACGAGAAGAACAACGAACTATTTGTCAACTGTCTTACATCGAAAAAGGTATTGGTGTATGACCTGTTTGGGAACTTCAAACGAAGTTTCAATTATATAGAAAACGTAAGATATACAGATGTTTTCAATTATGATTCGGACAAGCTGATTGCCTACAATGAGATGGCGAAATATAATATTGGGCAAAATAAAGGCGACGAACCTTATCATATGATTCTATCGAAACAAAACGGAAGTATTATCCGGAATATTTCAATTCCTTTTGATGTGATTAAGGCGCCGATGATTCAGGAAGGAGATGCAGTGGTTGCCACTTCGGTGCCGGCAATTATTCCAAATCAAGCGAACTGGCTACTTGTTGAGCCATCGTCCGATACCGTTTACAACTTTAATTCGCACGAGAATAAATTACAAGCGTTTCTAGCGAAAAAACCGACCACAGATCCTGAGGTATTCTTGAAAATGGGTACGCTTACCGGCCAATACTATTTTATCTCAACCGTAAAAAAGGAATTCAACTTTTCTACCGGAAGAGGTTTTCCAATCGGTGACTTACTGTACGACAAGCAGGAAAATGCTGTATTCGAGCCGGTAATCATCAATGCCGACTACCAAAAAAGACAAACAGTTGACATGATATCGCACCCGTTAAACGGCGAGCTTGCGGCCTTTCAAATCATCGAAGCTTTTCAGCTTGTTGAGGCTTATAAAAATGGCGAATTGACGGGTAAATTAAAAGAAATTGCAGCGGAACTGGATGAAGAATCAAATCCAGTGATTATGGTGATGACGGAGAAGTAATACGAAACACTTACAATCATGTACTCCAATTATCTAAAAACCAGATAAAAATAAAATGATCCGCTTCTGTACAATCATACTATTATGCTACTGCAATTTGTCGTATTGCCAGGAAATAAGAGGGATTGTTATGGATTCAGCACACCAAAAACCAATTGAGTTTGTAAATATTGGAATCGTAGGCAAAAATGTTGGCACCGTATCCAATACAAGAGGCGTTTTCAATATTATTCTGGATTCGGAAATGGATGCTGATACCTTGTTGTTTTCAGCCATCGGATACGAACCACTTTTGATTAAAATAGCCAACCTCAGAAATAAAACCAGCCACAAAATTTACCTAAAAAAGAAAGCTTACGACATTTCAGAAGTAGTAATAAAACCGCGAAACTTTACCGAAAAAACATTAGGGGTAACCGATAGAAACAGCAAGGTAATTGCGGGATTTAAAGATAATCTCCGGGGCTACGAATGCGGCATACGGCTGGCTATACAAAAGTCTGCCCTTTTAAAACAGGTTAAGATAAATATCTCCACCTGCTCGTACGATAGCATTTTTTACCGCTTAAACGTTTACAGCGCTGAAGATGATATGACATTTACAAATATTCTTAAAGAACCTATCTATTTAAAAATGTCAAAAGATACGCTAAACAACGAACTCACAATCAATTTAAAGCCCTATAATATTGTTGTAAACGGCGACTTCCTGGTGAGTCTGGAACATGTAAAAGATTTAGGCGAAGGAGAGCTTTATTTTTACACAGGAAGCCAAAAATTAACCTTTTTCAGAATTACCAGCCAGGGAAACTGGCAGGCTTCACCGGTGCCAATCAGTATTAGTGTTTTGGCTGATGTTGAGGAATGATAAACCAAATGACTATGAATTTAGATAATACGATTTTTACACTTATGAAACTTAAATTAAAACCAAATGAAAAACCTGTCCATTTTACTAACACTTATTACAATCTTGTTTTCCTGCACACAAAAAAAAGAAGCAGAAAATATTGTTGACCTTACCGCACTCACCGAACCCGGTGTTACCAATATATCAGAGCTGGGTTCGGAAATCATTTACATCCCACTCGAAACAAATGCGGATTTTTTACTGTCACAAATTGACAAGTTGATTTATGAAGGCGGATCCTGCTTTATTTTAGGATCAGTAAATCCTAACAACGCAGTGCGCGATAAGAATGCCCCACCACCACCTCCAATGATGCCAAAAAGGTCTGTATACCGGTTCTCAAACAAAGGAGAATTTATTTGCCAGATAAGTCAACAGGGAGGAGGACCTTCTGAATACCGATTCATTGAAGAATTTTTGTACAATAAAGGTAACAATACAGTGGATATTTTTTCCCTTGGCGAAATCAAAGAATTCTCATTGGATGGAACATGGATAAAAAATACAACTCTTGATTGCGACGAGTTGACTTCGTTAGCTTATTCCAACAATCGGCTACTTGGATTTGTCTATAATGGACATGGCCAGAGCGAGTATAGCTTTATTCTATTCGATGAAAACGGTCGGACTACAAATAAGTATAAAAACAAGTATAAATTTAATGTTTCAACAGGTGCTGTTATTCTCAATCCTGAGTGTATATTTTATCAGTACGACGGAATTTTGCACTGTAAAGAACTTAATTCCGATACTATTTTTTCTTTTGATAACGGCACTTTTAATCCCAAATACATTTTAAAACAAGGCGAAGCGAAATATACAACCGCTGTAAGGGAAAAAGGCAATTCTGCAAAACTCAATCAGTTTATTATCCAAAAGAATTTCTTTGAATCAGAAAACCATCTTTTTTATCAGTACAAGTGGAAAAACAGGAAAAACTGTTTTATTCAGAACAAATCGAACTCGACTCAATATCTAATCGATAACGAATTAGGCCTGGTTAACGACCTGGACAATGGCCCAAACTTTAAAATTCAAAATACTGTAACCATCGATGGCGCTGAATACCTCATTTCATGGATAAACGCTTTTGAAATTAAAGCTCATATTACTTCCGAAGCATTTAAAAACTCCACCCCTCTCCATCCTGAAAAGAAAAAAGAGATGGAAAAACTGGCAAATCGCCTGGATGAAAATAACAATCCGGTTTTGATGCTGGTCAAGCTAAAAGAATAAGTTGCCCCTGACCAGTTACTGTAAACAAATCAAACCATTTCAAACAATATCAAACAACTTCAAACCATATCAAACAAAAAAAAAGAACAATGAAAATCAAACAACAAGCACTGCAATTCTTTATTATTCTTTTAATGGTGCTGGGTATTTGCAACTCGTGCCAGGAGAAAAACAAAACACAAAACACCGAAGCAGCCAGTTCATTTTACACCATTCCGTTTGACGAAATTGTAAAAAACAAACGAGAGGTAAAATTATCGGAGTTTGCTTCTGAAGCTAAAATTATTCAGTTTGAAAATATTCTGGAAGCAATGTTGGGAGACGTTGAGGACATTGAGCTAACAAAGGATTACATCTTTGTAAAATTCTGGGAACATCCTGTGTTGCAATTCTCGCACGATGGAAAATTTATCAGAGACATCGGAAAAAGAGGAAAAGGACCGGGTGAATATGGCACTTGTATGAAATTGTCGATAGATGAAAAAGATGAAAAAGTTTATATTCATACAGGAGAGCTTGACGTGAAGGTTTTTAATTTTAAGGGAGACTACCTGAAAACCTATAATTATGAAGCCCTTGAGAATTTCATGTGTTTCTGGATCTGGGGGCGCGATAGTTGTTTAATCAGCTATTTTGAACCGATAGACGGTACCGAACCCTTTGTTTTTATTGAGCACGATGCAAAAGGAGATACGTTACAAACTATTGCTAATCATATATTTTGGGATTCAAAAGGAGAATTCGGAAGTATAACTCCATTCTTTGGCGTACAGAATTTCTATTATTGTTTTAATGGTAAATCTCATTTAAAAGGTGCATATAATGACACCATCTACACGTATAATAACAGTAATAAGTTAGTCCCGAAATATTGTATAGACTTAGGTCGCTATAAGCTCCCGGATGATTTAATTTACGAACGCAAACGAACCCGACCTGTTCCTGACAATTTAATTTGGACTGGCGTGCACGAAACCTCCGATAACATTTTTATTCCTTATGGCTACCATTACGATATTGAGAAACCGGAGTTGCGGAATGAAAAGCAAGGATTGGTTTTGTATAAAAAAAATACAAAGGTAGGCCTGGCCATAAAAGAAACAAAACAAGGCGGACTTATTGATGATATTACCGGAGGCCCTGATTTCAGACCAAAAACAACAAACGGAAATACCGCTATAATGTTGGTAACAGCACTTGATATGAAATTGTACCTCGAATCAGATGCCTTTAAAAACAAAGCGGTAAAATTCCCGGAGGAAAAGGAAAAACTAATTCAGTTGAATAAAACACTTAACGAAAACGATAACCACTTTTTAGTGCTTGTGAAACTAAAAGATTAAATCCTTATTTACGATGGTATTCAAATATATATACCTCCCAATTTTGAGCCTTTTTATTTGTTTGGCTACTACTGCTCAAACAACTACAAAATCGATTCCGGTTATCGATAAAAACAAATCGTACCCGAAAACCGATTTTACACCACAGGTAGAAACAAAATATATTCCATTAGAAACCAGCAAAGATATTATCCTTGGTGCCGGAGCAGATGTTTATACCTTAACTGATAAACACATTTTTATTGCGGATATTCTTGAAGGAGATGTCTTTCTGTTCGACATGAACGGGAAAGCCATTTCCCATTTTAATGGTAAAGGCGGATTGGGTTACACCAGACTTGCCTATGCTTTTTACGATGAAAAGAACAGCGAAATTTTTGTTCTGGACAAAATAGGACAGAAAGTTGTTGTCTATTCGGAAGACGGAACTTATTTGCGGTCGTTTCGAATGCCAAAGAATTTGAAAATTGTACGGATTGATAATTTTAATGATGAATTACTGCTTATTTTCCATGAGCATGCGATGGGCACGGTACTTCCCGAAGAAAAGAATCCATACATGCTAATCTCCAAGAAAGATGGTCTTTTGGAATCCAAACTAAATATTCATTTGGAAAATGCCAATCCCCGCTATTTACTCTCCAATAATATTTGCTATTCGTTGTATTTTCACGAAAATGGAAATTGTAAGTTTGGTAACGAATTCATACTGTCGAACATGTCATCCGACACCATTTATTACTTAAGTGAGAATAAAACCCTCACCCCTCTTTTTGTACAGAAACCGACTGTATTTTCTGATTCTCCACAAATATGCGGAATCGTGACTAAAACTGATAAGTTTATGGTTATATCCATTTATCCGTACGACCTTAAAGTGGAAAAAGAGAGAGCCGACAACAACGAACCGATGAATTATGAAGTTAGATTTATTCTATTCGATATTGAAACCGGGAAGTTATCTCAGTTGAAAAACTGGAAATACATAGCAAAAGAGATTGATGCGCCTGAAAACACCAATGTAAAACTTTGGCAGGCATACAAACTGGTTGAACGTTACAAATTAAGATTACTACAAGGAGAACTAAAAGAAGTTGCTTCTCATTTGAAAATTGATGACAATCCGGTAATTGAAATAACCAAGTTTAATTGATAAAACACTTAACGAAAACGATAACCACTTTTTTGTACTGGCAAAACTCAACTAAGCGGTTTTCCTTGTTTTACGGGAAGCAGGGCAACTACTCCTCTGTTTTTCAACAAGGTAAAAAAATCAACTAACCTTTTAGGTATAGTTTTTGCTGGTTAACAAAAAATCAAAAAACTAATAAAGCTTTACCCATGAAAAAACTAAATTTCACTCCCTTCCTAATGGTACTTGTGATTGTATTTTTTACCCAGTGCCAACCCCGCGAAAAAGGTTCGCATGCAAAAATTATCGAAGTAAACGACAACAAAGTTATCGACTGTAACATTAGTGAAATAACCGACACCATTGACTTTCCTCTGAGTAAGATAGTTGATAACTGCCAGTTAATACAACTGCAAACCAATAAAGAATCACTTTTTCAAAGTGTTTACCATATTGGCATTTCCGAAAACTATATTGCTATTCACAGCTATGGCCAAATGCCCATAAAACTGTTTGATCGAAAAGGAAATTTTATTCGCAATATTGGTAAAATTGGTAGAGGCCCCGGAGAATTTAATTCGCTATACGGCATGCAAATTAGTGAAGAAACAAATAAAATCTATCTCGCTCCTTTTGCCCGGGCAACAAAACTAATTGCTTATTCACTCAACGACGAGAGTCTCCCCGATGTTCCTCTATTGTACACACAAACTAAATTCCAGTTTTATATCGATAATAACATACTTACCGTTTTATCAATGCCTTTTGAGGGCGATCCAATTCCAATTGCCTTTCAACAAAGTATTGATGGAAAACTGATAAAAGAATGTTACGAACCGAAACACCTGGTAACTAACCCGCGAAATAGCAAAGGACAATACGTGGGATTTAACAACGAACTTTCGTCGGCACGAAATGCCGGCGCATTCGATTATTTTAAATTGAGCTGGGGAGCCGAAACACCAGATACACTCTACTACTACAATGCCGAAGCCAACAAAATGGTTCCAAAATTTGTAACATCGTTTACCGGAGAAAATTATGGTACCTGGGTTCGTGAATTCAAAAATCATTACTGGTCGGTGATTTTTGGAGATAAGTACAAAGGCGCCAAAATTATTGTCGACAAAAAAACATTAAAATCGGATTTCTTTAAACTGAAGAATGATTTTTACGGAGGAATTGAGCTGTACAAGTTTTTTATGAGTAACAACGGCTGGTTTGTAGCAACAATGCCGGCACATGAGCTTAAAACCAAATTTACCGAATTGCTGGAAAACGGAGATCTGAAAACGGCAGAAAAAGAGAAAATCAAAGGTATTACGGCTCAACTGGATGAAAACGACAATGAAGTTCTTTTTGTGGGAAAGATGAAATAACCAATGGTAAACACATGAAAAACCAATACTCCCTTTATTATTCGAAACTTGTTGGCATTTGCGGTCTGCTTATCTTTTTCGCCTGCCAGTCAAAAGTTAAAACCGATCAAAACGAGGAAACTACCAAAGAACAAGCAGTTGAAACCGATGCCTTTTATACCATTCCCTTTGCTGAGATCATAAAAAACAAACGTGACATTAATTTGTCCGAATTTGCATCGGAAGTCGAAATTATTCAATTTGAGAATACCCCCAAAGCTTTGCTTGGAAGAGTTCAGAATATTCAACTTACCAACGATTATATTTTTGTTAAACACTCGGGTAACAAGCTCATCACTCAATTTTCGCGCGACGGGAAATACATCCGGCACATCGGAACATTAGGACGAGGTCCGAAAGAATACGCCCTTTGCCGTTTATTTTCAATCGATGAGAAAAACCAGCGAATTTATATTCATACCAACTGGACACGTAAAATTTTGGTTTACAATTTTGATGGCGAATACATTAAAACCATCAAGTACCAGGCCGTTGAACGTTTGTATAATGTTTGGAGCAGAGATAGTCTGCTGGTCAGTTTTAGCGACCAGCATTCCGGTTCCGATCCTTTTGTTTTTATCGAACACAACGAGCAGGGCGATACCTTGCAAACCATTGCCCAGCATCTGTTCTGGGATAGAGATGAAACGAGTCATTCGATGGTTAGTTTTTGGGGACAAAACAGTTTTTACCGTTTGAATAACAAACTGCATATGAAAGCCTGGTACAACGATACCGTGTACACTTATGATACCACCAACAAGCTTGTACCCAAATATTTTATCGACTTAAGAAACCACAAAATACCCGATGACCTGGTTTACGAACGAAAGTCGACACGCCCCATGCCCGAAGATGCCCGCTGGATAGGTGTTCATGAAACTGAAAATTTCATTTTTATTCCATACGGATACCATTACAACATACAAACCCGCGAGGTTATGAAAGAGGATGAAGGTTGTGTATTGTATGATAAGAAGGCCAAACAGGGAATGGCGGTTAAAGAATCCAAATTGGGAGGTTTTATAAACGACATTAATGGTGGACCCGATTTTAAGCCAAAATATACAAACGACACGCTGGCTGTAATGGTTGTTTCTGCGTTGGATTTGAAACTATTTCTAGATTCTGATGAATTTAAAAACCGGGAAGTAAAATTTCCTGAACAGAAAGAAACATTAAAGGAATTAAACCAAACCCTAAAGGAAGATGACAACTCTTTTTTAGTGCTTGTGAAACTAAAAATATGAGTTGTCGAAACAACTCCAATAACCTATCAAATAAGTTAGAAATTCCAATTATGAAAACAATTCTACTAATCATTACACTCACACTTCTAACATCTCCGTTTAAAACCGATTGTCCGAAAGCCGGCTATAATAATGAGCCAAACCGCAAATCAGCTCTTAACCCAGCCGATGAGAATACAAAAGTAATAGATGTGTTTGGTTCCGGGCATTCCGATTTATCATTTAAATCGATTGAACTTATTCCCATAGAAACTTTGCCCGATGTGCTTATTGGAGATTTTTTGCAGTTAAAAATAGATTTTGAAGGAGATGATTTCTATATTTCAAGCAATACAAACCAGAAAGAAATATTTCGTTTTAATAAAGAAGGGAAATTTCTAAACAAGATCGGGAAGCAAGGTGGTGGACCTAAAGAATATCCTTCAATTGCAGACATTTGCGTTCATGGGGATATTATTGATGTTCTTTCCAGATCGGCAAACGGAGTAAAAATAGTGGGGTATAAAAATGACGGCACATTTCTTTATTCTAAATCAATAAATTTAATTGCCTATTCCTTTGAGTGGTTGTCTCCGGGATATATTCTCGAAACCAGTTACAGCAAAGCTTATCCTTTCAGAGTTTATACCACTGATGTAAACGGAAAAGTAACAGGTAAATATTTGCCAAATACAACTGGGTTTTCAATGGCTATATCCGGAAATCATTTCTCAGGATTAGGATCAGAAGCATTTTACCATGAAGGTTACTGCGATATACTATATAAAACGATTGATCGTAAATTACTCCCGGCCTATACTATTGATTTGAGAGAATATCGGGTTCCTGATGAGTTTTATAAAAGTGAACCACTACAGGCGTTTCAGCTTTTGAAGAGAAGTGCTTTCGCTTCAGTATTGAATTATTTTGAAACTCCTTCTTATGCTTTTTTCAGTATCAGGCAAAGCCCAAAACGCCAAGGCAATGGCAAAGAATTAATCGACTACATTTTTATTTTAAATAAAGAGACAAATGAATTGTTTAAAAGGTCCTATAAAATGCGATCGGAGGACTTTTTTAAACACCCGGTAACTGGCTCTATGAATGATGAAATTGTATTCCTGATTTATCCGCATATGATTTTAAGTGACAAAGAAGCATTTAAAAAACTCGCCATTACAAATCCGGAAATAATTGATCGCTTGGAAGTTGATGATAATCCTGTGTTGGCAATTTGTAAAATGTAGAATATTTGTAAATACTTAAAAGATGAAAAAATTATTCTTTCTAATCCTCATCAGTGTTATTTTCACAACGAACACAACAAAAACTGCAAATGCCCAGAAAACCGTTAATTTCAGTTTTGATGACTTTGAAGAAGTTATTGAACTGAAGGGGGAAAAATTGAATTTGAAAGATCCCCTTATGAATCCTTGGCGTATTATTTTATCTGATACTCTGCTGTTTGTTAGAAACACCGGAGTTAGTCCAAATTTAGATGTTATCAGCTTAAACTCCGGAAAAACAATATCGAAATTCTGCAATCTAGGGAGAGGACCGGGTGAGGTAATTGGTCCTTTTGACACGCAATACATTGACAATGAAAAAAAATGCATGATTGAGGATGCTGCAGGACAAAAAGTAGTTTTTTACGACCTGGATCAGATTTTGAAAGATGCTCCCAAGAAATATAGCAAAGTGGTTCACTTCAAGGATTCAATAATGGTGCACAGAGTTGTAAAGTTGAAAGACGGTAACTTTTTCTGTAACCTCATCGGACATAAAGACGGGTATATGAACTGCCTCCTCAGCCCGGAAGGAGAGCTGGTTAAATTCCTCGACAAATATCCAAAAATCAAATTCCCTTTCAATCCTGAAGAAGGAGTTAATATTTTTGGTCCCCGACTTGGGGTATCTTCTTCTCTTGATAAAATTATCATGCCTTATGACTATTCAGGATTAATAAGTGTGTACAGCTACACCGGCGAGAAAATTCTGGAATTTAAAGGCCCCGATTACGAAGAACTCGATCTTGTTTATCGAAATGGCAGTACATCGCTGACCACCAGAAATATTAGTACGTATAATTTCCCTTGTGCTAATTCCGAAAGTTTTATGGTTCCTTATGACGGCACCATAAATAAATATAACGAATCGCGGGCTTTTCAAATTTTCCATTTTGGGTTTGATGGTAGTCTGCTACATCATTTTAAACTCGATCATTCTGTTACCAATATTGCCGTAGATTGGGAAAATCAAATTATTTATGGAACCAACTTAGATTTAGAACCTTGCATCTACAAATTCAGATTTTAGTTATAAATACCATTCAGTTACTAGTTAATGGAGATTTTGCAAATACTCAAGGCAACCTTTCTTAAATGAATAAAAGATGAAACAATTACTCTTTATAATCCTTATCAGCACCACAGTTATAGTTAGCACAACAAAAATTGCAACCGGCCAGAAAACAGTCAATTTCGGTTTTGATGATTTTGAAGAAGTTATTGAACTGAAAGGAGAAAAATTGCATATCGAAGATCCATTAATGAATCCTTTGGAGATAATAATTTCAGATACCTTGATGTTTTTAAAAAATGACAAGGCCAATCCTGCAGTAGATGTAATCAGTCTGAATTCAGGAAAAATAATTTCCCAATTTTGTAAAAGAGGAAGAGGACCAGGGGAGTTAGTTAGTCCATTTTGCATTCAATACATTGAAAATGAAAAGAGAATTTTGGTACAAGATATTATAGGAAGGAAGATTGTATTTTTTGATTTGGATATGATTTTAGCAAATGCCCCTAAAAAATATACCCGTTCAATTACTTTCAAGAATGAAACTTGGGTAAGAAAAGTAATGGAACTTGAAGGAGGTAACTTATTCTGTAACTTGATTGGACATAAAGACGGGTATATGAACTGTTTGCTAACACGTGATGGAGAATTAATTAAATTTCTGGATACGTATCCTGAAATAGATTTTCCTTTTAATCCTGAAGAAGGTTCAAATATCTTTGGTTCTCGTCTTGCGATTTCTTCAGATCGAAACAGGGTTATTATGCCATATTTGCATTCTGACCGAATTAGTATTTATAATGCTGCGGGTGATAAAACTATAGAATTCCAAGGTCCTGACTATAAAAACCTTGATTTAATATTTAAAAACGGCAGGACTGCTATTACAAACAAAAATGCCTGTACTTATAACCTTCCTAGTTCTAATTCGGAAAGTTTTATGATTCCGTATGATGGAACCAGGTATAAATTTGCTCATTCACCAGCATATCACATTTTCCATTTTGGTTTCGATGGAAGTCTATTACAGCATTTTAAACTCGATCACTCTGTTACAAATATCGCTGTGGACTGGGAAAACAATATTATATATGGAATAAATAAAGACCTTGAACCTTGTATCTATAAATTTAATTTTTAAACATGAATACATTTTTTAGGATTTTATTTCTTTTTATAATCCTTGGATTAGCCAATAACGTTAAAGGGCAAGCAAATAAACTTTTTACACAAAATGAGATTGACTCATTAAATTCTTTTTATACACCATTATATCCATCAGATTCTCTAGATATTAGTCGTTTATTGAATTATCAGTACATAAATGTCTTCTATTTCAACGGTGAATGTTCTCTTTGTCTAAACAAAATGCAAGAAGCCGATTTATTCTATCAAGAACACAAAAATGATTATCTAAAAACATTCTTTATCGTTGAAACAAGTGATACAATAACATTTAATTTTTATCGAGATAAATTTAACATAGATACCCAAATTTTGTGGGATCAGAATTATAATCTAATAGATCAAGCCATAAATACTTGCTTTCTAATCGACAAATCTGGGAATATAGTTATTGAAGGTGATTTCATCAATGATGATAAGGAACAAAAAGAATATATTAATATTATCAAGCAGATGATCACACGTAATTAAATCATATAGGTTTATCGCTAGATGAAACGATATTATGTATCAGAGAAATAATATTTATTTTTCAGTACAAAAAATTCCATTTCAAACGTTACTCAAAAAGATGAAATAACAAAATAAGGTCTGATTTTTGTTAAATTTAAAACTTTCAGAAACAAACAAATGCAATCTAAATTTAATAGGAAGTCAGCCTTTTCATCCTTCTCCATAATTGTGGTGTTTCTTGCCTTTATAATAATCGGTATGGCTTTTATACCGCAGCTGGATATCCGGTTTAAGCCCAGCCGTAGTTTACCACAGTTAAACATTAGCTTTTACTGGCCCAATGCATCGCCAAAAGTTATTGAGCAGGAGACATCAAAAATTGAAGGTGTTTTGGGGAAAGTCAGCCGGATAAAATCCATCGAATCCACTTCTTCGGTGGGTTCAGGCAACGTAGTTATTGAGTTTGATAAATCGGTAAATCTGAACCAGAAACGTTACGAGGTATCAACGCTTATCCGGCAACTGCGCAGTAATCTGCCTGCCGAAATGAGCTATCCGGAAATTACCACCAACGCCGCTGATGACGACAACCAGGTTTCGTTTATGGTGCTTACACTTAACGCCAACTCGTCGACTTATTACATAAAAAACAAAGCCGAGCAGCTGGTTATTCCCGAGCTGCTTAAAATTAAAGGTATTGCCGATATTTCGCTTTATGGAGCCTCGCCTAACCAGTGGGAAATTTGTTACAATCCGGAGTTACTAAAACTTTACGGAATTACACCTGCCGAAATCAGCACCGTTATCAACCGTTTGGGCGATCAAAACTTTTTAGGCAACCAAAACGATGGAGCCAATGTTTCGGTCCCGGTTTTGGCTTCCACGCAGTTTATCGAACCTTCGCAATGGATCAGTTTGCCGGTTGCCAATAAAAATGGCCGCATTATCCGCCTCTCCGACATTGCCACAGTTAAATTGCAGGAAAAACCACCTACCTCCTACTACCGCATAAATGGCAAAAACACCATTAACCTGGTGGTTTATGCTGCACAGGGAGAAAACCAGCTAAAACTGGCCGGCGAAATAAAAGACCAGCTTCTGCTAATTCAGGAAAAACTTCCGATGGGTTATTCGGTAATGATCGCTTCCGATTCAACCGAATACATAAAAGAAGAATTGGAAAAAATCGGGTATCGCACCCTTTTTTCGTTGCTCATTCTTTTACTTTTTGTATTAGTTGCCAGCCGGTCGTTTCGCGTTTTGGCGGTGTTATCTATTGCACTGGCCGCCAACCTGCTTATAGCTGCAGTTTTTTATTACCTCTTTAAAGTCGAGATCCATATTTATTCACTCGCAGGAATCACCGTTTCGTTTGGTATCATCATCGATAACAGCATAATAATGGTGAGTCACCTGCAGCGGCAGAAAGGGCTGCGTGTTTTTATTTCTTTACTGGCGGCTACGCTCACAACGCTTGGAGCATTATCAGTGATATTTTTTCTGAAAGAAAACCAGAAGTTGATGCTCATTGATTTTACCTATGTAATGCTTATCAATCTAAGTGTTTCGCTGGTTATAGCTTTGTTTCTGGTTCCGGCATTAATGGAGCAACTTTATCACACCAAACCCAAACCGATACCGGTAAAAACACTAAAAAGAATAAGCCGCTCAAACCACTTCTACCTTCGTTTTATTCGTTTTGAAAAACGTTTCCGCTGGGCCTTTTTTATACTCGCCATACTTGGTTTTGGTATACCAATTGGAAAATTGCCTGATGAAATCGAAAGCACTAAAAAAACAGCTGAACTTTATAATAAAACCTTGGGTGGCGACCTGTTTAAATCGGAAATTAAACCTATTCTCAGCAAGGTAATGGGCGGAAGTTTACGCCTGTTTACCGAGCACGTTTTTGAGGGAAGCTTTTATTCCGATCCGGGAAAAACCACGTTATACGTAAGAGGGCAAATGCCGGAAGGTTGCACCATTCATCAGTTGAATGATGCTGTACGGAAAATGGAACAATACATTAGCCTTTTTGATGAGGTGGCGCAATTTGAAACACGAATAACGGGTTACAAAAACTCGTCGGTTACCATACAATTTACAGATGAAGCCGAAAGATCATCGTTCCCCTATTTGCTTAAAAGTCAGATTGAATCGAAAGCAATTTCCCTGGGCGGAATGGACTGGAGTGTTTACGGTGTGGGAAAAGGTTTTTCCAATTCGCTGAACATGGATTACAAAAACAGTCATATTTTGCTTACCGGATACAATTACGACCAGCTGTATAAATATGCCGAACGACTGGAAGCCAAACTGCTTGAAAATCCGCGTGTGGAGAAAACGGAAATAACCAGTTCCGACAGCTGGGGCTCGAATGCCCGTTACGAATACAAATTGAATGTAGATAAAGAGCTGCTGGCTGCTTATAACCTGCGTTACTCGGATTATACGGGGTCGTTGTTTACCCAGCTTTATTCGCGCAACCTTGATGCTTTTTACAACCAAACCGAGTTACAGCCTGTAGTATTGGTTTCATCGAAAAACAGCGAGTATAATAACTGGGATTTTTACAACATTCCCGTTCAAACCAGCCGCGGACAGAAAAAATTGTCGCAAGCCGGAGACATCGAAAAACGGCTAAGCGGAAAATCAATTTTCAAAAAGAACCAGGTTTACCAGATGTATCTGAACTACAATTTTATTGGTCCCGGGCCGCTGGCCGAAATGGTTCAAGAACGAGAAATTGAAGCCATTAACCAAGTATTACCGCTGGGTTATAAAACCCAAAAACCGGAGCGTAACTGGTGGAGCTGGGACAAAAACGATAAAAAACAATACGGATTGTTATTGCTTATTATCCTGATCATTTATTTTGTTACCGCAATTTTATTCGAATCGCTGTTAAAACCGTTGGCAGTAATCAGCCTGATTCCCATCTCGTTTATCGGCGTTTTCCTTACTTTTGACCTCTTCGATTTTAATTTCGACCAGGGAGGATTTGCTTCGTTTATTCTGTTAAGCGGATTGGTGGTGAATGCCGCCATATACATTATCAACGACTTTAATAACCTGGTAAGAGGGAAAAACAAAACCTACAGCATTGAAAATTACCTGAAAGCTTTTAACAACAAAATTGTCGCCATTGCCTTAACCATACTTTCCACGGTTTTAGGGTTGATTCCATTTATCTGGGGCGGCCAAAAAGAAGTTTTCTGGTTTGCTTTTGCCGTTGGCGCAATGGGCGGACTCTTGTTTTCGATGGTGGCAATATTGATTTATTTGCCGCTGTTCTTAAAATTAAATTCAGATTAAACCAATAACGATCAGAGGTAAATTCCAGGAAGAATTCCAAACCCGTTGATTTTAAAATTTCCAACACTGAACACGGTTTTACTAGATAAAAGGAGAGAGTTCACCCAACCCCGTATAATTAACTCACCCACAGCAAAAAAAATGATTAATCGTATTTTAAATGGGTTATTTTATTCCCCAAACTCCAGATAGAAGTCGAAAAACGGTAAAACCTGCTGCGGAATACGCCCGTCTTTGGTATAAATTCCACTTCCGTGCGTACCAATATATTCTTCGGCAAAATGTGTGATTCCAACGTTTTCCAATCGCTGACTGAACATATCACATTGCAGTGTAAACCGGTCGCCGGCATTTCGGCCCCAGTCGAGTTTTATAGCTTTTAGTTGTTGCAGGTTTTCGAAGTTTTCATCAATCATATGAACCGGCATATTATCATACCATTTCTGCAGTACCTCCTGATTAACAGTAAGTTCATCTCCGTTATAAACAAATGGGAAATCACAATAAAACGGAGGGTTATCAGGATTTGGTGACCACGAGCGACCAAAGGCCATCATCACACTTCCGAAATAGGATTTTTTTAATCCTTCAATTGTTTTGATTGCCGACAATTCTCTGAATGTATTACTGTTTGGCCCATACTCGGCAACAATGGTTAAAGCTCCCGGGCTAATGGCATAAACGGTACTAAATATATCGGGATGGTGCATGGCAATTTTTAAAGCGCCATAACCGCCCATACTGTGGCCGGTAATTCCACGGCTTTCTTTTTTCGGAATAGTACGGTAATTTTCATCCATATACTTTACCAGATCGAAAGCCGTAAAATCTTCCCAATTCCCAAATACACCAGAATTACTGTAGAAACTTCCCTGGTAAGTGGTTTTTTCATCGGGAATAACCATTATAAAAGGTTTGATTTTGTTATCGGCAATTGCATAATCAAGAAGACCTGACATCATCTCCATCATTTTATTATCGCCCATAAAACCATGCAGAAAATAGATAACCGGATAACGTTGATCGCTGTTTTGATAGTTCGGAGGAAGATAAACCGAAACAGCACGGTTTGGATTCTCGCCAAAATCATTTTCCAGATTTTGAGAATAAACCGTATCGGTTACTACAGTTCCTTTATCGCTTTGAGCAATAGACAGTATAGAAACGTTGAGAAATACAATAAGTAATAGAGATTGGATTTTCATAGTCAAAATTTAGGTTCTTCTAAAAAGAATAAAAATAAAAAAGATGAGTGACTTATGACCTTGTTCATTTAGATTCAACAAAAAGGCAACAACAATTTCGTTAAAGTTTTACGTTTAAGGAAATTTGAGCGTTGTTGCCTTCACATTTAACTTATGTATAAATAATACTATTTGAATAAAAGCGGAGCAAAGGTGTTTAAATAAATACGCCAGTTTGCCCAGGTATGCCCTCCTTCAGTAACGTAGAAAGTGTGTTCCAAACCATTCTCAGTCAATTTGGCATCCAGCTTTTGTGCACTTTCATAAACAAAATCAGTGTTACCACAAGCCAGCCAATACAGTTTGTAACCTGCTTTTTTTAATCCTTGCAGCTTCTCATCAATATCGGGTTGTTCGCCCCAAATCCCCATGCTTAGCGGGCAGATATACTGGAATGTTCCGGGATATTCGTTAGCTGCTGCAATGGTATGACCACCGCCCATTGAAAGACCGGCAATAGCACGATGATCAGGATCGGCAATAACACGATAGTTCTTTTCAATGTAGGGTACAATATCCTTAACAATACTGTGAACATAGTTATTCCTGTTCGATGGATCTCTGTAATCCATATCGCTTACAGGCAACTGTGTAGTTTGCGCTGCCATTTGATTTGGATTTCCGTTTGGCATCACACAAATCATAGGTTCTGCAAGTCCTTTTTCAATCAGGTTGTCCAAAATCTGACGGGTACGTCCCATAGAACTCCAGGCATCTTCGTCGCCACCGGCACCGTGTAGCAGGTATAAAACCGGATAACTTTTATTGCTTGATTCGTAACCATAAGGTGTGTAAACAAACATTCTCCTGTTTATTTTCAATGTTGGAGAATCGTACCACACCTGATGAAGATTTCCGCGTTTTTCGGCTTCAAAGTAGTTTTCCGTTTTTTCTCCCGGCACCAGCAGTACACTTAGGTAACGCGAACCATCGCGCTGCATAAAAGTGTTAGTCGGATCATTTACGGAGATGCCATCTACAATAAAACTGTAGGTATACAATTCAGGCTCTGGCAATGGAAGTGTTATCGACCATAAACCTTTTTCATCTTTCGTAAGATCAAGGCTGCCCGGAACATCCATTTCGCCAAACGAAGTTTTCATTTTAACGGTAGGCGTAAATCCCCCGGTAATTTTTACAGTATCAGCTTTGGGGGCCAGAAACCGAAAGGTCACCTGGCTTTCACCTATCTCGGGTGAAACGATTGGTTCCCTATTCATAAAGTTAGTTAGCTCCTGCGCATTTACATCTACCATAATTGCAAGACAAGCAAGAACTATTAAAAATATCTTCTTCATTTATTTTAGTTTATGATGTTACTATTTGAAAACAGGTAATAAAGATCCGGGCTGAACACCCGGATCTTTATTTTATTTAAAAAGTAATGGAACAAACTCACTTAGGTAAATCCTCCAGTTGGTCCAAACATGACCACCTTCAGTTTCCACATAGGTGTATTTCATTCCCATACCATCAAGTTTTGCACGATAGTCTGTGTTGGTCTGATACAAGAAATCGGTTTTGCCAATTCCAATCCAATACAGCTTGTACCCGTTATCCATTTGTGCTTTTAGTGTTTCATCGAAATTCTCATACACTTTCGACTTCACTCCGTCATTCGGCATAATTGCAGCTGAAAACAAACCAACGTAATCGAAAGTATTTGGATGATAGCGTGAAATGTGCAACGAATGGTAGCCTCCCATAGAAAGTCCGGCAATTGCCCTACCTTCCTTATTGGCTTGTACACGATAACTTTTTTCAACAAATTTTATAACATCAGTGAATGTTTCTTCAAACTTACCATCCATTGTATGGGGCAATTGCATGTTTGGTTTGTACAATCCCTTTGGCGATTCTCCGGGAGCCGCTTTTTGAGCAACATTACCGTTGGTCATCACAACAATCATTGGTTCTGCTTTTCCCTGAGCAATCAGGTTATCCAAAATCTGAGAAGTTCTTCCCAAAGCAATCCAGGCTTCTTCGTCGCCACCCATTCCGTGTAACAAATACAAAACCGGATATTTATCCTTACTTTCTTCGTAACCCGGAGGCGTATAAATGGTAACGCGGCGCTTCATATCATTTCCGGGCGAATCGTACCAACGACGGGTAACCGAACCATGTGGCACATCCTGAACATTGTACAAATCACCTTTCCCACCACCAACAATAAACACATCAGTGATTGATGCCACGTCGCGGATCATATAAACATTATTCGGATCGGTATTGGTTACGCCATCAACGATAAATGAGTAGCTATACAGATCAGATTCCAAAGGCTGTGAAGTAAAACTCCAGATTCCGTTTGCATCCTTTTTCAACAATGCCTTTCCCGGGCCATCAAATATACCCCACTGCGTTTTTATTTTCTCTGGAGGTAAGAAATCACCGGTAATTTTCACTGTATCGGCATTTGGTGCATTAAAGCGAAATGTAACGCTATTATCGCTGTTTATTTCCGGCGAAACAATGTTCTGTCCTCCAAATAAAGCCTGCTGGGCATAAATATTCAGGCCAAGGATTAAGACCAGAATAGTTGTAATTGAGATTTTTAATTTCATTTTTGTATACATATTTATTAGTGAGTTATTTTCCTGTATCACAACCGATTACTGCGCTCTACAATTTCGTAGCATCTGTAACATTCACATCTCCCGGTGTTTCCAATACCGACCATGTTGCACCCCCGGAGCCAATCAATGCCTCAAGATCTAAGATAGCAAGATTATCTCCCGTAATTGTTACTATTCCGGCATTATCTGTAATGGTAATGGCACCATCACCTTCGCGGATAAACATCTTCTCTTCACCTTTCATGTAATACGAGCCGCCTTCCATAACTCCAGCCATACCATACCAAGTAAGATCAACATAATATCCATTTGACAACTGTCCAATTGCATTAACTCCATCTTTCACCGAATAGGTTCCTGAAAGAGATGTTGCATTTTCATCGGCAACAAGTTCCAGGTATGCATAGAAAACATCATCGGCATAAACCGTAATTTTGTGCATAGTGCTTCCATCAATAGGGGTTGCACCTTGCGCGCCGCCCATTGCCGGAGATACTGTTTCATCAGTGTAAGTGTAAGTTGGCGTGTACGGATCGGGCTCATAGGCGTAAGTATATGCTCCGGTAAGTTTAAGCACGGTTTCATTGGCCAGGTAAAGAATTCCGCTAACAGTGTAATTACTGTCCTGAGCTGCAATACTTATTGTGCCGTCAATAATTTGTTGTCCGTTAAAAGTAGTGCCATCAGCTCCAAGCAAATAGGTTTTATTTGCGGCCTGATTACTTGGCGTAAAGTCAGAAGCCGGCAATATATATTCGGTTGAAAAGAGTGTCATACTCAAAGTATTCGATCCATCGTCCGTCAAATTTATAGAAAATGTATAAAGCGGCCCATCTTTTACCCTATCCTGTGTTCCAAGTACAGTAAGATCATACACCTCGGGAGGTGAATATTTCCCGGTGAGTAGATCAAGCGAATCGTCCTCGCACGAAACCAGCGCAAAAGTGGCGGTAAGGAGGAACATAAATAATTTCCATATAGTTTTCATATGTTTTATTTTAAATTTTTTAGTTCTGTAAACCGGTAAAATTACCAACCCGGATTTTGAACAATATTTTTGTTTAACTGAATCTCGGTTGATGGAAACGGGAACAGGGTATTCCGTTCCTGAAATCCGTATTTTCCTTCGCTGTTTCCGGTTGATTTTAAAGTAACGACACCGTTTGAAGACATAACCGGATACTCTTTACCCTGACCTGACAGTGCTGATTCGGCATCGCCCCAGCGAATTAAATCCTGATAGCGAACATCCTCGAAACACAGTTCAAGTCTGCGCTCTGTTTTAATGGCATCCATTGTTGCAGTTTTATTGCCAAGTTTAGCACGCGAACGAACCTTGTTCAGGTATGCATCGGCTTTGTCCTGATTACCTGCCAGCAAGTTGGCTTCTGCAGCCATTAAAAGCACATCGGCATAGCGCATAATACGCACGTTGTGATCCCAGGTGAAGTTAGAACCGGCAGCCGGCACTGCATCCTTGGTTATTCTTGTTTTCCAGAAAAAATAACCTTCAGCGATAATTGTTTTTCCGGCATCCATGCTGGCTCCCATTTCCTGAATTTGCTCATAGGTTTTCAGTGTACGGTTTAAACGATATCCGTCTTCACCTTCTTCGGCAACAAATGCGTCGTACAGATCCTTTTGTGGTAAACAAAAGCCCCAGCCCAGATCGGCCAATCCCAAAGCTGTAACCGGCTTAGCGGTAAAACGGTCGGTACGGAAATGGATCATTAAGTGCCAAAAATCGAAGTTACTCCAAACGTTATTTGCGTCTACAACACGGTTCACCTCAAACATCGATTCGCTATTGTTCTTGTTTGAGAAAGCAAAAACATCATCATATTCACCCTGATATAAAGCGTAAAGATTTGAGCTGATTACCGACTCGAAAGCCGCAGCCGATTCCGAATTTTTTCCCTGGTACAGGTAAGCTTTTCCCAATAAGCTTTGTGCAAATTGTTTGGTAACACGGTAAACTGAATCATCATTTACACCCGATTTTTCCAATAAACTACCCGAGGCAATAGCTTCAGTCAAGTCGGTTTCAACCAGTGCCCACAGTTCTGCCGGATCGCCGTTTGTTTTTTGATATTCCGACGGATCAAGCGGATGATCTACCAAAGGAGGCGTTCCCCACATTGAAATAAGATCGATATAAGCCAAAGCACGAAATACTTTTGCTTCAGCAATCATTTGCTTTTTAACATCAGAATCGGGTTGGATGTATTGCATTACAATATTGGCATTGTAGATGATATTGTAATAACTCTGGAAACATCCTGAAAGAAAACCGTGTTCGGCACTAAAGGTAAATTCGTTCATTTTTTCCAGGTCGTTGTTGTCGCCACGGTCAGCGCCACCAGCCCAAACATCATCTGAACAAATATTTTTCAGGAATTTGTAATTGTACATCATTCCGCGCAATTCGCCGTAAATTGCGGTTACTGCTCCTTCAGCACTTTCGTCGCTGCCATAATATTCTTCCAAACTAATAGCACCTTTTTGTTCTATCTCCAATTCATCTTCGCACGAAAGCATGGTAAAAACCATTGCTATGGCGGCTAAATATATTATTGTTATTCGTTTCATTTTTATTCGATTTTTTGGTTAAGATTAGAATGACACGTTAAAACCAAATATGATTTTCTTTGAGTTAGGATAACTTCCTTTATCAACTCCCAAAGCGTTTCCAACTCCTGTAACTTCCGGGTCGAACCCTTTATATTTTGTAAAGGTGAAGTAATCTTCGAGCGATGCATAAACCCTCAGTCTTTTCATTCCCACTTTATTGAGCACTGAACCAGGCAGAGTGTATCCCAACTGAATTTGTTTGATTTTGAAATACGAACCATCAAAAACGGCGGCCGAAGAGGTATAATATTTATCCATATCATTAGCTCCTGCGCGGGGTCTGATTCCATTCGTGTTATCTGCAGTCCATCTGTTTTCGGTAAAATAGGTTAAACTGTTTACGGCATAATCAGTACGGTTCAAACAAGAGTAAATATCATTTCCATACGATCCCTGACCAAACACAATAGCATCAAATCCTTTATAGGCTGCATTTAAAGTAATACCGTAAGTCAGATCAGGGATACCTTTTCCGAGGTCAACCTTATCATCATCGTTAATGATATCATCTGAATTTTGATCCACAAAAACAGGATCTCCGGTAGCTGCATCGATGCCTTCAAACTCGTAACCATAAAAATACCAGGCTGGTTTACCAACTTCAAAACGGGTAATACCACTGGTGGTATGGAAACTTGCTCCGGGGATATAGTCCAGCGATTCGTGAATATTGGTTACTTTGTTTTTAATTGATGAGATATTTCCTCTCACATCGTAAGAAAAATCACCTTTCATGTCTTTCCATCCAAGTTCCAGCTCAAAACCAGAGTTTTCGATATTACCCGCATTAATAGGCGAAGCTGTGTTACCCACAATGGTAGAAGGAGTAATTCCGGTTACAATCAGGTCTTTGGTTTTTTTAACGAAATAGTCAAAAGTCATAGATAACCGGCTGTCCAGGAATCGGGCATCAATACCTATGTCGGTTTGTTCGTTGGTTTCCCATTTTAGTTCTTCGTTACCGGTTGTTGAAGGTTTGTAACCAATGCTGTATACCGGCGAAGTGCTAAACGGATAACTGCCTGTGCTTGTTACCGATGTACGGTAGGCATAACTGCCCAAGCCGGCCAGTGAACCGTTTTGTCCCCAGCTGGCACGCAACTTTAAAAAGTCGATCCAGGATGACGCATCCTGCATAAATGATTCTTTAGAAACTACCCAGCCAACAGATCCTCCGGGGAAGTAACCCCAACGGTTATCAAACGGCAGGTAAGCCGAGTCGAAAGCATCAGCACGCATTACAATTTCCGCCAGGTACTTTTCGTCGTAGTTATACCCGAAACGGCCAAAAAAAGCGTTTTGAGTACGCAAAGTAGGTTCACCACCCGAAACATCTTTAATGGCTTCTGAAGTGGCATAAGCAAAATAGTAGTAACGCGGATCGTCGCGTTGTACACCAAAATCGTCATCGGTACCGGTTTTACTTCCTGAAACGCCAAATGAACGAACTTTTGTAAACGAAGTACCCACCATCGCCGTCAGGTTGTGTTTGTCGAAGGAACGGTTGTAAGTGGCGAAGTTTTCCCACTGAACCCGAATGTTATTCGAACTGGATGCGTTTAACCCCATGTAATTCTGATACGACATGGAGTTCGCGTAATAATCCTGCGAATAGCCATAACTTTCACCGGCACTAAGCAGGTACGAAAAACGCGTTGTTGCTACAAGCCCTTCAATAGGTTTCAGGTTTAAAAAGGCTGTTCCGTTAATATTAAAACCTGAACTTTTCGAGTATGAATTATCACGCATAATTAGCGGATTGAGGTTTTCGCTGGTAAGAAATGGCGAAACGCTGTAGTAGTTGCCGTTTCCGTCGCTCAACAGTTCGCCAACACCATTAGCCCGGTAATTGGCTAGTGCTGTTGCCATATTATCCGGCATATTTTGTTCGGTGTAGGTTACTGCCGTCATCGGATCGAGCTGTAACGTACTCAGAATTAGCGAACCGTATTCCGATCCTTCCGAAACCGATCTTCTTTCGTAGTATTCCAACTGATTGTTCGTACCAACTTCTAACCAGGGCTTAATGTTGTAATTGGTATTTATCATACCTGTATACCGTTTGTAAAAATCGGCATCGCCAACAACCATACCGTCGTTATCCAATATACTGCCCGACAAATAATAACTTCCTTTTTCGTTTCCTCCCTGGAAACTGATGTTGTGACGCTGCATAATGGACGATTCAAAAATCTCGTTCACCCAATCGGTATTTTGCTCAAAATCCCAATACTGGTAAACACGGTCCATGCTGAATTTGCCGGCTTCGGTCCAATAATCGATAAATTGTTCCGAGTTCATTACCTGAGGGGTTTTGCCTAAACTTTGTATGGTGTATTGAAAATCGTAAGAAAGGGTACCCATTCCCTTTTTACCTTTTTTCGTGGTTATTAAAACTACTCCGTTACCGGCTTGAGCACCATAAATTGCTGCCGATGCAGCATCTTTCAAAATTTCCATGCTCTCGATATCGTTAGGTTCGATACCTGCAATTGACGCGGCAATACGTCCGTCAACCACATACAATGGCGAGATTGAGTTATTGGAGTTAATCCCCCTGATTCGGATTGTTGGTGAACTACCTGGCGCTGCCGAGTTGGAATAAACCTGTGTACCTGCAGTTTTACCGGCTATTGCCTGAAGTGGATTTGTAATGGTACGGTTCTCCATATCTTCCGCCTTTACCTGCGAAATAGCACCGGTAACCGAGCTTTTTTTCTGAACACCATAACCAATAGCAACCACCTCTTCAAGAGCGATGTTTTCACTTTCCAGTGTTACATTAATAATGCTTTGCCCACCAACTGCAACTTCTGTTGATTTCATTCCGATAAATGAAAACTGCAAAGTTGCATCCGAAGGAACATTTTTAAGTGTATAGTTTCCATCAATGTCGGTAATTGTTCCGTTTGTTGTGCCCTTTACAACAACCGTAACTCCGGGTAGCAACTCCCCATCACTGCCAGCGACAGTTCCTGTTACTTCAATATTTGTTTGCGAAAATGCCAACGAGGAGATCATTAAAAACATAACGATCAGCATTTTTGAGAAAAGCCGTTGCGATATAAATCGATACCGCTTTTGGCTTAAATTGTAGTACTTCATAGTTTAAATTTTAGTTACTATTAAATTTGAATAGATCATATTAGTTTATTGAATTAGTCAGCTGATATTGAAATGAATTCACCATTTCAATTAATTCCTTATCATGGTTGTATTTTAGTTCGCATTTGTTATCAAAAAGCATGGTAGCGCCATTGTCGGTAGTAAATGGTTCCCACTCGGGAAGATTGCTTGTGTTTGGGTTTCCTGTTTTTGCAAAATTTATCCAGGCCGAGCTCATTTTATCGGCAAGATTGCGGGCCTCCTCTCCGCCACCGGTTAATTCCCGGCAACGCGAAATATTATTGAATACGAAGGGAAGTTCCATACAATGTGTGGAGCGGAACATACCATCCAACACCGGCGATTCCCAGGAGAACAGATAGGTATATACTGGTGCACCCTGCGTATTGTACCTCAATGATGCTTGTTCTAAGGCCTTTGGCCTGAACAGAAAATCTACATCAAGTAAATCTTTAGGTTCATAATTTGGATAGGCCTTTTCAAAAACAGATATAAATTCATCCGTTTTTTCACCATATCGTTGTTTTAGTTCGTTTACTGCTCCTGTTTGATCAATATTTCGCAATGCAGGATTATAGGTACTTGCCGTAAACTCATGTAGGGTAGTTCCCAACAGCAAAGGGATGTCTTTTGATTGTTCAATAGCTTTTAAATCAGCAGGCTGCCAGGGCAATACATTTCCATCAACCGTTGGTTCCCAGCCAAAAAGTAAAGCATCAAGCCCTTCTGCTCCTGCCTCTTCCCGTATTTTTGAAACCGCATTGGTTCCAGCTTCAAGCAATTTTTCATAAGGTACTTTTGCCAATTCATTGATTTGCGAGGCTTTTAAACCCAACTCCTGCATCGTGGCCAAACCGATTTTTCGGGAATATTTGGCTTCCATGACATTTAATAAAGAACCGCTTTGTACAATTGCTTTATCGAATAAACCAGCGGCAGCCGGGGTAGCCATTAGTGTACTAACTTTTCCTCCTCCACCCGATTGGCCGAAAATGGTAACATTCTGCGGATCGCCACCAAATTGTTCAATATTGTTTTTTACCCACTTTAAAGCTTCTACAAGATCGAGCAAACCAACATTTCCTGATTTTGCATATTTCTCGCCAAAAGCTGATAAATCAAGAAAACCCAGAACATTTAACCGATGATTTAACGAAACCAGAACCACATCGCCCTTTTTACACAGTGCTGCTCCATCGTAGGCCGGCAACTCCTGCCCCGATCCGGCAGAATATCCACCACCATGCAACCAAACCATTACCGGGCGTTTTTTCCTGTCATTAATCCCTTGTGTCCAAACATTTACACGAAGACAGTTCTCATCGGCGTAACCATCGTCCCAGTCAAAAGCAAAAGACTGTTCATCCGAATACCAACCCATTCGTTTTCCTTGCGGGCAAACCGGACCATAAGCGCGGCTACTCCTGACTCCTTCCCAGGGAACAGGCGAATGTGGAGGCATAAAACGATCGGCTTCGGCATAAGGAATTCCCTTATATATATAAATGCCATCTTCAATATACCCGGCAACCTCACCTGCTTCGGTTGAAACAACTGTGGAATTGGTCGATGTTGTAATTTCATGATTATTGAAAGCAACTTTCACATTATCCTTAGTCGTAGTACACGACCAAAGAATCAGAACTAAAAAAGTTCGACTGATTAGTTTTACTGGTCCCATAAGTTATTGGTTCAACGTCGTTAAAATTTGACTTTACAATGCTAGGCATTACCGTGGCAAGCAATTTTCCGTTTTGTACTAAGTGCTTTAGTATCTGTTCAATTCCACTTTTCTATTTGTTCAAATTCTTATCTATTTATTCAATCCCGGCAGCACTGAACATAAATCATGAAGGTAGGTGGCGATTATTGCTATTTTTGAACCTCCAGATTGAATTCGAATGAAGAAGACAAGCCTTTTTATACTAAGTATTTTTATCGCGGTTTTTGTTTGGGGAAATTCAAACGAGCTTAGTCAGACTGAAATGAATTTGGTTATCTCAAACGAAATTTCCAATCAGCAGGTAAGCTCATTTGCGGAAGATGGTTTCGGGCATATTTGGATTGCCACAATTCGGGGACTGAACAAATACAATATTAACGAGTATCATCAATATTTTAATACTGATGATTCATTAAGCATTTCGAACAACCGAATACAGCAAATTTATACCGACTCGAAAAAACGACTATGGATAGCAACGGTTGATGGTGTTTGCAGGTATAACGACCAGGATTGTTTTGACCGTATTCCGATTGAAAGTGTAAGTAGCAATGCCCTGTATTTTTTTGAAGACAATGACGGCAAGCTTTTTTTGAACATGAATTTTGAAATTTGTGTTTACAACGAAGAGCAGAATAAGTTTGAACCGGTGATCAGGGAGCTGGATCCGCAGAATTTGGTAACCTCCTGTCTCGTCGATAAATCAAACAATATATGGGTGGTTACTCCCTGGCAGGTAAAATGTTATAACAGTCATAATTACCAGTTAAAAAAAGAGTTGAAACGCGATAAGTACACTACGTTTTCGTACCTCGAAGAAAATGGAAAACTTTGGCTCGCCTCCTGGCAAAATTTGGAGATTTATGATACCCGAACCGGAAAATATGAGGAAGCTCCGCAAGCTATTGCTCAGCATCCGGTATTAAAAGACGCCATTATTTACCGAAT
Organism: Draconibacterium sediminis; assembly: GCF_000949475.1. GTDB lineage: Bacteria > Bacteroidota > Bacteroidia > Bacteroidales > Prolixibacteraceae > Draconibacterium > Draconibacterium sediminis. The sequence goes on along the minus strand of NZ_JRHC01000001.1, from coordinate 2,485,251 downwards.
GCATCTTTATAATAACTCATCGGTATTAATTCTAACCCAAAAAGACGGGGTTTTCATCTACAACAAATTTACTGAAACCATAATTCACCAATCGGAAAGTGGATTTCCCTTTATCGTGCCCGACTTCGATATCATTTCCATTTTTACCGATTCGCAAAAAAACCTGTGGCTGGGATCTTACGATCAGGGATATAAAGTGATCTACCACTATAAAGAACGATTTAACAACAACCAGTTCCTGCAGTCGAGATTAAAAGGCAAATCCGTACTGTCGGTGGCAACCGACCACGACAAAAATTTATGGATTGTCACCCGCTCAGATGGTATTATGTTGTACCGACACGACAACAACGAAATCCAACATTTCTCGAACCAGGAATTGTATTCATTCTGGGATTCGTTTCAACATACGGCCAGTAGCATTTATATTGGCAGCGACAATACCATTTGGGTACTATCAGATTGGATGTTGCTAAAAATGCGCCTCGAAAACCATAAGTTGACGCTTAAAAAATATTACTATTTCCCCACGGGTTTAATATCGATTACCGAAGATGCCAAAGGTGCTGTCTGGCTGGGCGGCAAGGACCAATCTATATTCGTTCTCAACAAAGGCGAAGAGCAATTCGAGCCATTTCACTTATATGGAAAAGAATATAGTTTTACCCCGGCTTTGTTAACGCTGTCGTCGGGAAATATTTTGGTTGCATCCTTTAATCACGAATTACAATTAATTGATGCAGCTTCAAGAGAAGTTACCCCCATCCCCATCAAACATCTAAATAAAAAAACAGCCTTTGTTCCGGTGTGTCTTTTTGAAGACGCTATTGGCGATGTTTGGATTGGCACAATTAGCAATGGCGTTTACCGACTTTCAACTACTACAAACACCATTGAACAGGTGACTGGTATTGGATGTACCGATATCAGCAGTATTACTGAAGATGTAGCCGGTAATATATGGGTTGGTACTTTGTTTGGGTTAAGTAAATTCGACAGAACTACCCAACACTTTATTAATTATTATGCTACCGACGGAATTGGAGGAAATCAGTTCAACGAAAAGAGTGTTTGCCGGCTTTCGGATAATACGCTGGTTTTTGGAGGAACGCACGGATTAACTTTTTTCAACCCCATTGATATTAATTACAAACAAAATATTCCCCTGGTCTTCGAAAACCTTAAAATACACAACAAAATTGAACAGCCGGCCAAAAGCAAAAGTATTGATAAACACCTGTCGTACAACCCCGATATAACTTTGAATCATAACCAGAATAGTTTTGCCATTTCGTTTTCTGCTATTGATTACGGAGAATACGAACGCCTGAAATATGCCTATAAAATGGACGGTTACGACAATGTTTGGATAGAAGCCAACAGCAGCCGACAGGCCTATTATTCCAACTTGCCGGCCGGAAAATATACCTTTCGGGTAAAGGTATTTAATAACGAAAATACCATTAACGAAACCCAGAACGAGATTTTTGTAAGGATTAAACCGGCACCTTGGTTGAGCTGGCCGGCCCTGTCGCTTTATACCATCCTGTTTTTATTTATTGTAGTACTTGTTGTTCGCATGCAACGTCGTATTAAAACAAATAAAGACAAAGCTTTAAAAGCCCAGATAGAAATTGAACAGGAACATAAGGTGAATAAAATGAACATGAGTTTCTTCGCCAATTTATCTCATGAATTCAGAACACCATTAACAATGATAAGCGGGCCGATATCCATTTTGAGCAACGATGACCATTTGAAAGATGAATCGAAACAAATGATATACATTGTACAACGCAGTGTAAACCGAATGTTGCGGCTGGTAAATCAGTTAATGGATTTTAATAAACTGGAGAACGATACCCTTAAACTGAAGGTAAAAACCATTGATATTATAGCGGAACTCAATCGTACCATCGATATTTTTAAACTGAACGCAAAAGAAAAAGAGATTGATATAAACACCTATGGTTTGGAAGACCGGTTTGTGATGTGGCTTGATCTGGATAAACTGGAAAAGATTGTAAATAACCTTCTTATCAACGCTATAAAATTCAGTGGATCAAAGGGAAAAATAAATATCGCATTCGATGTTGTTTCGCGAGAGAAAATAGCAGATATTTTCCCGCTAACGGTGCAGGATGCCAGCACACAATGGGTAAAGGTTGCCATCAGCGACACAGGTAAAGGTATTCCGGAAGATAAAATGGAGAAAATATTCGAACGTTATTATCAACTCAATAATCAAACAAAAGGATATTACAACTGGGGAACCGGCATCGGGCTCTACTATTCGCGTCGTTTGGTTGAAATACATCACGGTTTTATTAAGGCCCATAACAACGATGAAGGAGGAGCAACATTTACATTTGTTCTTCCGGTATCAAAACAGGCATATTCTCCCGAAGAAAGACAACCCGAGACGGAAAGTCCGCAAAGTGAATATATACCCTATCCGGCTGAGAGAGAATATAAGTTTGAGTCTGCCAATGATAGCAAGCAAAAACAAAAGCTGCTGATTATTGATGACGAATCGGAAATTATTCATTACCTGAAAGCATTGTTATCACCCTATTACGATGTTAATTATAAGTTTGATGCCGATTCGGCATTTAAGGAACTGAATGAAACCGAGCCTGACCTTATTCTCTGCGACGTAGTGATGCCGGGAACCGATGGTTTTACATTTAGCCGAAAAGTTAAAGAGAGTCTTTCGTTTTGCCATATTCCGATTATTCTGGTTACGGCAAAAGCCACAGTAGAAAACCAGGTTGAAGGACTTAACAGCGGCGCCGATGCTTATGTGACCAAACCTTTTGATCCGAATTACTTGCTGGCACTTATCAACTCTCAACTAAGCAACCGAAAGAAAACGCAACGCATGTTGGTTGGTGTTACAAAAACCGAAAAAATTGAACAGGATATTCTAACTCCACAAGACAAAAACTTTATGAGCGAATTGTATAAGCTGATGGAGAATGAACTTTCAAATTCGGAATTGAATATCAACATGATGACTGATGTATTGAAGATTTCGCGAACAAAATTTTACTATAAAGTTAAAGGATTGACTGGCGAAAATCCGGGTGTGCTGTTTAAAACTTACAAGTTAAACCGCGCTGCCGAGCTAATTCTGGAAGGCAACATGAATATTTCGGAGATTGCAGATATTACAGGATTTAGCACACCATCTCACTTTTCGGTTAGTTTTAAAAAACATTTTGGTGTGTCGCCTAAAAATTATCACGGTTAGCAAATAATAGACTTTACATCATTAAACCCGAGGATGATTTTATTCAACATCGCCCCGTGGAAAAGTCAATTTTAAAGGATTCCCCACTATCCCTTGCAAAAAAGAAGGCAAAGTATTAAATTACAGGTATAGAGTTTATTACTCAAAAATTCTTTGCAAATGCAATTCTTTGTTTTCGGAATTTAAATTCAAAAAGCAGTGAAAATTGCAAGATGAATCAGAACAGACATAGGCCTGTTTGCAGTAGAACTAAAACCAACAAATCATGAAGTCGAAATCTGCTATCATTGTCACTCTTTATTTAATGCTCATACAAAAATGAAAGCCTTCGATAGAGGATGACAATTTTGCTAATACAAAAAACATATATCATGAAGTACAATTTATTAGGAAACACAGGATTATACGTGTCAGAACTTTGTTTAGGCACCATGACTTTTGGTGGCCGCGGCATGTGGACAGCTATTGGAACACTGCCACAAGACCAGGTAAACAACTTAGTAAAACAATCGGTTGACGGCGGAATAAATTTTATTGATACCGCTAATATTTACAGTGAGGGCCTGAGCGAACAGATGACCGGACAGGCCATCCGCGACCTCGGCCTAAAACGCGACAACCTGGTAATTGCCACAAAAGTACGCGGACAAATGGGCGAAGGCCCCAATGAAGTGGGGCTGAGTAAAAAACATATTCTGCAACAAGCCGACGAAAGTTTAAAGCGTTTAAACATGGACTATATCGACCTCTACCAGATTCATGGCTTCGACAGACTCACGCCTTTGGAAGAAACGCTAGAAGCACTCGATTCGCTGGTTAAAAGCGGAAAAGTAAGGTACATTGGCTGCAGCAACCTGGCCGCCTGGCAACTGATGAAAGCACTGGGCATTTCGGCACAGCAACACCTGAGCAAATTTGTATCGTTGCAAGCTTATTACACCATTGCCGGACGCGATTTGGAACGCGAACTGGTTCCGCTGCTTCTCGACCAAAAAGTGGGCCTGATGGTTTGGAGTCCGCTGGCAGGAGGATTATTAAGTGGCAAATACAGCCGCGATGCAGAAACAAAAGAAGGCCGGCGGGTAAATTTCGACTTTCCGCCCGTGAACAAAGAAAAAGCTTTTGACATTGTGGATGTTATACGAAAAATTGCTGACAACAAAGGCGTTACTGTGGCTCAAATCGCTTTGTCGTGGCTATTGCATCAACCTGCTGTTACGTCGGTAATTATTGGCGCCAATAAATCCGAACAACTTGCCGATAACTTAAGTTCCGTAGATGTAAAACTGGAAGCCGAAGAACTCGACCAATTAAACGAAGTAAGTAAGCTGGCTCCTGAATACCCGGGTTGGATGATCGAACGTCAGGGCAGCGGCAGGTAAACTTTTTTAGATAAGCTACTTTCGCAACATAGTGTTTAGTAGTGTAGTTGCAGAATAGATAATACTTCAGAAAAATAAAAAAAGAGGGCTGCCAAGTCCTCTTTTTATTTCCTCCCCCGCAGCATTTTCAAAATTATCGACCCATCAATTTAGAAGCAAACAAAAGTATTTCTCCTTCATTCCCTGATGTTGGTTTATTTCTTAAAGACTATAAATTGAACTGAATTTATTATCTTGTTACCATTGAAATCTAACGAATTAGACACAATACTCAATTGTTTCTGACTAAACTACAACTATGAAAAACAGATTCTTCATTTTCACCATTCTCCTTCCGGCAATTTTTCTGGTAATCAGTTGCGGGAATGAAACACCAAAAATCGCAACATCAGACGATGGCGTTTCAATAGCTTTTAGCAGTAAGGGAAAAGGAAAACCCGCCATTATTTTCGTTCATGGATGGACAAATCCCCGAACGATTTGGGACGATCAAATGGAACAGTTCTCTGCAAAATACAGGGCTGTTGCCATTGATTTGGCCGGCTCCGGCGAATCGGGCAATAACCGTTCTGAATGGACAATGAATGCATTTTCAAACGATGTAATTGCGGTAATCGACAAATTAAAACTGGATGAGGTTGTGCTTGTAGGATTTTCGATGGGAGCTGCCGTTGTTGTTGAAACGGCCAATCAAATTCCGGAAAAAGTAAAAGGAGTGGTAATTGTTGACAATATGCAGAATCCGGAAAGGAAATTACCTCCGCAAATGATTCCGGTAGTTGACAGCATGATGATGGATCTTTTAAACAATATGAGCAACGAAAAGCTGGTTGCAATGGGATTCTACAAGACAAATCAGGAAGCTAATTTCGAACGGGTGCTCAGTCTTTACCCTGAAAATGTATCTCAGGTTGGATGGCAGGAATCACTTCACGGAAACATTAAATGGATGAATGAAAACTGTATCGAATCGCTTCAGCAACTGCAGGTTCCGCTTCATGCCATTAATTCGGATATGGAACCAACCGAAGTTGAGATCTTCAAAAAATATGTCCCCGGGTTTAAAGCTAAAATCATAGCTGGTGTTGGTCATCTTGTTTTTTGGGAAAAACCAGGAGAATTCCAGCGTTTATTAGATGAAAGTATTCAGGAATTTATAACGCAGTAATAAAGCATTCAAAGCCCCCGGTATTTTTAAATTTAAGTACCGTTTTAAGGAAACTAAAGACTGTTATTACAGTCGCCCCTTAATACAAGCTGAAAGAAGAGAAGTACAAAATATAGACTAATAAAAATGAATATCACAAATAAAGAAATACTATGTTTTGGAGAGGTTTTGTGGGACCGGCTTCCATCGGGAGCTAAACCCGGCGGCGCTCCCATGAATGTTGCTTTACACCTCAACGCAATTGGCCTTAATGCCGCAATTGCCAGCTCGGTTGGTAATGACGATGCGGGGCAGCAACTCCTTGGCTTTTTGCAAAATTCTGAGGTAGATACCTCATTGATTCAAACCGATGAAAACTTGCCTACCAGTGAAGTTCTGGTTCACCTCGACGAGCACAACAATGCCTCATACGAAATATGTGAACCGGTGGCCTGGGACAATATTCAGCTTAGCGATGAATTAGCTAAAAAAGCACAAAACACAGGTTTGATCATTTATGGTTCACTGGCAGCACGCAAGCAAACTACACGCGAAACACTTTTAAAATTACTCGATAACAATGCTGTAAAATTAATTGATGTAAACCTGCGCCAACCTTACGACAAACAAGATGTGCTGGAACTTCTGTTGGCCAAATCCGACATTGTAAAACTAAACGATGATGAACTACGTGTTTTTGCCGGCTGGAACGGAATTGAGGGCAAAACAGAGGAAGAACTGATAAAATGGTTTGTTCAGCATTACAAGGTAGAGATGCTTTGTGTTACCCGTGGCGACAAAGGAGCAGTCATGTATTATGAAAACAAGTTTTACGAGCATCCGGGATTTAAGGTTAACGCGGTAGACACAGTTGGTGCCGGCGATGCTTTCCTTGCCGGGTTGGTAGCGGCATTCCTGCAAAAGAAATCACATGCAGAAGCGATTACCTTCGCCTGCGCAACAGGAGCTTTTGTGGCATCGAAAGCAGGGGCAACACCGAAATACGACATGGCTGAAATTCAGGCAATAATCAATCAGTGAATAGTAACCTGAATTCGTTTTCATATAAAAACAGTTTCTATAAAAATACCTTTTCTATCGATAAAAATCCCGGGTTCTTCTATTATGTTCCTTCAATAGCGGATTCATAAATAACTTGTTGACAATAATTAAAAATGTAGGAGATCGTAAAAATTAACGATACCAACTACATACCGATTAATAACTTAAAATTTCAAAAACAATGAAAAGAATCTTATTTTCTTCAGTAATGGTATTTATCTTTTTGTTGGGCTTCAGCGCAACAGCAAGCGAAGGTATTACCGGGAAATGGCAAGCATCGATGGGGCCAGACGGCGACATGGTGATTACTTTCGATTTTAAAGTAAACGGTGATCAACTTACGGGAACCGTTGCTACTCCGATGGGTGACCAGGAAATCAGCAATGGAAAAGTTGATGGCAACTCCATCTCGTTCGAAACTAAAATGATGGACTTCACCATTAAACACACCGGAAAACTGGACGGTGAAGTAATTAAATTGAAAGTAGAAATGCCGGAAGGCGGTCCTCAAGGTCCACCTCCGGGTGATGGAATAACATTAAAACGTGTAAAATGAACTACCTCGCAGTGAGCTAACGAGGTATGAACACGGAATTTAGTTAAAAACGATGCAAGCATCGGAGTATTAACTCATTTATCCCGGTACGCTATGCTATCGGGATTAGTTCGACTATCAGATTACAGTTCGTTTCTCTCCTGTAATCTGGGTCTCACTGAAAAAACAAAAAGGAGGTTGAAATCAACCTCCTTTTTTTAGGTTCTTCCTGCCTGCTAAAACAAATCAGAACCTTTAACTAACTATTAATTAACTTAAAACAAAAAATCTTTCGTTTTCTATTCTTCAACACCAAATTTGTAGATACAAACCGAATAGTACTCATCACCCGGATTTACAATAACACTTGGAAATTCAGGCTTATTTGGAGTATCAGGGAAGTGTTGTGTTTCTAAACAAAATGCACTTCTGAAATCATATTTAATATCTTCTTTTCCGGCAGTTCTTCCATTAATGAAGTTACCGCCGTAAAACTGAATACCCGGTTCGTTGGTGTATACTTCCAGTACTCTACCCGACTCCGGGTCAACTACTTTTGCAGCCAATGTGCTTACGTCGCTCTCTGTATTTAAAACCCAGTTGTGGTCATATCCACCTCCAACTTTTAACTGCTCATCATCAGCTTCAACACGTTCGCCAATGGCTGTGGGAGTAGTAAAATCGAATGGTGTTCCGGCAACGGCAGCCAACTCGCCTGTTGGGATTAAACCACCATCAACAGGAGTATAATAATCAGCATTCAGATACATCACATGATCGTTGATAGAAGTTCTTCCACCGTCTTTTAAGTTGAAATACGAGTGGTTGGTAAGATTCAATACCGTTTTTTTATCAGTAGTGGCAAAATATTCAATTTTCAGTTCGTTTGCCGCTGTTAACTGGTATTTCACTTTTACGCTTACAGTACCCGGGTAAGCGGATTCCATATCAGGGGAAACGAGACTAAAAACAACTTCCGTGTCGCTTAACTGTTCGGCATCCCAAACCTGGCGGTGAAAACCATTGGTTCCACCATGTAGATGATTCGCGCCATCGTTTTTCTGCAACTGGTATTCAACACTGTCAATCGAGAATGCAGCACCGCCAATGCGGTTACCGTAACGCCCGATTACTGCTCCGTAAAAATTCTCCGGTTTTTCAACAAAATCTTTACCCGAACCGTAACCAACAATTACATCTGCCAGCTCGCCATTTTTGTCGGGAGCATACAAACTAACCACCCTTGCGCCAAAGTTGGTCAACTGACAAACAAGGCCGTTATCGTTTTTTAGGGTGTAAAGCTCAATGGTTTTCCCATTGTTATCAAACGCAAAATCTTCGCTTGATAGTCCCACTGAGGCTTCTTTCTGCGCACAGCCAAAAACCATTAAAACTAAAGCCATAATTCCTAAGTACTTCATAGGTTCTATTTTTTTGGTTATTAATTCAAATCAAATTCAATAAACTTACCCAGTTTGTTGTATTTCTCGTAAAGCGCTTTGTATTTCTCCACATTTTCAGGAATTGGATGGTATTCCATTTCAAATCCGCCACCCATTTTTGCCTGCGCTTCGCCAAGATTTTCGTAAACACCGGCTACAACTGCTGCTGCCATTGCGGTACCCAATGCACAAGCCTGTTCCGAACGAGCCACTTTAATTGGCATATCCAGTACATCGGCAACAATTTGCATCACCAGTTTCGATTTTTTTGCTACACCACCCAGTGCAATCACGCCATCGATGCGGATTCCTTCAGAAATAAAGCGGTCGTTAATTGCCTTTGAACCAAAAGCAGTAGCTTCAACCAGTGCACGGAAAATACGTGGTGCATCCGATCCAAGGTTCAAACCGATAATTGCTCCTTTTAATGCCTGGTTGGCATCCGGAGTACGACGACCATTCATCCAGTCCAATGCTACAATTCCACTTTCAGCGATTGGAATTTTTTCAGCTTCCTGGCTCAATTTTGCGATAATCTTACCAGAAGTTTCATCGATCAGCTTTTTCTTTGTAGCCTCATCGATCAAATCAGAGTCAGCCAAAATGTTTTGGATTGGCCATTCCAGCAGACGGCGGAACCAGGCGTAAATATCACCAAATGCCGACTGACCGGCTTCCAAACCTAACATTCCGGGAACGATCGATCCGTCAACCTGACCACAAATACCGCTTACCAGTTTATCACCCACTTCTTCAAGCGGTGCGATCAACATATCGCAGGTTGATGTACCCATAACTTTCGACAAATGATAAGGCTCGATTTGAGCACCAACAGCACCCAGGTGAGCATCGAAAGCTCCTACCCCAATTACCACATTGGTTGATAAGCCTAATTTCTTCGCCCACTCTTCGCTCAGTGTTCCTGCCGATACATCGCAGGTATATGTTTCTTTAAACAAACGGTCTTTTAATCCGCTTAACATCGGGTCAAGCTGAGTCAGGAATTCTTCTGATGGCAGACCACCAAAAGCTTCGTGCCACATGGCTTTATGCCCCGCAGCACAGCGGCTTCTTTTTAATGTTTTTGGATTTGTATTTCCGGTAAGAACTGCCGGAATCCAGTCGCAATGTTCCACCCACGAATAGGCTGCACGGTAAACACCTGCATCTTCGCGTGTTACATGCAATAACTTGGCCCAAAACCACTCTGACGAATAAATTCCACCTTCGTATTTAGTGAAATCGATATCCGATTTTTTAGCCAATTCGTTAATTTCTGCCGCCTCTTTTACTGCAGTATGGTCTTTCCAAAGTACGAACATCGCATTTGGATTTTCTTCAAAACCCGGAGTTAATGCCAGTGGTGTACCTTTTTCGTCGACCGCTACCGGCGTTGATCCGGTGGTGTCAACAGAAATACCCACAACATTTTCGGCCACACCTTCAGGAGCTTGTTTCAGCGCCTCTACGATGGTGTACTCCAATCCTTCTAAATAATCTTTCGGATGCTGACGAAACTGGTTGTTTGGCGCATCGCAATATTCTCCTTTTTTCCAACGCGGGTATTCAAACACAACGCTTGCTACCTCTTCGCCGGTCTCTACGTTTACGATTAGTGAACGAACCGAATCAGAACCATAATCCAGTCCAATTGTATATTTTGCCATTTCTTTTGATTTAAAAAGGAGCAAAAGCGGGTGAAGAATTCACTTCTCCACCAACTTTCCGTCCTTGTAATTTTTGTAACTGATGGACAATTACTGTCCGTAGTATGCATTTTTACCATGCTTGCGCAGGTAATGCTTATCTAATAAAAATTGATCGATCTCAGCTCCCGGAGTTAACTGTAAAGTAGTGTGTGCCATTTTTGCCACTTCTTCCATAACTTTTGCGTTATGAACGGCATTGTGGGCACTTGTTCCCCACGAAAACGGGCCGTGGTTATTTACCAGAACTCCCGGAATTGCAACCGGATCAAGTCCTTCAAAAGTTTCTACTATTACGTTTCCGGTTTCCACTTCGTATGCTGAAGCTACCTCCTCCTCTGTCAATTTACGGGTACAAGGAATTGCACCGTAAAAATAATCGGCATGTGTTGTCCCCAACGCAGGAATGCTTCTTCCGGCCTGTGCCCAGCTGGTTGCCCATGCCGAGTGCGTGTGTACAACTCCCGATATTCCTTCAAAAGCTTTGTATAGCACCAGGTGAGTTGCGGTATCGCTCGATGATTTCAGATTTCCCTCAACCACATTTCCTTCCATGTCAACCACCACCATATCGCTGGCTTTCATATCTTCGTACGAAACTCCGCTTGGCTTAATTACCACCAAACCTTTTTCGCGATCGATAGCACTCACATTTCCCCAGGTAAAAATTACCAGGTCGAGTTCAACCAGTTCCAGGTTCGCCTTAAAAACTTCTTCTTTTAACTGTTCAAGCATAATTTATTCTTTTTTATTTACCAGAAGTAGATGTAAAATGCTACTGTCAATCCAAGGATAACAGCGGTATGGAATACATCCCAGCCATTCCAGCTGGCGCGAGTAGCAGCTTTTTGTTCGGGTGTATTGGTTCCGAATACCAAGCCCTGAATTTTTTCGGCACTTGGCGCTTTGGTTAACAAACTTACAACAATAACTACTACCAAACATACCAACAACATCCATCCACAGAAGAACAACCAGTTCATATCGAAGAACAGGCTTTTAAACAAGTTGTCGGCTGCCCCCTCTACGTTCTCGTAATACACTTTGGCACCCAAACGGGTAATACCAATTATAAATCCTGACATCAGTCCCCAGAATCCACCTTCGGCTGAAGCACGTTTCCATGTAATACCCAACAGGAATGCTGCGGCAATACCAGGAGCCAGAACAGATTGCACGTCTTGTAAGTATTCGTAAAGCACATTACCGATACTTCTCATAATCGGAATCCAAAGTATACCCAGAATTACGATTACCACTGTTGCAACCTGACCGATTTTAACAAGCTTTTTCTCCGGAGTTTCCGGTTTGAATCGTTTGTAGAAGTCGATGGTAAACAACATTGCCGAAGAGTTAAACAGCGAAGCCAGCGAACTCATCAAAGCAGCCAAAATACCACATACCACCAAACCTTTAATACCGGCAGGCAGCAACTGGGCCACCAACGACGGGAAAGCAGCATCGGCACTTGGCAAGGTATATAATTCGCCGTTCAGCATAACGTTTCCTTTGGCACTCATTGCATAAGCAATCATACCGGGAATAAGGAAAAGAAATACCGGCAATAATTTCAGGTAAGCACCGAAAATTGTACCCCGGCGGGCATGTGTTTCGTTTTTACCCGAGAGTACTCGTTGTACAATAAACTGGTCGGTACACCAATACCAAAAACCAATAATACTGGAGCCGATTAAAGCACCCAGCCATGGGAAGTCGGCATCGCGGTTGTCCCTTATCAGGTTGATCATACTGTCGCCGTATTCGTTAACCTGAGTAGCACCAGCAATTTCCAGAACCTGATCCCAGCCACCAACGGCTTTTAAACCAAGCACCACAATTACCAACGATCCACCAAGCAGAATCGGCGTTTGAAGTACCGAGGTATATAACACCGATTTCATTCCTCCGAAAATGGTATAAAGAGCAGTCAACAAAACCAGACCGATGGCCGAAATCCAGAAGAAATCGATTCCCCACATGGTTTCGATACCGAAAACCTGCTGGAATACCAATCCTCCGGCATAAACAGTTACTGCAACCTTTGTAAGTACATAACTTACCAAAGAAATAAGTGATAATACTGTTCTTGACTCGGGATTATATCTGCGTTCCAAAAACTCGGGCATGGTAAGCACCATACTTCGTGAATAGAAAGGTACAAACACCCAGCCGAGAATCAGAATCATCCATCCCTGAATTTCCCAGTGTGCCATTGCCATACCACTTGAGGCACCGGCACCGGCCAATCCGATAAGGTGTTCTGATCCAATATTCGAAGCAAAAATCGAAGCTCCAATCGCAATCCACGAGGCATCACGTCCTGCCAGGAAATAGTCGCCTGAAGTTTCTTCTTTCTGACTTAAAACCCAAACGATAATGCCGATAAGTGCAACACCAAACAGGCCAATTACAATCCAATCTAGTAATTCCATAAAAGTTGATTTATTTTTTTGATTTAGTTTCTAATTATAATCCTTTGGCCAAATGATAATAAAGATCGTTCCAACGCAGTTCTTTTTTGAACTCCGAAATGGTAGTGTCTTTATCGATCAATACAAATTCTACACCTGTCATTTCAGCAAAATCTTCCATGTATTCAACGGTTAAGTCGTACGAGAAGCTGGTGTGGTGTGTACCACCGGCAAAAATCCATGCAGCAGCGCCTACTTCGAAATTAGGTTGAGGAATCCAAAGTGCACTTGCAACCGGAAGTTTAGGCAGTTCTTTTGAGTCGATACAGTCCACAGTATTTACGATCATACGGAAACGGTCGCCCATATCAACAACAGTTGCGGCAACACCAGGGCCTGTTTTACTTGTAAATACCAAACGTGCAGGATCGTTTTTACCACCAATTCCCAGCGGGTGAACTTCCAATTTTGGTTTATGATCGGCAATTAGCGGGCAAACTTCCAACATGTGAGCTTGCAGGATGGCGCTCTTCTCACCATCAAAATTCAATGTATAATCTTCAAGGAATGAACATCCTTTATACTCAGGAAGCTCCTGGCTCATGAACCACATCTGACGGCATAAAGCTGCTGTTTTCCAGTCGCCTTCTGCGCCAAAACCGTAACCTTCGGCCATTAAACGCTGCGATGCCAAACCAGGTAACTGATCAACACCTTCCAAATCATCAAAGTTTGTAGTAAATGCTTTTGCACCTTTCTTTTCCAGGAAACGACGTAAACCGATTTCAATACGTGCAGCATGAACAACCTGCGCGCGGAATTCGCCACCTTCTTTACAGTTGTCGGCAAAATCATATTCCTGCTCGTAAACTTTTACCAGCTCGGCAACTTCTTCGTCTGAAACGTTATCCTGAACTTTTACCAAATCACCAATCGGGCTGTAATCAACGTGGTATCCGAAAACTCTTTCCGCTTCAACTTTGTCGCCATCAGTTACAGCAACGTTGTTCATTTGGTCACCAAAACGGATGATCAGCATATCGCGAGAATCGGCAAAAGCAGCAGCAACACGTGTCCAAACAGCAATTTTCTGAACTGTTTTAGGATCTTGCCAGTGACCGACAACCACTTTGCGGTTCATACGCATACGAGCCATAATATGACCGAATTCGCGGTCGCCATGTGCACTCTGGTTCAGGTTCATAAAGTCCATGTCGATTTCGTTCCATGGAATTTCTTTGTTGTACTGTGTGTGTAAATGAAGAATTGGTTTACGAAGTTCCTGTAAACCGTGAATCCACATTTTTGCAGGCGAGAATGTGTGCATCCAGGTAATGATACCAATACAGTTATCATTGCTGTTTGCATCTTTACAAATCCGGTGTATTTCTTTTGATCCGGTTCCTGTAGGTTTAACTACAACTTTTACCGGAATTTCTGTAGATGAGTCAAAAGCAGCAGCAATTTCTTTTGAATGCTCTGCAACCTGCTCCAATGTTTTAGGCCCGTACAGGTGTTGGCTACCTGTTACAAACCATACTTCCATTTCTTTTAATGTACTGCTCATATTATTAGATTTTATTTTAAATGTATATATTACTCTTATATGCTTTTAAACTTTTACAATTCGGTCAAGGCCCCGCTCGGTAACTTCGTTTTTACAGGTATAATAAAAAGCACCTTTTTTTGATTCTGATAAATCTTTTTCATTCAGGCGCTCCAACACATCAAGTGATAATATTTTTTTTCTGAAGTTTCCGGGATCGAATTCACGCTGAAATATAGCTTCGTATAATTTGCGTAATTGAAGTAAGGTAAACTTGTCGGCCAGCAGTTCTTTTCCTATTAAACGATAGCCGGCTTCCTGTTGCAGTTTTACCAGTGCCTGTTCCACCATTTTGCCATGATCAAAGATCATTTCAGGCAGTTCCGATATGGGCCACCAATGTGCACCATTCTCTCTGACACAGGCTTTATCGTGTTCGTCCATTCGCACCAAAGCATAATAGGCAAGACTAATTACCCTTGCTTCCGGATCACGATCAGGATTGGCAAATGCAGCCACCTGCTGCATAAAAATATCTTCAAGGCCTATGGTTTGTTTTAATACGCGCTTGGCGGCATTGTCAGATGATTCTCCATCCTGAACAAATCCTCCCATAAGCGACCACGCTCCTTTTGACGGCTCAAAACCCCGCGGATAAAGCAACAAACAAAGTTCCCCTTCGTCGTACCCCAGTATAACGCAATCAACTGCTACAAAATGCTTCGGATGTTTAGTATAGTGTTTCATAGTAATATTGATGGAACAAATCTATAAAAGTATTTTTAACTTTTATTATTTAAGATCTGACAAAATGTATTTTTATGCTGAAAAACATAAATAAAAATCATTGTCACGCCAAGACCATAACCAGCTCAACAATTTAATTTTCTGAACTTTACAACCCAATCACAAATTACGATTTTATCCTACAACCATGCGGTTCATGTTTTTTCACCAGGTAGGTATTTAAATTCATTCTACTAAAAAAAGGAGCTAAAAAGCTCCTTTGATACGAGTACTATGTACTGTTATTTCTTCTTGTATTTATTTTGATTTTACAGCATTCCAGTCGGGCGTTTCCTGTTGTAAAAAATTACGAACGAAAAAATCACGGCGCTTTTGTTCGCCATACGTTCCGCCAAGTGTATGATTTACTCCGGGAAGCACTACCAGTTCAAAATCTTTTTTTGCTTTTATCAGCGCATCGGCAACCTGCATGGTTGATGCCGGGTCAACATTATCATCCATTTCGCCAACAATCAGCATCAGTTCACCCTGCAGTTTATCGGCATTTTCCACGTTCGAACATTCGGCATATTCCGGCCCGATCGGGTAGCCCATCCATTGTTCGTTCCACCAGATTTTGTCCATACGGTTATCATGGCATCCGCACGAGGAAACACCTGCTTTGTAAAACTCAGGATGAAATAACAATCCGGCCAAAGTACTTTGTCCACCGGCTGATCCGCCAAACAAACCAACCCGGGTGGTATCCATATAACTGTATTTCTCTGCCGCAGCTTTTATCCACAGAATACGATCGGGGAAACCGGCATCTTTCAGGTTTTTCCAACATACATCCTGAAAAGCTTTCGAACGGTTTGACGTTCCCATTCCGTCCATTTGCACAATTATAAAACCTAATTCAGCAAGTCCTGAATAAGCGTAGTGCACCGCATTAAAACTTTTCTGTGCAAAGGAACTGTGCGGGCCGGCATAAATGTATTCGATTATCGGATATGCTTTGTTTTCGTCGAAATTGGTAGGGCGATAAATATTTCCCCAGATATCTGTTTTGCCATCGCGGGCCTTGGCCACAAACGGCTCAGGCGTTATCCAGCCTTTTTCAAGCAGTGATGTAATATCGGTCTTTTCCAACTCAATAAGCACTTTTCCGTCTTCGACACTACGCACCACAGTAAATGGTGGCGTTTCAACCGTTGAATAGGTGTCGGTGAAATAGCTCATATCTTTTGAGAATGACAAGTCGTGATTCATTTTTTCAGGTGTCAGATCAATTAAGTTGCTACCATCAAAATTTATCTTGTAGCAATGCAAATAATATGGGTCTTCGTTGGCGTTTTTGCCCGATCCGTAAAAGAATATTGTACGACTTTTGTCGTCCACTTTTATTACATCCCGAACTACCCATTCTCCTTTTGTGATCTGATTTTTCACGGCTCTGGTTTTGGAATCGATTAAATACAAATGATTCCAACCATCACGTTCCGACGCCCAGATAATTTCATTTGTTTCCTCCAGGTCATAACGATAGCGTTTTCCGCTGTAATCGATAAATGTCGTGCTTTGTTCGTCGATCAGCACATTAACATCCCCGCTTTCGCCATCAACTTCAACCACCTTGTAGGCCTGGTGACCACGCTGGTTAAATTCAAAAGTAAATGCTGAAGCATCCTCTTTCCATCTTGGGTTGGTAAGGTTAAACTGGTGTTTAAAAGCATCGGTATTTACCGGGATCTGCTTTTTGCTTTCCACATCAAATAATGCCGGATGTTTTATTGGCATCGCATCGCCCGGTTTTCGGTAATCACGTTTATGCAAAATGGGCTGCAACTGTCCTTTTGGCGACGATTCAACAAAAAAGATCTCACGTTTTTCCGAATCGCGAATTTTATTTACCGCCAGCTTTTTTGAATCGGGCGACCACGAAAAAGACGATGAATAAAAATCGCCGGGTGCTCCGTCACAACTTAAGCGAAACTCCTTTTTTGTTTTGTTGTCTTTTATAAAAACGTTGTCCTCCCTTATAAAAGCTGTCCATTTCCCATCAGGTGATAGCACCGGATCGTTTCCTTTTTCATCGAAATAATCCCCCCAGTAACGATCCCTTTTGCGATCTTTTTCAACCGAGTCTTTCTTTAACTCATATTTTTTTAGTTCACAAGTCCAGTAAGCCTTTTTGAAATTAAAATGAATAGTCTTTTTATCTGCATCAAATTTCAGATCGCGCAAAACCAGATCGTTTGCAGAGATATCTTTCTCCAGCTGCTGATTCAATGCAGTAACCAGTTTATCGGTATCAAAAGCAATTTTTTTCGATCCTTTTTGCGCATCCACCAGCTGATACTTCATACCATCGCGTGTTTTTAGACGGTACCAGAATACGGCTGATGAATCGATCCACGTAATTTCGGTAACCTGGTTGTAAACCAACTCGCTCAGTTTCATTACTGAATCGGCTTGCGCATAGTCTTTTTTAGTGATTTGTGCTGAGCCTGCAAAAGCAAACAGAACAACTAATAAAACGGATAAAGAGTGCTTCATCTTTACTATTCCTAATCGGGTGATTTATTGATTAATTCACTTCAACTTTTACCACTTCGTTTTTAAGTGAAATTACGTATTGTCCACGCTCATTTTTCTCAAGACCGGCAACTGAACTTGTCGCTGCTTCCTCTTCGAATGATTTAATTCGTAAATAAGCGTTTGGTGTATAATCGTTGACTTCGTCTAATTCAAGAATAACTTTACCAGTTGAACGGTTATACGAGAAGGCTTCAAATTTACCGGCGTCAAGCGATAACCACATTTTTAACGGAGCTACATAAACACGTGACTTGGCCGCTGTAGTTAAAGCAACTTTCACCACATCGCCATCTTCAGTAACATTGCCACCAAAAGCCAACCAGCCAAATTCGTCGTCACGCATTAAGTAAGTTGAAGTGTTTACTGCATAACCGTAATAGCCGGTTCCGTAGTCGCCTGAAATGGCATCGTTCTTCAATGTTGACGGGAAGGAGTGAAATGCTGCAGGGGCAAAACCATCTTCTGTAATATTTGAGATCGATCCCATTAAACCACCGTACCCAACTCGTAGCAGGTATAAATCATCGGGATGCTCTTTGTATTCGTATAATACAGGAATGGCATTCAGCGCCGAACCGTAGTGGTGAATCTGACGCTCAACACGCGACAGTTTACCGCCGTAAAGAAAATCCCAGTAACGACGAGCATTACCGTTGTATGCCCAGTGAGGAATTGTTGGCATGTAGGCCAAAATTGCTTTTAATGTTGTTTCGGCTTTTTCGCCGTAACCAAAATAGCGAGACCACATATAAACTTCTTCCTGACCTGTTGAGTCCCAAGGCATTTCACTTCCGAAAGGATAGTTTAACGATGCCCAGTGATCGGCACGGCGTTTCATCATTCCTTCCAGTTTACGGGCGTATTCCCACAATCCTTCTGCTTTCAAATCATCAAGAATGTGAACGAAAACACTACCTTCCATTTGGCCAAATTGGGCATAATACGGAGCCAATTCCATCATTGCCATCGATGTTTTGTAAGCGTTTAACAAATACCAATCCCAGGTTTGTTGCGATACCAGCCCTTCATAGTTTCGGGCCAAACGATACATTACCCAGTGTGCAGCAGCAACGTGCGGATAATTGTACGAACGCTCAACTGTTTCGGCATGTTTTTTATCCCAGGCAGCCCAGGTGTTGTAATTTACATCTTTGCTGTAAGTTCCGGCAGGCATCGAATCAGATTCGTAGTAGAACATACTTTTACGAACACCGTATTTTTCATGTCCTTCGTTGTATTGAATTCCGCCCCAGATCGTTTTCTGCACGAAGTCTTCCAACATTGCCACCTCTTTTTTATCGGGTTGGATCAGTTGTTTCATAATGGCATTTAACCAGGCACCGGCACCACCTTCGTCGCTTAGGCCGCAAATCCAGGCACGGCTATCTTCTGTAACCTGTTTTTGCTCTTCGTAGTCGTAAGTAATAACCGACGGGCCACGATCGAAAAGATCCTCTTCGTCATCAAACCATTGTTTTGTCATCAGGAAGTTTCCGTTGTCGGCAACCACCTGCTCTTCAGGTTTAATAACTTTGTAGTTGATGGTTTGTGTTAAACCATCTTTATACGTGATAGTTAAACGTGCTCTGCCCCATGTTTTTGCAGCGACAGCATATTTTACCCAACCATTTTCTGTTGTCTCCAGTTTTTTCAGGTCCAGCGCACCTTCAGGTTCAACCTGCATGCTTCTTACTTTTTGGCTGTACTTTACAAACAAATCGGCATTAACATCTTGCGGAACAACGTAACCAGGCACACCAAATGCAACCGGACGGTCGTTTTCAATTAATGCAGGTTCAATGTTTTTAATCGCATCGGTAATTACAAACTGTACACCGTAGCTAACCGATTTTCCCGGTTTTAGTATTTTCGATGAAGGGGTGTTCCAGGGAGTGGCTTCTTTCCATTCGTTTTCAGCATAGGCTAAGGTTAACGGCATCCACTCGTGAAAACCTTCAAAAGTAATCCCTCTTCGGGTTGGATCATCAAGCAGCGGATTCCATGCTTCAAAAGGTGTTTCGCCATAAGGTACAACCAACAAAACGGGACCACTTCCTTTTAAACGGATTACCTGTAAATATCCGGCATCCATACCAATGTACGGATCGTAAAACACATTTTCGGCGTGTGCCTCGTCCAGTGTTTTCCGGTCGTGGTTATTGTTGAAGATCAGAGGAATTCCCAAAGCACCAATTTCAACAGCTTTTGATGAAGTGTTTTTGATCTCGAAACGCAAAGCAAGATGTCCGTCGTGATTTTCCCAATAACGAAGTACCTGTACCGGGCTGTTTTCAAGAATTTCACTAAGATCGGAAACCGCTAACTGATGTTCGCTTTTCGGTTCCAGAGTTGTAACACTTTTGCGGGAAGCTGCAGATGAGAAAGATGTCCATTCGTTTGCTCCTTCCATTTTAACGCGGAAATTAATATCACCCAAGTGATAAAAACCTGGCTTGTTTCTTTTGGCCAGTAATTCGCCCGGAGTAAAATCAAATTCAGGTTCGGAGATTGGATGTAGCCCGGCTACTGTGTGCGATGATTGAACTAACTCAAGATTAAAATCAGGAAGTTCAAAACATAAAACAGTCTGATTATAATCAATTGTATCGTTTATTACAGGATCAGAAACCTCCACAGCAATCAGCCTACTACTGCAAAAAAGCAATACATTGATAACAACAAAATACGAACATAATATTTTTCTCATCGCACTAACAATCTTATTTACTCGCGATTGTATCATTTAAACTTCATCCCCTGTTGTTTCTTCGGCGCTCCTGTCCTCCGTCAGTTGACGGAGACAATCGGAACGAAGCGACGACAGGGGGATTTAGTTGTAGATAAAAGTCTATTTTTAACCTCTAGTTCTTAATTTTTACACGACACACATAAAATGCATTACCCAGTGCTTTCAGTTTAAAGCCACTTTCGCTGGCCCAAACCGATGAATGAGTTGGCACCAAAGTATTTGGCGCTTCACGGGTATTAATTGCCTCCGGTTGGTTGCTGTGTAAACAGGTAATTTTCACTTCAGCTTTTTCAATCGATTTTTTCAGTCCTTTCAAATCAATGTTAATATCCTGAACTTCATCCGAAGCATTTACCACTTTCACGATCACTTCGGAGGTGTTTTCATCGATTACCGCACTGGCGTACAGACTATCCTGTCCGGTAATATTTGCCCCATCAGCAATAATACTTAACACATTTGTTCCGGTGTTGTGCCCATACATTTGCTGCACGTAATAGTTGGGCGTACGTACCACCTGCAGGTTATCAAACCAAATCATATCGGGTTTCCATTGCCAGGCATCGTAATGCGCAAAAAGAGGAGCGTAAGTTGCCAGTTGAACGATATCGGCGTTGCGTTCTAAACCGGTCATAAAAGCGGCTTCCGAGATTGCAGCACGCAGGTTGTTATCGCGGGTTTTATGGTGCGAAGCAAATTCTCCGGCAAATACTTTCGGTCCGTTGCGGTCGTAACTGTCGTAGCGTTCGGCGTTGGCTAAAAACCATTCCGGGCTGCGGTAATAGTGCTCATCCACCAGGTCAACTTTCAGTTCTGTCATTTTAGGCCACAGAAAATCAAAATTCTCTCCGTCAGGTGCAGGGCCTGCTGTTCCAATAATTTTTATCTCCGGGTATTTTTCACGAAGCACTTCCATAAAAGGGATCAAACGTTCTACATAACCTTCGCCCCACTGCTCGTTACCAATGGCCAGGTATTTCAGGTTAAAAGGCTCAGGATGTCCCATTTCTGCACGTACTTTTCCCCATTCTGAGTCAACCGGTCCGTTGGCAAACTCTATCAGGTCAACGGCATCTTCAATGTAAGGTTCCAAATCATCAACATGCACACATTCTTCGCTTTCGTACTGACAAGCCAAACCACAGCTGATCACAGGCAGAGGCTCAGCTCCCAAATCTTCGCTCAATAAGAAGTACTCGTAAAATCCTAAACCATAAGTTTGGTAATAATCGGGAAAAAAGCGGTGCTTAAACGTATAGTTCCAGCGGTTTTCATTCAACGGTCTGTTTTCCACCGGGCCAACACTGTTTTTCCACAGGTAGCGTGTTTCCAGCGTGTTTCCCTCTATGATACATCCGCCGGGAAAACGAAATACTCCGGGATTCAGTTCATAAAGTGCTTCAACAAGGTCTTTACGCAAACCATTTTCGCGGTTAAGCCATGTTTCTGTCGGGAACATCGAAATATGATCCAGGTCAACTTCTCCGGCCGTTTTCAAAAACAAACGTACTTTTCCTTTTGCGTCGGTAGCATTCGATTTGATAATACATTCATATTTCTCCCAGTTATTGCCCGATACAAGCAATTCTCCCCTTCCGATCACTTCTTCACCGGAACTAACCAACTCTATTCCGAATTTCTTTTCACCACCATCCAACGAGCGGGCATAAAACGAAAAGCGATACGAATCGTTCTTTTTAAAACCAATTCCTCTGAAGCCTTCATTTTCAAGGCCAGTACCACGTCGCAAACCAGTTTCATTCAAACGAACGTAATTGGGATTTCGGTCGAAACATGGATTATCATTCTTCACGTCCACATTTCCGAATGGCAACCACCCCACAAATGGTTGGTCGAACTCGAATGAACGGTTTTTAATTAACTCGGCATAAAGGCCACCATCGGCGCCAAAATTTATGTCCTCGAAAAACACACCGTACATATCCGGTTGTACTTCTGCTACGGTTTTACTTACATCTACTTCAAAATGTTTTTGGGCAAATAAACTCTGGCTACAAATGGCCATCAAAAAAATAATCGCTCTAAACTTCATCTATTTTGGTTTTAGTATTTGTTTCTAATGTAATGACGCAAAAAGGTTGTAAATGGACTACGGGAAATGCTACATTTTTTTAGATTCATCCGGCGCTGAACATCGAATACTGATTGTCAGTCACTGCAAATCGTAAACTTTTGCGCGTTGTTAATGGCAACGAAATTACAAATATTAGATAGTTAACAATGATAGTTTTTCAATAAAAAGGATCATAAATTCGACCGTAACCCTTCTCGAGATGATAAAAATATGTAGAAATTCCCTAATTTGATTTCGGTTGATGAAAAAGAAAGGTCGGTTCGTTTGATCATGAAAAAACCACCTTACGTAAACTTTCCCAATCCGTCGATAAAATTGTCCGGTTCTTCTATTCTATTCTTTTAAGCGATGCGTCCACAGTAGCTTTATTCCCGGAAATTATAATAAAAAGCTATGAATAGAATAAAAACAATCTTCTTCCTAATCGCAGTTAGTCTTCCGACTTTGCTGTTTGCACAAAACGACACAGCAAACAAGACCTGGAGCCTTAACGATTGTATCGATTACGCATTAACGCAAAACGTTTCGGTTCGTCAGAGCATTTTGGTCAATGCATCAAACGAACTCAACAAAAATCAGGCAGAAGCCAACAAACTTCCATCGTTAAGTGCTTCTGCCCGCCAGAATTTTAGTTGGTCGAAATCAGAAGATTTGCTTACCGGTGATTCTGATTTTTCGGGCAATAACAACACCAGCTACGGTGTGAATTCAAACATTACCATTTATAATGCAAAACGTTTGAATAACCTGATTAAACAGGCCGAACTGGATATGCAAAGTGGAATTTACGATTCGGAGTCCATTAAAGAGTCAATCTCGCTGAGCATTTTAAATGCTTTTTTGCAGGTTGTATTTCTAGACGAGAATGTAAAAAATGCACAAAACCAGCTGAATGCCACCACCGAGCAACTCAACCTGTCGGAAGCACGTTTACAGGCCGGTGTTATTTCGCGTTCCGATTATCTGCAGGTAAAATCGCAACTGGCAAACGAGAAACTGAGTCTGGCAAACGCAAAAAGCAACTATGCCATTTCGAAAGTTAGTCTGATGCAATTAATGGAGCTACCTCTTGACGATAACTTTGAAGTACTTCGTCCGAACCTGGAGGAGTTAAACAATGAAAATCTTACTCCGATAGCATCGGAGGTTTATGCCACGGCACTGGCCATTAAACCGCAAATCAAAAGTGCCGGATACCAAAAAGAAAGCGCTGCCTTGAATGAAAAAATTGCTGCTGCCGGTTTTTATCCAACCATCAGTGCCGATGCAGGTTTATCGACTGGCTATTCGAGCTACAACGCATCCAATTACTTCGGACAATTGGGAGATCAGTTCACTCCTTCGGTTGGCGTTTCAGTGTCCATCCCCATTTTCCAGAAAAAGCAGATTAAAACGAACGTAGCACAGGCAAAAATTGCTTACAGCAATGCAGAATTAAGGGAAATCGATACCAAAAACCAATTGCGTAAAGAGATAGAACAAGCTTGTGTTGATGTGCTTTCGGCACAAATTGAATTTGAAGCTAACAAGGAAAGTTATTCGTCGTACCTGGAATCGTACGAACTGGCGCAGGAAAAATTCAATAACGGATTGATCAACTCGGTTGATTTCCTTTTCGAGCGTAACAACCTGATCACCGCAGAAAGCCAGTTGTTGCAATCTAAATTCAACCTGATATTCAGCTACAAAATCCTTGATTTCTATCAGGGCAATCCAATCACTTTATAAACCGAAAAAATTAAAACAAAATATCATGAAGAAAAAAACAATCATCATTATCGCATTACTGCTTATCGTTCTGGTATCGGCCGCATTGGTTCTAAAACCGAAAAAGGTTGACGTAGATCAGATCGATATTCAAACAGCAAAAGCAGAACAAGGAAACATTAGCAATATTGTGGAATCAACCGGAACATTGGAAGCCATTACAACAGTTGAAGTGGGGACCCAGGTTTCGGGAATTGTAGATGAACTCTATGTCGATTACAACTCATATGTAAAAAAAGGCCAGTTGCTGGCAAAAATCGACACCACTAACCTGGCAGCACAACTGGAGCAAAGCCAGGCAAGTTTAGACAATGCTAAAGCCGAGCTCGATTACCAGCAGGCTACCTACAACCGTATGGCGCCGCTGAACGATAAACAACTGATCTCGCAAACTGATTTCGACCAGCTGGTTTACAGTTTAAACAAAGCAAAAGCCAGTTATAACAACGCTATGGCACAACACAAACGCAACAAGATTAATCTGGATTATGCGTTGATCTACTCGCCTATTGATGGAGTTGTTTTGAATAAAGAAGTGGAAGAAGGCCAGACTGTTGCTGCGAGTTTTAACACGCCTACCCTTTTCACCATTGCCAACGACCTTACACAAATGCAGGTTGAGGCCGACATTGATGAAGCGGATATAGGCCATATTAAAGAAGGACAACGTGTTGAATTTACAGTGGATGCCTATCCGGAAACCGTGTTTGAAGGAAAAGTTACTCAATTGCGTTGGGAGCCAACAGTTACAAACAATGTGGTTACCTATACCATTATTATTGATGCGCCAAACCCGGATTACAAACTGATGCCGGGAATGACAGCCACTATTCAGATTTATGTGTTGGAGAAAAACGATATTCTGGTGGTTCCAAGTAAAGCGCTTCGTTTTAATCCCGACCAAAAATTACTGATGAGCTACATGAGCCAGCAAACTAAACCGGAAATGCCGGAAGGACAAGCTCCTCCAGCAATGGGAAGTATGCCACCACAAGCTGCTACCGGAGCAACAATGGTTTGGGTAAAAGAAGGAACCAACATTCATCCTGTTCCGGTAAAAATTGGACTGAACGACGACATTAACGCTGAAATCCTCTCGGGATTAAAAAGCGGACAAGAGGTAATACTCAGCATGGAACAAAAAGGAGCAAATGTAGCTGCAGCACGACCAGGTGGCAATCCATTTATGCCAGGCCCTCCGGGAGGAAGATAGAAACAAGTAACGAGTCACTAGACACGAGTTACGAGTATCAAGCATCTAGTATCCAGAATCAAAAAAAAGAAAAAAATGAGTAAAGCAATAATAAAAGTATCAGATCTGCGAAAAGACTATCATGTTGGTGAGATGACCGTACATGCACTTCGCGGAGTTGATATGGAAATTCACGAAGGAGACTTTGCCGCGATTATGGGAGCCAGTGGCTCGGGCAAATCTACCATGCTTAACATCCTGGGTTGCCTCGACAAACCAAGTTATGGCGAATATCAGCTTGATGGTGTGAACATGGGAACAATGAATAAGAACCAACTGGCAGGATTACGCAACAACAAACTGGGGTTTATATTTCAGTCGTACAACCTGCTGCCACGCACAACGGCCCTGGAAAATGTGGAATTGCCGCTTTTCTATAATTCAAAAGTACGGACAAAGGAAAGAAAGGAACGTGCCAAACACGCGTTGGAACAGGTAGGATTGGCCGACAGGATGGATCACATGCCCAATCAGTTATCCGGTGGACAACAGCAACGTGTGGCCATTGCCCGCTCGCTGGTGAACGACCCGGTGGTTATTCTTGCCGACGAGGCAACCGGTAACCTCGACACCCGCACGTCTTACGAAATAATGGAATTGTTCCAGCGGTTGAACGACAACGGAAAAACCATTGTATTTGTAACGCACGAACCGGATATTGCCCGTTTTATGAAACGCAACATTGTTTTTAGGGATGGTAGAATACAAAAGGAATCATTGGTTACCGATCGATTTAATGCAACACAACTGATCGAAGCACTTCCGGTAGAAGAGGATTATGAATCTTAAAAACAACGAGAAATGAACTATATAAATCTCACAAAAATAGCAACCACTGCCCTGAAAAGAAACAAGTTCAGAGCTATACTCACCATGCTTGGTATTATTATTGGTGTTGGTTCGGTAATCGCGATGCTTTCCATCGGTGAATCATCAAAACAAAGCATCCGCGAAGAAATGTC
The DNA here is from genome assembly GCF_000949475.1 of Draconibacterium sediminis. GTDB lineage: Bacteria > Bacteroidota > Bacteroidia > Bacteroidales > Prolixibacteraceae > Draconibacterium > Draconibacterium sediminis. Next base: position 2,458,615 of record NZ_JRHC01000001.1, on the reverse strand, counting down.
GGACATGGGAACCAACATGATCTTTGTAATGCCTGGTCAGCAACGTCGTGGCGGTGTTATGATGGGAAACTCAAATACAAAAACGCTGACACTAAACGACATTGAAGCACTGCGAAAAGAAGCAAAGAACATTACCGAAGTGTCGCCACAGGTGAGCACCAGCGGACAGGCAGTTAACGGCAACAACAACTGGCCAACCACCATTTACGGCGTTGATGTATCCTATCTCGACATCCGAAAATATGAGTTGGAAGACGGCCGTGTTTTTACCGATAAAGAAATAAAGTCGCTGGCAAAAGTCTGCATTGTTGGACAAACTGTCATCGAAAATGTTTTTAATGAAAATGTTGATCCGATCGGGCAAACCATTCGCTTTGGAGGCATTCCGCTAAAAGTAATTGGCGTTTTGAAAGAGAAAGGCGAAAACGGCATGGGAATGGATCAGGATGATATGATCCTTGCACCATACACATCGGTACAGCGACGAATGCTGGCGATTACACATATCCAATCGATTTATGCCTCCGCAGTAAGCGAAGAGCAGTCGGATGCTGCCATCGGAGAAATTGAAACGATTTTGCGCCAACAGCACAAATTAAAAGAAGGAGACGAAGATGATTTCCAGGTACGTTCGCAAGCCGAAATGGTGGAAATGGTATCAACAGTTACCGATATGCTCACCTTGCTTTTAGGAGCCGTAGCAGGAATATCGTTGCTGGTTGGCGGTATCGGAATTATGAACATCATGTTTGTGTCGGTTACCGAACGCACCAAAGAAATCGGGCTGCGCATGTCGGTTGGCGGACGTGGATTTGACATCATGATGCAATTCCTGTTCGAAGCGGTTATGCTAAGTATACTGGGAGGTATTATCGGAATACTATTCGGAACCGCACTCTCCTACCTGGCGTCCTTTGCATTAAACATGCCTTTTGTTGTCGACACTCAGGCAGTTGGATTATCGTTCCTTGTTTGTAGCGTAATCGGTATATTTTTCGGATGGTACCCTGCACGCAAAGCAGCCAACCTCGACCCGATTGATGCAGTACGACATGAATAAACATAAAAACCAAAATTCACAAACGATTAGTGGGTTTTGGTTTTAATTATAATACCGATGAAACAACAAAATGTCGCAAAATTTCACTTCGTTCCTTTACTCCTTTGTTGTAATATCGGCATTAACCATTGTAAATATAAAATTTGCTTTCGCGGCATTTTATATAACAATTGATTTAACTTTGTTAAAAACCACTAAGAATGAACAAACTTCAGGCAAAACGACACAGTCTTCCAATCATAATGCATCTGCTGGTATGGCTGGTCTTGATTATTTTACCGCAAATTATAATAAGCCGTTATTCAGGAAACAACAATTTTATTGCCTGGGGATTTTATTTAAATGCCTTTATTATCGGAGTCATTTTTTACATCAATTATTTCTGGTTGGTTCCAAAGTTTTACCTGAATAACAAAAAGGCATTGTTCTTTCTTTTGGCAATTGTTGTGGTTATTTGCTTTTATTTTATACTCGATTACTCCAACCATATATTTCATAGTCCGGATCGCGACCGACGAATAGCAGAGTCAATTGAAGAACAAGCACGCAGCGAGCAACGGTTTCAGCGCCCTCCATTTAAATTAATGCAAATTTATGGCTACAGCCTGCTATCGATTGTTATTGTAGGTTTTTCGATTGGTTTGCGAGCCATTGAACAATACACGGCCAGCGAAAAACGCCAGAAAGAACTGGAGAAAGAGAAGCTGAATTCAGAGCTCGCATTTCTGAAAAACCAGGTAAGCCCGCATTTCTTTTTTAATACGCTGAATAATATTTATTCGATGGTAGCTATAAATACCGACGATGCACAGTCAGCCATCTTAAAACTTTCGAAACTGATGCGCTACCTTTTATACGAGTCGGAACACGGAGAAACCATGCTTTCGGCAGAGGTAGAATTTATGCATCATTACATTGATTTAATGCAGCTACGTGTTTCGCAAAAAGTGGACATTCACATCGATCTTCCCGGCAAACAGAACGACCTGAAAATACCGCCACTCCTTTTTATTCCGTTCATAGAAAACGCTTTTAAACACGGAATTAGTTACCGCGACAAATCGTTTATTAAAGTAAAAATGGAAACCGAGGGGAACAAAGTATACTTTACCTGCGAAAACAGCATTGCGAAAGAGAAAAAAGAGAAGCGTGATGAAAACCACTCTGGAATCGGATTGGAAAATGTAAAAAAGAGACTCAACCTGTTGTTCGCCGGGAAGTTTGATTTAAACATTGAAACGACACCGGAAGTCTTTATTGTACAACTTGAAATTGATACCGCCAAATGATACGAACCATTGCCATCGACGACGAACCTCTTGCTCTTCAACTGGTAATTTCTTACATTGAAAAAACTCCGAGTTTAGAATTAGCAGGTGCTTTTGACAACCCGATAGATGCCATGGAATTTATGGATCAGAACGAGGTTGATCTTATTTTTCTGGACATTGAAATGCCCGACTTAAATGGTTTGGAGTTTACGCGAATTCTGACCAACAAACCCAAAATTATTTTTACAACGGCTTATGAAAAATATGCGCTGCAGGGTTTTAAACTCGATGCCATCGATTACCTTTTAAAACCATTCAGCTACGAAGAGTTTTACAAAGCTACCGAAAAAGCAAAAAAACAAATTGCTTACGAACGCGCCGATAAAAAAGACGATGAAGTGGATTCGAATCACGAATTTCTGTTCCTGAAATCAGAGTATAAAATCCGCCGCATTAACTTTAACGAGATTATTTACATTGAAGGTTTAAAAGATTACGTGAAGGTATTTCTAAAGGATGAACCAAAACCGATCATGTCGTTAAGTTCGCTAAAAGCACTTGAGGCCAAACTTCCCGGCGAGAAATTTATGCGCGTCCATCGTTCTTTTATCGTTAACCTCGAAAAAATTGACACCATTGAACGCAGCCGAATTGTTTTTGGTAAAGTTTATATTCCGGTAAGCGAACAATACAAAGAAAACTTCAACAATTTTGTAAGGGATAATTTCCTGTAATATTGTATACCATAGGCAATTATCGATTTATATTAAAAATTACATCTCTTAACTACTATTTTGATTTTGTCTAAATAAAATTTGTAATTTTGCCCTCAAATTATTTCGCATGGGATCAAAGCAGGAACAAATTCAGAAAAACATAAAAATGTCGAAACTGCTTTTCAGCCACCCACAGTTAATTCTTGTATTGGAGCGGTTTGGAATAAAGTTAGGCGTTCGGGAAAAAACAGTTGAGGAGATTTGCCTGGAAAACAATATCAGCCCCAAAGTTTTTTTAATGGTGGCCAATCTTAACATCGACAGCTCGTATCATCAGGATTTGAATTTTAGTGCGCCTGAAATTAAACAGGTAGTTAATTACCTGATGAAATCACATGCCTATTATTCAGATGAGGTTTTCCCGGAGATTATTCAGAACATTCACCTGATGAGCGAATTCAGTCAGAAGCCCGAAATGCAATTGGTGGAGCGTTTTTTTAATGATTATAAGCATGAAGTTGATCAGCATTTTGATTACGAAAACAACACGGTTTTTCCTTACATTTTAAACCTTATTGACGCCAACGCTGCCGAGAATTATTCGGTGATCGATTACCGCGAACATCACGACGATATTCAGGAAAAACTCGATGATGTAAAAAAACTACTGATCGAGCATCTTCCACAAAAGGCCGACAATAACCTGAGGCGTAAAATATTATTTGCGCTTTTCGGTTTGGATGCGGATCTGCAAACGCATTCAAAAATTGAAAATGAGATTTTAATTCCACAGGTGGAACAATTTGAAAAACAAGGCCTCAACTAATTGGAAACGCGCTGTAAAATATTAATCATCGAACCTTCGGTAATTATTCGCGAAGGAATTGCTGCTATTCTGCAACAAATGAAAGACAGCGTAGAGCTGTCGTTTGCCGACACGCTTGAAGAGGCTTTGAAATTTGGGCAATCGAATCTTTTCAAGATTGTTATCATAAACCCGGTTACGCTAAACAACTCGAAAAAGAACCTGAACAACCTGCTATCGCTATATAATAAAACCAATGTTGTGGGTCTGATTTCCAATCATTACGACCGCACACTTTACGACAATTTTGCCGATAATATTTTTGTTACCGACAGGCACGAAACCATTACGCAAATTATCTCGAAACACTTTAAAGCAACGCCTGCCGTAAACAACGATATCGACAATACTTTAAGCGAAAGAGAAATTGATGTGTTAAAGCTGCTGGCCAGCGGAAAATCTAACAAGGAAATTGCCGAAGAACTTTTTATAAGTATCCACACGGTTATTTCGCACCGCAAAAACATCAGTAGTAAAATTGGCGTAAAATCTACAGCCGCGCTGGTTATTTATGCAGTGGCCAACGGTTTAATAGATATTGACAGTTTTACCGAATAAAAGACCTACAATTTTCCAAGTTTCAAAATAAGAAACAGCAAAGGAGCTACAATCATTAAGGTCATTAAGGCTTTGCTAATGTATTTTCCTTTTTCTTTTCGGAATAAAACCCACCCGATCAATCCGGCGATGATGAGATAAAATGAAAAGTCGATAAAAACCGACGACACCAGCTCGTTTTGCGATGAGCTAACCGTTAGTGATGATATAAATGAAAAAATCATACGCAAGTCATTTAAAATTACCAGTGTAAAATTCAGTGTTTTTTATCGGGCTGACAATCGCGTAAAATGATGATTTTGGCAGGAGAAAACTCACATAAAAAGGGGAATTCAGACAAATTGGTCTTAATGTGCAAGCATTTCAGCATTGTTGTCGCAACAATCGTAACCGGCCTGAAGCGTTATGTGGTCAATACCAAATTTATCGTGAAGTAGTTTCTCTGCTTTTGCGCGAACTTCCATTAACTCCAACATACTAATGTTACCTTCCATATTAATATGCGCCTCCAGATGAATCTGTGTATCATCGAGCCTCCAAACATGAATATGATGAATGTTATCGATTTCCGGAATCTTCTCAACTTCCTCTTTTATCCTGGCCAGATCAATATTTGTGGGCGTCGACTGCATTAAAATATCTACTGTTTCTTTTACCACATCCCAGGTATGATAAATAATGTATACACCCACCAAAACGGTAATCAGCGGGTCGATCCAGAAAACCTCGAATTTCCAAATGGCAATACCACCAATAATTACCGCCACCGACGAAAATGTGTCGCCCAGCAAATGCAGGTATGCAGCCCGTACGTTCAGGTTGTGGTTTTTATCCTTATTCAGCACAAAAACCGAAATCAGGTTGGCCAGCAAACCAAATGTGGCCACAATAAACATGATTTTTCCTTTTATGGGTTCCGGATTTACAAAACGTTCGTAGGCTTCAAAAAACAGGTACAAACAAATTCCAATCAGTACCACTCCGTTAAAAAGCGCAGCCAGAATTTCAACACGTTTATAACCAAAAGTCTTTTGTTCATCCGAAGGTCTGCGGCTTCGTTTACCCGCCAGAAAAGCAATAAAAATAGCCGAAGAATCGCCCAGATTATGCAGTGCATCAGACAGTAACGACAAACTGTTCGAGATAATTCCACCAATTACCTGCACCACTGTAATAGAAAGATTTAAAACTGTTACCCACAGTAATTTTTTCCCACTTACTTCGTGATGATGATGGTGATGATGCCCATGATCGTGATGATGATCTGCCATTTCTATTCAGTTTTCAATAAATACAAATATGAGGGATTATAGTTTAACCTCAACCAACATTCGGTGAATATTTCCTGGTCCAGTTCAAAAGAAAAAAGATTCAAACCAGTTGCAATATTACCTGAATTTTAGGTAAAGATTAAGACATTAACAAGAAAGCAAAATCCCCATTAATAGGGATATTACAAGAAGTTTTTTAGCAGTACTTTTGCGAACAAATTGGTTTAGTAAGAGTTTATTTTAGAAAAAGGTAAAAGTTTATGGATTTAGAAAACACTTTCAAAACAGGACGATGGTGCAAAGCCATTGAAGTGAAAGATTTTGTAACTTTAAATATCACCCCGTACACCGGCGATCACAAATTTCTGGAAGGCCCGACAGCACGGACCAGCAAATTATGGGACATTTGTAAAGATGCCCTAAAAGAAGAGCGCCAGAACAATGGTTTACGCGATGTGGATGTAAATGTAGTTTCGGGATTGACGGCTTTCGAAGCCGGATATATCGACAAAGAAAGCGAAGTAATTGTTGGCCTGCAAACCGACAAGTTACTGAAACGTGCCATGAAACCTTACGGAGGTTACAACGTGGTTAAAAAAGCTTTATCAGAACACGGATTGGAACCCAACCCAATCATTCACGAGAGTTTCAGCAAGTACACCAAAACCCACAACGATGGCGTTTTTGATGCTTACACCGACGAGATCCGGAAATTCCGCTCGCTGGGTTTCCTAACAGGTTTACCCGATAATTATGCCCGCGGACGAATTATTGGCGACTACCGCCGTGTTGCGTTGTACGGCATCAACCGTTTGATTGAAGGGAAAAAAGAGGACCTGCAAAAGATCACCGGCCCGATGACTGATGCTACCATTCGTTTACGTGAAGAAGTTTCGGAGCAACTCCGCGCTTTGAGCGACATGATAGAAATGGGTAAAATTTACGGTTTAGATCTTTCGCGCCCGGCACAAAATGGACAGGAAGCCGTTCAGTGGACTTACATGGCTTACCTTGCTGCGGTTAAAGAACAAGACGGTGCCGCCATGTCTTTGGGTAGTGTTTCGTCTTTCCTCGATATTTTTATCGAAAAGGATATCCAAGACGGAAAAATTACCGAGTCAGAAGCACAGGAATACATCGACCAGTTTGTTATGAAACTGCGTATGGTTCGCCACCTGCGCATGGAAGCATACGACCAGATCTTTGCCGGCGACCCAACCTGGGTAACCGAAAGTATTGGTGGTTTGCTGATCGACGGACGAAGCAAAGTAACTAAAACATCGTTCCGCTTCCTGAATACACTTTACAACCTGGGTCCGTCGCCTGAGCCAAATATTACTATTCTTTGGTCGAAAAACCTGCCAAAAGGGTTTAAAGATTATTGCGCCAAAGTATCTATCGAAACCTCATCAATTCAGTACGAAAACGATGATTTGATGCGTACCAGCTCAAACTGCGACGACTACGGAATTGCATGTTGTGTATCGATGCAGGAATTGGGAAAACACATCCAGTTCTTTGGCGCACGTACCAACCTGGCAAAAACACTTCTTTTGGCCATAAACAGCGGACGCTGCGAGAATACAGGAACACAAATGGTAGATGGAATTCCGTTCATTGAAGAAGAATACCTGGATTACGCCAAAATAATCGACAACTTTAAAATAGCCATGAAAGAAGTGGCGCGTGTATACAACGAAGCGATGAACATCATCCACTATATGCACGACAAATATTACTACGAAAAAGCTCAAATGGCGCTTATCGATACGAATCCGAAAATTAATATCGCTTACGGTATTGCAGGATTATCGATTGTTGCCGACTCGCTTTCGGCCATTAAACACGCCAAAGTAAAACCGATTCGCGATGAAAACGGCCTGACGGTTGATTTTCAGATCGAAGGCGATTTCCCGAAATATGGTAACGACGACGACCGTGTTGACCACATTGCACGCGATGTAGTGGAGCATTTTAACCTGGAGTTGGAAAAACTTCCGGTGTACAAAAATGCCATGCCAACCATGTCGGTATTAACCATTACTTCGAATGTGGTTTACGGAAAGAAAACCGGAGCTACTCCCGACGGACGTGCAAAAGGAGTTGCCTTTGCACCAGGAGCCAACCCAATGCACGGACGCGATACACACGGAGTAATTGCGTCGCTAAATTCGGTGGCCAAAATCGATTATAAAGATTCGAAAGACGGTATTTCAAATACACTTTCGGTAGTTCCAAAATCGTTGGGAGCAACACCTGAAATGCGTATTGAAAACCTGGTTCGCACGCTCGACGGATATTTTGGTTGCAATGCACAGCACTTAAATGTAAATGTGCTCGACCGCGACACGCTTCTTCATGCCATGGAGCACCCGGAAGATCACCCGCAGTTAACAATTCGGGTATCGGGCTACGCTGTAAACTTTGTTCGATTAACACGCGAACAGCAGCAGGAAGTGCTTACGCGTTCGTTCCACGAAACAATGTAATTATTCATTAAATACTACACAAGCATGCCGACCGGATAAACTGGTTGGCATGTTTTTGTGTTAAATAGTATGTCTCCAACTGAAAATAAATTAATCGTCCATTCCATCGAATCGTTTGGTACACACGATGGTCCCGGAATTCGTCTGGTAGTGTTCCTTCAGGGCTGTAATCTGCAGTGTAAATACTGTCAGAATGCAGATACCATTGCCTTAAAAGGCGGAGCATCAACAGAAATCGAGAGCCTGATAAAACGTGCCATAAATATGAAAACCTACTTTGGCGATGATGGCGGAGTGACCGTTTCAGGTGGAGAACCTATGTTACAAAGTAAGGCGCTTATTCCCTTTTTTGAAACATTAAAGACGGAAGGTATCCATACAAATATTGATACCAACGGATTGATCCGAACACCGGAAGCCAAACATCTGATTTCGGAACTGGCTGACCTGGTAATGTTTGATGTTAAAGCCACAACAGAGGAGGGATTCAAATCGATTACAGGTGCCAAAGGACTAGGTCGATTGTTGGAGAACATTCAGCTTCGCGAGCAAAGTAAAAAACCATACTGGCTTCGTTATGTGCTGGTTCCTGATTACACCGACAGCGATGAATCGTTAAGTTGGTTGATTGAAACTTTCTCCGGGAATAAATACCTGGAAAAATTTGAAATACTCCCCTATCACAAGCTGGGCATTTACAAATGGGAATCATTGGGAATGGACTACCAGTTTAAGGAGGTAGAAGAGAACACGCCCGAACAGATCGAGCGGGCTTTTGAAATGCTAAAACCGCATTTTAAGGATGTAATTGTGAAATAACAAGCTTCGAGTATCGAGTATCTAGAATCAAGTATCTAGCATCAAGTATCAAAAAAGAAAAAACAATGAGTTTATATTCACCAAAAGAAATTATTAACGAAGCCGGGAAACTGGCCATTGCAAAAGACAGCTACTCTGCAAAAAAAATACTGACACTGGCATTTTTAGCCGGCGCCTATATCGCTTTTGGAGGTTTGCTGGCCATTTTGGTTGGCGGTGGAGTACCCGGTATTGGTGCTGAAAACCCGGGAATCCCGAAGTTTCTTTTGGGAGCCATGTTCCCCGTTGGGCTGATGATTGTTGTAATGGCCGGAGCGGAACTTTTTACCGGTAACAACGCCTACTTTATGCCTAATGTATTGGGAGGCAAACAACGCTGGACAGCTCCGCTTCGCAACTGGTCGTTGGTTTATCTCGGTAATTTTGTTGGGGCTGTGTTCGTAGCTTATTTTTTGGTTCACCTTACCCATTTGGTAAATGCCGAGCCCTGGATAAATATGGTAGAAAAGATTGCTATCGGGAAAACATCCAATCCTTTTTTCACCACCTTTTTAAAAGGTATCGGTGCCAACTGGCTGGTTTGTCTGGCGCTGTGGATGGGTATGTCGGCACAACACACCAGCGGAAAGATTTTAGGCATCTGGTGGCCCGTTATGGCATTTGTAACTATGGGTTTTGAGCACAGTATTGCCAACATGTTTTTTATTCCTCTGGCAATTTTCGAGGGTGCTGATATTAGCTGGGCAACATTTGTGATAAAAAATCTGATTCCGGCAACACTTGGAAATATTGTCGGAGGCGGCTTTTTTGTAGGTACCTTATACTGGTATGCTTACGCTAAAGAGAAATAGCAAAAGCCAATGCATAATTCACTCGTTATAATACGTATTTTAATTTTCAGAATCTACAGAATTAGTTGCTGAACAATACGGTTTTACTAGTCACTCAAATTTCCACCCTTTGTAACTCGCTGATTACAGACTTCCTGCAGCCGTGCAATTAGCCAGCAAAGTTGTTGGCTCGCTTGTCGCACAACTGCGGCGAGCAAAAAAACTTGTTGGCTCGCTTGTCGCACGGCTGCGGCAGGCAAAAAACTTATTGGCTTGCCAGTTGCACGGCTGCGGCAAGCAAAAAAACTTGTGGCTTGCTTGTTGCACGGCTGCGGCAGGCAAAAAAATTTGTTGGCGACCATGTCGCACGGCTGCGGCAAGTAAAAAAATAGTGTGGCGACCTTCCCGCACTGCTGCAACAAGCAAGAAATTTTTGTGGCTTTAGTGTTTCAATGCTGCGAGAAGGTGGAAATCAAAATTTTCACGAAGAATCATATGAGTGTATCCATAATTCCCCCTTCAGGTTGTTGAAGCATACGCGCCGGAATGTTACTTTTGATAACCTTCTGCAAAGCATTAACCTGTCGCTCTTTGGCAAAACGTTTGGCAGTTATTAAACTGATTTCGCGAACGGGTTCATTTGGCACAATTTCTTTTATCAGCTCTTCCTGCTCGGCCGGAATATTTATAGTGGCCAACTCGGGAATAAAAGTCAGGCCGCTTTTGTTCTCCACAATACGCCGTAACGATTCGATAGAATTACTGTGATAAACCAATGATTGTTTGTTTTTCTTTTGCGGATTGATCTGACAAATGGAATTCACCTGGTTCTGAAAACAGTTCCCCTCTTCAAGATACCATATTTCGCCTTCTTCAATCGATTTAAGATCGATGAAATCCTGCTCAAACAAACGATGATCTTCGGACAAATACGCATAAAAACGTTCGTAAAAAAGTGGAGTTATGGAAATATTTGTTGCCGAAATTGGGGTAGAAATTATACCACAATCGATATCACCCATTTTAATTTCGTCAACGATCTCTTCCGTTTTTAGCTCATAAATCTCCAACTGCAACGCCGGAAAGTCTTTGCCCAATTGATGAATAAAAAGCGGAATCAGGTACGGAGCCAGTGTTGGAATTATCCCGACTTTCAGGTTACCACTTACTTCTTCACTGATATTAATTGAGATTTGTTTCAACGCCTCGATCTGCTTTAAAATCTCCAGCGACTTCTCGTAAAACACCTTTCCTTCATCTGTAAATTGAAATGGCCGTTTGGTTCGGTCGATCAATTTGAACTCCAGTTCCTCTTCCAGTTTCTGTATTTGCAGACTTAATGCGGGCTGTGTAACTCCCAGCCGGTCGGCGGCCAAAGAAAACGAACCACATGCATACAATTCTTTCAGATATTCCAGTTGTGCGATATTCATAGCATAAGTATTACTAATACTGCTATAAATATAATAAATACTACTAATAGTATCTTTGAAGTGTTGAAAGAAACAAAACAACGAATTGGAACAACAAAGTTTAATAAATTAAAATTTACATATTATGAAAGCAAAAAATCAAATTACAGTAGAGAAATTGAATCAGTTATTAGCAGATTATCAAATTCATTATCAAAACCTTCGTGGATTACACTGGAACATTAAAGGACAATTGTTCTTTGCCTTGCATGCCCGTTTCGAAGAGTATTACAACCAGGCTTCTGATGTTGTAGATGAAATTGCAGAACGTATTTTAATGTTGGGTGGTCAGCCGTTGCACACTTTCGAAGACTACTTAAAAACCGCGAAACTTGATGTAGTAGCCAACGTTTCGGAAGCTAAACCTGCAGTTGAAAGTGTTTTGGAAAGCCAACGTTATTTCCTGAAAAGCTTTAACGAAATTTTGGAAGTTGCCGGAGAAAATAACGATGAAGGAACGGCAGCTATGATGAGCGACTGGATTGGACATACCGAAAAAGAAATCTGGATGCTGGAATCATTTCTGGCATAACCCGAAAGTGAATTAACAAAAAAGCCTCGCAACATTGCGAGTCTTTTTTTTATGTTTTCACTTCAGAACCTTTAATCATCGATGGTTTGAAATACCAGCTGTCGAAATTTCCAACCGGTAACGTCGTTAACCGGACCTTGTGTTTGTTTCATGATAATACCAATCACGTTCTCTTCAGGATCGGCAAAATACTGAGTATTAAAATAACCGCCCCAGTTGAAAGTTCCCTCACTTCCTAAACCTCCTTTGTTCTGTCCTTTTTCGGTTACCAGGTCAAAAGCCAGCCCGAATTTAGTATCTGATTCTCCGCGAATAGCTCCAATTTGATTCGATAAAATTACATCAATCGTTTTCCGACTTAGCAGGCGAACTCCCTTGTATTGTCCACCGTTCAGATACATTTGCAGAAAAATGGCATAGTCTTTTGCCGTGCTCGACAAACCGGCTCCTCCTGAGAAAAATGTTTTAGCACCTTTTATCGGGTAATCAGTATCGTAAAAAGTTACGGGGTACTTTTGCCATTCGCCATTAACCTGAGTTTGAACTTCAACCACACGATCGATATTTTTTTCGGGTTGGTAAAACCAAGTGTCTTCCATTCCCAACGGATCGAAAATATGTGTTTTCAGGTACTTATCAAACGGCATTCCCGAAACTATCTCGATAAAATATCCCAACACATCCAAACCTTCACTGTAGGTAAACTGTGCTCCCGGTTCGTGGTGCAATGGCATTTTTGCCAGCTTCTTTACACTTTCTTCAATGGTAATATTTTCCGTTGTGAACAGGTCGGTAACACCGGCTTTTTTGTAAAGCATCTTAAAACGTTCATCGCCATCAATTACTCCGTAACCAATACCCGAAGTATGAGATAACAAATGACGAATGGTGATTTCGTTTTTTACGGGTACTCCGGTCCAGGTGGTATCGCTGTACCTAAAATTGGTAAGCACCTGCTGATTTTTAAACTCGGGGATGTATTTCGAAATGGGGTCATCCAACTGAAATTTACCTTCTTCCCAAAGCATCATCACCGCTGTTGACGTAATCGCTTTTGATTGTGAAGCGATACGAAAAATAGCATCACGTTTCATTTTATCACCGGCTTCATTGGCAACTCCGTACGCTTTCCAGTGAACAATTTTTCCGTTGCGTGCCACCAAAGACACAATTCCCGGAAGATTACCTTTAGCCACTTCTTCTTCACACATTTTATCGATGCGCGCCAAACGTTCGGCAGAAATACCGACACTTTCGGGTGGCATCTCCTCCAGTTTTGGTGATTTTATAATTGAACTGGTTTGGGCATTCGATACACCCAAGAGAAAAATGCATAGCGTAAAAAGTAGTGTTAACTTCTTCATTCGGTTTAAATTTTAGTGGCCCGATTTTCAAATAATCGATGGGCCGTGATACCTGGTTTCATTTTATGCATTCAAAGATACAAATTACTATTTCCACACAACTCTTCTTATTGTGACAAAAACAGCAGAAAGCCAAACGCCTTTCGGCGGTTGTTGTGCACTTATTTTATGGGAATAATAAACGGTTGCATGCTACTGCTTAGTCATTTGTAAAAACAAATACAGGGGAAACATTTCCCCTGTATCAATAAAAATAGAATATTTGGTAAACTCACTATTCGATTACAACATTTCGCGTACCTCCCGATCCGGATCATTTTTGGCCACGCAAACATCATTCAAAATCATCACTTCGCCATTTTCGGCTGTGAATTTTGGCCAGGCCGGCATACTTTCGCAATTCGGATCACCATTTTTCATAAACGAGAGTAATGCATCCGACATCTTTTCCGACAATTTACGAGGTCGGGCTCCGCCACCTGTGTGTGTCAGCATCAAATCGGTGTTGTAGAACCAGAAACAAATATCGAGACAGTGGAAGGCCCGCATTCGGTTATCAAATAACGGGGGTTCCCACCCGAACCAGGCCATATAAACCGGTGCCCCCTGCTTGCTTTTGGCAGTGGCTGTTTCAACCGCACCTTTCCGATTACTGGCTACCAATGTCATAATTTCAATTGGTTTGGCATCTGGAAATACTTTTGCATATGCATCGTATACTTCCGGTGCTTTGTCGCCCAAGCCCCCTCTGAATCCGGCACGGTCCTTCAGCATTTCTTTGGCCTGCTCATCTGTTATTTTTTCCATTTCGGGCATTGTCCGTGCCATTCCCCACTCGTGAAAAGTTGTACAGATCAGCATTGGTACATCGGAAGAAACACCACTTGCTTCAGAATAAAATGTTCCTTTTGGAATGTTCACTCCGTCAGCTACCGGTGCAAATCCTATACGTATCAACCCACTTCCACCTTCCTCTTCGCGCATTTTCTGACTGGCTCTGTTGGCAATAAGAATATATTCCTTCCAGGGGATTTCCTGCAGTTTATCAATTTCCGAAGCTTGTAAGCCGGCTTCTTTTAATACGTATTCTCCCAGCTTTTGTGCATATCCCTGATTCATACCCTCGGTAGTTGAACCGCTTAGCGGAACAGCTTTATGCACCAAACCTTTTGCTGCGGGCATGGCGGCCAGAGTACACACTTTGGCACCACCCCCCGATTGGCCCATAATGGTAACATTGCCCGGGTCGCCACCAAAATTGGCAATGTTCTGGTTCACCCATTCCAATGCAGCCACCATATCGAGTGCACCAACGTTTCCTGAATCTTTATATTTTTCGCCACCTACTCCCGATAGGTCAGAAAAACCGATCGGTCCCAGACGGTGGTTAATCGAAACAAAAACAATATCGCCTTTTCGGCTAAGATTTTCACCCATGTATCCATCCTGCTCAATACCATTTCCGTTGGTGTAACCGCCGCCATGCAACCACACCATAACAGGGCGTTTGTTGGTGTCAAGAGCCGGTGTCCAAACATTCAGCTTCAAACAATCTTCGCTTACATCGTCGTAATTCCAGTGGTCAACAAACGATGAATAGGCATTGCCATAACGGCCATCCATAAGCTGTGGAGCTGTATTTCCCCACCAAACTGCCGGTTTAATATCGTTCCACGGTTCCGGTTTCTGGGGCGGCATAAAACGGTTTTTACCACCCGTATCTGCGCCGTAAGGAATACCTCTGAACTGTGTTATTCCACGTAAAATAAAACCTTTTACTTTTCCGTAAGCGGTATCGGCAATGGCAATATCGTCGCCAATAAAAAGTATTTGCTCGTCGTCGTTTGCAGCTGCCGATTCAGCAGGGGCTGCACATGATGCAAGCGGAAGTGCTGTAGCCAGACCAAACCCGGCGGCTCCTGCTCCCATGGTTTGAAAAAAGTCTCGTCTGTTAGTCTTCATAATTTTATGGTTTTAGTTAGTATTTTATTTGAACAGCAGTGGCGCAAAAGTATTCAGGTAAATGCGCCAGTTGGCCCAGGTATGTCCGCCCGAAGTTACAAAAAACGTGTGCTCGCAACCGGTATCGGTAAGCATTTTATCCAGTGTTTTTGCTGATTCGAAAAGGAAATCAGTATCGCCGCAAGCCAAAAAGTACAATTTGTAACCTTCCTTGTTTAGCGCTTTAAACTGCGTTTCATAGTTTTTCATAACTTCCTCCTGATTGGAATTATCATTTCCGAATCTCATTCCGATTCCCATACTTAAGGGGCAGATGTAATCGAAAAATCCGGGATACATTAATGTAGTGGAAATAGTATGGCCGCCACCCATTGAAAGACCGGCAATAGCACGATGTGCAGGATCAGCAATCACACGGTAATTTTTTTCAATGTAAGGAACAATATCTTTCACAATACTTTTTACATAAAGATCTCTGTTTGCCGGGTCCCGGTAATCATATGCTTTTACAGGCAACTGAGTAGTGACAGCCGCCATTTGATTCGCATTTCCGTTTGGCATTACACAAATCATAGGCTCGGCAAGTCCCTTCTCAATCAGGTTATCCAGGATCTGACGGGTACGCCCCATCGAACTCCAGGCGTCCTCATCGCCACCGGCGCCGTGCAACAAGTACAATACCGGATAACTTTTCTCACTGGTTTCGTAAGCATAAGGCGTGTAAACAAACATTCTCCGGTTCAGATTGGTTGTTGGGGAATCGTACCAAACCTGATGAAGGTTTCCACGTTCGTTTGCTTCGAAATAATTCTCGGTAAGTTCGCCGGGAACCAGCAGAACACTTAAGTACCGGGTACCATCGCGCTGCACAAAAGTATTGTTCGGATCGTTTACACTTGTTCCGTCAACAATAAAACTATAGGTATAAAGCTCTGGTTCAGGTAGTGGTATAGTTATCGACCACAATCCTTTTTCATCTTTGCTTAGATCGAGAGCACCGGGCACTTCCATTTCGCCAAACGAGGTTTTCATTTTAACCGTGGGCGTAAAACCTCCTGTAATTTTTACTGAATCGGCATTGGGAGCCAAAAAACGGAACGTTACATCTGTTTCGCTAATCTCGGGAGAAATGATAGGTTCGCGCCCCATAAAATTTGAAAGTTCCTGGGCATAGGAGATGGAAAAGCAAGCCAAAATAACGATGGCAAGAAAGAGTCTTTTTTTGTTCATAAAAGTTTATTTATTGGTTTTCTATTAATTTTCAGCTACAGGTTAAGTAAAATAGCGATTAGATCTATTAAATGAAATATCGAAAATCTGATCATTGGATAAATTTTGAGTGTACGTGTATTCGATTAGCCCATTGAGCACTGTAATATTTCTGAGTGCACAAAATACCTGCTGTACGAAGAACAATAATCCGGGATTTGGTAGTCCTATGACAAACAGGAACATTATTTTCTTCATAATTTGGTATTAATTAACTTTCATATTTGTTCTCAATTCTTTTTCGTAATTGAGATTTGCCTTTGACTACACATTACTCAATACGTTTAAATGACACATTAAAAGTATTCAAAAAAATCCGACTTTTCTGAAATCATCAAAACATTCAAGATTTGAAACTTGATATTTCAATCAAACCTCTTCCATAAATAAAAGCGTAAAGCAGAACTATTTACGTTTAAACGTCCCCTCTTTGTTGAACGAAACTGCTTGCAGCGGATAACATTTTATACACCTAGTTTTTACATTTTATACAACACTCTTATCAAAATACCTCCTCTTGCGAAACAAAATCTCAATCATTATACATCACTTCAATCTATTTTTACACCAGCAACAAAATACAGTTGCCCAACCAAAAATCGTTTTAATGGAACAAAATCATAAGTTCAATAATTTAGTTAGTTAGATGTTTTATATGGATTTAAGTTCGGGCAGGTTACACAGGCCTGCCCGCAGCTTAAATCCTCGAAAAACAAAACTGGCTTCAGCGTGAAAATGCCTGTAATAGCAAGTGTTTCACACAAATAATCCATAACTTGAATACAAAACAATTATCTATACAAAATGAAGCAAGTATTTTTATTTCTGTTAATTGGTATTTTGGCTGTTTCCTGTTCGCAAAAGAATTGGGAAAAAACCCAGGATGCCGTAATTGTTTACCCCCAGAAAGCCGGCGAGCAACAGGCGCAGGCCATTAAAATTACGCCTGTACACGACGAGATCATTAAAGTTTCGGCAAGCGCAACCAAATCTTTCAGTACAAAAGAAAGTCTGATAACCGTTCCTCTGGAAGAAGCGGTTTCGTTTCAGGTAGAAGAAGACGGCGAAAATCTGATCATCTCAACAGCAAAAACCAAAGTTGAAGTTTCTACCTTAACCGGGGAAGTTCTGTTTATGGATGAGAATGGCAATCCAATTCTTCAGGAAAAGGAAGATGGTGGAAAATCGTTCGGGCCAATTGAAGTTGATGGCGTTAGCGCCTGGTCTACGCGTCAGGTTTTCGAATCGTCAGACGATGAAGCTTTGTACGGACTTGGCCAGCACCAGGCCGATGAAATGAACTACAAAGGAAAAAACGAGGAGCTCTTCCAGTATAACACAAAAGTGTCGGTACCCTTTATTGTTTCAACAAACAACTACGGACTGCTTTGGGACAACTACTCGCTTTCGCGTTTTGGCGATCCTCGCCCTTATGGACAGATCGATCAGTTTAAACTTTACGATGCTGAAGGAAACGAAGGCGGTTTAACAGCTACCTACATCGACAATAACGAGAACGACCATGTGTATACAATCCGCACGGAATCGACGATTGATTACGAAAATCTGGAAACGATCGAAAATTTTCCTGAAGGTTTTGATTTTAACCACGCCCGCATTGTTTGGGAAGGCGATATTGAGCCGACGGAAAGTGGCATTTTTCGTTTTCTGTTGTATTATGCAGGATACACCAAAATTTGGGTAAATGGCGAACTGATGGCCGACAAATGGCGTACGGCATGGAACCCATCCGTGGCTAAATTCCAATACGACATGAAAGCCGGTGAAAAGTACCATGTAAAACTCGACTGGATTCCTGATGGTGGTGTTTCATACATCGGATTGAAGGCGCTATCGCCGGTTGAGCCTGATGTGCAGAACGATATTTCGTTCTACTCGGAAATGGGCGACCAGATCGACTATTTCTTTATGAAAGGAAACAGTATGGACGATGTGATCAGCCGCTACCGCACACTTACCGGAAAAGCCCAGGTGATGCCAAAATGGGCAATGGGTTTCTGGCAAAGTCGCGAGCGCTACAAAACACAGGAAGAACTGGAAAGCACTTTGAAGGAATTCAGAGAAAGAGAAATTCCTATCGATAATATTGTGCAGGACTGGTCGTACTGGGAAGTTGACAAATGGGGAAGCCAGGAATTTGATAAAGCTCGTTTCCCTGATGCCAAAGGAATGATCGACATGGTGCACGATAACAACGCCAGAATATTGATTTCGGTGTGGCCTAAATTTTATCTGGGAACCGAGCATTACAACGAATTCGACAAAAATGGCTGGATGTATAAGCAAGCCATTAACGACAGTATTCGCGACTGGATTTACCCGGGGTACATTGGTTCGTTCTACGATGCCTACAGCGAAGGTGCCCGAAAACTTTTCTGGGAACAGATTAACGAGCACTTATACTCAATGGGAATCGACTCGTGGTGGTTGGATGCTACCGAGCCGGACATCCTTTCAAATGCAAGCATAGACTATAGAAAAGAGCTGATGAATCCGACGGCTTTGGGATCATCAACACAATATTTTAATGCTTTTGCACTGATGAATGCCAAAGGCATTTACGAAGGTCAGCGCGAAGAAAATCCTAAAGACCGCGTGTTTATTCTTACCCGATCGGGGTTTGCAGGCATGCAACGTTACGGAACAACTACCTGGAGTGGCGATATTGGCACCACCTGGGAAGATATGAAAGCTCAGATTTCGGCAGGTATCAACTTCTCGATGTCGGGACTCCCCTACTGGACAATGGACATTGGCGGTTTCTGTGTGCAAAAGAAATTTGAGCGTGCCACCGAAGGCAGTGAAGCCATGAAAGAATGGCGCGAATTAAATACCCGCTGGTACCAGTTCGGAGCATTTGCTCCGCTGTTCAGGGTTCACGGGCAGTATCCGTACCGCGAGATTTACAACATTGCTCCGGTAAATCATCCGGCGTACAAATCGATGTTGTACTACAACAAACTGCGCTACCGTTTAATGCCATACATTTACAGTTTAACCGGTGCAGTTTATCATGACGATTATACCATTATGCGTGGTTTGGCGATGGATTTTTCTGACGACCGCCGCGTGCTGAATATTGGCGACCAGTTTATGTTTGGCCAGTCGTTGCTGGTTTGCCCGGTATACGAATACGAAGCCACAAAACGCGATGTATATTTCCCCAACAACGGAGGCTGGTATAATTTGTACACAGGTGAATTCCTTGCCGGTGGCCAAAAGTTAAGTGTGGAAGCACCTTACGAAAGAATGCCGCTATTTGTTCGCGAAGGTTCTATCATTCCTGTTGGACCAGAGATTCAGTACACCGACGAGAAAAAAGGTGCACCGATTGATATTTACGTGTACACCGGAAAAGATGCTTCGTTTAAATTATACGAAGACGAAGGAACAACTTACGCTTACGAAGGTGGCGAATTCAGTACCATCGAATTTTCGTATTCCGAAAGTGACAACAGCCTTGTTATTGGCGCTCGAAACGGCGAATATCCGGAAATGGTTAAAAACCGCGAATTCCGAATTATAAAAGTTTCGCGCGAACAACCGGTGGCTATGCTTGGAAAAGCAAACGATGCTAAAACAGTAAACTACCAGGGAGAAAAAATTACCGTTGAATTGTAAACCTGAGTTAATCTTTTAAAGAATTCAGGTAATGAACAAACAGATTTAGTTGATTTGAATTACGGGGAACAGAAATTCCATTCTGTTTCCCGTTTTTATTTTTATGCTTACTTTAGCAAAAGTCGAAAACCGGACTTTTTAAATGAACGATTGAAACCTGAAATGAAGTCTTTACTGCATAAACTCTTACCGTTTATATTCATTGTTAATCTTGTAATTGTGCCAGCACTAAGCACACAGGCTACTTCCATTCCCGGGAACGAGCCTTATAAGTTTATGCACCTTAACATTAACAACGGCTTATCGAACAACGAAATAAGAGCAATATTAAAAGACCGGCAAGGTTTTATGTGGTTCGGAACAGCGCAGGGTTTAAACCGCTATGATGGCACAGGATTTAAAACATTTCTGCACGATTTTAACGACAGTACCTCGATACCATTTAACGGAATTGAATATTTGTTTGAAGACATTGACGGCCGTTTATGGATTCGTTCCTATGCCGAATTTACTATTTACGATCCCGTACTCGAACGCTTTTCAACACCGGGAGAAAATTACCGGAACACAGGCATTCCAATCGCCGGACTGCAATCGTTTTTTACCGACAGTAAAAACAACACCTGGCTGCTGAACGCCAACTACGGTTTGTACAAGTTCAATCCTGCAAACCAAACAGTTGATTCGATACAGTTTGTATCAAAAGCTGACAGACCCAATTACGATAATTCCTTAAGCGATATTGCAGAAGATGGCAACCACATGATTTGGGTGGTATCAAAAGCCGGCGAGCTTCTTCAAATCAATCCGGAAACCAAACAAACCGAGCAGACATTTTTTCTGGGCGATGAAGTGATGGATGAAGCTAATAACTTCCAGCTTTTTATCGATTCCGACAACGACATCTGGATGTATTCGCCCGGTATACCTTATGGCGTATTCTTTTTTGATCATCAATCGAAAAAAATAAGCAGATACACACAGTCGTCATCTCTATTTAAACTCTCCGCCAATTTGGTTTCGTCGGTTATTGAAGACGATAACGGAGCCATATGGATAGGCACTGATCACGGTGGGATTAACATCCTAAACAAGCAGAAAAAAACCATAAGCGTTCTACAAAACAATAGTGAGAATCCGTTCGGAATTGCGCAAAACAGTATAACTTGCCTGTATCGCGATAATGAAAATATTATTTGGGCCGGAACCTATAAAAAAGGCATTAGCTACTTCCACAAAAATCTTATTCCTTTTAACCACTACAGGTACTCGGCCGAGGCGCCGAACAGCTTACCGTACAACGATGTTAACTGCTTTGTTGAAGACAATCGGGGAAATCTGTGGATTGGCACTAATGGTGGTGGATTGATTTATTTTAACCGCAGCAAAAACACCTTTAAAAGTTATTTGCACGATGCTGATGATCCCAACTCCATCAGTGCCAACGTAATTGTTGCGCTGCATATCGACAGTAAAGGAACGTTTTGGGCCGGAACCTACCAGGGCGGGTTAAACCGTTTTAACGGAACAACATTTAAACATTACCTGCACGATCCGGATAATCCAGGTTCCCTGTCGGACAACCGCGTTTGGTCGATTTTTGAAGATTCGAAACAAAACCTTTGGGTCGGGACATTAAATGGCGGGTTGAATCTTTTCGACCGCTCGGAGGAACAGTTTATTCATTACACAGCAAACGATATAAATTCGGTCGGCTCCAATTTTATCATGTCGATAATGGAAGACAGCGGGCAAAACCTCTGGCTGGGAACTTCCGCTGGGCTTGATGTATTAAACCTGAATACCAAACGTTTTACGCATTACGATGCCGATCCGAAAACACCCGGAAAATTAAGCGACAGCAATGTAAACGACATACACGAAGATGTACGGGGCTTAATTTGGGCGGCAACAACGCAGGGTTTAAACATCTTAAATAAAACACAAGGCACTTTTAAGGTTTTAACAGAAGCCGACGGGCTGGCCAATTCCAACATAAAAACCATTCAGGAAGACGAAAACGGAAACATATGGATTGCCACCTTAAAAGGAATATCAAAAATCAGCGTAAAAAATTATTCGCATCAACTGCCCATTGCGAACATCGATGTTGATATCGAAAACTTTGGCTTGCAGGATGGCCTGCAGGGAAACGAATTTAACCAAAAAGCAGCTTACCGAACACGCTCCGGAGAGTTGATTTTCGGCGGTGCCAACGGGTTCAATTTATTTAAACCCGAAGATATTGTGGTTCAAACGCCCAACGATAAAATCGTGCTAACGAACTTTAAGGTATTCAATCAAAATATAAAAGTTAACGAACCTTTCCGAAAAAGGATTATTCTGGATAAATCGATTACCTACCGCAATCAAATTACCTTAACACACAAAGAGAATGTGTTCTCGGTTGAATTTGCGGCAATCGGCTATTTTCATCCCGAGAAAAACAATTTTCAATACCAGCTAAGTGGCTTTAACAACGAATGGATGGAAGTGAATCGCGGCATGCACGAGCTTACATTTACCAATCTGAATTCAGGTGATTACCAACTGCGCATCAGGGTAAGTAACGATAACTCCAACTGGCGCGAAATGAATCCGCCTCTAAGCATCAAAATTCTTCCGCCATTTTGGGAAACCGGCTACGCCTATATACTTTATATTTTGGTTATCGCCGGCTTGTTATTTATAACCTGGAGGATTTTGGCCGAACGCCAGCGACTGAAATTTGAGGCCGAACAGGAACACCGCGAAGCCGAACGTATTCACCAGGTCGACACATTGAAAACCAAATTTTTCACGAATATCAGTCACGAATTTCGCACACCACTTTCGCTGATAATCGCCCCTATCGATAAATTAATTGAAAACAGTAAAAACGACGACGATAAAAAACACCTTATTCTTATTCAGCGAAACGCCCGCCGATTGATGGCAATGGTAAACCAGTTGCTTGATTTCAGAAAAATGGAGCTCCAAAAAATTAAAGTAAATAAAAACTGGGGCGAGATGATCGGTTTTATTCACGAGATTTCATCCTCGTTTGAAGACCTGATGGAAAGTAAAAATATCTCGTTCCACTTTTCAAGCAGTCACAAAAGCCTGTACACTTATTTTGATAAAGACAAAACCGATAAAATATTTACTAACCTGCTAAGTAATGCCTGCAAATTTACCAACAGCGGAGGTAAAATAAGCCTGGATATCAACCTGGATTCATCAGCCGAAAAACCTGTTTTAACAGTAAAAGTATCGGATACGGGAATTGGTATTACACCCGAACAACAGATGCAGATTTTTAACCGCTTTTACCAAACCGATAATACGGGAACAGAAATAAATCAGGGCTCCGGAATTGGTTTGTCGATGGTGAAAGAATACGTTACCCTGCTGGGAGGCGATGTTAATGTTGACAGCCAGCTGAACGAAGGAAGTATATTCACGGTGGAAATTCCTGTGGAGTTGTTTACTGAAGAAGAAATAGCTGCCAACAAAGAGCTTGAAGTAGCAGAACGTAAAACCTACAAACAGCCCACATTAACAAAAACCGATAAAGCTCCGGCTATCGACCGGGAGAAAAAAACGCTGGCGATTGTTGAAGACAGCTCCGACCTGCGTTTCTATTTAAAAGAGAATTTTAAGGATACCTACAATATTATTGAGGCAGAAAACGGAGCAGAAGCCTGGGCGAACTTTGAAAAACAATTGCCCGATATTGTGATCAGCGATGTGATGATGCCCGAAATGAACGGTGTTGAACTGTGTACTAAAATAAAATCGAACAGAAAAACCAAACATATTCCGGTAATCCTGCTAACGGCAAAAACCGATACCGCACCGGTTGTTGAAGGTTACGAGTCGGGTGCCGATGCCTACCTTACCAAACCTTTCGACTTTAAAGTTTTGGAATCGCGTATTGAAAATCTATTGCGCTCGCGCGAGCAGCTGCGCCGGTCGTACCAGTCGATGATCGGAATCAGCCCTGAAAAGATGGAGGTTGACTCGGAGGATGAAAAGTTTATAAAAAAAGCCCTAAAAATTGTTGAGGCGAATATATCAGAAGCGTCGTTTACCGTTGAAGATTTTGGTACAGAAATGGGGATGAGCCGCGTTAGTCTTTACAAAAAACTGCTGGCTTTAACCGACCGAACGCCCATTGAATTTATCCGCGTTATTCGTTTAAAACGAGCTGCTCATCTGCTCGAAACAAGTCAGCTTTCGGTATCAGAAGTGGCGTACCAGGTAGGCTTTAACAACCCGCGGTATTTCTCGAAATATTTTTCGAAAGAATACGAAATGCTGCCATCAGAATACATCGAAAAAAACCGGAAGACCACAAACGATCTGTCAGATGATGTAAAAGACAAATTCTCTTAGTGAAAGGCATTAGCTCAAACACTCCTGTCATCTCGACGAGGGACGAGGAGAGATCTGTTGCAAGTTTCTTGCAAGTTCTCAGTCGCAGTTTTCAGTTTTTGAAAAAAGAATTAACCACAGAGTTGCACAAAGGAGGCACAGAGTTTCACAAAGTTACCGCGCATTCAATCCATCAATCCTTCAGTCCTTCAGCCCTTCAGTCCTTACAAAAAGTCTTCCCGAACCGGGCTAAAAACATCGATCAGAATTCCGGGCTCCAAACAAAGTGCTCCGTGTAACATATTCGGCTCTATATACAAACCGTCGCCGGGCTCAACGATTACTTTTTCGCCGTCCATGGTAAATTCAAACTTGCCGCTAACACAATAAGTAGTTTGTGTATGAAAATGCGAATGTTCGGCACCAACGGCACCTTTTTCAAATTTTACTTTTACCATCATAATCTGGTTGTCCCAGCCCATAATCTGACGCGCCACGCCATCGCCAAGATCTTCCCAGCGTTTGCTGTTTTTAAATACTTTCTCGCTTGCCATAACTTATCGGTTAAATTTTATACGGTTGATACTACAAAACTAAAAGATTTTCAACAACCTTAAAAGTATTGAGATCTTCAACTTTACAGGAAAATGGGTCGCTAAAAATACAGTAAATCAAAGTTCCTTTTGAGAATAAGTGAATCAAAGCCTTAATTTAACTTCAAATTTTTTACGCATTCAATTTTCCCCTTGATTTACTCTGAACTTCATTCCCAACAATATTCAGAACTCCCCCATTTACAGAAAACTCTGGATATTCATTTTCAAATTTTTCAAAATAACTTGTCGAAATTCGAGAAAATAAAAACGAAAAAAAATACATGTTAAAAAGGGAGAAAAAATTGTGATTTTCGGGCATTTATTACTTAATAAATTCCTCTTAATTAGATATCTTCGGAATTCTTTACGTCATATAAAAACATGATAATCTAAACTTAAATTTCAATTATGGGTACCAACTCAATTTTCAACTCCAAATTCATTCTGGTTTATTTTATTCTTAGTCATTTTATTTTAGTCAACGGTTTCGCACAAAATGAGGGCATTTATTTCCCGCCCGAAGAATTAACATCGGTTGGAGCCTATTATTACCCCGAACACTGGGACGAAAGTCAGTGGGAACGAGATATTAAAAAGATGGCCGAAATGGGTTTTGAATTTACCCACTTTGCCGAGTTTGCGTGGGCGCAACTGGAGCCGGAAGAAGGCGTGTACGATTTTGCGTGGCTCGACCGTGCAGTGGCACTGGCCGACAAATACAAGCTAAAAGTGGTAATGTGCACCTCAACCGCTACCCCGCCTGTTTGGCTGGTACGCAAACACCCCGATATTCTGAAACAGCACGAAAACGGAACAAAAATGGATCACGGATCGCGCCAGCACGCCTCCTTTTCCAACGAATATTACCGCAGTTATTCACTGAAAATGATTGAGGAACTGGCCAAACATTACGGAAACGACGACCGGATATTTGGTTGGCAATTGGATAACGAACCTGCTGCCAATGTGGATTATGGCGAAGATGCCCAAAAACGTTTCAGAGCATGGTTAAAAGAAAAATACGGTAACATTGAAGCGTTGAATGAAGCATGGGGAACCAATTTCTGGAGCGGTACTTACACCCGGTTCGACCAGATAAATATTCCGAAACACTCGCAATGGGGAATGAACCTGTACCAACGTTTGGATCACAGCCGTTTTTGCGATTACGAAACATCAAGTTTTCTGGATGACCAGGCAAAAGTAATTCGACAATATGCAAATCCCGATCAGTGGATTACCACCAATTACATCCCCTATTATGATGCGCGTTATGCCGGCGCCAGCAAGGAATTGGATTTTATTACCTACACCCGTTACATGGTTTATGGCGAACATACCGGAATTGGCCCAAAAGGTTACCGCGTGGGCGAATACTCGCGCATTGCCATGGCCAACGATTACTTTAGACCGCTAACGCCGATTTATGGTGTAATGGAGCTGCAACCCGGACAGGTAAACTGGGGTTCGATCAACTCGCAGCCATTGCCCGGAGCAGTGCGGCTGTGGTTGTGGCATGTATTTGCCGGAGGTAGCAAATTTACCTGTACCTACCGTTTTCGTGCCCCCATTTACGGCTACGAGCAGTATCATTACGGCATTGTTGGCCCCGATGGCGTAACACCTACACCGGGCGGCTTAGAATACGAAAAATTTATCGACGAAATAGAAGTGCTTCGTAACAATCCTTCTGAGGGGCAAATCCCGAAAGACTATTTAAACCGGAAGACAGCTATTTTGTATGATCCGGACAATACAGTTGCCATAAACAACAACAAACAAAATTCGACATGGGATACCGAAGGCCATGTGCTGAAGTACTATAAAGCATTAAAAGCATTTGGTGCGCCGGTTGATTTTGTCCGCGACTCTATGGACTTCTCACAATATCCGGTACTTGTTGCTCCGGCTTATCAGCAAATGAGTATAGAACTGGTTGACAAGCTAACTGAATATGTAAAAAACGGCGGCAATCTGGTAATGTCGGTTCGCACAGGGCATCAGAATGAATTCGGACATCTGTGGCAGGCAAAACATGCCGAGCCGCTCTATGAACTAATCGGTGGCGAAATTGAGTTCTACGATTTGCTCCGTCCTTTTGCACCCGACACAGTTATAATGGACAATAAAAAATACGCATGGACAACATGGGGGGATATCTTGAAAACCAATACCGGCACCGAAACCTGGGGAACTTTTAGCGGTGATTATTATACCGGAAAAACAGCTGTAACGTTTAATAAGTTGGGCAAAGGAACAGTTACTTATGTTGGAGCCGACAGTCACGATGGCCAACTGGAACGTGCAGTTCTGGATAAACTTTATGACCGCCTCAATATCGATGTAAAAGATTACCCAAAAGGTGTTATGGTGGAGTACCGCGATGGTTACGGAATTGCCGTAAACTATTCTAACATTACCTATAACATGGATTTACCTGCCGGTACCGAAATTCTGATCGGAGACAAATCAATTCCGACAGCAGGCGTACTGGTTTGGAAAACTAAATAAATCAACCGGAAAATACTTCAACTGATGAGACAAGCTAAAAACTTATACCTGTTAATCTTTACCATTTTCGTATTTACTTCATGCGAAAAAACAACCACCCCGGAGTGGCCTGATCAAACCAACGAAACCAAACCCTGGACACGCTGGTGGTGGCACGGCAGTGCCGTCGACAAAGCGAACTTAACGGCTAATCTCGAAGAACTGGCCAACGCCGGTTTTGGAGGTGTTGAAATTACGCCCATTTACGATGTTAAAGGTGATGAAGATAAATCCATTTCATTTCAATCAGCAGAATGGATGGAAATGTTTGAGCATACTTTAAAAGAATCGAAACGACTGGGGTTGGGTGTCGATCTGGCCAATGCATCGGGCTGGCCGTTTGGAGGTCCGTGGATTGATGCGGAACAAGCCTGCAAAAACGTTCAATACAAAAAGTACCACTTAAAATCAGGTGAACAACTTAAGGAAAAAATTGAGTTTATCCAGCCTTCTTTGGTGCGTGCCGTAAACAAGAGAGTTGATATCTCGGAAGTAAAATTCCCAATTAGCGGCAATACCAATTTACAGGAATTAGCGCTCGACCAGGTACGCTTCGAAAAACCGCTGCCACTCCAAACATTGATGGCTTTTAGTGCGCAGGGAGAAACTATTGATTTTACTAATTTCGTTAACGCAAACGGGATTCTTGATTGGACAGCTCCCGAAGGAAACTGGGATTTATATGCTGTATTTCAGGGCTGGCACGGCAAAATGGTAGAACGTGCCGGAACCGGTGGTGAAGGAAATGTGATCGACCATTTTTCGGAAGAAGCAACAAAAATATTTCTGTCCGATTTTGATAAAAATGTCAAAGACATCGATTTGACGGGGCTTCGGGCATTTTTTAACGATTCATACGAAGTGGACGACGCCTCTGGCGATGCCAACTGGACTCCCCTCTTTTTTGAAGAGTTTGAAAAACGCAGAGGCTACGACTTAAAAACAAAACTTCCTGCGCTTTTTGGCGATATGGACGAAGAAACCAACCAGCGTGTTTTGTGCGATTTCCGCGAAACAATTTCCGATTTACTGTTGGAAAAGTTCACCATCGTTTGGGCAGATTGGGCCGAATCATACAACACCATCATCCGTAACCAGGCCCATGGTTCGCCGGCTGCCATTCTCGATTTGTACGAAGCAAGCCACATTCCGGAAACCGAAGGCACCGATCCGATGCGCATAAAAATGGCAACTTCTGCCGGACATACTTCGGGCAAACCATTAATTGCCTGCGAGGCTGCAACCTGGCTTAACGAGCACTTTTTAAGCACTCTGGCCGATGTAAAACAAAATGCCGACAACTACCTGCGTAATGGTGTTAATCACATCGTTTATCATGGCACTCCTTACTCGCCTTTGGGCGAAAAATGGCCCGGATGGATGTTTTACGCAGCTGTTCACTTTGCGCCAACAAACACCTGGTGGAACGATTTAAAAGTGGTGAACGAATACATTACCAACTGCCAATCGTTTATGCAAAATGCAACACCGGATAACGACATCCTTTTGTATTTTCCCATTTACGATGCGTGGACAGAAAGAGACAGAAATGTACTCCCTCATTTTGGTGGCCACAGTGAAGAACTTACTGCTGAAATCAGCAATAAACTTCTTACCCAAGGGTATTCATTCGATTACATATCCGACAAACAAATCCGGAAATTAAGCTACGCCAACGGAAAAATCCAAGCTGCCGGAGCCTCCTACAAAACCATTGTAATTCCCGACTGTAGTACGATTCCTTTAGAAACATTAAAACACCTTTTTAATCTGGCAGAAAATGGCGCTATTATAATTTTCGAAAATGAAATTCCCTCAAAAAATCCGGGTTTAAACAAGTTTGAAATCCGACAGGCGGAGGCACAAAAATTGATTGATGATTTAAAGTTTACTCCTGAAGAGAATTACCAATCGGCTGCAAGCGGAAGTGGTAAAATTCTTGTGGGCAAAAACGTGCCAAACCTATTAAATGCCGCCGGTATTTACAGCGAAGAATTGACTCAGCAAGGACTTTGGTATAACCGGGTTGAACGTAAGGACGGTACCTGCTATTTTATTTCAAACTGGTCAGAAAAAGCGGTGAACCAATGGGTCACACTTCAAAAATCAGGCAAGGAAGCGGTTTTATTTAATGCGATGGATAAAACATTTGGTAAAGCACGCACGCAAAAAAATAGTGATGGACAAACACAGGTTTACCTACAATTAAAACCCGGTGAAACCATCATTCTGCAATGGTATTCCACAAAAGTAAAAGCTGAGGCTTATCCACTTTGGGAACAAAGTGCCCTAAAAACAGAGCTGAATGGCGGGTGGGAAGTCACCTTTGAAAAAGGAGGCCCGACTATACCCGCACCTTATAAAACTGATGAACTAAAATCTTGGACCAAACAATCAGATGAGCTGCAAAAATTCTCCGGTACTGCCAGCTATAAAACCAGTTTTGAGATTGCTGAAAACAACGATAATGATTATTTGCTTGATTTAGGCGAAGTACACGAATCGGCAGAAGTGTGGCTGAACGGGAAAAAAACAGGAACACTGATTGGGCCGGTTTTTCAAATTGTTCTGCAAAAAGAAGCGTTACAGGAGCAAAATATACTTGAGCTAAAAGTAACCAACCTGATGGCCAACCGAATTATCGACATGGATAAAAACAAGGTGAACTACAAGAAATTCTATAACATTAATTTTGCGGCTCACGAGAGAGAAAACCGCGGTGCAGACGGGAATTTTACAGCAGCGCACTGGGAACCACTGCCGTCGGGATTATTAGGCCCAGTAACGATTTCGAAACTAACGCAAAAATAACATCATTAAACCACTAACGATGAAACAACTATCAATCTGCGTTTTTTTGGTCGCCCTGTTTATTTCCTGTAGCGTTCAAAACAAAAATGACGTCATCGACCGGAAAGCACTGGTAACCCGCAATAATGTGCTTATAGAAAGTTTTGATCCCTTGGAATCCCTTACCGTTGGCAATGGGGAGTTTGCCTTTACCACCGATATTACCGGACTTCAAACGTTCTTCCATGACTATCACGATGGTGTTCCTTTGGGCACCCAATCCAACTGGGGGTGGCATACAACACCTAACACCGAAGGTTATGAATGGTCGGAAACCCTGAAATACTTTGAGGTCGAGGGACGGCAAGTCCCTTATCGTCATCAAATTTCTGATGATGCCAGGAAACAAGCTGCCTGCAATTATTTTAGAGAAAATCCGCACCGTTTGCATCTTGGAATAATCGGATTTGTGCTCACCAAAGAAAGCGGAGAAAACGCCACCATAAAGGATATAAAAAATCCTATTCATAGTCTGGATATGTGGACAGGAAAAATTACCAGCAGTTTTGATTTTGAAGGTCAACCTGTAAAAGTGGAAGTTTATTGTCATCAGAATCAGGATCAGGTTTCGGCAAAAATTGAGTCGCCGTTAATTGCAACGGGACAACTGGCTGTTCAGTGGAAATTTCCTTATGCAGTGCCCATTCACGTCCACCCCGGATATGATTTTCAATCGCCCGGCAAACATCAAACTGAAATGTTACCGGCAGGAGAAAACTCGGTGATCTTCAACCGTAAACTGGATGATGACAATTATAAAGTAAGCGTAAACTGGCAAGGCGATGCAAGGTTTAAAAAGCAGGCTCAGCATAAATTTACGCTTCAACCCAAAAGTGGTGGAACACTGGAATTTAATTGCCTGTTCGCTTCTGAACCAAATAAAAGTGAGCCAATTTCTTTTGAAGAAACAAAAGCCAATAACATACAAAGCTGGAAAGCTTTTTGGGAAAACGGAGGTGTTGTTGATTTTTCGGGCTGCACTGATCCGCGTGCCAAAGAGCTCGAACGCCGGACTGTACTTTCGCAGTACCTTACAAAGGTGCAAAGTTCGGGATCGCTCCCTCCACAGGAAACCGGCTTAACCTTCAACAGCTGGTTTGGCAAGTACCATCTGGAAATGCATTGGTGGCACATTGCCCATTTTACACAGTGGCAACGCCAACAACTCGTGGAAAAGCAACTTGACTTCTACTACGAGATGTACACCAAAGCAAAACAAACAGCTACCGACCAAGGATACGAAGGCATACGGTGGCAGAAAATGCTGGGTCCCAATCATGAAAACAGCCCTTCATCGGTTGGTTCGTATCTGATCTGGCAACAACCACATATTATTTGGTTTGCAGAACAAATGTATCGCCGAAATCCATCGGAAGAGATTTTGAATAAATACAAAAAACTGGTTTTCGAAACTGCTGAATTTATGGCTGATTTCCCGGTCTGGAACGCTGAACAAAATCGCTACGACCTGGCACCGCCCCTAATTCCGGCGCAAGAACACTGGCCGCGCGAAACAACCACCAATCCTCCTTTCGAACTGGCCTACTGGTATTGGGGATTAACAACTGCACAAACATGGAAAGAACGCCTTGGTGAACCAAAAGAGGAAAAATGGGAAAATGTGCGATTAAATTTGGCTGCTCCCGATAAAAATGAAGATGTTTATCTGGGAATTCAGGGAGCAACTGATTCCTATACCAATCCGGAACTGATGAGAGACCATCCTATGGTACTTGGCACTTATGGCATTCTCCCCCAATGGGATAAAGTTGATCCGGAGATTATGCGCAATACCATGCATGTAGTGGCAAAAAAATGGACCTGGGACAGAACCTGGGGCTGGGACTATCCAATGGCAGCTATGTGCGCCACGCGATTAGGAGAACCCGAAATGGCACTGGAGTTTTTACTAAAAGACGTACAAAAAAATACTTACCTGAAAAACGGTCACAATTTCCAGGATGACAGGTTAAGAATTTACCTGCCAGGAAACGGAGGTTTGTTGACTACCATAGGTATGATGTGTGCCGGATGGGACGGTTGTACCGAGGAGAACCCGGGATTTCCGAAAGATGGGAAATGGGATGTAAAATGGGAAAATATTTCGCCCGTATTTTAATGGAAAAAATATGAATATGATGAAGAAAATTGCTGCCATACTGATTACAATTGCTGCCTTCTCGTGTAATCAAAAAGCAGAAAAAAGCACTAAAAGCGAGTTGGTTAATCGTCTTGAAAGCATCTTTTACAACGACAACTTCGTTGTAATTCCTGACAAAACTTTTAATGTTGTCGATTTTGGTGCGATAGCAGACGGAAAAACACTAACAACAGAAGCCATTCAGCAAACCATTGATGCTGCAGCAGAATCGGGAGGAGCAAAAGTGATTTTTCCGGCTGGAACCTATTTGTCGGGAGCACTTTTTGTAAAGTCGAATGTGGAACTTCATATCGGAGAGGGCGTTGTAATTCAGGCCATTCAGAACAACGATTATTACCCACGAAAGTGGACGCGCATTGCCGGAATTGAAATGGAATGGCCGGCTGCACTGATTAATGTTTACGACGAAAAAAATGTGCGTATTACCGGAAAAGGGGTGATTGATGGAAACGGAAAATACTGGTGGGACAAATTCTGGGGCGATCCGAAATACAGTGGTGGCATGTGGGGCGAGTACAAAGACAAGGGTATTCGCTGGGCAGTTGATTACGATTGCGAGCGCGTGCGCCCTGTTGTTATCTGGAAATCGGAGGATGTGCTGTTGAAGGATTTTACCGTAAAACGTGCCGGATTCTGGACCGTTTCGCTTACTTACAGTACCCGCGTGCATGTCGACGGGCTGGTGGTCAGAAACAACATTGGCGGCCACGGACCAAGTTCTGATGGCATTGATACCGACTCCTCAAAAGATGTGTTGGTAGAGAATTGCGATATTGATTGCAACGACGATAACCTTTGTATAAAAGCCGGTAAAGATGCCGATGGATTGCGGGTTAACCGCCCTGCAGAAAATATCGTTTACCGTAACTGCATCACGCGCGCCGGTCATGGTTTAATAACTTTGGGAAGCGAAACCTCGGGCGGCATGCGTAACATCGAAGTATATGGTTTAAAAGCCATTGGTACCAATATCGGAATCCGTTTTAAATCGGCAAAAGTACGCGGCGGACTTATCGAAAACATTCATTTTCATGATATCGAAATGGAAAATGTGGCTAATCCTTTTCATTTTGAATTAAACTGGTACCCCGAGTACAGCTACTGCACGATTCCCGACGATATTCCTGAAGAAGAAATTAAAGACCGTTGGCGGGTACTGAGCCAGCGTGTTGTTCCCGAAGAAAAAGGAATTCCGGAGTTTAGAAACATCAAACTCAGCAATATTAAAGTGGAAAAAGCGAAACGTGCATTTTATGCCAATGCTTACCCCGAACGTCACATTCACCACATTAGCTGGGAAAATGTTTCGGTTGAAGCAGAGGAAAGTGGTCAGCTCACTTACGCCAGCAACTGGACCATGAAAGACGTTGTATTAAAAACGGCTAGCGGCGAGCCCATCGCGCTAACGGAGTGCAATAATATTGAGCAACCCGAATTAATAAAAACCAATTCACAAACAGTTCAGGAAGAATCCAAACTCACGCTGGAAGAACAGTTTCAGGCAATCAACCGCAATGCTGATGCTGTAATTATCCCGATTAATCCAACCGAAGAAAAAGCGCTGGTTAATGGAGACAGCACTTTGTATTCCGGGCAATTCAAGCTGTATATTCTGAAACAGGAAGATGCCACTCTACATTTTTACGAACCGCTTGGCGATGGATTTTATTACTCGGAAGTAGAGATAGTTACCAGCCAAAATGGAAATATGATTCAGGTGAAAGGTCAGAAAGACCATGATTACACCATTCTTGTTAACCGGGCATCCAAACCGAACAGTATTTACGGCGCCGACAACTGGTCGTACCAGGAAAATACACGCCAGGCAATTATTGAAAAGAAAGGAAAGAACTTTTCCATCCAAATAGATTAAAACGCTAATTATGAATTCATTTCTAAGAACTACAACAACATTACTTTTTGTTCTATTAATCAATTTCGGTTGGGCAAATCCGGCCAAAAAAGAAATAAAATACCTCTCGGGAACTGATAGTGAAAACACCGTGGCATGGGATTTCTACTGCACTGCCGGCAGAAAAATCGGTGCATGGACAAAAATTGAAGTTCCGTCGCACTGGGAGCAACAGGGCTTTGGCGAGTACGACTATGGCCGCGACTATCGCACTTACGGAAAAAAATTCGACTATGCCAAAGAAAGCGGTTTGTATAAACACCGGTTCAACCTGCCTGAAAACTGGAACAACAAACGTGTTTTTATTGTTTTTGAAGGCTCGATGACCGACACCGAAGTGAAAATAAACGGCGAATTGGCCGGTCCCATTCATCAGGGATCGTTTTACCGGTTTAAATACGATATTACCGACAAGCTCAGGACTGATGGAGAAAATCTGCTGGAAGTTAAGGTAGACAAGTGGTCGGAGAATGCATCGGTGAACCACGCCGAACGTTACGCTGATTACTGGATATTTGGTGGAATATTCCGCCCCGTATACCTGGAAGCAGTTCCGCAAAGCTACATCGAAAGGGTAGCCATTAATGCGAAAGCCGACGGATCGTTTACAATGGAAACTTTCCCGATTGATGCGAAAGACGACCAGGTGATAGAGGCTCAAATCCTCGACAGTAAAGGAGATCTGATACAAACATGCCGGCAACGGATTTCAGCAGGTGATTCGCTGGTTGAATTGGCATGCAAAATCAAAAATCCCGCAACTTGGACAGCAGAAACACCAAATCTGTATTCAGTAAAAGTAAGTCTGAAAAATGAAAGTGAAACCATTTACGAACTCTCTGAAAAGTTTGGTTTCCGTACCATTGAAATACGAGAAGGAGACGGTATTTACCTGAACGGCACCAAAATTAAAATGAAAGGGGTAAACCGCCACGTATTCTGGCCCGAAACCGGACGATGTATCAATCCGAAAATCGATCTTGACGATGTGAAACTACTTAAAGCCATGAACATGAATGCGGTCCGTTGTGCACACTACCCTCCGGATAAAACTTTTCTTCAGTACTGCGACTCATTAGGACTTTATGTGTTGGATGAACTGGCCGGCTGGCAAAATGCTTACGATACCAAATCAGGCAGTAAGCTCGTAAAAGAAATGGTGATTCGTGATGTGAATCATCCTTCCATCATTTTCTGGAGCAACGGAAACGAAGGTGGCACCAATAAAGAATTAGACGACGATTATGGTTTTTACGATCCGTCGAAACGGCCGGTAATTCATGCGCATCACCGCCCCGGTAACGATTTTAACGGAATAGACTGCAACCACTACGAAAATTATTACAGCTCGAAAAAGATACTGGAAGAAGGCCTGATATACATGCCTACCGAGTTTCTGCATGCGCAGGATGATGGTGGCGGTGCCACAGCATTGGCCGATTTTTGGGAGTTGTTCTGGAACTCGGAACGATCGGCAGGTGGATTTTCATGGGTGCTCGCCGACGAAGGCCTGGTGCGTACCGACATGAACAATGTTATTGATGCCAATCGTGTAAATGCTCCCGACGGGCTGGTTGGTCCGCATCGTGAAAAGGAAGGCAGCTTTTATGCCATGCGCGAGATTTATAGCCCGGTGAAAATTGAAATGGAAAAACTTCCTGAAGGTTTTGACGGTACTATTCCATTGGAAAACCGCTACCATTTTACCAACCTGAACAAGGTGCGTTTTGAATGGCAATTGGTTGATTTTAGTCTGCCCGAACAACGTGGCGTATTTCATAAAGTAATAAAAAGTGGAACGGCAGAAAGCCCCGATGTGGCTCCGGTTCAGAAAGGCAAGCTGGATTTGGATTTGCCAGCCAATTACAAGCAGTACGATGCATTGTACCTACGTGCTTTCGATCCATCGAACAACGAAATATACTGCTGGAGCTGGAAAACCGACGGCAATGCCAACCAAGTGGTTAAACTGGTTGAAAAAGACCTGAATGAAAGCGAAGAAGAGCGATTAAAAGCACTAAAAGCCCTAGGAATTGAGGAAGATAATATTTTACCGATTGAACGTCAGGAAGGCGATACCAATATCAGTTCGTCGGTTGAGGTGAATGAAAACGATTCGCTGATCACACTAAAAGCCTCGGGAATTGCAGTTACTTTTAGTAAAAAAGACGGTACAATCCGGAAGCTTGCCAATGATTTTGGCCTGCCTCTACCCTTTTCAAACGGACCGGTACTGGTGAGTGGAAATGCCAAACTGCTTACTATAGAACAGAGCAAAAATGAAAACAGTTACCGTTTAAACATGCGTTATGACGGCGACATCAAACAACTGTCGTGGACCATGTACAACAGTGGCTGGCTGCAGCTTGATTACGAATACCAGGTAAAAGGCGAGCAGTATTTTACCGGTATCAGTTTTGATTTTCCGGAATCGGATATCATCAGTGCAAAATGGCTGGGCGAAGGACCGGCGCATGTTTGGAAAAACCGTTTACAGGGCGGCCGTCTCGATGTTTTTCAGCGTTTGTACAATAATGTACTTCCCGGCGATAACAACTGGCAATACCCTCAGTTTAAAGGTTACTATGCCGATGTTTCGTGGATGGAGTTCAATACCGTTTATGGGAAATTTACGGTTGTAGCACAAGAAGACGACCTGTATGTGCGCCTCTTTGATTTTTATGGAATTTCCGGGCCACGGAATTACCCGGTGTTGCCAAAAGGCGATATTTCTTTCCTCGACGGCATTCCTCCACTCGGCACCAAACTAGCCATGGGAATCAGCAACGATACCTGGAATCTGGGACCTGCCGGAGAACTGAATAAGATGGACAAACCTAAAAAACGTACCTTATATTTCTATTTCGGTTTACGCAACTAACAATAAAAAACTACTCACAGGGATTAATAAAACATTCAATATGATACGAGTTCTTAATTTTATCCTGGTTCTTTGTTTTTTTGCAGGATGTAAAGAAATTGAAAAAGAAAATTCGGACCGGAAACCAACCATATATATCATAGGCGATTCAACTGTAAAAAACGGACGCGGTGACGGGGCCGGCGGACTTTGGGGCTGGGGCGATCCTCTGGTTCAGTTTTTCGATACAAGCAGAGTAAACATAGAGAACCACGCGCTGGGAGGTACCAGTAGTCGTACTTTCCGAAGTAAAGGCTTATGGGATGAAGTACTCAGAAAAATACAACCCGGCGATTATTTGTTTATGCAGTTTGGTCATAACGATGATGGCCCGATAAACGACGATTTTAGAGCACGCGGGACCATTTATGGAATTAGCGACGCCACGGAAGAGATTGATAATATGCTAACCGGTGCTCATGAAATTGTTCATACCTACGGATGGTACATCAGGCAGTACATTGCCGAAGCCAAAGCAAAAGGAGCAATACCTGTTGTTATGTCGCCTATTCCGCGAAATGACTGGGAAAATGGCCAGGTTCCGCGAAATGATACGAAATATGGATTATGGGCCAAAGAAGTGGCTAATTCAGAAGAAGTTGAGTTTATCAACCTGAATGAAAAAATGGCAATTGCCATGGAGAAATTGGGCGAAGATGCGGTCACCGGTCATTATTTCTTTAAAAGAGATCATACGCATACTTCGGCAAAAGGTGCAGTGCTTGCGGCCACCCTGATTGTTGAGGAACTAAAAAAATCGGATGAATGTTACCTAAAAGATTATTTGCTGAAGAATCCAAAAATAAATTTTCCGGTAAAGAAAAAGGTATTTATAATCGGAGACTCAACCGTTGCCGATGGAAACGATGAGATCGTTGGCTGGGGCCGCGAACTCTATAATTATATGGATACTACACGCCTTCTTATCTTAAACAAAGCACGTGGAGGCCGAAGTAGCAGAAGTTTTCATTACGAAGGCCTCTGGGATGAGGTGCGGACACAGTTAAATTCCGGCGATTTCTTAATCATCCAGTTTGGACACAACGACGGCGGCAACCTCGACAAACCCAAATACAGGGGATCACTACCCGGAACGGGCGATGAGACGATGGAAGTGACCCGTGATGATGGTTCGAAAGAAATCGTTCATACCTATGGCTGGTACATAAAAAAATACATTCAGGACGCTAAAGCCAGGGGGGTATCAGTTATTGTACTTTCACAAATTCCACGAAATGAATGGCCTGACGGAAA
The DNA here is from genome assembly GCF_000949475.1 of Draconibacterium sediminis. Lineage (GTDB taxonomy): Bacteria > Bacteroidota > Bacteroidia > Bacteroidales > Prolixibacteraceae > Draconibacterium > Draconibacterium sediminis. The sequence goes on along the minus strand of NZ_JRHC01000001.1, from coordinate 2,419,896 downwards.
AGTAGAAAGGGTAGATGACAATTACGGCAAATGGGCAAAAGAGGCAGCCAAAGCAGAAAAAGCATTCTTTATTGATTTAAACAACGCTATTGCCGTTGAATATGAAGCTATGGGACCAAAAATTGTAAAGCAGTTTTTTCCGGGTGATCATACTCACACAAATGTTTACGGTGCCCGATTTAATGCCCTCACGCTTACCGAAGAGATACAAAATTTAGGAGAGAGTAAGTTAAGAGGCTATACGAATTTATATTAAACTATAATGAATTTAAACTCTGATTCTAAAAAACCATAAACGATATGAATAAGAAATTAATTACCATTTTTACTGTCATTTGCACCTTGTTTGGCTTTACAGTATCGGCTCAAAAAGTAAACGACGTAACTACTCCGCTGCATCTGCTTCAACCGGATTATCCCACCCCTTACGGAAAACCAGATCCAGATGATATTATAAAAACCATCGACAAAATTTATAACTATTTAAATGAAAGCACCCCTGCCAAACTCCAGGATAAAAATACCGGGAAAGAAATTAATGATTTTTCAAAAGTGGATGAAAATACCATTTTTATGCCGGGCGACTTTCGGTTAAACAGTTATGAATGGGGAGTTACCTATGCCGGCATGCTGCTCGCGAGTAAAACTTCGGGAGATCCGAAGTACGCAGCTTATACAAGCAAAAGGCTCAATTTTATGGGTAAAGCGCTGGATGCGTTTACAAAGTTTGAAGAACAAAACCCAGGCGCACAATACGCCTTGTACCGCTCCGTTCATCCTCACGCACTCGACGATTGCGGAGCCATTTGTGCAGCCATGATTAAAGCAAGCAACAGCGGAAAAGCCCAAAATCTGGACAGCAGAATAAAAAGTTACATCGATTACATCAGCAACAAACAATTTCGTTTTGAAGACAATACACTGGCACGCAATCGTCCACAACCAAATTCCCTGTGGCTCGACGATCTGTTTATGAGCGTTCCGGCATTGGCTCAAATGGGTAGCTACAGTGGCGACACTAAATATTTTGATGATGCCGTGAAACAGGTAATACAATTTTCAAATCGTATGTTCAACTACGAAAAGGGGCTGTACATGCACGGCTGGATAATGGATATGGAAGAACATCCGCAGTTTTACTGGGGAAGAGCAAACGGCTGGGCAGTAATGACATTGGTAGAACTGCTTGAAGTACTTCCTGAAGATTATCCCAAAAGAGATAAGGTGCTCGACCTGTTAAAACGCCACATAAAGGGATTGGTCAGTTACCAGGATGGAACAGGATTCTGGCATCAGCTGATCGACCGGAACGATACGTACCTGGAAACATCGGCTACAGCCATTTATACCTATGCAATTGCCCGGGCGATTAACCGTGGTTATGTTGATGCAAAAGTTTATGGTCCGGTAGCCTGCCTGGCCTGGAATGCCGTATCAACAAAAGTGAACGAAAAAGGACAGGTAGAAGGTACTTGCGTGGGAACAGGCATGGGTTTTGATCCAGCATTTTACTATTACCGGCCGGTAAACGTATTCGCCGCTCACGGATACGGCCCTGTTATCCTGGCTGGAGCAGAAATGATAGAACTGATAAAAACACACGACATCAGAATTAACGACAGCTCGCTACAGTTTTATACCGAAAAAAAAAAGAGTGAATGGAGATTTGATTTTGGAAACGGAAAAGTAGCCGACGGCTATCAGGCTGTAACTCCTGCAACATCGTATTCAAAAGAGAATGGTTTTGGAATTATTAGTGAGCTTGCTTTAAACACAGGTCAGGAGAATGGGTCAAACAAAGCAAGCGATGACTGGATAAGTTCCGATGCACCGTTTTATTTCCAGGTTGATGTACCTGAAGGCCGCTACAAAATTACCTTAACACTGGGAAACGCCAGGGAAGCTACTGTTACCACTGTAAAAGCGGAATCACGCCGTTTAATGCTTGAAAATATTCAAACAAAAAAAGGTGAGATCGTAACCAAAACCATTATTGTTGATCGCCGCTCGCCACAAATTAATGCCACTGAGGAGATTCGCCGGAAAACACGGGAAATGACATACCTGAACTGGGATAAGCACCTAACTCTTGAATTTAACGGTCCCCACCCTTGCGTTTCGTCAATAATAATTGAGGAGGCCAACGATTTACCGGTAATCTATCTGGCCGGCAACTCAACAGTGGTTGACCAGGAATACGAGCCGTGGGCATCGTGGGGACAAATGTTTACACGCTTTTTAAAACCGGAAATTGTAGTCGCTAATTATGCCGAATCGGGAGAAACCCTAAAAGCATTCAGACGCGAAAATCGTCTAAAAAAAATAATAAGCCTGATAAAACCTGGCGATTATCTTTTTATTGAATTCGCACACAATGATCAAAAACCCGGCGGCAACCATGTAGAACCGTATACCACTTACCAGGATGAACTCCGTTACTACATCAAATCGGCTAAAGAAAAAGGAGCCCAAACCGTATTGGTAAGTTCAACTAACCGAAGAAAATTTGATGAAAAAGGCAAAATAGTAAATACACTCGAAGAATATCCCGATGCTGTGCGCCAGTTAGCAGCCCGGGAAAATATTCCTCTCATCGACCTTAATTTAATGAGTAAATATTTTTATGAAAGTTTGGGAGTAGAAAACTCAAAAAAAGCCTTTGTTCACTACCCTGCCAACGCTTTTCCCAATCAGGATAAACCCTTGGCTGACAATACACATTTTAGTCCTTACGGGGCTTACGAACTGGCAAAATGCGTTGTTCAGGAACTTATCGACAATGATAACGAGTTAAAAAAATACATTGTTGATGACTGGAAGACTTTCGACCCTAAACAGCCGGATAGCTGGCAAAACTTTTTCTGGCCCGACAGCCCAAATTATGAGCTAATAAAACCTGATGGTAACTAAAATATTCAAAATCAGTAAAGAATCGGTAAAAGATCCTCGGGATCAAAAACTTAAAATGCAGTAATCACTTTTAAATCAAACTATTTTTATTATATGAAAAAAGGAATAATTGTACTCATCAGTTGCCTCATTGCGGGATCAATTAACCTGCTGAACGCGCAACAACTTCCATTAAAAGCTGATGTAATAGAAAAAATGGAACTGACCAATGCCCACCTGATGAAAAAGTGGCCAGATCCGGGGGTGAACGTGATCACGAACAAAGAACGTCCCAGCAACCTGTGGACACGGGCAGTTTATTACGAAGGATTAATGGCTTTGTATTCCATCAAACCCGACCCGGCCTACCTGCAATACGCGATCGACTGGGGCCAGGCGCACAATTGGGGATTACGATATGGCGTTGATTCGCGAAATGCCGATAGCCAGTGTGCCGGACAAACCTATATCGATTTGTATAACATCGAACAAAAACCGGAGCGCATAAGAGACATTAAAGCCTCGGTAGACTTGATGCTAAAAACGGATAAAATTGACGACTGGGACTGGATTGATGCCCTTCAAATGGCCATGCCCGTATTTGCCAAACTGGCTGTTCTTACCGGAGATAGCAAATACTCGGAGCGCATGTACGAAATGTATATGGACACCAAAGTAACACAGGGCCTGTATAATAAAAAGGATGGTTTATGGTGGCGCGATGCCGATTTCACACCGCCTTACAAAGAGCCAAACGGTGAAGATTGTTACTGGAGCCGTGGAAACGGCTGGGTGGTGGCCGCACTGGTTAGGGTAATGGATATTTTACCCGAAAATGATCCGCACTACAAAGAATACCTAAAAACTTATAAGGAGATGATGAAAGCCTTACTTCCCATTCAGCGCGAAGATGGCTTTTGGAATGCCAGTCTGCACGATCCGAATAATTACGGGGGCAAAGAGGCAAGCGGCACATCGATGTTTGTTTACGGCATGGCGTGGGGAGTGAACAATGGTATTTTGAGCGCAAAAAAATACATGCCGGCAATAACTAAAGGTTGGGATGCACTGGCCACCGAATCGGTTCATGAAGATGGATTTTTAGGCTATGTGCAGGGAACCGGAAAAGAGCCTAAAGACGGACAGCCGGTAACCTACACCAGCAAACCCGATTTTGAAGATTACGGATTGGGATGTTTCCTGTTGGCTGGTAGCGAAGTTTACAAATTGAGTAAATAGCAGCTCCCCTTTTATTGATAATCGCATAAACTGAGACCTATGAAAAGGCTTTTAATCGTCCTGTTTTTCACCACCTCTTTTGCACCTCTTTTCGCGCAAAACTGGAAACCCGAAGTAAAAGAGAATATACCACTGGATTCGATTCGTTTGAGCGACCCGTGCATTCTGGCCGATAAAAACACCGCCACATATTACATGACCGGAACAGGCGGACTGCTTTGGAAAAGTAAAGATATGAAACTGTGGACGGGCCCTTTTGTGGTGGCACAAACCGATCCTGATTCGTGGATGGGGCCGCGCCCCATGATCTGGGCTGCCGAATTGCATCAATACAACGGCAAGTACTACTACTTTGCCACTTTCACGAACCGCAAAGTGATTATCGACACGGTAAAAGGAAATGAAATTGAACGACGCGCCAGTCATGTTTTGGTAAGCGACAAACCCGACGGGCCTTATGTTCCGATGAAAGACTCCATATACCTGCCGGCCGACAAACCCACTTTAGACGGAACCTTCTGGGTGGATAAAGACGGAAAACCGTACATGATTTACTGCTACGAGTGGCTGCAAAACTGGAACGGCACCATTGAAAAGATAGAACTAAAACCGGACCTCTCGGGAACGATTGGAGAAGGAAAGGTTTTATTTCGTGCACACGATTCGCCATGGAGCCGCGAGAAAGATGAGCAGGGAAACATCACCCCGAATAAAGTTACCGACGGACCGTGGTTATTCGAAACCCAAACCGGTAAACTGGGCATGTTATGGACCAGCTGGGTTTTTAGCGATTATGTTCAGGGTGTTGCCTACTCCGAAAGTGGCACTTTGGATGGCCCGTGGCTACAGGAGAAAGAACCAATTACTCCTCCTAATTTTGGTCATGGTATGCTGTTCCGTACTTTCGAGGGAAAGTTACTCCTGTCGGCACACAGTCATAAAGATGTAAACGGTCGTTATGTTCGGATCCCGCATTTGTTCGAGGTGGATGATTCGGGCGATAAACTGGTAATTGTTGGGCTCTATAAGCCTTAGAACCTTGAAATATTTAATGTCAATCAGAAAAAAATCCTGAATTTACCCTTAAACTAAAGTTTAAAAGGCAAAAACTTGCCGGCCAGGGCTTAAACTAACGTTTAAAGCCCAAAAGGAACACCCGACGAGGTTTAAACAAACGTTTAAGCCCCAAAAGGAACGCCCGACGCCGTTTAAACTAACGTTTAAGCCTCAAAAGGAAGACCGGAAGCGTTTAAACAAACTTTTAAGCCTTCACCGGAGCTCCGCCGGCGTTTAAACAAAAGTTTAAGCCTCAAAATTGTTTTTTGCTTTAAACTTTTGTTTAACCCTCCGGAAAGCTTTTTCCAGTTTCGGTATAAGACACTTTATTTCAGATCGATTTATATTCGTTTATCACTTTTCAAGAAAGCCGATAAACTTTTCCATGGTATTGATCTCTGCTTCACGACCGCAAGCCGACGATACCCAGGTTGTTAATTGTTTGCCCGGTTTGCTGATGAGAAGAAACTGCGTGCCATCGTCTTCAGTTTTTACAAAATCAGCCGGATCATAAATTATAGCTGCGCCTAACTCAACCAGTTCGGCAGCTACATCTTCGGGGTGTAAACCCCATGTGGCAATCAATCCATCCTTTTTGTAAATCTCCTGTCCCTTGTGATAATTCACCCCGGTAACAAATTGTACGGGTTCATCGGTTAAAGCAAAAGCTTCCACTTTGGCATTTCGTTCGCCCGAATACGCCGTAACGCGCACCAACACATCAATTTTTTGCCCCTTGTAAGGCACGTCTTCCGATAACATTTCCATGTACGAGCAGGTAGGTTCTTTAACAACACGAGCCGTACGGTTTGAAACCGGATTCAACCGAATAACTTTCTCTCCGTCCCAAAGACGTACGCCACCCAATCCCACGGTTTCGCCGGCTTTGTAATAATCGGCTCCCCAACCGTTTTTTTGATCTTCAGCCGTTGGATACCACACTTTTTCCCGCAGTTCAAGCTGAGGTTTAGCTTTCGAATAAACATCAATAGCCACTTTATCGCTAAAATAAATGCGCAGGGCCATCCACTCGTTCTCTACAGCCGGACCATGATGCCCGATTGTATTGTACAGATCGCCCGATTCGGCGCTAATTTCGCTCTGTTGCAAACTGTCCGAGCGCATAAATAAACTTACATCGGTTTTATTTTGTGCCTGAGCCGTTGCAATCATAACAACAGCAAATAACAGCAGTACTAATCTTCTCATCTTCATTTTCGGTTTTGTTTGATTCTATTTATTTAATTCAATGGCGGCCACAATCAAAGGTGCAACACCTTTTTGGTCGTTATCCACTTTTTTTTCTGTAACGTAGTAGTTATAATCGGCTTCGCGATACGGATTTCCTCCCAAACCGCAAGAGCCACAGGTATTGGTTAAAGTTACAAATCCATTCTCATCTTCCGTAACCAGGTTTTCAACTAAACTGTCGAAAGCTTTATCAGCGATGTCAAAATAATCCTGCTGCAGCCAGTTGTTTTTAGCTCCTTTGGCAAATGCGTAGATAAACATTGCCGATCCAGATGCTTCCAGGTAGTTGCGGTCTTCGCCTCCCCTGTCCATTACCTGGTACCACAATCCTGTTTCCTCATCCTGAACCTTCAGAATAGCCTCACTCAAATCATTTAGAATAGAGATCAGTGCCTCCCTGTCTTTATGGTCTTCAGGCAGGTTTTCCAGCACATCAACCAAAGCCATCATGTACCACCCTGTGGCACGGCTCCAGAAGTGTTTCGACTGACCGGTTTCCTTGTTAGACCAGCGTTGCTCGCGACTTTCGTCCCAGGCATGGTAAACCAGGCCCGTTTTTTCATCGAGCGTATGTTTGTACACTTCCTGCAACTGAAAAGTCACCTCATCAAACCACTGCGGCTGATCGAATTCTTTGGCATAACGAGCCAAAAACGGAGAGGCCATATATAAACCATCCAACCACATTTGATAGGGGTATATTTTTTTATGCCAAAAACCGCCCGAATTTGTGCGTGGCTGACTTTTCATTTGCTCTACCAGCGTTTCTATTCCCAACCGGTATTTCTCGTCGCCGTAATCCTGGTATAAAGTAACCATGCTGTTACCGGGCCGGACACGGTCGATGTTATAATCCGAAAGCTTGTGGCCATCGATCTCGCCATCCTCGTGGAGGAAATAATCGATATAATCTTTTAGGTATGCGCCATACTTCGGATCAATATCCTTAAGCTTATATATGGCATCGCCCAAAAAGGCAAAATCGTACTCGAATTTAGGATTATCGCGTTTATAGTAGATCAGACTGTCGGCTTCATGCAATACGGTTTCGGCAAATTTTACCGACCACAAAGGTTCGGTTGTTTTTGCTGAATCTTGTTTGGTATTTTTTGAATTGCATCCGATCAGGGCAACAATCAGGAAGATAATTGAAAATGCTCTCATTGGTTTAATTTTGTTTTATAACAAAACTAATCTAACTGCAAGATTTTCAAAAGTAAAAATGTATTATATCGCGGGTAGCTATTCACAAAACCGTAAAATCAGGTTTATCAAGTCTTTTTATTAGCTGAAACAGAAATAAATGTAATTTAAACTTATTGATAGTTTGTCTCTTAGGTGGAGACAATGGTTTTTTATACTTGTTTATACTTATCAGTTATAACTTGTAATGGCTAAACATAATGTGCTGTATATATACGTTGGTAAACGTTAAGAGAAACACATTCATAATAAGCCGGTTATTGGACCTGACAACACTTTTAATAAAATACCTATAAACCTTTTGTTTCTTTACTGGTTATACATAATTATCTATTTAACATTTAAATCATAATTATGAAATCAATTATTTTACTCTTTTTATTTTTCATTGCTATTTCTCAAGTATCAGCTCAAAAAACAAGAATTTCGACATCAGAACCTGATGCACAAATTTTTGTCAACGGAGAAAAGGCAGGTATTGGCTCGTATACATTAAAACTCGACGCAAAAGAATGTTACAATGTCCGGGCGACCAAACCAGGTTTTCTCATGTATGAAACTACTTTATGTGGAAAAAAAGGAGGCCCTGAGGCTCCGAAAGTTTTCTTTTTTGATATGCAAAAAGATGATTCAGAAATTGCATCTATTCAGACAGATCAATCGAATGTAGATTTTGAAATAGTAGTAAATCCTGATTTAACAGAGGATGAAGCCTGGAAATTAGTTTATATGATTGTAACTGACTATTTTGATGCAATTGAAGTCAGTGACAAGGAAACCAGTTATTTAAGAACAGCATGGTCTGTTCAAAGTTTCATGCAAAATACAATTAGAACCAGGCTTATTTTAAAATTAGCTAATTCAAATCCTCTTACATATAAAGTGAAATTAAATAGTGAATATAGTGGCTCTGCAAGAACTAGTGTTAAATCAGACGAACTATTCCGACCTTGGGACAGGGTTTTAAGAAAGTATGAAAATATTATTGGTGATTTTACTACACGTATACAAAAAAGATAATCCGGGTTGACTTGAGGTAAATAATTTACTCGTAATCAGTTGCCTCATTTAACAGATTAACTTTTGATGTAAAACAACATTCACCATTTTGTATAAGTATTGGCAGAGGTATTCTGTAACAATTGGGTTAGTAGCTAATTCTAACTTTATCTATGTTTGAAGAGAAACTATTACACCATCTGCCACTACTTATACAATTTTCCCTTCCTCCGTGCTCCATTACCAGTAAAAAAGCAGGCTTACAAAAGCTTGTAAACCCGCTTCTCCCCTCTTTTACTAAATATTTATGATTTATAGCTGGAAAGTATAAACATACTTCACCTGAAAGATCCTGTTTAAGAATTGGGGTTCGTCCAAACCATTGTCAACATAATCGCTTGTTGGTCGTATTTCGTTGTACACAACGTACAGATCATTTCCTTCTTTTGGATTATAACGCAGGCGGAAGTTGGCAACCGTTACATTGTTTACGCTATTGTATTGTAAAAATGAACTAAACGACAGCTTTGTGTTGTACATGTATAAAAACTTCAGGCGCCCTACATGAGCATTCATTTCCTGGTTCCGGTTGGCAAAAACCACATGGCTGAAGTTGTAATAAGCAGAGAGCTGCAAACTGGCCGAAAGATTATAAATGGGCTCAACGGTTGCGGTAACATTATTACCATCGTAAAACTGACCACCAGACATCATTACAGTTGTAGAAAGCGGCTTTGAAACCGGCGACATAAATGTCATCCGGCTGGTATACGTTTTATATTTATCGGCCGGAACAACAACATTATCATCCAGTTCAAATTCTTCATCAACACCTTCAATGCGGTAATTCAAATCCAGGTTTACAAACCAACCTTTTTTGGTATTTAAACTAAAGCCCGGCCCGTACATACCGGTATCCAGACCACCGTCGGTAACACGGTACGATTCGTAAAAAGTTCCGTCAATACTGTATTTAAAAAGTTTCGACCCGGCACCTGGGAGCCAGCCGTACTGAAATTTTAGCCTTGGTCCTTTGGTGGCATATTTTGATAAGAACCCAACCTGGGGATCAAAATTCTCTCCCGTATACGCATAAGATAAATCGTATGCAAAACCTTCCTCGCTTCGCCGTTGCCACGATGCACGATAGAATGTATTTTCAATGCCCCCCGAAAAATCAGTGCCCTCGGGATCGGTGGTCTGAGCCACGCCAGCTTCAATGTAGTCGTCGCCAAAAATGCGGAAGATGCCATCAACACCGTAGGAATACGAATCGTTAATATCGGCACCAACCCGGGAAGTGATAATAGCCCCCACATACGAATTGGTATTGATTACCTGGCGGCGAAAACGTAACACACCAAAATTTTCCGATGGGTTTCCATTATTCTTTTGCGTTTGCATATCCATAAAACCCATGTCCCATTTACCAACACGACCGGTTAACCGCGCACCACCCAAAATTGGCGTCAGGCAACCATCCTCATCCAAACCAATACGGCGACTGTAGAATAACTTACTTGGGCCGCTTAGTTTATAATCGAAAATGCTGGATCGCTCCTGAAAGAACATCCTTTTCTCTGGAAAGAACAGTGCGTAACGTGTAAGATTCACCTGTTCATCATCGGCTTCCACCTGTGCAAAATCGGTGTTAAAAGTAAGGTCCATGGTAAGGTTGCTGGTGAGGCTGTATTTGATATCAACCCCGCCGGTAAGTTTATTGTCTTTTGATGAATCAAAAGCTGTTTCATCCTCATTCAGGTCGTTGGTTCGTTCTACGCCGGTAGTGATATAAGGAGCCACATAAACAGTTTTTTTGCTTTCCACACCCGAAAGTTCAATGGTTTGAGCCAACGATGGTTTGTTGGATGCCAGCCGGCCGTATTTCGGATCGGTAGCCGGGTATGTATCCACTTCGTTGTTGTGGCTTACCCCACGGTTAATCAACAATCCCATTTGTACGCGTCCGTTCACTTCCTGAAAACGAAGACTGGAAAACGGAATCCGCATTTCAACCGCCCAGCCGGTTGCGGTACGAGCTGTTTTAACATCCCAGAATGTGTTCCAGCTGTAGTTTAATGAAGATGCTCCGTATATGCTGGGCATCATTTGAGCATCGTTTGATACGGCAAAATCAATACGCTGTCCTGCGGGCATGGTACAAAAAGCCAGCGCATTTTCGTTATCATCGTAGGTATCTAATAAAATTCCGAACGAGTCGGGATTTTTTGATTTCTCGTCGCGCTTTTTACTGGTAGAAACGATGTTTTCCGGATTTTTATAATTCAGGAAAGCGCCTACCCACAAAAAATTATCGTCGTAACTGATGTAGGTTTTTGTATCCTCGCTTGGTGCAGCTTCAAAATTGGGGATGTGCATTATTAGTTCAAACTGTCGTGCCTTTAGCCAGAAGGCTTCGTCGGGCACACCGTCGAAATTTAGAGTTCCATCATTTTTGGCAATTTGTATAACGTCCTGCCCGAACACAATGATGGAACCAAACACGCATAATACAAGCGGTATTAGTTTTAAAATGAACGTCCTTTTCATGTTATTTTGGTTGCGGCCTAAAGCTTTATTCGAAATTTCGCACATCTGTTCCTGTACGAATAAAGCATTGGTAGATTTGGTTTAGCTGATTCAAGTTTTGGAATAAAAGGGCCTTCGGAAGTTCCGAAGGCCCCTGAAAACTGCAATGGTTTTATTTATATGTATTTACTCTTTCGTCGTTTATCACTCCGCTCCAGTTCAATCCATAGGCAAAATCGTATACATTGCCCATTTCATCGGTATAACAGTCCATGTCGCGCGGCACGTCTTCAAACTGCTCTTCTACCGTTTTCATGTTAGCAGGTAACTGGAAAGGCAGCAATGCCGAAGGTTCTGCATTACCTGTTACCAGATCCATGATCGCCTGATCCTGCACACCACAGTGAACAAGAATAGCATCGGCACTCTTTTCGAACTCGGCAGGAATGAAAGGATTGGCCACATTTACCACCACAATTACTGGTTTATCGCCCATTTTTGCTTTGGTCTCGTTCACCACTTTCATGTCGTAAACATTAGCTGCCTCGGTTGATTTACCCTTATAACTTCTGTTGGTAAAGTCTTCGAACGGGCTTCCGCCTGCAATACTTTCCTCGCGTGCATACTCGGCAGTATACGGTCCGTACTGAAGTGAAATTGGAACATATCCGTTACCGCCTTTTTCCTTATCCTCGAGCGAGTATCCGGTTCCACCTTGCGGACTTGAAATCAAACAAATTGCCACGTCTGCCTTTTCTGCTGCATCAACAACTTCAAAATAGCTGGCTACCATATCCATATTCGCCGCGTCGCTCCATTTTTCTTCGCTACGCATACCAAACCAGTTGGTTCCGGCAGGTGTATATTTTTGTGGAATATATACTTTCAACTTTTTCTCAAGCGGCAAAACGCCATCCTTGTTTTTCAACATCACAACTGATTTCAGCTGCGCTTCGTAACCGGCTTTCATGTATTCCGGGTTACCTACAATTTCTTCCGATTCGGCAACAACCAGGTAAGGATTTTCAAAAAGTCCCGGGCGGAAAATATTTTTCAGCAAACGAACCGCTGATTGCTCGAACCGATTACGCATGTATTCTTCGCCATGTTCTTTCACGCCCATTTCGTAAGCTTCCAAAACGGGTCCTTTTTCGTTATTGCCGCCAAACTGGTCGGCACCGGCTTCAATTACTTTATAGTGACGCTCGGCAATCGTCAGATCTTCAACACCCCAACATTTTCCCCTGAATTCGTGCACATTTGCAGCATCTGCAGTTATCATCCAGTCGGTACAAACCACGCCATCGTAACCGTACTCGCCTCTTAGAAGATCGGTGATAATGTATTTATTGTAGGCGTTTCCAACGTTTTCGCCATTCTTCTGATCGATATTATACGAAATGGTATAATAAGGCATAACCGCTGTTGCTTTTCCGGTTAGGCCATCCAGTTTAAAAGCACCTTCGGTAAACGGTTTTAACTGATCCGACAGGTTGTTGCCCGGATAAACAGCATATGCGCCATAACCAAAGTGTGCATCGCGGCCACCTTCTTCAGGGCCACCACTTGGCCAGTGTTTTACCATGGCATTCACACTTTCAAATCCCCAACCACCGGCAATCTCTTTAGCCGCTGATGATGTTTGAAATCCATCGACATAAGCACGCGTGAGGTCGGCTGCCAAACCGGGATCTTCCCCCATTGTTCCGCTAAAACGACTCCAGCGTGGTTCGGTTGATAAATCGATCTGTGGAGAAAGCGCAGTCGCAATTCCCAAAGCACGGTATTCAATCGAGGCAATTTTGCCAAATTTTTTCATTACAGCGGGATCGAAAGTGGCTGCCAAACCAAGTGTTGTTGGCCACATCGAAATATCGCCACCGGCTCCTGCATTATATTCGGTTTCTGCTTTGGTTCCGTGGCGCGGATCGGTACTTGTATTTCCGGGAATTCCCAAACCAAGTCCTTCAACCAAAGCCTGCATGTTGTTGTTCCATTGCGCAGCCACGCCCGGACTTTCAACGGTAGTAATCAACACATGACGAAGATTATCCTCGGTAAGAAACTTGATTTGCTGATCGGTGAGATCGCTTGATCTTGCGCCACTATCCGACAACGATTTTCCATTGTATGTTCCGGCACCAAAACCGCCACCTCCGGCAGGTATCGACTGGTGCCCGCTGTATAACATTAATCCGGCAATTTGTTCCACCGACATTTTTGAAGCCAGATCCTTTGCACGTTCGTCAACCGACTTGCGCCAGTCTTCGTACACATCCAGCTCACCGTTTTTGTTCAAATCTTTAAAGGCATAACCTCCATCAGTTAGCAGTGTTACACCCGATTTGGGCGAATACCCCAAAGTTGCTCCACCTTCGTTATGAACGAGATTAAAATCTCCCATTTCTTCTTCACTCCACTTGGGGCCACAGCCAGTAAACAAAGCTGCAAAAAGAAAGGCGACAGATATGATTTTCAGTTTTTTCATAATATGGTTATTTCGTTTTGTATAGTTTTAGTTGGAATAAAATGTATCAAGAAATTTGAGCAATTCAATACTTGGCAAATCGCCACATGCTGATGTGCTGTTAAAACGCATCGCTTTCAGATTATCGGGAGTTGCTGCTTCCCACTCCGGTAATCCTTCTGCATTTGGATCTCCTGATATGGCAAAATTCACCCAGTAGTCCGACATCAGATCGGCCAGTTTATAATCCGCCCCGGTCCATGGGCGCGGACTCATTTTCAGGTTATTGTAAGCATACGGAACTTCTCCGGTATGGAAAGCCCCAAAGTCGCTCATTCCATCGGCGTAAGGGACATCACGCTCGAAACGGTACATAAATACTTTCGATGTTGCCTTTTCGTTCTGTAACAGCATCCATTTGTACGACTGAATACCAAAAGTTTGCAAGGCGCCAAGATCATTCTGAATGGCAAAGGCTTCCTCATCCGTTTTTATTGGAAATTTCTCTAAAAACTCATCGGCCTTATCGCCGAATAGTTGTTTTATACGCTCTTTGAACTGACCGGCAGGAACAGGTGTCCCTCCAAAACCTTCATCTTCGTTCCAGCCAATAATTACCGGAATATCGTTTTGCTCTCCGTTGGCAAATATTTCACTAACCGGTTTGGGCAGAAAATAACCGTCAACAATCGGATTTCGAAGTCCGGGACCACCTAAAATCTCGTCAGCACTTTTGGCACGCAATTCTTCAACAGACGATGCGCCTAATGATTCGGCAAATTTTACACCGGCTTCCTCAGCAGATTTCAGGCTGCCACCACGTGCCAACGCATTAGTTGAAAGCACCGCACCACCACTCTCGGCAATGGCACGGTGAATCAATCCTTTTGTTAGCGGACTTGCCACTAAATAATTAACACTAAACGCACCGGCCGACTGACCGGCAATGGTAATATTGTTTGGATCGCCGCCAAAAGCAGCAATATTTTTATTCACCCATTTCAGGGCTTCAACCTGGTCGAGCAAACCATAATTTCCTGAAGCGTTGTTTGGCGATTCAGCCGTTAATTCCGGATGCGCCAAAAATCCTAAAGTTCCTACACGATAGTTTATCGTTATAAAAACAAGGCCTTTCTTTGCCATTTCCATCCCATCGTAAATCGGCACAGCGCTTCCGCCACTTGAAAAACCACCACCGTATATATAAACCAGCACCGGATGTTTTTCAGTTGCATCTTTTGCCGGAGTCCAAACATTCAGGTACAAACAATCTTCGCTTAAAGGCTCTTTCGGAGCTATAAACTCCTGTGTCCACATACTAAACGGCATTGGAGTTGCCTGCATCGGGCTGGCTGAAAATTCAGTACATTCTTTCACGCCTTCCCAGGGTTCAACGGGTTGGGGTGCTTTCCAACGCAAATCGCCCACAGGCGGAGCAGCAAACGGGATTCCCTTAAAAGTGGTAATTCCGGTACTTTCATCAAACGAACCACTCACCGTTCCATCGGCAATAGTTACACTATCTTTTATTTGTTTGGGTGGCTGAGTTGAACATGCCCCAAATACCAGAGCAATACCCAAAAACAGAATTACGCGAAGGTTTTTCATAGGTAGCAGGTTTATCGTTTGTTTAGTTCTAAAAAGCTTGTTTATTCACAGGTTTAGGAAAAGGGAACTCCCCCCCTGAACTATTCCAGGGAGAGAGTTTTTAACCAAGTCCCACTACCTATGCATTTTTTCAAAGTCGCGTTCAGGCACCATAGCTTTTGATACCTTCTGAACTGTTATATCTTTGGCAACAGAAAATGTTGCTTTTGCTTTAATGTCTTTTGAAGAAGCTCCAACTTTTATGATGTAATCACCGGCCTCTGTAATCCAGCTTGTACTTGCTTCATCAAACGAAGCTAAAAGTGCGGCATCAATATCAAATGATAGCGTTGCCGATTTGCCCGGTTCTAACAGCGCAGTTTTTCCGAAGGCTACCAGCTCTTCTTCAGGTTTTTCAAGTGATTTACCCGGCGCGCTGGCATAAACCTGAACCACTTCTTTACCCGCAACATCACCTGTATTTTTCACATCGATGGAAACCGTAATTTTTTCATCAAAATTTTTGTCACTCAGTTTCAGGTTGCTGTATTCAAATGTTGAGTACGATTTTCCGTATCCGAATTCGTAAGCAACTGGCACATCGAAAGTATTGAAATAACGGTAACCCACGTAAATATCTTCTTCGTAAACCACTTCCCAGGGTACGCGGCGCATCATCGAGAAACCGGATTGATCGGCGGTATTATCTTCTGCTCCCTCAACTTTTATTGCCTCGCCGGGGAAATTATCCGACGACGAACCATCCTCGTATTTCACAGGGAAGGTTTGTGCCAATTTTCCCGATGGATTTACTTTTCCTGAAAGTACATCAACTACCGAGTTACCACCCTCCTGTCCAGGTTGCCATGCACAAAGTACGGCATCAGGAATATTGCTCCAGCTTGCGGTTTCAACTACGCCGCCTACATTCAGAATAACCACCGCTTTTTTACCTTTTGCATGGAAAGCTTCGGTAACTTTTTTGATCAGGTCTTTTTCATTTTTATTCAGGTAGAAATCGCCTTCAACAGCTTCGCGGTCGCCACCTTCTCCGGCATTTCGTCCGATGGTGATTAAAGCAATATCAGCTTTTGCTGCCATCTCTTCAGCAATCGATGCATCAAAAGCCATTTCTTCAACAGGAATTTTTCCACCCATTAAAGCAGCAATAAAGTTTTTGGATTTATCCTGCACTTTACTCGCTTCTTCCATGTAGGTTTCGTATGTTGTTTTAAGTTCGCCGTAAGTTTTGTATCCGGCATTTTGCAGGCCTTCCAACAACGAAACCGTGTAAGCTTCGTTAACATCGCCACTTCCGGTTCCTCCTGAAATAAAATCGTAGGAAGCATTTCCGAATGCGGCCACATTTTTAATACTTTTTGAGAAAGGAAGCGCGCCATTATTTTCCAATAATACCATACCATCGGTAGCAGCCTGACGCGTTACTTGGGCATGCGCTTTCAGATCAGGACTATTTGAAATTTTTGTTCCTTTAAAACGAGGTGTTTTAACCATGATATTCAGGATACGCTCAACATTTGTATCCAAAACCGATTCATCGAGCTTTCCTGACTCAACGGCTTCGATAAGCGTTTTTATGGTCTCAGGCGAACCGGGCTGGATCATATCGTTTCCGGCTACCATTTGGGCAACAACATCGCTGCCGCCGCCCCAGTCGGTCATTACATATCCTTCAAATCCCCAGTCATTGCGAAGGATTTTTGTTAACAAATCGTGACTTTCTGAAGTATAAACTCCGTTTACTTTATTGTAAGACGACATCACTGTCCATGGCTGACTTTCCTGAACCGCGATTTTAAAACCTTTCAGATAAATTTCGCGCAAAGCACGTTCGCTAACAATTACATCAACCGACATACGATTAGTTTCCTGGTTGTTTACCACAAAGTGTTTGATGGAAGTTCCAACTCCGTTCGACTGAATACCATTCACCATGGCAGCTGCCATTTTTCCGGATAGTAGCGGATCTTCTGAATAATATTCGAAGTTACGTCCGCACAAGGGATCGCGCTGGATATTCAATGCCGGAGCCAAAAGCACGTCGGCACCATATTCAAGTACTTCTATTCCCATTGCTTTTCCTACCGATTCTACCAACTCGGTATCCCACGATGAAGCCATTACGGTTGCAATCGGGAAAGCTGTACAATAATAAGTATCGGTTTCTCCCGGTCGTGTTGGGCTGATACGTAATCCGGCCGGACCATCAGCCAAAGTCTGGCTTGTAACTCCCAATCCGGGATATTCTGCAGTTACTCCGGCAGTTCCGGGCAAATATCCCCTGATTTTTTCTACCATTTTTCCGTATGGCGTGCTGGTATCAAGTCCTCCACCAAACATTGGAGGCATTTTTTCGCGAATGGAATCAGGCAAGGGAAAGTACATTCCGGTTCCGATAACCAACTGGGCTTTCTGCTCCAGGGTCATCGACTTAACGATTTCTTTTACGCTTTTTTGAGAAACACTTGCCGACAAACCGCCGGATACAAGTAATAATAGAAGGAGGGTGAGTACACTGTTTAGTCTAAGTTTGTTACCGATCATGGTGAATGATTTAGTTCCTATTTAAGTTTTAGTTTAAGATATGGTATTTATCACTGCGTCGAAGATAGAAATAAATTTTATTCCTAGTGTCATTGCGACACATTATTATATTTTTAAACATATTCAGTTATTACTTCCAGATTTTTTTCTACTTTGTAAGCATAAAAATTAAAGACCTTGGATAAAACAGCGCCGATCAATTCAACAGAGTACATGAATCACATATCAATCGATTGTGTGATATTCGGATTTAGCAACAATGAGCTTAAAGTACTGCTTTTGCATTTAAAGTATTCGAAGGAATATTCGCTTCCCGGAGGATTTTTAAAATACGATGAAACGCTTGAGCAGGCAGCGCAACGTATAGTTAAAGAGCGTACCGGGCTCGACAATCTGTTTTTAAAACAATTTAAAGTATTTAGCGATCCGGAAAGGTCAAAATCGAATAAAGCCTTACTCGATGCCGATATGGCAGGCACCGATCACGACAAGAGTTTTTTTGACAAACGTTTTATCTCTGTAGGATTTTATGCTTTGGTTGATTTTAGGAAAGTAAAACCAACCCCCGACCTTTTTTCCGACCATTGCGATTGGGTTTCTTTAAACACCGATGTTTCGATGCTGCTCGATCATAAACAAATTATAGAGAAGGCCATCAGTACCTTGCGTTTACAGCTAAGCCAACAACCCATTGGTTTAAAACTGTTACCCCGGAAATTTACGATGCCCGAACTTCAGAAACTTTATGAAACGATTCTTGGCCGCGATCTGGACCGACGCAATTTTCAGCGAAAAATGTTAAACTACAATATTCTTGACAAGTTAAAAGAACGGAAAACAGGTGGTGCACACAAATCGCCGTACTTGTATTCGTTTAATATGGAACGCTACCAAAAAGCATTGGAAGATGGATTGAGTGGAATCTGGTAAAAGGTTACGCTTTTATCCGCAAAGCCCAATTATACAGAACATTCCCCGAGAGGGTACAGAAAAACAATACGATTCCGAAGGGAATAAGATCGCCGGTGTGAAACAGGGCCATTATACTTCCGATTAGCGCACTAATGGCAAAGCGGGCAATTCCGATAGTGGCATTTGCCGATCCTGCAACTTCAGGATTATGGTTCAGAATTGTAGCGGTTCCGTTTCCAAAAACCAAACCTAAACTGCCCACATACAACACAATCGATGCAAATACTGCCCACAATTGCGGCTCGGGCATCAGTACCGAAATGGCCAGCGTAACTCCTGAAAACAACTGCAACAATAAGCCGTAGCGTAAAATCTTTTCCGGATCGTGTTTCTTCAAAAGCATGGTATTTAAAAACGAAAGCATGATGTTTAAAACAACATTCGCACTGAAAAACAGCGGAAAGCGCATTTGGCTGATATTGAAATACTCGATATAAATAAACGATGCCGCCGTAATAAAAATGTACAAGCCCGACATGGGCAAACTAATGGCAAACAGCAAAACAGTACTTTGTTTATTCGCGAAAAACACCCGGTACTTTTCCAACAGCTGCCGGCCCGTAATTTTTCGGGTAATCAGCTCCGGAGCTCGTGATTCGGGTATAAGCAACCACATGGATAAAAACAACAGAATGGCAAATGCCAGCAAAAACCAGAAGATACTCACCCACCCGTACCAATGAATTAATGCCGCACCCATAACCGGAGCAAACAGAGGAGCCAGCATAATGATCATACTAATAATGGTAACAAAACGAGCCACCTGTTTTCCGCTGTACCAGTCGCGGATAAACACATTTCCTGTAACCGTTGCAAAACCTCCGCCAAATGCCTGAAGCACACGCAACAAAAGCACATATTCAATTTTTGTGCAGGTAGTTATTAGTAAAGAAGCCAAACCGTAAAGTGCAATTCCGGTGAGAGCAATTGTCTTTCGTCCAAAAGCATCAGACAAGGGGCCACCGAAAAAATTACCAAAAGCAAATCCCAGAAAATACAAAGTGATGGTTAACTCTGCGACGTTGAGCTTTACGCCAAAAAACTCAGCAATATCGGGTAAGGCGGCTATGTAGGTGTCAATTGCAAACGGCGACATGGCCACCATTGCAGCCATAACCATTGTTAATACGGGAATAAAAAATTTGCCTGAACGGTTTAAACTCATCTTATATCGTTTCCATTTGGGCGCGAAGGTATAAGTTTTAAACGAAGACCTGAATTAATATTTCCCTGCCTCTTCCGAATTTAACACGTTCAGGTATTAATCAGCTCATCCAACTGATCGGGCGAAAGTCCTTCAGGATCGAATCCGGCACTCCAGGCTAACAACAAAAGTTTCGCTCCTTTATTAGCCACATCCAAAAAGTCGAAGGCCTCTTCCATATCAACACCGGTGGCTAAAGCACCGTGTTTTTCCCACAACACAACATCGTGATTTGTTAATCCTTCCAGGGTTAGATTTGCCAGTTTTTCGGTTCCATATCGGGCATATTCTGTGCAGCCAACTCCGCGAGGAACATACAACTTTATTTCGGGACACATTTTCCAGAGCGAGTGATTAAACAAAGCCTCATCGTTAAACAATTTATGGTGGCTTAAAACAACCAACTCGCTTGGATGTGCATGAACAACAGCTTCTCGGCCGGTATGATTTGCTGCATTAAAAAGATGAATTTTTATGTGTGCTCTTAATTCGGAAGTGGGTTTAAAACCGGCACTTTTGCCGCCCCACAAAACAGAATAGGCCGTAGCTGCTGAATTAACAGCTATAATTGCTGCAACTTCATCAACCCTATCTACAAGATGCCGCAACCGACAGCCCGAACCGGTAACAAAAAGTACCATCCCGGCAGCATCGATAGGAAAATCGAAGGAAACTTCGTCATGAATCCGGTTTATCGTTGATTCCTGAAAAAGCCCGCTTAAGTCAATTGAAATATTTCCTGAGCTTTTTTCGGCCCACTCTTTTTCCCATAAATAACCGGCAACTTCGCTAACCTGAATAATATGATTTACGACCTCCGCCGGAAGATTTTTTAATGCATCCACAGTTAATGATTAAGTAGTTCAACACTTCATTACTAAATGTATCGCATGCGTTCTTTAAATTTCTGATACAATTCGCCGTACAGCTTTTGATTTTCCGATGGCTCAATAATTTTAGGATTATAATCCACCAACTGCCGGGCTTCTTCGGGCGATTTAGCTATGCCACTTCCGGCAAATACGAACAAGGCTGCTCCCAAAACGGTTGTCTCTTTCTGATCGACCAGTTGTATCGGCAAATTGCAAACATCTGCACGCAATTGATTCCAAAGATAGTTTTTTGAACCACCACCCACGCAAATTATTTTTTCGGCTTTAAAACCACCTGCATTTTCTAACGCTTCGATGCCATATCGCAAACGATACGCCAGGCTTTCAAGAAATGCCCGGTATATCTCCCCCCGTGTTGTATTTATCGTTAAACCGTTGATTGCTCCGAAATTATTGGCTCCGCCTTCTCCGTAAAACGAAGGATTCACCCAAACCGAAGATTCTCGGGGCTGAACTGCACCCGCATCAAAAATCATTTTGGCGTACAAAGCATCACCACTTAGTTCGGGGTAAAAACTTTTGGCGAACCATTCGAGTATACCTGAAGCCAGGTAATTCTGCCCGATATTGTAAAGTCCCTTCTCGGCATCCATTTCGGTGGTTAACTGCGCTTCAAGTTCCTTTTTCGTTGATTTAAACCCGGCACTACGCGCCATAATTATTTCCCAGGTGCCACTGCTCAGTACCAGTTCATTTTCTTTTGCGCCCGAGCCAAATACTGCAAACTGCGTATCGTGTCCGCCAAAAAACACGGGTACATTTGCAGGAATCCCCGTTTCAGTTTCAGCCTTTTGATGAACGGCTCCTGCCGGTTCTCCGGATTCAGCGATATCACCCAAAATATCATTTCGAATGCCGAGCGCTGCAAATATCTTCTCCGAGGGTTGCTGCTTTTGCATATCCATCAACATAGACGTACCGGCCATAGTAGCGTCGTTCCGCAATTCGCCCGTTAGCTTAAAAATAAACAGCGAGGTGATAAATAAAAAACGATGCGCGTTTTCAATCACCTCAGGCCGGTTTTCCTTCATCCAAACCAACTTGTTAATGGTATTAAATGCGTATGGAAAAGTGCCGGCTTCGGCGTACAGGTGTTCAAGTGGAATATATTTCCCGATCTCGTTCATAACAGGCGTTGTGCGCTGACATTGCCATGAAATTACCGGGTAAAGCAATTCGCCCTCCGTGTCGACAAATGCACCATCAACACCAAAAGTTGTAACGGTTACGCCGGCAATTCGTTTTGTTTCGATGGCGTTCATTACTTTTTGCGAAGCCGAACAAAGTTTTGCCCACATTTCTTCCACATCCCAGATTACACCCCCCGGAAATTCAGGATCAGGACTTGTATTGTTTGCAGTCGATTCCGAAGCCACAATTTTGCCATGTACATCCATGGCGATCACCCGCAGGTTTGTGGCTCCGCAATCGAATACTATTGCCAGATCTTGTTCAGGCATAAGAATTATTTTTTACCGTAAAGTGGTCCGTAAGTTTCGCAGGCACGGAAGTCCGAACCTTCTTTATTTTCTCCAAACGATGCCCACGCACTTGGCCGGAAAACCTCGGCCTCCGAAACATTGTGCATGTTTACCGGAATGCGTAACATGGAGGCCAGCGTAATCAGATCGGCACCAATATGCCCGTAACTAATTGCGCCATGGTTAGCGCCCCAGTTGGCCATTACTGAGTATACATCTTTAAACGCCCCCTCGCCATTCACACGTGGTACAAACCAGGTTGTCGGCCATGTTGGATTGGTACGCTCATCCAATACTTTATGAATATCATCAGGAAGTTCAACCGTCCAGCCTTCAGCAATTTGAAGCACCGGCCCCAGCCCGTCAACCAAATTTAGGCGGCTCATGGTAACCGGCATCTGTCCGGCAGTTTTAAACTGCGACGAATAACCTCCACCACGGAAATAGCCGCGTTCTGCCTGTGGCCACAGGGTGTTATCCAAACACTTCTGCACCTCATCTTCCGTAATCTCCCAGAATGGTTTCATCGCAGGATTTCCTTCTTCATCGCGCTGCTGTGCTGTTGCGTCAAGCGTTGTTGACCCCGAGTTGATCAGGTGAATAATTCCTCCTTCGGCCAAACCGGTCAGTTCTTTTCCACAAACGCGTTTTACAGCCTCCGGACTCCAGTAAGTGCGTACATCAGAAAATATCTGACTGGTGTTGCTCAGCAAATGCCCGAACAACATCGATACACCATTCAAACTATCGTTTTCAGTAGCAAAAACAAAAGCCTGACGAATACCATTCCAGTCGAAAGATGAATTTAGAATGGCCTCCGTAAAATCGGCATTTGGCTTATAGTCGGTCCACTGGCGTTGCCCCTGGAAACCACCCAGAATTGCATTTCTCCCCAAACCTTCTTCGCGATATCCTTTTGCGATAACTTTTTCATTACCAATCATCATATCGCGGCAAATAAGTGTCATTTTAACCACTGTCTCCCACTCTGCCTCTTTTCGGGCAGCATCTGCCTGGTCTTCCGGTTTGTTTACATCTTTGCCTTCTTTGCAATTAGCCTTTGTCCAGGCCAGTGCTTTCTGATACTCCTCCTCATCGTAAATACCTTCGTCAATTCGTCTCAAAATCTCAACCGATTCCACAAAATCGGTGCGAATTCCCAAATACTTTTGAAAGAAAGAAGAATCCACCATCGAACCGGCAATTCCCATCGAACTGTATCCGATCGACAAATACGATTTTCCTTTCATTTGAGCCACTGCCAGCCCCGATTTTACAAAGCGTAAGATTTTTTCTTTTACATCTTCAGGAATTGTTGTGTCTCCGGCATCCTGCACATCGCGACCATAAATTCCAAAAGTTGGGAATCCTTTTTGTGTGTATCCGGCCAATGCTGCTGCCAGATAAACGGCCCCCGGACGTTCTGTTCCGTTAAAACCCCAAACGGCTTTGGGTAACAGCGGATCGGTGTCCATCACCTCGGTACCGTAACACCAGCACGGCGTAACCGTTAACGACACGCCAACGCCTTCTTTTCTGAATTTTTCGGCACACAGGGCAGCTTCGGCCACCCCTCCAATACAGGTGTCGGCAATAACACATTCTACCGTTTCTCCACTCGGAAATCGTAATTGTTCGCTGATAAAAGTTGCTGCTGTTTGGGCAAGCGTCATCACTTGTTTTTCCAGCGATTCCCGAACACCACGTTCGCGTCCGTCAATAACGGGACGGATACCCACTTTTGGCAAGTCGCCAATTAGTCTGTTAGCCATAATTGTTTATTTAGATTTTTAAACTTTATTGTATTTTTTAGTGATCACAAAGTACCACTTAACCGTTCCTAAAGCAATGGCTATTTTTATTACATTTGTATCTATTTCAAACATCGAACCAAATGACCATAGCTAAAACAAAGCCGGAAAAAGGCGATCCTTCTGATGTTGTTCAGTTTTTTCCGAACTACAATATTCAGCTACTTTGCTGTCGCCATTGGTGGCTTGAGAATTGGGAACACACCGAACTTTCGTTTCCCTACTGGCGCATATATCATAACAACAAAAATGGAGCGAAGGTTATTTATAACGAAAATGAATATAAGCTTACTCCGGATCAAATTTTACTGATAGCACCTAATACGTCCTATGCCACCCGTTTGTATAACAATGAAATTCCGAAGGAAGGCTATTCTTTTGCAGGCGGACCGGTAATTCCCGATTTGGATCAGCAGAACCTGTCCTCAAAACCATATCTTCTGCACTTTTTTATACATTTTAATATTGGAATTCCGTACGATAATATTTCGCCTGGAGTGTTTAGATTTGAATTAACCGATCATCTTCAATCGAAATTGAAATTGATAAAAGAACACCTGAATTACGACAACAAATCATTTAATTTTCACACCAGTTTAGTCATCAAATCTTTAATAACCGATATACTCTCAGATCTTCCTGAATCAAACTGGAACCTAATCTCAAACGATCATCGGATCATCAACTGTTTACGTTACATTGAAGTGAATTTAGCTGATGATTTGAGCAATCCAACGTTAGCCGAAAAAGCCAAAATGGCGACAAATGCTTTTATCCGTCTTTTTTCGAATGAAGTTGGAATTTCAGTTCAAAAGTATATTCGTAACAAACGCATCGACCGCGCATGTATTATGCTTCACCACTCAAACTTAAGCATTGACGAAATTGCATTAAAAACCGGTTTTGCAGACCGGTACCATTTTTCCCGGATCTTTAAACAAAGTACAGGAATTTCTCCGGCGCGGTATAAAAAGGAATTTGGGATGAGTACATAAAAAAGCAGCAGCAAGAAATTCCTGCTGCTGCACTCAAATATTCAATACCAAATCTATATCTAAAAATCTATTTGTATTCTGCTGCTTTCTTTTTATAAAAATCCTGCAATTCAAAATATGCTTTCTTTTTAACACCGTTATTCGAGATGATTCCTTTGCGGTTGAAAAAATCCTGAATACCATTTAGCTGTCGACGTGGCGAATAAAAGTCAACCAAAATCCATGGGCTGGTTCCGGCAAAACCATCCACCTTGTTGAACATGGCAAGAGTTTCTTTGTATAAACGCGCCTGGTACTCCTCCGTCCACTTTTCGTCGTTATCGCCATGTTTTCCTTGCAGAGCTCCTGCACCAAATTCGCTGATAAAAAATGGCTTATCGTAAGGAATTTCCCATTGTCGTTTTGCCAGATCCTCGATTGTACCTCCATACCATCCGTGGTAGCTGTTAAAACTTATGATGTCGACATACTTATTCATATTGTCTTCAACCTTGCTCAGGTTATTACCCTGACCGGTAACTTCCATCGCCATACTAATCAGGCGGGTATTATCTTTTTCGCGCGCAAACGAAGCCAGTTTTCCGAGAAATATATCACGTGCTTCACTGTGCGGAGTTTCATTAGCAATAGACCAAACAGAAATGGCACAGCGGTTTTTATCGCGGTCGATCATATCCGAAAGCTGTTGCTGCGCATTGGCATAAGTTGCTTCATTATTCCAGTGAATAGTCCAGTAAACAGGAATTTCAGACCACACCATAATTCCCATTTTTTCGGCTTCGCGAACCATATACTCGTTATGCGGATAGTGAGCCAAACGAACAAAATTACAGCCCAAATCTTTGGCCCATCCCAGTAATACTTTCGCATCGTCGGCATTCCAGGCTCTTCCCTGGCGGAAAGGAGCTTCTTCGTGAATGCAAATTCCGCGCAAGAAAACTTGCTCGTCGTTAAGATAAATTGCTTTCCCGCGGGTTTCAATATTTTTAAACCCTATCTGATCTTTCACCTCTTCACCGTTAGCAGTAAAAACCACCTCATACAGCTTTGGATTCTCAGGGCTCCAAAGTTCAGGCTTTGCTTTTATTGAAAATGTGGCATATCCGTTTTCATCTGTTGTAAGTTTCTCCTCAATATCCAGTTCCGGAATAGTAAGTATAACCTCTTCCCCTTTAACTTTTTCATTGAGTTTTACATTTCCAACAATACGATCGTATTTCCCTTTTTCGAGCTGAATAAGATAGTCTTCCACAAACACCTCCGGAACATCAACGATCAGTACCTCGCGAGTAATGCCGCCATAATTCCACCAATCGGCATTAATCGTTGGAACTCCCTCGGGAATACGCTCATTATTTACACGTACAATCAAAAAGTTATCGCCATCTTTTACCTTGTTGGTTATATCGAAATTAAACGGTGTAAATCCACCAATGTGCTCTCCTATCTTTTCTCCGTTCAAGTAAACTTTTGCATCGTAGTTTACCGCGCCAAAGTACACAAAGGTCTTTTGTCCGGCTTTTTTGGCGTAGTTGAAATCTTTTTTAAACCACACGCTGCCTTCGTAAAAAAACAGCTGCCCGTTTTTTGTATTCCAATCAGAAGGAATAACCATTAACGGAGATGTATCAAAATTGTACTCAACCAAGTCACTTTTATTTTTTGCCTTCCTGTTTTTAAAAAAACCGTTTGGATTTTCGTTCAGTCGATAATCGTAATAACCATTATCAAACGGATCGATAATATAGTTCCAGCTACCATTAAGCTTAAAATGGTTTCTGCCATTTACATTTTGAATTAAAGATTCCTGTGCCAAGCCTATAAAAGGCAACAGGAGCAATGCAAATACTGCTAATTTCTTCATTATTTCTATTTATTGTAATTCGTTTGTTTTGTCAAAAATGCTGAGGTCCCACTGGTCCATCCATTTTAATTCGGGCAATCCGTTTTCAAATTGAATGGGTAACCAAATGTAACTTGCTTCGATTGGTTTTTTAGGCGTCCAGCGATCGGCCATAAAAATAAAAGCATCTTCTTTCCCGGCCACAGGTAAAATGTATGTGCTTTGCGAGTGGAAAGTGAGATCGGCATCCTCGCCAACGCAAGGATTTGGATGCTGTTCCCAGGGGCCCCAGATCGATTCGGCAGTCAACAAACGGGCTGCATTCGGATCCCAACCGGTACAACCCGATGTTATCATAAAATACTTTCCGTCCTTTTTGAAAATGGCAGGCGCTTCGTTGTGTCCGCCGGGAGCCACTCGTATATATTTTCCGGTGTAACTTAAATAGTCATCGCTCAATTCGGCAATGTGCAGTGTCAGGTTTTCTTCCGATGCATAAATATGATAGGCTTTCCCGTCATCATCAACAAAAAGTGTCATGTCGCGCGACATCTGTCCTCCATCAAAATCACGTCGGATAAATAATCCATCGTGAACGGCCTGCATCCAATCATCGGTCCACCAATCCGAAAAATCATCCATGGTTAAACTACTGGTTTTCTGCTCTTCAGTCATGTTCTGCGGCCAAACTCCTGCATTGGGTTGCAATGAACGCATATAAGTGTAAGGCCCGGTAACATTGTCGCTTACCGCAATCCCAACACGTGCGGCACTGTACCCTTTACCTTTTAACTCGAGGTGAAAATACAATACAAATTGTTGCGTTTTCGCGTTGTAAATAACCTTTGGACGCTCCATTACACAACCGGTCTCAATATCGCTTCCAACACTGTCGCTAACCGGCAACACAACCCCTTCAGATTTCCAGTTGTATAAATCTTTTGATGAGTAACAATTCACGCCAACCCGGGCCGAACTGGTATTTTCGCTTTTGTATTCGCCAAACCAATAATAGGTGTTATTGTAATACAAAATTCCACCGCCGTGGGCATTTATGTGCACACTATCGGCATCGGGCCAGGGTTGCCCCGGAGTAAAACTTTGAAATCCTTGCGGCACTTCACTTTTTGGATTGCATCCCATTAATACAATCATTAAAAAGGCGCAAAAAAAAGTAAAGAGAATAGGAAAATGCAGGTTTAATTTTGGTTTCATAATAACGGTTATTTCGCTTTATTGATTTTATTCTAATCTTTCATCACAAAGTGCAGCAAAAATATCAGTCCGGTTTTGCAATCAGTGGCATAAATTCAACGTAAGATTGTACATATTCGATTAACCACCTTTCATGCTGTTTTAATCGCCCGATCAGGTATTCTTTTCAATATACTCCTTTGGAGTGCATCCGTAAAAATCTTTAAAACAACGGCTAAAATACGACGGACTGGTAAATCCAACCATGTAAATCACTTCGCTGATCGATCGTTTTTTCTGCACCAGCAAGCCGGATGCAACTTTTAATCGTTGAGTACGGATAAATTCGTTCGCCGTTTGCCCCGTAAGTGCTTTAATTTTTCGGTAGGCCTGATTGGCACTTACTTTAAGTTCGGCACTAAAAGCTTCCACATCAAAATTGGTATTATCCAAATTGTTCTGTACCGATTGAACTGCTGCTTTAAGAAATTCCTCGTCAAGAGATGATAATTCAATGTGTTCGGGCTCCAAAATTTGCTCGGTTCGCAATCGCTCCTGCTTTTGTTTTTGCAGGGTAAGCAGGTTATAAATTTTCAGCGACAACGAAACCATATTAAAGGGTTTGTAGATGTAATCAACCGCCCCAAGCTTTAATCCTTTTATCTGATCTTCCTGCATGGTTTTGGCCGTAAGGAAAATTACCGGAATATGCGAATAATTCAGGTCGTTTCGCAGTTGGGTGCACAGTTCAAAACCATCCATTTCGGGCATCATTACATCCGAAAGAATAAGGTCGGGTGTGTTTGCTTCAATTTTTTCAAGTGCTTCCCTGCCATTATCAGCGCACTCAACATTAAAATGTTTCGACAAACCGGTACACAAAAACTCCTTCAAATCCGCATCATCTTCAACAACCAACACATGTGGTTTTGTATTATCCGATCCGTTAAAAGAGGTGTCGTGTAAAATATTTTCGAAGGTGGCATCTTCGGGCTGAGCCAAAGTCGTTACGGAATCTTCCGGTTTCCATTTTTCACTTTTTTCGGCCTGTGCAGCCAACGCGCTGTTCAGCGGCAAAACCAGACGAAAACAGCTTCCCTTTCCTTCTTCGCTGTCCAGCTCGATTGATCCTCCGTGCTGCTCAATCATTGCCTTGGCCATAAATAAACCAATTCCTCCCGTACTTTGGGTGCGTTGCTGCTTCACCTGGAAGAATCGCTCAAATATTTTCTCCTGGTATTCTTTTGCAATTCCAACGCCACTATCCTGAAATTCAATCACCACCTCTTTATCTTCGTTGGTGCGCGTTCGCTCAAACGCATTTATAGAAATAGCAGTGTTATCGGGCGAATATTTAAAGGCATTCGACAAGAGGTTAAATATTATTTTCTCCATTTTATCAGGGTCGAAATATGCCATGATAGTCTCGGGAGTGGTATTCAATTTAAATTCTATTTGACGCGAATCGGCCATTGGTTTAAAGAAATTGAAAACCTCGTGAAGCAGATTTGCCAAATTACAATGCTGAATGTACAAACTCTCCGGAATACCTTTCTCAATTTTTCGGAACTCAAGCAATTGATTTACCAAACGTAAAAGTTTATATGCGCTGGTATTTATTAAATGCGCCAGTTTGTGCGACTCGGTACTCAGTTTTTTATCGTCGAGCAATTCTTTCGACGGCCCTAAAATAAGTGTTAGCGGTGTTCTTAATTCGTGTGTTATATCGGTAAAGAACAGTGTTTTTTGTTCGTTCAGATTTCGTAATTCTTCGGCCCTTAAATGCTCAAATGCCAGCTCGCTTTTCTTTTGTGCATTTATTATCGAGTATTTCATGAAAAAATACAAAACGGCAAAAAACGACATAGCATAAACGATATAGGCAACAATAGATTTCCACCACGGTGGCGACATGGAAACCTGAAAGGTGGTAGCTTTTGTATAATCAACATCGTTGCCGGTGCTCGATACAACTTTAAACGTATAATTGCCCGGCGGGAGGTTGGTGTAGGTGGCCGTATTTCGTGTTCCGGCACTGTTCCACTGTGCATCAAAACCTTCCATCCGGAAGAAGTATTCGTTTTTCCCCGGATTTTTATAATCCATGTCCGAAAAACTAAACGTCACCATTTTGTCTTTGTACGACAATGAAATTTTGTCGGAATAGGCCACCGCCGAAGTTAGTCCATAATCAGTTCTCAGCTCTTTTTCACGATTCAGGCTTTTATCGTAAACGCGAATATCGGACAAAACAATTTCAGACGTTTTTTGAGTATTATTAATTCCCTGCAAATCGATCAAAGCAAAACTGGCCAGGTTTCCTGCTAACATCCTACCGCCCGACAACGCCATTTGGGTATTTCGATCCAGGAGGTCATTTCGATAATCCTGTGAGAAATATTTTTTCTCAATCACTTCGTTTTCAATGTCAAACTCCAGCATTCCCTGAAAAGTACGAATCCATAAATGTCCCAAGTCATCCTCCATTAAACCCGAGATATAATCGTTTTTCAGATATTCGGTTTGTGGAAATCCCTTGAACTCAACAATCTTATTTCCTTCGTCGTCAAACTTTTCAATCTTTTTATTTAAGCCTGAGTTTGTTCCTATCCATAAATTACCAAACGAATCTTCAAGAATGGCGTTTATAGTATTGTCATTTAACGAGTTGGTATCCGATGGTGAATAAAAATAATAACTGATATCACCCGTCTCTGGGTTGTAACAATTCAATCCGTTTTCGGTACCAATCCAAACTTTCCCTGAACGATCTTCGTGAAGAGCCCTGATTATATTACTGCTTAACTCACGAGAGTCATTTCGCTGACCAATACTTTCAAATGATACTTTTCCCTGTGTATCAGTCTTCATTTTAACTAAGCCACGTTCTCTGACACCGACCCAAATTACACCTGAATATTTTTTTGATGGAATAAGCTCAACAACCTTATTCCCGGAAATCCCTGGCAGTGTTTCGGTGTTATAATATTTACGCCCGCTTATATCAAGACTAAGATCGGGGGTATAATTATAATGAATAATGCCGGCGTCTTCAGTTCCTAACCACAAACCGGTGCTATCGGCAAACATATCGAAAATGGAATAAGCTATAAAAGTAAGTCCATTGTGTGAATAAGTTTGTTCGCCATAATCATTTTTCAAGACATATATTCCGTTGTGCTTTTCGTATTGTAGCAGATTATATGATGTTCCCACCCACAACTGATCATTATAGGCGGCAAAATTCATTACTCTGATTTTATTTCCCAGGTTATCAATTCTTGATGGCAACACATAACGGCTTAACCCTTTATCGGTGATCGAAGCTCTGTCGATTTTTGCAGATCCAACCCAGAGCAAACCACTTTTATCAACAAAAATTGTTGAGATGGCATTTGATGACAAACTCCCCGGGTTATCAACCGAAACTTCGTAAACCCAAAAATGTGCTTCTTCCGGAGAAAGTTGTTGCTGATCGCGTTTCAATAAACTTAATCCCTCGTTCCATGATCCTATCCACAAATTGTGAAACTGATCGTAGCACAATCGATAAACTCCATCGTCGATAATACTGCCCTCTCTGTCTTCTTCACGATAAACAAAAAAATTAACAATTTCACCGTCATCATTTAACACAACTTTGTTCAAACCACCTCCCCAGGTTCCAATCCACAGAACGCCTTCCTCGGATTCTAATACCTGCGTAACGGTTGCATTTGAAATTGAATTTTTACCCGTTTCCGGGACATAACGTTTATAATCACCACTTTCAGGATTAAAACAAAGCAAGCCATTGTACGAAGCAATCCACATCATATTTCTGGAATCAAGATGTAAATCGCTTATTACATCATTGGCTAAGTGGTGTTTCATTTCTCCTGTTTCCGGATCAAGGATGTAGAGTCCGTCACTCCAGGTACCAATCCATATTAAACCTTTATCATCTTCCAGCAACGACATTATCCGGTTCCTGATTTTATAGCGTTTTATTATTCCATTCCGAACATCCATAAAATTTAAACCGCTTGCTGTTCCAATCCACAAATTTCCGGCTTTATCAACCAATAACTTTGTAATTT
This sequence comes from Draconibacterium sediminis, assembly GCF_000949475.1. GTDB lineage: Bacteria > Bacteroidota > Bacteroidia > Bacteroidales > Prolixibacteraceae > Draconibacterium > Draconibacterium sediminis. The sequence continues at coordinate 2,387,639 of NZ_JRHC01000001.1, read as the reverse complement.
CGCGGTTCGAGATGGAAGTGGAATCATGATATTGAGGCTGATAAGTCACACAGTCGTAGCCATCAAACCGTGTCAAACCATTTATGGTACCAATCCAGATAAATCCTTTTTTATCCTGAACAATGTCGTTGGCTTTATCAATTGTTAGTCCATGCTCTGTTCCCAGATGAGAAAAGTAAAGCTCGTTTTGTGCCATTACCGCACAAGAGCAAAAAAGAAGAACAAAAAGCAGTTTAGTAATTCGTAGCATATTAGTTTGTGCTTTGTGCAAATTTATATGAAATTTGAAAAAGAAGGTCTGTACTACTCAATTAACGCGAAAAAGATAACAAGCCCATGTGCCTGAATAGCCCCTTCTCAATGCATTGACTACCTGCATATTATACATTATTGCCTTATCACACAAATCCTGTCCGTCAAATTTGTAATAGCATTTGTCAATTTTATACAATCGATTTCAATTAATTGAAAGTGTACATCGATTTTGTTCAATTCATTCCTTTTTATTTCCCCGAGTTTTGCAATGTTTCCTGGAAGAAAGGAAACAAACCAATAAACGAAAACTTTAATTTATGACTCGTATTAACCATACGAAAGCTGTTCTTATCCGACTGTTTTTAATACTGTGTTTGAGTGTTGGGTACAACTGTTTTGCCACCAATAAACAAGATACTGAGAAAACGAAGCCAAAAGATCTCCAACTGGTTTGGGAGGATAACTTTGATAACGACGGTTATCCTGATGCTCAAAACTGGAATTTCGAATATGGATTTGTACGCAACCGCGAACTACAATGGTACCAGCCCCAAAATGCTTATTGCCAAAATGGCCGTTTGGTAATAGAAGGTAAAAAAGAAAACATTTATAACCCGAACTATAATCCGCTAAGCGACGACTGGCGAACCAATCGTTCACTCGCTCAATACACATCAGCATGCCTTATCACTAAAGGTCTTCAGGAATGGCCTCCGTATGGCTATTTTGAAATAAGTGCAAGAATTGACGTATCGAATGGTGCCTGGCCTGCCATATGGTTATTAGGAACAAAACAAGGCTGGCCTTATTGTGGTGAGATAGACATTATGGAGTTCTATCGTATAAATAATGTTCCGCACCTGTTGGCAAACGCTGCATGGGGCTCGGAAATCAATTACCAGGCCAACTGGGACGATGCAATAATTCCATTAGAACATTTTACGAAAACCGACCCCGACTGGAATGATAAATTCCATACCTGGTCGATGCATTGGGATAAAAAACAGATCAGCATTTACCTCGATAATGAGTTAATGAACCAAATCGATCTGCAACAAACCATCAATCCTGACGGAGGCAATCCTTTTACTTCCGATCAGAGATTCTACTTATTACTCAATCTGGCAATTGGTGGCCATGGAGGCGACCCGTCTCTAACCGAGTTTCCAATCAGGTTTGAAGTTGATTATGTAAGAGTATACAAAGCAACCAACTAAATATAAAGTTATAACTATTTCAATTTTAATAATTTAATCTTAAATCTTTATGAAAAAGAAGAGTAAATTGAATCAATGTTATTTCAGCAATGGGATATTAAAAACCATGGCTTTGGCATTGATGTTAATCATTGTTCACGGAACAGCAGCATTTGCCGGTTCCGGAACTGCATTACAGGAAAAATCAGTCACTGGTACAGTGTTTAGCACTAGCGGCGAGTCATTGCCCGGTGTTTCGATTTTAGTAAAAGGAACTACACGCGGAACTATTTCCGATGTTGACGGAAACTTTTCGCTTAAAGATGTTCGCTCTGAAGACATCCTTGTTTTCTCTTTTATTGGTATGAAAGAGGTTGAGGTAACTGTTGGTGATCAAACCAGCTTTGAGGTTACCATGGAAGATGCCGTAATTGGTGTTGACGAGGTTGTGGTAGTAGGTTATGGTACGCAAAAGAAATCGGATGTTACCGGATCAGTAAGTTCCGTATCGGAAGAACGACTGGCAAAAATTCCTGTTTCAAACGTAATGCAGGCTGTTCAGGGAGCGGTTTCCGGCGTTAATATTAGCCAGGCCTCTTCTATCCCTGGAGAGTCTCCTTCAATTGTTGTTCGCGGTGGTGGTTCACTTACCGCTTCTACAAGTCCGTATGTCGTAGTTGACGGTATTCCTATTTCAAAAATGGACGGATCGATCAACGACATCAACCCTAACGACATCAAATCAATCGAGATTTTGAAAGATGCGTCGGCTACCGCAATTTATGGTATGAACGGAGCAAACGGTGTAATTTTAATTACTACAAAACGTGGTAAATCATCAGCACCAAAAATCCGTTATTCAGGTTATTACGGAGTAGAGGAATTTGCTCATATTCCGGAAATGGTTTCTCCTGAAGAATTGCTAAACCGCTATGCTGAAGGAAACAGAATTAATGGTTCGCCTCTGTATGATGCGCCCGTTAAGTATGAATATGAGGTGGAGAACTATGCAAACGGTCACATAATCGACTGGATTGATGCGGTTTCGCAAACCGGAATTCAGCAAAACCATAATGTTAGTATTTCCGGTGGAACCGAAAACCTGAACTATTACATTTCCGGAGACATATTAGACCAGAAAGGTGTAGTTAAAGGATACAACTACAAACGTTATTCACTTCGCACCAATATCGACGCTCAGGTTACAAATTACCTAAAAATCGGTACTAATTCATCTATCGTTCACCACAACAGAGACGGTGGTCGTGCCAACCTGTTAAATGCAGAGGCCATGAGTCCGTACGGAAGAATGTATGAAGAAGACGGATCGTATACGATTTACCCGATGTATGGCGAAACGCTGTGGGCCAACCCATTGCTGCCAACAACAACCAACCCTGAAAGACGCCAGTATAACATGAATCTGAACGGATATGCTTTTGTTACTTTTGGCGACATATGGAAACCGTTAACCGGATTAACTTATCGTTTAAATGCAGGTTTCTCGTATATTCCACGCCGAACCAGTAGCTATAACGGAAAGTCGGTAAACGACCAGCTTGGAACCGCAGAAATTTACCATGCAGAAACTCAAGCCTATACCATTGAAAACATTTTACGTTACGACCGCGATATTGACAAACACCATTTCGATATAACTGCTGTATACGGTGCGCAGGAAAGAAACTACAACAATAACTGGGCACAGGCTCGTGATTTTGTTAACGATGAACTGTATTGGAACAGAATGCAGGCAGGTGCAAGCTCAAATGTTTCTTCGTATGCCGACAGGTACGCTTCCGTGTCGCAAATGGGACGTTTAAATTACGTTTACGATAGCCGTTACCTATTCACATTTACCGTTCGTCGCGATGGTTCGTCAGTATTCTCCGATGGTGTAAAATACGGAACTTTCCCTTCAATTGCATTGGGATGGAATATGCGTCAGGAGAACTTTATGGCGAATGCCGAAAATATCACCAACCTGAAATTGAGGTTATCGTACGGTAAATCAGGAAACGAAGCTGTTGGCGTTTACAATACATTTACAACAATGACTGACCGCCAGATTGCATTAGGCGGAATAACCAATATTGCCATGGTTACCGACCGTTTAGGTAACAGCGATTTAAGTTGGGAAACAAAAGAAAGTTTAAATGCAGGTTTGGATTTCGGATTCTTTAATAACCGGATTAACGGTTCGCTGGATGTATATACAGCGAAAAACACTGATTTATTGTTGGCACGAAAACTGCCAATTGCATCCGGCTTCTCACAAGTAACCTCAAATATTGGAGAAACCTCATCAAAAGGTATCGAACTTACATTGAATACAGTTAACGTTAATTCCGGCGATTTCAAATGGAACAGTGCTGTTGTATTTTCTACTAACAAAACCGAGATTGTTGCACTATATGGCGACGGACAGGACGACCTGGGAAGTGGCTGGTTTATTGGCGAGCCTATCGGAGTAATTCGCGATTATACCAATGTGGGAATTTGGCAGGAAGATGAAATTGCCAATGGCGATCATTTAAATTGGGATCCGGTAGCCAAACCTGGTGATGTAAAATTAGCCGACATAAGTGGTCCTGACGGTGTGCCTGACGGAGTGATTAATGACGATGACCGTTCGATTCTGGGACAAAGAGCACCTAAATGGACCGGTGGTTTAACCAATACATTTAGCTATAAAAACTTCACCTTTAATGTATTTATTCAAACCACACAAGGTGCAATGCGCGGAAATGCTCACCTCAGTATGGCTTCCGACGAAATTGAACGTCGTAACAGTTTTGCCGAAATTGGATACTGGACTCCTGAAAACCAAAGCAACGAATGGCGTTCGCTTAATAAAAATTCAAATCCTCACGGATATGGATTCCCGGTTAAAAATAACTTCACAAGAATTAAAGACATTACACTCAATTACGACTTCCCATCGCAGCTAACCAATAAAATTGGTGTTGATGCATTGAGCATGTATTTAAGCGGACGTAACCTTTACACCTTCACCGACTGGATTGGCTGGGACCCTGAAGAAAGAAGTATTGGCCGAGGTTCGAACAACTGGGATATCAACTACCCAAGTGTGAGGACAATCGTATTTGGTATTAATCTTACATTATAATAGCGTATAACAATTATGAAAACGAATAGAATATATTTAATATTACTGATAGCTATTACAATGATAGCTGTCTCATGTAGCGAAGACTTTTTGGATGAAAAACCAATGTCGTCGTATGCTCCTGAAACTTTAACTGACGAAGCCGGTGTTGAAGCAGCGTTGAAAGGATTACACTACAACTTTGGAACAATATGGACCTGGGCAGGCCGACAAGGCTGGAACTGCGTGTGGCAGGTAGGAACCGATGTTTGTTCTCCCGGTGGTATTGAGGGTGTTGAAATTCCATTCTTTAAATACGAAGATTTAAACTCGGAAAATGGTGCCGTTTATTACATGTGGGAAAGATGTTACCTTGTAATTAACAATGCCAATACAGCTCTTGCAGCAATTGGAGAAGATGGAGATCCTGAAAAGATTGCAGAAGCCCGTTTTTTCCGTGGTTATTGCTATAATATCCTTGCCACACTTTATGGCGATGTTCCTTTACTTGTTGAAGCAACATCATCAGCACGCACCGACCTCGAGCGTACTCCGGTGGCACAGGTAAACACTCAAATCATTGAAGATTTAAAATATGCCGCTGATAACTTACCAGATATTACCGGAACAATAACCGAAAGCCGCGCTAATAAACATATGGCAATGCAGTGTTTAGGAGAAGTATACTTACGTGTTGACCAACCAGACCTGGCAGAAACTGTTTTAACCAAAATTATCAACAGTGGTTTATTTAGCTTGGTTGAAGAACGCTATGGTATTGCTTTAGATGTGGATGGCGACTATTTCAGCGATATGTTTAAATTCGGAAACCAGCGTCGTTCGCAGGGAAATTCAGAAGCTATCTGGACATTCGAACTGGAATATACAAAAAATGTGGCCGGTGGTTTTACCGGAGCTCCTCAGCAGCGTCGTAACTGGGTTCCTGCATACCACAATGTGCCCGGAATGACTCCGTATTATGATGATGTTGATGACAGTTTTGTACATCCTTACGGAGGTCGTGGTAATGGTCGTATGCGCCCAAGTAACTGGGTGAAGTACGAGTTATACGATGATGGCGACATCCGTAATTCGGAAAACAACATTACCCGAACCTTCTATTACAATTCAGTTGGCTATAGTGCTACCTGGGGTGTAGATGCCAACGGATACAGAGTTGACAAAGATTCACCCAATGCGGTTAAGGTAGTAGAAGTTCATGAAGGTGATACTGCATTAATTGCAGCAAGCGACACCATCGAAGTAGCGTATCCATATACCCGCAAATGGGACTCATTCGATCCGGATGATCAGTGGGGATGGACAAATATCAAAGATTTCCCGATGATGCGTTTTGGTGAAACTTACCTACTTCGTGCTGAAGCTCGTTTTAAACAAAACAACACAAGCGGAGCAGCTGAAGACATTAATGTTTTACGCGATCGTGCTTTTAAAGCTGCCCGTGCAGAAAGCGGCAACAGCGACCTTGGAAAAGTATTATCAGCCGATATCGATCTTGATTTTATTCTGGACGAACGTGCCCGCGAATTGTTTGCTGAGGAAAACCGCCGCATGACATTGATGAGAACCGGAACCTTAGTGGAACGGACTGCACTGAATACAGAAAGTACCATTAAAGGTACCATTAGTGGTGTAAGTAGCAACAACCTGTTGTTCCCTATTCCATTAAGCGAAATTCAACGTAACAAAGATGTTCAGTGGGATCAAAACCCTGGATATAATTAGTATTTATTTGAAAGAAACCACAGTATAATACTCGATGGTTCTTTAGTTTAGTTAGATTTGTTAATATGAACAGAAATGCCCTTCGGGGCATTTCTTATTCTTATACTTGTACCTGTTTTCATGTATAAAACAATTCATCATGTTAAAAACCACTTATTTTTTTGTCATTCTAATCCTGTTTTTCAGCTGTAAAACACCCAACAGCAACAGTCAGTCATTGATTTCAGTAATAGACCAATCATTGGTGCTTGCCACACAACAAAGTTTACGAATGGCTGAATCATTAAAAGATCAACCGGATAAACTTCCGCAAACGATTGACAAAAATGGTAAGTTGGTTACATGTAATTCAGCTTGGTGGGTAAGCGGATTTTTTCCGGGCGTATTGTGGTATTTGTATGAAAATTCACCTTCAGATTCATTAAAACAATGGGCAGAAAACTTCACTCTGCGTGTTGAAGACCAACAATACACCACCGACAATCACGATGTTGGTTTTATGATCTTCTGCAGCTTTGGGAACGGTTACCGCATCACCGGGAACCCGGAATACAAAGATGTGATTCACAATGCATCAGAATCGTTGATCACACGTTTTAATCCTACGGTTGGCTGCATACGCTCGTGGGATTATGCACCGTGGAGCGCCAAATGGCAATACCCGGTTATTATCGATAATATGATGAACCTGGAACTACTGGAATGGAGCGCCAAAACCTTTAACGACACCACCTATAGCCATGTTGCCCGAACGCATGCCAATACCACCCTCGAGAACCATTTCCGCGACGATTACAGCAGCTATCACGTGGTTTCGTACGACACGATTACGGGAGCGGTGGAAAAGAAAAATACGTCGCAGGGGTATTCTGATGATTCGGCATGGGCACGCGGACAGGCATGGGGACTTTACGGTTATACCATGATGTACCGCGAAACAGGAGACAAAACATATCTGGAACAAGCAAAACATATTGCCGACTTTATTATCAATCATCCAAATTTACCAGAGGACAAAATTCCTTACTGGGATTTTAATGCTCCTGATATTCCGAATGCTTTGCGCGATGCATCGGCCGGTGCAATTATATGTTCTGCATTACTTGAATTAAGCGGTCATGTTACGGATGAAAAAGCAACATCGTACCTAAATATTGCAGAAAAGCAACTACGCAGCTTAAGTTCCAACAAGTATCTGACAAAACCTGGCGAAAATGCAAACTTCATTCTGAAACACAGCGTTGGACACATGCCCAATGGAAGTGAAGTTGATGTTCCGCTTACCTATGCCGATTATTATTTTGTTGAAGCTTTAATGCGTGCTAAAGAGTTAATAAAAGAAAGTAAGTTGTAATAAAAACAAACAGCAGCAAGGTTCTCCTGCTGCTGTTGTTTACGTTTATTTTCAAGTTTATATCTAACACCCGATTGATGTCAACACACCAATCTTCGATTAATTTCTAGAGTTTATCGCCATTTTCCAGTAAATAGGCTTCGGCTTCCACATTCCACAATCCCATGTACTTTTTGCAAAGCTTATCCAGCTCGCCATACACAGGATTTTCTTTTCCTTTCTCTTCAAATTCAGCAATTGCGGTAAGCGGGAAATCATAATGTGTATAAATCAACTTCTTGCCTCCCGGAATATTTGGCAGATTCAAAGTAGCTTCAGGCACTGCATTTAAACCGCCAATGTGCGTTACCAATCCTGCCGGATCCAGTCCTGCGGTCATAATTTCCAGCGCTTCCTTCATATCATCGGTGTTACCGCCTGATGTTCCAACAATATGCGTATAGGCGTAATGTACGTTATAGAAATTCATTTTTGCCGTGAATTCGGTGTTCGATGGGCCGGCAAAAAAGTTCAGACAACCATCGAAACCAAGAATTGCATCGCCCTGCTCTACTACCGGAGCAACCGGAGCAAAAACAAATACATCGTCGTAACCCTTACCACCGGTTAATTCTTTTAATCCGGTTACCGGATCAGCCATTTCTGCAGTATTGATGTATTTCAATTCGATTCCGCGCTCTTTCGCGAACTCAACGGTGTAGAGCTCAGCTGCACGGTCCAATCTTGTCTGATCGATATCGGTAACCACCATCAATGATGGTTTCTTGTCCTCGCGGCGCAAAACGTAATTGATAGCTGCCAGTCCCATTGGTCCAACACCGGCAAGAATGGCCATTTTACCACCGTCAACAATTTCCATTTTGTGCACGTAGCTTCCGGCGGTGGTGTGGTAATTGGCATGCATTGCACCAATAACACAGCTTAATGGCTCAGCCAGCGATGCCGGGTAATAACCCGGTCCTTCGTAAGCCAGCAAACAATCCTGTACCAATACATCTTTTGGAATGATAACGTAAGTGGCATCACCGCCAATGTATTTGTATGAATAGCCAGGCGCACTCAACACTCCAACCGGCCCATCTTCGTAATAAATTGCAGGTTGAATAGAGAATTTCTGTCCGGCCGTAAATTTACTTTGCCAGTTGGCTCCAACTTCAACAATCTCTCCGGCAAACTCGTGACCGATCATAATCGGATTCCCGGCAATATCATCCGGAATACGTTTGTGGTCGCTGGCCTGGTTGGCTGCTTTGTAACTCGACATACAAAGACTGTCGGTTACCACTTTGGCCAAAATCTCATCATCACTGATTGCTGGTAATTCAAACTCCTCCACACGAAGGTCTTTTTTACCGTATAATCGAACTGCTTTTGTTTTCATTTTCTTTTATTTTATCAGATTGAAAAGAGATTGATTTAGATTGATAAAAGATTGAAGCTTCCAACTCGAAACTCGTAGCTAGTGACTCGAAGCTTTCTTAATCATTAATCCTTAATCCTTCCCAACCTTTTGCCTTTATACTTTTAACTTTTGCTCCCGACGCTTCGGTCGGGATTTGGCTGTGGCCGATTTTCAATTCGACCAGAACAGCTGTTCTCAACTTTCTACTTTTGCCTTTCTTCCTAATGCAACATCGACTGTCCACCCGAAATTGGCAGCGCCTGTCCTGTTTCATTCTCCTGGTCGATCAGGTATAAAATTCCTTTCACCACATCTTTTGGCGAACATCCTTTTCCAAGTGGCACCTGGTCTAAATAAAACTGCTTCACATCGTCGATTGTTTTTGCACCCGGCACTTTCCCTGCATTCAGGTACTGAATAAACAATCCGTTTTCAGGATCGCTCCACAGCGGACCTTCGTAAAAGTTACCCGGACAAACCGAATTCACCTTAATTTTTTCGGGTGCCAGTTCCAGTGCAAACGACTGAGTAAGTCCGATTCCACCAAATTTACCACCGGCATAGGCGAAATTCTTCTTACTTCCTTTTAAACCCGATTTTGAGTTGATTTGAATGATATCAGAGTAATAATCCGGTTTAAAAGCATTTTGAAGTTTCAATATTTTAGAGGCTACTTTTGTGCAATAGAAATAAGCGTTGTAGTTTATTTTGGTAACAAACTCAAAGTTCTCCGGCGTCATTTCGTCCAAACCACCGGCACGCAACACGCCCGCATTGCTTACAAACACATCCAAACCACCAAAAGTAGCAACGGTTTCTTTCATCAAATTGGCCAGGCTATCCATATCGGCCACATTGGTTTTAACGAAAATCGCACGATTATTGCCTTTCATGGCAGCCAGTTCGGCAGCCGTTTTATTTCCACCCTCTTCGTTAATATCAGCGACAACAATATTGGCACCTTCTTCGGTTAAATGGCGGGCAATGCCTTCGCCAAAGCCCATGGCAGCACCGGTTACAATAATGGTTTTATTCTGAACGCGGCCAACAGATGTTCCTGCAGCAATTTTGCGGCGGTAATTCTCCACCTCCCAGGTATCAATAAATGCAATTTGTTCAGGCGTCATAAAATGCTGACCGCCGAACGACTCAGAATAAGCACTGATCTTCATCGCATCTTCATACACATCCAAAATGGTGTCGCACTGCGCAGCATGATCGCCAACAGCCAACAAACCAATTCCTTTCAGCAAAATTACTTTTGGTGCAAAGCCGTTTGTTGAAATAAAAGCCGCGATCTTTTCTTTGGCCTCTTTCAACAGGACTTCAACGTTTTCGGTTTGCTCAATAAATACATATTTCGATTTGCAGTAAACGATCAGATCCGGAGTAAACGGTTTGGCCACTTTATCAAACGCCGCTGCATCTTTTGCGAATTGTGCGATTACTGCATTGTTCCGAAGTTTCAGCGTTTTAATCTCCTCTTCAGAAACCATCATGCGGATGGCAGGAACAAATTCAGCAATATCATCGCGAATTGGCAGTACTTCTTCCGGCAATTCCTCTTTCAATGCATCGTTTAGTTTTGCAAATACATCGTTGTATATCGTTTCAATTTCTTCGATTGAATCGGCAGCCACAAAAATTCCGTGGTTTTGCAAAAAGATGATCTGAGCTGCTTTACCTTTTTCCGCTTTGAATTTGGCCAATTGCTTTTCAACCTCTTTAAACAAAACGTAACCCGGATCGATATAAGGAATATAAACCACCTGGTTGCCAAACAACTCATCGAGGTATTTTTCCACCTCATTGCCACACATCAAACCATTTACTTTTGTTGGATGCAGGTGCACCACATAAGCATATTCGATGGCATCGTGCATTGATGTTTCTACCGACGGACGGCGATCTTTTGTGATGGTAGCATCCATCAGATCGTCTTTAATCTGGCGTTCGCGCTCAAACGGATCGGCGCTGTATGTTTTTTCTGAGATCAGCCCAAGTTTTTTGCGATCAAGCTTTGCAAAACCATCTTCGGTAATTATGGCCAATGCATGACCACTGGCTTTCACCCAAATATTTTCGTCGTTTTTATAGGAAGTGTTTCCACCTCCGGCAATCACCATCTCCGGATTTTTGCCATAGAACTGCGATATCTTAATAAGATTTTCTAATCCTTCCATTTTTTCTTTTTCGCTTTGAATTTTGCTCGCAGATTTCGCGGATCAGCGCAGATTTTCTTCTTCTATTTCTCTGCGAATAGCTGCGCTCTCTGCGTGAATTTTTTTATGCGATCATTTCTTTTATAACCGCGTTCCCAAGCGTGATCAGGTCGGTAACCGAACGTTCGGTGCGGTCGCCGTTAGTCGCAACAAATCCCTCTTCACCATTGGCTTTTAAGTATTGATGAGCCGCAATAACACAAGCACCATCGTACGATACTTTTTTCAAATCTTCGGGCAGCGTATCTTCTCCGTCAACTTTCACCTCGATTGGAAAAACTCCCGGCGTATTGTGCTCCGAACCCAGCGAAATCACATAACCTTTTTTTGTAAAATATTTGATGAATTCACGCAATTTATGTACTGAATTCCGCGACGGAATCAGTTCGATCATATGCACGTTCATAGCCTTTAGTTGCTCATCCATAAATTCCCAGTCGCTTTCGAAACCAGTGATCAGGTTGCCTTTTCTGTCGTCGAGCAAAACCGGGTAACAAGGAATTCCTCCGGCATCCAAAATATACTCGCTTATGCGCCCCACCGGCGGGAATGAGGCAGGTGATTCAGGAACAAATGCCGTACCACCTGCTTTCAGCAATTTTCCGCGGATTTCGTTTTCGATTGCCGGAATATCATCAGGATTCGATTTTGGCTCCACATCGAAAAGTTCGGTATAGAACATCATTTTGCCTGACTTTTGCGGATAGTTCTCCTCAACCAGAATACGAATGGCTTTGGCAATATGTCTTTCGCGCACCAGTTCTTTGGCATATTTTGCTTTTACATCTTCGTAAGTGAGGCTCATCTCCGGATAGATCGATTGCAAAAGGTAGTTTACTTTTTCGATCATCTTCGCCACTTGTTTCTGACTTTCAGCAATCAGATCATCCAAAAACTTTTTGTTTTCTTCCGAAACGCGGTAAGGATAATTCAGTCCTTTTCCACTAAAATAAATACGCCCCGGATTATTTGGGTCGTTAATGGTAACATTGCGGCGTTGAAGTTCCGGAATCAGCCCGATAAACTCAACGTTAAACAATGGAAATACACCATTTTTTACCGCGTAGTTATAAAATTCGTTATAGCCGTCGGAAACAAAAAAATCGTTAATTCCCAACACATCAACCTCTTCGTCTTTTGCCAGATCAAAAATCTGTGTAATATTATCGAAAGAGCTAAATGAGTAAGGCGTATGGATGTGACCATTAACATGAGGAACGCTAACATCGCCTCCAATGCGCATTAATGTTTCAATATCCGGGTATTCTTTTAGAAAATTCATATCAGTTATTAGTTATTGGTTAAAAAGCAGGTGTGAATATAAAAAATCCTTTCCTACCAAAACTTATCCACACCATGCTTTTCTATTCAACTAACCAAGTTTATATACCTAACTTATTTCTTCTAATTTGTTCAGCGTTTGTATAATTGTTTTTCACAACATGTCCTTTCAGCGGAACAATTTTTTCGTGAATCGCATCCAGGAACCAGTCAACCTGAGGGAAGAAATACTCTTCCAGTTCGTACGCCGGCGTGATCCAGTTACGCGAACCAACAACTACAGGCGGTGCATCCAGATCGTCGAATGCCAGTTCTGTAATATTTCTTGCCATATCATTCAGGAAAGAACCTCTTGAGTTGGCATCGCCCGAGATGATAATTCGTCCGGTCTTTTTCACCGATTCCAACACTTTTTCGTAGTTGAAAGGCACAAGCGAACGGGAATCGATAACTTCTGCTTCCATTCCGTATTCTTCTTTCAGTTTATCGGCAGCCTCGAGCGCACGGTACAACGTTGCACCTATTGTAAGAATTGTAATGTCTTTTCCTTCGCGTTTTACATCCGGCTCGCCAAACGGAATTTCGTAATATCCTTCAGGCACACCACCTTCGTGGAATTGCTCGCCGATGTCGTAAATACGCTGACTTTCGAAGAAAATCACAGGATCAGTTCCCTGTAATGCAGTGTTCATTAATCCTTTGGCATCGTATGGAGTTACCGGGAATACCACTTTCAGTCCCGGAATATGCGCCACCAGCGAAGTCCAGTCTTGCGAGTGCTGTGCACCGTATTTCGAACCAACAGAAACGCGAACAACCACCGGCATTTTAATTACGTTACCCGACATTGCCTGCCATTTAGGCATCTGGTTGAAAACCTCATCACCACAACGCCCCAAGAAATCGCAGTACATAATTTCAGGAATTACGCGGCCACCACACATGGCGTAACCAATGGCAGTACCGATAATCGACGCCTCAGAAATTGGCGAGTTGAATAAACGGTTGTATGGCAAAGCCTCTGTAAGTCCACGGTATACTGCAAAAGCACCACCCCAGTCGCGGTTTTCTTCACCATAAGCCACTAATGTTGGATCTTTGTAAAAACGATCAACAACAGCTTCGAAGATACCGTCGCGTAACTGGTATTGTTTGATTTTTGAGAATGGTTTTCCATTAGCATCAAATGCAAAACGTTCTTTTTTAGCCAGCTGTTGTACGCGTGGATTTTCCTCCATCGGGTGATTCACCTCCACTTCACGGTCTTCCATTTTATCCAAACTCTCGTTTGAGAACATCATGTCGCCGATCAATTCAGGATATTTTTCCATATCCATGTGCGGAGAAACCTTATCATCAATAGCCAGTTTCATTGCGTATTTCATCAACTCCACTATGTCGGCTTTAATATTTTCGAGCTCTGTTTCTTTTGCAATACCCGCTCCAACCAAATCGCTTGCATAAGAAGCGATACAATCCTGCTTTTCCCATGCTTCCACTTCCTCCTTGCTACGATACGACGAAGCATCAGAAGGCGAGTGACCGCTGTAACGGTAGGTTAAAACGTCGAGCAGAACCGGACCTTTTTTGTCTTTCAGCAGTTCCATTTTGCGTTTGTACGCATCAATAACCGCCAGCGGATTGTAACCGTCAACACGCTCGGCGTGCATACTGTCGCGGTTTACACCGGCACCAATACGAGCGGCAATGTCGTAACCCATGGTTTCGCCACAGGTTTGTCCACCCATTCCGTACTGGTTATTCATGATATTGAAAATGATTGGCAGACCACCTTTGTAGGCGCCTTCCCAAAGTTGTTCAAACTGGTCCATCGATGCAAAAGCCAGACCTTCCCAAACAGGACCGCAAGCCATTGAAGCATCACCAATATTGGCAACCACAATTCCATCCTTTTTATTTACTTTTTTGAATAATGCAGCACCCACAGCAATATCGCCCGAACCACCAACAATAGCGTTGTTCGGATATACACCAAACGGTGTAAAGAAAGCGTGCATCGATCCGCCTAAACCTTTATTAAAACCTGTTTCGCGGGCAAAAATCTCGGCCAGTGTTCCGTAAATCAGGAAACGGCGTGCCAACGATTTTACGTTGCCCTCGTGACCTTCTTTTACAATGTTCAGAATTGTACCATCGAAGAAGTTGGTCATTACATCCATCAATTCGTCGTCGCTCATTTTGTGAATAGCCGACATACCTTTGGCCAAAATCTCGCCGTGAGAACGGTGCGAGCCAAAGATAAAATCCTCAACTCCCAGGTGATAAGCCATACCAACTGCAGCTGATTCCTGTCCGATTGACAAGTGAGCAGGTCCGGGATGGTTATATTCAATTCCTTCGTACTCCCCTTTGATTTTAATGAGATTCAACATGGTTTCAAACTCACGAATCAGCGACATATCATGGAAGATATTAACGAATTCTTCGTTCGAGAAATTTGCTTTTTCTTCTTCAATACTTTTGCTGTATTGATTTACAGGTATTTCCTTAAATTGAATTGAGCCCGGTTTTCTTACTTCAACCGGATCAATAAATTGCGACTTAGGCATAATATTTTGTTTTAATTTATTTACTGATTATTAGTTAGCTTCTTGCTACTTAAACATTTGTCTTTTTGGACTGAAGACCGAAGACGGAAGAGCGAAGTTCTGTCTTTCTTCCAACTTCGCGCTCCGTACTTCAAACTTCCTAATGTCCAAAACTGAATACGGTTTCTTTAAATATCTCCGAAACGGTTGGATGCGGGAAAACCACTTCTTCCATTTCTTTCAGTGTCATTTCGGCTTCAATGGCCATGCAGGCTCCGTAAATCATTTCACTCGATGGATTTCCGATCATGTGAACTCCCAGCACTTCGCCATAGTTTGCTCCAACCAACACTTTGCACGATCCGCTGCCACCTTCGTTTTCGGCAACAAACCTTCCGGCATAAGCCATTGGCAGTTCGGCAATTTTATAGTCGATTCCTTTTGCTTTTGCCATTTCTTCGGTCAATCCAACACCCGATATTTCAGGATTGGTGTAAACTACTCCGGGAATGGCATTGTAACGCATTTTATCCGGGCGACCAGAAAGGTTGTTTACCACCACTTCGCCTTCGCGGCTGGCAGTGTGTGCCAACAACGAGAAACCTGTTACATCGCCGGCTGCGTAAACGTTAGGAATGTTGGTGCGCATTTTTTCATCGACTTTAATTCCGCCTTTGAACAACTCGACACCTAAATTCTCAAGACCAAAACCCGTTGTCACCGGCTTGCGACCAACGCTCATTAATATTTTATCACCTTCGATTTCGGTTACTTTCCCGTCTTTTTCGTAGGTAACTTTAGTTCCGTCAACCTTGGTAACTTTTGATGACAAATTGAACTCAATTCCTTTTTTAGCGTATAGCTGGCGCAATAGGGCACTTTGTCCTTTGTCCATTCCGGTCAGTATCTCATCCAGCATTTCAATAATGGTAACTTTCGTACCAAGGCTGTTAAAAATACTGGCGAACTCCATACCGATAACCCCTCCACCGATGATCACCAACGATTTTGGCTGCTCTTTTAATTGCAAAATCTCGCGGTTGGTTAAAACCTCATCATTACCCTGCACACCGGGAATTGGAGGCACAAAAGCTTCCGATCCGGTACAGATCATCAGGTTGGCGGCATTATATACCTTACCACCTGCTTCAATCTCAATACCTTCGGCACTTCTCTTTTGTATGATCGCGGCGTCGTTAACAACATCGACTTTAAACTGCTTCATTTTCATGCCAACGCCGCCAACCAGTTTCTTCACCACTTTATTTTTGTGGGCCATCATTTTTTGGAAGCTAAACGACAGGTCGTTTGCTTCAACACCATACTTACTTCCGCTTTTTGCGCTATCGTAAATCTTAGCGCTGTAAAGCAATGTTTTTGTGGGAATACAACCTTCGTTCAAACAAACACCGCCCAGTTCTTTCTTTTCAAAAAGAACCACTTTCAGTCCCTTTGCTCCGGCTCTTTCGGCGGCAACATATCCGCCCGGTCCGGCACCTATTATTGCTAAATCGTACTTCATTTCGGTATTAATAGTCAAAGGTTAAGTTTTCAATTTCAATAGCTACCTGCTTCACAAAACGTGTTGCCATTCCGCCATCCAGCGCCTGGTGATCGTAAGTCAAACTCAAGCCCATGTAAGGCACAAATCCGTAAACTCCGTCGCCAAGATCTTTTGGTCGAGGAACAATTGTATTTACACCCAGAATAGCTACCTGTGGAAGATTGATAACCGGTGTAAACATTTCAACGCCATAATTTCCGAGGTTTGAAACTGTAAACGAGGCTGCCTCAGAAGAAAGCAACTCCGGGTCGATACTTCCGGTTCGGCAGGCATCGGCAACTTCTTTAAACTGATTGGACAGTCCGATAATCGACAGGTCATCTGCATTTTTAATTACAGGCACCATCAAACCGCGGTCGGTATCAACGGCCAAACCTAGATGTACTTTATTGAAATATTTCACACTATCTCCAAGGAAATGTGCATTTACATCAGGAAATTGTTTCAGCGCTTTGATAACGGCAAAACATACCATATCGTTTAATGTAATATTCGGAGCACCTTCATTGGCTTTAATTTCTTTACGTAGGGCCAATAATCTTCTTGCATCGGCACCTAAATGGTGAGTCAACTGTGCCGAGTTCTGCAACGATTGATGCATTGCTTTGGCGATTAACTTGCGGATATGTGGCATTTTTTTGATTTCGAAATCGCCTGCATAAACAGGATTTGTTCCAAGGTCTGACGCTTTAACCGTTCCTGCTAATCCGCTTCCGGTACCTACGGCTTCCAAACCTTCGGCTTTGGCAACTTCTTTTGCCAGTGGCGAAAGTTTTGGCTGCGATGCTGCAAACGCTTTCACATCACGCTCAATTACACGTCCACCAGGACCTGAGCCTTCAATCGATTCGTAAGGAATTGCATCTTTCTCGGCCAAATTTTTGGCACGTGGCGAAATTTTCACTTTCTCACCTTCAACCTTTTCTTTCAGAACAACCTTAAGCTCTTCTTTTTCCTCTTCAGGTTTTTCTTCCATTTCTTCTTTTACTTCAGCAGCTGCTGCAGGTGCAGTTCCGGCAGAAAACTCATCGATGTTTTCGCCAGGCTGGCCAATTACGCCAATGGTTTGCAAAACAGGAACCTCATCTCCTTCTTCGCAAAACACAGCCAATAAAACACCATCTTCTTCAGCTTCCTGCTCAAATGATGCCTTATCAGTTTCATAAGCAAAGAGCGCATCGCCCTTTTTCACTTCCTCTCCTACTTCTTTCGTCCATTCGGTAAAGATGCAGGATTCAACAGACTGCCCCTGGCGGGGCATTATTATCGGTGTAGCCATAGTTCTATTAATTTTCAACAAACTTAAACGTCCAAACTTGTATTTACAAGTTAATTCATTGTTTTTACACAAACATCTAATCTACAACCTTTTCAACACATTTACAAGTAACTTGTAAATACATTTATTTAATTTTGTGTTTACATCCAAAGATAAAATCGTTTATATTTGTCACTCCGGAAAAAGAAATCATTATGCGTCTGAGCAAAAATTTACCGCAATACAAAGTTGTTTACGAAATCATTCGCAAACACATATCAGATGGGGTGTACCAAAAAGGAGACATCCTCCCGTCAGAAAACGAACTTTGTGCGGTACATCAGACCACCCGACCGACGATACGAAAGGCACTCGATCGCCTGGTTCACGAAGGCTACATAAAAAAGAAACAGGGAAAAGGAAGTATTGTAATGGGCGTTCCACAGGGTGTTGGAATCCTGTCGTTATCAGGAACCACCAGCGCTGTAGGACAGGAAAACCTGATTACTGAGATCATTGTAAAACCGGAGATCCGGCAATGGGATACTTCTAATCTGGCATACCCGCTACTGAATAACGAAGAAGAATTTGGCTGTATTTATTTCGAGCGACTGCGCATTATGAATAAACAGCCTGTTTTTTATGATATTACCATGATGCCCAACATCAACCTGCGCCGTTTTATCAGCCGAAACCTGGAGAACAAATCACTGTTCAACATTCTACGTACGATGTACGACATAGAAATTACCGGAGGAGAGCAGCGATTGATGGCCATTCTTGCCGACAAGAAAATTCAGGAATACCTGAATGTAAAAGAGGGCCATCCTATACTTCACATTAACCGCAAACTGGAAACCAGTCGTGAGGGCTTTTTCCTCTACAGCCAGGTTTATTGCAATAGCGAGAAGTACGCTATTTTTGGAACGTTCTAAGTAAAATATAAAAATAAAATTCCCTCTTGTCTTTCCAGACAGGAAATACTTTTTCCATTAGCTGAAAAAGTATTCAAAAAAGCCACCGCTGACGATAAAAAGCTAAAAATAAATTCCTTTCACTAAAATCAAGAAACTCCTCCTTTTAGCCCTTCATTCTTCAGGGCTAACGAGCGTCGAACAGACTTGATTTTTTACGCTCTCTCCATTTATTTTCTTAACGCTTTTTCTCGAAGGCGGACTTGATGGCAAATTTTGTGCGGGCTCGTCAAAAATCCGTCAATCGGGCTAATTAGTCACATTGAAAAAACGCAAAGGTTATTTTTTGACAAGATTTTTGCTTTCTTTTCATCGACTGGAAAAGAAAGAGCCTGTCTGGCTTGAAGACAAAAGCCACATAGAAATATTAAATTTCAAAGTTTTACAAACGTTACTTGAAAAGCTAAGCTTCATAAACTTTCCAGTTTTTCAAGGCACACAAATAGGCTCTCCAAGCAATTCTTTTTCTGCGCAAGGAAAAACTCCTATTACTAAAAAAAAGGGCCACAATCGCAGCCCTTTTCAGTTTATGTTTTACGAAAGAAATTTCTTTCTTAAATCCTCTATCTGTTCTTGATTGATCGGAACCAATTTCCCAAGTGATGCGCCCATTGTTAGTGACTTGGCACTAAACTCTGCAACTTCAAGCTTATCGAAAGTTCCCAGCGATTTATCGCCGGTTACCAATACTGAATCGTTGTTAATGATGACCGCCGGTGTATTTTCACCCAAAGTATTCAAAATGGTTTCTTCGCCGGCAAAATGCGAACCGAACGGCACATTAGGAATATCCTGCAGAAAGATCCAACTCTCAGGAATCGTACGAACATCGATTTTCTCACCGGTTACGCTATAAGCCATAAGGTAGGGCGTTTGCGTAAGAATGATGGAATTGATGTGCGGAAAACGTTTGTAAATCTCCTGATGCAGCCAGGTTGAACGACTCGGAATTTTTCCGGGCTCGCGTTTACCGTCTTTAATCTGCACAATATCTTTTAACTGAATATCCCAGCGTGCTACATTTGTTGGCGTAATCAGAAAATCATCGCCCTTCCAGCGCACCGAAACTGTTCCGTATGAACTGATCATCATTCCCTGATCGCAGGCACGTAAAACAATACGCTGTATTTGCTCACGAATGGCTCGTTCATCAGAAGGATGTTCCACTTTCTCCATCTCCGGCAACAACCTTGGAATTTGATTTTCAAATGCATCGATCTGGTCATCCGACAGATAATTGGGTTTACCAATTGTGCTTCCGTAATCAAGGTACGGGCACAAAATTCCATCGTCTCAAAACGCTGATAGGCATCACTTAAATCGGCACCACCCACAACTGTTCCGTGGTTTTCCATAATTACTGCGTTCACACCTTTTGCGAACTCATCAGCAATTACGTCGCCCAGCTCGTTACTTCCGGGCAGAGCGTATGGTGCATAACCAATTGGACCGCAAACATGTTTCGCCTGCGGAATTACATTGGTATCCGGGATTTGACGAACGATACTAAACGAAACCAATGCAGGCGGGTGCGCGTGAATTACTGCTTTAATCTCCGGGCGACATTTATAAATGGCAATGTGAAACGGATATTCCGATGATGGCTTATGACGCCCCTCTATCGTTCCATCCTTTTTTACACAAACAATATCTGTTGCACGCAGCGTTCCTTTGTCAATGGCCGAGGGCGTTACCCACACATCTCCATCATCGTCAATTATCGAGATATTACCGCCGGAGGTAGTCGTCATCCCTCCTTTGTAAATCTTATCAATAATCATGATGATCTGGTCGCGTGGATGCATCCATTTCGTATTCAATTTTCTCATTTAGTATATTTTAAACTGTTAGCTGTCAGTATTGAAAAATGCTTCGTTCTTACTCCTGAATTCCAAGATCGAGCTTTGCAACATCGGCATCCGACAAGGTATCGGAAATAACCATTGCTGCTCCCAGAGCACTGGAATTATCAACTTCTGAGATAAGAACTTTTTTAGCAGGGAAGCTCTTTTTCAGCAACCCGATAAAAATCGGATTACGCGCAAAACCGCCTGAAACATAAAGAATTTCCGTATCATCATTTTCCGGAATAACCAGATCAATACTTGTTATACAAAGTGCTGTCAGGTCGATCATCAACTTCGTGTAAGCTTCTTCGTAATCTGCAAAAACACTCAGGTCAACTGTCTTCAGTCCTTCCTCAAAACTTTCCTTGCCATTGGGAAAATATACAGAAGCCTCGCCGTATTTGTTTGAAAGCGTTTCAACCAATTTCGGATCGTTTTTCACTTTTTTAAATGTGTCTTGCGCAACATTAAAATGCTTGGCCATTTTTTCGGCCCAAACTTCGTGGAAATGCCCCATAAACAAACGTGAAGATTTCACCTGTTCTTTGGTTGGCGTAAGAAAACACAAACAGTCCTGCTCCAGCTCACTTGCAGTTAAGGGCTCTTCGTTGTATGGATTCATGTTGATGCACCATGTTCCTGTTGAAACAAGGATAAATTTAGCCGGACTGGCTTTTAAGTAAGGCACCAGCGAGGCTGAACTATCGTGAATTCCCTTTCCCACTTTCACCTCTTTTCCAGCTATAACAGCCGGAAAAACCACATCGTTGTTAACAGGCCCGGGCAAAATAATTTCGTTATCCGAAATCCACTGATGGTATTTCATTTGATCGAAATCCCACATAAAGGTATGACAACCAATTGATGTGGGTTCCGAAACGATTTCGTTTGACAAAGTGTACGATAAATATTGCGGGAAATGCAATATTGATTTTGTCTTTTCGTAAACTGCGGGTTTCTGACTTTTTAGCCACAAAATCTGAATACCGGAATTCAGCAGTAGCCCCAACGCAGGACTCGCAGTTTTTCGGCAAAACTCATTTTTCCCATCGTACTGCTCAAAAAGACCCGCTGCAATCGTTTCAGGAATTTCCTTTAAATAGTTGTAAACCGGAGTCAGGCGTTGCCCTTTCTCATCCAAAAACATTAGCGAAGCTCCATAAGTAGAGAAATTCACACCTTTCAAATCGTATTCGTTACCGGCGACAATTTCTTCCAGGCTTTTACTGATCCACGATGTGATCAGATCGATGTCGTCGCACTCAAATCCATCATCGTCGCTTATCATCGGGAACTTCTCTTCGTGTTGTTTTACAACTTTGAAGTTACTATTGAACAATAATATTTTTTTGTTGGTTTTTCCTATGTCGAAAACTGCTATTACTTCGGTCATTTTTCCAGATAAAAAAATCCTTTTCCACCTTATTATCAGGCAAAAAAGGATTCAAATTATAAACTCAGTCTATCTTTTTAACAGCACATCTTTTTCGTACTGCTGAATTTCACCAATATAATCCATACCTGTAGGAACACCTTCCTGCAAACAGTAGTAATCCCAAACAGCGCCGAATGGCATTGTTTTCAGTTCTTCCAACATCGCCAATCGTTCGAAATTCTTACCGGCTTCTTCAGCAGCTACCAAATCTTTTGTTGGCTCCAATGCAGCAATAAGGAAAGCTTTCATAGCGGCGCGGGTTCCGGTTACATAGGCTCCGATACGGTTAATCGATGCATCGAAGAAATCCAAACCAATATTTACGCGGTCGAGAAAATCGTTGCGTATAATTTCAGATGCAATCAGCTGAACATCTTCGTTTAATGTAACAACATGGTCAGAATCCCAGCGAACCGGACGAGTTACATGTAACAGCACCTCATCAACAAACTGAAGCACAGAAGATATTTTATCGCCCACCTGCTCGGTTGGGTGGAAGTGTCCGTTATCCAAACAAATTAATTTATTGTTTTTGATGGCATAACCCAGGTAAAAATCGTGTGATCCAACTGTCATCGATTCTACACCAATACCAAACAATTTACTTTCTACAGCATCTTTCATCTGCTCTTTCGGGTACTCGGTTTCCATAGCTTCGTCAAGCGACTTTTTCAGCAAAGCGCGGTATCCGTTTCTGTCAACCGGAACGTCTTTCGAACCATCCGGAATCCAGGTATTGTGCACACAAGGCGTACCCAATTGTTTGCCAATTTCAGCTGAGATAGCACGACAACGTTTCACGTGCTCCACCCAGAATTTACGGTTTTCTTCGTTTTTGCTCGACAAGGTAAATCCATCTGCCGCACGTTCGTGAGAGAAGCAAGTGGCATTAAAATCCATACCAATTCCCTGCGCTTTACACCAATCTATCCAGCTTTGAAAATGTTTTACCTCAATTTCGTTGCGGTCAACTTTTTCGCCCTGAAAATCGCCATAAATGGCATGAAGATTTAAACGTTGTTTACCCGGAAGAAGCGATAAGACTTTTTCAAGGTCGGCGCGCATTTGCTCAATGGTTGTGGCTTTTCCCGGATAATTACCGGTTGCCTGAATTCCACCTGAAAGTTCGCCATCAGCCGTTTCAAAGCCACCAACATCATCGGTTTGCCAGCAATGCAACGAAATATTTACATCTTTCATTTTTGCAATGGCAGCATCAGTATCTACGCCAATTGCGGCATATTGTTCTTTGGCTATTTCATAAGCCTTTTTTATTAGTTCACTCATATAATTTTCTTAATCGTTTTATTCCATAAAAAATACTTCCTCAAGCGGAATCGACACAGGCGAATTATCCGGATTTGATTTCATGATGTCTTTCATATAAGCCCACCACTTTTGTACAATTTCTGTTTGCCCCAAATCCTGCGAACCACCATCACCGCTAACTTTCTGAAATGCAAATAAAGTGTTGGTTTCTTCGTCCAGAAAAATGGAATATTCTTTAACGCCGGCATCTTTCAGCAATTGTTTCAACTCCGGCCAAATTTCAGCGTGTCGTTTTTTATATTCTTCCTTTTGCCCCTCGTTGAGGTACATTTTAAAAGCCATTCGTTTCATTATCCCAGGGCATTTAATTCAGGATATAACCATTTGGCTATTCCTATTACGATAACCGATAAAAGAATGGTTCCGATTCCGATAAGAATCATATTGAAAGCCTTCCGTGAAACACTTCGCCACTCTTTCCGGTAAAATCCCCACAGGTTAGCAGTAAGAATGATGGTTGCCATATGGAGCGTCCAGGAACTGGCGCCGTTGCCGATTTTGGTTTCCCCCATTCCGTAAAAAAAGAACTGAAGAAACCAGGTGGTTCCTGCCAAGGCACAGAAAAGATAGTTACGCAGTAATGGCGTTTTTTTGTTGACAAAATCGCTGCCTGTTTTATTTTTCAAGATCAGCGCAAGCGACCACAAAAAGTTGGTTGTTAACCCTCCCCACAAAATCACAAAAAATATGATGTTGTTTTCGAAGAGGTATTTAAATCCGCTGCCATTTTCTGTTACAAAAGAATAGCTCTGTTCCACCGCCATCGTCCGGGCCACTTCAGCCATTTCTTTTCCGGTATCGATACCGAAACTAAAAAACGCACTTAAAACACCCGAAATAATAGCTATTATAAGTCCTTTTGTAAGTTTGAATTCTTCATTAACACCTTCCTTATTACCCGCCAGATCGCGGTCTTTGATAATTCCGGCTCGTCCGCTCAAAATAATCCCAACTACCAGAATAACAATACCCAGTAACACAATTCGTCCACCAGTAGAACTAAAAAGATCAGAAAAAGAAAGTCCATCGGGAAGTAAATCGGCAACACCCGGAATATTACGTAAAATCGGTAATCCGAGCGATCCTACCACTGAAGTGATACCTAACAAAACAGAATTACCCAGCGACATGCCCAGGTAACGAATTGCCAAACCATAAGTTAGTCCGCCAACGCCCCATAGCAAACCCATTATATAAGTATTGCGGATAACGCTTCCTTCGGCTGATTGTAATATTCCCTGCCAGTCGGGGATCGTTAAAACAACAGCCAGGTAAGGCATAATTAGCCATGAGAATATTCCTCCTGTTATCCAGTAGATTTCCCAACGCCATTTATTCACCCAGTTATAAGGCATGTACCAACTTCCGGATGCCATACCCCCAAGCGAATGAAAAATAATTCCGAGTAAAGCCTGCATTTTGATTAATTTTTAATTGGTTTGAAAAAAGTTCTAAGTTCTAAGCTTTTAAGACAAGTCAAAAATATTATGCTTTTTTTAGCTCATCAATACAGAAACTGGCAAATAATTTATATTTTTTGGCACAATTTCAATGAACGAGTATTTTAAATATCTAACAACAAGTGAAGAAGATATAGACTGGGGTTTATATTTAAAGGTGGCCGGATATGCCCGGATAAAAGCCGATACCCAATACCCAACAAAAGATCATCCGTCGGAATATTATTTTGAATGGAAAAACGGACGGGTTCTTCATGAATTTCAGCTGAATTATATAACTGAAGGTACAGGAATATTTGAGAATTCAACGGGAAAATTCCAGGTAAAACCGGGGAGTTTAATTATAATTTTTCCCAATGAATGGCACCGCTATCGCCCGATAAAAAAAACAGGATGGTTGGAAAACTATGTTGGTTTTAACGGACACATTGCCAAACAGCTTCTGAAACACCCAACGTTTTCGTCGCAGCAACCGGTTATCCAGTGTGGCATTCGTGAAGAAATTATCGACTCGTATTTAAAAATATTTGATCTGGTTGAGAAAGAGCAACCCGGCTACCAGCAAATTGCTTCAGGAATGGTTGTAAAACTGCTGGGGTACATTATTTCATTCGAAAAACGAAAAGGATTCTCCGGAAAACAAATCTCCAAAGTAATTGAAGAGGTGCGTTTTTTAATGCGGCAAAATGCGGCTCAGGAATTCGATTTGGAAGAGCTCGCACGTCGACACAATGTTGGCTATTCGTATTTCCGGAAAATGTTCAAAAAATACACCGGTGTTTCGCCCGGCCAATATCATTTACAATTACGTATAATTCGTGCCAAAGAACTGCTGATTTCTACCGATAAAAGCATTAAAGAGATCAGCCTTGAGCTTGGCTTTCAAACCATTCATTATTTCAGTTTAATCTTTAAAAAGAAAGTTGGCATGAACCCTTCGGAATTTCGCAAACGCCTGAATTAATGATTTAAAAAACGTTTCAAAATTTAATGTTGGTATTTCTTTAAAAACCCGTAAATATCATTGCTCATCCTTGTAAACAAAACTAAGTTGGCGCAGAAAATTGAGATTCAAAAAAATTCGGTTATTTTGTGGTTTTTAAAATATTCAGACATTGGCAAATCTTCATCTTAACGTTTCAGAGGTACTCGACCATATTTCTTTAGATTGTGTAATATTTGGTTTTCACGACAATGAATTAAAGGTTTTAATGTTGCGCTTAAAGCACACAAATGCGTATGCTTTGCCGGGTGGTTTTTTAAAACATGAAGAAACGCTGGAACAAGCCGCCGAACGAACCCTGAAAGAACGAACCGGATTGGACAACATATTCCTGAAACAGTTTAAGGTTTTTAGCGACCCTAACAGGGATAAACTCAAAAAAGACAATCCTGAGTTTTTAAAAAACGAACCACCTGAAGTAGTGGCATTTTTTAATAAACGATTTATTTCAGTTGGTTTTTATGCATTGGTTGAGTTCTCGAAAGTAGATCCCCAACCCGACGCACTTTCGGAAGCCTGCGAATGGATTAGTCCGTTTGCCGATGTTGAAATGTTCATCGACCACAAAGATATTATCGATAAAGCATTGACAACTTTGCGTATTCAACTGAATCAGCAACCTATTGGGCTAAAATTGCTCCCCCGGAAATTTACCATGCCGCAATTACAAAAACTGTACGAAACGATTTTGGGCCGCGAACTAGACCGCAGAAATTTTCAGCGAAAAATTTTATCGTATAAAATCCTGAATAAACTTAACGAACGGAAAACAGGCGGAGCCCATAAAGCACCGTTTCTTTACGAATTCAACCGCGAGAGCTACAAACAAGCGCTGGAAGATGGTTTGAGTGGCATTTGGTAGACATTATATCTACACAAAATGTTTCTGAACAAAAGTGCGGCTAACAAACCACAACAAAGAAAGAAAGAATACAAAACCAATGGCTGCAAATAAACCTATCGAGAGGTTTTGTGTAGCTTTATCGATTGCCTGAAATACCCAGTGCGTTGGAAAAACCCCAAACAGATGCACAAATTTTTCGGGAACAAAAAACGCTGCAACCGGAATCAACACCAGCATATTAAACGCTTTTATATACACCATTCCCTGCATGCGGTTTTGTACCATTGAATTGATGGCCAATGCATAAACCGGCACCACTAGCGCAGCCAAGAACGATATAAGCATTATGGCCCCCACCGAAAGATCGCAAATGTTTTGAACGAACAATAAAACCAGGTTCAAAACAACTGTAAACAAATACGGTATCAAAAAACGGGAAAGTACATATTCCATCTTGTTTAGCGGAACAACTCCATAAACTTTTGCCACATCCGACTCTTTCTCATCAATAAGCACCATACTACTGATAAAGCTAAACATCTGAGTGTTTTCAATAACGCCAACCACTAAAAACAATGAAAGGTAGGGAGCCAAAATCGCATATTTTTCAATCAACGGAGGCACTGCCCAAATAATAAGCGCAAACAGAATTACGGGCAACACCAGAAATGATCTCAGCGACGGATCGCGAAAGATCAACTTAAAATCAGTAAAAGCCAGTTTAAAAATCTTTTTCATTTCCGGTGTTTTATTGGTGAACTATTTTTCTTAAAAATCGGCGATATGCAAGCCAGTAAAAAAGCGGAATAAACAACACAATTGATGCTATTGCAAAACCAAAATTAATTGCTGTTCCGCTTACCGAATAATCAATGAGATCGAGACTTCCCTGAATGGGGAAAATATATTTCACTACTCCCATTTCAAAAACACCTAGATGTTGGAGAAGAGGCAGGTTTACAAATGCCAGGAAAACAGGGATGGAAGTCATGGCAAATTTTAAAAACTCGTTGGAGAAAGTCAGCATGTACAAGCCCAACAGCGAGGATAGGATACAAATTGAAAGTGAACCGATGGCATACCAGGCAATATTAAAGTCAAATCCCTTTACTGAAAATGCCAGCCCCAATGAACACACCATTCCAATTAACGAGACAGAAATAACTTTCGACAAAAACAGATGATGAAGGTTAAACGGGGTTACAAATATGGCTTGCAAAATCTGGTGTTTCATCTCGATATAAATGGCTAGTGCAATAAAAAAGTAACCAATTACCGAAGGATCATTCAGAACAAGTGCAACCAGCAGTTTATCTAAACTGCCAATATCGCGCAGGAAATACAGCACGAGTCCATACATTAGTGTAACCACAAAACTGATTGTTATTATGCTGTTCTTTTGCAGTAAAACAAACTGCCATTGTAATTGCGAGCCAAATCTATTCATCACCAAGCGATTTTCCGGTTACACGAATAAAAACCTCTTCCAAAGTTGCCTCCAGCGTATGAATGCGTTTCACCTCATCCTGTTTTAAAAATTCCAGAAATTGTGGATTTACACCAAGATCTTTCAGAGGAAACTCTTCCGACTGCCCGTTTTTCAAATCAACTTTAACAGCCTCTTTTCCGTACCTGCTTTTCAGGTTACGGGGCGTGTCGGTCAGCACCAGTTTCCCATCTACAATAAACGATACACGGTCGCAAATACCATCGGCAGTTTCCATGCTGTGCGTGGTTACAAAAATGGTTTTTCCATGGTTTTTCAAATCAAGGATGTGCTGTTTTATTTTGTGCGCATTTACCGGATCGAGGCCGGAGGTTGGTTCATCGAAAAACAAAATATCGGGATCGTGCTGAATAGCGCGGATAAAATTCAGGCGCATTTTCATTCCTTTCGAATAGGTTTCAACCGGCTTATCCATGGCATCTGCAAGGTCTACCATTTCAAACAGCTCTGTACTGTTATGTTTTTTCCCGTTTGGGTAAAATGCAGCAAACAATTCCAGGTTTTCCTTTCCTGTTAATTTCAGGTAATGATTGGGTAACTCAAAGCCAACACCGATGCGCTCGAAGTACGAATTATTCCACTCTGAAAGGTTTTTCCCATCGATGTTTACCTGCCCCTTGTAACCTTCCAGAATTTTATACAACACCTTTTGTGCGGTACTTTTCCCTGCGCCGGAAGGGCCGAGAAATCCAAATATCTCCCCTTTTGCAATCGAGAAATCAAGGCCCTTTAATGTTGGGCCATCGTTTCCGGGGTATTGAAACACCAAATTTTCAACCTGTATCATTTGTTTAGTTTTTATCAAAAGCCGGTTTGGCCAGTTTTATATAGTCAGCAACTAACTGCATTAAATCGTTCTTTTTACCGAAATACACTGGCTGTTTTTTTTCAATACTTTCCTTTGGATTTATAACACCGCTTACTTCCAGTTGCTCCTGAATACTGATGCCCAGTTTATACAAAAAGAATCCCTGTGTTTTTACCGGAATATCGGAACGAAACAGCCCTTTTTGCACTTCATATTCCACCATCTTTTCAAAGCCTCTCACCACCTGCGACAACAGCTCATTGTACAAATGTTTTATCGACGGCGAATTGAGGTTTTGTGTCAGGTTATGCAAAAAATGACTGTGCAGCGGATTTTCATCATCAAAGCAAAATCCGTGTTCGTACAAAGCAGAAAAGAAAGCCCAGAAATCGGGGTAATTTTCGCGCGTCACCGATTCGGTGTATTTTGTTTTAACGGCCACCGATTCGTTTACCAGGTACATAAACAAATCAAGTTTATCGTTAAAATACTGGTAAACGCTGCCCTTGGCAATTCCCAACTGTTTTACCACCATCGAAATGGAAGCTTCGTCGTAGGTCTTTACGGCAAACTCCCTTAAAAAAGCGTCTGTGATCTGCTTTTTCTTTTCTTTTTTCAGTTTTATGAATGTTTCTTTTGGCATAATTATGACTACCTGGTCACAAATATAGGAATAAATATGACTACATGGTCACATTTGTCAAATAAAAAGAAAAATTGAATTTAAGATTGAAGTTTTTTCATTACCGCATCTTTATAACTGCGGCTAACAGGGATTTGCTTTTTACCAATTTCAATGATTTCGGCAGTAAACGAATCAATCGCATTCACAGCCACAATAAACGAGCGGTGCACACGTAGAAAATCCTGCTGTGGCAATTTGGCTTCAATACTCGAAATGGTTTCGCGGGTTACAATGGTTTTATCAACCAAATGGATCTTTATATAATCGGCCAGACTTTCGATGTATAGGATCTCCGGGAAACTTATTTTTATCATTTTGCGGTCGGAGCGCACAAAGATCGACTCGCTTTTTTCGGGCTGAATTCGCGCAGGTTCTTCAAAATCCACCTGCTGATTTTCACTCAGGTATTTATTAATACTTTGCATCAGGCGGCCAAACGAAATGGGTTTCAGCAAATAATCCACTGCCTGCAAATCGAAACCATCAACAGCATACTCGCGATAAGCCGTGGTGAAAATTACTTTCACCGCATTGTTAATCGACCTGGCAAACGACAGGCCCGAAATTTCCGGCATATTTATATCCAGAAAAACCAGATCAACCGCTTGGCTGCTAATCACATTAAAAGCCTCGACAGCATTTTTACACAACGCAACAATTTTTACGGTTTCGATCTTCCGGAGATGGCTCTCCAGAATTTCGCGCGCCATGGGCTCGTCATCAACTATTATGCAGCGTATCTTTTTAGTCATTTTTCCGGTTCGATTGTTCAGTTTTTGCCAGGTCGCAAATAACAAGTTTCGCGCTGTACCAGCTTTCTTTTATCTCGTGCACCAGCTCATAATTGTTCGGATAATTCAAATCCAGTCGTTTTCGAATATTCAAAAGTCCCAGCCCACCATTTTTGTGCTCGTTACCCTCATCAATAAACGAATTTCCAATTTCAAATTCCAGGCAGTCATTGTCTACCCGCACTTCAATTTTAATGCTCAAAAATCCATCTACTAAGTTACCATGTTTAAAGGCATTTTCAACAAAAGGAATCAACAACATTGGCGCCACCTGAATTTCCTCGTCCACTTCTGTCGATTTAAAATCCACCTTCAGCGTATCCTGAAAACGTACTTTTTCCAGCTCGATGTACTCCTGAATATGCAGCACCTCTTCTTTCAAACTTACAAGTGGCTTATTTACCTGATACAATATATAATCAAGCAAATTCGAGAGTTTCAGAATAATATCGGGCGTTTGTTTCGACTGTTTTAAGGCAAAACCATATATCGTATTTAAAGTATTAAACAGAAAGTGCGGATGAATCTGGCGTTTTAAATAATGCAACTCCTGCTCCTTTAACTGAAGCTGCGTTTCAAGTATTTTGTTCTGTAACTCCTTGTTTGCCGTGGCGGTTTTAAAACTCTGATTCAGAATACTTACAAAACTAATTACGCCAACAACTATAATAACCAGCAGCAAAACAAAGAAGAAGTTTTTGCTCATTGGCGGCATCTCATCCAGATTAAATTTAAGTACCAAAATCAGGCAAGTGTAAATAAGCAACGAGATGACATAGGAAATATAA
Source organism: Draconibacterium sediminis (assembly GCF_000949475.1). GTDB lineage: Bacteria > Bacteroidota > Bacteroidia > Bacteroidales > Prolixibacteraceae > Draconibacterium > Draconibacterium sediminis. The sequence continues at coordinate 2,356,232 of NZ_JRHC01000001.1, read as the reverse complement.
ACGAAAGTGTAAAAACTGTACAGCGCAAACTTCCAGTAATGTTTAGCCAGCAAATACCGCGGAATAAGGCGGTAATTAACAAAGTAGGTAACGGCAATGGTAAGCGGCAATAATCCGCTCGAAAACCACAGCGCATAATCAACTTTATCCGAATTGTAGCTAAAAAAATAGAAAAAGAAAAACCATACCGCCACCCAGAACAGCGAATGGAAAAGAATCGTTTTAAAATTTATTTTCTTCCAAAAGTTCATTAATACAATACTACTTATTTTTAGTGAACCGGCATTTTTTTAGCGACGAATTGCGGGTTTTCTTCGCATTGTTGCATTTATAACATTTCAATTTCGGTTTATAAGCTTAATTTTGGAAAAACACGTACAGAATCTTCCATCTGTCGCAATAAAATAAATGCGATCATTTTCTGACATACATTTGATTAGTATTTATTTAAAAACTAAAATTATGAATGCACTGATTGAAAAACTAAACGATGGCGGCCCTGCTTTTACTTACATTATTGTACTTACATTTTTGATATTAATTGGGCTGTTTGTGCGTGGAATTTTAATGAAGGGGGAAAAATACAAGACCATTGAACTAATGAAGCAAATAAGTTGGTTTGCGGTAGCCTGGGGATTTTTGGGGCGTACTTTCGGACTGATTATGATATTCGATAAAGTTCAGGCAATGGGCGATGTCGCGCCAAGTGTTTTTGCCGACGGATTAAAAATAGCCCTGGTTGCTCCTTTGTGCGGAATTCTGGTGTTTGCCTTAACACGATTGGGAATTGTTGTACTTGTAAGTCTGCAGAAGAACTACCAGCCACAGGAAAACAATTAAATAATATTGTCATTTCTTTGCTCCATGCGCTTTGCGGTTTGATCCGCATAGCGCATAATTTCAACACTTGCCTCGTTTTGTTGTTGCTTAATAATAACATCAACAAAATAAGCACTAAATGAAACCAATCGAAAGCATCGACGACGTTATCCTTATCCTGGATTCCATAATTGAAGAATCGTTGAAAACAGCTAGTACGCAGGGGTATTTTGCTGTGCTCTACCAAAAAGTAACGGTTAAGGTAAAAGAGGAAATTCAGAATAATTATTTTGATGATGGCCCGCGAATGGAAAAGCTGGATGTTGTTTTTGCGAAGCGCTACATCGATGCCTATTTTGCATGGAAGAACAATGAGCCGGTAACTCAATCGTGGGCGATTGCCTTTACGGAAACCCGAAACAGTAATCTGCTGGTGGTTCAACACCTTTTATTAGGAATGAACGCCCATATTAATCTCGATCTTGGTATTGCGGCGGCAGAAATTTCAAAAAGCAATAACATCGCTGAGTTGGAAGATGATTTTAACCGGATAAACGACATTCTTGCTTCGATGGTAGACGAAGTGCAAAACGGACTTTCTTCCATCTGGCCATTTCTTCGAAAACTCCTTTCGTGGTTGGGGCAGGCCGATAATTTACTGTTGGATTTTAGTATGAAAATCGCGCGTAACGGAGCCTGGAAATTTGCCAAAGAAATAGCTGCAGTTGAAAAAGTCGACTGGCCGAAAACAATTACAGTCAGAGATAAAAAAGTAGCTAATAAAACCCGGCTAATAACGGATCCCGGGAAAGTCATCCGCTTTTTGTTCCGTGTAATACGCTGGACCGAACGAGGCACGGTTGCCGATAAAATTGAAAAATTAAGGCGATGAAATTTGCTTTCACCGCCTTAGTTTTTTGTTTATGCGCTAAGCGCGTAAAATTTATTAACCTTCAATCTTTTTATTTACGATTTCCAGAATTGCCGCCTCTTTTTCTTTAGCTGCCTTCAGCAAATTCTCTGCTTTTGTCAAAGCCTTCTCCAGGTATTCAGCATCGGCAAAACCAGCTGCATTGATTTTTACATTCAGGTAAGCACCGTGAACTGCCGTTCTCGCACACAAAGCCCCTACCCCGGCATCTGAAACCGAATTCGGATTACCAACTTCGGCCATGGCCTGCATCACCTCCAGCGAATCGTGCGCCAGCTGCATCACTTTTAACGGCACTTCAATGGCATTTTTTGTAGCATCGTGAATGGCTAGTTTGCGTTCGGCTTTTTCCTGTTCGCTGGATTTTGGCAATCCAAAAGCAGCCATAATTTTATTGAAAGCATCGGTATCTTCATCCACACAGTTCAGCAATGCGGTGTGGTAGTATTTGCCTTTTTCAGCCCAGTCTGAGAATTCTTCCCAACGCTCATCCCAGCCACGTTTATGTGCCGATAAGTTGGCCACCATAGCACCCAGGGCTCCACCTAAAGCACCAACATAAGCGGAAATAGAACCACCACCAGGAGCCGGCGATTCAGAAGCTGTTTCATCTTTAAACTGAGTTAGAGTCATATCAATCAGCTTTTTCGCCGATTTATCTTCGATCACATATTCAATGATCTTCTTTTTAGGATCGAATGGCCCAAGTTCATCCAGCCCCAATGATTTGATCGCAATCTTTATGATCTCCTCATCCGAAATACCTGTTGAACGTTCTTGTTTGCGCAAAAAATATTTCCCCGCATCTAACATCGCCTGAAGCGGGATTAATCCCACCAACTCTGAACCGGTTACACGAATTCCTCGTTCGGTAGCTCTTTTACTGGTTTCATCAAAAGCTATGTGAACGGGCGTAACTGTAATATCCGTTAGATTTATGGAGATTTGAGCCACTCCATACTCTTCGATGTACCAACCAATGGCGCGGGTCTTTTTCAGACTGCCAGGAATACGAACCGGCTCACCGTTTTCATCAGTAACAATTTTTCCGGTAATTGGATCTCCTTCGCGTTTTACACGTCCGGCCTCACGAATATCAAAAGCAATAGCATTGGCGCGGCGGGTTGATGTTGTATTTAAATTTATATTGTATGCTACCAAAAAGTTACGTGCTCCAATTGCCGTGGCTCCACTTCCGGCTACCCGATCGTTCCATTTATTCGGACCAAAATCAGGTTTCCAACGCTCGGTGGTAATGCGCTCTTTTAAAGCCTCGTACTCTCCTGAGCGACAATTGGCCAAACTGCGGCGTTCTTCTTTAAACGCAGCAAACTCGTAGCTAAACACAGGAATTCCAAGTTCTTCGCCAACTCGTTGTCCGAGTTTTCGGGCGTATTCAATGGCTTCTTCCATGCTTACATTGGCAACGGGCACTAAGGGACAAACATCGGTGGCTCCAAAACGCGGATGCTCACCATGGTGCTGACTCATATCGATCAACTCGGCAGCGCGTTTTATACCGCGAAAAGCAGCTTCAATCACATCATCCGGCGTACCAACAAAAGTTACCACTGTGCGGTTGGTGGCTTTTCCCGGATCAACATCCAGCAAACTTATATCGGCAACACTTTCAATAGCATTGGTAATTTCCTTGATTATACTCATATCGCGCCCCTCAGAAAAGTTTGGAACGCATTCGATTATCTTTTTCATAGTTTAATTTTAGTCGGGAGTCCGAAGCCGGAAGCCCGAAGTTTGTATTCCCTTGACAATACGAAAATAGAAATACACGTAGACTTAGCGCATGATTTTTTGCAGTGATTGTTCATGATTTATCATCAGGTAGTATTTTTCAAAATCAATCTAATTTGAGCACTAGAAATGAAATATCTTGAGGATTGATAAGATTGAAGAGATTGATAAAGATCGATTTGAGCACCATCAATCTAACTCAATCTTCCATCAATCTGTATGTACTTTCTGTAAGAATATCCTTCCAGACAAATCACTGGTGTAAATCCAATATTGAAAGCTAAACCTAGAAGTTCTGCACCTCACCGTTAATGATCACCGTTTCTACCAGGTTTGAACCATAAGCATACGGCAGATACTCAATTCCCGGAACTTCGCTGGTAATAAACAGGTTCGCAATCTTTCCGCGGGCAATACTTCCGTAGCTTTCACTAATTCCCATGGCGTAGGCCGTATTTAACGTAGTGGCATTAATCACTTCTTCAGGTAACATTTTAAAGTTGATGCAGCCCATTGCCGAAATCAAACTCATGTTTCCGCTGGGCGATGATCCCGGGTTAAAATCGGATGCCAGTGCCACCGGCAAACCGGCTTCTATCATTTCGCGCACCGGCGACAATTTCATATTCAAAAAGAATGCTGCTCCCGGTAATACTGTCGGCATGGTTTCCGAATCCTTTAGCGCTGCAATTTCTTCCTCTCCCACATATTCCAGGTGATCGACCGAAAGGGCATTGTATTTTACCCCGGCCTGAATACCACCTGTCAACCCCAGTTCGTTGGCATGGATTTTTGGCCGTAAACCGTATTTCAAACCGGCCATAAGAATTCGTTCAGTATCTTCCACCGAGAAAAAACCCCGGTCGCAAAATACATCAATAAAGTCGGCCAGTTCTTCGGCAGCTACCTGCGGAATCATTTCATTGATGATGATATCGACATATTCTGCCGGATTGTTTTTATACTCCAAGGGAATGGCATGTGCCCCCAGAAAATTGGCGCGCACACAAATGGGCGAAGTGCGTTTAATCCGTTGAATAACACGCAACATTTTCAATTCATCTTCGGTGTTCAGGCCATAACCACTTTTTATTTCCACTGCACCGGTTCCCATTTTTACAATCTCCAAAACGCGCTCCATGGCACTTTCGTACAGCTCATCTTCCGAAGTTTCGTGCAACAGTTTGGCCGAATTCAATATTCCTCCTCCCCGGCGCGCAATCTCTTCGTACGACAAGCCCTTTATGCGGTCCACAAATTCTTTTTCGCGAGGTGCCGCATAAACCAGATGCGTGTGTGAATCGCAGAAACTGGGGTAAACCAGCCGGTTCGAGCAGTCGATCTCTATCAGCAGGTCATCATCAAAATATCTATCTTTTAGCTGATCCATTGTCCCGAAGTCCTCAATCAATTCATCGCGGATAATCAGAAAGGCATTTTTTAGGATATTCACTTTTGCCATTTCTTTTCCGGCTCTGAACAAAACGGGTTGATCTTCAACCTGAACCAGCTCTTTTATATTTTCAAGTAATAGTTTCATTCCTGTGCTGTTATTCTATTTGTTTTAAAAAGGTACAAAAATGCATGCATAAATCAACCTTTTACATCCTGATTTTGGAATGATGGATATCAGCTAATCAAATTCGGGCCCGGAAAAACAAAAAATTGCGGGGTTAACCTTTATCGTGTTCTCACGTATTAGTGGGAAACTTTAATCACAACTATTATGAAAAACTTATTTCTTCTTTTTGGGCTTTTAGCTCTGCTAATGGCTTGTCAAACTGTTGATCCCGAGCAGGAAAAAGCTGCCGTTGAAACTACTTTAAACGACTTTTTTAACGCCATGGAAGAATTCAACTACGATGCCATGCGCGCATTATGCACAACAGATTTTAGTGTGTACGAAACCGGTTTCGATCATGCTGATCTCGATGGCCTGATTGCGTCGGTAAAATCGATGGAAGGAGCCAACCTAAACATTACACTTGATATCGATAAAACGGAAGTGGTTGGCGATATGGCGCTGGTTCTCCTTCAGTTTAATGCTGCAATTGAGAGTGGCGGCGCAACCATGAATATCGAGGCAAATGAAAATTATGTATTAAAAAAAGAAAATGGAAAATGGCTGATGCATTACTGCCACAGCACACACTTACCCAATAAAAACGATAAAAATATGGCCAGCCTGCATTTGCTAAAAGTACCTGAAGACAAGTCGATTGACACACTGCTGGATGCCCTGAATAATTTGAATCAGGCCATTGCCGAAATGGGTTTCTGGGATTGTGGTTATACGGTAATGAAGGTGGTTCCGGACAGTAACGACGAGTTCAACTACTTTATAAAAGGCAACTGGATAAATCAGGAAATCTACGATGCCATACACGATAGTGAAGCCTGGAAAACAATTACCGACAATTTTCCAGAAGAAGCTTCCAGCCTAATGGACGACCAGATTTATTTGCAAGTTGCAGATTTGTAAAAGAATTTAATCCTATAAATAAAGCAGCCATAATTCAACTTATTATGGCTGCTTTATTTGTTCCTGTTAAGTGCTCTACGCTACTCCGGCATTTTGGTTGATTCATGTCCCTGGATCAGCGACCATTTTCCTTCCTCCTTTATCATTGTTGCCGTAAAAGCATTTATACCTTCAAAAACAGTATCGTTCTGAAATTCAAGTTTAAACTTAAATTTACCGGAAAGCAATGCAATCTTTTTAGCTAACGGACGAACATCGCGCGAAAGCCATTTCACATCCATACTTCGCGAAGAAGCATAATAATTTTTTAGCGTGGAGTGAATAGAATCGCGATTGGCAAAAAAATCACCGAACTCAGCAAATCTTAAATCGTCCGAAGTCGACCAAAACTCTATTGCCCGGTCAGGATCCATAGCATTATTGTCATCAATCCATTTTGAAGAGACAGCCATTACTTCAGCGATAATGGTTTCCTTTTCCTGATCATTTAAAGTTCCGTCATCAGTTTTAACCTGTGGGGAATTACATGCTGTAACAAACAGAATAAACGACAGGATAGATATGATTCTTAAGTTTTTCATAGAATATAAATTTTACCTGTTATAAATCTGTGGTAATAAACTCCGATTCCTGCAGCGATTCATGAAAATGAATCACCTCCCACTTATTACTCTTCTTTTGCAGCACCAGTGTACTTCCGCATTCAGGAAAGCTTATCGAAGAGCCCGGGAAATAAAATTTTCCTTTATAGGGCATGGTAACAATTGCAACATCGCGGGTAACTATCCGAATATCGGGAGATGAAAAGCTAAAATCTACTTTTTCAAGATTATCGAATATCCCATGAACCTCTTTGGTAAAAGCATCCACATTCATCGTCTCACCGCGAATTCCGATGTACTTAAAATCTTTATCCAGCAAAAAGTTTGCTTCGAAGGCCTGGTTTACATCCATGTTTTTCATACCATCCATCATGGTATTAATGGTGGTTTGCACCTCTTGGGCTAAAACTTCTTTTTCTGTTTCAGAAAGTGGCTTTTCAGCATTGTTTGTACATGCAGCAAGCACGAACAAACCTACGGTTAAAAGGATTGAAATGGTTTTCATTTGATTAGTAATTTTGATTTGAGTTAAAGTTATGGTGATTTTTGAGAATACTTACATTGAAATGAGTTTGCCAATAATTTCATCGGGAGTAGTCAATTCTCCCGACACGTTTTCCTGGTGAAAATAGTTGTACCAGCCGGCTTCCATCACAAGGGCTTCAAATTCTTTCTTCATATCCAATGTTGGAAATTTCCAGACGGCATAAAAATCGAAGTTAGCCCGATGGGTTGTGGCCTCATCGTTTACGCCCCAGCCAACAATTTCTACTCCCTTGTTGAGCAAGGCCTGCACATGCGGCCCGATTTGTTCAAGGTAACTGCCACGCTCGTCATGCGACAGTTGTGTCCAGGCATCTCTTGCACTCCACAATTCGATAAAACATTCCATAATTGTTTGATTTTAGTTACTACCTACAAACAGACCGCCCCGGCCTGCCTGAATTTCAGACTTTATAAGTTACGAAATAAACACCTGAAAAACAATGCATTATTAAACAGCAGACCCAATAAACCCACTACCGACTTTTTTCACCAAACCGCTGATAAAAACCATTTAATTTCTGTTTATTGCTACATAATCCGAATGAAACAAATCCAATCTCCGGTGCCAATCATTTTTAGTAATTAAATCTTTGACTTTGAACATTTTTCATCAGGCAAGCGTTCTCTAATACTGTAATCCTGTTAACCCATTATCCATATATACATTCTGGAAAATCCCCGGTGTTTAACCATTAATTAAAAGCTTGAGAATATGCCCTACTTTATCGATAATCACGAGCTAAATGGTGATACCCAATCCGAAGCAATAGCACAAAAGCACCTTAAGGATATTAAAGTTCAACACCTGTACAATTGCCGGAAACTAGGTTACTGGTTCGACGAAAAACGAAAGGTTGCCTTTTGTTTATTTGAGGCCCCCAACCGCTCGTGTATCGAAGAACTGCATAAGAAAGAACATGGCAATGTTACCAACCACATTGTTGAAGTTGACTCGCGGGTTATTGATTTTTTTCTCAAACAAATACAATCGCAACCCCAGGCAGAAATGGTCGATATAAACAACATGAACACACAGCCGCTTACAACTATAGTGGCACTAAGTATCGATTCGAACGAACTGTACGGTTTAGAATTAGACGAACGACGTGCACTGGTAAGGTTGTTCAAAAAACTGGTAATTGATTATTGCAAACACTTTAAAGGAACCTTTATTGTTCGCGATCAATATGCATCGCAACTAACTTTCGAAACAGCCAGTGCTGCGGTTTATTGTGCCTTAAAAATTCATAAAGAATTTGCGCCTATCCTAGGTAACCTGCAACGAAAATTATTTCTTAAAGTGGGCATAAGCGGATGTTTCCTCGAAAATATTAGCAATAGCGAATTTCAGCAATCGGTAAAACTAGCCAAACGTTTGTGTTACGTTGCCACAACGCAAATACTGGCTACCCTCGAAGTACGAAATTTATTTCAAAGCGAAAGCATGAAAGTGGTGATTAAAGGAGATCGTATAAAATCGGTTTCGCCCGACGATGCGCGGTTTTTAACCACACTTATGGATTATATGGAAAAACACTGGAAAAATCACGACCTGCATGCCTCAATGCTCGAACAACACCTGGGATGCAGCAAATCGCAGATTTACAGAAGAATGAAAATGCTTATTGCGCAGTCGCCAAATTCGTTTATTAAAACGTATCGCCTTAATCGTGCCAAACAACTGTTGCGCGACAAAAGCGGCAACATCTCTGAAATTGCTTTCGATACCGGTTTTAGCAGCCCATCCTACTTCTCGAAATGTTTCCAGGAAGAGTACGGAATAAAACCTTCCAGCTTCCAGGCGGAAATGATAAAAGCATAAAACTACCTATTAAATACTTAATGATCTTTTTTTATTCTTTTTTGAATCAAAATTGATAACACCTGTACCCTCTTGTGCCGTAAATTTGCATATAACAGTTCAATGGATGACAATTTGAAGAACTAACCCAACACAATAAACCCTATATTTTTTAGCTATTAGTTAGGTCCAAAACATTCAGATTATGGATATTATTTTGGCAAGTAAAAACAATGAAAACAGAGATATTAAAACAATTAAAAACAAGTATTTGAAAACTATTAAAACTCAAAGTCATGAAAACAATTAAATTATTATTCGTTTGTATGTTGGCAACCATGTTTGCTTATGCACAAGAAAATGTACCTCCCTACATGATGACAGATGTGGAAGTAACACCTCCCAAGTTTACAGCGGTGAAGTATAGCCCTGTTGACAATACAAATTCGCTAAAAACCTACATCGCCAATAATTTTAAATACGATGCCGATTTTGGTGGATCTGCTGAAGGTACCGAAGTAGTTAAGTTTACAGTAAATGCCGATGGAAGTTTATCGGATATTCAGATTGTAAACAGCGTTTCGCCAACAGTTGATAACCTTATAACAAGTATACTGGAAGAAACCGATTACATGTGGATGCCGGGCAAAAACAATGGAACTCCGGTGGCTATGGAAAAAGAAATAGCCATTCAGGTAAAACTTGGAATGACCGAATCGTCAGCTGAAAATCGCGATTTTACCGTAATTGCCCAGGATCATTTTACAAAAGGTGCTGAGAAGTTATTCTTCGACCGGAAAACCAAAAAGGCAATCAAACATTTCGAGTCAGCCATTCGCTACCGACCATACGATCAGGGTACTTTGTATATGCTGGCACTTTGCGAAGTTGACCGCGGAAATAGAGAAGCAGCTCAGGCGTATGTTGACCGGTTCAGGAAACTGGGAGGCGATAAAAATATATTGGAAGAAGAATTGGCTCAAAAACTAAAAAATGTTGAAGGCTACGAACTACTTTCAGAACTTTTTGCAACCAAATAATTAAACGTATTACTTAGAAGGTTTTTACAAAGGCCGTTTCGGGAACTTGTTTCCGGAATGGCCTTTTCTTTTATCCGCAGCTGTTTGTTACCACTCCCACGAACTAATATCTCCCTTTTCCAGAAAACCATAATTCGAAATAGTTTTTGTACGGGTAATTTCGGAGATGCTGTTAACTCCCTCCACCTCAACCGTATCCATACGCGACATAACTTCAGTATGTTGTTCATTTACACGTAAACTAAAAACCTCATCCTTATAAATAAAACGTATGGTACCATCGTCTTCAATTTTTAATAGCTCAAACAATCCATGCTCAAACGGTATTTCATAAACTCCTTCCAGTCCGCTGGCACAACCGGCTCCGGCAGTACCGGTTAAACAGGCTCCGCTTCCATAAATGAGTTTCAGATTCCTATTAATTTCAAAATCGATAATGCCATTCAGCGTTTTCATTTCCTCATCGTACCGATAGGTTGGAAAATCAATTTGAATTACCGGTGGCTCCGGACCTGAAATCAATACGCCATCGGTTTCGGTACTGTTTTCTACAAAAAGGTACAAGTGCAGCTCATCGTCGTCGTTGTTAAAAATACAGGCGCCAACAGGCAACAAGAATAGCAGTGTGAAAAGCAGTTTTATATTTTTCATGATAAAAACCATATGTTATCTCTTTGATTTTGAAGTGTTCTAAAGGTAAATATTGTTTACAGAAATTAAAAGCACACAAAAAGATTTTCAATGAAAGACACCAACCGCCCGGCGAGAGCTAAAACAATGGAGTACCGGAATAAGCCGCACGAAATAAAAGTGGGAAAAGGAACGCGTAGTTGAAGCTTTATTAAAATTACGACTACAAAAAGGCCATCCAGACCGGATGGCCTTTAGCTCTAAAAAGTTTTATATGAATAAGTATCGGGTATAATATTATTCCCGCTCGTCGGTTCGCATATAAAGACTTTGATTCATTATTTTTCCATCTTTATTAAAATAATTCGTCATCATTACCGGAATCGACAGTTTCTCTTCGGTAGCCGAAACAACGGCCGACCAGGTCCACCACGAATAAACAACCATCATGTCTCCGTTTTTATAGTGGATACAATCGGGATAGCCCTGTTGTTTTAATGTGATGTTATCGTAAGTTTCAAAATTCGAAATCCAGCCGTTTTTAGCTTCATCGAGGCCAAACGATTCGTTCCAATCCATGGTTAAATCGCTGAACCGCGCATTTTCGGCATAAAAATCAACCAGCTCATCAAGGTTTTCGTTGCAATAGGCATTAACCAATTTGCGCACCCTGGTAATGTACGGATGATTATCATACACTTCACCGTTTTCAGAAGTTGTGCTACTATTACGAATAGCATCAAAAGTGGCGGTTGGGAAATAGAAACCGATATTTGCAATTTTCCCTTCGTCGTTAAACATATACAAGTTATGATACGGCACCGCTATATTGATGCCACTTTCAATGTGAGTGCCGGTAAACAACAACCAATCCTGCACCCAGGTGCCACCCTCTTTGTACTCAATTGCATCCGGGAAAGCCGGCTTATCATCTTTTACCTCCAGGTTTTCGTAAGCTTTGCTCCACGATTCGGCAGCATTTTTAAACACCTCGTTTGATACCCTGCTCCAGGTTCCGTTCATCGAGCGGTAAACACTGTCGGCAAAAAAGCTTTGAAAAGCTACTGCGTCGCCATCCTGAAAGGCTTTCCACATTTCGCGTGTTTTGGTTATGTATTCGTGATCCGAATACACTGTTCCGTTTTTGGTTTGCGCAAAGGCGCAGGTGCCCCATACAAGCACCAGTAAAAGGCAGGCAATTTTTTTCATGTTATTTTTATTTGGTGAAACTTAAAACAGGCAACAGGGATCAGGAATATTGCGGATCAGGATTGAGATTTCTATAACACAACCGTTTTATACGTTACAACCTTTAAAAAGGATACCAAATAACGTGGCCAGTGCCATTTGCAGCAACCGATGGTAAACTTTCAGGAATAAATAGCTCACAACTGTGGCAGGATGAAATATGGATGAAAACATGGTATGTATGGATCAGATTTCTTCGCGATACACGTAATCACAAGCAATAAACAAATTAGTACATTTACCTGATGAACAATTCTTTACAGCGCATGTTACACTTTATACTGAACTTGTAAAAACTGCACTATGCCGCTCATTATGAATTACCACATAACCCCCGGCATAAAACCCGAAAAAGCTAAAAAAGCATACCTCCAATATTTTGTATTGAAGTTCATGTAAAAAGTAAGGCAACACTGTTTTTACAACTAAGTGAAACACTTATTTCTCTCTTCGCAGGTAGCTGTATGAGGTAGCAACTCACCATCCCGCGCATAGTAACTCCCACTCAATTAAGCTTTGATTACCAGGATAATATTTCGCACAAATGTTTTGCCATGTCGGCAATGCTCAATTGTTGTGAAACAGGCATGCGTAAGTTTTTAGTTTTTAACCAAAAATTATAAAGTCATGGAAATTATTACAAAATCCGGTAACAAAACAAACATCGGTCAGCAGCTGATCGATGATTTTAGCGCATCGTTGGGTGGAGCATTGGTAACTGCCGCAGATTCGAATTACGACGAAGTTCGTCAGATTTGGAACGGCATGCACGACAAAAAACCGGCACTTATAGCACAGTGTTCGGGAGTGGCCGATGTTATTGCATCGGTAAATTTTGCCCGCGAAAACGACATCCTGGTGTCGGTGCGCGGTGGCGGCCATAATGTTGGTGGCAGCGCCTCGAACGATGGTGGCCTAATGATCGATCTCTCGCAAATGAAAGGTATTCGGGTCGACCTGGAGAAAAAAACCGTTTATGCGCAAGGCGGCGTTACCATTGCCGATCTCGACCGCGAAACATCGGTATTCGGGCTCGTTGCTCCATCCGGAGTGGTATCGACAACCGGAATTGCCGGCTTAACGCTGGGGGGCGGTTTGGGTCATCTCCGAAAAAGATACGGATTGAGTATCGACAACCTGGTATCGGTGGATGTGGTAACTGCCGACGGACAATTTATTACCGCCTGCGAAAAACAAAACTCCGATCTGTTTTGGGCCGTGCGTGGCGGCGGTGGAAATTTTGGCGTGGTTACTTCGTTCCAGTATCAAGTGTACCCGGTTGGGCCATTGGTAACTTTGTGTGCGCCTTTTTACCCTGCCGAAGAAGCCCCGAAAATCTTACCGGCATGGCAGGCTTTTATGGATGAATCGCCCGACGAAATATCCTCAACTGCCATGTTCTGGACCATTCCCCCGGTTCCTGATTTCCCCGAAGAAGCGCATGGCAGACGCGTACTTATCCTTCTTGCTGTTCATTCCGGTGAAGTGGAAAAAGGAGAACAATTGCTTAAACCTTTACGCGAACTCAGTACGCCACTGGTCGACCTGAGTACGCCCCTGCCCTGGACTACACTGCAAACCATGTTCGATCCTTTCTTCCCGAAAGGCGAACAACTCTATTATTTTAAATCGAGATACATTAACCGGTTGGATACAAAATCTATCGATGCCATTGTTCCAAAAGCGAGCAATCCGCCGCAACCAATGGTGCTGATCGCCATTTGGCACATTGGAGGAGCCATGAGCCGCGTAAAAGACGATGCCACTCCTTTCTCCGGACGGCAATCGAATTACCTGTTTAGCATTGATGCCATTTGGGCCGATGCCGCAGCAAACGATGAAGTAATAAGCTATTCCCGCGAATTTCTGGATGACCTGAAGGATTTTTCGCCCGGTGGGTTGTATGTAAATTTTGCCGGTTTGGGCGAAGAAGGAACCGACCTGGTAAAATCGGCCTACGGGAAAAACTACGAGCGCCTGTCGGTGATAAAAAAGAAATACGATCCGGGCAATTTATTCCGCATCAACCAGAATATTAAACCGGCTGAATAGATATGCACAGGGCCAAAGATTCGGAACGTATAAGCGTTGTCCGTAAGGGCAACGTTTAATTATAAACCACATACCACGCTTAAGGATTCGCGCTGAAGCAGCACTTTAGCACCGTTCTTTTGGGTGGTGATATTGAAAAATGAAGAGTATAGGCTTTTGCCTTTAAAGAAATTATTAATGGCCAAAACTACGGCGCAAAAAGAAAAGTCATTGCGAGGGAGGAACCACTGAAGCAAACTAAATACCTCCTCCCCGCAGATTTTCTTATGATTCGGGTGTAGAAAACGGACTCAAATGAGGAAATAATTCCCAAATAGAGAAGGATTAAAAATGGAATATTTTGTTAAACATCTAAAGGTCAGACCTCATTCAGTTATGGTACGACTCTTGCTAAAGATAAAATAGGGGAAAGCGACTTCTGTATTTATGATTGGTTTTGTGTTTAGGGGTTTGTAAATTATCAATCATCTTCAAAAAGCGTCCATAGAGCTTTCCCCTTCTTTTTTCATCTAATATTTCATTCAAAAAAACATTTTCCGGGAGCAGTACTGAAGCCATCAGAGACTGGGCTTCGAAGCACATCCACCTTTTGCTAAAAGAGATCTGCTGATACTACAATCAGAACGGAGGATTACAGACCAAACTTCACTGCAATCAATTTTCTTCCTACAAAACCCATAGGATAACTTTTATTCGGAAATATTCGTATGAAGAGTTACTTCCATTTTCAGTTGTGGAAAAACCGGACTTTTTATTAACCAAAAATTACCAATTATGAAAAACTTCAGAAAATTGCTGTGTCTGGTTTTCTGCGTCAGCCTGTGTTTTGCCTGTGCAGATTTCAATGAAGATGTTACAAACGACCTCAAAAGTGGTAAGTACGGCTCCGACAAAGATGGAGACATGAAAATGGTAACCGTACCTTTTAAAGTGCATTACCTGGGAACTTACATGCCTCCCGGCGACAAATGTCCCGGCACCACAAATGTTATAGTTGACGGAGTGGGCGAAGGAACACATGTGGGCGTTTCAACCATTCATTTTGATTTTTGTATTCTTGGCGCAACAGCCAGTGGAGACTCTATTTTTTACGGGAATACCGATGCTTATATTATAGCCGACAACGGCGATTCGCTATTTGTTTCGATTGAAGGAGCAGTAGTTTCGCCGCCATTGGACGACCACCCCGATTATGTGGTGAATTACTGGAGAGATGAATTTGAAATATTGGGAGGAACCGGACGATTTGAAGGAGCCACAGGTGGCGGATGGTCGGATGATTACAACAGTACGGAAGACAATAACTCGCACCATTACTGGGAAGGAACCATAACAATGCTGAAAGGCAAACGGTAAGAAGTTGATTTTATACGCCAATACAAAAGGCCTGACAGTTCGTCGGGCCTTTTTTCTGAAAGTTACTTTGGTAAAAACAAAAAAGTTCACGCAGAGATCACTAAATTTCGCAAAGCACGCAAAACAGATTCTATACCTTTGCGAATTTTGCGCTTCTTCTTTTCTTTGCGTGAAACAATATTGATGTCCTTTCATCCCTGTTGGTGATTCCATAAATCATTAATGTTTTTTCTGAAAGTCCAATAACAATTTGTAGCAAAATGTACTTCAAAATTTATTGACTCGCCCTGATTATGGCTTCGACACAATCGTCCCTCTCTTCTCCCGACTACCCTTTATACACATCTTTTTCTGATTTAAATTTCGTCCGGGAGTACCAATTAGCTTCGATCATTTTCTTTCGCCGGACGATCCAAATCATATCATCATGACCCAGGGCGACGTAATTCGTTGAATTACTTTGCCCTGGGCTCAAATATTACGCACTTTCAGCGCTTATTCTTTTAATCAAATAAAATATCGGGCTGAAAGTCCGTAATATTTGTATATAAAGGGTAGCTCCCGAAGAGAAGGAATGAGGGAGAGTTCGCTGAAAATTTGCATTACTTTCATCCCTGTTGGTGATTCACCGGAATCATGAATGTTTTTTGCTGCAAAGAGGAGTTACAACCTTGCCAATCCAAAGTACCCTCACCTTTATTCTACCGCTTCTTCAAATCGTTGCAAAAACCAGCTAACTAACCTTTTAACACCATTCTTACATTCGTTTGAAATCAAACATCGTGCATTGCAACAAAGCCTGCATTTCTTTCGTAGTAATAGCTGTGGAAAAATCGAACCACCTCACCACCAAAAATCGGAGTCACTATTCGCAGGAGAGATAATAATGCATACTTTTTAAGTATGGCATAAAGGCTATGTTACACAATTTTATAATGTGCGTGTTTCGGTACGAGGGTTTCGACCATATCGGTACAACTTGATTTAACCCCAAAGAAGGGTGGTTATTGGGTTCGGTTTTAACCATGTACTTATTGCACGCTTTTTTAGGAAAACTATGAGACAGCTAAAAATTACAACGTCGATTACGAACCGTGAAAGTGCTTCTTTAGACAAGTATTTGCAGGAACTTGGTAAGGAAGAACTTATTTCTGTTGAGGAAGAAGTTGAATTGGCACAACGAATTAAAAAAGGCGATCAAGAGGCTTTGGAGAAATTAACCAGGGCAAACTTGCGTTTTGTTGTATCGGTGGCAAAACAATACCAAAATCAGGGATTGAGCCTACCCGATCTGATAAACGAAGGAAACCTCGGACTGATTAAAGCCGGTCAGAAGTTTGATGAAACACGTGGGTTTAAATTTATTTCCTATGCAGTGTGGTGGATTCGGCAATCCATTCTTCAGGCAATTTCTGAACAATCGCGCATTGTTCGTTTGCCATTAAACCAGGTAGGTTCGTTGCATAAAATAAACAGGGCAATGGCAAAATTTGAGCAGGAACACGAACGAAAGCCATCGCCGGAAGAACTAGCCGAAATACTGGAGTTACCTGCCGAAAAAATTACCACTACGCTACGCGTATCAGGAAGACATGTTTCAGTTGACGCCCCTTTCGTGTATAACGATGAAAATAGTCTTTTGGATGTTTTGGTAAATAACGATTCGCCAAACGCCGACCGTGCACTTATGCGGGAATCACTGGAGAAAGAGGTACACCGCGCATTGGATACACTGGTAGAGCGCGAGAACGACATTCTCAGATTATTTTTTGGTCTTGGTTGCAGGGAAATGACACTGGAGGAAATCGGAGAACGATTTGGACTGACCCGCGAAAGGGTGCGGCAAATAAAAGAAAAGGCCATCCGACGTTTACAAAAATCATCACGAAGTAAATCATTGAAAACCTATTTGGGCTAAGTAAGGATTATCGATTAAAGATGAAGGATGAATTACGGCTGCGCACCGCTGGTTGCCGGCTGCGAGAGATTGCTTCTCCCGATTCGTAAAACTCATCGGCATCGCAATGACGCGGTATATACAGGAGCAGTGCAGCGGACAGTAGAGAATCATGCCGGAAAGATATAATTTTGTCCGCTGCCGGCCTTTTTAAACGAATATCGTCATTGCGAAGGAGGAACGACTGAAGCAATCTCAAACACCACCTCCCCACTGACTCCGTTGCACTACATCAGCGGTACTCCTCCTCACAGGAGGAGAAACTAATGCATTTCATTTTATTGTTAAGAGAAAAAACTTACCACGAACGTTTCCCCTCCTGGCAGGAGGGGTGGCAGCGATATGAGATTTTAACTTTGATGATCCATATGCTTTCGCTGACGGGGTGGTTGCGAGATTGCTTCTCCCGATTCGTAAAAACTCATCGGTATCGCAATGACGCGATAGTATAATGTCAGGGCAGCGGACAGAAAATAAATCATGCCGGGATGAATAAGTCATTGTCCGCTGCCGGGTACCCCCAACAAACAATGTCATTGCGATCCGCCAGCTGGCGGAGAAGCAATCTATTCCTCGTAAGGATTCGCATGCTGACAGATTTTTTTGCACCGTCCTTCAGGGCGGTGATTTAGGAGTAAATAGCATTTTAGGCTTTAGCCTTTAATGAGAAAATTAATGGCTAAAGCCGTTCTTGTTGTCGCAAAATTACACCGGGCTAAAGCCACGGTGCATCAAAGGATAAAGGAAGCTACCAGTTGCCGGCTGTAAGCTACAGTTGGTGGGCGCTTGGCCATATAACTGTTTAGCATTTTGCAATTTAAAATTCAAGCCCCACACTCCGTCATACAATTTAAGTGCTGAAGATTGGGAAGCAGTTACCGGGTAGCACAAAACTTTTCCGCATTCACTCAATAACTAATTCACTCAATAACTCATTCACTCATTCACTCAATAACTTATTCACTCAATAACTAATTCAGTACTCACTAACCCTATCAACTTTCAGCTGGCGCATGGCTTCGCCTTCGGTAAGTTTGTAACTTATTTGCCGTGTACCTCCGGTTGAATTGGCGTTGCTGTCGCCATCGTTATATACCGGAAAACGTTGCACCAGGCGGTTCTCAACCACGGCAAACGCATCGTGCCCCATATAACCTTTGTTTAGCTCGGTGTTTTCGGCTACCGGTGGAAAATTCACCTGGCTCATCGACTTTAAATTATTCACCGAAAAAGCATACACATTGCCGTAACTCCCGCTGCCATCCGATTGGGTATACACAAATAATTCGGGCGATCCGTCGGCATTCAGGTCTTCCACCTCGGCATCTGTTACCCGCGAACCTGTAATTTCGAAGGTTTCGTTGTAGTCGTGTGGCAGGCCAAAAGTGCTTACAGTAAAGGTGTTTGCCTTGTTATTTCGGATAGAGGAAACCGTAAAACCAACATCCTGTAAACGTAAAACCTTAATAAACGATGTTTTATCAACCTGGTTGGTATCGAGCGGCTCATCAATTTTTGTGTAGCTTCCGGCAAATGTGGCTCCACCTGAGCAAAAGAAGTAAAGCATGTTTTCGTCGGCCTCGTTTTTAGTGGAAATGGTTAACGAATCGTTGGAAAAGGAGTAAACGATAGCCTTGCCCTCGTTCACCGATTCATAGGTGTTATCATCGGTTTTAAAAGCCCGTGCATCAAACGAGCAGGTTGGGTTATTTTTATCGGCACGCGAACGCACCGATACATAAATGGAATTATCAGCACCTTCTTTTACCCTTACCGCCACCCAGTCGTATCCCTCGTGGCGTATGGCATAAGTATCGTTTACGTAGTTACCGTAAAGGGTAGGCTTTTCAGCGGATTCGGGCACAGCTTTATCTTGCGTTTGTTTTGGATTAGTACAGTTGGTGAGTACCAAAACGATGAGGCCAATAAGCAGGGTGTAATTTGTTTTCATAATTTGCAGGTGTGATTCATTGCTATTAACCCCTTCAAAATAGGAATTGTTTGAATGGAATAAAAGGATTTGTGAAAGAATTGATGGATGAATCAAGGAAAAAGTTGAGCGAAGGTGGAACTGGACATTGGACATTGGTCATTGGACATTGGTCATTGGTCACTGGTCATTAGTCACTGGTCACTGGGCACTGGACATTGGTCATTGGTCACTGGTCATTGGTCACTGGTCATTGGTCATTGGTCATTAGCAATCTAAAAGGGCACAAAAAAAGATGCACCGTTACCGATGCATCTTCTGATCTACCGAAAAAATTAACAACCGCCCCGCTCACATACCCGGGAATATTATCTTGTTTCTGTTTCTACTGGTGTTTCTTCGCTTCCCGTAGTTGTTTTTTCAAAACGTTTACTCAGGTCGTCGTATATCGATTTGGCTCCCGGGATATCCATTTTAGCCGCCATTTTCACCGAATTGTAATACATCAGTGCGGCCATATAACTTTCGGCACCGGCTTCCATGGTGGTATCGTCGAGGTTATCCGACAACATACGTACCTGGCGCAACAGCGGCATCAGCTGGTTATGTACCGTCATATCGTTCCGCATACCGTCAACATCCATATACGGAGGTGCAAATTCCGGCGCACGGCTCAGGTAATCGAGCGCTTTATCAACAAAAGGCTGGGTTTTGTCACTCATTTTGGGGAGTTCGCGGCGCTCATCGGGCGACAAGGCAATCAGGTAAGGTTTCAGGGCCGTGGAAATCGTTGCCAGTGATTCGTTAACCAGTGTAACTGTTTCGGCCGGAATGGTAAAATTGATTTTGTTATCCATTTTTGTGTGTTTTAATAGATTAAAAATTATTATTGTTTAACACTGAACCGAATTTACAACACCACTTTCCTTTCTGCCAAAACACGTAGTGTGTAATTTTTATGCTTTGCGACATATCACTGATACACAGCACATAAACAAATCCACCTCAAGCCCTTTCGAGAATTTAAGGGGGTACTTCCGAAGGTGTCGCTCTACCTTCCGAAGGTACTCTTTGGGCTTCCGAAGGTATCGTTCGGGCTTCTGAAGCTGAAGCTCCGCGTTCAAATGTTAAAACTTGAGCTTCTGAAGGTGTCGTTTGAGCTTTTTAAGCTGAACGTTGAGCTTCCGAAGCCGGACGTTGAGCTTCCGAAGGTAGAATTTCGGCTTCCGAAGCTGAAGCTTGAGCTTCTGAAGGTGTCAATTCGGCTTCCGAAGGCGGAATTTGTGCTTCAGAAGGTAGTAACAGTACTTTTGTTGCACAAAAAGGGTGTTAGCTACTCCGTATCTTTTGTTTTTGAGCAAAAGAAAAGGGAACACCACAATGGATGCTCCCTTAAAAATAAATAATCCTGTTATATAAAGAATGAATCAATCTTCTTCCGGCTGTTCATTTTGCCCTGAATCCTTAGCGTAATTGCTTCGGATAAAACGTTTTTTCAAATCTTCGTAAATGCTTTTGGCTCCGGGCACATTAATGCGCGATGCCTGCCGAACCGAGTTGTAATAATTCAGGGCATTGGTGAAACTATCGCCACCGGTTTTTAATGCCGAATCATCTAGTCCGTTGGTAAGCTGCTTGCTTATGCGCAGCAGTTCAATCAGCTGGTCGTGAACCTGCAGATCGGTGCGCAGCTTTTCGGCATCCATGTATTGAGGAACATACTCAGGGGCCAAAAGCGTATAATCGCATGTTTTTTCTACAAAAGGATAGGAACGATCGCTGATTTTGGCGCTGATCTGCCGCTCGTGGGGCGTTAAAGCAATTAAATAAGGTTTTAAAACGATAAGTGCATTTGTAATTAACTGGCTAGCCTCGTTAATTACCGGCTCGGGAATCCCCGTAGGTGTTTTGGTTGCCATAATTTGTGGGTTTTAGTTATTAAAAAGGTTACGTTTTATAGTATTTGGTTAATAAGTATACAAGTTATGGTAAATTGTGGGCTTTTGCAAATCCTGTTTTGAACTATGGTCGATTGAGGTGATAAAATAAAACACCACCTCCCCTCTGATTTAATTTCCCCTCCTGCCAGGAGGGGTGGCAGCGATGTGAGATTTTAACTTTGATGATTCATATGCTTTCGCTGACGGGGTGGTGATTTAACTTTGCTAATTGCGGCGCATAGATCTTCCCCGCCCTGATTGGCTTTGGCTGATGCGCCTTTACCTGTTTATCTTTTACCCCCGGATTTCTCGCTCCGTCTGCCGACGGATCATTCATCCGGGCTTACTAAAATCAAATCCCTACGGGATTATGACTCGTCCTTCTTTTGCAAAAGGAGGTGTCCCGGTGTTTCAATCGGGGCAGCGAATTGCTACCCTACTTCGGACTATTCATCTTTTTTAACTCCTGCAAAATCTCTTTCTGCAGATCAATTACATCATTTATCCGCAGCATCCAGGAGCCAACAGCACGTAAAACTAAAACAGAGATTACAATAACGAGTACGGGAATTAGTACTTCCATGATTTTCTTTTTGGGTTTATTTATTCGTGTGAATTACAATTCTGCATCGACGGAGCAAAAACCATGCGATGCGCCGAAGTTTCGGGGGCGCGGCAGCGGTGTTTTACTCCAGTTATTGATGTAGTTGTTTTTCCAATCGTTTTATTTTCTTCTTTAACCTGGAGATATCAAAAGCACTGCTTACTGCACCAAACATGAATCCCAGGAACAACAGTGATAATCCGTATGGATAATGTTGAAGTCTGAAAAATGCGCCCACAAGCACCATTACTGCTCCGATAGAATAAATGAATCCAATTACTTTTGTTACTTGTTTGTCGGTCATCTTATTTGATTTAGTTATTAGTGGTTTTTATTAACACTGCTCGATGCCCCGAAGTTTCGGGGGTGCGGTAGCGGTGGTATTTATGTTTTAATTTTTTGTTTTTTTACCACAATCACACGGGTTTTTGATAAGCGGTCGTGCCAGCCGGTTTGCGATTCGGTGAGGAATGAAAAAGCCTCGAAGGGAATAAAGCGGCAAATGGACCGCAGTAAAATGGTAGCAAAACCGGGTTGTTCTCCATCGATGGTAACTACTTTTGTGCCGGTAATTAATTTGCCCAATGTGCGGCCCGTGCTAGCTTCAGAAATTACAAAATACAGGTAATAGATCAGAAAAACCATGCAGTATAGCAAAAAGGTATTGTCGACAATACTGTCTATAGCTCCCGGCCTTACTATTTCTGTTACAACTCCCAGTGTAAAAAATACTACCAACATGAAGATAAAGGCAAAAATCCGATCCAGGATATGGTTGGCAAAACGTTTGCCGGTATCGGCAGAGTCTTTTATCAAAACGTTATATTCGTCGCGGGAGGCTATTTCCTGTTTGGCACGTGCATCTTCTTTAAAGTGTGGGCAGCTTTCTTCAAAATCGGCAACTTTGCCGCTGATCATGCAAATAAGCCCCTCTTGCAAGCTCATTCGTTTGTTCTCGCAAATTTTGCAGAATTTAAGACGTTCTTCTCTGGTCATGGTTTTGTTTATCGGTTAGCGTTTGTTCAATTTCTTTTTTGCCTGATGCGCAACGTAAAACCCAAGATATTCAGTGTAAGTCCTAAAAAGGTTACCCCTCCGGCTATCATTTGCATTCTTCCTGAATCGGGATTCTCAACAGTTAAAATTATTCCTGCCATCAGTATTACAAGGCTTACGATGTAAATAGTAATGTTTGTTTTCATTTTGTAAGTTTAAATTAGTAGTGTTGTTATTGAATGTTATTGGTTTATATTTAGTAGTATGGTTTACAAATTCGCGCCAGCGGAGGTGTAGCGGTGCAGCGGTGTTTTTTATTGAATTTCAAATTCTTCATAATTAGTTTCAGAGTTTTCAAATAATTTAACTCTAAATGGTTTGCTAAAGTCCGCCTGGTTTAATTCAGTTTTAAGCAATTTTGCCTCTGAAATAAGTTTTGGATTATTCCACTCCGTTTTCGGAATATAAAGATTAAGCAGGAATGAATTGTCAGCAACTTCACAGATGAAACTATATTGATACTGATGCGGGAAAAGATTATCTAATTGTAGAATTAAATCCTGAAATTTTGCTCTTTCAGGTTCAGGAATCATAATATCATAGTAAAGTCTGAAATTTTCGTTATCGACAAAAGGAACCGACTCCATTAGGTATTGAATACTATCGCTTTGACTAAGATGAATTCTTTTTTCCTTTTTAAGGTATTTATCAATTAAATTGAATCCAACTGGTTTTGAAAAATCATATAAACTTACATGTTTAAAAACGGATTGTATCTCATTTAAAAACTCCGAATTATTAAAATAGTCTTTATCAGATACCAGTTTTAGTTCAATCACCGAATCGCAATCCTCAAAAACTACTTCGACCGGGTTTTCGGGACTAAAATATTCAACTCTGGTCAAGATATTTCCAAGTTTATCAACTTCTTCAACGGATGTATTGTGCGAATAGAGAACGCCATTACCATTAAAATCAGCACGTAAATAGTTATTTGTATTTGAAATACGGTCGAGAAGTATGGTTGGCGTTAGTATTAATGCCATAAGAATTAAGGATAATACAATGGGTAATCCATTTGAACTTTTACATCCATCATTCTCAAAGTGGGTTCTTATTCTTTCTCCCTGAAGCCGATCAACAATTGGATGGATAAGCGCTCCATTTAGTAAAGGAATAAGCATTCCTGCACTTCTGGTAGTTCCATCGGGCATTAACATTGCAATTCCAAATAATGCCAGCGTCCATAGTGTTCCAATAAAAATCCAAAGTGTGCTTTTTCTTCCTTCTCCAAATTTGGAGTAATTCTGAGAAATAAGAATCCCGGCAACAAATGGTGATCCAAGAACACACCAAATTTGAATTTGCCTTAAATTGTAAAGTTTCTTATCAGCCATTTTGGTTTGAGTTTTTGATTTTTATTTAGTCGGCACTGATTATCTCTTAACCACGCGAAGGGGTTTGAGTGGTAGTGGCGGAACTAGTGTTTTTATTTTTATTCATCCAGATTCTTTTCAAGCATCTCTAATCTACAAATCCCAAACTTGTCTGCAAAATACCGGCATTTGTCAAACGGTTTTCTCAAAGAGGAAATTTCTTTCATATAGCTACTCCTCTCAATCACAGTAAAATTTGTCGGCGTGACTTCATTTATTAATTCATCTTGAACTCTTAAAGTTCTATTTCCAGATTTAAGTTTTTTTGATACTCTTTTAATTACTACAACTAATTGTTCATCAATATGGTCATTAAGTCGTTTCAATAAAAAATCGTCTAAGTAGTCGAAAACAAGTTTCGGTCCAATGGGTACTTTCTTGTCCCCGATTGGAAAATTCATTAAAGAACTTTTAGATAAAGATTTAATAGTCAAACCAACACATATTGCAACAAGGTATGGTGTTTCACTAGGCTGAAAATCATTTATTTTAAGATTTCCGGTTGATATAAAATATGAAAGTATCCCTGCTAATATTCCATAGGACAAAGAGTACCAAATAAGGTATTGCGGCTTTTTAAGAACTAATTTGTGATTCAGTTTGTACCTTCCATAGAGTATGCTTAGCCCTGTCAATAGAAAACCAATTAACCCAGAAATAATGTAAGTATGATCTTTCATAATCTATGAGTTTTTTGTTTTTGCCTTGCCCGTAAGAATAATGCTGTTGAAATTATCTTTGTTTACAAGAAATCCCAATGAATTGAACTCTTTTAGTATTTGTTCAATTTCCTGTAAAGGCATATTGGTAAGAACAGCCAATTTTTCGATTGAAATCGGCTTTTCTTCTTTGAGTAGTTGTTCTGCAACAATTCGGTATCTTCTAATTTCCATATCTGAGATTATATTCTGAATCAAAATTTAGTAAAAAGGTTTGAGCCGGTTGCGAAGCGGATTTCAGAGTACATTGTCCTCTAGAACTGAACTGAGACGAGAAAAACCATAGAAAGTCTAACACCAAATCCCACCAAATAATACAAAGCCTGTCACGTCCTCTTACTTTATAACTTTTTGAGTATATTCTTCTAAACTGTTTGAAATCTTTTTTGCCTTTTTCTTAACTTCTTCTCTTTCTTCCCAATTCAGTCCCGATTCTCTATGTAAGGAATTATTATATGCATTAAATAATGCACTTAAAGCTGATATTTTGGAAGTTAGTTCCATATTCTCAGCTTGTCGTGATAATGCTTTTTCTGATTTCTCTTGTGCATCTGCAGTTCTGTTTAATTCTTGTCTTGTCAATTCAAGCTCTTTTCGTTGTAGAATTAATTCCTCCTTTTGCATATTGAGCTGACCTTGTTGAAGAAGTATAGTATAAATAATCCCTCCAAACGCTAGACCTGAAATTAATGCATTCAATGCTCCAAAAGAATCACCGAAGACTCCTCTGTCATTATTTGATTCGAAGAATATATTTAAGATGAAAGGATAAAAAATCCATATGATTAACATGAATAAAAGTATCCCAATTATGAATAGGTATCCTTTTTTATTCATCATCTTCTTTCTTTAAAGAATCTTGTTCAAAGGTTCTAGATTGTAGAACACCATTATTATCAAACCATGTACAGTCTACAAGATGGTCACTTACGCTTGATGAACTAATTCCCACATGTACGTAATAATTCTCAATTGTCATTTTAGGTCCCCCAGATTTCAATCTTACTACGTCTCCTTGTTTAAATAATCTTGCCATATCTAATATCTTTTAATTGTTACTAATAAGTCTAATTAATTAGTTGTCATTATCTCTTTAAATCGATAGCGATTTTAGCATAAAAGCTAATTATAAGGGTCTATCCAACGCAATGAATCTTCTCTCTGTGACCGGGTTATGAGGCACTAAAATAACATTTGTTTACATAAAATAAAACATAACAAGGAAAAAGATTTCAAGACAAAAGGAAAAAGGAGAAAGGCAAAAGTGGAAGAAAGATACGAGCTTCTAGCTACGAGTTGCAAGCCGCTAGCTATGAGTTGGTGGAGAAGTAACACAGGCACCACCTCCCCACTGATTCCGTTGCACTACATCAGCGGTACTCCTCCTCAAAGGAGGAGAAATCTTTGTTTTGATAATTTCCCCTCCTCTCAGGAGGGGTGGCAGCGACATTAAACACTGTCATGAATAAAAAATATCCTTTCGCTGACGGGGTGGTTAAACAGATTACTTCGCTACGCTCGTATTGACAGGCGCTGTTTATGGCATCAGGGCAGCGGACAGTGGTAAATCGTGCCGGGATTAAATCATTCATTGTCCGCTGCCGCCCATGACTAACAAACAATGTCATTGCGATCCGCCAGCTGGCGGAGAAGCAATCTTTTCCTCGTGTAAGGATTCGCGCGGTAGCGGGGCACCACCAAACCCGGCTATGCAATTTGCACTTTGTTATAGCTAGTATTTTTCTACTATATTATACAGATTTCATTCCTTTTGCTATATTTTTCCATGTTTTTTTGTTCATTTTCAGGAAATCATGATAATCTTTCGATGCAAAAATTTTGTAATTGGATGCACCATTTTGCGCGAAACGTAGAGCAAGGTAACACTCCCATGTTTCTGAGTCGTAAATCATAAACTGGTTAAATGTAGCTTTCCCGGCAGGCACTGTGTTATATAGAGGAAAAACATATCCTTCTAATCCGTTTAATATGGCTTCTTCAAATTTTTCTTTGCTGCAAATTTCAAAATCATATTTGTAATATTTCTTTATCCCTTCTTCTCCCAATTTGTTATTAACCATATATTCTGGAATCAGCAATGTTTTATTCTTTATTTTATCAGTGTTTCTTTTCCCATTTTTAGGAAAACTTTGTTGACTCGGTATCTTTTTTGTCTCAATTTGTTTTAACATATCCTGAAATGCCATTATTGAAGCATAAGTTGATACTTCGTTTATAAAACTTTCGCCCATGGTAAATGGAAACTCAAAGGCTGCAGGTTTTGATTTCATGGCACTAACAAAATAATCCAATTCTATTCCGATTGAACCATAATCCCCATCACCTCTTTGAGGTATTGGACCATTAGTAACAATCCTATATCCTGTGTTATTAATAGACAACAAATGATAGCCACGATTTTTCCAAACAAATTTCTTAGCTTCCTCAAAAGGCATCACATCGTGTATCTCACAATAAGTCCAATGCTCTTTTAACATGTTGACTGTAAACTCATTTAATCTGTCGATTTTTTCTATGTCTTCTGCTGATGCTTTTTTGGGATATTCCATTGTAGCAATTACAACTTTTTCATCTTTAAGACAATTTAATACTTTTGGATTTAGTGCCAGTTGTTCTTTCGCTACCATATATGCGGTAAGCATACAAGATTGTAACCCTAATGCAAGGACTAATAGAACAAGGAAACTTAATTTTCTCATTTTTGCTTTTTATAGGTTAATATTTAGAAATTGCTATTGTGTTTTTTTTAAATTGGCTATAACGTATATATAAGAGTATTACACTTATATCGCTTATAGCATTAATTTCTAAATTTCTTATAAGGTGTTTATCCTTAATGATATATCCATTTGTAATCGTTTTTAAATCCGCCAGCTGACGGATAATCGTTTACAAATGGCTAATCCAATTTCTTCCCAGGGGCCCTATCAACGCAATGAATCTTCTCTCTGTGACCGGGTTATGAGGCACTAAAATAACATTTGTTTACATAAAATAAAACATAACAAGGAAAAAGTTGAGAAACCAGCTGCGAGCTTCTAGCTAGGAGTTGGTGGAGAAGTAACACAGGCACCACCTCCCCACTGATTCCGTTGCACTACATCAGCGGTACTCCTCCTCAAAGGAGGAGAAATCTTTGTCTTGATAATTTCCCCTCCTCTCAGGAGGGGTGGCAGCGACATTAAACACTGTCATGAATAAAAAATATCCTTTCGCTGACGGGGTGGTTAAACAGATTACTTCGCTACGCTCGTAATGACAGGCGCTGTTTATGGCATCAGGGCAGCGGACAGTGGTAAATCGTGCCGGGATTAAATCATTCATTGTCCGCTGCCGCCCATGACTAACAAACAATGTCATTGCGATCCGCCAGCTGGCGGAGAAGCAATCTTTTCCTCGTATAAGGATTCGCGTGCTGACAGATTTTTTTGCACCGTCCTTCAGGGCGGTGATATAGGAGAAAATAGCGTGCAGGCTTTAGCCTTTAATGAGAATATTAATGGCTAAAGCCTTTCTTGTTCTCACAAAAATACACCGGGCTAAAGCCACGGTGCAAAAAAGTATTTCAAAGTAATATTGAATAAGGATGAAAGAAGCTAGTAGCCAGAGGCTAGCGGCTAATAGCTTCCCTCAATCTCATGTAAGTTACAAGACACAAGTTGCAAGTTACAAGTTGCAAGGTAAAGTAGTTGCAAGGTACAAGTAGTAGGCAGTTGGCAAAATAGCAGTTGGCAATATTCCAGCTTGTAAGATTGCTGCTGAATTGTTTATTTCGCCCTAAGGGCCAACGAATAATTGTAACCTTTAATCGATAATAACGTGAAAGCAGATGTATCTGACGTGTAAATCATAATTGAATTACGAAATGGCGATAAATAATACGTCCAATATTCCCAAAATTATCTTGATTTTATCGGTAGTAGTGGTCATTTACTGGGCGGTGACGTCACGTGTCGATTTATCGGGTATTAAAGGCTCCGACATAGTTTTCGAGATCCTCTGGCTCCCAATGCTGGCAGGATTGTTTGGGCTTCTAATCACTACTTTGATGTTGTGGATAAAAACAAAATTTAACCTTCGATCACTTTATCTGTATTCTTTTTTAATTCTGCTGGGTTCCATTCTATGGTTTACGCTTGGATAGAATGACTTTCGGCAGATTAGATTGTTTCTCCTTCCGTCGGCTGATGGATCGTGTCGCAATCGCGAGGGAGGAACGACCGTGGCAATCCAACACCATGCGAGAGGATTCAGGCGAAGGCAACAATTTTGCACCGTCCTTCAGGGCGGTGATATAGGAGAAAATAGCGTGCAGGCTTTAGCCTTTAATGAGAATATTAATGGCTAAAGCCTTTCTTGTTCTCACAAAAATACACCGGGCTAAAGCCACGGTGCAAAAAAATATTTCAAAGGATTATCGATTAAGGATGAAAGAAGCTAGTAGCCAGAGGCTAGCGGCTAATAGCTTCCTTCAATCTCATGCAAGTTACAAGACACAAGTTGCAAGCTGCAAGTTACAAGTTGCAAGTTGCAAGTTACAAGTAGTAGGCAGTTGGCAAAATAGCAGTGGGCAATTTTACAAAGCTACTGCTCATTAAAGCATTAAATCATTCACGCATTTAAGCATTCCAATATTCAGTCCTTCAATCTCATTCAATCTCCATCAATCTTAAAATCAATCTGCGACAAGTAGGCAGTTGGCAAAATCGCAGTAGGCAATTTCACAATGCTATTGCTCATTAAAGCATTAAATCATTCACGCATTTACGCATTCCAACATTCAGTCCTCCAGTCCTTCAATCCTTCAGTCCCTCAATCCCTCAATCCTTCAGTCCTTCAATCCCTACTCATACCTCAAGGTATGCGCCGGGTTAATCCGCAGAGTTTGCAGTGTTTTATAACTGATGGTAAGCAGCGCAATGGAAATGGCGGCAATAAAACCAACAATAAACTCGAGCGCTCCGAGATGGATGCGGTAATAATAGTTATGCAGCCAGTTGCTGGCCACCCAGTAAATAAGCGGACTGGCCACCAAGGTTGACACACAAACCAGGATAACGATTTCTTTCGAAATAAGGTAAAAAATACTGTAACCCGAAGCTCCCAGTGCTTTGCGTACACCCACTTCCTTGGTGCGTTGCTCAACGGTAAACGAGGTAAGTCCGAACAAACCGAGTGCGGCAATAAAAATCCCCAGGATGGCAAATACCACCGATAGTTTGGCGTTTTGCCTTTCGGATTTATACATGTGCGCAAAATCTTCGTCCATAAAAAAGTAACGCATCGGGTTGTTGGCCGCAAATCGTTTCCAGCTTTCTTCAATCTGGTTAATGGCCGAGGCCGGTGCATCGGTATTAAATTTCACCGAAATATACCCCCAGTTATTGTCGGCTTCCTTAAAGCGCATTACATAAGGGCCTATACGATCGTGCAGCGATTTAAAATGGAAATCGTTACACACCCCGATAATGGGCATAAATTTTTTATCACCCTCATCGGAAAACGGAACAATAAAGCGGGTTTGCGTGTAATCGCCGATACCAAACTCATCAATGGTTTTCTGATTCACCACACAAGCTTCGTTATCGGCACCAAACCCGCGGTTGAAAAAGCGGCCTTTGTTTAGTTCCATGCCGTAGGTTTCCAGAAAATCGTAATCAACATAAGCGGTTTGCATCAGGTAGGTTTGCCCGTCGTGGCCTTCCAACATATAACCGTTGTTGTTATTGTTGTGCCCCGGAACAGCCGTTGATGCCGAAACATTCTGCACACCCGGTATTTTCAGAATTTCCTGTTTAAAGGCTTTTACCTGGTCGCCAACAGATCCGGCACTTTGAATAACCATTAAGCGGTCTTTCCCAAAACCAACATCTTTATTTACCATGTAGGTTAGCTGGCGGTACATAATAATGGTTCCCACAATAAGAATAATGGAAATAAGAAACTGTACCGACACCAGGATGCGGCGTAGTTTTCCGTTTTTTGCCCCGTCGCGAAGTTTTCCGCGCAACACCGTATTGGGATTAAACGACGAAAGATAAAAGGCCGGGTAAGCACCTGCCACAAAACCCACAAACAAGGCAAAAAGTATAAGAAGGGGAATGTAGTAGAAATGTTCGATGATATTGAACCGCACCTGCGTATCGAAAACGTCGTTAAAAAACGGCAGCGACACAAAAACAATGGCCACAGCCAGAATGAGTGCAATAAACGAAATCAAGGTTGAATCGGTAAGAAACTGCAGAATAAGCATTCCTTTTGATGATCCGCTCACCTTTTTCACCCCAATTTCTTTGGCGCGTTTTGTGGCCTGTGCGGTGGAAAGATTCATAAAATTGATGGAGGCAATAACGATGATAAGAATAGCCACACTGCTGAAAATAACCAGGTATTTGGGGTCGGTGGCAGGTTTTACTTCGTGCTCGACCTCGGGCATAAGGTGTATTTTTGTTAATGGCTGCAGGTGATAATTGTAACGGTTGCCCTGCGCCAGAAAATCCTCGAGCATTATTCCCAATAGTTCCTGCACCCGCGGCCCAACGTATTTTTCAATCAATCCCGGGAAACGTGCCTCCACACTCTCGGGCGAGGTATTGGGTTTTAGCAACACATAAGTGGAGAAACTGTTGTTCATCCATTCGGGATCGTCGGCTCTGTTGTTGGTCATAAACGACGTGAGGATATTGGCATTTAAATGCGTTTCCTCCGGGAAATCGGCCATTACTCCGGTTATGCGGTACGGATCTTGCCCCGTGTTTACCCGCACCATTTTATTTATCGGATCTTCGTTGCCAAAGATCTTTTTAGCGGTAGATTCCGACAGCACCATGGTATGGGGTTCATTCAACACGGTTTTGCTGTCGCCCCGAAGCAAAGGAATGGAGAACAGCTGGAAAAAGGTAGAGTCCACCTCGGCAAAATCGTCGATTACAAAAGCGATATCTTCCCTTTTTACAACGGCTTCGCCCCAGTTATTTAAGCGGCAGAATTTTTCCACCTCGGGGAATTCATCGGCCATAGTTGGCCCCAGTATCGATGCCGAATAAGAGGCATTCACTTCCTGTTCGCCAATCTTACCGTCTAAGTTTACCCGGTAAATACGGTCTTTGTTTTCGTGGTACTGATCGTAACTTAACTCGTGGATAATAAAGAGTGCGATAATAATACTGCAGGCAATACCAATGGCCAAACCCAGAATGTTGATGGCAACGTATCCTTTTTGCTTTTTCAGCGCCCGCAAGCTGTGTTTCAATAAGTTTTTAATCATGTTTTCAATAGCTTTAGTTTTCCGGAGATGAATGGACCGGATATTTTAAAGACGCACGAAGTTGTTGTTGGTTACATGGTTATGAAAGATTATTGATGAAGGATGAAGGATGAAAGAAAGCTGCGAGCTTCGAGTCGCTAGTCATTGGTCATTGGTCATTGGGCACTGGGCACTGGGCATTGGTCAGTGGGCATTTGCTGACGGGGGTATAAACCGGAACTGTCATTGCGAGGGAGCAACGACTGTGGCAAGATGAGTGAAAGGATGATTGATAAAGGATGAAGGATGAATCAAGGAAAAAGGAGAAAGGCAAAAGGAGGAAGGATTAAAGACAGCTGCGAGTCGCGAGCTACGAGTCGCTAGTCATTGGTCATTAGTCATTGGTCACTGGGCACTGGTCACTGGCACTGGTCATTGGGCACTGGGCATTTGCTGACAGGGATATAAACCGGTACTGTCATTGCGAGGGAGGAACGACTGTGGCAAGCCGAATGGAAGGATGATTGATTAAGGATTAGGGATTAAAGAAAGCTACGAGTTACGAGCTGCGAGTCGCTAGCTGCTAGAGATTGCTTCTACCGATTCGCTTACTCATCGGTATCGCAATGACATCAAACCGAGTGAAGTAAGGGCAGCGGACAGTAATGAATCGTACCGGGATAAATAAATTCATTGTCCGCTACTGAGTTTCACCCGGGAAAAAGTCATAGCGAGGGAGGAACTACTGTGGCAAGATGAGTGAAAGGATGATTGATAAAGGATGAAAGATTAATTGGAGCTGCGAGTTACAAGATGCGTCAGCCGACGGATCGGAGGATTTATGAATGGCAAAGTATTTTGAAGTAAAAAGATCAATCCCTCTAAATCGCCCTTCCCAAGGGGAACGGCACTGTGAAACTCGTCCTAATATATCAGAAATGAAACATTTCAACTTCTTAGTATCGAAAAGCAACAAGATTTTTTTTTGGGAGATAGTCTATTCGTTTGGGTAAAACTTATCCAGGTATTCGCGTACCAATTGTGCAACATCCCAATAATCGATAAACTTAAAATTTTTAGTCGACCACGATCGTTTGTATTGTTTCCACAATGAACGCACTTCATCGTCGTTTAAGCTCTGATTAGCGGTTAATTCGAGGTTTATAAATATGAATTCGAGAATTTCATAAACGTCCTTTTTGTTATTGTCGGGATTAAAATCAACATTTATCGTTCCTCCTTTATCATTTATCTCCTTTTTTAAACGAATAATATAGGTGTAAAATTCAAATTCAATGCTCGATCGCTCGTTCATGCACATTTCCAGTTCCGAAATAATATCTTCACACACTTTGTCCGGATCTGCCGTTCCCTCCCATTCGTTGTCACCTTCTTTTACCCGCTGTGCTTTTAACAGTAATGTTGTATCAGTGGTATATTCTGAATAATGAGATTCCCATACCTTTGTTATCGCATTTTCCAGCGTCGCATTTGTTTTATCCGGTTTCAGAAACTCGGTTATACCAAAAAACACCGCCATTAACAAGGAGACAACCAGAAACCATTTAATGGTGTTTAAAATGGGCTGACGCGCATCATCATTGCGGTCTTGTTCCTTTAACAGCAATTTGGTTGAAAGAGCAAAAAGGATAGCGCATAATCCAATAGCTCCATATTTGAGTGCATCTATAAATTCCATGCTTTTTCTATTTATAGCGCAGGATTGATTTGTAATCCGGGCTTGTATTGCAATTTAACTATAAGTTGCTTAATAGAAAAGTGTATGATTGATTTACCCGCTACTTTTTAAGATTTATTTCTTTAAGCTGGGGCAAGCCAAGTGAGAGGATGAAGGATTAAAGAAGCTGCAAGACACAAGTTGCAAGTTACGAGTTGGCCATCTCTTCGGTTTTCCAACTTCCGACTCCCAACTTTCCACTCAATAACAACTCCAGTGATACCGTCCGGAAGATTTAAAAATTTCCCAGGCTGCGGAATCCGGAAAGATTTGCTGCAGGGCTTTTTCAACGCCCTCGCCCATTGCTTTTGAGCCGCAGACATAAACATGCGCACCGTGATTGATAAAGGCCGCTAATTCGTGGTGTTTTTCCAGTAGCCAATCCTGCACATACATTGGTTTTTGCTGATTACGCGATTCCACAGCATCGAACAAAAAGTTGCCGTGCTGTTGACTTATTGCACTGAATTCGGAGTAGTAGCGATTTTCGTGATGATGCAGCTGCTCTCCCCAAAGCAACCAGGCGTTTGCAGGGAAATGCTGTTGCTCCAGCTCGTGAACAAAGGCGCGAAATGGTGCCACTCCGGTTCCGGCGGCGATCATAAGTATCGGAGTATTACTATCGGCCGGCATGTGAAAATCGGGATTTGCTGCCAGGCGAAAACGAATTGGACTTCCCGGCGTACTACTTTCGTTTAACCAGCTGGAAGCTGCTCCCAAATGTTTTTTACCGTTGAACTGAAAACGTACGGTTTTTACCATCAGATCAATTGGTGTTTCGGCATTGGGCACGCTGCTTATCGAAAACTGCCGGATGCGGATTGGAGGCAACAACGAAAGCAGCTTTTCGCCGGAAATTTCTGCCGGAAAATCGTTAAGCAGATCAAGTACATTTGCATTTTTCAGATAGGTATTCAACGCCTCATTTTGAGTAAGCAATTCAGCCAGCGATTTATTTAATGTCGCTCCGGCATAAGCCTTTAACAATTGCCGATTTACGCGTGTAATTTCTTTTTCTGTTGCAAAAGCAGCTGCCAGTTGTGGTGCCTCTAACTTTTCGCAAAGCGCCAGAACCAGATCTGCAGGATTTTCAGGAATTACATCCAGCAGATCGCCACTTTTATAATTTCCGGCTGCTTCCGGGCATTCAAATTCCAGGTGATAAGTGGAATTGTTTTCGGCATCTACCGATAATACCTCACGCTGCTTTAAGGTGCCGTTGTACCATTTTGAGCTTTCCAATTCGATCTCATCTGTCAATTCCTCTCCCTTTTTTAGTCGGGTCAGCACCTCTTTTATCCACTCCACTGCCGGCTGTGCAAACTCTTCGTCGCAATCTTTTCGTGGCAGTATTTCTTTTGCGCCCAGCTCCAGTAAACGACTCTCCAATGTTTTTCCGGCCTCACAAAAGCTGTCGTAGCTTGAATCGCCCAAAGCACAAACGGCAAACTGCAGTTGTTCCAAACCTGGCATATCAGCTGCCTGTAACTGCCTGTAAAACTTCCTTGCTTTTACCGGTGGCTCACCATCGTCGTGCGTGCTTACCACCAGCAACGCTCGCTCCACATCTTTTAATTGTTGCGGTTTAACTTTCGACATGCTGCTCACCCGGTGCTCAATATTTTGCCGGATCAGCTGCTTCGCCAGTTCTTCCGCCACAGTTTTTGAGTTGCCCGATTTTGTGCCGTACAAAACCATAAGCGGCGCCGATTCTGCCGGATGCGAAAAGAGATTTTTGAAAAACATATTTACAGCTTCGATTGTAACAAATGCGCTTGCCGATTACTTTTTCTGCGTTTGTTGTACCACACAAAAAATCCGGTAACCGGCAAGCTGGCACTCACCAGTCCCAGTATAAAAACGAGTATTTTTCCGGGCAGCCCCCAGATTGCCCCGGTATGGAGATCGTAATTCATATGATCGAGCTTATCGGCAAAACCGGCCTCATCGTATTTTTCCACTTCCAGTAGTTCTAAGGTGTAACGATCGAAAAAATACTCATCGTGATGGTAATAGCGCCCCTGGTGTTTATACAAAACCACTTCAATGGCATCGTCGGCCTCACGCAATTGCGGCGTCATATAAATGCGTTTTGGATCCGGGTATTGTTCCAGTGCCAGATAAAAAGCCCTGTCGATGGCCGGAATGCTATCAGCAGTTACCGAAGAAGCCGGCTGAACAATGGAGTGCGGATGCTCATGCGCAGCTTTGCTCTCCCCTCCTGATGCCACGTAATAAACGCCATGTTCGAACCACTTAAAACTCCACACCAGGCCGGTGCAGGCGATGATCAGCAGAAACAAGGCTGCATAAAACCCGGGAACATTGTGCAGGTCGAGGTTCAGCCGTTTCCACCCTGCCGACCATTTTATACGGAAACTCCTTTCGCGGTTTTTGGCGTTCCATTTCACCGGCCACCACATAATAATTCCGGTAATCAGCAATACCACAAACAGCAGAACTCCGATTCCCACCACCGGTTTTCCGATTGCCGGCGGGAGCCATAGGAAACGGTGTCCTTTTATGATGAACTGAAAGAAATTAAAACCACCATGCAAAACTCCTTCCTTTTTGTGCAGCATTTCCCCTGAATAAGGATCGAGAAATACAACGCCAAAATCCATCTTGTCGTTTTCGGTATAATAAAACCCCACAGCAGCTGCGCCCGTTTCGTCTTCGTATGTCAATCCCGACGGTGTTTTCCCCGGCATGTAAAACGAGGCAGTGTCAACCAGTTGACTGGGTGGTACAAAAGCCTGGTCTTTTGCTTCAACCGTTCGCCACGGTTCCACGGCTTTCATTATTTCGTTTTGAGAAACATAGATGCAGCCGGTTATACTCACAATAAAAACGATTAGGCCTGAGGCTAAACCCAGCCAGAGATGTAACTTTCGAACAAGCGCTTTCCAGTTTTGCATGCTTTGCAGTAATTTTTTAATGTTTCGAATCAATAGTTGAGCTCGTAATTGATAGCTGATTTTTCTCCCTTCTTCACCTCGATCCTGAAGGAAGAAAGCGAGAAAATCCTTGATCATCCTTTAGGCTTTGAGGTAAAATCAAGGGTTTTGCCCTAAAATGTTGTTCAACTTTTGATTCGCATGAATTTTAAAAAGGGATCTCCATGCCCCACATAGCGGAACACGGAGATCAGTTTATGAACTACAAGTGTTTTTAGTGTCAAATTAAAATTTAAAGAAACCGGCAGTGAAATTGGCCTGCACTTCGGCCCCTTTTGTTGCCGTGTAATTTACCGGATCGATTTGATAGACATATGAATTTACATCTTCAGGAACAACCATGTAAATGTGCTGGCCATCGTATAAACTTGTTGATGCCAGTTTACGACCCAATCCTGAATGCTCCGGCACTCCGCTGATATAATCAATTGTTTTTGCCGAAAGATCAAGAACAGCGGGTTTTAACGGACCATCTGCCCATGCCGACTGCTCGCTTCGTTTCGCGGTATTCATTTCAACAAAAACTTTGTTGTTGCCCAAATAAACAAGGTGCGCTGTCGTCAGGCTGTCGGTAACGGTATTAAAATCGAAGATGTAGTTGCTGTCGAATTCGCTGTCGCCACTGTTAATACGCAAAATCGCAGGATCTTTTGTAAACTGGCTAAATCCATTGGCAGGATTGGTATGCGACAAGGCATACACATTCCCGGTTTCGTCTTTTATCAATCCTGATTTTGTACCAAAACCTCCGATCGGGCCGGTACGATCGTCTTCAATAACTTTTACAAACTGCAACCCGGGATAGCTAAAAACAGCTACCTGAGCCACATCGGTGTGCGCGGTGGTGTATGTGGTTGGGTCGCTGATGTAAAAACTTACAAACAGGAAATCGCCACTTTGTACCATTCCCGAATACGACGGGCCGGATTGATCTGTAATTTCAGAAACGGCAGTACTTACCGAGCTTTCGGCAGTTACTGTTTCAGCATTAATACGATGCAGTGTAATCACATCCGACGATGATGCCATTTCAATCGCCAATAACATTCCGTCTTCAGCTTCCACAACGTCCTGCAGGCTATTGCCAAACGACGAGTTTCCTCCGGTTTCCACCAGTTCGCCATCGGTATTTTTTTCCAGTGCAATAATATCGGTCAGCTCAAAACCTCCGGTGGCATAAATACGATCGTCCACCTGATTGTAGGTATAATACCCCAAATGATCGATGCCCTGCCCAACAGCCGAAAGGCTTCCGCTCATTACATCTTCGAACAACACGGTGTAATAAGTGTAATTTCCTTCGGTGCCCTGGTAAGCCAGGCTTAAAGCATAATTTGCTTCGCCGGTAATCATTTCCGGCACTTCGTTCTCATCGCTACAAGCGCTAAACAACAGCGTTCCTGCTGCCAGTAAAGCAGTCATGGTTAATAGGGGTAATAGTTTTACTCTTTTCATATTTTTGAATTTTTATTGAATATTCTAGATCGTATACCGGAGCTTGATGCTAAACGAGCGTCCGGGTTTTTGTAAGTAATATTTGTCGTAAAGTTTTTCGTTGAATAAATTGCGGCATTCGGCGGCAATGTTGTATTTACCGTTCTGTAGCGAATAGCTGAG
The DNA here is from genome assembly GCF_000949475.1 of Draconibacterium sediminis. Taxonomy (GTDB): domain Bacteria; phylum Bacteroidota; class Bacteroidia; order Bacteroidales; family Prolixibacteraceae; genus Draconibacterium; species Draconibacterium sediminis. The sequence continues at coordinate 2,317,812 of NZ_JRHC01000001.1, read as the reverse complement.
TTCGATATCGTGTGAAACCTGGCGCGGAATGATATACTTGTCGCTGCCGGCCCCGAGTTCAGTCCAGGTTAAAAAGTATTTCTCCACAAAATTTACAAAGTAGTTGACGTTTAGCGTTGAACCATCGACCAGCACATTTTTAGCCGTTGCTCCTGCATTAAAATTGGCAAACAGATACGGTTTGTTAGGCAAACGAAAACCATAGTGGTAATTGGTTTGCCAGCCTGATCCGGTGTACGACTCGTTATAGATCAGCTTTGCACGGTCGGTAATATCCTGGTAAGTTACATTGGCTCCAGCGTGGAAAACGTCTTTCCAGGCGTATTGCAGATTTCCTTCTACGCCCAGCACACGCGTGTCGCTGAGGTTATCGTAACGTGTTTGCGGACTGGAAACCGTAACAACGGTATAGATCAGGTCTTTTGCCTCGCGGTAGATCAAACTACTTCCAACCGACAAATGATGATTACCCAATTTTTGTGTGCTAAACGCTGCTCCCAGGTTGATATTATCGCTTTGCTCCGGCCCGAGATCGGGATTGGCCTCCACAAACAAACCGTCGCCAAAAATTTCTTCGGGCATGGGCATTCGGGCAGTATGCTCGTACGAGAATTTCAGCTGCAATTCCGGCATCACAAAATAGCTGGTCGCCAGTCCGTAGCCAAAGTTGAACTGTTTGTTATCCACCGCCTCAACACGCTGGGTTTCCATTGCAAAATCGAACAGTTTTGAGGTAGCGGCATGAATGTGATACATTTTTCCAAACAGCGTGGTACTCCATTTATTATTCAAATCGAATTTGTAAGCCAGGCCAAGTACCTGTTTTGTCAGATCTTTAGGAAAACGGTTGGCCGGCTCGTCGGGGTGCTCCGTGTCGTGTGCTTTTCGGTGAAAATAATTCAATGAGTAATTTAATGCCAGCGAACTGCGGGTACTCAATGCATAACCGGCATTTAGCTGGGTATTAAAATCAGTTTCGTCAAGTGTGGTGAAAGTGCGGTAAAACTCCCCATCTGTCGACCGCTCACCATTGGATGTATAAATTATCGATTGTTCTCCCAGCCAGTTGTATCGCACCCCCTGCAGCGTGTCGATCACTTCCGACCGGCTCCGGTTCAGGGCACTGTACAGGCTTACATCCAATCCTTCGGTCAGCAAATCTTTTTTATTGTAGCGCAATGTGGGCATCACCGATTGGCTGTTCCGAACAATACCGCCGTAAACGGTATTCATGGTAGCGCCGTGCTGCACCTGCTTGTCGTTTGCCGAAAGCATAAAGCCCAGTAGTAACTGGTCGGCAAATGATTTATCCACCAGTCCGGTTTCCAGTTTTAACGAACCGGAGCGGTAACGATCGTGAAAACGACGCACCCAGGCCGTATCCACAACCGTATTGTTTTCCACAATTCGCGCCCATACTTTATAATGGTTGTCGGAATAATTGTAAAACAAATTGCCGCGGAAGGTAAATCCTGTTTCTTCGTTGGTATAAGCGCCATTCAACGACGCACGATGGGTGTTAAACGATCCGTAAGCATAGGATGCATCGAGATAATTATTGGTGCGGTTGGTAATGATATTCACCGCTCCACCCAATGCATCGGTACCCAGCCAAACCGGCACCACGCCTTTGTACACGTCAATTCGCTCGATCATATTTACCGGCAGATCGCCCAGTGTCATCGATCCGGCGTTATCCATCGGAATTCCGTCCATAAAAAACTTCACCTGGTCGCCGGAAAAACCGTTTAGCGTAAAACTCAGGTCGGAGCCCAAACCGCCTTCCTCCTGAATACGCACACCGGGAATTCGATCTAATACAGATTTTGCATCGCTTGTGCTGTTGAACAATTCTTTGGTAGATACCGAAGAAACCTGGTAGGCCTGCTCAATTACACGCCGTGTAGCGGATTTCCCACTCACCACCACATCGTTGATCATGTAATTTTCAGGCACCAAAACCAGTTGCAAGGCAGGCGACTTTTCGTCTTTTACCTGTACTTCCCGGTTGAGCGATTGAAAACCGATGCAGCTCACCTGCAACTTATATGTACCGGATGAAATATTTTGAAAAGTGAATTCCCCGTTGATATCGGTGGTTACACCTTTATTGCCCGGATTAAGAACCAGATTCACTCCCGGCAATGTTTCGCCATCAGCCGTTTGAACAATTCCGGCGAGCTCCACCTTTTCGGCAGATTGCGCCCAAACATTTTGCTGCAAAAGCAAAACCACCGACAAGCTCAGCAGGATATTTTTTAAAAAATTATTTCCAGAAATTGTTTTTACCCTCATTGTTTTCACGAATTCTATCAAAGTAGCGTTCGCAAAAATAGAGGGATACAAAAGGGTGCACAATCCCCTATTGTAGTGAAATCAGGTGTTGCCACAGATCGGACAGGCAGCACTTACATACCACATAAAAGAAAGATTGCCAGCATATTACCGGCAACGAATTTAATATTTTCAGAATTTTGCATCCCCTGTTTTGGGGATTATGTTATTACAGGCCAAAACCGATGTGTAATCCCATGCTTAAATGCACGTGCTCGAAATTATAACCCAGCTCTACCATTGGTCCCATGTGGATATTACCGACCTGGAAATCGTAGGCTGTTTCGAAGTGCAGGGCGAAGTTTTTCTCCTCCCAGTCTTCGCCTTCAAAAGCAATTCCGGGCGTTAAGGCAAAATGAAGCCGGTCAATAGGTGTATAACTACCAACCACTCCAATGGTGTTATGGGTATGTTCATCAAAAATTCGTTCGTAGGCCAGTCCCATTCCAAAATTCGAATGACCGATATTTCTGACAACATGAATATGCAAACCATAACTAAGCTCTTCTTCTCCGAAGAAATACACGAGAGAATTTCCAATTCCTATTTCGGTTTTGTGTCCGTGTGTATGGTCGTGGTGTTCATGATCATCATGATCGTTGTGCTCCTGGGCGTTAACATTCAATACATAAAACAGGACAATAATGCCGCTAAACAAACTATAAAAACTTTTCTTCATTTTCTAAATCATCTTACTATCCAAACAGTCTCAGTCCAACATATAAGTTTGAAAAATGTTGAGTGTTGTTTACTTTTTTGCGAAAATAACTAATTTTAAACCTGTAAAACTTTTGCATGTTTAAAATTAATTTGGATTCCGTGAAGTAAATAACCTTTGGCAGCCGGCCTTTGGTTATCCATTCGTTAATCGCTGACAGTTTCCTGTCAGTGGTAATTTTTATATCTTTTTATTTGAAACCGCCTAAAACCCAAAAACGATACAAATGAGTGGTTTTTGGCACAATATTTAAAAAAATGAGTAACGATAATTCATCTATACACGATTTCGATTTAGGTTTAATTTGCGAATATTTTTCACTCCTCGAACGCCAGGGGCCGGGAAGCCCGGAAGTAACCATTAAAGCTTTGAGTTTTATTGACAAGCTTGGCAAAGAAGCAAAGATTGCTGACCTGGGCTGTGGTACCGGCGGGCAAACCATGATTTTAGCGCAACATACACCGGGACAAATAAAGGGGCTCGACCTCTTCCCCACTTTTATCGACCTGTTTAACAAAAATGCACAGAAGCACAATCTGCAGGAGCGCGTAAAAGGGATTGTTGGTTCGATGGATCAGCTGCCTTTTCAGGCGGAAGAATTGGATTTAATCTGGTCGGAAGGTGCCATTTACAACATTGGTTTTGAGCGCGGCCTGCGCGAGTGGAAAGCGTTTCTGAAACCGGGAGGATACGTAGCGGTGAGTGAAGCATCGTGGTTTACCGAGGAGCGTCCTCAGGAAATACAGGATTTTTGGATGGATGCTTATCCCGGCATCGATACTATTCCGAATAAAGTGGCACAAATGCAGCAAGCCGGTTATGTACCCGTGGCATCGTTTATTTTACCCGATAACTGCTGGATCGAGTATTTTTACAAGCCACAAATCAGGGCACAGGAAACTTTCCTAAAAGAACACGCCGGTAACAAAGCTGCCGAGGGTTTTATTGCCAACCAACGATACGAAGAAGAATTGTACCATAAGTACAAGGATCTTTATGGTTACGTGTTTTATATTGGAAAGAAGATTTAAGCATTTACAATAAAAAAGGATCGTTCCGCATTTTCGGGACGATCCTTCATTTATTTCATCAAACAGGTAATCAATCTACTGACCACTTTGAGAATCATCCAGGGGAGCCTCATCTTCTGCCAGTTTATATGAAATTTTGAATTGTGGACGGCTGCCAATATTCAGCACTTCATCTTCGTCGTATTCCAGCACACGAATCGTAGTTGAGTCGTTATGTTCGTGCAAATAACTATTTACCATTTGTATACGATTGTTTTCGCGGGAAATGATTACGCTGTCAACCTTTGTTTCGGGAGCAAGCAGGCGTTCGTAATCCTGCATCACCAGCGAATCGCGTTGTGTTTCATTTTTCAAATATTCGAGGTATTCTTTGTTGTTTCTTCTTGGGTTCTTACCTGTTTCTTTGGTGTAATTATCTTGAACAAGTTGTGCAGCAGCATCGATACGTTCCAACTTCCGGTCGTTCATATATTGCATCTCAATCAGCAGCCCCGGTTTTTGTTGTTCCAACTCCAGCAATAAATCGAGCGAACGATGTTGTTTGCGCGTTAATGTGGTATCGCTGTATGCCAGCGTAATTTCTTCCAGTTCTTTTGGATCGGCACCCAGCAAATTTCCAAGTGCCCTGAAAGGAGAGGATGCTATCTTTCCCATAAATCCTTTAAAAGTGTTCCATACAATTTTTCCCACATCGGTCCTTGGATCCGACAAATCGCCGGTTACCGGAATATCAAGGATTACATCACCATTTTTGTCTTTCAGAATAAACAAGGCAAGCTTTATTGGAATATCGTACAATCCTCCCGATTTTCGGCCCATTTCAACATTACGGATTACCAGTTCATTTTCGCTGTTCAGCTGTTTATTAATGATGGATGTTTTGTTGCGGTAATACATATCGCCAAATAAAATGGGCAGTCCGGCGTAGTGTTTCGAGTAAATATTAATATCGGGCAACTGAAAATCGGACAACACATAATTCAGCTCAATATGCTGAAACGGATCGTAAGGATTCAAACCCAGTTCAGCTTCCAGGTTGCCTCGTTTATTCAGTTTCATATTCGAATTAATCTCCAGCCAGTTGCTGTTTAGTGAGAGCGAATCCATATCGACATGCACCTGCGACAGTTCGTAGTTAAAAACCTCCTGCAAACGTTGATCGCTAAAATCGATAAGTCCATCATCAATCACAAGTTTATCGATTATAATATCGTAAGGTTCGTTTTCTTCGCTTTCAGTCGTGTCAGCAACTGTTTCAGCCTCCACCGGCACTATCATTTTTTCGAAGTTGGACAAGGAGTCGATCAAAGCAAAATATACATAAGGCCGGGTTATTTCGATTTTCCCAATTTCAGCCTGGTACAACAAGGGTTTCGAATGGCTTAAATCCAGCGTGGCTTTTGCTACTCCCAATACGTTTTTATCGTTCAGGTCAGTAAACATCAGGCTATCAACCACTGCATTTCCGCTCAACGAAAAGTTTGTCAGATCATTCTCATTTCCGTTAAACTTCGCCGTTGCATCAAGTGTTCCCTCCATTTTATTAAACTGCATGTACTCTTTGATATAGGGTAATGCGATGTTTAGAACCAGTTTGTTTAATTTGATATCGCCTGAAAAATTGCCCGTTTTCGAGTTATAATCAAAACCAGTGCTGATGCTGCCACCATGCCCGACATTAAACGCCAGATCGGCAGAACTTTCGTCGCCCCCCCAATATATTTGCGGAATCAGAAAACTTATGTCTTCCATTGCAACGTTATGATTTAGTTTGGTATCGGTGTAACTCACCGTTCCGTTCTTTATCTCCAGTAAGTTCAGGTTCAAACGGTACGGTTTTGCCTGCGTGGTATCTTCGTCGGCCTCTGCTTCTTCCGTATCAAAAAACTCAATGATATCGGAGAAATTAAATACCGTATCGGTTTGGATAACCTGCGAATAAGGATTTACCAGTTGAAATTGCTGCACATTTATTTCGTGTTTAAGAAAGCGAAGCGGTTTCAGGTTGAGTAAAAGCGTATCGAAACCTACAAAAACATCGGTATTGTTTTGTTCGTACATGGCCATATTAAACACCTGTAAAGTGGAAGTAAAATAATTGTACTTTATTTTTTCGATTGTGATTGTACGCCCTGAAAGTTCCGCGCCGTTTTTATTGATGTAATTTTTAATAAAATCCGGCGCCAGGGCCAGTGCTACCACTACAATCAAAGTCAATGCCAGCAATACTATCAACACAATACGCTTCCGTTTTCCGGTCTTTTGTTTTCCTTCTTTTGTTTCCATTCTGTGCAGCTGTTTCTAATCCATTAAAATGCTTCTCCTATTCTGAAATAAACTCCCCAGTCGTCTTTACCCAATGCAGCATCAAACCCGATGTTAAAATTGGCCGATTTAAAAGCCTGATAGCGATAGCCTACTCCAAATCCGGGGTATAAATCCCAGTCGAAATCTTTGGTTGGCGAGCCGTAAATGGTAGCCAAACCGGCAAAACCAACCAACCCCATTCTACTGGCAAAATTGTAACGGTATTCGCCCTGAATTGCCATTAGTCCATCGCCACGGTATTTAGCCTCCGAGTAGCCACGAATATCGTTACCACCAAGAACAACCTGCTGTTCGAAAGCAATATCGCCCAAACCAAAAGTACCCGAAAAGCGGGCAGCGAGAACATCGCGTCCGTCGTGAAAAGGAAAATACTGGTTGTACTCGGTAATAATTTTATTGGCTTCAATATCGTTGCCCATCCACTGCGGAAAGGAATTCCACTTTAAACGTATCTGATTTCCGTCGGTGGGATAATACACTTCGTTTCGGGTATCCCACAAAGCAATGTACTGCAACGAATGCGTATCAGTGGTTGCATCGGGAATTATCTCATCTTCGTATTTCGTAAAATGATGCGCATATGTATAGCTGATCCCCGCATAAAGCGTGTGCAATACTTTTCGCTGAAGTCCTATACTAATCAGTTTTGTCTTTGTTTTATAATCGTAAAATCCGGGCGTAATATCATAATCGTAGTAAAACTGCGAAATATGATTTCCGGTAGCCCCATATAATTGAATGCGCCAGGTGTCTTGCGCCAGGTGCCAGCGGTTAAAAAAGCCAATAAATTTTGATCCGTTGGTAGTAAAAACACCGGTAATCCCCGACAAGGATTTTGGAGAAATAGTATCGTTTGGGTTTAGCCGGTACATAGCCAGCGGAAGCACACCGTACATAAATTCGAGGTTACGGTTGTAACTCATATACGGCATCAGGTTAAAGTTAAAGTTTTTCTTTTCTTTTTCCTGTGCAACGGAAGTACTGTCGCTGGTAACGTTTTGACTATAACTACCAAATGCTGTTAACGATATGAGGAGTAAAATCAAATAGTTTCGCATTATTTCTAAGTGTGTCGTTTAAATTTACTTCTAACAATTTAAGAAAAATCAATCACATAAAAAGAACTTTTCATAATGTTTATCAGTATAGTAGTATCAAAATAGAATCCAGTCTCCCGATAGTTCAATTTTCGCTTTCGCCTGATCTGATATAAATTCTTATATTACGTTTTTTAAATCATTCATGCATGTTAAAAAAAGTTCCGCATACCTACGTCATCATATTTTTTCTGATTGTTTTTTGTGCTTTGCTAACCTGGATAATTCCCGGTGGTCAATTTGAACGCGAGAGTGTTGTCGTTAATGGTGTTGAACGCAGTGTAATACAAACCGGCTCGTTTCATAAAACCGACAGCCATTTGCAAACGTGGCAGGTTTTTTCGTCCTTTTTCGATGGCTTTTTAAGCACCTCGAATATAATTGCGCTTATTCTATTAATCGGTGGTTCGTTTTGGATATTGAACGACAGCAAGGCAATCGACATTGGTATTTACACTTTTCTGAAACGCTTAAAACGACTTGAGCGATCGAAAGTTCTTTCTTTTGTGGGTGTTCATAATATTGTACTTGTTTCCATAATGACCATCTTCAGCTTGTTTGGAGCCATTTTTGGCATGAGTGAAGAAACCATTGCTTTCACTATTATTTTTGTTCCGCTGGCCATATCAATGGGTTACGACTCAATTGTTGGTGTTTCGTTGTGTTTTATTGCTGCAGCTATGGGTTTTGCCGGCGCATTTTTAAATCCGTTTACCGTTGGTGTTGCGCAGGGACTTTCTCACATTCCTTTGTTTTCAGGTTTGGAATACCGAATACTGATGTGGGTTGTGATCAACTTTTTTGGCTTTGCGTTTATTCTTCGTTATGCCACCAAAATAAGAAAAGACCCGACCAAATCTGTTGTATACGAAAATGATGCATACTGGCGCTCGCGCAACGAAACCACAGCCATTAAAATTGAAAAGATAAAACCTGCTGCTGCCTGGTTTGCTCTGTCCATAATTTCTGTTGCACTTATCGTATTCTCCATCACTATCCCGCAAAGTTCAATAAGCATAGGCAACAATGTATTTTCTGTTCCGGCCATTCCGGTGGCTACGGTGCTTTTTATTGTTATGGGCGTTTTAACCCTGTGGAGGTCGGTGCAATATTTTATTTTAACCCTGCTCACGTTCACCATCGTTTTCCTGGTAATTGGTGTAATGGGCCATGGCTGGTATATTAAAGAAATTGCAACCATCTTTTTTGCCATGGGAGTTTTTGCCGGCATTGCGGCCAATAAATCGCCAAATACCATTACCAAACTTTTTTTGGATGGTGCCAAAGACATTCTTCCTGCGGCTATGATCGTTGGCCTCGCCCGCGGAATAGTGGTGATTCTTGAAGACGGACAAATTATTGATACCATCCTGTTTTATGTTTCCAATTCGATGCAAAATTTTGGAGAGGTTGGAACGGTAGGAATTATGTACCTGATACAAACCATGCTAAATGTGTTTATCCCTAGCGGATCGGGACAGGCGGCCTTAACCATTCCTATTATGTCGCAGATATCGGATTTGATTGGAATTTCGCGCCAGACTACCGTAGTAATCTTTCAACTGGGCGATGGTTTTACCAACATGATTACGCCTACAAGTGGCGTATTAATCGGGGTTTTGGGCGTAGCACGTATACCTTACGAAAAGTGGTTTAAATGGGCGGCTTCGTTTACCTTAATGCTAATAGTTATTGGCTTTTTATTGATCTTACCAACTGTTTTTATGGAGTTGAATGGGTTTTAAAGAATCATATTGAATTCCTGGTGGAGGATTATTCTAACTACGCCTGAGAATTGCGGCGCAAACGATCATTCAGTTTCAAAGAACTTAATGGTTGCGCCTTTGATGTTCACCGATCTTTAACCCGGGGCGAAACTCTTCCGAATGCTATTCGGAATCGTATGCCCCGGGCTAAAGTAAATCGCACTTTCAGCGCTCAATGCTTATCATGCATTTTAACCTACAGCGCTGAAAGTGCTGTTTAATTCAGCCTTGGGCAAAGCTAATTGCCAACAGGCAATTGCATCGCCCAAGGAAAATATGTTATATATTATAAAAGGCGCAAGTACAGAAGTTAATTGAAAAGCAGACCTCTCGGCGCCGCATATCTGTAGAAAATAAAAATAGCAATCCACCGGATTTTCAATGTGATCCCTTTTAAAAGTAATCTGCGCTAACAATAGGGCATAAAAAAAGCCCGCATAAGCGAGCTTTAATGTCTTTATGCTGAGCGGACTATTCTTCAATAGCAATTGCCTCAACCGGACAAACTTCTGCGCATGAGCCACAGTCAGTACAAAGCTCTGCATCAATGGTGTAGATATCACCTTCTGCAATAGCGTCAACCGGGCACTCATCGATACAAGTACCGCATGCGATACATTCGTCTGAAATTTTGTATGCCATAACAATGAATTTTAAAGTTAAACATTCTCGTTTTCAGCAAAAGTACAAAGTTTGATATAAAATCAAAGTTGAAAAAACATTTTATTCACATGTTTTACAAAAACCGCCCCAAAACAATTAATATTCAACACATTACTACCTATACACATATTAATATTCAATTAATCTTCTTTTTGTTAATTTTGCTATTACAATTGGAAAACAATGGAATCAGCTAATATACTTCTTGCACTTTCCCTGACTTTGTTTGCCGGCCTCTCAACCGGTATCGGCAGTGCTATTGCATTTCTGGCAAAACGCACTAACACCAAGCTTCTTACGTTATCGCTGGGATTCTCTGCGGGAGTTATGATCTACATTTCCTTTGTCGAAATCTTTCAGGAAGCCAGAGAAAGTCTTATTCACCATTACAACGAATTTGAAGGAACATTATACACTGTAATCGCTTTTTTTGGAGGTATGTTGCTAATTGCCCTGATCGATAAATTTATACCCAATTTTGAAAATCCACACGAAATTCGGGGGATTGAGGAGATGGACAATAAAAAAGCGGCGTACAAGTTTAACCGCCTCTACCGCATGGGCTTAATGACTGCCCTGGCGGTAGGTGTACACAACTTTCCGGAAGGGATTGCCACATTTATGTCGGCCATCACCGATCCGGCTCTGGGTGTTGCCATCGCCATTGCTATAGCCATTCACAACATTCCTGAAGGAATTGCCGTTTCGGTGCCGATTTATTACGCCACCGGCAGTCGTAAAAAGGCTTTTTTCTATTCCTTTTTGTCCGGGCTGTCAGAACCAATAGGAGCTCTGCTTGCCTATTTTTTGTTAATGCCGTTTATGAACTCGGGAAACCACGAAGTAATTTTTGGTGTAATTATGGCCGGGGTTGCCGGAATTATGGTATTTATTTCGCTCGATGAATTGCTTCCTTCTGCCGAAGAATACGGTGAGCACCACATAGCTATTTACGGGTTAACGGGCGGAATGGTAGTGATGGCGATCAGTTTATTGTTCCTGATTTAGCAGATCAACCTGCTTTTGCAGATCAGCTTTCTGATAAAATTTTTCGTGGGCGAAATTCAGAAACTTCAGGATTTTAAAGGCATTGAATTTTTGGAAGAAACGTACCTGAAAAGTTTCCAAACGCGAACAATTGTTGTTTAAATCCTCCAGCTCAATACTAAATTTATCCAGCTCAAGAAATTCCTTTACTGGCTTATTTAAATCGTTCAAAAACTCCAAATAATCGTTTGGATGAATTTTAAATAAACGAACTTTTTGAGCAAAAAACTGATGCAGGTTTTTAAACGCTTCGAAATTGTATGTAAGTGTCAGGTCCTCCTCCCCTTTCATCCATTTTTGCAAAATTGGGCCGGTACCAAAAGGCACCCGGTTCGATAATCGTGCCGACGGATAAACTTTTGTGGACGTGATTTCTCCAACCCGGCCAATCTGTACCAGGTTTTGCAGGAAGTAAAAATCTTCGCCAGCCTGTCGCCTGTTCATTCCTCCACGTTTAACGTAAGCTTCAGCTTTTACGGCAAAGGCCGAACCAATAGTGAACAGCGAATACGGATATCCGGAATAATGAAGTGCCCTTTTGTAATAATCGAGGTACAGTTCGTAAAGCTCAATCCCCTCGCGGTGTTTTTCATCCAGTTCTTGTTTTTGATGTTCAAAAGCCAGTGTAGCGCCTACCTGTTTCGGGTGTTCCCTGAAATACCTCTCAATCTCAACCAGATAGTTTTTTGCCACCAGCGTATCGGCATCCAACGACACCAGAATTCCATCTTTGTTATCGTTGAGATTAAATCTGCTGATGGCTTCATCCATTCCCCTTTTGCGCGCCAATCCGGCTCCTGCCCATTTCTTTTTCAGGTTTATGGGGCCAACAGCATAAAACCGAATGCCTCTTTTTTGGTGCGCTGCAATCCATTTATCCGCCTCAGCCTTTGTTTGAGAATTTAAGCGGATGGTTTCTTCGTCCGCTGCCTCCGATTGATTGATAAGCAGAATTACTTCAACCATACACCCCGGCAAATCACATTCATTCAGCGAGTTCAAAGTTTTCGTCAACTCCGTTTCGCGCAAACACGGAATTACAACAATTATTCCCGGCGCTGCTTCGGGCAACTCGTTGATGAGGATTTTGTGCTGATTCTTTTCCAGGTATTTATCGGCGAACATATGACAAAGCTAAAATAAAAAGCAAAAAAAATCCGGGCGCTAACCCGGATTTCCCTATATGCTTATGTTGTATTATTCTGTTTTTGTGGCTTCGTATTCTTCGTTTAATGCCTTTAAAACATCGGCGGTAATATTATTTACCTCTGGCCCAACTAATACGTTTGCACCATTTAAAATGTAATCGTAACCGGCTTTTTCGTTGTAACGATCCAGGTAATCCATCATATTGTCCAGGATTTTGTTGTTGTTGTCCTGCTGGATTTTAGCCAGCTTAGTCGACAGCTCCTGATCAAGTTTTTGAATTTCCTGCTCTTTACCCAATAAACGATCACGTTCCTGAACGGCACGTTGTTCAGTCAAAAAGCCCCCGCGCTGAAGTTTTTCCTGGAAAGCAGCTGCTTCCTTTTCAAACGACTGGCGTTTAGTTCCGTACTCAGTAGTATAAGCCTCCTGTTGTTTGGTAAACTCATCGTGCAAATCTTGCGATAAGGTGTAATTTAAAAGTACCGAATCGGCTTTAATATAAGCGATTTTCAAATCGCCGCCCGTTCCGGCAGCTGCTTTAATTGGTGTTCCTTCACTGGCGCCGTTACCTGTAAAATGTAAAACGTACAAAACTGCAACTGCAACAAAAAGCACTACACTAACTACTAACGATGTTCCTTTCATCTTTTTTATTTTTTACTTCATCAATATACTGAATTTAAGTCGCGCTACGGGCAACTGTAATCTTCAATAAATTTTTAGGTTCAACTTTTTAAATCCCGACAAAGATACTTTTTTAGCGGAAATGCCCTACTCTAATTAACAATTTTTTCATGTTATTAATAATCAATAAGTTCTATAAAAAAGCTGCCTAAAATCATGATATGCCAATGATAAACGTCATTGCACGAGGGGAGTCTCGCATAGTATTTTTATGCTGCGAAAAATAGTATTTACCTAAATTATAAAATGTTGAATAAGTTAATAGCAAATATGCTGCCTTACATGCCCAAAAAACTGGTTTGGGTTTTCTCGAAAAGGTACATTGCAGGCGAATCGATGGAGGAAGGTTTGCTTGCCTCAAAACTATTGAATGAAAAGGGAATTGAAGTTACGGTTGATATTTTAGGTGAATTTATTACCAGACTTGATGAAGCAGAAAAAAACCGTGACGAATACCTGGAAGTGATTGAGCGTTTTACTTCGGAGAATGTAAAAGGTAACTTCTCGATAAAACCCACCATGTTTGGGTTGCTTCTGGATAAAGAGGTGTGCTACAACCTGCTTCGCGAAGTGGTTCAGTTCGCTGCGCAAAAAGATTCTTTCATTCGTATTGATATGGAAGACTCGCAATGTGTTGATATCGAATTGGATATTTTCCGCCGTTTAAGAAAGGAATTTCCCAAACATGTTGGGTTGGTGCTTCAGGCGTATTTACGCCGTACCGAAAGTGATTTGGTTGCACTGAACGACCTGAACAACGCCAATTACCCGATCAGTTTCCGACTGTGTAAAGGAATTTACGTTGAACCCGAAAACATTGCTTTTAAAGAATACGAAGAAGTTCGCAAGCATTTCCTGAAGGACTTGAAATACATGTTCGAAAATAAAATGTACGTGGGAATTGCTACTCACGATAAATACTTGGTTGAGGAATCGATGAAGATGATCGGGGAAATGAATATCCCGAAAAATATGTACGAATTCCAGATGCTGTACGGGGTAACACCCGAACTGCGCCAGCTGATCGTCGACAACGGGCACAAAATGCGTGTGTATGTTCCGTTTGGCGAAAAATGGTTTAACTATTCAACCCGGAGATTAAAAGAAAATCCAAAAATGGCTCAACATATAATTAAGGCACTTTTTATAAGGGGGTAATTTTTAGGAGTTAAACGGAAAAGGATGGCAGTGCCATCCTTTTTTTATGCTTTTCCTGCAACAAACTCACATCCTTTTGAGGTCAACGTTAAAGCTGTTTTCCCTTTCTAAGGGAAAATGTCGACAGTTGAGCTTGCGAAATCCCGTACTTTACGTCGGGAACAAAAGGGTAATGAGACAAAATATTGAAATTAATTACCCCTCACCCGTCAGCTGACGGGAGCTCCCCTTATTAAAGGGAGCCTATTCTTAGCAAATCCTGTGAATTATAATTAAGTTCCTTTTTAGTTCTGTATATGTTCCCATGGAATCAGTAATGTTCGATGCTGTTAATCCTTTATAATAACGATTTCATCAATCGGCCGTTTCGGTACATGGTGTACTCCATCTTCATCGCGCCAGTATTTTATGCTACCATCTTTAGCCTCATCGATTACAACCTTTTCGGCAGGTTTTCCCAACGCAATAATATATAGTAACTCTTGTTTTTCATTCAGCCCCAGCAATTTTGCTACTTTGGCTTTGTTTACCGAACCAATCATACAACCGCCAAAACCATCTTCAACAGCTCCGAGTAAAATACTCTGCATGGCAATTCCATCGTCGCAGTAATGGTTTTCGGCAATATTCAGGTCTTTAATTACAGCAATATAAGCCACTGGTCGCTCCCCTTCTGCCGGCCCTTTCCAGTTCGTCAAATAGCCGGCCCATCCCAGGAAAGGAAAAATTTTTGCGCACTTTTCAGCTTTGGTAACAATGGCATATTTTAACGGTTGTGCATTTCTGCCACTCCCCGAAAGCCGGGCCAACTCAATCCATTTGGTAATTTGTTCTGAAGAAATTTTTACCGCCTCATCAAAACGACGGTAACTGCGATTACGGGTTATAAGTTCTTTGATCATGATTTTTACTTCTTATTCTGAAGTAAAATTAATAAGCTAAATTCAAATTAAAAGAAAAAAGGATAGAACCTGAGGCTAAAAAAGAATTGCTGACCAAACTTAACCACTAGAAAAAATAACCTCACTCTACCCTTTTATTCCAAAACGTGTTAGCTTTGGAACTATTGCGCCGGCCAACTTTAATAAATGTTAAATACAGTTAATGTACTATTTACTCTACACTTGTATTACATTGGAGGCAATTACAATTATTATTATTAGATTTGTAGAACAGAACAGAATAGGGGTTCTGAAATAAAACCATTCTTATGAATATAAAATTCACGATCGAAAAGAACTCAAATGTTCTGAAATTTCAGCAATTGGTTGACGCCATTCTCGACTCTATCAGTAGGAACGAGTTAAAAGAAGGCGACATGCTTCCTTCGGTAAATCAGATAATGAAAGATTGCCAACTATCGAGAGATACCGTTTTTAAGGCTTATGCCGAGCTTAAAAAACGAGGTGTGGTGGAATCGGTTCCCAACCGAGGTTATTTTGTTACCCGAAAAATTACCAAGATATTTTTGTTTCTCGATACGTTTAAGGCATACAAAGAAGTGCTTTATCACTCTATTCTGAACCATTTGCCTAAAAACATTAGTGTTGATTTGCATTTTCATCACTACAACATCGACCTATTTGATAAGATTATTACCGAAAGCGTGGGACGTTACACAAAATACATTGTAATGAATTTCGACCACAAAAAGGTGAAAAGTATTATTGATAAAATTCCGGAAGAACAGTTGCTTATTATCGACTGGAAAATTAATGGTGAGGGCAAGTCGAGTGTTTATCAGAATTTTGGTGAAGCCGTATACAATTGTCTCGATAAAAATTTAGACGCCATTTCGAAATACAAACGTTTTACACTTTTCTATCCCGATTTTACTTACCATCCGCGCGAGGTTGTGAACCATTTCGAACGCTTTTGTAAAAAATATAACCTAAACCACCGCGTGATAACCACCTTCGAGGAATTTGAGCTAAAGAAAGGAGATCTCTATTTTCTGGTGAGTGATCGAACGTTGGCAAAGTTTCTCGATCAGTGTTCTGAAAAAGGATTTGAACCCGGCCGCGAAGTCGGCGTCATTTCGTACAACGAAACACCAATGAAAAAATACGTTAAAGAAGGTATTACGGTAATATCAACCGATTTTACCCAAATGGGGCAAAAAGCAGCCGAGTTTATAGTAAAAGGCAAACCTGTAAATGTTGAAATTCCGACAACCCTAAAACTGAGGTCGTCGCTATAAACATGTTATAAAACATTTTTTTTAAAGTTTGAGATCATACAAAATAGATTTACTTTTGCACCATATCAGAACAGAACAGATTAAATAACTAAATAAACAAAATCACTTATAATCATGCACTTATTAGGATTCGATATCGGAAGCTCTTCAGTTAAGGTTTCTTTAATAGAAGCAAACAGTGGAAACCTGGTAGCTTCATCGTTTTACCCAAAACAGGAAATGAAAATTACCGCACACAAAGCAGGCTGGGCAGAACAAGAGCCTGAACTTTGGTGGGAAAATCTGAAGTTAGCTTTGGCCGAGGTACTCTCTACCGCGAATATTGATAAAGAAAGTATTGAATCGATTGGTATTTCGTACCAAATGCATGGTTTGGTAATGGTTGACAAAAAACAGGAGGTTTTACGCCCGTCGATTATCTGGTGCGACAGCCGCGCTGCTGTTTATGGCGATAAAGCTTTCGAGGAAATAGGTGGCCAGCGTTGTTTAACCAACCTGTTAAACTCGCCGGGTAACTTTACCGCGTCGAAACTAAAATGGGTAAAGGAAAACGAGCCGGAGACTTTTGCCAAAGTGGATAAAATTATGCTTCCGGGCGATTATATTGCCATGAAACTTACCGGCGAAGCACAAACTACCGTTAGTGGTCTTTCTGAGGGAATTATGTGGAATTTCAAAGAAAACGACCTGGCTACAATACTGTTTGACAACTACGGTTTTTCATCCGATATTATCCCTGAAATTGTACCAACTTTTGCAACATCAGGCCAGCTAAGCGCTAAAACGGCTGCCGACCTTGGTCTCTCAACAAAAACAAAAGTAAGTTACCGAGCCGGCGACCAGCCAAATAACGCACTTTCGCTCAATGTACTTAATCCTGGCGAAATTGCAACAACAGCCGGAACATCCGGAGTGGTTTATGGTGTAAGCAGCGAAATTAAATACGATCCGCAATCGCGTGTAAACACATTTGCGCACGTTAATCATACGCAGGAAGATCCACGACTTGGCGTTCTGCTGTGTATTAACGGAACAGGTATTTTAAATGCCTGGCTGAAACGAATGGTTGCCGAAGATCTTTCGTATGAAGCGATGAACGAGCTGGCGTCAAAAGTGGCTATCGGATCGGATGGTATCTCTATCCTACCCTTTGGTAACGGTGCTGAGCGCGTTCTTCAGAACAAAAATATCGGTTCGCTTTTCTCGGGTATCAACTTTAATATTCATGGCAAAGGACACCTGCTGCGTGCGGCGCAGGAAGGAATTGTATTCTCATTTAAATACGGTATGGATATCATGAAAAATATTGGTATCGATGCATCGGTAATTAAAGCCGGTAAAGCCAACATGTTCCTTAGCCCTATTTTCAGAGAAACACTGGCTGGAATTTCGGGTGCAACCATTGAGCTGTATAACACCGACGGATCGGTTGGAGCAGCGCGTGGAGCAGGTGTAGGATCAGGTTATTACAAATCGTTTAACGAAGCTTTCTCGAACCTGAAAAAGCTGGATGTAATTGAGCCAAACACGCAGAATATTGCCGCTTACCAGGAAGCTTACGAAAGCTGGAAAGCAGAACTTGAAAAAGCAATAAAATAATATGCAAATCAAAAGAGTAATATAAAACAGATAAAATAACAATTCATAAAATTATTACGATGGAAGTTTTAAAAGGAAACAAAGAGTATTTTAAAGGAATCGATCAAATAAAATTCGAAGGTCCTGATTCAAAAAACCCAATGGCGTTTAAATGGTACGACGAGAACAGAGTTGTTGCCGGAAAAACAATGAAAGAACACCTGCGTTTTGCAGTGGCTTACTGGCATACTTTCTGTGCAACCGGCGATGATCCGTTTGGAGGTGGCACACAAATTTTCCCTTGGCATGGTGCTTCTGATCCAATTGATGCAGCCAAAGAAAAAATGGATGCGGCTTTCGAATTCATCACAAAATTAGGTGCTCCTTTTTACTGTTTCCACGATGTTGACGTTGTTGGCGGTGGTTCAGTTTTCGAAATTGAAAAGAAACTGGAAAAAATGGTGGAGTACGCCAAAGAAAAACAAGCTGCTTCAGGCGTAAAATTGCTTTGGGGAACAGCCAACGTTTTCAGCGATCCTCGTTACATGAACGGTGCATCAACTAACCCTGATTTTAACGTGGTTGCCAATGCTGCGGTTCAGGTTAAAAACGCTATCGATGCTACTATCGCATTGGGTGGTACCGGATACACTTTCTGGGGAGGACGCGAAGGTTACATGAGCCTGCACAATACCGATACAAAACGCGAATTGGCACACCTTGGAGAATTCCTTCGTATGGCCCGCGATTACGGTCGTAAACAAGGTTTCACCGGTTCTTTCTTTATCGAGCCAAAACCAATGGAGCCTACAAAACACCAGTACGATTACGATGCACAAACTGTTATCGGCTTCCTGAAAGCAAATGGTTTGGAAAAAGACTTTACATTGAATATTGAAGTAAACCACGCTACACTTGCGGGTCATACTTTTGCTCACGACCTGAGAATGTCGGCAGATGCCGGTTTACTTGGATCGATTGATGCTAACAAAGGCGACTACCAAAACGGATGGGATACTGACGAATTCCCAACCAACATTTACGAAGTTACTGAAGCAATGCTTGAGATTCTTCCTGCAGGTGGTTTTACTTATGGTGGTATTAACTTCGATGCTAAAACACGTCGTAACTCAACCGACCTGGAAGATATTTTCATCTCACACATTGGTGGTATGGACGTATTTGCACGTGCCCTTGTAATTGCTGACAAAATTCTGAACGACTCGCAATACTGCGCTATGCGTGCTGCACGTTATGCTTCGTTCGACCAAGGTAAAGGTGCCGAATTTGAAAGCGGAAAATTAACGATTGAAGATATGTACGCTATTGCCAAAGAAGTTGGCGAGCCTGCTCAGATCAGCGGAAAGCAAGAATTGATCGAACAACTAATTAATTGGTATTTATAATAGCAATTATATACAGCATATTTACTCAGAGTCTTCGGGCTCTGAGTAAATTGCTTTTTTTACTTATACCTTAAAACTAAATTTAAACTATTCAAATGAAAGGGCGTAATTCGTTTTATATTGTAGTTATCACAGTGGTTGCTACTTTGGGTGGCTTGCTTTTCGGTTACGACACGGCAGTTATCTCAGGTGCCGACAAATCGATCCAGGCTTTTCTTATTGAAGGACTGGGACTGAACTCGCTGGCACACGGTGCAACCATATCAAGTGCACTTATCGGATGCATTATTGGTGGCAGTATTTCGGGAATACTGGCATCGAAACTCGGAAGAAAAAGAACTTTGCTACTTGCAGCATTGCTCTTCTTTGTTTCGGCTTTAGGATCGGGAAATCCTGAATTTCTGTTTTTTACAAAAGGCGAACCTACAATGGGTCTTTTATATATGTTCAACTTCTACCGTGTTATTGGCGGTATTGGTGTTGGACTGGCTTCGGCAGTTAGCCCGATGTATATTGGAGAAATTGCACCGGCCGATATTCGCGGAAGGCTTGTGGCCCTCAACCAGTTTGCCATTATTTTTGGTATGCTGGTAGTATATTTTGTAAACTGGGGAATTGCCAGCGGACAATCGTTGGAGTGGATCAACACCATTGGGTGGCGCCGGATGTTTATATCGGAAGCTATTCCTGCCGGATTGTTTGGTGTGCTGTTATTTTTTGTTCCGGAAACACCAAGATATCTGGCGCTTAAAAACCAGGACGACAAAGCACTTAGTATTCTTACAAAAATAAACGGAGCAGAACACGCCAAATTGATTTTTAATGATATTAAACAAAGTGTGCAGAGCCATTCAGGAAAATTGTTCTCTTACGGAAAACTGGTTATAATCATTGGTATTTTGTTATCGGTTTTCCAGCAATTTGTAGGTATTAATGTGGCACTTTATTATGCACCCCGCATTTTTGAAAGTATGGGAGCTGCAAAAGATGCATCGTTAATGCAAACTGTTGTAATGGGGCTCGTAAACGTGGTATTTACAGTGGTGGCTATTTTAACTGTCGACAAATGGGGACGTAAACCACTATTGATGGTTGGTTCGATTGGTATGGCAGTTGGTATGTTTGCCATCGGCGCACTTTCGTTTATGGAAGTAATTGGTATCGGCACACTAATTTTTATTATTGTGTATACCGCCTCATTTATGATGTCGTGGGGCCCTATTTGCTGGGTGCTTATTTCAGAACTGTTTCCCAACAAAATCAGGGGAAAAGCAGTGGCGGTTGCAGTTGCAGCACAGTGGGCAGCCAACTACTTTATTTCGTCTACCTACCCGGCAATGATGGAATTTAGTGGCGGATTAACCTATAGTTTTTATGGATTAATGAGTGTGTTGTCTTTCATTTTTGTATGGAAACTGGTACCCGAAACAAAAGGAAAAACTTTGGAGGAGATGGAATATCTCTGGAAAAAATAGTTTTTATACCGATTAAACAACAAAATGTCGCATTCTTTCACTTTGTTCAGAATGCTCCTTTGTTGTAGTATCGGCATTAACCATTGTAATCTTTAAATTTCCATACGCACTTTTAAAGAACAATTGGTATTTAGTTGAAACGATAAAAAAAAACGGGATTGTTAAAATCCCGTTTTTTGTTCTCCTCATTTTGGTTCCCAAAAACAACGCTTTGGTGACACAATTTTTTCTTCGGCCTTCAGCACTTTCATTGCTTTATCTACTTCCTTTTTATCCAACCCTGAAGCTTCAGCAATTTCGCCGGCCTTCAACGGTTTTCCAGCTGCCTGCAAGGCCGCCAGTACTTTATCTGTACTCATTCCTATTCCTTTTTTTAGGCAAAACGTTCTGAAACAACTTTCCAGTCAACAATTTTCCAGAAATCAGCAATATACGCCGGACGTGCATTTTGTTTATCCAGATAGTAGGCGTGTTCCCAAACATCGCAGGTGAGAATAGGCTTTTTACCATCGCGTAATGGATTGCCGGCGTTACTTGTCTGAACGATTTCCAGTTCGCCGCTTTCATCAACAACCAACCATGCCCAGCCCGAGCCAAACAAAGTGGCAGCTGCTTTCGAGAACGCTTCCTTAAAAGCATCAAACGATCCAAATTTGGCATCAATAGCGGCTTTTAATTCATCCTTGGGCTCTTTACAACCATCAGGGTTAAATTGCATAAAATAGAAAGTGTGGTTCCAAACCTGTGCTCCGTTATTAAAAATTCCACCTTCGGACTTTTTAACAATGTCCTCCAAACTTGCGTTTTCAAACTCAGTTCCTTCCACCAGGTTGTTAAGATTATTCACATAAGCCTGGTGATGTTTTCCATAGTGGAACTCGATTGTTCTTTCGCTTATTACTGGTTCCAATGCATTATTTGCATATGGAAGTTTTGGTAAACTAAATGCCATAATTTTCCTTGTTTAAAGATTACTAATTTTGATTTTTGTCTGTTAAAGGTACAACGTTTTTGGGGCAAAAAGGATTAGCTGGAGGTTTAATTTGGAAGGAGTTTAAATAAAATTTAGGCGAATCAGAATCATCGAGAAGGTTGCAAAAAAGGCTTATGGTTCTCACAATGAGAATCTTGATTAACATAAAACAACACAAAAGGGCAATAAAAACCCCGGAGCCTCTGCCCCGGGGAAAAAACCAAAAATCAACTAACCTTTAAACCGCCTGGCGACTTCATCCCAGTTGATGAGATTCCAGAATGCATTCACATAATCCGGACGTCTGTTTTGGTAGTTCAGGTAATATGCATGTTCCCATACATCAATCCCCAAAATTGGAGTTCCCTGAACTTCGGCCACATCCATCAGCGGATTATCCTGATTGGGCGTAGACGAAACCACCAGCTTATTGTTTTGAAGAACCAACCATGCCCAACCCGACCCAAAGCGAGTCAAAGCTGCCTTGGTGAAGGCTTCCTGAAAATTTTCTATGCTTCCAAATGAATCATTTACTGCGTCTAATAAAACTCCTTCCGGAGCCGGTGCACCTCCCGGTGCAATTACTTCCCAGTACAAATTGTGGTTAAAAAATCCACCACCGTTGTTTCGTACTGCTGTCGATTGACCTGAAACTCCACTTAAAATTTCTTCTATTGATTTTCCTGCAAGATCAGTTCCTTCAACTGCTCCATTAAGGTTAGTAGTATAACCTGCATGGTGCTTACTGTGATGGATTTCCATCGTTCTTGCATCAATATGTGGCTCCAGTGCCGTGTAATCGTATCCTAATTTTGGTAATTCAAATGCCATTTTTATAATTATTTAAAGATTTAAATATGTTTATTTCTCTTTAGCAAAAATAGACGCTATTTAGAATTAATCCAAATCTTCGAATAATAAAACACATTGAAATCCTTTATTGTTCATAGAAGGAATTAATAAATACAGAACTTCAAGGAATTAATTCTAAAGATTGAGCCAAAAGCCCAGTATATAAGCAGAAAAGAGACCGTAAAAATTTTATTTACTTTTATCTTTTTAATGGCCTGATCAATAATATTACCTTTGCCCCCTCAATAAAAAGGATGAATAAGAGCATATTAAAACTTGCCCTTCCCAATATCATCAGTAACATAACGGTTCCGTTGCTGGGATTGATCGATCTGGCCCTGATGGGGCACCTTGGATCGGAAGTATACATTGGTGCTATTTCACTGGGTAGCGTAATTTTTAATATCATTTACTGGGGGTTTGGTTTTCTACGGATGAGCACCTCCGGTTTTACAGCACAGGCATTCGGCGAAAAAAAACCGACTGAGGCTATTACGATTTTGGTCCGGGCATTGTTGCTAACCATTATTATTAGTGTTTTTATTCTCCTGCTGCAGTCGCCCATTGCCTGGGCAAGTTTTAAAGTTATAGGCGGAAGCCCAGAAGTTGAAAAACTTGCCGAAGCCTATTTCCGAATCCGCGTTTGGGCAGCTCCTGCCGCTTTAAGTCTTTTTGTTTTTAGCGGGTGGTTTTTGGGTATGCAAAATGCACGCTACCCCATGATTATTGCAATTGTGGTTAATGTTGTAAATATTCTGCTGAGTGCATTTTTTGTTTTTGGCCTTGATATGAAATCAGATGGAGTTGCTTTAGGAACGGCTATTTCGCAATATGTAGGATTAGTCACTGCCGTTATTCTGTTACTCAAGAAATACAGAGGCATGTTGCCTAACGTCACCAAAGCCGGAATTATCGACCTGAAATTTATGTCGAGTTTCTTTAAGGTAAATTCCGATATTTTCATCCGCACTTTCTGTATTATCGTTGTATTTACCTTTTTCACTTCGAAATCGGCCAGCATCAACGATACCGTACTTGCCGTTAATTCAATCTTACTTCAGTTTTTAATGTTCTTCTCCTTTTTTATCGATGGGTTTGCCTTTGCCGGCGAAGCATTGGTAGGTAAATTTATAGGAGCCAAACAGATTGAAAACTTAAAAAAGGTAGTAAAACTGCTGCTTTATTGGGGCCTGGGACTGGCAATTACTTTTACCCTAATCTACTGGACGGGCACCAATTTTATTTTAAAACTTCTTACCTCGCAGAAAGATGTGATCCAAACCGCTCAAAAGTTTCTGGTTTGGGTGGTGCTTATTCCAATTGCAAGTGTTGGCTCATTTATTTGGGACGGAATCTATATCGGTGCAACAGCATCGCGGGCAATGCGAAACAGCCTGCTGGTTTCCACCTTTTTGATATTTGCACCGGTTTATTATTTTTTAAATCCAGTTTGGAATAATCATGCCTTGTGGATGGGAATGTTGCTTTTTATGTTTTCGCGGGGAGTTATTTTATCGCTTATGTATAGAAGGACTATTTTGAAACCGTTGACTAAGAACGTAGAATAATGATTATAAAAAATATCCAATACTCAATGTAGAATGCTCAATGTAGAATGCTCAATGATCAAGTATTCCAAATTGGATATTGGATATTTAGAATTCAATATTGGAAATTATAACGTATCCGATTATTCACCAACAGCTTTTAACCAGGCCGCAGCCATCAGTTCGGCACCGGCCATTGAAGGGTGCACTCCGTCGGGTGTCCAGTAGGTTCCCGAAGCGTGTTTAATTGCCTCATCAAATACTTTCTGAAAAGGTACCCAAATGGTTTCAAATTCGTCCGATATCTTTTTTGCAGCTGCCTGGTATTGTTGCATAGGTTCAATCCATGTTTCGTCAACTGCACTTGTTTTAAGCACATAAAATGGCTCGCACAAAACCAATTTCACTCCCGGGAAAGCTTCCTGCGTACGTTTTAGCAAAGCGCGGTAATCATTCTCGTAAATATCAATGGTACCGTCGTAATTCCCGTTGCGTGTGTGCCAATAATCGTTCACTCCAATTAAAATACTCAGCACATCAGGTTTTAATTCCATACAATCTTTGTCCCAGCGCTCAGCTAACTGAAACACTTTGTTTCCACTAATACCCCGGTTATAGATAGAAAGTTGTTCTGCAGGATAGGTATTTAATAGTTGCGAAGCTGCAAGCAAAGCATAACCGTTTCCGAACGACCAGGCCCGGTTTGGCGATTCATTTTGTTTGTCGCGACCGGCATCGGTTATCGAATCGCCCTGAAACAATACCGTGGCACCTTTTGCAAAAATTGATGCTGCCTTTTGTTTCGGTTCCGAAACACATGACGAAACAATACCAGAAATACTTGCCGCAGCCACTGCTCCTGCAGTTGATTTGTATAAGAAGTTTCTTCTGGAAATACTCATTTGGATCTATTTAAGTTGATTTACGAAAAACAAATGTAACGAATTTATTGGGCTGTTTAACACTTTCTCAATGTTGAAATCTCCCTGATTTCGAAATTCAAACTAAAATTACAAAAGCCATTTTGGCAATTTTCGAAAACTATCCGTTATTTTAGTCTCGTTTTAGGATAGCACTATGGATTTTACACAATTATCATTCGATACACCTGTTGAGCTGATCAATCAGGCCATTAAAGACACGCTTGTCGGGAGCCTCGGAATTGAGATCACAAAAATTGAGGAAGGAAAAATTGAGGGATTGCTAAATCTCTCTGCAAAGAATTCGCGCCCGGGAGGCATTTTACACGGTGGTGCCAACCTTGCAATGGGCGAAACTCTTGCCGGTTTGGGCAGCATGTTATTAGTTGACATGAACGCTTACGATGTGTTGGGAATTATGGTAAACGGCAATCACACAGGCGTGTTAAAAAAAGGCAAGGCGCTGGCAGTTGCAAAAATCGTTCATCGGGGCAAACAAACGCATGTGTGGAATGTTGATATTTGCAATGAAGAAGGGAGATTGATTTCATCTGTACGTGTTACCAATATGATTACTGAAAAGAATGACCGATAACGAAAGATTAATACATCTGATCGACGAACTCGTTACGCTTAACTGCTCTTTTGCCCTCTGGTCGGTGCCCGGCGACAAAACGCTCGAGCTGCTTATTTCGTGCCAGGAAGCATTGTTTTATCCCAACGAGGTGAGCCGCCTAAACGGGCAGGAAGGATTTGTTTTTGCACCTTATCATGTCAGCGAAGAAACACCGCTGATTCTGTTAAAACCAGACATTTACAAAACAGGTATTGAGGAAATCCTCAAGCTCAAAATGAACGATGTAAAAGCCGGGCAGAAAGAACAGGCGAACTACACTTCGCACTATATAATTGAAAAGGAAGAATATCTTTCCGACATTGAGCAAACCGTAAATACCATAAAAAATACGAAACTGGCAAAGGCGATTGTTTCGCGCATTATTCCGGCAGAACGAAAAAATGAATCGCTGGGGAAATTGTACTCACAGTTATTCGAACAAACGCCAAACGCTTTTGTGTATATGGTAAACCTGCCAAAAGCCGGTTTGTGGATGGGAGCTACTCCTGAGATTCTTTTAAAATCGGAAGGCAAAACCATGGAGACCGTTTCGCTGGCTGGAACGCAGCCCCGGATTTCGGGTACAGAATACGGCTGGAGCACCAAGGACATTGAAGAACAGGCCTTTGTTTCGCGCTATTTGGTTGACCTGCTGTATCGATTTAATATTCACCGCTACACCACACGTGGACCGGAAACCCTGGAAAGCGGAAAAGTGGCGCACCTTTTCACCAGTTTTCTGTTTGCCAAAAAAAAGCTGGACGACTGTCTTGGTGATTTTATCGCCGAGTTGCATCCAACACCGGCGGTTTGTGGTTTCCCAAAATCGAAGGCCGATAAATTTATAAGTACCATCGAAAAACACAACCGACGTTACTATGCCGGATTTCTTGGTCCGTGGCAACTAAAAGATTCAGTAAGATTATTTGTAAATTTGCGCTGCATGGAAATAATTCCGGAGAAATACATGCTTTATGCAGGTGGCGGAATTACTTCGCGGTCGGTTCCCGAAGAAGAATGGGAAGAGACCAACAACAAAGCAAAAACCTTGTTATCGGCAATAGAAGCTATACGACAGAATGATCTCAACTAAAAAACACGTTCAACAACTGGCAGCACTCCTTCATCAGAAGGGCATAAATGACGTGGTTATTTCTCCCGGATCGCGAAACGGGCCAATGATAAACACTTTTGTGGGAAGTGGTTTATTTAATTGTCGCAACGTAGTTGACGAACGCAGTGCAGCTTATTTTGCAATGGGACTGGCACAAGCGTTGAACAAACCGGTTGTTATAGTCTGTAGCTCGGGAACAGCAACATTAAACTACGCACCTGCCATTGCAGAAGCGTATTATTTAACTATTCCGCTGATTATTATCACTGCCGACCGTCCGGAGTACTGGATCGACCAGCTCGAAAACCAGTGCATCAATCAAAGAGGGATTTATTCCAATTTTGTAAAAAAGGAATACAACCTCCCGTTGGAAGAATCGGAAACCGAGTTGTGGCAGGCTGCACGCGAAATAAACGAGTGCTTAAACGCTGCTGTTTCAGGAAAACCAGCGCCGGTGCATATTAATGTTCCGTTGGAGGAACCGTTACATGATTTGCTGGACGAAGAATTACCTACAACAAAAGCGATCGATGCAAAAGAGTCGGATTTAAACATCGATGAAGCAAGCCTGAATAAGTTAGCCGCTGAGCTTAACTCGTCAAAGAAAATACTGATTTTGGCCGGGCAACAAAATAGTGATCAGGAACTGGAAAAACTGCTTGCAGCGTTTATCGAAAAAACCGGTGCTGTTGTTTTAAAAGAACACCTGGCAAACCTGAATAATGAAAGTTTTTGTGGAAGTATTGACACAATAATGGCAGCCATTCTTGCTGACGTTCCTGTTGATTTCCAACCGGATATTCTGATCACCTTTGGCGGGCATTTTGTGTCGAAAGCACTGAAACAGTTTTTGCGCAAAAACAAAGCCAGTCAACACTGGCATCTTTCGCCGGCGAACGATCATTACGATACTTACCAATCGCTGACTGAGGTTGTGCAAACCGATGTAAAGTCATTTTTCTCACAGTTACTCCCGGAAGTAAGTGAGAAAAAACGTGAATATTTGCAACGTTGGCAAAAGAAAGAAAAGCAGGTAAACGAACTGCGGGATAAATATATTTCAGAAAGCCAGTTTTCTGATCTGAAAGTAATTGCAGAAGTTAGCCAGTCAATTCCCGAAAATTCGGTTGTGCACCTGGGAAACAGTTCGCCTGTTCGCTATGCCTTAATTACTGACTGGGCAAAAATCACAACTTTTTTAAGTAATCGAGGTACCAGCGGAATCGACGGTCCGATGTCAACTGCCGTGGGTTATGCCTCAGTCTCTGAAAAGATAAATACAATTCTTATCGGCGACTTGTCGTTTTTCTACGATTCAAATGCGCTTTGGAACAATTATATCAACGAGAATCTGCGGATTATCGTAATCAATAACGGCGGTGGAAATATTTTTAGTCTGATAAAAGGACCGGGCGAATCACCCGCTTTCCAACAATATTTTTTTGCTGAAAACAAATTCAAAGCACATGGTATTGGCCAAACATTCGGGCTGGATTATTTAAGTGCGAAAAATGAAGAGGAATTAAAAGACTCGCTTGCTGAGTTGTATTCCCCAACAAGAAAAAAACCAACAATCCTGGAAGTTTTCACCGATGCTGAGGTGAATACAAAAACATTCCGGGGTTTATTTCAGTTTGTAAAACAATAAAAACAACATACTATGAGCACAAAAAGACAATGGGAAACCATTAAAGAATACGAGGATATCTTTTTCGATTATTACGATGGAATTGGCAAAATTACTATCAACCGCGAGCAGGTGCGGAATGCATTCCGTCCGACCACGGTAAACAACATCAGCGATGCTTTGCACCTTTGCCGCGAAGACAACCGCATTAATGTAATTGTGCTGACAGGTGCCGGTGACAAGGCTTTTTGCTCGGGTGGCGACCAGAATGTAAAAGGTACGGGTGGTTATATTGACGAAAATGGTATTCCAAGACTGAACATCCTTGAAGTGCAAAAACAAATTCGCAGTATGCCAAAACCGGTAATTGCCATGGTGAATGGTTATGCCATTGGTGGCGGCCATGTGTTACACGTGGTTTGCGACATTAGTATTGCCAGCGAAAATGCCATTTTTGGTCAGACCGGACCGAAAGTGGGTAGCTTCGATGCAGGATTGGGATCGTCCTACCTGGCCAGTGTTGTGGGCCAAAAGAAAGCCCGCGAAATATGGTTTATGTGCCGTCAGTACTCGGCAGCCGAAGCACTTGAAATGGGTTTGGTAAACAAAGTTGTTCCGCTTGATCAGTTGGAAGACGAGGTAGTTGCATGGGCACAAAAAATGCAGGAACACAGTCCGCTGGCATTGCGTATGCTAAAACTTGGATTGAACGCCGAACTCGACGGTCAGATTGGGCTTCAGGAGTTTGCAGGAAACGCTACCTTATTATACTACCTCACAGAAGAGGCACAGGAAGGAAAACATGCCTTCCTTGAAAAACGTAAACCTGACTTTAAAAAATACCCGAAATTTCCGTAAAGAGTTACAAGTCGCAAGTTTCAAGTTACTAGTTACTAGTTGAGCAAAGCGAAGACTCGACTGCATAGTCGGGAAATCCAGTATCTAATATCTAGCATCCAGAATCAAGTTATGGCAACAGCAAAAAGTTGGGTAAAAGCATCACGGTTACGCACCCTGCCACTGGCATTATCGGGCATTCTTATGGGCTCGGCACTGGCAGCATTTTGGCATGGGTTTTACTGGCTTATTTTTATTCTTGCAATGCTCACTGCTACGCTGATACAAGTGTTCTCGAACTTTGCCAACGATTATGGTGATTTCCAAAAAGGCACCGACAATCATCGGCGTTTGGGCCCAACACGAACGATGCAGGGCGGAGAAATCACCATCAAAGAAATGAAATCCGGGATGTTTATTGTTGCCGGATTAAGTTTTCTGCTGGGTATCATTTTGGTTTTTGTTGGAACATGGCATCACAGTCCAACTGCATTTTTTGTATATATCGGACTGGGAATACTGGCCCTTTTAGCGGCTTATTTCTATACTGCAGGTAAGAAATCGTACGGTTACATTGGACTAGGCGATTTGTTTGTCTTTCTCTTTTTTGGATTGTTACCTGTAATCGGTGTATTTTACCTGCACAACAATGTTATTGAAGCCGCAGTTTGGCTGCCGGCCATCAGTATGGGATTATTCAGTACCGGCGTGTTGAACCTGAACAATACCCGCGATATTGAAAACGACAAACAGTCGGGGAAAAATACTATCGCCGTAAAACTGGGGCCACTAAAAAGCCGGATCTATCATACTTCATTAATTTTATTGGCATGGATTGCACTGATCGTTTTTACACTTCAGCAGCAAAAAACGGCGTGGCAGTGGTTATTTCTGCTGGTGTTGCCGGTTTCAATTATAGACCTTGTAAAAATATTCCGCATAAAAGACAGTCGCCAGCTTGATCCCTTTTTAAAACGACTGGCATTGCAAACTTTGGCATTAACTTTACTGTTCTCGCTCGGATTGCTACTATCATGATAAAAGCGCGCTACCAAAAATATGAACTGCATTTTAAACAACCAGCCGGAACATCGCGCGGGGTATTGAAAGCACGTTCGGTTTGGTTTCTGTTTTTGGAGGAGAATGGTGTAACGGGGCTTGGTGAATGTGCGCCACTACCCGGATTGAGTATTGAAACGCCTGAACAAGTTGAAGAACAGTTGGAAAACATATGTAACGATCCCGAGCCTTTCATCAATAATATTGACTTGCTTCAAGATCTCCCATCCTTGAAATTTGCATTGGAATCTGCACTGCTGGATTTGAAAAACGGCGGAAAACGCGAACCATTTCCATCAGCGTTCACACGCGGAGAAGCAGGTATTCCAATAAACGGACTGATCTGGATGAATGAAATTGAAAACATGCAAGACCAGATAGAAGATAAACTGGCAGCCGGTTTTCGATGTATCAAACTAAAGATCGGAGCGAAAGACTTTGAGCAGGAACTGGCATTATTACAAGCTGTTCGCGAGCGTTTCTCCAGCGATCAAATTATTCTTCGGGTGGATGCCAACGGTGCTTTCGATGGAGATTATGCTTCAGAAAAATTAAGAAGGCTTGTAGAAGTACAACTTCATTCCATCGAAC
The DNA here is from genome assembly GCF_000949475.1 of Draconibacterium sediminis. Classification (GTDB taxonomy): domain Bacteria; phylum Bacteroidota; class Bacteroidia; order Bacteroidales; family Prolixibacteraceae; genus Draconibacterium; species Draconibacterium sediminis. Next base: position 2,287,042 of record NZ_JRHC01000001.1, on the reverse strand, counting down.
AACCTATCAGAGCTGGGCAATGGAACAAAATGGCTGAATTGTGTAAAACCACTCCCCTGCCGATTGCTTTAGATGAAGAACTGATAGGCATAAACAAACGCGAAGAAAAAATACAACTGCTGGATACGATACAACCACAATACCTGGTTTTAAAACCCAGTTTACACGGGGGTATTTCTGGTTGTAATGAATGGATAAAATTGGCCAACGAACATTCTATCGCTTGGTGGATCACTTCGTACCTCGAGTCGAATATCGGGTTAAATGCCATAGCGCAGTGGGCTTTTACAAAAAACACAACAATGCACCAAGGGCTGGGAACCGGCCAGTTATTTACCAATAACATTGAATCGCCGCTGGAAATTCGTGGCGAAAAACTGTGGTTCAACACCGCAAAATCTTTCGAAATATAATGGAACTGTTTCCATCACATATTACCATAAACGGGGAAGCGGAAAACATAAAAGAGTTGCTACACCGGAAGACTAACAGCGAATGGGAACAAACCTGGTTGGAGTTTTTGGCAGCGTGGTACAATGCAAATGATTTTATAGAAGTACAAACATCAGGCTCAACCGGAACACCAAAAACGATTACGCTAAAAAAGGATTTTGTGGCGGCCAGTGCCCTGCGAACCATTCGCTTTTTTGAGTTACAGGAAGGCGACCGCGTATTGCACTGTCTGCCGAGCCGTTACATTGCCGGAAAATTGATGACCGTTCGGGCACTTATTGGGAAACTTGATTTACAACTTGTTGATCCGGCATCCGATTTTACACACTTACCAGATGATAAGCCCATAAGATTTGCTGCGATGGTTATTAACCAGGTATCAAAATACCTGGCACTGCCTGAGCAAAACATTAAAAACCTGTTGATCGGCGGCTCTGCAATTCCGAAACCTTTGGAAGAGCAACTTCAACAAATTTCAACACCATGTTACTCGAGTTACGCCATGACTGAAACGGCAACTCACATTGCCTTGCGCAAATTAAATGGTAGCGACAAAACCGAAAGCTACCAATGTCTGGATGACATTTCCGTTGAACTGGATGAACGTGAATGTATTCGGATTCTGATGCCCGGACTTGAAAACGGAGCCATTCAAACCAACGATTTTGGCGAGTTAAAAGACCGTCATCATTTTAAATTACTGGGACGTATTGATAACGTCATCATCTCAGGAGGCATAAAATTCCTACCTGAACAAATCGAGGAGAAATTGGCAAAAGAAATGCCACTACCCTATGCCATCGGTTCGGTGCCGGACAAACATCTTGGCGAGAAAATAATTCTGTTCGTTGAAGGCAAGGCTGATGATGAAGTTAAAACAATCATTCAAAACCACTGCATCCTACTTCTGGCAAAATACGAGCAGCCAAAAGAAATCCGCTTTATCGAAAAACTTCCATGTACCGAAAATGGCAAAATCGATAGAAAACGATTAAAATTAACTTAGCTAATTGCACACCAAATAAAATGCTGAACAATAATTTTATTAGCTTTGTTTTACCCTATTCGTTTAGATAGAAAAATCAGAATAATGGAGAAACTATTAGAATATAATCCCATATTATTGGCATTGGGAGCTACCCTTTTCACGTGGTTTTTAACCGCAGCCGGAGCCTCTATGGTATTCTTCTTTAAGTCGATAAATAAAAAGATTTTGAATTCGATGCTTGGTTTTGCAGCAGGCGTAATGATTGCTGCCAGTTTTTGGTCGCTTTTGAAACCGGCAATCGAGATGGCAGAAGCACAAGGCGACATACCGTGGAAGCCTGCTGTAATCGGATTTCTGGCCGGAGGTGCTTTTCTTTTGCTGATCGATAAAATTCTACCTCACCTGCACATGGGTTTATCAATCGATAAGGCCGAGGGTATTCCAACAACCTGGCAACGAAGTATTCTTTTGGTGCTGGCCATAACCTTACACAATATCCCGGAAGGACTGGCTGTGGGCGTTGCATTTGGTGCGCTGGCCAATAATCCTGACATGGGGATTCTTACCGGAGCCATTGCTTTAGCCATGGGAATCGGGCTGCAAAACTTCCCCGAGGGAGCGGCAGTTTCTATTCCGCTGCGCCGCGAGGGACTCTCGCGCTGGAAAGCTTTTAACTACGGACAGCTTTCAGGAATTGTAGAGCCAATGGCCGGAGTGCTGGGGGCTTACCTGGTTCTCACCATCGAGCCACTGCTGCCTTACGCACTGTCGTTTGCAGCCGGAGCAATGATTTTTGTGGTGGTTGAAGAACTGATCCCGGAATCGCAGCGAGGCAACGAAACCGATTTATCGACCATTGGTGCCATGTTGGGTTTTGCCACCATGATGCTGCTGGATGTTGCTTTGGGATAAGCAAAACACGATCATTCTTCTTCCGCTGAGTTTCGGCTTGTGTATTAATGAAAATAGGCCGGCCGGGAAGTAGTTGCCTCGTAACTAAATGATCAAAAGCTCAACACGGTGCTTTCGGCCCATCATTAAATGTTTAATAATTGCCGAAAATGATTTTTCCCCGTCATTAAATAATTAAACGCTTCCCACGATGTTTTCTGCTCGTGATTAAATGATTAAACGCTTCCCACGATGTTTTTGGTTCATCATCAAATGATTAAAACCTCGCCACAAAGTTTTCTACGCGTGATTAAATAATAAAACACCTCCCACGAAGTTTTCTGCTCATGATTAAATAATAAAACGTTTCCCACAAAGTTTTTGCCCCGTAATTAAATGTTAAAGCCCGGGTACAAAGTTTTTCAATGTAATAGAAATATGGTTACTTTTAGGTGAGTAAACACGAACAATACTGAAATATTGAATGAATATGAAAACAACGCCGGAGCATAACAAACGGATAGCGGAAATGACATTTGCGGCAGTATATCCGCACTATGTAGCAAAAGTGGAGAAAAAAGGCAGGTCGAAAGAAGAGCTGCATCAGGTAATAGAATGGCTAACCGGTTTTGATGACGATAAGCTGCAGGAAATGATCGATGAAAAGGTGCCATTTGAGACCTTCTTCGGGAAAGCAAAGCTGAACCCAAATGCCGAATTAATTAAGGGAGTAATTTGCGGATACCGGATTGAGGAAATTGATAACGTTCTGACCAAACAGGTACGGTATTTAGATAAACTGGTTGACGAACTCGCAAAGGGCAAAAAGATGGAAAAGATATTACGGAAAAAGTAAATTAACTATCAAACAAAATGACTAACAAAAACCAAATTGAAAAACTACTTCAAGAACAGGAATTGACCGATTTCAAATGGATCGATCCGAAAGATATTGTTGTGGCACAGTGGGTACGTGTTAAATGTTATTTTGGCTGCAGCGACTACGGACTTGGTTCGTGCCCACCCAATACGCCATCGGTAAGCGAGTGCGAGCGCTTCTTTAAAGAATATAAAAGTGCGTTGCTTATTAAGCTGAACAAATTTGCCGATAAAGATGCTTATCCATCCGACTGGTCGCGGGAAATGACCAACAAACTTTTAAGTGTGGAGCGTGCCGTTTTTCTGCTGGGCCATCCAAAAGTTTTCCTGTTAAACCAAACCTGTTGTACGCTTTGCAACGATTGTTCGGGCAACCGCCTCGACTGCCACGACAAGAGAAACGCACGGCCAAGCCCCGAGAGTTTTGCTGTGGATGTTTACCAAACCGTACAAAACGCCGGCATGAAAATTAATGTGGTAGCCAACAATCCGGGAGATATGAATCGTATTGCAATACTCTTAACTGAATAAGCCGGAAATCTTAAAGCTCATTCAACACATTCAGCGAAACCAAATGCTCTATCACACCCCACTCTTTTAAAAACCAATTATCACCTTCGATGTAAAAGGAGCTGATCGAAGAATTATTTATGGAGAAAGCCCGTGGCTCATCCAACTTTAAGTTAAAGGTTTTGTACATCATCATTTCCAGCACCAAACCATGCGCAACAATCAGTACTTTCTGATCTTTAAACTTTAGGGCAATAGCTTCAATTTCAGATATAACGCGCTTATACATTTGCTCAATACTTTCGCCGCCGGGAACTACAAAACCGGGATCCCGTTCTTTATAACGCCGATATTCTTCGGGGTACTTTTCTTCAATCTCGGCAAAGTTCTTTCCTTCAAAAATGCCAAATGAGCGCTCGCGTAAATTCGCATTGTACTCGTGCGGTAACACCAGTTGTTTATTGATGATGTTTGCCGTTTCTACAGCCCGCTGCAGGTCGCTGCTAATAAGTACATCAAACTCGCGTTTGCCAAGTGCCTCTGCCACCAATTCAGCCTGTGTAATCCCGTTTTCAGAAAGTTTACTGTTTCGCTGCCCCTGTATACGTTTCTGCCGGTTCCATACTGTTTCTCCGTGTCGTATAATTGTTATTTCTGTAGCCATTTCTTATTTAATTTGTGCGTAGGCAAACTGTTTTTCTTTTGTTACAAATAAGTTAGTGTAACAAGAATATCATGTTTTTGTTAGGAACAATCCGGATAAAAAACAAAAGCCACCCCGAAGAGCAGCTTTTGATTTATCTGATAAAATCATCTTAGATCTTTTCCGGAGCAGGCATTTCCAGAAGTTTATCAGCCATGGCATCGGCCAGTTTAATTAACTCCTCCTGCGTTTGAACTTTCATATTGCCTTTTTCTTCTATTGGTTCGTAAACCATATCCCACTTGATTTTTTCGGCAAAAGTCTTCAGGTTTTTCACGCCGCCACCGTTCCACGAGTAGTTACCAAAAATACCAAGCAGGTGGTCTTTCGGCGCCATATGCTCGATAGTTGTAAGCAGTGTTTCCACATTCGGGAACATCGCATTGTTATACGCCGCGCTACCCACAATAAATCCTTTGTATTTAAAAATGTCGTTGATAATGTACGACGAGTGCGTTTTTGATGCATCGTAAACACGGATGTTTTTGATACCGCGTACTGCAATCTGACGGGCAATGGTTTCAGCCATTTTTTTGGTGTTTCCGTACATCGAACCATAAACGATAACCACGCCCTGATCCAAATCGTACGAACTCCATTTGTTGTAACGTTTCAAAATCCAGTTAAGGTCGCTGCGCCAGATAGGACCGTGCGTTGCCGCAATCATTTTAATGTCCAGTCCGGCCAGTTTTTTAATGGCGCGCTGTGTGTGTGGACAATATTTACCAACGATATTCGTGAAATAACGCATCACTTCCACTTCGTAGAAATCGAGGTTGATTTCGTCGTCGAAAATACCACCGTCCATAGTTCCGTAGCTACCAAAAGCATCACCCGAGAACAGGATTTGATTGGTTTCTTCGAAAGTCACCATAGTTTCAGGCCAGTGTACCATCGGAATCATCTGGAACTGCAACTTGTGTTTTCCAAGGTCAAGCACATGATCGTCGTGTACCATGTGTATATTTTCCGGTTTCATGTAGTATGATTCCACAAAACCAAAAGTCTTTTTATTTCCTACAAGCGTAATATTCGGGTAACGGTGAACGATCGCTTTTAAAGCTCCCGAGTGGTCGGGTTCCATGTGGTTAATGATCAGGTAATCCACCTCGCGGTCGCCAATAATCTCTTCAATGGCATCGAGGTAATCATCGATAAAGGCGCGCTCAACAGTGTCAACCAACGCGATTTTTTCATCAACAATCAAATAGCTGTTATACGAAACCCCATGCGGGATTGGCCAGATGTTCTCGAACAAGTGAGTACGGCGGTCGTTAAATCCCAAATAATAAATATCTTCTGCAAGATTTACTTGTAGCATAATTTTCAGTTTTTATATCATTTTTTGAAACACGCACAAAATTAGTGAATTTCGGCTGACAGCGTGTAAATTTATTTCCTTACACCCCTTATTTAGAATATGGGTTAAGGGAATGTTAGGTAAACGAGATTGATAAGAGATTGATGGAGATTGAATTTGAGATTGATGCAGATTGACAGTTCTATCGCGAGAGTCTCTTTCGCATTGAGGCCAGTATTTTTAAAAGTTCGAGACTTTCTTTATGCAAGTCTTTTATGAACGAGGTTGTTAATATTCCTGAACTGACAATTAAATCAAGCCACATTTCAGTTTCATCAGCTTCTTCAACCACAATCGAGAGTTTTGAAAAGAACTCGGCTTTCGATCTTCCTCTTAATGCTGCTCTATAATTGGCATAAACAGAAGTGCCCGACCGAATTAGCTGTTTATTCAAAACCCTACTTCGTTCTGAGGTTGGAAGCATTTCAGACAATTCTAAAATTTTAAGTGCAAATTGTTTTAGCCTGTCGCGAATTTGAATTTTGTAATCAAGCCAGCTTTGATTTGTCATAGTGTATTTGAGTTATAATTTATAACCAAATTATGAAAAATTATCCTGACTGCAATCCTCACAATCTTTTTTCAATCTATTTCAATCTTTCTTTCAATCTCCATCAATCTGTTATCAATCTTTCTCCTCTATCTGAAAGAATTTTATCTTTGAAGCAGAATTCAAAATAGAACTATGTCGATTGATCAGAAAAGCCGAGCTATGACATTCCCCCGAGTTGGGAAATTCATTATTATATTTTTTGCTATTGCCTTTATCCTTGCCGGAGCGCGTGGATACCAGCTATACCGCTATGTTTTTGACGAAAATGTAAAAAATGATTATGTAATTCTTGTTACCGAAGAAGATGACATTAAAAGCATTAGCGAAAAGCTGGAAGCCAACGAGGTTTTAACCGATATGAAAGCCTTTAAATGGGTGGCTAAAAAGAAAAAATATGCCGATTACATGCGCCCGGGGCGTTACGAGTTAAAGAAAGGAATGACTACCAACGAATTGGTCAACATGCTTCGCAGTGGTGCACAATCACCCGTGAATATTACTTTTAACAATGTTCGTTTTAAGGAAGAGCTGGCAGGAAAAGTAAGCAAATACATTAAAGCTGATTCAACTTCAATATTACAACTGTTTTCGGATGAACAGCAGATTAGAGACTGGGGATTTACCGAGGAGAACTTCCGTGCCATGTTTATTCCAAACACCTACGAAATGTACTGGACAACTTCGGCAGAAGAATTTGCACAACGCATGAAAGCAGAGTACGACCGTTTTTGGAATGACACCCGTACAAAACAAGCTGCAAAAATGGGCTTAACTCCGCAGGAGGTGGTTACCTTGGCCTCCATCGTTCAGTCGGAAACCATAAAACCCGACGAGCTAAAAACAGTGGCCGGATTGTATATCAACCGCCTGAATAAAGGTATTGCATTACAAGCCGACCCAACCGTTAAATATGCGGTTGGCGATTATTCCATAAAACGGGTTTTGAACAAACATCTTGAAATCGATTCGCCTTACAACACCTACAAATATGCGGGTTTGCCGCCGGGGCCAATCTGTTTTCCGGAAATCACATCGGTTGATGCCGTGTTGAATTACGAAGATCACAACTACCTGTACATGTGTGCCCGCGAAGATTTTTCGGGTTACCACAATTTTGCAAAAACGCTGAGTCAGCATAACCGGAATGCAAAAAAATACCGCGATGCGCTGAACGAACTTCGCATTTATAAATAAGCATCAAATTTTGACGTAATCCCCCGAATCATTCCCCAAAATATAGGTGTAAACCTGTTTTATATCGTCTTGATTTATGACAACGAACTGAATTAAGTTAAAATGAAGAAACTGATCATCCTTGTGCTTAGCTTATTTGCCAGCACTCTTTTTGCCCAAAACAATATTTGGGAAGATCCCGCTTACATTGCAAAAAACAAACTGCCCGGAAGAGCCACTTCCTACTCATACAAATCTATTGATGACGCCCTGAATTGCAATCGCGAAGCTTCAAGAATGATTTCGCTGAACGGAACCTGGAAATTCAATTTTGTGGAAAAGGAGGAAGATCGTCCACTGGATTTCTACAAGCAGGATGTTTCGAACTGGGATGATATTGAAGTTCCGTCGAACTGGGAAATGAAAGGTTACGGAACTCCCATTTATGTAAACGCCGGCTATCCTTTTCGCCCGGCACTTCCTGCCGAGGCACAGAAAGATCCGATAGCCTGGTACAAAGAAAACTACGATGTGCCGGAAGGACTTTCAACAGAAGAAATTTACCGCAGGTTTTATGCCGATGTGGCTTCAAAACTAGTTCCTGAACCACCTGTTATTACGCGCGACAATGCAGTTGGATCGTACGTTCGCACGTTTACCATTCCGGAAGAGTGGAACAACCAAAAAATTGTTTTGCATTTTGGCGGAGTAAGTTCGGCCATGTTTGTTTATGTTAACGAGCAAAAAGTGGGTTATAGCCAGGGTAGTCGTTTGCCTGCCGAATTTGATATTACTGAATTTGTACAATCAGGCGAAAATAAAGTTGCTGTACAGGTTTTTCGCTGGTGCGATGGCAGCTATTTGGAAGACCAGGACCACTGGCGCATGAGTGGAATTCACCGCGAAGTATTGCTTATGGCGCAACCCAAAGTGGCCATTGAAGACTTTTTTGTACGCACACGTTTAGATGCCAATTACCAGGATGCACTACTGCAAATTCGACCAACAATTACCCGCGGAGCCGATGTTGACACAAAAGGATGGACACTGGAAGCAGAATTGTACTGCCCTCAAAACAACAAGGTTCTGCAAGCGCCACTCGCCAAAAATGTTGACGCTATTATTTATGAAGGATATCCACAACGCGACAATGTATATTTCGGATTACTGGAAGAAAAAATTATAAGCCCTGAATTGTGGTCGGCAGAAAAGCCAACACTTTACACGGTAGTTCTTTCGCTAAAAGATGCTGAGGGGAATGTCGTTGAAGCACGTTCTGCCAAAATCGGGTTCCGCGAAATAGAAACTAAAAACGGACAGCTGTATGTAAATGGCAAGTCCATAAAACTATATGGTGTTAACCGCCACGACCACGATCATGAGCGCGGTAAATCGGTTACGCACGAAGATATGGAGAACGATGTGTTGTTGATGAAACGTTTCAATTTTAATGCGGTTCGCACCAGCCACTACCCTAACGATCCGTATTTCTACGATATGTGCGACAAATACGGACTGTATGTGCTCGACGAAGCCAATATTGAAACCCACGGTTTAAATGGCTACCTCTCCAACCAGTCGGAATGGCACATGGCTTTTCAGGACCGCGTGGTTCGTATGGTGGAGCGCGATAAAAACCACCCATCGGTAATTGGCTGGTCGTTGGGTAACGAATCGGGAACCGGACCAAACCACGCTGCAGCAGCCGGTTGGGTGAAAGATTTCGATCCTACACGTTTTATTCATTACGAAGGTGCTCAGGGACAACCAGAGCACCCGGATTACACAGCATACGGCTCTGAAGAGTTCAGAAAAAAAGGACGAACTGCTAATCCTACTGATCCGCATTGGGTTGATGTGATCAGCCGTATGTACGCTAACCTGGAAGACCTGGAAACATTGGCGAAAAGCCCGTATATCACTCGTCCGATTATGGAGTGCGAATATGCACATGCCATGGGTAACTCGCTGGGTAATTTCCAGGAATACTGGGATTTGATGCACAGCTACCCCAACCTTATCGGTGGATTTATCTGGGACTGGATCGATCAGGGTGTACTTACAACCGATGAAAACGGAAAAGAATTTTTTGCCTATGGTGGCGATTTTGGCGACACACCTAACGACAATAACTTCTGCATGAACGGAGTAATTGCATCCGACCGTACTCCGAAAACACAAACATGGGAAGCAAAATATGTGATGCAACCAGTGCAAATTACTGCTGTTGATCTGGAAAATGGATTAATACGCCTGCTCAGCCGTTTCAATTTTGCCAATCTTAACGAATTCAAAGTAAGCTGGACATTAAGCGAAGATGCAACAGAGATTCAAACCGGCACTTTGGAAGGTTTGAGCCTGAATCCGGGCGCAAGCAAAGTGGTTGAGATTCCTTTTAAAACTATTAGTCCAAAAGCAAACGCCGAGTATTGGTTGCGTATCAGTGTTCAACTGAAAGAAGACAAGAACTGGTCAAAAGCCGGTCATGAACTGGCCAAACAACAGTTCAAACTTCCATTTGCCGCAGAAACTACTACAAAAACAATAAACTCCGACAATATTACTTTCGACGAAACCGATGACCAGATTGTGGTTAGCGGTAAAAATTTCAAAGTGAGCATTGGCAAAAAAAGTGGTTTGATAGAGAGTTACGAGGCAGGAAATAAACAAGTAATCACAACTGCACTAAAACCTTATTTCTGGCGACCGTTAACCGACAACGACGAACGCGGTTGGCGAGCACAACAACGCCTTGCCATTTGGAAAGATCTTCCGGAAATGCTAAGTGTAACTGATATGGATGCTGATGCATCGTCGGCTGCCATTTCTGTTGAATTCGCTTACAAAGAGCTAAGTTTAAAATTAAACTACACTTTTGCCAACGATGGAACCGTAGATGTGAATTTTGACCTGTCGATTCCGGAGGAAATGCCGGAACCAATCCGTGTTGGAATGGGCATGGGCGTATCAACCAGTTTGCAACAAATGAGCTTTTATGGAAAAGGACCTTTTGAAAATTATTCGGACAGAAATGGAGCCGCCGATATCGATATTTACAAGGGAAGCGTGGACGACTTCTACTACAACTACACCAAACCGCAGGAAAGCAGTAATCACACCTGCGTGCGTTGGCTGGCACTTACCAATAATAACTCAGGGCTGATGGTGCTTGGTAAAACTCCGTTGCAAACATCGGTTTGGCCATACACTGCAGAAAATATTTATGAAGCAAAACACCCAACAGAACTGGAAAAAGCAGATGCTTTAACGGTGAATATCAGCCACAAAATGGCCGGCGTTGGAGGTAACGATTCGTGGTCGATAAATGCGCGCCCAATTGATAAGTACCGCTTATTGGAAAAAGCATACAGCTATGAATTCAAGCTGGTTCCGCTATCGAAAGCTAAAGATTTGCAACAAATTTATCGTGACACAAAATAGAAAAGGCAGACTTTAATCTAAACCATTAAAAAACCGGCTTTGTTCCTCAAAGCCGGTTTTTATTTTTCTTTTCTATATTCCCAATTGATTCTCCCTGTTTACCCCATCCCTAAAGGGTGCAGGGAAAATCAATTCGCTTCCGCCAGCTGGCGGATCGGGGTAAACGAATTGATTTTCAATTCAAAATCCTAATTCATATGGACTCTGATGGAAATATAATTTTATATTGTTACTCCGAGTTTACAACTGAACTTCAACTGAACTACTTGCTTTGTTAGCTTTTTCGCGGGCTTCTTCCACTGAGTTAGCCCGTGCCAGGCAAACTCCCATCCGGCGTTCTCCTTTAACTTCAGGCTTACCAAATAAACGCAGTTGCGTATCCGGCTCGCACAAAACTTCGGTCAGATTAGAAAAAGCAACTTGTTTGGATTCTCCTTTTACCATAATCACGCTACTTGCCGATGGCCCGTGAAATTTGATGTTCGGAATGGGCAAACCAAGAATCGCTCTTACGTGCAAGGCAAATTCGCTCAAGTCCTGCGAAATCATCGTTACCATTCCGGTATCGTGCGGACGTGGCGAAAGCTCGCTGAAATATACGGTATCGTTTTTTACAAAGAATTCCACTCCAAATAAACCGCGGCCGCCAAGTGCTTCCACCACCTTTTTAGCAATATGTTGCGCTTCTGTCAGTGCTTTTTCCGACATGGCTTGTGGTTGCCACGATTCCTGGTAATCGCCACCTTCCTGACGGTGACCAATCGGCTCACAAAACGACACTCCACCAACGTGACTGATCGTAAGCAAGGTAATTTCATAATCAAAATCAACAAACCCTTCCACAATTACACGGTCGCTGTTGCCACGGGCACCTTGCAATGCATAATTCCACGCATAGTCAATATCGGTAGCACTTTTCACCACACTTTGTCCTTTACCCGAAGAACTCATAATCGGTTTCACCACACAAGGAAATCCAATTTCTTCGATCGCGGTTTCAAACTCTTCTTTCGATCCGGCAAATTTATAAGGCGAAGTAGAGAGCCCGAGTTCTTCGGCAGCCAAAGTTCTGATTCCTTCTCGGTTCATGGTCAATCGTGTGGCATTTGCAGTTGGAATTACATGAAATCCTTCCTGCTCCAACTCCAACAATTTGTCGGTGGCAATGGCTTCCACTTCCGGGATGATATAATCCGGTTTTTCGGTTCTGATAATTTCTGCCAATCGTTCACCATCCAACATTGAGGCTACATAATAACGATCGGCAACCTGCATTGCAGGCGCATTTTCGTAGCTGTCAACAGCTATTACTTCCACGCCGTAACGCTGAAATTCGATTACCACTTCTTTTCCTAATTCACCCGATCCCAGCAAAATAACTTTTGTTGCCGACGGCGAAAATTTTGTTCCTAAAACTACCTTTGTGCTCATCCCTGTTTTTTCAGTTTTTTTTTGATGCCGCAAAAATAGGTTTATTTACGATTGTACATTTTAATATCACCGCCCAACTCTGTTTTGCTAACATTTTATTGAAACTGAAAAACGACTTGCATTGCGAAAATTTAATTCAGCAGTTGAACAAAGCGAAAACCTAATAGTTATTTCAATATAAATAACTAACAATGAAAGCAATAAAGAAAGAACAAATCAGCCAGGAGGTTTTCGACCTTTACGATGACTATGCTCACAACCGAATCGATCGCAGAAAGTTTGTTGAACGGCTTTCGGCTTATGCCGTTGGAGGTTTAACTGTTTCGTCGCTTATGAGTTTTATTATGCCCAACTACCAGGACAAAATTCAGGTTAAAGCAGATGATACCCGATTAAAAACGGAAACCATTGAATACAATTCGCCAAAAGGCGGTGGAAAAATCAGTGGCCAATTATCGCGCCCGGCAGGAAACTTAAAAAAACTACCCGGAATTGTTGTAGTGCATGAGAACCGTGGTTTAAATCCTCATATTGCCGATGTTGGCCGACGTGCAGCACTGGCAGGCTTTATATCGGTTTCACCCGATGCACTTAGCCCGTTGGGAGGTTACCCCGGGAATGATGACGATGGCCGCGCAATGCAGAGCAAACGCGACAGAGATGAAATGTTACAGGACTTTATTGCTGCATTCAACTACCTGAAAGCACACCCGGAATGCGATGGTAATATTGGTGTGGTTGGATTCTGTTTTGGTGGATGGATATCGAATATGATGGCTGTTGAAGTTTCGGATTTGAAAGCTGCAGTGCCATTTTATGGTGGTCAGCCTTCGGAAGAAGAAACCAAACAAATTGAAGCCCCGCTACTGTTGCATTTTGCAGAACTCGATACACGCGTAAACGCGGGCTGGCCCGATTATGAAGCAGCACTGAAAAAATACAATAAAGAATACACGGCACACATGTATCCTGACGTAAACCACGGATTTCATAACGATACTACACCACGTTACGATGAAGCTGCAGCAAAACTTGCCTGGAGCAGAACCATCGACTTTTTCAAAGAAAAACTGGTTTAACAAGCTAACTCTCCACTCCTACTTCCGGCATAATTTTGTTTCTTTACAAAAACAAAATTTATGTCGGTTATTATTGATGGTGTATCCTATAATACCTTTTGAAACTCCACGTTTAATTCTTCGTCCTTGCGAAGAAAATGATGCACGGTTTATTTACCAGCTATTAAATTCTGAAAAATGGCTTCAGTACATTGGCGATCGTGGTGTTTATTCTGAAGATGAAGCACGTACTTACATACGCGAGAAGATGTACCCTCAGCTGAAAAAGGAAGGCTATGGGAACTATGTAGTCGTCAGAAAAGCTGACAACGCCAAGATGGGAACTTGCGGTCCTTTTGACCGTGAAGGACTGGAAGGAATCGATATTGGTTTTGCCTTTCTACCGGAATTTGAAGGACGTGGTTATGCTTTTGAAGCTGCCGAAAGGCTAAAAGAAGCAGGGCTCGAAGACTTTAAAATTAAGAATATTACTGCAATTACTGCGAAATATAATCTGCGTTCGCAACGACTATTGGAAAGACTTGGAATGCGTTTTACAAAACACGTGACTTTACCCAACGACACTGAAGAGATTATGTTTTATCGCCTGAAAGATTGAATTAGATTGATTTTAAGATTGAAGAAAAATTGATAAATTGTTGAATTGACGATTGCCAACTGCCTACTGCTATTTTGCCAACTGCCAATTACTTGCAGCTCGTAACTTTTGCCTTTTTCCTTTCAACTTTTGCCTTGTTTTTTATTCTTCATCCAGCTCCACATAAAGCTGAGTTGCTTCAACTCTGGCAACCACTATTTTTTCATCTTTATCAATAAAACCGGTAATAGCAACAGCATCGTAAACTTCACCTTCAATGTTTATTTTTCCTCCGGGGCGCAAAACGGTCTGCGCAATACCCTTCTTGCCTTTTAAATCAAAAAGTCTGGTTTCAACACTAACAAAACCTTCGTTAACATGCTGAACCGTGTTTAAAGCAAAGTTTTTAAACATGCCATGCTCAGCGGTAAACATCCGTTTTCCGAGGTAAAGCGCCAGTACAAAACCACTAAACACGCCGATTACTACCGTGGCAATTGCCTTCCCAACACCTTCCATCTCAACACCTTCAAAATCGAAGTTTACATTATCGATCAGGCTTAGAACCAGGCCAACAAAAACAAACAATATTCCAAGTGCTCCGGCAACTCCAAAGCCCGGGATAACAAATATTTCCACCGCAATAAGTATCAGCCCGACAATAAACAGCGCAATTTCCCAATGTTCGGCCAATCCTTCAAGGTAAAGCGGCATAAAATAAAGCAAGGCAGCCAAAATGGCTATCCCCAGTGGAAAACCGATTCCCGGCGACTGCATTTCAAAATAAATACCTCCAACAATTGCCATAATCAATAAGCCGGATACCATTGGATGCACCAGAAAACCGATGATCTTTTCAATAAAAGATGGCTCGTATTCAAACAACTCATAATTATCAATTCCTATTTGCTGAAGCACTTCATCAACGTTTTCGGCTGTTCCTTCGCAAAAACCGTTTTTTATGGCTTCCGATGGGGTAAATGTAAGCACTTGTCCCGTGTCGGAAACACCTTCAACAAATATCCGTTCATCAACCATGGCCTCGGCAATTCTCGGGTCGCGGAACCAATCTATAATCGTATCACCGCTGGCTGTTATTGTAGTATCTTTTCCGTGTGCTTCAGCCGTTGCCCGCATGGTCGATCGCATGTAACTCTGGTATTTATCAGGCATTGCTGCCCCGGTTTGATTGACCACGGTTGCCGCGCCAATACTTCCTCCGGGACGCATATAAATACCGTCGCAGGCAATGGAGATCAGCGCCCCTGCCGATGCCGCATTATTGTCGACAAATACGTAAACCGGGATTTTACTTTGCAGAATTCGCGTGCGGATTGAGTCGGCATCAACAACAGTGCCGCCATAAGTATTCATATGAATTAGAAACACGTCGGCTTTTACCGAATCGGCTTCTGCAAAAGCCTGGCTCACCTGGCGTCGCGTTCCAGGGGTAATTTCGGATTTGATATTCAGAAGAAACACCTTTTTCTTATTGGCCTCCTGCGCAAAAGCAGCTAAAGTGGCGAGTACAAATAACAAAATCCAGAAATTTTTGAGCTTCATGGCATTGATTTTTTTCAAGTTCCAAAATACAAAAAACAAATTACAATTAATACCAATTGTTTTTCATTGTGAGCCTTTAGTGAAACTGCGCTCCGGTTAAAGAATATTAAATTCATTCGGCTGCCAAATAGCTAGTCCGTGTAATTTTATAAATTTGCAGCTTAATTCTAAGTAATAATAATGGAACTTAATACATTAACAGCAATTTCGCCGGTTGACGGCAGGTATAGTAACAAAGTAGAAGGGTTGGGAAAATACTTCAGCGAATTCGCGCTGATTAAGTACCGATTACTTACCGAAATAGAATATTTTATCGCCCTTTGCGAAATTCCGTTGCCACAACTTGCTGATATTCCTGCAGATAAACTGGACAAACTTCGTGAGCTTCACAAAAACTTTTCGCTTGAAGATGCACAGCGCATAAAAGATATTGAAAGCGTAACCAACCACGATGTAAAAGCTGTTGAGTATTTTATAAAAGAAGAATTTGACAAGCTGGAACTTGGTAAATACAAAGAGTTTATTCACTTTGCACTTACCTCGCAGGACGCCAATAATACCGCCATCCCAAAATCGATACAAGATGCATTGGAAGAGGAATATTACCCGCTGTTGCAGGAGTTGATCGAAAAACTGCTGACACTGGCTACGGAGTGGAAAGACATTCCGATGCTCGCAAAAACACACGGTCAACCGGCCTCTCCAACAAAAGTTGGAAAAGAGATCAAAGTATTTTTAGAGCGTATTATGGTGCAGTTGGTTCAGCTTAAATCAATTGCTATCGATGCAAAATTTGGTGGAGCTACCGGTAACTTTAATGCACACTTAGTAGCTTATCCTGATATTAACTGGGAAGATTTTGCCAACAAGTTCCTGAAAGACAAACTGGGATTGAACCGTTCGCAATTCACTACACAGATTTCGCACTACGATAACCACAGCGCCATTTTTGATGGATTGAAACGTATCAATAATATCATTCTTGATCTTGACCGCGATATCTGGAGTTACATCTCCATGAATTACTTCAAGCAGAAAATTAAAAAAGGCGAAGTGGGTTCATCAACGATGCCACATAAAGTTAACCCGATCGATTTTGAAAACTCGGAAGGAAACATTGGTATTGCAAATGCAGGTTTTGAGCAGCTGTCGCAGAAACTTCCGGTTTCGCGTTTACAGCGCGACCTGACCGACTCAACCGTTACCCGCTTTATCGGTGTTCCGTTTGGTCATACGCTAATTGCCATCAAATCAACTTTGAAAGGCTTGAACAAATTGTTGCTCAACACTGCGGCCATCGAAAAAGACCTTGAAAATAACTGGGCAGTGGTTGCCGAAGCAATTCAAACCATTTTGCGTCGCGAGTTTTTCCCAAATCCTTACGAGGCGTTAAAAGATCTGACCCGTAAAAACGAGGTGATTAACAAAGAGGCTATCCATAATTTTGTTGATGGCTTGGACGTTAGTGATGCTGTAAAAGAAGAGTTAAAAGCGATTACACCACAGAACTACACAGGAATTTTTTAAAAAATAAGGAAGATTTTTAATCCGGAATGCCAGCTTCGGTATTCCGGTTTTCATCTTCTGTCTTCACCATATGAAAGACTTCTTAAAACTCATGAAACGATTTGTACCGCCCTACCGGGGTAAAGTCGTCATGAACATTATTTACAACATTTTAGGTGCACTTTTCGGAACTTTTTCGTTTGCCATGCTTATCCCGGCACTCGATATTTTGTTTAAAACAAAAGAACTGGTAACCGAAAAAGTGGAATGGGCCCTTACTGCCGATTCAATTACCAATAATATAAATTATTACATCAGTTCGTTTATTGCCAAACACGGTGAACAGGATTCGTTGCTGCTTATTGGTTTAATTTTGGTAATTGCCACACTTTTTAAAGTTGGCTTTACATACCTGGCCGATTTTGTACTTATTGCCTTGCGTAACGGTGTTGTTTACGATATCCGATCGCTGATTTACAAGAAAATAATTGGTTTGCCGCTTGGTTATTTTTCAGAAGAAAGAAAAGGCGATATTATGGCACGCATAACAAGTGATGTGCAGGAAGTGGAGAACTCGGTTGCCAACTCGCTGGGAATGATGATTAAAAACCCGATTCTGATAATCGTTTATCTATGTGTAATGATTTACATGAGCTGGTCGTTGACTCTGTTTGTGTTTGTTATGTTGCCAATAACCGGGTTAATTATCGGGCGAATTGGCCGCAGCCTGAAACGTGTGTCGACCAAAGGGCAAAATAAACTAGGCGAAATTCTGTCGATTATTGAAGAAGATCTTTCGGGATTGCGGATTATCAAATCGTTTAATGCCGAAGAAAAAGCCATCGGACGTTTTCAAAACGAGAACCAGAACTACCGGCTGATCATGAACCGCCTGATGTGGCGCCGTCACCTGGCACACCCTGCCAGTGAGTTTCTTGGCACCATTGTGATTGTTGTTGTTTTGTGGTATGGCGGTCGAATCATTCTTGGAGGAAACAACTCGTCGCTCACTGCTGCAGAATTTATTGGCTATATGGTGTTTTTCTATGGAATCATCAACCCTGCAAAAGCCTTCTCAACAGCACTTTACAGCATTGAAAAAGGACTGGCTTCAATGCAACGAATCGATCATGTTCTTGCAGCAAAAGTTACTATCGTTGATAAGAAAGATGCCAAAGACATCGAATCGTTCGAAAAAGATATTGTTTACAAGAATGTAACTTTCGCTTACGACAAAGCAGAGGTACTTTCGAACGTAAGCCTGAATATACCGAAAGGAACAACCGTTGCGCTGGTAGGATCGTCGGGTAGTGGAAAAACCACGATGGTTGATTTGTTGCCACGTTTCTGGGACATTACTTCGGGAAACATTGAAGTGGACGGAACCGATATTCGCGACCTGAAACTAAAATCGCTACGTAACCTGATTGGAAACGTTAACCAGGAACCTATTCTATTTAACGACACCATACGAAATAACATTGCATTTGGTATTGACGACGTTAGTGACGAAGCAGTGATCCAGGCAGCAAAAATTGCCAATGCGCACGATTTTATCCTGGGAACAAAAAATGGCTACGACACCATAATTGGCGATCGTGGCGATAAACTTTCGGGCGGACAAAAGCAACGTCTTTCTATTGCACGTGCCATTTTACGGAATCCACCAATTTTGATATTGGATGAAGCCACTTCGGCCTTGGATACCGAATCGGAAAAACTGGTACAGGAAGCATTGGAAAATCTGATGAAAAACCGCACTTCTTTGGTTATTGCACACCGTTTATCTACAATTAAACACGCGAATCTGATCTGCGTATTACACGAAGGTAAAATTGTAGAGCAAGGAACACACGAGGAATTAATGGAGCTTGGCGGGCGCTACAAAAAATTACATAGCATGCAGATGTTTTGATTTTAGCTGTGAGTCACGAGTTGCGAGAATCAAGTATCAAGGATCCAGCATCAAGTTTCTAGCCGCGAGATGCAAGTACATCCACCAAATGAATAGTTTTAATTGGTAGTTTCTGTTTTTTAATATAGGCATCCATATTCATCAGGCACGAAGCTTCGGTTGATACAATATACTCCGCACCTGTTTTAAGTGCATGTTCAACCTTTTGCTCGGTCATTGCCGTTGAAATGTTATGGAATTTAGCGGCAAATGTCCCCCCAAAACCACAACATGTCTCTAAAGCTTCCATTTCGATGAGTTCAAGACCTTTTACCATACTTAATAGTTTGCGTGGTTCTTCTTTAATACCATATTCTCGTAAACCGGCACACGAATCGTGGAATGTAACTTTATGGTTGAAAGTAGCTCCAAGTTCAGTTACTTTTAAGTGATTCACCAAAAAATCGGTAAACTCGAACACCTTTTTCCGGGTCTTATTTGTCTTTCTGAGCAACTCCTCGTCATCTTCAAACAATTTATGGTAATAGTTTCGAATAAAGCCTGTACATGAGGCTGAAGGTGCTACCACAACGTTTGCTAGTTCAAAATCATCGAGGAATTTTGTAGCGACTGTTCTTGCTTCGTTCCAGTACCCACTGTTAAAAGCCGGCTGACCACAGCAAGTTTGTTTAGGGTTGTATTTCACATCGCACCCTACCTTTTCCAATAGGTTTACAAAACTTTCTGCAGTTTCAGGATAAAACTGATCGATAAAACAAGGAATAAAAACGTCGATTTGCATTGGTTTGATTTTGTGGTGAAAATAATACTTAAAAGCAGAAGATTTAAATATTTTTCTTAGGAATTTAATTCAACAAAAAAGGCCTTACTAAAGTAAGACCTTTGTGCTTTTGCACGGGAGGAGAGACTCGAACTCCCGACACCTGGTTTTGGAGACCAGTGCTCTACCAACTGAGCTACACCCGTGTTTCATTTTGCGTGTGCAAATATAGTAATTCAATTCAAATTACCTAAGCCAGTCAAAGAAATTATTTGAAATACATAAAATCGTTTTGAAAGGGATATTCATTCTTATTTTTTCGCTTGATATTAAAAGCACATAAGAATAAAACAGTACTAAAATTTCATTGATTTTGCCTGCTTCACCTAGCGAAAACCCGGATTTTGGAACATAATTTTCGAATATGTCATCAAAATCAGCCCCGCAAACGTCATATTTTCCTAAAAAAGAGCCAGTTAAAACCCAAACAGAGCAAAAAGTTATCAACAGTTTGGAGCAAAAAAAATCCATCAGAAAACTCTGATGGATTTTGGCGGAGAGAGAGGGATTCGAACCCCCGGTACCTCGCGGTACAACGGTTTTCAAGACCGCCGCATTCGACCACTCTGCCATCTCTCCAGATGCGGTGCAAAAGTAGATTAATTTTTCAAAGTACAAAACACTTTTCGACAAAATTTTCAGAAATTACTTAAAAAAAAAGGGTGCTAGGGTTTGGTTTTTTAAAACATATTTATGAATTTAGCTAAAACTTAAAAAAGTTCTCTGAAACGCTTGATTTTACTGAATGTTTGACGAATTTTAACCCTTGAAAAAGTATATAGATTCTGAATATTCAACACAAAGTACATAGAACTAAGTTATTTATTTTCAATCACTTAATTAATTATTTAAAATTTTGCCTTATGAACAAAGCTCAATTACTTGATGCGATGGCCGAAAAAGCTGGCCTTTCTAAAGCTGATGCTAAAAAAGCTCTTGATGCATTTGTAGGTGCTACTACAGACGCTCTTAAAGCTGGAGACCGTGTTGCACTTATTGGATTTGGCTCTTTCTCTGTTTCAGAACGTGGTGCCAGAACTGGTAGAAATCCTCAAACAGGAAAAGAAATTACAATTCCAGCTAAAAAAGTAGTTAAATTTAAAGCTGGTGCTGAATTAGCAGACGCTGTATCGTAACGAAATACGAGTAGGTAAAAAAAACTGATTAAAGGGAAGCCAAATGCTTCCCTTTTTCTTTTAACGACATCAAACTTGAATAAAGATGGACAATAAACTTCTTGAATACCTTTTAAGCTATCTTACACCACAACGACAGGAACTTTTTGAAAAAGTAATAAATAAGCGCACCAGGCACCTTACGGTTGTTTTGGAAGACATTTTTCAGAAACAAAATGCAAGTGCAGTTTTGCGCACCTGCGATTGTTTTGGTATTCAGGATGTACATATTATAGAAGACCGCAACGAATTTCAGGTTAACCGCGAAATTGCCATGGGAGCCTCAAAATGGTTGTCGCTACATAAATACAATAGCAAAGAAAATAACGCTCTTGATGCCATACAAACTTTAAAAAAGCAAGGCTATCGAATTGTTGCCACCACTCCGCACAACAACGACCTCGAATTACAGGATTTTGATATTACGAAAGGGAAAACAGCACTGGTATTCGGATCGGAACTTCCGGGAATAACAGAAACCATTATGCAGGAAGCAGATGAATTTCTGAAAATTCCGATGTATGGTTTCACCGAAAGCTTTAATATTTCAGTTTCTGCAGCAATTATATTGCACCATCTTACAATGAAAATGCGGGATAGTAAAGACCTGAACTGGCAATTAAGTGATGCAGAGAAGGACGAACTAAAGATGGAATGGATACGAAGAACCATTAAACGAAGCGAGCTGATCGAGAAACGTTTTTGGGAGGAGAACAAAAAGAAATAACTACCCTGCTGCCCTTTTTGATTTTTCCCAGTTCACCGTTTGGCGGCCTCTTACATAACGAATGATCCCAATAATTGTGGCAGAATTGATCATTACAAAATAGTACGGCACAAATAATGCTTTCATCCGCACCTTTTTGTTTTCGAAATACCAGCCAAACGCAGCAGTCATGTATAACAACACCTGCAGATACAGTACCAGTGCATAAAAATTGTCAACACTCCAATTATTGGTACTCACCACCAGCAACAGGTTTATAATAAATAAAAGGAAGAGTGCCGGTGGTGCAAAAGCCCAGCGCAAAACTTTGTGCGAAAGATACTGCCAGCTCAAAATGCCATTTTTGAATGGATTTAGTAATCCTTTTAATCGCATAATGGTCTGAATTCCTCCTGCAGCAATTCTTACTTTACGTTTCAATTCTTCTGTTACGTTTAACGAAGCAGTTTCCTCAGCATAAGCTTTTGGAGCATATGCAATTTTATATCCGCGTTGGGCAATACGCAACGAGATAATAAAATCATCAAGCAAAGTATCGGGTTCCACATCCTCGAAAAGTTCGGTTCGTATCGCAAACAGTTCGCCAACTGCGCCAACTGCCGAATTCAGTTCCCAGTCATTACGCTTAATCCACGATTCCATTTTCCAGTACAAACCTTCACCGGCACCTGCAGCAGTTTCTTCATTGTTCTGAACAATGCGCTTCTCCCCTGCCACACAACCAACTTCCGGATTGCTGAAACACCTCACAATCTCGCGAATGGATTGTTTACCAAGCACCGTATTAGCATCAGAAAAAATTACGATGGGTGCTTTTACAAATTCCATCCCCCGGTTCATGGCATGCATTTTCCCTCTTCGTTCCGGCTGATCATATACTTCCAGTTCCTTTAATTGCTCTAACATTTCAGGGCTCCCGTCATCCGAACCATCGGTAACCCATACATATTGAATTTTTTCTTTGGGATAATCAAGCGAAAAAGCGTTTTTTACTTTCTGCTCGATATAGTATTTCTCGTTAAATGCTGTTACAAACAAACAAACGTCAGGCTCGTAGTCATCGCTTTCCAATGAAATCTTGCGACGGCCGAGCACCTTTTTCAGGCCCACCAACAACCACAAAACAAGTGCATACCCAACATAAGTATAGACAAGTATGAATAGTAATACCCAGAATAAAAGGCTTAGGATCATTTAATATATTGTTTGTAAAATCCGATTAGCTTTTTCGATATTGCTAAATTATCAAAATTCTGCTGGATAAAAAGAGTGGCATTCCTTCCAATACATTCAAAAGTATCACGGTCTTCAAGCAAATTGAAAACAGCATCAACAAAGCCGGTTGCATCGTTAGCGAGTATAACATTCTCGCCATCGGTAACATCAATTCCTTCGGCTCCAATGGATGTCGTCACAATACTTTTCCCCAACGCCATTCCTTCAATAATTTTTATACGCATACCGCTTCCCGAAAACAACGGAACAATCATAACAGCTTTCGAATTCATAAATTGGTACGCATCGGGAACTTCTCCTTCAAAAATAACACCATCAACATTTAATTTATCGATTAACCACTGCGGTGCATTTCTTCCGGCTATGTGAAAACGCAGATTGGGATATTTCTGACGAATCCGTGTCCAGCAGTTTTCAAGAAACCACAAAATACCTTCCTGATTGGGTGCCCAATCCAACGATCCGATATGAAAAAGCGACGGATATTCAATATTGGTTTTATCCGGAATAACAGCCGATAAAACAACACCAGTTTGAGAAACCTGTTTTTCTTTTTTGTTTCCCAATGAATCCAGGATCCCTCCATCACGGGAAGTAATCGGAACTAAGAGATCGTATGTATTCAATAAATCCGCTTCAAATCTTTTAATCCTTTTTGAGAGATTTTGCAGGTATAACTTTTTTAAACCTCTTGATAGTTTTGCTGCTCTTTCCCAAATTTCAAACTCAACATTATGCGCTCGATAAACCACCGTTGCGTTGGAATGCTTTCGTATTAAAGGAATATACGGACAAACATAAAGTCCTTCCAACTGGACAATGTCAAATTCGTTTTCAGTTAACAATTCTACCAATGCATCACTAAAATTCTCATCGATAAAACGAACTGCATTGTAGGGTTTTCGCGAAAAGAGAAGATTCACCAAAGCGGCAAAAGCATTAATTTTTGCAGGGACATTTACCAACTTGAATGTTGCCAGTTGTTTGATTTCGTCGGGAATTTCATCCGGGGACAGATGATGTTTTGCGGTATTCATGGCCAGCACGGTTACCCTATTTCCAAGCTGTGCAAAACCTTTTGTTAAATTTAAACAGGCAATGGCCCCACCATCTCTGGCCGGAAACGGAACCTTATTTGTTACCTGCAATATGTTCATCCGGGTTTAGTCGTTTGATTTCTTTTTCTGGAAAAAACGTCCGAGTCCAAGCCGCGCAAAAAACTTTGCATAAGCTTCCGCTGTCATGATAGCCGAATCGGTAGCTGCTTTATACGTTAACCAAACGCCAATGGGCAGAAAAATATACGACGAAAACCACATTCCGTTAAACATATCCCAAACATCTTCGCGGGCCGTTTTTTCGCCACTCATGGAAACAATGTAATATAAAATAAACAGGAAGATCGACACAACTACAGGCATCCCCAATCCTCCCTTTCGGATAATTGCTCCTAAAGGTGCTCCGATAAAAAAGAAAATCAACACAGCAACCGATAGGGTGAACTTCCGGTGTTTTTCCATCCTGTACTTATTCAGCGTTTTCTTTTTATTATAAAGCTGCCCCTGGAACATGTTCACCTGTTGCATATTGCTCCGGGCCTTATCGAGTGCACTTTTGGCAATATCGGCCTGTACCCATTTATCAAGACCAGAATAATAGGTATCAAAATCAAATATCGTATCAGCCTTAATTTCCTCAATATCACGTTTCAACGAATCAGCTTTTGCGGTGAGATTATACATTCGCCGGGTTATAGTCGGATTAATATTAATCTGCATCATATAATTTCGCAAGCGACCGTAATAATCGTCCGTCAAACTATCATCGGCAGTCACCAACTGATCGATAGTGAGCATGCGGTATTGATTTTTGAAAATACTTTCATCGCGGCGGTTAAATTCAAAATCGCGGACTTTTACCCTGATCGTTTGTTCTTCAAAACGATTGCGCTGATAAGGATACGTTTCTTTTTTACCCCGGTTTTGCGATTTCTGCTCCTGGTAAGTTACTCCGCTAAACAAATTAAGTACCATGTACTTTTTATCCTCGGTAATCCGCAATAATCCCGAATCGGCAACCGTAACACTTTCGTTGGGTTTATTTTTGGTATGATCGTAAATCAACAGATCATACAGCATTTTTGTATCGTTATCGCGCTTGCCAACCTTAATGCTGTAGCCATCCATTTCGTTGGTAAAAACACCCTCCTGCAAGACCAGTTCAGGCCGCTGCTTTTTCACACTGTATAAAAGGGTCGAAAATTTCAGGTTTGTTTTCGGAAGAATATTATTGGAAAAATAAAAAGCTATTCCGGTGATGATAATTGCAATAACAATTAACGGACGCATGATTCTGAATAGTGAAATTCCGGAAGCTTTCATGGCTACCAGCTCGTAATTTTCGCCCAATGCCCCAAAAGTCATGATTGATGCCAGAAGCATGGCCAGCGGAAAGGCCAGTGGTAACATGGCAAATGAGGCGTAAAACATCATTTCTGCCAACACCTTTAGATCAAGCCCCTTGCCGACCATATCGTCGACGTACTTCCATAAGAACTGCATAAGCAGCACAAACAGTACGATAACAAAGGTCATAAAAAATGGCCCTAAAAACGATTTAATAATAAAAAGGTGTAGACGTTTCATGTACTTTATTTCATTCTGGAAACGCTTACAAAACTAAGTTATTTTAGGAATTTGTAAAGTAAAAAAGGTTAAGAAACGTTATTGATACCGGAACACAGCTGTTAATAATCTTAAAAAACGAATTACGAGCCCAGTACGTGTTTTAAATCTGCTACCTGCGAATCCCACAAACCACGGGTTTCATCAATTTCATCTTCTTCGGCAAAATCAGTTATTAAAAGCGAAACATCGCCGGTAAGTTCATCGCGTGTTATCTTAAACTCGAAGTACGAACCTTCTTCTTCTTCCAGCCAACTAAACCGCACCAAACGGTTTTCTTTATGCAATGTCATTTCTGCAGTTTGCTCCGATCCGTCCCAAATAAAAGTATAGCGCTTACCCCGAACGCGAACATCGTCGGCAAACCACTCAGTTAACCCGGAAGCAGTGCTAAGTCTGTTATAGAGCACTTTAGGCGAACAATTAATAATATATTCCAGATTGATTTTTACTTTACTAGTCATAAGTTTGATTTTCGGCAATATAATTAATAAGAATGTAACTTACAACTAGTTAAAATCGCGCACCAAAAGTTATTTCGAAAAATTATCAAAATGGTTAGTGGGAATAAAAATAAATACTATATTTGCACCGCATTTTTGAAAAACAAATGGCGAGGTAGCTCAGCTGGTTAGAGCGCATGATTCATAATCATGAGGTCGGCGGTTCAAGCCCGCCTCTCGCTACTGATATCCAAGAGGTTACAATAATAATATTTGTAACCTCTTTTTATTTGCACACAATTTGCACACAAAATCATATACTCATAAAACTTATTACTACACAGAAGCACTATACCTAAGCCACTGTATATAAGATCCTTGAGAATTTTACAATAAATTTTTCATTTAAAATGATAATTCTCCATCATAATACATCATAATCTCAATTTCCATTGATTCTATATTAATTGAGTTTGTAAATGGAATTGAAAACGTGTAGGCGTGTGAAAGCAAAGGCGAGGGTAGCTTGGCACGAAATAAAATGGAATGACAGGCTACTCTTGTGTGCGGTGCCGAAGTTGGTGAATGTAATAAGTGACCCCGAAAGAATTTCGGGTCAAACGTATGGAATGAACCTACTGCTGGCACATGGATATGGGTTGGCTTCCTTCAGTGGCGCTATTCTTTATTTACATTAACCAACCTATCTGATATATTTCCGATATTAATGTTTATGTAAATTAATTGTAACTAAGACTATCCGAGTTATTCTTTTTTTATAGCTAATTATCGAATAAGCATTAAACTTACAGTTACGCTCGGACCATCTAATTCTCCATAACAATTACTACATTTCAGTTACCTTGTATGAACATATAAAATTCAAGAAGACTTTGGAAGTAAAAGGAAGTGAATATCCTTAAGAACAGGACTTATTTAAACTTCTTCAAAAATAACCACTTATGATTATCAGTACTTTAAGATTTCATGGTACAAGTATGACAAAAATAATCATCTATTTTTCTCCGCCACATCGGTATCATTTCCGTTCTCAATAAAACAATAATACTCAAGAATACTGGAATGCCTTATTATAGTTTTAAACGCTTCACATAACTAGCATTTAATGATTCAAACACTAATTATAATCTTTTCAGTCTGGCCACCTTTCGGCATCATTCCTGCTGCACTCATCTCCCGGACCACCGCCGGCACCTCATCCTCATGAATGAACACATACGTAATTATCAAGCCGTGTTTCTTAGATATTGATTCAATTTCTGCCTGGATCGTTTTTAATAGATTACCGCCATTAAAGATCATTATTTGACAGTGATTACTACTGCATGATTTAAATGTAAAAAATCAGCATGACTAATAACTTTTTTAACATATGATCACTACAATTTTAGTTTACTATTTCCTCATTTCTTTCAAAAATTCAGAAGGACTTTTATGGTAATACTTTTTAAAACTTTTAGAAAAATAAGATGGAGCTGAAAAACCAACCTGATATGCTATTTGTGCCAGATTAGTATCTGTCATTTTCATTAAATGAACAGCCTTTTTTAAGCGATATATTGTAATGAATTCAATAGGTGAATAGTTGGTTAACGCTTTAACTTTCCTGTATAACTGAATTCGAGAAATTCCCAGCTCGTTACTTAGAAAGTCAACACTAAGTTCTGTGTTTTCAATATTTTTTTCAATTTTATCTTCGAAATTCTCAATAAAATATTTTTCAATTAAGTTATCTGGAACTAATTTTTGAGTGTTGTTGTGAGGTTCACCAAATGCAACTTTCAATCGCTTTCTACCTTCAATTAAATTACGAAGGCGAACTTTTAATATGTCAACATTTACCGGTTTTGACAAATAGTCATCTGCACCACTTTCAAAACCCAAAATTCGTTTTTCATCCTGCGCATTTGCCGTAAGCAAAATAATGGGGATATGACTGGTTGACAATTCTTTTTTTAGATGGCTACACATTTCAACGCCATCAATTCCTGGCATCATCACATCAGAGATAATCAGATCGGGAACATATTTCACTGCCTTTCTTATTCCTTCGATACCGTCACGGGCTTCAAGCACACAATAATTTTCTTTCAGGAGAGATTTCAGATAAGAACGTATTCCGGGATGATCATCAACCAGTAAAATTGTTGTTTTCTCCTTGTCAAACTCATCATCAAAAATATACAAATCTTCACTCCCGATTACGGAAGAAATTACATCTTGAATATCCTTCCTGTCAACTATTTTTTCATCAGACTCTTCCACTTCAATTTTTATGTTTTTATCTTCCTGTTTTGCAGGAATCGAAAAAGTAAAGCAAACAAAACCATTACGATTAGTAACCTCAATCTTCCCACCATGTATATCGATGTACCCCTTCACAAGTGCCAAGCCGAGACCTGAGCCACCTGTTTTTGAGCCAGCTTGATAAAAACGGTCGAATATCTCTTTTATCTTATTTTCAGGAATCGATTTACCGGAATTCATTACCTGCACCTCTACAGAGTTTTTCCCTTCAACAAGTTTCCGACTCATCAAAATTTGAATAATGCCCTTTTCCGGTGCAAATTTGAATGCATTGGATAATAAGTTGGTATAAATCCGTTCCATTTTTTCCACATCAAAATCAATAACGAAGTCGTCTCCCGAAGTAGCTTGCATCCTGAATTCAATTTGCTTATGATTTGCAACTTCGGCGAATAGTCCGTTCCAATCTTCAATGTGTTTTTTCAAATCAGCTGAAACGGGAGAAAAATCGTGTTTACCCAATTCATATTTTCTGAAATCTATGATTTGTTCGATAAGTTTTAATAGAATGGCTACATTTTTTTGAGCAATTTGAAGTAATTCCATTTGCTCTCCGGTTAAGTTTGTACTCTTTGATAAATTGTCAATTGGACCTGAAATCAAAGTTAAGGGGGTCCTAAATTCATGCGAGATATTGGTGTAAAATCTTAACCGTTCTTGTGTGACTTTTTCCAGCTTATCTGATAACTGTTTTAATTCAATATTTTGGTTTGAAATGGCTTCTTTTTGTTCTTCGAGATTTCGGCTCGAAATTTTAAGACGTTTGAACGACCATAAATACATAGCTAAGAAAATTCCAACAAGAGTCAACAACACTAAACTAACGAACAATAAAATTTGCTGTTCCTGATACCTCACATTAAGTATCTCCAGCATATTTTTCGATTTTGTTATGTCCTCCTGTAAAGTATTGATCTTCTGAAATTGCATCTTAGTTATGTCCACATTTGAATGGTCAATAAGAGTAGTTGGTAACAAATTATTTTTCTGAAAGGATTGATTATGCAGTATGCTTGCCGCAATCCTAATAGCCTCCTTACCGCCAGTTGGATAAATTAAGGTTGCAGAAATAACACCTTTCTCAACCAGTTCAATTCCTCCCCCTGCCGTGGGCAGCCCGTCAACACCAACAATCAGAACATCACGGTTTGGAAATTGCTCTCTGATTACATTTGATGCAGCCTCTGCCATAAAATCAGTGTGCGCGAAAATTGCTTTTACCGAAGGGAACTTTTTCAAAATAATACTGAGGCTATCATGAACCAATTCATTGTTCCACTTAGCATGTATTTTATAGACATTTTCAATATTGGGGTATATACTGAGAGCACTACTAAAACCATTCATTCGCTCTAAAGCTGGAGAAGTACTGAGCATTCCTAATAATTCTACAACTTGCCCTTGTTTTTTCAATTTATCTGCAAGATAGACACCAGCAATATTCCCGATTCCAAAATTATTACCCCCAATATAAGCAGTATATTTCTGTGAATTTATCTTTCTATCAATAAGAATAACAGGAATGCCCGAATCATAAATTTTCTCGATAACAGGTTGAAGTGCCTCAATCTCATTGGGTGCAATTATCATCAAATCAACATCCTTCTTTAATAACTCTTCAATTTGTTGAACCTGTAAAAGTGTACTGTCCTCTGCCTGTCGTTTGATAAGTTCAATATCATCATGAAACATGAGCTCCCTATCCATTTCCGCTTCCATATTTAATCGCCAATCTCCGGCCGAACATTGCGAAAAACCTACAATGAATTTCTCTTTTGCCTGCGAACAGAGACAAAACAATACAAATGATATCACCAAAATGAAACGACACATAATTCTCAAGCTAATAACATTTAAAATTAACAAAATTAGACCAAGAAAAAATAGACAAAAAGCCCGATGGAAACCATCAGGCCTTTTTGATATTAATTAAACTAAACCACGTAAATCGGATCCCCATCCATTTTACCATATTTCTGCTAATTTACTAATTTCACCATCGAGTAATTCTACCTCTCCTTTTTCCGAGAACAGGCTTATTGATGTAAATTCTTTGGTAGAGAAAAATTGTTCGGTCATCACCACCAAGCCGTCAACTGCAAATAATTCAACCGAAGAATTATCTATTATAATTTTGAAACTAAGTGAAGAGGAATTGACTATATACGGTGCAAAATGATTGCCGGCAAACTCCTGATTCGGACTATCCCATCCTCCATTACTCCGATCAATAAAAAAAAGTTTATTTAGGTTGTCGTAACCAATTTTTAGCGATTCTTTTTTTTCATTTGATAAAATAATCCCGAAACGCTCACCAAAATTCATTGCTGTATTGTTTTCAGTATTAAAGTTCAAGTTTATTTCCATCGGGAACTGTGGTTTCATATTAATCTCCTGCATTCCTGAAATTATGGAGCCTAAGATTTTTTTTGAACCTGATTTTAGTTTTTCAAATTCTTTTACCGGCGACGAAACCAGTAAATAATCGTTATAGATTTCGGTCAATTTCAGCGTTCTTGGAAGAGTAAATGCCCCCCTCCATGTTGACGTTGGGACTTGATTTGCATATTGCCAGTTATTCATCCAACCAATCAAAATTCTTCTTCCATCTTCATCCGGAATATCCGACCATGTTACACCTGCATAATTATCCTTACCATAGTCCAACCATTTAGTCCTTTCTCCGTGTGGTTCAAATACATGCCCGTCAAATTCGCCTACAAAATATTGTGTAGCCGAACCTCCATTTGGCCCTCCCGGATTGATACTTACCAGTAATACCCACTTAATTTCGTCTGTTCCTTCCACTTGCAAAGGAAACAAATCAGGGCATTCCCAAACGCCGCCATGTGCTCCAATTCCTTCTCCGAATTCGCTTTCCAGGGTCCAGTCGATCAAATTGGGCGAAGAATAGAAATTAATATGGTCAAGCACTGCAAGGGTCATTATCCATTTTTCACTTTCCGGGTGCCAACTCACTTTTGGATCGCGAAAATCACGGATTCCGGGATTAGGCAAAACCGGGTTATTTTCATATTTCGTCCAGCTACGCCCTTTGTCAAGGCTATATGCAATTCCCTGAGACTGAAATTTATCAGTTCCGGTATTTTCCAACTCCCGATTGTGATAGGTAAAAATAGCCACCATTGGCGGAACGCCGTTTTCTCCCAAATCCGATGTATTTTCCCAGTCAATTACAGCACTTCCCGAGAATATCCAACCTAAACTGTCGGGGTACAATGCTATTGGGAGCTGTTCCCAGTGAATGAGGTCTTTGCTTACCGCATGCCCCCAGTGCATTGGCCCCCAGATTGTAGTATCCGGGTTATGCTGAAAAAACAGGTGGTATTCACCATCGTAATACACCATCCCATTCGGGTCATTAGCCCACCCTGTTTCAGGCGAGAAATGAACCTTGGAACGGTATTGTTCATTGTATTTTTCTTGTTGGTTGTTTGCCGACGGCTCGCAGGCACTTAAGATAAAAACTACCACCAGAAGCTTATAAAATGTCTTCATCATTATTAATTTACTTTTATAAATTGTTGAGTTGATATTTGGTTGTCATTCAAAACATAAAGAATGTAGTGTCCCGTTTTTAAATCGCTTATATCGATTTCGGACGAGGAAATACCGGGAAATATTATTTTTTCTTTCAGGGTTTGTCCCAGTAGGTTTATAACTTTTGCTGTGGCGGTTCTACTGGTTCCAGCATTCAGCGTAAAGTGTATTTTTTGGTTGGCCGGGTTAGGATATACATCAATCGATTTTATGTTTTCTCTTCTGTCCAGTATTCCAGTGCCCAGCTCCTCTTCCCAAATTGAGTTGAGCTCCCAACCATTAAATGATTGAAGTACTGATGATTCATTTATCGAGAATAATTCGATGCCTTTTTGAAAATAAGGATTAGGAAACATCAATGAAGTTAATACAACATCTCCATCATTCACAAAAACTTCAAGCGACAGTTGGTCAACAAAAACATGAAAACTGATTTTGTTTTCTTTTAACTGCACAGGAGCATTTATAACCCGCGGAAATTTGCTGTTAAAGCTTACATATCCGCTTTGTGTACGGTCGATAAAAACATTCGAGGTTTTAGCGTCGTAACCCAATACCATTTTATTGGCATCCGAAACACAAAGATTAAAGCCGACTTTCTGATCGCTTCCCGGGTTTACTTCGTAAACTGCTTCAAACTCATAAGTGTTTTTCAGAGGTTTAAACTCTGTTAATACAGTTGTTCCTTCTACTGTTTTGTTCGTTAGTACTACTTCTTCCTTTCTTAACTTCTTCAATTCCTCAATTGGCTTTTGAGTGATTTTATAACCTTGAAGAGTGCTAACCAGCTGTATTTCGCGGGGCAGCGACTCAGCTGTACTTCCTCCCCAAGAGGTCGGAATGCTATTGGCATAATCCCAGTTATTCATCCAACCAAGCCAAATGGTACGGTCGTCATCTGCATCGTAATTCCGGTAAGTTCTTACAGCATAAAAATCGGGGCCGTAATCAATCCAGTAGGCATGTTCGTATCTATGGTCGGTAAGAATATCCGAGAACATAATGTGGTCGATATTAATGTGTCCCCAACTACCTGAGAAATTGTCGATAATTTGTAATACAGCAGTTTGTCCGATGTATTCACTTACATCCCAGCCAAACCATTTTAGCTGTTCCGAATTGTCGCCGGTAGCCGTTCTTACAACTTCTCCGTTTACAAGCAGGTTAATACAGGTTAAATTATTGTGGTTTCCGCCAGCTATTAAAAAGTTGATAAAATTCTTGGAAACCATAAACTCCGGAGATGTCAGTTTCCCGGTTGCGGCATCGCCACCATTAAAAGAATTCACCAGGTAGTCGCCCAAATAACCTGATACATCCATTTGGCCGGACAGGGATCCATTTGCCGGGCCCGTGCCAAAAGCAGTTCCTTCTGTAGTCCATGTTCCGTAATCAGAAGCTTCAAAATCAGTAAATAGTTCACCGTTGATACCGGTGCCATTTTTCAAATAAGCCAGGGTTGTACCGTCAGGAGTGAAAGTACTTCCATCAAAATCGCCTACCCAGTATTGCCCACGATTAGGACCCATCCCACAAATCATAACCCACTTCTTATTTTCAGGATTACCATCTAATGGGAGTTGAAAAAGGTCGGGGACTTCCCAGGCGCCTGTTCGTGCACCAAGTGGCCCGAAAGACGATTGTTTAGTCCAGTTTTTCAAATCAGGAGAGCTATAAATTTCAATACGATGTTCACCCGGACGTGTAATAGCCATTGCCCAACGGTCGAGTTGCGTATCCCAAAATACAGAGGGGTCCCTGAAATCGGTTGAAGTGGAAGGAATTACCGGGTTATCGTTGTAATAATTGAAGTATTTAAAATCGGGCGAAGTACTCGATGAGATTCCCTGCGTTTCAATATTTGTTGTTCTATTGTGCATGGTATAAATCGCCACGGCAACCGTGTCATCTCCGGTTCCAAACCCGGCAGTGTTTGCAGTATCTACAACTACCGAACCAGTGTAGTAATCGAAAGACGAGTTTCCTCCCTGCATGGGCCAGGGATATTCTTTCCAGTACACCAAATCTTCGGAAACGGCGTGGCCCCACCAAAAAAGATGATACAGACTGTCGAATTTTATGGTTCCGTCGGGGTCACCAATCCAGCCACTTTTGGGAGAAAAATGGAATTGTGGCCGGTACTGCTCACTATAGTCCTGAGCTTTAACAATAAGCGAAAAGCTGAACAACACACCAATTAATAGGGTCACAAATATATTCTTCATAATAATTTGTTTAATTATTTAATCTCCCAAAGCTGTTATAAGAAGGAAGCCATTTCAGGCTTCCTTCCTTTTATGAATTATTCTTTCGATTTTGCCAATAGATATGCAATGCTATTCGATGTCAGTTTCTCGCGGTTACCCGCTGTGTTTTCAACATCATTCTCAGCATACCAGTCATAAGTTCCTGAACCAATAAAGATAGCGGCACCTTTACCATCATGTTTATCCCATAAAACCAGGTTAATCTCCATGCCGTTCCAGTTGGACACCAATACTTCACAGTTGTTAACGGTTTCGAAGTATGCAACCCGTTCCTCAATGGTTGAGCCACCAACTGCGTAATCCGTCCAGTCATCCACGTTATACTGGTTGGTACGGTTACGGCGTGCAACTCCGTTAGGCAACATTATAAATTTTGTTGGGTCATCACTTTTATAGTTTAATCCCTGAGCTATGGGGTTTTCTGGATTACCGTACCACCTCAAATCCCAATCGCCCCAGTTATAAGAATCAGGATTTGCCTCGATATCGCCAAAAGCATTGTTTGGAGCAAATTTTGCTTCGCTAACAATTCCCAGTTCATCAACCAGCGAACCGGCAAAATTGGTTAACAGGATGTTACCTCCATTTTCATAATACGTTTTCAGCTTGGATACTATTGCAGAATTATCGGCAACTCCGTATAACATTTGAGCATCAGGCCAGCAAGGGCGTGTACCCTGGTCTGAATGATACCAAACGGCATTGTATTTGCTCAAATCTACTGTGCCATCGGCAACCTGACTAAAACTTACATATTCAGCAGAAGGATATTTCTTTAAAAACCATTCTGCAGCTTTTTGGTCATCTAAAATCGTCATAGCAGATACATTGGCAGGCTCGCCCAAAAAGGCAAAGTAGAATTTCTCGGAAACAGTAACGGTGTATTGGCAGTAAATATCGCCGTTTACAATCGTAAACTCAACAGGATTGGTGAAATCCATGCTTGATGTAATAGCAGGAGTAATGACAGCTCCTGCTGGAAGTACAATCTCCGGGCTTATATTGCTAAGATCAATATTGCTCCCGCTTTCGATGGTTACCGTAACGGTTTTGTTTGCTTCATCGATTTCGCCTTCAGTCCCATCAACTGAAAAACTCTTTATTTTTACATCAGCATCCAGATTTAGCGGGCTGTTGTATTCCTCTTCACAGGCAGAAAATAATCCGGCTGAAATGGTGATTAGTATTAGATATATTAAATATTTTTTCATTTTATTTTCCTTTAAATGTTAGACCTGTTACCAACCGTGGTTTTGTTGATATAATCCTTTACTAAAATCAATTTGATTTTGAGGAATAGCAAAATACTCATGCTTCCCTTCCGTAAACTGACCATCTTTCAAGTATTCCCTTTTGGTTTTTTCTTCAGCAAAATAGCTATTGATATAATCTCCGGCTATTCCCCAACGTACCAAATCATAGAAACGAATTCCTTCCATGGCCAATTCAAGCCTTCTTTCCCAACGCAAGGCCTGACGCGCAAATTCCTGAGTCCAGTCACAATTTTCTCCTGGTTTATAGATATCCATTCTGTAGTTTGAACTTGGGGTGCCATCGTTCATTTTCAACATGCCTGTACTATTGATTGCACGTTGCCGAATCTCATTGATAATTGGCAGTGCTTCATCCTGGCGTCCCAATTCAATTAATGCTTCAGCTTTCCATAATAATACATCGGCAAAACGGATAATGTCGGTGTTTTTCGAGCTTGCCATAAAAGGTGGCACTTTTTGAAAGCAAGCACAGTTAGGTGACTGATTTTCTTTAAGAGAAGAGAAATGTCCGTAAATTTGGGTTGCCCGGGCCCAATCCTTCTGATAGATAAAATTGGGGTCGTATTTCCAGGGATGCCCAGGAATAGCAACGGTATGATCTAATCGCACATCAAAAGAATTGTTGTAAAAATCAGCGCCTTCAAGTACATCCGAGTCGTTAAAAGTATCGAACTGAGGCAATCCTTTTTCATCGGTTTTAAATGAATTTACAAGGTTCTGGGTCGGTATATGAAACCAACAACAGCCGTACTCAGGATTCATTGGATAATTCAGCATGTTTCCCCAATCCAGGCGCCCCTTTGGCGTACCGTCGTCAACCGATCGTTGAATAGAAAAAACAGATTCGGTACTACCATCGTCGTGGCTCCAAAGAAAGTTATAGCCAAAATCGGTAAACAACGAGTATTGAGCCGAAACTTCATCAACAAGGCTAACAACCTCCTGCAATTTTGATGAATTGATCCCCGTAACCGAGTTGTCATCACCCTGTTCGTATGCCTGGTAAAGTTTTGTTTTTGCCAAATATGCTTTGGCAGCATAGGTATTTGGCCTACCCTTATCGCTTTGTGTTTCAGGAAGATTACTGGCCGCAAACGCAAATTCGGCAGCAATTTTATCCCACAGTTCCTGATCCGAAAATTCACGATTCGATACTTCGCCATAAGCTTCGCCAACCACGGTTTCATCAATCCACGGAATGTATTTAAACATAGTTTTCAGAATGAAATAATGATGCGCCCTGAGAAAACGCATTTCTGCCTCACGTTCTGTTTTCTCCGGGTAATCTTCTACCGAAAGCTGGTTGATAACTTTAAGCGCCTCGTTTGCACGCCCAACACCCACATACAACCTGTACCATTTCTGGTCAACAAGAGGATTATCTGTAGTGTTGAAAGCAAAAAGTTCCATAAAATTAAATTCCCAGATATCACCGGTTCCTCCTCCACCTTTATAAGAATCTCCACTGGTATTGTCGGCATAAGGCCAAAGTGAATTGGGCGCTGTATAATGGTCATTGCCAAGCTCGGCATAAGCTGCCATAACCATTCCTTCTGCATTCTCGGGGGTTAAAAGCTGGTCGTTACTGATGATACTCTTTGGAGTCATCTCTAGAAAGGAATCTGAACAGGAAATCAAAAATCCTGCTGTTACGATTGCCAATATTTTTATTGTTTTATTCTTCATGATAGTCCGTTTTAAAAAGTTAGATTAACACCAATTGTGTAACTTGCCGGGATCGGATATGCAAATCCGGGTGATTCAGGGTCAACACCTGTGAACTGGTCGTTACCTTTCGAATCTTTTATTGTGAAAAGGTTTTGTCCTTGCAGATAAACACGTGCTGATGACAGTTTGGCTTTATTAACCAGATTTTTGGGGAGATTATAACCCAACTGCAAATTTCTCAATTTCAGGTACGAACCGTTTTCGATGAAATAGGTTGACCCCCGGTTTTCGTTGTTAGTATCGGTCAGAGTCAACATTGGAATAGTAGAACCAGTATTGTTTGGAGTCCAGGCATCCAGAGTTCTTGATCCAAAGTTTGTTCCCTGCCAGATAGATGTAAAATCGGTGAGGTGTTTAAATTCGTTGTAGACATCGGCACCATAAATTCCCTGAAAGAATATATTTAAATCGAAATCTTTATAGGAGAAACTGGCGTTTAATCCGTATTCAAAATCCGGGTTGGGATCTCCAAGCCAAGTCCTGTCAAGAGCGTCAACAACACCATCTGGTTCATAAACGAAATTACCATCGGCATCCAATCCTCCAATATCTTTATATCGAATACGACCAACTCCTTTGCCGGTTTGTTCAGCATGGGCATTCACTTCATCCTGGTTCTGGAATATTCCATCCGCGATATATCCAAAATGAACTAAATCAGAATGTCCGATTACAGTTTTGTTAGTTCCCGGGTCGCCAGGATATCCGGTAAGAACTTCATCTGGCAAATAGGTTACTTCCCGTTTATACGACGATACATTCGCCGCTAAATCCATACTAAGTCCACTTGCAAAATCTTTTCTGTAACCGAATACTACTTCCCATCCTTTGTTTTCAAGAGTTGCTCCGTTTACCCATTGGTTTCCACCTTCACCTTTAACTGCGAGATAGGGAGGTTCAATTAAAATATCCTTTGTTTCCTTAAAGAAATAATCGATACTTCCGTAAATCGTCTGGTCGAAGAAACCAAAATCGATACCGAGGTTAGTTTGATTGGCTTCTTCCCATTTGAGCAATGGATTTCCCTCACGTATTTTTCTGAATCCGGAAGGCAGCGTTCCAGTATCAACTCCCATTATATCATAAGCTGTTCCAGAGTCGAAAACCCATGTAGGATCAACGCCATAATCCGTACGATAAATTGAATAAATGGCTTCGTTACTAATTTGCTGGTTACCGGTAATACCCCAGCCGGCTCTTAGTTTCAGATTAGAAACAGATGAAACAGACTCCATAAAGTTTTCTTCACTGATTCTCCATCCTAAAGAAAAGGCCGGGAAGATTCCGTACAAATTATCTTTACCAAAACGTGATGAACCATCGCGGCGTAGTGTTGCTGAAAACAAATATTTTGAATCATATACATAGTTAGCTTTCGCGAAAACAGAAAATAGTGAGTTACCTGAACCACCTCCTCCGTTTAATACTTTTTCCGTTCCGGCATCGAGGTACATATAATCAGGATCTTCAAGAACAAAACCTTCGCGACTTGCCCAGAACCATTCATCTTCGTATTTAATGGCTTCAGTTCCTGCAACCACATCAAGGCTGTGTTTTTCTTTTTCGAACTTGTAATTCAATGTGTTGGTCCATGTCCATGATAAGTTGTGCGACTGTGAAGTGGTTGTACGGTTAATGTCACTAATCAAAAATCCCGACACATAACTATAATCCATTTTACGCCTATAAGTTTGGGTGTAGTCCACACCATAACTTGTCCTGAAATGTAAGCCTTTCATTATTTCGAGGTCGGCATAAATATTTCCAAAAACCCGCGATGATTTTCCTTTGTTTTGTTTGTTCTGCTCGATTAAACGAACCGGATTGTGCCGATCTGTCATTCCCGGGGCAGGACCACCCCAGCCACCATCAACAGAATTTACCGGAACGACGGGTTGTTGCACCAATGCCAGGTACATTACATCGCCGGTAGGAATTTCGGCATTGTATATTTTTGAAACATTCAGGTTCTCTCCCACCTTTAATTTTCCGTCCCAAAAATTATAATCGGAATTAATACGTGCGGTAATTTTATTCGAGTTAGTTTCTTTGATAATCCCGTCGTGGTTATAATAATTCAAAGAAATAAGTGAACTTCCTCTTTCATTTCCGTTAGAGATTGTAAGGTTATAGGACTGAATAAGTGAAGTTTGAGAAATCTCGTCGTACCAGCGTGTATCAGCCGGACGCATGGTTTGTGCAGGATCGATATATTCAGGCAATAAAATTTTGTCGAGCACTGCATTGTCGCCATCCAGATGCCAGTCGTATTTATAAATACTTGAAGTTGGTGTCAATCCGTCGTTGATTGCAGCCTGCCAGTTTACATATCCCCGGTCATAGGTATTCAGCACATCGAGTTTTGAAGTATATTGCTGAATAGTGGCATAAGAACTGAATTCAACCTTGGTAACTCCTTCTTTTCCTTTTTTAGTTGTAATAAGAATTACACCGTTGTTTGCCCGCGAACCATAGATACTGGCAGCAGAAGCATCTTTTAATACCTGCATCGATTCGATGTCGTTCGGGTTTAGTTGTTCAATACCTCCGGTTGTCGGCACTCCATCAATAATATAGAGCGGATCGTTACTTCCTCCGCCCATGGTACTACCACCTCTGATTCGAACAGTAGCGAATGACCCCGGATTTCCGTCAGTAGTTACATAAAGCCCGGCAACACGGCCCTGCAATGCTTTAATAGCATTTCCTGTTGGTGTTTCTTTTACTTCATCCATTTCAACTACGCTGATGGCACCTGTTAAATCAGCTTTTTTCTGCGTTTGATAACCCGTTACAACAATCTGGTCTAAGCCAATAGCTTCTTCATTCAACTGTACATTAATTGTTGTTTGATTGCCTACAGCAATTTCCTGCTTAAGCATACCCACAAAACTGAATACGAGTGTTGCATCTGTTGAAACAGAGATGGTATAATCCCCGTCAATACCAGTAATTGTTCCATTCGTCGTTCCTTTTTCAATAATAGTTACGCCGGGCAAACTTTCCCCGTTGGAGTCTGTAACATTACCAGAAACAGTGGCTTGCTGTGCAAACGACACTGTTGAAAGCAAACTCAACAGGACAATAAATATCCCTTTGCCTGCTTTTTTCAATTTGATTAGTTTCATCATAATTAAATAAGATTACTTAGTTTTAGTATTATTTATTTCTCACTTACACTTTAATTTCAGATAGTATCGAATTGATTTCTTTCATATCGTAATTAGGGGTCGCTCCCGTTTTTGTTGCCACAAAGGCACCGGTTGCGCATGCAAATGCCAAGGCTTCATCAGGGGATTTACCATTTATAAGCGAAGAAATTAATCCAGCCAGAAATGCATCGCCGGCCCCAACTGTATCAACTGCATTTACCTTGAAGCCCGGATGCTCATAAAATTCACCTTCGCAGTACAAAATGACTCCGTCTTCACCTTTTGTAATACAAACCATTTTTATGTTGTATTGTGAAGCAAACCATTTAATCAGGCTTTTCTCGTCATATTTATGTTTATTGTACCAGTTTGCAAAAACGACTAGTTCGTCTTCATTCATCTTCACAATATCAGCTTTCATCAAAAGCTCTTCAACTACCTTTTGCGAGTCGTAAGGCTTTCGAAAATTGACGTCCACGAGCTTTACTCCACTATAGTCTAATAAAAACATGATAGATTCCCGCGAGATAGGATTTCGAGAAGCAAGCGTACCATAAATCAGCAGACCGGACTTTTTTGCTTTATCCATTAATTCTTTTGTCAATCGAATGTTATCCCACGCTACTGGTTCACATATTTCGTAGGTTGCATTATTGTTTTCATCAAGTTGAACAATAACTTCACTTGTTGGCAAAAAATCTTCCGTTTGGATATAACTGGTATCGAGCCCCGACCTATTCAAAAAGGCTTTTAGTTTATTGCCTTCATCGTCATTCCCTATGCTACTGGCAATGGTAGCATCCATGCCGATAGCATTCAGGTGAAGCGCCACGTTCATTGGCGCTCCTCCCGGTTTTGCTCCCGAAGGCAACCTGTCCCAAAGCACTTCCCCAATGCACAATATTTCCTTGTTTTTAATTTCCATGATTAGTTTCTTTTGATGTTATATGATGAGTGTTATTTTCTTTTCATCTCAAGCTGAATTTCCTCCAGCGATTTCCCCTTGGTTTCAGGAAGAACTTTCCATGCAAAAAAGAAATGGAATACCATCATGATCGCGAAAAAACCAAAGGAGACTCCGCCACCAACTGCATTGTTTAAAACCGGAAATCCCCATATAAGTGCAGCAGCAAAAATCCAATGGGTAAAACTTCCGAGTGCCTGTCCCTGCGAACGCACTTTGTTGGGAAATATTTCTGAAATAACTACCCAAAGAACAGCTCCTTGCGAGAACGCAAAAAACGCGATAAAGCCCATCAGGTAAATCATTACCCCGTAGCCTCCCAGATCGGAGTAATTTTCGGTAAAGAAAGATTTTGAAAGCATTCCAAGAAAAAATACCATACCAACTGAACCAACCATTAACAATGTGCGCCGTCCGTATTTATCGATAAGAAAAAGAGCTACAAAGGTGAAAAGCAGATTTGTTGCACCTACCGAGATGGATTGGAGTAAAGAGATATCGGTTTCGAACCCTGCCATTTCAAAAACACGCGGGGCATAAATCATTATGGCATTAATACCGGCTAATTGGTTGAAAGCAGCAATCATTATTGCAATCATCACCGGGAAACGGTTTTCTTTTACAAACAGTTTAGCGTGACCGATAGCTTCTTCCTGCTTAACTGATTCTTTCACAATCCTGACTTCCTCTTCCGGATCCTCAGCTTTGATACGTTCAAAAGTGGACAAAGCCTCTTCATATCGTCCATGGTTAATTAACCATCTCGGACTCTCAGGAACCAGATTCAACAATAAAAAGAATGAAAGGGCAGGAATTGCCTCAATTCCAATCATCCAACGCCAGGAATCGAGATCAATGGTGCTGACCAAAAAATAATTAACTGCAAATGCCAGGAAAATAGCAGTTACAACAAAAAACTGATTGAGTAACACTAATTGCCCACGTTTTTTTGCCGGTGAAATTTCGGCAATAAACATGGGTGTAACCACTGAAATACAACCTAGCATTATGCCTGTCACCAATCTAAAAAATAGCAACATACCCCAGCCTATTGAAAAAGCACTTCCTAAAGCTGAAATAAAAAAGATACCTGATAAAATGATTAAAGATTTGCGTCGGCCAAACTTTTCAGCTGGTTTCCCTATTATTATAGTACCAATTATAGTACCTACAATAGCTATTGCTATGGTAAAACCTAACCAAAAACTATTTAAATTATATAGCTCTTCAAGTTGTGTTGTCGTCCCCGACATCATGGCAATATCGTAGCCAAAAAGAAATCCGCCTAAAGCAATGATCAAGGCGACGGTTAAAACGTTCTGTTGTTTCATTTCGATTCAGAATTATTGGTTTAAAACTCTGAACCAAAAGTAGCGGGACGCCAATTTGAAGGCATTAATGAATGTTACAAATACAAGCAATGATGTTTCAACACTTCAGTAACTACGACTCCAAGCAACAACCCTGAAACATTTTTACAAGTAAATGTAACAATTGTGTAAGAGGTATCTTATTCCATTGCTCCAACTATAAAGAGCGAACAATTATTATCCTCGAATTTAGATTTAAGCATTATATTTATGCAAAATGAACGAGATTCATTTAGAAATTTTTATAATCACTCACAGCTTCTCACACTTTCTTATCAATATGAATCAAATTTTCAAACCGTTAATTTATTTATTGATAATAATGTTAACGAGTCCCCCAGAATAAGAATGGGACTAGCATTCGATTTATTTGGTTTGGTAATAACGTTAAGCAAATTTATTCTATTTTAGTCAGGCTTTTCAAATATTAGGAATGAGTTTTTTTTTAAAACAAATATCAACGATTCTACTCCTTCTTTTCATTTCAGAATATGGATTCGCCAAAGATAAATACCTAATAGGTTTTTCTCAGTGTGCCCAACATGGAGATTGGCGACTAAATATGGAAGCTGAAATGGAGCGTGAAATAATGTTTCATGATGATTTATCCTTGATCATAAAACAGTCCTATGACGATGCCAACCTACAGGTGCAACAGATTCACGAATTGGTTGAAATGGGTATCGACTTGTTAATTGTATCTCCCTATCAAATTGATCCCGTACAACCGGTTATCGATGCGGTATTTAAAAAAGGTATACCGGTAGTATTGGTTGATAGAAGAATCAATTCAGATAATTATACGGCATACGTAGGTGGTGATAACTACATGATTGGGAAAGTTGCTGCAAGTTACATCGCCAATAGGCTTAACAACAAGGGTAATATTGTAGAAATTATGGGAGGTTTAACTTCTTCACCAGCTATTGAGCGAACCCGTGGTTTTAATGAAACTCTGGAGAATTTTCCTCTACTTCAAAATATTATGAGGATTAATACAACTGAGACACTTGAAGTTGTGACTGACAGTTTATCTGAGATCATCAAAAGAGACATCGATGTTGATGCAATCTTTGCATTCAATGATGATTATGCGGTAATGGCCAGGAATGTTATTGATCAATCGATAAACGAAGATCATATTTTAATAATTGGAATCGACGGATTACCTAATGCAGGAGGAGGAATAGAAATGGTTGAAAAAGGAATTCTCTCTGCCACTCTAATTTACCCAACTGGAGGAAAAGAAGCGATTGAGATTGCGTCAAAAATTCTGCACAATGAGGTGTTCGAAAAAGAAAATCTACTAAGTACGACACTTGTAGACCGCTCAAATGTTGACATAATCAGGAAACAATTTGATAAAATCAACTCACTTCAAACCGATATTTCCAAATCTAAGGATATGCTACTGAATCTGGGTGAAAAGTTTAAGTTTCAACAGTTCATGTTATATCTAGTTACAGGCACTTTCGTGCTTGTTATCCTTTTAATGTTCTTGCTCGTTCGATCATTTTATAAATTAAAGGATGCTAACATTCATCTCAAAAAGCAAAAGAAAGAATTAAAAAAGCTATCAGATAAAGTAGAGAAGATTACGCAAGAAAAACTGAAGTTTTTTACAAATATTTCTCACGAATTCAGAACACCTCTCACTCTGATTGTCGGCCCTCTTGAGGATCTTTTAAAGACATCTGATTTACCGGATAATATTTATAAACGAGTTAGCCTGATGCATAAGAACTCACTGAGGTTACTCCAGTTGATCAACCAGCTCATGGACTTCCGAAAAATAGAAAATTCAAAAATGAAGCTTCAGGCAGGTCATTATGATGTGGTTAAATTTCTTAGCGATATTCATGAATCATTTTTGTCGCTTGCCGAGAATAGACAGATTAATTTGATTTTCGACACCAATTTATCGCAACTCAAAGCCTGGTTTGATTGGGACAAACTAGACAAAGTTGTATTTAATCTTCTTTCCAATGCATTTAAATTTACACCAACGGGTGGCACTATTAGAATTAAACTTCGAAAAGAACTACTCACTGTAAAATCTTTGTGGGAAGAACAACTGATAATTGAAGTCACGGATAACGGAAAAGGAATCTCACAAAAACATATCAATCATATTTTTGACCGTTTTTATCAGGTTGACAAAACAGACAATTTGAAAGGGACAGGACTGG
Source organism: Draconibacterium sediminis (assembly GCF_000949475.1). GTDB lineage: Bacteria > Bacteroidota > Bacteroidia > Bacteroidales > Prolixibacteraceae > Draconibacterium > Draconibacterium sediminis. The sequence continues at coordinate 2,242,102 of NZ_JRHC01000001.1, read as the reverse complement.
GACTGGCTTTATCAAAGGAATTTGTTGAGATGCACCGCGGTAGAATAACTGTTGAGAGCATTGAAAGTAAAAAAACAACATTTATAGTAAAACTTCCATTGGGAGATGCACATTTAACCCAGGAAGAAAAAATAAAGGATGAAGGTCAAAAACCGTTGGTGCAAGATCTGCTGGGTTATAGTAATACCAAGCAGAATGTGGACAATGATAAAGGGGCAACAATCAAAACACCGGACTCCATACCAAAACCAGTTGTTCTGCTTGTTGAAGATGACAATGACGTACGGTCATATGTGAAAGAATGTCTACAGGATACATACGACGTTTTTGAAGCCCAAAATGGAAAAATTGCCTTAAAAATGATTGAAGAAGAAGAACCAGATCTAATTGTGAGCGATATAATGATGCCAGAGATGGACGGTTTGGAATTAACCCATCAACTTAAAAATGATCTGAAAACCTGCCATATTCCAATCATCCTGTTAACGGCAAAGTCTTCACTTGAACAAAGGTTGGAGGGCCTTGAAGAAGGAGCGGATTCTTATATTCCCAAACCTTTTAGCAAAGAGCATCTACAAATCAGGATTAGAAAATTGCTTGACCTGCGTAAAAAAATTCACGAACGTTACAAAAGCCAGTATATTATTGAAGATGAACAAAATAATATTTCAAGATTGGATAAAAACTTTCTAGATAAAATATCCAAGATAGTGAAGGATAATATTCAAAAAGAAGAGTTTACGGTAGAAGAGCTGAGTGATTTGGCAGGTCTATCAAGAGTACAAATGTACAGAAAAGTAAAAAAACTAACCGGAATGTCGGGAAGCGAATATGTCCGTTTAGTGAAGCTGAAAGAATCCCTTGAACTGATTAAGACGAGCGGAAAAAGTATGGCAGAAATTGCTCATGAAGTTGGATTTTCATCTCCTTCCTACTTCGCACAGTGTTTTAAGAAACAATTTGGGATTTCTCCATCCGACTATGCAAAAAAATAGCCCGATGCATGCACCGGGCCTTTGCCTACCAAACTTCAAACTATACTTACCAAACAGATTTTAAACTCCAAACTTCTGATTCAAAGAGCTTAACACTTCCATTTGTTGAGAACAATTCTATCTTATCGTATGATTCTTTTGGGAAAACAATGTCGGTAAAAACTAACTTTCCTCCATCGACAAACACCTCCACAGAGGCTTTATCAACAAATAGATGAATGTTCATGGTTTCACCGGCTTTATAATCCGCTGTATGAAGTCCTGCAAAATTATCGGAGAATGAACAAATACCTCCTTCTGAACGATCAGTGTAAAATTTATTCTCAGTGTGGTAATATCCAATTTTAAAATACTCACCTTTGTCATTTTTTAAAACAATACCAAACTCTTCTGGCGCATTATCCCCTGAATCCGGCTTTAAGTTAAAATTCAGTTTCATTTCGGAGCACATGAGTTCAATTTTTGGCATTTCAAGTTCAACCGAACTGGAAACAACTTGCTCTGACAGCTCAATTTTCTCACCGCGAATTTCTTTTAACTCATCTACAGGATTTGAAGCCAAAATATATTCGTCATTGTAAATTTCCAAAACCAACTCCCGCGGTATTGTATTTGCGCTGCGCCATTTTTCTGTTGGCACAACAGTAGCGTAACTCCAGTTGCTCATCCAGCCGATAAATAGTCGACGTCCATCTTCTTTTGGGATATCGCTCCAGGTAACACCAGCGTAATTGTCCCTCCCGTAATCCAGCCATTTTGTGTCAGACTGTTCTGTAGTAAATGTATTGCCATCAAAGTCGCCCACAAAATATTGTGTTGCAGAACCACCATTTGGTCCACCAGGATTAATACTAACCAAAAGTACCCATTGTTTTTCATCGCTTCCCTCAAGTTCCATCTCAAATAAGTCAGGACACTCCCATACGCCACCATGTGCACCTAAATCTATTCCAAAATCACCTTCCTTTTGCCAATCGATTAAGTTAGGTGACGAATAAAATTCAATATGGTCTTTTACGGCCAGTGTCATAATCCATTCTTTGGATTCTTCGTACCACATCACCTTTGGGTCACGAAAATCGCGGATGCCAGGATTTTTTAAAACAGGCTCACCGTATTTTGTCCAGGTACGGCCTTTGTCGTTACTATATGCAATTCCTTGTGTTTGAAAATCTATTTTTCCCTCTTTCTCTAAAACAGGGTTGTGATAAGTGAAAATTGCAATCAATGGAGGTAGTCCATCTTCTCCCAAACCTGAAGTGTTTTCCCAATCAACTACGGCACTTCCTGAAAATATGTATCCATTCTCATCAGGTGCCAATGCAACCGGTAAATGTTTCCAGTGAATAAGATCAGTACTTACTGCGTGTCCCCAATGCATCGGTCCCCAAACCGTTGAATCCGGATAATACTGATAAAACAAATGATATTCGCCCTCATAATAAAACATCCCATTGGGATCGTTCATCCATTTTTCTTCTGGTGTGAAATGAAATTGTGGACGATAGTTTTCAGAATAATAATTGTTAGCTTCAATGATTACCTCTGGATTATTTGTTTTGGTAGTGCAACCAAATATTAGCACTGCTGTAAAAAGAATTAGTATTGTCTTCATTATATATTTCTTGAAATATTTATTCTCGTTCAATTATCTATTTAAGTGGCAATTCGGTAAAAATTATTGAATTATTTCAGTAAAAAGTCTGTTTGATTATTACTGCTTCTTAGTTCCCAGACTTTTAGTTCTTCAATTAGAACAGTTCCACCCTCTGCAAAAAACTCAACTTGATTGCTATTCTCATATTTTGGAAAAATACGGGTTGTAAAACCATCTTTTCCATTAATGAATCCTTCTACTACTGAGCCATCAATAAAAAGTTGAATCTCTATCTCTTCATCTGAGTTAATTTCATATTGCCCTTTTTCAATTTTCTTTTCAACCAACTCGTTTTGGCTTGATCTCGTTAGATCAACAACCATTTCGTCGGTTTTAAGGTCGAAGTATATTCGGGTTTCTTCCCCGTTTTCTTTGTTTTTACCAATGTTGAATCCGAACTTTTCACAGTCTTTCGAAATCACTTTGGCCATAATTTCCAATTGCTGTTTACCGTCAGAAAGAAGCAGCTTTTCACCCGCTTTGATTTCCTTTTCAGCAATGCTTTCTTCATTAGTACGAAGAGATTTCAGTGCCGGATGTGGCTGCTGATAGATGTACCCATCAACCAAGTCCCACGTGCGTGGCATGCTGTAAAGGTGGGTCCAGCCTTGCTGCATCTGCATTTCTGCCGGAATCAAATCAGGTATAATTGCAATAGCTGTTGTTTGTCCATTTTCGTCAAAAGTTACGGATGGGGATAACATTCGATTGATTACTTCCAGGCGCTTCGGTATTTTATGGTCGGGAATAAATTTTTCATCGACAAAATCACCAGTCCAATAAACAGCAACTGCAGGTTTTCCGTCATGAGGAGTTGGATTCACCAAAAGGATGTATTTTCCATTTATTTTCCAAAACACAGGCATTTCCCAAAATATACCGGTATCATCAACGGAGCGATTTCCTTTAAATAACGGGTGCAAATATTCCCAGGTCTTCATATCAGATGATTTGTAGAGCAACACGGTACCTTTCTCTTCCTCACCTTCAACCAACCCAAAACCAATTATCATGTACCAGTTGCCCCCCTCTTTCCATAAATAGGGATCGCGAAAGTCGATTCGTGAAAAGTTTTCGGGAGGTCCCTGAACAAGAGGATTATTCTTATATTTCTCCCAGACAATTAAACTTTCATCTTTAGGAGTTGCCAAGCACATTCCGAATTCTTTACCATCACCTCCGGTATACATTATTGCTGGCTTGCCATTATCATCTATAACTACATGCCCCGACCAGATTCCGTATTGGTCATAACCTTTTTCGGGAGTTAATACCGGACGGTGTTCGGTCCACTGAACCAAATCCGAACTACTATAATGTCCCCAGTTTATTCTTCCCAAATAGACATTCGTACCGTTCTTTTGATTGAAAATGTGATATTTTCCGTTGTAATAAATTAACCCGTGTGTTTCGTTTGTCCAGTTCGCTGCCGGCAAAACATGGTATTTCGGACGATTAAAATCACTTTCAAAACGAATTGAGGGTATAGATAAATCTGGTTTATGTTGAGCGAATTCCTTAATTTCTTGTCTATCAAAATCGTTTTCTGTTAATGGCTTGAACCAAACTTTTACTTCATCAATTATCCCGTTAATATAGTTAATCGGGAAAATATGAATTTTGCTTTCACGTGAATCACGTCCAATAAATAAGGACGAATATACCATTTGAGAAGCGGTAACCGGGGTGCTAAGAATAGTTTCACCATTTACAAATAGAGCAGCTTTGCTTTCGGAAATACCAAGTGCCAGGTTGAACCATTCAAATTTCTGAAGTTGCACACTTGTCGGATACCATTCTGTTTTTCCAGCAACACAAACCGAGAGCATTAATTCTCCAAATTGATTGATATTAGCAGCTATCCAATTGTTGGCATCTTGTTGAAATGAGAAAAATCCAGCGGTATCCGTCGGGTAAGTTTCCAGCGCAAACCAGGCTTCTACTGAGATATTTGATACGTTCTCAGGAAGTTTTGTTTGTAAAAACGTGGAATATCCATCCGTTCGCAAACCATTTCCCAAAATTCCAGGCACTAATTCAAGGTTTTCTTTCAAAGATTGAACCGCCTTTAAAGTTTCGTTCTTCGTATCCTCTTCAAATGACCAATTGACGTTGTACTTTTGCCGTTTGGTGCAAGCAATTAAAAAGGAGAAAGTAAATACAATTAATATTGGTATGTATTTCAGTTTCATTTTACCAGATTTGAGTTGGAAATGTTGTTAAAAATTGTAGGCATAAAAAGAGGCTGCCTAAATAAACTGCTTAAACAGCCTCTTTATGTTTCAATTCAGATAAAATGAATTTTATTTGTTCAATAAATAATCAATACTATTCTTATATATCTTATGCACATTGCTTAAATACGGATTGTCGCGACCATCGTTCATATTCCATTCCATACCACCAATTCCAATTGTAATAATATAACCTTCGAACCTATCAAATGGGTTCCAGACAATAATACCTGCAAAACCCTGTCCGCCAACAGCCCAATCCCATGCAGCAATCGGTTCGGCGCCATAAAGCGAATTAAAGGTGGTATATGGCGCGTTGGTAATAGAGCCTAAATTCCACAAAGCATTATGGTCTTCTTTATATCCGGCGTCGATTACGTAAGCCATATTTGGCGCATAGAAGTCTAAACCAGCAGAAATAATATTAGCGACCTCAGAACCGGTAAAACCAACTCCCCAAGTATCCGGATTATTGCCTCCTTCTCCTGTTCCAATTATATTTCTTAAACCGGAATTGTCACGTCCTAACTCTTCAACAAGGCCTGTCCCCAACAATCCGGCTACAATTTTACCACCTTGTACATAAAACTTAGAAAGCACATTCAGTTTTTCTAATAAGGCTGCCGGTTGGTCTGAAGTTCCTACATTGTCGTAAACATATACTATAACATTAACTCCATTCAGTGCTTCATCCGATAATTCATCGAAAGAAATGTAAATAAAGTCAGTTCCATAAGTTGCTTCTGTCCACTGGGCTGCAGCTTTCACATCATCATCGGCTATTTCTACAATAGTTGTACCGTCACCCAAAAAAGCTACTTTCGAGGGCAGCAACGTTGCATGAACCATATAGGTTCTTTCTGAAAACCCGTTACTTACAACAACCTGAGTAGGACTATTTAAATCAAGACTTGAGCCGCTTGCGGGTGTTACAGTGACTCCATCGGGCACAGTTGCCTCAAAAACCACAGAACTTAAATCGGTACCACCTGCCAAACTGATATTTATGGTGCCGGACAAATGGTCAATTTCAGCACTTTTACTATTGATTGTAACATCTTCAACTATATCGAGAACCGATGGGCCATCCATATAGTTTTCCCTCTCGTTGCAGGATTGCAACCCTAGTAACAGGGTTACAATCGCTACTATATTTATATAGACTATTCTCTTCATTTTATTGAACTTTAATTATTTAAATAATCAATAATGTTCGAAGTAAGCATCTCAATATTGCCTTGATAATCATTAGGTCTTCCGTCATTTGAGCCAAACTCGTAACCAATAATTGTATTTTCAAGTGTAATTACCTTGCCCGCGAAATCTGTTGAGATGTTCGAGTCGAAGTTTGGTTCAACTGCTCCGTTTGTGGGTAGAAACTCTACTGCACCGTAGCCAAAACCATCTCCAATCCAACGTAGTGTTCCCAATTTAACGGCATTAACAGATTGTTCAAACACTAAAGCCGCATCTTGTCCACAACATCCGGGAGTTAAAATACCATCCATGTGCTGCCACCAAATTAATCTTGCTTCCCGGGTACCGGCATTGTTTAGATAAAGTTCTCCATCCCCTTCAAATGTCAATCCATTAAATATCGGATGTCCCCTTCTATCGCCTGAATTGTTAGCATCTCTTACACCTAATCCCCAAATATCATCTACCGGTTTGTCGTAATCTACGCAACCACCAGCATCGGCACAGCCAAACTCGGTATATCTGTAATTTCCTAAACCTCTATCGGCATTATAATCTGCCGGCATACGACCTAAAACATGAATAAATGATGTTGGGTCACCAGCAAGGAATAAGTTTCCACCACCTTTTACCCAACTTGTTAAAGCACCTGCCTGAGCCGCTCCTGGCTGCAATTCAGCTGGCAATAATGTCATCACATTATCTGAAGTAGCAAAATACTGTGTCCCATTTGTAAGCGGAGTCAGGTAATATAACATGGCAACATTCGTATTCGCCAAGGCCTCTTCTGTTATGTTGGCAATTTTAATGTATGCAAAGTCATCCGGATATTGAGCTTTCAAATATTCTGCTGCTGCTTTTGCATCGTCATCTTCAAGGGTATTTATACAATCAGCTTCTCCTAAAAAGACCACTTTGTTGGTAGATTCCTGCGATGATATTGTAACTTGGTATTCTGCGGTTAAACCTTCTAAATTTGTAACAATATAAGTTACCGGCCCCTGACTAAAATCCTGAGCCTCACCTGAAGTTGGAGATACTGTTAATTCATCGTTTAATGTAATTACAGGCGAAACAGAAGACAAATCTGATCCGGCAGGTAGAATAATGTTAATTGTCGATGCATCATTATCAATAACTCCTGTTACTGCACAAACATCTTCAGATGTAGCAAAAACATCAATTACAGGAGCTGCCAGTTGTGTTACAGTAACAATATATGATTTCCCGGTAAATCCGTCGTCAGATAAAACGGTATATTTAACAGGGGCTGTAAAATCATTTATTACTCCAGATTGTGGAGACGCAGTAGTCCCTCCAGGTATAGTATACTGAGGTGTTAATGCTTTAATATCTTCCTCACTTCCAATCGTAACGTTAATTGTCCCATTTACCTGGTCAATTACACCTACATTTTCACCAATGGCAAAAGTCATAATCATCGGATCTCCATAGGCAGCGATGGTAACTGTATATTCTCTGCTCACCTCGTTATTGGTAACTGTGAAAATTACCGGGCCGGAAGAAAAATCAAGTGTACTTCCTGATTCAGGTTCTATTGTTGCTCCTTCTGGAAGTGTCATATCAACGGAAACAGAACTGACATCTGCTCCAGCAGGTAAAATTAGATTTACCACACCATTAGTATGATCAATAGTTGCCTTTTGTCCATTAGCCGAGAAAGACCTCATTATCGAATGAGTATAGTCAGGCACCATATCTTCAAATTTAATGTCATCTTCACAGTTTGTGAATATGGCTAAAGTGATTCCGAAAAAAAGAACAGGAATCCATCTGTATATATTTTTAATTGAATTTTTCATTTTATCGTTTCTTTTTAATATTCATAAATAGGTTAATTATTTTGTCTAATTCATGGATTAATATCCTGAACGTTGTTGGTAAACACCACCTGATGCATCAATTTCAATTTGTGGAATTGGAAGGTATTCATCTCTTCCCGAAGTAAATGATGCTCCTGCATAATAACTTCTTTTAGTACTCTCTTTAAACATGTAGTTATTGATCCAACTCTCGGCAATACCCCACCTAACCAAATCATAAAAATGATGGCCTTCATTATGCAACTCTAAACGTCTTTCTAATCGTAAAGCTTTTCTTGCATAATCTTGTGTTACTTCTGTAGGATACAGTTCTATAGAATAAGTGGCTGCATCTTGCGAGGGACTGTTAAAGTCATACACACGGGGTGTATTTTTTGCCCTGGTACGAATTTGATTAATAATACTCATTCCTGTAGCCACGTCACTTAATTCTATTGCTGCTTCGGCTTTCCACAATAGTACATCGCTAAATTTAATTATTGGAAAATCCAAAGCTCCTTTTGCCCAAGGGAAACCTCCTGATGCCCTTAAATCAGAGTAAGGATCTATTTGATATTTTTTTACTACATAATAGCCGTAAGTTGGCACATCCCTGTTCCAGTTAACTCGCATGGGCATGTTTTCCCAATGCTTCCATGTTATTCCTGGTCTACCTATTGAGTGGTCCAGTCTTGGATCTACTGGAGTTGAAGTATCGTCGTACTCCAAATCAGAGTTATTATACGAATCTAATAACGGTAGCCCACTCGAATTTACCTTAAATGCGTTCACTATGTTTTGTGAAGGTTTATGAAAATCGTCTCCATTTAAATATGGGTGATTGGGATCATCAGCCGGAGAATCAGGAGAATTTATTAAATCTCCAAAATTTAAGTTCCCGAATTCCGATCCATCGTTTACAGAGTACTGAATAGCGAATACATTTTCATCATTGCCATAACCAGGCGTTGAGTAAAGTTTTTCAAGGTCATTAACCAACCTGTATGGTCCGGCTATAACTTTATCCGCATAGGTTATTACCTCACTCCATTGTCCTTGAAATAATTTAGCCTTTGCCAAATATGCATAGGCAACCAGTTTGTTTACTCTACCTAAGTCTTCTTGAGTCTCTGGTAATACTGAAATAGCAGTATTTAAGTCCTCTTCAATTTTACCCCATAAAAATGATGAATCAAAAGAGTTTTCAATACTGGTAACATCTTCAACTGGTGTGTTTTCATCTATGTAAGCAAAAGAGCCAAAATTTTTCATTAGTTCGAAATAGAAATGGGCTCTCAGAACTTTCAATTCCGCAATCCTTAATTCTTTTTGGGAAAAATCAGATGTGTTATTGAGTACTACTATTGCGCTATTCACCCTGAATATTGCAAAATACAAGGCTCGCCATAAATTGTAAACATTTTCTGAAGAGGGAAATACTTGATGAATTTCCAGAGCATGCATTCCGCCTCCAGGATTATCACCAACACCGCCTCCTCCTTTATAAGCATCTCCACTTCTAATATCGGAGAAACACCAATTAGATGGAGCATGGTCAAAGGGCCAATTATCTCTAAATTCACCGGTGTTAAATCTATAGTCTAATCCACTATAGGCACTTACAACAAGTTGTTCAGGATCCAAATTTTCCTCAGAAACTACATTTTCCGGCGCAACATCCAGAAAGTCTTCCTGACATGAAACAAGCAATAATGCTACAAATATTATTAATAGTAATTTTTTCATCTTTTTAAAATTGTAGGTTAAGTCCGAAACTATACGTTTTAGTGTGTGGGTACACACCCATTCCTGCAATACCAATGCCTGTCCTGCTAAGCCCAGGCACTTCGTAGTCAAACCCTGTAAAAGAAGTTATGGTCATCAGGTTTTCTGCCTGTACATAGAATTTACCAGCATCAAGTCCCAATTTCTTAAAAAAGCTGTCTGTTTTAGTTGAAAAGTTATACCCAATATTGACACTCTTTAGCCTAAAATAAGAACCATCTTCAACAAAATATGTAGAAGCTCTTTTTTGATCGTTTACATCTGAGGTACTTAATCCAGGAATAAGAGAATTAGCATTATCGACAGCCCAGGCATCTAAAGTGTTTCTTCCATGATTAAAACCAAAGTATGTAAAGTCAAGCATTTCGCGTTGAGCATTATACATGTCATTACCCTGTCTTCCATCAAAAAACACATTAAATTCCCAGCTCCTATAACCTGCATATAGATTTATTCCGTAAATAAAATCGGGATGTGGATTTCCTATAATTGTTCTATCATCCTGGTTAATCACTCCATCTCCATTAAGGTCTCGGTACCTGATGTTTCCTAAAGCTTTTCCAGGTTGTACTGCATGTACAGCCACTTCTTCCGGAGTCCTGAATAAACCATCGGCGATATACCCAAAATAGGAACCAATTGGATGTCCAACTCCTGTATAAGACACCCCTTCTAAAATGAAATTATCTGAGCTGCTTAGATCTGTTACTTCATTTTCATAAGCAGAGAATGTGAGATCGGCTCCAAAAGTAAATGCTTTTTGTGGAGAGGACCTATAGCCTAGTACCACATCGATCCCCTTATTGGTCATATCACCTGCATTAAAAAATAAAGTTTTGCCGGCCTCTCCCAATACAGAAGGCTGAATGACCTGTAATAATAAATCAGAGGTTTTCTTTTCGTATAAATCTAATACTAAGCTTATTCTATTGTTGAATAAACTTGCATCTACTCCCACATTGGTTTGATAGGATTGTTCCCATTTTAAATCCGGGTTACCGACTTGATTGGGAGATACACCTAAATCAATTTCACCACTACCACCACCGTTTAAATCATAATTACTATTCTCTATGGCTTGCTGGTAAATAGAATATTGTGCATATTCAAGAATGTCGGCATTACCATTAGCTCCCCAAGAAGCTCTGAGTTTTAAGTTATTTACGATTTCACTGTTTAATAGAAAATTTTCGTTACTTATAGTCCATCCAATCGAAGCTGTTGGGAAAATGGCATACCTATTATTGCGACCAAAGCGAGAAGAGCCATCTCGTCTAATACTGGCAGAAAGGTAATATTTGTCTTTAAAGTCGTATGATGCTTTTGCAAACACAGACTCTCTTCTGCTATCTGCACCTATTCCATAAGCATCAAGATTACTATTATCTGCAAGAATATCGTAGGCTTCAATATTTTCAAAATCAACCTCCGTACCATAAGGAACCTGAACACGATAATAACTGTTATCCTGGTCTTTTCGATATACCTCGTGACCTACAAATGCGTTTAATGAATGTACACCTAACTCGCGACCATAGGTTAACAGATTCGTAAAGATATAGGTGTCCATGTTATTTCTATTTCGGGAATAACGAGCAACCTCTTCTCCACCAGACAAATACACCAAGTTTCCTAAGATACTTCCATTCTGATTAAAGGCTTCTGTCTGCTCGTTAAACTTAAAGCGATTATTATCGAAGTTAAGTTTCGTACTGAATTTTAATCCCTCAACAATAGTTAGGTCGGCATAAATATTACCAAAGGTTCTCCAGGTTTTCTGTACATTATTCCTGTTAATGTATAAAATTGCCAATGGATTCCATTTGTCCTGAAGACCAGCTCCAACAGGGCCTCCCCAAGTTCCATCTTCGCCATATACTGGAATCAATGGATTTTGTAACAAGGCATCTTCCATCGAGTTGCCTTTAACTTCCTGAAAATTTGATACTGTAAGGTTTTCACCGATTGTAAGTCTATTATTGAAGAAATTAACGCTGGAATTTAACCTGAAGTTTGTACGTTCGTAGTAAGTATGCTCTATCACCCCATCGTCTTTACTATACCCCAGTCCCATAAAAACTTTATACCTCTCACTACCATTTGAATAACCAAAGTCAGTAGTGGTGGAAATGGAATTTTTCAGAATAACATTTATCCAGTCAGTATTTGACACCCTTAGGTTATTATCTGAATCTAAAAACTCAGGTAAAGGCGTACCTGGAGTATAAGTTATATTACCTGCGGTAACAGGAACATTTCCTTGGGCAATATATCTTACATCTAACCATTCCTGCGAGCCTAACACACTAAAATTGTCACGGACGGTATTCAGAGTCACCCTACTGTCTAATGTTATTTTGGCTTTTCCGCTTTCGGCTTGTTTGGTTGTCACAATAATTACACCTCTAGCTGCTTCTGTACCGTAAATACCTGCTGAAGCCGCATCTTTAAGTACCTGAATACTGCCAATATCATTAGGATTTAAACCTGCCGGAGATGTTGTTTGTACACCATCAATTACCCAAAGCGGGCCAGTTCCTCCAAATACTGAAGTTAAACCACGTATAGAAATTTGGGTGTCGTTACCTCCGGGAACTCCAGAAGAAGTGAGGGTTAAGCCCGGTACTCTACCCTGTAGTTTCGAGATCACATTAGGAGTAGAAACCATGTCCAATTCTTCGGTTTTCACGATCGAAATTGCTCCCGTTATGTCTGATTTCTTTTCAACTGCATACCCCGTAACAACCACTTCTTCCAATTGCTCGGTGTCTTCTATTAAAATAAAATCATAGATACTCTCAGAGCCTACAACGGCGGATACTTCTTTGAAACCAATAAAGGTAACTAGTAAAGTATCACCTTGACCAACCTGAATTTGATAGTTACCATCAAAATTCGAAATTGTCCCATTCGTTGTACCTTTTACGACAACAGTAGCGCCAGGCAATGGCTCACCATCACCGGATTTTATTGTTCCGGAAATGGTGCGTTGTTGCGCAAAAGATAACAGCGAAGTAAAAAACATTAATGTAAAACATAAGCTTTTCATTGCATTCTTCATTTTAATTATCTTTAGTTAGTAATTTTAAAAACTGTTACATCGGCCGTTGCAGTTCCTCCGTTGGCAAACATGTCGACCCCGGTTGCATTAGCAAGTGTTGGGAAAAAACGTCCTGTAAAATGTGATTGATTATCTACAAATACTTCCAAAACCGATCCATCAATAAAAACACGCACATCAACTACATCTCCTTGTTTAACAGGATAGTAACCAGTCCTAATGTCTTTTCGAACCAATGAACTAAGTGATGATTTTGAAGCGTCAACCACCCACTGTTGTGTTGTAAAATCGTAGTATACTTTATATTCTTCCTTACCATCAGGAGATTTTCCGAAAATAAATCCTACCTGATTAGCATCGCCAGTATTAATAGTTGCGTTCAGTTCAAAATGACGTTCATTATAATTATTTAGATAGTTGCTTCCAGTGGCTTCTAATGTAAGACCAGTGAATGTTTTTTGGTCTCCCCTTAAGGTCTCCAGATTAGGGTGAGGTTTAATTACAATTGTATTCGATTCATCTAATTCCCAAACCTGAGGTACGCTGAATAAATGAGCCCATCCTTGCTCCATTTGGAATTGTGCATCCACCTCGTCTGGGATAATTCCGATGGCTGTTATTAACCCTTCTTTATCCTCTGTTACCGTCGGTGACAAAAATCCATTGACAACCTCTAATTTTTTAGCCTTTTCGAAATCAGGAGTGAATACACCGTTTTCGAATTGTCCGATCCAATATGTTGTAATGGCCGGAGTCGCATCGGGAGTTTTTTGAACTAAAAGCATTTCTTTTCCATTAGGGAATTCATAAACAACAGGCATTTCCCAAAAAGCTCCTTCTCCTTCACTCTTCCGCCCCTGAAAGGCTATTCTTTCATAATTCCAATTCTTAAAATCTTCACTTTTATAATAAACAAGATTACCACCTATTGATGATATTCCACTACCAACTACCATGTGGTAGGTACCATCTTTTTTCCAGATATACGGATCTCTAAAATCCATATCTACCTGATATGGTGCGAAAGGAATTACTGGATTATACGAATCTTTAACAAGTGTCTGATAATTATCGGAGGATGTTGCAGTACCGATACCTGCCTTAACCCCATCAACACCTGTATATGCAACTGCGGGAGTACCATCGTTAAGTATAATTGCACAGCCTGACCATATGCCAAAATTATCCCATCCTTCATCAGGCCATAAAACGGCATTCTGTTCATCCCAATCTACAAGGTTAGAACTTGTGAAGTGCCCCCAATTTTGTTGAGCGATTCCCAGAAAAACTTCATTTTTCTGAAAGAACATGTGGTATTTATTCTGATGGTATATTAGTCCGTAAGATTCATTTGCCCATCCATAATCGGGAAGAGCGTGATATATCGGCCGATAAAAGTTATCAGAATAATTAATATCCAATTGATAGGATACCGGAGGCGATGGTGGGCTATACTTACTATATTCAGAATTTACAATTTCTTGAGTTAATTGACCAGAAAATATCATTAACTCATCTATGGCTCCTGAGAAATAGTCAATATCATAAATGCCAATCTGCTCACCTTTTGTATTTTTCCCAATAATGAACGAAGTGTTGCCTGCTGGCCATGAGATGTTTCCGTTCGGGATAGTAGTATTTTTAATAATCGTTTTATCAAGAAAGATCTTCAATAAACCGTTTTTGGGACTAATGCTTACCATCACAGAGCTCCATGCATTTTTTGGCAGACTTTCGGCAGTTACATGTTCATACGAGACTCCATTTATAAAGTAGTTCACTACTATCTGACCAAACTTATTTATACCTACCATCACTCCAGTATTCGAGCCCTCAGAAGTCAGTGCCAACATAGCAGATGTGCTTATAGGATACGATTTGGGTGAAACCCATAAAGACAAACTAAACTGACTTTTAGGAAGAATACTGCTAGACAATGTCCCAGTTATCTGGCTTGACAAGCCATCGAAAAACAATCCATTACCCAATACGCCAGGCATTCGGTTAATACCGTTACCCAATATTTCGTAGTTATTGTTGGTATTCGATTCGACGGTGCTATTCCCGGAGGTTTCATTAAACTTAAACGCAACTACTTCCTCAATCGTTTCTTCAGGAGTGACTACCGGAGGAAGTGGTCCATCATCATCGCTACACGATAAAGAAAAAGCAGCAATGAATAAAGATGAAATAATTAGAATGATTAGTTTCATTTTGTTCCCTATTTAGTTTCCTGATAAAATTTCATTAATTTCAGCCATGTCGTACCTTGGAGTCGCTCCTTCTTTTGATGCAACAAATGCTCCTGTTGCACAAGCAAAAGCCAATGCATCGGCAGGTTCTTTTTTATTTAGAAGAGATGCAATTAATCCGGCAAGAAATGCGTCTCCTGCACCAACGGTATCAACCGCATTTACTTTAAAACCAGGGTGTTCATAAAATTCGCCATTGCAATACAACAAAGCACCATTTTCGCCCTTCGTTAAGCAAACCATTTTTATATTGTAATGTGCTACAAACCACCTTATCAGACTTTTTTCATCGTCTTTATGTTTGTTGTACCACTGCGCAAAAACCACTAGTTCATCATCGTTTAATTTTACTATATCGGTTTTTTCCAGTAGCTGTTCAACGACTTCTTGAGAATCATAAGGTTCACGGAAGTTTACATCAATAAGGTTAATACCTTCATTATCCAACATTTTCAGAATGGTCTTTCGCGTTAGTGGATTACGTGAAGCCAAGGAACCGTATATAACCAAGCCTGAACTTTTTGCTTTTTTGACTAATTCGTCAGTTAAAAGAATACTGTCCCAGGCAACCGGTTCACAAATCTCATAGGTAGCGTTATTATTATCATCCAGATGGACCAAAACCTCACTGGTTGAAAGAAATTCATCGGTTTGGATGTATTTCGTAGTAACACCAGACCTTTTTAGAAAATCTTTCAGTTTTTTACCTGACTCGTCGTTCCCAATTCTGCTCGCAATAGCCACATCTAACCCAATTGCATTTAAATGAAGTGCTACATTCATTGGCGCTCCTCCAGGCTTTGCTCCCGATGGTAGACAATCCCACAGCACCTCTCCAATACACAAAATTTCGTTATTTTTTATATCCATTTTAAAGTGATTATTATCGTATTAGCTCTTTTTGAATGTCTTCCAATGATTTTCCTTTAGTTTCAGGAAGTATTTTCCATGCAAAGACGAAATGTAAAACCATCATTATTGTGAAAAAACCGAATGAAATACCTCCACCAACAGTATTGTTCAGTACTGGAAAGCCCCAAATTAAGGCAGCTGCAAAAATCCAATGGGTAAAGCTTCCAAGCGCTTGTCCTTGAGAGCGAACTTTGTTTGGGAAGATTTCTGAGATAACGACCCAAAGTACAGCACCTTGCGAAAATGCGAAGAAGGCGATAAATCCCATTAGATAAATCATGACACCATAGCCACCCAGTTCCGAGTAGTTTTCGGTAAAGAATGCTTTTGATAACATTCCGAGGAAAAATACCATACCAATCGAACCTGCCATTAGCAATGTGCGACGGCCATATTTGTCAATTAAAAATAATGCTACGAACGTGAAAAGTAAGTTGGTTGCACCAACAGAAATCGACTGTAAGAGCGATGCATTGGTCCCAAAGCCAGCCATCTCGAAAACACGCGGAGCATAAATCATTATGGCATTGATACCTGCCAGCTGATTGAAGGCCGCAATTAGAATCGCAATTAGTATTGGGAAACGGTTTTCCTTAACGAATAATTTGCCATGTCCCATTGCCTCTCCCTGTTCTACTGATTCTTTTACATTTCGAACTTCCTCTTCAGGTCTTTCTGCTCCTATACGTAGAAAAACACCTAAAGCTTCTTTGCTTCTTCCTTTATTGATTAGCCAACGTGGGCTTTCAGGAACTAAATTCAGTAATAAAAAGAAAAGTGTAGCAGGCAGGACTTCGATTCCAATCATCCAACGCCAAGAGTTGCTTTCAATTATATTTGCCAGAAGATAATTAATTGCAAATGCCAAGAATATGGCAGCTACAACAAAAAATTGGTTCATTAGTACCAGCTGTCCGCGTTTCTTTGCCGGTGAAATCTCTGCGATAAACATTGGAGTTACTACTGTTATACACCCCAGTAACACACCTGTTATCAAACGACACACCAGAAGCATTGTCCAGTTTATTGCAAAAGCGCTACCTAAAGTTGATAAGGCAAAAAGACCAGATAATACAATTAATGATTTGCGGCGACCATATTTTTCTGCAGGCCTACCTATTATTAATGTACCAATGATGGTCCCAATAATAGCAACAGCCACAGTAAAACCCAGCCAAAAGCTATTTAAATTGTATAAAGTTTCTAATTGAGTGGTGGTTCCTGACATCATAGCAATATCATAACCAAATAGGAAACCACCCAAGGCGATTATAATTGCAACTGTAAAAACATTTTGTTGTTTCATCTCGATTCAGAATTATTGGTTTATCATGAATCAAAGATATTTTGCGCCTATTGGTTTCGCTTCCATCAACGATACAAAAGCTCCTTTAAATGTTACATTTTAAGTCGATTTTATGGGCATTTTAGTTTATGTAACAAATTGTAAGAAATGTTTCATTGAAAAGATTGCTCCTTTTTGAGAAACCTACATTGTTCATAATTGTTGGACGACTGAATTTAAATGCCCTTTTTTTTGCGATCTCTATAACTTTTAATCAAATTACATTTTTTCAAATTCAAAAATTTCTTCACCATCACTCCCACCTAATATTCACTAACTAAAACACTTGAGCCAGTTATTCTTATTTTCGCCATTTTTTCATTTGTCCAAAAAAGATCCCCAGTTTCCTGAGAATCCATAAATTACACATTAACTCAATAATCAAAATTATCAGAATATATAAATACAAGTTTGCATCACTTCATTGTATTATGGCATGTAATCAGGAGGTCGATGAAGAGGATTATGGCTACTTTAAAAGTTTTAGATTAATTATTTATGATTAAGGGTAGTTATAGTATTTTCAATTAATTAGCTCATAAAAATCGCCATCATTTTCTCACCACTGATTTCCACCTTACTAAACCTTTCGTTGATAAAATGGGAATCAGATAAAATAAATCTTTATTTTGAAAGGTTCCTTAAATCCCAAGACAATTAGCTTCAAAGACTCATTCCCCGATCTCTATTCTTCACCTTATATTTCATATTTAGCTCCTTTTTACGTCCTTTACTTTTCTCCACCAACCGATTCAGATCTCTCGCCCATTGTGCCAACTGAAATTGATCAATTACCTGTGTCGGAATTTGGATTTCCTGTTCAGCTTTTGCTGTAAAATAAAACCTTGGCCTTTCCTGAAACTCGGAAAGCCGGATCGGGTAACGAATCGGATTCCCGAATTCATCTGTGATAAAAGCAACATGCCCCCTTCCCGATCTCCTGATCTCAACATTAAAAAGCTCCAGCGATTTGTCGTAAAACTGTTTTGTAGTTATTGATTCGATTTGATTCAGCTGATAAAATAAACTCTCTAGGTTCTGTTTGAGGTTTCTGCTACCTGCAGAAAATTTCAAATTGGATTGTACATGGTTTTGTTCTTTGGTAAGATCATACTTTTGCTCCAGGGATTTAATGAAACGTTGCGTTTTCTCTTTCTCATAATTGTCTTTGATTTTCTTCCCGGTCTGGCAATCGATACGTGTCGAAACAATATGAAAGTGTGTGCGGTCAATGTCTGAATGCTTATAAACAAAGTATGGTTGGTTTCCATAGCCCAAATGCTCCATCAGGTTTCCGATTTCGGTACGAATTCCCTTGTCTCCCAGTTTAACCAGGTCTGTTACCGTTGGATTCACCGAAATATGCAAACCCTTCTTTTTCACCCGAGTGTTTCTATTTTCAATCTCTTTCAGAATATTCAGCCGATCTTGTTTTGTTCCGGCAAAAGGATTTATGGTTGGCGTATTGCCGCTCTTATAGAAGTGTGCCTTTTTCTGCTTTACTTTCTTTTCGTTGTAAAACAAAGCATTTTGAGTATTGCCAGATTGATGGATTACGATGACCATGGTAAAAACTTAGTGCAGGTGTTTTTGTAAAAAAGCCAGGCATTGCATCATCATCTGAAAAGCCTGTTTTAGTAAGTGTCGGTCATTATCTCCAACATTGTAAGTAGAAAATGAATTCATTTTTTTAGAGAGCTGGTTCAGGTTTACACCAATCCTATTCAATTCATAGTCCAGATTATTCAGCTGCTCTTTTGTCTCCGGATCCAAGTGAACTTCTTTCTTAACTGA
Source organism: Draconibacterium sediminis (assembly GCF_000949475.1). Taxonomy (GTDB): domain Bacteria; phylum Bacteroidota; class Bacteroidia; order Bacteroidales; family Prolixibacteraceae; genus Draconibacterium; species Draconibacterium sediminis. The sequence goes on along the minus strand of NZ_JRHC01000001.1, from coordinate 2,223,047 downwards.
TCTCCGAAATATGGCATAGCGTATATAATCACTCCGACAGCCAAACTTCCCGGCACGCACCAAACTATCCAGTCGCTGCTTTTCCTCTTTGGTGAGAAGCAGCCGGATGATCTCGGTTCGTTTTTCGTGCTCCGGTAATTTTGGTCGCATAGTTTACTCTCGTTTTGTTTTTGGGGAGGGGACTGCATGTTGGTCTGGTCAAAACCAGGGGCTCCTGCCAGACAAGATACCGAAGGTTTTTATGGTAATAAAAACACATCTTGCAGTCCCCTCCCCCCGTAGTTATTTCTTAGTGACTTTTCGAGGTCTTCTCAGGTCGGTGAATCAATTTCTCCGAACTCATAAATCACTTCATTAAAGTCCCAGCCGCCGGTCTTTTATTATCCGCATCCGGGAGCATAGATAGTCATTCAGGTCCTTGTAAATGGAATATCGTTTGGACATATCGCGAGCTTGCGGACAGGATGATTTAATTTTCTGAAAGGCATTTCGTCCACTTACATCATTATCAAAATAAGCAAAGATATTGGTGTGCATTTTTATAAAAGGAAGTGCCTTTTGGACGTTGGCCACCGAATTTAGAACAACCACATCGTATGGTGTCTTTTCGGTTTTTTGTAAAGTCAAGTAGGCAAGAAAATCCCAAAATCCTTCAAAAGCCAGACAGACATAACTGGCATTCTTTACAGTTGAAATTTCTTTGGGAGGAACACAACCTTTAAACCTCGAAGGGCTACTCAGTTCATAACCTCCACTATCATTACCAAATCCAATTGAGTAGTACATCCGATCACGGTTCTGGTAGTGGACTTCGCGGCAATACAGATTTGCCAACGACAAATCAATCTTTCTGGTATTTACCCAGTCAACCAGTTTTGGATGAGAGATGCTCCGGACATCACGAACGGTAATTGACAATTCATTGCCTTTCGTATTATTCAATTCATTTTCCCGGTGAAAAGAAAAATAATTCCGTTTGGGCACGGTAGTAAGTTTTTCCAAGTGGGTGACAGCTTCAGAAAAAGAACAGCGATCCATTTTCATTACGAGGTCTATAATTGAACCACCTTCGTTGATTCCAAAATCATACCAGATATTTTTCTGGTAATCCACTTTTAAACTTGCATTTTGATCTTCACGAAATGGACATAAATACATACCGTAGCTATTAAAATTTTTCTTAGGCCGGATCCCATTCATATTGAGATAATCCCTGATACTTAGTTGTTTTATTTCTGACAGTGCCATAAGTGTTGATTTTTTGTTGTTTTGTTGCAAAACATGATTAACCAAAAGTGATTCAATTGCTTACAGAAGCAACAAGTCTGCAACAAGCAGTTTGAATGTGGTTATTTGTTTGCAACAAACCAGATTTTGTTGTGTCGTTGTTGTAGTATTGTTGTTATGTTTTACTTACTATATTTCAAATACTTACATAGAGGTCCACAACATTACAACAGGATTTTATTGATTTGAGACATTGTGATCTCCATATATCGCCCTTTTCTTTTCACCGGAGCTATTTCTCCGTTTGGGTCGATATAATAAAAACTGTATTCACTATTCTTATGTGAGCTTAGCCCCCAGTTGTCTTTGAGAATATTACGAACCAAACCAATGTCTGCGCGTAAACCGGCTTCACGTATTACCTCTGTGAGGTCTTTGGGACAGAACCACATTTTATCCAGTGCTAAACCATCCATAACATCGTAACAGTAGGTAGCCAGTTCAATCTCTACTTTATTGACATTGTATCTTTTTACCTTTCTTAAAGCCGGTGTTTCTATCGCTGCGGGGCTAAACCACATACGTGACTGATCTTTTGTAGAAAGTTCCCGGTGAAGAAGAAAGTGCAGGAAGTACGGAATTTCCTTAGCCATTTTCTCCTTCAGGTAAACATCGTCCTTTTCTATTGTATGCACCTTTCGGATCCAAAAACGGATTTCTTCCCTGGAGATAATGATGGGATTGTGTTCTTTATTGGAGCAAAGCACAAATTTGGCAAAGAATTCAATCTCTTTCCGGTCCTTGCCTTTTGCTTCCATCTTATAATCAATAGCAGTTGCGAGATTTTTTATTTTCTCGGTATCTTCGATTTTATTGATAAGCAACTCATCAACCAGTATCAAAAGTCGGTTTGCCCAATCTGCATTAAACTGACTGCGAAAATCTTCGTTATTGTTGAAGGTCGAGTTTTTACTAAAAATCATTTTCAGAAATCGTAGAAAGGTTGTCTTTCCCGTATTGCTTTCTTTGGAAACCAGCAACAAAATAGGCAGTATTTGTGTTGGCTTCGTGTAAAGGAGCTGGATGTAGTCCAGTCCAAGCTCAATTTGCTCTCTGAAAATATGATTAAGAAACATTCGGATGTATGGAAACTGACCTGGTGCTGGCTTATAATTTAGTGGTTCGTATTGATTTAGAAATGTACCGTGTACCTGCTTATAGTGAATATGGTCAGGGATGATACAAAAGCCATCGTATTTATCGATTTCCGGAAGGTTGTTTTTCCCGAAATCCTGCCGAAGCGTTTCATAACTCCAGGGGATTTTCTCCTCTACAAAATCGCCACTGATAAGCGGTCTTTGAACGATTTTATATAAAGTAGTTCCAACGCGGACGTATTGGCGACTATTTTGGTTTTCTTGTGTCTCGTCTTTCATAGTGCTTACATTTTTCGTCTGGCACTTCGGGCAAGTGTTAAATCTATTTTAGAAGAATCGTGTCGGGATTTTGTCTGATTTTCTGCCCACAGCAGTATCTCCTTCCGCGAAAAGACCAGCTTATTACCATACGTTTTGCATGGTATTTTACCAGTAGAAGTCAACTTGTAGATTTTTGCTTTTGACGTGGGATAGCCATGTTCCTTTAACAATTTCAAAGTATCGTCTAAAGTCATGGTATCAATTTTTGGTTGGGGAGCCTGTTTCGGCAGCGCCTGTGATACGGCCTCACTTACTATTGCCCGTAGTTCATCGGGCGTTGTTACAATAATGTCTGACATAGTATTCCGTTTTTTGGTTACACCTAAATTTTAATTAAACTCAGGAGCAAAATAAAAACGAATACAACTGGCAATCAAACAGATAAACAGCCTTACACAAAGAGACAAAAAGAAGTAAATAGTGATTAAATATTGAAATAAATCCTCTGGTTGAGTTAAGCAAAATTCGAATGGGAGTAAAACGATATAAAGTTAATCGATGTAAAACTGAAAAGTTTTTTTTACATTTTCTTCTTTTGATTTTGAAGTTGTTTCAAAATCAGGTCCGGTGGAAAGATCTCTGTATTGTCCATTACTTCAGATTTTACAGAGCTTATAAATCCGTCCTTAATCCATTTATCAAGGGTTGGCCGCGAAACCTTTAGCATTTTGGCAATATCTTTTTTCAGAACAATCGGCTCACCGTTCACCATTCGAATGAATTCTTTGTTCACAACCATATACCTTTTCAGGTTTTCGATTGCTTTATCAATATTTTGAATACGGGGATTGATTTTCTTTTTCACCGATATTTCGAGGGTGTTCATATCGTAATTAGCCAGTTCTGGTTTTTGCTGCAATTCTGCTACGATTGCATCAAAAACTTCCATTTCTCTGGCTGGTATTTTGTATTGTTTGCGACGGGGCATACTACTTTTTTTGTCTAAGAATATCTAATTTATTTCTAAATAGTGAGATTTAGACATTCCAACTTACAGTTATCCAATTATTTAAAACACACTAAATGTCTAAGTTAGTCTAAAAGTTTATCTAAAGCTTTTGTTTTTAGTTATTCTTTAAATTGACGTAGTACTGTCACGACAATTATAATTTCTTCTTTTTCGCGTTTTATTTACGTTTTAGATCTGGCATACTAATACTTCCTACCTCATCGGTGCGACATATACTTCCCAATGCCCAAATCTTAGGCACTAGCTTGTATGGGATAGGCCATAGATATAATATAAATATATGACAAAATTTATTCAAACTGAGTTAATAGACTGGCATTCTTCATCCGTTCCTCTTTTTCAAAGGAAGCCAGATAGTTTTCTGTTGTCCTCAGGTCCTTATGGCCCAAACTTTCTGAGATATAAGCAATGTTTGCACCCGATCTTTTAAGTACTGTGGCATAAGAATGGCGGGCCGTGTAGGTGCTAAGCCCAGCAATATTCAATGCTTTACCAATCTTTCTTAGCCGCCTGTTGCAATTACTGATTACATCCCGGGTTCTTTTCTTTATTTCTAAAGGAGTTTCACCTCCTTTTAAAAAGCCAAATATGTAATTATCAGGATTTACATCTTTCGTTCCCCACCTGTCCATTATTGCTTGCATCTCGGGTGTAATTACTGCACAAATATCTTTTTTAACCCTTGCTGTTTTGATTGTTTTTGATCGTATAAAATATAGTTCGTCATTTTTAATATTGGAATATTTTAAGGTAATCAGATCAGCAAAATTGATTCCGTTACAGAGATAGGAAAAGAACCATAAGTCACGATAGTGCTCAGTTGCTTCGCTACCATCAGTATAAGTAATAAGGTTCTTAATCTGCTCCAGATTTAAAGCCAATTTACGCCCTTTACCTGTTGGTATTTTATATTTACCCCGGCCAAAAGGATATTGGCTCTCCTTTATTAATCCTATTTCTTTCGCACTATTCAAGACTGTTCGAATAGCGCGACCTCGCATTCCAATTGTTGTATAAGATTTTCCTTCTTTTAATAGAAACTTTTCATATTTCTGTAACCACTCTGGAGTAATAAGATCCAAAGGGATATTTTCTCCAGCAAAACTTTCAATACTTTTTAAGGTATAACTATAGTACTCGTGGGTATTTATCTGATCGTTTTGAAGCAATGAATCCAACTTTGTTTTAAAACAAACATTCAAGGTATCACCAACACCGTTTCCTAAATAATTATTTAAGACTATAAAAGAAAATTTATCATCACGTTCCAATTTCACAACTGCCGACTTAACTTTATCAAAAGAATGTTGAACATCAGTTTTTAACAAGATCTGTTTTTTGCTTTTGGTTATCGGTAACTTTTCCCAATCGGTTTTACTTAAACTTTTGCCAGTTGAATAATAAACTCTTCTTCTTTTAAAAGTTACTCGTATCTTTATAGGGTAAGTTTGTTCCTTTAATTCCCTTCTTTGATCTAAGATTGATGCTATGGTAATACCATTGTTTGAATAGCTAAACATCGAAATAAATTTTTCGTGTACAAATCAAATAATTTGCACACAATTTGCACACAAACTTAACGATTATATCCAAAAGCAACAAAATAAAAATTACCAAACAAGACACACAACTAACTATAATGCAATATGTTATCAAACATTTACAAATTCATAAAAATTAAAGAAAACCCAAGATTTCTAATTCATAATCATGAGGTCGGCGGTTCAAGCCCGCCTCTCGCTACTAAAACGAAAGGAGTCTGGTAATTACCGGGCTCCTTTTTCTGTTTAAGCCCTAAACTCAAACCAGGCAATTTTTGTAATTCGATAGATAATTAAACAACAAAAAAGAGCTATCCAGCTGAAGCTCTTTTTTGATACCACTAATTTTTGTAGACGAGAATTAACTTGTATATAATTTCGGTTGTAGTTTCAGAATAAAGGGTAGAACATTTATGGACGCTTTTTTTTGAAGATGATTGATAATTTTACAAACCCCTTAACATAAACCAATCAAGATGCATATTCTACCCTTATAATTTATCTTTTTAGTTACACCATACAAGTTACGGATTAATCATTAAAACACCAAATAGTATTTTTTCAGAAATTCTTTCTTTACTCCATTAAATAATGCTCTTTTCAATTTAGCACACTCGATAATTTACTTTACACTTGCGTATTTTATCACGCCAAACTTCAAAACAAAACATAGAAAATCCCCTTTAAATCCAACTTATTTTTTGAGATAGGTAAACAAAGTAATATCAAGAAATCTCACACCTGTTTTTGCACTACCCTGTCTGTGCGAAATAATTATCTTTGGGCAATTTTTGTACAGAATGATATCGATAGATAAAATAAATCTCAGTTTTGGCGGTTTCGAACTGTTTAAAGAAATCAGTTTTCTGGTTAACCCAAAAGACCGAATTGGACTGATTGGTAAAAACGGTGCCGGAAAAAGTACACTGCTAAAAATTATTACAGGCATAGAAAATCCAACGGCAGGTGTAGTAGCCGTTCCGAAAGAAACAAGCGTTGGTTATTTACCTCAGCAAATGGTGGTTTCGGATACGCGCACACTGAAAAATGAAGTCACACAGGCTTTTGAGGAACTTTTAGCTATTGAAAAGAAAATAGCGCACCTAAACCAGGAAATTGCCGAAAGCGAAGATTATCATTCTGATGACTATTTAAAGAAACTCGACCTGATTACCGAATACAACGAGCGTTACCAGCTTTTGGGTGGCGATAACTACGAAGCCGAGCTCGAGCAAACGCTTATGGGACTTGGTTTCGAAAGAACTGATTTCGACCGGATGACCTCCGAATTCAGCGGAGGCTGGCGTATGCGTGTTGAGCTGGCAAAATTGCTGCTAAAAAAGCCCGATGTATTTTTATTGGATGAGCCTACCAACCACCTTGATATCGAATCGATTCAGTGGCTGGAAGATTTTCTGAAAACATACAGCGGAGCCGTTATCCTGGTTTCGCACGATAAAGCTTTTCTGGATGCCGTTTGTAACCGCACCATCGAAATTTCACTCGGCAAAATTACCGACCAGAAAATGAATTACAGCCGTTTCATGGACTGGAAAGCCGAACAGCGCGAGATTAATTTGGCAGCTTACACCAACCAGCAAAAAATGATTGAAGATACCGAACGTTTTATTGAACGGTTCCGATACAAATCATCAAAAGCAGTGCAGGTGCAGTCGCGGGTAAAACAGTTGGAAAAACTGGACAGGATTGAAATTGAAGAAGAAGATAACTCAGCTCTGAAAATCAATTTCCCACCGGCACCACGCTCGGGTCGCGTCGTGGTTGAAGCCAAACATATCAGCAAATATTACGATTCGTTGCACGTGCTCGATGATATCAACCTCACTATCGAAAATGGTGAAAAGATAGCGTTTGTTGGCCGTAACGGAGAAGGCAAAACAACGCTTGCCCGGATTATCATGAGCGAGCTGGAACACGGTGGAACAATGAAATTGGGGCACAATGTAAAAATTGGCTACTTTGCCCAAAATCAGGCGCAACTGCTAAATGGCGAACTTACGGTTTTTGAAACCATAGATGAAATTGCTGTTGGCGATATCCGCACAAAGATTAGGGATATTCTTGCCGCGTTTTTATTCCGTGGCGAAGACATCGAAAAAAAAGTTAAAGTATTAAGTGGGGGTGAAAAGTCGCGACTGGCAATGATTCGTTTGATGCTTGAGCCGGTTAACTTTCTTATTCTGGATGAGCCCACCAACCACCTCGACATGCGCTCGAAAGAGATTCTAAAAAACGCACTGGCCAATTTTTCGGGAACCGTGTTGGTGGTTTCGCACGACCGTGATTTTCTGGATGGTTTAGTGAATTGTATTTATGAATTCAGAAATAAAAAGGCAAAACAACATTTGGGCGGCATTTTCGATTTTCTGTACCGAAAGAAAATGGAGTCGATGAAAGAGTTGGAAAGCAAGAAAAAGAATACAAAAGCCGCAAAAGTTGTAACTTCGGATAAACAAAACGATGAGCTGTCGTTCGATGAAAAAAAGGAGATCAACCGCACCATTTCGCGAATGGAGAAAAGCGTAGCTCAAACCGAAGAAAAAATAGCAGAACTGGAGGCCGAAATAGAAGAAATGGACAAGTTACTTGCCAATCCCGGGGATATCGACGATCACTCGGTTTTTGAGCAATACGAGCAATTAAAATCGAACCTGGAACAAAGTATGCTTGACTGGGAAAATGCCCACGAAGAGCTGGAAAACTGGAAGGCTAAAAAAACCTGGTAAATTAAAAATGATGAGACAAAAAGGAATAGATAAAGAGGATTTTCTGTTTGGAACAAGAGCGATTATCGAAGCCATTAAAAAAGGCAAAACAATTGACAGAATCCTGATAAAAAAAGGCTTGCGAAACGAACTGATCACCGAACTGCAAGAACTGATTAAAGAAAACGAGATTGGCGTACAATACGTTCCTATCGAGAAAATAAACCGTATTACTCGAAAAAATCACCAGGGAGTGCTGGCGTTTGTTTCGCCTATTGAGTTTGACAATGTTGAAACAGTAATTCCGGGAATTTTCGAAGAAGGAAAAACTCCCCTCCTGCTTGTTTTAGATCAGATTACCGACGTGCGTAACTTTGGCGCCATTGCCCGATCGGCCGAATGTGCCGGGGTACAGGCAATTATTATTCCCGAAAAAGGCATGGCGCGTATTGGTGCCGATGCTGTTAAAACATCGGCAGGAGCTATTCATAACATTCCAATTTGCAAAACCAATAACCTGTACCATACGGTCCGGTTTCTGAAGGACTCGGGCATTAAAGTAGTTGCTGCCACCGAAAAAGGCGACAAACTATACACCAATGCCGAAATGAAATCGCCACTGGCCATTGTTATGGGCTCAGAAGACACGGGTGTTTCTGCTCAAATTCTGAAACTTGCCGATGAACAATTAAAAATTCCAATCTTAGGACAGATTGAATCGTTAAATGTTTCGGTATCTGCTGCTTTAATGATTTACGAGGCAGTCAGGCAACGAACTCAGGCCTGAACAGGAATCGTGCGCTTAAAGGATTCTTCAAGAGAAATAAAAGTTTCGGTACTGGCAACACCACCAATTTTTTGAATTTTTCCGCTTAAGATATTTTTTAAGTGCTCATTATCTTTGGCGTAAACTTTAATAAAAATAGCGTATGCTCCGGTGGTGTAATGACATTCAACGATCTCAGGAATTTCTTCCAACCCTTTTACCACTTCGCTGAAAAGACCTCCTTTTTCGAGGAAAATACCGATGTAGGTGCAGGTTTTGAAATCAACCTTTTTAGGATTGATGTGATAGCCCGATCCAACGATCACTTCCAAATCTACCATTCGGTTAACACGTTGATGCACAGCCGCACGTGAAATACCTACTTCTTTTGCAACATCTTTAAAAGGTATCCTTGCGTTTTTGGTAATTATATCCAGAATTTTTAAATCCCAGTCGTCTAAGTTATTCCTTAAAGTCATCTTTAACAATTTTCTACAAAAGTATCAAAAAACTAACATTATTTCAAAGTAAAGTAAGCGGAAATACAATATAGTAACAAAATCACAACAAAGAAGTCCAGACTTACAAAAAACACAAAAATATTATCAGTTTGTTAATTAATACTTCAAATTACTTTCATTATTCCACAAATAGTAGCCATTTTCATGTTAATTAATACTTTTACGACAGATTTTTATAAAAACAGACAGCAATAAAAATCTAAAACAGGTATAGACAGATTAATTTCAGCAACAAAAAACAACTCAATTTCAACTTGAAATTCCGGGTTGTATGATGCTGTGCAGGCTTAAAATTAGTAACCTTAAAATTATAGACATGAAAAATTCAACAAGTTGGTGGCTTATTCTGGCCCTTTTGATAATTGTTGCCGCTCTTGGCGTAATTATACCTACTGGAATTGGAGAAATTGACACCTCGAACCTCGACGCCGGAGATACCGCATGGATGCTGACAGCAACAGGTTTGGTATTGTTAATGACTCCCGGATTGGCATTCTTTTACGGAGGAATGATCCAATCGAGAAATATTATTTCTACCATGCTGCAAAGTTACATTGCCATGGGAATTGTAAGTGTGTTATGGGTGGTAGTTGGTTTTAGTATTGCCTTTGGCGACAGTATCGGAGGTGAAGGATTTGGTCTGTTTGGTAATCCATTAACATTCTTTATGTTTAGAGGAGTTAACGGAGGAACGCATCCCGATTTTGCTCCAACATTTCCGTTTGCCGTATTCGCCATGTTCCAGCTAAAATTTGCCATAATTACACCGGCTCTTATTACCGGATCTTTCGCAGGGAGAGTACGTTTCAGAGCCTACATGTTATTTATGGTACTCTTTATATTATTTATTTATGCGCCGCTGGCCCACTGGACCTGGCATCCAAACGGATTTCTTCGTAACTGGGGAGTACTTGACTTTGCAGGAGGTACCGTAGTACATATGTCGGCAGGATTTGCAGCGCTGGCAGGAGCGATTTTCCTTGGAAGAAGAAAAGACGCTAACAAAGAAATAAAGCCGGCAAACATTCCTTATATTTTATTAGGTGCTGGTATGCTTTGGTTCGGATGGTTTGGTTTTAATGCCGGTTCTGCATTGGCAGCCGATTCTATTGCTGCATCGGCACTGGTTAATACCAATACTGCATCGGCAGCGGCCATGTTAACCTGGATATTTTTTGATGCAGCGCAAGGTAAAAAACCATCAGCAGTTGGTGCAGCTATCGGACTTGTTGTAGGTTTGGTTGCCATTACTCCGGCCGCCGGATTTGTGAATGTTGGCTCGAGTATTTTTATTGGTGTAATTGCCGCCATTATTAGCAACTACGCCATTACGCTTCGTACCAAATCAAAACTGGACGATACACTTGATGTATTCCCAGCTCACGGAATGGGTGGTATTACAGGTATGTTGTTTACCGCTGTTTTTGCCAACGAAGTAGGCTTGATTCATGGGGAAATCACCACTTTCCTATATCACTTACTGGCACTGGTTATTGTTGGAGTTTTCACTTTCGGTGGCTCGATGTTAATGTACAAAATAACCGATATGATTGTTCCAATGCGAATTTCTCCTCATGGCGAAAAAGTTGGTCTGGACATTAGCCAACACGACGAATCGTATAATTTTGTTTACTCAGAAGATTAAGATACAATACGTTTATGCATAAAAAAGGCCGGTTAAAACCGGCCTTTTTTTATTTTATAGGTACTTGTCGTTTAAAGTCCTGTTCTAAAGAAATAAATGTTTCGGTGCGGGCAATGCCCTCAATATCCTGCAATTGCTCGTCGATCAGGCGTTTTAAATGCTTGTTTGTTTTAGTTTGTATTTTAACAAAAATAGCATAAGCCCCTGTTGTGTAATGACATTCAACTACTTCAGGAATATTTCGTAAAGCTTCGGCAACCTGTGTGTGGAACTTTGCCTTGTCGAGATAAATTCCCATGTATGCGCAGGTGTTGTAACCCAGTTTTTGAGGACTTACAATAAATTCGCTTCCGTGTACAACACCAATATTTAACAAGCGCTGAACACGCTGATGAATAGCAGCACCCGAAACGCCACATTCACGGGCAACTTCCAAGAAAGGTATTCGGGCATTTTTTGTAATAAGCTTTAATATCTTTTCATCCAGCTCATCAATATCAGCCGGTTTTTCTTCTAAATAATCATTCGACTTCATGTTTCTAATCTTCTGAGTTAGTTTCAAATTATAGCACAAATGTAGGTAAAAATTACAATCACTAATCTCAGATGCTTAAAAACATATTATTACTTACAGACTGTAAGAAACTTATTTTTTTAAAGAAGTAAAAACCAGTGTATTTTACGCTGGTATTACCGTCGCGCAATCTTTTCAATATCAGCACCTGAGGGCTCTTGAAAAACCCTCAGTTCGAACTCGGGAATAACGGCAAAAATGTGGTCAAAAATGTCGGCCTGAATACTCTCATATTTTGCCCATTCCTGATCGCTGCTGAACACATAAATCTCAATGGGCAAACCTTTCCCCATGGGTTGCAACTGGCGCACCAAAAATGTAAGCTCCTGATTAATTTTTGGATGCTGGCGAAGGTACACCTCCAGGTATTTTCTGAAAATACCAACATTGGTTTGATGCCTACCACTGATATAATCTTCCTCAGCCAGATTTTTTCCTTTGTTGTATTCTCTCAGTTCCTTTTCCTTTTCCTGAATATACGACCGGATAAGATCGAACTTTTCGAAACGCTCCAACATGGCTGCATCGCAAAATTTAATGGTATTGGTATCGATGGCAACCGAGCGTTTTATACGTCGTCCACCCGATTCTTCCATTCCTTTCCAGTTGAAGAACGACTCGGAAACCAGCGCGTATGTCGGGATTGTGGTAATGGTTTTATCCCAGTTCTGAACTTTAACAGTATTCAATGTTATATCGATAACCGTTCCGTCGGCCTTGTGTTTTTCCATTTGAATCCAGTCGCCAATTTTCACCATATCGTTTGCCGACAGCTGAATCGATGCCACGAAACCCAGTATCGTATCGCGAAAAACCAACAATAAAACAGCAGCAATAGCTCCCAATCCAGCCAAAAGGGCAGTAGGATCTTTTCCCAGCAAAACGGCGATTAGCAGTATGCCTGCCATAAAAAACACAAAAATTTTCACCAGTTGCACATAACCTTTTATCGAGCGATTATGCGAAAACTCAGTAGTATTATAAATCTGCAAAGCGGCATTTAAGGTTGAGTTGGCCACAAAAACGATGATCGCAATAAAATAAATTCGCGCTATTTTTGTCAGCAAGCGGCTAAGCCCCCAATAATAATCCTGCGATAAAGATTTGTAAACATCCGGTGCCAGTTCACTTACCTGCTGGTGAATATCGGGATACGAATAATCGGCAGTATAAAACAATATAAATGCAGGGACCAAATGTGCCAGTCCCTTAAAAACCCTGTTTTCGATTAAAATATTGTCCCAGTTTGTTTTTGTACGATTGGCAATGCGCTGCACAATCGCCAAAAAAATCTTGCGCGTAATAAAATGTGACAGCCAGGCCACAAAAACAATAATAACCAGGCAAATTAATGCGGCCAAGGGTTTGGCCAAAATTTCCATTGTTCCGATTTCACGGATATGATCAAGTAAATAGCGGTAAATAATATTCATAAATCTAAAGGTTATTCATTCAGTTTATTTTAATCCACTTCAAAACCAACTTTCTGCACGTTTCTGCCAACAATTTATCATTAATAGTTGAGAATAAAAATCGCTATCAGTTCAGATTACCAAACAAATTTGGTAACTCGAAGATTGTTAATAGAAAAGTGGTTGCAATTGTCATTCTTTGTGTCAATATGTATCCTTATTTTCAGCCAAAAATAATAAATGAGCATAAAATGAAGTTGAAGTTTTCTTTTATTCTGTTAATAATCCCCTTTTTAACGTTCGCACAGCCCAAATTCAACACGTATTTTAAGGACAAAACTTTTCGCTTCGATTTTCTGCTGGGCGGAAACAGTAAAGAAGTTGTGGTGTATCCGCAGCAAATGAAACAGGAGCCTTTTTGGGGTGGGTCGAAAACAAACCTTATTGATGTGTTTAACTACGGAAGTTACCGCTACCGCGTTTTCGATGTAAAAAGCGACGAGCTCATTTACAGCAAAGGTTTTAGCACGCTTTTCCAGGAATGGCAAACCACTGCCGACGCCAAAACCAACAATAAAACATTTTACCAGGCGGCGTTTTTCCCGTTTCCGAAAAACGATGTACGCCTTGAAATTGATGCCCGCCAGTGGGACGGAACGTTTAAAACAATATATACAACAGATATCGACCCAAAGGATTATTTTATTTTGAAGGAAGATACGCCTACCTTTAAAACAAAGGACATTGTCAACAATGGCGACCCGGCCAAAAAGGTAGATATTGCCATTCTGGCTGAAGGTTACACCGCTGCCGAAATGGAAGATTTTTATGCTGATGCCGCAAAAGTTTCGGGTTATTTATTCGATACCGAACCGTTCAAATCGGAGAAAGCAAACTTTAATGTGCATGCCGTTTTTGCCCCTTCGGAAAATTCGGGAACGGATGTTCCGGGCGAACACATTTATAAAAACACTTATTTTAATACCAGCTATTACACTTTTGATTTACCACGCTACCTCACCACTGCCGATATGAAAACGGTTTACGATGCAGCAGCCAGCGTTCCGTACGATCAGATTTATGTACTGGTAAATACCGAACGTTACGGCGGCGGCGGATTTTACAATTTTGTTACTGTTTGCACTGCCGACAACGAACTCACCCGACAGGTTTTTGTACATGAATTTGGCCATGGATTTGGCGGACTGGGCGATGAATACTACAACTCGGCCGTGGCATACGAAGATTTTTACAACCTTGACATTGAACCATGGGAACCCAACATTACCACTTTGGTTGATTTTGATAAGAAATGGAAAAACATGGTGGACAAGGACACTCCTGTTCCAACACCACGAAAAGATAAATATAAAAATGCCGTTGGTGTGTACGAAGGCGGCGGCTACATGGCCGAAGGAATTTACAGTCCGCATATCGATTGCCGCATGCATACCAACGAAGCCGAAGGTTTTTGCCCGGTGTGCCAGGAAGCCATTCGAAAAGTAATTCGCTATTATTCGGAGTAAAATTAGCAGCTCCACAGCGGTGGAAACGAAAATAGAATTTCAAAATTGACCTCCACAGCCGTGGCAGTGAAAATAGATTGTCAAAATGGAACTCCACAGCGGTGGAGATAAAAATAGATTTTCAAAACGGGCCTCCACAACCGTGGAGACGAAAATAGATTGTCAGTTTTTAGCTCCACAAAAGTGGAGATAGAAAAAGGATTTAATTTTTTTCGGCAGAAAATAAAAAAGCGGATGAGTTTTTTTACTCATCCGCTTTTTTATTGTATCGCCTCTGCTAACTATTCCTCTTTCTTCTTCAAAAGTTTCGAAGTAATAAAGTAAGCTACAATTAAACCAACTCCTCCAAGAACCAGGATTGCGGTAAAGAAGGCAACAACTTCATCCATTACGTTCGACAATGAATAGCCAACAACTACTCCCAGTCCTACTGCAATTAAAAAGATTCCCCATTTTACCAGCGAAAGCTGCGAGCATTCACCTTTAAATATTCCGGCATCGAGCCCTTTTTCTACCAGCGCCAGGCGCTCTTTTGTACGTGTTGTCCAGTAAACATACAAGATGGCGAAGATTGCCAGAAAAAAACCGATTGGTACGAAAATTCCTTCCATGATATTAAATTTTAAATTGTTTTTTTATTCTGTTTTCGCTCTTTTGACGCCACTTTGTTTTGGCGGTTACAACTTTTCAGATTTTTTTTCTTGCTGATAGATCGTTTCACGCAGATTTCGCAGATAAACGCAGATTATTATACTATATAAAGACGCTGTAGAAGTCATTAGTTTATAAGTTTATATAAAGATTTTGATTAGCTAGTTAGCTACCCCTTTTGCTGTCGCCATTTCATTATTAAAAAAAAAACTTCATTGCTCGCTCCATTTCAGGTAGGTTTCCGTCGGCTGACGGATGAAGGGTTAAAGAAAACAATAAGTACTTCATATTCTTTTAGTCTTTGTAGTTATTAAATATATCCTGGTGATTTCTATTGTGCCTATTATGGTAATAACTATTAGCACAAAGTTTAAAAATGAAATCTTTTTTCTCTCTTAGTGTTTTTTATTTATCTGTGTAATCCGCAAAATCTGCGTGAAACTTTTTCTTCGTAACTTGTAACCAGAAAATCATTCTTACGTCAAAAGGACAGATGGAGCAAAAAGATGATATCTATTACATCGAAAAGGTAAAGGCCGGACAGACCAATTACTTTTCGTATATCGTTGAGCGATACCAGGATATTGTTTTTTCCATTGCAATGAAAGTTCTTAAAAATCGTGAAGACGCCGAAGAAATGGCACAGGAGAGTTTTATAAAAGCCTACAAATCGTTGCACACTTTTAAAGGCACTGCAAAGTTTTCGACCTGGCTGTACCGCATTACGTATAACAATTGTATTTCGGAGGTTAGAAAACGAAAAATGCATTTTGCATCGACCGACGATGTGCAGATTGCCGACGAAGCTGAAGAAATGAACCTGGATGGAATACCGGAAGAAAACAGGGCACAAGCCATAAAGGCTGCCATGGACAAACTTCCGGAAGATGAATATACACTGATACTTTTGTATTATTTCGAGGAACAATCGATCGAGGAGATCAGCAAAGTAACAAAACTCTCGGAAAGCAATACAAAAGTGAAGCTTTTCAGAGCTCGTAAAAAGCTCTATACTATTTTGAATGAATTAATGAAGGACGAATTATACACTATATTATGAACGAATTGGAAGACATAAAATTAAAAGCATTCCTGCAAAACATGGAACTGGAAAAACCAGGTTCCGGTTTTACGGTGCAGGTGATGAATAAAATTTTTGCAGAGGATAGTGCATTGGAACAAATTAAATCGGAAAAGATCCTTGGAAAAGGGTTTTGGATTATTTCGATACTTTTTGTGGTGTTACTGGCAGCCATTTTCGTTGTAAGCAACACCGGAATGCAGGCCGACAGCCAAATCGGACAATTACTACCCGAGGCCGGACAAGGATTATCGGAAGGCTACGAGTCGTTCTTCAGCAAATTGGGAACATTGCCATTGAGTATTGCCGGAATTACTATCGGCGTTTCGGTATTAATTTTTATCGATAAAATTATTAGTTCGAACAGTAAGATTTTTGCGTAATCATAAACTCCTCGTTTTGAATTAAAATCAAAATGAGGAACACAAATCACTACCCTCTCTCCTATCTCTCCCTTCCTGGAAGGGAAAGACGATTAACCTTCATAAGAAATGACCAATTAAAATAATTGCATTGAATTTGTTTTAAACTATCAACTGATCGTCCTTCCTTGCTAGCAGGGAAGGATAAGAGGATGGGTATAATAACACACCTACTCTCTGAGTTTCATATGAAACATTAATCCCGGCTTATAAGTCGGGATTTTTTTATTCGTATTGTTTTAATAGCCCCAACATTATTAAGTATTGGGCAGCAATGTAAGTTGTCATTATAAATAAACCTTCGTAAGGAATTGCAACAAGAAACCGATTGACAGCGATCAGCGAATCGGACAAAACAAAAAACAACGAACCGGCAAATACCAGGCTGAAACTTATGGGGTGACCATTACCAAAGCGGTTTAGTGCCATTGCCGACATGGTTAAAATGGCAACCATATATACAAAAATGGCAAAACGCAGTACTAAATCCAGTTGTGGAAAAAGCACGATATACACAATTAAACCAAATGCCAGATAAGGGATTAGCCATATGGGTTTCTTTTTCAGAAACGATGTTTTTCCCGAAAGATTGATGGTGCGCAAAAACAGGAAAATATAGAACACCTGTGCCACCAGAAACGAAACTATACCCAATACAAACCAGGTAAAATCGGCTGAAAACATCATAGACAAGTCGCCCAGCCAAGAGAAGAGAAAACCTGCACCAGCATACTGCAACACCTTTTTATCGATATTCTTTGAATACAAAAAGAAATATCCGGCAATCCATATCAAAAGTAAAGGCTTTGCAATATGATCTATTTGGGGATTCTGCAAATACTCGCCGATTAAATCGGCTACCACAATTACCACAAAAAGAAGGTGAAGAAAAATCTTTTTCATCAATCGCTGTTTGAGGTAAAATTAAAACTATTCGGGTAAAAAACGAAACCGGAACCTAAAAACAGGCTTCCGTCATCAGGTATTTATTTACGTACTCGTTAACGCCTTCCTCCAATTCCACAAAAGGCTTTTTGTAACCTGCATCGCGCAATTTTTTCATTTCAGCCTCGGTAAAATACTGGTATCTTCCACGCAAATCAACGGGCGTATCAATAAATGAGATATCCGGATTTACATTCATACTACTAAAAACAGCTTTTGTAAGATCGAGAAACGAACGGGCTTTTCCGGTGCCTACATTATATATGCCCGTATTTTCCTGATTCTCCAAAAAGTACATCATCACATCGGCAATGTCTTCCACGTAAATAAAATCGCGGCTTTGTTCGCCATCTTTAAAGGCTTTATGGTGCGAACGAAACAGCTGCATGTGCCCTGTTTCTTTTATGGTTTTATAAGCATGTAAAACCACCGAAGCCATTCGACCTTTGTGGTATTCGTTGGGTCCGTATACATTAAAAAATTTCATTCCTGCCCAAAACGGCGGTGTGCGGAATTGCTTCAGTGCCCAAACATCAAAATCGTGTTTCGACCAACCATACAAATTAAGCGGTCGTAAATCCTGAATTTTTTGATGTTCATCAGAAAAACCCTCTTCGCCATTGCCATAGGTGGCCGCTGACGACGCGTAGAGAAGTGGTACCTGAATTTCGGAACAAATGTTCCAGAGGCGTTGCGAATAAATTAAGTTCAGTTGCTGATAAAGTTCGGGCTCCTGCCCCACCGTATCGGTACGTGCACCCAGATGGAATATAAAATCTACATCCTGTGCATTCTTAATTAACCAGTAAAAAAACTCATCCCGGTCAATATACTCACGGTAATCTTTTTTCAGAAGATTCAAATCCTTCCAGGGGTCATCGAACTTATCAACCAGTATCAGATCTTTGTATCCTGCTTTGTTGAGTTTCCCTACTAAATAACTTCCGATAAACCCGGCTGCTCCTGTTACAACTATCATTTTAAAGCGGTTTTGTGTGGTACGCAAAAACGCTGTTTTCTGAAAAATGTGGCTTTGTAATAAAAAACCAGCCACTTCGCTTTTTATTGTACGCGTGGCAAAATAAATTTAACTTTTCGTATTTGCCAAAAAATTGCGCGTAAACACATGCCTATAAGCAAAACAGCTTGTTTTTGTACTTAAAATTTAACATTATCAATTAGATCAGGATCTTAAGCAGCTATACCAAACATGCCCGTTAATGAATTTAGCTTACAGGTGCAGGAACTTGTTTTAAAATTACCGACAACGCTTCTTTCAGGTGGACAAGGGCCAAAGGAATATTCCATTTTGCCGAATCGCGGGGTTCTACATAATTTGATATCGATCGTATTTCGTAACATTTAACGCCCATCCAGTTGCAAACATAAAAAACAGCTGCTCCTTCCATCGACTCTACATGTGCTGTAAATTTTTCCCGCATTTCGGCAATACTGCTATCGCGTCCGTAACTTTTGTTGGTGGTTATTCCTTTTACTTTTTTCAGTTTTATCCAACCGTTTGAATTACTTGCTTTTAGCAAACCATTTTCAAACGGAAAATCGTTCATCCCAATGTATCCCGATTCGAATAGCGTAAGAAATTCATGCTGTTTCTCAATACCCAGGTCAGCAAATTCTTCGCTAACCACATTCACCACCTCTCCTATTTTTAGCTCCTGCGTTAAACTTCCGGCCAAACCAACGTTTATAACGGCATCGTATTTCTTTTCGCGAAGTGCGTTTGTTAAGTGAAATGTGGCAAACGAGCTTCCTATGCCCGTTACCAAAATATCAATATTGAAATCACCAAATCGGTAAGTCTTTACAAAATGACTCTCTTCCTCTACTTTCTCCAGCTCATCAACAATCAATTTTATCTCCATTGTAGTGGCTGCTACAATCAAAATTTCCATACATTAATTTTTGTAATTCCTGTTTTGATATGCTTCGGATCAATGTCCATATATTACACCAAATCTGTATTTCATCCTTGCTTTTAACACAAGTCATCGTCTCACTGTATATCAAATCCATCTACTCATTCATACTGATTTTATAAAAAAAAGTTAATCTTTGTATGGATTAAAATTTTAACAACAATGTGTTCATTAAAGAATAACAACTCAAACGGATACCAGCGAACTGATTTGTACAACGAAGAAGCAACCGAACAGCTTTCGGAGCATTACAAAGAGATTTTGCAGATCGTTGGCGAAGATCCATCGCGCGAGGGACTTGACAAAACACCCGACAGAGTGGCAAAAGCCATGCAATTTCTGTTGCAGGGTTACCAGATCGATCCGGTAGAAATCCTGCAATCGGCCATGTTTAAAGAAGACTACCGCCAAATGGTGATTGTAAAAGATATTGAGATTTATTCGATGTGTGAACACCACATGCTTCCGTTTATAGGGAAAGCACACGTTGCCTACATCCCCAACGGAACGATTACCGGATTAAGTAAAATTGCCCGTGTTGTTGATGTGTTTGCCCGCCGCTTGCAAGTGCAGGAAAGGTTAACAACACAAATAAAAGATTGTATCCAGGATACGCTAAAACCACTGGGTGTTGCCGTTGTTATTGAAGCACAACACCTGTGTATGCAAATGCGCGGTGTACAAAAACAACACTCCATTACAACAACATCGGATTTTACGGGTGCTTTTGAAAAGGTAGCAACCCGCGAAGAATTTATCAAACTTATCAGTACCAAACTGAGCTAAAAGCTACAGAAACTCGATACAAACCGGCGCCGGCAATCGAATCTGTTTTCCGCTGAATTTGGGCATTCCGCTTTCTTCATCCAACTGAAAGACCGTAATATTATGACTACGCTGATTGGCAACCAACATCCATTTCCCATCGGGTGTAATTCCAAAATTTCGTGGCCAGTCTCCTTCTACCGGCACAGTTCCTAAAAATGTCAATTCCTGATCGGCCTTAACTTTAAAAACAGCAATGGAGTTATGCCCCCGGTTTGAGCCATACAAATACTGCCCGTCTTTCGAGAAATGAATATCTGCGCAATAACTCACGCCATTAAAATCTTTTGGTAAGGTGGAGATATTTTGAAATACCGACCACTTTTCTCCGGTTTTACGAATTGCCGAAATGCTTGAGTTAAGTTCATTAATTACATAAATTATATTTTCGGTGGGGTGAAAAACAAAATGCCTTGGCCCTGAACCGGCCG
Organism: Draconibacterium sediminis; assembly: GCF_000949475.1. GTDB lineage: Bacteria > Bacteroidota > Bacteroidia > Bacteroidales > Prolixibacteraceae > Draconibacterium > Draconibacterium sediminis. Next base: position 2,202,369 of record NZ_JRHC01000001.1, on the reverse strand, counting down.
GCAGCTTTACAAATTCCTGCTCGTAACGCCCCAAATTCCCATCTTCAAAATGAAAGATATTTAACTGATCGGTTCCCAGGTCGGCACTAAAAATGCTTGGCTCTTTTGTTGAGAATTTAATGGAATGAGCATGTGGCTGAGTCTGATTAGGATGTACACTCTTGCCTGTATTTTTAACAACTGTCAACGCTTTTTTAAGGCTGCCATCTTCATCTACCGGATAAATGGAAGTAGTTCCTCCGCCATAGGTTGCAATTGCCACGTACTTTCTGTCGGGCGAAACATCAATATGACACGGGCCACTTCCATTTGCGGCCTGCTTATTCAAAAAGTGTAATCCTCCGATCTTGTCGAGTTGGTAGGCAACTACATAACCACCCGATGGTTCAACTTCGGGCGTGGTACGCGAAACGGTATACAAAAACTTCTTATCCGGGCTCAAACGCAAAAACGACGGATTATCAATCCCCTTAAAAGTGGTGAGCAAATCAATTTCTCCGGTTTTGGTATTTAAACTGCAGTAGTTTATTCCTTCCGCACCTTCAGAAGTAAAAGTTCCTACATAAAAAAGCTGTTTTTGCTGCGCGAATCCGGCAGTTACACCAAGTAAAATTAGCAGGCAGTTAAACAAAATAGTACGTAACATATTTGTATATTTAATGAACGTTAAACAAAAAAATGAGCACAATATGAATCGTTCGAAGAAGTTTACTTTCGGAATAACTTTAATCTTGTGCCAATGTATAACAAAAATTTTAATGTATGAAGAAACCTGTAATAGCTGAAAAAGCACCAAAAGCACTTACGCTGGAACCCGGCACCTATTATTGGTGTGCCTGTGGACGAAGTAAAAACCAACCCTTTTGCGACGGCTCGCACCAGGGAACGGAATTTACACCACTACCTTTCGATATCGATGAGAAAAAGGAAGTTTGGCTTTGTCAATGCAAACACTCCAAAAAGAAACCATTTTGCGATGGCACTCACCGAACCTTATAGGCTTTAACAACTTTCTAAACCTTTGTAAAATCGTCTTTTGAAGCGTTGCAGATCGGACATTTCCAATCGTCAGGCAAATCTTCAAAAGGCGTTCCCGGAGGTATTCCAAGCGCAGGGTCACCCTCTTCCGGATCGTACTGATAGCCACAAATATTGCACGAATAGATTCCGTCTTCACTCACCGTATGCTTGTGTTCTTCCTCTTCTACCTCTTCGTATACAACAGGTTCCGGCTCTTCTTCCAGTTTATCTTTATCAATATAAGTTGGCGCATTTTTCGGCGACCGCATTTTATATTTGGCATGATAATAGGCATAAGTCAGCGGTTCTTCATCCGACAGTTTATCACCATCCACCACTTCGGCTGTAATTAAATAGTGTGAACCCACATCGGCGTAGTCAATCACTTCGCAATCAAACCACGCCACCGACGAATCAACAACGATTGGAGCACCGGTTTTTGCCGTTATGGTTTCTACGCCCTGAAACTTGTCGATATCGGCTCCCGACATAAACCCAAACTTACCGATCAAGGAAGTATCAACCTCTTTCTTCAATACTGAGATCGAAAACTTTTTACTATCAATAATCTTTTGAGCTGAGTAGTTATTTTTATTACAACTAATGGCAATTTTCGATGGCTCGGCAGTAATCTGAAAAGCGGTGTTTCCAATATAACCGGCTTTTTCGCCGTTCAATTCTGTAGCAATTAAATACAAGCCATAACTTAATTTATGAAAGGCGGAATAATTCATTCTTTTCAATTTTTGAATTTCGTTTGTTTAAATTTAACAATACAATTCCAATTTTACCTGCCAATACACTTTTAAATGCTAACATTTTATTCAAGCACCTGGTACCGGCAATAATAAAAATGTACTTCGATTATTGAACAACAACACCAAAAGGAAGCCGGTGTTCAGAATTTGTAACGCGCTTACCAGCAAATATTGCTAAAACTGGCAATCCATTTAACATTAAATAATTTTTTGGCACGCAAAACAGAAGACAAAAACCTTACAAAACCGAGAGAAACAGGCACTATTAATTTAAAATTGGGAATCTCGCCTAATTATTTTCCAATATTTGGACATTTTGTTTGATAGATTCTTACATTTCACTATTTTTAAGCACTCTAAATAAAAGAAATGGCCAACCAAAAACCCAGGAACAACTACAAAGTGTACATTGTGGAAGACAATGTACTTTACGCCAGAGTGCTAAAAAAGCAACTTCTGGATGATCAATTACAGGTAAAAGTGTTTCACAACGGGACAGACTTCATTAATGCAATGAACGAAAAGCCTGATGTGGTAACGCTTGACTACACGCTTCCCGATATGACAGGGAAAGAAGTACTCGCTAAAATTCAGGAAAAAATCCCGGATACGCATGTAATCGTAATTTCAGCACAGGACGATATCTCGACTGCTATAGAGTTGATGAAAAACGGTGCCTACGATTACATTATGAAAGCACCCGACACCAGGGAAAAACTGAGTAACATTATCCGAAATATTTACAGGACTGACCAACTTCAAACCGAAAACACCAATTTAAAAGAAGCGGTTGCCGAGAAATATAATTTTAAAAACCTTATAAAAGGTAACAGCCGCGAAATTGAGCACGTGTTTGAGCTAATGAACAAAGCTACTCAAACCAACATTTCTGTATCCATTTCGGGTGAAACCGGAACGGGTAAAGAACTGGTTGCCAAAGGAATTCACTACAACTCGAAACGCAGTGCCAAGCCATTTATAGCAGTAAACGTGTCGGCCATTCCCGACGGGCTGATCGAGAGCGAATTGTTCGGACACGAAAAAGGTGCATTTACAGGTGCTGATTTTCAAAAGATCGGAAAGTTTGAGGCCGCCAACGGAGGTACACTTTTCCTTGATGAAATTGCCGACCTGAATTTAAATCTTCAGGCAAAATTGCTGCGCGTTTTACAGGAACGAGAATTGGTGCGTTTGGGTGGCCACGATGTAATACCTCTTGATGTACGCATTATTTCGGCGACACATAAAAACCTGGCCACGTTGTCGGGCGACGACCAGTTCCGACAAGACCTTTACTATCGTCTGCTGGGTTTACCAATCGAAATTCCACCCTTACGTCAGCGCGGAAACGACAAAATTTTGCTGGCTAAGTTTTTTGTTGATGAGTTTTGCCGCGACAATGAAATGGAACCCAAAACCCTGTCGGCAGAGGCAAAACAAATGTTATCGAACTACCACTATCCCGGCAACATCAGAGAGCTAAAAGCAATCATGGAACTGGCTTGCGTAATGTGTAGCCGCGATGTGATCAAACCGAGCCACCTGAATATGAATGTTGATGAAAGTGTGCAAAACCTGCTTGCCCAGGAAAAAACACTGGAAGAATACAACAACGAAATTGTAAAATTCTTTTTGAATAAATACAATCAGAATGTGCGCCTGGTAGCATCGAAATTAGGAATTGGGAAATCGACCATTTACCGGATGCTGCAGAAACACATGGATTAATCAATTAATTAATACCATAAAAAATCCCGGACTTAAAAGGTCCGGGATTTTTTATCTATATCGCTACCCCAAACGTCAGTCTGAGCGTAGTGGAAGACTTCTATCCTTCGTAACTGTTTACGCCGGCAGTTTCCATCGAGCGGTCAACTTTTTTTACCAATCCCTGTAACACTTTACCCGGACCAACTTCGGTGAACGAAGTAGCACCGTCGGCGATCATATTTTCTACGATCTGTGTCCATTTTACAGGAGCAGTAAGCTGAGCGATCAGGTTTTCTTTGATCACTGCAGGATCAGAAACCGGTTTTGCGTCAACATTCTGGTAAACCGGACAAGTTGGCTGATTGAACGTAGTTGCCTCAATAGCAGCAGCCAGCTCTTCACGGGCAGGCTCCATAAAAGGCGAGTGGAAAGCACCACCTACAACCAGTTTCAACGCACGTTTTGCACCTTTTTCGGTTAACAACGCACAAGCCTTGTCAATTCCGGCTTCAGAACCTGAGATTACCAACTGTCCCGGACAATTGTAGTTTGCAGGAACTACTACGTCGTCGATTTCGGCACAAACAGCCTCAACAACTGCATCTTCCAAACCAACAATTGCAGCCATTGTCGATGGCTCAACTTCGCATGCTTTTTGCATGGCCATTGCACGTTGTGCAACCAGTTTCAAACCGTCTTCAAAGTTCAGTGTTCCGTTGGCAACCAGTGCCGAGAACTCTCCCAACGAGTGACCGGCAACCATATCAGGAGCAAAATCCTTCAATGTTTTCGCCAATAATACAGAGTGTAAGAAAATGGCTGGTTGGGTTACTTTTGTTTGTTTCAGGTCTTCAACCTCACCTTCGAACATGATGTCGGTGATATTGAAACCTAAAATATCGTTTGCTTTTTCGAATAATGCTTTTGCTTCAGCAGAATTTTCATATAAATCCTTTCCCATTCCCGGGAACTGCGCTCCCTGACCAGGGAATACAAATGCCTTCATAATTTTTTGTTTTTAAAAATCCGGCGACAAAGTTACACTAATTTTATAAGGACAAAATCCTTTTATGCACCATTGCCAATAATTTGACAAAATGTTTGCGGGGAAATCGAACATCGGGTTATATGGGTCGATAATTGGGAAAACATGATGCCCCGACGCTACGGTCGGGATTTCGCTACGCTCAACTGGATGCTGGATGCTTGATACTGGATGCTCGATACTGGATACTGGATACTGGATACTGGATTCTGGATACTTGATACTAGAAGCTCGCGGCTCGTAGCTAGTGGCTCGCAGCTAGTGGCTCGTAACTCCTCAACCTTTAAACACCAGGTAAATAACCACATATTTCAGCAAAAGTCCCAAAATACTCACCACCAAAAACCGTCGAAAATCGTAACGTAACATTCCGGCGGCCAATGCAATTACCGGCGACGATAAGGGAAACAGGTTGAATACAAAAATGGTGAGCATGCCAAAGCGTTTAATTTTTTGCTCCGCTTTTTCAATGCGCTTCTGCCCCATCAGTTCAATAATTTTGTTCGGACGCAATAAGCGGCCAATTAAATAATCGATAAACTGCGCCGTAACCGCTGTTAACATAGCAGTAGTAATCAGATCAACCCCCGGGTAATAGGGCAAATAATAGATAAATGCCAGCTCAACCGGCATGAGCAAAAAGAAAAGGTAACCGGCAAAATGAATAAGACCAAAGGAAAAGATATTCTCTGTTTTACCGGCATAGAGTTCGCGACCGATGGTGAAAGAGAACAGGCAAATAGCAACAACCGAAGCAAACAAGATAAAATAGAACTTTTTGGGTATTGCTATTTTGCCGTTCATTTGTAAACAGGATTATAAGTCAATAACTAATATGATAGTAAAGTTACGCAAATGTTCTGATGCTTCTAATTTTATCGACCACTGACTTAATACGGTCGTTAAGCAGCGAATTTTAACCGATAACTCTATCCTGTAAAAGAAAAACGCTAACGGATTCCGTTACATTGCAGCGAGAATCCATTAGCGTTTTTTATGCAAATACAATTATGAAATACGACTTAAGGCACGTACTCACTCACCAATCTCACCATCAGATCGTTTAGTTTTTCAAGCTCGAATTCACCAATTGTTGGTTCCAGGTGATCATTTCCAACACCACTGTCGTCGGTTATAAACACATACGTTCCGTTGGTCAATATGGCGAAAGAACGCATTAAATACTCCGTTGCCTTATCAATACCCGAAGCGGTAATGGGTACTATTTTAATTCCTTTATCGGCGGCTTTTATCAGGTTTGATTCCAGACTTGAAATTACGTCCTGCGTGTAGTGAGGCGGAGCATCCAGTAACAAAAACAGTATCCGGGCCGAGGCATCATTATTCCACGAACTCTGCGTAATGGCCACATCGAGTGCCGAATGCACAGCCTCAGGGAAATCGCCGCCACCATCGGCCGACTGTTCCGAAATAAAAGAAACCAGGCTGCTTTCGTCGCTGGTAAAACTGAATGGGCGCGTAACAAACTCATCACCCTCATCCCGGTAAAACACCGACCCGAAACGCATTTCCAGCGAAGGATTATTTTCTTTAATCCGTACAATTACATCATTTAACTCTGCTTTTAAATAGTTGATCTCATCGCTCATCGAGCCCGTTGCATCAACAGCAAAATATACATCTATTACTTTATTGTTTTCTACTGTTTTATCAAGATACACTGTATTTATTCCGTCGGCGTATTCCAGGGCATCGATAAGTTCTTCGGCGCCGTCAAACGCAACACGGGCCGTTAACCCGTCGAGATTCAAATCCGACCACAATGAAGCTTTCCCTTTATTATCGGTTTTGGTTTTCCAAACTTCCACCTCATCGGAAAAGAGACTGATTTCGGCATTGGCAACCGGCGATTCATTTTTATCGAACACCACAAAACTGTACCTTTTTATTTCTTTCAGGTTCCATTTATTTACATCCTCGTAATACTCCTGGTTGTTTAGCAGGTTATTCCAAAACTCCCAGTTATCGAGGTCGTTCCATTCGCCGGCAGTTAACACTCCCGGTTCGTATTGCCCGTTTGGATTTCCACCGCCCCAGTCGCCGGTGCTTGTCGGCGATCCGGTCCCGCTTGATCTTCCCGATCCATCAGCAGCAGCATATTCATAAGCACCATCGCCCGTACTTGGTTGTGGAGTTTCAGGATCGGTTACCTCGCCAAACAAGCTGGTTTTGCCGTCTGCCGTTTTCTTCGCGTTTGTATCGTCATCTCGCCAACAGCCCCACATAAGTATTACGGTGGCTATTAAAGTCAGTCTGATTATTCTGTTTAGTTGTTTCATAAGAAGTGTTTTAATTTAGAAGTGTTTCCCTTTAGATTGGTGTGACGGTGAAAAGGTTGCGTCGGAGCGAGTTAATTTCCTGTAGGTAGTATCGTCCAACCGGATATTAACGGTCACTTGCAAGTTGTCGTTGCGGATTTCGAAGAGCGTCAGTGTCCGGTAGGACATGACGGTCAAGAAAGGAGCAGAGACAACGCACACCACTACACCCGCAATGCAATTTGCAATTTGTTAGGCACCGTAATTTATTCATTATTTATCTCAAAACTTTGTTTTAATGCTCCATCAATAAAGTCATCACTTCGTAAAATCAAATCGACAATAATTGGAACATTATTCTTGTTTAACACTAATACCTCATTTTGAAGAATATCTTCTTCGAAGTCATTTTGTGCAATTTCGACAGCGGCTTTTTGATTAACTTTTTGAACACGACTAACACATAAACATGAGTCTTTGCGTTCGAAATGTAAAGCAAAAATGGAGTAGTCTACTAAAGGACTAAATGATATTGCAAAAGATGAATTAAACGTACTTTTGGCTTCCTGAATTATTTGTTTGTCTATATCAAATTTCTTCAATATTTGGTATTTGTTATGGTATGGGAAACGCGCCTCCAAGTCAAAACCAATTGATTTATTTGAATTATTTTCTATTTTAAATTCAACGCATCTATAACCCTTGTCTTGCATTATTGTATTTGAACAATCTTTAAGGTAAGGAGTGATTTTAATGTCTGATTTTCTATCTTTTAATTTAATTCGGTTAGAGTAAACTAATTCGAAATCCTTGCGAATCATTTTTCTGGAACTTGTTCCAACTCTAATAACTCCATCACCTGGTCTATACTCTATTTCATTTGTTATAGGGTTTTGTACATTCTTTTTAAAAAGATATGGTCTTTCGTTATTATTCTCAATTATGAAACAACCAAGCTTGTACCCATTATATTCAAATTGTGAATACTGGAAGTTAATTTGAGGCTCAATATTATTATCCAAAAATTGTTGATATTTGGCTTGGTCTGTCAATTCTGGAATTGAAATAAAACTATCTGCTAGTCCATCTTTTTCTATTACTCCAATAAAGATATATTTCTTTTCATCAGATGGATTGTTTGCCATCGCTGAAATATCTTTTAAAAACTCATTCTTGTTGAACACCTTTCCTAAAGGATATTCAGCCTGCTTAAAATCAATATTTGATGTTTCCGAAGAATAATCCAAAATTTCGTTTAAATCCATTGTTGAGTTTTTGTTTCATTATGGTGCCTAACGGTGGTGAAACATCACCAGGTAATGCTATTTTCATTATCTCAAAGCTAAAGGTAATGTTATTACTCTAAATCGGAGGTATAACAATACTTATTATGATTACTGTTTATTTTTATTGTAACCGGGCTTTAACCCCTATGCCTCACCACACGCGGTTTTCCGAAAACCATACATTCTCCGCACCCTTGTAACTCACTGATTACAGGCTTCCTGCAGCCGTGTAATTACCCGGCAAACTTTGTGGATGGCGTGTTGCAGCGCTGCAAATGGCAAAAAATTTTGTTTATACCCCTCCTGCAGCCGTGTAACATGCCTGCAAATTTGTTTAGACCCACCATGCAGCCGTGTAACTACGATTAATTTTTGTGAGACCCACCTCGCAGCATTGCAACAGGCAAAAAATTTTGTTTAGACCCCCTATGTAGTTTTGCAGCAAGGGTAAAATTTTCGTGAGACCGGGGCCGCACAGCTGCGAGAAGCCTGCTAAATATCTTTCTGGCACACCGCAATAGTGTTGAGAGGTAAATTCAGTGATGATTTGCATGTGGTTTAAATGCAGCACCGACAAAAATGCTGTGGAACATAATCTGAAGCATTGACTTTAGTAAACATTTGCTCTAATTTTATTGAACAAAAAATAAATCGCTCGATCAGCCAAACGCTTTTCACAAAAACAAAATTAAATAACCTTTAAAAACATAGTTTCTAATTCGTAACCCACATTATCATGAAAAAAATTTTAAATCTTTTTTTGTATAAACTCCGCAACGGAGAATACTTCCAGTTTATGAGCGACTTTAAAAGTTTGCTCGTGATACTTACCCCGGCCGCCATACATTCGGAAGCCGAATTTGCAGACTTCGATGCTGCCTTAACCAAGCTCGACGACGAATTGCGCGTTGATCAGGGCACAGTGTTAACCGAACAACTACAAAACTTAGATCAGGACAGAGATAATGTTTGGCGCGCTATCGATATGCGTATTAATGCTACTCTTTTGTGCACTATACCAGAAGAAGTGGAAGCGGCCAAAAGCCTGAGACGCTTGTTCGATTTATATGGCGATGTGCGAAGGGTAAGCTATAACGAAGAAACAGCAGGGCTTACCAACTTAGGTGGCGATTTAACGCAGCGCGAAAATGCTGGCTTTGTTGCCACTTGCGGACTTGGCACCTGGGTATCGCACCTTAACAACCTGAATGTAGCATTTAAAGCCAAACAAGACGAACGCGATACTGTGCTGGCCAACAAAAACAGCGGTAATGCCAAAGTGGTGCGTCTTGAAATCGATCCGCTGTATGAGCTAATGGTTGAGCGGGTAAATGCGTTGGTAAGTTTGAATATGCAAACGCCCCAAATTGAGAATTTCATTATCGAGCTGAACCAGAAAATAAAAACCTTAGAGAATACAATTGCTATTCGCGAAGGCCGTAAAGACAGTGGCGAGGAAGAAGAACCTCCAACACCCGAAGATGAATAAATAGTAATAATTATTATAAATTTTGTTTTAAAGGTTAGCAAAAGCATCCATCCTGCGGGTTGGGTGCTTTTTTCTGTGAAATACGATCAAAGAAGAACAGTTGTTTTTCGTCCAGAAGTTCGGTCGATCCTTGATCAGCTGTCTGATCCGGACGATTGCCCTCCGGTCATTTCAGCCCGGCGCTACACACCGGGTTATTCACATTCGCCGCTTTCAGCGCCAATATCCCGAGGGGATTAAATAGGATTAACCTCGGGTGAAAAAAAGATGGAATCCCCCGTAATCTCTTTATTGGTTGCTTTGAAACGCTCCGGCAGGGATTGAAGCGGCACCCTGTTGCAGGCAAGCGTGAAGTTTTTGTTAACGGATGGAGGCGGATGAAAGGAGCCCCCGTACCGTTTACAAAAACCACGCTTTGCCAAAAGAGGTAAAGCGGAAAGCCCGGCTGTCCGGCATTGTTATTACGCCCTACTCTACCGTTACCGATTTGGCCAGGTTGCGCGGCTGATCGACGTTGCAACCTTTTAGCAAAGCGATGTGATAGGCCATTAGCTGCAGCGGAATTACCGCCAGCAAGGGTGCCACCGCGGGGTGCGATTTTGGTATTTCGATGATATCGTTTACCATCTCTTTTAAGCCCTTGTCGCCCTCGGTTACAATGGCAATTACGTTTCCTTTGCGGGCTTTTACCTCCTGAATATTGCTGACCACTTTTTCGTAATAATCATCCTGAGGCGCCACCACCACAACCGGCAAATTATTATCGACCAGCGCAATTGGGCCGTGTTTCATTTCGCCGGCGGCATAACCTTCGGCGTGAATGTACGAGATCTCTTTTAGCTTTAAAGCCCCTTCGAGCGCCACCGGAAACAGGTAGCCGCGCCCGAGGTAAAGCGCATTTACGGCCTCGTGGTATTTTTCGGCAATGGCCTTTATTTTTTCTCCGTCGTTGAGAATGGCACGTCCTTTTTCAGGAATTTCGGCCAGCTCTTTTACCAGCATTGTATAGTCATCGCTGCTGATGGTTCCCTTGCGCTTAGCCAGTTTCAGAGCGATCATGGTAAGCACGGTTACCTGCGCGGTAAATGCTTTAGTTGAGGCCACACCAATTTCGACACCGGCATGGGTATATACACCGGCTTCGGTTTCGCGCGACAGGGTTGAGCCCACCACATTACAAATACCAAGCACGGTTGCTCCTTTTGATTTGGCCAGCTCCAAAGCCGCCAGTGTATCGGCCGTTTCGCCACTCTGACTGATGAGAATCACTACATCGTCGGACGACAACACCGGCTTCCGGTAACGAAACTCGGAGGCATATTCCACTTCAACCGAAACCTGTGCGTATTCCTCAAAGAGGTATTCGGCAATCAGCCCGGCATGCCACGATGTTCCGCAACCAATGATAACAATCCGCTTTGCCGCCTCGATTTTTGGGAAAACATTTAGTAAGCCACCAAGCACAATCTCGGAATAATCGTTTTGCAAACGTCCGCGAAAAGTTTCTTCAATTGTTTTTGGCTGCTCGTGAATTTCCTTGAGCATAAAATAATCGTAATCGCCTTTGTCCATCGCCCCGATTTCCATATCGATATTGCTGATCTTCAGCGAAACCGGGGTGTTCTGAACATTGCTTAAGGTAAAGCCATCTTTTTGCAGAATGGCAATATCTTCGTCGTTTAGGTAGATCACCTGGTTGGTATATTCGGCAATGGGCGAGGCATCGCTGGCAATAAAATATTCGCCGCTCCCTAGGCCAACCACCAGCGGGCTGCCTTTTCGAGCCACCACAATTTTCTCAGTTTCCTTTTTGCAAAGCACGGCAATTCCGTATGCACCCACCACTTTCGACAAGGCGAGCTGCACCGCCGCTTCCGACGACATTTCATCGTCCTGCAAATAAAAATACTCGATCAGGTTGGCCAACACCTCTGTGTCGGTGTCACTTTCAAAGGTGTAGCCATGTGTTTCCAGATCACGTTTCAGCTGCGCATAATTTTCGATAATACCGTTATGAACAATGGAAAAATGACCATTCATAGAAACATGCGGATGCGCGTTTTTATCGCTGGGTTCGCCATGTGTTGCCCAACGTGTATGCCCTATGCCAATGGTTCCGCCATCAGCTTTGCCGGCCACAAAGGCTTCGAGATCTGATACCTTGCCTTTCTTTTTATAGTTTTCGAGCGAACCGTTTAACAAGGCCACGCCCGCCGAATCATACCCACGGTATTCCAATCTTTTTAGTCCTCCGATTAGAATCGGGAAGGCCTTTTTATCTCCTATATATCCTACTATTCCACACATAATTTCTTGTTTGGGTTTTAAATATTGTTTTCAACTGTTTGCTTATCTACCCGCACCTGCATCATTTGCTCGATCACCCGGCTACCAAGCCGTTCCTTTTTCTCCATATGCTCTTTAATTTCTTTTACGGTATCATTATCTTCAAACTCGCCGCGCACTTCGGCAAAATCAAGTTCGCGTGCCCCGTCCTGCCCATCAACACCAAAACCGGTCATTTTACTCATCGAAAATTCTTTCCGGGCGTCTTCGTACAAAAAGCGATCGATTCCCAGCACGCTTTCTTTCCATTTCTTTACAATGTTTATCACATCAGACGCTTCAAACTCCGAAATACTTTTTCCATAAAAACTTTCGAGCACGTCTACTGTCCAGGTCCACTCGAAATTGTAGTAATTCTTATGCATAGTTGCCAATGCCGAGTTAACTTCTTCAAGCGACTGCACCGTGCCATTTTCTATTGATTGTAGCAATTGGTCAAGCGCCTCAAAAGGACAGATCATACCGGCCAGATCAACCCAATATCCTCTACCAAATTTCATGTCGGGTTGAAGAGCTTTTTGAATATCGGCTGCGGTTTTATACTCATTTCCGTTGAGACGGGTAATTAACGAGTTACCCAGAAATTTCCAGATTGCCATTTCATACAACTGGATTCCACGGTCGAGCGCACGTTTCTCGATCTTCATTCGATCGTAAGTATACGCCTCCACGTTATCGTCTGAGGATTTTTGGAGATCCATTAATCTCTGCCGCCCTTTAACCATTTTATCAATGGTGTACGGACTCAGCAAATTAAAATTAATCAGGTCGAGCAGGTTCGAATCGGTTCGTTTATCACGTTTTGGCCACTTTTGTGTATCGCGAATCGTCCCGATACTTTTCAGATTGATGGCAGGAACAAGAATACTTTCGTCCTTACTCTCAATCAGGTACGAGAACGGAAAATCAGTCGTATCACAATGTTTGTAGTGGCGCCCCATTACAAGCGAGAATGCTCCAATACGCGAAGGCCACAGCACATAGGAATCGCTGGTGGTTTTTGCACCGCGCTCCATAATTCCCTGGTGAATAGGCCCCAGCTTATACAGGTGGTTACTTTGGTTCGATCCACTTCCGGCATTTAAAAACGAGAACATTCCGGCAATCAGCAAAGTCGATTTATGATGCGTAACGGTGTATGGTCCGGCAAATATAGAACAGGCCTCGCCGTGAAATCCCTGAAAATTGGCAAAAAACAAGGAGTTTTCGGCCGAATAATGTTTATCGAGCACGCAGCCCTGACCAATAAAACATTTTGAAACCAGCGTGGCATCGGTGATTTTCGACCCTGAACTAATAATAAAGTTATCCATGATCACTCCTTCGCCAATCGTTACGGGTGCTTCGTAGTTACTATTAATACTTCCGTTGTGTAATTTTTTAGCCCCATCGATTATGGTAGCCGGTCCGGTTTTAACATTTAAAATGGTGTTACAATTCAGAATTTTCGAATCGGCTCCGATCACCCCCATTTCGCTACTAACATATTTGGTGTAGTCGGCAACCATTTTTTTAAGCGAACGCACCACCTCGGGCCGATGTCTGTATAAAGCCATCATGTAGGCAACATGTGTTGAGAGATAATCGTAAATCGGAATCTCGCGGCCTCCTCCTTCGTTTATTGCTTCAACCACTACACCATTTCCAAACGATGTTTCGCCATCAACAGCCAGTGTTGTGATGTTATGAATAACCACATTCTCTTCAATCCGGTAGTTGGCAATGTAACTTCTTACGTTGTGGATCAGTGCATTTTTTCCCACCTCGCAGTTGTGCAACCAGGCGTTGTAGATACCTGTTTTAAACGTAATACCACCTATCAGCTTTACTGATCCGGCGAAACTATCTAAACGTATACTACCTGAAAACTTGCAGTTCTCAATACAGTCAGGAATAAAATCGTGTGAGACTTTTACTAAACTCCAATCGGAAGACGAACACCCCTGATGAACGAGCTGCCCTATTTCCTCATCATATAACTTTCGGTAATTGTTTGCTGTGTTTTGTGTCATTACGGACTATTTTGAAAACCAAAGTTATTGTAAAAACAATATACCAAGTCGCACAACAACCTAACAACAACACAACACAAACAAACACTAACCTAACACTAAAATACAAATCCACTGTCTTAATGCGATTTATATAGTTATAAAACACTACATCAAAATATGACCAAATAAAATAATACCTAATACTACAATTGCCCGAGATAGTTCACCAGACGGATTTTTTCGTTTATGCCCAGTTTTTTCCGCAGTCGTACACGTGAGATTTCCACGCTTTTGGAAGTAATATTCAGCAAACCGGCAATTTCTTTGCTCGATAAGCCCAAACGAATGTAGGAACACAATTTTTTATCGTTGACCGAAACCACAGGATGTCTCTTTTGCAGGCGATCGAGAAAGCCCGGATGAATTTTATCCACCTGGTTTTCTACCATCGACCAATCAACCGGTTGAACCGCATTGGCCTCCAATAAATCTTTTAACTGCTGAACAAGCGTAACAGCTTTTTTCGATTTAGTTGCCTCATCCGACTGAAGGATGTGAACCGCTTTATTCAACAACTCATTTTTCTGCGACAGCTGCAATAAAAACGAAACCAGTTCTCGGTCTTTCATCTCCAGTTCGGTTTGCAGGCGCTGTTTGTTTCGGCTATCAAATTCTTTGGTGCGCTCCAATTCAGAAATGTGCCCCATGGCCTGTTTCAGTCGGCTAATATCTATTACAGATGCCCTAATTCCAAGATACTTGCCAATTTTATCGTATACACCACGCACATTCATCATAAACCACCGAAGTTGTTTGGTACGCGTAAGCACTCGAAATTCGAGGGTTTGGTTAACCAGTGTCTGACTTAAAGCTCCGGTTAAAAAGTTACTGTATTTCTCTTTGTCGGCATCGTAAATAAGCAAGGCTGCAATTCCGGGCGAAGCAATAATTTGATTTGCGGTATATCCTGTAAGATCGGAACACGAGGGCGAACAATATTTTATCTTGCCATTGGGTTCAAACCACAACTCCCAGGCAAAAGCAAACTCGGCAATCAACTGGTAAAACAAACGTTTCTCCCGCTCCTGCTCCTCCTGAAATTTAACATTCTCCAGTTCAAGTTTTAGCTTCGAAAGCTCTTGCTCCAGTTCTTCTGTTCGTTTGTTCTGATCCTGATTCTTTTCGCCGGTCATGCAATAAAAATAAGAAAAATATTGTCGAGTGGATTTTTACAAAGTTCTTCTAATGAAGTTCGCAGTTAATATTCCTTTTTATCCTCCTTTTTATTCCATGCGTCAAAAACCTCCCGGGCTTCATCGCGCATCATATTCTCAAACTGAATGTGGCGCCGACTCAGCTCCGTCTCCAGCTCATCGTAAATAAACTGATCGTCAAATTGTGCACTTGCCGCATCCTGTTTTGTTGCTCCAAAAACAACCTTATCGGGGCGCGCCCAGTAAATGGCGCCTAAACACATCGGGCAAGGCTCGCACGAGGTATAAATCGTACATCCTTCCAACTGAAAGGTATTTAAAACCTTACACGCTTCCCGTATCGCAACTACTTCGGCATGTGCAGTGGGGTCGTTTGATGAAGTTACCTGATTGTATCCTTTTCCGATGATTTTATTATCCTTTACCACTACGGCACCAAACGGGCCACCATGATTACCGTCCATCCCCTGTTGTGCAAGCGTAATTGCCGCCCGCATAAATATTTCTTGTTTATCCATGGTCTAACATTTATATCGTCACACAAAGATAACACTATTTACTGCTCTAATATATTTTTATTATATATTTGTATTTTACAAATATAAATCAGCAAGCAATGGCAACTTTCACCAGTACTTTACCCGACGATATTTTGCTACGTTTAAACGAAATGGCGCAAAAACTTTCGATGCCCAAGAATAAAATTATTGAGAAAGCACTGCAAATCTACCTTGATCAACTCAATCGTGCTGAATACATAAAATCGTACAAACAAGCAACGCAAGACGAAGACATACTAGAGATTGCTGAAGAAGGAATGGAAGATTATTTTAAACAACTGGGCAATGAAACAGCGTGAAATCTGGATTACCGATTTAAATCCGGTAAAAGGCAGCGAGCAAAGAGGAATGCGCCCGGTTGTTATTATTAGTGGCAATGTTTTAAACGACTACATGCCAATTGTAATTACATGTCCGCTAACTACAAAAATTAAAGGCTACAAAGGAAATATAGTATTGAAACCAAATTCAACAAACGGATTAACGGCAAAATCTGAAGTATTAACTTTTCATATACGCTCACTTTCAAAAGAACGACTGATCAAAAAGATTGGAGAAATTACTGAAAAACAACTGGAAGAACTAAAGACAGGTTTGACGGACATATTGAGGTATTAGCGGCCAAATTACAAGCGCTACATTCTCTTTAACATTTATCCCTCATCGCCTAATTCTTCATATAAAAACACACCTATTTCTGACGTTTTTGCCACTCAACACTTTTAGCAGAAGGCCGGATAATCAGACGAAGCGACTGGTCGTAAGTCATATAATTCCATAACCAGTTAATAAATATTACCAGTCGGTTTTTTACGCCCACTATCGACATTAAATGCACAAACATCCACACCAGCCAGGCAGGGAATCCGGCAAAACGCAAATGAGGCAGGTCAACCACTGCCCTGTTTCTTCCAACAGTTGCCATTGATCCCTTATCGCGATATTTAAACGGAACCAGATCCTTTTTCCTCTGCATCTTCTTCAGGTTTTCAGCCAGACAATTGGCCTGTTGCAATGCCACCTGTGCCACCTGAGGATGCCCTTGCGGATAAGCCTTTGTTTCCATGTAGGCAATATCGCCAATGGCAAAAATATTTTCGCAGCCATCAATCCGGTTATAAGCATCTACTTTTATACGATTTCCACGAACCACATTTTCTTTTTTAATTCCGGAGGGCATTTGTCCTTTTACGCCCGCCGCCCAAATAAGCGACCTCGTTTCAAGATTTTCCTGATCTTCCAGCTCAACCGTGTTTCCATCGTATTTTTCAACCTTGTGTTTCAGTTTTACTTCAACCCCCAGATTGGCAAGATAATCAAGAGCTTTTTTGCCCGCTACCTCCGTCATTCCTGCCAATAAATGAGTATTCGCTTCCACCAGCGTTATATTCATCAGGTTAAAATCAAGCTCGGGGTAATCTTTTGGCAAAACAAACTTTTTCATTTCTGCCAGCGCACCACAAACCTCCACGCCAGTCGGGCCACCGCCAACTACCACAATATTTAGCAGACGCCTAACTTCTTCCTCATCGCGAATGGTAACTGCTTTTTCAAAATTCTCGAGCAAAGTATTACGTAAAAACAAAGCTTCAGAAACCGATTTCATTGGAATACTGTTGGTTTCAAAACTTTCCATTCCAAAAAAATTGGTGGTGGCTCCGGTTGCAATTATCAGGTAATCGTACCAAACTGTGCCCAATGTTGTGTCAATCAACTTCTTTTCAGACATGATTCTTCTAACTTCGGCAATCCGAATAAATACATTCTCTGATTTCTGAAATACTTTTCGCAGCGGAAATGAAATTGAACTTGGCTCCAGCCCCGATGTTGCCACCTGGTAAAACAGCGGCTGAAACTGATGGTAGTTATTCCGATCAATCAGTACTACCTGAAAATTGTGTTTAAATAATTTACGGGCTAAACGCAATCCGGCAAAACCGGCTCCTATAATTACGACTCTCTTCTGAGCTGTCTCGGGTATATTTACTGGCATTTCTGTAACTTTTACCACTGCAACAAATGCTCATTCTGAAAGGTTTTAATGAAAAGTGCAATACAACAATTTGTTTACATTAAACGAAAAACCGATTATTTCCCAGCTCGAAATTGTAACTTTCCGCCCTAACTATTCTGTTTTAAGATCATTGATCAGCGATTTCTTTTGCAGCGAAAACCAGCTTAATCCGGTAATCCAAATCACTCCGTTCACAAGAATCAGCGCTAAAACAATTGCTACTGTTGAAAATGAAGCATCGGTATTGGTAGACAAAAATGCCGGTAAAGTTGCCACAACGGCTGTAACAAAACCAAGCAAAACGCCTGACACCAGCAGCAACAAATATTCATTTCTCAACAATTCAAATACGGAGTTTTTTGTAAATCCAATGGCCTGCATCAATGCAATTTCCCGCCGACGCTCTAAAATGGTTCGGGCCAGAATAACAGCCAGCCCAATGGTTCCGAGAATTAATCCCAAAGCACCAAGTGCCAGAAATATCGATAAATAGGTGTTGGTTACAGAATAAAACTCAACCAATCGTTTTGCCGCACTTTCCATTTCCCATCCATAATCACGGAATACCGATTGCAACTCGTCGCCGATCGCTACTTCATTTTCGGCATCACCATCCACCAAAAATATATTCGATCCTGAACTGCTTGGGTAGTTTTTTAGAAAATGTTTGTTCGAAATAATAACATAACCCTGAAAAACAGATGGTTTTGTTCCGGCGATCAGCTTCAACTTTAGGGTATCGCCCAGTTCATTCTGGTACAATAAAACATCACCCACTTTCATGCCGAGTCCCCACTGAATAACCGTTTGATCGGCTATGGCTGGAATAGTCCCATCGTCAAAATCCTTTTCCATACTTAGCCATGGATCAACTTCCAAACTTTTCATTTTTGCAGCAAAATCAAACCGGCCGGCCAGGTTTTCTGCATCAACACCGAGAATTGCAGGCTGTGCAATACGATTCAGGTTCAGGCAACTTGCATCGTCGCCATCCACTTTGCGGAACTGCACCACATCAAAGTCTTCGTAAATTCCTTCTTCTGCCCTCTTTGCCTCGTTGTTAATATCAAAAAGAACGGGCATAGTAGTTTCGGCAAAATACAAAAAGCCACCGGTGCCACTTGTTTGTTTGTTCGCGCCGGCTATCAAATCCATTTTGTACGAACCCGTTGAAATAACGATAAATGTTCCCAAAGCAAAAAGCGTAACAATGGTAGTCGACCGACTGATATTTCGGGTAAGATTTATGGCAGACAACTGACTAAACTGAAATTCGCGGGATTTTTTAGCTTCCCGATTTTGCAACAACTTTCTGAACAGCAATAACAATCCAAGCAACATTAATCCGCCAGACATAAAAAACATGGATGCATCGGCTTGTTTGGCAAACAATTGCATAACAAAAACTACAACCGACATTGCTAATGCTCCCCACAACACACCATTCAGCAGACGTGTTTTCAGGTGGCTTTCTTTAACCGCTATCTGCTTTTGCAATTCAACAGCTTTTTGTTTTTGAAAGCGACGTAATGAAATGGCAATGGCACCCAACGAAACCACCAAACTGATAACTAATCCGATTAGCAATGTAGATGGCAACAATTGAATTTCGAGCACATTGGTACGAACAATGTCGAACCACAACGAATTTAATATGCGGAAAACCAGCGTGGTATAAAAATAGGAAATCACCAATCCAACAACTCCTCCAAACAGCGAAACCACAAAACCTTCGTACAGGTAGAAACTTCGGATTTGTTTTTGCTGAAATCCAAGAGCGACAAGTAGCCCGATTTGTGTTGAACGGCTTTCAAGATTCAAACGGAAAAGCAATGCCGTTAGAATTATTGAAGCAACCAGGATAAAAAAGCTTAAACCAATGAACAGTCCGCTAAAATCGGTACCGTTTTGAGCAGCGTGCACTCCCTGTTCACGAATTGGTTCAACGATCATTCCCAAATCCGCCGGCGAAATAGCTGCAGCAAATTCCTTTTTATATGCATCCTCACTAAATGTTTCGGCGGGAAAGCGCACAGCCGTGTAGTCACCAAAACGATTGGACCACAACCGCAAAGCACTTTCTGTTGAAATAAAAGCCTTTGGTGTGCCTTTGTTGTCGTCCCAGTATTTTTCGTCTTTTTCGCGGATAGCATCCAAATTTATAGGTACACCGGCTTCCCATTCACGGCAATGACCGGCATCGGATAATCCAGGCAAATGAGGCACACGCGTTGGATCTGCCAATGGAGAATCCATTGGAACAATCTCCTTTAAAACAAAGGCTGCTTCCCTATTCACCAACTGGCGCAAAGGGCCAATCTCAAAATACTGCAAACGAATGGTATCTCCTATGTTCGCATTAAAATCATCTGCCGCCCAACGGTTCAAAATTATCTCATTTGGAGTCAGTTTTGGATCGTTCACCGATGACACAAATGAATAGGGAACCGAAGATTGATTATGGTCGATTGCGTTTACAAAGTAGGTCAAAATCATATCTGCGCCTGGCAAACTTCCAAGCAGATCCGAAATTTTTGGCTCCATAAAAACCCGCTCGGTAGAAATTTCCACCTCTCGTCCATTATCTAATTTCTTCAACGTTAATCCTGCATCAGCGGGCGTTAAACAGGTATTCACTACTTCAGAAACCACTTCTGTTTCCAGCTCTGTAGAAACCAGGATCTGGTTCGCCTTTCCTTCAAATTCCATTAATCGGTTGAGACGTTCAATCGACATAAAAATATTGTATGGTGCCGTCTGCGAGTTTTTCAAACTAAAACGCCCCAACTCCTCTTTGCCAACCACTTTTTTTATGGTTGCGCGTAAGGCCACACTTGTTTCTTCAGCCGATACAAAGGGAGCGTTCATAGGAATTAAACTGGCTTTCTTTATACGAACCAGGATATTATCGCCGGCACCTTTTTGCAGACGCTCTGCCAGGTTTTCACTTATGGCAATTTCGTTATTTTGTAATTCTGCAAAAAACGGTGTGTTTGCGATCTCCTCAAAATCGGTATTAACGCCAACCACCTGAACTTTATTCGCTCGTTCCAGACCACCATCAGCTACAGCCATTCCCTCCAATAAAAGCACCGAAGTAGCTTTCAGATCAGGATTTGCAGTTTCCATCTCCGCAGCCATTTCCTGACGAAAATAGCGCTCTTTTACCGCAACCAAATGCGTTGTTTCGCCCAAACGATAAAAGGTTGCCTGGGTTAAACTGTGCCTTACCGAATCGCCAATCACAAGCGAGCCGGTTAAAACCATCGTGCTGATAGCCACACCAATTGCCACCAACAAGTTGGCTTTAAAATAGTGAAGAAAAGATTTTATTATGTATTGAAATTTGGTCATAATCACCCCTCCCGGCTTTGCCGTACTCCCCTCAAAGGGGAGATTATTCTTTTTCCAGTTTACCGTTTCGTAGTAAATATTTTGTATCCATTTTTTGGGCTAACTCTGCTGAGTGAGTTACTGTAACCAGCGTTACGCCTTCCTCTTCACTGAGATGAACAAGCAGTTCAGAAAGTGCATTGGCATTGCCCTCATCCAATGCACCGGTTGGCTCATCGGCGAGAATCAACTCAGGTTTATTGATTAGCGCACGAACCACAGCAGTGCGTTGACACTCACCTCCCGACATTTCTGATGGTTTCTGATTACGCTGATCTGAAATACCAACCTTTTTAATAAGGTATTCTGCCCAGTCCTTTTGTTCCTTCGTAACTTTTCCCTGTGGTAAAAGCGGAAGCAACACATTTTCCCACAAACTCAACTGCGGCATTAAATGGTGCAATTGAAATACAAAACCGAGATTCTTGTTGCGAAAGGCTGCCAGTTGGGTTGAGTTAAACCCGGTAATGTTGGTACCGTTAAACATGACTTCACCGGAATCGGGTGTATCCAGTGCTCCCACCAAATTCAGCAAAGTTGTTTTACCTGATCCACTTGGTCCGATTATAGCCACTTTTTGTCCTTTCTCCAATTCAAGATCGAGCTCTTTTAATACCGGACGAAAGCTGTGAGCGCCGGATTTTCCGTAACCTTTTGAAATTTGTTTTAGTTGTAATAGCATAGTATTGTCACCCTGAGCGTAGTCGAAGGGTGTTGTATTTAGTTTGTGTTATTATCCTTAAAATTAGAAAAATGAGACACATTCCTGCAAGCAGAGTACTCTTTTAATTTCTTCCAGTTTTTCTCAATCAATGCTTCCTTTTTCTTTCTTGACCAACCTTTCAGTCTCTTTTCCCATTGCTCCGCAATTTGAAAATCATTATAGGTTTCATAAAAAACCAGTTTTACCGGTCTTCTTTTATAGGTATAACTATTTGCAGATATCCCCTTATTATGTTCCTCCAACCTTCGTTCTATATCATTCGTAACACCAACATAATAACTTTCGTCGCTGCATTTCACAATATATACATAGAATGTTTTCATATAAATATTTTAGGTTGAATTCATCCTTCGACTCCGCTCAGGATGACGTCACCCTGAGCGCAGTCGAAGGGTTTCGTACAGCTCAACAATCTCGGCTGCATGGTTATGTATATTAAAATTCTTTCCGGTTCCTTCGTATCCGGCCAGGCTCAGTTTTTCCAGTTTTTCAGGATCATTTAATAGTTCTGCCCAGCTTTCACTTAATTTTTCAGGTGTATTTGGCGAATAAATCAGTCCTCCACCAGAAACATCTACAATCTCAGGAAATGCTCCCAAAGCAGGCTGCACCACCGGAACTCCCGATGCCATTGCTTCAAGTAAATACATGCCGAATGCCTCGCCTATACGAACCGGGACAGAGATCATAGAAACCTGCTTAAAAAATTCGTGACGGGCAGCTCCTTCAAACTCTTCCACCACCTCAAATTGATGCAATAAACCAGCCTCTTTCAGCTTCTGTTTTTGCTCTTTAAAAAACTTTTTATCATCGCCGGTCAAACCTCCTGTGGCAATCAGTTTCACCTCCTCAAAGCCGGCTTTCTTTTTCAATTCGATAAAAGCATCCACCACAATATCGAAACCGTCTTTGTGGCACATTCTCGAAATATAACCAACATTTTTCGGCTTCTCCTTAACCGGGATGTATGGATAATCCTCCACATCAACTCCCAGATAAAATGTGTGCACCTTTTTACCGTCGAGGCGCATGCGTTTTTTCATCTCACCGGCAAAATAATTACTGACGGCAACCAACGCATCCACATCTTCGGCACGTTCATGCATTAAATCCCAAATTGGCTGCTGAAACTGTGGTTGCATGGCATCAACCCAAACATCCTCATCCTGAAGCGAACAAACCACCGGAACACCAACCTTTTCTTTCAAACGTTTGGCCAAACCAAGCAACAAAGCATTCGAAATATGGATAACATCGGGTTTGCAGTGCTCAGCAATCCAATCAACCATTTTTTCCAGCTCTTCCTTTTGCTCGCCCTGTTCGCCCAGTAACATCGAAATGGTCATATCTTCCAGTCCTTTTGCACGGGTTGAACCTGCCATAGAAGCAGCCATTTTCATCATGGGTTTTGAATTCAGCAGCTTATCGAACCAAGCCGGTGCTTTTCTGAAAAAAGGATAAACCTGCTTGAGATAAGTACTTATTGCCCCATAAAAAATCGGGATATCGGAGATGTCGTGTTCATCGGAAAAAAGCGGCAAATACATGGGGATTTTTACCACCTGATGATCCAGTTTTCGTAAGGCATCTACATATTTGCTGTCGCGCAGACAATTACCGCAATAAAAGCTGCCACCTGATCCGGGTATGATTTGAATTATATTCATGCGCTAAATATTTAGAAGCCGGAAGAATGAAAGGGCAATTATTCGCCAAAACAATAAATGTTGCCATCGTAAGCTCCAACAAAGAGCTTTCCGTTGGCAACCGCAGGATTACTAATGATCTGGCTTCCTATTTCATAAGTCCAAACAGGCTTTCCATCCGAAAGGTTCACAATGGCCAAATCGCCACGCACATTTGCCACAACTACCTTATTTTTAACAATTAGCGGAGAGGCTTCCACCTGTCGACCGGTGTTGTATTCCCAAAGTTTCTCTCCTGTATTTTTATTGAAACAGTATAAAAACTTGTTGTGATTGGCCGTTAATACTTTATCGCCTAACAAAGCCGGCGATGCAATAAACTGTAGGTTGGTTTTTTCGTCGGACCACTCCCAGGTTGTTTTATCATTTTTTATATCCACCTGAAAAAAGCGGCCATCGTAATCGCCCACATAAGCTTTATCGTTTTCAATGGTAACCGATCCGGCTACATATGTTGCCACATCAATTTTTTTCACCAGCTTACCTGTTGTTACGTCAACCACGTGAAGATAGCCGTCGCAGCCACCAAAAATGGCCTTTCCATTGGCACAGGCCGCTGCTCCGTTGATGAAATTATCAGACTCGTATTTCCATTTCAGCTCACCGGTTTTGGCGTCAACACAATGCAGGTAATAATCGTAACTGCCCATAAAAATATAGGTTGTTCCACCTTCTGTCCACCAGTTTGCCGAGCCTACGATCTGGTTTTCACATTCATAATCCCAGAGTTTTTCGCCATTATCGAGATTTAGTGCGAATAGCATACCATCCAAATTCCCAACGTATACCGTATTGTCAAGAATAAGTGCAGGCGCTTCAATCGAATTTTCGGTATTGAATTTCCACAACAATTCACCTGAAGTATCAATACAATAAACAATACCATCGGTAGAACCGATCACCACTTTATTGTTCGCTACTACCGGTGCTGATTTGATATTATCACCGGTTTCGAAAACCCATAATAGATCCGGAGCATCTGGCAGCATCGTTTTCGAAACTCCAGTAAGATGCTGCTCTCCGCGAAAAATGGGCCACGAATCGGAAGGCTGAGCAACAGCTCCAAAACTCAGTATTATAAAAAAAGTAACTATCCAATACTTCATAAATTTTTGATTTGCGAATATTGATTAACGAATTTCGATTGTAGATTTACTACTAAAATCGCTACTCAACACTCTTCGTTCTTTTTTGAACCACATAGACACATAAGGACACAATAGCGTTTTGCCTATTGCAATTTGCCAACTGCCGACTCAATCTCAAATCGTTAATCGACATTCTTCATTCATCATTCTTCAACGAAATCGCTCCGGTTGGACAACCGTCAGCAACTTTTCGTGCTGTTTCGGTCAATCCTAATTTCAGGTCTTCATTAAACGGAACGCCAATCTCCACATCAAAACCTCTGCCAATAAAAGTAAAACCAAACTTCTCCTTGTATTTCCCAGTGAGGCGCACACAAATTCCGCATTTAATACACTTTTGTGGTTCGTAAATCACCACATCATGATTGATCTCTTTTGTAATCTTTCGGCGTTCGCTGGTTTTAAAGCGTTTCTGATCTACCTGGTATTGGTCGGAATATTCACGCAGTTTACAATTATCTATAGCGCGGCAATCGCAATGCAAACACCGCTTTGCCTCAGCAATCGCTTCTTCCCTTGTAAAACCGGCATTCTTTCCTTGTTCCGGAATCTTCCGTTTACCTTCCACCGACTCTTTCAGGTATTCGGCAAACTCGTCGGCAACCATTTTTCCAAAACGCGAATTAAATAAACGCGGCTCACCTTTTATCTCCTGACCGGCCAAATACTGCATGACTGAAAAAGCCACTTCTTTACCTTGACCAACCGAACGAACTGCCAACCTTGATGAACGCAAAACATTGCCGATAGCAAAAACCTTTTCATCGGAAGTTTGATAAGTTGTTTTATCTGCGTCGATTCCTTTTGGATTGGCTTTTAAACCATACTTTTCTGAATCGTCAGTAATCGTACCCGATGCCAGAACTATAGCATCAAAATCCTTTTTCAACTGTTCAAACTCAGCTGCACCAATCGACTGTCCTCCACGAAATTCAACCCCGGTTTTTATAATCGCCTCAATTTCTTTATCCAATACATCCATTGGCAAAACTTCTTCACTCAATTCGGTGCGAAGCAGACCTCCGGCTTTTTCATTTTTATCAAACAGCGTTACATCTATTCCTTTTAGTTGCATGTAATAGGCCGCCGCTAATCCGGCCGGACCGGCACCAATTACAGCTACTTTTTTGCCTGTTTTTTCAACGTCCGGAGCTGTTGGTTCGAGGCCATTATCTCCCACTATTCGTTTCAATAAACAAATTGATACAGGTTCATCAACCGTTTTTCGATGGCAGGCACCTTCGCAGGGAGCCGGACAAATACGTCCTAACACAGCAGGCAAAGCAATGTCTTTTTTAACCACAGCCAGCGCTTCGTCAAATTTTCCGGCAGCAATCAACCGGTTCATTCGCGGAATATCCATGTGCGCCGGACAAGCTATCTGGCATGGCCCTTCACAATCGCCAACATGTTCGCTTAACAGCAATTCCAAGGCCGTTTTTCGCGATTCGGCGATCTCCTGATCATCAGTAATCACCTCCATCCCTTCCACTGCTTTTACCGAACAGGACGGGTAAAGCCTTCCGTTTTTGTGGTCTTTTACCATACAAAGCATGCAGGAAGTAAAGTGCTCCAGCTCGTCGTGCCAACACATATTCGGGATCTCAAATCCCTGCTGCTGCGCCGCTTTCATCACCGAAGTTCCTTGTTCAACCTCAACTACTTTGTTATTTATTTTTAGTTTAATCATTTGTTTCTGAATACTGGATACTCGTTTCTGTATACTGGATCACTTCAAATACTATACAACTTATTTCACATCAATGGCATCAACCGGACAGGCAGCCCGGCATGCATCACATTTTATACACAGTTCTGTATCAATGCTGTGTTTCTCGTGTGGCGTAAATGGAATCGCATCAACCGGACATTTTTGCACACACTTGGTACAACCGATACACTCGTCGTTTACCGAGTAAGTGATCAGCTCCGCACATTTTCCGGTGGGGCATGTACCGTTAATATGTGCTTCATATTCATCACGGAAATGTTTCAAGGTACTTAACACCGGGTTTGGCGCTGTTTTTCCGAGTCCGCAAAGACTTCCTTTTTTCGTCCATTCCGCCAGATGCTCAAGTTCTTCAATGTCGCCTTTTTTGCCTTTCCCGCTAACAATACCATCAAGAATGTCGAGCATTCGTTTTGTGCCAACGCGGCAGAAGGTACATTTTCCGCACGATTCTTCCTGTGTGAACGAAAGGAAATAGCGGGCAATATCTACCATACAATCGGTATCGTCGAGCACAACAAGGCCACCCGAGCCCATCATCGCTCCCATTTCTCCCAACGACTCAAAATCGATTGGCGTGTTGGAATGTTCGGCCGGAATACAACCACCCGAAGGACCACCGATCTGCACCGCTTTAAATTGGCGGCCATTGGCGATTCCGCCACCAATCTCTTCGATCACCTGTTTTATTGTAATACCCATCGGCACCTCAATCAATCCGCCGCGAGCCACTTTCCCAGCCAGGGCAAAAACCTTAGTTCCGGTACTTTTTCCTGAGCCGATTTTTGAAAATCCTTCAGCCCTCTCACGCAGGATGTAGGATATTTGTGCCAAGGTTTCGGTGTTGTTTACCAGGGTTGGTTTTCCCCACAAACCGCTCTCAGCCGGAAACGGCGGGCGCATTCTCGGGAAACCACGATTTCCCTCAATCGACGCAATAAGTGCACTTTCCTCGCCACAAACAAAAGCGCCGGCACCTTCATAGATCTGCAGATCGAGATCAAAACCACTTCCCAATATATTTTTGCCCAGGTAGTTTTTAGCCTTGCAAATTGTTAACGCCTCGCGAATACGTTTTACCGCCAGCGGATATTCGGCACGGATATAAAAATACCCCTGATTAATGCCCGTAGCATAGGCTGCAATGATCATCCCCTCAATTACCCGATACGGATACGACTCGAGCAACATACGATCCATAAAAGCTCCAGGGTCACCCTCATCTCCATTACAGATGATATATTTTTCAGGATCTTCCTGTTTTTTTACCAGTTCCCATTTTAATCCAGATGGAAAACCGGCTCCACCACGACCTCTGATTCCGCTGTCTTTTACCTCGCGAATCACCTCTTCGGGTGTCATTTTATTCAATACCTTTTCCACGGCAGTAAAACCTCCACGGCTCAGGTATTCATTAATATCGAGTGGATTGATTATTCCACGATATTCGGTGGCAATAGGAATCTGTTTTCCTAAAAATGAAGCTACCGGTTTTTCGCGCATGCTAATTTCGTAGCGCTCAATTCCATCCCAGTTACGGTCGGTCTGAATCTCTTCAACGGTATGTAAGAGTTTATTTTTGAGACGGGTAAACAAACCCGGCGCCTGAAAATGGCTTTCTACAATATTTTTTACGTCTTCGGGTTTTACTTTGGCGTAGAGTTTGGCTTCTCCTTCATTGGGCACCACTTCAACCAAAGGCACCTGGTGGCACATTCCCACACAGCCCACATGTTTTAGGCTCACACGCAAACCACTTTCGTTTACTACGTGCTCCACTTCTTCCTGAATCTCCTTACTACCACTGGCTACACAACACGATCCAAGCCCGATTCGAATCTCTCCCTGAATTTCGGAGCCGTCAGCTTTGCGTGCCTTTTTCGATTTTTTTATTCCTTTCAGGCTTTCAAAATCAGCAATTACCTGACCGACCTGATCGGAAGCCACATGACCGTAGGTAGTTTCATCGATCTGAACTACAGGCGCCAGCGTACAGCAGCCCAAACAAGCAACTTGCTCCAGCGTATATTTTCCTGACTCCTCTGTTTCCTGACCCTCCGCCAGCTTTAGTTCGCGCCGAAAAGCGTCGTAAACCTGACCGGCACCTTTTACGTGACAAGCCGTTCCCACACACACTTTTATCATGTGCTCGCCAACGGGCTGCAAGCGAAACTGTGAGTAAAAACTGGCCACACCAATTATCTCTGCCAGACTAATCTCTGATTTATCAGCCACCAACCTCAACACTTCTTCAGGAAGATAATTGTACTCTTTCTGAATGGCCTGAAGTATAGGAATCAGGCTCTTTTTTGTTACGCCTTTTTCCTGAATGAGCTGATCGATATATTTATTTTCTTTTATCATTTATTCCTCCTCAAAAGTCCTACTTCCCTATGCAAAACAAGTCTTTCTCTCCACGTATATAAATCCGTCCATCAGCAAAAGCCGGTGTAGGGCCAGACATTTCACCCAATTCGTTTTCGCCAACCTTTTTCAATTCCCTTGAAAATTCGTAGATACGCATTACTCCATCGTTGTCCATAAGATACACCTTCCCATCGGCAAAAACAGGCGATGAGTAGACCGGCGAACCAAAATCATCCTCCCAAAGCAATTCTCCCTCTTTCAGGTCGTAGCAAACAAAAACGCCATAACTGGTAGCGACAAATACCAATCCGTCGTGCGCCAAAATACTCGCTGCTTCAGGCAGATAAAAATCGTCTTCCCAAAGTACTTCCTGCGTGCGAATATCAATAGCCACCATTCGTGCATATTCGTTGGCAGCCACCACAATTCCATCGGCATAACCAACCGATGGACCAACTTCGCCCATCATACATTCAACCGACCAAAGTTCTTCTCCGGTTTCCACGTCGTACCCGGCAACAATCGGATCAGCGGTTAACACGAGCTGATACTTACCATCAACTTCAGCCAATACCGGACTTGCCCATGAAATCTTCGAATTACGCTGTGTTTCCCAAACCGTTTCTCCTGATTTATTATCCAGAGCCATCACTTTTCCTCCCCGGTTGGTATCGTATTGAACGAGAAGCTTTCCGTTCCAGCTAATCAACGATGATGAATGTCCGTAATGATTATCAGGAACACCCAGATTCCGTGCCCACAAACGTTTGCCATTCATATCGAAAGCAATTAGATCTCCGGTTCCGAAAATGGCAAAAACAGCGTTGCCATCAGTGGTTAAAGTTGGAGCGGAAAGACCGGTATCTTCGGTAACGCGCGGCGGTGTTGCCGGTGAACCTGAGATATTATCAGCCACTCCGGTCCACAGCAGTTTCCCATCGTTACGGTTGTAACAGTAAACTTCGCGACTGGCATTATCGGCACCCGACACAAACAGTTTATCACCCCAAATTACCGGCGAGTTGAATCCGTGTTTTGGCACCTCAGCTTTCCAAACCACATTTGTTCCGGCAGCACCGTCCCATTCGGTTGGAATATTTTTATGCATAATCACTCCCTGCGCCAAAGGACCGCGGAAAGAGTTATGATTTTTCTGAAGTTCGGCAAGCGTCATTCCTGATGACGCAGCTGCCGGTTTGGTTTCTGTAACAGGTGTTTCTGCAACTGTTTCTGAAGAAGCTACTTCAGATTGCACCTCTGATACATTTTCTGAAGCAGTAGTTTCGTTTACAGCTACCTCTTCCGAAACTTCGTTGGTAGCAGTTTGTGCCGGAGCTACATTTATTACCTCAATTGCCTCTTCTGCTGATGTTTCGTTTTCGGCTACCAAAGCAGTTGCATCGTACGATTTTAGCTGGTTCACCGAAAGATAAGAAGCCAGAAGTGCCAAAACCATAACCGCGGCGCCAACAATTACAATTCCCTTTTGGGCAATTATACGGCTGGCAATTTCATTTTCCAATACTTTCTCAGGCTCTTCAATTTTACTTTTTGCAGCGTAATAAACCCGCAGTGCAAATGCCAGTACAATGGCACCAAACAGCAACATGTAGGCACCAGTTTCAACCTGCCACTGGCTGTTAAAATATGCCTTACGGGCCAGTAAATCGAAATTGCGAATCTCCTCTTTTAACTCCTCATTGTTTCGATCGTCTTTTAACCGTTGAACCAAAGCTTCCAAAGCCTTACTTTCAATGGGATCGGTTTTTGTAATCTGCCAAAAATTCAATAAGAGCAGCAGTGCAACAGCCGCACAAAAAATACCTGCAATTAAAGCTATGTTATGCGAGAGTTTTAGTTTATCCTGGTTGTTCATTATTTTGGTTCTTCTTTTTATTCAACATTATTTTTCCACAGGGCAATAATCCACACACCTTGCGCAACTGAAACAATTTCCTTTATGAGGTTCATAATCCTGTCGTTTACGGAACACCACCGTATTCAGTAAAGTCATACCGATTACCAATCCCATAAATCCTCCGGCAATCATACTTCCGATATAAAATTTCTCACGAATTGCGGTGGCTTCACTTACCAGCTGCTCCATCGGTTTTCCGGAGGCAAGGAAAGTCTGTACATCAATATTATCGGGATCATTTCGCAGTTCAGGATGTGCAATCAGCAATTCTGCCAGGTATACATCCTGATTGGCTTTCGACAAGAAAGTATGCGATTTTGCGCCTACAAATACCCCAAGTGCGACCCACAACGGAATTACTAAAGCGTAGGTTATAAAGCGTTTTGGTCCCAGACCTGATTTTACGACTTCTTTCTCATTGGTTGGGAAATCAATGGCATCAAACGGACACGAGTGCGTACACAATTTACACTGAATACATTTTGATGGTGTGATAGTTAGATGCCGGCTTGAAAAACGCGACATCCAGCTGAGTAGCACGCCATAAGGACATAAAAAACGGCAATACGGACGGGCAACAAACATTCCCATCAAAAGGAAGGCCACACCCAAAACTATCATCAGGAATTTTGCATCCATACGAAAAATGCCCACGAAGGGATCGTAGCGGCAAATGATAAAATCGGTTCCGGTAGCCGCAAAAAGCACTGCCAGCGACAGGTACAAATACGGAATCAACCCGAGTGTTTTATTTAACCACTTTGGCAAACTTATCGGTTTCACCACCACCAAATCCTGAATGGCACCTAACGGACAAGCTCCGGCACAGAATGTTCGCCCGAAAAAGAGCGTAACAACAAGCGGAATAACAAAAAACAACAGTGCCGTTAACGAAATGACATAGGCCGGATCGAAAAAGGTGAGCGCAACATTTTGTATGGCACCGATGCTGCAAATACATCCGTTCCGGTAAAAGCCGAAATAAACAAGTGTGAAGACCGAAAGCCACAAAATACCTTGTCGCGAGCGGCTTTTTAAGGCAAAATAAGTTGCTGCCGCTAACACAAGTAGCAGTACCAGTACATCGAAATATTCCATTGCCAGTGCCCGTGGTTCGGGTGTTACCGGCGTTGGTTGCGTATAACCGGTATCGAATTCAGGTTTTGGGAACCGTTGTTTCTGCGCCGACAAATTAAAAGTGAAAAGGAAAAAGGCAAAAGTAAAAAGTAAGTACTTTAACTTATGTCTGATGTCCGGAATTCGAAGTCCGAAACTATTTTGGTTTTTATTTTGGTTAAGTTGATTTCTCATTTTTAATATCAGGCTTCAGGATTGTTTGTAAAATCGCCTTTTACGTTGTAGGCTTCACTGGCTTTTACCCGGCTTATGGCGTCGGACGGGCAAACCCTGGCGATGGAACATTCGTTGCAATTCACACAAATGTGGTGCATGATCTGCAGGTGCATCGACCCGTTTCCAAACGAAGTACACCCGGCAACACATTTTGCACAACCAATGCACAGATCCTCGTTAATATGATATTCGAAATAGGGTTCCTCGATAAAACGACGTTCGATGGCTGCCGTAGGGCATAACTGGTTTTCGGCAGCTGTACTTTGCGCGTTTGCATCCGGTTTCAGGTAACCGCCACAAAGGTCGCAGTAACCACACAAATCAAAAGCGTGGAGACATTTTACGGCTGAAGGATTTAATACACACTCGGTTGCACATCGGCCGCACTGCGTACATTTAAACGGATCGATCTGCCACACATAATCATCGCCACTTACCTTACGAAGTGCCGAAACACTTACCGCGCCCAACGATAATAACAAGGAAGCGCGTACCCCGTTACGGATAAATTTCCGGCGGCTTTGTGATTTGCTATTATTTTCCATTTGTTCTTTCTAATCAACGTTTGCTTTTTCGGCGCTTGATAATTTTGCTTTTCAATCAACTTACCAAAAGCGCCTTCCTACTCGTTTCACTCGTTCCCCCGGGTTAAAACCCGGGGCTATAAAATCAAAATTACTTTGGAGCTATTTCTACTTCTCCCCGCTCCTCTTTAATCTCCGGATTTATACAAGCTGAAACTTTTCCACAGTTCTTACAAGTTGGGGAAACCGAACAAGCAGCAGACACTTTTTTATTCACGAACAAATTACCTGCAGAAGCAGTAATTCCTCCGAGAAGTAAAAGCTGACCTGTTGTTCTTATAAATTCTTTTCGTTTCATAAAATAGCTATTATCTATTCTGAAATTTTTGGTTCAAATACACGTAAGACATTTCTGTCGAAATCAAGCGCATAAATATTTCCTTCGTCGTCGACAGCCACATCGGGTGCCTGTCCTTCAATTTTTTCATCGAATTTTGCCGGTGGTGCTACAACTCCGCTGAATTCTCCGGAGGCTTTGTAGATCTTCACACGAACCAAACCTTTTTCGCTGGTAACAAAACTGCCATCGGGCAAAAAGCAAAAATGAGCAGGATTACAACATCCGCTAAAATTTTCGGTTTGATTTCCTGAAGCTTTCCAGAACTCGCGCAAACGTCCTTCTTTGGTGTAATTTTCCATGGTGTGCATACCCGGATTGGCCACCCACAAATCGCCGTAAGCATTTATATCAACGTCGAAATACGGGCTGGGAATTATAAAACCGTGTGCTAAATCGTCATCGGTTTTTCCTTCAAACTCATTCACAATTTCTCCCTGGTGATTAAAACGCAGAACGCGTCGGTTACCGGCATCGGCAACCATAATATCCTCTCCCTCAACTGCCACAGCAGTTAAATAGGTATCTTCTCCTTCAATTTCCCATTTATGAATGGTAGTGCCCGTTTCATCAACTATCCACACAAATTTCTCGAAAACCACATATATGGTGTCGCCAACAACATCCAGCCCGTGGGGTTCGTCAAGAAAACCAACTTCGCCAAGCAGCGTACCTGAAAAATCAACGATCTTCAGTTCCTGATCGCCAACTGCATATATTTTATTATTGGCAACTTCCAGCGCTTCAGCCAAAACAAAGCCCAGGTTAAAATTCCGGGTTTCTTTGTACTTCACCAGCTCCTCCGGAACGTTTCGAAACTCATCAACACTGAACTCAAATTTATTGGCCTCCATGTTATCCGGGCGCTTCGAGTACCAGTCGACCACCATTATGCCAACGATTACCACCGCCAGTACAATCAGAAATAGTACAATTCCTTTATTCTTCATGACTATATATTTGCATTAATGCTTTTCTATCCGTTCACATTCAAATCAATACAAATCATTGTTTTTGCATCGCGCAGCAACAAATAACCGTCGGCAAGTGCAAAAGGAGCCCAGGCATCGTGCCCGTCTTCAATTACTTTAACCTGTTCCAACTGAATGTATTTTTCGGTGCTTGGGCGTGCAATAGTCAGGGTTCCGTCGTCGCTCAGAATAAACATTTTATTGTCGGCAATAAAATACGGCCCGAGTCCAAAACGGGTTTCCTTACCACTTGTCCACACCACATTCCTGGTATCATTTGGATTCACACAAATCAGCTGATTTCGGTTGGCTCCTCCATCTTTCGGAACGATACCAAACAAATAGCCATTCCACAAAATCGGTGTTTGCTGCTCGCAAGCCAGTCCATCTTTTGGTGCATATTCGTAAAGCGGCTCAGCAGAGAAAGCGCCATTACTTTCCGATAGTTGAACCATCATACTTCCGGCACCATAACCCGCGGTCATAAATATCTTTCCGTCGGGCATACAAACCGGCGAAGGTGCAACAACCGAGTGGTTCCATTGAGATGTTTCCCACAAGATCTGCCCGGCATCAGGACCGTCGGCAGCCACACCAAGTAAACCTCCGATGGCACTGTACACATACATTTTTCGGCCACCAAAAGTATAGGGTATAACTGATGAATGCGACATTTTCCATCCTTCCGGATTTGGCGTTTCCCACAATTTCTCGCCGGTTTCGCAATCAATAGCCACCATCATTTTACTACCTCCGGTGGCAATAATTGCAACGCCATTGTCGATTATCGGACACTGCCCGGTATACCAAAAAGGAATTTCATTCTGATACTCTTTCACTACATCGAGCCCCCAGCGGAAATCTCCGGTTTCACGGTCGAGACACATAACATGGCACTTGGGTCCGATGGTTACAATGTAGTCTTCAGTAACTGCCGGAATTGTTCGCGACATTCCGTGATTTCGTTTTATGGCCACATCGTAACCGCGTCGCCACTGCTCTTCTCCGGTAACCACCGAAAAACAGCGCAAAATATCGGCACGCTCTTCTTCGTCGTAATCAAGCACATACGCCAAACCTTTGTAGATTGCAGCGCCTGAGTGTCCTTCACCTAATGTTTTCGACCAAAGAATTTTTGGCCCTTCAGCCCCAAAACTTTCCACCAGTTTTACCGGCGACTTTGAAATATTATCGTAATCGGCACCCCGAAAATTGGTCCACGTTTCTTCCAGCACCTCATAATCAGAGGCCAGTTGTTCGAAATGCTCACCAATAGTTACATCTTGCGGAGGCACTCCTTTCCCCCTGTTATCGGCACCTTCAAGATTAACGGTAAAATCTTTTGTAGGATCGGCATTTAACCACCAAAAAATAGAAATAAATCCAATGGTACCGATCGAGATCAGAATGATATTTATGGTTCTTTTAGTCATTAATTCAGGTAAAAAACAGAAAGATAATAGTTTTGCTGCAAACTTGAGTTAACGCGGGGTTAAGCTTTAATATTATACACCATCAGCACGTCGCCATGGCGCATATACAGCTTACCATTGGCTATAAACGGATGCGCCCAGTGAGGTCCGGCTCCCTCGGTAATTTTAAACTGGCTTATTACTTCAAAACCATCAGGATCAGGTTTTACAAGGCCAACATTTCCCCGTTCGTTGTAGCAGTATAAAAGTCCATCGGCCATAACAATTGCACCTTTTGTGTCCCAATCTGCTACGTATTTAATCTCACCAGTATCCCAGTTCATGCAAATCCAGCGCCCGCGTTTGTTGTCGAACCAATTTGAACCATACAAATATCCATCGTGCAGAATTACACCGTGATGATGATTATCAAAAGTATGGTCAACAAATTTTTCGCTCACCGATGTTCCCGTCGAGTCCATTTCCAACATCACTGCCGGATAATCGTAACCCATCGTAAGGAAAATAGTATTGTCTTTAAAAACAGGTGTATTGGTCCAGATCAATCCATTCTGATCCCACTTATCAGAATTCCAATACCTGTAACTCCAGGCTATCTCGCCAGTTTCGGGAACAATTGCCATAAGATCGGTGCCGATTACCGCCAAAATATAACGGAAGCCATTCCACTCGTAAATGGTTGCCGATGCATAAGCTCTCGGGCCTCCAAGCGACTTGGTTTGCCAAACTTTCTCGCCAGTCATTTTATTTAACGCCACAACGCTGGTTTCTTTTCCCCCGGGCGAAACAATTACTTTATCGTCGTAAATCAGAACTGTTTCAGAATTTCCCCAAATGTGGTATTCTCCATGAAAATATTCGTCAACGTTAACTTCCCAAATGGTTTCCCCGTTTTCTTTGTTAATACATGAAACCTGTCCGGTTCCACTTTGAACATAAATCCGACTATCCTCAACAACCGGTGTACTACGTGTGTCGGGAAACGATTTATTCCATGAACGCCCGTAAGGTACCTGCCATTTAAACGAACCGTCTGGATTTATCGCAGTAAGGTAATCGAGCGTATCAATCATTCCCGTAATGTAAATCATATCACCTTCTGGAATTGCCGACGAATATCCTTTTCCTATTTTCTCCACCTGCATCACCAATTCAGGGCCATCCTCGGGCCATTCTTTTAGCAGACCAGTTTCGGGGTAATGCCCGTCGCGGTTTGGGCCGCGCCATTGTGTAACCTGTGCGCTTATTGAAAAAGCAAATGCGGTAATCAAAAGTGTTAGTGCAATCTTCATGTTTTTTTATTTAAGGTTTTTATTTGTTCAAGAATGAATTATAATCGAGTTTTTCAAAGGTCTTTTCGCGGTACCGAGTGCCTATCGGGAACTCTTTATCGCCAATGGCTACCATAACCGGACTAAAGCTGGTTATTCGGCTAACAGCAATTAAAAATGACCGGTGCACCCGGACAAAGCCCTTATCGGGCAATGCTTTTTCGAGTGCTGCCATCGTGCAGCGGCTGTTAATTTCCCGGTCGGGCGTATGCAACTTCAGGTAATCGCCAAAACTTTCAACATAAAGGATTTCGGTAACCGGTATTTTGTGAATCACATTTTTCTCGCGCAGATAAATGTATTCCGAATCGCCGTTGTTTTTGTGTAACGAAACTTCTTCTAGTAATAGATTTTGCTGCTTGTATTTTTCAACCGCCTGCAAAAAACGCTCGAACGAAATGGGTTTCAGCAGATAGTCCAGCACATTCAGGTCGTAGCTTTCAATGGCATATTCGCGGTAAGCAGTTGTAAAAACAATGGCCGGCGGATTTTTCAGGGTTTTCACCAGGTCAGTCCCTTTCATTTCCGGCATATTGATATCAAGAAAAACCAGGTCGACATTGTGCGACTTTAGAAAGTCGAATGCCTCAATGGCATCGGCACAGGTTCCAACAATCTCCAACGAATCCAGCTTTTGGATATGCGATTTCAGCACTTCAATCGCAAGCGGTTCGTCATCAACTATTATGCACCTTGTTTTATTCATTTACCCAGCACACTTTTAGGTTAATCTCAAATTTCGTATCCTGCTTATCGATCGTAAGTTTATGCGATTTTGGATAAAGCAGCTCCAAACGCCGGCGTACATTTTTCAACCCAATTCCTTCATTCAGCTTCTCTACCTTTTCCTTCTCAGGATGGATTGAATTTGTCACCTGTAAAGTCAGGCATTTTTCGTCAATCTTTATATCAATGTCTACCTTTGGGTTTTTACGGTCTTTGCTGGCACCATGTTTAAATGCATTTTCAATAAATGGCAATAATATCAGCGGCGCAATCCGGTGATGATCAACATCTCCTTCAATGTTGTATTTCAGATCGAGGCGATTATTGTAGCGCATGCTTTCCAGCTCCACATAGCTTTCAATAATCTTAATTTCTTCTTTTAACGGCACAAAATCGTCGTTGCTTTTGTAGATCATATAATCGAGCAAACCCGACAATTTTAGCACAATATCAGGTGTTTTTTCCGATTTGATCAAGGTAAGCGCATACAGGTTATTCAGTGTATTAAAAAGAAAATGCGGATGAACCTGCGATTTAAGAAAATTTAGTTCGGCGGCCAGCTTTTCTTCGGCCAGCTTTTTATTTTTTTGCTCGTCGATGTACCACTTTTTAAATACGATTATTGATGCGGCCAAAAGCGGAATTCCATAATTGGAAATAACTTTATTGAAGATTTTTGGCACATAAAAAAATGGCAGTTTTGAATAATCAAACATTTCGGGATACAAGTTTGGAATCTTGTACGACATGTAGATCAGAAATCCGAAAAGCGGTGCATGAATCAGGGTTAGAATACCAAATGTTACAAATTTTTTCTTCTCAATGGCATACGGTAGAATGCCGTAAATAAGCGTATATGTTCCTATAATCCGGGCCGGCAATAAGGTTAAACCGATAAAAAATTCCTGACGATAATGCTCAAGATAACCACCGTAGGTAAGCCAGTAGCCAATAAAAACAACCACCCAAAACAAGAGGTGCCACAAAAAACGGTAGCGGAAAAATATTGGTAGTTGGTTTTCGTTCATGATTTTTTCTCAAATATACTTTTTGAGCTATTGGCCATCAAAAACATGCGACAAATACAGGCTAAAAAAGGATGTTTACTTTGCAAACATCCTTTTTCAGTTCCTCCATCTATTTTATTTTATAGGCAATAAGCACATCGCCATGGCGAACAAACAAACGGCCGTTGTTAATTACCGGGTGCGCCCAGTGTTGCGCAGTTCCCAATTCAACCTTTGTTTGGCTTACAATGTTAAAACTTTCGGGTGTAGCTTCAACCAATGCCAGTTCGCCACGTTCGCTGTAGCAATACAACATGCCGTCGGCATAAATGGTAACACCTTTTGCAATGCCTTTCGATGCATATTTTTCTTCGCCGGTTTCCCAGTTTACACAGCGCCATTCGCGCCCTTTGTCACCCGATCCGTACATGTAACCATCAAGCACAACCATTCCTCCCATGCGGCTGTCGAGTTCCGGTTTTTCCCACTGTTTTGTTACGCTGCTGCCATCATCGCTAAGATCGAGTTTTACACCACCTTTACCGTAGCCACTAAAGCAAAACAAATCGCCCTGGTAAAAAAGCGGTGTATTCGGATGAACGCTCCACTGGTTTTTATGCGGGTAATCCCACAGCAATTGCCCGGTTTTGGCATCAACACCAATAATATGATCGGCAGTGTGTGTCACGATAAGTTTCCGTGCCGGAAGATTTATCAGAAGAGGAGTACAATAAGCTGACAGTTCTCCTTTTCCGGCTGATGTCCAGATCAAGTCGCCGGTAAAACGGTTTAAGGCCACCATATTATTTTTCTTTCCGCCCGGAGTTAAATACAAAACGTCGCCATCGATAAGAACGGTTTCGGTAACTCCCCAGCGAATATTTTCACCGTCGAAATCTGTAAATGCGTTTTTTGTCCATTTTTTAGCCCCCGAATTGGCATCCATACAAACCAAATCGCCATACCCGGTATACATATACATTAAGTCGCCTGCAACAACAACCGACGAACGGGTGCCGGGATAACTGTCCTTAAAATCTTTTCCGTAATTCACTTTTTGCTCCACCTTGCCATCCTGGTTAAAAACAACTATATATCCCTCTTCACCCTGCAAAGTTGAAAGGTAAATTTTACCGTTGGCAAAAACCGGCGACGAATGCCCTTCGCCTAGTCCCTCAGCCGTCCATAAAATTTCGGGGCCATTGGCCGGCCACTCTTTTAAAAGACCGGTTTCGGGGTATATTCCGTTGTTTTCGCCCCGCCAAACCGTAGGTTCCTGGGCAAATAAAATTGTTACTGAAAAAAGCAGTGCCGAAGCAAGAAATAAGCATTTTTTAATCATGACTTTATCGTTAAGTTTTGCTCCTAAAAATAGAACCAAAACCCCACATTAGCAACGCTTACCAGCAATTTATCAGCTATCTAAATAGTAAGATATGTTTAGAATTGGTTTAGAAATTATTAACAAATAAAAAGTAGCGAACAATAATTGTAACATATGTGTGAATTGCAAAAACGACAGGAATTGAATTGTATGAATTAGCAGTTTTTGGGAATAAGTAACAATTGGCTACAATTTTGGTTTCTGATAAATCCTACCCGCAAGACCCCGTATAATCCCCCAAAGGAGGATAATTTCTCCCCTTTGGGAAGGCCAGGTGGGGTGAATAAGATCTACTTATAGAACGGAACTCATAAAAAAAGGCAGATTGATTATCAACCTGCCTTTCCTATATTTCTTTAGCTTCTTATTCGCTTATTACTTTCGCACGGCGTTTACGCTCGTGCTCATCGAGGTATATTTTACGGATACGCATAAAATTCGGTGTAATCTCGATGTACTCATCATTGCGGATGTATTCCATAGCTTCTTCCAGCGAAAATTTAATTGCCGGTGCAATGGCTGTTTTATCATCGGAACCAGATGCACGCATGTTGCTCAACTTCTTGGTTCTGATAATATTTATAGTCAGGTCATCCAATCGGGTATTTTCACCAATTACCTGTCCGGCGTAAACTTCCTCGCCCGGATTCACAAAGAAACGCCCGCGATCCTGCATTTTATCAATCGAATAGGCAATGGCCGTTCCTGTTTCAAGCGAAATAAGCGCTCCGTTTCGTTTTACGCCCAGCTCTCCTTTCCAAGGTTCGTAACCTTTCAAACGGTGAGCCATAATAGCCTCGCCTTCGGTAGCTGTAAGCATTTGGTTACGTAATCCGATCAAAC
Organism: Draconibacterium sediminis; assembly: GCF_000949475.1. GTDB lineage: Bacteria > Bacteroidota > Bacteroidia > Bacteroidales > Prolixibacteraceae > Draconibacterium > Draconibacterium sediminis. Next base: position 2,161,700 of record NZ_JRHC01000001.1, on the reverse strand, counting down.
CACGCGCCGGAATATAAAACTCCAAATGTGCACGGTCGTCTTTTACTTCAATATTTGCAATATCACCTTTACGGGCCGTTACCAGTTCAATTACCTTTCCTGAAAATTCGTCAGGAACCTGAACAGTTAATGCCTCAATCGGCTCGCATTTTTTACCGTCAATTTCTTTTATAATTACCTGTGGCTGTCCCACCTGAATTTCGTAGCCTTCGCGACGCATAGTTTCAATCAGAATCGACAAGTGAAGGATTCCACGGCCATAAACAAGGAACGAATCAGCCGAATTGGTTTCCTCAACACGCAAGGCCAGGTTCTTTTCGGTTTCTTTAAACAAACGATCGCGTACCTGGCGCGAGGTTACAAACTTACCATCGCGTCCGAAAAATGGTGAATTGTTCGAAACAAACAACATGCTCATGGTTGGCTCATCCACCTGAATCGGAGTCAATCCTTCCGGTTCTTCAGCGTCGGCAATGGTATCGCCAATATCAAAACCTTCCAGTCCGAGTACGGCGCAAATTTCGCCACACGGTACAGGAGCTTGTGTTTTTTCTTTTCCCAGTCCTTCAAACAGGTAACATTCTTTGGCAGCTGTTTTTATTATGCTTCCATCGCGTTTTACCAATGATACTCTCGAGCCCGGAACCAATTCGCCACGCGTAACTTTTCCTACCGCAATACGGCCGGTGTACGACGAATAATCGAGCGAGGTAATGCGCATTTGCACCGTACCTTCTTTGTGTTTTGTTGGTGGAATATGTTCCAGAATCTGATCGAGCAAATAAACCACATCTTCAGTTGGAGTCTGCCAGTCGGGGCCCATCCAGCCAGCTTTTGCCGATCCGTAAACGGTTGGAAAATCCAACTGCTCTTCGGTAGCATCAAGGCTAAACATCAGGTCGAAAACTTTTTCCTGAGCAATTTCAGGCGTACAGTTTTCTTTGTCAACTTTATTAACCACCACCATTGGCTTTAATCCAAGTTCGATGGCTTTTTGCAATACAAAACGGGTTTGCGGCATAGGGCCTTCAAAAGCATCAACAATTAGTAAAACACCGTCGGCCATATTCAAAACGCGCTCCACCTCGCCACCAAAGTCGCTGTGCCCCGGTGTATCGATGATGTTAATCTTGGTGTCTTTGTAGCGTACCGAAACGTTTTTCGAAAGAATGGTAATTCCACGTTCACGTTCCAGGTCATTGTTATCCAGTAAAAGTTCCTGAACCTCCTGGTTCTCGCGGAACAATTTTACCTGGTGAAGTATACGGTCAACCAACGTAGTTTTACCGTGGTCGACGTGTGCAATAATTGCAATGTTTCTGATTTCTGTCATTTTACTTTTTTCTAATCCAACTAACCAACACCGAAAGGCTTTATTTGTTTTCAATCAATTATTTATGACATTGAAAGCCCGACTCCGGAATCGGCGCGCAAATGTAAGAAAGTTTTGCAGTGTAATATGAGGATTGCAATGAATAAAGTAGTTCTTACATTTAAATTTAATATCGGCAGCCACAACACACTAGAAATCAGCAAAAGGAGCGCAGAAAATGATACAATTGTTTCATTTTTTTACCTTAGCCGTGTTATGAAACCGATACTCAAACGTAATTCATAAAAAGCAAGAACCCGTTAAGGATGACAAGGAGCGAATTTGAAAAACTCATAATACAACAAAAAGATAAACTATTCAGGTTTGCTCTGAGCATTTTAAAAGACACCGATGAAGCACAGGATGCGGTGCAGGAAGTGGTGTTGAAATTATGGAAAAACAGGCGTTTAATAGATAATTCGCAATACCATGAAAGTTATTGTTTGACCGCTGTTAAAAACCATTGTTTCGATGTGTTACGAAAACAAAAACACCACCAAAACTATCTTCAGACAAACATTACTGAACAGATGGAAGAAACACGATTTGATGCCATTGACTTTGTAGAAAAACTGAAACAGGAATTGCACCAGCTACCAGTTCAGCAACGAATGGCTATAGAATTAAAAGATTTCCAGGGACTGGACTACGAAGAGGTAAGCGAAATTATGGAACAAAGCGCAAACACCATACGCGTGCATGTTTCGAGAGGAAGAAAAAAATTATTTGAAATTTTTAAGGAGGAGTTAGCAAATGTGTAACAAGAAAACAAAACACTTTTCTGAAGAGGATTTCGATCTGAAAGATTTCAGCCAATCCGAAAATGATAATTCGGTTGAACAGGAGTTTATGCAATCGTACCAACAACTGAACGACCGGATAAACGCGGAAATTCCGAACTTTAATCCGTTCGAAAAATTAGAAGAACATAACAAACAACGTTTCTTACAAACAAAACGCTTGTTTGCCTATGCTGCCTCAATTCTGTTAGTGGTGAGCCTGGTTTTTGTTGGTGTAAATCACACGCGCAATGAAAAACAGCCAACATTAACAGAAAATGAGTTAACTGAACTACAGGAAAATACCAAGCTGGCTTTGTGGCATTTTTCGAAAGAGATGAATGCCTGCCTTGCCAATCTTGAAAACGCAAAACGAATCAATGCTCCGTTAAGCGACGTTGAATCGTTGAGAAATTTGAATATTCAATTCGATAATCCAATTAAAGATCTTAAAATCAATTAATCATGAAATGAGCATGAAAGTGGGATCGCACCAATCGAAATAGTCAGCTGTAAAATGCGAGTTCCATACAATGCCTTATTCACAAACAATTTAACCGTATGAAAACAAAATTCATCTTATTTTTTCTATTCATTAGTTTCTGCAGCCTGGCACAAAATGGCAACAAAAGTATCGATCAGGCCTTTAAACTAATCGACAGCCGCGAAGACATTTCGTACTTTGAAGTTACCAAAGACATGTTTAAAATGCTGTCGGAATCCCGGGAAATCAGTCCCGAGTTTAAGGAATATATCAGCACGCTTCATCAACTGAAAATGATTCAACCAAGGGGTGAAAAACGCCAGGTGCTTGGCGAAGAGCTCTACAATAGTATTATGAACAATGTGAATCTGAAGGATTATACGCGGCTAATGACCCAACGAGACCAACGCTCTAAAATATCGTTTTACAAAAAGGACGGTAAAAATGAGAATGAGTTTCTCCTGGTAAGCACAAACATGATTATTTACATTACGGGCACACTCGACCTGCAGAATATCCAGCAGTTTGAACAAATAATTGAAATAGCGGGAAGTGCTATGGGAATGTAGATGTAACTCAAAGGAGCAAATAGCAAGGATGTCATCTTTTTAAAAAGATGACATCCTCACGTAAATCTGCAAAATCAGCGTAATCTGAGTGCAAAAACTACTGAATGAGAATCAAATTTTTCTCGCTCCGTAAAAGCATTTTATCGCCAACAAAAACCGGTACCGCTTTAACGGTTTCACCGATATCGTTTTCAGCAACTTTTTCGAATGAATCACCGGGTTTTATAATCGTACAAAATCCTTTTACATTGATGAAGTAAATATTTCCACCGGCATAAATGGGCGATGAATTAAAGTTGCCTTTCAGTTTTTCTTTCCAGATTACATTGCCGGTCATTGCATCCAGGCAAGTTACCATTCCGCGGTCGTGTACCATATACATTTTACCGTCGACAATTAGCGGCGTTGGAATTTGCGGCACCTCATCTTCGTACATCCACACCTGGTGGGTTTCTGTTACATCGCCTTCTCCTGTTGGATCGATGGCATACTGGCGGGTAAAATACGGTACGCCGTCGAGAAAGATCCAGCCGGAATTGACAAATACCAGACCGTTGTAAAACAAAGGCTGACTTACTGTTGAGTCGTAACCATACTTAAACGACCAGACTACTTCGCCGGTAGTAACATCGTGCGCAAAACACATGTAAGCCGAATTACTGATTAATAAATCACGGTTGCCTACAGTTATTACAATTGGCGTTTGGTACGACTTCCGGTAAACCGGCTCCAGTGTATCGTAAATTTCTTTAGGGCGAATACTTTTCCAGATTGTTTCTCCTGTATTTTTATCCAGCGCAATTACATACGGATCTTCTGTTCCTTCCAGATGCACAATCAATTTATCCTTGTAAATAATTGGCGACGAAGCCGGTCCCTGCATGTGTTTACATGGTAAATCATCTCGTTTCCAAATCACTTCAAAACTTTTGGTATCAACACAGGCCGTCCCAAAACTTCCGTAATGCACATAAACGTGTTCTTCATCAACACACGGAGTTGGCGTGGCATACGAGTTTGTTCCGTGAATACGTTGCGGATCTTCTGCCGTAAATAAGGTTTGTTCATTCAGTAGTTTGCCGGTTTCCAAATCGAAACAAAACAGGTAAAATTCGTGGCCGTCTTTTTCGGCTGACGTTACCCAAATACGACCATCATAAACTACCGGCGAAGACCAGCCCAATCCTTTTACGGGCACTTTCCAAACTATATTTTCAGTGTCGCTCCAATTCTGCGGAGCAGTTTCCACATTTGCATGTCCATCCATATCCGAACCACGAAAGTGGGTCCAGTTTTGTTGCTTATTTTGGCAGGCTGCCAACACAAAAAAAAGGAAAACAATTGCGGTAAAGTTGATTCTTTTGGTCATCATTTTAGGTAAAGTTTGTTACATCCAAAGTTAAATGAATTCTGGAATTTCAAAAATTTAATCTTTACCTTCACCTCTTTAATATAAGATCGATAAAAATGACAAAACTGATACTTTCTATACTCACTCTCGTTTTAACATTCAATACACTTACTGCACAGAATACAAGTGATGAAGAAATAATGGTTCGCGTTCTGACCTTCAATATTTTGCACGGTGCAACGACCAAAGGCGATTTTGATTTAGACAAGATCGCATCGGTAATCAAGAGCACAAATCCAGACCTCGTAGCCTTACAGGAAGTTGACTTTAAAACCAACCGCGCCAAAAATTACGACTTGGTTACCGAGCTGGGCTGGCGAACGAAAATGGCGCCCTTATTTGGTATTGCCATGCCTTATGACGGTGGCGGATACGGTGAAGGAATACTGACAAAGATGCCCATCCTGTCGAGCAAAAATGTACCGCTACCTCACTCACCCAACAATGAACCGCGGGCAGCACTTCAGGTATTGGTGCAACTGGAATCAGGCGACACCATCAGTTTTATCGGCACTCATTTGGAGCACCAGGAAAACAGTACAGACCGAATCGACCAGGTAAAAACCATCAATGAAGTTTTTGCCCCGTGCAAGTACCCGACAATTTTAGCCGGAGATTTAAATGCTACCCCCAACAGCGAACCAATTTCAATTCTTAAAGAATACTGGACAGCAAACGACCAAAAAGGCGCTTTTACTTATCCATCCAATGATCCTGAAATAAAGATCGATTACATATTTTTCAGGCCTGCCGGCAAGTGGCAAGTTGTGGAAACGGAAGTTATTTGCGATGAAATTGCTTCCGACCACTGTGCCGTTTTATCCGTACTTAGATTGATAAAATAAGGGAAGATTGTTTTTCTTTAAAACGTATCTTCCTGTCCTACTAACTTTTTCTCCGTTTCGGTGAATTTGATACCAAAACTTTCCAGTTCGTCTAAAATAGGTTCATAAATATCGGGATGCGTTGGTATATAAATTCCACGGTGGTTGAGTTTATCGGTCAGAAACAATTTGGCTGCAACGGCAAGCGGTAAACCTACGGTTTTTGCCATAGCTGTTTTCTCTCCCGATTCTCCAATTACCACCAACGAGCTGTTCTTCTCCACTTTATCCTTAGTATCGCGATCCAGGTATTCAAACTTGTGCCACATCACGATCATGTCTTTGTCTTCGGGCATCAATTGCCATTTTTCCGAAAGTAACTTTTCCATCACCTGGGCAGGCGTGGCACGTTTTAAACCAATTTTCCGGTTATCAAAAATTCCCAACCATTCCAGTTTTGGAATAATCTCCGAGTCCATAGGAATTTGCATCGAATGATACAGTTTCAGATCGACCGTTGCAGGATGGTAATACAAAAAGGAGTTGATAAACTCGCGGTAGGTCATGTCTTCCACATTGTCGATATAGTGATCGTCGCTGGTAGCACCCAACTGCACAAACACATTCCATGCTTTACAAAAACCCGGTCGACGCAAAGTTCCCCGGAAAACAGTGGGAACCTCCTGCAATCCATATTTATCGATATAACTCAACGAATCGCGGTTGGCATAACCTTCAAACCAACCGTAATCATCAATATTAATCAACTCCGTTCTGCGAAATAAACGGTTGTACGGAATGTACTTTACTTTTCCTTTCTGGATAAATTTTGCAGGTCCGCCCTGCCCTGCCAACACCACATTTCGCGGATTCCAGCTAAACTTGTAGTGCCACGGATTATCATCCGATTCGGGAGCAACCAAACCACCCGTAAATGATTCAAAAGCCTCCAACTGATGGCCTTCCTGTTTAATCTGGTTGATCACACGCATGGCTGACATGTGATCGAGGCCGGGATCCAATCCGCACTCGTTTAAAAACAACAGACCTTTACTTTTCACCTCATCTTCAACCTGCTGAATCTCTTTACTTTCGTAAGAAGCCGTAAACAAGCTTTTCGAATATTTCAGGCAAGATTGCATCACCAGTTTATGAAAGCGTGCAGGCAACATGGAAATTACCAGGTCGGCTTCGCGAACTTCCTGATCACGGGCAAATTCATCCCGCACATTTAAAATCGCAAAAGCCAGTTTTAACGATCTTGCCAATTCGCTTTCTTCAGCGTCAACAACTTTTATGTGCCAGTGATATTTTGATGCACGTTCGGCCAGATAGGTGAGCAAAAATACGCTCGACCTACCGGCACCAAATATTAATATGTTTTTCATACTTTTTAGCTATTAGCTACGAGCCACGAGTTAACATGGACTGTCTATAAAGTTAAAATAGAAAATGATGTACAAACTGAGATCGTTTTTATCAAATACCCCCTAAATCCCCCAAAGGGGGACTTTCTCCTCCCCTTTGGGGAGGCCGGGTGGGGTCATTATTTAAAAATTGAACACGTCATTTCTACTATTACTTTTTTGACATCTCGACTGATCTATTAAACATTAAACTCAATTCCCTGAGCCAATGGAAGCTCTGTACTGTAATTTATTGTGTTGGTCTGGCGTCGCATGTAAGCTTTCCAGGCATCGGAGCCCGACTCGCGACCACCGCCTGTTTCTTTCTCGCCACCAAAAGCGCCGCCTATTTCGGCACCCGACGTTCCAATATTTACATTGGCAATTCCGCAATCCGATCCTTCATGCGAAAGGAATTTTTCGGTTTCCAATAGGTGCGTTGAGAAAATTGCCGATGATAATCCCTGCGGTACATCATTGTGCAAACGAATGGCTTCATCAAATTCGGAATAGCGAATCATGTATAGTAGAGGAGCAAACGTTTCGTCCTGAACGATTTCGTAATGATTTTCCACTTCAGCGATAGCCGGAGTTACAAAACAACCTGATTCGTATCCTTCTCCCGTCAACACTTCTCCGCCGATCAACAGTTTTCCGCCCTGTGCTTTTACCTTTTCGATGGCGGCCAGGTAAGTATCCACAGCCCAGCGATCAACCAGCGGGCCAACCAGTGTTTTTTCATCCAGGGCATGACCAATGGGTAACTGCCCGTAAATGGTGATCAATCGGTTTTTAAAATCTTCGTAAACCGAATCGTGAACAATAATGCGGCGTGTGGAAGTACAACGCTGACCGCAAGTACCCACTGCACCAAAAACAACTGCACGAAGCGCCATTTCAATATCGGCCTCAGGAGTGATTATTATGGCATTGTTTCCGCCAAGTTCAAGGATTGTTTTCCCCAAACGCTGACCAACAAGACCACCAACTTTTTTACCAATTTTTGTTGAGCCGGTAAACGACACCAACGGAATATTTTTGTCGCTGAAAAACTCATCGCCCAATTCGCGCGAACCAGCGGCTACCAGACTCAAAACACCTTCTGGAACATCGTTTTCTTTTAAAACTTTAGCAACAATATTGTGAACGGCAATAGCACATAAAAATACTTTTGATGAAGGTTTCCAAATAACCACATCACCCGCTACCAAAGCGATCATTGCGTTCCAGGCCCAAACAGCAACCGGAAAGTTAAAAGCAGAGACAACTCCCACAATTCCAAGCGGATGATACTGGTCGTACATGCGGTGCTTTTCCCGTTCCGAATGCATGGTAAAACCATATAACTGGCGCGACTGACCAACAGCAAAATCGCAGATATCGATCATTTCCTGCACCTCGCCCAAACCTTCCTGGTAAATTTTACCCATTTCGTACGAAACCAATTTTCCGAGCGGTTCCTTGAATTTACGAAGTTCCAGTCCAATTTGGCGCACTATCTCGCCTCGTTTTGGAGCCGGCACCATCCGCCAAACTCTAAAAGCATCTTTTGCTTTTTTCACCACCTCGTGGTAGTCGGTAGCGGTTGCCTGATTTACGCTTGCAATCAATTCCCCGTCCGATGGCGAAAACGATTCAACAGCTGCACCGGACGTTGTTTTCCATTCGATTCCGGTGCAAACACCATTATTAACTTCACTAATTCCTAACTGTTTTAATTCTTTTGAGATGTCAATTTTCATTGTACTATTTTTAGTTGTTTATAAATTCTACTTATTAAATTATCATCACCCCTTTGCCTATCGGCACTTCCCCTCAAGGGGAAAACTCTATCCTACAAGCGGGCAGATATATTCTTATCTTTTAAACCTTTTCCAAGACCATTGAAACTCCCTGGCCAACGCCAACACACATGGTACAAAGCGCGAATTTTGAGTTTGAATTTTGCAGCTGATAAATTGCTGTGGTAACCAAACGCGCTCCTGACATTCCCAGCGGGTGTCCGAGTGCAATTGCTCCGCCAAGCGGATTCACTCGTAGATCATCGTCTGCCATTCCAAACTCACGGATGCAGGCCAGCGATTGTGCTGCGAATGCTTCATTTAATTCGATAATATCCATTTGGTCCAGTCGCATCCCCAATCGTTTTAAAAGCTTATTGGTGGCCGGTACCGGTCCAATCCCCATGGTACGTGGTGGTACACCAGCTGCCTGCGTGCCCAAAATTCTGGCTTTCGGAGTTAGATTGAACTTCTTAACTGCCGCTTCCGATGCTACAATTACAGCTGCTGCCCCGTCGTTAATGCCCGATGCATTGCCTGCAGTAACTGTTGTTCCCGGTCCATAAACAGGATTTAGCGACGCCAGTTTTTCAAGCGAAGTCAGCCGCGGGTGTTCATCCATTTCAAAGATTATCGGATCGCCTTTTCGCTGCGGAATGGAAACCGGAATTATTTCCCGGGCCAGTGCCCCGTTTTGCTGAGCTTCAGCCGTTTTAAGCTGACTGTTGTGTGCAAAACGATCCTGATCTTCGCGACTGATCTTAAATTCTGAGGCCAGATTCTCAGCAGTGCAAATAAGCGGATCTGTTCCATATTTTTCCTGAAATTTGTTGTTCACAAAACGCCAGCCGATGGTTGAGTCATATATTTCTGCATTTCGGGAAAAAGCCTGTGTTGCTTTTGGCATTACCAATGGCGATCGCGACATATTTTCAGCTCCACCGGCAATCATCAGCTCAGCCTCGCCTGCTTTTATGGCGCGCGCCGCCATTCCGATGGCTTCCATCCCGGAAGAACACAATCGGTTTATCGTCACTCCCGGAACCGACTCCGGCATTCCGGCCAAAAGCAAAGCCATCCGTGCAATATTTCTGTTATCTTCTCCGGCCTGATTAGCACATCCCATTAGCACATCATCAAACGCTGCCGGGTCGATCTGATCGTTACGTTCCAGCAAAGTTTTTATGGGAATGGCCGCCAGATCATCTGCCCGGATCGCCGACAGTGAACCTCCATATTTTCCAACCGGCGTGCGTATCGCATCGCAAATAAAAACGTTATTCATAGTTATCTTTGTTTAGTTTTTCAATCCTTGGTTTAAATGTTGTGAACGCCCGGTGCAATCCTTCAGAGAGTTGATCAATTTCCTTTTGTGTCATTACCGTTGAAAGCATACACGAGAAAGTATTGATCATCAGCGTATTTTCTTTGTAATACATATAGTCCAGCAATTCATTAACCAGCTTTTTGCCTTCTTTGTCCATATAAGCCTCACGGTAAGTTGTCGGCGGATCGGGACGAAGATGCATCCTTAACATTGAACCGGCGCCGGTAACCGAAACCGGAACACCGGCAAGTTTTATCACTTCGCGTATCTGTTTAACTGCAACATCGGCAAGTAGATTTAGCTGCGTCACCGCTTCCGAATCATAATACTTCATGGCCTGGTAACCGGCAGTCATGGTTATCGGATTAGCCGAGAACGTTCCGGAATAAGGCAACAGAAGATTCTTTTCGTGTGGATCGAAAACCTGCATCACATCTGCTCTTCCGGCAACAGCACCAACAGGGAATCCGCCACCGATTATCTTCCCAAGCGATGTCAGATCGGGTTTTACGGAATAATTTTCCTGTGCCCCGCCATAATTCACCCGAAAAGTTATCACCTCATCAAAAACCAGTAAAGCCTCGTTTTTCCTGGTCCAGCTGTAAAGCGCCTCTATAAAATCATTGTTACCGGGAACCAGACCTACCCGGTGAGGAACAGGATCAACGATAACACAGGCAATATCTGAAGCATGTTTATCCAAGATATTCAGCGTTCGGTCAATGTTGTTGTACGGATAAATAACCACGTCTTTGGTTACAGATTGTGGTGTCCCATGAGCCAACGCAACACTGCTGGGCTGATCTTCCTTCCCCCAATTTGTTGGATCTGCCATTTGACTCACCTCCGCAAAATCATAAGTACCATGATAAGCGCCTTCGGCTTTTGCAATTTTTGGCCGGCCGGTAAACGCCCTCGAAGCTTTTATCATGGCCATTACCGCTTCGGTACCTGAATTCATAAAACGTATACGCTCGAAACTCTGCACACGTTCGATCAGGTGAGTGGCAAAAGCAACTTCAATTTCGGAAGCAAGTGTGTAGGCTGTTCCTTTTTTTAGCTGCCCGATAACCGCATCTACTATTGGCGGAAACGAATGCCCGTGAATTAATGCTGCCATATTATTGGCGAAATCGGTGCGTACTGTACCGTCAATATCGGTAATGTAACAACCTGAGGCACTGTTGGCATAATTCGGATATGGCATCCGGAAAACTGTATTCCGGCTCACTCCGCCACTTATTACCTGACGTGCCTTGTTATATATTTCTTCGCTATTTTCTTTTTTAGCCATCTTTCTGTACTTACTGATTTATTTCTGATGCAACGTTGCTTCGGTATGTTTCTGCAAAAAATCGAAACTCACTCCGGGAGCCAGTTCCCTCACAAAAAGCTGTTTCTCTTTGACATCAATTATCGCATAATTGGAATAGATTCGACTCACCACATTCTTCCCCGTTAAAGGATAAGTACACTGTTTTACAATTTTCGATTCGCCGGTTTTGGTCGTGTGTTTTGTGATGACATAAATGGTTTTCACACCGGCCACCAAATCCATGGCACCTCCCACTGCGGGAATATCATTTGCATTTCCGGTAGACCAATTGGCCAAATCGCCTTCTTCCGAAACCTGGTATGCACCCAACACACATACATCAATGTGGCCGCCGCGTATCATGGCAAAACTGTCGGCATGATGAAAATAAGCCGCGCCGGGAATCGCTGTTATATACTTTTTACCGGCATTTACCAACTCCGGATCTTCACAACCAACTTCAGCGACTTTTCCCATACCCAGCAATCCATTTTCTGTATGATAGATCACTTCGCGCCCTTCGGGAATAAATCCGGCAACCATTTCAGGAATGCCAATCCCTAGATTTACATATGCACCGTCATGAATATCCATGGCAACTTTTTGCGCCATTTCGCCGGTGCTCCAACCTGTAATTTTATTGTCTGATTCCATGGTACTTTACATTTTCGGCAACCAGTTTCGATTCATCTGCCGGATTGGAAATTTCCACTACGCGATGAACAAAAATTCCCGGTGTTACTACATGTTCGGGATCGATAGTTCCAAGCTCAACCACCTGTTTGGCTTGTACAATAGTTGTTTTTGCAGCTATACACATTACCGGCCCAAAATTGCGGGCTGTTTTGTTGTAAATGAGATTGCCGTACTTATCGGCAGCAGCACATTTCACCAAAGCAAAATCGGCCTGAATAGCTTCTTCCATTACGTATTGCCGTCCATTAAACTCGCGTATTTCTTTCCCTTCTGCCAATGGAGTATTTACAGTTGCAGGTGTATAAAATGCCGGAACTCCTGCGCCGCCTGCACGAATGCGTTCAGCTAACGTTCCCTGCGGCACCAGTTCCAGTTCAATTTCGCCCGCCCGGTACAACTCCGGAAATACAACAGAAATAGCAGTACGCGGAAAAGAGCAGAGAATCTTTTTTACCTGCCGGTTTTCGATAAGTGCTGCCAGCCCAACATGCCCGCTTCCGGCGTTGTTACTCACAACGGTCAGGTCTTTTGCTCCCTGATCGACCAGCGCATGAATCAATTCCACCGGGCTGCCGGCCTCACCAAAACCACTTATCATTACGGTTGCTCCATCGAAAATTCCGGCAACCGCTTCTTTTGCCGAATTCACGATCTTGTTAATCATGGTTTGCCATTTTTAACGATTCTTTTTTTAACGCCTCTTCCAGTCTGCCCTCAATCTCCTCCAGTTCTTCTTCGTAGAAGTATTTGTCAGTCTTGTACGGCTTTAACTTTTCTATCGTGTTTTCCTGCTCGTCGTACTCGGCAAAATATACGCGGTCCATCCACTCCATGTTCCGGGCTTCGTTGAATTTGAGCACAAACACTTTTTCGCCATCAATCTCGGTTGTTCCCATCAGAGAAGTTTTTCCGGCAGAGGAAGTCATAGTGATGTATCGCGACGGGCGATTTATCGACGCCAAACTACGATACACCTTATTGAATACTTTTGTGATGTCGGCCAGTGGAGCCGTAAAATGATGATGCTCGCCGGTTGGCCGTGCGCAGTACATCGAATGGAAACCAATTCCTACCATGGCCAGAATATTGCCCAAATCTATCCAGTTTTGTGCCGAACGATTCACGTCCACTTTTCCATTTTCATCCTTATACAAACTAATGGTGTTCATAATCGGACTTTGGCTCTTCACTTTAATGCCGTATTTTTTTAGTCGCTGAATGGCGGCAATTGCTCCGGGATTCAGTATTTCACGCGGTGTTGATGTATGTGACATCCAAACCACCTGAATACCATTTTCAACGGTCATTCTCAGCAGTTCCAGTATTTCTTTGAACTGATCGGTCAGCAAATGCTCAGGATGAAAAGTAATAGCCCTTGAGCCGATTCGTAGCGTACGAATATGCAAAAGCTCGTCATCTTCCAGAATTGGTATGAGGTATTCTTTTAAACGCCTGTAAGAAATGTACCCTGCATCTCCACCTGTAATCAAAATGTCGGTGACTTCTTTGTGCTTTTTCAGGTACTTGTGCACCTGGTTGATATCGTGCTGCACAAACATGTCCTCGTCGCCACGAACCTGTGCATGCCTGAAACAGTAAGTGCAAAAAGCAAAACAGTTTTGTGTTCCGGCATCCAAAATCAGTTTAATTGGCGGGTACTTGTGCTGGCTACCTTCCAGAATTTCTATTTGCCCCTCTTCGTTATAAAAGAAAGGTTTGTTTAGTTTCTGTTTCCCGTCGTGCGGATTGGTTTTTAACTGGTAGGCTTCAACAACTTTCCGTCTTTCTTCGTCGCTGTCGGCGTCCAGGTATCTTTGTACATCCGCTTTGTTAATCATATCAGGCTGCGGAAATACGAGGTAATAATTCGGATCATTTTTATAGTTGCTCCAATCAATTGTATTCAGAATATGTTTGGTAGCCATAAAACGGTAAACCTCCAGGAAAAACTCGCGTTCCTTAATGTTGTCGAGCTCAACTCCGTTAGCTTTTAGCACCTGTAAAATTTCGCGAAAACCGTTTAATCCTGAGTAATGTGTTTTTCCTTTAAAAAGTGGGTCCTTTTGTTTTGAAAATTGGGAATACTGAGGATAACATTTTTGTAAACGCCGAACTAAACCGGCAGGCAAAAGTTTCTCGTTATTAATGGTTTGTATTGTTTCGGGCGTAAAATCGTAAGCACGCATCATTTCTGCAATATTCAATGACTCCTTCGTACTAATCATCTCTTTTGATATTAAAAGTTCATATTGAAAATTTCATAATACACACAATAGCACATACACAGTTGTATACGAACCATGTAGTAAGGCTGTTGCGCTTCATTCCGAATCCGTCTTATCGACACACCGATTTGAAAGGAATTAATACAGTAAAAAACATTGACAAGCGTCAATAAGAGTTATGGAATAAAAATAACTGCGGTTGCAGCTAATGTGAAACCGTATCATCATCGAGGCACTCCGGCATGCCTAGATAGAAAAATACAGGACATGAATACGATTGTACCATGTGCACAATTTATAAAAATTTGAGCCAGAAGCCCATGATTTTTACCATAATTTATAAAAATGGTAGATATCATCTTTTGTTCAGTAAATTTTTAGCAACTTAAGGGGCTGAAAAAAAGAAGTTTATTGCATCAATTAAAAATCCATTTTTTTTGATCAGGACAATAAATTCAGATAGAAACCAGGGTGAAAATTATCGAACGAATTCTTATAATTTTCGTTTGAATAATTGGAAACAAACAGAAAGCAGAAAAAATGAAACGAGCATGAAAAAGACTGTCAGAAATAGGCATTATAACTATCATGCGAGTTCCATCTTATGCCTTTTAAAAACAATTTTAATACGATGAAAGTACTATTACTTGGCGCCGGGATGGTGGCCAAACCACTTGCCGATTATATTCTTGATAACCAAATAGAATTAACCATTGCCAGCCGCACACTTGCCAAAGCCGATAAATTAATAAGAAACCGTGCCAACGGCAAAGCCACGCAATGGACCACCGATGATCTTACTCAACTGGATGAGTTAATTGCAAGCCACGATTTAACAGTCAGTCTGCTGCCTTATGCGTATCATGTAACAGTTGCCAAATTGTGTATTCAACACAAAAAAAACATGGTTACCACTTCGTATGTATCGGAAGAAATGAAAGCTTTAGATCCAGAAGCGAAAAAAGCCGGTATTATTATTCTGAACGAGATAGGTGTTGATCCGGGATTCGACCACATGACGGCCATGCGAATTATCGACAAGGTGAAAGACAAAGGTGGCAAGGTTAAAGAATTTTACTCGTTGTGTGGTGCGTTGGCAGCACCCGAAGAAACCAACAATCCGTTTAAATATAAATTCTCGTGGTCGCCAAAAGGTGTGATTATGGCCGGAAATAACGGTGCAAAATATTTAAAAGGCGGAGAAATTGTTGAGCTACCAACAGAAGACCTCTTTAAAAATCCATTAAAAATTGATTTCCCTGAAGTTGGGGAAATGGAGGTTTATCCGAATCGCGACTCGCTGGCATACATCGATCAGTACGGATTAAAAGATGTTACAACCATGTATCGCGGAACTTTCCGTTACCCTAACTGGTGCGAAATAATGGATGCCATAAAAACGCTTGGATTGGTTACATACGACAAACAAAGTTTTGCCGGAAAAACCTACAAAAAAATTATGGCACGCCAGCTGGATGTTTATCCGGCCAACATTAAAGAAAAAGCTGCTGAGCGCCTACGGCTGCCAATCGACAGCCCGGCAATTTTAGCAATGGAATGGCTGGGGCTTTTCAGCGATTATATGGTTGCAATGGACGAAGGCTCAAACTTTGATATGGTTACCGACCTGATGCTCAAAAAAATGATGTTGCCCGAAGGTGCCCGCGATATGGTTATCATGCTTCACTCATTTTTGGTTAAGAATGCCGACGGAAGCATTGAAGTTATTAAATCGCGACTACTTGATTTTGCCACTAAAGAAGATACATCGATTGCGAGAACTGTTGGGTTACCGGCCGCCATTGCTGTTAAAATGATCCTGGACGGAAAAATTACCGACACTGGCGTTCATATTCCGGTTTCAAAAAGTATCTATGAGCCTGTTTTAACAGAACTGGAGAAACTTGGAATTACCATGAAAGAAGAATGGGGCTTAAAAGAATCGGCAAAAATCAGTTGCTGATATGAATTAGAAGATTTCAGGAAAACAAAAGTTCGGTTAGTCGCTTAATTTTAAAGCCTATAACAAACTTATTGTTCCTGTCTGAACAAGTTTGCAAAAGCCATTGTAAACGGGCAACGAAGTTTTTTGTATTTTCCCCAATTAATTTCTACCTCATGGAAACAAGCAAAAAGATTTACATTTTCTTAGTCCTTATCACAATTGTTGTGGTTTGTATTTACGCCCAATCCATTATTATCCCGTTTATTTTGGCCATATTATTTTGGTTCCTCATCCGGGTAATTAAAAAGTTACTGGTGAAAGTGAAATTCATTGGCCGCATGCCCAAATGGATTATCACCCTGTTTTCCACGCTGGTGCTGATCGGCTTTTTGACACTGGCTGTTATCATGATTTCGAAAAACATTAAAACGCTGTCGAATACTTTACCGGATTACGAAGCCAACGTAAATAAAATAGCCCAGCAGATCAACCAGCAATTTGATATCGACCTCATGGATATGGCCGGAAATTTTGCCAAGGACCTGAACTTCGGGAGCATTCTTTCATCGCTCTTCAGCACCTTAACCGGACTATTTGGTAACGCCTTCACCGTGTTACTTTATCTCCTGTTTTTGCTGTTGGAAGAGCCAATTTTTCCAAAGAAATTAAAAGCCATGTACCCTGATAAGGAACGTCATGAACATGTAAAAAAACTGGTTGATAAAATTGATCACTCCATTGGAAACTATATTGCACTGAAAACCCTGACCAGTCTTTTAACTGGTTTTCTGAGTTATTTTGCCTTACTTTTTATTGGTATCGATGCACCGGTTTTCTGGGCCTTTCTCATTTTTGTGCTCAACTTTATTCCCACCATCGGATCGCTTATTGCCACTGCATTTCCGGCCATATTCGCCATATTACAGTTCGGCGAAATCACTCCCGGAATTTTAGTTCTCTCAATTGTGGGCGCCATTCAATTGGTTGTTGGCAACTTTATCGAGCCTAAATTAATGGGCAATTCACTAAACATAAGCCCGCTCGTGGTATTTCTTACACTGGCCATTTGGGGTGTGATCTGGGGAATTTCAGGCATGCTGTTAAGTGTACCAATCACAGTTATCCTCATCATTATAATGTCTGAATTTCCGGGTACACGACCATTTGCCATATTATTAAGCCAACGCGGCACCATTAACGAATAAAATCTGTTTTAAGAAAATGAAACAACCACTTGTAGCTCCAAAAACCGGAGAATCTGATCCGGAATTACAGCAACTTATAGAATTTTACGAAGAGACGCTTGGTTTCTGCCCCAACAGCGTAAAAACCATGCATCACCGGCCGCGAATTGCTTATGCTTTTATAGAAATGAACAAAGCCGTGATGGAAAACAAAGGTCGGGTTACCAGTGCTTTGAAACGAATGATCGCCTATATCAGCAGCAATGCTGCAGGCTGCCGTTATTGCCAGGCACACGCCATACGAGCTGCAGAACGTTATGGTGCTGAGCAGGAAAAACTTGACAATATTTGGGACTATAAAACACACGCAGCATTCTCTGAAGCCGAACGTGCGGCACTGGATTTTGCATTTGCAGCATCCATTATTCCAAATAGTGTTGATGACCAAATTGCCGAAAATTTAAGAAGACATTGGCACGAAGGCGAGATCGTAGAAATTACCGGCGTAGTTGCTTTATTTGGCTACCTCAACCGTTGGAACGACTCGATGGGAACTGAAATTGAGAGCGGAGCAATAGAATCGGGCGAAAAACTGCTTGGACAAAAAGGCTGGAATACCGGGAAACACTCGTACTAACCTGTCATCCGTCAACAAATTTTTCCGTTTGTTTTTCCAACTTTGTACTTCTAAATTTCTGGAGAATGAAAACATTAGCAGCGTTAAAACCACAGCCTCTTTTTAACTATTTCGAAACCATTTGCCAGGTGCCACGGCCATCGAAAAAAGAGGAAAAAATAAGACAGTATTTACTTGATTTTGCCGAGCAGAATAAGCTTGAAGCAACCACCGATAAAATTGGGAATGTTGTGATAAAAAAACCTGCCAGTAAAGGAATGGAGCAGGCGCCAACCGTTATTCTGCAAACGCACATGGATATGGTTTGCGAAAAGAATTCGGACAAGGAATTTGATTTTGATAATGACGCCATTGAGACGATGATTGTTGATGGTTGGGTAAAAGCCAACGGAACAACATTGGGTGCCGATTGCGGAATTGGTATTGCAGCCCAATTGGCGGTACTGACTTCAAAAGAACTAAAACACGGCCCAATTGAATGTTTGATAACAGTGGATGAAGAAACCGGATTAACCGGTGCTTTTAACCTGCAACCCGGCTTTTTATCGGGTTCGGTTTTACTGAACCTCGATTCGGAAGACGAAGGAGAACTGTTTATCGGGTGTGCCGGCGGAATTGACACGCTGGCTACTTTTGATTACCAGCAGGAAGAGACTCATGAGAACTCAATTGCTCTAAAAATATCAGTTAGCGGACTTTTGGGAGGACATTCGGGCGACGATATTCATAAAAACCTTGGAAATGCCAATAAAATTCTCAACCGCTTTTTATGGAACTGGAACGAGGATTTTGAAATCCGCCTCGCCGATTTTAACGGTGGAAATTTACGCAATGCCATCGCCCGTGAAGCTTTTGGCATTATTACCATTCCTGCCGGAAAAAAAGATGATGTGCTGGCTTCATTCAACAAAATGGCGGCTTCCATAAAAGATGAATTTCAGTTTGCCGAGCCAAAACTGGAAATCAATTGTGCAGAAGTTGAACTACCGGCTTTTGTTGTTGATTCCGATACGCAGAACAAACTTTTAAATGCAGTGTATGCTTGTCCGCACGGTGTTTTGGAAATGAGTTCGCGCATGGAAGGGATGGTGGAAACATCGACAAACCTTGCTTCGGTAAAATTTACCAACGACAATAAAATAGTGATAACCACCAGCCAGCGTAGCGAAATTGAAGGACGTAAATATTACGCTGCCGAAACCGTAAAAGCTGTTTTCAACCTTGCCGGGGCAAAAGTAAGACACAGCGACGGTTACCCGGGCTGGACACCAAATCCAAATTCTGACATTTTAAAAACCACTGTTGATTCTTACAAAAAGCTGTTTGGTGTTGAGCCGGTTGTTCGCTCCATCCACGCAGGATTGGAATGCGGATTATTCCTTGAAAAATACCCGCACCTCGATATGGTTTCGTTTGGGCCAACCATTAAAGGAGCTCACTCGCCCGATGAAAGACTTGACATCTCAACCACTGAAAAATTCTGGAAACACCTAGTTGATGTGCTTGAAAATATAAGGTAGTGTGCATAATATAATCTTGATTATCAGAGACCACCAACAGGAGTGAAAGAATTTTCTCATCTCTTTTATTTAGACAATCAGTTTATAGTTACTTTCTATTTATTTCGTCCGGGATCACGAACAACCCCGATTCTGCTTTCTTCGCCGGACGAAATCGACTTCATGCCCTTTCCCGGCGCTTCCTGACTCCGTCAGTCGCACCGGGTTATTGGCTGCCGCCCCTTTAGGGCTCTTAACAAATAGCGCTAAAAGTGCGTTTTACTTTAGCCCGGGGCAGAGTAATTCTTCGAATTACGCCGCCCCGGGCTAAAGTAAAAGTTTGTCATGTGAATCGTCCGGCGAAGAAAATCGTTCAACGCTGATGGTTGTTCCGGACGAGAATTAAAACAGCCCTATATAAAAGCGATGTATAAAGAAGCAACAGCTTTAATCCCGAATAGGCGTTAAAAAAAAGGAGCTTCAATTGAAACTCCTTTTTTTATTCTTTATTAAAATAAAATGATCGTAATGCAATGCTGGTTCCTGAACTTTCAGGATTCCGCTTTTCGACAATCCGAATCTGCAGCGTGTGCTTTCGGTTCTTTAAATCTTTATTCAGCGTAAAACCTTTTAATGTTGCATCTGACTTATTTGAATAAACATCAAGCTCAAACCAGGGCTGCCCATCCAGGCTGTATTCTATAATTCCTGAATTGTTATCGGAATAAACCAAAATACCAACGGCCGTTCCTTTAAAACGAAATTTGATAATCTCGCCGGGGTATTCTCCCTGCAGTATCTTTTCGTTCGAAACCTTTGTTATTTCCCAGCCTTTTATGGGCTTTGGCGGATCGGGTGATATAAAAACCGGGTTTGGAAAATCTTTCCCGTCAACCAAGGTTGATACATCCTGATCGGTTTGTGCCTGTGTTGTAAAACCAAGTACCAGCATTAAAAAGATTCCCACTATTCGCATGATTCAGATTTTTTTTGAAAAGCTGAAGGTAACAATTTCAATCTTTCCATTCAATTTTTTCCTTCCAGTCGCGTCGTCCCGGCGAAGGAAAATCCATCATTACCTGCCCAACATAAAAGAAGCCCAAACTTTTTTGGTTGTTTTCCAGTTCAAGCAATCTATCAAACAACTCTATAAAAGTTGGTGTGGCCCAAAACGCAGCCAAATCCATTTCTGTAGCCGTTAACCACATATTTTGCACGGCCATCGATACCGCGGCAATTTCTTCCCATTCGGGTAAACGCCCGGCCGAATCGGGCTGTAAGATTACCGCAATTGCCACAGGTACCTGCTCAATTGTAGAGGCAAACTTTTCTATTTTTTCGGGAGCAACCGGATAACCTTCCTTTTGCTTTTCAAGTAACAAAGTCCTCGCATCAGCGGCCAGTTTGGCTTTGGCTTCGCCACGGTACACTTTAAAGCGCCAGGGTTCTGTTTTTTTATGGTTGGGTGCCCAGTTGGCACTTCTCAACAACTCTTCTACCGAGCCGTTTGGCAAGTCTTTTTTTGCAAATAAACGGGGAGGTGTCGCTCTTCGGTTTTTTATAATTTCTATAACTGACATATAGTTTTTTTAAGAAAAACACAGTTCCCCTAAAAAAGTTGAATGATTTTGCAAAGCCATTAAGCCGCAGGAAAGGATTGAAAAAGATTGATGGGGATTGATGAAAGATTGATGTTTAAAATAAAATAGGCATCTCCATCCGATCACATAAAACTATTAATCAATTATTACCCGCATCCGGGAACAGCTTTCGCTCTTTCCCGAAACGACAAACAAGTAAACTGTAAACTGAGACTGAAAACTATTCCTCGTCCTTGGTATAACCTAAAATCTTGAACATTTCCTCAGCCGACTGCTCGTTACGATATACATAATCGAAGAAATTACCTTTCTCGTCGCGATCGATAATTACATGTTTTGGTGCCGGAATCAAACAGTGTTTAATTCCACCATAACCACTAATGGCATCCTGATAGGCACCGGTGTGGAAGAACCCAAGATACAGCGGCTCCTTGTCATCGTCGGAATACGAAGGCAGCAAAACCTCCTGGTTAAAGTCTTCCGAGTTGTAATAGTCCGAGTGGTCGCAACTGATACCGCCAATATTGGCACGTTTGTATTCGTTATTCCATTTGTTGATCGGCAGTAAAATAAATTTCTCGAAGATCGACCACGAATCCGGAATGGTGTTCATTAAACTGTTGTTAATAATGTACCAGCTTTCGGTATCGTTTTGCTGCTTTTGCTCCAACACCTCGAAAATAATCGCGCCACTTTCGCCAACCGTATATTTGCCAAACTCGGTATAAATATCCGGATCAGGCAGGTTTTCAGCCGAGCAGGCTGTTTTTATATTCGAAACAATTTCTTTAATCATGTACTCATAATCGTACTCAAACCCCAGGTGGTTACGAATTGGGAAACCCCCACCGAGGTTAAACGAATCGAGCGTATCGCATTGTTTTTTCAACTCCACGTACAGCTTCATGGCTTTTTGGAACTCGCCCCAGAAATACAAACTGTCTTTAATTCCTGAATCAACAAAAAAATGAAGCATCTTTAATTCGATGTTTTTCTTTCCTTTAATCTGATTTTGAAAAAACTCCGGGATCTTGGTGTGTCTGATTCCCAATCGCGAGGTGTAGTAAGCCGACTGCGACTCCTCGTTTATGGCCATTCGGATACCCACTTTTACCTTTTCGCCATTGGCCAGTTTTTCAATTCGCTCCAGTTCGTTAATACTATCCAAAACAATAATATTATTCTTAAACCCAAGCCGTTGAAGCTCAATAATCTTTGTAAGGTATTCCTGCGTTTTATATCCGTTATGAATGATCTTACGGTTTTTATCGATCTTTTTATCCTTAAAAAGATGCAAGATCAAGTCGATATCGTATGATGAAGAAGTTTCGAGGTTTACATTGTGTTTTAAAGCCTCGTTAACCACATGCGAAAAGTGGTTACATTTTGTACAATAACAATAATAATATTTGCCGGTATAATTGTTCTTTTTTATGGCCTTATTAAACAGGTTACGCGATTTTTTGATTTGCTCCCCAATTTTCGGCAGGTATATAAACCGAAACGGGGTACCGTATTTTTTAATCAGATATTTTAAAGAGATTCCGTGAAACGTTAACGAATCGCCTCTTAAATCAAAGCCTTCCTGCGGGAAGTAGTAGCTTTGTTCAATCAAATCAAAATAAGTATTCTTCATCTACGTAGCCATAAAAATTATTAGTGTTTTTGTATTTTTTTCAAAGCGCAAATAAATATAATTTTTTCGAATAAATGCGCCATAAAATGAAATCACCCCAAACACTCTCCTATTTTAATGTTCCAAACAAATTGAAACGTTCTTTCAAAGTAAAAAAATAAGTAGCACCAATCAAAATTAACAGGCCAAACAACTTAATTTATTTATTAAAGCGGCTGAAATATTAAAATCAGGAAAACAACAAACGCCTGCCACAATTTTACCAAACGAAGGCTCAATAATATTATCGTTTTTCAGCCCTACACCATTTGCATTAAAATCTTTATTTTCGAAAGTTTCACCCATTAAAAAAAATGCTTAATTTGTCTCTGATTTTTTTGTAATCTTCGAACGAAATTACAATATTCATGAGAATATGTTTTATGTTATTGAATTAAAATGATTGATTAAGAAAATGAGTAAAGTATTAATAATTGGAGCTGGTGGTGTTGGCCGTGTGGTTGCCAGTAAATGTGCTGACAACCCTGAAGTTTTTTCTGAAATTTTATTGGCCAGCCGTACTGTCTCGAAATGCGATGTAATAGCAAAAGAAGTTGGTAAAGGAAGAATTAAAACGGCCTCGTTAAATGCCGATAATGTTGCCGATACCGTTGCACTAATCAACGAATTTCAACCGGAGTTGGTTATCAATGTTGCGCTTCCGTACCAGGATCTTCCGATTATGGATGCCTGTTTGGAAACCGGTGTAAACTACCTTGATACTGCCAACTACGAACCAAAAGACGAAGCTAAATTTGAATATAGCTGGCAGTGGGCTTACCACGATCGTTTTAAAGAAAAAGGTATTATGGCTGTGCTGGGTTGCGGATTCGATCCCGGTGTAACAAGCATTTATACCGCTTATGCAGCCAAACATCATTTTGATGAAATGCACTACCTTGATATTGTAGATTGCAACGGCGGTGACCATGGAAAAGCATTTGCCACCAATTTTAACCCGGAAATTAACATTCGCGAGATTACACAAAACGGACGTTACTGGGAAAACGGACAATGGGTGGAAACCAAACCTTTTGAGATTAAACAGGCCTTAAATTACCCGAATATTGGTGCCAGAGACTCCTACGTTCTTTATCATGAAGAGCTGGAGTCGCTGACCAAAAACTTTCCAAGTTTGAAACGCGCACGTTTTTGGATGACTTTCGGCCAGGAATACCTGACTCACCTTCGTGTGATCCAGAATATTGGTATGAGCCGCATAGATCCCGTTAAATACAAAGGTATTGACATTATTCCGTTGGAGTTCCTGAAAGAGGTACTTCCAAACCCGGGAGATCTTGGCGATAACTACACCGGCGAAACATCGATTGGATGCCGCATAAAAGGAGTAAAAGACGGCGAAGAAAAAACCTACTACGTTTGGAACAACTGCAGCCACCAAAAGGCATTTGAAGAAACCGGGACTCAAGGTGTATCTTACACCACCGGCGTTCCTGCAATGTTGGGTGCCATGATGGTACTTACCGGAAAATGGCAGGGCAAAGGCGTATTTAACGTTGAAGAATTCGATCCGGATCCGTTTATGGAAAAAATCGGAGAACACGGCTTACCGTGGAACGAAGAAATTAATGGCGATCTGGAAGTGTAACAAGCCAGGCGCAGAGGGCAAAGAGCACGGCGCCTTTTCCCTCTGCTCTTTGCGCTAAGCCCTTAGCAAAATGAATTATAAAGAAATACCATCGCCGGCTTTTGTGCTCGATGAAAAACTACTGCGTAACAATCTGGAACTGATCAACAGTGTTCAGCAGGAAGCCGGCATTGAGATTATCCTTGCATTTAAAGGATTTGCCATGTGGAGCGCCTTCCCCATTGTACGCGAATACCTGAAAGGCGCAACAGCCAGCTCGTTGTACGAAGCACGTTTGTGTTTCGAGGAAATGAAAACCCGCGCGCATCTTTATTCGCCGGTATACCTTGATCATGAATTTGATGAGTTGATGAGTTACAGCAGCCACATTGTTTTTAATTCAGTTAAACAGTTTGATAAATATTACCAACGCACGCAAACTGCCGGTCATAAAATTTCTTGTGGTATTCGGGTAAATCCTGAATATTCGGATGTGGGTACCGATCTTTACAACCCTAGTGCTCCGGGTTCGCGACTGGGAATTGGAAGCAACGAAATGCCGGATGAACTGCCTGAAGGAATTGAAGGTATTCATTTTCATGTGTTGTGCGAATCGGATTCATTCAGCCTCGAAAAAGTACTCAAGAACCTCGAAAATAAATACAGTAAATACCTGCACCATGTAAAATGGGTGAACATGGGTGGCGGCCACCTGATGACACGGGAAGGCTATAACCACCAACACCTCATCAAACTGCTGAAAGATTTCAGAAAAAAATACGATGTAAAAGTTATATTGGAACCCGGCAGTGCCATTGCCTGGGAAACGGGCGTTTTGGTTTCAACCGTTCATGACATTGTGGAACATCAGGGCGTTAAAACAGCGATTCTGGATGTTTCGTTTACCGCCCATATGCCCGACACGCTGGAAATGCCCTACCGCCCGAAAATTATTGGGGCCAAAGATCCATCAGAAGAAAGCCGATACCTTTATCGTTTGGGAGGCGGCAGTTGTCTGGCAGGTGATTTTATGGAAGCTTATGATTTTGGACGAGAGTTACAAATTGGTGAACAGATCGTTTTCCTTGATATGATTCATTACACCATGGTAAAAACCACCATGTTTAACGGTGTTAATCATCCGTCAATTGCCATTTGGACAAAAGATGATGAACTACAGATTATTCGGAAATTTAAATACGAGGATTTTAAAAACCGGTTGTCGTAGTTATAAGCTATTTACTAAACTAACTAACCAACTTATGAAAAACCTTATTGTTTTAATTTGCCTGCTTTGCAGTTTAACTTCATTTGGCCAGAAAAACACCAATGAACGCGCCAAATGGTTCACCGACGCGCGTTTTGGAATGTTTATTCACTGGGGCGTTTACAGTGGTGCCGAAGGTTACTGGAAAGGTGAAAAACTGCGTCACGACAACAACTACGCCGAATGGATTTTATACCGAAACCGTATTGAACGCGACGAATATGTTACACTCCTCGACCGCTTTCGATGGGACGAGATTGATCCCGAGGAGTGGGTAGTTCTGGCTAAAAATTCGGGGATGAAATACATTACCATTACAGCCAAACATCATGATGGTTTTGGGTTATGGGACAGCCAGGTTAGCGATTACGACCTGGGAAATTACACCAACCCCAAACGCGATATCATCGCCGAAATGGCCGAAGCCTGCAAAAAACACGGCATAAAGCTTTGTCTGTATTATTCGCATTGGGTGGATTGGGAACATCCGCTTGGCTGGGACCATACCCGCGAAATCTATAAAATATCGGAAAGTGATTACGACCGCTACTGGCAGCAAAAAGTAATACCGCAAATTACCGAGCTGCTAACCAAGTACGGCGAAATATCGATGCTTTGGTTCGATATGTGGATCCATCACTCCGAAAGTATTGTTAGCAAAGACCAGCTACTTCAGCTAAAATCACTGATTCGCGAGTTACAACCCAATTGCCTTGTAAATTCTCGTTTAGGTTTGTCTATCGAAGAAGATCCCGACATTGATTACAAAACACTGGGCGACAACCAACTTGGCGAAAAGAAGGAGGATTTCCCCTGGCAATCGCCGGCAACAGTTGCTCATTCCTGGGGTTTCCATTCTTCTGATTCGCAATGGAAATCAACAACAACATTACTGAAATCACTAATTGGCAACGTTAGCTTGAATGGAAATTTTATGCTGAATATCGGGCCACGTGCCAACGGCGATGTGCCTTTTGAAATTTCGCAACGCATGCTTGAAATGGGCAAATGGCTTCAGGTGAATGGAGAATCGATTTACGGTGCAGAAGCTTTCGACCTAAACAAAGACCTTCACGACTGGGGAAAAATTACCTGTAAGCAAGATGGAAACAGCTTTAAATTGTTTTTGCATGTTTACAACTGGCCGTTAAACAAACTCATCAATCTAACAGGAATTACCGCGACTCCTGAAAAAATCTACCTGCTGGCCGATACACAGAAATCACCTCTCTCCTTTTCACATTCCGGAGCATTTACTCAAATCATACTTCCCGATAACGAACCGGATCCGTATGTTTCAGTACTAGTGGTTGAATACCAATCGAAACCGGAGATTATGGATGGGCTGGTAG
The DNA here is from genome assembly GCF_000949475.1 of Draconibacterium sediminis. Taxonomy (GTDB): domain Bacteria; phylum Bacteroidota; class Bacteroidia; order Bacteroidales; family Prolixibacteraceae; genus Draconibacterium; species Draconibacterium sediminis. The sequence goes on along the minus strand of NZ_JRHC01000001.1, from coordinate 2,134,763 downwards.
CCCAAACAAGCGATGATGGCTATTCACTGCTTCCCGGAAATCAGAATCCGCAGCCTGAATCAATGAAGATTGCGTCTCCGGTAAAACACGGTACGGTTCCCGCTCATGTATCAGCTGATGGTGTTACTGATTTTAGCTGGAAGATCTACGTTGACAAACCGGGTGAAAAACGTGTGGATGTGTCGTATAGTTTTCAGGGTAACAGAAACAACAGCCAGATAGTTTTAAACGCTGCGGAGCAATCGTTGTATCATCCGGTGCATCCAACCGGGCAAACAGTTGGCGAACCCAACCAGAACTGGCATATCGATAATTTCGAATCGAACGAAATAGGAACGATCAATTTTCTGAAACCAGGTTTTTACACCATCGAGCTCAGTATTCAACCAACCGAAGCAGACCCGATCAAGTTCCAATGGTTGTGGATTAAATAAGTATGTAGCCCGATAAAAGACTAAACGACCTTATTAACAATTGTTGATAACCGCGGTTAATTCATGGTGGATATAAACGACTGAAAATCACTTGCATTTTTCATTTTTCGCTGTATATTTGATTTATCAGGTGAGCGATAAAAGGCTGCTTGGAAATTGTGGAAACGGGAAAAGTTTCTTAGTCGAAACCGGAACCATTTCATCCCACCCTTCGGGGCGGCACAATGAAAAAGCTGAAGTTTGAACGCGATATTCTGGAGTATCAAAGTTCAGGCAATCATCTGGAAGAAAATCCAGAAGTTCTTTCAAGATTGGGTCATCAGGCAGGAAGTAACAAGATCAAGGTCTTAACTGCGAAACTGCACAACGAAAACGAGGCAACTCAAACCCGTTGATTGGAAAGGGGACATCCTTAGGGATTAGCTGAATACACTGAAAGACACTTCGTTCAGGAAGGTAAGCGCGATTACCGAAAGAACAACCGGAAGGCTGAGCCGTAGAAAGCACAGCCCGAAAGTTAAGGCAAAGGCGGATTCGAAAGAAAAAGCCAACGCCGGTCGTAATAACCGTAACCTGGCACCAATAGTAACTTCGGTTGCTAGAAAGTGAATGGGAGCTATTTGTAACAGAATAGTTCCCATTTGTGTTTTATAGAAACCGATCATTCTCCCTCATATTCCCAAAACAATCCACATAAATTCATTCCAGCTCTTGATTTACGTTTTAGTATTATGTAATTTTAACAAAACACAAGTTTAATTCCCGACCTTTCTGTCTGGTGATTACACTGTTATTTAAAATTCTTAAATAAAATGTTTAAAATTCTAATAATTGGTTTTGCCATAATCGCCTTTAATGTTGTTCTTCAGGCGTGGGCAAATATCTACCTTACACGAAAAACAGTAAGTGTTATAAGCGAGTGGAAGAAAAAGCTCAATAATATGCGAATATTACGCCTGCTTGTTTATTCCTTCCTTTTTCTAACATTCTTACATGCAATCCACTCTTTGATCTGGGCCTATTGTCTGTATCTTATCCCAAGCATACAGCCCGATTTTGCCAGTTTTCACGACATTTTCTATTACTCGATTGTCACCTTTACAACGCTTGGTTATGGCGATATGACAATTAGCTCAGAATGGAAAATTCTGTCGGGAATTGAGGCGATAAACGGGATAATGCTAATTGGATGGTCAACAGCATTGATGTATTCGTTGATTCAAATTATATATAAAACCTTACGAGAACAAAATGGCAAGCAACGAAAAAACTGAACCAAAAGAACAAGAACCGGTTGAAAACAAGCAACAGGAAACACCGGCGAAAAAAAGCCCGGTGAAGAAAATAAGTCTTATCGTCCTTATCATCACGGTACTTATTTTTATCATCAATGTCCTTTCCGATCGCCATACGCCTCACACCGATCAGGCTCGGGTAAAAGGGCTCGTATTGCCGGTAGCCCCAATGGTTAGCGGCTATATTATCCAAACCAATGTAAGCCAGCACTCGCGTGTAAAAGCAGGCGACACCTTGTTTATCATTGACCCAACATCGTACGAAATTGCCGTAAAAGTTGCCGAATCGAACCTTGAAAAAGCCATTCAGTCGATTGATGCGGGTGAATCGACGTTAAAATCGGCACAGGCACGTTTAAGCCGTGCAAAAGTAAAACTCGAACGATCGACAAAAAACTGGGAACGCACCCAGCGAGTTTTGGCAGAAAACGAAGGAGCCCTTTCCGAAGCTGACATAGACCGATCGGAAGCTTCGTACCTTGAGGCTATTGAATCGGTAAAATCATCGCAAGCCGACCTGGAGCGGCAAACCGAAGCTTTGGGACCGCTTAACGAAAACAATCCAACAATAAAAGCTGCCTTAAACAACCTCGAGAATGCACAAATAAATTTAGGGTACACAGCGGTCATTGCTCCATCTGATGGAATTGTGGAAAGCTTTAACATTGAAGATGGCTATTTTGCTGCGGCAGGGCATTCACTTATGTCGCTGGTTTCGAACAACGATATGTGGATTCAGGCCAACCTGAAAGAAAATAACCTCTCGAAAGTGGAACCTGGCGACAGAGTGGAACTGATTTTTGACATTGAACCCGGCAAGGTTTTCGAAGGAAAACTCACCAGTATTTCTTACGGTGTATCCGTCGACAATACCAATCCGAACGGTTTGCCAAAAGTATCATCGGCCCAGGGTTGGTTGCGAGATCCGCAACGGTTTCCGGTGATGATTGAGCTGGAAGACAAAGAAATTATAAGCAAACTACGCCAGGGCAGCCAGGCCGAAATTGTAGTGTATACCGGCAAAAAGCCACTACTGAATATGATTGCCCGTTTACGCATCAGAATCATGTCGAAACTTTCGTATGTCCGATAAAATCAAAACATATTTTGCTGATTTAAGAAACGAATACCCTGTTTTACGTGCAGTTTTTGCCGTTACGCTTGCACTGGTTTTTGCCACCACTGTTGGTTATCCGGCTCCTCACCTCACGGCCATTTTAACCATGATGTTCATCGGTCCGGGGAAACAGGCACTCGGGCTAAAAAAAGAAATTATTGTTCCGTTTTTAATTTATGTTCTAGGGTCTATCGGCGTATTTCTGGGTAACCGACTTATCGACTACCCGCTTGTAATTCTGCCTTTACTGGCCCTGGCCATTTTCTGGAGTTTCAAACTGGTAAAAATACCAGCCCCCATCCGTTTGGTATTTTTGATGTTGATCGTGCTTATACCCTTTAACAGTATAACAGCCAACGCCATTGGCGGAATAATTCTACAGGTATTACTACTGAATTTGATTATTGCACTCATCATCGTAAAGATTGCGTTTGCGTTATTCCCCGATAAACCGGTAAGTACCAATTCCACGAAAAAGAAAAGTGCAGCGCCTCCAAATCCGCTCGACATGAACAAAGTGGCTTTTAACGGTGTGCTGGTGATTTTCCCTCTGGTAGTACTATTCTATCTTTTTAATGCCACCGTTGGAACGCTTACACTTGTTTTTACCATTATCCTTGGATTTGATCCTTTTGTATACCAATCAAAAAAAGGGTTGGTAATAATCGTAGCCAACATTCTGGGTGGATTCTTTGGTGTGCTGGCTTATCAACTCTTAATTATTGTACCCGCCTACCTGTTCTATATTTTCCTGGTTCTGTCAGTCGCTTTCTTTTTTATGATCAACCTGTTTTCTACAAAAAAAATAGCCCCCGTTTTCGCAACAAGTTTTAATACATTTATTGTGATTATGGGAATAATTTCCACCTCAACCAGTGGAGCAGGAAGTGAAGTCTGGAATCGTTTATTACAGATCGGTATTGCTATTGTTTACACCACCTTAGCATATGTTGTGGTTACCGCTTTTAATAATCCTAAAATCTCAGCAATTGAAAAATAAAATAACATATTCGCTTATCACCTGTTTGTTCGGAATGTTTATTTTTTCGTGTAATGTTCACGAGAAATTCACTCAACCCGAAATTGAAATTCAGGAAACGTATACTGATGCGGCGGCCGACAGCAGCAGTTTTTCAGATGTCGACTGGTGGCAAATCTTCAACGACAGTATGCTTATCTCACTCATTCGCGAAGGACTGGAAAACAACCTGCAGGTGCAAAATATGGCGACCTCGATCAAACAGTCGGAGTTGCAGTACGAAATTGCTAAAACCATGTTAATTCCGGCGGTAAACTACGGAGGAAGTGCATCTACTTCGGCAAACTCCTTATCCTCGGGCACTTTTAAAGGCAGCGTGGCAGCACTGGCAAATGTTTCGTATACACTCGATTTTTGGGGCCAGCTTACCAACCAGCGCGACGCCGCACTGGAAGCTTATCTCGCCACCGAAATTGGTTATCACCAGGTAAAAGCAACGCTGGTAACTCAAATTGCAAGTTTGTATTTTACATTGCGCGATATCGACAACAAAATCATTGTAGCCGAGAATATGATCGTGAACATGAACGATTTTCACGACATTATTGGTGCGCGATACCGGGGAGGATTTGTTTCGAAAGTAGATGTTAACCAGTCGGAAATTGCGGTAAAAGATGCTGAAGTAACGTTGGAATCGCTACTTCGTGCCCGCGGCCAGCTGGAAAATGCCATTAGCATTGTTTTGGGCTCGGCACCAAAATCTATCCCGCGCGGTCTGCCACTGGAGCAACAAATTATTACATCTGAAATGCCATTGGGTGTACCTGTTTATTTGCTTCAGCGCCGCCCCGACCTTCTTATCAACGAGAAGAAATTAAAAGCACAACTGCGTATGATCGACGCTACCCAGGCTTTGCGTTATCCGAATCTTACCTTATCGCTTGATGTGGGTGCACAAATTACAGATCCATCAATGGTATTTACCGAATTGGCCGCTGATTTGCTGGGGCCGATATTCAATGCCGGACGAATAAATAAATCGATTTCCGTGCAACAGGAAGAATACAATATCCTGGTAAATAACTACATCCAGTCGTATTATTTGGCTTTACAGGAAGTGCAGGATGCTGTGATTGCCATTGATTCGTATCAAAACGAATTCGAGATTAAAAAACAAAAACTCGATCTTTCGCAGGAAGCACTCGATTTGGCCTGGGTGCGTTACGAAGAAGGTGTGACGACTTTCCTCGAATTTATAAACTTGCAAAACTCGCTGTTTAGTGCGCAATTGCAAGCATCGGATTCGTATATGAATTACCTGCAATCGGTAGTAAAACTGTATTTGGCGCTTGGCGGTGGCTGGGAATATGAGGCTTATGTTGATGCTGATTAGTGCCGTAGCAAATCATTTTCTTACTACCTTTACCCACTAAAATTCAGAACATGATTCCTACGATAAAAAATCTAAAACAGACCGACGCGGGCAACTTTTTTCTGATGGCCGGCCCGTGCGCCATTGAAAGCGAAACCATGGCGATGGAAATTGCCGAAAAAGTGGTTGCCATTACCGACAAACTCAAAATCCCGTATATTTTCAAAGGCTCGTATCGAAAAGCCAACCGTTCGCGCATCGATTCGTTTACAGGAATTGGCGACGAAAAAGCATTAAAGATTCTAAAAAAAGTCAACGAAACCTATAATATTCCGGTGGTTACCGATATTCATACTGCCGACGAAGCGGCGATGGCTGCCGAATATGTTGATGTGCTTCAGATACCCGCATTTTTGTGTCGCCAAACCGACATTTTGGTGGCTGCTGCCAAAACCGGGAAGGTGGTAAACATCAAAAAAGGACAGTTTCTTTCGGCTGATGCCATGCAATTTGCAGTGAACAAAGTTCGTGAAAGCGGCAACAACAATATCGCACTTACCGAAAGGGGAACAACATTTGGCTACCAGGATTTAGTGGTGGATTACCGCGGAATTCCTGTAATGAAAGAAATGAATGTTCCGGTTGTTCTGGATATTACCCATTCGCTGCAACAACCCAACCAGGCCAGCGGGGTAACCGGTGGCAAACCGGAGTTGATAGAAACTGTTGCGCGTGCCGGAATCGCCGTTGGTGCTGATGGTATTTTTATTGAAACACATCCAAATCCGGCCGAAGCTAAATCGGATGGTGCGAATATGTTGCAACTCGATCTGTTGGAGCAACTTTTAACCAAACTGGTTCTGTTAAAACAAACCGTCAATCAACTGGGATAAATGGCATTTGAAACAATTGCAGAGGAATTAAACGAGCTGGTAGCGAACTGGGCAAATAAGTTCGAAAAATTGCCGGCTCGAACCATTGCCGGCCGAAGAAATAGCCAGGATCGTTCGATCCGGCAAATCGTTGGCCACATGGTTGATTCGGCCTCGAATAATACACACCGAGTTGTTCATCTGCAATACAGAAAATCGCCGGTTGAATTTCCGAATTATGCCACCTATGGCAACAACGACAGGTGGATTTCCATTCAGAATTACCAGGAAGAAAATTGGAATGTGCTGGTAAACCACTGGAAATATGCGCACCTGCATTTTATTCATCTTATCCGAAATATAAATACGAAAAAACTTGATCAGCAATGGATTGCAGACACAAACCAGTTCGTCTCGCTAAAAGATATGGTGGAAGATTTTCCACGACATTTTAAACTCCATATTGCAGAAATTGAAGAACTATTAAACCAACAATAAGATGCAAAAAAGAAGATCGTTTTTAAAGAAAGCCATTGCGGGAGTTACCCTTTCGGCCTTGCTTCCTATTACCAAAAGTGCCACTGCCGGCGAGGTAAAACTTAAGGATGCACTGATACATCATGTATTTTTTTGGTTAAAAGAACCTGCAAACGAGCAGCACAAAAAACAACTGGTAGAGGCCTTGAACCAACTCACCAAAGTAAAAACCATAAAACTGAGTCACATTGGTTTTCCGGCATCAACCGAAGACCGCGATGTGGTAGACCATTCCTATTCGGTGTCGTATATGGCTATGTTTGATAATCAGGCCGATCAGGATTCGTACCAGGTTGATCCTATTCACCTGAAATTTGTAGAGGAGAACCAGCATTTGTGGAGTAAGGTTGTGGTTTATGATTCGATGGATCAGGCTTTATAAGTTCGGGCAGAGATTTCATACTCTTTTTCAACTCCGTGAAGTTTACACCTGCTGATTTTACTACTCCCCCCAGCACTTTAATGCGCCAAATGGCAATTTAACCTGCCAAACGGCAGTTTTACCCCTTCCTTTGGCAATATAATGAGCAAAATGGCAGCTTAATCCCGTCCTTTGCCAATTTAATGCGACAAATGGCTGTTTAAACCTGTCCTTTGGCAATTTAACGCGACAAATGGCTGTTTAACCTCGTCCTTTGGCAATCTAACGCGTCAAATGGCTATTTTTTATTATTCCTATGGCTATGTATACCCTCCCATCGGCTATTTTTTTTGAAAGAATTGGCATTCGTAGTCCATCCGTTGATGAATTTTCCGGTAAAATTGGCTATCGAATGTTTTCCATCCGCCGATTTTCCTGTTCCCCGGGCAATCCCTAATAAAAGAAAAGATAAGCCAGCAATATCGATGCGATGATTCCTACAAAATCGGCAATTAATCCGCACACTACGGCATATCGTGTGTTTTTAATTCCCACGGCACCAAAATAAACAGCTAAAATATAGAATGTTGTATCGGTTGCTCCCTGCACAGTACTTGCCACACGGCCAACAAACGAGTCGGCACCGTAAGTTGTCATGGCGTCCACCATCATTCCGCGTGCACCACTTCCGCTCAGTGGTTTCATTAATGCTGTTGGCAATGCCGGGGTAAAATCGGCATTAACGCCCATTTGCTCAAAACACCAGGTAACACCGGCAACCAACCAATCCATAGCTCCGGAAGCACGAAATACACCAATGGCAACCAAAATGGCAACCAGGTAAGGAATAATTTTCACAGCCGTTTTAAAGCCGTCTTTTGCCCCTTCAATAAAAGCCTCGTAAACATTCACTTTACGAAACAGAGCCATAAGAATAAAGGCCACAATTACCGTGAACAGGATAAAATTACTGGCTACATTCGATACCTGCGTAATGGCATCTTTATCGAGGGTTGAAAAATACCAGATGATACCCACAATGATGGCCGTTAATCCGCCCAGGTAAGCTAAAATGGTTTTATCAAGCAGGTTTATTTTCTGATAAAGCGCTACCGAAATCAGTCCGGCAATGGTTGAAAAATAAGTAGCCAATAAAATAGGAATAAATATATCTGACGGATTTACCGCTCCCAACTGGGCACGATAAACCATAATACTTATGGGCAACAAGGTCAGCCCCGAAGTATTCAGCACCAAAAACATAATTTGTGCATTCGATGCCGTTTTTTTGTTGGGGTTGGTTTCCTGCATTTCTTTCATGGCCTGCAAACCCATTGGCGTTGCTGCATTATCGAGATTCAGCATATTGGCCGCAATGTTCATTAAAATGGAACCATGTGCCGGATGTTCTTTCCCCAACTCGGGAAACAGTTTATTAAAAAACGGCCCTATTACTTTCGAAAACACATGAACAATCCCGCCTTTCTCCCCTATTTTCATAATCCCCATCCACAGGGTAAGCACACCGGTTAATCCCAGCGATATTTCGAAACCGGTTTTGGCCATATCAAAAGTGGCCTGCACCATGTCGGTAAAAACCTGTGTATCGCCCATAAACACAAGCTTTACCAGAGCAATTATAAATGCGATTACAAAAAAGAAGATGAAAAGATAATTCAGTGCCATTCTGCCAGTTGAATTTTGAATTTATTCAAGATTTTATGCTAAAAATTGTGCTTCATAAGTTTGGCATCTAAAGATAGATGAAGTTTTCTTTTCTGCAAACATAAAAAAAGAGGGACTTTACAGCCCCTCTTTCATTCAAACCAAATCTCTATTTATTATTTGTATTCCGGACGTTGTTCCAGAACACCGACTTGTTGATCTAACTGATTTTGCGGAATTGGCATATATTTGTCGTTATCACTGAAGTTTGCCCCCGACAAGAATGATGGGCGAACTCTAAGGTCAGCAGTAGCGAAACCATTAAGAATTTCTGCCATACTTTTACCACCAATCTGATTAGGAAGATCATCCCAGCGACGAAGATCGAAGAAACGCATACCTTCAGTAGCAAACTCCAAACGTTGTTCCCACTGTACAGCTTCCATAGCAGCATTTGCATCAGCAAACGATGTATATAATCCAATCTGATAATTAGCAGCTGGCTGAGTCCAGTCTACATCTCCTCCGGTTAAATAATCGGCGTCAGATGAACCTATACCCCAAGGATATGCTTCAGGAGGAAGTTTTGTAATAAGTACTTTTCCCATAACCACGTCACTATCTTTAGCACGCTGGCGTATCATATTTACATAAGTACGAGCAGTTTCCAAATCGCCACGGGCAGCAGCACATTCAGCTTTCCAAAGAATTACATGAGTGTAACGTAAGTAACGATAGTTGTTGGCGTTAATACCTGTTTGCCATCCTGTAGTTGTAGACAAGCTAAAACGCTCTGACTTTTTAAAGAATGGTTTTGCAACCGGCAGATAAGGACCACCATCAGTTTGTTTACGTACCCATGCATTACCGCGGTTAATACCCCAATCTTTATATGGGATACCACGACGGCTGAGAGTATGATCAACACGTGGATCAAGAGCATGATCAGTAGGAACAAAAGTTTCGTCCGATCCAATTCCAGCATCATTTGCCAAATCGGTATCATTAAATGTATCGAACATTGGCAGACCATTTGCATCTACTTTGTAGGCATTGAAAAGGTTTTGTGAAGGCTGGTGGAAACCACAGCACATACCAATGTCACCACCGTGTGGCCAGTTCAAACCAATTCCCATCTCGGCATTCAACGACTCGTTTATATCGTTTACGTTTGCCTGTATTTCAAAGATCGACTCCTCATTATTGTTTGTTTCAATATTGAAGTTATCCATAAAATCAGGAACCAATGTAAATTTTCCACTGGCAATGATCTGATCAAGTAAAGCCTCCGCTTCCGAATATTTCAAATCCTGCAGGTATGCTCTTGCAGCCAATGCCATCGCTGCATATTTAGTTGCACGACCCACCTGAGCCTGTGATGCAGGCAAGTTGCTTGCAGCATAAGCTAAATCATCAGTGATAAATTTAAGCACTGCTCCATCAGCGTTAACATTAGTAACCAGTGAAGGATCTTCTGTATTTTCATCCAGAATCGGAATATAATCTCCAAATACCAAACGGGCTTCAAAATAGAATAGGGCACGCAAGAATCTGGCCTGAGCTCTGAATTGAGTAGCCTCATCTGCAGTAATAGTTCCATCCTCTTCAGTTTTATTGATCACTTTTATGGTTTTATTGGCACGGTCAACACCCATACCAAAAGCCCATTGCCACTTATTTGATGGATATCCGTTGGTTGTTTGAACCTGCCAACGTTCGATATCATTAACAGGAGTCTGGTCTCCTTCTTCCGATCCTTTATAAGCATCGTCAGATGCAGCAGAACCATAAGTCCAGTTTTGGATAGATGCTCCCCACGAAATTTCCCAAAGAGAACTACCTCCCACCATTGCATAAGTACCGATCAGCAAGGCGTCAATACCGGTAGCATCATAGAAAACATTCTCTGATGTAGAACCGGGAGGTTCCTTGGTCAGGAATTCTTCGGAACATGAATATGACATGGTTAGTAAAAACACTATAACCATTAATATTGATAGTTTTTTCATAATTCTTATCTGTTTAATATTCAAATTAAATTAACTGTTATAAACCGAGTTGAACACCGAACATGATCTGACGTGGTGTTGGCCACGCACCTTGGTCCAATCCCATAGTGGTACCTGAAGAATTAACTTCCGGATCCAATCCACTATATCCAGAGATAGTAAATACGTTAGATACCTGTCCGTAAAGTCTTAAACTTTTAATTCCTGCTCTATCAAGCAATGATTTAGGAACAGTATAACCCAGACGTAAGTTTTTCAAGCGTAGATAAGAAGCATCTTCCAGGAATGCAGTAGAAGGTTCCTGAGAATAATCATTTTGATCCAACATTGGTAATTTTGCTTTTGAGTTATTATCCAGGTAAGGACTTCCCCAAGAATTGTACAATGCATCTTTACTTAAACCTCCATTAAACTGACCGTAATCAATCCAGCGAGTTACATAGTTCACCATATCATTACCTAAGCTACCATAGAAGAACATTGTTAAATCGAAGTTTTTATAACCCAGATTAAGGTTCAAACCACCAACTAAATCAGGATGTGGGCTTCCGATAAAAGTTCTGTCATCTGCAGTGATTGTTCCATCACCGTTCACATCTCTGTATTTAAAGTGACCTGGTTTGTTATAATCAGAATCACCATACGGAGCGTGTGCATCAGCTTCACCTTGAGTCTGGAATATTCCGTCAACGATATATCCGAAGAATTCCGGGAATGCAGTTCCTGCTGCATAACGTGTATACGTCTTTTGACGCAAACTTCCGGCATCAATATAACGATCAGGATCACCTGAAAGTCTCATGATTTCGTTTTTATAATGCGACAGGTTCATGCTAATGTTGTACGTAAGATCACCACCTATAGCAGTGTTATTATACGATATTTCAAAATCAACACCTTTGTTACGCATTTCACCAACGTTTACATAAGGAGCAGTTGCAATACCCATTACCTGTGGTATCGGCTCGCGGAACAACATATCTTCTGTGTCGCGTTGCCACAAGTCAATAGCAACTGCCAAATGGTTATCTAACATATTCGCATCAATACCGATGTTTACTGTTTTAGTTGTTTCCCAGGTTACATCTTCACTACCTAAAGTAGCTGGTTTAAAACCTGAAACAGCGCTAGTATTCGATCCGTCTATTGCATACGATGCTTTATATGCATCAGTTGAATAAGTTGAATATGAGTTATAGTTACCAATACGATCGTTACCTGACATACCCCAACCTAAACGAAGTTTCAACATATCTAACCAGCTACGAGATCCTTGCATAAAGCTCTCTTCAGAGATTGCCCATGCAGCAGAACCAGCCGGGAAAACAGCATATTTGTTTTCTTCACTAAAACGAGAAGAACCATCTCGACGTACTGTACCTTCCACATAATATTTACCCATGTAGTTATAATTTACACGACCAAATACAGAGAACAATGACCATTCTGATGCGTTACCACTATTTTCCTTATTACTTTCACCTGAATCCAACTGCATGTAGTTAGGATCTTCTGAGAAGTATACGCGGCGACTTGCATTTAACGATTGATATGTATTTTCAACAGCCTCTGTACCTACCAACAAGTTCAATCGGTGAACATCGTTAAATGTTTTATTGTAGTTTAAAGTATTAGACCAGTTCCACTGAATACTGTAATTCGAGTTTACATCAACTCCATTCACAGTATTTGGTTCTGAATGTTCGTAGGTTGGAAGAACATAACCTTTGTAATTCCATTGTCCCATATTCGCGCCAAATAAAGTCTTAGCAGTAAGGCCTTCAGCTAAGGTAACTTCAGCAAATGCGTTACCTAAAATACGCATCCATTTACCATTGTTATTACGTGCGTCATAAAGCACACGAACTGGGTTTGCGGAGTTACCCATCTCTGGCGCTTTTGAACCTGCAAATTCACCGGCGATATCGTATACTGGGATGATTGGTTGTGAACGGTAAGCTTGCGAAATTACAGTTCCTTCACCGTTATCACCAAAGTTACCATTCTCGTCGATGTATACAACTTGTAATGATTCACCCACTTTTAACCAGTCGTTAAATTTGGCATCCGAGTTCATACGCATGGTATAACGTTTGAATTCTGTCCATTTTAAAATACCCTCCTCGTCAAGGTAATTGGCAGAGAATGCGTAAGTAGAGTTTTTACCACCACCACTAATTGAAAGATCGTACTCCTGAATGATACCGGTTTGATAAATCTCATCGTACCAATCAGTACCTTGTTTGTTCGCTTTAAAGATAACATTACCAGGATAGCTGTAAGCTGATTCATCAACTTCACCATTCATAGCACCACCAGGCAAAATATAATCAGGAATAACAGGAGAAGATCCTGAACCATATTGCTGGTGAGAAGGAGCTATTCCCCTGTTAGCAAACGATAACCAAACAGCTTCGGCATATTCCGGAGTATTCAACAAATCGTATTTGTTTGTTGCTTTGGTAACTCCTGTACGTACTGAGAAGTTAATGCTTGGCTGTTGGTTTGCACGACCGCGTTTGGTGGTAATAATTACAACACCGTTTGCACCACGTGTACCATAAATAGCTGCAGATGATGCATCTTTTAACACCGAAATGCTTTCAATATCACCCGGAGGGATATTGTTCCCCGGACCGGCAGGTACACCGTCGATGATGTACAATGGGTTAGGATCGTTAATGGTTCCAATACCACGAATACGAATCGTTGCATCAGCACCCGGACGGTTAGCAGAAGTAACGGTAACACCGGCTACCTGACCTTGTAAACGGCTGGCAACACTGGTTTCAGAAGTAGTCTCCAGTTTTTCAGCTGAAACAGTTGAAACTGCACCTGTTAACTCTTCTTTCATTTGGGTACCATACCCCACAACAACCACCTCGTCAACACCGATTACGTCGGCCTTCATCACAATGTTAATTGTTGATTGACCGGCAATCTCAACTTCCTGTGTTAACATACCAATGTAAGAGAAAGTTAATTTCTCTGCACCATCAGGTAATGTTAAGGTGTAATTACCATCTAGGTCGGTAATTGTTCCCTGAGTGGTTCCCTGAACCACAATCGACACACCAGGTATCCCCACGCCATCTTCACCGGTAACAGTACCGGTAACAGCAGTTTGCGCGTAAGAACCTAGAGAAAATGCCATGAATACAGACATCATAAGCAAGGTTAAAAAACCTCTTAAAGGATTTTTTTCCATAGATTTTAAGTTTTGGTATTAATAAATAGAAATTTGAATAAAAATTTATTCTGGATAGAACTGTAGTGAAGCTACAATTCCAAGTAAGGATCAGTGCGGCTTATCCATAAGTTTAATTAATTAGTTAGTTAGTAAAATAGACTCTTCGTTAGTTTTAGTTCTAAATCAGAAATACAGGTTAAATATTTTTGATTTGATTGCTAAAGTATGTTTTTCATTTCAAGAATAGAAAAGTACAGCATGTGTTAAAAAACATAATTGTCATTTTTACACTAAGCTTATGAACGTAACAATCGCTCCACCAGATAATAAGCTCTTTCATTAGTTAACTAAATGTGTTTTTTATGAGCTTGAGTTATTCAAAAAATCATTCTATTATTGTAATGCTATTCAAAACTATCAACAATGAAAAAAGTATTTTACTGGTTATTGGCTATTGTTATCACTCTTGCTGCTGTTATCTACCAACGAAAAACGGGCCCCACCTACGACAAAAAGCTGTCGGTAGAAGTTAATAATACCCCATACGAAGTTAAACTGGTACGCAGTATTGAAATTGGCAGCAACACGGAAGTAAAACTGGCCATTGATGATAAAAATATTGATGCCCGTTTGTTTTACAAACAGTTTCAATCAGACAATCCTTACCAATCGGTCGACTTCGTTTATAAAGAGAAAGCTGTTGATTCGTACCTTATGAATAAGGTGTTTAAAATTACCGAAGAGAAAGGGTGGTTTGCACCGGTGCCCGAACAACCTGCCGCTGGAAAAATTCAGTACTATTTTGAAATATCCGACTCAAACGGAACAAAAACATACATGGATAAAACACCGGTTGTAATACGTTTTAAAGGAGCGGTCCCCTCATCGGTTTTGGCACCACATATCTTTTTTATGTTCTTTGCCATGCTGTTGGGCAACCTTGCCGGAATTATGGCTGTTTTCAGGCATCAGCGGTATAAATTTTACACCACAATTACGCTGGCTACCTTACTGGTTGGCGGCATGATTTTGGGGCCAATTGTTCAGCTGCATGCTTTTGGCGAAGCCTGGGCCGGCATTCCGTTTGCCTGGGATTTAACCGACAATAAAACACTTGTAGCCTTTATCTTCTGGATTCTGGCATTTGTTATGAACCGGAAAAAAGAACGTCCGGTGTATACCATCGTTGCATCGATAGTTATGCTGATTGTTTATTCAATTCCACACAGTATGTATGGCTCGCAACTTGATCCTGAAACCGGAGAAATCATTCAGGGCTGGATTCAGGTGCTAATCATTTAAACCGAAAATTTTAATTTTGCCATTCCTAACTAAATCGAACTAATATGAAGAACTGGTATCTGCTTGTACTTATACTATTGTTTTCCTGCACGCACAAAACCGAAAAAAATTACATCAGTTATGTCGATCCGCTTATTGGAACCGGGCCTGCATCAACATTAGCTGCGAAAGATCATCCCGGCGACCATGTGAGTAACGGACAAACAATTCCTGCCGTTACAGCTCCGTTCGGAATGACACAATGGACACCACAAATTTACGATAACGAACAAAAGTGTATTGCGCCTTTTTACACCGGTCAAACTATGATTCAAGGTTTTAGGGCCAGCCACTGGCTTAGCGGTTCGTGCACACAGGATTATGGTTCTTTTACCATTTACCCCACCGTGTTAAATACCGGTTTTAGCTTTCAACCGGTGCAGCGCCAAACCTTGTGCTTAATGAAAACAGAAGATATGTCGCCGGCTTATGCTTCGTTTCTGTTTCCGGCAAAAACAATATTGTCGGAAATGACCGGCACAAAACGATGTGGCTTTTTTCGTTTCTCGTGGTTGGAAGAGAAAAATCCAACTATCATGTTCGACATTAACAGCGATGAAGGTAAAGGATATATAAAAATCGATTTGGAAAAACAGGAAGTATATGGTTATAATCCGGTCTACCGCATCTATAGCGGGCAAAACAAACCGGCTGGCATATCGGGTTATTTTGTGGCTAAATTCGATCAGGAGATTGTTAAATACGGAACATGGGGCGATTTTGAATATGAACATGAGACGACAGAACGCAAGGATCAGCAAAAAATCGGGGCCTATGTAACATTCAACCTTGAGGGAAATGCGCCGGTAAAACTAAAAGTGGGTACCTCGTTTACCAGTATCGAAAATGCGCGTAAAAACCTGGAAACAGAAATTGCCGACTGGGATTTTGATGCCACCAAACAAAAATTGGAGAATACCTGGAACGATTATCTTGGGCGCGTTGATGTGGAATCGGAAAATAAGGAGGAACTTACTAAATTTTACACCGCTATTTACCACTCATTGTTTCATCCGCGTTTAATGAGCGATGTAAACGGCGACTACCCGGCATTTTCGAAACAATATGAAACCAGGAACAACAGCGATTTTGATTATTATGGCGATTTCTCGAACTGGGATATCTTTCGGGCACAAATGCCATTATTAAGTCTTATTGCCCCGAAAGAATACAACGACATGGTAAAATCACTTGTTGTAATGGCTGAAGATGGTGACTGGCTTCCTATTTTCCCGATGTGGAACAATTACACCTCGGCAATGATTGGCGACCACAGCACATCTATACTTTGTGATGCCGCAATGAAAGGCTTTGATTTTGACTTAGAAAAGGCCTATCAATTTATGCGAAAGAATGCCTACGAAACACCTGAGGAAGAAGTTTACAAAGACGGAAAAGGACGCCGTGCATTAACTTCGTACATCGAGTTTGGATATGTTCCGCTCGATGATGCAGTTGCCGATGCATTTCATAAGAACGAGCAGGTTTCGCGAACAATGGAATATGCCTACAACGATTGGTGCGTAGCTCAACTTGCACAGAAATTAGAAAAAACCGACGATTATAATGACCTGCTTACCCGTTCGTATAACTATTCAAACGTTTTTGATGAAAGCCAGGGTTGGGTGAACGGCAAATATGCCGATGGCCGGTTTTATGAAGACTTTAATGCCAACACAGAGCAATTTTTTATAACAGAAGGTACGCCCAAACATTACACCTGGTTTGTTCCGCACGATGTTGAAGGATTGATCGGATTGATAGGTGGAGAAGAGGCGTTTAGCGAAAAACTGAACAACCTAATCGATGAAAAATTGTACTGGCATGGCAACGAGCCCAGTCATCATATTCCTTTCCTTTTTAATTTCACCAACGAGTGGGACAAAACACAAAAAACGGTAAAATATATTCTTCGCACAGAATATGGATTAGGACGTGGCGGACTGTCAGGAAACGACGATGCCGGACAACTTTCAGCATGGTATGTTTTTGGGGCTATGGGTTTTTATCCGATGTGCCCGGGAAGCAACGAATATCAACTGTCGTCGCCAATATTTGAGAAGGTTACACTTAACCTGGATAAGAATTATTACCCGGGAGGCAAGTTTGTTTTAAATGCCGAAGGAGCAACATCGTCAAACCTATTCACTTCCGTTAAATTAAACGGAAAAGAAAGTGCCACGAAAATAAACCACGAGGATTTGCAAAAAGGGGGAACGTTGAACTTCTTGAAGTAAAAAATTCAGCAGATGACTAACTTTTGCACCGTTCTTTAGAGCGGTGGTAAAAGAGATCCACTCATTTAAGATTTAATAGGATTTTTGTAAACTTAATTTTACAAAAATCCTATTAAATCTGCTTGGTTCGGAAATTTTTAAACCACCGCCTTAAAAGACGGTGCAAAAAATATTATTTCACTTAAAATAACTACAGCTTTTGAATAGGCGACGAAAGCTTTTTAGCCTCAGCAGTAATGTATTCCCTGAAACCATCTTCCGTTTTCCACTGGTCTTTGTCCAATCCCCAAACCGAGAAAAAATAATGTTTGGCAGCTTGGGCATCTTTACATTTTTGACCGATGTAATACGTTTCCGAAATCACATGGCTAAAATTTTTCTCCGGCACCGTTTTAACACCTTCTTTAAACCAGTTGATATTGGTAGTTCTTCCTATTTTACCGGCTTCGGTTTTAGGTACAATTACTGCCATTCCCAACTCATCGTTATTCAACGACTGTACATCGTGCGTGCCGATACAGGTAAAACCGGCTGCATCGAACCGGAACGGTTCCTTTTTTAATTGCGAGGTAACAATTCCTGTTACAATCTGATCGTTTTCTGAACATCCGTAAACCGTTACATCCGACTCAAACCAGTATTTCCCGGGATAAATGGTAATGCGCTCCACAGCTTCCATCTCTTCACCATCAACATCCCAACCCGAATATTTCAAATCAAAAACCGAACGAATCGGGCCTTCAACAATTTTCTGATATTCATACACATCAGTCGATCCCAGCCGAATCAGTGAGTCATTTCTCAATAATGCAATGCCACCCGATCCCAGCGAGCTACCGCAATGTAGCACATCCATTCCCCAGTCGTTCAAAACATGGTAATCGTGTATGGCAGCAGTATGAACATCGTCGGCCACCATTACCGGTTTGCGT
Organism: Draconibacterium sediminis; assembly: GCF_000949475.1. Lineage (GTDB taxonomy): Bacteria > Bacteroidota > Bacteroidia > Bacteroidales > Prolixibacteraceae > Draconibacterium > Draconibacterium sediminis. The sequence goes on along the minus strand of NZ_JRHC01000001.1, from coordinate 2,116,422 downwards.
TTTCCAAACAGGTCTTTTACATTCCGGCAATCGAAATAAACCCTGAAAGCGATCTTCTCATTCTCCCAGGTCACACCTTCTCCCTGTGCAATAATTTTAAAAGGCTCGCTAACCGGAATTGCTTTATACTTATCTACCTCTTTGTAGGTTCCGTCAACCTGTGCAATTCCTAAACGTAAGTTAGTACGTTTTTCAACTTTTGGATAATCCGATTCCGCAACCAATTCGATTGTTGCCTCAATAGTTTCGCTGGCTTTCATATCTACCAACAGAACCACTTCGTCCCAGGCTCCATCACCGTCTAAATCATCAACCTGGCTGGGAATAGTTTTTTCGCCGTTTTTAAAAACCGGTAGTTTGCCTTCCTGCAAAGTTATTTTAGCGGCAATTTCTTCGCGTGAAAATACAATCACTTCATCAGTTCGTTCTTCCGCCAGTGGATTTTCCAGAGTAATTGCAGCTTGCTGTGTACACGCGGCAAACAGCATCAGAGATAAAATACCAAATGGGAAAATGTTCTTCATAGTAGGTCCAGATTTATTGATTAGAAAAAGTGTATCAGAAACAAGCAACCATTCCGCAACTTTGTTTCTAACACACATTCTTCTTGTTTATTATTATATATCGTTTTCGCCTTTTACGTAGCCAAAATTGGCCAAAATACCACCGTCAACATAAAGCACCTGACCGTTTACAAAATCAGCCGCTTTTGAGGCTAAAAACAACGCAGCATTTCCAATATCTTCAGGTTCTCCCCAGCGGTTAGCCGGTGTACGCATCATCACCAAATCGTTAAACGGATGGCCTCCTTCGCGAATTGGCGCTGTTTGAGCCGTTGCAATATACCCCGGACCGATTCCGTTAATCTGTACATTGTATTTTGCCCACTCGCAGCACATATTTGCGGTTAGCAGTTTTAAGCCTCCTTTTGCCGATGCATAAGCCGACACTGAGTTACGTCCGTAAACGCTCATCATCGAGCACATGTTGATGATTTTTCCCGCACGTTTTTCGATCATTTTTGGCGCAACTCGTTTGGCAAGAATCAAAGGAGCAACAAGGTCAATATCAATAACCTGTTTATAATCAGCAACCGGCATATCCAGAATTGGAATACGTTTGATGATTCCGGCATTGTTGATCAAAATATCCACATCGCCTACCTCTTCTTCAATTTGAGAAATTCCTTTATCAACAGCTTCTTCGTTGGTAACATCAAATTTTAAAGTGTATACATCAACACCCGCTTTGGCATATTCTGCCTTACATTCTTCCAGTTTTTCATCAGAAATATCGTTAACACAGATTTTTGCACCGGCCTGACCCAACGTTTTTCCAATTGCCATTCCAATACCGTGAGTTCCACCGGTTATTAGTGCTACTTTTCCGTTTAGGCTGAATAATTCTTGTATCATTTCAATTAATATTTTTTTATGATTGCTTGTTGTGTCTTATCTCAATTCTTGTGGTTGAATAACATCCATATCGGTGTAATCGAGATTTTCGCCCGCCATTCCCCATATAAAAACGTAGTTTGAAGTTCCGGCAGCTGAGTGAATCGACCACTCAGGAGAAATAACAGCTTGTTCGTTTTTCATCCAGATATGACGTGTTTCCTGTGGCTCACCCATAAAATGGCATATTGCCTGATTTTCGGGTACTTCAAAATAAAAATATACCTCATTACGACGGGAGTGCTGATGTGCCGGCATGGTGTTCCAAACACTACCCGGTTTTAATTCAGTCATTCCCATTTGCAGCTGACAGGTATCAACAACCGTATTAATCATCAGCTGGTTAATATTTCTTTCGTTCGATGTTTCCAGGCTTCCCAGGTGCAGCACATTGGCATCGGCCAACGTTACCTGCTTGGTTGGATATTCTTTGTGTGCCGGTGCCGAGTTAAAATAAAAGTGAGCAGGTTTAGCTGTATCGTCTGATTTAAAGATGACTTCCTTACTGCCACGTCCAATATATAAGGCGTCTTTGTAATTCATTTTATACGCTATACCGTCAACTACTACGGTTCCGGTGCCACCAACATTCATTACTCCCACTTCGCGACGTTCGCAAAAATAGGCAGCTTTCAAGGGGTCGATGGTTTCTAAAGGAAGTTCGTCTTTTACAGGAACAGCACCACCAACAATGTAACGCTCAATCGATGAATACACCATACGAACATTACCTTCTTCCATCAGGTTTTCCACCAAAAATTCTTTTCTTATTTTTTCTGTATCGTATTTCTTAAAATCCTCAGGATGATAAGCATACCTTCTTTCATAAATTGTTGCCATTGTATTTATTTTTTAATTCTTAAACCATTTAGTTGTGCAAATGTAAGAAGAAAGAAACAGAAATGCAATCGATTGCATTGATTAAAAAATATTCTTAACTTTGCCGTAAATAAGACAACAAATGGCGCAAAAACCGGAAATTACAATTCACGATATAGCCAAAAAGCTGAATATTTCGGCTTCCACAGTTTCGCGTGCTTTAAAAGACAATCCTTTGATTAGTGAAGCAACACGACAGAAGATTAAAAAAGCGGCAATAGAAATGGGTTATCGGCCTAATGTAATGGCGGCTAATTTGCGTACCCGGCGCACCAATACCATCGGAGTTATTGTTCCGCTGATCAACCGTCATTTCTTTTCATCGGTAATTTCCGGAATTGAAGATGTGGCCTACAAACAAGGATTTGCTGTTACCATTTCACAGTCAAACGATAATCTGGAGAAAGAAAGTACCATTGCCCACACTCTTTTTGCAAACCGTGTTGATGGTTTGATTTTATCGATAGGTATGGAAACTCAGTCGTACGATCACCTGAAACTTTTTTCGGAAAGAAATATTCCGCTGGTATTTTTCGATCGGATTGTGGACGAAATTCCGGCGCATAAAATTGTTGTCGATGATTTTGGCGGTGCCTACCGGGCCACGCAGCACCTTATAGAGCAGGGACGAAAAAAAGTTGCACATATTGGAGGGCCACTGAACCTGCAAATCTACGCAAAACGCGAAGCCGGTTACCGGAAGGCAATTAGTGATGCCGGATTGCAAATTAACGAAAATCAGATTTTGCATAACAGCCTTACCCGCGAAGACGGACTAAATGCCATTAAAAAGATTCTGAAAACAAAAGAACGACCCGACGCCATTTTTTGTGCCAACGACACCACCGCTTTGAGTGCTATCATTCATTTAAACGAAAAAGGCATTAAGGTGCCTGAAGATATTGCGATTGTAGGTTTTAGTAACGAGCCGTTTAGCGAATTGGTAACACCTTCAATATCTACAATAAAACAGCCCGGTTTTGAAATGGGTCAAAAGGCAGCCGAGCTGCTCATTAAACAAATTGGCAGCAAAACAAAACCCAAAAACTACGAAACGATAATGATGGAAACAGAACTGATTGTGCGAAATTCATCACAACAAAAATAAAACAATCACATCCTGCATTTCTCAATTCCTTAGCCAACACTAAGCAAAACAGATGTTTTACGCGCAAATACCTTACACACAACACAATAAAACTTAGTCCCACTAAGTAAAACGCCTTTTAAAAACAATCTTTTCACCCCACCATTTCAGCAAATATTATTCGCTAAAGCCCTCATTATCTGCGTAAATTTGAATAATACAAACCCGTTTTGAAAATACGAGCCAAGATATGGAACGCAGGCGTGCTTCTGGTTTTCTTTATTTGTAGTTTATATACAACACAAGGAGCATCGAATCTTACCAACAATGATGACGGTTTGAACGTTCCTCCCATAGCTGAAAACGATACTTTTCTTTTAACCGCCCAATACAATCTTATATTTTACGGAGATGTACTTGGGAACGATTATGATCCCAACGGAGACAGGATCGAAATTTTATTTGCAGCTTCTCCAAAAGAGGGTAAGCTGTCAATGGAAAAAAACGGGCATTTCAAGTTGGAGGTACCGGATAAATGTGAAGGAACAATTAGTTTCGACTATTACATTAAAGAAATTACCGAAAATGAATACAGTGCTCAAGCCCGAGTATTTATTCAAATCATAGAAAACGCCGATCTGGATGACATACCGAATTACGCTGACCTGGATAACGATAACGATGGCCTACCCGATTATTTGGATGGAATAGGATTGGATACCGACAATGATGGTGTTCCGAACAATTTTGATATCGACAGCGATAACGATGGCATTACCGATAATATTGAATGGCAACAAGAGCGCAATTACATTCAGCCCTCAAATATTGATGCCAACCAAAACGGATGGGATGATGCATACGAACCAGAAATGGGCGGCACATGCTATAATCCGGTAGACACCGACCGCGATGGAATACCCGATATGCTTGATACTGATTCGGATGATGATGGAAGTTCTGATTTGTTTGAATCATACGACTTGGGAGACCTAAGCAAGGCCGGAATTCAACTCCTTCTTTCGGATCAGGATAACGATGGACTTGACGATCTTTTTGACATTGTAGTGAAAGGTTCGAGCTGGCAAAACTCAACGGCCAGTAGCACTACTCCCGGCGATTCAAATCAAAACGGCATTCGCGACTGGCGCGATAACACCAGCCATCTTTCTTCACAATCGGCCTATATTTTTCCAAGTCCCGCTTCTGAATCGTTCCAGTTTTTCAATCCCGAACAACAATTTGATCAGCAGTTAACCATTCAAATTTATAATACAATAGGTCAGCTGAAAAAGGTTTATAAAACCACCTACAGCAACGATCGTATTCCGGTTCTGGACCTGACGAACGGAATGTATATTGTAACCGTTAGCGCAGGCTCATATCAGCATTCTCAAAAGATTTCTATTCAGCACTGATTTCAAAAAAAATTCCTAAAACTGTAACCCTCATCATTTTTTGTTGTCACTAACTACAGAACCGACAAAAATATGGATTCGTATCATTTGTCGACTAAAATCGGTAATTGGTCGGATTTTTAAAAACACATTTATATGATGTATTACTTTTGTTGGAGCTAGAAAACAATGTGGATGTTCAGCCAAACATCCAAAACAAAAAACAATTAGAAACAAAAGCCAAAAAATGATGAAAACAATGATGTTACTCCTTCTCCTTTCTATTGGAGTTGTAGTACAAGCACAGAACATTACCTTAAGTGGGTACCTCAGAGACGCTTCCAACGGAGAAGCGCTAATTGGTGCTACGGTTTATGTTGAAGAACTGAAACAGGGCACCGCATCAAATGCCTACGGATTTTACTCGCTCACCATTCCCGAAGGAAGCTACACGCTTCAGGTTTCGTTTATCGGTTACAAAACCGTAAAACAGAAAATTGATGCCCGGGAAAGTACTAACATTTCGCTTTCGTTACAGGAAAATACCGAAGTAATGGAAGAGATTATTGTAAGCGGCGAAGCTGCCAATGCCAATGTGGAACGTATTGAAATGGGAATGGAAAAACTTCCGGTAAAAACCATTCAAAAGCTTCCGGCATTTATGGGCGAAGTGGATATTATCCGCACCATTCAGCTGTTGCCCGGAATTCAGAGCGGCGGCGAAGCCAGCTCGGGTTTATACGTTCGAGGTGGTGGCCCCGATGAAAACCTGATGATTCTGGACGAAGCACCGGTATACAACGCCTCGCACCTTATGGGTTTCTTTTCGGTGTTTAACTCAAATGCCATTAAAGATATTCAGGTGTACAAAAGTGGAATTCCGGCCGAGTATGGCGGAAAAGCTTCTTCGGTAATCGATATCCGACAAAAAGACGGTAATTCCAAACAGTTTGGATTCGATGGTGGAATTGGAAACCTGTCGAGCCGCTTAACTCTGGAAGGACCGATTATAAAAGACAAATGGAGTTTTCTGCTGGCCGGACGCCGCACCTATTACGACATTCTGGGAAAAGCAGCCGGTTTGGATGAGCTGGAAGACAACACCATGTATTTCTACGATTTGAACGGAAAATCAAATCTTGTTATCAATAACAACAACCGCATTTACCTTTCCGGTTATATGGGCGAAGATGTTTTTGAGCTGGGCGAATCGATGTACATGCGTTGGGGAAATGCCACAGCCACCGCCCGCTGGAACCATATTTTCGGAGATAAGATTTTTATGAATATTTCGGCCATTTTTTCCAACTACGACTACAAACTTGGAGTTCCGGGAGATAATGCCGATAACTTCGATTGGTCGTCAAGGATAAAAGACTACAACGGAAAAGCGGATTTTACCTGGTTTGCAAATCCACAAAACACCGTTAAGTTTGGAGTGAACACCATCAGACATGAATTCCGCCCGGGCAAGATTACTACCAACGGCGATAACTCCATGTTTTCGGACATGGAACTGGCACACTACAATGCCATTGAAAGTGCGTTGTATCTTTCGAACGAACAGAAATTATCCGATCGTTTTTCAATGCAATACGGCGTGCGTTTAAGTCATTTTCAGCAGGTTGGTAAAGGAGAAGTTAATATTTACGCAGATCCTGAAAATCCTGATAAGAATGAAATTATTGAAACCATTAGCTACGGAAAGAACGATAAAATCGGCGATGCCTTTGTTCATCTGGAGCCACGTTTTAGCATGAAATACACCCTCGACCGGAATAGTTCGGTAAAAGGATCGTATAACAGAATGGTGCAAAACCTGCACCTAATTTCGAATACACAATCACCTACACCACTTGATATTTGGTTGCCATCGAGCACTTACATCAAACCGCTGAAAGTTGATCAGGTATCGCTCGGCTATTTCCGAAACTTCCAGCAAAACATGTATGAAACATCTGTTGAGGTTTATTACAAAGACATGCATAATGTTCTGGATTACATTGAAGGAGCGGAACTGTTTTTGAACGATGCTATTGAAACCGAATTGCTGCACGGCTCAGGTACCTCGAAAGGACTGGAAGCACTGGTAAAAAAATCGAAAGGGAAACTTACCGGTTGGGTGGGTTACACCTGGTCGAAAACCGAGCGCGAAATTCCGGGTATTAACAACGGAAATCCGTATCCATCGTCGTACGATCGCACACACGATCTTTCGCTGGTATCGAGTTACCAACTGAACGACCGCTGGAACTTTGCAGCCAATTTTGTTTATGCAACCGGAAATCCAACATCGTACCCGGTGGCTAAATACTATGTTCAGGGCAACCAGGTTTACGAATATTCGGCCCGCAACAGCAACCGGATTCCGGATTACAACCGCCTGGATCTTTCGTTTACCTACGACTTTAAAAAGAATGCGAACCGCCGTTTTAAACAATCGATAAACGTGTCGGTGTATAATGTTTACGGACGACGAAATGCTTATTCGATTACTCCGGAGGCAAACGAAGACAATCCGAATCAAACAGAATTTATCCGTTTGTCGATTATCGGAGCTCCTATCCCATCCATCACTTATAATTTCAAATTCTAGAAGTCATGAAAACAGCACAAATAATAAAAGGAATTATCATTCTTCTGTTTGCCATCGTTGCATTCACCGCATGCGAAGATGTGGTTGAGGTGGAACTGAACGACGAAGATATTGACCTGATAGCCGTTGAAGCGTATATTAGCACCAAAGCAGAAAACAATGTTTACGTAAAACTTGAACGTACGCTTGCGGTAAATCAAACAGCACAAAATCCGGTAATCAGTAATGCCGTTGTTCAAATAAGCGACAATGCCGATTCGCCAAATACCGTAACACTCGAAGAGCAAGGAACCACAGGAATTTATATGCTGCCCGCCGGCACTAATTATCCGGGCGTTACAGGCAGGACTTATACCTTAACAATAACCACTCCGGACGGAACCGTAATTACCGGCGAAGAATATTTACAGGAAGTTGAAACGCTTGATACGGTAAAAGTAAATTTAAGCGACCGTGGCAATTACGAATACCTGGGAATTTATATCAACTCGCAGGAAACACCCGGTTTGGGACATTATTACAAATGGGATATTTACCTAAACGGCGAATTACTTAATGACGGTGAAGACCTGGCTTTTGCCAGCGATGAACTGGTAGATGGAAATTACATTTACGACATGCTGGTCCTCCTCGACTGGGAAGACGAAGAAGAAGACAAAATACTCCATTTGGGAGATACAGTAGTTGTGGAGCAACTCTCCATTTCGGAGGCTGCTTACGAATTTTACTGGGGACTGAGCGACCAGGCCTGGGCCGGAGGTCCGTTTAGTGTACCGCCTGCAAATGTGCCCAGCAACCTGACATCGAGCGATGGAAAACGAATTCTGGGACTGTTTTCGGCACGCGATATATCGGTAGGCAATACGGTGATAATCGACGACTCAAATTTTACACCTTTGGTATCGAGCGTTCCCGAAATTTAACATCGATTCATACAATTAAAGTTTGAAATAAACATTTCACAGGAAAAAACGAAGCTTGCACCATGAAATTAGCAAGCTTCGTTTTTCATATCGGTATTAATTGCTACTTTTCGTTAATTTTGCTGTTTTACTGGAATGAACAAGAACATTGAGAAAATAACGGGCTATTTAAAAATTGAGCAACTTAAAAACGATAAACGAGTGATTGTTTATCTAATTTGTTTGCTTATTGCTACAGTTTTGTGGTTTTTGAATGCTTTGGAGAAAGATTACTCTACAACTATTGCTTACCCAGTTCGGTATGTAAGTCCACCCAACCACCAGTTTTTAGCCAACAAACCACCTGAAAAACTCGATTTAAAAGTTGATGCGCACGGCTTTACTCTTTTGCGTCATAAACTCAATTTTTCGTATTCGCCAATTATTTTAAACCTGACGAATATTACCCAAAACCTGGAATCGGCGAATGGTACTTACCTGGTACCGACAAATACTTTAAACCGACGCATTTCGAGCCAGATAAGCAGCGAAATAAGCCTTCAACAGGTTAATCCTGACATCATCCGGATTGTACTCGACAGTTTAAAAACAAAATCGGTTCCCGTTAAAGCCGATGTTACAATCGACTTTAAACCTCAGTTTAATTTAAAAAATCAGGTACAGGTAAAACCCACTGAAGTTAATATTACCGGTCCGGCGTCGGTAGTCGATACGGTTCGTTTTCTTTCAACAACAAAAAAATCGTTTGAAGAAGTGGATAAAACGATTACCCGAAACGCTAAACTCATTCATCCTGAAACCATCACAGTTGTTCCGGCAGAAGTGTTGTTACAAATTGAGGTGGAAAAATATACCGAGAAACAGGTTCGCCTTCCCATACAGGTTATCAATAAACCGGCCGATGTGAGAATTAAACTTTTCCCCTCGGAACTTACGCTTAACTGCCTTGTCGGTTTGAGCGAATTCGACAATATTTCGGAGACCGATTTTCGGGCAGTGGTCGATTATGCATCGATTAGTAACAGCGAAAGCCGCCTGAGGGTGAAAATAACCGATAAACCATCGTTTGTTGAGATCTCTCGCTTTAACCCCGAATCGGTAGAATACCTTATTGAAACGTATTAAAAATGGCTTTAAAGATTGGTATTACAGGTGGAATTGGAAGTGGAAAATCGGTAATTTGTCAGGTTTTCAAGCTTCTGGGAACTCCTGTTTTTGAAGCTGATATTTGGGCAAAGAAACTGGTAAATACGCACTCTGAAATAAAAACCGGACTTATTGACTGGTATGGCCCCGACATTTATTCACCAAACGGCACAATTGACCGGAAAAAGCTGGCTGGCATCATTTTTACAGATAGCACACAGTTGCAGAAAGTAAACGGGTTGATTCATCCCGTGGTGCGACAGGAATTTATGATTTGGGCGGATAAACAAAGCAGTCCGTATGTCGTTCACGAAGCGGCCATTCTTTTTGAAAGCGGTTTCTATAAAATGATGGATTATACGATTCTGGTAACTGCACCCGAAAATATGCGGATCGACCGCGTTACGAAGCGCGACGGTTCAACAATCGAAGCTGTTAAAGAACGGATGGACAAACAATGGAACGATGAGCAAAAAAGTAAACTCGCTTCAAAAGAAATTAAAAACGATAACAAAACATTATTGATTCCTCAGATCATTGAAATCGATAAACAACTAAAAAAATATGGCAAAATTTGGTAAATGGATAGGAGCCGGACTAGGTGCTTTTGCCGGTGGTCCTATCGGCGCAATTATAGGTTTTACAATAGGTTCGATGTTCGACGGCGGACAGGAAGCCGTTAAACGCGGAACACGAACAGGCTACTCGGGCAGAACAACCACCGGCGGATATGTAATGAGCCTTTTGGTTTTGGTGGCTGCCGTAATGAAAGCCGATGGAAAAGTGCTGAAATCGGAACTAGACTATGTAAAGAAATTTATGGTGCACAACTTTGGCGAAGATTCGGCACAGGAGGCGATAAGAATGCTGCGCGACCTGCTGCAACAAACCATTCCGGTTAATGAGGTTTGCCAACAGATAAAAGCAAACATGAACTATTCGGCACGCCTGCAGCTGGTGCATTTTTTGTTTGGCATCGCCCAGGCCGATGGGCAGGTTGATGTGGAAGAGCAAAAGCTGATTACACACATATGCAACCAGATGGGCATTGGTAATAACGATTTTGAATCGATTCAGGCTATGTTTGTGCCCAACACCGATGCCGATTACAAAATACTTGAAATAGAGCGCTCGGCCAGCAACGACGATGTGAAAAAGGCCTACCGCCGTATGGCAATGAAATACCATCCTGATAAAGTAAGCACACTGGGCGATGAAGTTCAGAATGCTGCAAAAGAGAAATTCCAGAAAGTAAATCAGGCCTACGAGAACATTAAAAAGGAACGGAAGATAGCGTAATCAGTTTACAGTCGCAGTATACAGTCTCAGTTAGCAGTTGCCGACTACTTTCTTATCCTGAAGCTTGGCTGCCCTTTATCACCTCGTTCGAAATAACAACACAATGAAAATCATCTCAACAAACATTGCTGAAGCCCGGATAATTAACTGGAAGGGAAAAGAAGTCCCCACCGGTTTATTCAAATTTGGTGTCGACAAAGGAATCTTTCTGGGTAAAGAGGATGTAAAACACGACAATGTGATGGACCGCAGATACCATGGTGGCATTGATAAAGCCTGTTACCTTTATTCGGCAGATCATTACCAATACTGGCAGAATCTTTATCCTGATTTGGAAATGCCCTGGGGAATGTTTGGCGAAAACCTGAGCGTGGAAGGCCTGCACGAAAAAGAAATAAATATTGGCGACACCTATAAAATTGGAGAAGCTGTAGTACAGGTTACTCAACCTCGCCAGCCCTGTTTTAAGTTGCAGTTCCGATTTAACGATAACAATATTGTGCGCCAGTTTGTCGACTCCGGTTTTTCGGGTGTTTATGTCAGAATTTTGGAAAAAGGCCACGTAAATCCCGGCGACAGCATGATGCTGATCGATAAAAAACAATCGTTGTCAATCCACGAAGTTTACACCCTGCTTTACGCCGATGAATTCGATGAAAAAGTAAAAGAAGCAATAAACGATCCCTTAATTGCCGAAAGTTGCAAAAGTGATTTAATAAAACGCTGGGGCGATTATTTGTAAGCCGTTAGACACCAAAACCTTCCAAATAGAACGGTTTTAAATAGCAACTAATTCATAGATTTAAAGGTTACCTTTCCCCTTTTTTCAGAATATATAAGTGGACAAGGAAGGAAGTGCAAACCTCTTTCAACCATTAAATCAGAAGTGCAACATAAAGTTGCAAAAGACATTAAGGAGGCTTTGAAGATGGCCTCCTTTCTTTTTAAAAAAATTTTTCGACCTAAAATCTCATTACGATTAAGCTATAAAAAAACAACCCGTTTCAAATCGAGTCTTGAAACGGGTTGTCAATCTATAAAAATAGTAAAACTATCAGTGTTGCCTATTTATGACCAAGGTCAATGGATCTACATTCTTTCGGGCATTTCAACACCAAGTAAACCCATACCGGTTTGCACCAACTTCCCCACTGCTGATGCCAGCACCAGACGGAAGTTTTTCACGCTTTCGTTGGCTTCTCCAAGTATTGTATGATCGTGATAAAACTGATTAAATTCTTTAACCAACTCGTAACAGTAGTTGGCAATAATCGCCGGACTATAATTGTCGCCAGCTTCCTCAACTGCTGCAGGAAATAACGAAATACGTTTCACCAAATCCTTTTCTTTTGATGACAGCGACTCAACCGCCACGTTTTCATCGATAGTAATATTTTGGTCGGCAGCCTTACGTAGCACCGATTTAATACGAGCATAAGTATACTGAATAAATGGCCCGGTATTTCCGTTAAAATCAATCGATTCTTCGGGGTTAAACATCATATTCTTTCGCGGGTCTACTTTCAGTATAAAGTACTTCAGCGCACCAAGTGCAATCATTTTAAAGGTATTCTCGGCATCGTCACCTGTTAACGAATCAAGCTTTCCTAACTCAGCTGACATTTCGCGGGCCACTTCAACCATGTTATCCACCAAATCATCGGCATCAACAACAGTTCCTTCGCGCGATTTCATTTTTCCCGATGGCAATTCAACCATACCGTACGAGAAGTGGTATAAATCTTTTCCCCAGCTAAATCCAAGTTTATCCAGCAAAATAGCCAACACCTGGAAATGGTAATTTTGCTCATTACCCACTACGTAAACCATTTTATCGATCGAATAATCGTTAAAACGCATTTTCGCCGTACCAATGTCCTGAGTCATATAAACCGAAGTGCCATCGCTACGAAGAAGTATTTTCTGATCCAGTCCGTCACCGGTAAGATCGGCCCAAACCGAATTATCTTCGCGTCTTTCAAAGGTTCCTTCTTCAAGGCCTCTCAGCACTTCTTCTTTACCTATAAGGTAAGTGTCCGATTCGTAATAAATTTTATCGAAACCAACTCCCAGCGTTTTATAAGTTACATCAAAACCTGCGTACACCCAGTTGTTCATCATTTTCCAAAGCTCAACTGTTTCCTCATCTTTTGCTTCCCACTTTCTCAACAATTCGCGGGCGGCAATAATTGATGGCGCCTGGTTTTCGGCTTCTTCTTTTGAAACACCTTTTTCAACCAGTTCAGCTATTTCGGCTTTATAATGTTTGTCAAATTCAACGTAGTACTTTCCAACCAGGTGGTCGCCTTTCATTCCTGTGCTTTCCGGTGTTTCTCCGTTGCCCCACTGTTTCCAGGCATACATCGATTTACAGATGTGGATACCACGGTCGTTTACAATGTTGGTCATTACCACTTTTTTACCGTTGGCCTTCAAAATCTCAGAAATTGAAAATCCCAACAGGTTGTTTCTGATGTGACCAAGGTGAAGTGGTTTATTGGTGTTTGGCGACGAGTATTCAACCATTACCAACTCACTGTCGTCGGTTACGGGTTTTAATCCATATTCAGAACTGGTAAAGCTGTTTTTAAGAACGTCGAGCCAATAGCTCTGGCTGATCTCCAAATTCAAAAAGCCTTTAATAACATTGTAGTTTTCAACAGTTTCAATATTTTCAACCAAATATTTTCCAAGATCTTCGGCAGTTTGCTCCGGCCCTTTTTTTGAGTATCGTAAAAAAGGAAATACCACAACGGTAATATCACCCTCAAACTCTTTTCGGGTATTCTGAACCTGTACCTGATTTTCCGGTAAATCTGCACCGTACAAAGACTTCATCGCTTCTACGGTTCCTTTCTGAATCAAACTTTCGATACTCATAACTAAGCTTATTTTTTAGAGACCGCAAATATAACACATTACGGCCATAAACGAGAAAAGCCCTGCCAAATGACAGAGCTTTTCGAAAATATTTAATTAAAGCTTATTTGCGAATTTTTGCTACTTCAAATTCTGCTCTACGGTTTTTACGTTTGTTATCTAATGTTGTATTAGGAACAGCCGGTTTAGTTTCACCATAGTTATTAGAACCTACATAAGCGTTGTTCACACCTTTTTGCAATAAGTACTTAACAACAGCCTGAGCACGTCTTTCTGACAGTCCCATGTTGTATGATTCAGTACCAATATTATCAGTGTGACCACCAATTACGATATCGTATTCTTTAGCAGCATTCAACTGATCAGCTAATTTATCCAATTCAGCTTTTGCTTCTGGTCTCAGAGTCGACTTGTCGAAATCGAAGTAGATAGTTGGAATTGAAATTTCACTCCAGTCTGGGCAACCATTGTTGCTTGCAGGACCTACTTCAGAAGGACAATCATCTTCACAGTCAATTACACCGTCGCCGTCTGAATCAAGCGGACAACCGTCAGCGTCAACAGGACATCCTTTTGGTGTATCAGGACACTTGTCTTTTGGATCTGGAACACCGTCTTCGTCAGTATCAGGACAGCCATTGAATTTAGCCAATCCAGGAGTATCAGGACAGTCGTCGTCTTTATCAGCAACTCCGTCACCGTCTTTGTCAGGACAGCCGTTTAAAGATGCCGGGCCAGCTTCAGTAGGACAGTCATCTTTGTAATCTGGAACGCCGTCACCATCAGTATCGATAGGACAACCTTTTTCATCAACTTGTACTCCCGGAGGTGTGCCAGGACATTCGTCTTTACGATCACTTACTCCGTCACCGTCTTCATCTTTAGCTTTACCCATTGCGAATTCAAGTACACTGGTAACCTGAAAATGTTCGTCAGTCCATCCGTAAGCATTGTTTGGATCATCTGAATGGTATCCTTTAATACTATTCACATAAGAACCTGATACGAAAAGTGAAGTTTTTTCACCAACAGGGAATTTCAATCCTGCACCATAGTCGAAAGTAAAATCACTTTCATCGTTATCCCACATATAACCAGGACCACCAAAAAGGTATGGCTGAATTGCCATATCGTCATTGTAAAGTTTCAAACGCAGGTTCAACAATGATGCAACTACATCAGTTCCGGCATCATTGAACGACCATCTGTTGTCAAGCATTAAATCGAACCTTGGAGACAGGTAACGACTAACATAAAAATCAGCTAAAATCCCGGTAGCTTCGGTTTCAATGTTGTATTCAAACCCGGGGCCAACTCCAATGGCCCATTTGTTGTCTGCATTTTGTGCGATGGTGTAACCAAGGGACAAAACCAATGCAAATAAGAAAAGAGTAATTTTTTTCATAGTTTTGAAATTATTTTTTTTGTTGTTTGTTGAATTCTACGGGCAATTTAGAAATTAATTCGCAGGTATCAAAAAAAGTTAGCAGTCTTAATTTCATGCTTAAGAATATTTTTTTCACAAATTTAAATATTTAAGTTCAATTAATTCAAAATATTAAACATTTTGTTCTCAATAATCGATATCGAAACGACCGGCCAAAGTTATAAAAACGGCAAAATTACCGAAATTGCTATTTATCAACACAACGGACAAGAGGTTACCGACTCTTTTTCGACCCTTATTAACCCGGAAATGGACATCCCGTTTTTTATTACGGAGTTAACCGGAATAAATAATGAAATGGTAAGAACTGCTCCAAAATTTTACCAGGTGGCAAAAAAAATTATTGAGATGACAATGGGCAGAACTTTTGTTGCCCACAATGCCAGTTTCGATTATAAGTTTATAAAAGAAGAATATACACGTCTGGGATACAATTATCACCGTAAGACAATGTGTACGGTAAAACTATCACGAAAACTGCTCCCCGGACATCCGTCCTATTCACTGGGGAAGCTTTGTGCCGATTTAGGTATTGAAATTAATGGCAGGCACCGCGCTGCCGGCGATGCACTGGCCACTGCAAAACTTTTTGATATTCTTCTGGATCGAAACGACTCGCTGGGCAACCCCAAAGCCGTTAACAATTATAAATTGTTTTAATCCGCTTTTTCTTCTGTTGTTTCGTCCTCTTCTGGTTCTGAAAAGTCAAGCATATCTTTTTCCTGCAAAGCATTGTACCACTGAAGTACTTTTTTAATGTCGGAAACGTATACCCGATCCTGATCGTAATCAGGCAGTACTTTCTCGAAATAAGTCTTCAACTCATTTCCCGACGATTTATGCGAAATGGCTGCTCCACCGTCCTCGGCATCAGAAATGGCTTTAAAAACATCCTTTAACGGCACATCACTTTCGTGAGTGTAAATGGCTATATCTTCCAATGCCGATACCTTTGCGGTTGAATAAACCGGCATACGCTTTTGCGTGTCTAACGATTCAACAATAATGCTGTTTTTACTTTCGGCAACCATTTTGAACAGTCCCGAGTGTCCTGAAATTGCTAATATACCTTTTAACATGACTATCTAATTTTCGGCGAAGATACAATTTTTGTAGATTTCAAAAAGTAAGTACATGAAGTAAAAAGCCAGAAGCTTGCCTGTTTTGGCGAACTCCCGGCTCAAAATATTAATTTTTAAGATCTTAAATCAAGCGTTAAAAACAATTTAATTAAATCCTATTTTGTATATCACCCCGGTTTTAAACCAACGTCCGGGCTGTATTACGTTACCAATATCGTTGTATTGTTTATCGAAAATGTTGTTTACCGAAGCAAAAACTGAGAACTGCTTTCTCCGGTAGCTTAACTTGCCGTCGAAAACCCAGAACGGATCGTACGCCGCTTCCCCAACCGGCATTTTATTTTCGAACCGGGTGTAGCTGCCTTCCCTGTCCTGGAAAACAAAATGCAAATCGAGCTGCAGCCCTTTCATCAGTTGCTCACTAAGCGAACCAACCAGTTTATGTTTCAGGTTATCCAAAGCATAATTCGATACCAAATCGGCATTTCCTTTTTCTACATTATTATATAGGTAACTGATTTGAATATTTGGATAGTGGTTTCCATACTCATTTCGTAACAGCAACTGCGCCTGAACCTCCGTACCCAGGTTATTTATCTCGGTCAGGTTTTGCGGTTGCCAGATTTCGGCAGTCGGGTCTTCTTTTACCCAATCAATAATATCTTTTCCATGGCGGTAAAAAATAACAGCGTGCCCGCGCAACAGTTTCGATCGTAGTTTTAAACCACCTTCCAAGGTGGCCGACTTTTCAGGTTTTAAATCGGGGTTACCAATGTTCGACGGGCCATCGTAATACAAATCGGTAAAAGTTGGCATGCGCAAACTCGTGTTGTAACTCGAGTACAGTTTTACCGCATCCGATACATTATAACTTACATCAATTCCCGGAAATACATTTAATCCCAAATCACTTCCCGAAATGTAGTTTGCCATCAGTCCGGCTGTAAACGTCCACTTATTTATATAGTATGCGTGTTCCAAAAATCCGGAAACCGTATTGCGGTCATCCGATTTGGTAAACTGTGCATCTTCACCGGGCACGTCTTTCGGTTCGTCCATATCCAAACCAAGCGTATTACTATATATCTGTTCTCGGCGAAATTCAACACCAAACGCTGTTTTCCCGGCAGCCCATTTTACCCACGAGTTAAGGTTGGCACCATAAACATTCGTAAGGTGATAATTATGTCCGCTGTACCAGCCCGGCAGTGTGTCGTTTTGCCAAACCTTGTAACCATCATCAGTCAAACCATATTTATCCGTTCGGTACAATTCAAACCGATCGTGATGCCGCCTGTAATAAACCACCGGCGTAAGGTGAAGCGGCCCCTTTCCTTCCCATTTCAGTGAGGTGAACAATGTTTTTGTGGCTTCGTACTGGTTTGGATACTTTGGCGTGTAAAAGCTGTTTGCCCCAAACCCTTTTTCCGATAGGCCCAACTGAAACTTCAACACCCCTTTTTCGGTATTCAACTGATTGGAATAAAACCCGTTCAGCTCATCAAAATCGGTATTATTGGTGTAACCATCCGATCGTTTTCCGTTGAAAGCCAGCATATGCAGCATTTTGCCGGTTGAAAGCGAGCCTGAAAGATTTCCATCAAAATAACCGAAGCTACCACCCGAAACGGCAGCAGAAATTTCGGAATCAACCGACTGATGTGTTACAATATTAATAGCCCCCGAAAAAGCGTTGGGTCCGTAAACACGTGCAGCCGGTCCCTCGAGAATCTCTATTCGCTCGATTTGGGCTAAACTAACTGGCAGATTTAAATTGTGATGGCCGGTTTGCGGGTCGGTGATGTTGATGCCGTTAAGCAGGATTAACGTCTGGTCGAAAGTACCACCGCGAACACTAACGTCCGCCTGTACTCCTTCAGTTCCCCGTTGCCGTACGTCGATAGCTGCAACATACTCTAACAAGTCCTGAACACTCTGAGCCGGCGCCGCCTCAATTTCTTTTCTCTCAATCACGGAAATTATCCGTGCAACCTGCGAATATAATGCAGGTGTTCGTTGTGCACTAACCTCGATCTCATCAAGGTCGTATTCCATTTTAACTTCAGAAGTGTCCTGAACAGTAGCCATTGTAATTACCGGTGTTGACAGAAAATACACCACCGATAATACTGAAATGACAACTTGTTTCCTGACAGTTAGAAACGAAGAATAGTTCTTCCTCCCCCACTTTCTGAAAGTTAAAACAGATTGTGCATCATGATTAGACTTTAAATTTTTCATTATTATTCAAATTGAACTTTAACAGACAGGATACATTAAACGCTTGATTTTTATTATCGACTTATCCTGTCTCAAATTCGAATGACAAATATACGCTTTACAATTATATATCGACAAGCTCTATCACGAGTGGTTCCTATGGAAACACAGACTTAACAATGCTTTTCGTAACCTTTACCGAATCAACGCGTTACCACAATAGAGAATCTTTATCCTGCATAGATAGAATCAACTGATTTAGGTCATCATTTATTTGCAAAAAGGGACTCGTTTGACTTAAATTTGTTTAGACAAATTAAAAATAAGACGCCATGACTCAGATTCAATTTAATAACGCTTTACTCGGATTGAGTGACAAATTGCATTACTATGCACTAAGTTTAACTGCTGACTCGGAAAGAGCTGACGATCTGTTACAAGAGACTTTCCTTAAGGCATTAACTTATCGCGACAAGTTTACACAGAACACGAATTTCAAGGCATGGATTTACACCATTATGAAGAACACCTTCATCAATGACTACCGTAGAAACGTTAAAACAAAGAACACCTTTGATGGTTCAAACAACGATTTCCATCTGATGTTCTCGAAAGACAAAGTTTATCCTGCGCCGGATTCGTTCTACAGTTCAAAAGAAATTAATAAGAGCATTAATGCTTTAGAAGATGAATATCGCGTTCCTTTCCGCATGTTTTTAGAAGGATATAAATACAAAGAAATTGCAGAACAACTTGATTTACCTTTAGGTACTGTTAAAAGCCGCATTTTCTTTACCCGTAAGAAACTGGAAAAAGCTTTGAACGAATATTCAGAAAATTAATAATAGAGATAACGTGTATTGGTTTTTAAAAGGTCTTCAATTTTGAAGGCCTTTTTTTATGGACAAAAAGGATGTCATCTTTTACAAAAGATGACATCCTTTTTGCTTACACAAACCCTAAATCTTTTTTATTTTTATAAAATAATTTATACCTTATTTTCTCCCCTAATTTTAGGGGAGATGTCAGCGTAAGGCTTAAAGGCGGGTTGACAGAGGGGTTATGTTTCGAATCTCAAATTAATACCATGAAAAAAATTGCAGTTCATTTAGCCGACGGATTTGAAGAAATTGAAGCCATAAGTATTATTGATGTACTTCGCAGGGCCGGTTTTGACGTTACAGTTGTATCGATGAATAAATCAATGGAGGTAAACGGGGCACACGAAATTACCGTAAAAGCCGATGCGCTGTTTGAAGATTTGGATTACGACAATATCAATATGATAGTGCTTCCGGGAGGAATGCCGGGGGCGGCAAATTTAAAAGCGCACAGCGGCCTGCGTGAGCAAATCCTAAATTTTAATGATATGAAAAAACCGCTGGCTGCGATTTGTGCTGCTCCAATGGTATTCGGGAACCTGGGTTTGCTGAAAGAAAAAAAGGCAACTTGTTACCCGGGATTTGAAGAAGAACTACACGGGGCAATTATTACAGGAGAAGCGGTGGAAGAAGCCGAAAACATAATTACCGGAAAAGGTGCTGGTGTAGCTATCAAATTTGCCTTGAAGATTGTAGAGAAGTTCAAAGGAAAGGACGTTGCCGACGAACTGGCAACTAAAATGATTGCCGATTAACAACCTTCTATATTCATTGATGGG
Source organism: Draconibacterium sediminis (assembly GCF_000949475.1). Taxonomy (GTDB): domain Bacteria; phylum Bacteroidota; class Bacteroidia; order Bacteroidales; family Prolixibacteraceae; genus Draconibacterium; species Draconibacterium sediminis. Next base: position 2,096,352 of record NZ_JRHC01000001.1, on the reverse strand, counting down.
CATCTGAAATGCAATCCGGGATATATTTCGTAATCAACTTTGAAAAAAATAAAAGCCGCCTCGTTAAACGATAGCGGCTTTCTTATATCCTTTTTCGGAATTTTTATTCGTCACTTAAAAAGTCATAGCATCACTTGTAGTGATACTATGACTCGCGATGTTTTATTTCGTTTTCTCTTCAATCCAGTTTTTGGCATTTACAAAAGCCTGAATCCATGGAGCTACCTCGTCGGCTTTACGGTCGGCAGGGTAATTCGCCCAAAGGTGCGGTTTGAAAGCACGCTCCAGGTGAGGCATCATTACCAAATGACGGCCATCATCAGAACACAATGAAGCTGCATTAAAGTGCGATCCGTTTGGATTACCCGGATAACCTTCGTTACTGTATTTCATCGGAATATTGTACTGATCTTCGTTAAACGGCAGGTAGAATTTACCTTCGCCGTGTGCAACCCAGATTCCCAGTTTCATGCCGGCCATATTTTCAAGCATCACCGATTTGTTGTCCTGAATATCAACATTCAGGAACGACGACTCAAATTTACCCGATTCGTTGTGTAACATTTTTGGCTGAATGCTGTGCTCCGGATAAACAACGCCTAACTCCACCATTACCTGGCAACCGTTACAAACACCTAAACTCAGCGTGTCTTCACGTTGGTAGAATTTCTCCAGTGCAACACGTGCTTTTTCGTTGAATTTGAATGCTCCGGCCCAGCCTTTTGCCGACCCCAGTACATCGGAGTTAGAGAAACCACCTACGAAAACGATCATGTTCACGTCTTCAAGCGTTTCGCGGCCTGCAATCAGATCGGTCATGTGAACATCTTTCACATCCATTCCGGCAAGGTACATGGCGTAAGCCATCTCGCGGTCGCCGTTTACACCTTTCTCGCGAATAATTGCAGCTTTAACACCCGAAGCAGTACGACGTTTCAGGTCGATGCCCAAATCGGCAGCTTTACCAGTGAAATCTTTAAAGTCGAATTTTAAAGCCTGATCTTTATAATTTTTAAAACGTTCCAGCGCCTTTTCTTCTCCACTTTGTTTGCGGTCTAACAAATACGATGTTTTAAACCACATTTCGCGTAAGGAGTTGATATCAAAGTCGGCTTCAATAGTGCGGTTCATCACTCTTACTTTACGGTAAGGAACAGGGAAACCTAACGACATGAACTCAACTCCTGCTGCTTTCAGTTGATTTTTCACCTCATCGTTATCAGCACACTGAATAACAATTCCGGGGTTCTCCGCCAACAATATTTTGGCCAGATCTTCTTCCTCAAAAGCAGTAACATCTACCTTCATTCCGCCTTTTACGTTGGCGAAACACATTTCAAGCAAAGTAGTGATCAAACCACCCGAAGCCACATCGTGCCCGGCAAGAATCAGGTCCTGTTCGATAAGATCCTGAACTTTATTAAATGCCGTTACAAATTTTGTAGGATCGGCAACTGTTGGAGCAACTTTTCCGAGTTTATTGATCGACTGTGCAAAAGCACTTCCGCCCAGCGCACGTTCCATAAACGACAGATCGATGTAAAGAATTTCTTTGCTTTCGTCGTTTACCAATACCGGCTCAACAACTTTTTTCACATCGGTAACTTCGCCCGACGATGAAATGATAACCGTACCCGGTGCCAAAACAACATCGTCTTTGTATTTCTGTGTCATCGACATTGAGTCCTTTCCTGTCGGAATGTTGATTCCCAATGCACAGGCAAAGTCGCTTGCTGCTTTAACGGCGTTGTAAATACGGGCATTTTCTCCCGGATTTTTAGCCGGCCACATCCAGTTGGCACTCAACGATACACTTTTGATTTTATCAGGCATTGGCGCCCAGATAATGTTTGTCAGCGACTCGGCAATTGCAAGCACTGAACCTCTTTCAGCATCAACAAGTGCGGCTACCGGTGCATTACCGATTGCTGTTGCCAATCCGGCTTTTCCCTGGTAGTCGAGTGTAATTACTCCGCAGTTATTCAGGGGCAATTGCAATTCGCCGGCGCATTGCTGTTTGGCAATTCGTCCGGTTACCGAGCGGTCAACCTTGTTGGTCAGCCAATCTTTACTTGCCACCGACTCCAATTGAATGGTTTGTTCAACCAGGTCGTATATTTCTTCCCAGTTGTATTCTAATTCGTCAAACTCAGGAACGATGGTTTCATCCTCCATAATTGTTTTCGGAGGATTTCCGAACATGTATCCCAACTGCCAGTCGATTGATTTTTCGCCGGTTTTTGAGTTTTCGAAGGTAAACTGCATATCGCCGGTTGTTTCACCAATTTCGTAAATCGGTGCACGTTCGCGCTCCGCAATTTTACGAAGCAGTTCAACATGTTCCGGTTTCATAACCAGTCCCATTCGCTCCTGCGACTCGTTACCAATAATTTCTTTTTGCGAAAGTGTTGGGTCTCCAACCGGTAATTTCGATGTATCGATTTTTCCTCCGGTTGTTTCAACCAACTCTGACAAACAGTTAAGGTGTCCACCTGCACCGTGGTCGTGAATTGAAATGATCGGGTTATCATCGGCTTCACTCAATGCACGAATGGCATTGTAAGCTCTTTTCTGCATTTCGGGGTTGGCACGCTGCACGGCATTCAATTCGATGGCATTTTCAAACTCACCGGTTGCTACCGACGAAACAGCTCCACCGCCCATTCCAATGCGGTAGTTATCGCCACCAAGCAATACCACTTTATCGCCTTTTACCGGTTCGTCTTTCAGACTATCCTTTTTATTTCCAAAACCAATACCACCTGCAAGCATGATTACTTTATCGTAACCATATTTCACAAAGTCCTCGAAATGCTCGAAAGTAAGCAGTGATCCTGTAATAAGCGGCTGACCGAATTTGTTACCAAAATCGCTGGCACCGTTTGATGCTTTAATCAGAATTTCTTCAGGAGTTTGGTACAGCCACTCGCGTTCTTCGGTTGCCTGTTCCCACGAACGTTGTGCTTCGGTACGTGGATACGATGTCATATAAACCGCCGTTCCGGCAATTGGCAAAGCGCCTTTTCCGCCGGCAATACGGTCGCGAATCTCTCCACCTGTTCCTGTTGCTGCACCGTTAAAGGGCTCAACTGTTGTGGGGAAGTTATGTGTTTCGGCCTTTAATGAAAGAACCGTTTCAATATCTTTTACTTCAAAAAAGTCTGGTTTATCTTGTGTTTTCGGAGCAAACTGCTCAACAACCGGTCCTTGAACAAACGAACAGTTGTCTTTGTATGCCGAAACGATTTTATTTGGATTTTCCTTCGATGTCTTTTTAATCATCTGGAATAACGACGATTCCATTTCTTTTCCATCAATAATGAAGGTTCCGTTAAATATTTTGTGACGGCAGTGTTCCGAGTTTACCTGGGCAAAACCATAAACTTCGCCATCAGTAAGCGGGCGTCCCATTTCTTTCGACACCGAATTCAGGTATTGAATCTCGTCGTCGCTCAAAGCCAATCCTTCCTGTTCGTTGTACGCTGCAATATCTTCAATATTCAAAATCGGATCGGGTTCTTTGTCGATTGCAAAAACCTGCTGATCAAGCCCTTTGTAGATAGCCTGAAGCATCGGGTCGAACTTTGCTTTTTCGTTTTCTACCTCGAAAAATTCCTCCATACGGCGGATTCCTTCAATGCCCATATTCTGGGTAATTTCTACGGCGTTGGTACTCCACGGAGTAAGCATTTCCTTACGCGGGCCTACAAACCAACCATCGATTTGCTGAGGTTTTAAACTTTCGGCTCCGGAAAATAACCATACCAGTTTTTCGGTATTTTCATCGCCTAAGGGCTGTGCAGAATAAACTGCGATAATACTGTTACTTTGAGTTTTAAAGAATTGAATCATGTTGCAGCGAACTATTAATTTAAGAACATGTTGTAAAACACGCTGCAAAGATAAAAAATATTAATTGGCAAGTCGGCTAAGTTATAACAATAAGACAACAGTTTTTTAACACCAAAAACGTTAAATAGGATTAACCTGAAAAATTTTTCAATTTTTCACACTCAGTGTTGACGAATGAAAATTAACAGACCATATGTATTGAACAATACTAATTGAATGATTTTCATTGTCAAGGTTAACCCTGACAAATAATTGTTTCCCAATTATTTCGTCTGCCCTACGGGTGATTAATTCATTTTTATGAATTAATCAGGTTAAAAGCCGGCGGATTTCATTTTTTCTGGTTTTCTTTGGGCAAAATTAGGTACATGAGAGTTTTATTATTTATTGTTGCTGTAATTATTATGGTATCGTGCAGCTCGCAACGAAATCTGCAAAAAACATATATCGGAAAACCGTTGTCGTCGTTAGAATCGGAATTGGGAAAACCTCAAACCGTTTTTAACAAAGAAAGTGGTGACATTTATATTTTTGAAAAAGTGGAAATGTTGGAAAGCACTGAAATCAGCCAGCATAAACTTACGCTTGACCCGATGGTGACACCAAAGGTGAAAAAAACATCGCGCTACACAGTTACCGTTGTTGATGAAGTGATTACGAAAATAGAGCTGGAAGAACAATACGATCGCAACAATTGATTACAACCGAAATCTGCTGATAACTGCAAAAAAACAAATTGTATTAATTAGGTTTAAAGAAATTTTATAGTTTTGCAGGCACGTTCAAAAAAAATTATTGCCCAGGTGGTGGAATTGGTAGACACGCAAGGTTGAGGGCCTTGTGGGAGAATTTTCCCGTGCAAGTTCGAGTCTTGTTCTGGGCACCAAACAAAAAGGCAACCCGATGTATAACAAATAAATACGTCGGGTTTTCTTTTTCATCATACCCGAATACATACCCTCAAAGTCAATTAAGGGTGTTATTCAATACTCCCCTGCTCTATCACCATAAACAAAGATTCAAAAATTATTAATTCGTTGCAAGGATATTTTCTCTACCTTATCAGAACAGCTTTGATAATAATAATATCACGATGTTCGACCGATACATTTTAGCCAGTAGCTACCAAAGAATCCGATCCAAGTTCGACATGGCATCATTGCCGGAAGGAGAAGAATACATCCCATCATATAACATTGCCCCGGGTCACACCGCTTACGTAATCATACCTGGCTTAAACGAATCTCCAGAAAGGAACGGTATGAATCCGGTATTGAAAGCCTTTTTTGAAGAAAGGAAGCCATCCAAAGTCATCAGGTCGTTTAATTTTGGCTTACAGGGCGTAGAAAAGAATACCGTGAACTTCATCCGGGCAGAAGGAGATCGTAACCAGAGCAACGATCCACATTACACAGGATCAAAAGCCATCTTCCTTAAACCGCATTACAAAAAGATCATTCGGGAACAACGATGCCTGGTTCTTGCTGATGCCTTTATTGTTGGCATTGATAAACGACCATACCTGGTTTATATGAAGAATAAGAAACGACCATTCGGCTTTGCCGGACTATGGAATAAAGCTAACGATACAGATGGAAATGAAATATACTCGTTTGGCATATTAACAACGGTCGCTAATCCGTTGATCAGAAAGCTGGGATACGACCGGATGCCAGTGATAATCCCTGAGTATAGTGAAAGGCGTTGGCTATCAATATCCAACACCTTGTCGCAGGTTCTTGATATGCTTAAACCTTATCCGGCACATCTCCTGAACGCTTATCCTGTTTCTGAGAGTATCAGCAATCCGGCTAATAATGATTTGTCGGTGATTCAGCCAGTCGGTAGGCGGCTATATAGCGAAAAGCTGGAGCCTCTTTCCAGGAAACGTGTAAAGCCTGTTCGTGAGCCGATGGATTCTCCTACCATGGGAGAAGTTGCCAAAATGGGGAGGGAGGGATGATTTAGTTGCAATTTATTATTGATTATTCAACTAAGTTCTCAATGTACATAAATGAATCAAAAATAACAGGGAAATTGGTTGTTGAAAAACGTTTTACTTTACCTTCTTTTATAATCTTACCATTCTGTGTCCACCTTAAATTCCAGTTCTCATTACAAGGCTGGATTATTGGTTCTAACAGTTTGCTGTTTTCAATATTCCAACTCCAACATGGAGGAACTTCGTCTTTTTGAAATGGCTCAACGTCCCAAAGTTCCAGCTTATTCAATTCATTTGGACTTTCTGTCACTTCTGTGAAGGAGATCAAAGGTTTGTAAAATCGAAGGTCAGGCTCGGAGTAACCTCTTTCTGGAAATTTTAGAAATCCTAAACCTCTCCAAAAACGTTCTGATTCAACTGGTTCGCAAAATAGCGAAACTGCTTTAAATTTTTGAATCTTGAACTCATCGGCTACTTGTTTAAAGAAAATTTTACCATATCCTTTACCGCGATACTTTCTTTGAATTTCAAATATGTCTATTTCAACGGATATTTCATCAGGAGAATAAACTAAGAAGCCTATTATCTTGTCTCTTAAATTAAAAGAGATCATTCTGTTTAGGCTGTATGATCTTACAATAGTACTCCAATTACAGTAAAATCCTTCTCTATATTTCTTATTCTCAGATGAAAGCCATTCTCCAATAACTTTCAAATCTGTTTCCGTAGGTGTCAAATTTATCGTCAGTTCATTCTTCATGAGTTTTAATTGTCATCAGTTTAAATATTAGCTTAGCCTATTCTCCTTTTACGCTTGATTTCTTCAATCTTCCGGGTCTGTTCATCCCAATACTCCTTGGCAGTAGCATCTTCCCAACCACCATATTCATATAGCCGACATAGCACATCGCGTATTCCATCGCCATAAGGCATTTCATCTTCAATTAACCAATTCTGCTCGCTTTTACGATTCATGAACCACCAGGGAAATGATATAGCACGGTTGTAATCACTAATTTGAATATATGGTTCCCCGATATGCCTCTCTGGATCACCCGTTAATAGTTGTTTTATCGCAATTTCCCTGGCTTCGGTAACTTTCATGTCACCAGTAAGAATATCATCCAAAAGATAAGCTGCACGGACTTCCAACATATCGCAATACCAGTGCAGGTGTTCATCCCAAAGTAACTTGTAGTAGAAATCCAGATGATCCGCTTTCAAAATTCCGGCAATAATCTGCCCAGTTTCGTTTAGTGTTCCATAAAGATCGCGTCCTCCTGGTTCCGGCATTCCAATGCGGTGCATTGCTTCAATATACAAGTCTAATGTGCTTGCATTGTTAATACGTCTTATGTCCCATATTGAATTGGTGCCGTAAATAGTATTTACCTCATAAAAGCTGCCCTGCCACGAGTATAGCTTTATTTCGTGGTGGTGGAATACTCGTCTGGCGAGGTATTTTGCATCGTCGGGGATGTGCTTGTTTTCAATATCCATAATGATGATAATTGGATTATTAAGTTACAAAAACTGACTATTATTTTCTATTGCAAAGTGGACATTGTTTAAAAGTTCTTTGATATTATGATTAGGGGTGTCAGAAGTTTTAACAACTCTATTTTTACATCCTAACAATCAACCAATCGTACAATTTTTGTTATATTAATACCTTCCATGGGTAAGACACAAAAAAGCCGGATATTAGTCCGGCGTTAATAAATATTTTTCTTTTAGGGAATAAAGGAAAGTTATAAAATATTAATTAAAAGGTATTTACCAAATACGTTTAATACTTTGATTATGGTTTGAATATTTGCTCAGGTTGTGTCAGCCTTTTGACAGGAAATTTGATACATCGTTACTCCCACTCTCTAAGCAAAATAATCATTGTTCCAGTAAATCTAATCAATCTCATTTTGGTAGGTGCTATGTGGATATTTCGGTTAAATAGCTTTTCTTTCAATCCAAGTAAATAATAGTTCAGGAACAACTCTTATATATAAAACCAAAACATTATGAGAAAGGCCATAAACTCAAAACAGCCTTTCTCATAAATTAAGTCAAACTATTTATACAGCGGGCCAAAAGTTTCGCATGCGCGATAATCTGCTCCTTCTTTATCTTCGCCAAAACCATTCCATGCGCTTGGACGGAATATCTTATCTTCGTCCACATTATGCATGCATACAGGAATTCGTAAAATAGAAGCAAGTGTAATTAAATCTGCTCCAATATGTCCGTATGATATTGCACCATGATTTGCGCCCCAGTTCGCCATTACAGAATAAACATCTTTAAATGCACCTTTTCCAGTCAATTTAGGAACGAACCATGTTGTTGGCCAGGTTGGATTGGTACGTTCATCAAGAATTGCATGTACTTCATCTTCCAATTCAACCGTAAATCCTTCTGCAATTTGAAGAACAGGTCCAAGACCTTTCACCAGATTTACACGACTCATGGTTACAGGCATCTCTCCAGCAGTTTTAAACTGGCTTGAGAAACCTCCACCTCGGAAATATCCTTTATCTCCCGGGCAGAAGCGGGTATTCTCCAAACAGGCGTTTACATCTTGTTCTGTTATATCCCAATAAGGTTTCATTACAGGATTGCCATTGGCATCTTTTTGTTGTGCGGTAGCATCCATGGTTGTAGACCCCGAATTAATCAAGTGAATAATACCATCTTTTGCTTTTCCCCTCAATTCTTTTCCTGTTACACGTTTTACCGAATCCGGACTCCAATAGGTGCGTACATCTGAGAAAATTTGTGCAGTATTACTAAGCAAGTGCCCAAACAGCATCGGAACTGCATTTAAACTGTCGTTCTCCGTAGCAAATACAAATGCCTGACGAATGCCATTCCAGTCAAATGAAGTGTTTAAAATTGTTTCAGAGAAATCACCGTTAGGATAATAATCGGTCCACTGGCGTTGGCCCTGGAAACCACCAGCAATAGCATTTCGACCATGAGCTTCTTCGCCAAAACCAAGTTCTTTTAAACGAGGATTACCTATCATCAGGTCGCGCATAATCAGCGTCATTTTCACAACGACTTCCCACTCCCAGTCTTTTCTCTCACGATCAGATTGTTGTTCCGGTACATTATAATCATCACCCTCGATAATATTCTCCTTCGTCCAGGCCAAAGCTTTTTCGTATTCGACCGGATCATAAATTCCCTCGTCCAAACGACGTTTTATTTCTATTGAATCAACAAATTCGGTCCGCATTCCCAAATATTCCTGAAAGAACTCAGGATTTACCATTGAACCGGCAATACCCATCGATGTATATCCCAACGACAGATATGATTTTCCTTTCATTTGAGCTACAGCCAATGCGGCCTTTACAAAGCGAAGTATTTTTTCCTGCACATCTCCAGGAATCGTCTCATCTCCTGCATCTTGAACATCTCGGCCATAAATACCGAAAGCTGGTAGACCTTTCTGTGTATACCCAGCCAATGCTGCAGCCAAATAAACTGCACCGGGACGTTCTGTTCCGTTAAATCCCCATACGGCTTTAGGAATTAACGGAGTAGAATCCATTACTTCCGTACCATAGCACCAACAGGGAGTTACCGTTAAGGAAACACCAACGCCTTCTCGCTCAAATTTATCAGCACAAGCTGCGGCTTCGGCAACTCCTCCAATAGTAGTATCAGCAATAACACATTCCACCTTTTCACCACTTGGAAAACGCAAATTTTCTTCGATCAACTTTGCAGCATTTTTTGCCATTTTCATGGTTTGCAACTCAAGCGATTCGCGCACTCCTCTTTCACGCCCATCAATTACTGGGCGGATTCCAATTTTAGGAAGTCTTCCTATTAATCTGTTAGTCATATTTTAAATTTATTTTGCAAAGTTTTTACTTGTTACTCGAACACATTATCCGATCTACACAAGGTTTTATTATTTATATATCACACGTATTACGTTCACTATTCTGATCATCCAGAACATCCAAAAGCTCTCTGGTTATAGTATAATTCAGTCGAAAACTACATATACTCCCCTGATCTGAAATAATCTTGGTTCCCTCATCATATCATCTATATTTTTGAAAGTTCCAATCCAAGACATATTCCACATATCAAATTATTCTTTGACATTCTCCCATGCAATTTTGTCTGAATCAAAAAGTAAGCAGATGGCTCAATAATTCCCTTTTTCCCGATAATCCCCAAATAACTCCTTATTCTTGAGATTCGTCCTTCACTCACAAACAGTTCTTCTTGAACGTATGGATTCAAATTCCAAGTGGTAATATTTAGGATGGGTAAAACTTTTACATCAGTCCTATAACGAAATCTGGTAGGAATTTTCTCAAAATGACGCATTTCAAATCTGTGCCTATTTTTTATCCTCCAAATTCCGACATTTTTTCTTCCGCCAATCCGTAACATAGGTCTGTTTTCATAAGTCCAAATGCCTTCTGTTTTAATGTATTCTTGTCGATAAATCGCCTCAGCCTCTAACCAATTATTGACTTTATACTTCACACCTCCTTCTATAAACCAATCATATTTACCCACCGGAAATGCGTATAAGTTATTCAACAACAGCCCAAGTGTAATCCTCTCATTTGGTGACGAGTAGACATATAACTCCTGCCAAAACTCATCAAAACCATTACTCTCTTCATGTTTTTCACCTACTGATCGAAGCGGGAATAAGAAAATTACAAATAACAGTGCAGTTGAAAAGAGCCTATGCTTCTTGATTCTTGCCATACGACTTCAGTTTCTCAATGAATTTAATTCAGATAAAAACAGTAAACATTCCCAGCAAAATCAGCCACGTAAACCTGATTCTCATTGGAAGCCGCAGAAGACATAACTGGAACACCGAGTGACTTCTTCCAAATTAATTTTCCACTCTCGCTATTCAACAAATATATATTTCCGTCCATGGCACCAAAGAAAACTTTATCACACAGTATAAGCGGTGATGATTCAATTGACTGTTGATTATCGGAAAAATAAGACGGGGTATAAAAGATAGCCGGTTCAACTTCAAATATCCATTTGCGGCTGGAAGTATTCCGATCAAAAGCACCTATTCCAGGATGTGCACTACCTAAGATCCATAAGCTATCAGCAAGTACAGGTGTCGAATTTCCGGCGTGTCTCATTCCAGTCTTCATCACGTTTTTTGTAACACCTGTTTTCACATCCAACTCCACTAATTTATCTTCAATGGTGGCCCATAAACTGCCCTGATTGTAGCTTAATGTTCCATCCCTGTATCTGAGGCCCTCATCCTTTCTTGTCCAGAGGAGTTTCCCCGTTAAGGCATTATGCCCGTATAAAGCACGCCAATGCGATGACGTTACCAATACGCCATCTGCTAATGTCATTGTTGGCACAGAACCCTCTCCTCCATTCCAGGCCTCATTCTTCCATATCAAGGATCCATCTTCGACTTTTATCGCACACAGAGAACTTCCAAAACCAGTATAAATGATTTCACCATCAGTGACTAATCCAGAAACAAAACCAGGCAAACGATTATAGCCTAAATCCTTTTTCCAAACCAGTTCACCCGATTTAGTATTTAGAGCATAAGTTATACCCTGCATATCTGTCGCTACGACTATGCCCTTAGCTACAACAAGCGTATTTTTTATTGAATTATCCGGTTGATATCGCCAGATAATTTCGCCACTGATTGCATTAAGTCCAACAATCGCACAATTTTCGGCATTGTTATCATCAAATGTGGCCATAAATACTTTGTCATCATAAATGACCGGCGAAGTCATGTAAATATTACTACCTAGGTTAGTACTCCAGACAAGCTTTGGTGCTTCTGTTGATGCATTGGAATGTCTGTTATGCATAGCATTTCCCAAAAAATTAATCCAGTTGTCCCCTTTGTTGGCATCCACTGACTTTCTATTTAATGTAAAAGGAACTTGTTTAACCAGCACTTCTCCCCCCTTAAGGAAAGCATTCACAGTCAGCGTATATTCTCCATCCTGATAATCTTGAACAGACCATTGTGCTTGCCAGTTCCAATCTGAGGACTGTTGCATAGTCTTCCAATGTTCTAAGTCATCGAGGTCATGCCAGTCTGGATAATCACCGGATACCCATATCCGATAATTAACCCTTTGAACCTCTGCTCCACTGTGATAAATATTAACAGATACTCCTAATTCTGAATCATCTTTCAGCAACAGGTCATTGCCAATCGGTGCAACCACTTCAATCTTTCGGTTCACATAAGTCCAGCGCAGCGTCGAGCTAATATTGCCATTTTCATCAATGTTAACAACACGATATGATGATGGAGAGTGATCTATTCCTCCTTTCGCAGCCACTGCTGTTCCGTATGAAATTACTGGCTCATTGCCTCCGTGATTCTTCACCATGTTATTATGCCAATGCCCATATAGCCATGCCTTCAAATTATAGTTATTGAAATTTATCGAATCAGTTTTATTAATTTGAAAAACAAAGTGCTCATCATCAGTCAGCAAGTCGTGATTAAAGATAATTTTTGGTTGAGCCGATTCATACTTGCCTAACAATGCTTTTAACCAACGGCCAATATCCTCATGAGTGAACGATGGTTTATGATCACCTCTCATCATGGGTGTTACTACAAAAAGGGTATTTCCTTCTTCAAAAGCATACCAGGCTGGCCCAAAACACTTTTCATAAAATTGCTCACCATACTGTCCTTCTACCATATCATGATTCCCCAAACAATAGTATACCGGCACTCCCATAGTGTTTGAAGTGATATTTTCAGAATGCCACCGCATCCCCCGTTTATAGCAGATATCTCCCGTGTGTACGATAAAAGCAGATTGATTTACATCAGCATACTCACGCACATTATTCACCCACTCTTTGTATTCAAAAGTTTCAGTATCTGAAATTTGCACAAAGTTTACCTTTTGTCGCACCCGTTTTGCAGACATAGCAAAATCATAATCCTTTCTTTTTTCACTGATGGGTAAATACCAATCATTACAGGAATAATTTGAGGGTTGATATACAGTTATGAACCTGCTTTTCTTCCATCCAGGAAGAATAAAACGTCCATTTTTATCCGTTACAACAACGTTAAATCCATCTGAGACTTTAATCCCGGCTATCCCCTTTTCATTCTTGTCCTGAGTACCACTCTTGTTAATATCGTCAAAAACGTGTCCTTCAAATCCTTTTGTAACTGCTCCCTCTGAGACAAAAAAGAGCAGGTTTAAGCTCAAAATAATCAGTACTCTATTCATTACTGTTTAGTTATGTAAATCGCTTTTCTTATTTGTTTAATGGCAATCACTTTTTCAATGCGTTTCATGATGTTACGAGTTACAATTAAGTTCATTCAACACTTAGCTTTTTACCGTAGCATATTTTATCAACAATCGACACAAATTCATTAAATATTAATTGATTGGAAGCGATAAGTGTTCCATTCTTTAGGTAATCTTCTTTCCCATTAAAATCGCAGACATTGCCACCTGCTTGCTTTACAATAAGAATTCCCGCAGCCATATCCCAAGGGCTTAATCCCGACTCATAACGTCCGTCATAGCGCCCACACGCAACATAAGCCAAATCAGTAGCTGCAGAACCACTCTGCCTTAAGCCATGAGTATTATATTGGAAATGATTAAATAGATCCATCAATTCTGAATAATGATATACATAATTATGTGGTCTCCCAGTTGCTATTAAAGCATCTGAAACCCACTCCACAGATGAAACATGTATTCTCGCTCCATTCAAATATGCACCACCATCTTTCCAGCTATAAAACGATTCATTTCTTGTGATTTCATGGATGACTCCTACAATTATTTCCTGATCTTTTTGCAAGGCTACACTTATGGCATAAGGAGTAGAGCCATGTATAAAGTTTGAAGTACCATCTAGAGGATCAATAATCCAGCAATAACCGTTACCGTCCCCCTGATCTATCGTTTTTTCTTCTGTGATGAAGTTTGCACCAGGGATAACATATGAAAGTTCTTTTACTAAGAGTCTTTCCGACTCTTTATCCACATACGAGAAAAAGTCATTTACATTTTTGGTTTCTATATCCTGCCGCTGAAAGTTATTACTCTCATTTTTGATATAATTGGCAACTTCAGAGACAATTTCTCTAACAGTTTCAGTAATTGACTTCAAGTTCTTTCGGTCACTATTTTTCATCGTCTTATAATGATCTAATTAGTCTAGAAGATCCAAATCTAAATGGCATATCCACCTAGTATTAAACTTGGTTTTCAATAAAAGATCCAAGATTCTTGTAATCCTCGTAAAGCATTTTGTACTTCTCAACATTCTCAGGAATTGGGTGATATTCCATTTCAATACCACTACCCATATTTTTCTGAGCTTCTGCAATGTTTGAATAAACACCGGAAGCGACAGCAGCAGCCATTGCAGTACCCAAGGCACAAGCTTGTTCCGAGCGGGCAACCTTGATTGGCATGTCTAAAACATCAGCAATAATTTGCATTACCAGTTTCGATTTCTTGGCCACACCTCCTAAAGCAATTACACCATCGATACGAACACCTTCAGCAATAAAACGGTCGTTGATAGCTTTTGAGCCAAAGGCAGTAGCTTCAACTAATGCACGGAATATACGTGGAGCATCCGAGCCCAGATTTAATCCGGTAATGGCACCTTTTAAGGCCTGATTGGCATCAGGAGTACGACGACCATTCATCCAGTCGAGCGCTACAATTCCGCTTTCAGCAATCGGTATTTTTTCTGCTTCAATACTTAATTTAGCAATGATTTTATATGAAGTCTCCTCAATCAGTTTCTGCTTGGTTGCTTCATCAATCAATTCACTTTCAGCCAGAATATTTTTTAGCGGCCACTCCAACAAACGTTTAAACCAGGCATAAATATCACCAAACGCTGACTGTCCAGCTTCCAATCCCATCATTCCTGGAATAATTGAACCATCAACTTGTCCGCAAATTCCGTTTATAAATTTATCACCAACTTCTTCCATCGGCGCAATCAACATGTCGCAGGTAGAAGTTCCCATTACTTTTGAAAGATAATAAGGCTCAATTTCTGCTCCAACGGCACCAAGATGTGCATCGAATGCACCTACACCGATAACAACATCAGTTGATAGACCTAATTTTTCAGCCCACTCAGCAGATAATTTTCCGGCAGCTACATCGCAGGTAAATGTTTCTTTGTAAAGTCTGTCTTTTAAACCCGAAAGTAGCGGATCAAGTTCTACTAAAAATTCTTCGGCAGGTAATCCGCCAAAAGCTTCGTGCCACATTGCTTTATGACCGGCAGCACAACGACTGCGTTTTAAAGTTTTTGGATTTGTATCTCCGGTTAAAACAGCGGAAATCCAGTCACAATGTTCCACCCACGAATAGGCTGCACGATACACACCTGCATCTTCGCGAATTACATGTAACAATTTAGCCCAAAACCACTCTGAAGAATAGATTCCACCTTCAAATTTGGTGAAATCAACGTCCCATTTTTTAGCCAGTTCGTTAATTTGAACAGCTTCTTTAACAGCGGTGTGATCTTTCCATAAAACAAACATGGCATTTGGATTCTCCTCAAAACCAGGAGTCAACGCAAGTGGTGTTCCCTTTTCATCAACTGCAACTGGAGTAGAACCGGTGGTATCAACCGAAATTCCAACTACATTTTCCGCGACACCTTCGGGGCACTGCTTTAAAGCCTCAACTATAGTATATTCCAGTCCTTCCAGATAATCTTTTGGGTGCTGACGAAATTGATTGTTTAGCGCATTGCAATATTTTCCATCCTTCCAACGTGGATATTCAAACACAACGCTGGCTAGCTCTTTTCCGTTTTCAGTATTTACAATTAGAGAACGTACAGAGTCCGAACCGTAATCCAATCCTATTGTATATTTTGTCATTACATGATTATTTTTATTAATACTCTTTATTTGTATTTGTTGGTAGCTATTTGCTTTTCAATCCTATTCTGTGAATCTTTTTAAAAATCCTTCTCTTCAAACTTCTCAGCAAATCCAATTCCCTGGCCTTTCCAATAATTCAATAACTGATTAAGATTTTTTCGAAATACCTTATAATTTTTTCGGGTGTTATTAGTCCAACCTACTTCGGCATAAGCAGCGATACGTGGGAATGTCTGCCTTTCAACATCTGAATAAGTCGGAGTCCATTCTGTCCACATCTGACACCCTAATCCATAAATATTTTCATGAAATTTCTCATCTAACCCTTCAGGAATTGGATTAAATGCATATGCTTTCTCCAAGCTAATAGATTTATAGCCATAATCGAGGTAGGTATTTGAGTGAAGTGCATTAACAATACCATACCCTTTTTTTGCAGCTTCAGTAGCTAAACCAAGATCACCTTTCCAAAAGTGAACAATCACATTTGGAGCCAATGAAGTTTCAGCATCCTTATCATCTTTTTTCTCTTCAAAACCTTGATGGACATTTTTCCCCATAATTTCGTTCCATCCCATCATTCTCCGACCTTGTTGTTCAATAAAATTGGAAATCTGATTAGTAAAGGCAATCTGCAAATCTGCAGGAGTTTTAATACCTTTCTCTTTCATATATTTCTGAACGTGCTCAGACTCTTCCCATACTTTATAACCAACTTCATCTCCCCCGATATGAATAACTTCTGATGGAAAAATCTCAAACATTTCTCCAAGTACATCTTTTACGAATTGAAACACTTCCGGTTTGGTTACATCATAATTATCATAATGCCTTCCAAATTTTACTGGTACATCTATATCTTTGCCTGCGGTACCCAACCAGGTATAAGCAGCAATAGCAGCACTGGAATGTCCGGGCATTTCAAACTCGGGAACTACAGTAATATTTCGTTCAGCTGCATAAGTCACAATATCTTTCATTTGTTCCTGGGTGTAAAAGCCGCCATGTGGCTCGCCTGCTGTCTTGCCACTACCCCAGCCCTCAATTTCTGAGTCATCTCTAAAAGCTCCGATTTCTGTCAGCAATGGATACTTTTTTATTTCCATCCGCCATCCTGCATCATCAGTCAAATGCCAATGAAAAACATTCATCTTTAGCAAAGCCATCTGATCCAATATCTTTTTCACAAATGCTTCCCCCATAAAATAACGAGATTCGTCAAGCATATAAGCCCTCCATTTGAACCTTGGCTTATCTTCAATGCGCACTCCTTCGACCAACCACTCTGCTCCCCTTTTATCTACACCACTATTTTTATTCATCAACTGACGTAGAGTCTGAATTCCATAAAATATTCCAATTGTAGTAGGAGCTGTTATTGCCAAGGAGTTTTTACCTGTTTCCAATAGATAGCCTTCATCACCCAATGTCTCCGCTAAACTTTCATCCAGCTTAAGAATTATCCCCTTGGTTCCTTTCATTTTTATTGCAGGCTTGGACAGCACTAGTGATTCAATAAGTTTCTGCAGATAATGCGCATTAGCCTGATTGGCATCATCTGCAACAATTATTGTTTTTGAATCTATAATAAACTCAACATTGACTTGCTCAACATTAAGAGGCTGCGGAATAACACTTCCATTCTGAGCAACAACACTTTTTGTAGACAAAGCCAAAACGAAAAAAGCTAATCTGATCAGTTTCATATATACTTTTATTTATTCTAATTATTAAATATTCGGTCTGCTAAAACAAGAATATAATCTAATCCAAACTTATTGGGACTTTCACCTGCACCATTAGCATCCTTTACAATCAGCTTTACAATGTTCTTTCCCTTCTTAATTCTTCCATTCTTGAAAAAAAGTTCTTTCAGACCTAATTCACTATTGTACAAATCAAGATCTTTGAAGATAAGATCTCCATTAAGCAATACGTCCGCCGTGGCATAGTCAGGAGCCTGCGTGAATACAGCTTTCAATTGCCCTTTTCGTTCTTTTTCTGAATAAAAGTAAACCTCCAATTCATCTCCCTTTTTAATACCCTGCCAAAGCAAATGATTGCGGGCACTCCAGTTATACGACAGGAACGCCTGAGTGATTACCTCTCCTCCAGTGATCCTACTGACTTTAAACCCCTCGCCTTCAAATCGCTCTGGAAATTTTACAGGAATCTTCACTCCGTCAACATCTTCCATCACCTCTACCCGGGCATCCTTTGTTCCATACCAAAAGGTAGTTGGGGAATAGTCTATTTGCGTATTGCCCCAGTGCCAGATCTCCATATCGAACTTTAATGATTGTTCGAATGGAATTACATCCAGCGAACGCCAGCGACTGTTCACCGTCAATCCGGGACTTCGGTTGCCATCACCACTAGGCTGAGCAATGAAAGGCAACGAAAAATCAACTACACTGCACCAGGCATAACCGTAATAATCTTCGGTACCTGTTCCAAAGGTAGACGGAAAGGATTCTCCATCCACATAGATTTTTTCATCACCTTCGCCCCACCAGTCATAACTATCATTAAAAAGGGTAAGCACATCACCCACATATTTCCCTTTACCGGAAATACTTACATAGTTTACATCCCTTTTCTCTGAAGTATTAAAATCGGGATAATTTCGCCAGTTGGCATGAAAATAGAGGCTTTGCCCATCCCAATTCCAGGCTTCGTAATGCATCTCCAGCATCACCAGTTCCACATCAACCTTACCGAAATTGTGTATCGTAATTTTTGCTGATTGTTGGAATGGCATAGGAAAAAACAAGCTCATTTCACCATTCTCTTCAACAGTGCTTAGCCAGGATTTACTGGGAGAAATTTTATAGCCTATACCAAACAGATCACCAACAGGCACCCAAACAGTAGGTTTGCCATCAAATTCCATGCTTATGACTGTTGAGCGCAGGGCCTGCTCTACCTGTTCTGCTTCCAGTTTTACAACCACTTTCTTAATGGCCTGCTCTCCTTCAATACTTGCCGACAATGATGCTCCCGGCTTCATCACACCTTTGAGCTGGGTAACTACACTCTGGTTTATCTGCGGTTCATTATGTCTCAATTTATTACTCACTTCAGCAATAATTTCACTGAATTTTCCACTATCCCAGTCACCTTTTGTGTAGCTCTCAACCAAGGTGCCGGGTTCATACTTTCGATAATTAATCTGATAATAAAGCACATCATTTATACTTTCATCTGCTTTCTGATAAGTCACTTTACAGTGTTTTGCATAGGGTAAAGGGAAATAAAGATTGTGACCAGAAAACCAACCACCATTCTCCAGAAAGGGTGATGTAGTTTGCGAAAGTGGCGCACCGACATATTTATTGGCTGAGATTATATCACTAATTTGACCTTCTATTTGAGGAATAGGACTATTGTCAAAATAGAACCGGAGTGTTCCCATTGAAAATTGCTGAGCGTGCCATGTGCTCCAAAAACGAACAATCGCTCCAGGGCCATCAACATCCATAAGAACATGCTCGATGCGCCCTCCAATGGTATCAGTACGAACATACTGACTGGCATCTGCATTATCGAACCATCCTTCCTCATCGGGAGCTATGGATTTTCGGGAGTAACTACTGGCCTGCTTCAATTTAAAATTATTCTGAGGGAGCTTAGCCAATCCATCCCGGTCGGTCATCTCTTTTAACAGTAAGTCGATGGTTACTATCTTTTCACCGGGTTTCCTTATGCAAGCTTGCCCAATAAATATGACAAAGACAAAACTGTAAATAATTAAAAATGATCGTCGCATTGTTGTGTTTATTTTTAGAGCTTATTGAAATTTCATTTACTCTTTTTCATTAAAATTTGAATACATTTTTTCAAAATCAAGCAACACCTGTTCCCTTGCTCCTTCATAATCCGGTTTTATATTCGTTTCGCCCCCAGGCATCATGTAATAAAAGGTAGTAGGTGCATAATTTACCCTAGCTTTATTCCAGTGCCAAAGCTCCATGTCAAATCGCAAACTTGTGTTAAATGGAAGCACATCCAATGCTCTGACTCTTGCATTAACAGTATAACCAGGAGTTAGATTCCCCTCACCTGAAGGTTGTGCAATGAATGGGTGTGAAAAGGATTCGGGCTTACACCAGGCATAACAATAATAATCTTCGGTACCTGTCCCAAAATGCGAAGGAAACACTTCTCCGTCAATGTATATTTTTTCATCACCTTCGCCCCACCAGCTCATAGAAAATGATCCATCTTCTTTCTTCCAGGTGGCTTTTCCAGGAGGTAAATTATCATTAAAAAGTGTTAGAACATCTCCAACGTAAATTCCTTTTCCTTTTAGAGATACAAAATTTACATCTTTAGTTCCATTACCTCCTAACATCCCTTTAGGAGTCCCTGTATCGTATTTGGTATACTGGTGCCATGAGGTATAAAAATGCATGGACTTATTGCTCCATTTATAGGCGGCAAATTGTATGGAACCGTTAATTCCAATGGTCTCTTCTCCGATATTTTCCACCGATATTTTACAAGCTTTCTCAAATGGCATGAGCCATTTAGAGGTCAGGTTACCATCCACACTTACTTTGTTATACCGTGTTTCGTAGGCATCTATTCGGTAGCCGGCACCAAAAAAATCACCTACGGGGGCCCAAACCGTTTGTTTTCCGTCGAATTCACATTTAATAATCAACGATCTTAACGATTGCGTTGGTTCATCCTCCTGGATACGCAGGTTTAACTCATTGATGGCTGCTCCTGCCTCTCTTTTCGATAGCACTTTTACGTCGCCAGGTGCTATTTGCATCTGAAAATTCTCAATCGCTTCTGATTCTGATTCTTCACGAAACCTACCTTCCAATAACATTTGATTGGTGGCTGCAATAAGCGATCTATTTTGAGCGATGGATTGATCCGTAAAACTCTCAATTTCTACCCCTTCTGCATAGGCTCTGTAATCAATATTGTAATATAAAATTTCACTCCCAGTCTCCCAGGGATTTCCATCCTTAATCAAATCCGATTGGTAAGTTATTTTACACGATTTGGCATAGGGTATTGGCAAGTATAAATTATGTCCACGTTCATCCGCTATTGTTTCCGGTGACACCGAACAGCTCAAAGGATACCCCACCTCCTTATTCTCTCCGATAAAACTTCTTATGGTCTGACTGATCACAGGTTTTTCATTACCATCAATATAAATGCGCAAAGTCCCTTGCCCCCTGTCCTTTCCGGCACCAGTCATCCAAAAATGTGTAATCGCTCCTGGTGATTTTTCATCCATCAACACATATTCTTTCCCGTTCTTCGTTTGCTCTACACCTTCCCATTGATTCATATCCCAGTTATGAAACCAGTTCTTTTCGGTTGGTGAGACACTTGATCGATCATAGCTACTCACATGTTTGGTAATAAATGCCGGCTTTGGATAACGGCTCAATTGTTCACGCGAGGTCATTTCCTGTAGCAGGGAGGTAACACTGACTACCTGATTATTCGCTTGATCGATTACCGTGCAGCCCAGAAAGAATACGGTCAGAGAAACACCAAACAAAAAATTTACGGTTTTAAATATTTTACTCATTGTTAATACTTTAAATAGTAAAACGCCACACTTCTATAATCTCCCACAATAGTATTGTTGGTGCCGTGCTCCACACTTACATGAATCGACTCCTTAAAAGGTACCGGATCTGAAAGATGCCAGCGATATGCCGAGGCTTTGCCAATTTCGTTCATACTAAATTGCGGAAATCCATGCAAAGGGAAACTGCCCGGATTATTTAATCTGCCCGGAACGGAATACCAACCACAGTTGAAGTAGTCTTCAGTTCCGGTTCCATGGATACGCATTTCTCCATCGCAAGTGAATACCTCATCCCCTTCAAGCCAAACAGGCAACTGCTCATCGCCATGGGTTTTGGCCTCGGTCATTAAAAAGGTACCCACATAGTGCCCCGCTCCTTTTGTATCGAGCAACAGAAAAGGTCGATCCACATCATTAGCCGGTAACGCTTCATTATAAAAAGCCGACAGGTAAAGCACCTCATCAGCGGTGTATTTTTCGATCTGGTAGCCAATCTTTACATCAAAGGCTTCGTCAGCGGCCTCAATTTCAATCCTTGCCCCCCGAGAGAATGGCATGGGAAGATAATTGTACAATCTATCATTTCTGAAGCCTGCCAATAATGATTGGTGCAAACAATGACGATCTGCAATTGCAAAAAACATATTCACCGGCACATCAACAGCCGGCTCCTTTTGCCCATCCCAAAAAATGCGGATTCTGCTGTTTAAAAGAGCCGTCAGTTTTTCAGGTGTTGTCTCTAGAAATAGCCTGCTGATCTGCCCCTGTACCCTACTTAATTCTACAAAGCCCTTACTTTCAGCGTTAATACTCAATGTTTGATGCTGCAGCTCATCTCCATCTGCCAGGCCAGTCAGTAACAACTGCCCTGCTGCTTTCAGTTGCTGATTGGCTTTGTCAATGTTTCTGCTCCGAAAGCTTACTACCTTTTTATCTCCTGTATATTCCTGTAGATTGATCTGATAAAAACGAACGCCTGTTCCCTCAACCTCAACACGGCAATAGTTGGAATATGGAATCGGAACATAACAATACCAGCCACCCAATCCTTTCCCAACCAATCCAGAAGGGAAGCCGGATTCTCTACCGTTAAAAATAGCCTCCAGTGGCAAATAAATGGTAGGCACGGTATGATTATCGATAAAAATCCGAATGTGTTCGTTTTCCAGGTTCAGCAATCCATCCCGGTGATGTTCGGAATGGGTGAACCAGATACGACTGATGTAACCAGCACCGGTAGCTTCGGCCAATACACTGTTCCCATTTTCAACCCGAAGTTGAGAGTAGGTTCCGGCGAATCCATCGTCATTACCACCACTACGATCATAACTACTGAACATATGTGCTTGCCAAGTCGACTTCTCCTTAGCCATCCGGGAAACGTCTGAAATTTCTTTGTATACGTCAATATTCGAGGAACATCCCTGCAATATCAGATAAATAATTACGAAACAGAACAAAACATTTCTCGACTTCAATCCTCGTTTCATTGATTTCTTTTAATTAATGAATAATCGATTATCAAATCACAGTTTCCAGCATCGTTTTTCTTCGATAGCAATTTCACAATTAATGAATTGGTGCGTTTCAGATTTACCGCATCCAATTCAAATATTTGAGGTAGCGTATTATTAAGATTACTGTCCCAGGTGAGGATTTTCCTTCCATTAAGCTCTATCTCGTAGATTCCATTCGCAACAGAAGAACCAAGGGCAATTTGAGTCATACGGCTATGAGCATCCGCATCAAATTCAAAAGTGCGGGTTTCACCCAACTCTCCATTTCGCCACATCATAGCAACGCCCCCTGATACACTATTATCATAAAAGCCATAGGTGTTTTTATCAACTCCGATAATACGCATATTTTCACCTTCCAGCTTACCATCTTCTGCTTCTGCTTTTAAAATATCAAACCGATCAAAAGCCAATTTTGCTTTCGCTCCTTCATAATCAGCAATACTATTATCTTTGCCGCCTGGAACCATATAATAGAATGTTGTTGGTGCAAAATTAAGTCTGGTTTTGGTCCAGTGCCACATCTCCATATCGAACTTGAGTGATTGGGCAAAAGGCATTGCATCCAGACCTCTGTAACGCATATTCACGGTCATATCGAACTTGAAATTACCTCCTCCAATGGGTTGCGACAGATAGGGGTGATTGAAAGGAGCATATTCACACCAGGCATATCCATAATAATCCTCAGTACCTGTTCCTATGATGGAAGGAAAAGTTTCACCATCCAGGTAAACTTTTTCATCACCTTCACCCCACCAGCTTTTCCAGTGACCGCCTAAGGACGTATTAAAGAGTGTAATCACATCTCCCACGTATACTCCTTTTCCGTTAAGTGTTACAAAGTTCATATCGAAACAACCTCCATAGCCAATACGCGCCTTGTTTTCTCCTGTTGAAAGAGCTGTAAACTGTTTCCAACTGGCATTAAAATACATTGAGTTTTGGGTCCAGCTGTACGGCTTTGTGGTTAC
Organism: Draconibacterium sediminis; assembly: GCF_000949475.1. Taxonomy (GTDB): domain Bacteria; phylum Bacteroidota; class Bacteroidia; order Bacteroidales; family Prolixibacteraceae; genus Draconibacterium; species Draconibacterium sediminis. The sequence continues at coordinate 2,072,600 of NZ_JRHC01000001.1, read as the reverse complement.
ATTACCCGATAACTGATAAGGTACATTTCCAATATTTTCGAATGATATACTACAGTTTTCCCGGTATGGCATGAGCCAGTAAACCGTCATACTTCCATCCTCTTTCACTTTGGTGTAGTAAGTTTCTGATGCATGAAGTTCATAACCTGTACCAAAAAAATCACCGATCGGACACCAAACTGTCTGAACACCATCAAATGTACACTTTACAATGATATCGCGCAATGCTCGTTTCAGATTAACTCCTTCTATCTTTACACTTAAACTACTGATTGCACGTCCTTCCTGATCTAACTTTATAGATGTCTCTTTCCCAATTGCCAGCGGAAGATTAAATATTTTCCCATCAGCCACAGAAGTCCCGTTTGAACTTAGAACCTTGTTCACTTCCTGAATCAAAACTTTGTTTTGCTCAATCGACTTATCAGAGAAACTTTCGACCCTGGTTCCTTTGGCATATTCCCGAGCATTAATACAATAGTATAAAGTTTCGTCTTTATTTACCGATCGCATCTCATAAGTCACTTTGCAGCTTTCTGCAAATGGAATGGGCAGATAAAGATTGTGCCCGCGCCGCATATAATTTGTTTGAGGTGACACAGACGAACTCAAAGGCGCGCCGACCTCATTTTTACTGACAAAGTCAATTAGCTTGGCTTCGATTATCGGTTTCGTGTTACCATCAAGGTAAATGCGCAAAGTTCCTGCACCATGGTTATTACCTGTTATCCAAAATCGAACGATAGAGCCAGCCCCCTGCATGTCCATCAATACACTTTCTTCACGTCCCTCGTTATTTTCTACCCTGATAAACTGGTCGCAATCGGAATTGGCAAACCAGGTAGAGTCATTGATGACATTTGAACGGCGATCGTAACTACTAAACTGCTTAAAAGTATAATACGGATCAGGGTAACGCGTTAGAGCATCACGGTTAATCATCTCATCCAACAAAGATCGAAAGGTAACTTCCCCCTTCTTGACATTTTTCTTTGATTTTGCTTCAACTACAACAGAGATAGCACAAAGAAAAAGGACAACAATTATAATTTTACGTAGCATGATGTTTATTTTTATCATTCTTCCAAAGGGTATTGATAATCGAAAAACCAATAAGATCATCCGTACACAGCCTAATCTAATACTCAAAAACTACTGCAGTATGGCACTTGAATTCAGGCACCACTATGTGTAGTTTACCATCAACCTTATTCATTTTCAATGATTGCTTTCCTGGAATAGTATATGCCTTTTTGATTTTTTCATCGAAATCAACACTCACAGGTACGTTATACAAGGGCACCAAATCCTCAATCACTTGTGCCCTGCCACGCTTATGAGGTGTTCCGTAGGTAAGATGCACCACATAGCGATTCTCCCGGGGTTGATGTAATAAATTTAAGCGTCCGCAACTTGGCATTTCCACCTTTACCAAAGGATCAGAAAGTAATTGACTTAAGGCATTAAAAAACAACTGACGATGAACTTGAGATCCTTCTTTTGAATAAATAGTTTCTAAATCATGTGCACACCATACAATGTTTCCTTTTCTTATAACTGCAGGATGTGTTGCGGGTGTTGTTTGATATGGAACATTATCGTGTGAAGTCCAATGTTCAACAGTGCGGTCGAAGTATGGCTCATATATTTGCGCCAATATCTCGGTTTCATTTTCCGGTTCAACTCGTATAGCAGGATTCCGATTCAAAAATGGCGATTGAACCAAATTGTTATTTAACTTGTCTGACACAAGAGTATAATCAACTTGATAATTTGACTCTCCAAGATACTTAGCTCCAATATCGAATTTCCACTTTCCATCCTCAAATGCTCCTTTACCAATAATTAACAACTTTCCACCGTTGTCAACAAATTCCTTAATTTGTTTGGATTCTTGTTCGTTCAACCTAACACCGCTATGAAGAATAAGCACATCTACGGCACTCCAGTCTTTCAGATTATTTGCAACCACAAAGTTTACCTGATGTTCGAGAAGCATTCGGGTAAGATCATTGTCTTTTCCTGAAAAATTTAACCACACAGCTGTTTTTGCCAATTGTTTGGCATCCACACAGTATTTTTCAATTTTTTCGATATAAGAATAGGCATATCCAATATTGTCGTAGGTTGCTTTCTCCAGTTTTCCGGTTGGATGCAGTTGATCGCCAAAGTTAGCCATTGCACCAAACGACAACATGTTTACCGCTTCGTACCAGATTGCATTTTTGTGTTTGAATCCACCAAATTCACCCCAGGCCGAATGAAATTTACCACTCATAGCCACAATGGGCTTACCTGTGTTGGCATAAAATTTTGCACGAACCGGAAACACATCGTAACCTGCCCAGGTAGTTGGCAAATCTTCTAAATCCTGTTTAGTATTATATTGATAGTAAGCTTCCTTTAAAATCCGGGGATCGTTCATTCCCGTAGTCCAGTTGTAATAAATTGTAGCATTAGGTCTGTACTTTTTAATTACAGCATTGGTTTGTTGAAAAAACGCGTGCATTTTTTTACAATGATGTGCCCATGCTTCTTTTTCGTTGTTCCAATCTACCCCATTGGCTTCCATATCCTTCTTGCTCCATTCGTTGTAGTTAATACTGCCAACCGGAACAATATCGAACCAAAAACCATCGACCTCGTAGTTCTTTGCTATCTCTTCGGTATGTTTCAGCAAATGTTCCAGATATCCACCTTCCGGCGATAAAGTGGGCCACCCCCAGGGAAATGGCTCTCCGGGTTTGGCATTTGCTTCCATTTCGGCAAACTGGTTCTTTCCGTCTTTCCCGGTAGAAACCCATTCGGGATGTTCATGTGCATCCAATACATTCCATCCAACGGTAACATAAGCCTGAGCGGTCACGCCTATTTCGTGGCATGCCTCCAACTGCGCTTTAAATAAATCAAAATCCAGATTGGGGTGACGTTTACCCACCTCGGTATTGTAATAACACCAACCGTGATGTCCCTTCGCAAATATGTTGATAGAATTCACATGTCCAACTTTGAGAGTCTGCTGCCAATTCTCTTTATTCCAGTCTTTCCCGATATTCTCTAGTTTTTCAGTTGTATGAAAATCCAGATGTACTTGCCGTGATCCTTCGGTAAACAAACCGCTTTTTTGTGCGTTTGCATTTATAAATGCACAAAAAAATGGTATTAATAGGATGATACGTATCAAATTCATAGTCTTTTATTTCTTTTAATCGTTGGTTACAATATCAAATTCAGCGTAACCAACAGCATGGTTATCATTTGTATTGTTCAATGCTTTCAACTTCAAATACTTTACTTTAACCGGCTCAAAATATTTGGTTTGCCATATAGGACTATTTTTAATATTCGAAAACTCACCTTCACTCAACAACTTCCATGAACGTCCGTTTTCTGATCCATAAAACTCATAATTAAAAATGATTCCGTCTGACCAACGACTCTGGTCAGGCAGGTACCTAAATCCTTTAACTGAGTTTACGTCACCGAGATCAACCACCAAATCAACCGGCATTTTTGCTCCTTTCTGATGCCATACGGTGGATGGATCACCGTCAAATATTTTATTGACATTTTCATCATTTACGCCAACAACTTTCCATTGCTTTTTGACTATGTCAAATGCTTCTCTACTTACGGGACTTCTTTTATCCGACAACGGATCCACAGTTATGGCTTTCACTATGGCTTTACGATCCAAAATAAATGGTTCGGTGTAGCTATTTGACTTCTCGTTAGGCTCAGAACCATCCATAGTATAATACACTTTTACTTCTTTGTCAGCCGAGTGTATTTTAAGTAATCCCTCCTTATTTCTGGAAATGACTGGTGCAGTTAATATTTTTGGAGCGTTATAGATTTCAACGTTAGAAATCAACGGTGAAGCTTTGGCACTTTTAATGTTCACCCTCACCTTTGTTGCTGTTGTGGTTGGTAACCGTAATATCCTTTTGTACCCGATGGTCGTTTCTTCAGCCAGAGTCTTCCATTCTCCGTTAACCAAAGCTTCCAAAGTAAACTCTTTAACACGTTGCCCCAATCTGATGTACTCCTGGATCAGGAAACGGTTAAATTCAGTAGGCTCTTCAAGATTGATCGTCAGTGATGCTTCCGATACTTGATCATCGGTAGCCCAATAGGTTTCCTTGTCACCATCGGTTACGTTAGCAGCCTTGTATTTTCCAGAGTTTCCTCTCTCGTTATCGGCTTCTGCATCTTCCCCCTGTGCCAGGTCAACAGCAAAATCGGCCTTCAGTGCATTCGAAAGCTTTAATATCTGCTCCTCATCCGTTTCATGAATCAGACCTCTTGGATCAACAGGGAAGTTTATCAGTAAAGTCGCTCCTCGTCCTACTGAATGGTAATAAATATCCAACAGATGTGGTAAGGTCTTCACTTTGTGGTCTTCTGATTGATGATAGAACCATCCCGGACGAATAGATACATCAACCTCAGCCGGCACCCAATGGGTACCATCTTCATGCCCATACCGAAGTTGTTCGTAATGAGGCCATCCCGGCCACACCTCATCCCTACGCAACGTGCTCCAATTAGTTTTTCCAACCCAACCCTCTTCATTACCACACCAGCGACATCCGGGGCCAGCGTCACTAAATAAAATGGCATTAGGTTGTAATTCGCGTACAATCTTATAGGTATTTTCCCAATCGTAGTATGTTTTACGATCAACATTCCTGGTCTCATTTGCTCCGCCATAGTATCCAGATCCTCCGTTAGCACCATCGAACCAAATCTCAAACACATCACCATAGTTGGTCAGTAACTCTCGTAATTGGTTACGGAAATAGGTGATATACTCCGGCTTTCCATAATCGGGATGGTTTCGATCCCAGGGAGACAAGTAAACTCCAAACTTTAATCCATATTCTTTACACGCATCAGAAAGCTCTCTTAACAAATCACCTTTCCCATCACGCCAGGGTGAATTTTTCACTGAGTATTCGGTGTATTTCGAAGGCCACAAACAAAATCCATCGTGGTGTTTGGCCGTGATGATAATTCCTTTCAATCCGGCCTCTTTGCACACTCTGGCCCACTGGCGACAATCCAGGTCGGTTGGGTTAAACAGTTCTGGACTTTTATCACCATATCCCCACTCAATATCGGTAAAAGTATTCATACTAAAATGGACAAATGCGTATTGTTCCATTTCATGCCATTTAAGCTGTGCATCAGTTGGAACTGGCCCTACTGCTAAGGGTGGATCAACCTGCTTGCACGAAGTAATAAATATTAATAATATCGCCCAAAGGCCTAATTTCTTGTATTTCATAATTTCAATATCTTCAATTTTTAAAAGCTATACATTTCCTGAGATACCTTTGTGAATTCATCTGTACCCTGTAACCTGAAATCAATCCTCGGACCATTCCATGCCTGGGGCCAGCCTCCGATAATGTTGTTCAGATAGATCAGTTTTACTTCATGCTTCCCTTTTTTTAGGGCAACGGTGGTATTATTTCTCGAGAAGCGTTTCACTTCTCCATCATTATTGATAAGCAACTGACCACCTAAAAAGAACTGATCTACATTCGTCGAGAACTCATAGATTCCATCTTCAGGCATTTCAATATAGCCGGATAATATGTGAGCTGATGGTTCATCAATTTGAGCGTTGGTGTAGGCGGGGGGCAGGTTCACATCACTGGCTGTTTCCGTCCAATCCTTTACCTTCTCCAAATCAGCCACATAAATAAAATCACCTTTGGTATATTTCTCTTTTAAACCTTTCCTTTTAGTTCCCACGTCTACTGCAGGCTTAAATGGCTGTTTCTCAACCACGATGGTGCGCACTTTGCTCATTTTACCACTACTTAATACTGAGGCTATTTTTATCTCTGTATTCTCAGAAAGGTTAAAAGGCTGCTCATAAACTGCCGACTCAGCAGTTGGTTCACTACCATCCAGTGTGTAAACCATTTTGACAGGACGTGTTGTTGTAAATTCAACTTTAGCAGAATTAGTAAAAACCACCTTATTACAGGGTCCTTCCGGTAACGGAATGTGGTAGTTGATATCGTGCATATCCATGCGTACATACTGATTGTCCATTCGTCTGGCAAAATCCGTAAAATTTTTATTCTCTTTAGAGGTCCAGTTCACTTCCGCCAATGCAATGATTCTTGGGTAGACACGATATTCAATTAACTCCGGAGTATACATGTATTCAGTCCAGACATTACCTTGAGTTCCAAGCACATGTTTAGCCATTTCTGCTTTCAATTGTTCAGGTACTGGCTCATAAGAGTAGGACTCTTCAAGTGTGGTATAACCACCAATAGCTACGGGTTCAACTCTTGAATCCCCCTGAAAATGATCAAGGTAACACCAATTACCGGGCGTCATAACCACATCATGACCATGCGTAGCTGCTTCAATCCCTCCATCTTCGCCTCGCCACGACATGACTGCTGCCGACTCAGCCAGGCCTCCTTCCAGAATTTCATCCCAACCAATCATCTTTTTGCCATGTGCTAAAAGCACTTTTTCAATGCGCTGAACAAAATAGCTTTGCAGCTCATGCTCATCCTTCAGGCCTTCCTCTTTCATTCGGCGCTGACATAACATACAACTTTCCCATCTGGTTTTGGGACACTCATCGCCTCCAATATGGAAATATTCTGACGGGAAAAGCGCCACTACTTCATCAATGATGTCTTCCAAAAATTCAAAAGTCTCTTCCTTCCCGGCGCAATACACATCAGGTTCAACCCCCCAAATATTTCTTACTTTAAAAGGACCGCCTGTACAAGAGTACTCGGGATATGCGGTTAAAGCCGCCAAGGCATGTCCCGGCAATTCAATCTCAGGAATTACATCAATCATACGGTCTGATGCATAGGCCACAATCTCCTTAACCTCTTGTTGCGTATAAAAACCACCGTATTCATTTCCCTCTCCCTCAATGCGCTTAGAACCGATTTGTGTTAACAATGGATATTTCTCTATCTCGATTCGCCACCCTTGATCCTCGGTCAGGTGCCAGTGAAATTTATTCATTTTGAACATCGCCATCATATCAAGATGTTTCTTGATGTCTTCAACAGGCACATAATGACGACATACATCCAAATGTAAACCTCGGTACTTAAAACGGGGTTCATCCTGGATATCTACAATGGGAATATTCCAATCCACATCTGTTACCAATGTTGAACTTTCCACCTCCGCAGGGAGCAATTGAAGTAAAGTCTGTAAACCATAGAAGATTCCTTTGATGGTACTTCCTGTGATCTCAATATTTTTTGATGTTACTTTCAACTTGTAGGCTTCATCATTTGCTAATTGTTGAGTTTCAATTACCACATTAATGAAATTATCCCGGGGGTTTGTATTCACTACATCCATCTCATAGCCAGTGGAGGTTTTAAGCTTTTTGGCGAAAAGTGTTATGACCTCAGAAATCTGCTCGCTTTCAGCAACAAAAACAGTTTTTCTATTAAGCGTAAAAACACCTTCACCCTTCACGATACTTGTCGGTCTGGGAGTCACACTAATACCTTTGTTATATGGTTTTTCTACCTTTTCGGCATTACATGCCAATAATACCATCAGCAGGATGGCTATGCTTCCAATTTTTAAATTCATATTGTACTATTTAATTGTATTTATTCTTTTGCAAAAACGGTTAATGTTCGATAGCCATAAATGGCAATTACCACAAAACATATAAATGGTAGTATAAAAGAGACATTAACGGCCGGCAGCCAACCAATCTCCCCCATATCAATTATGGCTCCCTGTAACGGTGGCATTAAGGCCCCCCCCACAATGGCCATCACCAAACCTGCTGCACCTATAGTGGCATCATCCCCTAAGCCATGAAGTGCAATTCCGTATATGGTTGGGAACATTAATGACATAAAACCGGAAGTAGCCACCAGGCAGTAAAGTCCCAGTTGTCCCTCAATCAATATCACCCCTGTGGTGGTTATCATTCCTCCAATCGCAAAGAATGTCAACATTTTTCGAGCATTTACATACTTCATCATAGCCGTACTAATAAAACGACTTGTGATAAAAAGTGCCATTGCTGCAATGTTATAGTTCTGCGCGGTGGCTTTATCGTATCCTAAGTTTTCGGCATATTGAATGATGAACGTCCAGCACATAATCTGTGTTGCAACATAAAATACCTGAGCTATCACCCCTTCACGGTATTTGCGATTTTTAAATAGTCTTTTAAAGGAGTCTTTAGCATGAACAGAATGATCCGCATTCTGACGCTCAGGCATCTTAGACACCAGAATAATCACAAACATTACAAGTACGACAAAGCCAAGCATCACATAAGGATCACGGATCACGGCAAGATCATGAGTACGGACTGCTGCCTTTTCTGCTGCATCCATAGTTTCAAAAACCAAATTACCCGAGGCATCACGAACATCAGATTGTAAAGAGGCAAGAATTACCTTTGATGCTATAAACATTCCGAAGATAGAACCCAGAGGATTAAACGATTGAGCGAGATTCAACCGGCGCGTAGCGGTTGATTCATCTCCCATTGAAAGAATATACGGATTTGCAGTGGTTTCCAGAAAAGCCAAACCGAAAGTCAGGATATATAATGATCCTAAGAAGAAACCAAACATTTCGAATCTTGCAGCTGGATAAAATAATAATGCGCCAGTGGCATATAATAACAAACCAAGCAAAACTCCTTTCTTATAGGTATAACGTTTTACAAACAAAGCAGCAGGAATGGCCATTGTTCCGTAACCTCCATAAAAAGCAAATTGAATTAAAGAGGCTTTGGCATTGGTAGTTTCCATTACTGTTTTAAATGCTGCCACCATTGGATTTGTAATGTCATTGGCAAATCCCCACAAGGAAAACAGGCAGGTGATCATTATAAAAGGTACCAGCAACTCTCTGGGTACTACTTTTTCTTTTTTATTCATAAACGATTGTTTTAAAAGGAATTTCCTATAAGATATTTTCTAATGCATCTATTGAAACTCCCAATATTTTATTACTGATTTGATTTAGGGCTTCTTTAGCCCCCTGGAAATGATAGGTTGTTTGAATATGCGTATAAGATTCCCCTGATTTTAGGGCAAGAGCTGGTGAAGAAGTTTCCAGTTCGTAAAACGGTCCCATTTGGGAACCATCATCTAGTGGTCCATCATTGTAAGAATTTAAAGCATCTCCTTTGTAAGGATTTTCCTGTAATTCCCAGGTAGAATTTACATAGTCAGTATTCCCTTCGGGTAGTTTACACTCCAAAATTGTTAATGCTCCATTTTTTGCATCATAACTCCCCATAATACCAGTAGAGCGTAAAGGTGGTATTCCAATTTTTCCACGACTTTTACCATCGGCCTTAAAGAACACTTTGTTTCCCTGTACCTTAAGTCTGGAATCTGATACTTTACCAAAATAATCATCATTCACTTTAGGGCCAAGAAGCTTCGCATCTCCTGATTTTATTGGGATTACAACAGTAACCTCGGGCGAAGGAATTAGCATTCCTAACATCCAAATTGAAAGCAAGCCCGTTTCTTTTTTCCATGCTTGCTCACCAGTGTTTCTGATTGTATTTGAAGATTTGTATGCAACTACAGATATATTAGCCGCTGAAATATCAAGGTCTCTTTGTACCTGCTCATTTGAAAGTAACTGAACATTACGTGTAACCAGAAAGTCGAAATTAGTACCCGAGTAGTTCGTTAAATGCATCGCCTTTTTGAACTGGACAGTATTCTCATCCTGCGAGACCATATCGAATGGTTTCGTATCAATTTCTTCAGGTACGAACCAATTCTCAAATACGAAATCTTTATCCTTATCAAAATAGACTGAAAACTGTCCTCCTTCGGGTCCAATCCAAAACCGCTCCTCGCCGCCAAATGGATTAAAATGTTCCACAAACTTTTGTTGTTTTATCAGATCGTAGTTGATCCATCCAAAACTAAAACCATCGTCTCCATTACAAGTCGAAGTCATTACTCTTCCCTGGTACTCAGGTAAAACAAGAATTGAAGCATCTCCGTTAGTCAATTCAACTGGTTTTGTATATTTCTCAAGAAACTCTTTATCAAAAAGATATGTTCCATCTTTAGCCTTATTCATTGTACTTTTTTTAGTTTTAGGCTGAGTATTACAACTAAACAGTGTAATTACTACTAATACACCTACTAAATACAAATAGGAAAAACGTCTCATTTTTAGATTTTTATTCGATTAATAGAATTCCATTTAATACTCAATCAATCCTCTAACCTTACCATCCAAATTCCATTCTGGAGCTATTTTAACTCCCATGTGAGCAAGAGTTGTTACACACACATCAACAACATTTACATCATCTATTTCACCTTTTTGTGTAGCATTGCCACTTGCTATATAAAAAATGGTTGTGTGTTCCGGGATATCCTTTCCATGCGTAAAGTTGCTCCCTCCATGATCAGTACTTACAATGATAAGCCAGTCTTCGTTCTTAATTGTATTTCTTTTAGCTATGGTTTGAACCATTTTCCCAATCTGCTTATCAGCTTTCTGAATTGCCTTTACATACTTTGGGCTTTCAAATAAATAATCGTAGGTATGACCTGCATGGTCAACATCATCTAACTGAACAAAAACCACATCAGGATCTTCTTTAGATAAAACTTCAACAACCCTTTTTGTAACCTTTCTATCCGGAGAATAGCTTTCTTCAATATCAGCTTCTCCCTTTTGCAAAATCTTATGAATTGGATTCCAATTTACTATGCTATAAGTTTTTAACTCAGGATTGAATTCTTTTATCCTTCTAAAAAGATGGGGATACTCGCCTATATTGGGATTCTTATATGAATTTGAAACAACATTGTGCTTCTCATGCCATACTCCGGTCAACATTCCGGTCCAACATATACCACTACTGCTTATGGGATCGGTTTTTGCGCTAAAAGAATAAGCACCATTACCAATAAGTTTATTAATTGCCGGAGTTTGAGCTTCTTTCAAAACATCAGGACGACAGCCATCTATCCCGATTATAAGAACTTTCTTCTCTCTGCCCTGAGCAAAAATATTGTATGATACAACAAAAAGTACTAGTAGAAATAAGATTCTATTCATTGGTTTATAATTTTAGTTTCATTGGTAACTTAAAGAGTTCACCTCGTGAACAATCATCCTGATGGATAGTAATTTTGGCTAATTTTAAATCATCACTTCCAGGTATATTTCAAATTACCAAAATGTCTTTTCTAACTATTTAATCCATTTCAATGGAGCAATACTTACCGACTGATGATTTAAATAATGCTGATCTTCAGGTCCGCATGAGGTAATGTACTCCTGCCCTTTATAGGTGAATATTTCGGCTGCATGGCCAAATAAGGTTGTAATGGTATTATTGTCATAATCAAAATGATCCGGATCATCTGAAACAACAACCAACGTTTCTGCATATCTGCGGTGCGCATAAGTAAAAAAGAGATACCACTTATCCTCTCTCTGAACGACAAACGGAGACTCAATAAGCGTTGCCCAGGTACAATCATTAATGCCCAGAATGGTTTGAGGTTCTTCGAACGTTTTAAAGTCTGTTGTTTTAATTCGCAATACTTGTGACTGTTTTACACCTTTATTACCGGTACCTACCACATGTATCCAGTATTTCCCATCAGTTCCCTTCATAATATGAGGATCACGAGTACCAATCCATAAGTTATCAGGTAATATATATCCTTCCTGAGGAGTCCAGTTATACAAATCATCAGACCAATATACCTGTAAACGGCGTTGTTCGTGCCAAACTTCAACTACCATTACATAACGTTGACTCTCTTCGTGCCACACAACATAAGGAGCTCCAATGTACTCCGATCCATTACTCTCATCAATGGCAAATTCCTCACGTTTCCAGTCCATTACTGAACCAGTAGTAGTACAATGTCCTAAATAAGGATGATAACGATAAAGTTCTTTTCCCTCTGGCGGGTAAGGGTTATTAATACCAAACCAATGTAACGTCCCCTCTTTATCTTCTATAAAACAGTGGTCATTGGTAAACCACTTTGACTCATCAGTTATAAAATCGGGTTTTGCATCAATCATTTTACGGCTTTCGCCTGCCAAAACCGGAATCGCCGGTTCTTTCGCCTGCTCATCTAATGGGTTTGAAGAATCACAAGAAATAGCTGTATAAGCTGCCAACAACATTATTAATAACTTATTCATATGTAAATTTTTATATATTTCAAATAATTAGTTCCACTCCAGTTTAGCGATATACACCCCTTTTTTGTCCCAGCCGGTATTTGATATATACCATTCATTGTCTGACACTTTTATTACTTCTGAAGCATGAGTTGGCAATTCACAAACAAAATTTTCAACGGGGAATTCATCTGGTGTTTCTGACCAGTATACGTGTGTTTGATTGTACTCTGTCATTGCCCTGCAAATAAATAGGTAGAACAAACCATCTTTCTTTACAACAAAAGGACTTTCTGCATCACCTCCCCAATCACATTCAAATGATTGCGTATGAACAATTTTTGGCCCGCTCCAATGTTGCAAATCAGGACTCGTCCTCACTGCTACACAGGATCGTAAGTCAACTTCATCGAAAGTTCGGGTATAGTAGTAGTAATAAATATTCTCATCTTTTAGAATGTAAGAGTCCCGGGCATGTCCTGGATCAGAAAACAAAGGATTTAAAGGATAACGTTCCCAGTTAAACATATCTTTAGAGTCAGCTCGGCATAGCTGTCCCCAGCTAGCATAGTTGGGCGCATTTTTCTGGCGGTTGCCAATATTATAGAACATGTGCCATGTATCACTATCACTTTCGTGAAATACATGCGGAGCCCATAACACCCGTTCAACTCCCGGTTTTGTTTCTAGAGCATAATCATGATCATCCCATTTATCCTGATCAAACATCTTTGCAGAGATATGAAAAAAGCGTGTTTCTCCTGTCCATGGATTGATTGGTTTATGACCGATAATCCCATAACCATGCCATTTGCCGTCAGCTCCTTTTACAAAACAATGGTCATTAGTGTACCAGGTTGTATCAATATCAGAGCGGGTGTCATTGGGATTAAATATATGTTTCCATTCCCCTGTAATTACAGGCTTTTTCACCCTTCTGGTCTCTACTGTTTCAGTTCTATTATTGCCTGAATCACAACTAGTAAACAAAAAGCCTACTAATAAGGAAAGTGTAATAAAAAGTTTCATATTCTATTAATTGATTGTTATTTCCAACTCTTGTTTCGCGCTTAGCTCAATGGGTTCAAACATGATTCTTACTTTATCTCCCGATACAGTATACTTAGATTTTAGCTCCTTACCATCCAGATTAACTGTTACCTTGTTTATATCATTTCCCAAAAGTGAAACCAACCTTAACTCCTGAACATTAAGGATTCCATAGTTCTGGATTAATACGCAGGCTTGTTTTTTTCTATCAAATTTTTGTGTAAAACTTCCCCAACCTTCCGAAGAAATAAAAGCAGACTTAAAATCTTTGGTGCTTAATTTAGGAGCAAAACCAATTATTCCTCCAGGCCCATTATATGTATAACCTGAGGCTGACACAAATGGCGCATAACCACTCATGGCACGGGTATAATGATTACCGTATTCAATTTCATTATACGGATTACGACGTTCGCCAGAATACCTTCTATTTACCGCTTGAATTACATTTGTTGCCTCATCAATGAGTCCTTCGGAAATTAAGGTTGCGGCAAGTTGATGTTCCTGTCCTGTCCAAATCTCACTGAAATAACCAATAACCAGTTTTTCCCACTCATTTTCGATTATACCGGGAGCAATATCTGTCCCTCCTCTAGGGAAAGTACACATAATCACCCCTGCTTCATCGTCGTCGGCGTACCACCTCTTTATGGGGATTGATGCAGTATCCAGGTAAGCGCCATAATTTTCTACAAAGTTGTATTTCATGATCGACTGCAATGCTATCTGAATCTGTTCTTCAGGCACTATTGGATCTAAGCCAGTTTGAGCAGCCCAGTATTGGCCAAGTAACTGATCAGTATGACAACCAATGTTAGTATTGGGAGCTTCCGGATGCTCGGGATCTGTTAACTGAATAAAATATTCGCCATTAAATAACTGTTCAGCTATATTTTGATAGGCTAGTTGAGCTATGTCGCGGCAGGTTCGTTCAAATTTGAGATCCCCCATCTCTTTTGCCATCTCAGCACCTGCTCTCAACGAAGCTGCATACAATCCACTTATCCAGCTTATTTTCCCATACCATGTTCTATCAAGTGTATTGTACTGTTTACCTTCCAAAATTCCATCAGGTTTTCCTGTTTTTGACTTATCCTGATCAATCATCACCTGGATGGCCTTTTTGATCTTATTCCAGTTGTTATTTAAAAATTTTGCATCCGGAGCCATTAAGTGTTCACGGTAGATACGCATAATAGTACCGGCATGCCCATCTATAGCAAAACCACGTCCATCATGCCTTCCCATATTACTAAACTCTCCTCTGTACCTAATTAATCCATCATTATAAGATAATCCCAGATCAATTTGTTCCCGTAATTGTCGCGCCAAAGCGGGAAATACCCTCCCCAAAGCTTGTTCGTAATGAAGGACATGTGTACAGGTTCCTTCCCCCTGGTATACTCCTTCATAGGTATAGAAACGTCCCTCATTTTCCGGATTATCTGTTAGATCATCAAAACGCACGCAGGCAGTGGTAGCCAATGTACTCAAATTTACAAATGTGCGATCAAGAAACCATTTAGGCAGTGATGAGTCATACCAGGTGTGATTCCACTCTTTTGTTGTTTCCAGCAACCATCTGTTTTGAGCTACATAATTGCTAACATGAGCTGCATCGGTAAATCTTGAAGAATAATAGTGACGTAAATTCTCTATATTTTTCCAGCGATGGGCTTTATCCCACAAGTGGATATTGGGGAAGTACCAGCTAAGCAGATAGGTAAATGTCTTGCTTTCCCCTTTCTTCAAGTTTGCTTTTCCCGATACTGCTCCTACCAGTTTTTCTCCCAGTGCAATTTGTTCGTCAGAAGTATTGGAAACTCCATTATAAACATTTATTCCCTTTGGGTGCTCTGCCCTTGCAAAGGCCTGACCTTCATCAATCAAAGTTAAACTCATGCTCCCCCAATCAGCCATCTCATGTTGGTATTTATCACTAATCGTGCAAATAAGCTGGGCGTTATTATCCACAGTAATGGCCTTATTCTCATGCACATCATCTTTCCCCTTCCCGGTTTGAAAGCCTGCCATGTTTTGCAACCATCCTGTTATTTCAACCTCTACCTCTTCGGCAGTATTATTAGTAAGTGTATACTGCACTACCGTTAATGGTAAACCTGAATTTTCAGCATCACCGGGAATAAAGGGGGAAAATGCCTGCAAATGTGCAGAAACAGGTACGGTGGGATCTGAAAAATATACATTTCCGATAGGGTACTGTCCTTCAAACGAGATATCTGAGAATCCGTTTCTGTTGAGTGATCTAACATGTACCCGATCTCCTTCTTTAACCGTAAGCCCAAACCCTTGCTCAAACTTTTTTTCTTGAGTCAGGGGATTTAAGTAGTATCTGTCTCCAGGACCTCCCGGATCAATTGCTGCAATATTGAAAACATCCCAGTACCAGAGTTGTCCGTCTCCACCCAAATAAACCTGACCTGTACATATTCCTCCAACAGGCATTCCGATGTATTTAAGATTTTGGGGTCTAATTGACCAAACTGAACTACCAATGATCAATAATAACACTATAACAGATATCCTCTTCATAATCTCAATCTTCTCTGAGCCAATACTCTACTTTCTTTATATCTTTCAAATACCAGAAAATGGATTTTATTTTTTGCTTCTTTCTACATTATACATTGGTTAATGTCCAATTTCCCTAAAGTTTTTTCCATTTATTTTCCAACCAAAATCCATTACAAATATTTCCAATCTCATCCTTTTCGAAGTTTTAGGTAAAAAACAGCTCTTATATCTACACCAGAGGCATACCATGCGTTTGGGTGGAAGGTTTTATCCTCGTCCACATTTACATACATACAAGAATGCGTTTTTGATTGCATTCCTCTACTCTGGTTACACAATTCATCGTAGCAAGCATTTCTAGGGTAGTATTATATTGGCTTGAAATTGCATCTCGATTTTACTATGTCAACTGCATTATTCCTCCCAATCCAAAAACATATCTTCTACGTAATAAGTGACTTATATCAATTCCAACATAAAATACCGACTTATAATCGCCATATGGATTTCCATTAAACCCGAAGTTTCCCAAGCGTATTGATATCCTTCTTTTAGTCGACAATCAAGCCAAATAGCTTAAGCTTTTATAACTATAAGTGCCGCGAGAATCTAAAAATTTATATTAAGGCTAGCTAATACACAGACCAAACTCCACCTAGATACACTGACGTTTCGCCTGAGTAATCACCTTTGGGGCAAGTGGTCAACATGAAGTCGCTTAATCAGTTTTTGCAAATTTATTTGGTATTGATCTGGTCTTTTTTGTTCATTTTTTTTCGAGATTTTTCCTCAACTTTACGTATATACTTGCAATTAAAATCTGCGAACACAACCATACTATCAATTTATTCCACTGAAATTAAAGACATTAAGACATTCTTATGGATTAACGATTTAAGACCGGCCCTTTTTTTCTAATACAACTAAATTTATAATAAACATTTCTAAATGTCCGTGAAATATTTTAAAATCAAATAAAAAATACCGGGAAATAACTCCCAGTATTTTTATCAACACAATTTATGAAATAGTGCTTTATGGGATAGTGTCTCGTGTAGACCTGTAACGGTTATTTAAGACTGGTGATTTGACTTATATGAAGTAGTAATGTTTTATACTTGCAGTCAATTTTTCTCAAATTAGTATACCTTACTAGCATAAAACAAAATTTCAGTTAACGCAGTTTCAACAGTATTTTCATCCCAGGTATTCAATACTCTGAACCTTATAAAACGAACCCGACTTTGATCTTCAACCTCCATGGTTAACGGTGACGCTGATCCTTTCCATGATTCATCTGTCGTTTTACCGTCCGTGCAATTTAGCAAGTTTATCCAACCTTTGCTAAGCATCTCTGTTTCCCAATTAGGATCATCGGGGACAACAGTTGTTTCAGCTTCCTCTATATTCAAAATGCCGAAAAGCTGAAATTCCTTCCAATTTCTATTCTGACAACAATCTTGACGAGGATATAACTTAATTTTTGAGAGTTCAACTTCAACTCCCAGATCAATTGTGAAATGATGAACTTTTCCGTCATACTCCCCGCCACAACTGTTATGATAGTATCCGCCTAATGAATAATCAAATAATTTACTGATGTCGCCACCCCAGCATTGACCAGTTAAATCAAATGGCAAATCCATATCTGACATATTTGATCCATAAAGCATTAGATCATTAGAAAAATTATAGGTCTCTGAATTGGAGTAAAAATTCTCGATTGCATTTTCATCAGGCCTATATGAAGTACTAATATGAAATTCACCTCCAGGTACAAAATCGGTTATTTCAGTTTCCATTGTCTCTGGCGCTACAATCAAAGAAACTTGTTGGTTTTCATTATTCGTATACTCTAACTTCGTATCTATTATTTCGGCAGCAGCAGTTGACCATGTAAGTACTACTTTATCAGTAAAACCATCTATTTTAGCTATACCCCTGTTTAAAAGCCCATCTATGTATTTGGCCCCATATACAATGGCTGATCTTTCAATTGGTATAGATGCCAAACCACTCTCATTCTTGTTAACAACTTCGAAGATGTGTGTTGCTTCTTCTAAGTTGTTGATAAAAACTGACATCTCTGTTTCTTCATTTATTGGAACAACCAGCGAATCATTTTTTTGATTCCAATAAATAACTGTTTCTGCTAAATTCGGATCAGCGTTTAACCACCAATTTATTTTTACCTTGTTATTGCCAGAACCTATTACTACAGAATCAGGACGGCCAATATAAATACGCTCGCCTTGCAAGTATTGTTCATGCAATTCATTCATGTCACTACATTGGCTGAATCCAAATATCAATGCGAACAAAATTGCTATATGTAATATTTTATTATCTTTCATAATTCTTGATTAATCTCCATTAATATTCTTCCTCTATCTGACCATAAGCTGTTATTTCACCAACCATAAAATCAGTACCTCCAGCCCAACTCTCAGTCATCTTATATCGAATATAGCGTACAGCAGGAGCATCGAGAGGAATAACACTTTCTTCTCCTGTGCTGGCATAATCAATATCTTCATTCGACAGTTTCCCAATAGGCAATCCAGAAGGCTTAAATGACTCATATTCTCCCAACTTAAACCAACCATCATCACTTCCGTCAGGATTTGGATCATTTGAACCCCATAGTTCCCATTTTTTTGGATTATGATGCCTGTAATACCACGCCCATCTCTGCCAATGAATGAAACGACTTAATTTAGCCTTAACTTTTAAATCAATTGAGAAAACTACAGGTAATGACGGGTTGCCTGATGTATGGCCATAATTGCCATCAACCGTTGTTACGCCATCTATCATTTGAGAAAAATTCCCCCCCCAATTTGATAAATTAGCCCCACCGGGTAATCCCATTTGACGGAATTTACTCCGTTCCAACTCCTCCTCAAACCAAGGTGTAAGATTAGCAAATAAAGTATCAGAAAAATTATCCCATCGGTCACGTATAACAAACCCAAATGTTTTTTCTTCAGCTTTAAACCCCCTTACGGCATAATCTCCTTCAGTCACCATTGTATATAATACATCTTCCTCATTAAAATCGCCAAAAGTATCCTGGACCAGTGTTATTATTGCAATCTCCTCATTCCCTGCGTTCTCCCAATTAATATGAACACCTCCGAAATCGGATTGAATTTTTAATGTTGAGAAGATTGTTTGTACAGGTGGAGTAAGTGGCATAAAAGTAAAATAATTACGTTCAGATTCATTTCCACTTCGGTCAATCGTGAAAATTTCGAATCTTTTTTCACTTATATCCCCAAATCCACTTAAAACTAATTCATTACTATACAAAGAACAACTAGCTTCCCGATTTCGCCCGGGAGCAATCTCATAGATAACTTTAACCATTAACAGATCCTCTTCCTTTGGTAAAGAAAAAGTTATTTTGGCACCACCTGCCAATGGCTCAATATTGACTTCACTTACATTTTGCGGAGGTATTGAATCACCCGACTCGTGTAAAGCTATCTTGTCTTCTTCACATGCACTAATCATTAACATGATGGTAATGCATAAAAAAATTATTCTTTTCATATAAATATTTTCTTTTACCAATTGCTTATTTCCATCCTGGGTTTTGCACCAGCTTATTGTTAATTAATATTTCGCTTGTCTGAATAGGCCAGAAGTAGTCTTTTCTATTGAATTTCATATCATAAAGTGTTATTACCTTATAATAATCACTCGTTGAAGCTTCGCGAATATTCCATCCCCTAATTGGCTCATTCATAACATCAGAAGCATCCAACCATCGACGCAAATCCCAAAAACGCTGCCCCTCAAAGGCCAATTCGATCATACGTTCCTGTTTAATGATACTACGCCTACCTTCTTTTGAATCTGGTTTCGTAGGATTATTAGAATATGCAGACCATGATTCTACAACACCACTCAGACCTGCCCTATCTCTTATTAGATCAAGATATTTAAACACCTCTACTTTTTCAGCACCACTCTCATTTGCGGTTTCTGCATATAACAAGTATAAGTCTGCCAATCTGATAACTGGAAATGGATATCTTTCAATTGAGTAATTTCCACTACCATCAATGGTATTTTCATAATTGACATACTTCTTTGGTAAATAACCAGTAATATTGTATTTCTCTGAAGACATTACTCCTGCAAATTGCCTTGCTTTCATTTCCAAATGGTATGAAGCATTATCATCGTATTTACCATTCCCATACCAAATACAGCCATCAAAGCCTAAGCTGCCATAAAAACGAGGTTCGCGATCAAAATTTAAGTTAGCAGTTTCATATCCTCTTTTAATATAGTAGCGATCTTCTTCACCCGCCACATGCGTCTTGAATCTCTCATCAAAATTCCAGCTAACATCTTCATTAATTGGCACGCCATTACCAGTATAATATAGTTCAGCCATTCGCATAGTAGGCGATAACATATTACGTACCTGATGAGTACTGATATGAGCTGAATTGAAACGAGGCTGAGCAAGGCGCTGCATATGATCTGTTGAGGTAAAAGTCAATCCCCAAATGACTTCAGAATTCCACCTTTCACTAAATGAGCCTCGAATATTCATTTTATAGCGGGTACTGTCAGTTATTACCTTACTATCTTTATAAGTATAAAGATGAATACCTGCCTCATGGCTTTTTTCAATAGCCATTTCAACCGCCTCTTTCGCAATAACCCATTTCTTATCATCTTCTGTTTTATCAATTAGTTTTTGACCATCACTTGATAAAAGATCATCAAAAACGCCAGATCGGTTGAATATTGGACTTGCATCTAAAACAAGTACTTTTGCTTTAATGGAATATGCAATTACCTGATTAATTCGCCCTAATTCAACAGTTTCGTTTTCTATTTTTAAAGGTAAGTCAATAACAGCTTCATCAAGTAAGTCAACAATATAAGATACTACTTTTGAAACTGGCTGCCTTTCAACTTTAACGTCGTCAGGAGAAGCTGAGATGGGTAAATTGTCATCAATAATTGGAGTGGGCCCATACATTCTGAGCAAATAATAATGATAATAAGCTTTTAAAAACTTTACTTCAGCTATCCAACGCTTTTTTTCCCAATCATCAATATCAGGAACTCTCTGAATATTATCTAGGAAGATATTACAATCTCTAATGGCAATAAATAAATTCTTCCCCTGTTTATCTCCAGTCCAGAAATCAGCAATTGGATTATTCGCATTTTGCTCTCCGTTTGCTAAATCGAACAACCAGGTGCTTCCAAAAAACGACGATAAGTCAGGTCCTTTGGGGTGCAACCACATTTCATCTCCTCCAATCAAGGCTGGATTTGATGTTATGTCTCCATCATCAGGTAAATAATTGTAACACGTATACAAGAATGACTTTGCCCCTAAACGATTATTAAAAGCCAAATCAATGGTTGCGATGTTATCAGGTACGATATCAAGATAATTTTGGCATGACATTGTACCTAAAGCCATACATAATATTATAACAATCTTTTTCATTATATTAGTTTTAGAATGAAAGTTGAATCCCCAAATTAACCACTCGCTGCACTGGATAACCTAAACCATTCCCAGCCATTTCTGGATCCCATAATTTAAATTTACTAAATGTCAACAGGTTGGTTCCACTCACATACAATCTTAATTGTTCGATATTTGCTCTCTTCGTCAATGATTTAGGAAGAGTATAACCAAACTCAGCAGATTTAAGCCTTAAGAATGAACCATCCCTCATAAACCAAGTGCTACGTTGTGTATTGTTTTGAATCACTGTTGTTGATAATCGAGGCCATGAGGCTGTAATATTTCGTTGCTCTTCAGACCAATAATTGTCTGCCCATACTTGCAATAAAGCATTGTTTGAGATGATGCCTCCATCTCCATCAACATCAACAAAAGGAGCTGTATTTTGGGGATCTATCCAAAATGATGATCTGGCAGATCCCTGAAAAAACACAGATAAATCAAATCCGTTGTATCCAGTTGATACACCAAACCCATAAACGATTTCAGGTATAGTTGGATATCCAATAGGTACTTTATCCAGATCATTAACCTGCCCATCATTATTAACATCATAATATTTTATATCTCCAGCCTTGTATTCCCCGAAATTTTGTACAGGGCTATTGTATATTTCGTCTTCATCTACAAATAGACGTTCAGCCACTAATCCCCACTGTTGATTAAAATTATGACCAATTGCAGATAAATAACTTAAGCCAACAGAAGCATAATCCGGTTCCTCATACTGAGTCCATTTATTTGTAGAATAAGTGAAATTGGCACGGGCCGTCAACCAAAGATCGTTATTAAAGGAATGGTTATAATCCAAAGACATATCAAATCCTTCGCTTTCGCCAATACCAACATTTGCCCTAACTGATGATTGCAATCCCATTGTGGCCGGAATACTTGCCCTGCTCATAAGCATATTGGATCTTTCCTCTTTAAACCAATCGGCATTAATCATTAATTTCTCAAACAACTCAAGTTCAATACCGACATTACCTTTTTTTGCTATTTCCCAAGTAATTTGATCATTAGCATAACGCCCTATCGAAACTCCACTTTGAAATTCGCCCCAATTACGACCAAAATACATGCCTCGACCGCCATTTGATAAGTTTACACTTGACAAATAAAAGAAGCGATCATTTGCACTACCAATAGCATCATTACCAACCAAACCATAAGTAGCTTTGAATTTCAGCTGCGAAATAGTTTTCTTCAATCCACTCCAAAAAATTTCATTTGATATATTCCAGCCAATACCGGCTGATGGGAAGAATCCAAAACGTTCATTTTCAGCAAAACGTTCGGAACCATTGTAACCAAAATTAAACTCAGTATAATACCTTGAATCATATGAATAAGTAAAACGACCTGAAAGACCAATATTCCGATAAGGTAAGGATCTTTGCAGATCTCCAGCGTTAGCAATTTGCTGTTCTCTTCGGGTAAAAACTAACAGAGCACTGACTCCGTGTTTATTAAAAGTCCGGTTATAATCAGTAGCTGCTTCAAAATAACTATTACTTGTAATATTTTTACTACCTTCATTATAATTTAAGTATTCAGTACCTTCTGTTTCATTTAACAAATTCAAAGTGTAAGTTTCTTCTAATCGATTATAGCCTCCTGCCTGATAGTAGAAAGGATTATAAAAACGACTTACATTAAAATTTGAATACCGGTTAACACTACTTAAAAAACGGGCACTTAATCCTTCAGTTATAAAGTTAAGATCCTGCTTAAGTTCAAATTGAGCCAGCATCATTGATGTTGTTTCATCTCTATAACCTTTAACCATCTCTGCATATGGATTGATATAATTACCTGAGCCATGATTACCAAACATGATATGCTGTGTATATTTAGTATTCTCATCTAATGGATAATAGGCTGGAAACAACGCAGGATTAGAACGCATTACTTTGTTGTATAGGGCAGTACCACCGTCGATAGGTCCCGTATAATCATCAAAAGTAGCATGTAATCTTACTACAGCTTCAGTTGTTTTGGTAATATCAATGTTTATATTAGATCGTAACAAATAACGCTTCAGGTCAATGTTACTATTAAAATTATTACGATCATCTACTTTCAAAACACCATTATCCTGGCTTGCAGTACCTGCTAAATAGTAACGGGCCACTTTACCACCTCCACTCACATTAAAATTTAAGCGTTGATTAACAGTCTGATCTTTGAACAACATATCATGCCAATCATTCGCAGGATATATTAATGGATTTTCACCTTTCTCAGTGTTATCAATTTTCGATTTAGAGTATAACAATATTCCTAACGGATCGCGGGTTTTTATTGCTTCATTATGCAACCTCATATAGGTTACAGGATCTGCAAACTTAATATCCTGAGTTGGTGAACTAAATGAATTCTCAAATCGGATTGACACATTTGCTTTTCCTTCTTTCCCTTCTTTGGTAGTTACCAAAATTACACCATTTGCACCTCGAGCACCATATAATGCAGTAGCTGTTGCATCTTTCATGATACTAAAACTAGCAATATCGTCGGGTTGCATTCTAGCTAAATCGCTAGATGAGAGCTCTACTCCATCAATTAAAATTAATGGGTCTTTTTTATAACCAAATGTAGTAACTCCTCGAATAAAGAACTCAGCATTATCAGCTCCTGGCTCTCCACTTCGTTGATATGAGATAATACCTGACATACGCCCCGCTAGTGCCGTTGTCAGATTGCTCGAAGGTACTTTTAATTCAGATGGTTTAACTGTAGTTATAGAAGCTAAAACACTCTCTTTCTTTTGCTTTCCAAAGGCTACAACAGTCACGTCTTCCAATTCTTCGGTTTTCTGCTGAAGAATAACATTTACATTTGTTCGATTATTCACTTCAATAATCTGATCGGCCATTCCAATAAACGAAAAAACCAATTTATCGGTTGGTTCAATATTGGAAATTTCGAACTTCCCATCGATATCAGTAATAACCCCTCTTGTCTCCCCCAGAACAGTAATGGTTACACCAGGTAATGGAGCACCATCGTTATCACTTACTTTTCCGGTAACCTTTTTGTCGTCTTGTTTTTCACTTTTTGTTTCATTGGGTTTATCCGGTTTGGTTTCCTCTTTTATTATAACAGTCTGGTTTACTACCTCATATGTATATCCATTAGGTACAACATAATCTTTAAGAAAATCTTCTATGCGGATATTCTTTACGTTAAGATCGATTTTCTCTTCATTCTGAAACAGATCGGAGCGATATATAAAGGAGAAATCGCTTTGCTCCTCAAAGAGCTTGAGTACATCTTCCATGCTTGTATCTTTCACTTTTAGCGAAAGTTTTGCATTCTGCGAATAGACACTAGCATTCGTTTGAATTACAAACACAAAAAGAAAAAAAGTTAAAAATTTCAAATGCAACAATAGATCACTACCTCGCCAAAATGGCAAGACATTCCATTTTTTTTTCATAATTTAGATTTGAGTTTAGAAACGTGATTTTTAAACACTTTAAGCGATGGGTATTACGAGTACCTGTCGCTTGCTTTTAATAAATAAACACTTGCTTTTCTTCTACTTTAAATTTTACTTCATTGGTATTTTCTATTATGGTTAATATATCTTCGAACTTTTCAGTCCGTTTTAGTTTTCCGTTGAAATTAAGTTGGCATACCTGTTGATTTTCAAAAGAGAATGAGAAGTCATACCATCTGGATAGAATTGACATTATTTCTTCCAATGACTCATTTTCAAAGATGTAACTACCATCTTTCCATGCGATCACTTCTCTAACATTTACTTGAATAATAGCTGATTGATTGTCCGTTTTATTAACCTGGCATTGAAATCCAGGATTCAGCAAAATACTTTCTTCGGTTTCGTTAATATTAACCTTTACGGAACCTTCAACTAGTGTTGTATAAGTAGCATTTTTATCGGGGTAAGCATTTACATTAAAAGATGTTCCCAAAACTTCAACAACTTGACTATTAACTTCAATCCTAAAAGGACTATCAGGATTATGAGTTACCTCGAAATAGGCTTCGCCAATGAGTTTAACTCTTCTTTCATTATTATTAAATAACAAGGGGTAAGTAAGGGTAGATTCAGAATTTAACCAAACTTTTGTTCCATCAGAAAGGGTAAGAACGAATTCACCTCCACGTGGGATAATAAGGGAATTATAACGTGTTCTTAGCTTCTTAAGCTGTAATTTATTCTTCGCTGAACTGTCTTTGTAATTTATCTCTTTCCCTTTATTTACAATTACCGAACCTTGGTCTTCTAATTGTTTATTTTTTGGTTTTTCCAAATTATGACTCGAACCATCTGAAAGGATCAGTGTTGCTTTGGCTGTTCCAGGTTTAATCTCCTCAACAACTGTACTAGATTCAATATTATGATAAAATTGAGAGAAAAAAGTAACAGCAACTATTCCAACAAATACAGCTGCAACTTTAGAAAAAGTTCTTAATTTGGGAATTACAAATATTCGAAACGAAACTTTTCTTTTTGCTTTAGTAACATCAATATTCTCAGGTTTTATTGAAGAGCCATACTGAAAAAAGTTGGTCTTTTTTTGAAAATATTCTTTCCTCGCGGTGTTCTCATTCACCCATTTCGTTAATTCTTCTTCTTCAGCAGTGCTAGTTATCTTATGAACCTTTTTCCAAATAATACTGATGTCAAAATATTCCGTCATAAACCATAAACTGTTTTCAGCTTATGACACGAGCATTTAAAAGAGGTTGACAAGAAAGGATTAGAATTATAAAATAAAATTAATATTTGTTAAATCGAAAAGTTTATCTCGAAGAATTGCTCTAGCTCTAAATAGCTGAGTTTTAACAGTCCCATCACTAATACCCATATTAGAAGCAATTTCTTTTACCTGTTTCCCCTGAAAATATTTTTGTCGGAATATTTCTGACATTTGTATTGGAAGGGATTCTACGGCTTCATTAATAAAGGATAATATGTCAGGATCAATTAGTTTCTCATCCGGTTCAATATTTATTAAAGATTCAACATATTGAATTTCATGTTTATCGCGAACCTTTAAATCACGAATTTGATTTAAGCACAAATTTTTAACCGACTTAAAAAAATAGGACTTAATTGAAGTGGTGATATTCATATTTTGGGAACCAGTCCAAAATGATATAAAAAAAGTTTGAACCAAATCTTCGCAAGCATCTAAATCGTGGAGATATCCTTCAGCAAATTTAACCAGAACAGGGTAATATTGATCGAACAGAAGCTCAAAAACTTCTTTATTTTTTTTCTTTATTTCATTAAGTAATATTTTTTCCTCAATAGTCATTTTGAAATAAATAGTTCATACTAACTAAGAAAAGAATGTCATTTTCATTTCAATATTGCCAATGATAGTTATCTGAGCTTCTCTGCACTATAATAAGCTCAAGAAGTATTAGGAGAAGCCATGGCTTCTCCTAATAATCAAGCTTTTTCCGAGTGTGCAACTTTGTTTGGTCTCCTCTAAACATCCTAATTAAAGTTACCCATAGTTCATATTGTTACCTTCAGAATATACCTTTTAGTGCAGCTCATCAACTTCCTAGCTAAACAGTGGATTTTGAACAATATTCAATCAACAGAATAAAAGCCACCTGCAAAATATATCCTTAAAAGTTTCTCATCGCACCTCTATTTTTAAAGTATATGCATAATCTGATAACTCCCATGCCGGATCATAATCAGGTAATTCCACAAGAACTCCATT
The DNA here is from genome assembly GCF_000949475.1 of Draconibacterium sediminis. GTDB lineage: Bacteria > Bacteroidota > Bacteroidia > Bacteroidales > Prolixibacteraceae > Draconibacterium > Draconibacterium sediminis. The sequence goes on along the minus strand of NZ_JRHC01000001.1, from coordinate 2,045,621 downwards.
CCCACTCTTTGTCCATGATAGTTCGCTGTTTACACCGAGCAATTTTATTTTCGAACCTTTTTTAGGATTGATATCTCTTATAACTACTGATTTGCCTGGCCATTTAGGAAGAATCGCATAGACCGCATTTTCTTTTGTTGTAAAGAAAACTTCTTTAACAGCTTTGCCTGGAATCGGGTCTACGGTTTGCTTCAAGATATAATCTCCTTCGATATAAGCCTTTCCTTCTTTGAAGTTATATTCACGGCTACCATTAGACCACTGGAATGGCTTTTTCCACTTTTGGGTTCCGTAAATCGCTTCACCATTTACGTTAAGCCACGCTCCCATTTGAAGCAAACGTTCTTGCATTATAACTGGAATCTTTCCATCGGCAGATGGGCCAACATTTAAACACAGATTACCACCGTTTGCCACAATATCGCATAGCATCAATATTAAAGCTTTTGGAGAATTATAATCTTCAATATCTTCATCACGGTTATAACCAAATGAAAGTCCCATCCCCCTTATTTCTTCCCAGGGTCTTTCGCCCTCAACAGCATGAGCATCATATTCCGTTGTATAATAACCGCCATGATTGAAACGACTTCCTTTAAACCAACGGTCGTTAATTACCAAATCATCATTACATGGAGATTCGTTGAATAACCATGTAAGCAATTCCCCACTATGCCAGTAGCTATCTTCGTCGTTCCATTCACCATCAGCATAAATAAGGTCAGGCGCATAACGGTTTACCAGGTCTTTGAACTGTGGGTGATAATGATGTGTAATAAATTTCTCACTACGCTCTTGATACCATGGATGATACCATTCATACAAACTATAATATAAGCCGGCTTTTAATCCTGCATCGCGCATAGCTTCCATATATGGCTCAATCAGATCTTGTTTTGGACCTATTTCGGCAGCATTCCAAGGGAAAAAACGGGCATTTTGAGCTTCTTTATTTGGCCAAAGAGTAAATCCATCATGGTGTTTTGATGTGAGGATTACATATTTTGCACCTGAACGTTTAAATAATTCGGCCCATTCAACAGGATTATAGAGTTCGGCCTTAAACATTTTTGCAAAATCATAATAGCTCGATTCTTCTCCATAAGTTTTCTCTTGAAAATCAGGTATGGCATTTGCCTGAGGATTATTATTTCCGAAAATACTGTTAGAATACCACCAACGCTGATACCATTCCGTGTATGTTCCTGCCGGTGACCATGCTGGCACTGAGTACGGCCCCCAGTGAATAAAAATACCAAATTTTGCATCGCCAAACCATGCGGGAACCGGACGGGCATCAATCTTCTCCCATATTTTGGAATTCTCCTCATTTGCAGCTCCGGTATCCCACTCTCTTTTTACCTCTTGCGCATTTAATAAATAACAAGTATTTATTAGTACAATTAATATCATTAATCTCTTTACCATGTCTCTAGTTTTTAATAAATTACTATTTGTTCAACTTTTGAATTTGCTTTTTCACCCACAATATAACGTCCACTTGTAATATCATTTAATAAGTCCTCTTTTACTCTTACTTTTGATAAAGTTTTGGTTGGGCTCCCATTTGGTTTTTAACCCTGTTTCTTCCTTGAATTAGTCTCTTCTTTAACCTTCCTGAATCATCATGTTTTTCAATTCTCCGTTTTTCTTTCACCTGCCTATTTTAACAAGCAACTTTATACATATACTACTGTTGGTTAATCGTATAGAGGATAGTTCAATTGATCGCATATCTAAAGGGTATTTATTTTCAATTATACATCCTTTAATTGTTTGGGGATTATAAAATTAAAAGAGCCGTTATGGATTGTACTGTTTTTATCTGATTTTGTAACATCTAATGGATTCTAATTTCAGGAAAATTTTAATACGCTTTTTATAGCCTAACCGATTTATGAGGTCATCCTTAAATCAAATCTTTACTTTGAAATAAGCCCCGCAAAACATCGCGGGGCTTATAACAACACAAATCTTTAATTTAAACCAATTGATACTTGTCTAATTCCATCCTGGATTTTGCTCCAAGTTTGGATTTAATTTTATTTGTTTTTTCGGTAATGGCCTTAAATAATGTTTTGATGCATCAAATGTTCTTGCTGATGCAGGTTCTGCAACAATAAAACCATCAGCATCTACATTAAAATGCACTCCCGGAGTTAACTCAGGAAACACAGTTTCATACTCTGTACCAACAAATTTAATACCCCTAACTGCTTTGGGCATCTCTGTCTCAGCAGTTTTCCAACGCATCAGGTCTTGATAGCGGAATCCTTCGCAAGCCAATTCAATTTTTCGTTCTCGACGAAGCTCTGTTTGCATGTCTAAGCCATTGGTAGTAACAAATGCATTGGTTAAGTGAGGCATGCCAACTCGGTCGCGTAGTTTGTTAATCGATAAATCTAAATCAGAGTCAGAAATAGAACCGTCCAATTCAAATTTAGCTTCGGCATAGTTTAACAACACTTCACCATATCTGATAACAATATTATCATATTCACATCGGCCAGCCCAAGATTTTTCAAGTTCGCCCAAAAATTTATAATCAGTATAACCGGTACGTGTTAATGCTCCTTCCATTCTGGGTTTTTCATACACCATCTCAACAGCATTTGTGCCAATATAGTTAACTCCCGGTTTTAATATGGTTTGCATCAAACGTGGATCCCTGTCTTCAAATTCAGAAGCCATTGTAGCATATCCCTGAAAAAGTTCTGACTGGCTGATGGGAAGTCCATCAACACATAAATAATCGTCTACCAAACTCCGGGTTGGGTTCATGATGTTCTGTTCCAACCAACGGGTGGCATTATGAGTGCCATTAATATCTTTCACATATCTTCTTGAAAGAATAACTTCACTACAATCTTCACCATCTTCGATGAATAATCTGCGATAGCTTTCATCTGTTCCAAAATCAGTAAATAAGCTAAATTGTCCTCCATCTATTACGGCTTTGGCAGCCTGTACTGCGATTGTTAAACGTTCGCTTGCTTTTGTTCCTCCATGAAATTTAGCGTGTGTTCCTTCAAAAAGTGCAACACGACTTAAAAATGCCTGAGCTGCTTCTTTTGAAACCTTTCCCAGTTCGTTGGCCGGGATAGCACTTTGATTTGGCAAACGTTCAATTGCTTTTTGAAGATCAGCAATAATAATATCAGCAACAGCTTCACGTGAATCTCTGGGAGCATTTAGTTCTTCGCTATCCAAATCTAAAACAGTGGTTACAATAGGAACACCCCCGAATTGTTGCAACAAACCGAAGTATTGCCATGCCCTGAAAAAGTAAGCTTCTCCGACCCAGCGTTTAATTTCGTCAGAATTTTCATAATTCTCACTTTGCTGCAGCAAATAATTTATACCTCTTAGTGCTGAATACGCATTATTCCAGCGGCCCGATTCATCAGGCGGTAAATAAGTTCCATTACTTACTTCATTTGGCCCCTGACCAAATGTCGATTCTGATTCCGTGTCACGTGGATAAGCAAAACCTGGCAGTCCTCCATAAAATGCATTGGCTGCTAATTCAAAGTCTCTTGACGTTTTCCAGAAAGAACCATCAGAAACCTGATCTTTTGGAAATAAATCCAGATCCTTGGCACATGAACCAAGTAGAATTAGTAAAAATACTAATGGTAATATATTTTTTGTCTTCATCTCTTTAAAATTTAAAATGTTACATCAATACCAAACGACATAGATTTTGCGAATGGATAATTACTACCCCATGAATTATCCTCCGGATCGTAACCACCAGGCAAATTATGATAATCCCATAGATCGTTGCCACTGGCGTAAATTCTTACCTTTTCAATAAAACCGGTCTTAACCAGTAGTGTTTCTGGAAGATTATATCCTAACTGAATATTTTTCAAACGGATGTATGCACCATTCTCCTGATTGTTTGATGAATGGTCGTAGTTCCACCATCGAATATTGCTATCAGACAGTTTAGGATATTTTGCATCAGTGCGATCTTCTGCCCAGGTATTATTATAAAACACGCTTGGTGCATGATACCATGGCTGTGCGAATGGAATACGCGCTTCCCCATCTCTGTAAACTGTACGTTTCCCAACACCCTGAAAGAATGCTTTTAAATCAAATCCTTTCCATTCAGCATTTAAATTAATACCAAAAAGGTATTGAGGATCAGTTGTTCCCAGTATCTCTAAATCTCCATTCTCGCGTTCATCGCTATAGGCATCAATACGTCCATTGCCATCAACATCTTTGAACATGGCATCTCCAATACCAATATTTCCGGGCACACCATCCAATTTTTTATATTCTGTTAAAGTTGCTTCATCCTGGATAATTCCATCAAATACATATCCGTAATAAAGATTTGCACGATATCCTTCCCTAAAGCCATTTTGTCCTGGACCATAATTGTCGTATCCTCCAAGATTCGTTACTTTATTGTCATTATTACTCAATACTATTTGGGCTCCATATTTGAACTCGCCAACTCTATCGTTCCATCCCAGGCGAAGTTCCCACCCCCAAGAATCTAACTCTCCATTGTTGGCTTGTGGAGGTGCTGCACCTAATACTGAAGGTACTGTTACACCCAATAACATATTTTTATTGGTCTTTTTGTAGTAATCAAAACTCATATCTAAACGACTGTCTAGCAATGTCATATCAACACCGATATTTCGGCTGATTAATGTTTCCCATGTTCTGGAGGTAGAAACCATGCCAGCTAAAGTAGCCGCTTGAGCTTTCTGCGAGTCACCAAATGGATACTGACCACCAATATTGATATTCTGAACATAGTCGTACAGACCAATGCCGGATTGATTTCCCAGTTCTCCATAAGAAGCACGTAACTTTAAGTTGTCAAATATTCCTAATGATTTAATAAATTCCTCCTCAGACAAACGCCATGCTACCTGAGCACTGGTGAACAAAGCCCAGCGTTGATCTGATGCAAAACGCGATGAACCATCATATCTTAAGTTACCTTCAAAAATATATTTGTCTTTATAAATATATCCAATACGTGAAATGAATGATTCCAATGCCCAATGGGATCCACCTCCATTATTACTCATATTTTCTGTATCACCCAGATTTAAGGTGAAAAGCTCGTCTGAAATAAAATCATCTCTGTAAGCACTAAACCAGTCATTGTCATACTCTTCATGAGTAAAGCCAGCCATAATACTCACATTATGATTTTCATTAAAAGTATTATCATACTGGAGCTGGGCTAAATAGTTACGTTGATTTGTTTTTCCAAATACATATTCAGCACTACTAGGATCTGTCGCATATTCATAGTAGGCAAATTTATCATCCCAGAAATAATAAGGAACTGGGGTTGTTACCTTTCTCGAGTCGAAGCTATCAAAGGTAAGACTCGCTTGACCAATGAATTTTAAATTATCAACAATGTCCCAATCAATTTTAAAATTCGGTGAAATTCTGTTTGTCCATTTCTCCAAAGGGGCACCTTCGCGTGCCATCGCTACCGGATTAGAATATCCCCACTGAGAAAAATAATGTTCACCACTTTCGGTTCTCACCGGGAAGAAAATAGGATTTAATCGAACGGCGTTAATAGCACGGCCAAGCCAATACAATTCAGTAGTTTCTAATCTATCATAGCTCATTCTGGTCTCAAGACGTAAATTATCCAATAACTGATAGGCATAATTCATTCTAAGATTATAACGTTGAGCTTGATCCGGAGCTTGCTCTACAAGACCGTCATTATCATTGTATCCCAAAGAGAAATAATAATCAGACTTATCTCCCCCTCCGGTTACACTTAAATTATAATCCTGCTGCGAACCGGTTCCATAAAATTCATCAACCCAATCTGTACTTTCGTAAAACTGAAATTCTGGAGATCCTTCAAAACGTTCTGGAGCAGCTCCATCTTTGATTTTCTGAATACGTTCGTCGTTCCAAAATGGTGCTACACCATTATTCTCTTCTGCTTCTCGTCTCATTTCGGCAAACGCCAACATACCTGGATATTGCACCTTATTTAAAGGTTTTGAAAATGCACGGTTAGCCGTAAACCTTATTTTAGGTTCTCCTTTTTTACCCGACTTGGTGGTTATAAGAATAACGCCTCCTGCTGCTCTCGACCCATAGATAGCTGCTGATGCATCTTTTAAAACAGACATCGACTCAATATCATTTGGATTAAGAGTATTGAAGTCTTCTGTAGGATTGCCATCAACCAAAATTAATGGAGAATTTCCTCCATTAACAGAAGAAAGCCCCCTGATGTTGATACTATAACCCTCATTACCTGGCTGTCCTCCACCTCTGGTAATTGTTACACCGGGTAAAACCCCCTGTATTGAGGCTAAAGCATTCGTTGCTGGGCGTGACTCTAATTCTTTGGCTGTAACAACATCGACAGCACCCGATAATGAAGCCCTTGACTTGGTTCCGTAACCAATAGCGACAACTTCCTCAATTCCGATAGCGTCGACTTGCATGACTATATCTATATTCGACAAATTGCCAACAACCGCCTCTTGCGAAAGCATCCCTACAAAGGAAAATACAAGAGTGCTTTCTGGGCCAATATTTGAAAGACTGTACTCCCCATCTACATTTGAGACTGTACCGTTAGTTGTACCTTTTACGCGAATAGTAACTCCTGGAAGTGGATCTCCGCTTTCATCAGTTACTTTCCCAGTTACTTGCTTTTGTTCCCCGGGATTATCTAAAGCTTTAATATTCTCTGTTGTCAGTAGTACAAGTTTTTCTTCTTTAATGGAATAGTTCACATTAGTATCCTCAAATACTTCGGATAAAATCTGCTCAATATTAGCCTCTTTAGTTTTAACCGTAACTATTCGGTCCAAATCAATTTGTTCGTTCTGGTAAAAGAAACGGAATTCGCTGTTTTCTTCAATCTCTTTTAATACTTCTATTACTTTTTGATTATTGAGATTAAGCGAAAATTTAACCGACTGAGAATATACCGATGCGGAAACTTGTAGCATCCCGGCAATTAGTAAGATCAAAGTTAGTTTCATAATAATCATTAATTTTCGCGCTATCCTGAAGCAAGGAATAGCCCGGTAAATAAATTTTTTCATAAATTTGAATGTTTTAGTAAATAATTGTGGTGTTAGAGCACCATGATTTAACTTGAAGGCCGGTTGATGTTAGAGCATTACCGGCTTTTTACTAGACTCGATTTAGTTTTCCTCCATAAGCACTATTCATTTATTTAGTTCGTGATATTTTTATTTGTTGTCCAATGATCTCGTATTCAATAGGTAGTGTTAGTGATATAAGATCCAATATTTCAATAAACGATTCATTCTTAATGCTTCCGGTATAATGGAAGTCAAGAATTTCTGGACTTATTACTTCTATTTCAACTCCAAACTTTCTTTCAAGAAGAACAAAAAGTTCTTGTAAATCCATGTTTATAAAAATCAGTTTATTGTCTTTCCAGGAAGTAAAAATCTTTGTATTTACCTGTCGAATTATACCACTCTTTGTTTCTTTTTGAAATGCAAACTGCTCTCCAGGTTTAAGGTTAAGCGGAGCAGCCAGTTTTATTCGCGCGCTTGAAGTTATCTCGACCTGTCCTTCCACAAGTGTAGTTTCCAAGAACTTGTCCTCACGATACGCTTTCACATTAAATTGGGTTCCCAACACATTAACATGATAAAACGGTGTTTTTACGATGAACTTTCTCTGTGGATTTTTATATACATCAAACCAAGCTTCACCAATCAAACTTACTTCATTAACCTGATTATTTTCTCCAACAGTATATTGGAGTTCAGAACCTGCATTTAAAATAATTAGTGTTCCATCAGGAAGAACTGTTTCCGAAAGTGAGCCTTTAGGAGCGCGAGCTGTAATAATTACAGGTTCATATTTATCCGGCATTAGATACGAAATAAAGTACCCGCCAAGTAAACCAATAACTAAGGCTGCTGCCACCTTAAAAAACAAATTACTTATACTTCTATGATTCTTCTCCTTCTTTTCATCGCACCCAATAGCACTTCGTACAATACCAAAAACTTCGTCACTTAAATTCTCTGATTCGGAAGGTTCTTCTTTTTCCCATTTTTCTGCGATAATTTCCCCAAGCTCTGAAAAATCAGAATCATTTTCAAACCAACTTTTCAATTGAAGATAATCGGACAATGAGTATCCTCCATTAAAATATTTCGTAAGTATTTTATTTTTTTGAAGCCTTGTCATTCTAAACTTTTTAAAGGAGAGAAGATAATTGATCTCTTCCCTCCTTGTCTAACCAAACTAAATCTATGCGTAAGACTATTCCTGTCCTTTTATAGTACATCACAGATTGAATAGAATCCCTAAAGTATTTTTATATTTTTTTTCAGAATCATTCTTAAAAAAAAATACATAATACTATCTATCAACAACTTATAAAGACTGACGATTATGAAATTTAGTTAATATGAAAAGAAGAATGGCACCTGAAATTCCCTGAACTTTAAATTCTGATTTTAGAAATTTCATTGCTTGAGTGACATGGTATTCAACTGTTTTTTCCGAGACATTTAGCTCCGCTGCTATATCCCGGGCCTTTTTCCCTTCCAATTTCTTTTTGGTGAAAATTATTCTTCTTTTTTCCGGTAAGCTTGAAACGATATTCTCAAGAATTGTCAGAAGCCTTTCATAATCATCTTCTGCCGAATATTTCTCTGAATTAGCACTTAGATGATAAAGAAGATCATTTTTAAGACCATTTTCTTTGGCGATTTTATTAAATGATGCGCGAATATCATTTAAAGCTATTGTTATTAGTAGTGACCTGAATGAACCTTTTATTTTTATATCTGATCTTTTATGCCAGATTTTAACAAACGTTTCTTGTACTATATCTTCAGCAGCATCTTTTGATTTTAAAAGTTTATATGAAAAATTAAACAACTGCGTAGCATACAATTCATAAAGTTTCTCAAAACATGTATGATTTCCATGTTTTAAACCACTAATTAGTAGCCGGTCTGTATTTGAATCTATCCCTTTCATACCAACTTAAAATACCCTTAGAACTATGAAGTTCTGGAAATTAGATGAACTGATTTTTCAACATGCCTAATCTCATAACTATCTTGTTTGTCCATATTTTCCATCAGAATTGAAACGGCTTCTGAAGCAATCTCCTGTAGAGGCTGTTCTACAACCGTTATTGGAGGATAAGACATCCGAAAAGCGAAATCATCATCAAAACTAACAACAGATATATCTTGAGGGATTCGTACTCCATTTGCAATTAACTCTTGCACTCCCAGCAAACCTAAACTGTTTGTTGCAAAGATTATGGCTCTTGGAACATTTCTTCTATTGAGCAAAAACTGAATTACCTCCTTTATGTGGTTTGCAGGATCTTCGTAAGAAACAAATTGAATAAAGTTTCGGTGCAATTTCAAACCATTTTCTCGAAGGGCAATTTTGAATCCTTCAATTCTTTCTTTAATATTACTTGTGCCATTTTCATAAGCGATCATTGCAATCTTTTCATATTCTTTATCAACGAGATATTTCACCGCAAGCTTCGCTCCTGCACTATTTTCAACTCCGACATAATTTGTTTTAATTCTTTTAAAGTACCTATCAATCAAAACAAATGGAATGTTTTGTTTTTTAAGCCATAGAATACTTTCTGAACTATCAGATCCTGGGGCAATTATTAAACCATCAATATTTTTTTGAACGAAAAGGCGAATTATCTTTCTTGTTTTTTCTGCATTTTCATCTGAACTACCAACAATTAGTTGATAACCGGCTTTCGCAACATCATCTTCCACGAATCGCGCAATCTTTGCAAAAAATGGATTTGAGATATCTCCTACGATCAAACCGATAGTATTGGTTTTGCCTTTTCTTAGGTTTTTGGCAAAATAATTTGGTTTATAATTTAACTCGTCAGCAAGCTTCAATACCTTTTTAGCCATTTCGTCACTTACTCTATTCTCCTTTGCTTTACCGTTCAAAACAAATGAAACCAAGGTAGTAGAAACCCCTAGTTGTTCTGCAATATCGCCAATGCTAATTCTTTTCATTTTTAATTACGAATTAAGAAATTAAGCTAAACTTAATTGCAAAAATAATATTTACGAGTATTTAAAAAACATGCTACACAGCACAAACCCTCCTATCTGTCTTATTGTCTGCTCTTTAATAATGCTAAATTATTTTAGCTTAATTTAGATAATTATCTATGGCTAAGGTTTCAAGTCGTTAACAAAACCTTACAAAAAAAACTCTGATAATATTCTAGATTAAGACATACCCTTTCATTTGAGCTAAGGCAAGTGATGCTTTTACAAAATAGTGTACCTTTTCTTTTACACTTTACTACCATTTAAATAAGCAAAAGAAGAACGAACTCCCATGAGAATTCTGTCTATTTGGGGAATAACCTTGTATTGTTTGGCGGTGAAATATGATTTGAACTATCTCGTACATATTCCTTTATAACTAAGATTTGCGTTTTTGTCTTTTGAAGGTCAACTTATGGTTATGAACTGTTTAACGTCAGAACCTATTGGACAAATTTTTCTATAAACTTAAGAGATACTTTTTACATTTAAAATTAATAATTATGATTTTTTTCTTAAATATTCTTCTGAATTATAATGGAAGTATACTAACATCAAACAACCTAGAATCCCGACCATTTAACTGAATATAGAATTAAACTTGCATGGATAATCCTTCGGTTTTAATGTAGTCCGATTAGGACTCGAGAAGGATTATCTTAATCAATCTTTTTTCGCAAAAACTCCAATACTGATTGAACTTGTTCTTTTGTTCCGTTAATTGTTATTGTATTGTATACATGATTTGGCATAATTCTACCTTTTTTAAGTCCAATTATTATAAATCATTTATAAACCTCGAAGGCAACGTAAAAAAAGCATCCCTTGAAGCCATATATGATGGCATGGTAATTACCAGATTTTCCTTTGCACGGCTGCATGCTACATAAAAAAGCCGGCGTTCCTCTTCCAACTCGTCGATACTGTTGAGTGCTTTTACAGATGGGATCAGTCCATCCAAAGCAAAAGGAATAAAGACACTATGCCACTCCAATCCTTTTGCAGAATGTATCGTGGAGATTGTCATTGGCTTTTCATCATCTTTTTGCGGTCGTAATGAACTCTGAAACTTTTCAGAAGGTGGCTCCAACGTAAAGTCACTCACGAATTGTTCCACACTTTGGTATTTCCCAGCCATAGAGCTCAGTATGTCAAGATCATTATACCTGATTTCGTAATCATCAACCAGAGACATCAAAATCGGATTATAATAACGCATTATAGCTTCTATCGCATCTACAGGTTCTTCTTGTTTTTGCAAAAGGGTGTTGATCAGATCTGATAACTTTAATAATGTCTGGTAATACTTTTTCCCTGAGAATCCCGAAAAATTAGCACTCCCCTTCTGTCGATGGATCTCCCCTATAATTTGCCCGGCGGTTACTTTGCCAATACCCGGGATCAGCTTCAGAACTCGTTGCCAGGACACAGCATCATAGACATTGAATCCAATCTTCAGAAAGGCCATTACATCTTTAATATGACGCTTTTCTACAAATCTTACCCCACCAACTACCACGAATGGAATCCCTCGCTTCTTCAGTTCGATTTGGATAACATTGGAGTGCCACGAAGCACGAACCAAAACCGCAATATCCGAGTATGGTATCCCCTGCTCTTTTATCTGCTCTATGCGCTCAGCAATGTATTCAGCTTCCTGCTCCATATCATAGAGTTTCTTCACTACTGGCTTCTGTGGAGAATCTCTTTCGCTGAACAAAGTCTTTTTAAATCCGAGAACGGCTGATTCAACGATCCGGTTAGTAAAGGCTAGTATCTGTTTATTGCTGCGGTAATTCTGTTCGATTTTCACCACACTACAGTTCTTATAACGAGATGGAAAGCGTAATATATTTTCAAAATTCGCACCTCTGAAGCCATAGATGCTTTGCGAGTCGTCACCAACAACCGTAACACAGTTACGATTACCTGTGAGCAGTTCAACAATCTCGTTCTGAGCGGTGTTTGTATCCTGGAACTCATCGACCAGGATATATTTGAACTTCTTTTGAAGTACTTGTCGGAACTCCTGATTTTCTCTCAATCCAATGCGTAATCTGTCCATCAAATCATCGTAATCGAGCAGATTAGCTGCCTTTTTATATGCAGTGAAACCTTCTTCAATTTTAACAATCTGTGGCGTAAATTCGATCAGATTACTGTAATACTGAAAGACAATTTCATCAATGGGCTTTTCCAGGTTATGCGACTTGGAGATAATGTCGTAGATGGTTTCTTTCCAGGGAAAAGCCTTTCGGCCTTTCCCTTTACTTATTTTACATTCAGTTTTTACCAAAAAAACTATATCAGCCGCGTCCTGCGAATCAATGATTGTAAAGTTTGGTTGCAGGCCTACAAGATGATGGTACTTCCGAAGTATATGATTGGCGAACGAATGAAAGGTTCCTCCAAAAACATTCCCGGGATTAGCTCCTTTCAGAAGAACATTTACCCTGTTAAGCATTTCTTTTGATGCTTTCTTGGTAAAGGTCAGCAAAAGGATCTCTTCCGGCAGGTAGCCCTTTTCGATCAGGTAGCTTACTTTATAAGTGATCACACGCGTTTTCCCAGTACCTGCGCCGGCTATCACCAGTAGCGGATTATCTGTTTCAAGCACGGCACTTAGCTGCTGTGGATTTAGTTCTCCCCCATAATCAATATTATACTTTGCCGGATCATCAATTTGATGGCTGACTATTTTGTTATCAATGGATCGTGATATAGCTTGTAATTCTTCTATGCGGCTACGCAGATCATTACTTATAATTAACTCCTGTTGACCTGACACTTGTCCTGTTTTACCTGTAAGCTTGTCAGAACCGAAACGATCTGTATGGTTCTTCTTTCTGCCTGCCAACGTAATAAGACTTTGAAATTCAGAATTTGTTTTCATCTTTAGTATGTGTTAAATGTTATAAATAGGGATCGGGGATTAACACCCCTGTCATATCCGGTCAGATATTCCGTATTTCGAAAAAGTATACTTGTGCTGAAGGATTTTGAGTGGTTTTAAAGGCTGCAAATCCCTTACTTTTAACTTTTTATCCGGAAACCTTAGTCTGAGATGTTCTTCCACATAAGGAATTGCGTTGTACTTAATCTGGGCAACAAAAATAGACAGCCAGACCCTCCTATCATCCCGGGAAAGATATTTCTCGCATTGCGTCCTCTTTTTCTCCAGTATGTTTTCATTTAACAGGCAGGTTCCAAGCTTAGTAAAAGCTCCTTTGTGAACACTAAAATTACTAAACCGTGAATATGCACATGATGCGCAACTTCTGGTAACCGGATTAAAAAAACATTTTCTTTCATGTGCAGCGCACGATGCCTTCAACTTGTAACTCCTTTTTTCGCAGTAACTGCACTCGTAAACTTCAATTTTTTTCATAAAACAGTTAATTTTAATTGGTTAATATTTAATTACTTACTCCCTATCACTTCATCAAAACACTTTCGGAAGTGATTAAAATTTGAAACAGAACTTCCCCATTCACAGACCAGAGACCTTCCCTAAGGGTAAATTCTGATCAGTGCAACACATTATGCCTTGGAGGTTATTCAAAAATCGTTGTGGTATTCTTTGCTGCGACTACAAATCACCTATTTGTGCAGCAAATCCGAAATGTGTCCTATGTTGAACTATTAAACGAGCTGTTGTGTTGGTCTTTGTCCTTCTTTGCGTTATTGATCTGGTTTACAATATTCTGGACAAAAGTAGAGTGGGTTGCCATTACTGAGTTTGACATATCGTCCTTTGTATCCTTTGCTCCGGCAACGGCCATTTTTTCCATCAGATACGGAGCGGCCACAGATAGGAACTGGATCAGGTCTTTGGTTTTAATACTGGCCGGATCATTCTTAAGCCGCTGCTCCAACAGGTTTAGTGACTTCAGAAAGGTTCCGCGGAGTTTTACAGAGATATTTTCCAGGTCTGCATCCAACAGAAGCTTTTTCCTTCCAATATCCGTTGATTCTGCAAATACAGCTGCTTTGTTATCCTTATACTCTTTCCAGTATTTCTTGTAGTAGCGTGCCATTGTGGAACGTGAGATCCCCAGTTCCCTGGCCGTTAGCGCCTGGTTTAGACCATTTGCCTCAAGAGCTCTCATATACCTTAACTTTTGCTGTTGAGATGATTTTTCATATTTACGTTTATCCTCACTCATAATTTTATCTTTTTTAGGTTATTAAAATTCCTTCTCAAAAACTTCCTCTGCTTGTTTAAACCGGGTCATCTGGTCGTTACACCGAATTTCGATGTCTCCCAACTTTCCTCTTCTGTGCTTGGCCATTTTTAGTTCGATTACGTTCTGATCATCGTCAGGCCGGTGAAGAAAGAGTACATTATCAGCATCCTGCTCTATTGCGCCGCTTTCCCTCAAATGCGACAGTTTTGGAGTTTCGCCCTCTGCTGTGCGATTTAATTGAGAAAGTGCCAATACGGGGATATTACGGGTCTGTGCGATCATTTTTAGTGTGCGGCTGATTTGTGCTACTTCCTGTTCACGGATAACCGATTTTTTCACGGGACTTATCAGCTGCAGGTAATCGACAATCACAAAATCACATCGCCCATGCCTGTGGTTTTCCCTAACAGTGGCCTGTACCTGTTCAATGTTCATTCCGCTGGCGTCTCTAAAGATTATTGGCAGATTTTCCAGTTCACCAACCGCTTTGTTGATCTTTTTCCAGGCACCCAGATCTAATTTACCATCGCGTATATCTGACCGGTAAATACCACTGACAATTGCCAAAAGAATCCGTGCCAGGTCTTCTTTTTTCATTTCCCAGCTATAGATGTTAACCCAGTTACCGGCGATTGCTGCCATTAGGGCAAAATGCAAGGCAAATGAAGTTTTTCCAACCCCCGGACGTGCAGCCAGTATTGACAAGTCACCAGCACGCCATCCTCCAGATGCAGTATCGTAGGCTTCAAAGCCGGAGGGAATACCTGGCGTTTGTCGTTCCTTTAACCGGGCGCAGTCCTGGTTCATTTCCTCAATGGTATTTTTCAGAACCTGGTGAATAGGCGTTCCCGAATCAACCACCGTGAAGATATTTTCAAGCTGTACACATGATTGTTGCCACTGCAAGCCTAATTCTTCCACATCTCTGCCGTCAAACGACATTTCGATAATTTGCGTTGCTTTAAGTATCGACTGCCTTTTATAATACATTTCAGCTATAATCCGGGAATGAGCCTGGATGTGAGCAGCAGAAACAACATTTTTAGTTAATTGAATAAGGTAACCAGGCCCGCCTATAGAATCCAACATTGAAGCATCCTTAAGGCTTTTTGTTATGGTTACCTGATCAATAGCTTCTTTTTTGGCTGCTTTCGCCTTGATGACTTTATAAATTTCCTGGTGAGCTTCCAGGTAAAAATGGTTAAAATCAATCAGGCCACTTACCTTCTCGTAAGCATCCTTCTCAAGCAGTAATGCACCTAAAACCGCGCTTTCGGCATCAAGTGCCTGTGGCGGTATTTTATCTGGTATTTCGTGTACTTTTTGCATATTCTTATCGCTCTAATCTTTTTTTTATTCTCGGTTCTGGTTTCTGTTTTTCCGGGTTACGATCTATAATTTCATCTTCCCAGTGTTCCCCATTCAAATAGGTAAGCGGAAGTTTTCTGTATTTCTTTTCAGGTGTTGACGCAACGTATTTTGGAACGTGTTCAAGAATCTGCATATGAACCTCCGGTTGTAAACTGTTCCATACCTTTTTGCATTGCTTTTTGCCCTCTTTCCTATCGTACATAGTCCAAAATCGATTAAATTCTTCTTCTTTTATTTCTTTTCCTTCTTGAACAGTGGCCCTTTGTTGGCCTTTTGTTGGCCCTTTTGATGGCCCAGCCCTGGTTGATGGAGTCTGATAAAGCCCCCAGTTATTGATGGTTATTACACTAAACTTGTTGGTCCTTTCAATGCTTATTTCTCCGGTGCTTTCGAGCTTTAAAAGTGCCCCGCGGATTTGCTTCTCCGTAAGCGATAATTCGGCTGCCAGTTTCCGCCTGCCAGTAACGACTTGTCCTGGCTTCAAATCCCGACCTTTCCAGTTAAACAGATCGTAAGTGGCTTTTATCAGGAGGTGGATAAATACCCGAAATACATTGGCATCAGTGTACCAGCGCCAGTCTTCGATCTTTCGGTAAAGCTTGATGAATGTTTCTTTCATAATCACTTTCTCCATAACTACAATAAAAGAACCTTGCCTATCAAATTAATCCGATGTCCGACGTCAATTCAACTTTCTCATCCTCATAAGCATTATACTCCTCAGCCAAACTATTATCAAGATCTCGTCTTAGCTCACGCATCATTGCTTTGGAATATTTGCTAAAATTTGACAATCTAGTGTCCAGTTCGAGCATCGCCTCCAAAATATAACTCGCTGGTGCGCATACGTCAGAATCGATGTAACCTCTATCATACAACCACCTATAAATGAAATGAGTACTGATCCTGACTCCAGTCTTTTTTGTAAAATGTTTTGCGATCGATTTTAGATCAATCCTGTTCATTTCATGTTTCCAATAAGCGTTGGTAACCTCTCCATAATGTTCCTCTACTCGTTCCCTCTCCTTCTCCAACAGATTTATAATCCATTTTTTTTCTACTGATCCTTGTTTAAGAGAAGTTTTTTCCTCGCCTTGTGGCATGTTGCTTGATTTTTTTTCTTTCATGTCATTTAAAATTTATCTTTTAATAATTAGTATTACCGACCGCGGTGTGCGGCTCCGGCTGTTGTTGTTTTGTTATTGAAATGCATTAGCTATCGTAGTCTTTGAAAGCTTTCGGCGGCATCGAGGATTTCACTTTTCCAATATCGAATCCGGCTATTAATCCTTAGTGGATTGAGTATTCCCTTTTCTTCCCACCGGATCATGGTAAGTACTGTTTTGACGTTTAGAAGCCGCATTGCCTCTTTCCGTGTAATCAGCTTGTCCTCCTCTTCCGAACTGTCGGAGGATTCATCTTTTGAAATTGGTGGTAAATTTGCTACGTCCGTGGATCGGATTACTCCTGATTCCCGAATTACGGTTTGGAGATCTGTATTAGAGTTTTTTACCTCAATGGCTTTTTGTACCATTGAATCCATAAATGCTCTATCTGGCATTCCTTCAGTCTCTTTATGAAACTCGTAAAGCTCTCCTGGCGAAAACACCAAACGAACATTTTTGTAGTCTTTTAATTTGAAATTTGATTTGTTCATAGCATTAATATCTCGCGTTTTGATCAAAATTAAAGCACCGATAAATCAAAAGAAATAGGACCCCTAACGGTTACCCCAATGGCTATTAATGAATCCCCTAATGATTACCCTAATGAGCATCATTTTTACTAATGGGGATGAGATGACATGGTAATGATTCATAAAAAAACCGCTGAAGAATAATCAGCGGTTTATGATTCTAGATTGCGGAATCGATGCAGTCGTCTGGATTTATTGGCGTCTTCCCGGTGAAGTATCGTACTAGCGATCGTCCAAACTTTTTTTTGAAAACAAAAGCCGAATGCAGATAGATTGCGGTCTTTTCATTCGAGGCAGGGAAATGTACTTCTCCGTCCTCTTTTAATTTCTTGAATAAACAGGCAAATTGATTCTGTGTTCCATTGAAATTTATCGGAAAACTAAACGGTTCACCAAACACAAACTTACAGAACTCTTCCTGAGGTGTAAAATATTGCTTCAAATTATTATAATGGTCTTCCTGAAATCTTTCCACAAAAATAGGTCTGAGTAAGTGAAAATCTTTCCATTTAGGTGGTGTTGGCCTGGGAGGAGTTGTCTCGGCTCCTTTTTTTTCTTTAGCAATTTTTTTAATTACATCATTAAACAAACTTATTTCATATAGAGAAATAAAGTTGCCTTGATCACCTGCTTCAATGCCATATTCATTCCAAGAATAAGGGTCATACAATCCCACGATACTATCCATAATCCAACCCTGCATCTCGGACAACATTTCTACGCAACCTTTTTTGAAATCATCAGATGCTATCCCTTTTCTTTCTGCCTTTTCCCATTCTTCTTTTAGGTAATACTCCATAAATTCATACCCACGAGCTAATACATCCATTAATATTTTCTCGTAATCTAACTCTAAAGGTGATTGGTCGTCGGTATTGACGTTTTTTTCCATATTTAAATATTATAAATTTTCTCCCAGTGCTTTTCCAGCTTCCTTGCATGTTCTTCTTCAGATACTTTTATGTATCTTAAAAACGAATTTAAAGTTTTATGCCCTGTCATTTTCATAATGGTAATAACCTCCACATCCTGGTTATATAAATTCGTCGCAAAACTTCTCCTGGCAGTATGGCTGGTAACCATCTCCCACTTTTCGAGTGTTTTTTCCGAGTAAGTTCCTCCCTTGGTTATTCCTTTTATCTCCTTCTGGCGAAGCCGTGCAGCTTTGGCTATAAGTTTTAAATCACGATTGAATGGTTGATTTGCTTTGGGTGTAGGAAGATTCCAGTCGTACCGTTCCAAAATTTCTTTAACTATTGGGTGAAGTGGAATAATTACACGCCCTTTTGTTTTGGCCTGTTTGAAATAAATAAGATTACCTTTAATATTATCCCGGCTTATTTTGTAAAAGTCACCAAATCTGGCACCAACCCAACAGGCGATCACAAACAAATCCCTGGTATCATAAAGCCATGGATGTCTGTCCAGGTTTACCTTCGAAATCCTCGAAACTTCTTCTTCGGTCAGATATATGCTATCACTTTCTTCTGTTTTTAATTTAAACGTTTTGTAATCGGAATAAGGATTAACTTTCTCAATTTCGGCTGCACTTGCCATGGCTTTAATCACCTTCATTCTATCGAAGATCGTATTTTTAGCCAGTCCTTGCCTTTCCAACTGTCTGCTATATTTCTTCATAAAAGCCATATCAAGTCCTTTCCAATCCAATTCGGGATCAAACTCTTTTAGGCTTTTCAGCATTGCTTCATATTTATACCTCGTTCGCTTTGATACATTTATCGAGGCAATATGTCGTTCTGCCCAGTCATATATGGCTGTACTATTCAGTTTTTCGTATTTCTTTGGGAAACGATATTGATCAACAACAGATAAAAGCCATCCCTTCGGATATTCATTCGTTTTCAGGGATTCTTCAAAAACATGGCTTTTTAACTTCTGTAATCTGTTTTGTTGTGCATCTTTGCCTTTAAAATAGGCTTTTGTAAATTCCTGTTTTTCGAGGCTCCAGTATTCAAGTTTGACAGTTTCACCAGTGGTTGTAGATTGGTCTGTTTTACCAACCTTAAACCGAATCCTTATAAATACGTCTTTAGTAGGATCAGTTGTTTTGGTTAATACTTTAAAATATACCTTTGCCATTCGATCTATATTTGCAACCAAAATACAAATACAGGGTATGACTTCAAAAATTCATACCCTAAAGTTATGAACAAAAGTGAATTTAACTAAATAATTACACCTACTTTAAAATACTCTATATCAATATTATGTCTACTTTAAGTGCAGATTTTAATTTACTACAATTCATTTATATTTACCTAATTTAGTCTTGTTCTGGGCACGACTTAAGAAACTAAAAAACAGCAAAAGCGCTTAAATCATTGATTTTAAGCGCTTTTCTTTTTTAGTAAAATACCAATAAAGGCCATATATAGCCTTATTTGGAGGGACCACAGAGGGACCATAGCAATTTTCACAAATCCATGGTCCCTCGAAACTCTATAATTATTTGATTTTTAACATTTTATTTGGTTCTTTTTGGTGCTGTTTACTGTTTTAATTTTACTCAATATTCAGTAGTTTTAAGCATCAACCGGAATCATTTATTAACAATTTTAAAAGGAGGTAATTATGAGAGTTATTATCCATTTTTATCCTCGAAAATCGAGGTTAAATGATGATGGTCAACTGCCCATCTATGTTAGATTCACGGTTAAATCAAAAAGAGTAGATCTTTCCACCGGATTGTTTATTCAACCCAAACATTGGAGTGATGCAAAAGGAAGAGTTAAAGACCGCGCTCCGTATGCTTACAATGTCAATGAAAGACTTGATAAACTAAAAACCGAAATTCAAGACTATTTTAATCAGCTAAGATCAAGCGGAGAAGATTATTCGGTAAAAACGATCAAAGATTATTTATTGCAGGTAACTAACTCAAAGGGGATATTAGAAATCTTTGATTATTACCTTGAAAGTATCCTTGCCAAATTAAATAAAGGATACTCAATGGAGACTTACAAACACTATAAATCGTCGAGAAAAAGACTGGCAACTTTTATCCGATTTAAGTATAAACAAAATGACTTCCCTGTAGAAAAAATAAAATTTGCATTTTTAGATGCTTTTGATGTTTATCTCAAACAAAAATTTAAAGTCCATCAGAATACGGCATGGAACTACCATAAACATTTAAGGAGAATACTAAACCTGGCTATTTCTATGGAGCATATTTCAAAAAATCCATACAATAAGTATAAGGTAGGACTTGAGCCAACGCACCGGGAAATTCTGACGATTGAAGAACTTACACGTTTAGAGGAAAAGGAAATACAGATTGAGCGCATGTCAGTTGTTCGCGATATTTTTGTTTTTGCATGTTACACTGGGCTCTCTTATTCTGATATTTATAAACTAAACAAAAGTCATCTGCATAAAGGAATCGACAAAAAGGACTGGATAATTATTGACCGGACCAAGACCAGTAATCGTTGCCGGATTCCATTAATACCTGAAGCAAAAAGAATCCTGAATAAATATTCGAACTATCCTAAAAATGAAAATAGCGGAAAATTACTTCCGGTTTTAACTAACCAAAAAATGAATAGTTACCTTAAAGAATTGGGTGATATCTGCAACATAAATAAGGACATTACTATGCATATTGCCAGGCATACTTTTGCAACTTCTGTAACATTGGCAAACGGAGTTCCAATTGAAACTGTCTCGAAAATCCTTGGACACACATCGTTAAAAACAACCCAGATTTATGCAAAAGTTCTGGATCAGAAAATCTCAGAAGATATGGATTTGCTTCAAACAAGACTTAGTGAAAAGAAAAAAGCAATTTGATGAATAACATTTCAATTTCCGTTGCTTAGATCGCAACGGAAATTGTATTTTAAAATCGTTTCATATTTCCTCAAAAACCTTAATTCGAAGAATTAATCAAGCTTTTAATCGCCAGATTAAAAGTCCTTGCCGGACAGGCACAAGGGATTTTGTGAAACAAAATCACATCTTGCCAATCCCTCCCCCTCCAGCCATTACATAGATTTCGGTGGTAACGAATTAGTAATCCCAATAGATTCTTTCATTTTCATATGGTAAAATAAAATATTCCCTAAAAGAAGAGAAAAAAAGAAAAAAAGAGAAGAAAGCCCGAGGACTGCCATCCGGGGATAAACGGCAAGGCTGTCCCGTCTCTTTCAACTATAAATTCAAATTTTTATGCCCATAAAGCGGGGCATTTATTTAGCCTTGCGGTTTAACGGGCGTGGGCTTTAGCGGAGGCTGGTGATCTTTGGGCGTCTTTTTTTTGTTTTCAACCTAAAAAAAAACAATGAACTGTCAGGTAGTAATGCCTGCAGGCTTCGGGAAAGTGCCGGACATGAGTGAAACGTAAGGATGGCTCTATACATGCGGTACCTAAAGGTTTTTTTCACTGAACGAACGAGACCAGCGACTGTTTCCGATGAGAGGGTGAACAGATTTAGGGAGAGTCGAAGACTGGCAGGAGAAAAGACCGTGGCAAAAAAAAAATGTCTAGGATTACCTTTTAATACCACATGTGCTCAGTCAGATGATAAGAGCAGGGATGGAGGTAAGTATAGCAAAAAGAGATGGTCTGCCAGTATCCTAGCTACGGATTTCAGAAATAACGTATGAGCATTATCATGGATATTTTCCCGCATCCAACCGCTCCGATGAACAGAACAGATCCAAGTATCGTTTTCTTGCTGTTTCTTTGTCTCTTGGCATAAATCAAGAGGTCATGAATCAGTGGATAATCAAGCGGATCAATATAAAAGTGTGAAACAAAGACTTATTTCCCCTGATCTTCCAGCCAGTTTCTGCTTTCTGTGAAATTAAATCGTAACATCCCATCTTTAAACAGAGTAAATTCTTTATTCGGATTCCGAATAATCTTTGTCGTTGTTGATGTGGAGGTGACCTGTGGATTTCTTTTGCTTTCCATTATTAAAGTTTTTATGGTGATCCTGTTTATTCCTGTTTGATCTATTTCTAATGTTTTCTTCCATGCCGTCGCAGTTCCGGTATCACTTCCAGTCGTAGTTCTGGTATTACTTCTCGTCGCACTTCTGATATCAGTTCTCGTCGCAGTTCCTGTATCAAATGTGGTACAGGAAACTTTCCAACTGGTATCAGGTTTCCGTAAGAGATATCCCAATCCCGAAGCTATTTTATATATTTTGCATAGGTATTGGTAGAACCGCTATGCGCTAAAAACATCACCTCCCCCTTGAGAACGGGAAAAGGATTCCGAAAACGGTTTCTATTCCATAGCTAAAAAAGTGCGAAGTGAAGACTGATATGATATGGCGTGATACTGACATCATCAGCAAATCGTTCAAATAAAGTGGTTTGATGTTTGATATAATTCATTTCCTTCGTTCAAACTCAAAACAGTTTTGAATATGTTGCATGTAATTCCTATGAGATCTTACGAAAGTGTTGATAGATTGATAAAAATGTAAAAATAATATATAATTTTGCGCTGATTTTCTTCGGGGCAGGGCGCAATTCCCTACCGGCGGTAAAAGTCCGCGACTCCTTGAAAAAGGACTGATTTGGTGAAATTCCAAAACCGACAGTTAAAGTCTGGATGAGAGAAGAAAACAAATAATGACAATTACAATTGATTCGATCAGTTGTATAATTGTTGTTAATCAGATTTGCTCCGAAGATTTAATATTACTAATCAATAAAAAGGAGTAAAGATGAATGGTTTGGATTCGTTTGGAAAAGACAGCAACACAAGAGTTGAGAATGCTGTTAAAAAATTACAACAAGGTTTTGGAATATTGCTTGTAGATGATGAGAATCGTGAAAATGAGGGCGATATCATTTTCCCCGCTGAAAAGATGACAGTAAAAGATATGGCTTTAATGATTCGTGAGTGTAGTGGAATCGTTTGTTTGTGTTTAACTGAGAACAAATGCAAGCAACTTGGTTTGAGGCAAATGGTTGTTGAAAATACGAGTAAAAACCAAACAGCATTTACTATATCTATTGAAGCAAAAAATGGAGTAACTACAGGAGTTTCAGCAGAAGACAGATTAGTAACTATAAAAACAGCAATTGCTCAAAATGCCAAACCTGAAGATTTATCACACCCTGGACACGTATTCCCATTATTGGCACGTGGAAATGGAGTTTTTGAAAGACGAGGACATACGGAAGGGAGTGTCGATTTGATAAAAATTGCAGGATTAGGAGAATCAGCAGTTTTATGCGAATTAACAAATGAAGATGGCACAATGTCAAAATTACCTGAGATTTGCAGATTTGCAGAAAAACATAAAATGAGTGTGGTCTCGATTGAAGATATTTATCAATATCGTGAGATAACAAATAATAAGAAAGAAAAACTAGAAATAGCTAATTAAAAAACAGTTACATATTATCGAGTAGACGCATCCCGACCAAAATACCGGGATGTACCTCATTTTATATTAGTTTTTCAGGTTACTCCGGGCTTTCGAAACCTCTGTATTATATATTTTGCTATTCCTGTTGAATTTAAACGCAAAAGACTCCGTCTTTGCCTGTAATTGCTATGACTACTGATATTGATATTACTCATTATAGAACTTCGCAATATCAAGTTTTTCGCCGGTAACGATTAAAACAAAATCACACCCCCAACCTTCTGCCCATGGTTTAAATACAGGTTGAGAATCTCTTCCGTATTGATCAATGTACTTAAATTTTCCGCTACGGGGATTAAACCAATAAGTATAAACAGTGTTTGATTTCATCCTTGACAGATCAAGATCAATCTGTTTCCCTGTTGGTGTGTACGCTAAAATAAAGTCTCTTTCCTTACTAATTGACGCAATTATATATGATTCATTTTCTGCGTTTTCATTAAGAATCAATGACGAGTCATAATTCATATTTTGCCAGGGAAATAGCTCAAACATCTTTCTCATAAATCCCATTTGCGAAGATCCAGGTAGGTTAAGAGCAACTTTCCAGTCGGTACGCGCTTGTAAATTAGGCTGTCTGTAGATATCATACATTTGCCATATATCGTTACAACCGTAAGTATAACCGGCGGCCCCGGATATTATGCTCCAATAAGCTGAAACTCTTACATCGGCATCATCCAACCATCCAAATTTTTCTTTCTCCCAAAACCGATCTTCTATATTTTCATATCTCGCTTCACCATTAACGGTAGGCTTGTCTGGTGATTTCTCCCTCGCCTTTAATACATATTGATACTCTTTAACAAGTCTGCTATGGCCACTCTGAAACATATCGAAGTCAAGCCAGTCTTCATTAAAATAATCAATCGCATTTTTACCTCCTGAAGGATGATAAGTAATCAAATGTGTTGAGTCTGTTTTTCGAATACCTTTTGCCATTGAGCGTATAATATTGAAATGCTGCTCATTTTCAGGCACGCGGTCTCCTCCCAATATCCAGATAATGTTATTATTTGACTTGTATCTCCCTGCCAATGTTTGTCCATAAACTTCTGCATTTCGTTCATCAAAAATAACCGGTCCAACACCCCAACCTTTATTAAATTTATCTCCCCAGGTTGGCAGTAATCCCACATAAAGGCCAAGCTCTTCTGATTTTTTTACGACATAGTCAACCAACTCAAAGTATGCAGGGTTCAATTTTTCTGGATCGTAATCAAATAATGGGTGCTCACCATAGGCATTTGGGGTATTAAGACCGTCCAATTCGGCAAGAATTACTGTTTGTACAACTGTAAATCCCTTTTTAGCCCTATCTATCAGATATTGATCAATTTCTTCTTTATTACAACGATGAATCAATTCCCATGCTGTACCTCTAACCAAAAAAAAGGCTGATTATCCTGAGTTACAATAAATCTTTGATTGTCCGATATTTTTAAAACCGGTAGTTCTTGTCCTCGTGCATCAATCAGAAATAGTCCGAATAGAAGAAATACTATTCCTTTCAGGTTTAAGGCTCTCATAATATTCGTTTAATTGCTTCGCAAAAATTGACTTCTTATTTTTTTGATTTTATGTATTCAACGACAGCAGTATGTCCTTTTGAACTGGCAAAATCCAAAGAAGATTCGCCATCAACATCGACCATATCAAGATCGGCACCATAAGCAATAAGTGTTTTTAGAACTTCCAGCTGCCCCTCTGATGACGCCATCATAGCAGCTGTCCAATTTTCTTCTTTCTCTATCAAATTTGGTTCGGCTCCAGCCTCCAATAAGGTTAAAACAGTGTTTACAAACGGGCCTGTTGATGCGTACATTAGGGCCGTTCTCTCGATTTCGTCGGTAAAATTTACATCTACTCCTTTATTAATTAGAAGCTTCACAATCTCAGTATTTCCATTGTAAGCAGCCAGCATTAAAGCCGTTCTTTTATTTTCATCAACAGAATTAGGATCAAATCCATTGTTTAGCGCATCTTGTACAATTTGTGTATTTCCTTCAAGTGCAGCCTGAAAAATTGAAGTTGTGTCAAACTGTATTGCCTCTGCTTCGATTGAACCGATATCCGCTATTTTTTTTTCATTCCCCTTATCGCTCCTGGTATTCGTTCCGCATGATAATATTAGCAGACCGAGAATAATTAACATCGTTACTATCTTTATTTTGTTCATGTATAGGTGATTTTATGATTTCGGATATTGTATATTTATATAAATATCTAAAATACAACTGTCTTTTGATTTACCATCCTCAATTTATGTATATAGAATTATTTATTTCCTTTCTATATTACTAAATTCTCGTAACGAATTGAATTAACACTACTTATTTGTTATTTGGTGTTTCCAAACTCTCAAATCACTCCTCAGTTACTTAATGCCTAATTCCCTAGTAGTTATTATTATCGAAACATCCACAATTCAAAATGAGAATCGTTCCATCCTATTTCAAGTTGATAGAGATTTGCTTTAGGAAGATTTTGTGCTGTCCTAGATCAATAATAAAGTCAACACATCTAACAATTCCTAATTAACATTTAAGTCAACTTTAGATTCCATGATCTATGCACATAATTCCTGTATTGATCAAACGAACCAAGGCATCCGATTATTAGTTCCTACTTTTTGTTTCGAGTAATTAAATTAAAAATCTGCAAACATCAGCAGCTAGCCTTGCATTACGTTTAACAATAAGTAACCTACTCCTTTACCTTATACTTCTCCTTTAATCTATTCAACTCTTCTTTCATATGCTGCACAGTTTGAGTATATTCAGGATTGTCATATAGATTATTCATCTCTGCAGAGTCCTTCTTGAGGTCATATAGTTCCCACTCCTCGTCATCAGGTGTATCATTCCCATAAAAACGAATCAATTTGAAGCGCTTGCCTGAAACACCTTCGTGCTTGCGAACACTATGCGCTCCAGGATACTCGTAATAATGATAGTAAAGCGATTCGCGCCAATCCTCAGGCGTTTCTCCTTGTAATAAAGGAACCAGACTACATCCCTGCATATCCCCAGGAATATCAACACCAGCCAAATCAAGGAAAGTCTCTGCAAAATCGATATTTTGAACCAAATCCATGTTCACGCTTCCAGGTTTAATGTGATCCGGCCAGCGTGCCAATAAGGGTGTACGGAAGGATTCTTCGTACATAAATCGTTTATCGAACCAACCGTGTTCACCATTATAAAAGCCCTGATCGGAAGAATAGAAAACTACTGTATTATCACCAAGTCCGCTTTCTTCCAAAAAATCTAAGACACGGCCTACATTTTCGTCCACTCCCCAAACACAACGTAGAAAGTCTTTCATATAGGACTGATATTTCCAGCGCACCAGTTCTTCTCCTTCCGGTTTATTGTTTTCGAACCACTCCTGTCGATTATCATACATTCCGTCAGGCACACCGTTGCCTTCTTCAAGCTTCAGATCCCTTTCCAGGGTCATATCCTTATCAATCGACATTTTTTGTTCGTATGCCGCAGTAGTGCGTGAAGCATAATCATCAAACAAATTATCCGATTCCGGCAAAACAACATCTGCATACTTGCTCATATGCCTTTTAGCCGGTATCCATGTGCGATGTGGAGCTTTTTGATGTATCATGAGCATAAAGGGTTTGCTTTTGTCCCGTTTGTTTTTTATCCAGTCTAAAGCCTTATCCACAATAATATCAGTAACGTATCCCCGAGTATCGTACTTGCCGGATTCGTTAATAAACTCGGGATCGTAATATTTACCCTGACCCGGTAACACATCCCAGTAATCGAAGCCTTGCATCTTACCATCTAAATGAATCTTACCGATCATCGCCGTTTGATACCCATGCTGTTGCAATAGTTTTTGAAACTGCTGCTGATTATGGTCAAACTTAATACTTGATTGATTAAGATATTTGCCATGAACATGACTGAATTTTCCGGTCAAGAGTGTTGCCCTGCTCGGGGCACAAATAGAATTTTCAACATAGCACCTATCAAATCGCATACCTTCATGAGCAAGTCTGTCGATATTTGGTGTCGGATTTAAATATGCAAACCTCCCACCATAAGCACCAATGGTTTGATACGAATGGTCATCGGAAAAAATCCAGATGATATTAGGTTTTTCTTTGCTGCTCCCATATATTTTGCCCCCATATGCAAACGGAAGAATGGCAAAGAAAATAAATATGTATAATTGATAAATCTTTGACATTTGTAACATCTATTTAGGAGAAGTTTCAAAAGATGTTCGCCGAAGAATTGTAATGCCTAGCGGCACTAAATTTACCTTAGCGGTTTTGCCGGAAGTATCTAACATTTTACCTTCTAATTTTACCGGAGTATCGGCATAAGGATGTAATTTGTCAATTAAAAGACCGAAATCGTCGGTTCGAATCTAAATTAGCGTCAGTTCGATGTAAAAAAAGAGGATTATTCATTCCTGAAAAATTAATGCATTTTTAGGTCATTCGTGTTACTAAATCAAAAATAACTTTCTCTATCTCAGTTCTACGACCTTGTTCCTATTGCAGAATAGCTTTCCATCCAATACTTCCAATTCTGCCATCTGAAGTACACTTTCTCTGTTTTTGAGTGGTTGATCAAATATCCGAACTCGTTCCTCTCCATTTTTCTGCTCCAGATCATACCGGCGCCAGGGTTCCACATGATAAAAAATGAATGCACGGTCGTCTTTTACCGCAACGCTGCAATGCCGTGCCATCGAATTATCCAGATTTCGTGAGCCACCTTCTTTTAATATTGTACCCTGAAATTTCCAGTTTTCGGCGTCAACGGAACTGTAAACAAAAAAGCCGTCATGCGGATCGGTAATCAACCAATACTTACCTTTCCACTGAAAAATATAAGGTGCCTCTTCGAAATTTGAACCGGTTGCTTCGGCATTAAATACATCGCTTTTTGAGAAACCGGCTTCTTGCCAGTTAGTAAAATCCGTAGTGGTTAAATGGTAGAGTTCATTTTTCTTTGCTCCTTTTTCTTTTCCTTTAAACCAGACGTGAAACAGACCATTATTTCTATAAACCGTCGCATCGATTGTGTTTAATGTTGAATCGTGCAGTGCTGTAACTTTTTGCCATCCATCAACGGGGTTATTAAGAGGTGTTTTATAATGTACAATCCATCCCCTTCCTCCCCACGCTCCCTGAGTTGGGATGGTGTCGGGTTTCCACGTAACAAACATGTGCAAAGTATCGTTGGCCGAAATAATTGCAGGCGCCCAAAATGTTGACGATGCATCCTTTTCGCCACCAACACCATCGAACTTGCAATAACCCTTAAATTCCCAGTTTAGCATATCTTTTGAAACAGCCACTCCAATTGGTGTTTGCAGCCAGGTATTTTCCAGCATCGGACGACGCGCTGTATAATAAATGAACCACTGCTGCTCGTATTCATTCCAAATGATCTCCGGATCGCAGGATCCCTGATAGTTTGGATCGATAAAAATTGGAGCAGGCATAGCTACTGGATTCGTGCGACGTACCTGACATTCTCCTTTCTGATAAAACATCAATAACAAAATCAGTATTAATAGGACTTTATAATTGGTCATTTTTTCAATTTTAATACTCATAAATGAAATTTTTATTCAGTACAACTTAGATTTATCCTAAACAGACTTACTGAATATTTCCATCTTTCTCATCTTCCGTTTATTCTCCGTATTCATAATTATTAGGCACCAAATTCAAACTTCCCAAAAAATCCATACACGCTGCTTTTACATTATAACTTCTGTTGGGCAAATCATGAACCGCCGTAATGGTTTGAATAAATGGCTCCTTATTTTCAATGTACATCAGGAAATTGATGGTTAACAGAGCGATATCCATATTCTCTGACCGGCAACTTTCAGCAAGAATATCTTTTGCCTGCCCGTTATTCCACTGTTGGTAAGCAATTGCAGCTGCCCCGATCCGAACCAAAGCATAGTCATCATTCATTGCTTTTTCAATGTTTTGGCGATAAGATTCCAGTGTTTTGGCTGGCTGGCTGCGTAATCCCATAATTGCCCAATACCGTACAATCCGGTTTTCACTGTTCAGAAGTTTAACCTGTTTTTCGGCAAAACTTTGCCCTCTTTTCCCCGACAATGAAGCAGCGGAATAAATCTCCTCAAAGGGATATTCTTTCTTGTTCAACCGGTACTCATATGGTGTAGTGTTTTTTGAAATTAGCCCAATTTCGTATTCAGGTAAAAACATCACATCCCGGGCATTCAGTAAGTTTTCGTCCAGTTCCTTTCGCATCCTTTCGAGTACGGTTTTGTATTCCGGATCTGAAACCAGGTTTTTTGTCTCCCAAAGATCATTTTCAATATCGAATAAATATTCATCCGGTCGGGGTTCAAAATAACTTTGCTGAAGCGAATCGAGCAATCCTTCGCGGTAATCGCTTCGCATTTGCTGAACAATCTCTCCAATATACATGTATCGGATGTAACGCCCCTGCGGGATAAAGGGCAGGTAATTGCGTGAATAAATGTACCGGCCATCCGTGATAGTGCGTACCATATCAATTCCATTGTCGGACCGATCGGCTGATAACAGCAAATGATCGGTGGTTTCATACCGATCTTTTCCCATCAGGATACGGCCTTCCAAATGTTCCGGAATTTCTCCGCCGGCCATGCTTATCAGCGTCGGGGCCAGGTCTTCAAAACTTATCAGCTCATCAGTTACAACGCCAGCTGTTCCCCACGGCGACAGATGTTTATACATTTCAGGAAACCA
Source organism: Draconibacterium sediminis (assembly GCF_000949475.1). Taxonomy (GTDB): domain Bacteria; phylum Bacteroidota; class Bacteroidia; order Bacteroidales; family Prolixibacteraceae; genus Draconibacterium; species Draconibacterium sediminis. The sequence continues at coordinate 2,015,124 of NZ_JRHC01000001.1, read as the reverse complement.
CACCACAAAAGGCACGCGGTAACCATAGTTTATACCGTTGGTTTTTCCACGTGGTTCACCTTCACCATGATCGGCATAAAAGAAAATAATAGTGCTGTCGCGTAAATTATCCGCTTCAAGCCGATCAAGCAATTCTCCGATTCGCTTGTCGGTAAGCGAAATTGAATTGTAAACACGTGCAAAATGTTTACGCATTTCAGAACTTTCACGGTAAATGGGCGGCATCTCAAAACCATCTTCGGCAATGCGTTCATCCTCATCCAGCTGATTCCATACATTTTCGGTATACCATACATAGGGCATGGTCATGGTTCTTGACTGGTGTGATTCGTTAAAATTAAAAATGGCAAAAAATGGCTGCCCCGGTTTTCGGTTCCACCACCCTGCTTTTCCCGAGCTTTCGTTCCAGGCTTCGCGAATAAAATCCTTTGCATTTGCAACATTATAGTCGGTTTTCGAATTGTTGGACACATAGTAGTCCTGTTGTTGCATGTAATACGGAAAACCTTTTATTGATTCGGGAACAGGATAATTGCTTCGGTGATTTCCGGTGCCGGCTTTAAAAGTTCGCACTCCGGTAATTATTGTACTCCGGCTTGGAGAGCATACCGTTCCGGTTGAAAAGGCATTGGTAAACCGAACTCCTTCACTGGCGAGCTTATCAATTGCCGGTGTATGGGCATCCTGATTTCCGTAACAGCCAAAAAACTGAGGCGACGAGTCTTCAATGGTTATCCAAAGAATATTCGGTTTTTGTTGTGCCGCCAACGACAAGCATCCTAGCAGCGGTATGACGAGTAACTTTCTAAAATTCATCCTCTGCTCTTCGTGTTAGTCCATAAAAAATACGGTGGACGGGATTTGTTGATCTGAAATTTCCGGGCCACTCCATCTTAAGTTGATTTTAGGCTGACTACCTTTTTTGCAAAGATAATAGAGTTGGAAAGGATGCATTCCTGCCTGTAGCCTTATCGTTTCAGAACGGATTTCACCAGCACTATATCCATAATCTTCGTCAATAACATTACAACCATGCAACTTTAAAAAAGCATTCGACTTGGCATCCATTTTTAGCTGGTATTCACCATCAGCGGGAGCTTTGATATACCCGGAAAAACAAACAACGCCATTCTGCTCATCGGGAATTCCTTCAAAAACAAGCTTTTCTACAATGCCTCTTTTCTCTTCAGATAAACCCGACACATCGGGTACCCAAGGAAACTGTCCGGGATAAAAAGCCCATTTTATTCCGGGTAACTGATTATTGCTTTTTACCGCAGGAATCAATTCGTTGTCATAGGGTCGCGGGGCGGTTGCATCCGGCCTTCTCGACTGAAGCACTTTGTCCTTCATTTCTTGCTGAACTAAATCCATCCCCATGTTCAGAGCCAGGTTTGTTGTCTGCTGAGGATCATTGTTCACATTAAAAATCTGAAAATCATCGTTGTGTGATTGTATGTCGTAACGAAGCCCTACAAGGTCGCCAAATCGGATCATTTGCATTTGGTTGCGCCTTCGCCCCTGGTGTTCCTCCGTAAAATCAGCATATTTTGGTGTATTTCCTTTTTGAAAATATTCCACATAAACTAAACCCTCTTTTTGTTCGCCACCCCCGGTAAGCGATGGAACTAATGAAACACCGTTAGTATTTACCGGTGCCGGAACTCCCGCAATTTCGGCAAACGTTGGAAGCCAATCGTACGAAATACTAGGTGTATTTATTATTTGTCCTGCGGGTATTTTACGGGGCCACCAAGCCACTACCGGTACACGTATTCCCCCTTCCATACAGTCACGCTTAATCCCATCGAACGGCCCGTAACTTTGGAAAAATTCAGGACTATAACCTTCTTCAAGATATGACTCTTTCGACGGGCCATTGTCCGAGGCAAAAATAATGACGGTATTTTCGTCTATATCCAAATCTTTTAACAATTGTACCAAATCACCCACTGCATCATCGATGCGGCGTGTACTTGTGGCGTACCTTTTATATACATCCGGCCACGGTACTTCGGGCGTATCCTGATTATTATCATCGTCCCAGGTCGCATTCATATAATCCGGGTGAATGTAGCTATCAACTTCTCCGGAAGCAGTGTTAATCATGTGTCCGGCTTCACCTAGCCATTGTAAGCCTCCTTTCAAACCTCCTCCTTCTGGATAAGCCTGTGTCGGCAATTCCAGAACGGCATGAGGAGTATCGAAAGCAAGATATACGAAGAATGGCTTGTCTGCCTCTTTGTCCTGTTTCTGATCAATAATCCACTGCTTAGCGGCAGCAGTCCACAAATCTGCGGTGTAGCATTTATCTAAACCGGCGGATACTTCGTTATAATCTTCATAAACCTCTTTCCGACCTCTATACACACCTTCTTTCGGATAATGTTCATGTCCGTCACCATGCCTAATATAACCATAATAGTAATCAAAACCCCTTTTATTTGGGTGGGCTGGCCAGTCCGGGCCTTTTCCTTTTCCCTGGATGCCCCACTTGCCAAAAGCAGCAGTATTGTATCCGGCGGCCTGTAATACTGTTCCCAAGGTATGGTTGTCTGCCAACGCCTTATCAAACTGGTTATCCCGAACGTTTGCATGCCCCTGGCTTAGTCCGGTTAGCAGCGACCCCCGTGACGGCGCACAAACTGGTGCTGCACAATATTGTTGAGGGAGCAAAGCCCCTTCTTGTGCCAATATATCCAACTTCGGCGTAAAAGCCCAGGGATTATTCCGCTTGTTTTCTTCACCTCGTTTATTTTGAAACATGGCTCCCATGTCGCCATAGCCAAAATCATCAGTAAACACCAGGATGATATTAGGTTTTACAGATTCTGATTTTTGGTCCGTTGAGCAGCTAAATAAACAAATGGACACGATTATAGCTGTCAAAATTGTTTTTCTCATAAAAATATTCTTTTCAGGATTTGAATCTTAATACAGTATAAATTTGTCTTTTTAACAAAAACGATTAACCAAATCTAGTTATAAACTATTTTTTTGAATAGCTTCTTTCTCAAATGAAGCGTCATAAAACGGATTTGCCTTAGTTGGCAACGGAGCTTTTGTTTCTTTTAACCAGTCGTTTAATAGCCGTTCAAGTTCTTTTTTCACCTCCGGGTATTCATCAACAAGATTTTTTGTTTCCCCGATGTCAACGGCCAGGTTATATAACTCGAACGCCTGGTCCTCGTAATAATAATGCAATTTCCAGTTTCCCTTGCGAACAACTGAGCCCGGCCGAGTTCGAAACAGCGGATCGCGTGTTTCGTCTGCAATTTGTTTGTTGCCTTGCAGATAAATTGGGAAGTGGAAAAAAATGGGCCGTTCGGGGAGAAGTACTCCCCCCTTTAGCATTGGTATCAGACTATTACCATCTACAGGTTGATTTGTCTTAAACCCGGTACCAAGCAATTCTTCAAATGTCGGATAAAAATCGAGATTTGTTACAGGCATGTCGGTTTTACCGGAGCGAACAGTTCCCGGCCATTTAATCATCAATGGAACACGAATACCTCCTTCGTAATAAGATCCCTTTCCTGCTCGCATCGGATATTGTTTTGAAACGGAGAATAACCCACCATTATCGGAAGTGAAAACAATAAGCGTGTTATCCTCCAGCTTAAGTTGTTGAAGCTTTTTAAGTATTCGCCCGATATTATAATCCATAACTTCAATCATTGCCGCATAAGCGGGATTATCATGGTTCCCGGAAATTTTCTTTTTAATGTATTTATTTTTGATTGCCTGTTTGGGCTGAATAGGTGTATGTACCGTATAAAAAGGGAGATAAAGGAAAAACTTATTTCCCGAGTTGTTCTCTATAAACCGGATTGCTTCGTTGGTCAACCGATCGGTAAGGTATTCACCTTCGGGGGCAGAAATGTCAGGCACTTTGTAAGGAGCATAATAATTTTTTGGGTGTCCGTATCGTCCGCCACCAACATTCATATCAAACCCCTGCGTTGTAGGATCCTCGCCAATATGCCATTTCCCAAAATTACCAGTTATATACCCGGCACTTTTGAACATTTCTGCCATTGTAACAACACTGTCGGCAAGAAATTCAGTATTTTCAATTGGTACCAGTTTTCTGGTTTTTGCATTTCCGCGGTCGGATGGCGAAACCGTAAAAACACCTGTCCTGGGCGAGTTCATACCAGACATCAAACAGGCACGGCTTGGCGCGCAATTGGCAGCCCCGGCATAAGCGTTGGTAAAAACCAAACTTTCCGATGCCATTTCATCCAGGTTGGGCGTTTCGTAAAAATCACTTCCCATAAAACCGGTATCGGTCCATCCCAAATCATCTACCATTATAAAAATAACATTTGGGGTTTTGGTTATGCTGTTTTTATTAGAAACCGAACACGCCTGCAATAACAGAAATATGGTGCCCGCCAACAATCTAAAACATATTGATATTTTCATCAAATTAATATACATTAACTTTATACTATGACTTCAAATGGTCCCTTCATGCAGAAAGGTACATACCATAAACACCGACTCCGGTTAGTTGCCATTTAAAGTGTTCATGCTAAAGTTGAAATCATCAGAAGATATTCTTGCCCCATTCATGATGTCGCTTATCTTTTCAACGATATCGGGATATTGACTTGCGAGGTTTTCTTGTTCACCGATATCCTTTGCCAAATTAAATAACTGAATTTCGGGCGATTTCTTTCCTGCCAAATTATATTGTACCCCTTTCCAGTCGCCCATCCTTACTGCTTTCCGTCCGCCACGTTCATGAAATTCCCAGTACAGGTATTCATGTTTGGGCTGGTTTGCAGTATCGGCCAATAATTCTGGTAAAAAAGAAATTCCATTAGTTGACACATTTACCGTAACACCTGCCAACTCTGCAACGGTCGGCATCACATCCCAAAAAGCCGAAATATGATCGGAAACAGAACCTGCCTCAATTTTACCAGGCCAGGACACAATAAATGGTGTACGGATTCCTCCTTCATATAAATCACGTTTATATCCTCTCAGTTCTCCATTACTGTCAAAAAAATCAGGATCAGCACCGCCTTCCTGGTGTGGACCATTATCGCTTGCAAACATAATAATTGTATTTTCAGCAAGGCCAAGTTGATTCAATTTTTCAACAACTTGCCCGACATAAACATCGAGGCGGCTTACCATCGATGCAAATGTAGCACGTGGTTGTCTTTGTGAACAATATTTCCATATAACGAGGCTGTCGCCGTAATCAGCTCCTTTCGATCCCTCAAAAGCAATTTCAGAAAATTCTCCACTGTATTGTTGTAATAAAGAATCATCGGGTGAAATCAATTCAGCGTGCGGCAATATGTAAGGAATGAAAGCAAAAAAAGCAGTATCCTTATTGTTCTCAATAAATTCCAGGGTTGCTTCTTGAATAACGTCTTGCGCATAGCTCACGGTATTCTTCCATCCATTACCTTCTAAATATATTTTCTCCTGATTGTGCCAGATATACTCAGGATAATAACGATGCGCCATGCGCTGACAGTTATACCCAAAAAATTCATCAAAGCCCTGGTGGTTTGGATCGCCTTCAGATCCCGGATAACCCAATCCCCATTTGCCAAATGCCCCAGTAATATATCCGGCATTTTTCAATAGTTCGGCAATTGTAACTGATTCAGCCGGTAGTGGGGCCTGTCCTTCCGGTTGGACTTCCTTGTTTCCACGGATTGGTGTATGTCCTGTATCCTGCCCGGTTAACAAAGACGAGCGGGATGGAGCACAAACTGACGAACCACAATAATGCTGGGTAAATTTCATCCCGTTTTGGGCTAATTGATCAATATGGGGAGTTTTAATAATTTTTTGCTGATAACAACCAAGATCGCCATATCCCAGATCATCAGCCAGGATATAAATAATATTCGGGGTTTCTTTGTTAACCGTTTTGCTATCAGCAGTTTTTCCGGTAGGTTGACAGGCAGCAAGGAGAATTGCTGCCATAAACACCGGAATTATTTTACCAAAATTCATCATTCAGATTGTTTCTTTAAAATAATGGCAGAAGAGGAAGAACCTCTCCTGCCGTTAGAATTGGATATTTCTATTACCACTCTTCAAAGCGAAGATCCGCCTCCGGATCCTGTCGAAGAATCAAAGTATCTAAGGTATGGTAGAGTGTACCGGATTTTTCGAATTTATAGTCAAGAAAAAACGTTTTAGACTCCGAGTCATATACCGAATTATTCTCGGAAACATCAACAGCTGTTGTTGTAATCTCGACCGAGTTATCAGTGCCTACGGTTAAATCTATTTGTCCGTTTGTGGCCGCAGAAATTTTGTCTGTACTTATCGTATTTAAAGCAAGCGTAGAGAAATCCTTCGTCATATTTTTACTTAGATCCTTATTGCTAAAAACGACCGAATTTACCTGTGTTCCTGTTCCATCCAGCTCATATTCTACTCCTTTTGAGTAATATGTGCCATGATATGGGCTGATGTACTTCACCACAATAATGGAATAATCCATACCGGCCAAAACAGTATCAGTAGTCGCTTCGGTAACTCGAACCGGCAAAGCGTAAGTATTGGCAACTGCATCCGGATCGGCAGTAAAAAGCGCTTTATCCAACGTGAGTGTAACATCACCGATAAATTCTCCGGCCGATACTACAAATTCACCATCATCACTAAGTGTATAGTAATCAGTTGGGAGAAGCGTAAACTGGTCAGCTCCTTCAACTGTTTGAAGCAAGTTCGGATCGATTACATATTTCGCAGTTTCGGAAACGGTATTTTCTCTTTTGCCACCAAGAGCAACACCAAATTTAAATTGCATTACGTCTCTGGCCACTACTGTCCGTAGCGGTTTCTGAGTACCAAAGTATACTGCAGAATAATCGTAATCTTCCACGTAATCTTCGTATTCACTACACCCCCACAATAGTGGCAGGACCAGTAAACAATAAATAATATAATTTTTAATCTTCATAATTTTTGATTTTATGATTACCACCCTTTGTTATTCTTCATATTTGGACTTTTCAGAAGCTCACTATAAGGAATAGGCGTATAATAATATTTCATATCTGAGAATGGCCTGTCTTCAACAATAAGAGATTCGGCGTTAGGATTAGTACCAACATAGGTAAACATGTCGCCTGTTTTATTCACTGTAACTCCCTTAACCCCTTCATTAAGTGGCTGCAAAGTCCTTCTCAAATCGAAATAACGCTGATTCTCAAAAGCAAACTCAATCCTTCTTTCATTTAAGATCAACTCCCTGAACGCATCTTTTCCCTGAGCAGCAATTTCATCAAGATAGATATCATTATTCACACCAATTGATTTTTTCCTGATGTCTCTCATTATATCAAGTGCGCTACGGTCGGTACCCGGAACAACTGCTGTTGGTCCTACGGCTTCGTTTGCTGCTTCGGCCCAGTTATAATACACTTCTGCGCGCCTTAGCACGGCATGCATGTGAAAGTCGTTTTTCTTCTCGCCTACAATCAACATTCCGGGCTGGTTTGAAATCCACTTTCTCAGGTAATATCCAGTACGCGTATTTTTGTAGTCGTAGCCAGGCGCATCCAGTCCTGGTTTTCCACTGTCCTGGTCGAAATAAATTTCGGCACCACGGCCACCCTGCTCAACTGAAGCGCCGTTGTAAATTACGGTAAGGGCTAACCTGGGGTCCCTGTCCACATAAGGATTCTGCGGATCGTAATCGGAACGAGGATCTGTAATCGGGAATCCGTTGGAAGCCGGAAAAGCATCCACTAAATTCTGAGATGGATTGGTGTAACCATTACCCAAAAAAAATGGGGGCAAATTACGATTCTCCATACTGTTGTTGTTGTGGAATTTACGAAGCAGGTAATCATCGGGAGTGACATTTAAATTACCTCCGTACATCATATTTTCTTTTAAAGCTGAATAATTCCCCAACTGGCCATCAGTTACTGCCTGAAAAGCAAGTACTGCTGCACGCTCCCACTTTTGAATCAAATCGTCAGAAGAACCGGAATAACTGCTTTCGGGTTGATAAGCCGGGCTGGCAGCAAACAATGCCGCACGCGATTTTAATGCATAAGCCGTTTTTTGAGTTGCACGACCAATTTCGTCGCTGTCGAAACCATCCATCGAAGCATCGTACGCCATGGGTAAATAGGCAATGGCCGTATCACAATCCATCAGAATTTGCGCGATACATTCTTCGTAAGTATTTCGACGCAGGTTGGCAACGCTTTCTTTGTCTTCATCAGTTATTGTGCTGGTGCTAATTACGTAGCCCAGCGCTTCGCCGTCGGAAGCAACACCACCATAAACTTTCAACAGTTCCATTCCCCACCATGCACGTAAAAAATGTGCTTCGCCATATAGCCGCTCTTTAATGGCTTTATCAATGGCGGGATCGGAAAGCTTGTAACTAATAGTGTCTTCCAATCCATTCTCCAGGAATAAGTTAATATTCCTGAACTGGTCGTAGGCAGTACTCCAGTTACCTACCGGTTGGTTGGTTGCGCTAATGCCACCTAAAGCCATTTGATACATACTTGAACCAAAATCGTTGGTAACGGCATTGTCTGTAATTACATCTAAAAAATTGTTGCCGTAATTATCAAACTGCCCGGGAATATTGGCATACGCATTCAGCAGCACACCCTCGGCCTTGTATGGAAGGCCCCATGTCCATTCGTCACCATAGCGGTCGTCCAGTTTGGTGTCAAGAATATCATCACAACTAAACAATCCGAGAAACAATGACAAAATGGCTAAATATTTAATGTTTTTCATAATTTCCATTTTTCGTGATTAAAAAGATACTGATACACCTGCCGCAACAGTTGTCATTACAGGATAATTGTTAACGCCGGAATTCATTGCTTCCGGATCTAAATCTTTCATTTTCGATAGTACTAACAAATTGTTTCCCCTGGTATAAACCTTTATGTTTTTGGCCACAGCCGTTGGTTCCTTAAAAGTGAATGTATAACTCAGCTCAATGTTTTTCAAACGGAAAAAACTGCTGTTTACCAACCAAAAGTCGGAACCTGCAAAATCATTATCAGCCTGTGTTGTAGTTAAAGCAGGAGAAACACCTTCGGGATTGTTTACCGGATGATACCTGTCTAAAGCCAAAACCGAGTATTTCCCATTCCCAGCGTTGCGGAAGTAGGCATTGTCCATCCAGGCATCAACACCTAATTCTGAGGTCCCCAGAACATAAAGTCCCCATCCTTTGTATTTCAAATCAACATCAACTCCTAAACTTGTTCTGGGGAAATTATTGCCAATTTGGCTCCGGTCACGGTCATCAATCACCATATCGCCGTTCAAATCAGCATAGGCTAATGATCCAATACCATATTTTCCAAATGTTTGCTGTGGAGCACCGGCCAGCGCAACATCTTTCCCGTAAATACCAAGCGACTGGTATCCCATAATAGCATCAGTTGGAAGACCAATTGTGCTCCTATACTGGTCGGGATATTCAACTTCATTCCCTTTTACCAGCTCATTTTTCACATAAATCATGTTAGCACCCAACGAATATTCAAAATCGCCTTTCCGTTCAGTCCATTGAATTTCCGCTTCTATTCCGCTGTTTTTTACTTTCCCCCAATTGTAGTAGGGGAACAGACCTCCGAAAATGGCGCTGTGCTCCGCACTTACTTTTTGAATGATATCATATCTAAGTTCATTAAAGTAGTTCATCGTAAAACTTAACTTGTTTTGTAACAAAATGGCTTCAACACCAATGTTAAGTTCCCTTGATTTCTCCCAACCCAGATCAGGATTCCCTATCAGGTCTAAGGTTGTGCGGGTAAGGCCGTTGGTATTACGCTCTGCGAAACTAACGTTTCCATTATTATACCATCTGTTTTCGTATAGGAAATGACTTGTGGCTGCATCGTATCCCAGCACTCCCCAACTTGCTTTAAGTTTTAAAAAGTCCACAACATCTGATTGCTCCATGAATGTTTCTTCAGACATGATCCATGCTGCGCCAATGGCATAGGCCATTTGGGTCCGGTTACCTTCTACAAAGCGATTACTGCCCATTAGTGCCAAATCAAGTTCGGCAATGTACTTGTTGCTATAACTGTAATTGGCCCGCAGAAAACTATTTGAGTTAGTAATGTCCTGATCGTAACCGGGAACTTGTTTATTAAAGTACATTAATCCCAGGTCTGCATTCAGTGAATGCCCTCCAAATGCCCGGTTGTAATTGAATTGTCCGTTGATACCTGAGTTACGGATATTACTGCTTGTAGAAAGTGTATAATCGGTATTCCTGTTCTCTGTCTGCGTTTTTACAAAAATTAGCGAATCCTGTCCCGAAGGGCCGGTAATCCAACGTTGGGCATAGGTTGGTGCCTCCTGATTTAAAACCCTGGTTCCCGTAAAATAATTATCGAAAGTGATAAAAGTTTTGGCGGTCAGTCCTTTTGTTAATTCATCAAGATTAAATTTCATACCGAAATTCACCTGCCCATTTAAATAATTTTCATGCGTATCACCAAAAGCCAGAGCTCCATAAATGTTACCTGCCCTGTCGAAACTTCCGCCCAGGGTTGGAAACTTCTTCGACACCGGTGCATCTTCATGTTCAATAAAAACAGGATATTCATTTGGTCGGTGGGTACTTAAACGGGAAAAAGTTTCTGCATGGTTTATCCCTCCGGTTTTCCAATAATCGATGCGTCCGGCAACCCCCATAAAGGCACTTACGGCATCGGTAATTTTTACATTGAGATTCCCCCTGATATTGAACCGGTTTTTAGCCGGTTGAGCCCCTACATCCTGCAAGCCTGAGTATCCGAGATAACCTAACACAACCGCATATTGTGAAGCGTCGTTACCTCCCATAAATTCCGTAGTTGCTTTTGTATAGTTTACATTGTCCCTGAGGTAATAATTGTAGGCATCTACGTTTGGGTAGAGTAAATCATTTGGTCCCTTACTGTTTTGATAGCCTTGAATATCAGCATCGGTATAATAAGGCACCAGACCGTCATTTTTCCTTGCTTCATTATAAAGAACAGCATAATTATACGAATCCAGAAATTCAGGCATCCGGCTCGGAGTCCCAATACCATAATCCAAACTCACATTGATCTCTTTTTTATGGCTTGTTCCCTTTTTAGTAGTCACGTATATTACTCCGTTTGCGGCTCGTGGCCCATAGAGGATTTTAGCGGTTGCATCTTTCAACAGTTCAATTGTTTCAATTTCTTCTGCCATTAAATCATCTATAGGGCGTTCAATACCATCCACAACCGTAATTGCTTCATTTTGTCCGTCTCTGTGCAGTCCGCGAAGAAATAAACTGGCAGGATTGTTTGCCATTCCTCCGGTATTCGTTCGGGCAATCAGTCCCATTCCTTGTCCCTGAAGCGTGTTGCTTAATTCAGGCTCCAATTGAGATTCCAGTTGCGCACCCTGAATCGTTGTTACCGCCCCAACAATGTTACGGCGATATTCCTGAACCTCCATTGGTAAGGTTACCCGATCTTTTTGCCCCATATAAACGGGGGCAACTGCTAAAGAAATTTGCGAAGGAACAACTTCTCCTGTATTTACATTAATCATCTTCGTTTCATAGCCAAAGGCCTCAATCAGAAGTACAGAACCTTCGCTTACTTTAAGCGAAAAGGCTCCTTTCTCATCGGTATATATTTGGTTGGCACCTTCGTTGGCAACAACCAAAGCGTCTTTTATGGGCATTCCTGCCTCATTGGTCAAAACAGATGCCACTTCAATGATTGCTTTCTTTGCACGCTTACCTTTCCCCTTTTGGGCAAAAACCGGATTGGTAAACAATATTGCAAATATCATTATCATTGAAAGTTGGTATGTTATTTTGCTATTTTTTTTCATTTGTCTGCTATTTTGAATGATTTCTACCAACCAGGGTTTTGTTTAAAATTAGACAACTGGAACTCGTGGTCTCTGGATATCGGATACCAATAGTGCTTTGTATCAAACACACGTATTTCGGAATCAACATCCTTTACACTGTAGGTAAATTCTTTTTGTGACACGTCTTTTTGTCCCGGTGTAGTATCAATTGCTTTAATTCCCTTTATAGGATAGGTGTCGCTAAACAAGTCTTTTGCTATCATCCAGCGACGAATATCAAACCACCTATGATTTTCAAACATGAGCTCAATTCCCCTTTCGTTGCGAATACGATCGCGGAATAAATCTGCTGAACCGGTAAATTGAGATTGAACCCCGGGCATTCCAACCCGGTTACGAACTGCGTTAATAGCTTCTACCGCTGTCATACCATAGTTTTCAGGATCTGAATTGGGGCCGTAGGCTTCATTCATTGCTTCGGCATAATCAAGATACAACTGGGTAGTACGAATATATATAGCATTGTAGTTGTATAAACTATGCCCGTTGGTATATCCGTTTGCTTCGGGCCACCACCACTTAATACAAAGGTATCCGGTTGGCACGCTACGTGTATAGTTTGAATTAAGATCCCGTCCACCTTCCCAAGTTTCCAGGTACATCGTTTTATTCTTGTTGTCTACACCGTAATCTCTTCCGGGGTATAAAATATTATTATAAAAACGAGGGTCTCTGTTGGTAAATGGACTGGCTGCATGCTCCGGATTATTCCAATCAAACGGAGTTCCATCGGCTAGTTCGAACATATCAACCAGATTTTGTGAAGGGGTTGTAACTGCCCATCCCCAGTTACCGTTTCGTTTTGAAAAGCGAATATTCTGGAAATGAATTGGGATATCCGGATTCCTATTTTTACCTGTTGAATTGAAATACCAAAGCGATTCCGCCCCTACAAACCCTTCATGATAAAAGATGTGTTCGTAAGGAACGCCATTGGTTATATCTTTTTCCGGATATTTGTCTTTGATATATTTCAAGGCATCGTATGCACATTTCGCTGCAGTTTCGCTCCACTGTTTATTATACCCATGATTATCGATTACCCCAACCGGGTTATCCATTAGCGGGCTGGCTGCATAAATGGCTGCCATCGATTTTAAGGCCAATGCAGCAATTTTTGTTACACGCCCTGTGTTAGCAGCATCCCATTCTTCAGGTAGAAGTTGAAATGCTTCGTCGCAGTCGGACATCAGCCACTCGGTAGATTGCTGGTATGTCAAACGTTCCATATCCAGTTCATCGTCCACTTCATAGATTTTATCGAAAACAGGCATTCCTCCCCACCTCCTGATAATTTCAAAATAATTCCAGGCACGCATAAAGTAAGCCTGACCGAGTAGCAAGTCTTTTTCGCTGTCGGTAATACTAACTATTTCAGGAACTTTGGCTATTATTTTATTCGCAACTCGGATACTATAAAAGGCATTTGTTATAATGGCCCCGTTTTCACCACCAATTCCTCCGTTGTCATAACCAACCTCAGATGCTCCACCACGGTTATACCAGTCTCCAGTGTTCATAATATTACGAATTGCGGCACCATAGGTACTGGCGGCAAAATCGCTCATTGCATCCACATGGTTACGTTGCAGTCCTTGTCCGTTCCAATTGGAATAATTGTTCTCTAATGCTTTGTAGCAGTTATCTAGAAATCCCTGAGTAGACAGGTAGTTTTCGAATACATCCCCTTCTGAAATTTCCAATTCCGGTGCCAGGTTTAAAAAATCCTCGCAAGAACTTAGCCCCAGTATGAGCAGGAATGCAAATATTAAAGTTATATATCTCATAATTTATTATTTAGCAAATTTAAAATGAAGCTCTTACACCCAAATTATAACGTCTCACTATCGGATAAACACTCGTATTTCTTGTTTCCGGGTCTAACCTCTTGTCAAGTTTGGTCCAGGTAATCAGATTATTCCCGTTACAATACAATTCAAAATTCTCAAATCCGAATTTCTGAATAAAGCTTTTCTTAAACTTATAGCTTATTTCGACGTTTTTTAGCCGCAGGTAAGAAGCATCCTGATAGGAAAAAGTACTTGCAGACTGGCTATAACCAGAGATAGTTCCCAGTGAGTGAAAAGCAGGTTTTTCAGCATTAGCTGCATTCTCCAAAGTCCAGCGGTTCATAACATCCGGACCGGATTTGAATACCCCCTGTTCTCCACCAAGGTTGTCATACAAAATAGTATTTGGTAACAACTTGCTTACGTTAGTAACTCCATAAAACAAGGTATTAATTCCCCAGCCTTTATACTGTGCACCAAGTTGTAAGCCATAAGTTGTCCCCGGGTATTGAAGGTCTTTAACAACAACCTTGTCTCCATCCTCATCAATTACACCATCTGCATTATAATCGATAAACATAAAATCACCAGGAATCAGGTTGCTTTGCAATGTCCGGTCATTAGGAACAGCACCGTTGAAAATATCGTCAAGGCTTTGATAATAGTCTGCAACCAAATAACGGGATTGCCACCCGATAGGTTTACCTGCCTGACGTTGATAGTTTTCAGCATTTGCACCATCGTTACGGAATACAATCCGGTTGTCGTTAAGGGCAATATTTCCTTTAACTGAGTATCTGAAATTTGCTCCTATATTTTCACTCCATCCTAAATCGAATTCAAGTCCATGGTTTTTTGTTTCACCAATATTACCTGTAGCCGACTTCTGCACATACCAAAGAGGAGACCAAACATCCATAAGAATGTTTTCGCGTTTTTCTTCGTATAAATCCAGGCTACCACTAAGTTTTTCAAAGAATGTAAATTCAAAGCCTAAGTTTTCTTTGGTGGATACTTCCCAAGTAAGGCTTTCGTTAGCGGCCGGGCCTTCATTATACAAAGGTCCGTAATTAGTGCGATTATAATCTCCAAAACTTACATTGCCTCCACTGTTAAAGTTTTGCAGATAGGCAAAACGTTGCCCCTCAGACAAACGGTCCATACCCGACTGTCCGTAAGAATACCTTGCCTTCAGGTTGGTTAACCATGATCCGGCTATTTCTTTTACCAAAGGTTCTTCTGAAATACGCCAACCAATAGTGGCAGAAGGAAAGAACCCGAAACGGCTGCCCGGGGCAAAGTTTTCGGAACCGTTGTAAGCACCATTAATCTCGGCCAAATAACGTTCTTTATAATTGTAAGTAACACGGCCCACCCAGTCTTCTTGTCGACGTGGAATGCCAAATGTATTGGAAGAGCCACCCAGTAAATATTCATTTTCACGTCGGCTGAAAAGCGCCAAAGCTGTAACTGTATGCACCCCAAAAGTTCGGTTATAATTTAAGGCCAATTCGTAGTATAAATGTTTTCTGAAACCTCCGTTCAACATATAATCATAGACCGCCCCAGGATTCGGTGACTGAAAATCATCATTTTGCCAGCGGGTTTCAACATAAGGATAAGTCCCGTTGGAGTTCAGTTGCGAATAATCATAAATCCGCGAAAAAGCGATTTGAGACTGCTCGCCAAAGTTACCGCCTGAATACCGTTGTATACGTGAGGCCGTATTTGATTCAGAATTATATGAAACCGAGAGTTTGGTACTTAAACCTTTTGTTACAAAATCAAGGTCTTGCTTGAGTTTAAAGTCATAATACCCTTCATAGTATTTATAGGTCCGTTGCCCCATATCAAACAAGGCAACCAGATTACCTCCTCCTGCAAAATCGACACCATAAGTTCCATCGCTCCACCGAATAGGAAACAAGTTCTGGCTTGCACCATACAATTGCGCAAAAAACTGATCTTGTCCGAAACCATCTTCACCTTCGCCGTTGATGCGGTAACCGGTTTGATTCCGGTTGCCTTGCGACCCGGAAATATTTACACTAAAGGTTGTGCTTTTAGTAATGGAGAAGTCAAAGTTCGCTCTCCAGTTATATCTTTTATAGTTAAATGAAGGATCAAACAATTCATTTTTTTTGGTTTCAAAAATGTCCCCATCATTTAAATACCCTAAGGAAAGGAAGTATTTCATAAAATCGCTACCTCCCCTAACGTTGATATTGTAATTCTGCTGATACCCAACATCTTTTACCATCGTTCCCCACCAGTCTACCTGGGGAAACTCATCGTTGTAAGGGCCATAGTTTCCAGTGGCAAAAGCACCTTCCCATGCACTGATAGTCGATTCGGGGATCATATCAGACCATCTTTTATCGTTGGCTAAAGCTTCGTTCCAAGCTTTCATCGACGACACATAATCGGCAAAATCAGGCTGTGCAGTAGGTACTTTAAAGCCAAAATTGGCAGAAAAACTAACCACTGGCCGGTCCAGGGTTCCCCTCTTAGTAGTAATCAGGATAACTCCATTTGCACCCTTAACACCAAACACAGCTGTAGCCGAAGCATCTTTTAATACTGAAATGTTTTCGATTTCATTCGGATCCAATTCATTCATGTTCCGCTCCACTCCATCAACAAGAACCAGGGGGCCACTATTCTGCCAACTGGCCTTTCCCCGAATCAGGATCTCAGCTGAACTGGCACCTGGCTTTCCGTTATCCACTATCGCGGTAACACCCGGCATAATTCCCTGGAGGGCTTCCGAAACAGTGTTAGGGCTTCCCACTTTCAGCAAATCTTCTCCTTTAGTTTGCGAAATAGCCGCTACAGAAGATGCTTTCTTTTGAACGCCGTAACCAACAACAAGAACCTGGTCAAGTTCGGTTGTTTCGCTAACCAACTGAATTTTTAACGATGTTCTCCCTTCTAATGAAACTTCTTGTGATTGGTAACCCATAAAGGAAATTACCAAAATTGAGTTAGGAGCTGTTTCTAAGGTAAAATTACCATCCAGGTCGGTTACTGTACCTATTAACTGATCAGCCTCCGATCCTTTTACGATTACTGATGCCCCGGGAAGAGACCCCGATTCATCAAACACAATACCGCTGACGGAAATCTTTTGTGCCCAACCCACTGTTGTTATGAGGCATAATAAAATAAAAAATCCAAGTCTTTGCATAAGATTTGATTAAGTTTTTAAAAATGATTTTTCAAACTCAAATTTATTTTATCGACCTACCAATCATTACTCATATACATGCAAAAATTAAGAATGATTCGCCAATACAACAAACTACTGATTATCAATACTTTTTGAATCATCTTGAATTTTACACCAGAATAAAAGAAGGATTCTTCATACTATAAAGGTTGTTTATTTTTAGCCGTATAACACGGAACTCGCTCGTTTTAGTAATTCTATTGGGAGTTAATATTCAACATGCTCGTTTCTTCATGATATATTGATCCCGAAGGCTAGAACTTATACTGATAGAAATAGGTTTATATAGTTCTTATCAATACAGAAAGTCACAACCGTGTGACTAATTATCGTAGAAGGGATAGCTATGCAGAAATGCATTCCTGGTTAAACTAAGGAATGATAAGCGACTTGGAATAATTTGATCAAATATGGATAATTAATTCGCTGAAATTCATGTTATGTCTTCCGGCGATCGCCTGATTGATAAGAAGTGGGAGTAACACCGTACATTTTTTTGAAACATGAGCCAAAATAGCTCAAATCGTTGAAACCACAGTTGTAAGCAACCTCTGAAACAGAAAAAGCTTCATTTTCGAGTAATTGAGCAGCCCTTCTTAAACGAATATTCCGAATAAATTCGCTTGGAGAAACATCTATCAGGGTACGCATTTTACGATATAACATTGAATTGCTTGCATTAAGTTCTTCGGCTAAAACTTTCACTGAAAAGTCAGGATCAGCAATATATTTCTCAACTACATTTTTTGCTTCGATTATAAATTTTTCATCAAGCGGTGTTACACTTACATTTTCAGGTTCGAAAATGAGTTCAGACTTAAAGTTTCGCATAATTGCGATTCTCTGCCTCAACAATGCCTGAATACGAATTATTAACAATTTAAGCTTAACTGGTTTTTCGAGATAAGCGTCTGCCCCGGCTTCATAACCTGAAAGCCTTTCTTCTTCGCCAACTTTAGCGGTAAGCAAAATAACTGGGATATGGCTAATTTGAAGATCATTTTTAATACGACGGCAAAGTTCCCTTCCCGATAATAAAGGAATTTGCACATCAGATACTATTAAATCAATTTCTTTTTCCTTGACAACTTCCAATGCTTCGGCCCCATTAGTTGCCTCAACTACCCGGAATTTTTCATGAAGGGCTTCAGTCAGCATTTTCCGGTAATCGTCTTTATCCTCTACAATCAATAAGGTGTATTTTTTCCAATTCTCCGGTTCCGGGAATACTTCCGGGCTTACATCTGCCTTGTCAACAACTCCCAATTGTTCATTGTCTATTTCGATTTCAAAGCCTTCCTCTTCGCTTTTCGATTTTAGATTCATTGCTTCGATGGTTAAAGGGAGCCTGACTGTAAACAAAGCCCCAAGCGATTCTTCGCTCTCAACTGTAATATCTCCTCCCAGAATATTCACCAGGCTTTTTGTCAGGTTTAACCCAACGCCAATTCCTCCTCCTCCGTTTTCGTTTTTTAATTGATAAAACCGATCAAAAATATGCGGGGCCAATTCTTTCGAAATCCCAATACCGGTATCCCCCACAACACATTCAAAAAATCCGTTATCGGCAACCGGACACCTTAAACTAAATGACACGCCTCCCCCATCCGGAGTGTACCTGAATGCGTTTGAAAGCAAGTTGTGCAAGATCATCTCCAACTTTTCCAAATCCGTATAACCAAACACATCAGGTTCAATATTAATATCGAAACGGATATTCTTTTTTGAAGATAATAATTTGAAACTGGAAACAGTTTCGAAAACAAAACCTGAGATATCTCCTTCGGTTAATTTCAACTTCATATTACCAGTCTCAACCTTGCGAAACAAGAGCAGTGACCGGATTAAGCGGTTTAGATTATTGGTTGTCCGTTCCATAACCAAAATCGTTTCGGGTGAATACTCTTTTTTCAGGTTCATAATCTCTACGGCCGATGATAAGATTGATAGCGGGGTTAATAACTCATGCGAAATATTAGTAAAAAACCTTAGTTTGTATTGATTGAGTTTTTCAGCCTTTTGATGCTCTATTTGCTCGATGCGTAAAAGTTGCTTCACCCGAAAGGCTTTCAGCCTGAAATAAGCTATAGTAACCAGAATGGAGAGAATAAAAAGCAGATAGATTAAATAAGCCCACCACGAAAAATATGGATTAGGTTTAACGACAATATCTATTGCAACACCATCATTGTTCCAAACCCCCTGGGCGTTTGTCCCTTTAATTTTCAGAGTATAAGTACCTGCCTCCAGATTACTATAGTTAGCACTTCTCATTTGGGCATTCACATATTTCCAATCATTATCAATGCCATCCACTTTGTAGGCATATTGGTTTGCCTCAGGAAAGATATAGCTTAAGGAAGCGAATACGATACTAAAATCATTGTGCGTATGATTTATTTCTATTGTTTTTGTCTCATTCTGAAAATATGGATACCTCACGCCATCAACAAAAACATCGGTGATAACAATATTAAACGGGTCATTTCCCCTATTAATCTGGAGCGGATCAAATCGGTTAAATCCATTATGCCCCCCAATGCAGAAATATCCATTTTTATCTCTATAAAAAGAACGTGCAATGAAAATATCTCCCTGCAAACCGTTTCTATATGAATACCTTTCAACAGCGGAAGGTTTATTCCATGAAAATTTTGACAACCCGTGGTTGGTTGTAAACCAGATATTTCCATAGGAATCCTGGTTAATTCCATAAACGATATCGCCAATTACCGATTGCTCGGGATTGGGCGACACAAATTTCTGTTCATCCTTATCGATATACAGTATCCCTTTCCCTTTGGTCCCAATCCAAATTCGTTTATTGGAATCTTTAAACATAGTAATGATTTTCAGTGCTTTTTCATCTCCAGACCATTGGACTACCTTGGTTGAACCTTTATCCAGTTCCAGTTGGAACAAACCAGCCGATTCGGTTGCAACCAGCAGGCTATGGTTTTCATAATCAACGATTCCTGTAACTCCTTTTCGTCCTGTCAGGTTAGAAATATAGCTGTCAAAATCAATATAGTATGTATTAAAACCACCTTTACCATCATGCGATATCCGGTTCAAACCTAATTCTGTACCAGCATAAACGTCTCCGTTATTTGCTAAACACAGGATGTTAACTTCGCGCCCGCGAAATGCTCTGTTTGTTGAGTTACTATTTATATATTCTATTTCGCCACTCTTTGGGATAAATCGAATCAAACCATTATATCTGGTCCCCATCCACAATGCTGAGTCCTGATCCCATAGAAATGTGTTAACTGTATTCAGGTCGAAATCGTCTGCAAGCTTTTGGTATTCTGGGATATCCTTGTAATTAAAAAACTTATCGAACCTACTGTCATAAACCACAAAGCCCAAACTTAAGACCCCAATAAGTAATCTTCCTTTATGATCTGTTTCGAATGCATGAACGGCTTGCGTCCTTAATTGAGGATCCAATTCCGGAATTTGGATCGTAGTAAACTTTTTTTGGTTTAGGTTTAATTTCATCACCCCTCCTCCTTTCGTGGCAATCCACAGCAAATCAGATCGGTCTTTAAAAATACTTTTAATTACATTACTTGAAATATCCCCACGGTTAATCGTATTATAGCGGATCAACTTATGCTTCCGGGTTAAAGGGTAACGAATAGCTGCCAAGCCATAAGGAGTACCAATCCAAATCGCATTATCACTATCTTCATTAATGGTATGGATAATATTGCCCGGTAATGTATTGCGGTTTCCTGATTGATGAATAAAAGATTTTATTATATTGACCTCATTGTCTGAACTGATATCAGCCACATACAAACCACATCCCCAGGTTCCAATCCATAAATAGCCACGGCTATCGAGAAAAAGAGCGTAAACCGAATTCTCAACCCCTTCGCTCAACACGTTGTTGAATGGTTTATAAGTCGAAAGCGTTTTTTGTCCCGGCTGAAGCAGTAGAAGGCCACTGTTCCAACTCCCACACCAAATTCTTCCCCTGGCATCTTCGACAATTTGTTTTGGATAAAAATTAACGCGTCCATCATCTAGTTTGAGCATGGTTACTATTCGGGCCACGGGATCAACCTCAAATAAGTTTGCACCAGCGGATACATAAATTTTACCACTACTGGCAACCAGGCACTCGGTTATGTCTTTGTTCACCAAACCGTCAACAGCAAATTGCAAGGTGGGTTCAAAAGTCCGGGTATAAGCATAAAATCCCTGATTCGTACATAATAATTTACGGCCTTCGCTATCGGTTACTATCTTATTCACCTGCACACCATATAACATACCCAGACTTGGATCGTTTTTAAAGCTTCTCAACTCATAACCATCGTAACGTAAAATACCTTCATCGGTGGCAAACCACATAAAACCATTCTCATCCTGATAAATCGAGTTTACCACATCTGAGATCATTCCCGAGGATTCGCTATCAATTCTTTCGAAATAAAAACTGGCAATATCTTGTCCCCGAACAAGTACAAAACACAACAGAAAAAGAAGCAGGCTTGTCGATCTAACCATAATAAACATCTCAGTTTTGGATATTTAGAAAATATTCAATGCTGGTTAAAGATAAGAATATGTTCGGAAAATGTTTTATCGAATATTTTAACAAATATAATAACACCTGGCTGCAGCGTATAATCCCAATACTCATAACTACAGCAACTAAGACGAACCTGATACTTTTACAAAAAAGACAAAGCAAACTTTTTTATTGCTGTTTTAATCCACTCTTACTACTTCCGATTTGTGTTATACGTCAAAGAGTTTTAACTCCGCCATTTGCAAAACATTTTGCCGGTTTCTTATTGGCTGTTTAAAGATAAGGATCATCAGTTTAATTTATTGTTTAGAATCGGTATTTGGCTCAGGAAACTTCGGATTTAAAGTCTCCAACCAATTATTGAGTTCCTTCTCCATCTCCATAGCCTTATCTAAACGGGAGTCAATAAGGTTTTTCCTTTCGCTGGGATCGACCATTAGATTATACAATTCTGCTTTTCCTGAATGGTAGTTGAACATGTATTTCCAGTCACCGTCGGTGATGGCACTGAACGGGTATCCCCCATTATTAAAGTAGTGAGGCGAATGCCAAAAAATTGGCCCTCTGCTAAATGTATCCTGCCCTGTAAGCAAAGGTTTTATACTAACACCATCAGTGTGTTGATTTGGCAGTTGTTCCAACCCGGCTAAATCCAAAATAGTGGGATAAAAATCGGTGCTTACCACAGGCTGGTTGATGACCCCACTGCCAATTTTGTCTTTCCAATAAAAAATACATGGTTCCCGAAAGCCCCCTTCATACATCCAGCCTTTTCCCTCGCGTAACGGCGCATTGCAGGTTGGCGATCCTTCAGCGCTTGAAAGTCCCCCATTATCCGAAAAGAAAATAAAAATGGTGTTTTCCATCAGGTTTTCTTCTTCGAGCTTTGCAACTAAACGGCCTACGTTATAATCCAGACAATAGACAAAAGCCGCATATACTGGGTTACTTTGAATTTTTCGCCTGCTAATTCTTTTGTTCATCCGATCTTTGTCGAACCAGGGATTGGCAGGATAGTTTTCCCCCTCCACAAAAGGATTTATCGTATCAAGCCCCATTCGTTTTGCCTTCTCCTCAAAATAGGCAATGTCAGCAGCCTTAGCCTTTATTGGCGTATGAACCGCGTAATACCATAGGTTTAGGAAGAACGGTTTATCATCCCTGTTTTCAATAAGATACATGGCCGTATCGGTAAGATGGTCGGTAATAAACATATTGTCGTTTTGCCGAAAACGTTTGCCTACCCATTTAGCCCCTTCATAACCCGTTATCTCCTTTTCAAAGCCATAGTTTACAGGTGAATGACCAGCACCTTCGCCCACGTGCCACTTACCCACGTGCCAGGTACTGTATCCATTATCTCTTAAAACCCTGGAAAGTGCAATTTCATCAAGTGGCAAGGCCGGGAGTGATGGGGCATCAACCAGTTTCCCCTTGGCCGGCCTTCCTACCTGTCCAGGCAAACCGGTATACCCCGATGTAGCCGGGTATTTTCCGCTCATGATGCTGCCACGCGTGGGCGCACAAACCGGAGCGGCAGCATAAGCCCTGTTAAAAACAACACCTTTTTTTGAAAGCGCATCCAGGTTTGGCGTTTCATAATACTCACTCCCGTTGTAGCCCACGTCCATCCAACCCAGATCGTCGGCAAGAATAAAAACGATATTTGGTCTTTGTTGCTGTGCAAAACCAATAATTGAAACACAACAAATAAAGACAATTGTAATTGTTTTTTGAATTAGATACATCTGTTTGTACGTTTTGTTTATAAATTTTTCAATCTGCATAACAAGGGAATAATATGATTCAACTACAAATTGTTTCATGCTATGCTCAAACAAATTGCCACTGTTTTTTTGCCACATGGGGGCTGGTAAATTTTATGCTTTTACAAGTCCATACAAGGAGGATATCCAACCACAATTGGTGTTTAGTCCGTTCCTTGTTCCACAAAAGGTTTACCAAAAAACAGGTTTCGTTGTCGGCAGCATTAAACAACAAGGATCTGCCCCCATTTTCGGCTGCTTCTAGCGCCCAGTTACGCCTAATAAAAGGTTCTTCCAAGTCGCGCAACACTCCCCCAGCGAGTTCCCAATTTTGTATGTCTTTTGATTTGAGCATTTGTAAATGGTGTTCGTATTCCGACTCTCCATTGTTTTCGAAATAAGTGTCATTCAATCCGATTCTAGTGGAGCAGTAAAACCTGTAGCTTGCCTCTAATGTAAAAGGGTCGGCTAAGTAGCCTTCCCAAACCGGGTTAGTATAAGTCAAGCTTACAGCCTGAGCAAAACCATGGGAAATTACCCAGATAAACAATACGAATGAGAATGTTTTCTTCTTCATCTTCAATATATATATTTGTTGGCGGGATGGATTTGGTTGCGGCCACTCCTGTTATTCCGGGCTTAACGGAAGTTTAGGCTTGAGCCTATTACGCGCGGCATTTGTTCCTTCTTTCCTGTCCGGGAAAAGCAAACTCTTTGGTTAATGCCTACCTCCAGGTATCCAATTCATTTTCCAGCTTCCCGCTCAATTCCAAATCTTCCGCTGCAATATCATTTTCTTCGCCAACATCTTATGGAAGGTTAAATACCCAGTCTTTTCTCCTGATCTCGCAGACAAGTTTCTTATTCTCCATCCGTATTCCGGCTTGTTGCCAGTCATCGAGCGTCCAACCAACACTTCGTGCATTTTACCATCATTTTTTTAGGAAAGGAACTAGGTTTCCTAATCTAAATTCTGTTTTTTTTCTGCTTGAGTATTCCGTCAGAACCCAATGCTGTAGCGAATTTGTGCATGAAAGAACTAAAATTATTAAAGCGGCCATTACTGCAAATATTCCCAATCTTTTTATGTCTCTTTTTTTAAGAGCTAAGTTTTAAAACATAGCTGGCTATCTCAATAGCTGTACTTCAGCATCCTGAAATCGCAGGCATTGTCGATGTTGAATTCTACAAAACCATCTTTATCTGCCCGAAACGAAAACGATTTATTGGTCATCAGGTCCGTAAATTCAATTTTCTGGTTTTTCAAAAACTTCAACTGAATCTTTTTAACAGATTCCGAATTATTAATCTCACGGAAGATATTAATAAAGCCTATATTTTTTGTTGGATGATGAGCCTGAAACCCCGTCCAACTTGCATTATCGGGTTCTTCACCGAGGGGAAATACAAAACTTTGATAGATGTCGTAGCGCACCTGTTTATAGGCAGTCAATACTTTTTTTATCTGCTCTTTGGCTTCAGGTGAATAGAACTGGGTTTCCTGAAAAAACAGAGGAGTTGACATCAGAGGAATTGCAGCCGAATAAGGATGGTTGTGCAGATAGGCATCGCTGGCCAGCGTGTCGACCTTGTCGATGTTTTGCACCGAGCCCTGGAATTTATTCAGGTTGCAGTATTTCGACAGGTGCCATAAATCGCGCAACACCAGGTAAGGTGTGTAAACCACATTCTCTGGAAATTTGGGTTTTCGGTTCTCCAAAAACACACATCCGTATTCTTTTGCCCAGAAATAGCCAAACCGCGGGGCATTTTCGGTAACATCCCAGTTCACCTTGCTTTTATGGTCTGTATACAATTCATACGCCCTTATTTTTTCTATCATTTGTTCAATCTGGTCGTGGTTCCTCAGGTTTGCAAAATCGAGTTTATAATATGAAAATCCGCCTGCATCATGATTATCTTTCATTTCCTGGAGCTTTACGGGTTGGGCGGCAAACCACAGCCCAAGCTTCATCCCCAATGAGTCGGCTACGTTCTTAACACGCTCAAATCCGTTTGGGAACTTATCGATAGTCGGATACCAGCCTACGGTTTGTTTTCCTGCATTGTTCTTTTGCCATCCATCATCAATTTGTTGAACATCAATCCCTAAATAATGCTGACTCTTCAGTTCAATTATCGCGTTGCTTTCGGTTGCGGCATTTATACCCCGGTCGCTTCCCCAGGTGTTAGCAATGATGTAAATATCGGTTTTGGGATTTACTGGAAACCGTTGTCGCTCGAATTTCTTTAGTGCCAGTTGTCGGCCTTCGTCGCTGTTCTCTCCGCAAATAACCCACGAAGCCCAAGCATGGCGGTAGCGATAGGGCAACACTTCGACAGGCGAAAGCCCTGTGCCCGTATTAGATATTCCTTGTTTTGAAAGTTCGTAATCACCTGTATCGTAACCATACTGGTTGACACATTTATGCGATTCTTTCACCACAATCAGCACTTCGTCCCTGTCTTCGAGGTACAAAACACTCGCCCAGGTGTTTTTCTCATTTTCAGGAAGCGGAGCAGTCAGCAACTCTTCTTTCAATAAATGTGTTTCGCGTTTGTTGCGATGCTGGGTATCGTTGTAATAACCAACATACCTGCGAGTAAGTTTAGCGGCATCAACAGGCAAAAAATCAACACGCCCAGAGATTTGTGAGACTTCCACCTTATTTCGTTCGCCACAATTCAAGTATCCTGCAAGCGTATAACCGTCTTTCATATTTTCCCGCAAAAGGTCAATCCGGTCAGTATTTCCGGCAATATAGTGGTTTTTATCGCCTTTTTCGTTAATCCAAATCTCGGATAGCGTGACCTTTTCCCCACTTACCTTCTCTATAATCAACCGAAATGAACCGTCGAGCAGCACATTGGGCGGGAGCTCGAACGAAAGCTCTTCCGGTTTTTGCTTTTTTAGATGACTGGGCACTTCCCGAGCATTAATTATCTCATAGACGTTTTCGCCATCGACACTCGAAACACTTACTCTCTGAACAATGTTAGAAGTTTTAAAATCCCACCATGAAAGATTTACCTCGTATTTCTTTGCTTTGTCAAGCCCCTCGACCAAGTATTCAATTTTCTTGGTATCAACCACATAATTTGCAATATAATCTTCCGTAAACCCGTGCATAGCATAATCGTACTTTTCCTTTCCATCAACCAGATTGAAACGAATATTCGTTTCCCGATTTACTTTTTCAATATACTTTGAAGGAAGCCCTTTGAATGCTACTCTGGTAAAAAGGCCTTCAGCATTGGGATAAGCACGAATTTCATACTTTACAAAAGTTTCAACCTCAGGATACTGAAATTCGGCAACCACCAACAAGTGAGGTGAAGTAAAACCGGAATCAGTGCTCTCCACTGCTTCTATTCCAATGAGTTTGCCTTGGGTGTTTTGATCAATTAATCCATAATATTCCCAATCGCAATTCGAAGGTTCTGCTGTTGCCCAGTTTTTCCCGGTAGTCAGGTTTTTAATGCTTGTAGTAACCAGTCCATAAGGTTTTAACACCCAACTGCGCTCAAAAGCCCCGGTGTTTACAACCAATTTCTCTCCGTCGAATTTTGCCGAAGCATGCCCGTATTTTTCGTCAAGTGTATTGGCTCCTTGGCAGTAAAAAAAAGGGAATATTAACAGCAAGTTAAATAGGATTCTTTGTGTCATTTCTTTATCGTTTTAATTTGTACTTATTTTTAGTAAGTATCGCCTTCCGTTTTCCTCGCGGCACAGTCTGACTTTTAGCTAATGCTGTATTGTTTTCATCTCCGGTGTCCACTTTTAGTCAATGTTATAATATTCCAGATGGAGTGCTGTATATTCCTTTGGCTGTTTTTTTAGCAGTTCGGGAAGAAATGAAATACCGTCGGTATTCCGGAATTTTGTAAAGTCAGCCAATTCGGAAAAAGGGACCATCATGTCCCTAAAGGGGCCAATATGACTGAAACCACCGTCATTGAAATCGGTAAACAGCTTCACATCCCGTGCCATTTTATCGAGTTGAGTATTTTTCATTTTCTTCTTTCCGCAACATCCCAGATAGCCATACCCGAAATCAGCTGCTTTCATTATGATGATATTTGGTTTTTCTTTGCAAAATACCTGTAGTCCCGTTGCTGCTATTGCAATAGCCAGAAATGTTTTCACACTATGAAATATTTTATTTGTTTTCTATTGAATACGGTTTAATGGTATAACTGTAGCTATAGTCGAATGATGGCAACTGATAAATTATATGAGGTTCATCTCCCCAGCTGTTATCGCCCCCAATACCCATCATACGGTAATCAATATTAAGATATATTTCATTTCGTGGTATTAAGTCGAATTGATGTTGCAAGTTGTCTTTTTTATTTACTTCGTTGTTATAATCTTCTTTTTTCAGGTTTTGTGCGCTAAAACAGATAAGCGGCTCGCCCTCTATTTCAATCCCTACCTTATCATTTTCAAGCTTCAACCAGCGCACATCGGTACGGTATCCGGTTTCCTGGGGGCGGATATATGGATAATTAAGGGCCGATACACTTGAGGAATAAATGCCGACAAATGCCGATGAGTTCCGGTCGATATAATTTTCCCAGGGACCGCGGCCATACCACTCCACATTTTTAAACGAACCGTCAATAACCAACTCTGAACCAACGCGGGGAATGTTCGGTTTCTTTACATTTGGTGCCTGAATTATTTCGTTATCTACCTTTATTTCGCCACCGGCCAAAACGGTATATTTGGTATTATAGGAAAGGCTTGCTTCGGGAAGTTCTTTTTTGATAACAACTGAAACCTTACCGCTATTTTCTTTTACAATATCAAAAGCTTTTACCCGGCTATCTTTGTTGGCATCTTTCCAAACACCCATTTTTTTCACCATGCCAAAACCGTAATCATTATCGGTTGGCACACGCCAGAAATCGGGTTGCGGCCCTTTAATAATTACCGGTTGCCCCTGAAACAGCATCGTCAGTATTGTTCCTTCCTGTTTATCAAATGTAACATCTAAATGGGTGGAAACCAATTGTAAACTATTTTCATCTTCGTTTATGACGAATTCCCCTTCTTCCCCTAAGCCTGGCTTGTTTTCTGCTTTTTGCAACAATATTTGTTCTGCCGCCACAATATGGCCTACGGGTAATAAATCATTCTCCTTTTTTTGTTTGAAATAAAAGTTGATGAAATATTCTTTCCCGTTTTGTTTCAGGATTTTGTTATCAATGGTAACCAGCTTCCGGGTTTGGGGCGTAATATCGACTTCCAGGCTTTGGGTTTCCACAACTACCCCGTCAGCCATTATTTCATATTCCGTATCAAATTCAATAAGGTTGGTAAAAAAGAATTTATTATGAATTTCGAATTTGCCTTCTGATATATTTACAGGTGAAACCGCTATATTTTGATAAACTTTTTTTACTTCCCAAATGTGTGGATTTGGTTTCCTGTCGGGACTGATTAAGCCATTCAAACAAAAGTTATTGTCGTTGCGCATTCCTTCCGGTTCCAGATCGCCACCATAAGCAAAATATTCAATACCATTTTCATTCTTAGTAAGAACTCCTTGGTCAACCCAATCCCAGATAAAACCACCTTGCAACGCAGGGTATTTTTCAATGGTTTCCCAATAATCTTTTAAGTTGCCCACGCTGTTGCCCATGGCATGGGCATATTCGCACATAATTGCCGGCCGATAAATGCCGGGACGCAACGCATAATTTTCCAGTTCCCAGCGCGAAGCATACATGGGACAATACACATCGGTATGTTTGCGCAGGCTGGCTTGTTCGTATTGAACAGGGCGCGAGTCGTGTTGCTTCAACCAGGCATAACCTGCTTCAAAATTACAACCATCGCCTGCCTCGTTCCCCAGTGACCAAACAATTACCGAGGGGTGGTTTTTGTCTCTTTCGTACATCCTTTCAATGCGATCGAGGTGTGCTTTTTCCCATTCAGGCAAATCTGCAATATGCGGTTCTTTATATGGTGCCTGTTGCGCAGCCCCCAAACCATGTGATTCAATGTTGGCTTCGTTACAAACGTACAAGCCATATTTGTCGCATAACTCGTAGAAGTAAGGATCGGATGGATAATGACAGGTTCGAACAGCATTGATATTAAATTGCTTTAAAAGCTTAACATCTTGTTCCATCAATTCGCGTGAGATGTAATGCCCTTCAACCGGGTCGTGTTCATGTCGGTTCACCCCTTTAATTAAAATTGGTTGGCCGTTAAGAAGGAGTTGTCCATTTTTTAGTTCAGTTGAGCGGAAACCAACTTTAGAGCTATGAACCTCAAGGACATTGCCATTTCTATCTTTCAGCGTTAGAAACAAATCGTACAGATTGGGTTGTTCCGCCGACCACTTTTTCACCTCTGGTAACCTGGCCTCCAATTTAACAACTCCAGTCTTACCGAACAGCTTAACACTTTTTTCCCCGGAGAATTTTTTGTCTCCAGCAGTTAACAGGAATTCAAGCTGGCAGGAACCTTTTTTATTGGTTGCCGAAGTTATTTCCGCTTCGAGGCTAAACAGGCCGTCGGCATATTGTTCATCTAAAGAAGCCGAAACCTTGAAGTCGCGTACACGGGTTCTGGGTGTTGAATACAGGTAAACATCACGTTCAATACCACTGATGCGCCAAAAATCCTGACATTCCAAAAACGATCCGTCCGACCAGCGGTACACTTCAACGGCAAGGGTATTCTCTCCTTCATTTAAATATTTGGTAATATTCCATTCCGCCGGCGTTTTTGAGCCCTGGCTGTAGCCCACTTTCGTACCGTTTATCCATAAATACATGGCCGATTTTACGGCTCCGAAATGAATAAACACCTGACGTTTGTCCCACTCTTCAGGAATTGTGAAGGTTTGGCGATACAATCCCACTGGGTTCGAATTCTCTGGTATTGCTTGTTCAAAAGGGAACTCTGGTCTTTTATCCGGTGAAAAATCAAAAGGATGGTTAAGGTACATGGGAATACCGTGCCCTTGTAGCTCCCAATTTCCGGGAACTTTAATTGTTTCCCAAGCTGAGTCGTCAAACCCGGGCTCATAAAAGTCTTTAGGCTTTTTTTCGGTTTCCTCTGTAAAATGAAATTTCCATTGCCCGTTTAATGAGCGATACCACTTCGAAGTTGTTTTATCAAATTTTGCAGCAGCTTCCATACTTTCATATGGCACCGTTATTACCCGGGGCATTTCTTTATTGATTCCAACAACACTGGAATTTCTCCAATCCTGTGCAATTAAAGAGCTACATACAACTGCTAACAAAAGGAATAAAAATATCTTTTTCATCTCTAAACAATTAGTTTTTCTACTATAGAAACGGTCAAATTTTTTCAGCTTTTCAGAAATATCGGCCGTCCCTTATTCTTCCTGCATCGGTCTGGTTACCAATAATCATTTTATGCATGCGAATCAAAACAATAGGTCCGGTATTAGACACACTAACAAAAATATCAATTCACTATTTCAATGACTAAAAAATATCGTGCAATAGATCGCCAAAAACAATCACACAACTACCGACCTAATACAATTATAGTTACCCACTAATCACGAGTAAATTTTCATATTCTTTGACCGATATTTAATAGAAACAAGAATCCATAAATTACCAGGAAGACTGATTAATTGAGTTCCTTTTTAGAACTGCAACAGTCTAGCATCTCTTCTTTTTATAACATACAGACGACCATCACTTTTTGTAAAAAACAAAGAGATCTTAGCTATAAGATTTTAGGATTTTCGTCCATTTCGGGGAATCCCCCTAACTTGGACAATAAAACTTACTTACGAAGTAACTCAAAGCTTGCCCTCCAGTACGTTCGTCTTTTAGTACTTTTAAATCTTTTAGCATGACCATCAACGGGGCCATTGCTCCACCTAGTTGTATCGCATTCTGAACCGCTCTAATATCACGTTTTAGTTCATTAGCAAAAGTCTTTAGACCAGGCAATTTCCCCTTGGCTGTTTCGACTGAATGAATCCATTCGCAAATCTGCCCTTAACCTGCTTTTAACATGGCCTTGAACTGTTTAACGAGCCTGTTAATCCCTGTTATGATAGACATATTATCAAAAAGGACTTACATAAAATTTTTGTGTTCAACATCCTCGATATGATTAAGAGAATGCCAAAATTATCTTGTGCGCTTTATTGAAATCAATCGTTTGATATAGGGAACAGGTTATCTTCGCTGTTCAGCACAGTTTAATTCCGTTACCCCATTTGTTTCTTTAAGGAAAGAAATATTTTGGTTAGCCTGAGTGTTTCCCCCAATATATCACATTTTTCGAATATCATCTATGATTTCCATATTTGTATAACCTGTTGTAGACTATTTTTTTGTGTCCAATGGACCGTAACTAATGTTTAATCCATCCCATACAAGGATTAAGTTATCCATCGATTTGCGGAACCTGGTATAATCTTTATTGTCTTTTTTCGTCCAACCTGTCTCGGCATAGGCAGCAATCCGGGGAAAGGTCTGACGTTCAACATCCTTATTTGTTGGAGTCCACTCACTCCACATCTGGCATCCTAAGCCAACTATGTTTTTATGGTATTCTTTATCCAAATCTTCAGGAATTGGATAAAATTCATATGCTTTTTTTAGATCAAGCCTTTTGTAATCATAGTCCAAATACGTGCTAGAATGTAATGAGTTAACAATGCTATAACCTCTTTGAGCAACGTCGGTAATCAATTTAATATCGCCTTTCCAGAAGTGAACAACTACATTTTTAGCCAATTCTGTTTCAGCCTCCTTATCAACCTTTTTCTCTTCAAAATCTTTATGAATATTGATTCCCACAATTTCATTCCAACCCATCATGCGTCTCCCCTTACTCTCGACGAATTTTGATATCTTATTAGTAAAGGCAATTTGTAAATCTGCCGGGGTATTGATTCCGTTCTCTTTCATGTATTGCTGCACATGTTTAGCATCTTCCCATGATTTGTAGCCAACTTCATCACCACCAATATGAATAAAATTTGAAGGAAACAATTCAAACAATTCGTTTAAAACATCCTTCACAAATTGCTCAACCTCAGGTTTTGTAACATCGTAATTATCGTAATGACGGCCAAATTTAATCGGAACATCAATATCTTTACCTGCTGTACCTAACCAGGTATATGCCGCTATTGCTGCACTTGAATGGCCCGGCATTTCGAATTCCGGCATAATAGTAATGTTCCTTTCGGCAGCATATTTTACAATCGATTTAATTTGATCCTGTGTATAAAAGCCGGAGTGCGGAACACCCGCTGTTTTACCACTTTTCCAAGTTTCTATCTCAGAATCTGCCCGAGAACCACCAACTTCGGTAAGCAAAGGATACTTCTTTATTTCAATTCGCCATCCGGCATCGTCAATCAGGTGCCAGTGAAAGACATTCATCTTTAAGTATGCCATTTGATCGAGCACTTGTTTGACAAATGTTTCGCCATGAAAATAACGCGATTCATCAAGCATGTATGCACGCCATCCAAAGGCAGGTACATCTTCAATTTCAACGGCAGCAACAGTTGCTCCATTTACCATCTGAAGCAGAGTTTGAATACCATAGAATTGCCCTTTGATGCCGTTGGCCTCAATTGTAATTGTTTTTTTCTTTGCAGATAACCGATAACCTTCTTCACCCAGATTATTAGGATTTTCAGCCACTTTAAAAAGTATTTTTACCCCTTTACCGGCCTCAATTCCATGTTTACTTAATTCAGAGCTAAGGTATGCAGCATGAGTTGTTTCTCCAATAACCTGAAAACCTTTTGCCAAGTTAACACAACCATCACCTACCTGTAATTGATTTGGATAGGGAATAATCTCAACGGGTTGATCCGGACATTCGTATGTTGTACACGATGCCATAAAACCGGCTACTAACGCAATAATCAGTAATCTTAAGTTGTTGTTCATATAAAAATTTGTAAATGGTTTTTCTATTGTTTAGAGTAATTGTTTCAGAAATACTGCAATAAGGAATAATCAGAAAACATGGAATATACTTTTACTAAATAAATATTTTAGCATAAAGGTAAATTCTTTGGAATATTTTTAAAATATTTAGTCGTGTACATACAATAATAATTATAAAAAGAGTAAAACATATTTTTACAGAGAATTTTATTGGTTTTCGGTTTCAATTAAATGCAATTCTACCTCTGTAAGATTTAAAGAAGGAAGGCAGTATAACACTACCTCCCTTCGAATCTAACTAACCAAACTAAATATATAAATTTGAAAATTAATCCATTACCTATAATTTATTATGGCAACAACTATTACTCCAGGTTGGGATTAATCAGTATTTCGCTAATTGCTATTGGAGCAAAATAATCCTTCTTTGTTGGAGGGTTCAGAATTGGAAGTTCTGACTCATGCCTATCCTGAGCTGCTTCTTCTACTCTTTCTAAACGTACAAGGTCATACCATCTGGCTGGATTTATTTCTGCCCCAGCAAATTCCCATGCACGTTCCATTACTACCGAATCTCTAAAGGCTTCATTGGAAAGACCTGGTGTCATTTCTGACAATCCTGCCCTGATGCGAACTGCATTTAAAGCATCGTAGGCTGATTGATCAGGACTGGAAGCCATGGCATGCGCTTCGCCATAAATCAACAATACTTCGGCATACCTGATAACAATATTGGTACGGCTTGACCACCAATCAATGTACTCCCAAGGTTTTTCAGGATCGTAACCTTCAATTTGCTGCATTTTTTTATAATAAGGATGTTTTTGAACTCCTTCAGTCCAGTGCCAAGTTGTTTCCGCATCCGGTTTAATAATTGTTTGGAATGTAGCATCCTTTCGTGAACCTTCGGTAAATTTATTGAAGAAATTAATTTCGGCAAAATAATCATCCCAACCACCTTCTTCTTCAGGCTTACAGGCCAATGGAGCCCACATATTTCCATTTTCCCAGGTCCAGGGAGATATTCCCCTATCATAAACCAATCCAAAAACAATCTCATCATTAAATTGCTCGGGTGTCCATAAATCGGCAAAATCAACTAAAAGACGATAGCCATAAACATCTGCATTATCCATAACTTCTTTTGCTTTTTTCGCTGCAAGGTCATACTTTGATTCATCTTTTACAGGATAACCATCTGAATCCAGCAGTTCTTCTATTGCAATTCCAAAGCTTCTACCTCCTTTTTGTGTGTTCCCATAACTTCTTCATAATCCGCAATCATCGCATTTAATTTTTCTAGGTTGCGTTCAGCCAGGTTTTCCCTCTGCCCAAAATCATCATTCAGATTATAAACCTGATATTCTAGAGAATTTCCCAATTCGATATTAACCTGCGCTGCAACCGCCGGTCCATTGTAAGGTGGAATCATTAACCAGCTTCCCTGACGATATGCAGTTCTTGTTGAGGCTTCCAAGACCAATTCTTTCCTTCCTTCATCCGATTTCCCCATAAATACATCCAATAATTCTTCACTATCGGTGAAATTAACTTCCTTACCTGTCATCTTAGCCAGAGAAGCCAGAAAATCAATTTGACAAACCAAGGCATCCGATTTTTTAGGCTCTATCTGTCCTTTCCAATAAGTAATAAACGGTACGCGGGTACCGGCTTCAAACAAACTGTACTTTCCTCCTCGCAGGCCTCCGTTTTGGTCGTGGTTGCCAATTCGCTCAACGGCATCATCGTAATAGCCATCGTTAAGTACCGGGCCATTATCGCTCGAGAGAATGATCAGTGTATTTTCAAGAATTCCCTCTTCTTCCAGTGTTTTTAAAAACTCACCTATACACCAGTCGGCTTCAACAATCACATCGCCACGCGGTCCAAGGTCGGTACTGCCAACAAATCGCGGATGTGGTGTACGCGGAACGTGAGGTTGCTGCAGGGCATAATACAAAAAGAATGGCTCGTTTTTGTGATGTTTTACGTAGTTCTGAGCTTTTGCAAGAAAATGGTCGGCCATATCCACATCGCTCCATTTAGCTTTCTCGCCACCTTTCATAAAGCCAATTCGCGGAATACCATTAACGACTGAATTGTTATGCCCGTGATGCCATTTCATGGTCAGCATTTCAGGATTGTCCTTGCCGGTTGGCTCGCCTTCAAAATTCTTACTGTAGTCCACTTCTATCGGATCGTTCGGATCAAGGCCTTCCACCAAGCCGTCTTTAAGATAAACTGTTGGTACGCGGTCTTGCGTGGCAGCCATAATGTACGAATAGTCGAAACCCACTTCATTTGGCCCCGGCGAAACATGTTCGTTCCAGTTTACATAACCGCTACCTAAGCCAAGGTGCCATTTTCCAACCACTCCGGTATAATACCCCTGCTCTTTTAACATTTTAGGAATGGTAACCTGTGCGGTATCAATAATCAGCGGTGCAGTGCCCGGCAAAATTTTGGCATCCTTATTTCGCCACGGATAAACTCCGGTTAACAGGGCATAACGACTCGGTGTACAAGTTGCCGATGATGCATGTCCATCAGTAAACATTACGCCTCCTTTTGCCAAACGATCAATGTTTGGTGTTTGAATTTCTGTAGCACCATAGGCACTTACATCGCCATAGCCCAAATCATCCAGGTAAATGATCACTATATTCGGGCTTCTCGATTCCTCTGATAATTGTTTCTTTTCGAATTGACAGGAGCTAGTTATTCCTGTAAACATTACAAAAAATAAAAAATACACTAACCATTTCATTATTCGCTATTTTTAACCGTTACTAATTTAAGTTGCTAAACTTTTTAAAATCTATATCAAGAGGATGATTGGCAACAGTCCTCCAATTCATTCATTAATTCCGCGGTTTTGTCAGGTTCTGTGTCCTTCAAATTTTGAGATTTCCCCATGTCCTTTTCATCATTGTAAAGTTGAATATGCGAACCATCAGAATCGATCATCATTTTATAATCTCTTTTTGGCATTCCCAAATCCGGCGAATTATTTCCATTATCACCGCGTCGATAAGCAGAACGGATCCAAAAGAGCAACTTACTTCTTTTTACCTGTTTTACACCGGATATTGCTGCATACATGCGTTCTCCAACATTCTTAACATTATTGTCCGGTTTTGTGCCTGCCACTTTCATAAAAATTAATGGAAGATGGATAGCACCACTACGTATTTTTCTTGGTTAAATTATTCAAACAGTATTGATAATGAACAAAAAGAAAGAAACATTGGAGAATAATATAACCAACTGTTTCTTTATTTTTCATCTTGCTCTATTCGGAATACGGTAAGGGATTTGGGTTCAAATTCATATTCGCCTTGCAGATTTAGTTTCATTGCATGGGCATGCGGAACTTCGGCATAAGGGCGTTGCAGTGTATGCTTCATGGTCCTGTTGCTGCTTAGAGTTGTTATTTGTGCATTAACGATTTTGGCTTCATTTCCAATCTTAAGTTTTGTTAAAACAATCTTGTCTTGAAAGTTTACAACTTTAATAACTACTTCGTTTGTCTCAGAATCATATCCTGCCGATGAAAAGAGGTAATTGGCATCTAATTTCTTTTCATTTTCCCCAAACAGATTAGCTGAAGCATACCAAATCTCGATCTTATTATCTCTAAACAACTTGGACATATAATAATTGAAAGTTTTAAAACTTTTTGAATTTGTATGAAAAAACAGCGGATTACCATTACCCTTTACAAAATCCCAATTACGCATCAACGGACGATCAGCCATCATCGGATTCAAATCGGCGTTACGTTCCATTGCCATCATGAAAACTGCTTCACCAAGTATATCAAAAGGATGTTCGCCTCTTATGCCGAGTTCGCCTATAAACAAATCAGGGCCAGGTCTTTTATAGGTGTCAAACTTGTAATAATTCTGAATTACCCAGGGTACATCTTTATAATAATGTTCGTCAAAAATATCAATCGTTGTAATATCTTTGAAATCGACGAGTCTTTCACGTTTTTCAGTACGATCGGGTGTGTTGCCAATTATACTGTTTGCAATGATATTTAAATTTGGGTACTTAGATTTTATTGCGCGATAAAAGGCATCGTAATTACGATAATAGGTTGGTCCAAAATCTTCATTCCCAATTGAAATATATTTTAATGGAAATGGCTTGGGATGACCATTTTCTGCGCGTTTACTACCCCACTGTGAATCAATCGGACCAATAGCATACTCAATGGCATCCAAAGCATCCTTAATATACTCCTGCACATCCACATCCGGATGGTGGTAATGATCCCTTTCTTCTGCTTCGAATACCCAACCGGTACAAACTAACCCAGATGGGGTAACATACATTGCATCACAATTGAGGTATTCGCATAATTCGTAAAATTCGTGGTAACCAAGTCCATCTGTGCGGTAATTTGGTGACCATTTTGACCATGCCCCCGGTCGTTCGGCAATATCACCAATGGTTTCTTTCCAATGATACATGGTCTCCACATTCACACCGTGCACCAAACAACCTCCGGGAAAGCGCAAAAAATCGGGTGCATAATCAATTAAGTTCCTCATGATATCAGCACGAAATACTGATTTGCCGTCATCCCAGGTATCGCCGGGAAACAAGGAGACCACATCAAGAAACACTTTTCCGGCTCCTTTTGTCTGAAAAAACAACATTCCTTTGTCGGTGGTTTCTTCTGCTTCGAAAACTACAGAGTAATTATCCCAATCAGCGGATAAGTTATTAATTTCAAATACGTTCGAAATCTTCCTTCCTGTTGAATCGCACAAAAAAACATTCATACTTCCTTTAAAATCCTCGCCTCTCGAATAAAATGAAAGCTTATATAAATTGCCTTGTCTAAAGTACATTCCAAAAAAACCATTATTCACAAACCCGGAAGTTCCGTGTGTATCTCCGTTTAGTCCGATTTGTAAAGAATGAGGGCTCAATTCATTAAGAGGTTCTTTATCAACTATTCGTAATTCAATATTACTATTGGTTTTTGGAAATTTCTCCCAGCCAATTAGCGGATCTATTGTGTAAGCTTTTTTCCGTGGATTTTCAGTTGGATTTGGAACGTTGGCATAAAATCCGTTTTCAATGTCCATTCCTTTTGGAGGATTGGCTTCTTCAAAAGCACGATTGCGAACCATTTCAGCATACAATCCTCCATCGCCAATCATACCGATTTCTTCGTAATGCCAGCCGTATTTAATTGGAGTTATTTTTTTGGGATTGGCCAAATCAATCTGGAGGATATTTTTATCAATTTTTGACTGCGCATGCCTTTTGACACATACATGTAGAAGAAATAAAATAAAGATCGAGATTAGGTATATTGGTTTCATTACTACTAATTTTAGGTTGTTCAACCTTATAAATATTTTATCTTTCAAAAAACAGATATTATCCTTTCTAATCCATTCATTACTGATTATCGATTGCAATTATGGAAATTTCAACCTCCTTCGTACCCGATTGAAGCATAATTTTCCATAAATTATTTCCCAGATCTTCAATTTTTTGGGCTGCTGCACAGTTTATTTTATTCCTGTTGAATACTATAATCGAGCCCGACTCTATTAATTTCAATTTTACTTCATTCTCAGAATAGTCAATGGTCTCGACAGCTGCAGCAGATAAATATTTGTCGGTGCTACCAATAACTGACCAACCGTTTACAATCGGTGTAAGCTGAACAAATCGGTCGGAAAAACCGTTCAGTTCGATTTCATATTTTTCATTCAAAATTCCACCTTTACCTTCGTACCAATCATAGTAAACCAAACCTTCTTCTGGCACTTTCCATTGATCAACAGCAGGCTGTATAAATGAACCTGCATACGTGTAGTCTTCTGCAGATATTTGGGTTTTGATACTTTCAGCAGGTGTCGGATGAGCCAGGTTGTAAACCACAAATGCAGCTGCTCCATGTGGCAATGGTGCTACCACCCGGTATGCCTTTGGTTCACTCAATGCCGAAATAGTGGCCGACTCGGGCAAAGGCACTGCAGGTGCCAGGGGACGCAATAAGCGGCCATCGCTGTAACATAATGGGGTAACCATCTCATTAAGAAAATCATCCGGTGCATCTGAAAGGTAAATGGGGGCACCCGACATGGCTTTGCTTACCGCCATCATCCGACCTGCAAATTTATCACTCGAATGAAACATATCGTGGTCGGGCCAAATGGCTTGTCCCATCCAAAGTGTATTTTGGTAAGACTGAAACAAATGCGACTTTGCTTTCTCCTCATTATTTAATAAATAATCTACACTTACACGCGAAACAGCGCTGTATTTGGTGTTCATCAGGCTTAATAAGTCGGCACAAAAGCAGTTGATTAAACCGCCAGACAATTCGTGCGCCGCTCGTTCCAGGGATTGTGCATGTTGAGAAACAGTTTTTACCGGATTTCCAAGCCCTTTATAAAAAGCCATTTGACGGTTTTGGTTATCAATCTTAACAAAATCAAACCCATGATCTTTACTCGATCCAACAAGTCCTTTATAAAACATCCAGGAAGAAACAGAGTCACCCTTTGGCATCATTACATCCATTGGTTCACCTTTGTATTTCTTTGAAACCCTGATCATATAAGGGGCTAGTTCCTTCATTTCATGCTCAGGGTTTAATCCCTGCCATTGTCCGTTCATGGCATGCCAGATTCCCATCCATTTTATTTTGTCAGATTTTAGGTCCATCAAAGGCTTAAATCCGCTGGGAAAACTCTCCGGGTGTGCTCCGAAAGATAACATGCGGCTGTCGCCCATGGTAAAACCTGTTTGGTGTTGATGCCCGTCATCAACCATAACCCAACGAATAGGCAAAGGGTTTTTTTCTATTTTATTCATGGCATCGACCATTAAATCACTGGAAATTTTACGGCGATACTGTTCCCAGCTACACCAACCGAGGTATTTGAATATTTCGGGATACTCTTTCTCGTAACGCATTGCAGTCCTTTCTTTCAAAGCAGCTGTATTAATTGCACTCTGCCATGCTCCCTGAAATGCCTTATAAATGTCTTTATCTTTTGCCCATGCCAGTATTGGGATGTCTCCAGCCACCGGATCAACACCAAAATTCGTAAGTATTACGGATAAATCCCCATTATCATTTATTCTTAAGTGTGCGTATGCCATTGGGCTTGCAATCCCCTGTAAAACCAAATAATTGCCGTCTTTTAGTTTAAACAGTGCCAGCAATCCATTTCTCGAAGGCACATCAGCTTTTGGATCAGGCTTAAAACCATCGCTTACAATTGTTTTTAGATTGTTTGCTGCCCAAGGGAAAATGCGGTTTGCTGCATCCAGCATTCTCTCCCGTCCGTCTGTACTAAAATACACAAGCGATTCGTATTGCGGGAGAATTGTGCTTAAGGTTTTTAAATTTCCATTTATGGGAGCAGCCGCAAAATCTTCCAGAACAACTACACCAGTGCCCTCCGCTAAATCTGCGTGAATGACTGAACCTTTATCAGTTAATATTTTTGTTTCTTTTTCTTTGGCCAGGTTGGAGCATCCAAGCAGACTTAAAATTAAATTTATGGCTACAAATAAGATAAACGCCTGTTTTAAAAATAGTTTTTTCATTTTTTTATAATCCTTTACTAAGCAAACGTTAAAAGAGGGCTGTGGAAACGCTCCAACAGCCCTAATTTTACTAACTACTAACTTAAACCTATGTGAGCTAATTAACCTTAAAACTAATATCCAGGATTTTGTTCCATATTCGGATTTGCATCCATTTCAGCCTGTGGAATTGGGTACCTGTTGTGGTAGTCGGCCGCATTGGCAATCCCTCTTTCCTTTGCCCTTTCAATTAATTTACCATGACGAATCAAGTCTGAGCGACGTAGAGCTTCATAATAAAATTCGCGTCCCCTTTCTTCCAAAATGAAATCACGTAATGATTCTTTGGTAAAGTCGGCTGCATCTATTGAATCTACACCAGATCTTGATCTCACCTGGTTAATTAAGCTGATACTTTCTGCATTGGGGCCGTTCATTTCATTAAGCGCCTCAGCACGAAGCATTAACACATCAGCATAACGGAACATCGGAAAATCTGCTCCATGAGTTGCACCTTCGGCCATATTGTCAAAATATTTCAACGTACGGTAATTGTGAGCCTGAGTAGTTAAATCAACTACAACGCCTTTATTATTAACATACGATCCGAAAATTAAACTAAACCTGTCGTCTTTTTCTTTATCAAATGTTTCAATAAACCAGTCGTAAAAACGGAAGTTGGCGGCCCAATTGGCAATGCCTTCAGCTTTAAATTCAGGGATTTCATCGGTGTACCAAAAACCAGGAGGTAATGCAACTGTAGGTATTTTATTACCATATGGATGGGTATGTGTACAAACCGATACAGCGATCATTTCTTTATTATTTGGATTTTTATCGTGTTCATTTTCTACCTTAAATAAATCGTGGTACGACGGAAATAATTCATAATACCCCAAATCCATTACTCTTTTTGCTGTTTCAGCACCTTTTTGCCAGTCTTTAATGGTCATATAAAAGCGGGTAAGAAATGCTAAAGCAGCCCCTTTGGTTCCCTTTCCGTAAACTTCAGTTCCAGGATTCGGAAGTCCTGTAGCGGAAGCTTCCAATTCAGAAATTACAAAACTTTGAAATTCCTCCTCTGTAGC
The DNA here is from genome assembly GCF_000949475.1 of Draconibacterium sediminis. Lineage (GTDB taxonomy): Bacteria > Bacteroidota > Bacteroidia > Bacteroidales > Prolixibacteraceae > Draconibacterium > Draconibacterium sediminis. The sequence continues at coordinate 1,973,332 of NZ_JRHC01000001.1, read as the reverse complement.
TCGCGGTAAATCTGGTGCGTCAAGTGCCGAATTGCGCAAAGGTACTGGTCCAAAGTGATCGTACAGATAAACATAGCCTACCGCACGAATATACCTGGCTTCTGCCAATAGAGCAGCTCTTATATTTTCATCCTCAATATTATCGATATTATCGATAACAATATTTGCATCTCTAATCGACTCGTATTTTGTATTCCAAACCGCATTCGCATCAGAAGACGATGAAGTCCATTGAAAATTAGCCATACGTACAAAATTAATATTCATCCCTCCACCTGTTTCGTACATAATATCGCCCGGATATTCGAAACTTTGGGTTAATAAATTGTGTTGAGAGTAATTAAATTTATACTGTACGTATGCACTATTCAACACAGCTTCCACTCCCTCCTGGGTGGCCAAAAAACTTTCAGGAGCCAACTCCCCGGGAGGATTCTCTTTTAAATAATCTTCGCAAGCTATAAAAGCAAAAGCTAAACCAAGTATTATTAATATTATATTTATTCGTTTCATTATATTATTGTTTTAGTTGAAATTAAAAACCTACATTAACACCCAGAGTATAAGTTCTTGCCAAAGGATATGCGTTATAATCAATCCTTACGGCAGCAGCACTTGTTCCGTTAACATTTGCTCCCGGGTCGATACCACTATAATTAGTAATAGTGAATAGGTTGGTTGCAGAAACATAAACATTAAACGAGCTAAAGACAGTGCTTTTTTGAACGGGAAGATCGTAACCCAGTGTAACATTTTGCAAGCGCACATAACCGGCATCTTCCACTGTTTTTGAATTAACTTTATATGTACCCTGGGATGCAGGATTGATAAACGAAGCCCATTCATTGGTTGGATTATCCGGTGTCCATCGATTTAGATAAGGATCAGCAAGTTTGTTTCGTCGAAAATTAATTGGATACAAGCTTTCGGCCAATTGGTTGTTTAATAATTGTACGCCATGTACTCCCTGTATGTTAAATGTTAATGATAAAGGGCCAAAAGTAATGTCATTGGTCATTCCCCATGTAAAATCAGGTAATGGATCGCCTAATACTACGCGGTCATCTGCAGTAATTTTACCATCTGTAGCATCAGCTACTCCATCACCGTCGCTATCAACTGTTAACTGATCTTTATATTTCCAGTCGCCCGGCTGAACTCCTGCAGGAGCATTCGTAAAATCGTCTCCTTCCTGCCAAACACCTTCGACTTCAATCCCATAATAACTATTCATTACATCACCAGGCCTGATTATTGAAATATCGTTAGTAAACTGTAGGTCTCCCATGGTTATGTAATCAATTTCACCCAGGTCGATAACCTCATTTTTAACCGATGAAAAATTCAGGTTGGTACTCCATGTAAACTTGTTTCCTACAAAGTTTCTGGAATCGATATTTACTTCCCAACCTTTATTGGTGATTTCTCCTACATTAGATAGTTTAGTGGCAAAACCCGTTTGCGACGGAACTGGAAGTGCCAGCAACAGGTCAGTTGTATTTCTAGTGAAATAGTCGAACGAAGCTGAAATTCTTCCATCTAAAATACCTGCATCAATACCAATGTTTGTTTGGGTTGTTGTTTCCCATTTTAAATCGGGATTTGCCATTCGAGATGGCTCCATAACTACATATTGCGAATCGCCATAAATCATTGGTGTATTACCAGTCCTAAAAGTGGTTAACGATCTGAAGTTTCCGATTTCCTGATTACCTGTCCGTCCCCAACCAGCTCTTAGTTTCAATGTACTAAAGGTATTCAGATCTTTAATAAAATCTTCATTCCCAAGTTTCCAGGCTACCGCTGTGGATGGGAAATAAGCAAATTTATTGTTTTCACCAAAACGAGAAGAACCATCAGCCCGTATTGTTGCAGTTAACAAAACTTTGTCGTTGTAGTTATAATTAGCGCGTCCAAGATACGACAACAAAGTATTCGGAATTTTACTTGTATTTATATCGAAAGTGGCTTGTGTTCCTGACTGCAAGCTATTTGTTCCGGTAGTTTCTGAGATAAAACCCTTCGAACTTGCACTAAACCGTTCAATAAAGAATTTCTGTGTGGTCGCACCTGCCATTACATTTATGCTGTGTTTATCGTTAAACTTTTTTCGGTAATTAACAGTAGCTTCTGCCAGGTAATTATACATTAATGCGGAAAATACAGTTCCCAGACCATTGTTATCCTGGCCTTCTTTTGTTGTTGAATCAACAAACACATCGCGTTTAGAAGCAGTAATATCCCCCCCAAGGTTTAATTTAACTGACAGCGCCGGAAGGATAAAATATTCGCCGTATGCTGTTCCAAAAGTACGGAATGATCGCGAATAGGCATCTTTGCCATAAGCAACCGCTAAGGGATTGTCTTTTGTAATAAATGGAGAAACTGAATAACTTCCTGTTTCAGGATCAATAATTGCCAAAGTTGGATCGAAATCAATTGCCGTACTTATAACACCAGCAGCTTCGTTTGGAACAATACCATTCGGAACAAAATCATCGTAAACATAACTGCTGTTTAAGTTTGTACCAAAACGGAATTTCTCTTTTATTTCCTGCTGAACATTTAAACGTGCAGAATAACGTTCAAGAGCAGAACTAATAACAACACCTTCCTGTTTGAAATATCCCAACGACACAAAACATTTGGTATTGTTATCGCCACCCGAAAATGACAGGTTATGACTTTGAACCGGAGCGCTTCTAAAAACCTGATCCTGCCAATTTGTTCCGCCATCTGCAATACCTTCTACTCTTTCGCCAACACCGGCATTTACAGCACCAGCATCGAAAAGTTCATTTAAAGTAGTCATGTATTCATCTGCAGTCATTACTTCTGTGGTTTTAATCACACTTTGTACACCATAGTAGGCATCATAATTAACTTTTAGCTTGCCCGAACTACCTTTTTTTGTTGTAATAAGAATTACGCCATTTGCACCACGCGAACCGTATATAGCCGTTGCTGATGCATCCTTTAATACCTCAATTGATTGAATATCGTTTGGACTCAATGCATTTAATGGATTCCTATTGTTGCGTGAAGCTGTAAATCCTTCACCGGAACCGGTAATTGGAGATGAATTATCGACAGGAAGCCCGTCGATGACATAAAGTGGTTCGTTACCTGCATTAATAGAACCAACCCCACGAATTTGAATGTTCATGCCGCCACCTGGTTCTGAGCTATTTTGATAAACATTTACCCCCGGAGCACGACCGGTAAGCATTTGGTCAACACTGGTTGTTACTCCTTTGTTTAAATCTTCTTCACTTAGGGAAACAACCGACCCTGTTAAATCGCTCTTTTTCACCGAGCCATAACCAATTACAACAACTTGTTCTAACTCTTCATAATCCTGTTTTAGAGCAACATCTATTGTTGTCTTTCCATCAACTGGAACAATTTGTTTAATATAGCCAATAAAACTATAAGAGAGATTTGCACCAGCCGGGGCTGTAATAGCATATTCACCATTTAGATTGGTAGTTGTACCTTGTGTAGTTCCTTCTACAACAATTGTTACACCGGGAAGTACTTCTCCGGCATCGCTCTTTACCACACCCGAAATTCTATTCTGCGCGAATAGTGTCAACGGGAGGAAAAACAAGGTTAGAAATAATAATTTAAGCTTGTTCATAAATTTTGTTTATTAATTTAGTTCTACAAATATTGTGTTCTTAGACATTTGTTCTTCTTGAGAATGATTCATAAAAACTGGAATCTGAATCACCCTCCTTAATTATCAGTAAAACTGACTTGATTCGAATAATTAAAGTATCCTACATCGACTGAGGCATCAGTATTATCAAAATCAGAAAATCGCTTGCATCCTTTGTTGTCAACCGGGAAAGCATTTTTTAAGGTCCCTATTCCAATTGCTGAAGAAGTTTGTTTTATATTAAAGTTGTTATTTTCTATATCAATGAATTGGGGATCACCCTCAATATTTCCGGAAGCCCAATCCACTGCATTTAATTCCGTAACATTATCGTAATCTTCTGCTTTGTAAGAATAACGACAAAGACTTAAGGTCTGGTTATTATGAAAAAGATTGTTTTGTACCTCTGTCCAATGCCATTTATTAGCCGAAGTCGGGTCAGCTCCCTCATATGCATCTGCGACAAAAAGTGCGGCTCCATAATTATTTGAAAAGATTGAGTTGATAATGCGGTTTTGTGCAGGAACACGACCTAACTGAACGATTGCCGCACCTTTCGACATGCCTCGGTTATTTACCACCGTGCAATGACTCATCAACAAAGTTGCGCCACCGTTCATTACAATATTTCCACCTTCAAGCAAGGTAAAATTGTTATCCAGTAAACAATTGACGAAACGTAGTGTGCCGGTTTGTTTTAGGTCTGTAATAAACCATGCAATTCCACCATTTTCCTGTGCCTTGTTATTGCTGATGTTGCAATTGTAAAAACGCGTGTGATAGCCGTTGTCGGCATTACAATTCACATACACTGCACCTCCGTTGTTGTGCGCCTCGTTGTTAACAATATCGCACCCCACAAACAAGGGGCTGGCACCATTGGTTACATATATTCCGGCACCGTCTTTTGATGCATAATTATCGGAAATAGTGCAGTTGACAAACCGAACTGATTCGCCTCCATTCTCCAGCCATATTCCGGCACCATTTCCTTTAGCTGTTTCGCCGATGTTTTTACCACCTGAAATGGTTAAGCCATCAATTCTGATGTATTCTGAATTTACAATGGTTAGTACATGTGCCGTTTTCTTTTCTCCATCAAGTTTTGTTGTTGTCAGTTCATTTCTTTCAGACAAGACTTTTTCATCTCCCTTGAAACCACCATAAATATAAAGTGCTGTTTTTCCATCAATCTTTAAGTTGTTTCCATAACTGCCTTCAGCTACCCAAATTTGAGTTCCGGGATTTGCTGCTTCAACAGCATTTTGCAGCGATGTAAAAGCCGACTTCCATGATTTTCCATTGGTGTTGTTTCCATTTTCAGAAACAAATAGTACAGGCATATCTTCGGTTGCCGCTGAAGGATAAGGAATAACCGGTATCAGACGGTTTTGCCCGTCCATTTTCATTTGCACCAGTGCTGCATTTTCGCGCCACTGTGCAGCGGCTTCATCATTGCCAAACATGGTTGCCCATGTGTTTCCGTCGAAATCATCAAATATCATGTTGTGACCACCATGCGGAATGGCAATATAAGCTTCAGAATATGGACCGGTAATATTTTTAGACATGGCGATCATACAATCATATCGACCATCGGCAGTGCGCCGGTTAACATCAGTATTACCAAAAACGTGGCCCTTTTTAGGACTTTCAGTATTCCACTCAGCGGCCATCAGGTAATAAATACCATTCTTGTAGTACATATTCACCCCTTCGTACCCCACTTCCTTACCTCTGGCATCTTTAGGAAACACAGGTGGTTTATTATCTGCAAATCCCATCATATCGGGCTTAAGCTTTTTCATATTTCCAGGGCCCCAGATGTACCACACAGTTCCATCAACATCTTTAAACAAAGTGGCATCGATGCCTTTAACCATGGCGCCATCTTTTTTAACATCTTCGTAGGGACCTTCAGGTTTTCCGGTGGTGCTTTTCAGCAAGCCAGAACCGTAACCTCCACTAACCGAATAGGTAATCCAGAAATCATTGTTGATATAATGAATTTCGGGAGCCCAAATGCCACGGATCATACGGCCATTGGCAATCTTTATTTTCCGCTGTGCATCGTTGCTGGCATCTTTATCAAAGGTCCATACAAAGCCATTTTCGCCTATCATTTGCCAGTCTTTTAAATCTGATGATTCCCAAACCCGGATTCCTTCAGCAACTCCCCAGTTGTCGTCAGTAGTTCCGGTTAGGTAATATTTACCACCGGGAGCTTTGCAAACAGCAACATCTCGCAAATGGTATTTAAACAAGGGAGAAACAACAGGTAGCTGAGGTTCGATACTGTCGATCGCGCTCTCGAACATCGTCGATACCTTTGGGTTTAAGGTTTGGCTTTTTAATGTTCCGTTTCCAAAAACAATGAAAACGATTAAAAGATATAAGCTAAATTTGATTCGTTGCATAAGTAAAATATTTGATGCAAGAATCGGCAATAATGTGTTTCCGGGTCTGGAATTTGGATTAAAAAACAGGGAAAATCAGAAAGACTAAATACACTAATCAAGTAATATTCATACTTTTAATATTTTTCAACAATTCTTTTCGATAGACAGTTGGTGTTTTTTTGTATACCTTCTTAAATACTTTGCTAAAATAATTAGGATCGTTAAAACCAACCTCATAGGCAATGTTGGAGATATTGCGGCTGGAATCGGCCATCAACTCAATTGCTTTTTCAAATCGCAGTGACTGGATATAATCAGAACCAGACATGTTGAGTAGTTTCTTAAGTTTCAGGTAAACCAGGGTTTTACTCATACCCAGTTGTTTGGCCAGTTCTTCGGTATTCAGGGTTTCGCTTTCAATATTCTCTTTTATGATCGTTGAAACTTTCTCTATAAAATCTTTGTCTTTATCTTGAAAATTCAGCTTTTCAAGATCAATATGTGCGCCGGTAACCACTTTCTCTTTGAGCTTTTTACGCATCTCAATAAAATTGCGCACGTGCAAATCCAGTTCGTTCAGATCGAAAGGTTTACGTATGTACGCTTCAGCACCGGCCTGTAAACCTGCAATCTTATCTTCGTGGGTGGTCCTTGCGGTAAGTAATATAACTGCAATATGGCTGGTGGTTTCGTCTGACTTAATTTTTTCACAAAATTCAATACCATTCATTTCGGGCATCATTACATCGCTAATAATGATATCAGGTTCTTCATCCTTTACAATTTTTATTGCTTCTATCCCGTTTTGGGCGCACTTTACATCAAAGTTTTTCGAGTAATGCTCCATTAACACTTCTGCCAGGTCGAATGTATCCTCAACAATTAAAAGTTTAAACGCTCTATCGCTATTTGTTTTTTCTTTCGCAGGTAGTTGTCTTGAACTCACTTCTGCAATACTTTCCAAATCAATATTACGATTAATTGTTTCTGTGTTATTTTCCAGTTTAATATTAGAAAATCCCTTATACTCCAGCGGCAATTGAATTTTAAATCGGGTTCCTTCGTTTGGCCTGCAACTTACATTTATTGTTCCGTGCAGGTATTCTACCAAACTCTTTACCAGCGTAAGCCCGATTCCCGAACCGCTCCTTTGTTCATTATGCTGGTAATTCATGTAAAACGGTGTAAACAGATTTCCTTGTTCCTCTTCCGAAATACCTTTCCCATTATCCGAAATGCAAATACTCAAACTTCCTTGTTCATAATGAATTACATCATCCGTAATTATTGTTTCACAAATTATTTTACCATGAACCGGCGTATGCTTCAACGCATTAGAAATAAGGTTTACAATAATTTTTTCAATCTTATCAGGATCGAACCAGTATTCAAAGCTTTCACGATTGGCTTTAAATTCAAAATTCACACGATGCTCATCAAAAAGTGGAGTAAAAACTAAACAGGATTCACGCAGAAAGTCGATTATGTCTCCTTTCTGCAAAATAAGTTTTGCATGTTTTGTCTCAATTCTTCGAAAATCCATTAACTGATTAAATAGAAAAGAAAGCCGTTTTGAACTCCTGATTAGCCTTTGAAAGCGTACTTTCAAATCATCAGAAATATCATTTTTCCCGATCATCTGATCGATACTTGAAATAATTATGGAGAGCGGTGTTTTAAATTCGTGCGAGATATAGGTGTAGAAATTCAGTCGCTGCTGATTCAACTCCTTAATTTTCTCCTTTTCCATCCGCTCCATGTCCAGAGCAGCCTTTTCTTTTTGTTTGTCGATGGTAATTTTGCGATAGATCAGGAAAATTCCAACAATAAGCAGTAAGTAAAAGATAAAAGCACCTGTAGAAAGGTAAACTGGCGGGCTGATCCGAATGACAAGGCTCCTTGTATTGGCACTTTCAATACCATCGTTATTCTCCGCTTTTAAATGAAAGATATATTCACCCGGCAGTAAGTTAGTATAGTTTACGTTGGTTTTGTTACCCATTTCATTCCAATCCGCATCAAAACCTTCCAGGTAATAATAGAATTTATTATTTCCGGCCGAGATGTGATTTACCGCAACAAAATTGATAGAAAATGCTTTCTGTGAATAACTTAGGACTATTTTATCGGTTTGATCAATTGGTTTGGTTAAAATACCTCTTTCAGAAACACGAACACTTTCGTTTGCCAGCTTAAAATCGGTAAACACCAGTTGTGGTTTTACTTTGTTGTCTACAATTTCAGCCGGATTAAAATAGGTTAAACCATTCACATGTCCGAAATAAAGCGTACCATCAAAATCTTTGAAATACGAACCAAAGTTGAACTGCATTTGTGCCAGCCCATCGTTGCGGTTATAATTTCTGAACGAATTGGTTTCTGGATTGTACATAGACAGGCCCTGATTGGTACTTAGCCACAAATGACTGTTGTCATCTTCCAACATTCCGTAAACAGTATTGTTTGGTAAACCATTTTCCATGCTAAGATGGTTGAACGAATCGGTTTCAGGATTGTAAATATTAACACCACCATCAACCGTCCCAAACCAGATTTTACCGCTGCTGTCTTCGTTTATAGCAATGATTTTATTCGTTGAAAGAAATTCATCCTCCCTGTAAAAACTGATGGAATCGGATTCTTTGTTAAGACAAGCAATTCCACCATGCCGGATACAAAACCATACTTTCCCGCTACTATCCTCCAAAATGTTGTAAATAAACAACTGTCCCAGTTCATTTTTTTTAACCGGCACTAATTTCTCCGTTTGGTAGTCGTATACATATACGCCCTTCCGAGTTCCCACCCATATATCATTTTTGGAGTCTTTATAAACACTGTACACCGAGTTTTCAGAAATACTATACCTAACATTAGGAAGAATGGAAATATTCTTGAACCTACTTGTTTTAGGATCAAAGATGTCAATTCCGGTCATAAAATGCCCAAACCAAATATTACCGTTCTTGTCTTCACAAATGGCATGAATATTATTGGAACTAAGGCCTTCATTTCCTTTATGCTGATAATATTTTATTATCTCCTTGGTATCGGTACTAAATGTACAAACGCCTCCATCCTCCGTGGCAATCCACAAAATCCCGTTAGAATCTTTATATAGCTTATTAACCGCCTTACCTCTTAACTCATTCTCGCCATCGCCGGGGTAGAGATTGAAAAATCCTTTAAAATTGCTTAAGTTGGTATAGTTTATTCCCCCAAAATAGGTCCCTATCCACATTATATCTTCTTTGCTACGGAATACACAATAGGTGGCATTGTCGTTCAACAAATATTCCGAACTCTCCAATGAGTGCTGAATGTTAACACTTTCAAAGGTTGATGGATTAAGAATAAAAATCCCAATTTCACTACAAATCCAGATATTTCCTTCTGAATCTTCCTCAATATCGCGAACCACGGTAGTTTCATCCTGCTCGGATTTCGCAAGCCGGACTTTCTTAAACTTATTTTGTGATTTTTCAAACAAATACAGCCCCTGATTCTCTGTGCCAATCCAGTAATTACCTGCCTTGCTGATATATATCTTATTGATAAAATTGGTATGTAATTCAGGGGTATTGGTAGTGTTAAAATACTTCAGCAAAACACCATCAGTATTTAACACATAAATTCCTGAGTTCGTGGTTACATACAGAGTTCTCGTATCACCTTCTGCTATAGATTTTATGTTCTCATTTTGTAATGAAATGAACCGTATTATGAAATTCGTTTTTGGATGATAGGCATAAATTCCTTGGGAAGTTCCAATTAAAACAACCTCGTCAGATGTTTCAAATATTGTTGTTACCGCCGGTAAACTATTTCCTTTAAATAATAGCTGCTCAAACTTGTCGAAACGACGGTTGTATTCAATCACCCCCCGGTCGGTTCCGGCGAACAAACGGTTATTTTTAGTAATCAGAATAGAAGTAAAAAAGTTGGATGGGATACCTACATTGTCTTCTTTGTAGTAACGACTAATATTATAGCTGTCGTATTTATTGAGGCCTTGTTTAGTCGCAAACCAGATTATTCCTGACTCTTCCTGGGCAATATCATGAACGGTATTATAGGTCAGCCCATTTTCGTTGTTAAGTTTTTTGAAAACGTAACGATTTTCAATTGCGCCGGCAGAAATACTCAACAGCAATAAGACTAAAATATAGATGATTCCCCTTCCCATTCTACCTCAAAAATACGATCTACCTGAAACTTTTATCCTTTATAAAATAATAATCTTCATTAATGCTTTTATGGATTAACTTGTCTTCCAAACAGTGTTTCGCTTCCCGTTTTTCCTTTACTGTTTGAATTACAAAATATGAACCTCATCTCAATTATACTTTCCCATATTCTGTTGAATAAATTCTGTCGGAGTCATTCCGAATTGGGCTTTAAAAGATTTTGTGAAATACGAATTGCTATTAATTCCTACCCGATACAGTACTTCGGAAATAGAAACATCTTCGGAAATAAGAATTTTTGCCGCTTTCTTTAATCGTAACCCACGAATAAATTCACCCATTGATTGCCCAGTTAACGAACGTATTTTCTTGTATAAATTGGTACGTCCAATGCTCATTTCTCGACAAATATGGTTGATGGAGAAATCGTTATTATCAATATTTTCATCTACCAGTTCTATAAAACGTTCCATAAACTCTTTGTCTTTTTGGGTGCGTGCCAGTTCTCGGCTTTCGGCGAAAACATTGGAGGCATACTTATCCTTCAGCTTCTGATGAGAATCAAGTAATTGCCTAATTTTCAAATCCATCAACTTCAGACTAAACGGCTTGGGGAAATACAAATCGGCACCAGCTTCGGTTCCGGCAATCTGGTCTTCAAGCGATGATTTTGCAGTTAACAAAGCAATAGGGATGTGACTGGTTTGAATATCTTCTCGCAAAACTTTAACCAACTCCAAACCATCCATTTCGGGCATCATAATATCACTCATCACCAAGTCAATGGTTTTATGTTCCATCTTTGCCAAAGCATCTTTTCCATTTTCAGCTTCAATAACTTTAAAATCATGGGTAAAATGTTCACGCAATACATCGCGTAACTCTCTGTTATCTTCAACCAAAAGCAATGAGGGCATGGCTTTTAATTCATCGATTGTGTGGTTTGTCAAATCCGAGGTATCCTCATATTGCTGAATTGCCACTTCTTCCAGTTCCATTTGCATGGCATCGGCCATTTCCAATCCTTTTTCTTCGGTTTGCAAATGACTATCGCCAATAGGTAAACCTACCAAAAATTCGGTTCCTACATTTCTCTGGCTACTCACAATAACATGCCCGTGATGTAGCAGAACCAGGTTTTTCAACAATGCCAGACCAATTCCTGTACCAAGGTGCTTGGTTTTCGAAGTACTCATGTGGTAAAAGCGGTCGAAAATCTGACCAATAGACTTTTTAGAAATTCCGATACCTGTATCAATTACCTGAATATATATATAATTATCGGTTGCATTGGCTTCACCTACTTCAATACTATGGTCATAAAAGACCTGTACCTCTTTTCGTTCCCGCTGGAAAACGTTCATTTTTACTGAACCGCCTTCTTCTGTGTAATTAATGGCATTGGCAAGTAGATTGTACAGAATTGTCGACATTTTTTCGGGTTCGAACCAAACTTCAGGAACAGCTTCGCACGAATACGAATAATCAATTAAACTTTTCTGGCAAAGGGGTACAAATTGCAGGTACACTTTTTCGGCAAACTCTTTTATATTGCCTTTACCTGCATGTAATTCCAAGCGCCCCACTTCTGCCTTTCGGAAATCCATAAGCTCGTTAACCAATTTTAATAAACGATTGGCATTTTCCGAGATCAGATTCAACATTTTGTTTTGTTCTTCATCTTGCAGCTTACCCAATTTCAATTTCTCAATTGGAGTCTGAATTAGGGTTAATGGTGTTTTAAACTCATGTGAAATATTCATAAAAAACTGCAGTTTCATCTGGTGTAACTCCTCCTTTTTCTGTTCTTCGGATTCAACCAATTTTAACTCGTTTCGTAATTTCATCCAACGGTTCGTGTAATAAAGCACACCTCCCGATATGCTTACAAACAAAACAAAATAAGCAAGATAAGCCCATCCGCTATACCACCATGGCGGACTAATATGTATTTTTAGTTCAATAGGGGTTTCGCTCCATAAACCATCTCCGTTGGTAGCGTCAACCCTAAAAATGTAGTCCCCATATTTAAGGTTCGAATAATTGGCCACCGGATATTGCCCCGAAATAAAATTCCAATCGGAATCGTAATCTACCAGTTGGTATTTATAGTGACACTTTTCAGGATTGGCATAGTGCAAAGAAGCAAACGATAATGAAAACTCATTTTCTTTATAATTTAATTCCAGTTCATTTTTATAAGCTAAGCCCGACTCCAATAAAACGCGCCCGTTTACTTCTTGTCCCGGTATAATTTCGGTATTACGAATACGTAAACCATTTAAAATAATGGTGGGCTTTATTTCATTGCGCTTAATATCGCGAGGATCAAAATGGTTCATTCCCCTTATGCCTCCAAAGAACAAAATCCCATCATCATTTTTGTAAGCTGAGCCAATTTTAAAACCATTGCTTTGTAGCCCATCGTTTACATCAAAATTCCAAAACTCATTATCTTTGGGATTAAACATTGAAAGGCCTTTCGAACCAATCCAGATGTTACCGTCATCATCGGTTAGTAATGATTCAATATCATTTGCAGGAGCACCTTGTTCAACAGAAAAAGAAGTGGCCTTATAATTCCCGTTATGGTTTTGGTCCCAACCGTCAAGTAAAACAAAACGGTTTAGCCCACCTCCAAGTGTTCCTACCCAATACACAGTATCGCTTTCTTTCTGAATTGGCCAAATGTACTCGCTGCTCAAAGATAAATCGGTCTCGTTGCTGCGATAATAAATAATGTTATTCACCCATCCATAATTTCCAAGCAACAACCGGTTTAATCCCTTTTTTGTACCAACCAAAACCTCATTTTTAGTCTTATCAACAAACACATAGTTCACCTGATTAGAACTTAAGCATAAACGATTCGTCTTGTTTTCACTAATCTCCAAAATCTTAATGGGATTATTATTCTCAACTTTAAACTGAAACAGACCTCCACGCCAAGTACCTACCCAGAGGTTATCATAAGTATCAAAATCCATAGAATAGGCAGGATTTGACTGGCCGAATATTCCGGGATAATTATAAATCCTGTTCGTTGTCAAATCTATAATATCAAGCCCTTCGGTGGATCCAATGTATACTTTATTTTTGTGATATTTTAACGACCTCACCCGTGTACTGGTAAGCGATTCGTTTTGTATGTTACCAATTTTAAAAGGGACACATCTTCCTGTTTCAGGATTATAAAAATCAATGCCTTCACTTTGTCCCGCCACCCAAACTCGTCCCAGATTATCCTGAGTAATAGCCCTCACAAAGGGATCGGTAAGCGAATAGCCATTACGGCTTGGGTCTTTCACCAATAGATTAAATTGCTTTTGCTCTAAATCGAGGAAGGACACGCCACCGGCCCAAGTTGTAGCCCACAAACAGTTGGAGTGGTCGAGCAATAATCTCGATACATTATTTGAAGAAATGGAAAAAGGATTATACTGCGATTGATTAAATATTTGCGACTGTGGATTTTGGCTTAAAGGTTCGTTAATAAAGAGCAATCCGGCACTGGTTGCACACCAAAAATTGTTTTCAGCATCAACCAAAAAATCATTCAAACTTCGAAGCTCATGTTCCCATTCCGTGCCTTTAAAAGCCTCATCGAGAGAGATGGTTTTTAACAAACTTCGTATACGGTAATTGTTGTTTTCGAGTGAAAATACCTGCAAATAATTGGGCGTTACAAACCATAACTGGTTATTGTGAAACTGAAGATGGTTTATTCTTGCCTGAATAAATCCCAAAGCCTGTTTGTTATTATTGGTAAAATCAAGAAATTCGATAGTATCATTATTCAATAACAAAGTAGCTACCCCCACGCTGGTTCCTACCCATAATACATCTTTCTGGTTTGTTTCCAATGAAATTTTCTCACAAGTCTTAAATGCCTCGGGAACGTTTGCAAAGTCCGATATTTTCTGAATATCCAGCTCTTGCTTACCTTTGTTTAAACGAGCCCTGAACAGCCTACCCTGGCTAATTAACCATAGATCGTTTTGTAAACCAATAATCTTTGATACCCGCTGAGGATTAGCATTAAAATTCACCCCTGAATAACTCAAAGGAATGTGTCTCTCTTTCTCAAGGTCAAAAAGGTGCAAACCTCCTTCGCTGGCCACCCAAAGCAACTTTCCTTGAGTATACAAATCGAGAATACGATTATTGTAAACCTGGTTAGATTTAGACGTTGTATTAAAAAATAACTTGGTTTGTTGGCCATCAAATCTTTGTATTCCAGCGTTTGTGCCAATCCAAATTAGAGCCTTTTCATCTTCCGTTATGGCAGTTGCATCAGTATGCACCAAGCCTCGGTTAATGTCTAAATGGCGAAAAAGTTTATTGTTTTGGGCATTTATATCACTCAAAACAAAAAACAAAATTAGTACCATCCAAATCCTCTTCATATTCTCATTTTACATTAACACAATAAATTGTAACTATTAAATTTAAATAAATCAAATTAAAGCATTGTTATCAGTTAACGAACATCAATAAATCGGTAAAATAGCATTCTTTTACAGATTTTTCTGTTCCCCAAATAAAATTATAAGCTACTCCTTCGACATAACAACATTTTACTTAATTTTTTCTCCCTTGCAATTCTTTGGCAAATTTTTCCGGAATATACTTCCCCAATCTTAATTTAATTCTTTGAACAGCATGTTTCCCCTGAATATTATTCCATTCATAAGGGTCGTTCAAATGATCATATAATTCCTCACTTCCATCGGAATAGCGTATGTAACGAAACCGTTTATCGCGAACGGATGCGAACCCTTCGCCAAAAGTTGTAAGTGCCGGTTTCCAGTCAAGTTCTACATTGTCCAGCAAGGGTTTCAAACTTTTACCGTCGGTCTTACTTTTCTGATTCAAATTACACAACTCTGTTAAAGTTGGATATAAATCAACCGAACTCACCGGAGCAAAACAATGTTTACCATTTTCTTTTACTCCCGGAACACGAATTGCCATTGGCGTTTTTGCCGCCTGTTCCCACAAGGTATTTTTCTCCCAATGGTTCTTCTCTCCACAGTGATAACCGTTGTCCGACCAAAAAACAACAATGGTATTTTCTGCATATTTACTATTGTCTAGGGTTTCAATAACCCTTCCAACGCTCCAGTCGGCAAAGGTGGTACAGGCAAAATATGCCCGAATCAATTCTTTCCATTCCTGTTTGTTTTTCGGATTAAATCGGCCAAACGGATCGAGCAATTCTTTGGCAATTTCCGGTATATCCGACAAATCGTTTTCATTGTAACCTTTTGGAAGTTCAATATCGTTCATGTCGTACATATCGTAAAAACGTTGCGGGCAGGTAAAAGGCGTATGTGGCCGCCACAATCCCAGCGCAAGAAAGAAAGGTTTATCGTGATCCTGCTGCAGAAATTCAATCGCTGCATTTGCATTTTTTACGTCCGGAAATATGGAATCAGGAAATGCCTGTATTCCCCAGAATTTTCCCTTAATCTGGTGTTCTTCGTCAGGAAAAGGCCCGAATCCACCTCCATAAATTGGCCTGTTATCGAAGTTTTTTTCAATTCTACCTTCACTAAGTTGCGCATGATACAACTTTCCCCGACCGAATGTTTCGTAGCCATTTCGTTTAAACATTTCAGGAAGTGTCTCCTGTTGCTTTAGTTTTTCTGATTTATTCCAGGGATCGCAACCATTGAAGTAAGCGCCGGTATGATGTGGAAACAAACCACTGAATACCGCGGCACGTGAAGGCGTACAAACCGGTGAACCGCAATTGGCATTCTCGAAAACCACTGCACTTTCTTTGAATTTGTTGAGATAGGGCATTTTAATTTGCGACACTGTTTCATAAAAACCGTAGTCGTTCATGTCGTCAACAATCAGAAAAAGTACGTTTGGTTTTTGTTGGGCACTTGCAAATATCGAAGCACAAAGAACTATAAGCAAAACTAGTTTTTTCATTTTAATTCAGCTTTTCATTATTATTCCATCCACTATTTCGTCAATCTCATAAATCACTGCCCGAGAAGGATTTGCATTTGGGAAATGACAAGTCAGCATCAATTTTCCATCAAAAGTTCGGAATATCATGCCGTGTCCGTGTCCATCGGTCAATAAAGGTTCTTGTGGATGTATCCATGGACCTTTGAGTTTTCCTGATTTCGAAAGCGCATAGGAAAGCGAATAGCCATTTTCACCAAAACTGGAGGTCAGGCATATTAACTTCCCTGATGGCAACCGATGAATGAACGGGCCATCGGAAACAAAGCCGGGAATATCCTGTCCACGGTATTTAATTCCCAGTACATCCATACGTTTTACCCAGGGAGCATCATTGGTCTTAAAAACTGTTTCAGGCTCGCCTGCAAATCCGGTAAGATCAGGTTTAAGTTCAACCAGCTCGAAAGTACCTTCATTGATTTGAACCCACTCGTGGCAGAAAACCATATAGGGTTTACCATCTTCTTCATATAAAGTTCCATCCAGAGCTGACCAATTAGCTGATGTTGTTGGTTTTTCCAAATCAAATGGATTGAATGGTCCCATTGGATCATCAGCTACCAAAATTTGTGTTCCGCGAAGGACAACAGGTATTCCATCCGACCTGATTTCGATGGTATCAGTAGGATTTGTAAAAGTGGCAAAAAGGTAATATTTGTTCCGGTAGTGGTGAACCTCGGGTGCCCATACGTCATGATTGGGATCGGCCCAAAATCGTTCTGGATTTTCAAAAACAATAAAAGGCCCTTCCCATGTTTTCAGGTCTTTACTTTTATAGGCGCAAACGCCCTGTCTTCCGTTTGGTCCACGCAAATCACCGCGGGTTGCAGCAAACAATATATAGGTTTGATTTTGCTCATCGGCTAAAATAAACGGATCGCGGAGAGGAATATCGCTCAATTCCCATTTTCTGATTTCCTGGCCAACAAGTAGTTGACTGAACCAAACTAATACTATTACCAGTATACCTTTCATAAGTTAGTACCCAATCTTTGAGTCTTTCATGATGAAATTAAACTCCTTATCAAAATCAACCTCAATAATTCCGAGTTGCTGATGAACCGGACAATGTGAATCGCTGCCAAAAACCGTGCAATACAACTTGCCGTCGGTCCCATGAAATAAAGTTGCGTGTCCTGCATGTCCCGCTGCAAAGCGACGTTCGGAATAGGGTCCCTTCACATTATCGGCAATCGCGTACATTAAATCGTATGTACCATTATGGTCGCCACTATGGTCGGATGCAGTGAGAATATATTTGTCTTTGTGTTTGATCAGGCAACAACCCTCGTATCCCATTTTCTCCCAACCTCCGGCTAAAATAGTTATCGGTTCTTCAGCAAAACCACTCATATCCTTTTTCATTTTTGCCATTTGTCCACCTCCCCACAAATAGTACACTTCGTCATCATCATCCTGAAAGAGGAAGCCATCAATTCCATCGCTAACCGGACCACTTATCGGATCGACGTAAGGACCTTCAGGCAAACCTGTAGAACTCTTTATTAGGGATGTTACCCTGGGGGTTAGGCTGTGGCTGAAACATATCCAGTACGTTCCGTTAATGTAGGAGATCTCGGGAGCCCAAAGCATTTCTTTTCGCCCGGGTTCATCTCTTTTTCTGTTGATTTGCCAGGTGGCATTTTTATCCCAGTTCCAGATGTAGCCAAGCGAATCCCAGTTTTCAAGATCGGTTGAACGCCACATTTTAAGCCCTCCGTGCGGAGGTTGAGAAGGTTCGCCCAATGTTGAAACGAGGTAGTAGGCACCATCGTGCCCCACACAAATGCTGGGATCGCGCATAAAAATATCCTTTACCGATTGAACCGGATGCATGCTGCCAATTACTCCTTTTTCAAGAATTAGCCCGGGGGAAGGTTTCAATCTGTATTTTGATCCTTTCACCAAAGGGAGCAAACCTGTTGCCCCGGAAAACATGGCATAAGGATCGTCAGGATTTCCGGCGAATGTACTCCACCAGTTTCCTTCCCTATCTTGAAATATTGAAGAGTGCGATGCATGAGGTACTACAAACTCACGTCGATGATACGGACCATAAATGTCTCCTTCGGAAACCGCAAGAAAAAGGTCGTCGCACCAGGTTCCCATTCGGTGTTGCATATCGCTTGCTACAAAACAGTATTTCCCATCCAATTTTATGATGTGTGCGCCTGCCGTGCCAACTTTATCCAATACGGGATATTCACCCCATCCTTTAGGCGGAAAAATTTCAGGGATAATCGTTTGGGGACTTTCGTCCAGCTTTTTCAGGTCATCCGACAAACGGGCAATATTGGCTCCATCCCATGTTAAATAGACTTTCCCGTCGGTGTCCTCGAATAATGAAGGATCGTAGCCCCACGGTAATAATTTAGCCCAATCTTCGTAAGGACCTTCTGCTTTGTTGGTTTTGCTTTTTAAAATTCCAATTGATTGATAAACGGTTGAATACACCAGGAAATAATTCCCCTTAACAAAATGCAATTCCGCCCCCCTGCATCCTTCCCTGCGTTTGGAATGATTGGTGCCGTAAACAGGCTCCCCTCTCTTTTGCCAGGTAATTTCCGACACATCGAAAACTTTCCCCAACGCCTTCCATTCAATCAAATCCTTCGATTTCCAGAGGTATATTCCATCGTTCTCAAAACTTTGTTTGGCCTCACCCACCGTTCCCGTTAAGTAGTACCAACCATCAGGAGCAACACAAACCTGTGGATGAGACAAACCTTTTAACAAAGGTTTTATTGGTTGGGCATCGTAATCGGGGTGAACCAAAAATTGGGCACCAGAGGTTAAAGTTATTCCTAAACCAAGAATAAAAATAAAGAGCAATTTAAGGTTCATAGTTTTAAGTTCGAATAGTTATTTTTTTCAACGCAAACCTATTATTTTAGTGTCATTTGTACTTCCCTATGAGTACGCAAGTTTAACACAATTGTACACAAAGCAAAAAAAGAGAGGCAGCCATTTTGCTACCTCTCAATGCTTTATAATTATTTTTCAAAAATCAAAGCTTACTCAAAAGCACTACCCCGTGTTAATCCTTTTCCAGTGGAATACTACCTTTATCGTCCCTATTTAAAATGCGTTGTAATCCTCAGTGCCGTTGAGCCTTGACGATGCTTATCATATACTCTTTGGGATTTATGGCGGGCATTGCCCGTTCTAACTTGCGTAATAATTTGTTTCTTCAATTGGAAGTGACGATACACGAAAGAGTTTCATTCCATTACCCCCTTTCCCAAGTATATTATAATGATTTTTCTGAAATCGGATTTTCTGTCACCACTGGACAGGATTTAGGCAATTTCCCTGAAGCGATTTTAACATCCGGGCCGATCCCCTCCGGTCTGTATTCTTTTTCAGTAGTTAGCAAAAAGCGGTCGAATTCAAAACCATCCTCGCGCATGCTAAACATTATTTCATGCTCGCCTGCTTTGTCAATATCAAAGTAAATTTTGTAGGCCTCGCCGCAATGATTTTTTTCTGTTCGTTGTTTACTTTCCCAGCGCCAGGTATTTTTGCCTTCGCACCACTGCATTCGCTGCCCCGTATCGGGCCACTCTCCATCAATTCCAACGTGTATCCCATTATCCTCCGAGCCACTGCTGTATGCACGCACCCAAACATAATAACGTCCAGGATTATTAATTTTTACCTTATAGTGCAAAATGCCCATTTCGCCAGCTTTATTACTAAAGTTTTCGCCGGTAATCAATTTATCGCCATGCGTAACTCGGGTATCGGGCAATATTTCAACATAGGCATTGTTCCCGGCATTTTTACAATGCGAGCCATCTTCGTCGCGACCAACTTTTGCCTGCTCGTTTTTCGAAGTCCGATACCATTGTCTGACATCATTTTTTGATTGCTTAAAAAAATATTCAGCTTCAACGGCTATCATGCCCTTTTCTTCTTCAAAAACAACATTGTTTTCTACAATTGGATTTGAGAAGTTTTGAGCAAAACCTGAAAAAACCTGCAAACAAATACATGTCAACAGGAGTGCTATTTTTTCTTTCATTTACTTTTGTTTAGCTTATTTTTGTAGGTAAAGTAGCCAATCCTGTTCTGTAGGGCATTGGAGCTTAATTTCTTCGTTTGCTGTACTTTCGGTTATTTGCAAGCTTTTTCCGTTTCTTGGATTAAACCAGGTAGCGGTGTAACCAACATCGGGTAAGTTAATTTCGATATTCTCGCCGGTTTTACTGTATATAAGATACACCTGGCCGGTTTTTGCAAACACATAATCATTTTCGGTAGAGGTAAGCTCGTTGGCATTAACCATGGTTTCAACCGGAATTTCGTTTTCGTTAAAGAAATCGAGCGCAATATTACACTGATCCCAAAACAGGTCGCGCGAACGCCACGATTCGCAGGTAAGATCGGAATGCGGGTGTTTATAGCCAAAATACCATTCGGTACCACAGCCACCGGCCATAAATGTTCCCCAAAGTCCGTTAATGCGAGCGTCATTATGCTCCGGATTTTCCTCATCAGTAATTAATGCGTGCTGAGCATCACCAGGTTCGTCAACAGCAACTACCCACTTTTTGCCCGCTTTAGCCGACGCTTTTACCCATTTATTAACGGCACTGTGCACACGCGAAAAATCGGGTTGATTGGTTTGTATCGACAAGCCGGTAAGTTCTGAATTTTCGCCAACCAAAGGAGCGTAATACTTATCATGCTGCTCGGGAAAAGTATGCACCACAACCAGGTTTTTATACGGATCGTTTTTAGCAAAGTAAGCCGCCATGTCTTTTACCTGCTGAACGGTTTGTGTCATTTCTTCGCCAAGGTTCCAGTTCAACGCCAAATGATGACTGTAACGTGCAATTAGTTCGCGGTAATAAAGTTTCCTTTCAGGTCCTACCTCGCCTCCATCCATTTTCTGGTCGTTTTCGTTTTCCTGGGTTTTAAAGTGCAGAAACATCCCTTTCATTTCGCCATAAGCAAATATCTGTTCCCACTGGTCCATTTTCGACACATCAAACCGATCGTGAATAGTAAGCTCTTCCCACTGTTTCGGATTCTTTTTCACGTTAGCGGCCTTTTCGTATTCTTCGTTACTTACCTTCAGCAAGTATGGATAAACGTTACGGTCGTCGCCATCGATATTAAAGGTCAGAAACGAAAAAGCATTCATTCCTTTCGATGAAAGGTAGTTAATTGCACCTAAGAGATTCTTTCCTTTTTGTTTGTCCGGCCCCCATAAAAATGCTTCAGCATCCTGGTTATAATCACCAGCGTGATCTTCCCATTTCTTTAAACGATCGCCTACATTTGGCGTATTGTCTATTTCGTAATAGGCCAGAAAATTTTCAGGAGCATCGGCACCACATTTTAAAAAATATTGTCCTGTTTCGGCAAATCGCTGATAATGCTCGCCTACGTATTGCAGTCTTCCGTGCGCACGCAAATCACGACCTGATTTATCGGTTTTTTCAACCATGAAAGTCCCTGTTGCACCGTCCATAAATTTAGCACTTTCGCCTTCATCTTTGCTAACGGCAATACCTGCTCCTTTTTTAAATGAAACTTTGTAGGTCCACTCTCCTTCCGCATTTGGTGAAAAATGAACACGCCACTTATTTCCTGAATCCGCAGATGTAAAAGCAGCCTGACCATCGGCAGCAAAATAGCCCGGCACTACAAAATTCTGATCACCTTTCGAAAAGATTACATCCAGCCGGTAATCAGTAAACGGATTGGGTGTGGTCATTTCGGATGATTCAGGTCCATCGAAGGTTAAAGTTATCTTGTGCCAGGTTTTTAATTCTCCTGTAATCTCAGGTTTATTGGGCGTACACGAAAAGAGGAGAAATGCCGCCAATGCAAAAATCAGTAGATGTTTCATGATTTAGTATTTATTGTTTTAGTTGATTTTAAATTTATTCTATATCCTGTAAATTTCTTTATTAACCATTTGCATTAATCCGTTGTAATCTTCAATGCGCATCATTTCCAGAATTTGTTGGCGGTTTAATTTTTGTGCCAGTTTATAAGCACCAGTGGTTATTTCCGAGTGACGGTTAAAAAATTCCAAGACATCGAAAATACGTGGTGAAGCATCCGTTGTAAAATATTTATTGTAACCGTATTCCTGTGCCCAAAACATCAGCTCGATGTAATGCAAAAAGTGGCGGCTGGCACCAATTAAATCCCAGTCGGCCTTGGTATCGTTATCGTTGGTATGAATGTAGGCATCAAATCCGTTTTCATAAATGAGGGAAAGTGCCTGCGCCGGATTTTCCTGACTTTGCAACGAGTGCCCCATATCAATTGTAATCCCGGTGTTTTTGCACTGAATATCTTTTAACAACAGCACACCTTTTGCGGTTGAATCGATTTGGCAATGTACACGTGTTTCTGAATATTTTGGTTCAAGAAACAAAGGAATTTCAGGTAAATAATCGGCAGCCTCAGCAAAAGTTTCCACCATGTGGTTCCATGCTGTTTTATAGTTTATCTGGAAAAGCACATCGTATCCGTCGCTTAAAGGGCAGCAAGTTACATGTGGTGCGCCCACAGCTTTTGCAAAGTCTTTTGCTTTTTTAATCATGGCAACTGCACGGTCGCGAATCCCTTTATCGGGGCGCGAAAGAGCTCCGGGTACCCATTCGGTTTCCTTTTTTATATTTACGTTTATTGCTGCGAACTCAAGTCCGTATTTATCCATTAAAGCTTTGGTTTCTGCCGGTCCTTCATTTTCGTACGGAAAAACCATTTCAACTCCGGTAAAACCATCAATTTTCGATACAAATTCTAATTTCTGCTCGGTAGTTACCGGCGCCTGGTATTCAGAAAAACGATCCTGTGTTTTTCCCAGAAAACCAATTATAACTCCTTGTTTTATTTCTGACATAATATTTGTTTTTGTTTCTCGCAGAGGCGCTAAGACACAAAGAATGTACTTTCGCAGCTTTGTGAGAGTTTTTCTATTTTACTAATTCAATTGAAGTATCGGCCAACACGCCCAAAAGCAAGCAACACGAGGTTGCACCGGCATCCAGAACCCCGCGTGAGCGTTCACCCAGGCGGCTGGCCCGTCCCAGTTGGGCAAGCATATCTTTTGTTGAATCGCGGCCAACTATAGCTGCTGCTTTCATTTCGTCCAGTGCAACATCGAACTCTTTTCCTTCGGCCTGTGCTTTTTTAAAGGCCTCTACTGCCGGTACCAACGTGTCGATTAGTGTTTTGTCGCCAGGTTTGGCCGGAGATATCGCCTGTATAGAAGAAAGCATTCCTTCGAGTGCCGCTCCCATTTCCGAAATTCCAATTTCATCTTTGCCACTTAATTCGCTGGCAAAACCTCGGTATAGTTTTCCATAAAGTGGCCCCATCGATCCGCCAATTTTCATCATTAAGATTTTTGAGAGGATTTTTGCAGAATGCGCCAAATCCCCCGGATTATTATCCAGCTCTTCACGGCACATTGTAAATCCTTTGTTCATGTTTATACCATGATCACCATCACCAATTAAACCGTCAATATCACTTAGATATTGCTTATTTTCCTGTATGGCCAAAATCATTTTGTCAATGATCAGGGCTCCCTCTTTATTCGAAAATGTCTTCATTTTTGCCATTTTTATCGTTGAAACTGTTGCATACCCACCGAATCGCATTCATAATCCATGCATTCCTTCAGCTCTTCATCCAACTTCATTAAAGTACAGGTTACTCCCGCCATTTCGAGCGATGTAAAATAGTTACCTACATAAGAAAGATAAATTTTGATGCCTCTCTCTTTTAGTATTTTTTCAATATCGTTAAACACAATATATTGCTCCATTACGGGGGTTGAACCCAAACCGGATATAAGAACAACAACTTCATCGCCACTTTCGAACGGAAGATCGGGAAGAATTACATTGCAAAAACGTTGAGCAATTTTTGCTGAAGGTTCGAGGTCGCACACTTCAATACCCGGTTCCCCATGATGCCCTATACCCACTTCCATTTTGCCTTCTTCGATGGTAAAATTAGGATGCCCCACTTCGGGGATTGCACAGGGAGCCAGGCCAACTCCCATACTACGGGTATTTTTGATGGCTTTTTGTGCAGCGGCAATAACTTCATCAAGTGAAGCTCCCATGGCGGCTTTGGCACCACCAACTTTCCACATTAATATTTCACCGGCTACACCACGGCGTTTGGCTTCCTCTCCTTTTGGAGCTGAAGGCACATCGTCGTTGGCTACTACCTTTTTCACTTCAATACCCTCATCTTCTGCTTCATCCATTGCCATAGCAACATTCATATTATCGCCGGCATAATTCCCATATAACAGCGCTACTCCTTTTCCTCCATCGGCAGCTTTAATGGCATCGTAAAACATTTGAGCAGGCGGCGACGAAAATATTTCGCCACAAGCAACCGCATCAACCATATTTCTACCAACATACCCCACAAAAGCCGGTTTGTGCCCCGAACCACCCCCGGTAACAATTCCAACTTTGCCTTTAACGGGTGCGTGTTTATATTTTATAACCCGTTCGTTTTCGGTAGTGCTAACCAAATCGGCGTGCACTTTTACATAAGCTTCTAACATTTCGTCAACTACCTTCGACGGATCGTTTACAAATTTTTGCATGATAATATAGTTTTGGTTTTATAGTTCCGGGTGAAACGAACCTCTTTCCAAATTACGCATTTGCGCCACTTTGGGAGCAGATCCTCCTCCTTCAAATTCAGATCCGAGCCAGGCATCAATAATTTTTTTTGCAAGCTCAGGCCCTATTACACGTTCACCCATTGTTATGATTTGAGCATCGTTGCTTTTCCGTAATCGTTCTGCCGAGAACACATCGTGACAGGTACCGGCAAATACACCTTCCACTTTATTCGCAATCATTGCCATGCCCAATCCTGTTCCACAAATACTGATTCCCCTGTCATATTTACCTGCAGCAACTTCTTTTGCCAGGTTAAATCCAATTTCGGGGTACAAAGCATTTTCTTTTCCTTCTGAATAATTCAGATCGGTTATATCAATTCCCTTGCTTTTTAAATGCTCGTAGATCACTTTTTTCAAGGTTACTGCAGCATCGTCGCAATCAATACATATTTTCATATTTGCCCTTTTTAGAATTCATTATACTGTATACATTTTTACATGCTATAAAAAAACGAAGCCTTACCTTTTAACATGAGGAAGTTCTTTCTCCAAAAATTTCAGGCTTTCTTCCACCCAAAAATCAGGATCTTCGACAAAGCCTCCACTGGCTTCACTTCCCATTTCAATACCGGCAACGCAAGGTTCACCTATTTTAGCGCAATTTTCTTCAATCCCCAAGTCGATGCATTTATCAACATACTGACGGAACGGCACGGCACCAGTTCCTAAAATACTGTTTGTATGTGCAAAACTTTCTGTTTCGCTTAAATGTACATGCAACATACGGCTTTTCAATTTCTCAAGTTGTGCGGGTTCTTCCCTGGTAATTACAAGGTGCCCCACATCGATATTGGGGTAAATGTTTGGCAATCCAATGTCTTCAACCGCTTTTGCCAGTTTATAGGTGTTATTGCAAATAAAATATACATGCGGATCGAGTTCAATACCCACCAGCAGGTTTTTATCGAGACACCACTCGGCAAAACGTCCAACATTTTCGAGCATATATAACCACGATTGCTCGGGGCTTACACCCAGTTCATATAAACCGCCTCCCCAACACACCAGCAACTGCCGGCCCCCCAGTTCCATCTGAAATTCGGCACAGGTTTTCATATAGTCGAAAACAGCATCGCGTTTTTTCTTATCCGGATGAGCTGTATCTTTTGTAGCTACCAATAACATTTGGGTACTATGAATGCCGTTATCCTTTACAATTCTGATCGCTTCCTTTTTTTGTTCTGCGCTCATGGTTTGCGGATTTCCCTTTCGGATACCGGCATATTCGATATATTTAAATCCATATTTTGCCGCCGAACGAAGCGACTCTTCAGGGCCTTTATTCCCTACCTCGTATACAAGAGTATTTAATGCTAGTTTCATTTCTTATTCTATCTTTTTTTCAGAAGAAGTACTTTTTTCTTCCCGCTTTTATTCTTTTATACTTTTATTCGGATTCATTAATAACCAGGCCACAATAGAAACAATACTAAGCCCGGCACAGATATAGAAAAACATGTCATTTCCGGCAAGTGCTTCTTTGGCATCCACCCCCGATTTTATTAAACCGTCGGCCAGGTATCCAAAAGCCAGAATCGAGGTAAAGGCACCAAGGTTGCCGGCCATGTTCATGGTTCCGGAAACCGCACCTGCATTTTCTTTTCCAATATCGATACAAAATGCCCACGAAGGACTTAAGGTCATATCGGCTCCGAAAATGGCCAGGGTTAAAAACATCACTTTATACAAATCGCTCGTGGCATTGGTCATTAAAACCACTCCTGCTGCGGCCAAAGAAAATCCGATTATAGCCGGCAATCTTCTTGACAGAGTTAAATTACCCGATTTATAAATTTTATCAACCAATATTCCCGAAACCCAGTTACCAACAGCACCGCCAATTAAAGGAGCCATAGCCCAAAAGCTGGCTGTGGTACCGGTACTTTTTAATGCTTCCTTTAAATACGGGAACATCCAGGTTAGGGTAAAATAGAAGGTGAAGTTGCTGCCAACATATTGTAACATGGCTAGCAACATATTTTTAGATCTTAAAGTTTTGGCAAAAGTAAGCGTCCCTTTTTTACCTGATCCGTCCTGCTGACGGGTTTCTAAAATATATTGCTTTTCTTCTTCGCCTATTAATTTTGATTCTTCGGGCGAATTACGGAAATAGAGCCACCAAACTAAAGCAAAAACAAATCCAACAGCACCAAAAATAAAAAAGCTTCCTCTCCACCCTAACGAAGCAATTAAAGCAACAACAATTGGGTAAGCCACAGCGCCACCTATTCTTGAACCAGAAAAGTTTATGCCCTGAATGATTCCCCGTTCGTTTACAGGAAACCATTTATAAACCACTTTTGACAAGGTTGGAAAGGCACCTGCTTCGCCTGCTCCAAACAGAAAACGAATAAGTACCATCGATATAAAGTTCCAGGCAGCACCAGTTAATGCTGTTAACACCGACCATATCGTAATAATAAGGCTCATTACCAAACGAGCACCTTTTTTATCGGCCAGTTTACCCGATGGAGTTTGCAAAAGCGCATACCCCAAAGTAAAGGCTGCCATCACCCACGCCCATTGTATGTTGTTTAAACCAAATTCACTACTTGCACTTCCTTTTGCAGCACCAATACACGCCCTGTCAACATACATTAAAACTGATATCAGGAAAGTAAAAGTTACAAGCACAAAACGTTGCGGAATGATTGTTTTTTTCATGAAATTATTGCTTAGGTTTTTTCTTTATTGATTTGTTCCCGGATTAATTCCTGGGTTTTAACCGAATGTTCACGCATTAATTGCTCGGCAAGTTGCGCATCACCTTTTGATATGGCATCAATTATTGCTAAATGTTCGGGCAGGGTTTCTTCAGGTTGACGAATTAAACCTCCTCTATATGTTTGAGAAGTAATGTTTTTTACCACTTCAAATTTCTGTAGAATCTGATTCCCACTTAACTGCAATATTGAGTTATGAAAAGCCTGATCGGCTTCAATGTATTTTTTAATATCTATCTTAATCTTGCTAATAAACGGTTTAAAAAGTGATTTTAAATCATCAAGCTCTTTTTCCGTAATAACCTGTGTTGTTCTTCTTGCTGCAATTCCCTCCAATGCTTCCCGACACTCGAAAGCATCTAGTAATTTAGCATTATCAATTTCCGTTACATAAAATCCTCTTCTTGGCAAATTTTCAACCAACATCTCATTTTCCAGCATTTGAAATGCTTTGTGCAACGGCATTCTACTAACACCAAACATAGCAGCAATTTGCTCCTGAACCAATTTCTCTCCCGGCTCAAACTCGTTGGCAAGAATCATCGTTTTTAGCCTTTTGTAAACTTCAAAGCTTAAATCTGTATGTATTATTTCCATCTTTTTCTTGTTTTTTGTATACAAAAGACAAATTTAATTTTTTATCTCAGAAACTACCATGCCTCTCGATAATTCATACTATTAATTAACACTTGAGATGTATGTCCAATTTAAAATGAGAATAATTCTTCCGGAGCATAATACTCCGGAAGAATGTTACTAACTAACTAAACTATTAAAGATCAACTTCTATTTGGTTACTGTAGTTCATTGATGAGGCACCGTCTGCCTGAGCTCCCAAACGTATGTAATAATGCACTCCAGTCTCAAGCCCATCGACCACCACAGAACCGGAAGATTCGGTTAAGGTTACTTTTTTAGTAAAATAAACATTGGTACGCGAACCGATGGCGGCTGTTGGATATTTAACCGTACTGCAGTACACTTCCATTTTCTTAATGGTGTTACCATCATTTGGTAAAATATCATAGGAAACAGAAATCGAAGTTCCGCTGCCTGACGCACTGTTTAGCTTTGGAGAGACCAGGGGAGTAACTGTAAAATCCAGAACTTGCTCAGGATCCACACTAAAATCCACGGTTGTGTGTGCACTGTTTACAATTGGTCCTTCAAGCCACACCTCATGTTTTTTAGGAAACATTTTGAGGTTCTGATAAGTACCATCTCCATTTACACGTATTTCTAAAGCTTGTTCATCATTTTCACCCAGCAGTTTTACAACCAGGTTGTTACTGCTCATATCTCCGTAAACCGGAGTTCCGCTGTTATCTTTCACCATTCCTTTTATTGAGCCATCGAACCCAAAATCGGTATCTTGATATTCGCACTTAATCATTGCAGACGACACAACAATAAGTACAAACAATTTTATATATTTCATTTTCATTTGTTTAATTTTCTGATTAATATAATGGATTTTGAACCAACAATGGATTATTGTTAATCATTGAATTTGTCATTGGCAAATAATAGTGTTCCTGCCTGAATACCCTGTTAAAAGCCTCTGCTTTTAGCGGTAAGAAGTAATATTTATCAGATGCATAGTGCCAGATTATTTTCAATCCCTCGAACTGATGATTTAATACCTGGTCTGCAATTCTCCATCTTCTCAAATCCCAAAAACGTTTATTCTCAAATGCATATTCAGCCATCCACTCCGTTCTGATTTTTTCCATACTGATAGTATTCTCATCAACAAGACTAATACCTGCTCTTTCGCGTGTTGCATTTAAGGCCGTGGCCGCTTGTACTTTATTGTTTAATTGAAATTCAGCTTCGGCCAGAGTAATATACATTTCGGCTAACCGCATTATTGTCCAATCAACCTGACTTTGACCTGCAGGCACAGGAAGGTTCGGTTCATCACACCATTTACGGATTAAAAACCCGGAGTTTGTAGTTTTATCGTCTCCAACCACTAACCTTGAATCCACACCCACTTGTTTTACACCATTATAACTTAAACTTGGGTTATTTACAATATTATCAGGATTTGGCTCTTCTCCGGTATCAATACCTTCGTAGGTTTGCATTTTATCGCCGGCAAAATCAGCCTTTTGAAATAACACTGTTCCAAACAATCGCGGATCCTTATCTTTAAAAATATCCCAACCATCTTCGAACAGATAATTTTCATTAAAATATTGCGTGTAATCTACTTCCGATCCATCAACATTTTCGTAGGCCAAAATAAAGTCCAGCAATGGATTACATCGTGATCCCTGTCCGCTTGCAAAACGAGCAGGAGCTTTCCAATGGTCCCAGTCGTGTTTCACCTCAACACCATTGTACTCTTTCGCAAACATTATTTCATCGTTGCCTTCGTCTAGAAATATGTATTGATAATTCTCAGCTTTATCAGTTTTTCCTTTGTAAAGCGAGTACGGTCCATCAGTTATAACTGTTGATGCAGCAGTTGATGCTTTCTGAAAGAATTCATTGGCTCTGTCTGCAGGAACTCCTACCAAACCATCCAATTCAACCTGTCCGTATTTTGCAATAGAAGCCGCCCAAAGATTGGCCCGGGCCTGAAGTGCAAGTGCAGTCCATTTATTTATTCGTGCGGTTGGTGTCTGGCCGGTTGTTTCACTTAATAATTGAATAGCTTGCGTATATTCTGTATCAACAAAATCGTAAATTTCAACTTCCGTGTTACGTTCCTGTAATTCAGTTACAATTTCTCCATAAGGATCAAGAACATCGGTAACCAGCGGAACTCCTCCGTAACGTTTAGCCATTTCGAAATATACGGTTGCGCGCATAGCCCGTACTTCTCCCAGCATCTGATTTTTCACATCATCCTGGATGGGCGCATCCGGAGCATTTTCCAAAAACACGTTAATATCACGAATATAAACGTAATCCCAGTATTGTAAGTCTCCGGGGACATTACTTTTCGACATTGTTCCCTGCGAAATGGCATTACTTCCACCCCCGCTTGTAGTAGCTTCGTCACAATACATATAATAGTCTTCATAAGCAAAAGAAGGGAACCTGGCGTAGAGATCATAAATATATCCTTGCATAAGCGACTCGCTCTCCCAAACATCTGCATCCGAAATTTTATCTAGCGGAGCCCGATCAAGAACATCTTCGCAGCTATTTGCTCCAATTAACAGGGCAATTAATACTATAATAAATATCTTATTTTTCATTTTCAAATTGTTTAATATTTAAAAGTCTAAAATCAGTCCAAAGCTGAATGTTTTAGTTGATGGGTAATTTAAAGCCGCATCATTTCCTCCACCGTTTTTCTGAAGTTCAGGATCTATAAAATCAAGTGCGTGAAATGTTAGCACATTGTATCCCGAGAAATAAATTTTCAAATTATCGATATTGGCTTTACTGATTAAATTCTTTGGTAAATTATATCCTAATTCGATAGATTTCAAACGTAAATAAGTTCCATTTTTATACCAAAAACTGGTATTTTTATTCGTATTATGTGTTCCGTAACCGGGCCAATAAAAATTTGGAAATGTGGCATCTCCATCCAAATTGGCTGGCATTCCCCAATCGTTTTCAGGCACATACGACATATCGTACATTTCTCTAAAAGGAGCATTACCACCTCTAAAAGGTTGACTTAAATCGTTGCTTGCGCCATAATGCACATCGAATAAACTTGCACCTTGCCAAAGCATGTTAAAATCGATCCCCTTCCACGATACCGAACCATAAACACCAAACATCAGGTCGGGAGAAAGCCCTCGTCCTATAATTACATTGTCGAGCGAATTGATAACTCCGTCACCATTGTAATCGACCAGTTTCACATCGCCAACATTAATTGTAGCATTATTTCGCCCGTCAATTATTGCCCAATTATCAATTTCTTCCTGAGAAGTAAATAAGCCGTCAGCCATATAACCCCACCTCATATCAGACCACTGGCCAATTTTATTGTTTCTCCGGTAATCTTCTTCCGAGGCATAAGGAGGTTGATCAATAAATTCTATTTTCTCCCTGGAATAAGAGACATTACCTCCAATAGTTATCTGCACCTCGTTTATATTTGTCAAATATTCCAACGAAACTTCAACACCCCGGTTGCTGTATTCTTCAATGTTTTCTTTTGACAAGGTTGCTCCTACTACATCCGGGATTGAAACTTGTCTGTCTCCAAGCACATCGGATCTTTTTCTATAAAATGCATCGAAAGCTCCAGTAAACCGGTTATCAAAAAAGCCAAAATCGAGTCCAATGTTCGAGGTAGTCATTTTTTCCCAGGTTATGTCGTAGTTAGGTATATTATCGGCATTAATACCTGACCGAACAACTCCATCTACCATAATTTGAGCAGGTTTAATGGAATAAGTTGAAAGGTACTGATAATTACCGGTCTGGTCGTAACCCAATTTTCCCCACGAAGCACGAAGTTTAAGGTTACTTAATGCTGAAATATTGTCCTTTAGGAAAGCTTCTTCTGATATCCTCCAACCTGCTGAAACTGATGGAAAAATCCCCCATCGAGAATCTTTAGGAAATTTTGGAGAACCATCTCGTCTGACATTAAATCCTAAAAGATATTTCTCTCTGAAGCTGTAATCCATACTAAATATCTGCCCTACCCGGCCATCTTGCCACCCCCGGCCATCGTTTGATTTATCCAAATCCGGTCCGGCAAATAAATAGTCAATATCAAACTCATACCTGATACGGTCGGCATTAAACCAATCTCCTTCGCTTGATAAGCGTTCGTAAACTGCAAGTGCATTAATTCTATGATCGCCATATTGTTGGTTCCAGGTTAACATGTACTGTTGGTTGAGTGCCTGAGAACCTGAACTTTTTTCCTGAAGCCAATTATATTTATTAAAGTTTCTGTGGTTGTGATACACGATGTTCCCATCGGCATCATAATCGAACCAGTACGCTGGCGCCAAATTTTCTTTTCGTTTATCTCTACGAAATACCCTTTTATAATTGAAATTAGCTTTGGCAGCAAAACCATACGGCAATTTATAGGATATTGAGAATTTTGAGTCGGCAGTAAATTGATTCCATTTATAATAACCAACATCGCTGATTTTTGTTGCCGACACTGGATTAAGGTCATCGGCACCCATTGCCGGAAACTTAGTAGGGTCAGGATAAGTTGCCGGATATTGTGGCCTCGAGCGATATAACAACATCATTACTCCAAGGTGACCGTTTCTGTTTTCCATGTCCCAACTTGGCCCAATGTAATCGTTCTCCAGCATGGCAAGGTCAAAACTCATATCAAGTTTATCGGTTAGATTTATATCCAAATTCGAACGTAAATTGTATTTTTTATTTTTAAGATCATTAGAACGATAAACACTTTCCTGATAGTAGTAACCTGCTGATACAAAATATTTCACTTTGTGCGACCCGCCTCTAACGCTCAGATTATGTTGCGTTTGAGGAGCAAATTCGCGTAAAGTAAGATCCCACCAGTCTGTATTCGGATAGGCCGGATCATCGCCAGCTTTAAATTTATTGATATCTTCAATAGACCATAAGGGATCGAGACCTGCATTTTGACGGGCAACATTTTCAAACTGGGCATTTTCCCATGATGTTACTGCAGTTGGCAACATGGTAAGTTTCTGAACGCCATAACTACCATTATAACTAAATTTGGCATCCTGAATTTTACCCCTTTTAGTGGTAACCAAAATAACTCCGTTACCGGCCCTTGCTCCATATAATGCTGCTGTTGCTGCATCTTTCAAAATATTAAATTCATCAATATCATTGGGATCAAGCAATAGAAACTCCTCATTGGAAGCTGGCATTCCATCAATAATCAAAAGGGCATCGCCAAATCCCCTGATACTGTATGAAACGCCATTATAGTCTCCGGGCTGGGCATTTTTGGTTGTTACGAATACACCGCTGGTTCGTCCTGCTATGGATTGAGCAATAGTTGGAGTTGGCACTGTGGTTAATTCTTCCGTTTTAACCGTAGAAACCGAACCTGTAACATCCACTTTCTTCTGTGTTCCATAGCCGGTTACAATTACTTCTTCAAGACCTACAACATCGGTTTTTAGTGTAACATTAATCTGAGTTTGCTCGCCAACCTCAATGATCTGCGTTAACATCCCAATAAAAGTAAAACGCAACTTATCGGTTGGTTTTACATTGGTGAGTTCGTATGAACCATCCATATTAGTTATGGTTCCGTTGGTTGTACCATCGGCAATGATAGAAACTCCCGGTAGAGGTGATTGATCTGCATCCACAACAGTTCCTGTAATGGTTTTGTTTTGTGCTATGGCCACATTTGCCAAGAACACAAATAAGCTAATAAAAATCAAAAGCCTTTGTCTCATAAGTTCATTGTTAAGTTTTAATTATTAATACTTGGTTTAGTATTCAAAATCTTTTTAAACATACAATATTCTGTATACAATATACACAAAGAGAGCAATGTTATAAAACATTAAGGTAACTTCAATAGATACTTTTGATTAAAATTTACAATTTGAAACGCAAGGGTTTACTTGATAAATATTTGGCGTGTTTTCTTGAAAAATGCTAATTTACGGTCTGAACTTATTTCCCAGTTTACGGGGATACTTTGAAAACCTTCGTCAAAATCTTCACCTTCCATTCTATAATCAAAAAATCCCCACGATGCATAATTCAGGGTTGCATTAATATAATTATTCTGATCCTTTTCAAAATCAAAATGATCATCTTCATTAAAAACAATTGGTTTGGGACTATAAGAATCCATAGCTCTAATTTGTTTGACCATTTCGGTTATACGTTCCGAATTTTCAATTCCGTTTCCGTGGACAAGTATAAAATCGGCTACCTCAACAACTTTTTCGGTGGGAAGTGTATTACCATTAAAACTTGTTGATACAAACAGATATGGAGCTTTGTCTTTTATCCTCAAAATTAGTTCATGAATTCTGTCTTGCTTTAGAATGCTGTGATCGTAGGCTCTATTATTACTTTCATTGCCTACTTCTATTATTACATTTTTATATCCTTTTTCCGATAACCACTCGATAGCGTTATCTGTTGCTGCGATAACGGCAGCCTCATCTTTAAGGTTTTGATCCTGACCAAAATAAAACAGCCCTAATATTGGAACCATTCCTAATTGATCGGCTTTTTTAAGAATATTATCTAACCGCTGCATATAGTCTTTGCGTAATTTCCCATCTTCGTAATACGCAGAATTATACCAATTTTTATTACCATACCCCATTGGGCTTCCACCCTGCATATTTATGGTAAATGCCAGCAAACCATAATTATGCCAATCGCTCATGGCAGCAACAAATTCATCATTGTTTCGTTTAGCACTCCATTTCCCATCAGGATAATTCCATCGTGTAACCGTTTCAGGATTAAGGTCATCAAAAATCCCCTGAACCATACGTGAATTTGGAAGTAATCCTTCAACGGAAACCCCGTTCCAAATCCGGCCTTCAAATGTTGGTTTTCCGTTTATCAGAAACTTCTCTCCTTGAATCTCCACTTTTGTGTTTTTCCCCGATTCTAATTCTTTTGGATTATTCTTGTTAATTTTGCACGAATTAGAAGAAAAATAAATAACTACCAGGATAATAAATAAAGTGACGGATTTCATGATTAATAGTTTTAATTGATTATAACTTCAAATTTAATTTTTTTGTATACAGTATTCTTTTAAGTTGATAATATTTTCTTCTCAAAGAAAGTATTTGATTAAAACGGTGTTATCATCTCATTTCTACTATTGTGTGCCGTAGTGTTTCAAAATAGATTGATACTGAGTTTCAGTTAAAGAAATCATACAACCGTGCCGACATTCCTCTGGAATTTTAATTTTCATGGTATATACATCGTACCACGGCCCCATTAATGAAGGAGCCTGAGCAGCTTCATATTGCACCCCGGGATACTGTTCGAAATACATTAGCCATCCCCCCTGCTTTTGGGGAATTACTGTAGGCGCTTCACGATAACTGGGCGATATTTTTCCTCCGGGATAGGAATAAGGTCCTTCCAGATTTTTCGAAACGCATACCCGGATGCTTTTTCCGGTTGGCCATAAATCGGTGGCTTCACATTCATCTTTGATTATGGCATAATACAATTCGCCCTCTTTCCGAATGATGACATCAATGGTTCCCATCTCAAAATCGAAAAGCCGGCTGGCCGGAGTAAATGTTTTAAAATCGTTGGTGGTAACAAAAAAAGTGCGCATACTGCACCAGTAATTGGAAGCATCTTCGCGTGCTACCCCATCTTTCGGGCAGTGCCAGGTAATGATATATTTTCCGGTGGCCGCATCAAAGAACATTTTTGGTGCTCCATACCATGAGGCATTGGCCTTGTGGCCGAGATTTTTTTCAAACACTTCGCGCGGCAGGTCCTTTTCTTCATTCCACCCCACTAAATCTTCTGAAATCCAAAGTATCGGACGGCCTGTTTCCTCTTCCACTCCTATTTGATAATATCTTCCATCATGCCCTTTACAAATATCTGGATGTCCACGATACTCCTCATTAATCCGTTTGCCATTATTTAGCAAAGTCCATTTTAAGCCGTCTTCAGAAATGGAATAATACAGGTGACCGTAATCGTCCTTCATCATATGAGCAAACAAATACCCCACATTTTTTGCCGAATTAAGTTTATGTACAAGAACCCGCCCAAATGATCGCGCACCAGTTGGGCCATTTGATGTAATAATATTTCCATCAACGACTACTGAGTCAGTCGAATATATTGCACCGTTTTCTTTCAATTGCCGGATAAAACCTTTTACCGGGTATGTGGTAGCATTCTTCTTTTCCAGAATACCTGCCTTAGCCAGCGAAACTGATCCGGCACAAATACCTGTAACTAATTTATTTTGCGACTTAAATTCATGAAGTAAATGATTTACCAATTCATTACCCCAAATGTATTGTCCGGTTCCCTTTCCTCCCATAATGCAGATACCATCGAACTCATCGACTTCAACATCTGAAAGCAATAAGCTTGCCTGTATTGTATCGCCATTAACTCCTCCGATATTACCCGTAACAAGACTTGAAATGGTAACATTTATCCCAGCAGAATCGAGTGCCTGCATCGGGTCAGAAAATTCAGTATCATGAAATTTATCGGGTGGAACAACCATTAACAATTTTGGGTTCTGTGCCCTGGCATGGAATGCTATAGCAAGAAATAATAGTAAAGCTATTAGTAAATGGTTTACTTGCATTACTTTTGTTTTTGAAACCAAGTTAGGAACTGTTTCAAAAACTATGTTTGCCGATTGTACAAAAGATTATCCTTATCGTACAAATAGAGAACGAGGCTCATATACACATTTCAACCTTCTCTTTTTCTGCTACTTAAACAGCATTAAACTATGCGACACGAAGTGTTACCCAACCATATGGTACAAAATGATCTATTCTTTCGGGCATTTCAACTTTTCGAAGAGGATGTAGGGAATATGAAATTTTACCGTGTAAACCTCTATCTAGTTTCCACAACGGTATTTATTTTCCCTTAAAAAGGTATTGATACAAATACATTCCATGTTGGATTGATATCGAAAAATTTATTCTGCAAAATAGTAATCGTACCAATTCTTTTCCCTTTTTATGTCACCATCCGGAATTCCCGGATTTTTTAACTCGTTTCCCCATTTTACCAATTCCTTTTTCATTTGCTCGGCTCTCTCCGGATGCTTTAATATTAAATTTTCATGTTCTTGCTTTTCAGATCTCAAATCGAACAGAAACTCTCGACTACCGGCTTTTAGAAATTTCCACCGCCCCATTCTAATGGCACTTTGGTCCCAAAACCTCCAATATAATTTATCATGAGGTTCTTCAAGCTTTTCGCCTGTAAGGAATGGTATCAGGTTTACACCATCCAACTCCCCTGGTCTCTTTTTGCCTGCCAGTTCAATGGCAGTTGCAGCCATGTCCAGAGAAATTACCGGTTTATCATATACTTCCCCTTTGGGCAATACTGCCGGCCACGAAACAATGTAAGGTACGCGGATACCACCTTCAGAAATCATTCCTTTTTCGCCAACAAAAGGTTTATTTAACGAGCCGTCCCAGGCACCACCTTTGTGTGTTAGAGGAATATCTTCTTTATATATTTTTAAGGGTGCTCCGTTATCGCTCATAAAAAATATAAGCGTGTTTTCATAAACCCCATGTTCTTTGAGTTTATTAATAATCTTCCCTACTCCGTCGTCAACTGCCGACATCATAGCCAAACAATACCGCCTACGTTCGGGCATTTTGCCGGGAAAACGGCTTAAATACTTTTCGGTTGCTTCCAAAGGAACATGCGGGGCATAATAGCCTAGATAAAAGAAAAATGGATTTTCGTGATTACGGTCGATAAAAGTTGTTGCTGCATTGGTTTGATTATCCAAGCGATAACCATCGGCATTTATCCATTGTGGTTCAATCGAATTCCCGCACAAGTCGTAGTTTGCCCAAATATTATACATTGTACCATAATAATACTCCTGAAAACCTCGCACATGGGGATAATATTTCATCGTTAAATCCAGGGGAACATCCTTAGGCGAGTAACGCTCCTTATCCGGAATACCGGGTACATTTTCGCGAACCCAATTGGTTTGCACATACAAAGGCTGTAAATGCCATTTTCCGGTCATTCCGGTAACATAACCGGCATTTGACATGTGTTCGGCAATTAGTGTTTCATCCAACGGGACCGGTTGAACACCATTATCATCGGAACCAAAACGCTGCTGGTAGCGGCCGGTTAGCAAACCTGCCCGCGATGGAGCACATTGTGGCGCAGTAACATAACCAGATGTCATGCGTACCCCATTTTCTGCCAGTTTATCAATATTCGGAGTTTTTATGTCGGGAACCATCCCGTTTGCACCGATATCGGCATACCCCAGGTCGTCGGTAAAAATTACAATAATATTGGGACGCTGCTGTGCAAAAATGAAATTGATTGCACAAAACGCAAGAATAAATGTTGCTACTATTTTTTGCATGATTAACGTTAATTCTGAATTTTACTTTTAAACCTATTGGGGAATAATATCATTGGCTGTTTTCGGCTCGGGCTTCTTAAAAAGTGTCTTTGTATCAGGATGCTGCTTCCAAAGTTTTCTTTTTGTTTCATCAAAGTCGTGATTTTTTACAGGCAACGCGGCGCCGGTGTCTTTCTGCCAGGCTTTCAGTTCTGTTTTCAATTCCATTAGCCTGACAATATTTACTTCGGCCAAATTATTTGTTTCTGAAATATCTTCTTTCAGGTTATACAATTCAAAAGAACCGTCAACCAAATTTTCTATCAGTTTCCAATCGCCTTTTCGAATAACACTTTTGGGCACATCGTGATGGTACACCGGGTAGTGCCAAAACAACGCCCGTTCAGGTTCTCTGTTATTTCCCATCAGTTCAGGAAGAATGTTCTTTCCGTCGAACACCTGTGTTTCGGGCATGTTGGCTCCTGCCAGTGCCATAAAGGTGGGGTAAAAATCAACGCTGCTGATTAATGCATCAGAAACCAAACCTGACTCTATTTTACCGGGCCAGCGTACAATAAAAGGTTCGCGAATACCTCCTTCGTAAACCGTACCTTTTTCGGCCCGTAACGGAGTATTCGATGACGCAATGTATAACAACGAATCGTTTTCGTAAATATGTTGTTTGGAATCATCAATTAGTGGAATCTCATCGAAACGGCTCTTTAACCCTCCATTATCGGAGAAAAAGAGAACAATTGTATTCTCGGCCAAGCCCAGTTCATCCAACTTATCGAGTACCCGGCCAACACTTTTATCAACACTTTCAACCATAGCCGCATAAATGGCATTACAAGGATAATTATCAACTTTCTCTTTTTTCAGGTACTTGTCGATTAAAGCCGAATCGGCGTCTAACTGCACATGCACATCGTAATGCGAAAGGAAAAGAAAAAATGAAGTATCCTTATTTTCTTCCAAAAAATTAACGCTCATATCTGTAAGAACATCAGAAAGCGGTTGTTTCGGGTTATTCACTTCGTAATGAGGGCTAAACCTCGAATTAAAAAAGCCGCCGCCCTTGTATTCGTAAGCGCTATCATAACCACGTTTCGAGGGGTGATGCTCGTCCCAGAATCCCAGGTGCCATTTTCCGAAATACCCTGTTTTATAACCGGCAGTTTTCATAGCTTCGCCCAAAGAAGTTATGTCTGTTGGCAAGTGCTGCGTTCGGTTTTTGGGTACAACAACTTCCTCAAAAGGCCTCCAGTGCCCCGGAATAAAATCGATTACCCCAACTCTTGCCGGGTACTGCCCCGATTGTATACTGGCACGCGTTGGCGAACAAACCGGACAAGCAGCATAAGCATTGGTAAATCGAGTTCCCTCTTCGGCCAGTTTGGCTAAACGTGGTGCTTCGTTAAAGCGGTTTCCGTAAACCGGCAAATCAGCCCAGCCCATATCGTCGGCCAGAATAAAAACAATGTTGGGCTTGTTTGTTTTTTGTTTCTCTGTTTTTTGCAACGAACAAGAAAACAGTAATCCTGCCACGCCAAATATAAGTATCCAACAAACTTGTTTCTTCATTTCAGCTTTATGTTTTGTTTACTTTAAAATGCCTTCCGATTTCATTAAGAAGTGAAGTTTTTCGGTTACAGATTCATTTTCATCTGCAATGTTTTTATTCTCGTCCTTGTCTGTATTATGGTTGTAAAGCATTTGCGAAATTCGTTCTCCCTTAACCCGGTATTCGGTATAAAGGTAGTCTTTGGTTTTTACCGATTCGCCATTTTTAAAGCGTGAAAATACAGCTTCTTTCCATTCTGTATCAGGATTTCCGAGCAATGGTTTCATACTTTTCCCCTGCAGATGTTTGGGTATTTCAATACCTGCCAGTTCGCAAATACTCGGGAACAAATCAACAAATTCAACCAAAGCCTCAACCTTTGCATTTTTAGCAAAACCCGGAGCCCGAATGATTAAGGGTACTTGTAATGAGGTATTAAAATTACTGTGCTTACACCATAAACCGTGCTCGCCCAGTTGCCAGCCATGGTCGCCACACAAAATAACCACTGTATTTTTATCGAATTCCAGTTGCACCAGTTCGTCTAATATCCGACCAATCATGGCATCGGAAAAACTTACGCATGCATTATAGCCATGAATAAGATTACGTGCCACTTCGTCTGACACTGGCCCGGTTTGTGGTATACCGGTGTACTGTTTTCGTAACTCTCCCCAATTGTGAAGTGCTTCTTTCGGGCATTTTTCGGGAGCAAAAGGATTTTTTGCCAATTCAATTTTGTTGTGGTCGTACATGTCCCAATATTTTTCGGGAGCAATAAACGGCAAGTGGGGTTTTGTAAAACCGGCTGTTAAAAAAAAGGGGTCCCCGCTTTTTTTCAGGTTTCGCAGGTCGGCAATAACCTTATTGGCAATTTTTCCCCCCTGAAGCGAATCATCAGGAACCTGGGCAATTTCCCAGGCAGCGGCCATCCCTTTTGTCTTCATCAGCTCAATATTTTCAGGCGTTTTATAATCTCTGAAATCTTTGGGCTTGTAATTGTCGTCCCACGAAGCTGCATTATCAAACTGATGATGATATATTTTTCCGTTACTTATGGTTTTGTATCCGTTTTGTTTTAAATAGCCCGGAATATCAACTAAATCCGGAACATCTTTCTCGGCCCAGGTAGCGGCATTGGTAAAACGGCTTGCAGTTGGCCTTGTGCCTGTTAATAAACTGGCACGTGATGCCCCACAAACCGGAACATTACAATAGGCGTTGTGGAACAACAATCCTTCTTCGGCCAGCCTGTCGATATTGGGACTCAACGTTTCAGCATTCCCGTAACATCCCAATTGTGGCCTCAAATCATCAACGATAATAAACAGAAAGTTAGTCTTCGTTGGTTGAGCTTCCTGCCCAGGAGAAACAATGCAAAACAACTGCAGGGCAATAAAACCTATAATTCCTAAAATATTCTTCATGGGAACCTACTTATTTAAAGGTAAAACACGAAATGAATCAATACGAATAAGTTCCTTTTCAGAACTACCTTCAAACACAAACGATACAGAATATTCGCCCTCGGGGGTGTGATTTAAGGGAACAATAACTGTTTTGTATGTTTCCCACGAACCGGTTGTTCCGAAGGTTGCCCTGCCAATTTCAGGCCCATTTGGGTTAAAGGCTTTTACAATAATATCGCCTCCATTGTTATTATCGCAAGCGTAGGTAAATTCAATCTGAGCACTGTAGGGCATGTTTCTTACGTTTGTAAAATTCAGGTAATCGCCATTTTTAAGGTTACGAATAACAAACTGGTTTTCTTTAAACTCATACTTTTCGGGGCCATCGGGCATTCCCATAAACCATTCGGCCTGAATTGCCGGCCAGTTGGCATCAAATTGTCCTACCCCGTTTTCGGCAATAATATCTTCCATCGGAGCAATTGTACCGTCTTTTTTATAATGCACATAGGCTAGGGAACAAAAGCGATAACGCCTGCGCATATCTTCTTTCAAAGCAGTATAATTTACAAAATTCTGGTTGTTAAAGTCGAAATAGCCCAGATGACCTTTTGCACTGGCTTCGCCAATGTAAGTGTAGGGGCCATAAATATTTTTTGAAATGGCGTAAGGGCTTCTCCACGAAAGGTAGTAATAATCGCCGTGTTTATGAATAAAAGAGGCATCAACAGGAATTACTCCTTTTGAATAATCGCCGATAACCTCAAGCTTACGCGGTTCTTCTTTTAACGAAACCATATCATCGTTAAGCGCAACAATGTAGTAATTTATTTTTTTGTTTTTATGATTACCAAATGACATGTAGGCTTGTCCATCGTCGTCAATAAACACACAATTATCATATTCGTGCGCATCGGTAAGTTCTTCAGGCAGCAGGGGTTTTCCCAAAGCATCTTTCCATGGCCC
This sequence comes from Draconibacterium sediminis, assembly GCF_000949475.1. Classification (GTDB taxonomy): domain Bacteria; phylum Bacteroidota; class Bacteroidia; order Bacteroidales; family Prolixibacteraceae; genus Draconibacterium; species Draconibacterium sediminis. Next base: position 1,930,759 of record NZ_JRHC01000001.1, on the reverse strand, counting down.
CCGGGGCGAATCGGCAATAGCAACGCCCGTGTTTTTATTAAAATTACTGAAATACCAATACCACTTTCCGTTTCTTTCAATACCGTGACCGGCAAAACATTTGTCACTCTCGCCCATGTATAAATCTTTGGGGTCGAGCATACTTTCAAACTCCCAGTGTACCAAATCGGTTGACGAAAAGCAACGCCAATAAGGCATAATAAAGGTTTGTATGTCGAAATTATAGGGTTCTACATCGGTGCCGCCAAAAGCATAAGCCCTTTCGCCCACCTGAATAATATTCAAATCGGGCCAGGAGAATGGCGGATTTATTGGAGTCTGAGCATGTAATTGCTGTGTAAAAAATATAAGTATAAAACTATAGGTAAATTTTTGATACATTCTTTTCATTCTCGTTTTGCTTATAAATTTCGCTAATTACACTGTAACTTTTTGCATCAATGTACTCTCGTTTGAAAGATTTGAGCGTTTCTCAATAATTCACTTCAATTTTATAATTGTCACACAAGTGATCGTTCACAAGGAAATACCTGTTTCCGTCTACAGAAAGGGAAAGGTAGTTAATTTTTAATCCAGATATTGACCAAATTCTTTCTAGAAGCACTTCTATCCGGTACGTAAATATCGCCTGCGGAGTTTAAAGAATTATATGTAAGGTTTTATCGGATCGTTAGTCACCAACTATTTTGAAATAATCCCCACAAAGCCACCACCAGGTGCACAGGTAATTGAAAGATGATCTTTTGATTCAATTTTCATTTCTTCAAATTCTAACTTTGTTGCATCTTTTTTTGTGGCTTCACAGTCACGATATATTCTAAGATTGTTTATACCATCAGGAAGAAAACCGAGATCGATATCGAAAGTTCGTCCATCGCTGTTTGTCATTCCGGCAATAAACCATTGATCTCTGCTTTTACGGGCCATAACAATATATTCACCTATTTTTCCCTTTAATACCCGGGTATCATCCCAAACTGTTTTAACTTGTTGCAAAAAGTCTACACATTGTTGATCTGAGTAGTTCTCCGGGTGATCGCAAACGGTTGTTATCGGGCTATCGAACACCACAAATTTAGCCAGCTCGTGACAGCGTGTTCCCATAACCCTGGTGTTTATCTGAGGTTTAAACTCTCCTTTTAATGAGTTTCTAAAACCTCCCGGAGTGTAATCCATAGGCCCTGCCAGCATTCTTGTAAACGGCAATGTTACATTATGTTCAGGTGTTACCATATACGACCACTTATTGTACTCATTCCCTAATACACCTTCGCGTGTCATCAAATTAGGATAAGTTCGTCTAAAACCGGTAGGTTTATAAGCACCATGAAAATTCACCATCAAATGGTGTTTTGCTGCTAGTTTTACTGTATTATGGTACCATTCCACCATTTCAGCGCCATCTAACGCCATAAAGTCAATTTTTACACCGGCAATTCCCCAGCTTTCATATAATTGAAAAGCTTTTTCCATGTTACGAGTCACATCAGTCCAATATAACCACAACCATAACTTTACATTTTTTTGTTTGGCATAGTCAATAATCATCGGCATATCCAGTTGGTCGGCAACAGTTGTAACATCAGCTTCCGGTTTATTATACATACCGTACCATTGCCAATCGATAAGCATATAAGGAAATTCATTTTCTGATGCCAGATCGATATATTTTTTAATCTCTTCGTTTTCCATCACCACCCCGCGGCTCCACCAGCTGTCCCAGGCACACAGACCTGGTTTAATCCATGAGGTATCTTCAAGCTTACATGGAGGATTCAAATTCATGACAATTTCTGACTCAACCAAATCACCAGGTGTTTTGCCCAACATGATTACTCTCCAGGGCGACTGATGTGGTAACTCCAGCTTGCATACAAATTTATCTTCAGTTCCATCGTTTTTAATATTCGAAAGTTCCGTTCTAAGCTCTGTTTCATTTTTTGTTGTCTTCAGATACATGCCCGACCATTTATCCAAGTGAGCTTCAGTAATTGCCGCATAACAATCTTCAGCAACTTTTAAAGTCATCGGTAAACCATAGAGGCCATCTGGAGTTAATTCACTCAGCATATTCTTGTTAAATGGTTCCTCCTGGTGCGACGCGAAGCTTTTATAATCCGCAACCCAGCAGGTTACATCCGATGTAAAATTAAATGTAGTTAGTTCCTTTTCGAGGTTACACTTCTGGCGGTCAGCTCCCAATGGAACAATGTAACGAAAGGCAATTCCGTTGTTATATGCCCTGGCAATAATTTTAAATGCTCGTCCAGGATACTTTTCTTCCTTAAAATCAACTGCTAATTCATTGTAATGATTATGGATGTATTCATGTTGTTTTTGCATTGGTTGCCAGGTTTCATCTACTTCTTTGATATCTGAATTTACTACTTCCAGTGAACTGCAAAATGCCGGTGCGCTAACCATTTTTAAACCCAGTCTCCCGTTCTGGATTATACCTTCCCCATTGAAATTAACAGCATAGGTTAAATTATCTCCAACATTTAAAATAAACTCTGATTTTCCATCAGGAGATTTTACAGAAACTTCTTTTGCATTAGCCAATAAGCCAGCAATGAATACTGAAATAACGATACTAATTAACTTTAACATGATACTATTTTTTTTAGTTTTATTTAATCCACTCAATGGAAAATACCCCTTCCTGCGCAACTAATTATTTCGTCGAGCTTCCCGGCACAAAGTGCATCTTCCATATAGTTACCACAGAACTGTTTGTGGAGTATAAGTTGGTCCGTTAGCGTATATATTCCCATCTAAATCAAATTCTATCGGATCAATTACCAACTGAGGAATTCCGTCTTCACCAATTCCATGACACGAGAGCCAATAACGACCGTCAGGTCCTTTAAATATTTCGTTATGCCCAACCTGGTTAAATGGATTTTCAGGATCTCCCTCCCATTCAAAGCCATTCTTTTCACATGCCTGCCTACTCATTGCTCCATAAAACGGATTATCGGGGTGTTTTGTCCAGGGGCCGTTAATTTGCGGAGCAGTGGCATAGCCAATTTCGTAACCGCGAGTCCAGCTTGAATAGAACAGGTAATAAGTTTCGTTATTCTTAATTACATAAGCCCCCTCAATACCAATTGCATCCCAGTCGTAATATTTTGCAACTTTGGGTATTGGACGGCCATCGTAACCAGGTTCGTTTACTAATTCTCCTTTGTCGTTGTATTCGTAATCTACCTTTGCCGGTTGAATGGCAGATTGTGGTTCTGTCAAGAAAGTTCCTGTTTCCAAATCAATTTGTGCAAAACCGATTCCAAATTCACGCCCCCGGTTCCAGAATGCCCAAACTTTGTTGTCATCATCTTCAAAAAAAGTGAGATCATTACCATTACAAAGTGGCTGCTTTTCTGTTACAACAGTATATGGCCCTTCAATGTAATCGGAAACGGCGTATCCGGTGTGCTGCCCGATGTAACCTAAACTATCGTTTCTACAGTTAAACAAGGCATAGTATTTACCGCCAATTTTCTGTATTTCTGGTGCCCAAAAACGATTGTAGTACCACTTATCTATCCCCGGGCGTTTCACAATATAATCTACAAATTGCCAGTTTGACAGGTCTTGCGACTTGTACAACACCACGCCTTTGTTTAGGTTACCATCGGTTTCCTGGCGGCTCCAGTGTGGATAGGATGTTCCGGTAAGGTACCACCAGTTGCCATCACGTATCACCTGGCAGTCGCGCAGGCCGTGTTCATCAATTCCATTTGAAATTGGGTTTTGGTACTCAAAAGTTTGTTTATTCATTGGTCCACAGGCGGTAAGAACAACCACAACCAATACCATAATAATTTTACTAATCAACTTCATTTTATCCTTTTTTTGCTATTTCAATATCGTGTTTTACCCATTCTGAAATCTTTTCCCAATCAACATATCCAACTCTGTTGGTCCAAATCGGGTTTATGTTTTGCTGAAGTGCTTTTTCTGTATATTCTTTCCAGGCATCCAGTGCGTGCTCCAACGCTTCAATAGCGGCTACCTGATACGATTTTCCGCCCGTTTTGCGGTAAAGTGCCAATTGGGTAGAGCCAACAATCTTATGAGCATAATATTTCCCCAGCCAGGCCATTGTGTTGATGTCTTGGACGGTCGCTTGCAGTTCCTTGCTGTTAATCGGAACAAAATTGTTGGTGATTTCGAGCGCTTTGTCTGCATGAGTATGCAGCAAAGCTGCAACCTGAATTGGCGTTAATAGTTCGGTAGTCCCTCCTTTCAGCCTCATTTGAACAAAATCGGGGATCGACTGGAATCCTGAATTTTCATGCGGAGGAAGACTAATAAACCGGTTAACATCGTGAAAGCCTGTTTCATTTTTGGCATATCCCGGCGTACTTCGGCAAGCCTCGACGTACCACTGAAAATCGAGCGGCCCCCAGTGAAATCCGGTCGTAACAGGATAAATCATCGAAGCCTCCTGCCAGGCGGCAAACAATTTAGCCGCATCTATTTCAGGAAACCGGTTTTGCAAAATCGCCGTAAATCGTTCATCCGAAAGTTCTGGATCGAAACCGAGCCGGCCCCACATCATCCAGTGGTACCAGTGTTTTGCCACTTCAATCTGACGCGGCGTTTCCGGTTCTTTCATGGTAAACTCACGTCCCCAAATCCATTGATCGGAACCGTAGTAAAATCCACGCGACACATCGTAAGGAATATTTTTGATGAACTCCCTCACAAAATCCGGCGCCCCCCAGCGGAAATAGTAATTGTCGTCATTTCGGAGCGTCCAGATGGTTTTCATATCACCAATATCCACTACAAAATCTTTGTGATACGGCTGCTCAGTTGCACTCATTACATGCGCTTTGGCATATTTAAAACTAAATAGAAATTCAATGTTTTTATGATCGATTACCGGTTTAAATTTCCGAGCAATATCCTGGGCACCCGTTTGGTGTTGCCGGTGGATGAATTTGAATTTACGATCGGGCATTTCTGCTGCAGCATCCAGAACTCCCTGCGCGTAAGTATCAAAAGCCCAGTCTTCCTTTTCTTCAAAACCGGCACCAGGCATATTCTCACCTGTAGTTAATCCTATTCCGGCCAAATCGGGATAAGTAACAAACATCTGCTTGACACTTTTTCTGAAATAATCGCGTGTAGTTTCATTATTTATATCATCTGTAATACCGTATTTCCCATCCGTACCATTCACAAAAATGTTCCAGGTAACTACGTAAAAATCAACATTCCGGCTTTTCCCATAGGCCATTACTCTTTTCCAGAATTCGATTTTCTCTTCAATGGTCATCGTTTTTACGATCTCAGGGTTTGCCAGAATCTCCGGTGCATCAAAACCAACGCCATTCAGACTATAACGTTCTGTCCATTGCACTGTTGAGCGCTGAACATCGTCGAGTGCCACATCTTCGTAACCCGGAACTTTCACCATCGACGGGAAAGGATGAAGACTCCACAACGAAATATAATTGTAGCGATACCGGGCTATGTTATCAATAAATTCCTTCCAGAAGTCAAAATTCCACATTTCAGGAATGTTCTTTTGAGCGGCATCACATGGATCGGTGTAACTTGGTGTTCGAACATCAAGTGGGATATTGAATTTAACACCACGTAGCTGCATATAAGGATTTTGCTTCACCTCTTTCACACCCTCAATTCCATACAGTTTTATCTGTTCGGCCAGTTCAAGTCCTCCGTACATGGCACCCGCTGCGTCAGCACCGCTTACCACAATCTCAGCATTGCCTTTTCGCTTAATCGTATACCCTTGCTTTTCTAATTCATTGTTTGAATTGATTTGCAGCGTAATTTTTTTTAAATCATTTGCCTGGTCAAGTTCATTGATTGCTGTTGTTAATTCAGTCACAGCAAAATCAATTCTGGGCCCCTTGTCGGCCTCAATCTTAATTTCGCCTGAGCACGACAAAAAAAACGGAACGAGTACGAGACAATAAATGGCGGTTAAAAGTTGTCGGTTTACAGTTGGTTTCATGAAATAATCATTTGGTTTTAAGTTTCTCTTTTAGTAATTCCATATACACACCGCCAACTACCGAACGAGCAATAAATCCTCTCCATTCGCCAGTTTTTGTATAGTACCAGTCGGTCATTGGAACCCGTTCCGGCGTTTCATTCAGGAAACGATAGACCGGTGTCATAAGTTGTTTGAATTCTTCCTGTGAATTAGCCAGCGAGGCGGTCCACAAAATCCAATCGAGTTTCGTATAACTATCACGGTTATCCAATGGTAGGCCGTAACGATTTTGTACTTTCAGATAATATGCTATTTCCTTGTTTTCAACCTCTTCAGGAAAAATATTAAACCCGAGAATATCGTCCCAAACCATATTGTATTTTTGCGACCAGCTGCCTTCGGCATCAAAAGCCAAACGATAGTGATCGCCGTCATCGGCAGCTTTTATCCATTTGGCAACCATTTCCCGTGCCTGGTTCTTGTACTGATCCGCATCACTATTCATTCCCTGCATTTCGCAAAGCATGGCATACGAAGCCAATCCCATTATCGCTTTTACCGAAAGATTGGCATTATGCGCCAGATGTCCGGCAAAATCATCGGTACAAAGCTGGTTATCCGGATCAAATCCTTTTTCTCTGAGGTATTCAGCCCACTTAGTTACAGTGCCCCAATATTTCTTTGCATATGCAGCATTTCCTTCCGTTTTGGCAATTGCCGCAGTTAAAATCAGCATATTACCACATTCTTCAACCGGCATTTGGCGGTCTTCACTTTCTTCTCCTCCACCGTATTTTTGTCCGTTACCCAACGGATATTTGCCAATATCGTGCGGGGCATAAGGCCACGGCCACCGACCTGATTCGGCATATTCAAAAATGGGAGTTGTCTGAGCTTTTATCAATTCCGGATTCAGGTATAAAAAGATAGGCGCTGCCGGGTAAAACACATCAACGGTACCCATCGAACCGTTACTGAAATTCTCTTTCGAGAAACACAGCGATTCTCCGTTTGCGTCTTTTACCACTTTATGCGCAGCCATGCTCTGCCGGTAAGCCAGTGCACAGATGGCAGCATATTCTTTTCCGCCTAGCTTTTCGGCTTTTTGCATCAGATCGGCATCGTAGGTATCGCACCGTTTTTTTATGGCCGGATACTCCTTCTCTGCTGTTTGAAGCAAATCGTTTATGCCATCAAATTTCTTTTTCCAATAGCCTTCCAAACGTTCTCCAAAATACTCTACTGAGTAAACATCATCGTAAGCCAGCATAAGGTGTCTTTCAACCTTTTTTGCTGCTGAAACTTCTACCGGAATGACATAGGCCAATACTTTTTGCCCCTCCACTACTCTTGTCTCCTGATCGTTGTTATTAATGGCGGGCAATTTCCCCGATTCAACAAATGCAGGCAATGCATCTTCGCTTCTTCCTGCAAAAAACTGGCTAATCGTACTTTGGCTAGCTGCCGCATATAAATATCCCCAATCAATCCGAATATCGTCGCCGCTTTTTTCCAGAACCGGTTGATCTACATTTCCAACTTTTAGAATTTGAAGTTCACCTTCACGGTATTTCTCCCATTTTACTTTTTGTCCTCTTGTATTAACCGCTGCCAGCGCCGAAATCTCAAAATAAATTTCAACTGCGTGAGATTTACCATCCAGCGAGCTTAGCTGCCAGGACACATATGTTAAGGGCCGGGAAACCATATCCAAATCGTCAATGAGTATCGGAGAAAGAAAATTCAGTTTAATTTCTGTACCGTCCTGCTGAAACAAAAATGTGGTTTGCGTTGGGCTTAATTTTGCTCCTGTTGATTTCGCTTCGGGAATAAAAGCCGGAGATTTACCCATCAAACGATAAGCTTTTCCATCAATTTTAATTGTACTGCGAATGGGCATAGGTTTTTGTGTCCAATGTGTCGTTTCCGTTCGGGTTGGCACTTCATCATTTATCCAAATACTAAAATACGGATCATGTGTAACCAACGGATAGGACGGTGCCCGAAAATACTGGGTTTGCCCAAACACATTTATACCGAGAAACAGAAAGATTTGAACGATTAAATTCAATTTGATATTTTTCATTCTCCCGACCTAAAATTGTTGAACTTCTTCTTTCCCAGGATAACGATAGGCTTCATCTTTTGCAGTAACCACTATATCGCCATTTACCTTTTTAATATCGAGTGGAACCAAAGTTAAACCTTGTTTATTTATGGTGTATGCCGTGTCGCTTAAATTTTTATTTTGAGCATCTCCAGGTTCGAGTGTTGGCATATTTGCATTATAAAAAGCCGTGCACCACCAGCGGCCTTCCTTATCTTTAAACGGAGTACCGTGCCCTAAAAAACGGCCTGCAAATTTTCGTTCATTGTATGGTCCTTCCAATTTATCAGAGGTACAGTAATACAAATTGTAAGTTCCATGGCGCATGGTATCGGTACTCCACGCTGTTCCAAACAAAATGTATTTGTTTTCAAATTTAATGATATAAGCCCCCTCGTGTCCCATCTTACGGTTCGATGGTCCAATATTAATCGGCTCTCCTTCAAAGGCAGTTAACTCTTTATTCAGCTTTTGAATTTGGGTACACCTCGAAACCAGCCAAACACTGCCATCGTCATCCTGAAAAAGCGTTGGGTCGTGTTGTTGTGCAAATTTTTCGTTCCAGCCCGAATAAGGCCCTTCTAGTTCTTCGCCTTGTGTTGTGGCAAAATTTCCCAATCCCGAATTAGAGGTATGCAAAACGTGCCATTTCCCGTTTATAAAATGAATTTCTGGTGCCCATAGTTTTAAGGGGTCAGTTAGTCCTTTTTGACTTTTACGTTCCTCCCAACGTTTGAGATAGTCGTTGTAATTGCCAGCATCTTTTGAAATATCGTAGTAATATCCGGCGAATTTCCAATCGGCTAAATCGTTACTTTTGTACAAAGGAGCTCCCCAGTTTATGCACTTCCGCTCGTCAATGGTTTCGCCATGTTGGGTCATGGTTAAGTAGTAATTGCCATCGGGAGCAAGCGTAATAAACGGATCGCGCTGCCAATCGTGAAAAATATGAACGGCCTTTTCATGAGCCTCAATAGCTTCCCTGATCGTTGAAATGGATTGAGTGTATTCCTGAGCGTTTAGGAATGTTGGAATAACCAGAATTAAGAATATTAGAATTTGCTTCATACTAATTTATTGTTGATTATGGTGCATGCCATTTTATCTTTCTTATTAACGGACGTGAATGCACCTTTTAATTCACTCCATTTGTTGTCCCCATGATAAATCTCCGGGATTATTTATAATGAACTCTTTAAAAGTTCTTTTTTTGTCTTTTCCATATTGTAACTTTCAGTTCCCACTCCAAAGTCCTTAATCAGACTACTACGACTCATATTTGCGAACTGCTTGCTGCCACTACTTCTCTCCTCGTTTTGTGTTTACAATTACAACACCATTTGCACCGCGCGAACCATACATCGCCGCGGAGGCATCTTTCATTACGCTGATGTTTTTAATATCGGAAGTGGCTATGTTTTCCAAGGAGCTCATAGTCGATTCTCTACCGTCAATTATTATTAAAGCTGCATTATCGCCTGTAAACGAGGCCGTATTTCGAATAACAATTTTTCCATTTTGTATCTGTAATCCGGGGAAATTGCCGGTTAGTATTTCATGAATATTTCGATACATTGAGTAATCGATCTCATCATCATCGATAGCTTTTATGGCGTACAATTTATCCTTATTATCAATATTTATGTATCCCATTGCCAAATTCTTATTTTCCTCTCCCGACTTCAATTTCAGGTTTACAAGCACATATTTGTTCTTCTTCTTAATTTTTATTTCTTCGGAATGAAAACCTTTGGCAGATACCTTAATTTTATCCTTTTGCTGACAACTAATTCTGAAATTCCCCATTGAGTCGGATCTAAATTGATTACCTGAACTTTCCACAAAAATTTCGGCACCAATTAAAGGAATTTCCTCGTGGGCAGTTATTTGTCCACGTATTATTTTTCCCTGACCGTATGATGAAAACAGTATAAAAAATAAAAACAATACAAGTAATATTCTTCGCATAATTTATTTTAGAAGTTACAGTAAAATCTTCTTTAATTGTTATGATATGGTTCGTACATAAAATATTCAAACCGGCACCAGTTATCCGATGTGTTTCCGTTAGAAGAGGCATACATTCCCACATAACTGCCGGTAAATCCTTTGGCAATTTCGGAACTCATAATTCGGGCATCTTGCAGGCCCCCAAGTTTTACCCATTTATTTTTCTTTGTTCCTATATAAAACTGAAAATTCCAACCACGAGCTTCGAGTCGTAAGAAATAATGATTGCCTGTTGGCACATTCACTCGTGCCACATTTTTTTCTCCATGTGGAGAAACATAATAAAGTGTTGCCATTGTTTCGTTTCCCGGTTTAGAAATTTCGACACGAATATGATTTGTGTTTTTTATACCGGTCATCAAACCGGCTACTTCAGTTTCATTTTTTGGATGAAAAAAAATTTCTGTTTCAACATTGAAATTATGATGTTGCTGCCTACGTGCAATAAAAGCGCAATGTCCTTTGTCGGTTGCCTTTGCAGGTAGCAGTTTTATATGAAGTTGTCCATCTACAATTTTGTACCAATCCAGATTTTCAGGTTCGTTGTAAAAATTGTATTGAAGCCCCAACGTTCCGTTCTGAAATTCATCAATATTGGCTCGTTGTTTTTCCGGACTCCAACTAAGATTTGGCCACTGGTCTTCCATTAGTGTTTTATTGCCTTTGTCAGGATTAGCTAACGGCCATTTCCTTCCCAATGAATCAGTTTTCCATTGAAGTGGCACCAAAAAGGTTTCGCGTCCCAGTTTATGTTTTCCATCTTGTTTTCTTACGCCCAAATGTACCAACCACCAGTCACCGTTTTGTGTTTCAACCATATCGGCATGTCCGGTTGCACTTATAGGAGATTGTTTATCGCGATGGGTTAAAACCGGGTTAAATGGGCAATATTCCCAATCTTCGGCAGATTTTTCAAGGTCATCGGTACGAAGAAAGGATACAGCATGGTTATCCCAAGTTCCCCCTTCGGCAATCATCAAATAATAAAAGCCATCAACTTTAAAAAGATGTGGACCTTCAGCATAATTATCTGGACCAACACCCGAACCATCGCAAATGTAGTTTCGTTCGCCAACGAACGATGCCTCCAATCTTCCTCCTCTATTTACCGGCTTCAAATCAACTTTCTGAATCCAAACCCAATGTTTAATCGTCCCCGATTTATTACGGTCGTTTGAAGCCAGCCAGCAAGTGCCATCCTCGTCCCAAAACAGCGAGGGATCAATTGCTGAAACTTTTTCCTTGTCGATATCGAAATATACCGCATCAGACCATGGCCCGGCAGGATTATCTGCTGTTACAAAAAACACTGACCCCGGGCGCTCGGTACAAATAACATAAAACTTCCCCTGATGATATCGAATAGTTGGAGCCCAAATATTTGGATTCGTACAGATTTGTCCTTTTCGATGAATTGCGTGACCGATGTGGTTCCAGTTAACCAGGTCGCGACTGTGCCAAACCGGAATTCCGGGCCACCACTCGAACGATGAGTTTACAAGGTAATAATCATCGCCAACCCTGCAAACCGATGGATCGGGGTAAAAACCCGGAATGATTGGGTTGGTATATGTTTCGAACTGTGCCAAACTGCACAGCGACAAAACACCAAAAACAACAATTAAAAATGGTTTCATCTCATTAAAATTGTCTATTCCATTTGTAGTCGATGTAACTCACGAAATATTTTACACATGCTTGTTTGTGAATTTTCATATCTTAAAATTCATTTTCGTTGCACACTGAAAAGATTTTATTTCCCTTCATATTTAAACCAATCAAATGAAGCAATTGCGTTGCTTTCTTCACCATTCGATGTGGCATACATTCCAACATACGGGCCATTAAAACCACCAGCTACCTCGTCGGAGATTAATGTAAGTTCTTCTTCTCCACCGATATTCTTCAATTCTGTTTCTGATTTTCCGAAACTAAATTCAACCCTGGTTTTATTGGCTTTAATTTTTAGAACAACCTCGTTTTCTGTACAATTTGTTCGTGCAACTTCTGTTTTAACTCCCTTTTTTGTTTTTACCAGAACTACTTCGCCCTTTTCTTTTACTAATTGAAAATGATTTTGGCTGTTGCGATAAATTATTATACCGGCCTGTTCGTTTGCTTTTTTTGATTTGAATGCAATTAAAGTTGAAGCTTCCCAAACATGGTCTTCAATTCTCCGGGCAATTAACGACGGATTCACCATACTGTCGGCCACTTCAGGACGGAGTTGTATGTTTAGCTTGTTATCTTTTAATTCGTACCATTTTTTGTAAGGTGTACGCAGGAAATTCCAATACAACTCCAATTCATTTTTTTCGAAATTGTCAGTTTCAGCTGGCTTTTCAACCGGGGTCCAAGGCAAATCGGGGCGTTTCTGTTCTTCCAGCAATTTGCCAACTCCGGGATTAAACACCGGTGTTAACACGCCTTCCTGCTCTTGAAATTCAACAGGCGCTAAAAAAGATTCTCGGGCCAGAAGCGTACTTCCATCAACTGATCGTTTACCCAACATTACTGCCCACCAATCGCCATTCTGTGTTTGCACCAAATCGGTATGTCCAACCGAATGAATTGGGTAATTCTGTCCCAAATGACGATGCGTTAGAACCGGATTGGAATGGTTCGGAATATATGGACCCCAAACACTATCGGAGTGGTGAACGGTAGTTGCATGGTGAAAGCCGGTGCCACCTTCAGCAACCATTAACATATATTTTCCACCAATTTTATACATGTGCGGGCCTTCGGTCCAGCGTGCATTTTTTGCATGACCATGGGTGAGTTGTTTTTGTGGCCCTACCAGCTTTTCCTGTTCCAAATCCAACTCTTGCATCCAGGCACCGTTTTTATCCGGCCAGTCGTTTACTCCGGTAATATTAGCATGCCCGGTGTAGTAACACGTTCCATCATCGTCCCAAAACAAATCGGGATCGATGCCTCGCGAGCCCAGCCAAACCGGATCAGACCATGGTCCGGCAGGATTGGTAGCAGTAATGTAAAAGTTCCCCTTACATTGCACACAGGTGTTTATAATATAGAAAACACCTTCGTGATAACGAATGGTAGGAGCATAAACGCCACGAGAGTCTCCCAGTCCAACGGGTAATTCAACTTGTTCTGGCCGATGCATTCCATATCCAATTAGTTCCCAATTTACTAAATCTTTGCTATGGTAAACCGGTAATCCAGGGTACCATTCGAAGCTTGAATTTACCAGGTAATAATCCTCACCAACACGACATATTGACGGATCGGGATGGTATCCCGGAAGGATAGGATTTTTGTAGGTTTCGGGTTGGGCAATTAGTGTGTTTCCAATTACGAACAGTACAATTATAAATATTAGTTTTTTCATATCTTTTAAGTTTCAAAATTTTGACTTTCGGCGATTATGTTATTCAATTAATGATTTTATTTACAGTTATATTTCGATTTCTTTTCCCGGGCTCCACAAACAACAAGGTTGTCGGTTCCAGCGGTGCGTCGATCGGAGTAAGCACGCACATTGATGCGGGCATTTTTTATTTCTCCGTTTAAGGTCATGGTTTCATCCCATAAACTTACCAGCACTGCGTTTGGATTTTTTATCTCGCAACCATCGATATTAACGGTTACTTCGTATTTACCTTTTCTACCCGAAATTACAGCCATATCGGAATTATTTCTTCCCGCTTCGCCAATAATTGTGAGGTTTTTAAATGTTCCAACAGCGCCATCAGAATAATTGCCCCAGCCCAGCTGTATGGGAACACAGTTTGTTATCATTTCAATAGTAGTGTTGGTAACTGTCATGTCGGCATAAAGCTTTATAGCATCGTCGCCGGTTGCGAAGTAACAATTATCAACAGTCGAGCCATCGCCACCTGCAAAACCATCACTGTGGTTATGATGTCCGCCTCGATAATCGATAAAATCGCAGTTTCTGATATGTGCCAACTGGTTGAAACTCCTTACAAAAAACGAATAGGGATTTATCATCGATAGGTTATTTATTCGAAGCACACCACCATGGTTTAAGATGTGGCTGTATTTCCAGGCAACAATTTTGCGGTTGTTGGCCCAGCTTTGCTCGGGTGTACCATAAATAACTGAGGTTTTTCGATTTTCACCTTCAATAATACAATCGTTGTAGGTATGAAATCCTGCTGTTACAGTTGTATTCTCGTTAATAACAATCTTTTTTACTTCGTTGGGTACATTCCAAAAATAATTAAAACAGGTGTCTTGCCTGTCGAATTCAAGCTTGCCTGAAGATTCGAAAGTTAGTGTTGCATTTTGAGCATTCCAATGGGTTGTCCCTGAATAATATTTTTGGAGTTCTTGCACTGTTTGTGCCCCGGCTCTGGCAGAAACTATTAGTAAAAAATGTGCAATAAACAAGCTTATATTTCGCGTCATATTATAATATTTCAATGGTAATATTTCTGTAAAAAATCTCGGCACCTTCAGCCTGTAATAGTATTCGTCCTTTTGTCAAGGCTTTCCATTCATTCAGATTTTCGTTCCAATATTTCATATCAAAGGCTCTATTTACAATTTTTCCATTCACCTCGTAAATGGCCTCATTGCCTTTCACTATGAGTTTTACGGTATTCCATCCAGGATTTTCCCAACAATAAGCCCGATGAAAACGCTGAAAACGATGTTCCTGGTTTCCACGGGTTATTGTATCGCCTTTTTCACTATAATTCCGAATTACATTTTGTACTGTAGATAATACACGTGTACCAATGGCCCACAAATCACCGGTGTCGCCTTCCTGTATCTGGCACTCAACCCCGTTGGGCCATATAACATCATCTCCATGCATATGAAAAATTATTCCGGCATCCCTTACAAATTCGTGGCGGGGCTGAAACTTCTTTTCGCCCCATTTATACTCCAGGGTTAGTATATAACTGCCATATTCTTCTTTGCTTACAATACCTCCAAACGACTGCAGGGATTGATCAGCTTGCTGTGCATACACATGTATCATCCCGTTTTCAACCGTAAAAAGATTTTTGTCTGTTCCCTTGTCATCTATTAAAATGTCCCAGTTATCAAGGTTTTCGCCGTTAAATAAATTCACTGATCCTTCTGTATTTATATTTTGTCCTTTTAGGGTGTTAAACAGGAGTAGATGAACGAACAATATTATTAAATGTGTGCGCATTAGTATTTATAAATTAATTCGAAAACTATTTTTCCCAAGGCAAACTCTCCATTCCATTTGGCCGGAATGCAGGAAGCTTATTGCCGGTATCTTCAGCACGTTTTTGTTTAGCCTGGTATTCTTCTCGCGTTTCCCATGGATTCCAGTACCACTCGCTGGGCTGATGTTCCTGCTTCATTATCTCTTCGGCTTCTTTTACTTTTTCGGGATAAAGTGCAGCCAGATTTCGTTGGGTATAAGTATCTTCTTCGACAAGGTATAATTCGGTTTTACTGTCAGGATTTTCACGGTAGGCCTTCCATGGCCCCATACGTACGGCTTGCTCACGGCCCTTTGAAAAGTACATAAAATCATGCCCTTCAAAGTCATTCAGGTTTCCTTCCAGGGCAGGAAGAAGATTTACTCCATCCAATTCATATTCTTTTTCATTGATTCCTGCCAATTTACAGGCAGTTGGGAAAAAATCTGGTAACCACACAGGTTCGTTAATTACTGCAGGATTAAATTTTGCAGGCCAGCTAACAAAAAAAGGAATTCGGCAACCACCTTCCAAAACTGAAAATTTTCCTCCGGTAAAAGGGCCTTTGTTTTGTAACCACGGATCATTGGGCCAATGCGGGGCATTGCCTCGCTCGGTATATCCACACATCGAGTACCCGTTATCAGAAGCAAAAAAGATAATGGTGTTTTCGTACTCACCTTTCTCCTTTAAGTATGAAGTGAGTTCGCTTACAAAATTATCCAGTTTTATAACCATCGCTCCCCATTCTCGCGAAAGCTGATTCACTTCCGGGTAATCTTTCATTTCTCCCAAGTCGTCTGTAATAACAGGTCCATGTGGTAACTGAGTAGCATAATAGAGAAAAAATGGTTTCCCAGTTTTCTCAGGTAAATTTTTATCTAAAAAACTGAATGCTGCTTTTTGAATTTCATTTTCCGAGTATGTAAATCCCTTGGGATCTTTTAATTCTTCAATATAAAGTTTTCCATTTTCATCGTAGGTATTCTGGGCTTTATTTTCTTTGTAATCATAACGACGTGCCATGTCAAAACCCTGATTTTCGGGGTATTCAATCATTTTATCGTTTTCGCGCAAATAATATGGAATATATGTATGTGCACGGGTTTGGTCGTAAAAGCCAAAAGCATGATCGAAACCTTGTTTATAGGGAACACCTTCAGTCCCGGGTAATCCAACTCCCCACTTGCCTGTAAAGGAGGTATTGTAACCCGCTTCTTTGAGTACTTTCGCAATGGTTAGATCCTTGTCTCTTAAATTATCCTGACCACGTGCGCTTGAGTTGGTTCTGACAGAAGAGTGTCCCGTATGTTTACCGGTTAATAAACTACAACGCGAAGGAGCGCATTCAGGTGCAGCGGCATAAGCTTGGGTAAACCTTACCCCGCCTACAGCCAACGCGTCAATATTTGGTGTTTGGTAACGTTCCTGCCCATAACAACTCAAATCCCGATAACTCATGTCGTCCGCAAGAATGAAGATAATATTAGGTTGTTCTTTTTTTTGTGCAAAACCACTGTACCCAATCTGCACAAAACAGATGATTAAAATAAAAATGTTATTCCTTATCATTTCGATCAGTTTTTAGTGATCCTAAAAAATAAGGAGCACTTAATGTTATTTTGTTTCTCATATTTTCTTCCACCTATCGTTAATTACCAGATTGGATCCGGTTCATATTCTTATGCCTTGCAAACCTATTCGTCTATTAAATAAAAGTTGTGTATTAAATCACATAAAAGCCTTATTACTTTTGTCTTGAACAAATTTTATGATGTTCTAAAATTTCATTTATCTGTTCATAATCAATTTGATCAATCCAATGGACCTTTTCAGAGAAAGAAAGAAATTCCAACTCCCTCAGTGGACATTCCTTATCTCTAATTTTACCTTTTGGACATTCATATGCAAGGCCACAAACTATAATTATTGGGAGGCTACATTTATCCATGTTAGATAAGCATGTAATTAATGTCTGATTTTTCAAAGATCTATTACCCTGCGGCAACCAATATCCTTCTCAACAATTCTTTATGAATCCGCTCCGACCAATTCTTAAACTTCTCTTCGTTGGCTTTTTCTACTTCCGGAGGGTTTGCTCCGTTATTTTTTAAATCTGCCAGTCGTACTCCCCAATTTTCAAGCAATACCCAGTAAGTAGCAGAATCAGAATGATCTACTGCATTTTGTACAAATTTTCCCTGAATGAACTTCTGCCCAAGCGCACTTCCTGCAAACTGCTTATAATATTCTTCGCCTTTGGGGCTTCCACTAACGATTCCATGCTGACCAATCGCACCACATTCGTAATATTTTATATAACCATTTAATGCCACTAATTTCAAATAAGCACAAGCATCGGCATCTTCCCGGCAGTTGGCAACATCTTCAGGGTGCTCCGGAGATCCCTGATGCCAGGGAGAATTGGTCCAGTGGGCGATAAAACGAAGTTTATTAAGGATATCCTGCCTACCGGTTGAGATGCAATGATTCACTAAAATTGCTGGTTCGGTAAGCGAGCCCCAACACAAAACATTAATAATTCCGTCTTCATCAGCTGCCAAATCAAATAAAGATTTAACAGTTGCATAGTTGGCTATCGATGTATATTCATAGTCGGGATTATAACGTTCTGCCGATTCTTTTATACATGATTGCACAAAATCAACCTTTTCAGGAAAGCCGCCGATTACTTTGTTCAGGTTTTTTACATCTTTCTGATAGGCTTCACCCCAAAAACGGGTTGCCCATTCGCCCTGATGTGGCGTTGTTTTGTGTTCTTTTCTGTGCGTACTGGCAACCACAATTCCTTTGGTATCAAACATATTCGCCATTAGCAGGTAACCTGCCATTGCCGAAATATCATCGGGATCGTTTATTGTTCCCATATGGTTGTTTCCGGGCAGGGTATTGTCTGTCATATCTGTATAAATCCACACTTTTGGTTTTTGGGCTTGAGTTTCCAACCCAAATAATACTAATGCTGCAAATACAAATTGCTCAATCATTCTTATCCAATTACTCATATTCAAATTAATTTCTAACAGATTGGTTATAATTCAATATAAGTTCTGATAATGTATCCACAATCTCCGGATACTCATCATATACATTTCTTGTCTCCTCAATATCGTTTTTCAGATTAAACAGTTCTGGTTCGCTATCTTCGGTAATATTTCTAGCTCCGCTATGAGGCAAATATTTCCATTCTCCTTTTCGCACTCCAACAATCTCAGTTCCTTTTGTATAGTACACAATCTCTTGGGATAAATCCATGTCGGTATTCTCCAAATGCCTCGAGATATCTTTTCCGTCAATTAAATTTTGGGGAATTTCAACTCCTGCATAATGAGCTATAGTTGGCAGAAAATCAAGCGTTGAAATTATCGCATCACTTGTTTTTCCTTCTTCCCATATTCCGGGCCACCGCATTACACATGGTACTCTAACTCCTCCCTCGTAGTTGGTAAACTTACCTCCCCGAAGCGGATCCGCACTCCCGGCCATATCGCCATATCCTAGCCATGGTCCATTGTCTGAAGTAAAAAACACCATCGTATTTTTATCTAAATCATTTTCTTTCAGAAAAGACATTAATTTACCCACATTCCAGTCAATTTCATCAACAACATCGCCATATAAACCACGCTCACTGGTTCCTTCAAAGTCGTTTGATGCAAATAAAGGTATGTGTGGCATATTAGGAGTCAAGTACACAAAAAAAGGATCTTTACCAGCTTTGTCAATGAAATTTATAGTTCTTTGAAAATACCTTCTTGTTAGCGTACCCTGATCTGCAGGATATTCAACAATTTTAGAACCTTCGAGTAATGGCACCAGGTTTCTCAATCCTTCTTCCTCTATCTCTTTCCGTGTATGTGAAGCATTGAAAGCAATATCTTTTTTTGCCTTTTCAAGTGTATAACCGTTCGTAAATACAGCATCAGGAGAAAACTCCTGTGCAGGACCCAGATGCATGTCATTGCTGTATGGCAATCCATAGTATTCATCGAAACCCTGTGCCATTGGCAGACTTTGCTCCTGATCGCCAAGATGCCATTTGCCAAAACACGCTGTTTTATATCCAGCTTGTTTTAAAAGTTCGGCAATTGTAATTTCTGAAGAACGCATGCCTTTTGCTCCGGGAAGTAAAACACCTCCAATACCATTACGTGCCGAGTATCTGCCGGTTAAAATGGATGCACGGGATGGACAACAAACCGAAGCCGTTACATAAAAATTTGTAAAACGTGTGCCTTCATTTGCCATTTGATCCAAATTTGGTGTTCTAATATTTGGAGAGCCAAAACATCCTAAGTCCTGGTATCCCTGATCATCAGTGAAGATTATAATTACATTTGGCTTTACTAATCCATCATCCGTTTTTTTGCAAGACATTGCACCTAAACAGATAAAACTAAGGATAACCCAAATTGCATTAAGTTTCATATAATATATTTTTGCGAGTGGCTTTATAAACAATTATTTGAATAAAATATTTTTAACCTGAAAATCACCAATAATAAAATCGTCAGAGGTAATATTCTGGTTGTTTATTTTTATGTTTTTCAGCGTAATATTCTCAATCCAGGAAGTAGAAGCCTCATCATTGCTTTTGCCTTTACTTGAAATAACAGTGCTTTTATGCAACACCGGCCCCGTAACATTAATATTCTCAAAAGTGATGTTACGGAATGACCCTAAATCGCCACCACCGTTTGTTTCAAGGCGAATTAAGCTCCACACCGGACCTTCAATATTTATATTTTTGAAATGAATGTTTTCAATATCGCCGGGTCCCTTTTTTCGAGAGCCAAAAACCATTCGGTTATTTGCCTCTTCCACATGGCCTACATGCAAAATGTTGCAATCATGGATAAATCCTCCACCCTGTGTTTTAGGTGCACTTCCCCAGGCAAACTGAAATACGCAACCATTGTTTCCCTGCCAGAAATTACAATGGTGAACGTGGCAATTATTTGGTGTTACATAGATCGCATCATCATTGCAGTGAAAGAAACAATCGAAAACGGTAGTATTAGCTTGTCCTATTCCAGAAAAGCCATCTGTATTGTAAGGCCACGAGCCAACCATTTTCACATTATATATTGTCATTGGTACACCAGTTGCCCGAATGAAAAACTGACGCGGACTTGCAATGGTAATTCCCTCGATTGTTAAATTATCGCAGCCACTTCCGGGATAATTGGCAAATGCATTCCAACTGGAATCATTCTGGGTGCTGAGCATATTTATTGCATGATAACGCATTCGTTCTACAATACGTTTGGAAAAACCTGTTTCACGTTTCAAAGCTAAAACCGCCTTTCTCGAAATTGCATCACCAGCCAGGATTCCGCGCCCTCTGATGGTAACATTGGGCGCCATATACCCATGGATCGTACCCAATAAATACGAACCTCCTTCCAGATAAATGGTCTGGTTTTCGTAAATCTGAAAAGCTACACCTATATGATGTACCCCGGGTTCAAACCATACTACTGAAGCTTTTTTTACTTTTTCTGTTAAGTCATCACAATTGTCTCCTTCTTTTATTATTAAAGTTCCAATAGCATTTTTATCAGGGACACCTTGTTCGGGAGCATCCGCAAATAAAAACAGGGGATTCAGGTAATCGTTATTTAAAACGATGCCCAGCTTTTGTGGATTTTCGAGCGAAAAAAAGAGTGTATTTCCTTCAATTTTGCCCTCAATTCCGGCGGAAGAAGGAAGTATTTTAAATGAATTGATTGATTCTTTTCCAGTAACTTTTACCTGTACTTCTCCTGAAAAGGAAAAGCAGGTATATGAACATGACTGCTGGGTATCCATCCGTTTTTCCTTTCCTCCAAAATAAAAATCCCGAAGAACAGGGTTCGAATTAATTCCTCTTATAACCTGACTTTGGATGGCCTTTGCATTATCAGCATCATTGTCAAGCGGAGAACTGTAATATACAAAAGAGCTTTTTGAGGTTCCATTTTGACTTACATCAACCGAAAAATTTTGTGACTTTTTTATGCCACCGGGAGCTGAATATACTTCGAGAATAGGATTTTCGGCCCAAAGTTGAGTTCCTAGCAACAGCAAGACCAATACAATCGAAATTAACTTCATTGTGGTTTATTATTGATTTAATAACAATCAAAATAAGAGGATTTAGATGAAACCGAATTGCTCAATTGTCCAAGATTATTGATTTGCAGTACAAATTTATGGCTATGAAAAATGCAATAGATATACAAAGAAGGCCATCTCAAAAACTTGTTTTGAAATGGCCTCCCTGTCTTTATAAATGACTATTTCTAGTTTGGATTTTGCTCTAACAATGGATTTGCGTTCATTTCATCCAATGGAATAGGAGCAATAATTCTGTTATTATCCCAATTTACAATTCCTTTAATAAGATGTGGACCTAAGTAATTACGATACATGTTTCTTTTGTTTCTGAATACATCAACGGAACGATTAAACTCCCAGGCTAGTTCAAGAAAACGTTCCGTGAGAACAACATCCAATATGTCTGCGCCATTTGGTGTTTCTCCATCAGCAACCGGATTCCCTGGATTCGATGGATACACTGCGCTGTAATCAGAAATTGAATTATAGGTAGCTGCATGTGCTCTCGTTCGAATAGTATTTACATCATCCAATGCTTTTTGAATCGCTGAGCCATCTCCAAATAATCCTTTTTTTGCATATGCTTCAGCCCTGTTTAAATAAACCTCTGCAGAACGTTGATAAACGATATCAGCCAAAAATGGATCTCCTCCCATATATGAGAATTTATTAATGTTATACTGTACGTAACCTTTATGATTAAATATCATATCATTACCATTCTCATCAACTTTTACATTTCCGTTTTCATCTAATTGATATCGGGGTTCCACAAAATTTGTTCTAAGATCGTTATTATCCGAAGCCAAAATATCACGATAATACTCTGATGCACAGTACTGTCCGAAGCCTAATCCTTCATATGTTTGCATAAACATTTTTCCACGTGCAATAATCCCTGCATCAGATGCAAGAACACCTAAGGCAAAAACTGTTTCGCTCTCCTCTTTAGCTCTAGAGAAATAATGATTAACTGGCGTTCCAACCGGCATATTTTTAGGACGAATTTCTGACGATCCAAAATAGGAGGAGGTTGAAGTAAGTGGGAATTTCCCCGAGTTTATCACTTTATCTGCATAAGAAATTGCCAAATCAGCGTAATTTACTGTTGATGCATCGGTAGGATCCGTCATCCAGGTATAAACCCGAGATAAAAGTGCCCATGCAGCTTCCTTTGAAGGTCGGGTTCGCATGGTTACCTCTGGTAATAATTCGGCTGCCATTTCCAAATCAGAAATAATTTGGGCATAAACTTCTCCTACTGTCGCTCTTTCCTGTACATCAGCATCAGGATCTAACCTAAGCGGAACGGACAAGTAATCTGTTCCGTGTGTATATGGTCGTCCGTAAGTACGTGTAAGTGACAAATACCAAAGTGCTCTTAGATAATAATTCTCACCAACCAAGGCTTTTAGTTCAGCATCCGTTCCATCAACATCCGAAATGATTTTATTACAAACGGCAATATTTTTATAATGCGCTGCCCAATTAGCCAGATTGAAACCTCCATCAAGTAATCTTGATTCGGGATTGTACTGATTAAAACTGGTTAAATCATTGTAGGAGTTTGTGATATAAATATCATCCCCCTGAAGGTTAACCATATCGATAACTCTTGGCATATTATACTGCCAACTTCTTTTCCCACGTATTACTATATTTTTTTTGAAAGTATCGTATTGGCCAACCGTAGCCTGCTCAATTCCCTTTACAGAACTAAACGCCTGAATAGAAGAAACAGAATCACTGGGTAGTTGCTCCAGCTCGCAGCTGAACAATAATGGCAGTAGGATTATTAAATATATATAATTTATTTTTTTCATTTTTTCAATATTTACTATTTATAAAATAATGAATGAAATTTTCTCTAATCATTATAAATTCCATATAAACAAGAATTATAATGTAGTGTAAATTTTTTATAGTGTTAAATCTATTCCAAATACAACTTTTGATGGCAAAGGTCTTGAGTTTCGTGTAGGCGCATCAGCATCAAATCCCGTTAATTCAGGTGAGATACCACTTGATTTGTGCCAAACTTTTAAATTTTCGCCTCTTGCAAAAACCTTCAATGCTCCAAGTCCTAAACGTTGAGTAACATTTTTATTAAATGAATATCCTAATGAAAGTGAAGCCAGTTTGAGATAATTACCATTTTCCCAATATTTTGATGAATATTGAGAGCTTCTTAAATCTCCCTGATAAACCCATGGTGTTCTTGATGAAACATCACCTGGCTTTTCCCATCTGTCCTCCTGCCCGTAAACAACCATTTCCGGGCGAAATAAATACTGTCCATCATTATCGTATGCATTATCACGAATTATAGTAAAATCGCCAAAAGCATAGGAGAATACCGTTTCAAGACTTAATCCTTTATATTCAAATACGTTAGTAAATCCACCCATAAAATCAGGCATACCTTTGGCTGTTAACCATAATGCTTCTTCTCTATTGTCAGTTAAAACTGGCGAGCCATCATTGTTATACCCAGAAACCCAGCGTGCACCGCCCGTTTGTGGATCAGCACCGTACCACTCAGCTGCATAAAACATGCTACGATTACCACCTACCTGTAAAATTTTATTTGAGAATAGGTCTGAACCAAGATATACAATGCTGTTATCCAATAATCCATCTTCGTCAGCATCAATTGCTTCGCCCGGTAATTCTTTAACTTCATCCTGGCTATAACCAATCTGCAAGTTTACATTCCAATTAAAATCCGGTGTTTTAACTGCAGCAATATCCAGAGCTAACTCATAACCCCAATTGTCCAAGCGGCCAATGTTACGCCACTGTTCAGAATAGCCAAACTCAGCAGGTAGAGGCACGCGGAACAACAAATCTGAATTTTTTGAATAGTAATAATCAAGAGTCATACTTATTCTGTTATCTAAAACAGATGCATCTACCCCCAAGTTGAAAGTACGCGCAACTTCCCATGTTAAATCAGGATTTCCAATCGATAGTGCAGATAAAGCATTTTCACCCATGTATGAAGCATCAAGTGTAAAAGTATTTAAATGCACATAGTCATCAAGGCTGGCATTACCTGTTAAACCGTAGCTTGAGCGAAGCTTTAATGAATTGAATAGTCCCAAATCATTTATAAAGTCTTCGTTACTCAACATCCAGCTACCTGCCACCGACCAGAACTGGCCATAACGGTTATTGGCTCCAAAACGTGATGATCCATCAACTCGGTAAGAACCGGTAAAGAAATACTTCGATTGATAGTTATAGTCTACTTGCGAGAAGAATGAATTATAGGTTGTTGTTCTGTTGTTTCCTGATACTGATTGAGGAACTGCAGCAACGTCAAGAATTGTTGATTCGCCTGAATATCCTGCTCCATGTGCCTCAAAATATTTATGGGTAATTTCATTAAACTCTCCACCAATTATTCCTGACAATGCATGTTCTCCGTACGATTTGTATAAACGTAAAATAGCATTAGTTAAAATATCACTGTTACGTGTTAAATTATTTCGAACCTCTCCTCCAATATCGGTTGATTGTGCCCCGTCTGCATCATAACGCTCCAGTACTGAAGACATGTAATTAATTCTGGTGGATGCAGAGACCGACATCCACTCGGTAGGATTGTAATCAAGTTTTAACGATGGATTAAGTGTTAACGTTCCGCGCTCATTATAACTACCAAGTTCTTCGGGTAAAGCGAAGTTTATTCGCTCCTGAGTGTAATAGTTATTTCTCACCCAGTCCTGTGGTCTAACGTTGCCATCCTCATCATACGGAGTATCAAATGGCACATTAAATACCGTGAACGATGTTGTATTCTGATTTTTCACAAATGAAGAAAAGGTATTTAACTGAATTGAAAGTTTATCTGACAACTTGTGAGACAAGTTTAAAGTAGCACTCCCTCGGTCGTAAACATCGCTTCTTAAAATTCCATCTTCGTGATTGTAGTTACCACTTAAATAAAATGTTGTTTTTTCGTTACCTCCTGATAATGAAATATTATTAGTAGTAACAAATCCCTGGTCATACATAAATCCCATCCAGTCGTAATTCACATTACGAACCTCGGAGGGGAAAAGTGCAAGGAACTCGCTTTCGGTTTTTCCTCCTAAGGCAAATCCACGTCTAATTAGATCATAGAATTCAGGTCCATCCATGAATTCCAGATTTCCCCAGTTTGGCTTTACAATTCCGGTTGTTGATGAAATACGAACTTTTGTATCTCCTGCCTTACCTCTCTTTGTAGTTACAACAATTACACCACCAGCCGCCCTGGAACCATATAAACCTGTTGCACCTGCATCTTTCAACACGGTTATATCGGCAACATCCTGAGGATCGAATGACCCACCAATAATACCATCAACAACCCACAGCGGCGAGCTGCTTGCAGAAATGGAACCTGACCCCCGAATTCGCATTTGAGGCGAACCGCCAACACTTTGTTGATCGGACATCACTTGTAAACCTGCTACTTTACCTTGTAACATTGTTGCTACATCATGACTTGTTGATGTTTGTAGTTTCTCACTTGAAACATTTACAACTGCACTTGAAATTTCGGTTTTCTTTTTAGATGAATAACCAACTGCTATAACCTCCTCTAGTCCAATTGCATCTGTTTCAAGGGATACATTTATAGTCGATTCTTGTCCAACCAGTACTTCTTTAGACACAAATCCTACAAATGAAAAAACCAATGTTTCACCTTCATTCACATTGATTGAATAGGAACCGTCCATTCCGGAAATCGTTCCCGAAGTCGTTCCCTTTATTACAATGTTTACCCCCGGTATTGGTGAAACACCATCAGATTCAGTTACCATTCCTGTTATAGCTTGTTGTGCATAGCCAAAACAAGGAAGCATAAAAAGAAAAAGTAATACTTTCCAATTTAAATTTTTCATAAGCTCTTTTATTAATTTAGATTAGCTGACCCATATTCATTGTCTTTTGGTCAAATATCAAAATCAAATGTAGCCCCACAATACAGAACAGACTATTTCAATTGTACATTTAATTAGCCCATTTCTTCACACGCTCAATAAGCGCTTATTATCAACACCATAACAAGGCAAAATTCATAAAAAATAATTATCCAAAACAACACTGCTTCATACCTCTAACCATATGCATACTTAAATCATATTACTACTTTCAGCATTGAAAATATAAGCATGTTATCTCTGATCGTAATTCATTTTCAAACCTATGCACATAGGAGTAATAATATTGATGAAATATTTTATAAAATACGACCCTGTACTACAATGTTTTTTCGCCTGTTTTCTCGTATTTTTTTAAGAATTCTGATGGTGTCATTCCAAATTCAGTTTTAAAAGCTTTCGAGAAATAACTGGTTGATTGGATGCCAACCCGATAAACTACTTCTGAAATTGTCACACCTTCGGTTAAAAGTATCTTTGCTGCCAACTTGAGACGTTGACTACGTATAAATTCAAGAGGAGAACTTCCGGTTACTCCCTTTATTTTCTGATATAATTTTGTTCGGCTTATACCCAATTCCGGCACCAAATCTTCTACAGTAAATTCCGGATTTTCAATATTCTCTTCAATAATCCCCATCAGTTTATCAAAAAATTCTTTGTCCTTTGCATTGCGTATAATCTCGCGGGTATTCGAGAAGATATTTTTTGAGTACCGTTCTTTTAAAACGCGATGATGTTCAAGAATTCTTGTCACATTTGCCTCAAGCAGTTTTAAACTGAATGGTTTTGAGATAAAACTATCCGCACCACTTTCAGCACCCGCAATTTGATTATCAATTGATGATTTGGCCGTTAGCAAAATAATTGGAATATGACTGGTATTCAAATCATCACGTATCAGACGGCACATTTCTACACCATCCATTTTCGGCATCATTACATCGGATATTATCAAGTCTGGCACTTTTTCTTTTGCCGTATACAAGCCAACCTGCCCATTTTCTGCGCCAAAAACATTGTACTGTGTTTTAAAGTGCTGAATCAGCATATTCCGTAATTCCGAGTTATCTTCAACAAATAACAAAACATTTTTGTCCTTGGATTCATCTTTACCAGTTATTAAGTCGAATTCCTCCCCATCGTCATGCAATGCTTCATTATCTACAATTATTGAATTTGTCTTCAAAACATGTGCATCTCCACAAGGAAATCCAACAATAAATTGAGCTCCTTTATTACGCTCCGAGGAAACGAAAACACACCCCTGCATCAACAATATAAAACTTTTAACCAGTGCCAAACCAATTCCAGATCCCAAATGGTTATTATGGTCGATGTTTTCGTGAAAATAACGGTCAAAAATTGCATTAATCGATTTTGAGGATATCCCAACCCCTGTATCTTCAACCTCAACAAAAACATATTTTTCGCACTGACAATCTCCAACTTCCGAATAATTATTTGCAAATTTAAAATCTAGATTATCAATATTGCCACTATATGTTCTTACATCAACATTGCCATTTTCAGGAGTAAATTTTAAAGCATTTGAAAACAGGTTGGTAATTACCTTTTGAGCCTTGTCTCTATCCACTAAAATATTAGGACAGGAATTGGAATTATAAGACAAAGCTATTCCTTTATTCGCGGCGAGAGAACTAAATTGTTTAAATACATCATCTACCAACGAATTTAAGTCAGTTGTCTGTAGTTTCAGTGAATGTTTATTTAGCTCAGCTTTTCGAAAATCCATTAATTCATTTATCAAACGACTTAAACGTTGTGTATTATTAAAAACCAAACGATATAATTCCTTACGTTCTCCTTGCGGCTTTTCTTCGTCATATAGCTTTTCAAGAGGAGAATGAATTAAAGTTAAGGGTGTTTTAAATTCGTGTGAAATATTAGTAAAAAACTGCAATTTGTGCTGATGAAGTTCTTCTCGTTTTTGTTCTTCTGCTTCCATTACCCTAAGATTGTGTTTCATATACATCAGTCGCCGGGCATACAACAGAATTGCTATAAATATTAGGCTTCCCAGAAGAAAATAGGCAATAATTGCAATACCAGTTAAATACCATGGAGCTTTAATAACTATTTCCAATTCAACAATATTCCCCTTATCACCCTCTTCTTTTCCTGCTCCAATTACCTGAAAAATATAACTACCGTAAGATAGGTTTGAATATTTTGCCTCCATTGAAAAGTCGTTATCGGCTTGCCATTCGTCTTGTACCGGTATCAAACGATGACGGATACATTCCTTTCCCTGGCTCAAAAAGTGCAAATTCCCGTATTGAATTGAAAAATCGTTCTCATCGTGTTTTAATACCACTCTATCGGTTAAGGCTAGCTCTCTTTCAAGTATTCTGCGCCCGTTTATCGAATCACCTACAACTACCTCTTTGTTGTTAACTTTAAGCTTTATCAACTTTACGTTGCAGGATAGTTCCATTCGGTTTATTTCCTTTGGATCAAAATAGGTTAATCCATTAATACCTCCCATATAAACGGTACCCTTTTGTGACAAAAATGAGGAACCAATTTTAAATCCATTACCATGTAAACCATCGTCTTCATCAAAATATTGATAGTTTTTTGTTTTTGGATTCAACCTTACCAAACCACGACTACCAACCCAAATGTTACCATTATTATCTTTTTCCAGAACTTCTACATCCATTGTATTCATTACTTTAAACAAGAAGTTTTCGGCTGAATAGGTTCCAATAGTACCAATTACCTTACTTTTCAGGTTAAGAAGATGCAAGCCTCCGCCCAATGTGCCTATCCAAAGTGTTGAATCATTTTCAACAACCAATGGCCAAACATATTCACTTCTTAAGGATGAATCCGAGTCATTTGCTTTGTAATGTACAATACGCTCAACATTTCTGTTGTTATCCAGGTATATTCGATTTAATCCTCTATTTGAAGATGCATAAAGTTGATTTCGATCATTGTTAAAAGCCAGGAACACAATGGAATTAGAAGTTAGCAGAGGAGAATCTGTTGCATTAAGTTTTTTTACACTGATTTGATAGTTTTCATCTACTTTTATCCTGTTCAGGCCACTTTCCCACATTGCTGCCCAAATATTGTTTAAGTCATCTATTTTAACGGAAAATATCGGCCCCTGAGAAATAGAACCTACATCTTCAGGATCAGACATATACTCGTACACATATCTGGTTTTTAAATCAATAAGCGCTAAACCTTTTGTGCATCCTATTGCTATAAATTTATTTCCAACATCTATACTTCGTACATCATCGAACAGCGTTTCTTGCCCGGCTCCATTCGCTGAACGAAATGGGGTAGTCACACCTGTTTGAGGATTAAACATATCAAGCCCGCCACCTTTATATCCGATCCAAACATTACCTTGTTTATCTTCAGCAATACAGCGTACAAAGTCGTTTGAAAGATTATATTTCTGGCGATCAGGATTCTGATTCAAAACATTGAATTTATATTGCCCAAGATTTAATATATTGGCACCACTTCCCCACGTTCCAATCCATAAACAATTATTGTTATCCATATAAAGAGATGATATATGATCCCCTGAGATTGAATGAGCATCATACTTGGAATGACGCAACAGATCTACGGAAGTTTTCTTCGACAAAAGGTCAGAAAGCAACAACACTCCCTTGGTTGTTGAGCACCATAAATTCATTTCCCGATCAACCTTTAATGCAAATAAATCAATCGTACTAATTTTGTATTCCTTTTCAATCAAGGCACATACGTCAATAGATTTAATAAGCGAGCCTACCG
Source organism: Draconibacterium sediminis (assembly GCF_000949475.1). Classification (GTDB taxonomy): domain Bacteria; phylum Bacteroidota; class Bacteroidia; order Bacteroidales; family Prolixibacteraceae; genus Draconibacterium; species Draconibacterium sediminis. The sequence continues at coordinate 1,900,654 of NZ_JRHC01000001.1, read as the reverse complement.
AAAAATTGGATTGGAGTAGATAGATATGTAATAAATGCCCGTGTGAAACATATAACATGTTTCCCTGTCGTGTTATGCTATGTGCAATTTCGGTGGTAAGATTATCATTCGATAGTGGTATTTTTTTAATATGGTAAAGGTTCTCTGCTTTTTCGAGCTCATAAAATCCTTTACTGGTACTTAACCAGATAACCTTATCATCAACACCTGTTATTTCTCCTAAGATTAAGTGTTCAAATTCTTTTGGAATTTTTTTTACAAATTCATCTATTGAAACAACTTCCAATGTCGAGTTCTGGATCGAAAAAACTCCTTTAAAAAGTTTATTATCTGAAGTAAACCAAAGTGTTGAATCATGAGTATAAATCGATTTAATATTCCCGAGATTCAACTGTTTTTTATTCCCATCAACTACATTCAGGTTACTAAATTTCAAATATTCGGTACTAAAAAGATGAATGCCTTTTTGAGTCCCAACCCACAAATAATTTCCTTGAGTTTTTAATACATTTATGCGGTTCAGATAAACCCTTTCCGGATTATTTGGTTCGTTAATAAACTGTTTAATTTCGTATCCATCGTAACGGTTAAGTCCGTTATAAGTGCCTATCCACATATATCCAACTTCATCCTGAGCAAAACAGGTTGCATCAGTATGAGAGAGGCCATTATTAAGATCGAGATGTTTAAAACGTTTAAGATTCTGAGCATATAAATGACTTACCAGAAAAAGTGAAACCAAAAATATGAAAGAAACCTTATTCATCGCCTCAAAGAGTTTGAATTAAAATAAGAAGTATCCCATGTGGGATACTTCTCTCAATAACTAACCAAACTAAAACCTAAATAAACGAACTCCATGGGCATTTACCTTAAGTTCGTTATGAAAAACTATTCTATTTTTACTCCACAAGTCTACACCACTTTCAGTTTTTTTTATCCCAAAATCATCTACATCCAACCTGTAAGTTATATCTACATCTGAAATATTAAATACAGCCAGGTATTTTGCGTCCAGAAGTGTTGACTCAGCTGTCCAAACCCGAACAGTATCATCGCAATAAACCTCACGGTTATTTTTTGAATACTGGTTAATTTCCAAAACATCTTTATTGCTTAATAATGCAATTGTTTCATCATTACACTGTGGCAAATTTCCACCAAACATTAATGGCGAACGAAACATACACCACAACGAAATAACGGTTTTCTGTTCATCAGCAGTAAAGTTACTAAAGCGTTGCTGACCGCCAGATTCGCCACGAGGCATATATCCGAGAGGTAGCATATCGGCATCGGGCCAGTGGCCAGGTTTTATAAAAGGAGCCCAGATTGCGCATCGGTCCATTTGCTTTTTTAGCGAACCCCATTCATCCCAAAAATCTGCAGATATACGCCATAGATTTGTATGATTTCGTAAGTGATTTATAACTGTTGTTTCCGGTCCCCCTGGGGAAATACTAAGTACCATTGGTCTTCCACAATTTTTTATTGCACTGGCAATTCCTTCAATGTCATCAATACGATATGGAGAACCTTCACCTGTTGGCGAACCATCGCTGTTGTTTACTTCGTGCCATGCATTCAAATCGTCGGCCTTAATATAGTCTACTCCCCACGAGGCATATAATTCGAAAATTGAGTTATAGTATTCCTGTGCTCCCTTATCTGCAAAATTAAGGGTTCGCAAACTATTATACCACGGACAACGTTCGCGATCGTACGAAATCTGGTCGGCAGTTAAAGCGGTACCCTTCACCTTGCACTTTTGTTCGACCGCCTGCACTGGAATACCTCGCATAATATGAATGCCAAACTTTAACCCTAAGCGGTGCACATAATCGCCCAGTGGTTTAAAGCCGGCTCCGTTAGCGGATGACGGAAATTTTTCGGGATCAGGAATGAGTCTCCCGAATTTGTCAATCAGCTGAGGTATATTCTCTTTTTTATAATTTGTATGGTCGGCTCCCGGTGCAAACCAGGCCAAATCAACCACAATATATTCCCATCCATATTTTTTAAGATGTTTGGCAACAAAATCAGCGTTTTGCTTAACTTCCTGCTCAGTTACCGTCACACTAAAACAATCCCAGCTATTCCATCCCATTGGGGGTTGAGGTGCCAAATCACTAATATTATTCATAATGTTCATTCAAAAAAATCTATCCTTATCATTCGATTATATATACAACGAAAACACCAAAACAAACACGATCATCAGCAAGAAACAGATGCCCCACCAAAGCGTAACACTGTTGTACCAATTAGTGCCCAGTCCACCTTTTAACAGGCTCATCTTTCTGAAATTGAAAGCAAGTCCGTCTCCTACATTTTCAGGAGCAGGTGGTGGAGTAATTAATCCTGAAACTGCAGCAATTAACATACTAAATCCCCACACAATTAATCCCTGATTGGCAAAGGGTTTAATAAAATTGGCAAATGGTGTATCTACCTCTGCCAATGGTCCAAGTTCCAGGTATTTTAAAATGGCAGCCAGAGCAAAACCACCAATAATGGCAAACAAAGCATCTTTACCATTAATCCGCCGCCACAACATACCGATAAGAAAAATAGCTGAAAATGGCGGAGCAATAAACGTATACATGGTTTGTATATACACAAAGATGTTTATTTTGGTTAGCGCCAGAAAAATAGCCAGTGCTATGGAAAATATGAGAATTACAGTTCCGGATATCTTACCCATTCTAATTTCTTTTCTTTCGCTTGCTTCTTTGTTTAAGTACTCTTTATAAAAGTCCATAGTAAAAATGGTTGAGGTCGAATTGAGTACTGAACTAACTGTGCTTTGAATTGCTCCAAATAAGGCTGCCAACAGAAATCCTGTTAAAAACACAGGCACTAATCTGCCAATCATCAAAATATATGTTTTATTGGCCTCTTCTCGCATAAAGTTCCAATTATTACTATGCAGAAAATCAGGATTCATTGCAAAATAGATCAATCCGGGTATAACAACTATAAAAGGTAGTAAGAGCTTCAAAAACGAAGCAAATACCATTCCCATACGTGCATGAAAGATATCTTTTGCTGCAAACACCTTTTGAATCATGTGTTGGTTTATTACCGTGTACCACAAGCCAATGTAGAAGAATGAAAACACCCAGTGAGTCCATGGCGTAACGCTGTGATTAATGGGTTGCAATACCGAAAGTCGTTTATAAGAAGCCCCCTCTGTTGCACCATTCAGGATATTTACCACATGTGTATCAAGCCATTCTTTTGTCCAGCCACTATTAGCGGTATTAATATCAACCATTTTCCTGAAGCCGGCAACAATACCTTGTCCATCGCTAATGTAAGCCAATCCGAGAATTGTTACGGTTAATCCGCCGGCAACCATTATTACTATTGTAAGTACATCCATCCAGGCCACGGATTTTAAGCCCCCCCATATGGCCCATATTCCGGCAGCGAAAGCAATTAAGGCAATTGAGAAAAACAATCCCCAGTTTGTGGCGGCACCATTGTTAATTGCTTCAACATTCAATCCAAACAACTGGTTAAATCCTAAGGCTTCTTCTACAATTAATCCTCCGCCATAAATTACGGGTGCCATAAATGCGGAAATATTTGCAATTATTGTTATTAAAGCGAAAATAAACCGAATTTGCCTATTAAATCTTTTTTCCAGAAACTCGGGAGTTGTATATACTTTCGAAGAAAGAAGAAAAGGAATGAACAACCAAATCAGAAAGGTAAAAGCAATAACTGCACTCCATTCAGGAGTTGCAACCACAATACCATAAAGTACAGCGGCACCAATCATTCCTAAAAAATGTTCGGTACTTATATTTGCGGCAATATACGAACTACCAACAACATACCAGGGTAATGATTTCCCTGCCAAAAAGTAATCAGATGCCATTTGTTTTTTACTTCTTCCTGCCAGCCAGCCAATAACACTGAGTAAAATGAAGTAAGTAAAAAAGGCAGTAAAATCGAGCCAATGCAAAGCCATATTTTCCAGATTATGAATTAGTTAATCTATTTGATCTTTAAAAAAATATCTCCATCGCGACCATTAACATTAAATACTTTGTCTGTGCTACCATCCGAGATGCGTTTGTACTCTTCGTTAAATTCAATTTTAACTGAATTATTCCCGTAATGGTTATACACCACCGTACCATTTTCAAATTCGCGTAAAGTAGCACCGTCTTCCCTGTCTATTCTCTTGCCAAGTGGTTTTCCCAGATCAGCATCCCAAAACGGGTACCAGTCGTGATAGTGGTCCGGAGTTTTCAATGGATTTGGATCAGCATACAAAGTGTAGCCATCAGAGTGTGTTAGAGTTAATGTTGTTACGGCGCGCATACGCGAGAGATCATCGCGGTTTCCCCATACCTCGCAACAATTAATTCTGGGTTCTTGTAGGTTTTCTTCAAACCATATTAAAGCATCTCTTATGTTATCCCAGGTACGTGCATTTACATCATCTTTGCTATTCAACACAAGTTCATCAACAGGTAAACTCAGGCTGTCAATAGGATTCAATTCCATAAAAGAGCCGTTTATGTACGGTTGATAATCCATACCATGGTGAATATCATCGTGAATGTTTACGATTATTAAAGCAGAGTCGCCAATGGCAGCTCGTGTTTTTTTAATGATTTCAAGATGGCCACTCCAGTCAAACATCACACCATCATATACCCCGCTTTCGATGGCAATTTTGCATTGACGCGCCACGTTTTCCTGAAAATCCTGATTATTATAATTCAACATATAAAAAGGCTCCCAGCCTCCCAGCCAACCTTTTACAATTTCCCCTTCATCGTTACGTAGCCACCAGTCACTGTTTTCAGGTAAGAAGCTCATTGGAGCATCCCGCCAGCGCACCTCAAATAAAAATATCATGTTCGGATTCAGTTCCAACATGCGTTTTCTATTCGCCAAAGCATGAGACAGACTTTCTTCAGTAAAATTAGTTGCCAATCCATGATTATCATGATCCCAAACAAGCCCTAGGGTAAGATCAACATTTTCGCCTAACTGACTTAATGGTTCTTCCCACAGCAAATCGTGTTTTGCGGCTGCCTGCAAACGTTGTTCATTGGTGGTTTGCGGATATTCGGGCATATCAATTCCATACCAAGCCTGAAATAACGAAGGATAATTACGGGATTGAATACGCGTTTTAACCGATTTTATTGTTGAATCTGTTTTACTAGAAACAGTACAAGCTGAAACTACAATTGCAACTAGTAGAAATAAATAAAAAGACTTCATCATGAATTATCAAGTTATATGGTTTATGATTTTTTTTTTGCAAATAAGTTTAAAATTGATTCATTGAGTTGGTTGTTTGTACATTCTTTAAGCCTATTTGTGCATACCAAAAAATAAGTCAGCATCAAACAATACGTTGACTTCACCGCCAGTACAAAAAATAACACCTGACTATTTTGGATCTACATCAGCAAATTGATAATTCTTGTGTGCCTCGTCCATAATCTTCGACAGTTTTTTGACCACCTCAGGATACTCTTTTGCAAGGTTCTTCTTCTCCCCAAAGTCGTTAGCCAGGTTATACAACTCTGGTTCGCTTTTTTCTGGGCTGTCAAAATTAAAACGAAGAAGCTTCCAATCTCCTTTACGCACTGCCTGTTTGGGAGCCCGATCGCCTTCGTAAAACTCCCAGTACAAATACCGCTTTTGTGAATGTCTTTTATCTTTAACAAATGCATTAATCGGTTCACCATTACATTCTTCAGGAATTTCGGCATTGATGATTTCGGCAAAAGTTGGCATTAAATCGTACATGGCAGCGGGCTTTGAAACAGTTTCTCCGGAAGCAATAATACCTGGCCAACGTGCAACAAGAGGTACCCGGATTCCACCTTCGTACAAATCGCGTTTTCGGCCACGCAGAGCTCCTGCACTTTCAAAACGTTTGGCAAATTTGGTTGGGCCATTATCGCTGGTAAAAATTACCAGGGTATTATCAGCAATTCCCAACTCGGTAAGTTTATCATTAATTTCCCCCATTTGTTTATCAAGCAAGGTAACCATTGCCGCGTAACCTTTTTCTACTGGTGTCCAGGCCGAATCGGCATAAATCCCCCAATCCGGTATTTCAAATCTCTCGTTAACAGGAGCCTCGCCATTTGAATGCGGCAACGCCGAAGCGTAGTACAAAAAGAATGGATTATCGCGATTATCTTCCACAAACTTTAATGCCTCATCAAAAATCAAATCGGCAGAATACTCCACTTTTTTTGTGGCATATGATAAAGGATAATCGATAAAATTTACATGAACAGGAGTGGTTTCATTTTTTAGCAAAATTGAATCACCATCTTTCCAAAGTACCTCCGGAAAGTAATTATGAGCATAACATTGGCAGTAATATCCAAAAAAATGATCGAATCCCTGTTTTTGAGGATCCCCGGAATTACAGGGAGCCCCCAACGACCATTTACCAAAGGCTGCGGTTTTGTATCCATTGTCCTGCAATATTTCTGCAATAGTAATTTCTTCATCAGGAATAGGCATTTGCCCCATTGGTAACACGTTCATATTGTGACGAATCCACGCTGTACCTGCATGTTCTCCGGTCATTAACCCGCAGCGAGATGGGGCACAAACCGGACTTGAGGCATAAAAATCGGTAAAACGAATACCTTGTTCTGCCATATTATCGATATTGGGTGTTTGTATCAATTTTTGACCATAGCAACCTAAATCTCCGTATCCGAGATCATCGACAAAAACCAGAATAATGTTTGGCATTTGTTGCTTTTTTTGTGATGAGCTGCCAAATGCTGCCCAGTTGTGCAAAGACAAGATAAGAATCCATGCGAGTAAAAATCTATTGCTCATTTTGTTGTTTTTTATACTGTTTTTGTTTTTCAAAATCCCAAATCAAAATTCCATGTCCAATACCAGTTGTTTCTCCAACAATTGAATACTGAAAAGCCATATATCGTCCATCATCACTTACCACCGGATTTGTTGCTTTGAATTTTAATCCTTCGTTAAAAAAGGTAAGTCGTTCCATTTCGGCCGAACCATCCAAAGAAAGTTTATACAAATCGATGTAATCCCAGGTGGTTCTTTCTCCCCGTTTAGGATGGTGTCGGGTACTTTCCACCAAAATGTGTTTTCCATCGGGGAAAATTCCCTCCGGCTCGTCGTAACGGTCTTCCCGTTGCGAATAGTTTACAATTTTTCCGGTTTGTAAATCGATGCCCATTACCTCTGCTTCGTATTCTACGGAGGGAAAATGTGCGTTAAAAATCAGTTCGTTATCAAAAGGAGGTCTGAAGTTCTGGGTTTCCAATCGCCAACCATTCAGGGGTTCCGGAAGGTTTTCAGATTTAACAAGAGTATCAATTTCAGACAATTGAGGAATACCATTTTTATATACAATATCGGCCATGTAAATATCGTCAACCGTCCAGGCTATTTTCATTTGTTTTCGCGAGCAGGTTGGCCCTTCTTTACAAAATACTCCCAGCGGTGTTGGCGGACCTGACAAATCGCGTTTTAACACCCAAAGTTCGGCATTTTCAGGGCTACGGCTTTTCCAAGGTTCAGTGGCATCGAAGGTTTTCGCCCCGGATAATAAGATATCGCCATTAGCCAGGTACAAGGCCCGAACAAATCCTTCGTGAAAAAAATGATGGGTAAGTGGCGTTAATATTCCTGTTTCTACTTCAACTTCGTATACATCGCCAAAAGTCTTTTCCAGAAAAATAAGATGTTTCCCATCGTGCGACCAATCGCAACGTTGCCCGAAAGTTGTTATTTTCTCCAGATACGGGGGCATCGGATTATAAGGTAAATTGGTATTGGGTTTCATTTGTGCATAAAGCAGGCACACTTTAAACAGCAATACAACAAGAATTATTCTTCTCATACCTCATCTATTTTAGAAATTCTTCAGCCGGAATAAATTCATAAAATTCCTTTATCTCAATATTGCGGTAGAAAATCTCCGCAGTCTCAGATTGCAGCCCAATTATACCTGATGATCTCCCCAAATCAGTTGCATAATTCACGATCTCCCCGTTCAGTTTATGAATGGCATACTTGTCGCCCATAACGATAACTTCACAGATATTCCACTCATCATCAAGTGCATGGTAGTTATCGGTTCTTTTGGCGCGATGTTCTCCCATTCTTTTCTCCATTGGTTTTCCCCCTTCTGCCGGAGGTAAGAACTCATTATTATCATTTACATACCATTGGAAATCCACACTTGACGCCCAGAAATCACCGGTATGATTCTCGTTGGTTTCGTGATTGTACCGAATTTGATATTCGATACCCTTGGGCCATATTTCCTGATCATTTACATGGTAATAACATCCTGCATCGTACTGAAACTGATGAAAATTATTGCAGATCTTTTTGCCCCACTTATATTCGAACCGGAAATGAAACATGCTGTATTCCTTATTTGTCCAAATCATTCCATGTGTATCAGATCCGGTACCAAGCTGGTATCTATCGGGCAATCCTTGAAATACATGAACCTCTCCACTATTGTTAACACCAAATACTTTTTCTTCCAGACCATTGCCACCTTTTCGAAGTTGAATGGTCCATCCATCCAGGTTTTTCCCGTTAAATAATGGAACGGAACCATTATTGGCACTACATGCCACAAATAATGCTGTTAGTACGATACCTATTTTGGTAATTATTCTCATTTTGTAATTATTTATTGGTTGCTTTTATAATAACTCTTCGATATGCAGTTAGCGGAACTTCGGGATGTTTGTCTTCTACTTCCAGAATAATATGAATTTGTTTTCCGCCAGCATCTACGGGCACATGGATTTCCGTTGCCGCATTATCCTTTTCACTCAATTGAACTGAACCTTGGTAAGTTCCTGCCTCAGAGTAAAAAAACCACCGAAAAGACAATTCATCAGAATCGGGGTCTGTTGAAGCAGAAGCATCTAGCATTACTGTACTCCCTGCTATTACGTTCACATGAACTATACCGTCGGTTTTATCTCCGTTTACAGCGGCAACCGGATTGTGGTTGGCCGTGAGGAAATCATCTACGCACCAATCCATTCGTGCCCTAAAGTCGTTCTGATAAGCGCGTCGCCACCGAAATATTGGCACACCAATGCCATTGTATTCTTTTCCGGTAATCGGATCGGTCCAGTTATCGCTGGTTTCGGGGTACATAAAGTAGGGTTTAAATTCATCTTCAGAATAAAACAAATCTTCTTCTGCCCATTTCAGCTGATTGGCATAAATATTTTTTTCCTTTTCAGTTTTAAAACGACCACCCCAGCCTCCCCAATCTATGTGTTCAGGATGGTAAAGTCCTCTGTTTACAAAACCGATAAAGTTTCCGCTACCTCCCCCTTCGATTGTACTGAAGGTAGTCGGATCTTTCCATCGCATGCGGGTAGGATAAATTGCTCCCAGTGCACCATGGTTGTTTTGTATATGTTCTGCAGCCCACAAATGTTGGGCTTTCCCAGGATACCAGGTAGTATCCCAAACTGCGGGCCCCGTCTGATTCATAAAATTGTAAACCTGATGTGAGCTTCGTTTATAGTGTAAATCGGGATAATTATGAGCTATCCAGGCTCCGGCATTGTCTTGTCCTGCATTATCACATACCCGTACATTTTTTAACAACTCGTCGAGTTCTTCCCCCGATTTTTGTTGTCCCAAATCGATGAGTCCCTGTGCCAAACAATTGGCCCCTCCATTAATGATGATATAAAGTGGTCGCTTATCATGCTTCTTTATGGCATTACAAATTATCTCAGAGCCAGAGGTTGACAGCCCAGGCCCAATATCCCGGGTTCCAAATCCTTCCGGGCCAGCACCAACTACCTCCATTAAATAAGCCGTGGTTGGCCAGCCATCCTTATGCTTCAATAGATTTTCGCGTACCTCACCATATGCGCTGATGTATTTTCTAATTTCATCCGGATGAACGGTATTCCTGTCTGGATTTGGATCGTTTTTTCCCTTGTACTGATGACAAGAGGACACAGCAATGAGCCCTTCAATATCTACCTCATTTGAGTACATCAGCAGCCGAACCAAAGTCTGCGAATCATCAGGTTCATTTAATATATCAGTTAAAACAATAATCCGGTGTTTGGGAAGCTCTTCAACAAAAAGCTTGGTTTTTGTTTCACATCCTGCCAGAAAGTAAAGAATGAAAATCAGGCTGCATGCAAATCCGGAGTTCATATTTTTTCTCTTTTCCATGTAATAATCCTAATAATGAATCCAAACCACCCAATCTGTTTTTGTTGACGGGGCATTCCCCAAATCAACAATCTGGCCCCCCATTACCTTTTCGATACTGCCTTTTAAAAGTCCGCTTTCGTTATTAATATCGAGCCAGTCGATCTCAAACTCTTGAGTAAAGTCGGTCAAATCAATGGTATTTTTATCCAGGGTGGTGTACATTACATACATCTCTCCTGGTTTTGCAAGAATATACCCTGTTCCCAAATCATCATAGTTCTTCATATATGGGAGAAGCTGATTCAACTCGGTGTTGTTAAAGAAATCTAATCCTATAGCTAACTGGCTCCACTTTTTATCGCGATTACGGAAGTCTTCATTGGCAATATCACATGTTCCGGTTCCATAGCCGAAATACACATCGTAGCCTTCTCCTCCGGCGGTAACTACTTCCCAAAATTCGCGACGAACCTTTTCGATATCAGCAGGATGGTTTGGTAAAGATTCATCGACACTTACCACCCATTTTTTACCTGATTTTTCGGACTTCTGAAGCCAGCGTTTAACTTCGTCGTGCAAGTTCTCGTGGCATTGCATAAATGCCCCGTCAAAATTTTCTTTTCCAAGCAGAGGAGGATATTCATTGTCGCGACGTTCAACGGTATATCCGCAGTGAACTCCAACTGCGTGACCATATGGATCAATGCGACTGATAAAATCCACATCGGCCAAAATCTGTTCTGGCGTTGCTGTTGGTTCTTCCGATATATTCCATCGTATTGCAGGCAAATGCCCAAAACGTGCAAGTAACTCGCGGTAATAAATTTTTCTTTCCACGCCCAAATTACCATTATTCAACAAGGTGGTATTTTCAGATTCCCAAAACAAAAAATCCAGTTGAATTCCCTTTTCATTCATATGTTTGAAAACGATATTCCACTGCGCCAATTTTGAAACATCATAAATATCTCGATCGTTATACCCGGCCCAGGGCCAACAATCCCGTCCATCTCCGTTTACATTGTTTACTACCAGGTAAAGCGAGTTTACACCTTTTTCGGCCAGGTAATTAATGCTTCCAACTATGGCTTTACCCTTATCGCCTTTCCACACAGGATCACCCTCTTTCCAATCCTGTATGTGAGGCGAGTACTTGTGCAGGCCGTCAGGCCCTAAGGCGCTGTCGTTAATACCTCCCGACACGTTAAAAGTGCTGTCAAAATCAACGTACCCAAAAAAGTTTTCAGGGCCTCCGGGGCCGGCTTTTATAAGCCATTCACCCGTTCCGGTATACTGAAGATAGCGTTGTCCAACGTATATTAATTTCCCTTTGGCATAAGCTCCTTTTGCATTGGGATTTATTCCGTTCACCTCAAAATTCCCGGTTTCACCATCAAAAGCGAGAGGCTTTCCTTCGTTTGGGTCAAGGCTGGCGGCCAAATCTTTGCCGTACTGAAACGAAACCTTGTAAGACCAAACACCCTCTTTGGTGGGTGTAAAAACAACCTGCCAAATATTCCCAGAATTTGCAGATGTATTTGCGGCATCGCCATCGGCGGCAAAATAACCAGGCACAATCAGCGTATCCTTTTCGTTATAAAAAGTAACATTTAAACGATAATTTCTGAATACTTCGGACGACTCAGTAAAATTGGGACCAATAAAAGACATGGTAATCGGTTCCCACTTAAATAAAGTACCATCAATTTTAGATTGTGATGAAGTACATCCGTGTAATATTGCAATGATTAAACAGAATACTAATTGCCTCATTTCTACATTTTTATTTGAGTTATATCTTCTTTTACGTTATTCGTAAGGGCATTCCAGTCAATGGTTCGTGTTTTTGCCATAAACTGCGGATGGTAGTTTCTAGTGGCAGCTTCGGCATACTTTTTCCACATATCCAACGCCATGGCTAAGGACTCTTTAGCTTGAGATAAACTTGCGTATTCAATACCTTTCCGTGAAGCATGCAGCTGATATGCTCCACGTATTTTATTGGCATAGTATTTACCCATGTATGCCCAGGCTTGAAGGTCGTAAACCAATTCTGCATAAGATGGATCCGCAAATTCAGTTTGAATGTCAACAAAACGGAGAACCTCATTAGCCATAGAGTCGAGTTTGCCAGCCACATCAAGTGGAGTTGTCTCCGTTATTGTTTTTTGTTTTTTCTGCAACTCCACAAAATTGGGAATCGAAAGAATGCCGGAACCTTGCCGAGTTGGATTAGTAATAAAACGTTCTACGGTATGAAATCCGTTTCGCAGGTCGAGGCAACCTTCCACAGCCCACTGAAAGTCCCAGTCATTCCAATGAAAATTGGTTACCAACGAGGGTATTTTCGATGCGGTTGCCCAGGCATTAAATAATCTGCCAACATCTACGCCGGGATACTTTTGCTTTATTAATCCTATCACCCGTTTCTTCTCCAAGTCAGGATTGTATCCCATTCGGCCCCACAACATAAAATTATACCAATGTTTATCGATCTCGAGTTCTCTTGGATTTTTCGGGTGTTTACTGATAAACTCGCGCCCCCAAACATAACCGTCGGAGCCCATAAAATAACCGGCGGTTAATTCTTCTTCGGGCAGGTTCTTCATAAACTCAGATACATATCCAGGATCGCCCCAGCGAAAATGAAAGATGTCGTCGTTACGGATATTCCACCAGCTTTTGAACCCAAATGCTCGGTATTCTTTTATGTATTCATTTGCCCATTCGGGTTTTGGAGTAGCATACATTCGCGCCCGTGCGTACTTAAAGCTCAAATTTATTTCATCGGGATATTTTGACATAAAATCGTCGACAATTTTGTCGACACCACTTTGCCAGTACCGATGGATAAATTTTATTTCTCGTTCAGGCTGAAGTTCTTTAGCATCTAAAACACCTTGCCCATAAGAATTCCACAACCATTTTTCACGGTCGAATTCATCGTTGCGGTCTTCCATGTTTTCTCCCGCAGTGGTTCCAATACCTGCTAAATCAGGATAAGTGAGAATAAATTCTTTTACTGCCTCGCGCAGGTAGGTAATGGTAAGTGGATTTCCCTGATCGTTGTTGACTCCGTATTTGCCCTCATCACCTTTTTTATTTTCCTGATTGCGGTACCACCCGGGCGGGGCCAAACCGTTCATCCAAATGTTCCAGGTAATAAAATAAACTTCCACTCCCCGGTCTTTCGCATATTTCATCACAGCACGCCAGAACTGAATTTTTTCGTCGATTGTCAGCTCTTTTAGTACAATCAGATTATCAAGCACATCTTTTGAAACACCGCAGCCTGCAATAAATGTGGCATCGGGCTCGTCGGTTCGTTCCGTATCGAGCGGAAAACTGGTTCCACAAACATTCTCCAATGCAACATCGGGATAATTCTCCATTTTAATCATCGATGGGAAGGGATGCGGATTCCAAAGTGTAAGCACATTGTAACGGTTTTTGGCCATCATATCTAAATAGGCTTTCCAAAAATCTATATTCCACATTTCCACGATATTATTTTGTGCAGCATCGCCAGCATCCTGGTAACTTGGAGTGCGGATGTCAAGTGGAATGTTGAATTTTAATCCTCGTTTTTTAATGTGTGGTTTTCCGGATATCGTTTCTGCCAGCTCTGGAATTCTATCTTCAACAGCTATTATTTCAGCCAACTCTAATCCTCCATACATGAGGCCGATATCATCGCCCCCACTCACAACAATTTTTCTGTTTTTCTTTTGAATGGTGTATGCTTGTTCATTGAGCGTAGAATCAATCTTTAAAATTACCTGTACTTTTGAAGTCGTTCCTAAATCATACAATGCTCGATTAATTTGTTCTGAAGCAAAGTGAGCCTGTGGTGAATTGTCTAAAATTTCAACAAGATTAGTATTGCCAGCCTTACACGACCATAAACAGACTAGAATGATAATTGATGCTAATTGGTTTAGTTTAATCATTGCAATAGGTTTAAAGCAAAAAAAGAACAATTCACTTTAATTGAATTGTTCTTTTGTTCTGAAATCTACCTCGATTGTACAGAGGATATTTTAACTGTATTAATACAAAATTTTACCACTCCCTTATTTCAATATCTTTAAAACGAATAAAATTGTTAGAATGCATATGCAGCTGAAGAGCAATGTGCCCTCTTGCACCAACGTTGTTTATGGTATGGTCCTTGTCATCCAAAACGCCGGTTCCATCATAGTCAGCCACTTTTAGGTTGTTTACGTAAGTCGTGATGTGTTTATCCTTACAAATGATGCGTATATCGTTCCAACCAGTTCCTTCATTATCCCAGTAGTAGATCACTTTTTTAGGTGCATATTCCTCTTTTGATATTTTCCAATCGGGCAGGCTTGGAATTATCCAGCGTCGGGTTTTCCGTGTTTCATCGTAAATAAAACCGTTACGCCACGGATTCGTTGGATCGATGTCCACCTGTGGCCCGTCCATCCAACCCACAACGTCTCTGTCAACTTTAGCGAAATCGTCGTATCGACTACGGACTTGTACTCCGGCATTCCCTTTATTTTCGGCGCTTGCCTGAAATTTTAAGCGCAATTCAAAATCGGTGAATTCATCATTCGATTGCAACCAAATGTATTGATGATCAGAATTCCCTTTGGTATCACACAAAATTGTTCCGTTATCTACCGTCCAGTAATTCTTTCCTTTATCCTGCTGTGTACATTTTACCTCCCAACCTGAGAGATTCTCTCCATTAAATAATTTCTTCCAATCGTGCAGTGCTGAAAAAACCTCAATGGAATTCATGTTTCCTCCGCCTTTGTTAGGGCTGCCGGCTGCCAGGTAAATATTGTTGTTGTAAACTATCGCTCCACTACCGTGACGTCCGATAACCAATGAAGCCAGTTGTTCCCATTTCCCGGTTTCCAGATCGAGTGCTTGGGTTTGAAAACTGGCATTCGCCCAACTGCATTCGCCTCCCATATAAATAAGTTTATTATCGATTTCAACCAAACCACCGGCAGCTGATGGAAAGGGCAGTTTTTCCTTCAGAGTAGCCCAGGTTTCTTTCTTAAAATCAAATACATCAACTTCGGGAATTGTAGCGGCAAAGAAAGCTCCAAAATTGTCAGGATAATGAACGCTTGTATTTCTTCCGCCAACACAGTATAATTTGTCATCCACCACTATTGCCGGAAAATGGTCGCGAATATGAGGCGCTTTTGTTAATATTTGCCATTCACCTGTTTTCAAATCATAACTATCAAAATAATTGTTGGTACCGCTGGTATGACCATACTCAATTCCTCCAACCAGGTAAATTTTGTCATTGTATAAAACCGCTCCGGCTCCACCTCGTCTCCTGTCTTCCGGGATTTCGGGTCCTTTCTCCCAGGTATCGGTTTCAGGATAATATTTCCAGATATTCTCCATGGGTACTTCTTTTGGATATTTTCCGGTCATAGCACCCATTAAACAAATTGCATCGCCATAAACCACTGTCTGAAAATGGTGAATTTCCATTGGCGACTTCCCTTTTGATTCCCAGGTATTTGTTGCAGGATCGAATACATTTACAGGATTTATTCCGCGCCCTCCCAGTAAATAAAATTTACCTTTATATTCAACAAAAGCATTTTCGTGGCGGCCCGTTGCTTCGCCAGTGGCACCAATGGTTGTCCAACGGTAATCCGATAATGACTGTGCAAAACTGTGTCCTGTAACTAAAAGAAAAGTTGCAATCAGCGAAAGAAAAAAAGTCTTTTTAATCATTTTTGGTAATTTAGATTGCCTGAAGATATAAATACTTCAGTTGACAATTAGCTTGCTAACCTGCATTTGCACTCCGCTGATGACATGCAAAAGATAAATGCCCTTCCTACAATCAGAGATATCGAACAAACTACTCGATGTTGAATAATCGATAGCTCTAATAACTTTTCCGGAAATATCGCACAAACGAAGCTGTCCATTTCCTACTAA
Source organism: Draconibacterium sediminis (assembly GCF_000949475.1). Lineage (GTDB taxonomy): Bacteria > Bacteroidota > Bacteroidia > Bacteroidales > Prolixibacteraceae > Draconibacterium > Draconibacterium sediminis. Next base: position 1,884,511 of record NZ_JRHC01000001.1, on the reverse strand, counting down.
TCCTGAAATAGTAACCTGATTAGTAGCGGGATTCGGATAAACCAGCAATCTGTCATTTAAGTTATAATCCTTTTGTGTTGATGTTATGACAGAAAAGATATCTGTATTGACCGGCAAATCAAAATAATCGTCACCTTCTTCAAAAAGAACCTCAAGTGTATGGTTTTGCTGAACATTGTTAAAATGGTGAATTTGTTCTCGTCCAATGCTTTTTCCATCAACTATTACTTCTTTTATTTTAAAACCTAGGTTTGGTTTTATTGAAATTGATTGCGACGTTCCCGACGGACAATCAACTTTCCCGCTTGTTCCCTTAGGAAAACATTCTCCTCCTTCGCCACAGATTTCATCAATTACAAAGAGTTCACCGCTTGAATTGAAAGTAATATTCCGGACATAATTATCAACATCAGTATTTACACCATTTGCCCCTTGCAGATTCAGATCGAAATAATTTTTGTAGTTATTGAAAGTTACCAATGTACCGTCGACCACAAAATTAGTAAAGGTAAAATTCTCGACCCAGGCAATTCGGTTATCGCGCTTCATACCTTTTAAACGGTTGAGTTGCACCTCTCCATTGGTGCGTTGAAACGGGTAATCGGCTTTTATGTTTACAAACCTGAAATCTCGAAACCAGGTATCGTAGTTGGTTGATGTTCCCTCATCGAGAATCAGGGCATCAACCAGGTTGGTAATCGGATGATCAACATGAATATTTTTCAGTTCAATATTGTGTGTTTGAATACCGAAATCGGCTTGCGAGCCCACAATTCCATCGTTATTCGAATAATTATTTTTTGTTTCGGAATTAATGATATGGTTGTTATGAAACCACCAGCCTTCACCACCCAGAGTACTCCACGAAATCATCCCCACCGAGCCGTTAAACATGGGCCAGATAACTGAATTTTTAAACATGTGGTTACCCCTTGCGTAGTCGTAATCATCCATGGTTTTTATAAAAATTTCGTCAACTACTGTCCCATCTCCGGGGCGAACACCATCGTTATTATAGTTAAAACCTAGAATTTTAATATTTTTAATCAATCCTCTATTCCCCGATGGGCAAGTATGATGAAAAGGTTCGATGATACAAATGCCATCCATTCGAATATCGTCGCAGCCAATTAAATCTACAAAAGCTTCTTTTGTAGCAGTTCGGTGTACCCAGTTGCCTTCATTGTCGAACTCCGGTATGAGGATTTCATGAAACAAGTGATCACGGCCGGAAATTACCCCTCTTCCATAAATCCAAACACCATCGTTTCCACGCCCATTAAAACAACCTCGAACATAAGCACCGGGAGCGAGATAGATTTTTTGCGACTTTTTTAAACGCAGTTGTCCATGATATAACGGCGACGATTCCATGTCTCCAGGTACTGTTAGAAACTCCTGTTCGTTGTCCTTATGCTCTTTCATTTTATGGTCGCCAGCCGGGAAGTAAATAATATCTGCATTTCTTAAGGTTTCAATATCAGTATCATTATTCCAAACTACTACCCCCTGATCGTTAGGAAGAGGAATATCGTAACCTGCTTCACTCTCGGATCTATCGGCAAAAAGCATTAAGCCATGTTTTATATGCATACCTCCTGCCCCATCGCCGTCGCGGTTGTCTTCAGATACAAAATTTACGCTAATGTACCCCCATTGGTTTATTGCAAAACGTACTGTTTGACCATCGAAATAATGTGGATTAATGGAGTAAGCTTTGGGTGTAATTTCTACACTTGTAGCAAGGGTTCCAAACTGTTTAGTTACTTCTACTTCAATTGGTCCGGAAAATCCAAAGGGCGCAAAGCTTGTCCGGCGGTCGCCGGTTATATTAAAAGCACTGGATTGTTCGCCACAAATTGGATGTTCGTATGGTTCCCGAGGAACAACATTCAGTACTGTAATTTCCTGCCAACTATCATGACTTCCATCGGCTTTTAAAATACGAATCCGAACGGCATATTGTTCTGAAATTATTTCCGAATCAGATGTTGGAAAAGGATAAATTTCGACTTGTGCCAGACTGGCAAACGAAAAAATACTTAGTAAAAAGGCGTAAAATATTTGTTTCATTGGTAACGATTTTAATCTGTTCCAAATCTAGGCCGTAAAGTTTCGAGGCTTTTGTTTTGGTGTTTTTTTGTTTTGTTTTGGTGTACATCCCTGTTACTATTCAGGATGCTGGTATAAAAAAAAGGTGATACGAAATAGGGTTACGAAATACTATATTCGCAAATAATAATGTTCGTGCCAATTTTGAGAGGACCACTTGAGCTTTATTCCTTCAAATCCGTTTCAAAATCTGATGCATTAATCCACGACGGAGAAAGCTTTTCACCACTGAAATAACGATTATAAAAGTTACGATCGGAACCAGAATACTCATAGTTGTCAAATATATCCCCTCTCCCTAGTATTCGGGGATCTTCTTGTTCTGTTAACTTTTGTTTCATTTCAGCAAACATGTTTTCCCTTTGGTTAATATATCCAGAACTATCAGCCAAGTTTTTCAGGCAAAACGGGTCAGCCTTAATATCATATAATTCTTCAGAAACACGTTTCCCAAAATTTAATTGCCAGTACTCCATTATTCCTTTTTTACGACGAGTATCCAAAATGTAGGTTTTTGTCGGGCTACCATCGCAATTCAGGTATCCTGTTTCAGGATTTCCCAATGGCCAACGATCAGTTTCAAAATTACGCAGGTAAAGGTATCCTCCTTTTATCAGCCCCCTAACCGGATATCCCTGATCATCCGGTCTGCCAATATCATGGCGTTCTTTACCAACTAGCACAAAATTGCGATATTCAGTAACTGTTCCTTCTTTATCTGAATAAAATATATCGGTTAAGCTTTTTCCGGTAACAGCTTGCATTCCTGTCTCTTCTGCTGTTAATCCGGTTAGCTCGAGGTAAGTTGGTGCAAAATCAATAAAATTTACAAAATCATCCACTACCCTGCCTGGATTTTTAATTCCATCAGGCCACATAATTGCCAAAGGTAAATGGTTTGAATATTCGTATACCTGCCCTTTTATACGCGGAAAAGGCATTCCATTATCCGCAGTAACAATTATCAGGGTATTTTCCAATTCGCCTATTTCTTCCAACTTTTTCAGCATTTGTTGAAGATGGTTGTCGAAATATTCAATCTCGAAGGCATAATCTAGCATATCTTTGCGTATAGTATCCACATCAGGCCAAAAAGCGGGCACTTCGTCAATTTCATCAGTCGATTTTCCGCCATATTTAACTCCTGCTTCAAATTCGTATGCACGATGTGGTTCTGTACTTCCATACCAAAAACAAAAAGGCTGCTCTTTTGGGCGTCTTTCCAAAAAGTCTTCAAAATTTTTTGCATAATCGATATTCGAGATATGTTTTGCCGGCGGTGTTGTTTTAAACTTATCGAATTTAGGGCCGGTAAGTTCACGTTTTTTTCCACCTATTTCTCCCGGATTACCTGGCGCCCAACCTTTGGCTACACTCCCTACCCAATACCCGTGTTCGCCCAAAACTTCGGCATAGGTTTTAAATTTTGCCGGAAAATTCGGAAAGTGATTCGCAGCTTCTTCCAGTTGCCAGCTGTTTCGTCCGGTTAAAATACACGAACGCGAAGGTGCACACTTTGCGTTTGGCGTATAAGCGCGGGTAAAAAGAATACCCTGCTCTGCGACACGGTCAAAGCCTGGAGTTTTCACCCAGCTACAGCCATAGGCACTAAAATGTTTCCATGATGCATCGTCGGCAATTGCAAAAAGTATGTTAGGGCGTTCGATATCAGATGCTGGATTTTTGATGCTGGATTTGCAAGAAGAAAAACCAACAATAAAAGTAATTAGAACAAAAAGTATTTGTTTCATTATTGATCTGGTTTTGATGTAAACAAAATTACTCATTGATTATAGAATATTTGGTTTTAAAGTTAAAGAGGATGCTACCGTTAACGGTCTGCACCCTCTTTGCCAAGGTTTCTATCTAAAACCAATTAAACCTAACCTACCTATTTTTTTTAGCTGCATCTCAAAAGTTTCGAGTTACAAACAAAATCTTAGTCTTCAATTGTAATGGAAAATTCTTCATACTGCATATTGTTGTCGCGGTAAACCAGTTGGTCAACAGCATGGTGGGTAACACCGCCAACAGTATAGTAGTAATCCAGATTTAAGGTCATGTGTCCCCTTTCACCCCACTCTACTGCGTTCGGATCATCGGCAGTTACGAATGTACCGGTACCAGAAACGGTATCATCGCCGTTTGCAGATTCTATTGTAATATTGCCCGACTCGTTGAATGTTAGCTCAACTTTAAAATTGTCGCCCTGATTTTGACCTCCTAAACGATCCATATAACACGTTGTCATCGATTTTGTGGTTAACAGTGTTAAAAGATCCTGCTCCACGTAATCAGCTCTATAGGTGAATGTTTCAACAACATTACCGCTTTCATCCAACGTTTCATCAACACCGCTATGCAAAAACATTCCGTGGTAAGGATTTATATATTTTACTGCAAACAGCGTGTAATCTTTTGGTTCGAAACCAGGCATCCAGTCAGCATCAACACGACGGTCGGCTGAAGCACCAATTTCAGGAAGAGGGACACCGGATAAAACCGAATCTTCTGTACTTTGCTCTATAACCAAAGGAATTACATAATTCACTTCGGTTGAAAGTGTATCGGCAAAAAATGCGTCGGTTAAATTTACACGTAATTTACCGTTGAATTCGCCTGCAGGAATGGTAATACTTGAGAAATCGGTATTTTCGTAATAATTTGATGGAAGCATTTGAACTGGACGACCGGCAACAAAAGCCCCATTAACTAATTCGGGTGCCAGACGGATTTTTACCACACGCTCTTTTGTATTTTCATACATGCCGCCAACCGATGCACCAATGCTAAAGGCATGCTCTAAATCAATGCTATTATCCGAACGGCTTTCACCCAAAGCTAAAGTACGTGCAGGATACTGAATCGGGAAATAAACCGTTTGAAAATCATAATCTTCAAAGTCGTTATCCTGATTTTCGCAGCTAAACAAGGCAACTGCAAATGCAAATAGTATTATAAATTTTTTCATCATATTCAATTTTTAATATCCCTCATTTTGAATTAGGTCGTATTTCAACGTTTCGGCGTAAGGAATAGGTCCATACTTATGGTGCGAATCGTAATTACGTCCCTCAACGTTTACTACCGACATTGTAACCTGATCGGGAGCAATGCTGATTCCTTTCGCTGATTCGCTCATAACATTTGTTAATCCCCAGCGACGAATGTCCCAGAAACGGTGCCCCTCGAAACAAAGTTCGATTCGACGTTCGTTACGGATAACTTCGCGTAAACCGGCTTGATCTAAGCTAGCCAAATATGTATTTGGTATTCCAGCTCGATTCCAAATGGCTTCAACGATTTGAACAGCAGCGTAACCGCCAATTACGTCATTTGGGCCAACAGATTCGTTTGCAGCCTCAGCAAAGTTTAACAAAGCCTCGGTATAACGCGCGTAGGTGTAGAAATGCTGACCTCCAACCGGACTCGAAAGTGCAGGGTCGATATCAACGCCTTCTTGTAAAAATTTACGCAGATAATAACCTGTTTTTGTTGAATACTTATCTACCCCTGGAGCATCAATGCCACTACCGCTGTAGGTATAAATTGTACCTCCATGATACGAAGCGCCATTGTAAAGGATATATTTTGCTAAACGCGGGTCGCGGTTTTCGTAGGGTGCCCCTGGTTGTGCAGGTGTACCATCTGCCATTGGGAATGCATCTACCAAATTCTGGCTTGGTCCTGTTTTTCCTTCACCAAATAACGATGGAGGGAAATTATTCTTTTCCCAATTTGTTTGGTTAGTCTGACGTGCTGATGCCCAAATAATTTCAGAACTGGCAGGATTGTTGTAAAATTCAAGATCCGATACTTTTAATCCGTCCAGGCCCCCTTTTGCATTTATTACATCAGCAGCTGCCAGTGCAGCTTGCTCCATTGTAAAACCGCTTGCAGAATACGATGGACTTGCTGCGTAAAGAGTAACTTTCGATTTTAGTAAACGAACAGCCAAACCATTAATACGGTTAGTGTTTCGTGCACCGTTTACCTGATCTACCAAGGCATCACCGGTATCCTCCCATTTATTAGGAAGCGCTTTTAATGCTTCGTCGCAATCGCTCAAAATAAAATCTACGCAGTCGGCAAATGATGAGCGAGGAATTTCGTAGTTGTCTTCCTGGTCTAAAACTTCTTTAACAATAGGGAAACCTAACAATTCGCCATTTTTACCAACGCCTGCGTGAGCTTGTAACAAATTGAAGTTATACCACGCACGCAAAGCGTGTGCTTCGGCACGCAGTTTTTTGGCAAACAATTCGTTTTGCATAGTGCTTTCCCAGCTCCATTCCACACCATCCATATTTTCGAGAAAAGTATTCAAATACAGGATACGTTCGAAAGAACCATTCCATGTTGCGAGCGGATTATTTTGTGCATTCCAACCACCTGTCACCATTGATACAATGTTTGAAGCAGGATCGTTGGTTACCGCATCATCAGAAGCAATCGCTTCGTTAAAGTTATAGTTGGTTGGCAGACCGTTGTATGCTTTCATTATAAATCCCTCGGCAAATTCAGGATTGCTAAGAACAATATCCAAGGTCAATCGGTTGTCGTCGTTCGGTTCTAAATAATCCTGGCAGCCCGTAAAAATAAAGCTAAGGATTACGATAACTGATAATATTAATTTTATAGTCTTCATAGTGTTAATCATTTAGAATTTAGTTACAAATCCGATTGAAAAACTTCTTGTTTGTGGTGCGCTGTTCCAATTCACTTCAGTAAGGTCCTTGTTTTTACTGATGGTAAGTAATTCTGCAGCGCGAACAAACACTTTTGCATCTTTTAAAACTCCATTTACATTGTTACTTTTTATATTGTAAGCAATTTGTAGTGTTGGAATTTTAAACCAATTGTTTTCGTACAACCAGTAAGTTGAATTACGGTAGTTGTTATTGTTTTTCGATGATGATAAACGTGGATATGACGCATTTGCATCTTTGTTATTCGGACCGTAAGCCTGGTTTGCAAACTCAGGGTATTTCATATCGCCGTAAAAACGGTAATAATTATTTGAACGATTATTGTAATTTCCCGTTTGACCAATTCCCAGTGCGTACAATTCAAACGTTTTAAATTTAAGCTTTACATACAAGCTATACTGAATACGTGATGAGTTGTTTCCAATCTCCATCTGGTCCTCGTTGTCGATAATTCCGTTACCGTCCTGATCAACATACTTAATATCGCCTGGCTGAACATTACCATAAGAAGAAACTGGCATGCCATCTTTTAGGGTGAAAACCTGATTTATGTAATCCATGGTTGTAAAATCGCTTTCACTGTATAATCCATTGGCTTCCAGCCCCCAGATTGCATCAGTTGCAGTACCGTCTTTACTTAGATATGAATGCAAATTGTCGTACATTGGCTCTTCAATTTGCGTAATTTTTGGAATAGAATAAACCAGGTTTGAACCAACGGTTAAATCCCAATCACTTCCGCCTGTATTATAGCTAATTCCTAAATCGAAACCGGTATTACTTTCAGCATTGTAATTACTGTAGAACGGAACCGCCCCCATTAAACTAGGAAAGGTGTATTCCATTTCAGTTACAATATCTCCCAGTTTTGAACTAAAGAAAGAGGCTTCTAACCACAGCTTTTTATCAAACATGGCAGCATCGGCTCCTAAAACAAACTCGGTACGTTTTTGCCAACCAATGTTACTAGCACGTGTTGCAATATTCATCTCTTCATTCGAATTATTGCGGTTGTTATAGAAGAAATTACCTCCACGCTGATAAGCTGTTTCGTATAAGAAATAATCTGAATAATCGCCATCTCCGCTCCACGCATCATTGGCAGTGTACCAAAGGTCGTTTTTAAGAATCCCAAAATTGGCACGCAATTTCAGAAAATCAAAGGTTTGGTTGTCACTCATAAAATCTTCTTCCGAAAGAATCCAGCCAATACCTAATGCAGGTGTAAAAGCCATGTTGTTATCGTCAGATAATTTTTGCGAACCAACCATAACAGCTGCAACATCGGCCAAATATTTTCCTTTGAATGCATAATTTGCTGATAAACCAAAGGTCAGATTCTTGAAGTCCTGAAGCTGTTCGCGGAACGAAATCTGGTCACGGTAAGCCACTCCAACAACCGAGAGATCGCTGTTTTCGGTTTTCTTTTCGTAGCTAATAGTGCCATAAGCACCAAACCTACGGTGGAAAGTTGCCGAAGAAGTTTCTGTTGAGAAATTACCTACCGATTTATCTTCACCTATCACCTGGGCACTAACAGTACCATCTGCGTTTTCAATTGGATTATATACTGCATACTTACTGTTCTGTGCTGTTGTCAACCGATTCATAAAATCGAAAGTAAAATAGGCACTTGCTTTTAATCCAGGAGTGATTTTGTTTAAATCCCAATCCAGTCCGGTATTAAATTGCATAAAACGGTCCATATCTTTACGTTCGCCACCTTTTAAAAAGTCGCCGTAAATGTTTTGTGTATACGTATTGTTACCGCCCAAAAGCATTCCGTTAATTAGTTTTGCCTTAGCCATAATTTCTTGGCGCTCGGCATCATCTGTGATAACGCTCGGGTTCCAAAGTGCAGGGTATGCATTTGGCACTGTTGAAGAAGCACGTTGCCAGAAATCGGTAACGTTTGGCATATTACGGAAATCGATTTTTGCAATACCATCCAAATTCATAGAAACGTTTTCGGTAATATCAAAATCAACCGCACCTCGCAGGTTTAACTTGTTTTCGTTGTCGTCGGCCAACTCGAACCAACCGCTATTGTGCTGCCAGCCCATGGTTACGAAATATTGCGTTTTTTCGTTTCCGCCGGAAGCAACTGCACTAATATTCGTAAAGTTTTTACTCCCTTTTAAATAGGTGTCGCTGTAAAAATCTTCATCAGGATAGAATGGATTCTTTCCGGCCATACTAATATCTTCGGCTGAATATTTTGCCGCACTTCCATCGTTAATCAAAGCCTGATTGTAGGCAGTCATATAATCGGCAGCTCCCAAAAATTCAGGAAGAGCTTTTTCCATGCTTACACCTGTTTCGGCCCTAAAGCTTAGCACGCGTTTATTGGCTTTTCCGCGTTTTGTTGTAACCATAATTACGCCCTGGTCGGCTTGTGCACCGTACAAAGCGCGCGAAACCGGGTCTTTCAAAACGGTAATTGATTCCACTTCATTCAGGTTATAATTTTCAGCTTCGCGCGGAATACCGTCAACTACTACAATTGCGTCGCCGCGTCCCCAAATGTTCCAGGCACCTTTTAAACCCGGCACTTTTCCATCTAAGGCGGCTTGTAAGCTCAAGCGTTGGTCAAATTCCATTTCATCGGAAATAATAACCTGATTGATTGAGCCTGTTGTTTTTCGCTTTTCAACCTTTGCAAAAGGTACGTTTACGGTATTAATTTTTCCTGAAAGAATCTCAGGTTTGGTAAGCATTATTTCTGTTGCATTGGCATCCACAAGCATTGGATCGAAACCGGCAACTTCAACCAGAATTTTCGTTCCTTTTATCTGAATGGTGTATTTTCCATCAGCATCAGTCAGTACCTGCACCGAGCCTTCGTCGCCCGAAATAAGGGCACCGGCAATGGCAGTACCGTTTTCGTCGGTAATTGTTCCTGTGTAGTTTTTTTGCGCAAAGGCAAGGGTAAAACCAAACAGAAGCAATGATATTATTAATGTTATTTTCTTCATTTTAACCTTCATTTAAATTTTTCTGTTTTGTTTACTACCACCCCGGATTTTGTGGCCATCCCTCGTACATCAAAGTCACGTTGGTTTTAAATGGCAACCAGTAATGACGTGTTTCAAACAAGTACTCTTGTACTACCTCGCGCGATGTATAGGTCACATCCTTATCAAAGTCTAAGCGGTATAAATTTTTGTTAAGCGTATGTGCAATCTTCCAGCGACGTATATCCCACCAGTAATGTCCTTCGAAACACAATTCTACGTCCCTTTCATTGCGAACCAACAAACGGAAAGGATGGTCGGAAGAAGTTTCTCCATGCCCTTCCAAAATGTTTTGGTAGGCCACAGGATTTGCAGTAGTTGGTGGCATTCCTGCACGTTCCCGCACTTTATTTACTGCATCAACAGCACTCATACCTACTCCTGAAACAGATGCATTGGGATCGCCTGTTCCTTCAAATATTGCTTCAGCATAGATTAAGTAAACTTCAGCCAATCGAATCATTGGAGTTGAAAAATCGAATTGTCTCCAATTCTTATTCTTTTGGTCTACTCCTTTTGGCCAATACTTATGAATAAATACAGGATTCAACACTACGGCTGAATTATCTTTTCCTCCAACCTGACAGTTTAATTTAAACTTTCCAAAATCATCACCATGCACCCAAAATGTTTTTCGGAAACGTGGGTCACGATTTTCCCAGCGTTTATCAGCATCGTCGTCGTAACCACCTTCGGATGCTTTACCTGGTTTATAGCGTGTACCATCAGCCATTTCCCACTTATCGAGGTAATTCTGGGTAGGTGTTTCAATAGGAGCATTACCTCCGAAGTTAACCCCACCGTTACCAGTTGAATAAAGTCGTGACAAAGAGTTGTCAAAACGTCCCTTTCCTTTTCCTCGGTTGCGAATACGACCTAACAATGTTTCTTTTGCACTGTATGGGTAGGTTCCGTCAACAGTAGCAAACATCTGGCGGTAAGGGTCGAGGTCTTCATCCGGAATCATTTCTTCCAGACCATAAATTCCTTTGTCGGCCAATTTTATCACTTCTCCGGCCGCCTGTGCTGCTCGGTTCATGTAATCAGTATCGAATGTTGCCGAACCACCCGACTCTTCATTAAACAAAGGGCTACCGGCAAACAACAAGGCCTTTGCTTTAAGAGCTAAAGCAGCTCCTTTAGTAATTCGTCCCAAATTTGGCTGGTTGGTTCCGGCCAGAGCTTCTGGTGCATCCCAAATTTCAGGTAACAAACCTATTGCAACATCCAGATCGTCAACTACTCGTTCGAAAACAGCCTGTGTGTTTTTATAAGTTTTACCGTTCTTCTGGTATTCCCAAAAACGTGGCATTTTTAGGTTATCTGCTGTTAATACTGTGTCAACATAGGGGATTGCACCATAGGCACGAACTACTTCCCAATGCAGAAAAGCGCGGAAGAAATGCAATTGTCCTTTAATAATGTTCTTTTCTTCCTGTGTGGCATTTGTGAGCATATCAAAGTTGGATAATCCAATGTTACAAATACGTGCACCATCCCAGCAAAAGTCCCAGATTCCGTTTTGATCGAGATTGTTACCACTATTGTAACCATTAAAAATGGAACGTTGCCCGCCATCGTTTGCCAGGCTCCAGTATAAACCGTAAGAACCATGATAACCAGAAATCCACGGTTTTGATCCCATTACTTCGCCACCAAGGTTTCCACTTACACATATAGCGTGAGAGTTATAATCTACAATAAACTCGTAACATTGGTCAACAAACCCCTGGAACGAGTTGTAATTACTAAAAATATCTTCTTCCAAGATATTTGCATCGGGCGGAACATCCAGGTAATCTTCACAGCTCCATGCTCCCAAGGCAACTATCATTACAAATATGATTTGTTTAAATATCTTCTTCATAATTATAAGCTTTAATCGTTAAAACTGAAGGTTTAAGCCTAATGTCATTTGCTTCTTGACCGGATAATTTTTTATGTCGAAGTTTGCACCTTCGCCATCGGTAGGCATATCGGTCCAGACAAACAAGTTGTTTCCGTTCACAAACACTCTCAGTTGGCTTAAACCAATAGGGTCTAACCAACGGGATGGCAATGAGTAAGAAAGTTCTGCAGTTTTTAAACGTAGGTACGAGGCATCCCAAAGGTTATAAGCACCAGTACCATTGTTCTGCTTTTTATAGGTCAAATGTGGATAAGTCGGATTAGCATTACCATACTCAGGAGTCCAGGTATCTTCCAACAAAACCTCATAAATGGTTGGTGAATCGAAAGAGTATCTGTCTAAACGTATGTTTTTAGTAACATTGTAAACACCATAAAATTGCACATTCAAACTAAATCCTTTATACGACAAGCCACCGGAAAAACCATAGGTATTCTGCGGATAAATAGGGTAACCATAAGGTACCCCATCATTAGGATCAATCTCTCCGTTTGAATTAAAATCTACAAAACGGAAATCGCCAGGCAACACATCGCTGTTGTTTGAATAATCCAGCACACCAGTGTACACATCGTCCCAGCTTTGCATAATTTCACTTTCAAGTGTAGAACGGTTCTGACCAATGGCATAACCTTCCTGTTTCTGATAATCAGGCTTTAATTCCGGGTCTTCTTTTTCCAAAATTTCATTTTTCGCAATGGTCCAGTTCCCTGAGACATAAAAACTAAATGAATTTCTATAGCTTTTTCGAATGCTGGCCTCAACCTCCATACCATTCGATTTTACAGCTCCAATATTTGCCGCAGGTGCTGTTTGACCAAAGGTTTCAGGAATATTACGCTGATTGGCTGCAACCAACATATTGTCGCGGTCTTCCCAAAACACATCTAACGAACCGGTAAATACATTTTTAAACGCACCCCATTCGAAACCAAGATTACGTTTGTGTGCAGTTTCCCATTGTAAGTCAGGATTCCCTGGCGTACCTTCGTTATATTTCAGTGGTCCCTGAACCAGGAATTCATCTCCAAATCTCTCCTGAGCTTGAGTGCTGCCACTCCACATCGAGCCATCGTCCCATATGGTTGCATAACCCCATTGAATTCCACTTAGGCGGTCGTTACCAACCACACCATCAGAATATCTTATCTTAAATAGATTTACAAATTCCAAATTTTCTTTAAAGAAACGTTCGTTTGAAACGGTCCACCCCACTGCAACCGAAGGGAAGAAGTCAAACTTATAACCAGGCCCGAATTTCTCGGAGCCGTTATAAGAACCATTCAGTTCCAACAAATATTTACGATTGAAATAGTAAGTGGCACGACCTACCCAGTCTTCACGTAACTGGGCCCAATTGCTGCCTATTTCGGTACGCTGACGGCTGAAAAGTGCTAAACCCGTTACTTCGTGCTTTCCATAAGTTCTGTTATAGTTTAAACCCACCTCATAATACAAGTTTCTTCTTGTTCTGTTTAAATAATTGGTATTTCCAATTTGCACATTCTCAGGGGTATATCCCAGCGGATTTTCTTTCCAGTTAAAACCCGAACTTGCATTGTATCCTTCAGGATAATAATAGGTAGTGAAATCTTCTACATCCAATCCATCCGGGTGTTTATAACTTTGTGAAGCTTCATCCCAATAACCCCCAGATGTATAAAACTCAGGATCAATTGTTTTTGTTAAAACACCATCATCACTTATGTTCTCACCAGCGGTCACAAAACTGTTATCATACGCAAATTTACCTGCTGCCGATAATCCTTTGGTAATAAAATCAAGTTTCTGGTTCAATTTAAAGTCTGTATTGATTTCAGTATTATTAAACTTATTGTATCCCTGAAACAAAAGTCCTGCCAATTCATTTTCACCTACGCGTTCGTAGGTACCTTCGCTGTTACCATATATTCCATCTTCGTATACCGTTACCGGCCAATCAGGTGCATGATTATATAAGCCGTACCATACGGTATGGTAGTTGGCTCCTGAGGTTTGCTGTGCTCCATAAAAACCACTTAAATTAACCGATAAGTCGGTAGTTTTTGTTATTGCGAAGTCGAGGTTAGAACGAAAGTTAAATCTGTCGTACGAATATTCAGGATTATATCCCTGGCCAACATCTTCGGTGGCCATAATATCACCTACGTGGTTGTAACTAAGCGATCCAAAGTATTTTACAAAGTTGGTTCCCCCTGCTACATTCATATTAAAACGATGCGATCGACCGTAGTCTTTCAACATGGTTTCGGTAAGATCTAAACTTGGGTAAGCATAAGGATAAGTATTATCGCGGTAGTAGCCTAAAATCTCATCGGGGACATAATCGTTCCAGCTATCAGGATTTACAGCTGCTTCGTTAATAATTGCCCGGTTACGTGAAAGTATTCCGGTGTAGGCATCTTCAACCTGCGCAATTTTACTAATGTTTTCCCAGGTTGTGTTGGCTTCGAATGTAAATTTGGGCTTACTTACCGAACCACGTTTTGTGGTAATAAGAATAACTCCGTTACCCCCTTTAACACCATAAACTGCAGTGGCCGAAGCATCTTTTAGAACCGAAATGTTTTCCACCTCGTTTACATCAATATCATCCATATTACGTTCAATGCCATCAACCAATACAAGTGGCGATGAATTGTTCCAGGTAGCTTTACCACGGATCAAAATTTCGGTTTCTTCGTAGTTGTTACCGGTTAAGTTACCACCGCCTCCGGGAAGACCGGTACCAGTCATAACCGAAACGCCAGGCATAGCACCTGCCAGTGCATCCGAAAGATTTGAAACATTACCTTGTTTTTTAAGGTCCTCTCCTTTGGTTTGAGTAATGGCTCCAACCACACTCTCCTTCTTTTGTGTACCATAACCAACAACCACAACTTCTTCGAGTTCCTCAGTATCGGCAGCCAAAGTAACATTAATTACTGTTTGTTCTCCAACAGTAATTACCTGTTCGGCAAATCCGATAAACGAAAAACGAAGCTCATTTGCTGGTTCTACATCGATGGTAAAATTCCCGTCGATGCTGGTAACCGTTCCTGTTGTAGTTCCAACCACTACCACAGTAACTCCGGGCAGAGGAAGCCCTTCACTGTCGACAACAGTTCCCTTAATTGTTTTTGTTTGCGCAAAAACAGCCTGGACGCTGATAAACAACAGAATGATTAAAAGTTTAAGTTTTTGCATCATTTTAAATTATTAGTTAATCAATTCCTTACTGAAAAGCCCCAATGGTTTTAGATAAGTAGGTTTTATATGCGACTTTCCATCGTTTGTTTTGATAAAAATTGAATTGACCTTGGCTTAGTCATTATAAAAGAGAATTAAGGACTTCCTTGTAAATGTTCTTTTAGGTTTTTCATTCGAATAGTTTTTTTCATAAACATTAGATTTTTGATAAGTTATTATTGAACTTTTGATAAGCGATATAATGCTGCCCCATGTGCAGGCAGTTTTGCTTTCACTTTTCCTTTTACTGTTCCCATATCTTTCCGCTTCCATAAATCACGCAAAGTGTAAGCATCACGCAGGTAATCCCATTCCAGATCAAATGCCAGTTCTTTTTCTTCCTCATTCAGGTTAAAAAGCGCAATGAACTTATCGCCGGTTTCTTTGTCGGTTGATATCCAGAAACGTTGTCCGTTTCGTTCGAAAATCTGGCGTGCATCATTTCCATTTTGGTTAACAGCCAGCACTTCAGGATTGGTAATCAGAGAAAGGGTGAAATCGTCAACATCTAACATATCGTTACCAAGCATTAACGGTGATTGCGCAATGCTCCATAGGGTCATCATGGTTAGCTGCTCGTCTTTTGTAAATTTGGTCATTCGTTCCGGGCCGTGCGGGCGGTCGTCGAGCGATATTTTTCCGATTGGAATCATATCGGCATCGGGCCAGGCACCTGGTCTAGCATGTGGAGCCCAAACATTCAGCAAATCGAAATTGTGTTCAAGACTTTCCCATTTATCCCAGTAATCAGCAGAAATGCGCCACATATTAGCATTTGCTTTAAGGTGGTCGGCTTGACCAAGTGGCGCTTCTCCGCATGATAAACTTAGAACAATCGGGCGGCCACAGTTTTCAATGGCCTTACGCATCATTGCAATTTCGCCTTCGTGGTATGGCGGATACATTGTGTCGTCAGCCTTAATAAAATCGACACCCCAATCAGCGTACAATTCGAACAGCGAGTTGTAATATTCCTGAGCACCCGGTTTGGTTGGATCAACTCCCCACATGTGGTTGCACCAAGCGCAAGTGTCCCAGGGTTCTGCAATCTGCTTTAATGTATAATCTGTCCCTTTAATTGGTAAATCCTGAAAAGCAGCGTAACGATGTACACCTCTCATGATATGAATCCCGAATTTCATGCCTTTACTGTGTACATAGTCGGCAATGGGTTTAAAACCCTGGCCGTTTGCTGAAGATGGAAAACGTTCAACCGAAGGAATCAAACGACCGTATTCATCGTGTGTTGTATACTCTGGATATAAAGGTTCGCCCGGACTTTTATAACGCAAATTTGGATGACCTTTTCTACGCGGAGTATCCCAGTTTCCGGGCTCGGGATGCCACCATATATAATCTATAACTGCATACTCCCAACCGTATTCCAGTAGATTGTCAGCCATAAAATCAACAACACCTCTAAATTCCTCCTCGTTAATTCGGCAGTCGTAAGCATCAAAGCTATTCCATCCCAATGGTGGTGTTTGTGCGACTTTTACCTCAACCTTCTTTTTTACTGAATCTGATTCTTGAGAAGTAGAAAAGGCAAATGCATAAAATGCCAATAATATTATACCAATTCCCAGGTATTTTAGCTTTTTCATAAATTTGTTATTTTTCGTTATAATGGTATTTCAACACGAATTCAGTAACAAATATATTTTCTAAGCCTAAAAAGCTTTTATCTGGTTGTACACTTGTTTTGCTCTTTTGTATACGCCCACTACTCCCTGTATATCAATACATTAACAGGCACGCCTTTCTATTAAACCCAGGTTTTGTACAATTTATTTTTATATAGTTACAAAAGAGTGTAAATGTTCTGTAGGATTTTTACACTCTGTAAGTGTGTGATAAAATTTATTTCAATCTCTGTGTAGAAAGTGATTCAGTTCAGTTAAATTGATTATCAGTTTTTGAGGCAGATTAAGACACTAAAAAAGGACCTTTCAAATAAATGAAAAGTCCTTTAACAAACTAACTACTAATTTAACTAACTAACTAACCAAATTAATCCATTATTATAGAGTACATTAATTTTCTACTTCATAATGATTGACCTTTGGAAGGTATTTTTTCATTTCATTCTTGACTGAGTTGAACTGTGGATCATTCGCCAGATTCTTCCATTCCAACGGGTCATTTTCATGGTTGTACAATTCCTCCACACCATCCTGATATCTTATATACCGCCACTTTTTATTGCGCACAGTGTGACGGTTAAATCCGAGTGTCGTAAGTGCTGGTTTATCCCAGTCAGCATTTACATTTTTTAATAAAGGGACAATACTATTGCCCTCGTTTTTAGCATTTTTAGGCAAGCCACACAATTCTGAAAGCGTTGGATATAAATCCATTAAACTTACCGGATTGTTGCAACGAGAACCAGCCTCAGTAACACCAGGAACTTTAAAAATTAGTGGCATGTTGCAGGCCTCTTCCCAAAGGGTAAATTTCTTGTAACGAAGCTTTTCGCCCAAATGCCAGCCGTGGTCGCCCCAGAGTACAACTATAGTATTGTTGGCGTATTTGCTATTTGCCAATGCATCCAAAACGACTCCAACACAAGCATCGGCATAATTAATACATGCCAGGTACGCCTGAACAGCCGCTTGCTGCTTTTTATATTTTTTTGCAGCGAAGTAATTTTTTGATGGACCAAGCGCTGAATTTGGAATATCGTCATAGTCGTTTTCATTTACCTCGGGTAAGATCATTTCTTCTTCAGGAAACTTATCGAAAAACTCTCGCGGAACATGCCATTTAAGGTGCGGACGAAAAATTCCACAAGCCAAAAAGAATGGTTTGTCGTAGTCCTTATCCAGCTGGTCGGCAGCCCATTTGGCGGTAATATAATCCTGCGTTTCTTCGAATGCTGCATCGGTTGGTCCCCAATCAAAATTTTCATCGGCTTCTCCTTTTGGTATCCCATTTACCAAGTAACCAGCTTGTTTTTTAACAGCTCCGTATCCACCTGTGGTTTGTACCCATTTATCCCACGAAATGGTATCCGCTTTTTCGCCATTTGCCGAATGAAAGATCTTACCACGCGCCGTTGTAAAATAACCATGTTTCGAAAACCATTGCGGAATAGTTAATGCATCTTTTAACACTTCAGAATCCCGCATTTGGGTGCCATTTCCATATACACCTGTTGTTGATGGTCGATATCCACTCATTAAAGCTGCACGCGACGGATTGCAAACCGAGGCGGCACAATAAGCATTTTCAAAAACAACCCCCTGTTTGGCCAATTTATCCATGTTTGGGGTTTGCGCTTGCGGATGTCCTCCTGCAAAACCTGTCCAATCGTTTAAATCGTCGATGGCTATAAACAGGACATTATAGGGTTTGTTTTCGTTTTGCTCGGCTACTATCTCTCGTGCACCGCATGACAAAATAGATAAACCTATAAGGAAAACTGCTATTATTGATCTGGTTATTTTCATTTTTCAACTTTGGCTCTTAAAAAGGAGTTTCTACTTCCTTTCCATCTGACTCAAATAGTGGTGTTACTGCAAACTCATCACGGGCAGAAAGGAATAACTCTTCAAATTCTTTTACTAACTCAGGATGCTGATCAGCTATGTTGTTTGTTTCTTCCGGATCCGATTCAAGATTATATAATTCGAAAATCACTTTTTCTTTTGGTCCGCGAACATTCAACTTCACTGCTTTCCAATTTCCCTTTAGAATGGCTTGTTTACCTCCCAATTCGAAAAATTCCCAGTATAAATAATCGTGCTCTACCGCTTGTTCTTCTCCGAGCAAAGTTGGAAGGAAAGAAATACCGTCTGTCTCGACAGGCTTTTCACCTCCAACCAGATCGGCAAACGTTGGTAAGAAATCCCAGAAAGCAAAAGTTTGTTCCGATTTTGAACCAGCTTTAACTGAACCAGGCCAACGAACGATAAATGGCGTTTTAACACCACCATCGTAAAAATCGCGCTTCATTCCGCGTAATTCACGGTTTGAGTTAAAAAATTCCATGACATGACGCCCCTCTTGGTGTGGCCCATTATCCGAACAAAAAATTACCATGGTATTTTCATCCAATCCAAGTTCTTTAACCTTGTCCAATAACATTCCAACTGAATTATCTATGTTCCGAATCATCGATGCAAAACCTTTCTCGGGTTGTGGCCAATCTTTTTCAGCAAACTCATAATAATCGGGAACTTCCATTCCGTCGCCTGCAAAAGGACCTCCTTCATTGTTGGCATGCGGAACATTATAAGCCATGTATAAGAAAAATTTGTTGTCCTTATTCTCTTCAATAAAGTCAATAGCTTTTTTATCAAACAGGTTGTGAACATACTCTTCGCGAACAGCAGCAACACCAGTTCCTTCAGGCATGTCGGCCCAAGGATTTTTTCCATCAACCAAAGTAGTTTTGTTTTTTAACGGAACTTTTTCTCCATTTTCGATTAAAAACTCAGGATAGAAGTTATGCGCATGCCACATGTTTATGTAACCATAAAAATAGTCGAAACCTTTTTTCTGAGGATCATCGGATGGAGGAGGGTGACCGATCCCCCATTTTCCAATTCCACCCGTAACATAACCAGCATTCTTGAATACTTTGGCAATGGTTAACTCATCGTCGCTAAGTAATTGAGCAGGTAAATTCCCACGAACATTAGTGTGTCCGGTATGTTTACCAGTCATTAGGGAAGCCCGCGATGGTGCACAAACTGTTGAGCCGGTATACATATTAGTAAAATGCATACCCTCGGTTGCCATTTTATCGATGATTGGGGTTGAAAGGGTTTTTTGCCCGTAAAAACTCAGGTCGCCGTACCCCATGTCGTCCACCAATACCAGAATAACATTTGGTGATTCAGGCACTTTCTTTTCTTGCTCTTTTTGCGTTGGAGTGCAGGCCATGCTAAAAAGCATTATACCGATAAGCAATCCATTAATTAATTTTTTCATTTTATTGATATTGTTTGTTTTCTACAGAATAAGATAGAACTTACTTGATTTTACTATTTCCGTATTTACGAAAGTTTTCACCCTTTACACTAAGTCCCATATTCCACTAAGTTCTATTTTTTACTTATTTTAAAAATTTGTGCACCATGCGAATTTACTTCGTGGCTAAAACTTTTACTGAAGTTGCCAACATCTTCTTTTTCCCAAAGATCGCGCACATGGCACTTTCCTTTTAATCCAAGTTCCTTGAAATCAACAGAAACAGTTTCCGTTTTTTCATTCAGATTAAAAAATGCCACATAAATATCTTCTGAATCAGGGATCTTTGAAGTCCAAACCACATGTCCATCTTTTCGATACAACTGCCTGGCATCATAAGAATTCTGATTGGCTTCCAATACTTCATCGGCTGTTAAAAGTTTTTCGACAAATGAAGAATTATCTGGCATATCGCCCCCCATCATAAGTGGCGATTTAGCAATACACCACAATGTCATATGTGTTATTTGCTCGTCTTTTGTAAACTGGCTTTCACGTTCCGGACCATGCGGCCCACGTCGAGAAATCCACCCCAATTGTAACATATCGGCATCAGGCCAATTCCCGGGTTCCCGGGCTGCTTCCCAATTATCGAGCAATTCAAACTGGTTTTTCAGCAAATTCCAGTCATCCCAAAAATCTTTTGAAATACGCCACAGATTTGAAATAGATTTTACATGCTCCATATTTTCCAGCTTCATATTTAGCGAAAGACTTAGCACCATTTCTCGTCCACAATTCAGAATTGCTTTGTGCATGGCTTCCGCCTCACTACCACGATATGGATAACCTTCTTTTAAATCTATATCATCTATTTTTATATAATCAACTCCCCATTCGGCGTACAACTCAGCTAAGGAGTTATAATACTCCTGAGCACCGGCTTTGCTCATATCAACTCCATACATTTGGTTTAACCATGGGCAAATTGATGTTGTATCAGCAATCATATCGGCAGTAATTCCATCTGTTCCTTTAATAGGTGATTTCGCCCATACAGCCTGACGTGGGATTCCCCGCATTACGTGAATTCCAAATTTTAATCCCAAACTATGTATATAATCCGAAAGCTGTTTGTAACTGCCATTTCCAGTTGTAGATGGAAATTTACGAGGGTCAGGCAAAAGTCTTCCCCACTCGTCCATTGCCAGCCAAGGTACCGGCGCATTATCTTTACTTAAACGAAATTGTGGCGGATTATTTTGGGTACTGTTTGGTGGATGCGGGTACGACCAGCAATAATCAATTACTACATATTCCCAACCTAAATTCTTTAATTTTTCAGCCATGTAATCGGCATTGGCTTTTACTTCTTTTTCCTGAACAGCTGCACCGTAACAATTATAACTATTCCATCCCATTGGAGGTGTTTCGGCCCAGTTCTTAAAATCGAACCTTTGCCCTTGGACAGAAAACGCTATAACGGATATAAAAAAGCAAAGTGAAAAAACCTTTTTCATCAAATGTGATTTATTGAATTAGAAAATGTAAATATCAAACACAAAAATATCTATCAAAGATAATTTTGGCTTGTTCATTTGAACATAGTTTTTGCCGGATCATACAGCTTAATGAAATGAAAAAATAATATCACACTCAATTTAAACTACTTAAACAAAACATTAATCTGTCATCTCTTTTAACATTTGCTCGTTTAAATGCAATCGATAAATTCAAGATTATTATAAAATTATTGAATTCGATAAAATTTGCTTATGCCACCAATCCATTCTTTTAAACTTTGTTTACATGCAGGATCAAGTCATAATCCCAGTGGGAATAACAGCTGTGATTATCGTGTTTACTGAGAGCTTAATAATTCCTCCTATTTGAACATTAAAATAGTGTGTGAATTCTCCAAAACAAAACTCCCAAATTTCTCAAGAATCTTAAATTCACATTATTGGAACTACATAAAATTTAGTATATTTAGACGATATTTGAATTATTAAACAACAAGTATTTATAGAGTTACCCTAAAGGGACCACTAAAAGAAACAGGAATAAAAATCACTGACAATTAGCGCATTACGAAATAAATCATGTCCTTGTTCTGGGCACCAAACAAAAAGCAATAAACTAAATTAGTTTGTTGCTTTTCTTTTTTTATATGACTAGTACAAAATATGCGTTACAGCTTATTGGACTAATATAATAGATTCACAGATCGTTTTAAAACTAGTTTATTCCTTTTCCCTGCAAAAGTTATTGAACAGGATCTATTCCGCTAATAGTCGGGAAAACAGGTTTAATGGTACCATCTTCATTGAATTCCATTTTATCGATACAAACTTCGCGGTGATATCCGGGACCATCTTTTAAATGCTTTGCATTGATTCGATGATACACAATATACCATTCGTCTTTACCGGGCACCTGAAGTACCGAGTGGTGTCCGGTTCCGTATATACTGTTGTCTGCATCCTGAATGAGTACAATTAGGTTTTCGGCCACTTTAATTGGCCCCATTGGCGATTTGGAAGTTCCGTAGGCAACATGATAGTTTGGTGAACCGGTATCATCAACCGACCACATAAAATAATAAGTCCCTTCGCGGTAAATCACATAAATTCCTTCGCGGAAAGCATAATCAGCAAGCGTTCCTCCTTTTGGCGTTAAAACTTTTATTGTTTCCTTTTTGATCGAAAGCATATCGTCATTCAGCTCTGCTGCTGCCAGATAACCATTACCCCAGTAGATGTATGCTTTACCTGAAACTGGATCGATAAAAGCACAAGGATCGATTTGTTGTCCCCTGCCTGCAGGAGATTCCTTGATCATCGGCTCTTTCCTGGCAACAAACGGTCCGGTTGGATCATCGGCAATCGCTACCCCAATTTGTTTGCCTCCTCCGGCCACATAGTTTCCGCTGAAATAGTAGTAGTATTTATAATCGTCACCCACTTTCTTTTCCACAATGGTTGGTGCCCACGAGCTGCCGTCAGCCCACGGCACATCGCCGGCTTTCATATCCAGAATTTTGCCCTCATCTTTCCAGTTCACTAAATCATCAGAAGAAAACACTTTGAAATAGTAGCCCGACCAACCCGGAAATCCGTCAGAAGTTGGGTAGATGTAGTATTTCCCGGTTTTGTTGGAATACAACACTTGCGGATCGGCATAAAACCCAACCAACGCAGGGTTATGGTGTTCTGATGCGGCTACGTTGTAAACCACCGGCTCCTGCCCAACAATGGTAAATGTATAGTCAACTGCACCTTTCGAAAAGTCCTGCGGGCCTTGCGGCGCAACTGTAATACCTCGCCAGGCGGTAAACTGCGGATCAAATGTGCTTAAATCTGTGCCTACTTTTACAGGAAGATAAATCGTCTTTTCCTCCCCGTTAATAAGTACATTGTTCCTTTTTAACTGATCGGCAGTGACATCAATAAACAAATCGTTGGTTTTAGCATAAGTTGCCATTAAACGATTATACTCTTCTGTAGTAATCGGCATTACCGTACCGTGCCGCGGGTGAAAATTCATCGAAATCTCCTCGTCGATCACTTCGAAATGTTGTAAATCAGGGCTTTTTGTAAACTGGTAGCGGCCGTTGGTATAAACATCGTACATTAGTATATATTCATCAGAATTATTCAGTTTGAAAACGCCTGAGCCTTCCACCCGTTCCGTTTCTTTATCCACACGATCAAAATTCGGATACGTGTACCCTTCTGTGAGTTTATCAGAAATAGCCAGTTTTATTCCCGGTGCACCACTTTCCGACTTGTGGAAAAAATAGAACTTACCGTCTTTTTCAATAATATCCCCGTCGATACAAGCATTGTTGGTTGGATTGTATAACAACTGTTTTGGTGCTGCCTCGAAACCACTAAAATCCTTATTGGCATAGGCATAATAAATAATATCAGGATGGGAACCACTGTATTTCATCGACCAGTAAACCATATATTTTCCTGTGGCTTTATCGTAAATGGTTTGCGGTGCCCAAACACGGTCTACATCACCATACTCTTCGGGGTACGTCTCAGGAATATTAATTACTGTTGTTTTCCAGTTAATCAGATCTGTCGATTTCATCAAGATCATCGCGAAATTATTCCAGCCTTGTTCGGGCACATATAAATCGGTGGCAACCATGTAAAAGGTTTTACCATCGGCGCCACGTAAAATGTGCGGATCGCGAACACCACCCGACGTACTTATTTTTTTGGAATCCAAAACCGGCTGGTTGTTGTTTAGTGCACGATAGTTATAACCATCGGTACTTACCGCATAGCGAATGGCCTCACCCCCCGGCCCATTACCCGTAAAATAGGTAAACAGATAGGCATCAGTTTGTGGTGTTTTGTTTTGACACGAAACGATTGGAAACAGTACGGCAAAAAACAGGAGACATTTTAGCATTGTCACTACTGACTTAGGTTTTGATTTATTCATTTGTATGTAGTTTATATACTGATTTCTATTGCTACAAATTTATTTAACTGATAGCTTGGTTACTGTAACAGAATCGTCAAATTGCAGAAACAAATTCGAAAAACCGCTCAAAAAAGGATCAATTATAGCGATTGTTTCCTTTTTTCAAAACTTAACCCGAAAGTATATTGTATTCATCCCTCTGTTTAATTACGGTTTGTCGTTGCGCAACGATCCTTAATTTTAGGACTAATTTTCAGGCCTCATTACCTATTGTGATTTAGAATTTTTCAGCAACAAAGAGGTTTGGTATCAAAAACTAAAAATCGTTGAATTAAGAACAGCTTTACCAAATAAAAAAGCAACAACCTAAAATAGATTGTTGCTTTTTGTGATGTATCTTTTTTTTGGAAGACCAATTAAACCTCTAACAGGTTTTCTTTTCCTTCGTTAACCAGCTTTAACACCAGCTCGCCAAATAAAGTATTTGCCCATGCAAACCACGAACGGGTGAAGTTTGCAGGATCGTCTTTATGGAAAGTTTCGTGCATAAAACCGGTATCGGCATCCGTATCGCGCAGTGTTTTAATACACCAGCTTATCTCTTTATCATCCGAGCTCGTCATAGCACGCATAATTATACTCATCGGCCAAACCATGTCGTATCCAACGTGAGGACCGCCAATTCCTTCGGCTGCTTTTCCTTTAAAGAAATATGGATTGTCTTCGCTCCAAACCAGCTTGCGTGTGTTCTGGTAAATTTTATCGTCTTTATCAACGAGTCCGAGGTAAGGCAAAGCCAGTAAACTTGGCACGTTTGCATCGTCCATAAACGTATGGTTACCAAAACCATCTACCTCAAAAGCATAAACTTTTCCGTATTTTTTATGGTCTACAATGGCATATTCCTTAATTGCCGCATCCACTTCTTTTGATAAAGCCAAACATTCTTTTGCAAATGCCTTATCGCCTGTAATTTCATTGCTAATTTCTGCCAATTGGTTCAATGATACAACTGCAAAAATATTTGAAGGAATTAAGAAACCATAAGTCGTGGCATCATCAGATGGACGGAATGTAGAGTTAATTAATCCAACAGGTTTTAACGGGCGACCATAACCATGATTAGCAACTGTATCTAACTGCTGAGGTGTTTCGCGCTGAAATTTATAAGGTCCCAGACCATCTTTGCGCTGTTGTTCCTTAAATGTTTTAACAATCAGCGCTGCTGCTTTTTGCCAGTCGGCATCAAAAACGCTTTTATCACCGGTAGTTTTCCAGTAATTGTAGGCCAAACGAACGGCATAGCACAACGAATCAATTTCCCATTTGCGTTCGTGCAAACCGGGTTTCATATCCGTCATATCGCTCATCCAGTGTACTTCTTCTTCCTTTGTTTTGTTGAAAGCGTTGGCATAACTATCGAGCAAAACACATTGCGTTTGACGGTGAACTACTCCTGCAAGCAATGTTTTCAATTCGTCATCCTGATTGGCAAGTGGCATATAAGGCCAAACCTGAGCAGTAGAATCACGCAACCACATAGCATGAATATCACCTGTAATTACAAAGGTATCAGGTTTCCCATTCAATGTTCCGTGCTCAACCGTTGTGTCCAAAGTGTTTGGAAAACAGTTTTCGAACATCCAGGCTAGTTTCGGATCTTTAATTTTTGCTTTTGCTGCTGCAATCGTTTCTTCTACAGCTTTCGACACAAAATTACGTTCGCCGGCTGCCGGACGATTGCTTACATAGTTTTTTCTACCTGTTGCTGCCCAAACCGACGAACTTCCGGCAATTCCGATTCCGGCAACTGTTAACGCTCCTGCTTTTAAAAAATCTCTTCTTGAATTCATTCTTATTGGTTTTATAACTTTTTCGATGTTTATTTTATTCGGCTAAAATAATTAATTCATTGCCGGTTTTCAGTTGATCGTACGACACAAAGTACCCGTCAAGCTGGTTTCCGTCAATGATAATATCATTAATCTTTCTCCCCTCATTCTTTTTTGTAATGGTTACTTGTGATTCCTCACCCAAATCCAGTTTAACGGAATCAAAAATCGGAACCGAAACAATGTAATCGTCATCGGCCGGTGAGTATGGATAAATTCCCATGGCTGCAAAAACATACCATGCCGACATTTCACCGGCATCGTCCATTCCGCAAAGCGCATTCCCCCACTCGCCCATTCCGTAAAAACGGTTCATAATACTATCGAGGTACATCTGCGATTTTTCCTGCTTTCCGATAAAGGTGTACAAATAAGGGAAGCTGTGATCGGGCTGGTTACCGTGGCAATACTGGCCGATAAAAGACGAAACGTTGCGGGCAATGTGCGAACTGTTCCATGGAATTGAAAACAACGAATCCAGCTTTTCCTCAAATTCCGCCTCACTTTTGTACAAGTCAATCAAACCTTTGGTATCGTGTGGTGCAAAAAACGACGACTGCCAGGCGTTGGCCTCGCGGTACATGTATTCGTAATACGGGTATTCTGCGTTAAAGTCCGATACCCAATCACCATTTTCAAGGCGTCCGCGCATTAACCCGGTTGACGGATCGAACAGGTTTTTGTAATTTGAAGTGCGCTTCATCAGCATCTCATAGTCATCCGTTTTATTCAGTTCTTTTGCAAGAAGTGCCACGGCATAATCATCGTAAGCAAACTCCAGGGTTTTGGTAACGCCGGCTTTGGCTTTCGATTCCACATGCGGATTTTTAACTTCGGGCGTTGAGATGTATCCTTTTTCGATGTACTCGGTAATATGCGGACGTGTACCTCCTTCTTTTGTTGCATTATTTAGCAACAGCTGGTAAGCGCTTTCAATATCATAGTCCTGAATTCCGCGCAGGTACGAACCGGAGATAAAGGGTGCTGCATGATCGCCGTGAAAAAAGGTAGGCATAAAACCTGTTTTTTCGCCTTTATCAATCAGCGACTGAATAACATCGGCAGTTACATCGGGCGAAAGCATTCCGAGCAAAACCAACTTATTACGGTAAGTATCCCACAATGAAGGATTGGTGTAGTAACGAAATCCTTTGTTTACAATTTTTCCGGTTGCATCAGTAAAATCACCGTTTACATCGCTGCGCAAAGCCGGCCACAAAAACGAACGGTACAACGAGGAATAAAACAATTCCTTTTCTTTTTCTGTACCGCCTTCAACCTTAATTTTTTCAAGTAAATTTTCCCAGGTTTGCGAAGCTTCAGTCTTCACTTCTTCAAAACTCTTACCGGATAACTCCGCTTCCAGATTCTGCTTCGCATTTTCTGTGCTTACAAACGAAAGCGCCAGTTTAAGCTCGAGCGGTTCGTCTGATTCATTAAAAGAAACAAGGGCGACCTCACGTCGTGCATCGCCGCTTGTTTTCAGGTTTACTATTGTCCGGTTGGTTTCGGCATAGAAATATATTTTTTCGCCTGTTTGCTGAAATCCTTTAAAAGCATTTGTACCGACCTGTTCAATATGCCAGTCGCGCACCCGTTCGTTCGATTTCGACAGGTTCAAGATCATGTTTTGCGGTTTACCTTTTGGATATTCATACTTATGATAACCGCAGTGCAAGGTGCTTGTAAGCTCCACGTTAATTCCGTAACGATCGAGTTCTACCTGGTAATAACCCGGTTCGGCAGCTTCGTTTTCGTGGCTGAATTTTGATCCAAAATCATTTGTGGTATAACCGTCAGTAACCGGAAGAACCGGTATGTGACACAAATTCCAGTGGCCTTTGTTGGTGTGAGTAAAAGCTAAAATAACATCGTCTTCGTACTCGTAACCGGCTCCGCTGTGCCATTCGGTAATTGGGCTCAATTGCACCATGGCATTTGGCAACGAAGTACCGGGATAAGTTAATCCGGCCCACACACGCCAGTCTTTTGGCGGATTGTAACCACAGTCGATGCTGTCTTGCAAAGGGGCAGTACCCAGAAACGTATTCACATATTGGGTAAGCTTTTCAGGGTTTTTTGGACTGGAATGGTTACTTGCCGTATGGCAGCCAACCATTGCAAAAATAAATGTAATTAGTAGAATTGTTCGTATCATTTTAGTTGGTTCAAATATGAAATTATGTATTTCTAATTTATTTTACTTGTTCAATAACAGCAGCCCAACCTCCGTCTCTGGCCAGATCTATTTCAATCGTTTCTCCGCTACTCACATTCTTAGTTACTTTTTTATAATCCATAGCCTGCACATTGGCGTTTACACCATCTTGAAAAGCGGTCATTTTATAGGCAGCTCCTTCGTTAAGAAAATCAAGATTTAATTTGAAGCTACGTTCTTTGGTATCGGTAATTGCACCAATAAACCATTTGTCTTTACTACGCCTGGCAACAACAATGTACTCTCCGGCTTTCGCCTGTAAAACACGGGTTTCGTCCCAAACAACCGGAACACTGGTAATAAATTCGGTACATTCCCGCTCACGATAATAATAAAATGGGTTATCTGCCAGCATTTGAATTCCACTTTCAAGTGTTACGTACAAAGCCAGTTGATAAGCACGTGTACCGATACTAACCGGGTTTGTTCGGGTAGATTTATAATCTTCGGGATGAACAGAATTCATTGCTCCGGGAGTAAAATCTGCAGGCCCAACAGCATTTCTTATAAATGGGAGATACGCGTTATTCTTAGTGGTTGCCCGTCCGCCTCCAATATTTTGTTCCATGCCTACGATACCTTCATAGGAAAGAATATTTGGCAAGGCACGTTCCATCCCCGCCGGTTTAAAAGATCCGTGATAATCAACAAAAAGATGGTATTTGGCAGCCTCGCGTGCAACTCTTTCGTAATAGTTTACCATCCATTGATCGCTCCTGTCCATAAAATCGATCTTAACTCCGGCAATTCCCCATTCACTAAAGGTTTTAAATAAATCCATATTGTTTTCAACGGTCAGCCATGTTAACCACAAAACAATTTTTACATTTTTAGTCTTTCCATATTCAATTAGCTTGAATAAATCGATCGTGGGATTTGGAGTATAGGGATCGCGGGTAGATTTTGCCCAGCCTTCATCCATTATGATGTAAGGAATGCCAAAATCAGAAGCAAAATCAATGTAATATTTATAGGAATCCAGGTTATATCCTGATTTAAAATCCACCCCATACAAACGTGCATCGTGCCACCATTCCCAGCTTACCTGCCCTGGTTTTATCCAGTCAACATTTCCCAATTCATTGGGCCGCGATAATTTGAAAACCATTTCATTTTCGAAGATTTGTTTGTCTTCGCTACTGATCATAAAAACACGCCATGGGAAACGGCGCGATCCTGTTGTTTTTGCAATATAGTTCGCCTCTTTAATTATCTTCAGACTGCGGTCACCATCTTCGCCAAATTCAAGCGGACATTTAGGAAATGTACTGTTCATCGCATTTCCTTCAACGCCTTTCATAAATAAACATGGATAATCAAACAGGTCGGCTTCTGAAAATAAAATCTTGAAACGCTGTTTACTGTCAATCAGAATAGGTAGTGTGCTTTTAGCTAAACCTTCGGCGTCAGCTGTATTCGATTCAACATACGATATTTCGTACGAAGTTTTGAATGAACGTGTCGGTGAGAGCACGGCATCGAAAGTGGACGGAAACTGAAGATGAACCGCTTCATCCAATACTTCAATGTCTTTGTCACCCTTATTTGTGATAAAACGATAAGCAACTCCATCATTGTAAGCTCTGAATTCAACAGAATAATCACCTTTGAATTTTAACAAAAGAACATTGCAATGATTATCAACAACAGCGTTCTTTAATGGAATTTCACGGTTGATCTGCTCTTGAATGGTACTACGTTTTTTTTGGGTAAGATTCGGGTTTTCACCCAAAATCTGATCTTTTAACCGGAGCTCCAAGTAGCTCTTTTCCAACAACAAAAAGTTATTGGCACTAACCGAGTAATAAATTCTGTCGGCCAATTCAATTCGAACCTTGATATTGTTATCAGGAGATGTTAGTTCTTCGATGCCTCCCTTGGCAATCGCAGAACCGGAATACAGACAAACCAGTAAAATGCCAAAAAATACTTTCGTAATCTTAAATAATTTTAGTTTGAAATCTAATCGCTTCATTTATTGTTGATTTAGGTAATTGAGTCGTCATCATCCGATTAATCCATTTTCAGTACATAATTACTTTTGCCTGATATGACTTATTTCCCGTGATGACTCGAATAAAATAAATTCCTGGAGTCCTGATTTCCGGTAAGACAGAGATCTGCCCGCTATCTGATAAATCTTTTGATTTGAATGTTTGCATCAACTGCCCCGCCTGGTTATACAAATACAGATCACATTCGTTCTCTGTTTTTTCCGGCAAATGAATGCTGATTTCCTCGCCTGCCAAAACCGGGTTGGGAAATATCGTTAGCATTTGTCTTTTTTCGGAAATTTCAATTTCGTCTACATCAGTAACCGGATTTAAAGTGCTGTAAGCAACATTTAAAAACGATGAAGCGGCAGCAGCCTGCCCCATCATACCAATATCTGAAGGATTTTCGTTTATTCTGTTCAGATTCCATTTTCCATCCACATCGTTATAGCTACTTGCGTAGTAACCGCGCTTATCTCTGTTGTAGGCACTTAGAAAATCCATAATATCAGCCGCAATGTTATAAAATCGATCCTCTGCCGTTTCCCGGTACATATCCAACAAAGCATCAATCATATCATCGCCACCCCAAAACGAAATCTCGCTTAAGCCTTGTCCCGGTTTATACCAACGATCGATACAACTGTTCATCATTTCGTGGGCATCATCAAGGTATCTTTGCTCGTTTGTAAGCTGATACAAAAGAATTGCATTTTGAATAACAACCGTGGTTTGGTAGGCCCGATAACCACCTCCCCAGGCCTGATTTCCGTTAACTGTACCATTCAGCGACCAGCTGCCGTTTTGGTAATAACTGGCCTGGTTAAACAGTTTTGTATTCGAATCTTTAATTTTTACCGAAAAATCATTCTCCAACTCGTAATAAGTCAATGCTTCGTTCAGGTATCGGGTTTCGTCTGTGTACTGATACAGTTTGGCAGCGGCGTAACTGGTGTAATTAACCGACATGGAAAATAACATTCCAAAGCCAAGTTGATCTTCGTGTTGCGGAATGGCGTAGCGACTGTCGCGAATTTCGTTGTTAAACTCGTAGGCCACTTTCAGATTTTCAAGAGCGGTAGCATCCTGCGCCTGATCAT
Organism: Draconibacterium sediminis; assembly: GCF_000949475.1. Taxonomy (GTDB): domain Bacteria; phylum Bacteroidota; class Bacteroidia; order Bacteroidales; family Prolixibacteraceae; genus Draconibacterium; species Draconibacterium sediminis. The sequence goes on along the minus strand of NZ_JRHC01000001.1, from coordinate 1,852,978 downwards.
AAATCATACTGAACGGCATCATCAGTTGTCCGTTGTCATCGTAAAAACGGTTTCCTGTATTTCCCGGAAGTACCGCATAACCGGTTCTTCCCGCTGTTGTAACTTTGTACGTGTCGATAGCCCACAGGTAGTTAAACAAAAGCCTTTCGTATTTTTCAGGATTTAATTTCCAGGCATTTGTTAATGCCCGTAACATATGCGAAGCCGGCCAAACAAAACTGCTTGCTTGTTTAAAATTTGATGATTCATCAATTGCTTCTGCATACAAACCATTGCTTTTGTTGTAAAACTCGTGGTGAATTTGATCCAGTAACCTTTCACCGAAGTACTGGTATTTATTGTCGTATAAATCAACCGGCACTAACGCTTCAATATCGTTAGCATTAGCAGTGGTACCTTTTATCGAAATTGTATCGTTTTGATAGTTTGAAGTTTCGGCAGTGTAAACCAGATATGCAGATTGATCGTCAACTTTCCGGAATGAAAACTCGCCTGGGATTTTGGTTTCTGTCACACTCCAATCGGTAATAACTTCTCCGGCAACACTTAACAACACCGAGTCTTTTCCACTGTCCAGAATTTTCAGACTTCCGTTAACGAGAATATTGTCTTTTTGCGTCCATTCTGTTCCTGCTCCTCTTTTCAGATTATGCTGTGAGGTTAGATCCATAATGGAATCACCCTGTCCTTCATTCAACAGCCAGTTGGCTACCAGACCATCTTCGTTGCCATTGAGTTGAATGCTTTTATTTAAGTTAATTTCTTCTGCTGTTCGAGCTGTATTCCAAACTCTGAAATCGGATAATTTACCATCCAAACGGCGGTTTTTCCACTCCGAACCTTCGCCCATAAAAACATGGGTTCCCGATGCAATCATTGGTTTACTCAAAGTTCCGTTGCCAACCAAAATGCCATCAACAAAAATTTTCACCTCATTGTTGGTACTCACAGAAACGGCAACATGTTGCCATTTGCCTGTTTCGAGTTGGTTTCCGGTAGTTGTAACGGCTTCCCATTCTCCGGTTCCCACATTTACTTCTACGTTTCCGTTTGAATTAAACCGAAATGCAAATCCAACCGAACCGGAAGCAGCGTTCCACGACTCATCGGCAAGTATGTAGTTTCCGGCCCAACTGTCGATATATATCCGGGTTTCGATGGTAAAATCACCGGAAACATACTCATCAAAATTTCCGCAATCGATATAACTTTCGGGCTCATTGGTATTGAATTTCAGCACATAGCTCTGTGCTTTTGAATGCACTGCACACAATATAAATACCAGCGTCGCAATACCAATAAATACCGATCGTATCATTTGTTTTGTTAGTCTTTTAATCAATAACAAAGTTAGATTAAGGATTAATAAGCCCTTCTGCTTCCAATAAAGCGGCGGCCTCAATTAACATGGCTCCACTGGTTTGCGTGGTTAAATCGCTGGTGCTTCCCGGTTTGTTTTTCCAATATGTTCCGTAAAGCAATTTATTTTTATCGGTTCCTTCCTGCCACAGTTTTTCTGCATTGTATTTCAGAAATTGCAGGTAGCGGTTCCGGGTACCGTCTGATAAATCAGGATGAAGAATGAGTTGTGTGAAATAGCGTACAAATATTCCTTTAAACAAACCACCATCGCCGGCACCTTCATCTTTTAACAACCGGTCGCTACCATTTACCAAAGTATTCAGTGTATAATCGGCAGCTTTTTGCGCATCGTTTAAATAACTTTTCTCGCCCGTAATGTTATATAATTCGAGGGCCGAACCCAAAAATGTTCCCTGGTTATAGGTAAAAATCCAGGCTTTTTGAATATCTCCGGTACGACTGTCAATATTATCATAAACTGCTCCGTTGGCAGGATTAAAAAGATATTCCTTTTCCCAGTCGTAAATCTTTAGCGCCCATTCTTTATCCTCCTCATTGCCAAACTGCTGATAAAGTCGTGCAGCCAAAATAGAGGCCGGTCCGTTTGAACAGGCGTTTTTGCTGTATGGCTGATCTTTTTTCCACGAAATACCACCACCGGCATTGTCGTTCCATCCGGTTTGTATGTCTTCCCAAACCGAAATAGCCGCTGTTTTATAACGCTCCTGGTTGGTTGCATTATAAGCACGTAACATAGCCAGTGCATTCCATTCCATATCGTCGTAGAAAACGTTTAAAAACGTGTTGCCGTTTTTGGCTTTTACACCTTCGTACCAGTCATTAATGGTAGTCAGGTAAAAATTGTCTCCTGTCCTTTCGTAGGCATCTATGGCAACATCCAGCGCATGAGCCTGCGGCCAGTAGTGAAAATCAGTGTTATTCAGGTTATTGTAATGAAAATATGCTGCTGCCGGATTCCAGTATGAATAAATAAACGACGAGCTGCTGCTGTCGGCAGCCGCTGCCCAGCTTATTGCAGTTTCTTCACCACCGCCATTTCCCGGATCAACTTCATCCTTCTCACATGCCTGGAAAACAAACAGGCTAATTATCGCTAATACTATCAATCTTTTACTCATACCTCAATTTCTAAAAAAATAAACTGAGACAGGGTTTCCCCTGCCCCAGTTCTACCTTAACTCTATCTATTGATCACCAACTTTGATAACATTGTGTGTATAAGGTCCTTCTGCCCAGAAATAGGCAATTACATCGATGTAGGCCATATCCATAATTCCATCGAATTTCCACTTGTCGTCCCATCTCGATTCAGCAACAGGTGCCATGTAGTAATATTCTTCGTTTCCAGTTGGGCGGCCATCGGTTTGATTCAATGTACCCCACCATTCGTAAGCATCGTTACCATCGGCATCTTTAATGGTCATTCTGAATTTGTAACGCTCATCACGTCCCCAACCTTCCTGCTTGAATTCAAGCGGCTGGTTGCTTGCTTTAAAGATACCGCCACCCTGGTATGCCAAGGAATACAAGAACTCATCAGTTGGAGCAAAATGCAGCTGGAAGTCAACAATTTCAGTCATTACTACAGAACCAACAGTAAAATCGATATTGATACGGTAAACTGCAGTATTTTCAACTGTACTTGTTGAAGCACCTTCTTTAATTACACCGTTATCGATGTAGAACTGACGCGTTTCACCGGCTTTTCCATCGGTAAAGAAGTACTCTTCGCCCGCAGTAAGTTTAGTGTAAATTTCAAATTCACCTGGTGCAACTCCTTTCATAATGCTTGCATTGGCTAAATCACTTCCACCTTCCGATCCGGCACCTGTAACGAAAACATCACCAGGAACATCGGCGAAACCAGCCAATCGGGTAATTTCCATCGTTCTTACTTCCTCGCCTTTCAAATCGTTAATTCCTTTTGAAGAGAATACAGTCCATATGATTTTGCCTGTTTCTGCTGAACCGATACCCGCGAGCGCACATATTTTATTTAACTGTTTGTGCGTAATTGAAGCGTGATTATAACCTCCGTTATTATCCGAGGCCATTTTATAAATCGGTGCTGAGAAGTCACCTCCTTCAACATCAAAGGCCACTTCGTAAAGTACCATTCCACTGTCTTCAGCTTTTGCTGGCTCCCACTCAAAATATTCGGAAGCCGTTGCCGAGGTTTGTAACACCAATACCTTGTTATCGGCAGGTTCGTACAAAGTTTGTACTGCAGTAACACGTGTGTCTCTTAGTACTTCGTCTTCACATCCTGCAAAGGCAATAAGTAATGAAGTTAATATGGTAAGTTTTATAATTAGTGTTTTCATAATCGATATATGTTTGTGTTTATTGTTCATTTTTTGAATCACTTAAATTAGTAGCCTGGGTTTTGACCAAGATTTGGATTTATATCTTTTTGCGACTGCGGAACTGCCCATAAATAATCTCTTTCGGGATTAAAGGTTCTTTTATCGAGTCTGATGTAACCATTATCCATACTTGGATCGCCATATTTAGCTCCGTGCGGATTACCATTTAAAACGGTCTCTGCAGTTTCCCAACGACGAATATCAAAAATGCGTAATCCTTCCAGAGCCAGCTCTATGCGGCGTTCGCGGCGAATAATATCACGAAGATCAGCCTGGCTTAACGAACTATCAAAATTTAAAGCACTCGCATCCGAAAAACCGGCACGTTCGCGTATAACTTTAATAGTACTGTTCCAAACATTCTCATCCATCTGGCTCAGTTCGTTTTTAGCTTCGGCGTACATTAACAGCACATCGGCATAACGAATCAAAATCAAATTCAGGCCCGAAGTAAACGATGCCAGTGATTGCGGATCGTAGTACTTACGCATGTAATACCCTGTTGATGTAGAGTTGGTACCCTGACCTTTGTATTCATCCACTTCGGCACTTTCGTCAGGCGCAGTACCCGGCTTAATGTAAATGGTCTGAATTGTTCCGCTAGGCAATTTCCAAGGGAATTCGTGATAAACCACAGTTGCTGTTAAACGTGGGTCGCGACGAACATACGGATCGTTCTCGTCGTATCCCGAGTTTGCATCATCAATGGTTCTTCCGTTCATCATCAGGTAATCATCAACCAATTCCTGTGTTGGAGCCATTTGATTTACACGTGCTCCAACTGAAAGTGGTGCATAATCGAAATATTCTCCCCAGGTGCGTAACGACGGCACATATCCCAAATCAAGAATTACTTCATCGTTATATTCATTTTCAGGAAGGAAAATGCCTTCGTACGATGGGAACAAACTGTATGAACCATACTGATCAGAGTTAATCAACTCTTCGCAGGTGTTTACCACATTTTGCCAGTCGTTACTGTATAAGTAAGTTCTGGCTTTAAGTGCCACAGCAGCTCCGGCAGTAATTCTACCGTTATCTTCTTCACTGTATTCTTCGTTTGTTGGCAATACAGCAGCAACTGCGTCAAGCTCGTTACGTACAAAAGCCAGCACTTCTTCTTGCGAGGTTCTTGCAATTGTTTTCGATTCATCCAACGTAATATCGGTTTTAAATAACGGAACGTCGCCATACCATGTAGTTAAACGGAAATACAGGTAAGCACGGATAAAACGCGCTTCGGCATTCATTCTTGCTTTCAGGTCTTCGTCCATCCCTTCTACCCTGTCAACATTTTCAAGAAAAGTATGACAGGTTTTAATACCGGCGTAACAATCTCTCCATTCGTTTGCAAAACGATTGTTTGACGCATCAGCCTGTCCAGAAGAAATAATTTTCTCCGAACTCACTCCTCTACCTTCAAAAATATTATCGCTAAGCGCTTCTGTAGAGAAAAAGTAGCCCGAGTTATACATCTGGCTATAGGCCATGTTTAAAACCAGGTTGGCTTTTTCGGGCGATGTCCAGTAATTGGCTTCTGTAAACCTATTTGTTGGTGCCAAATCCAAATCGTTACAAGAAGTAAATAGTATTAAAATTAAACTTGCAACGCCGGCACTATATTTTAGAAATTTCATCTTCATGTCATTTAATTTTAAAATTCTAATTCTAAACCAAAACCGTAGTACTTAAGCGTAGGGTAATTCCGGCCGCTATTCGCTCCAATTCCTCCAACGCCCCCCATATTACTTCCAAACTCTGTTGATTCAGGATCGATAAAGGAAACATTTGAAAGTGTGAACAAATTCTGAGCATTTACACTCAATCGCAATTTTTGAACACCTACTTTTGAGGTCAATTCTTTTGGTAATGTGTAACCCAACTGGATGTTTTTTAAGCGCACATAAGCCGCATTAAAAATGTAGATATCAGATGGTTTGCCCCAGTTATGTATAGAAGATGATGATCCGGGAGCCGACAGTCGTGGCCATTCCGCATCAGGATTTACCGGAGTCCAGAAATCCAACTGATGCTGGTACATTACGTACGAGTAATTCGCGTGGAAAGGCTCCACAAGCTCACCGCGCAGGAACATATCGCGTTTTCCTACACCCTGAATTAACATACCAAGGTCAAATCCTTTCCAGGTAACATCGTAGTTCAATCCGAAAGTATAACGGGGGAATGCATTTCCTAAAACCTGACGGTCTTTGTCGTCGATAACACCATCGTTATTCTTGTCTACATATTTTACATCACCAGGCTCAACAGTTACTCCAATTGGTAAAACACTATTTTCGATATCCTCATAGCTTTGGAAATAGCCATCCGTTTTAAAACCAAAATACGATCCCAATGCCTCGCCTTCGCGAATAAGTTTACGTAGTTGATCATTTTCATCGATTCGTTCGTTACCACCAAAATCAACTACTTCATTCTGAGAATCAGCAAGATTTAATCTCACATTGTGTCCAACATCCCCTGTTTTGGCATGATAGTTTATGGTAACTTCCCATCCACGGTTTCTCATTTCGCCTGCATTTTCTTTTGGGAAGGCACCTCCAAATAAAGAAGGGAAAACCGGTGTTAACAAAATTTGGGAAGTAAGCTTATTAAAATAATCAACTGATACCGATAATTGATAATTGAAGAAAGTAGCATCGGCACCAATATTAAAGTTCTTTGATTGCTCCCATTGCAGCAGACTATTTCCTAAATCGAAACCTGTCCCTGCAACTGACTCATTGTTAAAACCATAACTGTTATTATACACGGTATAGGTTGTAAAGTACGCGTAATCATCAACATTTTGGTTACCCAACACACCATAGGAACCACGAAGTTTCAGGTCGCCAATATTGCTTTTGTAGTTGTCCATAAAACTTTCTTCAGACAAACGCCAGCCACCAGTAAACGACGGGAAAAATCCCCAGCGGTAGTCTTCAGCAAATTTTGAAGAACCATCGTAGCGGAAACTAAATTCGCCGTAATATTTGTCTTTATAGTTATAACCTGCACGGCCAAAAATAGAGTAAATACTTCTTTCTTGTGTTTGTGCCGGTGTGTTGTAACTATCCGGATCAATTTCTGTATCAGATTCCGGTAATCCGAGATCAGGGTCGGTATATCTCATCCTTATCTCGTTGGCCTGACGTTTATACGACTCGTTAGAAACCCCAATCAAACCGGACACATTATGGTCTTCGTTGAACGAACGGTTATAATCCAATAAAAACTGTGTATTCAGAATATACCTTTTCTCGTTGTAATCTTCTGTAGGTCTTGTTTCGTTGGCATACGAACTTGGTACTTCAGCAGTTGGGCTGGAGTAGAACGGAACTTCCAAACCTCTGATAAAACGGTGGTTTGCTCCTAAATCGAAGCCTAACATAGCTTTTGCCTTTAAACCTTTTGCCACATCCAGTTCGGCGTTCAAACTTCCAAGAAAATTATCATCGTCTTTTTTCTGAAAACCACCGGCCAATTGTCCGAGAGGGTTAAATTGCGAAAGTGCATCGTTGATCAGGTACTTACCGTTGTCGGCTTGCAATTGGTAAGTGTAGTATGGCGGAATTCGCGAACCGTCAACGATAAGGAATCCTGTACTGGCATTTGGCGCATTCTGCATGGTACGATTATAAGCCATTAAAGCACTTAATTTCAATTTACCGTATTGGTTTACCAGGTTGGTTCTGAAATTGTAACGCTCAATTCCGAAACTGCCAACAAAGTTACTTTCCTGGTTATAATAACCTGCAGAAACCATGTAGGTAGAAGTTTCGTTACCACCTGAAATACTCGCGTTGTAATTTTGCTGCAAGGCTGATTGCAGAATTCCATCAAGAAACCACTGTCCATCGCCGTTCTGCTGAAAATCTCTGATTTCTGCAGGAGTATATTGTGGTGGTGCATCCGCATTAATTAATGCTTGGTTTTTTAACAAGGCATTTTCGTAACCTTTTACAGGAGAAAACAATACATCCGGATCCTGAAAACCTGTCATTGAGCTAACACGCACAGTCGGCTTATCACTTTTCGCACCTTTTTTAGTGGTTACCAAAATTACCCCATTTGACGAGCGCGAACCGTAAATAGCAGCACTACCGGCGTCTTTTAACACCGATACATTTTCAATATCCGCCGGATTCAGGTTATTTAAACTTCCCATCTCGGTGATCATTCCGTCGATTACCACCAATGGGTTATTGTTATTCATGGTACTTACACCACGAATGTTAATATTCATGTTATTGTCGTTCGGGTTCATGCTGCGTTGCTGAATAACAAGGTTAGCCGAAGCTCCCTGTAAAGCCTGTACCGCATTTGCAACCGGACGATTTTCAATTAAATCTGAGTTTACCTGATCAACAGAACCAATCAGGTTTTTCTTTTGCATGGTACCGTAACCAATTACCACAACTTCCTCGATACCAATGGCGTCTTCTTCCATTACCACCGAAATATTGCTTTGGTTGCCCACAACAACTTCCTGCGATAGCATCCCAACAAATGAGAAAGACAGCATGGCATCAGGTCCAACATTGCTTACCTGGAAATTTCCATCAATGTCGGTAACCGTTCCCTGGGTAGTACCTTTTACAAACACTGTAACACCCGGAATTGGCAAACCATCAGCTCCGGTAACCGTTCCGGTTACGGACTGTTGTTGCACCGCCGGAAAGTTTGCATCATCAAACTCGCCTTTAAACAGGGCTACCTGCCTGCCAACAATTTTATACTCAACACCGGTGTTATAAAATATTTCTGTTAGAATTTTCTCGATGTCAGTATTTCTAAAACTAACTGACACTTTACGCTCTGTGTCGACTACATCCTCGGAGTAGAAAAAATAAAACTCGCTTTGATTTTCAATTTCTTCAAGGACACTTTTGACATCCGTATTTTTCAGTTCAACAGATAAGCGTGTTACCTGCGAATAGCTTTCCTTAGCCATTACTGAAAAAACACTAATACATAACAAAAACAAAGTTACTTTCATAAGTCTTAAAAGTTTTAAGAAGAAACTCCACAAAGGGATTTCCTTCAATCTCTTTTTTTTCATAGATTTGACGTATTAAGATTAATAATTCTGATAATTATTTTTCGGAGGTGGGGAAGTTGGTGGCTTCTCCACTTCTTTTATGTTTTTGGAGGTTTAGTTCTGGTTACTTATTCCATAGGCAGATATGTTATTTTATTGGTTTTACAATCAGTTTTCTTTCGTTCTTATCGTATTCATATTTTAACGACATTGTTATTTCCAACAAGTCCATCACTTCTGTAATCGACTCGTATTCTATTGTTGCCGTCAATTTTTTGTCTGAAATATATTGATCATCCAGTTCAATCGAAATATTATACCACCGCTCCAGCCGTTCAACAACATCTTTCAACGATTCATTTCTGAATATCAACTTATTATCAATCCACGACGAATAAATTTCGGTATCCACTTTTTGCACCTGAATTGAAGAGTTTTCAGCATCAATTACAGCTTGCTGTCCGGGTGCCAGAACTTTTTCTTCACCCGACTTTGAAATCAATTGTACTTTTCCCCTTTCCAATGTTACTTCAGGGTTGGTATTTGAATAACTCATTACATTAAAAGCCGTACCCAATACATTTACCTGTACATTCTCAGTAACAACTTCAAATGGTGTTTTGCTTTTCTGAACATCAAAATAGGCTTCTCCACTCAGTTTAACCAAACGCTTTTTTCTGCTGAATTCTTTCGGATATTCTATGGAAGAACCTGAGTTCAGCCAAACTTCAGAACCATCGGGTAAAACAAAATGGGTTTTTGAGGCCAGCGGCGTTGAAACAGTCTGCAGCTCGGCGCTACTGTTCGATTTCTCAAGTGTAAAAAACAGAGCAATGGCCAGGGGAATAAAAAGAACTGCTGCCACCCGGGTTAAATAAGTTACTAATTTTCGGGTTTTGCCTGTTCGTGGTTCCTGGCTATTTATTTCGTAATGAATTTTGTGTAGCGTATCCGATAAATCGGGAGTTTCTGTTTCCTCAGCTTTTGTATGTTTCCAATGCTCCTTCATATTGGCATCCAAAACCAACTGCTTGTCCGGTTTTACAAACAATTCAACAAACTGCTGAAACTCATCCTCCGTGCAATTGTTATCGATATATTTTTTGTAATATTCTTTCATATAATCTTGTACTCGCTTGTTAAACGTGTAAAGTATAAAAAACCCCTGCTTCGGATTTACATTTTTTTCATTTTTCTATCTTCATGAATCATACTCCCCTGTTTCATTCAGCCAGAATCTGAAAACATTTTATAGATTTGTGAGTTCTAGCTAACAGCGACAGATGAATAACGAGAAACTAATTAATCGATTTATTGACGGCGATAAAACTGCCATTAATGATTTGTATGCCGAATATAGCCCAAGGCTGTATCGCTTTGCAATGGCATACCTAAAATCGGAATCTGAAGTTCTCGATATCGTACAGGAAGTATTTGTTAATGTTTGGATGAACAGAAACAAATTGAAGAAAGACTCAAATCTCGACGCCTACTTATTTACGGTGGCTAAAAACACCATCGTTTCTGTTTTTCGCAAAAAACTTTCCGAAAAAGACTATTTGGAACACCTGAAAAACAAATCGATAACAAATAGCATCGATACTGAGTCGCAGTTTAACTACAACCAGTTATCCGACAAGCTCAACGACCTGATAGAACAACTACCTCCGCAACGAAAAAAAATATATCAACTTAGCAAAGAACAAGGTTTAGCGAATAAAACAATTGCTGCCGAACTTGGTATTTCAATAAAAACAGTTGAAGACCATTTAAGCAAAGCAAGCAAATTCATCAAAAAGAATTTAACCGAATACGGTTTCCTTGCCCTGCTTTTTATCGACCTGTTTGTTAACTCCAAATAACAGCTCCGGCGTTACCCGCTATTTCATTTTTAACGCGTTTACCAAAAGATACACAAATAACAAAAGCACAACAAGCATTGCCCCTGTTTGTCCTGCAGTATCGGATACCACACCCATAACCGGCGGAACTATTGCACCACCTGCTACTCCCATTATCAGCAAGCCCGAAACTTCGTTTGCATACTCCGGCTTTCGGCGCAATGCTGCCGAAAAAACGATGGAAAACACATTGGCAACTGCCAGCCCGGAACAAAATATCATTATATACATCAGCGAAACCGGACCGGGAACAGCAACCATAACCACCAGCGCAAAAATTCCTAAAACCGCACTGCCGATGTAAAATTTCCGCCCCGAATATTTCATCAATAAAATGGCGCCGATAAAAGTACCGATGGTACGGGCCGCAAAATATAAGCTCGTACCCAGTCCGGCTTTCTCCAACGGCATCACGGTACGTTCCATCAAAAACTTGGGTAAAGTAACGTTCAACCCAACATCGATTCCCACTAAAACCACAATTGCAAAAAAGAAACTCAGCATAACCGGATCTTTTAACAATTTGAAGCTTGCGGCAAAGCCGGCCGTTTCACTGTTTGATTGTTCTTTTTGAATCGGAGCCAATAAAAGCCACAATCCTGACAACAGAGTAACTGAAGCAAAAAATGGAAATATAAGTTTCCAGTTTCCGAATGTGCCTGATGCCACACCTGCAACAATAGGCCCTATAAACGAAGCAATGGCTTTTACAAACTGGCCAAGTGTAAGGCTACTGGTTAATTTCTCGCCACTAACCACATTGGTTAAAAGCGGATTTAATGCCACCTGCAAAATCGTGTTTCCGATACCCAGCAAAGCAAAGGCAATCAGAACCATGGTATAACTGTAAGTGGCCAATGGCACCAGCAATGCCAGCAGCGTAACCACGATACTCAGCAATACGGTATTTTTCCGCCCCAGTTTGTTCATTAGCACACCCGTGGGTACAGAAAACACGGCGAACCACAGAAAAACCATCATAGGTAAGAGGTTGGCCATTGAATCACTCAGGCCAAAGTCCTGCTTTACATAGCTGGATGAAATGCCGACCACATCGGCAAAGCCCATAATAAAGAAGCTAAACAAAACCGGCAGTACGGCTAAATTCGATTTTTTGCTCATAAGTTATTGATCGTTAAATTTTAGCCACCAGTGGCTCCATTTTAGTCCAAAATTCTTCATCCAAAAGCCGGGCGCTTCCTACCATTGCTGCCGACTCCATTAACTCCGAAATCATTATTTCAATGTTTATTTCCTGCTCATTCAAAACACGCTTGAAAGCAGTACTAAACAATGGGTAAGCCCGCGAGATATTTCCGCCAATCACCAAACAATCAGCATCAAAATTAGCGAGAACAGGAACAAGGAAACTGGCCAGATTTCTTCCGAAATCATCGAAAAGTGCTTTGGCAGCCTCATCGTTGCCAACTCGGTCTGCAATCTCTTTTACACCACTGCAGACAGTTCCGGTTCTGTTTTTATATTCACCAAGAAACCAACGTGTTGAAAAATAGTCGTCGGCAATCCCGTTTTCGTATGGTATGTGGTAAACATATCCCGATTCAGGCACCCGATCGCCCTCAATTACTGGAACGCCGCTGCTTAAAAAGGCTGAGCCAAATCCGGTACCCAGAGTAATAGCCACTACATTTTTATAGTTTGCAGCTTTGCTACCCCAGCATTCGCCAATAGCAAATGATAGCGCATCATTGGAATAGCGAAAAGGAAATTCAGCGGGCAAATCCAAACGTTTTTTCATTTCGTCGCCCACATTAATTCCATAAAGGCTCTCGTATTTTGCCACGTTCTTTAGTAAGGCAACACCATTTTTATAATCAAATGGCCCGGGCACGGCAAGGCCAATTCCAATCAGATCATCCCTGTCGATTGACATTATGGATTCACTAATTGCAGCGGCCCATTTATCCAGAATCTCGTCGGCAGCAGCCTGATTGTCGACCTCAACTTCAGCCAGGCTATCTTTTAGCATTTCGCCGGAATTCATATCAACCACAACCGAGCTAATGTGACTCCCTCCTATATCTACTCCAACTGCGTATTTCATACTCATTGCCATTATTTCATGAATGCCACAACAATCATTGCTTCCTGATCAGAATGATTACGAATAGTGTAACTTTTTGCGGCTGCAGGAACTACAAAAGTCTCAGCAAATTTAAACGTATCTTCCATCCCGTTTGCTGATTTAACAGTTACAGATGTTCCTTCAACCAGGCTCAGTACATTAAATTTTCCTCCTGTTTCAATTTCAACCTCATTGGTAAAATGATAACGATGAACGCCATAGCTGTGTTTTTCGTGTGTTGGAAGTTCGTACTGCTTCCAGTCCTCCGCTTCCTGAAGCAATACCGGCTCCGAGATGAGTTCCTTTTTCACCTTCTCCCCTTTTCTGTCGAAATACAGGTTTTTCATTCCATGTTCGATATTCAGCGGACGTGGATTTCCATCTAAATCAGGACGTACCCAATCGTACATTTTAAAGGTAAAAATGTAGGGCGTTGTACTGATTTCCAACACCAGGTTATCGATACCCGATCCGTGAATTGTTCCCGGAGGAATCAGGAAAAGATCATGCTTCTTTGCCGGAAAAACCTGCACATATTTAGTTATATCAATCGCCGTGTTTGTGTTGAAACTATCCCACAAAGCGGTTTCAAATTTCTTCGGTTCTATGTCGTCCTGAAATCCGATATACACTGAAGCATCATTTTTCCGGTCGAGAATGTAGTAAGTTTCTTCCTGCGTAATGTCTTCGCCAAAATGCTCTTTACAATACTCCGGACGCGGATGGCACTGCACCGACAAATTTCCGCCATCGAAAGTGTCCAGGAAATCGAATCGTAAGGGGAACTCATCGCCATATTTTGTATGATCGGCTTCTCCCATAACTGCTTCGCCTTCGCCAAACATCAGCAAATCAAACGAAACTTCCAGCAGTTTTCGTGAGCTTTCAAACACAATCCCATTCTCGGGCGTAATCAATTCAAACGACCACGCATAATTAGGCACATCCGAATTTAAACCTTCGATATTGTCTTTTACCCAGGTTCCTCCCCACACACCGGGCTCAAACCACGGACGTACACGGAAAAAGTTCTCACCCATTGTTTTCAAACCTGCGCGCAAATTTTCACCATCCATCCATGAATAAACATCCTCATGCTGGCCATCAATGATCACGTCAATGGTTTTTAAAATCTCTTTTTTGTGTTTATTCAGCACCACCCAGTCGACAAAATAATACCGTTTGTACATCTTTTTCATGTCGAAACACTGGCTGGCTCCCAGGTTTTTCACACTACCGGCACGTGCACGAAACTGCAGTTCGTTTTTGGGCAAATCGATATACAATAGCTTTCCATCCCAACCTGCAAGAGAAGCTCCGGCACCATAAATCACATTAATATTTACATTGGCTTCAGCTGTTATATTTTTCAGTTTTTCTGAATCAAAATAATCTTCCAGCTTTATGGTGGCTCTTGTTCCGAATATCGAATCTTCGTCGCCCAAAAACGGAGAAATCAGTTCATCGATTTCGTTTTCCGGTTTTAAGGCTGTTTCCACATTTACCCAGTTTGTCGTTTTTCCCACTGCGGTGAGCGCATTATCCAATAACAACCTGAAGTTTTCAAAGTACGTTCCAACATAGCCGTCGATAATAATTGCACTTTCTCCTTTAAGCTGTTCGGCAAGTGCCGATAAGTCGGTTGAAATTACATCGCCTCCCAATTTTAACGAGGGATATATATCGTAGCCATTCACCACCGCGCCGTCTTTTTCAACAGGCATTAAAAACTGTGTTGTTTTCCGTTTTTCCATTATCTAATTTACATTTTACGCGACTTTGGTCGCAAACAGAGAATTGAGTTTAACTTATTACTGATTGATTTTTGGCGTTCCCGACATATTCAATTTAAGTTTGCCGCCATCTACAATATCCTGAAACTTAACAAAAGGTGAATTTTGAACTTCTCCGTTCAACTCAATCTTTTGCACATAAACATTGTCTTTCGAATTATTTTCCGTTTCAATAACAAACTGCTTTCCCTTGTAGTAATCCTGATTTAACTGTATTGTTATTTTATCGAAAAGCGGGCTTCCAATCTGCATTTCAGGATCAGTTGCAGTAAGTCCTTTTACGTCGAACAAGCCAATGCCGGCCATTACGTACCAGGCACCAAGCTGCCCCTGGTCTTCATCCTGTCCGTAACCATAACCGTGAATCCCTTCTGTTCCGTAAAATTCGTCGCAAATGGCGCGTACCCATTTTTGAGTCAGGTCGGGTCTTCCCGAAAAATTGAACATCCATGAGATATGTAAATTCGGTTGATTTCCGTGATTGTACAGTGCTTTCAGTCCGGCAAAAGCATCCACCTCTTTTCCACCTCCGAAAATATTTTTTTGCGATGCAATAAAAATGCTATCGAGACGATTATTAAAGGTTTCCCGTCCCAGTTTCTCCACCAACTCTTCAGGCTGGTGTGGCACATAAAAGGTGTATTGAATGGCGTTCCCTTCCTGAAAACCAATCCATGGTGCCAGGGGATCAAAGTTCTGAATAAAATTACCGTCGAGGTCTCTTGGCCTAATCAGTTTTGTTTCTTCATCAAATAACAACTTCCATCCATCAGACAGGCGGGATAACAATTTATAATCATCGGTTTTGCCAAGGTGTTTAGCATATTGAGCTACCGCAAAACTACTAAATGAATATTCCAGTGTGTGTGAAGCTGAAAATCCCGATCCATCGTCTACGGTTATCCAGGCATAACGTTCGTCGTACGGGCTGTAACCACGCTCTACAAACTGACGGACATCCATCTTCCCGGCGCCTTCGATACGGCCTTTCCACTCAATTTCGTTTTTCAGCGCAGCTTCGTAACCCAGCTCCACATCAAAATCGCGAATTCCACAATTGTAAGCCGCAGCAATTGCCAGGCTGGTAAAATTGGTTCCCACTCCCGAAACATATTTACTGCACGCAATTCCGTCGCCCAGCCAGCCGGCATCTTTATACACGAGTAACTGACTCTGAATCCAGTCGGAATAATATTCAGGATAAGCAATGGCCCACAATTGTGTCAGGTTCCAGAAAGCTCCCCAAATGGCATCGGTATTATAGTGGTTATGAACAGGATTTCCTTTGCTGTCCAGCGCAATTTGTCCCACTTCGCCATTATTTTTCGGATAAGCGCCATTCACATCGCTGGCCAAACCACGCCCTAACAGAGCATGGAAAAGCCCGGTGTAAAATTTCACTTTATCATCGTGGTTATCGGAACTAACTTTAATGCGACCCAGGTAATCCTCCCAGGTTTTCAGGCTGGCTTTCTTTGCCTTTTCAAAAGTCAGATTCTTTGCCTCGGTTTCAAGGTTCAGCCTGGCATTTTCAACAGAAGTATACGACAAACCAACTTTAATGGTAACCGCTTCATTTTCTTTAGTTGAAAATGTAAGGAAAACTCCAGCTCCTACACCGCTAATTTTCTTTTCGTTTCTGAAAATATCAGTGCCTTTAAAAGTTCCGTATGCTGTTGGTTTTTTGTCTAAAACAGCCGTGAAATACATTTTAACATCGGCACCTTTCTGGTATTTTTTTACGTACTCAGGTTCGGTAATCACATAACCTTCAATTCGCCCATCTGCTGTTATAACAGCTTCCGCATCTTTTACTTTTCCGCTTTCACCTTGTTGGTTGCCAATGTCAAAAAGAATATTGGCCGACGCTGTTTCAGGGAAAGTATAACGATGAAATCCAACACGTTTTGTGGCAGTCAGTTCGGCTTTAACTTTATAATCGTCGAGCCAAACCGAATAATAACCGGCTGTTGCATATTCATTTTTGCGGTCGAAACGAGAGCGGTATCCGCCGTCAGGATTGTCAAGATCTCCGGGAACAGTTTGCAGTTCGCCAACTGTTGGAGCAAAAACAATTCCACCCACCTGAAACTCGTGCAGGTTCGCAAAACCTTCGATTGAACTGTCGCGGTCGTCGTAACCAACGGCTTCCCAGCCCTGCTCATTCCCGTAATGTGCATTGGTTGACGGAGCCAGTTTTGCCATTCCGAACGGCACCGCTGCCGGCGTATAAAAGAACCAGCGCGAATGGGCAGTTCCGATATTTGGGTCGACATATTTTGTAAGCTCTTGTCCGAAAACAAAGCTCGTAAATAGTGTAATGATCGATACTAAAAGGGTAATTTTCTTCATGTTATACTTGCAATTTATTTGTTTACTGATTTTTCAAGATTTGTAATTGCGGTGTAAAGTACACCTGCCGAACCGCGGAAAGTTCCAGATCCACGAGGTTCATTTTTTACGGTGTACCATTCGTAAAAACCTTCATTTTCCAACACTCGTTCGGTCATTGGTAAAAGCTGCTCGTAGGCTTCGCTAAGAAAACCGTTGGCAACCAATTGCTGCACCATACGTGCACCAAACCAGGTCCAGTCTCCTCCATTTTGGTAACTATACGCTTTCATTCCCGGGTTTTGGAAAAAGCCATCGGGATAAACAGGGTATAAAGTAAGACCAATGGAAGCCGCCCCGGCCTGTTCAACCCTCGATATCATTTCGTTAAGTGATGCTTTAATTTCTTCTTTCGACAGTAGACCGGCCTCAATGGCAACGGCGGTTCCGCCAAAATAATAGATGGCACTCTCGTCAAATTCGTCAGGAAAAGGCGAGCCTTCTATATAGATATGAGGAATAAACTGCTGCTTTTCATCATCCCATAAATGTTTACGAGAGTTTGCAGATAGTTGCTCGCAAAAAGGAGCCCATTTATCTGCCAAATCAGGTACCATTTCTACCAGGTTGTTTAATGCAATAATCATCATTGCATTGTCGTATACATCAATTGCGCGGTGGGTATTTTCATCCAGATCTACGCCCCAGCTATGTTCTGGTTGAACATCTCCCCAATCAACAGTAGTGGCACCCCATAACAAACCAAATTCTTCTGAATAGCGCTGCTCTTTTAAGAACTCCATCGCCCAATCCAAACGTTCGGTTACTGTTTTGCCCGCAATTTCTTCGTCTAATACCGACCGATCGCCGGTTGCCTGCACATACTTATAAACGGCCTGAACAAGCGATGATTCCTGATCGGTTTCCACCGTATTTTTATGACCGGCGTAACGAGGCTCCCGATCAGTGTAAATAAAGTCCTCGCGAATAATTGTATCCTTTCTGGGGGTGAAACCATCAATGATATTCCCATCCTCTCCCTGCATCCTGAAAAATACCAGCAGGTTCTTTTTCAACTCTTCAGCCGGATAAACCTGTGCTGCCAATTCAATAAAAGTATTGTAATCTCTAATCCACACTTCGGCATAACCGTCTCCGGCGTTAAAACCTGTTTTAACAATTTCAAGCGCTTTTTCTTTTGTGTAAAGAATTGACTCATTAGTTTGTAGTTCTGTCTTAAGTTCTTTTTCAGGACTCCGACAAGAAATAAGCACCAAAATGGCAAGGATAAAAAATACTATTCGTCTCATTTTATTAGTGTTAGTTGTTTTCTGCTACGCCCCAGTTTTTGTTTGGCTGGGCTCCCATTTCCAATTCCAGCTTTCCGCCTTTTAATAATTCAGAAGCCGGAAATAAGAAGCTGTTTAAGGCTTTCCCGTTCAGACGGGCACTTTGTACATATTTATTTTTTCGGGACGCATTTTTTGCAATTATTTCGAACTTCTCTCCCCGGCCATAACGTTCGCCCAAATCAATAACGATTTTTTCGTACAGAGGGCTGGCAATTTCGTAAACCGGCTCTGTTCGGCAACCACCATCGGTTTGAAACAAGCCAATGGAGGCCATTACCAACCAGGCACTCATTTGCCCCTGGTCTTCGTCGCCGAGGTAAGCATTTGCAGTGCCTGTTCCATAATATTTTTCAATAATTGAGCGGCTCCAGCGTTGTGTTAACCAAGGCTTTCCGACCCAGTTAAAAAGAAATGCGAAGTGCATCGACTGCTGATTTCCCTGAACCACCGGGTAATCCCAATACTGATCGTTTGGTGCATTATACCGCAAAGGTTCGCTGGCTTCGAAGCCCCAGTTCAGGCGTTCAACAAATTTGTCGGCACCAATAAAGTTCGCCAATTCAGGAACATCTTGTGGCACAAAGTAGCTCAACTGCCAGGCATTTCCTTCTACATAATGATGATTGCGGCCGGTTTGGAAAGGATCAAACGGATCTTCAAAATCGCCTGTGCTATAGCGCATCTGAGCATAACCGGTTTCGGTATTAAAAGCATTTTTCCACCAGCTTCCACGGTCGTTAAAAATATTATAATCATCGTCCTTTCCTAAAACTTTTGCAAACTGCCCCAGGCACCAATCGTCGTACGAATATTCGAGCGTATTGGAGAAACGCCCTAAATCGGAAGGAACGTATTGGTATTTCATGTAGGCCACCAGATCGCGATTTCCGGCAAAGCCCCCGGCTACCTGTGTTGCAGGCGTGGTCTGCATTTTTTTCATTGCTTCAAATGCTTTTTCCGCATCAAAATCACGAATTCCCATTTGCCAGGCCGACACCATTTGCGGAATTTCGTGCTCGGCAACCATAACCGGGATATATTCCATTCCGGCCGGTCCTTTTGCCAGCCAGCCGTTTACGTCGTACATGGCCAGTTGCGAGTTTACCCATTTCGACGACCATTCAGGCGTTACCAGGTTCCAGAATTGGTTCAAATTCCAGAATGTATTCCAAAAGGCATCGCAGCCCAATGCCAGGTGATTGGGATTTGAAAATTTTTGTTTTGTCTCATCCGGGGCAATCCATTCTCCGTTTACATCACTCCACGTATTTCGGCACATCGAGCGATAAAAGTTGCTGTAAAAACGAACTTTCTCCAGGCGATTATCTGTTTCGATCTGAATGCGCGACAAGTAGCTGTTCCAAACCTCTTTCTGATTTTCCACAACCGCCCCATAACTCCAGCCAAACGGTTTTGTAATTTCAGTTTCAAGGTTTTCTGCAGCATTTTGAATACTTACCAGCGAAATACCGGTTCGCACCTGAACCACATTCGACTTTTTTGTATCGAACTCTACATACACTCCAGCATCTTTTAAATCTTTCCCGGAAATAATCTTCGAGTCGAAAATTTCGTCATTCTTCCAACCTCCAAATTTCTTAATCGGCTGATCGAACTCAATAACAAAATTAACGGTGTATTCCTGATCAGCGTCGTTACTCCACACGGTTGGCCTTGGCGATATCTGGTGACTTCTCCCTTCAATACGGGTTGCATTCACCTGCTTAATTCCCACCTCCTTCAGTAAATAATCATATTCTGCCGGAATGTGCAGATCAATCATCACGCGCCCGTCCTGCTCCTTCGGGAAAGTGTAACGCTGAAAACTACAGCGCGTGGTAGCGGTTACTTCTGCTTCTATTTTGGTATCGGTAAGAAACACCTTGTAATAGCCGAGCGGCGATTCTTCAGTAGATTTATCAATGCGCGACCGATAGCCCGAATCAGGCTCAAACTGGTCGCCCACCTGAATTTGCAGTTCGCCATTGGTGGGTATCATTCCCAACCCGGCCATTGTCCATTCGTGAATATGACTAAAACAACCTAGCGATTCGAAAGTAGGCTGATAACCGGCCTGCCATCCCGAATTCTGATTATCGGGGCTGATTTTTACCATACTAAAAGGCATCCACGGGCCGGGAGCGATCATCCAACGCGAATGCGCCGTGCCGATTCTTGTATCCACATAATCAGCCAGTGTTTGCAATTGCTGCGATGCCCGCACTATTTCGCCCGTCTGCACCTCTTCACCATCAATCAATATCTTATAATTGCTTCGTTTTTCTTTTGAAACCGCCGGCATTGGAACCTCTAACTGGTAGCGACCGGTATCCAGCTGAGTTGAGTACATCGCCCGTTCATCCAAATGCACCTGCAAAACAGGAGAACCTGAAAGATGCTCAACATCAACCAACAGCGGCTGAAAATTGGTATCCCCTTTTGCTATTTCGTAGTCAGCAGCTTCCACATTCCTCACAAAACCTGCCTTATTTTTATAAAGCACCACTCCTTTCGGGCCTTCCATTCTGATGGCGTCAAAAACAATCCACGAACCTTCCAGAATGGTTATGATAACGGAGTTTCCGCCCTCTTTTATAATTCCCTCATCAACCGGGATTTCCAGAATGTTTTCGGCACCTTGATCAATAGTACCATCAATCGATTCATTCGACTTTCCTTTTAAACGGAATTTTGCCGACTGATCGTTTATTTTAACCTTCACCAGCGACTTATCGGGGTTGGAATCAATCAAATCGATAACCAATTTCCATTTTCCGGCAGGCAAGTCTTTTATGCCAAACAAAATATTTACTTCATGCGTACGCCAACCTGCAGTTCCCCAGGTTCCGCCCCAGGTATCATTCGGTCCGGGCAACACATAGGGAAAATCTGTTTTTGGAGATGATTCGCCAATTAAATAATAGCGGTCTTCAAATCCAAAATCATTACTCAAAAAATTCTTGTAATCCGATGGACCAAGGGCAAGATCTGCCGAAGAATTGTTGCTTGTTCCGATCTCCCAAACAACTTCAGAATAAATATTTCCGTTAAAAATGAACAGAATCCCCAGCAAGTATTTTAGTAATTTGTACATAGTGGTTTAGATTAAAATCGCGTAGTTCCGAAAAACTACAAGTTACTACAATCCGTCATTTTATGTGGCCAAAAATGATCAGGTAACTTACAATTGCGAATTTCATATGTTCATACATTTAAATTCTTGTGCAAACATATACATATTTTTAAAAACTTAAAATATTGAGGAATATATTTTATTTTATTGTGTTTAGCGTATCTTTGGGCGCAGATAAATGTATAAACATGAAGTTGAACATAGATCATAAGAGTCAAACACCACTACATATACAAGCTGAAGCGCTTCTTCGGGAAATGATACAAAGGGAAGAATACCAAAAGGGGAAATTGCTTCCTAACGAAGTCGACCTGTCAAAACAACTCAATATTTCGAGAAATACTTTACGCCAGGCGATTAACAAACTGGTTTACGAAGGATTACTCATCAGAAAGAAAGGATATGGCACAAAAGTGGCTGCGAAAGGCATATCGGGGCGGGCAAAAAACTGGTATAGTTTCTCGCAGGAAATGCAGGCACTGGGAATTCAGGTTCAGAATTTTGAACTTCATGTAAGTTGGCAAACTGCCGGCAACGAAGTATCTTCGTTTTTTAATTTGCAACCCGACCAACAAGTGCTGACCTTAGAACGGTTGCGCGGAAAAAAAGACTTTCCTTTTGTTTACTTCATCTCCTATTTCAACCCGGAACTGGGTATTAGCAGCGATGAAAATTTTGCCAATCCATTGTATGAAATCCTGGAAAAAAAATACGGAGTAAAAGCATCACTTTCGTACGAAGAGATTAGCGCCATAAAAGCAACACCCTTTTTGTGTAAAAAGCTAAATATTCCGAACGATGACCCTGTTCTTTTTCGGCGCCGGTTGGTGTACGACGAGAACAAACGCCCGATCGAATTCAACCTGGGATACTACCGTGGCGATAGTTTTGTATTTTCGGTGGAGAGTGAGCGGAAATAGCTGCAGAAATATACAACGCCATAAGTTTATCATTCCGGATCGTTCTATTTTTTTAGTTCTGATTGATTCAGAAAAATAAAAAACCAAAAGCCCACACCCTTTGTTTTAAATTGGACCTTAAATCGTGAAAAACGATAGTGAGATAGAAAAGACGACTCTAAATAAAAGTGTGCATGTCCATAAAAAACAATGCCACCAAACATGTAAAACTATAATAATGAGGTCGGAATATCATTTTATGTATATTCGCACCATATTTTAGAGGGACAATTACATTTTAGGGACAGATGGCGAATAAAGAAAATCCTTCATATTTTCTTTGGGAGCGTTTTAAGAATGGTGACGATGATGCGTTTTACCGTATCTACGACCAGTATTTTAACGAACTGTACTCGTATGCCCTGAATTTTTCGAAAGACCAGGATTTTATAAAAGACTGCATCCACGACCTTTTTCTAAATCTTTACAAATACCGCAAAACACTTTCTTCAACAGATAACATTCAGTATTACCTGTTACGTTCGCTAAGACGGTTATTACACAAAGAAGGAACAAAAAGAAATACGCTTCTGCACGATGAGCAACTATTGCATTTGAACGACACCCCGGTAGTATCACTGGAGGATGAAATTATAGCCGACGAAACAAAAAAAGAAAATTTCAAGGCACTTGCCGATGTCATGAAAAAACTGACAAAAAAACAACGTGAAGCATTATCTCTAAAATTTGAGCACAACTTAAGTTACCCCCAAATTGCCGATACTTTAAACATCTCGGTTGAATCGGCCAGAACAATGATATACAGAACATTAAAAGAGTTACGCAAAGCCATAAAAAAAGGCAAAACGAGTAACTCCATACTACTGTTTTTCATGCTTAGAAACCGGATTTAGACCGGGCAGACAAATTTTTTTTATTTTTTTTGTCTATGTTTTTACTTCCACTCACTTTATGTAGGTGTAGATTGAAACTATAATGGAGAACAACGAAGTAAAAAAGGCATACGATATTTTGGCTGATGAAAAATTCAGTATCGATTCGACCGTTGAAAAAATTGAAAATAAAAAAGAATCGGAAACTGAGGAATTAGAGTTGGCCAGCACTATTTATTCCTTTCTGACTTCTTATAAAAAAACTCCCTCATCTCAGGATAAAGAAAATGTCCGGGCGCAGCTCCGTTCTTCAATTCAGCAGGATAAGCGGAAAAAAACACTTGCGCGCTGGGCCGTGGCCGCCTCATTTCTTATTGTTATGTTTTCGGTGTGGCAGGTACAACGCACAGTTGATACAAGCGACTTCGACATTTTGGTTGAAACCATGCAACTCTCGCAACCCGATACTGCAACACAACTTATACTTCAGGATGGCCGCCAGGTTTTAATTGCCGAGGAAGAATCGAAGATTTTGTACGACGCAAAAGGAGAGAATATTACCATCGATTCTACTCAAAAAATTACGCAATCGTTAGAAAACAAAAAGCCTGTTTTTAACACGCTGGTTGTTCCCTACGGAAAACGTACACAAATTACCCTTGCCGACGGATCGAAAGTATGGCTGAATTCAGGATCGAAATTGGTATACCCGGCAACGAATACAGGCAACAAACGCGAAGTATACATTGATGGTGAAGCCATTTTTAATGTTGCACATATTGATAACAAACCGTTCTATGTAAATACCAAAGATTTCAAAATCAAGGTATTGGGAACAGTTTTTAATGTAAACGCCTACGAAGATGATAACAATAGCGGTACTGTTCTGGCGGAAGGAAAAATAGAAATCAGTTCGAATAACAATACATTGTTTAATAACGAGAAAAGAACAATTTTACCCGGAACACGAATTGTTTACAACAACAACACGGAACGTTTTGAGGAAAGCCAGGTTGATGTAAAAAACTATTTATCGTGGCGCGATGGCTACCTGATTCTTGAAAAAGAGCCACTTGAAACCATTCTTAAAAAAATATCGCGCTATTACAATGTTGATATCGAATTACAAAATGCGACCATTGGCAAGGAAACATTCTCTGGAAATTTAAACCTAAGAAACACCGCAGAAGAGGTGCTGAATATTATAGCTGAAACCACTCAGATTAAACTAAATAGAGAAAACAATAAGCTAATCATAAATCTAAACTAGTTAAGCCTATGTAAAACCACTTGTTTTTGTCTTAAAAAAATGAGAAAGCCTGCAGATGCTGGAACATCTGCAGGCTGTAAAAATTAATCAACATTGCTG
This sequence comes from Draconibacterium sediminis, assembly GCF_000949475.1. Lineage (GTDB taxonomy): Bacteria > Bacteroidota > Bacteroidia > Bacteroidales > Prolixibacteraceae > Draconibacterium > Draconibacterium sediminis. The sequence continues at coordinate 1,828,431 of NZ_JRHC01000001.1, read as the reverse complement.
CCAGGCAATGTATTTTAAAATTTATAAATCAAACAAATTTATGAAAAAAAGTAAAACGAGGTATCCCTATTGCTCTTTGGGCAAAGGAGGCACCCAATTTCTTCGGATTATGAGGATTACAATCTTTCTTTTGCTCGTTGGAATGAGCAGTGTTTTTGCCAACACTACTTATTCTCAAAGTGCCAAATTTTCGTTCATGTTAAGGGATGTAACCGTAAAACAGGTTTTTGAGAAAATTCAGGACCAGAGCGAGTTTAACATCTTTTACAGGGACAGTCAGGTTGATCTGGAAAGAAAAATCGATGTGATTGCTGATCAATCTTCGGTGGATGAAATTCTGGAACAAGTATTGGCCAACACTAATTTGACCTATAAAATAATCGACCGGCAAATTGTTCTGGTTCCCGTAAAAGAGACAAAGGAAGAAGAGCCTGCGGAACAGGATCAAAAACCTGTTAGTGGGCGAATTATCGATAGCAAGGGACTTCCCCTGCCGGGAGTTTCTGTGGTTATCAAAGGTACTTCTAACGGAACGATTACAAATGTAGATGGTATTTATACTATAAATGCCCCGGAAGATGCGGTATTAACTTTTTCTTTTATCGGAATGCAAAACCAGGAAATTCCTGTTAATGAAGTTCCTCGCGACATTGTTTTGGAAGAAGCAACCACCGACCTGGATGAAGTAATGGTAGTTGGTTACGGTACACAGAAAAAGGCTTCAGTAGTTGGTGCTATTCAAAACATCAACCCGGGAGAATTACAGATTAGTTCATCAAAAAATATTTCAAATACTTTGGCCGGAAAACTGGCCGGTGTAATTGCAGTAACCCGTTCGGGCGAACCGGGGTACAACCAGTCCAATTTCTGGATTCGTGGTATTTCGTCCTTTTCGGGAAGTACCAATCCACTGGTATTGGTTGATGGTGTTCAACGTTCGCTGGATGATCTGGATATTTCAGAGATCGAATCATTTTCGATACTTAAAGATGCTGCAGCAAGTGCCATGTACGGTGTACGCGGGGCAAACGGTGTTATTATCGTAAATACCAAACGCGGAAAAATTCAGAAACCAGTGGTAAATGTTCGGGTTGAACATGCTGTAACTGCTCCAACACAAATGCCTGAGTTTATTGGCGCTGCCGATCATATGCAACTGCTAAACGATTTGGCTGCCGAAGAATTTAAAGTTCCGTATTACGAGCAACTGGCGATTGACCGTACCCGTAGCGGATACGATCCGGAATTGTATCCGAATGTGGATTGGATAAAGGCTATTTCGAAAGATCATGCCTACAACACCCGGGCAAACCTGAATGTAAACGGTGGCTCGGCCATGTTACGTTATAACCTCACTGCCTCGGCGTATAATGAGGATGGTATCATGAAAAGAGACAATTCGCTTTCGTACGATACCAGCACAGGCTTAACACGTTACAACCTGCGTTCGAATGTAGATTTGAACCTGACAAAAACAACATCAATGCGACTGAGCGTTGGGGGTTACCTGCAAAAACTACGCAAACAGTCGAACGGAACAAATACCGTATGGGACTATGCTTTTGACACGCCGCCAATGGTACACCCGGCCATTTATGCCGATGGAAAAATTCCGGTACGCAGTTCAAGGGTAAACCCATGGGCTTACCTTACCCAGTATGGATATGGCGTTTATACCAGCAGTAAACTGGAATCGCTGTTTGCCATAGAGCAAAAACTGGATTTTCTTACTGAAGGCTTAAGCACAAAACTGTCTTTTTCTTTCGATAACTACAGCTATAGCTCGTTAACCCGTAGTAAAAATCCAACTTACTATCTTCCGGCCACAACGCGCGATGATGAAGGGGAATTGGAGCTGACCTTATTAAGTTCAGGTTCTGAGTTTTTGAACTACGAAGAAGGAAGTGATTATGGAAACAACCAAACTTACCTGGAATGGATTCTGAATTACGACCATACTTTTAACGAAGCCCACAACCTATCTGGCTTACTATTATTTAACCAGCGTAGTTACGACGACGGAGGCATTCAACCCTACCGTAACCAGGGTATTGCAGGCCGTGCTACCTATTCGTTCAAAAATAAATATGTAGGAGAATTTAACTTCGGATATAACGGATCGGAAAACTTTGCCAAAGGACAACGATACGGATTCTTCCCATCGTTTGCATTGGGATGGTTGGTGTCTGAAGAGAATTTCTGGGCAGGCATGAAAGAAACGATTGATTTCCTGAAAATCCGTGCATCGTGGGGTCAGGCCGGAAACGACCAGATCGGATCTGCCAGACGCTTTGCCTACTTAACCACAATGAATACCAATGCCCCGGGTTACGCTTGGGGGAACTCTGCCGACTACAACAAAACAGGAGTTACCGAGGGTGATATAGGTGTAAATAACCTGACCTGGGAAACGGTAACAAAAAAGAACGTTGGTATTGAATTCAGTATTAAATCTGCATTACGTATTCAACTGGATGCATTTCATGAATACCGCGACAATATTTTTATGCAACGACGCACCATTCCAACACAGGCAGGTTTGCTAAGCACTCCTTATGCCAACTTCGGAAAAGTGAAAAACCAGGGGGGTGAAGCTGCAATTACTTACAATAAAAAAATAAACCAGGCCGATATCTCGTTTTTTGCCAACGTAAGTTATGCCAAAAACGAAATTCTGGAATTTGATGTTCCGGCAGGGCAACAAGGAACCCACCAGGATATTACCGGCCATTCAATAAACGAACTGTACGGTTATGAGGCAATCGGGTTGTATACAGCAGAAGACTTTGATGCTTCAGGGAACCTGCTGCCTGAACTACCCCAAAACGAACTGGCTGAAGTTCGTCCCGGTGACATTAAAATTCTTGACTGGAACGAAGACGGCGTAATCAATTCAAAAGACAAAGGTTATGTTGGTGGAACCAACGACCCGCGAATGGTTTACGGATTTGGCGGAAACATTTCGTTACATGGCTTCGATTTTAGTGTATTCTTCCAGGGAGTTGGAGACACCTACCGCTTTATTGGCGACGAAAGTGAGTACTTTATTCCGGGATCAGGACAGGGTATTCAGGGAAATATCTTCACCAACTATACTGATCGCTGGACTGAAGAAAATCCATCGCAAGATGTTTTCTATCCACGTTTGTCGTATGCTACAAATTACAACAACAACGCAAATTCTACCTGGTGGAAAAAGGATATGAGCTTCCTGCGTTTGAAACAAATTGAAATCGGGTACAACATTCCTGCATCGGTAAAAAAAGATATGTTTAAAGCATGTCGTATTTACATCAACGGAAATAACCTGTTAACATTTTCTGATTTCAAATTGTGGGATCCTGAACTTTCAACTTCCAACGGAACTGAATATCCTCCAATTAAATCAGTTATGCTCGGAATCGACTTAATATTCTGATAATGAAATCACCTATAAAATATAGAAAGATGAAAATACAACTAAAATATATATTCCTGATACTGCTGCTGGGCACCATGTTTTCCTGCACGGATTACCTGGATAAAGAATCAGATACAGAATTAACCATGGATATGGTTTTCACCGACAAAGACAGAATGGAAAGTATGCTGGCTTATGTGTATTCCGGTATACCCGACCCAACCTGGGGTTCTTTAAACCGAACCGGATGGGGCGTAATGGGCGACGACTGGACACCTTCTGAACGTTGGCAACAATGGGGATGGGATGCCATTCCAAAAATTACCGGTAACTGGAACACCGCAACCCCATGGGCTGGTGGTTACTGGGGAGATCTACCGAAACGCATTCGTACAGCAAATATTTTGCGTGCCAATGTTGTGCCAATTGAAGGAACTACAATCACCGCGCAGGAAGTTGAATACATTCAGGCCGAATGTCGTTTTTTACAGGCTTACTACTATAGTTTGTTTGTAAACTGTTATGGTGTTTGCCCTTTTCAGCCCGATTATATTGCACCTACCAATGGTTCGACAGAAGAGCTACTTACCGGCCCCGTTCCATACGATGAAATAATTGAATGGTGCGACAATGAAATGTTGGAAGCATCCAAAATTTTACCAGCAAGCTATACACAGGCAATAAAATATGGCCGCGTTACTTCAGTAATGTGTTTGGCGGCACGTGCCCGCATGCTACTTTTTGCAGCGTCTCCGTTGGTAAACGGCAACCCTGATTATGCCAACTTTACAGATACTGAAGGAACTCCGCTTTTCAACAGCTCATACGATCAAAACAAATGGACAAAAGCGCTGGAGGCACACCGATTGCTGATTCAGGAAGCTGAAGCGGCAGGCCATGAGTTGTACAAAATGTACAACGACGATGGCAGTATCGATGCATTTGCATCAACAGCCTGGGTGCATGCCCGTACTTATGCCGATGGTAATAAAGAAATACTATTTGCTCGTCCGCAAAACCAAACGGAATTCGACAGACACATTTCTCCATACGGAGCAGGAGGTAACGGAGGTTTGGGTATGACTCAATCTGTAGTTGACGCTTTCTTTATGGATAATGGCCTTTCGCCAATTTTGGGCTATGAGAACGGAGATAAAACCAAGCCTATCATCAACCCGGAATCGGGTTATACTGAAAGTGGATTTTCAACAAACGATGATGTAAGAAATACCGATAACTGGAACTGGTACGACGGCCAAGAAAAAGTGGCGGCAAAAGCAGGAACTTTCAACATGTATGTAAACCGCGAACCACGTTTCTACAATGCCATTCTTTGGAACGAACGTTATTACATCTGGGACCGTCGGAATGTTGATTTTTACCAATACGGAAAAGACAACAATTACACCCACGATGCACCTCAGAACGGGTATTTAGGATTAAAAAGAAAACATCCCAACTCCGATTCTAAAAATGGTTCATGGCAATATCGTCCGGGCATCGTTTACCGCCTTGCTGAAGCCTACCTTAGCTATTGCGAAATACTTAACGAGGTAAGCCCGGGAAACCAGGAAATTCTTACTTACCTGAACCTGATTCGCGAGAGAGCCGGTATTCCTCAATATGCAACTTCTCAACAAGATGGTTATATCGCAGTAAATCTGACTGACCAGGACGAAATGCGTGAACTTATCCGCCGCGAACGCCGTGTTGAACTATGCGGTGAAGGTGTTCGTTACGACGATCTGAGACGCTGGAAAGAAGCGGAAGATGTGCTGGATGGAGATTTCTATGGTATGAATTTCTCAGGTACCGATAAATCGGATGACCCGTCAAATCCAAAAGCGTTCTTCGTGCGTACGCAATACCAGAAAAGGGTATATCAGAAAAAATATTACTGGTTCCCGATTTACCAGGATGAGATTGACAAAAATCCAAACCTGGTACAATCACCTTACTGGACAGAATCTGAATAATTGGGAAAACTACTTTAACAAATTTGAAACAGATGAAAAAAATAAATATACTATTCGTAATCTTCGCAATGGGCATGCTACTTTTTAGCAGTTGCGATGAAGAGTACGATGTAAAAATTGAGATAGACACCGTTGAAGACGGCATGCACCTGACTCCCAGCGTTGAGGAGATTACCTTATCACAGGATTTAATGAATGAACCCGCCATTACATTCAGCTGGGATCCGGCACAGGAACGCGCAAACAATGGTACGATAACCTACTATTTTAAACTGGGACTACCCGGACTTACCAACGCCATCGATAAAATTGAATTAGATGCAGGCGTTTCGGAATACAGTATCTCGCATTTCGATTTAAATACAATGCTGTACGGACTTGGAGTAAACTACGGAAGCAGCACCGAGATTGAAGCCGAAATAATTGCCTCATCAGAAGGAGATTATTTTGTAAAACCTGAAATCTCAACCACAAAGGTATTGGTAACCACTTTCGAGATCGAACCGGTAAATCTGTACCTGGTTGGTTCTGCTAACCCAAAAGGATCGGAAATCAGTGATGGCATTAAGCTAACTGAAATTATCGAAGGCAGAGATATTGGTAATAAATATCAATGGGAAGGGAATTTACAAATTGGAACCTTTAAGTTCGTTAATTCCCTGGTTGAGGATAAAGGCTCATGGAGTATGGGAGCAAGTTCTACCGAGTTAGTGCAGAATTCAACGAACAGTAGTTCTGATATGGAATTTACCGTGACCAAGTCTGGTTTGTACTCGATTATTTTAAACAAAAACGACAAAGAGATCATTTTTGGATATAAAGGATTTAGCCATGTTTGGGCCGTAGGTACCGGAATTGGTGTTGCATGGAATATGCCATCTTCAACCGAGTTTAGCTGGGATCCAAGAAATCCAAGCATTTTCACTCTTGAGTGTAATATGCAGGCCAACAATGATTTCAAACTGCCGTACAATGATCAAAGTGCAGGTTGGGGATGTCCGTTCCTTCGCCCTATAGTTGCCAACGCAAATATATGGGAAGATAATCGTATTCAGGCAACGCCTGCCGGTTATGGTGATGATTTAAAATGGTGGGTTACCGAAGAACAAGCTGGCCCCGCTATTGTAACAATCGATGCACTGAACGAAACAATTACACTCGAAAAGCAATAGGTAAAATCTATTATTCTCTTGCTTCAAGTAAGCAGGAAACATTCATATAAGTTAAATATCGAAGGAAGTACTTTTAGTACTTCTTTCGATTTATTTATACCTAACAAACCTATAACCTAAGATTTCATGAAACCTCAGCAATTACTATTTTCAATAGCAATTCTTTTTTGGCTGTCCATATTTTCTAACGAAGTAAAAGGTATCACTACCGGCACACCTTCAATTACCGGTGCAGTAGATAACACTCAAAATTATCCTCTCCAAACTGCCAACCCGGATATTGATAGTGAGAATAGCTCATCCAGCGCAATTAGCTCCGGAAGTATTTATAAAATCACCTCAAAGGCATCGGGCAAAGTACTTGATGTACTTAATTCAGAGCTGTCTGATAACGCCAATGTGTGTATTTGGACGGATACGGATTCTGATGCGCAGAGATGGCGGTTAACTTCTGTCAGCGACAATCAATTCACCCTTACCAACGTAGCAAGTGGTAAATTACTTCACATAGCCGGAACTACCCCGGCGAACCAGCTAAACATCGATCAATATAAAAATACAAATGATGCTACCGTTTTGTGGCAGATTGCTGAAAATACAGATGGCACTTTTTCGATAAAATGCGAATCGGATTCAGATTTTGCGCTGTCTGTTGCGGGAACAGAAACCATCGATGGCTCAAATGTTGAGTTAAGCGAATCAGCCGGAGGAGATAGAGAAAGCTGGATTTTTGAGGAACAAGACGCCAGAGAGGCAGCGCCAACACCTGAAATTGCAGATAAGATTTTTGCTGCGTGGAAAGAAAAATATTACGACGCACGAACAGGCGATGAAATAATTCCCGATGAAGGTTATTGGGGAGTAGCTGAAATGATGGAAATAGTTATTGATGCCTATGAAGTGACCGGAAACCTAAAATATGCAACCATGTTTAGCGAGATGTATAATCAGGTTCTTACTAAATATGGCCACGACTGGATGTGGAATGACTTTAACGACGACATTACCTGGATGGTTTTAGCCTGTGTGCGGGCAGGAATAATTTTAAATAACCAAACCTACATAAACAAAGCAAAAGACCAGTTCGATAAAATGTATGAACGTGCCATTCATGCCAACGGTAGCTGGCTGACATGGAAAATGGGCGTACCCGGAACCAATTCGTGTATAAATGGTCCGTCAATGGTTGCATGCTGCTATTTAGCGCAAGCAACAAACAACAATGATTATTATACAAAGGCGATTAAATTATATGATTGGTCGAAAAACAACCTGCTTGTAACCGAAACAGGGGAAGTGTACGACAGCTATAATTCCAATGGCGACGGTGCTACAAATTACTGGAGCTCTACTTACAATCAGGGAACTTACCTTGGAGCGTCGGTCATGCTTTACAATTACACAAAAGACCCAACTTACCTAAAAATTGCCGATCGGATAGCCCGATATACAGAAGAAAACATGTTTCGTTCAAGCGTAATGTGGTACGAAGAAGGCCCTGACTTAGACGGTTTTAAAGGAATTTTAATGCGTTATGCCCGTAAATATGTGGTTGACTGTAATCGTCCAAATTTCATTCCGTGGCTACAATTAAATGCGAAGGTGGCTTATAACAACAGGAACTCTGAAAATATTATCTCTACAATATGGAGTAAAAGAGCCGAAGAAACGGTGGAATATCGGGGTTTTAATGCTTCTACAGCTGTATCATTAATGATAAATTGTCCTTATAAAACGACAACGGTTAAAGATGCTTATTCAAAAATTGAGTCGGAGGATTTTGATTACCTCAAAGGTGTTATGGTTGTTCAACCTACACCTGATGATGAGACGTCTAACTTAGGAGGAATTCAGAACGAGTATCATACAGCTTATTACAATGTTGATTTCGGAACCACCGGAGCAGTAGCTGCTGAGTTCAGAATTTCAAGCCTTGTTTCAGGAAATCATATTGAAATAAGGTTAGGCGCGCCAAACGGAGAGTTGATAGGGACTGCCACAACTGACAATACCGGTAATTGGTCAACTTATACAACAATTACTTGTCCTGTTGAGAATGTGAAAGGCCTGCAAAACATTTACCTGGTATATAAAGGAACGGGATACATTTGCAACATTAATAATTTCAAATTTATTGAAGCTGAATCACCTACTTCTGACACAAACGGATTGATTGGTCAATACTTTGACGGAATGAACTTTGAAACACAGCTGCTCGAACGAATTGATCCGAATGTGAACTTTAATTGGGAAGAGCTATATCCTGCAGCAGAGGTACCTGCCGATTATTTTTCAGTGCGATGGACCGGAAAAATAGAACCGCTGTATTCGGGCGAATATACTTTTTACATCACATCAGATAATGGTCGCAGGGTTTGGATAAACAATGAGTTAATTATTGACAAGTGGCTAAATGACTACGATGTTACCTACTCTGGCAAGATAACTCTTAACGCCGGTGAACGCTACGATATTAAGGTAGAGTTTTTTGATGATATTGGAGGAGCAAATGTTGTTCTCGAATGGGAAAGTTCTCAGCAGCAAAGAGAAGTAGTTCCAAGCTCTCAACTGTTTTTACATGCTAAAAACACGGTAACATCCATTCCTGAATTAATCGAACAGGCTGAAGATGATATTCTGGTGTTTCCGAATCCAGCAACTTCTTTCATTAAAATCAAACCAAACAATCAACAGGTCATTAGAACTACAATTATTGATGTAAAAGGTCAGACGATTTACAGCAACAACACAAAATATGATGATCAATTGACAATTGATGTAGCCAACTTACCAAATGGCCTGTACCTTATCTCTTTTGTTACTAAAACAAATAGCAGAATCGTAAGAAAATTCATAAAATAAACCGCTTATACATATAGACTTTATAAACATTCCAGGTGCTCTTTCTTCTGCTTTTAATTAAGCTGAAATAAAAGGTTTCTGCGAATCAACTAAATTTTAAAATTATGAGATACTATCTTTTTGCAATCCCCCTGATATTCCTTTTTCTCACAGCGTGTTCAAACGGAAACGATTTGAATATTGATGATGAACCCACAGATGAGAATAAAAACACAACCTACAATAATCCGGTTATTCCCTCAAGTTTACCCGATCCCACAATTATAAAGGCCGCAGATGGTTATTTTTATTTGTACGCTACCGAAGACATTCGCAATACACCTATTCTTCGTTCTGAAGATTTGCTCAACTGGAAAGTTTTAGGAACTGCCTTCACCAATGAAACCCGCCCAACCTGGGAACCTAATGGTGGAATTTGGGCACCTGACATTAATTATATCAACGGAAAGTATGTTTTGTATTATTCAATGTCGGTTTGGGGAGGCGGAAATACCTGTGGTATAGGTGTTGCAACGGCAACAAAACCGGAAGGGCCGTTTACTGATAACGGGAAGTTATTCCGAAGCAATGAGATCGGAGTACATAATTCTATCGATCCTTTTTACATTGAAGATGCCGGTAAAAAATATTTATTCTGGGGAAGTTTTTTTGGAATTTATGCCTTAGAACTTAACGATGACGGACTGAGTATGAAACCTGCAACAACCAGAAAGGTTGCAGGCACTGCCTTTGAAGCATGCTACATTCATAAAAAAGGAAATTATTACTACATGTTTGCCTCTGTTGGTTCATGCTGCGAAGGTGCCAACAGCAGCTACAGAACCGTTGTGGGGCGTTCGGAGAATTTATTTGGCCCCTATGTAAATAAAGCAGGAAAAACAATGTTGGATAATGAATACGAAGTTCTTATTCAGGGCAACAGCAAGTTTGTTGGAACGGGCCACAATTCGGAAATCATCTCAGACGATGCCGGAAACGACTGGATACTTTACCACTCGTACATAAGAAGTACCCCGGATAAAGGTCGTGTAGTGTTGATGGACCAGGTACATTGGGTTAACGGATGGCCGGAGGTAACAGGACAATCTCCTTCTACACAAAATTCAGTACCGGTTTTTGAATAAACATTTCTATTATCAGATTGCTAGTCTATCAAAAAAAAAGGAGTTTAACGTTAAACGTTAAACTCCATAACAAATAAAAGACTATTCGCAAACTGAATTTGTCCCAAATCTATTTTTCGTCTAAAACCTTACATACTTTCTGGTTAATTTCACGAACCCGATTCTCATCCAGTTTAATCACTTTTCGGTCGTAAGTCATTAACCCGTTTACTTCGCCTTCTACATCAGTGGTTTGTGTGTATACTGCAGCAGAAAAACCAGTCTTTGCCATTTTGTACAACTCTTCAGCATACTCAATGTATTTATCGGTTACTTCTTTTGAGTTTTTAAACTGAACGTAACCCCAGTTGCGGTCAGTGGCCCATAAATGATCTTCAAGAGCCAGACCAATTCCACCATACTCGCCTAAAACGGTAGCACGGCTTCCATCATACAAATACATATCGGGTCCCGGATAATTGTGCAGGTCTAACATATCGCCAACACGGTAATGGTTTCCGCCACTTGCCGGATTTACCAAACGACTTTGATCATGGTTTTTGGTCCACTCAACAATCTCTTCGGTTTTAAATTGTCCCCAGGCTTCGTTAAACGGCACCCAGCAAACAATAGATGGATTAGACATGTGTTCGTCCATTATTTCCTGCCATTCTGTGCGGTAATTGGCTTCCGATTCAGGAGAACGTTTTAACTCGGTACCATCAAAATACTTTCGGTTTTGCCACTGCGGCGAGCGGTCGCCGTTTGGCATATCCTGCCATACTAAAATCCCCATTTCATCGCAATGCGTATACCAGCGTGCCGGTTCTACTTTTACGTGTTTACGGATCATGTTAAAACCAAAATCCTTGGTTTTTTGAATATCGTATTTCAATGCCTCATCAGTTGGAGCAGTGTACAAACCATCGGGCCACCAGCCCTGATCCAATGGGCCAAACTGGAAATAATCTTTGTTATTCAGTTGCAGGCGTACAATTCCGTTTTCATCGCGTTTACTTGAAACTTTGCGCATGGCTGTGTAGCTGTCAACCGCATCAACAGTTTTTCCATTGCTAATAAGTTTTACTTCCAGATCGTAAAGAAACGGTGATTCGGGGCTCCATAATTTTGCATTAGGAACGGCCAGCTCAACCGATTGTCCGGCAACTGCTTTTCCACTTGATACAACACTATTTCCGTCTTTCAGAATTACTTCGTAAACATCGCCAAAAGTTGTACCACAAACTGAGGCATCAACTTTTAAACTTGCGTTGTCGATATTTGGAATGGCAACAACATCGGTAATGTGTTTTTCGTTTACAGGCTCGAGCCAAACGGTTTGCCAGATTCCGGTAACCGGAGTGTACCAAATTCCGTGAGGATTGCCAATCTGTTTTCCGCGCGGCTGAAATCCTTTATCCGAAGGATCCCAAACTTTTACCACCAGGTTCTGCTCGCCAGACTTGGTTATGAATGGAGTTACATCAAACGAAAAGGCATCGTAACCACCTTTGTGCGAACCAATTTTTATGTCGTTAATCCACACCTCTGCCTTCCAGTCCACAGCACCAAAATGCAGCAGTACTTTCTTCCCTTTCCAGGCCGAAGGAACTGTAAATGTACGCTGGTACCACAATTCTTTTGTTTCGCCAACGGTTTTCTGGACACCCGACAAACTTGATTCAACTGCAAAAGGAACCAGAATTTCACCATCGAATTCAGCCGGCTGTGCCTGACCTGCATCGGTAATGGCATAATTCCACAAACCATTCAGGTTTTGCCAGTCGGCACGTTCCATAATGGGGCGCGGATATTCAGGCAACACATTATTTACATCGATTTTTTCGGCCCATGGGGTTTTAATTTTGTCGCCTGCCGGCTTCCATTGGGCAACACTCGTTAATGCGCTCAGCGCAAAAATCAGAACAATAAAACTTTGTTTCATTTTAAAATATTAGTTGGTTTAAAAAATTCATTTTAAATAGGGTCCGCTTTCATTCCAGCCGACCTCTGTTTTTGATATATACCAGGTTTCTCCCTGATCATTATTTCCCTGAAAAAACAAATACGTTCTGCCATCCTGGTCTTCAAAAATATGAGGATGCCCCGATTCACTGGAGTTCCATGTTCCGGGATCGCCATTGGTCTGGAAAGGTTTATTCGATAATTTTTCCCACTTCAATCCGTCACTGCTTTTTGCAACTCCAACTTGCTGAGGTTTGTTGTTGTAAGCTCCGGCATAAAACATATAAAGCCAATCGCCTTTCTGAATTACAGATGCACCTTCGGTACACAATCCTTCCCACGGAAATTCGGGAGCCAGTATTGGTTTGTCACACTTTTGTGTCCAGCTTTCACGTTTAAATCCACCGCTAAGCGGAGAAACTGCTACACCCATAATCTGAACTCGCATATCGGGATCGCGCGTGGCGAAATAGAGATAATACTGATTATTGAATGAATAAACTTCTGCATCGATGGCACGGCCACTGGTCCATTCTCCCTTTGGATGGAAAATCGGATTTGTCGTATTACGGACAAAATGAATACCATCAACAGACCAGGCATGACAAATTGCATCATTTCTCCAGTTGCCATAAGTCTGATAAAAAAGATGTACCGTATCGTTTACTACCAATGCACACGGAGCACATATACCTTTTGATTCCACGTCGCCAGAAGGTGGTACACTGCCAATTTTTTCCCAGTTAACGAGGTCAGTGCTTTCAGCTATTCCAATTTCCCAGCCCTGCATTCCATCATCTCCGCCATCTGAAGGTGGAGCACTTGTGTACATTAAATATCTTCCGTCAAAACGGATAACATGTGGATCTTTCGAAAAGGGTTTTCCCGAACGTGAAGTGTCTCCATAATACATTTCAGGCTGTGCTATTACAGCCAAAGTATTCAAGAGAATAATTACTGTAAACGGAATTTTGTATTTCATAGTAGTAGTTTTATTATTAATTCTACAGTACTTGGTAAAATCCTTTTTTACTATTATTTGCCGTATGCTTCAGTATGAATTCACCCAGGCAATATTTTCAGCTAAACTATCAGTCTTAAGAAAAGTATTTCGCTTTAATTAGTAACCGGGAATTCCGAAATCCTTAAAGTTGTGCAACCATAAGGAATCAATATGATTTCCTCCTCGTTTTCCTCAACAATCCGGTGCGGCCATGATGGAGAAGGTGTTTTGCCAGCCATATTACGATCCTCTGTCCAGATAGGCATACGCTTGCCTTTTGTTTTTACAATAATCGGCGCATTTTCCAGATTCCAGGGATTGTCAGCAATTTCGTTGTTAACTTCAGCCTCGAGCTTGTTTTCATCTATTTCGCTTTTTAGTAAAGCATAATTCCAGGGCGATTTTGGCAACACTTCCCAGAAAGTATCATCGTATTTATCGTTTGTTACTTCACGCCATTCCTCATCAATTTTCAGCGCGTAAACAAGAGGACCACGCTCAATTCCCAAGGACATTTCGTGCCAGTAACTATATCTGAAATCCATTCCTAAATTCAATTCAACTTTGTCGCCTGAGCTCCACTCGCGATCAAGAATTACAATTCCATTTTGCGGTTCTACTTGCTGAATAGAATTATTTACCTTCAAAGTGAATGTTTTGCACCACTCAGGAATTCGCAGATGAAACGGAAAGTTCACAGCACTTTCACAATCAATAGTAAATTGAATTTGCTCTTTAAACGGATAGCCGGTTTCTTCTTTTATTGTCACCAATTCGCCATTTGCAACTTTTGCGGTAACAGTAGTAGGGCCATAAACCAATGCCGCCAAACCATTATCTGCCGTTGCAAACCACGTGCTTTGTACAAACTTTGGCCATCCCTGGTGCATATTTGTCAAACAACACGGATATCCGGTGGTAGTGCCGAATACGTTTCTTCCATTTCGGTCGTCAAAGAAATTTCTTTCATCATCCGATACCTTTATCTGGTTAGCCTGCTGAAAATATTGTTTCCGCATATAATCATCGGTACTTTGGGTTGGCAGCACGTTGTAAGCTATTTTTTCCAGGTAGTCGGCATAATAAACATCGCCGGTTATTGGGATAATATTTTCGAAACAAAACATCATTTCAACAGCCGAACACAGCTCTGAACCTTGTGTTGGATCGTTTCCGTGCAAACGTTCATCTCCACCATACATACCGTTTACAAAACCATGTACATCTTTCAGTGATGCCAGTCCCTTCTTTACCGATTCCAGGTATTTTTCCTCGGGATGCTGCTGATAATAAACGATTGGCTCTTTTAATCCCTGCGCTACATTTACACAGTGTAAATCGGGTAATGGGTTCAGCTTCCGAATCATATCTCCGGCATACACATTTGTCCAGTCAAAAGTTTGTTCATGAATGATCTCTGCCAGTTCGAGCAAAAATTTGTCGCCGGTAATATTGTAAAGCCAGTAAACCACAGCAAGGTTGTCGCCTCCCCTGCGATTAGCCCAGTAAGTTACATAGCCCAACTCGTTTTCAGGAAGCATTTTTAGCTGGTACCTAAAGTAGTTGGTCATTAAAGTGATTACGCGCTCGTCGCCGGTTGCCGTGTAGTACTGCTGTAATACTTTCAGCATTACCATTTTAGGCCACCAGTCGTTACGCATGGTTTGCTGCGTACCGGGAATGGGCGTATACCCTTCGGGCAATGGTTTTGGCCCGAAATAGCCATCTTCCTGCTGGTTATTAATACTCCATTCAATCCATTTCTGGGCTTTCGCTTTTAATTCGTCATCATCTAAAAGATAAGCCAGTGGGACGAGTCCGTCAAGCCAGTATGGTCCGCGCTCCCAACCATCGCCGGTTCCTCCCAACCAGCCGTTATTATCGCCACACACCACTTCGTAAATACTATCCAGATGGCCGGTCAACCCATCTCGCTGGATCTTTAACATTTCATGCAAAAATCCTTCAGCTTTCACTGCTCCCAACGGAAGTGCCGTATAGGGTTGATTAACCAAAGGTACCTGGTTGGTAATATAATGGCTGTTTCGTTTCTCTTTTCCGAAAGATGAAAAAGCGATCAGAATCAGGCCAAGGCAAAGTAGTGGTAATTTTTTCATTGGTTTAAGTTCTGACTGTTTTAGGTTTTATTTTATAGGCCGTGCCTTCACTCCTTCGAAAGTAATTTTCACCGGTTTGATAAATCCCTCGTCATCAAAATACATGCGGTCGATACAGGTTTCGCGATGGTTGCCGTCGGTTTCACCCAGCGGTCTGCGATGATAAACGATGTAATATTCATCGGTTCCGGGAACATGGATTACCGAATGATGTCCGGCGCCTGTTGCTACTTCCGGATCCTGTTTCAGAATCTTTCCAACACGCTCAAATGGTCCGAATGGCGAGTCGGCAATAGCATAGGCCACACTGTAATCGGGGCCGGTCCAGCCACCTTCGCTCCACATAAAATAATACTTGCCGTTGCGGATAAACATAAACGGGCCTTCCACATACCCTTCGGGCGTAACTTCTTTAAAAGTTTCACCATCTTCAAAAGGAACAAAGCCAGTGAAATCGTCTTTTAGCTTAGCAATGTTACAATGACGCCAGCCACCATAAAACATATAATACTGGCCATCGTTATCGTGAAAAACAAACTGGTCGATGGGTTGTGCGCCGTTGTAAAATTTATCGATCAGCGGTTTACCGAGGTAATCTTTAAATGGTCCTCCCGGAGTATCGGCAACACCAATTCCAATTCCACCTTCTTCCTCATCGCTCTGAATATCGTTGGCTGCAAAAAACAGGAAATATTTTCCGTCTTTTTCAATAATGGCCGGTGCCCACATGGCACGCCACGCCCACTTTACTTCTGTAGTATCTATAATTCGCTCATGCTTTTCCCAGGTCACCAGGTCTTTTGATGAAAAAGCATCCATAAAAACCTGTTCGTTGTATGGTGCCGAATAAGTTGGGTAAATCCAGTATTCATCGCCGAATACAATTCCTTCAGGATCGGCATACCAACCTTCAAAAACCGGGTTATGATTGTTGCCTGTTCTTTTTTGAGCTGTACTGCTCAGAAACAATACTAAAAAACAGGAAATGAGTAATAAACTTGAAATTTTACGGATTGTCATCATATCAATTGTTAATAGTTGTATTTAATTTCTAATGTTGAAAAACGGAAAGCGCTTTTCTCGTTTCCACGGGTAACGAATCCAACTCGCGGAGCAAATCCCCATTGTGCCAGAAATGTTCCGTCAACCTGCTGTTCATTGTTTACCACAACAGGAAGCCAGTCTTCGCCATTTTCCGACCAGAAGAACTGAAAGTATCGCCCTGAAACAGCTTCGTACTTTAGGAACACTGATGCAGGATTATTCAATTTCTCCTCGGCAAGAATCTGTTCTTCGCCCTTGTTTATTTGATAAAGTACCAATTTTGATTTATCCACGGCCAGACTCAATACATGGCCCTGGTTGCCGTAGATGCCTATTCCGCTGAGCTCTTCTGCAGGAATAACTTCTGACATTAAACTGTAATTTCCGGTTTCAGGACGTAATCCCAAAAATGCAGCTCCGCTTTCCTGAGTGCTAATTACCAACTCGCCGGCCTCAATTTTCGAATCGAATTTCACCCCTTTTACATCCCACTCAAAGCCTGCTAAATTTTTATCGGTTGAAAAATCATCCGTATAAACAGAATCAACTTTTTGAATGGTGTTTTCAAACGGAACCGGAGCCTTTTCTGATGGTGTACCACCTTTAAAATAGGGCCAGCCGGTTTCCTCATTCCATAACATTTCATCCAGCATTACCTGCCTTCCAATAAATTCAAAATCGGTGGCATTATACGAATGATACATGTAGAAATACCTTCCGGCGGGTGTTTCGACCAAAGTTCCGTGACCGGTACAACGCCAGGTTTCTCCGCCATGCAAAATAGGCTCCGGAAATTGCTCCCAGCCTTCTCTCAAATTTTTGGAACGAGCCACCAGTACATGATAATCGCAACGGTTATCGCAACAACCTCCGGCCGAATTAAACAGGTAATAATACCCGTTTCGTTTGATTAAACATTGGCCTTCGTGTCCGGGGCCTTGCCAACCTTTTGACTGATCGGTGAGGGAAAAATGTTCACCGACTAAACTCAAACCGTCATCACTTAATTCCGACGCTAAAATCTGAATCTCGCGGTCAGGTGTTAGTCCGTAAGCTTTCCAGGTAATGTATAACTTTCCATCGTCATCTTTAAAAATAAAAGCATCGATGGCTTCGTCGCCCCATTCAATTATAATCCCCTGATCGGTAAATCCTTTGTGAATATCTTTTGTAGTTGCCACTCCGATACAGGCAATTCCGGTATCCTTTCTTTTGGTGGTGTAATACACGAAAAATGTGCCGTTGTTATAATAAAGTTCCGGTGCCCAGAAATCTTCCAACGCCCATGCAGGAGGCTCATTAAAAACGGCTCCTATACTTGTCCAGTTAATTAGATCGGTTGATTCGAACAAGGGATATACCGGAGCAAAATCGTTGGTGGTGCCAACGGCATAATACTTGTCTCCTACCCTAATAACCGACGGATCGGGCAAATCTCCCTTAATCACAGGGTTTTTATAATATACCGGCTCGTTTTCTTTTTGTACCGATGTACACGATGCCAGCATTAAAAATGCAGCCGCCAGTGTAACCAAATATTTTATCCTCATCCTGGAGTTAGTTTATTTTGTGGTTGGCCCGTGAACAACTAATTTTCCATCGGCGGTAATTTCCATCGGATCGATAAATACAACGCGTTCATCACCTGTTTCCGATGTTCTTCCGTGGTAAACACAAATCATCGTTTCTCCATCAGGCGCTACCGTTACCGAGTTGTGTCCGGTTCCGGTTACAATTCCACCCTGCTCAACATTTTTTTGCAAAACCGGGTTGTTATCGGCTTTTTGGAAAGGCCCCAGTGGCGAATCGGAAGTAGCATAACCCACTGCGTAATTCTTTCCGCCAAAATAGTTGGCCGAATACATAATGTAGTAGGTATCTTCATTTTTAAACAGGTACGATCCTTCGGTCCAGCGGCGGTTTACCTCGCCCGAAGTTACCGAACGGCTTTCCCATTCTGCCTGTTGATCGTCCATTTTTAAGGGCGGACGCAACAACAGTTTTGGTTCACCGATAATTCCCGAAAAATCAGGTTGAAGCTCAACGCCGTAAACCCAGCTTTCTTCAATTTCGTCGAACATACCTTTTTCGCGTGCCCAGTCGGCCACTTCGCTTTCAACAGGGTTTTTATAGCAACAACGCGAATAATACAGGTATACTTTATCGTTTTCGAACCAAAGATTTCCATCGATTACCGGGTAGCCCGGATCAAAAATCGGACGATCGAACAAGTCGGTATATGGTCCGGTTGGACTATCGGCAACTGCCACACCAATACGGAAATTTTCTAATTCGTTGGTAGGATTTTCGCGCCAGTCGGCACTAAACAGCAGGTAAAATTTGCCGTCTTTTTCGTACAATTCCGGAGCCCAGAAATTGGCAATATTCCACGAGTCGGAAGTATTTCCCTGGTATATACGGCCTTCATCTTTCCAGTTTTTCAAGTCTGATGAAGAATACATTTTAAAACCGTCGGTTACTCCGCCGGTTCCAATCATGTAGTACATTCCATCCGACGCTTTAAGAATATATGGGTCACCAAATTCAACGGGTAAAGGATTCTCGATTTTTAGTTGCTTTTTCTCCGACTGACAAGCAATAAAAAATGTCGTTAGCAGGAATAACAAAATAAGAGAAAAGTTGTGAAAACGATTCTGTTTCATGATAGGTATGTGGTTTTAAGTTAAAAATTTCCACCAATCAAACTTCCATTGAATGAACCCGGTTTCGTTGTTTACGATCTTCTTTCTTCGGGCTATTTCAACTGAAAGGTCGTTGGTTTTAGTATACATTACGAAAATAATCAAATTCAGGCCATTGGCAATAATTACCTGCCCGAAACCGGATTCTTCCCTGATGGATTTTTGGTTTTGGACAGGTAAAAGTATTCCCTTTTTGAATCGATTAATTTTCTAAATTCTTATTGAGTATCCGCTACACTAAAGCGGTAAATACTGGCCGTAGAATAAGTCTCTCCCGGATTTAAAATAATTGACGGGAAAGCAGGCTGATTTGGTGAATCAGGGAAATGTTGTGTTTCTAAAGCGAACGACTCACGAAAATCAAAGGTCTTGCCATATTTTCCAGTATCTGCTCCATCCATAAAGTTTCCGCCGTAAAATTGAATGCCAGGCTCTTTCGTAAATATCTCCATCTTTCTTCCGCTTGCCGGCTCAACAACGGTTGCTGCCCACGACATTTCTCCATCTGCAGTTTTATTCAGTGCAAAATTATGGTCGTAGCCCAAACCGTTTTGCAACTGTTCGTTTTCGCTTTGCAATGCCAAATCAGCACCAATAGCTTTTGCTTCTCTGAAATCGAATGGCGTTCCTTCAACAGGCACATTTTCACCAAACGGAATTAATGTGGAGTCAACAGCAGTAAACTTATCAGCATTGATCGTCAACAGGTGATCATTGATCGTTCCGTTGGCTTCACCCTTCAGGTTAAAAAAGGCATGATTGGTTAAATTCACCGGCGTACTCTTATCGGTTGTGGCTTTGTAGGCCATTTTAACTTCATTCTCAGGAGTAAGCGTATAAGTTACTTCCACGGTCACATTCCCGGGGTAGCCCATTTCGCCATCTTTCGACAAATAGCTGAGAACAATGGAAGTGTCGTTCACTGCTTTTACATCCCAAACTACATTGTGAAACCCTTCAGGACCACCGTGTAAATGATTAGGATCGTTGTTAATTGGCAAGGTATATTCCACATCATTCAACGTGAATTTACCTTTTGCAATCCGGTTTCCAACACGACCGATTAATGCTCCGTGAAATACTTCTTTGGCATTCAGGTAAGCATCTATTGACGGAAATCCGAGAACCACATCAGCCATTTCTCCGTTTTTACCGGGTACCAGTAAACTAACGATACGACCACCATAATTGGTTACAGCCATGGTGAGCTCTCCGTTTTTCAACTCGTACAAACCGGTTTCTTTACCAGCGATTGTAGCTTTAAAATCTGCTTCTTTAAGACTTCCGCAGATTAATTGCTCTGCAGGTTTTTGATTACAGGCAACAGCAAGAGTTGCCAAAACAAGTGCAATAAATAGGTTTCTTGATTTCATTTTATTTGTTTATCTAATTTTGTTCTATTTCTACTTCTCCCGAGGGACGCTTTAATGGTTTTCCTGCCTTCACAGCTTCGCCAAATTCAGGTGTTCCGTCGGCGTTCCATGTAAAAGGCTGCATTCGCACATCGCGATCCCATCCGGGTTCTGTTGTTTTTTTCGTGTGATAAATAATCCAGTCTTCGGTGCCGTCCGGCGACTTTACAAAAGAAACATGCCCCACTCCGTGAACAGAATCATTTCCTTCGAATACCGGACCTGTTTTAATCCAGCTTTCAGGATCGAGCGGATCGGCGCCTGAATCTTTTAGCTGTAACATTCCCTGACGGTATTCTTTCAGCCACGATTCGCGACAGGAATAAATGATAAAAACCTGGTCATCATGTTTTAAAACCTGGGGCCCTTCGTTCAAATTTAACGGACCACCGGTTTCCCAGCTTTCTTCGGGCGATGACAGCAAAACACGCTTTCCTTTTAAGGTGTATGGATTTTCCATTTCCTGTATAAAAAGGTGCTGCGGTGTGGCATCGGTGTCCCTTTGTTCCAGCCATCCCGACCAAATTGCGTACAATTTATCGTTATGCTCCAGCACGGTCATATCAATAGCCCAAACGTTTTTTGAGCTATCTTCAGGATTGTCGCCAGTATTCAACATCCCCATATCTTCGTATTCACTATAAACATCATCGTTTATCGAGCGCAAAACCCCTGTTCGCTGATGAATAAAAGGTGGCCCCGAAACGCCGGCAGCATAATAAACATACCAGTGCCCATCAATAAAATGGATTTCCGGAGCCCATACGCAGTTGCTGTTCCATCCTGTTGATGGTGCTTTCCAAATGGTTTTTGCCGGTTCTCTTTTGGTCATTAATTTTGAACTGGAAACAGCAATTCCGTTGTTTCTTGAAAAACAGTAAATATAATCGTCGCCCTGTTTTACCATCCACGGATCGGCGCCGTTCCAGACAGGATTAGTAAAAGTTGTTTCTACCGAGTCTTTCGGTAAGTTTTCGCTTTTAGCGCAGGCACAAAAAGCCGCCACTAAAAATAATGTCAAGTAAAATCTCATATCTATTTTATTCCTCCTTTAAAACCGGCGTAAGAATGTCGTCGCCAATTTGCATTACTTCCTCCCCATCAACATTTTCGAAATTTACCCGGCTAATGTGCATTAGTCTCGGATGAATTTTAGTGTTGCTGTTATGCGAGTGAAAAACAATTCGTAAATCTCCATTTTTGTCCCGAAACATAGCACTGTGCCCCACTCCTGTCAAGCCTTTGGGCTTTTGCAGAATTGGATTCATTGCTGATTTCTCCCATGGTCCCATAATATTTGTAGCCGTGGCATAACCTACTCCGTACATCGGGCTTTCGTAGTGGTTAGCCGAATAACTCATGTAATAAATGCCATTGTGTTTTACAATAAACGAACCTTCGTTAACGCGTCCCATTTCCTTTTCCCAGTCCTGCGACACATTCAAACACGGCTTTAAGGTTTCCATTTTCAGCGTAGTTAAATCTTCTTCCAGTTCGGCAATCCAGATGGCGTTTCCATCAGTAAACCGAACGAAAGAAAGATAGGCTTTACCGTCGTCGTCGATAAAAAGTGAATTATCAATGCACTTTTCATTTACTATCATGGGCTTTTTTATTTCCTGTTTAAAAGGGCCAAGCGGACTATCGGCAGTAGCCACACAAATGTGCTCATCGGCCGAGTAATACATGTAAAATTTGTTGTTTACAAAATAGACTTCCGGTGCCCAAAACCACCTGTCGGCATACACGTCATCTTTGTGCAATGCCAGGCCGTTATTTGCTTCAGCCGGCACTTTCCATGCTTCTTGATCATCCGAAACATATACCACAATACCATTCGGAGATTGTGTTCCGTAGGCATAATACCGGCCTTCGTGATAAAAAATAAACGGGTCGCCCAACACCAGTGAAAATTGGTTCTTTATTTGGTCCGGTGTTTTGCCGCCATCAATCTTGCCTGGCAAATTTTCACTTTTAGCGCAGGCACAAAAAACCATCACCAGCAAGAACAATGTTATATAAATTCTCAACTGCATTTTTCTTTATTTCAACGGAGAGGCGTACATGCACGCCTCTCCGTTTTATGCTACTTCTTACTATTCTGATAAATGTAATTGACTACAAACGATAGAATTCTTCCCAGCCTTTACGCGGCGGTGGTCCCTGTAGTAAATCGTTTGCCAGCGAACTGTTTGTGATCTGCTTGCTCTCGCGATCAAATTTCAGTGTGGTATTCAGGCGTTGCGCCAGTGTTCCCAAAACAAATACCTGGCTCAACGGACCGGAAACCTCAAACGGCGAGCGTGTTTTCTCTTCTCCCTTACAAGCCAGTACAAAGTTCTCGAAGTGACTGGATGGACTTTTGGGAACTTCCGGTAGGTTTTGCATCACTTTTTCTGCCTTTTTCGATGGCAGTATCGATAAAGTACTTCCGTGCGAGCCTCCTTTAAAAACCAAATCTTTGCTGTAAATGATTTTTCCCGGATTCAGTTTTCGTGTTTCGATCTGACCTGTACTTGCTGCTGGAATTCCTTCTGCCAGTTCCGATTTTCCGTAATTCTCGGGCAGTTCGGGTTGATTGTTTACACCGTCGTACCAACTGATGGTAAGCGCCGGCATGCCTTTCCGTTTCGGGAATTTAAAATCGAGCGTGGTAGACTGCGGGTAAAACAGCGGATTGTGACCTTCTATTTTTACCGGATCAACCTCGTAAGGCAAGCCCAGGTCCAAAAATTCGTGAACGGTATCGATGATATGAGCACCCCAGTCGCCCAATGCTCCCATTCCGAAATCGTACCAGCAACGCCATTGTCCGTTTATAAAATCTTTGTTGTAATCGTGGTGCTGTGCCGTGCCCAGCCAGGTGTCCCAATCCAGCGTTTCAGGAATTGGCTCGGCTTTCGGGAATGAAGTCATGCCGGTGTCCCAGCCATGCCATCTGCGGGCACTGTTCATGTGTGCCACTACTTTGGTTACGTCTTTTATAATGCCGGCTTCCACCCAGGTTTTAAACTGAAAATAGTTGCCTTCAGAATGCCCCTGGTTTCCCATCTGCGTTACTACTCCGTACTTTTTGGCTGCCTTCATCAGTAATTCCGATTCCTGGAAAGTACGAGTAAGTGGTTTCTCGGTATAGACACCTTTACCCATCGACATGGCCAGAATGGTAATCGGGAAATGCGAAAAATCGGGTGTTCCAACCACCACCGCATCAAACGACTTCGCTGCCTTATCGAACATTACACGGAAATCCTGAAATTGTGTTGCTTTTGGATTGGCTTCGATAGAGGCCAGCGTATGTTTGGCTCCCATATCGGTATCGCACATGGCAACGTTATTTACCATTCCGGTATTCATAAACGATCTTAGAATTTGTCCTCCCCGGTTTCCGATTCCACAAAAAGCCAGGTTCACTTTATCGTTGGGCATTACACGGCCCGGTTTGCCAAATACTACATGGCTTGGAACAATAGTAACTGCCCCGATTCCGAGCATCGAATTGCGTATAAATTTTCTTCTGTTTGTTTGCATTTTTAGTCGATTTAAGATTAAAAATTTGTGCTATAGTTTTAATTAATCCAGTTCTTTAATTTTTATATTTCTGAACTGCACCTTGTCGCCATGGTCCTGCAGAAGAATATGGCCTTCTTCAAAATTTCCGAAATTTTCCCATTGCTGGTATTTGCTGTAGTTTACCAGCGCCTGCCACTGCTGGGTATTGCGTTCGTATTCAACTACTTTTATTCCATTCAGATAATGCGTTACATGATTGCCTTTTACTTCAACCCGGGCACGGTTCCAGCTGTTTATGCCGTTAAATCGTTTCTGCCGGAGATTCGGATCATAAAACGTTCCGTTAGCCGGAATCAGGTCGTAAAGCGATGCCAGTGTGCGGTTGCCCAATACGCCTTTTTTTGCATCAGGATGTTTTTTATCATCCAGGATCTGAAATTCGCATCCGATAGCAGAACCTTCTCCTTTATTCAAGTTCCCCTGTACAAAATATTTTATTCCGCTGTTGGCACCTTCAGTCAGGTTAAAATCAACTTCCAGAATAAAGTTCTTATACATTTTTTCGGTAACGATATCGCCGCCATTTCCTGATTCTGCACCATCGGCTTTTTCAACCACCAAAGTGCCGTCTTCAATGTGCCAGCCTCGTTGCGGAAAGTTATCCAGTTTTACTCCGCGCCAGCCTTTTGTGGTTTTGCCATCCCATAGCAATTTCCAGCCATTGCTCTTTTCTTTTTCGGTAAGCGTATTGGTTAAATAACTCACTTCCCGAACTCCTTCCGGCATTGGCATACGGGCGCTTTCCAGGTTTTCGGTTTTAATTTGGATATTTTTCCAGCGAATGGTTTTGCCTTCCTTTTCTGTACTGTTTCCGATTGAATGTACCTGAAGTGCGATAAAACCTTCGGCAGTTAAATCATCAACCAGGTTGGCAACCGGCTGATCATTAATCCAGGTGCGAATGGTATTACCAATGGCTTCAACACGGTATTTATTCCATTCGCCGTTTTTGTAGGCTTTTTTTGCCGGCTGGTTGTATTCCAGCGGGTAAAGCCAGCCGCGGCGTGCCTCATCGTAAATTCCTCCCGACCAGCGTCTTTCTGAATCGTCGCACTCTACCTGGTAGCCGTGAACGCGGCCATCTCTGTAATCTTTCAGACTGTTGCTGCGGATTTGCACTCCTGAATTCAGGCCGGCTTCCATTTTCATTTCGTATTCCAAAATAAAATCGCCGTAGTTTTTTTCAGTAGCTAAAAATGTGTTTGGAGTACCTGCTTTACTGGTGCCGATTATCTCGCCATCTTCAACTTTATACTCGGCTGTTCCGTTTAAAACTTCCCAGCCTTTTAATGATTTGCCATCGAATAGTTGTTTCCATTCGTTGGATGATTTGTTAGTATAAGCATTTCCTAACAAGGAAAGCACCACTAGCAAACCAGATAATACTAATACTCTCATTGGTTGTTTTTTTTATAATATTCATTATACTTTTTAAATTCATTAAGGTTCGTATTCTAATACATTGTCCTATTGTCCGGCGCTATATTTCCTACTTCTCAGGTGCCGGGAATTCGCGCATTGGACTGTAACGAATATACGAATCAAAAACTTCCTTATCCGGCCCTACAACACGCGGATCGCCTGATTTCTTCAATTCACTCATCAGCGCATCTTTCATTTCCTGTTCTATAGACGAATATTCTGGATTCCCTGCCAGGTTATTCAGGCAATACGGGTCGTTTTTTATGTCGAAAAATTCAACTTCTGCTCTTTTTGCAACCGCCAGATTAAAATAAGGTTGAATTTCGGGCTCATCGTAATGTTCCACAATGTACGATTTTGTGGGACACGCATCAATGTCGGTAAATGCCCAGTCGGAATGGTGCTGTCCATCTTCATCAATTCCATACATCGGCAATAATTCATCCTCTGTTCCGGGTTTTATTCGCTGAGGAGCACCGGCAGGCCAACGTTCGGGTTTAATGTTCCAGATGTACAGAAAATCTTCGCTGCGAATCATTCGCTGCGGGTAACCCCAGTTTTCATAACGTGAAGACGAGTGTCTTTCACGCCCGGAGAATACATACTTTTTCGAAGGATCGACAATTCCCTGTTTCTTCGATTCAAGAATATTAATCATACTTTCTCCCGACATGGAAAGCATGCCTTCGGAACCGGTTTTTGTAATAGAAAGAATGGTTGGAGCAAGGTCGGCAAAACTTACAGGATCATCGACTACACGCCCTCCGGGAAAGTTTTTTGGAAACCGAATGGCCATGGGCACATGTATACCATAATCGTAGCCATTGGCTTTTGCCCGCGGGAACGGCATTCCATTGTCAGCCGTAATAACTACTATGGTATTTTCCAGTTCGCCAATTTCATCAAGATACTGGAGCATACGTTGCAAATGCAAATCAAACCATTCAATTTCAACTGCATAATCAAGCATATCTCCCCGAATAATGCCGTTATCCGGGAAAAACTCAGGTACCTTTTTTATGTCATCCTGATTTTTGTTGTTTCGTTTCCATGAATCCTCTTCGTAGCCCCGGTGTGGCTCTTTAGCGCCATACCAGAAGAAAAATGGTTTTTCGCCCTTAACATTTTCAAGAAAATATTTGAAATTTTCGAAGTAGTTGATGTCGCTAATTCCGTTGGCGGTTCGTTCATCGCCGGGCGTTCCTTTTCTGTATACAATATGGCTATGTTCGATACCCGCAGCATTAGTCGATCGCCAAAGTGAATCATCTACCGAACGGGCATACTGAAATGGATCAACACCTTTTCCGGTTCTGCCGGTAGCATAACCGTTAGCTTCGAGTAAATCAACGAATGGAATGTGTTTTTTCATCCATGAAGAAGCGTGTTGCCCCGATTGCTCGTTTTGCCAGTGGTGGCGGCCTGTAACAATCGAACTGCGGCTTGGCGCACATCCCGGAGATCCGGCAATACAATTGCTAAAATAAACACCTTCGCTGGCTACCATGTCAAAAGCCGGAGTATTTACAAACTTGCAACCTGCAAAGCTTGTGTGTGCAAATGATTGGTCGTCGCTGATCGCAAAAAGGATATTTGGTCTGTTATCTTTTCTGTTTGCCGATGATACAAACGAAAATAACAGAAGTAATATGAATAAAACAGACTTTATTTCCTTCATGAAACTTACATTTTGACTATTGAATTATTGTCATTTCAATACATCTTTTTTGTTCTTCCCCACTTCAAATAGTTCCATAAAACTACACTAACAGCATGATCAGAATATTCATTTTTTTCGTTCATTAGCTCGTGACAATTTTTGAAACGAAGCTGCCTATTTCTCCAAAAGGGCATTTACACACCATATATATGGAGCCTGTCCATGAAAATCTCCAACAGGGCGTGGACGATCATAATAATATTGCTTATCGTTCTTTTTACCTGTTCCAATGCAAACTTCGGTTACGTTACCTTGCTCATCAATATACGGTACCATGGCTAACCAGGCCTGACGTGCCGCCGGACCATACTCTTCAGCATCAAGCCAACCATGTTTAACACCCATAATAAATGCATAGGTAAACATTGCTGTTCCTGATGTTTCGGGCCAAAAATCTGGTTCATCGATCAGCTGATTCCACATACCACCTGGGCTTTGATACGCTTTAAGACTTTTCATCATGGCTAAATAACCTTCCATAATACGTGGACGATCCTTATGATTCTCAGGCAAATCATAAAGTAAATCGGCCATTCCTACTGCCATCCACCCATTTCCTCTCGCCCAGTAATAAGGCACATCAGGTGCATGATAGAAAAGTCCGTTGGGACGCTGTATTTCATCCAGATAAAGAACCATTTCATTTGCCGCCCGATCAATATATTTCGGATCACCTGTTACTTTATATGCCTGATTCTGTACAACTGTGATCATATACATATCGTCGATCCAAAGTCGGGTTTGCCATGAAAAACCTTTTTCGTGCCATTTGCGTTCTTCTTCGTTCGCATTGGGTGGAAGAATCCACTGCGAATCAGCATAAGGCAATCCAAGTTCGAGGTAACGTTCATCTTTGGTCATGGTATATAATCTCAACGGCAGACTACCAAACATATTCTGATCTACATGAATCGGAGGAGGGAGAAGGTCTTTTTCGATATGAAACAATAATTCAAAACGTGTCCTCAGTTCCTTTACCAAATCCTGATCATCGGTAAGTTCGGCGAATTTAAGCGCCCCGTACCATGTACAAACTTCAGCATAATGGATACCTCGGTCGCCATAAAGCTGGTGTTTACTTTCCAGAAAACGTGTGCTCAGCTTATCGCCAACCGTTTTTGGATTTGCCATTACAGGAAAATCATCAAAATAATTTTGAGCTACGCAAATATTAGTCAGCAACAGTGCAACTGCCAGTAATAAATAAGTTGATAGTTTCATTTTTTGATAGATTTATTCAAAGTTTAGATTGGTTTCAAAGTAAAGGTTGAAAATAACAGTTATGATGTACTTTTCATAGTACAATTGTTCTTTTTTAAAGACAAATATACTTTAGGCTATTGATAGGCAGCTCACTGTACATATTGACATTCTTTTCGAATGTACTGTCTTCTATTTTTCCAAAAGCGCATTCACACACCAAAGGTACGGAGCCTGCCCGTGATAATCTCCTTTTCTTCGTGGACGGTCGTAATAGTATTGCTTGTCATTTTTTTTGTTGGTTCCAACACAAACTTCCGCTACTGCCCCATCTTCATCAACGTACGGAACCAGAGCCATCCAGGCTTTTCGGGCTATAGGAGTATATATTCCCTCAACTAAACGACACCGTTTAATTCTACCAACCACTCAGGATTTTTTGCTGCAACTCTTTAAGTCACGGGTTTAGAAATTAAACTTTCATTTCATTATTCCGTGAAAAACAGAAAATATAATTATAGCTCTATTTTACCATTCATGAATCCGAACCATATCAAACGAGGTCTGTAAAAGTTGTTTCCACAGCATCAACTTCGGTTGTCAGATTCTTGCTCTTTTGTACCTTTTGAGAAGCCCGGAATTATAACAATAGTATGTAAATTATTAAGCTCCCCTACTCTTCCAACATTTTTATAAAATAGCCGCCAACTACCGAACGTGCCTGAAAACCTACCTGTTCTCCATCGGGAGTTTCGTACCAATCGGACATTGGAACACGATCTGGCGTTTCAGTTACAAATCCATAAAGCGGATCAATAAACTTTTGGAACGTCTCTGTATCGTCAGCCAAAGTTGCGGTCCAAATAATCCAGTCTGATTTTGTGTAAGTTCTGCGGTTATCAAGTGGTAAGCCGTATTTGTTCTGTTTGGTCAGGTAATAAGCAATTTCTTTTTGAGCTACATCTTCAGGGAATATTCCCAGATTCAGCAGTTTATCCCAAACCAGGTTGTATTTCTGACTCCATGTTCCAGGTTTGTCGAATGTTAACCGATAGTGGTCGCCATCGTCGGCCATTTTTATCCATTCCTGAGCCATTTGTTTTGCTTCAGAAGTGTATTTCTCAGCAATATCGTTTTTGCCTAACATGGCTGCCAATTTTCCGTATCCGGCAATCCCCATTATCGCTTTTGCCGACAAGTTTACGTTGTGAGCAAAGTGACCGGCAAAGTCGTCGGTACACAATTGATTTTCCGGATCAAGACCATTTTCGAGCAGGTAGTTTGCCCACGTTGTAAGCACTTCCCAGTGTTCGGCTGCATAATCTGCATTTCCTTCCACATCGGCAATAGCAGCGGTCAGAATGATCATGTTACCACATTCTTCCACAGGCATATCGCCACCATAGGTTTGTCCGTTAGCCAACGGATAAGTACCTACATCGTGCGCTGCAAAAGGCTTTGTCCACTTACCGCTTTCTGAATAATAGAAAATAGGATTTAGCATTCCTTTCAATAGCTCAGGATTATATTTCAGGAATAATGGTGCGGAGGGATAAGTAACATCAACTGTTCCGATAGAACCGTTGCTAAAGTTTTCTTTAGAAAGGAAAAGAATGTTTCCTTTAGTATCTTTTACCAGTTTATGCGCCGCAATGGATTGACGAAATGCCAGTTCACAGAGTTTAGCATATTTTTCGCCACCTGCTTTAAATGCTTCAGAATAGATTTCCTGATCGAGTTTGGCACATCGTGAAAGAATATTCCCGTGTTCATCAACTGCAGCCTTTAAAGCTTCTTCAATACTTATTGCCCCGTTTTTGGTCCACCAGGCTTTTAGGTTGTCGCCAAAATACTGAATGGATTCAATATCATCGTATGCCAGCAATACAAACCCATTTTTTGATCGATCGCTTACTTCCTGCAAATTTTCGGTATAAACAAGGGCTGGCATCGATTGGCTCATTTTCGTGGTAAATTCATCCACACCACGGAAGGGTAATTCATCGTTCACAAATTGTTGTTTCGACATTAGATAATCCCCAATAAGAACCCACGTCTCAGGTTTTTCTGCAGTTGCCAGATAATGATAGCCCCAATCAATTCGCACATTGTCGCCTTTCTTTTGTAAAATAGGCTGTTCAATAGTTCCGGCTTTCACCCAGCTAATATTTTGTTGTGCCCCGTTCGTTAATAGTACTTCCTGGCTTAAATCGTTTACAGCCCATTCGGGTGTTGTTTCAATATAAATCTGAACATCGTGTTTTTTGTTGTCGTTGGCCTGAATTTCGTAATTGATGTAATTTACCGGACGCGATAATACATCGAGATCATCAGGTAGCAAAGGCGATACAAACTCAAGCTGAAGATCGACCGGGCCGCAGGTGAAATTGTATTTTGTAGCTGTTGCAGTTATGTTTACGCTGTTTTGAATTGCAGCTGTTGCAAAAATTTCTTTTTCTTTCCGTTCCTGTATAATTCCAAAATCAACATAACCTCCGCCTGTGCGGTTATGACAGTGGGCTGCGATAATGTTTTCTTCTCCGAGTTTTAATTTCTCACGATCCAATTTTAGCAGTACATTGTTGTGCCATTCGTATTCGGTTTTTACCAACTGCTCTCCATTCAGATACAATTCAAAAATATCATCATGAGAATACACCAGATAGATATCTTCCTCTCCCAACTCATCAGGAAGTTGAAACGAGCGGCGCACCCAAATATCTTCACTTTCCCATGATGTTACCAAAGCCTGCATCCCTGAAGTACCAAATGCTGCTCTCCCTCGTTTCCATGCAGAATCATCAAAGCCTGCTCTTTCCCAACCTTCACCTGGTTGTTTCTCAGTATAACTTCCTTCCCACTGTTCGTAATTTGCCATGGGAAAAATAACTTTGGGAGGAATTATTTCTTTCCCCAGAAAACGATAGACCTCGCCATCCACTTTCAGTGCTCCGATGAGCGAATGAGTTTTCCCTGTCCAGTGTGTTACCGGAGCATCGAATAACTGATCGGCATTTGACCAGGCACTGGTATATGGATCGATAGTAATGAGGGGATAAGAAGGTGCTCTGAACGACTCTTTTTTAACCGTATCGTTTACTTTATTGGTTGGTGAACAGGCAATAAACAGCAAGGCAAGTATTGAAACAATACTGCAAATTTGTATTCTGCTAAACATTAGAATTGAGATTAAAATGAAAAATAGTTGGTTTAAATAAAAAGGCTGCCAATGAAGTTATCCCGGCACAATCACCGGGACAACCTCAACAGATAGTTGGTTATAGATCTATTCTTTGCACCGGAGAGAATATCATATCTTCACGACCGGTAACTTTTAGTCCAACACGGGCATACACATAATTTTGAGTTGGTGTAATTTCAGGAACTGCAACCGACATACTGATCGAGTTTGCATCGGCAATGTCGCCACCACCGATTTCGGTTTTGGCAATATTTGTTCTGAAATCAACAAACTGACTCTTATTAACATATAGATTTACACGCTCAATATCGCGTGCATCAGCATCAGTAATAATCTTTTCTGCCTGAAAAGTAGCAGTAACATTACCACCTGTAGCCGAAAACTGCGCATTACGAATCATATAATACGGCTCCACTTCAATGTCCAGGTTTTTATCGCCATTCACAGTAATATCAAGTGTATCGGCACCAATGGTGCGAAATGGACCTTGTCCGTCAGGAAAAACCAGTTTATAGTTTCCATTGAATAACAAAGCAGAATAACTACCGTCCTGATCAATAACAACATCAATAGGATAAGACAATTCCCATCCCGGCTCCCAAAGCTGGAAGTTTACATCGTTGTAGCTTACGTTAATCGGCTCGCCATTGTATACAATAGTTCCTTTCAGGAATGATTCCGGTTCGTCGTAATTATCCCAGTCGCATGACGCGAAAATCGCAGTAGCAACAAGTATTGTGAATATAAATTTTAACTTCTTCATTGTATTCTCCTTTAAAGGTTATTGATTAGGGTTCTTAACAATTTGCGGATTGTTATTTCTTATATCATCGTTAATAAACGAGTAGTAGTTTCCTAAACGGAAGCGATCGGCTCCGGTTACCTGTCCCGGCAGAACTTGTTTAAAAATCCATTTACCATCGTTCGGACTTCCCGGCTCGTAATACTTGTATGGCCATAAACCAAATACGCGAGTACTCACTTCGTCGGCTTTCCAGGGTTTATCAGTTAAATCAACTTTTTCGCCATTGAATACAATGTGGGCCAAACGCCAGCGTTTCAGATCCCAAAGCTGGTGTCCTTCAAAAGCCAACTCAACTTTACGTTCGTGAGCAATACGGTCGAAAGTAATATCAGCAGCAGTAAGGTCTGTAGTAAATCCGGCACGACGACGAACATCATTCATATAATCGGCAGCTTTTCCTGAATTACCCAACTCAAAAGCAGCTTCAGCAGCAACCAGGTAAGTTTCTGCCAAACGGTAGCGAACCCACCATCTGTCCGATTTCAAACCACGCTGACCTGAACCGGTTGCAGTATCCATAAACTTGCGTACATAAAAACCACTTTGAGCACTGTATTCACGGCCGTCGATAGGACCATCGAAACCTACTACCTGTACAGGAGTTTCCGAACCAGGCAACACCTTACGTTGTCCAAACTCGTCGCCGGTAATTACACTTCCATCAGCCAGTTGATATCCAGCCCAAATATCAAGATCTTTACCTTTGAATTTTGATCCGGGAAGAATAACTGTTCCTGCCAGACGGGGATCGCGACCTGCAAACATATCCATAGGATCGTTGAAGAAAATGTAATCACCCTCTTCAGTAGTTGTTTGGAAAGTGGCAAAACTATTATCCAGCATTTCGAACGACTGTACCAGGTTTAAAGATGGATTTGTACGACCACCTTCCAAATCCTCAGCACCAGACCAAGGCTGGTTCACTAAAGTCCAGGTGTTCGCTCTTCCATCAAATCGTTCACTTTGAACGTAATCGCGTACAAAAATCACTTCCGGGTTATTCGCCTTATCAATAAAAATATTGGCAAAATTTTCCGACAGATCTTCTTTCTTGTTGTATAACGAATAGGTTCCGCTTTTAATCAATTCTTCAGCAGCACTTAATGCCTGAGTATAATAACCATCGGCAAGGTTGGCAGCAATACCAACTTCGCCTCCTGGCAAGCTAACGTTAGGTGTGTTTACACCGTATTTTGCAATTGATGCAGCATAAATTGCCACACGTGCTTTCATTGCCAAAACAAGGCCTTGTGTTGCGCGACTTTTTATGTTTGCATCGTCTGGCAAGTCGCTTTTGACAGCATCCAATTCGCTAAGCACAAAATCATAGATTTCAGCTTCTTTTGCTCGCGGATGTTGCAAATATGTTGCATCGCCACTAAAATCATATTCCAATGGTTCAAGAATAAGAGGAACACCACCCATACGTTTTACCAATTCGAAGTATGCATTGGCTCTTAGGAAACGACCTTCAGCAATAAATCGAGCTTTTACAGCAGGATCCAAATCACTGGTAAGATCTGATTGAGCCTTCTGAATGAACAGGTTCAATTCGCGAATGTAACCATAGTTCCAAAGTCCCCATTCGCCATATCCCCAATCGTTGTTTTTATGACGCCCGTAATCGCCGAAATTCGAAGCAAATGCTTCATCAAAATCAGCATAACCTTGCCAATAATTTACCGACTGATACTCAGGAATCCGAAAATACAAATCGCTGATAACTGAAAAAATCAGCGCTTCATCACTCCAAACTTGTTCGTCAAGCAGGATATTGGTTGGCTCCCGGTCCAGAAAATCATCATCGTTACAGCCCCAGTTGAAGGCCATTAGAAAGATCAGTATATATAATATCTTTTTCATATTCATTCAAATTTTAAAAATTAGAAAGTTAGATTTACACCAACATTAACCATGCTGTTTTGAGGATATTGCAATCCGTTCGGATCCATTACCTCCGGCTCAACACCTAGTTTTTTCAGGTTATCAAGAGAGAATAGGTTATAGGTATTCACGTATAACCTGCAACGTTGCATTCCTACCTTTGTAATCAGTTTTTCCGGCAGGCTGTAACCAACTTCAAACGTACGTAACCTGATATATTTAGCATTGGTCAACCAGAAAGTTGATTGTTTGTTGTAGTTATTATGCCATCCAGTATTGAAACGTAATGCAGGATAACGTCCCGGTACCCATGCGCTGTTTAAATCGTAAGGATCTTCGCGGTGCCATCTGTCATCATAGAATTGCTTTAACAGGTTACCAGTATTTTGGTAAGGCCAGCGCATCTCCCAGTTTTGGTTGTAAGAGTATACTGAACCACCCGAGAAGTCTGCTCTGATATCAAATCCTTTGTACTGAGCAGCCAGGTTAACACCAAAGTTTACAATTGGGTTACGATCTCTTGGATAACCAATCGGACGTACATCTAAACCATTGATAACGCCGTCTTCGTTTACGTCTTTGTAAATCAGGTCGCCCGGAAGCATATCGCGGTTACCAACACCGTCGTTATTTACCGGCCAGCTATTAATTTGTTCGAAAGACTCAAACTGACCAACAACTTCGTATCCCCAGAAGGTTCCTGTCCAACGATCTTCCTGAGAATTTCTGTAATGATCCCATGAGTTACCAAAACGTGGTTTATACGATTCGAGGAATTTATTTCTTGCATACGAAATATTACCACCTACTGAATAATGAAAATCTCCAACATTGCCATCGTATGCGATCGACATTTCAGCTCCCATTGTAGCATCGCTGTTTACGTTTTCATCAGGTAAACCGTAACCTACTTCATTCGGAATTAAAATATCGTATTTCCGACCTCGTAATCCTTCACGTTTCCGGTAGAAATAATCAACAGTACCACTAAGTTTTCCATTATTCAACGACCAATCGGCACCAATGTCGGTAATTCTACTGGTAAACCACGAAATAGAAGTAATTGGCACACCACGGTCGCGGGCTCCGGTAATAATCTCGCCATCCATTACAACTGCTTGCGATGCATAATTGTAACCCGTCATATAATCAAAGTCACCAATACCTACATTGTCGTCACCAAGCTCACCGTAAGATCCGCGTAACTTCAGGTTAAAAGTGCTTTCACCTAACAATGCTTTGGCGAAATTTTCTTCGGTAATTCTCCATCCTGCAGAAACTGAAGGGAAGAATCCCCAACGTTTGCTTGACACAAACTTCCATGAAGCATCATACCTACTTGCAAACTCGAAATAATACTTATTATCATAGTTGTAATTAAAACGGCCAATGTATCCGATACGGGCACTTTCGTAATCCCTATCGTTGTACGTATCCATATCAGGGAACTGAATCAGCGGTAAAGCATTGGTTTTTGGAACAGCGTGTACCCAAACATCCAGATCGCGGCGCTCGATACGCTCGTTGGCAACAGTTGCTGAAATATTATGATCTCCAAACGATTTCACATAGTCTAATTGCCCGATCATTACATTCTCAAATTGTTTGTGTGTACCACGTTCGCGCCATGGATTCATCATCGAGAAAGTTACTTTATACTCATCGGTTTCAGGGAAATAAGAATAAGCTTCGTAAGTGTATTCGTGACCATTCATAATACGGTCCTTAATAAAGTACGAATAAGTTCCTTTAAACTTCAGTCCGTCGATCGGAATATCGTATTCGGCCACAAAGTTCAATTGCAATGCACGCCAGTTTTCAGTCCAGTAACCTGAGTTTTCTTTGGTTAGCAAACCCCAGTTTTCAGCCATGTGACCAATGTTGTTTATATACTCGGGATTATCGTTAGCGTATGGCCTTTCGGTTGGACGGTTGCGGAACAGCGCAAAACGAGGTGCCCAATAATCATCACCTCCCGGAACACCAGGATTATCGCGTGTTTCAATATTTCCGTTTATGGAAACACCAACTTTAAATCGGTCATTGATTTGCGCATCGATATTCGACTGAAAATTGGTCCGGCCGAAAGTAAACTCGCGACCCAGTACCGATGACTGATCTAAACGTGTTAACGACAGGTAGTAGTTAATTTTATCTGATCCACCCGAAGTGCTTACATTAATTGATGTTTGTGGGGCATTAGGTTGAATAATAAAATCGTACCAGTCGAAACTTCTGTAACCAGTTTCAGTGCCTGCCTGCCATTTATCCAACTCATCCTGTGTAATATTGGTATGCCCGTCGAGGTTCATTTCAGAGTAAGCCTTTCCAAGCATCCACTCGTATGCACCAACGGTTTCAGGAAAACGCGACCAGTTTTGCCAACCCGTATAGGCATTCACATTAATAGAGTTTTTGGTTCCTTTCGAACCACGTTTGGTTGTAACCACAACTACACCATTTGCTGCACGAACACCATAAATTGCTGCCGACGCGTCTTTTAGCACACTAATACTTTCTATATCGTTAGGCGACAAATTGTTAAAGTGACCAGACTCTTTCTGAATTCCGTCGATAACATATAACGGATCTCCCATGTTACGAATTTGGATGGTGGCATGTGCCCCCGGACGTCCGTCGGGCATACGGAAAGAAACACCGGCAATTTTACCTGCCAGTGCAGAACCAACCGTTGCTGCTGGAACCTGCTCGATATCTTTTGCCGAAACACCGGCAATTGCACCTGTTAACGACTCCTTTTTCTGTGTACCGTATCCAATGGCAATTACTTCTTCCAATCCAATAGTTGATTCATTTAATTCAACATTAACAGAAGTTTGGTTACCCAATTCGATCTCTTGTGATTCCATTCCTATAAAAGAGAAGACAAGTACTGCACCCGGTTTTACATTCGATAAAGAGTAACTTCCATCAAACTGTGTTACTGTACCTTTTGTCGTTCCTTTAACCACAACGGTTACACCAGGTAACGGCTCACCACTTCTGTTGGTAACTATACCTGTAATCCCACTCTGTTGGGATGCAATCGCTATTCCATCAGCAGGATTATGTACTTCTGAATGTTTGACAATTATATGTCGGTCCATTAATTCGTAGGTATATTCTGTTCCGGCAAAAACTTCCGAGAGAATATCTACGATATTGGAATTTGTTTGAGTTATTGATACTCTTTTCGACAGATCAATTTCGTCACTGTCATAAAAAAAGCGGAATTCACTGGTTTTTTCAATTTGTTCAAATAGTTCAGCTAGTCTGGCATTTTTCATGTCCAATGTTAACTTAGTTGATTGCGCATAAGTTGAGGCCGAAACCTGCACAAATGCTACCACTACAAGCAAACATGTGATCTTCATAATTTTCAATAGTTTTTTGAAATGAGGCATACAACTCTCCCCATTGCAAATGTTAGTTTTTTTCATACATTTAACGTGTTAAAGTTCGATAATTGAGCCGATTGGCTTATTTATTGATTCTCAAAAGGAAACATTGGCGTGTTTCCTGACAGACGGGAAGTGCGAGCAGGCATTTCCCGTTTTAATTCATAAATTTGGTTCTTTACATACGCTCCGTTTTTAGTTATTTGTCTATATATATTTTTCCACTGTCAAATTTATATCCAAAGGGTTTACCCGAAGCACTTTTAAATACCTCCATTAGAGTGTAAATATTGTCGTCAACACTTAAGGTTCCGGTAAAGGTTCGGGTTTTAAGTTCTTCGTCGCTAAATATGATTTCCACGTTATAGATACGAGCAATTTTTGTTGCCAGCGAATCAAAAGATTCATTTCGGAAACGATAAGTTCCTTTTTGCCAGTAATCATGAAAACCATCCGGAATGATTGATTCATAAACCTTCCCGGAGGTTTTGTCATAAACTAAACTATGCATAGGTTTTACCATAAAAGACTTATAACTCTCTTCGGTAGCACCAGAATGAATATCAAATTGAATTTTTCCTGAAACCAGTTCTGCTTTTACCTCATCGTCATCGGGGTATGCCACCACAGCAAACTTTGTCCCCAAAACTTTTATGCGGTGTTCCCCCACGTTTACAATAAACGGATGATGTTCATCATGTATAACTTCAAAAAATCCTTCTCCTTCCAACTGTACATTTCTGAAATCGCCAACAAAACTTTCGGGATAAACCAGTTTTGTGCCATTACTCAGCCAAACTTTTGAACCATCAGGCAACACTACTGATGTGCGGTTTCCTTTTGGCACAAAGATCTCGTTCATTGCAATTTCAGAATCTATATCTCTATACTGAATAAAATATCCGGCCGACACGGCCAAAATAACAATGGCTGCGTATTTTGCAATATTTAGCAAGATGGACTTTCTTCGTCCATTAACATTGCGTTTTACCGCTTTGTAACCTTGATTAACGGTTTCTTCGTCCATTTCATTTCCGGTTTGCAGCATGGCCCAAAGCGTTTTGTAACGGATGTACTCTTTGGTGTTCTCGCCCGACTCACTGACATAATTTAAAAGCTCTTCCGAATCTTTCAGTGCTTTCTTCTCTGTGATTTTATGTATTAGTTTTTCCGAATCCATTTTTCGTTTGTTACCAGTTAAATGCTTAACTACGATTTTACCCTATAAAAAAATCAAATAAACTTTCACGAACCACAACAGCAGCTCTTTAAACTCTTGATAATCTGAATAATTACGCAGATATATTTTTTATTTTACATTGATGAGTAGCCAGGCTACCAATGGGAGATAATCTTTAAGCGAAACCCGGAGTGTTTTAAGGGCTTTGGTAATTTGTGCCTCAACGGCTTTTACTGAAATATCCAAAGCTTCGGCCACCTCTTTGTTTTTCTTGCCTTCCATACGGCTCAGAATAAAAACCTCGCGGCAACGATCCGGTAGCTCCGAAAGCGTTTTTTCAATAATCGATTCGATTTCCTGGAAAGTTACCGTTGAAGTATCAAGGCCATTCAAAGCTTCGGTATAAATCTGATTTTGTTTTTGAAAAGCTGCCTCTGATTTGTATTTTTTCTTCACCTTTTCGTGTCGTAAAAACATGAGGCAGTTGTTTTTTACGTTGGTGTACAAATAGCTTTGCAGCTGCGATTCGTTAATAAACTGAGGCTTTTTGTCCCACATGGAAATAAAGGCATCCTGAACCAGGTTTTTGGATTCACTATCGGGAACAAACTCTTTTGCAAAATACACTAACCGCGGATAATACAGTTTAAAAACCACTTCAAAAGCAGCCTCTTGATGTTTATTCAAAAGTTGTAATATCTCGTTAGTTAGTGCTTTCATCAATTAGTAAAATTGAAGTTGCAATGATAAACAAAAAAAACAAAAAAGTATTTTCTGATGTTTAGGCTGACTCTCAATACATTTAAAATAGTAGCTAGGCTAGGATACAAAAGCCGCTAGCCTTTGGGTTGGGTGCTTTTGTATTTTTTTACATCCCCGGTAACAAATAAAAAACAGCAATACAAATAATGGTGAGTGTTGAAATGCCCACCGGGAACCAAACCGGGGCAATCCACGGACGTGGAATCAGAAATAACACATCGATTGTTGTTAGCCGTGTAGGCCACTTTATCACCACGTACAACGACACGTAGTAGAACAGATCCCAGAAAGCAAAAGTCCAAAGAAAAACCATTACCCGGTCAAGCCATGAATTACCAACCAGTAATGCCAGTGTTACCAACATAATAATGGTTGCGGCCTCGCGCGTCATTTCAATCTTTATCGTTCGTTTTGGAATCTTCTCCAGCAATTCTTTATTTCCCGCTTCCGAATCAGCATCCAACAGTCCGATGGCTTTTCGAAGATAAACCACCACCACTCCCTCGAAATGTGCCATGGCGATACCAAAAACAGCAAGCAATACATATTGTGTAAGCATAACAAGTCGGTTCTTATCGGTTCTTTTATTTGATTTAAGTTACGCATATCTGCCGGAAAACACAATGCAGGATTGACAAGAAACACAACTCTTCCTTTTCCACATCCTGTTGAAATATTACACACTTAGCGGCCAATCTTTCCACAATATTTCCGGAGTGCTAATTACTTCTTAAAAACCAAACCGCCATAAAGCTCTGACAACAGGGAGTGTCCGGGGGAAAAAAATATACTTCCACAAAACACCTGTCTGGTACAGATATCGCACACTTTTAGAAAGTAAAACATAAAAACAGATACATTATGAAACCATTACCAGAAGAAATTATTAAAAAGAACATTATTGACCGGCTAACCAATAACGATGCGGTGAATATCAACCACATATTTGTAAGTATTACGGATGGCGTAGTTCATCTGCAGGGGCATGTACCCAGTTACAGTGCAAAAATTGAAGCACTTCGCGATGCTACCGAAGCGGCCAAAGATTTTAACGTGGTAAATGATCTTCAGGTAGATTTTCAACCCAATCAGCCGACCGTTTCCGATACAGATATCAGGGACAATATTCAAAAGTATTTTAAATGGCAAAAAAGCATTAACCCGATGAATGTTAATGTGGAAGTTGACAAGGGTAAAGTGGTATTGTCGGGCTATGTTTCGAATGAAAGCGAGAGCATTGCTGCCGGAAAAATTGTAAGCTCTACCAAGGGAGTCATCGATATGGACAACCGCATCCAGGTAAATCCGAAATTGATCAGCAACGACCGGCAAATTCAGCAGACACTGAAAAATGCTTTTGAAAAAAGTGCACTAATCGACGAGAACAAGATTATAACAAAGGTGGAGAACGGTACTGTTTACATCTCGGGATGTGTGGCCAACGATCCCATCAGGAAAGAAATTGAGGATCAGACCATGCACACCAAAGGTGTAAATAAGGTAGTGAACGAAGTTACCGTGGGATAAAATCTCCTGTCGCCACCAAAACAAGTAAAAGTAAAGCGATGAAACGAACATGAAATTTTTCATTCAGGAACTACAAATAGAAGAATGAATAAATTTTATGTGAAAGTGACGGATGGAGCGGTTCCATCTGTCAGATTAGAATTTTCACATCATCAAAAAAAAATAAAATTTATACAGATGAAACGACTAAAAAAACTTGCCCCGGTTTTGCTGCTGCTGTTTTTGGCAGTAAATACCTGGGCACAACGAGAAGTTAAAATGGAAGGACACGACAATCTGCGCTTTACGGTTGAAAACATTAAAGCATCGCCGGGAGAGCAGTTGAAAATTACCCTGAAAACAGTTAGTAATATCGATGATAAAAGCATGATGGCACATAACTGGGTGCTTTTAAAGAAAGGCACCGACGGGATGAACTTTGTGAACAAGGGACTACAGCACGAAGACAATGATTTTATCGATCCGGCACTTGAAGGAAAAGTTATTGCCAAAACAAAAATGCTGGGCGCTGGCGAAACAGATTCAATCGTTTTTAATGTGCCCGATGAAAAAGGGACTTACGAATATGTCTGTACCTTCAGGGCACACTACCAGGCCGGAATGAAAGGAAAACTAATTGTTGAGTAAAACAAAAAGCCCCGGCAACTTTAAAGTTGCCGGGGCTTTTTTCGTATTCATATTTTTTACTTATTATCTTCAAAGAATGCTGCAACACTTTCCTTAAAATTTTCGGTGTCGTACTGTACTTCTTCTTTAAATTCGTCCCAGGTTTCTTCTCCCTGGTCCTTCATTTCATCAACCCTAACGGTTAACGAGTCACTTTTAATCTTTAGTTCCTCAATTAAATCTTTTGGCTCGGTATTTACCTGCTTGGTACCTTTTCTTAACTCATCTTCATAATCGTAAAGCTTTTCGTTAAAATCGGCAATCGCAGAGTCAATTTCCATTTTTAACTCCTTTTTATCCTTTTCCAGAATAGCATTAACATCCTGTTTTACTTCCTGAAGGTCTTCGGCCAATTCTTCTTTGTTATCGTTTTGTTTGTTCGAAGAACTACACGAAATAATTGTGGCAGAAAGTAATAGGATAAAAATCCAGTTCATCTCTTTTGTAAATGCTTTCATTGTGATGTTTTTCATTTTCATGTTACTTGTTTTTAATTCAACAGTAGAATTTGGTGAAAATACTATGCCATGCACACAGTTGGCTGTCTATCTCTCAAACACGCCTTATAAAGTGAATTTTTTCCACACTATTCTCTAAAATTCTACAACCGGAAACCTGCACAGCAATAGTACCTGCCCGCAGTCCATCTATCAAAAGCGCGTACCTGCTGCATTTTCCGGTGAATAAACATTATTAAGAATGCCGGGCACGTATGTTGCCTTATAAATGGTGTAACAGGGTGATTAAAACACTGAGTACTAAACGAAATAATGTTTTCACCCGGACAAATCCCCGCCTACATCAATTTTGAAAATTAGGAATAAAAATAAATAACCATGCAAAAAACATTTATAGGAATACTACTCGTTATACTGGCTGTTGTTTTGTTTGCATTAAACAATTCGGCAGTGGTTTCTATTAATTTCTGGGAATGGAGCATCGAGTCCAATTTGTCGCTGGTAATAATTGTAGCCGTTACGTTTGGTGCCATGACCAGCTTTATTTTATCGCTGCCCTATCGTGCAAAAAAGAATCACGAAATTAAAAACAGAGACAAATCGATTAAACAGCTCGAGAATCAGGTTCGTCAATTGGAAAACAAAATCAAATTTGCGGTAAACGAAAAAAGCAAGGAACATAAAGTACCAAATGAGATGGTAGACTAACTGCTTAATCTCGATGTATTGCCGGTTGCTCAGAGCACTGTTCTGATATGCCGGTTTTCAATAATCGCTAACATTTGAATTGTGTTTTTTTTCCGCAAAGTGTGACATCTTTCCACACTACTCAGTTAGCGGTTTATTTCTCTGCTACCAGCGTAAAGCCACATAAGTTCAGGCATATCGGGCAACTGGTATCGCTATCAAAATAATGACTGCAAAAAGTGTTTCGTGGCAAGTTTCTGGCCAAACTAAAGCTGTAACGATTAAAAAACAATTAGTTATGAGAACAAATAATCCAATAAAAAACAACTGGTCGTTTATCAAACTTGGGCTAAAAGAAAAATACCCACAGTTATCAAAAAATGACCTCACGTATGTTGACGGTTATGAGAATGAATTTCTGCATAATCTGGAGCTAAAATTGGGAATGAACAGAGAGCAGTTAACAACAATACTTTTCAGCCTTATTCCCAGCGAAAGCACCGAGAATTTATAAAATTCATACCGAAAATATAGCTCCCAAATAGCTGTTCATCAAAAAACACATAGCTATGAACTCACACCATGAAAAACATAAGCACTCGCAAGATAAGCACCACGAAAACGGACATCACGATCATACCGAACATCATAAACACATGATCGCTGATTTTCGCCAACGGTTCTGGATTTCGCTGGTACTAACAATTCCAATACTCGTTTTATCGCCACTTATTCAACAAATAATTGGTTACGAAATTCAGTTCAGTTTTGATAAATACATCCTGTTTGCCTTATCGGCAATCATTTTCTTTTATGGTGGATGGCCTTTTCTTACCGGCTTAGCCGACGAATTGAAGAAAAAGCAACCGGGTATGATGACCTTAATTGCGGTAGCCATTACCGTAGCTTTTGGTTACAGTACAGCCACAACTTTTGGGTTAAAAGGCGACTCCTTTTTCTGGGAGCTGGCCACATTAATAGACATTATGCTGGTGGGCCACTGGATAGAAATGAGATCGGTGGTAAATGCTTCAGGAGCGCTGCAAAGTTTGATTGATTTAATGCCGGACGAGGCACACTTAATTGAAGGTGACGATACGCGCGATGTAAAAATTGATGAACTAAAAGCAGGCGATATCGTGCTGGTTCGCCCCGGAGAGAAAATCCCGGTGGATGGAAAAATTATTGAAGGGAAAAGTAATATAAACGAATCGATGGTAACCGGAGAATCACAACCGGTGAGTAAATCGAAAGATGATGAAGTAATTGGCGGAACGGTGAATGGAACCAATTCGCTAAAAATTACCGTTGAACAGGTGGGTAAAGAAGCTTATCTGAATAAAGTAATCCAGATGGTTCGCGATGCACAAAGTAAAAAATCGAAGACACAACATCTTGCCGATAAAATTGCATTTTGGCTCACCATTATTGCTTTAACGGTTGGTTTTGGAACACTCACAACGTGGCTGGTGCTGGGCAAATCGTTTGTTTTTGCGCTGGAGCGCATGGCAAGTGTGATGGTAATTACCTGCCCACACGCGCTTGGCCTTGCAGTGCCGCTGGTGGTTGCTATCTCTACATCGGTATCGGCTAAACAGGGGCTGCTTATTCGGAACCGGACGGCTTTCGAGAATGCACGAAAAGTTTCGGTTGTTGTGTTTGATAAAACCGGAACACTAACCAAAGGTAACTTTGGCGTAACCCGCTTTAA
This sequence comes from Draconibacterium sediminis, assembly GCF_000949475.1. Classification (GTDB taxonomy): domain Bacteria; phylum Bacteroidota; class Bacteroidia; order Bacteroidales; family Prolixibacteraceae; genus Draconibacterium; species Draconibacterium sediminis. Next base: position 1,783,480 of record NZ_JRHC01000001.1, on the reverse strand, counting down.
AAGCTTGTACGACTCCTATTCCGATCAACAAATTCTGGCAATGGCAGGAGCATTGGAATCCGAATCGGAGCATCCGCTGGCCGAAGGAATTTTGCGAAAAGTAAAGAAAGAGGCTATTGAAATTCCGAAAGTTTCGGATGTTGAAACCATTACAGGAAAAGGAATTGAAGGGAATGTAGATGGCACACAAGTTAAAGTTGTTAGTCCCGGATACCTGGAAGAGAACAACATTGACATTCCGGAAGAAGTAGACACCGACAGCCAGGAAACTATTGTTTTTGTTGTGGCAAACGACAAGCTGGCCGGAGTTATCGCTCTTGCCGATGAGATTCGGGAAGAATCTTTTGAAGCGGTAAAAATGTTAAAAAAACAAGGAATTAAAATCTATATGATGACCGGCGACAACGAAAACGTTGCAAAAGCAGTTAGCAACAAGCTGCAACTCGACGGGTACTTTGCCGAATTGTTGCCCGATCAGAAACTGGATAAACTTAAGATGATCCAGGATAGAGGCGAGTTTGTTGCCATGACCGGAGACGGGATAAACGATGCGCCGGCACTGGCAGCTGCCGACGTTGGTATTGCCATAGGATCGGGTACTGATGTGGCCGCAGAAACAGCAGATATTGTTTTGGTGAACAGTAATCCGAAAGATATTTCGGCTCTGCTGCATTTCGGAGAGAAAACCCACCGAAAAATGATACAAAATTTTATTTGGGCTACCGCTTATAATGTGGCTGCTATTCCGCTGGCTGCCGGAGTACTGATCGGATATGGAATAATGATCAGCCCGGCGTTGGGAGCAGTGCTAATGAGTTTAAGTACCATTATTGTTGCCATAAATGCGCAACTATTAAAAAAAGGAATCAAGTAACATTTAAAAGTAAAAGCTATGTTTAAAATAATTGATATTACAAAAGAAGAGTTGATTGCTCTTGAAGTTGAAGGGAAACTGACCGAAAATGACTACAACAAAATTACTCCGTTGATTGAAAAGGCGGTTAAAGATTTTGGTAAGGTAAAACTGTATGTCCAGCTAAATTATGTGGACGGGATTTCACCAAAAGCCTTTTGGGAAGACGTAAAAACCTACCTGAAACATTTTAACGACATGAAAAAGATTGCTGTTGTTGGAAAGTCGCGTTGGGAAAAATTGTGGTCGGAACTGGCTGCTCCATTTATTTCCGGCGAAGTAAAATATTTTGAGTTTACCGATATTGACAAAGCCCGGGAGTGGGTTAAGGATTAATTATAACCTGATTTCGACTTTAAAATAGCTCACAGCTTTAGCTATTTTTAGACAGAAACTTTCAACGGTTTTCGAAGTACTATCGGGATAATACAAGAAAATTGTTGGAAGTTTATGGCAAAAAGAGCAAAGCCATGAATGGAAAGTCCTTCTCACGCCATCTTTCCATTTAGAATTCTTTAAAATAACCCGTTATTCCTGCATAATTCTAAATGGAAATCTGACGCAATTATGACTTTCTGTGATAATATTTTAAAATCGAATTCAGGTTTATACATCAATACTAATTGTTGTTTAACCGGTTGCGGCATTCAGTTGCCCAACCGGTTTTTTATGCCAAAAAAAAATGCCGAAAGCGGCATTTATATTTTTACAAACTAATATTCACCAGATCATCTCCGGCCCCCAATTCTTTTAAGTATTCCTTTATATCGGCTGCAAAATTTTCTGGTCCACACAGGTAAAACGGCTGGTCGAAATCGTCGACTATATTTTTAAGTAACGCGCTGTCAATTCGCCCATAGTGATAAGGCGTCTTCTTTTCCTGTGTCAACAGTTTCACATAATTATTTCCCAATATCCGTTTAAACTCCTCATCCAGAAAAATATCAGCTTCTGTTTTGTTTGAAAATATCAGCCGGCTTCCATCTACCGAACCGTCTGCTTCCATTTGCCTCAAAAGCGCGATAAAGGGAGTAACCCCTGTTCCGCCGGCGATAAATACTCCGGGGCCATTATTTTTAAACGAATCCCAGGCATCAGAAATCAGTAAATGATCTCCCTTTTCCAATTTTGAAAGGGCCAATGTTATTCCTTCATGTTTTGGATAAGCTTTTATAGTTAACTCCAAATGTTCATCCTCGTTTAAGCTTGTTAATGTAAATGGTGCCGCTTCATCCTTAAACTCCGGATCATCAAGTGTAACTTCAACCGCCTGCCCGGCATTGAAAGTAAATCCTTCCGGTTTTTCAAGGGCAAATTGCATCACATTATGATTTAACCAGCTTTTTTGTTTAATCTCTATTTTATGTTCCATTATTCTGTTTAATTACTTGTTCTTATTTACTGTTACATTCGGGCGGGTCATTTCACCGGGTTTTACCCATTCATCAAACTGTTTTTCGTCTACCAGTTTTAGTTCTGCAGCCGCCACCTTTAAACTGCATTTGTTTGCATGCGCATATTTGGCAATTTGTGCGGCTTTGTCGTAGCCAATATGAGGCGTTAGCGAGGTAACCAACATCAGCGAATTATTTACATGCGCATCAATTTTTTCGGTATCAGGAGTTATTCCAAGCAAACAGTTTTTATTGAATGATTTGCACGCATCTGCCAACAATGTTGCCGATTCCAAGAAATTGCGAATCAAAACCGGCTTAAAAACATTCAACTGAAAATGCCCGTAAGAATTGGCCACCGAAATGGTTGTATCGTTACCCATTACCTGGGTACAAACCATTGAAAGTGCCTCGATTTGGGTTGGATTCACTTTTCCCGGCATAATCGACGAACCGGCTTCGTTGGCAGGAATATTCAATTCGCTGATTCCGGCTCGCGGCCCCGAAACCATTACCCGCAAATCGTTAACAATTTTCAGTAAACTAACGGCCAGCTGCTTTATTGCACTGTGCGATTGCACAAACGCATCGTGCCCGGCAATCAATGCAAACTTATTTTTGGCTTTGATAAACGGCAATCCTGTTTCGTTGCTTATTTCATTTACAATTTCGTCGTCGAAACCTGCCGGAGAGTTTAATCCTGTTCCAACAGCAGTTCCGCCCAAGGGTAACTCCTGCAAATCGGGCAAGGTATTTTTTAATGCATTTATTCCTTTTTCTATTTGCGTAGAATAGGCAGAGAATTCCTGACCTAGAGTAATCGGTACGGCATCCATAAAATGGGTTCGGCCAATTTTGACGATTGCCGAAAATTCCTCCGATTTTTTGTTAAAAGTATCATGCAACTCTTTCAGTGCCGGCAACAATGAAACTGTTAGCTTTTTGTATGCTGCAATGTGCATGGCTGCCGAAAATGTATCGTTTGATGACTGTGATTTATTCACATCATCGATAGGGTGAAGCTCGATATTTTCCCACTGAAAATCGTTTTCTACAATTTGTTTTACCCGGTTGACGATCACTTCGTTGCAATTCATATTAGTGTGCGTGCCCGAGCCGGTTTGCCAAATTACCAACGGAAAATGTTGCTCTAACTTTCCGGCTAAAATTTCGTCGCAAGCGGTTTCTATCAGCTGCTTTTTGTTTGTAGAGAGTATTCCCAGTTTATGATTACTGCGGGCTGCGACTTTTTTTATAATCGCAAAAGACTCAATAATTTCCTTTGGCATTGAAGCCTCCGGGCCAATCCTGAAATTCTCCAGCGATCGCTGCGTATGTGCCCCCCAAAGTTTCTTCTCGGGTACATTTATTTCTCCCAGTGTGTCTTTTTCAACGCGATAATTCATAACTCCTCCTTTAATTCTGTTTTCTTGCTTTCAGTTATTTCGTATTCTAAGTGTTGCTAAAGTTTGGCTCTAAATAGCATCTATTTTGGCGGCCAGAATAAAGTCGTTGGGCGACAAGCCACCAATATTGTGTGTACTGAGTTCTACATCAACCGAACCATAATGCACACCCAAATCAGGGTGGTGATCTTCTTCATCGGCCAGCACAGCAATTTTTTGAGCAAATGCAATGGCTTCGTTAAAATCCTTCACCGAAAAACTTTTCCAAATCTTTTTGTTATCCACTACTTTCCAGTTGTCGTCTATTTTCGCCTTAAAATGCTTAATCTCTTCAGCATCTAATGGTTTTGTTTCTTTTTTGCACGGTGTACAGTGCTTTTCTTTTAATTCACTCATAATCTGTATATTTTATCTGCAGGAAAATGCCTGTGTAAATCATTAATGAAAATAATGTGCCAAAACAGAAATAGCTGGTTACCAACCGGAACGATAACATTATACGGGTACAATTTCCACAAGTTGTGAAATGAGACCATACCAAATCCGCACTTCCACAGTTTCTGCCCAATACAAAGCGGGTTTATTGTTCCGTTCTTTTCTGCAATATTTGTTTGTCCTCACGCCCAGGTCAGGAATCCGTTTCTGGCCTCTTCCCACAAGGTATTTCACTTACTTACAATCTCTTATTTTTAACCACAAAAGGCCTGACCAACTCCCTAAATTCATAGTAACTTCCATTTTTCTGACTATATTATGATCCTTTCGCACCCCATAAATCAGCAACATCAATTCTATTTTGCCCTTCCAAACGCTGTAATTTTATAGGGTAATAGCACTCCATTAAATCAAAACGTGCTTTTACTTCAGTAAACATTTCAAACCCAATGTTTACCATAAGTCGAAGATCACAAAATAGTTTGCCTATGAAAACACTATTATTAATCACGGTTTTTAGTATGGCTACCTTGGTATCTGGTGCCCAGTGGACTGATAGCAAGCCATCAACCACAACAAAACATACTTTATATTCGTCAGGAGAATATTTGGTTGGCGATCAGCAAGCCGGGAAATTAGGCATGAGCTATACCTACAACAATAAGTATATACTAAGCGTTGGATACTCGGCTACATTTAAAACAACAGTTACGCCTTCTGATAACTTTCTGAAATCGGCTACAAACGTTACGCCTGCCACTTCGGTTGAACCTTTCGAGAATTCGGAGAATTTGCATATGATGATGGGCCGAATTTTTAACCTGAATGAAAAAAAGAATTTACGTGTTGTTATTCAGGCGGGCCCCGGAATTACCACATTTCGTGAACCGGAATTTGCCCTTGTTAATTCAAACAGCCAATATAACTTTGAAACGAAAACATCAAAAAAACTAAGTCTGGTTATTAACCCGAAGCTTGAAATGCCCTTGCACGCAACAGTGGGATGCTCTGTAGGGCCGATGGTTGTTGTTAACAGCAATCAAACTTATATTGGTGCAGGAATAGGAATTATGTACGGACTTATTAAAAACAATTAACTCTACCGTAGCCCGATTTTAAATTGTAACCGCCAATCAGAAAACTAATTATTACGCTACCTCCCCCACTTCTTATAAGCGCCTCGGCAATTTACTGATATTTTGTTAAGTATTTATTACCTCCATGCTTCATTGTTTCCGACAGTTTTGGTATCTTTAGACCAATTGACGTTTGAAGATTAAAACCCTATTTGATTATTTATTATGTTGGTACCAAACAATGAAATAGAATTTATGAAGAAAATCCTGGCGATTGATGACAACAACATCAACCTGGAACTTATTTCGCAGATTGTAAAGGTATACTACCCCGATTTTAAATTCATTGGCGCGTTAAACGGCAAAGAGGGCATAACTATTGCCCAAAATGAAAATCCCGATCTGATTTTGCTGGATATAATGATGCCTGACCTGGATGGTTACGAAACCTGTAAGTTATTAAAGAAGAATAACCGGACTAAACAAATCCCTATTATAATGGTATCGGCACTGGGGCGCGATAGTGTTGAACGTACCAAAGGATTGAATGCAGGAGCTGATTCATTTATTTCGAAACCGTTCGATCAGGTTGAATTAAAAGCGCAGATCAATGTGGCGCTGCGTATAAAATCGTACCAGTTGCAGCTTAAAAAATTAAACTCTGAAATTACGCTGGTTGAGGAACGGGAAAGAAGACGAATTGCTGAAAACCTGCACGACAGTTTGGGGCAAACACTGGGGCTGGCATTTATGAACCTGTCGTCGATTGACGTTGATGAATGTTCTCCAGCCATAAAAAACACCATTAAATTCACTTCAAAATTGCTTAATAAAGCCATAGAGGAATCGCGGCGGTTAACCTACGATTTAAGTCCGCCAATACTTTATGAGTTAGGCTTGTTGCCCGCCATTCAGTGGAAACTTGAGCAGTTTGAGAAAGACTTTAATATAAAGACAAATCTTATTGTTGAGAACAAGAATACACAACTCAGCAAGGAGAATAATATTTTTCTGTATCGTACCGTTGGCGAGCTGCTAACAAATACATCAAAACATGCCGAAGCAACAGAGGTTACAGTAATACAGGCAACAAACAACGGCATGTACTATATTTCGGTTGAAGACAACGGGATTGGCATTGACAAATCGCACTCGAAACCGGCATCAAACAAAGGCGGTTTTGGGCTGTTAAGCATTGAAGAGAGAATTGAAAGTATGAACGGAACTTTTAATATTGAAGCCCTTGAAAAAGGAACAAAAGCCGAAATTGAAATACCGTATTCTCTTGATCAAAATTAATCTAATAACAACAGGTTTTTACGGCATTTTCGCAACCGATTTGCTATTGAACCGGAAAATAAAAGTAAATGAAACGAGCAGGTAATCCGCCAGCTGGCGGAACATTCAGGAAGAATATAAAAATACCTGCGAGTTTCTTACAATACCGCTAAAAACAAACAATTTAATAGTATGAAAATAAAGGTTATAGTTGCTGACGATCACCAACTTTTCAGAGAAGGTTTAATAAACCTACTACACTCGGCCGACAACATCGAAGTAATTGCCCAGGCCGAGAACGGACAAGATGCAATAGACAAAGTGGAAGCTTTTAAGCCCGATGTACTTTTGGTTGATATTGCAATGGAAAAAATAAACGGCATAGAAGCCACACGGATTCTAAAAGACAAAATGCCGGAAGTAAAAATTATTGCCGTATCAATGCACTCCGACAAACAATATGTTAAAGGGATGCTGGAGGCAGGTGCCGATGGTTACCTTCTAAAGAACTGCACCTACCGGCAGCTTACCGATGCGGTAAACTCGGTGCACGATGGCAAAAAATTCCTGAGCGAAGACATTACCGAAATTGTTATTAATGGTTACCTGAATTCGCGTGCCGATGATAACGATTCCTACTCGCAATTATCCGATCGCGAAAAAGAAATATTCCTGCTGTTTGCCGAAGGAAAATCAACACGCGAAATTGGCGACAAACTTTTTATCAGCGTAAAAACGGTTGGTACACACAAACAAAATATTCTTGAAAAGTTGGATTTAAAAACCAATTCCGACCTTGTAAAATATGCCTTGAAAAAAGGGTTGATCCAACTCGATTAGCGGGATTTTCACGCATTAAACCAAAACCTAATTTAAAACCGGATGAAGAAGAATGTTATTGTTTTGGGCGCCGGACTTGTAGGAAGTTCAATTGCCAAAGATTTATCGAAGAACCACCAGGTTACCAGTGTTGACTTTGACAAAAAAGCCTTAGACAAGTTTTCTGCGTTCCCCGAAATAAAATGCATTCAGGAAGATCTGAGCCAACCCGAAAAAATAAAATCACTGGTTTCCGGTTACGACCTTGTAATTGGAGCAGTTCCGGGTTTTATGGGATACCAAACCATGAAAGCGGTAATTGAAGCCGGAAAGAACATGGTTGATATTTCGTTTATGCCCGAAGATTTTCTGTCGTTAAACGGTTTGGCTAAAAAAAATAAGGTTTGTGTTGTGGCCGATTGCGGCGTTGCTCCCGGCATGGGAAATATTATTCTGGGGCATCACAACCAGCAAATTACAGTAAAATCATATGAATGTCTTGTTGGCGGGCTGCCCGTTATTCGCGAATGGCCCTACGAATATAAAGCGGTGTTCTCGCCCATCGACGTAATTGAAGAATACACACGCCCAGCGCGCTACATCCAAAACTACGAGCTGGTAGAAAAAGAAGCTCTCTCTGATCCGGAATTAATCCATTTTGATGGAATTGGCACGCTTGAATCGTGGAACTCCGATGGTTTACGTTCGCTGATGCAAACCATGAAGAACATTCCCGATATGATTGAAAAAACACTGCGTTACCCGGGATGCATTGAGTACCTTCGCGTTTTACGGGAATCGGGATTTTTCTCGTACGATCCGGTTGAGGTAAACGGAGTTAAAGTGCGACCGATTGATGTTACGGCTAAATTACTTTTCCCAAAGTGGCAGCTAAAACCCGGCGAGGAAGATTTTACAATAATGCGAATCGTTATTAAAGGAGTGGAAAACGGTACCGAAAAAACATTTACCTACCATTTGCTCGACAAATACGACCGAGACACCCAAACCATTTCAATGGCACGAACAACCGGCTATGCGTGTACCTCGGTTGCAAATCTCGTTCTTTATGGCACCTTCAATTCGGTTGGAGTTAATGCCCCCGAAGCAGTTGGGGCACAACCCGGAAACCTCGGTTACATCTTCCAATACCTGAAAGAACGAGGCGTAATCTACCAGCTTTCGGAGTAGTTGCAACTCGCTCACTTAAAATTATTTTAACCTTAACCCAAAGCAAATAATCATTTGTAGCAAATTGCTATTTTTGCACCATGGAAATGATTATTGGACTTGTTTTTTTACTACTCACCTTTATTGGTGTTTTTCTTTTAGTAAAAGCAAATAAAAAAAACGGGAAGACAGCGACGAAACAGGAAGAAGTAGTTGCACCACCATCCGACTGTTGTGGTGCGCACGAGATCTGTGAGTTCGATCAGATGAAAATGAACGAATCGCATGTTGAATATTACGACGACGAGGAACTTGACGCATATAAAAATATCGACGAAAATTCATACACAAACAACCAGATAGAACAGTTTCGCGAAGTTTTGTACACCTTAAAAACCGAGGAAATAAAGTTCTGGCTGCTAAGCATTGAGCGCCGGCACATTCAGCTTCCGGCCATTTTAAAAAGTGAAGCCCGGATGCTAATGGCCGAAGCTTAAACATCCTACTACAATTGAACCTCCTGTTACTTTTTTCGTTGTGATAAGAGCATTGCAAAATTACGTTCTTATTCAACAGAAAATATTTCTATCTTCATAAAATCTTTGTGTAAAAACCGTTGATTTTTACATATTATTTTCATCCAATTAGGTAAAACCAACAATTTCAATTCTATGAAAAACTTTTTTCTTCTACTTGTTCTTGTAATCAGTTCAGCAAGTTTATCGGCCCAACCAGAAAAACGACCACTTACCTTTGAAGAAATCCTAAAGTGGAACAGAATTACCGAAAGCCATCTATCGAACAACGGGAAATACATTGCCTGGAAAGAAGAACCATGGAAAGGTGACGCGACTTTGAAAATCAGCACTCCCGATGCCAAAGAAATTGCATCATTTAACTGCGGAAATAAAGCACAGTTTACAGCTGATTCAAAATTCCTGATATTCACAGAAGTTCCTGAAGCAGATACTATTCGTGCCCTTAAACTAAAGAAAACGAAAAAGGAAGACTTGCCTCAGAATAAACTGGTTGTTTTTAATGTTGGTGAGAATAAATCCGAAAAAATTGAAAACCTGAAATCGGTGAAAGTTCCCGAAGAATGGTCGGGTTGGATCGCTTATCAGACGAAAGATCCAAATGATTCCACAAAAAACGAAAAGGATAAAAATAATCCTTTGTACATCAAAGATCTCAACACCGGATCAATAAAAACATATCCTGCAGTTAGCAGTTACGAACTAGCAAAAGATCAGCCATTTATCAGTTTTATTTCGGAAGGCGACAGCACCTTTACAGCAGGAGTTTACCTGGTTGATTTAAAGGCCGACAAAGTTTCCGCGATTATAGAAGCAGAAGGAAAATTCAAACAACTTTGTATTGCCGACAGTGGTGAACAACTTGCTTTTTTAGCCGATACAACCGATGCAGAAAAGCCATCGTTTGCGCTTTATTACTGGAATGGTGAGAATGAAGCGATTGTTACCGACAATTCAAACAAGGCCATTCCTGAAAATTGGGAAATAAGCGAGAATGGCAATCTTTCGTTTTCAGATAATGGCGAGCGTTTATTTTTTGGTACTGCTCCTAAAATTCCCGAAAAAGATACCACAAAACTGGAAGAAGAAATCCCGGCACTTGATGTCTGGACATGGAATGAAGAACAACTTCAAACCGTTCAACTCAACAATAGGGAAAAAGATTTGAAGAAATCCTATTTGGCCGTTGTTCATCTTGATGCGCAAAAAACGGTTCAGTTGGAAACAGAACTTTTCTCTGGCATTCGAAAAATTCAAAATGGCGATGCCGATCAATTACTTACATACAGCAACCGTCCATACGCGGTGCAAACCATGTGGGAAGGCGGCCCCTATCACAACGATTTTTACCTTGTTGATATCCATTCAGGCGAGGCCGAAAAGATTAAAACCGATTGCCGGGCCACTCCATCGGTTTCTCCCAAAGGGAAGTTTGTTTACTGGTACAATGCCATCGATACAACCTGGAATACCTATGATGTGGCAAGTGGTAAGGAATATCAAATTACTGATCCGGTAACTATTCAAACAGCAGACGAATTAAACGATGTACCTAATCTTCCCGGATCATATCGCACTGCTGGCTGGTTGCTAAACGATGAAGCGATTTTGATATACGATCGTTACGACATTTGGAAAGTTGATCCAACGAACTCAGTCGATCCGGTAAACCTTACTAAAGATGGCAGGTCTGAAAAGATTAACTATCGCCTGGTGCGATTTAATCCTGAACCAAACACCGGTATCGATCCGGAAGAAACCGTTCTGCTGACCGGGCATAATGAAGTTTCACGTGCTGATGCATATTTCGCTTTCGACCTCAGCAAAAACAAAGCTCCGGAAGTTCTTTTCAGTCAGAATTACCGCTTGGGTAGACCTGAAAAAGCGAAGGAAGATGATTTGATCATTTTTACAAAAGAAGATTTTGAAACCTACCCTAACCTGATTGCAACCGATCTGCGATTTAAAAAGGAAGTGCAAATTAGCGATGCCGCACCGCAGCAAAACGAATTTAAGTGGGGAACTGCCGAATTGGTTACCTGGCGCTCACTCGATGGATTGGTGTTGGAAGGCACTTTACATAAACCTGAAGATTTTGATCCGGGCAAAAAATATCCGATGATCGTAAATTTCTATGAAAAAAGTTCACAAAACCTGTTGAGCTACCGCATGCCGGAAAACCATCGCTCAACAATCGATTATCACTATTACACCAGTCACGGTTATATTATTTTTAATCCCGATGTGTATTACAAGGAAGGCTACCCGGGTGAATCGGCATTTAATTGTGTGATGCCCGGCATTACAGCGCTAATCGATAAAGGTTTTGTTGATGAAGAACACATTGGCGCGCAGGGGCACAGCTGGGGCGGTTACCAGGTAGCTTACCTCGCTACACGAACCAATATGTTTGCGGCTATAGAGTCGGGAGCTCCGGTGGTAAATATGTTTAGTGCCTACGGTGGTATTCGCTGGGGATCGGGATTAAACCGGTCGTTCCAGTACGAACACACGCAAAGCCGCATCGGAAAATCAATTTGGGAAGCTCCGTTGCGTTATCTTGAGAACTCACCGTTGTTTACTCTCGACAAGATTAATACGCCAATTCTGATTATGCATAACTACGATGACGGTGCTGTGCCATGGTACCAGGGAATTGAGTTTTTTATCGGACTTCGACGTTTGCAAAAACCAAGTTGGATGCTTAACTACAACGAAGCCGACCACTGGCCAACAAAACTTCGTGATATGCACGATTTCCAGATTCGGATGGCCCACTTTTTCGATCATTATCTAAAAGGTGCGCCAATGCCAAAATGGATGAATGAAGGTATTCCGGCAACAAATAAAGGAGTGGATATGGGCTATGAGTTGGTAGAATAAAAAACAAAAAAGCGATGTACTTCTAGTTAAGCACATCGCTTTTTTGTTATTGTTATTTTATCGAGTTATAAATCTCCAGGGCCTCTTCAAATTTATCTTCCATTACCCTGATTTCAATACCAATGTTGGTAGGACTTCCGCTAAAAGTACCGTCAATAGTACTTGTAATTTCGTTTACCAGCATAAAATCAATGCCGGCTTCATCAAGCATTTCTTTAAACAACATGTACTTCATGTCGAAATTGCTGGTGAATGTAGCTACAGTTACGGCTTTACTCATTTGTTTTTACTTTTATTTTTGTGCAAAAAAGCAGGTAATCGGTCTACCAGAAAATAATTCCAGCCAGCCCGCCAGCTTTCATTCTTAAACTCTTGTATATCATCCGGAAAATCTTCCAGAACTGTATGTGTTAACGTCAATTTAGTTTGCCCATTATCGTCCGTCAAATAAAAACGAACAAGAGATTCTCCCGGATATTCGAGATATTTCCACGTGTAGCAAATTTCTGTTGGCACGTTAACCTCAGTCACCTTCCATAGATGTGTAAATGTTCTGTTACCTGACTGAACAACGAATTGAGAAGCAGAGCCGGTTTCCGGTTGAAAATGATTGATATTATCGAAATACCATTGTTTCATTTGGGGCAAGTTGGTTATCGCTGTCCAAACGTTTGCAATTTGGGTATCAAGTAGCTGTTCAACAATAATTTCATCTCCCTTTTTCATTGCCTCATATCCCAATAACCCGCTGGAGTATTAATCATCCAAACCTTTTTTGGTTTCAATCACCACCACTCCATTTGCACCGCGTGAGCCATAAATTGCCGCGCTACCATCTTTAATTATATTGATACTTCTTACCTGCGAAGGAACCAGTGTGCTCATAACGCTGCCATCTACCTGCACGCCATCCACAACAATTAGTGCCGCACTGCTCAGGTTTATCGAATTAACCCCTCGAATAATTATATCTCCGTTACTCTGAACCTGCACACCGGCAAAACGTCCACGCATCAGATCATACATATTGGTATACTGCGAAAAATCGACGTCATCGCTTGTCATTTGGGCCAGCGCATTTAATTTTTCGCCATCTTTTACATAACCATATCCTATGGCATATTCCCTGGCTTTTTCACCGGCCTTAAGTTTTAAATTAACGGCAACCAGCTTTGTCTTTTCGTCCAGTTTAACATTCTGGTTAATAAATCCCTTTGCCGATATCTTTAATTTATCACTTCCGTCAATTTTAACTTTGAATTGCCCCAGAGAGTCAGTTTTCACAATTTCCTTGGAGCTTTTCACCATCACCTCGGCACCTACAATAGTAATACTGTCGAAAGTGGTAACGATTCCTTGTATAAAACGTTCCTGAGCAAAGCTGTTGACTGTAACTACACAGAATAGTGCGAGAAATACGAGAGAAATTCGGGTTTTCATTGTATTGGCTTTTTTGTTTTATTGTTTGCTAAAGTTAAAATAATTTAACAAAAAGCCAAGATGCCCGAAATTACATTATATATTTTCTTTAGCAGGTGCTACACGTTTCACCCGGTAGGGCTTTTTCTGTTGCGATTCGAAATAAGTACGCATCTGTAACTCGGCGATAATGCCTGTTGTAATGAACTGAATACCACCCAATACCAACAAAATACCAAGTAATAATAATGGTTTTCCCCAAATATCATTACCCATAATTTTAAGTATGAGCAGATAAATGTTAATCAGCACCCCAATTGCAAGCGTAAAAATACCGATTTGACCAAAAAAGTGCATTGGGCGTTGCAGGTATTTCTTAAAGAAAACCATCAGTACAAGATCGCTCATTACGCGGGTTGTACGACTGAGATTGTATTTTGAACTTCCAAACTCGCGCGGACGATGGTTCACATCCACCTGCGTAATTTTTGTGGCACCTTCAAGCGTTACAAGGGCAGGAATATAGCGGTGAAGTTCGCCATAAATATGGATACTTTTTATGGTATCGTTGGTAAAAATCTTTAGGGTACATCCAAGGTCTTTCATATAAATTCCGGTAGCACGGCGAATGAGATAATTGGCAATTTTTGACGGTACTTTACGCAAAAACATACCATCTTTTCGGTTGGCACGCACACCGGCCACCATGTCCCATTCCTCCTCCTCGATCATTCTCAGCATCATTGGTAAATCTGCCGGATCATTCTGTAAATCGCCATCAATTAAGGCTACAAATTCGCCTTCTGCCTGATCAATTCCAGCCTGCAACGCCGAACTTTGCCCGTAATTCCGTTTTAACTCAACCAGTAAAAACCTGTCGTCGTTAATCTTCCGAATCTCCCGACGTGTATTATCGGTTGATCCATCATCCACAAAAATCGCTTCGTAGTCAATTCCTTCGAGTGCGGCCTTTATTTGCTCCGATAATGGTTTAATGTTTGGTTCTTCGTTCCAAACACAAATTACGAGTGAAAGCTTTTTCATGATCTGTTTTAATCTGTTTGAAGCTGCATGAAATACAACCTTGATTTTGCGATCGTAAAGGTATAAATTCTGTTTTACGATAACCTACCCAATTCCATTAAGTTTCCAAATGAATGAAAAACGTATGGTTTTATACAACCAATCGTGTAATCCGTGCTGGTATTTTATTGAAATTGCTTTTTTATTGTATTCTTTGCGGAACTCCAAATTCAATTGCATAGGCCGGTCGCCATTATTTTTATAGCCAAGATACCCCGTCCACGATGGGGTAAAACGCCAGTTGTTTTTCTGAAAATCAGCACCTGCACCATAAAGTAGTGCATCGTTTTGCAGGTTAAGCTCATCATTGGTTTGCCAGCTGTAAAACCCCAACATGGCATGCGGCCTCACGAGCAGTGTTTCCGGCAGTCCGTAATCTTTCGAGAAACTAAAATCAAATGAATACGCAGGAGTATCAGCATAACGGGCACCTTCAAAGTTGGTTCCCGATGCGGTTTTTAATATGGCACGGAACAGGGTATTCGGAAAAGCACGGTCTTTAAAAAGCTGAATATACGTTGAGAAATGGAAATCGCCCATTGCATAACCTTTTCCGTCCTTATCGCGCGAAAAACGTTCGTCACGTATTTCTTCGGTGTAAGCATAATGTTCAAACAACACGCCATACATTTCAACTGCAATTTTGTTTTGTGCAAAAGGAATGTACGCCCGCCCCGAAATATCCTGGGTTGGATCGCCCGAAAGAAAGTGGCTCGAAACGGTCAGCTCCAACTCCATATGTCCTTCAATAAAACCTTTTTTAAGCTCCGGTACAGGCAGCGCATTTGGCCCCAGGTAAGCAGGCGAAATAATCAGCCAGCTTCGCCAGCCCGGATCACCGGTTTCCCAGCCGTGCGCATCATTCCACCACGACCAGTCTTCCTGAGCCGAAACAATTTGTAGTGTACTTGTGAATACAAGTAAAATAATAAGTAATCGTTTCATTGATGGTTTACACCTTTTTATCTTTTCCCGTGAAGAAGACCCTTTCTTCAGAAGTAGTTAAGATATACCAAATGTAAACGATTTTTTTAATGCTGTCAATGTGCTTTATGGAAAAACATGGGGGAAGAAAAAAAATAAGCCCCTCAGGGAAACTGAAGGGCTTAAAAATTAAAGTTTAAGTTTTTCTCTTATACTTTGGGGTATGCCGTCTTTGTGCACCATAATGCACATAGTTTTGTAATTCACGTAAGGTTTCGAGGCGTAGAAATAACCATCGTATTTATTGTAATCGCCCCACGAATTTTTCACTTTGTAAAAGGTACGTCCTTCCTGATCTTTTGCAGTACCGATAATATGCATTCCGTGGTCGTCGGTAGTTTCGTAATCATCAAAGGCTCTCTGGCGCATTTCCTGGGTAACTAACAATTCAGGTACCGGGTTGTCCAGTTTATACAGTTCTTTTTCTTTTTCTTTTTGTGGCAGAGCCTCCCATTTTGCAATTTCGGCATCGTCCATGTTCTCGTCCGGAGCGGCCGGCAAAACAGCCACACCCTTATTACTGGTGGCAAATCCTTTTTCGCTGACATCGGCTGCCCATGCAATGGTTAATCCATTATTCAGCGAATAATCGATAATATTCTCCAGATCTTCAAGTGGAACATTGTATACCTCATCCCACGACCAGTTATCAGGAACTTCCAGAATAAACTTATCGTAAAACGGTTGGTGTGTATACGAAGTAATCTCTACATAATCATCCATGTTCAATCCAACAAAATCGCTGGCAAAACTTTGTGGTGTATATTGTTTTCCTTCGTATTCAAATTTTTGTGGTAACTCGCCTAAATACGAGTTCAGGGTACCTTCAATAGCTTCATGCCATACAGTACTCAGTTTTCGGTTACCGTTTTTCACAACAGCGTCAACATGGTCTTTCAATACATTATCCATTTCGCCATGCACATGTTTTTCTTCGCCGTAGTTTAAACCATCGTAAACCGATTCAGGAACAATACCATAATCGCGAATCATATTTGTTACATCGTGGAAAGCTCCTCCTGCCGAAAAATTCAGATTCCCATGCACACGAACATGCTTTTGGGCTTTTACCGAGTAGGTGTGCCAAACAACAAACATTTCTGAAAGATCAACTTCTGGTTTTCCCAGGCGCATCATTTCCGACTCCAGAAATGAAAGACCCGAAAACGACCAGCATGTACCCGAACGGTATTGGTCTTTTACCGGAGTGGCCGGCAATGAAATTTCGTCTTCAAAAACATAACCTTTTTCCTCCTCCTTTTTATCATTCTCCGCAAATACACTTAGTGTAAATACCGCAATTAATACGGTAAAAATAAAACGCAACTTCATCAATTAATTATTAAATTATTACCCCTCTTTTTTTTGAATTAGCGTCAAAATTAACAATTTATTCTTTTTTGAAAAGAGAATTTAAGGTAGACTTAATAAAAATTAGAGCTCGCTTTTCAGATTAAAAGTTATGTAATTTTTTATGTGACTAAAGTTACTGAACTTCGTGGTAACGAAAGCAGTCAACCATGTGGTCGTTCACCATGCCTGTAGCCTGCATGTGAGCATAAATTACAGTCGATCCGACAAACTTAAAGCCACGCGATTTCAGGTCTTTCGAAATTGCGTCAGACAGTTCGGTTTTGGCCGGCAATTCAGCAAGCGTTTTAAAACTATTTATAATCGGCTTGTAATCCGTAAATTTCCAAATGTAACGATCAAAGGTGCCAAACTCTTTTTGCACATCAAGAAAACGTTGTGCATTATTTACACAAGCCCTTATTTTTTGCTGGTTGCGAATAATTGATTTATCCTGGATAAGCTCCTGAATTTTATTTTCGGAATACGCTGCCACTTTTTGCGGGTTGAAATGATCGAATGCCTTTCGAAAATTCTCGCGTTTGTTCAGTACGATTTGCCAGCTTAATCCGGCCTGAAAGCCCTCCAGCACAAAGAATTCAAATAATTTATCGTCGTCATGAAGCGGCACTCCCCATTCTTCATCGTGATATTTAATCATCAACTCGTTTTTTGTTCCCCAATCGCAGCGTTTACACATAATTTTAGATTTTAGTGGCTATTCGTTAAAAAACCTAACAACATATTACTTCCAACTATGAAAATACTATTTTTGTTTGTTTAGAAAAAAGAATATGAGATTTCAGTAATGAGTAATGAGACGAGAGGTATTCGTGTGAAAATTTCAAATGATGATATTATTCTGCAAACAACAAAAACGGATCAAAATTTGATACTCTCAATACTCGGGACTAAATACACTGTACTAAAATCATGAAGAAACTTACCATACTTTTTGCACTCTTGTTGTCGATGAGTTTCCTGGCCGAAGCGCAATTGAACATCAACCACTTTATAAGGGTTGGAAGAACGCGCATATCAATTGGCAACTACACGGGGGCAATCGAATATTTTAATATTGTAATTGAATTTAAGCCCTATTTGGCAGAAGCTTATTTGTACCGCGGAATGGCAAAACATTCGCTGGAAGATTACCGCGGCGCCATTGCCGATTACGATAAAGCAATTGAAATAAAACCTTATTACCCGCGCGCTTACAACAACCGCGGGATGGCATATCACAACCTCAGGCTTTACAGTCGTGCTATTGAGGATTACGACCGGGCACTGGAATTTGACCCGTCTGATGAATCGATATACAACAACCGCGGAATTGCAAAACTGGCCCTGAAAAACCTTGAAGGAGCCATTGAAGATTATGACAAGGCGCTTGAGGTAAACCCAAAATCGACACATGCCCTTATGAACCGAAGTAACGCCAAAATTGTAAGCGGCGATATTAAAGGAGCAATCAGCGATTTAAACCAGGTAATTATAATCAGACCGCATTATGCTGCTGCCTACCTAAACCGCGGTTTGGCGCGTTTTGAGCTGGAAGATTATGCCTCGGCACTGCGCGACTACGACCAAAGTATCCGCTTTGATGCCACAAATGCCCTGGCTTTTAATAACCGGGGTATTGTAAAACACAAACTGGAGGATTACGAAAGTGCCATTATGGATTACGATATGGCCATACAGTTGAATCCGGAAATGGCCAGTGCCTATTTTAACCGCGCCATGGCCCGCGAAATATTAAACCGCCTCGGTTATGAGCAGGACTACCAGATTGCGGCACGACTCAATCCACAGTTCGATTTAAGTCAGCGACGAATTGATGCCGAGCAATTGGCACAGCAGCAACAACAGCAACAAAAACAACAACAGAATTCATCATCGCAGCAAAATAATAACCAGCAAAACTCGCAGGCAAATCAACAGGCGTTGGCACAAAACAATCAGCAACAATCGGCACAGCAAAACAAAGCATCGGTTGCCGATCAGAAATCGGATGAGCAAAAACGCAAAGAAGAAATGGAAGCTGAAAGACGCCGACGCCGGATGCGCATGGATTTGGTTATTGAAGACACCCGCGATATTCCGGAGGAAGTGGAGGAGGTTGACGATGGCCGGATTCAGAATAAAAACATTGTTATCGATTTGCAGCCCATGTTCTTTATCTCGGCTTTTGAGAAAAACGCTGTGGATTATGAGCGATTCCAGTATTACAACGTGGTAATTGATGATTTAAATGCTGAGAACAACTATAATCCTTTGCTCTCCATTTCGAATAAACCGGTAACCACTTACCAGTCGGTTTTCGAGAATTTCATATTGTTTTTTAATGAAAAAATCGAGGTACAGGAAAATGCGCATAACTATTTAAACCGTGGTATTTTTTACAGTCTTACGGGCGATTACAACAGTGCGTTTGCCGATTTGGATAAAGCGATAGCGCTGGATGAAAAAATTTCGCTGGCCTATTTTACGCGTGCCAACACACGCTATAAGCTAAAAGAACAGGTGGAGCTTTTGGCCGGAATGGGTTCAACCAATTCGCTGACATTAAACGAGGGAACGATTAAAGATGACAGCAATGAAAAGCCATCGGTGGTTGAATACCAGGAAATTCTTGATGATTATGCAGTCACACTATTCCTCGATCCCGATTTCTTTTTTGGCTATTACAACCGTGCGTTTATAAAATTACGTTTGGGTGAATACCGCAGCGCTGTGGAAGATTTAAATCGTGCCATCGACCTGGAACCGGAATTTGCAGAGGCTTATTTTAACCGGGGGCTTACAAAAATTTTCCTCGACGATATTGAAGGTGGTGCTTTGGATTTAAGCCGTGCCGGCGAGTTGGGAATCGACGGAGCGTACAACATTATTAAACGGTATTGTAACTAGGGATTGAAAAAAGATTGAAAGGATTGACAGAAGATTGATGGAGATTGGGCATTAGTTATTAGCCAATGGTTATTGGTTATTGGATATTGGATATTGCAAAACTGATAAATTGCAAAACTGTCGAATTGCTAAACTGATAAATTGTAGAATTGTAGTTCTTAACGTTCCGGGTTTTTCTCTGTGTAACTCCGTGACTTCTTCGGGTAACTCTGTGGTTAAGTCTTTAATATTCGAATTGACAAATTGATAAATTAATAAGAAGCATTACTGAATCCTGTTACCTGTATCCCTGGCTCTCACTTCTTGAAACATGTATCTCGTGGCTAGTAGCTCGTAGCAGATTCTTTCAACTTTTTACTTTTGCTCCTGACGCTTCGGTCGGGATTTGGCTTTGGCCGATTTTCAATTCGCCCAGCATAGCTGTTCTCAACTTTCTACTTTTGCCTTTATACTTTTACCTTGTATTTTTTTACTTTTGCCTCGTCATATTTTGACTTTATACTTTTTACTTGAATTATGAATCAGCCACTCGCAGAACGCTTACGACCCAAAACTTTAGACGACTACATTGGGCAGGAACACCTTGTAGGGAAGAATGCTGTTTTGCGCAAACTGATTGATTCGGGCAAGATAACCTCACTTATTTTGTGGGGGCCTCCGGGAGTGGGGAAAACCACTTTAGCCCGTATTATTGCCAATACACTTGACCGGCCGTTTTACACCCTCAGTGCCATAAACTCGGGCGTAAAAGATATTCGCGACGTGATTGACAAGGCCAAAAAGCAACAGTTTTTCAGTCGCCCAAATCCGATACTGTTTATCGATGAGATACACCGTTTTAGTAAATCGCAACAAGATTCGCTGCTGGGAGCTGTTGAAGATGGTACCATTACATTGATTGGTGCAACTACGGAAAATCCTTCGTTCGAAGTGATCTCTCCCCTGCTTTCGCGCTGCCAGGTTTATATTCTGGAGCATTTGGATAAAGCTGCTTTGCTAAAGATCATTAAACAAGCCGCAAAAAAAGATACCGTACTTAAAGAGAAAAAGATAACACTGCGCGAAGATTCGGCGATATTGCGTTACTCGGGTGGTGATGCGCGGAAACTGCTAAATGTGCTGGAACTGGTTACACTTGGCGAAGACAGCGACAACATTGTAATTACCGATAAAAAAGTAACCGACAAGCTGCAGAAAAACCTTTCGATATACGACAAGAAAGGCGAAATGCATTATGATATTATTTCAGCATTTATAAAAAGTATCCGTGGTGGCGATCCGGATGCGGCAGTGTACTGGCTGGCGCGCATGCTGGAAGGTGGCGAAGAAATTAAATTTATTGCCCGCCGTTTGCTGATACTGGCCGCCGAAGATGTTGGTCTGGCCAATCCAAATGCCTTATTGATGGCACAAAACACTTTCGATGCTGTGCATAAAATCGGGATGCCCGAAGCGCGCATTATTTTATCGGAATGTACCATTTACCTCGCTACCTCGCCCAAAAGTAATTCAGCCTACGAAGCCATTGATAATGCCATTGCACTGGTAAAACAAACCGGCGACCTGCCCGTGCCGCTACATATACGAAATGCACCTACCAAGCTGATGAAAGAAATTGGCTACGGCAAAGATTACAAATATGCACATGCCTACGATGGCAACTTTGTGGAGCAGGATTTTTTACCGAAAGAGATTAAAAACAACCGTATCTACCAGCCGCAAAACAACGCAGCAGAGCTGAAAATTCTGGAGCGATTGAAGAAATGGTGGGGGAATCGGTTTTAGTCACTAGTAAGTGGTTTGGCTGACCTTTCTCAGTTTGGGGCTCTGTAAAAGTCGTTTAACGAATTGGTGTAGTAACTGTAGTTGATTTTGCTGTGTCGCTGGAAAATATGAGGTTCTTTATATCCAACCGGCACCAGTGTCAGTTTTGTCATGCCGTTTATCGTTTTAAAATCATCGGAATTCAATGTTTGTTGGTCGAACAATACATCAAAATAGAATAAATACTTAGCTACCCAATTTATATAACTCTCTGCTTCTTCGCGACTCAACTCTCCTTGTTTATTAACAAGCTTTAAATTTACATTTTCGTTGTATATCGCTTTTTGAAACTCAACACCATTTAGGGGGGTAGCGTTTAAGGTCGGCATAATATTAAACTGAGGGTCAATAAAAATCCATTTGTCCAATTCACCAGAATATACCTCTGAAACAACATGACCGGCACCACGCCTCACTTTTTCGACATCTCTTGTTTTCAAGCCCAATGTTCGGGCAGGCATTCCAATACAATTAAGGGCGGCAGTTGCAACAATGCCATATTCTACGCAACGAAATTGTTTGCCTTCGTGAGCTTCTTTCAGAATGGTCAGCGCATCTTGTTTTGATGGATTGTTGATTCCGTTATGCTCCCATTGTTTGCTGGTCCAATCTAATATATTTTTGATTTTTCCTACATCATCCTTTTCACCATTTACCAGCTGTTTCAGATTGTAATTGGTTTCTAATTCATGCAGGTACGCGTTATTCACCGTGTCGGCATAATAAAACGTATAAAGTTCATTCGGAGCATCGTTCGAATACGATATCTCTTTTAATTTACTTGAAGGACTTATGTTTACCAATTGATAAAAAGAAGTGCAGCTACTTAAAAATACGCTGCAAAGTAAAATTACTGACGGTTTCTTTAGCATGATCTCTGGTTTTTTATTCTTGTGTGTAACTGTTTAGTGAAAAGTATCGGTCCGACATCTATTCCAAATTGTTCTTTTGCAAAATTTTATTGGCCACCTTAAAGCCAATACCCACAAAAATGATGATAATACCAAATGTTAAATACTCCCATTCGCCTCTGAAATTCATTGACGGCATATTACCGTGGCGGCTATCAATCTGCGATAGTAAAAACTGAAAAATATTAGCGATTACAAATCCAAATCCGGAGACATAAAATAACTTGTTCAGGATGATTAGTAAATCGGAAATATCCTCCTTTTTCTTTGTTGCTTCTTTATTTATGAATTTGTCGCGCAGGAAATTCAATATCATTAAGAGAAGATAAACGACAATAATTACAAAAACCAGTTTCATAAAAACGGAGGTAAATCCACCTAAAAAGTCGGCATTCAGGTTAAAAGATTGTTTTTGGTCCATTAGATGATTTTTAACTATTTATAAATTATTTGATTTGTTTTTTTTATGTTTGGTTTAACGGAAAATTGTAAGTTGTGGTTGCGGATTGCGTGTGATTGTCCGTCCGCAGGACGAAAGACAATCATGCGAGAACCTGAGGCGACAACCTGCACCGAAACCGCAATGGAATTTACAAAATGTTGTGGTGTCGTTTTTTATTGTTTATCATTTAGTTTTTTTTATCAAATCCAATCGCACTAAATAAGGATTATCAATATCTAGCCTAAAAGCACCATCATAAGTGTAATTCATTGTTATCCTTTTATCTCCTTCTATGAAGGTTAAGGTTTTGTTGGTTAATTGATACTTAAATTCTGAAGCACCAAAGAATGTTTCACCAAATTTTTCATCGAGGATGACAGAATCTTTACTGATAAAATTAAATGGAGTCTCGCCAAACTTTGAAATAACCAGATTATACAGTGTGTCAGGATTGATGTCTGGTTGCTGTCGAAAGCCCCCAATAACATATAAACCTTGTAACTCATTAATTTGGTTGTTGCTACATGAATATCCGAAAGTAACAATAACTGTTAATACGATAATTACATTCTTAATCATTTTTTTTGGTTTTTAATCAGTACCTAATTTGATATTAAAAAAAAAATTAAATCCAATTTCGGTCTTTTAGTTTTCAGCCATCCCCATGAGATTCACATATTTGCTTTTATATAAGATGTGCAAAAATGCACCACAGCGTATGTGTTTTGTTCATCTTGATTCTATATCGCTTATATCGTTACAACAAGTGTCTCTATATGCCCAATATGGCATGTAAAGCACTATCATCATATTCTTCTTATTTTTTACTGCTATTCCAGGGCGCGTATTCACGGTATTCTGCTTTAGTAATTTAAAACTAAACATATTTTTTATTTCTCCGGCTTACAGATGGTGAAATTATTAACATAAATGAAATGTGCCGGGAGATGTCTGGAAAACGAATTATTGATATACTTCTTCACCAATGGGGGAAAATACATCAATCACGAATAAAATATCTCATTAAAAAAAGAAAGAGTTTACCCAATCTCTTGATTTTCTGAACGAATGTCAGTAAATTGTATAAAAATTCGACTATCCTTTAAATTGTTTAATCTTTTAAAAAAAAATCGTTATTCCTATTCATAACCAAAACAACAACGAAACAAAATAAGCAACGGCTAATTCTGCCGCAAAACAAAAATACTGCAGAATCCAGGATTCTGTTTTTCATTTATAATTTTTGACATTGACAGCCTGCCCATTTGGGGTGGGCTGTTTAATTATGAACGGCAATATCATGCTTTACCCCTTTGTCTGTCGACATTTCCCCTCAAGAGGGGAAACAGCAGCAATGCCAGGTTCGAGGCTTCGATGGAATGCTCTCTCTTATCCCTCGTTACAAACGAGTGGTAGTAAACAAATTCATCAGGTAACTTGAAATCACCTGCTGAATAGCGCACAAAAAAGGGGAAACCTTGCGGTCTCCCCTTCTTCTATCAAATTCTATAATATAACTACATTAAGAACGAAATAAGCACACCTGCAGCAACTGCCGAGCCAATTACACCAGAGATGTTACTGGCCATACAGTACTGTAAAATGTGGTTCTTTTTGTCGTATTTCAATGCCAGCTCGTTAGCCACACGCGATGCCATTGGCACGGCACTCAGTCCGGTTGCACCAATAAGCGGGTTGATCTTTTTCTTGCTGAACAGGTTTACCAGTTTCACGGCAAAAATACCACCGGCAATCGATATGGCGAAGGCCACAAAACCTCCAACCACAATACCCAGTGTTTTTGCCGAAAGGAAAACCTCAGCAGTCATAGTTGCTCCAACGGTAAGCCCAAGGAAAATAGTTGCGGTGTTCATAATCGGTCCTTGTGCGGCATCGGCCAAACGGCTTGTCGACGAACCAACCTCTTTAATCAGGTTACCAAACAACAGCATTCCTAACAGCGGTACCGACGACGGAACCAGAACAGCAGCCAGTGTTCCCAAAGCAATAGGGAAAATAATTTTGGCAGCTTTCATATTCTTGATCTCGTATTTTGCCGGGTACTGTTTCTCCATCTGTTTCATGTTGATGGTGAACTCTTTCTTCGTGATAAACAACTTTGCAACCAACGGAATAATTACCGGCACCAATGCCATGTACGAATACGCCGCAATAGCAATAGGGCCAAGCAAATGCGGAGCCAGTTTAATGGTAGTGTAAATAGCCGTTGGGCCATCGGCACCACCAATAATACCCAGCGAAGCCGCTTCTTTAGGCGTAAAACCAACAGCAACAGCCCCCAGTAAGATGGCAAAAATACCAATCTGTGCAGCGGCACCAAACAATGCCAGTTTCAGGTTACGCAACATCGGACCAAAATCAGTCAGTACTCCAACTCCCATAAAAATTATAGGAGGCAGTAAGCCGGTTTTAATCAGCGAGTAATACAGGTAATTCATAATCCCGTAATCGTGCGCAATTTCAAACAGGTTCATATACCGGTGTCCTTCCAGCTCAATCAGATCCGGGTTTACAACACCCATTTGTCCCCCCGGAAAGTTGGCCAGCAACACACCAAATGCAATCGGGATAAGCAACAGTGGCTCATACCCTTTCTTTATTCCAAGATAAAGCAGCACAAACGAAATCGCCCACATGATCAATGTCTGGTAGGTGATCTCGCCAAGTGCGGTCATGTTAAACAGTTCTGATAAAATATCCATAAATCTGTTTTATGACAGTTGAATCAAAACATCGTCTTCATCTACGCTGTCGCCATTGGCTTTTAAAATAGCGGCAACAGTACCATCGCTCTCCGCAACAATAGCGTTGTAGGTTTTCATCGATTCGATGTAACAAACCAAATCACCCTCTTTTACTGTATCGCCAACTTTAAGCGCGGTTTCCGATGTATCTTTTGTTAACATGAATTTTCCTTCCAGCGGCGCAATAACTTCAGCAGCAACATTTCCGTTTGTGGCAGCAGCAACAGCTTCCTCTTTAGCAGCACCATTACCTGACGATCCGTTACCCGAAGCAGCACCGGCAGCGGTAATCTCACCATAACTTACACCTACCTTAAATTTCTCGCCGTTTACATCAATAATCATTGATTTTGGTTCGAACGCAGCTGCAGGAAGTTCAACTACCTCTGGTTTTGGCTCGGCAGCAGCTTTCTTCTCGGCAAGGTCGGCTTCGAAATCGGCTTTTGCTTTACCCGATTTATAGGCACGGTATTGCTCGGGGTGCATAGCCAGCTCGAACAACTCTTCGTCGTCCTGACCATAATCCCAACCGTTGTCGTCCATTTCTTTTTTAAACACATCCAGGTTATCAGGATACTGCTCTTGCGGAACGCCTGTAAAGAATTCCTTTCCGCTTGCTTTGGCTAGCTCGATAATTTCCGGTGCAAGTTCTCCGGGAAGTTTTCCTGATTTTCCGATAATCATATCCCAGATGTTATCGGCAATCATACTCCAGCGCTCGCGGCCTTTAATTACCTGCAACACGTTCATCAGCGCCAGGTTTTTAACATACTGGCTAAATGGAGTTACCAGCGGTGGGTATCCAAGTTTCGGCCAGATGTATTCTACCTCATCAAACAGTTTTATCAGCAGATCATCCTGCGTTAAGGTTGGTTTATTGCGTTTTGTAAGCCATTTATTCAGGCTCTCGAGGTTGTTACCCAGATCGGCCATTAAACTCCCCATCATTCCGCCCGGAAGACCAGAACCGATCAACAACGAATTCATATGACGGTTTTTCGGGTTGATATAGTAACCAAGGAAATCGTCGATAAACTCCTGAGTCATCGCACGAACTTCCATGTAGGCTTTCATATTCACTTCTTTTACTGCATAACCGGCATCTTTTAACATACCTTGCACAGCCAATACATCGGCATGGCCTGTACCCCACGAAAGTGGTTCCATAGCAACGTCGACATAATCAACTCCGGCACGTGCAGCCTCTAAAATACTTGCCATTGAGAAACCTGGGCCTGAGTGACCGTGGTACTGAACAGTAGTTTTAGGATGTGCAGTTTTTATATTCTTAATGATTTTACCGATGAAAGCAGGACGACCAATACCGGCCATATCTTTTACACAAATCTCGTCGGCACCCATTTCAATTAAGGTGTTGGCCAGGTTGGTGTAATACTCCACCGTGTGCACTTCCGAAATGGTTAAACTCAACGCTGCCTGCGAAATCATTCCACCTTCTTTGGCAAACTTTATCGAGTTTTCAAGGTTTCGCGGATCGTTCAATCCACAGAAAGAACGGGCAATATCAGTACCCTGTAATTTTTTTACTTTAAACATCAGCTTACGAACGTCGGCAGGAACCGGGCTCATACGAATACCATTCAAAGCACGCTCCAACATATGTGTTTGAATACCGGCATCGTTAAACGGCTGTGTCCATCTGCGGTTGGCAATATTCGGATTCTCGCCAAACAAAAGGTTGATCTGTTCGAATCCACCACCATTGGTCTCGACCCTGTCGAAACATCCCATATCGATAATTGCGGGTGCTACTTTTTCAAGTTGTTCTACTTTGGGAACGTATTTCCCTGAGGATTGCCACATATCTCTATACAGCAAGCTAAATTTGATTTCTTTCTTCATTTCTGTTTATTTTGGTTTTATTGGATAAAAAGATACCTTTTACTTCGTCGCCGTTTTTTCCCTCGCCTGCTCTATTCTTTGCGGTTAGTTGAACTGCCTCCAGGGAAAAGGTGACTGAACTTGATATCCGTTAACTACTCTTTTATTTTCTCCACCGATGTAACGCTGCCTTTTCCTTTGGTAGTAATTTCAACAGCAGAAACAATAGCGGCCAGTTTTGATGGGTTAATTTCCTGTTGCGAAGTTGCTGCAGCCCCCGATTGATCAATAACAGCAACAGCAAAACGATTGGTAATTCGAATAATAATGTTACCCAAAACCACCACCATGATGAGGATAAAAAATACCGTACTCATGCCCGTAAGCATCAATTTTAAAGCTTCGTTCATTTTTGTGTTTTTTGTTTAAATTGATTTTTTAGAGCTTGCAAATATATATTTCATTATCACATAGCGATTCATTTAACTTACGATTTGATACTTTTTTAAGGGTTTTAATATCACTTTGTAATTTTAAATAAAGAATTATTTCTTTTTACATATGCAAATATTTAACTATGAAGAGTTTATAGGTCGTCAAAAAAAATATTTCCAAAACACCTGCTTTACAACATAAATATCAAGCAGTTAACATTAAGGTTAGATTTGAAGGATTTTTTGTGTACAAAACACACATTGCAAAACAAAATGAACTTAAGACCTGAATATCCTGATTGCGACAAAAAATGTAACGATTTGAAAACATAAGCAGGGAGAAAACCCAGCTATACCAATAAACAGTTCTATCGAATTTATTTAGTGTTTAAATTTAATGTACCTTTGCGCCAGATTTTAGGTTTAAGAATTTTGATTTTACCTCCTGATCCCCCATCTTAGGATATATGACTTTTCTTTAAATCTCATTTCTTAACATTAAAAACTTTTTTAATAGCTGCTGATATTTATTAAATTCGAGGTCAGTAAGCTAAAATCACTATTAAAATTATATATGGGAAGATCGAAAGAAACATTTGGTAAAAAAGAAGTAAGAAAAAAACAAGCAAAGAAGAGAAAAGAAAAAGAAGCAAGAAAACAGGCTCGTAAAGAAACCGGAGGCAATTCAGGACTGGACGACATGATTGCCTATGTTGATGAGTTTGGTAACATCACCGATACTCCGCCGGATGAAACACAAAAGGAGGAAGTAAACGTTGAAGATATTGATGTAAGTGTACCAAAAGGCGGTTACGGAGAAGCAGAGCCTAAAGAAAAACAAGGTGTAGTTACATTCTTTAACGAACAAAAAGGATACGGTTTTATTCGCAACCTGTCGAACAACCAAAATATCTTTGTTCACATTAACGAAGTTGAAGGCAATATTAAAGAAGGAAACCGGGTTACCTACGAAGAAGGACAAGGACCAAAAGGACCTGCGGCGATGAATGTGAAGATCTCGGGCTAATCTGTTCACCAAAACAAACGGCAGCTTCTGCCAAAACAGTTTATAAGATGGGAAAAGATTTAAAGTTAGCGGTACTTATCGATGGCGATAATATTCCCTCTGCTTACGTTAAAGAAATGATGGAGGAGATTGCCAAATATGGCAATCCAACCATTAAACGTATTTATGGCGACTGGACCCGACCGGGTTTAACCAAGTGGAAAACCCTTTTGCTCGACAATGCAATTACACCCATACAACAATACGGTTACACCGCAGGAAAAAATGCTACCGACTCGGCTATGATCATCGATGCCATGGACATCCTTTACAGCGAAAAAGTAAATGGATTTTGTTTGGTATCGAGCGACAGCGACTTTACCCGGCTGGCAACACGCCTGCGCGAAGCCGGAATGCATGTAATTGGCATTGGCGAGAAAAAAACGCCGGATCCGTTTATCGTTTCGTGCGATCGCTTTATTTATATTGAAATATTAAAAAGCCGCTCGAAAGAAAACGAAAACATTACATCGAGCAAAGCGGATAAAAAAGGTGGTGTTGATAAGATAACACCCAAAGTTATTCGCTTGATTTCGAAAACCATATCGGACCTGGCCGACGATGACGGCTGGGCTTTCCTTGGCGATGTTGGGAGTTTACTCCAAAAGAAACAACCGAATTTCGACTCGCGAAACTATGGTTTTGAAAAACTGACACCGCTGATCGACTCCACCGGGATGTTTGAAATCGATCAGCGTGTAGGCCAGGGAAAATACAAGCTGATGTACGTTCGGAATAAAAAACGATAGCCGGATTTATTCAGATTGAAATTTAGATTGATTTTAAGATTGAAATAGATTGATCTAAAAAACAAGTACGAGTTGCAGGTAGCAAGCATTTTTCAATCTACATCAATCTTCCCTTCAATCTCCATCAATCTTCTCAAGCACGTCTGAAATAGATCTTCCCTTTACCTTTCCACTTTTAACTTTTCATCCCTAAGCTCCGATCGGGATTTGGCTGTAGCCGATTTTCAATTCGACCAGCCTTGCTGATCTCAACTTTTGCCTTTCAACTTTTTACTTTTGCCTTACTCCTAACTAAACAACTCAACAATCTCTTCCTGCGTAACCTGCTCAAACGGATTATTCGAATTAATGAATTTATCGGCCAGCGAGCTTTTCCGTTCTTTTAGCTTTTGAATCTTTTCTTCAATCGAATTCTCGGTAATAAAACGATATACAAAAACATGCTTATCCTGCCCAATACGGTGCGCCCTGTTAATCGCCTGGTTTTCGGCTGCAGGGTTCCACCACGGATCGATAATAAAAACATAGTCGGCTTCGGTAAGGTTAAGCCCTACTCCACCGGCTTTTAACGAAATCAGGAAAATCCGGTTATCCTCATCATCCTGAAAAGCTTTAATTACTTTTTCGCGTTTTGTGGTTTGCCCGGTTAATTTGCTGTAATTCCATTTTTGTTCTCCAATTTTGCTCTCCAGCAGCTCAAGGTGAGTTACAAACGACGAGAACACAAGCACTTTGTGTTTTTCAGCCACTAGGTTACTCAGCATGCGGAATATCTCATCGAATTTGCCCGATCGTTCCGACGCTTCATCATCCACCAGCGAGGGATGATTGGCCAACTGACGCAATTTGGTAAGTCCCTGTAAAACGACAAACTGCGATTTTTTGAGGCCTTCTTTTTCAATGGTCGATAAAATAGTATTTCGGATAACCGATTTTTCCTGCTCGTACAATTTTTGCTGCTCACCCGCCATCGGGCAAATCCGCACTTCTTCCATCAACGGCGGAAGATCTTTGGCCACCTCCACTTTTTTACGGCGCAAAACAAACGGACGGATCATCAGCTGCAGTTTGTCCATTTGTTCTTCGCTGGCATGCTTTTCAATGGGCGTAATAAATGTACGGCGGAAAAATGCCAGGTTCCCCAACATTCCGGGATTCAGGAAATTCATTTGCGACCATAAATCCGACAGGGAATTTTCAATCGGCGTTCCAGTAATTACCAGTTTGTAACGTGCTTTAATATCCATTACCGCTTTGTAGGTTTTCGAGCTTGAATTTTTTATCGACTGACTTTCATCTAAAATCAGGTAAAAGAATTCAGTGCCCCGCAACTTATCGATATCATTACGAACCGTTCCGTAAGTGGTAATTATAATGTCGTAATACGACGCCACTTTTCCCAATTCCTCAGCCTTTTTGCGTTGCGTTCCCACATGCTGATAAACTTTAAGTGCCGGCGTAAATTTCCGGATTTCGTTGCTCCAGTTATGCACCAACGATGTGGGTACAACAATTAAACTGGCCGGTTGCACAGCGGTTTCCGATTTTGTTTCGTCGGCAAACAAATCGCGCTGCCCGCTGGCGTCCACAGGATTATGAATTTTAATTTCCTGCTTCAATCGTTTAAGTTTCAACAAAAGCGTAAGCGTTTGCAGTGTTTTCCCCAGCCCCATATCATCGGCAAGGCAACCACCCAGTCCGTTTCGGTACAAACCATACATCCAGTTAAA
Organism: Draconibacterium sediminis; assembly: GCF_000949475.1. Classification (GTDB taxonomy): domain Bacteria; phylum Bacteroidota; class Bacteroidia; order Bacteroidales; family Prolixibacteraceae; genus Draconibacterium; species Draconibacterium sediminis. The sequence continues at coordinate 1,752,061 of NZ_JRHC01000001.1, read as the reverse complement.
ACCTTCTTCCTGGTAATTTCGCAGTTTGGCTTTTAAATTGGCAGGCAACACCGGACGCTCCATTTCGGCGTTTATCAGCTTCTCATATTTTTGCTTTACCTCCTTGTCAACCTCCTGAATGGAGTTTTGTAACAAAGTAAAATGGTGCTTCTCAAACTTTATATGCTCGCCCTGCTGTTTACCAAAAGGCAAAAGTCCTTTGTAGCGGGCAAACCACTCTTCGGGCAACACGGCAACTTCTCCGTTTGGCAGTTCAAACTCTCGAATATCGTTTAAAATGTATTTTTTAAGTTGAATAAAAGGAATGCTGAATTCGCCAAACTTTACCACCGCATAAACATCAAACCAATCGCCTTTTGTTTGCGTTTTTAATTCCAGTTTCTGGCTCCCGGTATAAAACTTCTTCTCCAGCTGTTCCTGTTTTATCACAATCCCTTGTTCTTCCAGCTGTGGCCTTTTTTCGTTTAGCCAGTTCACAAAATAGTACAGTGCATTTTGCGGCTCAAGCATCGATACTCCGTTTAGCGTGTACGATCCGTTATCATCCTTTAAGCCGGTCTTTTTAATAAGCTGAAGTACTTTCTTTTCCCAGGTAAAATCGCGCGTGGTTTTGTAATACACAAAGGTGCCGTTTTGTTTTTTCACGCTAACCGCCATTTTGCGGGAAGAATCGGGCAGAAATTTTTCGTCGCCATATTCGAAATTCAACACCAAACACGGCCGGTATTGCAGGTTATTTTCGAGCGACAACACGGCCTTTTTACCGGCCGATGCATGAACGACTTCAAAACCTTTAGCCTTTACATCATAATCGCGCACAGTATTCAGAACAAATCCTGAATAATACTTGTCTTCGATGGTGTTGGGCACCGTAACATAATCTTTCTCGAAAAAGGGCATCAGCTTTTTGGCATTTAGCTTTTCAAACGCTACCAACTGGTTTCGGTAAATCAATAAACACGGATCGTTGGTTACCACCTCCACCGATCGCGCCGACAACAGCATTTCCTTTTCTTCCAAAAATATGTGCAGCCTGTAACGGGTTTGTGTTTCGGTGCGCTCGAATTCAAATTCAGGGCGGGCAAAAAACGGTGGAACTTCAAGTTGATCCTCGTCGTACAGGTTCGAATATTTGGCCTCTTTTCGAAACAAACGTACCGGGCTGAGCATTAAAATGGAACACACCTGCATCATACATTTTTCAATAAAAGGCGTTACCTGTTTTTCGAAATAACCGGGGCGTAACGATGTGTAAAAATCGGACACACTTGCGGCACGTGAAAACTTTTTGGTAAGCCCTTCATCGCTGTATTTTTCAATCAACTGAACCAGCTCTTTTTCGTAGGGTTTAAAAGTGTACTCCGAATCATTCAAGTCGTGCGGTTTTACCAATCGCACCACCGAATAAAAACGCTCCTTCTTTTCAATTAAAAAAGGCTGAAAAACCAGCCCCAAAAAACGGTGCTCGGTTAAGGCTATTATAAATTCAAATCGGTCCATTTACTTCTTCAAAAAAAAGATACGCACGGAACTTTTTAGTATTGCCCGGCATAGCAGTTCCAATTAAAGAACCTCAAATATATAAAAGCTGCCCGGTAACCTGACTTTATTCAGCAAAAATGTTTATAGAAAAATAACATCTTTACGGACATAAAACTTACAGCATGAAGAATCTTACCGTTACTAAAATCAATACAACAACTTCGCTATCAATACAGGAAGCAGCTTTGCTTTTGGAAAAAAACACAAAAACTGAAGCCATTGACATTCTGAATTGGGAAAAAGCCTTTCCATATAAACCGGAGCTTAAATTCAGGATTGCTCACACCGGAAACGAAATTTGGTTAAAATTTTACGTTCGCGAGAAAAATATTCTGGCGCAGGAAACCGAAATAAACGGCGATGTTTACAAAGACAGTACGGTTGAGTTTTTTATTTCGATTGACGGAAAGAATTATTACAATTTTGAGTTTAACTGTATTGGCACGCCTCATGTGGGTTATGGCCCGGGACGTGGAAACCGCACCCCCATTTTGCCCGAAGTTGTAAAACAAATCGATATTGAATCGAGTCTTGGCGACCAGCCTTTTGCTGAAAAGTCGGGAGATTTCTCATGGGAAATGATGATCTGTATTCCTACGCAGTGCTTTGCTTTTGATAAAGTACAAACTTTAAACGGACTGGAAGCAACGGCCAATTTCTACAAGTGTGGCGATGAAACTTCCGATCCGCATTTTGTTACCTGGAATGCTGTTAACACGGAAAATCCGGATTATCATCGCCCTGAGTTTTTTGCTCCGGTTAAGTTTAATGGCTGATAGCAGCGTTACAGACATTTTCCAGAAATACATGCAAATTCCCCAAACAATGTAACCTCTCATATTTTCCGCCAATAAGCACACATGCTATAAAACAGTATTCTATTTTACTACTTACCTTGTATTACTATGTATTTGTTTATACATTAGTTGGAAATTTTCTGAAACAAAGTTTATGACCAATAATAAAACAGGGCAAGATTTTAACATTCGATGGAAGTCACAAATCAAGAAAGGACTGATTGAATACATGATCTTACTTTTTCTTGAGAAGAAAACTTACTACGGCTACGAACTCATTGATAAAATCCGGGAGTTATCGTCGATTGAAATTGCGGAAGGCACACTTTACCCCTTATTAAACCGATTAAAAAAAGATGGAATGCTAACATCTCGCTGGCACGAGCTCGAATCAGGAATTCCACGAAAATATTATACGATTACCAATAAGGGCACTGAACAAATAGAGTTAATGAATGCCTATTTTGAGATGATCGATAACTCGCTACTAAAAATCAAGAACTTAAAACCATAAACCTTATGAATAAGTACATACTTGCATTTGACCAGGGCACAACCAGTTCGCGTGCTATTGTTTTCGATCAGCACGGTGCCATAAAATCGGTTGCCCACAAAGAGTTTGAACAGATATTTCCGAAACCGGGATGGGTAGAACATGATCCTAATGAAATTTGGTCGTCGCAGGCAGCAGTTGCAGCCGAGGCCATTACAAAAATTGGTATTAACGGAAAAAATATTGCCGCAATTGGTATAACAAACCAACGCGAAACAACTATTGTTTGGGACAAAGAAACCGGCGAACCGGTTTACAATGCCATTGTTTGGCAAGACCGGCGAACTGCCAAATATTGCGATGCACTAAAAGAGAAAGGATATCAAAAACTGATTCGCACCAAAACAGGATTGGTAATTGATGCTTATTTTTCGGGGACTAAAGTGCAATGGATTCTTGAGAATGTTAAAGGTGCACGAGAAAAAGCAAACGAAGGAAAATTGGCGTTTGGCACCGTTGATTCGTGGTTAATCTGGAAACTTACCCGTGGCGACAAACACGTTACTGATATTACAAATGCCAGCAGAACATTGCTATACAATATAAACGATTGCTGTTGGGATAAAGAGCTGCTGGAACTTTTTGATATTCCGGAAAGCATGCTTCCCGAAGTTTGTGCATCAAGCGAAATAGTGGGATACACCAAAACAACAATATTTGCACACGAAATACCAATTGCCGGTATTGCCGGCGACCAGCAGGCAGCATTGTTTGGCCAGCAATGCATACACCCCGGAATGGCTAAAAATACCTACGGAACGGGTTGTTTTATGCTACTTAATACCGGCGAAAAAGCCATCCTGTCGGAAAACAACCTGGTAACTACCATTGCCTGGAAGATAAACGGAAAAGTATCGTATGCGCTTGAAGGAAGCATTTTTATTGCAGGGGCTGCCGTTCAGTGGCTTCGCGATCAACTGGGCCTGATAGACAGTGCACCGGAAATTGAAGCTCTGGCGCTTTCGGTTGAAGATAATGGAGGTGTTTATTTTGTTCCGGCATTAACCGGACTTGGAGCTCCACACTGGGACCAGTACGCCCGTGGTATTGTGGTTGGCATAACCCGGGGAACATCAAACGGACATTTTGCACGAGCCACAATAGAAGGAATTGCCTTTCAGGTGATGGATGTGCTAAAAGCAATGGAAGCCGACTCCGGTATTGAAATTAAAGAACTACGTGTTGATGGTGGCGCGGCAGCAAATAACCTGCTGTTACAATTTCAGTCGGAGACACTGCAATCGCCGGTAATTCGCCCCCGCCAACTGGAAACAACGGCTCTGGGAGCTGCCTATCTGGCCGGTTTGGCTGTTGGTTACTGGCACGACCTGAACGACCTGCAATCGCAGTGGGAAAAAGACAAAACTTTTACGCCTCAAATCTCGAAAGAGGTGATGGATAAATCCATACGCAAATGGCAAAAAGCACTCACAAAAGCCAAGGAATGGATTGACGACGACGATGATGAATAAACTACTTACTAAGCCTGAAATTTATGAAAAGACACAAACAACTACGGAAAGCCAAGGCCGATATTGAATGGGATATTGTTGTAATTGGCGGTGGCGCTTCAGGATTGGGAGTCGCACTCGAATCTGCTACACGAAAATACAAAACACTGCTGCTTGAAGGTGCCGATTTTGCCAAAGGAACCTCGAGCCGAAGTACCAAACTGGTGCACGGCGGTGTGCGTTATTTGGCACAGGGCGACATCTCGCTGGTTTTGGAAGCCCTTCGCGAAAGGGGATTAATGCGGCAAAATGCGCCTCACCTGGTAAAAAACCAGTCATTTATTATTCCCAACTACGAATGGTGGGGCGGACCACTTTACACCATTGGTTTAAAAGTTTACGACATGATGGCCGGGAAACTTGGGCTGGGGCCTTCAGTGCACCTCACAAAGGAAGAAACACTGGAAGCTTTACCCACCCTGAAAGAAGAAGGCTTAACAGGTGGTGTGATATACCACGACGGACAATTTGATGATGCCAGGCTTTCGATAAACCTTGCGCAAACCATTATTGATTACGACGGAGTGGCCGTAAATTATACCAAAGCTATTGGTCTGCTAAAAGATAAAGAAGGAATGATTTGCGGGGTGAAAGCTAAAGATGTTATTGATGGCGAAGAATTTGACGTAAGAGCCAAAGCAGTGGTAAACGCCACGGGAGTTTTTACCGACGAAATTTTACAAATGGATGAACCCGGCACCCCAAAAAAAGTTGTACCCAGCCAGGGAATCCATCTTGTACTCGATCATGATTTTCTGAAAGGCGACCATGCTATAATGATCCCCAAAACCGATGACGGGCGGGTGCTTTTTGCCGTTCCTTGGCGCGGGAAAGTAGTAGTTGGCACTACCGACACCCTGATTGAAAATGCCAGTCTTGAACCAAGAGCACTGGAAGAAGAAATTGAGTTTATATTAAATACTGCCAAACGCTACCTTACACGCCCTCCCAAAAGAAGCGATGTAAGAAGTATTTTTGCCGGACTACGACCACTTGCTGCCCCCGAAGGAGAAGACAAACAAACAAAGGAAATTTCCCGCAGCCATAAAGTTATCATGAGCTTATCGGGACTGATTACAATTACCGGCGGAAAATGGACAACCTATCGCAAGATGGGTGAAGACACCATACACAACGCGGTTATATTGGCCGGCTTACCCGAACGCCCCTGCCAAACCGAAAATCTGGCAATTCATGGCTACACAAAAAACATTGATCATAACGATCATTTTTATGTGTACGGATCGGAAGCAAAAGAAATTAAAGAGATGATTGAAAACGATCCGCCGTTGGGAGAAAGGCTACATGACCGGCTTGAGTTTACTGTTGCCGAGGTTATCTGGGCTTGCAAAAAAGAAATGGCAATGACACTTGATGATGTGCTGGCACGCCGGGTAAGAGCTTTATATCTTGATGCGCGTGCAGCCGAAGAAATGGCGCCCAAAGTGGCACAAATAATGGCAAACGAGCTAAACAAAGATACTGACTGGATTAAGCAACAAGTTGAAGAATTTACCGAAATTGCCAAAGGTTATTACCTGTAAAACCAATTTACTTTAAACTAAACGAATAAGAATATTAAAATAAACCTGTAACTGAAATGAATGAATTTGTAGCGGAAATAATTGCCACAATGATACTGATCCTCCTTGGAGATGGAGTTGTGGCAAATGTAGTTCTAAAAAATACCAAAGGTCACAACGGCGGATGGATCGTAATTTCACTGGGCTGGGGACTGGCAGTAATGATGGCGGTAATAGTTGCCGGCCCCATTAGCGGAGCGCACTTAAATCCGGCAGTAACACTTGGCCTCGCGTTGGGCGGAATATTCCCGTGGGATAAAGTTCCGGTATATATTGCCGGCGAAATAATAGGCGCTATGCTCGGGGCCATATTGGTTTGGTTTACTTATCGCGATCATTTTAAGGCCAACACCGACAAAAACGGATTTTTAGGTGTTTTTGCCACATCGCCGGCCATCAGAAATTATAAGAACAATTTTATAACCGAACTTATCGGAACTTTTGTACTCATTTTTGTGATCTTTTATATCACCGATATTAAGTTTGAAACCCAGCAGCTGCAAACTGTTGAAGTTGGTTTAGGTTCAATTGGTGCGCTTCCGGTTGCACTTTTGGTAACGGCAATAGGCTTAAGTCTTGGCGGCCCAACAGGTTACGCCATAAACCCTGCCCGCGATTTGGGACCACGCATCATCCATAGTTTGTTAAAAGCTCCAAACAAAGGCAGTTCTGACTGGGCTTATGCATGGGTTCCAATCCTTGGACCAATTGCAGGAGCTGCCCTGGCTGCAGCGCTGTTTTGTTTTTGTTAAAGCAATTTCGCCGTCCGATATAATAAAGAAGTCACTATCAGTAAACGATAGTGACTTTTTTATTTTTAATGCACTACCTAAATATATTCATACCAATTAGTTGTTATTTTTCGGCTCATTTCATAACTTGTATATCCAATCAATTTACAAACTCTAAAGTTGTGACCCGGAGATTGCAAACACAAACCAATGACGCATGAAAAACAATTCAAGGCTTATATTCTTAGTTACGGTTTCTTATGATACCGCGGCTTCGATATTGATATAGCCTAAACAAAGCTTAATATTTTTAAACCCATAATTATGACAACTTACTACGACATCCACTGCCACATTTTTAACAAAGACGTGATTATACGCAAGCTTGTAAATGTGGTTCAATCGCTACTTGCCATTAAAGACCTGGTGGACAAAGGAGTTACATCGGCCGAACTGAGATTTAAAATTGACGGTATTAACCGCACGCTGGAAGAAGTTACGCAGCCATCGAGCGAAGATGTGTTTGAAGCGCTCGACAAAGTGTACCAGGGAAATGTGGTTACTACTCCTTTAATGTTCGACCTGACTTATGCCGATGATAACGACGACGACGAGAACCAGAATAAACGTTACCGTAAACGAATAAAACGTATTTTCTGGCTGCTGTCGGTAGCACTGCCATTTATTAAAATGCGGGTAAACCGTAAACTACAGAGCGAAGAACTGGCCGAGGCATTCGACAAAATCAGAGACCATGTAAAACAATTTGAAGACAGTTTCGATCGGAAATCGGATGAGGAAGTGGAAATTTTCGACAATGCCAACTATGCCCAGCAAATTGCAGATTTGGAGTACCTGGCAGGTAAATACGAAACAATAAAACCTTTCTTTAGTGTCGATCCGCGCCGTGAATACAAAGGCAACGTCAACCTGGTTGACAAGCTAAAAGAGAAGATTGTTGCCGAAGATGGTCGCTTTGCCGGTGTAAAACTGTATGCTCCGGCAGGTTTCTCGCCAACCGATCCGGTGTTAATGGGCACCCGCAACTCAACCGGCATTTATGCCTTGTGCCAGGAGCACAATATTCCGATTACGGTGCACAATTCAAACAGCGGATTTGCCTGTTTGTCGTCGGTGCTTAAAGTGCGCGGCGATGTACTTATTAACGGAAACACCATAAAACCTAAAAAGCCACTTGTTTTCGACTACCGCTTTTTTAGCCGCAAAGTGCACAAAGCCATTGCCGAGCGGGCGAAAAAATTAAACCATCCAAAACTGTGGGAACTGGTAATGAAAAAGTATCCTGACCTGACCATTAATTTTGCGCATTTTGGTGGCAGTGGCCAGATTATGGATTACATCAACTACAATTTCCCGGAAGAGCAAAAACGGGTAGACGAAGAAGAATTTGAAGATGCTATCATGTCGCTGTCGAACAAAGACAAGGAAATTATTCGTGCGGCCTACACTTTAAAACGTAAAAAACGAATACTGCGCGAAGACCTTACCATTGCCGAACGTGCCAAAGTGTGGAATGCACTTTACCGAACCGGCTTTATCGACAACTGGGCAAAAGCAATTTTCGATATCATTAAAAATCCGAAATACCCGAATGCTTACACCGACCTTTCCTGTTTTTCGGAAGGAACGGTTATTGAATCGCCAACCACTCAGGAAATGGTTTTCAGCATCCGCGAAACACTTAGCACTTTTAAAACCAGCTTCTACGATAAACTTTCCGGCTACGAAAAATCGAAAATTCTTTATGGCTCCGATTATTACCTCACCCAGTTTTTTGGGCCTAGCATGGAACAATATTTCAACGATTTTAAGGCAGCATTTGGCGATGATTTCGACACCATTGCCAGTGTTAATCCAAAACGTTTCCTAAGTATTAACCCTTAATGCAAATTGGTATGGAAGATTTATTAAAATTAGCCTTTGCCGAGTTGGGCACCGAAGAAATTGTTGGCTCGGAACATAACCCGGAAGTTTTAAAATACGCCGAAGAAGCAGGCATTGCAGGCGTTACCACTGACGAGATTCCGTGGTGCAGCAATTTTGTAAACTGGGTGGCCATGAAAGCCGGCCTGGAATATTCGAAAAAACCCAATGCGCGTTCGTGGCTCAATGTGGGAGTAAAAACCATAAATCCCGAGCCGGGTGATGTGGTGGTTTTCTGGCGCGAAAGTCCCGAATCGTGGAAAGGGCATGTTGGTTTTTTCCTGGGTGTTTCTACCGACAAAAAGCGTGTTTACTGCCTGGGTGGTAACCAGGGCAACCGCGTATCGGTTTCAGCTTACCGCATAAATACCGTTTTATCGTATCAGCGACTGGCCGCTCGGGAGCAACTCATTATTCCCGATCCGTTACTTCAAAAAGGCAGTAAAGGCGCGGCTGTGGTTGCCTTGCAGGACGCGCTAAAACTACTGAATATTAACGTTGGAACTTCTGACGGTGATTTTGGCCCAAAAACCGAAAACGGCGTAAAAGAGCTGCAAACACGCAAACCGGAACTGAAAATAAATGGCGTTTACAACAACGAAACCCGCGATCTCCTGGAATCATTATTTCAGGCATAACTAAACATTACACATTTTACTCATCATTAAATCCAAAAAATTATGACAACAAAAGTAGCCGATCTTACTCCGGATGAATTTGTAGCACTTCTGGATGATTTTTATGCAGAACCTATAAAACGACAAAAAATGTCGCAAGAAGAAATTAAAGATCTCGCCATTCGATTAAACGAAAGAATTGATGTTCCTTTTATAAAAGAAAGTGGCGAAGAAAAAATACTCATTAAAGTAATCCTAAAAATCGACACCTTTTTATACGACCATTTACCCAACGAATTTTACGACCTTATCCGAAGTACCGATCATGGCATTTCGAAAAAGGAAGCCAAACGTTTGGTGCGACGTTTAACACGTCTTGCCAACGATAAAATTGACATACCCTACCTCCCGGAAATGGCCGAACATATTGCCATAAAATTTGTAATTGGCATGGTGGTAAAGGCTGCCCGTAAAAAGCTTAATTTCGACGATGTTCGTGCCAAATCAACAGAAATGCTCATTCCCGAATCGGACGAAAACATTGAAGACATGGTTGACGACTAGCACCGTTTACCCCGTTGTATTTGAAAACTTTGTATCTTAGAGAAAAAGCCACAGCTATGAGTAAAATTCAATTACACCGGGGCGATATTACCCAACTTGAGGTTGATGCCATTGTAAATGCTGCCAACAAATCGTTGCTGGGTGGCGGCGGTGTCGACGGAACCATTCACCGGGCAGCCGGCCCCGAACTTTTAAACGAATGCCGCCAGCTTAAGGGCTGCGAAACCGGCGATGCAAAAATTACAAATGGATACAATCTTCCGGCAAAATATGTGATTCATACCGTTGGTCCGGTTTATAACGGGGGCAGCTATAACGAAGCCGAGAAACTGGCATCGTGCTACCACCGAAGTTTGGAAGTGGCGCTGCAAAACGGTGTAAAATCCATTGCTTTTCCCAACATCAGCACGGGTATTTACGGCTACCCGAAACACGAGGCTGCACAAATTGCGACACAAACGGTAAAAGACTTTTTGGCAAATGATCACGAACTTGATACGGTGATATTTTGCGTGTTTGATGAAGAGAATTACTCCATTTATAATAATTTGCTTACCTAACCGATGCTTCTAATGGTTAACAAGGGCACCTCTCCCATACAAAAAGTAAATTTTCATATATAAAAAACACTATTCCCTGACATTTTGTAAAATCTCCCACGGGAGAACCGGATAAATGCATGGGAGAACTACGTCCAAACGTGGGAGAACCATCCAAGACCCCGGGAGAACAGCAAAAAACCGTGGGAGAACGCCTTATTTTTATGGGAGAACGGCCGCCGGACCAGGGAAAAGTGACTTTAATCGCGGGAGAACTTACAAGCAGCGTGGGATAACTCGATATCGGGGCAGGAAGATGCTAATTCTCCGACGCCTTAAGTAAATGTTTCATGTTTCGGTGGTAGGTATTGGTAAGGCGCGTATGAAAATAAGGGTACAAGAAGTGGTCGCGCAAAACAGACTCACTTTTAAAATAAGTACGATGTGTAATTTTAGTGTATCCTTTTCGCATTTTTGTAAAAGTTAATTGCTGCTTTCCATGTGTAATATTATCCTCCACGTAGCTAAATTCAATTACTTTCTTTTTGTCGTCAACCGTTGTAATCTCAAATGCGGTGGCTAGCTTTTTAACTTTTAAAACATTCAGGTTTAAATAAATTACCTGTCCCGGATCAATTCCATCCACGTGTCCGTTCGGATAGATCATCTCATTATTACTTTTCGAAAACAACATTGCAAATGAAAACCGCGACGCATTCCAGGCAATCGATGGATTGGTATGCACGTAAAACGACCAAACTTTGGCCAGGCTGTCTTTTATAACATATTCTCGCTCGTGAAAACGAAAACCCTCGGTGCTGGCAGTTGGTTGCAACGAAGCTTTTACATCCGAGAAAGTTTCGGTATTGTTTTTAATCTGACTCTTCACGAAATGTTCAACCTGCTCGCACCCCACTTTATCGAACTCAACATCGGCCAAATACATCTGCCCAAAGCTAAAACCAACGCAGGAGTTAATAAACACGAACAACAGTATTAACTTTTTCATGAAGTTGATTAAATATCATTCCTTCGTAAAATAGCAGTTTTTTCACTTTATTCTATCTCTCTGCCAGTTTTTTTTTAATTAATTCAAACATCAGTTTCTTTTTTTCGTATATCACCTGAAGGCTAAAACCTAGTAATTACATGGGCCAAAGAAAAAATAAAGACAATCGAAAAATGCGAATTATTTTATATTCGGTTTTTGCTTTTGCAATGCTCTTTTTAACCATATGGTTTGGCCTTCGTCTTATGGAAGTGTTTTCAAGCTAGATTCACACCATGTGAATTACCATTTTTACAAAAAAATTATACCTTTAATTTTTAGCTTCAAAAAAAATATATCAAGAATGAACAAGAAGGTTTTTCTGTTGGTCGTTGCACTGTTTTTGGGCTTTACAAGCCTATTTGCCCAACATGGCACCGATAATTCTGACGAGGAAATTTGCACACACATTCTTACTGAATTGCAACAGTATAGCAATAATACAACGGCAGAACTTGTTGTTGAAGCAGGAAAACTATTGATGAATACACCATACGTTGCTCACACTTTGGAAACGGAACCCGAACAATTAATCGTAAATCTGCGTGAACTGGATTGTACAACATTTGCCGAAAACTGCCTGGCACTGGCGCGAACTGCCAAAACACGAAAACCATCGTTTAAACAATTTAAAAACGAGTTGCAACTTATCCGTTATCGAGGTGGCGAGATAAACGGCTACCCATCGCGATTGCATTATTTCAGCGACTGGATTTTGGATAACGACAAAAAGGGCACGGTAAAATCAGTTTCGCAATCAATTGGCAATACCGGGTTTAGTAAAACGATTAATTTTATGAGCCAGCACCCCAACAGCTATAAGCCATTAAAAAACAATGCGGTATTTATTGAGGCTCTGCACAAACAAGAACAGGAGTTAACAAAAACCAAACTATATTACATTCCTACCGAGAAACTTGAATTGCTAAAAGATCAAATTAAAGATGGCGATATTTTTGGCATCACTACCACGGTTGACGGACTGGATATTACCCATGTTGGAATAGCTTTTTTTAAAGATGATGAACTTCACTTTATGCACGCATCATCAAAAGCTGAGAAAGTAATTCTTTCGGAACAAACACTGTATGAATATTTGGCAAACCGGGATTCAGTTTCCGGAATAATGATCGCACGTCCGCAATAAATTACATTTCCGACCAATCACCCCAATACATTTTTTTTGCATTTTTTTTGTTTTGTACTGAACAAAAGATGTAATTTTTCTGTAACTTATCAACTTAGAATTCATAAACACATGATTATTAAATTAAAGATTATGAAAAAAACAATGGTAAAATTTATAGCTGTTTTAGCTATAGTAATTGGTGGTGTAGTTTCATCAAATGCACAGGAACTTGGAGTTCGATTTGGTGATATTTCCGGAGGAAATGTTGCAATCGATGGTATTTTTAGTACAGGGCAGTTCAGCCGTATTCACGCTGATGTGTCATTCGGAGATGGAGTTGGAATTGACCTGTTATGGGATTTCCTTTACCGACCACTTAGCGGAGAAGCATTTAACTGGTACGTTGGAGTTGGTCCATATATGTGGATTGACGATCCGTTTTGGCTGGGAGCAATTGGAGAAATTGGTCTGGAATATCATTTTAACAGTATTCCTATTGCATTGGGAGTAGATTGGCGTCCGGCATTAAGTATTATTGAAGATACAGATTTTCATGCCAAGGGTTTCGGTTTTAACGTTAGGTATGTATTCGGACAATAACATCACTTGAAATAAGAAGAAAAGCGTCGTAAGGCGCTTTTTTTATGTCTTATCAATTCCTTTTTCTATTCCACCCTCCCCATCTTTCATTTTGAAATAACGGCGAAGCAACACCTTTTTCAAATCACGGGCAATCACCTGGTGAGCAATAATTTCGATGTGCGAATAATGTGGCAAATCCTGCTCTGCCTGAACGATTTCGCGGTTGGTAATATCAACCTGGTACAACACCGATAACAACAAATCGTAGTTGGTCTCCACCAAACCTGTTATCTGATCAATTAATTGCTGGTGCAATTCGTGGTAAGCATTATTGGTATCGCCCGAAAAAGTGATCTCCACACCAAACATCCCAAAATCCTTCATGATCTGCTCGGCTGTTTGCTGAACTATTTCAGCCTTGTCCATCAGGTTTTCCAGGTTGGTGTTATTTATAACAGGTAGTTTCATTCTTGTTCTTTTTATAAAGATAGATGAACTTTATTTCTCGCCAAATCATTTATTGCCTTTCCTTTAATTCTATTAAATTTACGGATACTAAAAATCAATTAAATCTAAAACGATGAAAAAAAGTCTTTTCTCTCTCGCCCTGGTTCTCTTTACATTTTTCGCAATGGCCCAAAACAATTTTAGCAAATCGGCAATTGGTGTTGGTGTTGTTGTTGAAGACCTCGAGAAATCAATCGATTTTTACACCAATGTTATTGGCATGGTAAAAACCGGCGAATTTTCGGTTTCGAAAGAACAATGTACTGAGCTGGGTTTAACCGACAGTTATCAGCTGGATGTAACTATTCTTAAACTGGAAGACAGCGAAGAAGCCAGCGAATGGAAGCTGATGAGTTTGGGTACAAAAGCCAAACACCCGAAACAGAAATTTATGAGCGACGATACCGGAATGCAGTACATTACCATTATGGTGAAACATCTGCAGCCTGTTTTAGACCGGATTGAAAAACAGGGTATTAAAGTACTGAGCGGTAAACCATCAGAACTCGGTGAAAACCGTTTTTTCCTGCTGGTTCAGGATCCCGATGGAACTTTTATTGAGTTGATTGGGCCAAAATAGTTTCTTTGCAATTCTAAATACCAGAAAAACGACACCAATAACCATCTGGCAAACAAAACGTTATTATTATTATTTATTTGGAATTGACATATTGTATTCAAACAATAATTTTTTTGAGTAATTTCGAACAGAATTAAGTTTTATTCGAAAAGCAACGTTTATGAGAAAAAAAGTTGAAGCCGGATACCGTACCTTATCACTTGGGGAGGAGATATTTAATAGTATCACACATGGAATAGGGACTTTGCTAAGCATTGCTGCGCTTGTACTTTTGGTTGTATTTGCAGCTATAAAAGGCAATGTTTGGCATGTGGTAAGTTTTAGTATTTTCGGAAGCAGTTTAGTGTTGCTCTATTTATCATCGACACTTTACCACAGTTTCACCCGCGAAAAATTGAAGAACCTGTTTGTTCGGTTCGATCATGCCGCCATATTTTTATTAATTGCAGGCACCTACACGCCTTTTGTGCTCACCACCATTCGTGGTGCTTTGGGCTGGACTCTTTTTGGAATAATATGGGGATTGGCGATTACAGGAATGGTAATCCGATCGATTTATTTAACCCGTTTCCGGAAATTAATGGTTGGCATATACCTGGCCATGGGCTGGATGTTTTTATTGGCCATTGGGCCAATTGTCAGAAATCTGCCTGCGTCAAGCATTGCCTTTTTGTTTGTTGGTGGAGCCTGTTATTCAATCGGTGTTATTTTTTACTCCTGGCGAGGCTTAAAATACGGCCATGGTATTTGGCACCTTTTTGTTTTGGCCGGAAGTATTATGCATTTCTTCTCGGTACTTTACAGTTTAAATTAGGAATTAACAGATTAGAGATACAAAAAAGCAGGATGATTTCTCATCCTGCTTTTTTAGTTATTACGAAGTGTCTTTCTTTTTACGAATGTTTTTCCGACAGGTATCGCTCTGCATCAATTGCAGCCATACAACCCGATCCGGCAGCAGTAACCGCCTGGCGGTATTGCGAGTCTTGTACATCGCCGCAGGCAAATACTCCGGGAACTTTTGTTTTTGATGTTCCGGGCTGAGTTAAAATATAACCTACTTCGTCGGTATCAAGATAGTCGGCAAAAATATCTGAGTTTGGCTTGTGACCGATGGCCAAAAAGAATCCGTCAATTTTAATGTTAACTTCCTCTTCCCCTTCTTCTCCAAGGTTTTTAACCAATTTTGCACCTTCAACCACACCATTGTCGCCAACCAATCCTTTTGTTTGGTGTTTCCAAAGTATTTCTACGTTTGGTGTTTTTTTCACGCGCTCGGCCATCACTCTTGATGCACGAAGCACATCACGACGTACAATCAGGTATACTTTGTTACACAGACCGGCCAGGTACATAGCTTCCTCAGCAGCAGTATCGCCACCACCAACAACGGCCACATCTTTCCCTCTGTAGAAAAATCCGTCGCAGGTTGCACAGGCAGAAACTCCACCTCCAGCATATTTCTTTTCGTCTTCCAGTCCAAGGTATTTTGCTGTTGCTCCGGTAGCAATAATCACCGTTTCAGCTTCGATCAATTTCGAACCGTCGATCCACACTTTATGAATATCGCCCGAGAAATCAACTTTCGTTGCCATTCCCCAACGTACATCGGTACCAAAACGTTCGGCTTGTTTTTTCAGATCTTCCATCATTACCGGGCCGGTAACACCTTCCGGATAACCCGGATAGTTCTCAACTTCGGTGGTTGTTGTTAACTGACCTCCCGGTTGTAATCCTTCGTACATTACCGGACTCAGGTTAGCGCGTGCAGCATAAATTGCAGCAGTGTAACCTGCAGGGCCCGATCCTATAATCAAACATTTTACCTTTTCAACGTCAGTTGGTTCAACGTTTTTATTCTCGTTGTTATCGTTAATATCAAGTGGTTTAAACATCATTTAAATTTTTAGTTGCACAAAAATACAAAACATACCTCATTGATTGTCATAAATTCAATCGATAATAATGAAGTAATGATAGCTGAATTCTATGTGTTCAATAAAATAGTAGATTAAAGAAAGAAAAAGTTTTGTAATAATAATTTCTAAACTTACTTTTGCAATCCTGATTCGGTTCCGGTTTCACCGAGAATCCTCGATGCTTAGGCATCGGGAGATGTGGCGCAGTCCGGTCCCGAACGAAGTTCGTGGATCCTCGATTTTCTATAAAATCAAGGATTTTAGAAAATCGGGATTAGCGTACTGGTCTGAAAGACTAAAAAAAATGAAGTTCTTTGTTTACATATTGAAATCGGAAATTGACAGTAGTTTTTACATTGGTCAAACAGCAAATTTGGAAGCACGGTTGAAAAAACACAATATGGGTTATAATCGTTCTACCTCTGCAAAAAGACCTTGGAAACTGATATACTCAGAGATTTGCAACTCTCGTTCGGAAGCAATGAAACTTGAAAAACAGTTAAAAGGCTGGAAGAAAAGAGAAGCAATACTCAATTATATAAATAATCATCGGGATGTGGCGCAGTCCGGTTAGCGTACTGGTCTGGGGGACCAGGGGTCGCAGGTTCAAATCCTGTCATCCCGACAGATTCAAAATCTAAAAAACACTAAAAGCCTGTAAATCAAATGATTTACAGGCTTTCTTTTTTTTATAAGGTCAAAAAACACCATAAAAAACCATTGTAAATGGGTCCGATCCGGTGACCTCTAATTTTTCATACCTTAGAGGTCACCGCGCAGCTCATAACAAGCTATCAATATGACAGTTACATAGGTTTTTTCTCATTCAAAATGGTGCGGTTTGGTTCACTTTGGAGCAAAAAAACAGCAGTAAAAGGTGACCTTTTTGGGAACCTGAACCAAATTAAATGATTTGACATGAAAACAAAAAGTACTTTCGGAATTCATTTTGTGCTAAAAAGAGCTAAAACCATGCATGGTACAGCTCCAATTTACGCACGTATTACGGTTGACTCCAACCGCTGTGAAATCTCTGTAAAAAAGCGAATACCTGCTACCAACTGGAACAAAGGGCAAGGTTTGGCAAAAGGAAAGTCTCCCGAAATTGCACGGCTTAACTCCTATCTTGAGCAGATCCGCTCCCAATTAACCAGTTACTACCAGGAACTTGTTGTAGAGAAGGCTGTAATAACGCCTGATGCTATCAGAGACAAATTTTATGGTATTGAAGAAACCGGGAAAACGCTTAAGGAACTGATCGAATATCACAACGTCAGCATGGATTTGAACCTAAAATGGGGAACGCTCAAAAACTACCATACTACTGCAAAATATATTGAATTGTTCCTGCAAAAAAAGATGAACAGGGAGGATATTTTCTTAACCGAACTAAACTACCGATTTATCACTGATTTTGAGTTTTATCTCCGCAAACACAAACCAACCGATCATCAACGGCCAATGGGTAATAATGCGGTTATGAAACACCTCGAACGACTTCGAAAAATGGTATCCATGGCCGTTCGCATGGAATGGCTGGATAAAGATCCTTTTGCAGCTTACAAACTACATTTTAAGAAAGTAGAACGCGATTTCTTAACCGAAACAGAATTAGCTGCCATTGAAAAGAAAAAATTCAAAATGGAACGGCTTAGCTATGTTCGTGACCTTTTTGTGTTTGCCTGTTACACCGGATTATCTTATATCGATGTGGCAAACCTGGCTCCCAATAATATCAGAAAAGGAATTAATGGTATGTCATGGATCATAACACAAAGAGAAAAGACTTCCACTCCGGTCCGTATTCCAATTTTAAAACAAGCCCAATTAATTATTGACCAATACAAGGATCATCCACGTTCAGAAAACAAAGGCACTGTTTTCCCTAATATCTCCAACCAGAAACTAAACAGTTACCTGAAAGAAATTGCTGATTTGTGTGAGATTGATAAAAATCTGACGTTTCATATTGCCCGTCATACTTTTGCAACCACGGTAACGCTTACCAATGGTGTTCCCATTGAATCGGTTAGTAAAATGCTTGGGCATACCAACCTAAAAACAACCCAGATTTATGCCAAGGTGGTTGAAAAGAAGATCGCTACAGACATGGAAGCACTTCAGGAAAAGCTTGGAAACAAAAGCAAAAAAGAAAGTTCAACTGAATTAGAAAAAGGAAAGGTACAGAAGCTATCTTAATTATTCATTTAAACATCCGTTTCAATTTCCCATAACTGTCCTTAATCCCAAATCGTAAACACCAGCTCTTTCCAATTCTGGCATTAGGCAAAAGAAGGCGGAATAAATGGACTGAAAGATTGCGCCGGAGGACAGTAAATTGGCAAGTGTTTTTCCAATACTTTGATGCCAAGTCTCCTTTCGAAGTATGAGGAAGGAGTATTGGCAGCAAAGAACACAAACCATTTCAAAACTCTTGTCAATTTGCTGGCTGCGTTTATGCCGTAAGCTTTTGACGTTTGCCTGAATTGAAATCAATTTGTTGAAGATTTGGGAAAACCTTATGATCTACATTCGGTGCCCCCTCCCCCTGTTCTTTTTCTTAATAGGCTTAAATCGTTGATTGGGTTCTCTTTTACGTTGTCTTTTTTCATCCTTCTCTGCCTGAAGTAATCCCTCTTTTATTAACTGAAAGAAAGCTTTATCCCGTGATGGATTATCAATAACAGCAAAGTATTCCTGCCTCTTATTCTCATCCAGCCTGTACTTGATTTTTGAATAGCTGAATTGCCGATCAATTTTGGAACCGTTAAATTTTAAATCATTTTTAGTAAACGAAATCCCCTGAACAACATTCGTATTCCCCCTGCATTTGTAGTTTACTGTTATCCCTACTTTTTTCAGTTTAGCTTCCAGTTCATCCATATCTTTGCATTGGGAAATCAGTTCTTTTAGACAATTATAAATCTCATATTTTGTTTTGTCAGGTTCTTTCAGCCGGTGAACCTTCACATTTTCTTTTCCCTTGGCAAAATACAAGTCATTCTTTCGTGTAAGCTCTTTACAGATCTTTTCACTACGGTAACGATCGTTTTTATTGGATATCGTTTTCCCCTGGTTGTTGACCCTGTTATATACAATGTGAATATGGGGATGCTCCTTATCGTAATGCCGGGCTATTATAACCTGGGTATTTATGATTCCCATTTTGTTTAGATAATCATCTGCAATTTTTAGAAGAAACTCATTATTCAACTTTGCTTTATCCTGAACCGAGAAATCCAGGGAAATATGACCTACCGGTTTGCTTACCCGCGAATTGAGTTCTGTTTGAGCAACAAAGCTTTTTGTAATCGAATTGGTATTTTTCAAACGTACGCCCTCTCCCATTAACAATTCAGCCGCTTTTTTTGGATCAAGAATATAATTTACTGCCCCGGCAAAATCACCACCTGTCGTAATCTTGGCAATCATAACATCTTATTTATGATTCGGTCAATCTTACGTGCTAGAAACAGGTATTCGCTCCGAATATGATCGTAACCAAGGGCATTGGCTTTTCGTGCGATCTGGTTGAGGTTATTGGCCATTCCTGAAAGTTTTCTAATCTCAGCATTCAGTTCGGGTGTCAGGCGTTGAACAACTGTTGCATTCATAATTGAACGCCTGATTAACTCACTTTGTGAAATTCCGGCTTCTTTCGATTTGCCAATTAGGCAGTAATATTCTACGGTCGACATTTTTACCGTTACCTTATATTTCATCTTCTCACCATCCAATTTTCGTGGACGTCCACCTTTGTTAAATTGCACCATATTTTATTACCATTTTTTAGACCAACGGGATGCTAAACATGGGTTTTGGTCTTACCAAAACATAAACTTGCTATCCTACCTCGAAAGGGTCTTTTTATGGAAATAAAGTTAGGTAACAGAACAGAGAAAGAAAACAGCAAATAAGCTCAATATCAGTCAAATAAAATTAATTCAAACGAAATTTGCACAAACAGAAAAATTATGAGTTTTAAGATAAAAAGTAATTATTAGTTTTATGATCTTATACTTTTGACAAAGTGTATGTATATAAACTTTCTATTCTGTTTTATATCTCCGGAACTATCGCTCCATATGTTAATTAAAGTTTCCCTTATGCTCTTTAGTGATAAATTTAGCGGTGTTGTTTTCTGTATTTTCCAATCTCCATGTCTTATCGCAAACACTTCTTATACGTGATAATAGAAGATATCTTGACGGTATGAAGCTAGCTATCTAAAGTTAAATCCTTTTCTCAAATATGACTAAGAACTGATTAAGGATGATGCCCCAATTTTGTATGGCCATCAACCATGTTCCCGCGTTTAGGAACAATCATGGGATTAAACGAAGCATCACGATCTCGTGGAACCTGAATGTTAGATTCTCCCAAGGAAGTGCGGACTTTCTTTTATGAATAGACATTACGGGCATTAGGGTTATCATACTTTTAATCTTTGTCATAGCCCAAATGAACATCAAGTGCGCCTTCGAGCATCTTTTCGATGCCTCGCTTCTGGGTCTGTTTCAGAAAATCATCATTTAATAAATCTTCTTTTTTGATTACTGTGTAAAGTTCAAAATTAAGCAAAAAAATACCGGGAGTGCAACTCCCGGTATTCCTATTTACACAGTTTATGAGATAGTGCTGTTAAGAGTGAAAAACTATTATAAACTACTCTTCTCTACACCCTCTTTCTCTATATCATCTCTCTTTTCAAGCTGGTTTTCTACCGGTTTGATTGTTTTCAAGTGTGTCGCAAGAATTTTGTTAAATGACTTTATGATGTCCGGATTTTCCGATGCAACATTGTATTTTTCAGAAGGATCAGTTGCAAGATTAAACAACATAGGGGGATCATGTTCTACGAACTTAGCTTCTGACGTATAAATATTCTCCAGTGTTTTATAATGTATTTTCCAATTTTCATGTCTAATAGCAAAAACTTTTTCTCCATGATAGTAAAAGATATTTTTACGCTCTGAATATCTATGATTGAAAAGAACATCGCTTATATCATAACCGTCATAAATTCGATCATTTGGAATTTCAATACCGGCAATTTTATTAATGGTCGGGAATAAATCCAATGTTGATCCTATTTGTTGAATTACACCTGGTTTAACTTTACCAGGCCACCAAAAGACTGCTGGTTCACGCATACCTCCTTCATACGATGTACCCTTCCCATCTCGAAGCAGTCCTGCAGACCCCCCGTTTTCGTTGAATACTAACCACGGACCATTGTCTGATGTAAATACTACCAAAGTGGTCTTATCTAGTCCCTCTTCTTTTAAGGTTTCAATTATGCGCCCAACACTCCAATCAATTTCCTGAATAACATCACCATATAAACCACGGGAACTTGTACCATCAAAATCTTCTGATGCGAATAGTGGCACATGTGGCATGGAATGAGCAAGATAAATGAAAAAGGGTGACTGTTTATTTTTTCTTATAAAATCTATAGTTTCCTCTGTATATCTTTTAGTGATTGTATTTTGATCTGCCGGCCGTTCAATAATGTCTCTGTTTCGCATTAACGGAACATTAAAGTATTTAATATCCGGATTATTACATACTTCACGCGCATTGACTCCTTCCGGGCGATCCATGTCGTTACTATATGGTATTCCAAAGTAAGAATCAAATCCATGATCCAATGGTTGAAAGCCTTCAAGATGACCTAAATGCCATTTGCCGATACACGCCGTTTTGTAGTTTTTTTGTTTTAGCAATTTAGCAATCGTGATTTCTGTTTGAGGCAATCCGCCTTTGGAATCTTGAAACAATACTCGTCTGTTATCGCTACACATTCCGCTACGTATTGGTAACCTTCCGGTTAACAAACCTGTTCGGCTCGGAGTACATACACTATTTGATGCATAAAAGTTTGTCCACTTTTGCCCTTCGTGTGCCAGACGGTCTAAATGTGGTGTTATTATAGTGGGATGACCATAACTGCTCATATCACCATACCCCATATCATCGGCAAAAATTACGATTACATTTGGCTTTTCGATACCACCTGCATTTACATTATTTTCGGTATTTATGTTGCAGGAACAAATACTTGCTGATAAAAGTGATCCAGCAAAAACTTTTATTAGTTTATTCATCTTGTTTAATTTTTATGAGGACTACTGCAGATGCACAATGACAACTGCTCATAATACCTGATAATTTCTACTTTACGTTCTTATTTATTACAATTCTTTGAAAACAACTTCATCTATATAACCCACCTGATTTCCTGTCTTGTAAAAATTCAGGATGATCTCGGAAACACCTTCACTAGGTTCATAAGTGCCAATAAATTTGACCCATGTATTTGTATCAGTGATCTCCATCTTAATTGGGTTAATTACATTCTCAAGGGCTCCTCCTTCTTTGGCTTTTTTAATTGTAAAAGCAATATTTGATTCTTCAATTTCCTTTCTAGCCCAATACGAATATTGATATGATTTACCAGGAGTAACAACTACTTTATGTCTCAGGACTATATCATGGCCAGTAAATGCCATACTTCGGTTACCAGAGTATATGCCAGCAGGGTCATATCGCTGTCCATCATTTAAGTGAACCCGGGGTGCGCAGTATTCAAGCGTTTCCCAATCCTTCCCATCTTCCTTCCAATTAGAAGGTGTATTTTCAAAATTGCCATCGACTAGAAGATTATCCGGATCACCTTCATCAACTCCTTCTGAGGTGGGGCCATAATCGTAGTTTGCACCCATTCCCACAACACCTCCGCCCTTTTTATAAACTCTTATATAATCAACTTCAAGTTGACTTGGCCAGGGCGTAGAATCGTCTGTTCCACCAGTCCAAAGAACTTCTCTCCCTACGTCCAATTGAAGAATCAAATACATTGAATTTTGGAGTTCAGTCATGCCAGAGCTTATATTTTTAGTTTCAATTAGTCGGCCATTGATATAATACTTTATCATTGAATTTTCTCGTTCAACGGTAATTTCATGCCACACTTGATGCATTGAGACTGAATTGAGGTATACCTTCCCTATCTGATCTTTTATAGAATTTGATTCATCCCAAAAATGTACAGTGTGATGAGAACGGTTGCTTTCAGACCCCAGTTGCTCAATAATGTCAATCTCTCCGCATTTGGGCCATCCCACTTCATCTTTATTGGTTCCCAACATCCAAAAAGCAGATTTGAGCCCATTCCCAGTTGGGAAACAAATTTTGGCAACTATTTTGCAACTGTCACTGATTGAAATCAAGTCCTTACCCAGAATTTTCCCACTCTCATATTTATCACCTACCTTATCAGCGGCAATGAATAAACTGCCATTTTTAACAGTAACACGTTCAGGTTTGTAAAGATTATCGACATGCTTTTGCCAGAATCCATCTTCCACTATCCAATACTCTGCATTTAAGGTACTCCCTTCAAATTCATCTGACCAAGCCAATTCCCAGTTATCAGCCATGTGTGTTGAGTCATTAGCGGTTTGATCATCAAGACCTTTAGCTGAAACTTCGAAATCCGATTTCGAACAAGCAAAATTGAAAACTATATGTAATAAAATGATATAAACTTTAAGTAGACTTTTCATATTATCCTATGGTATAAATTTATTATATATGACTTCTATATACATTATTTTTAGTATTCCAGATTTTTAAATACATAGCAATGAAGCCTAACAATCAGTTGATTACCTTCAATTCAACAAAACAACTACTTCTTCTCTTTATAAACTCGTAAATAGTCGAACTCAAGTTTTTTAGGCCAGTTCATATTCGGGTCAACTGATCCGGTCCAAAGCTTTTCATTACCAACATCCAACTGAATTATAAAGTACATTTCGCCATTCATTTCAGAATTTACATCTGATATATTTTTTTCATTTATTTTAACCCCGTCTATGAAATATATAATTTGATCGTTTGTTCTAATGATGCTAACATCCCGGAAAACATCAACCATCGTTCTATAATTTGTAAAATGGCATCCATTGTGCCCATATTTACTCTTGTCATCATTAAAGAAATGAATATTGTGATGCGATCTGTATGGATCTTTTCCAAGTTGCTCAATAATATCAAGTTCTCCACATTTTGGCCATCCTACTTCTGCTTTATTAGTACCTAACATCCAATATGCTGTTTTGAGCCCTGCTCCGGAAGGCATTTTCATCCTGGCTTCTATTTTAGTATTTACTCCTACTTCTACCTTATTAACTGATTCAAGCTTACCTGTTTCATAATGTTCATCAACCTTTTTCGCTGTAATAATTAATGATCCGTTTTTCACCTCAACCTGGTCGGGTTTATATAAACACTTTGGGTGCTTTTTCCAAAAACTATCCTGAACAGTCCAATTACTTGTGTCTACAGAGTTCCCATTAAATTCATCTGCCCAAATCAATTCCCATTTTTTATTTGAATTATTATCGAGTTCCTTTCGATTATAGCTTAATTCAAATTCATTTGTCCATTTTACTTCAGGTTTTCCAGTTTTGTCAATGTTTATGGGTAGCCAGAAATAGGAAGATTTATATTGCTCAATGGGATCCCATAGATCGTACATAGCAATGAATTGTTTTTCTGTTCCTGGTACTTTTAATATATATGTACACTGCCCACCAAAAGTGGTTTCTGCACCTATATCACTCATTGGATTCTTAGCACTTCCTTTTAAAAAGCCATTACTATAATCCAGTTCAGTCCATGGTCCTTCTATCGAAGTACTTGTTGCAAATTTTGGAGGTGTTGGATCCCATCCCTTGGTTCCTGAACCAAACATATAGTATTTTTCATTGTACTTAAATAAGGCAGGAGCTTCAAACCGTTCGGCAATTCCTTCACATCGTTTAAATCCGTCAATTGGGTTTAAGTAATCATCTGATAGTTTGCTGTAATACATTATATGACCAGGTTTGGCTGCAAAAAAGACATATGCTCTCCCTTTATCAACAAAGAGAGTATGATCACCGGCCCCTTCATCTGAAAAACCTGCGAGATATCTATGGCTATAACTGAATGGTCCTCTGGGATTATCACTAGTAGCTACGCCATAGTACATCGGGGATCCATGTCGTGCAAATATTTCATCAGTTTGTTTTGATTTCAATTTAAAATGCATAACAAATCGTTTTGTAAATGAATTGTACAAAACCTTTGGGCGCTCTACAATACTTCCATATGCTAAAGGATCCGTTTCATCCTTATAGTTAACTGATAAAACGATTCCTTCATCTTTCCAGTTTTTAAGGTCCTTGGATGAATAACAATGAATGCCTGCCTCTGATAAACCACCTATGTAATCTTGCTTTGGAACTTCATCCAGATAGCTGCATTTAATTTCACTAAAATCTTCAATTTTATGTTCTCCATACCAATAATAAATTCCATTATGAAAAGTTATAGAACCACCATGGGCATTAATATGGGTTCCATTATTATCAGGCCAGATTAGTCTATTTTCTATCTGTCCTTTTGCATTTTTCACAATGCAGTTTGTGCAAAAAATAAATGCAATAAAAATTATCGTCTTCATATTTATATTTAATGTTAAAAGATGATGTTTGAGGTAGAAATTAATTCTTCAAATAAATGCCTCATATTAACCATAATTAGGCAAAACATCAGAACCTTTGCAGGTTATTGCAAAGCAAATCCATTCACATATACGCAGGCAAGTTATTGGTGTAAAAGGAGTAAAAGATGTAATTGAGTATACTCTCAATCACATCTTCTACTCGTCAATCTTTAACAGGGATTACTTCCATTCAGAATGCTGCTCAAGATTTGGATTATTATCAATTTCGCGTTGCGGAATAGGCCATACTTCAGTTCGTCCCTCCATATAAACTCTATTGTGGAAGATGACAGATCGATAGATTTCTTCCAGCTTATCCCACCTTTTCAAATCAAAAAAGTTTAAACCCTCGAAGCCAAACTCTACAGTTCTTTCATGGTGAAGAATTTCTCTTAATTCCTTCTGAGAAAGACCCGTGCCTTCAATATTTTTAATTTTTGGCATATTCACACTCGGACGCTGACGAACCAAATCAATCAGATCATATACCTCTTGCGTAAGAATATTTTGCTCAATTAATGCTTCCGCTCTCATTAATAAAACATCTGCATATCTAAATACCATAAAGTCTTGTGGCCCGTCATTATACTCCCCAAGAACATTTCGTTGATACTTTTGTATATCATATCCTGTAGGTGAATTACTGTTGATTGGTAAATTATCTACCCATTTTTCTGTTTTGTAAAGGACGGAAAAATCGAGCCGTGGATCTCTGTTATTGAAATTCATTGATGACGGATTATATAATGGTGATTGATCAATAGGCAAGCCATCTGTGCAATAAAAAGCGTTTATATATTCAGGAAGGGGCCTCATAGTACCACGAGTTACTCTTTTGTATGTCCCAGAGAATGCTTCTCCTTCTCCAAGTCCTGATTCAAAACGAATAGCAAAAATAGATTCTTCATTTCCCTCTGCTTCAACCGAAAAGAGTTTTCCAAAATCCGGAAATAAAGAAAATCTGCCACCATCTATAATTTCTTTTGCAGCATTACCAGCTACTGTCCAATCTTTAAAATACAGGTGAGCTCGTGCTTTCAACGCCAAAGCTCCCCACTTATCTACTCTGCCTGAATCATCTCCATTCCAACTATCCGGCAAGTTATTCACAGCAAAATCCACATCATCGTATATAATTTTTACGATTTCACTTTGGCTTGCTTTTTCCACAAAGCGTTCACTAAATTTTTGTTCATGGGCTATCAAAGGAACATCACGGTATAACATTGTTAGGGTTAAGTATGCCAACGCTCTGACAAATTTTGCTTCAGCCTCAATTTGATTTGCCCGGTTATCACTTAATCCATCAATATCAGCTTGGACATTATCAATTACCAGATTTGCTCTATTAACCACATTATAATATCCTTTCCAAATTATATTGTAATAATCATTCTCGGTGGTAGCACCTCCCTCTGTGATAATAAGGCCATCTGTCTGCCATTGGAAATAACCAATACCTCCAAAACCATCAAATTCCCGAAATCTGGCTCCATAAACAGTACCAGCCTGAAGAGTATTATAAACTCCTGTCAATGCCAATTCAGCATCGGATTCAGATGTCCAGAATGTATTTTCTGATATCTCATTGGGATTATAAAGTTCCAACTGGTCATTACAACCATATGCTGTCATTAAAATGACTGTAATTATTATGATATATTTTTTCATTGTTGTTGATTTTAGAATTCACAATTTATTCCAAACTGAACTACTTTTGTCTGCGGATAGGACTCATTGCGAACATCATTTGTCCGCTTCTCGGGATCATAATTTTTCAATTTCGTCCATGTAAACAAATTCTGTCCTCCTGCATAAAGCCTTAATTTTGAAATTTTGAATTTACTGGTCAGAGCATTAGGCAGAGTATAACCAATCTCAATATTTTTTAACCTCAGATAGGATGCATCTTCAAGCCAAAAACTTGAAACCAATTCATTTTGTTCCCAAACAGTTCTTAGCCGCGGTAATTGCGAATCCGGATTTTCCGGTGTCCAACGATCGAGCCACCTGGTTGTCCAAGTATAATAAGCATTATTAGAACCTGTATTTTCAGCCGTCTCACTGGAATAAATATCTACATTTTTAACACCCTGAAAAAATGCGTTAGCATCAAATCCTTTGAAGTTTAATCCCAAATTAAAACCATATACATATTCAGGGAAACTATTCCCAATTATTGTGCGATCGTAACTGTCAATTATTCCATCCGGCTCACCGTTTGGACCAGAAAGGTCGGCATAATGTATGTCTCCAAGTGTTGTTTGATTATGTTGAAATGCAGCATTCTGAAGCTCTTCTTCGGCTTTAAATATCCCAATGGCTTTCAAACCGAACCATGATCCGAAAGGCTCACCTTCTCTGTGGATACGGTTATCCAGATAAAACTCTTGCCCTTTTAAATCAATAATCTCATTTTTAACATTTGAAATATTAAAGCTGATATTGTAAGTTAACTTATTAAAACTATTTCGGTAAGAAATTACTGCTTCCCAGCCTTTGTTTTGGATAGTTGCATCATTCACATAAGGTGCAGAAACATTTCCCAGTGTGCCTGGAATTGGTAACTGAATCAGAACATCATTTGTGATTTTGTCAAAATAATCAAAATTTACATTCAACCGTTTAAAAAGAGTTGCATCCAAGCCTATATTAAAAGTCTCAGCACTCTCCCATGTTGCTGCATTGTTTGCAATATTTGTAACAGCAACTCCACCGGTTAGGCTTGGAACACTCCCAAACAAGTAGTTCTGTCCAACGTCGTAAGTTTGTATATATGGATAGCTGTCATTAATATTCTGGTTCCCAAGCAATCCCCAGCTTCCCCTAAGTTTTAATTGGTCTAACCAACTAAGCCCTGAAAGAAAATTTTCTTTTGAGACAATCCATCCTGCCGAAACTGAAGGGAATACGCCCCATCGATTCTCTTCATTAAATCGAGAAGAGCCATCGTACCTCACATTACCCTCAAATAGATACTTTTCATTGAAAATATAGTTTACTCTTCCAAACCAAGACTCAAGCGCATTACTCCACTTACTCCCAGAAACACTAAAATTTGCAGAAGTGGCATTTAAAACTTTTATTGTGTTGTTTGGAAGATCTTCGCCATAAGCTGAATACTGGTTTGTATTAAGTTTATAAAAACTATAACCTGCCAAAAATTTAAAGTCATGTTTATCGGCAAACAATTTTTCGTAGGTTAAAAAAGTTTCATTCTGATATTCTTCCCGATTAAATGCAGTATTTCTTAATGCATTTTTCCCAGTGTCAACAACTAAATCACCATTGTCATCATATATAATCTGACGTTTGTTCCAAATTTCCTGATCCCTGTTCAGGTAATTATAGGAAAGCTGAGTTTTCAGGGTTAATCCATGTGCCAGTTGAATTGAAGCATAAACACTGGAAATTATACGTCTTGAAAGCTCGTCGTCTGTTCCGCCATCAGCAATGCGCAGAGGGTTTTGGATTGTATTATATCCAGGAACATTATCAAATTCAGAAAAGTAACCCCCGCTTTGATAATAAACCGGGGCTGAAGGTGGAGTCCTAACTAATCTGCGCATTATAGATCCATCGGTACCTCCAACAGAGCCCAGAAATTGATTATTATTCGTGCGGTATCCATTCAGGTTCATGCCAATTCTCAAAAAATTTGTGATATCATAATCAACACGCCCCCTGAAATTAATCCTTTCCGTGCCGGTTTTTATCATTATACCATCTTGCTTCAAATACCCCAACGAGAGTGTCGTGCTGAGCTTTTCATCCCCTTTATTAAAAGTCAAGGTATGGCTTGTCAGTGGTGCGGTTCTGAAAGTTTGATCTATCCAGTCAACGTTATCAAATCCATCATATGGATCATCATTCATCATCAGTGAGATTTGTTCCTCAGAAAAATATGGAGCCTGTCCACCATTGATTCTTGCTTCATTTGCTAAACGCGCATATTGCTCAGCATTTACTAATTCAGGCAATACGGTAGCACTTTGGAATCCATAATAAGAATCCAGCCGAATCCCTGATTTTTGATTTTTACCTTCTTTTGAAGTTATTAGTATGACACCATTTGCAGCTCTGGAACCGTAAATTGCGGCGGATGCAGCATCTTTTAAAACACTTATATTTTTGATGTCATTTGGATTCAAAGAGGCCATATCCTGTAGAGTAATTGATACACCGTCCATTATGATGAGTGGTGAGGAATTTTGAAATGAACCGATACCGCGGACCAAAATATTTCCCTGATCAGCTCCGGGTTGGCCTCCCGGTGAAGAGATAAACACGCCAGGAGCAACACCTTGCAATGAGTTTACCATGTTTGAGGTGGGTCTGTTTGATAATTCTTCCATGTTTACAGAAGCTACCGCACCGGTAAGGTTCTCTTTCTTTTGAATTCCATAACCTACTGCCACCACTTCTTCAATACCAATAGCATCTGCAGCCAATTCTATGTTGATAGAGGTTTGCTCTCCAACCAAGACTTCCAGAGTTGTCATCCCTACAAACGAGAATATCAAAACATCATCGCTTGTAACATCCGACAAACTAAAATTTCCGTCCACATTGGTAACGGTTCCATTATTGGTTCCTTTTATAATTACAGTTACACCGGGAAGTGGTTCTCTCTGTTCGTTGGTTACTTTTCCTGTAACCAATTTTTGATCTGCTCCTGACTGATATGATCCCTTGCTCGTTTCCGTTGCCTTAATGGCAATATATTTATCAAAAGCTTCATAGCTTAGTTGCAAATCAGGAAGTATTTCGTCTAATACTTCAAATACATTTTTCCGCTCAACATCAATGTTGATTTTTTGTTTCCCGGCTAAATCCTCGCTTTTATAAAAGAAATGGTAGCTCGAGTTCTCTTCAAGGTTTCGAAGAACATCTTCAATACTTGTGTTTTCCATTTTCAAATTGAACTTTGCTTGCCCCACCGAAGGAAGTGCAAGAACCTGAATAACACTAAATAGGCATAGAAATAAAGTTATTTTCATAATCCTAAATACTTTTTGAAACCAATTGCGGTTTCGACAATAAATTTTTTTCATAAATTTGAAATGTTTACGATTAATACTCATCTTCTTGCGGAAGACTAATTGTAAATAAATACGGACCGGGAAATACTACCAATATTTCCTGGTCTTCTTGTTTACATTTACATAGGCTTGTTTTTTAAGTGAATTATACTTGGTTTATTATTAATGATTTCAATTGAATATTCGATGCCAGTTGTGTATTTTAGAATTTCCAATACCTGGTCGATTGGTTTACTTTTAAGTATTGTTCCTGTATATCTCAACTGTTTGATTTTCTCATCGTCGAAAACTACATTAACATTATACCAACGTTCAAACTTTTCTGCAATTTCTTCTAATGTCTCATCCTTAAACACCAGATAACCATCTTTCCATGAGGTGTAAAATTCGGTGTCAACTTTGCTAATGTTTATTTTCTTTTGAGTTAGGTTGAACTCTGCATTTTCGCCCGGAGCAAGCTCAGTAAGTACTTCACCAGCATTGTTTTGTAAATTAATTTTTCCTTCAACCAAGGTTATGTTTACATCTCTTGCCTCCTCATAGGCTTCCATATTAAAACTTGTTCCCAGAACCTTTACAGTTAGGTTCGTGGTTTTAACATGAAAAGGATTTTCAGAATTGTGTGTTACATCAAAATACGCTTCTCCACTAAGTTGTACATCACGTGTTTCTCCATCGAATTGAGCTGGATAAGTCAATTTTGTCCCCGAGTTCAACCACACATGCGTATTATCAGATAGATACACTTCGGCACTTTCACCTTCCGGTACTATTATCTCATTCAGAGCATACTCTGGTACTTCTTGTTTCCCAATTAAATAAACGGATATGCTACCTACTAAAAATGCTAATACAAAAATTGCTGCATATTTTGTTAAACTCAAGAGAATGCTTCGCTTACGGTTGAGGGAAACGACTTTGCCTTGTTTTACAGAAACGTACGAATCGTAATTAGCAAAACCAGCTATAGCCCATAGGTTTTTTAAAGTTTCAAATTCTTCTTTGTTTTCTGCTGAAGCCTCAATCCAACTTACAATCTCTTCAATTTCGGTTTGATTTACAAGTTGATTTAAAGCGAATTTATGTAGTTTTTCCTTATTCATTTCAGTGCTTTTATTAATAAGTACGGTGAGAGTATAAATACCCTATGATTATTTTGAAAAAAAAATTGGATATGGGATTATGAAGACCGAAATATTTTCAACCAGGGAGTTAAACAACGGTTTCGAGAATCAAGCATGCTGTAGCCAAAATCTAAAAAAACACGATTGGTAGATAATGTTTTAATGCAGGACGTAAGAGTTTTAGTGATTTGGTTACTGCAGCTTCAACAGTTTTAATGGAGATATTCAGTTCTTCAGCAATTTCGCGGTTCTTTTTGTTTTCAAAACGGCTCATCTCAAAAATTTGGCGCGATTGTGAAGGAAGTTTTTCAAGGATCTGCTTGATTATTTTGTTTATCTCCTCAAAAATAATTGGAGATGTATCTAATTGAGCTAAAGAATCCTTTATAACTTCTAATTGACGGTATTGCAATGTATTGGCATGCTTCTGACGTACTTTCAGATATTCAATCTTCTTCAAACACTGATTCTTTGTCAATGTGAATAACCAAGAAGATAGATTTTTGACTTCTGAAAATTTTTCATGGTCTTCCCAAACCACAGAAAAAACATCCTGTACTACATCTCTGGCCTGCTCGCGATTGTTTAAATAATGCATTGAAAAATGTAGCAAACGATGGTGATAAACGTTTACCAATTGAGCAAAAGCCAATGAGTCGCCTCTTGCAAGCTTTTGTAATAGCTCTATCTCGTTAAGGTCCGTCAAGTTAAAATTAAGTTAGTACAACAAAAATATATTTTATTTATGAATAAGAAATGATTATTTTAAAAGATACATTATTCTCCAATCGAGCTCCATTAAAGGACCTGTTTCTATTTAAGAAACAACCACGTTTCGATAAGATTCTAAGGTAGATTGTTGCTCTCACAGGAATTAAGGAGCTACAAGTATAATCAAACTTGGATAAATTGATGAATATAAGTAAGGATGGTTAAACAAAATTCATTAATAATTGTCTCGATCCTACTTTCATAATCTTTAAAGCTCTTGAAATAATTACCTATAGCTAATATGAGACTAAACTGAAAATAAGTTGATTATCCTTTCAAAATTTCCTATTTTGAGCTCAAATAAGTAAAGTTCTTTAAATGTGAACTAAACGGTGACCCGTAAAAATCAGACTTCAGTAAATCACTGATATAAAGGCATTAATGGGACTAGGTTCAAATCCTGTCATCCCGACAACATGAAACCTTTCCGCTTTTGCGGTAAGGTTTTCTTTTTGGAATAAAACTCGATATCAATTGAAGTGAAATCCCAAAAAGAAAACGCTTCGAACGAAGTGAAAGAAAGGTTTTAGGTTGAGCATCCCTCCCTTTTTAGGATTCATTGTCAAATAAATCCTGTCATCGCTCAAATAAGCAAGTAGTATAAAATACACCATAAAAAACCATTGTAGTTACACCGATTTTTTATTTAGCATGATTTTGAGTACCATTTTATCGGTTTCTGTCATACCTTCAGAGCCAATGGCATTCAGGTTATTTATCGTTTTATCAACATCTTCGTCGGCAATTCCTTCCAATGAACTTACTACTTTATTATCCATCGCCATCATAGCCGAAAAAGTTGCTGACGATGCGGCATTCGAAACTTTAAGCGCACAACTTGGTTTGGCGCCATCGCAAATAACACCGGCAATATTACCAATCATGTTTTTAATTGAAAAAGCAACTTGCTCCCGGGTTCCTCCCATTAAATAAGTAATACCACAAGCTGCCCCAATTCCGGCCACTGTTACCCCACAAAGCCCCGACAAACGGCCCAATCCCCGCTTAATATAAATAACCATTAAGTGGCTTAAAGTCAGGGCGCGGATTAACTGATATCTCGTTTTATTCATTTCCTCGGCAAACACCACAACTGGTAATGTAGCTGTAATCCCCTGGTTTCCACTTCCGGAATTACTCATTACCGGAACCATAGCTCCCGCCATACGAACGTCGCAGGCAGCGGCGGTTACCGCAACCAGCTTATTATAAACACTGTCGCCCATGATATTTATGTACGATTTGCTTTGAATAACCCGTGCAACAGAATGACCGAAAAGTCCGCTTGAAGATTCATCTGCGGCCAATTTGTTTAATACTGCCGCCTGCTGGATAAACTCCAAATCTTCCAAAGGCGTTGTTGTTGCAAAATCATATATTTTATTGAAATTCAGCTCCACCTGATTCACATCTGTTTGTTGCTCGTTATTATCGAACAATTCATCGAGAAGAACAGTATCATTGGCTTTAACATAGGCAATGTTAGTGTGCGTGCCACAAATTATCGCTTTGGATTTTGTGTTTTCACCAAAACAACAAGCTTCAATATACAATTTGTCGGGGGCATCCTCTTTCAGATGGACAAAGATTTGTTTGCTGTCAACAAATTGTTTGGCTTCTTCCAGTTTTACTGGGTTCAGGTCTTTTAATACTTCAAGTCCGTATTCCGATTTCCCAACAACAATACCCAATGCAATTGCAATAGGCAAGCCAATCATTCCGGTACCGGGAATGCCAACTCCCATCGAATTTTTAATGATATTGGAACTTAAATAAACCTCGCACCTGATAACTTTTTCATCAATATGCTCTTTCGCTTTTGATACGGCCAGTGCAACCGCAATTGGCTCTGTGCAACCAATTGCCGGAACTACCTCTTTATGTAATAAGTCTAATAATTCTGAATATTTTGTCTGTAGCATCTGTTGAATGTTTTTACTTTATTTCAGTGCTGCCGCTTTTATCTCTCTGATTGAATAAAACGCACGTTGATATTACACGTATCATGATATTACGCTAACATACACAGGTGAATTTGCATGACAAATCACCTGTTCTGTTATCATTTCAAAAGTTTTTGTAACACATCAGGCATTTAGGGACAATTCCCTAACAGAGAACGGACATAGCCCTCAACCGGCAGGCTCAAATAAATATAGAAATAATGCCGTTAGCCGGATTGATAGTTGTTTTTTGAATTGAATTTAGTTTCCAAGAAGTTCTTCTAACTTTTTGCCCAGCTCTTCTCCACGGACATCCTCCGCAATCAGCTGCCCCTTGTTATCAATAAGGTAAGTGGTTGGAACGGATTTCACTTTATACAGTGCAGAAATATCCAGATCATTAAAGTTTGGCCACTCTAAATTTTCATCAGTTACTGCTTTTTCCCATGCTTTCGGGTTAGTGTCAATCGACAAGCCAATTACTTCAAAACCCTTTGCCGCATATTTTTCATAGTTGGCTTTTACGTTCGGAAGTTCCTTGCGGCAAGGCGCACACCATGATGCCCAAAAGTCGATCAGGATTACCTTTTTGTCTTTAATAAGGTCATTCAAACTAACTTTATTCCCGTCAGCATCGACCGTTGTAAACTCAGGAACTGTTTCCCCAGCGCGGTTGGCCGGATACAGATCTTCGGCAACCATTTTGCCATAGTAGCTTTCCCGTGCTTCTATTGACATGTTTTCAAAAGCGGGACGGGCATCGGGTGTTAGATATGCATAGAGGTTTAACATCATTAAAGGCCCCCAATAGGTTTCTTTATTGGCATCAAACACGTAGTTGAAACGTTGTTCAACCGTAGCAATAAAATTCTTGTCTGCTTCTCTGAATTCGATGTATCGCGGAAGGGACATCACAGAATCTATCATCGCCTGGTTCCTGGATGCACTGGCTTTAGCCAAAAGTGCCTGAACATCGGCAAAATCCTTGTGTAATGCCTGATATGTCTTATCCAGCTCATCTCTTACAGCAAGCTGACTGTATAAATAGTCGTTACTTTTTGATCCCGTTACTTCTATTTCACTAAAACCGGAAGTTTCTGAAACTCCATCTCGTCCTGGGCGTTTCACTACCTTACCTTTTACTTTAATTGATGCATTCTCAATCATTATCCGGTAATAATCTTCTTTATTGCCCAACACCAGGTAGTATTCACGAGGCTCAGGAACTTCGCCAATAAAACTAAATTCGCCACTTTCAATAATGGTTTCCGCTTCCGGCTTAATATCATACATGGCATAGGGAACCAGGGCTATTTTTGTACCATCTTCGGCACCTGTTAACTCGCCATTGAGTTTGTAACCGGTATCCGACTGCTGGCACGAAACAAACAACGCGATTAATAAAATATAAGCTACTTTGACCATTAAATTTTTCATCTCTTCTTTTTCTTGAGCAATTCAAACAAGCTCCCAACAGGTAAATATTGAACTTACCTGTTGGGCAACTTCTTGCGCTGTTTAATTAATACTTCTTTTATTTTTCTACATTTTGAACCATACTTCCATTTCCGGGATTGTCAATGGCTCCCTGCGGGAAAGGCATTGTCCACATGTGAGATTCGGGTGACAAGGTCAAGGTTTCTCCATCAACCACTTTCGATAGTGTTATGGAATAAGTACCTTCCTGGTTCAACCGGCGTATATCACAAAAGGGAGTGAGAGTAAGAATTAATTCATTCCTTTTTGTTTGTATAATTTTTGCCATTGCCCCGGCCGTATTTGCTGCTGTAAGATCTGAATATTCTTCCGGCAAAATACGTGTTTTTCTCACTGCATTAAGTACCTCCATCGCCCCGTTAACATCACCGCTTCGGGCAAGGCATTCGGCTTTAATCAGATAAACCTCAACGGTGGTTATTCCGCCATAGTTAAAGTAGCCCTGTAAAGTTCCGTAATAGTAAGTATCTGCTCCTACAGTGCGTAATTTCCAGCGTGACAGGAAACGTGCATCACCCTCTTCAAACGAAGCAGCACGCTCTGTTGTCAGCGATTTTTCTGAGGAAGAATAATACGTGCTTCCATGACGATAAGAATAGTTTTCGATATAGTCGAATCCCATTGGCGATGCAGTACGAATGTATGAGTCAGGATTTGTAATCAGATCTTTATTTGCCTCATAGTAAGTTGTCCAATCGAAAAGTACATCGCTTTCATCAAGCGCTTTATTGGCAAATTCCAACGCCTTATCGTAATTATTCATTTGCAAATACACCCGCGCATAAAATGCGTAAGCTGTTCCAAGATTGGGGTGCAAAACAGTAGCGGCTACTTCGGGCAGATACGGAAGCGCTTCCTCCATATCCGTCAAAATAAAATCATACATTTCCTGAATTGTTACCTGTGTATAGGCGGCATTAACATCGGCGCTTGTAATCAGCGGAACAGACAGTTTTTCAGACGCCGTTGCTGCCTCGTACGTATCAGCATAATAATTTACCAGGTTGAAATAAGTCATTGCACGCAGAACTTTTGCCTGGGCCCAAACCTCTTTTTGTTCGCTTTCGCTCGCTTCTGTTGAAGTTAATGCATTTGAAATGATTAGATTAAATGCATTAATAGCCGAATAACTGGCGTAATAAGTTGTTTCATCTGAGTTGTTTAATGCAACCCGATCGGCCGATTCGTCCCAAAAATAGTTCGCTTCGTATAAAGGGTAGTACGACAACGATGAAGGGGATACCCATTGGTCATTCAACAGAATTAGAGCTTGATTTACATCAACCCGGTGGTTCCCGTATTCATAGCGAATCATAGCCTCAAAATCGGCTAAAGTTTCCGGAATTTTTTCTCCTTTTGGTATAACTCCCAGGTATTCGTCGCAAGCGGTGAATCCTAAAGTTAAGAGCAAGGCGCTCAGCAATGTTATTTTTTGAAATATTTTTATCATGATTAATTCAATTTAGTATTAAAAATTAACGTTGATACCAAACACGTAATTCGGCGACCTGTATCCACCAAGCATGTATTTCGCGTCATCACTTTTTGCGAGTGTAAATACATTTTCCACGTTGAAATTCAGACGAACACTCTGCAATTTCAGTTTTGTCAGTAAATTTTCCGGTATATTATAAGCCAGAGAAACATTGCTCAATCGGATATTCGAGGCATTCAAAACATTTGCACTCGAGTTGGAATAGATGGAATACAATGCATAATTAAATTCGCTGTCGTATTCGTAAACAGTGCGTGGCACATCGGTTGTCAGCTCATCGCCGGGTTGTTGCCAGCGTTCGTTAATCCGGTTGTTACCAACAGCAATATTGGTAATGTAACCTCCGGCCTGCCATACATAGCTGTTACCCAGCATAGGCAAATAGGTGTTGCGGATTTTGTGTCCCAGCTGGTAAATAAATAAAGCTGATAAATCGAAGTTCTTATAGCGGAATGATGTATTAAACGACCCGCTGTGTTTTGGAACGGTAGTTCCCAGGTTTTCAATCGATTCCAAATCGGAAGGTTGATACGTAAGTGCGTTGCCTTCGCTGTCATAAACCTGTGGCAAGCCGGTTTCACTTAAACCTGCCCACTTGTATCCATAAATTGAATTATATGGAGTTCCGATTCTTGGAAATTCACTTGGATAATCAAGCTGCAGAAAATAAACCGGGGCCTCCACATTTACATAAGTAACTTTGTTTTTATTGTAGCCATAAAGCAAAGAGGCGTTCCATCCAAAATCGCTGGTTTTAATGATTTCTCCATTCAGCGTTAATTCGATACCACGGTTTTGCATTTCTCCATTATTGATGGTATAGGTTGAATATCCCCAACCTTCGGTAGGAACACCTTGAGTATTGGCCAACAAATCAGAACCTTTTTTATTGTAGAACTCCACGGTTCCCGAAAGTCGTTGTTTTAAGACTGAAAAATCAACCCCAATGTTTGTTGTTGCTGTTTTCTCCCACGATAACTCCGGATTCGGACGGCTTCTTACATAACCATATGTGCCTCCAACTGTAGAGCTCGGGAAATAGTATGCCGTCATATAAGGAGCGGAGTTTTTTGCAATATTACCGCCGATTCCGTAAGAAAAGCGAAGTTTTAACATATCAACCGATGAAAGTTGAAAGAAATCTTCCTTAGAAACATTCCATGATGCTCCTGCCGACCATGTTGGCTTATTTTGGTATTTGTTGTCGGTACCCCACAAATTCGAGCGATCCCAACGTAAGCTTCCGGTTGCGGTATATTTCCCGTCGTAAGTATATCCGGCATTTCCATAAAACGAAACAAAACGGTTTACCAGTTCGCGTATCACCGCAAAATCGCTGTTACTCATACTTGAACCTCCAAGTAACGAACCGTAGAAACTAGTCAAACTGTTTTGGTCAACCGGAGTAAAACTTAAAATATCAGCGTCGTAATTGTACAAGGTATTTCCGCGATATTCCAGTTTCGAATTTCGGGTTTCGGTACCTGCAATAACTGTTAAGTCGTGTTTTTCAGCAAACGTTTTACTAAAGTCGATTTGTTGTCTGAAGTTGTAAGAATTAGAGTATTGCTGAACTTCGTTGTATATATCTCCGTAAGGCAAATTATAAACCAGGTTCCCTGAGTTTAAAGAAGCCATTCGGTTAACCAGGTTTCGAACAGCATACGACTTTTTATTCTTCAATTGTTCGGTTCGGTCAACAGCATATTCGTACTGAAACATTGCATTGTATTTCAACCAATCGGTAATGTTAATGTTCAGTTTTACATTAGTACGGTTGGCGAAATTTTTGCTCTGTTGTAAATTCATGCCCAATTCGTCTAACGGTGTAATATCCATATTATATAAACCGTAGTTATTAATGGCATCAATGGTTGATTGGCTCAGTCGCGATTCAGCAGTTGAAACAAAAGGATTACCGGAATCGTCAACCAAACGGTTGTATGGCTGATAAACAAAACCTGGTGCCAGCGGATTATAAGTTTGAGCTGTACCTTTTTGATAACTAAAGTAGTTACCTAAATTAACAGACAACCACTTTGTAATATCGGTTGTGTTCCTCATATCCACGCCAACTGATTGATCTTTCGAATATATATCTTCAAATTTGTTGTTCTTATAGGTTACTGACGCCATGAAATTATTCTGATCGGTAGCCTTACCTATGCTAACATTATATTGTTGGTAGAACTTATTTTGTTTGGCGTATTTTTCAACATCGTTGTAATACTGGTAACCCATACCTTTTAATGCACTCAGTTGACTGCTCATCTCTGCCTCAGACTGATTTCCGGCATAATAATTCAAAATAGATTGCATACCCTGGCTTGTAAAAACAGCATTGGTAAGGAGCGATTGTGCATAAGTAGCAGCACTTCCATCAGTGGCCTGCAACTTTGGATTTCCTGTTGCCCACTCTTGTTCAAGCCCAACAATGTCTCCAGCATCGGTAAGGGTCTCAGTATAATAACGATAAGGCGATACGGTAAGGTTTGAAGAGAAACTTACATTTGTTTGCCCTTTTGATGCTTTTCGGGTCATAATTACAACCACGCCGTTTGCCGCACGTGCACCATAAATTGAAGTTGCGGCGGCATCTTTAAGCACAGTTATACTTTCAATATCTTCAAGGTTTAAATCAGGAAGATTTTCAACCAAAGAACCGTATTGGGTGTAACGTGTGTTTTCAACCGGGAAACCATCGATAACATACAAAGGAGTTGTTAAACCTTGCATTGAAGTAACGCCCCTTATCACTCCATCGCTAAAACCGGCAATTTGTCCTTCAAGCACTGTATTCAAATCGCTTAAACGTTTTTGTTCTATCTGGTCGCTTTTCAGTTTTACAAATGAACCTGTTGAACGTTCTCTCGATATGGTTTGATAACCGGTTACCATAACTTCATCTAATCCGGCAATATCCTGTGTTAAAGCAATATCAAAATTTGTTTGGTTACCAATCTCAATTTCTTCATTTAAATACCCTACGCTCGACACAACCAGTGTAGAATAATCTCCTTCCTCTGCTTCAAATTCAAATTCACCATTTTCATTGGTAGCGGCACCAATGGTTGTATTTTTAATAACAACCGCAGCAAACGGAACGGGTTTACCTTCTTCATCAATTACTTTACCTGAGAATTTGATTTTTTTCTGCTCAGCCGGTTCAGTAACATTGTTTGGTTTTGTTTTCCCGGGAGCAGGGGTAATAACTACTACATTATTGACTACTTGGTAGTCAAGGTCGTAGTTTTTTAAAACCTCATCCAAAATTTGTTCAACCGTAGCATTTTCAAAATTTGCGGTAATATTCTCAACTACCGCCACTACTTCATCATTATAAACGAACTGAAATTCGCTCTGCTCAGCCAATTTATCAAAAACACTTTCGAGCGTGGTGTTTTTTACATTAACTGATAATTTCGCGCTCTGCGAATAAACCGAAGCCATTGTGCTAACGGAGAAAAGCAGCGTAAGAATAACAGTAAGCCTCATAATTAAAAACAGCTTTTTAACTTTCGAAAAATGTTCCGAAAGATAGTTTACACTTCGTTTTTTCATAGATTTGTAATGTTTTAACAATTTGTATTAGAAACTCTAATGCATTTACTAACGGGAGATGTGCCAGCATTTCCCGTTTATTATAAACACATCACTTCACTTTTATTTTTTTACAACCGAAATATTATTCCCTGAAATTTTAAAATCAACATCTGTTGTAAGACCAATTAAATCAAGGTGCGGATTAATCTCTTCATATCTTTTCAGGTTACCGGAAAAATGGCGTTGTTTTAGCTCCTCCTCTTCATACGAAACAGAAACATTATACCAACGTTCAAAGGTTTTCATAATTTCTTCAAGCGTCATGCTTCTGAATGAGAACATTCCATTTACCCAGGAAGTATAAATTCTGGTGTCAACCTGCTTTACCTCCACACTGTTATCATTTGCATCTACAATCCCCTGGTCGCCGGGTTGTAGAATCACACCGGTTGAAGCATTTGTAAGAATATTTACTTTGCCTTCCACCAAAGTAGTTTCTACATTTTCGTATGCTTTTACATTAAACGATGTACCGAGAACTTCAACCTGTACACCCTTCACACCAACCACAAAAGGGAAGTTTTTGTTTTTTGCAACTTCCAGATAAGCTTCACCTTTTAAATATATTTTCCGTTTTTCGCCGTTAAATTTTGCAGGAAATGA
This sequence comes from Draconibacterium sediminis, assembly GCF_000949475.1. Lineage (GTDB taxonomy): Bacteria > Bacteroidota > Bacteroidia > Bacteroidales > Prolixibacteraceae > Draconibacterium > Draconibacterium sediminis. The sequence continues at coordinate 1,710,278 of NZ_JRHC01000001.1, read as the reverse complement.
AAGTTCAGAGTCGGAGTTAAGCCAAATTCGGGTTCCATCCGATAAAACCAGGTTATATTCACCTCCTTTGGGAATATGGATGGTGTTCATAAGCTCAGAATTAAGGCCGGCTTTGCTATAGTCAATAGTCTTATTTTTTATCTGAATATTAAGCCCGTTACCCAGCAATAAAGTAGAATCATTCATCCCCTCCAAATCGACACTACGACCATCGCTCAACACCAATTTTGCCTTTGGTTCTCCGGGTTTAATTACCTGGGCTTCGGAAACCAAATTGTTATTCTCTTCTGGCTTTTGCAACAGCTGATAAGAGATGGTTAAGGACACAAGCACCAATAAAACCGCCGCATATTTAAAATATGGACGGAAGCTGAACGTTTTTCGTTTCTCAAGCTTTGAATGAATAACTTTCCAGGCTAAATGTTCGTCAACCTTTGCAGAAAAACGTACTCTTTGCGCATTTTTAAGAAAAATCAGGTATTCTGAAAACACCTTTTTATTATCGGCATGCTCTTCCATCCATGCCTTCAAAATATGGTATTCCTCCTCACTGATATTTTCCTGGCTATACTTGGCTATCAGCAGATAAATATTTGAATATGGTTGAATCATCTCTATTCATTTTTAATATAGATGCAATACTTTTGTAATCGGGTGACAAAAAAAATTGCTTTTTTCAACAGAAATGCAAAATAAATCTTCAAATTGAAACCATTGACCTTACTAACATTACACAATGTAAGTTACCCACACATCAGGAATGGTATTTGTATGGCAGGGACTTTTACCCGGTCAATTTTATTTTAATGACTTAATTCAGGGCAAGAATAATAAGATAAGAACATCAAGAAATTCCCGCAATTTTGAAAGCGATCTTGAGTATTGCGTTTTTACGGTATTCACAGATATACCATAAAGTTCCGCCACCTCTCTGTATTTCATATTCTCAAAAACAATTGCCTTGAAAATTTCTCTTCCTTTTGGCGGCAATTGCTCAATTTGTTTAAAAAGTAGCTCCTTTAAGTTCTTTAATTCATCCTCCGGCAATTCGTCTTCAATCAGGCTCTGAACATGATTATCAATTTCTTCAAACCTGAATTTTGATTCTTTCCGAATAGCGTACAAGGCGTTATTTCTAACAGCGCTGAATAGATAGGCTTTAATATTGGAATGAATATTATTATAACTCCGGGAGTTCCAGAAATTAATAAAAGTATCCTGTACAATATCTTCAGCCTGTTCAATAGAATCAACAAACTTAAGGGCAAACAGACATAGGGGTTTATAATACAATTCAAATAATTCGCGAAGACTGTTTTCGTCTCCTCTTCTCAAATTATTTAAAATTTTTTGCTCAAAGTCTGCCATATTACCTTCTAAACAACACAAAGGTTGAGGAATTGAATAAAATTCCCGTCCATTCGTTCCAGAATGCGCTAAAATATAAAATTCTAACGTGTTCTATGGCAAAGTGGCTGATTTAAGCGGTAATCGGTTTGTTTTTGAAGAAACTTATATATTGATTTTCCCTTACTCCGAAATAATCAGGTGCCATTATTAACATTGGAGTTTGTTCTTTTTGAAAAAGAACAAGATTTATAAAACCAATATTTCACTATACGGTTTATGTTCTGTTCAAAAAATTCCGGATTAATTAATCGCTTTTAATTCATCTAAAAATGGGTTTAAATGATCAATGTGTACATGCCCCATAATTACTATTTTATACCACATTGGTTTTCCGTCGTGCTTATCAGGAACCAGGCCATATTTTTGTGCAAGTTCTTTGTTTATATGTTTTGCCCGAATAGTCACAATATTTGATCCTGCGTAATGATAAAAATCCACTCCCATTTCTTTCAGTTGATTGCATAACCAGTTTGAACGGTAATTAAGGACATGAATTTTTTCAAACCAATCGTGTGGCCCGTAGGTTTGAAGAATCATCCAAACTGCAATGGCATTAGCGCCCGACCGGCTCCCGATAAGCGTTGCATCGAGCCCGCTTACATATTGTGCTTCGTTGGTAAATACATAGTCTATCAATCCTTTTCGTGCAATAAAAATACCTGTACCGAAGGGTGCCTGTAACATTTTGTGCGCATCGAGAGTTACCGAACTAACGTGTTTATTTTCAAAGGTCATAGCACCGTCATTGGAACTAAAAGGGTACACAAAACCGCCAAAAGCAGCGTCGATATGTATCCTGAAATGAACACCTGACATTATTAAAGCCTCGGTGTACACATTAATGTCGTCCACTGAACCAAACATTGTTGTCATCATATTGGCCACGACAATAAAATATTTTTTGCCTTCAGCTTTAGCCGATTGAATATGTTTCTCAACTGATTCGCGAGTTATTGCTCTACTATTTTCGGTAACAGGTATTGTTACAACATCCAGGTTCAGTATGTTACCGGCTTTATACATCGAATAGTGCGAATCATTTGAGCAAAGAATACACATTTCGTTGTAGTTTGCCCCAAACTCTTTTTTGAATAAATTTCGATAAATCCAAATAGCCTGAATATTGGCCTCTGTGCCTCCCGATGCCACATAACCATCGTACTGACCTTCACTGCATTTGAGAATATCTTCGGCAACAATACCCAGAAGTTCCTGCTCCAGCTTTTGTGTTCCGGCAAAAAATGGCTCAGAGTCACCCATCGTGTGACAGCCAATATGGTTCGGGTTATCAACCATTGTTTTCAGAAATGGTGCATTGTTCAGGAAGGTAGCATCTTTATTAAACACATCTTCGTCTAAATGCGATGCTGGAATACCCAGGATAGAACGTTCGTAATAATCAACATTTTTACTCAATGCGTCTTTAATGCGCTCGCTAATCTCTTTACGTGTAAGTTTTCGCCAATAATTCATAATTAATTACTACTTCGTTGTAACTGTTTATACTACCTTACCATAATCCATTTATAAACGTCAAAAAGGATATCATTTCGAAATGCCCATATTTCTCCTGATTTATGAAGAAACTACGCTGTATTATAATAGAGATCAATTGGGGCAAAATGGGTGAATCGATTTTGTTAGAAAATCAATACCCAACAACAAATTTTATAGAACAGCTACCCGGAAGTTAGCTTTTCTTTTGAGCACAGATCGAACTCTCGATCAATTCAATCATCTGATTATTCTTAATTCGAAAATGGTAGAGTTACACTTCCTCCGCCAGCATAAATTCAATTCCATGCATTAGCCCATCCAGCTCGGCAAGGCCTTTTAAACGTCCTATTAGCGGATATCCGGGGTTGTAATCGTATTTGTAATCGTCCATAATCCGGATGCCATGATCGGGTCGTACAGGCATTTTAACATCGCTTCTGCCTGCTTGTATTCTGCGCTTCTGTTCTTTTATCAGGGCGAACATTATTTTCATCATATTCTGCGAACCGGTTAAATGCCCCGATTCATAAAAACTGCCATCATCAAGCAGCAGGGTATTTCGTAGATGCACAAAATGAATGCGGTCGCGTGTTTTTTCAATCACTTCCAGCAAGTCGTTTTCTTTTCGTGCCGAGAGTGATCCTGCACAAAAAGTTACACCATTGTTCGCAGAAGTATTGGCTTTAAAAAGCCACTCGTAGTCCTCTAACTGGCCAATAATTCGCGGTAATCCCAATACCGGAAACGGCGGATCGTCAGGGTGGATGGCCAGTTTTACTCCGGCTTCTTCCGCAACCGGAATTACATCGTCGAGAAAAGCTTTTAAATTATTGCGCAGCTGCTGTTTCCCAATGCTTTTGTAACGGTCGATAAACTCCAGGAAAAGACCTTTTGGATCGGCCACAGAACCATCAATCACACCATCGATAAATCCCTGTGTAACTACAATAATATTGTAGGCCAGTTCTTCCGCTTCCTGTTCCGTCATTTTTTCGAAAACCGCTTTGGCTTTTTCAACAATTTCGGTAGGATAATCATTCTCGGCACCCGGACGTTTTAGAATAAAAACATCGAAAGCCACAAAAGTGGGAAAATCAAAATACATCGATTCACCGCCATTTTTCAGTTTGAAATGCAGATCGGTTCGTGCCCAGTCTAAAACCGGCATAAAATTGTAGCAAATGGTATCGATGCCACAATCTCCAAGGTTTCGCACCGATTGTTGGTAATTGGCAATTAAACGTTCGCGGTCGTTCGAACAGATTTTTATCCCCTCAGAAACCGGAAGACTCTCCACAACTCTCCAACGCATGCCACGTTTTTCGATGGCTGTTTTTACCTTTAAAATTTCTTCAACCGGCCAAACCTCACCATTGGGAATGTGATGCAGGGCGGTAACCACTCCTTCCACTCCCATTTGTTGCAAATCATCGAGCGTTACCAAATCTTTCTCTCCAAACCAACGCCACGTTTTTTCTAAAGCCATTTTCCTTCTATTTACTTTTTTTGAACAAACTTCGAAACTGAAAAATATTTCTCGCAAATCATGTGGATTTGCGCCGATAAATTAGCTGAACGTTTAATCACATACGCAAAATCTGCAAGCAGCTTTCCGCACATTAAAAATAACGAAAGTGGCAATACCAAAACAGGTATACCACTTTCGTTTTATTAATTACTTAAACAAATTAAATAGGATCGGGTTTAATTTTTAAACACCGCTAAACGAGCTAAAACCACCATCAACAGGAAGAATTACACCTGTGATGAAAGATGCCGCATCGGAGCATAAAAACTGCACTGCGCCGTTTAGTTCTTTTATATCGCCAAAACGCCCCATTGGAGTACGGGCCAGAACTTTTTTGCTGCGTTCGGTGTACGATCCATCAGGATTGATCAGCACATTCCGGTTCTGGTCGCCAATAAAGAAGCCCGGAGCAATTGAATTTACCCGTATTTTTTCGTTGAACTTTGTGGCCATCTCCATAGCCATCCACTGCGTAAAAATATTAATACCGGTTTTTGATACCGAATAACCAAGAACACGTGAAATGGCCGAATATGTGGCCATCGACGATATGGTTATGATACTGCCTTCTCCTCTTTTTGCCATTGCTTCGCCAAAAACAAGACTAGGAAAAACAGTACCGTTTAAGTTCAGATCCGTTACTTTTTGAAAGTCGTCAATCTTCATATCGAACACTGTTTGTTGTTCGGTTAAAGTGGCTCCGGGCATATTTCCCCCAGCCGCGTTAATCAATATATCAATCTTGCCCCATTTTTCAAGCAATTGCTCCCTGGTTTTCTTCAGGTCTTCAACATCAAGAACACTTGAAACAAATCCAAGAACTTCTCCACCTTTTTTTTGTAACTCATCAACACGGTTATCAACCTGTTCTTTTCGAATGTCAAGAATGGCTACTCTTACTCCGGCATCCACTAAACTTTGTGCGATACTTCCACCAAGAACACCGCCTCCTCCTGTAACCACGGCTACTTTTCCTTCTAAATCAAACATTTTTTATCTCTCCTTTTACCATTGTTTATTCTACCAAAATGGACACCAAATAAGGGTTGAAAATTGGTATAATTAATTTTAAGGACACAAAAATAGAATGCAATACAAAACAAACGTGACTCGAAATTTGCATACATTGATACTTTCTTAACCTCAACTAGAATATCACGAATCTGAAAAAATGATCCTTTTCATTCAGCCATTCCTTCAATGGTAATTATCTTCCCTTCAGCATCATACTCCATTTCCACAACTTTCAAGCTGCGTAACCAGGTTTTGCCATTTGAAGGCACACAATCGTGATGAAACAGGTACCATTTGCCCTTAAATTCAACAATTGAATGGTGTGTTGTCCAGCCTACAACCGGCGTTAAAATTACACCCTGATAGGTAAACGGACCATAAGGATTGTCGCCAACTGCATAGCACAATTTGTGTGTGTTACCGGTTGAATAAGAGAAGTAATATTTGCCCTTGTATTTGTGCATCCATGAGGCTTCGAAAAAACGTCGGTCGTGATCGCCTGCTTTTAGCGGCTCACCGTTTTCGTCCAGAATAACCAATGCTTTTGGTTCTTCGCCAAATTCCAACATATCGTCGCTTAGTTTAGCTACACGTGCCGGAAGTGCCTTCTCATCATCGGCAGGTTCATGGCCACATTCAATAGCTTTGTTATCGCGGTAACGCTGTAACTGGCCGCCCCAAAGGCCACCAAAATACATGTAATGGCTACCATCTTCATCCTCAAAAACACAAGGATCGATGGAATAACTTCCTTTCATCGGCGCCTCCTGCGGCACAAATGGCCCTTCAGGTTTATCGCTGATAGCCACACCAATGCGGAAAATATCAGTTTGGTCTTTCAACGGAAAATAGAGGTAATACTTACCGTTTTTACAGGCACAGTCGCTATCCCACAACTGGCGTCCGGCCCAAGGAATGTCTTTCACATCCAACACATTTCCGTGATCGGTTACCTCTCCATCAATATCGTCCATTGAAAAAACGTGGTAATCGCGCATATCAAAATGATCGCCGTTGTCGTTCTCCGGAATGCCCGATTCCACATCGTGCGATGGGTAAATATAGATTTTTCCATTAAAAACATGTGCTGCCGGATCGGCGGTATAAAGGTTGTCAACAAGGTATCGTGCTTTCTTCATTTTCAATAAATTTTTCTTACTAATTATTCAATTTCTTCGTGTTAATTTAGCCAAAATTTCCGGGAGCCACACTATTGCGCAACCCCCGGAAAAACTAACTAACTAACTAACTAACTAACTTAATCTATATTTTCAGCTTTGTTTGCTTCTTCAATTAACTTTGCCACAATACTCTTTGGCTCATAGTTTCTGTCGAACAACAAAGGATAATCAGTACGTCCGCGAATTGGGAAATTGTTTTTCCACGATGTAGCATCAGAAACACCCCACATGGTTACTCGGGTAACTGCATCAGAATGTTTCAGAAACAGGCGGAAAAAGTCGAGCATGCGCTCATCCCACTCGTTCATTTTTTCTACCGGAACACCTTCTGTATAAGGGTTCAGGCTCTGCTGATATTCAAAACTTGTAGCAATATCGGCACCAACATCCCTGCTACGGTTCGGTAAAATCGACATATCAAGTTCGGTAACCATAACTTTCATTCCTTCGTTGGCATAGGCTACAATTGCAGCTTCATAATCCTCCAGCGATGGGCTATCCATTCCAATGTGTCCCTGCATACCGATGCCGTCAATGCGGATTCCATCAGCTTTTAAATCACGTATCATCTGAACGATTGCATCGCGTTTACCAGGAAACCATTCGTTATAATCATTGTAATACAATTCTGCATCAGGGTCGGCTTCATGTGCAAACTGGAAAGCCAGTTTAATAAAGTCGTCACCAACGATTTGCAGGAATTTGCTGTTTCGCATGCTGCCATCTTCCATAATGGCTTCGTTAACTACGTCCCAGCCTTTAATTTTACCTTTGTAACGGCCAACTACCGTGTAAATGTGTTCTTTCATGCGCTCAATCATCACTTCGCGCGAAACATCATTTCCTTCATCATCGGTAAAAAACCAGCGCGGAGCCTGCGAGTGCCAGATTAAACAATGTCCGGTTATAAATTTATCGTTTGCTACACCAAATTCTACAAACTGGTCAGGTAAATCAAAATTGTATTCGTCTTTTCTTGGATGAATGGGGCCGCTTTTCATGCAGTTTTCGGCAACAATTGCCTGAAACTGATTTTTTATCACCTCAACTCCGGCTGAATCTCTTCCGGTAATTTGCCATTCGTTTAAAGCTGTACCAATATGAAATTTACCGGCAAAAGCGTCTTTTAAAGTTGGTGTTTTTTGCGACCGTGTTGTTCCGCTGTTGCACGACATCAAAAGGCCAGCTAACAGCGCAATTAAAATAAATCCATTTCTATTTTTCATTTTTTATGGTATTATGGTTTGAAATATCTTTCTCCTACAAACAACTTGCTGATAGTCCATCAGAGTCTTCTGCTAATTAAATCTTCCTGAATCTGAACTTCTTTACTTTTATTGATTTCGTAGAAGAACAGTAAGGCAACTCCAATTAAAAACGGAATTGACGGGTAAATACTTACCAGCATTTTTGCTCCCTGTGCCACACTTTCGGGCTGAACCAATTCCTGACCGGCCACCGCAGCATCTTTCGATACGTAGCCGTACAAACCAAGAATCCAGGTAACAATAGCACCACCAATGGCCAATCCGGCTTTTAAGCCCACCATCATTGCCGAAAAGATTATGGCCGTAGCGCGACGATTATTAACCCACTCTGAGTAATCGGCAACATCGGCAATCATTGCCCAAAGAATTGGTGTTGTTACACCATAGAAAAACATGTGTAATGCCTGTGCCATAAACATCATGCGAACATTCTCTGGTTTGTAAAAAATGAAGGAGACAATAAAAAGGGTAGCAATAAATAACGTTGTGCCAAATACATCGCGTTTTCCGAATTTGTTGGCCAGCTTACTGGAAACGGCGATACCGATCATGGAGCAAATAATTCCTCCGGCGTTAAACAATCCAAACCCTGCCGATGCAATATCTGATCCAAAAAAGTTCATTCCCATGGCCGACAGCGAATCTAAAATCGGCTGAAGAAAACCTTGCAGTGCTGCCTCATCAACGTAATTATTAAAATAATAAACGTACGATCCACCTTTCATAGCCAGTGTTACAAAAACAAGAATAGTAAGTGTTAACATAATAATCCAGGGACGGTTTTTAAACAAGTCGCCCAAATCGTCTTTTAAACTCGATTCCTGTTCCGGACTAGGAATTACACGTTCTTTTGTAGTAAGAAATGTGATTAGTAATAATACGGTACCGATGATAGCCATCCAGGTCATTACCGATTCAATTCCGGCTGCTTTATCGCCATCTCCCACATGCAAAATAATAGGCAACATAAATACCTGCACAAAAAACTGTGCAAACATTACGGCTGCAAAACGATATGAAGACAGACTGTTTCTCTCCGACATATCAGCGGTTAACACCCCGCTTAAAGCTGAATATGGCAGGTTACTTGCCGCATATGCCAACAATAAAAGCGTATACGTTCCGGCGGCATAAATCAGCTTCCCTTTGTACGAAAAATCGGGAGTTGTAAATGCCAGCAAAGCAATTACCCCAAGCGGAATAGCCGTAAACAAAATCCATGGGCGAAATTTCCCCCATCTTGAGCGTGTTCGGTCGGCCAGGGCACCAATAATCGGGTTAAAAGCAAAGGCTGCTACCAGTCCGACAACCAGCATAATTACCGAGGCATGATCATTCTGCAGTCCATAGATGTCAGTATAGAAAAATGCAAGGAAAGTAACCAGGGTTTGAAACACCAGATTGGCAGCAAGGTCGCCAAGGCTGTATCCTATTTTTTCCAGTACAGAAACTTTCTGTGAGTTCGATTTCATTTGAATTTTTTTAATTTATAATTTCTTCGATTTAGTCTTCAGTTGTAAAAGGCGATGCGGGCAGGTTTTCTTTATTTTTCAGGTTCGATCCGGCCGGGTTTCCATCCCAGGCATAACGAACTGCCACCGGTTCTTTTATTTTTCTACTCCAAACCTTAACAGTATTTTTGCTCATCACTACGGCATTTGCCCAAACAAACTCACCATCCTCTCCTGCTATCTGAAAACCTTCGAGTTTGTTGTTTGCAAATAATCCCGAGCCGACAGACGAGAAGGTGAGCAAAATACTTCCATCTTCTGCTTTCATTGATTCGTAAAGCGGACCGGCACTAACTAGCTCATCATTTCCGTATGCCACTCTTTCGGCCTCCAGAGCCAGACGACGTGCTACTTCTTTTTTGTTGAGCGGATGAATATCGTTCCATTCGCCAATATCAAAAGCTACTGCCATTCCGGTGTTTGGAAGTTCCAGTGCACGGCGTTGTGCATCGCGGGTTTCGGCCCAGCCATTTTCAACAGGTTGTTTATTCGGAAGCCCAAGATTTGCCAATTGCACAAACAGAAACGGCAAAGCTGGTTTATCCAACTGGTCTCTCCAATCCACGATCAGGTCTTTAAATAACTGACGATATTGAAAGCCACGTCCGGCATTGGTTTCTCCCTGGTACCAAATCACTCCTTTAACGGTGTATTCTTTCATTGGATTTATCAGCGAATTATACAAACCTCCCGGACGAAATCCAAGGCCTCCAAAATTTGTTCTCGGAGGATTTAACTCTGCTCCAATATGGTATTTCCAGTCGCCGGTAATATCGATCACTTCGTTTCCAACACGCACTTCGTATGGTTTTTCTTCCACAAAACCACCTCGTCCGCCCTGGTTAAATACGCGTACCATTACTTTGTTTGTGCCGGCTTTTAAAACGCCTTCGGGAATGGTATAAATTCGTGGAGGATATTGGTAAGTAATGTTGCCAACAAAAGTTCCGTTTACAAAAGCCGAGTCGCTGTCGATAATACGCCCCAAACGTAAAATGGCTTCTTCTCCGGCCAACGATTCATCCAATTCAAATTCCTTGTAAAACCATATTGAACCATTCCAAAAGTTAACACCTTTGTCTGTCCAGTATCCCGGCAAAGAAATCTGTGGCCAGTCGGAAACATCCACATCATCTTTCGACCATTTCCCGACTCCGGGATCATTTTTGTTTACTTCGGCACCCCAATTGTATCTTTTTATCTCTCCATGCTCTTCAATGTAGGCTGCACGCATCGAGTCAATCTTTTCACCTTGCTCTAACCATTCGTCAAGGAATGGTGTTACTTTGTCTTTACTCAACCAGGCCTCGGCCGGCGAGCCGCCAATTGCGGTGCTGATTATACCCACCGGAACATCTTGACTTTGATGAATCTTGTCGGCAAAAAACCAGGCTACAGCCGAAAATTCCATAATATTTTCAGGCGTTGATGACAGCCATTTTCCATCGGGATAATCGGCTTTTTCGCTCTCAGCATTTTCGCGTGTTGAAGAACGGAAAAGACGAATCTGATCGGTATTTATTTTCAAAATCTCATCGGCATACAAATCCATTACCCGACGCAGTTGCAGCTCCATATTCGACTGCCCCGAAGCCAGCCAAACATCGCCAACGAGAATATCGTTTAGCACCACATCGTTTATGGTCATGGAATACGGACCACCGGCAGCCATTGCGTTTAGCTCAAGCTGCCAGTTTCCGTTCCTATCTGCCTTGGTTTTAAATATATCTCCTAAAAACTCTATTTCAATCTTTTCACCGGCATCAGCCCAGCCCCAAATAGTAACCGGCTCGTTACGCTGAAGCACCATTCCATTACTTACCAAACGTGGTAATTTTACAGTAGCGTTTAGTTCTCCGCAAAACAGGAAAAGGAGTAATAACCCTAAAAAACTGTACTGTATTCTCTTTCTGTTCATTCCTTAAAATTTAACTTGTTTACTTTCAGGTGCTCCCAGATAACTGCGTTTCAAACCTCCGGTGTCTATCTGTATTTTTTGTAAAACGATTCCAGGCTCCAGTACCCGGATCCGCAGGCGATGTAATCCGGGCTTTTGAATGGTGTGCTGTGTTATTGTTTCATTTATCCGTACAGCCTGCCATCTTCCTAATTCGCCCCGATAAGCCCCATTTGTATTTACTATTTGTTCTTCTCCACCATCAACAGAGATCGCATAACGTAATCCTTTATTGGCATTAAAATTTAATGTAGTGGATAACATTACATTTACATCAAACTCTCCCACCGACTCGAACTTAACTGCATACTCGAGGTAAACAGAATCAGTGCTTTGCGGATATTCATTTTGTGGGAAAGTGGTAATACCTGATTCTGTTTTTCCAAGATCAGGAATTACTTCCCAGCGTATTTTGTCTGTCCCTTTTGCCAACTGATAATTGGCCGCTTCAATAGAAACATAACCGTCGGCTTCCTGAAAAGCTAACTCCGAACGATGTGTTTCCGGGACTTCAACCCGCAGAACCTTTGGCATAATCCTGCGGCGTGGTTCGGCCCAGGTTCTGTATCCAATGCGAATTTGATCCATTTGGTGATTCCATTTACCACCGGCAATTTGCTGGTTGTAATGCACCGTAAACAACGAATCGCGATCAAAACACTGCTTTGCCACATCGGCCCAATAATTGGCCTCAGGATCATTAGCTTCTGCTAGCTGGTTATTTTTTGCAACCGCGTAATACATCTCGTACAAATTCGAGGTGGCATTGGTTGGGAAAAGCACCAGTTGGTCAAATGCATCTTTATACTCGTTTGGAATGAAATTATACAAACGCAAGGCATCAAGCGTAAGATCGCGGTAATCATTCCGAACCCGTTCAAACTCGTTGTAGTTTTCCAGGCTGAAAGTTCTGGCGTTAAGCAATTCCGGTGTTACCCGGTGGTTATATTTTGTATACAGATTAAGGATGCGGGCAGCTTCTTCGGCATATTTCTCGCCAAACTGTTGAGCAGACCAATCAACAATGTATTGATGCAGGTTGTTTGCATTAAACGCTGTAGGATCCCAGGCCATATCCATGAAGAAACTGATCGGATATTCCATGGGCTTTAAATCGCCTACATTTAACACCCAAATACGATCAACTCCATGCGCATAGGTCAGGTTCATTTGTTCCCAAATTCGCTGAATCTGACTAACGTTGATCCACTTGTAAGAGCGAGGCCCGCCAACATAATCAACATGGTAATACATGCCATAACCGCCTTCTCGTTCCGGAGCATTTATATCGGGTAGTTTGCGTACATTCCCCCAGTTATCGTCGCAAAGCAACAAGGTAACATCATCAGGAACACGCATACCGCTATCGTAATAATCCTGTACTTCCTTATAGAGTGCCCAAACCTGTGGTATTTCTTCCGGCTTTTTTCCGGTCACTTCACTGATTATTTCACGCTGGTCTTTTACAATCTTTTCCAAAAGGGCAATGTTTGTTCCTTCTTCCATGGCTTCGTCGCCATCGCCACGCATCGCAATGGTTACAACCGTTTCGTAATCCTTGTTACGCTCCATCCCTTTTCTCCAAAAAGCTTTCAATTCCTCCGCATTTTTGTTGTAATCCCAGGGGCCGGAACCATAACGATGCCATTCGGCCTGAGCCCTTCCCATCGGCTCATGATGCGAGGTACTCATAACAATTCCAAGTTTATCGGCTAAAGGGCCGTTCTCCGGATCATCGTCGAAGAATGCTTTGCCCCACATTGCAGACCAATGAAAATTTCCACGTTGACGAAGAATCAGCTCAAAAACTTTTTCGTAAAATTCATGGTTGAATCCTCCAAATTTTTCGCGAACCCAATTCCCAAGAGCCGGTTCTTCATCGTTTAAGAAAATACCACGGTATTTAACTTTTGGAGATTCGGTTACCCAACGTCCGGCTTTTACGTACAACGCTTCCTTCTTTTCAACCGGAACATCGGCCCACCAATACCAGGGAGAAACGCCCATTTCGCGCGACAGGTTGAGCATGGCGTAAATCGTTCCACGTTTATCGCTTCCCGCTAAAACCAATGCTTTTTTTACACCCGGAAACGGATTTTCAACCACCTGGGTTAAACTACGTTCCCATTGACCTTCCATATCAGACGCTTCAATTTTCCCGGAACGAATTAATTGATCGATTAATTCATTTTTACCCAATGTTCCTACCAAAATTATTTGTTCAGGCAAGGATGCATCTGCAGCTATAATTGCAGGGGTGTGGCCGCTTACCAGGTTTATATCGTTTACAAACCATTCTGCTACTGTTTTTACGCCCGGAAAGTCATTCTGTCCAAGTACTACTGAAGTCAGTTGACCATTTGCAATTAGCCCAAAAGATCCTTCTTCTTCCGTAAACGCGATATAATTCATTCTGTCCTGAGCTGTTGTAAATAAGGGTGTAAAAAGTGTAATCTGGACAAAGACAAGACAAACGGTTGCAATTCTATATAGCTCAAAAACTTTATTATTCATTTTATTGGTTTAATTCAGTATTCGTATTGATTCGTCATTAAATGGATTTGATTAATCAATATCGCGAACGGTCATAATTCTATTACTTCTCTTTTTCAGGTATAAAATCGTGTACTTTTTCCTCAAAAATAAGACTATGCCCTTTGAGGCATTGTAGTTTTTGGATATTTGATTTCTACTTTTACACATTTTTTCGTCATTTCAGAGGAAAAAATGATTCTATGACACTTCAATCTGAATAACTGATTATTGCCAATCGATCCATTTGTTATAATCCACCTCCGGAAACGGGTGAATGGCAACATGGGTATTTACGGTATCGTTTTCCAGTAAATATTTTTCGAGAAAAGCTTCAACCTCGGGCCGTTGTATATCGGGTAACCGACAATGCGGATGGTCGGCAACAATTGAGAATCCAAACCGGTCTGCAATTCCAAACGTTTCCCAAACCTTTTTTGCAGCCTGGCACGAAACGTATCCCGATTCATCGGCCAGCCATTCGTAATCAGGATTTCCAAGTACAAGCAAGGCACGCGGCGCTATCATCGCCATCAACTCATGATGATCGAAGGGCAGTTTTTGCACATCATTGGCAAACTGAAACATAGTTTCCATAAACCAAACATTATTGGTTCGTCCCAGTGTTTCCACCTCGCCAAGGGTTTCGGAAACCCGCCAGGCGGCAGCTCCTCCTCCACCTGATTCCTGAGCAATTGTAAGTGCAATACGCTCGTCGAAAGCACCCGAAAAGAGTGCCATCTTTCCGGCAAAAGAGCAACCTGTAATGGCAAGGTGTTCTATATCGATTGGTAATTCATCAGCCACCAGTTCCAATCCGTCGATCAGGCGGCTAACACCCCACGGCCAGGCAGCATACGATCCCATATACGCCAGATCGGGGTATAATTTATTGATAGGCTCGTTACCACGTTTTTGCTGCCAGGCAACAACCTGACCGAAATCGTAGGTAATTTGAGCAATATTTTTTTCAGAAAAAAGGTCGGCAGGCAAACTTCCCGAACTTCGACCGATACCAATTACAGCAGGGAACGGCCCTTCGCCTTCGGGTAAAATAATACCTGATTTTAATGTTAATGTGTTTCCGTTTACGGTGATATTTACCGTAAGTGTATCGTTTTCAAAATTGGCGGTGATTGAATCGGGGCGAGCGGGTTTTGGACCGATTTCATAATGCTGAATTTCGGCAGCTATTTCGTTGCGGCGTTTGCTCCAGTCGCTGAATTTGGTAGAACGCCCGCTGCCATCTGACCAGGCAAAAGGATCGGTTAAACCTTCTACAACCGGCAGTTCGTCCAAAGCGGGCAACACCGGTGTTTCAAAATCTTTTCCTCTGTTTTCTACACTGTATACTTTGGGGATTGGTTGTTGTTGCCTGCATGAAAGAATTGCAAAACAGCAACATAAGACAAGTATTAGTTGGGTTATGGGTTTCATGTCGTTTCAGGTTTCTTAAGTTCTTATTTAATTTAGTTTAGTTTCAAAATCTATTGGCTAGTAGTCGTTTTGTTCTTTATCAGAACTTATCTCGTTACAAAGAATCTGAAGAATATAAAAAAGAGAAAAAGAGACTGTCTTCAGCAGACAGTCCCTTTACCTAAACTAAACCTATGTGATACTATTCACCAGATAAGCCATCTGCAAATCCGGCATAAGCCGGTTTTCTAAAATAGTTGAGATTCCAAAGACCAATTGGTTGGTCGGCTCTCCATGAAGATTCTTTCGGACTATCAAGCGGGCTCCAGGCAGTAATACCATATTGTTGACTTGCCGGAATTAATTCCAGGTACTTTTCAACAACAAACTGATACATCTCGGCCTGAGCTTGAAGATCTTCCTCCGTTGCATTTGCCGTTGTTACTCCATCGGCAATACCCATATCAAGTTCTGATATTTTTATCAGTTTTCCGGTAGCAGCCAACAGGTTAAACATTTCAACAATCTTGTCCTTATCAGAGGTGGTGTTAATGTGCATTTGTGTTCCAATTCCATCAACACGAGCTCCCTGCTCTTCGATGTATTCAACATATTTTATAAGCCCTTTACATTTATCAATGTTGTATTCAAGGTTATAATCGTTGATGAATAATTTATCTTCAGGGCTACCGTATTGCGCTGCCAGGTTGAAAGCCATAACGGCATAGTCTTTACCAAGATAGTCTTGCCAGTAGAATTCATCAGCAGCCATATCTGTTTTACCAACACCGGTTTTCAATTCATACGGGTTGCCATCATCCATTGGTTCATTCACCACGTCCCAGGCTTTTACATATCCGTTGGTAACTTCCAGCATTCCGGCAATCCAGTTATCCAATGCCCACGAAAGGGTATCTGCCTTTTCTTCGGGGGTCAGTGGGATTGTATTTCCCGACTCCTCGATCTCCCATACGATATCATCAAAATAATAGGTATTGGCTTCTTTCAATTCTGCAAGATTAAAAGCGATAGTGTTCATGCCATTACTGCCTGCCTGATCGCCAGAAATGACTCCTGAACTTGTATATTCCTGCCATTCGGTAGTAACTGCCGGGCTACCAATCATAGACCAATGTACATACCCCCCTGGATTATTATGCGATTGAGAAGATATTGTAGCTGGTTTATCAGCTTTAACCTTCATGCTGAACCGATAAGCCTGACCTGCCAGCAGTTGCTGAGGTGCTTTTACAAAAAACTGGGTATCCCATGAATTAGTGGGGTTATCTCCCGATTTAACAACAATCGCTCTACCCACACCGTCTGCACCAGTACCTGCAGCACCAATTGTAGCAGGATCTGGACCAACTGTAATCTCTGTGGCGAAAAAGCTGGAAACATCATCACCTTCAACATCGCTGTTGGTTACCAGGTTTGTCCACCACGTAGCCGGGCCGGCTGCAACAGGTTCAACCCCAAAGGTGTAAGAATGCCAGCCTGGTTTTCCCCATCCACTTAAATCTTCGTCATCGAAGGCTCCATTTTCAATTAAATTCTCTTCAGAACCACTTGCGGTAAGAACCATGTCATCAAAATAAAGATCACCTGCGAAAGTTCCGAAACAAAATTGTAATCTGGTAGCATCCATAGTCGGTGTAAATGTTACGGAAGCATCGCCCCAGCTATCTCCAAACGCAATGTCAGGTCCGTAATTGGTTGATGAACCATCAGTTCGCCAAAAGGCCACCGTAAATGGGCTTGAGGCTTTTGCACGCATTTTTAATGTATACTCCACTCCCTGTGTTAATGGCGTAGGTAGTGTGTATTCAAGCTGCCAATCCCAGATATTGCCCTTTGCTTCGGATGTAACAGCATGCAAAGCGTTGTTGGCATCATTAGGATCAATTTCAATTTCTCTATCAGCAATAATACTGTTCAGATATTCAGCATTCTGGTTGGCATGCCACGCAAGTGTGTGTCCGTAAATGGTAATACCGGCTTCTTGAGTGGTAGCAATAAATTTTTCCACTCCTGAGAAGTCCATACTTCCGGTATTCTTTACAATTGCACCATGTTTCATTGCATATCCTGCAGTAACTTCATCGAAGTTTGACATGATATGACTGTACACCAACCCTCTTTCGTTGAAAGCGTTTAGTGAAACTCCTGCTCCCAATTTAAAATCAGGGCTGGCACTTCTGTCAACATATGATTTCAACACATCGTATTCATTCAAATACTCCTGTTGAACAACACTTTCCGGTTTATCGACTCTGTAATCGAGTAAACTATCATCAACGCAGGATGCCATAAAAAGAACAGAAACGGCACCCAGCAAAAGTTTATTTATGTATTTCATCTTCATCTTGATTTTAGCGATTAGTTTACATTATATGATGGTGAAAATGTTTCCATTGCAACACCGCGGTCGCGAACAACCAGTATGTCACTTGTAGCATAACTTTTGCTACCCATGTCAATGGTATAATCCAGGTATAGCGCATTACGATCTTTGTTTCCCCAACTGTTTTTCTCGCCATCGACAACAAAAGAACCACTACCCGATGCAGTAAACCCTTCAGTTGCTGAAGAAATAGTGCAGGCATTCTGGTCATCGAATGTAAGTAGCAGAGTACATGTTACGTTTACACCATTTTCACCAACAAGCGTAACCGGGAATTCAACCGTGTTTAACAAAGCAGTGCTTAAAGCAACCAATTCGTCATCTTCAACGTATTCAGCCCCACGTGTTACGGTGCTGGTTTCGCCACCCTCGGTAATTACATCTTCTCCACGGCGCAGGTAGTTACCATGCCATGGATTGATGAATTTTACGCAATAAAGTACATAGTCTTTAGGTAAAATATCCCAGTCGGTATCCTTTCCTCTAACAGCTCCGTCAAACTTCGCGACTCCTGAAAGAATAGAGTCGGCATTTACCACATTAGTCATTCGTAAAGGAATAACATAGCTGTTGCTTAGCGCATTCGGATCGGCAAAAAATGCCTCAGTAAGTTGTACCTCAACACCATCCGACATGGTTTGATCCAAATAGATTTTATCGGCAGCCAACGAATAGTAGTTGCTTGGCATAGCCTGAACCGGCATGGTAAACTCAGTATCGAAATACAGATTGCTGACCAGGCTATTGTCGACAGTTACATCGATACCAATGGTTTGATCGTTAGCGTATACACCACCCATGGTAGCGTATATCTCGCATTTATGTTCGTTATCCAGCGTATTATCGATAATATCTTCGCCAAGCACAATAGTCCTTACCGGATATTGATAGGCAAAATATACGGTGCTGTAGTCAAAATCCGGGAACTCTACATCCTGATTCTCGCAAGACGTGAATAGCATTGCAAATATTCCGGCTGACACTATCATTAAAAATTTAATCTGTTTCATATCTTTCAATATTTTCAATTAATATTCAGAAAATTACCAACCTGCATTTTGTTCCAGGTTACTCCATTTCTGTAATTCACCGTAAGGAACCGGTCCGTAATACATGTAATCGGCATAATTTCTCGACTCCACATCAACAAGCGTATATGTACCATTCGCATCTTCAATTCGTATACCACGAGCCGTTTCGTTGAGGTTTGCCACGTTCCAGCGACGTAAATCCCAGAAACGGTGATTTTCGAAACAAAGCTCGATACGACGTTCGTTTCTGATCAGCTCGCGCATTGCATCTTTATCGCCTTTAACCGATTCCAGGTAAGCATCGCCATTTTCCAGGCCAATACCTGCTCTTTCGCGGATCGCTTTAATAACATCGTAAGCAGAATACGAGTTTCCGCCATTGCCTGTTGGTCCCCAGGCTTCGTTTGCAGCCTCAGCATATGCCAGGAATATTTCGGTGTAGCGAATACGCGCGGCGTAGTGCTTTTGCTCAGTATCGAACTCAGGATTTGGGTTACAGTCATAACGCAAAAGCTTACGCAGGTAGTAACCGGTACGAGTCGATCTTCCGTTTTCCTGGTTAATTCCGTCTTTGTCGTCGGCATAAATACCGGTAACAATTACCTCGCTGTTTGGGCCTTGTGTACTGCCGTTTACCACAATATAATCGTTTAATCGTGGGTCGCGATTTGCATATGGATCTTCAGGATCGTAGTTACTCGCCGGATCAGTAATTGGGTAGCCATCGACAGTTGGGAATGCATCAACTAAATTTTGTGTAGGATTTACACGTCCGTTGCCATATAACGACGGAGGGAAATTGTCCGTTTCCAGGTCGTTATTCTGACCGATATCTCCTCTCCAGATAATCTCAGGAGGTGTTACACCTGAAGCCAAACCTTCAATTTGGCTGATATTGGCATACCAGGTATGTCCATCAGTAGCCAAACCGTTTGGTCCACCAACACGGTCCAATACATCAGCAGCAAAGTTTGCAGCATCTTCCCACGATACTGTTGTACCGGCATTGTAGGCCGGACTTGCAGCCAGTAAAGCAGCCTGTGCACGAACGGCTTCAATAATACGGCCGGTAATACGACCACGCATGTGGTTACCGTTTACACGGTTGTAATCGCCGGCATTGGTAACACCAAGCGACTGGTATTTTGATGGAATTTCGCCATCAGAGATATCGCCGAAATCCAATGGTAAAAGATCCATTGCAGTATTCGCATCAGCAATAATCTGATTGATACATTCCTGGAATGTATTACGTGGCAGGTTAAAGTCTGACTCAGCCGTTTCCGGCTCGGTAACAATTGGTACACCTAACAGTTCTCCACCTGCAGTCCAACCACCGTGTGCCTTTAAAAGTGCCAACATTTGAACGGCTCTCAGCGCATAAGCTTCACCTTTTAAACGGTCGTTATACATGGTGTTAATCACTTCTTCCTTACTCCAAACCACTTCGTCGGTGTTGGCTAAAAACAGGTTGATATACTGAATAGCATTTCTTCTGCCCTGCCATTGCGACATTGGATTGGTACTGGCTGTCCACGATCCGGTGGCCATTGCCAGGTAATCGTTATCGTTATCGTTGGTTACTGCATCATCTGTTGCCACATCGCTTTGCGGAGCCGACGAATAAGGCAATAATATGTATGCGTTGGCCAAAATACCTTGTGCATATGTAGGTTCGTTGTACATCGCGTCAAGTCCCCTGTTGTTCTCCAAAGCCGGATCGAACATATCGTCGCAGGCGGTGAAAAGAAGTACAAGAACCACTAATTTTATTATATTCTTCATCGTAAAAATTCTTTAGTGTTACTTATTAGAATGTGGCCTTTAAACCAATGTTAAAGAATCGCGTTTGCGGAGCACTGTCGAATTCCAGTTCCAGAATATCTTTTTCCTTCGAAATAGTTAACAGGTTTGCTCCACTTACGTATGTTGAGATGCTTTCGAACACACTGTTTTGAATCAGGCTTTGTGGCAGATCGTAAGTGATCTGTACTTTCGCCAGGTTAAAACGGTCGGTTTTGTACATCCAGAAATCAGAGTTACGGAAATTGTTACTTCCATTTTCTGTTGTCAGTCGCGGATAAGTAGCTGTAGCTTTTGTTTCTTCCGTCCAACGGTCGAGCACTACCTCCGAGTATTTTCTATCGCCATAAACCCAGTGGTACGCGTCATTTTTCATGGCATAAGCGCCATAATTTCCGGTACCCAGAGCAAAGAATGTAAAGCCTTTGTACTTAGCTGTAAAGTTTACACCCAAAGTAAGCGGTGCTCCACTCCATCCGGCGCGGCCAAGATATACTTCATCTTTATCGTCGATCATATTGTCGCCGTTTTGATCCACATATTTGATGTCGCCGGGTTTAACCGTTCCACCAAATTTCTGTTCAGGAGAACTGGCAACTTCTTCAGCACTCTGGAATAAACCGGCACTTTCTAATCCCCAAATTCCATCTAGCGCTAAACCTTCGCGGTACTGATAATCGTATTCGTAATTTTCGTCGCGTTGTGTAGCTTCCGTAGTATAATAAATACCAGAAACACCCAATGTAAGATCTACTTCGCCAACCTGCTTGTTTACATTCACATTAAAGTCGAATCCAACACGTTTATCGTTATTGAAGTTAACGTTAGGAATAAATGAAGCTTCTGGCCACCAGGTGAAGAAATAATTTGGGAAAATAGTTGAAGGAGTAATCAGCAATCCTTCAGTTGAATTGATAAAAAACGAGGTATTCACCGTTAACAGTTTTTCCCAAAGCGAGGCCATCAGGGTAGCAGATATTTCTTTGCGTTTTACAAAGTCCAGTTCGTCATTTCCTCCTCGTTTCGAGTTGGTTGAGCGCTCCGATGCACCATCGTACCATCCCCACCATGCACCGCTGGCCTGAGTGTAAGTGGCTTCGTACATATAAAAATCTTCGATATCAATGTCTGTATTCAGGATACTTCCCGACACGTTCAGACTTAATTCATCAAATACCGATGAGTTGGCCATAAAATCCTCTTCACTGATTTTCCAACCTAAACTTACCGTTGGCGACAATGCCTGGCGGTTTCCTTCGGGCAGTTTTGCCGAGTGGATTACCGATGCACTAAGATCAGCATAATACTTTTTCTTGTAGTTGTAACCCAACTGCAAACCGGCATTTGCACTGCTGGTGCGGTGATATTGACCAGAGTTAGTTATTTGATACCCCGATGCAATTAACATCGCATTCAGGTTGTGGTCTGCATTTATTGTTTTGTCGTAGGTAAAATACCCTGAAAACGCAATAGTTTGATTGCTGGTACTTCCTCCAACGTTTTGCTGACCCGATTTTTCATCGTTACCTTCCTTCTCTATTCCGGCAATAACATCGGTACCATTGTAATCGTACCAACTTGGTATATACACAGCATAAGTGTTATTATAAGATGTGCTGTACGAAGTAGCATAGTCAACAGCAAACTGTGTATGGAATTTTAATCCCTCAGTAATTCCTTTCAAATCGAAATCCAATCCTGTATCAAACTGAAACTGTCGGCTTGTCCACTTGCTGTAACCGCCTGCGTAATAATCAGCAAATATATTGGTCCGATCCAACTTAGTTCCACCAAGGAAATACTGACCTCCGATAATGTTTTCGCTACCGTTTACCAAATTCCACGATTGTTGATCGTTTGGATCGATAAAATCAAGCGGAATTAAAGGTGCAATACGGTTAGGACGCAGTGTAGATGCAGCTGTCCAGTAATTGCCACCTTCCTGGCTCGAATTTGCACTTCTTGCATTGTAGAAGGTCGCATTCGTATTAATGTAGGCACTGATAAAATCATTCAGATTTAGATCAATATTACCGCGGATATTCAGGCGGTCGGTAAAATTATCAGTAGCTTCACCAAAGTCAAGAACATCTCCCTGACGGTAGTAACCAATATTCGTATAAAATCTGGCACGTTCATTACCTCCCAATATTTCGGTAGAAACATCGGTACGGTTGTAGTACGACTTTAAATAATCCGATGAATAAAAATCCACATTCGGATAACGGTATGGATTGCTGCCCGATGCATGATGGTATATTTCGTCATCACTAAACAGTGGCGACTGACCATCGTTTGCACGCGCTTCGTTATACAAAGTCATGTACTGTGCTGACCCTAAATAAGAAGGATTGCTTTTTGACACATGAAAACCGGTGTTTGCCCGTACATTCACTTCAAGTGGTGTTTCTTTACCACGTTTGGTGGTAATTAAAATGGCACCTTTTGCAGCACGGCTACCATAAAGTACAACTGCAGCCGCCGATTTCAGGAAGGTAATCTGCTCAATCTCGGTTGGCAGCACATTGTTGGCAGCACGTGGTATTCCGTCAACCAGCACCAGGTAATCGCCCATGCCCCACAGTGCATTACCGGTGAAACCACCAATGTAGCCCTGCATATTGTCTAAACTATAGGTATTATAGTTCTTTTTGGTTAATTCTTCGAGATCAACCACCGAAACACCACCCAGAATGTCGCTTTGAGCTACCTTACGATAAGGTACCTGCACTAATGGGTCATCGGTTATGATGATTGTATCCGTTTCATTTCCTGCCGTAGTTTGCGCGTTCATTAAAAAGGGAACTAC
This sequence comes from Draconibacterium sediminis, assembly GCF_000949475.1. GTDB lineage: Bacteria > Bacteroidota > Bacteroidia > Bacteroidales > Prolixibacteraceae > Draconibacterium > Draconibacterium sediminis. The sequence goes on along the minus strand of NZ_JRHC01000001.1, from coordinate 1,686,917 downwards.
TGCAAACAGGGCAAATAAAATGAATCTCTTTTGTATATGTTTCATTGCTTATTCGATTATAATTACATAATACTTTAACTCAATCTGGCTACCAGCCCGGATTCTGCCCAAATTCAGGATACATAGATACATCCTCGATTTTAAGCGGGAACCAGTAGTGTTTAACTCCAAACTGACGTGTTAAAATGACTTCTTCTCTAAAGTTGGCTACCCTTGCATCTTTTGGATCGTTGTTCTCAAAGAATTCAAGGTCTTCTACCCGGTCAAACTCTTGAGAAGTTTTTACATTGTAAGGATACTCGGTAAGCAACAACCAACGTTGCAAGTCGTTAAAGCGGAAGCCTTCGAATGAAAGCTCTACAGCACGTTCTCTTCTCACCTCGTCGATGAATTTTTCGCGGCTTGCCGTGTACGAAGCAGCAACATGGCCGGCTCCACAACGATCGCGAAGCGTGTTAATCGCTTCTTCAGCTGTTTTGGTGAAATTTGATGCTTTACCTGATGCGCCACCAAATGCAGCACATGCTTCGGCATACATGGTATAGATATCGCCCAAACGCATGTATGGCAGGTAGGTATGAAGGTTATAACTCCAGTTATAAGCTCCGTCGTATTTATTGGCTGTATGCGGTACCAATTTCTGAATCAGATAACCTGTTCGGCTACCATCGGCAGGATTTCTCATGGTTCCGTTTGTAGCCAAACCTGTGTAACGCAGGTATTCCATATCAGCAGGCATTGTGGCATTCACGTACTTAAATCCATCGAAAACAATGTCGTGATAGAAACGTGGATCACGGTCTTTAAAAGGATATTCAGGATCAAAACCCGATTCCGGATCATCCAAAGGCAAACCGTTAGCCATACCATAATTCTTTACGTAATTAGCTGTTGGATGGTGAATGATGTTGTCATGTTCCACCAAACCTTTTACTTTTGGTCCGAAAGTTTTTGTGGTATTCCAGTTACTACCGTTGTAATCGGTTGAAGGACCACGGAAAATAGCTTCGGTTGAACCCGGCATTAACCAGTTTTGTCCTGTGGTATAGAATATATCGCTGTACTTCGATTCAGCACCGCTCGATTTCTTGTGATTATAAATATCATCGTATTCAAAATCAACCAGCGCGTATTGTGTCTGCCCACCTTCAACCAGGCTCAGCAACTCACCAAAAGCTTCGGCCGCTTTACGCGCATAGTCCTCGTCGTAATTATAGGTATTGGCACCGCCGGTTTCAGCGCCGTTTTTCATTAACGGACTTGCTGCCCACAGGTAGTTTTTTCCCAAATAACCCAAAGCCATAATTTTATTGGCGCGTAACTGGTTTTTACCAAGAGTATTTTTACCAACGGTTGTATTATCCCAGTCGATAGGCAATAAGTTAGCCGCTTTTCTTAAATCGGCTCCGGCTTTGTCTGCACATTCCTGGTAACTTAAACGTGGCAAGGTCAGTTTTTCGCCTGCGGGTAATACGTAATCAATATAAGGCAACCCGCCAAGATACTGCATCATTTCAAAATGCCACCATGCTCTGAAAAAGTAAAGTTGCCCTTCAATAAAATCTCTTTCCTCCTGTGTTGCCACAGTTAGTAAGTCAAGATTCTCAAGCCCCATATTGGCTTTACGGATACAATACCAGGCATGCGCATACAAACCATGATCAAATTTATTGGTAGAAGTTGGATTTGCATTATTATCGTCAAACCATGTGCCGGCATTGTTTTGCCATGCCCAAAAGTTACCAATATCAACCTGGTTGGTCATGTGCCAGCTACCTTCAAGGTTAAAAAGCTCATCGTCACCCCAGTTCCAGGAAGTGGTCCAGTATTTCTTTTCTTTATCAGGGATACAGTTGTAGATCTCCTCAATATAACCCTGGAAATTGGTGAAATTACTAAACGCTACCTCCTCCGATACGATCGATTCGGGTGCTTTATCCAGGTATTCTTCGCAGGAAAAGAGCCCCAATAACATGATGAACAGTACACCACTCTTCAAAAGCGTCTTATGTATATTTTTCATTGTACTCATAATTATAGTGTAAATCTTATTCCTAAATTATATCGTTTCATAGTTGGGTAAGCTCCCTGTCCTCCTGATCCGGCGAAGTTTGATTCGCGGTCATCAGGCATATCCGACCATACCCACAAGTTGTTACCGTTAACAAATATTTTCAGCGTACGGAAACCAATCGAGTTGATCCAGCCACCGTTAACGGTATAAGCTAATTCAGCATTTTTCAATCGAACATACGAACCATCGAACAAGTACTGAGTTCCTGAATGGTAGCTAGGCTCCGACAACCAACGCGGAACAGTTACATCGGCATTTGGCATCTCTTTCGACCACCATGTCCCGAAATCATAAACGGTATTCAGGTTGCTTCCGAAACTGGTTAATGGCACGTTACGGGTTACATTATTTACACCGTAAAACTGCACAAATGCACTAAAACCTTTCCATTCAACACCAACTGTGGCATTGTAGGTATTTTGTGGTGAACCGGCGTATCCATAAGGGATCTGGTCTTTGCTATCGATTATACCATCGGCATTAAAATCGAGGATATAATAGTCTCCGGGAACTTTATACGCATCGTTAGTATTATGTATCGGACTGCCGTATAAAGCATCGTAGGTATTAAAATAACCGGCATCAACATGGGCTCTTGTTTGTCCAAGGCTGTAACCGGCTTGTTTACGGTAATCTTCGTACAATGCAGGGTCATCTCTTTCAAGAATCTCATTTACTGCATGTGTCATACTCATATCTCCCCACAAACGAACACCGTTATTTAGTACTTTATTTACACGCACTTGTATTTCGTACCCGTTGGTTTCTACCTCACCAAGGTTAGCTGTTGGTGGTGTCGGTCCATAGTAAGACGGTACTGCACGGTCGCCTCCGCCAATAAGGATATCAACTCGTTTGTCGCGGAAATATTCAACACTACCGGCCAGCAATCCGTCGAAGAAAGCATAGTCTACACCGGCATTAAACTTTTTAACGGTCTCCCAGCGTACATCAGGGTTTCCAACTGCTGATTCACGGTACCAGTCATACGGGCTGGTTCCGTGGTTTAAGTCGAGTGACGAGTTACCCCCGTAGGCCCACTGTGTAAGGTACAACCAACGTTGATTGATAAAGTCGTCACCAATTTCACCATAGGAAGCCCTTAGTTTTAACATATCCAGGAATCCAAGACTTTCCATAAATGATTCTTCAGAGATCATCCAGCCAATCGCACCCGAACTAAAGAATGCAAAACGATAATCTTTGGAAAATCTTTCGGATCCGTTATAGGCACCATTATACTCTAAGAAATAGCGTGATTTATAGTCGTATGTGGCACGGAATGCCCAGTCTTCGCGGAATTCTGGAATTACACTGCCTCGTGCGCGTTCTTTACGGCTAAACATACCCATCGCGGTAATGTTATGGCTACCAAACTGGCGATCCCAGTTTAAACGCAACTGGTATTCCAGGTTACGTTGTGTTGCATAGTTTTGAACCGAACCGGCAGAAGTGTTCCAGAGCACGCCCTGTTGGAAATCGAATTTATTGTTATTCTCGTATTCCTTTTTATAAGTGGCAATACCTGTAGCAGGATCGATCCATTTTTGCTGTGCATCATTGTAAAGGTCGTTAATTCCCCTGTTATTCTCCAGGAAAGTATTATCCCACGAAATAGAACCACGGAACTTCAGGCCTTCAGTAATAAAATCCAACTCTTGCTCCAAAATGAAGTCGGTGTTGATTCGTGTTGTTGTAGAAAGCATGGTTCCTGAAAGCGACAGGTTTTGTGCCGAATTGGAAACATTGGAGATGTTTGGATAGAATCCCCATGATCCATCAGAGTATTGTGGCAAAAACACATCGGGAGCAATGTTATAGGCACCGGCCCACTGCTGAGCAACAGCCCAGTCGCCCGAATTGGTTTGTCCCCAAGGAGTTTTCTTTTGTCCGTTAGATCCCGCCAGGTTTAACCTGAACATGGTAGATTTTGTAAGCTGGAAATCGAGGTTACTTCTTACGTTAATACGGTTAAAAGCATAACCCGAATCGTAATTACGTCCGTTATCGAAAACATAAAAAAGGTCACCTTCGTGTGCAAAGTCTGCCGAGGCAAAATACTTTACAAACTTAGTACCACCTGATACGTTTAAGTTGGCATTGTACGACATGGCATAATCTTTAAACAATACATCCTGCCAGTCCACATTCGGATAACGCTCGGCCTCAGCCAAATCAGCCGGGTAGCGGTATTTTTCAATAATATTCTGCGGAGTCATATATCCCCACGAATCAGGATAAACACCCAATTCGTGCTCAATAGCATAGTTACGTGCCATTAAAGCATCGTACGAATCCAGTTTGTTAGGAAGTTTCGAAGGTACTTTCATGGTCATGTTGGCCGAAACATCAATACGCGCTGATCCTTCCTTACCACGTTTTGTTGTAATAAGGATTACACCGTTTGCACCTTTCACACCAAATACCGCTGTTGCCGAAGCATCTTTCAGTACCGAAACCGACTCAACCGAGTTCATATCTACACCGCTCATCGGGCGTTCAACACCATCAACCAATACCAGAGGGTCGCTGTTGTTCCACGAACTTGCCGAACGAATAATAATTTGCGGATCTTCCTCGCCCGGCATACCCGAACTGTTTATGGTAATTACACCCGGCAGGTTACCGGTTAATGCCATACCTATATCGGTAACACCGGCTGTACGTTGCAGAACTTCACCCGTTGTTTGGGTAATTGCTCCAACAACACTCTCCTTCTTTTGCTGGCCGTAACCAACAACAATAGTCTCCTCCAGTTGTACGCTCGATGGCGCAAGTACAACCTCCAGTTTAGTTTGGTTAGCAATGTTAATTTCCTGTGGTTCCATTCCAATAAACGAGATCAGCAGGATCTCCTTATCAGTAGGAACTTGCAGCTCAAATTTTCCATCCAGATCAGTAGGCACACCAATTTGCGTACCTTTAACGATTACTGTAGCACCAATTACCGGATTGTCTTGCTCATCAACCACCGTACCAGTTATGGTTTTGGTATCCTGAGCAAACAATGATAAATTGATAAAAATCCCAAGTATAACTACCAGTGTTTTTATCAAGTAGTTCTTCATCAAAGCTGACAAAGCTTTTTGAGATGATAAATTAATTCTGTTTTTCATTATATTCTCTATTAAATTGACAAAAGAGTTCTAATATTCATTAGAAGTTGATTTTATTCACTCTGCTTCACACCGCGTTTTAACTATGGTGAAGAATGAGTTGTCGAATAGAAATAATGAAGGACAGAATGTCCGTAAGTGTTTTTCCTCATAAGATCTAAGTTTTTCATTTATAAATTTGACATTGAATTAAGTGCGTAATTATTTATTGATTAAATTCAAATTTCTTCCCCGAAGCATACATTCCAATCGTTGTCCCCGTAAATCCTCCGGCTCTGGCAGTCGATAAATACGATGCATCAACTTTATCAGCCAGCAGTTTCCATTCATTATTGTCCTGCGCATAGTAGAAACTAAATTCAGTACCATTCGATGTAATTTTTAGAAGAACAGGCTCATCTTCAGCATGTATGGCTTCTGAGTTAATAACCTCAACAGCTGTATCAGTAAGCATTTTCACACTTACAACTACCTGGTTATTAACCTTTTCTACTACTAGTAAATACTGATGGAGTTCGTTTTTCATTAATACCATTCCGGCCGACTCTGTTTCGAAACCGGGGGTGAAGTACATTTTAGTGGTACTTTCAAATTTATGATGCTGTAAACGACGCCCTACAAAAGCCGGTACCTTTAATTCGTTGGATGTTACATCGGCACATTTTAAAGAAAGAAAGCCAGGATTTTCTTTTAAATTATATAAGCCTTCTGCGTTTCCACGAATGGTTAGCCACTCCATTCCCAGTTCGGCGGCGTTAAAATCATCGTTCTTTTCGAAGTTCCCGAAGGTGATTGATGAATCTCTTTTTACGCCTTCCATACGAATGATGCGCGGTACCAGTTCATCATCTTTGGTCATGTATGGAAACCCTTCCTGACTCCAGCGAATAGGCATCATAAACGTTTCGCGCCCCAGGTTTTCGAATTTATTATCGATTGGGCGGCAGGCCAAAAATACCGACCACCACTGTCCGTTGTCTTTCTGAATAATATCAGCATGACCGGCACAGGTAATAGGTAATTCGCGGTTCGGATTGAGATGCTTTTGCGTAAGTATCGGATTTTTATTCCATGGTGTATATTTTCCAAATGGCGAATCGCTTTTGAAAATTACCTCGCGGTGATTAACTGAAGTTCCTCCTTCGGCGCACATCAGGTAATAGCTGCCATTAAATTTATACATGTGTGGTCCTTCAATCCATATTGGTTTCTCCGACAGGTCGACTCCACCATTTACAAGCATTATACTTTCTCCAATGGTTTTATCGTTTTCCACATCGTACTCAATACCACGAATGGCACGATGTCCCTCGTAAGTTGAACCACCATCCGGCTCATCGTTATTTACGATATAAGCTTTGCCGTTGTCATCAAAAAACAACGACGGATCGATACCGTGAACATCAGGCAACCAAATCGGGTCCGACCAGTCGCCGAACGGGTCTTGTGTCTTCACCAAAAAATTACCGCCTTTCATGTTGGTGGTAATCATGTAATAAGTTTCGTTATGCGGATTATAACTAATTGCAGGAGCAAAAATTCCACGGGTTACGCGCTGCCCTTCCAGTGGTAATTGTTCGGGGCGGTTAAGCACATTACCAATCTGCTTCCAGTTTAGCATGTCGGTACTGTGAAAAATAGGAACGCCAGGAAAATAACTAAAGGTTGATGTTACCAGAAAATAATCCTTTCCGTTGGTGCAAACACTTGGATCGGAATACCACCCCGGAAGAATTGGGTTATAATAATAATCATCACCGGGAAGTGGATTATCGTTGTAAAAATCATCGTTGCCTTTGTAAGTGAAATAATCAAAATTTGCAACCATACTATCGTTTACAAATTTTGGCTTACCGGAACCGGATATTGACTGACAGGAATCAAAAATAAAAGCTCCGGCCAGCGCAAGACTTATCATCAATATCTGAATGAAATAGTTTAGTTTCATCAAAGTTGTCCAATTAGGTATAATAGTTTTATTCTTATCAAACAGGTATTTGTCACACCTTCACTTTTTCAAAAATAAAATCCATTATATGTCGGGGTTTTTAATTTTAGACATTTGATTTTTAAAATGGGATATTCTTGGACACAACATCCCTAACACCCTGACACACAGGACATATAGAACACCTAAAAGATAGATATTCAACAGTTTTAATAGTAGCTATTCGCCCTAATATCTAAAATTGAAAGGGATAGCTATCATAATACCGGACGAAAACATCCGAAAAAAACAAGTACTGAGTGTTATTCCAGTACTCGCGTAGGCGATTTGCCAAAGTGTTTTCTAAAGACGGTACTGAAATAACCAACACTGCTAAATCCGCATAATTCGCTAACTTCAGTAATGGAGTGTTCTTTAGAAGACAACAAATCATAAGCATGGTTCAGCCTTATGGTTCTTATAAATTCGATAGGCGACTGGTCGGTTAGGGATTTTATCTTTTTATAGAGGAGCGAAGGACTTACATTCATTACGGCAGCAAATTCATTTTTAGAAAAATTCGGATTACCAATATTATCATTCACAACCGCTATCATCCGTTTTAAAAACTTATCGTTCAGTTCATTTTCCAAAATAACCGGCTCTTTACTTTCGCTGGTCATTTTCATGGCCTTGTCTCTGATAATTTCGCGGTTTTTAAGAATTGATTTTATTCGTTGCTGAAGCAAAGTAACGTCAAATGGTTTGGTTAGATAATCATCGGCACCTATTCCTAATCCGCGCATTTGTTGTGCTTTTCCGGCCAGTGCGGTTAACAGAATTACTGGGATATGCGCCGTTAAGAAATTTGATTTTACTTTTTCGCACAATTCAAAGCCGTCCATTTTGGGCATCATAATATCAGAAACAATCAGGTCAGGGTTGTGTTTTTGAACGATTTCCCAGGCCTTTTCTCCATCCTCTGCGAGGTAAATACTAAATAAATCCTGCATGGCCGATTGAAGGAATTCTCTCAGGTAATCGTGATCTTCAACAATTAAAACCGACATTTTACTCCCTCGTTTGTCTACCGCCTGCTTTTCAGTTACAGGGTTAATTATCGATGATTTCAGCACATCTTTCTCAACTGGTTTTGAAGGTGCTTCTTTTTTTCTTTCCGAATATTCCTTTGCAATAAACGGGATGGTTACTAAAAAAGTGGATCCAACACCAGACTGACTGTAACAGGTAACTTTACCGCCGTGTAATGAAACATAGTTTTTCACCAAAAGCAGTCCGATACCCGAGCCAACTATTTTTGAATTGATCGCATTTTCGCCCCGGTAATATTCCCGGAACAACATTTTTTGCGCCTTTTTGGTAATTCCAATTCCATGATCCTGAACTTCAAGCGTCCATTTTGTTGCCGCACATCGGAGCTCAATATTTACACGGGAATTCGGATTTGAATATTTTATGGCATTGGAAATCAGATTATCAACAACTTTCTGTATCATTCGTTCATCAACAGAAGTGTCGAATTTCACACAATTACAGCTGAAAACCAGATCAATATCTCTGCTCTTGGCATAAGCTTCAAACATCATCACCCGGTCATTAATTGTTTTAACAATATCAACAAAGCTGAATGTCAATCTTTCCCTCCCAACGTCTACTTTTTGGAAATCAAGCAATTGTGTAACAACCGTTGACAAACGATGAACCTGCTCTGTTGCCAAATGAAGATAATTAGAACCTCTTTCGCTTAGCCCTGACTCCTTATTAAGTTCCTCAATTGGCCCGTTAACCAGGGTTAATGATGTACGAATATCGTGTGCGGTATTGGCAAAAAACCTGATTTTCTCTTCCGAGTGCTTTTTCTTTAACCTGTCGATATAAAAATAAACACCAAAAATACCCAAACCTGCAACAAAGAAAATAACCAGCAGGATAAACCAACTAGTTTTCCAGAACGGAGGGACGATATTCACTTTTATCTCACGCTCGGCAATTACACCTGTTATTGAATTATCTACCATTCGTAATTGAATGGTGTAGGTTCCGTACGGAATATTTGAATAGGATAAAACCCGGTTATCAACCGGCTTACTCCATTCCTGGTCCAAACCACTAATTTTCCATGAGAACTTCGCTCCGGGAGAAATAACTCCAAGTGGAATGAGTTCTAAACTTATTGTATTTTGAAAATACCTGAGGCTTATTTCTTTTAGCTCATTAAGTGGCACTTCCGGTTTCAAATCTTCAATTTCGCGTATCGATCGTCCTGAAACTGAAATATCCTGAACATAGATACGGCCTTCTTCCGGGGTAAGCTTCAAATCATTAGGGCTGAACATTAAAGCACCTTTATTGGTACCCATAACCAAATCGCCATTTTTTAAAATACATTGCGCATCCTGGTTAAAAGAAACATTGCTAAGGTATAGTAAAGAGTTAAAAGTTAATATCGTTTGGTCTGCTTCATTCAACCGGCATAAGCCCAGCTCCGTACCTATCCAAAAGTAACCATTTGCGTAATCAATGCTACTTACAAAATTACTTGGAAGTCCGTTATCCGCTGTGTAAGAATGAGTTGATTTATTGGTTAAATTATACCGAACTATGCCGTTACCATTGGTTCCAATCCAAACTATATTTTCTGAAATATACAGATCAGAAACAACAAAACCCTCGACCAGGACTTCATGAGTACCCGAACTTTTATCAAAAAGTAACAATCCGTAGGTGGTTCCCATTAATAATTTATCAGGCCCGTATTCCGCAATATTGTATATTGTATAATCCGGATAAGAGGTGTAAGTATCGGAATTGTAATTGTATCGAATCAAATCACCCCGAACTCCACCGATCCAGATATCGCCCTTTTGGTCTTCAATTATATTAAACACAAAATCGCCTGCAAAATCACCCGGAGTATTTTCATGGCTTAAATGTCTTAGTTCTTTTCCGGTATTCTCATCCAGAATATAAATACCCGATGAATAAGAACCGGCCCAAATTCTTCCATACGAATCCTGGCAAAGTGCCAAAAACACCTGGGCGTGCTGTTCTTTATTGTGGTAGAATGATTTCCATTTATTGGTTTTTGTATTCCAAAAGCTTACACCATTATTGGTGGCAAACCATAGATTCCCGTTCCGGTCTTCGAGAATACTGTTGACATCGTTATTTACCAGCGAATTTGGGTTGTTCGCCATGTGTGCCACTTTGGTAACAACAGAACTACTTGCCTGATCGAAAAAAGAAACTCCTCCGCTATAGGTGCAAATCCACACTCTGTTATTCCGGTCGCAAAAAATATCATAAACTCCGTTTCCCTTTAAGGAATTTGGGTTATCAGCATCATCTTTATAAACGGCAAGTATCTCCTGTGTGCGCTTATCCATTTCCCAAACACCCTGTCCGTCAACACCAATAAGCAAGGTTGAAGTTGAAATAGGACAAATTGCCTGAACCGGCTGATTGGGAATATTTTCTACAGCAATCAATTCGACCCCGCTATTCCCTTTTCTCAGGCAATATAAACCATCGCTTAATGTTCCTAACCACAAGGTATTTTCCTTTCGGTCGAACTCAATGTATGAAAAAAACAAGTGCAGGTCTTCAGGAAAAGTGTAATACACCTCTGAACTTTGGGTAGTAATATCAAAAATACCAATGTATTCTTCGGTTCCATAAAAAAAACGAAAATCATCTAGCCATTCCAAAAAATGGATGTTTCGGTTATCAAAAAAGGTATTCAGACCATCGTTTTTATTATAGCGCAACAAACCGGAAGTACTTGCTTCCCAAATAGTTTCTTCAGAATCGACCAGCATTCTGTTCACAACTACATGCGGGTCCTTCACCTGCTTGGCCAGGTTGGTTATCAGCTCAAATCTATCCTGAATCTTATTGTATATAAACAGCTGCCCGTTGTTGGTATATACATATAATTTCCCGTTGGTATATTCCATTCGAACAGCGATTATGTCTTCTGAATCATAAGGTATTTGGTAGGTTCTGATATCATCTCTGGAATAGCGTACTATTCCAATTTTTGAAGAAATCCAGATAAAACCATCATCATCTTCACAAACCTGGTTGGTTTCGCGAATAGAAATACCGTAGTCTTCGTTTAGGTTGTAAAACTGGTTTGAATTCTTAGCGGAGGTAACACCAGTAACACAAGTTAGGAAAATGAAAACAAGCTGAAAAAAATAATATTTTCCGGTATTCATGATTTAGTTTTATTACAGAGACGGAATATAGAAATTTAAGAAGAATAAACAAAAACCGGTCTGGCTGATCATTCCAATTTTAAAAGACAATTCTTTTACGTGGAGCCTGACTTCATTCTAACACAAACATCTCACCATGTGCTTTTTAAACGAGCCGAATTGGTAAATCATCAATAAAAGCAGCTGCGTTATCAATTGAGATTTGCGCTTACCTTTTTTTTAGATGTTTTATGGCATTTAGTATTTAAACAAAAAGAGGAAGCTCATCCGCTTCCTCTTTCTACCTATCCAATAAAACAAAGTATTTTTATTTAAGCTGAACAAGAACAACCGACTTTGCAGGTAACTCAAAAGTAAGTTTTCCGTCTTTTGGTTTTGCCACGCTAAACTCCTTGAGGCTAACGGTTTCGTTTTTACCAAAATCATTAAAATCGTTTATACTCTGCGACGTAATAATCTGTCCGCTCGCTGTTGAAATTTCGTCGGCAGGTAGCGATAATTCAACATTTTCGCTCTCGTTAGGATTCAGGTTACACAGGGTAATTGAAATTACTCCATCTTTTGTAGATGCTGAGGCATTTACGGCCGGAACCGACTCCCCGTCCATTTCGTACTTGCTGGTTTTAAGGTTCGCAGGTATTAATGTTGCATCCTGGTGTACACTATACATTTTAAATACATAATACGTAGGAGTTAGCACCATTTCATCTTCTTTGGTTAAAATAACCGATTGCAGCACGTTAATGGTTTGTGCAATGTTCGACATTTTAACACGATCGGCGTGATTATTAAAAATATTGAGGTTTATACCGGCAACCAGTGCATCGCGCAAGGTATTTTGCTGATACAGAAATCCGGGATTGGTTCCGGGTTCCACATCAAACCAGTTTCCCCACTCATCAACAATTAAACCAACACGCTTATTAGGATCGTATTTGTCCATAATAGTTGAATGTTTTTGGATCAGTTCATCCATAAACAAGGTTTTGCTAAGCGTGGTAAACCATTCTTTTTCATCAAAATCAGTAGCCGATCCTTTTTTACTCCAGTTATGTGTAATGGTATAATAGTGCAATGATAATCCTTGCATCAGGTTTCTTTTATCCTGCATTTTTTTCATTAAAACATCAGTCCAGTTATAGTCAATATCGCTGGCTCCACAGGCAATTTTATATTCAGCTCCACGGCTATAAGTCGCAAAGTGTTTGTAAACATCGGCATAATACTCAGGAGTCATATTTCCACCACAGCCCCAGTTTTCGTTGCCAATTCCCCAGTACTTAACATCCCAGGGCTCTTCACGTCCGTTTTTCTTTCTTAAATCTGTCATCGGGCTAATGTTCGATGATGTTACGTATTCTATCCATTCCGAAGCTTCACGAACAGTACCCGATCCAACGTTTACATTTATGTATGGTTCGGCATCTATCAAATCACAAAAATCAAGAAATTCGTGTGTTCCAAAACTGTTGTCTTCGGTAACTCCCCCCCAGTGCACATTTACCATAGATGGGCGTTCTTCGCGCGGGCCAATGCCGTCTTTCCAGTTATAGGTATCGGCAAAACAACCTCCGGGCCAACGTAACAAAGGTATTTTCATATCGATTAAAGCACCGGTAACATCATCCCTAAAACCACGGGTATTGGGGATTTCTGAGTCTTCGCCAACGAATATTCCGCCATAAATACAACGGCCCAGGTGCTCGGCAAAATGACCGTATATTTCTTTATTAATTTTTGTTTCCGCCTGATCTGAATACAGCGTAATTTTGGTTTGGCCAAATAGTACATTCGATGTAAGCACTAACAAAACGGCCACTGTTAATTTCATTCTAGTCATCATTTGATATTATTTTTTAGTTGGAATTCAAATTATTTCATCTTTCATTATTGGTGCTCAGCGGGTAATATTGCCTGGTAATTTCCGCTCAGGTGCATTAAGCTGAACAGGTACAGCAAACCATCGTAATACGGATCGAAATATCCATCTTCGTAAGGTTCAAGTTTTGCGTTCCAGAGTTTATGTACAAAATCAAACTCCGGATCAACATCGTCAACCATAGAAAGCGTTGCTGAAGTAGATATCAATCCCAACGAATGCCGTAATTTTCTGAAACCACCTGCCTGAAGGATCCATTCCGGTTTTGTGCCGTCGGGGTTGTACTGATCGGCAAAGTCGTTAATTCCCTCCGATCGCAAAAATCCCTGGAAGCGACCAGCATAATCTTCCTGCCAGTTTTTGTCTTTCCCAAACCAAATGTAGTCCATGGTAATATTCATGGGTACTCGCCACGAGTCGTAGCGAAATGCCTGAGGCATCCAGCGGGCATCGTGTTTCGAACCATCAAAATTAGCATAATCGTAATTCAATCCGGTTTCAGGATGGCAGGCCCGATGAAGAAAAACCCGTGCAGTATCGGCACAATCGCGGTAAAACTGCTCGTGTCCGTCGTTGGCAAAATCGGCCCATACTTCCATAAATGCCGGAACATGATACGAAGGATCTGTCCAGTTGTAACCATCCCCTTCGGGAACAAAGCTAATTTGTTTATGCTCAACATTGATAATGTGATGTATTCTCTCGGAGCCGTCTTTTTCCCACATAGCGTCTAAAATACGGCGTGCTTCGGCGTAATAATCAATTCCGGTATCGTTGCCCCAACGGTTTGATGCAAACAACAGTGAGGTTACAAAATACAGCTCGCCATCCGAAGCTGATCCTACCGAGTTCATTCTATTGGTTTCCGGATTAACGCTCCATGCAAAATAGGCTTCGCGTGGCCCCGACTGGTGCTGCATATACTTTTTGCTCCATCGCCAAAGTTTATCAAACACTTCTTTTTTATCGAACTGAACAGCCACCATCAAACCATACGAAAGGCCTTCAGTTCGTGCATCCTTATTTTTAATATCCGAAACGTAAGCCAGCGAATCTTCAACCTCGAAATAGATGCGATTGGGCCCCTCAAAAAGATCGGAATACGCCTTTTTCAATTTCTCATCAATATCTTTTTGTGCATACCCGGCTTCTGCAAAAAGGTTTCGGTACTTACCGGTGTAATAGGCCCCTTGTTTGTTATCCTGCTGCTGGCCGAATATATTGGTTGCCGGCAACAACAGCAGCACTGTAACGAAGAGACAAAGTATTCTTCCCATGTTCATCATCGTAGGTTTTAAGCTATTTATTCTTTCTTGCATGCTATAATTTCATTAGAAGTATTTCCTGACCGGCAATTGTCTCCAAATCATACTCATATACTTTTTTCAACTCCGGCAGTTTCACTTCTTCAGCATTTACTTTTGGCTCCTTTATTTTAGGAATGGAATAAAAAGAATTTGGATTTTCGCCGGTAGCCTCTTTCAAACCGTCACCAGTTAAAGGAACATAAGAACGAATACGGCAATTTCCGCCCAGTTTCGATCGAACAACCGCGGTTTGTACTTCGCCATTCTCCCATTTTATGTCCACTTCAAAACCTCCGCGAGCGACCAATCCGCTCACCGATCCTTTACTCCATTTTGATGGCAGTGCCGGAAGCAGGTGAATGGCTCCGTGCTGGCTTTGCATCAACATTTCGGCAATTCCTGCAGTGCAACCAAAGTTCCCGTCAATCTGGAAAGGCGGGTGCGCATCAAACAGGTTCGGATAAGTACCACCGCTCATTCTTCTGCCGCTACGCGCAACAGGTTTTAGCTGGTCGGTAATTAGTTTGTAGGCATGATCACCATCGAGCAAACGTGCCCAAAGATTTACTTTCCATCCCATCGACCAACCGGTTGATTCGTCGCCACGGGCAACCAAAGAAGTGCGTGCAGCCTCAAATAATTCGGGTGAATGATATGGCGATATTTGGTTGGAAGGGTAAAGTCCAAATAAATGCGATATGTGCCTGTGATGATCGTTGGGATTATCCCAATCGTACATCCACTCCTGCAGTTGACCCCAGTTTCCAATTTGCATTGGCGGCAGTTTCTGCATGGTAGCCTTTATTTTTTCCACCAGGGTTGTATCAGTTTCCAGAATCTCAGCGGCTTTCACAGTTATCGAAAACAAATCGAAAAGCAGCTGATTATCCATGGTTGTTCCGGCGGCAATGTTCGAACCGTGTCCTGCCGGAGTATTTTCGGGAGATACAGAAGGCGAAACCACCAGCCATCCATTTTCGGGTTCTTCAATCAAAAAATCGAGGAAAAACAATGTTGCTCCTTTCATGGCCGGATAAACACTTTTCAGGTATTCTGTATCTCCGTTATAAGCATATTTATCGTAAAGATGCTGCGATAACCATGCACCACCCATCAGCCACATGCCCCAGGTAGCGCCATCAATTGGCCCGTTAATACGCCAGATATCTGTATTATGGTGCAGCACCCAGCCATTGGCTCCGTACATATCCTGAGCGGTTTTCTGGCCGGTTTCCGACAATTCCTTCACCATCTGAACCAGTGGTTCATTCAGTTCGCTCAGGTTGGTAATTTCCGATGGCCAGTAATTCATCTCGGCATTAATGTTTACCGTGTATTTACTGTCCCACGGTGGCATTAACTGGTCGTTCCAAATCCCCTGCAAATTGGCGGGCTGACCACCCGGACGCGACGATGAAATAAGTAAGTACCTTCCAAACTGAAAATAGAGCTCCACCAACTGCGGATCGTCTACCGTTGCAAATTCTTCCACCCGAATATCCGTCATTTTGTTTACCGATTCGGTTATCCCCAAATCAAGATCAACACGTTTAAAATAGCTCTGGTAATCAGCAATATGATCATCTAATAAATCCTTGTATTTTTTCTGGATGGCTGCCTGCAAATATTGGGTTGCACGCTCGTTGGCATTTCCACTAATATCGTTGTAATTGTTAAAATTGGTGGCCATCGAAATAATGATGGTTGCCGCTTTTGCGTTACTCACAGTCAGTTCCGATTCATCGGCTGTAACTTCTCCACCGTCGTTTAGTATTTTTACCCGGGTTTCGAATTCAACAGCTCCTTTAACACCTTCATGGCTACTGGTAACTCCTGTCATCACCAACTCGTCGTTTCCGTTAGTAGTAACCGTTACCTTTGTAGGCCGGTCAAGTGTTGCCGAAAAGTTCAATGCACCTGATTTATCTGCAGAAATATGCGCCACAATAACCTGATCGGGGAAAGATGAAAACACCTCTGTTTTATAAGTTACTTCGCCAACCTGGTAGCTTGATGAAGCCACAGCCTTTTCCAGGTTCAATTCGCGCGAATAGTTGCTTACATCTTGGTGCCCTTCAAAGGTCAACTTCAGGTTTCCCGCAGTTTGGTAGGGCATTCCATGCGATTTTTTGGTAATAAAATCACGATTAACGAGATCCTGTGCTTCTTTGTATTTTCCATCGAAAATCAACTGACGCACCTTTTTTAATGATGCTTTGGCATCCGGATTATCGTTTCGGTTGGGTTGTCCGGCCCAAATGGTATTCTCGTTTAACTGAATAATTTCGTTTTCAGGGTTTCCGTATATCATCGCCCCCAAACGGCCATTTCCAACCGGAAGTGCTTCAACCCATTGTTCAGCCGGCTTATCGTAGCGTAGTTTAAGTAAAGTTTCGTCTTCGGGTTGTTGCTGTGCGCAGGCACAAAAGGCAATGAATAATAAAAATACAAATCTCTTCATCTTTCCAGATTATTAACCCTCTTCTTACAAAGAGGCATTTCTTCTTGTTCTATTCAAAACTTATCCAGTCTATTTCCACCGGATTATCATTGGCCGCCACCACAAAAATATTATGGATACCGGGCTCAACTTTGTTTATTTTTGTTTTTGATACGGTCATTTCTTTACTTTCCGGCACATCTATTTCAGCCAGAACAGGGCCATCCACTGCATCAATTCTCAGTTCAACTTTTCCACCGTTTAGTGCACCGGCATTCACCACAACTTTCCCTGAATTTTTCTTTTCAAAGTTTACCGTGTTGTATGAAATCCATGCACCTTTATTGGCCAGCGTGGTTTTCCAACCTGCGAAAGTATTGGTGGTATCGTTAAATGCTATTGTTGCGCCATTTTCGCTTATCGCGCTGTAACGGTCGAGCTGAATTTTACCGGATGCCGGGGTTACACCAACACCTCGTTTTGTTGGAATAACTTTTTGAATGGTTCCATCGGCATTAAAAAACAGGCTATCGATACACACCGAACGGTTCTTATCAAATTGAGGCGAATAATCGTTATGGTGATAGAACAAATACCACTGGTCGTTGTATTCGATCAACGAATGATGATTGGTCCAACACCCTGTTTCCGATTCGTCCATAATCACTCCGGTCATGGTAAACGGGCCTTCGGGGCTATCGCCCATGGCGTACTCCAACCGTTCGGTATCGTTTTCCACATGAGGAAAAGTAAGGTAGTACTTTCCGTTTCGCTCAAAAACGAAAGGTCCCTCTTTCATCCCTTTTTCGGGCAAATTGGCAATGGCAACCGGCTTCGTCGCCAGTTCTGTCATGTTCTCTTTTAGTTTTGCCACGTATATGTTGCCCATCGAATAATACAAATAAGCTTGTCCGTCTTTGTCGATCAAAACATTTGGATCGATACCAAAAACACCTTCAATAGCATTTTCCTCCGGAACGTAAGGACCTTCAGGTTTATCGGCAACGGCCACTCCAATTCCAAAACCTTTGCGGCCGTTAGGGCCCGCTACATTTTTATTGGCCGGAAAGTAGAAGTAATATTTTCCGTTACGCTCGATACAATCAGGAGCCCACATGCTGTATGAGGTAGAATCAACCCAAGCCACTTTATTCTGGCTAACAATTACGCCATGGTCGGTCCATTCGCCAAGATCTTCAGATGAAAACACATGGTAATCGGGCATACAAAACCAATTCTCGCGCAGGTTTTTATTGGGCGGAGCCGGAATGTCGTGCGAAGGAAAAACGTATACCTTTCCGTTCATTACACGTGCCGTAGGATCGGCTGAAAACTGATCTCTGATTATTGGATTTTGTGCCAAAACCGTAAATGCCGGTACTACATAGAGCAGGGCAAGGATAAAGTATTTTTTGAAATTCATTTTAATTAGGTTATAGGTATAATTATTTTCAACTGTGATTCAAACTACCGACTTCGTCGAACCCGCTGTCTGTCACGTTCGAGCAGCTCATCCAGGTTAAATAATGGCCGTTCCAGTTCATAAGGGATTGGTTGTTTACTGAATTGCTGAAAATACAGCAAACAGGCGTCTTTCCATTCCTGTGCATTCATGCCCTGTTCTGTAAGTTTATGCTGAACGGCTGCAAATCGTTCCGCATCGACAAAACGTTCTGCCTTGTCCCAAACCCGCTGAAATTCGCGCACTTGTTTCACTCCTTCGTCATACCGATAGCATAGCTCATTCCAAAGCGTTCTGTTACTTTTCATTTTATGATCCCACGAAACATGGTGAAACCAAAGCAAATACGCTTCGGGACAGGTATTCAGATCGGCTAACTGCCCCGCAAGCGGCTCGTGATATTGGCTAATTGCATCGCTACCCAAAGCCGTACGATCGAATCCAATTCCTAAAGAATCGGCCTGATGATAATACGGAGGAGTCCAGTCTGCACGCATACCACGCGGAGCCCACCATGGCCCGGGGCCGTAATGTGCGTGTGCTGAGAAAATATGATGAAGCCCCAAAGGCATCATGTAATTAACAGTAGCTTCATGACTGTTGAGCATCATTTGTTTCACGGGCTGTAAAAACGACAGATTCCACTCCAGGTCATAAGAGCTTGTTTCTTTATCAATATTTTGTGGCCCGAACGTAAGTTTCAACCATTCATCGGCTATTTGTGCGCTGCTAATCGAATGATCCCAGGCCTGCCGTCCAAAAGCATACCAGTTGGCCTGAGCAAAATCGTGACCACACCAGTTGGTATCGAGCCCGATGTTTGCAACGCCCGCAATAGCGCTGTATTTCTGATTAAAAATACTGCCATCGGTGCAACGGGCAACCGTACTGCCTGCACCTTCCTGCCAGGTTTCGCTTTTTAGAAATTCTTCCCACATAGTAGCCAGAAAAACCAGATGCACCGACTGTCCGTGATATTCCATTGTAACCTGCAATTCGGGCATTACAGTTGTCTTTTTCATTGCTCCAAATAAGGGGCTAAACGGTTCGCGTGGCTGAAAATCGATAGGACCGTTTTTTACCTGAATGATCACATTGTCATGAAATTGTCCATCCAGTGGCATAAATTCATTATAGGCCTGTTTGGCACGGTCTTCATCCGAGGGATCATAAACAAACGCCCGCCACATTACAATACCGTTGTAAGGTTCGAGCGCTTCGGCCATCATATTGGCACCATCGGCGTGGTTACGCCCAAAGTTTTGCGGTCCGGGCTGTCCTTCGCTGTTTGCCTTTACCAGGAAACCACCAAAATCGGGAATTAACGTATATATTTCTTTTACTTTTTCCTTCCACCAGGCTTTTACAGCAGGATCAAAAGGGTCGGCAGTTTCAAGGCCACCAATTACTTCAGGCGAAGCAAAGTTAACAGCCAGGTAAGTTTTTATTCCGCAAGGGCGCAGTACATCAGCAACAGCTTTTGCCCGCTCCAAAACAGGTGTTGTTAATACGGATGGTGAAGCATTTACATTGTTCAGTACCGTTGCATTAATTCCTACCGAAGCATTGGCACGGGCATACTCTTTCCAAAGGTTTAAATCGCCTGAAGTAACTTCCAGCGAATCGATTCCACGCCAAAAAATGGAACGTCCGGCGTACCCTCGTTCAACGCTTCCATCCAGGTTATCCCAATGGTTTAGTATGCGCAAATTATAGGACGGATTTACAATTTCTTCAGCGATTGATTCACCGGCGTGTTGCCTGCGTAAAATTTCGAAAGCGCCGTATAGTAAGCCTGCGTCAGTTTTGGCTTGTATAGTTGCACCGTTTATACGAAAACCATCGTCTTTCAGCAGTTTATCCTTTACAATCTTCAACTCAATAAGCTGACCGGCTTTTCCCTGCCAACCATTCTTTAGTTCGTTAATTGCAATGTCGATGGTAGGCGATTTTTTTGAACACCTCACTTCAACCGGGATAGTGCTATTGGCTCTCAGCCACAACTTGTGACCATTTTCGGCCCCTACTCCGGTACTTATTAAAACAAAAACAAAAAGTGCTGTCAGTAACTTAATCATCCTCTTTAAATTTCTTTTTGTCGATTTTTATTTCTGGTTTACGATCAGTAGTCCGCCATTGCCCGGAATCGAAATATTTATTTCCTGACTTTTAGCCAGTCGTTCCGTTTCAAGCTTTCCATTCAACGCTGCATCGTCACTATAAATCCGGTAGTCGCTTCCGGCAGCTATCATTGGTAACTTTATCGTTAACTCCTGGGTTTCTTTCTGAGCATTAATACCCGCCACATACCAGGTATCGCCATGCCTGCGCGCCAACACCACATATTTTCCGGGGTAACCGTCGATAAAACGTACTTCGTCCCAGGTGGTAGGTACTTCTTTCAGAAAATTAATGGCCCATGCAGGGGCATCAGTCAGGTTGTTGGGCGCCAGTGCAAAATGCTGCACTGCACTTTGAAACAAAACAGCTGTTGCCAGGGCATAAACATCCGAAGTCATTCGCTTCGTTCCTCTTCCCGGCGTATTGTTGGCATTGTAAAACTCGTTTAGGGCGCTTCCGCCAAAATCCATGCTACCAACGGCATTGCGAATAAAAGGATGCAAACAGCCATTTGTTGCTTCGAGGTCGCAGCTTCGTTGACCGAAATGCAGATTCTCGCTGGCACGAACGGCTTCGGAAGAGGCAAAGTTCGGAAACATACGTTCCCATCCACGTGGTAAGGTACAACCGTGAAAAACAACCAACAGACCGTAATCATTGGCATCGTATAAAATGTCTTCATACACCTTCATGGTTACCTGTTTGTCGCCACCAAAAAAATCAACTTTAATACCACGAATTCCAATTCGTTGCATCCACGCCATTTCTTTGCGTCGGATAATGGTATTATCCATAATTCCGCGTGGTCCCTGCGGAGCATCGTTCCAGTACCCGTTCGAATTGTACCACAAATACAAGGCAACATCTTTTGAGGCAGCATATTTTGCCAGTTCCTCAATTTTTTCGCGACCAATCTGCGTATCCCATAAGGCATCTACCAAAACGGTTTCAAATCCCATGGCAGCACTAAAATCAATGTATTCTTTTTGAACATCAAAAGTTGTTGCACCGTCCATTTTTATGATCCAACTCCAACTTCCGCTTCCGTATTTATATTCTTGTGAGGCTTCGTAAAGTGGCTCCACCACATCAAAAGGAATGGTGGTTTCTACAATAGGTGCCAGTGTTTCGCCAACCGTAATGGTTCGCCATGGAGTAAATCCAGGCAGAGGAATACCGGCAGTATTTGTTCCGTTTCCGTTATTTTCTTCTTCTAAAGGATAGGCAATTGAGTAGCTTTTGTCTTCATTTCCAACCAGACGGCTGGCACAATAACGGCTGTCAACTCCGGTTTCAGAAATCAACACCCAACCGGCATCGTTCACCTTAAACAAACAAGGGAAAGTGTATCCAAATCCCCATCCGTTTTTCCCCATTTCATCGTCGAGGGTATAATCGGTTTCGTAACTTGGAGCGGTGCGGGCAAAACCGGTCATGGGTTTCATTTGCGGGCACAAAAAGGTTGTTGTTCCTTCGGGGAATACAAAACCTGTTGATTCGCTGTTTACCACACAACTCCGGGTTTCTTTTTGCGGATGCACTTTATAGCGAAAGGCTATATTGTTATTGCTTACCTGAAAGACAACATCTAAAACTGTTTTATCATCTTTCTGAAATGAAAAAACAGCTTCGTTAGCCGTGTAATCTACCTTGCTTTGTTTGATGTTTCGAAGTTCGTACGAGTCGTTTATCTCACCTCTTTCAACCGATTCGGAAAGGGTAAGTTCCTGGGTAAAATCGCCAATATTGGTTTCCATTCCAAGAGGCGATTCTTTTATGAAAGTTTTACCGTTTAACAAAACGCTGTAAACAGGTACTCCATTATCTATTTTTACTGAAACAACAAGTTTTCCATCAGGACTTGTTATCTGATTTTGTTGTGCTGTGATTGGGCCAAGAATAAGAATAAAAAATATTGCCAGAATATAATTTTTCACCATCTGTTTGAATTAGTTTTAATTGATTTAGTTTTCTATATATCTCTCTCTCACCAACCGCCTGCTTCTTTCATTTCATCTGACTCCGGAAACAAACGATTCTTTCAAAAATTAAAGTAACCTCAATATCACCGATTATATTTTTTATTTTAGATAATCTAATTCTAATTTTAGATATTATTTGAAAATTCCGTTGGAATTAGCCCCAGCCAGCAAGCTTTTAAGCAAATTTATGAATAAAAAGGCCTCAAAATGGAATACGCAACAATCCGCTTCCGGTTCTGTTGCATATTACATTTTGAGGCCCCCGTTTAAGTTCTAATTTTTCGATTCAAATTTCCATTCATCATCATTACACAACCCGCAGTCGTCGCCTACAAACATTTTCGATGCTTCCTCATCGCCTTTCATCTGCCACTGGTACCAGGCGGTTGCCACTTTTGCAAATTCGCCACCATGCGGCTCACGATAAGTTCCTCCATGGCCTACATCCAAATTTGCCACGTATACCGGCACATGGTTTATACGTTTGTAGTCGTCCATTCCGTTATTGTAGGCAATATCCGTTTCGCCTCCCAAAAGGTAGAGCGTAGGTGTATGTAACTTTTTCAGGTCGTCTTTTACCAAAGCCGGCATTCCCGGCATACCTCCGCCCGGAGTTGGTAAAACACCACTGTTGCAAACAACCACTGTCGTTACACGTGGGTCGGGTGCCATTTCAAGGGTTTGCAGCCCTCCGCACGACATTCCGCTTACGGCAATATTTTCCACATCTACTTTTTTGTAATACGGACTGTTTTTGTCGCTGTTTTGCGCGATAGCCCAGTCAATGGCATCGGTTAACTGCGACGATTGTGAGCGGCCACCGCCACGCTCGCCTTCTGCCGGCATCGGGCCAATTGCGATTACCAAAAATCCGTGCGATGCCACTTCATTCAGAAAGTTAATGTGCTCCCAGGGCGAGTTGGCACAAGCGCCGTTTCCCCAGGCAATAACAGGCAGTTTGCTTTTCTTACCAAAAACACTCAAATCCTGTGGACGGAAAACAGTGTGTGTTGCCAGCGAAGGCTCTGAAATCATAATGGCTTTGTATTCGCCGGTTCCGCCGTCTTCAACCACTCGTGAAGCACTTTCCTGTGCTGTAAGCTGATTGGCAAACACTGCCGCCAATGCAATTAGTAAAAATAAAACTCTGTGTATTTTTTTCATTTTAATTCTGATTTATAATTTATACGTCTATAATTATTCCAGGCTATTTACCCATTCTTTGCCTTCGGGTGAACGCCGCCACTCAAAGTACTCGTTCAGGACCTCTAACGATGCTGCACTTGGCACCTCGCCTACAAAAGGTGTTGTCCCTTTTAGGTAAATCACATCGGGATTTTCGTTGCTGAAAACCGGCCATTCAGGAACTCCTTCGCCATTCGGGTTACCATATTTTGCAAAGTTGGTCCAGTAATCAACCATTACTTCCGAAAGCGCAAGGTCTGATTCATTCTCATGTTTATCTTCAGGATTCAGTCCAAAAACAAAAGCAACATCCTGTCCGTGTGGCGAACCATAACCGTAACGAGGCGAATCTTCAGGATAATCGGGGTGCTGATCGAAATAGTACAAATACACATCCGATTGTCCGGTTTCCGATTGCAATCGCGCCCAACTCCAGGTATGCCAGCCAAAAGCGGCATCGCGTGACAGGTCGCGTGCAGTTTTGGGAACCGTGTTCTCACCTGCCGGATAAGCTTCAATTAGTTTGTCGGCAAATTTTCCGTACCGCGCTCTTACCCCGGCATAATATTGTTCGGGTTCCCTTTCGCGCGAGAAACTTGCTCCCTCATCCGAATTGTACCCGATAAGCACAGGCACATCGTTGTATTTTCCTTCTTCGTAAAGTTTATACTGATCGTCGGGAATTACATAACCATCAACAATTGGCCATCCGCCGGCCATTCCAAAACCACTTGGCACTTCGTCGGCATCCAAAGCACGAAGTTCTGCCAAACTGGAAACGCCTGCTTTTTGCATGTACTCCACGCCATCGGCTTCTTCCTTTTCCAGTGTTTTCATGTTTTCGCCCGGGAAAGTTCTTGGACGGGTTGGCCCAAACGAACCTCCACTTTGCGAAATGGCACCGCTAAAAAGTCCTTTTGCCAAAGGCGATGCACACAGCATACTTACCGAAATCCCACCGGCCGACTCGCCAAAGATGGTAACTTTAGCAGGATCGCCACCAAAAGCGGCAATGTTATCCTGTATCCATTGCAAACCGGCAATCTGGTCGAGAATTCCGTAGTTTCCTGACACATTATTCGGGCTTTCGGCACTCAATTCGGGGTGCGCCAAAAAGCCAAACTGATTTACGCGGTATGTAACACTTACCAGAACAACTCCCTCTTTAGCCAGTATCGTTCCATCGTAATACGAAGTTGCTCCGCCACTAAAACCTCCGCCGTAAATCCAAACCAGCACGGGCAATTTTTCGTCGGCCGACATTGCAGGAGTCCAGATGTTCAGATACAAACAGTCTTCGCTTTTTCCAGCCGGAGGATTACCTCCCTGCATGGGAGAAGGTCCAAATTCTTTGGTTTCCTTGACTCCCTCCCACTTTTCGGCAGGTTGAGGTGCTTTCCAGCGCAAATCGCCAACCGGAGGTGCGGCAAACGGCACGCCTTTAAAAATCCGAAGCCCGTCCTCGATGGTTCCTTCTACAATTCCCTGTTCAACTTTTACCTGCTCGGGCGGAAGCTGAGAACAAGCATTTGCTATAAATACAATTGCTATTGCGAGTAAATACATTAATTTCTTCATGCTAATACTATTTTGGGTTATTCATTTTTCCAGAGATTTGGCAGAAACCGGTAATACAACAAGTGCCTCCAGGTTGACCAATCGTGGCCACCACTGCCGCCCACATAATATTCGTATTCAATATTATGATTGTCAAGTGCCTTACACAATCCATCAACCCGCCGGCTAAAAAACCCTTTAGCTTCTTCCGTTCCCTGTCCGATAAAAAGATAATCTACTTTGTCGTTTACCTTCGGATCATTCAGAAAGTGCGAAAGTGTAGTTTCGGCTGTTGCGTCACCAGCGCTAAGGATTCCAAAGTTTGCAAACAAATCGAGCGAACGGAAACCGATAAACATGCTGTGTCGTCCACCCATCGACAAACCTGAAATGGCGCGTCCTTTTGGATTTTGAATGGTGCTGTAACTTGCGTCAACCAATGGAATAACATGGTTGCGCAGTTCTTTTTCAAAAATATCGAAAGTGAGCTCGGTATGCTGTGGATGATTACGGTGAATCACCTGGTTGTTCGGAATTGCAATGATCATCGGTTCCGCTTTTCCTTCGGCCAGTAGATTATCCAAAATCAGGTTGGCACGTCCATCGTAAATCCAGTTTGATGGCAATTCCCCACTACCACCCACAAGATAAAGCACCGGATATTTTTTAGAAGCATCATAACCCGGAGGTGTATACACATACATTTCGCGCTCGCCATTGGTAACATCCGAATGATAAATGTGGCGCGTAACGTTTCCGTGAGGTACGTTTTTGGCATCGTAATACGCCGGGCCATCTCCATGAACGATCAACTGACTGTAAGGCGGCATGGCCGTAAAAGCAGCCATTGTATTGCTCGGATCGCAAATTTGCATGCCGTCAACATTAAAATGATAAGCATACATATCGGGTTTGAAAGGCCCCACGGTTACCGACCAAATTCCATCTTCTCCTTTTACTAGCGGAAGTGGCTCACGACCTCTGCCAAGAGCAGTAAGAATCGTTCCATCGGTAATCGTAACCACCTTGGCTTCGGGAGCTTTTAAGCGAAAAGTTACCGTATGGTCGTCGTGCACTTCGGGTGAATTTAAAGGCGCACTAAAAGGAATCAGTCCTTCGGTGTCTTTTTGCGGATTATAATCGAGGTTAACATTGGCCTGTTGTGCTTGTGAAACTAACGGGCACACAAACAAAGCAGTTATAAAAACCAGCAACAGATGTTTTATTCTTCTCATAATTTAGATTTTAGTTTTTTACTGAAATACTCTTGATGCAAAATCGTGTAATGACTTTCGCCAAACCTGCCATTCGTGGTCGCCGGGAAAAGAATTGAACTCCACATCCAGTCCGTTTTCACGCATTGTTTTTACCGCTTTTTTGGTATGCTCAATACGCATGTCCTGCTCGCCACACGAAATATAGAATAAATCCAGGTTTTTATTGAATTTTTCAGACTCTGATAAAAGTCCCGGAATTTCTTTTTCGGCATCAAAACCACTTCCCGAAGTTCTGATTCCACCAAACAGCCCGGTGCTAAATACACCAACAGAGCCAAAATATTCAGGGCTTTCCAGCCCCACATAAAATGATTGCCCGCCTCCCATCGAGAGTCCGCAAATGGCACGATTTTTAGCATCCGTCAGTGTGCGGTAATTCTCATCGATAAACGGAACAATATTCTTCGTCATTTCTTCTTTGAAAGGAGCCATTCCCTGGCTGCTGTAGCCACCAAAAGCTCCGCCGGGGGCCCTAACATTTCCGTTGGAAATTACGACAATCATTGGTTTGGCTTTTCCTTCGGCAATCAGGTTGTCCAATATAATATCGGTTTTTCCCTGCACAGCCCAGCCGGTTTCATCTTCGCCACCACCGTGCTGAATATAAACCACCGGATATTTTTCGCGGGTATTTTTATCGTAGCCCGGAGGCGTATAAACAAACAGGTGCCTCCAGCTTTTGGTGTATTCCGAATAATAGTATTTCGAACTTAAAGCACCGTGTGGAACATCTTTTATTTCATAAAAGTCCACTCCTTTTTCAGGAATATCAATGGCGCTGGTCATTTTTCCGGTTCCGTAAAACGACTGGCTAGCCGGATCCGCAACCGGCACATCATCAATCACCAAAAAGTAATAATGAAAGCCGGGAACAATAGGCTCGGTACGAACCGACCAAACACCATCAGCACCCTTTTCCATGTCGTACTTTTTACCGAGGTCGATCTGCACTTTTTGGGCATTGGGCGCTTTTACCTGAAACACCACCGAGTTATCGGGCATAATGCACGGGCACTGGTTGGCGTTGTTGTTGGTAGGTGCCGGAATGGCATTTTCGGGCATTTGTGCCGAAACTAAACCAGCCAGCAAACAAAACATGACCAACAGCTTTGCTCGCCTGAAATCTGTTTTATTGAGTATATAGTTCATTATTCAGTTTTTATTTGAAAAGCAACTGTGCATACTGATGTAAACTGCGCCGCCAGGTTTGCCACTCGTGGGCAGTTTCGGGCGATTCGTAATACACATAATCAATGCCTTGTTTTTCGAGCATGTTGCGGAAAGCACCAACCGAGCCGGGAAATGGTTCGGGTTCTTTGGTTCCCAATCCCAGCCAGAAAACTTTTATCTGGTCATTTACAGACTTTCCGTTTTTGAAGGCTCCGTTTAAAAAGGTTTCCACATTAATTTCGTCGGAACTGGGGTAGTTTGAAGTACCGCTAAAACCGCCGTAATAAGCAAACTTATCAAGGTTGTTCATACAAATCCGCATGGTTTGGTTGGCGCCCATCGACAAACCGGCAATAGCCCGGTGTTCGCGATCAGCAATTGTTCGGAAGCGATTATCAATCATCGGAATGATTTCGTTGAGCATCACTTCTTCGAAAACCATAGCCGGACGACCACCCCCTGAAGTTTGAGGCTTATAGGCATAGCCGTTGTCCATAACAATAATCATGGGCACCGCCTTATTCGCTGCAATCAGGTTATCCAAAATGCAGTTGGCTTGTCCTTGTCCGGGCCATCCGGTTTCGTCTTCAAAACTTCCGTGCTGAAGATACAATACCGGATAACGTTTTTCAGGATTATTGGTGTACTCGGCAGGCGTATAAACAAAACAACGGCGAAATGATTGTGTAATTTCAGAGAAATAGTTTTGCTCGCTAACCAAACCGTGCGGCACATCTTTTAGCGCATAAATATTCCTATCGTCGGCCGGAATTTCAATACCACTTCCCCAGCGGCCGGCACCATAAAAATATTTGGTTCCGGGATCAGGAACGGAAGCGCCATCAACATTTAACTGGTAGTAGTGAAAACCAACATCCTGAGGTTCCGATTCACCAGTCCACACGCCGTTTTCGTCTTTTACCATTTCATATTTTACACCACCAATATCGAGCCTCACATTGTTGGCTTCGGGTGCCAAAATCTGTGCGCGAACCCGGCCCTCAGAATTCACCTGAGGATATTGTTTGCCGGGCTGATTTACCGATGACGGCTTAAAATCTTCAACCACATCCTGAGCGGTACAAATTCCGCATATGAATAAAGCCGCAATTAATACGAATGTATTCTTCATAATCTATTCTTTAAACAGTAGCGGAGCCAGTTGATACAAACTTCTGCGCCAGGTTTGGAACTCGTGGGCAGTGCCTTCCGAAACATAAGAAACCGCATTGTAACCGGCATCTTTTAAAGCCACAACTGCATTTTTCACACCATCCGGACGTTCCTTGCTTCCGCAGCTAATAAATACCAGTTTCAGGTTCGCATGATCTTTAAGATCTTCAGGTGCATAAACACCGCCACTTAACAGGGCATAATGCGAAAACACTTCCGGTTTGTTTAAGGTGATATCTTTTGTTTCCATACCTCCCATCGAAAGGCCGGCCATAGCGCGGTGTGCCTGATCGGGAATAGTGTGGAAATGCTCGTCAACATAAGGAATCAGTTCATCTACCAAAACAGTTTGAAACGGAGTGATGTCGAAATTGCGCAAGCCGCCAAACTTAATTTCGTTGGTCATGCCATAGGTATTCACAATAATAAACGGATCGATTTTACCTTCCGCAATCAGGTTATCCATAATCAGGTTGGCACGTCCCTGGTTCATCCACGCAGTTTCGTCTTCGCCCCAGCCGTGTTGCAAATACAATACAGGGTAGCGCTCCGACTGATTTTTATCGTAACCCGGAGGTGTGTAAACGAAAGCCCTGCGCGAGGTTTCTGTACTTGGCGAAGGAAAAATCACCTGCTGAACATGTCCGTGGGGAACATTTTTCAGCGCATAAAAATCCTGATCGTGTGCCGGAATTTCAATACCGCTCTCCCAACGTACCGAACCGTAGTAGTTCAATGCTCCCGGATCGTTAAAAACACCACCATCGATGGTAACATGGTAATAATGAAAACCTTCGTCCATTGGTCCGGCAGTGGTTCC
Organism: Draconibacterium sediminis; assembly: GCF_000949475.1. Lineage (GTDB taxonomy): Bacteria > Bacteroidota > Bacteroidia > Bacteroidales > Prolixibacteraceae > Draconibacterium > Draconibacterium sediminis. The sequence continues at coordinate 1,657,186 of NZ_JRHC01000001.1, read as the reverse complement.
CATCCAAACGCCATCTTCGTTTTTTGTAAGCGGAGTTCCGCCTCTTGTTCCACCCAAACCAAGGCTCACCACCACACTTTGTGCTTCGGGCGCTTCAATTCGGAAACGGGCATAACCCTGCGAGTTTACCATGGGATATTCTTTCCCGGGCTGGTTTAAAACTGAAGGTTTAAAATCTTCTTTTATCTCTACCTTGCTGGTTTGTGCGAAGCAAAAGCTGCCTGTTATTACCAGCACAATTATTAAACTGAATATCTTGTATTTCATAAATGGTTATAATAAGTTTTTATTGAAGTAATTGTCAATATCCAAATTGATTTTTTCTGGTTACTCTATCCTGAAAAAGTTTGTTAGAGTTGACTAACGCCGGCATTTATGCCGGTGATCTTGAGTTGCACTATTCCCGGACTTTAGTCCTCAATTTCTGACAATTTGGGCTAAAGCCCATATATTCTTGCAACTTGTTTCCCCGGGGATAAATCCCCGGGTTAGTCAAAACTTGTTTCTTATTAGTTTTTGAATAATAAAGGTGCAAACTGATAAAGGCTGCGGCGCCAGCTTTGCCATTCGTGGGCAGTTTCGGGCGACACATAAAAATGGGTGTTCATACCGGCCTTTTTAAGCGCTTCGGTATTTTCCTTTGGATCTCCCCATGGTCCGGGGCGCGGATTTTCAATCTCGCGACTTCCGTAGCTAACGAAAAGCAGTTTTACTTTTTCCTTAAAATCAGGATGTTGCTCAATGTCGTCCATGGTGATGCTGCCACCGCTAAACATTCCCACATGCGAAAACACATCGGGATTGGCCAGTGTTATTACTCGTGTTTGCATTCCTCCCATCGAAAGACCGGCCATAGCACGGTTTTCGGCATTGGCCAGCGTGCGGTATTTCCCGTCAATCATCGGAATAATATCTTTCAGCAAGGTGTTCATAAAACCATCGGCCCAACCTTCGGGTGGCCATGTGCGCGGGCGCTCACCACCTTCGCGGTTACGCGGAGGCCTTGGCATTGCCCAGTTTCCGTTGTCCATAACAATAATAAACGGAACGGTTTTTCCTTCGGCAATCAGATTGTCCATTATCAAACCTGCGTGCCCCTGGCTCGACCAGCCGGTTTCGTTTTCGCCACCACCATGTTGCAGATACAACACCGGATAGCGTTTTTCAGGATTTTCGTCGTAACCCGGAGGCGTGTAAACAAAACACCTGCGCATGGCATTGTTGCTTTCAGAGAAATACTGAAGCTCGCGTACCTCTCCGTGCGGAACATTTTTCAAGGCATAAAACTCCTGGTCGTGTGCTGGAATTTCAATACCGCTTCCCCATCGGCTGGCTCCGTAAAAATACAAGCTGTTTGGATCAGGAACAGCGGCTCCGTCAACCCAAAGCTGGTAGTAATGAAAACCTTCGTCTTGTGGTGCCGACTCACCGGTCCACACTCCGTTTTCATCTTTTACCAAATCGTATTTTACTGCGCTTATATCAAGTTGCACTCTTTCTGCTTCAGGCGCAGAAATTTGAACACGTACCCGTCCTTCGGAATTTACCATGGGGTATTCCTTTCCGGGTTGATTTACGGAAGAGGGTTTAAAATCCTCAACTACTGTTTGTTCTGCTGTTTGCGCCATGGCAAATACAGCAGAAAAGGCCAACAATACCGTTAAAATAAAAGAATATCGTTTCATAAACTTAGTTTTGAAGTTTTAAATGGTTTTAGTTTTTAAATACCAGTTGAGCAAACTGATAAAGGCTGCGACGCCATGAGTGCCATTCGTGTGCAGTTCCGGGCGACACATAAAAATGAGTGTTCATTCCGGCTTCTTTTAATGCTTCGGTGTTCGCTTTCGGATCGCCGCCAAAACCCATTCTGCGGTTATCGAGCTCGTGGCTGCCATAGCTAACAAACAATAGTTTTACATTCTCCTTAAAAGCCGGTGAGTTTTCAACGTCTTCAGCGCTTATGCTTCCGCCACTAAACATGCCAACCTGTGTAAATACTTCGGGATTGGCCAAAGTAATCAGCCGTGTTTGCATACCTCCCATCGATAATCCGGCCATAGCGCGGTGGGCAGGATCGGCAATAACGCGGTAGTTGGCTTCCACATAAGGAATCAGATCGTTAAGCAATACTTTTTTGAAATCGGCAGAAAAATCAAAACCGCCCATCGGTCCGCCTCTTCTTCTTTGTGTTGAATCGGCTTCTGCTCCTCTTTCAGGTCGCGGCCCGCGTGGCCTTTCAAAATTTACGCTGCTGTTTTCCATGACAATGATAAACGGAAGCGCTTTCCCTTCAGCAATTAAATTATCCATAATTAGCCCGGCATGTCCCTGGTTTCCCCAACCTGTTTCGTTTTCGCCCATACCGTGTTGCAGGTACAGTACCGGATAGCTTTTCGACTGGTCTTTTTCATAACCGGGAGGCGTGTAAATGTAGGCACGACGAACTTTGTCCGACGATTTTGAATAGTAGTGCACCTCGCGTAAATCGCCATGTGGAACATCTTTTAAAGCAAAAATATCCTGGTCGTCGGAAGGAATTTCAATACCACTTCCCCAACGGCTGGCTCCGTAAAAATACAGGCTGTTTGGATCGGGAACCGCGGCTCCGTCAACCCACAACTGGTAGTAATGAAAACCAACGTCCTGTGGTGCTGATTCACCGGTCCACACACCGTTTTCGTCTTTTACCAAATCGTATTTCACTGCGCTAATATCCAGTTGAACTTTTTCAGCCTCAGGTGCCGAAAGTTGTACACGAACCCGTCCTACGGAATTTACCATGGGGTACTCCTTTCCGGGCTGATTTACTGACGAGGGTTTAAAATCCTCCACTACTTCTGATGACGATTGTGCGAAGCTAATTCCGCTGGCCATCAAAAGAATAACGAATATTTTTAAAAATTTAGACATCATAATTTGTTTGTTGAAAGTTTATGTTTTACTGTTTTAGTCCACTGTTTGTTATCCTGAAATAATCGAATGCCACGTCAAACGGCGAATCCGGTTTTGTTGTGTCGGAATCAAACCAGAACGTACTTTTCATATAGCCGGTAATAATTCCGTCGCCTACCATCAAACCTGTTTTTATGTCTTCCAATGCCAGATCTGCTGTACCCAGGATTTTGAAATTCTCGCCATCCAACGAATACGAAGCCGTATAAATACTTCCTTTTTTATCGAGTTTAAGCACCAAGGCCTGGTCGCCGGTGATTTCGTTTTTCAGGTTGAAAGAGGCCAGTGATTTTGCAATGCCGTTTTCTTCCATCATCAAATCGATGGTTCCGGGTTGCGGTTCTCTTTGGCGTGTGGTTTTTATTACTGCACGAAACATGAGTTTCACAAAATTATCATCGTCTTGGTAAGCCAGAATCCCTGTATTTTCAGGTTGAGAAGGCATCCGTGAAGCCGTCAGTTTTGTTTCCGCCGTCCAGTCGTTATTGGCGCTTTGCAGCAGAATGTTTTTGGCATTATTGGTACCTTCTGAAACATCGCCAACTTCGCTGGTAATGGTCAGGCTGCCATCGTTTGCCGAAAGACTGTGTGTTGCAGCATTTTCCCTGATCCACTGCCACTGACCTCCAACAGCACCGATAAACTCGTCACTAACGGCTTCCACATCAAAATTGAAATAGTAGGTGTTGGTTTCGAGTGTGATGTTGTCGATGAATTTCACCACGGCAGTTCCGGGAATCTGTTTTGCCTGCTGTATATCAACAGTAATTCCATTTCCGGCGGCCGTTGCTTTTAGTTCAGGCACTTTGGTTTTATCTTTCAGCAGATAACTGTAAGCTTTTACATCTTTATCGAAGCTTTCGATGGGCTTGCCGTTTACCAAAATTGATTTTGGGTTGAGGTCGGGCATTACTTTAACAGGAAAGCTGCTTGATTCGGTTACCCCATCAACAGTTACATAAGCAAATACCAATGCAACACCTACTCCGGTAGCAGTTACTTTGCCGTTTTCATCCACGCTTACCACCGCCGGATTATTGCTTTTGTATTCAATTTCAGCTTTCGAAATATCGTAAAAACTATCGTCCGACATAGCAGCGGTCACACTTGTTTGTGCTGGATTTCCGGGACGCAGTATCACCTTGTCGCTTTCGGCAACTACGGTTGTTAACACCGGCTTGTATTCACCACTCATAATCGTTTCCAGTTCGGCTTTTATGTCTTTTGACGATGCCCCGATTTCGAAAATATAACGTCCCTGGTCGAAGGTAATTTTACCGGCTTCGGCATCCCAAAACCAAAGGTCGTCGCAATCGATATCAATCGAAACACGTTTTGTCTGCCCTGCCGGAATGGTTACGCGTTTAAATCCTTTCAGTCGTTTTATGGGGCGCTCCAATTCTGCCGGACTGTCGGGTGTTTTCACATATACCTGCACCACCTCGTCGCCGTCAACCGCACCAGTATTTTTCACATCAACACTTACGGTAACCTTATCGTGAGGCGTTAGTCTTGTTTTGCTGATACTGAAGCGATTGTATTCGAAAGTGGTGTACGACAATCCATAACCAAATTCATACGAAACCGGTTTATCAAAATACCAGTAAGTTCTTCCGTTCGAGCCATCGCCACGCAAGGTGTAATCGTTAAATCCGGGCAGGTCGTTTAACGATTTATGCCAGGTAACATTCAATTTTCCACCGGGATTTACATCGCCAAATAAAATGCGCGCCATCGCGGTTCCCTGCGCCTGCCCGTTGTAGCCGGTCCAGACAATTGCGGGAATATTCGGGTTGTTTTTAAACTGCTCCACTTCTACCATTCCCATGGTTTGCATTACCACAATGGTGTTTGGATTTTCGGCAGCCACAGCCTCGATGAGTTTATTCTGATTTCCGGGTAAAGTAATCGCAAAACGGTCAGACTCTTCGCGGCCGGTAGTTTGATCGGTTCCCACAAAAACCAGCACCACATCAGCAGTAGCAGACATTTCAAGTGTTTCCTGATCGGTTGCAGAACTTTCGGCCTTGCGGTAAACCAGTACCAGCGTTTGCGGCCCTGAAATTCCCAGCGTATTGATTTTTACCGCCACATTTTGCGGACGGGAAAATCCACGGAATCCACCGCTTTGCTGAACGGCCTCAATTTTTTGAGTTGCCAGAATATTTCCGGTTGCCGAGCTAACACGCACTTCTAGCAAACCGCCGTTTCCGGAGGCTGCTACGTTAAAGCGGATCGAATCGACATCGGTAATATCCACATTGTCGTAAGCCGTCCAGTCGCCATCTTTTACACCGCGAATTGAGGTTCGTCCAAAACGTGCTGCCACAATTAATCCGGGTGCCGAATCATCATATTTTGTAGCATCGAATTCGGCCACTACTTCGCTACCTCTAACTGTTGAGAAACTGTTCATGGTCAGAAAATCGGTATTTCTATCCGTATTTCCTGTTGATGCAGAAACAACTTCAATGTCGAGGTTATGCTTTTTTATATAATTCTGAATACCTAAAAGCGGCGAGATACTTAAATGAGGTTCAATTGGCCCCGAGTAATCGCCCAGTTCCACCTTATCGGCCTGTGGCCCCAAAACCGCAATTTTTTTGATGTGTTTGGTATTAAGCGGCAATGCTTTTTCGGCAGGTTTAACTGTTACCTCATTTTTTAGAAGAACCGGTGTTTTTGTAGCTATTTCAATGGCCAGATCGTTGTGCGAAGGATCATTCACAATATCCGGTTTTATACCTGCGTACGGTACAATTTCTGCCGGGTCGAACTCTCCCAAACGCATCCTTGTGGTAAATATATTAATCAGCGCTTTATCGATATCGGCCTGAGCAAGCATACCTTTTTCCAAAGCACCCAAAGCATGGTTTTGATACACTCCGCCACAGTCGGTATCAACCCCGGCTTTTAAACCCAGCGCCGCTGCTTCTTCATAACTATCCGTAAAATGATGGCCGCGAACGATGTCGTCGATTGCACCGCAGTCGCCGGTAGCGTATCCGTCCATTCCGTAGGTTTTTCGCGCTACCGTATCCACCAAATATTTACTGGCCGACATGGGAACGCCGTTAACAGCGCCATAAGCAGTCATTATAGAAGGTAAATTGTAATCGCGAATCAGCGTCCGGTAAGGAAGCAGGTAAAACTCGCGCATGTCGCGGTCGTCCATATCTGAGCTGCCCGAATGCCGGTTAAACTCGGTATTGTTCGCAAAATAATGTTTTCCGCAAGGGACAGTTTTCAGGTAGGTGGGGTCGTCGCCCATCAGGCCCTGAATAAAACCTTTTCCGATTTCAGAAACCAGGAACGGATCTTCACCAAACGTTTCGGCGGTTCTTCCCCAACGTGGGTCGCGGGCCGGTTCAATTACCGGCGACCAGTAAGTCAGCGTAAAAATCAGGTCGTGGTTAAAACCACGCGCTTCGTCGGAAATTACTTTTGTTTCGCGTTTAATCAGCTCCGGGTCCCAGGTTGAGCCCACGGCTACACTGTTTGGAAACGAAGTGGCTGTCATTCCGCTGTTGTTGTTTCGGCCCATTATTCCGTGCAGTGCTTCGCCCCACACATCGTAATGGTTTACGCCAAGCCGCGGAATAGGTGGCATGGTATTTCCCAACTGACTTTGTTTTTCTTCGGGAGTCATCCGCGAAACAAGGTCGATGGCCCGCTCTTTAAACGAGTAAGCCGTGTTGAGGTAAATGGGTTGCTTCGCTATTTGGCTTTGTGGAATAAATGCCAGCGCCAGCAGCGAGATTAGTATTAAAATCAGGGATGTTGATCGTTTAAAATTCATAATCAAATGGAGTATTGTTTATTTAAAAGGTATTTCAATTTGTGTATATGTTTAGTTATTATTCCTACGGAATTTATCCGGCAATTATTTATCGTTTACGTTCAATTTTCATCGTTCCTAACTCAGAGGAACTCAGTACTTATTAGTTTTATGTAATCCTTCTCGCCTACAAGAATTATGTTTTTGTCATTTCCTGAAATCGCGTGAATTTCGGCATCCGTGATTTTATAAAGCTGATGACAATGCGAGCAGGATGGGATGGTCATTACTCTTCCCTGCTGCAGTAATAAGATATATTGATCGTGCATTGCATCGTAAAAAATATCACGGGGTTCTTCATTTAGTTTTGCTTTAAAACCTTCCTCATCAGTGTAAATCAACGGGCGTTCGGTCCAAACACTTCCTTTTGATGAAAAATACAAAACAGGTTCCCCATCGGTATTTTTACCCACCACTGCAATTTGATTTTGGGTAAGCAGTATTTTATTGAACGTGCACGATTGGTAATACCCTTTGTACGTTTCATTAAAATCGATTACGTTCCATTCTGTTCCATTGCTGGTATAAAAAATTTCGCCATGGTTCGTAAGTCCGTAGCAATAAGTTTCATTTGATGATAAGGATAGAATGTTTCCTTTTAGTTCCACGTTGGCAAATTCCAGTTTTTGGTCTAAAGACCCGATTCGTAATTCTCCTGAATTATAGCCTGCCAAAACTTTGTTTTTGAATAAAGTCAGGCAATTAACGTTTTTGACTGTTCCCGAATGGATTGGTTTAAAAACTCTATCCTCGTCAACGCAATAGATTGTCCCATCGCTACCCGCAGAAACCACATATCTCTCGTTGGCAGCAACAGTGCTGAACTTTACATCCTGAATGGTTTTCGATTGAACTATCTTTCCATCACCTGAAATCCAGTTCATACCGCCATTTTCTGAAACAGTTATGAATCCATCGCCAAAGGCTGCAACCGAAATGTTGTCTGTTTCTTTTTCAACATTCAAATCAGAAGAAAAAGAAAACCCAAGACCAAAACAGGCAACTACTAACACTAAGGGTTGCCACAGTTTTGATATCGGGTTTCTTCTCTTCATAATTTGTATATAAAAAGTGCTTATTTTATTCCACTGTTTTCAATTTTGAAATAATCAAAAGACACATCAAAAGGTGATTTTGGCTGGTTGTCTTGCTGCATAAATCTTCTGAAACGTACCATGCGGGCAGGCATCACACCATCGCAAGCCACCATTCCGGCCTGAATATTTTTCAGCACAACGCTGGCTGTTCCAACTTCTTCGTATTTCTTTCCGTCAGTTGAGCAGAAAGCGGTGTAAGTTTCTCCTTTTTTCACCAGCTTCAACACCAATGTATTGTCGTCTTTTATGATGTCAGCCATGCTGATGTTCACTGTCGATTTTTCATCGCCGCCATATTCAACCGAGAGTTCCACAGCACCGGGTTGCTCTCCTGCCCCCTGGCCAAATCCTCTTCTTCCAAAACTGGCTTTGTACACCAGCTTTACAAAATTGTCATCGTCCTGGTAGGCAACCAAACCTGCATTTTCCGAAAATCCTGTAGGTTTTCGCGAGCATACAATTTTGGTTTCGATGGTCCAATCGGTGTTGGCACTTTGCAAAATCAGGTTTTCAGCATCGTTACTTTCGCCGGCAATACCGCCTTTGGCACTGGTAATCACCAGCGAGCCTGCTTGTTTTGTTAGGCTCAGGTTTTCCGCATTCTTGCGAACAACATTCCATTGTTTACCCAATTCTGCAGCTTTAAATTCGTCGCTTTCTGAGGCCACACCAAAATTCACGGCGTATTCATTTTTATCGAAAGTGATGTGATCGATCATCGAAATGGATGCTGTTCCCGGCACGCCATTAGCCTGGTCAATCTTCACTTCAACATTCGCATCGTTTGCCGAGGCCTCCACCACAGGTGCCTCATCAGAACTGTTTTTCATCAGGAAACTGTATTGTGCCGTTTCCGGGCTGAATCCTTTCACCGGGTTGTTATTCACCTTAATCGATGCCGCTTTCAGATCGGGCATTACTTTTACCGGAAAACCGTCGGATTTTGTTTTTCCATCGATGGTAACATGCGCGAAGATGGTAGCAACGCCGGTTCCGGTTGCTGTTACTTTTCCGTTTTTGTCTACATCAGCAACAAGCGGATTATTGGAGCTGTAAACCACTTTAGCCTTCGAAATGTCGATGAAACTGTCGTCGGTCAAAGCTGCGGTAACACTGGTTTGTGCAGTCTCTCCTTTTCGGAGTACAACCGTGCCACAATCGGCAACCACTGTTTTAATCTCCGGAATCGCTTTTCCACTCATTGTAGCACTAACTGTTCCCTTAATATTTTTGGAAGACGTTCCGATTTCGAAGACATATTTTCCCTGATCATAGGTAATTCTATCTTCTTCCATATCCCAAAACCAGAGGTCGGCGCAGTTGATGTCGATGTCAACAGTTTTGGTTTGCCCCACGGGAATGGTAACACGCTGAAATCCTTTCAGGCGTTTGATTGGACGCTCCAGTTCTGCAGGACTTTCAGGAGTTGTCATGTAAACCTGTACCACCTCATCGCCATCGTAAATTCCGGTATTTTTCACATCAACGCTGATTGTAATTTTATCACCTGGAGTGATTGTATTTTTGTTGATTCTGAAATTGCTGTATTCAAACGTGGTATACGACAATCCGTATCCGAATTCGTAAGAAACATCTTTATCGAAATACCACAACGTACGGCCATTTTTATTGGCTCCGCCACGAAGTGTATAATCGGTTATCGGCGGAAGATCGTTTAGCGATTTGTACCACGTTGCATTGAGTTTTCCTCCGGGATTAGCGTCTCCAAACAAAATGCTGGCAATGGCATCGCCTTGCGCCTGTCCGTTGTAGCCAACCCAAATAATTCCGGGAATGTTTTGCAGGTGTTTGAATTCCTCTACTTCCACACATCCCAGCGTTTGCATAACAACAATGGTATACGGATTTACGGCTGCCACCGCTTTAATCAGATCAACCTGGTTACCCGGAAGCAACAAGGTCAGACGGTCGGCCTCTTCAGTAGCTGTTTTTTCATCGGTACCTACAAACACAACGGCAACATCTGCATTTTTAGCCGTTTCTATGGTTTTTTCATCAATTGGTGCATCGTTGGGTGCCGAGTAACAGAAATACAAAGTTTGCGCTTCGGTTACCCCCAGTTTGTTCACCTTGATTTTCATCATGCTTCCTCCGCCATACACACCTCCGGCGCGTTTTCCTGAAGCAACGGTAGCTTCTAACGTAGCCACCAGGTTTCCGTCGGGTGAGCCCACCCGCACTTCAATAATTCCACCTTCTGTTGGAATATTCACCACAATTCCCATGCTGTCGACATCTGCCAGGTCGATGTTTTCGTAGGCTGTCCACGAGCCGTCGTCAATGGTTCTTACCTGTTCGGTTGAGCCCATTCCTGAGCCTACGGTTATTCCTTCTGAGGCAGCGGAATATTTTGTGGCATCGTGTTTACTTACCGAACCGTTGCTTTTATACAATTCAAAATCGGCTACGTAAAGCAGGTTACTTTTACTTAAAGTATTTCCACCTGAACTGTGCACAACTTCAGTATCATATCCTTTTTCTTCCAGGTATTTTTCAATTCCCTTTAGCGGAGTGATCATATTATCGGCTTCCGGTCGTCCGGAATACGGGCCAAGTTCCACTTCATCGGCCTGTGGCCCGATCAGGGCAATTTTGCCTAACTCTTTTGGGAACAGTGGAAGCGCCTGCCGATTGGTAGCTGCCACCAAATTGTTCTTCATCAGCACCGGAGTTTTTGTGGCAATTTCTTTTGCCAGTTGTCTGTGCGCCTCCGAATTAACGGTTGTTGGCGGGAACAATGCATAAGGAACCTGTGCCGGCGGATCAAACTCGCCGGTTCTCATCCTTATCGTAAAAATATTTAGCAGTGCGCGGTCGATATCGGCCATCGAAATAAGTCCCTGATTGTACGCATCGATGGTAGAGCGCTGGTACACATTCCCACAATCGGAATCAACGCCGGCTTTTAAACCCTGTGCCGTTGCCTCTTCTCCGGTTTCAACATAGTAGTGGCCGGTATAAATGTCTTCAATGGCAGCACAGTCGCCGGTTATGTAACCTTTCATTCCGTAGGTTCTGCGGGCAATCGTATCCAGGTAATACGGGCTGGCCGAAGTTGGCACTCCGTTTATCGCGTTGTACGACGACATAATGGAAGGCAGATCGTCCTCTTCAATCAGTTTTTTGTAAGGCGACAGGTAAAACTCGCGCATATCGCGGCTGTCCATATCCGAGCTGCTTACGTGCCGGTCGAATTCGCTGTTGTTGGCCAGGTAATGTTTGGCACTTGGAACAGTTTTCAGGTAATTCGGGTCATCACCCATCAACCCGCGAACAAAACCCGCGGAAATTTGCGACACCAAAAACGGATCTTCCCCATACGATTCACCTGTTCTTCCCCATCGCGGATCGCGGATTGGTTCAACCACCGGCGACCAATAAGTAAGGCCTTTTGTTCCGGTGGCATTAATTGCCCGGGCTTCGTCGGAAATAGCTTCAGCCTCGCGTTGAATCAGTTCAATATCCCAGGCAGAACCCAGTGCCACACTATTGGGAAAGGATGTTGGCCCCTGAATCCCGGCGCCGGGATCGGCAAATCCCAACACTCCGTGCAGAGCCTCGCTCCAGGTATTATAGGCTTTTACACCCAGCCTTGGAACCGGCGCCATGTTGTTTCCAAGCAGGCTTTGTTTTTCTTCCAATGTCAGCCTCGATACCAGATCGGCGGCACGTTCTTCAAACGAATAAGCCGTATTCAGGTAGATTGGCATTTTAGAAACCAGCGTTTTATTTTCAGCAGGTTTTAAGGCCATAAACAGACCAATGGCGATAATTCCCGCAAAAACTAACAGGCTTCTTTTTATAAATTTGTTGTTCTTGTTCAACATTTTTCAGTGAATTGAATGTTTCAATTATTTGAAAAGCAACGGTGCAAATTCATTCAATGCCCGTCGCCACGTAAGCCACTCGTGAGCTGTTCCCTGAGATTCGTGAAATACGATATTATTGATTCCGTGTTCTTTGAGTTCGAGTACCTGATCTTTCGGGTTCCGTTCTTCGGTACCTGTGCTAATGAAAAAAAGGTTCATTTTTGAATTAAATGCATCGGCATCTTTAAACACACCGTTAAAAGCGTCAACTGCATCACCACGAACAAAAAATCCACTGAATGTTCCCATCCAGGCAAACATATCCATGTTGGCGAATACGGTCATTGTGGTTTGGAAACCACCCCGTGATAATCCGGCCATAGCACGGTTTTCCCTGTCGGTCTTTGTACGAAAGGTTTTATCGATGTATGGCACCAAATCTTTGGCAAAAATTTCAGTTACATTTCCAGAAGCTTCGCGAACATCGGAATTGGTTTTGATATCGCCACTCGGCATTACCACAATCATAGGTTCCGCTTTTCCGGCTTCAATCAATCCGTCCATAATATTGGCCATGTGGCCTTGTACCGACCAGCCATTTTCATCTTCGCCCCAGCCATGAACGAGGTACAAAACCGGGTACTTTTTATTCGGATTGGCTTCATATTCGGCAGGAACATACACATTGATGTGGCGCTCCAAACCATTGATATCCGACCAGTAATGAATGGAACGAACCTGCCCGTGAGGAATATCTTTGTTGAAACGGTAGTAATCGCCTTCGGGGCCTTCAGGAATCTCAATACCCGACGATTCCCAGTTGCTTCCAAAAAATACTTCACTATTTCGGTCCATCACTGCTACACCGTCAATCAATATTGCGTAGTAATGAAAACCAACTACCTGCGGATCCGACGTGCAGGTCCAAACACCGCTTGTATCTTTGGTCATATCGTATTTTTTTCCGGCCAGATCCACCTGCACTTTTTGTGCGGTAGGTGCCACCACTTTAAAGATCGCCTCACGTGTTTCGGCATTTACCGCCGGATAACGCGCCAAAAATGTATTTGTTGAGGAAGGTTTAAAACCTTCGGGTAGAGGCACGGGCTTTTGTCCGCGCTGAATGCCTGCGAACTGGGCTGAAACCACGCTGCAAAGGAATATTGCAGCCAATGTTATATATAATTTTCTCATGATTATTTTATTGGTTTATTGATTTAAGTTACAGTTTGTATCTTTTGCCCAGAATGAGTTTATCTCCTGAGTCGTCGATTTTATAAACCTGAGGTTTACGAGGGCCATTTTCTTCGGCATGGTGAATGATAAAAAGCCGCTCTCCATCGAAAGTGGTAAAGATCATACCGTGGCCAGAGTTATCGCCTTTAAAAGAATCTTCTTCCTGAACCCACGGGCCTTTTATGCTTCCTGATTCAGAGTAAGCAATACCCTGAGCATAGCGAGTATCGCCCCAGCTCGACCATAACATACCCAATTTTCCGGTTTGTGTTTTAAACAACTGCGGTCCGTCGGTAACCCAGCCCGGCATTTTCATTCCAAAAGTAGCTTCGCCAATGCTGTTCATTTCTTTCGACCAGGCTGCTTCACTGGCCCTGAACATTGTGATAGGCTCAGCAGTCCGGTGTGTCAGATCTTTTGATAGCGGCATGTAATCCATGGTGCCGTCAATCAGTTGTGTCCACTCGTGCACAAAAACCATGTATACGGTATCGTTCTCTTCGTAAAGGGTTCCATCAATAATATCCCAATCGCGTGGTCCAAGGCAAAAATCATATTCCTCAACCAGTGGTTTGTAAGGGCCTTCGGGTGAATCGGCCACCAAAAGCTGCGTTTGGTTGGTAGGCACAGTATATCGGCGCGCAACATGTTCAATCGGGTTACCGTGGTCGTTCCAGGTTCCGGCGAGGTAATATTTATCGCCAAATTGGTGAATTTCGGCAGCAGCTACAAAATGCCCATCCATCCAGGTTCCGGTGAGGTCGATTATAGAATACGGGCCGGTCCACATTTTCAGGTCTTTACTCTTATAAAGGCGGCCACCTGTTCCGGTTAAGTAGTACGTTTGTGTTGTTTTATCAGGGAAAATAAACGGGTCGCTCATCGATATTTCATCCAGCGAAACGGTTTTTATTTCGGGTGTCGGACGAGGAGGTCTTGGAGGGCGTTGTCCCCCCGGAAGCATTGTTCCACCGAAGTTCAGTTGCCCCGCATTTGCCCGTGGAGCACCCTCGCCTCTGATAACTTTTGGCTCAGCACTTTTATAGTCAAGCAACGAGAGCATACGTAAACCATAACGTTTTCCAAGCATGCGGTAACCTTCGGAGGTAAAGTGCAGGCCATCGCCACGTTGCGGACATCCAACCGACGGAATTACGTAGGCATTGGGAATTACATCGGGCAGCGTGGCAATAATTTTATTCATACTTGCGCAACTGCCACCCTGATCATCACCAACCACTTCTCCGGCAAGTAAAGGCACATTTTCGGCCTGAAGGCCAAGATCGGCAACCAGGTTGTCGTATACAACTTTAACTTTCTCAGTCCATAACGAATCGCCGGTATTCGACTCTCCCTGATGCAACAAAATACCTTTTATAACACCATCTTTTTGAGCCAGTTTAGCCATTTCAACCAAACGGCTATAAGGATCGTTATCATAAGGTTTGAGCATGCCCATCATCCAACCGGGAGCTGTTTCCACGTATGATTCACAACTATCCTTGTCGAACAATTCAATCTTACAACCGCCAACGGCAACATTAATAACACCAACCTTAATATGTTTAGGCAAATTTTCGACCAGTGTTCTGCCAAAATAATCGGCAGGCGTTAAACCTGTTTTGCAACGGCATAAAGGCGGTACAGCCGTGTACCAGCTTCCTTTTGTTCTGCCAAGTTCGGAGCAATCGATGGTTGACATTACCTGAAAACGCGGATCTACATCTTCAGTATCCTGCGCTTCAATACGCGCACTCCCTTCCATATTTGATTGCCCAAAGCAGAGGTAAATATGAAAATTAGGATCCTGCGAAAATCCTTTTAACTGAACCACCAAAAGGGCAGCCAGTAGAAGAACATAAGTTTTAAGTTTCATTGTTTTACAATTTTGATTTAGTTTTTTAAGAATGCAGTTTATTTATTATCAGTGTCTGCTGAAATCTGATCAATGATTCTGAAATAGTCAAAATCAACGTATCCTCCGGTATTCTTTGTGGCGTAGTTAAACAATCCAAAACGATAGCCCATAAAATGTTCCATCAGGGTATACTCCATTTTTAGCGGACCGCCAATTGCTGTCCATGTTTTACCATCGAGACTGTAATAAAAGCGGGCAATATCTTTTCTGTCGCGGAAATCGCAGTCGATTTTAAAGTACACTTCGTTTTGTGTTAACGGGAGACTTTCCATTTCAACCGGGGTATCGGTTTCGTTACTGATCATGTAAATGAATTTCTCGCTATCAACCATTTTTACGCCTACTTGTCCATACTTTCTTTGCAAGGCGCACAATCCGGCAAAATCGCCATCCTTCATTTCCGAAGCATCCATTAATGTATTGGCCGA
Source organism: Draconibacterium sediminis (assembly GCF_000949475.1). Classification (GTDB taxonomy): domain Bacteria; phylum Bacteroidota; class Bacteroidia; order Bacteroidales; family Prolixibacteraceae; genus Draconibacterium; species Draconibacterium sediminis. Next base: position 1,641,887 of record NZ_JRHC01000001.1, on the reverse strand, counting down.
ACTTACAGGGCCAAATGTTCGCTGAGTAAGGGTGTTTCTTGCATATACAAAACTATCGTCAACACGGCCGGTGGTTAACCGGAGGTAACCTTTGCGGTCGCGAACCGACCAAAGTTCATTCACCGGATTGTGGTTCCACTGCCAAACCAACGGTAGGTCTGCATCCTTTTTCTTGCGGTCGAAATCATCAGAGTTTACAATTCCGGGGATTAAACCTTTGCTTGCCGGTAAATCCAGCGTTTCGGGAACTTTTCCATCAACCCCCAAAACAGGCCATCCATCTTCCCATTTTACAGGCACTAAGTACGGAATGCGGCCTACCGAACCATAATCGCGGAAAAGAAAAGAAAACCATTTTCCATCGGGTGTGTCAATTAATCCGCCCTGCGCAACACCTTTATCCTGCAAGGCCAGGCGGCCTTCCCACGGGCCATTTATATTATCGGCCCGGTGAATAACAACCGAACGCATGATACCGCGCGGCCAGGTAATGTTAAACAGGTAGTATTTTCCATTTGCTTTAAAAAGTTGCGAACCTTCGGCAGGCAGCATAATATTGTCGCCAGCCGGTGCACTTGCATTTTCAATCAATACTTTTTCGGTTCCTTCCTTAACACCCGAAAAATCAGGTTCCAGTTCGGCAATCATTAATCTTCCGGCTCCCCAAATCATATAAATTTTGCCATCGTCGTCGAAAAACAAGGTATTGTCGTGCAAACTCGGAGAAAATTCGTGTCTCTTCCATTCGCCTTTTTCAATGTCGTTTGTTGAGAAAACATATGTTTTACCGGTTGTACTCGAAAAGGTTGAGACATAATATGTGTTGTTATGGTAACGGATACAGCTCGCCCACGATCCTTTTCCATAGGCGCGTTTTTCTTTATCAAGATTCATGGCATCATTGTCTGCCAGCCTATCGTAGGCATAACTCACCATCTCCCAGTTTACCAGATCCGTAGATTTCATAATCGGCACTCCCGGCGCCATGTGCATGGTAGTGCTACTCATGTAATAATTATCGCCAACGCGAATCATCGAAACATCGGGTACATCGGCGTGAATGATTGGGTTTTTGGCTTTTAACGCTTGTGCACGGCTATTTGATACTATAAACAGCATCAGGATTATCAGTAAAAAAGAACGTGTTTTCATCTTATTAAAGTTGTTTATTATTAAAGGCTTATGATAGAATTCACCTTACTATTATTCAAGACTCGTTTTATTTAACAAAGTTTAATTTGTTTTTATTCGGATTAGCGAAAACGACATGGCCGGAGCTTCGTAGTCGAACTTTTTATGAACCGTAAAATCCGATAATTCAGGAAGCACATTTTCAGGATTTTCCAAGGTATTTTCATCTTCACGGTTTGCTGTCAGAAAAGTAAGTTTGGCTTCATTCGTTATATTCCGGAACCTGGAAAGGTTAACTTTCATCGTTTTGGCGGTGTTGCCGGCATTCACCATTTTCAGAATAATATCGCCTGATTGACTGTCGTACACACACGAAGCAGCAAGCGTAGTATCGTTCTGCGCTGTTTCAACCACTTTATCAAAATACAAGTCGCCCTGGTTGCTCATAAACATTTTCTGAACGTGGTAATTGGGAGTGAGACAAATTTTTGTATTGTCGAAAAAGATCATATCGGTGGTCCACTGTGTAAAGTTTCGTTTGGCCAGCAAAGGCGCATACGAAGCCATATCCACCACATCGCCGTTTCTTTCGAGAGCAGTCATGTAGGTAGCTTCGGCAATGGCATTCCACATTTTATTGCCCCACGATGCATATTCGCCCAGGTAGACTTTGGTTGCATTTCGTTTGTAGCTATCGTAACGCTGCTGATTACCCAGAAACCATTCAGGCTGCGTGTAGTAATGCTCATCCACCATCTCCAGCTTGAGCTGATCGGCAATTTCCCAGCCTTTCTCAAAGTCTTCTCCTTCAAGAAAAGGTCCAACTGTACCGATCACGATAATTTCAGGATATTTTTCTTTTACTGCTCTGTAAATCAAATTAAAACGCTCCTCAAACTCAGGTGTCATTTTGTCTTCGTTTCCAATGCCAACATACTCCAGATTAAATGGCTCAGGATGCCCGGCAGCTGCACGTATAGCTCCCCATTCGGAAGTTACAGGTCCGTTGGCCCACTCAATCAGGTCGAGTACTTCCTGAATGTATTCATCCAACTCATCTTCAGGAAGAGCTTTTTGCCCCGTGCCTCCAATGCGCCAGGTTCCGCCAGAGTTTTGGCAACTTACCGCAGCCGGAACCACAGGAACAGGCTTGGCACCAAGGTCTTCGCAAAACTGAAAATATTCGAAATAACCTAATCCGGCCGATTGATGATAACCCCAGATATTGCGTTGTTCAACCCGTTGTTCCAGCGGGCCAACTGAATTTTTCCAGCGGTACATATTTCCAAGGCCATCGCCGTGTACCAGACATCCACCTGGGAAACGTATAAATTTTGGCTGCATATCGGCCAATACCTGCGCCAAATCGGCACGCATTCCGTTTGCCCGGTTTTTAAATGTTTTTTCCGGAAAAAGCGAAATCACATCCATAGCCAGCGCTCCGTTCGAGCGTGCCAGAACTACCAGAAAAGCACTGTCGCAAGAAGCTTCCGCGTTTAATACTGCTGTATATTTTTTCCAGTCGCCCGAATCCGTTTGAATGGTTTTGCTTGCAAGTACTTCTCCTTTAGTATCTTCAAGGCTCACCAATAATTCCATTGGATTTTCGGAAAGTTGATGTGCAAACATCGAGAAGTTATACTGTTCACCTGCACGAACCACTATGCCATCAAAACCCGAATTCTTTATTCCCACTCCAGAAATGCCAGAAAATTTAGCTTCGTGGCCAACATGTTCGACTTCCAACACCATGTAGTGCGGATTATTGGGATGAACCGGAGCTTTGGTTTCCACGCTGATTCTGCCGTACGAAAAACCGGGAGAAATGTATTCCCAGTACGAATACGGTGTCCAGTCGCGTTGCTCTGTTGGATTGTATTCGAACGAACGGTTTTGTACCAACTCGGCGTACAAACCACCATCGGCAGCATAATTAATGTCTTCGAAAAACAGGCCAAAAAGGTTGGAGCTGATTTCTTTCCCACCTTTGGGAACCTGCGCATTTAAAGTTACCGCTGTAATAAACAACAGTGTGGCAGCTATAATTAATCGGTTTAAATGTACCATAGTACTCGTTTATTTGTTATTCAGATTCGTTCAACTTATTCTTCGGCACGCAATAACCTGACTACATAAACTGCTCCGGCCGTATTCCCGGGAAGTGCTTCAAACTTTATGCGTACATTGCTTTTGCCTACAACCATCGAATTGGGGATCGGATACACGATATCCTGAAAGGCTGAAATCTCCCAACGCCTGGTATTGTCTTCCGTTACCAGCTTTTCATCGTCGATATAAATATTGAATTTGCGGCCTCCCCACTCTGCTCCCCAGTAACGCACCAGCAAGCTTAGGTTTGTTTCGGAGTTAGTTGCAAAATCGTAACTAAAATAACCACCACCGGCGGCCTCGCGGTAGAATTGGTTTTGGTTATTTCCCGACCTTGATCTTTCCTGTTGCATGTCATGGTCTGTTTCTGGCTGTTGTTCGCCGGTGGCTACATAATCAACGGTTCTTTTTTCGATTGCCAGCATTGCCTGTTCGTTGGCTGCAAGCGAGTCCACATAAGCCTGGTAACCATCGTTGGTTAAAGCCAGCCAATACATCATGTACCTCGAATCGTGAATCTGGCTGAACGGTTCAAGCGTCAAATCCATCGGATTCACCATCTTCACATTCAGCTTAAAATGCAGCGGATTCCCATCAATCGGCTCCAGTTTGTCGCCCAGGTTTTCCATATCGTCTTCCACCAGGATCGGCGCTTTATCAACCGGCAAATATTCGCCACCTGAATATTGTCCCCAGCGGCCATCGTCTGCAATCAATCCCCTTAAATCCTCGGTTCCGGTTTTTGCTCCCAACAAAATTGGACCGTGCATAAACGCGATGTATTCAGGCACATTTGGTAAATGCTCGATGGTACTTTGCATAGGCAATTCAATTACTACTTCATCGCCTTTTTTCCAAGTCCGCTTGATATTGATGTAAGACGAAGGTTGAGCAGTATATTCAAGCGCTTTGCCATTTACTTTAATTTTTAGTGCTCCTTCTTTTACCCAAGCCGGGTACCTTACTTTTAAATTGAACTTAGAAGTACCTTTTGTTATGGTAAGTTTTGTTTGTTCTGCGAACGGAAATGTTGTTTCCTGTTTTAGTTGAATGCCTTTTTCTTTCCAGTTGAGTTCTGAAGCCACAAACAAATTCAGGTACAACTCGTTATCAGCATGCGTGAAAATAAAACGGTTGTACTGCCCGTGGTTTTCCATACCGGTTCCTACGCAACACCACATGGCCTCGTTTGGTGCCGAATACACCCGGTAATGACGTGGCCGTGCCGGAGTAAAATACACATAACCGCCGTGCCCGGGGTGTTGTGTGGAAAGAATATGGTTGAACATAGTACGTTCGTAATAATCAGCATATTGGGCCTCGGGATAAACACGGAATAAATCTTCAGTAAGTTTGAGCATGTTATACGAGTTACAGGACTCGGGTCCGTCGTTTACATGTACAAAATCGATACACGAAGTTTCGCTTGGAAAGTGCTCGCGGCGGCTGTTTCCGCCAAATGCCAGCGACCGGTTTTGAGTAATGGTTTCCCATGAAAACCGTGCCGCCTCAAGGTATTGTTCACTATCATTTAGCTCGGCTATACGCCCGAAACCAATAAATTTTGGGATCTGTGTATTTGCATGGTGATTATCAAGATTATCGATATCTTTTGATAAAGGCTCCAAAAATTCATTATGTGAATAGCGTTTTGCTGCATTCAGGTATTTTTCATCGCCGGTAATCTGGTAGGCATCGGCGTAAACTTCGTTCATGCCACCATGTTCCATACCGAGCATTTTCTCCATCTGCTCGTCAGATAAATTTGCAGTAAGATTAATTCCCCAGTCGCAGAACTTCAGAAACAATTCTTTGGCCTCTTCACTTTCGCCGTAAAGCCATGCATCGCGCAAACCGGCAAACATTTTATGCAGGTTGTAAAAAGGCGCCCACGAACCAAAATACACTCCAAAATCGCCTTTTTTGAACGTTGACCAAAGTTTAGCACTATTCGGGAAACCGCCTACATAACCAATTCCCCATTCGGGGTTATTTACCGCATTGGCTTCCTGGCATTCTTTTAACTCTTTTAGCATATAATCCATCCGGCGCTTGCACTCTTTATTACCTGTTGCGGCATAGTTCATTGCCATAGCCGATAGGTAATGACCGCCAACATGACCGTCTAATCCGTCCCAGTTCGGATAGGTTGGTTTGCGAGGTTCCAAGCCGGCTTCCTTACGGTATGGTGCCAGAAAACGATCGACATCGTATTGCAACAAAACCTCTATATTCAGGTCGCGCGCGTGTTTAAACGGGCCATCCAGCAGTTGAACATCAACTAAAGGAAATTCGTTGGGATATAATTTGGACTGGCCTTTTGAATACTTGCTTGTACCAAGTACAAAAGAAGCCATCAGAATCAGGTAAATCAGTTTATTCATGTTCGTACGTTTTAATAGTCTAATTGTAATTTTTCTTCATTTTTTCAGAACCATTACTAATTCTGCTTGTCAGTTAATTCATTCAGTCTATATCTGAAAATCCCCGCGATTTACTTTCTTTTTTATGTTGTTTATAACTACTTATGTCATTGCCAATCGCGATGTACATTTCTAATCTGATGTTATTTTGCGTTCAATTTCCACCAATCAAAATAAAACAAGTCTTTTTCTCCCTTGAATACAAAGTACATATCATGAACTCCTTTGATGTTTTTGTTAACCGGTGCAGTAAATAACTTCCAAATGCCTTCCTCGCGTGCAGTATTTATGTCAACTGTTGCAATGATTGGCCCGTCAATTTTATCTGCGCGTATTTCAATTATGCCTCCATAAACCGGGGAAACACTTACTTCAACCCATTCAGCTCCATCAGAAAAATCGACGCCACTGACTTTAATATAATCACCATGATTAATGGCTGTCACAAACAAATGATCATCAATTCTTTTCCCTCTGGCCCAATCGAAATCACCTTCCCATTCTGTTTCAAAGCGCGTCTTCACTCCTTCACTCCAAGCCATTGTTTCTGCTTCAACACGATTGAATGGATTTAAGGTCTGCACTTGTTCAGGTCCTTCTACCGACCAGTAATGCCGGTTTTTGATGGTCCCATCCGCGTTGTATTCCATTAGATCCATGTCAACCGAGCGGCGTTCATAAAATTTTGGTGTGGTTCTTTTCAGCAGGTCATAACTATGCCCAAAACAATACGATTTGCCCTTAAATTCAATGATACCCGGGTGATTTCCCCTGCTCTTTTCCGATGCATCTACAATCATACCTTTATATTCCCAGGGCCCGGTTGGGCTATCGCTCATGGCATACCCAATTCCTTCAGGACAACAAGTGGAAGCGTAAGCCAGATAATAATGATTATCACGTTTCCAAACCCATGGTCCTTCCTGATAATTTTTTGGTGTTGTTGCTTCCTCAATTATTTGTCCTGAATAGGAAATCATGTCTTCGTTCAGCTTCACGTAATATACTTTTGGATTTCCCCAGTACATATAAGCCTGCCCGTCATCATCGATCAATATAGTTGGGTCTATGTCGTGATTTCCCTGATGAATAAGAGGTTTTCCAATTGGATCTTTGAAAGGACCATACGGACTATCGGCTACCAATACTCCAATACCAACTCCTCCGGGCATCGGGCAGTACAGGTAAAATTTGCCATTACGTTCAATACATTGCACTGCCCATGCACCATTGTCGTAGGGTACCCAATCGAAATTTTTTAATGATGCCACTGCGCCGTGTTCAGTCCAGTTTACCATATCAACTGAAGTATAAAGCAACCAATCATGCATTTTAAATCCCATTGCATCATCTTCATCGTGACTGGTATAAAGAAATACCGTGTCGTTGTAAACCATCGGCGCCGGATCGGCTGTGTATTTGGTTTGAATAATTGGTTTTTGTGCAATTGAAGAGAAGGTCATTACCAGCCCCCCTATTATTGCTGCTATTTTTATTCTATTTTTCATTCGTTTAAAATTTTATAATTACCGGTTAATGAGTTAATTAAAAATTTAAAACTCATGGAACCGCTTCGCTCTCACATAATTTTTTTAATCTTACTCCTTTGTGATTTAATGATTAATAAAATCATGTTCGTTTCATCTGTACTTATTTTTATTTTAATTTGCTTCTGTGCTTTCTCAGCTCTTCTTACAAAACCTTGTAAACCCCAATAATCACATAAGGCTCTTCGTTGGGTTTTAACTGAGGCATTTCGAGTGTTCCTAAAAATATAGCGTGGTTTAAATAATCGTATGAACTTTCTATTGGCGCTTCAATGTCGATCACCGATTTTACATAAAAGCCACCTTCTTCTCCTTGTGCAGGGGCATGCATTAATGCTTTGTTTAGAACCTGAAATACCGTGCCGTCATCAGTTTTCATTAAATAACGGGCATACAGTTCGGTATCGCCATCAGGGCGAACCAATTGCCAGTCTTCCCCGCCGGGCAAAACTTCGCCCTTTATTTTTGGTCCGCTAAATGTGCCGCCGGTGATAGGAATTACGCGACGAGTTCCGCGTTTACTCTCGCCAACATTTATCATCGTACCAATTTTTACATTAGCCTTCCACATCAGTTCGGTTTTAAAATCACGATAAATGCTTTCACTGTTTTCAGAATTACTGTTCTGAGCAAAACCATGTACCGAGCAGATAAGCAGCAACACAAGGGCTACCGTTCCTAAACATTTTTTCTGAAGGTTAAAGTTCATAGGCTACTGTTTTAATTTAATTATTCATTCCTGACAAAAAATTTCGAAGCAGTCACCCCATCTCTATTTTTTACCTGTAGCACATAAAAGCCATCAGGCAAATCGGATATTTTAATATTAATTGCAGAATGCCCATCGAAATGTTTTATCGTATTTTTTATTGTTCTTCCTGAAAGATCCAGTACCGAAATAATTACATCTTCGCTTTTGGTTGATGCCAGCTGCAAAAACAACTGATTGTTTGCCGGATTTGGATAAAGTTTAATCACAGTATTTGTCCCAACCAGTGCATCTACTCCGGTAGCATTGTCGAACGTTAAGGGAAGCGATGCCGCCGAATACGAATTCTCTTCGGTGAGGTAAGCCGAGAAAGGATCAACCTTCTGCGTATTTCCGGTAGCAGCCTTGTCAAATGCGGTTACACCACCTTCGCTTTTCAGGTAATAGCTGTTTGGCGGCGATTGAATACCAATGTAAACACCGTTCATTTTGTTTTCGCTTATTGCATGAGGTGTAGAAACTTTACCCGAACCTTCGAAGGAAAAAGTTCCGTTCCCACTGATTAAAACAGGCTGGTTTGGCGCTATATTGGTTACATCAAGGCGGGTACAAAATATCTCCGATGAGCTGGGTTCCATGGTATAAACTTTTACGCCTTCGGGTATTGTTGCTTCGAAGGGCAAAACCAAGGTGCGGTAACCATTAACAGTGCAAGTGAAAGTTGCCAACTCAGCTTTAAAATTATGCGGCGCATAAAAATCACCACCCGTAGCATCCAATGCCAACTGGCTGCAAACCGTATCAACCACGACATTTGTGTTGGTATTGTTCACACCTTCGGCTACATAAAAAATGCAGTTGGTATTGGCGGCTTCCGCATTCCAATCCAGGTTTGAACTGATGCCGGTTGTTTCTGTAAAATCAACTGATGTTGCTTTTTCATCTTCCAAACCATCAATCAGGTAGCTGTCATCGGGGCTGTAAATACCCGAAAATTTATACATTTTTTCATTACCCAGTTTTAGGTAAACATCGCCAAAATTCATGGTAAGCACCGAGCTGTAATTTGAGTTGCTGATTCCAAGCAAGCCGATACATCCTTCGGTTAGCACGTTTCGTGAAATGTCAAAAGTGATATCGAACTCAGTTCCTGTCGGAAAATCTATTCTTCCGTAGTTGTGTGATTTTACAACTCCATCTGCATTTACATAGTGTAAAGTGGTGTTGTCGGAATTATTCTGATTGGCTGAAGAAAAAGATTTTACATGAAAGATCAATTGGTTGTATCGATCGTTTAACTCAAGATAACCGTTTGCAGTCGATGTATTATTACTGATTAAGCTGTTGCTGTGATCGAAAGTAACGGTTTTCCCGCTTAAGTTATAGGAGGTTCCAAACGCGGTTTGAGTTACTGTCTGGTCTTCAATTTTATTGTAATAAATGGCTTCGCCAGTCATTTGCGAGGCGGTACGTTCGGCACTTTCTACAAAAATGTATGTTGAAACGCTTGATGCATTTACACTTACTTCTGGTCTGAAAGTTTCGCCGGTAATGTTTACTGTTGAAGCAGACATGCTCAATTGTTCTGTTGTAACAAAACTGTTACCGGAGTTGGTATAAAACGGTAAATCAACAGTTAGCTGGTAATCGTTTTCCGAAGGATTGATAACATTCAGAATAATACTGTCTCCGCCCGTTGAAAGGTAAGCCGAACCTTGCAAAGTACTTGAATCGTCGTTCCAGGCAGCTTCAATCCGGGTTGTTCCGGTGGTGTATTTTGCATAATGCGAAAGAATGTAGCCGCGTTTTGTTAGTTCGCCGTTTGGCGTCCCCCAGGTACCATCGCCCATAAGTCCGTACCAACGTTTTGAAGCGTAATGCACCCAGGCATTAACATTTAAAAGCATGGCCTCGTTCAGTTTTCCGGCGAAATTAAAGGCATCCTTTTGCCAGTTTACGTTTCTTTCTGTAGGTTCGTCCGCATTCCAGTTAATCAGGTATTCGGTCATCCAAACTTCCTTACCTTTGGCACGAATCAACTCCAATCCATCCTGAATGTAACTGTACTGATGCCCTGCAAAAATATCGAATTTATCATCCATGTCATCGGCGGCAAAAGCCTCAGCGTAGTTGTTTGTAATACCGACTGCGTCCGGAGCCATCACTTTACAATCTATCAAATGCCTGTATTCTTTCAAAAAAGTGGTCAACTGTTCCGGAGTCCATAAACAACCGTGGTAAGTTGACTGCATATCAGGTTCGTTCTGAATGGAAATGGCATCCAGTTCAACTCCGTTCTCGCGAAGGTAAGTTACATACCTGTTGAGATACAGTGCGTAATCATCGTAATATTCCTCTTTCAGGTAGCCGAGGTGTTCTACGCCATCGTTATCTACATATTTTGCAGCAATGTGGTTGTTTGTTTTCCAGCTTGCTGGCATCGACCAGGGGCTGGCGAAGATTATAATTCCCAACGACTGTGCAAACTGAGCCGTTTCGAGCGTTGAGCTCCACTGATTTTCGTCGGGAATGTACAAGCGCATAATATTGTAACCGGCTTCGCTGTTTGCACCCCACAGTTTTCGGATTTCGTCATGCGACATGTGGTTATACTGAAAAGTTCCACTGCAAACAAAACCTCCAAATCCTGTAATTTTCTGATGTGTAATTTCACTATCGATTTTAACACCTGCTTTTTGCGCGCACACCTGATACTGCATCGAAGTACCTGCCACCAATAAAATAATTAAGCAAATGATGCTTTTCCAACCGGGGTATTTGGCTTTTCCTTTATTTTTTTCTACTTCGGCCATGCTTTCTAATCCTACTCTTAGTATTCTCCAACCACAACAACTTTCTTTCTACCAACTATGTATATCCCATCTTTTAGCCCTTTTGTTGCCTGGGACCTTTTCACCTGTGAGCGTATTCTTGCACCGGTAATGGTGTAAACATCAACAAATTCGGGTTCAGAATCGACAGGAAAAAGATCATATATTCCGGTAGGCTTTGCGTAATTTTCGTCGTTAGTGAGGTATATATCATTGATGATTAGCGGACAACCACCGGTTGACCAGAAACCAACATAATAAATATGTGAGGGATCCATTTGGGTTGTTGTTCCGTCTTTGTACATATTATCGAGCGAAACCACCACCTGGTCTTCGTTGCCAACATCATAAATTCCTGGTGTTGTCCAGTAACTGTTTTCGTCGTATAAACGGAATGAAAACCCACAGGCATTTGTATTTCCCAGTTTCACTACCAGGTATTTATAGTTTGAAAGATCGACACCGTTACTGTAGTACCAGCCTCCAAAACCATATTGGCCGGTAATGAGTGTACCGCTTGTTTCATCAAAGGATCCGTCTTCCCAAATATCAGGATTAAACACTTCGTTGCTTAACGGAAATGTGCTGGCATTAACCTGTACAGTTGCCTGCATTTTGTTTCCGCCCGGCCCGGTGTAAGAAATTACGATATTTGCTTCACCGTCCTTAAGTGCATGAATTCGTCCCCTTAACACCTGTATAATTTCGGGCTTGTCAATTGTGTATTCTGCCAGAGAGCTGATGTTCTCCGTGTGTCCGTCGGCAAAAACAGCGTTTACTGTTAAACTTGTTGAACTGCTTGTCATCACCGATAAGGCCTCGCCATTCTCAACAATCAGATCAGTGAGCGTTAAATAGTCTTCTGATGCCCCTTCAAAATCGTACTCCTGTCTGTAGTCCTTAAACCATTGATAAATTGGCCATGGACAAGCTTCAGGATCATTCAAAAAAGTAAACTCTTCTCCGGCTGCCGGGGCAATTCCTGTAAAATCGTCCAGCAGATCAGGGCTGGTAAAAAGCAACCAGCTTACATTGCCACATTCATCGGTAATTTTTTTAAAGTTGGCACCAAAACCTTCGCCGCCCGCAGTACCGGTAATATCTTTACCCCACGAGGACTCGTATTTCTCCGGTGCCCAGTCCATTTCGGTTACCATAATCGGAGCAAAATCGGCCACCGGCTGAACCTGTTCGTTCCATCCTCTTTGGAAAGGCTCGTATCCGTTTCCGCTGTTAAACCAGCCCGGATAAACATGAACGGCATAACCAATATTTTCTCCTTCGATGGGGTTAATGGCATAACCCGAATATTGCGACTGCCATCCCAGACCCGGTATCCAAAGTATGTTATCCGTGCTGGCTCTAATGGTATCAACAATGGCCTGAAAATAGGTTTTCAGATTATCGAAATGCCCCTGCGTTCCTGATCCGTATGTTCCGTCAGGTCCAAGTATTTTAATAGGCTCGTTGGCCAACTCGAACATGATGTTCGGATTATCTTTCAATTTCGGATGTTGCGCTACAATATCCCACACTTTAAGCAGGTATTCCTGGTAAACGCCACCAACTTCAATGCTATCGGGGCATACTCCCGGAGGACGCATCACCACATACAAACCTTTTGTAACAGCATATTCGGCCATAGGCACAAAAACCTCATCGAGGTATTTTACAAAACGCGTTTCGCTAAAACATTCTTCACCTTCGTAACGGCCTGAACAGCCGGGCGTATTACTCCAGTATGGGTCCATGTGCAAACGCACAAAGTTCATTTCCCAACCGGCTGTTAAAATATCATCGATAATCTGTTGATTGTAATTCAAACACGCTTGAACATCGTAGTTATTCCATTGGGTATTTCGCTCGTTAAACCAGGGCGAATAGGTTTGTGCAAATCCATGCAGATTTACAACGTGCCCGGTAGAATCTTTTAAATAACGTCCTTCTACATGAAGTTTTGGCATAGGCATTCCCTCCCATGCCAACAAATGAGTAATTGGCATAAAAATCATCAACACCACGCACCACACTAAAATCTTCTTCATCTATATCTCCTCTGTCTGTTTTTACTTCGTTTTATATTTGCCAGGTCTCTTATTTAAATTGCCACCAGTCGAAATTGAATAAGTCCTTGTCTTCTCCTTTGAAAACCAGGTAAACATCGTGAACACCTTTGGCCTCCTTCATTTTGGTTGAAAGCGTTTTCCAGTTTTGTTCTCCTCCGGTTCCGGTAACCGAAAGAACGCCTAATAACTCACCGTCTTTTTCATCGATGCGGATTTCAATACTTCCTGATTGTGCTGAAGCAACACCGGCTTCAAACTTTTTGGCTCCTTTGCCAAAATCAACACTTCGTATTTTTATAAAATCGTTGTTATCGATACTGCTTACATAAACACCAACTGTTTCATCCGATTTTGTTTTCAGTCCTTCCGACCAGGCAATGGTTTCGGCTTCAACCCGTTTAAACGGATTCAGGTTTTCAACACTTGTGGTTACGCCTTCCTTTGTAGGTTCAATTACAGGAATGGTCCCGTCGGGATTGTATTCAAACTGTTCCACACTTGTTGATCGTTTAAATCCTTCTCCACCTGACAACTCCTGACTGTGATAGAAAAAATAGGAGTTTCCTTTAAAATCGATAATCCCTGAATGGTTTGTAAAAGCCAGGTGTGGCGCTCTTTCCATAACAAATCCTTTGTAGGTCCATGGCCCTTCGGGCGATGTTGAAGTGGAATAGGCAATGTACTCGGGAATACCGGCAGCGGCATAAACCATGTAGTACAAATTGTTGCGTTTGTAAAACCAGGGGCCTTCGGTATAAGAAGGACCGGGTTTACCATCGCGACCTTTGTGCGAGCCAAAAGCTTCAGTAGTCATTTCGGTTGAAACAACTCCATTTTGCCCGATACTCTGGTCGTATGAAATCATATCTTCGTTTAACTTCACGTACCACAACTTTGGGTTTCCCCAGTACAGATACGACTGGCCATCATCGTCGACATACACGGTAGGATCAATGTCCTGCCAAATGTGATCCGTTTCGATCAAACGTTTTCCGAGCGGGTCGGTAAACGGACCAGTTGGAGAATCGGCAACCAATACCGAAATACCTTCTCCGTGTATGGGAACATAGAGGTAAAACTTTCCGTTTCGCTCGATGCACTGTGGTGCCCATGCGCCATTTGTTTTATCGAGCCATGCAAAACTTTTCAGCGAAGCCACTGCACCGTGATCGGTCCAGTTCACCATATCGGTTGACGAATAACAACGCCAGTCGTACATGGTAAAAAAGTTATTTACTGTTGAATCCTCGTCGTGACTCGTATAAAGATATACCGTACCATCGTACACCATTGGTGCCGGGTCGGCCGTGTAATAAGTTTGAATTATAGGGTTTTGCGCGTAGCCCATCGTTGCAAGAAACATTCCGATGAATAAAACCAGGCTAAACTTTGTTTTCATTTTAATTGAATTATAAAACGGTTAAAAACTTAATTAACTATCACTTTGCGGGTTAACACGTTATTATCGTTGTCGGTAATCCGAACCAGGTATAATCCTTTTGTATAGCTGTCTATATTAATATTTATCAGCGGCTCAGAACTTTCCAGCGAATGTACCAGCACCCCAATACTGTTGTAAACCGAAACTTTGTAAGGAGCTTCAGAATATTCGATATTTAAAACTGTTGTTGCCGGGTTCGGGAATACTCTGAGTTCATTATCAAAGTCTTTTCCAAGCTCAATTCCAACCTGGGTATCCGGGGTACCAATTTTCTTAGGCCCAAATGCTTCGGCAGAACTTCCATCGGTGGCTTTCAAGCTTCCCGGAAAGTAAGCTACTGTGTTGTAGTCATCTGTGTTAACATTCCTGTCGAGCTGCAGAAGAATAGCCTTATCGTTATACTGGTCAGCCTCTACAGCGTCGAGCCCGATTCCATCAGTTGAAAAGAATTTAAACTGGCTTCGAACCAGGGAGCTGTTATCGATGGGTTTATCAAATTCGAGTTTTACCACATTATCGGCTTCGAATGTGGCGTTTAAAAGCTGAGGCCCTTTTAGTTTTGCATTGCTTTCATACAGCGTAAAAACCGAATCTTCATTCTCTTTGAGGCATGGTATCGTAAAAACTTTCACGCTATCGCCAAAAGCCACTTCAATTTCGTAATCGCCATAGTAGGCGTTAAAATCCAGGGGACTGGTGCTACTAATTTGCGAATCGAAATTGGTAGCCCACAACTTTTTGGTATAATACAACAAGGTGTCGGCAGCTAATTTTGGCGTATAATCAAAGTTGAAATAGCCTGATTTCGGACGCCAGCCATCTTCATTGTCCGAATCCCTTAAAACCCAGCTTATCATTCCGTTTACCGATGGGTGCGAAAAAGCAATTGTCAATACTTTAATAAGATCTTCGGCCTGTTCTTCTTCGGTGAGATTACCACCAAAGTCGTACTCAGTTAACCTGATTGGTAACCCGGCCTCTGCAATAATATTGATATTTTTAATCAGTTCATCAACGTTTGGCCGGCAACAGTCCCAAAAGTGCGCCTGCATACCTACTCCGGTAATTGGTCCTCCGTTTTCAATAATTTCAAGGATTAAATCGCGGTATTCTGCGGCTTGTCCCCAATTGTATTCAACATTGTAGTCGTTTACATACAAATCGGCATCTGGGTCGGCAGAACGTGCCCATTTAAAACTATTCCAGATAATGGAATCGCCATGTGTATTGCGCATCCAGTCGGCATGACCGGATAAAGGTTCATTCACTACATCGTATTCTGATATCAGTCCCTTATAACGCGAAACATCGCGAATAATTCTCATTTTACAGGTATCAACAAAGGCCTCTGTCGTTGGCAGGTTCCGAACCCAGTCGGGGGTGGAATGTGCATCATCGCCTCCCCAAAGTAAATTGTGGCCTCTAAGCTTCCAGCCTACTTTTTGGGTCCAGCGGAGAGCATTCTCGAAATTGGAATAATTCGGGGTTGTATGATTGGGCTGAACACCACTCCATTTAAACGAATTACCCGTAACTCCGTAATTAAAATACTTGTACATGGTTGCCTTCATCCACTGTTCACCTGAGGCAACTGTATTTACATCAGGATCGAAAAATCCCTGCTCGCTTTGATAGGAATTCCCATCGCCCGTGGTTAATTCCGGGCCCCCGCAATTGATTCGTGTTACCTGTGTCCCTCCAATTTCCTCCAGTTGAATTCCTTTAATTGCAACATTATCGGTAACGGATGTTAATTCAATATTTATTTGGTTATCGGTGGCCAAAATGGTAAGAGCCGTATCAACAGCTATATTTTTTCCTCCGGCCTCGGTATAAACATCGTAATTCTGGAGAAATAATTGATTTTCAACCTTTACATTAAATACCCGCGAATTGCCTGAGCCAAAATAAATCTCAGCAAATTTTAAGGTAAGCTTATAGTTTTTACCGCTTTCTGCCGGAATGGCGTAAGCCAGGTAATCACTCCACCGTTCGGATTGGTATATTTTAGCATCGCTAACGGCCTGAACAGCAGCCGTGGTGCTGTATGAATTTCCCATGCTTGCTTCTCCTTCATAAAAATCGAAAGCCATCCCAAAGGGAAATTCGTGTTTTTTCATGCGCACCGAAACGTCACCTGTAAACGGGTTGCCGTCTTTATCAATTATTTTAATACCAAAATCGCCTTTCCGAAGTGTATCAATTCTTTCTTGCGCATCCCGATACCAGGCTGCATACGACTGAGCCTTAGCTTCTTTCCCTAAAATAAGCATTGCAGCGAACAGGAAAACAAGGTATATAATTCGTCGCTGAATGTTCTTTGTATAATTTCTATTGTATTTCATCTACTTCTATCGTCTATTGTTAATGGAAATCCCCAACTTCGGGTATACTCCACCTCTATCCACTGCCACATCATTTTTGATGAAGCAAAATGCGTAAACAGGATTACTGAATAGTGACTGTCTGTTTCTTTAAATCGTTTGCATCTGAACTATTTCCGTACAGTACTTCATACTGCCCCGGAGTCACAGTCATTTTGCGTTGTGCCCAATCGTAAAATTCGAAAGACGACGGTGGTAAATCAATCACTGCATCCTTCGATTTTCCTTTTGCCACTTCAAGGCGTTTAAAGCCTTTCAAGGTTTTCAGAGGTCCTTCAATATCATCGACTTTACGCACATACACCTGAACGATTTCGGTTCCGTCGTACGAACCTGTATTTGCAACCGGGACAGTTAGCTGTATCGCTTCATTTTTATTAAAAGTTGATTTGCTAAGTGTGGCTTCACCAATTTCGAAATTGGTATAACTCAGGCCATGACCAAAAGGAAACAAGGCATCTTCCATGTAGCGGTAAGTGCGCCCCTTCATCGAATAGTCCTCAAAATCGTTCAGTTGATCGGAACTTTTATAAAAAGTAACCGGTAGTTTTCCTGAAGGATTGTAGTCGCCAAAAAGCACATCGGCGATGGCCTGCCCACCCGATTCGCCGGCATACCAGGCCTGTAAAATGGCATCGCAGGTTTCAGTTTCCGGCGTTAAAGCGATTGCAGAGCCCGAACAGTTTACAAAAACTACTTTTTTGCCTGCGTCTTTTAAAGCTTTCAAACAGTTTCGCTGAACAGCGGGTAAATCGATATTGGTACGGTCGCCTCCTTTAAAACCGGGGTACGAAACCGGCATTTCCTCCCCTTCCAGGTTTCCGGAAAGACCACCAACAAATACCACGGTTTCAACATCCTTTAGTTTTTTTATGAGTTCGGTATAATCCACATCCACTTCTTTTCCTAAGTTAAATTCAATATTTGCCTGCCAGTTATTCAACTGCGCATAGCGAATTTCGATTTTGTATTTTTTACCGGCCTCCAACTGATATGGAATTCGCGAAGGGAGTGTTCTCCAATTATCGTATTGAATAATTGTTTCGCCGTTTACCAACAATTCGTAATGTCCGGTAGCACCGCCTTTAAAAACAATTTCTTCGCTTGATTTGGCGGTAAATTCTGTTTCGTAGATGGCAGAAAAACCTTCCAGTTTAACTCCCGAAGCAAATTCGTGCTGTCCGGCTGTGGTCTTTTTAATCGGATTTACAATTTGGTCAGTTGTTACAACCTCGCCTTCACGGTCGGGATTGTTCCAATACCTTGCTTTAATTCCCGGTTTCCCTTCAAAACTGCACTGGTTAAAATAACTTTCGGTTACTTTATCTTCTACCAAATCACAAGCTTTATCGTATAGTATTTTTTGCTCCGGAAGTTTGGTTTTTATGCCTTCCAGAATAGAAATGGTCCGAACCGGTGTTCCGTTGTAATTTCCCCACAACATAGGTTCGTCGTTGGCATTGGGGCCAATCACAGCAATCTTTTTTGTCTTCTTTGATAAAGGCAACACCTCATTTTTATTCTGAAGAAGAGTCAGGGTTTGCCGGGCCATGTCGAGTGCCAGTTGGCGATGTTTTTCGTTGTTTAAAACTGATGGAGGAATTTGAGCGTAGGGAACAATGGCATCGTCGTCGAAATCGCCCAGATCAAAACGCCCGGTTAACAAACGCACCACGCTTTTATCAATAATTTCTTCTTTTATCAGGTCGCGATCAACGGCCTCAGGAAGATTCATAAACGGATAATTTTCCCAAACACATTCCACATCGGTACCGGCCAAAACCGCTTTCGAGGCTGCATGCACCGCATCGGACGAAACATTGTGGGTTGTAAAAAAATCGGTAACCGCACCACAATCTGAAACCACCATGTACTGATAGCCCCACTCGTCGCGCAATATGCGCTGCAAAAGGCGGGTGTTTCCGCAACAAGGTTCATCGTCGAGGCGCTGATAAGCACACATTACCTGGCGCACATCGGCATCCTGCACCAAAGCTTTAAATGCGGGTAAATATGTTTCGTACAATTCGCGCGGACTAATGTCGTTCAGGTTGAGCTCGTGACGGCTCCATTCCGGCCCTGAGTGCACGGCAAAGTGTTTTGCACAAGCCAGTAGTTTGCGGTATTTGGCATCGGACGGCCCCTGCAAACCTTTTACTACTGAAACGCCCATTCTGGAAGTCAGGTATGGATCTTCGCCATAAGTTTCCTGACCACGCCCCCAGCGCGGATCGCGAAAAATGTTTACGTTTGGTGTCCACACCGAAAGGCTCAGAAAACGTTTGTTTTCGTTTCCGGCATTGATCCATTCGTTGTATTTGGCCCGTCCTTCATCCGAAACCGCATCATAAATTTCAAGCAGCAATTCGTCGTTAAACGAAGCCGCCATTCCAATGGGTTCCGGAAAAACGGTTACATTATCGTTGTTGGCATAGCCATGCAAAGCTTCGCTCCACCAGTTAAATTTTTTGATCCCGAGTCTCGGAATGGCATCCGACTGGTCGCACATCAATATTGCTTTTTCTTCGAGCGTTAATCGCGAAACCAAATCTTTTGCACGTTCTTCCGAACTTAATTCGGGATTTTGATACGGGTATTGTTGTGCCCATGCCGAGAAGGCTCCCAACAAAATGGCACCAACCACGATCGTTCTATTTAGGAAATGTCTTATCATCTTCTTTCGTTTGTTATTCTAGCGGTTTAAGTACAGCAGCAAATCCTCCTCTGCGAAGCATTTTCACATGTATCGAACTACTGTTATCAACCACCATGTATTGCGTAGAAAAAACGGTATCATGCTCTCCATCCGCAATTAATGTTAATCGGTATTTTTTCCCGTCGGGCAGAAAGCCAAAATCAAGTGATTGCTGTCTTTCTCTTCTTCCTTCTGAATTAATGCCGCCAACGTACCAGTTACCGGCTTTTTTGCGTGCGATTACGGTAAACCTGCCGGGATAACCATCCAGCAATTTTGTTTCGTCCCACACCACCGGAACTTCTTTTAAAAATGTACGTGCCGCATCGGGCAAATTCCGAAACCCTTCGGGGCGATCGGCAAAATGCTGGATGCCCGATTCGAAGACAACACTTAGTGCCAGCTCATGTGCATAAGATGTAATATGCGGATATTGTGAGTTGGTAAATGTTACAGGTGTATAATCCATCGACCCGACAACATTTCTTGTGTACGGTAATACATTATTGTGTTCAGGTGCCGCAGCAGTAAGTTCCGGGCCGTTGTTGTACCATTCGGCACCACGAACTCCCTCGTAAGTCATCAGGTGCGGGTAAGTACGCTGCCAACCACGCGGCACCAAACAACCATGAAAATAAACCATGATATTAAACTGCGCAGCATCCTCTAAAATATCGAGGTAGTAGTCGATCATGTATTGTTTCTCGCTTAAAAAGAAATCAATTTTCACCCCGTAAACGCCCAGGTTATTCAGTTTGGTAAATTCTTCCACGCGGTTTTCATGCGTTTTCATCCGGTCGACAGGAGTTGAAGTAATCCACTTAAACATGCTCGAATTGTACCACATCAGTGGCTTAAGGCCCAATGAATGGATATAATCGATTGCATCTTCCAGGTTACCGCCGTTTTCCATTTGGTCCCATTCCCAATCGAGTAAAGTGTACGGCCAGTTCATTTCGGCAGCCAAATCTGCAAATTCGCAAACAGTTTTAAAATCTTTTGTTCCGTGGTTATGCGACCAGTAATTCCACGATGCCACACCGGGTACTACCCATTCGGTATTTTCAAGAACTGATGGTGTTGAAGCATCATCGACCAAAGTTGATTCCACAACATCGGCCAAACTGCCCACCACAATAACGCGCCAGGGCGATCTCCAGGGCAGTGTAATCTGCGGCAACGCTTCGCCCTCGCCTTCTCCGGGATGCGGAAGCGTAACTTTATATTGATCGGCAACACTGTAGTTGCTCAGTTTTGTTGCACAGTAGTTTCTATCTAAACCTGCTTCATGAATCAGGTACCAGCAATCTGTTGCCGGCATTTCGAAAAGTGCCGGATACGACCAGTTTTTCTGAACGGAAGCACTGTCGCTGTTGGCGTAAAGCCGTTCATTTGAGAGATCGAATTCTTCCAGCCAGCGGTTTGTTTTATTGGGAATGGTATAGGCGGTTAACTCGTCCTGAATCACAAAATCACCTTCTTTTTCAGGAAACTCGTAACGAAAAGTAACTCCATCGTTCCAGGCCCGAACAATTAAATTCAGTTTCGATTTGTTTTCATTTTCAAAACAGAAGGTAATTTCGTTGGCGGTATTTTTTCGTTGCAAACGTTTTCCGTGTATGGCGGTATATTCTTCTTTGATCAATTGGATTGGTTCAACCTTTGTAAGGCTCAAGGCCTTTGAAAAATCCTGATCGTTGCGTAGTAAACCCAAATCGATTTTTGGGATTACAGGAGTAAAATCTTCATCAGACCGGTAATCAACTTTTAAAAACCACGATGAAAACTCGCTATTTTCTGACTGTGAAAGCTCAACTTTTAGTTTCTGATTGGGCGACACAACACTCATTTGTTGAGCAAAAGCCGCCACAGCAAACAACAGGAATAGCCCGGTTAATAAAATTTTATTGGTCCGCATCTTGTTTAGTTAAGTATTAGTCTGCCTTTCTAAAAAAACCTATTCCGGCGATGAGCCAAAGAATAACTTTGGCCCAACACCGGAAATATATAGTAATTCAAATTTATGGTCCTATTCAGGAATTGCATCGTTGGCTGAAGTTGCATACAGTCCGAGTAAACAACCTGTAAAGCCACCTGCTACATCTGTAGAAAGAATATCGCCTGAAACAGTTTCTCCCAGGCGTACTAAATCGGCACCCTCAACAGCATACGAAAACTCATACTTATCACCTTTTGCCGAAACCTGTAAACGTACCGGCTTGCTGAGGTCGATTTTTTTGCTTGCAATTACTTTTGAGTCCATTTCGCCACGGAAACGTCTCTTAAAATTGCGTTGCAAAACCAATACATAATCATCGCCTTTTTTGGTAACACCAAACACATAGTTTGCATTTTCGCTTTGCAAGGCCACAATTCCTGCCAGATCTTTCTCTGATTCAGGCTTGTAATCCACAGTAGCAGCATATGAAAAGCTGTTGTGCATTTGACGATAGAATAAAGTTGAAGTTGGTTTTACTTCTTTTACATTCGTTTCAAATGGATTTATCCGAACGCCACCCTTTGCTTTTTCGATGAAAGCTTCACGTGGTCCGCGCAAACCAATCCAGCGTTTATCCAAATCATCCGACGAAAAATCTTCTTCATAAGTGAAGTTACCATTTGGGAAAAAGCCATCCTGACCGGTTTTATTCTCTACACCTTTAGGCATATCAATTTTTGGTTCCATTGGAACAAGTCCGTTAACAAAAACAGGGAATTCTCCCGACCAGTCAACCGGCAAAATAAAGGTTTCGCGACCAGTATTTACACGTTGCTCCTCATTTGGTCGAACGGCCAAGAACACTCCGTACCACTGACCGTTTGGACCTTCAATAATATCGGCATGCCCTGCCCAATCCACTTTATTTTCTCTTTCTCGTGGAAAGTGTCGCTGAGTTAAAATCGGGTTGCTTGGTGCCGGAATAAATGGTCCGGTTGGGCTGTCGCTTTTAAAGATAACCTCGCTGTGCCAGCCGCCAGTTCCACCTTCGGCGCACATCAGGTAGTATTTTCCATCTTTTTTGTACAGGTGCGGTGCTTCAATCCAGATTGGTTTTTTGGACAGATCAACACCACCATCAACAATAATTTTGTCGGTTCCTTCAATAACCTGGTCCTTTTCAACATCGTATTCCCAGATTTTGATTACACGGTGACCGTTGTACAATTCTTTTCCACGATCAGGCGCATCATTATGCACGATATATGCTTTACCGTTGTCATCAAAGAAAATCGATGGATCGATACCTCCGAAAGCTAGTTTTATTGGGTCGCCCCACCCTTTTTTAGGATCTTTTGTTTTAACGATAATGTTATTCAAACCACCTGTAAAAGCAGTGGTAATCATATAAAATGTATCGTTGTACGGGTTGTAAGTAATTCCAGGAGCATAAACCCCTGCACTAATTCCACAGTCGTGCGTATCGAATGTTTCGGGATTATCAAGTACTCCTCCCAAATCGGTCCAGTTTACCAGGTCTTTTGAATGGAAAATAGGAACGCCCGGAAACATGGCGAACGATGAACAAACCAGGTAATAATCATCGCCTTTGCGAGTTATTGCCGGATCGGGATAACAGCCTTGTAAAATGGGGCTGTAAAATTCGCCTTCTTCAAGCGGGTATTTTTTGTACACATCATCATCGCCCTGATATACAAAATTGGAGAATACTGGGGTATTTGTGCTTTTAACTTTCTTTTCGGGCTGAGCACCATTTGCAACAAAAGTAAACAACATGGCCAAAGCGGTTAATTGAGAAGTTAAACTCGTTCTAAAAATTCTTTTCTTCATTTTAATCGATAGATTTATTCTACTTTTTTCGGTTAATTTTTGTTCTGCAAACTGATTTTGCTACTTAAAAAGTAACTGGGCAAAATTGTATAAGCTGTCTTTCCAAACTGCAAAATCGTGTTGTCCTTCAGGAATCACATAGTAATAGTGCTCTATTTCGTGTTCGCTCATAAAATCGTGTGTTCGCTTGCTAAAACTGAACAGTCCGTCTTTATCGCCACACGAAATAAACAGCAGATTCAGTTGCTCTTTGGTTTTTTCCGGATTGGGAACCAGCTCTGCAGGCTGTTTGGTATTAGGTGCCGATGAAAATCCGCCTACCGAGGCAAACACATCCAGGTTGCCTAATCCAAAATTCAGCGACTGCCCGCCTCCCATCGATAAACCGCCAATGGCGCGGTGTTCGCGATCGGCAATAACAGGGTATTTATTTTCTATGAATGGAATCAGGTCTTTTAAAAGATCATTTTCAAAGTTGGCAAAGGCTTCAACTTTGTCGGCAGCGTATATATTACCTGTGGCACGGTCATCTTTCATGGCACGGCCGTTAGGCAGAACCACAATCATCGGCTCCACTTTTCCATCGGCATACAGGTTATCCAAAATAACCTCAGGATGGCCGTTGTTCAACCATTCAAATTCGTCGCCACCAATTCCGTGCAAAAGATAAAGAACCGGGTATTTATTTTCAGCTGAATAGCCGGGAGGTGTATAAACCAGTGTGGTTCGTTCAGCACCTACTGTACTAGAGGTGTACACTACTGTATCTATTTTTCCATGCGGAATGGAATTACGTAATACGTCAAATCCGGCCGGAGCCTGGCCCACCTGCGCAGTTACTCCTAAACTGAGAATAATAATAAGGATAGGAAGAAATAAGGATGTAAGTTTTTTCATACTATTTATAAGTTCTTTTTATTTAGGTTTTTAATTCTACCTGTTCATGCGCAGTTACCACTTCTTGTCCTTTCCAAAACAACTAATTGATATACTGCACATTATTCTTACTTAAATATTTTTTCGGATATCATTTTGTCTGTAAATTTTTATATCAATACATGACTTTTTGGTCTCTTGGTTTTGGTATAGGTAAAATTATGCATAGGGGGTTAGATGAATCTCTGATTATGGATATTCTATTTCTAATTTTAGATAATTTGAGGAATTTTGGCCGGTTGATCGCAAATGAATGCAAAATTGGGTTGGATATATTAACTAATTTCTTTTAAGTTTACAGGATATCAGGTAATCGACTAATAATGAAAAACAGATTCGAAAAAGTCAGGTATATATATATTGTTGGCTGGATTGTGGTTTTTATTACCCTGTTTCTTTACATGCAAATAAAGGAACGCTACAGCTTTTATTTTACAGAGCAATGGAATATATTTTTATACGACTGGCCGTTTGTAAAATCAGTACTTTGGCAACCGGGAGGACTGGCCCGGCTCATTGCCGACTTTCTAATACAGTTCTTTATAATCCCGTATTTAGGAGCTCTTATTTCAGCCATTCTGTTTACCGCAACTGGAATAGTTACAAGTATAATTTTAAAACGTCTGGCACCTGCTTTACACCTCTCGGTTCTTTCATTACTACCCGTTATTTCGTTACTGTTTTTACAGTTTAACATCAACTACCAGCTGAGCGGAACGATTGCATTTTTGATGTTTTTATGCGCCTTTGTTTTTTATTTAAAAATACAGTCGCTCGTGCCACGAATCATTTATACTGCGTGTTTTTCGCTGCTACTTTACTGGCTGGCCGGGCCGGTGGCTTCCTTGTTTGTTGCAGCAATATTGCTTACCGAACTATTCGTCAATTTCCGAAGCTTCTATTTTTTCTTGCTTCCTGCTGCTTTGGTTTATTTGTCGGCTGTAGTGAGCCTACGTTTAGGTGTTGCAGGCGAACTAAAATACCTGCTACTACCTGATGGCTATTTTACCTGGAAACTTCAGGCTGGGAATGTGATTTACCAGCCCTGGCTGCTTATGCTTGCTGTTTTGTTGTTGGCTTTGCTATTCGGACAGATTAAACAGGTGAAAAAAAATATTCAGGTTGCAGCACTGGTAATCCAATTTGTTGTTTTTGGATGGCTCGCCGTATTTAATTCGTCATTTATGATCGACTCGCGGCATGAAATTTTTAAAGAGCTGGATTATTATATGCGCCAGGAAAATTGGGATAAACTACTTGAACGATGCAGGGAAATTGACATGAACAATTATCTGTATCAAAATTGCAGGAATGTTGCGCTGGCCGAAAAAGGACTGTTGGCAGAGAACCTGTTTGATTATAAACAACAAGACCTTCGGAGTATTTATTTGAACTGGGACAAAACACCATACGTTTCGGTTTTATTAAGCGATGTGTATTTTTCTATGGGCCACATTGCCCTCGCTCAGCGGATGGCATTCGAATCGAACGAGAGCGTAAACAACTACAATCCGCGGATGTTAAAACGTTTGATTCAGACGAACCTGATCTATGGCGCCTATCCGGTAGCCAAAAAATATATTGCTATTCTTGAAAAAACAAAATACTATGCCGACTGGGCGCAAGCTCAAAAGCAATTTCTTGAGAACGACGAGGCAGTGGAAAGCGATCCGTTTTTAGGCTCCAAACGGAAGTGTATATTCCCTGAAAATGTTTTGTCGGGAAAAAATGGTTTTGATTCGGATTTAAAACATATTATTGACCACAATCCAACACATCAGGCCTCCATTCAATATTTGGGTGCCATTTATCTGTTGTTACGCGACATTGAGGGGTTTAAAACGATGGTTGAAAAGTATTACAACACTCCGGCACTACCCGCGTTGCCCAAAGGATTTCAGGAAGGAGTAATGCTTTTTGCCGCCAACGATACAACAGCGTTAAAATATTATGCGATCTCGGATCAGGTGATTCAGGGTTTTGAAGCCTATAAAAACAAAAGAAATAGCCAGAATGTGTACCTGAACTTTTTATTGAAGTAATTGGAAAATTAAAATGATAGTGAAAATGCAGAAAAGTCGTTTACCCCATTTACTGTTTTGTATTGGCCTTGGTTTTTTCTGGGCTTGCACCGGAAATATAAATATAGATGAGAACCTCAACAAAATACCTCAGATTTTTCCCGACTATACAGGCGTTACCGTTCCTGAGAATATTGCTCCATTGCACTTTAAATTAGCTGAATCGTGCGATTATAGCGATGCTTATGCCATTTTTGAAACAGGCACAGAGCAGATAAAAGTTAAAGAATACGGAAAACAGTTTGCAATTGGCGAATCGGCATGGAAAAAACTCATTGAAAGCGCACAGGAAGGCGCTATTGATGTGAAGATAGTGACAAAAACAGACGAGAAATGGGTGGCGTATAAACCTTTTCAATTCTTTGTTTCGCCCGATCGTGTTGACCCGTATATTGCCTATCGGCTGATAGAGCCGGGTTATGAAACATGGAACGAAATGGGAATTTACCAGCGTTGTGTTGAAACGTTTAAACAAACGGAAATTGCAACCAATAAAACCATGGATTATAATTGTGTAAACTGCCACTCATTTTGTATGCAATCGCCCGACACCATGTTATTTCATATACGAAAGGATTTTGGCGGAACTTTAGTTATGCGTGGCAACAAAATTGAGAAACTTAATACCAAAACACCCGAAACCATGTCTCCGCTTGTTTATCCATCGTGGCATCCATCGGGCAACTTTGTAGCCTTTTCGGTAAACAGTACCAAACAGATGTTTCATACCTCCGACCGTAACCGTATTGAAGTATTCGATTACAAATCGGATGTAGTGATTTACGACGTAGAAAAACACGAGATTTTTAGTACTCCTGAACTGTTTTCCAAATCAGCATTTGAAACCTTCCCCACTTTCTCACCGGATGGGCAAACGCTGTATTTTTGTTCGGCCGATAGCGTAACAATTCCCGATGAATATGAGAAGGTCAGATACAACCTTTGCAGCATTACATTTGACCCTGCCTCCCGCCGGTTTGGTGAAGAAGTGGATACACTCGTTAACGCCAGCTCAATGGGTAAAAGTATTTCCTTTCCCCGCGTTTCTCCCGATGGTAATTTCCTGATGTTTACACTGTTTAATTATGGTAATTTCTCCATCTGGCATCGCGAAGCTGATTTGTATCTGCTGAGTTTGGCTGATAAAAAGGTAACTGCCCTGGATATTTTGAACAGTAACGAAACCGAAAGTTACCATTCGTGGAGCAGCAACAGCCGCTGGGTAGTGTTTAGCAGTCGCCGTTTGGATGGGCTTTACTCCCGCCCGTTTATTGCCCACATCGATAAAAACGGAGTGGCTTCGAAACCTTTTGTTTTGCCACAAGACGATGTGGATTATTATACGCAACTCCTCAAATCGTATAATATTCCGGAGTTTGTAAAAGGAAAGGTAAACGTTACTCCTTACCAGGTGTCAGAAACAGCCCGAAATGAAAAAGGTATTGATGTGCTATTCAAAAATTAACGAGTTCTTTCAGGGCTTTCATCTTTGAACATTTCGTAGTGACCATTTTCTTGAAAAAACACTGCCTTTCGCATGCAACAGGTAGCACTTTCGCCAATAAACATTGCCTTTCATATGCGGCAGGTGCCACTTTTGGGCTAAAATAATGGTTGCAGCCTGCGATAGGTGGCATTTTTTTGCCCAAATGCCCCCTTTCAACTTCGATAGCATACCTTTTTGCAAACAATTCAGGCAATTTTTAAATCCCAAAGGCATGACACCCAAATGGAACGGGTTTATGTAATATTTAGCTAAAACGATGGTGTTATTCATGGTTGCGAAAAAAGTTTTAGGGAGGTAATAATGGATGAAAGGCTTTAATACCACAGAAAAAAGGGGAAAACCTTTCGGAAATCCCCTTTCAAAACAATCAAATTTATTTTTATGAATTCTAAACTCTAATAACCTTCATTTTGGGTTATCAGCTGATTTCTAAGCAATTCATTTGTTGGAATAGGCATAACAAGTTTCTGTTGGTTGAAATCCCATTCGCGATAAGTATGCCAGTTAGTCAATGCATTTAAGTCGGTATTAGGAACACCAACACCTTTTGGATAATTGGATTCAATATGAGGGATCAGGAAGTCAGACCGTTGCAGGTCGTACTTCAGGTTCCATTCTGAATTAAACTCTTTACGGCGCTCCTGTCCAAGGGCAACTTCCCAAACTTCAAGACCAGAGAAGGCTTGGTGGTATTCGTTACCGGCGGCATCTGTAGTGTAATAAGTTTTGGCATCAGGCACTTCAACAGTTTCAGTACTAAATGGAATAGGGTATTCTGTTGGAGCCACATAGTCAGAATAAGAACCATTGATATTCTCCAGTGATTGGAAATAAGGTAAGAACGTACTAGTTAATGCCTCCGCTTTACCTACTTCCAGGTTTCCAAACGCACGATCGCGAACTTGATTAACAAGATCCCAGGCAGTTGCATCATCTCCACCATTTAAGCGGAACAGACATTCTGCATAGTCGAGCAATACGCCTGAATAACGTTTGTAATAGAAATGAACCGGTGAGTGAGGTGATGACCACTGACAGCGCTGATTTCTCCAAAGTTTAATCGTCCATATACCTGGGGCATAGTCGCCACCGTTATTCATTTTAAAACTGTTTTTATCAGGTGTACTTCCAATTGTTTGCTGTAAAAATGGGTTGTAACCATAACAATATTCTGAACGCTGATCTTCAGGAAGTTCCGGAACAGGATTAGTAGCCAGTGATGCATCGCGACGTTTGTCTCCTTTTTCAAAAGCGAAATACAATTCCCACGAGAGGTACTGTGAGCCCCAGCCTCCACCACCATTGGTAGAACCGGCGAAAAAGTTCACAAAGTTGTGCGCGTTAGAGTCCCAATTTGAATAGTTTCCTGCACCCATATCCATAACAACCTGCCAAACAGCTTCTTTTGGCCAAGCAAGACCTACGTCCCATAAAGTTGAGTAGGATGGTGCCAATTCGTAAGGTCCGTCATCAATAACTTCTTTTAAAGCAGCAGCAGCCAGTTGGATATTTTCGTTGCTCTTGGCATCGCCTTCACCATTTACACGGGCTTTGTAAGCTTTCCACAAGTACGCTTCACCTAAGTATGAAAGTGCCATACCTTTTGTACAACGGCCGTACTCGTTATTTTGTGGAGCCCACTCAAGTGATAAAGAAGCATCTTTCAAATCCTGGATAATGAAATCCCACATTTCGTCATCAGTTTCGGCAGCAGCCTTGTCAGGCGTATTTGAGAAAGTTTCACCAGCTGCCAGCATTGGTACTCTTCCCCAGGTTTGCGCCAGCCACATATAAAAATAGGCACGGATTGCTTTCGCCTGGCCAGCCATAGATGCGGCTGTTGACCAGCTTGCAGCCTCTTCTGATGCTTCCAAACCTGCCAAAAATACGTTACAACGTCCAATGGCACGGTAGGCATACATCCAACCTGCATTTAAACTTGGATCATCAGCAGTCCACTGCTGGTTACCATATTGTTTATCCCATCCGGTAGCCTGGGTTTCCAGTGTAGGGTGGCAACCAACAAATAACTGAGGTTTGTAGTTCCAGTCGTCTGCGTTGGTTCCAGGGAAGAACATGTCGTAACATCCCACCAAACCTTTTGCTGCGTCTTCTTCGCTCTTAAACATTTGATCAGACGCAAGGATCGTATAGTGGTCAACTGTCAAAAACTCTTCATTGTCGCAAGAAGTTGTTCCGAATAAAACAGTCCCAACAAAAGCGGCTATAAATAATATTCTTAATATGTTTTTCATAATGTTAATCTTTTGTTTATTATGGAACAATTAAAATTTAATGTTCACACCAAATGTATAGGTACGTGGTGTTGGATATCGGCCGGTATCAAGACCTGTATAGAGCACACTTCCTTGTCCTACTTCAGGATCGCCGTACTTGTTGTACGATGAAAAAGTAGCCAGGTTTTGTACAGAAGCATAAACGCGGGCACCAGACATTTTTAGCGATTTGGCAATATTGTTTGGTAAAGTATAGCCAACCTGGATATTATTAATCTTCAGGAAGTCACCTTTCTTAATCCATGCGTCAGAAGTACGGGTATTGGCATTAAGGTCGGTAATCGATAAACGTGGATATGCTCCGTCGGTATTGGTTGGCGACCATGCATCAGCTACAACATCAGTTAAAATATTCGATACACAGTCGTCAGATGGTGTCATAGTAGACAGTTTCATTGCCGAGTAAGAAAGAATATCCTGACCTAATACGCCATACATGTATACTGAGAAGTCCCAGTTTTTATAAGTAGCGTCAAGCATTAAACCGTAGTTCAGTTTTGGGAAACCGTTACCCAGAACGTCCATATCCTCTTCACTGATCTGGCCATCGTTGTTAATATCTACATATTTGAAATCGCCAGGCTGAGTTTGAGCTTCCTGGTAGTAATCGTAGCCAGCAGCAACTGCCGCAGCATTTAACTGGTCGATTTCTGATTGATCAGAGAAAATACCGGCAACTCTGTATCCGTAGAAAGAACCGACAGCATAACCTTCGCGGCAAATTGAGTGGTTGTCCCAGCTAAGACCGCCACCAACAGCACCTACGTTACTTCCGTCGTTGGTTGTACCTGAATTGGTATTGAATATATCTGAACCAGATTCAATTACTTTGTTTTTAAGAGACGAACCGGTTAAAGTTGCTCCAACTTGCCAGTCTCTTCCAATGTTTGTATTGTAATTAATACTGAATTCGAAACCTTTATTCTGAATTTCACCAAAGTTAGTGTACACTGTTGTAAAACCTGTAGAAGGACGCATAGTTTGGTAAATTAACAGATCTTTTGCGGTACGTTCGAAATAGTCGGCTGTAATATTCAACTTGTTATCGTACAGGCCTAAATCAAGACCAATGTTTATCTGTTCGTTGGTTTCCCATTTCAGGTTGGTATCGATTACACTTTGCTGAGCAAAACCATTTGCAGCAGAGCTACTCTGGCTGCTTGATGAGATGCCGTAAAAGTGATACAGATTATTTGCTGAACTTAATTGCTCTACTGACAAATCGGTAGCGCCACCTGCATTACCTGTACGTCCCCATCCTAAACGCAACTTAAGGTTGCTGATTACCGGCGCGACATCCATAAAGCTTTCTTCAGAAATACGCCACGCCAATGCGGCTGATGGGAAAGATCCCCAACGGTTACCTGCACCAAAGTTTGAAGAACCGTCGCGACGCATAGTTGCTGTTAAGATATAACGATCCTTAAGGCTATACATCGCCCTTCCATAATAAGAGATGTAACGGGTTTGCAAATTGAAAGCACCACCTGCTGTTTTTGAATCCAGGTCATTGGTTAAACCAATATCGCGGATATTAGATGCAGGGAAATCTCTCGCCGAAACATTCAGCCACTGGCCATAACTCTTACTAACTGAATTACCAGCCATTAATGTAAGGTTGTGAAGGTCGGTTTTATAATTGTATGTAAAGTAACTTTCAAGAGCCAAATCATTACCTTGAGAAGCATTCATTGAAAATTGTTCAGTCATATCCACACCGTAAAGCTCAATTGATTCTCCATTGTTGTAACGATACCTTAACGGAGTCCAGCTGTAACCATCGCGCGAAGTGAAATTGTACGAAGCAATTGACCTGAAAGACAAACCTTTGTAAAGATCAAGATTAATATAAGCACTTGCGAATACCCGGTTTGATTTTGAAGGATTGTCCAATTCCATTTGGCGGGCATATGGGTTATCATAACCTTTACCAATTTCGTTGGCAACAGAAGTTTGATAAAATACACCATAGGTTCCGTCAGGATTAACTACGTTAGGGCTAATGTATTCACCATCGTCACTAATATAGTCCATAGTTGGTGTAATAAATGCCATATCGCGTAAACTTGATAGGTTGGTATTGTTTCCAAGCGCCGCATTACTACCCATCGATTCGGTGTGAACAAAATTTACATCACCACCCACTTCAATAAAGTCAGCAACGTTTACTTTAACATTGGCACGCGAAGTTATACGCTCGTAGTAACTGTTTATAACAAGACCTTCGTTATCCAGGTAACCTAATGAGAAGTTTGCCTGAGTTTTTTCAGTACCACCTGAGGCCGAAAGATTGTATTGCTGTCTGAGAGCCATACGTGTCATTTCGTCTTGCCAGTTGATGGTTTTTCTTCTACCATCATATTGTGCATCCCAGATAGATAATACCGGTACTCCCCCATCAGAAGCACGGGCCGTACGAATTGATTTTGCGTAGCTATCAGCATCTTGCACATCAAGGCTGTAAGGCAAGGTTTGTGCCCCAAAGTTGGCTGAGAATTCAACTCTGGCCGAACCTTTAGTTCCATGTTTTGTGGTAATCATGATTACACCGTTCGCACCACGTGCACCATAAATAGCAGTTGCTGAAGCATCTTTTAATACTTCAATACTTTCAATGTCGGCCGGGTTAAGAAAGTTTGCGTTAGTACCAACCTGCACACCGTCAACCACGTACAAAGGAGAAGCAGAACCGTTAATCGTAGCAACCCCGCGGATACGTACTGCAGCATTCGCATCAGGAGCACCATCTTGTGAGGTAACCATTACCCCGGCAGCAGCTCCCTGTAAACCTTGTGCAACGTTTACTGGTGCTTTTCGCATCATTTCCTCAGTACTTACGGAAGCCACGGAACCTGAGATGTCACTCTTTTTAATTGTACCGTAACCAACAACCACAACTTCATCGATCCCAACCACATCGGGTTTCATTGTAATGTTAAAAGTGGTTTGCGAACCAATTTCAACTTCCTGAACTTCCATACCAACGAAGCTAAACACAAGAACTTTTGATCCCTGAGGAGCATCCAGACTAAACTTGCCATCAAAGTCGGTTACTGTACCGATAGTAGTCTCTTGTACAGAAACTGAAACACCCGGAATCGGACTTCCGGCATCATCAACTACAGTACCCTGCAAATTGATGTTTTGTCCAAAACCCCAGAGTGTTAAGAGCATCATAGGCAGCATCATTAGTGCAACCTGAAATAATTTGCCTTTTTTCATAAATAAATAGTTTTGATTAATAAATTGGAATTAAGTCTAAGTTGAAAGCGTTTATTTATCGGGGGAAATAGCCCTTTTAAAAAGCGCCAACCTCTTAGTTATATTTTCGTTCATTCTGAGTTTTCTGATGATAGGATCCTATGCATCACCAATATTCCACCGTGCGTTCAACTAAATCCTTTTTTTAAAACTTTGGTGTTTAACGAAATTTTCAGAAAAATAGCAGCAATAATTTCTATGCGAAAAAGTTCAACTCCGATCTTTCGTCCTGCTTCACTAAACACAAATAATTTGCACAATGGTTAAATGGTGTTTGCATTAACACCCCCAAACAGAGCACATCAGGTGAACGATAATATGAACGAATTAAATCGGTGTAAATGCATCACTTGTCCGACAATATTCCATAATCGGAAAGCACAAGCGAAATTTGTGTTCTTATAAAAGACGGTTAATGATAATAGTTTTTTACAGTCCATTCTTTCAAGTTTGATAATATCGTTTGTTAGTAATTGTCAAAACTACACTATCAATATATAGATGACTTATAATTTTAGATAATTTAGTTTCAAGTTTAGATAAATTTCCTCTTTGTGACAGCCTGAAAAGCAACATTACAAGAATCAGTCAGACAATGCTTTTAATGCTTCCAACCAGGCATATACACCCATCTAATCTCAAAACCTTACAAACGCCAAAATGCTGTATTACTGACTTTTAACTCAATTCGGACACTTGAATCCTGACACTAACTTCAATGGTCACAATATGTATGATTTGTTCAAAACATATGATCTGTTTGATTCCAATCCCAAATCAGTTACCACTACATTTTTTTGAAGAACAAAGATACTTATTGTACTAATTACAATTTTTTATAAATTTGTTAAGTATGAGAAATAAAGAATCCAAATAGTATAAAAAACCAACAACCTAAAATCTGAATTATGAAGAAATTTTCTTTCCTTTTCTATTTTCTGGTAATCCTTTTCACCAATAACCTCAAAGCCCAGGAATTTAAACTTATATCATCCGGATATTTCCAAAACCATGGTGTGGATATTATGGCCTTCGATGATATTTATCCTGAAGGACACCAGGGAGGCGTATCGCTGATTATGCACGGAAACCGCATTGCCACCAACGGCGATATCAGGCTGGAACCCACTCCCGGACAATGGCAGCCGGTGCCGAAACAACACGACCGTGTTACGAACCAGGAAAAAAATACGATTACTGCATATTTGAGTTTTCCCGACTCATCGCGCCACATTACCGGCTTCAACCCTATGGTTTATCCCGATCTGCAGTTAAATTACACTGTAAATGTTGAAGGCAAAGGCGGCTCGGTTATCGTTACCGTTGACCTGGAGCAACCCGTTCCGCAAAATTACCTGGGAAAAGTGGGTTTTAATATGGAACTGTTTCCGGGAGCATTATTCGGTAAACCCTGGATTATGGACGATGAAACGGGAATTTTTCCGCAACAACCCAATGGGCCAACCCGTTACGAACCTTCGCATTACAACGATCCGGGGAATTTTAATTCGGAAGGAAAAGCCTCAGCCGAACACCTTGCCGGAGAGGGATATAGCCCGATAATTGCCGACGATATTGTTGCCGAGCCTTATGCTCAGGGGCACCACTTTGTAGTCCGCCCCGACGATCCTTACGGGAAATTCAGTATTGAAAGTGAAGGAGCTGCCTTAAAGCTATACGATGGCCGAATGAATCACAACAATGGCTGGTTTGTTGTGCGAAGCGAAATTTCCGCAGGAAAAACAAAAGAGGCCATAAAATGGATCATTACACCCAATGTTGTTGAAGACTGGCAGTATACGCCGGTTGTTCAAACTTCGCAAATCGGCTATCACAGCAATCAACAAAAAACAGCTATTATTGAACTCGATAAACGCACCGAAAAAACAGAGACTCCTGCACTGTTCAAAATTACCGCTTCGGGAGAAGAAGAAGTACTCAGTAAATCAGGTGAAGAATGGGGACAATTTTTGCGCTACAACTACCTGAAGTTCGATTTCTCGGAAATAAATGACCCCGGTCTTTACCAGGTGCGATACGGTAATTCTGCTTCTCCGGTTTTTCGGATTGATGATGCGGTTTACGATCGCGGAGTCTGGCAACCGGTATTGGAATATTTCTTACCCGTACAGATGTGTCACATGCGAGTAAACGAGAAATACCGTGTTTGGCACGACGACTGCCATATGGATGATGCGCAAATGGCTCCGGTTAATTTTAACCACATTGATGGCTATGTACAAGGAGAATCCACTTTAACTGATTATTCGCCCGGCGATATGGTGCCCGGATTAAATATTGGTGGCTGGCACGATGCCGGCGACTTCGACCTGCGGGTTGAATCACAGGCCGGCGAAACGTACATTCTGGCACTGGCCTACGAAGCATTTGGGGTGGATTATGATGTAACTTCCATCGATCAGCAAAAACGAATTACCGAAATCCACCAGCCCGATGGGAAAGCCGACATCCTGCAACAAATTGAAAACGGTGCACTTACAATCGTTGGCGGATACCGTGCCCTGGGCCGTCTTTACCGCGGAATAATTTGTAATAACCTAAGGCAATATGTTATGCTGGGCGACGCGGCGGCAATGACCGACAACGAACCGGGTAACGACGACGACCGCTGGGTATTTACCGAAGACAATCCTTACCGCGAATTAACCACTGCTGCACAGATGGCAGCCACAGCGCGGGTGCTAAAAGGTTTTAACGATACGCTCAGCACGCAGGCTCTCGATTGTGCCAAAACCTTATTTGAGATTACTGATGCAAGCGGACGTTCGAAATCGGCAAAAATACACGCTGCAACCGAACTATTACTTACTACCGGCGATGACGTTTATAAGGATTACTTGCTTTCTGAAACTGAATTTATTACAGAAGCTATTGGATTTGTAGGCTGGTACATTGGCCGCGCCGAAAAAAAGATTAATGACCCTGCTTTTACCCAAGCGATCAGAGAAGCCATGAACGGGCTAAACGAACAGATAACAAAACAAGGTGCCGAAACTCCTTACGGAATTCCTTATCGTCCGCGTATCTGGGGTGCAGGCTGGGATATTCAGTCATTTGGTTTCAGGCAATACTTTTTGCATACCGCCTACCCCGATATTTTTAGCTCAGAATACATTTACAATGCACTCAATTTTATTTTGGGTTGTCATCCGGGCTCCAATACTTCTTCGTTTGCTTCGGGAATTGGTGCTCGCTCGGCAACTGTTGGTTATGGTTTAAATCGCGCCGACTGGTCGTACATTCCGGGTGGCGTTGTGTCGGGAACGGCACTTATTCGCCCTGATTTTCCTGAACTGCTTGAATTCCCATACCTGTGGCAACAGGTTGAATACGTGCTTGGCGGCGGCTCGTCGCATTATATGTTTTTGGCATTGGCGGCTCAACAGCTACTGGCCGAAGAATAAGCGGAATATTCGCGAGATATAAAATTCAACGACAAAACTTTGAGAGCGAAGTTTTAATCATTATACGAAAAACGGATCGATGTAAATTTTTTGAAACCAATAAAAACCTACTATGAAACGAATTATTATTTTACTTGTGCTGGCCGGTATGACTCTACTTTCGCAGGCCGGAAATTACAAAAATTATAAAGTGTCGGTGTATGTCCGGGCTTACGAAGTGGAAAAGATGAAAGACCTGAATTGGCTCGACTCTACCTGGACCATCATTTCGAACCAGATAAAAATCGACAAAATTTACCTGGAAACCCATCGCGATTTACTGATTGTTCCGGATGAAACACTGGAGCAGGCAAAACAATATTTTTTGGATAAAGGCATGGAAGTTGGAGGAGGAATCACCTACACCATTGATGAGTCGAACAATTTTGAAACCTTTTGCTATTCCAATCCGGAACATCGGGAAATTGTGCAACAGATTGCCGAACATACCGCCCGTCATTTTGACGATTTTATTCTCGACGATTTCTTTTTTACCAGCTGTAAATCTGATATTGAAATTGAAGCTAAAGGTGACATGAGCTGGACGGAGTACCGAACAAAGTTAATGACCAAAGCCGGAAAAGAACTGGTTCTGGATCCGGCGAAAAAAGTTAATCCCAATGTAAAAGTGATTATTAAATACCCGAACTGGTACGATCATTTTCAAGGATTGGGTTTTGACCTGCAAAACGGGCCACACCTTTTCGACGGAGTTTGGACAGGCACAGAAACCCGCGACCCTTCATCTGCACAGCATCTGCAAAACTACCTGAGTTTTAATATTATTCGCTATTTCGACAACTTACGCCCGGGTTACAACTTTGGCGGATGGGTTGATGCCGGCGGATCGAACATGGGAATGGATCGTTACGCTGAACAACTCTGGCTGACTATGTTTGCCAAAGCACCCGAAATTATGCTATTTGCCTATAACCAGCTAACCGGCGTGCAATTGCGCCCCGAAATTCATCGGAAACAATGGCAAGGCACGGGAACCAGTTTTGATTACGACGAGATGATGAAACCCGTTCAATTGCCCGATGGTAAAACTGTAACACCATCGACCTTAGCACGTGTGGCCGGTGTAGCTTTGGAACAAGCTGATGAAGTTGTTGGCCAATTGGGCAAACCAATCGGTATTAAATCGTACAAACCTTATCATTCGTTGGGCGACGATTTCCTGCAGAATTACCTCGGAATGATTGGTCTGCCCATGGACATGTATTCCGAATTTCCTGAAGATCAGAAAGTAATACTGCTAACCGAGCAAGCCAAGTACGATAGCGATATTGTAAGCAAAATGAAAAAGCAGTTACAGAAAGGCGGCGATATCGTAATTACCAGCGGCTTGCTAAAAGCCATACAAAACGACATTGCCGATATTGTAGAATTACGCGCAGGAGACAAGGACGCACTGGTTAACGATTTTGGTTTCTTCGGAAAAGCCGAAAAAGACATCCTTATTACACAGGTGCAGTATCAAACCAACGATGCCTGGGAGATTGTAAGCGCCGGAAGACCTTTAACAAATGGAGTTAGCGGTTACCCGATGCTGCTTAGAGGCCAGTATTCAAAGGGAAACCTGTATGTTATAACAATCCCCAACGATTTTGGTAACCTTTACGATTTGCCCGATGGAGTTTTGAATGTATTTCGCCAGGTAATGAGCAAAGATTTGGGCATGTACATCGAGGGACCGGCCAAAGTAAGCTTGTTTGTATACGACAATAATACATTTATAATTGAGTCGTTTTTGGATGAACCGGTAACCATTCAACTGGTTAGCACGGAAGATATTTCCACCATCTCCGATATTTCCGAAAGAGTTACTATTGAAAAACTGCCCGAAGAAACACCAAGCTTCTTTAGCCGCAGAATGAGAGGGCCTGAAAAGACCAGTAAATTCAGGGTTACTTTAATGCCACATTCATACCGGTTTTTTAAGAAGAATTGAAATTAACCAATTTTCATACTATTAAAATTGTTTGTTTTCAAAGGTATAGTATGGAACTCGCATGAGTTTTAATTATACTCCTGGGTGTAATTTTTTTACATGCTCGTTTCAAAGTTCACTTTTAGATTAAAAGTTTACAAAAAAAATCAGTATTGGCAATAATGATAATGAATCAAATGCCAATACTGATGTAAACTAACTAAACTAATCAAACTATTTATAATTAGTATATTTTCTATGCTTCTGCCACTTTCTGTTTTCTATGTTTTAAAAACAGGTACAAAAAAGCCAGCGAAAGAAATGCTGTAAGAATAATTACATACTGAAGCGTAGCTGCTCCGGCAAGCAAATCATCGCCAAACTTGGTAGTTTGCACATCGTAGATTTTACCCAATACGGGCTGGGCAATAGCTCCTCCAAGGAATCCGATTCCTCCCATTATGGCTAATCCCAAAGCCCCGCTGGTTGGTACTTTTTCGGCAACCACTCCCAACATATTTGGCCAAAAGAATCCTATGCCCAATGCAAAAACCGTTGCTGAGGCAAATAATACAGCACCGGATGAGATGCTCATTAAATAAAGACCGATTCCGGAAAAAACAGCGGAGAACAATAATACTCCGATACCCGATAAACGGTGAACAACCGGACCAGCAACCAATCTGGCCAAAGCCATAATTGCTGAAATCCAAACCAGGATCAAAATTGCTCCAATCCCTTCGCCAAATAAATTACTTACCGAATCATTAAATAATGCAGCAATCCACTGGTTGGTTCCTAATTCGGTGGCAGCTGTAAACAACATGCAAAAAGCCATAAAAAGAAATAATGGAGACACACAGGCTTTAAGCATATCTTTGTACGATGCACCCGCTGTAACCCTTTCCGTTTTCGGGAATTTTTGGCGGAAGAATAAGAAACCGTACACCAAAGTGGGTAATAACATTACGGCTGTTTGAATACGCCACCCAATGCCAATTTCGTTTAAAAAGAAAACGATAAGACCTCCGATTACAATACCGGCCGGAAACCACATGTGAAACCGATTAAGCTTTGCCGTTTTATTGTTCGGATACAAGGCCGTAACCAATGGATTTGCTGCGGCTTCAACACTTCCGTTTGCAATACCAATAAACATGGTTGAAAAGAAAAGCGACCAAAAGCCCTGTGCAAATATGGTCCAGGTAAGGCCAATAATGTGGCAGGCAAAAGCGATAGCCATAACTTTTCCGATGCCTAAAATATCAACCAGGGGACCAAAAATTACCATGGCAAGTGTAAATCCCCAAAAAGCGGTTCCTACAATCCACCCAACCTCTGCCCCTGCGAGGTTAAATTCTTCCATCCACGGAGTTATAAATCCACCACGGGTTCCAAAAGAGAGGGCTGTAACTACCAGCGCCAGACAGCTGGTATTAAATAACAAAGACGTTCTGATTTTATTCATATGCTTAGATTTAATTAGAATTTACCAAAGTTCTTCACCGTATTCCCATCCTTTACGAACGGGTTCTTTGATGAATTGATCCAACTCAGGGTGGTTGGTTACTTTCATGTTAGTTGCATCGTATTCAATGCGAGTATTAAAACGCTGTGCAAGTACACCTATCAGAGCCATTTCTGTCAGGTCGGTTGCATAGTTGAAGTTCGAACCGGGCATTGGGCCATCAGCTTTAATGGCATCCAAAAATTCTTTAACAGGCCCTCCCTCAATTCTCGGAATTGAAGGTTCGGGCATTTTGTTGGCAACCCAATCTTCCCACTCTTCATCTGGCATAATCAGCATTGCATTGTTTGGCCGTCCACCGGTAATTATACTTTGCTTTTCGCCAACCATTATCATTCCCGAAGGAGGCAATTCATCGATTCCCCATTCAGGTCTGTTTTCGGGTTTTAATCCTCCTTCGTACCATTTCAAAACGGCCGGTGCTTTATTTCCTCTTTCCGGAAATTCAAAACGGATTACCGATTTATCGGGTACAAAACCTTCGGGCGAACCCGAATGAAATTCCGACTCCACAACATTGGGCATTCCCAACTCTAATGACCAAAACGGAGCATCGAGTGTATGGCAAGCCCAGTCGCCTAATTCGCCATTTCCGAAATCATAAAAGCCCCGCCACGAGCGGGGAACATAAACCTTGTTGTAAGGCCGAACAGCAGCAGGCCCCAGCCATAAATCCCAATCCAGACTTTCTGGAATAGCTTGTTCTGCAGGGGGAAACTGCCCTGGTTTGGTGAAATATTTTCCTTCTCCAAATTCGGGTCCGTTAAACCAGGCAAATATTTCTTTCACCTCGCCTGTTACACCTGCATCGTACCATTCTTTTACTTTCCTGATTCCATCAGTTGTATGCCCCTGATTGCCCATCTGCGTGATTACATTGTAATACTCAGCGGCTTTTTTAAGTGTTCGTAGTTGCCATACATTATGAGCCAATGGTTTTTCAACAAAAACATGTTTGCCCAATTGCATGGCCGCCATTGCTGCCGGGAAATGACTATGATCGGGTGTTGATACCATAACCGCATCAATTTCATCAGCCATTTCATCGAACATTTTTCTGTAATCTTTATACCGTTTGGCTTTTGGGAAAGTCTTATAACCTTCTGCGGCACTTTCGTCGTTTACATCGCACATAGCAACAATATTTTCACTCTTGCTTTTACTCCAGTTTTCACGACCCCGGCCACCAACTCCAATAATAGCTATATTAACTTTTTGCGAAGGCGAGCAGCTCAATAAATTTGGAATTAATGCTGCACCTACACCAATCGCAGAAGCAGATTGAAGGAATCTTCTTCTATCAATATTTATCATTGCTTACATTTTATAAGTTCTTACTTAACTACTAGTAGACAGGGTTCACCCAACTTTCTTTGGGATGATATTTACTTTCGCTGGCCCACCGTATTCCTCGTTTTTGTATTTCAAACGCTTCTGGCACATCGTAGTCTTTCATTACATGTCCCAGCGATGAATAGAACACACGTCCTTCGCCATAGTATTTTTTCCACACAACCGGCATGATGCAACCGTCAATCCACTCGGCATGTTCGGCTGAAAATTCGGTTGTAGCCAATACCTTAACGTTAGGATCAAGATGCATATAATATTGCTCTGAGTGCATATCAAAGTCTTTCAAACCCTTTGTCACAGAATCTGATTTATTGGTAATCTTAACCGAATAATCGATTACTCCACCGGGATGAGCAACCCATTGCCCACCAACCATAAACTGGTATGCTACGTTATTGCGAAACGAGTCACCAATTCCTCCGTGCCAACCGGCAAGTCCAACTCCACGTTTAACTGCCGCTAGTAGTGCTTTTTCCTGTTCTTTAGAAATCTCTCCCATAGTCCAAATCTGAACAATCAGGTCAAGTGAATTCATCAACTCCTCATCGAGGTATGAATCAAGGGTATCAGAAACAGTAACTTCTGCTCCTTCAGAACGCATCCACGGAACAAAAATATCTACTGATTCTTTCGGCTCATGGCCTTTCCATCCTCCATAAACATAAAGCACTTTTTTCCTTTTCAGGCTTGGCACCAGCTTTTCTTTATTTGCTGCCATCGATATACCGGGTACTACCATGGCTCCGGCTCCGGCCACCACTGTTGCTTTTACAAATTTCCTTCTTGAAACCGACATGATTTATTAATTTTAGTTGTTTTGATTGCTTTAAAAATAAAAAACACCAATTGGATCATAAAATACCGTATTGGATATATCATTATTTTTCTTTTTATCAGGATAATAAATTTTAGCATAGCCTTCGCTACGCTATAATTCTTCAACGAAGATGAATTGAAAAAAGAATTAGTTTAAATGCGGCATTTATGGTCAATTTGGTATAAAATCCCGATGAAATGTTGATTCACCGGGATTTTTTATGAAACTCATTAACGATTAATGAAGTCTAAACCTCATTTAGAAAACCTGATTACAGTTTGTATCCATTCTCATATTCGCGGTGATAGAACTTCTCTGCCTCCGGATCGTTGATGAAATACTGTTCTTCAGGCGACCAGGCAACAGGACGTTGTAGTTCGTAAGCCACATTACCCAAAATGCTGCAAATTGCTGTACGC
The DNA here is from genome assembly GCF_000949475.1 of Draconibacterium sediminis. GTDB lineage: Bacteria > Bacteroidota > Bacteroidia > Bacteroidales > Prolixibacteraceae > Draconibacterium > Draconibacterium sediminis. Next base: position 1,599,165 of record NZ_JRHC01000001.1, on the reverse strand, counting down.
GCACCAATTTCTACAGGTACAATTGGATCGATACGCATACGAACAGCGTTAATGAAGTTCTCCAAGTGACCTGAACTTTTCTCGTACATCCCGGCTTCAACAGCTTCTTTTTCAGGCAACAATACAGGATCAGACGCCCATATGCCCTGGCGGCTAACTTCAATCCAACCATCTTCGCCCCAGAATTTTACACCACGCGAATTTTTATCGTCGTAGGCTTCGTTGGTCATGGTAACTCCATTGTCGTATACATAAGTTAAAAACTTGGTGCCTTTGTATCCCGGAGGAATTACTTCAACCGGTCCGCTATGGTCTTTTTTCAATCCCCACTGGCCAATATCAAAATTGTGTGCACCCCAGTCGCAGGTAAAACCACCACCGGTTTCTTTGTAGTAACGCCAGCGTGCCCAGAACGTTTCTTTGGTTTCAGGATCTATAGTAATAGGTGGATTTAAAGCCTGGTTGTAATGTACGTAAGGCATGGGGCCTAACCATTGTTTCCAGTCAAGATCTGCAGGAACTTCCTCTTTTGGTAAGTTATACGGATCGGGGCCTGGCCCTACATAAGCATTAACCTTGGTAAGCTTGCCAAATGCTTCGCGGTGCACCATATTTACGGCATGTTGGTAGTTATTGTCGGAACGTTGCTGACTACCGGTTGCAAAAATTACATTGTGTTTACGTACGGCTGCTGCAACCATAATACTTTCTTTAATGGTGAAAGTAATTGGTTTTTCCTGGTAAATGTCTTTTCCGGCCTCGCAGGCATCAATAGCCATAATGGCATGCCAGTGGTCGGGTGTTGCAATAACAACCGCGTCAATGTCTTTCCGATCGATAATTTCGCGGTAATCTTTGTAAGTTTTTACATCTACTTTTTGATTCCGGGCTTTGTAAAATTCATTTACCTTAAGCTCGAAACGCTCGCGTTTAACACCATAACAATCAGCTCCTGCTACAATTTCAACACCTTTAATTTGGCTAAAACCATTTAACAGGTTCATGGCTTGCTGCCCAAGTCCAATAAAACCAATGCGGATAGTGTCGTTTGCACCTGTTGCTAATACTTGCGACCAAGGCATAAGCGTTAAACCGGCAGCTCCTACCATTGAGCTTTGAATAAACCCTCTTCTTGAAAAATTACTCATGTTCTTTTATTTAATTGATTTAAGTTTAGAAATAAAGGTATGAAAGTCCCGAAACATTTTTTCGGGACCTTACTTATTTAACGAAACTAGTTACACATTAATAACCTGGGTTTTGCTTAATATTCGGATTTTGATCAATTACATCTGTAGGAATTGGATTCATGTACTGTTTCATTTCAAATTTAGCAGTCCATTTTACTTCTTCCTCTATACTATAAACCCAAACGCCTGAGTTATTAGAGGGCACTGAGTTGCGAATAACCATGTTATGACGCTGATTACCCATGGTCTGTTCAGCAATTTTCCAGCGTTTGTTATCGAAGTATCTTTTACCTTCAAAGCAAAGTTCAACACGGCGTTCGCGTCTGATAACTTCACGCATTTCATCTTTAGAGAGACCCTCTGGCAAAGCAGGAAGATCAACACGTGCGCGTAGTTCATTGAGAGCGGCGTAAACATCAGCATTGGGTCCAGTAGCTTCGTTTTGAGCTTCGGCAAAGTTTAACAAAACCTCAGCATAACGATAGTAAATTTCATTCTGACCACTTGCATCGTTTGCTGGTGCAGCATCAGGATTTAATCGTTTACGTTGATAATAACCCGAGTCTCCCACGTCAGTTTTACCTGCAAGGTCTATTTGATTGGTTTTATCCGGATTTGCATAAGTTTCGTCGATACGAGTGTAAATAACATCGGTTGCAGGCATCCAATCTAACTTATATTCCGCGCCATCAAAAACAATATCGTTATAAAAACGCTGTTCTCTTCCAACATAAGGATTTTGCGGATCATAGCCCGATTCAGGATCAGTAATAACTTTACCGTTTGCCATACAATATTGATCAACTACTTCCTGTGTAGGGTTATAATTACCCCAACACATATATTGCCCTAATACATATGTTGGCCCCCCACGACGTTCATAATTAGATCCCATACCAGTGACATCTAACATCTGTCTATCCCAAATAATTTCTGAATTATATTCATTTGCAGCTCTAAATAGGTTTTTAGCATCAGAGAAAAGTGCATAAGGAGCACCACCACCCATCTCGTCAATAAATTTTTTGTTAGTTGCAGCAGCTTTTGTCCAAAGCCCAGCATCGTAGCTACCCATATGAACAAAGTTGTCAGGATCTGGCAAATACGGATCTGCTGTATTAAATAACGGACTTGCAACAAACAATTCAATCCAACCTTTAATTGCCAAAGCAGCGCCTATAGTTGCATGACCAGCTTCCGGATCGCCTGAGCTATACTTTACAGGCAAATTACCATTATTTACGATGGTATTTAATTCGTTGTCGATAAATTCAAATGTTTCTTTAAACGTTGCTCTCGGAAACAACATTTCGTCTTCAGACATTGTGTTTCTGTCAAGAGGAATCTCAATGATTGGAAGACCTCCCACATGCATAAAAAACTCACTATAGAAATATGCACGCATAAATTTGACTTCATCCATTCTTTTATTATACCACTCATCCGAGAAATTCTCTCTATTCTCATCAACCTTTTGAATAAAAGTATTGCACTTTCTAAGTTTGGTAAAGAAATTACTCCAACTGTAACCATCGGTGGGACCGTGGGTTCCTCCCCAAACTCCTGTTGTGCTGCTTGATGGAGCAATACATATTCCTTGTCTCCAGTTAGACGCAGTATAGTAATGACTGATATTATAATCATCGGTGTAATAATCTAAATTTTCAGCATTATTCCACTTTTTAATTATCTCGCTATAAACATCGTTGAGATAAATATCAGCATTACCTTCAGAAGCCCATTGTGTTTGGTCGGTAAGGTTCGACTTATTTTCATTGTCTAGAAAATCTTCAGTGTCGCATGAACTTGTGGTGAATAAGACCAACACACAAATTGCTGCTATTATATATTTAAATTTTAAACTCTTCATTTTTTCTATCATTTACGGTTTAAAAAGTTATATCTAGTCCAAATGTATGAGACCGCATTACCGGATAAGAATTCTCTCGTTGGTTATATCCCATTTCTGGATCAATATGCTTTATATTACTAATGGTTAACAAATTCTGACCTGTATAATAAATGCGAATTCCATCAAGTCCTATCTTATCAACAATTGATTCAGGAATATTATAACCTACAATCATAGTTTTCAACCTTAAGTAATTTGAACTAACAGTCCACCAATCAGAATCTTTCGTATTATTACCATATGGTGATGGTGTTGCTCTTGGGTATCTCGCCCCCTGATTATCAACAGTCCATCGATTATCAAAATACTCGTATGCAGTGTTCGATCCATTATTTTCAAAAGGAACAGTCATAAACTGGCGAATGTTGATGCTTGACATTGCAGTTCCCTGAAAGAACATTGATACATCAACACCCTTCCAATTGATTTCTGGAGTTATTCCATACGTCATTAATGGGTAAACCGGATCTCCGATGGCGATCTCATCATTCGAGTCTATCAATCCATCTGGCACACCGTCAGGCCCACTTAGGTCGGCATATTTAATGTCACCGGGGTGTAAATCACCAAACTGGGTTATATTATAACCATCTGAACCATTAATAATTCCATCTCCGTTAGTGTCTTCATCTGTGGTAAATAAACCAAGGGCATGGTAGCCAAACGGAGTTCCGAAAGGACGACCAGTTAAGGTACGGTTAGGATTGTTACGTTGTGCATCGGTTTCAAAAACTTCAATCATTTTATTTTTAGCATAGCTAAAATTACCACTAATACCTAATTCCAGACCATTACTGAATGTTTTGCGCGTGCTGGCCGTAATTTCAAAACCATTGTTTTTCATTTCGCCGGCATTTTCCTGCGCAATGCTTAAGCCGTATTCAACAGGTAAGGTAACCTGCGGTGCCAAAAGCATATCTGTACGTTTCTCGTGGAAATAGTCGAATTCAACATTTAATAATCCATCCCACATATTCAGGTCGAAACCCACATCAAGTTTCGAAGAAACCTCCCAGGTAATATCAGGGTTGGCTTCCTTATCAACACGCGAACCTTGCACCAGGCCTGAAGAGCCAAACAGATAAGCATTACCTCTTAAGGTATAACCGGGCATAAACTGGAAGTCGGCCAAATTACCATCGATATAAGGCAAGTTACCCGATTGCCCCCACGACGCGCGAAATTTCAGGTTGTTTACAGATGTCATATCTGCCATAAAACTTTCTTCTGAAACACGCCATGCTGCTGAGAATGAAGGGAAGTATCCCCACTGTTTACCGGGACCAAAAGCATAGTGACCATCGTATCGACCTGCTGCCTCCAACATATATTTGTCTTGATAACTATATCCTAAACGATAAACGAAACCAATTTCACTTCCTTCGCTCGATGAACCACCGTTGTCGTAGTCCAACTTATCAGAACTACCAAAGTTAAGTTCATCAATTTCCAATGCGTAATTGTTTCTGCGGGCCCAGAATGTTTCGTAGGTATTTTTACGTGCTTCTGCAACGACCAAACCTGTTACGCTATGGTCGCCAAATGTGCGCGCATAGTTCAAATACGCCTGTCCGGTGTAGTTTTTCCAATCGTTGCTTTGCTGACGTAAATAGGTATAGGTAGGCGAATTACCTTCCTGCGTTGAAACCACCTCCGTAAAAGTATAGGGATTTGCATCCAAATCAATTACATGATACACAAAAGGAATGTGCCATTGTTTTTGTTTCTGACTGGTAGGGTCGTAACTAAATACACCTTTAAAACTTAGTCCCTGGATAAACGGCAATTCTTGTTCCAGGTATACTGATGCCAGTAAAGTGTTTTTATCCCACTGCTCGTATCCTTCTGATCTTAAAGCACCCACAGGAGTACTTGCTGAAGATTCTCCCCAGTGTTCTCCATCCGGATAAATCAGCTGCTGAATAGGAACAAACTTATAGAATGCACGGAAGAGGTGACCGGTTGCATTTTCACCCGGATCAAGGTCGTTGGTTTCTTCAACCGAACCATATAAGGACATACCCACCTTTGTGGTGTTGGTGGCTTTCATCTCGAGGCTTAAGTTGTAGTTATAACGTTTGTAGCCAACGGGGTCAAATAAACCTTTCTGGTCGTAGTAACCCAAACCGGCATGGTAGTTAATATTGTTTGTTCCGCCACTTAATTCAATATTGTGGTTTTGTACAGGAACATTATCATTCCAAACATCAATAAATTTTGAATCAGGATAGCGGTACGGATCTTCTTTATGAAGGCTTGCATAATTGGCAATCAAGTCCGGGGCGTTTGGAGGAGTAGTTCCGTTAGGTGTTAGGTTGTAGTAGCCTTCGTTTTGCAGCGACATATAATCCGTTGCATCCAACATATCAGGCACATAGGTTGGATTTTGAAAACCGTAAGATGTACTTAACCGCACCACTGGTTTACCTGCTTTACCTTTTTTAGTTGTTATAAGTATTACACCGTTTGCTCCACCAATACCGTAGGGCGCCACAGCTGCTGCATCTTTTAATACAGTAATACTTTCAATAGTTGCCGGGTCAATTTGCATAATATTATTCCGTTTCACCCCGTCAACAACTACTAATGGACTATTATTACCAGTAGAAACAACTCCTCGAATATGTAAATCGGGCGTGTCCATACCTGGCTGAGCACCGTTACTTGAGCGCATACTAACACCTGCAAGTTTTCCAGCCATGGCCTGCGAAATGTTTGGAACGGGAATTTCAGCCAATTCTTCGCCTTTAACGGTACTGATTGCACCGGTTACAGTGGTTTTTTTCTGCACACCATAACCGATGGTAACTACTTCTTCAATACCAATTACATCTACTTTCATGGTTACGTTAATAACCGATTGATTACCAACGATTACTTCCTGAGACTGCATCCCGATAAAAGAAAATACCAGGACATTATCCGGCGAAACATCACTTAATGAGAAATTCCCGTCGGTGTCGGTAATTACTCCATTATTTGTTCCTTTAACTACAACGGTTACACCGGGAAGAGGCGCTCCAGAATCGTCGACAACCTTTCCGGAAACCACATTTTGTTGCACACTAGATGCCTGTTTTTTTTCGGAATTGTCGGTAATCGAATAATTACTGGCAGAAACGGTAGTGAAACTTGTTAAGAGAATTATCAACATTAGTTTCAATGAAAGCAAAAATTTCTTTTTCCTGTTAAAATACAGAAAAAAACAGGTTGCATTTTTTTTCATAAATTCAAATTATTAAGTTAAAGTTATTAGGTGTTTTAACACCTGTAAATTAATTTACCGGTAGTTGATGGAGCAGCTACCGGTTTTTTTCATACAAATGGTTAAATCATACAATAATTCCTCCTTTAATTTTTTTATTTCCATGTTTTAAAATTAGTACTAGCGATGTAGGTTCTCTTTTTTTTGAAATATTTAATAATTATTTAAAAGACTAGTTGGTTTTCAAATTTTGTAACTGAGTTTAGTTTATTCCTTTTCACAAATTTTTTGATTACAATTTTGGTTAGTTTTTGTAGTGATCACAAAAATAAGCGAAGGCTTATTTAGGTATTTTATTACATCTAGCATTCATTATACTGTATACAATTTTCATTTAGTAGATTTATTATTTCATAATAATTGACAATTGGTTATTTCAATATTCTTTTGGTGTTATATAATGTGCAGTTTAGCTTTTAACCTAAAAAAATGATTTGATTTTAAGAGCATTATCTAATTAAAAAAAGAAATTATCCCACTGTATGCATTCTGTTCTGCTCTGTTCTTCAACAAAGTTCAATAAATTATCTGTTACGAACAACTTTTATTAAAAAAAAGGGTAGTCCGCAAAGTCGCGTCAAATAAGGAAAATGCTGTATAACATACGTGTGCAATTAACACAATAAGAAAGGATTGAAGAATTCCTCTTTAGGTTTTGATTAAAAAAGCTAAAAATACACGAACTGTCTAACAATCTTCATAGGAAGTCTAAAATAACTGATTCTCTGCGCTCTTCAAAATATATGCTCGATATAATTGCAAATAAATCTTAACAGAAAATATTGTCAAATAAAGAACAGATAATTATATTAAAATTTGAAGTTTTATTCTGCCTGTGCTATTCTTTTCTGTTCGGATTATTAATATTATGTCAGATTTTATCAAAGAATAGGAGCACAATACGCCATTATCCATAACATATTGATTATCTATCTAAAGCAATATCATATTCTTCCATTGATTTGGTTTCAATTAAAATGCCAGCTTCTTCTATCCATTAGGTGGTTTGGAAATTAATGGGAAGCAAGATTACTTATAAGCCTTATAAACACATCAGATTATTCTTACACGCAGTAATTCCAACTCCCTTCAATGCTTTGTGGTAAAAATTTCAGAATGGCTTACAGCATGAACTACTGATAGTTATTTTATAGTTGTAAAAGCCACCTCTAACCAGAAAAATTAATCACGATTTCATGCAATCAGAAGTAATTAAGTCTCGCAATCAGTACTAGGGATTTCCCTACCTTTTGTTAGATTTTTTCCTCCTTATAAGTAGGTTTTCACCTGTAGCAATTACTCTTTATCCATGGTAATTTTGTTAAAAACAAAATAAGTGAGCAAATGAATGTAAGAACCATAAATAATCAACCATCGATATTAATACTGGCCGATTTCTCGGACGGAAGCTGGCATGCAACTTCGTTTGCCATGAAATTTCTATACAAAGAAAAATCGCCGGTATCGATCTTACAAACCTACCAGAATCCGGGCTGGGGTCATTTAATGATGCGCAAACTTAGCCATCACTTAAGAAAAATTACGAAGAACGAACTACGGGCTTTAAAAAACAGACTACTAAAGCATTTTAATATTGAAAAACAAAAGGTTAACACCCTTTCTATTGAAGGCGAACTTAATACGGTTCTGAATTATAAGCCAATTATTAACGGCCAGCACAACTTAGTTTTATCCACCCATAATTCCTTTGAAGATTCGTGCAAAAGACAAAACGGATGCCTTGAAAAGATTATTGATACCGCAAAACATCCACTTTTTATCTTACCCGACACCTTTGAAGGCGAAACATCAAAAAGGATTCTGTTTGTGGCGAATCCCGATAAAAAACCATCGGAACTATTGTGCAACCAGGTTAGCGAAATATGTAGCAAAACAAAATCGAATCTGGAAGTACTTTTTGTATTGAAAACCCAAAACCAGAATATAAACGAAGATGTAAAATCATACTTCCACGAATATTTTGATGGGATTGATATTACACTGAATACCATACAATATAAAACAAAGTGTAAGGGAATTAACAATTACCTGAATCAGACAAACCGCGATTTAATTGTAATTGAAAACGATTGACAGTTTTTGGAAAGCAGTCAGACTAAAACAACAGCAATGAAACAGAAAGATTACAGCATTTTGGCGCTTATTTCGCCAAATAAAGAAGGGGAGACGGTTTTAAAAGAAGCATTGTACCTGCAAAATACACTGGAGGTAAAGCTGGTAATTTTAAACGTTATAAAAGAGCCCAGTTTTTTTGAGCGAAATTTCCAGCCCGAAGAAACTGAGTTGGCCATAAAAAATGCCAAACAGGAACTTACCGATTTTGTGAGGAAAGTAATTGGTAAGGAAATACCAAACAATATTGTTATTTCGGTGCGGGCCGGAGATCCGGTGGATGTTTTACTGGAAAAATCGAAAACCGACAGTCTGGAGTTTCTTTTGATTGATAAAAGCGACAGTAATTATCCGGGAGCTCTGACAAAAGAGGAAGTCGACAAATTAATAAGCCTGTCGAAATGCCCTGTATTAACGGTAAACAAAGATTTTGGCGTACCCGAAATCAAGAATATTGCCATTCCGATTGATATTACCCAATCGACTAAGAAAAGACTTTTGTGGGCGCAATTTTTGGCGAAAAAGCACGGTGCAAAAATCACCATACTGTCGGCACTAAAAGCAAATATTGATGTTGAAAAAAGCCTGGCTTTAAAAAATGCGCAGAAAATTCAACAGTTGCTTCAGGATCATGATATCCAGTGTGATATAAAAATACTTAAAGTATACAATCAGGATTCGCACCAGGTTATTCTGGAATATATAAAAGAAGAAAAACCCGAGTTAATGATTATTCGCACGCATCAGGAATCGATATTCTCGAATAAGAACATCGGAAAATTTGTTTCCGAAATTGTTCATGGAAGTCAATTGCCCGTTTTTACGGTTAATTATACGCCCAATCCTATCGACTCACTATTTCTGTAAAAAAATAAAGAAAAATGTCCGTATTCAGCCAACCAATTACCAGTTTGAACGTTAACACTGAGGAACTTTTTATTTCATTCGATGAAAGAGAAACCAGCTTGACATCACAATCGCAAAGAGTGTGTTATTTGAGCTTAAAACATTGCAGACAAACATAAGTGTCATTTTGACAACATGTCATTAAACGTTAAGATATATTAAAATATTACACAAATAAATATTCATAATCACGTCATATTTAGTAAACAAAGTATATTAAGATTTTTTAGACATTCTATATAAAATAACATGAATAATAATACAACAAGAACAGGCAAACTCATATCCATTCAGGATTCGTTGGTGAAAGCACGATTCTACGGAAATGTGATTATGGGTGAAACTGCCAATGTTATCGTAGATGGTAAGTCGTTACAAGCCGAAGTGTTACAAATTATTCCCGATCCGAAACATGCGGATGCGGGAATTGTTGAAATGCAGGTTTTTGAGGATTTAACAGGTGCTCAGATTGGCGATCAGGTTGAATTTACAGGCAAGTCTTTATCGGTACTTCTGGGTCCGGGGTTGCTAACCAGTATTTGGGACGGACTGCAAAATCCCTTATACAAACTGGGCGAACAGAATGCTTACCTGGTGCCCGGCATGAAAGCTCCGGCACTTGATGAAGAAAAATTGTGGGAATTTACCCCATCGGTAGCAGTTGGCGACAAAGTAAATGGTGGCGATGCCATCGGTACCGTTCCTGAAGGACGTTTAACCCACAGCATTTTGGTACCTTTTAATTTTGGCAAATGCAAAGTGGAGAGCATTATCGAAAAAAGCCAGGTGAATATTACCGAAACCGTTGCTGTTATTTCTGATAGTCAAAACACAAAACACGAGTTAAAACTGGCATTCCGCTGGGCGGTTAAATCCCCTATTCCGTTCAAGGATCGCGCTATCCCGAGTAAAACAATTTCTACCGGAGTGCGTGTTATCGATTTACTTGCGCCCGTTAGTTATGGCGGAACGGTTGGAAATCCGGGTCCTTTTGGTGCCGGTAAAACCGTATTGCAGCACTCGCTGTGTAAATATGCCCTGGCCGATATTATTATTATGGCAGCCTGTGGCGAACGTGCCGGAGAGGCTGTTGAGGTGTTTAAAGATTTTGCCGAATTGGAAGATCCGTCAACCGGCGATTCGCTGATGAACCGAATGTGTATTTTCGGGAATACCAGCTCGATGCCTGTTGCCGCACGTGAGGCCAGTGTATTTATCGCATTAACCGTAGGCGAATATTACCGCTACCAGGGCTATAATGTGGTGCTTTTGGCCGACTCAACTTCGCGTTGGGCACAGGCACTTCGTGAGCGTAGTGGCCGCCAGGGAGATATTCCGGGTCCGGAAGCTTTCCCTATGGATATCCCTGATCAGATTAAAGGGATGTACCAGCGTGCCGGTGCCGATCAGGGCACAGGAGGTTCGCTAACCTTTATCGGAACGGTTTCGCCTGCAGGCGGTAACTTTCAGGAACCGGTAACGCAGGCAACAATGGATGCAACCGGTGGTTTCTGGGGCTTGTCGCAAGACCGTGCCGATGCAAAAAAATACCCTGCAATCGATCCGCTTTCATACACATCATCGGTGTACGACAGTTTTATTTCGTGGGACGACCGCAATAAAATGCTTCAAACGCTTTACGAAGCAAATGGTATCGATCAAACCATCAGCACCATTGGTTTGAAAAAGGTTCCGGTAGAAAAATACGTGCTTTATCAAAAAGGACTCACCATCGATTTCTGTGTGATGCAGCAAAATGCTTTCCACAAGCTGGATGCGTGTACCCGACCTGAACGCCTGATTGTTATTAACGAGGCCGTTCAGAAACTTATCGATAGCACCATCAATTTTGCGCAGGACGACAAGGAAGATGAAGAAGTAAAAGAAATGGTAAAAGCAAAATTTGATGAATTGCGCCAGTGGTGGAAAGACTGGAACTTATCTGCACAAACCATCGACGAAATGGCCGTTCTTCCACAAAAAGTTGAACAATTTATTTTACAAGAAGAGTACACACTATGATACGAAAAGAAATAAACAGAATTAGCGAAGTTGGTAAAGCACTGATTTCGGTTGAAGGAAATCCGGGTGTGGCACTCAACCACGTGGTAGAATTGCTGGAGGCCGGAACCAACCAAAGTCTTTCGTTTGCCAAAGCCATTAATATTACCGAAGACTCAACGCGTTTCCAGGTGTTTAACGGAACGCAGGGTTTAAGCACACAAACAAAAATACGCATGCACGAGGTTCCGCTAACTGCAGGTTTCTCGTACAATATGCTGGGCCGTAGTTTCGATGGAATTGGTGATGTGGCCGACGGTGGCCCGGAAATTATTTTCGACAAATATGTTTCAACGCGTTTAGATACCTTAAATCCAACGGTTCGTTTGGTTCCCAAGCAACCACTGTGGACAGGTATACCGATGATTGATGTATTTAATACGCTAGTAAAATCGCAAAAGATTCCAATTTTTGCCGGTCCAACCGAGCCTTACAACCGTTTGCTTTCGCAGATTGCACAGGGTGCGCAGGCCGACGTAATTATTTTTGCCGGTATAGGTTTGAAGTTCGACGAGTACCACTACTTCAAGGAGCAGCTGTCGCAATCGGGTAATATCGATAAAACCATCATGTTTACTCACCTTGCCGGCGATTCACAGATTAAAGGCCTTATGTTACCCGATGTGGCATTAAGTGTATCGCGCGAATTTGCCGACCAGGGAAAAGACGTGTTGGTACTGCTAACCGACATGACCAACTGGTCGAACATTTTGCGTAACGTTGCCAACTATCAGGATCAGATTCCTTCGTTGCAGGGTTATCCGGGTTCGTTGTATTCAGAGCTGGCCAAACGTTACGAGGTGGCTGCCGACATTGAAGGCGCCGGTTCGATAACTATTATCGGGGCAACAACGCTTGAATCGCTTGAAGATCCGGTTCCTGATAATACCGGTTATATTACCGAGGGACAGTTTTTCCTTGACAATGGCAAGCTAAAACTGGCACGTTCGCTGTCGCGTTTAAAGCAGCAGGTTAACGACACTACCCGAGATGATCACCGCCCTATTATGACGGCAATGGCATCGTTACTTGCCGATGCTGAAAAAGCATACGAAGCAGCTGAAGTTGGTGCAGCAAACGATACATTCTCGCAAAAACTGCTGCGTTACCGCGAAGATTTTATCGCAAATATGGAAGAACCATTTGGAGAACCCATCGAGCTGGAAGCCGCATTAGACAAATGCTGGGATATTTTAAAACGACATTTTGAACCAACCGAAACAGGGTTGAGTAAAAAACTGATCGAGCAATATTGGAACTAACTACTAATCGGAAAAAGAGATGACAAAAAATAAAGAAAACCTGGAAGGAATTGTTTCCAAACTAAAAGAGCAGGGAGTTAATGCCGGCGAAGCAGAGAAACAACGTATAATTGAAAATGCAAAGCAGGAAGCCGAAAAGCTGATTGCCGAAGCAAAAGCTACCAGCAAAAAAATTGTTGAGGAGGCTGAAACAAAAGCTTCGCAAGCCGAAAAAAATGCAGAAAAAGCAATTGCTCAGGCTTCGCGCGATATGGTTGAAGCCACAAAAATAACCATCTTAAACCACCTGAAAAAGGTGTTTGGTAAAGAGTGCAAAACTTTATTCCGTCAGGAAGAATACCTGCAAGAACTGCTAAAAGTGGTGATCGATTCTATTTCAGGAAAAAAATCGATAAAAGTACCGCCGGAGTTGCACAAAGAAATGGAAGCATTTTTATTAAAAGAAGCACTTCAGGAAGAGGTAACTTTACAACCACTTTCGGCAAGTAAAGCCAAAATAAAAGTAAAATCGACCGACAAAGACGGAATCAGTTTCGTAGTAAGCTCAAAAGAAATTGAGAGTGGTTTATTTTCCTTACTCAACAAGGATTTAGTTGACCGAATCATTAAAAGCCAGGAGGATTAAATATGTCAAACATGGTTTATCTTATGACCAGTTTGCCATCGTTGTCCCTGGGAGAGGCACCTCCGATTACAATTGATGAATTTAACGATGACGCAAAACGCCAGCTGTCTACACGACATTTTAAGGCGCTGCAATCGGTTGATATTCAAAAATTGGATGCTAAGGTTGGAGTAAAAAGCATTTTCTCGCTTTTAAACAGTATTAAGGAAGATCTTTCAGAAGTTAGAACGGCCAAAGCGCAAAACCGTCAGCCGAAGCCGGAACGGATGCCAAATTCGTTGCTGCGCGGAAATCCCATGGAGCGCGAGATGAATATCTTGCAGTGGCAATGGGAAGAATTGCAGGACATTGAGGCCGGAAAAACATTCACCCTTACAGAAGTTTTGGTGTATAAACTAAAACTTCAGCTGGTGGTAAGATTGTATTCCTTCGATGAAATTAAGGGTGCCGAAGTTTTGGCATCGGTGGTAAACCCGGGGAAAAACAAGGAGGGCAAATAATGGCAGGTATAAAAATAAAATATACAAAAACAGAACGGGCCCGTCAGAAGAAAATTCTGAAGGTATCGGAAAGGATGCTGCCGTTGTTTGAAGCGATGGAAAAATCGTTGATGGCAACGATAAATACCATCGCTGAACGGATTGAGCAAATTCGCGAAGAGATTGAAAAGAACCGAAAGGCAGCAGAACCATGGACAGCCGTGATGAGCGACTCGTGGGTAAACATCAATGAATACATTTCGGTGAATAAAATTATCACCAAAACCATTGATGTGGCCGGAGTTCGTGTGCAGCAGTTCGTTAAGGTTGACTTTAACGTAATGCCAATTAACGACAACACCCCTTTGTGGGTTGACGATGCCATTGAACTGATGCAGGTACAATTGCAACTGCTGGCCGAAATCGAGTGTTTGAAAGAACAAATCGAACTTTTGGAAGAAGAGTTGCTGGATGTTCGTGCACGGGTAAAACTGTTCGAAAATCGACGAATTCCGAATGCAAAACTGGCCATCCGTAAAATTGGTCAGAAGCTGCAGGACGACGAACGTCTTACAATTGCAACGGCGAAAGTGGTTAAAACAAGCAAACAAAAGGAGGGCAGCTTATGATAGCAGAAATGAAGAAACTGATGCTGTTTATGCCCGACTCGGCCGATGATATTGATGCCGAACTTACCGCATTGGGAGAGCTTGGAGTGTTACACATTGCGCCTTTGCAACCGGCAAAACACGAATCGATTGAACGTGTTGATGCCCGGATAAAACAGCTCAAAAATGCCATCGAGGTTCTGAATCAATACGATAACGAACAGTATTCCGGCCCAAAAGATGAGGAAATTCCGGATTACTCGAAACTGGAACGGGGAGCGGTTTTTCTGATGGAAAAGGTGCTGGATGCTGAAAACCACCGGCTGGAACTGGAAAATATTAAACTCAACCTAACCAGCGACATAAGGTGGTTCGAGAATTGGGGAAATATTACCCTAAAGGATATTAAAGACCTCAACGATAAAGGAATTTGGATAAAAACCTATCTACTTGACGACAAGGACTTAAAAAAAGTAACTGATCGTGATGACATCCAGGTTGTTGGCAAATTCTCAGATCTGAACCAGGTTATTTTATTAACCAAGGATGCCAGCGAACGGTTGCTGGATATGGAAGCACTACCTTTTCCTCAGAACGAGTTGGAAAACGCAAAAGAATTATTAGCTGCAACCATTAAGGACCTGGAAAGTAACAAGGAGTTTTTACTTCAGCTACGCGAACAGAAAGCTGTATTGGTAGACGGCTTAAAAGAACGCTTGCGTCGTTATGATGTTCGGAATGTGCAGTTTGGAGGTTTGGCTGTGGATAAACACGTTCGTTTCTGGAAAGGCTTTATTCCGCTGGAACACGTTGACGAATTTATCGAAACAGCTGAAAAACGTCATTGGGGTTATGTGATAGAGGATCCTTTACCGGAAGAAGAGGAAGAGGTCCCTACCCTTGTGAGAACGCCAAAATGGGCACAACGTATTCAGCCGGTTATGGATTTTATGGGTCTGGTTCCGGGCTACAAGGAGATGGATGTTTCCCGGGTATTTATGGTATTCTTTACCTTTTTCACCGGAATTCTTGTGGGTGATGCCGGCTATGGCCTGGTATTCTTGCTGATCACCTTTTTGGCCCACCGGAAGAAAAAATTTGCCAAACAGATTGAGTTTGGGTTGATCTATACACTTTCGGTATCGATTATGTTTTGGGGTGTGTTAACCGGAACCTATTTCGGATCGGAAGCAATTGCCGAACTTCCCGTACTTCGCAGTTTAAAAATTGATGCACTGGCCAGCTTTGGTGGCGACAACCTGATTATACAAAAAATCATGTTCCTGATTGGTGCTGTTCACCTAACGGTCGGACACCTGCAGGTTGCATGGAAATTTAATAACAGCGTTAGGGCCATTGCGCAATTCGGATGGATAGCTATTATCTGGGGCTTGTACCTAATTGTAAACCAAATGGTACTGGGCATTGAAGCTCCGGGCTTAATGGTTTGGCTGTTTATTGGTGGCGCACTGCTTGTGGCCTTGTTCTCAAAACCGGGAACAAGCTTCTTTAAAGGCATGCTTTCATCCATCGGTAATTTGCCACTCAGCATCATCAACGGTTTTTCCGACATTATCTCGTACATCCGGCTTTATGCAGTTGGTCTGTCAACCGTTTTAATGGCAGCAAGTTTTAACCAAATGGCTATTGGCGATGGTATAACTACCGTGGCTTCCGGAATTGGTGCTGTGTTGGTATTAATTCTCGGACACGGATTAAATATGATTCTGGCGGCAATGGCAGTACTGGTTCATGGCGTACGCTTAAACATGCTCGAGTACGCAGGCCACGCCGAAGTTGAGTTTTCAGGAAATGAATATAAACCCTTCAATTTGAAGGACAACAAACAATAAAATTTTTAAAATAGTATAAAAATGACTTTAACAACAATTTTAGCAACAACAGTTACAGGCTTTGGCGGACACGCTATTGCTCTGGGTATTGCAGGTGTAGGTTCAGCAATTGGAACCGGTATTGCAGGCATGGGAGCTTTAGGGCTTTGGAAACAATCGATCAGAGATAAGAAAAAACTTCCTTCGCTGGCTTTGGCAATGGTAGGTATGCCATTAAGCCAGGTAATTTATGGTATGATTTTTATGAATTCGATGATAGGTGCAAACCTGAGTCCCGACAGTTATACCAATCAGATGATCTGGGCATTTTTTGTAGGTATCGCCATTGCTGCCTCTGCAATTATGCAGGGACGTGTGGGTGCTGCAGCTTGTGCCAACTTAGCTGTTGATGACAAACAGGGATCGGGTATGTACATAGCCGCCATGGGTATCATCGAAACTGTTGCACTTCTTGCCATGGTATTTGGTATGGGAGGCATTCCGAGTGCTTAATAATACGCAAAGCATGACACTATAATATTCCCCCGCTGTTTTTCGGCGGGGGATTTTATTTTATATATGTAAATACAATTGAATATCTTTATCAAAAGAAATCGTTGAATTTACTAGATGAGTTTAAAAATATTATTTCGCGGAAGGGTCTTATTGGCCATTATAATATTCACAATAATTACCTGTACCGGAATTATTTACACCTCCATAAAAAGTTTGCGTCTCGATCGCGAACACCTTTTGTTACTGGAACTATCAAAAAACATCGACCTCGAAATTTCTCACAGTCGAATATTTTTAGATGACTACTTTTTGCTAAACGACTCCCCTAAAAAATCAACGATCTTAAACTGCTTTACTAATACCGGGAAATACACCACTTCACTCGATTCACTTATTTCAGCGAAATATAAAGGAAGCCGTGAAGCCAGCCTTCGAAATTCGCTTGAAGAAGTTGCTTCCCAGGTTAAACTGCTACAGAATAGTGTAGCAACATCACTTCAAAATAATGTGGAAGAATTTAACGTGGCCATTTTAACTGAATATCGTGATTTTCAGCTGGCCTACCAGGAATTGGACAAAAAGATTCATGATTATATCCTGCATGAAAATACCGTATTCAGACAACGGGTATTTACGCTCGTGCTGTTAACCCTGGTTCTGTTATTAGTATGTATATTTTTAATTTACAGAATAATCAATTCGTATAATGCAATTGAAAAACAACAGGCACTCAGAGCTCTTGAAGTTGAATACAAAGAACGAAAAAGAATAGCAGCCGACCTGCACGACGGATTGGGTTCAATACTTTCTAGCATTGCTCTTTTCATAAAATTAATCGAAAAAGACTGCACAAATAATGCAGAAAACAAAAGTCTGGTTCAGGTTAAGGAACTGTCGGGAATTGCTTTGGAAAACCTGGAGGCTACAATAAACAACTTAAATCCATCAATCCTTAATAAATACGGTTTAATAAAATCGCTTGAAATACTCTGCGATAAAATAAACGATATTGGAGAAGTTTCCTGCGTGGTAAATTCAACAAATTCTGAAATCAAGTTAGATCAGAATATGGAACTAAACGTGTACCGCATTTGTAACGAATTGATCAACAATACACTTAAACATGCCGGTGCTTCAAAATTGTATATCGACATTCAACAAATTAAAAAGACAGTGGTTATAATTTATCGCGACAACGGGAAAGGTTTTAATCCCGAGCTTATTTATACATCAGATGAAGAAAAAATGGGACTGCGAAATATTATCAACCGCATTGAGTCGTTTGGAGGTAAATACGAAATTAACACCGGCGAAGGAAAGGGCGTAGAAATAAAGCTAAGTTTCATGATATAATTCACGAACATGGAGAACACAAACATTATAATCGTTGACGACCACAAGATTTTTAGAGATGGTTTGATAATGCTGTTAAGCAATTTCAATTTTGTAACGGTTGTAGGCGAAGCTGCCAATGGTGAAGAATTTCTGGAACTTATTAAAGATGTAGAACCCGACATTGTTTTAATGGATATTAACATGCCAAAAATGAACGGCATTGAAGCCACAAAACATGCACTCAAAAAATATCCTGAGTTAAAGGTAATTGCACTTACTTCTTTTGCCGACGATGAATATATAGAGCAGATGATTTCGGCCGGCGTGGAAGGCTACATGCTAAAACGCTCGGATATTGAAGACTTTGAGGAGGCCATAAAAAAAGTTGCCGATGGCGGAAGTTACTTCTCTGCAGAAATCATTAAAGTAATTTCGCGCAATTTATACAAAGACAAAGAGCGTAAGTCGGGCGAGCAACTACTAGATAAATTTACTTCGCGCGAAAAAGAAATTCTGAATCTGATTTGTAAAGGCCTAAACAACGAACAAATTGCCGAATTAATTCATTTAAGCCCAAAAACGGTGGAGAAACACAAAAGCAATCTTTTCCAAAAAACAGAAACTTTCAATACCGTTAACCTGGTTATTTACGCGTTTAAAAATCAGCTTATTTCGCTGTAACAATCCGTTATCCATTCAAAGAAAAAACAACAAGTCCAAACTTCTGAGCAAAAAGAAAGCTGCTCTTAGAAAAGAACAGCTTTCAGATGATTGGTATATATTACTTAATACTAATTTCCATTCATTTCAAGAATCGTAAATTCTGTTCTACGGTTTTTACGATGATCTTCTTTTGAACAAGCAACACCATCATCGCAATGGTTTACTAACTGCGATTCGCCATATCCCTTAGCAGTAATTCTGTCCTCATCTATACCTTTGCTTACGATATATCCAACTGCTGAATCTGAACGTTTCTGACTCAGGATTTGGTTATATGCATCACTACCACGACAGTCGGTGTGCGATCCTAATTCAACTTTCCAGTCAGGATTATCCTGCATAACTTTTACTAACTTATCCAGCTCAACTTCTGATGCAGGTAAAATATTCCATTTGTCGAAGTCGTAATAAATATTTTCCATAACGAACTTCTGTTTAACTTCAACTTTTTCAACCCATAAGGTATCGCGAACTACACCAAAAGGTTTTCCAACTGTAGTAATTGTTTTCGAATCGTTCATATAGCCATCAATATTACTGGCTACAGGATAGCTTTTGCCTCCTTCCAATTCTTTCTTAAATACAGTACCCGCAATCAACTCGGCTACGCCGTCAAATGTAATATTTGCATCTTCCATCGGCTCCATTGTCTTTCTATCCATAACCACCAATTCAAGATGGTATAAACCTTCAATCAGAACCTTATAAATATCATCGCTACCCATTCCTCCTTCTTTGTTCGAGCAATAGTAACCAACTTCTCCTTCAGGATGAATTACAAAACCAAAATCATCTCCTTCAGAGTTTAATTCGGTTAGTTCAGCAACTCCGCTCATTTGATCGCCAAACAGTCCAACATTGTAGATATCCAAATCTTCACTTGCTTCTCTTCCATTTGATGCAAAAACCAGGAATTTGCCTTTGTAAATAAACGGAAACATTTCGTTCTTATCTGTATTTACGCCGCTGCCCATGTTATGCATTTCGCCCCAGGTTCCGTTTGTGCGAACCGCCTTGTAAATATCTGTTCCTCCGAGCCCCTTTTCAGGAATATCTGAAACAAAATACAAGGTATCGCCCGTAACTGTTACGCTGGGATGCCCCACCGAATAAGCCGGATCGTTAAATGGCAACTCACCTGTTTTCTGCCACTCGCCATCAATCTTTTTGGCGATGATGATTTTTAGCCGGATATCTGCCTTTTGATAAACTTTATTGCGTACAATCGGATTTTCGAAATTACTTAAGGTTACAAAAAGCTCTCCGGTCGCCTCGCAATACGAAACCGGGCCGGCATGGTAACCTTCGCTTGCCTCGGCCAGCATAGCGCTTTTACCTGATTTTACATTACCTGTCGCGTCCGTTGGAGTTGAATAAAGGTTATAATAGATTTTCTTTTTTGAACCACTATTTAACTTTTCAATCTCTTCGTCGGTATAAGCCGAATACCAAAGTTCATCGCCCACGAAACCGGGACCAAAATCACTTTGTGTTGTATTTAGGTTGGTCTTTTCGGTTTCGAGTTTGACCATTTTTTTAAAATAAATACATTCTTGTTGAGCAAACACCAACATTGGTATAAATGCAAAAAGAAAAAGTAATACTCTTTTCATAATTATTTGAATTTAGGATTTTCAGAAAACTTGTTCAATATTATACATATAAAATATTAAGAAAGCATCCGGCTTCTTAATACGACCCTTATTTTTGCAACTTTTAATTGCATTTAGAGACACCAAGTTAGACTATTTTATGTAATTAATCAAGTCTTTTTCTGAGCATTACCACATTTTCCACGTGATGTGTATGAGGAAACATATCTACGGGCTGAATTTTCTCAATTTGGTACAACGAATCAAGCATTCCGAGGTCGCGTGCCTGGGTGGCAGGATTACAACTAACATAAACAATTTTATGTGGCTGCATCTTTAAAATAGTCTCAACTACATCGGCATGCATACCTGCCCGCGGGGGGTCGGTAATTACCACTTCGGGGTTGCCGTGCTCGCTTATAAATGTGTCGTTAAGAACATCTTTCATATCACCGGCAAAAAAACGTGTATTTGTTATATCGTTGAGTTTCGAATTGATTTTGGCATCTTCAATTGCCTCCGGTACATATTCAATACCCACTACTTTTTTTGCCTTTTTTGCCACAAAATTAGCGATAGTACCGGTGCCGGTATACAGGTCGTAAACGATCTCATCTCCTGTTAGTTCGGCTAAATTGCGCGTTACCTTGTATAGCTCGTAAGCCTGTTCAGAGTTGGTTTGATAAAAGCTTTTTGGACCGATCTTAAATTGTAATCCCTCCATTTCTTCCAGCACATAATCGCGCCCCGAAAACACGTTTATCTCCTGATCGGTGATCGTATCGTTTCCTTTTGTATTAATAACGTACATTAATGATGTTATCTCGGGAAACTCGCTTTGAACAGCTTCCAACAAGCGTTCGCGTGCCGGTTCATCTTCGTGAAAGAAACTTACGATAACCATTACCTCTCCGGTTGATGTGGTTCTGATTATCAGTGTCCTCAGGAATCCTTTCTGCTCGCGAATATCGAAAAATGATAGTTTTTCTTTGAGGGCATAGTTGTAAATAAAGTTGCGAATTTGGTTTGATGGATCGTCCTGTAACCAGCATTTATCAATATTCACCACTTTATCGAATAAGCCGGGAACGTGAAAACCAAGCGCATTCGGATCTTTAATTTCCTCATTGCTTTCCACTTCCTCGTAACTTAACCAGCGTTTATTCGAAAAAGTGTACTCCATTTTATTTCGGTAGAAGGTGTTCTTTTCAGACCCCTTAATTGGCAACATTTCAGGCATTTCCACTTTACCGATTCTGGTTAGCTGATCCTGCACCTGTTTTTGTTTGTAGAACAATTGCTTTTCGTATGGCAGAATTTGCCATTTGCATCCGCCACATACACCAAAATGCTCGCAGAAAGCCTCAGTTCTGTCTTCGCTGTAGGCTTTAAACGCTCTTACATTGGCCTCCTGATAACGTTTTCTCTTCTTTGTTACCTGCAAGTCAACCACATCGCCGGGAATGGCCAGTTTAGTAAAAACAACCACATCACCTACGCGTGCAACGGCTTTTCCTTCTGCACCAATATCTTCAATTTTTACATCCTCGTAAAACGGCTTATTTCTTTTTTTTCTTCCCACGCTTTCTAATTTTGCGCAAATATAATTCAATAATCAATACTGCATTATTATTGCTTTAGCAGTGATTTCCCAAATAAACATAGTTTTTCCCATTTTGGGAAAACCAACCTTTTTTATATACACAGAAGTGATTTTATGTTTTACAAAGCTTTTCTGCTTTAATCATTTCCTTATATTTGCTATTGATTTAATGGTTGGTTTTATTTTCAATAAGTAAAACTTAAAAGGGGAAAGCGACTTCTGTATTTATGATTGGTTTTGTGTTTAGGGGTTTGTAAATTATCAATCATCTTCAAAAAGCGTCCATAGAGCTTTCCCCTTCCTTTTTGCCCGCGAGGGCATTTTTTATGTCTGCATTTTTGACAATTCCCATCTGCAATATTCCTCCCAATAAAAAATATTGGCGATCGTGTTCACAGAGTACGCCAAACACAAATTGTTTTTCAGCCAATCCTCTGATAGCTAACATTAGTCAATTCTTTGTGATCTTATAAACGATTTTAAAAGCTGGTCAACCATCTCCTAACATCGAAAAAACTATCATCATTAAAACAATTGTTATAATGATAATCAATGTTATGATGTACCATTCAAATGTTATCAATATATTACATACCTTGTCATTTTCACACCAGCTGAAACAATATTTGGAAATTCAAAACCATATCAACAATGAAAAAAAATCTAAAAACCATCTTTACAAAAGGGCTTGCGTCAATTCTCATTCTTGCCACTTTTGCCAGCTATGCGCAGGAAAAGAAACCTGTATTATCAGGAACAGAGCGAATAAAAATGTTCAGCCAGCAAAAGGAATTCGCAGAATCATCGCCCTACAAAGATCATCATTGGCAATATATTGGCCCCACAAATATTAGTGGCAGATGTACTGATGTTGAAGCCATTTCACCACGAGGCAACCAGTACACCATTTGGGTCGGATCAGCAACCGGAGGCGTTTGGAAATCGGTAAATGAAGGAACGACTTTTGAATCCGTGTTTGATGAAATGCCTACCGCTTCCATTGGCGACCTGGCTATCGACCCTCAAAACAATGATGTTGTTTGGGTTGGAACCGGTGAAGCGAACATTTTCAGAAGCTCGAATGCCGGATGTGGTATATTTAAAACCACCGACGGAGGAAAATCGTGGAAAGCAATGGGTTTGGAAAACACTCATACTATTGGAAGAGTTAGAGTACATCCCTCAAATTCAGATATCGTTTACGTTGCGGCAACTGGCCACGAATGGACCCCCAATAAAGAACGTGGATTATACAAAACTACCGACGGAGGAGAAACATGGGATAAAATCCTGGAAATAGATGAAAACACCGGCGTATTCGACCTGGTGCTTGATCCTTCAAACCCGGAAACAATTTACGCCACAAGCTGGGAAAGAATGCGCCTGAAATGGAACGACCCGAGAACGTTCGAAAAAACCAGGCACTGTGGAATCTGGAAATCAACCGACGGAGGGAAGAACTGGAAACAAATCAATAAAGGTTTGCCTGAAGCAAAAAATCGCGGACGCATAGGGATTGACATTTCGCCAAGCAACCCAAATGTCCTCTACGCTTTACTCGATAATTATGAAATTGCTTACAAGGCAGAAAAAGGAGAACTGGACTCATACAACCGTCAGAAACAAGATGTAATAAAAGGTGCCACAGTTTACAAATCAATAAACGCCGGAGAGACATGGGAGAAAACCAGTGGGTTAACTCCTGAGACAAAAGTATATATGGAAAATCATTCGGGAACATATGGTTGGGTTTTCGGTCAGATCAGAATTGATCCGAAAGATGAGAACACCATCTATACCCTGGGCATATGGTTGAACAAATCAACTGACGGAGGAAAAACATTCACAAGCATTCGCGAACCGCATGCCGACCACCACGGACTTTGGATCGATCCGAACAACCCTAACTATATTATTGATGCACAAGATGGAGGAATTTCGATATCTTACGATAAAGGTGACACATGGAAACACCCTATTGAACCGCTGCCTCTTGCACAATTTTATAATGTAGCTTTTGATTACAGCACACCATTTCGCGTATTCGGCTCAATACAGGATCATCACAGTTATTACGGAACAGTAGATCTTTCGTATGGAAGAGACAGGGCCCGACAAGTTAAATTTGAACACACTTTGGGAGCCGAAGGAAGCACACACGTAATTGATCCGCGCGATAATAACACCGTTTATGCCAGCGTATTTTACGGGAATCTGGCCCGTGCCAAAGTGGATAGTTATCCGGCGAGCACCAAACAGGTACTTCCTCCGAATTATCCTGATGAACCGGCCTTGCGCGGACAGTGGGTTTCACCAATTGTAATGTCAGCACACAACAACGACATTATTTATTTTGGCACCCAGTACGTTATGAAATCAGTGGACAAAGGAAGTACATGGGAAAAAATTAGCCACGACTTAACTTTTAACAATCCCAATAAGTTCGGAGATATTAATTATCAAACCATCCAGACTTTGGATGAATCGCCGCTTTTACATGGTTTACTTTATGCCGGAACTGACGATGGCCGAATTTGGCGCACAAAAGACGGAGGGAAAAACTGGAACGAAATAAGAAACGGAGCCGTGCCTCAGCGCTGGGTGTCCAGAATCGTTGCATCGAAATACGAACTGGGAACCGTTTACATGACACAGACCGGCAGACGTGATGATGACTTCCAGGTATACGTATGGAAATCGACCGATTTTGGAGAAACCTGGGAGGACATTTCCGGTAAAATTCCTGTTGGTCCGGTTAACGTTATTCGCGAAGACCCGTTCAATCCCGAGATTTTATACCTGGGAACTGACGCATCCGTTTATATCAGCAAAGACAAAGGTGCCAGCTGGAACGTATTGGGCGACCTGCCTTTCGCATATGTACACGATCTGCAAATTCATCCGCGCGACAACATGATTATAATTGCCACACATGGCCGTGGGGTTTTTGTGATGGACGCAAATCCGGTTAACGAGAAAGAAAAGTTTATGCGCAGAAGAAGATTTGAACCTGAACCATAAAGGTTTATTACCCGATAGAATAAAAGGTCGTTTGCTTTAGCTTAAACGACCTTGTTTTATTACCTTAAATCCGTTTTTTTCAAACAATATCGAAAATAGCGTTGCGCTGGAATAAATGGCCTATAATTTCTTTAGTACATATTTTCCATCCGTAATACTACGGACCATATCTATTCCATTATCGGAACGGTCGGTTGATTAAATTAAATGCTCGGTCGTTTCCGAACGGTTTTTGCCCATCAAAATCCGACCTTTCAAATAATCGGGAAGCCCACCACTGGCAAGGCTAATTACAATTGGCACCAAATCACCAAAATCAATTAACTCATCAGTCATAAACCCACTCGTTCCCCCAGGTGAAAGTTGTTTATACATTTCGGGAAACCAGATTACAAAAGGCACCCGATAATCATAATTAATACCATTGGTCTTTCCACGAGGCTCTCTCGCCGTGATCGGCAAAAAAGAAAATTAAAGTACTGTACGCAAATTATTTTTTCATCACGATCACCGCAAATAGGAGGCGTGTCAAATTCTGTTTCACCAATTCTGTCCAATACCAACAATTTTTCCCATATATTATTCCGGTACCATTCGTATGGATTTGTAATTGTTCAAGATTGGTGCGAATCTTCGAAATTAACAACAGTAAAAAAGGGCTGCCCAGGTTTACGTTTCCACCAACCTGCTTTGTTCGAACTTTCGTTCCACGCTTCTTTTGTAAATACTTCTACATTACCAACGTTGTAGTCAGTTTTGACATTATTTATTACGTAATATCCTTCTTGTTGCAAATAACACGGAAAGCCAGGAATAAACGAAGAGATTGGAAAGTTAATGTGATGATTTCCAGTTCCTATTTCATAGGTGCGCACACCGGTTATTATGGTATTTCTTTTGAAGAACAAACTGTTCCGGTTGAGAATGCATAGGTAAAACGGACTCTTTCTTCGGCCAACTTATCAATTGCTGGAGTGCTAGCATTTTGGTTGCCATAGCAGCTGTACGCAAAAATGTCCAAAGTAAAAAGGCTTTTGAAACCTGTGATGTTCACCATAGAAACAATGCAATTATAAGTTTTGCTTTAATACCTACAAAGTAAAAACCAATCAGACTCTAGTGGTCTTATTTGCAAATACTTATCTGGTTCCATATGAGTAATTACTATCCACTAAGATCTAATTTCGACATTTTTATTGATTTTTCATAAACGTAGACTTTTTAATCCTTAGTAGATAAATACTTCCTACTTACGACTGCACTGTAGTAGGCAATGACTATAAAAGCAACGGCCGGAACCCAGAAGGCCATTTTGATACTTCCCGATTGATCGGAAACAATTCCCTGAATTTGTGTTAAAACAGCAGCACCGGCGATGGCCATTACCATTCCTGCTCCTCCAATTTTTGTGTCCTCGCCCAAGCCTCTCATACCCAAGCCATAAATTGTCGGAAACATTAGCGACATGCATCCCGAAATACACATTAGCGCATAAACCCCAATCCAGCCTTCGGCATAAATGGTAATAACACTAAAAATGACTGCTAAAACTGCAAGAATTGTTAAAAGTGTTCTTGGTTTGAAATAACGCATTAAGCCTGTGCATAAAAACCTTCCAACTACAAAAAGAATAAGAGAAAGAATATAATAGGTAGCCCCTGCTTGTTCTGCTGTTCTAGGTAAAAAAGCCTTTAATCCCAACCATTCGGTAACATTGTAAAAGCCTGCAGCTATTGGTTCAATACCGCGCAGCGTATCCACGATACTATTCATATTAGGATTGGGTCCCAGGTTGTTAACTGCTGCATCAAGGTTAAACTGCTGCATGACGTACCTGATTACGAACGACCAAACGGCTATTTGAGCTCCTACATAAAGAAATTGGGCAAAAACCCCCCACACATAGTTCTTGTTTTTAATCAATCTGCAAAAAGTACCTGCAAAATCAAGATTTTTCTCCCCTTCTTTCATTTTAGGCATCCGGGTAAAATAAATGGCCAGAAAAAGACCAACCATTGCTAGCCCTAGACCCATATAGGTCATGGTTACTGCATTTAGTTCTCCAACCTGAATCCTGAGTAATTCGTCTTTTGGAAGCAAAGTCCTTTCCTCGGCATTCATCGTATTTAGTTGAGACAGGACAAATACCTGGCTCAAAATAACACCTGTTATTGCACCAAAAGGATTGAATGACTGAGCCAAATTCAATCGTTGTGTTGCAGTCGACTCATGACCAATTGCGAAGACATAGTTATTTGTGGATGTTTCGAGAATAGACAGCCCGGCAAAAAGTACAAACAAGGATAGCAGAAACATCATAAAACTAATGTTGATATTAACGTAAGCCAGTTGCATTGCAGGATAAAACATAAATGTACCCAATGCATACATGCCAAGGCCCAATAACACCCCGGATTTATAGGTGTATTTTTTTATAAAAAGCGCTGCTGGTATGGCCAGCCCTCCATAACCGAGCAAGTAACAAGACAGTTGTATCCAGGCGGTCTTGGCGTCCGTAAGACTCATTATCCTTTTAAATGCTGCCAACATGGTATCAGTCATATTATTCGGAATTGCCCAGGCGAAGAACAGTGTGGTTAAAAGAATAAATGGTAGTATAATATTTTTCGCAACGATAGGTTGTTTTTCCATGATGTTTTATGCGTCAATTAATTAAACTTTTGTGAGATGGAATGCAGGTTTAAATTGAATAGGTCGTTAACTAATCCGGCCATTTGAATCGGATCACCCTGGACATGTACAACCCTTTGAATATGTGTAAGAGATTGTCCCGGCTGAAGCATTGCTCCCGGCGATGAAGTCTCTATCTCGTAAAATGGCCCCATGATAGAACCATCCTCCAGCGGACCATCATTATACGCATTAACAGCATCTCCGTCATAAGGATCGTCCTGATCTCCCCATTGTGAGTTTACATATTCAGCCTTTTCTTTAGGTAATGACCCCCATACCAGTGTAAGTATGTTCTTTTCGGAATCATAGCTCCCGCACATATTTTGTGCTCTTCCCGGTGGGATACCGATCTTACTGCGATACCTGCCATCAATTTTAAAATAGATTGTACCCGGTTCTACAATCAAACGATCCGATGGCACTTTCCCGAAATATTCATCGTTCACTACTGTGCCCGCTGCACCTGTTTCGTATGGGATAAAAACTGTTGTTGTTGGAGAAGGATTGAACATTGACAATAACCATATCGACAACAAACCGCCATCTTTATTCCAGGCTTTATCTCCCTGGTTAGTAATGGTATTTTCCGACTGGTAAGCAACAACATCAAGAATATCTGACGGGAAATCAGCTTCGAACAGCGTTGAAAGAGTATCTTCTGACAGAAGCTCGATGGTTCGTCTAATTGAAAAATTGAAATGAGTGCCGGAAGCATTTATTAGTTCGGTGTTTTTCTCAAAAGTAACATGCGCGCTACTTTTATCCTTGATATCAAATCGCTCCGTATCAATTACCGCGGGAACTTTCCAGTTGGAATGAACTTGTTCTTTCCCTTTTTCGAAATAAATGGAGAAAGGACCACCTTCCGGCCCCAGCCAGAACCGTTCTTCTCCTCCTACCGGATTAAACTGTTCACTTACCTCGCCTGATTGAATTAAATCATAATTTATCCAACCATAACTATTCCCCTTTTCTTTATTGGCCGACGAGGTCATTACCCGCCCCTGATATCCGGGAGCAAGTAGAACCATCGCACCGGTATTCTCATCTTTTAACTCTACTGTTTCAATGTTATTCTCTTTTAAGAAAGCAACATCATATCCATAAGTTCCTTGTTCGAACCCATTAAGTAATTTATTCACTTGGTTTGATTTTTTTCCTCCGGAATTTGCACAGGAAACAAAAATAAGTAACGTAATTCCCCATGTAAATCCTCTTATCAAGAAGGTTTTAGTTTTATTCATTTTATGTCAGGTTTTATTCTCTTTCAGTTGTATAACACCTTGCAATTGAGGCATGCCGTCATCCTTACTAATTAACTTCAAGCTCCTCCCATTCAGGCAGTTCAGGGAAACTTGCATGTGGTTCAGCCTGGTACCAAAATGCAACCGAGGATATATCGGACTTCTGTGGCAAATATCTTCGGCCATGTCTCCATCCCAAATCTTGTATGGTAACTTTTAAATCTTCTTCAAACCGAATTGGATCTACAATGTGCCATCGATAAAGCCCAAACCGCTGTTGGGACTTATATGTTCCATCCGGACGAATAACCTGATGCAGACCGGCATAGGGAGTACAAAATTCCTTGTATTGTCCTTCTCTGTCAAAATTATATGAACCGCAGAAATAATCTTCGGTACCAGTACCGCAAATTGTAGGGAATTTTCCATCTCCATCGATGAAGAATTTTATTTCTCCTTCACCCCACCAGCCTTTATTATTAACTCCCCAAGCTAGGTAAAGTCCTACAAAATGTCCTTTTCCCTTAATTTTATCGATGATTGTATAATCAGATGTTTCATTGGGATTTGCTCTGTTAAATTGAGCATGAAAATAGGCTGCATCGTCTGGCACATCTGTCAGGGTATAATCAATTTGGTAGTATAACCGCATCTCATTCATGTCGTTGATGTTCTCCATCGTGATTTTACATTTTTTGCGAAAAGGCATAGGCCAGTAACAATTAAAAGCGCTACCCGGATTCACACAAACAGCCTGCGATACAAGTGGTGCATACTCTCCCCAACCCATCGCAAAAAAGTCACCTACTGGTACTTCTACTGATGGCGTTTCTTCATCATCATAATAAATCCGTATAATAGAAAAACGCCAATTCCCTGTAGGCGTCATCCAAATATGTTGAATCGCACCCGGGCCATTAATTTCTGCCAACGTGAAAGTTTCTCCCGGTTTAATTCGTACATAAGGATTGACCTTCCAGCCTTGTCCCAAATCCCGTGCAGCTTGAGATGCATTTGCAGTATTTACAGGAGCATCCGGATTCGGAATAGCCATACCTCCCTTTCCTTTTTCACCGGTAAAGTTCTCGGGACTGATTGAGCGTGTTTGAGCATCGGACAATCGGTAAAGATTTCCCATATTCATTTCCAGTCCGTTAAATGTAGTTTGGGAAAAAACCTGACCAGCCAAAAAACAAGCCATAAATAAAATTACAATTCGTTTCATAGTTTATTTTAATTAATCGGTTAAGCAGTATTGTAAAGTTACACGAACTTTTTGTTTAACGCATTTCAGTAAATTCCAAATAATCAAGGGAAAAATAGTTTGGAGCCCATTCGGGGTATCCTTGTTGTTCTTCCGCGATAATAAATTCAATTTTATTCTCACCGGTTTTTAAGTAAACAGCTCCAATGGTTTTCTTTTTATAATGAGGTTCGGACTCATAAAGATTGATCTTATGGTTCAATTTTTTACCGTTAAAATTGATCTGATAATCTCCATAAAATTTTCCCCCAACAAATCCGCTCTGCAACTTGTATTCTCCTTCAACATTAGAATAGAAGTAGAAAGTGATGGTATCGCCAGGTGCTCCATCGTACCACTTTACATATACTTTATTGCTTAAATCAAATTGTGTATCAGGTATCATAGCCATACTTCTTTTCTTGTTTCCGCATGAATTAGAAAACACCATATGTTCTGCTTCAATCTTTCCGTTTTTCAACTCATTAGGAATGATATCGGTAAATTCAAGAGCCACTTTTTCCTGTGCAGCAAGGTAATCTGGTTTAATGTTAGACTTCCCGCCAGGTAATAAATAGTAAAACGACACGGGCGCATAATTGATTGAAGTAGCCTGCCAGTGCCAAAGTTCCATGTCGAGTTTAAGCTTCTCGTTAAAAGGTAACGCATCCAAACCTCTGTATCTGCTGTTTACTACGTATCCGGGCTTTGCATTTCCGGTAGCATCGGGTTGAGCCAGATAGGGATGGTTTGAATATGCTTTTGAATCGCCTCCCCAGGCATATCCGTAATAATCTTCTGTTCCAGTTCCAAAGTGAGAAGGGAAGGTATCTGAATCTATGTAAATTTTTTCATCACCCTCGCCCCACCAATTGTACGCCGTATTGAAAAGCGTTAAAGCATCGCCAACGTAAACTCCCTGCCCGTTTAATTCAACAAAATTGATGTCGAAATAATTACCATTATCGTTGTTTGTTAATCCTTCGCGAGTAAATAAATTGGTGTACTGATGCCACGAACAACCAAAATGCATACTGGTTTTATCCCACGTCCACTTACGCAAAGCGATATTACCATTTATTTTTACCTGCTGGCTGCCTATGTTTTTTATCGAAACGGTTGCTTCCTGTTTGAAAGGCATTAGCCAGAATGCATGCATTAAACCAGTTGTGTCAACCCTGGTATACCAGGTATTTATATTTCGTATCTGATACCCTGTTCCAAAAAAGTCACCTACGGGGCACCAGATGGTTTTTTCACCATCAAATTCAATGCTCAAAATAGTTGAACGTAATGCCTGTTCTAAATTGTCAGCTTCTAATTTAATTATTAAGCTTTCAATGGCTTTACTACCACTAATGGTTGCGGAATATATTTCATCCGGATTCAAGGTTGATGAGATTGTCTCCTTGCCGTCACTTCCGGTTTTTAAACCGTCGGTTCTTTGTGTTAAATCGTTTTGCACATTTTCAATCAGCTCTCTGGCCTCCGAAAGTTGTTGCCTGCTGAATGTTTGCACATGAGTTCCTTTCGGATAGGCACGATAATTTATAGCATAATAAACAATTTCGCCTGAACGTTTCGGTTTCCCTTCAATGGGTTCGAATTTGGTTTCGTAGGTAACTTTGCAATTTTTTTGAAACGGAATAGGCAAATATAAGTTATGTCCACGCCGAAGTAGCGGAGATAAATCAGAAACTGAAGTTGCCAAAGGTTCTCCAACTAGTGCTTGCCCACTTAATAAGTCAAGAACGGGACCTTCAACTTCTGGAATCGTATCGTTATCAAAGTAAAACCGGAGTGTTCCGCTTCCAGGTTCTTTACCGGCAAAAGTCATCCAAAATCGGACAATAGCGCCTGGTCCTTCAAAATCCATCAATACAAATTCTTTCCTTCCCTGATTAAATTCAGCGCGGGTGTAATTATTTCGGTCGTCGTTTGCAAACCAATTGCTATCGGGGGCAACAGCATTTCTGTCGTAGCTGCTAAATTGCCCCAGTTTATAAGGTGCCTCCGGCAATTTTGCCAACACTTCCCGGTTTGTCATTTCCTGCAGCAATGATTGTATTGAAATTTCGTTTGGCTGAGAGGTGCAACTCACAATTATACCTGTAAATACAATCCACAATGCAAGCGAAATGCTTTTGTATATCGATGTTTTCATTGTCTATTTATTTAATTCATTTTTCAACAATTGTTCTAACTCTGAAACAACCTCGGGATATTTGAGGTATACATTTGTTTTTTGGTAAGGATCTGTATCTAAATTGTAGAGTTGTGCCGGTGGTGCATCTTCTTTGATTTTGCCATTTTCAATATCGCTATTAACCTGCCCGGTTAGCAAATGGGCGGCAGCGCCACCTAAATTATGGTCGCCAATATTTTTGCCGTTAAAACCACCTTCGTTTTGCGCTGAAATGTAAACCCATTTATCTTTTCTTATGGCAATATTTTTTTTCCGAGAAGGGCATAAGACTATTTGATGCCTTCCTTTGGCATCATTATCTCCCAGTAGAACATGCAACATATTTTTACTGTCAATTTTTGATGAATCAATTGGTTGATTGACTAGTGTAGCCAAAGTGGCAAGCATATCAACATTCCCAATTAATTTATCCGATTCAATTCCTGAAGCAATGTTCCCGGGCCACCTGGCAATTAACGGGATTCTGTGGCCACCCTCCCATGCTCCAAACTTAAATCCCAGCAACTCTCCGTTAAGCTTGTGCCCGGCACGCCAGGCATCCTGGCCTCCCTGGTTCAACATTCCACCATTATCGCTTGTGAATATTACTAAGGTGTTTTTATCCAATCCTTCATCCTTTAATACCGTCATTATTTCACCAATAATCCAATCCAGTTCGTGAATAAAATCACCGTATCGGCCAGCTTCCGAGGTGCCAACAAATCTTTCTGCCGGGGTAAACGGATGATGAATATTGGTAGTTGCATAGTATAAAAAGAATGGCTTCTTTTTGTGTTTTTTTATCCAATCAACAGCTTGTTCTTTCAGTTTAGTTCCAACCTCCCGGTCGTTATATTTTGCGTGGGCTGCTTTTGCTCCACCCATTAAATCCATCCCCATTTTCTCGGGGAACCACTGTGTTTCTGCTTTTTCGCCATAAACCAAAGGATCCTCAGGCACCCAACCTACAACCTTGTGGTTTTCAACATAAACAAATGGTGGGTGACTATTTACCACAGGAACCCCAAAGTAATAATCAAAGCCTATTTCAAGCGGGCCGGGTTTAAGCGGCTGGTTCCAGTCCACAGGTTTTTCAGAACCAAAGCCAAGATGCCATTTCCCGATGCAGGCTGTTGCATAACCTGCTTTTTTCATAACACCTGCAATGGTTGTTTGAGTAGTATCGATAAGAAGTGGACTTTTATAAAAAACAGGGTGCCATAAATCCTTGCGAAAAGGGTATTGTCCGGTTAATAGTGCATATCTTGAAGGAGTACATACAGAAGATACAGAATGAGCATCGGTAAATTTAATTCCTTCTATAGCCAATTTATCAATATTGGGTGTTTTAACTTTGGTTGCTCCATAGCAACCTACATCGCCATAGCCCAAATCATCAACATTAATAAGTATTACATTTGGTTTTTCTGATTTTTCAGACTTCAATAACTGATTACATGAGCTTGTAAGTGCAAAAACAAGAATCAGCTGAATCATATTTATAAACTTCATCATAGAAGGGATTATTTTTTAATAATTGCCGATATTTTTTGTACACCACACATCGTAATCATTCAGTAACTCATCAAGTTTTTCCGGATTGGTATTTGCAAGGTTTATACGTTCACCCGGATCATTCTTCACGTTAAAAAGTTTCAATGTTGTATCATTCACGATCGGTTTGATATAGAAATTGGATGGTCTGCTCTTCCAGTGGTTTTCATTTGTATTGGTCAACTTCCAGTCTCCCTTTCTAACGGCCCACGTTTTTTGCCATTTCCATACTAAAAGCCGGTTAGAGTCTGGTTGAAATAAATTTATACCGTCTATTGTGTGATCCTCTATTTTTACGCCGGATATTTCAGCAATAGTCGGGAGTATATCAAGTGTTGAAACATAGTCGGTTTGAGTTTGTCCCGGTTTAATTTTGCCCGGCCAGCTTATGAGCATGGGCACCCGAATCCCTCCTTCCCAAAGTGAATATTTGCCTGCAGTTAGCGGGCTGTTATTTGCACCTGTTAATGGCGATCCGCCATTATCCGACACATAGATTATTATTGTTTCCTCATCAATTCCTTCATTTGATATGGCTTCGAGTAGTTTCCCAATATTTTCATCTAAACAATCCAGGTTTGCGAGATAATAGTTTCGTATGTCGGTTTCATTTATTGCGCCTATTCTCGAGTATTTGTCGTAATATGCTGAGTAAGATCCCGGCTCATGAGAGCCATACGCCAACATACTATCGGGATTGTAGTTTTCAATCGGTTCTGCATTGTACTTTTCCAGATATTTTTGTGGTACTTCATGAATTAAATGGTGCACCGAGCTATAAGCCAGGGTAAGAAAAAAAGGTTTGTCTCGTTCCGTTTTAATGTATTGTATGGCTTCATCAGTTAAAATGTCGGTAAGATATCCATCCGAATAACTTTTTTCTCCGTAATTATGCATAAGCGGACCAAGTACAGCACTTGTGCCACTTGGGTCGGGTGTCCGGTCTTTAATATCTTTAGAAAGCAGCCAGTAATCATGGGCATGTGCATTAAAACCTAAAAATTCATCATACCCATGTTTTAAGGGATATTCCCGGGTATCGTATTTATGAAAATTTCGGCCTAAATCATTCTTACCAATTCTTGCTGTAGCATAACCTACCTCCTTCAGATATTCTGCAATGGTTTTTACCGATTCGGGTAAACCCGGCCCCCAGCTGGCAGGAATATCCCAGCGAAATTGGTTCTTACCAGTGAGCATTCCTACACGAGATGGGCTACAAACAGGAGCTGTTGTATAGGCTTGCGTATATACAATACCCGATTGAGCCAGTTTATTTATATTGGGGTTTACCACTCTGGGATCGCTGTTATCGAAAGCCTCAAAATCAGCATATCCCTGATCATCAACAACGATTAATAAAATATTTGGGTGTTTTTCTGCCTTAATTGATTTCTCCTGGTTTGCACAAGAGAAAACAGCTAAAAGCAGTATTAAGCTAATCAGTTTGCTCATAACTCTTCATTTACTTTTAATTCAACATAAACAGGAAAATGGTCGGAAGGGTAATTATTTTTGATAAACCCTTACATAAGCAATTTCAAACTGCGACGGAAAAATGGAATCATCTATTCCAAATTTTCCACCCCAGTTACCTCCAACGGCCAAATTCAGAATGAGATGAAATTCCTGGTCGAATGGCCATTCTGCTGATGTTTGATTCTTATTCAGAAACTGATGGGTATTTCTACCATCGATAAAAAACAGGATCTTTTCGCTGTCCCAGATTATACTGTAATTGTGAAATTTATCGCCAATACTATCAACTTTGGTAGACTTGCCAACCTGTGTTCCTAATAGGTGATTAAAGCTTTTGGTATGTACGGTTTGAAAAATAGTGTCGGGTGAATAGCCCACAAATTCCATTATATCTATTTCTCCACTTCGGGGCCATCCCCCATAAGCAGATTCTGTGGGCAACATCCAGATGGCCGGCCACAGTCCTTTTCCTTTCGGCAACTTTGCCCGAACATCAATTTTACCATATCTCCAGTCCCCTTTATTTTTGGTTGTTAATCTGGCAGAGGTATAATCATTTTTATCCGTTTTTTGGGCGCGGGCAGTAATAATCAGTTTACCATTTTCTATTTTCGCATTTAATGTATCGGCACTGGTGTAATACTGTTTTTCGTTGTTTCCCCATCCATGTCCACCGATATCGAAATTCCATTTTGTGGTATCGGGAATTCCGGCACCTGAAAATTCATCGTTCCAGATTAACTTCCAATCCAGAATGTATTCAACGTTATTAACAAGTTCTTTTAAAAGCTCTGGTTCATCGGTTGTTATGTAATCAAAATCGTTTCCTAACAACCACTCCATATCTTGTCTGGTGTTGGCAGTCCAGGCGTTTAAACTTAGGCCTAAAGTTTTAGCTGCAGAAATCCATTCAGGTGATTCTTTGTACTTTTGTGTTTTGTAATCTAAGCCTCCAATTTCATCTTTTTGCAATTGCTCCGGACTTTTATAACCACCTAAAAACTGAGTATTTGCATTCGGACTTTTTGATTTAATTCGTTTTAATACATCGTAGTTGAAGCTGATATAAGCAAGAATATGGTTTTCAGCATTTAGATTGCTAACCAATTCCAATACCTTATCGGTCATTCTGATATTCCGGTCTTTATTTTTTGTGGCTTTTATTTCGCATACAAGACCGGTTGTGTTGTTGTCTTTTAGTCCGGCTTTAATAAACTCTTTTAATGTGGGAATGCTTTCACCGTTAGAGAGCTTAAATTTTGATAATTGTTTGTATGTGGATTCTTCAACTATCAAATTATTAAACTCAGCATCGTGATTAACAACTAACACTTCGTCTTTTGTCATCCGCACATCAAACTCTGCCCCGGTACAACCCATCTTTATTGCTTGTTGCAGCGCTGCAATCGAATTTTCAGGCAGTTGTGCATTTTTCCACGCTCCGCGATGAGCAATTATTTTGTTATTCGCAAAACTGATTTTCTCTTGGGCACAAGCATGAAGCGTGTTAACGCCTATCAGAAAAAATACAAATAGGATACGTATATTCATTCTTATTGAATAGTGATTCTTGTAAATAAAAGTTGAACTATACAATTTAAGGACAGAACAACTGCCCTTAAATTGTATAAGTATTAGATAATTTAAATACCCAATGATTGTTTACTCAGGATATCCTTCGTTTTGCGGGTAATTTGTACCTAAAAGATTTAGCTCGGCAATTGGTATGGGCCAATTTACGTAATGAGCTTGCACCGCGGTTCTTGCATGATCAAAGTCACCAGCGTCATCGCCGGCATATTGTTGTATCTGTGTTAAGAACGTGCCTGTACGCTTTAGAAAATAAAAACGTTGCCCCTCGAATGCCAATTCACGTGCTCTTTCATCCATTATTGCCTGCATATCAACACTTGCTATGCTTTCGGCATTTGCCCGGTTTCTAACGGTATTAATATATTCTAACGACTTGGATGTATTTCCCAACATCAGATAAGCCTCTGCGCCAATTAAATAGGTTTCGGCCAAACGGTAAACCATAATAGTAGAAATGTGACTGGCATTGGAAGGTTCTGCTGTTTCCTGCCTGTACTTAATGCACCCTGGATTTAGCATTCGGTAGTAGTTCTTCCTTTCATTTTTGTTACCATTAGGGCTATATACTTTTATAGTATCCCCTAATTCAACTCCTTCAGGCAGATTTTCTGCATCATTATACCGATAAACTGTAATGTAATAATTGCCATCATCTCTGTCATCGTCGGGATCCTCAGCTAATAGTCTTTGTAAATAATCATTCATTAACAATCCACCAAGTCCATTACCTCCGTTTTCAATTGAAAAGGTGGCACCCTGAATAACATCATATTGCGGAATTAGCTGGAAATTCATTTGGTTTCTTCCACCACCAGAAATATAGTCATCTTCTTTATATTGGATCGAAAATAAATTTTCAGAATGGTCCATGTCGTTGAGAAATACCTCATTGGTAGTTGGAACCAAGGCATAATTTCCGTTGTTGATAATGGCATCGGCCTGTGCAGCTGCTTCTTCATAGTTATTTTGCCAAATGGCTACTTTGGCTTTTAAATGTCGAGCTGCTGCCTGGGTCCAACGACCGGGTTCAGTGGTGGTCCACTCCAAACTGTTTATAGCATCATCCAAATCGCTGTTTAGTAGCGCGAAAATCTCTTCAACAGATGACTTATTCTCAGGTCTTTCAAAAGCATTATCAGGAGTAGTAGGCTCTGTTGTAACAAATATGTTATTAAACTGCCTGTATAATGTAAAATACGAATTTGCTCTGAAACACTTGGCCTCAGCCAACAATACTTGTTTTCTGTTTTCATCTTCAAAATTAACATCTTCGGCATAAGCAATAAGTGCATTGCATCGGTCAATTAAACGATAGTAATGTTTCCAGAATACATCGAGCCTTTTTGTTCCATATCTGGTTTGATCAACACCCCAGCTTACCTGACGCGACATAAAAGCAAGTTCGCCTGCACGGGGCAATACCAAATCAGTTTTTGCTGAAGGAACTAGCGGGATTGCTGAATTAGATAGGCCCCCACTTTGATAAAGCTGACGGTTAATATTATATAATCCAACAGTTGCTAATTCAAGCCCTTCCGGTGTACTATAAATAAAATCTACCGAAGTTTCAGATAACAATTCATCCTCTAAATAATTTTCACACGATGATGTAACCATTAGCAGACTAATGGTGGTTAATATTATGCTAAGTTTGAAATAATTTTTTATATTTTCCATAACATTCATTTTTTAAAATCCTAGTTTAACTCCAACTGTAATCCCTTTAGCATCGGGGAAAGCACCTGCGTTATTTTCCGGGCTATACGATTTATAATCGGTAAATGTGAGCAGGTTTGTTCCTGTAACATAAAACTTCGCTGATTCCAGACCAATTTTAGAAATACTGGAGGCTGAAATAGTATACCCTAAGGAAAGCGTCCTTAGCCTTACGTAGGATGCATCTTTAATTGCTGCTGAAGACAGGAATCCGGGAGCACCAATGTTGGGTCGGGGAAATAGATTGGATGGTTTTTCAGGTAAATAATAATCGACTTTAATACCATTTCTTACACCTTGAAGCGTGGCTCCTTTGTCCCAGTCAGACAAGTAGCTGTTCATTCTGGTGGCACCTTCAACTATATAAACATCAGCAAATAAATCAAAGCCTTTATATTTCATGGTAAGGTATACTGAACTATACCAATCAGGAGTTTTTCTGAAAATCACTAAATCTTCCTGACCAATGTTGCCATCTTCATTGATATCCTTAACCCGAATAAAACCAGGTTGCGCATCTGGCTGAGCAGAATTCTCGAAATCGTCGTCTTCCTGAAAGATACCATCAAATACATAATTTCGAATATTGTCGATGGGCTCTCCAATAAATAATCCTTGAGTTACAAAGTCGAGTGGCTCACCATTTTCGTCAACACTTCCATCCAATTCAAGTATCTTGTTATCATTGGTTGACCACGTTGTACCCAGCGACAAAGTAAACTCTCTATTCCGAATGACATTGGCATCGAGTGTTAGTTCAAGTCCTTTATTTTCAACTTCTCCAATATTAAACCGTGTAACTGAATACCCTGAAACTCCTGATAATATTCGATCAAGAAGAAGGTCGTGTGTGTTAGACTTGTACCATTCTATTGTACCAATAAACAAATTATTCAGGATTCCAAAATCAACACCAAGGTTTAACGATGTTGTTGTTTCCCATTTCAGCTCAGGGTTTGGTAACCTTGTGAGGGCGGCATTACCGCCGGTAGCTACGCCTCCAAAAACATAGGGTAAGTAACCGGCTACTCCTAACGATTGGCTAGGTTTAATACCTTCGTTACCGGTATCTCCATAACTAAGCCTTAATTTTAACATATTTACAGCTTCGCTTTCTTTCAAAAACGATTCCTCGTGCACTTTCCATGCAACTGCTGCTGCCGGGAAAAATCCCCATTTATTGTTTTCTGCAAAAACGGAGGATGCATCAGCTCTTGCGGTAAATGTAAATAGATAGCGATCTAAAGCATTGTATCTTGCACGCCCCATAAACGACAACATTTTTCTTTCACTCACATCTCTTGTAGCATCAGCAAGAACAGAGGCATTCCCATTGAATCCCAAATAGTCATTTGTGAAGTTTTCTTTTGTAATTGATTTTTCCCAATTATTTCGTTGATTTACGGCTTGAACAAAAGTAAAATCAAGTTTATGTTTTTTGCTTATTGTCGGATTGTAGTTTATTATATTTTCAATTAAAAATTCTCTAAACTTTTTTGTACCTAAAACACCTCTTCCGTTAATTCCATCATCTCCTGAGGAATGTTTGCTTGTGCGATATATGCCTTGCTCTGCATTTCTGTTTCTTAAAAAAGTGTTCAATTTATAGGAAAGAGACGGCGAGAAATTGTAATTCGCCACAATATTGATAT
The DNA here is from genome assembly GCF_000949475.1 of Draconibacterium sediminis. Taxonomy (GTDB): domain Bacteria; phylum Bacteroidota; class Bacteroidia; order Bacteroidales; family Prolixibacteraceae; genus Draconibacterium; species Draconibacterium sediminis. The sequence goes on along the minus strand of NZ_JRHC01000001.1, from coordinate 1,558,742 downwards.
CAACCAACTGTGTGCTAACTTCATTGGTAGACTCCTCGATATTCCAAAGAGGATTAACCATTTGCGATCCGGTACCCAAAGGATACTTATTCAGGTTACCATTTTCATCGTATGGTTTTGCCAAAGGCGAAATACTTATGAAGTCGAGTGAGTTACTTTCGATATCCTGTTTGTTGGTTTGAAAGTTAGTATTGATTTGAAAATTCAACTTATCGTTGATCCTTTGATCAATATTAACCTTTATATTTCCTCTTTCATATCCGGAAGTTGGAATCAATCCATCCTGAAGAAAATAATTCAAACTTGAAAAAATCCGCGTGTTTTTTCCGCCTCCGGAGAAATTTAGCGAATGACTTGTAATGTATGCATCCTGCAAGATTAGATCTTCCCAATCTACGTATTTTTTATCTTGAAGCGTTTGCAATTCGAATTCGTTAAAAATGTCCTCGTCAGGTCTGTATTCGTCGTCATTATCTGTGCGCTGCGCTTCTCTTCTTAATTGAGCAAACTCTTCGCCGGTGTATAGATCAAAATTCTTTGTTAACGACTGCATTGTTACATAACCATGATAGTTCACTTTAAATTCGCCGGGTTTCCCTCTTTTTGTTGTAATTAATATTACACCATTGGCAGCGCGGGCACCATAAATAGCCTGAGAAGATGCGTCTTTTAATATTTCAATGTTTTTTACGTCTTCCGAAGCAACATCATTTATATTGTCGTAAGGTATTCCATCTACAATAATGAGCGGTTCATTGCCACCATCGATAGATACCTTACCCCTAATAATGATATTTGAATTTCCTCCGGGTCGGGCATCTGCCAAACTCACCTGAACACCGGCAGCTCTACCTCTTAACATCTCCGACACATTTGTTGTTGGGATGGATATTGCTTCCTGAACATCAACACTGGCTACCGATCCAACAAGGTCACTTTTTTTGATAGATCCGTAACCAACAACAACAATTTCGTCAAGCCCAACTGCATCGGGCTCCATAGTTAGATTAATAGTGCTTTTTTTACCAACAATTATTTCCTCTGTTTTCATGCCAATAAACGAAAATTGCAGGGTAGCACTTTCAGGAATATCGGCTAAAGTATACTGGCCAGCTGCATTGGTAACAGTACCCTGAGTCGAACCTTTTATTAACACAGTTACACCTGGTAACGGGTCTCCATTAGCGTCGGTTACGATTCCTGTTATGGATTTTTGTTGCTGAATACTTTTAAACGTTTTTTCAGAATCAATGGGTGAAAGGATAATTTGACGTCCCATTACCTCGTACTGAATACCTACTTCATCTTTAATGTCGTCTAAGACTTCAGTGATCTTTTGATTCTTAAATTTACCGGAAACTCTATGTTCCACATCAATATTTCCGGTGTAGAAGAAGCGAAATTCACTCTGATTTTCAATTTTAATAAGGAAATCTTCAAGGCTAATTTCGTCTACCTTTAACGATAGTTTAGTAGTTTGCGAATAGGTCTCAGATGCGAATACTCCAACAAAGGTTATCAGCATCAAGAAAATAGTTAGCTTCATAATTTTAAGCATTTGCAATACACACGGACTTAGACCATGGATACTTCGTTTTTTTTCCATAATTTTGAACTGGTTTGATTAAGTAACTACAATTATTTATCAACTACATGAAAGAAGTGAGAAGTACGAGTTCTTGCTTCTTTTTTTACCTGGTAGTTGAGCAGGATATTTTTATATCATAAGCAGAATTTTATTTGTTCTGATTTTTTTATTCTCTTATTGGTTAGTCATTGCTGATTTTATTGTAAAAACACGAGTCTTGTTATCGAAACTATAGGTAACCGGGGCTGCCTTACTAATCATTTCCATTACCTCACTAATACTTTCCATTTCAATTGTACCGGTATACCACAAATCATTCAACTTTTCATCGCTATATTCAATCTTAACATTGTACCAGCGTTCTAGCTTTTTGATAAAGCTTGGGAATGGTTCTCTGTTGAATATTAGTTTACCTTCTTTCCAGGAGGTATAGTATTTTGTTTCCACCTCTTGTACAGTAAATCCCTTGTCTGTTTTTACTAACTGCTCGCCAGGGTTTAGCGTAACACCATGTTCTGTATCTTTTACCCTAAAGGCAACAATTCCTTCTTCCAATGTTGTCGCAAACGCATCGTCATCGTTATAAGCTTGAACATTAAATGAAGTCCCCTTTACTTCCACATCTCCATATACTGTAGTTACTAAAAATGGCTTATCATTTTTTACAACCTCAAAATACGCTTCGCCCACCAGGGTTACCGGTCTGTCTTTCCTGAATTTTGCGGGATATGAAAGTGTTGATCCAGAATTTAACCAAACTGATGAACCATCGGGTAAAGTGATGTTTGTTTTTGCTCCATGGGGAGTTGTAATGGTTTGCAGAGTTTCTGCAAATTGATTTTTCGCCGATTTCTGAAAAAATAAAATATTACTTAGCAGTAATGCAACTACTAAAACCGCTGCTACCCGAAATCCCCACATGTAAATATTCATTTTACGTTGTGCGGCCATTTGTTTTTCAAGCAAAATGGTTTCTTTTATTCGCTCAAGAAGAGCAGGATTTGTTTTAGGAGAAACTTCCGCTTCATTTATTTCTTTGTCCCAATAAGGTTTCATCAGGCTTACAACGACAGTCTCATTTTTTTTGTCTTTTATAAAATCAGAGACCTCTGAAAATTCGTTGGGACGTAATATCGAGTGATAATATTTTTTGAATAAATTCTTCATGTTGTGCTTTACTATTATTTAATACACAGCAAAAAGGTTTATCCCTAGTAAAAAAGGTGAAAAATTAGAAAAAAAGATAAAAATAGAGTAAAGAAACCAGTCCGAATCCTTTTAATTCATCTTTTAAAAACCTTACTGCCAGCGCGATATGATATTCGACTGTTTTTGTAGAGATTTTAAGTTTTTCTGCAATTTCTTTGTGCGATAAACCTTCGGTTCGGCTTAAAATAAAAATTTCCTTCTGCCGTTGGGGAAGTTCATTTACAATATGGTCCACCTTTTCTTTCAAATCCGTGTATTCAATCTGCTCCATTAACGAATATTCAGGAGCAACAGAAAGTTTACTGATTTCCTCTTTTGTGCTTTGCTTGTTTAAACGGCTTCTCAGTTCGTTTAATAAAAGGTTTCGGGTGATGGTGAATATATAAGAATTAAATGTGGCTGTATTTTTAATGCCATCACGGTTTTGCCAAATTTTTACAAAAACTTCTTGCAGAATATCATCAATACCATCTTCAATTTTTAAAATCGATCGGGAAAAATTATATAAACGTGGATAGTAATAGTTGAATAATTCCTCAAGCGGCTCTTCGTTATCTTTTGAAAGTTCAGGTATTATTTTATCCAGGTTTATTTTATCAGGCATTTTAGTTAGTTAAGTCATACAAACATAGAAATTATTTCATGAAAGTCGATATCGTATCTTTGAAAATCCGGGGACTCATAAACATAAGGTTTATCAACAACTTTTTAGTTGTGACTAGATTATGCAAATAGCACAGCGTGTAATAACAAAATTTAATTAATCCAATAACATTAAGGTTTGTTGTTGTTGGATCACCAAAATAATCTTTCTTAATCTTATTGAAGTAAGTTCATTGATTAAGATATAATAGGCGGCCTACAATTCGGGAACCACGTTATTACTGTCGTTACAAACACCTGAATTAAATGCGATTAAAAAATGGAGTCGAGCTCATGACAGAGTACAACAGATTAATTCTGACTCTCATAACTCCTAAATTTTTGAATTTTAAGGTCTCTTCAGGTCTCTATTTGGATAAAATTCCCCCAACAAGTGCCGTTTCACAACAGCAAACGAGACGAATTCAAACCAAATTAAATCATGAATATCAAATAGTTACAAAAAAGACACCTATTTTTAAGCCAAAAATGGATGGGTCTCGATTTAGTCCCCTTTTTTTTTGGTGTTTTTTGACTCACTTTGAATTACCACAAAATAAAAAAGCGCCTAAATCAACGATTTAAGCGCTTTCGATTCGGAACAACTTCCGACTTGGTGACTCAGCTGGGGCTCGAACCCAGGACCCCATCCTTAAAAGGGATGTGCTCTACCAACTGAGCTACTGAGTCATCCTTATAATACCTTTGTTTTTCAAAGGCGGATGCAAAAGTAACCATTATTTTTTTTCATACAAATAATGTAGCAGCAACCGCTGGACTTTCACATCAAATATGCATCTTTCTTACCAGCGAATAATCTGGGAAAGAAGCAATTCTGCAAATCAAAAAAAATGCACTCAAACAATCAAATACATTTTTTAAATCACGTACATTAAAGAAATTTCAGACTGGTAGAAAACGGCTTATCATTCACCTTTTCCGGCAAAATCAAAATGAATACCCAAAGGCTCTTCACCGTTGTCGTTCAATCCCGCCAATTTCGCAAAATAAAAAAGCGCCTAAATCAACGATTTAAGCGCTTTCGATTCGGAATGATTTCCGACTTGGTGACTCAGCTGGGGCTCGAACCCAGGACCCCATCCTTAAAAGGGATGTGCTCTACCAACTGAGCTACTGAGTCATCCTTATAGTACCTTTGTTTCTCAAAGGCGGGTGCAAAAGTAATCATTATTTTTTTTCACACAAATCACAAAGCTATTTTTTTCAAAAAAATTAAAATTTCGTCACTTCCGGCCAACAACACTTACCCGCACCACACATATTTTCAGCTCTCATTACAAGGGCTTTCCCCACGTTTACAACAACTTACAACACATTTGGTTTTAAGGCCAATTTTATTTCAGAAGATTTATTTGATGAGAAAAAATTTAAATATTAGTTTTGATTTTTCTTGAAAACTAAGTTTGAACAGAGCAACAACTTAATACCGCATCAATTTGATTAGTACCGAAGGATATATTGTACTGGCTATTGTTTTGATAACCATAATTGCCCTGGCAAAAGAATTGATGCGCCCAGGCCTTATCTTTTTTTCTTCCGCAATTATACTTATGGCAACGGGAGCGATTACCGATAAGGAGATGCTGGCCGGCTTTTCAAACAAGGGAATGATTACCATTGGTATTCTTTTTATAGTAAGCGAAGGAATACGACAATCTGGTATACTAAACCGACTGGCACAAACCTATCTGCCCCGAAAAAGAAGAAAAATGGTTTCGCTGATTCCGCAAATTATGCTTCCTGTTTCGGTGCTCTCTGCTTTTCTGAACAATACACCGGTGGTTATTATTTTTGCGCCTATCATTAAAAGATGGTCGGAGAACCTTAACCTCTCATCAAAGAAATTTCTGATACCACTTTCGTACGCTACCATTTTTGGTGGAATGTGCACACTTATCGGTACATCTACCAACCTTGTGGTGCACGGTTTAATTCTGGAGAACGGACACGAAGGTTTTAGTATGTTTGAACTGGCAAAAATTGGCGGGTTTATTGCCATAGCCGGTACTATTTACATGACTGTTTTTAGTAACAGGCTACTTCCCGGCGAGAAAATATTTTTCAACTCAAAAAGCTCAACAGAATACAAGGATTACCATTACGACATTATTATTACCGAAAACAGCAACCTGATTGGCCTTGAAGTAAAAAATGGCCGAATGAAGGAGTTAAAAGGCCTGATCATTCAAACCATTAACCGCGACGGAAATATTATTGAAACGAAAAAAGGTTCGTTTAAACTTATGGCTGACGATATTCTGCTGGTAGCCGGAAAATCTGATCGTTTAAATTACATCCTTGCGAATTCAAATGTAAAGCTAAGTGGCATCGACCTGATTAAGAATGTACCCAAGGAAAACCTGAAACAATACGAGGCTGTTTTATCTCCGCGTTTTCCGGCAATTGGTAAAAATATTCACGAGTTTAACTTTTACGATCACTACCAGGCGGTGGTGCTTGCCATACACCGCAACGGGGAGCGCATTACCAGCAATAAAGACAAGTTACACCTGAAAACCGGCGACAACCTTGTTTTACTTACCACCGAAAAATTTATCGAAAACTGGGGCGATTCAAAAATCTTTTTGCTCACCTCGTACATCCGCGATTACCGAAGTACAGGTACTTTTTGGAAAAAGTGGCTTGCCTTTATCATTCTTATCGGTATGGTTGTGGGAACAACAATCGGCAAATTTATCTCATCACCCGATGGTGTTACACTCGACATGTTTTTCTTTGCCTCAATTGCAGCGATGTTATTGATTTGGTTAAAAATTATGCCTCATCAGAAATACACAAAGGCTGTCAGTTGGGATGTACTAATTACCATTGCATGTGCTTTTGCCCTAAGTAAAGCCATGCAAAATTCCGGTGCCGCCGAAGCCATTGCGCGAACAACCATTAACTTCTCAAAAGGATTTGGTCCTATCGGAGTAATGGCGGCACTTTATATTATTACAGCTATTTTTACCGAAATCATTACCAATAATGCTGCAGCGGCACTTGTATTTCCGATTGCACTCGCGGCATCTCAACAGCTAAATGTCGATCCGAAACCATTTTTTGTAACCATAGCCATCGCGGCATCAGCAAGTTTCTCAACTCCAATCGGCTATCAAACAAACCTGATTATTCAGGCTATTGGCAACTACAAATTCCGCGACTATTTAAAAATTGGTCTTCCGCTGAATTTAATCGCATTTATTTTGTCGATGTTACTTATTCCGTATTTCTGGAGCTTCTAGTTCTTACTTCATTCTGCCCCTTATTTAAATTCATTCTTAAGAAAGAAATCGATCACCGGACAAAACCCTTCATTCCTTAAGCCAACCGGAATAAAATTCTATATTTGCATTCGTTTGAAAATAAGAGTACGAAATTAATACAGCTACAGCCTACTATTGGTAGATATCAGCAACATACCCAAAAAAGTAATCATACCGGGCTGTAAAAACTAAAATAGAAAAGAATGGATAATTATTCATTAACCAACCTTCGCGAACTGGAGGCAGAAGCCATCCACATCATCCGCGAGGTGGCAGCCGAGTTCGAAAATCCAGTAATGCTTTATTCCATCGGGAAAGACTCATCAGTGATGGTTCGCCTGGCCGAAAAAGCTTTTTATCCCGGTAAAGTTCCGTTTCCGTTGATGCACATCGACTCGAAATGGAAATTCCAGGAAATGATCGATTTCCGCGACAGCTATGCGAAAGAAAAAGGCTGGGATCTGATCGTTCATTACAACAAAGAAGGTTTTGAAAGTGGCGTTGGTCCGTTTACTCACGGAAGTAAAGTACACACCGACATTATGAAAACACAGGCGCTGCTGGCAGGTCTGAATAAATACAAATTTGATGCTGCCTTTGGTGGTGCCCGTCGTGATGAGGAAAAATCACGTGCGAAAGAACGTATTTTCTCGTTCCGTGATAAATTCCATCAGTGGGATCCCAAAAACCAGCGTCCTGAGCTTTGGAATATCTATAACAGCCGCGTTCAGAAAGGTGAATCCATTCGTGTGTTCCCTATCTCGAACTGGACTGAGCTGGACATCTGGCAGTACATTCGTTTGGAAAATATCCCGATCGTTCCGCTGTATTACGCCAAAGAGCGCCCGGTGGTTGAAATGGATGGCACCCTTGTTATGGTAGACGACGAACGTATGCCAAAAGAATTGCGCGACAAAGCAGAAATGCGCATGGTACGTTTCCGTACGCTGGGATGTTACCCGCTTACCGGTGCTATTGAATCGGAAGCTGATACCATCGAGAAAATTGTGGAAGAAATGATGACCGTTACCGTTTCGGAACGTACAACTCGTGTTATCGACTTCGACCAGGAAGCAAGTATGGAACAGAAAAAAAGAGAAGGGTATTTCTAGACTGGATACCGGATTCCGGATTCTTGATCGATCGAGTATCCAGAATCAAGCATCCAGCATCTAGTATCAAACATCAAGTATCAAAAAGATGACTACAAAAAAACTTAACATACAAGAGTTTCTGGATCAAGACCAGAAAAAGGATTTATTACGCTTACTGACTGCAGGATCGGTTGACGATGGCAAATCAACGCTAATCGGACGCCTGATGGCTGACAGTAAAATGCTTTACGAAGATCAGCTTGAAGCTTTGCACCGCGACAGTAAACGTATCGGCCATGCCGGTGAGGAAATTGACTATGCCTTGTTGCTCGATGGTTTGAAAGCCGAGCGCGAGCAGGGAATTACCATCGACGTTGCTTACCGCTACTTCTCAACTGCCAAGCGTAAATTTATTATCGCAGATACTCCGGGACACGAGCAGTACACCCGTAACATGATTACCGGTGGATCGACTGCCAACCTGGCCATTATTCTTATAGATGCTCGCTACGGAGTAATTACCCAGACCAAACGCCACACCTATTTGGCCAACCTTCTGGGAATTAAACACGTGGTGGTGGCCATTAACAAAATGGACCTGGCCGATTACAAACAGGAACGTTTTGAGGAAATTAAAGCCGATTACAAAGCGTTTGTTACCCAATTGGATATACCTGATGTAAACTTTATCCCGCTGTCGGCATTAAAAGGCGACAATGTAGTAGATAAAGGCGAGAATATGGATTGGTACCATGGTCCTTGTCTGCTGGAGTTTTTGGAGAACGTTCATGTAAGTTCCGACCGTAACTTCGACGACCTGCGTTTCCCGGTTCAGTATGTATTGCGCCCCGATATTAAATTCCGTGGGTTCTCAACTTCTGTAGCTTCAGGTATCATAAAAAAAGGCGATGAAGTAATGGTGCTGCCTTCGATGAAAAAATCGAAAGTAGAGAAAATCGTTACTTACGAAGGGGAACTGGATTATGCTTTCCCACCACAATCGGTAACCGTTACGCTGGAAGATGAGATTGATATTTCGCGTGGCGATATGTTGGTTCATCCTGATAACCTGCCACGTGTAGAGCGTCAGTTTGAGGCCATGCTGGTTTGGATGGATGAAACTGATATGAATCTTTCCACTCAGTTTTACATCAAACATGCCAACAACAATACAAAGGCCCGTATCGACGAAATTAAATACAAAGTGGATGTAAACACGCTTGAGAAATCGAACATCGAAAAATTCAAGCTGAATGAAATTGGCCGTGTGGTAATTACCACTACCAAGCCACTTTACTTCGATCCGTATAAAAAGAACCATCAAACCGGTTCGTTTATTTTAATCGACCCCGTAACGCATAACACCGTAGCGGTGGGTATGATCATCGATAAACTGGGCAGTAGCAGCTTGCCTTCGCGTATTACTGATGTGGATAAGGCTAAAATTGCCTTGGGTGAAGCGCTGATCAAACCGGAAGAATACGTACAGAAGTACAACCAGAAAGGTGAAACCATTTGGATTACCGGTCTGCATGGTTCGGGTAAAAACGAACTGGCTTTTAGTCTGGAGAAAAAACTGTTCGACAACGGTGCTGCAGTGGTATTGATCGACGGTAGTTCAGTACGATCAGGATTAAGTCGTGAATTGGACTTCTCTCCTGCCGACAGAGCAGAGAACCTGCGTCGTGTGGCACACATTTGTAAAATGCTGAACGACCAGGGAATTATCACCATTGCTTCGTACATCTCTCGTAACGAATCGTTGCGCAACCAGGTGGCAGAGATAATTGGCAAAGACCGTTTTCACCTATTCTACATGGATGCAGATCTGGAATATTGCAAAAACAATAAACCTGAACTGTACGAAATGCTTGAGCAAGGAAAAACAAGTGGTTTGCCGGGTGTAGATCTGGAATACGAAGCACCAAACAACGCAAAACTGGTTTTCAAACCGGAGCAAAACGAAGAAAACCTGGATGCTATTTTGGATTACTTAGCAATAAACAAAGTATTTCCTAACCACTAGGAATTTGAAATGAAAATACTGGTAACGGGCACTGCAGGATTTATCGGTTTTCACCTTGCCAATAAGTTATTGGAGCAAGGCGTTGAAGTTGTTGGTATCGATAATATCAATAACTACTATTCAACCGAGCTGAAATATGCCCGTTTGGCCGAAGCAGGTATTTCCGGGGAGGCTGAAAACTGGCATAAAAAGGTTGTCAGTACAAAAAATCCGGCATATTCCTTTGTTCGGATGAACCTGGAAGACCGCGAGCAAATCGATCAGCTTTTCGAAACCGAAAAGTTCGATATGGTTTGCAACCTGGCTGCTCAGGCCGGTGTGCGTTACAGCATCGAAAATCCTCGGGCTTATATCGACAGTAACATTGTAGGTTTTATCAATATCCTTGAAGCATGCCGCCACAATAACATTCAGCACCTGGTTTACGCCAGCTCGTCGAGTGTGTATGGCAACAGTGCAAAAATGCCGCTGTCGGTTGATGATGCGGTGGATAACCCGGTGAGTTTATACGCGGCTACCAAAAAGAGCAACGAATTGATGGCACATACCTACAGTCATTTGTTTGGTATCCCTACTACAGGATTGCGCTTTTTTACGGTTTACGGACCATGGGGACGACCGGATATGGCCTACTTCTCGTTCACAAAGAATATCCTAGCCGGAGATGCCATTAAGATATTTAACCATGGCGATTTGTACCGCGACTTTACCTATATCGACGATATTGTTGAGGGAATCACTAAAATATTGAACGCACCGCCACAGAGCTCGAGTTTCCCCTCCTCGCAGGAGGGGTGCCCGGAGGGCGGGGTGGTTGCTCCTTACAAAGTGCATAACATTGGTAATTCAAGCCCGGTGAAACTCTTGGACTTTATCGAGACCATTGAAAAAGCACTGGGACAGGAAGCCGTTAAAGAATACCACGATATGCAACCCGGCGATGTGTACAAAACCTACGCCGATGTAAGTGCGCTGGAAAACGACTTTGGCTACTCACCCGACACGCCGCTGGCGGAAGGGATTGGCGAGTTTGTGAAGTGGTACAAATCCTACTTCAAATAAAAGGCCGGGGCACGAATTAAAATCGCGCCCCGATCTTTTTTAAATTAGACAATTTGATAAATTAAAGAAGGAGAAATCATACAGGGTTCATTCTTCTACACCTATCAAACCAGCAAACAATGATCAACAACAAGCAAATTGATTTCGCATCGCACCAACAATCAACGGATCCTGTTTCCTTGAATCTTACCCAACGCCTACTTGTTAATGCCACCCGCTTATTCAAACCCAATACCACAGCCTGCAAACTCGATTATTTTGAAAAGATGCTCAACTACCTTCGGGCAATTGGTTTGTATGTTTTAGCAAATAATCGGGATATTGAGCTTAAAAATCCCGGTATACAGAAAATGGCTGACGTTGATTACAAAGACAGAATCAGCACATCGCTTACCGAATTCCTGATTCACTTCGGAATTCTATCATTTTCGGGAAATAAAATGGAAATCAACAAAGACTATAACTCGCTCCTGGAAAATGACAGGATAAGCAAACTGATTCGAAACGACGGGAACTTATCCTATAAATCGCTGAGCCGCAAAGAAAAACAATTAATTATTGATTTTCGATTTGTGCGCGATCTGGTGCAGAAATACAATAACCCCGGGTACAACTTTCAATCGATTAAAGGAAAGGAAAGTGAGATATGGGAAAGCCTGATAACAGAGCGAAAACTGGATTACGAAGTCAGACTGAGCGAAACACTTTATCACCTGGTTGATTTAAGAATACCTCAAAAGATAGAGAGTCCTTTTGATGAGGCTTATTACACGGAATCGGGTCAGAATGCTTTCCATAATTTCACCCAATTTCGTTTTCTTGATTATTTACGCAACATCACCAAAGGCAACAGTGCCATAAACCTGTTTGATTTAGGCTGTGGATATGGCAATTATGTGGAAGTGGTGCAGCAGAATTTCCCGGAAGCATTTATTACGGGTATCGAGAAAAATCCCAAAGTATTTGCCGACACCAATGATAAATTTGCCAATGCAGAGAATGTGGAAATCATTAACGACGATTTTTTTCAATATGAACCCGGAAAAAAGTACGATGTAGTACTAATGAATTATGTGTTGTTCTATTTCAATTTTACCGACAAAAAGAAAATTATCGACAAGGCCAAAAGCATGCTCACAGAGGGTGGTTCTATCGTTTTGTGCCAGTACTATTCCGGTATCGAATCCTTAAAAAGAGAGCTCGCCAAATCACAAAACGACGATTCAACGGCCAAAAAAATAGAGATGTACTACAGCGACAAAATTCTGTATGCCAACACACTTTGGAATGATGCCGTTGACACCTTTGCCGAAGCCGTAAAATGGAACGAATTTAAAACAATTGTTTCCGAAGCTGATCTTTATATGGCAAGCATGACCAATGCCGATCCGTTTTACTATTCACTTTTTGTTGAACTAAAACATCAATTGTAACTACAAAAGTTTAGACGCTCCTTAAAAAAACGCGCAGAGCAGAATCGGAACTTTTGTTTTTAACCTCGTTAACAAGCAATAACACTTCATTAACAGAATTGAGGTTCCGGATTACTAATTTTATGAGATAATCTTAAATTCTATCTCATGAAAACGTTTACCCTGCTACTTTTTAGTTATGTAATACTTCTTTTTAATGCGCCATTTGCATATGCTTCAACACTTCAGAAAAAGGGAGTTCCCGAGATTGAAGAGCTCGATATTGCGCCCAACCTGTATAAAAGCGACAACATGTTTTTTAGCGGTCAGCCCAATCTCGAAACTTTTGAGTGGTTAAAAGAACAGGGGGTTGATTTGGTGATCAATCTTCGTACAGATGATGAAAACGAGGATTTTGCAGAGGAAGCCTTTAACGAAGAAGAAATGGTTGCCAAACTGAAAATGAAATACATTTCGCTGCCCGTTGCAGGATACGATGGTTATACGCCCGAAAACCTGGAGAAATTTGCAGAAGCTCTGGATGGCAAATACAAAAAGGTATTAATTCATTGTGGAAGTGCCGGCCGGGTTACTTATTTTATGATGGCTTACCTGGTTGAATACAAAGGCTACAAACTGGCAGATGCCATAGCATTTGGTGAGCAGATCAAGTTTTCGTTTCCGTTGGAATATTTGCTTAAAGACGAGGTTGACTGGAAATTAAAATAAGCATAAAAACAATTCATCGGGTGACTAAAGTTAAAAACAAACAGTCACCCGATGAATATTGATATCCCGATGAACTTCGTTATCGGGATTAATTCAACTAACAGAATTTGGTTCTCCGTCTACCGACGGATTCCAAATCCTGAGTTTCATTAAAAAAAGGCAAGCCTGTAAGCCGGGTCCTGTCAATCCTGACATTTATCGTCAGGAACGATAAAGGGGCTTTCCGGTGCCAAAGGATAAAAAAGCCATAGCGATTTTATACTTTTTGTTTCGACAATAAAATGAAACCATTCCCAAAAATGTTTTTCTCATAAATAATTGTGATATTGGTATGCATTCGATGGCAACAAAATAACACAAGCAAATGATAAAGAACACCTTACTCATTCTTCTTCTATTGATTACTGGATTATCAAACGCGAGGGCACAACAAGTAATGGAAAAGCTGGACAGGGCTTTGGTAGCCATTCCGGCCGAACAAAATTCAGTATTTTTAAGCTGGCGTCTGTTAAATTCCGATCCCGAACAGATTGCCTTTAATCTTTACAGGAACGGAGAAAAGATCAATTCTTCTCCGATAAAAACGACAAACTATACCGATGTCGACGCAATAGAAGGATCAACCTACGAATTGATAGAATTTTTAAACGGAGCCGAAAATAAACGGTCGATTGCTTCCTGTAAAGTATGGCAGGCACCTTATTGGGAAATTTCTTTGCAAACCCCGGATGGCTACTCCCCCAACGATGCCTCGGTGGGCGATCTTGACGGCGACGGTCATTATGACCTGCTTGTTCACATGACAGGACGAGGTGCTGATAATTCGCATTTAGGTATTACCACCGACCCCATATTCCACGCCTACAAAATGGACGGCACCCTTCTCTGGACAATCAATCTGGGGAAAAATATTCGCGAAGGAGCCCACTATACCCAGTTTATTGTTTATGACCTTGATGGCGATGGCCGGGCCGAAGTCGCCATGAAAACAGCCGATGGTACCATTGACGGAACGGGAACTGTTATTGGTGATTCAAAAGCCGACTGGGTCGACCGGGACCAACAAAGCAGAACATTTGGCAAGATTGTTACCGGCCCGGAATATTTTACCATTTTCGACGGACGGACAGGTTCAGCACTTGCTACGACCAATTATGTACCGGCAAGAGGAAATCTGGATGATTGGGGAGGCGTTGGAGGCAACGGAGGTAATGACAATACAGCCAACCGATCGGATCGTTTTTTGGCAACAGTAGCATACCTCGATAGGGAATTACCCAGTGTGGTGATGTGTCGCGGGTATTATGGGAAATCGGTTCTGGCAGCCTGGGACTGGCGAGAGGGAGAATTAACCCAGCGCTGGGTATTTAATAGTGCCGATCCGGGACTGGAACTTTATTCCGGGCAGGGAAATCATGGTATCTCAGTCGCCGATGTGGATTACGACGGAAAAGATGAGATTATTTATGGCGCGATGGCTGTTGACGACAATGGTTCAGGAATGTATACAACAGGACTTCGACACGGCGATGCAATGTATGTAACTGATATTGATCCAACACGGCCGGGACAGGAAGTATGGGGTATGCATGAAAACGAAGTACCCGTGAAAGGATATGAAAATGGTTTTGGAGAGGCTTTATATGATGCACGGACAGGAGAAATTATTTTTGGTCATAATCCCGGGCAGGATGAAGGCCGTGCCTGCGCTGCCGATATCGATCCCAACTACCCGGGCTGCGAACTTTGGTCAAATATTGGCACTTTGTACTCAGCGCAGGGAAAGGAACTAGGCAATGCTCCCCAAACATGCAACTTTGCCATTTGGTGGGATGGCGATCTGCTGCGTGAATTATTGACCAGTAACAGGATAACCAAATGGGATTGGGAAAACAAAAAAGAAGAGTTGTTGTTTACCGATCCGGAGTGCACCTCAAATAACGGGACAAAATCTACTCCTGTGCTAAGTGCTGATTTATGGGGCGACTGGAGAGAAGAAGTGATTTGGCGCACACGCGATAATCAGAAACTTAGGATTTATTCAACCACCATTCCAAGTAATTATCGTATGGTAACATTAATGCAGGATCTGCAATACCGAATCGCAATTTCGTGGCAAAATGTTGCTTATAACCAACCTCCTGTTCCGGGGTTTTTCCTGGGAGAAGGAATGAAATAAAAGGCTTTGGATTAGATGAAATGGGTATGAGTTAAAACACAACGGGTGACTAAAGTTAAAAATAACCAGTCACCCGCTGAGTTATAATATCCCGATGAACTTTGTTATCGGGATTAATTCAACTAACAGAATTTGGTTCTCCGTCTACCGACGGATTCCAAATCCTGAGTTTCATTAAAAAGGCAAGCCTGTAAGCCGGGTCCTGTATCCGTCAAAAGACGGACCTTTATCATTTATCTAGTCCCGACATCACTGCCGGGATCCTGCAGCCTACCCCTCCAAAGTCTCTTGTGCGTTGAGAGCAAAACGGGCCGTTTCGCTGTACCGCAACAGCGGCATACACTTTGGATATACATGGCTTTGCAACCCGTAAGACGTACGGCTGGTGATGTTGCCACCTCCACCGGTGCGCTTTTACCGCACCTTTTCACCCGTTCCCTGCCGTGGACACGCCACAACAAGGTGGTTATTTTCTGTTACGTTGCTATCCCCTTTCAAAGATCTTCCCGCTAGGAAGCACGGCGCCCTGCGTTGCCCGGACTTTCCTGACTGACAGTAATCGTCAGCCCGATAAAGCGGCTTGCCGGCACAAAAGTAGTAAAACGATTAAGGATAATTGATAAAGGATGAATAAAAAGCATGAATTGAAAGGATTAATTGAATTTACGTTGATGCAACTTTTTACGCGATGAAACAAAAATAGCAACAAGTTCTGAAGCCTCCTTTTCAAGGATATCTCGTTGTTCAGAATTGAACAATTTCAGATTATCAATTAATTCAAGCCAGAATAATGATTCATCAGCTTCTTCAATTACAATGCTGATTTTTGAAACAAATGCAGCTGTCGATTGTGCCAATTTAGCGGCTCTGTAGTTTGCTGCCACCGACGATGAACTTCTTATTAATTGTCCTTGAATATGTTTTCCCAAATAAGTATTCGGCAAGCTTTCCGCTAAACGAATACAATCTATGCAAAAGCTTTTAGTTCTTTGTTTGAGGTCGTTTTCTTTGTTCATGATTAAAGTTTTTTGGTGATTACACTAACAAATTACATAATCTCCCCAATAATCCCTAATCATTCATCTTTATAATTCATCCTTAATCCTTGATCAATCATCCTTTCCTCAGAATAACCATAGTTGCTCCATAGCCATACTCCTTAAACGAAGCGTCCTGGAAATAGTATTTTTTGAATTTGCGTTTCAGCAGGTTGGTTACCTCCTGTTTTAAAATGCCCTGCCCTACACCATGGATAAATACAACTCGTTTCGTATGGTTTTTAATGGCCAGGTTCATTTCCGATTCAACGGCATCCATTTGTATATCCAGAATTTCGCGGTTACTCAAACCTTCCGATTCGTCGAGCAGCTCGGTAATATGCAAATCGATCACCATTTCTTCGGCATTGCGTTTTCGTTCCTTTCGTTTTGGCGCTTCAACAGATTCTTTTGCCTTAACCACTTTTTTGAAATCATCCTGCGTTAATTTGTCCAACTCAGTCTGAAAGGTATCAGATGTAATCTTCAAAACCAAAGCATTCTTTTTGAAATATGAATTTTCGCGGAAAGTCGATTCTTTATAAAACTTCACCGGGTTTACCCTGAACTTCTTTACCATTGGCTGGTTCCATTCGCTTTCAGTTTCGCGGAAATAAATCAGCTGAAACCCAAAATCAGGCAAATCGCTAAAATCCTCCTGTACCAAAGCGTCAATCTTTTCTCTTGAATTCGAACGAACCGAACCTTGTTTTATGGCCTCAACACCATCGGTTTTTATATAGGAATAATTGAACAGCACCGTATAATTGCTGTCGTTAACCAAATACAATTCAATCTCTCCCGACAGCGGATTTTTTGGATTTGTAGGAACAAAACAGAAATAAAATTCTGCCGCATTTTTGCCGTTAATGATTTCGCCTTTCGGCTCGATGAATTCCGGTTCGGGCTGCACTGCTGCCGGCGTTTCCTGTTGTGAGCGGGCAGTACTGCTAACATTCAGCTCAGGTGCACTTACATTCACCAGCTCTCTTATCAGGCAAGGCACTTCAAAACCATCATCGCCTTCAACATTTACCGTATTTTTATTTACAAAACCGGTTACTACACCACCGCCAACATCGTTTAAAAACTTAACCTTATCGCCTACTTTTATCATGACTTTCTTACTTTCCTGCAAAAGTAGCATTAATATTTATCATTAAGGGCTAAAGCCCGTTTGGGAAGCACCATTACGAAGCCCGGGGAAAAAAAGCTGACTTCAGGAAGGGCTTCAGCCCTCACTACCACTTTGATTACAACAAAAAAGAAATTCTTACTTTTGCAGTCCTAAAAGACAATTGTTTTGAACAGATACAAAGACATAAAGATTAGCGATTACACTTATAACCTGCCCGACGAGCGCATTGCCAAATACCCGCTTACTGAGCGCGATAAATCGAAGTTGCTTGTCAGGCAGAACGGTACAATAACACAGGATATTTTTGAAAACTGCGCCAATTACCTTCCGGAAGAAACGCAGCTGGTTTTTAACAATACCCGCGTTATTCATGCCCGTTTGTTTTTTTACAAAGAAACAGGTGCCAAAATCGAGATCTTTTGTCTGGAGCCTGTTGAACCGGCCGATTACCAGGTAGCTTTTCAGGAAACCGAAGAAGTAACCTGGAAATGTATGGTGGGCAACTCAAAAAAATGGAAGGAAGGTTTCCTGAGTCAGACTTTTAAAATCGATGGGCAAGTCATAGAGCTGACTGCGGCCAAAATAGGACAGGAAGGCAATTCGTTTCATATCCGGTTTGTGTGGAACGGCGGCGTACACTTCTCCGAGATCATCGAACACATCGGACAATTGCCCATTCCTCCTTACCTGAACCGCGACACCGAAGAAAGCGACGAGGAAAGCTATCAAACTGTATATGCAAAAATTGATGGTTCGGTGGCAGCACCAACAGCGGGTTTGCATTTTACCGATCCGGTAATTGCCCAACTGGCGGATAAAAACATTACCACCAACGAAATTACCCTGCATGTGGGAGCCGGCACCTTTCAGCCCGTAAAATCGGAAACCATTGAGGGGCATACCATGCACCACGAACAGGTGATCATCCCGATAGATATTTTGCGTTCGTTTGTGGAAAATCCCAAAAACATTATTGCGGTGGGAACCACTTCGGTGCGCTCACTCGAAAGTTTGTACTGGATTGGCCTGCAACTGGAAGAACAACGGTTCAATCCGTTTCATCCCGAGGTAAAACAATGGGAACCATACGAAAACGACGCAAAGATTTCAATTGAAAAAGCTTTGCAGAATATCATTTATTTTCTGGTTGAGAACAACGAAAAAGCCATTCGTTTTTCTACGCAGATCATTATTCTGCCGGGTTATGATTTTAAACTGATCAGCGGAATGTTCACCAACTTTCACCAGCCACAAAGTACGCTATTATTGCTAATCAGCGCATTTCTGGGCAACAAGTGGAAAGAAGTTTACGATTATGCGTTGGCCAACGACTTCCGCTTTTTAAGTTACGGCGACAGCAATCTCTACCTTAAATAAACTACCTTTGAGTAAAGCTTTTACGCTAACATTTTTTAAGACGAAATATTTGCATAAAAGCGAACTTTAACCATATTTGTGCTACTATGCAGAGAGATAAAATCGACAGCTTTTCCTCCTTTATTTCCGAGTCAGTAAAAAACTATGCGAACAATGAAGCATTGGGCTTTATTGATGGCGACTACCTGACCTACGCAGAAATGGGGAGAAAAATCTCCGCTGTTCAGGCATTTTTGGAAAAACTTGGCATTGGCGAGGGCGACAAGGTGATTATCTACAGCCAGAATATGCCCAACTGGGGAGTTGTGTATTTTGCCCTGCAATGCTCCGGAATTGTTGCTGTTCCTGTTCTTCCCGATTTTAGTCCGGTGGAACTGGAGAATGTGATCAAACATTCCGAGTCGAAAGCTATGTTTATCTCTTCAAGCCTGCAATATAAATTGAACGATGCTGACGCATCAACGCTGGATGTTCTCGTAAAGATCGACGATTTTAGCCTTTTAAATGCTGAAGACAAGTCGGTGGTTTTCGATGAAAAAGCAAGCAGCGACAAAGCCTATCAGCCAAAAGAAAATGAGCTGGCGGTATTGATTTACACCTCCGGCACCACCGGAAACTCGAAAGGTGTAATGTTATCGCAAAAAAATATTTTGGCGAATGTAGTTCAGTCGGCGGCTGTTCAGGAGATTCGTGAAGAGTTCAGGTTTTTATCGGTTCTGCCCTTATCGCATACTTACGAAAATACTATCGGATTTTTGCTGGCCATTTACAAAGGTGCCAGTGTAACCTATTTGCACAAACCGCCAACAGCAAGTGTTTTGCTTCCGGCGTTAAAATCGGTGCGGCCGCACATTATGCTTACGGTTCCGATGATCATCGAAAAAGTGTACAGAAACAGCATTATTCCCGGCATTAACAAAAAAGCGGTGACACGATTATTACATCGTTTTAAACCAACACGAAAGTTGGTTCACCGATTGGCAGGGAAAAAACTGATGGAAACTTTTGGTGGCCGTCTTGAGTTTTTTGGCATTGGTGGTGCAAAACTCGATGGCAAAGTGGAACGTTTTCTGCGCGATGCCAAATTTCCGTATGCTATTGGTTATGGCTTAACCGAAACTGCTCCGCTTGTGGCAGGATCGAATCCGACAACAACACGTTTCCGTGCCATTGGCCCAAAGGTGATCAACAGCGAAGTAAAGATACATGATCCGAATCCGGTAACCGGCGAAGGCGAAATATGGACAAAAGGGCCGAATGTGATGTTGGGCTACTACAAGAATCCGGAAGAAACACAACGCGTATTAACCGAAGATGGCTGGTTTAAAACCGGCGACCTTGGTGTTTTTGATAAAGACGGCTGGTTAAGCCACAAAGGCCGGTTAAAAAATATGATCGTTGGTGCCAACGGCGAAAATATCTATCCTGAGGAAATTGAATCGATCATCAACAATTTCAGACATGTGGTGGAATCGATTGTGGTTCAGAAAAAAGGAAAACTCGTGGCGCTGGTTCATTTTAACCGTGAGGAACTGGAGCAAAAAGTGAAAGAAATGCGTTCTGAACTTGGAGACAAAATGGATGAAATCACTCATCACGTAGATGAAAAAATTGAAGAGTTAAGTGTCGAATTAAAACAATATATCAATTCGCGGGTGAACAAGTTTTCTAAAATTCAGGATTTTATTTCGCACCCTACCCCTTTTATAAAAACGGCTACTCAAAAAATCAAACGTTACCTGTATCACTAAACAGGAGTTTACCGATAGTGGTAATTTATTCAACCCTTTCAGGGCTGAAACTTATACGCCATCTACTTCCGTGCGTTTCACACACGGTTATTTACGTTTAGTCCTTTCAGAACGGCACAATCCGTTGTCAATTCACTAAAAATTTATTTCAGATACCTTATTTAGAATCGACCCAAAGAGATAAAACTTTACATTCGTGGGTTCATTTAAAAATTCAAAAAACTTATGACTGATTATTTCAAGCAATACCCGAACAAAGAGGGATTTTTCAAGGAATATGGTGGTTCGTTTATTCCACCCGATTTGCAAAAAGAAATGGATAACATTACCAATGCTTACCACAGCATCAGCAAATCGCATAATTTTATTTCTGAATTACGCAGCATTCGCAAACACTTTCAGGGACGACCAACACCGGTTTATTACTGCCAGAATTTGTCGACAAAATACGGAGGCCGCATTTACCTGAAACGCGAAGACCTGAACCACTCGGGAGCGCACAAACTTAACCACTGTATGGGCGAGGCGTTACTGGCCAAGCACCTGGGTAAAAAGAAACTGATTGCCGAAACCGGCGCCGGACAACACGGTGTGGCACTGGCAACTGCAGCAGCCTATTTTGGCTTGGAGTGCGAAATCCACATGGGAGAAGTTGACATGGCCAAAGAGCACCCGAATGTGGTGCGTATGAAAATCCTGGGAGCCGAAGTAGTTCCTGTTTCTCACGGTTTAAAAACGTTGAAAGAAGCTGTTGATTCGGCTTTCGAATCGTATTTAAAAGATCCAATAAATACCATCTACTGTATTGGTTCTGTGGTTGGACCGCACCCTTTCCCGATGATGGTTCGCGATTTCCAGCGGGTTGTTGGAATTGAAGCACAGGAACAATTCTATGAAATGACCGGCGAAAATCCCGATCACGTAGTAGCTTGTGTTGGTGGCGGAAGTAATGCCATGGGAATGTTCTCGGGCTTCCTCGATCTTGAAGATACCCTGTTACACGGTGTTGAGCCGGGAGGAATAGGAACAAAACTGGGCGACCATGCCAGCACAATAACTTTCGGAAAGCCGGGCATTATTCACGGTTTTAAATGCTACACCTTGCAGGATGAAAAAGGCGAACCTGCTCCGGTGTATTCGGTGGCCAGCGGATTGGATTATCCGGGTGTTGGACCGGAGCACAGTATGCTAAAAGATATGGGCAAAGTAAATTACGGTGTTGCCGACGACGCTGAAACCATCGACGCCTTTTACGAGTTAAGTCGTTTGGAAGGAATTATTCCGGCGTTGGAAAGTGCACACGCTGTAGCTTACGGGTTAAAACTGGCCAAAGAAAACCAGCAACAATCAATTCTGATTAACCTGAGTGGCCGTGGCGACAAAGACATCGACTTTGTTGTTGAGAAATATGGTTTACCAGAAGATAACGCGTAATATATTACTCACATATACCATACAAAGTCCTGCTCGTTTGAGTGGGACTTTCTGTTTTGAACAGCTAACTTTTAATGATTGATCAAGAGTCACGTGTAAGCCATCTGAACCTTTCCGATGTTATGGGATTTAGCACATCAGTGACAGGCTAAATGTTTGTTCTTTTCTATTCTTCCGAATCGTGCACCGATATTAAATCAGCGCAGACATGGGGCAGTCACTCTTATTTTAAGTCCTCAATTTTATATTCATCAATAAACATCTGATAATACTCTTTTATATCCTCTAATGTCGTCTTTTCATCATATCGGTTTTCGTAAACCCAATTATACAACTTATCATTTAGTACGAGTTGCAATTCTGTCTTATCATTTCCGTCTTCAACTGAAATGAACGGTGATAGCATTTTTGGATAACGTAGATTAAGATAATAATCAAACCTATAGTGATACACATATGCTTCGTGAGCGTCGTCCTTCAATCGAAGTTTAAAGTATTTTTCTACACAAGGAATTATAGATCTTGATGAGTAGTAATTGTTTTTTGTGTTGATCAAAATACGCTTAATTTCTGATTCCTCAACAGGATTTCCCTGAGCTTTTTTAGAAAAGATAATTTGCTTCACATTTGCCTCAATGTCTTCAACTTTTTTAACTGAAGTCATTATTTTACTACATTCACCCAATAGAAAGGTTGTGTAACCGTTAGATGGATAACCACCTTTTAAACTTATTGATAGCGCATTGTCATTGATTTCATAGATATCTCCAAAATAAGAAATTATTCTTCTGTCATAAGTTATTTTTAAGCTGTCAATTGCAATTAGTAAATCCTTCATTTTATAATTGGTATCCCCAATTTTTATTTCAAAATGCTCCCATTGATTGAACGTCCTTATATCAAACCTAGATAAAAATTCAAATTGTTCTTGGTAATAGTTTAAAAACATACTTCCTATTTGTTTCGCCTCTTCGCTACCAAATACTTCATTGAAATTTTCGACAATCACTTTAAATGTACTCGTAAAAAGCTGTCGGATTAATTCATCATTATATTCGGGTCTTATCTTATTTCTACTCAATTCTAAAACCGCTGAAGCCTTGTCTTTGTGAATATTAAGCTCAATATCTAAGAATTTAATTTGTAAATTATTTTCTGCTCTTTGATTTTTATAATATGTAATTGCCCCACGTCTATTACTTTCACTTGTATTAGAACGAATATTTAGTTCTAACGAGTTTTCTTTGTCAAAATACTTGAATTTGTTATTGTTGCTGTGGGTTTCTATTTCCTTTCCATTCAAGAATAATTTTATTGGAATATGGCATTTTGATGTAAAGTCAAAGATTTCATCAAAAACCTTTCCTAGTTCAATATCAAGAGATTCATGAGAAAAGGGATCATAATTATGAGCAATTCTACTTGCATTCTTTTGTTCTCCTTTTATTGTCCATCTTTTTGGAATCGCTGTTGTTTTGTGTTCGAATGAAAGTTTTGTACCAGGTTTTATTCTGTGATTGGTTTTAATCTTCTGGACCAATATCCCACCATCCTTAGCCGAATTTGGACTATTAAGTTCTATGATTTGGAATTCTTCATTGAAAAAACTTTTTGTTTCTAACTTAACTTGTTCTGTTAGCATAAAAATGCTTTGAAAACCGATCCCAAAAATCCCTGAAGGTCGCATCCATAAAGGCATTTCATCAATAAGGCTAACTCTTTTCCTATTTTTAGAGGAGCTTCCTGTATTCATTAAAAATCCTAAATCATAGGTTGATAATCCAGTCCCTTTGTCAGTAATATTAAACTCCCAAATTTTGTATTGGTCTACAACATCTTTTTCGTTGATGTTAATGTAAATTGGAAAATCATTTTTTACACGAATAAAATCAACGGAATTAGGATTAGTTAAATCAAAATCTGGTTCTTCCTTATATTCTAACCATAATCTTAACAACGTAGCATCAACTGCATTTTGTAAGATCTCTCTTATACATTGATATGCCCCTTCGTATATTCCAGCACCTCGAAGTAATTCTATTGCTTTATCAGTATCAACAGTAAACTTTGGTTTCTTTTTACCATCGATATATTCGTAGTTAGATAGCTCGACTATTAAGCTCCCAATTGTTGGCAAATATCCTAGTTCTTTAGAAGGAACAATATTATTCCAGTTGATCATTTGCTGACTTATTTCAGAATTCAAGTAGTTAAACCAATGCTGTGTTACATTGGCGGTGTCATAATCAAGACATTTTGCTGTAACATCTATTATTTCATTGTCAATTCTGAAAGATTCAATAGAAAGGTGTTTTGCCTTATGGTTTAAAGTGTCAATTGGGATTTTACTAAGTGTTCTTAACATAACCTCGGAAAACCTATTATTGTCCAAATCTAATAAATCGCCAACTCTTAAAAGACATGAAATAAACCTTGGATGTGCGTTTTCAATATCAATACCTACTTCGCTAAACGGCAAATCCATTACTTCTTCAAAGCTTTTAGTATGACACGAACAGATGTTTGCAAGAATCTTAAAAATTCGTTTTGGAATAACTCCTCTTGGAGAAGATAATTTTAATTCACCATTAGGATTTGTGATTATTTCCTTAGACCTATCAGAGTGTTGTCTTCTAAAAAACTCAGCTAAAATGAATTTGATACCATCATGATATTCTAAACTTAATACATTTGAATTGTATTTAATTCTATCATCCTCAATTTTGAATTGTAACGCAAATTCATGTAGTCCATTCTTTTTGTCTTGTTGAATTTCATTAAAAAAATCAAAAAAATCTTTGGATGTCAGAGCCTCAATAAGTTTATCACTTGAGACAACCATCCCTAGGTCATGAGAATAACTTGCTTCAAGAATTAGCCAAATATCAATTGCAGAAAGCTTGTCTAGCTTTTCTTTACCTAAAATTCTTACAATATTATTAACGATAGTTATTGAATGTGACTCATCATGCAGGCTGTAATGAGGAAATAAACTAGAAACTGCATTAAGTGCAACAGGAATCACCTTTTTGTCATAATTCCACTGTGCAAACAAGATTTCACTTTGGGTCCCTTGCGTTTTTTCGTAAAGAAGCTTCTCTAGGAGTTTAATCATAGTACTATAGTTATAAATATTGTTTATGCTAGCCTATCATCACATCTAACCAGTTTTCTCATCAACAAAAGCCAAATAACCTCTTATACATGAAAGACATCAAGCATTGGTATACTCTAATCAATGTTACGAACGTAATTTTCAGCAACTATTTCAGGGCGCGAATTCAATGGCTATTGTTTTTGGTGCATTAAAACTAAACATATTTTTTATGTTTTGTGCAAAAACACTAAAAAACAATCCATTAGGCATAGCCATTTGTTTAAACCCTTAAAAAATACTTTTTGGTGGCACGAACAAACGTTTAAGGCCATCCAAATCATTTTTTTGCCCCTTAAACAACTATTTAAGCCTTGTTTTTCTACTTTTTGGGGTGTTAAACAACTGTTTAAGGCATGAAAAAATAAAAATCGGGGACTTAAACATTTGTTTATGTCCTACCCGGGCTAAAAGCAGAGGTGTAAACATTTGTTTGCTCCATTAAAAAGTAAAAAGTGACTTTTAAATATCTGTTTATGCTACATAACATGATCTTTTGTTTAATAAGTTTCCTCGCATTTGTCGTAAATTGAAGGGAATTATCAAAAAAACATTTAACCATTTAGCACAGCCCGAAGATCCTTATTAACACTAAAAATTAAATTATTATGATTGAAAAACTCCATTACAGCAGCCGCACAACAGAGGTTGATGGTTCGGCAACTCAAATTGTTAATGGCTATCAGCAAAGCACCCTGAACACCGATGAGAACATGGTGAAGATTTTTGCCCTGATTATTGATGCGCTGGCCTTACTTTCGTCGGCAATTAAACGGCTTAAAGCCAAAAGCGAGCAAATGTATTACGATGATATCCGCGACGAAAAAATAACGGCATTTTATTTCCTTCTGGTAAGTTTCTCGCACCATCCCGATGCTGTAATCAAAGCTGCTGCCCTTCGCCTGCTCGAAATTTTCGAACAATATGGACTGGAAATGAAAAACGAAGGTTTCACCACCGAAAGTTCATTGTTGAATTCGATGCTGGCTGATTACAAAAAACCACAACTGCTTGATACGATTGCACTGGTTCCGCAGTGTGCCGAATATATTGCCGCCCTGCAAGAGGCCCAGGATAATTTTGAAACCAACCGCTTAAGTTTCGAGGAAGCCCAGGGCCAGGAAGGCACCCTCGAGAATGCCACCCAACTGAAGAAAACAGTTCTCGACCAGATTAACGGTTTGCTGGTTCCGTATCTCAACGTTATGGAGCAGCTTAACGAACCCGTGTATGGCAATTTTGCCCGAACCGTTGCCGAAATAACCGCAGCAAACAACCAGGCGGTAAAACGGCGAAAAAAGAAAGACAATACACCGGAGGATGGTGAGTAGATTTTAATTAATAGATTTTGTTTGTTAAAAGGCGGTGTTGCGAAACACTGCCTTTCTTTGTTTCCCGCTTCTTCTGCGCTTATCTGCGAAATCTGCGTGCAAGTGTTGAAAGTAGTGATACCCTCACTCGGAGTGAGAGCATCACCAGGTAGCAACGCAAAAGGAGCCCAGCGCACATTTGCAATCCTTCTGCAATCTCAAATCGTTCATCTTCATTCATCAATCTCGTCCATCCCCCTCACTCACCCAATAATCATCCACTCAACGAAGCAAACTGTTGAATTGTTAAATTCAAAAATTGTTAACTGAAAACTGAGACTGAAAACTGAGACTGATCTCTCCTCGTTCCTCGTCGAGATGACAGTTACTTTTTACTTTTGCCTTTTGCCTTTAACTTTTAGCCTTGTCCCCCTTCCTGTATTAATTTAAGACTAACTCCACCATTACTTGTTGTTACCTTAACACACAGTATCAAATATTTGTCTAGGTTTGCACACCCTTGGAAAAAGGGAAAAAATTGAAAACAGAATTATACAATGATTACAGTATCGAATTTAAGAATACAGTTTGGGAAACGCATACTATTTCAGGACGTTAACATGAAGTTTACGGCCGGAAACTGTTATGGTGTTATCGGCGCAAACGGAGCAGGAAAATCAACATTTTTAAAAGCAATCTCAGGACAGATCGATCCTACCGCAGGACACATCTCGCTTGAACCGGGTGAGCGCCTTTCGGTGTTAAGCCAGGACCACTTTGCTTTTGATGAGTTCACTGTTCTGGATACTGTTATGAAAGGTCATGCCGAGCTTTGGGACCTGATGAAAGAAAAAGATGCGCTTTACATGAAACCTGATTTTTCGGAAGCCGACGGAATTTTAGCCGGCGAGCTGGAAGAAAAGTTTGGCGACATGGGCGGCTGGAATGCCGAAAGCGATGCAGCTACTTTGTTAAGCAACCTGGGTATTAAAGAGGAATACCATTACACGCTGATGAAAGACATGAGCGGTAACCAAAAGGTGCGTGTTCTGCTGGCACAGGCATTATTCGGAAATCCCGATAACCTGCTGCTCGATGAGCCTACCAACGACCTCGACCTGGAAACCGTTGTTTGGCTGGAGAATTACCTGGCCAATTACGAAAATACCGTGCTGGTGGTATCGCACGACCGTCACTTCCTGGATGCTATTTCTACCCACACAATAGATATTGATTACGGCGATATAAAAATGTTTGCCGGAAACTACAGTTTCTGGTACCAGAGTAGCCAGCTGGCTCTTCGTCAGCAGCAGGCTCAAAACAAAAAAGCTGAGGAGAAGAAGAAAGAACTGCAGGAGTTTATTTCGCGTTTTAGCGCTAACGTGGCTAAATCGAAACAAACTACCAGCCGTAAGAAAATGTTGGAGAAACTGAATGTGGATGATATTCAGCCATCGACACGTAAATACCCGGGAATTATTTTTAACCCCGAACGTGAGGCCGGCGACCGTATTCTGGAAGTGGAAAACCTGAGCGCCAGCATTGATGGAACCACACTTTTTAAAGACGTGGAATTTACGGCACAAAAAGGTGAAAAAATTGTGTTCCTGTCGCGCGACCACCGTGCAATGACAGCCTTTTTCGAGATCATTAACGGAAACCGTGAAGCCGACTCGGGAACTTACCAGTGGGGACAAACCATAACATCAGCATACCTGCCGTTAGACAACTCGGAGTTTTTCGATAGCGACTTAAGCTTGTTCGACTGGTTATGCCAGTACACTACCGACACTACCGAAATTTATATTCGCGGTTATTTGGGACGAATGTTGTTTGCCGGCGAGGAGATCTACAAAAAGGTAAACGTACTTTCGGGAGGTGAGAAAATGCGTTGTATGATTGCCAAAATGCAGTTGCTAAACGCTAACGTGCTGATTTTGGATACTCCAACCAACCACCTCGATCTGGAATCGATTCAGGCCTTTAACAACAACCTGATTAAATACCCCGGAAACGTGTTTATGTCGTCGCACGACCACGAGTTTATCTCATCGGTGTGTAACCGCATTATCGAATTAACGCCTAACGGTATTATCGACAAACTAATGCCGTACGACGAATATATTGAGGACGATAAAATTCATGCACTGCGCGAAAAACTTTATGCGAAATAAAGTTGTTTTAGAAGAAACTGCCGATAAAACATACCTGGCTGGTGCAAAGCATTAATTTTAAAAATCAGCACATGAATAACCAGAAACGTAACAATATTAAAATCGGCTTAAACGTAGCCGTAGTAAAAAAAGAACACCAGCAATCTGGTGAGTTAACCTGTGGTATCGTTAAAAGAATTTTGACGAATTCACCCGTCCACCCCCACGGAATAAAAGTTATGCTCGAAAGCGGAGAAGTCGGCCGCGTACAAAAGATTTTGAAGGAGGAGTAAGGATTGAAGGACTGAAAAACTGAAGGATTGAGGGATTGAATGCTGCAATGCTTTAATGCGTAAATGCTTTAATTCTTTTGTGGTTAGGTCTTTTGATGCTGGATCCTTGATCCTTGATTCTTGATATTGGATTCTTGATACTGGATACTGGATACTGGAAGGCTTTGCGGTTTTAGGAAAGGTAAATTGACAAACTGCTGAATTGTTAAATTGTTAACTGATTACTGGGATTGGCTACTGAGACTGAAAACTGCGACAAAAAACAGCACCAGACTGTTGCATTTCGCTCCTTTGGGGCTTTTTGCATACTGCTACTTGCGTACTGCCAACTTATTTACTCAATAACTCATTCACTCAAAGAAGAAAATTGCTGAATTGCTAAATTGACAAATTGTTATCTGGTAACTGTGACTGAGACTGAGAACTGAGACTGAAAACTTGTAACAGATCTCTCCTCGTTCCTCGTCGAAATGACAGCAGTTCTCAACTTTTTACTTTTGCCTTGATTTTACTCTACTTCGCGGCTGCCATAAAAGCGGTCGAGAATAGAGCCGTCGTTGGCTTCTTTTGACAGCGACTCGATGGTATTTTTCGGCACATTGTAAACGTCGAGCACAATCAGTCCATCGAGGCAGTTATTAAATTTCGGGTCTACATTAAATCCAATAATCTCAGCATTCAGTTTAATGTACTTTTTCAGCAACACCGGAAGACCTGAGTTCAGTTCATCCAAATCGCCAATGGTTTTGTCGAGCCGGTTAATATCGTGCTCAACATTTTCCATCAGTGAATTCAGATCCGCGTTATCGCTTTTAAATTTGTAGCTGTTGCGCGGTTTAATATGCTGAGCCATTTTCCAGTTCAAATGGTTCTTCATAATAAACTTAATGATCAGGTCTTTCGACACCTTTGAATAATTATTACTAATGCTCACCGGCCCAATCAGGTAACGGTATTCCGGGTTTTTCAGCAGAAAATATAAAATACCCTTCCACAACAAAAACAACGGCATGGGTTTGCGCTGGTATTCTTTAATAACAAACGAGCGCCCCAACTCAATACTTTCTTTCAGAATGGGTTTAAAATTTTCGGAGATGCGGAACAGCGAATGCAGGTAAAAGCCCCGCCGGCCCAGCTGCTCCATAATGTCTTTGCCCTTCCCCAGTCGATATGCCCCAACAATCCGATGCTCGTCCTCGTCCCAGATAAACATCTGGTTATAGTACAAATCATATTCGTCGATATCAATGCTGCGGTTGGTGCCCTCGCCTACTTCGCGGAAAGTTATTTCGCGCAAACGACCGATTTCATTCAATATATTCGGGATCAGCGACGACGGTGCACAATACGCCGTATAATTTTTTAGCGTAAACAGTGTGTGCTTCGATTTTATCAGCTGAATTTCTTTCTGAATTTTTGCCAACGGAACCGGGTCGATAATGGTTTCGGGTTTTACATTGGCTTTCAACGCATAGTTAAAAAAGCGCCGCACCTCAATGTCCGATTCCATACTGTATGTTTTGGCACGCAGAAACCGCCCCAGCTGATACACATCGTTGTAAGTATCCTGCTCGTCAACTTTAACGGGGCTGCCAATTCGCAACTTTATTTTCTTATGTTTTTTTCGCAAAATCTCCGAGGGTAAACGTGCACTTTTCAAAGCCGGATTGATTTTGGCCACCAAATGCAACAAACGGCTGTTGGTTCCCTGAAACAATACCGGAACAACAGGAACGCGCGCCATTTTAATAAAATTCACCACCGGAAACTGCCAAACTTTGTCGGTTACGCCACCAAACGGGTCCTTTGTGTGTACATCGATAGCAGGAAAAAGACAGAGCACTCCCCCGCTATTCAAATGCATAACGGCTTCTTTTAATCCATAATAAGTTCCTTGCTCCGAATCATCAAACGGATTGTCTTCCATAAAATACTCCGAAACAGCATCTATCTTTTTCAACAAATAATTCGCCAGCACCTTAACATCCTTGCGCACCAGCGACAGGTATTTAATCAGCAACAAACCGTCGAAACCTCCAAGCGGATGGTTGGCCACAATAATGAGCGGACCTTCTTTTGGTATTTTTTTTAGCTGCTCTTCGTCAAACTCAATATCGAACTCCAGCATTTTAATCAGCTCGTCGATAAAATCCACACCTCGCTTATCTACAATCTTCTCGTAAATTTTATCCAGCTTTTTAAAACGAAGAATAAACATCAGGAACTTGGCGAAATAATCGCCGTTGGCAGGTGCAGGGAGTTGGTCTTTGAACAAATCTTTTGGCTCTGGTAATTCCATTTATTGCTTTTAAGTTCAAATACACTGTCTATCTGAGTTGTTTAAATGATGAACTCAGTTCATTACAAAAATAAAACGATTTTTGAATTAACACCGTTACATTATTATTACTACACAATTATTTTAAGGTTGCCCTTTGGGGGCTAAAAACGGCAATTTGACCACTGAGAATAATTTTTTAATCATATTTGAAC
The DNA here is from genome assembly GCF_000949475.1 of Draconibacterium sediminis. Taxonomy (GTDB): domain Bacteria; phylum Bacteroidota; class Bacteroidia; order Bacteroidales; family Prolixibacteraceae; genus Draconibacterium; species Draconibacterium sediminis. The sequence continues at coordinate 1,527,374 of NZ_JRHC01000001.1, read as the reverse complement.
TTTATTTGTTATAAGGTTACAAATTAGATAAATGACAGAAAACAAACTACAGATTACAGACTGGCTCCCCACATCGAAGAAGGAAGTAAAACAGTTGGGCTGGGAGGAGCTGGATGTAATTTTATTTACCGGCGATGCCTATATTGATCATCCATCGTTTGGAGCGGCTGTTATTGGCCGGGTACTGGAAGCCGAAGGATTGCGCGTAGGAATTGTTCCGCAACCCAACTGGACCGATGATTTACGCGACTTTAAAAAGCTGGGGAAACCAAACCTGTTTTTTGCTGTTACGGCAGGAAACATGGACTCGATGGTAAACCACTACACCGCCGGGAAGCGCAAACGCTCGAACGACGCGTACACGCCGGGTGGGCAGATTGGAAAACGTCCGGATTACGCCACCATTACTTACTCGAAAATATTAAAAGAACTGTATCCCGATGTGCCGCTGGTAATCGGAGGAATTGAGGCCTCGTTGCGCCGTTTAACGCATTACGACTATTGGTCGGATCGTTTAATGCCCTCGATTTTGGCTGATACACAGGCCGATTTACTGTTTTACGGAATGGGCGAAAAATCGATTGTTGATTTTGCGCGCCTGGTGAAACGTGGAATTCCTGTAGATTCGCTGACCACCATTCCGCAAACTGTTTTTATGGTTGATGCTGATGAAGCCTATGCTACCAAAAAGAACTGGGATGAGCTGGAACTGGCCTCGCACGATACCTGTTTGCAGGAAAAGAAAGAGTATGCACGTAACTTTATGCACATCGAGGAGGAATCGAACAAGATGGAGGCCAAAAAGCTGGTGCAGCGAATTGGCGATAAAAAAGTGGTAGTAAATCCGCCGTGGCCAACTTTTAAGGAAAAAGAGATCGACCGCATTTATGATTTGCCGTACACACGTTTGCCGCATCCGCGCTACAACAATAAAGGCGTTATTCCTGCTTATGAAATGATCCGGCACTCCATAAATATCCATCGCGGATGTTTTGGCGGTTGTACCTTTTGTACCATTTCGGCGCACCAGGGGAAATTTATTGCCAGCCGTTCCGAGAAATCTGTTCTTCGGGAAGTAGAGAAAGTAACCGAAATGCCCGATTTTAAAGGTTACATTTCCGATTTGGGTGGCCCGTCGGCCAACATGTACAAAATGAAAGGTATTCACGAGGAGATTTGCCGAAAGTGTAAACGTCCGTCGTGTATTTTTCCGTCGGTTTGTAAAAACCTGGATGTTAGCCATAAAGGGATGCTCGATCTCTATAGAAAAGTCCGAAGCAATCCAAAGATAAAAAAGGCTTTTATCGGTAGTGGAATCCGATATGATATGATATTGGAGAAAACCAATGATGAAGCAGTAAACGAAACCAATCGGGAATATTTGCGTGAGGTGATCAAACATCACGTTTCGGGAAGATTGAAAGTGGCTCCGGAACACTCGTCGGACGAGGTCCTGAAGTTTATGCGAAAACCGTCGTTTAAACTGTTTGAGGAACTGAATCAGGAGTTTATAAAAATAAACAAGGAAGAAAAGCTGAATCAGCAGCTGATTCCGTATTTTATTTCGAGTCATCCGGGCAGTAAATCGGAAGACATGGCCAATCTGGCTATCCAGACAAAAGACATGAATTTCAAGCTCGAGCAGGTGCAGGATTTTACACCTACACCGATGACGCTGGCTACCGTGGTTTATTATTCGGGGTATCACCCCTACACGATGGAGCAAATTTATACGGCCCGAAACAAAAACGCCAAAGAACAACAACGCCAGTTCTTCTTCTGGTATAAAAAGGAATTTCGGAATAAAATTATTCGCGACCTAAAAGCAAAAGGCCGCGAAGACCTCGTGAAACAGCTTTTCAGTAAAAAACAAAATAACGACACTAAATGAAGATACTCAGAATGTTAACGCTGGCAGTAGCAATTATGCTATCGGGCTGCGCCGAAGTAATGCAAATTGCCCAGCAAACCCTGGAAGGAGAAACGCCTTTAACTCAATCGGAAATTGTTGCAGGATTAAAAGAAGCGCTCATTAGAGGCACTAACAATTCGGTGGATATTCTTGGTGCGCAAGACGGTTATTACAAAGACGACCTGGTAAAAATTTTGCTTCCACCCGAAGCCGATATGATTGTTGAAAATGCAGGGAAAGTTCCGGGAGGTGAGAAATTGATCGATGATGTATTATTACATATCAACCGTGCTGCTGAAGACGCTGCAAAGGATGCCGCTCCAATTTTTGTGAACAGCATAAAAAGTATGACTTTCAACGATGCCCTTGGAATTTTAAAAGGCAACGACAATGCCGCTACGGCCTATTTGCATAAAACCACTTACGATCAGCTTTTTCAGCTTTACCGACCAAAAATTAAGGAATCGGTGGAGAAAGAATTAGTTGGCGGTGTATCGACCAAAGAAAGCTGGGACACCATGGTTGGTAAATGGAACCAGGTGGCCGGTTCTTTTCTCGGGCAAACAGCGGGATTGGAAAAGGTTGACACCCAGCTGGAAGACTACCTCACCGCCAAAGCGCTTGACGGTGTATTCCTGAAAATTGCCGGAGAAGAAAAACTGATCCGGGAAGATCCGGCAGCACGTGTAACCAGTTTGCTAAAAAAAGTATTTGGTTCGGTTGACAGCTGAACGACCGGCTTAACTATTGCTTACAGACAGGTCATTCTAAAATCAGAATATCGCTGCTCCGAAATTAATTTTTCGGGGCATTTTTATTTAAACCTTCTCAACCAACACTTTAGACGCATTCTAAATTTTATTCAATCCCTTAAATCATTTTGTTAACTTATTCAAAATATTATTTTTGTTAGCAAAGAACCTAAAATGCAGACTTTCAGAAATAACTAATTTAACTTAACAAACCCTGTACTTATGCGAAACAGATTGACTTTATTCTGTTTTATTGTTACCCTACTTTTTCAGCATACACTTTTTGCACAATGCCTTGATGCAGTTCTGTTAAACCAGAAAACATCAGTAGCATTAAAAAAGAACAACTTATCCAGAATCAGTTCTTTTGAAATTCTTATCAATAATCGCCACGGAGAAGAATACACTGAAGTTACAATCCCATTTTCAAGTTTATTGAAAGTCACAAACATAAAGGCTTACATAAAAGATAAAAACGGGGAGATTGTAAAAAAACTAAAGAAAAGCGACATCTCTGAAAGAAGTTCTTTTTCGAGCGGCACCTTTTACGAGGATGAATTTGTAAAAGAATTCAAGTTAAAGCATAACGTTTATCCCTACACCCTTTTCTATGAATATGAAGAATCAGAAGATCAGTTTCTTTATGTAGCGCATTGGGTTCCAATTCTCGATCTGGATATTCCCACGCTAAACGCTGAGTTGGAGGTTCTTGCGGAAAAAGATATCGAGCTTACTTACAAGAACAGTTTTGTTTCGTCATTTAGCCGGGATTCTATTGATGATGAATATCGTTATCGTTGGAAAACAAACTACGATGGAAGTATGGAAAATGAAGTGTTTGCACCTCCGCTTTTAGACCATGTTCCTTCGGTACAGGTGGTCCCTCAAAAATTCAAATTTGAAATTAAGGGTTCTTTTGATTCATGGGAAACCTATGGTAGCTGGCAAGATGAACTTATTGCCAGTTTGTTCGATATTCCTGATAATGAAGTAAAAACAATTGAAAATCTTATTAATGGAATTGAAGATGAAAAAGCAGTAATTAAAACCATATACCAATATGTGCAAAATGAAACCCGGTACATAAATATTAGCCTTGAAACCGGAGGACTAAAACCATATCCGGCAAGTTATGTATCTCAAAATCATTATGGAGATTGCAAAGCGCTAAGCATTTATTTTATGGCGTTGCTAAAAAGTTTCGGGATTGAATGCTTTTACGCAAAACTTGCAGCCGGAGACCCGATCGAAGAGGTCGATCATTCGCTCCCTTCGATGCAATCAAATCACATCGTTGTTTGTGTGCCGGTAAAAAATGATACACTTTGGCTGGATTGCACAAGCGATAATCCCTTCGAATATATTGGTACCTTTATTCAAAACCGGGAAGCATTTGTTATTAATGGCGAAAAAAGTCACTTCTCAAGAATTCCGGCTCTAACAAAAGAACAAGTGCTTTGCGAACGCCATGTTAATCTTGAACATGTAACAAGAAATGAGTGTAAAACCGAATTTTTCAATACCTACAGAGGAGAGGATTTCGAGTTATTACACAATCTTATCAGTTCAACAAATGAAAACGACAACCTGGAAATCGTAAGAGAACATCTCATTGCTGACGGATTTGAGCCTATTGAAATTATAAACCATCGAGCCAAACAGGATTCGCTTAAAGCTGAGCTGTCCTACTCAGCAAAATCAAACGGTTTATATGAAAAATACGGAAGCGATATGATTATCAGGCTTCTGCCTTTTGAAATCAGTAGTTTTGATTCACCCTCAAAAAGAGTTCTTCCCGTCCAAATTGATTACCCTATTTACAACAAAGACGAATTAAACTACAAAATACCTGCTGGCTACATAGCCAATAACATTCCTGAGCACAAATCAATAGAGAGCAAATACGGATCATTTTCAACCCGAACAGAGCAAGTGGATGATCACTTTAAAATACGTAAAACCTTCCTGCTAAATAGTGGAAAATATCCAATTTCTGAGTACCAGGCGTTTTACTCGTTTATCAACGAAATAGTGGAATTTGAGAACAAGTTTTATATTACCCTTTCTAAAAAATCCTTATAATGAAAAACCTTTTAATCGCATTATTTACTATTCTTTGTTTTAGTGTTGCCAATGCCCAGAATTTCTCCTTTGATTACGGAAAAGTAAGTAAAGCAGATATTGACCTGAAAGAATACGATAAAGATAAGACCGCAGAGGCTGTGGTTATTTATGATAAAGGATCATCGTATTTTCGTCAGAATATTAATAGTGGCTTCGATTTGATTTTTGAAAGATCAAAACGAATCAAAATTCTAAAAGAAGCTGGAATTGAATATGCTGAAATTGAAATTCCATTTTATCGCGAAGGAAACATTTACGAAAAAATATATGATTTAAAGGCCTGCACTTACAATTTTGAGGACGGACGATTAAACCGAACCGAATTACAAGCAGATTCCTGGAATGATGAAATTTACAATGATTACTGGATGGTCAGAAAAATTGCGATGCCCAACGTAAAAGCAGGTTCTATTATTGAGTTTACGTACAAAATCTCCTCACAATACGTCTTTAATCTGCGAGACTGGGAATTCCAGAGCAAAATACCAACCATCTACAGCGAGTATACCGCAGCCATGATTCCTTTTTATGAATACATTTACCTGGCCCAACGGACAGGAACTTCTCTTAAGAAAGAATCATATACAGACAAAAGCTCTCACGAATTTGCCCGCATAGAGTACAAAGATGTTATTAACAAATTTTTGATGAGAGACATACCTGCATTTAACAGCGAAGACTATATCACTTCAATAAACGACTACATCATTAAACTTGATTTCCAACTCGCGAAAATTAATTACCCGAATGGTGGTGATAAAGAGATAATGACAACCTGGCCAAATTTAATCAAGGAATACAGTGATCATCCCAATTTTGGCAAATACGTAAAAAAATGTGAGAAGTCAGCTTCCAAAATTATTGACTTGGATGCTTTAAAAGACAAAACAACAAAAGACAAATTCGATTACATAGTTAGCTATGTTAAAAACAATTATAGCTGGAATGAGTACAATGGGAAATATTCCTCCAAATCAGTAAATGATATTTTAAAGGATAAATATGGTAATGCGGCAGACCTGAATTTACTAACCATCGGGTTATTGCGAGCCGCAGGAATAGAAGCCACTCCGGTTTTAATAAGCACCCGCGAAAATGGAAAAGTAAGTGACAACTATCCTTTTGCTCACTATTTTAACTATGTTATTCTGATGGCTAATATTGATGGAAAAAATGTGTTGAGCGATGCCACTAATTCAAATGTGGCAAATAACAGAATTCCATCGCGGTGTATTAACGACAAAGGTTTAATCATCAATCCCGATCAGGATGTAAAATGGATTGGCTTACAATGCAAATTCCCGTCCATTTCAGCCCTCGATTTCACCATCGATCCGGCAAAGGAAACCTCAAACGTAATGGTGAGATCATTCGCTTCTGAATACAAAGCTTTCAGGTTAAAAAGTATTATCGGTGATGACAAAAATAAACTTGATGACTACCTTGAAGAAAGAGATTATAAAATAGACAGAGCTGATTTTTCTGAGATTTCAGATAAAAGCAAAGAGTTTCGTTATGAATATGATCTGACAATGACACCGGAGTTGATTAACGAAAAATTATATATCAAACCTTTCTTAAATAAATCCCTTCAGGATAATCCTTTAAATCAACCGTCAAGGTCATATCCGATTGACATGACATACCCAACAAAATCGATTTTAACTTCAAATATTATTATACCTGAAGGATATGAACTTGATTACCAACCTGAAAATTATAAAATAAAGAACAACCTGTTTGAACTTAATTATTCAGTTGAGCAGATTGAAGATCGTATTCGGGTGATTTTATTAACCGATTTTAAAGAATCTGTGTACGATGCGAGCGACTACTCCAAAATTCAATTCTATTTTAATGAGATCGTTAAACGAGGTAATGAGAAAATAGTCCTTAAAAAAATATAGCCGGTTAAATAAACCGTTTCCCCTGCCACGTATCACGCTCTTTTAAGCGTTTTTCCACTTTGGCAACAAACTCAAAATTCTTTAATCCCCATTTTGGGGCGATCAGCATTTCGGGTGGCGCCTGGCTGATAAAACGTTCAACTATGATTTCGGGATTTAAAAGCTCCAGGTAATCGATAACCAAATCAATGTATTCGTCGGCAGTGTACAGATCGAAATTTTCAGGGTGTTGCTGAAACTGTTTTTCAAGCAGCGTGTTTTTGTGAATTTGCAACTGGTGCAACTTTAAGTTTTTTACCGGCAGTTTCGATATTGTTTTTGCCTGATCAAGCAATTCTTCGCGTGTTTCGCCCGGCAAACCAAGAATCATGTGTGCACAATTGTTAATGCCACGTTTAGCAGTTTCCTCAATTGCCCATGCCGCTTCGGCAAACGAGTGCCCGCGGTTAATGCTGTCCAAAGTCCTGTCGAGGTGCGATTCGACTCCCAACTCCACCATTACATACACTTTTTTGCTGAGTTCGGCCAGGTAGTCCAGCAATTCCGGGTAGATACAATCAGGGCGTGTTGATATAACCAATCCAACTACTTTTGGATGTTCCAGCGCTTCTTCGTACAAACGCTTCAAGTCCTCAATAGGCGCGTAAGTATTGGTATACGCCTGAAAATAGGCCAAAAACCGCATCGACTTATATTTCCTGGCAAAAAAAGCAATGCCTTTTTCCACCTGGCTGGTTACGCTATTCTCCAGGTTGCAATAGGTGGGTTTAAACGTTTTGTTGTTGCAATAAGCGCATCCGCCGGTACCTTTTGTCCCGTCGCGGTTAGGGCAGGTAAAGCCGGCATCTATCGATACTTTTTGCACCCGCTCTGAAAAAAGCGCTCTGAAATAAGTTGGAAAATCATTGTATCTCCTGTCGTGTCCCCAGCTGTATGTTCCGTTTTGCATCCCCGTTTATTTGAAATTGCAAAAGTACGTAAAATTGTGAATCCGGATTTTCTTCATAAAACTTATCAACAACTCTTGAAAACTTTCCGCGAATATCAACGGTTTTGCTTTTCAAATACAGCTTCAAATCTTTATTTTTAAGGAAAAATCAGGCAGATATGTTCTCAGATAAAGATAAGCAGCAAATTCAACAGCGCGGGAGTAAACTCGAAACCGTGCAAAATCAGATCGAAAATTTCAAAAAAGGCTTCCCCTACCTCGCAATTGAAGACGCCGCTTCGGTAGGAAAAGGCATTATTCGTTTAAGCCCCGAAGATTTGAAAAAACGTGGCGAACGTTATGATGCCAAAATTGCAGAAGGAACAAAAGCCTTAAAATTTGTACCTGCATCGGGTGCCGCAAGCCGCATGTTTAAAGCACTTTTCCAGGCTTTGGAAGACTTCGAAAATCAACCACACGAAGATGTACTTGCCGCCAACAGAGATGCTGCGCAATATGTTACCGAGCTCAACAAATTTGCTTTTGCTGAAGAACTAAAAAAGGCCGTTGCTGATGCCGGAGAGCAACTTTCTGCTATGAATAAACTGGACTATCTGCTAAACGAAAAAGGATTGAATTACGGTGCCAAACCAAAAGGGTTGCTTAAATTTCATTCGTATGAAGACGGGGCAAGGACTCCTTTTGAGGAACACCTGGTGGAAGGCGCAAAATACGCCGCCGACAAAGACGGTAAAGCCAGTCTGCACTTTACTGTTTCGCCCGAACATCAACCGGGATTTGAAACTTTGCTGGCCGAAATAAAAGAAAGGTACGAAGAACAGTTGGGTGTTGAATTTGATGTTACTTTCAGCCAGCAAAAACCTTCGACCGACACGATTGCTGTTGACTTGGCAAATGAACCTTTCCGAAATTCTGACGGTAGTTTGTTGTTTCGTCCGGGTGGCCACGGTGCGTTAATCGAGAATCTGAACGACCTGGATGCCGATATTATCTTCATAAAAAACATCGACAATGTAGTTCCTGATCGTTTGAAACAGCCAACAATCGACTTCAAAAAAGGCCTGGCCGGTGTGTTGTTAAAACACCAGGAAAAGCTGTTTTATTATCAGAATGAATTAAACGAGAAACATTATACAGCGCTTAGTAGTAATTTTTTGGCCGAAGCCGCCAACTTTTTGGAGTTTACGCTGAATACCAAACCGGCTAAAAATCATTATTACACCGAGCGCGAAGAACTTTATCAATACCTGAAAGAAAAATATAACCGCCCATTGCGCGTTTGCGGAATGGTAAAAAATGAAGGCGAACCGGGTGGCGGACCGTTTTGGGCAATGAATGCCGACGGAACCATTTCGTTGCAGGTAGTTGAAAGCTCGCAGATCGATCCGGACAGTATTCAACAACAGGATATTGTTCACCACGCTACTCACTTTAATCCGGTTGATCTGGTTTGTGCAGTAAAAAATTACAGAGGAGAAAAATACGATCTCACCCAATTTACCGACCCGGCAACCGGTTTTATTTCGCAAAAATCGAAAGACGGAAAAGAGCTGAAAGCACAGGAGTTGCCGGGCTTGTGGAACGGAGCGATGAGCAACTGGAACACCCTTTTTGTAGAGGTGCCGATTGAAACATTCAACCCGGTAAAAACGGTGAACGACCTGTTGCGCGATCAACACTTGTAAGATTGTTTTTGAGATTCGGGCCGAATTATTAATTTCGCGAACTTAATATACGATGAACGAGGAAAGAGATAATTGGAGGGAAGAGGATATTAGTGAAGCACTTAAGCGTTTTAAGAGCTCTTTGGTCTCAGGACGTGCAAAGTATTTCGATGTGTCGGAATTTGAAGGAATTGTTGAGCAACTAATGGAAGAAGGCGATTTGCAGTCATCTGAAATTGCGGCTAAACAAGGCATACAAATCCACCCGAATGCTGTTCCTCTTCATTTAAAATATGCGCAAATTCTGCTGAGCAAAGGCAAATACGACCAGGCTCAGAAATACCTCGATTTTGCTGAAAGAGTTGAAAACACCAATCCCGATGTTCACCTGTTAAGAGGTTCGGCATCGTTGATTATGGGCAACGAAGATCTTGCAAAAGCATCATTCAAAAAAGCAATCAAAGTCGGAAACGGAGAAACCGACGATATTTTATATCACGTTGGTTCGGCGTTTGTGCAAATTGGCGAAATAAGTGAGGCCATCTCCTATTTCAAAAAAGCGCTAAAACTGAATCCAAAACACGAACTGGCACTTTACGATCTTGCATTTTTTACCGACCAGATTGGCGATTACAAAAACAGTATTAAGTATTACAATCGTTTTATTGATTACGATGTATACAATTACTCTGCATGGTTTAACCTGGGTATTGTTTACAACAAAGCCGACATGCACGACAAAGCCATTGAGGCTTATGAGTACACCCTGGCCATTAACGAGAATTTCCATATGGCCCTGTTCAATATCGGAAACGCGCTGGCCAATTCAGGACGTTTTAAAGAGGCCATTGATAAATACAGGGAATTTCTGGAGTTTGACCCGGATAACGACGATGCCTACTGCTACATTGGCGAGTGTTATCTGAACCTGGATGACCAGTTATTATCGGAGCACAATTACCAAAAAGCAATTTCGATAAATCCGGAGAACGATACCGCTCATTTTGGTGTGGGGCTGATTATGTGGATCGCTAAAAAGTACGACAGAAGTATCGACTACATCAACAAGGCCATAAAAATCGACAAGCAAAATTCGGAATATTGGCTGACGTTAGGTAAAGTTAGCAGCGATGCCGAATACCTGGATGATGCAATAAAAGCATATAAACAAGGCGCACGTGTTGATGCTGAAAATACCGAGATTTGGCTCACATGGGCCGAGACCTTGATGAAGAACGGTGATACAAACGGTGCCATCCGAATTCTGAAAAAGGCGATCGACAATAACGACGACTCAATGCTAAAATACCGCCTGGTGGCCATATTGCTCGGGAACCGGAAACGCAAGGAAGCATATGAATGGTTGCGTTCGGCAATGCTGCAGGATTTTGAAAACATCAATTACCTGTTCGATATTTACCCGAGAGCTTTAAAAAGTAAGCAGCTTAAAAAGGTTGTCGACGATTTCCGCCGGGGGGATAAATAAACAATTAAGGATTATTCTTTATCCAATTTATTAAATCCCCGATCAAAATCAGCAGCTGGGAGTCAACCTTCTTCTTCGAATCCCTGTTTTACAATTTGTTTTTGTATTTTGGCATCCCGAAATTAAAATTATACTAATTGTAATGTAAAATGCCGCAAAGCAAATTTTACATTTTACAATGGTTAATGCCGATAGACTGAAAAAGGAACATTTTGACTGAAAGAAAAAATGCGACATTTTGAAGCTAATAGGTATTTACACCGTTACAAATTCAGACCATAAATGAACAGATCAGCAAAAGATTATTTTACACTGGTATTAAAAGGAATGGCAATGGGTGCTGCCGATGTGGTACCGGGCGTTTCCGGCGGAACAATTGCCTTTATAACCGGTATTTACGAAGAATTGATTAACTCGATAAAGTCAATCAATTTAACCGCTATTAAACTCTTATTCAGTTTTAAACTGGCTGAGTTTTGGAACGCCATTAACGGAACATTTCTTATCAGTGTATTCATCGGAGTAGGCATCAGTGTTTTCTCACTGGCCAAAGGGCTGGAATATTTGCTACACCACTATCCTATCTTAGTGTGGTCGTTCTTTTTCGGATTGATCGTTGCATCAGCTATTTATGTGGCGCGCTCCATAAAACGGTGGAAAGCCGATACCATTATTGGCGGTTTGGCCGGAATTGTAATTGCCTACCTGATTACAGTTATCACACCTGCCGAAGCTAACACCAGCTACTGGTTTATTTTTCTGTCGGGAGCCATTGCAATTTGCGCCATGATCCTACCGGGAATTTCAGGTAGTTTTATTTTGGTACTGCTGGGCATGTACAAATTCATCCTATCGGCAGTTGGCGATGTGAATATTGCTGTTATCCTTACTTTCCTTATTGGAGCTGCAGTTGGCATCATTGCTTTTTCAAATGTATTATCGTGGCTACTGAAAAAATATCACAATACTACAATTGCCGTGTTAGCTGGTTTTATGGTAGGATCGCTAAACAAAGTATGGCCGTGGAAAGAAGTTACACAAACAATAATCGACCGTCACGGTGAACTAAAACCCATCGCCGAACGTAATATCTTACCCGCCACATACGAGCAAATTACAGGACACGAAGCCTGGTTGCTTGGTGCAATTCTACTGGCAATTGCCGGATTTGCACTCATTTTTGTTGTTGAAGGAATTGGAAAGAAATTGAAGAAGTAAACTGGTTTCCGGATACTTGATTCTTGATTCTTGATACTTGATACTTGATACTCACGACTCAATACTTATAAAATGAAAAGATACGGATTATTAGGCTACCCACTCACCCACTCATTCTCGAAACGATATTTTACCGAACGATTTGAAACAGAAAAGATAGATTCAACTTATGACAATTTCGAAATCGATTCGATCACTAAATTCCCGGAGGTGGTAAAAGACAACCCGGAAGTGATTGGGTTTAACGTTACCATTCCGTACAAAGAGCAGGTAATTCCTTATTTGGATGAACTGAATGATTCGGCTAAAGAGATTGGTGCTGTTAATACCATTCGTGTTACACGGACTGAAAATGGTGTGCATTTAAAAGGATTTAATACCGACACTTTTGGTTTTGAATCATCGTTGAAACCGCTTTTAAAAGATCATCATAAAAAAGCACTGATTCTTGGAACAGGTGGTGCTTCAAAAGCATTAAAATATGTTCTTAAAAAATTGGGAATCGAATATATTTCAGCATCGATTGAAGAGTTAAAGGAAAATGAGATTCGTTACGAAGACATCGATGAGCAGTTAATATGCGAGCGTTTGCTGATCATTAATGCCACTCCACTGGGAACCTATCCAAAAGTTGATACTTTCCCGAATATTCCTTACGAATTTATTACTGATAAACATTTGCTTTTTGATCTGGTTTACAATCCTGAGGTAACACAGTTTATGGCCAAAGGACAAGCCAACGGAGCCACTGTTAAAAACGGCTACGAGATGTTGCTGAACCAGGCAAAAAAGTCTTATGAGATTTGGAACGCGGAAGAGTAGGTATTCAGTGATCAGTCACAGTATACAGTTTTCAGATATCTGCGTACTTAAACTTGAAACTAGTAACTCGTAGCTCGCAACTAAAGAACATGGATAAAACAAAAGTACTTTTTGTATGTCTCGGAAATATTTGCCGCTCGCCAAGTGCAGAGGCAGTATTCAACGGCGTTGTAAAAAAAGCAGGTTTAAGCAAACAGTTTGAGGTGGATTCTGCAGGAACATCGGGCTGGCATGCCGGCGAACCTGCCGACAAAAGAATGCAATCACACGCCATACGCCGCGATTATAATTTAACATCGCTTTCCAGGAAGTTTGATCCGCATTCCGATTTCGATTATTTCGATTACATTATCGGGATGGACGACAGCAATATGCAGAACTTAAAAAGTATGGCCCGCAATGGTAACGACCTGCAAAAGCTGCACAAAATGACAGATTTTTGCAGCGATGGTCAATACGACGAGGTTCCGGATCCGTATTACGGTGGAGCCGAAGGTTTTGAGCTGGTACTCGATCTGCTGGAAGATGCTTGCGAGGGGCTGTTAGAAAAAATAAGTTAAAGTTTCGTTTTCCTCGAACGTTACTTTCATCCCCCTATCCCCCTTCGAAGGGGGAAGCGACGAAGGAACGGGGGATGAAAAAACTTTATAAGTAGTTCTGTTTTTATTCAAAGTGGTAAAGAAAATTTACCAAACAATCGTAAGCAGGTTTGCGTTCACCTTCAATGTCAACCACAATTTTCACCTGAATTTTAGCAATTCCACGCAGGTTTTTAATGTCGTTTAACGATACCGTTGCCCTGATTTTGTCGTTCACTTTTACCGGCTGCTGAAAACGTAAACTCTCGATACCGTAATTTACGATCATCTTTACATTTCTTACATCAACAACATTGTACCACAGATAAGTCAGCATCGACAAGGATAAATAGCCATGTGCAATGGTGGTTTTAAACGGCGATTCTTTGGCTGCACGCTCCGGATCGGTATGTATCCACTGGTAATCGAGCGTGGCATCTGCAAATTTATCTATCTGCTCCTGAGTTATTTGAACATAATCTGAAACTCCAATAACCTGCCCCAAAAGGGCTTCAAACTCTTCGTAGTTGTTGATAATTCGTTTTTCCATTGAAAAAATAATTCTGGTAAATGATGTGCCAAGTTAATCCTTTTTCCGCAAGTATAGCAGTTTTCAGTGTTGCGAATCCTTAGTTTTTATAAAGCTTTCACAAAGAAAAACTGAACTTTTATACTTTATGTTCCATTTTTAAAACGACTTTGAAGTTATATTGAAAAATTCAGACCTACACGTCCGGTTTTTATCAGAAAATGGTCACCTTTGCATTTCAATTTATCGCATGAGAAATCTTTTCCGAACAACAACATTCCTGGCAATTGTTGCCTGCCTTTTTTGGTCGACCGCCTTTGCGGGAGTAAAAATCGGGCTGGAATATCATAGTCCGTTCCAGTTTGCAGGTATCCGTTTTACTATATCCGGCCTTCTTATGTTTTTGTATTTCGGAAAACCAAAACGCTATTTTTCAGAATTAAAACACAACCTGAAATTTATCCTGTTGCTCTCAGTGGTGCAAATATTTGCACAATATGCGCTGTTTTACAGTGGTATAAATTTACTTCCCGGTTCCTTATCGGCAATGATCGTGGGATCGCAACCGCTTTTTATAGCACTGGTGGCACACTACTCGTTTAGCAACGATAAAATGACCCCGCTAAAAACGTTTAGTATATTAATTGGCGTGGTAGGTATTGCCATCATCACACTGGGCCGCTCGAAGGTTGAGATGACCGGCTACCTGGAATATATTGGCATTATAATACTACTGGTTAATAATATTGTATCAGGCTATTCCAATGTAATTGTCGCGAAACACTCAGGCACAATATCACCGGTTGTTTTAAGCTCCACTTCGCTCATTATCGGAGGTTTGATGCTATCCATTGTTTCCATTCCTGTTGAAGGCATTCATCTGGGGCCATTTCCTCCAAAATACTGGTACGCTTTGGCGTGGCTGAGCTTTTTATCAGCAGCTGCCATTACTATTTGGTATTCATTACTGAAACGTCCGGGCGTAAAAGTCTCGTTACTAAATGTGTGGAAATTTCTGATTCCCGTTTCAGGTGCAGCACTCAGCTGGATTTTGTTGAGCAACGAAAAAGCAGATCTCGTTTCAATTGTTGGCATGATGATAATTGCGGTGTCGTTGCTTAGCCTGAATTATGCCAACCGCAGAGAACAAAAAATGGCCGCCCAAAAGGAGCAGAAATAGCTCTTCTTTAACAGATTACTTTCCAACATGATATTTTGGATTTTGACCCCGCCCCTAAAGGGTGAATCCAAAAAATCAATCTGGTTCCCTTTAGGGATTAGGGTAATACAGATTGATTTTGTGCACAGTTAAATGATTCTGTCAAATTAAAATTACTCTTCCAAAATCAACAATTCTATTTTCCTGAAATCGGTACCATGACTTTCAGCCTGAATGGATATCGTTCCGCCGCTGATTATTTCATTGCCATCGGCCGGCAATAATTTTTCGAAATACTGATCACGTGGATCCAGTTGTGGCTTTTCGTAACTCAGCACTTCCTCTCCATCAACAAAATGACGAATCACTTCTCCGCCGTGCACTTCCACTTCAACACTTACCCACTCGTCATCATATTGTGTTTTCGATTTTGAATCGGTGCAGTGCTGCTCCCATAACTCGCCGTTTAAAATCACATTGGTTCCGGGAGTACAAAGGTTCATGGTTGAACGTTCACCTTGTCCGGTTACGCCGCCCAACAACTGCACTTCAATTGATGTTGGAAAATCCTGATCCAACTCCATCGACTCGGCACTTTGTCCGTGAATCATCAAACCGTTGTTTCTGAATGCCCAGCCGGGTCCGTTTTTGGCCTGTTCACCAATAAACCGGTACTCAACGCGCAAACGGTAATGCGAAAATTCATCTTTGTAAAATAAGTGGCCAAATTTACCATTCCACTCTTCCCAGTTCTGATACGACACCCGAAGCAAACCATCTTCAACCCGGAAAGTGTTATTATAATTTTCGCCCAGCACCTCGCCTTTGAATTTTACCTGCCAGTCGTTTAAATCTTTCCCATTGAAAAGTTGAATCCACTCCTCGCCCGATTTTTCAGCCTTTTGTTGTGTTTTCGGTTTTGAGTTGCATGCCGAAAGAACTACCGAACACGCCACTAATGCCACAAGGATAAACTTATACGTAGTTGTCATCATCAATATTTTTAATTGGTTTAGTAATGCTCAGTAAAGATAAACTATTATCCAAAAAACAAAAATTAACCATTTGGTTAAACTATTTGGTTATTTTCTTGGATATTTAAATTTAAGCGCCTACTTTTGACCAACTGGTTAAACTATTTAGTTAATTACATTTCATGACAAACATAAAAAAAGACAATACCGAGGAAAAAATCCTGAGCGCCGCACAAACTGTTTTTATTCGGAAAGGAATGGATGGAGCACGCATGCAGGAAATTGCCGATGAAGCCGGGATAAACAAAGCATTGCTTCACTATTATTTTCGTTCGAAACAACAGTTGTTTAACGCTACGTTCGAAAGTCTTTTTTCCAAAATAATACCCAATGTAATGCGCATGGTTCAGTCGGACCAACCGATTGAAGTAAAGCTGGAATTCTTTATTGAAAATTACATTGATGTGTTAATGAAAAACCCTTTCCTGCCAACTTTTATCCTAAAAGAAATTCACCAGGATCCGGAGTTTTTGGAAGGATTGATTAGAAGCAGCGGACTGGAACCCAAAAAAGTTGTTGAGATGTTCAAAAACGAAATAGAGAAGGGGACTATTCGAACTATGGACCCACGCGACCTATTGATTAGCATACTTAGTTTAATCATATTTCCGATTGCCTCAAAACCTCTACTGTCGCTGTTGTTTTTTGATGATGACCCAAAAAGCTACAACGAATTTATCGAAAAAAGAAAAGTAACCGTAAAGGAGTTTGTCCTTCACTCAATCCTGATAAAATGAGAAAGATCCTGATTCTATTGTTATTTCCGGTTCAGTTGGCAGTTGCCCAAAACAACGTTCAATTAGACAGTTGTTATGTGTGGGCACGGCAAAACTATCCCAACCTGAAACAGACGGAATTGTGGAAAGAAATTAATTCGCTTTCCATACAAAACCACGAAACCAATTACCTGCCGCAGGTAACGCTGAATGGGCAGATCAGTTATCAATCGGCAGTAACCGAGGTTCCTGTTTCAATGCCCGGAATATCAATTCCAACTGTATCGAAAGATCGTTACAATGCTTACGCCGAGTTGCAACAAACCATTTGGGACGGTGGACTTACCAAAACAAACAAAACCCTTGAAACGGCCATTTTGAACAGCAACCTTAGTCAACTTGAGGTGGAACTCTATAAACTGAACGAGCAGGTTGCACAAGCGTTTTTCACAACTTTGGTTGTCGACCAGCAAAAAGAGGTGATTCTCGCTCAAATAAAAACCATTGATGAACAATTGAGCCGCGTTGAATCTGGAATCCGTAACGGAGTGACTGAACCTTCGGCTGCTATGGTATTAAAAGCCGAGCGAATAAACCTCGAACAAAATATAGTAGAGCTGGACGCTGCAAAAAATGCATCGCGCCAAATGCTTGAATTGCTGACAGGCAAGCAGTTTGATAAAAACGGAACATTCACCTATCAAACCAACTTTTCATTCAATTCAGAATTGCTACGCCCGGAATTACAATTGCTGGGTAATCAACGTGAACAGTTGGTGGTTCAAAGCAATATGCTTTCCAAAACCAGAAACCCGAAACTTTTCGGATTTGGCCAGTTAGGTTATGGCAAACCGGGATTAAACATGTTACTCGACGAATTTAAAGGATACTACCTTTTTGGTGTGGGCGTTTCGTGGAATGCCTTCGACTGGAAACAAACTTCGCGACAGCAACAGATTCTCAAATTACGGCAAGAAATGCTTCAAAGCCAGGAAGCCACATTTATACAAAACCTCAATCTTTTACTTATTCAACAAAAAGAGCAGATTGGGAAACTGGAACAATTAATCAGCAACGATGAAAAACTGGTAGAACTGCGTTCCGGGATTACGAAAGCCGCCGCCTCAAAATTGGAGAATGAAACAATTACCACTTCCGACTATGTTCAGGAATTGCAAGCAGAAACAATAGCAAAACTAAAACAGGAACTACACAAAATTCAACTGAACGAAGCCCGGGAAAAATATGTCCTCATTAAAGGAAAAACCTTACCGGGCACATTAACACAGAACTAAACAACAAGCAAAACATCATTACCATGAAAAAGATACTATACATTTTTTCTCTGCCATTTCTTTTTATGGCCTGCCAAACGAATAACGACACGGCTGATGCTTATGGCAATTTCGAAGCAGAAACAGTTATTGTTTCTGCTGAAACTCCGGGAAAGATCCTTGAACTAAATGTTGACAAAGGCGATAAAATTGAAGCCGGTTATTCTGCTGCTCTCATCGATACTGTTCAACTGCACTTACAGCTGTTACAACTTGATGCACAACAAACTGCGGTAGTGGCCAAACGTAAGTCGACTCAGTCGCAAATTGCCGTTTTCGAGGAGCAAAAGAC
Organism: Draconibacterium sediminis; assembly: GCF_000949475.1. Classification (GTDB taxonomy): domain Bacteria; phylum Bacteroidota; class Bacteroidia; order Bacteroidales; family Prolixibacteraceae; genus Draconibacterium; species Draconibacterium sediminis. The sequence goes on along the minus strand of NZ_JRHC01000001.1, from coordinate 1,508,898 downwards.
CAACCTAAAGATCAACGAGGAACGTATTCAGAAAATGCTGAATGACGGAGCCGCTACTCAAAAGCAACTTGACGATATTCAGGGACAGATCAGTGTGATCGACAAACAGATTGCCAATACAAAAACGCAATTTACACTCATCAGCAAAGAGCAGGAAGTTTTGGAAGCACAAAAAGCTTCGGTAAGCGATCAGTTAAATCGTTGCAACATAAAATCACCCGTTTCGGGAACCATATTGGAAACCTACGCCGAACAAGGAGAACTAACCGCTGCCGGTAAATCCCTCTTTAAAATTGCCGATATCAGCGAACTGGAACTAAAAGTGTATGTAAGCGGCGCCCAGCTGCCCCATGTAAAACTTGGTCAGCAACTTGACGTATTGGTCGATCAGAATGCTACCGAAAACCAACATTTCACCGGAACGATTACCTGGATTTCATCGGAAGCAGAATTTACACCAAAGATCATTCAAACCAAGGAGGAACGTGTAAAACTGGTATATGCCGTTAAAGTAAGCGTAAAGAATGACGGAACCTTGAAAATTGGAATGCCTGGTGAGGTTAGTTGGCAGTGACCAGTCGCAGTAATCAGTCACAGTTAGCAGTTTCAGTTAGCAGTTTCAGTTAGCAGTAAAAACAAAAATACATATTATGGATTTTAAACATTTAATCGCATATCAAAAGGCATTTAAACTGGCTATGGATATTTTTGAGGTTTCCAAAACATTTCCAAAAGAAGAAAAGTACTCACTGACCGATCAAATTAGAAGATCTTCCCGTTCAACATGTACCAACATCGCTGAAGCGTATCGTAAAAGACGATATCCAAAACACTTTTTAAGCAAACTAACCGACTCCGATGGCGAAAACAGCGAAACTGCAACCTGGCTTGATTTTGCTTTTTCCTGCAACTATCTGAGCAATGACATTCATGAAACATTATACAACGAATGTGTGGAAATTGGAAAACTCTTAAATTACATGATGAGTAACCCTGAAAAATTTGGAAGTAGCAAAGTGCTGGACTGAAAACTGAGACTGAGACTGAATACTAAAAAGATGATTGAAATAAACAACATAACTAAGTCATACAAAGAAACCAAGGCACTTTCGGGTATCAATCTAAACGTGGATGAAGGAGAACTTTTTGGATTGATCGGACCTGACGGTGCCGGGAAATCAACTTTAATCCGCATTCTTATGACTCTGCTTTTGCCTGATTCCGGTGAAGCAAAACTTGATGGCCTCGATGTGGTTAAAAATTACAAACATATCCGCAAAATGGTTGGTTACATGCCGGGGCGGTTTTCACTCTATCAGGACCTAAGCGTGGAAGAAAACCTGAACTTTTTTGCGACTGTTTTTGGCACCACCGTTGAGGAAAATTACGATTTGATTCGTGACATTTATTACCAGATTGAGCCGTTTAAAACTCGCCGGGCCGGAAAACTGTCGGGCGGAATGAAACAAAAGCTGGCGCTTTCGTGTGCCTTAATTCATAAACCCAAAATTCTGGTGCTCGACGAACCAACAACCGGTGTGGATGCAGTTTCGCGTAAAGAGTTTTGGGAAATGCTGAAAAACCTTCAGGAAAAAGGCATCACCATTTTGGTATCAACACCCTATATGGACGAAGCAGACCTTTGCGACCGGGTGGCACTGATCCAAAACGGACAGATTCTCGATGTAGATTCTCCCAAACGCATAACGGATAAATTTCCACGAAAAATTATTCAGGTGGGAGCCCAAAATATGTACAAACTCATCAACGATTTACGTGCTTACAAAAAAGCAGAAGCTGTTTATGCTTTTGGTCAGTTTGCCCATTTTACGGGTTTCAATGATGAAGTAGAAACCATAGAACTCGAAGGTTATTTGCAAAACCTTGGTCATGAGAAAATAATTGCAGAAGAAATTCCGGCCGGCATTGAAGATGTTTTTATGAGTTTAATGGAACAATGAGAAGTCGCAGTTGACAGTCGCAGTAAACAGTAAAATAAAAATAAATAGCATGGATTTTAAAGAATTAATCGTATATCAAAAAGCTTTTAAATTGGCGATGGACATTTTTGAGATTTCGAAATCTTTTCCCAAAGAAGAGCAGTATTCACTTACCGATCAAATACGACGATCTTCCCGTTCAACATGCACTAACATTGCAGAAGCTTATCGAAAAAGACGATATCCAAAACACTTCTTAAGCAAGCTTACCGACTCCGATGGAGAAAACAGCGAAACTGCAACCTGGCTTGATTTTGCATTCGCCTGTGAATACCTGAACAATGACATTCATAAGAAACTATATAACGAATGTGTGGAAATTGGTAAACTGTTAAATTATATGATGAACCATCCTGAGAAATTCGGAAGCGCCCCGGTTCTTTAACTGTAAACTGAACCTGATTACTGGGACTGCATTCTGAGACTGAATACTGAGACTGAATACTGAGACTGCAAACTATCTATCATGGAAAAAGAAACAATCATTTCAGCAAGAAACCTGATAAAGAAATTTGGGCATTTTACGGCAAACGACAACCTGACGTTTGAAGTAAAAAAGGGTGAGATCTTCGGGTTTCTGGGAGCGAACGGTGCCGGTAAAACAACGGCAATTCGAATACTTTGTGGCCTTTCGTCACCAACATCGGGTGAGGTGAAAGTTGCAGGTTTTGATATTTACCATGAAACTGAAAAGATCAAAAAGAATATCGGTTACATGAGTCAGAAGTTTTCGTTGTATGAAGACCTGACAATTTCGGAGAACATTAAATTATATGCAGGGATTTATGGAATTGGCCGTAAACAGCGTAAAGTAAAAGAAGCTGAGCTGTTACAAAAGCTTGAACTGGAGAAGGTAAAAAACAAACTTATCGGCGATCTGCCCTTGGGATGGAAACAAAAACTGGCTTTTTCAGTGGCTATTTTTCACGACCCAAAAATTGTGTTTCTTGATGAACCAACCGGAGGTGTTGACCCGGTTACACGACGTAAATTCTGGGATTTGATTTACGAAGCAGCACATAACGGTATTACCGTTTTTGTAACTACACATTACATGGACGAAGCCGAATATTGCGATCGCGTTTCGATAATGAATGCCGGGAAAATTGAAGCACTCGACACGCCGGCAAAACTGAAAGAAAAATACAAGGCAACAAACATGGACGAGGTGTTTTTGAAGATAGCAAGATAGCTAAGAGTTTCGAGAAACGAGTTTCGAGTAAAAAAGCCTCTGCATAAGCATACTCGGAACTCGCGGCTTGCAACTAAATACTAAAAAAATGAAACAACTAAAGTCATTCATAAAAAAAGAATTCTTCCACATTTTTCGCGATCCGCGGACGATGCTGATACTTTTTGGCATTCCGGTAGCGCAACTGCTGGTTTTCGGAACAGTGATTAAAAGCGAAATCAAGGATGTGCACATTGCCATTTACGACCAATCGAAAGATGAAACAACACTTGAGATCACCAATAAACTGCTGTCGTCGGGCTATTTTATATTAGATAAAAACCTGGATAACCTTGACGATATCGATGCCATTTTCAGAAAAGGTAAAGTGCGCGAGGTAATTGTTTTTGAGAACAATTTCGGACAAACACTAGGGAAAGAAGGAATCGCCAAAATGCAGCTGATCGCCGATGCATCCGATCCGAACATCGCCAAACTGGCCATTTCGTACACAACTGCTATCGTGAACGACTACATACGAAAACTGTATCCCGAAATGCAGCTGCCTATGCAAATTACACCCGAAGTACGCATGTACTTTAACGAAGAAATGAAAAGTGCTTACATGTTCGTTCCGGGAGTAATGGCGCTGATTTTAATGCTCATTTCGGCTATGATGACATCCATTTCTATCACCCGCGAAAAGGAATTGGGGACGATGGAAATTCTGCTTGTTTCACCACTTCGCCCTGTGCAAATAATTGTTGGCAAGGTACTCCCCTATCTTTTACTTTCAATCGCCAATGCCTTTATTATAGTGCTAATCGGGCATTTTGTATTTGGTGTCCCCGTAAATGGCAGTTTCATTTTACTGATGCTGGAAACCATTCTATTTATTCTGATGGCACTGTGCCTCGGAATTCTAATCTCCACAGCAGCAAAAAACCAAATGGCAGCCATGTTTATTTCGATGATTGGGTTAATGCTACCCACCATCCTTTTATCGGGTTTTATTTTCCCAATAGAAAATATGCCCGTAGTACTTCAATATTTCAGTCACATAATGCCCGCCCGTTATTTTATCACGATCGTAAGAACCATTATGCTGAAAGGAACCGGCATCCTTTTTATTTGGAAAGAGACAGCTGTTTTAATTGCGATGACATTGTTTTTTATAGCGGTTAGTGTGAAGAAGTTTAAGATTAGGTTGGAGTAAAAGAAGTGACGAGTTTCGAGAACCGAGTGGCGAGTAATTAGATAAAGAATAGTAACCTTTAAATAATTAAATATGAAAAACTTTAAGAATCTAAAAGTATGGCAGAAAGGAATTGAACTAGTTGTTGATGTTTACAAGAAAACAAACAATTTTCCGAATGAAGAATTATACGGATTAACCAGTCAGATTAAACGCTCAGCAATTTCTATTCCTTCCAATATTGCAGAAGGCTCAGGAAGAGGTTCAAAAAGAGATTTCAATAGATTTCTTGATATTTCTTTGGGCTCTTCTTTTGAACTGGAAACACAATTAATTATAGCCAAACGATTGGATTTTATAAATGAAGAGGACTTTTCCAGTCTCAATCAACAGCTCGACGAAGAGCAAAAAATGATAATTGGACTTCAAAAGAGTCTAAAATAATCCTTGGCAAACTCGTAACTCGCGCCTCGTAACTCGAAACTCATTCTATGAAGACAATACTCTACATACTACAAAAAGAATTCCGACAAATATTTCGGAACAAGACCATCCTGCCGATGATCTTTGTTGTGCCAATTATGCAAATGCTGATTTTGGTTTTTGCGGCAACTTACGACATGAAACGTATCGATCTGGTTGTGGTAGATCACGACATGTCAGAAAACTCAAGGCACTTGATCGCCAAATTTGATGGAATTCCTTTTTTTCATGTGCATCATTTAGAGCAGTCGGAGAAACTTGCGGAAGACAAGTTATTAAATGACGAAGCAGATGCAATTCTTGTTTTCCCGGTCGATTTTGAACGTAACCTCATCCGCGATGATGAGGCAAAAGTGCAACTTTTGATAAATGCTATCGAAAGTAATTCGGCGCAGCTGATTTATTCTTATTCGGCCAACATCATCAGCGATTTCAACAAAAACATTATTGCCGATTGGAAAGGAATCCCGGAATTTACACCACCCACAAAAGTTGAAATTACGGAGAACTACTGGTACAACCCGGAGCTGGATTACAAATGGTTTATGGCACCCGGTATTTTGGCCATTCTGGTTACCATCATTGGTATGTTTATGTCGGGGATGAACCTGGTGCGCGAAAAGGAAATTGGCACTATTGAGCAACTCAACGTAACACCGCTAAAAAAATACCAGTTTATTATTGGCAAACTTGTTCCGTTCTGGATAATCGGCTTGTTCGATCTGGCCTTTGGATTAACCATTGCCTGGATTGTTTTCGACCTCCCCATTGTTGGCAGTTTGTTCACCCTGTTTTTTATGGCCGGCATTTACCTCATCGGAGTGCTTGGCCTCGGCCTGTTTATCTCAACAGTAGCCGACACCCAACAGCAGGTTATGTTCGTCAGTTTCTTTTTTATGATGATCTTTATTCTGATGGGAGGAATTTTCACCCCGGTTGAAAGTATGCCCAACTGGGCACAAACCATCGACCGGCTTAACCCCATTTACTATTTTATGCGGGTAATGCGTATGGTTGTTTTAAAAGGCTCAAACATTTCCGACCTTTTGCGGGAACTCGTTTCCCTGTCGATTTTAGGAATTACATTCTTAAGCCTGGCTATTTGGCGTTACCGAAAAACGGCATAGCAATAGCTGTTAACCTTTTTATTCAGATATCGTTTATCTGTAAGCAGCATAATGGCATGAATTGTCGATTATTAAAGCAGTACTATGAACGAAGATTTTAGTCTGGAAATAAAAGAACGTGAATATTTTGAAGAGGGCATTTTTCGTGTGCTTGATAAACTGCATTCCGATTCTGCGAAGTTTATTACCCGCACCAACCGCCAGCACTTTTACATACATGAAGTACGCACAAACATAAAAAAAATAAGAGGTTTGTTGCGTTTGCTGCGACACGAAATCGGCGAAGACAACTACAACGAAATGAACAGCTACTACCGCGATCTGGCGCAAGAAGTAGCCCTGTTACGCGACGATACTTCACAAATTGAACTGCTCCAGGAAATAAAAGTTAAGTTGCGTAATCCTGCGGTTACAAAAGCGCTCGACAAAATTATATCCGAACATCGTAGAAAAAGAAAAAATGCATTTGAACATTTTAAACAATCCGGACACTCTCAAGACATAAAGCAGATGATACTGAGCCTGCAGCAAATGATGCATAGCCTGAATTTTGCAGGCAATCCGGAATCGTTCATTCTGAAAAGCCTGCAACATATTTATAAAAAAGCACGAGGCGCATTTGAAACCACCGAGTTTTTAAGTGATGATGAGATTTACCACTACTGGCGAAAACAGGTTAAATACCTGACCTACCATTTAATGCTGCTCAATCAAGCCTGGCCAAATTCAATACGTGTATACATTAGCGATTTGAGTTTATTGGGAAGTACGCTCGGAAAACTGCACGACCTGAATTTATTTCATGAGGCTATAAAAAACAAAAGCATTTTAATTCCCGATAAAGATTCACGCAAAAAGCTGATGCGGTACTTATACAACCGTCGGTCGGTTCTAAGAAAACGCGTTCAGGATCTAGGCGAACAATGTTTTACAGAAAGTAGCGACGCTTTTGCCCTGCGCATTTTCAAAAACTGGGAAAATGCGGTGATACATAAAAAACATCTAAAGCTTTTTAGTGGCCGCAAATCAAAGAATGACATTCAATGTGATTGCGACGGCAATTAAGCATCAGCTTCATTCGCCATTTCCAATAACTTCAAAGTAGTTTTCCAATTGCGGGTAGTTGCACTCACTTTCAATTGGCTCTCGAAAAAGTTATTGTTGAGTTTGGTTTTTCCATATCCATGCGGACAATACAAATAAATGGCGTCATCAGAAATCGCAAATTCCTCTCCGGCTTTTACATGAACACTGATTTTTTCATCATTCACATTTGCCGGATGTTCTTTCAAAAAAGTAACATGAAGGAATTGAGCATCCCGATTTCCATCACCTGCAAACGGATTGTTTTTAACGATATTCGCCAATTCCTTTTCATCTAAAACCAACACCGGCACATCAAATCCAAAGTCTTTTAGAATTTGTTTATTGATCAATTCTTCCAAATTATCGGAACTTGTCTCCTGATAACGAAAAATAACATTTCCGCTTTGAATGTAGGTCTGCACCTGTTCAAAACCAAGGCTGCTGAATGAGGATTTCAAAATATCCATCTTTATTTTGTTTTTCCCGCTAACATTTATTCCGCGCAAAATGGCCACATACGTTTTCATACCTCCATAACGTCAAGTCCAAAAGTAAGTTCTTATACTTTGTCTTTTTTCCCAAAACCAATTTTCGTCAGCAGAAAGAACAAAGGTTAAATTGTAAGCGTTAAATTTAAAGGCTAGCAAAAAACGAAATGACAACAGCAACAGATCACAAATTAATTTACTACATAAAAAAGTGGGTCGACAATATTTCTGAAGACGATGAAAAGTTGATTTTAGCTGCTTTTGAACCGCTTTCTGTTAAAAAGAAAAAAGACGTGCTGGAACCCGACGAAACCTGTAAATACATTTATTTTGTGATTAAAGGTTGTTTGCGCTCGTATTACGTTGATGCAAAAGGGATCGAGCATATCTACCAAATAAGGTTAGACAACAGCTGGATAAGCGACCTGGAAAGTTTCTTTTCGCAACGCCCTTCGAAATATTACATCGAAACTCTGGAAGACTCCGAGTTACTGCGAATTTCGTTTGATCGTTTAGAGCAACTTTACAGCGAAGTTCCAAAATTAGAACGCTACTTTAGAATTCTTTTCCAAAAGGCCTACATTAATGCGCTGGAGCGTTTAAACGCTACGATGTGGGAATCGGCGGTTGACCGCTATAACAACATGCTAAAAGAACATGCCGACATTTTTCAGCGCGTGCCTTTGGTATACATTGCTTCTTATCTTGGAATTACACCCGAAAGCCTGAGCCGCATCCGCAAAAAGTCAGCAAAATAGATTTAGCTAATCCATCAGGTACTTTTCCCGATGATTTAAAAAATCGCGATACACCCTGAAATGCTCAGTATCTTCATATTTCACCTCCGAAACCGGCATCTGATCAAAATTGTAAATGGTGGCATTTTTACACGCCAGCAAAATTGGCGAATGTGTGGCAACAATAAACTGGGCATGGCCCCCTTTTGAGTTTTCGCTGATCAACCGGTGTAATTCCAACTGACTGGAAGGCGAAAGTGCCGTCTCCGGTTCATCAAGCAGGTATAATCCTTTTAACTTGTAACGGCTTCTAAAAAACGACATAAGTGATTGACCGTGTGATTGTGAAATCAAGGATTTACCACCAAAAAACTCCAACTGGCCGGGATCTGTTGTTGCCCATTCTTCCAGCATCGAAGCAAAATCTTTGAATATCTGCGCTCCGAAAAAAGAACCGGGAACCGATCCATTCACCCACGAAACCTTCAAATACCGATGCAATGTGGCTTCGTAACGGTTAACCATGTATCGCGAAGTCATATTATTCCTCCAGATATAAATGCCTGCTGCTACTGCAATGGCCTCAAGCAATGTTGACTTTCCCGACCCGTTTTGCCCCACAAACAAAGTAACCGGATTGGTAAAATCAAGTTTTTTTGTTTCCGCAAACAAAGGAAGATTAAACGGATAGTGCTCCCTTGTTGGGTATTGTTCCGCTTCAAGTTCTATACTGTTCAAATGGTACATGTTGAAGTTATTGGTTTCAAAAATTGGATAAAAGCCGTTATCACCCTTAAAAAAAAATGCTTCCCTTTCTAACAGCTTAAATTCGCAGTCATTTTTCAATGAATTCCGAAGATAAGCATAATCAGAATGTTATCCGCTTAACATAGATCAATTTCATTTCTTATCATAGGTCAAGTGTGCAAGGCATGCCGGTGCCCTACTTTTGTGTTGTACAATTAAAACAAAAAACGATGCGAAAAATAGATCCCAAAAAATTATCCGTTCAGGAGCGAGTTGAAAAGCTTAACGACATGATTGTTGGAGGACACATTTTAGAAGCATTCGAAAAATTTTATGCCGATGATGTAATCCGGCAGAAAAACGATTGTGAAAAAATTGTTGGAAAAAACGCGTGTCGTTTGCAAGAAGAAAATCTGGTTACCGGTATAACAGCGTTCAGAAAAGCCATTGTGAAAAAAGTAATTATTGGCGATAAAATTTCGGTGGTGGAATGGGAATTTGATTACATCCACGAAGATATCGGTGAACAAAAGTACAGCCACATTACGTTACAAAAATGGAATTGCGATGGACAAATAATTAGTGAAACAATTTATAACAACAATTAAAATTTAGGACAATGAAAACATCAGGATTAGTACTGGCGCTGGTATTAGCAGCGAGTGTTGCAACATTTGCACAGAAAAAAGAAGTAAAACAAGAAACATCGCTTGTAAAATGGACAGGTAAAAAAATTGGTGGGTCTCACCACGGCGAGATCAATGTAAAAAGCGGTTATTTCGAATTCAAAAACGACAACATTGTTGGTGGCGAAGTGGTAATTGATATGAATAGCATTACCAATAAAGACCTTGATAACGAAGAGTACAATCAGAAACTGGTGGGTCACTTAAAATCAGATGATTTTTTTGACGTTGAGAAATACCCGACATCAAAATTTGTGGTTACCAAAGCAACAAAATTCGAAAACGGGAAAGCCAGTATAACAGGAAAACTCACCATTAAAGAAAACACCGAAGAAATAACGTTCGATGTTGTTCAAGAAGGAAATGCCTACAACGCAGAAGTTGAGATTGACCGAGCGAAATTTGATGTACGTTACGGCTCAAACTCATTCTTCGATAACCTGGGCGACAAAGCCATAAACGATATTTTCACCCTCAAGATTTCTCTTGCACTTTAAAAAGTGCCGGAGAACAATATGAGGCATTAATCGGTTTTGAGATTACAGCCGACAGGCATGAAAACAGTTGCGGGGAAGTGAAAAATGGAACGAAAACAATTTTTAAAAACAGTAATGGCAGCAGTGCCGCTAACAGTTGCAGGGATGAAACTTAGCGCATTAAATAAAATAGCCGAATCGTTGGAGAATACTCCCAAAATGCCGGTGTTGTTTCTGGGGCACGGAAGCCCGATGAATGCCATTACAGAGAATGAATTTGTTCAGGGTTTCAGAAAGGTGTCTTCTGAAATTGAAAAGCCAAAAGCAATTGTCGTTGTATCTGCACATTGGCAAACACAGGGAACACGCGTTACCGCGATGGAGCAACCACAGACGATTCACGACTTTGGTGGGTTCCCTCAGGAACTATACGAAGTGCAATACCCGGCACCGGGAATGCTAGAACTGGCGCAGGATGTAAAAGATCTCGTGCAGAACACTACCGTTCATCTCGATGATAAGTGGGGCCTCGATCACGGAGCCTGGTCGGTTATCCGGCACATGTATCCCAAAGCCGATGTTCCGGTAATTCAGCTGAGTTTGGATTACAGAAAAACACCACAGGAACATTATGAGCTGGCACAGGAACTAAATAAACTACGTGAAAAAGGGATTTTAATAGTGGGCAGCGGTAACAACGTACACAATTTACGAATGGTACACTGGGGAAAACTGAACGAAAATTTTGGTTTTGACTGGGCCAATGAGGCCAATGAAAAAATGAAAGAATTGATAATGAGCGGTAATCACCACGATTTGATCAACTATTCAAAATTGGGCAGGGCATTCCAGTTATCAATTCCAACGCCTGAACACTATTTGCCATTGCTTTACGCGCTGGCACTGCAGGATAAAAAAGACGAAATAAGTATTTTTAATGATGACCCGGTTGGTGGCTCATTAGCAATGACCTCGGTAAAAATCGGGTAAAAATGTTTCACGGAGATAACACAGATTTTCGCAGAATTTGAATTTCTTAAATCTGCGCTTTCAGTGAAATCTGCAAGAAACTAAAACAATTATTTTAAGTATAAACAATTAAAATTTGATAAAATGAAAATAGGAGTAACAGGAGCAAGCGGACAATTAGGACAATTGGTGGTTGAACAATTAAAACAAAAAACAGCAGCAGAAAATATTGTAGCACTGGTGCGCACACCTGAAAAAGCAGCCGGACTTGGCGTTGAAGTACGTGCCTTCGACTACGAGAAACCGGAAGTACTAACCGGAGCATTATCAGGTATCGATAGATTACTACTGATTTCAAGCAGCGAGATCGGAAAACGCGAACAACAACACAAAAACGTGATTGAAGCGGCGAAAAAAGCCAGTGTTAGCTGGATCGTATACACAAGTTTATTACACGCCGACACCTCATCGTTAAGTTTGGCAGGTGAACACCTGGCAAGCGAAGCAGCATTGAAAAACTCGGGTGTTGAACATACCATTTTGCGTAACGGCTGGTATACCGAAAATTACACCGGTTCGATAGCAGGGGCATTGGGTGCCGGAGCATTTGTTGGAAGCGCCGGTGATGGAAAAATATCGTCAGCAACTCGTGCCGACTTTGCCGAAGCTGCAGCAGTGGTATTGACAAACGAAAAACATAAAGGCAAACTTTTCGAGTTGGCAGGCGACGAAAGTTATACTCTAACCGACCTGGCTGCAGAAATCTCGAAACAAACAGGAAAAGACATTCCTTACAACAACCTTCCTGAAGGTGAGTACGCTAAAATTTTAAAAAGCATTGGTTTACCCGAACTATTTGCCGATGCCATTGCCAGTTGGGATACGGGAGCATCAAAAGGAGACTTGTTCGATGACTCAAAACAACTGTCAGAATTAATTGGCAGACCAACAACTCCAATGGCCGATGCTGTAAAAGCCGTTTTATAAATCTATTAAAAATAGCATTTGTTAAAAGCTGTCTGTATTTTTCCGCAAGGAAGTATGCAGGCAGCTTTTATTTTCTGAAGATCCAATAAAAATTAGTAGTAAAATCTGCTTTAAATTTATTGACTCACCCTGATTGTGCCTTCGACACAATCGTCCCTCTCTTCATGAAGAGAGGGAATGAGGGAGAGTTCGCTGAAAGGTTGAATTATTTTCCTCACTGTTGGTGATTCATGGGAATCATGATTGTTTTATTAGAACTCAATATTCAGGAACACGGCAGGCGTAAACGAGATGGCATCGGAATAAACACCAACAAGACTCACTTCGTCGATGGTGCTAATCCTTATGTTCGAGTATTTAATGTTTTCTGTATTAAAAATATTCAGTATTGAAATTCCGGCTTCGGCTTTCACTTTTCCCGGTTTGAATTTATAAACCAAAGCCGCATCCATCCGGCTGTAAGCTTTATCGAAGTTTAAGTCGTTATCAACCTCAAATTCATAACGTTCGAAACCGGAACCGTAAACGTAATTTGCCGAGAGATAAAACGATTTATAATTGCAAACCCCGGCGAATTTTAGCTCGTGCTTTTGCTGGTGTGGTGCCGGCCGCCAAACATTAACCCTAAAATAGGGGAACTGCTCCTCCGTGTTACTCAGGGTGTACGAAATCCAGGCCATGTTCCGTTTGTACTCTTTTTTAAGAAAAATATCAAGGCCTTTACTTCTTGCCTTCCCCTCATAAAATCCCTCACTAATGCGTAAATTGCCGGTCCTATATCGACTTAATCCCTCAGTGGTTTTATAAAAAGCCTCGGCACTGGCCGTAAATCCGTTTTTTTGATACGATACTCCGGCCACAAAATGTTCGGCATTTAAAACCGGAATTTGTTCCTCATCGGAATTCGTCCAAAACTCGGTGTAATTATTTGTACTGTCGAGCACCGTTGTTTTCGATAGAAACTGGTTGGAAAGGCCCCACGAAGCGTTTATTTTCAGTTCATCAAAAACAGAGAGCGATGCCGAAACACGCGGCTCAACATACCATTTATTTGGTTTGGAGTTATAAATTAATCGAACACCCGTTTTTAACTCCAGCAACTCCCCTAACGGATATTCATCCTGCAGATAAGAATAAATACGTGGCGATTGGTTATTGATATCAATCTGTTGTTCGCCCTCGGAAAAGCGTGATAATTCAACATTGTTGTTAATCACTCCCGCACCTACCAACAAACGATGTCCCTGACGAAAATTTAGGGTATGTTCGGCATTAAAACTTAGTTCGTCCACGGTATTTTCCGAGTCTAAATGACTCTTTATTTCGATAAACCCGTCTTGAGACCTTTCTGTTTGGGCTTTTTGGTACAACTTACGCTCGAATGCCGAATAAGCAAAAGTCAGGTTGGTAGCATCCCCATTTCTCCAGGGATAATTCAACTGTGCCGATCCGCCCAACTCGTTATTCTGTTCCTGCTCCTCCCTCGTCCATAAAACGCCTGCAATACGGGCATCCATATCGTAATTAAAATCATCGCCACCACCATATAAACTAAGCGAAAACCGGCTTCCGTCATCGCCTTTAAATGTATACTTCAGGTTGGCGTCGCGAAAAACAAAATCGGGTTTTACATCAGAAATACGACTGGCTGCAGGACCTTTCCCCAGGAAATTTCCTGATCCGGCACCGGAACCCGGTGTTGAACTTTCTTCTCTTGTAACAACACTTATTCGTGTTGGGCCGTACAGCTGATGGTAGGTTTGGCGGTAAGCTGCCAGCAACGACGACTTTTTTGAAAGCGGCAGCTGAACCATCGAATTTACAGTAGTTGAATTGATACTGAATGTAAGACTTGGTTTTTGTAAGCTTCCGTCTTTGCCCTGAATATCAACAATTCCTCCAACGCGATCGCCGTAACGGGCTTCGTAACCGCCTTTCATCACCTCAATATTTTTTACCACCAATGGATTGACAACGGCAATGTTATCGTTAAAATTTTTCAACCCAAAAACAGTAAATCCATCAAATTGGATTTTACTTTGGCTCTCGTAAGCGCCCCAAATAAGCAGATCGTTCGATTGTTCGCCTGAGGCCATTACTCCGGGCATTAAGCGCAAAAGATTAAACACTGAATTATCGCCGTACCCGGGCAGTATGGGTGCTATTTGGTGGTTAATTTTCATTCGTCCGGCATTGTAACCGATAAGTGTTGATTTTTCGATAGGATTGCTGTAGATCTGCACCTCTTGAATACGTTCGATTTGCGGATAAAGCAAAAAATTACGCGAAAGACTTTGGGTAACAACCGTATCGTAAACAAAATAACCCAGGTGCGATATCTGTAGATTGTATGATGTATCGGCCGAAGCGATAAAATTAAAATGTCCCTGCAAATCGGATTGTACCGGCCGGCGGTTAATAAGAATGTATGAATACGGCAAAGGTTCGAAAGTGTTGGCTTCCAGCACTCGTCCGGAAATTTGTGTGAGCTCCGGCTTGCGTTCCCGTTTTGGTATGATCAGTATTACATCGCCCGATCGTTCGATTTCGAGCGGAAAATCTTTAATGAGAAAACGCAGCGCCTCTTCATCGTTATCGAAAGATTTGTGGTTGGCACTAACTAAAAAGCCGGAAAGTAAATCGCTGTCGTAAGCAAACTGAAAGCCATACTGTTCCTTTAAATCGATTAAAACCTGATTTAACGGGGTTTTGCGTGTGTTGATTTCTATTTTTTCGTGGTTTTGTGCCGCCACTTGCGATATGGCCAGCAGCATTACCAAAACCACAACGGTTAACCTGTTCATTAACTTTCGTCTGTCACGATGTAAACATTATTCGCTTGTTTTTCAAACTTCAGCCCCATTGGTTTGCAAACAAAATCCAACACTTCTTCAACGCTGTATTGTTTTGAAAAATTACTTCCAAAATTACGATTATTTAATTGCGGATCGAGTTTTATGGTTACGGCATACTGACGCTCAATTTCGTCGATTACCTCTTTTAACGGGCGCCCGGTGAAATAAAAATAATTTTGTTTCCAGCTTATTGCCTTTTCGGGCTCAAACATTCTGGTAACAACCAGTTTCCCTTCTTCCAGTTCAACGTGGTTTTGAGGCAGTAGAATCACTTTCTCGTTGCCCGGCGATGTTACCTGTACTTTTCCTGTGAGGCAGGTTACGCGGTAATTTTCTGCGCGGGCATAAATATTAAACGAAGTTCCGAGCACTTGCGTTGTTCCGTTTTTGGACTCAACGGTGAAAGTTGATCCCTTTTCAACAGTAAAAAAACCTTCCCCTTCAAATTTCAGTTTACGATCCCATTTCCATTTTATCGGATTATAAACCAGTTTTGATGCTGCATTCAAATTAACCTTTGAGCCATCGGGTAATACAGCTGTTAGATGTTCACCCGGCAAACATTCTATGGTTTTCTGCCAGGACGAAACGACTGCCCCTATTCCAAAAATTAACAGGACTACCGCCGCCGCTGACCACTGAATCCATTTGTTCCGGATAGCGACCACTTTTGCCGGTTTTATAACCATTTTGCCTTGCAGCTCATTCCAAACATCAGCCTCCGATTTCTCCCAGCTAATCTTTCCCTTTCCGAAAAGATCTTTTTCGAAATCGTTTAACGGGTTGCTATGTTTATTTTTATCATTCATTTGTTTTTAAACTAGTTCGTAAAAAGTGCAGAGCGAGCTTCATTCTTTTTTCTACGGCCTTTACACTTACACCAATCATTTCGGCAATTTCGCTGTAGGTTAGCTGATCAACCCTGCTCATCAGGAAAACGGTTCGTTGTTTTTCAGGCATTCTTTGCAGTGCGTTATTGTAAGTTTCCTTCAATTGCCCGAAAACCAGATCTTCCTCCGGTGTGCGCAATTTTCCATCCGGTTCATAATGTTTAAAAAACTCAAAAGAACGTTTTTCTTTTCGGTAGTACGACACAAACAGGTTGTTGGCTATTTTAAAAAGCAGGCCTTTCACCCTGGCGTCGTCAATTTTATTGTTCTTCTCCCAAATCTTCAGAAATGTTTCCTGCGCAATATCAGTAGCCAGTTCGGTATCTCCCGAACGATAGAACATGTAGTTACGAACCTGGCTAAAATGTTCATCAAAAAGCTTTTTGAATTCTTCTTTTGTCAAAACGCAGCAACAATGATTAGACTTTTAAAGTTACAGCAATTTACGGGAATGAGAAATACCGGGAGACCATGAAAACACATCCCGGTATTATCTCCCCATTACTAACTATCCGTTGCCGTTATGGTTATTATTTTGATTCTGACTACCATTTTGATTTCCGTTCTCTCCGGTGTACTGATGCTGATTCCTATATTGATATTGTTTTGCCATTCCGTTATAATGTTTTTCCGAGAGGTCGATTACTTCGTCTCCGGCATTGGTTGACAACAGTGCATAATGGTCGCATTCCTCGCCGCTTTCGTTATACCCATAATCAAGTACCGAAACCAGATTACCATCTATTCGCACTTCAACCACTCCTTCAACCATATATCGGCACATTGCCAGTCGTTTTAACGGAGTGGTAATTATTTTGCTGTAGGTTTCTTCGGTTCCATCGGGCCACACAATGGTTCCGGTAACTTCGCCGGTAATAATCACCACATCATCACTTTGAATTTCGGGAGTATCAAGACCTGCCAGCCATTGCCAAACCCGTTCGGCACTTCGCGTAACAGTTGTACCATCGGGATACACAAAGGTTAATTCCGACTCAAACTTACGGAATGTACTATCCACTTTGTCGACTATTACTTCCGTGGTACCGTTAATCAGCATCGAATCAACCATAAAATCATTGAAACTTACCAATCGCGAATAATCCTGACTGTTTCGTGGTGCCGAAATTACCAATACAATTTCTCCGCTTAACACTTTACCGTTGTTTAGCACAGTGCTATCGCCATAGTCAAGCGTGATTGTAAGCGGATATGCGGTACTGTCGCTATGCTCAATAGTTAAATCCGGACATTGATTTTCGAAATAGCGCAATTTGTTGTGCCATCCAAAAAATTTGCCCATTTGCCACCAACGTCTAAGAATTCGTTCGGCATTGGCAAAAAATTCCACTTCGTAATTACATTCGGCAACTGCTGCTTCAGCCTGCACTTCGGCCACTGTAATTTCGGCCGATTTTAAGGTCTGTTCGTCACTCATCCCCGGAATATCAATACCTTCATCGGTATTTGTATTACACGAGAACATGAATATTGCTAATGCAATAACTGAAAATCCAATAATTCTTTTCATGACATTATATTTTAATGATTATTTCTACCTGTTATCCGCACAAGACTCCCAGCACCCTACTCTTTTGGGCATTTTTTTTAGAATTATTTTTGACCATTAGCTCAAACCTCTGACAAACAACATCTTGAGCTAATCATTTTTTCACAGGCTTTACAAAATTCCTTTGTTGAAAGCGCTCAAATTGTTTACTTTTGGCTGCTCAAATCAGTTTAGAATATGAAAGCAGTTGTAGTTTTAGGTTTTATTCTTTTATTTTTTGGTGTGCAAACACAGGCACAAAACAATGAACCGCTTAACAGCGATAAACCCAAAGTGGTAATTGGTATTATTGTTGAAAACATGCGCCCCGATTACATTCAGCGCTATTGGGATAAATTTCAACCCAACGGATTTAAGAAGATTTATACGCAGGGTGCCGTTTGCAAGAATGTGAAACTTACGCTGCACGAGCAAAACTACGCCAGCGGAACAGCAACGCTTTTTACCGGGGTTCATCCTTCCATTCACGGAATTGTTTCAACTTCGTGGTACGACCGACTAAAGAAAAAGGAAATTGACAGCACCGAGGACGACTATTATTTTACGGTTGGTGCCGATACCAAATCCGGTGCGGCCTCGCCACAGAACCTGCTTTCAACAACACTTACTGATAATTTGAAAATATTAAGCGGAGGAAAAGCAAAAATCTTTAGCGCTGCTTTAAACCGCGAATCGGCCATTTTTGCAGCCGGTCATGCTGCCGACGGAGCTTACTGGTTCGACATTGAATCGGGAAGAATGATATCAAGTTCGTTTTATATCAGCACTTTCCCCGACTGGGTGCGTTTGTTCAACAGCGAAAATTACGCCGATATTTACAGTCACCGTACCTGGACAACGCTGCTTCCGGAAATCGAATACACCGAAAGCCTGCGCGACGACTACCTGCTGGAGCGTGGTTATTTCGGAGAGTTTAATACTTTCCCGCATTCTATAAACAAATACATTAGCCGCACCAACAATTTCCGGCCGTTTAAAACAACGCCATCGGCCAATATGATGATCAAGGATTTTACCCTGCGTTTGTTGGAAAACGAGGAAATTGGAACGGACAACATAACCGATTTTGTTACCGCAGTATTTTCGAGCATGGATTACGAAAATGGTTCATTTGGGCCGGCGTCGCTTGAAATGGAAGATACTTACCTGTATCTCGACCAGTACATTGGCGAATTGATTGATGCCGCCGAACAGAAATTCGGAAAAGACAATGTATTGTTTTTCCTAACAGCCAACACATCTGCTTCATACCCCGTTGAATATTTGAAAGAAGAATTTCACCTGACCGTTGATTATTTTAATGTTGAAAGTGCCATTGCACTGCTTACTTCATACCTGAATATTACTTACGGCGAAGAAAAATGGATCGAACATTATTCCGATCTTCAGCTTTACCTCGATCACGACATCATTAATAAAAACGATAATGTAACGCTAAATGAATTGCGCGAGGTTTCCTCAAATTTCATCAACCAGTTTACCGGCGTTCAGGTATCGATGCCCGCTTTCCAGCTGGAACAGGGCAGTTCGGCAAACGGCTTGTTCGAACCGCTGTACAATACTTACCACAAAAACCGTTCGGGCGATTTTATCTATACCTTAAAGGAAGGCTGGCAACCGGGTTATAAATTTAAACGTGCCAATTACACCGATCAGTCGCGAATTCCGGTAGTAATCTGGGGAAAAGGAATTAAAGCTCAAACCATTAGCACAACGCACAATGCTGTTGACCTCGTGCCAACGCTGGCCGAATTAATCTCGGTGCCAAGACCCGACAAATGCCAGGGAAAAATTATTAAAGAAATTGTGGAAACGAAATAGAAAAGCTGTTGGCCGGCTAAGGTGCTAGAATAGTTTAAATCCCTTTCTATCATTCTTCTTTTCCAGTTCCAGCTCAGCATGTACCTGATCGTTCTTTTTCTGTCGGTTTTTACTGCTCAACAGTGGCTGAAGGCTAACTACCAATGTAGTATCTGAAACGGCTTCAACGTGGTGTAAAACCGGTTTAAAACCTCCATTTGAAATGGACAAATCAATATCGCCCTTATCAAGAATTAGTTTATAAAATCCATTCTGATTGGTAATTGTTCCGATTCCTGAATTCTTTTCAAAAATACTTACGTTTTCCATAGCTTTTCCGTTGGATCCATTATTAACATAACCTGTTATGGTTACAATTTGGGCCCAACTCATGCCCGGAATAATTAATAACAGAACAGCGAAATGGGTGATTAATACTGTTTTCATTTTAATGAACTTGTTAAATTGTTTTATGGCTCTATAAAATTAGACAAAAAACAGCACCAAAAGGTTGCTTCATTCTTTAATTTTCTTTAAATAAATTGTTAATGAATCTCAAGTTTTGACCTCAGCTAATAATTCTTATTTAGACTACATTGCACTCCGCCCCTTCTTAACCATTTTTAGAACACTTTTATACATGACAAAAATTAGGTTCTCCGCTCAATTTAAAACCCGACTTGATCACATTATCTGTTTTCTGCTGAAAAACATAATGTTATGAAGCAAATATGCTGTTATTTTATGCGATTACTCCGTACATTTGTTTATAATAAATAAAGAATTATTTCTTTATTTCATGCAGCAATTAAAAATCGATCCAGCCTTAACTGGCGCTCTACTTAACAATAACAACTAAAAACCAATCTTAATAACTAAAACTTGCCTCATGGATCCAATCCAAACCTTAGTTAAAAACCTGGCTGAGAAACATGGTCGTAGCCGGGAGAGTGTTTTACCCATTTTACAAGGAGTGGTTGAACAGGAAAATTTCCTTTCAGAACGTTCGATGATCGAGATTGCGCGGGAAATTGATATTCCGGCTGCCGATGTGTACGGAACTGCCACTTTTTATTCATTCCTTGAAACCAAACCTACCGGAAAGTTCATTATTCGGGTGTGCAAAACCATTACCTGCGCCATGAAGGGTAAAAACCAGATTTTGTTTGCCATACAAGACATGCTAAAAATTCGTTTAGGGGAAACCACCCCCGACAAACAATTCACCCTGCTGGAAACCAACTGCCTGGGCTGGTGTCACAAGGCACCGGCAATGCTGATTAACGATGAAATTTATACCGAACTCACTCCTGAGAAAGTGAGGGAGATATTATCGGCCTACATGAAAGTAAATCAAAACCACTAAACCGGCAATTATGGCAACTTCAAATCAATTAAAACGTGTAGATTTCATTTTCAGAAATGAAAACGACTGGGAAAAAATTCTGTCTTCAACGCTACAAAGGAAACCACAGGATCTTATCAACGAGCTCATCAGTTCAGAACTAAAAGGACGTGGCGGAGCTGGATTTCCAACCGGGCTAAAATGGAAATTGACTGCGGAATCAAAAGAGAAAGAAAAATACGTGATATGTAATGCCGATGAAGGCGAACCCGGCACTTTTAAAGACCGTGAAATATTATCGCGCGTTCCCTATAAAGTTCTAACAGCAATGGCTATTTGTGGATACATTACCGGAGCTAAAAGAGGCTTTATCTATTTACGGGGCGAATATAAATTTCTGTTGCCCGAGTTAAACAAGGTCATCGACGAGTTCGACTACTACTGCCAGGAGACAAATCTTGATTTCAAGATCTCGATTTTTATGGGTAGTGGCGCTTACATTTGCGGTGAAGAAACCGCTTTAATGGAATCTATGGAAGGAAAACGTGGTGAGCCGCGAAACAAACCACCATTTCCAACGCAAGCCGGTTTTATGGGAAAACCTACCGTAATCAACAATGTGGAAACACTGGTACACACTTTCACTATTTTTAAATACGGTGCAAAAAAATTCTATGATTTGGGCGTTCAATACTCGCGTGGCACCAAGTTGTTCTCGGTATCGGGCGATACACCCAAACCGGGTATTTACGAATTGGAGCTGGGAATGAGCCTGCAGGATTTCGTTTACGAATTTGGCGACGGCGATACCAAAGCCGTACAGGTTGGCGGAGCTTCGGGTTTTCTTGTTCCGCGCAAAAAATTTAAAGATGCCGCTATTGGTTTTAAAGGCAAACTGACTGGTATTTCGCTGCCTACAGGCGGATCGATGATGCTTTTTAATAGTTCGCGTTCGATGTTTAATGTACTCGATAATTACCTCGAATTTTTCCGCGAAGAATCGTGTGGGCAGTGCACACCTTGCCGCGTAGGATGCCAGCAATTATTACTGGGTATTAAAGCGGTAAAACGAGGTGAAAAACCGGCCTCCTATCTCGACAAGTTATTGCGCCTCAACGAAACGATGCAATACACGGCCAAATGTGGCCTTGGGCAATCGGTGGCGAATTCGTTCTCGTCGATTGTCGAGAACTTCAGAGAAGAGATGATCTATTAATAAACCGGAAAAAGAAAGATTATGAACAAAAAAGTTAATATCAGTATAAATGGTTTTCCGGTGGAGATTTCAGCCGGGAAAACCATTCTTGAAGCTGCAGAAGAACAAGGGATAACCATTCCAACACTTTGTCATCATAAAGATTTGTGCGTTGCCGGAAACTGCCGTGTTTGTGTAGTTGAGGTAGCCGGGCAAAACCGCTTATCGGCAGCCTGTGCAACACCCTGCGAAGAGGGGATGGAAATTCTTACCAACAGTTTAAAAGTACGCAACTCGCGAAAACAAATTATTGAATTGTTGTTGGCCGAACACAACGCCGATTGCACCAAATGTTACCGCAACGGAAACTGCGAACTGCAAACACTCGCCTCTGAGTATAAAATTATGACCCAGGACTTTATCGAACTGGTTCCGTTAAAACACGCCTCAATAGATTCCTATTCTCCATCGATTATCAAAGACGACAGCAAATGTATACGCTGCCAGCGTTGTGTGCGAACCTGCGCCGGATTACAGGGTGTTAATGCGCTTACCGTGGCGCACAAAGGCGACAAAATGAAAATCACCACCTTCTTTGAAAAAGCCATGCGCGACGTGGTTTGCACTAACTGCGGACAGTGCGTAAACCACTGCCCTACCGGAGCGCTGGTTGAGAAAAACTACATTGAAGAAGTTTGGGAAGCCATTGCCAATCCGAACAAACACGTTGTGGTGCAAACAGCGCCTGCCGTGCGAGTGGGATTGGGCGAAGAACTGGGAATGAAACCAGGTAAAAGCATAACCGGCAAAATGGTTGCGGCTTTAAAACGTTTGGGTTTCGACTCGGTTTTGGATACCGATTTTACCGCCGACCTTACCATCATTGAAGAAGGAACCGAATTACTTACCCGTTTGAAAAAAGCCCTGGTCGACAAAGACAAGTCGGTTTCGTTGCCAATGGCAACATCGTGTTCACCGGGATGGATCAAATACATCGAACACATGTTCCCCGATCATTTGAAAAACCTCTCAACTTGTAAATCGCCGCAACAGATGTTCGGAGCGCTGGTAAAAACGTATTACGCCAATGCCCGAAATATAAAACCGGAAGACATTGTTTCGGTATCAATAATGCCGTGTACGGCGAAAAAATACGAGGCTTTCCGCCCTGAAATGCATGACAGTGGCTATCGCGATGTTGACTATGTATTAACCACGCGAGAGCTGGCAATCCTGATTAAACAAGCCGGTTTGGATTTCAATAAACTGGAGCCGGCAAAATACGACCGCTTAATGGGAGAATCATCGGGGGCAGCGGTTATTTTCGGTGCAACCGGTGGTGTTATGGAAGCTGCTTTGCGTACCGCTTACGAAATAGTTACCGGCCGCGAAGTTCCGTTCGAAAACCTCAACATTACTCCGGTGCGTGGAGTTGATGGTATTCGTGAAGCAACCATAAAAATAGAAAACCCTGTTGAAGAGTGGGCATTCCTTGATGGTGTTGAACTAAAATGCGCCATTGCCCACGGGCTGATAAATGCCAAATCAGTAATGGAATCAATTAGGGCCGGTACTTCCGATTACCATTTTATTGAATTTATGGCCTGTCCGGGCGGTTGCCTTGGTGGCGGCGGGCAGCCTATTCCAACAAATCCGGAAATCAGGCAGAAACGTGCAGAGGCAATTTACGCTGAAGATGAAGGATTGCCAATTCGTAAGTCACATGAGAATCATGAAATTACCAAGTTGTACAAAGACTTCTTAAAAGAACCGCTTGGAGAAGTATCGCATCATTTATTGCACACAAAATATACGCAACGCGAAAGGTATTAATCACTAACCTAACTTTTATTAAAATCCGGTATCTTTGGTACCGGATTTTTTATGACACAATTTACCCGATATATTAATTCTCCCGTTGGCTGGCTCAAACTACAGTCGACAGAAATGGCATTAACAGCGATCAGTTTTTATGCTGAAAAAGCCGAAAATTCTGCTGTTCAACCAAAAATATTGGAAAACACTGAAACTCAGCTACAAGAGTATTTTGCCGGCGAACGAAAAAACTTCAATCTGCAATTGGCTCCTGAAGGGACAGACTTTCAGCAAAAAATCTGGGAACTGGTGCAAAACGTTGATTATGGAGTAACTGCCAGCTATCTCGATATTGCCAAACTATCCGGCTCAGAAAAAAATACACGTGCTGTAGGGCTGGCAAACGGAAAAAATCCAATTCCAATTATTATTCCTTGTCATCGTATTGTTGGAAGTTCGGGAAAACTTACCGGTTACGCCGGTGGTTTGGAACGCAAACGTTGGCTCCTCAATCACGAGTTGTTACACACTCCATCTACCACCCGATTATTCTAATTTCGGGAATATTGTCCCAGAATGAAGAACCTCTAAAGGAAAGCAAAACTGCTATACTACTGGATACTTGCACATTAAACATTATGGCATACCCTTTGCAATTATTCTTACGAAATCAGGAAGATAAAAAATAAGGAAACTGATATAGTTAACCTTAGAAATGGAACTCAATTATGGGTTCCATTTTCTTTTGCATGAAGTCTGATATATCCTTATATTCACACAAAAAATTTTATGCCTAAAAAATTGATCCTGGTTATTCTGTTGTACTTTCTGGCTGGTGTATGCCTGGCCCAGGAAAGATATACAGCTAACGTTTTCGATGAGATACGAGTAGAAACAGCTACTTATGCGACCAAGGATGGCGAAAATCTGGATATGGATATTTACCTTCCGCAAAACGATTACGAGCAGGAACGTGCAACTATAATTTATGTACACGGCGGCGGTTTTAGTGGTGGACAAAGAAATGGAGAGAACATTAAAACATTTTGTACGCAACTCGCCAATTACGGTTATGTAGTGGCTTCCATATCCTATCGTTTAACACGCAAAGGAAAGCCCGAAGGTTTTGGTTGCGATTGCCCCGCTACCGAAAAATTAAATACCATTCATGCCGCCAGCGAAGACTTATTGGATGCAACCTATTTTTTGATAGAAAACCGTCATCAATACGCTATTAATCCGCAGCAAGTTATTTTGTCGGGAAGCAGCGCCGGAGCAGAAACCGTTTTGTACACGGCCTACCAGCCGCCTTATTGTTATGGTCTGGATTCGGGGCCGGTTTCGTTTGCAGGAGTAATTGGCATGGCCGGAGCCATACCTGACACTACGGCATTATACGATGAATCGGCAATTCCGTCGCTTTTATTCCACGGAACCGACGATAACCTGGTTCCCTACGGAACGGCACCTCACCATTATTGCGATGAAGGTACTAAAGGCTACTGGATCTTGCATGGATCGTACACTATTGCTGAAAAAATGAGGCAACTTGAAGCTCCTTACTGGTTACACACATCATGTGGTGCCGGTCACGAAATAAACATTACACCAACTACTGATTATTTCGATGAGATTATTGAATTTTGTAAGGATTTTGCCATCGACAAGAAAGATGAGCAACGGGATACCATTATAGAAGGAAAACAAAACACGGATAAATACACCACTTATAATTTCTGTTCAGAATGAAACGATTAATTTTAGGAATACTTTTATTATTCCCAACTATATTATTTGCGCAGCAAATGAATGTAATGACCTTTAATATCCGAATGAATACGGCAAGCGACGGCGTTAATGCCTGGCCAAACCGTATTGAAATGGTAAACGGATTGCTGCATTTTTACGATCCTGATGTTTTTGGTTTGCAGGAGGCTTTGTTTGGTCAACTTTTAGACATTGAAAAAGGTTTGCCCGAATACAAATGGTTTGGCGTTGGTCGCGACGATGGTGATAAAGCCGGCGAGTTTATGCCCATCTTTTACAATCCGAAAAAATTGATTCTGGAAGAAAAAGGACATTTCTGGTTATCGGAAAACTGCAATGAACCGGGACTGGGTTGGGATGCCGCATGCAACAGAATTGTAACCTGGGGCAAATTTAAATCGAAAGTTACCGGAAAGAAATTCTTCGTTTTTAATACCCATTTTGACCACGTTGGCGTAGAAGCCCGAAAAAATTCAGCAAAACTGATTCATGAAAAAATGGAAGAGTTTACGGCGGGATCAGGGTTGCCGGTAATTCTGACAGGCGATTTTAACCTGACTCCGGAGACACAACCAATAGCACTGATAAAAGGATACATGAGCGACAGCCGCGAAGTTACACAAGAACCACCTTACGGACCAGTTGGAACTTACAACGGGTTTAAACCGGGCAGTGAAGGCGATAACCGCATCGATTACATTTTTGTGAACGACAAAATTAAGGTGCTGGAATATGCAGCCATTAGCGATACAAAAGAAGGCCGATCGCCATCTGACCATTTGCCGATTTTTGTGCAAATACAGTTAAAATAAGAATCGTTCTCGCAGATTACGCTGATTTTCGCAGATATGTCTCCCAAGAGATTCTGCGTAATCCGCGTAATCGGCTGGAAATGTTTTCAATCCGTATCTTCCAGCTCAAATATTTCATTTACCGGCTTATCAAATATTTCCGAGATTTTTAGGGCTAATACAGTTGAGGGCACATACCTCCCCTTTTCAATCGAGTTAATGGTTTGGCGCGAAACGCCAATCAATTTTGCCAAATCGTCTTGTGTGAGGTTTTTAATAGCACGTTCTATTTTGAGCCTATTCTGCACTATCTATTCTTTTTCATTAACCACAACATTCCAAAATAAAACAGAAACATTGTTAATAACAATCCCTCCGTTCCCATTTCATCGTTTATAAATTCCCCATCGAAAAGTAAATTTACAAAAGGACTTATTACCACATAACCTACTCCATAAATAAATGACGCCGCCAAAGCTTTTAATCTTATTATCAGGGTTAGTTCATCCTCTACCTTATCTCTTGTTAAGGCCAATAATAAAAACGACAATAAAATTCCGGAACTTGTTACTGTTTTAGCTAATTCTTTTTCAACCGTAACAAATTCACTAAAAATAAGAACTACAAAAAAAATAGTTAAAGCGATTAAACTAAAGGCTGCTTTCTTAAATCTTCGTGGCAATAGGCGCAAGTTATTTTGAGTTTTGTTCATCACGTAAAATTTGTCAATTAATGTATGATTTGGAGCGAAACACCAATTAGTTTTGCCAGATCGTCTTGTGTGAGGTTTTTAATAGCACGTTCTATTTTGAGCCTATTCTGCACTTCGTATTTTTGATTTGGTAACGTAATAACTCACTAAGTATATTCCTAAAATAGTTCCCAGTAATGTGTCCGCTGAAAGTTGACTAAAACCATCTGAAACCTTATTTTCCATCCAGGTTAGAAAAAAGAATCCTACAATCCCTGCCACAAAACTACGATAAAATGATTTTAACCTTATGAGGTTCGACATTTCGTCCTCAACTTTGTCTCTCGAAAAACAAATAAGAGACAATCCAAAATTTACACATATCATTCCCAAATGGTTAGTCCCATCAACCAATAAGCGTTGAAAAATCCATGGCAAAGAAACGGAACAAAGCAGTATTACCAATCCTATAAGTTTAAAACATCGTGGAAATAATTTGAGTTTCTTAAACACCGCCTCCTCATTCTTTTCTTTAAAAAGCAATGAAAATAGTCCGAGAGAGAGAATGAAAACTACGAACAATAGTGTTTGTACCAGTTTTATATCCATAATTAATTCTGATTTTTAAGTGATCGGTATTTTGTGAAATAGAAGTAACCAAGATACACGATTAGGGTCGCATTTAACAACATCATAAACCAGGTAAACGAGTTCTCTGAGAATGAGTTTGGTGCAATCATCTCATAAGCCGAGTAGATTCCGACAAGCATAAACAAGGAAATTACCGAAAGAAACATTGCTTTTGTTCTTGTCTGTTCGGCAAACTCATCTTCATTTTTTTCTTTTGAAAAAGAAATCTGTATCAAACCAAAATACATCCCTGAGAGTAGAAAGGTATTTGTACTGGGATTAAAATCACCTTGATATATGGAATAACCAAAAACAAAAAGAAGCCAGCCTATCCCAATATACTTCCACCAAAAGGGTAACAATACTGGAATACGTTCAAAAACATCCATATTCCTTTTTCCGGTTGGAAGAATTCTGACAAATATTACTAAATAACTAATAATTACGATTGTACCTATTATTGTATTCATATATAAAAGCTCCTTCAGTTAATTAAATTATCTTCTCATCCGGAACTTGGTGGAGCAAAAGTAAACCAGGTAACCAAGATTAAAAAAGACCAATATGGCTCCAAAACTTAAAAGCCATTCATGGTGTATTTCTTCTAGTATTATTACAGATGGAATAACGATAGCATACAAAAGCAAACTTACTATAAAACTAGCCACAATTGCTTTCTGCCTTATTTGATTAAACAATTCATCTTCATTTCTCTCGCAAGAAAAAACAAGCAAAAGAAAACCAAGATTTATGTGATACAACAGCATCTCTTCTGCTCTGGATAAGCTATTTACTTTGGAAACCCAAATATAAATACCAATAGAAATTAGAATTAGAGCCAGACCAATATATTTAAAATAATAAGGGGCAAGATTAAAACGTAACTCCAGCACATCCCATGTTCTATTCACCGTTTTAATTAATCTGCTACCCAAGCCAATGTACCCGGCCATAAAAAGGAAATTAATGAGAGTTAGCGCTTCCATTCATGTAAACTTTACTTTATAATATGACAAACATACTTTACATTTTTTAAAAAATCAAGTATACTTTACATATTTTACAACATCTTTACCATCAATAACATTTCAATCATTTTATCACAAAACCTGACTTTTATCTTTCATTCTGCTGTTTGATAATTGATAAGTTTTACATTTCTTAGCGGAATGTTTGAAAATCTTGGTGAACTCATTATAAAAATCTCCGATGGCATTTGGGGAGCTCCTATTTTAATTTTGCTGCTTGGTGGTGGCTTTTACTTTTTGGTGTATTCGCGTTTGGCACCGCTGCGTTACATCGGTCATGCCATTTCCATTTTAACCGGAAAGTACGACGATCCGAACGAAGCCGGACAATTGCGGCACTACCAGGCACTATCTACCGCCCTTGCCGGAACGGTAGGAATGGGGAACGTTAGTGGTGTTGCCGTAGCGATTACCATGGGGGGCCCGGGAGCCATTTTCTGGATGTGGGTATCGGCATTACTGGGAGTTAGCACCAAATTTTTCACCTGCTCGCTGGCTGTGATGTTCCGTGGAAAAGACGATGCCGGCGAAATTCAGGGTGGCCCCATGTATTACATCACAGAGGGATTGGGCAAACAGTGGAAACCCATTGCCGTATTTTTTGCCATCATGGCTATGATAGGTGTCTCGCCTCTTTTTCAAGCCAACCAGCTTACCCAAATGGTTCGCGATGTGGTTTTGGTTCCCAACGGAATTGAGGGCAATTTTACCTCAAATATTTTAACCGGAGTTGTTATTTCCATTCTTGTGGGACTGGTTGTAATCGGCGGAATTAAACGAATCGGAAAAGTTACCGGCAGCCTGGTGCCAACCATGGTAGTGGTTTATACGGTAACCGTTTTATACATTATTTTTTCCAACTCATCAGAAATTGTTCCGGCGTTTAGAACCATTTTTGAAGATGCGTTTACCGGAAATGCTGTATTGGGAGGATCGCTGGGAGCGATAATAATCACCGGAGTCCGTCGTGCTGCTTTCTCGAACGAAGCAGGATTGGGAACAGCGCCAATGGCACACGGAGCCGCTAAAACCAATGAACCCATCCGTGAAGGATTAGTAGCTATGCTGGGCCCAATTATCGATACTATCCTTGTTTGTACCATGACCGCCCTGGCGATCATCATCACCAATACCTGGAAAGTAAGCAGCGCCGATGGAATTACTCTTACCGCGCAGGCTTTTGATTCGAGCATTCCCATTTACGGTAAATACATTCTGGCTATTTGCGTAATTTTCTTTTCCATGTCAACCATGTTTGCCTTTCCGTATTACGGGGTAAAATGCCTCGGGTTTGTTGCCGGAACCAAATACCAACACATTTACAACTACCTTTTTGTTGCTGTAATTTTAGTGGGCGCCGTTGCCAACCTGCGCACGATCATTGGTTTAATCGACATTGCTTTTGCACTAATGGCTTTCCCCACGGTAATTACAACCATGCTGCTTTCGCCACATGTTAAACGAGCAGCTAAAGATTATTTTGCACGATTGAAAATAGAAAAGGGAAAATGCTAAACAAGTGAAAATCAATTTTTCAGTAGAAGTGTAACTTTTAACTACCCAAAATTGATTAATTGTTGTTTTTCTATCATAATTTCAATATTTTCAATCAAAATATTGAAATGACCACTAATCCGCAATTTGAACAACTCGAAAAAGCCTTTTTTCACGATGGATACCAACTGGCCATGAAAGCTGTTGAAGCCAACATGGAGCAGGAAGCTGTGCATCAGTCAATAAAAGAAATGTATGCCGCTATCGACGGATTGATTGATTCGTTGTTTATTTACGCCCGGCAACAAAATCAAAGTATCGATTGTAAACGGGGCTGCAGCTGGTGTTGCCACCAACCGGTTTTTGCGCTGGATTATGAGTTGGATTATTTACAGGCGTTTATTGAGAAATCTTTTGATGCTGAAACGATTTCTGTAATCACCGAAAAAGCCCAACAAAAACAAGCCAAACTGAGCCAATTAAAAGGCGATGAACTGATGAATGCCAAACATCCCTGCCCGCTTTTAAAAGACGATGCATGTTCCGCGTATGAAGCTCGCCCGATGGCCTGCCGTATTTATCTTTCGTCGGATGTGAAAAGTTGTGTTCACTTTTATAAGCACCCCGATGATAAAAACACCTACCCTGCCCTTTTGGATATGCCAATGCGTTTGG
Source organism: Draconibacterium sediminis (assembly GCF_000949475.1). Taxonomy (GTDB): domain Bacteria; phylum Bacteroidota; class Bacteroidia; order Bacteroidales; family Prolixibacteraceae; genus Draconibacterium; species Draconibacterium sediminis. The sequence continues at coordinate 1,478,200 of NZ_JRHC01000001.1, read as the reverse complement.
GACGAATGATGAACGAAGGATTTAAATCGGCGCTAAAAACCAATGGTGTTGAGGCTAAAGAATTTCGTATTGAAGAGAAACTAATAAAATAACGGTTATGGGATTTGGCGGATCGGTTCTTGCAATGATACAATCGTTACGCGCCAATGCGCGCCCCAAACACCATGCCTACCAGAACTGGGATAAGGGTGAGAAACTAATCTTCAAAAACAAATATAAGCTGGTTTCAAAACAAGTTTCACCGGAACAACTCGCCCAATTAAAAACGAAATACCGAACGAAAATTGAAAAAGATCAGAAACGTACACTATTTCTTACCATTGTATCATTGGTAATCTTTATTCCCCTGATAACTTTTGGAATCTTTCAATTTTTCTTTAGCATCAGTCAAAAAAATTATCACCCCTATGTTTCTGAAGCAGAGAAGCAAAAAGCAGAAATTACGATCGGGCAAATCAGCTATTTGCTTGACTCCGGTTATGAATGGCTAAATAAAAGTCATTACAAAAATGCGAGATATCAGTTCAACCGGGTTTTAGAAGTTAATGCTGAGAACAAGGATGCGCTTTTCGGGTTGGCAGCAAGCTACGTGTACGAATGCCAGAAAGAGAATTCAAACTGCGATAAAGCCGGTGAATTACTAAAGGATTATATATCGACATTTGGGAGCGATACAAAAACCGATCATTTAAGTACCATACTCAACAGCAGCAACTAAACTTCCTCAATAGCTATTCCAGCCTCCTCAAATTTACTCTCCAGAATTTCTGGCGACAATGGACGACCATTTTTTGTAAGTACCGAAGTAATGCGGCCTTTTACCATCAGTTTTTCATCGGCTTTACGAATTACCTCCTGCAAAAATACAATGCGTAAACGACCTTGTTTCCCGATTTTCAAACGAACAAAAAAATCATCGCCGGGGCGCAATGGAAATTTGTATTCCAACTCGGCTTTAATAACAACAGCATCAATTCCATCTTCGTGCAATTGTGCAAAATCGAGCCCAACGTGGTTCAAAAATTTATGGCGCGTGTGTTCCAAATAGTTCTGGTAAACAGAATTATTTACTATTCCCTGGATGTCGCATTCGTAATCGCGAACCTGCATCTCTAATTCAAAATGGTAATCCTGCATTTTATAGGTTTAAAGGCTACAGCCTGATTCTACAATTTATAAAAACACCGGCTTAAAAGCCGGTGAAAATGTATTTATTATGGTTTACTTAACCTCGAAATCAAATAATTTCTTGTCTTCCAGATACCCTTCCAAACGATCGCCGATGGCAACCGGGCCAACATTTGCCGGTGTCCCGGTGTAAATGAGGTCACCAATTTTCAGGGTAACATATTTAGAGATATGGGCAATCAATTCATCAAAATCAAAGATCATCATTCCCGAATGCGATTCCTGAACAGTAGCGCCGTTTATGTCCAGGCGAAAACTGATTGCCTCCTGATCGGGGAAAATTGATTTTGGCAAGAAGGTACTGCTTAACACCGCTGACTTATCAAAAGCTTTTGCTTTTTCCCAGGGCAGACCTTTTGCTTTTAGTTGCGCCTGCACATCACGGGCCGTGAAATCGATTCCCAAGCCCACCTCGTCGTAATAACGATGAGCAAAGCGTTTTTCAATGTTTTTACCAATACGGTTTATCTTGATCACCAACTCAATTTCGTGATGCACCTCGTTGGTCCAGTCCGGGATATAAAACGGATCGTTATTTCGCAACAAGGCGGTATCCGGCTTCATAAAAAAGATGGGTTCTTCGGGTATGTCGTTCCCTAACTCTTTGGCATGAGCCACGTAATTTCTTCCTATGCAAATTATTTTCATAATAATCTAATTACGAGCCTCGAGCTTCTAGCTACGAGCTTTATTTATTCATCATTCTTAGTTTCAACTGTGTTAAAACTTTCTTTGTATACAGCGGAAATTCACTGTTCAAAATCCAGCCGAAGTAACCGGGTTGCTCCTGTAAAACCTGCTCAACCGGTACTCCTTTGTTCTTTCCAAAGTTAAAGACTTCAACACCATTTTCATCGTAAACAATGCGGCCCACGAAATCAACATTGCGGTCGTACGACGAGAATTCGCTCAACTTCTCCACATCGTTTGCAATAGGCGTTGATTTTTTCCCTTTGGCATCTTCATACTCCACATCTTTGTATTTATCGAGCTGCGATTTCAGCACTTCATAAGTTGCTTTTGTATCGGCCATGGCACTGTGCGCATCAGTCAATTCCTGGTTACAATAAAATTTGTATGCTGCTGCCAGTGTGCGTTTTTCCATTTTGTGAAAGATGGCCTGCACATCAATAAATTTGCGCTTTTTAAAATCAACATCCACCTCGGCACGTAAAAACTCTTCGGCCAGTAAGGGAATATCAAAACGGTTAGAATTAAAACCAGCCAGGTCGCATCCTTCCATAAATTTAGCCAGCGTTTTTGCTACTTCCTTAAAAGTTGGCGCGTCTTTTACATCCTCATCGTAAATTCCATGAATCAAAGAAGCCTCAATCGGAATGGGTTGTTCAGGATTTATCCGCAACAGTTTTTCTTCCTCGGTACCGTCAACATTTACTTTTATTAAAGCAATCTCCACAATTCGATCCGTAACAATGTTTATTCCGGTGGTTTCCAGATCTAAAAAAACCAAAGCGTTTTTTAAATGTAATTTCATGGTGGGTATGAATTAAAAAAGGTACCCTAAAACCTGCGTTCCCGGATACCTTTTCGGTTTATCGTTGTATCTTTTTAAACGTTAATCATCATTGGCATCAGCAGCATCAACATATCTTCGTCTTCGTCGTTTTCAGCCGGAAGCAACAAGCCTGCACGTGTTGGATCGCTCATTTCAACCTTTACATCGCCGGTTGAAATATTGGTAAGAATTTCCTGGAGGAAGGTTGATTTGAAACCAATTTCAATTTCTTCGCCCTCGTATTCGCAATTGATGCGCTCAACTGCCGAAATTGAAAAGTCGATATCTTGTGCCGAAACCACCAACTGGTTGTCGGTAATATTCAGTTTTACAAGGTTGCTCGCCTGGTTCGAGAATACGGAAACACGTTTTACGGTGTTAAAGAAATTCAGGCGGTCGATAATCATTTTGTTCGGGTTGTTGGTTGGAATTACCGAATTATAACTTGGGTAATTTCCTTCAACCAAACGACAGATAAGTTTGTAGTTGCTTAAGGTAAAAAAGGCGTTTTTATCGTCGAATTCCAGTTTTACATCAAACTCTTCTTTTGGCAACAGGTTTTTCAACAAGCTAGCCGGTTTTTTAGGCAAAATAAACGAAGACTCGAATTCAGCTTTTGCATCCAAACGACGGTAACGTACCAGCTTGTGCGCATCAGATGCTACAAAACTCACAAAATCAGGAGTAAGCTCAACGTAAATACCATTCATTACCGGACGTAATTCATCGTCGGCCGTGGCAAACAAAGTTTTTTCAATTCCTTTCTGAAGTACAACGTGGCTAACATCAATTGAAGATGCACCTTCTTCATCCAACGCCGGCTGCTCAGGAAAATCCTCGGCATTTTGTCCCATGATGCTGAATTTACCATTGTCGGAAAAAATTTCAACATGATAAGAATCACCATCGATCTGAAATGTCAGTGGCTGCTCCGGAAATTCTTTCAGCGTATCGGTGATCAACTTTGCCGGAACTGCCACAGCTCCTTCGCCTTCAATATTATCCAACTCGAGGCTGGTAATTAAGGTCGACTCCAGATCGGAAGCTGTTATGGTTAACTCTGTTTCGCTTAACTGAAACAAGAAGTTATCGAGAATTGGCATTGTACTTTTACTGCTGATAACCTTACTAATTGCAGAAAGGTGGCTCAGTAATTCGGTGCTTGAAACTACAAACTTCATTTATTTCGATTTATTTTTTTGAATTCTTGTCTTATTTACAACTCATCTAAGTATACGAATATACAAACTTTCAGGAATTATCCCTATCGTGCTTCGTTTGATTTTACCCGTTTTTATGAACGATTGTATTTGTATTTACGAACAAGGTTGTAAACCAGTGCAAAAACAATGATTAAAAGCAGTGGCAGCAATACATTCAGCCATTTCCAGAAAGCTGCTTCTTCGCGCAGTTTAACTTTGTCGAGCAAACGTAATTTTAGCGAGCGGCCCCGCAACTGCATAATTCCCTGTCTGTCATCGAGGTACGAAATGGCATTGATCAGAAACTCCTTATTCCCGAAAACCTGACCCGATATTTCGTCGAAACCAAGTTCCTGAATTTTAGGTGGATTGGTAGAATAATTTACTTTGTTGGTCATCATACCACCGTCGGCAATTACGATCATTTGTGTGGGTTGACTTTCCGTAATCATTTCTGCCGATGAATAGCCGTAGTTTTCCACCATACGGTTTTTATAGTTCGAAGTAAAAACGCCTTCCAGCAAAACACCAACCGGAATATCCGACTGTGTAAACAACTCACGTGCCGGCGGATTGTTAATGTTTGCCAAACTCACTGACGACGGTGCTTTTATCCGGCGGGCATAAGGCGATGTACTCAGAATCACCTCTTTTCGGAGATTTGAACTGGCAGAAACCGTATCGAGCGATGAAACAAATTCTGTCTTTACCCAGTTTAGGTTTCGGCTAATCGGGTGATTATCGTTGGGCGTAAGCAATGGCGAATAATACCACGGATGCAAGGTGTAACGTGGCGCATTACCCGGCGCGGCTGTATTTACCCGAATTTGAATACAGTTTACATCCTGCAGCAACTCATAATTCAGGCGAACACCGTATCGAAACAGTTGGTCGCCAATATTCATGTCGTTTGGAAATGAATAAGTTTGAAATCCTTTACTCAAACTGTCTAAACTTACCTGAACCGGATCAACCAGCCACATCAGTTTTCCACCTTTCATCAGGTACTGGTCGATGGCAATTTTTGAGGTCTCCGGGAATTCCTTTTTGGGATTGGCAATTACCAAAATATCAACATCCGAATCTTCCAGATCAGAGGCTTCCATCATGTCAATCTCAAAATCGGCAGACAATGCCCGTGCAATATCAGCCACTTCGTACTGATTCGCCTCATCGTGCCCCTGCAAAAATGCCAGTACCGATTTTTTCTTTCGCATCAGTTTATGGAATGCGTTTATCAGCTCGAACTCGATGGTTTCCACCGAATGGTTAAAGTTATTTTCATAACTCGTGTACGGATTATTTTTCAGAAAATTAACCGCCAGCTCTTTGTTTTGATAACGAATAATCGCACCAGGAAAAATAAATCGCGAACTCACGCCCTGCTCGGTTTTATGCCCAAAATTAATTCGCGGTACACCTTTGTTTATCAGTCCGGTAATAAATTCTTCCTGCTTTTCAATATTCGCAATACTGTACGGATTAAAAACGCGAACCCGAATCGGAGCCGAACTGTAAGCATTCAGCACAGCAATCTTTTCCAGCACTTCGTTTTGTATTTTTCGCAATCCCGCTTCCAGCTCGCCACTCAAATACAACTCCACTTCCACCGGACCTTCCAGACCGCCTACCATTTGTTTACTTACATCCGAAAGCGAATAACGTTTTTCGGCCGTCAAGTCGATACGGTATAAAAAGTTCGATGAAATGGCGAGTATCAGCAAAACGGCTAGCGGAACAACCACCGCCCGAACTTTTGCTTTTGTTTTTCGGAGTTTTCCTTTTCGTAAAATCAGAGTGGTGCCATACAAAAACAAAAAGGCCATACCAATAAAATACAGGATATCGCGCATATCAACCACTCCCCGCGAAATGGAAAGGTAATGATCGTTAATGCTTAACCATGAAAAAATTTGCTCCAGCAAATAAGGAACTTCGGCCGATGCCACAAACTCGAAACCGAGGTAAAAGATAAAAGACAGCGACATTCCGAAGATGAAGGAAACGATCTGGTTATCGGTAAGCGACGAGGCAAAAATACCAATGGCCACATAAATTGTTGCCAGGAAAAAAAGCCCAAAAAACGATCCCCAGGTTGCACCGGTGTCGATACTTCCTACCGGATTCCCCAGCCAAAAAACCGACAAAAAATATAATAAAGTGGGCAACAACGAGAAAACCACCAGCACCAGCCCGGCCAAAAATTTTGCCATTACCAACTGAAAATCTGCCAGTGGCCGCGTAAGTAGGATTTCGATGGTACCACTGCGTTTTTCGTCGGCAAACATGCGCATGGTAATAGCAGGAACCAAAAACAGGTACAACCACGGTGCCAGCGTAAAAAGCCCCTGCAGCGTTGCATAGTTATTTTCCGGGATATTGTAATTCCCCGGGAAAATCCACAAAAACAAACCGGTAACCAATAAAAAAACCAGCACGGCCAGGTACCCGATCAGCGATCCGAGGAAAGTTTTTATTTCTTTTTTGAATAAGCTATACACTTGTATTCTTACGATTTATGTTCAGAACTCAAAGATAACAATTCAACCATTTTTTCAGCGGCCCGTTTTGAGCATCCCGGTTCGCCCATTAGTTTTTGCATATCGCGGTAATCCGATAAAATTCTGTTACGATAGGTTTCATCACTGAGTAATCGATCCAGTTCTGCCGTTACTTTCTTAACGGTCATATCTTTTTGAAGCAGCTCTTTTACTGCCATTTTCCCCAAAATAATATTAGGCAGCGACACCCAGTCAATTTTTAAAACAGCAGCCATAATGTAATGAACCAACACGCCGCCTTCAACTTTGTAAAGCACAGTTTGCGGCACATGAAACAAAGCCGTTTCCAATGCGGCCGTTCCGGAGGCGACCAAGGCCGTATGTGCATTATTCAGCAAATCGTAAGTAGATTCGTAAATCACTTTGATGTTGCTACCCTGCAAAATTCCGGCATACAACTCTTTGTCGACCGACGAAACACCGGCCAACACCACCTGGTAATCATTGCGGCCCTCAACAGCCTTTTTCATTACCGGCAAGGTTCCTTTTATTTCCTGCACACGGCTTCCGGCCAGTAAGGCAATTATCGGGCGTTCATCTAAATTCTTTTTGGTTTTAAAATCAGCTGCCGGCTGTGCTGTGTTTTCAAATTCCGTAATCGAGTCGAACAGCGGATTTCCCACATAATTTACCTCAATGCCGTGCTTTTTGTAAAACTCGGTTTCAAAGGGAAAAATAGTAAACATTTCATCAACAAAAGCCCGCACCTTTTTAACCCTGTATTCCTTCCAGGCCCACAATTTTGGCGAAATATAATAGTAAACTTTTATGTTGTTCTGTTTGGCAAACTCCGCAATCCGCAGGTTAAATCCGGGGTAATCAATCAGTATAAGTACATCGGGTTCATAGCTAAGCAGGTCTGTTTTACAAAACTCCATGTTGCGTTTTATGGTTCGGATATTCAGAATCACATTCACAAAACCCATAAACGCCATTTCGCGGTAGTGTTTTACCAATTCGCCGCCAACTGCCTGCATTTTATCGCCGCCAAAAAAACGAAAATCAGCCTCTTTGTCGGCAACTTTCAGTTCCTTCATCAGGTTTGAACCATGCAAATCGCCCGATGCTTCGCCAGCTATAATGTAGTACCGCATATTAACCTGCTCTTAAAATTAATACCAGTAAGGCATAAAGAATTGTGGCTCCCAACACTCCTCGGGCCGCCTTTTCGTATTTTAGGTGCAGGAAGATCCAAAAGGCGCCAACATTGGTAAAAACGCACAGGCTGCCAATTTTAACAAGCGCCTGCATGCGCCTCATTCCGGCAATGTAATCGAGAAACGACATATCGTTTTCGCCGGTCAGATATACGATAAAAAAAATAATCAGCGGCAAAACCAGTCCGGTTAAAACACCAACTCCTACTTTGTCGTATTTATGCTGTTTGTTTTTTGGCATAGAAGACGGATTAAAACTTCCACGACTTAATTTGATCCATGGTTTCGTAGCAAGTCATATCAACCCGAACGGGTACCACGGTGGCAAAATTATTTTCCAATGCAAAAATATCGGTGTCTTCGGTGTCTTCATCCAAATTCTGAAAATATCCCGAAAGCCAGTGGTATTCTCTTCCGTGTGGATCGGTTCTTTTTTCAAACTCTTCCATCCACTTTCCATGCGCCTGGCGGCATACTTTTATCCCCTCAGGTTTCCCTTTCGGAATATTCACATTCAAACAGGTAAACGCAGGAATACCATTTTCAATAACACTCTGAAATACACGGGCTACAACCAGTTTCGCTTTCGAAAAATCTGCCTCTGAACCATAGTCATCCAGTGAAAAACCGATGGACGGCACACCGTGCAAGCCACCTTCAATGGCAGCTCCCATTGTTCCGCTGTAAATTACGCTGATGGATGCATTGGATCCGTGGTTAATTCCCGACACCACATAATCGGGTGTTCGCTCGAACAAACTGTTAAAACTCAGTTTTACACTGTCAACCGGCGTCCCGTTACATTTATAGGTTGGTACACCATGAATCTTCTCCACAGGCACTGCCCGCAGCGGCTGATCAACTGTAATACCACAAGCTTTCCCCGACATGGAAACTTCGGAAGAAATGACCACTACATCACCAAAAAATTGCATTACCTCCACCAGTTCACGCAAACCTTTTGCATGAATTCCATCGTCGTTTGTAACCAAAATTAATGGTTTTTCAGAATCGTTTTTTTGCATGAGAGCAAAGATAATTAGAAATTACTATCTTGTGGCATCAAACCAATTTTATACCAACTATATCTTATACGTCCTTACCCATATGGGATTTATGAACATTTTGTACTTAGTATTATTTATATTTTCCGGAGATCGTTGATCGCCAGTTTTTATAAGTCTTAAATAAGTTCGGTCAGAAACATATTCTTAAAATTTGAATAATGAAATACTTGAAAAAACTCACTGCATTTTGTATTGTTTCCCTCATTTGGTATGGAGCTACGGCCCAGGTAGATATCGAATACCAGAAACCACCTAAAGAAATTCTGGAATTGATCGATGCTCCGGCGGTTCCTTCAGCATCTTTCGATGCTAAAAACGAAAATATTGTTTTACTGCATCGCAATCAGTTTAAAAGCATTAACGAATTATCGGAACCCGAATTACGTTTGGCCGGATTACGAATTAATCCGGTAACCAACATTGGTAGCAGAACGCGTTATTATACCAACATCTCGTTAATGAAAGTTGGCGAACCAAAGGAAATTAAAGTTAGTAATGTACCGGCAAGCGGGCGTCTTGCAAATTTTACATGGTCGCCCGACCAAAGCAAAATGGCGTTTACCAACACTGTTGACGAAGGTGTTGAGTTGTGGATTTTGGATATTAACGAAGCTACATGTAAAAAACTTACAGGTGCAAATCTAAACGCCAATATTGGCTCTGCATTTGAATGGTTTGAAGACAACAGTAAGTTGCTTGTAAAAATGCTTCCGGCCGACAAAAAACCGTTGATTGACAAATCGACTGCGATACCAACCGGCCCAAAAGTTTCGGTTAGCGACGGGCAAAAAGCTCAAAACAGAACTTATCAGGATTTGCTAAAAGACAAAGCCGATGAGTTCAACTTTAAACAATTAGCTCAGTCGACACTTTACACGGTTGATCTTGATGGAAACAAGTCGGAATGGAAAGAAACCGCCATGTATACCGGCATGAGTTTTTCTCCTGATGGTGAATATATTCTGATCACGACACTTGGCGAACCATTTTCATACATCGTAACATACGGTCGCTTTCCATCGAAAACAACTATTTACGACAAATCGGGCACGCTGGTAAAAGTTATTCGCGATGTTCCGCTTGAAGAAGTACGTCCGAAAGGCTTTATGTCGACCACAAAAGAAATACGTAGCCTGCGCTGGCGTGCCGACAAACCGGCAACTATTTGTTACGTCAAAGCACTTGACGAAGGAGACCCGGCCGTTGAAGTTGATTTCAGAGACGAAGTGTTTACGCTTGATGCTCCGTTTGAAGGGGAACCAAAATCCATTTTAAAAACTCAACAGCGTTTTGGCAAAATTATCTGGGGAAATGATGCTGTTGCAATTGCCACCGACGAGTGGTGGAATACCCGCAATGAAAAAACATATCTATTCAGCCCGGGCGATGCGTCAGTTGAACCAATTGTTCTTTTCGACCGCAATACAAATGACCGTTATAACGATCCCGGATCATTTGTTACCACCAAGAACGAGTTAGGAACTTACACACTCGAGATGGACAAAAACACATTGTATTTAACCGGGCGTGGTTATTCTCCGGAAGGAATGCGTCCCTTTTTCGATGCCTTTGACCTGATAACAAAAGAAACAGAACGGTTATGGCGTGCTGATGGAGAAACAACTCTTGAGAATATTATTCGTGTTATTGATGCCGACAAAGGTGTTCTTTTAACTCGTGTTGAAACCAGCACTCAGTATCCGAATTACTACATCCGGAACATAAAAAAACGTATCGCACCACAGCCGGTTACTTTCTTTAAAAATCCTTACCAAAGTATTGCCGACATTCACAAAGAGATAATTAACTACAAACGTGAAGATGGTTTAGACTTATCGGGAACGTTGTATCTGCCTGCCGGTTACGACATGGACAAAAAAGAAAAGCTACCAATGGTATTATGGGCCTATCCGCGAGAGTATAAAGACAAATCAGCTGCAGGACAGGTGACCTCATCACCACATACGTTTACCTACCCGTCGTACGGATCGATTATTTTTTGGGTAACTCGTGGATATGCAATTCTCGACGATGCTGCGTTCCCAATTGTTGGAGAAGGCGATAAAGAGCCCAACGACAGTTTCCGCGAACAATTGGTGGCAAACGCAAAAGCAGCCATTGATGCGGTTGACGAGTTGGGATACATCGACCGTGACCGTGTTGCAGTTGGAGGTCACTCATACGGTGCTTTTATGACTGCCAACCTGTTGTCGCACTCCGATCTTTTTGCTGCCGGAATTGCCCGAAGTGGTGCCTATAACCGCACGCTTACACCATTTGGTTTCCAAAGCGAAGAAAGAACTTATTGGGAAGCTCCGGAAGTCTATTACACCATGAGTCCGTTTATGCATGCCGATAAAATGAAAACACCACTATTGCTTATTCACGGAATGGCGGATAACAACTCGGGAACTTATCCAATGCAAAGTGAACGTTACTTTAATGCCTTAAAAGGATTGGGCGCACCGGTTCGACTGGTAATGTTACCAAAAGAAAGCCACGGTTATTCAGCCCGCGAATCAATTTCACACATGCTATGGGAGCAGGATCAATGGCTGGAAAAATATGTAAAAAATAAGAAATAAGATCACCAAAGTGAGTAGAAGGCCCGGAATAGTTAAAAGCTATTTTGGGCCTTTTTATTTCAAATATCACTTAACATTTTCTTCAAGCACTTTCAATTTCGAAGATGATATAAAAGCCTACCTTTGTCGATCGTAGATAAAAAATGATGCATTGTTATGCCAAAAATTCTGAATAAAAAAGAGGGAATGCAATACCGACGTTTTGGGAAAACCGAAAAGTACCTGAGTACGATAACACTTGGCGGCATGCGTTTTAAGCATGGCTGGGACGATCCGCGGCGAGAAATTCCTGAAGATACATTGGAAGAATGTTTGAATACGGTTCAACTGGCATTCGATGCGGGTATCAACCACATTGAAACGGCCTGGGGCTACAAAAAAAGCGAGACCGTTTACGGTAAAGTGTTAAATGAAGAATTATCCATTCCGCGTACCTCGTATCATTTAATGACCAAAGGAAACCCGATGACAGCTGATACCACCTATGAGATGGTTGAAAACCAGTTGCGCGATTTGCAAACCGATTACTTCGATTTTTATGGATGGCACGGAATAAACACCCCCGAATTGCTGGAACAAAGTTGCAAAAGAGGAGGAGCGGTTGAAGCGCTGCTGAAATTAAAAGAAGAAGGCATAATACAACACGTTGGTTTTAGTACACACGCCCCGGTGGAGGTTATTGTGCGCGCCATTGAAACAGGCTTGTTCGATTTTGTGAACCTGCACTACTACTATTTTAACCAGCGAAACCTGGCAGCGGTACAAATGGCCGAAGTGCACGACATGGGGGTTTTTATTATTTCGCCAAACGATAAAGGCGGACAACTATTTAATGCACCGGACAAGGTAAAAAATGCCACTTCTCCGTTAACACCCATTCAGTGGAATGCCCGGTTTTGTTTAAATAATCCGGCCATTCACACGCTTTCGTTCGGCATAACCGAAAAAGAACATTTTGAGGAAATGAAAGGCATTTTCCCAAACACTTCGCCATGGAGCAAGGCTGATTACGAAACCAAAATAAAACTGGATAGCTTTTTATTCGACGATCCGTATGCCGTTTTCGAGGGGTTTGAGATGCAAAACGATCCGTCGGGAATAAACATTCCAGAAGTTTTGCGCTTGCGCAGGCTGTGGAAATCATACGACATGATCGATTTTGCAAAATACCGCTACAAAACCTTTAATGAAAAAAGCCACTGGTTTCCGGGAGAATTACCCACCCAAGCAAATTTGAACAAAATTGATACTTCAAAAATTCCTGGTCATATTCCGCTAAAAGAACTACTTGCTGAAACTCATCGGGCTTTGTATAAACCTGAATACAAATTAGCTAAAAATTAATATCTTAGTGCGATAAACCAAAAACCGTTAAAAATGAAATCTAAACCAATTCTTAAAATCGCAGTTTTTATAATTGCATTGTTTTCCTTTTCCCAACTTCTTGCCGGCAACTATTACCAAATAAAAGTATACAGCATTGAAAATCCCGGTCAGGAAGAACGTATTGATAACTACCTTAAAAGCACTTTTATTCAGGCTGCCCACAAGGCAGGAATTGAACACGTTGGTGTATTTAAACCCATTGAAACCGATCCGGATTACGGCAAAAAAATATTTGTTTTCATTCCTTTAAACAATCTGAGCGAAATTGAGAAGATAGAAGATCAACTCAGTCGTGTTGAATTAAATGCAGAAGGTGCCGCTTACATAAATGCAGCACACGACAATCCGCCATTTACACGCGTTGAGACTATTCTTTTAAGAGCATTTTCGGATATGCCAGTCTATCACAAGCCGGCTTTCGACACGCCCAAACAGGAACAGATCTTTCAAATAAGAAGTTATGAAGGGGCCACCGAAAAACTTTACCAAAAGAAAGTTGAAATGTTTAACGAGGGCGGAGAACTTGCAATCTTCAACAACCTTGGTTTTAACGCTGTGTTTTTTGGCGAAGTTTTGGCCGGAGCAAATATGCCTAATCTTATTTACATGACTTCGTTTAAAAACATCGAGACAAATGAAAAACTTTGGCAGGCATTCAGGACCGATCCAAAATGGGAGGTATTAAAAAACGATAAAGCTTATGCCAATACAGTTTCGCACATCGACAACTGGTTGTGCCATCCAACCGCTTATTCCGATTTTTAATTTAGTGCTAAGCGACTCTTAATAATCCTTAAAAATAAGACCTATTGTAGCCAACCAAAAACCAGGCTTGCTGTTATATTGAAATAATTTTACTTTTGCAGCATGCTTTACAACAAAGTGTTTCCACATAAAAGCTCGCATACCTGGGTGGTGTTTGTACACGGCGCCGGGGGAAGTAATGTTGTGTGGTTTAGGCAACTGCGCGAATTCAAAAAGCATTTTAATGTGCTGTTGGTAGACCTGCGCGGGCATGGGAAATCGAAAAAAGAATACACCCAGGCTGAAATTTATGCTTTTGATGAAATCGCATTGGATGTGATCAAAACAATGGATCACCTGAAGATTGAGAAAGCACATTTGGTAGGCATTTCGTTAGGCTGTATTGTCATTCGCGCCATGGATAAACTGGCTCCGGGCCGTGCCGAGTCGATTATTTTAGGCGGAGCTGTGGTTCAGTTTAACACACGTATCAACGCACTTGTTTCGGTGGCCAAATTGCTGCAAACGATTTTCCCGTATATGTGGCTGTACAGAATCAATGCGTGGATTCTTATTCCTTATAAAAAAGATATTGCATCGCGAAAATTGTTTATCCGTGAAGCTATTCGTTTAGGTGAAAAAGAATTTAAGAAATGGTTGCGCATGTCGACCGAAATTAAGGATAATCTGCAAGAGTTTTTGATAAAAGAAGCCTCGGCTCCTGTTTTGTATCTGATGGGAGACCGCGATCATATGTTTTTACCAACCGTATCGAACCTGGTGAAAAAACACTTTAACTCAAAACTGGAGATTATTAAAAACAGCGGTCACGTTTGCAATATCGATCAGCCCGATATTTTTAACGAACGAAGTATTCAGTTTATTAAAAGTATCTCGTCTTAATTTCAAACCTCTTATAAAAAAATCCCCCCGTAAAATACGGAGGGAAATTTCATCAGAACAATATTTTATCCAACCGTCTAGTGGTTCTTATATTCGGCGATAATCTTTTTTACATCAGTTGGCGCTACCCTGCCGTACACTTTTTCGCCAACGGTTACCACCGGAGCCAAACCACAGGCTCCCACGCAGCGTAAGCAGTTGATGGAAAATTTACCGTCTTCGGTCGACTCACCCACTTCCACTTTCAGCTGGCGTTTGAATTCGTTTAATACCTGCTCGGCACCGCGAACATAACAGGCCGTTCCCATACAAATTGAGATTGGATTCTCGCCTTGTGGGATCATTGTGAAGAAGCTGTAAAAAGTTACAACACCGTACACTTTAGCCACCGATGTTTTAAGCTCTTTTGCAATTACTTCCTGAACCTCAGCGGGCAAATAACCCAATTTGCTTTGCACCTGGTGCAGCACATTTATCAGCTCGCTTTCTTTATTTTCAAACTCCTTGCAAATATCTTTTATGAGTTGTACTGTATTCTCTGCTAATTTAATTTTTGGCATTTTCTTACGTTTTAAAATTTAAACATTCAAAAATTCACGCATACATTTCTAAGTCCTGTCGAAATACTCGGTGTGCAACAGATGATGTGCTTTTTCACTCATCGGTTCACCCAGGAACTTTTCATACAACTCAATAATATGTGGATTCTCGTGCGACTTGCGCAGCGTTTTGTTCTTGTCTTCTGTATACAGGGCAGCTTGTCTTTTTTTCAGAATACCCGCATCACCATGATGGTATGGCTGTCCGCCACCACCGATACATCCACCGGGACAGCTCATAATCTCAATGGCGTGGAATTCACTTTTACCGGCCTGAATATCTTCCAGCAGTTTACGCGCGTTACCCAATCCATGTGCAATACCAATTTTAATTGGCAATCCGTCAAAATCGATAGTAGCTTCGCGGATTCCTTCCATACCTCGCAGCTCCTCAAAATCCAATTTTGGTAATTCTTTTTTGGTATGAACTTCATACGCCGTACGAACTGCCGCTTCAATTACACCACCTGTTGTTCCGAAGATCACTCCGGCTCCGGTTGATTCACCCAGCGGATTATCAAAGTCTTCGTTTGGTAGCGCCGTAAAATCGATATTCGAAAGTTTGATCAACGCTGCCAACTCACGTGTAGTAAGTGCATGATCAACATCCGGATTATCGTTGGTTTTAAACTCATCGCGGCCACACTCGTATTTTTTAGCCACACATGGCATAATCGAAACCACAACCATATCTTCGCGTTTAATTCCCAACTGATCGGCAAAATAGGTTTTGGCAATCGCACCAAACATTTGCTGTGGCGATCGTGCAGTTGAAGGAATATCTTTCATTTCCGGGAATTGGTGTTCAAAGAATTTCACCCACGCCGGACAGCAAGAAGTAAGAATAGGTAGTTTTACTTCTTTATCGCCTGCCAAATGTTTTCCCAGACGGTTCAGCAACTCGGTGCCTTCTTCCATAATGGTAAGGTCGGCGGCAAAGTCGGTATCAAAAACATGATCGAAACCCAAACGGCGCAAAGCAGCTACCAGTTTTCCGGTTACCAACGATCCGGCTTCCATTCCAAACTCCTCGCCCAACGCTGCGCGTACAGCCGGAGCTGTTTGTACAATTACAGTTTTTGTAGGATCGGAAAGTGCACGAATCACTTTTCCGGTTTCGTCAACTTCAGTTAATGCTCCGGTTGGACAAACGGCCACACACTGGCCGCAATATGTACACACCGAGTGATCGAGGTTCATTTCGAAAGCAGGTGAAACAACCGATTCGAAACCACGATTAATGGCCGATAAAACACCAACGGTTTGCACTTCGTTACACATGGTTTCGCAACGGCGGCACATAATACATTTGTCTACCTCGCGAATGATGGCCGGCGAAGTATCTTCGCGGTAAGTCGACTGCTCACCTTTATAATGAATTTCTCGAATTCCGAGGTTGTGCGCCATATCCTGCAAATCACAGTTGCCTGATTTGGCACAGATCAGACAGTCGAAAGGATGATCTGAAAGAATCAATTCCATTACTGTTCTGCGCGCATTAATCACCCGCATCGAGTGCGTGTTGATCTTCATTCCTTCACTCACATCGGTGCAGCAAGCCGGTGCCAGGTTTCTTCTTCCTTCCACCTCCACTACACAAATGCGGCAGCCACCCGGTTTGTTCTCAATATTCAGGTCTTCAAGTTTCATGTGGCACAGCGTTGGAATATGCATGCCAACACCCGATGCCGCTTCAAGAATTGTGGTTCCTGATTTTACCACAACCGGTTTATTATCTATCGTAAGATTTACTATATCCATAATTTCCAGGTTTCTGATTAGGTTAGGGTTATTGCATTGAATTTACATTTTTCGAAACACACGCCACATTTGATACACAATGTTTGATCGATGAAATGTGGTGCACGGCGCTCGCCGGAAATAGCTCCTACCGGGCAATTGCGGAAACAAAGTGTACAACCGGTACACAGATCTTCAACAATGTCGTAACGCAAAAGCGATTTACACTGACCCGCCGGACATTTACCGTCGTGTACGTGTGCTTTATATTCGTGTTCGAAATTAGATATGGTTGAAAGCACCGGGTTAGGCGAAGTCTGTCCCAAACCACAAAGTGCCGTATCTTTAATAACCACACTTAAATCTTTCAACTTCTCAATATCCTGTTCTTCTCCTTTTCCCTGGGTAATTTTATCCAGCAGCTCGTAAAGACGTTTGTTTCCAACACGGCATGGTGTACATTTTCCGCACGACTCTTCCAACGTAAAATCCAGATAGAATTTCGCAATAGAAACCATACAATCGCTTTCGTCCATTACGATCATTCCACCCGATCCCATCATTGAACCAGATGCCAGAAGGTTATCGTAATCAATTGGAATATCCAACGAGTCTTTCGTTAAACATCCTCCCGACGGTCCTCCGGTTTGAACGGCCTTAAACTCTTTTCCGTCTTTAATACCACCGCCGATATCATAAATCACTTCGCGCAGGGTTGTTCCCATTGGCACTTCAATCAAACCTACATTGTTGATCTTTCCGGCCAGGGCAAACACTTTTGTTCCTTTCGATTTTTCCGTACCAATTTTACTGAACCATTCGGCACCTTTATTCAGAATAACCGGAATGTTTGCAAAAGTCTCCACGTTATTTACGTTGGTAGGTTTTCCCATATACCCTGAAACGGATGGGAACGGCGGTTTAAAAGTTGGCTCGCCACGTAAACCTTCCATGGAATGAATCAGCGCAGTTTCTTCGCCACAAACAAAAGCTCCGGCTCCATAACGCAATTCAATATGGAAATTAAAACCGGTTCCTAATATATCATCACCAATCAAACCATACTCTTCGGCTTGTTTAATGGCAATTTTTAAGCGTTGAATTGCCAGCGGATATTCGGCGCGGATATAAACCAGTCCTTTGTCGGCACCAATACAATAACCGCAAATGGCCATTGCCTCCAGCACCGAGTGCGGGTCGCCTTCCAAAATCGAGCGGTCCATAAACGCACCAGGGTCGCCCTCGTCGGCATTACAAACCACATATTTCTGGTCGTTCTCTACATTTTTTGTGATCTCCCACTTTAATCCTGTAGGGAAACCACCACCACCGCGGCCCCTCAAGCCAGAGTCTTTCACCTCTTTAATAACCTCTTCAGGCGTCAGCTCAGACAAACATTTTCCCAAAGCCTGGTAACCATCGCGGGCAATATATTCGTCAATATTTTCCGGATTGATAAAACCACAGTTTTTTAAGGCAATACGGATTTGTTTTTTGTAGAAATCCATGCCTTTTGAATCGCTGATTTGCTCAGCGCTGTTTGGGTCGGTATATAATAAACGTTTTACAGGACGCCCTTTTACAATGTGCTCCTCTACAATTTCAACCACATCGTTTGGCGTAACCTGCACATAAAAAGTGTTGTCGGGTAATACTTTTATAATGGGTCCTTTTTCGCAGAAACCAAAACAACCGGTCAGCACCACCTGAACTTCATCTGCGAGTCCAAGGTCACCAATCAATTGGTTTAGCCTGTTTTTAATTTCGTCGCTTTCCGAAGCTTTACACCCGGTACCGCCACAAATTAAAAGATGCATTTTATAATCAGTCATAGTTAAAGGTTTAGTAATTAGTCGTCAATGGTTTTAAAACTTACCGGAATTATACCGTCTACCAGCTCCCCGCGTTTTATGTACTTATCAATTATTTCGTGAACCTTTTCTTTGTTAACATGTCCGTAAACCAGCGGTTCTTTTCCCGGTAGTTTTACTTCAACAGTTGGTTCAGCATAACAGTAGCCCATGCAACCGGTTTGAGTAACAACCGCATCAATAGCTTCCTGTTCCAGTTCTTCCACAAAATATTTCATGGTATCTTTTGCACCCGATGCAATACCACATGTGGCCATTCCCACTTTTACTTGCACCACCTGATCAGGGTTTGTACTATTTTCCCTGAGTTTGATTTTCGACTGTGCTTCTTCTTTCATCTTCCGAAGATCAGCCAATGATTTAATTTTAGTCATATCGCTATTTTATTTATTGTTATTTCGTTACTTCTATTTCTTCTAAATTCGTTTTTATCAGTTCCAATATCCCTTCTCGTATTTCCTTTTGCTGATACGAAACATCGCCTAGCACTTCTTTTAACTCATCGGAACTTATTTGAAACCCGCCCTTTTCGGTTTTGTGTTGGTACACCAAATTTCCAACGGTGTAGCTTAAAAACATCAGGTACAAGGTTTCCCATATATCTCCCAACGGCGGCCGATCGATATTCGAAAGCTGAAAACGGGCGGTTAAAACAGTACCCACATTCAGCTCTGATTCGAGGGAAAAACTGCCCCCTGCCGCCTCGGCATTATGCTTTAAAAGAGGAATGCCTAAACCCACTTTTCGGGTGGTTCGCGATGTAAAGAACGGATTAATGGCTTTGGCCAGCGTTTCTTTGCTCATTCCGCAGCCGTTGTCTCTGATTACCAAAGAATAAAGATCTGCTATTTTATCCTCCTCAACTATGATTTCAATCAATGTCGCTTTTGCACTTACGGAGTTCTGCACAATATCAAGAATATGTTCGGACAGTGTTTTCATTTGATTTCAACAAATCGCTCATCCTGCTGATTCAGAGCCTTTTTCACCTCACTAAAAGTTAATTCGTGAATATTAAATACGGAATACCGGGTGCCAATCTGTTCCAAAAAATGAGCATCAGAATTATAAATCAGGGAAATTTTATCACTTAAATCATAATGTTTTCGAACATGCTTTTCGCTGGTTTTTCCGGTAATCCCCATGGCATCGAATTCAAGGTCGGTTGGCACAAAACCCAGGTGGCTAAACAATCCGTTTAGCGGGCGGTTAATATGGGCCAGAATAAAAATACCGCCCAGTTGGTACACGTACTTTTGAACCGACGAAATACCTTTTTTTAATGCAGATGTGAGGTAATACGGAACCAACTCCAACACCTCTTCGTTTTCGTCGACCACCGGCTGGTAACCAAAGTGGCCGTCGGGATTTGGGATACGGGTAATATTCTGCTCCAGGTACTGCTGAAACTTATCCAAAGCTTCATCATTTTCGAAAAATGCCAGGCAGTGCACTTCTTCTTTGGTAGTAACTTCGGCACCGGTAAGTGCCAGTATTCCTTTTTCGCGCGCCAAATCGCGAATTACTTTAGCATTTAAGGTTGAGTTATGATCGGTGATTCCAATAATATGCAATCCGGCCTCCCGGGCTTGCTCCACAATTTTACGCGGAGCCATTTCCAGGTCGGCACAGGGCGAAAGTACGGTATGAATATGTAGGTCGGCCCTGAATTTTTGCATCGTATTAGGTTAAAGTAATGTATAAATTACCTGCCATTTCAAAAGTAGCTTTGTCGGTTCCAAGTACAGGAATCCCCTCTTCGTTACTGCGTTCAAGGGTGTCTTCTTCGGGCTCGAAACCCTTTACCAGTATCACTGCTGCCAGCTCCTTCAACGAGGCAATGGCCATTACATTCTGGTGCGTTTGCAGTGTTATCCACACCTCTCCTTCCTGCGCATTTCCCATTACATCGCTCAGCAGATCGGAAACGTACCCGCCGGAAATTTCATTCTCTAATCCGGATTCGCCGGAAAAAACTTTTAATCCAAATTTTTCAACCAGTTCAGAAACCTTCATTTCTACCTCCTCTTCTGTTACAGTCAGCGTCAAAACGATTTTTCCCCCAGGCTTTTTCCAGGTTCTTTGTCGCTTTTTCGATGTTTATTTTTTTCTCGTTTAAATATCTGTTTTGCAAGAAAATGCAATCGGTCATTTTTGCTTGTCCCTGCACCATATCTTCGGCCAGTGCGTGGCAGTTGGGCGCCCCACAACTTCCGCAATCAATTCCCGGCAGCTGACATAAAATTCGATCTACTTTCTGCATTTTCTCCAGCGCTTTCAGCCGGTCGGGATCGAGTGCAAAAACATAACTGGGTTCAATCGGATCCGCTTTCATTTTATTTTTTATCCCCAGACAACTTACTGCCGAAACATCGATGGACGAAGCATGCGGATAACGTTTTGAACGTTTTTGTAATCGCTCAACAGTTAAGAAACGGTTTCCGGTAAGCAAAATTCCGCCGGCACATCCCTGGTGACACGATTTCAGTTCCAGAAAATCGAGCACCGGAACCTCGTCGTTTTCCATGCGTTCCAGAATTTTAACCACATTGTGTATACCGTCAACCGCCATCGAGTTGCGTCTAAAGTGCCTTGCTTCGCCACGCGGAAGACTCCACAGAATACCATCAAGTGTAAGGTTTTTGCGTAAGGGAGCCGTATCCGTTTTTTCTTCTTTTTCAATTACCCGCATGATGTGATTGTACAAATCACTCATTTTTATCAGGCCATCCACTGCCGACACTTCTTCGCCCAAAGGACGTTTTACAGCAGCCATCTTTGCCGAACAGGGCGACACATAAAAAGTGCCTATTTCTTCGCGTTTAACGCCTTGTTTGGCCAACAGCTCAATGGCATGACAAGCTGCCAAATCGTGAGGTGCTTTTACCGGTACAATGTTATCAACCAGCGATGGATAGCGCGATTGTATCAGACGCACAATAGCAGGGCAGAACGATGAAATCATTGGTTTACGGGTAGATTTCTGAACTTCCTGCTTTATCTCATCAATCAGCAATCCGATGGGTTGTTCCACCTCAAAAATATGCGTAAAACCGAGTTTCAGCAATGCTTCGTAAATTTTGCCTTCTGTATAAATCTCGGGAAACTGCCCGATCATTACCGACGGGAAAAGTACCACCCGGTATTTGTATTTATTCAGTTGTTCCAAACTATCCTGCTCCACATAAAAAGCATCAACCGGACATGCGCGCAGGCAGTTTCCGCAATCCACACAACGATCAGCATTTATTTTTGCCACTCCCCCACGTATCCGGATTGCCTCGGTTGGACAGGATTTCATGCAGTGCGTGCAGCCCGTACATTTATCTTTGTCAACTGTTATGGCATGATATTTTTCTACAACCTTCATCATTAAAAATTATTTCTGAAAGTTAAAACTGTTCCCACTCCTAACTCGCTTTCAATCGTAAATTCATCGGTGTTTCGGTTAATATTCGGCAATCCCATTCCTGCCCCAAAACCCATATTTCGCACGGCTTTGGAAGCAGTTGAATAACCTTCCTGCATTGCTTTTTCAATATCTTCAATACCGGGGCCGTTATCCTGCACGATTACTGTAATTCCTGTTCCGTCGATTTCAGCCAGCATTTTTCCTCCAACAGAGTGAGCAACAACATTTACCTCGGCTTCGTAAATGGCCACGACAATTCGTTTGATCACTTTCGGATCAACCTGCAATTGTTTCAGCATTTTTTTAATTCGGCTCGAAGCTCTTCCTGCCTTGCTAAAATCGCCACTCGCTATGTCAAATTCCAATTTCATTAATAAACCGGGTCTAAACCGTTTTGAAACAGCAAGCCGCTCGCACGATAAATAGAAAAGGGTGTTTCCAGCAGAACAAGACCTGTTTCGTTGGCCAGCTCGATCATTTCGGGGGTGGCAGTTTTGTTGCGTGCCAGCAACACCACTTCAATGTCGGCCATTTCGGCTGTACGAACAATTTGCAAATTGGTCAGTCCTGTAATTAAAAGTATATGCTCCGTATCCAGCGTTAACACATCGCTCATCAGATCGGAGCTAAAAGCTCTCAGCAATTCGCGGTCTTTTTCGGCATCTCCGGCAACCACTTTTGCGTTGGTCAAATCAATAATCTCAGATAACTTCACTTGGTTCGTTTAAAACTTGGCACAAAGATAATTCTACCAATAATTTTTTCACTGCTACAAGTCAAGTTATGCCGAATTTATAATGAATAAAAACAAGCCCTATTCGTCTCTATTTCTGATGAATCGATTTCTAAAAATCTGTTTTTAAACAATTCGCCAAAATATAAAGTGCCTGTGGTTTTATATGCCTTGTAAAATGTGTATTTTTCTGTGGTAAAACCTGAAAAAACGAAACATGATTTACGATAAAGAATCATTTCTGACCGGCAATATTGAAGACCCGGCAATTCATCAGAAAATTATTGATGCACTGCCGATACCGATTTTTTACCGCGACACAGAAGGAGTTTACCAAATGTGTAATGCCGCACACGAAAAATTCACGGGAAAAACAAAGGAGCAAATTTTAGGCAAACCCTTACACGAAGTCCATGTAAAAGAAATGGCCGATAAATACCTGGCGCAGGATAAGGAGCTGATTGCCAACCCCGATGTGCAGGTATACAACACCCAGGTACGCCATGGCGACGGTACCTCGCACCACGTTATTTTGAATAAAGCGGTGATCCGCGATAATGAGAATAAAATAGTTGGAATTGTTGGTTCGATAAACGACATAACCGAACTGAAAAAAACCGAAAAACGCCTGGAGAAAGCTCAGGAAACCATGCAGGTTTCGTCGCAAATGATTCATAAAATATCGTCGGGAATTGTAATGGTGGACAGTAATTTTAAAATAGTAGACTCCAATGAATATTTTGCCAAACTAATGGGCGAAGACACCGAAGATTTGTACGAAACCATTCCAGGGCTCACGGGAGCCGACGTTAAAGGACTGGTGCCTGATTTGATTTACAAAATGATTTCGAGCGTTCTTACATCGGGCGATGAACTGGCTGAACGCGACTTAAAGTTCAACAATAAGCTAATGCACGTTTCGGTACGCACGCTGTACAAAAACAAAGTGGTTGGCGTGGTTTTCCGCGATATGTCGGCGCCAATGCTGGTACAGGACGAAATTATTAACCGTGCCCGCAAAATCAACAAACAAAATATTGAAACGGTACAGAAAATTGCTTTTCTGCTGGGCGAAAACGCGGCCGAAACAGAAGAATTGCTAAACTCCATAATTGAAACCTATCGCTATGGTAACGACGACAAATCCTGATTACCACGTTGAAATAGAATTCCAGCAAAAAAGGCCGAAAGGCGAAATTGCCTGTGGCGACGTGTTTCAGTCGAGTATTATTCGCGAAGAAGGACGCACCATTTTGGTATTGAGCGACGGCATCGGG
Source organism: Draconibacterium sediminis (assembly GCF_000949475.1). Lineage (GTDB taxonomy): Bacteria > Bacteroidota > Bacteroidia > Bacteroidales > Prolixibacteraceae > Draconibacterium > Draconibacterium sediminis. The sequence goes on along the minus strand of NZ_JRHC01000001.1, from coordinate 1,454,259 downwards.
CACGGAATTAAAGCAAGTGTTTTGGCAACGCTAACCTCCACCATGGCATTAAAATATTCGCAGCTGCACACCAAACCCGAAGTGGCCGCACGTATAATAATGGAGACCCTGCCAAAAAGCAGCGACGGAAAAGAAAGTTATGCCACATTCACTATAATCGAGCTGGACGGCGAAGGACATGTGCGAATTGTGAATTACGACAACCCCGGAATTCTGGTGCTCCGAAACGGAGTTGCCATGCAGGGAAAAGAATACAACCTTACGATCGAGGGCGAGGAAAACCAGGGCAAAGTATTGCATTGCAAGGAATTTACTGCACGTAAAGAAGACCGCATAATTTTTATGTCGGACGGTGTACCACAATCGGGCCTTGGAAACCAACGCTACCCGCTGGGCTGGGGTATGGAAAATATCGAGGATTTTGCGTTAAACCAGATCAAACGAATGCCTGATATTTCAGCTACAAAACTGGCACGAAAAATTGTTAACCAGGCGGTAATGAACGACCAGTTTTCGGTAAAAGACGATACCAGTTGCGGCGTAATGTATTTTCGCGAGCCGCGTAAATTTATGCTGATTACCGGTCCGCCTTTTTACAAAATAAAAGACTACGATTTTGTTGGCCGCATCCAGGGTTTTGAAGGAAAGAAAATCATTTGTGGAGGAACCACGGCCGAAATCATTGCCCGCGAACTCGACCTTACTGTTGAAATTCAACACGGCAATAAAAATCTGGACAAATTACCGCCAACAGCTAAAATGCAGGGTTTTGAAATGGTTACAGAAGGGATTCTGACTCTAGGAAAAGTGGAAGAAATATTAGAAAATTACGACAGCGATACCCGACTGACAGACAGCCCGCCCGAAGAAATTGTGAAACTTTTGCTGCAGCACGACTGCATAGATATTATTGTGGGAACCCGTATTAACTGGGCACATCAGGATCCGGAACAACCGCTGGAACTTGAACTTAGGAAATTCGTAGTAAAACGCATTGTTAAATTACTGATACATAAATTCTTTAAGAAGGTTAAAATCGAATACGTATAACAACAAAAGCAAGAATATCCGTAAGAGCTTGAACAAAGCAGTCCGAATTTCGTACTACTATTGAGGGTCTTCCCCATAATTTGAACAGTGAATCTTTCAAAATAAAAACAAGACCGGATATGAAAACAATATTTACCATCTTATTCTCAATTCTGTTTCTGACTTCGTTTGGGCAAATTAAACGTTTTTTAATTCAGGGACAGATAGTGGATCAAAACGACAACCCGATTAGTGATGTCTATATTGTAAATCTTGACAACCACGACAAAGATATCAGCCAGAAAAACGGTGTATTTTCGGTATGGGTATCGCCAGGCGATTCATTGGTACTTTCGCACATTTCGTATTTCAGAAAAATAGTTTCGGTGCACACGCTGCTTGTTAATCCAAAAGTGGAGATGGTTTCCGAAAATGTCGACATCCCGGAGATTGTTGTGTCGCCCCAACAGGTTTCGGAATTAGACAAGGCTGAACAAAACCTTGCTTTTATGCAGGAATATAACCCACCTATTAAATTTCGTATGGCAGAAGAGGAAAGTGATCCGGTTAGCGTGATCATGACCGAAAATAACCGCTTAATGCGTTCTGAGGCCTCATCGATAAGCCTTTTCCGTTTTTCTCCTTCCGAAAATGTCGGTAAACTTTTCACCCTCTGGAAAAAAGATCAATCGGATGAGTATTTTTCTACACCTAAAACCCGCGAGGAATTGGAGAAAAAGAAAAATAAGTAGGAGAATTCATCACAAATATCTTTTTCGCTACCCCATTTATCATTCTCATTTACAACTCCACACAAACTTTTAGGCATTCCGGCTGTTCTTTAGATGTAAAAAAGAAAAAAATATGAAAAAGCTAATTTTTATAAACGTATTACTTTTAGCTGTAATCACAGCTTTTGGACAAAGTTCGCTGCACGATTTTACGGTTAAAGATATTGAAGGAAAAGATTTCGACCTTTCCACATTGAAAGGAAAAAAAGTATTGGTTGTAAACACCGCATCGAAATGTGGACTGACTCCGCAGTTTGAACAACTACAAAGTGTTTTTGAGCAATATGGTGGCGATGATTTTGTTATTATCGGGTTTCCGGCCAATAATTTTGCCAACCAGGAACCCAAGAGCAACGCCGAAATTGTTGAATTTTGCGAGATGAACTATGGAGTTACTTTTCCCATGATGTCGAAAATTTCGGTGAAAGGCGATGATATGCATCCGGTTTATCAGTGGCTGACTCAGAAGAGTAAAAACGGAAAACAGGATTCGGAAGTTGGCTGGAACTTTCAAAAATACCTGATCGACGAAAACGGAAAATTAGTTGAGGTAATTGAACCCAAAGTAAAACCTGATGATGCTAAAATCATCAGCTGGATTACGAATTAATTGCAGTAATTTATATAACTAAACAAAAAAGGTCGACAAATGTCGACCTTTTTTTCGTGGGAACTACTGGATTCGAACCAGTGACCCCTCCCGATGCAGATCGGGATGCCCTGAACCAATGCCGAAAACCTTTAAACTTTGATTTCTTAAATTTTCGAGCATCCTCGATAAAAAATGAAATCATAGATTTCTGTTTTATCGGGACTGAGCTAAAACTCCTCTATCAATTTCAAAATTGCATCCCTGCTTTTCCACTTTTTAAGCTGCGCTTCGCGTTTCATTGCATCACTTTTTTCCTCAAAGGCTTCAAAATATTTTAACTTCCATGGTTTCCCGGTTGAGGTGAATCCTTTATTCGAGGTATTATGTCGCTGTAAACGTCCTTCCACATCTCCAGTAGAACCAATATAGAATTTATCTAATTTTTGAGAATATATTATGTAACAATAATACATGAGGTTAAAATACAAAAAAACGAACCAAATGTCGACTATTCTTGCTGGGAGTAATTGATTCCATCCAGTGACCCACCCGATAAAACATCGGGATGCTCTGAACCAACTGAGATTTTTGAAAACAAAAAAGGCCGACCAACGTCGACCTTTTTTTCGTGGGAACTACTGGATTCGAACCAGTGACCCTCCCGATAAAACATCGGGATGCTCTGAACCAAATGAGCTAAAACTCCGCTATTAATTTCAAAATTGCATTTCTACTTTTCCATTTTTTAAGTTGCATCTCGCGTTTCATTGCATCACTTTTTTCATCAAAGGTTTCATAATATTTTAACTCCCATGGTTTCCCGGTTGAAGTGAATCCTGTATTTGAAGTATTATGGCGTTGCAATCGGCCTTCGAGATCAGCTGTAGAACCGATATAGAATTTGTCCAATTTTTGAGAATATATTATGTAACAATAATACATGAGGTTAAAATACAAAAAAGCGATCCAAATGTCGACTATTCTTGCAGGGAGTAATTGATTCCATCCAGTGACCCTCCCGATGCAAATCGGGAGGGTCTGAACCAACTGAGATTTTTGAAAACAAAAAAGGCCGACTAACGTCGACCTTTTTTTCGTGGGAACTACTGGATTCGAACCAGTGACCCTCCCGATAAAACATCGGGATGCTCTGAACCAACTGAGTATTTTAAAACAAAAAAGGCCGACAAACGTCGACCTTTCTTTTTGTGGGGAGTACTGGATTCGAACCAGTGACCCCCTGGGTGTAAACCAGGTGCTCTGAACCAACTGAGCTAACCCCCCAAATATTTTAAACATTAACAGCGAAACACATTAAAAAAGAGGTCAACCGAAATTAACCTCTTTTGTGGGGAGTACTGGATTCGAACCAGTGACCCCCTGGGTGTAAACCAGGTGCTCTGAACCAACTGAGCTAACCCCCCAATATGCTTATTTCTGTTTCTGAACGCGCCCCCTTTTCAGTAAGGCGCTGCAAATATAAAACCTATTTTTAGTTCTGCAAAAGTTTTTTCAAGAATTTTCTCAAAGTACTTCCGCTACTACAAATGTACTGCCCCCAACAAATATCATATCCGTTTTATCCGCAACACGCTGTGCTTTCTTATATGCCTCGTTTACTGATGGATAAACTTCGCCAACCAACCCAAAGTCTTTTGCTCTGTTTGCCAGCTCTTCCGCATCCATGGCCCGGGCAATATCAGCTTTTACAAAATAATATTTTGCATGTTTGGGCAAAAGTGCCAAAACTTTCCCCGGATCTTTATCGCCAACAGTGCCAAAAATAAAATGCAACTTCTTGTAAGCTGTATTTTTCAACTGCTCAACAATCGACTTTATTCCGTCTTCATTATGCCCGGTATCGCAAACTGTTAACGGATTATTGCCAATTACCTGCCAGCGCCCCAGCAAGCCGGTAGTTGCAACCACACTTGCAAGTGCTGCGCGTAAATTATCTTCTGTTATTTTATACCCCTTCTCATTTAAAAGGTCAACAGCTTTTAATACGGGCGGAATATTTTTATGCTGGTATTGACCCAATAAATCCAATACCAATTCAGGATAAACATCTTTCCCATTCTTTGCCACATTCAGTTGTTGTTTGCCATCCATTCTCAACAGCGAATAGGCAACGTTGTATTCCTGGTCGGAGAAATAAATTGAAGTATCAAGCTCTTGCGCTTTGGCATTAAAAACCGGAGCAGTTTCAGGTTGTGTAGTTCCAATCACCACCGGAACACCCGATTTTATTATCCCGGCTTTTTCGCCGGCAATCTTCTCCAAAGTATCTCCGAGCAGATTGGTATGATCCAACCCAATATTGGTAATAATACTTACATCGGGCGTAATAATATTGGTAGAATCGAGCCGTCCGCCAAGCCCCACTTCCATTACAGCCACATCAATTTCCTGATCGGCAAAATAATCGAATGCCATAGCTACCGTCAGTTCGAAGAACGAAGGCTGAATTTTCCACAATTCGTTGTTAGCTTTAAAATTACTTACCCAATCAACCACTGCCGATTCCGGCATCATCTGTCCATTAATTTTTATGCGTTCCCGAAAATCTTTAAGGTGTGGCGAAGTATATAAACCTGTTTTGTACCCGGCCGCCTGAAGCACCGATGCCAGCATATGCGAAACCGATCCTTTCCCATTTGTTCCGGCAACGTGGATTGTTCGGTACTTTCGGTGCGGATGACCATAATTTTCATCCAGTTTCAAAGTATTTTCCAGGGTATTTTTATAGGCAGCAGGCCCAGTTCTCTGAAACATAGGCAACTGACTAAACATGTAGTCTAAAGTAGCTTTGTAATCCAATGAATTCAATATTTATTAACTGGTGCAAGTTTATTAATTTTTGGCGCATCAGCCCCGATTTCTGACGAAATTATATACATTTAGAACAAATCATTTATATATGCTGAGTAAAACCAAAAAGAGTAAAATTTTCGTTCTTGATACGAACGTAATTTTACACGATCACACATGTATTTACCAGTTCCAGGATAACGACATTATCCTTCCGATTACAGTACTCGAGGAGCTGGATAAGTTTAAACGAGGAAACGACCTTATCAACTTTCAGGCACGCGAATTTACCCGGGTGCTCGATGAAATTGTTGGAGATGACATTTTTAACGGCGGGAAATCGCTTGGTGTAGGAAAAGGCCGGTTACGAATTGAAACGGGAAAACCATTCTCGGATGAGTTAAAAGCTTCGTTTCGTGAGGATATTCCCGATCATAGAATCCTGGCTATTGCTGATTTTACCGCAAAGACGTATCCGCGTCGGAAAACGGTTCTGATCAGTAAAGACATTAACCTTCGGATGAAGGCCAAGTCGCTGGGAATTCAGGCTGAAGATTACAAAACCGACCAGGTTACCGATGAGAATGTGCTGGACAAAACCATCACTACCTTCGATAATTTTGATGATGTGGTTATCGACCAGCTTTATCAACAGGGTTCATTTGCAAAAGCCGATGTAAAAGGTTTTAATCCCGATGCCAACGAATGTTACATTTTCAGAGGCAACCAGTCGAGCGCATTGGCGCGTTACGACGCCAAATCTGAGCGCATTTACCGCGTAGAGAAAAAATCAGCTTATGGCATAAAACCACGAAATGCCGAACAGACTTTTAGTTTGAACATGCTGATGGATCCGGAAGTAAGGCTGATAGCACTTACCGGAAAAGCAGGAACGGGAAAAACCTTGCTTGCTTTGGCTGCCGCAATTGAACAACACCGCCAGTATGAACAGATACTTTTGGCCCGTCCGATTGTGGCATTAAGTAACCGCGACATTGGTTATCTGCCCGGCGATGCCAACGAAAAGATCAATCCGTACATGCAGCCGTTATTCGATAACCTGGCTGTAATTAAACATACTTTTAACCCTCGAAGCAACGAGTATCAGCTCATTGAAGAAATGGTGAAGGAAGAAAGGCTGAACATCACTCCGCTGGCATACATTCGTGGTAGAAGTTTATCGAACGCCTTTTTTATTATCGACGAGGCACAAAACCTTACTCCGCACGAGATCAAAACCATTATTACACGTGCCGGCGAAGGAACAAAAATGGTTTTCACCGGCGACTTGTGGCAGATCGACTCGCCTTACCTCGATATGAAATCGAACGGTTTGGCCTACATGGTAGACCGCATGCGCAACCAGGAATTGTTTGCACACATTAATTTGGTGAAAGGCGAACGTAGTTATTTGGCCGAACTGGCAAGTAACTTGTTATAAGAATAATTGATTCATAAAGAAGTATTTGCAATAAGCAGCTTTTTTCTACCTTTGCAGCCTATTTAGAATAATTCAAGATAGCAAGATGGACTACAAGGGGAAGAAAGCTGCTTTTTATACATTAGGCTGTAAACTTAATTTTTCAGAAACGTCGACCATAGCCGGCTCTTTTAAAGAGGTTGGGTTTGATCGGGTTGAGTTTGATGAAAAAGCTGATGTGTACGTGATTAATACGTGTTCGGTTACCAACCAGGGCGATAAAGCCAGTCGTAATATTGTGCGCAAGGCCGTAAAACAAAACCCTGATGCCATGGTAATTGTGGTGGGTTGCTACTCGCAGTTAAAACCTGATGAAGTAGGACACATTGAAGGCGTTGACATGGTGCTGGGTACGCAGGAAAAGTTTCATATTCCGCACTACCTTGGCGATCTGCAAAAACGCGAAACCACCGAAATTAAAACAACACGTTTAGCCAACATAAAAAGTTACCACAAAGCATTTTCGTGGGGCGATCGCACACGTAGTTTCCTGAAAGTGCAGGACGGTTGCGATTATTACTGTTCGTTTTGTACCATTCCGTATGCACGCGGACGAAGCAGAAATGACAATGTTGTAAATACGGTTAAAGAAGCACAAAAATCCGTTCAGAAAGGCTACAAAGAAATTATACTTACCGGAGTAAACATTGGCGACTTCGGCAAATCTACCGGAGAGAATTTTCTTGATTTGTTAAAAGCGCTTGAGCAGGTAGAGGGCCTCGAACGACTGCGTTTAGGATCAATCGAACCCAACCTGTTAAAAGACGAAATTATAGAACTGGTATCCAGGTCGAAAGTCATTATGCCGCATTTTCATTTGCCTTTGCAATCGGGCTCTGATGAAATTTTGTCGCTGATGAAACGAAAATATTCTACCGACCTGTACCGAAAACGTGTGGATCGTATTCGCGAAATCGTTCCGCATGCTTTTATTGGAGTTGATGTAATTGCCGGCACCAATGGCGAAACCGAAAAGTATTTCCAGGAATCGTTCGACTTCCTCAATAGTTTGGAGATTTCGCAACTGCACGCTTTCACCTACTCGGAAAGAAGTGGAACGCAGGCATTGAAAATTCCGTGGAAAGTAGATGTGGAAGAACGTAAAAACCGTACGCAGAAATACATCAACCTGTCGGAGAAAAAGCTACGTGCTTTCTACGAAAAACACATAGGCTCATCACAAACAGCACTATTCGAGGCGCAGAAAAGCCAGGATAACATGCATGGTTTCACCGAAAACTATATTAAAGTGGAGGTGCCTTTTCAGGAAGAACTGGTAAATAAGCTGGGCAGCGTAAAATTAAAGTCAATTCTGCCAAACGGTAACGTTGCGGTAGAATTCAACGCCTGATTTTTCAATACTTTTGTGCAAAACAGCTAAAGATGGATTACAAAGAACTTTGTTTTCAGGTACAAAATATTGCCCACAGCACAGGTAATTTTATTCGTGGAGAACAAAAAAAGATTACCGAGAAAAATATTGAGATTAAAAGTGTTGCCAGCTTGGTAACCTACGTTGATAAAACGGCAGAAAAACAAATTGTTGATGCTTTAAAAGAGCTGCTTCCCGAAGCCGGTTTTGTTGCCGAAGAAGGAACTGCCGAATCAAATAACGAAAAATACACCTGGTTTGTCGATCCGCTGGATGGTACAACCAACTACCTGCACGGATTGGCACCGCATTCGGTTAGTATTGCTTTGGCCGAAGGCAACGAATTAGTATTGGGCGTTGTATATGAAATTGGCGCCGACGAGATGTTTTATTCGTGGAAAGGTGGCCCGGCGTACTGCAACGAAGAGATCATTGAAACAGCAAAACGTTCAAAATCGGAAGACACACTGATTGCCACAGGATTTCCATATTACGATTTCGACAAAGTGGATGAGTACATTGGAGCAATGAAAGAACTAATGCAATCAACCCGCGGAATTCGTCGTTTTGGATCAGCAGCTATCGACTTGTGTTACGTTGCAGACGGTCGTTTCGATGCTTTTTACGAACATGCCCTGCATGCCTGGGATGTGGCAGCGGGCGTATTTATTTTACAACAAGCCGGTGGAAAAACTACCGATTTTAGTGGTGGCGACAACTGGTTGTTTGGTGGCGAAATTGTTTCGGCCAGCAACGCTTATTTCCCAGAATTCTTTGGAATTGTAAACAAGTATCTCGGCGAGAAATAATCTTCTTTCCCGGTAGTTTTCTCGTAGTAAACTCTGTGGTAAAATTTGTAAATTGCAGAAAACAAAATACCATGGCAGAAAAACAAATTGCAATTCTTCGGGAGCAGCTGGCTAAATTAGACGAAAAGAAATTCGATCTCGATGCCTGGAAAACGCACACCCTTATTTTTTTGGAACGTATTTTCGGGAAAGACAATTCGAAGCTGAAACTCATTCAGGACCTGCATTACGATTATTCGAGCTGGAGCCTGCGCGACACAGCTGCTGCCGGAAAAACAAAAGACAAAGACCCGGTAAAAATGCGTGCCAGCGAAATTCTGGAAGCTACTATTCTTGAATTGGAAACACTGGGACTGCCGGAAGGAGAAGAAGAACCGCAAAAACTTTGGGAATTGCTGCAGGACGAATTAACCGGAAAACAGGTGAAAGAAATTGATGCTTTGATAAAATCAGACGAAAAAGAGAGAGCGAAAAAAATCGGCGAAATTCTTGAAAATCTTGACAAAGAAAACCTTTCTTTGCTGATCGCAAAACTACTTTTGAGCTGATTTATGAGCAAAAACAAAAAGATTGCCATAGTTATTTTAAACTGGAACGGGGTAAAACTTTTCCCCGATTATCTCCCATCTGTAATCGAACATTCAAAAGGCGAAAATATTGAGGTAATTGTTGCCGACAACGGATCGACTGATCATTCGCTGGAATTTCTTGCTGCCAATTACCCGGAAGTAACCTTACTCGACCTCAAAGAAAATTACGGTTTTGCTAAAGGCTACAATGTCGCTCTAAATCAAATTGAGGCCGACTATTTTGTGTTGCTGAATTCGGATGTTAAAGTGGAAGAAAACTGGATTCAACCTTGCATCGATCAATTTGAACAGGATGAAAAAGTTGTTGCCGTTCAGCCCAAAATTTTGAGTTTTAACGAACCCGAACTTTTTGAATATGCCGGTGCAGCCGGAGGTTTTATTGATAAGTTTGGTTATCCGTTTTGTCGTGGCCGTATTCTTGATCACGTAGAAAAAGATGAAAATCTATACGATAAGCCGGGCGAAATATTTTGGGCAAGCGGAGCATGTATGTTTGTGAGAGCAGAAGCTTTAAAAAACTCGGGCGGCCTTGATGCCGATTTCTGGGCACACATGGAAGAAATTGATTTGTGCTGGCGCTGGAAAAACCAGGGCTTTAAAATTGTATACGAACCACGCAGCGTAGTTTATCATTTGGGTGGCGGGAGCCTCGAATACGGAAACCCGAAAAAGGTGTATCTCAACTTTCGCAACAACCTTTACATGCTATTTAAAAACCTGCCGAAAAAGAAGTTCCTGCCCATCTTCTTAACGCGAATGATTTTAGATGGCGTTGCTGCTGCCAAGTTTCTGCTGGGGGCAGAGTTTAAAGCTTTCGGTGCCGTGGCAAAAGCACATCGCGATTTTTACAAAAACCTTTCGGCACTTCGCAAAAAAAGAAAGGAATTGCTAAAGTTGGCAAGCGTTAACAATCACAAACAGATTTACCCAAAAAGTATTATGTGGAAGTTCTTTGTACAGAAAAAACATAACTTTGCCGAACTAAATTTTAAGCCGGAATAAACATGCAAAAATTAAAATTTCAGGAACCCGTTTATACTTATCACATTGATTTTGTTGGCCACGTAAACAACATTATTTACGTGCAATGGCTGGAAAACGCCCGGGTAAAACTCATCGAAGCAATGGGTTTGTCGATTACTCAAATTGCTGTCGAAGACGATATTTTGCCCATCATCACAGAAACAAACATTCAGTACAAAAAGCCATTTTTCCTGAGTAACGAAGTGCATGTTGAAGTGTGGGTTTCAGAGATCTTTAATGTATCGGCAAACTTTAAATTCCGTTTCCGCAACGAAAAAGGTGAAATCTGCTCTACCGCGCAACAAAAAGTTTTGTTCATCGACCGCGCCACACAACGTCCTTCACGTAAGTTTGTAAAATACAGAGAGAATTTTAACAAATATTACCTGCCCGATTTGTAGCTATTTCTTTTCAAACAACTCAATCAAATAATTTCCGGCTTGTAATTTACAAGTGCCATCATTGGCTAAAAGTAAATTTATCTTCTTCCCTGTTACTGCGTCACTGCTTTTTTGTATTTCATAACCTTCAGGAATATAAAAGTCGGCAGAAGAATTGGCAGGAACAGTCACCGAATAAACTACCGATTTACCCTCGTGTTTCCAGGCAGACTTTATTTCGCCATAAAGCGACTGATGCGAAATATCAACACCTTCAAGCGTTGATATAAAAGCAGGTTTCAGAATCACATTTTTAAATCCCGGATTGTTCGGATCAGGATATATTCCCCCTAATCCCTTGTACAGCCACGCACCAATTTCTCCAAACATAATGTGGTTCATCGAAATATCGTTCTGTGCATGTATATCCCAGTTTTCCAACAGTGTTGTTGCACCATTCACAATCCACCATCCCCACGACGGATAGCTTTCCTGTGCAGCAATTTTGTAGGCTATTTCGGCATATCCATTTTCACTCAACGCATTTAATATTGATTTTTGCCCCAACAAACCTACATCTAAATGAAATTGATCGGCCTCAACTCTTCTGGCAAGGTTTTCGGCTACCCGTTCCTTTTCCTGCTCAGGCACTAATCCCCAATAAAGCGGTGCGCTTAATTCGGTTTGAGTTCCGCTGGCGTATATACCTGTTTCCGGGTGATAAAATTTGTTATTGAAAGCTTGTTTTATTTCTGCTGCCAAAGCTGAATATTTATTGGCATCTGCCGGTTTATTGAACAGTTTAGCGGCTTCCGACAGGATAACAGCATCGGCATAATAGTAACAGGTAGAAGTTAACTCAACCGGCGATTTGGATTTAACAGGAACCCAGTCGCCCAAACCCCAGGTGGTTGTTCCCAAAGGACTAATTTGCGTAATGTGGTCGACATAACGTTTGATGTTTTCATAACACGATTCCAACAACGATGCGTCGCCGTAAAAAAGGTAAATATTCCAGGGAATAAGCGCAATGGTGCTGGTCCAGTCAGGGCCGTTTCCCCACTCGTATCCCCAACCATCAGTAGGAATTATCGACGGCAAAACGCCATTTGGCTGCTGCTCGTCCCGGTGGTCGGCCAGCCACTTTTCGTAAACCGTTATCCCGTCAAAACTGTATAAGCCTGTTTCAATGGCAATATGTGCATCGCCGGTCCAGCCATTTTTCTCCCGCTGAGGACAATCAGTTGGGTAACCAAACAAATTCGACAAATAGGAATTATTAGTGGCCTCCCAAATCTTATTTAATGTCGGATTAGTGGTCACTAATTCGCCACTTTCGGGAACATCGCTATGCATAAAATAAGCCACCAGGCTTTCTTTACTGATATTTATTGGTTTATTTGAAGTTACCTCAACATACTGAAATCCTTTGTAGTTAAAACGCGGCATAAAAGTTTTCTCACCTTTCCCGTTTAGTATGTATATATCCGTTTGAAAAGGATCGGAATCATCAACAGGCCGGTAATGAACATCAATATTTGATAAGTCGACGTGTCCGTTCTCATACAAACGTTCGCCGTGTTTTAGTCGCACAATGGTTCCTTCTTCACCGGCTAGTGTGATGGCACTAACCCCGGCAATATTTCGGTCCAAATCGAATACAAATGTTGTATCATCTAACTGAGAAATACTTTGGGGTACAATCTTTTCCACATGCCGGATGGGATGCATCATTTGCGACACTATATTTTGAGATGGCGCAGCACGGTAAATTACATCATTCCATTCTGAATCGTCAAAACCGGGTGAACACCAGCCGGGTTGCTCCAAACGGGCATCATAATGTTCGGCGGTGTAAATACTGTTAAAAACTACCGGGCTAAGTGATGTTTTCCAGTCTTTTCCGGAAGTAATAATCTCTTTTGTACCGTCTTCGTATGTAATGTGCAGATCCAAACAAAAGGCAGGACGATTTCTCCACGGGGCCTTATGGAAGTACCAAACAGCAGTTGACTGATGGTTATACCAGCCGTTTCCGAGCAAAATACCCAAGGCATTTTCGCCATTTTTTAGTTCATTGGTTACATCGTGTGTTACATATAAATTACGGCGATCGAAACGTGTATAACCAGGATCCAGCACATGGTTACCAACTTTCTCCTCATTAATAGAAAGCTCATACAAACCGGCAGCTGCAATATAAATTCTGGCGTGGCTTACTTTTTTCTCCAGTTTGAACTCTTTCCGAAAATAAGGGGCAGCCTTTTCGTGAATATCCTTATCATCGCTGATCCATGATCCGGTCCAGTTCTCCACGCCCATCATTCCTGTTTCAAATGAAGCCACCGGAGAAGAGACTTTTTCATTTCGATTGTTCCATACCGATACCGACCAAAAATAACGAGTAAAAGGCCGCAGCTTCTCTCCTGCATAACGCGTAAGAATTTTGTCTGACGTCGTTTTCCCGGAATTCCACACATCCCCTTCACCATTGACTATGTTTAACGAATCGGTAGAAACCAGCAGCTCAAATGCTACCTGCTTTGCTCCTAATTCCGTATCATTTAACCTCCACGACAAGCGGGGCTGTGCCGAATCTACTCCGAGCGGATTATGCAAATACTCGCATCGAAGATTGGAAACTGATTCCCCATGTGTTTGAGCAATCAAATAATTACTAATTGATAACAGAATGAAAAATGCTACTACCCGAATCTTCATTTTCAGTTGGTTTAAGTCATAAAAAAAATCATGCAACCACAAATATTGCTAATTTATTATTGAGTTGAATACTGCATTCCAAATTAATTATGCCGATACACTTAAATAAATCACATCGATGAAGTGTTAAGGCATTTATTAATAAAATACGAATTTCACCTTTTCTCTAAGCCTAATTTTGTTGGTTTAAAAATCCATTATAACTTTGACCCGACATTTACGCAATGGGGTGTCCCGATTAAACTTCGGGACTGAGATTATACTCAATGAACCTGATCCGGTTAGCACCGGCGTAGGGAGAGCGAAAAGGATAAAGTCCTACCTCATTGGTTAGTTTTTAACCAATTTTTCAAAAAAAATGAAAAGACTTAGTTTAGTGCTGCTGTTGCAAATTATGGCAGTAATTGCTTTCGGGCAAATTAATTTAACAGGTGTTGTTAAAGGAGATGGAGAAACTTTGGCCGGTGCCAGCGTGGTAATCGAAAAATCGTTTTATGGCGTATCGACCAAGGCCAACGGAAGTTTTGAATTAAAAAACCTGAAACCCGGCGATTACACCCTGCTGGTTTCGTTTATCGGTTTTGAACCTCAAAAGATCGACCTGCAACTTTCAGCCAGTAAAAACATTGCCGTTGACCTGAAACCCAATGTTATTATGACCGATGAAGTGTTGATTTCTGCAACTCGTGCAGGCAATAAAACACCGGTAGCCTACAGCAACGTAAGCAGCGACGAAATTGCCAAACGTAACATGGGGCAAGACATTCCCTTCCTGCTGAACCTTACACCTTCGTTTGTTACAACTTCTGACGCCGGTGCCGGAGTGGGTTACACCAATTTCCGTGTGCGTGGTACCGATTTGAACCGGATTAATGTGAGTGTGAACGGTATTCCGTTGAACGATGCAGAATCGCACGGAACATGGTTTGTGGACCAGCCGGATATGGCTTCATCGCTGGAGAATGTACAGATTCAGCGTGGTGTGGGAACATCGACAAACGGTGCTGCAGCTTTTGGTGCCAGTATAAACCTGCAAACCAATTCGCTGAACAAAGAAGCATACGGTTCGTATAAAACCGCTGCCGGAACATTCAATACGTTCAAAAACACCGTTTCGGCAGGAACAGGACTGATCAACGATCATTTTACTTTCGATGTTCGTTTGTCAAAGGTTACGTCCGATGGATTTATCGACCGCGCCAGTTCCGATCTGAAATCGTACTTTATTTCAGGCGGTTATTACTCGGAAAACACCATACTAAAAGTGAATGTATTTTCCGGCTACGAAGAAACCTACCAGGCCTGGTACGGTGTACCTTCTGTTCGCTTGAACAACGATATGGCAGGAATGCAGCAGTATGCCGACCACTGGCTAATGACTCAGGAAGAAGTTGACCACATGATGGCTTCGGATAACCGTACCTACAATTATTATACCTACGAAAACCAGGTTGACCACTATGTGCAGGATCATTACCAGTTGCATTTCTCGCATAAATTTAATCCGCACCTGAATTTAAATGCTTCGCTGCACTACACTTATGGTAATGGTTATTACGAGAACTACAAAGCCGACGAAGACCTGGCCGATTACCTGTTGCCTAACATTGAAATTGGTGACGAAGTGATTGAAACCACCGACTTGATCAACCGCAAGTGGCTCGACAACGATTTTTACGGATTTACCTACTCGCTGAACTACAATAATAACAACAGCGATTTTACGCTGGGCGGTGGCTACAATGTGTACGATGGCCGTCACTATGGAAATGTAATTTGGGCGCAGTACCTGGGCGAAGCCGATTTTAACCACGAATGGTACCGCGGCACTGGTTTGAAAAAAGACTTTAACGTTTACGCGAAATACAACTGGCAGGTAGCTGAAAAGCTGAATTTATTTGCCGACCTGCAATACCGCCGGATTGATTACACCATTGAAGGAATCGACGACGATCTTCGTAATCTTGACCAGGATCACGACTTCAATTTCTTTAACCCAAAGCTTGGTATATTCTATCAGGTGGCCGACAACCAGGATTTATACCTGTCGTTTGCAGTGGCCAACCGCGAACCGAACCGCACTGCTTTTGTCGATTACCCGGAAGGTAACGAGCCACCGGTGCACGAAACATTGCACGACTGGGAGCTGGGATACAACTATGCTTCATCGAAATTCTCGTTGGGAGCCAACTTCTATTTTATGAACTACAAAGACCAGTTGGTGGTAACCGGACAGATCAACGATGTGGGTTCGGCAATTATGGTTAATGTTGATAAGAGTTACCGCACCGGAATTGAATTACAGGCGGGCGTACAAATTGCCACCGATTTTCAATGGAACGGTAACACCACTTTAAGCATTAACAAGATTAAAGATTTTACTGAATACGTTGACAACTGGGACACCTGGGGACAAGATGCATTTGATTTGGGAACTACCGATTTGGCATTCTCTCCGAATGTAATTGCCAACAGCCAGTTTGTTTACACTCCCGGAGAGCATTTTAGCATCTCCTTTGTTTCGCAGTATGTTGGTGATCAGTACATCGACAACACATCGAGCGACGACCGTATGCTGGATGCATATTTTGTAAACCACCTGAAAGCGGATTACACCTTTAAAACGAATCTGTTTGATGAGATTTCGCTGCATTTTATGGCTAACAACCTGTTTGATGTGGAATATGAAACCAATGCATGGGTTTACCCATACCTGCTTGGTAACGAGCGTTATAAAATGGATGGTTATTATCCGCAAGCCGGTGTACACTTCATGTTCGGAATAGACTTTACGTTTTAAGACACACCAGAATAAAGATTGAAGATTAACGATTGCAGAATGCTGATTTAACGGTCGGTTCTGCAATCGTTATTTTTTTATCTGTCAATTTGAGGTTTACCCCCCGTTGCAAAACCACAAAAGCAGCAAAACAATCACAAAACATATCGTGCAGAAATTTAACGCCCCCGTATTGCAGACAAAATTACTACGGAAGCCCTACGCCAGTATTAAATTGATGACAGAAGTGCTATCGTAGCTCTACGCTAGCAACAAATTGGACTCAAAAGTGCTATCGTAGCTCTTCGCAAGTGGTTTTTTAAACACAAAAGTGCTATCGTACAGGTACGAAACGACCAAATTGATTATAGCGAAACAATTGTAGCCCTGCAAAAGCACCAAATTGGGTAATTTACTCCTTTCGTATTGCTACGAAAAGACTAAAATGGAGAATTTGCACCTTTCGTAGCCCTACGAAAGCTACAAATAGTACTCGGGGGACCTTCCTATATCAAGCAGTTAGCTACTTTAAGCAATAAGTGGGCATAACATTAATTGAGACAGGTTTCTATCCCACAGTCCTCAGAGGCAAAATGAAATTGTTTTATTAAGAAAGAATCACCTTGCCTTCAATTTCAACCAGCAAATCATCGCGGCAAATATCAGC
Source organism: Draconibacterium sediminis (assembly GCF_000949475.1). Taxonomy (GTDB): domain Bacteria; phylum Bacteroidota; class Bacteroidia; order Bacteroidales; family Prolixibacteraceae; genus Draconibacterium; species Draconibacterium sediminis. Next base: position 1,437,215 of record NZ_JRHC01000001.1, on the reverse strand, counting down.
AAGAATATAAACTACCGGCAAATCGCCGTAAAACTTTTTCACCACGCTACGAATTTTAGTGAAATCTTTTCGGTTTTTAACGTATACACGGGTGTGTCCGAATTTTGGATTAGCAACCTCGTCGGGCAAGGCAGCCAGCACCTCATCGGCATACAAACGCTGCATGTTCTGAATGGTAACTTCGGTTTGTTTTGCCGCATCGCCAACACCCACGGTATTTTCGCCGATTATAGATGCGGTTCCTGAAATAAAGATCAGCTTTTTATTGCGGTACCTGAAATAACGCGCCCGCTCAAACTTTGGTGTGGTTTTCAGGTTACACGCCTCGCCAACCAAAACCTGTTCGGTGTATTGATGTGCCGAAATCTGGTCGGGATTATCAACCGGTTGGGTAAGCACTTCTTTTGATTTTACCGCAACATATTCGATAAGCACACCTCCGTGGCTCATTCCTATTCCTGTTGCTGCCGGGTATCCGCTTTGCTCAAAAGCTTTCCCATAGGCATCCGATCGCACGTTATTAAACTCCTGATAGCGCTGCTCTTCGCCATCAAAACCCAAAATATCTTCCAGGTAATTCCACTGGCGCACAATCGAATTCAACGGAAACTGTGCTTCCTCAAAAGTCTCAACAAGTTCATCAAATGCTTTCTCGGCATTTAACTTACAATCGCTGTTTTGATTGGCATGAACGGTTCCCATCAAAATCTCGGTGGTACCATTCAGAAACAAGGCCGTGCCGTTTTCGCCTTCCGAAAGCATCTGGCAATCCCAGTTTTCAGGATCGTAATAATATGCCTCAACGATTACCTTACAACTTAATGGCGCTTGCGAAATAAAACTTATCAGAATTTCGCTTCCTATCAGTTCCTTAACCTGAATACGAAGATCCTTTAGCAGTTTATCGTACTCTGAATTTGAATTGGTATCGACAAAGAAATTTAGCTTGAAGATCCGTTTCCCTGAATTGATTTTTTCCAGCTGCTCCAGGCAATTTTGAAGTTGCAAACTTAAGCCTTTACAGCCGTTTTCAGGTTTTATATATGTTCTGTCTCCGTTTAGAAAATACATCCTACTCCTCTCACTCAAAAAGAAATGAAGCACAAATATGCGCGTTTTTTAGTTGAAAAAGACGATTTCAGTCAAATTTCTTGTTACAAGTACAATGAGCTATTATTACACTTCACATTAACAACAAACATTCTAACCTGACTAATAATCGCCGGTTGCAGTTGCTCCGTTTAGCACTGCCTCTGTTGAACCTATCCCCAATCGATCGGCACCCTGCTCCAAAAAAGCAACTGCCGTTTCCCAATCGCGGATGCCACCCGAAGGTTTTACCTGCATTTTATCGCCAACGGTTTTTACCATCACCTCAATGTATTCAGGTTTGGCGCCACCCGGTCCGAATCCGGTTGATGTTTTTACGAAATCGGCACCTGCTTCATACGATAATTCGCAGGCTTTGGCAATTTGCCCGAGTGTTAAATGGCCACTTTCCTGGATAACTTTTACCAGCACATTGTGTTGATGAGCCACTTCAACTACGGCTTTAATATCGTCGCGAACATAATCGTATTCGCCCGATAAAAAGCGGCCGATATTCATAACCATATCAATTTCATCGGTACCGTCTTCAATCGCCTGTTTGGCCTGAAAAGCCTTTACCGGTGTTGCATCAGCCCCGTGCGGAAAACTAAGTACGCACGATACTTTTACCCCACTGTCTTTCAATAACTCTTTGGCGGCTTTTATATCGCAAGGTTTCACGCACATACTAAAAACCTTATTCTTAATGCACATTTCTGCATTGGCTTTCAAATCGGCCAGTGTTTGTTCCGGCTTCAAAACCGCGTGGTCGATAGTCTGAGCTACTTGTTCTTTTGTATACATATTTTACGCTCCCTGGATTGTTTTTAGGATTTCCTGCGCCCGCAACAAATCTTTTTCATTAACCAAAAGTTCAACGACTGAAGGCGTTCCGCCAACAAAACCGGCGGCATTTCCCTGGTTAAAACCATCTTTTAACATTGTTGCAATTCCGGCAGCTTCCAATTCCTGCTTTAAGTGCTGAATGGTTACTTCGTCGCCTGAGTAAAGCTCTACAATTTTACCGTGATCGTTCATAGTATTTAGTTTTCTATTTCTTCTATCGTTAGTCTTCCATTTCTTTTAAAATCTGCTCCACCTGCTCGTTTGTTTTGGTCAGTTTGTCTTTGCAGGTTTTTAGCAACACCGACACGCGTTTTACTTTTTCGGCCAGTTCATCCACATCCAGCTCTTCGTTTTCTATTTTTTCAAGAATTTCTTCTATCTCGGCCATCGCCTCGCTGTATGAAATCTTTTTAGTTGCCATTATCTTATTTTTTTGTGATTTTGCTCGTTACTTTTCCATCGGCAAAACGTGTTTCCAGTTCTTCTCCAACTGCCACATCTTTGCTCGATTTTATTATTTTACCTTCTTTCAAAGTTAGTGTAAATCCTCTTTTCAATACATTCTCAGGATTCAATAAACGTACTGAATTTTCGTTTATCAGAATACGATCACGCTCTTTTGCAAGCACATTTCGTACACGTCCGGATAACATATCCTGCTGATGATTCAATTTTGCATCCGCCTTAAACACTGCCTCTCCAACAAGCCTCCTCAGGATTCGTTGCGTTTTGCCGATATTATTTTTCGTCTCCACAAACCACACCGAAAGTCCGGAATCCAGATGATGTCTCAGTTCTGTCAGCTCGTTGTGCTTTTTAAACGAAAACAGACTCACATTTTGCTGCAGTTCGTTGCCTCGTTTGCTTAACTCTCGCTGCCTGTCGTTAATAAAATCGGCTACTGAATATTTTAAACCTTCGGCTACTCGTTCCAGCTTTTCCTGCTGCGTATCCAAAGTTTCGCGGGTTAGCTGCACAATGCCATTTTCCAGTTCGAGTAAACGTTCGTAGTAGCGCTCAACCCCACTTACAAAAAATTCGGCCACCGCTGTTGGCGTTTTCATGCGGGTATGCGCCACAAGGTCGATAATGGTATCATCCTTTTCGTGGCCAATTCCGGTAATTACCGGCAGCGAAAACTGGGTAATATTCATGGCCAGGTCGTAATCATCAAAACTACTCAGATCAGCAGTTGCCCCTCCACCACGGATGATAGCCACCGCATCGAAAAAATCGTCGTGCGCAAAAATCCGATCCAGCGCACGAATAATTGACGGCACCGTTTCCGCGCCCTGCATATAGGCCTCGAACAATTTGGTGTAGAATTTAAAACCGTATTCGTTGTTTTCCAGCTGGTTCATAAAATCCTGATAACCCGCAGCCGTTGCCGACGAAATAACAGCGATTTTTTGTGGCACCAGCGGCAGTGCCAGTTCCTTGTTCATATCAAAAACACCTTCGGCCTTCAATCGATTTATAATTTCCTTTCGTTGCATGGCCATGTCGCCAACCGTGTAAGTGGGGTCGATGTCTTTAATATTCAAACTCAAACCATACGCCGGATGATATTCAACCGTTGCCTGAACCAACACTTTTATACCCTCGGTAAAAAGCTGCCCGGTAGTGGTTTCGAAATACGGCTTCAACATGCGGTAAGTGTACGACCAAATTGTAGCCCGCGAACGCGCCGTTATCGTGTTTCCTTCCTTTTCAATCAACTCCAGGTAACAATGGCCGCTTCGGTTATGCTTTAACTCGCTCACCTCGGCAACTACCCACACCGTTCCCGGAAATGCATCAAGCAATGCATCTTTAATTAATCCGTTTAATTGAGAAAGGGTGAGTTGCTGGTTCATTGTTACCTGATTTTATTGATTTTAAAGGTTTCAATACTATTTTTTGTTTTTAGAACAAGCAGAAAAATCCCCGGCTCTGTTGTTCCCAGATCATTCAGCGTAACGGTAGGAGAAACCGGAACTTGCCAGCTTTTTACCACCCGCCCATCCAGCGCATAAAGTTTTATATCGAGGTTGTCTGCCTGTTGGCTTGTTGTAGCCTGCAGTTCAATCCGGTCTTGCACAGGATTTGGGAAGACAATCCACGTTTTATATTCTGAAGGAACTTCCACCGACAGAGGATTCAGCAAGGAAGTGGCTTCCCGCATATTGGGCACACCGTAACCCTGCAACGAATCGGGTGTTGAATACAGGTGCCCGCTTTTCTCCAGAGCATCCTTTATTTCTTCAGCCGTTTTTTCAGAATAGGCCTGCCACAGCGAGGCTGCCATTCCTGCCAATACCGGCGACGAAAATGAGGTTCCATTGGCCATTCCAACTGTTCCGTTAGATCGTTGCAAGACCGTTTGGTAGCCCATTGCCGACACATTTGGTTTTAAAGCCCCATCAACAGCCGGACCGGCAGATGAGAAATAGGCCGGTTCAAAATTCATATCCACCGCACCTACACCAATTACATTTGTTCCGTCGGATGGTGCCACAATACGAAACCAGGAATTATTCCGCTCGTTACCGGCACTTGAAAACACCAGTATACCCCGGGAAGCTGCAATATTAGCCCCGCGTGTTACACGTGTTGTTTTTCCGTCCATATCGGCATAAGTATGGTTGGTTGAGGCATCCTGAAATTCGGTATACCCCAGCGAGGAATTAATAATATCAACTCCAACGCTGTCGGCAAATTCGGCTGCTGCCACCCAGTTGTCTTCTTCAACAATGTATTCAGAATCGTTGTCTTCCGAACGCAATAACCAATATGAAGCTTTGGGTGCAGTGCCGATTAGTTCTCCGGGAATATTTCCTCCCATGCAGGAGAGTACACTCATACCGTGGTAATTGGTAGCATAAAAATCAACGGCGGGATTTACAAAATCCTTTGTTCCCAAAATCTGGTTATTCACCCACAGGCTGTCGAAAGCCGGCAACTCATCAACTTTATAAAAGCCGGCATCCAACACGGCAATTTGCATTCCCTGTCCGCGAAAGTTTTCATTGTGCAACAACTGTCCTTCCATTAATCCGACCTGATACACCGAACTTCCATACAACGAAGTATCGATGGGTGCTGCATCAATCGAACTTTCATCTGCAAACTTATTAAATGTACTTTTGGTACTTAAATCGGGTTTCGTTAGCTGAACCTCCCGGATAAAACTCCAGTACCCAAGGCTGTCGGCCAAAGTTGCCGAATCGCAGCGCACGGTAATACCATTTAACCATTTTGAAGTGTGCACCAACTCCACATCGAGCGTGAGCACCGAGTCGATATAATTCTGATTTACCGGAAGGTCTAATGAATCGATAGCAATATTTTGATTGAAACGGCGCTGTATAGCGCGCTCTGAAAGATATAGTTCAGGATTGTCAAGCGAATACTCCGAATTATTTTTATCGGTAAAACCGATCCAGAAATAATTCTGCGCACTAACTTGTTGCAAACCCATTAACAGCGTGCCAAGGAGTAAAATTATATACCTCATTCTTATAAAATGTTCTATTCTTTGTGCAACGAGAAGTTTGCTTAGCTCCCAAAACGACGCCATCAAAAGTTTCTCTTACACCTTACCAATAAAAAAGCCAAGTTAATGAATAAATAGCTTTTTACCTTGAAGGGAAAACAGTTTTATCGCTGCCGCTGATCGCGCATCATATATTCCGACGGGTCTTGCAAAAACTTTTCCGGATCGGGGATAGAACCTTTGTTTTTTTCCAGATCTTTCATTTTTAGGTTATCGACACTGTCGCGAACAGCCGGATTCAGAATTTGCCCGTTATCGTAATAAAGAGTGTACTGCAGGTTACCTTCTTTATCGAAGTACTTCCATTCGCCGTGGCGGAGGTTATTACGGTATTCGGCAACCATTTCCTGACGACCGTTTTCGTAACTCACTAAAAACAAACCATGCCGCATTCCCAGTTTCATTTTGCACTGCATGTAGGGTTCGCCACTTTTATAAAAAATCTGATAATCGCCGTCTTCCTGATTGTTTACCCACTCTTTTTCTTCCATTACTTCGCCGGTATCGTAATACTTATGCGATTTACCATATTTCAAACCAAGTTTATATTCTTCGTCGGCAGTAAGCTGTTCATTCTTGTAAATTTTCCAGACACCTTCCTTTTGCTGATTTACGTAGTTTCCTTCGGCCACTTTCTTTCGCCAAACATCAAACAATTGCGTGTAGGCCGTATCGCCTTTATACTCGATAAGTGCTTTAACCTGCCCCCCGGGATGGTAGCGTTTCCACTCTCCTACCGGTTTGTCATCCTTAAAATGTCCTTCGTACAACAAACGCCCGTTGTCTTGTTTTTTTTGCCAAAACCCCTGGCGCAAACCATTGGCATCGGTTTGGTTTGTTTGTGCAAAAACCAACGACGGAAGAAAGATGAGTAAAGCAAGTAAGTATCTCATAACACACTATTTTAGGTAGAACGCGAAATTAGGGATTTATTTCAGTTGGCATAAAAAAAGCTTTCCATCAATCGATGAAAAGCCTGCAACTATGTAAATAAAGTGTGTCCTTAGTAAATTTCTTTCGTCATACGTTCGGTAGCCGTCATGTAGTAACGCGCAAAGTTATCGTCTTTCATAAAAACGGTAAGTTGCTCGCGCCAGCCTTCTGCTTCTTCCGACAGTTCTGCAATACGTCGACCGGCTTCTTTATCGTTTGGATCGGCACGAAATGCTTTAATTACCGGGATAAATTCATCCATCCAGTCTTCGTAACGGTCCATTAATTTTTGCTGATCGGCTTCCAACGGAAATTCAGTTTTATCGTTCAATACTTTTGCTGATAGTTTCTCTCCTGCCACAACACCGGCTCCAAGGGTTAAGCCCAATTTTGTTAGAAAGCTTCTTCTGGTTTCTTCGTATTCGTTGCTCATTTCTGCATTTTTTATTTCATATTTCACAAACACAATTTTATTGGGAAAGTTTAGGGCGGAAACAAAAAAGCCACTTTAATAACGAATCTGATGGAACGAAACCCATACAGATTGTATATAAATATGCTCTAAACAAACACTTACAGGAAACTTAACTATTTCCCAAACTCGCAAGAAATTTAATTATTAATTTTATTTCCTTTAAAATATCATCTTTTTAATATTTTTAATATGTTTTCTTTATAAAAAGATACAGATATGATGAAATCAGGTATCAAACGAAAAAATTTAAGGCTGATAAAACAGCAATGATTACAACAAAAATGAAAGAAAAACATATTGAAATGAAACCTACATTATTAGTGTTAGCGGCCGGAATGGGAAGCCGATACGGAGGATTAAAACAGATGGATCCGATTGGCCCATCGAACGAAACGATTATCGACTACTCGATTTACGATGCTATTGAAGCCGGATTTGGCAAGATAGTCTTTGTTATTCGGGAAAGTTTTGAGCAGGAATTTAAAGCACTCTTTAATTCAAAAATTGCGGGAAGAATTGAAGTAGAGTATGTAACTCAGGAGATTGATAAAGTCCCGCAGAATTCAAAGTACAATCCGGAAAGAGAAAAACCATGGGGAACGGGTCACGCCATATTAATGGCAAAAAACTGCATTAACGAACCGTTCGCGGTTATTAATGCCGATGATTATTACGGAGCCGGTGCCTTTAAAACAATGGCCGATTTTCTTGCCACCGAAGCCACCGACGAACAAAACTGCATGATAGGTTACAACTTAAAAAATACAATCTCGGAAAACGGTTACGTTTCAAGAGGTGTTTGTTCAACCGATAAAAACGGTTTTCTGAAAGAGGTAAATGAACGCACACACATTGAGCAAACAAAAAACGGTATTGCCTACAAGGAAAATGAACAGTGGATTTCGCTTGCAGCTGATACAACCGTTTCGATGAATTTCTGGGGATTTACACCACAGCTTTTTAATCACCTGGAAGCACAGTTTATCGCCTTTCTGGATGAACGAGGCGAAGAACTTAAGTCCGAGTTTTACATACCATTTGTAGTTTCGGAAATTATCAAAAGTGAAGTTACGCAGTTTAAAGTGTTGAAGTCGGATGCGCAATGGTTTGGAGTTACTTACAGCGAAGACAAAGCGAAAGCGGTTGAAGCGATCAATAATCTGATCGAAAAAAATGTTTATCCTGCTAAACTCTGGCAAAACTAAAGCTTGCCAACGAATTAAGCTACCAGCCAGGAGTTTTATGGGAAACCATGTATCGATTCCAGCTTTTAGAAGCTGGGATCCTAAACAAAACAGACCATCGCAAAAGTAGTGGAAGTACCCATTTGCTTTTATGATCCAGAATTAAAAAAATCTAAATAAAAAATTAATAAAATGACATTAATAAGTTCAATATCAGGAATCCGCGGAACAATTGGCGGGCAGCCCGGAGAGTCGCTCTCCCCTTTTGATGTACTAAAATTTGCGGGTGCATACGGAACCTGGATAAAACAAACAGCAGAGAAACCAACAGTAGTTATTGGTCGCGATGCACGCGTTTCGGGGCAGATGGTTCTGAATTTGATTGTTGGCACATTAAACAGCCTCGGAATCGATGTAATTGATTTGGGACTGGCACCAACCCCAACCGTGGAAATTGCCATCCCGATGGAAAATGCACACGGAGGAATAATTATCACCGCCAGCCACAATCCCGGCAATTGGAACGCCCTAAAACTACTGAACCGCAAAGGCGAATTTATTTCGCAGGCTGATGGTGAAGAAATTCTGAAACAGGCACAAAAAGCCACCTTCGAATTTGTAGAAGCACAACACATTGGGAGCTACATTACAAATGAATCGTACATCGACAAGCACATCGAAAGCATTTTGAGCCTGCCATTGGTAGATAAAGAAGCGATAAAAGAAGCACAACTAAAAGTAGCTATCGACACTGTAAACTCGGTTGGTAATCCGTCAATTCCAAAATTGTTAAAAGCTTTGGGCGTGAATGATGTGGTTGAAATTTTTGCCGAACCACATGGCCTTTTCTCGAGAGTTGCCGAACCGCTGGAAGAAAACTTAACCGAGCTGTGTAAAACTGTTAGCGAACATAATTTAGACCTTGGAATTGCTGTCGATCCCGATGTGGACAGACTGGCACTGGTTGACGAACACGGAAAAGCCTTTGGCGAGGAATATACTTTGGTATCGATCTCCGATTACATTTTGGCGAACACACCCGGAACAATTGCAGCTAACCTTTCGTCGACCAACGCGTTAAAAGACATTGCCAAAAAACACAATGTTCAGTTTTACGAGTCGGCAGTTGGCGAAGTAAATGTTGTGGAGCAAATGAAAAAAGTGAACGCAGTAATTGGTGGCGAAGGAAACGGAGGCGTGATCTATCCCGAACTTCATTATGGCCGCGATGCTTTGGTAGGCATCGCATTGTTTCTTACGCAACTGGCAAAGTCGAAAAAAAGTGCATCAGAAATTCGGGCGCAATACCCCAGTTACGAAATGTTGAAAGACAAAATTGAGTTTGATGAAAATGTTGATTTGAACCAATTATTGCAGGACGTTAAAGCATCATTTCCGGAATGTAAAACAAATGAAATTGATGGCTTAAAACTTTATTTCGAAGATGGTTGGGCACACATGCGCAAATCGAACACCGAGCCAATTGTCAGGATTTATATTGAAAGTACATCGCTTGACAAGGCTAAAGAGATAAACAGTAAAATTCGTTCAATCACTAAAACCAATTAATATGAACGCTGATCTAAAACAAATCGCAGCAAATTTTCAAATCGAAGGAGAAATCGAGTCGATAAAACCTCTTGGCGAGGGCTTTATTAACGACACTTATTATTTAAAAACCGTTGAAGAAGACACCCCCGACTATCTGTTGCAACGTAAAAACAAATCGATTTTTACCGACGTTCCGGCAATGATGGACAACATCGAGCGCGTAACGCTTCATTTAAAAGAGAAGATTAAAAGCAACGGCGGCGACCCGATGCGCGAAGCTATGACCGTCACAAAAAGTAAAAACAACGCACTTTATTACCAGGATGAAGAAGGTGAATTCTGGGCCATGTGCTATTTTATTAAAGGTAGTGTTACTTACGAAAAAGCTGACACTCCGGAACTGGCTTACGCCGGAGGACGGGGAATTGGCAAATTTCAGGCGATGACTTCTGATTTTAAAGGAACACTGGCTGATATCCTGCCCGGTTTCCACAACATCCGCTATCGTTTTGAGCAGTGGGACAAAGTGCTTGCCGAAGATCCGGTACAACGAAAAGCCGAAGTACAGGAGGAAATCAGCTGGATTGAAAGCCGCAAAGAAGAAATGCTCAACTTCTGGAAGTTGGTTGAAGACGGAACAATTCCGGCACGCGTAACGCATAATGACACCAAAATCAACAACATTCTTTTTGATGACAAAGGCGATGTGTTATGTGTGATCGACCTCGACACGGTATTGAGCAGCACCGCCCTAAACGACTTTGGCGATGCGATCCGTTCGTATACCAACACCGGCTTGGAAGACGACGAGAATCTTGAAAACGTTTCGATGAATATGGAAACTTTTACGGCTTATGCCCAGGGTTATCTTAAAGAAACCAGCTCATTTTTAACAAAACCGGAGCTTGATTATCTGGCGTTTTCGGCTAAATACATCACCTACGAGCAGGTACTGCGCTTTTTAATGGATTACATTGACGGCGATAATTATTACAAAATAAAAAGTCCGAAACATAACCTTGTGCGTACACATGCCCAATACAAATTGTTGCAAAGCATTGAGCAACAATTTGAAGAAATGAAAAAGGTAGTAAGCAGTTTAACTGCTAATTAAGCATAAAAAAATCACCAGAAGACAATTGAAATAAATTGTCTTTTGGTGATTTCTTCGTTTTAAACTTCCGGGCTAACTCCCGAAATATTCCAATTGAATTATTCCTGTGGCAAAGTGCTAAAGTCGATTGTTGGAGCCACTCCCAAAACCGGGCGCTCGTGGTTGGTATCAACCACAGAAGTTTCATTGAAAAATCCGCAGTTTTTTAAATAAAAACCATTGTCGCCGCTAATGTAACCTCCGGCATAGTCCAGGCGTGCTTCATCGCGTGCTGTAGCATCAGCAGTAAACTTTGCTTTGGTAACTTCGTGCCATGTACCGTTTGTATCGTAAACCCACTGGTTATTGTAGTAAGCCATACGTTCAATCGGTCCGGTTTTGGTATCGAAGTTTTCTAAGAACGAATACATACTGGTTAAATAGGTACTTGTTTTCGGACGTCGCCAGCTAGCAACAAAAAGCCACTCTTCCTGCTCGGTATCATAAAACCACGCCGAATAATCAGTTTTATTATCTCCGCCTGGTTCACCTTTCAGTAAAAAACGGTAAGTAGTTCCGGCTTTCCAGTTCACCTGCATGTAACTTTGTCCACCCGAACCTTCATTTCCAAAATCGTTGGTGGTTGTATTTGACCCTTTGGCAAGCAGTTGTACGCGCTGATCTTCAGGAATTGTACTTGGATCATCGGTAGAATAAGGGCTCCAAACCGAAAACAGTACTCTGCGTTCAGAGACAGAATTTACCTGCATTCCGAAGTAGCCTTGTCCAAAACCATTTGCCATGTAATACGAGCCAATTACATCGTTACCTACAGGAACAGTGATCTCGTTGTAAAACCAAACTACATCCGATGCCTCAGCAGGCACTATGTAACCTAAATGCACCGACGGTCCGCGGCGTCCCCAGTAAAAATAATCTTCGTTTGAATAATGCACGCCTGACTTGCAAGCATCGCCACCAAGCGAAACCGATTCAATTGTTGCAAACTGATCGGCAGTTTTATCTTCTCCCTGTAAATCGAGGTAATAATAGCCCGGCTCTGATACGGTGAATGTTCCAACAAATTCCATCCGGTTAGTGGTGTTATCAAAAACAAGCTCTCTTGTTTCATTCAAAAAAGTAGCCTTTAGTGTAGAGCTACCGCTACTTACTTTTCCCTTTACACCAATATGGATGCTGCCTGCTGACTCCACCCGAAACCAGGTACGCAGAATTGAAGATTTTGAACTCCAGTTGAAATTTTTAAAATCGTCAGTTTTTAACTGGTTTCCACCAACATTGGTAACAAACCAACTGTTTCCTTCGCACGGAATTTGGTAAGACATCGTTGGAATTTCCTCTACTTGTACCTCATCTTTTTGGCATGAAATAACCGAAAGTGGAAAAACCAATAATACAAATAACAAATTCAGTCTAAATTTTTGTCTCATCTGTCTCATCTGTTTGCTGTTAAAAAAATCAGGCTTTCGCTGATGTAAATATACACCACAAAAGCCTGATTTATTATCTATATAATTGATTACGGATTTTGAATTAAATTCGGTTGTGCCAAAATCTGTGGCTCAGGAATATAATCCACTACACGTGGGCTGCTTGCAGGCACTGTTAACAGTGGGTTTGCTCCCCTGTCGTGAGTTCCGGGATATTTTCTATCCAATGTTAAACCATTTCTGAAAATATCGTAACGACGGTGAGCTTCGAAAGCCAACTCTAAACGACGCTCTTCAAGAACAACATCAAGAATTGTTTTTCCTTCAGGAACGTCATCGTAAGTAGGAATATTTGCTCTTTCCCTGATCAGGTTAACATCTTCAAGAGCACCATCGGTATCGCCTGTTTTTGCGCGGGCTTCTGCACGGTTCAGGTACATTTCGGCTAAGCGCGAAATAATTGGCGAGAACAATTGTGGCTGACCTTCCTGGTTCGAACATTTAATTACGAAGAACTTAGGATATCCCTGGCGTACCGGCATTTTTTTATCCAAACGCACATAGGTTTTTCCGCTAATGAATTCGCCTTGGGTGATGTAATATTTTGTTACGCCATCAACGTCTTCGGTCATCACAGTTTGCGTTCCGTTGTACTCGTACTCCCAGCTGTCGCCGTTGTTTGTAACATCGTACATTTTAAACATTCTCGAACCAGCAGGAGAAGATTTGTCGTATGAATAAGTGATTTCGTAAGTATCGCCATCGATGTACTGCGGATCGATAAATTTGTGTCTTCTGTCGCTCGGATTTTCATCAAGCAAGTCGCGGTAAGGTTCTGAAGCGTACATTTCGCCCCAACCAACTCCGTCGATTGTTGCATACATTCCACCAAACGCATACCAACCGTAGTCGTCTTCGTCTTTTAATGCGCGGCAAGCGAAAATAACTTCCGAGTTATCTTCAGGAACCATCGTTGGGAAAGTTTCGTAATCCGATCCCTGCAACAACGCGAAATTGTTTGATTCAATAACTTCGGTAGCAAAACTTGATGCTTTTGCATTGTCTTCCATATACAGATACACTCTCGACAACAATGCTTTTGCAGCTTGTTCCGAAGCATAAATATTGTACTCAGAATCTACACGTTTAAAGTTGCTCATCAGCTCGGCTGCTGTTGTCAGGTCTTCGATGATCAGATCGTATACCTCTTGTACAGTGGCACGCGGAGGCATGTTGTCTACATCAGGTTCTGCATCTAAAACGATAGGCACACCTAAGTTGTTGGCAGGATCCTGATTGTAAGGACGGCCCCAAATATTTACCAGGTTGAAGTAGAAGAAAGCACGCAGGTAATACATTTCGCCAATTACGTGGTTCATACGGTCGGTTCCTTCCTGCGCTTTATCAATTACTTTATTGGCGTTAACAATACCTTTGTAACAGGTTGACCACAAGCTATTCAAGTGATAGTTTGTTGGTGTATGCTGATAGTTGTACATGTAGTACAAATGGTCGGTAGTTGATCCGCTAAGTGCAATGTTATCGCCACCAAATTCACCATGAAAATGGTAAGGGCGCATAAATTCATTGGTTTTTAATAAGGCATAGGTTCCTAATGCTGCTGCCTCAATTCCTAATTCGTCGGCAAACACCATTTCGTCTGATAAATCCTGAAACGGGTCTCGTGTAATATCGCAGGCTGCGAAAGAGAGCGCAACAAGAATGGCTATAAAAGAATATATTTTTTTCATCTTAATACTGTTATTCATGAATACTGTTTTTGCTTAAAAGTCGATTTTAATACCTGCCAATATCTTTTTCGACAGTGGGTAAAGCGCTCCTGTTTCAGGATCCATTCCCGACCAATCGGAAATAGTTACCAGGTTGTCGCCACTGATATAAACCGAAGCGTTTTTAACCTTGATAGCCTCAGTAGCTACTTTTGGCAAACGGTACGACAGGGTTACGTTGCGCAAACGAATGTAACTGGCATCTTCCAGGTAACGCGATGAGTTTTTGTTCGCATTAACACCACCGTTAAATGGTGCCGGATGCGTAGCAATATCGCCCGGTTTTTCCCAACGACTCCAGCCATCAGCCAGATTCATGTTGTTAAACGATGCATACGAACCGTCGCTGTCAAATAACTCGCGGTTACCGTTGTATTTATAAATGTCTTCAACAAAACTGATGTTTGCAGTTAAAGTAAAGTTATCGTAAGTAAAGGTGTTCAAAACTCCACCGGTGTATGTTGGTGTAGCTTTCGAGCCGGTATACTGTAAAGTTGCATCGGCATAGTTCGATGTCAACTCAACGGATTCAGTACCATCTTCGTTTACTACAATCTGCTCCCACAAAGGCTCACCGTTCGATGGATTTGCACCGTACCAAATACGCTGGTAGTACGAATCCATGTCGTAACCTTGCTCAATACGCACGTTACCTGATGTGTAAGCTTTATCTTCAAACAATTCCTCTACCCGGTTTTTGTTATAGGCAAAGTTGATGGTCATGTCCCAGTTAAATTTCGACGTTTTTACGATCTCAGGAGTTACCGATAATTCGTAACCTTTGTTGGTAACACGACCAACGTTCATCCAAACACCATTGTAACCCGACAATGCCGGAAGTGGTACATAAGTTAACAGGTTGTCGCTGTTTTTATAATACACATCGAGGTTTAAACCAACGCGGTTAAATAAACGTGTGTTAATAGCAGTGTTGTAGCTGGTAACTTTCTCCCAGCTAATATCAGGGTTACCTTTTTGGTATGGAGTTGCTGCACTGTTTCCGTTGTATTGAGCAACAAATGCATAGTAACCAAGGTACTGGAATCCGCCCGGAGCGTTACCAACCTGTCCCATACTGGCTGACCATTTCAATACATCAACCCATTTTACGTTGCTCATGAAATCTTCGTGGTGAAGGTTCCAACCTAAACTTGCCGACCAGAAATTACCGTATTGATTGTTCGGGCCGAAACTACTTGAACCCTGACGGTTGAAAGATGCAGTTGCCAGGTATTTGTTATCGTAAGCATACTGCAAGTTTACCAACATACTTTGTTTGGCACTTTCCCATTTCGAACCACCTACACTAACAGCTTCGGCAGTTGCATTAAGCACAGTTAAACCAGCCGCAACACCTTTACCTGTTGCATTGGCACCATCTGAATAATAATCGCTGTATTCCCATGCCACAAAGGCATTAAGGTTATGCTTGTCGAATGTTTTCTTAAAACGAAGCATCTGGTTGGTGAAACGTGTTCTGCTAAAGCTATATGCTTCATATAATCTTCCACGGTCGGCCTGGCCTCCAATTGAACGTGGATCGGTGTACGATTCGTTTTGTCCGTAACCTAAGGCAACGTTGTTCATCGACGAGAATGTAAGCCACTCGTTAATTTTGTAATCAACGCCAACATTGATGCGGAAATTGTTACCGCGCGATTTGCCGTAATTGTATTGAAGGTCATACAAATAGTTGTTTTCATCGCGGCCATACCATACTTTACCATTGTCAAGCAAGTATTTTTTGCCACTGTCAACTCGTGGATCCAAAACTGATCCGTCAGGTAAATAAGGCTCATCCCATGGCATGTAAGTAAACATGTTATAAGTTGAGTGCTCCTGGTTGAATGTATTGGTATAGTTACCTGAAAGATTTGCTTTGATCACCAGTCGTTTTGAAGCATTGATTTCAAGATTGGCAATACCAGAAAAACGCTCATATTCGTAGCCTTTCAATGCACCTGTTTCGTTGTAGTACGTACCCGACAAATAAGCCAGAATAACATCGTTTCCACCCGAGTAGTTTACATTGTATTCCTGTGCTTGTCCGGTTTGTGTACCAATATCCATCCAGTCGGTATCGGTATTCAATACATCTTCAGTAATGTTCGGATTCCAGGTTTTTTGGTAGTCGTATAACTCCTGAGAGTTCATTAACGAAAAGTTTCCGGTATTAAATGTAGTAGCACCGTATGATGCGTTAACATTAACAACCGACATACCTTTTTCAGCTCTTTTGGTTTGCAACAGAATAACACCGTTTGCAGCCAGCGAACCATATAACGAGGTTGCCGATGCATCTTTTAAAACGGTAATACTTTCAATGTCGTCTGGGCTAAAACCCGGATCGTCGTTACCCATAATAATACCATCAACAACCCAAAGTGGTTTGGTAGTACCCGACAACGAACCTTTACCACGAATAGTAATTTGTGTTCCTGCACCCGGTTTACCACTGCTGGCGCTGGTGTGCATACCTGCCACTTTACCTTGTAACATTGCTGCTACGTTTGGAGCAAAAACATCTTTTAGTTCTTCAGCGTCGATGGCAACTGCCGAACCTGTTAAATTCGATTTTTTGGTAGTTCCGTATGCCACAACCATTACTTCGTCGAGGTCGGTAGTTGAGCTTACCAACGAAACATCAATTGTAGTTTTGCCTTCTGTTGCAATCTCCTGTTTTTCGTAACCTACAAACGAAAACACCAAAGTTGCATTGGCATCGGGCACTTCAAGCGAATAATTACCATCAAAATCGCTGGTAATACCCATTGTGGTGCCTTTAATAATAATACTAACACCCGGTAACGATTCGTTGGTTTTGCTATCCGTTACGGTACCGGAAATTGTGGTTGATTGTGCATTTGCAACTATTGCAAACAAGAACATAAACATAACCAGGCCGATTGCCTTGTTTATGCCCGAAAGGAAAGTGTTTTTATTGTTTTTTCGATCAGAACCGAAATTTTGTATATATCTCATAATTTTTGTCTTTGTTCTGTAACTTTAGAATGACTTTTTATCCGTAATTGCTCTGCCTTAGTAATCAAGCAAACCATCATCGAATACTTTCAACTCGCCCATTGTGGTAAATGACTGACCGGTGGTACGGGTATCCAAAATCCGGATGCGGAAATATTTTGAAGAGTAGTTTTTGTCCAGCGACAACTCGTTATAGTCGGGGCGTACTTTTGCATCAAAACGATCTGAAGTCCACACGGTAGTATAGTTTGTACCATCTGAGCTGGTCTGAACATCGAACTGAGCCGGGTCGATACCTCTTGCAGAAGGTGAACGGGTCCAGAACTGGAATCCACCAATATATTTGGCTTCAGGGAAAGTGATTTGAATGTAGTGAGGAAGTGGTTGTACGATTGCAGTTTCCTCATCAGACCATGCCGAATGCCAGAAAGTTGAAGGATCACCATCAACAAGATTTTCTTTCGGGCCTTCCCAGATTTCCTGTGTAAAAGTCTCTAACATGCCTGCAGTAAGCGGATGGAAGGTTTTTCCAGCTTTGGTTGTAAATGCGATTGTTTCGCCATACGAAGTACCGGCTTCGTTGGCAGCGTAAGCGCGCACTTTGTAGTCCGATTTTGCGGTTAAACCACCCAGCGTAATCGAATAGTTCCAGTATTCTTCCGGTATTCCATTCTGGGTGAATTTTCCAACAGGAACAAAATTATCCATTGTTGTTGGTTCACGGTCTTCATCAGTCCAGCAAATTCCCAATGCAAGTACATCCGATCCACCGTTGTCGGTAAGACTTCCGCTAACCACTGCGTTAATGTCAGCAATTTCAGTAACCTCGCCGGTTACAGTGGTTGGCAGGGTACCAACTTCCTCGTCGTCGCAACTTGCAGTAAAGAAAACTGCCGCCAATGCAAGCATAAAAACGGAGAGTTTGGTAGCACCGTTATGCAGCATTTTTTCATAATTACTTCTTTTCATTTTTTTGATTTTTGTAGATTAATTTGACATAAATAATTCTCTCAACTAATTATTAATTCTTGTATCCTCTCGGCGTGGCTCAAGAATAAGCTCCCGCCAATTATTTATAAACTGACGAGCCTCAATGCAGGACACCCTATGCCAAAAATTGATAAAAATGAAAGAAAGATGAATTTTTGTCTAATTTACGGCAAGTACTATTGCTTAATTCTTATAATTGCGCAAATCCACAGCAAATTGACATCAACCCAAAGTCGATTATGCTATGTTTTGTATAAGCCTCAACCTAAGAAAGTTGAAGCGCGGAAGTTGAATAAATCGGATCAGGAATAAGCTTCTCCGTAACGGTTTAATTCCAGTATGCCTATTTTTCTGCCTTTAGTTTGTATAAGTCGTTTTTTTCGTAAATCGGATAATATTCGTATTGTATTTTCTTCGTTAGCTCCAATATGTCCGGCAATTTCCATTCGTTTTATCGAAACGTTTATCATATTGTCCTGGTCCAGGTTAAACCGTTCGCGCAAATCCAGTAACAGGTCAATAATCCGCTGCCTGTTCGTTTTCTGCGAAAAACTAAGAATGGTATTTTGTGCGGCTCCCAACTCCCGGCAGCTTTGTTGTAAAAGCATCATCCGAACCTGTACATTTTCGGCAAATAGTTTGTTTACAATTTGAATGGGAACAAAAATCAACCGGGCCTTTTCCATGCAGGTTGTAAACTCGGTGGCAGGTATCTGGTTTAATGCCGAATCGAAACCCACCATATCGTTATAACAAAGTATCTGATAAATCTGCTCCTTATTTTTCGATCCGATTTTGAACTGTTTTAATACCCCGCGCTCAATAAAATAAATCCCTTTCAATTTTTGTCCGGGGCGGTAAAGCGTTTCGCCAACATTCAGCTCAACCAACTGTAAATCCTTACTCAAGCCAGCCAGCTCTTCAAGCGTTAAGTGTTTAAATAAATGAATAAACCTTACGTTAACGGTTGTACTATTTATTCTACTCTTTTTCAATTCAATCTCACTATTAATTTACTGAATGATGCAGTTCGTCTGCCATTTGCTTATTGACGAAAGTGAGACGCGTGTACCCTACTTTGAGAAATTAAAATTGTGATATTTTGAAGAGCAGAGCCAGAAGTGGAAGATATTCTTTTAGTTCGGCGCGTAGTGTTTTTAAGGCACGGCTAATCAGTGCTTCAACAGCTTTTACCGAGATTCCCATTTTTTCAGCAATCTCGGGATAGGTGAGGTTCTCAAAGCGACTGTATTCAAAAGCAATGCGGCAGCGTTCGGGTAAATTCGATAATACTACAACCAGTTTTTCCTCGAACTCGTGTGCCAAAACCAGGTTTTCGGTGGTGTTTTCAACCTCGTCGTTTGCGGCTCCCTGCTGATGCGTTTTATTCAACACATTCACCTTTCGCATATGGTCGATACACTGGTTACGCACCATCGAAGTGAGGTAGCTGGGCAGGTTTTTTATCGACTCTGCCTCTTCGCGTTTTCCCCAAAGTTTAATAAACGATTCCTGAACAATGCCCTGAGCTTCATCAATATCTTTTACATACACCGTTGCCTGGGCACACAGTGCTTTGTAGTATTTTCTGAAAATAAAGTCGAACGCTCTTTCCTGCCCCCTGGCAAGTTCAGCTAATACGAAGCTATTATTTTGGATTTCGCTTTCCGGCATTCCTGTTTTCTCTCGGCTCAAATATAGCCATTAAAGCCTAAATTCACTGGTTAATCACATTTGTTTTCCTATTTAACAAAACTCTTGAACACTGCTAATGATGCCCGTTTCAGCGCATCTCGCTTAACATTTTTAGTGCCGGTTGGTAATTCATTCCGGCTGCAATTTGCAAGTCGTTCCTTGCCGATGTTTTATCGTTGGTTTGCATAAAAAACATTGCACGGTTAAAATAAGTTTCGGGGTTATTCGTCGCCTGCGAAACGGCCTGCGAATACACCTCCAGCGCCTTGTTATTTTCCTGTATTTCCTGATACACTTTAGCTTTACCAAAATAAGCCGACAAATCGGACGGATTTAATCGAATCGAAGCCTCAAAATCGACAAGTGCCTCGTCGTATTTTTTGGTAATAGCATGAATAACGCCACGGTTGATATACGTAACATTACTTTCGGGATTCAGCTCGATTGAGCGGTTAAAATCGGCCAGTGCTTTTTCCAGATTTCGCTTTTGGCGCCACAACATTCCGCGGTTGCTGTAAGCCATAAAATTAAACTCGTCGATGGCAATGGCGCGGTTAAAATCATCTAAAGCTTTATCCTCGTTTTTTAACGTAAGATTGGCATTTCCACGGCTTAGCAAATATTCCGCTTTCCCGGGATTTAGCTCTACTGCCTTATTAAAATGCTTTATTGCTTCAGTTGGCTGTTTCAGCATCATCAGCGCATGTGCTTTGCCATGATGTGCATCCGCGTTTTTGGGATTAAATTCAAGCGCTTTATTAAAATATTCCAGCGCTTCCCCGTACTGATTTTCCTTTGATTTGATTTCACCCATACGCAATGCAAAAGCATCGTCTTCCAAAAATTTAGGAACGATTTCAAATTTTGCTTCGGGCGACATATTAATAAATTCAGGAATATTGGCAGCCCGGTTTCCTGAAGCAAAATACTCGAGATAAACCGGTGGCGAGTCATTTCCATCCTCGTCAATATGCGTGAGCAACAACTGCGTGTATGGCCCGTATTTTTTTGATGAAAACACCATCCAGCGGCTATTTGGCGAAATCGAGTGCCACGAGTTCATGTTCTCCGAATTACAATTCATTAAACGTGTTTCGCCTCCTTCAACCGGCTGAATATACAGTTTGCTGTCGGGCATTAGCAACATAAAACTTTCGGCTTTACAAAAGATCATGAATTTACCATCGGGAGTAAAACGTGGAAAATAATTGCTCATACCATTGTTTGAAGCTCCCGGAACGGGCTCGGCTTTTCCGCCTTTGCCATTGTTAAAAGGAATGCGGTAAATATCGAACTTAAAAAGTTTTTCGCGTTCTAAAAAAGCATTCAAAAATTTGTTGTACGCTTTGTAATCGACGGCTTGCGAACCTCTGAAAATTCCACTTTCTTCCAGGTGAGCAGCACGCGAGCGCGTAAAGTAAATGTACTCGCCATTTGGCCCCCAGCTGGGATTGCTGTGTACGTAATTGGTATCGTTGGCTCCTTCCAACTCGAAGTATTTTTCTTCTACCCGATCGTAAACACTCAAAATACCTTTAAACGGAAAAAACAACTGCGAATATTCAAGGTCGTTACGGTCGACAAAAATCTCCGAGTCTTTAAGTGTACTAACCACATATCGGCTGTCGGGCGATATTTGCGAAAGCAGACCGTAAGTAAACTCACCGTTTACAAAATTGCTCCAGTTCATGATCTCCTTTTCCGACATAACGGTTTCTTCGCCCACCTCAACAATTGCATACGCTCCTTTTTCGTCGCGGGCATCCACATCCATGGCCAAAGTTCCTCCATCGGCCGAAACCGAATGGCAGTTACCACAAACCGGAATATCGCTTAAAACAGTAGCCGGAGCGTCGGAAGAACCGATATTGCCCAGTTGCCAACGCACTTCGGTTAAATTTTCGCGGGCAAACTTAAAAGGCAGCGGCACCGAGCGGTAAAAAATGGGTGCCCCAACCGAATCTTTAGAAAACTGAAAGGAAACCGTATCTACCGGAAATGCTTTTTGTTTATCGTCGATAGCTGCCAAAACAAGTGATAATGACTGCTGTTTTGCTTGTTGTTTAAGCGCTTCCCAAACTTTAGCTGACGGCGACCAGCGCATTTCGCTGCTAACTTTTGATTCGTGCAGAACTTGATTTTCAGCATCCAGCACACTTATCTTCCACAACGGATTTGTGTTGTCAGTAGTTTCCCAAAAACATGTTGGAGACGGAAATTCGGGTGGAAAAACAGTTCCATCGGCCGGATAACTGATTTTCGCATCAATTGTGTTGGGAGGCTGCGTATTACACGCCAGCATTAAAACACTTACAGCGAATACGAAAATTGTTTTTACGATGATAGCTTTATTTTGCATATAAATTGATTGACAATGACCATTTTGGTCCTACGGATTTTGAACTAAATTATCCTGCACAAGAATTTGCGATTCGGGGATGTAAAACACAACTCGTGGATGATCGGGAGGCACAAACAACAAGGCGTCACCCTGCTCGTGGGTTCCGGGGTAGTTGCGATCCAAAGTCAAACCATTCCGGAAAATATCCCATTTTCGTTGTGCTTCAAAAGCCAGTTCCAGTCGGCGCTCTTCAAGCACCACTGCGAACACACTTTCCCGGCCTTTTAAATCGTTTGGAGAATAAAGCGCATCACCACTTAAACCGGCACGTTCACGAATTAAATTCACATCGTTAATGGCCTCGCCGTTTAGGCCCAGTTTGGCATTGGCCTCGGCGCGGTTTAAATACATTTCGGCTAAACGCAGGTACACCGGCGAACTTAAAGTGGGCCGTTCTTCCTGCATCGAAAACTTGTTGATGTAGTATATCGGGTAGCCATTTCGTTCTTTTAAAGTAACACCGTCGCTTTCGTATTGCGGTTCGATAAAAGCATGGCGTGCATCTTCTGGATTCTCGTCAAGCAAATCGCGGTAAGGTTCAGATGCATACATTTCGCCCCAGCCCTGACTGGCGATGTGATTATACATGGAACCGATTGATTCCCACCCACGATCGTCGACATCAACATTGTGTTTTACCGCAAATATTGTTTCGGTATTTTGCTCGGGTAATTTTCGGAAATACGTTTTAAAATCTTCGGTTCCCAAAAGCCGGTATCGGTCGGATTCGATGACTTTACTGGCATATTCTTTTGCTTTTTGCGCATAGCTTACATTTGGATTTTCGGGTGTACCCGACATGTACAGATACACGCGCGAAAGCATGGCCTGCGCCACTTCTTTCGACGCATAAATATTCGACCGCTCGCTTCCCATCAGCGCTTCGGCCTGCAACAAATCGGTAATTATCTGGTCGTAAACTTCTTTTACGGTTCCACGATTCGGCACATTTATAACCTGGTCGTCTAATTTTATTGGAACACCCAGATTCGTCTCCGGACTTTGGTAATAAGGCCTACCAAACGTATTTACCAAGTGAAACAGCGTTTGTGCCCGTAAAAACAGATTTTCGCCTTTTAGTTGTTTTAGTTCGGCTGAAGAATCATCTTCAACTGACAAAATCACTTTGTTACAACCCACCATTAACTGGTACGCTTTTTCCCAGAAGTGAGAGGTGGTATACATAGCCGGAAAATGCTGGTAGTTATAGCAATAAAATAAATCGTCGCTGGTTGTTCCGCTCAACGAAACATTATCGCCGCCATATTCGCCAAAAAAGTGGAAATTACGCTGGTAATAACTATCCTTCAAATAGTTGTAATTCCCAACTGTGGCGCCATTTAAACCAATAATGTCTTCTTTCAGTTCCGACTCTGGAATCCCTTCGTAAGGCTGGTAATTTAAGTTACAGCCGAAAGTACCAAATAAAATTAGCAGGTATAAAAACAATCTCCTTATCATCGTGAATTCCATTTGCTGATTTAAAAGTTTACTTCTACTCCAAATATATACTTGCGCGTAACCGGATACAGCGTTCCGCCATATCCTTGAATTCCCACTTCAGGATCCATTCCTGAAAAGTTGGTTAATGTCCACAGATTTTCGCCGGCAAGTTTAAGTTCGGCACGGTTTAACCCTACTTTATGAACCCACTTTACAGGTATTGAATAAGATAAACTCAGGTAATTCAGGCGCAGGTAACTACCGTCCTCTAAATAACGCGACGATGGTTTGTTCGACAGTTTATTGCCCAGCAACACCGGCCGCGGATGTGTGGCAATATCGCCCGGTTTTTCCCAGCGGCTCCAACCGTCGGGTAATTTTATTGCGTTATAGGTGGGGTAAGCACCGTCGTTATCTAGCGACTCGCGCAACAAATGATAGATTTTATTGCCATAAACAAAGTT
This sequence comes from Draconibacterium sediminis, assembly GCF_000949475.1. Taxonomy (GTDB): domain Bacteria; phylum Bacteroidota; class Bacteroidia; order Bacteroidales; family Prolixibacteraceae; genus Draconibacterium; species Draconibacterium sediminis. The sequence goes on along the minus strand of NZ_JRHC01000001.1, from coordinate 1,413,293 downwards.
AAAGTTGGCATCAAGCTTAAACTGTTTGTAGACGAAGGTATTCATAAAACCTCCAAAAAATTTGGGCGACGAGCTATCCATGTTTTGCAACGTTGCCTCGCTGTATTTCGATGTTTTTTCAATGATTTTCGTGCCGTCTTCAGCTGTGGTTACTTTTTCCCATAACGGATTACCATCCGATGGGTTTACACCTGCCCATTTACGCATGTACCAGGTGTTGATATCCCAGCCTTCGCGAATAATTTTGGTGCCCTTCGAAATGTCTTTCCCATCGTTTAATTTCAGCACCTTGTTTTTGTTAAAACTCATATTCAGGCTGGTATTCCATAAAAATGGAGATGACTTTACAATTTCGGTTTCCAGGCTGAATTCCAGTCCGCGGTTTTGTATTGAGCCCACATTGTCGGTATACCAGTAAAAGCCGGTTACCAATGGTAACGGAACATCCTGCAGCAGGTTATCAGTCCTTTTATCATAGGCATCAACTGTTATGTTTACCCGGTCGAACAATCGCGTGTCAATTCCGAAATTGAAGTTTTTGTTCGACTCCCAGGTAAGATCGGGATTAGGTAACCTGCGCGGAAATCCTCCGGGTTCGCCATTGTATTGCACGGTCATGTTATAAAGTCCCAGCGCTACGTAATCGGCAATATTGGCATTTCCTACCGAACCATAACTAAGGCGCAGCTTTAAATTATTTACGAAACCCAGCGACTGCATAAAATCCTCTTTTGTGACAATCCACGACGTACCCACCGAATAAAAATCTCCGAATCGTTGGTTGGCACCAAATCTCGACGATCCGTCGCGGCGGTAAGAAAGCTGCATCATATACTTGTTTTTGTACACGTATTGCACATTCGACAAAATGGATAAAAAGGCCGATTTTGATTTACTTCCTCCAATGGATTTTGACTCTGAAGCTCCGTTCAAAATTTCAAGCGAGGGGTAAATACCTTTCCCTTCGCCGTTCATTCCATCAATGTACGACTGCGTATACTCGTAAGCTACAATTCCAAATACCGAATGATCGGTATATTCTCTGTTAAAACGCAACACATTACTGGTCGACAAATCACGCGTATATCCATAAGCGTTGTATAAAATTCCGGAATCAGCTTCTCCATCCGGTGTACGCGAATCAGAGAGCTGTTCAAATCGCGATGTTCTTGTTTTAATCCGGTTGTTCGAAACAAAGGTAAGCCAGTCGGTGAGTTTGTATTCCACTCCTACGTCGTTCATGTACTGGGTGCTTCGGCTTTTAATGTAGTTGTATTGCATTTCGTACAAGGGATTCCCCTGATTTCGGCTATACCACTTCACGCCATCCGCTTCTGTCCGGCCAACTTTTATTGTGCCGTCGCTGAAGTAAGGATTATCCCACGGAAGCAGCACATACGAGCCAAACACCAAATCGTTTTCGTTGTTGAAATTATTCTGGAAGATCCCTTCCACTTTCAGTATCAATTTTAATTTATCAGAAGCTTTATAGTCGAGGTTTACGCGGCCCGAGAACTTTTCCCATTGGTGCCCGCGCGCAGCTCCATCTTCGTTAAAGTAGCCCAAGCTGGTGTACAACATTGTTTTTTCATTTCCGCCGCTGTACGATAAATTATAATCGTGAACAATGCCGTTTTGAAAGGCAATATCCTGCCAATCGACACCATTTATTACATTTTCAGAATTGGCCGGAGGAAACTGCCCCGGTAACTTATCGCCATCCATCGACATCACATAATCGTACAACTCCTGCCCGTTCATCAGGGTTAAATTACCGTGATTCACCTGCGTAATTCCGGTACTGGTTTTTAAGTTAAAACTTGATGAGTTAATTTTTCCGGTTTTGGTCCGAACCATGATGACACCGTTTGAAGCCCGCGAACCGTACAAGGCCGCTGCTGCAGCATCTTTAAGTACCGAAACCGACTCAATATCATTAGGATTTATATCGGGCGAAGTAGTTCCAAAAATAACACCATCAACCACCCAAAGTGGTTCGTTTGTGTAGTTGATTGATCCTTCGCCGCGAATGCGCAGGCTTGGTTTTTCGCCGGGTGTTCCTGACGAACTGGAAACCAGGACTCCTGTTGCTTCACCCTGCAACTGATTCAGCAAATGTGGACTGGTTACATTCGCCAACTGTCGCTGGTTAAATGCCTGAACAGAACCGGTAAGCGAAGATGCCGACTGCGTGCCATAGGCCACCACAATTACCTCATCGATATTGCGGCTCAACTGGTTCATGGTTACAATTAAAAATTGCTTTTCGGTATAAGTCACCGTCTGGCTTTCCATACCAACAAACGAGAATTCGAGAATTGCCGGTGTTTTAATTACGTTAAGACTAAAATTTCCTTCAGCATCTGTTACGGCACCCAATATTGTTCCGCGAACGATTACTGTAACTCCCGGTAGTGCTTGCCCCGACTTGTCAACGACTTTCCCTTCAACAATAATTTTATCGCTATCGATTTCATCCACATCAACAGGAAACAGAATTACGAGCCGGTCTTTTATCGTAAAATCCACATTCTGCCCCTCGAAAAGAAGTTCTACAACTTCAATTATGCTCTTGTTTTGGATATTCAAATCAACTTTTCGTTCAACATCCATTAAATTGTTGTTGTATAGAAAATAATATTGATTTTGATTTTCAATTTCCAGCAAAACTTCTTTAATGCTTACATCAACCAGATTTAGGCTAATGCGCGAATCCTGCGAATTAGCCGTTATTGAGATAAATGAGAGGGCTAGTAATGTTGCTACAAAAATTACCAGTTTCATAATCTAATACACTTAAAAATAAAATGGTATCGACAGTTAAACCTGTCAATCTGCATTTTTTATTATTTTTGACGTGAATTAGATTCAATCAAATTTATTACCTGAGGGCAATTCAGGTAAGTTACACAGGGAAGAGTTCCAATCCTCCCTGTGTTTTTTTCTTAAAACTTAAAAACTACTTCTATTTATTGCGCTCCTTTAATATGATTTTTCTTTTCGAATAAGTACCGTCCTGATCTTTCGATGCCGGAATTATGGAGTATTCAATAGGCGATGAGATACAGAGGTAATCAAGCACCTGATCGATCGATCCGTTAATGAATGTTGCTGTAAATATCAACACATTCAAATCGTCGTCAGCAAGTTCAATATCCACATTGTACCAATTTTCCAGTTTTTGTACTACCGTTTCAATTCCATCCTCAAAAAATACAATCTTTCCATCTTTCCAGGCATTGTACTTATTCAAACTCTTTTCTTTTTGAATTACGATATTATGTTTCTCGTTATTGTAAATAGCCACTTCGTTTGGTGTTAACGAAACCAAAGCATCCTCATCGTCGGAATTTGCTTTAAGAAGACTTACTTTTCCTTCTTTGAGAGCAACAGTTAACTCAGGTGCATTCTCGTAGGCCGAAACATTAAACGCCGTTCCCAGCACTTTAACATCAAGCGCCGATGTTTGCACAATGAATGGTTTCGCTGCATTTTTTGTCACCTCGAAAAAGGCTTCACCAACCAATTCAATACGTCTTTCTTCCAAATTATCGAAAGAGTTTGGATAGTGCAGGCGGCTTCCCGAGTTTAACCAAACCTTGGTTCCATCAGCCAGTTCAAACTGTGTTTGTGTGCCAAAAGCTGTTGATATATCCTGGTACACAACATGCTCTTTCCCTGACGACGAAATATGTTTATACAGCGAGGAAATTGCAATTGACACCAATAAAACAGCAGCTACCTGCCTTGCAATCACCAACCACCGTTTCTTCGATTGGGTAAATGAAATTCGCTCTTTTGTTTTTAGCAAAGAAGCCTCAACGTCAATAGCGCCACCAACAACCAAATCTTCCGATTTTTTCCAAAGTTGCTGGTAAGCCTCGTATTCCCGGGCATTCTCTTCCGAATCTGAAATCCATCCATTGAGCTGCGATTTCTCCTCATCACTCAATCCACCAAAAACGGATTTCGAGAGCAGGTGTTCGATATTTTTATTCGTACCAGACATTAATTCAAATTGATTCCTTTTTATAAGACGTATCCCGCTTGTGCACCCCCTACATCAAATTTTATTTTTTTTTGAGATTAAGGCACAAGTTCTAATCTTTCAGGCCATTTATATGGCTCAAAATTATAATTCTTAGGCAGAATACTCTGTCCGTTCAGCTATTTTTTCCCGACTGCTTATTTTACGTTTAGCTGACCTTCGGAATTGGCATTGTTCAGGTTTTTCACTTTTGTTGTGCCGCCACCTTTCAATGTTAATTCAATCGGTTTATTGGTTTTCCATGCACCGCGGGTAAAATCAGGAACGTCGATTGGTTTCGAACCATTTGCGATCGACCATTCACTTAATGGCGTAATACACGACCATGTTGCGGCATCATAAACATCCATATCCATTGGTAAACCGTTTCGTAAACAGTCGATTAAACGCCAGTCCATTAAGAAGTCCATTCCTCCATGACCTCCAACTTGTTTTGCCATAGTACCAATTCTACTAACAATCTCAGGCGTATATTTTTCCTGCAACTCTTTCATTTTTGCCTCATCGGCAACTTCGTGCCCGAATGCAATGTGTTGCAATGGCCATTTCTGAGCAAAACATTTAGTACCGCTCAACATATGAATACGTGAATATGGGCGCGGAGATGAAATATCATGCTGAATCATTATTGTACGCCCCTTAACGGTACGAATCATTTGCATATCCATATTTCCACGCATTTCAACACCTATAAACTGCTGTAAATCCGGACGATCAGGTGCTAATTCTTTTATGCGGTTTTTTAATGTAAAATCGTCCGATATCATTGAAGTAAGGTAATCCAAACGGTCGCCCCGGTTAATATCCATTGCCTGGCAAATCGGGCCTAAACCATGGGTTGGGTAAACGTTTGCTTTACGTGTGTTTTCGTGCAAACGCCATAATTTATCGTAGGCTCCATCGCCTCGTGGTTTATCGTCTTGTGGTTTATTAAAGTGCCAGTAATCCAAATCATGAATGTAAGCGCCTTCACCATGCACCAGGTCGCCAAATACACCCTGGCGAGCCATATTCAAGGTTAACAGTTCAAAGAAATCGTAACAACAGTTTTCAAGAATTACACAGTGTTTTTTGGTTTGTTCCGAAACCTCAACCATTTCCCAACATTCGTCCATGGTTTTTGCAGTTGAAACTTCAACAGCTGCATGGCTACCACCGCGCATTGCTGCCAAAGCAACAGGTACGTGCCACTCCCATGGGGTTGCAATGTAAACCAGGTCAACCAGTCCGCTATCGCACAGTGCTTTAAATGCTGTATCGCTTCCTGTAAATTCTTTTGCTTTGGGCAGGCCGGATTTTGCCAAAGAAGCCTGGGCTCCATCAATGGCCGCCTGACGTGTGTCGCAAAGGGCAGTAACTTCAACACCATCAATAAAACCCATACGATCTACTGCACCAATACCCCTGTCGCCAATTCCTACAAAACCAATTCGTACTTTGTCCAGTTTTGGTGCGGCATAACCACACATGTTAAAGTTCATTGAAGGAAGTCGCTCAGCCGATTTGCGGATAAATTTAACCTGTTCTTTTTCACTAACACTACCCGATGCCATTAGTGGTGTACTGGCAACAACTCCTGCTCCAAGTCCAATATTTTTTAAAAATGTTCTACGATTTGTACTCATCTTATTCGTTAATTTTAGTTTTCGTGTAACTGTTTTGAATTATTGACGAATATTTAATGGCTCTACCCTACACTGAAATGCAGAATATCTGAATACCCAAAATGGATTTATCAGATGATGTAAAAAGTTGTGAATAGAAATGATAGCGTATCAGAAAATGATTTGGGAGCAGTTTGCAGAAACAAAAAGCGCAGCAAGTTGGAACTTACTGCGCTTTAATCTATTGATTATTTTACTAATCGTCTTTTATTTCACTTCTTCAAAAATAACCACATCTGACTACGAATACTTTACAAGCTAATGGTACAAATATGACACAAAATAAATCATCTATTTTTCTACGCCACATCGGTATCATTTCCGTTTTTCAATAAAACAAAAATACTTAAGAAAAACCGGAATGCCATCATTTTAGATTTAAATGATTCTATATCGTTGATGAATCTTTTGAAATAAAAAATCAAGGTCTGCAATGAACAATCATCCAATTCTTTGTTAAATTTCAAATTCATCTATCATAATGATTTATGCCATTCTATTCTGAGACCGTTTCATTATTTTTGTATTTATGATCTACAATTATACTATCGTAGCTGATTAATAATTGCCAATAATTCGCTACATTTCTCAGTAATATACGTATAGTTTTTATCAGCAAGGACCTCATTTGGAAATAGTTGAGATCCCATCCCAACGCAAGTCACCCCTGATTCGAACCACTGTTTCAAATTATCCTTGTTTGGTAATACTCCACCCGTAGGCATTATGTTTGCATAGGGCATTGGGCCTTTTATCGCTTTTACAAAACTAGGACCTCCTACTTGTGAACCTGGAAATATTTTTACAACCTCTGCACCCAATTCATGCGCACGACCTATTTCGGTTACCGAACCACAACCAGGGCTCCAGGAAATTTTGCGTTTATTGCACACTTTTGCTGTTGCCTCATCAATCAAGGGAGCTACGATAAAGTTTGCCCCCAAACCAATATACATTGCAGCAGTTGCTTCATCTATAATCGAACCAACACCCATTATCATTTCAGGACATTCTTCAATAATCCACTGATTCAAGGCGGCGAAAGTTAAGGTCGCAAAATCGCCACGGTTTGTGAATTCAAACAATCGAATGCCTCCATTATAACAGGCTTTTACGATAGCTTTACATACTTCCAAATCTTTATGATAGAAAACGGGTATGATTCCTGTTTCCTTCATTTTTAATGCTACTTCTATTCTTGAGAATCTTGCCATTACAAATGTTTCTGGTTTAAAGTTCTATATTCAAAATTATCGTGCGACACGACCTGAAGCATCTCCTCCCATCAGCTTCTCCACCTCCTCTATCCTAATCTGGTTAAAATCACCAAATACAGTATGTTTCAAACAGCTGGCCGCTACCGCAAATTCCAGCGCTCTCTGATCGTCTCCTTCATAGCTTAGTAATCCATATATTAATCCGCCCATAAATGAGTCGCCTCCACCTACACGGTCAACAATGTGCGTAATTTGGTACTGGTGCGACTCATATAATGATTTTCCATTATACAGTACACCTGCCCAATTATTGTGATTCGCATTGATTGAACTTCTTAACGTAGTAATTACTTTTTTAACCTTCGGAAATTTTTCCATAATTTGTTTCGATACCGACTCATATGCTCTCCCCTCAACATGACCCGCTGTTACGTCAACACCTTCCGGGTGTATGTTTAATGCCATTGCAGCATCTTCTTCATTCCCCAAAACCACATCTGTCCCTGAAACTAAATCGGGCATTACCTCATAACAGGCCTTCCCATATTTCCACAGATTTTTGCGATAGTTCAAATCGCACGAAACTGTTAGCCCCATTGCATTGGCTTTTTGGATAGCTTCCAGACAAGCATCAGCTGCTCCCTGTGAAACTGCAGGTGTAATTCCGGTCCAATGGAACCAACTTGCTTCTTGAAATACATTTGCCCAATCAACCATTCCCGGTTTGATTTCTGAAAAAGACGAATTAGCACGATCGTAAACCACCTTACTACCCCGGCTAACTGCTCCGGTTTCAAGAAAATAGATACCAAGGCGGTCGCCACCGTGAATTATGTTCTCAGTATTCACTCCATATTTCTGTAAATCCATTCTACAAGCTCGCCCCAAATCGTTTTCAGGTAAACGGCTCACATAATCAACAGGTATACCATAATTGGCCAAAGAAACAGCAACATTTGCCTCGCCACCTCCATAGGTAGCTGTAAATTCTTTCGTTTGAGTAAATCTCAAATATCCAGGAGTGGATAACCTTAACATTATCTCTCCAAAAGTGACTACTTTTTTCTTCATATGATTATTTCTAATTGTAAATTAAGATTCATTTCTATATAGTGAATTTGCAGCATTCATATAACTCATTGCATAAGCTATTTCGGAGTACCTCGAACCGTCGCAACACATTCGCGAGATCTGATCCGGAATAAGTATTCTTTCATACCGGTTTTGTTTCAGGAATAACTCTGAAGATACCCGACAGATAATCCACATCAAACAGTAACGAAGCTTGCTCTGATTCGGGGAAAGGAAACTGGAAAAACGCAGTTTTAACAGCTGCTGTAAATTCTGTTTTTATGTTATAATCGTCTAACTGAACAGCATAATAATGCGGCTTTGCAATTTCTGTATCATGGCTAAAAGCCGAGGCACGTTCCTTTGCTTTAATTTTCACCTCTCCTACAAGAGGCATTATGCACATGGCTCCCCAGTCTCCGGTTACCGAACCATTGGGGTAACGGGTTCCTCGAAAGCCTTGCATCTTTTCCCGATCGTAACAATACGGAACGGGAACGGTTATTACACGATCAGTCCATAAAGCAGTTTGTGGTTTCCAATGGGTTAGCGCCGATGGGTTTCCTACAATGGGTGATACATATCCCATAGGTTCCTCCTCTTCTGTAACCGTTATATCGGCAATACTGGTTGCTGGACCTACCCGGGTATCAACATAATTTAATACGATGGTATCCGTTTTTTTTAGACCATAAGTATAAACCAGCACAACTAAAACTCCTAATTGTAGTCCTCTATACTTTTTCATTCGTCTGTAATTTTATTTTCGATGGTGATTCATGTGATTCATTTCAAAAACCAATTCCCCTCCATTCATTATTTCGCTGTGTGTTAAATAATTCCTATCTATAACCTTACCATTAATTTGAACCGATTTTACCACATAATTTTCTTTGCTCAAGTTGTGGGCTTTAACTGTAAATATTTTACCATTTGGTAAATTAATGGTTGCCTCACTTACCTGAGGAGCACCAATAATGTACTCTCCACCACAAGGGTTAACAGGATAAAATCCAAGAGTTGCAAACATGTACCACGCCGACATCTGTCCGCAATCATCATTACCCTTTAATCCATCAGGTTTGTTGTAATAAAACTCATCAACCAATTGGCGTATTAACTTATCGGTTTTTTCGGGCTGATGGGTGTATTTGTACAAATATGGCACATGATGACAAGGCTCGTTACCGTGCCAGTACTGACCAATGGTACCATGAATATTCCAAACCAATGTTTTCACTTCCGGCTTTTCGCTTGAAAAAAACATTGAATCGAGATGTTGAGCAAATCTTTCTTTGCCACCCATTAATTCAAGTAAACCAGGAATATCATGCTGCACATGAAATTGATAATGATAGGCATTGCCTTCGGTAAAGTCAGATTCTGGCAACCATTCTCCAACTACTTCTGATAAATCCACATCAGTTTTAAACTCACCTTTAGCATTTTTACCTCGCATGAATCCACTTTCGGTGTGGTGTACGTTCTTATAAAAACCTGCCCGATTCATAAGAAAATTGAATTCATCTTCCTTGCCCAACTCTTTTGCCAACAAGGCAGCGCAATAATCGTCGTAAATGTTTTCCAACAAACGAGCTACTGTTTCCCGGCCGTCATCCAAAGATGAAAGCTGAACATCGTATGGAATGTATCCAAATGAATCTACCAGCGCTACGTGGTTTCGGTAATGTGGTTTGTTTACAGAATTCCAGATGGCTTCAAAAACCTGCTCTTCGGAATAGCCCGAAGTTTTGATGCCTTTCAACCAGGCATCAACAAAAATTGGCACAGCGTGGTTCCCCACCATGGTATGTGTTTCTTTTGCCCACAATTGCCAACGCGGAAGATATTTATTGGCCTCCCTTGGGTTATTAGGGTCAGGCTCCATGGTGCGGTAGCTGTCCATCATCGATGTAAGAAATTTACTCACCAAATCAGGACTTAAAATAGTGTACATTGGATTTGCTGCACGATAGGTATCCCAAATGGATAATGTTGAGAAGAACTCACCTCCTGTAGCCTGCTCAATATTATTTTCTCTGCTGCGATAACGACCATCAATATCGGCAATATTGTTTGGTTGAATATAAAGATGGTACAAGGAAGTATAAAACGCGATCTTTTTTTCTTCATCTCCTTTTAACTCAACCTTGCACAGAATGTCATTCCACTTTTTGTTAGTCGCTTCACGAACATTATCAAAAGTATTCCAGCCGTCGATCTCAGCGTCTAGGTTCGCCTTTGCTTCGCTTATTCCTACCGTTGAAACGCCAATCTGAACTTCTAATTTTTCATTGCCATCCATATTGAAATCCAACAAATACCGTGGTGCATTTTCTTCTTTGTTTTCCGGAGTTTCAAGTTCTTTTTTATTAGCAATTTTTTTGCTGAACTTAATTACATAAAACAATTCGCGGTGAGTCCATTCTCTTGCCTTACGATACCCTGTGAGTGTATATTCATCTTCAAACTGCTGTGAAGCCTCTATAATGTTTTCTGAGATTGTGCTAATATCCCACGAAACGCCATATTGTAAGTCTATTAAAAGCTTTGCCGATTCAGGATTATCGAACGTATATCGGTGGTAAGCCACTCGCTCGGTAGCCGTTAATTCCACATTTACATGATGATTGTTAAGGTATACCTTGTAGTAACTAGGCGTAGCATATTCGCTCTCTTTATCATAGGTAGATTTAAAATTGCTGCGCAACGATGGATCAATTTCGTTGTTACAGTAAGGCAGCAACAATATATCGCTCATAGAAGGACAACCCACTCCATTTAGATGTGTTTGAGTAAACCCCCAAATCCATGGATCGTTATACTGGTATCCTGTAACATGATCCATTTCGTATCCGGGATAATGATTATTATATGATTCTGGACTGGGTTGTACCATGCCCATTGGCGCTGTTGCTCCGGGGAAACAATGCCCCTCGTGCTGGGTACCGATAAAGCTGTTTACATATTGAGTATAGTCTGTTTCTGGCTGTTTACTGTTGCATGCCGGAAAAAGCAATGAAACAAGCAGAATTAACAAAAGGTAAAAAGTAAGTTTTGTTGATCGCATATTTTCTGTAACCGATTTTATTGCTTATTAAAGACCATTCGAGTAATGCAGGAATTGTAACTTACTGTTTTGAATTTAAGATATACGTTTCAATACTGTAAGGACTCACTTTAATTTGGTTAACCTGTTTAGGATTTTCCTCAATAAGGTTGGTGTGTCGAAGATTATTTAATTTGAAATACGAATTCAAATGAGGCGCTGCAGCTTTCCCTTCAGCATCGTATAAACGCATTACCAGCCCCTTGCCATCTTCTGCCTTTTTTATTGCAGAAACAATTACATTTTCTTTGTCTATATTGAAAAACGAAATGCTTTCTTCCAGATTAGCTTTTACCGATTGCTCCGGATTTACCACCACTTTAATGGGTTCATTAAACTGTTTTGCAATGCGCGAACCGGCAATATCTCCCTCTTTTGTTGAAGTGAGTACATGGCTATAGTCATGACTTCCGGCCTGAGAATATTCGTTACCTTCCCAATGACAAGACGTACGGCTGGCCAGTAAAACATGTTGTAAAAAGTCGGCATCTGTAGTTTGAGTTGGATTGATCCAGTCGGCAGCTGCTACCGAAGAACTCACGGTAACGCAAACATCTTCGTTATTGGCCGAAATCCAATCCATAATCGCTCTGGGATGAACATCTTTACAAAGAACGGTGTAACGCTCTCCTGCCGTTGTTATTTCGTTTTTCCCCACTTCTACCGTACCAAAAGGCACTTCGTGTTTGATGGTTGAATTTTTGATAGCCACCGGATATGCCGTGCGGAACTCGCGGTATAAAGTACCATCCCAGTTAATCAGTTTATTGTTGAACTGGATGCGCTTTAGCTGGTGGTAAATAGTAACTCGCTGCTCAACACGAGCATGCTTAATTTCCTGTTGCAGTTTGTACGTTGTATACACATCGCCTGTTTGTTCCAACTCCCATTTTGCACCATGCACACTAACCTGGTCAAAATCTTTCATAAAGGGTTGTTGCACATCGCCAAATTCGCCGGCACCATTCCCCTCTGATTGCAAGGTGAATATCTCACCCACTTTAAATGCTTTAGTTGTAAATAAGTTGCGGCTCAGTTCCTTATCATATATCTGCTCAACACCTCCCTCGGCAAATGTTACTTTGTAAAAATCGTTTTCATATACCGGATTAAAAGCCACATCATCAGCTATGGTATTTCTCTTTGTTTTGGTCTGTACATAGTAGGTTTTGTAACCAACAGATGGAATGTTCTCAGCAACAAATACAATGTTGGCACGATTGAAACTTCCGTCGTCGTATTTAATAACTTTTGCCAACTGAAACGGCACCTCTTTATTATCGTTTGTAATTACTTTCAATCCTTTTGCTTTACCTTTAGGAAAATCAAGCTCAACGGTAACCGGGTCAGTACGTTCCCACGAAAGGCTATTGAAAAGTACCACCGGAATGCCCTTTTTCTCGCTGGTTTTTACACGCTGTGCGATAAACGTTGTAGCATCGTCCAATAGTTTTTCACCAATTACCTGCGATTTTACTAAATGCTCTTTGAACAGGTTGTCGGTAATGTCGCCATCGTGTCCCCCCCATCCGTGATCGGGGAATATTTTAGCTTGCCATCCCTTGTCCAACTCCTCATAAGGATAAGGCATTCTTTCTTCATCTAACACATCAGCGACTGTTAAGAATTTTTCGGCTGCCGGGAGTAGTTTTGAGGCTTTTCGGCTGGCCGTTAAAGCATCGTGATGTCCGGGGCCGTGAATATATACCCAAACGTTAGGGCGTTCACCCCAAATGGTATCCACACTGATAGCATGTTGCTCGGCCAATGGCATGTATTCATCAACGGTCATTAACTCCATGTTTGGGAAATGAACATCAATATTCTCACCCTTCTCGTTATACACCTCTTCTGTAGCATTCCATGTTTCAATAAAATTGGAATAATCGATAGCCGGCAACATATCCTGACTTGACAACAATGGTGTTTGCGTTTCACTATCTTTGAAATAACGACTCCACCATACTACCTGCTCGGCGCCATATTTTACTTTTTCGTCAATATCTTTTGAAAGGTGGATTAAATCTTCGCCATAATGGCCGGGTGAATATGTAAATACCGTGCTTCCGTCGGGACTCCCCCAGTGGGTCATGCTTTTAGCGTGTCTACTGATAATCATATAATCTACCCCGGCTTTTTTCAGAATTTGTGGGAACTGCATAGTTTTACCCGGCACATCCACATTCCAATATACCTTTGAGTCGTAACCACCAAAATATTTCTTCACCCAAAGTTTACCCAAATAAAGTTGGCGTACCAAATCTTCGGCATCGTACATATCTTCGTAAGGGCAGTTGTAAGTGGCTCCTACCGAAAGCAACTTGCGATTCAGTAATGTGGTTAATTTCTCTTGTGCATCGGGATGACGCTCCAGGTATTCTCTCAACATTAAACCGTCTTCAATATCGAAGCCGTAGTCTTTACGGACAAAAGCATCTTTAATAATGGGGCTTAACAATAGGGTATCGCGCATTATAATACACGCTTCCGGGCGGTCTACCCAGGCTATATCCTGATGACTCGAATTCATAATCGAAATCAAACCTTTCTCGTATTTATTTTCGAAGAATGGCTCGTATGCAGCGTAGAAATCAGGTCGATAACGTTTTGTAAAATCAGCTACCCAACTGTTATGAAAATGAGCGTTTGAATTATAATAAAATTCACCTGCAGCTACATTTTCATTGATTTCACCGTTGCCTTTCTTAAATTTTACGTCATACGTTTTGTCGCCGTAATTAATTGTTAACGATTTTTTGGGAGCTTCTGCAACTACAGATGCTTTAGCCATTTCGCCTTGTTTCTTAAATACAGCCTCGTTACTTTTATTGCCATCTGCCACTACCGAAACTTTTTCGCCCACCAAATGAACCGGAGCATCAATTAAAAGCTTATCGTTAAATTGTTTGATGGAAAAAGAAACATCATTTAATCCCGCACCTTTTAACCACGATATGGCATTCTGAAGTTTAAAAAGCATAAACCAACCGTTTGTACCCATGTGCTGACCATATACGCTAACTTGCGCCTTTTCTCCTTTTTTCAGCATAGCGGTTGGTACCGTTAAACGAAAAGCACCAATACCATCGCCATTGCCATCGCGGCGGTACAAATAGTAAGTTGCGTTACCCTTGCCCGGGTTTTGGAGTATTTCCAGCCCGCCATTTTCGTTCGCTTTAAGGGTAAGTAAGGCTTTCCCATTTACCAAGATATCGTATGGCTCCCTAATATTTAAATCGATATCGGAATAAAAAAAGAAGTTAACAACTTCGTTTGGATAATTGGCTGGCACCATTTCAGTAAGAAATTCAAATCCTGCTTCACCGGTTGATGCACGGGCTATCATTGCGTCTCTAACATCGTCTCTTAACGATGGGTATGAATACATACCTCCACCGAGTTGTTCAGAAAATCCTTCAATATCGTCTTTACTAATTTGGTACAATTCATAATTAACATTTACACTGTGAATTTTGCTTTTCCCGGCACTTTCATGAGCTCGTATGTATCCCGGAACTAAAATTATAAGACCAATAATTGAATAAATTACTCGTTTCCATTTTGAACAAGCTGTAGTTTTCATATTCTTTTGTTTCATTGATTTCAACACATGCCAAATCGGTTTGGCTTTTTGGTAAAAAAATAGGCTAACATCTGCTAATCAGATATGAACCTATTCTCTTACCATCATAATGGTACAAAATAGAATTTATACTTTGTTCTCGCAAGTAAAACATTTGTATAAATACGTATGATAGTTCTCTTGTGACGAAAACACGAGAACTTATCATCCATTTCAAACTTTAATTGTCGTTCTGTACAATCGATATAGCCGCTTTCATATAGCCCATGGCATAGGCCATGCCGGCATACCATGGAGCATCACAACTCATTTGCGGTGTATGGTCAGGAATAAGTACACCTTGAAAATTATTCTTTTTCAAAATGCTTAAAATTTTCATCATATCAATATCCCCCTCATCAACAAATACTTCTTTATAAGTGGGGACTTTACCCACTACATTTCTGAAATGAATGTACCCTACCTTATTTTGTTTGCTATAGATATCTGCTGCATCATGCACATCTCCCTCAGTCATTTCGGCAATAGTACCTAAGCACATTTCCAACTGATTACTATTGCTATCCACCATATCAATAAGGCGTTGGTACATATCCGGCTGATAAACCAAACGAGGCGTATTTCTCACATAAGGCATCGGCGGATCATCGGGGTGTGCCGCCAGTATTACTCCGGCCTCTTCAGCAACCGGCACAAGATTCTCCAAAAAATATTGCAAACGGTTCCACAGTTCATCGTGGCTTACGCAAGGCACGTTTCCTTTAGGTGCATTTTCATCGTAAACCATGTTCCAAACCATGCCGTTGGGAACGGGAGATTCGTCAACAGAACCTTCCATCCCCACTGAAACAGCGCCACCACGGGCAAAGGGTTTTACCACCCGACTCGAAACGCCTGCCAGAGAAAAGTTATAGCCAAAACCTGGAATACCAGCTTTTCCAACAATGCGAATCTGCTCCTTTACCAATTCCATTTGTTCCGCTTTTTTGGGGCCATCCAAAAGAATATCGTGCCAAATGGAGGGATCGAAATTCTCGATGGCATACCATTCAAGTCCATGACTGTTAATTTCAGCTTTAATTTTAAGCAATTCCTCCAACGACCAGAGTTCACCGTTTCCGGCTCTTCCCCAGCCTTTTTTGGCACCAATGGGCTGATTGGCATTCGACTTGTCGTTATCGGCATTTCCGAAATAATCAACCATGTGTACCACCAGATGAGTAGCTCCACATTGTTTGGCAAATTTGTAATGCTGCTCATTCAGCATGTGACGATATAATCCAAATCCCAGTTTCATTATATTCTGATTAACTTATTTTTTTACTTCAATTTTATACGTTTCAATGGCATGATGCCCCACTTTTGTTTTCAACATTTCACCCGATGCAGGAATTGCTTTTCCATCTTCCTCAATGATATTGGTATGCGCTGCTTTTGAAATATTAAAGAAGGTATTGACATCTACATTCGTGTCTTTCCCTTCCATATCAACCAGACGAATCACCACATTCTCATCATCATCGCACTTTTTAACGGTACTAACCAGGGTATTGGGTTGCGAAACGGAGAAGAAGCTTTTTTGCGATGGTAAACTTGCCTTTTTGTTGGCACTGTTTACAGGAACCAACGGATTGTTGGCCTGAATGGCTTGTTTGTAACCATTCTCCCAGCCTGCCTCGTGCGAGAACACCGAAAAGCTGTAATGATGATCGCCTTCTTGCAAATACCAGTTACCATTCCAATGACAACTTTTACGAGCAGCCAATAATAAAGGCTGAATAACAGGATATTCTGTTGGGTTATCGGTAGGATCGAGATGATCGAACACCGCCACACTTGAACTCATGGTTACGCCCATTTCGCTGTTATTGGTCGATACAAAGTTTTGTACTTCGCGAGGATGAACATCCTTATTGTCAGGCCAGTAGCGCGCTCCGGAAAAACCGTCCATTTCGTCTTCGCCAATGGTTACAGTTCCCATAGGTACTTCGTAGGTTACTTTAGCATCAGCCATTTTTAGCGGCAGCGCCATGCGTAACTCCCTGTTTTTTGTGCCGTTCCAATTCAATAAATCTACACCAAAATCGATGCGCTTTAACTGATGATATATAGTTAGGTATTGTTTTACGCGTACATTTTTAAGCGGTTGTTCCAATTCGTATTTTGCAAAAACAGGTCCATCAACCACCAATTTCCATTCAGGATAATGCAAGCTTACCTGATCGAAATCGGTCATGTCAGGCAATTGAATACTAAAGAATTCACCAGCTCCGGTTCCAACCGATGCCATGGTAAACACCTCTCCAGCTCTGAAATTTTTCACATCAATCAGCTCTTTACCGAGTTCCTTATCCATAATTTGCTGAATACCACCATTCCCAAATTCAATGTTATAGAACTTGTTTTCGTACTTATTGGCTGCAACGGTTTTAACTGAGGCAGGAGCTCCTTTTCCCGATTTACTTACATAATAGGTTTTGTAGCCCATCGAAGGAATGCTTTCGGCAATAAACATCACCTTGTATTCGCCATTTACTTGCTCCAAAATCTGGTGAGCAACCATTTTTCCTTCGCGATCCACAATACCAAACTTGTTGTTTTTAGCTTTTATGGTAGTAACCACGGGATCGGTTCGTTCCCACGAAAGTGCATTGAATAATACTATGGCTTCTCCTTTTTGATCGTTGGTACTGATTTTTTCGGTAAGGCTTACCAAAGCGTCATTCAACATTTCCTGCCCCTGTTCTTTGGCAAAGTCGAGTTTGGCTTTAAAAACCGAATCGGTAATGTGGCCGTTGTTTCCACCCCATCCGTGGTCGTCGTAAATTGAGGCCTCCCAAGCTTCGTCGAATTTCTGCTGAGGATAATTGGCAAACGATCCTTCCAATACCGAGTTGATGGTAGTGAATGTTTCGGCTGCCGGCAGCAACATACCGGCCTCGCGTTTTGAGCTAACGGCCCAATGATGCGTTGGTCCGTGAATATACAACCACATATTGGGTCGTTCGCCTTTTATGGTTGGCAAATCTGCATTGCTGTTGGCAATTTTATCAAAAAACAGTTCAGTAGATGTGTACTTAAAATTTGGTGGAAAATAACGTGAAGTTTCTTTTACACCCTTTTCCTTCATCTCTTTTCGAATCTCTTTTGTCTCGTCGATATATTTGTCGAAATCGCCCGGGCCGATATAATCCATCGAATAAAGCACCCCGTTTACGGGAGGCAAATCATATTTTTCATAAAAAGGTTTCCAGGCTTGTGCCCTCCCTTCAATAATCGACATAAACTCTTTGGTTTCGTTTATAAACCCGAGTCGGTGTGCATCGTAATAATGATCCATACTCCAGCAAAGAATACTGCTGCCATCAGGACTTTCCCAGTTAAACAGTCCGCGTTTGTGGCGGCTCAACACAAAATATGGAACATTTGCTTTTGCCAGAATTTGCGGCATTTGCAACGAACGCCCCGGAACATCAACATTGTATGCCACTCGCGCACTTATCCCCGCGACCATTTTTCGGATTTTTTTTGCTCCACGATATACTTCACGAACCAATTGTTCGCCCGACAATAGCGATTCGTACGGTTGATTATAAGTAGCCCCCCAATCAAATCTTCCGGCAGCCGACAAGGCAAAAACCTCATCTTTTAATTCAGGATTGCGTTCCAGGAACTCATCCATGTATAGCACATTCTCCATGCTAAAGGTTACATCGTCCCGCATACGCATACGCTCCAGAGCCGGGAGAATACATTTAGTCGTTCTGTAATCAGCGGTATGCATTGGGGTATCTTCCCAACCAATATCCTGGTGGCTTGAACACACAATTTTTACTTCACCATTCGCCAGATAGTCCCAGCGGTTTAGATCTGAATAGTAATCGGGCAATGCCATTATTTTCTGACTTTTGCCGCCAATTACTCCATTGAGCTGAAGCTCCTTAGCAATCATACTCACAGGCAGCCAAACATCAACTGCGTAGCCATTACCGTAGGCTACCAGATCATCTTTATTTATTATTAATTGCGAATCTCCAGACGAAATACTAAAACTTTTGTAGGTATCGGCAGCATTTTGGGGTATAAGGCTTAGTACCATTTTTATTTCTTCTTCTTTTTCACCCATACGAATATCTGAAGGTAAAAATTCAGTATCAACCAACATTTCTTCGGAGGAAAGTGTTGCATACACCTCCACTTCATGGATTCGTGCCCATTCGTTGCCGTTTTGTTCGGCTTTATCAATCCAAATGCGCAAATAGCGGGTTTTCACAGGATTAAATACGTGTTCCGAAATACTAAGCGTATTGCCTACAATCGGTTCTGTTAAGTTATTCCACGGACCTTTAGAACTATTAGCATATTGCAGCGTAAAATCAGCCAGGTTGTATTTTGGATCAATTTCGTATATCCCTTCGTGCCTTATTACAATTCTATGGATGTTTCGTTCGCATCCAAAATCAAGTGCTAGCCAATGCTCTTTTTGCCCCGGTTGCGAATTCCACAAATACTTGCGCCCGATGTTGTCCTCTTTGGTTGACCATTTGCCATCAATGGCATACGATGGCCCGTAATCATCCTTTTGAAAGCTACTGGCCGTTGCCGTTGTTCCCCACTTTGACAGGGCAATATTTGCTTCATTGTTTTGTGCAAATGTATGGTTTGTGCACACAATTATGGAAAATAATAATGCTGGCAATAAAAAATTTAGAACTTTAAATCTGCTTTTCATTCTTATCTATTTTTACTGGTTTATTTGTCATTAAAAAACTTCTGAATCTTCTCCTCAGGGTAACCACAAAATTCTTTCAGAATCTCGGCAGCATGTTCATTTAGTAATGGAGCGGGTTTCTCAATTTTCTGTGGTGTGTCGCTAAACTTAACCGGGAACCCGGTGGTTTTAACCTTACCCACAGTTGGATGCTCGTACTCCAAAATCATATTGTTGTGTTTGATCTGCGGATCTTCCACCATCTCATCAAAGCTGTTTACCTGTGAGCACCAAACATCGTCGGCGAGCAATAACTCAAGCCACGAGCTGGTGGTTTTTGTCTTGAAAACAGCATTAAAATCCCAGCGTATCTGATCGCGGTTTTCGATGATGTTATTGGAATCGAACTTCTCCTCATCATATTTAGTAAGACCAATAACTTTTGCTACTTTACGAACAGAGCTCATACCGATAGCAATGTATCCATCGGAGGTATCATACAAGCCATAAGGAGCTCCCAGCCAAGGATTGGGAATTCCACTTTGGCTACGTTCCGGGTTAGAGCCTTTATGCAGGTAAGCTGTAACTTCCTGTATATGAAAACCAACCGCAGAATTCAGAAGGTTCGCTTCAATTTTCTGCCCTTTGCCGGTTACCGAGCGCGAATAAATGGCTGCCAAAACCGATTGTACAATAAATAAACTGGTTAACAAATCGGCCTGGCCAACAGCGGTTACAACGGGCAAATCGCCTTTTTTCCCATTTAAGAATGGACCACCACTTAAAGATTGCGCCAGCAAATCCTGACCCGGGCGTTTTAAATAGGGACCTGATGAACCATACCCAGAACTGGAACAATAGACCAACTTTGGGTTCAGCTTTATCATCTCATCGTAACCAAGTCCCAGCCTTTCCATCACTCCGGGGCGGAAATTCTCCAACAATATATCGGCTTTGGCAATGATATCTCTAGCTATCTTTTTTCCTTCATCGGACTTTAAATCAAGCGCAATACTTTTCTTGTTTCTGTTAAAGCTGATAAATGAAATGCTCTCCCCTTCGGGGTATAGGTTTCCATAGGAGTAATGGCGCATCCAATCTCCTTTGGGAGGTTCAATCTTAATGATCTCTGCCCCCATATCTCCCATCATTTGTGTTGCCCACGGTCCTTGTGCCAATTGCGACAAGTCGGCCACCACCAATCCCTTCAATGGTCCATGTTGTTCCATAATTACTTCTCCGATTTTTTTATAAAGTTTTGAATGGCTGTTTGTGCCTCATCGTGCAAAAACAGCGCTTTAACCGTATTCGCTTCGTCTTCAATCTTTTTTTCAAAGGCCATTTCGGTAAGACTCAGGTTGGCCAATCTTTTCAATTGTGCAATTGAGTTTTTTGGTCGGCGCGAAAGTTTGCCCGCAAAATTCATGGCTTCAACTAAAAAGCGATCGTCAACAAATACGTGATTAACAATCCCCCAATTGTACATGGTTTCTGCATCGAACTGTCCGCCAAAAAACAACATCTCCTTAACACGATTAATACCAATTTTTTGGATTAAACGTTGGGTACCTCCGCCTCCGGGAATGAGACTTAAAAATACCTCGGGCAATCCCATTTTAGCCCGATCGGAAGCAACAATCATATCGCACGACAATGCAATTTCAAAGCCGCCCCCTAAAGCAAATCCGTTAACAGCAGCAATCCATGGCTTCGATGCCCCTTCAATGGCAGCGTACAACTGCTTTCCTTTTTCCTGAAAGGCCTCAAATTCTTCGGTAGTTTGGCTGCCATACTCCTTGATGTCGGCACCCGCCATAAACGCCCTGCCTGCTCCGTAAATAACAGCCACTGCGGCATTGTCGTTATTGTTGATGAAATGAATACCTTCGATTATTTCATCCATCATTTGCCTGTTCATGGCATTGAGTTGATCGGGACGGTTGAATTTCAACACCCCGATTTTATCCTTTATTTCAATCTGTATGGTTTTAAATGTTTTCATGTGCTTAAATCGTTTTATACAATTCATTTAACTGGCGCATAATTTGATCTGAATTCGTGTCTTTCAATATTCCTTCGTGAATAATATCTGCTCCCTGCTCCTGAAAATGGTTCCAGCCCGGATGTTGCGGGCGGATGTAGGCGTTTTCGATGGTCCACATCGTATCCTTAAAGAAATTAGTACATAGCTTATCGTTATCTGCACTTTGCCAAGCTAGTTTATTAGCTGGCTGACCACCGTTTCGCGTAAAAATTGCTTCCTGAATTTCAGCGGCAGCCGCGTATCCTGCATATTTCGCAGCCACTCCAGGATGTTTGGTCAATGCCGAAACTGCCAAACCAACACCTCCCATAATGGTGGAGATATTCTCCTGTTGACCAACCGGGCTGTTAGCAAAATGAACAAGATTCTTCGTATAGCCCGCTCTTGAATAATTGGTGTACCCGAATAAATAAGGAGAATAGACAATTTCATCCTCTTTGCCCATGCGATCCAAAATTTGGATAGGGTTCCAATTCATCGATTCAGGATGTAAGTATTCAAGATGAGATTTTAATTCATCAATAACATCTGCTCCAACTTTGCTGTCAATATGCTTTTCATTTATAAAACTACGACCCGCATTTTGTGCGCACAAACTAAGAAATGTGCACCAAATATCGGTAGGACAAAGTGCCCATGCAACTTTATAATTGGCAGGTAAATTCTTGTAAAAACGTTTTAGCTCTTGGTGCGAATTTGGCAATATAACTCCAATTTCAGCAATTAGGTCTTTCCTGTAAGATGCCACCAAAGCCGCCGCATCAATTGGCGTGGCGTACATGTGCTTGTTGTAGTGATAAATATTGAAACACTGTCCCAAAGATTCATCCTCCAACTTTTTAATCACTTCCGGAGAAAGGTGTTGCTCTAACTTAAGCAACAGACCGTTTTTGTCGGCCTGCCCCATGTACGGATGATCAATGGTAATGAGGTCGTAACGTTCAATAAGGCTTTCGATGGGCATATCGCCAAATTCCTTTAGTGAGCGCACATCCCATTTGATGCTCACTTCAGGATTATTCTTTTTGAATTCCTCTGCTGCTGCAATTAGTGGCTCATACCCCCTGGGGTGATCCCATGCTATTCCTTTTAATTCAATCATTTTCGAATGTACTTTCTTTCTGTTTTTATAACCAGCAGATATTAACTACGGTTTCTGCCTCAACTTTCGACTTCATTTTCAAGGTTCCGTCCTGGGGATTGATTTCGAACACAACCAGGGTATTCGAATCCTGATTGGCAGCAATAAGCCACCGCCCGCTGGAATCGATATTAAAATCGCGTGGTGTTTTACCTTCGGTTGACTGAAAACCTACGAGCGATAGTTCCTGTGAATCTTTCTCAATTCTGAAAATAGCAATGGTTTCGGAGCCACGATTGGAAGCATACAGAAATTCGCCGTTGGGATGTATGCGAATAGCCGCACCTCCAACAGCTCCATTGTGGCTTTCAGGAATGAATGAAACTTTTTGAATGATTTTAGGTTCGCCACCACGCAAATCAGCCACAAATACTTCACCGGTTAACTCGCTTAAAACAAAGGCAAACTCTTCTCTCTGATCCATAACCATGTGACGCGAGCCACTTCCTGAATCAACCCTGATATCCAGATTTGGAGTTGCTGTCCATTGTTTCGATTCGGTATCAAGCTGATAGGCTTTGGCCATATCCAAAGTCAGGTCAACCACATACATCTGATCTTCCCCGAATGGATATACCATGTGCGCATGGGCTGCTTCCTGCCTTTCGGTATTCGGCCCCGTTCCCTCATGCTTTATTTCCTGACTGAAAGGTGCAAGACTACCATCTTCCAGAATTGGATACGACAGCGCATTACCCGATACATAGCTTGCAACCACCAGGCGATCGTGAATGATAGCCAGATGGCAGGCATAATCGCCAGCAATCTTTTGCTTATTCAGAAATGTTAGTTCCCCCTTTTCTCCAATTTTATAGGCGTAAACCTCAGGATTCAGGTTCTCATACATTTCTTCAACTGTATACAAATACTCTTTGTCGTTGCTTACCACCATGTAGCTCGGACTTCGTTGTTCTGAATAACGTAGAAATTTTACTTCGCCTGTTTCCGTATTCAACTGAAAACAGCCAATTCCTTTGCCTGTTGGGTTTGAAGCAGGTGACCCGTCCTGCGTATAACTTCCGGTGAAAAATAGTACCATGGCATTGATAATTAGAGTCAAAAAATAAAGATTCATTCTGCCTCTCTGTTTACGATTTCTTTCTTGGCGGGCGCGGATCGTACTGGATGGTATGATTCATATAAGCGCCGTCGATGTACAAGTCGGCACCGTTGATATAATCGGCCATATCGCTTGCCATAAAAGCAACTGTTTTGGCTACTTCAGAAACATCACCCACTCTGCCGGAAGGTATCCAGTTATTAAATTTCTCCTTACCGAATTTTTTTATCTCTTCACGGTTCATTTCCGTTTCAATAGCGCCAGGGGCAACCGATACTACCCGGATATTACTTTCGGCCAGTTCCAGCGACAAACACTTGCTTAGCATTTTAATTCCTGCCTTTGCCGAACAATAGTGAATCAATCCTTTTCGGGGCGTTGTATCGTGTATCGAAGAAATATTAATGATAACACCACCGCCGGTTTTCTCCATTCTTCTACCAGCTTGCTGAGCACACAAAAACGATCCCTTCAGATTGGTATTTATCACCCTGTCCCACTCACGTTCTGCCATGTCTAAAACATGAATTACACTTTCTGTTCCAGCATTATTTACCAAAATATCGATGCCTCCCAATTCCGCATCCATAACATTGAACATTTGTTTAACCTCCTGTGAATTGGATACATCAGCGCCTACAACACACGTATTCACATTGTACTCCAGCCTAACCGCTTTGGCAAGTTGCTCTGCTTCTTCTTTATGAGAGAAATAATTAATTAATACATCGGCTCCACATGCTGCCAGCTCTTTACAAATGGCTGCGCCAATCCCCTTACTTCCCCCTGTAACCAAAGCTTTCTTTCCTGTCAAATCTATATTACTCATAGTAAGATTTTATAATTTTACATTATTCCGAATTTATTAAAAGCATCAACGGTACTCATTCCATTTTCCAACGCTTTTTTTACCAATTGTTCTCCGCGTGCTTTTTCAATAGCCCCCGTAAAAGCTTCTTCTTCTGCTTCCCTCGGAACAATTACAATTCCATCGCGGTCACCATAAACAATATCGCCTGGGTTAATCTTAATCCCGTCAATTTCAATAGGAACACGGTAGTCAATTACTTTTCCGCGGGGTCCCTGATCTTGTGCAAAACCACCATAAGAAAAAGTAGGAAAATTCAGATTCAGCACCTCGTTGGTATCGCGCGAATAACCATGTAATACAGCTCCTGCGGCTCCCAATTTCATAGCCCGGGTACTCATTAATCCGCCCCAAAGTGCATAACGCGGCGAAGATCCGGTGCAGATGTACACTTCGTCTTCTTTTAAGCTGTCCAGCGCTTCGAACATAATTCCGAAAGGCTTTTTCATAATTGGATTGTTGGTTTCCTCAACCACCTCGTCGAAAACATCAGCTTCCAAAACAGTCATGGCACGTCCAATTACCACAAAATCTGTATTTAATGGCTTTATTGTTGGCGGTAGAAACTGGTGTTGATACCCCAGCTTATCCAGAACATCTCCAACCAAGGCAACAAAAAGTTCCTTTTTTGCTATACTATATAGCTCCTTGTCATCTTTCCAAATCTTCATTTCTATATAACTTTATTGAATAATTCGTTAACACGTTCAACCAATTGGCTTTGCTTTTCCTTTGATAAATCGAAAAATTCGAAATCTCCTAAATGGGTATTGTCTTTTTCCACAATGATTACTTCGCTACCCTCTTGCATGGCTATATTGTGCCATGTTTTAACCGGAACATTGTATGTAATCCCCGGCTGCATCAGTTCCAGTTCAAACCGGGGCTCATTGTCGGTTATGGCAGCAGTAATCAACACAGCATTTCCTTTGGTCAATACAAATACCTCATCCGTTTGATAGTGAATATCTATACGTACAATATTCTCAACACGTTGGTTTTCATCCGCATTAAGTTGAGCTACCTGCCAACCTTCACGTATTAAAAACGGATCATATCCTTTTTCCTTTATTTCGTATTTTTCTAACAATGCCATTTTTTAAATCAGTTTAAACTATAATTGTTTGGGTGACTACCATTTCTTCTCGCGCCAGTATTTTTCAATCTGCTCTAGTGTTTTTCCTTTGGTTTCGGGAACAAATTTCCAGATGAACCAAATAGCAGGCAACGTAAGTATTCCGTATAAGAAGAATGTGCCGCCAGGAGCTATTGTTTTAATAAATACAGGGTTGGTAAGGGTGATAAAGAAACCTGTTACCATAAGTGAGAAACTTCCTATTGATGCAGCCAACCCTCGAATACGGGTCGGAAAAATTTCGCTTATAATAACCCAGGTAACCGGTCCAAATGAGAAGGCGAAACTGGCCACATAACACAACAATGGAATAATCACTAAATTAGAACCAATTGTGAACAAAAGTCCCACTCCGGTTAGCGAAAGAAAAGCTCCGGTTACCCCTACCAATAGTAATTTTCTTCTACCAAATTTTTCAATATTCAGAATTGCCACAAACGTGAATGCCGAATTCACCACACCAACCAGAACAGCACCTAAAAACGAACTTTCAACATTTTGAAACGACTCATTTAGAATATTAGGAGCAAAGTACATGATGGCCGCAATTCCACTTAAATGTGAGAACATGGGAAGCAGGATTCCAATTAGAAGTGGCAAGCGCATAAACGGTTTCATTAACTCTTTAAAACCGCCTGTTTCTTCATTAACCATTTCGTTAATTTCAGCCATTTGTGCTTTGGCTTCTTCCTTGCCATTTAAGCGTTCCATTATCCCCAAAGCTTCGTTGTTTCTTCCCTGTGCCACCAACCAACGCGGACTTTTAGGAGAAAAGACAAGCAGAACAAGGAACAGCGTAGCAATAGGAATTTCGGTTCCGAACATGCCTCGCCAGATTTCAGAAACAAACAACCAGCTAAATAATCCAGAGGCTTCATTTGTTATTACACCAGCCGCATCTCCTGCATTGTTAAGCACAATCCAGTCGACCAAAAAAGCCAGCAGAATTCCCAGTGTTATTGATAACTGATAGATGGAAACAAACTTACCACGCTTTTCAGGCTGCGTTAATTCTGATATATATATGGGTGCCACTACTGAGGTTATTCCAACACCAATTCCTCCTATTACTCGAAATACAATCAGAAAACTAAATGAAAAAGTTTCACTGGAACTTATCCAATGCGTATGATCTATGTTTCCCAAAAACTGTGGTGGAAGCATGGATCCAATTGCAGAAAGGGTTAAACAGGCGGCTGCAACAATAAGTGCATTTTTACGCCCGATTCTATCCGTAATAATTCCGGAAACCACACATCCGGCAATAGTACCTAATAGTGCCGATGACACTACCCATCCCAACATAGCTGCTGACAGGTTATAATGGGTTTGCAAAAACGTGTTGCATCCCGAAATGATAGCTGTATCGTAACCAAACAGAAACCCTCCAATGGTAGATACAAAACTAATAGTGAGTAGATAAAGTGAACCTTTCGTCTTCATTTTCAATTATTTCTTATAAAATTAGAGACCATTGTTAGATTTCTTTAAATTGGGATTAGACTTACACTTATTTTGACTTTTTCAGTTTAACTGTCCCAATTTCAAATTTGCCAACATTTAATTCCAAATCTTTCCCTTTCAGCTTTAGTTCAGCCTCTACTTCCTCAATAAGGTTTGTTCTATAAGCTTGATTAAATTTATCAAATAATTGAAATTTTACTTTCAAGTCATTGTCCTCAAGATTGTAAAAGCGAATTGCCACTCCCTCTTCGTTTTCAGCTTTTTTCATGGCCGTAACAATGATATTATCATTGTCAACCTTCAAGAAACATTCGCTTTCATTTAGAGAAGCATCGGCATACTGGATAGGTGCAACAACCGCAAAAACGGGTTCATTGCTTTCCTTTCCAAAACGTAGTCCTGTATGTTTCCACCCCTCGTCATGCGATGTGATTGAAAAATTAAAATGATGATGACCGGTTTGATGGTATTCGTTACCTTCCCAATGGCAACTTTTTCTGGAAGCTAATAAAATTGGTTGCAGAATGGTTCCCTTTAAACCGTTTCCAGTAGGATCGAGATAATCCATCCCCACTACACTTGATGCCAATGTTACGCCAAAACCATCACCCGAAGCATTGATCCAGTTTTCAATTCCCCTAGGATGCAATTCATTACACGGTGTATAATACCTTTCTCCAGCTGCACCGGGCATTTCGTCTTTGCCAACTTCAACTACTCCGTAAGGAACTTCATAACTTACTGTGTTATTTTCCATTTTTAAAGGAAGTGCCATACGGTATTCACGATACATTGTACCATCAAAGTTTTTAACCGCTACATCAAAATCAACCTTTTTTATCTGATTGTAGAATGTAACCTCTACTTCAGCGACGGAATTTCGTATTGGCTGGCGGAATTTGAAGGTTTTGAAAACCTTTCCATTTGCTATTATTTCCCATTTGGTTTGGTAATTACCAGTTTTATCAAATCCTTCCATAGTTGGTTGTTGAACAGCATCAAACTCGCCTGCCCCGTTTCCCTCTGATTTCATTGTAAAAATTTCACCGGCTTTAAAAAACTCTGAATTAATCAACTCTTTGTTTAATTGCTTATCAAACATACTTGAGATACCTCCATTGCCCAGTTCTGCAACAAAAAAATCATTTTCAAAAGTCGATTCTACTGTTTTATCAACTTCGTCTAAACCTTGTTTCGAAGGTTGTATATAGTAGGTGTCGAAACCAACAGAAGGTACATCTTCCGCGATGAAATTAATTTCTGCTGATTTTAAAAATCCGTCCTTATCCGCTTTTACATTTTCCAATTGGACCGCAACTTCCTTCCCTTCTTTTGAAAATAGTTTTACAGATTTGGCGCTCTGTGGATCAAAGTTCATTTTGCAAACAACCGGGCTGGTGCGGTTCCAGTTAAGACTATTGAAAACCATTACAGGAATTCCCTTATCTTCGGATATTTTTACTTTTGAAGCTAAAGTTTCAATTTCTTTACCTAACAGTTGCTTTGATTTTTCATGAGCATCGGCAAAGCGTTGCAGAAAAATATTATCGGTACTTACACCTCCTTTTCCACCCCATCCATGATCGGGATATATTTTCGATTCCCATGCCTGCCAAAATAAATCTATCGGATATTTGCTATAAGACCCGTCGACCAAAGCATTTACTGTAGCAAACTTTTCTGCTGCCGGCAACAATATATCTGCTTTACGACTATGATCCATTGCCCAATGATGAGATGGTCCGTGTATGTAAATCCAAACATTAGGGCGTTCTCCCATAATGCTCGGTATTTCTTTTGACGACTTTCGTATTTGTTTGAAGAATTTATCGAGGGTGGAAAATCTAATTGCAGGGAGTTGTACGTTTAATATTTCGCCATCTTCATTTTCAACTTCGGTCAGATTATTCCAAAGCGTTAAAAACGGGTCGAGGTTTTCCACCGGTCCCATATCCCAAATAGGCTCAAAATTTAATACAGCCGGCATTACAGCCTCTTCGCTTTCAATATCATTGTAACCATCGGTCCATACCAAAACCTGTTTGGCCAACTCTTTAACAGCCTCGTCATTTTCCTTTCCAAGGATATTATAAAAGTCAATGTAATGCCCAGGCGAATAGGTAGTTACTGCAGAACCATCAGGGCTTAGCCAATCAAACACACCTCTTTCATGACGGCTGATGAACATATTATCTACGCCGGCTTTTGCCATTAGTTGTGGCATTTGCAAGCTCCTTCCGGGAACATCGGAGTTATAATATGATGTGGCATTATATCCATCAAATTCGTTTTTCAACCACAATTTTCCAAGGTAAAACTGGCGAGCTAATGATTCGGAAAAATACATTTCCTCATAAGGTTGGGTATAAGTTGACCCAATCAACATTCGTCCTTCTTTCAAACGTTTTGTTATTTCCTGCTTTTTTTCCGGATGCCTTTCGATATATTCCTGAATAATAGAAGTTTGTTCGATATCCATTTCGAATCCCCTTTCCTTCTCTAATCTCTCCATAAAAGGACTAATCCATTGCTCATCACGCCAGATTACGCATTTAGAAATTTCATCTGCCCAAGCCAAATCCTGGTGTGTAGTTAACGACAATAAAATGCTGCCATTGGCAAGCGCACTTTCTGAAGCTTTCTTTAAAATATCAAACGTTTCATTGTCAACTTCTAAACGTTCCTGACCTGTAGCATTAAAGCAAAATACAATAAAAAGAATATTGAATAATATTTGATGATATTGTCTCATATAGATTCGGTTTTAAAATTTTAACTTGAATGTTTCGATGGCATATTTGCCAACTTTATATACATTGTCTTTACATGTATTTACAGGTTCTTCTTCAATTATATTCGTTAGCCAACTTTCTTTTACCGGCTTAAAGAAATCTACTTTAACATCTGAGTCAATTCCTTCAATGTCGTAACAGCGTAGCACTACATTGTTGTCGTCCTCACATTTTTTTATGGTAGAAACAATTACATTTCGGCTATTTATTTTTACAAATGAATATTTATCAGGGAGTTTCCCGTTTTGAAGCTTTTCCATAATTACCAGCGCATCCATTGGTTGGTTGGCCTGATCGCCGAATTGACGCCCTTCTTTCCAATCAAAATCCGACGACGGACTCCACCAAATGCTACCAAAAGAAGTAAGGCTAAACTTAAAATGGTGGTTTCCCCGTTGAAGATACCAGTTGGAATCACTACTTCCGTTACAGCTCCTTCGGGTAGCAAAGAGAATGGGTTGTAATACAATTTCCTTTGAATTATTATTTGCCGGATTAACCCAATCGAATGCTGCAACATCGGTACTTATCGTTACTCCTTTATTTTCGTCCCAATACGAAAACCAATCCTGTACCTCACGTGGGTGAATCTCAGGGCATGGCGTATCATATATCTGCTCAGGTTTTGAAAAGCCACCAGGCATAGGCAATTCATCTTTACCAACTTCAATAACAGCCATTGGGCTTTCGTATGCGACCTTGCCTCTTCCTGCATCATTTTTCATCGGAAATGCTAAACGATATTCTCTTGAATGAACACCATCGAATCCCAAAATATCAACTTCAAAATCAATTCTTTTATAACTGTTATAAACAATTAAACGTTGTTTTACAGTACAATGCTCCCAAGGGTGGCTTGTTTCCAGTACAGTGCGTACGGCACCATTTTCAAGCAATTGCCAATTCGGAGAATACTGGCTCATTTTAGCAAATCCTTTCATGGTGGGTTGTTGAACTCTTGTAAATTCCCCTGCACCGTGTCCTACCGATTCCAATGCAAAGACTTCTCCAAACAGAAAGTCGCTTTCAGAAACCAATTCTTGTTGGATGTACTTATCCATAATTGAGCTAATTCCACCTTGTTCTAATTTTATTTTATAAAATTGATTGGTTAACTCTTTACCATCATAATCCATTCTGAGCTTTTCATCTTCGCCCGACTGACCCGGCATCAAGTAGTAGGTTTTATAGCCATGAGCAGGAACGCCCTCTGCAATAAAAACGAATTTTAACCAGGAATCACTATCTGTGTTGTCAGTAGGGATAAACTGATAGTTTATACTTTTTCCCTCACCATCAATTAGCTTGAAATCCTGATCATACATCCCTTCTGTATTCAAACTGAAAGTAACAGGATCGTTGCGCTCCCACGAAAGTGAATTAAACACGACTACAGGAATTCCATCTTCTTTAAAATTGATATCATTGGCAATACAGGTGATGGATTTTTCAACAACCTCATCAGCAACTTCTCCTGCATTTTCAAACTTTGTACGAAAAAGCTTATCGGTAATATGCCCAAAACGACCACCCCAACCGTGATCAGCATAAATTCCATCTTCCCAACCTTTGGTCAACTTTTCTTGTGGATAATCGCTGAAATCTTTTTTTAGCATTGCATCAAAAGTTGCAAACTTTTCGGCAGCGACTAATCTTCGGGAAGCATAACGAGATGCTTTCAATGCCCTTTCATGCCCTGGTCCATGTATATATAACCACACATTAGGACGTTCTCCCATAATTGAGTCAGGCTTTCCCTTACGAACTGCCGCCTCAATTGCCATAGCACCGGTAGAGTAGTTTATATATGGCAAAGGAGATTCACCATTATCTACCTTTTTATTCCATTCCGAAAAATATGAATCGTAATCCAGTGGTTTCGAGAAATCATGAGAACTGATATAAATGTAATCTGGCGAAAACTCTCTCTGCTTGTAATAGTCGTTCCAGTTATTTAGGATTTCAGTGAATGCAGCAGTCCGGTTATCATCACCTTTCGCATTTCGGATTGGTCTACCCGAACATTCATATTGTCCTGGTGTCCAGCATGAAATATAACTACCATCCGGGCTATACCAGTTATACAAACCGGGTTCGAAACGACTAAACTGTAAATATTTGATACCAGCTTTGGCAAACATTTGTGGACGTTGCATAACACGTGCAGGTACATCTTCATCCCAGGCACACGTATAATTTCCACCAGGAATCATTTTTCGAAGTCTTTTCTTACCTAAATATGTTTGGCGAATAAGTGCTTCGCCATCATACATTCCTTCATAGGGCTGATTGTAGTTTGCTCCCCATTCCAGCTGACCTAATTCGGTAAACTTTCTAATTTCATCAAAACTGTCAGGATGGCGCTCCAGGTATTCATACAAGTTCATTGCATTTTCAACATTGAACTTGAATTCAGGATTTTCGGCCATGCGCTTTAATGCTGGCGTTATCATATTAACATCCCTGAATTCAATACATTTTTCAGGTGTATCCATCCAGGCAATATCCTGGTGCGAAGAACTTACAACATGTATTTGTCCACCTTTAAAATAAGAATGGTCTTTAATGCTCTCCTGTCCCTGAAGCAGAAAAGAATTGACTAGTATAATTAGTATTATAGAAATCTTTCTCATGATTTTTATTGGTTTATCTAAGTTCTACTTCATTCTATACGTTTCAACTGAATGTCCTTTTAAGTTTAATTTTATTTCCTTTCCAGCCTGTTTCATGTCTATGGGGTTCTCCTCAATCATATCGGTTTTTAAGGTTTCCTTAACAGCTTCAAACAGGTTCAGTTCTACAGCCTTTGTTTTTCCTTCTGCTTCCAACAAGCGGATCACCATGTCGTTATCGTCTTCTGCTTTCTTGATGGTTGTTATCACTGCAAACGGATTTGAAGTGCTCACAAAGCTTTTCTCAGCAGGAAGCTCCCCTTTTTGTTTGCCCGATTTTAAAAGCGCATGCAGCGGGTGGTTGGCAGCTATCCCGAATTGGAAACCGTTTTTCCATCCTTCTTCGTGCGATTTAATGGAGAATTTAAACGAATGTGCCCCTTTCTGATGGTAATAAGGCCCTTCTCCATGGCAACTTTTGTGCGTTGAAAGCAACACAGAATTGATTACAGGATAAGGTGCCGAGTTCATGCTCGGATCGACATAATCAGCCGTTACCACATTAGTTGACATGGTAAATCCAAAACCACTGCCATTGGCGGTCATGAAGTTCTGAATCTCACGTGGGTTAATTTCTTCTGACTTTTGGCGATAAGTGCCTCCCCAGGCTGAACCGCCAGGACGCATTTGCAACTCGTCTTTGCCAACATGCACCATTCCCATGGGTACATCGTACGATATTTGAGCATTTTCTTCCATGTTCAGCGGGAACATCACCCGAATCTGGCGGTTGTGTTCGCCCGGCCAATCAGGAATATCGTATTCCAAATCGATTTGTTTTTTCTGGTGATAAACCGTGATATACTGCTTTACTGAGAAGTTCGTCATTTTGTATTCCGATTGGAATTTGGAATACACGACGCCGGATTCCACTAAACTCCAGCT
The DNA here is from genome assembly GCF_000949475.1 of Draconibacterium sediminis. Lineage (GTDB taxonomy): Bacteria > Bacteroidota > Bacteroidia > Bacteroidales > Prolixibacteraceae > Draconibacterium > Draconibacterium sediminis. The sequence goes on along the minus strand of NZ_JRHC01000001.1, from coordinate 1,379,829 downwards.
GCTTTCTTTTTCGTGGGCACGTTCCATACCGCCATAATTGGGTGCGGTAATAATTACAAACTCGCCTGCCCCGTTTCCGCTGTATCCCATATGGAACAAATCGCCTGCAGCCATGGTAGCTGTGTTGAACACTTCCTTATTCAGGCTTTTATCGAACAAGCTGGTGATGCCACCTTTGCCAAGGCTCATGGTATAAAACTGGTTGTCGCAATAGTTTGTAGCAACGGTTATGGCAGGAGTTTGTCGCTTGCCTTTCTTGATACTAAAAGTTTTGTAACCGATGGAAGGTATCTCATCGATGTTGAAAACCAATTCCTTTTTGCCTTCGGATTGAACCAGTTGGGTGGGAACTTCTTTCCCGTTGTTGTCAACCACAACCCATTCGTTTCCTTTCAGGTGTGAGATATCTGTACTTGCAAAGCCATCTCTGTTCCATGAAAGGTCGTTAAAAACAACAATGTTTTGTGATTCTGACAAATCAATTTTATCCGAAATACTGTTCAGCGACTCGTTGAGCAGTTTTTTACCTATTTCGTTTCCGGTTTCCAGTGCTGCGCGAAAGATACTGTCGGTTATCTCGCCATGCTTTCCGCCCCAGCCATGATCGGGGAATATGGCATTAAACCAGGCCTTGTCGAGTTCGTCTTGAGGGTATTTTGAAAAATCGTCTTCCAGCTGACAATTGATAGTATTGAAAATTTCAGCAGAAGGAATGTTTACTGCGGCTTCTTTTTTGGCTTTGGCAGCCTGGTAATGCGCTGCACCGTGAATGTACAACCACAGGTTAGGTCGCTCGCCGTAAATGGAATCGATTTTTGCTTCGGGAACATTTACTTCTTGCAAAAATTCCAATGCCGTTGAATGGTGAATTTCAGGCATATTGATGCCTGCTGTTTTGGCTATTTCGTTCCAGTCTTCAATTACCTCTTTGTAATATTTAGGGCCTCCGGCATCGGCGCTCATTACTGCTCCGTAGTGTGCCGGGATGTTTCGTTCTCGGTAATAACTGTTCCAGCTTTTCAGTATTTTGGCCATTTCGTGAATAGCAGTAATCGCATCGGCATCGAATATTTTTTCGTGGTAATGATACCAGCCATAGTTGCCCGGGCTGTATGTGAATATGCTTGAACCATCAGGACTGTACCAGTTGTAAAATCCTTCTTTCATTCGCGAAACAAACAAATAATCGATGCCCGATTTCTTGAACAACTGAGGCACCTGAATAGAACGGCCAGGAACATCAACATTGTAGGCCACAACGGCATCCATGCCCGGCAGATTCTTTTTAATCCAGCGGCGGCCAAGATACGACTGACGAACCAGCTGCTCACCCGATTCAAATCCTTCGTATGGCTGGGTAAATGTGGCTCCCCACTCAAAGTTGCCCGATTGATAGGTATCGATTAAACGTTGTCGGTTTTCAGGAGAATCTTCCAACACCTCCATCAAATTAAGCGTTTGCTCCATCTCGAATTTAAAAGAAGGTACGCTGTCCATAAGATCCAAGGCTGGCAAAACAATTTTATGCACCCGTTCGTCACGGCAATAATCGGGGGTATTCATCCAGGCAATGTCCTGATGCGACGAAACAATCAGATGAACTTTTCCTCCGGTAAAGTAATCCCAGTCGGCCGGAATCAGCGGCTCGAAATACTGCTTCTGTACCTCTTTTTCACTTTTTGAAATCTCCAGAAATCCTGGATCGCCAATCAATGGGAGTTCAATTTCCCAGTCGCCATTTTCCAGTTTTACAACTGAAAGAATTTCGTTATTAAAACTCAGTTTCATTTCCTCTGTCCAGCAATCCTCAGTAACTATAGCCGAAACCCAGTACCTTCCATTTGTTAATTCATATTTGTAGGGTTTATCATAGCTAAAGTTTAACATCTTTTCTTTTGGCTTCGCAAATACCAAATTAAACAGTAGCCCAACGGCGATCAATAACAATACTATTTTTTTCATATCAATGCTTATTTAATTGTTTTTATGGCAGCTCCAATCATATCTAAACCAATAGCCTGACAAACGCCATACTTATTCTTTTCTATCATTTTATCCAGGTTCCATTTATACACATTGTCTGCAATTCCCCATAATTCCTGGAACTGCTCCACATACAACATATCGTTTTCTTCGCTGGTAAATTCGGGTTGAAATTGGTTGTTGTTATTATCTCTGGTTTCCCAAATAGCCTTTACTGTTTGTTCAACTTCATTATCAAGCTTGACTCCCAAAAGCGCTTTTTCTTCGGCACTACCCAGATAGCGCATCATTATTCCGCGACCTGCCACATAATCGCGTCCATGTTCCGGTCCAAAACTCGCCAGGCAAGGCGCTTCGCGGATAATACCATCCACATTGGCAACCAAGGCGTTTTTAACACCGCTACCTATTTGCTGAATTATATTCAAGGCTTGATTTTTAAATTCATCAGCCTTGAATGCTGTGTCCGGATTGTTCTTTTTCACATGAAGTTCAAGGTCGTTTTTCACGGCAATCATATCGGTTAGGGCAGCTACAAGCATTCCCTGATCACCAGACCACACCCAACCTTCGGCCCAGGGCGGGTGAATTTTCTCGGTGTAGCCAGAGCCTTCAGACTCAGCCATGGGGCGCTCCTGCACCATTGCTCCTTCTTCGGTAGAAAGACTTTTCAAATACTGAAATTCTTCTAATTTAAACCATTGGCGGAACCATAACCATTGGCGGAAAGCCATATCGAGGTATTTGTCTGTATCTTGCCGTTGTTCATCTTTTGCCACCCTGTAAATTCGTGACGATAATAAAAACAGCAGCACATTAGTGACAGTGTTTTTCACACCCAAACTATTGCCCGCCGCATCGCCATTTCGACATCCGTGAGGAACAGGAAGGGCATCGTTGCTGTAATCGTAGGCCGTATTTTTTTTGTATTCCCAACACAAATCGTTTGCTAATTCCCAGTATTGATCTGCCAGTTCGGTTTCGCCCATCTTGAGTAAAAACTTACGTGCGTTTAATCCCATAAGTCCCCACCAGCCAAAATCGTCGGCCCACATATCTTCCACCTTGACCGTTCTGAAAAAAGCAAGATTCTTTTTTAGCATTTCATGAACAGCAGTTGTCATTTCTTTTACCTGTGGATGATTGGGCCAGCGTTGCTGAACAGCCTGCACAAAAACAAGGCAGGCATCGAATGTATTTCCCCTTTTCCAGAAATCATTGAAGTCCCAAACTTCCTCAAAACGCTTAAAGGCCAGAATTGACTTCGTTTTGATTTCTTCTTCCTTATTTAATGTAGAATTAGAACAAGAAAACAAAGAAACTCCACCACCGATTGACAAGCCAGTGATTCCTGTGAATTGTATAAATTTTCTTCTGTCCATGTATATAGATTTATTCTTTATCCTTTGTACCTATAGCTGTACCGTTTTAACAAAACAAATGACTTGCGTTACATGTGACTTAAAACTCCCGACTCTAAACTTTCAGCATAGCCTAAATACCTGACGACAAAATACTTATCAGCAATAAAACTCTAACAAATGAAAATAAGCAATCAGAATATGTACATTATTTTAAAAAGCCCGGCAAATGCCGGGCTCTAACTAACTCAACTATTAATCCGCCAATAAAGGATTGATTTGAACTTCTGTCATTGGAATTGGAAATGGTAAGTAACCTTCCTTTACAACCGCTCCACTAGGTAATTCAAAACCTACAATCGGTACAAAAGCATTTTGTTTTGCATCATATACCTTTTGGGTTCTAACAATATCGAAATATGTTTTATTTTCGGCTCCTAGCTCCCAATATCTTTGTTTCCACACTTCTTCTCTAAACTGATCCTGACTTAATCCAGAAACAGGAGCAAGACCTGCTCTTTCTCTAATATCATTTACCGCTTTATAGGCTGTTGCATTTGGGCTGCCATCTGACTCATTTTGTGCTTCAGCATACATCAACAAAAGATCGGCATACCTTAAAAGAGGAAAATTCTTTCCACTTCCAGGACCTGTCTGTATTATTTCTTTATCGAAAAACTTATATACTGCCCAGGGAAATTCGTAGGTAATTCCATCAATAGTATAACTATTATAAAAGAATCCCATATTGTTTCGCCCTCTTAAATCATCTGCATCAAAACTATTCAAATAATCAGCATCAGGATAAAAACCACCAAATCCTGGAAATCCTGCTTCTGTCATAACTCTGTCTTTAGGAAGAAAATATATATTCATGCTTGATTGGAAATCAGGATAATTGTAATTCAGATCCCATATATGCTCCTCTGTGTTATCATAACTAGAATTATTTAACTTATCAAACCAAGTTAAGTTTTCATCACTTTGAAACAATGAAAATGAATTACTAGTAATGACTTCCAAAGCTTTAGTTTTTGCCAAATTCATAGTAGTAGTGCTATTAACTGGATTTCCCGCCATGCTTAAATATACTTTTGCAAGAAGCGTTTTGGCGGCACCAACAGATACTCTTCCATTACCAACTGTAGTAGCATATTTTAAATTCCCTTCTGCAAAAATCAAATCGGGTACAATTACTTCCTCATAAATTGTCTTTACAGAAGTTTTTGGCAGCAAACCATCATTTGCTGGAGACGATGTATGTGTAGTTTTCATTGGAACATCACCAAAAATATTTACTAATAAATAATAATAGTAGGCTCTTAAAAATTTCGCTTCTCCAATGAGACTATTTTTATCTGCTTCATTTTTAAATGGAACGTCTATAATTTTATCGATGACTAAGTTAGCCGACTCAATTCCTTTGTAACAATTTTGCCAAAAATTAAGCGTATATGAACTTCCTGATGAATTTGTCAAATCGTAATAGAAACCTGTTTCAGGCCACTGTGATACATTGTTCCATTGCCCAGTTATCATTTCTAACATAGCACATGGTAAATCATCATAACCACTCTTATTATACGGGCTGTATAAAAAAGCATAAATTGCGTTTACTGCAGAATTCATATCTGCTTCTGTTTTATAAAAATTATCACTTGTTTGTACACTACGTGCATCTTCTACAAGAAATTCCTCGCAAGACACAGAGCTAAATAAAACAAATAATATTATTATGTATTTTTTCATTTTCTATTTTTTTAAAAGTTAATATTTAAGCCCAAAGTATATGTACGAGCCCTTGGTGTACCATAAAAAGTTTGTCCTTGTCCTGAATATCCACCTCCAAATGATGATGCTTCTGGATCGAAGTCCCTATTTTTAGCAATCAAAAAGAAATTGTCAAGATTTACATATAACTTTGCACTTTGCAGGCTTAAGAAACTAATTATATCTTTAGGCATTCTGTAAGACAAGTTTAAACTTCGTCCCCTAATAAAAGAACCATCTTCTAACCAATGGCTGTCCATATAACTTCCAAAATCAGTACTCCAAGGGTCAACATGCATTCGAATTGCCGGTACCATGGTGTTTTGATTGTCTGGAGTCCAGGCTTCTTCCAATATTGTAGCATATCCGGTTGCATACCAAGTTCTATCTTCAACGGTTAACGCAGCAACATTCTCAATTTTGTTCCCTTGTCTCACTTGAATATCAACACTCATATCCCAGTTTTTATATCTTACCGAAGTTGAAAAAGTCATGTCATACTTTCCAAACGGACTTCCTAAAAACTGCATGTCCTCCTGATCAAATTTGTAATCCTTGTTAACATCAAGTCTCTTGATATCGCCTGGCTTCTTATTATACTTAGCAGCTTCTGCAGCTTCATCAGTTCCCCAGGTTCCAATTCTTTCAACTCCAATAAATGATCCCATTGGTTTTCCAACCCGAAGAATTGTTGAAGCACCCAAGAAGCCAGAGGTAATCACATCTGCATCATTAGTACCTAATGCAAGTACTTTATTATTATTTTTTGCATATAGAACACTTGCGTTCCAATTAAAATCTTTTTTCTGAATAATATCTCCTGAAATAAATAGTTCTACCCCTTTATTTTCAACACTACCAATATTTGTTGTTACCGAAGTGTAACCCGACACAACTGATACCGGAACATTGAATAAAAGATCTTCGGTTTTCTTTGAATACCAGTCAGCCGTCAGTGATAACCTATTTTTAAACATTTTTATATCAGCACCAATATCCAATTGAGCCGTTTTCTCCCAACGCAAATCTGCATTTGGGGCTCCTCCAATTCCGGAACCTTTAATAATTTGATTGTTTAAATTAAGCGTGTAGTTTCCGATTGTACCGAGAGAAGAATACGCGCTGGGCGAATTCCCTGTTATACCATAACTACCTCTTATTTTAAAGAAAGAAACTAGGTCGGAAAGTGTTGCCCTATCAGCAAAGAAATTTTCGTTAGAAAGAATCCAGCCTAATGCACCGGAAGGGAACATTGCATATTTATTATCAGCTCCAAATACAGATGAACCATCGTATCGGGAACTAAGGGTAACCAAATACTTATCGTCGTAGACATAATTCAAACGACCAAAAAAGGAATTGGTAGAAAAAGCGCTATAGCCAGAACCTACAGATGAAGGCTGCGAACCAACACCCATATTATAATACTTATAGAAATCGGTTGTATATCCGGAACTGGATGCTGACAATGAATTGGTATATGAAGAAGACCATTGAGCCCCCAGAAGTGCTGTTAAACGATGCTCCTCGTTAATTATTTTATCGTAAGTAATCGTATTATCTGATGTCCAGGTGGAAACTCGACTGGTATTTCCATTAGCATGTCCCAGTCCATTTCCATCAATATTGGTGTGAATTCCCCAATCGTAAGCCAATCGATTACTTCTTTCATTGGTATATATCGACTTAAATGTCAACTCATCATTAAGTTTAATATCTGTATAAAGGCTTAATCTCAAATTTGAAGCTTTAACAGGAGACAATCCTAAAGAATTATTTGATTGTGCAACAGGATTATTCCCTTGTGAATAATATTGTTGTGGCTCACCATTTGCATTATATCCCCAATCCCGAAACGTTGCAAAAGTACCATCAGGAAATTGTACCGGTAAAATTGGAGGAGTCTCAATTAATGTTCTGGCAAGGTTTAATCCCCCCGTACCTGATGCACCCCTTATTTGCTGGTCAACTGACCAACCACTTAATTCGCCCCCAACAATTAACCATTTCCTCAAATTATATTCAGAATTGAATCGATAAGTGTACTTTTTTTGATAATCCATTTCGAAAAGACTTCTTTCATTATTCATTCCCAGATATATTCCTGACCTAGACTTCTCAGTTCCCTGGGTTATTGATACATGATGATAGTTCGAGATAGCAGTTCCAACAGCTTCATCCTGCCAGTCTGTATCATAAATCGGATTATTATTGGCATCAAACAAAAGGGGATAATCACTATGAAGTCGCGGCTTAATTACACTATCATATGCCCCTCTAGCCGGGTTATACTCCCACATTCTTTTAAATAACTCCATGTAACCTGCAGCATCCAGCATTTCAATCCGGCGTGCTTGTACACCAATACTAACTTTGCCATCATAGTTTATGCTAAAATCCCCCTTTTTGGCCTTTTTGGTAGTCATCAGAATAACGCCATTTGTTCCTCGCGCACCATAAATTGCTGTTGCTGAAGCATCTTTTAGGATAGAAACTGATTCAATATCTGAAGCAGAGTATCCTGACATATTTGATGTTATCACTCCGTCCACCAGAATTAATGGTGTATTTGAACCATTAATAGAAGAAAATCCCCTGATATTAAAACTAAGATCTCCTCCTGGAGTTCCGTTGTTATTGTATATGTTAAGTCCGGGAACTTTGGCAGCTAATCCTTGAAGAGGATTCGTTGTTACACGGGTTTCCAATTCACTTTTCGAAACAGTACTTATCGAACTGGTAAGGTCGGAACGTTTTACTGTACCATACCCAACAGCCACAACTTCCTCAATACCAATGGCGTCAACAGTCATTGTCACATCAATTGTGGATTGATTGTCTACAGCAATTTCCTGTGTTAGCATGCCAACAAAAGAAAACACCAACGTCGCATCTACAGGAATAGCTGCAAGAGAATACTCCCCATCAGCATTTGTAACCGTTCCCTGCGTAGTGCCTTTAACGACCACTGTTACTCCAGGCAGACTATTTCTATCCTGGTCCGTTACTGTTCCTGTAACTCTATTTTGTTGTGCCCAACTGACATTTGCAACCAGTATCACGCACACAACTACTAACAATTTTAATAGTTTTTTCATAAGTCAAATTTTGATGATTTAATTAATTTTATCCACTTCTCATTCTTAAAATAAATTTCCTTAATAATCACAGAGCCTTATTTCATAAGCAATTCATTTTTGGTTAGTACTTATTCATATTTAAAGATTTTATTTTAACTCGATTTAGCCAAACCGGTTTGGCTTTTGTTCACAAAAAAATCTATTGTGCTCCACATGATTTTCTGATAACAAGTTCAGTTTTCAATTTAAATCGTTCGTAATCTTTAACCTCTTTTCTCAAATTCTTTAAGAGAATATCAACTGCCTTATCACCAAGTTCATCAACGGGCTGAATTACAGACGTTATCGGAGGTTCTATTAAATCAAATGCACTCATTTGAGCAAAACTTATAATAGCCACATCGTATGGTACACGTATTTTCAATTTCTTCAGTTCCCGCAGACCTGCTGCGGTCAAATAATGCGTCGCGAAGACAATACCTTCAATACTGGTGGGGGAACTTACCATGGTTTTAATAGCATTGGATATTTCGACTTCAATATTTTCATAATCTAATTCCTTAATAAACCCCTCCTCGATAGAAAGCCCATGCTTTTCCATAGTTTGCGTGTAACCAAGAGCACGTTCATGTATTGCTTCCAATCCCGGTTTTAATGTAACAAAACCTATGCGTCTTCTCCCCAAAGTAATAAGCTGTTCAACAGCCGCTGAAATACCACCGATGTTATCCACACCAACATAATTGGTTTTAATATTTGGATAATGCCTATCAATAAGTACAAAGGGAAATTTATTTCTTTTAAGTCGTTTAATATCGTTCTCATTTTTTTGGGATGATGCAATAATCAGTCCATCCACTTGCCTGTCAAGCATTGATTGTATAAGTTCTGATTCTCTATCTTTACTCTCTCCTGCGCTACTAAACACAACATTGTATCCATGTAGCCTTGCTTTCCGTTCAATCCGACGGGCAATCCTCGCGTAGAAACTATCTGATATATTTGGAACAATAAGGCCAATCATATCACTCTTGCCCATGCTAAGTCCTCGCGCAAGTTGGTTTGCTTTATAGTTATGTTTCTGAGCAAATTTGATAATCTTTTCCTGAGTTTTTTTGCTAACACGTTTCTCATCTCCTCTACCGTTCAATACCAATGATATTGTACCTTTAGAGATGTTCAAGCTCTGTGAAATGTCTTGTAAAGAAACTTTTTTCATCATAATAACCAATTGCCAAACCGTTTTGGCAAATATAGATAAAAAATTTTCACAAATGCAAATATTAAGATGAAAAAAAATATTTTAATAAATTAATCGAGTTATAAAAGATAAAAAATAGAGATGACGTTTAAACCACTTATTCTACAAAAAAAATTATACGAATATAAGCTTTTGTTATCTGTTTCTTTATAGCTTACTGATCCAAATAGCAGAACTATATTATTAGTTAGATCAAATTTAATTGTTGATCAATTCACTAATGTTCAAAACATATCAAAAATCAAAGGCATCAGCGAGTAATTCCTCTATCCTTGTTCTTCACTTTATACTTCACCACTGGTTCATTTTGATGTCGGCTATTCCATTCTACCAACCGACTCAGATCTCTCGCCCACTGTGCCATCTGAAATTTATCAATCATCTGTATAGGAACTTGGATTTCCTGTTCGGCACTTTTTGCCAAATAAAACTTTGGCCTTTCCTGAAACTCGGAAAGCCTGATCGGATATCGTATCGGATTCCCTATTTCATCAGTAACAAAAACAACGTATCCCCTTCCCGATCTCCGTACTTCCACATTAAAAAGCTCCAGCGATTTATCGTAAAGTTGTTTTGTCGATATGGATTCAATCTGGTTTAGCTGATAAAATAAACTCTCCAGGTTCTGTTTCAGGTTTCTGCTACCTGCTGAAAATTTCAAATTAGATCGTGCCTGGTTTTGTTCTTTGGTGAGATCATACTTTTGTTCCAGGGATTTGATGAAACGTTGTGTTTTCTCCTTCTCATAATTGTCCTTGATCTTCTTCCCGGTTTGGCAATCAATCCGTGTGGAAACAATATGAAAGTGTGTCCGGTCCAGGTCTGAATGCTTATACACAAAGTAAGGCTGGTTTCCATAGCCCATGTGCTCCATCAGGTTTCCGATTTCGGTGCGAATTCCCTTATCTCCCATTTTTACTAAATCCGTTACTGTTGGATTCACAGAGATATGCAAACCCTTCTTTTTCACCCGTGTATTTCTATCCTCAATCTCTTTCAGAATATTCAGCCGGTCGTGTTTTGTTCCGGCAAAAGGATTTATGGTTGGCGTATTGCCGCTTTTATAAAAGTGTGCCTTCTTTTGTTCTACTTTCTTTTCGTTGTAAAACAAAGCATTTTGCGTATTACCCGACTGATGGATTACGATGACCATAGTAAAAATTTAGCGCAGGTGTTTTTGTAAAAATGCCAGGCATTGCATCATCATCTGAAAAGCCTGTCTTAGTAGGTGTCGGTCATTATCTCCAACATTGTATGTAGAAAATGAATTCATTTTCTTGGAAAGCTGGTTAAGATTCACACCAATCCTGTTCAATTCATAGTCCAGATTGTTCAACCGATCTTTTGTCTCCGGATCTAAGTGAACTTCTTTCTTAACTGATCTCCGAAATATGGCATAGCGAATATAATCACTCCGGCAGCCAAACTTTCCGGTACGCACCAAACTATCCAGTCGCTGCTTTTCCTCTTTCGTAAGAAGCAGCCGAATGATCTCGGTTCGTTTTTCGTGCTCCGGTAATATTGGTCGCATACTTTACTTTTATTTTGTTTTTTTGGGGAGGGGACTGCAAGTTGGTTTGGTAAAAACCAGGGGTTCCTGCCAGACAAGATACCGAAGGTTTTTATGGTAATAAAAACACATCTTGCAGTCCCCTCCCCCCGTAGTTATTTCTTAGTGACTTTTCGAGGTCTTCTCAGGTCGGGGAATTCCCAAATTGTATCCATGAAAAAGTCAATCCTTACTGAATTATTTTCTTCTGCTTTCTCCCTGCAGAGTGATAAAATTGAACATTGTTTTTAGCCGGTCACCGATCATTCCACCATAAAATTCATCGGAAGAAAGGGTCTTGAGTGTAAAATTTGAAGTGGCATGAGTTATGGTTCCGACATCACTTCTGAGGCTTATTAATTCGGAGATAGGCCGGCTGATATTTCCGTAATCCATAACTGTTTTTGATTCCCTTCCAAACTCATCGATGATTAAGGGTCTCTTGACAAACATTTCCATGGACTGCTCTTTTATCTGCTCCTGGAGTTGAACGGATTTAATAAACCGAAGTACCGGATAATTCAGATTCAATTTTCTGACGATATGGTTATGAAGCATGGAATAGGTTTCGAGCAAAACTGTTTTGCCACATCCGTATTTTCCCTGCAATAACAATCCCTTTGCGAGATCCCCGGTGAAAGAAGAATTGCAGGTAACGTACAAGTAAAGTTGCCTTATCACCGGTTCGTTGAATTTATCGATAACAAAATTCCGGTCCTGATTTCGTTGAGCCAGGCACGTGTTCCCGAATGCTTTTATCAGATTTTGAAATTCAGGATATTCAAAAGGAAAAATTAATCGGCGGCGGCGCATTTTTTCTTTTTCACCGGCAATTATCTTTTGGGCATCGTTAAGCAATACTTCACAGAATTTTTGCTTAGTCGAAATCACTTCCTGTGTGGACAAATCCTTTCCCTTTTCCATTCGTCTTTGTCTTAATGTTTTTGTCTTCAGTATTTATATTATAGGGTGTGCGTCTAAGGTCAGACCTAAGTGTAGACCTAGGTGTCAGAATCTGATACTTAGTTTTAACCCTAAATCCACCCCCGGGAACATAGTTTAACAAGCCCGCTTCCTTCAATTGTCCCCGGGCCGATTTCAGTACCTGCAACGAAACATTTGCATTCGCTGCCAGTCGTTTGTCGGCATATTCGATCCATTCCGACCATCGTGAACGGTTGGCCACATGAAGCAAAAAGAAATACAACCGGGTTTCATTTCCGGTAAAATTCAGCTGTTCATCCAGTCGCCAGAAGTTGTTAATCAACTCAAACAGATTCATTATCCTTTCACTTGCGAACGCTTTCTGAATCCGGCTTTTGCTTCGTTTTCAATCTCCTGCAGTGTTTTCTTTTTGCCACTGGTGATCCATTCGAGTAATTCATCCTCGAAGAAGTAGAGTTGTTTTCCGTTTTTGTAGCAGGGAATCATACGTTTGCGCACAAGCGTGTAAACAGTTGGTTTGGCTTTTTTGATGATTTTACACGCCTGGTCAATTCCGATCGGAATACGTTTTTGATTTTCAACAGGTGTCTGACCTTTTTCAACCAGAACTTTTAATTCCGCCACTTCGGTAACCAGGTGGGCTACTGCTTTGGGTAAGTTTTCAAAAGAAATTTCATTGACATCCATAACTATGTTTTTTAATCGTTATGAAGCAAATAAAGCCAGTGTTTTTTCTGTGTCGGAAAAACACAGGAGAAACACTAAAAAAACACAGGAGATGATGATTTTTATTTGTGCTTATTCTTCGGAAAGATCTTTCCTGATTTGAATTATACCTCTCTGCTCATCGTCTTTCAAATGCCGTTTGATGGTTTCTGTTTCCACATTACCAAGAATCGAGGGAAAGACTTTTTTAAGAAAGGCGGCCATTTGCAGCTGATTACCGTTTCTGAAATGGTTCCAGATATTCCAGCCAAAATGATAAAGGTCGATGCTGCTTAATTCTTTTACTTCTACCGGTAGTATTTCACTAGTCGGCTTCTTTTCTGCATAGGATGTTATGTTCCGGGAAAGCAGAACTAAATCCTTTTCGGAGGTATAGGCTGCGAAAACGGTTTGTGTGTATTGAACTGCGATGGCAATCTTATTATTTTCCTGATCTGTGATCAACTGTATTTGTTCGATCCTGATTTTATTGACCCTGGCCGTATCATTAGCTTTTTCATTGGACTCTTTTAACTGTTTCTTTTTAGGGAAGAATCTTTTCTTTATAATTGTAAAGAGGTCCTTTATAAAAATAGAAAGCAGACCATAAACCAGTACTCCAAACAAAGTAACGGCCAGAAAAACAATATTAGCCGTGAACTCATCTGCTCCAACACCGATTACAAACATTCTTGCAACAACACCCAGAATGATACACGCCAGTAATACGGATAAATAAATAACGATATTTTCAAAATATTTGGAGTGCATCTCTTTCTCAGCTTACTTTTAAATGCAGAGCTACAAACTTCTGTAATTCCGTGGTTTTTATTGAATCTAATTAATGATATGTGTTTCTAACTATTGCAAGGTAACAAATGAAAATTGAATCCAAAAGATGTATATGCATTTTGAGTGTTGTTACTCAACCCAATAAATAATACCTGTGAAACAAAAAATCTGAATTGATTTTATTTGAACAAATAAAACATTCCTCAAAAGAAACGAAAAAAGGGAAAAAAAGAAAAGAAAGCCGGATAGTTGACGGCCGTGGATAAAATGCAGGATTGCCACGGATACCTGTGAAAATATTAGAGCTACCTACAAAATGACTAATCCGGGGCATTCATCTTGATCTTGCATTTTTCCAAGCGTGGGATTTGTGGGGAGGCCGGCGATCTTGGTTTTCTTTTTTGTTTTTCCACCTGTAAGGTCATTAAAACCTGTAAGGTCGTATATGTGGGCGGCTAAGGGAAAGTGCAGGACTGTAGTGAAACGAAAGGATGGCTCTTTTATGTGCGGTGCCTGAAGGCGCTTTTCGCTGTAACGGCGGAAAAAGCGACCATTCTCCGTGAGTGAGCGAACGGGATCAGGGAGTATTAGAGTCGGTCAGGGGAAATGGCTGCGGCACAGGAAGAAACAGATCATTTGTAACGATAATTCATTTACTACAATTCTTCCGGTATTACTTCCGGTATCAGTACCTGTCGCACTACCTATATAACTACTTGTATCAGATTTGATACAGGTAACTTTTCATACGTGATTCAGAATGGACTAATATTCACTTCCAGAAATTTAGCATGTCCCACTTTAAATTTATCATTTATTGAGTAGCCCTACTACTCATTATCGATATTTAATAAAGTTCTTGTATTGTTATTTCGCTTTTCTTCTTTGAAAACCACTCAGAGCATAACCCCTATAGCATGAATCAAAAATTGATTATCTGAAAAGTGTTCTAAAATTTTAATAATATGAAACATCGAAAGACTATTCACCTATGTTTTTGATGTCATCCAATTTTATAGCGTGTGCTGCTTTGTTTTTCTTCTCGTCCACCACTTTTGCATAAATCTGAGTGGTTTTTACATTTGTATGTCCAAGCATTTTACTAACCGTATAGATATCTGTACCGCTTGATAATTGCAGGGTTGCAAATGTATGTCTGAAATTATGAAATGTGATCTTCTTTTTGATACCTGCAGCTTCAATCCAATTTTTTAATGGCCGCGAAATCCATGCCGGCCCCGGCAAATCTTCAAAGACCAATTGCTCTGGCGTTCCTACTTCCCCACAAAGCTGCAAGGCTTGTTCTGAAATTGGAGTATACTCAAATCCTTTGGTTTTCTGTTGTGTAAATTGCAAACGCGCTTGATTTCCATCAACAATAATTTCATTCCATTTTAGTTGCTGAATATCAATAAGCCTCAATCCTGATAGAGCAGAGAAAAGCGCAGCTCTTTTAAGAACATCCCGCTCACAGGGAGTAGCTACAAGTCTATTTAGTTCCTCTACGGTTAGGTATTCCCTACGAGATTCCTGCCACTGAATCCCTTTTATCTTAGCTGATAAATCACTCGCCAGATAACCATCAATAAAGGCCTGTTTGAGCGCTGCCTTAAAAACAGAAAAGTAGGTGGATGCGGAATTATGGGATAGCTTACCACCTTTGTTGCCCCCTCGTGGTGCTGACAAAAGAAAAAGTCTGAAATCTTCTGCCAGACGTATATCTAATTCAGAAAATAAAAGTGTATCTCCTGCAAATAGTTTTAGGAACTCAATGGAACGCTCCCAATTTATCAAAATGGATTTCGAGCTGTTTGAATGACGTTTATAGGATACTTTGGTAAAGTAATCGATAAAATTCTGCTGTAATCGCTCCTTTTGCTCGGCCTGAGCGCTTTCCGTATCACTGTATAGATCAGAATGATCATATTCAAGTTGTCGGAGTTTACGAACGCCATCTGCATATAACATGCTTTCATGGTCAACTTCACTCTTACAAATAATTATTCCATTATCATCACGCTTAGGTTTGTAGGTCTTTATTCCTTTTGTGTTCATTCGGACATTCCCCTTTTTATTCCATAACACTGAAGTTACACTTCTATTCAGATATTCCCGAATACGTTTAGGCGTTTTCCTTCCTGGAACAAATACGGGATAACTCTCTAAATAAATGTACCACTCATTTCTATTTTCAGCCTTGCGAAGCCTAACGGTTACTTTAGTTTTGGATAATTGTTTCATGGGGTATTAGTTTATTTTTTTGAAAATAGCTCTTCAATTTGCTCTTTGGGTACATATACGTATTTCCCAATCTGCCTTCGGGGAATGCTGTATTTACGGATCGTTTTGTTTACGGTCGAAGGAGATATTCCAAACTTTTCTGATACTTCGGCAATATTATAACACTCACTTTTATCGTATTGCATTCGAACAGGCCTTTCTTCAGGATCTTCAGGTAAGTCTACGGCTGTAAACATTGCCTCTATATGTACTCGACTAACTCTAGTTAATCGTTGTCCTAAATTATAAGCTGGAATTTTCCCTGCTTTAATAAGTCGACGAATAGTATCTTTTGATATACCAAAAAGAACTGTAGCTTCTGAAACCGAAATAAATGGCCGAGTTTGGATCTCAGCTATCTTATTTATCGATTCTTCCAACAATGTTTGCTTTTCTATTGCCTCCTTGGCTCGTCTTCTTTTTACTCTTCCTGATTTATCAACACAATAAGGGCTACAAAATCGAGTTGCTACGGTTTTGGCTTCAAATGGCTTTCCACACTGCTCACATATCTTGGGTATTTTAAGTTTACTTTTTGCCATATATTTTATCAATTATCACTACACCAAGCTAAAAAAGCATAAATAAGACCTATTTAGACCTAATATGACTGTTTAAGGCGCACATCAACGTCAAATAGCGCGCGGTACAAATACGGTACAAATATATGCTAAAAACATATGAAAAACAAGTTAACTAAATCAAATCACTACAAACAAAAAACGCAGTAAGTCAGAAACTTACTGCGTTTTACTAATTATTGATTATCCTTAATAATCGTGCCCTATTTGACTTCTTCAAAATCAACGTCGGTTACTTCTCCGTCGTCTTTTGGTTGATCTTGTGGACCGGCTTGCTGACCGGCATCAGGACCTGGCTGAGCACCACCCTGTGCTTGCGAAGCGTTGTACATCTCCTGCGAAGCAGCCTGGAATACAGTGTTCAACTCGTTCATTGCAGCTTCAATTGCAGCCAAATCTTTTGAAGCGTGTGCTTCTTTCAGCTTTTTCAATGCATCTTCAATCGGACCTTTTTTGTCAGCAGGCAATTTGTCACCGTATTCTTTCAACTGCTTCTCAGTCTGGAAGATCAAACTGTCAGCCTGGTTGATTTTGTCAGCGGTTTCTTTTGCTTTTTTATCGGCTTCAGCATTTGCTTCTGCTTCCGATTTCATGCGGTTGATCTCATCATCCGAAAGACCTGAAGAAGCCTCGATACGGATTGATTGTGATTTACCTGTTGCTTTATCTTTTGCGTGTACGTGCAGAATACCGTTTGCATCGATATCGAAAGTTACCTCGATTTGTGGGATACCACGTGGTGAAGGAGGAATTCCGTCTAAGTGGAAACGACCGATAGTTTTGTTACCCGATGCAATTGGACGCTCGCCTTGCAGAACATGAATTTCTACGGAAGGCTGATTGTCGGCAGCGGTTGTAAATGTTTCCGATTTTTTAGTCGGAATAGTTGTATTCGACTCGATCAACTTGGTCATTACACCACCCATGGTTTCAATACCTAATGAAAGCGGAGTTACGTCAAGCAGAAGAACGTCTTTTACTTCACCGGTTAAAACACCTCCCTGAATAGCTGCACCAATTGCAACCACCTCGTCAGGGTTTACACCTTTTGAAGCTTCTTTACCAAAGAACTCTTTTACTTTATCCTGGATGGCAGGAATACGTGTTGATCCTCCTACAAGGATTACCTCATCGATATCGCTTGCTGTCATTCCTGCATTTTTCAATGCCTTACGACAAGGTTCAATTGTAGCGTTGATCAACGAATCGGCCAACTGCTCGAATTTTGCACGCGACAAGGTTTTCACCAGGTGTTTTGGAATACCGTTAACCGGCATAATGTATGGCAGGTTGATCTCGGTTTGAGAAGAACTCGACAACTCGATTTTTGCTTTCTCAGCAGCTTCTTTCAAACGTTGCAATGCCATCGGGTCTTTACGCAGGTCTATGCCTTCTTCGCTGTTAAACTCGTCGGCCAACCAGTCAATTATTACCTGGTCGAAATCGTCACCACCAAGGTGCGTATCACCGTCGGTTGATTTAACTTCGAAAACGCCGTCACCCAACTCCAGAATAGAAATATCGAAAGTACCACCACCAAGGTCGAATACTGCGATTTTCATGTCTCTGTCCATCTTGTCCAAACCGTAAGCCAACGATGCAGCAGTAGGTTCGTTAATGATACGACGTACTTTCAAACCGGCAATCTCACCGGCTTCTTTTGTTGCCTGACGTTGCGAATCGCTAAAGTATGCAGGAACAGTTACTACTGCTTCTGTTACTTCCTGTCCAAGGTAATCTTCAGCTGTTTTCTTCATTTTCTGAAGTGTCATTGCCGAGATTTCCTGTGGTGAATATTTACGGTCGTCAATTTCAACACGTGGTGTGTTGTTGTCGCCTCTCACAACTTTATAAGGTACACGGTTTACTTCTTTTGATACCTGGTCAAAAGTTTCTCCCATGAATCGTTTAATCGAGAAGATAGTTTTTGTAGGATTAGTGATTGCCTGACGTTTTGCAGGATCACCAACTTTGCGTTCTCCGTTTTCTACGAAAGCAACGATAGAAGGTGTTGTACGTTTTCCCTCGCTATTAGGGATAACTACAGGTTCGTTACCTTCCATTACAGAAACACAAGAGTTTGTGGTTCCTAAGTCAATTCCGATAATTTTTCCCATTGTTATATTTTTTAAGTTTTTATTGTTTCAAAAATTTACGTCATGAAATAATCAATGATTGTGCCATGGGAAAATCAGTGGAATGAATGTAAAATCTGACATGGTATTGCCCCGCAACAGTAAAAATCATGTCAGATGTGGTGACAAAACGACAGGAGAATAACGAATTCTGAATGACGATTAACGATTTTAGATTTAGCAGGTGACTCCTGTGTTCGGTTTAAAGTCACCTGCTGAATTGGTTTTAGAAGATGGCGTAATTAAGACTGGCACTGCTTCCGAAACGAAATTGTTTGTCATAAGATGAATCACTGTTCTGATACCAGTTATAATTGGAGTTAATTCGAAAACTAGCCCTTAACCTAGGGGAAAAATAGTAATTCAAACTTCCTGAAATGCCTGTATAAAAACTATTGCTATCATAACGATTCGTTTCTTCTTCATCATAGTCATACCTCGAATACTGACCATTCACCCCAAACGAGGCATATGTTCGTGTATTAAAGAACCAGTCGTAACCATAACTAATAATCCCTGAGAAACTATTGAAATCTGTTGACCAAGCATTAACATTTGAATCATTAAAATAGTTACTGGCATTAACATTTGCAAACAAATAACGTTGCCATTTCAATCCTATTGGTTTGTATGAACTAAGTGCCAGACCGAATTGAAGATTTTCGTTATAATCAGTATTATCATCTTCAATAGTAACGCTTGAGTTTTCGTAATCATCGGTTACAGTCTTTTCTTTAACAAAACGATAGTCTAACTGACCTACAACCACAGCCTGCAATCTCGTTCCGGAATACCTTGATTCGTGACCATACGACCACATATCGTTTAATGAGGTGAAATAACCAATATCATTATCCGAAACCAACTCCATTGTATTCAATAGCGAATCCAAACTTTCCATTTCGTAGATATGCCGTAATCGTGCATCGAAAAATCGTTGATTACGAAGTTCTGCCACCCTGTTGGCGATAACGATAAGTTCATCTTCATCCGGAAGCCGGTTTAACTTATCCTTTTTATATAAATCTTCAACTATATAAATAGCTCTCCGAGCATCACTAGTCTGCTCAATTCGTCCAAATCCACCTCCAACATTTAATCTTGGTTGAAAAGTAAGATAACGAGTCTTATACTTTTCAATTTGATTATTGTTGTAATCCAAAAAATCCTGGTCTCGATTCAAAGAGTTGCTGACGTTAAGATTTGGGGACCATAACAAAAACCACCTGTCATCATTTTTGGGATAGATACGTTTCTGGAAACCAGCGTTAAATCTAAAATTGAAATAGTCATCTTTAACTTTTTCTTTGTCTTCATACTTTTCCCGATCCAAAGTCATCGTGGTAGATAAGCTTCCCCAACCATTCGATTGAACTCTTGGCGTATTCCTGTCGAAAGAATAATCCAATCTCAAATCATTATCCAGGTCAAAATTCGAATGATCAGGTGTATCATCATTATAATGCTTCTGGTTGTTGTTATTGTAACTAAAGTTAAAATCCAACTGATGCCGCTTTATCTCCGGCAACTTATACTTCGAAAGATCAAAGTTTTCGAACTGGGCAAAAGAAAAATAACTGATAAACAGTAATGCGAAAAAAGGGTAAATTCGTTTCATTGTAATTGGTTTTTAAGATAATGTTGAGTGGTTTGCAACAACTATGCCAGTTAACAAAATACATAATATTATACAACATGAAACTAAAAAATGGTTTAGCTGTCTGCTTCAAGAATGTTTACTATTTTTAAGACAACTAAACTAAATCCATTATGGCAACTAAATCTTTAAGAACTGAACCACAAAAAAGACTTCAATCACTAGACGTACTTCGCGGATTTGATATGTTTTGGATAACCGGAGGCGGTGTTTTGGCAACAGCTATTTCGAAAATTACCGGTGCCGACTGGCTTGGCGAACAAATGCACCATGTTAAGTGGGCCGGTTTTCATTTCGAAGACCTGATCTTCCCGCTTTTTATGTTTATCGCCGGAGTAGCGATACCATTTTCGATAAAAGCAAAAATTGAAAAAAACGTACCTAAAAAACGACTGGCATTAAAAGCCCTAAAACGGATGGTTATTTTAATCATCCTCGGAATTCTTTACAATGGTGTTTTCCAAAACGGATTCGCCAACGGCCGCATTGCCAGTGTGCTGGGGCAAATTGGTATCGGGTACTTTTTCGCTTCGCTTATTGTTATTTATTTCCATTCGTTTAAAAGCCGGATCTACTGGCTGGCGGGTATTCTTGCAGGTTTCGGAATTATTCAGTTGCTTATTCCGGTGCCGGGAGTTGGAGCAGGAGTGCTTACTCCCGAAGGTTGTATAAACGGCTACATCGACCAATTGTTTTTACCGGGACGATTATATGGCGGGACCTTCGATCCGGAAGGAATAATGTGCAGCCTATCAGCAACAGGAATTACACTGATGGGCACCATTGCCGGTAACATCCTGCGAAACCGTAAAACCACCGACTGGCAAAAAATTGGCTACATGGCTGCCACCGGAGTTGGGTTGATCGCTCTGGCACTTGCCTTTTCGACCTTCTACCCCATTATCAAAAGCTGCTGGACTTCAACATTCAATATGCTTGCCGGTGGAATTAGTTTTCTGCTGATGGCTTTGTTTTTCCTTATTATCGACCATTGGAAAATACGTGGTTGGGCATTCTATTTCAGGGTAATTGGAATGAACTCCATTTTCGTTTACCTTTTTGTGCGCATCATTGATATGCAATTTGTTACCGAATTCTTTTTTGGATGGATCACAAAACCAATGGGCGAAGCAGGCCAATTCCTGATGTTACTGTTTGGACTTGCACTGATTTGGGGCCTACTTTATTATATGTACAAAAAGAAGATTTTCCTGCGGGTTTAAGTTCTAATATTTACTGCGGTAAATCGACAATGAAAATTCCGGTCCCGGTACAACAAACTGTTCGCCATCGGCTATACGCCAGGCAAAGTTCAGATTTACCCTCGACTTGCTGTTCAGTTGGGTGAAGTAGGCTACATAAGGAATAAAATTATTACTTAACGTACCCACTTCATCAAAATTGTTCAGCTGAATACCGGGCACATAGCGCATTCCAAAATCGAACTGTGTTTTCAGGTTGGGGTAATAACTCCAGCCCAGGTTAATATCTGCGGTTGCCCAGTCGCGGCTCACATTCGAGTTAACCAGGTACTCATCAATATACTCCATATCTGTTTTGGTGTAGCGGTTATACACCAGCCCGGCCGAGAGATTACGGTTCCATTTTACGTTCACATATTTGGCATTGTCGTACTGAATATAGCCACCAAACAGAAAATCGGGCTCCTGGTTGTAATACTTAAAATGCGGGCCAATCTCGAAGCGGTTTCCCTGGTAACGCGGGTCAAATTCGCTGAAATGCCATTCGGCAGCCATCGATTCAGGAGAAGCCAGCACAAAAGTACTGCGGATAAAATCGACCACTTCCTCCATTTCTTTTTCAGGAACGTGTCCTCCTTTAAAATCGCGGTTGTGTTTTATATTGGCAATAACCTGTGCAAACTGTGCAATTTCGTAATCCGAGAACAAACGCCCCGGGTAATATTTTTCGAGCAGATAGTGTGCGGTCATTAAATGGTTCATCGGGCTCAAACGTCCCGATCCCCAACCTCCTTTTGCATTTAAACCATAGCGCAGGCGGTCTTTGGTATCACTTACGTCAACCGGCGTAGTTACACCCAGCGAGTCGGTGCTGGTTCCGTCCAGGTTTTGTTTATACACTTCGTAACGCCCCCAGGCGCTTACGTCAATTACGGTATAACTTTTTGTATCGTAATAAAAACGGTAACTGTAATCGATATTCGCCGAAGTTCTTACGCCATAAAAATCCTGATCGGCAATAATGTATTCCACTTTCGAGCTGTCGATCCAATCGCCATAACCGCCATACGGACCAACTTCGAATCGCATATTCAAACGTTCCTGTTTGTAATCCAATAAATTCCAATAGGTATTTTCAATTCTGAATTTGCCATTCAGCAAAGTACGATCTTCATCAAAACGGCTTTCGTCGCTTAACAATTCTTCCGTCTCTTTACTCACGCCCAAAATCAATCCCCAATTCAGTTCTTGTTTTTTAAACGAAACCACCTCGTTATTGATCTCCTGCTGCTGCGCCCCGGCAATAAACACGGTAAATACAAAAATAAGGAGCAAACAAATTTGAAGGAATACGCTATTTAGTTTTCTCATTTTCCGACTTTGAAATTAGCCACAAAGAAAATAAACCTTCTGAAAACTACGCGCATAAACCGGTTAATAAAAGTTAAGCACCAACCATCGGCGAGCGAAAAAATGGCTGCTTTTGGGTTAAAATGAAAGGATTGGTTAATTTTGCCTTCTAATTTGAATACAAACAGACATGTCAGTACATAGCGAAGTTCGAAAAGTTACCACGCACCGTTTATCAGAAATGAAACTGCGCGGTGAAAAAATATCGATGTTAACAGCCTACGATTACAGTATGGCGCAGTTGGTTGATGAAGCCGGTATAGATGTTATTCTGGTTGGCGATTCGGCCTCGAACGTAATGGCGGGCCATGAGACCACGCTGCCTATTACACTTAACGAAATGATCTTTCTGGGGTCGTCGGTAGTGCGTGCCGTAAACCGTGCGCTTGTGGTGGTCGACCTTCCTTTCGGAACCTACCAGGGCAATTCGCGCGAAGCATTAAATTCAGCCATTCGTATTATGAAAGAAACAGCTGCCGACGCGGTAAAACTGGAAGGTGGCGAAGAAGTAATAGAATCAGTAAAACGTATCCTTTCGGCCGGAATTCCGGTGATGGGGCACCTGGGTTTAATGCCGCAGTCGATTCACAAATTTGGAACCTATACCGTTCGTGCCAAGCAGGAAGCAGAAGCAGAGAAACTGATCAACGATGCAAAACTTTTGGAAGAAGCCGGTTGTTTTGCAATTGTGCTGGAGAAAATTCCTGCATCACTTGGCGAACAGGTTGCCAATGAGCTAAAGATTCCGGTAATTGGAATTGGTGCCGGTGGCGGTGTTGACGGTCAGGTGTTGGTAATTCACGATATGCTGGGAATTACGCAACAGTTCTCGCCACGTTTTTTACGTAGATACCACAACCTGGCAGCCGAAATTAAAGGCGCCGTAGGAAATTATATAAACGATGTAAAATCGCAGGATTTCCCTAGCGATAAGGAACAGTATTAGGATTCAAGTTGAACGCAGTGAAATCCCGACCGTAGCGTCGGGAGCAAAAGGTAAAAGGCAAAAAGTCAGAAAAGTTACATCCCCCATAGTCCCCCTTCGAAGGGGGAAGGGACGAAGAACCGGGGGATGACGAAACTGAGATTAATTTTGAATAGGAAAAGCTAGGCGCTAACGATGGAAGTAATATACGAAGACAACCATATTATTGCAATAAACAAGGCATGCGGCGATGTTGTGCAGGGCGATAAAACCGGCGACGAAACCGTTTTGGACAAGGTGAAACATTACCTGAAAGTGAAATACAACAAACCGGGCAATGTTTACCTTGGCCTTCCGCACCGCCTCGACCGCCCAACAAGCGGTATTCTTATCCTGGCAAAAACCAGCAAAGTACTGCCAAGGTTAAACAAACTTTTCCAAACCAAAGACGGCATGCGAAAAGTGTACTGGGCAGTGGTTGATAAACGTCCGCCAAAATACACCGAAACGCTAGAACACTACCTGCGCAAAGACGAAGAGAAAAACCGAAGTTACGCCTATACCGAGCCAAAACCGGGATCAAAATTTGCCAGCCTCACCTATCGTCACGTAGCCAGTATCGACCGCTATCATTTGCTGGAGGTGGAAATTCACACCGGGCGTCATCATCAGATTAGGGTTCAGCTGCGCCAGCTAAAAATGCACATTAAAGGCGATTTAAAATACGGTGCACCACGGTCGAACAAAAACAAAGGCATTCACTTGCATGCACGCAAAGTAGAATTGATGCACCCCGTGCGCAAAGAACCGCTTACTATTGTTGCCGACCCGCCAAAAGATCCGGTGTGGGACGAGTTTATGAAACTTTTTAAAGCCGGGAAATTTAGTCCTGTGGAAGTTTGAATTGAAGGACAGAGGGATTGAAGGATTGAGTGAATTAATGCTTTAATGCGTAAATGCGGCAATGCTTTAATGATTCAATCTTGTTTTCAGCTTTGTTTAACTTTGCGGTTAAAGCGCTTCAATACAGAAATGCGTCAATACCCTACCATGATTTCTGCTATAACATAAAACTCGCCACTCGTAGCTAGCAGCTCGTAGCTTCTTTTACTCCAAATCGCCAGGTTTAAATGCAAAGGGCAGCAGATTGTCGGCACCTTCAAATACCTGAATATATTTACGGCCATCCATAATTATACGAATGGGCTCATTGTAGCGCACCTCAGTTTCAACCATTACCTGGCGGCACGAACCACAAGGTTGCGCCGGAAGTTCCAGAAATCCGTGCGAGTTTTGTGCCGTTACGGCAATGGCCTTTACAGCCTGATCGGGGTAAGTAGAGTTAGCATAAAACAAGGCCACCCGCTCGGCACACAGGCCATCGGTAAAGTCGGCATTCTCCTGGTTGCTGCCGGTAATTACTTCGCCGTTCTCGAGCAAAAGTGCGGCTCCCACACAAAATTTCGAATAAGGTGCGTAAGCATTTTTACTGGCTTCGCGGGCTGCCTGCAACAATTTCTGATCGCTCTCAGGTAATTCCTCTACCGCATCGTATTCGCAAACCTTTATTGTGAGTTCCTTCTTTCGCATAAACGGGTATTTTTCTCAAATGTACAATTTTATATTAAATGGAAGTATGTTCTTCACTATGGTCGCTTTTTATACTTACAGAAAGCATACGTGAGAGCAGGACACTACCTGATACAAAAAGATTTCCTGGTATGGGCAGCCTTTTGTTGTTCTGCTTTTTCTCAATTAAAATCCACATGGCAATGAAAACCGCGTTTCCCGATCCCCCCCACAATAATCCATTTGGTTTAACCAAGTTTAAATCAGCGATTAAACCATTTTTCATTTCGGAGTCAAAGCATATTATAATACCAGATCAGAACATACCACTATCTGGTTAACAAACAATAAAATGAGATTTCAGCAGTGTATTGAATAAGATTTAAACCTAAGTAAATTTAAAAGTATGAAACGAATAGTTAAGGTTATATTCCTTTTTGCCCTAACAGCCGGATTTTGCTTAACGGCTTGTACGCCAAATCCAGACATCAATCAGCAACCGGTTATAAAAACCACCGCTGGTGATATTTCGGGCAGTATTAACGACAGTGTATACGCTTTTAAGGGAATTCCCTACGCCAAAGCCGAACGGTTTATGCCTCCGCAGGATCCGGATTCCTGGGAAGGAGTTCGCGAATGCACCGAGTTTGGGCCGGTAGCCCGACAAGTGGTACCCTGGTATCCCGATTCGGTTCAAAACGAAAAAGAACTGTTTAGTGCAAATGTTTGGACACAGGGAATACTGGATGGCAAAAAGCGCCCGGTGATGCTTTGGTTGCATGGTGGCGGATTCCACACCGGCGCCAGCAACGATCCGATGACCTATGGTGAAGCAATGGCGAAAAAAGGTGATGTAGTATTTGTATCCATTAATCACCGTTTAAACATTCTTGGTTTTCTCGACCTCTCGGCATGTGGCGATAAGTATGCAAAATCGGCCAATGTGGGTGTGCTCGACATTGTAAAAGCCCTGGAATGGATTCATAAAAATATTGAGCAGTTTGGTGGAAACCCTGCTGATGTAACCATTCTTGGCGAATCAGGAGGCGGTGGAAAAGTGGGTACCATAATGTGTATGCCGGCGGTAAAAGGTTTGTTTCACAAGGCCATTATTCAGAGTGGAACATTGATAAATACTATGACCAAAGAGAAATCGCAAGCCCTGGGATTAGCCGTACTTGAAAACCTGGGACTTACACCGGATGAGGTTGACAAACTGAATACGATTCCTTACAAAGACCTGGTTAAAGCAGGAAACGATGCCATTGCCAAAACATCGGGTCCGAGAATACCGGGCTCGCCAACCATGTTTGGATTTGCTCCATCAGCCGATGGCGATGTTTTACTTCAGCAACCTTTCAGTCCGGGATTTGCAGACATTTCAAAAGATATTCCGTTGATGATAGGTACCACATTAAATGAGCTGATGCGTACCGCTTATGGCGAAAAAGAACTGACTTTGGAAGAGGCTAAAGAACGCCTGGCAAAAGAATATGGCGACAAAACCGATGAATACATTTCGCTGTTTGCAGAGGCTTATCCCGATTTCACTCCGCAGGATCTGCTTTCTGTTGACAAGACTTTCAGGCCATTTACCATTCGAACTGCCGACGCTCGGGCACAGGAAACAGATGCCCCGCTGTACGTTTACTTTTTGGCATGGAAAAGCGCTGTTGACAATGCTTCGAAAGGTTCATTTCATGGCCTCGACATTCCATTGGCATTCAATACGGTTGACCTGAGAGCTGACTGGACCGGCAATACGGAAGAAGCCTGGGAATTGGCTGACAAAATGAGCTCGGCATGGATAAACTTTGTAAAAACAGGCAATCCTAATGTTGAGGGTGTGTTGCCAACATGGGAGCAATACACTCCGGAAAACGGTGCTACCATGTATTTTGATAACGAATGTAGAATTGTAAATAATCACGACAGAGCGTTGATGAATTTTATTCGGGTCTCGGTTCTCCATTGAAGTTATTACACCTTGATGGAGAACCGGCTCCGAAATCCCAACTTTTATGAAAACGTCTTCGGGCAATTAGTAATTCTGCCAATACAGCCATTTACTGACATAATATTGTGGTTCTCTCCCCAATTTCTTTTCATCAATAGCCAATAAACCCATCTTACTCACGTTTCATTGTTTATAAAATGCTCTGCATTTGGTAGGCAAATGCCCCAGGGTATTTTATTTTTGGCATCAGCAAACGTTGTAACAGAAACATGAGACACATAATTTCCTTTATCCTTTTTATTTTACTGGCCGCAAGCGCAATTTCGCAAAACATAACACGCGAAGAGTACATCAGGCAGTGGCAACTACTGGCTATTGAAGAGATGAACCGCAGTGGAATTCCGGCAAGTATTACCATGGCACAGGGCTGTCTGGAGTCGGGCAACGGCAACAGCGAACTGTCGCGAAAATCAAATAACCACTTTGGCATAAAATGTAAAAGTAGCTGGAAAGGTAAAAAAGTGTATTACGACGACGACCGCCGTAACGAGTGTTTCAGAAGTTACCGCTCGGTGGAAGATTCGTACATCGACCACACCAATTTCCTGATGGAAAATCCGCGTTACGCCTCCTTGTTTCTGCTCGACCCTACCGATTACAAAGCCTGGGCAAAAGGATTAAAAAAAGCGGGTTATGCTACGGCTCACGATTACGACAAACGTCTGATTCGAATAATTGAAGAGAACAAACTTCACCGGCTCGACAAGAAAATGACTTTTCGCCCCATGGGTGAACAAACGGCACACAATGTGCTTGATACCGATAAAACCGGAGCACTTACGATCAGGCCATTCAACACGCACAAGGTTACCAAAATTAACCGTGTAAAAGCTGTGGTGTCACAAAAAGGCGACACCTACGAAATCCTGGCACAGGAGCTTGGTTTAAAAGACTGGGAGTTGTATAAATATAACGATCAGCCACCCGGACACCGCCCAATTCCTAACGAGGTGGTTTATATTCAGTACAAAAAGAATAAATCAGGAAAAGACCATCTTACACACCGTGCACAGCAAGGCGAAACCATGCATTACATCTCGCAACTGTATGGTATAAAACTGAAACCGCTTTACCGCCGCAACGATATGAAAAAAGGTGAGCAGCCCCGGTTGGGCCAGGTGATTTACCTGCGGAATAAGAAGTGAGAAGGAATGAGGGACTGAAAGACCAATGGATTGATTGATGAATGGGTAATTGTGTTAATGCGGAAATGCGTTAATGATTAAATGCGTTAATAAATCATCACAGATTTTTCTATTGATCTCCAACTTGTGGCATGCAACTCTATTTCCACAACCATTTCAACCTGCTTCTCGTAAACAGCGATAGATAACCAAAAATCGCTGCTTCAGCGTTCTTTAACCGAAAGGAGGAACCACTATGAGAACATTGAAATTTTACAAAACAGTTTTTCTTATTGCTGCCGCCTACGATCTTATTCTGGGCGTTTCTTTTTTTCTGCTGTATCCAAATGTGTACGCCATGTTTAACATTCCGCTGCCCGAAACAGAAGCTTACCTGCAACTGAATGCCGCTTTTGTTTTTGCACAGGGAATACTGTACTGGTTTGTTTACCGCAACATTAAACGAAATGTCGACATTGTAAAAGTAGCGGTAGCCTACAAATTGGCCTATGCCTGGGTAGCTTTATACAACTGGGGAATTGGCGAATTGCCGCATGTTGTTTTTGCCGTATTTGGACTGATCGATATTGCTTTTATCGCACTTTTTCTTCTTTTCCTTACCGATTACAGGAAGGTAACCGAGTAAAAAGCGCTTATTTTCCTAAGCACCTTCTTAATTTGAAAATCGAGGTATTATTCTGTTGATGCCTTGTACATGAAATACCTTAACAGTACGCGGTCGGCAAACAAAACAAACACCAGCAAAAGGTTTATGCCAACCACCAGCGAAGCATTTTTTGTAAAGAACGCCATCCAGCCCGAAACGGTAACATCGTACCAAACAAAGGCCAGTACTGCAGCAACCAACATAATTCCGAGTATAACGGCCAGGTAAATAGCAAATTCCCTGAGGTATTGTTTCCAGGCAAAACGCCGCTCCACCTGTTTAACAAGGGCATCGGTAAAATTCTCCGACAGCTTGAATTCAGGCTCCGAAGTGAATGCCTCTTTCAGCAGTTTGTCTGTGTCAAAATTCCGATCTTCGTTATACATAGTCAACAAATATATTAGTTTGTTCCAAACGGGCAACTTTTTCAATCTTGCCTTTTAATAATTTTCGTGCCCGGCTCAGGTAACTTTTTATAGTTCCTTCGGGCATTCCTGTAATCTCTTCTATCTCTTTGTACGAGAACTCCTCCAGATGAAATAACGTAATCACCGTTCGGTAGTTCACCGGCAACGACTCAATCAGTTGCATGAGATATTTTTTAGCTTCTTCCTTTTCAATACTTTTCTGGTTCAGCCCCGGGTCTTTTTCAGCAAGAATAAGGTTGGGTTCTTCGCTGTAGGACAGTTCACCTCTTCGTTTCAGTTTTCGGTAATGCGTTATTGCCGTATTGTAAGCAATGGTTGAAATCCATGTCGACAGTTTCGAATCGCCCCGAAAACGTTTCAGTGTTTTGAACACTTTTATAAAAACCTCCTGGCAAATGTCCTCCAACTCATCTTCCTGCTGAATAATGCGTCCAACCACATGCGTTACAAGCCGTTGGTACTTCGATACCAAAAACCTGAACGCATGGTTGTTTCCGTTTAAAACCTGTTGAACCAGTTGCGCATCATTCATAATTATCTCATCAGACTAAACAAGGTAGGCAAATGTTACAATTATTTTTGAAAAGTTTGAAGAATGAAGTCGGAAGACCAAAGCCGGGAGTCGGAAGTGAAAGAAGATGGTGGTTTGCAAATCGTTAATTTCCTTCGCAGGATTTGATTTTGAACGGAAAGCCACCGAATAACACTCAGCATTTTATATATTTGCGCAGATTTTTAAGAAACGATTGATTCGATCACGATCATAAATAAATTTTACACTGATGAGTTTTGTACAAGAGCTGAAATGGAGAGGCATGTTGCACGATATAATGCCGGGAACTGAAGAACAACTGGAAAAAGAATTAACTGCGGCTTATGTGGGTATCGATCCAACTGCCGATTCGTTGCACATTGGCCACCTGGTAAGTGTTATGATGTTGAAACATCTTCAGATTGCAGGTCACCAGCCTATTGCATTGGTTGGTGGTGCTACCGGAATGATTGGCGATCCATCAGGAAAATCGCAGGAGCGTAACCTCTTGGACGAACCAACACTGCGCCACAACCAGGAATGTATTAAAGCTCAGCTGGCAAAATTCCTCGATTTTGAAAGCAAGGAAGACAACGTAGCGCTTTTGGTAAACAACTACGACTGGATGAAGGAGTTTTCGTTCCTTGATTTTATTCGCGACGTGGGTAAACGTATTACCGTAAACTACATGATGGCCAAAGATTCGGTAAAGAAACGTTTGGGTGAAGAGTCAAAATCAGGAATGTCGTTCACCGAGTTTACTTACCAGTTGGTACAGGGCTACGACTTTTACCATTTGTACAAAAACAACAACTGCCGACTGCAAATGGGAGGTTCAGACCAGTGGGGAAACATTACAACAGGTACGGAGTTGATACGCCGTATGGACGGAGGTGAAGCTTTTGCATTAACTTGTCCGTTGATTACCAAAGCCGACGGTACCAAATTCGGAAAAACAGAATCGGGCAACGTTTGGCTCGACCCGGAACGTACTTCGCCTTATGCATTCTTCCAGTTTTGGCTGAACACTTCGGATGACGATGCCGAACGTTACATAAAAATATTTACGCTGCTATCGAAAGAAGAGATCGACTCACTGGTTGCAGCGCACAAAGAAGCACCACATGCCCGTGCGTTGCAGAAAAAACTCGCTGAGGAAGTAACCATAATGGTTCACTCACGTGAAGAGTACGACATGGCTGTTGAAGCCTCGCAGATCTTGTTTGGAAAAGGTACTGCCGAACAGTTACGCAAACTAAACGAAAGTACTTTCCTTGCTGTGTTTGAAGGCGTTCCTCAATTCAATATCTCGAAAGACGAGTTGGCAGCCGGTATTAATGTAATCGATTTGCTGGCTGAAAAAACAGAGGTATTTCCATCGAAAGGAGAATTGCGCCGTACTATACAAGGTAACGGACTGAGCATTAACAAAGATAAGATCAACGATCCTGAGCTGATTGTAGACAACGACATTTTAATTGGCGGCAAATACATTCTGGCACAAAAAGGGAAGAAAAACTACTTCCTTATTATTGCTGAATAATCAGGTGTTTAGATACTAAAAACAGTTCGGGTGCGTTGAAATTACACGATCAAATTGAAACCACACCTTATGGATAACTTTTTTGACAACCAACGTATCCTGCAACTCATCTGGAAACGCAAATTTCATTTTGTACTAATTGGTGCAATTGCTGTTGTTTTATCGGCCATTTTTTCGGGCCCGGCGTTTATTACACCCAAATTTAAATCCACGGCGCGCCTCTACCCTACAAACATCTGGACGATGAGTGATGAGTCGGAGACCGAACAGATGCTTGAGATTCTGAATTCGAATGACATCAAGTTCAGAATGTTCGATTCGTTTGACCTCGCCAAGGTGTACGACATTAAAAAAGATGATCCGCAGTACATTACGTATATGCTTGGCGAATACAACACCAATGTGAGTACCGGTAAAACAGAATACGAAACCGCTGAAATAAGTGTGTTGGATGAAGACCCGCAACGTGCTTCAGATATGTGCGATTCAATCATTTCGTTTTTCAACCAAAAAGTGCAGGAATTGCATAAAACCAAAGAAAAGGAAATGGTTGACATAACCGGCAAACAGCTCGACAGGAAATATACTGAGTTGAAAGGTTACGAAAACCAACTGGATAGCATACGTGAGAAATATGGCATTATCAGTTATAACAACCAGGTGGATGAAATTACCCGTGGTTATATGAATGCACTTGCGGCAGGACGTGGATCGGCAGGCGATACAAAGAAAATTGAACAGCTTTATGACAATTTTTCGAAAGAAGGTTCGCGTGCTTACATGCTTGAAAACAAATACAATAAAACTATTCAGGTCATTGATTCACTCTCGATCGTTTACGACACCTACTTAACTGAATACGAAAAAGAAATTACTTACAGCCACGTGGTGGAATACCCATTCCCGGCTGATAAAAAAGCTTATCCTGTTCGCTGGCTGATCGTTGCTTTTACAACGCTGTCGGCAGTATTTTTTGCACTATTGGTTTTCCTGGTTCTCGACTACAGAAAAAAAGACTAAAGTGCCACAAAAAGCAGTCATACGAATTGCACTTTTTTATCTCATTTCCATTGGATTTATTTTTCTGAACCTTTGGTTTGTGGTAGAAAAACATATGCTGTATGCCAATGTGCTTCCGCTTGTTTTTGCTGTTCTTTTACTGGCCGTTTATTCGTTTGATAAAGTTATTTACCTCATCGCTTTTCTGGCGCCCTTATCCATTCCACTGCGTGAATATTTGCCCGGAATCGGTTTTGATATGTACATCCCCACCGAACCGCTGCTGTTTGGATTGCTGCTGCTTTTTATTCTGAAAGTTATACAGGAACGTCAATTCGATCGTAAAATATTACTTCACCCGGTATCACTGGCCGTTTATCTCAACCTGTTCTGGATTCTCATTACCAGTGTAACCAGCACCATGCCCATGGTCTCGTTTAAGTTTTTGCTGATGCGCATTTGGTTTGTAGTAGGTCTTTACCTGCTTACCGCCAAAATATTTAAAGACGGCAAAAACATGGAAAAATACGTGTGGCTTTACGTTATTCCACTGATGCTGGTAATTTTCTATTCTACATACCGGCATCTCGGTTATGGTTTGTGGGACAAACAAGCTGCGCATTTTGTGGTTTCGCCGTTTTACCGCGACCACACTTCGTATGGTGCTGCCACCGCCATTTACATCCCCTTTTTGGTTATGTTTATTCTGAGTAAAACCTATTCGAAAAACGTCCGCTTACTGGCAGCCGGAGCGCTTGCCGTTGTAACGCTGGGATTTTTGTTATCGTACAGTCGGGCAGCGTGGTTGAGTATAATAGTTGCTTTTGGCGTTTGGACCATCATAAAATTGCGAATACGCTTTAAGCCTCTTTTTATAACCGTGGTTTCTGTACTTGTTTTGTTCTTCACCTTTCAATCGCAAATTGTTATGAAACTGGAGCAAAACTCGGAAGAGTCGTCGGCAAATATAATGACACACATTTCCTCGATATCGAACATTAGCTCCGATGCATCGAACATGGAGCGTATTAACCGCTGGAGTTGTGCCGTGCGCATGTTTGCCGACAAACCTGTAGTTGGCTTCGGCCCGGGAACCTACATGTTTAAATATGCCAGATACCAGTTGAGCAAAGACCGCACAATAATCAGTACCAACTCTGCCGACGGTGGAAATGCACACAGCGAATACCTTGGCCCCATGGCCGAATCGGGAGTGCTTGGTTTGGCAACTTACCTGTTAATTATAATCCTGGTGATTTATACTGCGGTTAGCACTTACACGCGCTTAAGCGATTACAGGCTACGGTCGATAGTTTTAGCGGCGCTTATTGGGCTGGTTACTTATTACATCCACGGATTTCTGAATAACTTTTTGGATACCGACAAAATTTCGGTGCCGTTTTGGGGGTTCACTGCCATGATAGTTGCCATTGATATTCTTTCACGAAAGCAGGAAATGGATACTGAACAGAAACAAGATTAATTCAGGTAAGCACTCAGTTCTGCTATTTTCATTTGGCGGTCCATTGAAAAGGAAATGCTTTCGCGTTCCACCTTTTGCAGAATGAAATATGATTTTCTAAAAAAATCCAAACGTTTATCATCCGAGGCGGCCAGCTCGCCCTGTTCTTTTAGCACAAAAGC
The DNA here is from genome assembly GCF_000949475.1 of Draconibacterium sediminis. Classification (GTDB taxonomy): domain Bacteria; phylum Bacteroidota; class Bacteroidia; order Bacteroidales; family Prolixibacteraceae; genus Draconibacterium; species Draconibacterium sediminis. The sequence continues at coordinate 1,345,670 of NZ_JRHC01000001.1, read as the reverse complement.
CACCATTTCCAACTGTTCGTTTACCAGGTTTTTATCTTTCTCCAATAAATCGATTAAAGCCTCAACCGAAAGTTTCTCCACATCTTCATCAATTTTCAGGTACTCATAAAAAAACTGAATTTGCTTTTCAGCCTCTTCATCTTCGCCTTTTCTGCGGTGACGCAAAATTTTCTGGATGACTTCAAACAACATCATCAGCTGCCGCATTAAATAATCTTTCTCAACTCCCATGATAAAAACTGTGATTCGTGTTCTGAAAGATAAGTCAATTTGGCTACTTTTGAAAAAAATTTGAGAATGGGATATTTCGATGACCTTTTTCCTGACCGATACGAGGAAGAATTAAAGGAGGGGAAAGATTTTTACATGGAAAATGGCTACCGGGTGATGACCGAATCTTATCTTACCAACCGCGGCTACTGTTGTGCCAACGGATGCCGCCATTGCCCGTACTGGCCAAAAGCGCAAAAAGGAAATACCAATCTCAGAAAAAAATAGTTATGCAAGGAAAAGACCTGAGAATCGTTTTTATGGGAACGCCCGATTTTGCCGTGGCCAGTTTGCAGGCCCTGGTTGAAGGCGGTTACACTATTGTTGGTGTAATTACAGCGCCCGACAAACCGGCAGGACGCGGAAAAAAACTCCACGAATCGGCAGTAAAACAATATGCTGTTGAACAAGGACTAAATGTTCTGCAACCCGAAAAACTTAAAAACCCGGAGTTTCTGGATGAACTAAGAGCTTTGGAAGCCGACTTACAGGTGGTGGTTGCCTTCAGAATGTTACCCGAAGTGGTTTGGGACATGCCGCGTTTGGGAACTTTTAATTTGCACGGATCGTTGTTGCCACAATACCGTGGTGCTGCCCCGCTAAACTGGGCGGTTATAAACGGCGAAACAAAAACCGGGGTAACCACATTTTTGCTGGCTCATGAAATTGATACCGGTAAAATACTTTTCCGCAAAGAAATTGACATTTGGGAAAACGACACCGTTGGAACGATTCACGATGCACTGATGGGCATTGGTGCCAAACTGGTTGTTGAAACCGTTGATGCGCTGGCTGCGGGAGATTACAAAGCCATTCCACAGGAGGAGCTGGTTGAGGACGGTGAAGAAATAAAACATGCCCCGAAAATTTTTAAGGAAGATTGCAAAATAGATTGGACGGCAGATGCAGATGCGGTTCGTAACCTTATTCGCGGACTATCGCCTTACCCGGCTGCCTGGAGTAACTTAAAACACAAAGAAACGGGGCAAGAAACTGCCACCAAAATATTTATGGCCATGCGTGTTGAAGACAATAAAAACACGCCTCCGGGAACATTGGAAAGCGATGGCAAACACTTTTTAAAAGTGGCCTGCGCCAATGGCTGGCTGCAAATTACCGATCTGCAAATTGCAGGTAAAAAAAGAATGAAAGTTCAGGATTTTCTTCGGGGATTTCAGCAAATAGGAGATTATACATTTCTGTAAAATATACACCCGGCAAACTTTTGGATCAACCAAAGTTGCCGGGTGTATATTTTTACTGTTTTTTGTTTGTCGTTGTTATTTCTTAACGGCTTTTCCGTTCATAATAAAGAAGTAGATCAGAAATCCGAGCGAAATACAAACCATCAAAATTCCCAGTGGTAAAACGGCATCACGGCCTCTAACCATGTCACGGTTAAATAATCCCATCACTTCAATGATTATAAATCCCAAACCGGTCATTAAGGCAACCAAGCCCCATTTCAACGAAGGATAACGGTTCGATTCATCATTTTCAACTTTTGGCTCTTCCAGAATACCAACTCTGTCGTACTGTTCGGCTTTAATCAGTTTTCGTTTTAATAAGTGAGTAGAAAATAGTTTGATAATGTGATATGCTCCAAAAAATACTACGCCTACTGCAATTAATTCTTCCATAATTATTGTTTTAAAATTTATTTTCTGACCGTTTGACTACACGGAAGAATGAAATGTTGCAACTTTTTTAAAATAATTTTCAGAGCACATTAATCGCATCCAGCGAGGCGAGCAGTATTACGGTGAAAAATACGATGTTATAGATAAACGAAAGTGCGAAGAATTTAAGCACGACCTTACCGAGTGACTGCCCGTAAAATTTCTTTAAAGCTATTATAATATAAATGGGAACCGACAAGAATAAAATACCTGACACAGTAGCAAAGTCTTTGTCAAATAACAGATACAGGCCAATTATGGCAGTCATTACCAAAAAAATAAACGAATGGATATGAATGGAAAAAACCAGGTGCCGCATGTAGTTATGGCGCCTACGAATATAAATAAGCTTTAAGATAAGCGCAAAAAGTGGTAGCAACAGGAAAAATGCGTACGAGATGTACTTGAGTATTTTGGCCATGGTAGCTTCGGGCGAGCGCAACATCCGAATGTTTTCCTGCAATTCGGCTCGCTTACCCGGGTCTTTTTCCTCTTCCAGTTCCTTTTCCATTTTGTCGGCATAGTTATTCAATGCCAGTCTTATATTTCGTGCACCGCCCCAACTTCCCAAATCCAACTCATTGGCTGATTTGGCCACATCGATACTATCCAGCTGAATATTTCCCTTACTCAGAACTTTATCCAATGCCTGCTTTTCTTCGGATGCTATCTTATCGTTTACCTGGTTTAGGATAGAGTCGGCTGCCGCTACTGAAACGGAGTCGAGCCCGATTTTTGCATCTTCTAAATCCGAGTCCAGTACGGTTGACAAACCACGATTAGTAACAATTTGTAACAACAAAAACAGTATAAAACTCACAAAAATAAAAATACGCAATGGAGGGGTATAGCGAACTCTGCGACCGGCAAAATATTCTTTGGTAAGAAAACCGGGGCGAGCAATTAAGCCAAATAATGTTTTAAAGAAACGGGTATCGAAAGCAAAAAAATCGCCGAGAAAATTGAAAAATATAAACCCAAAAGGTTTGTCGTACTCTTTAACTGCCTGGCCACAATTCGGACAGAAATGCCCCGAAAAATTTGTTCCACAGTTTAAACAATCAACATCAGTGTGCCAGGAGGATTTGTCTTTCCCCTTAAAACGCTCTGTAAGTTTAGACCACATCTTCATATTCGCGATTCTCTTTCATGTCAATTTCCCACCCTTCAATAAAGGGGAAGATCGATGGTGCAAACGATCGAATCGGTTCATACATCCGTGAATTTTCTTTGGTTTCGCGCGAAAGAATATGCACGTCTTCATCGATTTTGTCAAAAATAACCAATATTATGCTTAATATCAAGGCCGATTTTAAAACACCGAAAACCAGTCCGGCCAGTTTATTGGCAAATCCCAACAAAACGGTTTCGGCCATTTTACTTACCGCACTGCCAACAATGTGCACCAAAATTACAATAACTACAAAGGTGATTACAAACGAAATGATATTCATGTGTTTCGAATGCATGTTGAAATTCTCGATCAGAAATTCGGTGGTAACGTATGAAAATTTAATAGCTCCCCAAATTCCTAAAATGAGTGCTGCAATAGAGGCCACCTCTGAAATAAGGCCTTTACTAAAACCATTTATTGCCGACAGTAGCAACAAAATGCCTAAAATAATATCGATGTAGTTCATACTGTAATTTCTATGGATGTTAGGTTTCCCGAAACAATTTGCAGCGGTAAATATAAAAATTCGTGATCAGTTAAAAAACCGGCCAATCGGCCAGCGAACAGATTTTATGGTTAAACGAACTTTTTCCTCAATTTATTTTTCAGGACGCGCAATTATTGCCCTTTTCAAGATGACTTTTGATTGCATATTTGATACATTTATTCATAAATTTGGACTTCATAAAATTAAACGAAACAGATGCCTCTCATAAATTCAGTTATCAAGTGGGTGAATATAAAACGTGCCTACCAAATACAGTATTACCGCGAATATCCACATGAAATTCAAAGTGAAACCTTATTTGAGCTTTTGCAAAGCGCAAAAGATACGCAATGGGGCAAAGCACACAATTTTGATGATGTAACCTCGTACCGCGAATTCCAAAAAGCAATGCCTTTGCAGACCTACGAAGATGTAAAACCATACATCGACCGTTTGCGTCAGGGGGAAAAAAACCTGCTTTGGCCGGGCGAGGTAAAGTGGTTTGCCAAATCGAGCGGAACCACCAGCGACAAAAGCAAGTTTATTCCGGTTACCAACGAAGCACTGGAAGAATGCCATTTGCGCGGCCCAAAAGATATTTTTGCCCAGTATATTACCTCCAATCCCGAATCGAAAGTTTTAAAAGGAAAAATACTGACTTTGGGAGGCAGCCACCGTGTCAGCTCTTTTAACAACAATTCGTTTCATGGCGATTTGTCGGCAATTATGATTGAGAACGAACCCTTTTGGTCGGATCTGTTCCGGACACCGGCAGCAGAAATTGCCCTTATCGAAGAATTTGAAGAGAAAGTAGAAAAGATAATCGATACCACCCTCGACCAGAATGTTACTGCTTTTGCAGGTGTTCCGTCGTGGTACCTGGTATTGTTTAAACGCGTGCTGGAAAAAACCGGCAAATCGAACCTGCTGGAAGTGTGGCCCAACCTGGAAGTGTTTGCGCACGGAGGTGTAAATTTTGAGCCCTATCGCGAACAGTACCGGAAAATTATTCCGTCGCCGCAAATGCATTACGTGGAAACCTACAATGCTTCGGAAGGTTTTTTTGGCATCCAGGATAACGAGCACCAGGACGATATGCTATTAATGCTCGACTATGGTATTTACTACGAGTTTATTCCGATGTCGGAATTTGGCAGCGAAAATCCAACGGTTGTTAATCTTAAAGATGTGGAACTGGACCAAAATTATGCCATGGTAATTTCTACCAATGCCGGGTTGTGGCGTTATGTAATTGGCGACACCATAAAATTTACCTGCAAATACCCGTTCAAGATAAAAGTAACGGGCCGCACCAAACATTTTATTAATGCCTTTGGCGAAGAGCTAATCATCGACAATGCCGAGCAAGCACTGAAAATTGCCTGCCACCACACCGGGGCAATTGTAAACGAATACACTGCCGGACCGGTATTTATGAGCGACAACAGCAAAGGAGCTCACCAGTGGATTATTGAATTTGCCAAAGAACCAAAAGACATCGATCATTTTAAAACCATACTGGATAATTCGTTAAAAACGCTGAACTCGGATTACGAAGCCAAGCGCCATAAAAACATGACCCTTGAAATGCTGCATCTTACGGTGGCACCAAAAGGCACGTTTTACAACTGGATGAAACAACGTGGTAAAGTTGGCGGGCAGAATAAAATTCCTCGCCTGGCCAATAACCGAAAATATCTCGACGAACTTATGAACATTCTGGGGTCCGGCAGGTAATTTTTTTATACTTTAGAATTTCAAAAAAAAATTATTGAATATGCACATTGCGATAGCGGGTAACATTGGTGCCGGTAAGACAACACTGACCGGACTTTTGGCGAAACACTATAAATGGACCCCACATTACGAAGACGTAGACGAAAATCCGTATCTGAATGACTTTTACAACGACATGCAACGCTGGTCGTTTAACCTGCAGATATACTTCCTGAATTCGCGTTTTAAACAGATTATCGATATCCGCAAGTCGGGAAAAACGATTATACAAGACCGTACAATATACGAGGATGCCGAAATTTTTGCTCCCAACCTGCACGCCATGGGATTGATGAGCACCCGCGATTTTGGCAACTACAAATCGTTATTTGACTTGATGGCCAGCCTGATTCAGCCGCCTGATTTGCTGATTTATCTGCGCGCATCGATTCCAACGCTGGTAAACCAGATTCAGAAGCGGGGCCGTGAATACGAGAACTCGATTCGTTTGGATTATCTGAAACAGCTAAACGAGCGTTACGAAAACTGGATAAGTAGTTATAAAATGGGGAAATTGCTGGTGATTAATGTGGATGACCTTGATTTTACAGCCAATCCCGAAGACCTGAGTTTTGTTATCGACAGGATCGATGCACAAATCCACGGTTTATTTCAGTAGCTTAGATATAAAATAAAAACTGTCATTTCGAAGGAAGAATGGCTGAGAATTGAAAATCAGCGAAGCTAAATCTTTAGCAGATTTCTCTCCGTCAGCCGACTGATCGAAATGACAGTTTTTTTTTGCTTTAATTTTAACCAACAATCTTTGCAATTTCAGCTTTTACTTCCGGCCATTGTTCGTCGGCGAGGTTTGGCCCCATAACTTCAACTACTTTCCCTGAAACCAGTGCGGCAATTTTGCCACATTTCTCCAGGTCGTAACCATTGGTAAGGCCATAAAAGAAACCGGCCGCATAGGCATCTCCCGCCCCGGTGGTATCCAGTGCTTTTGCCGGAATAACTCCAACACGGGCAACCGCATCGCCCTGTTTAATCATCGACCCCTCTTTCCCCACTTTTACAACGGCAATTTTATCGCCTTTTGCAATTTCGTGAAGTGCAGCTTCCGGATCCAGTCCAGTGTATGATTTGGCTTCCTCTTCGTTGGCAAACACAATATCCACATAATCACGAATCAGTTCTTTCAGAAATTCGAGGTTGGCCTCCACTACGTTAAAGCTCGACAGGTCGACAGCGATTTTCACCCCGGCTTTTTTGGCAGCCACGGCACAGGCTTTTATCAGGTCGTGATTAAAAACCAGGTAGCCCTCGATGTAAACATATTCGTAGCCGGCAAACAGCTCTTCGGTCACCTCTTCAGGAAGCATTTCGGCAGCAGCGCCCAGGTAGGTTGCCATGGTTCTTTCCGAATCAGGACTAACCAGTCCCATCACTCTTCCTGTGGCATTTTCGCTGTGGAACAAATGTGTTTTTACACCTCGTTTTTCGAAGTCGTTACGAAAAAGATCACCCAGATCATCGCGGCCAATCTTTCCCATATATCCGGCCTTTCCGCCCAGGTTGGCTAAGGCACGAATGGAATTGGCAACCGATCCGCCGGTGGCCACCTCACTCTTTTCAGAGAAAGTAGCATCGTAAATTGTTTTCGACTGAGCGGCATCAACCAGCGTCATACTACCTCGTGGTAATCCAAACTGCTCAAGTAAAGCATCGCTCTCCAAAACCGAGATTACATCAACCAAAGCGTTGCCCATACCAAGTACAGCCGGAATATTTTGTTTTGTCATTTTTATCAAATTTTTTGTGCTGCAAATATCAGCATTTTTATCGAAGCGAAAAAAAACAATCACCCGATCAAAAATTCCATTGTGTTATTATGACATTTTGAAACCAATTAGACTTGTAATCTATTTCTTTTTGTTATTTTTACCATATGAAAATATTTTAACGCTTTTTTATACCGGAGTGTTATTTGCAACGCTACTGAGGCGAAAAGAATTATAAAACCAAATTATACTATGAACTACAAAATCACAATCGTAATGCTTTTGGCAGTTTTGCTCGGAGCATGTACAGAAGAATCTTCGAAAACAAAAACTTTTACCTCGTCGTTGTTGCAGTACGACGAAAAAATCGACGGTATCATTTCACAAATGACACTGGACGAAAAAGTAAATATGCTGCACGGAAAATACATGTTTGTTTCGGCCGGAGTTGAGCGCCTGGGTATTGCCGACATGGTTTATGCCGACGGGCCCTTTGGTATTCGCGAGGAAATGGAACCCAAAAGCTGGGCACCGCTTGGCTGGGAAAACGACAAAGCCACTTTCTTCCCTACCGGATCGGCGCTCGCAGCCACCTGGAGCCCGGAGTTGGCTTATGCTTACGGAACAGGAATGGCAAAAGAAGCCCGTTTACGAGGAAAAGATGTAATTCTTGGGCCGGCCATTAATATTCAGCGAATTCCTACCGGCGGACGTACCTACGAGTACATGAGCGAAGATCCGTTCCTAAGCTCGCAACTGGCAGTTGAGTACACAAAAGGTGCGCAGGACAATGGTGTTGCGGCCTGTTTAAAACATTATGCGCTGAACAACCAGGAGAACAACCGCGGAACGGTAAACGTAATTGTTGGCGAGCGTGCCATGCGCGAAATTTACCTGCCACCATTTAAAGCGGCTGTTCAGGAAGCAGATGCTTACAGTGTAATGGCGGCCTACAATAAAGTAAACGGCTGGTGGTGCGCCGAAAACGACGTGCTGCTGAACCAGATTCTGCGCAATGAATGGGGATTTGGTGGTTTTGTGGTATCAGATTGGAATGGTACACATTCTTCTGTTGAATCGGTAAAACACGGACTGAACGTTGAAATGCCCGACAGCCGTTATTTGGGCACGGCCCTGCTCGACTCGGTAAAAGCCGGTGCTGTTTCGGAAGAAGTGATTGACCAGCGTGTACGCGAGATTCTGCGTGTGCGTTTGGCAATCGAGCCCATTCCTGCCGAAGAGGCCAACCAGGTAGTTACCTCGCAACCCGAAAGCCAGAAAATTGCTTATGATGTGGCTTGTAAATCGGTAGTGCTGCTGAAAAACGAAGGTATCCTTCCACTCGATTTAAGTAAAAAACCATTGATTGCTGTAATTGGCGAAAACGCCGTTCGCGAAATGGGTAACGGAGGTATTGGTGCAGGCGTTAAAACGCTGTACGAAGTTACTCCGCTTGAAGGATTGAAAAACAGAATTGGCGACAGAGCCGAAATTCAGTATGCACAGGGTTATGTTCCGGTGGAGCTGGATTTTGCACGTATTTTCGGTGGCAAATCACAGGAAGATATCGACCGTGAGGATAAAGAAAAAGCAGTACTGAACAAAAGGCTAAATAAAGAAGCGGTTGAACTGGCTTCCAAAGCCGATATTGTGTTATTCATTGGTGGAGACAACCGTGCCGTGGAAACCGAAGCCAACGACCGCGAAAACATCTTCCTGCCATCGGGACAGGATGATTTAATTCAACAAATTAGTGCGGTAAACGAAAATATCGTAACTGTGCTGGTTAGCGGCGCGCCCAACGATTTAAACACCGTAAAACCACTGTCGAAAGCCTTGTTGCAATCGTGGTTTAACGGTACCGAAGGCGGAAATGCACTGGCCGACATCCTGGTTGGAAATATTTCGCCAAGCGGACGTTTGCCTTTTACCCTGCCAATAAAACTGGAAGATTCGCCGGCTTATGCGCTGGGCAGCTATCCGCAGGGAGCAAAAAAAGGCGATATTTTTGTTGACCTTGTTGAAGAGAAGGAATCGGAAGCACATGCTGCCGACGGTAAACTGGAAAACGATCCGAACACGGCTTATTATTCGGAAGAGTCGCTTGTGGGTTACCGCTGGTTCGACACCAAAAACAAACCGGTAATGTATCCGTTTGGGTACGGTTTATCGTACACCGAATTTGCGTATGCCGATATAAATACCACGCAGGAAAGTTACGGTGCCGACGAAACTATTTCGTTGTCGTTTAACCTGAGCAACACCGGAGATATGGCTGCCGAAGAAGTGGTTCAGGTGTATGTGCACCGTATTAACCCATCGGTTGAATGGCCGTTTAAAGAGCTAAAAGCTTTTACACGCGTGCCGCTTGAGCCGGGTGTAAACCAAACCGTAACACTGGAAATTCCGGTGGAAGACCTGCAATACTGGAACGAAGAAACCCAGGCCTGGGCCAACGACCTTTGCGATATTGAATTGCTGGTTGGCGCTTCATCGGCCGATATTCGTTTAAAGAAACAGGTTTCGCTGAAATAATGATCTTATCATGAAGCAGCGCGGCAAGCTAAAAGTGCAGTTCTGCTAAAGAAAAATAGTTTTCAAAAGCCCGGTTTTATGCCGGGCTTTTATTTTATCGCTTAACTGTTCTACTGCTCCATCTGGAAACCGACCAGCACATGCTTTCCCAACTAAGATGAAGCTTTTAGATCAAACGAGGTACTTCCGCACATCAAAACATAGGCTTATTCAATAGTTTTCGAGCTTTTATACATTCTTATAAATACTTATTACATCTTTTTAAATCTTATATAACTATTTTTAAATGCTTTTTACATCTTTTTCGAAGCTATTAGCATCGAGCTTGATGTTATTAGCATCGCGTTTAATGCTTTGTACCTATCCTATTATGTTTTTTACATATATTTAAAGGTAAATACTATTAAACGAATACTTATGGAGAAGATTTCAGTACTTCCGATCGTAAAAAGAGTAATGAAAAGCAGGAACATTACAGGTGCCGACATTGCCCGGGAACTAAATTTGCACCCCACTTCGGTTAACGGAATGTTACACCGCCCTACCATACAGGTGCAAAAGCTGGCCGACCTGAGCGATTTACTGCAATACAACTTCTTTCGCGAACTGGGCACCAAATTCCCCTATGCAGAACCCGATTGTGCCGATCAGGGACAGGTAGAAGAAAATGCAAGCCTGCAAAACCGGGTTAAAGAGCTGGAGCTGGAAGTTAATATACTTCGGCAAACCATTCGCGAACTGGCCGGAAAATAAAAACAGCTATATACCGGTTATTTCCAATCTGTTGGAAAAATATTATTTTTATTGGTGTGAAAATCAAAATTGACGAACCCATTAAAAACCTGTTCTTACAATACAGTAGCTGAAAACAACCCGATTTTTTCTGAAAACACTTGTAATACAACAGCTCGCAATAATACACGAAATAAGATGGATATTAATGTTAACATACACCTACATAAAGCCAATGCTGAAAAATTTCTTACATTGCAAAAACGCTTTATCGGAACAATTGTCGATTATTGTCAACTAATCATATGAAAAAAACAGTTTATCTTTTTTTCTTATTTATCTCATTTCTGGGAAGTTCAAAAGCACAGGAAGTTGTTAAAGTTGGTGCTTTTAACTTTTATCCCGGGATTTTCCAGGCTGACAATGGAGAGATTGAAGGGTTTTATGTTGATGCGTTGACTGAACTCGGGAAAAAAGAAAATATAAACTTTGTTTACGTTTACGGTTCATGGGAAGAAGGACTTGAACGCATTAAAAACGGAGAGATTGACGTATTGACAAGCGTTGCACTTACTGATGAGCGCTTGAATTATATGGATTACGTACCCACGCCCTTACTAACCGTTTGGAGCGAAGTTTATACACTCCCCAATTCAGAAATTCACGGGATTTTAGACTTGGAAGGGAAAACAATAGCCATTATGAAAATGGATTATAATGGCGGGCACTTAAAACAGCTTATTGAAAAACTGGAAATAAACTGTTCTTTTATTGAAGTGGCAGATTTTGAAGAAGTCTTCAAATTAATACACGATAAAAAGGTTGATGCCGGTGTTGTTAACAATACATTTGGTTCTCCCAAATCGGTTGAATACGGACTTTTATCCACCGGGATTATTTTAAATCCATTTGATATTTTTCTAACCGTAAAGAAAGACTCAAACAATGAGCTTTTAGAACTTTTAGATAACTATTTGATCAGCTGGAAACACGATAGAAATTCAGTTTTTAATGTTGCCCGCCAAAAATGGTCGCACGATAAAGTTGGGGCGATAGAGGTTTTCCCGGAATGGTTAAAAGAACTGATCTATTTGACATTAATTATCGTTTTAATTTTGATAATCTTTATTGGGCTACTTCGTTATAAGGTTAAAATAGCCACTAAAAAAATAAAACATAGCGAACAGATTTTTAAAACGTTCATGGAAAACACCCCTGCCTATGTTTACATAAAAGACAGCAAGCTAAATCATATTTACCGGAACAGAATGGTAGATATGGTAAATAAGGTAGCAGGTGAAGAACAAAACAGTTCGGCGAAAACTATTTTTGAACCACATATTGCTGCAATGCTTGAGAAAACTGATCAGGAGATTTTGACTTCGCAGACAAAACAAATGAAATTACAATACGAATGTATCCTGAACAATAAAAAAACGTGGCTCCACGATTATAAGTTTTTTATTCAATTACCTGATGATAAGCCGGGAATAGGAGGAATATCCTTTGACATAACCAAACTCAAAGAAACCGAGTTTGAGTTAACACAAGCCAAAGAAAAAGCAGAGGAAAGCGACCGGCTGAAATCGGCTTTTCTGGCCAATATGAGTCACGAAATCAGAACCCCGATGAATGGTATTCTGGGATTTGCCAATTTATTAAAAGATGCAAACCTTAAAAATGAAAAGCACAATAAGTATGTCGACATCATAGTTAAAAGTGGCGATCGCATGCTCAATATTATTAACGACATTATTGATATTTCCAAAATCGAATCGGGGCAAATGGCTGTGGTTAACACGAAATTGAATGTAAATCAGGTTTTGGAAGATTTATATGGTTTTTTTATAGAAGAAGCCAACCGAAAATCAATTGAATTACGTTTGATAAAAGGCTTACCGGATAAGAATGCAGTGCTGAATACAGATAGCGACAAGCTTTATGCAATTCTTTCCAATCTGCTAAAAAATGCGATTAAATACACCGACAAAGGAAGCATTGAGTTTGGATATCATTTGAAAGCCCCGGGCTCTGAACTGGAGTTTTTTGTAAAAGATACCGGCATAGGAATACCAAAAGACAGGCAGACTGCAATTTTTGAACGGTTTGTACAAGCTGATATTGAAGATAAAATGGCAAGGCAAGGTGCCGGTTTAGGTTTGGCAATTGCCAGAGCATATATCGACATGCTGGAGGGTAAATTATGGCTGGAAAGCGAAAAAAACATTGGATCAACATTCTATTTCACAATAGCATATGATAAAGGAGACCTATCTGAAATTGTTGAATCTGATGCCATAAAAGCAGATCCGGTACAACACAAAAATCTGAAAATAGTAATTGCTGACGATGATGAAATATCTAATAAACTACTTACCATTTCTGTTAACGATTTCGCGCACGAAATAATAAATGTTCAATCAGGAATGGAGGCAATTCTGGCATGCAAAAATAATCCTGATGTTGATTTAGTGCTGATGGATATTCAAATGCCTGTTGTAAACGGCTACGAAGCAACGCGGAAAATACGCGAATTAAATAAGGATGTGATAATTATAGCACAAACTGCTTTTGCACAATTGGGCGACAGAGAAAAAGCAATTGAAGCGGGTTGCGACGATTACATTGCAAAACCAATACAAAAACACGAATTAGTTTCATTAATCCGCAAACTATTCAAAAACAGGGTGAATTAATTTGTTGCAAACAAGGTCAATTCGTCGTTCATGATTTGGCAAAGTGATTCGCGGCTGTTAAGCATTTAAAAGACCTGCACTTCGTATAGCTAAACCGTTAAAAACGAAAAAGTCAACAACAACCAGAAACAAAATGAACAACAAAAGCATCGTTCTTCTGATAATCGGACTAATCACAATCACTTTCTGTGATGCGCAAACCAGTGACCGAATTGTGATTAACGACGATATCCAACTGGTACATCTTCAGGATTCGGTTTTTCTGCATATTACCTTTGACGAACTGGAAAACTTTGGCCGCTTTTCTTCCAATGGTTTGGTCATTATCCGAAATGGCCATGCCTTGCTTATTGACTCGCCGATGGATAATGAGAAAACCCAAAAGCTTACAACATACATTCAGGATTCGTTTTCTGCCAAAGTGGAAAAACTTATCGCCTGTCATTTCCACGACGATTGTTTGGGAGGCCTCAGCTACCTTCACCGCATCGGAGTGGAATCAATTGCAAATTCGATGACCATCGGTAAATGCAAAGAACTGGGAATCGAAGAACCGTTAACTGCTTTCACCGACTCGCTGATTTTTGATTTTTACGGCGAGCCCATCGAATGCCGCTACTTTGGTGCCGGTCATTCGTTCGACAACATTACGGTTTGCCTTCCATCGGAAAAGATTCTGTTCGGTGGCTGTTTGGTAAAATCGGCCAATTCGAGAAATCTCGGCAATCTGGGTGATGCAATTGTAGAAGACTGGGACACAACGGCTCAGCAGGTAAAAACCAAATATGCTGATGCTAAAGTAATAGTTCCGGGGCACGGTGCTTTGGGAGGATCGGAGCTTTTAACACACACAATAGATTTGGTTGCCATCGAGAAAAACAAATAAATCCCAGCCTCAACAAACCATAGCTCTGAAAAAATGTTATACCAGTAATTTTCAAAAATATAGCTGAACAGAGAAACAAAGCATGTTTGAGAGACTTTACCATTACCTGAATAAAGGAGACAAAAAAGGTGTTTGCACCGACATTACCGACGAGGCATGCAAATATGTTCCCCGCAACTTCTTTTTACAAATTTTCAGTAATGTATTTACCCAGCTTGGCGATACGCTGAGCAACCCCAAAACCGTTTTAACCTGGTTAATGAGCTATGTAAGCGCACCGGTGTACCTGATTAGTTTAATTGTTCCGTTGCGCGAATCGGGGTCGATGGTGCCACAGGTGTTTTTTGTTCCCATTATCCACAAACGCGCCATACGAAAATGGCTATGGGTAATTGGGGCTTTATTGCAGTTTCTGGCCATCGGCGCCATTGGTATTATTGCTCTGAACTTTAAAGGCTTTACTGCCGGATGGCTAATCGTGGCTGCGGTTGTACTTTTTAGTTTATCGCGAAGTATGAGCTCGCTGACCTCGAAAGACATTATCGGGAAAACCATCCCCAAAACCCGCCGCGGGCGTATGAAAGGTTATTCCGTTTCGGTGTCGGGAGTATTGGTTCTGGTGGCAGGTTTGTTTATGTTGTATCAGTCGGAAAAAGATACCACCATAAACTTTTACACCAATATCATCTTTTTTGCATCGGCAACCTGGCTGGTGGCAGCATTTATTTATTCACGAATTAAGGAATTCCCAAGCCCGGTTGAAGAGAAGTCCTCTAACACCGAAAGCATTTTATCGGGATTTAAATTGCTAAAAACCGATAAACATTTCCGCGATTTTATTATTGCCCGCACCCTGCTTTTATGTACCGCTTTGTCGGCTCCGTTTTATGTTGTACTGGCGCAGGAGCATGTGGGTAAAGAGGCCTACCTGCTCGGTTTGTTTATTATTGCCAAAGGTGTTGCATCGATAGTAAGCTCGCCGATTTGGGGCAGATATGCCGATAAGTCGAGCAAAAATATTATGGCGGTGGCGGTGCTTATCGCTTCCGTTCTTGGCATATTTATCTTTTTCACCATTTCGTATTTCGAGGCCTTGAGAAGTGCAAAATGGCTCTACCCGGTTGTGCTGTTTATTTTAGGCATTGCCCATCAGGGCGTTCGTTTGGGCCGCAAAACCTATGTAATCGATATGGCCACCGGAAATGAGCGCACCAGCTACGTGTCGGTTAGCAATACCGTTATTGGCATTATACTTTTAATGGTAGGTGGCTTAAGTGCTTTGGTTTCGTTGCTGTCGGTTGAAGGCGTGATTCTACTGTTGTCGGTTCTTGGACTAGCCGGTGCTTACAAAAGTTACAAACTGCCTAATGTGGAGCAAATTTAGGGCTACTGAAGTTGGTTCTTGTTCCCATGAAAAGTACATTTGTTATTCTGAAAATGATAAGAAAACAGAAAAGATGAAACGAATTAAATGGATACACTTACTACTGGTGGCAGTTCTATTTTTTGCTGCCTGCTCCGACGATAATAAGGATCCGGTTGATCCGACTCCCGATCCGGAAACTAAGGAACTGATTTCGGCCATGGATTTGTCGCAGTTACCTGAAATTGAATTGAGCAACCCAACATTTTACGATCATGAAAACAATGTAAAAGACTTTCTCAACATTGTAAAAGAGAATGGTGTAAATACGGTTCGCCTGCGTTTGTGGGTCGATCCGGAGAACGAACATTCGGGGTTTAACGAGGTGAAAACTTTTGTCACCCAGCTAAAGGCCAAAGGTTTCGCGATCTGGCTAACGATTCATTATTCCGATACCTGGGCCGATCCGGGACAACAAAACAAACCGGCACGTTGGAGCAACATTTCTTACCCGGCTTTAAAAGACAGCGTTTATGCCTACACACAAAAAATAATGACCGAAATTTCGCCTGACTACATTCAGATCGGGAACGAGATTAACAGTGGTTTTTTACATCCTGAAGGAAACATTCAGGACCAGACTTTCCAGTTTCTGGAGTTGATGGAAAACGGAATTCAGGCTGTACGCGATAACTCGTCGACCACAAAAATTATGATCCATTATGCAGGCCTCAACAATGCCGACTGGTTTTTTAATGTGGTCCGTAACCTCGATTACGACATGATTGGATTATCGTACTATCCTATTTGGCATGGCAAAAGTTTAACGAGCCTGAAAACTACCATGACCAACCTGAGTGAAACCTTTAACAAAGAAATTGTACTGGCTGAAACCGCCTACCCTTTTACGCTTGCCTGGAACGACTGGACCAACAACATTGTGGGGCAAAACGACCAGTTGATTCAGCCCGATTACCCGGCCACACAAACGGGACAGCAACAGTTTATCGAACGGATCAAACAAATTTCGTTTGACGAAGTGGAAAAAGGCCGTGGCTTTTGTTACTGGGGAGCCGAACTCATTGCGTGGAAAGGCCCGGAAGCCACCGACGCATCACCATGGGAAAACCAGGCTGTTTTCGATTTTGACAATAAAGCATTGCCGGTGTTGATGGTTTTTGGGGAATAATTGGGTTTGAAAATACGCTCAAATAGAACCGTATTTTTTGCACCGTCTTTCAAGGCGGTGATATGAATTTGCCCAGACAAAATATTTTTTTAGGATTTTTGTATACTTCATGATACAAAAATCCTAAAAAATTACAGCTACTTACTCTGTGCTTAACCACCGCTCTAAAGAACGGTGCAAAAAATAATTCCAGAATTAAGCTTTAAACTCCAATTTAATACGCAAAACTACTTCCCCCTAAAAACTCGCGCAATAGCGAAGTTGGCGGGATTTCCACATCGCTGATGGGTTTAAAGTACGACAGGAATTCCAGTAAACGCGTAGATTCCATGTACTCCGGCTGATTCTCGAGCACCAATTTTAATATCGGCTCGGCATATTTTTTCAAAACGGCCAGCTCATAAATGGTTGCCGAGTTAAACATTATATCGGCATTTTCCTGGTAAGGAAAAATATTTTTCTCCTCACCTTTACGCACCGATGGCCAACGTTTAATCGTATCGGCAGCACGGTAGCCGCGGTATCGGCTGTCGCGAATCATACGGCGCAGCAAACGGTTATCAGCTGTAGAAATATGCGTATGTTCATCCACCGAAATCTGGGTAAGTGCCGAAATAAAAATCTTAAAGGTGTTCTGTTCCGCCACATCGGTCAGCAGGCCGGGATTCATTCCGTGAATACCTTCGACAATCAGAATATCATCTTTTTCGAGTTTCAGCGTTTTGCCATTTTGCATACGTTTGCCACTATGAAAATCGAACCTCGGCAAGCGTACTTCCTTGCCTTCAAAAAGTTCGATCAGCTGGTGGTTAAAGAACTCTATATCGATGGCTTCGAGCGCTTCAAAATCGTATTCGCCATTTTCATCTTTCGGGGTATGTTCGCGATCAACAAAATAATCGTCGAGCGACACCTGGTACGGGCGCATACCGTTTACTGCCAGCTGCACGCCAAGACGTTTGCTAAATGTGGTTTTCCCCGATGCCGACGGTCCGGCAACAAGCACCACCTTGGTTCCGTTTCCGCGTGCCGATATCTGGTTGGCAATCTCCGCAATCTTTTTCTCGTGCAGTGCTTCCGATATTTTTATGATATCGCCACTTCGGTTCTGAAGCGCAAAATCGTTTAAACTGCCAATGGTGGAAACGTTCAGAATTTCGGCCCAGTCTTTTTGCTCCTGGAAAATCTCGAACAGTTTATCGTTGTATACGACTTTATGCAGCTTTTTGAAATGTTTTCGCCGGGGCACCTGCAACAATAAACCATCAAAATACGGCACCAGTCCATAATTCGAAATGTATCCGGTTGAGGGCAACAGGTTACCATAGAAATAATCGCCAAGATCGTTCAGAAAATAAAGGTACGAGTACATACGCCCCTGCTGCTCGAATAACTGAGCCTTATCTTCCAGCCCTTGTTTTGCCAGTAAATCAACGGCGTGCGATGTAATAATACCTTTCTTTACAAAAGGTATATCGGCCTCGATAAGCGCATTCATTTCCTGTTTTATGGAAAAAATATCAGATTCGGAAATTTCGCGTTCCAGTCCCTGCAATTCGCAAAAATAGCCGTTACTTATGCCATTTTGCACTTTAAATGCGACATGCGGAAAAACCTCTTTAACGGCGGCATACAACACAAAAATCAAACTCCTGATGTACATTCTCATTCCGTCGGGATGTGAAAAGTCGATAAACTCGATGTGCTTGGGTTTTACCACACAAAACGACAATTCCTTAACCTGGTGGTTTACAATAGCACCGCAAACCTGGTTTTGTAGTTTTATATTCAGGTCATTACTGATTTCGAGCAATGAGGTACCCATAGGATAAGTATGGGATGTATGTGTATTTCGGCAATAAATTTCAATGTCTTTCATAGTAACTGTCATCTGTTTCTTCAGGTAAAAGTATGAAAATGCGATGAGCAATTACAGTAGTGACCCAAGTTTTTCAGGTATGGAGTACCTACAACGTTCAGTTTTATAAACAACTTTTCTCAATTGTCCTTCCGGACGGGAAATACTTTTTCCTATAGCTGAAAAAGTATTCAAAAAAGCCACCGCTGACGATAAAAAACTAAAAATAAATTCCTTGCACTAAAATCAAGAAACTCCTCCTTTTAGACCTTCATGCTTCAGGTCTAACGAGCGTCAAACAAACTTGATTTCTTTACGTTCTTTCCATTTATTTTCTTAACGCTTTTTCTCGAAGGCGGACTATAGGGCAAATTTTATGCGGGCTCGTCAAAAATCCGTCAGTCGGGCTAATTCGTTGCATTGAAAAAACGCAAAGGTTATTTTTTGACAAGATTTTTGGTTCCTTTTCATCGACTGGAAAAGGAACTGCCCGTCTGGCATGAAGACAAAAGCAACATAAATTATCCATCACACAAAGTCCAATGAAAAGCTACAATACCCCTTGAAACCTATGATTATAGCCAATTAAAACCAACCTCTAAAATTTATGATTCTTCAAGGATTGGGTTGTCTCTAATAAATTTTACAATCCCAACTCTTGTTTCAGGTATTTAGCGGTGTGCGATTTTTTGTTTTTGCAAACCTCTTCAGGTGTTCCGGTGCAAAGCACTTTTCCTCCGTGTTTTCCGCCTTCCGGACCAATATCGATAATGTGATCGGCAACCTTTATAACATCCATATTGTGCTCGATAACTATTACGGTGTTTCCTTTTTCCACCAACTTGTTCAGCACCTCGAGCAGTACACGTACATCCTCGAAATGCAAACCTGTTGTAGGTTCATCCAGAATATAAATGGTTTTCCCGGTGTCGCGTTTGGCCAGCTCGGCAGCCAGTTTTACCCGTTGCGATTCACCACCCGAAAGCGTAGTTGACGACTGCCCCAGCGTGATGTAGCCCAAACCAACATCCTGCAAAGTACTCAGCTTAGTGGCTATGGATGGGATATGCTCGAAAAACTCCACTCCCTGGTTGATGGTCATATCCAGCACATCGCTGATGGATTTTCCCTTGTAGCGCACTTCAAGTGTTTCGCGATTGTAGCGTTTGCCATTACATTTATCGCAATGCACATACACATCGGGCAGGAAGTTCATTTCAATAAGTTTCAAGCCTCCACCCTGACATTCTTCGCAGCGTCCGCCTTTTACGTTAAATGAAAAGCGACCGGGTTTATAACCACGGATTTTGGCCTCAGGTAATTGGGCAAACAAACTTCTGATATCGCCAAAAACATTGGTATAGGTAACCGGGTTCGAGCGCGGTGTGCGTCCAATCGGCGACTGGTCGACACGAATAACTTTATCGATCAGTTCCAGTCCTTCCACCTTTTTGTAGGGCAGCGGATCTTTTAATGATTTATAAAAATGCTGGCTTAAAATAGGCTGTAGTGTTTCGTTTATCAGCGTTGATTTTCCCGAACCGGAAACACCTGTAACACAGATAAATTTACCCAGCGGAATTTCGAGCGTTACGTTATTCAGGTTATTACCCGTACAACCTGTGATTTTTAAAATATCCGATTTCCCGTTTCTGCGCACGGCCGGCACCTCAATTTGTCTTCTGTCGTTGAGATAATCAGCAGTGAGTGATTTTGATTTCAGCACTTCCTGCGGTGTTCCGGCGGCCACAACCTCTCCTCCGTGGCGACCGGCATGTGGCCCCATATCAATCAGGTGATCGGCATGTAACATCGTATCGCGGTCGTGTTCCACCACAATTACAGAGTTACCCGAGTCGCGCAATTGCTCAAGCGCCTGAATCAGCTTCAGGTTATCGCGGTGGTGCAACCCGATACTTGGCTCATCCAAAATATAAAGCACGTTTACCAGCTGCGAGCCAATTTGTGTAGCCAAACGAATACGTTGCGATTCTCCCCCCGAAAGACTTTGTGCAGTGCGATCAAGTGCCAGGTAATTCAAACCCACGCCCAGCATAAAACCAAGACGATCGCGGATTTCTTTGATCACCTCAGCGCCAATTTTTAACTGGCGTTCTGAAATACGTTCTTCCAAACCATTGAGCCACTCGCCCAGTTCGTCGAGATCCATTTTTGCCAGTTCCGAAATGTTTTTTCCATCGATTTTAAAATGCAACGATTCATTTTTCAGTCGCATGCCTTTACACTCAGGGCACTCAATGGTTTTTACAAACTGATTGGCCCATTTCTGCGCCGTTTTCGATGTACTCTCCTCGCGCTGATTGTCGATGTATTTTATCACCCCGTCGTAACTCATCATGTAGTTCAGACTATTACCGAGCGGCGTATTTTTTAGCTGAATGCGGTCGTTGGTGCCGAATAAAACTTCGTTCAGCCCTTCTTCGGGAATATCTTTTACCGGCGTTTTTAGCGTGAAACCGTGTTTCTCTCCAAGCGCTTCGATCTGCCAGAAAATGAGCGTGTTTTTATAAGGGCCAAGCGGCGCGATTCCACCTTTGTTAATGCTTTTGTCTTTCTCGGGCATAATCTTATCCAAATCGATCTCGGTTACGCGGCCAAGTCCGTTACACTTTGGACAAGCACCTTGCGGCGAGTTGAAAGAAAAGTTATGCGGAGCCGGTTCGTTGTATGAAATTCCGGTTGTCGGACACATCAACAAACGGCTGTAATATTTAGCTTCGTTGGTATCGTGATCAAGGATCATCAGAATTCCATGGCCATGTTTCATGGCCGTCTGCACACTGTCTTTCAGGCGTTTTGTACTGGCTTCGTCAACCACCAGTTTGTCGATCAGAATCTCGATAAAGTGATTTTTGTAACGATCCACTTTATGGTTGTGCATCAGTTCGGTCAATTCTCCATCGATACGCGCAGTAAGGAATCCTTTCCGGCGGATTTGCTCAAACAATTCACGATAATGCCCTTTACGGCCTTTTACCACCGGTGCCAGAATATTGATACGTTTCCCGGCAAAATCACTTTTAATCAGGTTAATGATCTTTTCTTCGGTGTACTTCACCATTTTTTCGCCGGTGTTGTACGAAAATGCCTCGCCGGCGCGGGCAAACAACAAACGCAAAAAGTCGTAGATCTCGGTTACCGTTCCAACTGTTGAGCGCGGATTTCGGGTGGTTACCTTTTGTTCGATGGAAATTACCGGACTTAAACCGGTGATTTTATCCACATCAGGGCGTTCCATGTTTCCGAGAAATGAGCGCGCATAAGCCGAAAATGTTTCGATGTAACGACGCTGCCCTTCGGCATAAATCGTATCGAATGCCAGCGATGATTTCCCACTTCCGCTCAATCCGGTTATAACGGTTAGTTTATTTCGCGGAATGGTAACATCAATATTGCGGAGGTTGTGCACGCGGGCTCCCTGAATAATGATCTTCTCTTCCGATTCAAGTTCAGCCAGTTGCACCTCGGTATCTGTTTCTACTTTCTTTTTAGTCATTTTAAGCAATTTCGTGCTGCCAACAATTCAGCATCACAATCAATATAAGTTTGGGCCGATGTAACTTTAGTAATCTGCTTTTACAATTCCGGAATTTCTACCCAGTACCTTTTTCTTCCCGAATAAGTGAGTTCATTCTCCCGTAACCACGGATTAAAATCTTTGAGTACTTTATAATTCACTCCATGCTGAATTGCATAGTCGGCAAAATTGGCAACTGAGCCTTTAATCTCCACTTTTTTTGTTGGAATTATCTGGTATTTATCCTCTTCGGGAATAAAAAACTTATACTTTTCCGGATTTTCGAGAATCAACTTCAAGGCCACAATTCGGTACACATAACGAGCTGTTTCGGTGGTAATCAGCAAATCGTAATAATCATCTTCTTTTTGCCTTACAACCTGACGGTTAACCCCTGTCATTCCGCGATTATAGGCTGCGGCAACCATGGTCCAGTTTCCAAATTTTTCGTAGGCTTTTTTTATGTATTCGCAGGCAACATGTGTTGCTTTTTCGATGTGGTAACGCTCGTCAACTTCGCTGTTTATCTCCAGTCCGTAATCTTTTGCTGTACCTTCCATTAATTGCCAGAAACCGGCTGCCCGCGCAGGCGAAATGGCCCTCGGGTCTAAACCGCTTTCGGCTACTGCCAGGTATTTAAAATCATCAGGAATTCCGTGTTCTTTCAGGATGGGCTCGATAATAGGAAAATAACGAGGTACCAATTTTATGTAGCGAATGGTTTGCGAATGGAAATAGGCGTTGGAAAGCAGTTCGCGGTCGAGTGCTTCTTTCACATAAAACCGTTCGAGCGGCATTTTTTCTCCGGCAAAACTAACCGCGTCAGGTAACTCAACAGGTTCGTACATGACCTCCTTTTCCACAATTACTTCAGTTTTTCCCGATTGCGCTGACACCAGAATAACTACTACCACTGCAATGTTCATCACCACCAATAAAGGTGCTACAAATCTTCTCCAAATTTTCGTCTTCATCCGTCTATTCTTCCTTTAGTTTTTCAAATAACAAAAATACAATTTTGACTCGATTACTGATTGAATATTACCGATTTGTAGTTGAAAATCATCAATAAATTTACGTTGTTCATTATTGGGTTTCACATAGCTATCGGCCGACTATTAATCGCAATCAATTACTTTAAACGGTATAACAATAAAAAGGCCCGACAGTTTGCCGAGCCTTAAGATATCTTAAAAGAGTTGGAGGACCCAAGGTACCTTCACCTGTTAATCTTCGCGATATACAGGGATGTGACTTACCTGGGTAATATTTTGCAAATCAGAATAATCATACTGGTAAAATCCATCGTCGCCAATCATAAAGAGGTAACCGCCCAATGGAATCACGTCATAAGTGTTAATGTTGGTAAAATGCGAGATCATATGGTCGTCGATGGCAGTTTTATCCTCAGCATCGTAAACTTTAAGTCCGGCATCACCATCACATACAAAAAGCACATCGCCATCAATTCCCAGCCCGTATGGGCCGTGCAGCGGATACGATGCAATTAAATCGTTATCCACATAATCATCGGCCAGCTGTATTACATCCAGCCGGTTAACCGTGCTTCCGCAGGTAGTTCCGCCACGCAAAGTTACGTAAGCATAACCATCGGCAATTACTACCGGATCGCAGCTGGTAACGTGCCAAAAATCACTTACATAAACGGGATAAGTAGGCACTTCGATATTAAAAACACGCATGCCCGATCGTGTTCCCAAAAACATGTGATTGTCATATATAAACATAGTTTCGACATTCCAACCTACGTTTTGCTGCCCGATTTCCGATGGATTTCCAGGAACTTTTACATCAAAAACATGAAGGTTGGCTTCATCAACCGCATACAAATAATCGTCGTACAAACCAAAGCGCGCCATCGACCCGCCAACACCAAATGTACTTTGTCCTCCTGCGCTGCTCAATTTCGGCGCGGCATTAGACAGAGCATCTTCGGCGTAGCCCCAACGATATATCGGGTAATAATGGTATTCCATTTCCTGACGCACCTTTTTAATTTCCCAAGCGGTAACCACACCTTTTTCTTCGTCAACTTCGGCAAAACGGTACTCGTCATTGGCAGGTGGCAATGTGTACGGCAACACATCCTCAACACGGTCAACTTCTGCGGGGTTATTTATATCGCTAATATCGATGGCCACCAGGTCGATGTAACTATCGGCATATAGAATATCCTCTTTTATAGCAATATCCACATTCCCGGGAATTTCGATAAAACCCACATTTTGCGGATCGGCCGGATTTTGATTGTCGATAATATGCACGCCTTCAAATTCCTCAACAATAAACAGGTAACCATCTTTAAAATAGATTTTACCCGGGTTTACAAGTTCGCGCGAGTCGACAGATTTAACTGCGGCACGCAAATCTTCATACGACAGGTAAACAGGTGAATTGGCCGTAAACTCTTCGGTGTACTCATCCATACACGCTGAAAAAGTCAGCGCAATAAACAGTAGCAGGAATATATTTTTGATTGTTCTCATTTTCTGTGGTTTTTTAGTTGAAAATAATACCGATTTTAACGGTTACGCGGTTGTAGTCGATGTCGAGCGAATAGTCGTTTTCTCCATCATAATTCAGGCGGTGAAACTGGTAGCCCACGGCAAAGTTTATCCCTAAACCATTGGAAAGCATTTGCTGATATCCAAGTCCGGGATTAATAAGCACTCCACCCTTGCAGTCGAAACCGTTTTGCCCCATATCTTGCGGCCAGGGCGCAAAACTGCTCCAGATGGGGTACACATCGTAATAAATTTCGTTGGAGTCTTCGATAGGAACCTGGTAACCGGCTTTTAAAAACACATAGGGGCTCGATAATTGGTTCTTAAAACGGTATTCGAAATTGGCGAAAACGGGCATATACGACTCTTTCAGAAATTCAACCCCAAAGCCAAGACCTACCGATAAATTCTGATCTACCAGGTAGTTTGCCGATCCGGTAAGGGAAAATGGCGCCGACTGGCTGTTATCCGAATTTCCGGCTAAAACACCCATTTCGGTTCTGAAAAACCATTTTACATCCGTTACCGTTTCTTCATCGAACATTGTTTTTACGTCACGCTTTGAGGCGATGTGATCCACTTCACCGGCATCGAAAATCCATACATTTCCTGCCGATTCAATTTGCAATTGTTTTCCGTCGTTTATATACGTGTATTTTCCTTTTATTATGGAACCGTTTTTCAGGTAGACATGACCTTTTTCGGATTGCGCAAAAACGGAAAGCGACAATGCCGAGATGCACAGCAGCACAATTAGTTTCTTCATAATGTTTTTTGTTTTTATGAAGATGTTATGCGTTGTGATTTGGTTGCGTTAAACAGAAATTTTTATTCTGTAAGATTGTTTTCGGCTAACAGCCGAAGGGCGTTAACCATTGTGAATTCGTTGTTTACGTGCAATTTATTTTGACGCAGGAGCTTTCTTATTTGCCTCTGATTTTCAGGAAACCGGGAGAGTAAAGCGGCTCTATTAAGTCGTATTTTAGTTAAACCATCCTGTTCGGTGTATAAATAATAGTCTTTGCGCAGGTGGTATTCAACAGCGCGTGTTATGCCGTTTTTATCCTTATACGGACTAACCGATTGTTCGTAAATATACCAGTTAACCATCAAACTAACAGTTCCCTTATACAGCTCTTCCAAATACATATTGGTCTGCTGGTTGTTGTTTTTTGTAAGGCGAACAAATTTGCGACTTTGGCTTCCATCCTGAAACGTAAAACTTTCTACCAACTCTTTCTCTATCTGGTATAAAAACCGTCCGTTCTTATTATAGGTAATCAGCTCATCGGTAAATGCCTGGTAACGTATTCGCAGGTTGTCGAATACATTACCGTTTGTAAATTTTAGCGAGCCCGGCACCCAATCATCGGGATACAAAAAATAGGTATTAACCTCAGCATCAAGCGTAATAACCTCGCCGAGCATTTTACCCTGAAGATTATTGGATTCACTATTCAGTTCGTAGGTATCGATTCCCATCTCCTGAGCCTGTACAACAAAAGCCAACAGCACTCCCAAAATCACTCCTGTATATTTTATTAAGCTGCTCATTGTACCGATATTATTTTTGACGTTCTGTAGAGTTTACCCGATTTTGTTATCGCCTCAACTTTTATTTCCAAATCTCCTTTTACATCAGATAGCTGAAAACTAAATGGCCATTTTTCATTGGAGTCAACCACTTCGTTTAAAAACTGCCAACGGGTGTCGGGTTGTGTTCTGCCCTCAGCGATCGGGTTGTAGTTCGCCTGTTTCGGAAATTCGATACACGGCACTTTTAGCTGAAAAACATTTGGTTGTTGCGCCAGCCAGCTATTCGATTTATCATTTAACGACACCATTAGCACGCCCTTAAAACGAAGGTCGCCAAAAATACGTTCACTTTTTACCAAATCGATGGAGGCAATGTCAGTAGATTGTAAATCCTGAAAGAATGAATTTTTAAACACCGGAATTCCGTTGATAAGGCGTAGCGGCTCTGTGTCGAAAAACCGATCCTGTCCGTAGTCTAACATTCTGAAAGTAACCTCATCGTTTCTGTCGCGGTACTGAAACCCTATAAGTAATTCGCGCGATATTTCCTTAAAATTGGGCAAATCAATAAAGAGTTCGGGAACTATATGATTATCGGGCTGACCGTAAAATGGCATTCCGTAAGGATTTGGCATCTCGAAATCATCCTTACTTCTGATTGAAACACCTCTGAAAAGTTTATTAAAGAATGTACCTTTTATGCTGTTCTCAATAATTTCAGCCTGCTTTGGATTTACAAAAGTGGAGTCGAATTTTAGTTGTTCTACGGCTGACATAAAATTCGGGGTCAGCTTAATATCAAACTGTTTATCGCCAACAGCAAGTGGCTGAAGAATTAGATTGGCATTACCTCTTGCATCAGGCAGGAAGAAATGAAACAGCCCTGTTGAATCGGGATAATAATAATCAAAATATGTTTCGTTTCCGGTTACTGTTAACAACACCAGACTGTTGGCTGCATCACCTGTTTCCCGGTTGCTAAGACTACCACTTATCAATACGCCGTCTTCTTCAGGGAATGGTGGAATACCCGTATTCCGGTCTTTCATTCCAAAGCGCATAAACCCGGAATTTTTATGAGAAAAAGGTTCGATTATCCGCGCACTTGCCACCATGTATACAAACTCGTTATCTCCGGTATTAATACTCCCCTTTACCTCATCACGCCGGCGGTAATTTTTATCCTCAAGATCTATATCGATCTGGTTATCGGCACTTTCCGGTGTAACAACGGCTGCTTTATCTTCCACAACCGGTAACCGTTCAATGGCTTCCTCAAAACGATTATAAACGTATACCGACCTGCCTGTACATTTCAGAACGCCATTGCTACGTTGCGCATTAAAAAATGCATGCACAAAATACAATCCGGTCTGCAGGGAATCGGGTACAGCAATAAAACCTTCGGCTTGTGTATTGTTGCATTTTACGGCACGCGAAGCAATTAAATTTCCGGTTTGCGATTCCAGCTGCAAATGAACAATATTACCATATCGTTGCAACTCTTTTGGTACATATGCTTTTAACCATAGCGTATCTCCCGAAATACAAAAATCGCGATCGGTAAAAACTACAAGTTCCCTGTTGGCGGTGGTTTGCGCCATGGATTTTAACCCGGCACATACCATTACAACAAGAAATAATATTTTGAATGCTCTGCTCATTGGTTCTTTATTTAGGGATGCTCCCACCATTCGGGCATAATACTCACTTGTTCGCCTGATGAAGGGATGTGGTAACGCTCCTCAATCTCATGTAATGCAAATCCTGATGTTTCAGAAATATATCGCAAAAAATACCTTGTTTCGCTATTCACTGATATTTCAAAATTTCCGAGTATCTTCTGATCACTGTTGGTTGTACATCTCAAATTACTTCGTGCCTGCACATACAAGGGATCAAATATTTTTCCACCGGCTTCAAGCTGCTTGTTCAAATCATCGTAATAGTTGTAAGCACTTTTAGTTATTCCGTGTTGATACAGGATCACAATCCAACCCGAGAAAATATGATCATCTTTGTATTTTACTCTATTTTTTAAAAAGTATAAGGGGTGCTTTTTAATTTCTTTAGAAGCCGAATATTCAGGTGGTGCGGCAATATTAAATGTCTTCTGCGGATAAGAGGATTTCCATCCATACACGGTTTCAGGCATCGTACTGCCAAAAGGCCCGGGAACATCAATTACATAATTATATTGCAAAACAAAGCGGGTTGTAAACCGGCAATAAGGATTTTCGTTATTGGGAGTTATATCAGCATACAAACGAACTCCTTCCAACCGATCCACGTTATCAACATCGTTATCACCGCTTTCCTGTCTTATTTCAACTTCCTCAAATCCATAAACACTGTCAATCGATGGTTTCTGGGGCACAACCTCAAAGGCCGATTCATATTCTTCTCCCCGGTATTCAATTTTCAATTTATATTGTAAATTCGGGTTAAGAAGGCTATTTAACCTGTATCGGCCTCCGGAATAATGCGGCAGCTTCAGTTCACTACCGTTATTATCAATAAGCCGAACGATAGCATCGGTAACAGCAGGGCCGGTGCTTGCATTGTCGTAGTAAGCTACCGATTCGTATAAATCAATGTAATTAACCGATTGGTCGGCAGCTATTCGTGCATCGGCTACCAGAACATTGTCAACCACATCAATTTCAGGCCGGTAAACATCCTCACAGCCTGCCAGCAGAATGAATAGTATAAAACTATATGTTACAATGCGCTTCATTAAAACTTAAAATTATACGTTAGCGAAGGTACCGGAATACCGATTACCGACAGTTTAAACAGCGAGTAACGCGTGTAATTATTGCTTTCGCCCGGCACCGATTTTTTGTAATACACCGAATACGGATTATTGCGGCCGTAAACATTGTATACCGACAAGGTCCAGCTGCCTTTCCACATCCGTTTTTTTCGCAGGTTTTGATCGAAAGTGATCGACAAATCCAATCGATGATACGATGGCATGCGGTATTTATTTCTATCGGAATAATAAACCAGGTCTTCGCCGGCAAATCTGTATTTAATTTCGGGCAAAGTGGTTGGCCTTCCTGAAACCATAACAAAGTTACCGGAGAAACGCCACCTGCGACTAATATTATAGGTTGCCGTAAGCGAAAAATCGTGTGGCTTATCGTAAATCGACGGATAATAATCGCCGTTCCACAAATTTTCTTCACCAAAATCGCTGGTATTTTTCCGCATTGTTCGTGAATACACGTAGCTGGCATAACCGGTTAAGCGGCCGGTATTTTTGCGTGCACTCAGCTCAATTCCATATGAATAACCTTTTGTAGGCACAAGTGCCGTTTCAACATGGTCGTTCATAATCAGCTGAGCACCATTTTTATACTCAATCAGATTTTGCAGGTATTTGTAGTACACTTCGGCGGAAAGGTCAACACGTGATAACAAGGAGTTATTTTCAACACCAACTGCCACCTGATCGGAAATAAGTGGTTTTAAATGGTAATCGGCTGCCTTCCATGTTTCGGCCGGCGAGATTACCGCATTATTACTAAGCTGAAAAATATTTTGTCGTGTGCGCTGATAACTGAACTTCAGCGAGGTATTCATATCAAGATCGTAGTTCATTGCCAGCCTTGGCTCAATTCCTCCGTAAGTTGCAGAAGCCTCGTTTTTGCCAAACTGCAGCGAGTCGACCACCGTTCCGGGTTCTTTAGGCTGACCCTCATCGTACAAATAAACAACCGGAGTGCCAATATTACTAAAATGATTATAACGCAAACCGGCCACTATCGAGAAGTTTGGCAAAACCTGAAATTCGTCGCTTACATACACCGACCAGTCCAGTGTTTTCTCCATTGCTAATTTACGACCAACAATTACCGTTGTATCCTGTTTCGGAATAATTTCTCCGGGACTGATTTCGTTGTAAACAACTTTAAAACCGGCTTCGGAATTATGGCGCTCGTTGGGGTGCCATTTAAAGTTATAGGCAACAGAACTGTACTGCAACTGATTATCGAGATAATAAGCTTCAAAAGGTTTATTGTCGGCCAGGTCGGAAAGTCGGTAATCGTAACGGCTGTAAGCCGCATCCAGCTCACCGTAAAATTTTTCACCAAAACGGTTGTTCAATTTTAAGTTGCCCAGCAGGTTTCCGTATTCGGTTATCGATTGCGAACTGGTACTAAACTCATCGAAACTGGTATAAGCCATTACACTTAATTTGTTGTGTTGATTGAACTTATAAGTAAGTTTCCCCGACACATCATAAAAATGGGTAACTCCCTCATTCAGGTCGAGATTAGGAATTTCCTGTAACAACCAGTCAGTATACGAACTACGGCCGCCAACAGCAATGGTAAACTTTTTATTTTTTGTTAGTGGCCCGTCAAGCGCGAGGCGCGAGTTTATAATTCCAATTCCACCATAAAAGCGTATGGTTTCGTCATTCCCTTCTTTAAAATCGACCTCCATTACCGATGCCACCCGCTCGCCGTAACGCGCCGGCATGCCGCCTTTAAACAGTCGTACATTCTCCACAACATCGGGATTAATAAGCGACATAAAGCCAAAAAGGTGCGACGAATTAAATACAGGGCTGCCATTTACCAGAATAAGGTTTTGGTCGGTGTTTCCACCACGCACGTTAAACCCCGACGACAGTTCGCTTACCGTTTGTACCCCTGCCAAAATAGTGAGCCCTTTTAACACATCAACCTCGCCCATTAATGCAGGTAATTGCTGAATCTCTTTCCCGGTCATTTGCACCATACTCATTTGCGCGCGTGGCACATCACCATCCGATCCCAGTACGGTTACCTCATCAATGTTATGCGATTCTTCAAACAAGCGAAAATCTGCTGTGCCATCTTCTATCAGGCGAATATCTATTGCAGAGCCCTCGAAACCAATGTAGGTGATCGTTAATTTAAAATCTCCGGTAGGCAAGTCCAGTTCAAAACTTCCGTTTGCATCAGATGTTGTGCCTTTTTGCAGCTTATTGCAATAAACCACGGCACCAACCAGTGGAGTACCGTCTTTTCCATCGAGGATACGCCCTTTTAACTTTGCTGTTTTGTACCGTCCTAAATTCATTGGATCGCCAACCACCAACGTTTGAGAGTAATCATCAAACTTCGACCGGGTATCAGCCGACCTTCTGAAAACAACAATTCCATCATTCTGAAAGAAATCATAGCTCAGTTCAGAATCATAAAATACATTATTTAGCGCCTGCAATAAAGGCGTATTTTCAAACTGATTGGAAATGGTAGTTTTATCAACCCACGATTTTTTGTAGTAAACCCGTAAGCTATAATTGGTTTCCAGGTCATTCAAAAATTGCTCAAGTGGTTGATTTTGGTACGAACCAGTTATTTTTATCTCTTCAATTTGCTGGCCATACAAAAAAGTATTATTCCCCAACAAAAGAGCTAAAAACAGGAGCACATAACTAATTAAAGACTTTTTCAATTTTTTTGAACCTTGGTTTAGAATTTATTTGACTTTGATTTACTCTGTAGGTTTAAGCCTCTAAGAATTTTATACAATTTGTTTAATAAGTTTAATAAACAAAAACAATCATCCATTGCAACAAGGCTTTTTTTAGCATCTTTATTTGAAATGTCTGATATTTTTTCAATCTTCGAAACCAATAAACCAATTACCCTTCTTCTTATTTAACAATAGTATAAAAATGAAGCGATCTGTTACAACAATTTTTATTTTATTTCTTATTATTTTTTCACAAGCGCAGGAAAAACTGTCCTACTTTTTACCTGACGACGTTACTTATAATAGTGAAATACCCACACCTGAAAAGTTTTTCGGTCAAAAAATGGGAGAATGGCACCTCACCCACGACCAGGTTTTGTACTATGCAAAAACAATTGCCCAAAGTTCCAACCGGGCAATTCTATATGAATATGCCCGATCGTATGAAAACAGACCGCTGGTTCACCTGGTTTTTACTTCGCCCGAAAACCAGCAGAATCTGGACGAATTAAAAGAGCTACATTATAATTTCTCTGAGCCGGGAAAAGATATTGCCAAAAGCGATGTGCCGCTGGTGGTTAGTTTAACTTATGGTGTTCATGGAAATGAATCGAGTGCCACAAATGCCTCGGTGCTAACCGCCTACTACCTGGCTGCCGCCGAAGGGGCAAAAATTGATAAACTCCTGGAAAAGAACATCATTATTGTTGATCCGTGTTTAAATCCCGATGGATTTACACGTCACAGCATGTGGGCCAACATGCACCAAAGTGCAACACCCAACGGCGATAATAATTCCCGCCAGTTTCAGGAAGTGTGGCCGGCCGGACGAACCAATCATTACTGGTTCGACCTGAACCGTGATTATTTGTTGTTGGTACATCCCGAGAGTAGAGGTCGCGTGCAGAAATTTCACGAATGGAAACCGAACATTGTTACCGACCACCACGAAATGGGAGCCAACTCCACTTTCTTCTTTCAGCCGGGTGTACCAAGCCGAAACAATCCGCTTACTCCCGAAAAGAACTACGAGCTTACCCATAAAATAGGCGATTACCACGCAAAGTTTTTGGATAAAATCGGTTCAACATATTTTACTGAAGAACAATTTGACGACTATTATTTCGGCAAAGGATCATCATATCCAGATGTGAACGGAAGCATTGGTATTCTTTTCGAGCAAGCTGGATTTAGAGGCCGATACAGAAATACATCGAATGGACAAAAGGCTCTGGCATTTGGTATACGCAACCAGTTTGCAACCAGCCTGTCGACGTTGGAAGCCGCTATGAATTTACACGACGAATTGCTTGATATGCAAAAAGAATTTTACAGCTCGGCACTCGACCTTGGGGCGAAAAGCAAAACCAAAGCCTACATTTTTGGCGGTAGCACCGACCGCGTTAAAACGCAACATTTTGTTGATTTGCTAAACCGCCATCAAATTGAAG
The DNA here is from genome assembly GCF_000949475.1 of Draconibacterium sediminis. Taxonomy (GTDB): domain Bacteria; phylum Bacteroidota; class Bacteroidia; order Bacteroidales; family Prolixibacteraceae; genus Draconibacterium; species Draconibacterium sediminis. The sequence continues at coordinate 1,312,773 of NZ_JRHC01000001.1, read as the reverse complement.
TTTACGAGAACGAAAGTAAGCTGGAAGCCGATGGACAAACTTTTGAAAGCAGCACTTCTTATGTTGTTCCGCTTAATCAAAAGCAATACCGCCTGATCCATTCAATTTTTGAAGAAGTGCATGAGTTTACCGACACTACTTTTTACGATGTATCCACCTGGACTTTCCCGCACGCCTACGATTTGCACGCTGCAAAACTAGGCAGTCTTAACGGCGTTTCACTGTCCGACGAGCCGGTTGAAGCTCAAAAAATTGCAGGGAAACTTCTTGAAGCAGATAATCCAGTTGGTTACCTGTTCCGCTGGGACGAATATTCAACAGCCGAAGCACTTTATAAAATTCAGAATGCCGGGTTGCGTACCTATGCAGCCACAAAAGAATTCACGATTGCGGGCAATGACGAGGAAGAAGCATTTTCGTACGGGAGTATTTTTATTCCGGTTCAGGACCAAATTATGTCGGGCAGCCAGGCAAAGGCGTTTCTGGAAAATGTTGCACAAAATACCGGAGTTGATATCTACGCCGTATCGAGCGGATTAACACCCACAGGCATTGATTTGGGAAGCAACAGCTTTGAGCCGCTTACCAAACCTAAAATTTTAACTTTTGCCGGTGGCAGTGCCAGCAGCCGCGATATTGGCGAGATCTGGCATCTTTTTGATCAACGTTATCATATTCCTTTAACACTTGCCGAAAGCAGTTCGCTAAGCAAAATAAAACTTAGTAGCTACACCACGATTATCCTGAGTGGAAATTTCACGGAATGGGGAACAACAGAGATAAACAAGTTAAAAAGCTGGGTTAGCGAAGGCGGAACTTTAATCGCCTATAAAGACGCAACCACCTGGGCTGCCAAAAACCAAATCGGCAACACCACTTTTCAAAAGCCCGTTTCGCCCGATTCAACACGTTATTTAAGCTATGCAGAACGCAGTAAAGAAGAAAGTCTGAATTACATTAGCGGCGCTATTTTCGAAACCGACATCGACGTAACACACCCATTATGTTTTGGCTATTCCGATAAACAACTGGCTATTTTTAAATCGAGCACAACAGTTGCCAATTCACTAGAAAAGAAATATGTCGAGCCGGTTAAATTCAGCCAATCGCCTTACCTCAGCGGATGGGTTTCGGATGACAATATAAACCGGCTAAAAAATGCGCCTGTTGTTACTGTTCAAAATATTGGCAGAGGTAAGCTGATAAGCTACCATGATAATATGACTTTCAGAGGAACATGGCTGGGCACCAATAAGCTATTTTCGAATTCAGTATTTTTCGGAGACATAATCCGCTAATTGCCTAGATCCTGTTCAAAAAACCTTAAATCGGTTAATTACAAAGCACTACAGGATTACCTTTTGGCAATTTGCAGAATATATAGTAGAAGGACGTTTTAACATACTTATATAGGCAAATTAATCAGGCACCACCAAAAGTGGAGTTATGATGAGTTAATAGTGTTACGACTGGCTATAGTCGATATCAATATCAATTGGTTCAATACGCTTATTGATACATTTTAATTTAAAAAGATATGAAAGCACTTGCAAAAATCATTCACCAAACCCCCGCATCATACCTCCCCACTGCTTTCCCGGCGCATTATTACGGAATGCCCAACGGAAGGATTTACATCGTTTTCTCGCGTTTTTACGATTTGGCAATCGGACAATCAGGTATTGAGTTTGTGTTTGCCGAGCATGATGACTACACGTACAACTACGAAACCGGTGAAATTATTCCAATGCAAAATGTTCCGCGGAAACTTAAAGTTTTTTCAGAAGAGGTTGATCACCCTGATCTGAAGATTCATATTTTCACCACAAAAAGAAACCTGCAATCTTATGGTCAGGCACAGGCCTTTTTAAACGAAGAAGCCATGCGAATGTGCGCCGTTCCTGCTTAAAAATATTGCAGAAAACACTGAACCTGTCTGCTTTCCCAAATTTCCATAAGTGTTAGCAGCGCCTTTTTACTAGTGTCATTTGCCCGGCATAAGCCAAAGTTCCCGGCACCACAGCTTTTCAATAAAACCAGAAATCGACTAACCTCAAAACACTTAATTTCAACAACCTGCCACCCCAAACAAACAGATTTTGCCAACCACTCCCCGGCAAAAAATATTATGACGAAAAACTTTTTTCTTTTAAATTGTTATGGTTTATAAATAAAAACAATAGCAAGATGTCGAATCTGCAGATTTTGATCAAAGAACTTGGAAAACCATATTCCGATCTCAAATTTCTCTTAACCTGTTTCCGCGAAGTACTAATCGAAAATGGCGAAAACGAAGTAGCAGCTGTAATGCCGTGGATTGGTGACGAAAACTCACAAAATGCCGGGCATTTTTCGCAAAAACATTTTAATATGTATTCGGTTTGTTTTCAGTTGTTAAACCTTGCCGAAACAAACGGAGCTGTGCAACAACGCCGAAAAACCGAAGAAGTTAACTCACTACTGGCAACAAACGGACTGTGGGCCAACAGCATAAATCTTTTAAAAGAAAAAGGAATTGCCGAAGAAAAAATACTTGAATCGTTTGATAACATTTCGATTCAGCCGGTTTTAACCGCACACCCCACCGAAGCCAAACGTCCGGTAATTCTGAAAAAATACCGCGAACTGTACCTGCTTTTGGTAAAACGCGAAAACTCGATGTACAATTCGTACGAACTGCAGGAAAACCGCGAGGAAATGAAACGTGTTATTTCCTCCATCTGGCACATCGACGAGTTTTACATGGAAAAACCAACCGTTGAAAACGAGCTGGATAATGCGATTCACTACTTTGTAAATGTCTTCCCCGAAGTGGTTCCGCTGTTAAACCGGCGACTTGTTCAGGCCTGGGAATTTTCCGGATTCGACTCTACTCAACTCATTCAGAACAACCATTTTCCGCGATTAAAATTTGGAACATGGATTGGCGGCGACCGCGACGGACATCCGCTGGTTACTGCCGAGGTAACCCAAAAAGCCTTACATAAACTTCGGTTAAACGCATTTATCACGGTTAAGAATGAACTGAACAGATTGTCCGACGACCTGAGTTTTTATTTCGAGATATCGGATTTGCCTGAGTTTATGATTAACCGGTTTAAAGAACTGGTGGCCGAAACGGGTAATAAAACGAAAAAGATTATTTCGGCATCGAAAAACGAAGCATTTAAACTTATTGTACAGCTTTTTATTAATAAGCTGCCGCTTAATATCGGAAACTCGCAGTTGTTTGAGCTGGATGAAAAAAAAGGCACTTACGATAATTCAAAACAATTGCTTGAAGACCTGGAATTGCTAAAACGCGCCTTGCTGGAAGCAAATTATAACGACATTGCCCACCAATCGGTTAACCGCTCGATATATTTTATCCAGTCATTTGGTTTTCATCTTGCCGAACTCGACATCAGACAGAACAGTCGCTATTACCACCTGGCCTTACAACAGCTGGTAGAAAAATCAGATCCGTTTAACGCCAAAGATACTGAATGGACCGGGGAGGCTAAAAAAGCATTTCTGGAAAAGGAATTACGCTCGGCGCGTCCGTTTACGCACGACTACAGCCAGCTCGATACCGAATCGAAAAACACCATCGAATGTTTTCAGTTGCTTAACAACCACATTTCAAAATATGCGCACTATTCCATCGGCTCGCTAATTATTAGCATGACCCAAAGTGCCAGCGATTTGCTAACGGTTTACATTCTGGCACGCGAAGCCGGCCTTACACTTTTCCGCGACACCATGATTGTAAAACTGCATGTTGTTCCGCTTTTCGAAACCATTCAGGATTTGATTGACAGTCCGGCCATACTAGATGAATATTTTAGTTATCCTGAAGTTCAGAACAGCCTGGAGTACCAGCGCAAGGCACAAAACCTGCCGGTAAAAACACAGGAAATTATGATCGGTTACAGCGACAGCAATAAAGACGGAGGAATACTGGCCAGTGCTTGGTTTTTATACAAAGCGCAAAAAGAAATTACGGAAGTGGGTAAAAAATATGGTATCGACATTAAATTTTTCCACGGAAAAGGAGGTTCGATAAGCCGCGGTGCCGGGCCAATTCACTGGTTTTTGCGTTCGTTACCACACGGAACACTTTCGGGCAATTTTAAAATTACCGAACAGGGTGAAAGCATTGAAAAGAAATTTGCCAATAAAATAAATGCCGTTTACAACCTCGAGTTAATGATGTCGGGGAATGCATTGAACACGCTGCTGCACAAAATGCCAGAAGAAGATGGCGACGATATTGCTGAGATAATGGAATTTATGGGGCAGGAAAGTTTCAACACCTACACCGAATTGCTTCAAAATCAGCATTTCCTTGATTTTTACCAGGAGGCCACCCCCATCGATGTAATTGAGCAAAGTAAAATTGGTTCGCGCCCGGCACGACGAACCGGCAAAAGAAGTTTCTCCGATCTCAGGGCCATTCCGTGGGTATTTAGCTGGGGACAATCACGTTACCACATTACCAGCTGGTACGGGGTTGGATCAACACTTGAAAAAATGAAAAAAGAATACCCCGACAAATATCTCAAACTAAAAAAGCTGATTCCGAAAAACCAGTTTATTCGCTATGTTTTAACCAATGTTGATACCAGTTTGGCCAGTACCGACAAAGACATTATGCAGCTTTACGGCGGCCTGGTAAAAGATGAAGAAACACGTTCTGAGGTTTTAAACCTCTTGCTGCAGGAGTTTGAAAAAACACAGCAAATTATGAATGAGCTGTTGGGACGCCCGATGCAGGAGCGGCGAAAAAGTCATTATTATTCCACGCAGTTACGTGCCGAAGCGCTTAATACGCTTCACAATTACCAGGTACATTACATTAATAAGTGGCGCGGGCAACAAGATGCCAATGCCGACGAAAACAAAGAAATGCTTAACCAGTTGTTGTTATCGGTAAATGCCATTGCAAATGCCATGGGAACTACCGGCTAATTTCCATACCCAAAAAATATGCTGTAATTAAAACCGCAAAACGTTACCTATCTCAGGAATAAATCAAAACAATGAAAACCCTTTTTAAAGTACTAAAAATAGTCCTCCTATCGCCTCTTGTTCTGCTGGTAATTTTCCTGCTGGTGTTGTGTTTAAAATATTCGCCAACTTATGTTTATCGTTTGGCTATCATGAATGTGGCCGATGTTTACGATTATCAAAAATTTGAGAACCGAAAAATAGAAGGCTCTACAGACACTTTTGAGTTTGTTAAAATGATTGATGATGATTATGTGGAGAATTTATTTCAGGATAGAGTCGATCAATCGGGCTTTGATTCATTTGACGAATGGGCACAGAAATCGCAAACAACAGCACTGATTTACATCCGTAAAGACACCATTCTTTATGAAAAATATTTTAACGGATTTTCGCGCGAATCCTATTTCCATTCGCAATCGATGGCCAAATCGTTTATCTCCTTTTTAATCGGTGCAGCTATTGACGATGGCTTGATTACAAGTATCGATGATCCGATGACAAAATACATTCCCGAACTAAAGGAACGTGATCCTGATTTTGAGAAAATAACAATTAAAAATCTGCTTGAAATGCGTTCGGGATTAAAATATTTTACCGGTTATATTCCGGGCACTTACATTCATCTTCCGTGGCATGCCGAGGCGGTTGGATACTATCACCCCAATGTAAGAAAACTATTACTTAAGAAAGTTGAAATCGCCAGAGAACCCGGAAAATCGTTTCAATACAATAATTACAATACCAGTTATTTAGGATTGATTGTTGAACGGGTAACAAATAAAACCGTTTCGGAATACCTGGAAGAAAAATTGTGGTCGAAAATTATGGCGTACGATGCACTGTTTTCGATCGACAGTAAACGATCGGGCTTTGAATACATGCCCAGCCGGCTAATTGCACGTGCCATTGATTATGCGCGTTTTGGCAGGCTTTTCCTTTATAACGGCAACTGGAACGGCAAGCAGGTAATTTCCGAAAACTGGGTAACCGAATCTACCCGCGAGAAGAAAGATATTGCTCGTAACATTTATCCCGATTGGTTTGGTGGCGATAATTGTAAACATGTGTATTACACCTACCAGTGGTGGGGACACGCCAATTGCGATTCAACTTTTCAGTTTGTGGCTTCCGGCAACCTGGGACAAAATATTTATGTAATTCCACACAAGGAAATCATCATCGTTCACTGTGGCAATTCGCTGGAACACTACGGTGATTTTGATCTTTGGAATGTAGCCGACAAGTTAAAATAAACAAGCACAGCAATTTGGGCCCGTAACAGGCGTTTTATTTCTTCTCTTCAGGCAGGTATTGTTTAAAGCTCTCGTAAAACATTTCCTGCTGCTCGCGCGACAGGTTTTGTTCAAAACGGTAACTTTTGCCTGTTTTATCAAACAACACTTTCAGGTAGGTTACATTTCGGTTGTAGGCCGAGTAATCGGGCGATGTTGTAAGAGTTGAGTTGTTCCAGTTCTGAGTACGATAGCTCGATTGCGCTCCGGGAGAATTTATTACAACCGGAGATTTGTCAGGTACCAATGAAATGTCTCTACCGTAGAATTCGTAAATCACTTCTTTCCCGCCATCGGCAATGGGAACTGTTTTGGCAGGCTGCCCCAATCGGGCATATATTTCCATTTCACTCTTCCCGATCAAGGTAGACTTAAACACCTCATCGGTTAATTTCCCGGTGGTAGAACACGAAAACAAAAGAGCAAATAAAAAAATGACGGATGTGTGTTTCATGACTGGTAGCGTTTTTGGAAAACCATTTTTTATTATAAGTGAAATTACAAAAAAGTTGGAAAAACCAATACATTCATTCACCTACCAAACAACACATTCAGCCAGCCCTAAAGATCGATATAAACCAATTCACAAACCTGCTTGTTGAATTTATACTAACAGAAAAGATGATGTAAGAGTCCGCTTCGGGCAGGAAAAACCACCATCGGAACAAATAAAACAAAAGCTATGAGTGACAAGAAAAAAGGTACCGTGATGCAGTTTGTTCGCTTAAAAACAACATTGTCTGAAGAAGAATTGCTTCAGGTAGCACACGAAAGAGAACCGCAATTTAAAGCCCTCTCTGGCATTGTTCAAAAGTACTATGTAAAACTTGGAGCCCCCGGCGAATTTGGTGGTGTTTACATCTGGGATTCACATGAATCGCTGAATGAGTTTCGCCAATCAGAACTTGCCCAAACCATTGGCAAAGCCTACAAAGTTGTTGAACCCCCTTCGGTTGAAATTATCGATATCCTTTTTGAATTAAGAGACTAAATCAAAATATTCTAATCTGTTTTAGATATACCTCAAGCGAACCAGATTCAGAAATATTAAGCAAAAAAAAGCCGCCGGAAACCCCGGCGGCTTTAACAGCTACAGTTAACTATTACAATTTAATGAAGGTTTTACTCACAACATCATTGTCAGTAATAATTTGAATATGATAAGTTCCTGAGGTCAACCCAGAAACGTTGTATTCGAAAATGTCATTGTTCAACTCGTTTAGCAGTTTGCTGTAAACAACCGCTCCCTGGCTATTGAAAATACGCACGGTTTGTTTCCCGGTATTTTCCAATCCGCTGATATGTATAAGTTCAGTAGCCGGATTCGGATAAACATTTATTTCAGGTTTATCATTCAAATCGTCGATGTCAGTTACTGTACTGCCCGATTTCAGAACATCTACCTTAATTTCGTGGTAAACAGTGTTATTGTCTTCATCTTCCGTTACCAGGCTAACAAAATACTCGCCTTCAACATTCATATCCGGATCCATTTCTAGCACGATATCTTTTCCATTCAACCTTGCAGAAACAAAATCAGGACCTTCAGCAATGTAACTCTCTACAACTTCGGCCGATTTTGTTATGGTAACACCAAATACTTCTTCGTGCTGAGTTCCGGCCTCGATCACCATAGCATTCGGATTCCAAACATTTGGCACCCAGGTTTGCTTTCCGGGTTTGGTTGAAACGATGAAGCTGGTTTCAGCATTTTCGCCGTAGATATCGGTCGCAGTTATCCTCAGTACAGTTTCCGCGTGTTTCTCTACCGGAACAATAATAGCTTCCGAATTCATTGTGAAAATTTCAACCACACCATCAACATCAGTGGTTAATGTGTACGTTAACAAATCACCATCAGGATCGGCGAATAATTTCCCAAAGTTAAAGCGGTAATCGTAGTTCACATGCAATGTTTGATCGCTCAAATCAGTTACCACCACGGGGGCGCGGTTGGAATTTTCAACCCTTACTTCGCAAGAGTATTCTTTTGCTGCGCCATACTCGTCAGTAACCTTATAGGCAAGTGTGTATGTTCCCGCTGCAAAATGATCGGGAGATAAAGTCACTGTCAGCATTCCATTTGCGTAATTGCTTTCGGAGAATATAAGTGGTGCAGTTTCTTCAACTGAAGCAACTAAATCATTATCAGAATCGGTAACTGGAATTTCCAGCACTTTAACTTCTCCTTCTGCAATCGTTAAGGTATCAGGCAACTCAATAACAGGTGCCGAATTGATCCTTAACACTACCGGAACGTTAAGGTTCTTCTGTGTTGGATCGTTGTGAACAATGCTCATTCTTGCCTCGTACGAGCGGGCTTCAAACAATGAAGCATCCACAGTGATATTAACATCTTGCGTAGCGCCGGCAACAATTCCTCCCGTTCTTGGGTCAATAGTCAGCCACTGTCCCGGATGGGCAGAAAGCGCGTGTGTTTTGCAGGTATAAGTAAAAGGCAGCTCTTCCCAGGTTGTCGATCCGTCGTACGATATCCAGTATTTTCCTTCGGTACTTGGCGAGCCAAAATCGAAACCAAACAACGATTGCATCTCCATTGGGAAATCGATAACCACAAAGAACTGACTTCCCTGTTCGAAGTAGAATGATTGCGAAAGAGGAATGGTATACAAGCCAAACTCCGACTCGTCGGTAAAATACTCTTCGGAGTAGATCGTTTCGGCAGTGCTCAGGTCGTTTCCTTTCAGAATTCGGATCACGTATGGTGCGGTTGTTTCGCCACGTTTAAAGTAGTCTCTGATGTGCGTTAAAGTAAATCCTTCAGGTTGCGATACAGTAAACAAAGTAGCAGTGCTAACTTTTGCTTCGCCACCATTACCATATAGTCCCATTGGTTCGCCTGCCATATCATAGTTCAGCGAGTCGGCAAAAATTTCACCGGTTTGGCTTGCTTCGCTAATTCCATCGGTTCCCCAGCCCTGGCGCAGAATTCCCATTGTTATGGAATAATTCAACGCACTTTCAGTTCCCTGGTTAGCCAATTGAATAAGGAAATTGTTTTGCTCATTCTCGTTAACCACCAGTTTCATGGTATCGTTTTCGAGTGTTTCCAACAGGTCGTATGCAAATACCGGAGGAAGAACCGCATCGCCGGAAAGCGCAACGTTTAGTACAGTTCCATCTTCAAAAGTCAGTATCAGTTCAGCCGTATTGGCTTCCGCATTTTCAGCTGCAAAAATCACTTCAAAGGCAATTGTATCGAATGCCGGAACTTCAGCGTTAACAGCCAAATCGGTAGAGAATAACTCAGGATTTGCACCTGCAAATTCAACAGAAATTAATTTTGCCGGTTTGCTTCCGCTGTTGGCCAACAACAATGTTTCTGTTCCGCTTATCGGATTTGCTGACAAATAACTTACATCATTAAAAACAACTTCGTTGCGGTTGATTGTAACATTTGATTCACCTGTAACGGCAAGCGCCACATCAACAACTTTAGTTGAATTATTAACGTCGTTTGTAAGTATATTCACTTTTCCGGTGTAATCGCCCACCTCTAAACCTTCGGATGTGTATTGCAATTGAATGTTTTTTGATTCGCCTGCTGCAAGTGTTCCTGAAAGTGGCGGCTGAATTCTAATTGCTTTACCCTGGTAAGCAGCATGTCCGTACCTGTAATCTTCGTTCTCTGTTAAACCATAAATTCCGTGAGGTCCTTCAAATCCTACGCGGTAATATGGCAGGTAGATTTCGCCGGTTGTCTCCATGGCTTTGTACTGGAATTTGAGATCGCCATTTGGATACAAAACAGCCTGAAAAGTGAAATCACCACCATAACCACGGTAGTAGTAGCCAATGTGGTTCCACTGAAGTACAACATATTCGTCGGTTTCGTATATCAACAGATCCGATTCGTTGCTTAAAAAGGCTCCATTGCTCACCCAAAACGGAGCAACAACAGCATTTGCATAGCTTGAGCCGGCTGAACTGTTAGGAAGATCGTGTGGAGTGCTTCCGAAATACGCTCCTGGTGCCGGATCGAAACTAAACCATCCGTTTCGTGAAACAACAAGAGAAGTGTATTCATTTCCGAAATAAGGAAATTTGAATCCATCGAAGCTAAGCGTAGCATAACGCTGACTTGAATTTGTGAAGTTATCGGCCAAAGACGTTCCCGTCTCTGAAATCTCAATCCATTCGTAATCGGTATAATTGTACGAGTAGCCATATCCGTTATCAAAACCATCGGCTTCTGCTTTTTTACCATCGATGGTAATAAATCCCGGTGCCGAAACTGACCAGTTCAGGTCTTTTTCCGATCCGGTATTGCTAATAGTAATATTGGCCGATTTACCCAGATTATTGCCATAAGCCAGTGTATCCTTGCTAAAATCGCCTGCAAAATTGTATCCGGCTTCAGGCGAAGTACCTCCTGTTCCATTAAGGCTAACAATGTATGATTCAACTACTGAACCACTGCGTTCTGTTAGCAGATTGAAAACAATTTGATCGGTGAATGTTCCAACACTCTGAGGAGCAAAATCAACCGTAAAGGTTTTGCTGGTTCCCGGAGAAATTGACGAATATGCACTAACATATTCGCTGTTCGAGAACGGTGCCGATGGTTTGTCGAGCGTGTAATAAGCGCTTGCAGTTCCGGTGTTTGTAACCGTAAATGATTGTGCTGCAGTAATACCGCTGCCGGCAATAAAACTACCAAAGTCAAGCGAATTGGTGTCGATTGTAATTTCCGGATCGCCAAGAATTTCAACCTTGAAAGGAATACTTAAACGTTGATTTCCATCGTAATAAACAGTCATTGTTGTATTCGATGAATTTGTGGCTGAACGGTCGGTTAAATCAACAGTAAGATGAACGACTACACTGTCGTTGGCAAGAATAACACCACTTTCAGGAGTAATATTCTTTAGGTAACTATAGCCCGAAATATTGAAATTTGTAGGATAAGTTCCAACGTTATGAATAACAAGGGTGGTATCGATAATATCGCCTGATAAACGGGCGTTTTCGCCTAACCATTCCATTGGTGCAGTGGCTTCCAAAACCGGACCTTCAATAAAATTCGCCAGTACCGGAATTTGCAACTGACCATCGTCGCTGCCAATGGTTAATGCTCCCTGGTAATAAGCCACTGTATTTTGTGGTTTTGTTGTTAAAGTAACAACTGTTTTGTGTCCCGCTTTCAACTCCGGAATTGAAGTTGGATAAACGGTTACGTACTCGCTGTTCAATCCGCTCAGGTTAATGTTTTTCAGGTTTCCTTTGCCCTTGTTCATTAACTCCAGCTCAATTTTTTCTGTAGTTCCGAAAAACTGGGTGCCAAAATCAACTGCACTCAGGTTGGTTTCCAGCTTAGGTTCCTGTCCGCTTATATTAACTTTTACAAATTTCGATAAAGCTCCTTTTTTCGGATCATCGTGTCGCATCATCAGTTCAACCAGATGGGTACCATTATCGAAATAGTTACCGTTTACTTCAATGTCGATCTTTTGAACAGAATCAGGCTGAATGTCTCCGTTTCTTGGAGTAAATTTTACCAGATTGCTGTTGCGTACCGACTCGTATGCACGAATCATCAGGTATTTGCCAAACACAGAACCGATATCGGTCATGTAGTTTTGCTCGGGAGCTACACGGGCATAACTTTTCCCTTTTCGCAGGTAGCTGTATTCTGTTGCATTTTTAGCTCCAAGAGGCAAGTAAACACCTCTTGGCGCAGTTACGGTAACCCAGAAAATGTCGCCTTCGTTCACGGCCACATTTTTCGAAAGCGTAGTGTGGTACCAGCCTCCATCGCGGTAACCGGTTATATAACTTCCGCCTGATGCCACCGGTTCGCCTCCGGGGTATTCTTCACCTCCTACGTGAATAGAAAAATTAAACATCGATCCATCGTACATTTCGGTTGCGATATATGCTCCCACATGCGAAAGTTCCATATCATGATCTGCCACGAATTTGTTGGCATACATCCAGCTCTCGTAGGTAGTTTCCTGGGCATAACTTAAGTTTCCGGGGCCCACCATTTCATCAGGTGTACTTAAATCTTCATGGCTAACCGAGTCGGTAAAACTGTAAGTCGACGTTTCTTCGTTCCAGCTTGGGCTGGCATACATTCCAATACTAATTTGGCCACCGTCGCTTAATTCCTGCATGGCCAGGCGGAATCCGTATGTTGAAGGCAAAGTCTCTGCCGATTTTAACTCTAAAGTTTCGTAACCTTTAACTACCCAGTCATAACGCGAAAATGCCTCTCCTCTGTTACGGAAAGAATAATTATCGTAGCCCAGGTTACTTTCCTGAACATCGATATTTACTTCCAGTGTATCGTTCGAAAGCAATTCCACATCGGCAGCTTTCCAGGTTGTTGCTGTAAACAGTTCTGAAAGACCTGATAAATTGCCAAAACGGTCTTTGGCACGAACAGCTATTGTATAAGTTGTATTTGGCTCCAGGTTTTCGATATAAAACTGATCGAATGAATACCTGGCTGCTGAGTGGAAAGCACTGGCAGTTGCGGTTGATTTGAAGAAAGTAGTATCGGTGATTTCGCCGGGAGCAACCAAAATTTCGTAATCGGTGATGGTGATTCCCTGAATATTTTCTACGAGCATCCAACCAATGTGGAAAGTATTTTCATCAATGCTGTAAAATCCCCAGTCATCAATTGCCGGAACAACTCCGGGATTATCAACCAACGCGGCGTAGGCATCCAAACGTCCTTTTCCAAGGTAGCCTGTAAATGACGGATTCAGGTGATAAATATCTTTTGCAGTGCTTAACAAGCGTTCTGTGATTTCATCAGTAGTAATGTGATAGGCATATTTTGATGCAATAAGAGCAGCTACACCGGTAACGTGTGGCGAGGCCATTGATGTTCCCCCCCAGTGCGGACCACCGTAGCGGTTGCCCGGCAGTGTTGAATAAATCTGGTCGCCTGGAGCAGAAATATCAACCACCTCGCTAAAGTACGACGATGTTGATTTCATATCGTAGTGGTTGGTGTTGGCCACCGAAATTCCAAGATCATATTGTGATGGGTATGCAGCACGTGGTAAACCAATGTAGTCGCTGTAGCTATTGAAGTTACCTGCAGCAAAAATTGGAAGTCCGCCACCTTGTACCGGGCCGGTTGAATTACCGTTTTCGTCGATACCGGCGTTATCAATGTAATAGTTGATGGCATCCAGCATTACCTGGCTTGGAGCACCACCACCCCACGAGTTATTCGAAATGGTGGCACCATTATCGGCAGCATAAATAAACGCCTCTTCAAAACCACCTGCGTACTCATCAGTACCTCCCGGAACTGCACTAAACACCTGGCACGACATGATGCGAACACCATCGCCGTTGCCACTTCCACCGGCAACACCGGCAACACCTATACCGTTATTGTTTACCGCGGCAATAGTTCCTGCTACGTGTGTTCCGTGCTCGTGCGGAACAATGGTTGGAACCCCCATTACAAAGTTCCATCCATAAAAGTCATCGATGTAACCGTTGTTATCGTCATCAATTCCGTTTCCTGGAATTTCATCTTCGTTGGTCCACATGTTGGCTGCCAGATCTTCGTGCTGATAATCCACACCACCATCAATAACAGCCACCACTACATCCGGATTACCGGTTTCAAGTTTCCAGGCTTTAATCAGGTTAATATCAGCGCCCGGAGTACCGCCGCTTTGTCCAATATTTTCGTAATGCCACTGCGTATAAAGCAGCGGATCGTTGGGTTTTTCATCTAAAGTTCTTTCTGTTGCAGGTGAAGTTTCAACCATTTCACCACCCGACAAACTAAAGTAGTGGTTCTTTGATTCGGCTGATTCAATAGCATCCAGATCTCCGTATTTCGAAAGTGCATCGCTTAAATTTGTGGTGCTGTCGATATTGATCTCGTACCACAAATGCAAACCATATTTTCGTTGACGTTCGGCAAATTTTCCGGCTACACGAAAAACCGGCTTCATGCTTGTTGCGTTGTATTCTTTGTTCAGAATATTAAACCCGGGAATAGCAGTTTGAAGCGGGTTTAACTGGGAAACATCTGAGTGTCCCTCCATTTGAAGAGCAGCTTCCTGGGTTAGTTTTACCCGGATAACGCCTTTCACCGGACTGGCATCCGGCTCTTGCGCAAATAATTTTCCTGCTACAAGAAACAGCATCAGGAAAACAAAAGCAATTTTTTTAGAGATGTAGAAATTTCGCATTTTTAGAATTTTTATATTTTATGGAACACAAATATCAAATTCATGAGATATTATTATATAAGATGCTCCTTAGCTTGTGCACTACAACCTAAAAAACGACCATAACAATACCACTCACACGAAATTTACCACCTAATAACCAGCAGTTGCACGTTCACATAAAACACTAAACACATGACACTTACACGGCATAAACCTTCAATATCAAACGAAAAAGAAGTAAAAATTAAAAGAGAAAATAAGTTCGTTTACAGATTGGCGAGAAATGTGCTTAAATTAACATTGGTATTGGTAAGATTTAGCTTTTTTCGCAACCTCGACCGGGCAACTTCAACACTTTTTACACTTTGTTGCGACAGCTCGGCAATTTCTTTCGACGACATTCCGAGTCGCAGTAAAGCACACAATTTCTCTTCGGTTGGCGACAGATCAGGGAATCGTTCACGAATTTTTTCATAAAATCCTTCGTGCACCTGCTGATACCTGGTTTCAAACTCTTCCCACACCGAAGTGTTTAAACTTGCCTTTAACAACTTCTCCGAATCTTCAATTATGGCTTTCACTTCCGCCCTGGCCTTACCCCTGGCATCCGAAAGTTGTTTTATAACTTTTTGTAAGGTTTGGTTTTTCTCCACCAGGTAAAGTTCCTTCATTACAAGTTCTCTTTCGCGTAATTCCAGATCCTTTTCCAGTGTTTTCATGGCCAGATACGCACCTTTGTCTTTGCTTTTATTTAGCCTGAAATACAATACAAAAATGATAAGGCCAAGAAGCAGTCCCAGAATTATTATTCCGTATGTAAGTTTTACTCGAGCATTTTGGTTTTTGTATTGTTCCTGCTTTTTTTCAAACTCGTGCGTCATCTCAAGACGCGTAATTTCCTTAATGGTTTGCTCGTTAAAAATGCTATCCTGCCGGGTGGTATAATTTTTATAATAATCCAGTGCATCGGAAAAATTGCCTGCCGTTTGCTCAATCTCGTACAAGAGATAATAAGCTTCACTTTCCAGCACAAACGACTTTGTTTTTTCGGCAGCCTGTAGACTTTGTAATGCTTTTGTCAGCGCTTCGTCAATATTGTTTTTCTCATAATGATACTGGCCAATCTGCCGGTTTGCCCGCGATAATTCGATCATGTCGTCGAATTCCTCGCTAAATTTTACAGCCAGTTGCAGGGTTTGCAGTGCTTCTTCCTCAAGATTTAAGCGAAAATAATTCTCTGCCATCGAATTATAAATCGAAGCCAGCCGGTTTTGATAGTTGTATTTGGTCGCATTTTCAACCGCCATTTCAAAAAACGATTGTGCCTTTTTCAGCTCTCCCCGTTTTTCGCTGATAATTCCCATGCGGTTATAAAAAACATGCATTTGCGGGAGGTTCGACGAATCGCCCCGTGCCAGCAATTCGTTCTGTTTATCAAACAGTTCCTGGTATAAAATCCAGGCTTTGTCGTATTCTTCCAATTGCAAATGCACCCCGCAGATGTTATTGATCTGCCCAATCAACAGGTTATCTTCGCCGGTATTTTCATATATTTTTTTGCTTTCGAGAAAATGCTCCAAAGACCTGTCGTACCCGCCAATATGGTACAAAATAATGCCCATATTATTGTGCGCCTGTGCTGTTAACAACGGATCATCAAGTTCTTCAGAAGTAGTTAAAGCCTGTTGTGCATAACTCAAACTTTCGGAAAGGTTTTGGGCCCGGGTTTGTCGTGAAAGTTCGATGAGTAACTCGGTTCTGGTTGCATCATCGTCAGCCTGCTGAAGTTGCTGCAAAAGCGAACGAAAGCCGGTATTATTTTGTGCTTTGAGGGAAAACGAAAAAAGAAGTATTAACAGCAAGCATACAATTTTATTCATTTTATCTCTCTTCAGTTTTATCCGGTACTACACCTACGAATTCGTGGCAAATATAGTTATACTGTAGTTGTGTAACATCTGAAAAATCGTAATTTAACAAAAAACAAAACAGAAATAATATTAATCACCATTCTGTTATTAAACCACTTAGCACAGCCCCATTTTTAAAACTTAATCCTGAATTTGAAATTATGCGGGTAATCGCTGCTTCGTAAACTAATTCGAATTGAGTTTTATAATCACATCAAAACCACTTTCGCTCGACGAGTTATTTAGCTGAAGAAACAGGAACCGGAACAGTTCGTACTCCAGTTTTACTTCGTACTTTGAAAGATCTTTTTCATCGGTTTCGCCAAAGCGCTGTTCGTAGCTTACAAACAGGTCGTTGGTAATGTATTTGCCCACAACAACAGTGGCATTTTCAAAATCACCTTCACCTTTTAGCTCAATGTAGTCAACATCAAGTTTCTCGCCCAGTAACTCGGTTAATTGCGACGAAAGCAACGACATAGCTGCCGAACCTGCAATTTGCCCAGCTCCAGAAACATTCTCCTGTTGTGCAATGCTTAACTCGTTCATTGCCGTACCAAACAAAATATACGAAAGGGCATCACCTTCACTGATTTGGCTACCATCGAGTGTAAAGCTAATCTCCGGCTCACCGGCAGTTCCCGACACCCGGGCCGTTAGTTCCTGCTTTACTTTTTCGGGATTACGAAAAGCATACACTGCCTGAATATTCAGCCGCGGCACCAGTTCTTCTCCGCCCTGAAAAGTGATGCTTCCCTCATCAATTTTGAAGGTTTTTCCAAGAAGCTGATACTGTCCGCGCACCACATTAATACTTCCAAAAAGCTCGAAAAACTCAGGGTTTTTTATAACCTCCAGATCTCCGGAGACCTCCACATACAGCTCCTTGTTTCTTATCCATGTATTCTGTGGAATTTTAACAGAAAGCCGCCCGGTTAAGTTAGAAAGCGAACCAATACTGAGCGTATCATTTACAGAAATCGTATCGTTTACTGCCACGGATACAATTGTTGTGTCTTTTAGTTTTTGTATTTCGCGCATCAATACCGGTTCAGGTAATTCCGGTTTGGTAAACTGCCCGGTTAAATTCATAATTGCCGGCAAATAAATATTGGCTTCAGGTATTTCCAGATCGCCGTCAAAAACCATTTTCCCGCCCTCGGCCTTTAAACTGGCATCGCCTGACATTTCCATATTAAACTGCCGGTGATCTACCGGATTAAAGGAGTTGAAATGAATATTTATTTCAGATTGTTTGATTTTTCCGTTGTAAATGGCAGATCCAAAATCAACTGCACCGGTGGCTTTTAGATTTCCGTCGTCCGTTTTTATGAAAAACGAATCGAGCTGAGCCGCATTTTCCGAAAACTGAAGATCGAGTATAATGTTTTTGTATTCAATGCCGTATTTGGGAATTAAAATTTCAGCATTTTTCAGGCTTAGATTTCCATCCGGCTCAGGAGATTTTAAGGTACCGCCCAAATTTAGCTGCCCGTCTAAAAATCCTTCCACCTTTTCGGCCTCATCTAAAAACTGCATTGCCGACAAGGGAAAACGCTGCACAGTTACCCCACCACTAACCGCGGCATTTGAGTCTACTAAAAAGCTCATACTGTCAAACCTGGCCTCTAAAGGAATATTGGCTTTTATTTCAAGCATGCCTGTATCAAGCGGAACAACTTGTCCGTCAAAATTCAGACGGTCGTCTTTTAAGTTAAACGTTCCGCCAAAATCGGTAAATTTATAACCATAAACCAGGGCCTCATCAATTTCCAAACTTCCATTCAACTCCGGCAACGACGCTGTTCCGTTAAGTCTCGCTTCAGCATTTATTCTTCCGGAAATTTCGGCATTTACCCCAAAACTTTCCAGCAAGCCGGGAATATCCACATTGGCCACTTCAAACTCAAAATCTTCATCGCCGTGCTGCGAAAATACTCCACCGGCTTTTATGTACTGGGCTGAATCGGTATTATCGGAAACCATTTTCAGGTTACTTAGCCTGTATTCCAACGAATCCAGTTCGAGTACCGCAGGTGTTTCAGCCAGGTGCAGATGTTGGTTTTTAAAATCCAGATCCCATTCCGAAAGAGCAATCTTTATCACATTTCCAAGTGCGATTTCGGACTTCAGTTGTGTTTGAAGCTCGTTGCCATTTGCCTGCATCTCCAACTGCAATGAATCGATAAAATAATTGGCAGCGGCACGAATGCTATCCAACTCAAAACTTCCGGCTTTGAAACTTTCTAGCTGAGCAACTGCAGAAAAAGTGGTATCACCCGGAGTAAGTTGTCCGGTAGCATTCACCACAAGTTTTCCGGCTGAGATATCAGTAAATCCTGCTTTTTGTAATTCTACGTTTGCTGCCAACGACAAAGAGTCTTGTCTACCCGAAAGTTGGGCATTTACATTTCCCTTCCCGTAGACACTATCCAATGGTATAAAAGCTGAAAAATCCTCTAGATTTTCAAATTCTGCCACCAACTCAATAGCTGAACTTCCGGCTAAATTGTAATTCCCCGAAGCCGTTAAATGCAGCGATTCTGCGTTTGCCCAAAGCGAATCTATTACAATATTTTGTTGGCTGTAATTAACCTGCCCCATCATAGAATCCAATTGGTATCCGGCTAAAGAAGACTTACTCAGTTTCAAATTTGCACGGACCTGCAGTATCTCAGGATCAAAACCTTCACCACTCAAATCGGCTTTTAAGTTGATATCCGATTGTAAAGAATCGTTACCCAACAAAGGCGCCAGGTTCAAATTTTTTGTCACCAGCTGCATTTTGGATGTTGGACGCTCCAAAAGATCTTTTATTTCCGGCAGAACGGTAAGCGATCCAAAATTTCCTTTGGCATTGATCCTTCCCGAAAGATCTCCATGATTCATCCGGAGTTTCAGATTTATCCTTTTAACCGGCTTTTGCGCAAAGACACAATCCCTAAAATCTCCATCTACTTTTATATCTGCAGTTTTCGGATCTGTTCCGTTTCCATCAATTTTAAAGTTGCCGTTTATCGTATGATCCAACTCCGGGTTCCCAATCCAGTGTGCCAGATTAATATTTTCTATGTTCCCGGAAACGTTGTATTTCAGCCCTGTTTTATCACTACCATTGATAAACTGCAGTAGATTTTCGGAAAAAAGATCGAGGTTTAACTGCTGATTTTTATCCCGAACAGAAAGTGTTGCTTCAACGCCCTTTTGTGTAGAATTTGCCTTGAAACTAATTTCCGGTTGAGCAGGAAGAGTGAAATTTGGCAACAAAAACTCAAACTCATTAATGGTTATTGGGTTTGTTTGCATTTCAGCAAAAATTTCCTTCGTTTCATCACCGGAGTATTTAGCTGTTGCATCCAACCCATTTTGTGCTGTTTTTAAATGGAAGTCATTAAGCGAAATGTTTTCTTCAGTGCGTCGGGCGGCAAAACTTAATTCGCGTAAATCAAAATCAGGACTGTGAGTTTGCAAACCAAAGCGCTTTAAGTTTAGCGTTTGCTCTTTGGAGGAATAAGCGCCGTCTGCCTCCAGATTTATATTTCGCACTTCGTTGGGAATAAGCGAATCGAGCGCCTGAATTTGCATCCGGCCTGCGTTAATTTGGAAGTTGGATAAAAGCAATCGAAAATTACCGGATGCCGACGTAGTATCCGTTGAACTTTCAGTTTGTTCATTTACTAAAGAGTTGAAATTCCAGGTGGAGTCTTGGTGTTGCTGAAAGTTTACGTATGGTGCATTTATACTGGCCTTTGACAGTTGTAACTCACCTCGGGTTAGCGGCCACAAACTGTACGATGCAGCTACCGAATTGATGTATATAAAAGTATCTTCCCGGTACGTCCAGAGCACATCCTCCAATGATAAATTGGAGAAAAAGTTGCCGCTTATTTTACCAATCGTCAATTCCCCATTTACAACTTTCTCAGCCTGTTTTACAACCACTCGTGCGAGTTTGTTTTTTACCGGCTGTGTTTGAATCAGCAATCCGGAAAGGAGCAGTAAAATGATGATGCCGGCCAGCAGCCAAGCCATAACGAGCAATATTTTCCGAACTATACTTTTCATTCTTTTCCTTAAAATGCCTGTCCGACACTGATAAAAAACTGCGGGCTTTTTTTCTCGTTCCACAACGGAAATCCAACATCAAAACGCACCGGACCAATTGGCGTTTCAACACGCAATCCACCACCGGCTGCGTATGCCAGTTCGTTTATTTTGTAGCTAAACGCTTTCTCCCAAACATTACCTCCTTCAAAAAAGGCTACACCACTCAGGCGCCAAAAAAGCGGATATCGAAGCTCTGCATTTCCTTCCAAAATACTTTTACCGCCCAGGGGAGTTCCGCTTTCGCGTTTTGGCCCCAAATCCGAGCGGCTCCAACCACGGATTGAGTTGCTGCCTCCGGAATAAAAACGGTCTTCAACAGGAATAAAACCACTTTCGTCAGAGGAGTGAATCCCCCCGATCATGCCACGAAGTGCCAACACCAGATCATCAATTTTTTGATAGGTTCGAAAATCGCCCCAAAGACGCAGATAACTAAAATCGCCACCAAACTTATAACCGTTCAGCTTCATTCCCATCGACAGGTTAACACCTTGATCAGGCGAAAATTTCGGGCGCGCTGTTGAAAAAACCGAACTTAACAACACACCCGATTTATTGTAGAGATAGTTCTCATCTTCCGGATCGGGAAATTCAGGATCGCCCTCTTCTATTTGCTGTTTTACTTTCTCGTAATAATACGTGAGCGTTGCATCAAGCTCTTTGTTAAAACGATAGGTTAAAGGCAGGTTTAATCCATAGGTACGCGTTTGGTACCCCGGCTCTTTATTACTCCCCAGAAATGGATTGATGGAAACGCTTCCTTTTTTATCGAACACCTGTGGCTGCGTCCATTTCATACTCAGGTAATAAGGCTCAATTGCCGAATGTTTTGCGTAAATATTGATGCGCGGGGCGGTACCCAAAAATCCGAGATAAGTTAAATCGACAAAGGCACGGAATTTATCCTCGGTACCATAACCGGCACCAAACTCGGTGTTCAATCGTGGCGCTTCTTCAATGTATAGATTCACCGGAATCGGGTCGCGCAAAGTTGTTTTATCCTTTTGTGGAAGCACCGAAACCACACTAAAAAGCTGCAAGTGATACAAAGACTCGCGCGTTTTATCTAACAGCGATTTATTGTAATCTTCTCCTTCCCTGTAGTTAAACTGCTTCCGAATAAATTCCTCATCCACATGTTTATTTCCCTTTATGGTTGTGGCTCCAAAATGACTGACAGGCCCGGGATTTATTAGATAAGTAATCCCAACCAGCTGCTGTGTGGTATCGAGCTGAATTTCATAATCTACATCAACATAAGCATAACTCATGTCTAAAAAAATATTTCGGATTGCGGCAATGTCTACTTTCAAAGCCTCGTCGCTGAATCGTTTTGAATGGATTAAAGAAAGTTTTCGGATGTTTCGGCTGGCAATAGAATCAATGTTTATCTGAGGATTGGCTTTTTTCAATTTAAAAATTACCGTATCAATGGTGTATGGTTCGCCTTCGTTGATAATAAAATGGAGTTTTACAGTCTGTTTCTCATCGTTTACTTTTAGCGAATCAAGCACTACCCGCGCTTTCACAAAACCTTCGCTTTGATAGGTTTTTCTCAGGCGTTCCAAATCCAAATCCAGTAACTCGCGGCTAAACAACGAAGGATCGTTATCGGTTAACAATTTCTCCAGGTACGAAACCTCATCAACCACCATTTTATCGAGCAAATAGCTACTCTCCAACGATCGGTTTCCTTTGAAACTTATCTTTCTGATTTCGTAATTTTCCTGGGCTTGCAGACCGAAGCCAAACAGGTGCAGGATTAACGACATGAAGAATATGTTGACTATTTTTTTGATCATAATTATTGCGTGGCAAACATAAAACACCTTAATCGGTAAAACTGTTTTCGATAATTGGTTTAACTGCAGATTCGGCAATAAGATTTATACTTTGCGCATGCTGAGCTGCATTAATTGTATCGGGTGTAAAAACCATTTGCACATTCAATTCTTCCATTTCGGCAATCAGTTTTTTCATGTGCCGGTCTTTCTTTTTCCGCACCGTTCGAATATAAATGGCCTTAATACGCTGTGGAAATAAACGTGCCACGCGGGCATAAATATCGGGGTCGTGCTGTCCGTTATCGCCCACCAGCACAAACGACAGCCGGGGATAGGTTTTAAAAAGCCTGATTATTTTATCAAATTTATGCTCATGATTTCCGCCACCCTGTTTCCATAAATTTAAAAGCCCCGGATTAATTTCGCGAAGCAAATAAACGCCCTTCGGAAACTGGTTGTACGAACAAAAATCATCAATAAGGTCGTACAAATTCCATTCGCTGCTCGACAGGTAAAAAAACGGATTGTTGCTGTTTCCGCTGGCCCCCTTGTGCAGCGCCCGGTAAAAAGCTTCTACCCCCGGAAATGGTTTTCGGGTTCGCGAATTATGGGTAAGCATTAACCGCAACTTTCGCAATGTTTGTGTAGAATGGCTGATCATTATCGTATCGTCAATATCTGAAATCACACCAAATGCAGCATCTTTTCCCGGTATTAAAATTTCACCCGGTACCCTGGAATTATTTGTTTCAGGCCCTATCTGATCCATCAACTCGGCCTGGTAAGGAATCCATTTAGTTTTCCGTTCACCGTTCATTTCATTTAAGGGCATTGTTACTTTAAAAATACCGTTTTCTTCGGTTAATCGTTGCTTTTGCTCGTTTCCTAAATAAATTTTTATTCGTGCTCCGGGAATCTGATCACCCGAATACCGCTTTAACATGGCCAGTATATTTTCGCGCGATGAATTTTTCCCTTCAGGTTTTTCCAGTCCTTTATCTTCGTACAATGCCCCGGTAATGATGGCTTCGGCCGATGCGTACGAGCCAAATCCACGATAAGGAACAACCTGTGGAACGCCAAGCCAACCCAGTTTATTTTTTAGCCTGAACTTTTGCTTTTTCAGGAAACCTTTGTTTTTCCGCTCAAAATAATCGGTCATTTCATTTTTGTCTGTCATAGCTGTTTTCGGCACAGAATTTATACTATTTACGGGAAACAAATACATAAGATATGCCAGAAGAAAAGTTACTATTCGTGATAAATCCTATTTCGGGAGACATTGAAAAGGACGATTTACAGGACGAGATTCGCCGTTTTATGAAAGAACACGACCAGGCTGTTGAATTCTTTTATACCACCGGAGAAAATGACAAGCAAAAAATTAGTGCTAAAATCGAAAAGTTGCAGCCATCGACTGTAGTGGCCGTAGGTGGCGACGGCACTATCAACCTGGTAGCACAAACAGTGTTAAACCAACCCACAAAAATGGGTATACTCCCCATGGGCTCGGCAAACGGAATGGCATCGGAACTTAACCTGCCAACAGGCGTTGAAGAAAACCTGAAACTGATAACAAAAGGAAAATCGAAAAAGATTGATGTGCTGCAAATAAACGAAAAGTACATTTGCCTGCATTTAAGCGACATAGGCTTTAACGCGCAACTGATTAGCACCTACGAAAAAAGCGACAGCAGAGGATTATTGGGATATACCAAATCGTTTATCGAGGAGTTTGGAAATGCAGATCCGGCAGCCTTTGAAATTACTTTAGAAGACGCAACCGTATCGAAAAAAGCATTTATGGTGGTTTTGGCCAACGCCTCGAAATTTGGAACCGGCGCGGTTATCAATCCCGAAGGAAAACCTGATGACGGTTATTTTGAGTTGGTAATTCTTCGCCCGCAAAATGTTAGCGAATTTCTGGAGATGCTTGTACCTTTCTACACCCGCCAGATTCACACCCTTGATTTTGTTGATACTTACAAATGCAAAAAGGTAAAAATCAAAAATCCGGAGCTGCAGAACTTACAAATTGATGGGGAAATTATGGGTCAGCCACTACATGTAAATGTAGAAATTTTACCCCGCTGTGTGGAGATGATTATTCCGTAGACAAAATTTTTCATGGGCAGTTCATCGCCCTGCCTTGATAGTCAACCGATAGCTCTTAGTTATTCCGTAAGGCCTCAATTAACTCTTCTTTATTCATCTTACTTCGCCCTTTAATTCCCACTTGTTGGGCTTTTTCGTACAACTCTTGTTTTGTGCGTTCTTCGTATTTACTGCTTTTTCCGCCTTTTATTCCCGAATCCGGCGTATTGGCTATTCGTGCCGACTTTTGTTTGCTGTAGCCTTTGTCTCGTAAGGCTTCGTATTGTTCTTCGTTTTTCACTTGTGGAATATTGTTCTTTTTTGCCATAACTAATTTGTTTTGATTTAACCAACAAACAGAAAACACCTTGCCAGATTCAAGAAAAACCGGAAAACTGCATTGAAATCATATGCCTGTTTTTCACCAAACGTAATTGCATGTATGGCGAGCTTGTAGTAAATCCGATAATTGGCACAATTATTACAATATATCCTGCAAATACACCAACAGCATGAATAGCACAGGATTAACAAGAACAGCACTTTTTATGGTTATAATCTCACTATTTGTGACTTTTATAATCCTGACCAAAAATATTCTTATCCCAATTGTAATAGCGATGTATTTCGCCTATTTGCTTTACCCGGTGGTATGGAAAATTGAACGATGGGGAGTAAACCGGGCTATTTCCATTTTAATGGTGTTGCTGGTGGTAATTACTTTTATTGGTGGTATTGCACTTTTATTCTCGTTAAAAGCCTCAAATATTGAAATTGATTTTAATGATGTAAAAGAGCAGTTTGACAAAAAAAGCCTTAATGTACAAAATGTACTAACCGATAAACTGGAAATTGATGTGTCAACAGTGGAGCAATATTTCGACCGGGCTGTAGAAAATTTTATTGACACCTGGCAAGCCGGAATAGGAAATGTTTTTACGACTACAACAACAACAATTTTTCAGATTGGTATTTTACCGGTGTTCACCTTCTTTCTTTTGTTTTACCGAACAAAAACAGCACACTTCATTTTACGCATTACTCCAAAAGACAAAAAGTTTGTTACGCTAACGATTTTACGCGAAATATCGAAAGTTATAACCAAATATCTTGGCGGACTTTTTTTGGTTGTTGCGATACTGGCCGTTCTCAATTCGGCAGGGCTGTTAATAATCGGAATTAAACATGCCCTGGTACTTGGAGTACTGGCGGCGCTTCTCAACCTTATACCTTACATTGGAACGTTTCTGGGTGGTTTTATACCGTTCATGTATGTCTTTTTTACTTATCCGCATCCGTTGCCAACAATGCTAAAAGTTGTGGTATTGTTTATTATTATACAATTTATTGAGAATAACTTACTAACACCAAACATCGTAGGAAACAGTATTAAAATAAATCCATTGGCGATTATAGTCAGTTTACTGTTTGCCAATATAATCTGGGGTATAGCAGGTATGTTGGTGGTAATTCCGGTATTGGCAACACTAAAAATTATTATGCGTCAAATCGATAGCTTAAAACCTTATGCATACCTGATAAGCGATAGAGGAACCGAGCAATATCGGCTCAAAATTTTCAAACGAAAAAATAAGAATAAAAAATGATGCGAATACTCAGAGATCACCTAAAAATAGTTTTGAAAGCAATAAAAAGATTCGCGGCGAATAATCCGGTTGGAATGGCCGCGACAACATCGTTTTTTGCTATTTTTTCCATTGCTCCCATGCTTATTATCATCATTTCGGTGTTTGGTATGTTTACCAACGATGCCATTATCAGGGCAAAACTTTTTAACGAAGTATCGGGGCTGATTGGTAACGACAGCAGCCGGCTTTTACAAACCGCCATCGACAATTACAACATCAGCGAAAAAAGCGGTTTGGGAGCACTTATCGGAGGCGGCCTTTTTCTGATTTCGGCAACAACACTTTTTAGCATTATGCAAAACTCGATTAACTATATCTGGCGAATTCGGGTAAAATCGAAACTGAAATTAAATGTGCTGAAATTTTTAAGAGACCGCCTGTTCTCGTTCGGACTGATTTTAAGCCTTGGGCTGGTATTGCTTATTTCCTTGGTTATCGACGCATCCATGAGCATTTTCCAGGACTGGTTATCCAGCACCTTCGATCCGGAGTTTATTACCCTCTTTAACCTACTGGAAATGAGTGCCGCTTTATTAATTACGGTGGTCGTATTTACGCTAATCTTTCGTTATCTTCCGGATATTGAGGTAAAATGGAAAGCAAGTTTATTTGCTGCCGTTTGTGCTTCGGTGCTGTTTTTTATTGGTAAATACCTCATTAGTATTTTTATTGGAAAAAGTCAACTTGGCGTAATTTACGGGGCAGCCAGTTCGTTTGTAGTTACTCTGCTCTGGATCTATTATGTTTCGTTAATTTTTTATTTTGGGGTACAACTTAGCCATCAGTATTCGGTATATTATAAGCATGACAATAAACCATTAAAATTTGCCGAGCCCTTTAAAATAAGCGCGGCAAACGACTAGCTTTACAGGTATTAAAACAGGAAGTGCTTTTTACATATTCTGCTTCATCAAACACCAGCAACTTTAAACATAAAAACGCAGTTGCAACAAGCATTGCAACTGCGTTTTTATGTTTAAATGAGTAAGTTTATATATTGAAAATTTACGCCAGTTTTTTCTTTTTCACCGATAGTAAAACAATCCCCAACACCGCTACGGCGCCACTTATAATTACAGGTGTCCAGTTGGCACTGCTTAAGGCAACATCAACGCCTAAAAAGCTAAATATTTCTGAGTTATTTATGGCCTCTATTCCAAAAAATACTGTTCCTGCTAATCCAATTAGAAGTAAAATAGTTCCTATTGCTTTCATAATTTTCATATTTAATGTTTCGCTTAACAAAAGGGAAAATTGTGCCATGCACAAAAAAGCTTTTAAAACACAATGGTTCAACACTCTCGTAACTGAAACAATTCTACACAATACACAAAAACTGTAGAATATTCTCAACAATGGCGGTATGCAACCAAACT
Organism: Draconibacterium sediminis; assembly: GCF_000949475.1. Lineage (GTDB taxonomy): Bacteria > Bacteroidota > Bacteroidia > Bacteroidales > Prolixibacteraceae > Draconibacterium > Draconibacterium sediminis. The sequence continues at coordinate 1,285,395 of NZ_JRHC01000001.1, read as the reverse complement.
ACACGAAACCTCGTACACCTCTTTAAATCTGGCCCTTATATCAATTCAAAACATTAGACTGGCACAGTGGAATGGAATTTTCTATCAGGGAGTACAGAGATTAGAAACAATTTAATAATAACCTTAAAAACTTTTATCATGAGTAAAGCAACAAATGTATTGATGGGATTTATTGCCGGAGCAGCAGCAGGAACTTTAACCGGAATTTTAGTAGCTCCGGACAAAGGCGTGAAAACACGTAAGAAACTAAACAAACAGATTAGAAGAACATCACAAGATGTATCGGACACCATTAGTGAAAAAGTGGATGATATTAAAGAAAAACTGAACGATGTTGTTTCTGAAATGCGCTCGAAAGCCGAAGAAACGGAAGAAAAAATTAAAGAAAAAGTGAATTCGAAGGCTAAAACAGCCAAAGATGCAGCCGCGAACTAATAATTGTAATTAATAACAATTAGAAGTAAAAAAATGAGTGATCATTTAACAGAAAGTATAGCAGGGCTTAACGAAGCCGTTAAACAATATGTGCAAACAAGAATCGACTTGGTTAAGCTCCTGTTTTTAAAGAAAACATCGAAATACATGAGCATTCTGTTCGGGATGCTCATTATAATTTTATTGTGTACGCTAATACTGGCTTCCGCCGGGGTTGTGTTCACCTTTTGGTATGGCGAAACCTACGGCAGTTACCTTGATGGTGCATTTATTGTGCTCGGCAGTTTAGTTGTACTTCTTATCGTTTTTCTTTTATTCCGAAACAAACTATTGACCTCGTTCTTCCTTTCAAATTTCTCGGAAATATTGTTCGAGGATGATGAAGTAGACCATAAATAAACTAACCGGGAAGAAAAATTAGCATAAACCATTACAAATATGAAGCGAGTAAAAAATATGCGGGAACTGGAGCTGATGAAGGAAAACCTGGAGTACCGCCAGAAATTAAACGAAAAGCAGCTGTTGGGTTCGTCGGTGGGGATAATTAATAACTTTACCGATGGGCTAAAAGACTGGGCGTTTGAATTTGGCACCCATTTGTTCCTTGATTTAATTCGCGGTAGCAAAAATAGAACTCGCGAAGAAGAAGAAGAAGAAGAATAAAAACGTCCATCGCAGCACTTCATCAACCTATAAGCCATAAACTATATTTGCCAGACGCATCACTTTTCTAAAATTGGGCAATTCGTTAAAATCGTATAAATAATAGACACTTTATTCCTTAATCCGCAAAAGTATCTTTATCTTATGCTTTTAATAACAGTGTATTTCAATTATAATCAATGCCCGACAACTCAAATAATTTTAAACTTTCCCTTAGTTCACTTTCAAAAACGATTAACAGCTTACTGAATAAAAAGGAACTGAACGAAGAAAACCTGATTCAGATAGAACAGTGGTTGTCATTTCATCTCAATAAAATACGCATAAGAAAACTCGAAGATGTTTCCATCGTTGGGGAAAAGGAAACCGAAGAACGCACAAAGAAAGATGGCGTTTTTATTTTAAATACTGCCGGAGATATACTTCTCGACCCCGGATTTCAGAATTATCATAACGACTATACCGAGCGTCCGGAGAAACTGAATCTTGCCGATTTGGTTGAAGAAAGTTCGCTAAACGAATTTAATTCAGCATTTCTTGAAGCTTTGAGCGAAAAAAAGAACACAAAAGCCGAAGTGCTGCTTAAAACGGGTATAAACCGGCAGCGCGAATGTGTTCTTGAATTTGATATGTTGGCCAGTAATACCGATAACAACCGGGTTATTGTTTATTATTCGTTCAAGGATCTTCAGCATGTGCACCTGGCCGATTTCCAATCAATTGTTTTAAATAACCTACCTGGAATGGATGTATTTCTGTTCGACCCGGAATACCGTTATATTCTGGCGGGTGGAAAAGAAAAAGAGAAGTACAATTTAACCAACTCAAGCTTTATCGGGAAAACACTTTTTGATGTGTATACCAAACAAGATCAACGCCGGTATTTTCCGTTTTACAACAAAGCAATAAACGGCGAATTTACCGAAGGAGAAGTTCGGTATAAAAAAGACGTGTATTACATTGCTGCAGCTCCGGTAAAAGACATTGAAGGAAATACAGTAGCCGGAATTCTTATATCGCAGAATGCTACAAAAGACAAAATACTGGAAGAAAAGCTGATTAAAAGTAAAGAGGAAGCACAGCGTGCCAACAAGGCAAAATCGATATTTCTGGCCAATATGAGCCACGAAATCCGCACTCCACTTAATTCAATTATCGGATTCACCGATCAGCTAAAGAAAACAAAACTGGATGCACAGCAGCAGAAATTTATTTCGCTAATCAATAACTCATCCGAGCACCTCCTTTATTTGGTAAACGAAATTGTATTCCTTTTTAAACTGGGAATGGACAAGGTTTACATTGAAAAAACCAGCTTTTCGATTAAAGAATTACTCAACGAGCTGGCTGATGATTATACCAAACAAGCTGCCGCGAAAAACCTGAAATTTAAGATGGCAACCGACAATGCAATCCCCGAATTTGTGCAGGGAGATCCTTTCCGCTTACGCCAAATACTAATGAATTTGCTGGTTAACGCCTTAAAATACACGGAAAAAGGTGAAATTACCTTCAGTACAACGGTTACCCGAAAAACAAAAAAAATGGTTGAACTGATTTTTGAGGTAAGCGATACGGGAATTGGAATTGATGAAAAAGACCTGCCTTATATATTCGATGTTTTTGAGCAGGGAAACAAACGAACGGAAAAAATTCGCGGCGGTGCCGGGCTGGGTTTGGGAATATGCAAAAAGCTTGTTACTCTTTTTAAAGGCGACATTACCGTGAGTAGCAAAAAGAACGAGGGCAGCACATTCAGGGTAAACATCCCTTTGGAATTATCAAAGGCTAAACCGCGGAAAGAAAAAGTAAAATCGTACGATCTTGACGAAAGTCTTCTGCGTGGAAAAAGAATTCTTTTGGCCGACGACGACAAGCATAACCGCATGTTATCAGAATTGATTTTAAAAGGCTGGCAAACTGATTTCACACTGGTAAAAGACGGAGCAGAAGCTTTGGAAGAACTAAAAGATAAACAGTTCGATCTGGTATTGCTGGATATTCACATGCCACGAAAAAATGGCGTTGATGTGGTAAAAAAAGTACGTGCTAATAAAGGATTGAATGCCGATACACCATTTGTTGCATTAACGGCAAATGCGTTAAAAACCGATATTAATACCTATCTGAAAGTGGGTTTTAACGATTATGTTATTAAACCTTTCTACGAGCTTGATTTATACAATAAAGTTTGTAACATTTTGCAGATTGAGCATAACGAGAAACCGAGTGCGGTAATCAGCGAAACCATTTTTGAAGAACCGGAAACTGGCGATACATTTAATGTACACGACCTGGAAAAAACAGCTGCCGGCGACAAGCAGTTTTTTAATTCGATGATTGACAATTTTACCGATAATGCAGCAACATTGCTGGCAGAATTTGAAGTTGGGTTGAAAAACGAGGATTGGAAAACTATTGGAGAAAGAGCACATAAAGCCATTCCATCGTTTAAATTTTTTAAACTAAACGGCACAGCAAACGTACTGTCAAAAATCGAGGATCTGGCGTTAAAAGACCGGCAGTTTGATGCGCTGCCCGATACGGTGCTGAAGGTTTCCGCCCAAATAGAAGAGATAGTAAAACAGGCAAAAGCAGCTAAAAAATAGACACCAGGTCGGGTAAACTTTTTAGTTACACTTTTGTATAAACTTATACCAACATAAATTCAATATATGAAGAAGATATTGATTATTGACGATGATACATTCATCTGTGAGCTATTAAAAAAACATCTTCAAAACAATAAGTACAGTGCCGAAATTGCTTTTAACGGAAAAGGCGCACTCAAACTTTTTAAGGAGAATAAATTCGACCTTGTTTTATGCGATTTCAGGTTGCCCGACACCAGCGGACTCGACCTGATGCAACAACTAAAATCTATAAAACAGTCGGTTCCGGTAATTATAATGACCGCCTACGCGGATGTAAGAATGGCAGTAAAATTAATGAAACTGGGTGCCAGCGACTACATTACAAAGCCCATTCAGCAAGAGGAACTTTTGGGGCTGATAAAAAAACTATTGTCAAAACCTGAGCCTTCAGTGGCAAAAAAAAGCCGGAGAACGGTTTATTCAAACGGCGATTTTATTATTGGCGACAGCGCAAAAATAAAGTACGTAATTAACCTGGCTCGAAAGGTAGCACCTACTGATATGTCGGTAATTGTTTCGGGCGAAACCGGAATTGGGAAAGAATACATTGCGCGTTTTATTCACGAAAACAGCCTGCGAAAAGACAAACCATTTCTGGCGATCGATTGTGGTGCCATTCCGAAAGAGCTGGCAAACAGCGAGCTTTTCGGACATATAAAAGGGTCGTTTACAGGTGCAATATCCGATAAAGTTGGTGTTTTTCAGAAAGCCGATGGTGGCACCCTTTTTCTTGATGAAATAGGTAACCTGAGTTATGATGTTCAGTTAAAACTTTTACGCGCCATCCAGGAACGGGTTGTTTCGCGTTTAGGAGATGACAAGCAAAAAAGTATTGACATACGCATAATTGCAGCAACAAACGAAGATTTAAACCACGAGGTAAAAGAAAACAATTTCAGAGAGGATTTGTATCACCGCCTCAACGAATTTAAAATTACCCTGCCCCCACTGCGCGAACGCCCCGAAGATATAAAGGCTTTTTTGAGCCATTTTATCGACAGTGCCAACAAAGAGCTTAAGCGAAATATTAGTGGCGTTACGCCCGAAGCCGAATCGGTTATTTTAAAATATCCGTGGTACGGCAATCTCCGCGAACTGAAGAATGTGATAAAAAGAGCGGTGTTAATGGCTGAAGGAGAACAAATTGACACCGAATGTTTCCCCTCAGAGATTTTACATCCGGAGACCAGTAGCAACCATACTCAAACCGTTACGGTACAAAACATTAACACCGATTCGAAATTAAAACATGCGTCTTCGGAAATTGAAAAAAAGCTGATCATTGAAACCATCCAGGAAGCCGGTTACAATAAATCGAAGGCGGCAAAAATTCTGAATATCGACCGCAAAACACTCTACAACAAAATTAAATTGTATGATATAAAACTATAGTTTAAATGCGTTTAATAATGAAGTTTGCTGCTTGGTTTTTGGAATAGTATTTGGATTACCAATAGCAAAACAAATTATAAAATGGAGATGAATACAGGATATAAGAAAATTATATTCATAGATGACGATACGGAGATGGTGCGTATTTATAACTCTATTTTGGAACAAAAAAAACTATCGGATTATCTCATACATTTCGAAAACGCTCAGAAAGGTATCGACTATTTAAAACAAATAAAAAACAAGGAAGATCTACCGGATTACATTCTTTTAGACCTGTATATGCCGGTTATGGACGGATTTAAGTTTCTGCAATATTTTAACGAGCTGAAAAAATTGAAAAAATCGATAGAGGTTTTTGTATGTACATCTTCACAAAAACAAGACGACCGGAATAAGGTTATGCAATATCCATTTGTAAGTGCATACCTTGAAAAACCCTTGTCGACTGATTTTCTTGAACTGTTGATTGAAGATTGCGAGCACTAGAAGCTGTTTCCTCAATTTGTATAAAAAAATCTACAACACCTCCTCTTGCCTGAAAACACCGAGGCAATTTTTTATGCTCAAATTTTCCAGATTTTTACACAGCTATTGAATCCCGGTGCTTTCATAAAAAAACAATCATGATTCCGGTGAATCACCAACAGTGATGAAAGTAATGCAAATTTTCAGCGAACTCTCCCTCATTCCCTCTCTTCGAGAGAAGAGAGGGACGATTGTGTCGAAGGCATAATCAGGGTGAGTCAATAAATTTTGAAGTACATTTTGCTACAAATTGTTATTGGCTTTCACAAAAAAAGACAGAGCGAATTGCCTGCCTTGAACGATCGTATTATTTAATCTATTTACTATTTCCCCATCTCAAATTGTTTCTGAGCCACATGGTTCATAAACTTCGAAACGGTTTCCGAACCATCAACACCAAATGCATCTACAACTGTTCCTTTCTCACCAGTATCGGTTCCAACAGCATATAAAATGCTCATGTCCGATGGATTTGTTGCTCCTTCGAAACGGTGCAACTCATGCAGCTCAACACTTGATGGTAAATATTTGCGCGAACTTTTTCCTTCAGAAAGTACTCCGTTCGGCTCAACATTAAAGTTGTGCGTATAACCTCTTGATTTTAGGTCTTCAATGGCTTCCACCATTGTTTCGTAATTATTATTTACTCGTTTCATTTCTTTAAATTTTATAGCGTTACTAATCGCGAGAATTCCTGAAACCTGTTCAATTCTCCAAATTTCATAATCCCCTGTTACTATACTATATGGCAAAATCCTGCCATTTTGTTATCAAGGTTAATCAGGATGTTTTTTCTAAATATCAATCAAGTCACCATTGTTTAAGCGCCTGGTGAAAACCAACACAACAACCTGATTTTCTGACTCTTAAACCAAACACCATTTCCCTATCTCTGAGCAAGTTTATAAAATTCTTTAACACAGGTTATGTTTCCTGAACTTACAGGAAAAATGAAATACATTTATAATTTCCCCAAAATGAGTAGGTAAATCCACACAGTCGTCCGGATAAAAAGCCTCACCTAGTTTACTATCAACTGATATTTCATTCCATAAAGAATTTAAGCTTCCTTTTCAGTCCCCGTTAATAAGATGTTAAAGTTTATTTTTTGTGCCTCACATCACAACATTTCAAAATCAAATTGTGTTATATAGTACTGTTTTTTGATTTTACGGTACCGATAATAGAACATAATGATTAGGAATTTACTATATAGTCTGTCCCCCAGGCGCTTATTGATATTAAACCGCTATTACCGCATAACGCAGTTTTATCCGTTTCTGAAAAGCACTGCCTACAAAGCTGCAACAATTGCAACAGTGTTTGTGCTGTTGTTGGTTAGCCTCGAAATTTTTCTGTTGGATTTCAATTTAATTCTCAATAACCTGGTGGATACTTATTCGCCAAAGATTATTTATTCGGTATTTCTTTTATCCGAAACGTTTTTAGGATTGGTACCTCCTGAAATGTTTATCGCCTGGGCGTCGAAACTGGAAATTCCTTGGGGAGCGTTGTTTATTTTAGCCACCTTATCATACATTGGCGGTATTATTTCCTACTTTTTGGGAACACGCCTGTTTCTTATTCCTTCGGTAAAAAACCACATCGAAAACAAAGTGCAGAAACACATCGTCAACCTTCGAAAATGGGGTGGCATATTTGTTTTTTTGGGAGCTGTTTCGCCTGTTCCCCACTCAGTTGTTAGCCTTGCATCAGGCCTTATCGGATACAATTTTAAAAGCTATTTACTTTGGTCGCTCTTTAGATATTTTCGTTTTGTAATTTATGCCCTGGTAATTTTCGGAATTTTTTAAGCTTGCTGCTCTTCCTCCTCAAACTGGTGTAAAAGCCGGGCGTATTTTCCGCCGTATTTCAGAAGTTGTTCGTGATTGCCACGTTCAATGATCTGTCCGTCTTCCAGCACCAGAATCATATCCGAGTTTTTTATTGTACTTAAGCGGTGCGCTACAGCAATTACCGTTTTTCGGGAGAAAATATTGGCAATAGCTTTTTGGATGTACTGTTCGGTAATTGAATCAACAGCACTGGTTGCCTCATCAAGAATGATAAGCTCGCTGTTTCCGGCAATGGCTCGTGCAAACGAGATCAACTGCGCCTGTCCTTTCGAAAGGTTATCACCATTATCCTGAATAACAAAGTTGTAGGCTCCGGGCAACTGGTCGATAAAATAATTGGCATAAACAAACGATGCCGACTGCTCCACATCGTTACGTGAAATGGATTTACGTCCCAGCGAGATATTAAATTCAACCGTATCGTTAAACATGTAAATATCCTGCTGCATAATGGAAATCGTTTCGCGAATCTGTCCTATTGGAATCTCAGACAATTCGATTCCGTTAATTTTTATGCTTCCGCGATAACCGGTGTATGTTTTTGCCAATAAACGGATAATGGTTGATTTTCCCGATCCGGTTGTTCCAACCAAGGCCAGCCGATCGCCTTTTTGCAATTTAAACGACACATCTTTCAGTACATCGGGCGTATCTTCGGAGTAGCGGAAAAACACATTTTTGAACTCGATTTCCTGCAAAGCAATTGCTTCGGGAACTGTGTCTGAAGACTCTGCTTTAGGATCTTCCACCTGCTGATCGAACATTTCGCTGATGTGCTCAAGCGCCGACATGGCCCGCTGGATGGTTGAAATTTGCTGGGCAAACTGTTTTACCGGCACAAAAAGGCGCTCTAAAGTGGTTACAAAAACAATCAGGATTCCAAGCGTATAACCGTAATCCCATATTTGCACAGCGCCGTACCAAATCACCAAGGCTGTGGCTACCGAAGTAATTCCTTCCACAATCGAATAAAGGAACGAATCGTAAACATTCGATTTATTTTGGGCATCGCAAAATTGTTTGTTCAGGTCGTCGTACTTATTCAACACTTTATCCTCAGCGGCAAAAAGCTGAACGGTTTTCATTCCTGTTAATGCCTCCTGCAAATAAGCAGCCGATTTTGCTAAACTGGTACGCGATGTATTGTAAGCTTTTCTGATCTTTTTTCGCAGAAAGTTTATTGCCAGAATAATTACCGGAACCACCAGTAACAACACCAAGGTAAGTCGCCAGTTGATGTAAAAAAGGTAGCCCACCAGCGCCAAGGTTTTTATACTGTCGGCCAGCAAACCGAGCACCCCGGCAGCAAACGAATCCGAAACCGATTCCATATCACTGGTCAACCGCGACAAGGTTACTCCAATAGGCTTTTTATCAAAATAACTCAATGGGAAACGTAAGGATTTTCCGAACAAGCGCCGGCGCAAATCAACCACTGCCAGCCCCCCTGCTTTTGAAAAAGAGTAACTGTAAACCCCGTCGAACAGAATATTCAGAATCAGTGCTAAAGCAAGAAAAATGCTTTGTCTGATCAGGCCGTCCACATTGCCCGGAACGATATAATTATCAACGATATCTTCAATCAACCAAAGAAACAGAATGCCTGCTCCGGTGGTAACCGGAATGGAAGCAAGACTCAGAAAGAACCACTTTTTGTGCGGTTTAAAATAGCCGGCAAACTTTCGGAACAACTGCCAGTCAACATTTTTTATAATATTGTTTTTGCCTTTGCTCATTACTGCCTTTCTTTTTTCGTTTCACCTTCCTGTTGCAGTTTCGCAATGTCGCGGTAGAAATCCGAATATTTTAGCAATTCTTCGTGATTTCCTATGGCCGCCATCTTTCCATCTTCCAGCACAATGGTAAAATCGGTTTTCTCCAGTACACTCACCCGGTTCGAAATCACAACCATACTTTTCACTGCATAGTTTTCCACAATCTGTTTGATCAGAAAACGCTCGGTATCAGTATCGACAGCTGAAAATACATCGTCGAGGATTAACAATTCACCTTGCGTATAAAGTGCCCGTGCCAGGCTAATTCGTTGTTTCTGCCCGCCTGAAAGCATAATACCTTTTTCGCCCACCATTGTTTGGCCTTTTTTGGGGAAACGCAACAGTTCGTCGGCAAAAGCACTTTTGTAAATTACATCATCAAAACGTTTCTCGTCAATCGTTTCGTCCGATGTTAACCCAATATTGTTTTCAATGGAATCGGAAAACAGAAACACCTCCTGACTTACCGTATTTACCACCGACCTGATGTCTTCGCTTCGTATTGAATCGGCATCAATATCGCCATAAAAGATCTGTCCTGCTCCGGGTCGTAAGTAACCATTTAAACACTGAATCAAAGTGGTTTTACCTGATCCTACTTTTCCGGTGATTCCAACTATCTGACCGGGTTTTATCGAAAACGAGATGTCCTTCAAAACCGGTTTATCGCCGTTATGGTAAGTGTAATTCAGATTTTCTACGCGAATTCCTTCTTTAAAAAGCTCTTTCTTTTTCGATTCGGGCAGCGCTTTCCGATCATCATCGGTTCCTTTCCTATCCATAATGGTTTGAATACTGCTGATTCCCACCATACCTTGTTGGAAAATGGTGAGCACCCAGCCCAGCCCCATAATCGGATGAGCCAGCAGCGCAGCGTAGGCAATGTATTCGGTTAATTCGCCAATAGTGAATTTGCCGTTGATAACATACATGCCACCCACAAAAAAGATGATGATTTTTAAAATCTGCCCAAGGTTGCCAAGCAAGGGAATAACAAATGAGCGAATCCACGAAATTTTTAGCGAGGCCTCGTAATAAGAAATATTATCGGTCTCCACCTTATTTTCCGCATGTTCGTAAATATTGTAGCTTTTAATCACACTGTTTCCCGAAAGAAAAGAGATGATTTTTCCGGAAAGCATTTGCAGGGTATCCATTCTGGCGTGTGTGTTTTTAACCATCACCTTCATGCCATAACGAACAATAAAAAAAACCACCACCATAGGGATGATACAATACAACGTGAGCATGGGCGACAGTTTCCACATCATGTATGGCGTAAGCGACAAGGACAAGAGTATATTACCGATTTGCAAAATGCCAAAGCCGGTAATCATTCGCACACCGTTAATGTCGTTATTCACCCTCGATATGATATTTCCGGTTGAGTTTTTATCGTAATAATCCTTCCCGAAAGAGGCCAGCTTTTGGAACATTTCGCCTTTTAATTGCCGTTCGATCAAACGGGCCGGGAAAAAGATCAAAATCCGCGAAAGTGTTCTTACCAAAATCAATCCGACAGCCAGACCTACAATTATCAAAACATTTTTATGAAACTCACTTTCATTTCCTACACGGCCGGCGGCAATCAGGTCGATGGTTTTCTGGATAAATCCGGGAATCGTAATCGAAGTCCAAACGGTAAGTATCAGAAAGATAATTCCCCCTGTGTACCACCAGCGGTATTGATGCGTGTATTTTAATAAGAATTTTAGTTTCGATAACATGCTCCCAGTTTTTGCCTTTTAAGCATCAATATATTTTTGCATCTGCTCGTTTTGCCAGTTGTATACCAGTTCCGGCAAGGTCTCGTTACCCTCGTGATAGCGCTTCAACAGCCTTTCTGCCACGGTAATTCCGCTTTCGGTAATTTCTTGAACCGGAGCTAAAAACCGGCTTTCATCTTCCGAACAGCGCACCTTTGCTCGCCGCTTAAGTCCATCTGAGGCAATTCGGCAAATTTGTTTTGCAATAGTCCCGGCGTGCAGATTGCCACTTTCTGCATTCAACGCTTTTACGGGAACCTGGGCACGAAGCTCCTGCATGGTGTCAACGTCCCATTTAGAAATAAGTTCATCGGCTTCTGCCAGACTATCACCATCGTACAACAAACCAACCCACAAGGCCGAAACAGCTGCAATGTGCGACACACAACTTGCATCAGCGCCTCTCATCTCAATAAACTGTTTGAGCCGTACATCCGGGAAAATCGTTGATACATGCGTTTCCCAGTCTTCCTGCGTTGGCTTTAGCGAATGTTTGCCTTCAAAAAATCCACGAAAGGTAAGTCCGTTTGTCGAAATATACTCCCCATCGCGCAAAATATAATACATCGGCACATCCAGCAAGTAGTCAACCCAACGCTCAAAACCAAATCCCTCATCAAAAATAAAAGGTAAAAAACCACATCGATCCGGATCGGTATAATTCCAGATATGCGAACGATACGATAAATAGCCATTGGGTTTTCCTGCAGAAAATGGCGAGTTCGCAAAAATCGCGGTAACAACCGCTTGTAATGCCTGCGATACGCGCATCTTTTTCACCATATCCTTTTCGCTACAAAAATCGAGGTTTACCTGTGTTGATGCGGTGTTTGTCATCATGTGCAGCCCAAGATCGCCTTTTGTGGGCATGTAATTGCGCATCCAACGATAGCGTTCTTTAGGTACCCACGGCACATCGGCAACGTCCGACAAGGGATCAACGCCCATTGGCAGACTAAAAAAATTGTAGTGCTGACTTATCGTGTTGAGTTCCTTAAAATGCTTTTTGGTTTCGCGATACGTTTCGTGAATCGTGCTAAAATTATCGCCCGAAAGCTCGAATTGCCCACCGGGCTCCAGCGTAATTGATGCACCATTCTTCCGAAGACCAATGGCAATATTGTTTTCAAGAATTGGCGCCCAGCCATCTTGTTGCATCTTGTTCAGGATCTTCAAAATTCCGCCATCCTGCTCAAAACGAAGGCGGCCAAAATCTTCTTTGCGAAATAGAAACTTTTCGTTTTCAGTACCAATTCCCCATCTCTCGGGAGGTTTGCTCCCCCGCTCGAAATAATCGATCAGTTGCGATTTATGGTTTATTTCTATTCTTTTTTCTGTTTCTGTCATTTAATTGTTTTTTGCTGTCAGCGATCACTTTGAATTCAAAATGCTGTCGAGAACATATTTTTCCACATGACGGTTTTTCCCGATGTACGGATAGTCGTGCATCGACAACATGGCCGGCGCATTCAGTTCCACCACAATGTAATTATCGTGCGAAGCAGTCTGTTCCATGTCTTTGATTATAATATCGATCCCGGCAATTTTCAGGCCTGCCGATTTTGCAGCCTCAACGGCAACATTTGTATAAAAATCCGGAATTTCATCGGTTACATCAATGCTGTCTCCTCCGGTACTCAGGTTTGAATTTTTACGCAGGTACACCTTCTCTCCCTCTTTCAAAATCGTTTCCGGGGTCATCGAAAGCGCCTTCAAATGTCGGATCACTTCCTCATCAATATTTATTTTTAACAAAGGATGCGTATAATCCGTTCCGCGGCCTTTATTCTTCATATCAACCAATTGCTGAATTGATGATTTTCCATCGCCCAATACATTGGCCGGTTCACGCCAGGCAATGGCCCGAACCACATAATCGATTACCAGAAAGCGGTATTCCTGCCCCGGACAAAATTCTTCAACAATCACTTTATCCGAAAATTTAAATGCATTGTTGATAGCGGCAATTTGCTCGTCGCGCGATTGAATGTTTGTACTTACTGCAATTCCATGATCGGTATTAGCCGGTTTTACCACAGCGGGCAAAGGAATCGCATCCAGCACATCGGCCTGATAACCGGGCTTTAGCAAAATACCTTTTGCCTGGTGAATACCTTTTCGCTGAAGGAATTGCCGGGTCATCCATTTATCGTTTGATATCCAGAAGGCAATCAGGCTGTTGGCATCCGAAATGGTTCCTTCGTGAATAATGTATTCTTTATGGTTGTACTGAACCGAGATGAGGTTATTATCGGCATCGATAATCTCAAAATTCAGCTTACGACGAAGAATTTCAGCAATGATAATCTGGGTTGTGGCTTCAAATTGCTCATAACCAGGTAGCGGTTTAAAATTATAGTTGCTTTTTTCCATCATAACAAATTGCTTTTCGGGAAATATTCCAATGCGGCGAAACATCCCTCTTCGTAATAACATTTGAAATTAACACATTGTGTTTAGAATAGTTTTCGAAAGCACAAATTATTGCCTGTAATTTAAAGTTGGCTTGAAATGCGAAAGGAAATCCAATCCAGATCCGTTTGTTTAGGTTTCCTCGATGACAATTCTCAAATTAATGTTATAAAAAAAGAGGCCTTATAGTAAGGCCTCTTAAATATTTTATGCGATGATTTGCAGAAAGCTGCAACTTTCTAGTTAACCGCCGGAGTAACAGTAAATTTGCGGAATTCCACCGGTCCGTGGTCACCCTGAATCTGAAATGGACCAGGTTCTCCTTCGTTGCTATCCAACGAACCACCTGTAATTCCAGGAATAGGGCGGTTAGAAATAACTTCTATTCCATTAAGCAAAACGGTAACATGGCGGCCAACAAGTGTCACGTCATAAGTTTGCCATTCGCCCGGAGCATTAGCGGCATAAACCGCAGGTGCAATAAAACCGTAAATACCACCAATACTAACATCGTCAGTTCTTCCTTTTGAATCTTCGATCTGTAGTTCGTGACGGCCACGGAGATAAATTCCGCTGTTACTTCCTGCCGGGTAACGGAATTCAACATGAAGTTTAAAATCCTCAAACTTCTGAATACTAACCAGGTTACCACCTGATTCGGTATTTACCATTACACCGTCAATCATCTGGAACTTGCTGTTCTGTGGAATAACCCATTTTTCCATGTTATTGGTAATCATCTCAATAGGATTTCCCCAAATCGGTGGTTCTGTTCTTTCCAGCGAAGGAGCACGAACACCTGTCCATTCCAGTTTATTACCATCAAGCATTTGATAACCTGTCAGCTTATCATCTTTCAGCGAAAACTCAAAATACAGATCATCAATATCCATCCATTGCGGTGGAATGGTAAAATGATATTTATCCGTAGCTTCATCGTAAACCACTTCCGAAATTGGTCGGGCACTTCCCTCATAACCAACATAGTATCCGGTTAGCGTAGAGAAACCTGATAATTTAACCATAAGCCACCCTGGGAAACCGTTGGAAGTCATTAATCCATGGCGGAAAAGACCTAGATTCTCGATCTGCTTTTCAGTCATATTTATCGTAAGATCCCACTTGCCAATTAATGGCGAGTCGCTTTCAACACGTTGTGCCTGTGCCGGCACAATAGCCGTAAATGCAATTGCAATTAATAAAATAATAGGTTTTAGTTTGTTCATTGTTATTTATTTTGATGATTAAACTTGATCATCTTGTTTCTAATAAACACAAAACTACTTAAAAACAGTGTTCGTTAAAAAACAAATAGGAAAATTATCTCTCCAAAATAGCGGGAACACTCTTATTCAACTATTTATGCAGATACTCATAGGCAACAGCAAGAAGTTGTTCCCCGATTTGCAGAAACAGGTTATCAGTTTCCCAACAGGCTGTATACATTTTCAATTCAACAAATAGATATAAATGACTGTTTTCTACCTATATTTCATACAATTTTTTTATTCGTGCCAATTAAAAACTAAATTGGAAGGAAATACCTGCATGACTAATTTAGATAAGATATGACTGTTGTTTTAAATATCGGAATTGTACTCTCATTCTTTTTGGGTATTCTCCTATTTTCGAAAAAAGACAAAGTGCTTACCGACAACATACTATCGTTGTGGCTGGTCGTTATCGGAATTCATCTTACCGGGTATTTTCTAAATTATAAGGGATACTGGGATCTATATCCTCACCTGATTGGAATTACCGCGCCTTTCCCGCTTTTATACGGCCCTTTTTTGTACCTCTATGTTCGGTATTCGTTAAAGAGTAAAAAACACATACAAAAAAGAGATTATATCCATTTTGCCCCGGCACTGGTTTCTTACCTGCTAATGATGCCCTTCTATTTTACATACACCGCCGACGAAAAAGTTCAGGTTGACAAAGGCCTGATTGACGATTACGGCCTTTTTTCAACAATTCTTCTCCTATCCTTCATTATATCAGGAATCGCCTATGCAATTTTAGCCTACAGAATGTTACTGAAAAGACATAAAATTGTTGAGGATAATTACTCGTACAGTAACCGCATCGATATGAATTGGCTGCGTTTTGCGATTCTTGGAATTGGCTCTGTGTTTATAACCGCTGCTGCAGTTACCATCATGCGCGAAATGCTGCGCCTTCAGTTTCCGTTTAACGCCGACATTTTATTTTATTCAATTATTGTGGCATTTGTGGTATTTATCGGATATTCGGGAATACGGCAACAGGATCTTTTTACCAACACTGTGAAAAATGAAATTGATTTGCTGAGGACTGAAAGCGAATACAAAAGATCGGGATTAAAACAGGAATTAGCTATCCAGAAACACGGTGAATTGCTGGAATTAATGCAAAAAGAAAAACCCTATTTAAATCCCAAACTAACTTTAAGCGAACTGGCGAACACTTTATCATTGTCTTCGAATCATCTGTCGCAAATCATTAACCAATACGAGCAGGTAAACTTTCACGATTTTGTAAATAAGTATCGTGTTGAAGAATTTATTCAGCGGGTTCAATCCAATAAAAATTTTAGCCTGCTGGCACATGCGCTCGATTCGGGGTTTAATTCAAAATCGTCGTTTAACAATGTTTTCAGGAAACACAAATCAGTCACTCCTTCGCAATACATTTCAGAATTAAAGTTCTGAATCACATTTTTCAGTCTAAAAATTACATTTTAGCAGAAATCAGCCAAAACACTCATTCACAATCAATTTAGGGTACACTCCTGTATGTTTGTACCTCAAAAAAGTTCAGTCTTTCACGTTTGGGCGATGCGCCTTTGTTTTTGATAAATCTTTGCCTCAGAAACAATTTTAAAACGCGAAATTATGAACACCAGGATTTACAACAAAACAGCTTTATTTTATGGTCTGGCAACACTAATTCCATGGATATTATGGATTCTGGCGGGCCATATAAGTCACATCGAAAACAATGGTTCAGCACCACAATCATTGGCCAGCATTATTGCATTTTTAGGCTTACTGGCTCCGGTTTTGATTACACTCTTTATGGCCAGTCAAAATAAAAACCTGGCCGACGATTTAAGCCGAAGGATTTTTAATTTTAAAGAAATCCGCTCAACCTATATCGTACTTACATTATTATTAATGCCTTTTAGCATTTTGCTTGCTCAAGCTGTATCGCTAATGTTTGGATACAGTATCGACCAGTTTCAATTCGCAAAATCTTTTTCGTTTACATCGGGCATTTTCCCTGTTTGGGTGATGCTGATCATTGCTCCATTGTTGGAAGAACTGGCCTGGCATTCGTATGGGACTGATTCTTTGCGGGTTCGTTTCAATCTGTTCGCAACATCATTATTATTCGCTTTATTCTGGGGAATATGGCATGTACCACTAAGTGGTATTAAAGATTATTACCACAGTAATCTGGTTGAGGCAGGTTGGATTTATTCGCTCAATTTTATAGTAAGTCTTTTCCCCTTTGTACTTATTATGAACTGGATTTATTACAAAGCCAACCGAAATATCATTTTGCCCGTCATATTTCACATCGCAGCCGGTTTTTTTAACGAAATATTCGCCACCCACCCGATGAGTAAAGTCATTCAAACGGGATTATTAATACTGTTTGCACTTTATATCGTAGCAAACGACAAATCTTTTTTCTTCTCGAAAGAAATAAAAACAACAAGTCAAAAAAACAGAACAATTTGGGTAAACAAGACTTCGAAATTGATCGTTGCCTTTATGTTTCTTGGATTGCTTTTTGTTGGATTAACAGGCAGTTTGTCGGCACAGAATGTTACGCAAACCATTAATGGGAAAGTGTTTGATGACATCACAAACGAATCGTTGCCTTTTGCAAGCATTGTAGTTAAAGGAAGCGAACCGTTAATCGGCACTGTTTCAGATACAGAAGGGAACTTCATTCTGGAAAACGTTCCGGTTGGGCGCCAAATCCTAAGCATTTCAATGGTTGGTTACGACACCTATGAGATGAAGGAGTTACTGGTGAGTTCGGGGCAGGAGATTAATCTGAATATCGGGATGCAACAAAGCAATGCTGAACTTGATGAAGTTGTGGTTCGGGTGAACAAATCAACACCGCTAAACAGCATGGCAACTTTAAGCAGCCGACAGTTTACAGTGGAAGAAACCCAGCGTTATGCAGGTGGATTGGATGATCCGGCACGTTTGGCAGCTTCGTTTGCCGGTGTGGCAAATCCGTCGATAAGCGACAATGGCATTTCGGTTCGCGGAAATAATCCCGACGGTTTATTGTGGCGCATCGACGGCGTGGAGGTACCGAATCCGAACCACTTTGCCAACCTCACCATTGCCGGCGGAGGACTAATGTCGGCCATTAGTAACCAAATGATGGCAAACAGCGATTTTTACACCGGTGCTTTTCCGGCAGAATACGGAAATGCCTCATCCGGTGTTTTCGATATAAAACTACGCGAAGGAAACCGCAACAAACGGCAATATGCTTTCGAAGCCGGAATTTTAGGTGTTGATGCAATGGCACAAGGGCCGTTCAAAAAAGGATCGGATGCTACTTATATTGTCAATTACCGGAATTCAACCATGGCACTTGTGGCACCACTTCTACCCGATGATGCCGGAGTTTTACGGTATCAGGATTTGTCGTTTAAAACCAACTTCCCAACTAAAAAGAGTGGAACTTTTACACTTTGGGGAATTGGCACAATCGATGGCGTAAATATGGACGCAGCCGATAGCATTGATTGGGAATCAGACTTTGATCGCGACAATTCTGAAACATCAATTTATATGTTTGCAACCGCCCTTTCGCATAAAATAAATCTGCCCGGCAAAGCATTCCTAAAAACAGCCGTATCGTATTCGGGCAGCGGATTGGAGTTTGAAGAGCAGCGTTTGGACTTTAACCTTAATCCTTATCCGCAATCGAAAGCCCAAAACACCACCAGCCAAATTACGGTTCAAAGCGATTTTACCAAACGTTTTAACGAAACACACAGTAATAAAACAGGTGTTCGATACAATCATCTTTCTTTTGATATTGATGTGGCAGAATCGCTTGCCGAAGGAGAAACACCTACCCAAATTGCCAAGCAAACTGGCAGCACCGACTTTGTTCAATTCTACACGCAATCGAAAATTAACCTGTCTCAAAGCCTTGTTTTAAATGCCGGTGTTAACGCCCAATATTTATTGCTAAACGATAATTTTTCGATTGAACCACGAATCGGGTTAAAGTATAACATCAACAACAAACACAGCCTGGGATTGGCCTACGGAATTCACAGCCGTTTGGAGCAGTTGCCGGTATATTTTGTTTCGGCCAACGGCAGCACACCCAACAAAGATCTCGACTTTATGAAATCTGCCCATTATGTATTTTCTTACCAGGCAAAACTCACCGACAACCTTCATCTACGAATTGAACCCTACTACCAGCAATTAAACAATGTTCCGGTAAGCCCCGATAGTTATATCTCAACTTTAAACAATAACAACACACTTTTCTTTAACGAAGTGCTGGTTAGCAAAGGAAAAGGACGAAATGTGGGTATTGATTTTACGCTTGAGAAATTTTTAAGCCGCGGTTATTATTACATGCTAACTGCTTCGGTTTTCGATTCGAAATATTCAGCAGCCGATGGTATTGAACGAAACACGCGTTTTAACCGAAACTACGTTTTTAACCTGATGGCCGGGAAAGAATGGCAAACCGCTAAAAACAACATTTTGAGTGCCAACGTGAGGCTAAATTACCTGGGAGGAAACCGCATTGAACCAATTGATATGGATACCTCGCTGCAACAACACGATGTGGTTTATGGCGAAACAAACGGGAACATCGCATTTAGTCAAAAACATGATGATTTGCCGGTAGTATCTTTCACCCTTTCATATCGGAAAAACAAAGCAAAATACTCATCGGTGTGGTCATTGCAGGTGCTCAATGCCAATTGCACCGAAGAATATTCAAACGATTTCTACAACCTGAAAACAAACCAGATTGATACAAAATACGACGGGCTTGTTATCCCAAATCTTAGTTATAAGATTGAGTTTTAAACAAAAAGCAACTAAGGGCAAAAGAATTACAATTATATAAACCAGTAAGCAGGAGAAAACGAAAACAATTAAGCTCATAAAAAAAGAGGAAACAAAAAAGTTCAAATTCTAACATTTAGCAGAAAACAGAATCTCCTCATTGAAAAAGTCGAACCAATTTCCCAATGGGAAAAGCGTTCGACTTTATTTATTCGGTCGCAAAACATGGATTTTTAAAGCACATTTGTTTTCAAAATAAAAACAGGATGGGCAAGAGAAAAATAAACGGATGGCATTATACCCTGGAGGTATTGGTAGTATTTATTGGAGTTACCGCAGGTTTTCTGTTAAATAACTGGCGCGAAGAAAACGTAGAGAAAAAACTGGAGGCGAAATACCTGAATAGCTTTTACAAAGATGTTCAGAATAACGAAAGCCAGATTGATACGCTGGTAACAAGCAGCCAGTTGAAAGCCGATAAATTAATATCCATTTTAAAAGCAACCGAACTGGTAAACAAACCCCTTACCGAAGAACTGGCGGGCGAGATTGTGACTGAGATTATATACATCGAATGGTTGTCGGCCACCAATGACACCTACGAAGACATTATCAACAGTGGAAATCTAAATCTCATTTCGGACTATCAGCTAAAAGAAAAAATAAGTTCGTATTACACCTTCCTGAATGAGATAAAAAATGTTGAGCATTATTATCAAAAACATATGGACAGTTATGGGTTTCCGGTTTTGTATAAAACCGTGAATTTACTAACGCAGGAATTTATAAATAAAGAGAGTTATCAAACACTTGAGTTTACCAATATGTACCTCGGGGTAATCTCACTTATTCAACAAAACAACAATTCTTACAGAAAAGCACTGGACAAAAACAGAGAACTTCAGGAGGCTTTACGCCACGCATTAAATTTAGAAGAATAAAACACCATGAAAAGAATTTTATCAATACTAATCATCGCTACATTTTTAGCTGGCTGTGGACAATCAAGGTCAGAAGTATCCAACCAGAATGTGGTGAATAAGCTGGAACACTATATCGAAGTCTCCGACTTTTTTAAACTAAAAGACACCTACAATCAACATATCGATCAGCTTTCAGAAACACATAAACTTTACTACAGTGCATTAATCAGCAATGTATTTAATCAGGCTGAAGAATCGAACCTGGCCATTGGCGAATTACTCGAAAAACACAAGGCCTCACTTACCGATACAATGCGCAACGAACTTTACAATACAAAACTATTAAACCATGTAAACCTGTACGAATATTCTGAGGCGGCAAAAGCCAGCGAAATTATTTTAAACAATTTTGCAGTGCTCAACGACTCTTCAGAGTTAGAAAGCCTGCAAAATGAAATAAAAATCTGGAAGGCATTAAAAGATGTGCCCCGTCAGGAAATTGTCAAATCCGCTGATACTTCCATTCCGATGACAAAAGATAAAGTGGGGCTCTTTAATATCGATGTAAGCTTTGGCGACTCCACCAAAAACCTGCTTTTCGATACGGGCGCCAATTTTTCGGTTATGGTACGGTCGCTGGCAAAAAAACTGGATTTAAAAATAACGGAAGCCGATTTTTATGTAACTGCAGCAACCGGTTTACGTGTTAAAAGCGATATCGCAATTGCACCCGAACTAAACATTGGCGGCATTACCTTTAAAAATGTTTTCTTTTTGGTACTCAATGACAAAGACCTTTCGTTTCCGCAAATCGATTATTATATAAACGGAGCAATTGGTTTTCCGGTAATTGAAGCCATGGATGAAATTCGGGTGAGTAAAGACAACGAAATTTTTGTGCCGCAAAACCCGGTAGAATACTCGTACAATAATTTTGCTTTGAACGGTTTAATGCCAATAATTGCTGCCGAATACAACGGTGATACTTTGCGTTTTGATTTTGATACCGGCGCCACAACCACATCTTTGTATCCGCAATTTTATAAGGACTATAAAAGCCAGATTGAGCAAAATTTTGAGAAGGAAAAATTTACCGCCGGAAGTGGTGGCGGTGTTCTTGAATTTGAGGGTTATGTAATCGACAAAATTAATTTAAAGGTAGCAGATTCAGAGGCTCAACTCGATAGCGTTCGTCTGCACATTGAAGATATTGGAAGCACGGAAAGTAATTTCCACGGCAACTTTGGACAAGATTACATTAAACAGTTTAATGAGATGATCATCAGTTTTAAATATGCATCGGTAACTTTTAACTAATTTAAAATGAAAGCAAGACAAAAAGCAGCAACTTTCCTCACGCAACCGGCCGTAATTCTAACGTTTATTTCTATAATTCTAACGCTATCAATTGCCACCAGCAATTATGGCACCATCCTGGGGTATGTTATCGTTTTAGTCACCGCCTGGGCAGTAAAATGGGACTGGTCGTTTTTTTCAATTCAAAAAAATCCGCTTGCACAAACCATTCTCAAAGCCGTTTTGTATACCATTCTCATTATTGTTGCAAACGACTTTCTCTTTCAACCGGTAATCGAATATTTTTACGGTGCTACCGATTTAAGCAATTTCGAAGGCCTGAAAGGAAACTGGCAAAACTACCTGGTGTTTCTGGCAATAATGTGGATTTTTGCCGCGTTTGGCGAGGAGTTTTTATATCGTGGTTACATGCTTAAACAACTGGCCCGTATTTTTGGAAACAGCCAGCCGGCATGGGCTGCAGCAATACTTATTTCATCTTTTGCATTTGGTTTTGCGCATTTATACCAGGGAACCTCGGGAATAATTACCACCGGATTTGTAGCCTTGTTGTTTAGTTCAATATTCTACAAAAACCAGAAAAACCTTTGGGTACTGGTTCTTACACATGGTTTTTATGATGTATTTGGAATTACGTTGATTTTTTTGGATAAAGAACGAATCATTACCAACTGGGCAATGGAGAACCTGTTTTTCTTTCTCACTTAGAGGTTTTCCATCAAAACCATATTTCACTCAATCTCCATTTATTTGTATAATTGTATGGAGCAAATATCGAATTGATGGAAATTACGTTCTTAAATGCAATCGAATTACTCGCCGGATTTCAGGCATTTCTGTTTGCCATTTACCTCCTGTTTAACAAAGAAGGGAAAAAGTTAAGCAACTACTTTATCGCCATATTTATCGTTTTACTGGCTTATAATGTGTTGGATTTTTTTGCTGATCTGATATTAAACCGCTGGTCGGAAAACATTACTGCACTGCTACAAATCTTGATCTATCTGGCTGCTCCGGCCTTCTTTTTACATGTCAAAACCTCGTTATTCCCAAACTACAGATTAAAAACAAAAGACCTGTTGCATACCATACCTTTTTTTATTCTCCTCGGTATAGTCATTTCCCTTATCATCATTGAAAACATGCAGGGTAGCGTACCGGCAAAAACCGAACGAATTATTGGGCTGTGTTTTTATGCCGTGTTGTATTTGCAAACCTTTCTGTATCTGTATTTTTCTTATCGCCAGCTAAAAAATCACAAAGAAATTTTCTTTGAAAACTACTCAAATACCAACACAAACAGATATGGATACATATCAAATCTAATTCTATTTGTTGCTGTGCTTTATTCCCTGTCGATGGTAAATATCATTACCCGGTGGGTATTTCAGCTTGAAAGTTTTTCCTTCATCTCTTATGTTGTAATAACAGCTGTTTTAATTTTGTTTTGCTGGCTTATCATCCTTGGGTTACGATCGCCCCAACTTTTTATCGACGAAACAGAAGCACAACCCGCGGTACAAAAGCTGGTAAAACAAAATGCAGGTAATTCGGCATTAAAACCGGAGGAAGAGAATAACGAACTAATTGAGCGTGTTAATCAATATATGAAAGAAAAAGAACCGTTTTTGGATGCATCGCTTACCCTACATTCGCTGGCACAAAAAACCGGAATTTTATCGCGCGAATTGTCCATATTGATCAACCACCACCTCAACAAACACTTTTTTGATTTTGTTAATGAGTACAGAATTGAAAAAGCAATGGAATTACTTGCTGCTCCCGACCGGAAAGAATACACCGTTTTAGAAATATTATATGAAGTAGGATTTAATTCAAAATCGTCGTTTAACACTGCTTTTAAAAAACATACGGGCCTTACGCCCACTGAATACCGCAGAAAAAACAAGGTATCTGTAACATAAAAACGAATTCAATAATTGAATATCTATGGAAATAATTATAACTACTTTAATTTGGGCTGCTGTCTTTCAAGGAGTTCTGCTTGGATTTGTTTTTATCTTTTCAAAGAAACACAAAAGTTTCTCCAATAAGTTGTTAGGATTTTTTCTCATTACATTTATACTTGGAGCAGCTACCGATCTTTTACCATTTAGCAACATTGGGGGATATTCTATCGAACGATATTTTACTATTCCCGAAGTAAAGCTCTTATTCCCGACACTTTTCCTGCACTATGTTCTTGTTAAACTGCAGCGGGCATCTTCTTATAAATCCTTTATTCGCCTCCATTATATTCTGGCTTTTATCGTTGTTGCCATTACTTTCGTCAACCTGGGAATATTTTTTGTGAAC
The DNA here is from genome assembly GCF_000949475.1 of Draconibacterium sediminis. Taxonomy (GTDB): domain Bacteria; phylum Bacteroidota; class Bacteroidia; order Bacteroidales; family Prolixibacteraceae; genus Draconibacterium; species Draconibacterium sediminis. Next base: position 1,261,302 of record NZ_JRHC01000001.1, on the reverse strand, counting down.
GGGAAATCCATTTATAGTTTTATTGAATTCGACACAGTCGACAAATACTTTATGGCAATACAATATTACGCCTATTTACTTACTGTTTCGGCAGTTTCACTTGCTATTGTTGAAACAATAAAATACCGGAATATTGTAAAAAACGAGTATTCTGATATAACACTTCTCGATATTAACTGGCTGTGGCAATTTGTATTGATTTTTGTTCCTGTTGTAGTTTTATGGGGAATCGAATTAATCCGGATTCTTATCGGAGGAGTTGGTCAATCTGACATTGTTGTGGTAATCTGGGGAGCTGTATCCATCATTATTTATATTGTAAGTTTTAAAGCATTTACACAGCAGGATCTATTTTACCAGAGAGCTGAAACCAAAGAAAATCATACTCGAAAAGATCCGGAAGAAGACAAATCCAAATCATCAAATACAATTTGCGAATCGGTTAAAAATGCGATGGAAACCGGACAATACTACCTGAACCAGGATTTATCCATTCACGATTTCGCCAAAGAAATAAATATTTCAGCCCGTACCATTTCAACCTGCATAAACAAGAGCTTTGGTTTTAATTTTAACGAATGGGTAAACAACTATCGGGTAGAAAAAGCTTTGGAAATTTTGAACGACAAAACCAACGATCACCTTTCCATTGAAGGTATCGGTTTAGACTCCGGATTTAAATCGCGCTCGGCAATGTACATTGCGTTTAAAAAGAAAACCGGAAAAACACCCGGCAATTTCCGAAACAACTAAAAACATCCTCCTTTTCACCATATTCTCATGTCCTGATTTCTGCAGACACGATTTTCCGCTGTCCTGATTTCTGCACAACAAATCCTCTTTTGTCCTGAATTCTGCATTCCGGTGTTTAGCATGTTCTGATTTCCGAATGCGCGACACCAAAAACTTTCATAAACCACTGATTCACTTGATATTTGCATTAACGATTTTTCAACACAAAAATATTTAATGATGAATCAGAAACAGGAAATACAAGAAGCAAAGTTGCAACAAACAACGAAAAAGAACAGAATTGATTCTGTTGATGCCTTACGCGGATTTGCCTTATTAGGGATAATAATTGCCAATATTCCTTATGAGTATAACACGCCGGTAACTGGAGAACTGGATTCATTAATGACTTTCCTGTACCACTTTTTAGTAGATAAAAAGTTTATTACCATTTTCTCTATTTTGTTCGGTTTTGGATTTTACATTCAAATGCAACGGGCTGCCAAGAGGAGTGTAAACTTCAATAAGTATTTTATCGTACGAATGCTGCTTTTATTCGGAGTGGGTTATGCACACAGCCTGTTGTTGTGGAATGGCGACATTATACGCGCCTATGCTTTAGGTGGTATATTTCTTTTAATCCTACGAAAAGTATCGGTTAAAAAACTGGTTGTTTTGGCGGTACTGCTAAATGTAGTATTAACCGGAGCCATTTATATCGGCTTAACTGCTTTGGGCTGGGCTTCGCGTAATTTCGATTTTGAACTGGCTCGCGAGATACCGGTAGCCACATCGTTTCTGCGGTATTTGAAATTAAATTTTATGTTCGACCCGTGGACTAATTTCCTTAGAGATATGCCCTTAACACTTGTATTTGCTTTTGGGAATATGCTAATTGGGTTTATCCTGGCAAAAATCGATTTCTTCAAACATCCGGAAAAACATGCTAAACTAACAACATGGTTTATCACACTTGGTCTTACTTTTGGCCTGGCAGCAAGTTTTATTTTCTATAAGATATCAGTTGGCGATCTGGAATTGGATTATTCATTAATCTGGGTGCCGTTTGTTCTTGTGACAGGAATGATTTTGCAAAGCCTGTTTTACATTTCGGCATTCCTGAAATTATACCAGTATAAATCTTTTAGAAAAGTATTACAATTTTTTAATCCGGTTGGCCGCACAGCGCTGAGCAATTATATTCTGCAATCGTTTCTTTACGTTTTTGTATTCTATCATTGTTTCAACCTCTTTAATCTTTTCGGAAAGCTTACCAATTTTCAATCGTGGATGATTGCCATCGGATTTTATGTATTCCAAACCTTAATCACTCATTTTTATCTGCAACGATTTAATCAGGGGCCCATCGAATACATCTGGAAAAAATACAGCTATAAAATGGCCTTACCACAAAAAGAACGCTATGAAAACGAATCTATTCAAGACAGCAGTATATGTCTTAAACACGAGGGAAACTAACTGTTACAACATAGTCGAACGAATTAAAATATTCAATCGAACCAATTATACAGCGATGAAACAGTTCGACTTTATGCAGTCGGTCGATTACAGGCCTTTAATACCCCAAATTTGACCAAGAGATTTAGAACTTAAAACAGAAAACTTAAACAATATCATTAGTAACAATTAAAATTTAAAGTCATGAAAACAAAAGTATTTTTAGCAACAATTTTAGCAATCGGAGTTTTATTCACTTCATGTGAAAAAGATCATTTAGAAGTAGTTCCATCATCAAATGTTACCACAATCGATTTTTCGGTGTCAGGTGTTAGCCAGTTGGCCGTTTCAGATGTCTTCCATGTGTATGTTAGTTTCTCAGAAACAGAGGAATCAGTTCGTATTGAGGCCAATGAAAACTTACACTCAGTTATCGAAACAGATCAAACGGGCGATCTTTTATCGGTAGGATTGGAGAAAAACACCAACATTCGCGGGGTCCCGGTTTTAAACGTTTACATTACAACCACTTCCCTTTCAAAAGTTATGGCCGAGGGCGCCACAACCGTTGAATTCAACGATGCTTTACAAAACGATCAGTTTGAAATAGAATTGATTGGAGCCAGCCAGTTTAAAGGATCGATTGAAACCGTAACAGTAAACGCATACCTTGAAGGTGCCTCAACAATGGAAATCGATGGCGCTTGCACCAATTTCCATATCGATGCAACAGGAGCTTCTGAAATGACCGGTTTTGATTTTGTCAGCGATTACCTGAATGCCAATCTGGATGGGGGCTCTGAAATCTCTCTAAGCGTTCAGCAAAAATTGGATGTTACTGCCAGAGGTGCTTCAAAAGTATATTACAAAGGAAGTGGAGTCATCGAAGAGCAGGATTTGAAGGACGCCTCCGAAATCATCAAAGTAAACTAGAAACCAGGCTACAGAAAACAGAAACCCATTGAAAACAAGAAACAAAAAGCTATGAAAACAATACTATTAGTCTTACTTATATGTACTTTTCCTGCAAAACTGTTTGCCCAGGAATTAACTCAAACCGTTAAAGGAAAGGTAATTGATGCGGATACAAGAGGACCGCTACCGGGGGCAAATATCATTTTGCTTTCGGGCGGAACTATGGCAAAAGGTACCTCATCGGATGCCAACGGAAACTTTAAACTGGAAAAAGTTCCTGTTGGCCGGCAAACCTTTAAAATTACATTTCTCGGATACGAAGAGATCTTTCTGAATGAAATAATGGTTGGCTCGGGCCGCGAGGTTGTTTTAAATATTGAAATGAAAGAATCGGTTGCCGATTTGGACGAAGTTACAGTTTATGCGTACGACGATAAAAGCGAACCGATCAACCAAATGGCAACAATTAGTGCCACTCAAATCACTGTGGAATCAACGTCCAGGATAGCAGCCGGGATTAACGATCCGGGAAGAACGGCACAATCTTTTGCAGGCGTTTCATCAGCCGACGACGAAAACAACGAACTGGTTATCCGTGGAAACTCTCCGCGCGGAATGCTGTGGCGGATGGAAGGAATCGAAATTCCGAACCCGAACCATTTCACCAACGGCGAAGGCGGCTCCGGAGGTGGTGTTTCGGCACTTAGCACCCAGGTTTTAGCCAATTCCGATTTTTTCACCGGAGCTTTCCCCGCAGAGTACGGAAATGCACTTTCGGGGGTGTTCGATTTAAAATTACGAAACGGGAACTACGAAAAACACGAATATGCTTTTCAACTGGGCGTGCTGGGAGCACAGGCAGCGCTTGAAGGTCCGCTAAAAAAAGGCAGCGAAGCTTCTTACCTGCTAAACTACCGTTATTCAACATTAAAAATTTTAAGCAAAGCTGGTATTGATATCAGCGGAGGCGACATCACTCCCGAATGGCAGGATTTGTCGTATAAATTCTATATTCCCACAAAAAAAGCCGGGTACTTTTCGGTTTGGGGATTGGGAGGAATTAGTTCTGCAGGTTCCACTGTTGCTCCGGATACTTCGTTCTGGAATTACAGGTCTGATCGTTTTCGGGATACCGAAGATCATCAACTTGGAATTGCCGGGATAACGCATAATTATCTTTTCCCCAACTCAAAAACCTATATCAAAACGGTGGCTGCCTATTCGCACACCAAAAATGAAGCTACGGTTGATTCGCTGGATTACGATTTAAGACCGGCAACCACAGAAAACGAAAATTTCGCCTATAACACATTTAGTTTGAATTCATTCATCAATCACAAATTCAATGCGCAGCACGTGTTGATGGGCGGTTTCATTTTCCATAACCGCGGCTATAATCTCGATGCTTTAAGTTTGAATTTTGATACCGGCACTCTGGAACAACAAGTTAAAAGTAAGGGAAGTACCCAGGTTTTTGAATCGTACGTTCAATGGAAATATCGCCTGAATGAGAAAGTTGATATCAACTCTGGGTTACATTCTTCCTTTCTGGCACTGAACAAGGATTACAGTATTGAACCTCGTTTGGGAATCCGCTGGGATATTACAAAGCAGCACCGTATTAATTTTGGTGCCGGTCTGCACAGTAAAATTGAACCGGTCTCAGTATATCTGGCAGAAAGGGAATTAAACGATGGCAGTATTATTCAACCCAATAAGGACTTAAAAATAACGAAAGCTGCGCACGTGGTTTTGGGGTACAACTGGAATTTTGCACGCGATTTCCGATTGAAAGCAGAAGTGTATTATCAGCATTTGTATGATGTTCCGGTTGACCCGAATGACTCGACAAATACTGTAAGTTCCCTTAATTTTAGCAGCGGCTTTACCAACGAAAAACTGACTAACCAGGGAACCGGGAGAAATTACGGATTAGAACTGACACTTGAAAAGTTCTTTTCCAACAACTGGTATATGCTTACAACTGCCTCGCTTTTCGAATCGAAATACACCATGCCCGATGGAGTTGAGCGAAACACCGCATTTAACAGCAAATACATTTTTAATGTGGTTGGAGGAAAAGAGTTTGAAGTGGGTAAAAACAAACAAAACATACTTGGATTAAACCTGAGAACCATGTGGCGAGGAGGTTACCGCACCACCCCGCTTGATTTGGAAGCATCGCTCGCTCAAAACCGCGAAGTGAGGGATTATTCGCGAGCATTTGAAACAAAAGTACCCGACTACTACAGGGTTGACTGTGGAATCAGCTACCGGAAAAACAAACCTTCGTGGTCGTGGATCGTTTCGCTCGACATTCAAAATGTAAGTGGCCGTTTAAACGTGTGGGATGAATTCTACAGCCCGGAAACCGGAAAAGTTGAAATAAACTATATGAATGGAATGATTCCGATTTTGAATTACAGGGTTGAATTCTAGAGATTAATAGTTTACACCGATAGAACAAAATAGCAGATCACTGAAGTTGCTATTCAGATTAGACTAGAGCACCTATAAAAATCAGGAATTAAAAGAGACCTCTGAATCAGAGGTCTCTTTTAAACTTCTGATTAAGTCTATTTTTTGTCGTAAACCATTGTGGTGGTTACGTTATCTCCGTCCCTGTTTTGCCTGGTTGATACTATCGAAAGCGTTTTTGCATCGTTCAATGTCCAAACCTGGGTCGATATTCTTTCGGTACCGTTGAAGTTCATTTTTGTAACGATAGTTAGCGATTTTCCATCGTCAGACCACTTGGCTGTCGATTTGCTTTCGCCTCTTCCAAAAGAATTTACACTTTCTTTCCCATCAAGTGTGTACTTACTTGTAAAACTCTGATCGTTAAAAGATCTTTCAACCGAAAGAAGATTGGCCTCTTGTTTTACAACAAAGTCGCCACCCCCAAATCGGCGGCCGCTGTCGCCCATTTTACTTTTCGATTCATTAAAAGCCCAACTGCCTGCAAAGTCAGCTTTACCCTGTGCATTTGCCATTGCCGGAACAACAAGCAATAAGCACATAACAACTGAAAACATCCGCAAGAAACTCATTTGTTTGTTTGTGTGATTTCTTTTCATCTCAATTAAATTAGTTTTTGAATGATTGAATTGATTTAATTATTAATTAGGCGCGATCCTGGTATAAAAAATACAGCATGTATTTTCACCAATTTCATTCCCATTATATTATCGAGTTTAACTTTTCCATCCGATTCAGAGAACACCACCACTGCTTTGGCAGAGCAACATTTTTTCAGATAAACAAACCACGCCACCTAATGGAAGATGTCAGTATTTGTTTGTTTTCAATTACTTGGTGTTTGACTATTAAAAACATAAAAAGTAAAATCGTAAACTAAAAAAAATAAAATGATGCTCATAATCCGGCTTAATTGTAGAAACCATCGCTCCGATTACAGCAATATTGAAATATGCGGACAAAAGAAACAGGCCGAAAAAAACAATGCTTTAGAAAGGGCATTGCCTATGCTTATGTATAATGACCTTTCCACAGAATCTGCTGATTCAAAAATGAAATTGGATACCACTAAAAGAGGCACCACAGCTGCCAAAGAGTCTACATCCCGGAAAGTATTAACAAAACCACTATTGGCAGAAATCAAACGCAACTTTTCAAACCGATTTCAGTACACATAAAAAGAGTAATTACTCCGTTTTATTAATTTAAGATGGATACCCATTTAATAAATCACGCCATGACTTATTATTAATCATTAAAACAGACAGAAATGGAAACAGTAATCGAAAAAAATGGCGTAAATGTTGACCAGTTATTTGGTACAATTGAAGCGGTAAAAGGGGATGCAGATGTTGCAAAATTTCAATTCAGGTCGCACACCGATTGGATAAACGGGGGACACTGCAAAACAGAAATTAAAGATTTTTACGGGGCAAAAATGGAAGATACATCGCGCGAAGAAGCTTTTGTTCTTGAAGGTGACGAGCCTCCAGTTTTACTGGGCGAAAATCATGGAGCCAATGCCGTTGAGGCAGTCTTACACGCCTTAGCTTCCTGTTTAACAGTTGGCTATGTCTACAATGCATCTGCAATGGGAATTACCATTAATTCCCTCGAATTTGACATGGAAGGTGATATTGACCTGCACGGATTTCTGGGATTATCAGAAACGATAAGACCAGGTTATCAGAATATTAAGGTTGCTTATAAAATAAGTGCAGATGCGCCAACGGAAAAACTGGATGAGCTGTGCAACCATGTTCAAAAGACATCGCCAGTTCTTGACATTATCAGAAATCCGGTAGAGGTTTCAATAGAACGAGTTAGTCCTTAGGCTTATTTTTGTGATAGATTCAGAATTCATTGAACATAAAGAGGTCGCAAATGACCTCTTTTATTTTGGTTCATCCATTAAAGACTGAAGGTTGTAATCTTTCTTGCGAGCCAGCCAATTCGACACATCCAGTTTTAACAATCTACAACTTTCCCCATGCTAACGCCTTATTATTCCCATTTTTTTGAGCGTTTTCTCTAACAATCTATTTGTCAAAACATGGTAATCTACGACATATTCTTATATTTATGCTTTTTGAAAAATTAAACCAATAATAATTAATAACCAAAAAAACAATTACCTATTTATTATGGCTAATATTAAATTTTTTTTAGGCGAAGAGTTACCCCTGGAGATGCATAAAGTTAGAATGGTTCAACGCCTTGATTTAGTTCCGGTTGAAAGGAGGCTGAAAGCCATTGAGGAGGCCGGCAATAATACATTTCTCCTCTACAATAAAGACATTTACCTTGATATGCTTACCGATAGCGGCGTAAATGCAATGAGCGACAAACAAACAGCTGCAATGCTCACTGTGGATGACAGTTATGCGGGTTCTGCAACATTTACCCGGCTACAAGACAAAATCGCTGAAATTTTCGGAAAAGAATATTTTTTGCCTGTCCACCAGGGACGCGCTTGTGAGAACTTGCTATCATTGGCCTTTGTAAAAAAAGATACCTACATTCCGATGAACTACCACTTTACCACAACAAAAGCCCATATAATGATAAATGGTGGCAAAGTGCTGGAACTGTTTTTACCCGACGCTTTAGATTCGGTTAGTTCGAAGCCTTTTAAGGGGAATATTGATTTAAATCAGTTACAGAAATTAATTGATGAGGAAGGTGCTGATAAGATTTCATTTATACGTATTGAAGCCGGTACCAACCTGATTGGAGGACAACCTGTTGCTTTGGACAACTTTATTGAAACAGGTAAAATTGCCCGAAAATACAAGATTCCGTTTATTGTTGATGCAAGTTTGTGGGCTGATAACCTGCATTTCATCAAAACACGTGACGAAAAGTATAAAAACCTTTCCACCCGTGAAATTACCAGGATTTTATCTGATTCTGCTGATATCGTTTATTTCTCAGCACGTAAACTGGGACACGTAAGAGGTGGAGGTATAATTACCAATGATGAGGCTGCCTACAAAAAACTTCTGGAGATGCTACCGCTTTACGAAGGCTTTTCTACTTACGGCGGTATGTCAACCCGCGAGATGGAGGCAATGGTAGTTGGACTGGATGAAACCATGGACGAAGAAATGATCAATCAGGGTCCTATTTTTATTAAATACATGGTTGATGAATTGGTTAAACTCGGAGTTCCGGTAATAACTCCTCCGGGAGGACTGGGAGCCCACCTTGATGCCATGGCCTTTCTTGATCATGTGCCACAAAAGGAATACAGGGCAGGTTCATTAGCAGCCGCTTTATACATTGCAAGTGGAGTTCGAGGCATGGAAAGAGGTACAATATCGGAGGAAAGAGAGGAAGATGGCAGCGACCATTTTGCAGCTGTTGAGCTTCTACGACTTGCTCTTCCCCGTCGAGTTTTCACCTTATCCCAGGTAAAATATACCATCGACCGGATTGCATGGCTTTACGAAAACAGAAAGCTTATTGGCGGACTTGAGTTTTACGAAGAGCCAAAAGTGCTTAGGTTTTTCTTTGGTAAACTAAAACCAACCTCCGACTGGCAGGAAAAGCTTGTGGAGAAATTTAAAGCCGATTTTGGCGATAGTCTGTAGTAAATATTGATTATTAAATATTCTAAATCCTGTTCAAATAGAACAGGATTTTTTTTATCTCAATATTTGACAAACTGACCTACCTTCCCAAAAATAAGATATCAAAAAGGTCAACCGAATTCGATTGACCTTTTTGATGGCTCCCCTGACAGTTTGAAGCAGCGAGCTAATTGTTTATAGTTTTACATTTTATCGATCGAAAGCATTACTTAAAAGTTTTTTCAGCTAAGACTAACTTTTTGAAAAGAACCTGGATTTCCGGATTTTTTTATAGCTCTCTTTTACCGCATCAACTTCATCTTTAAGAAATTTCTCAATGTTTTTTATTGTAACCTCTTCTCCTTTCATTTCCAACCGTTGTGACGTAGTAACTGCTTTGGGTACAATTATCCACAGAATAACATAAACCAATATACCCGCTCCTGATGTAAGAAGTGCAAGTAATACAACTATTAATCTTATAATCACCGGATCCATATTAAAATAAACGGCTAATCCGCCACAAACTCCTCCTAAAACAGTTTGCTCGGGATCGCGATAAAGTTTTCTTTTTCTTGTTTTTTGTCCTGCCAAGGGTTCTTCTTCTCCAGCCTCTTCCGAAAAGTTCTCTGGAGTTCCCAAAGTTTCTATCAATTCTTCTACCCATTCAAAAGTAATTGCCGGATTTTTACCGTTCGTTTTTTCTGTAAAAATCTCTGCAATTCTGGCTTCAATATCAGCGAAAATTTCGTTGCCTTCATCATCTTTACCAAAATAGTTTTTTAGACCTACCATGTATTTCTTCAGCTCTTCATAGGCGTCTTCTTCAATATGAAATATCGTGCCGCTAATATTTATTGTTAATGTCTTTTTCATTTTCTTTAATTTTAAAAGTTTTACTTCTTTTCTGATTTTAACGATTATGCCCTGTTGGCTTTAACTCTTGTAACTGCACTTACCAATTCTCCCCACGATTCTTCCAGCTCGGCTAAAAAAACCATGCCTTTTTCGGTAAGTTCATAATATTTTCGAGGCGGTCCCTGGGTAGATTCTTCCCAGCGATAGGATAACAATCCGTCATTCTTTAATCGGGTCAGTAATGGATAAATAGTACCTTCTACTACTATTAAGTTAGCATCCCGCAAACCACTAATAACATTAACTGCGTACACCGGTTGATCTTTACAAACCAGCAAGATACAGTATTCCAAAACGCCTTTTCTCATTTGTGCTTTTGTATTCTCTAATTTCATGATTCCTGACTTTTAATATTTATAATTTTTTGTGAATTTCTTATGGAACTAACGGTTCCATATTACGTCAGAAGTCATCCAGTCTTCCAATTCCAGCGGTGACTCATTTTCTTCTGCAAACTGAAAAGACCAATGATTAAAAGTTGTTTCATCGATCATCCATTCTTCAACTTCCAATGCTTCCTCCTGTTCAAATTGAAAATACTGTGAGTAAACATCAAAGCTGGCTAAATCTGTCATCCAGTCTTCCAGTTTTAATGCTTCTTCTGCTTCCTCTTCGAAATTTGCTACGTAAACATCCGCCTCAACTGATGATGAATTGGATTCGACAGAGTTATCAACCATCGCAAATGCAATTAAATTAAAAGCTACCGATGATGACTTTCCTGACATCTGAGCATGTACACTTAAATTAAAAACGACTAAAATAATTCCCAGTACCAATAATCGTGTGGTTGCTTTCTGAACATTGTTTTTTGTTTTCATGACTTATCCTCCTGTTTTTTTCTTGTTATCTGTAAAATCGTATTGTAACGTTTTCATTTATATGACGCACAATTTTTCAAAGCGTTACACTTTATATAGTACTTTTTTTAATATGTTTCCTTTTTTTACTCAGTACTATGCTATACAATATTCCCGATTCATGCACAAACAATCACAACTCGCTCTTTTTCTTGATATTACGAATTATTCATTCAATAAATCAATCAATGTAAGAATGTATTTCCGGTAATAAATACTTATTTAAAGAATAGTCTACTCTTTAAAAATTCACCGACTAAAATGAATTATGTAATAAGAATAAGATGAAACTCACCTTAGAAAACGGAGAGTTATTTCAAAAATTAGGACATAAAAAAAGGAGATCAATTTTGATCTCCTTTTTTTGTGGCTCCCCAGGTTGGACTTGAACCAACGACCTACGGATTAACAGTCCGCCGCTCTAACCAACTGAGCTACTGGGGAAGGTTTAATTCCCTTTGTGAGAACGTTTGCTTTTCAAAAGCGATGCAAAAGTAATAGCTTTTCTTAAAAGTCAAAACTTTTTTCTAAAAAAAATCAATTAAAAATTCGATCCCCCATCAAAGGAAAATATGGAACAAACTCAAACCATATTCTTCTTTTATTGTTATACAGACAGTTATTAAATACAAACATTCAAAATAGAGAAATGAAAAAAATTACAAAACTTTTTTCCGCGGCCTTAATCATGGGCATTGTAGCAATTTCAGGTTTTCAGGCAAAAGCACATTGCGAAATTCCTTGTGGAATTTATGGCGACTCGGTTCGCATTGCCCTGTTATACGAACACATTGAAACCATTGAAAAATCGATGAACCAGATTAACGAATTGTCGAAATCAGAAAACCCCGATTACAACCAGTTGGTTCGTTGGGTAATGAACAAAGAAGAACACGCCAAGGAAATGCAGGAAATTGTAAGCCAGTATTTTTTACATCAACGTGTAAAAATTACCTCATCAGCTGATGAGGCAGCTTACCGCAAATATGTAAAACAACTGGAACTGTTACACCACCTTTCGGTATTTGCAATGAAAAGCAAACAAAGCACCGATTTAAGCATTATCGATACACTGCGCGAAAAGCTTCACCTTTTTGAACACGCTTATTTTGGCGACGATCATTAAAAAGCACAACAGAAAAAAATAGAAAAAGGGCCTTGTTTAAGGTCCTTTTTTGTATCTGCTAACCAACATTCGATCTTTAAAATCATTTGAACAGGAAAGATTCTCCGGTGAATTAACACTCCACTGTCAACTGTTTAATTTGTTTCCGTCAAAACAACTTGTTTTTAATCCTTATTTTAGCTTAAAATTAAAAACTATGATCCCAAAAATATCCATTACCTCAAAAATATCGGGCGAGCATTCGCTGGCCTGCTTATGCACTGACTTAAAGGAAACAGCTACTATTCAACTCTCGGAATCAGAAAAGTCGTTTCTGCAAAAGAAGTTTGAAAAGGAAGATACATGCGTGATTACCCGTATTCCACAACTTCTATTTTTTGGCAAAATAAAAACCGACAAAGAACCCTACCGGCAAGCCGAAATGGCAAGGGTAGCCGGCACAAAACTTTACGACGCCCTTAAATCGGCTGGTGATACAACAGTTCAACTTACCAATTTTTGTGAAGCCGGTTTTTTACCTGATTTTTTAGAAGGATTGCTGCTTAACACCTACACCTTCGAGAAATACAAAAAGGAAAAAGAAACATTTCAACTCGAAAATATTTTAATCTTTGATGAGAAGATCACTAACGAGAAAATCGATGAAATTATAAATACAACAAAGGCGACTTTTGTTGCACGCGACCTGGTTAACGAACCACTGTCGTTTCTTACGGCAAACCAGTTCTCAAAAGAAATTGAAAAACTGAGTGACGAAGCCGGTTTTTCACTGGAAGTTTTTCACAAGAAAAAAATTGAAGCGCTAAAAATGGGCGGGCTGCTTGCCGTAAACAAAGGCAGTATCGATCCGCCAACTTTTAATATACTGGAGTGGAAACCTGAAAATGCCAGAAACAAACAAGCCATTGTTTTGGTGGGAAAAGGAGTGGTTTACGACACCGGTGGTTTAAGTCTGAAACCAACACCCAACTCAATGGATTACATGAAGTCGGACATGGGAGGAGCAGCCGGAATTGTGGCAGCCATTTACGCAGCCGCTCTCAATAAACTTCCCTTGCATATTGTTGGCCTGGTTCCGGCAACCGACAACCGCCCCGATGGAAATGCTTACGTTCCGGGCGATATCATAAAAATGTTCGACGGAACCACGGTGGAAATCAAAAACACCGATGCTGAAGGCAGGCTCATTCTGGCCGATGCATTAAGCTATGCAAAAAAATACCAACCGCAACTGGTAATTGATTGCGCTACCTTAACCGGATCGGCCGATATTATTGCCGGCCCACACGCTGCGGTGGTTATGGGTAACACCGCCGATAAGGTGGAACAACTAAAACAATCGGGATTAAACACCTACGAACGCCTGATAGAAGTTCCGCTTTGGGAAGAATACGCTGCGCCTTTAAAATCGCCGATTGCCGACCTGAACAACCTTGGCGTACGTGAAGGACAAACAACCATTGCCGGAAAATTCCTGGAACATTTTACCGATTACAAGTGGATACATATTGATATGGCAGGCCCCGCTTTCAGAAAAGAGAAGGAGGCATACCGCCCTGCCGGAGGAACAGGTTTTGGCACGCGCTTACTTTATGATTTTCTGAAATCGCAAACAGAATAAAAAACACTGTGCATGAGCATGAAATGCGTGGAAATGGCGCAGAAATAAGATCATGCTTATTTAAATTAAATAAATTAACTTTGCGACACTTTACTAAAAAGGCAAATTTTCTGAAATAAAACACAATGGCAAAACAAGATACAATACGCATTGGAATTACCCATGGAGATATAAACGGAATTGGATACGAAGTAATCTTAAAAACACTTTCCGATCCGCGTATTCTCGAAATGTGCACACCGGTTGTTTATGGCTCACCCAAAGTTGCAGCCTACCACCGTAAAGCTCTCGATATAAACGATGTAAGCTTTAACCACATTCGCAGCACCAAAGAACTACTCCCCCGGAAAGCAAACATAATAAACTGTGTTGATGAAAACATTCGGGTTGAATTGGGTAAATCAACCACTGAAGCCGGAGTTTCATCGTTTGAAGCGCTTGACCGTGCTACCAGCGATCTTCAAAAAGGATATATTGATGCACTGATTACAGCACCAATCAACAAAGACAACATTCAAAGTGAAGAATTTAACTTCCCGGGACATACCGAGTTTCTGGCACAAAAATTCGACACCAAAGACTACGCCATGTTAATGGTGAGCGAATCGCTGAAGATTGGAGTGGTTACTACACACATTCCTATTTCGAAGGTGTCTGAAAGCCTGAATAAAGATCTAATCCTTTCAAAGATCAGGATCATTGCCAAATCTCTTCAGCAGGACTTTGCCATTACCAAACCGCGTATTGCCGTTTTTGGATTAAATCCGCATGCCGGCGACAATGGCTTAATTGGAAAAGAAGACAAGGAAATCATTCTTCCCGCAGTAATTCAGGCCAAAAAAGAAGGCATTATGGCACTCGGACCATACCCTGCCGACGGATTTTTTGGGTCGGAAGATTACCGAAAATTTGATGCTATTTTAGCGATGTACCACGACCAGGGTTTAATTCCGTTTAAGCTGGCCTCGTTCGAACGTGGCGTAAATTACACTGCCGGACTTCCTGCCATTCGCACATCGCCTGCTCACGGTACAGCTTATGCCATTGCCGGAGAAGGCAAAGCATCGCCCGAATCATTCCGCCAGGCTTTGTACCTTGCTATCGATGTTTATAAAAACCGAAGTATTTACAGCGAGATCAGTAAAAATCCGCTGAGAAAATACGACATTAACCCCAACCAGGTTGATGAAAGTGTTGATATTGAAGCATCAGAAGAGGAAGATACAATCTAAAAAAGCTTTGCTATGTACGAATTCATTAAGGGTAACATTGCCGAAATAAGCGCAACGCATGTTGTGGTAGAAGCTTCCGGCGTGGGCTACTTTGTTCATATTTCGCTGAACACCTACAGCGCACTTAACGGTAAAAAGGAAGTAAAAGTTTATGTACACCAGGTAGTTCGCGAAGATGCTCACACCTTGTATGGTTTTGCCACCACCACCGAACGTGAATTATTTCGCAATTTGATTTCGGTGAACGGAGTTGGTGCCAGCACTGCAAACATGATGCTTTCGTCGTTAAATCCTGATGAATTAAAAGCAGCAGTAACCACCGAAAATGTGGCGGTATTAAAAGCTGTAAAAGGTATTGGTGCAAAAACCGCTCAACGTATCATAATCGACTTAAAAGATAAACTCGGAAAAATACCCGATTCGGGGCAAATTTTAACCGTTGCAGACAATACTATCAGGAATGAATCGTTATCTGCATTAGTCATGCTTGGTTTTGCAAAGAAAGATGCAGAAAAGATAGTAACGAAGATACTTCAGGAACAACCTGACGCAAACGTTGAAAGCGTTATCAAACAAGCATTGAAAAGGTTATAAAATTTACCGTTTTCGAAAAAGAAAACCTAACAGAAAGTAGCAACCATTTTTTTTCGAAAAGCCTTTGTTGTAGTAATTTTAATGAAATGACACTTAGCCGAAGTTTACCTAAAATATGCTTCATTCTATTTGTATTTTTTGCCCTTTCAGTTCCTTTCAACGGAGAAGCTCAGGAAGTGCCGGAAATAGATACAACAGGCACATTACCCTATCCTTTTAAAGACCAGCCGGCTTTTGGATATACCGATCAGGATTCCGCGAAATTATACCTCAACAAGCCCAGCAACATAAAATACGAAATTGAGTACGACCCTATTACCGGCCAGTACGTGTTCTACGAAAAGGTGGGATCGCTGAATTACCGTTTGCCGCAAAGTATGTCGCTCGACGATTACCTCGAATATGATTTCGACAAATCGATTCAGGATTACTGGCGAATGAGAACACATCAGGAATCGGTTGATGCCCGCGGCGGACTGCTGCCCAAACTGACAATTGGCAGCGAGGCCTTCAACCGTATTTTCGGAGGAAACACCATCAATATACAACCACAGGGTTATGTTGAAGTTAGTTTTGGTTACCAGGTAAATAAAACCGAAAACCCGTCGATTCCCGAGCGCTTGCGAAAAGTTCCGACTTTCGATTTCGACGAGAAAATTCAGATGAATGTTACCGGCCAGATCGGTACAAAAATGAATATGCGGGTGAACTACAACACCGAGGCTACTTTTGATTACGAAAACAAAATGAACCTGGAGTACACCGGCGACGAAGATGAAATTCTACAACGTATTGAAGCCGGTAATGTGTCGTTGCCCTTAAACGGTTCGTTAATAACCGGGGCCTCCAACCTGTTTGGTGTTAAAGCCGAAATGCAATTCGGGAAACTTACACTTACCACATTGTTCTCACAACACCGCGGTGAATCAAGAACCGTGGAAACCGAAGGAGGTGCCCAAGTGGCTACTTTCGATATTTCGGCAGCCAACTACGATGCCAACCGCCACTTTTTCCTCGCACAATATTTCCGCGATCACTATAACGAATGGTTACAAAGTACGGCTGTTCCACGTTCGCCCATCACCATTAACAAAGTAGAAGTGTGGGTAACCAACAAATCAAACGATTTCGACGATTCGCGAAACATCCTGGCTTTTCAGGATTTGGCCGAACACGATCCGCACATTTACAACCCTGTTACGGAGTTTCAGCAAACTAACGGGCTGCCCTACCCTAAAAATGTTTTTCCGAACAACGAAGCCAACGGTCTTTACAACGAAATGAAGACCACTTACAGCGACGTGCGTCAGGTGCAGAATATTACCAACGTAATGTCTCAGTTTCAGGATGATTTTAAAGGAGGAACCGATTTTGAAAAAATTGAGCAGGCACGCAAACTGAACGATTCTGAATTTACCATCAATAAACAATTGGGATATATTTCGTTAAACAGTGCTTTAAATACCGATGAAGTTTTGGCAGTGGCTTTTAACTTCACCTACAACGGGCAAACTTTTCAGGTGGGTGAATTCTCAACCGATGGTATTGATGCGCCGCAAACGCTTTTTATGAAATTGCTGAAAGGCACCAATTTGTCGCCGGGAAAACCAACCTGGAACCTGATGATGAAAAACATTTATAACCTGAATGCCTACCAGTTAACCAGCGACGATTTTGAGTTGAATGTGGTGTACCAAAACGATTCAACAGGAACTTACATTAATTACCTGCCTGATTCACGCATTGAGGGGCACATCCTTCTTGAAGTAATGCGTCTGGACATGCTCAACTCGCAGCTCGACCCAACAAAAGACGGGGTATTCGACTATGTTCCGGGCATTACGGTTAACGCCAACTCGGGCCGTATTATTTTCCCGGTGGTTGAACCATTCGGAAGTCACCTGGCCGATTCCCTGCAAAATCAGTCCGATATTGAACGATACACTTTCCAAACGCTATACGATTCAACCCAGGTAAAAGCAGAACAGGATGCAGAGCACAATAAATTCAGGCTTACCGGTAGTTACAAAGGTTCGTCAAGTTCCGATATTGCATTGGGAACTTTAAATGTTACGCAAGGTTCGGTTACAGTTACTGCCGGCGGACAGGTGCTTACCGAAAATGTAGATTATACGGTTGACTACACGCTGGGCCGGGTAAAAATTATTAACCAGGCATTGTTGGAAGCAGGAACGCCCATTCAGGTGGCAACCGAAAGCGAGGACCTGTTTACCATGCAGCGCAAAACCCTGATGGGAACACATGCCAACTACGCTTTCTCCGATAATTTTAACATCGGTGCAACCATGTTGTGGATGAACGAACGCCCGCTAACCGAAAAAGTGGATTATGGTGAAGATCCGATTTCGAACCTGATTTACGGTTTGGATGCCCGCTACAACACCGAAGCGCCTTTTATTACCAAAGCATTGGACGCACTTCCGTTTTATAGTACAACCGCCACTTCATCAATTGACGTTGAGGCAGAATTTGCCCAACTGGTTCCGGGAAGTGCAAAATCGATTGACGGAGCAGTTTATATTGATGATTTTGAGTCGACAAAAACAGCCATCGATATGCGAACCCGCTCGGCGTGGATGCTGGCCAGTACGCCACAAAACCAGGACAATTTGTTCCCGGAAGCCAACCTGAACAACTCGCTCGAATACGGGATGAACCGTGCAAAGTTGGCATGGTACAATATCGACCCCTTGTTTTTGAGAAACAATTCGCTTACTCCCGATTATATAAAAGATGACCGGGATTTACAATCGAACCACCTGGTACGCGAGGTGTTCGAACAAGAGATATTTCCGGAACGTGAATTTACAACCGGCGAACCAACAAACATTGCCGTACTCGACCTGGCTTTTTATCCAACAGAGCGTGGTCCGTATAACTACGACACCGGTAACTCCAGCCATGCGGCAGGTGTAAACCCCGATGGAACTTTACGCGATCCTGAGTCGCGTTGGGGTGGTATTATGCGCGAAATTCAAACCAGCGACTTTGAAAATGCCAACATCGAGTACATCGAGTTCTGGATGATGGACCCGTTCGTTGACCCGGATGAAGACTGGGGTCCTCTTGAGCCAATGGAAAACGGAGGAGACCTGTACTTCAACCTTGGAGAAATATCAGAGGATATATTAAAAGACTCGCGTAAATCATTTGAGAATGGATTGCCAACATCTGCCGAACTAAGCAATGTCGACACCACCATTTGGGGACGCGTATCAACACAACAATCGCTGGTAAATGCTTTTGATAACACAGTAAATTCGCGCGAATACCAGGATATTGGTTTTGACGGATTAAACGATGACGATGAACAATCTCATTTCCAGCAATACCTGCAGGAACTGGAGCTAAAAGTAAATAACGCGGTTTACCTGAAAGCATTGGACGATCCATCCTCAGATAACTTCCACTATTTCCGCGGATCGGATTACGACAGGGATCAATTAAGCATTTTAGCACGTTATAAACAATACAACGGTCCCGACGGCAACTCGCCAACAACCGAAATGTCGCCGGAAAGCTATCCTACGTCAGCAACTACACTGCCTGACATCGAAGACATTAATGATGACAATACACTCAATGAATACGAACGCTATTTTCAATACAAGGTTAGTATTCGACAAGAGGACATGGTTGTTGGGCAAAACTACATTGTTGATAAAAGAAGCCGACCTGTTCAGTTAAAAAATGGTGAAACAGGAGAAGCTGCCTGGTACCAGTTCAAGATTCCGGTAACAAAACCTGATGCAGCAATTGGTGGCATCAACGATTTTAGTTCCATTCGTTTTATGCGAATGTTCATGCACGGTTTCCAGGATTCTGCCGTTATGCGTTTTGCCACACTCGACCTTGTTCGTGCCGATTGGCGGCGATACACCGGCGATATTCTGGAAAATGGCGGAACTCCCTCACCAAATGCGCAATTCGATATTTCGGCAGTAAGTATTGAGGAAAATTCGGGCCGTTCACCGATTAACTACATTTTGCCTCCGGGAGTATCACGGGTAATCGACCCAGCCAACCCGCAGCTGCGCCAGCTAAACGAGCAGTCGATTGAAATGAAAGTAACCCAGCTGGAAACAGGCGACGCACGTGCGGCATACAAATCGTTGTACATGGATTTCAGAAGGTACAAAACCCTGAAAATGGATGTGCACGCCGAAGAAATTGAAGAATACCCGCTGGAAGACGATGAACTGTATTTCTTTATTCGTTTGGGATCGGATTACAATTACAACTATTACGAATACGAGGTGCCATTAACGCTTACTCCAGAAGGCATTTACAATGGAGATATTGAAAGCGACCGTTATATTGTTTGGCCCGATCAAAACCGGATTAATATTCCACTCGAACTATTTACCAACCTGAAACTGGAACGCAACGATGCCATAAGAGTGGAAGGCTCATCCATTTCAATGCAGGATGTTTATGAAGGTTCGCACCCTGGCTGGAACGACGGTAAAAACCGGGTGAAAGTAAAAGGAAGCCCTAACCTGGGTAATGTTGAGGTAATGATGATGGGTGTTCGCAACAAGCGGGGGCAGGTAAATACGGGGCCAAAATCAGTAATTGTTTGGGCGAACGAATTACGCCTTACCGATTTTGACGATGAAGGCGGATGGGCAGCTAATGCACGTGTTTCAACACGTTTAGCCGACCTGGGTAGCGTGGTGGTTGCCGGGCGCAAACGTACTGCGGGTTTCGGAAGTATTGATGAGAATATTAACAACAGGATGATAGACGACCTGGATGAAATCGATGTGTCGGCATCAATAGACTGGGGTCGCTTCTTCCCTGAACGGGCCGGTGTTCGGATTCCGATGTACTACGGTTACTCCAACAGTACAGCAACACCAAAATACGACCCGGTAAATCCGGATATCGAGTTAAAAGAATCACTATCGCATGCCCGAACCGGCAGCGAGAAGGATTCGATAAAAAACATATCGCAGGATGTGATTGAACGAAAAAGCCTCAACTTTACCAACGTAAAAGTGGAACCACAGCGCCAGAAAGAGAAAACACATTTGTGGGATCCGGAAAATTTTGCCGTTACCTATTCTTACAACGAAACATCGAAACGAAACATTACAACGGAGTACAACGTGAACAGAACGCACCGTTTTATGTTCTCGTACAATTACAGCAGCCGGCCAAAATTGATTCAGCCATTTAGCAAAGTTCAGCTGCTGCAAAAGGGGCCTTTAAAATTAATTGGCGACTTTAATTTCTATCCGCTGCCAACACAAATTTCATATCGTACCGATCTCTTCCGTAAGTACCACGAGCGCCAGTCACGGAATATTACCAATCCGAACCTGATTCTGCCGGCTACTTTCGATAAGGATTTCCTTTGGAACCGTTACCTCGATATCCGTTACGATGTTACCCGGTCATTGAAGTTCGATTTCTCATCACGCGGTACTTCACGAATTGATGAACCCGAAGGACGGATTAATAAAAACGACGACGATTACGAATGGAAACGCGATTCGATTCTTACCAACCTCTGGGATTTAGGACGGCCAACAATATACAATCACAGTTTTAATGCCACTTACCAGGTGCCACTCCGGAGTATCCGTGCATTAAATTTTATGAGCGGAACTGTTCGCTATTCGGGAACTTACGAGTGGATAGCCGGATCGTTAACCGACGATGACATTAACATTGGAAACATAATTACCAACTCGCGCAACCTTACGCTTACCGGTAATGCTAATTTCCAAACCCTGTTTAACAAGGTGCCTTATTTTAAAGAGGTCGACCAGAAATTCAGACGAACAGGTCGCGGGCGTGGCAGCCTCAACAGCCGGAGTACACGAGGAAGAACAAACCAGCAAACCGAACCACTGCAACGAAAACAGGAAGAAACGTTTAGCCGAAGTGCAAGATTTACGGCCGATCAGGGCCAGCAATTTGCCCACAAGCTAAATACCAAAAAAGTAAAAGTTCTGGTTACTGATGTGAACGGGAAAACTGTTCCGGGACGAACTAATATTATTGATGCCAATACCATCGAGTTTGTTCCATCGGTTGATGTGCAGCAGGCCATGCTTACCGTTACAGGAAAACGGGGCGATCAGTCATTCATGAAAGACATGTTGGACCTGACCACAAGAATGGTGATTGGAGTGCGTACATTCACGGTGAACTACAGCAAAAACGGAGGTACTGTTTTGCCGGGCTTCCTGCCTGAACCAACATTGTTTGGAACAGGTAAATTTAATGGCGATCCGCAATGGGGAACGCAAATACCCGATCCGAAGCTGGCTCCGGGACTTCCATTCCTATTTGGCTGGCAAGACCGCGACTTTGCATTAAAAGCGGCAGAAAATGGCTGGCTAACCATCGACTCAACGTTAAATCAACCGTTCCAGATTATGGAAAACGAGCGGATTAATTTGCGTACATTGTGGGAACCGCTGCCCGATTTGCGAATTGACATCAATGCCAACCGCTCGATATCGAAAAATATTACTGAGTTCTACAATTACGATACAAACTCCGGTAGTTTTGTTGCCAACAGCTATTCCGAAAGCGGAAACTTTAGTATGTCGACACTAACATTGGGAACTGCCTTCTTTAAAATAGGAAAAGAAGAAGTAACCAGCTCTGATGCTTTCGAAAAAATGAAAGAGAACCGCCTCACTATAGCCAGACGTCTGGCTCAACAGCGTGGCACAAGTGCAGGTTATGATCCGAATGCTCCGAACGAAAACTATCCGGGATACCCCGATGGTTACGGACCAAACTCGGTGGAAGTTCTTGTTCCGGCATTCCTTGCGGCATATCAAGGTAAAGATCCGGAAAAGGTTAGCCTGGGAATGTTCCCGTCATTAAAATATATCCGTCCGAACTGGAGTATTCGTTACGAAGGAATGGTTTCGCGAATTCCGGGCCTGAATAAAGTAATGCGTTCGTTGAATTTCCAACATGCCTACCGTTCAAGCTACAACGTTGGTTCGTACGCCACCAACCTGAATTTTATTGCTGCCGAAGATGGCTACACCATGGTGCGCGACCTGGCCGACAACTTTGTTCCGGCCTACGATTTTAATAGCGTGAGTATTGTTGAAGCTTTCAACCCGCTGATTAATATCGACATTATGTGGCTAAGCGACCTGACTACACGTGGAGATATCAAACGTTCACGCAACCTAAACCTGTCGTTATCGAACAACCAGCTAACCGAAATTCTGAGCAATGAATATACTATAGGATTAGGCTATCGATTTACACGAATGGATTTGATTATTAAAACAAAAAATTCGCAACAGGCTTACTCGAACGATCTGAATGTTCGCGCTGATATTTCGTACCGTAAAACAAAAACAATTTTACGCCAATTAGACGATGACAGCAACCAGATTACGGCAGGACAAGGTAACTTTACCTTAAAAACCTATGCCGACTACCGTTTGAGTGATAAATTTGAAATGCGTGTTTATTACGATCGTATTATTAATGATCCGTTTACTTCGCTATCATACCGTACAACCAATGCTAATTTTGGTGTGAGTTTCCGTTTCACCCTGGCTAACTAATTGTTAAACCAACTTTATTTGAGAAATAGTTTTTTGAAGCTTCTGTCAACAATATTTTGATATTTCAAAAAAAACGTTTTTCTTGCAGAAGATTAAAATTAAAAAATGCAAAAAATAAATACAATATGGCTTCCGTGGTGGGGTCTTCTTACGTAAGTTAGGAGTTAAGAGCCATATTGCTATTTTTAAAGATATGACAGGCCTGCTTCTAACAAAAGCAGGTTTTTTTGTTTAATAGATAAATTATTATGAGAACAAACAATAACATTTGGTGGTGGCATAGCAACTTTTTACAAATATCGTGAAGAGAGGATACGTCATTGCATAAATTAAAAGCGGCTCATCGGATTTCACGGTGAGCCGTTTTTAGTTTTAGCCAGAATATAACAACACCCCTCCTGACCGTCCGCCAGTTGGCGGAGAGGAAATTTCCCCCTTCGGGGGATAAAGGGGGGCAAAAAAATAAACAAAGAACAAAACATAAAAAACAAAATGGAAAAACTCAATTTTAAACCTGTCGTACGTAAAATACTTGCCGACACCGTAACTCCGGTTAGCATTTATTTACGACTTCGCACGCTTTATCCTAAGTCGATATTGCTGGAAAGCTCCGATTACCACGGAGTTGAAAATGCTTACTCATTTATTGCTTTTAACCCAATTGCCAATTTTAAAGTCACAAACGGCGAGGTTGGCATCGATTTGCCGGGCCGTGCGCAAGAAAACTTTGGCCTTTCTCCCGAAAAGAAATTGCACGATGAGCTGGACAAGTTCTTCAAAACATTTAATGTTGATTCGGATGAAATTGAATTGCCGGCCAACGGTTTATTTGGCTACCTGAATTTCGATGCCATTCAACATTTCGAAAGCATTCGTTTTTCGTCGCCAAAAACCGCAGAATACCAAACGCCGGAAGTACATTACAGCTTTTACAAATATGTAGTTGCCATCGATCACCACAAAAACCAGATCCACATTGTAGAAAACTTGTTGGAAGGCGAAGAGTCGCAAATGGATTACGTGCATCACTTGTTGGTGAACCTCAACTTCTCAACGGCAAGTTTCGATGTCCGCGGCGAAGAAAAATCGAATATCACTGATGAAGAATACATGCACATGGTAACCAAAGGCAAAGAGCACTGCTACCGTGGCGATGTTTTCCAAATCGTTTTGAGCCGCCAGTTCTCGCAGGAATTTGTTGGCGACGATTTTAATGTGTATCGCGCACTTCGTTCAATAAATCCATCGCCTTACCTGTTCTATTTTGATTATGGGACTTACAGTATTTTCGGATCGAGTCCTGAGGCTGAAATCAGAATTAAAAACAACAAAGCATACATTCACCCCATTGCCGGCACTTTTAAACGAACCGGAAATGATGATCAGGATCGTGAGCTGGCAGAAAAGCTGAGCAAAGACCCCAAAGAAAATGCCGAGCACGTAATGTTGGTTGATCTTGCCCGTAACGATTTAAGCCGAAACGCCGATAATGTAATTGTTGAAACGTACCGCGAGGTACAATTCTTTTCGCATGTTATTCACCTGGTTTCGCAGGTTTCGGGAGAAATTACCCCAGATACCAACCTGATAAAAGTACTGGGAGAAACCTTCCCTGCCGGAACACTTTCGGGTGCACCAAAGTATAAAGCCATGGAACTGATCGACAAATACGAAAACCAGAACCGTGGTTATTACGGCGGTTGTATTGGTTATCTTGGTTTTGATAATTCGGTGAACCATGCGATTATGATTCGCTCGTTTTTGAGCAAAGACAAAAAGCTGTTTTATCAGGCGGGTGCAGGTATTGTTGCCGATTCGCAGGAAGAGAGTGAATTGCAGGAAGTGAATAACAAACTGGCTGCTTTGAAAAAAGCTATTGAAATGGCTAAAGGAATTAATTAAAAACTTGAAACGATGAAGATATTAGTTATCGATAATTACGACTCATTTACCTACAACCTGGTACATGCCATAAAAAAGATATCCGGCCAGCCGGTTGATGTGTTTCGCAACGACCAGATTGCATTGGAAGAGATTGACAAATACGACAAGATCGTTCTTTCTCCGGGTCCGGGGATTCCTGAAGAAGCAGGTCTTTTACTCGACATTATAAAAGCCTACGCACCAAAGAAAAGTATGCTGGGCGTTTGTTTAGGTCACCAGGCTATTGGCGAAGCTTTTGGTGGGAAATTGCACAACATGAACCGTGTTTTGCATGGAATTGCCACCCCCGTAAAACAAACCGGAATTAAATCGCCGTTATTTGAGGGATTACCGGAATCTTTCGATGTGGGCCGTTACCACTCTTGGATCGTTCAGGATGAACAACTGCCCGAATGTTTTGAAGTTACCAGCTACGACGAAGATGGACTGGTAATGTCGATGCAGCACAAGGAATACGATGTGCAAAGTGTGCAGTTCCACCCGGAATCGGTACTCACTCCGATGGGCGAAAAAATGATCGAGAACTGGTTGAATTCAGATAATAGTACAAAGTAGTGAGAAATGAGATCAGGCTTAAAACAAATCTCGCATAACTAATTGAGTCAATACTCACTACTCAAATCTCAATACTAATTACTTAGATATGAAAGAAACATTACAATACCTATTTGAAGGAAACACACTCACGCGCGAAGAAGCAAAAGCTGCCTTAACCGGCGTTGGGAAAGGCCTTTATTCTGAAGCTGAATTCGCTGCATTTCTCACCGTTTTTAAAATGCGTCCTTTGCAGTCGGAAGAACTGGGAGGTTTTCGCGATGCCATGGTGGAACTTAGCAAAAAAGTTGATCTGTCAGACTACAACGCAATCGATATTGTGGGCACCGGTGGCGACGGCAAAAACACGTTCAACATCTCTACGCTCTCGTGTTTTGTTGTTGCAGGTGCAGGTGTGAATGTTACCAAACATGGCAATTATGCCGCCACTTCAAACAGCGGCTCATCAAACGTTTTGGAATTTCTGGGCTACGAATTCAGTAACGAAACCGACAAACTAAAAAGCGATCTGGAAAAAGGAGGATTTTGCTTTTTACATGCTCCGCTCTTCCACCCCGCCATGAAACACATTGCTCCGGTTCGCAGGGCCTTAAAAGTGCCAACCTTCTTTAATATTCTTGGGCCGATGATCAACCCGTCGGAACCAAAATATCAGTTGCTTGGAGTAAATAACAGTTTAAATTTCGATTACTACAAGAATGTGTATAAAACACTGAATGTTAACTTTGCCATTGTAAACAGTGTTGATGGCTATGACGAAATTTCGCTGACTGCCGACACGCACTTTGCAACAAAATCGGAAGATAAACTGGTGTCAGCATCAGAATTTGGAATGCAGCAGCTTGAGCCTGAAAAACTTTACGGTGGCGAATCGGTAGAAGATGCCGCAAAAATATTTATCGATGTATTAAAAGGCAAAGGTACTACCGAACAAACCAATGTTGTTCTTGCCAACGCAGCCGTTGGTTTGCATGTTGTTTTCCCTGATAAAACATTGATTGAATGTGTTGAAATGGCACGCGAATCTTTACTAAGCGGAAACGCGTTGAAAAAGATGGAAGCAGTTACGAACAAATCCTTTTAAGGCAGAACAAATAAAAGACAATGAATATTCTTGATAAAATAGTAGCAACAAAAAAAGAGGAAGTAGCTGCGCAAAAAAAAGTGGTTAGCATTGAGCAACTAAAGAAATACCCGGGTTTTACGCGAAAGTGTAATTCGCTAAAAGAAAACCTGCTGAAAAAAGGTGCTTCCGGAATTATTGCCGAATTCAAACAGAAATCGCCTTCAAAAGGTGAAATCAATTTTTCGGCAAAAGTGGAAGAAGTTACCAAGGCCTACAACGCTGCGGGCGCTTCGTGTCTCTCGGTACTTACCGATTTTGAATATTTTGGTGGCACATTGGCGAACCTGGCGAAAGCACGTGAAGCCAATCCTGATATCCCGATTCTGCGAAAAGATTTTATGATCGACACCTACCAAATTGTGGAAGCCAAAGCTTTTGGTGCCGATGTGATTCTTTTAATTGCCGCCTGTCTTTCGAAAGAAGAGGCACTGGAACTGGCAAAAAAAGCCAAAGAACTGGGGCTGGATGTTTTAATGGAAATACACAATGCCGAAGAATTGGAGATCGTAAACGACTACGTTGATGTTGTGGGCGTAAACAACCGCAACCTGAAGACCTTTGAAGTGAGCGTTGAAACTTCGGTGGAGCTTTCGCAACTTATTCCGGCCAAATTTGTAAAAATATCGGAAAGTGGTTTGGCAGGAGCTGCCGAGATCAACTACCTGAAAGAGCATGGATTTAAAGGCTTCCTGATTGGTGAGACTTTTATGAAAACGGGTGATCCCGGCGCAGCGTGTAAGAAGTTAATTGGGGAGCTTAGAGATTAATAATCACACACCTTGAGGGGATTAAAGGGGTGAAACATAACAAATGAAGAGATGACAAAAAATCTAAAAATAAAAGTTTGCGGGATGAAATTCACCCAAAATCGGGAACAGGTAGAAGCGCTTGGAGTTGATCTGCTGGGCTATATTTTTTACGGCCCGTCGAAACGATTTGTAGGTGACACACCCGATGCCGGACTCTTTCAATCGGACAGACCTAAAGTGGGTGTTTTTGTAAACGAGAATGCGTTTGAAATTCTGGGACTGGCAAAGAACTTCGATTTTGAATACATTCAATTGCATGGCAAGGAAAATCCCAAAACATGTGGATTGTTAAAAAATCAGGGGCTGCAGGTTTTAAAAGCCTTCCCTATGGATGATGATTTTAAATTTGCGACAACAGCTGCCTATGAGGAAAACGTGGATTATTTTTTATTCGACACCAAAACCAAAGAGCACGGTGGTTCGGGTAAAAAGTTCAACTGGCAGATCCTGGAAAATTACACCGGGAATACACCCTTTTTTCTAAGTGGCGGAATTGGTCCTGATGATGTAGCTGAGATAAAAGAGTTAAATCATCCGATGCTGGCAGGAGTAGATCTGAACAGTGGTTTTGAAGACGAGCCCGGATTAAAAAACATTGAAAAACTAAAACATTTTATTGAAGAAATCAGAATATGATCCCCCCTTCTCATCCCGACAAACCGGGATTCGATTGTCCCCCCAGGGGGACAGGAGTCCGTCAGCTGACGGACGACAGGGGGAAATTAAAATCGATAAATTTTAATCATATGAAATATCAAGTAGACGAAAAAGGATATTACGGCGAATTTGGCGGGGCATGGATACCCGAAATGATGTTCACCAATGTTGATGAACTCAAGCGCCGTTACCTTGAAATTATAGAATCAGAAGCATTCAAAAAAGAATTCGATCAGCTGTTAAAAGATTATGTGGGGCGTCCGTCGCCGCTGTATTATGCCAGCCGGCTTTCGGAGCATTACGGCAGCAAAATCTACCTGAAAAGGGAAGATCTGAATCATACGGGATCGCATAAGCTGAATAACACCATCGGACAAATTCTTTTGGCACAACAACTGGGAAAAACCCGCATTATTGCCGAAACCGGTGCCGGACAGCACGGTGTGGCAACTGCAACGGTTTGTGCACTGAAAGGAATAAAGTGTATCGTTTACATGGGAGCTTTGGATGTATCGCGCCAGGCACCAAACGTAAAAAAAATGAAAATGCTGGGTGCCGAAGTAATTCCGGTGCACAGTGGAAACAAAACACTGAAAGACGCCACCAACGAAGCTATGCGCGACTGGATCAACAATCCGGAAGACACGCATTACATTATCGGCTCGGTGGTTGGCCCGCACCCCTACCCCGATATGGTTGCACGTTTCCAATCGGTTATCAGTGCCGAAATGAAAAAGCAATTGCTGGAACAAACCGGATCGGAATTCCCGACACGTATTTTGGCGTGTGTGGGAGGAGGAAGTAACGCCGCAGGTGCTTTTTATCATTTCCTGGATGACGAGCAGGTGGAACTGATCGGAGTGGAAGCTGCCGGAAAAGGAGTCGACACCGATGAAACTGCAGCAACTTTAACGGTTGGAACGCCCGGAGTGTTACACTCAAGCAGAACCGTGTTGATGCAAAATGAGGACGGACAAATTACCGAACCATATTCCATCTCTGCCGGACTGGATTACCCGGGAATCGGGCCATTACATGCGCACCTTTTTAAAACTGGTCGAGCAAAGTTTCTGGCTGCCACCGACGAGGAAGTTTTACAGGCAGTGTTGCTGCTAACACAAAAAGAAGGCATTATTCCGGCACTGGAATCAGCTCACGCACTTGCGGCGTTGGATAAAATAAAAATGAATCCTGATGATGTGAATGTGATTAACCTTTCGGGCAGTGGAAACAAGGATATGGAAACCTACCTGGATTATTTTGGATATTAAAAAAACGAACACTGACAACACAGATTTATTTGATTTCCACAGATAGTTATCAACGAAAATCTGCAAAATCAGCGTAATCTGCGTTCTATTAAAACTATTATCATGAACAACAGAATCAATCAACTTTTCGCAAGAAAAAAAGCTTACATACTCTCGGTATATTTTACTGCCGGGTTCCCCAACCTGAACGATACCGTTGAAATTATTCAGCAGCTGGAAAAAAATGGCGTCGACCTCATCGAAATTGGCATGCCTTTTTCCGATCCTACGGCTGACGGACCAACCATTCAGCGCACCAGCGAAATTGCCTTAAAAAACGGCATGTCAATCAAAGTGCTTTTCGAACAATTAAAAACCATTCGCGAATCGGTTTCTATACCGCTGGTTTTAATGGGATACTTAAATCCGGTTTATCAATATGGCGTAGAAAAGTTTTGCCAAAAGTGTAACGAAATTGGCATTGACGGCACTATCCTGCCCGACCTCCCGTTGGATGAGTTTGAAGCAAACTACAAAACTATTTTTGAGCAGAACAACCTGCACAACATATTGCTGATTACGCCACAAACGTCGGAAGCACGCATTCGTCAAATAGATGATGCCAGCAAAGGATTCATATACATGGTGTCATCGTCGTCGACAACAGGTGCCGGCAAAAAAGTGGAAGATTTCCATGCGGACTATTTTGAGCGCATTCAGAGCATGAATCTCAAAAATCCGCGCCTTATCGGGTTTGGAATTTCGGATAATGCCACCTTTACAAATGCCTGTAAATATGCCAGCGGAGCCATTATCGGAAGTGCCTTTGTAAGTTCATTTAACGAGGAGGTAAAAATCGCCGATTCGGTTGCCCAATTTGTAAAAAACATGCTAACGGCCGACTAATGTTTGACTGCTAAAAGTTTAACAAAAATAAATGTTCTGAAACATGATTTAGGTAGAACCGATCTAAATAACACATGCTCAGCGTAATAGAATATGATCGCTGAAAAAGACTCGTTAATTAGTGTTAAAGGATATTTTACAGCATACTTTTATTCAATTTTGGATGTTATTTTTAGTAACGAACAATAAAAGAAGAAGCCATGTTAGAATACGCAAAAGTAATTCTACCCAAAGTTAGTTTTAGCAAAGAATTGTTCAGTAAAGAGTTATCCAAATGCATTAACTGGGTAGAGCCCGATCAGTTGCAGAACTTACGCAACTGGTGTTATGAAAATTTTAAAGAGATGTACCCCGATGTACTGGCAGAAGCATTTGCCGGCATCGCGGCTTAAAGTATTAACCGGGCGGGATTTTATCCCGCCTTTTTTATGTTTCAAAGTTTTTTAATCATCCAAATATCGCAGCCCGTATGCCCCGAATCACCTAATGGCTTATCCAGTTGTTCAAATCCTGCCCGTTCGTACATTCCCACCGCATTATCAAACTCTGGCAAGGTTTCAATGTATATTTCGGAATAATCCAGTTCTTTTGCCGACTCGATACTTTGTTCCATTAATACCGTGCCCAAACCTTTTCCCCGGGCTTTTGCCAACAGATAAAACTTTACCAATTCAGCGCAGCCTTTGGGCAAACCAACGGTAGGGTAAATGCCGCAACATCCTAATATCTCTCCATCCTTCTCTGCTACCCAGAGAACCGATTTCTCATTCTGAAACAGCTCATACAAGTTATCGGTAGTTGGATCGGAAAAGACAGTTCCTTGCCGCGGAGCATCGTACTCAATAAAAGCTGCTCTTATTAAATCGGCTAATTGTTTATTATCGGATTTTTGGACTTTTCTAATCTTCATTTTTCAAACATTATCGGATATGTACCCCTGAAGTTATAACACCTTCAATATACAGGATTATCGAAGTGTGCGTTTACGACAAACGCTTATTTTGCACTATAATTCATTATGGATTTAAAAATAATGGATTTTATGATACATCAAAAAATATTATCACCATACATTTCGCAGGTTCGGCAAATCTATATGAATCGTTAATTTGGCTTATCCATTTAAAATTGACCACGAAACACACCCGTTTTACGGTTACCAACATTCTTTCGTCTGCCAATACCCCTTTTATGTCTGTCAACAACATCCTTTTCGGCTTTTGTTCTCATATCTACCGTTTTTTTCCATTTATAGCTTTGTGCTTACCGTTGGTTGATAAAAATTACGGCGTATTGCAGCATTCTGTAAGTTTGATCAAAAAGCTAAAAATCCGGCAAACGCTAAACAGCTCAAACCGGCACGTAAACAACATTAAACAGGGGATTCGGGGAATTAGAAACGTTAACAGCGGCACTCCATTTTTTTTACATAGAAACAGAATTAAACAGCATTTAAAATGTAAAAAGTGCAATTATCTGGCCGGCTGGCAGATAATAAACTCCCGTTTCCCCGACGGGAGTTTTCTTTTGGAAATTACAAAAGCGAAGGGTAATAACGCTTGAGTATGAATATAAGTTTTATCGGTGAAACGATCATGGACATTCTTACCCTAAAGCAAGGAGAGAAATGCACGTTCCACATGATAGTTTAACATCTACAATTTGAATCATATGAAAAAACTACTTCTATTAGTTGTGGCTTTGTTTTGTGGAGTGGGAATACTATTCGCCCAAACAAAGCAAATTAGGGGAACGGTTACTTCATCCGAAGATGGACTACCCATTCCCGGTGTTTCGGTTGCCGTAAAAGGAACTACTACCGGAACCACTACCGACCTGGACGGTAACTATACGTTAACCGTGCCTGTCGATGAAATCCTTATTTTCTCCTTTGTTGGAATGAAACGCGAGGAAGTACCCGTCACCGATGCTATGGTTTACAACGTTACACTTGAACCTGATGTAATTGGTGTTGATGAAGTTATGGTTGTGGCCTACGGTACTGCTAAAAAGGAATCGTTTACAGGCTCGGCCCAGGTGGTTGACAACGAAATGCTGCAAAAGCGGCCCGTTGCCGATATTTCGAAGGCTTTGGAAGGACAGGTAGCCGGTGTTCAAACCACCTCCGGAACCGGACAACCCGGCGAAGGAGCGGAAATCGTTATTCGAGGTTTTGGCTCCATTAACTCCAGCAACAATCCGCTGTATGTAGTTGATGGTGTGCCTTTCGATGGTAACCTGAACTCGATAAATCCGGGCGATATTGAGTCGATGACCATTTTGAAAGATGCTTCGGCCGGTGCGCTATACGGATCGCGAGGTGCCAACGGAGTGGTAGTGATTACCACTAAAAAAGGACAGTCGAAAGAATTGTCGGTGGAGCTAAAAGCCACTTACGGATTTTCGAACCGTGCTATTAAACCATACGAAACACTTGGCACCGCCGATTTTATCGAAGCTTCGTTCCAGGGTTATAAAAATGCGTTGATCTACACCGATGGTGTTCATCCTGATTTGGCCGGCCCAATGGCCGTTGATGCCTTAAGAGGAAGCAGCGGTATTTTTGGTGCCAACGAAATGTACAATCCATACAATATGCCCGTTTCAGAATTGATCGATCCGCAAACCGGCCGGGTTAATCCTTCGGCTAAATTGCTTTACGAATCAAACTGGCTTGATGAAGTGACCAACGACAATGCAACACGTCAGGAATACCAGCTGTTTATAAATGGTGGCTCCGATAACTCGCAGGTTTACGCATCAGTAGCCTACCTAAAAGATGAAGGTTTGCTGAAAACCACCGATTTCGAACGTATCTCCGGAAGAATTGGCGCAGAGCTGACTCCGAAAAACTGGTTTAAATACGGCGGTAATGTCAACTTCTCAAAAACAGAAACCAATTACCTGGGTTACGATGGTACCACATCCAACTCTAACGTTTGGTATTCGGCGCAGTTTATGGCACCTATTTACCCGGTTTATCTGCAAGATGAAAATGGCAGTCCTATACTCTCGGAAACAGGCGAGAAACAGTTTGACTATGGTTTAACCCGTCCGTCGGGTGCCAACCCGAACTGGAACCCTGTGGCAACTTTGTATGAAGATGCTTACGAAACTACTGCCGACAACCTGTCGGGAAGATTCCATTTAAATCTGTTGGGTATTGGACTTGGCAGTTCTTTCGACGGAGTATCATTTACCACAAACGTAGGTTTCGATTACATAAATACCAATCAAACCGTATACTGGAATCCTGATTTTGGTAATGCAGCCAATATTGGCGGTTACCTCGATAAAACGAACACCCGTAGCCTGTCGTACACCATTAACCAACTGTTGCGTTACGAAAAAGACTTTGGTAAACATAGTATTAAGGTGTTGGCTGGTCACGAGTTTTATAAACTTACCATTAACGAACTGGAAGGTTCAAAATCGGGCTTCCCCTACTCAGGAATTAAAGAACTGGCTCCGGGATCAACCACTTCGGGACTTACTTCGTTCGAGGATAATTATTCCATCGAATCGTTCCTGAGCAATGTTACTTACGACTTTGCTGACCGATATTACCTCTCGGCAAGTTTCCGTACCGATGGTTCATCGCGTTTCCACAAAGATTTCCGCTGGGGTAACTTCTGGTCGGTTGGTGGATCTTGGCGTATCAGCGAAGAAAGTTTTATGCAAGAAATGACTTTCATCGACAACCTGAAACTGAAAGCCAGTTACGGAAAACAGGGTAACGACAATATTGGTACTTATTATGGCTGGCAGTCGCTTTATAACCTCGACTGGGCCAATGCCAACCTCAATGGAGCGCTACTTTCATCGCTTGAAAATACATCGATTAAATGGGAAGAAAACAACAACTTTAACGTAGGTGTTGATGCCGTTCTTTTCGATCGTTTTGATATTAGTTTTGAATATTACCGCCGCCGCACCGTGGATATGCTTATGGAAAAACCAATGGCTACATCGCTTGGTTTCGACAGCTACTGGGCCAATGTTGGCGAGATGCTGAACACAGGTTTTGAGTTCAATGCGAACCTGAATATCATCACCAATCCGAACTTTGTTTGGAATGCCAACCTTAACCTTACCACTTTAAGCAACGAAATTGTTGAGCTGGATGGCGAAACAGATCAAATTGTTAACGGTAATATTATTCAGCGAAAAGGTGCAGAAATTAACTCGTACTACCTGGCACAATCTGCCGGAGTGGATCCGGCTACCGGAGCGCAGCTGTACTGGGTTTACGACCTTGATGCTGATGGAAAACCCGGCGACTCCTATCTTTCTGATGATTTCCAGAAAGCGTCGCAAAGTAAACGGATATCGGGCAGCCGTATCCCCGACTTTTACGGTGGTTTTGGCAGTAACTTCAAAATCTACAAAAACTTTGACGTTTCGTTCATGACCACTTTCTCGGTTGGAGGAGAAGTGTATGAGAGTGTTTATTCAAACCTGATGAACCCGATTTACATCGGTACCAACTACGCAGCAAATGTAGAACGCGCCTGGAGAAAACCCGGCGATGTAACTGATATTCCGCGCATTCAAAACGGAACCGGTTTCTCGCGTCCGTTTACCGACAGCCAACTGATCGATGCCTCTTATTTCTCAATCAAGAATATTACGGTAGGTTATACACTTCCTAAAACCATTCTGCAAAATGTGGGTATCGAAAGTGTGCGTGCTTATGTGGCAGTCGACAACCTGGCCATTTTCTCTCATCTCGACGGAATGAATCCGCAGTTTGACTTTACCGGAACTACAGATTTTTCATACACTCCGGTGAGAACGAGTCTTTTCGGAATTGAATTAAAATTTTAAAACAAACAGATCATGAAAATAGATAAAATCCTTATCCTGTTATTTCTGGTGGTTGCAGGATTTGCCTGCCAGGATGAACTGGACACAAACCCTACAGACAGTACATCGGGAGATGTTTTATTCTCCGATGTTCAGAAAGCGAATGTGGCGCTTAACGGAATTTACCGCGCCATGTACGTGGCCGACGAGTGGTCGGTAAACTGGGCCGACGAAGAGTTCGGAGTTACAGCATTTTTGCTTACCTACGACCTTATGGGCGACGATATGGTACAAAACGAAGGTGGTAGCGGATGGTTCTGGTTCGATTATATGTACAATGTAAAATCGGATTATACACACAAAAGCGGCCGTCCTTATTCGGTGTGGTTTTTCTACTACACGGTAATTTCAAATGCCAACTCAATTATTGCATCACAGGATGTTTTAACCGGTGCACCATCGGAGATCAGCAGCCTTATCGGGCAGGCCTACGCTTTGCGTGCTTATGCTTATTTCAGTCTTATCCGTTTCTATCAGCAAACTTATGTGGGTAACGAAAATGCTCCGGGAGTTCCAATTTATACCGAACCAACTACCAACGCTTCGGAAGGAAGTCCGAGAGGAACGGTAGCAGATGTTTACACACAAATTGATGCTGATCTTCAGCAGGCATTAACATTGCTTGATCCAGATGTGGCAGCACCACGAATTCATCCGTCGCATATCGATTATTACGTGGCCAACGGATTAAAAGCGCAGGTTGCCCTGGAAAAACAAGATTGGCCAACCGCCGAATCGGCAGCTACAATGGCCATGAGCGGAGGTACAACAATGCTTTCGCGCGAGAATCTGGCAAACGGTTTTGGATTTAACGATGCCAACGCAGGAGCAGTGCTTTGGGGCCTGCAAATTATTGCCGAGCAAATATCTGACACCGAATCCTTGTTTGGACACATGGATGCCAGTACATCATCGTATGCCGAAAACGCACGAAAATGTGTGAGCTCGTGGTTATACGACCAAATGGCGGACTCCGATGTAAGAAAACAAATGTGGTGGAACGGCCCGCTGGAAGTAGATGAACCACTGGGAACTCAGTTGAGTTACAACCAGTTTAAATTCCGTTTCTCAGATCCTACAAATGCTTTGGGCGATTATATTCTGATGCGTCACGAAGAAATGATGTTGATAAAAGCAGAAGCACTTTGTATGCAAAACCGATTTGGTGAAGCACGAACCATTCTTACAGAACTGATGGAAGAACGCGATCCGAATTACGATATTTCAGGATTGACAGATGCCAGTACACTAACCGTAAACGATGCAAACGGCCCAACAACTCCGCTTGGAGGTTCATCAACCTTACTCGACGAAATTATCCTGCAACGACGCATTGAATTGTGGGGCGAGGTAGGCCGTATTCATGATATTAAACGGTTAAAAACGGGTTTCTCGCGCGATTTCGAAGGCAGTAACCACACGCAAAAATTACTGTCGCGCAATACACTCGACCCGGAATATCCTGATTTTGTGATGTCGATACCACAATCGGAATTTGACGGGAATAAAAATATGGACGAGGTGAGTGATCAAAATCCATGGGCTGACAATTAAAAATTACGATTATGAAGAAAATACAATTAGCACTATTGGTTTTTGTTCTGGCCTTAACAGCATGCGACCAGGACAATATCGGAGAACTTTACGAAACCGATGCGTATGTAGCTTTTAGCTCTTCCATCGTGGTCAACAATCTCCTTACAGCCGAAAACAATTATTCAGTAAACGTTCAGGTTGTGCGTACTGATGGAACCGGAACAGAAACGGTTGGCATCAGCCTTGAACCAAACGATAACATTGATGGCGTTTTTGAGTTGGAAAGCAATACGGTAACTTTTAATGATGGTGAAACAGTTGCTTATGCCAAAATTGTTCCGCTGGTACCTCCTACCGGAATTGCACCGGGTGTTACTTTTAATTTTAACCTGAGTTTAAGCGATGCAACGGTATCGGAGTTTTTTGGAACAACGACATACAAAGCTACACTTAAACTTGATTTCACAGCAATTGGCACGGGAACATTCGACTCGCCATTTTGGGGCGAGGTATTGCAACCTGAGATGTACGAAGCCAGCCTTGGCACAGTGCAGTTGTACAAAACAATAGGCTTGTATGAAAGTGGTTACGATATTATTTTCATTGTGGACGGAACGAATGTAACCGTGAATGCCCAACCTGCATGGTACTACGACGATGAATACGGCGAAGTATATGTTGAAGGTAGCGGCACCATTGACGGTAATGTTATTTCAGTAACGCTAACACACTTTATTCCTGATGTGTATGCATGGGATTCATCGGTTGAGGTTTTGACTTTACCATAACGAATCTAACCAAAGATAAACACTTAAGAGGGTTGCCTGAAAGGCAGCCCTTTTCTATTCCGGAAATTCGTGTATCCGGCTAAATTTTCGTTCTACAATGTTTTCTGAATTTAATAACTGCAGGGTAATTCTATTTTTGTTAAAATCGATTGTCCAAAAAGCTCTGTTCACATTGTCTCCGTATGGTATTAACTCCACTTCTGGCTTGTGACCATGAACATTGTAAACCCCATGAATTCTACCCTTTCCGGAGCGAATATCAAAGCGGCCATCCCAACGAAAGAAAATGTTGGCTTTACCAACTTTTGCATCCTCTGTCCCGAAATAATCTCCATCGCCAACCGCATCCTCCAGTTTCCATAAACCAAGAAGTTCGTCGCCATACGTTGCGGGCAGATGATCCGAGCGTTTTAAAGTTACTTCAACACTCTCCCCATCTTCACTTCTTTTCCAGGTCATCCGATCGTTTTCCAAAGTAACTTTAAACGGTTCGGCCGGATCTTTTATGCCGTTTTCATTAACAACCGATAGTTGGTTTGTTTCTGCATTAAAGTTCCATGTTCCGTAAGAATGTTGCAACCATCCGTTCCCTGATTGCTGTGAGAAATCAGAATTAAAACGCATCCACCGTGCATTTGGAGTCATTTCCTGATCGCCGACTTTTACCCGTTCAACTATCCAAAGCCCTTCAATGGTGGGTTTATCTGCACAGCTAACAAATGCAAGTAGTACAACACTAGCTATAAATTGAATCATCTTTTTCATTGCCCTTTTTTAGTAATCTATAACCCTTAAGGACAAGCATTTGTTGTGATTCGATAAAAGTTCAGGAATTAAAGAGGTGAATGTGTTTGAAACAAACTTTCTTTAATGTGCGGATTGAGTTACCCTAATGCCGTCAAAATAATCACCGGCTTCAAGACCGATAATCAACACCCTCTTATTATCACTTAGGTTTTCGCTCATTGAAATATGAATTTCAGTGGCGTTTTTTCGCTCAATCTTAAATTCAGGCTCTTCAATCACAAAGTTATCAGCGGCAGTGTCCATGTCATCAATATTAATATATGAACCATTAAGCTTCAGAGCATCAATCCACCACCACGCTCCTTCCGTGGTTATGACAATGGTATTTTCCTTAGCATCAAATTCAACTTCTTTTTGAGACAGTTTTATGTTATCATCCCACAAACCAATCGGGGTGTCTTTTGAGCACGATAGAATGGCAAATAAACTCAGAAGCAAAAGCAATTTTTTCATACGGCCTAATTGTTGAGATTTATGTTTATTAGATGATGGAGGCAAAACCGGAATGGTTGCGTATACCTTTAAATGTTTTTCAATAATCGCGCGGATCGTCCTCAACAATGGCGTAATGGTAATTGTCTTTCCACTCTCCGCGTATGGGCAAAATTTTTCGGCGCAATCCCTCGCGGGTCATTCCAATTTTCTCGAGCACTTTTACAGATTTTATATTTTCGGTGGCAACACCTGCTTCCACTTTGTGTAAGCAAAAAGTGTTAAATCCCAGCAACACCAGTCTCTTTGCCAATTCCGTTGCATAACCGTTTCCCCAATATGCCGGATCAAGTTTATAGTAAATTTCACCCAACTTAAACCTATTGTTCGACAATGAAAATCCGGCCACACCAATAAAAGTTCCTGATTCTTTCAATACAATTTTCCACATGTACGAACTGCGTGGAGTTTTTCTTTTGGCCTCCAACTGTTGCTGTAAAAATTGCTCGGTGTCTTTTATCGATTGCGGGATGCCAAGCGTATTAAATTCATCCACTTCGGCCATAGAATGCAGCCGATGAAGCTTTTCAAGATCTTTCGCTTCGATCTCGATTAAACTTAGACGTTCGGTTTCCAGAGTATTTATTTCTGCGTTACTCATCCTTGCTGTTTTACTGCACCCGCATTTCTTTAATCCTTACTTTTTCCACAAGCGTTTGCTGCTCATCCTTTTGTTGCTGAATTTTACGCACCACCACCATTCCCGAAACCACCTGCCCGAAAGCGGCAAAACCCTGTCCATCAGGATTTCGTTTGCCACCAAAATCCAACTCCGGCTGATCGCCCACACAAATAAAAAACTCCGTTGATGCTGTGCCCGGCTCCATTCGCGCCA
The DNA here is from genome assembly GCF_000949475.1 of Draconibacterium sediminis. Lineage (GTDB taxonomy): Bacteria > Bacteroidota > Bacteroidia > Bacteroidales > Prolixibacteraceae > Draconibacterium > Draconibacterium sediminis. Next base: position 1,221,651 of record NZ_JRHC01000001.1, on the reverse strand, counting down.
TCGACAGTGTGCCGTCAAGGTGTTTTATTCCGGTGGTTTCGGTTGTTTCGTGTTCAATTGGTTTTATAGTCTCAAAACGTGGTTCGGTGTATATTCCTCCCTGTATTACTTCAATTTTCACATCATTATTAGGCTGGTTATCCATTCGCACCACACGGTAAAACCAGGCATTTTCATAGGTATTGGCCTTAACGTGCTGTAGAAAATTTGTTGCGGTTAGCGGCGCATTTATGGTATCAATTTCAACCACAATGTCTCCAAGAACGGTTTTCATTTCAACGCGGGGAAGTTCCTGAGCGATGGTTTGAAACACCAACACCAGAGCAGGAATCAAAAAGATTATGGCTTTCCTCATAATTTAATTTGAATATTATTTTTTAATTGCAATCAAATGTACAAAAAACGGTTTTGGATAACCAGAGCCAATGCATAATTCAAAAAACTCATGAAGAAATTTCAACTGTTACTGGTTCTGCTGTTGCTTTCGGCAGTAACTTTTTCGCAAACCACACTAAAAGCCTTTCTCGAGAGTCAACCCGAGGTTAAAAGTGTTGAACAAATGAACTGCACCGATTTTTTTGCAGTTAAATACAAAATAATGGTGGAGCAGCCTGTTGATCATTCCGATTCATCGAAAGGAACATTTTTGCAACGGGTGCTGATCGCCGACAAAGGTGTTGACCAGCCCGTAGTTTTTATTACCGAAGGCTACAACGGCGGCTATTCTGAAAACCCAAATTATATAAACGAGCTATGCCCGATTTTAGGGGCCAATCAAATTTGCATGGATCATCGTTATTTTGGCGAATCGATGCCGGAGCCTTTAAACTGGAATTACCTGACCGTGCGTAATGCCGCTGCCGATCATCACCACATTATTCAAATGATGAAAAAATATTATTCGGGGAAATGGGTAAGCACCGGCATTAGCAAAGGCGGACAAACAACAGCCTATCACCGCTGGCTTTACCCCAACGATGTTGATGTTTCGGTACCGTATGTGGCGCCACTTAACTTTGGTGTTGAGGATGGCCGACATGAGCCGTTTATTGCCCATACAACAGGAACACCGGAAGGCCGGGCAAAAGTACAGGCATTCCAACTGCAAATTCTCAAAAACCGTGAGACTTACCTGCCTCTTCTTGAGCAATATTTCAAGGATCAGAATTTGCATCCGCTGCTAAATAACAACGAGATGCTGGATTATGTAGTACTCGAATTCTCTTACGGATTTTGGCAATACGACAATTCATTGGATGATATTCCACCACTGGATGCACCGGCTAAAGATTTGTTTGCGGAGTTGGTTAAAGTATCGTCGCCCATGTACTTATCGAGTGAAGGTGTGGAAGTTTTTAAATCATTCTTTGTGCAGGCGGCGCACGAATTGGGTTATTACGGTTACGATGTAGAACCGTTTAAAGACTATTTGTCGATTAAAAGTGCAGAAGGTTGGCTGAACCGCATTTACCTGCCCGAACTAGCCATTAAATACAACAAAAAGACCGCTAAAGAGGTAGAAAAATTCATCAAAAAAACCGATGCGAAAATGCTGTTTATTTACGGGGAGTGGGATCCGTGGTCGGCTTCGGCATTTGAAGTCCCGAACAAACCCAATTTCCTGAAAATTGTAAAACCAAAAGGAAGCCACAGCACCCGAATCGGAAATTTGCCTAAAGAACAAAAACAGCAGGTAAAAGAAACGCTCGAAAAGTGGCTGGATATGAAAGTGAATATCGAGATTTAGTAGTTTTCAACCTAAAAACGTCACACTGAGCGAAGTCGAAGTGTCATCTCAACAGTCTTCTACTTCGCTCAGATTGACGATCTATAAAAAGAACATGGCCACACCCCCAACAGTAATTACGGCCCCCAGAATTTCTTTCCAGTTTACCTTTTCTTTAAACAATAATATTGAAGGTCCGATAATCAATACCGGAACAATAGCCATCAGTGTTGCTGCAATTCCGGCCTGCGTATGCTGAACTGCCAATAACGAAAAGGACACACCAAGGAAAGGGCCAAAGAAAGCTCCCAGTGTAATCCGTTTCATGGCAGATCCGTTTTTTAAGGCTGCCCAAACACGTGGCCAGCGTTTTATAAAAACAAAAAGAATAGAGAACCCAACAGTTCCCGCCAGAATTCGTATTTGGGTAGCCGAGAATGCATCATAATCGCCCATTCCCTTTTTGCTGATTACCAAACCGGCCGCCTGCCCCATGGCACCACCCAGCGCGAGTAGAATTCCTTGTATGGGGTACGACGATTTAAACCTTCGGATCTTCACACCGTTCTCTTCCGATTTCTCTCGTTTCAGGATAACGATAATTATCCCGGTCATGGTAACGGCCATTCCCAACCAACTTTGTGGGGCAAGAACCTCCCCCAAAAGCAGCCAGCCAATAAGCGCGGCAAATGGTGGTGCCAGCGCCATTAACAACATGGCAATTCGTGCACCTATCAAAACGAAGGACTGAAAAAGTAATAAATCGCCAATAACAAAACCAACCAATCCGGAAAAAGCCAGCCATTTCCAGGCGTACATGCTTGCGTCGGTGGGGAAGAAAAACCCACGGGCTATCCAACTGTAGGTGCCAACCAGAAAGAAGGCAATTACCAAACGAATGAGATTAACCGCAAGCGAACCAACCTTTTTCCCTGCCGATTCGAATGCCAGTGATGTTACTGTCCAAAATACGGCAGTAAGAACTCCGGCTATTTCTCCAAAATGATTTTGCATGCGGCAAATGTACTAAATACAACCAATGTATTTACCGATTTCTTTTAGCCGAAAAAATCAGGCCTAACATAAAAAAAGATCCTGACAAAAATGCCAGGATCTTTTCCTCCTCTCTAGTCTTAAAAAGCAACTTTTAATTGGTCACACATTCATAATTGGTCCTCCACCTCTTCCTTCTATCACAACTTAACCAATTACCTCAACAATCCTAATCTTCAATACACTTATGGTTTGTGCTTACACAATATATATTTCGGAATGGCACCAGCGTAAAAACTATTGCTGATTCAACCAGCCTAAAAAGCTGAATTTTAACTTCTTTTTTACTGACCAAATTAAATTACTGTCTGACAACGAGCCACAAAAAAACCGTTTTAAGTAATCATCCTTAAAACGGTTTTCTTTTGTTGAACTTAAGTTGTTCTATTTGCTCAAAAACTCGGCAACTGTTGCTCCTAGTTCTTCGCCTCTTTTGTTTTTTGCAACGATCATTCCGTTTTTATCAACCAACAAACTCGATGGAATTGAATTAACCGCATACATTTTTGCTGCAGCGTTGTTCCAGTAAGCAAGGTCTGATACGTGATCCCATGTTAAACCGTCAGCCTCGATAGCCTCTAACCATGCATCTTTATCACGGTCGAGCGAAACGCCAAACACGCTAAAACCCTGATCTTTGTATTTGTTATACGTATCTACAACATTCGGATTCTCGGCACGGCAAGGTCCACACCACGATGCCCAGAAGTCGAGCAAAGTCAGTTCGTTTTTTGAATAGATATCAGAAAACTTCACCGGATTTCCATCTGCATCGTTTTGAGTAAAATCAGGAGCAATTTTTCCTACAGCTACGGTTTTCAGTTTTTCGATCTTTGTTTTCAAATCAACAATGGCAGGAACAGAGTCTAATTTTGCATCCAGATTACTCACTAAAGCTTCCAGTTCGTCAACTTCTTTTTCGTACTGAATTTGGCTTAACAGCAGCGGAGTAACATACGAAGCCGGATTTTCTTTCACAAAATCTTCCTGAATTACACCAACACTGGCGTACAAATCTTCAACCTGTTTCATCAATTCACTGGCTTTGGCTGTATCGCCTGAAGCGCTTGCTGTGCGAGCTTCCTGGTAAATAGCCATGTACTCTTCGCTAATTTTCTGAATTTTATCGTTTATCGTTTTAAACTCATCGTGCGAAGCAGAACCACTAACCTGAATACCCGCAATTGAATCGGCTTTTCCGGTTATCGACATGCTGGTATTTTCAACAAACACAACAGCTTTGTTGCGTTCTCCGTTTACCGACAAATAATATACACCCGGGAAATCCACTTCTCCTTCCAAAACAGCAACACCATCAACCACCTCGGCAGTATCAATGCCAATCCACTGGCTGGCTCCACGTTGCTCCAACATCACGTTTCCATCTGCACCATCCAGTTTAACGGTAATTTTAAAACCATCCTGTGGCTGCGAACAGGCAAACAAGGCTAAACCTATAATAACAACTAATAATTTTCTCATCGTACAGTTTTTTCTATTTATTGAATTTGGGTCGAATATAATCATTCTGTAGATTCCTTAAAAATGATTAGTTTGAATTATACTCCGGAATTTAATTAATTTGCATAGCTTAACAAAAAAAGCAAAATGAGTAAAAACGTTGCCTTGGTACTTTCGGGCGGAGCTGCCCGCGGAATGGCACATATTGGTGCAATTGAAGAATTAGAGGCCCGGGGGTACAACATCACCTCAGTAGCCGGCACATCGATGGGTGCTCTGATTGGCGGAATTTATGCTCTGGGTAAATTGCCGGAGTTTAAAGAGTGGGCCATATCGCTGGAGCGGCATGATATGTTTCGAATGGTAGATTTTTCGTTTGGAGGAAACGGACTGATTAAAGGAGAAAAGGTATTGACAAAAATTCAGGAATTCATCCCCGATGCGCTTATCGAAGATTTGCCTATTCCGTTTTCGGCAACTGCCGTTGATTTAAAACACCGTGAAGAAGTGGTGTTTACCAAAGGCAGTTTGTTTAATGCCATTCGTGCTTCAATATCAATTCCTTCTGTTTTTACGCCAGTTACCAGCGAGAACTCCGTTTTGGTTGATGGTGGCGTTATGAACAACCTGCCTATTTCGAACGTAAAACGCACCGAGGGCGATGTGCTTATTGCCGTTCATGTAAACGCAGCCATTCCGCTTCCACAAAAGTTTTACGAGACAGAAGACGAGACAGAAAAGGAATCGAAATACAAAAAATGGTTGAACGAGTTTTACGATTTTCTGAATATTAACCATCCGAAAGAGAAAAAGGAGCAACTCGGAATGCTTTCACTTATGGATCAGGCCTTGGCTACCGGAATGTTAAAACAGGTAGACTATGCCATTGAAAAAGGAAAACCCGATGTGGTTATTAACGTATCGCGCGATGTTTGCGGAACCTACGACTTTTACAAGGCCAAAGAGGTGATCGAAATCGGGCGCCATTCAGCTGTTCTTGAACTCGATAAAGCAGAATTTAATGGCTAAAATAGTTGTTGTAAATAATGCCGAACCCGGAATTAGGGAGTTTGCCGAACCAATAGTACAAATTATTTCGGATGCAGGATCAACACCCGCTTTTATTGAATACGCAGAGTGCCCCGCTACAAATTTGAATGCTTTTGACGGTATAATTTTAAGCGGATCGCCACAAGGCGACGATATTGTGGAGCACCACGCCCCCTATTTTCAATGGATTAAGGACTTTGAAAAACCGGTACTTGGTATTTGCGCCGGACACCACGTTACCGGTTATTTATACGGATCGGAATTGCTGCGAAGCCAGGAACCGGAGTCGGGCGATTTTGAGGTGGAAATCGTTAAGACCGATCCGCTTTTTAATGAGCTGCCTCAAAAGTTTACCGTGAGGCAAATGCACAACGACTCGATAACTGTACCCAACGATTTTGAATTGCTGCTTACTTCATCAACATGCAAAAACCAACTGATGAAACACAAAAACAAACCTTTATATACCTGCCAGTTTCATCCCGAGTTTTATAACCACCGGCTAATCCTGAATTTTATTGCCTTGTGTGGCTAATCAGATCACGACTCCTGTAATCTGATAATTCAGACTTATATTTTGTGCGCAAAATACCCATCCTGGCGGTTCAGATTCATATTTTGTGTGCAAAATGTCCATCCTGATGATTTTTTTTCGCGTTTTGTCCGTAAAACAACAATCCTGATGGTTCAGATTTATATTTTGTGTGGAAAATGTCCATTCTAATCATTTTTTCACGGTTTGTACACAAAACAACAATCCTAAAATTTCGTCCGGGACAACGAACTGCCTCCATCCAATTTTCTTCGCCGGACGATTCAGATTCTACTTCCTTAACCGGGGCGATGTAATTCTTTGAATTACTCTGCCCCGGGCTAAAATAAAACGCACTTTCAGCGCTCTCATAGATAGCCCCAAAGGGGCGAAGGCAATTGCCCGGTGCGTAGCGCCGGGATGAAATGGCCGAAGGATATTCGTCCGGCGAAGAAAGCTTATCAATGCTTGTTTCTTGTCCCGGACGAAAAACAGCTGTCTTTTCCTTTATCGACTTTCAGAAAAAACAGTCATGATTCCCGGGATCACCAACAGGGTTGAAAGGATATCAATATTGATTCACGCAAAGAAAAGAAGAAGCGCAAAATTCGCAAAGACATAGAATCTGTTTTGCGTGCTTTGCAAAAACTTAGTGATCTCTGCGTGAACTTTTTTGTTTTTACCAAAGTGACTTTCAACAAAAAAGCCATCCGTATAAAACGAATGGCTCCCTGAGTTGATTGATAATAAATTAAAATTATTTCTTCTTAATGTCCCTAAATGTCGCTCCTTGTGCATGAACCGTGTTAACCGCACGACCTGATGGGTCGGCATTTCCCTGGAACGAAGCATCCCACTCAAGAGCAGCAGCCGTACTACATGCAATTGAAGCTTCAGACGGCACACAAGCTGCAGCCGCATCCGACGGGAAGTGTTCGCTGTAAATTTCGCGGTACACATATTCTTCTTTGTTTCGTGGTGGGTTTACCGGGAAACGATATTTTGCATTTTCCATCATTTCGTCGCTCACCTTGTCTTCTGCAATTTGTTTCAGCGTGTCAATCCAACCATAGCCAACACCGTCAGAGAATTGCTCTTTCTGGCGCCATGCCACTTCTTCGGGCAGGTATTTGGCAAATCCTTCACGCAGACAATGTTTTTCCATTTTACCGTCTTTGGCCATTTTGGCCTCCGGGTTAAAACGCATTGCCACGTCAACAAATTCTTTATCAAGGAATGGCACACGACCTTCAACGCCCCATGCAGCCAACGATTTATTGGCACGCAGACAGTCGTACATATTCAGTCGGCTCACTTTTCGCACACTTTCTTTGTGGAATTCTTCGGCATTTGGTGCTTTGTGGAAATACAGGTATCCTCCAAAAATTTCATCTGCACCCTCGCCGGTTAGCACCATTTTAATACCCATCGATTTTATAACACGCGACAGCATGTACATGGGTGTTGATGCACGAACGGTAGTTACATCGTATGTTTCGATATGGTAAATTACATCACGGATAGCATCCAAACCTTCCTGGATGGTATAATTAATTTCGTGGTGAACCGTTCCGATATGATCGGCAACTTTACGTGCAGCAGCCAAATCGGGCGAGCCATCCAAACCAATTACAAACGAGTGTAATTGTGGCCACCAGGCGTCTTTTTCGCCACCATCTTCAATACGTTTTGATGAGAATTTTTTAGCCAGGGCCGAAGTTATCGATGAGTCTAAACCACCCGAAAGCAGTACTCCGTATGGCACATCCGACATTAACTGACGCTGTACAGCATCTTCCAGAGCTTGCGACAACTCTTCAACACTTGCCGGATTATCTTTAACATTGTCAAATTCCTCCCACTCGCGAACATACCATTTTTTAAGTTCGCCATCTTTGCTGTATAAATAATGTCCCGGAGGAAATTCCTCTATCTTGGTACAAAATCCTTCCAACGATTTTAATTCGGATGCTACATAGTAGTTCCCCCACTTGTCCCATCCCTGGTACAACGGAATAATACCGATATGGTCGCGACCAATCAGATAGGAATCGTTTACCTCATCATAAAGGGCAAAAGCAAAAATACCGTTCATCTCATCCAGGAATTTTTCCTTTTTGTCGTTATAGAGGGCTAAAATTACCTCACAGTCCGACTTGGTTAAAAATTCGTATTTCCCTTCGTAACGCTTACGAATTTCACGGTGATTATAAATTTCGCCGTTAACACCCAAAATAAGATTTCCATCTTTACTATATAAAGGTTGTCCACCCGACTCCGGGTCAACAATTGAAAGACGCTCGTGAGCTATTATCGCTTTTTCGCCACAATAAATACCCGACCAGTCCGGTCCGCGGTGACGAACTTTTTTACTCATCATCAGCACCTGAGGGCGGAGATCCTCAGCTTTAACTTTTAAATCAAATGCTCCAACAATTCCACACATATTCGTAAATTTTCTTAGCTGTCAAATATTTTGTGTCAAAAATAATCACTTTGTCAATACTGCAAAATTATTATTGACAAATTTCTACTTAAATTAACATTTAGCTATCTTTTTAGGACTTTAATAGCAATTAATAAAACATTTTAATAATCTTATATTATACAATCACCCCCTTCTCGACAAGGCATGTTCTTCATGTTTTATTTCTTTTTTCGTTTACCCCCTAAAAAATGACAGCATAGCGATTAAAAAAAGTATATATTTCCACAACACACCCTAACAGGGATCACAGATAAAAAGTTTTAACAAACACCCCTGTATTAATCAAACTGTTAACAAATCGGCAACATTTATGACAATTCAATTGCCGGCAAGTAGCAATATTTTCGAATATGTAAGAAAATTACGTCGTTTTAGCCCGATATATTATTGACTAACCATGTAGAATTGGTTGATTTGCAGCTATAAAAATCGAATTTGAATGTTGTCTCCAACCTGCTCAAAATTGTAGGCTCCCTCGCGCAGAAGTTCGCATTTACGTTTTTCGGTCTCGTTTTTTAGGTTGGCAAAAATCGTTGCAGCATCTTTTGCAATACAATCTTCATGAAAGTAACAATGTAGTTTATCGGTACTTTCTTCGTTAAACTGTATAATAAATGCGCCATGCTCCGGAAAAACAAGATCTTCGTAGGCATAGCTAATATCTAATCCGGTTGCTTCGTTTACAATTTGCCTAACGGCTTCCAGGTCTCTGTAATTCATAGTATAAATTTTTTGTCCGAATACAGCTGCTCCTTTATTCGGGTTCATTAAATAATTATAGGGATAAAAACCACATGCGTATCTGCTGATACACTTCGGCCTGCTCGTAGGTCTGGCATTTTACCAGCTGCATATTTATAGCATCGTCGAACTCTACCTCAGTAAAACCTTTTTCTTCCAGCAGGCTCTCTCTCGACGGGGCCCGGTAACAAGCTTTCCGAAAATCGCTTTCGGAAGTTGCCCGTTTTACAAATGTTATTGCTTTATCGATTGCCATAAGCCACTAATTTTTACACGATGTTGAACTGCATGAATTACATCCACTCTCACAGCCCCACAATTCGCGTGCTGCCTGCGAGGTAAACGATTCCAATTGGTTTTGGGTAAAAAAGCTGATGTTTTCGTGTACATTTCGGCCGCGTGCTTTTAATACTGAAAAACCGTTTCGGGTAAAAATTTGCAAAACCATGGGCGGAATATAGCCGCTGATAATGGTATTTATTTGCAAACGTTTTAACTCGTGGGTCAGATCGCCCGGGTTGGGGCTGATCTCTGAAGTCTCTTTCCACTCAAAAGCTTTCGACTCCGAATCGTAGATACACACCAATTTAGCATTATGAAAACCTCGTGCGATTTTCTCTCTTCCTGTTTCTTTTCCGGCAACGGGTAATAGCACTCTCATATCCTGCACATTTAAATTGTTTGGTATGAACCGGGCAAATGAAATACCAAAAAAATCAGATTGCTGGAAACCAGCGATTTGAAAAACTGAACTACAGCTCAACATTTCTTTTTTGTAAGAAAAATGTGACGATCCTACAAAAATGTAGTGTTTTCTGCTTTCGATAAGTTTTGCTAAAAGGAAGTTTGTGGCGACATTCATTTTTGCCCCATCCACAGAAATGATACAATTGAAATTTGATTAATTTTATTGAAGAAGATTTGTAGTATGAAAAGACATGTAATAGTAACCGGAGGCACCCAGGGAATTGGCAAACACCTGGTTGTTGATTTACTGAACAACAATTATGCAGTATCGGTTTTTGAGATTAACGAAGAAGCAATTGCGGAGTTTCAAGAGGAATTTACCGATGAAACAGTTCAGGTTTATCAGGTAGATGTATCCGATGAGAAATCGGTTGAGACGGCGGTAGAAGAATCGGCGAAACAGCACGGAAACATTTATGCACTGGTAAACAATGCGGCAATTAGTATCGACAAACCATTGGAGAAACTTTCTTTCGGGGAGTGGAACAAAGTAATTGGAACCAATCTTTCCGGCGCTTTTTTGTGCTCGAAGTACGTAGCGCCGTTTATGAAACCATACGGAGGAAGGATTATTAATATGGCATCCACCCGCGCTTTACAATCGGAGCCTGACACAGAAGCTTACTCGGCAAGCAAAGGAGGCATCCTTGCACTTACACACGCACTGGCGGCTAGTCTTGGCCCGCAAATAAAAGTTAATGCCATTAGTCCCGGTTGGATTGATGTATCGGCAACAAAAAAGCGCTCCCTTGCCCATCAGGAAAAACTAACAAAAGAAGACCACGCGCAACATCCGGCTGGGCGCGTTGGCAAAGCAGAAGACATTGCCGCCATGGTTCTTTTCCTGCTAAAAAAGGAGAACGACTTTATTACCGGACAGAATTTTGTAATTGACGGAGGAATGACCAAAAAGATGATTTACGTTTAGCTTTATTTCGCGGTGAGCGTAACCTCGTATAAACCATCGGTATCCTTGTACGAGAAATTGGTTTTCATGTGGTTGGCAACCGTTTTTAACAGTCCGTCGGAGCAGGCCAGAAACTCGTTATACGAAATTCCGTAAGCCGGTCCCTGTATAAAAAGCTTATTCATATTACTCATTGTAAAGCGAATCATCTTTTCGTTTTGCTCAACAATTTTCATTTCGCTATACGGATTTACTCCCTGCAAAATAAACATGATCTGGTTAACGAAAAACGGAAAACCTGATTCCGGATCCCAAAACACCTTAAACTGCTCGCCAATATATTCTCCATACGCTTCAGGTGAAACGCCTTTTTCTTTTGCCATGCTAAGCCCCGCAGCAAAATACGCATAAACATGATTGTAAAGCACTTCCGTTTCCTGCTCCGGAGTAAGTTGAGGAACTGTAAATGATTCCTGTGCACAAAGTGTTGAGGCGGATAATAATACCGCAAAAATGATAGTCAGAATTTTCATAAGTCTGGTTTTAATGTGAAATTGGAACGAAGAAACCCGCCCTGCGCGCTACAGGACGAGTCTCATGTTGCGATTTTTTATAAACATGGAGGAATACGTAATCCATTAGTAAAAGTTATACTGTTGAATAATTTTAGTTCTTATTTCTTTGTAATTCCGAATCCCAATCGTGCAGTATTCTTATACGCCGGTATGGTTGAAAAAGGAAATGGCGGTTCCCCGGTTTTCACACACTGAACCAAAATTAGTTGGGTCCAGTCGTTAAAAATACCTATCTCTTCATCGTTATTGTTATACCACACACCTACCGGATACCACTCTCCTTCTGTTTTTAGCTGATCATCGTGATTTGCTGCAACCATTTTCTGGAATTGCGACCACTGCTTACCATTCTCATCTACCCCACTAAATTGAAAGGTAATCCATGCATCCGAACCAATCCATTCGTCGAGGCTGCCAGGATAAACACCTTCTTTTGAAATTAATGCCTCATTCCAGCGCATAAGTAAATTAACGTCTCTTAAATACCAGGCAATACTCCACAAATCATACATAAGGTCACCGGGATCGGCCGGAGTAATCTCTTCATCTACGCCCATGTAAGGTGTTGTATGCGACCATGGAGCAAATGCATACAAATTGTCGCCAACAATAGCATTATAAAAACTTCCATTAAAATGATGTGCGTTCCAGTTATAGCCGTACTCATCAACTCCGGTTACTTTATCAGAATTTCCACTTTTTAGTTCCATGTTGCCAGTTGGCTCGTCAACAAAGTCCTTTTCGCACCCGGCAAAAACCAGTGCTATTGCAAGTATTAGAATTAATTTTTTCATGATTGCTTTTTTATAGAATTATGTATCAACTATCTCTACCATGAGGTACAGTAAAAAGTATATTCTCCGGTAGCTGCATTCCATTGCATGTAAGTAACCAAACCCTTTTCTCCAATTACTCTGAAAATGACCAGCTTGCCAATACTTTCAACATATACAAACCGGTATTTTTCATGAGAAGTTTGTCCGGTCATTTCACCAAACTGCACGTTCCAGTGCTCACTATTCTTATTTACAACATGGTTCCATGTTACAGTACCTACAAGTAATTCTCCGGCACATAAGCATTGTATGTGTACTTCTTCTTCGATTCTTTCTGATTTAGCCTGCGATTTTTCGCTCTGTGCTCCTGCTGTATATGTAAGGAAACACAAACTAAAAATGATTAAGATAATTTTGAGATTTTTCATGACAATTAGTTTTAAAGTTTATGCTACAAAGTTCCTGTGAAAAGGCTTTTACAACTTATCAGCCATGAAGCATAAACTTTAAAAATTGGCGCACCCTTTGCAATTTTGCAGCATGCCAAGGAAACCTTATGGTAGTTTGATAATTTTGGAAATAAATTAAAGCGGGTTGGTTTGCGGAAAAACAACACCAACATCATTCACCAATTCCTGAAATTCGGGATGATTATGCAGCGGATAATAAAGCGGATACGACAAAACAAAAGGCAGGTCTTCATTCCGCACTTCGTAGGCAACTTTAAGGTAATCGATGGTGCCTTCAATATCATTAACCATCATAAATAAACCCGATACCACCGACTGGTTACAACAGTATTTATCCTGTCCGGTTAATGCCCCTTTCATATAAAACCTTATGCAGTCTTCAAACGAAGGGCCGGTTCTGTAATACTCGGCAACTGCCTCATTTCGCATCAGGTCTTGCAGTTCGGTCCATATTTCAATCGATTTTTCAGGGAAACCTTGTTGCAGATATACATAACCCAAACTATGCATGGCAAAACCAAAGGTGGGAAACAACTCAAGCACCTCGTTGTAGGTAGCAATCGACTTTTCATATTCGCCCACAATGTAATAGCGTTCGGCCAAAAAACTCAGCGTTCGCGGATTCAGCGGGTCCAGCAACTTTGCAGTCAGTGCCTCGCTTATCGCATTCTTATAGTCGCCCTTCACCGTAAAATAGTTCGAGAGAACAAGGTGTGCATCCGAGTTACTGGGTTGCAATTCCAGCGCCCTTTCAGCGAGTTGTTTCATTTGTTCCCAATCCCAGTCGAGTTTTCCAACCAGGTTGGCTTTTGTTGTGTAGGCATCGGCAAGCGTTGCATCCAATTCCAGGGCTTTATCAACGGCAGCCCTTGCATTGGTGCGGTAAACCTGCTCTTCTGCATGGTCATACACCAGCCGGTCGAGCGCCATGTAACATTCAGCCAGCGTTAAATAGGCCGGAGCAAAATCCGGATCGATCGTTACCGATGCTGTCAGGTACTCAACAGCATCTTTCATTTTATCTTTCCTGATATCCTGCGTTAACCACAACATTCTTCCTTTTTGGTACAACTCGTGGGCTTGCCCATCAACTGCCGGCAATTCTTGTGGCGCTGCCGGCTGAGTGGCATGCAGAATTTCAGTGGCGATATTATAACTCAGGTCGCTAACTACCTGTAATATTTTTGTTGTTCGTTGATAATATTGATTGGCCCAAATGTGGTCTTCCTGCGGAAAAGGATTTATCAGCTGCACATTCACCAGCATACTGTCGTCTTCGGTTAACACACTGCCTTCCAACAACAGGTCGGCGCCGAGGTACTCTGCAATCTCGGAATAAATGCGTACCGAGTCGCGAAAAATCATTGCCGAACCACGTGAGGTTACCCGAAATCCTTTCATTTTCGACAGTTCGGTGATCAGATTATCGGTCAACCCCAACGCCAGGTGCGACCGGTTATTCATCTCCGAAAGATCGAGAAACGGCAAAACAGCTATCGCGATTTCTTCCGTTTCGGCTTCACCGGGTTTTGCCAGTTTGGCACCCCAATAACCAAACCCAACCGTTACAATTATAAATAGCAGAAACATTCCGGCCACCTTCATCCGGTTATTTGGTGTTGAAGCTGCTTTTGTTTCAATCGCCGAAAATCCTTCCTCCCCGGCCTGCTTTTTATATTCGCCCGGTGTACATCCGTATTTATCGTGAAAACATTTATTGAAATACGACGGACTGCTAAAGCCCACTTTATAGGCAATCTCGGAGGCTGTATGATCGTCTTTTTCGATAAGCGAAATGGATTCTTCCAATCGGATGTCGCGAATAAACTTGTTGGCAGATTTTCCAGTTTCGGACTTTATTTTGCGAAGAAATTGCGAACGGCTCAATCCCATTTCGGCAGCCAGTTCACTAACACCAAATTTATCATTCTCGAGGTTATCGAGGATAAATTGTTTGGCTTTAGTAATGAAAAGCTCAGGCATAAGGCTCAATTCATTTTGGTTTTCGAACGTATCACAATCACCTAAATATACAACTTTTACAACACATTGAAAAACAATTGCCTAATGCAATATTTTGCCGCAAAACAATTTCGAACGTATGTAATATAATCGCAAAGAATAAGGAAAATATTATCCTACAATGTGTCAATGCGTTCTTTTTAAGGTGTAATCTCCGTAGGAATCTTCAATTCCCTGAAGATTAACAAGCATTTCATTATCGCGAATAGTGCCTTTAACTTCCAGTATTTTACCCGATTTTGTTTGAAAGGTAAAACAGAATTGATGTCCTGACATTCTGAGATTATCGACATTATATGGCGCATCCCCGGAATCCGGGGAAATAACAGCGGTAACGGCATTGCCTTCCACGTCAAAGTTTATTAAAAAGTGCGGTTCATCTTCATCTTCTGTTCGACTGCTTTCCCAGGTGCCCTTAAAAAAGTGATTCGTACTGTCGGTGTAAGAATCGGTATGATTAACAATCCGATCAGTAAACTGCCTGGCGGATAAGTCGCCATGGGTATAAAAATCCTTGGGCAGTACGGGCAATAACTCAAACCGGATAAAATGCTGCATGATGCTTTTGGAATAGGGCTTAAACACCGACAGAATATTGCCACTAAAAGCGGTGGCCATATTCAATACCAGCGCCGGTTCGTTATTACTAAAATCAATTTCATCCATTACCAGGGTCT
Source organism: Draconibacterium sediminis (assembly GCF_000949475.1). GTDB lineage: Bacteria > Bacteroidota > Bacteroidia > Bacteroidales > Prolixibacteraceae > Draconibacterium > Draconibacterium sediminis. The sequence continues at coordinate 1,206,426 of NZ_JRHC01000001.1, read as the reverse complement.
TTCTTTCGGGATTGATACGGGTGCGAAAATGAACCGTTCGATTTTGGGCATCGAACAGGATCGACCACTCAGGATCGTTGAAAACCCGCAAGGTTTTAAGCATGTAAAAACCATAGTCAATGGGGTCATCTTCTTTTTGGTAGTTATCGATCATCACCGCTGTACGCACAAAACGGGGCACATTCGGATCCGTTTCGTCGGGCTGGTATTCGCCACCAAAACCACGGAAATATTTAGACAACTCCAGCTCACGATCATACGGAGAATTAAAAAGTGCCGGAACAGGCATTTCATCTCCGGTGTGCACTACCACTTCGCCATTTATAAAGGCAATTGCTGCCGTATTTCCCTCGGCATCGCCAACAAAAAAATGACAGGCCCAGCCATCGATCTCAAATTCCGAGGCACAACGAATAGCCTCTTCAGTAGTTGAATAGTTATCGAGAATATACTGCATCCAGTTCATTTGGTTCAGTTTGGGCAGGCTATCGTTTTTCGGATAATCGGCCTCTTCGTTCATCTCCCAAATAAACAAACCCGCTTCGTTCATTCCGCCATCGGGGAAATCTTTCCCGAAATTATTGAAAGTAACCGATCCGTAGCGCGAAATCCAGGTGTGCGAAGAAGGATTTATCCGCCCTCGTGTAATGATCTCGCTCCATGTTCGGCCTGTTTTAAACATTCCGCGTTTGTTAATGAACACCAGACCCGGCACACCGATATCGCCTTCGTTGAGGTTGTGCCCGTAAATCAGGGTTTTCCCTTTTTGCAATTTAAAGGTTGAAGATGCCAGAACGCCCCTGTGTTGCGGCAGAAATAAAAACAAAGAAGTAACAAACAGCGCAATTATAGTTTGTTGAATTCTCATTTTTCCCGGCATTGAATTATTTGTTTTATAACGCGTATATCCTTAGGTCGTTACGCTTGTCTTCTTTAACAAATAACGAATGTGGCTTGTTCGACTTTTGTTTTGCGGCTCTTTTGGGAGTACTCCCAAAGCTCCACCAACGCATGTTTCTTGCTTTGGGAGTACTCCCAAAACAAACAGGGTTTGAAAGTGGCCCTACCCTTTTGTCTGTCGACATTACTGCCTTCCAGTAGGCAAGGTTCCCTTACAAAGGGAAAACTGGATCACATGAAATATCTGGTGGGGATTATTTCACCGACGTCAGAGAATTACGGCGCAAGCCATCATTGCATTTCAAAGAACTTACCGGTTGCGCCTTTGATATATCTTCACATCTACCCCGGGTTTCACCCGCGGTTATTAATATTTCATCCCTTCGGGATGTTGAAACGATTTATAGGTAAAGACCAATTCCTTGTGCTATCGTTTTAATAAGCTTTGTGGCGCTGAAAGCGGCGAATGTGAATAACCCGGTGCATAGCGCCGGGGTTAAACAACCGAAGAGAAATCGTCCGGCGAAGTAAGCCGATCGAAGCCAAGTGGTTCTTCCGGACGAAATTCATACTGCAATACTCATAAAAAGATGGAGACTCCCAAAACAAAAAGCCACCCTCTGTCAACTGACAGAAAGTGGCTTTACTATTTTGCTAAAAGCGATGAGCTTACGGCTCGAAGCTTTTATTACATTTCAAATTTGTAATCACCTACGTCGCTTAATTCCGACGCACGGATAAACTCGGCGTGTGCTTTCACCTGAGCTTTTGCAAAGGCGATATAGTTTTTCGTCGATTTCAGGAATGAAGCCTCGCGGTTGGTATCCAGCAACAACAGGTAGCTCATAATAATGTGGCCTGCCATTTCAACCAAACGACGTGCGTGGAAATCAACAAACTCGTTGTCGCCGGCAGCTGTCACTTTCTTAACCGCTTCTTCGTAATCGGCAGTAAGAATAATAAGCGTACGTTTCAGGTGCTCTAATGTTGGCGAAACTTTTTCAGCTTCGTATGCACGAATCTGGTTCAGGTAACCGCCGGTAGTTACACCACGGATGGCAGCCACAACCTGCAGCTGTGTAGTTCCTTCGTAAATTGAAGTAATACGCGCATCGCGGTAAATCCGTTCAACCGGGTAGTCTTTCATAAAACCCGATCCACCATGGATCTGAACTGCATCGTAAGCCAGCTGGTTACTGTATTCGCTCGCCATACCTTTTACAAGCGGAGTAAAGATATCGGCCAAACGCTGGTATTTTTTCATTTCGTCGCGCTCTTCTTTCTCCAGTTTACGCTCTTCGGCAATGTGCATGTAAGTTTTGTACATATCAACAAAACGCGAAGTTTCGTAAAGTAAAGTACGCGATGCATCCAGTTTGGCTTTCATCAGCGAAAGCATTTCGTAAACAGCCGGGAATTTGATGATCGCTTTACCGAACTGCATACGTTCTTTGGCGTATTCCAAAGCTTCGCGGTAAGCTGCTTCGCAAACACCTACCGACTGCGCTGCAATACCCAAACGGGCACCGTTCATCAATGCCATAACGTATTTAATTAGTCCCATTTTACGCGATCCAACCAATTCGGCCGGAGCATCTTTGAATACCAGCTCGCAGGTTGGCGAACCAATAATACCCATTTTGTGCTCGATACGACGGACGGTTACTCCGCCCGATTGTTTGTCGTAAATATACATCGACAAACCACGACCGTCAGATGTTCCGGCTTCCGAGCGGGCCAAAACAAGCGAAATATCGCCGTCGCCGTTGGTGATGAAACGTTTCACACCATTCAGCAACCAAACTTGTTTCTCCTCGTTCCAGGTAGCTTTTAACTGCACCGCCTGAAGGTCGGAACCTGCATCCGGCTCGGTTAGGTCCATTGCCATAGTGTCGCCATTGCAAACACGTGGAAGATATTTTTCTTTTTGCTCTTCCGAAGCAAATTCGTTAATGGTTTCGGCACAATCCTGCAAACCCCAAATGTTTACAAAACCGGCATCGGCGCGCGATACAATATCGGCAGCCATAATATAAGGCACAATCGGGAAGTTCAAACCTTCGTATTTGTAAGGCAACGACATTCCCATCAAACCGGCCTGGTTTAATGCTTTAATGTTCTCCTCGGTTCCGCGGGCATATTTTACGTGTCCGTCGATTACTTCCGGCCCTTCAGCATCAATACTTTCTGCATTTTCAGAAACAATGTTTCCGCAAATTTCGCCAACAACCTCCAGCACACGATCGTAACTGTCAATTGCATCTTCGTAATCCAGTGGAGCAAAATCAAATTCATCCTTGAAAGTATATTCACGTTCTTTCAAACGAACGATCTCTTTCATTAAAGGGTGATTCAGGTGAAATTTTAACTCGCTGTTATCTGTATAATAATTTGCCATTTTTTCAATTTTAAGTCGTGACTATTTGCTGTTCTTTTTATAATACTTGATCATTTTAGGAATGACCTCTGCCACATCTCCGGTAATTACATAGTCGGCTATTGAATTAATCGGAGCTTCAGGATCGGTATTGATCGCAATGATCTGTGCCGATTCTTCCATTCCGGCACGGTGCTGAATTTGCCCCGAGATACCGCAGGCTATGTACAGTTTCGGACGAACGGTAATACCTGTTTGCCCAATCTGACGCTCGTGACCTGCCAAACCAGAGTCGACCGCAGCACGCGAAGCACCAACTTCGCCACCCAGCACTTCTGCCAAATCGTATAACAACTTGAAGTTCTCTTTCGATCCTACACCGTAACCACCGGCAACAACAATAGGTGCACCTTTAACGTTCACCTTGCTTTTTTCCATGTGGCGCTCGATAATCTCAACTACGAAATCTTCGTCGCTTACATATTTAGCTACATCAAGTTTTACAACTTTTCCTTTGTATTTCGGATCAAGAATTTCTTTTTTCATTACACCCTCGCGCACGGTTGCCATTTGCGGACGGCAATCGGGGTTGATAATGGTTGCAATGATGTTTCCTCCAAATGCCGGACGAATCTGGTAAAGAAGGTTTTCGTAATTCTTGTCTTGTTTTTTATCGTAATGATCGCCAATTACAAGGCTGGTACAGTCGGCAGTTAAACCACTGTGCAATGCCGACGAAACGCGTGGTCCTAAATCACGACCAATCGACGAAGCTCCCATCAAAGCGATCTGAGGCTTTTGCTCTTTAAACAGGTTCACCACAATTGATGTGTGCGGCAAAGTCTGGTAGGGGAACAAACGCTCATCGTCTGCAATGTAAAGTGTATCTACACCGTAAGGAATTATCTGATCGCCAACTTTATCGAGTTTGCTCCCGATAGCAATGGCTTCCAGTTTACATTTTAATTCATTTGCCAGGGTACGTCCCTTGGTTAGCAGTTCCTGACTAACATCAGCTACCTGGCCATCTTCAATTTCGCAATAAACAAATACGCTGCTCATTTCTTCAAATTTTTAACTATTCATTTAATGGCCTTAGCCGATTGTGTGACTCTTAATTAACTCAACCATCATGGCTTCAATTTCGTCGTCGGCTGCCGAAATTATTTTCGAATCTTTAGCCTGAAGAACAACATTCTCAACCGTTTTAACTTTGGTTGGCGAGCCGGTAAGACCAAGCTGCGATGCATCGGTTTCAATGTCGTTAACGGTCCATTCCTGAATCATCAGGTCGGGGTGTTCGTTGTACAATGCAGTATAGTCTTCATTTTCCTTTTGAAGTTCGGTAACTGTACGTGCCTTTTTGAATTTCATGATTCGTTTGGCATTACGTGCGCGGCAATCAGGAGCTGATCCGTTAACTGTCATCACCAAAGGCATCGGACATTTTGCTGTTTCCACACCATTCTCTAAACGGCGTTTTACGGTAACCGTTTTGTCTGTTACCTCCAGCACCTCTTCAACGTATGTTATTTGCAACATACCGAGCTTTTCGGCCACCTGAGGGCCAACCTGGGCAGTATCACCATCGATAGCCTGACGACCTGCGATGATCATATCAATTTTACCCATTTTTTTCAACGCCTGTCCAATGGCATACGATGTTGCCAAAGTATCCGAACCGGCAAAAGCACGGTCGGTTAGCAGAATACCACCGTCGGCACCGCGATATAAACCTTCGCGAATAATGTCGGCAGCCCTACCCGGCCCCATGGTTAGAATATTGATTTTTGATTCAGGAAATTGATCTTTAATGCGTAGTGCTTGTTCGAGGGCGTTCAAATCCTCGGGATTAAAGATGGCAGGAAGCACAGCCCTGTTTATCGTCCCGTCAGCCTTCATCGCATCTTTCCCCACATTTCGTGTGTCGGGAACCTGCTTCGCCAAAACAATAATGTTATAAGCCTTCATTCAGTAAGATTTTTTATTGATTGATATATAATTTCTTTATTTTTTCGATCTATTGCCGGAGCAATTTAACCACTCCTTCAATTTGAAAGCTAACAAATATAAAAATCGGTACAAAACTAACCAAAGAGATTAGGACTCACAGACCTTTAATGTTTGTTAAATAGCAGAGCTGTCAAGGCATTCAGCACTTACACACCCGTCCAAACGCAATACTGACAATGCTTTAAAACAATCGCCTTTAATATTCCAAAATTCTGAGGAGGGAAAGTGACATTTAATTTAAAACCATTTTAATTAAAAATAGGCGAATTATGACTGTTTTCAGGCGTTTCAACCAGCCATTTTTAGTAGAAAAGGTCTCGCTATGTGATTTGAATAAACCTCCATTTTCTTCCGGTGTTTTGTTACTTTTCATCCAGAAGAAACTTTAAGTCAAACATTGAGAGCTTCAAGTTAAGCACAAAACGCCGTTTTCAAATGATTAAGGAACAACAACATCGTTCATACCAAATTGTATAATTTACGGATTGTTGCATTTGGATAATTTTATTACCTTCATCGGCGGATTTCAAACCAAATCTAACCAAATTAATTCAGAGAACCGGTTCGTTAATTACGGGCCGGTTTTTTTATGCCCAGGCAAACCTCAATTTGTTTTTCTGATGAGTTTCAAGAATGTCGCCCAAGCCCGAATTTATTTCATCGACATTAACCAGTTATAATACAAAAAAAGAGGAACCACTAATGATTCCTCTTTAAATATTATGCTTGTAAATTACTAAGCCTGAGCTGTAGGTCCACCAAAATTCATCGGTGGCAAATTCGGATCGGAACCCGGCGTAACGTTTTTAATGGGGCCATGCTGAGCTTCAAATTTTGCAATATTGTCCTGCAAAGCCATTAATAAACGTTTGGCATGTTCCGGTGTAAGAATAATACGAGACTTTACATTCGCTTTTGGAATACCTGGCATAATCCGTACAAAATCAACTACAAATTCAGAAGTTGAGTGAGTAATAACAGCAAGGTTCGAATAGGTTCCCTGAGCTACTTCTTCGTTCAATTCAATGTTTATTTGTTGCGATTTATGCTTTTTATCTTCCATGGTAATCCTTTTTAGCTATTAATCATGTCTCATATCAACCAACCTGTCGTATTCTGATTTAGAACCAACAACAAGGTTTTTGTATTCTTTCAATCCGGTACCTGCCGGTATCAGGTGACCACAAATTACGTTCTCTTTCAGTCCGTCAAGGTAATCCATCTTACCGTTGATAGCGGCTTCGTTAAGAACTTTTGTAGTTTCCTGGAACGATGCGGCAGACAACCAGCTGCGTGTTTGTAACGCTGCTTTTGTAATACCCTGAAGAATCTGGCTTGATGTTGCAGGAATTGCATCCCTCGACTCTACCAGTTTTTTATCTTTTCTTCGGAGTTGCGAGTTCTCGTCTCTCAAACGACGTGAAGAAACAATCTGTCCGGCTTTAAGCCCTTCAGCATCTCCCGGATCAACTACAACTTTTTTGTTGTAGATCCAGTCGTTTTCTGACATGAATTCGTTTTTGTCAACCACTTGCTTTTCAAGGAAACGAGTATCACCCGGATCAACGATTTCTACTTTACGCATCATCTGACGGATGATAATCTCAAAGTGTTTATCGTTAATTTTTACCCCCTGCATACGGTACACATCCTGTACTTCGTTCAAAATGTATTCCTGAACAGCAGTCGGCCCTTTAATTGCAAGAATATCAGAAGGAGTTGTTGCTCCGTCAGATAAAGGTATACCTGCTCTGATGTAGTCATTCTCCTGAACAAGGATCTGTTTCGACAGCGGTACAAGATACTTCTTCACATCGCCGTTTTTAGTGGTTACAATGATCTCGCGGTTACCACGTTTGATCTTACCTAATGAAACTTCACCGTCAACCTCAGAAACAACCGCAGGGTTAGATGGGTTACGTGCCTCGAATAACTCGGTAACACGTGGCAGACCCCCTGTGATATCGCCTGCTTTACCGGCAGCACGAGGAATCTTAACCAAAATCTTACCTGCTTTAACCTCTTGTCCGTTATCAACAGAGATGTGACCTCCAACCGGAAGGTTGTACGAGCGGATCATTTCACCGGCATCGTCCATAATCTTCAACGTTGGGTTTTTGGTCTTATCTTTTGTTTCGATAATTACACGCTCGCTATAACCTGTTTGCTCATCCGATTCCTGGCGGAAAGTAATACCTTCGATCAGGTTCTCGAACTCTACTTTACCATCGAACTCGGTAATAATTACACCGTTAAATGGGTCCCAATCACAGATCATAGTTCCTTTACGGATTTCCTGACCGTTTTTCACATACAGCTTACAACCGTATGGAAGTGGGTGGGTAGAAAGTGGAATATTGGTGTTTTTATCGATAATCTTTAATTCGGCCAAACGACTTACTACAATCTCAACGTCATTTCCTTCGTCATCTTTGTACGGTACCGAACGAAGCTCTTCAATCTCACAGTATCCATCGTATCTTGATTCAACTGTTGATTGTGCTGAGATGTTACCCGCGATACCCCCTACGTGGAAGGTACGAAGTGTAAGCTGTGTCCCCGGCTCACCGATCGATTGTGCTGCAATAACTCCGGTAGCTTCACCTTTCTGAACTTTTTTGCCGGTAGCCAGGTTACGTCCGTAACACTTGGCACAAACACCAACTTTTGATTCACAGGTTAATACCGAACGAATTTCGACAGTTTCAATTGGCGAGTCTTCGATTACTTTAGCAATCTCTTCAGTAATTTCATCACCCGATTTGATGATCAATTCACCATTTAACGGGTGGTAAATATCGTGAACTGTTGTACGACCAATGATTCTTTCGAATAATGATGCTACAACCTCTTCGTTATTTTTAACATCGCTGGCTACCAAACCACGTAAAGTTCCACAGTCGTCTTCCGAGATGATAACATCCTGAGCAACGTCTACCAAACGACGTGTTAAGTAACCCGCATCAGCTGTTTTAAGTGCGGTATCCGCCAAACCTTTACGAGCACCGTGAGTAGAAATAAAGTACTCAAGTACCGAAAGACCTTCTTTAAAGTTTGCCAAAATCGGGTTTTCAATAATCTGAGAACCTGTAGAACCAGATTTTTGTGGTTTTGCCATCAAACCCCTCATTCCGCACAACTGGCGAATCTGCTCTTTAGAACCCCTCGCACCTGAGTCAAGCATCATATAAATTGAGTTGAATCCCTGGCGGTCGGTACTAATGGTCTTCATTACCGAGTTGGTAAGTTTCGCATTCGCATGTGTCCAAATATCAATAACCTGGTTGTAACGTTCGTTATTGGTAATGAAACCCATGTTATAGTTGTTGATTACCTCTTCAACTTCCTGGTAACCGTTAGCAACAATTTCGGTTTTGTCCTCAGGAATGATAACGTCGCCTAAGTTGAACGACAGACCACCACGGTATGCCATTGTGTAACCCAGGTTCTTAATATCATCAAGGAATTTAACAGTAATTGCGTTACCACTCTTATTAAATACGTCGGTAATAATGCTACGCAACGATTTTTTAGTCAAAATCTGGTTTACGTAACCTGCCTGACGTGGTACATATTCGTTGAAAAGAACACGACCTACAGTTGTTTCGATGATATGATTGAAGTATTCTCCATTCTCATCGATATCTTCAACTTTAACTTTAATAATAGCGTGAAGGTCGATTGCTTTCTCTTCGTATGCAATAGTTACTTCTTCTGCTGAATAGAAAGTCATTCCTTCGCCACGACAACCTTTACGTGGTTTGGTCATGTAGTACAGACCCAAAACCATATCCTGCGATGGCACCTGAATAGGCGCACCGTTAGCAGGGTTCAACAGGTTGTGCGAAGCAAGCATTAACAACTGAGCTTCCAAAATTGCAGCATTACCTAATGGTAAGTGAACCGCCATCTGGTCACCGTCGAAGTCGGCGTTAAAACCGGTACATACCAACGGGTGCAGCTGAATTGCTTTACCTTCAATAAGAACAGGCTGGAATGCCTGAATTGACAGACGGTGCAGAGTAGGTGCCCTGTTCAACATTACAGGGTGTCCTTTCAGCACGTTTTCAAGAATTTCCCAAACTACAGGATCTTTTCTGTCAACGATTTTCTTTGCCGATTTTACAGTTTTTACAATTCCTCTTTCAATCAACTTACGGATTACGAAAGGTTTGTAAAGTTCTGCTGCCATATCTTTTGGAATACCGCATTCGTGAATCCTTAGTTTAGGACCAACAACGATTACCGAACGTGCCGAATAGTCAACACGTTTACCCAAAAGGTTCTGACGGAAACGACCTTGCTTTCCTTTCAAACTGTCAGACAGTGATTTTAAAGCACGGTTGTTTTCTGTTTTAACGGCATTAGATTTTCTTGAGTTATCGAATAACGAATCTACAGCTTCCTGTAGCATACGTTTCTCGTTTCTTAAAATTACCTCAGGAGCTTTAATCTCGATCAATCGTTTCAAACGGTTGTTACGGATAATTACTCTTCGGTAAAGGTCATTCAAATCTGACGTTGCGAAACGACCACCATCCAATGGCACCAACGGACGCAAATCAGGAGGAATTACAGGCACCACCCTAACGATCATCCATTCCGGACGGTTAAGGTTTTTACTTGCCCTGAAAGCCTCAACAACCTGCAGACGTTTTAACGCCTCGTTTTTACGCTGCTGCGATGTTTCGGTGTTTGCTTTATGACGCAATGTGAATGACAAATCATCCAACTCCAAACGGCTTAGAATATCAAACAGCGCCTCGGCACCCATTTTTGCGATAAACTTGTTTGGATCGTCGTCGTCAAGGAATTGATTTTCTTTTGGAAGCGTATCCAGAATATCCAGGTACTCTTCTTCAGTTAGGAAATCTAATTCTTTAACACCATCCTGATGTTTTACACCAGGCTGGATAACAACATAGCGTTCGTAATAAATAATGGTATCCAGCTTTTTGGTAGGTAAACCAAGCAGGTAACCAATTTTGTTAGGCAACGATTTGAAATACCAAATGTGAGCAACCGGTACCACAAGAGAAATGTGTCCCATACGCTCACGACGTACTTTCTTTTCGGTTACTTCAACACCACAACGGTCGCAAACGATACCTTTATAACGGATTCGCTTGTATTTACCACAGTGACATTCGTAGTCTTTTACCGGTCCGAAAATACGCTCACAAAACAAACCATCACGTTCTGGTTTATATGTTCTGTAGTTAATTGTTTCTGGCTTCAGTACTTCACCATACGATCTTTCCAGAATTTCTTCTGGAGAAGAAAGGCTTACTGAAACTTTTGAGAAACTAGTTTTTGCTTTATTATCTTTTTTGAATGCCATAATTCAAATTAACTAACGTTTTAAAACTGCACCTAACTTATTCTACTCCATTCTCACGCTCAGACCAAGTCCGCGTAATTCGTGAAGCAGTACATTCAGCGATTCAGGAATTCCCGGTTGTGGCATTGGCTCACCTTTCACGATAGCTTCGTAAGCTTTTGCACGTCCCATTACGTCATCCGACTTAACGGTAAGAATTTCCTGAAGGATATGAGAAGCACCAAATGCCTCGAGTGCCCAAACTTCCATCTCACCAAAACGCTGACCACCAAACTGTGCTTTACCACCTAATGGCTGCTGCGTAATTAATGAGTAAGGTCCGATTGAACGGGCGTGCATTTTGTCTTCTACCATGTGCCCCAGTTTCAGCATGTAAATGATACCTACAGTTGCCGGCTGGTCGAATGGTTCTCCGGTTTCACCGTTAATCAGGCGTGTTTCTCCGTAACGAGGAATACCTGCCTTGTCGGTGTATTCAGAAACCTCATCCAAACTAGCACCATCAAAAATAGGTGTAGCGAATTTCAAACCAAGCTCTTTACCTGCCCAACCCAATACAGTTTCGTAAATCTGTCCAAGGTTCATACGCGATGGTACACCAAGTGGGTTCAATACGATATCAACCGGTGTTCCGTCTGCAAGGAATGGCATATCTTCGGCACGTACCACACGCGAAACAATACCTTTGTTTCCGTGACGTCCAGCCATTTTATCACCAATTTGCAGTTTACGTTTTTTAGCAATATAAATTTTTGCCAACTGGATAATACCTGCAGGAAGCTCATCACCGATAGTTACGTTGTAACGCTCGCGGCGTGAAACAGCCTCTGCCTCTTTCTGCTTCATAATGAAGTTGTTCACCAATCTAAAAATCAAATCGTTTTTAGCTTTATCGGTGGTCCATTTTGAAGGATCGATATTCAGGTAGTCCAGTTCCTGTAATTGCTTCAGTGTAAATTTAACGCCTTTCGGAATAAACTCAGTTCCGTAATAGTCTTTCACTCCCTGCGAAGTTTTACCATTAACCAAAGTGAACAGTTTATCCTCGAGTTTTACGCGAAGTGCTGCAATATCCTTTTCCAGTTTCTCATCGATTTGGTCGAGCAATGTTTTTGTTGCTTTACCTTTTTTGTCTTTCGCAACGCGAGAGAACAATTTTTTATCGATAACAACACCTTTTAAAGATGGAGATGCTTTTAATGAAGCATCTTTTACATCACCGGCTTTGTCGCCAAAGATTGCACGTAAAAGTTTTTCTTCAGGTGATGGATCAGATTCTCCTTTTGGTGTAATTTTACCAATAAGAATGTCGCCAGGTTTTACATTGGCTCCAACTCTGATCAAACCATTTTCATCGAGGTTACGGGTAGCTTCTTCACTAACGTTAGGGATATCAGAAGTAAATTCTTCAACTCCACGTTTTGTGTCGCGCACTTCCAAAGTATATTCATCAACGTGTACCGAAGTGAATACATCTTCGCGAACAATACGTTCTGAAATTACAATCGCATCCTCGTAGTTATAACCCTGCCAAGGCATGAATGCCACCTGCAGGTTACGCCCCAGTGCCAACTCACCTTTGTCGGTTGCGTAACCTTCGGTAAGAATTTCACCTTCAGTTACACGCTGGCCTTTAACTACAATTGGTTTTAGGTCAACTGTAGTTCCCTGGTTTGTTTTAGTATATTTTTGCAGATTGTAAGTTACCACCTCAGGATCGAAGCTCACGAAGCGATCTTCTTCCGTCATGTCGTAACGAACAATAATCTGTGTTGCATCAACAAATTCAATAACACCATCTCCTTCGGCACAAATCATTACCCCTGAGTCTTTGGCAACACTTGCCTCCAAACCTGTACCTACAATTGGTGCTTCAGGACGAAGCAGTGGTACTGCCTGGCGCATCATGTTCGATCCCATCAATGCACGGTTCGCATCATCGTGCTCCAGGAACGAAATAAGTGATGCAGCAACAGAAGCAATCTGGTTAGGACCAACGTCCATCAACTCAACTTCGCCGGCTTCAACAACAGGGTAATCACCATCTAAACGTGCTTTAACACGATCGTTAATGAATTTACCGTCTTCGCCAATTGGCGCGTTTGCCTGTGCGATAATTTTACCTTCTTCTTCTTCAGCAGTTAAGTACACAGAACCCGTTTCTGACAAGTCAACGATTCCGTTTTCTACTTTTCGGTATGGTGTTGAAATAAATCCGAGGTCGTTAATTTTTGCGAAAACACATAAAGAAGAGATCAAACCAATGTTTGGACCTTCAGGTGTTTCAATCGGACATAAACGACCGTAGTGCGTAAAGTGAACGTCACGAACCTCGAAACCTGCACGTTCGCGAGAAAGACCACCAGGACCTAAAGCCGACATACGACGTTTGTGCGTCATTTCAGCCAGTGGGTTGGTTTGATCCATAAACTGCGACAATGCGTTTGTTCCGAAGAATGAGTTGATAACCGAAGACAATGTTTTCGAGTTAATCAAATCAATCGGCGTAAACACTTCGTTATCACGAACATTCATACGCTCGCGGATTGTACGTGCCATACGCGCCAAACCTACACCAAACTGGTTGTACATTTGCTCGCCTACCGTACGTACCCTACGGTTACTTAAGTGGTCAATATCATCAACATCGGTTTTTGAGTTTACCAAACGAATCAGGTTTTTGATAATCTCAATGATGTCGACTTTTGTTAGGACACGGTTTTCCATGTCCACATCGATTCCTAATTTCTTATTGATTCTGTAACGACCAACTTCTCCAAGGTCGTATCTCTTATCCGAGAAGAACAGTTTATCAATAACGTCGCGTGCAGTAGCTTCATCGGGCGGTTCTGCGTTACGCAACTGACGGTAGATGTGAAGAACGGCTTCCTTTTCCGAGTTACATGGATCTTTTTGAAGCGTATTGTAAATAATAGCAAAGTCTTGCTGGTTTTGATCTTCTTTGTGCAACAGAATGGTTTTTACACCCGATTCAAGAATTTCTTCAATGTGATCTTCTTCAATTTCTGTTTCACGATCAATAATTACTTCGTTACGCTCGATCGATACAACTTCACCGGTATCTTCATCAACAAAGTCTTCTACCCACGATTTTAATACACGGGCTGCCAGTCTTCTACCGATTACTTTCTTTAAACCTGACTTTGAAACTTTTACTTCGTCAGCCAGATCGAATATTTCAAGAACATCTTTATCGCTTTCATAGCCAATTGCACGCAATAAAGTGGTTACAGGTAATTTCTTTTTCCTGTCAATGTACGCAAACATCACGCTGTTGATGTCGGTAGCAAATTCAATCCACGATCCTTTGAAAGGAATAATACGTGCAGAATATAATTTTGTACCGTTAGCATGTAAACTTTGACCAAAGAATACACCCGGAGACCTGTGCAGCTGCGAAACAATAACACGCTCGGCACCATTAATAATAAAGGTACCTCGGTTGGTCATGTATGGCACAGTCCCTAAATATACGTCCTGAACCACGGTATCAAAATCTTCGTGTTCCGGATCGGTACAATACAGTTTCAGCTTTGCTTTTAGCGGCACGCTAAAAGTTAAACCACGTTCTATACACTCGTCTATTGAGTATCGAGGAGGATCGACCTGGTAGTCGATAAATTCCAACACGAAATTGTTTCGAGTATCCGATATTGGAAAGTTTTCTTCAAAAACTCTGTATAAACCCTCCCCTTTTCTTTTGTCAGGTGTGGTTTTTAACTGAAAAAAATCTTTAAATGATTTAACTTGTACTTCTAAGAAGTCAGGGTAATCAAACCTGGTTTGTGTTGAGGAAAAATTAATCCTCTCTATTTTTGCTTGTACTGACATGCATTTATACAGGTTAATTATATAAAATATAAATACACAAAAAGGTTTAGAACCCTACTTCCGTAGGGCTCTAAACCGTATTACCTATAAATAGGTATCTTTGCTTATTTTACTTCAACTTCAGCTCCAGCTTCTTCTAACTGTGCTTTTAAAGCTTCAGCTTCGTCTTTCGAAACTTTTTCTTTAAGCGCTTTTGGAGCTTCATCTACAACTGCTTTGGCTTCTTTCAGACCAAGGCCAGTTAGTTCTTTAACGAGTTTAACAACTGCAAGTTTCGATGCACCAGCAGCTTTTAAGATCACGTCAAATTCAGTTTGTTCAGCAGCAGCCTCTTCGCCACCACCTGCAGCTGGTCCTGCAACTGCTACTGCAGCAGCAGCTGGTTCGATACCATATTCGTCTTTTAGAATACCAGCTAATTCGTTAACCTCTTTAACAGTCAAGTTTACTAACTCTTCTGCAAGCTGTTTTAAATCTGCCATTTTTATTTCTTTTTAAATATTATTTCTAAAAAATTATTCTTTCTCCTTCAGTGTATCAAGAACACCGTGAATTATATTACCACCAGACTGCAACTGTCCGAGAACTGTTTTCATTGGTGATTGTAACAGAGCAACAACATCAGCAATAAGCTCGTTTTTAGATTTAACGGCTATTAATGCCTCCAATTGGTCAGCACCCATGTAAATTGATTCTTCAACATAAGCTGCCTTTAAAACAGGCTTTTTATGCTTTTTAGCGAAGTCTTTAATCAATTTAGCCGGTGTATTACCGTTTGAAGAAAACATTACTGTGGTGTTTCCCTTAAGCGCATCAAAAATCTCTTCAGCCTCTTTATTAGAGTTCTCAAGAGCTTTTCGTAGTAGAGTATTCTTAACAACAACCAGTTTTACATCTTGGCTGAAACATAGTCTCCTTAAATCACTGGTATTTTCAGCATTTAAGCCGGCAATGTCGGTCAGGTAAAAATGGTCGTATGAATCTATCTGTTCTTGTAACTGATTAATAATAACTTGTTTCTCTGAACTCTTCATAATTCCTCATTTTTATTCTGCAAACGACTTAGCTTCTACTTGAATACCAGGGCTCATGGTACTTGATAAATAGATACTCTTAATGTAGGTTCCTTTTGCAGCAACAGGTTTTAATTTGTTGATCATGTTAATAAATTCAACGGCATTTTCTTTAATCTTAGCAGGAGAGAATGAAACTTTCCCGATTGAAGTATGAACAATACCAAATTTATCAACTTTAAAATCAATCTTACCCTGTTTTACTTCGGAGATAGCTTTTCCAACTTCCATTGTTACTGTACCACTCTTTGGGTTTGGCATTAAGCCCCGAGGACCTAAAATACGTCCTAACTGCCCAACTTTTCCCATTACAGGAGGCATGGTAATAATAACATCTACATCGGTCCAACCACCTTTTATTTTCTCAACGTACTCGTCAAGTCCTACATAGTCGGCTCCGGCATCTTTGGCTTCCTGCTCTTTGTCAGGAGTAACCATTGCCAAAACACGTACCTCTTTACCTGTTCCATGGGGTAACGAAACTACGCCCCTAACCATCTGGTTAGCTTTTCTAGGATCAACTCCAAGCTTTACATCGATATCAACTGATGCATCAAATTTGGTAAATGTAATTTCTTTCACCAGCTCTGCTGCTTCATCGATAGAGTAAACTTTTCCTTTTTCGAGTTTATCCAAAGACGCTTTTTGATTTTTCGTAATTCTGCCCATCGTAAAAGATATTTTTAGTTATTGAATGGTGAAGCACCTTTTACAGTGATTCCCATACTTCTGGCAGTTCCAGCTACCATTTTCATCGCTGATTCTACTGTAAAGCAGTTCAGGTCAGCCATTTTGCCTTCGGCAATTGTCTTTACCTGATCCCAGGTTACCGCACCCACTTTTTTAATGTGAGGCTCTGGTGAACCACTTTTCAGTTTCGCAGCTTCTAATAATTGAACAGCCACAGGGGGTTGTTTGATTATGAAGTCAAAAGACTTGTCTGCATAAACAGTAATAATAACAGGAAGTACTTTTCCTGCCTGGTCTTGTGTACGACCATTAAACTGTTTACAGAACTGCATAATGTTTACCCCTTTGGCACCCAATGCTGGTCCCACCGGTGGTGAAGGATTAGCAGCACCACCTTTGATCTGTAATTTAATTAATCCAGCAACTTCTTTCGCCATAACAATAAATTAAAGCGTTACTATTCCTTTTCGACTTGCATAAAGCTAAGTTCCAAAGGAGTTTTACGTCCAAAAATCTTCACCATCACCTGCAGCTTCTTCTTCTCCTCATTGATTTCTTCAATGGTTCCGTTAAAGCCGTTGAATGGTCCGTCGATTACTTTTACAGTTTCTCCTACCACATATGGGATATTGATTTCTTCGTCGGTTTCTGCCAATTCATCAACCCGACCCAAAATCCTGTTTACCTCGCTTTGCCGCATCGGCACCGGATCTCCACCTTTGGTGTCGCCTAAAAACCCGATTACGTTAGGAAAATTCCTTAGTGTGTGTGTAACTTCACCCACTAAAGCAGCTTCGATTAAAACATACCCCGGAAAAAAGTTTCGCTCCTTACTGATTTTTTTACCATTTCGGATCTGATAAACTTTTTCGGTTGGTATTAGAACCTGATCTACATACCCTTTGAGGTCTCCTACCGCGATTTCGTTCTCGATATATTCTTTAACCTTCTTCTCTTTGCCGCCAATAGCACGCAGAACATACCATTTTTTACTATTTTCGCTCATAAAGCCTTAAGGGTTTTGATTAATAAAATAATCCATAAATAAAATCCATTATGTTTCTGAAAGACAGATCCATAACGAAAATAACTAATGATATTATAAAGGAAGCAATCATTACTACCAAGGCGCTACTTTGTAGCTCTTTCCAAGTTGGCCATGTAACCTTATGTACCAGTTCATCATAGGCCTCTTGTATATATACTTTTAGTTTCATTTAGTATAACTTGTTTTGCTCGGAAGGTAAGGTTCGAACTTACTGTTTATCCAACCACTCCCACTATTGAGTTTCAACCGAAATTAATCCCGGGCCGTAACCCGGGATTAAATCTATTTCTTTATATCTTAATATTAAAGAATTTCAGTTATCTGACCAGCACCTACTGTACGACCACCTTCGCGGATTGCGAAACGAAGACCTAAGTTCAATGCTACCGGATAAATCAAATCTACTTCAATAGTTACGTTATCACCAGGCATAACCATTTCGCGACCTTCTTCTAAGTGAATTTCGCCAGTTACGTCAAGCGTACGCAAGTAGAATTGAGGACGGTATTTGTTATGGAATGGAGTGTGACGACCACCTTCTTCTTTTTTCAACACGTAAACCTCAGCTTTAAATTTGTTGTGAGGAGTGATTGAACCAGGTTTTGCCAAAATCTGTCCACGTTTGATTTCTTTCTTGTCAACACCACGCAACAACAAACCTACGTTGTCACCAGCCTGACCTTCGTCCAAAATCTTACGGAACATCTCAACACCAGTACAAACAGTCTTACGACCTTCAGCACCTAAACCGATCAACTGCATTTCATCACCTGTGTGAATGATACCTGTTTCGATACGACCAGTTGCTACAGTACCACGACCTGTGATTGAGAATACGTCCTCAACAGGCATCAAGAATGGTTTTTCAACATCACGTGGAGGAAGTGGAATCCAAGTATCACAAGCTTCCATCAACTCAAGAATTTTTTCTTCCCACTCTGGCTCTCCGTTCAATCCACCAAGAGCAGATCCCATAATAACAGGAGTGTTGTCGCCGTCGAATTCGTAGAAATCAAGAAGTTCACGAACTTCCATTTCAACAAGTTCTAACAACTCTTCGTCGTCAACCATATCCACTTTATTCAGGAATACAACCAAACGAGGAACGTTTACCTGACGTGCAAGAAGAATGTGCTCGCGAGTCTGTGGCATAGGACCATCAGTAGCAGCAACAACGATAATAGCACCGTCCATCTGGGCAGCACCAGTTACCATGTTCTTTACGTAGTCGGCGTGACCCGGACAGTCAACGTGTGCGTAGTGACGAGTTGCTGTTTCGTACTCAACGTGAGCAGTATTAATTGTAATACCCCTTTCTTTTTCCTCAGGAGCGTTATCAATTTGATCAAATGCTTTTACTTCGCAAAAGCCTTTTTTTGCTAAAACAGTAGTAATAGCAGCAGTTAAGGTAGTTTTACCATGGTCAACGTGGCCGATAGTACCAATGTTCACATGGTCCTTGTCCCTGTTAAAATGTTCTTTAGCCATAATTGCAAAATTTTAATTTATTATCTTTTAAATCATCTGAGCCGAAGACGAGAATTGAACTCGTGACCTCATCCTTACCAAGGATGCGCTCTACCCCTGAGCTACTCCGGCCTTAAACACACAAAGAGACGGGAATTTAGAACAACTGCTTGTCCAAAATTCCAGTCTCTGTTCTGAGCGGGAAACGGGACTCAAACCCGCGACCCTTAGCTTGGAAGGCTAATGCTCTATCAACTGAGCTATTCCCGCTTATAGTCTACTGGCAAAAAATGCCGTGCAAAATTACAACTTTTTTCCAAACAACCGAATATTTTTCACTACTCGTGTGCTTTTTTTTCAATTTTTCTCATTTTTCTTTTTGCAAAGCGAAATTCAAAAAACCATTTCAAAAGCTTCAATTCTCTGCAAAGCACTCTATTTTCAGCTGTCTTCAGAACGCCCCTAAAAAGGGTGTGCAAATGTAAAAATATTATTTTAAAAAACTAAAATTTAAGCTTTAATTTTTAAATATTATTTACTCTTCAATTTTTCCTTGTATTTAACAAGCTGTTTCTTAATAGCATCGATAGCTAAATCTGTCGCTTCTTCAAATGTATCTGCCTGCTTTTTTGCAAAAAGATTCTCCTTTGAAGGAATGGAAATTTTTAACTCAGAAACTTTATTGTTTGCTGCCTCGGGCTTTGCAACCTTAAGGATTACCTCAGCCTTTAATATCCCATCAAAAAAAGTATCCAGTTTGTTTACTTTTTTGTTCACGAATTCCACCAACTTCTGGTCGGCGTTAAAATGCACTGAATTAATTTTTACTTCCATAATCAATCGTTTTTACCACCACGGGGGTGGGCCTGTTTATAACTCTGTTGCAGCTTCTCGAATGTGGTATGAGTATACACCTGAGTTGCCGCCAAATTTGCATGCCCCAGCAATTCTTTTACTGCATTAAGATCGGCACCATTATTCAATAAATGTGTTGCGTAAGTATGCCTCAAAACATGCGGACTCTTTTTTTCAAGAGACGTTACCCTGGCTAAATTATTTTTGACAACGCGGTAAACCAGTTTTTCGTAAATCTGCTTTCCTTTTTCCGTTACAAATAAATAGCCACTATTGTTTACGATTTCGTTGTTTCTAACATCTACGTAATCGATATACAATTGGTTAATTTCTCTTGGATATGGAATAATCCTTTCTTTATTACGTTTCCCCAGCACTTTTATTAAATATTCGGCAGTGTTAAAATCCCGGTCTTTCAGGTTAATTAACTCTGCCAAACGAATGCCGGTTCCGTAAAATAACGAAATGATTAATTTATCTCTCCTCCCTCTGAATCCATTATCAAACAAATCATCGTCCAATAAATGGTTCAGATTATTCTCCTCAACAAAATATGGCAGTTTCTTCCTTATTTTCGGAAGCGGAACATTTATAGCCGGATTAACATCAACAACCTGCTCGCGAAGCAAAAAGTTATAGAACGACTTTACCGCCGTCATCATCCTGCTTACCGAACTCGGATTATAATCGTGTTCCATTAAGTCTACCACCCAAGAACGCAGTAGTTTGAGATCAACATCTTTAACAACAAAATCCCCGACCATTTTTGTGCAAAATTCCACAAACCGATCGAGGTCTTTTTCATATGCTTTCACCGTATGAGGAGAGTATCTCTTCTCATACTTCAAAAAATTGATAAACGATTCCTGATAACTCATTGGCCATCTAAACTAATAATTCAGGAATCACCAAAGAAAACTTTAGTCTTCCTGTTGCTGCAGACCTTGTACGTATGCTGCCTTTTTCAATTCTTCCCTTCTTCTTACAGAAGGCTTGGTGAACTTCTGACGATCACGTAACTCTTTGATAACGCCAGTTTTCTCGAATTTTCTCTTGAACCTTTTTAAAGCTCTTTCAATATTTTCGCCTTCTTTTACCGGAATAATAATCATATCTTTCGGATTTACATTTTTTAAAAATTGAGGCGCAAATTTAGAAATATTTCATAGTATTTCAAATTTAAAGCAAAAAAATAATATTTCCTATCGAGAAAAAATAGTTTTCACTTTTTTAACGACAGGTAACATAAGGCCTTATTTTATCAATAAACTCAGCGTCAACAGATTCAAGAGCCTCCAGGTCCGACAACTTTTTTATGGGTCCGTTTTTATCCTTTTCATTAAGTATTGCTTTTACATTCGACTTATCAAAATATGGGTGCCTGATCAATTCTGAAAATTCAGCGTAGTTGATCCGAATGGGTTTAATGGCAGTTGTATCAACAGTAACGGCAGGTTTTACTGTGGCAAAAAGTTCTTCCGAAAATCCATAAACTTCCATTAACTGATTTACATTACAAAAGCCACCAAGTAAATCGCGGTACTTTATTATACGAGACGCATAAACTGAACCAATTCCATTTAGCTTAATAAGATCGGAAGTATCGGCACTATTTAGTTCAACAACATACAATTCGTTTGAGAAGTCTCCTGGCGGCTCCATAACAGCCTCTATTTTCAGATAAGGGGAAATGCTTGCCAAAGTAGTCGAATCAAGTCCATAGATCTTTAAAAGGTCCTCTGGCTGATGATAACTTCCGCCACTGTTTCGGTACGACACAATATTACTGGCCTGATAGGAACTAAATCCAAACTTTTGCAATTCCTCTTTACTTGCCGTATTCGGATCAAAAAATCCTGATGGTTTTTCCGGTTCTGGCCTGCTGATCTTTTTGGTTTGCGCTTTTGCTATAGCTTCGGGTAAGTCCAGAAATGGCTCAAGATGCCGATACACCGAATCACTCATTCCGTAAAGTTTCAGTAAATCAGTTTTCGATTTAAAACTTCCGCCGGCAGCACGATACTTTATAATGTTTCGTTTTATCGGGTCGGGCATGTCCAACGAATCGAGGGCACTTTCTGTAATGGTATTCGGATTAAAATGGAAAAGAGTCAATGACGCGCTATTTTTATTTGTCTGCCAGGCCGCTTTCCATTGCGCCTGAATTTCGGCAAATTGTTCCGGCGTATAATAAGGTTTAGGAGCTATTCTTTTTAGATAAGCATTGGCGCCCAGCAACATCAAAATCAAAACGGATAATACAATAACACCAACCCGGTCGCCCCTGGTATAAGAAAGAAATCCATTTTTTATTTTGAGCCAGGCTTTTCTCATTGCATCCGGGCTAAATAGTTTAAAGAGATTGACGTTTTGCTAAGTTACAATATCGAAATTAAGTTAGCAAAAAATACAATCGTAGCTTTCTGCTTCCACATACAAAAAGAAACGGAATGAGAGGGTTGTACCATTCACAGTTGAAAGCCCAAGTGGGGTGCCTGATAATTAGAATTTCAACAGCCCGAAATTATTTAGCATTACAATGGCAATGGCAATAGGAGCAATAAATTTCACCAGGAACATAAAAATTGACAAAAGAGCACCGGAAAGTGTTCCGCCCTGTGCCACTTCTTCCTTAACTTTCTTACGTCCTAAATACCAACCCACAAATAATGCAATAAACATTCCGCCAACCGGCAGGAACAAGTTAGCTGAAATCCAGTCCATTAAATCGAAAATATTCAATCCCATAAATGTATAGGGCGATAATACGCCCATAGACAACGAGCATAAAACTCCCAAAATTGATATAAGAACTGTTGCCAAAATTGTTGATGCTTTTCGGCCCATATTAAACTCTTCTTTAAAATAGGCCACCACAACTTCAAGAATTGAAATTGATGAGGTTAATGCCGCTACAGAAAGAAGTACAAAAAACAGGATTGAAAAAACATAGCCTCCCGGCATTTGGTGAAATACATTAGGCAGTGTCACGAAAATAAGGCCAGGTCCCTGGCTTGGCTCGATGCCAAAGGCAAACACCGCCGGAAAAATTGCGATCCCTGCCATTAGAGCAATTACCGTATCGGCAACGGTTACATTTATTACAGTATTTACAAGGTTATTATCCTTCTGAATATACGAACCGTATGTAATAAGCGTACCCATTCCCAAACTAAGCGTAAAAAAGGCATGCCCTAATGCACTTAAAATACCATCGGCGGTAAGCTTTGAAAAATCGGGTTTAAATAAAAAGTTCAGGCCGGCTTTGGCTCCTTCAAGCGATACAGATTTTACACACAAAAACACCAAAATAATCACCAACAGCGGCATTAAAATCTTTGTGTACTTCTCAATTCCTTTTTGAATACCTACAATTACAATTCCGGCACTCAAAACCATAAATATTAGCTGGAATATTACCGGCTTAACAGGCGACTCAATAAGAGTGGTAAATAACAATCCTATCTCATCCGGGCTCTTGGCCGAGAATCCATTCTTCAGCGAAAGAACAATATATTCGATGCTCCAGCCGGCTACAACACCGTAAAAGGACAAAATCAGAAATGCTGCCCCTACCCCCAAAATACCAATATAACGCCATGGAGTACCCGGAGCAAGAACTTTAAATGCTCCAAAAGCATTTTTCCTTGAGCTCCGACCTATAATCAGCTCCGACAACATAACGGGCAAGCCAATAGCCAGAATAAAAGCAAGGTAAACAAAAAGGAAAGCTGCACCGCCATAAACTCCGGCGATGTATGGAAATTTCCAAATATTACCTAAACCAACTGCCGAACCGGCGGCGGCTGCTATAACACCAAATTTTGAACTAAAAGAATCGCGGTTACCCGAAGGAAGATTTGACATAAAAACTAATATTTTGAGAGCCGTACCCTCTTTTAACTAACAATATGAAAAAATTTAAGCCCCAAAAATGCAAAAAAATAATTCATAACAAGCACGGCAAATAAAAAAACGAGTAAGAATTACTTTTAAAAAGAAAGATTTAAAATGGGTAACCAATGGCAAACGAAAAAGTAAAGTCGCTTCCTTTATAGCCCCGGTTGCCAATAATCCATCTTTCTCCCTGAGGTGCTGCAGGATCGCGCAGTTTCATACCAATATCAGTACGGAGAATAAAATACGATAAATCGAAACGGAAACCGGTTCCGGTACCAACAGCAAACTGCCGGTAAAACTTATCTACTTTGAAAACGGCACCTTCGCGGTTATCATTACTGTTCATTGCCCAAATGTTTCCGGCGTCTAAAAACAGGGCGCCTTCCAGCGATCCTAACAAACGAAAGCGGTATTCGATATTGGCCTCCAGTTTAATATCCGACGATTGATTGGGATATGCATTTTCATCTTCCGGAGTATAAGTACCCGGCCCCAGCGAACGAACCTGCCATGCCCGAATGCCGTTTGCTCCGCCGGCGAAATACTGCTTTTCAAAGGGTAAAAAAGGAGAGTTTCCGTAAGGCAGCCCGACACCGCCAAACAACCGCCCCACAACGTAGTTATATCGGTCAATCTGAAATGCCTTCCTTAATTCAAGGTCGGCTTTAATGTATTGGGCAAAACGAATATTAAAAACTTTGTAATAGTCAGAAATTTCGTTCGTAACGGAGTCTTGTTCAAAGGTAAGATCTCGGTTGGCAAGCTCAGAAATTGCCCAAAGTAAATTTCCCGACGACTCGACATTCAGTCTGGCGTACGTATAATTTTTATTTGATGAAAGCCGCTGATTGTTAAAAATCAACGAGTAGTTCATGGCAAATATAAGGTGGTCGGTAAAACTACTTTTAATATATAAATCCTGAATGGAATTGATAAACTTCGGATCAAACTCATACAAACGGACCACGTTCATATCGAGAAAATTCCAAAGATGTTGATAGTTTTGAGAAGTTTTCCAGTCGTAACCAATCTTAAAGTTGGTAATAGTTCGGGTGTACTCGGGCCGGCGCTGAAAGTTATAACCTGCGTTAAAAACGGTTTTGGGCAAATACTTCCCAAAACTTTTTATGTATGTACCCGGCCCCAAAAGTTTTGGTACCATTAAACTGGTTTCAACACCAAATTCGCGGGTATTAAAAGCTTCCGAAGTTCCGTCGCCTACCGACCTGTGCAGACGTTCGGTTGCCCCTTTTAACCGAACCTGAAAGACCTCGGCACCTTTAAACAGGTTTCGGTGCTGGTAATAAATATTTCCGGCCACACCCAAATTCCCCGACGTGTTGGTTCCCTCGATATCAAACGAAGTGGATTGTTTATTTAAAGGTGCCAGGCGAATTTTACAATCGAGCAAATTGGTATCCTGCTTAGGGTAAGCCTCTTCAAACTGAATATCAACAAACCGGAACTGGCGTAACCGGTTCAGCGCATTAAACGTATTTTCAACCTCGGTAATATTATACAGGTCGCCGCTTTGCATTTGGTTTGTGCGAATAAAAAGCCCGGGCGGATACGAAACCTTTTCGTTAGCATAAAGTATTGAGTTGTCCCAAAACAGCGTATCGGAGAAATTAAATTCTTGTTTACGGTTTGATGTTACGGGTGTATTCCCGGGCATCACCGAATAGTAAAAGTTATTCAGGTAATACGGTTTTAATAATCTTGTACTGTCGACCTGGCTCGCCTGGGGTTCGCCAATAAAAAGATCGAGAATTACCTGTTTGTTGTACAATGTTGAATCGGCAAGATAACGTACCTGGTTGTTCGAAAAATAATAATACCCGTTGTTTTGGTATAAACTAACGATTCGTTTCTGCTGTTTTTCCAGTTCATAAATATCGAATGCGGTGCCGGGCCTCATTTGGTATTTCGCCGAGTCGTTATAAAATATCTTTTGTAACTCGGGCGTTTCGAAGTGGTAATTTACCCGTCGTATTTTATACTGATCGCCGGCCTCAACCGAAAATTTCAGTTTTGCCTTACGCTTTTTTTCATTGAACTGTACTTCCTCCGTAACATTTGCCTGGTAATAGCCACGTTGCCCCATGTACCCTTCCAGCTGTTCGGCCGAACGTTCGGCCATAGCTCTATCGTACAACTGCGGGGCTTCTCCAATTCGTTTTAGCCAATCGTCGGTCTTTTTCTTCGACGACATATTGTACAGCAACAGATAGAATTTAATAAAACCGAGGATCTTGTAATTCTCCTTTTGTCGTAGAACAGATTTGGCTTCTTCACGGCTCACATCCTGGTTATCGATTTCGAGTTCCACCTTTTGTAACAAATACTCTTGCTCAGGAACAAAACGAGTTTGAGAACACGATGCAAGCAGCATTGCTGATAAAACTAATATCCACTTGAAGCTTCCTATTTTTTGCCTGTAATACTTCGTTGCCAAATCCTACAACTTTTATTGATCAAAAATAACCCTGTGTTTTATAGAAACAGTAACTTTACCACAAATATTTTATGAATTCAGTTCAAAAATAAATGATTGGTAAAAGTACAACAAAACTTATTAATTCGCTGGCTTTAAAAAAATACCGTACAAAAGAAAACTGCTTTCTTATTGAAGGGGATAAAATGGTGAAAGAAGCGCTGGATTCAGATTTAAGAATTAAGCTGTTAATCGTTACCGATCAGTTCACAAGTCGTTTCTCAATTTCGCAAACCGATGCGGAAAGAATTATCGAAACCGATGCAAAAGAGCTGAAAAAGGTAAGCCTGCTGCAACATCCGCAAAACAGCCTGGCTATTTGTGAAATTCCGGAGAAGGCGGATTTCCCCAAATCACTGCCCGAAGGCTTATCCATTTATCTCGACGGAGTTCAGGACCCCGGCAATATGGGCACCATTGTACGAATTTGCGACTGGTATGGCATTCAACATGTTTTCTGCTCGCCCGATTCGGTTGATTTGTATAATCCGAAAGTAATCCAGGCCAGCATGGGATCGTTCAGCCGGATTAAACTGCATGAATGTGATTTTGAAGAACTGAGTGTGCTGGCAAAAAATGCTGAAGCCCCCGTGTTTGGCGCATTTATGAATGGCGATAACATTTACCAACAGCAACTACCTAAACAAGCCGTACTGGTTATGGGCAACGAAGGAAACGGAATAAGACCTGCAGTTGAAAAACGAATAACGAACAAATTGAGTATCCCTAATTTTTCGGAAAACGAAATAAAAGCCGAATCTTTAAATGTATCGGTTGCAACAGCAATACTTTGCTCCGAATTTAAACGTGCCTATTCAAAGTGAAAGGATAGGGTAAAAATCTTCGATCGCAGATTTTTTATCGATTGCGCGTAATACAAACGTTGTGTTGGTTCCGGAAGATCGCCCAGCTGATTGTTTAATCCAAAACTAAATTTGGCTTCCAGCGAAAACCTGAAAAACGCAAAATAATGGTCCCAGCCACCACCAACTTCGGCATAAAAACCACCGCTCTTTAACTTAATCAAATCTTCTTGCGCGGTTCGGGAAATATCGTGACGATAGGCTCCTCCAAAAATAACATAAGGCCGGTCGTTGTTAATACGTCGGGCCTTGTATTTTACCAATAGCGGAAAATCAAGAAAGGTTGATCGAATGGTGTAGAATGAAAGATCTTCATCGTAAACATTAATATCTTTTACCGGCACATTAAAAGTCAACTGCCGCTCGCCAAACGATAAGCCCGGCAGAAAACGCAGGTTAAAGTCTTTTGAAAGCCTCATACTTGTTACAATTCCAACGGTAAAGCCGGGAATTAAAGTAGCCACATCAGAACGGATTTGACTATCCCAGATTATTCGATCGAGCGGGTAAGGTACAAAATCAGGATTTTCGCCGATAGGATTATAATTCACCACATTAAAATCGAGGGTGTTCATCCCTATAGTAAAACCAAAATGAAAAAGTTTATCATCAAAAGTTGTCAGGTAGTTAATTTTTTGCTTTTGCCCAAAAACACTACAAGCTGCAATAAGGAATATGATTGAGATTAAAACTTTTTTCACCTTCTTAAAGTTGCTTTTATGAAAAACAAAAAAACAAATAATTTATTGTTTGCTTTGTTTTAATTGTTGGGTTTATGTGCCATATAAATTGAGGCAATTCCAAAAGTTTGTCGATAACATTCATTCTGAACAAAACCAACATCGGCTAAAATAGTTAAAAATCTGTCACCATCGGGGAATTCATTTACCGATTCGGGCAAATAGGTATAGGCCCTGCTGTCTTTCGAAACCATTCGGCCAATTAAGGGCAAAATGCGCATAAAATAAAACATGTATATCTGCTTGAAAGGGAAACTCACCGGTTTCGAGAATTCGAGAACAAAAAACACACCTCCGGGTTTTAAAACGCGCTTTATTTCAGAAAGCCCTTTTTCCAGATTTTCGAAATTACGAACGCCAAAACCAACAATGGCGGCATCAAAAGCTCCATCATTGAAAGGCAGGTTTTCCGAATCGGCTTTTTGAAAGCTGATTCTGTCTTCCAGTTTTTTTGCCTTTATTTTTTCCCGTCCAACATTCAGCATTCCTTCTGAAATGTCGATACCGGTAACTTTTACATCGCCCAGTTTTAACGCGGCAACAGCAAAATCGCCGGTGCCCGTTGCAATATCCAGAATATTTTCGGGCTGATATGGTCGTAGTTTATTAATGGTTTTTCTGCGCCATATTTTATCAATATTCAACGATAGTACATGGTTCAGGAAATCATAACGGTGAGAGATATTATCGAACATCTCCTCTACCTGACCTTTCTTGGATTGTTTTGATTGCTTGTAAGGAAGAGCTGCCATTAAGATCCAACCGTCATTTTATCGATGTAACCCAGCGACTGATCGTCGATTCTTATCTCTCCTTTGGTAACATGCCCTAAGGTAAAGAAAGGCACATTTATTTCCGACATTGCATCAACGAACTCATCCTCTTTGTCAGGATTTACACCAACAATTAAACGCCCCATCGATTCGCCAAAAAGGAATGCATCGTTTCTGGTCTCTGCATCTGGTGTAATATCAAACCCCAGTTCGTTTGGGATGGCAGCGCGTAATAAGGTAAAGAAAAGACCACCTTTGCCAACCGGGCTGGCACTTTCTATCAGCTTTTTACCGATTAAGGTTTTTATTGCTTTCTGAACGGCAATTTCATCCTCGATATTAAACGCAGGTAGAGGTGACTCGGAAATACCGTGGTAAAACTCGAGATATTCCGATGAGTTGATATCGTCAAGCGAGCGGCCGATTACAAATATGTGGTTACCTTTATTTTTAAAGCTATGGGTTATTAAGTTTTCACCTTCAGGCACCTGTGCCATAATACTGATAATAATAGTTGGCGGCACCGGACCGTGTTCTGAAAAATGATCAAAGCGAATTTTTCGGTCAGATATTTTAAGCCCGAACTTGGCCGCGGCGTTTTCGAGGCCCTTTTTAGCCCCTGAAGCTATAAACTGACCGTTCGGATCGGCAAAGTCGATGTGATACAAAAATGCACTAACGGCAAAAGGCTGAGCGCCAAAACACAACATTTTACGTGTAGCACGCGAGATTAAAATCTCTGTTGCTTTCTGCGGATCGCTTTCCAAATGGTGATGAAAAGCGTGTGTACTCATTGCCATTCGGGTACCATTACCTTCCAACTCAAAAATTCCTATTTCATCGGTTTCGCTTTCACCAATTGACTCGGGCGAAATGCCCTGATCGCTAAAATCATTAAAATAGTTAATGGTTGATAAGTTTGGATTAACCATTAAGGAATACACTATCTCCTCCAGGTTCTCCGGTTCAGGAATCATATCGATCGAGAACTCTTTTTCAGTCTGAACAGCATTACTCATACAGCATTTCTTTTCTTGTTAACCTTAAGCAAAGGTAATTAAGTAGCCGATTCTACCATAGATTTTAAAGCATTTTTTAACGCTTGGTGTCGTTGACATACAACGGATTTAGAATATTTGATACATAAGTTTAAATAACCCGACAATGGTTGAACGTTTTCGCACTCGCCTACTTTTCAAAAGCAATGTTCTGTTACCTAAAGGACAATAATTTAATTAACTTTGCAGTTCAATTTCAATACCAATGTCAGAAGCTATAGTAATTACTCCGGTTAAAGATTCGTTGCACACGACTAAACGCACCATAAAAGCAATAATGGAAGCCGGTGGCAATTTTTCGTATTATGTATTTAACGATTTTAGTCAACCCGAAACAAAACAGTATCTCGATTCGGCGGCTAAAGAACTTGGATTTACGGTAGTTCACCTTGAAGACATTACCGATACGCCGTCGCCAAACTACAAGATCGTACTGCAAAAAGCCCAGCAACTCGCTCTCGAGGCAGGAGTTCCTTTGCTGATAATTGAATCAGACGTGGTGGTTAAAAAAGATACCATCCAATCGTTACTCGACATAATGAAAGCAGAGCAAAAACCGGGTTTAGTTGGCGCCATTACCGTTGACGAAAATGGTGATTATAATTTCCCGTATAATTTCGAAAAAACGAAAAGCGACGATGTTATTGACACCTCGCATAGTTTAAGTTTTTGCTGTACACTTATTTCGGTTCCTTTTCTTGAAAAATTTGATTTTAAGGAGTTAGCAAAAGATAAAGACTGGTTTGATGTTTTTATTAGCCGTCAATCGAAAAAAATCGGATTTACCAACTACCTGGCAAAAGGTGTAAGAGTTTTGCACCTGCCCCACTCAAGCAGGCCCTGGAAAAATCTAAAATATAAAAACCCGGTGCTTTATTATTTAAAAAAGATATTTTTAAAGCGCGACAGAATTTAAATGCGAAAACACCTGCTAAATAAACGTAATAAGATTTTCGGGCACATTCTATTTTGGATGGCCAGCATTGTGTTTTTGTGTTTCCTGTTTTTCATATACAGTCGCGAGTTTAATCTGACCTCCGTTGCAAAATCAGTGGTTATAAACGCCGGTTTTGCAGTGGCCGTTTACCTTAACCTGAATATTCTGATCCCCCGGTTCCTGACTCGGAAACAATACATTTATTACATTTTCTGGCTGGTGGTTCTGCTTTCGTTCAGCAGTTTGTTTGTGCAGGTCCTCATTGTTTATCCTTTACGGCAATTTCTCGAAGTATCAGAACGATTACAATCGTTAAGCACCGAAACCCATTCGGCCTTTTTCTTTGCCACACTTTTTTACATCGGAATAACCACATTTTTAAAGCTGTTTAAAGATTGGTTGTCGTTACAGGATTTAAACTACAAACTGGCCAAAACCGAAAAAGGCAAACTTGAAGCCGAGCTAAAATCGTTGAAAGGACAACTAAATCCGCACTTTCTTTTTAATTCGCTTAACAACATTTACTCTTTGTCGCTTATTAACTCTGAAAAAGTTCCGGACTTAATTTTGCGTCTTTCCGACCTAATGCGACACATTATTTACGAATCGAAGGATAACTTTATTAGTTTGCGAAAGGAGATTGAGTTTGTGGATAATTTCATAGCACTTCAGCGAATCAGAGTTGCAGAAAATACCGCTATTAATTACGAAAAACCAAATATTACAAGCTCTTCGTACATTGCTCCGTTGCTGTTTGAACCTTTCATTGACAATGCCTTTAAACACGGCCTGCCCGGCACCGAAAATGATTATATAAACATCTCCTTCAGTGCAAACGAAGACTGGCTAGACTTTGATCTTGAGAACAATTTTGCGGAGCCGGAGAATTTCGACTCAAAAAATTCCGGAATAGGAATCGCGAACGTAAAACAACGCCTTAAGCACCTATACCACGCCAACGAATATCAACTCGATATAAAACAAGAAGAATCTACCTATTCTGTTCATTTAAGACTAAAACTTAAAGACCATGGCAATTAAAGCACTAATAATCGACGATGAACCCCTGGCCCAAAATGTTATCAAACAATATGCGCTAAAAATACCTTCGCTTGACATTGTTGGGGCATGCAACGACGCTATTTGTGCCCAGGAGTTTCTACTCAAAAATGAGGTGGATCTCCTGTTTCTTGACATTAATATGCCCAAACTTTCGGGCATTTCATTCCTTAAAAATCTGAATAAAAATGTGTTGGTAATTTTTACAACAGCCTATTCGGAATATGCCCTAGAAGGTTACGAACTTAATGCTTTGGACTATCTGAAAAAGCCATTCTCTTTTGAACGCTTTTTTAAAGCTTTTGTAAAAGCCGAAGAGATGTATTGGCTAAAAAACAAAGCCGAAAGTACATCAGAAAATGAGACGACTTCAGACTTTCTGTTCATTAAATCGAACAAGAAGACGATTAAAATAAAATTTACTGATATACTTTACATCGAAGGTTTAGGCGATTACATTAAGATACATGTGAGCGATAACAAATTTGTTACCAATCTGTCGATGAAAAAGATTCATTCGCTTCTGCCCCAGGACCAATTTTATCGTACACATAAATCATTTATTGTTTCGGTAGACAAAATTGAATCGCTTGAAGGCAACCTGGTTTCTATTAACGGCGAAAAGCTTCCCATCGGCAACAGTTACCGACAGGACTTCTTTGCCTATATTAATAAGTTTACTG
Source organism: Draconibacterium sediminis (assembly GCF_000949475.1). GTDB lineage: Bacteria > Bacteroidota > Bacteroidia > Bacteroidales > Prolixibacteraceae > Draconibacterium > Draconibacterium sediminis. The sequence continues at coordinate 1,174,303 of NZ_JRHC01000001.1, read as the reverse complement.
CCGATTAATCAGCTAAAAATCCCTGAGCTTTTATTGTTTCCAACATCTTTGCGGAGAAGAATTCATTATCCGCTTTTTTGTAACGCACATCGGTAAACACCTGCGCTAATGTTTGTTTCCCATTTTCGGCCACAAAAGCTTTCGACGACTCTAAACTTTCTTTAACAGCATATAGTTTGTTGATTCTCTCCTTGTCATAATCCTGGTAAACTTCGTCGTGAATAATACCTTCCACGGGAATCCTATCTGTTAATTCCGGTGTATCTTCAGGATAACCGATAGCTACAGTCGTAACAGGAAACGTTAGTTTTGGTAAACCAAGTACCTCGATGTGTTCTTTTGCATTGTAAGCTGTTGTACCCAGATAGCAAATTCCCAGGCCATTATTTTCGGCAGCTATACACACATTTTGAGCGGCCAGCGAAGTATCGATTACCGCATTGGTAAAAGAGATTAAATTGTTGTAGCCCGGTTGGGCTTCGTTATACTGGCACCATTTTGAAAATCGATTAAAATCGGCTACAAATGTGAGGAGTACCGGAGCATTTTTGGCAACAGGCTGATTAAAATGTAATGGAAGTAGTTTTTGCTTCCTTTCAGTATCTTTAGTTACAATTACGCTATACAGCTGCATATTTCCCGTTGTAGAGGCTCTTGTACCTGAGTAAATAATACTTTTCAATAAATCAGGATCTATTAGTTTATCCGAAAATTTCCTGATGGACACGTGCTTATTTAATAACTCCATATAGCCTGTTGTTTTTTTTGAATTAAGAGATCACAAAAGTATTGAAAATAAAAAAAGGGAAGCTAAAAGCTTCCCTTTTTAATCTATCGGTATGATATTATCTTTTTATTAATCGAACTGACTTAACAATTTCGCCGTCGGCAGTCAATGTGATTATATAAACGCCGGCATTCAGATTTCCGGTAGGTATTTCATAATCCGGATATTCAATATCCAGTACACGCTGGCCAGCGATGTTTGAAATCACTACACGATCAAGTTCTGCAGCCTTATCAATTCTAATGTACTCATTAAATGGGTTAGGATAAACCTTAAAGTCTGCAACTTTAAAATCAGGTTCAGTTCCTAACGGATACTCGTCACCTGTTGTGAACGACCAGTCTCCTGTAACTCCATCCCAGGCCATTCCGTCGCCCATAACAATACCGCTATCTACCGAAACGGTATAAGTAGTGTTAATTGCCAGTGCTCCAAGTACCAAATAATCGTAGTCAATTGTAATTGTATTTCCATCAACCATATCAGCTGTAATTGGTATTACCAGCGTAGCTTCAGTTGAATCTACAGCTGTTACAGTTAGGAATCCACTTACTGATTCGTTAAATGTTATCGGAATTTCATCAGTAAATACAATGGTGAAGACCGCATGGTTTGTTTCGATTGTAACGCCATTCGGACTTACAGAGTCAAGAACAGGCATTGCTCTTTCTCTGGCGTCAAGTGTAACCACTACTTCTTCGATACATCCTTCCTCAATGTCATTATACAAATTGTGGCTTGTTTCGCCTTCAACTTCAGCTACCAGGGCGGTATCAATTGTTCCGTATACAAATTGTGTAGTATCACCAACGTAAACACTTATCAGCGTATCCATGCTAATTGGGTAAGCCAACTCCAGTATTGTATCGTTCATACAACCATGTGCATCCGTTACAATAATGTCGTGTGTTCCTCCGCCTAAGCTCAATTCTGTTCCGCTTGTTACTTCTCCGTTAACCATAAAAGAGTAAGGAGCAACACCTCCGGCAGCAGCAACAGTTATACCTGTGGTACAGCCATCAACATCGCCTTCAGTAACTGTTAATTCAAGTGCTGTTACCATGTCGAATTTCATGGTCTCAACGTCAGCTTCACAGCCTTTATCATCAACCACAGTAAACTGATACATAATATCATTACCTTCTGAACTATAGGCAAACTTCTGGTCTAATTTTATTGGCTCGTTAAACCAAGCTGATGTATCGGTATAATCACCTGCTTCGGTTTCAATTTTTTGCCAAAGCACCTGGTACATTCTACCTTCTTCAAAAGCTACTTCAACCCATACTGAAGCCATTGTATCATCAGAACAAGTAACGTCGGAAAGTACAAATTCAATCGGAGGAACAGGATCGATTTTCACAACATTAGAAGTATCCGTACATCCATTTCCGTCCATCACCACAACCGTATATTCATTATCAATAGCTACCAAAAATGAATTCGATTCCTGATAATCTGTTTTAAGAACTGAATTTTGCCAAAGCTGGTACATAAATCCTGTGCCTTCAGTACCTCCGCTAACTGTTGTTTCAATATAACCAATGTTGTCTCCCGGGCATGTAAATTGTCCTTCTGCCTTAGCCAGAAGCGCATCTAAAACCTGAGGTTCTGTAAATGTAACCGTATCACGTCCTACACATCCATTTTCATCCGTAACAATAATATAGTAAGTACCGGCTCCAAGGTTTTCAAGGGTATTAGTCTCTTCGTCGTTAATTGTAACCGTATATTCGGGATTTTCGACCATAACTCCATCCCTGTAAATGGTTACATCATCAGCGTTCACACTGATACTTCCGGTTAAATCGCCATTACAAACCGGCGCACCTGCCACACTCGCTTCAACAACAACTTCCATTACCGGCTCTTCAATTTCAACTTTCCACGCGTCGACCGAACTTCCAAGCTCATCCTCTTCTCCTCCAATCACACATCCGTTGGCATCCATTGCCCAAACAAAATATGTTCCGGGATCAGTAACCGTAAAAATACTGTCGGTTTGCCAAGCTGAACTATCTGCATCCGGTACGGTAATATATTCGGGTAATTTAGACAACTCCGCGAAATACTTATAACCACCTGCTCCGCCAGATACCTGCACCGAAAATTTACCATCTTCGATACATACTATATCTTGTATATGCGTAGTATTTAACATTAAAGCTGTTGGTTCTTCAACCATTATATCATCAATAGAAAAGTCGCAACCAGCCGCGTCTTCAATTCTAACACTGTAAGTACCGGCCACCAGACCTGTAAAAGTGTTTACACCTGCAGCATCGTAAGCCATATCTGTAGTAACTGTACCCGTTAAGTACAAATGGTATGGTGCAACACCTCCGGTAACTTCGCTTATCATGATTTCGCCATTGGCGCCGCCGTTACACAATACGTTTTTGGTAACAGTAGCTATACCCGAGATTGCCGCAGGAGCAGTTACTTCCGCTGTTGCGAATCCTTCGCAGGAATTGTCTCCTCCCCAGTTTTCAATAACTTTAACGTTATACGTACCGGCAGCTAAATCAGTATAGGTAACAGAAGGCCCACTTATGTTTGTACTCCATAACTCGTCGTTTACATATACATTATAATCGACTGGATATGTCCCCAAATGCCCTCCTGAAATTGTTACAGTAAACGCACCATCAGGACTACATACACTGTTAACATTATCAACTGCTGTTGATACCGCAACGGGTGCCGGCTCACTAATGATGAATGTTACACTCTCGGATGTGCAATCCGGAGCTAATGCATCACGAACCTGAATGTCATATTCTCCTGCCAGGGTAACAACAATCTTTTTATAACTGGATCCAACCGGAAAGTCTACCCAGCTATTAGTATTGATTTTGAATTGATATGTCCCGCTACCTCCTGCAGCCCAGATCTCAATTACTCCGTCACTTGCTCCGTTACACGACATATCCATAAAATCATGGCTGCTAATTACCACTGCATCAGCTGGTGTCTTGCCAGCAACATCAATACTTCCTGTTTCTGTTACACAGTTTTCAGAATCGGCAACTACTACTCTATAAGTTCCGTAAGGAAGGCCGGAATATACCGTATCAGCTACACCAACATAAGGAGTAACATCTACCCAAGCGTCTCCTTCCCATACTTGTAGAGTATAAGCATATGGTACAGTTCCTCCCTCGGCAGAGAATACTGTAATTTCTCCGGTGCTTTCTCCTCCACAGGCGATGTCTGTTACAGCGGCTGCGGTATCAGTAATAGTGACGTCACACGCAGCCTTTAGCTCCGTAACAAAGCCCACCATTAAGAAAAGTAACACCAAACTAAAAATCCTTGTAAACATTTTTCTCATAGAACTTCTTTTAAATTGAACTTAAGCGATTGGTTGATTCTAATATCTCTAATTTTAATTATTCCTTTTGGAAAATTGGTTTCAATTTGCGCTATATATCTTTGATATATGCCTAAATTTCTGTCAATGTACAAAATATAACTTGCAAAAAAGACATTCTCCGGCACTATGTTTTCAACACGACTAAACCAAATTTCAGGCTTAGTCGTTAATATCCTGCTATTTTTTGGGTTAAAATGTCGTCCAAATTCTGCATTTACCTACAATTTTAAGCTTATTTTTTTTAAATTGATATAATAAAAAACCTATTTTTTCGCTTATAAGTAATGAGACCAATTTTCGCAATGCAAAGAATCGACCATAAATATACCAAAAACTACTACTTTTCAAGACATTACACTACAGGAAAATCCAATTTATCTTTCAAAATGAAGGCTATTGCCAAAGCATTTTTAACCGGCTTACTCCTGTTCATTCTGACGCTCTTTATTGGCTCGTGCAAAACGTGCAAATGCCCTGCTTACAGTTACCAACAATTACCGCAAACAGGAATTACCGCACCTTCAAATTCGTAACTTCACTATATTACGTTTTATTTGCGATTTGGCTGCAAAATCGTTCCATAACACGATTCATCCATTTTATACTTTATCGAAGTACCGGAAATCCGTTTTACTAAAAATCCCATGCTTTTTAGCCAATACATATTTATCTGCCAAATTTTTTGTGCAATCTCCTTCCTGTTTATCATATTGACAACCTGCTTTTTAATCAATTTTCAAACCAGCGAGAATGCCATATTCACGGTCTTCCTTTAAAATAGGGCGAAAAATGCCACTTATTCCATGCAAAACACTTTAAGTAAATATTAAGGTTCGGACGAAAAAAAAAACAGCGCTTGACTCAATAAATAATTTGTACTTACTTTGTGGGGCTAAAAAAAATACAGGCAGTTAAAACCTGAAAGCGAAATAATTACAATAAATTTCTTTTAAATAAATTTAAACTTTCTCAACTATGATTAAAATAGGTATTAACGGATTCGGTAGAATCGGACGTTTTGTATTCCGTCAGGCAGTTGCCAAAGGAACTGTACAAGTAGTTGCTATCAACGACCTTATCGACGTTGACTATATGGCTTACATGTTGAAATATGATTCAACTCACGGTCGTTTCGACGGTACTGTTGAAGTAAAAGACGGTGCTTTGGTTGTTAACGGAAACGTTGTTCGCGTTACTGCTGAGCGTAATCCTGCTGACATTAACTGGGGTGCTGTTGGTGCTGAGTACGTTGTTGAATCAACTGGTCTTTTCTTAACAAAAGAATCAGCTCAGGGTCACATCGACGCAGGTGCTAAAAAAGTTGTTATGTCTGCTCCATCAAAAGACGACACACCAATGTTCGTTATGGGTGTAAACAACAAATCATACAGCAATGATATGACTTTTGTTTCTAACGCATCTTGTACTACAAACTGTTTGGCTCCTATCGCTAAAGTATTGAACGACAACTTCGGTATTGTTGACGGTTTGATGACTACAGTTCACGCTACTACTGCAACTCAGAAAACAGTTGACGGTCCTTCAGCAAAAGACTGGAGAGGTGGACGTGGTGCTGGTCAAAACATCATCCCTTCATCTACTGGTGCTGCTAAAGCTGTAGGTAAAGTAATTCCTGAATTGAACGGAAAACTTACAGGTATGGCTTTCCGTGTTCCAACTCCTGACGTATCAGTTGTTGACCTTACTGTAAACTTAGCTAAAGGTGCTTCGTACGCTGAAATTTGTGCAGCAATGAAAGCAGCTTCCGAAGGTGAATTGAAAGGTATTTTAGGTTACACTGAAGATCAGGTTGTTTCTAACGACTTCATCGGTGAAACTCAAACTTCTGTTTTCGATGCAAAAGCAGGTATCGCTTTAACTGACACTTTCGTAAAAGTTGTATCATGGTACGACAACGAAATGGGTTACTCAGCAAAAGTTTGCGAATTGATCGAGTACATGGATTCAGTAAAATAATTTTACAATTATATACTGTATGGAAAGGGATGTCGAAAGGCGTCCCTTTTTTTATTTACTGAAGTTGGAAGGAATGAAGGACTGACGACTTGAAAAACTAGTGACTGAGTTTTTCTGTTGATGAGATTGATGGAGATTGAATTAAGACTGATGGATATTGAATTCGTATAAGCACTAACAGATCTCTCGCTTCGCTTCGAGATGACAAACACTTTTGCTACCGACGCTACGGTCGGGATTTGGCTTTGGCCGATTTTCAATTCGCTACACTCAACTTTTGCCTTTCAACTTTTTACTTTTACCTTTTCTTCCTACTCGTAACGTAATGATTCGATCGGATCGAGCTTTGAAGCTTTTTGTGCCGGATAATAACCGGAAATAATTCCCACAATAAAACACAACACAACACCCAGAATGATCCAGGTCCATGGGATAAAGAAAGGTGAATCAATTAAACGGGCAACGCCATTCCCGGCCAGTATTCCAAGGATTATTCCTACAAATCCGCCCATTTGCCCAACAAGAATTGCTTCCATCAGAAACTGCTGTTTTACGGTAGTACTTTTGGCTCCGATAGCTTTCCTGACCCCAATTTCGCGGGTACGTTCGGTTACCGTTACCAGCATAATATTCATTAAGCCAATGGCCGCACCGAACAAAGTAATCAACCCTATTATTGTTGCCACCAGCGTAATATTCTTAATATTTTCCAGAAGCATGTTGGCCAGGTTATCACTTTTTTCGATGCTAAAGTCCGAATCGTCGAGTGGATCTAAATTACGAACCACCCTGAAAATGGCTTCGGCCTGCCCCACTGCCGCATCCATCAACTCCGGACGATCAACTTTTACCTGCACATCAAAATTCATGTTGGGACGCGAGAAATAAGCTCTTGAATTTGTGAACGGAATAAAACAAATCCTATCGCTGTTCATTCCAAAACCACTCCCCTTTTCTTTTAAAACACCAACAACTTTGTATTTTCCGCTACCTATACTCACCACTTTTTGCAAGGGATTTTCGCCTCCTTTAAATAAACTTTTCGCCAAACTACTGCCCAGAAGCACCACATTCCGGCCATCCTGAATGTCGTGATTACTAAAACTTCTGCCCGTTCCAATTTCGTAACCCGCTGTTCCCAGATAATTTTCGTCGATTCCACGAACAGCAATATTTGGATTTGTCTTTTCCGACTGGTATTTTATCGTGGCTGCCCCGGTCGACGAAACCGAAATAGATGTTGTTGCCGGAAAATCGAAAAGCTCCTTAAATTCCTTTGCCTGATAGTACGAAATGTACGAGTAGTTTTTTGTACGATAGCGAATATTTCCCTGCGTGCGCAATCCTCCGCTTGTAATCGAAAAAGTGTTGGCACCCATCACGGCAAATTCTTTGGTTATCGAGTTTTTTATCGAATCGATAGCTGTTAAAATTCCAACCAAGGCTGTTATTCCCACTGCAATAATCATAACGGTAAGCGTGGTGCGCAACAGGTTGCTTTTTACCGAAGAGAAAGCTACTCTCAAATTTTCGAAAAATAATGTGGTCGATCGCATAAGACTAATGTTGTCTGTAATTATAGCATCAATACATTTGTAAAGTTAATCAGCTTATAATTACCATAAAAGACTATTTTTTTTGAATTTAAATTCTCCGCCAAATTATAAAACTTCAATTACCTTATTACCAAAAAATTACTTTATCTTCGCCCACTTGAATTCAGAAAAAAATAAAATGGCAGATTTCGAATTAAAAGACGATTTACAAAAATTTAGTTATGCACTAGGAATGAGTATTTCTGCAAATCTCATCCAATCAGGAGTTAAAACCGTTCATCCAACCGCTTTCATTACAGCTTTGCAGGATGTTTTCTCAGGCGTTCCACCAAGAATGAAACCTGAAGACGCCAACCAGATTCTCGAGTCATTCATGGCCGAGTCGCAAGCTGCCGATGGCAATAAAAACCTTGAAGAAGGCAATGCCTTTTTAGCCGATAACGCTAAAAACGAAGGTGTGATTCAATTGCCCAGCGGATTACAGTACGAAGTAATAACCGAAGGAGAAGGCGACATTCCAACCGCCGGCAACCAGGTAAAATGTCACTACCACGGTACATTGGTAGACGGTACTGTTTTCGATAGTTCGGTAGAGCGCAACCAACCAGCTGTATTCCCTGTAAACGGTGTAATTCCGGGATGGGTTGAAGCCTTACAATTGATGTCGGTTGGCTCAAAATGGAAACTGTATATTCCTTCAAACCTGGCTTACGGACCGAACGGAGCAGGCGGAGTTATCGGACCAAACGCTACCCTTATTTTCGAGGTTGAATTATTAGAAATTGTAGAATAATAAAAATACGGTCGGCTAACGGCCAAAAAAAATTAACAAATGAAGAACAGTATTATTTATGTATTTGTAGTGGCATTGATTGTTGCTGCTACTTCGTGCCAGCAAGGTGGTCCGGCATCGGTAAAATTGGAAACCAGTGCCGATTCAGTAAGTTATGCAATTGGAGTTTTGGTTGGTGCCAACAACAAACAACAACTTGAAACTGCTCCCGGAAGCGAAGAGATGAATCTTGAAGCAATGGCTGCAGCTTTCCGTTTAGCATCGTTAGGCGAAGAAGTAGAAATTACAGAAGCTGACGCAAACGCATTGGTACAGCGTTTTTTCCGTGAAGCCAGCGAGCGCGAAAATCAGGCAAACCTTGAAGAAGGCAACAAATTTTTGGAAGAGAATGGAAAACGCGAAGGAGTAACAACTACCGAAAGCGGTTTACAATACGAAGTACTTACTGAAGGTACTGGCGAAAAACCAGGTGAAACAGATAAAGTGCGCGTACACTACCACGGAACGTTAATCGACGGTACTGTTTTCGACAGTTCAGTTGACAGAGGTGAGCCAATTGTATTTGGTGTTACCCAGGTAATTCCGGGTTGGACTGAAGCCTTACAACTAATGCCGGTTGGATCAAAATGGAAAATCTATATCCCTTCTGATATAGCTTATGGGGCTAACCCACGTCCGGGAGGAGCAATTGAACCAAATATGGCTTTAATTTTCGAAGTTGAATTACTGGAGATAGTTAAAGAATAAGCAACAAAAACTATTGTTGAAAAAAACCCTTTGTCTGTTTTTAGGCAAAGGGTTTCTTTTTTTTATCTTCGTTCCTGAAATAAAAAATTAGGAAATGGCATTAAGCGTAAAAGGAAAAGTTGATCAGATTTTAAAACCTGAATCGGGTGTAAGCCGTGCAGGAAAAGAATGGAGCAAACAAGAATTTGTAATTGAAACAGACGAGCAATATCCACGTAAGGTATGTTTTACTTTATTTGGCGATAAAGTTGATTTGGTAAAGGGACTGTCTGCAGGAGAGGAAGTTGATGTATCTTTTAACCTGGAATCGCGCGAATATAACGGACGCTGGTTTCACAATATTAATGCCTGGAAGATTGATAAAGTAAGCGCCGACGGTAACTTACCCGAGCCACCACCGGAGTTCGGGATGGATGATATTCCACCTGAACCATCGGAAGATTCGGCCGGAGATTTGCCGTTTTAAAGGACGAACGATTAAGGATTAATAAAAAATGCCAGCTGAAAACTCAGCTGGCATTTTTGTTTTTTACTGCCCAATTTCTCCTCCTTTGAGGAGGAGTACCACTGATGGAGTGCAACGGAATCAGTGGGGAGGTGGTGTTATTGTTTCGATCAACTCTTACCACCCCACCGCCGTAAACGCGGTTCCCCCCTCCTGACAGGAGGGGAAATTTGCCCCCAATCACCCCCGTGTAAACACCGGATTCCCAACCTTCGATAAACGCGGATTATAAACATACCCCTCAGCATCAAAAGCCTGCAGATCGTTCACATTATCAATGTCATTCTCAACAATAAAACGTGTCATCAGGCCACGTGCTTTTTTGGCAAAGAAAGAGATCATTTTGTACTGACCATTCTTCATATCTTTAAACTGCGGTGTTATAATTTCGGCATCCAGTTTTTTGGTGTCGATACTTTTGTAGTATTCGTTCGATGCCAGGTTAATCAGCACCTTACTCCCCGACTCATCAATGGCTTCCTGCACTTTTGGCGTAATTTTGTTTTTCCAGAAAGCATACAGATCGGCAGAACGTTGTATTTTGATTTTTGTCCCCATCTCAAGGCGGTAAGGTTGCATCAAATCTAACGGGCGTAATACACCATATAAGCCAGATAGAATCCGCAACTTCGATTGTAACTTCAACAATTGTTCTTCACTCATTGAAGGTGCTTCCAGTCCCTGGAAAACATCGCCACTAAAAGCCAGAACCGCCTGTTTGGCATTTTCGGGCGTAAATGGCTGGTGCCAGGTTTGAAAACGATCATAATTCAGTTGCCCCAGGCTGGCCGAAATTCCCATCAACTCCGAAAGTTGTTTGGGTTTCATCTTCCGCAGTTTCGGAAGTATCTTTTCCGACTCGTCGAGCATGTCGGGCATGGTGTAGGTCGTGGTTACCGGTGATGTTTTATAATCCAGCGATTTTGCCGGTGATATTACGATTAGCATATGTTCTGATTTTCTTTTTCAAATTTAACAGCTTTTCTTTTTTAAAGTTCAGCATTATGGTAGTTATTGATTGAAACTCCCCGCAGCAAAGCTGACTAGGAATCCGATTCCGTTGAGGACTTTTTTATTGTTTTTTTAACGGATCATAAGACATCCAGTCAACCTCAAGCTCAAATCGTTTTTTTGGTTTTTCAATTGAAGTTGGATTGCTTACAACTGGCCAGTTATCGGTATGCCAAAAATTCATCCGGTATAACGAACTGTTTTGAGGTATACCCATTTGCGAACCTTTATAATTCCATAAAACAATCGTATCGTTAGTCGCCGGATGAATCATCCACCATCTAATTGAGTCGGAATACCAATCAAATCCGTAAGTGTGGAATTGTGATGATGCATCAAAGCCTTCAATAGCTTGAATTGTTTCAGGCTGACATTGAGCACCGGTCAGAGGAGCGCTTATGCCGTTATGGTTTTCCCTGGTACTGGTTTCATAAATAGTACCGCTAGCCATATTAATAACTCGGCCTATCCTTCTAAGTTTTCCTTGAAATCCGGTCCATGTACCAATATAAATAATTTCCGGATCGGCAATAAGCCATTCAAAGTCGATTTCGCTTAGTCCGGCTATAGTATCCGAAAAATAAGTAAAATAACCTACCACAGCTCCTACATTTGGTTGAACATCTCGTACATCAGGAACTTTTAAACGTGCGGCATAAGAACCAAAATGTGTGAAATTGTTTGAAATAATTTCAGGTCCTTTTCCTGCCCCGGCTTCCTCAGCGGGATTAATTTTAAACAATAGAATATTGGTTCCGGGCTCTGTGGTGGATTCGACTCCGATTTTCCAGGTAAAATCAGCTTTTTCCCCAACAGAACCATATTTAAATAGTTGTGAAGTTGAAGAATCAAAATCTTCGAAAAAATAATTGTGATGTTTTTCCTGAGACTGAACGGTTAAAGTGCAGCTTATAAAAGCAACTATTAGCACCAATATTCGTTTACTGCTTGTTATTCTCATGTTTAATAACGTTTTGATCTAAAAAAGAGTACCGGTAGTGTTTTATAGTTCAGTGATTTTGCCGGCGATATTACGATTAGCATATATTCTGATTTTATTTTTCAAAGGTAACAGCTTTTCTTTTTTTAAGTTCAGCATTTCCTGATGCAATAAACTTTCCGTTCCATTCCAATCCCAAATTGCAGAAGACCGGGTTTTCTTTTATGATGTTCGTTTGTACTTATCATTTAGCCCAACTCCGTTCAGTATCTGTTCTTTATATTTTTCAATTCTTCCAATTCTTGTTTGCGATTGTTTGGCTTGCGAAAAATAAATTATGTAGCCTCTTTGTCGACCCGGGGTTAAAGCGTAAAAAGCTTTCTCGAAAGCAGGATCATTTTCAAAAGCCTGAAGCAATTCGGCGGGAACAGGCTCAGGATTTTTCATTGTTTCCACCTTCTTCCCCGATTTCTCATTTTTAACTGCTTCCAGCACATAGTCTTTTAAAACATCCTGGTTTTGTGTTATTTCATCAACAGTTGTAAACTTAATCAGTCGCACCGATTGTGAACTTTCACCATGTTTACTCAGCATCTTATTTTTATCAATCAATAAGGCCCCTTTGAAAAAACTAAGAGAAGCATAATCTTTAAAGGCACTAACCATTACAACATTTTTACCTTCGACGGTATAGCACGGAACGCCCCATTTCACTTCTTCTGTTAATCCACACTCCAACACTATTTGCCGGAGCGTTTTCAATTCCGGTCTCCAGTTATTGACTTTGCATTGAGGTGTACCACCATATTTGCAACGCATACAGCCATCAATAAGATACTTATCCACTTGTGCGTTTAATTTTAACTTCATTGTTTATCGCTACTGTACTTTAACCTTGTCCATAACGGTCATTGACAGGTTTTTGTTTTGGTTTTTTGTAGAGTGTAAATGTTGGAGAAATAAGGACGTAGCGGTCAGATCACGCAAAATTGGGGTAGAAGATACGACTAGTCAGACCGCCAAAATTACAACAACGATGCGAAGTTATTATTTGTAGTATCTTTGCCGCGGTTTAGAACAAAAACAGAGGGGTAGCGGTTTGGTAGCAATGTGCTCTTTATTCATGGTTATTATTTTGTGAGCCCTTGTTTACCATAGAAAACAATAATGAAATTTGAAGATTTACAATTGCATCCTGCCATACTAAAGGCATTAAAGGATGAAAACTACTCGGAACCAACCTCTATTCAGGCACAGGCAATTCCACTGGTATTAGAACGAAAAGATGTTTTGGGAAGTGCCCAAACCGGCACCGGTAAAACGGCCGCTTTTGCTATTCCTATCATTCAGCATTTAATAAACACTACCCGCCACGAAAAGGGCAGACGACAGATAAAATCGCTGGTGGTTACCCCTACCCGCGAGCTGGCCATACAAATAGGCGAAAGTTTTGACGCATACGGCAAATACAGCAACCTGCAAAACACTGTCATTTTTGGCGGTGTGCCACAAAATCCGCAGGTACGGCAACTGCAAAAAGGCGTAGATATACTGGTTGCCACACCCGGCCGCTTGCTCGATTTAATCAGTCAGAAGCATATTTCATTGCGCGATGTAAAGTATTTTGTATTAGACGAGGCCGACCGGATGCTCGACATGGGTTTTATTCACGATATTAACAAACTGCTGAAGATATTACCCAGACAGCGGCAATCGTTGTTCTTTTCGGCTACTATGCCAAACAAAATTGTAAAGCTTTCGCAACAAATTCTGGTGAATCCGAAAAAGGTAGCGGTGAACCCGGTTTCCTCAACTGCCGAAACCATACAACAGCAAATCTATTTCACCAACAAAAGCGATAAAAAGGACTTGCTGTTGCACATTCTTAAAAATAAAGACATAGAGCAGGTACTGCTTTTCTCGAGAACCAAACACGGTGCCGACCGGATTGTACGCAACCTGCGAAATAAAAAAATCGAGAGTGCAGCCATTCACGGTGAGAAGAGTCAGAATCAACGCCAAAAGGCCTTATTGCGGTTTAAAAAAGGAGAAATACGCGTGTTGGTAGCCACCGATATTGCGGCAAGAGGTATTGATATTGACAAACTGCGTTATGTGATTAACTACGACATACCCAACGAGCCCGAAACCTATGTGCACCGTATTGGCCGATGTGGCCGGGCCGGTGAAGAAGGTGTGGCACTATCGCTTTGCGAACCGGAAGAAAATGCGTATGTGAAAAGCATTGAAAAGTTGATAAAACTAAAAATCGATGTAGCCGGCAACAATCCTTTTCCGCAGACCGACAAGCCGATGAACGACAGCGAAAAGAAAGAGTTTGAAGCAGAAAAAAAACGCAAGCGACAGGAGTTTTTTGAAAACCGGAACAAAAAACGCGGAAATCAAAACCCGGGATTTAGACGGAAGAGACGGTAAGGGATTGGTAGCTCCGCTGGTGCGGATTCCTGCTTACCGCAGGCAGATGTAATCCGTACCTCAGCCATAGGCTGATAAGTTCATTTCAATTCTATCGAAGACACACCGATTACAAATCGGCGCGAGCGGAGTATTTGTCACTCAGATGTGTAATCACTGACCATTTTCGTCATGAATTGGTAATAAGGGAAGATCATTTCCTCCAAGTTCATCAAGGGAATCTTTGTGAAGTAGATAATACTTTTGTTGCTCCTTATTAAGCAGTGAATAATCATATTGATATGTATATTTCCCTTTATAAAAGAACTTCTCATTCGGATTTTCCATTGGATACTTGTAAATATATAATGTATCTAAAACACTTTGAAGTATTATTCTCTTTTTGTATTGACCTTCAATAATGGTATAATCTAATTTTGAAGAAGCAAAATGTAACTTATCATCTGTTTTTTTATAAGTGCTTTTAAGAACAATAAGAGTATCTCCTTTTGTTTTAGACAGCTCAATATAATTCCAACCTTCCATCATTGGATAATGAACCTCTAAAATCCAATCCTCGAAATCATTAATACCTAAATTATCAGAAGATTCAACAACTTCAGAAATAGCCTTTTTCTGTGACTGATAGGTACATGAAATACAAGAACAAAATATTAATCCGATCAATACGTTTCTTTTCATAAATCCAATCTATTTTGAAATCCTCATTAAGTCCTCCGCTGGTGCGAATTACTGCCTACCGCAGGCAGGTGTAATCCGTAGCTCAGCCACAGACTGATAAGTTTTCTTCAATTCTGTCGAAGACACACCGATTGCAAATCGGCGCGAGCGGGATTGTGTACAGTTTTTCATTTTACAACCATTCTATTTGGTTCAAGTTCTTTTAAAATTCCTTCTGAGGATTGATAGCTAAGGTCTAATAAATCAAAATTCATTTTTTTAAACTCTGATATAATCATGGCCTTAGAATAATCAAAACGTGCCACATTAACTCCAAAATTATTTCTTGAATATACTTGATATCCAACATAACCTGTTTTTTCTCTCTCATTTATCATTGGTTCTGAAAAGGAGCATATTTGTTTTACTCCTATCTTTCCTAATTTTTCCCAATCAAAAGTGAAGACATTTACTGAGTCAGATTCTATTAAATAATATTCTAATTCATTATTTGGGAATATAGGAATACCATTGATGGAAATATTTTGCCTATTACTCGTTATAGCAAAAAGTCCAGGAGCTTCTTGAAAGTCATATAGATTTAACCAAAATCCTTTCAAACTGTCTGAGGGCATATTTATTTGCCCAATTGAAATCCCAGAATATAGGATAGTAGTTGTATCTGTCGGAGAGTCCCAATAAGCAAATATTCCTTGTTTTGCCTCTAATATTACGATACCCGAATCTTGAAAACTATTTTGTTTGATAATATTTGAAGCAATCTCATAGTCTAAACTCAGAACCGATTCTTTATTAGCACATGAGCCAAATATTATAAAAACTACTATTATTAAATTCCTCTTCATTTTCTAGTTCGAAATTACCTACGCTGGTGCGGATTTATAATCCGTACCTCAGTCAAAGGCTGATAAGTTCATTTCAATTCTGTAGAATTGCACACCTATTGCAAATCGGCGTGAGCGGAGTAAATCTTATATTTCAGGATACGTACTCAAAGGCTTGATTCTTTTTTGTTTAAAGTTACTACTCTGTTTAACAAAAACAATATGGCTTTGGCGAAAAGTAGGGGAATACAAAAGTAAGGGCTAAAGCCCATTTACAGGCGGGAGTTCACTAACCCCAGGCTTAAGCCCGGGGTTAAGCAGCAAGCAAAACCGGGGTTTTAATCCCAAACTCCCGCTCCACGCGGTTTTTCGAAGTTTCTGCATTCTTCAAAACCCGTAACTAACTGATTTTAAAGCTCCCTCAGGTGACGAAAGTTGGTTTCAAACGTATTTTTTTGCTTCCCCAGGTAACAGAAGTTGGGTTCAAACAGGTTTTATCGCTTCCTCAGCAGCTGGGGAAGCTTTCAAACGCATTTTTTTTCATCCTCAGGCAACAGAAGTCGGTTCCAAACGCGTTTTTTTACGCCCCCAGATGACAGAAGTGGGTATAAAACTCATTTTATAGCGCCATCAGGTTCGTGAAGTGGGTATCAATCGTGTTTTTTCTTATGCCCTCGGCTCAACTGGTGGTTCCAAAATCATGTTGCAGGGGCATTAACTTGGTGAGCATACAAACAAATGCGTTTGTGATAGGGATCCGATCCAGTTTGAATGTGCTTTTTTGCACCGTCCTTTAGGGCGGTGATTTCGGATTGAGAATTGAAAACAGGCTTTAGCCTTTAATTTAGTTTTAAAGGCTAAAGCCCTTTTATAATATTACAATTTTGTCACCGGGCTGAAGCCACGGTGCAAAAAATAAAACCAATCCCCCATGCTGGTGTATTCTGAAACTTCGGGGATGCAGTAGCAATCAGCCAATGACTATTGACAAGTGACCAATGTCTTATACCGCCAAGCGCCTGAAGCTGCAAAAAATAAAGTTCTGCAGCGTATTAAATGGTGTTTTATGATCGACTGAAATACACCTGATTTTATTAAAGAAATCCGTTAGCAAGCTTGTCATCGTATTCTCCGAATACTGTTTTATTTCTATGCCGCTGCATTTTGTGGGGCCTTGTTCCGAGAAGGTTCCCAAAACCAGGTAACCACCCGGCTTTACATACGAGCTAATAGTATCGACATAATTACTGATCTCCTGTTTTTCGGTCAGGAAATGAAAAGCTGCCCTGTCGTGCCAGAAATCGTAGGTTTCGGTAGGTTGAAATCCTGCAGCGTCGGCAACAATCCACTTTACCGTATCGGCTTTTTCGCCCAAACGTTGCTGTGCTTTTTTAATGGCTGTTTCCGAGATATCAAGAACGGTAATGTTGCGGTAGCCCATTTCCAATAAACGATCTACCATAAAACTATCGCCACCTCCCACATCAATAATCCGGGCCGACAGCGGTAATTTAAACTCCTTAACAAATTGTAGCGATGTTGTAGGTGAAGACTGAAACCAGCTCACCTCCGCGGTGTTCTTACTCTGATAGATATCTTCCCAATGCTTTTTTCGGTCCATAATCGTTCTCATTTACTATTCATTTGCCCGGGAAGAATTGCCCGCAAAATAATAATTATCATGGGGATTCTCAACCAATGGGAATTGATATTTAGCATGTTCATGCTCCTTCAAATCACTTATTGGTCATCGGTCATTGGATATTGGATATTGGATATTGGATATTGGATATTAAAACCCGGCGCTCACGCACCGGGCTATTTGATATCTCCCCGTTGGGGCTCCTTGCCTATTGAAATTTGCTCCCGACGCTACGGTCGGGATTTGGCTGTGGCCGATTTTCAATTCAATCAGCATAGCTGCTCTCAACTTTTGCCTTGCTACTCTACCTCATTCACCTCCAAAACCACGCTGGTGCTGCGCAAGGTTATGTGCGGATTAATACCCACTTTCATCAGGAAATCGCCGGAGTATACTTTCTCGGCATCAATCCACGAGCGTCGTCCCGGGTAAACGTTCAGTTCTTTTATGGTGTATTTTTTTGTAGGATCGAGACCGGCAAACTTAACAGGAAGCACCGAAGCCGTTTGCATATACCTGAAATTCGACAGGTAATTAAATACCACTGCCCTGCTCTTCTCCTCGTTTACATACATCAACGAAGCAAAGTCGTTTTCGTAAGGATTTACCAAACGATACTGGTCGCCATGCCACACCACATCTTTAAACGAGTGGTAATTCTGCACGGCCTGTTTGGCAAAAATCAGATCGTTTTCGCTGAGCTCGTGAGCCACAATGTCGAAACCCAGTTTCCCCATGCTGGACACATCAACGCGGTATTTCAGCGAAAGATCGCTCCAGTCGGTTACGTGGCAATCGGTAACAATCGACGGGAAGAAATACGAATAATTCCACTGCATAAACACGCGCTCCAGCGGATCGGTATCGTCGCTGGGCCAAAATTCGGTGAAGTATTTAAACAGCTCGTAATCGCCGCGGCCGCCACCACCCGAGCACATCATAATCGGTACCTTCGGGAATTTCTCGCGCACGCGCTCCATCACATTGTACAGGCCTTTGGTGTATTCGATGTAAATATGTGTTTGCGGAATACCTTCTTTTTCGAGATAAGCCGAATGCGCATTGTAGATTACCGAGTTGCAATCCCACTTAATAAATGCCAGGTCCGGATTTTCAGAAAGCAGCTTATCCACCACTCCAAAAACAAAGTCCTGCACCTCGGGATTCGACAGATCCAACACCAGCTGGTTACGGAAATATTTCTCCGGGCGCTCGGGCTGACGAATCACCCAATCGATATGGTTCTCATACAATTCACTTTTCGGATTTACCATTTCGGGCTCAATCCAGATACCGAATTTTATGCCCTCTTTTGTGGCTTCTTCTACCAGGTAACCAATTCCGTGCGGCAGTTTCTTTTTATTTTCCTGCCAGTCGCCCAAACCGGCAGTGTCGCCGTTTCGCGGGTACTTGTTGGCAAACCAGCCATCGTCGAGCAGAAACAGATCAACACCCAGTTCTTTGGCATCTTTAAACAGGGCTGTAAGTTTGTCTTCATCAAAATCGAAGTAAGTAGCTTCCCAGTTGTTCAGCAGTGTCAGGCGTTCGCCGTTGCCGTCCAGAACGCGGTAATCGCGTGCCCAGCTGTGCAGATTTCGGCTGGCCTCGCCGGTTCCTTTGTGCGACACCACATAAACCAACCCCGGTGTTTTGAACAGCTCGCCCGGCTGCAATTCATATTCCGACGCAAACGGATTGATACCGGCAATAAAACGAACGTTGCCCTGCGGGTCTACCTCAAAATCGTAACGAAAGTTCGAGCTCCACGCCAGCTGCCCCAACACCACTGTTCCATTGTTTTCGGCAGCTTTGCCATCAAACGACAGGATAAAATTGGGCGACTGCAGCAAATGGGCGCGTGTCCCCAGTTTCGAATCGATCGACTTTATACCGCGGGTCAATTTCTCCTCATTACGCTGCATTTCTTTTGCCCACTCGTTACCAAAGCTGGTGAGGTAAAACTCGTTGCCGGTAAAAAACAGGTTTGTCGACGCAAACTTTTTCAGCGTTACCGCATCTTTTTGGTTGTGTTTTATCTCGGTCCATTGTTCAATCACATTCTCGTTGGTCCACGCCTTGTAAAACAGCTTCACCTGAAACTCGTATTGTGCATCTTCCAACACAATGGTCGTCAGCACCGCATTATCTGAAGTCGTTTCGGCCGAGTGGCTCACGTATTTCAGCTCCAGCGAAGTATTGCCGTCGCTTTGAATCACTTCAATGGCGGGTTCAACCAGGTTCCAGGTTCCGGCAGTTGTGTATGTGGCATTGTTAATTGCACTGTTGTTATCGCTCAAATTGTAGCCTCGTGCCACCGCAGCATACTCCGATTCATTGACCAGCGGTTCGCCAAAATACACGGTATTTAAACGGCCATCGCGCGAGGTTTGCAACAACATCAGGTTATTGTTGGTTGAAATGGGGATAATCGTTTCCTGTGCATAAACAACGGCAGACAGCAATAAAACGATCGTCAACAGATATATCCTTCTCATGATTTTTAGATTTGATTGTTTCTATTAGAAGGACGAAGATTCGGAGGAAGGTACCTATGATGTTCTAACGATATTTCGACCCAATAAAACCGATTGCCTTTTGCTATTTGCCTACTCCTTCTGAAATCGGAAATCGTTAATCGGCATTCGTCATTCATTCTATTTATATATTCCTCCCCGGCGCTTACGCACCGGGCTGTTAGATTTCGCCCCGTTGGGGCTGCTCTCAACTTTTGCCTTTTTACTTTTAACTTTTGCCTTGCCCGACTCTACATGCTCTGCTGTAACATGGCTATCGATTGCTGAATCGCGGCCCGGTCTTGTTCCGAGATGCCTTCAACTTTCAATGCGTTTTTATACAGTTGCAGTGCTTTGTCTTTGTTACCTTCCTGCAGGTATATTTGTGCCAGGTAGCCTGTTGCCGAAAGGTATTCGGGTGAGGTGCTGATCACTTTCTCCAGGGTTCTTTTGGCAACTGAAGTCTGTCCGTTCTGCACCTGGTAGTACGCCAGTGTATACCCGTAATCAGGATTTTCGGGGCGTGCTTTCCAGGCCATTTCTGCATATTTTACAGCTCCGGCCAGATCGCCGCGCTGTGCCACAATCACACTCAGGTTTTTGGCTGCAACCGGTTGGTTTTCGGGGTTGGCTTCCAGCGCTGTTCGTAAAGCCTTTTCGGCTTCGTCCATACGCCCCTGCTCGGCCAGCAACAAGCCCAGATTCAGATTGGCAGCTTCGTTCTTTGGCTCGTACTCCAACACTTTCTTCAGATTCTCTTCGGCTTTTTCGTTATTGCCGATATACGAATACAACACACTGCTGTTGATTAGCGGCAATACCGACGGAGGATACAAACGCGCTGCTGTTTCGTACGAATTCAGCGCCTCGGTTGCCTCGCCTTTATTCTGATGATACAAACCAAGGTTGTAATGATTGCTCCAGTTGTCCTGCCGCGAAGTCATCGATGTTACGTATTCCTTTTCGGCAGCGGCAATTATTTTTTGTTCTTCTGCGGTAAACTCATCCTGAGGGAAAGTTAAAATAGCATTGGCAGCCTGTATGCGCACCAAACGAATATCATCCTGACAAGCTTTCAGCAGGGCAGCTTTCACCTCATCGGTAAGAATTCCTCCCAAACCATATGCTGCCGACGAGCGCACCAGTTCCGATTCATTATTCAGCGCGTCGA
The DNA here is from genome assembly GCF_000949475.1 of Draconibacterium sediminis. Taxonomy (GTDB): domain Bacteria; phylum Bacteroidota; class Bacteroidia; order Bacteroidales; family Prolixibacteraceae; genus Draconibacterium; species Draconibacterium sediminis. The sequence continues at coordinate 1,153,344 of NZ_JRHC01000001.1, read as the reverse complement.
TCAGCACATCGGCTTTCGATGCATCGGGGTAATTATTCAACAAACGGATAAGCGAATTAGCTACTACGTCATCGGTTTTAGGATCGCGGATGTACTCGAACATTTTATCCACATTCTCCCATTCCATGTCGCGGGCCTCTTTTATCAGTTGTGCCCACTTCAGCGTTTCTTCCTGGTAATCGCCATTAGGGCGCGCCTTTACAATTTCATTGGCCCACTCGGGCGATTTATCTTTATGACACTGGTTACAGGCATTTGGCGAACCAAACTTAATGGTCGCCTCGGGCATTGGCGGGCGAAACGAGTGATCGCTGCGCAGGAAGCGGCCAACAAATTCGCGTTTTGGCATGTGACAGCTTAAGCAGGTAAGTCCTGCCGAAGCCGGGTGCCCTGTGTGTGTTTCCAGATCTTCGGTGCGGTTATTATGGCATTTCAAACATGCCTGGTTGGGGTTGTCCTTGTTGCGGTCGCGGCCACTCGATGTATGGCAGGTAACACAATGCAACTCGCTGTTATCGGCACACGCATTCATCATCCACTCGGTAAGGGTGTAATTTTCGCCCAGCGAACGGCCATCAGGATAAAAGTCACGATCCTCAAGCGTTGTCACGTTATAATTGTCGAAATATTTATCGCCGGGCATGTAACTTGGCGTAATCGGATTCATTTTGGCATGACAAGGCGAACACGATGCAACATGCTGCTCCTGCGTAAATACTTTTGTACTGATCAAACCCAACTCATCGGCTTCCTCGCCTTCTTTTAATGCTTTGAAAATACGCACGTGCTCGCTTGCCGGCCCGTGGCAGGTTTCGCAGTTAATTCCGGGTTCTTTCCAGGTGGTATGGTAGGTGTCGGTTTCCAAATCGTAATTGGTATTCAACTGGCTGATGTGGCAGCTGTAGCACCCCGTGTTAAAGGCAAACATGTCGTCTTTCCAGGGCAAGGCTTCATCATCCGGCATGTCTCCACCAAAATGGCGCATACCGGCCATGGGGTAATTGAACCACTCTTTGCGGTTGGCATCAAAAGCCAGCGGAATATTCTGCAGTTTCCCTTTCTCGAAGGGTGTAAGAAAAGTATACACATTGTGTCCACCCATGGCCCAGATTACGTCGTAGGTTTTTACCAGTTCGTCGCCATCGCGTTCGTACATTACCATGGTTGAATCTTTAAACTCCACCTGAAACAGGTGGCCTTCCACCTCAACAGGTTCGCTATCGGGCAACTGATGCTCTTCCATAAATTCCGCATTTATCGGCATCATTGCCTGTGCGTGATACGATGGTTCCCAAAGCTTGTAGAAGTTCTCGTGACATTCGATACAACTTGCCGATCCGGTGAATTCGTTACTTACCTCTTTTGGTTTTTGTTTACAGGAGATTGCCGTTAGCATTACTGCAACAACAACTAATATCTGAGATTTATGGAAATTCATAATTAAATATTTTGAATCATTTAATTGATGCGGCAAGATACAAATTTCAAAATGTTGAAAACAAAAAAAGCAGCTTATTCATAATGAGAATAAACTGCTTTTGGTATTATTAGCGTTAGTTAGTTTTTCTGATAAAACACCGAATTGAAGAAAGTCTCCATCTCATTGATGTAGTAAACACCATATTTTTTAAATGTAGCTTTTGTGTTGTCGTCCGGTTTCCAATCGAAGAAAGCATGTCCGGCACCACCTACCTGCACGTACTGCACACGTTGACCGGCTTCCACCAACGCATCAACATAAGGTTTAACGCCATCGTCAGGTATCAAACCGTCTTTTGTTCCGCGGGTAAGGTAATGCGGAATTTTACGCTCCTCTGCATTGGGGATATTGCTCAATGGCGCGATCGCTTCTTTCCAGCTATCGTCGGCTTTCGGATCTTCGGAATAATGATTCAGTCGGTCGCTGCCAAATACACCGTAACTCGGAGCCGCCGCTTTTATGGCTGCCATCATTTCAGCACGCACCTGGTCAACCGTTTTATTTTCTGGCATGTACGATGGCATAAACTCAAATACGCCTTCGGTTTGGCCAAAACCACCGTCGCCAATTTTATTTGGCATGGTTCCGGCCACTGCCGACAAATGACCTCCGGCACTGTCGCCGGTTACAGCAATTTTTGTCGGATCGCCGCCATAATCGGCTGCGTGTTCCATAATGTGTGCAATGGCGCCAAACACATCGCCAATAATGTCGGCCATGGTATTTCCAACCTCGTCGCCATCGCGGTTTCCGGCCCAGCGGTAATCGATACTAAAAACAACGTACTTTCCGCTTTTGGTTAATTCGCGGGCCATTCCGCGCATAATATCTTCGGTATTCCAAATCCAGCCTCCTCCGTGAATGATAATAATACAAGGCAGGTTACGCGCTCCTTCGGGAGCAAATACATCGTATTTTAATTGTTTAACGCCCGGTTTGGCATACGGAATATTTTGAGCAACCATCAGGTGGTCTACTTCATCTTCTTCGATAAACGACGCGCCCAGTTTTGTATCCTGGTTGATCACCACCTCGTACGGTGATGCCATACATTCGTGATACATGTCGCCCCACATTCCTTTTACCGAATAGTAAACCGCATCGAGTGCATAGTTTTTATCGGGTTTGGCCGAAATGGTAAGTACCGTTCCTTCGGCTACTTTCCCATCAGCCGGAATGGCAGGTTCTACTTTAACTTTTCCGTTTTTTACTTCGTCAACTGACACAGAAAATGTTTGTTGTGCTTTCAGGATTCCTGAACACGCGAACATGGTCAGCAAAACAAGAGTAAGCGATTTTTGACTCATTGATTATTGTTTTAGTTATTAGAATATCAGCAAATGCTAACGATTTATAAATTTAGCTGATCAACAGCAACGATCTGTTTTTTTGGGACTGTTTTTGAACATCTATACAGTTTAGCGCAGTAGATGATGAAAAAGTTTGTTACTACCAGTATTTCCAGTATTCAATTCGCGGATTGGCTTTTACCTTCTCCTGGTATTCATCGATAAATTTCTGGTTCAGCTCGTCGTTATCACCGTACTTTTTGCGTAGTTCTTCCAGCTGAACGTGCAACTGCGCCTGCACATCAGCATAAGCCGGGTCGTCGTATACGTTATGTATTTCCATCGGATCTTTTTCCAGGTCGTACAATTCCCAATCGTCGATATCGTAGTAAAAATGAATGAGTTTGTATTTATCGGTGGTGATTCCGTAATGACGCATTACCGCGTGCTCCGACGGGTGTTCGTAGTAATGATAATAATGTGCATCGCGCCAGTCGGCCGGAGTTTCGCCTTTTAATATCGGCAGCAGACTTTCTCCCTGCATTTCTTCCAGAATTTCGGCACCGGCAACATCAATCAGTGTTTCCGCAAAATCGAGGTTCGAAACCAGATCGTTGTTCACTGATCCGGCTTCAATTACTCCGGGCCAGCTAACCAGCAGCGGCGTATTTAACGATTCTTTGTACATCCAGCGTTTATCAAACCAACCGTGCTCACCCAGGTAAAACCCCTGATCGGACGAATAGATTACAATGGTATTTTTATCCAATCCCGATTCTTTCAAATAATCAAGCAATTCCCCAACACTTTTATCAACGGCAGCAATACACGCCAGGTAATCGCGCATGTAACGCTGATATTTAAAGCTTACCAAATCTTTTCCGGTAGGGTTTTCTTCCCTGAACTTTTCGTAAATGGGCTGATAAACAGCATTCCACTGCTCCAGTTGATCTTCGGTGTAGCCTGCGCGGGGTTGGTCGGTCATTTTCAAATCGCGATCGATAAACATAGTATTGGCAATCGACATGTTATTTTTTGCAGCTGCATCGCGGGTGTCGTAGTCATCAAACAATGTCTCCGGCTCCGGGAAAGTGGTGTTCTCGTACATCCCCAGTTCATTTGGTCCGGGCTCCCACGCACGGTGAGGTGCTTTATGCCACATCATCACCATAAAAGGCTGCTCCGATTCTTTTTCACTTTCCAACCAGTTAATTGTTTTGTCGGTAATAATTTCGGTGGTGTACCCTTCCATTTTGTACTCCCCCTCCTGGTTTATAAAAGTTGGATTGTAATAGCGCCCCTGCCCCGGCAGTATATCGAAATAATCGAAACCGGTTGGCGTGCCCCCAAGGTGCATTTTGCCAATTACCGCCGTTTTATAACCGGCTTTTTGCAACACTTTAGCGTACGAATTCTGGCTGAAATCAAAATGCGAACCTCCGGTGTTATCAATAAAACCATTTAAATGACTGTATTTTCCACTCAGAATTGTTGCCCGCGACGGACCGCAAATGGAGTTGGTAACCATACACTGGTTAAAACGCATTCCGCCCTCAGCCAGCCGGTCGATATTTGGAGTTGGCGCCAGTTCGGCCAACGGACCACCATAGGCACTAATAGCCTGAAAAGCATGGTCGTCGCTCATGATGAAGACTATGTTTGGCCGCTCTTTACTTTCTTCTTTTGTTGAAGTGGCGCAACCAAAACCAATAAACGCGAGAAATGCAAGGGTTAAAATTCGTTGTGAAATAAGTTTAATCGTCATGTTTTGCTATTTAGTCAGTTTAGTTTATTTGCAGCTAAAAATAGTCATTCTGTTTTGATCGCCAATTCAAGTGCCACTCTTTTCGGGCATTGTTGCCCCATCTTGTATCGGTATATTTAAATTTTCGTACATTCGGAAAAATTTCAAAACAATGTTAGTAGGTATTCTGAGAGAAGGGAAAACACCTCCCGATAAGCGTGTGCCGTTAACCCCGCAACAATGTGTGGAAGTGCAGCAAACATTTCCACATGTTTCAATTATTGTTCAACCCAGCCCCATACGAAGTTATAAAGACGAAGAGTACAGTGCTTTGGGCATTCCGTTACAGGAAGATCTTTCGGATTGCGATGTTTTACTGGGGGTAAAAGAAGTCCGCATCGAGGATTTCCTCCCCGGAAAAATCTACCTGTTTTTTTCGCACACCATAAAAAAGCAAGCGTATAACCGCAAGTTGTTACAAACGGTTTTAGAAAAAAACATTCAGCTGGTTGATTACGAAGTGCTGACGGATAAGGCAGGATTTCGTATTATCGGGTTTGGTCGTTTTGCCGGATTGGTTGGCGCTTACAACGGCTTCCGTGCATTTGGATTGAAATACGATTTGTTTGACCTGAAACCGGCGCACGAATGCGAAGACCTGGAGGAAATGTTACAACACCTCGACGAGGTTAATCTGCCACCGATAAAAATAGCAATTACCGGCGACGGACGTGTGGCACAGGGTGTTTTAGAGATTCTGAACCACATGAACATTATGCGGGTTTCGCCCGAGGCTTATTTAAATGATGAGGAGCCGGAACAAGCCATTTATGTGCAGTTGCTGCCCCGGAATTATGCAAAACGTATTGATGGAGAACCGTTTGATCTGATGCATTTTTTCAATAACCCGTCGCTATACGAGAATAGCTTTCATCCTTTCGCTGAGGCCACCGATATGCTGATCGCATCGGCTTACTGGGATCCAAAATCTCCGGTACTTTTTACGGCCGAAGAGATGAAAGAAGATAAATTCCGCATTGGAGTGATCTCGGATATTACCTGCGATATTGAAGGTTCTATTCCATCTACAAAACGTGCTGCAACAATTGCCGATCCGTTTTACGATTATAATCTGCAAACCGGAGAATTGGAAGAGGCTTTCTCGAATCCGAACAACGTGTCGGTTCAGGCGGTGGATAATCTGCCCTGCGAACTGCCCAAAGACGCATCGCTTGATTTTGGGCGTAACCTCATCGAAAAAGTATTCCCAAGTTTATTTGGCGAAGATACCGACGGAATTATCCAACGCGCTTCTATTACAAAAGATGGTGCGTTAACCGAAAAATTCTCGTATCTGCAGGATTTTGCTGACGGGGAATAGAATTGCTCGCAGATTGTGCTGATTTACGCTGAAGAATAAAGAAATAAAAAAGCCCCGGTCCGTATTCGTAAAGAATATACAGACCGGGGCTTTAAGTTTATATCTGCGGCTATCTGCGTAATCTGCGAGCAACAAAAAAACAAACGCCAATCCGTCAATTGACGGACCGACGTTTTACTCACTCTCCCTTCACCTATCCGTCAGTTTGACGGACTTCTCACACTACTTAATCAGTTCAACACTGCGCTTCACAAATTGATCCAGATCGGCACCTTTTAACAGGCCATTCGCCAACAGCGCCAAATCAACCATTTGTTTTGCCAGTTTATTCTTTTTACCAAATCCGGCCAGCTCTTCGCGTTTTGCTTCCTCAAGCTTTGCCAGTTCTGAATTTAGTGTTTCCAGCTTTTCTTTATCTGCTGCCGGAATCTCCTCTTCTTTCTTGCCTTCTTTTGCTTTTTCCAAACCGGCAATTTCTTCTTTCGTAGCAGAAATCTTTCCTGTCATCTCTTCCAGTTTACTACCCAGTTTTTTGTCCTTGGCATCCAACACTTTTTTCACCAGCGGGTGAGCCGTGTTTACTACCAGGTTTAACGAATCGGGCAAATCGCCATACATGCTCATTCCCCCCTGAGCAGCACTCATATCTTTCATACGGCGCATAAACTCGTTACGGGTAATTACCATCGGCGAACCGTTTTCACCCAAATCCTGGAAATCAACAATGTAAGTATGAGCGTTCGACTGCGGACAAACTGCCTGGAACACCGGCGACAACTCTTGTTTTTGCTCCCATGTCCACTCTTCTTTTGCGGTATCTTCTTTTCGAATCAGATTTTCAACCACGTCAGAGTCAACACGCACAAAACGTTTGTCGGTGTATTTTTGCTCGAATTTGTTGATCAGGTGAGGTGCCAGCACGTCATCCAAAATCAACACATCGTAACCTTTGTTTTTAGCTGCTTCAACAAAAGTGAATTGCTCCTCAACATTGGTTGTATACAGGTAAATGGTGTTGTTATCCTTATCAGTTTGGTTCTCTTTAACCAGTTTTTCGTACTCTTCCCAGGTGAAATACTTGCTCTCACTATTTTTCAGCAGGAAGAAATTCATTGCACGATCGTTGAATTTCTCTTCGGTCAGCATTCCGTACTCGATAAAGATCTTCAGGTCGTCCCATTTACTTTCAAAATCTTCACGGCTGTCTTTAAACAGCTGATTCAAACGGTCGGCCACTTTTTTATTGATGTGGCTGCTGATCTTTTTCACATTCGAATCGCTTTGCAGGTACGAACGCGACACGTTCAACGGAATATCCGGCGAGTCAATCACACCGTGCAGCAATGTCAAAAATTCAGGAACAATTCCTTCAACCGAATCCGTAACAAAAACCTGGTTGCAGTACAACTGGATTTTGTTTTTCTGAACCTCGAAATTGTTTTTGATTTTTGGGAAATACAAAATACCTGTCAGGTTGAACGGATAATCAACATTCAGGTGAATATTGAATAGCGGCTCGTCGCCCATCGGGTATAATTTCCGGTAGAAGCTTTTGTAATCCTCGTCTTTTAAATCAGCGGGCATTTTTGTCCAGGCCGGAGCTACATCGTTAATCTGGTTGTCTTCATCGGTATCAACCTGCTTGCCATCTTTCCAGTCCTTTTTCTTTCCGTAAATTACCGGAACAGGAAGGAATTTGCAGTACTTATTCAGAATCTCCGAAATTTTCGCATCATCAAGAAATCCTTTTTCCTCTTCGCTGATGTGCATTACAATGTCGGTTCCAACGTCTTCTTTTTCTACTTCTTCCAGCTCGTATTCAGGGCTTCCATTACAGCTCCATTTTACTGCCTGCGAACCATCTTTGTACGATTTTGTAATTACATCCACTTTTTCCGACACCATAAACGAACTGTAAAAACCCAATCCGAAATGGCCGATAATCGCATTTGCATCGTCTTTGTATTTGTCAAGAAATTCGTTGGCGCCCGAGAAAGCAATCTGGTTGATGTACTTCTCCACCTCTTCCGCAGTCATCCCGATACCGTTATCCGAAACCGTAATTGTTTTGGCTTCGGGATCCAGTTTTACAACTACTTTTGCATCGCTTACATCGCCGTTGTACTCGCCTTTCCCGGCAAGTGTTTTTAGTTTTTGTGTTGCATCAACTGCGTTTGATACAATCTCACGCAAAAAAATGTCGTGATCAGAATAGAGAAACTTTTTAATAATTGGGAAAAGATTCTCGCTGGTTACTCCAATTTTTCCTGTTTGCATTTTTCTATATTTTAAATTATACTATCAATTTTTACGCTCGCCAAAAGTCAAACGCTGTGCCATTCGTTTTTTGTGACGATTTGACAGAAAATTGCGTTTTCCTACATTAATTATGGCGGAAAGCTGATTTTTACCCTATATTTATTTCACCCAAACACGTTTTATTTGCGTCTTTCAATAAAAAGTGATTTATGGCAAGTCTGGAAAAATATTTTAACCAATTCAGGAAAAATATTGTTGGGATCGATCAGGAGTTTGAAACGCCGTATGGCACAATGAAAATTAATTATGGCGACTGGATTGCCAGTGGTCGGTTGTATCGCCCTATCGAGTGTAAAATTACTGACGAGATTGGACCTTATGTAGGCAATACTCATACTGAAACCAGCGAAACCGGAATACGCATGACGCATGCTTACCATAAATCGCATCAGTTGATAAAACAACATGTAAATGCCGGGCCAAATGATATTATTATTACTGCCGGTTTTGGAATGACTGCTGTGATCAACAAGTTTCAGCGGATTCTTGGATTAAAATACTGCGGTAAAGTGGCAGGAAAAACCTGTATTGCCGAGCGCGAAAAACCGGTGGTTTTTGTCACGCACATGGAACACCACTCGAACCATACTTCGTGGTACGAAACCAGTGCCGATGTGGTGGTTGTTGAACCCGGCGAAGGATTACTGGTCGACACCGACAACTTGCATAAAGCATTGGAAAAATATAAAGACCGCCAGTTTAAAATTGGTTCTTTTACCGCTTGTTCGAATGTAACCGGGGTGCGCACACCCTATCACGAAATGGCGAAGATCATGCACGAATACGGCGGTGTTTGTTTTATCGATTTTGCTGCTTCGGCACCTTACGACGAAATAAATATGCATCCTGAAGATCCGATGGAAAAACTGGATGCCGTGATGTTCTCGCCTCATAAATTCCTGGGCGGTCCCGGCTCATCCGGCGTAATTGTTTTTGATGCCAGCATGTATAAAAATACCGTTCCGGATAATCCCGGCGGCGGTACTGTTGACTGGACAAATCGTTGGGGAAAATATAAATACGTTGACGATATTGAAGCCCGTGAAGACGGTGGAACTCCCGGATTCCTACAATCGATACGAACCGCACTTTGTTTCGATCTGAAAGACCAGATGGGGATTGAGAATATCCGCAAGCGCGAAGAAGAATTGCTTGAACATGCCTTTAAAGGGCTTGATTCCATTAAAGGATTAAATATTCTGGCCGATAACGTACGCGACCGCCTAGGAGTAATTTCCTTTTACGTTGAAGGAATTCATTACAACCTGTTGGTGCGCTTGCTAAACGACAAATACGGTATTCAAACACGCGGGGGTTGTGCCTGCGCCGGAACATACGGACACTTTTTGTTGGAGGTTTCGCTGGAGCAATCAGAGGAAATTACCGATAAAATCAACCACGGCGACCTGTCGGATAAACCGGGTTGGGTGCGCTGGTCGCTTCACCCGACAATGACCGACGAGGAAGTTGATATTATGATCGAAGCATTAAATGATATTATTTCGAACATTAACGAATACGAAAAGGATTACAAGTACGTAAATCGCACCAACACGTTCTGGCACAAAGATGAAAAAGATGATCAGAAATTGTTGAGTAAGTGGTTTACGCTCGAACACGAGTAATAGATCCGCTCAGCTTCATTTTCGCTTACCCAATTTAGTAGCCACAAAACTGATTATAAGGATTTGTATGGGGTGGAAAATCATAATGGGCAGTAACATTATTCCGGTAGTTGCCGATTGCTGAAACAATATTTTGGCAAAAACAGTTCCGTGGACCAGGGACTTTTTTGTTCCGCAAAATTGCGTGGTTATCTGATCTTCAATATTAAATCGCAGCAGTTGCGACACTTTAAGCGTTAGGAAATAAATCGCATAAAAAAGGATAATAACTGCCAATACTATCAGAAAAAGATCAACTGCATCAACAGCGCTAAACACCTTGTTCTCGAATGAATGCGAAAAGCTTTTAAAGATAATCAGCAGGATCACCGATTTATCGAATAAAGTAAGGTATCGATTGTATTTTCGGGCATAATCGCCCCAAAAACGTTGCAGAAAAACACCGACAATAACAGGCAGCAAAATTTCGGTAAGCAGTTTAAAATAGATCTCGCCAAGGTTAAAATCAATGGTTGTCTGTTTTAAAAACAATCCCATCCAAAGCGGCGTTAACACTATACCGATTAATCCTGAAATACTTGCGTTAAAAATGGCAGCCGGAATATTTCCTTTTGCAATTGAAACCATCACCACTGAAGATGAAACGGTGGAAGGCAGCGCAGCCAAAAACAAAAATGCCAGCCAGATCGTTTGTCCGTTTTCGGTTTTTATAAAAGGATAAAAAGCAAGAACAATTAAAGGAAAAACCAAAAAGGTAGTTGCCTGAACCACGATATGTAACTTCCAGTTTTTTAGCCCCGTTTTTATATCGCGTGGGCTCAGCTTTAATCCATAGAAAAAGAAAATCAGCGAAATACCGATACTCGCAATTAAATCCAGTGGCACACCACTTTCCGGACTTCCAATTCCGGGAAAAAACCAGGCCAGAATGATTACACTGATAATGGCCAAAACGAATTTATCTATCTTCATTATATAATAGTAATATAATTACAGCGTGTAAACATGCGCTGCTACATCAGTAAAAATACCCTCGAAATTTTCTTTTCCAAAATAAATATCAAACCATCCATCTGAAATCTTATTTTATTAATACCATTTCAATTGATTTTCTACCTTTGAGAGGTATGACAAAGAAATACGAAAACGGTCTGGTTTTAAGTGGCGGCGGAACTCGTGGTTTTGCCCATTTGGGGGTAATTGCTGCATTAGATAAACTGGGTATGCAGCCCGATGTAATTTCGGGTGTTAGTGCCGGCGCCATAGTTGGCGCTTTTATTGCCGCCGGAAAATCGCCCGAAGAGGTACGTGACAATTTTAAACGCGGCTGGTTTTTTCAATATACCAAAATTCATTTACCGGTTGACGGTTTGCTTAAGCTGGATGGCTTAAAGGAAATTCTGGAAAAGGAAATAGCCGAAAAAAACATCGAAGACCTTAAAATACCGTTTTATATTTGTGTTTCGAACCTGAATAAAGGTACTGTTGAATACCGAAACACCGGCAGCCTTGGCGATACGGTGCTGGCCTCGGCGTCTATTCCGGTTATTTTTGCACCGGTTGAACTGGGCCGGTATCTATATGTCGACGGCGGATTGATGGATAATATTCCGGTAGCACCTATCCGGAAAGATTGCCAACGCGTTATTGCATCGAACATCAGCCCTATAAACCCGAAAGCCAAAATGAAAAACCTCATACAAATTGCCACACGAATCGTTTATATGAGCGTAAATCAAAAACTGGACGAAATAAAAAAACAGGTTGACTTTTATATTGAGCCAAAAGGAATTGACGAATTCGATGTATTTCAGCGAAAACATGCCGATGAGCTTTTCGACCTGGGCTACAAAAAAACGCTGGAGGTTCTGAAATGAACAACCTCGTAACAAGCTAACGAGCTATCGATGTGGAATTTAGTTTGAGGACGATGTAAGCTTGGAGTATAACTCATTTATCCCGACACGCTCTGCTATCGGGATTAGTTCGACCATCAAATTACAGTTCGTTACTCTCCTGTAATTTGGGTCTCACTGAATAAAAAAAGCCGCTCCGGAAATTCCCGAAACGGCTCAGCACATATATTATATTGATTATCTAGTCAAACAAATTCTCATCCCTGATGATCATCAGAATTGCCGAATGTGGCAAAATAATGTACTTCTCATTGTTAAACTCAATTTCGTGTCCGCTTTTATTTAAATAAATGGCCAGGTCGCCAATGTGCGTTTGCAGCGGAACATATTTTACCTCTTCCTTTTTTTCTTTCCACGCTTCGTCTTCTTCGCTCACTGCCGGAATCGGGTAACCCGGTCCAACTTTTACGATATAACCACTTTGTACTTTCTCGTTCTCTTGAACCGATGGCGGCAAATACAAGCCCGACTTGGTTTTACCCGAAGGATTTTTAGGCTTAACTAAAACCCGGTCGCCAACCATTATAAACTTTTCCAGATCTTTTTCTTCAATTACTAACGACATAAACAATACATTTTTTCTGTTGACAAAGATAGAAGTTTTCGAATTTGCAGTAAAAAAAGTTATTCATTCAAAATTTTTTTTCTACAAAACTGAAATGTGTTTTCTGTCAGGCAATACTCCTTTATCGTCTAATTTAATTTTTTGTTCTATTTTTCCATATTGCACACAAGCTCCGTAATATCTCTTTTTCAACCAATTAAACACTTCCATGAAAATATTTTCAAAAAAATATACTACTTTGTTTTGCATAGTACCATTTTTTGTACTTATATTTGCAATACAAAGTTCAGGTTTTAAACCAGTACATTTTTAAAAAAAGTTCTAAATTTTTGTAACGAATCCAATTTTTGGTCGTCTTAATATCGAAAACAAGAAAACAGAACGAGAAAACAAGAAACAAAAAAGTCGAAGCAACAAAACAAGAAAACAAAAACGAAAGCAGGAGGAAAAGTCATGAAAACAAGAAACAATGTTCAGAAAGCAATCACAAAATCACTGGCGGTTATTATTAGTTTGGTTTTGATCAGCATTACAGTAAATGCACAGGATTTTTGGAGAACCGTAATGGAAAACAACAGCTTCAGCCAAATAGCCATGGCAATGACAGATAACACTGAAGCTAGCTCAGCATCAGCCGATGCTTCATCAACTACAGATATGAGTGCCTATGCCAGGTATGCAGCCGTTGACGCAGAAGAAGAATTAGACGTTGAAAACTGGATGCTGGCCGAAAACAATTTCTTTACAACAGTAGATGTGGCAATTGAGGCAGAAGAAGCACTTGAAGTTGAAAACTGGATGACTAACGAAAGCTACTTTGATGGAATGGCAAGCTACTTAAAAGTAGATACTGAAGAAGCATTGGAAGTGGAACCATGGATGCAAAATACTGACTACTTCGGAGTTATATCGGTAGACGTTGAAGAAGAAACAGAAGCAGCTTTGGAAGTGGAACCATGGATGACCGACGCAAAAAACTGGAACATCTAATTACGAATAACTCATTTTAATAAAAAAACCGCTGCTCGTTAATTAGAGCGGCGGTTTTTTATTGATTCTTGCCTTTATTTGAAACGAGCGATCTATGTTATCGGATAATCGTTGTGAATATCGGTAAGCACTTCGCAACCGGTTGCGGTTACCAAAACGGTATGTTCAAACTGTGCCGACAATTTATTATCAATTGTTCTCGCTGTCCAGCCATCATTTTTATCAATCACCGCTTTTGGTTTCCCCTGGTTTATCATTGGCTCGATGGTAAATATCATTCCGGGTTTCATTTCCGGTCCCGTATTTCTTCGTGAGGCATGATCGACCTGCGGTTCTTCATGAAAATCAACACCAACACCATGTCCGCAAAACTCGTATACCACACTGTAACCTTGCGCTTTGGCATATCGCTGAATCACAAATCCTATATTCCCAAAACGGTTGCCCGGTTTTACCTGCTCAATTCCAAGGTCGAGACAGTGACCGGTTATGTCAATCAAATCTTCAGCCTCCTTACTTACCTCTCCCACTGTAAACATACGCGATGTATCGCCATAGTAGCCATTTAAAATTGTGGTGACATCAATATTCAGAATATCGCCCTGTTTTAAAACGGTTTGTTTTGAGGGAATACCGTGACAAATCACGTTATTTAACGAAATACAACTCGATTTAGGATAACCATTATATCCCTTGGTTGCAGGAATTGCACCATGGGAACGAATAAATTCCTCCACTTTATCGTCGATATATTCTGTATTAACTCCTTCTTTTACATACTGCTCAGCGAAATCAAGAGCTTTTGCCGCCAGTTTTGCACTTTGCCTGATGCCCTCGATCTGCTCCGGAGTTTTTATTATAATTTTTCCCATTAATCGTTATATTTTGCTGCAAAATTGAACATTTGTTGTTGATTTTCAAAAACCGAACAATAAATTTGCGAAAAAGTTTACAAAAAGAACCAAGTCGGAAGCACGAACAGAAAGACGACTTGCAATTTCACACTTCAGACTTCTAATCGTTTTAGCATGAAACACAAACAGGAATTATCGACAAAATCATATTTCGTTAGCCGTTTTGGGCAACTTTCTACTTCCTTTCTTTTTTGGCAAATTCAGGATATTGCCTGGGAACATGCCGAAAAATTGGGTTTCGGGTTCGATAATCTTCAAAAGGATAAACAGTTTTGGGTGTTATCACGACTGTTGGTTAAAATAAAACGCCGGCCCGAATGGGGCGAAAAATTTACGGTTGAAACCTGGCCTGCCGGAATTGACGGACTGCTGGCTCTTCGCGATATTCATTTTATCGATGCCAACGGCGAGAGTATAATTAAAGCTACCACCAGCTGGCTGGTTCTTAATCAGGAAACCAAACGTATTGTAAAACTGGAACTCGGCTCCATTCCGATACACGACGATCGGGTTTTGGAAATGAATGCAGGAAAAGTAAAGCCGGTTAAATCCAACGATGAAGTGGTTTTTACACCGGTGCTGTTCAACGAGATTGACGTTAACCAGCATTTTAACAGCGGTCGTTACCTGGAACGCATTATCGATAGTTATGATTTTGATTTCAACAATCAGAATGAACTCATCGAATTTGAGGTGAATTTTGTAAAAGAAGGCACACAAAACGACAGCCTGGGAATTAAGAAGCAAATACTGGACAAAAATAATCATATTTGTAGTGTTGTCCGCGAAAGCGATGAAGCCGATCTGATTCGCGCCCGACTCGTCTGGAGCCCGCGGAAACAGTCGTTTTAACGATACGGTTCTTTTCAATAATCACAGTCTCTTTTTCTTTTAAGAATAAGTAAGGCGAAATGATCAAAAAAAAATCAGGCAATTTCAAACGTTTGCATTGATTTTGAGAAGTTTATTTTGAATTATTTATACTAACAAAAGCCAATAATTAAAGATTTATTAAGGCTGCAATACTTTAAAGGAAATGAAGAGATTACTATTGATTTTTGTGCTTGCCATGGGCACATTCTTTAGCCAGGCTGAAGAGATTACTTCTCCGAACGGAAAAATGAAACTTACTTTCGATTTATCGGATGGAACACCGGTCTATCAACTTCAACTGGAAGGCAAAACCATTATCAAATCGAGCAAACTCGGGCTTGAATTAAAAGATGCCGAACCGCTGTTAAGCGGATTTACCCTTGCCGACAGCCAAACCACAACTTTCGACGAAACATGGACACCGGTTTGGGGCGAACAAAGCGAAATTCGTAACCATTACAGCGAGCTGGAGGTGACTTTAAACCAATCGGCCACCAACAGAAAAATGATAATCCGTTTTCGTGTATTTAACGACGGACTGGGTTTTCGTTATGAATTTCCGGAACAAGACAACCTGATTTATTTTGTAGTGAAAGACGAGCGCACCGAATTTGCCATGGACGGTGATCACACTGCTTTCTGGATTCCGGGCGATTACGACACGCAGGAATACGATTACTCCAAATCGAAGTTATCGGAAATTCGCGGCTTGATGGATAAAGCGATTACGCCCAATACTTCGCAAACACCAATTTCGGCAACTGCTGTTCAAACGGCTTTAATGATGAAAACCAACGATGGTTACTACATCAACCTCCACGAAGCAGCGTTAAAAGATTATTCGTGTATTCACCTTGAACTCGATGATAAAAACATGATTTTCAAATCGGTTTTAACTCCCGATGCACAAGGAAACATGGCTTACATGCAAGCGCCTTGCACAACCCCGTGGCGCACCATTATTGCAGGTAAAAAGGCCGGAGACATTCTGCTTTCAAACATCACGCTTAATTTGAATGAACCTTGTGCTTACGAGAACACCGACTGGATTAAACCGGTGAAATATATTGGCGTGTGGTGGGAAATGATCACCGGAAAAAGCTCGTGGGCTTATACCAACCTGCCAAGTGTAAAACTGGGCGAAACCGATTATTCAAAAACAACTCCAAACGGAATTCATGCTGCCAACACCGAAGAGGTAAAAAAATACATTGATTTTGCCGCAGAAAATGGTTTTGATGCTGTTTTGGTGGAAGGCTGGAACGAAGGTTGGGAAGACTGGTTCAACAAATCGAAAGACTATGTTTTCGACTTTGTAACACCCTACCCCGATTTTGATGTTGCCGAATTGCGCGACTACGCCAAAAGCAAAAATATTAACTTAATGATGCACCACGAAACGTCAGGCTCAGTGCGCAACTACGAACGTCATTTGGATACGGCTTACCAGTTTATGGCCGATAACAACTACAACTCGGTAAAAAGTGGTTATGTGGGCAACATTATTCCGCGTGGCGAATACCACTACGGGCAGTGGATGGTAAACCACTACTTGTATGCGATAAAAAAAGCAGCTGACTACAAAATAATGGTGAATGCGCACGAAGCTGTTCGCCCGACCGGATTGTGCCGGACTTATCCGAACCTGATCGGCAACGAATCGGCACGGGGAACCGAGTACGAAGCTTTTGGCGGGAACAATGTTGATCATACTACTATCCTTCCGTTTACCCGTTTGATTGGAGGACCGATGGATTATACGCCGGGTATTTTCGAAACGCATGTTAGCGCATACAATCCTGACAACAATTCGCAGGTTCGTACAACCATTGCGCGTCAGCTGGCATTGTATGTAACCATGTACAGCCCGTTGCAAATGGCCGCCGATTTGCCAACAACGTACGAAAAATACATGGATGCTTTCCAGTTTATTAAAGATGTAGCTCTTGACTGGGACAAATCGTTGGTTTTGGAGGCAGAACCGGGAGATTATATTACTTACGCCCGGAAAGAAAAAGGCAGTGAAAACTGGTTTGTAGGCCGTACAAACGACGAAGAAGTGCGCACTTCTGAAATCAGTTTTGATTTCCTGAATCCGAATCAGAAGTACGTTGCAACAGTTTATGCCGATGCAAAAGATGCAGACTGGAAAACCAATCCACAAGCTTACGAGATCAAAAAATATGTGGTCACAAGTCAATCAGAATTAAAACAACAATGTGCTCCCGGCGGCGGTTATGCAATTAGAATTATTCCCGTTACTGATAAGTCGGAGTTAAAAGGACTGAAGAAGTTATAAGCATAATAAAGAGCGAATATCTCTTCGGGCGATATATTTAAAATGAAAGCCACCGACCTTTTGCCGGTGGCTATTATTCGTAAAACCAATTCCGGCCTCTCCGGAATAGTATTTTTCATTAGCAATTCCTTCATGGATAACCTATCCGTTGTTAACATTCCATTTCAGAAGAGCTATATAGTGATGAATAAATCCAGTATTTAGTTGGTTGATTAAAAAGTCACGCGGATGTTAAGTTAGCTTCCGCACTTATTAATGATATATTTAGTAATGCTTCACAAAATCGTTAAACAAAGGATTTTTTCAGAACATTACTTTTCAAATTCTAATTCAGTAAACCATTACCGGCGTACCGGTAATGGTTTTTCAATTAAACTTATCTAACTTAAACTAGTAACCCGGATTTTGAACCAGATTTTCATTTACATCTAATGCTGAAGTTGGCAGCGGAAATAATGCTTTGGTAGCATCGGTGGCAGGTTTTTCCTGGTATGATTCGGTAAATTTACCAAAGCGTACAAGGTCCTGACGGCGTAATCCTTCCCAATACAACTCATAACCACGTTCATTCAGCACATCGTCCAGTGTTAAACTTGTCAGAGCAGGTAAGGTATTTCCCTCAGCACTTCTTTTCGAGCGGATATAGTTAATATCTTCCAAAGCCTGAGATTCGTCGCCACTGCGTAAATAGGCCTCGGCCCGAATTAAATAGATATCGGAAATACGCATAATTGGCACATCATTTGGCGATGAAAACTGTCGCTCAGTGTCAGGATTTGGGGCAAACTTGATTACACGAACACCGGAATTCTCAGGAGAGCTGGCAAGATTGATCTCGGGAACAAATATTAATGGATCGCCATTACGTTGTTTCAACGCAGTTCCGTCCACACCGTACTGTTGACCAACCAGGAAACCCTGGTTAAATCCGGTTTCACTTTTTATTCTATCGTCGTAATACCGGGCATCAGCTTCCTTATCCCATGTATTAAAAAAAGTTGAGGTTGTAGACGGCCCATTCCAGGTACTTGTATAATTTCCGAACAGCTGACTATAGTGCAGCGTAAAGTTTACCCAAACACTGCCACTCCCCATGTCAACATTATCGTCCATAGGAATCCGGAAAATAAATTCCGGATGTTCCGCTACATCTTTCTGAAACATACTCCAGTAATCATCAGCCACGGTAAATGTTCCGGAATTTATCAGCTGGTTGCAATAATCAATGGCTTCTGTCCATTTTGTTTCTCCCCCGTAAACCTCGTAGTTCAAATATAATTTTGCGAGTAAGGCTTTTGCGGCTTCCTGAGTAACGCGCTCAGATCCAACTTCGGCTTTAGTTTTTAAGTTAGGAAGAACAGCTTTTACCTCATCAATAATCCAATCCGCTGCTGCTTTCTGGTCCAAAACTTCAGGTGAAACCGAAAAATCCAGATCATCTGCCTCGCGAAACGGCACCTGACCAAAAAGATCATTGATTAAATACATAAAATAAGCCTTCAGAAAACGTGCTTCGTAAATGTATTGTTCTGAAGTTGATGTTTGTTCGAATTGAGCAATGTAATATATAGCTGTATTCGCTCTTGAAACGCCCTGGTTTAGAGCATCCCAAACATTTTTGAGACGGATATGATCCGACGTCCAGGTGTGAAGGTGCAATTCCATCCAGGCACCATTATCGTACCAGTCGGTTCCACGTGTCGGAATGATAACCTCATCGGTTGTAACTTCCTGCAAAGCCCAGTAGTCATACCACTCAATTGTTCGTCTTAAACTTCCGTACGGTGGATTAATCAGTGATTCTATATTATCAGGATTATTTACAAGATCTGCTCCAAGCTGTTCATCAAGTACGTTTTCTTCCAAATCGGTACATCCTAGTGTAAAAAACATTCCGATTATGGTTATCAACAATATTATCTTATACTTTTTCATAATTAATCGTCTTTAAAGTGTTACTAAAACTGAAGGTTTACACCAAATGTAAATGTTCGCGGTTTCGGATACGATGTATAATCAATTCCCATTGAAGGCACACCGTTTTCGTCTGCAACAGTATTAATTTCAGGGTCGTAGCCGGTATAATCGGTAATTACCAATAAATTATTTCCGGTTACATAAACGCGTGCATTACTTAACCAATCGATCGATTTGGTGTCGAAAGTATATCCTACAGTAAGGTTTGACAAACGCATAAATGAAGCATCTTCAATAAAACGTGATGAGAAAGCATTTGAGTTATCGGGGCTTTCATTTGATTCGTATACTTCTTTGGTTACGTTAAAGCCTTTATCAAGTGGTCCCTTCAGGAATAGTGCATTGGCCGTATTATTATATACTTTATTACCAACAGATCCGTACCAGAACATGCTAAAATCAAATCGTTTGAAATCGATGCTCGTAGAAAGACTATACGTGAAATCTGGCAAGGCAGAACCCAAATATTCTTTTACTGCAACGCCTTCATTGTCGGTTTTATAAATACTTAAACCGTTGGAGTCCAATCCCTGGTAAACCATTCCGTAAAATGTACCCACTGGTTCTCCATTGGTAATAATTTGTACACGAGTACCAGATAATCCCTGTCCACTTGCGTTTCCTGTTTCGATTAACTGAACCGGCAAATCTTTTACTTCGTTTTTAATGTAAGCAAAGTTACCACCAATCTCCCACGAGAAATCATTTTTATCTACAATCAAACCATTCAATCCTAATTCAAATCCGTTATTTACAATTCGAAGATCAGGAACATTTTGCCATTGTGTTTGCGTGGCTGCAGGTGCTTTTGCAGGTATCTCCAGAAGCACATCTTTGGTTGATTTGCTGAACACATCAATGGTTCCATTTAGTCGGTTGTCGAAGAATCCAAAGTCGATTCCAATATTTGTTTGTAGCGTTGTTTCCCACTGAATATCGGGATTTGGAGTACGCAGGAAAGTTATACCCGGACTTAAAGTACCATTAAAATATCCATTTGCCGAAGGAGTTGTTCCAACAGCCAGCAAAGATATTTTATCCGGGATCTCCTGGTTTCCTGTCATTCCCCATCCCAAACGAAACTTCAGGTTACTAAGTGATTCCATGCTTTGCATAAAGTCCTCTTCCGAAACGCGCCATGCAAAAGCAGCAGACGGGAAAAATCCGTACTTTTTGTTCTCTCCGAATTTTGAAGAACCATCCATCCGGCCGGTAAACGTTAACAGGTATTTATCTTTGTAACTATAATTTACCCTACCGAAAAACGATTGTAATTCGCGTTCGTAAGCCGATGAATTAACAATAGCCGATGAAAAGTTACCATATTGAAGGTTATCGGTATATTTTATATCATCCACCTCAAAACCATTCACATTCATTTCGGTTGTGGTGAATTTTATAAATTGATAAGCATGGCCGGCAAGGAAATTGAAACGATGATCTTCGTTTAAGGTTGTTTCATAGGTTAGATAGTTCTCAATTAATTTGTTATTTGCAGCAACGGTATTAATATTCGCCTCTCCTTTGTTTACCAGATAACTAAGTTCCTGATCCTGATTTACACGACGTTCAGCAACTGTCCGGTCTAAACCTATATTTAGTTTGTATTTCAGATTTTTAATGATCTCATATTCGGCCGATCCGTTAAAGATAATACGGTCAGTTAATGTCTCATCATCAACCAAATCAAGCATTGCTCTTGGATTTCGCTGATCGTGTGCATGCTGATAATAACTTCCGTCGCTGTTAAAAACGGGGTAAGTAGGATTCAGTTTCAGAGCCGACAAAATCAAATCTCCTTCATAACCCGATCCATCCTGTTCGGTAATGGGCGACCTTGAATCGATAATATGTGATGCGATCAATGTTCCTCCAATTTTAAGTTTCCCATCAAAAAGGTCTTGCGAAACTTTAATTTTCCCATTTATTTTCTCCTGTCCGGTTTTATCAACAATACCTTCCTGGTCGAGATAACCAAGAGATGCCTGGTAAGTAAATTTATCGGTGCCACCTCCAAACGACAGATTATGACTTTGAGTTATCCCTGTTCTATATATCTCATCCTGCCAGTCGGTGCTTGCTCCAAGGTCTAACAATTTAGTTCCATCGGCTTTTGTATACGAGCGGAACTCACTTGCCGAGAGCATATCAAGTTTTTCACGAATTTGAGAGACTCCCATGTATCCATCATATGATAATGTACCTTCTCCTTTTGTTCCTTTTTTAGTGGTAATAATTACTACACCATTGGCACCGCGTGCTCCGTAAATTGCCGTTGAAGAGGCATCTTTAAGAATATCAATGGATTCAATATCTTCAGGATTTAAAAAGCTAAGCGGGTTTTTACTTGAGCCACTTCCATAACCGGCTGCACTTCCTCCGGTTGGTGTTATATCGGCGTTATCCAATGGAATTCCATCAACAACATACAATGGCTCCTGACCCGAACGTATTGAGTTCGATCCACGAATACGTACTGACATGCCTGTTCCGGGCTCACCACTGTTTTGAGTAATATTTACACCCGAAACTCTTCCCTGCATCATTTCAACCGGGTTGGTAGCCACACTCTTATTCATATCATCTTCGGTTAAGCGGTTGGTAGCTCCCGTAAGATCGCTTTTGCGTTGCACGCCATAACCAATGGCCACTACTTCATCGAGCTCCATTACGTCTTCCTGTAGAGCAATATTAAACAACGACTGGGTACCGATTAGCACCTCTTGTGTCTGAAATCCCACAAAAGAAAATGAAAGTATTTCTGCATCAACAGGTATATCAAGTTCAAAATTTCCATCGAAATTTGTTACCGTTCCAATAGTCGTTCCTTTTACAACCACTGATACACCTGGAATTGGTTGGCCTCCGGCATCATTAACAACACCCGAAACAGTTCTGTTTTGCTGTATCGACAAAGCGTCAATTACTTCTGTTTCACGCGCAATGGCAATTTGCCTGTCGCTAATAGTGTAAGTAAGATTAGTTTCTTCCAGTGCCTTATCCAGCACACTTTCAACAGCAACGTCGTTAACTTTCACGTCAACTCGTTGGTTTGGATTTACAATATCGTCGGAATAGACAATAATAAATTCACTCGATTTTTCAATTTCGTGAAACACTTGTTTAAGTGTAACATCATTCAGATGCATTGAAAATCGTGCTGTTTGCGAATAAGTGTTTGCACTAACGGCAAACATAGAAGTTAGTAGCAGGATAATAGTTAGCCTCATGATAAGGAATGTTTTTTTGACAAGCCGAGATTGCACGGCAATGCCATTCTTACAAATTTTATTCATAAATTTAAAGCGTTTAATTAAAGATGTTAATTAATTATTCTCATTGAACCGGCAGGTGGTACGAACACTTTCCGGTTCATTTTTTTAGTTAGATAGTATTGACTTGGTTTTTACATAGGCAAGAAGTTTAATTTGGTTTTACGATAAAATAATCTCCGTTTTGTTGTTTTCCCCAATCGATCGGTACAAAAGCCTGAAGCACATCCAATACTTCTGAAATATCACTCTTCAGGTCGAGCTTTCCTGAAATTTTATATGTACCAAGCAGGGGATCTTTTATATGAATTTGTTTGTTGTAATATCTTTCAAGTCTTCGAACTACGCGGCTAAGATCTTGCTTATTGCAGTTGAACATCCCTTCTTTCCATGAAGTGTAACTGTCTACCTCAACATTATTTATATAGTTAACACCACTTTCTTTATCGAGATAGAACATTTGATTTGGAACCAGAACCATCTTATCTTTTCCTGATAATAAGCCTGATTTTTTCGATTCGATACTTACACTTCCTGTAACCAGCACGGTTTGAAACATGTGGTCATCAGGATAGGCCAACACATCAAAACTTGTTCCCAGTACCTCAACATCGGCATGTTCGGTGCGAACAACAAATGGTACATGTTCGTTATGTTCAACCTCAAAATAGGCTTCGCCAATTAGCAATACTTCACGTTGCTTTTTATCAAATACCGAGGGATATAATAATTGACTACCTGCATTCAGCCAAACACGTGTTCCATCGCTTAAGGTTATTTGCGAACTTTTGCCGTACGGAATGATTACTCGGTTGGTTGTTGGTTTATCTGCTCCAACAAGCTGGTTAATTGTATCGTTATCAACAATTACCTTATCTCCTGTTGCATCATATCTTATCTCAGAAGCTTTTGAATTTAATGGAATTGATTTTCCGTCGGATAGAATGATTTGGGCTTCATCAAAGTTAAGCGGCTCAGTTTCTGCAATTGTAAATTCTGTTTCTTTGTCAGCCTCGTTATAAAAATAGTAACTCAGGGCCCCGGTTGTAAAAACAAGTAAGAAAACTGCCGCATATTTAAGAATCGTTAACAGGCTGGTTCTTTTATTAACTGACTGATGTTTTACATTGTTCCATATTGAAAAGACTTCATCAAGACTTAACTCTTCATGTGAAAACCTAAAATGATTGAAAATTTCAACTGCTTCATCTAACTCTTCCTTTTTTTCGGGATGTTCCTCAATGAAAGTGTCCCAATAAAGTTCAGCATCAGAATCTGATTTCAATAACCATTGAATAAACGAGTCGTCGTTTAAAAAATCAGTAGAACTATATAATTTGTATTTATTCATTACTGCATCAACACTTTAACGTACAACAAAGGCCATAACAATTTTGCTTCTTAAAGTTGAAAAGCGCCAAATATCAGTGGCCTCAACTATCATTATAAGACAGCACCTGCCAATGTGTTGATACTTTTTTTTAAAAAAAATAACATGTTGAACAACATGTTAATGCAGATCACCAAGCCAGCCGGGGGAATAGAAAAAATAAGAAGTTCGAAATCCTCTTTTTATCACTATGTATCACATTTCTAACCTTTTTGACAGCCCTGCTTATTAACGATCTGGATGATTGCTCCTCCAGATGGAGCACCTCAGCAATTTCTTTATGGCTTAAGCCAAAATAAAAACGAAGATATAGCGCCTCCTTTTGCCTGCTTGTAAGCGATTCGACTGCAGATCGGACAGCGAGCGTTTTTTTGGAGTAATTATCATTCTCGAATGCTTGCGTATCCAGCTTTTCAAAACCTACTTCAAAACGATAGTCCCCACGTTCCATCACTTGTTCAAATTTACTTGAACGAATTGTCTCACGCACAATTTTTCGCTTCAGGGAAGTAAACAAATATGCTCTTACATTGTCGGTTGGACTAAGTTTTGTCCGGGTTTGAATGAGCGTTACAAAAAGATCCTGTATACAATCCTTGATCAAAGACTTGTCGACACTAAATTTGCAACCAAATGCATACAGGTCATTTACATTGGTGAGATATATTTTGGAGAGTGCTCCTTGATTTCCTTCAAGAAACTCCTTCCAAAGTTTTGCATCTTCTTTTTGATTCGGATACATTTAGTTAATGATAGTTAGTTGAATACAAAGGTATGCTTTTTAAAAAGTAAAAAAAACACTACAACTGATACACATAAAACATAATGTCTCCGGGATAAGCAACTACAGCGTTCAGTATAAGAAAAATACTGCCAGAATAGCACTCTATTTTAGCCGGTAATGCTGTTTTATTTCAGCACGTTCTGCCTCATCCAACGATTTCATATACCCTTTCCAGCCCGGGCACCAGTTGATGTGCCAGCGCCAAAAGCGGCCGGCAAACGATTTTGGTTTTTGATCGTACTTGGCACGAAGTGTACAATCTGCACAATTTGATTCAGCCATGACAATTCGGTTTAAATGATTATTGATTGTTATCTTTTCCTTTTTACGAAGGTTTTTCTAACAGTTTCAAAATTTCACCAACTTTTTCATCCATTGGCAAGTGCCCGTTTATCCAGTGAATTTTTGTTCCCCGCTTTTCCATTCCTCTGAACCACGTCATCTGGCGCTTGGCAAACTGATGAATGGCTATCTCCAACTTGCTGAACATCTCATCAAAATTCAACTCGCCAATTAAATGCAGTGTCAGAAATTTATATTCCAGTCCGTAATAGATCAGTTGCTCCGGTGTTAAACCTGAATCAAGCAATTTCTGCACCTCGTCCAACATTCCCTCGTCAAGTCGTTGTTTTAAGCGGGTTGTAATTCGCTGGCGGCGCATTTGCCGGTCGAAATCAATCCCCACATTCAGACTGTTTATTTCGGGCATTTCCGAATCTTCCTGCGGGTGTTCACGATAATAATGTTCTATTTCAATCGCACGAATCGCACGTCTGTCGGTTTCCACATCGGTTTCGTTGTGCAATTCAGGCTTTAAATCTTTCAGAATTTTGGTGAGTTCTTCCAGCGATTTTCCTTCCAGTTCTTTTCGCAATTTTTTATTCGGCGGAACTTCAATTAATCGGTAGTTTCGTAAAACCGCCTCGAGATATAAACCACTGCCACCGCACAACACCGGAAATTTTCCACGCGATTGTATCTCGTTGAAAACCTTAATAAAATCGGTCTGAAAACGATAAACATTGTAATGCGCACCGGCATCTTCAATATCCACCAAATGCGACGGCACTTCCACGCCATCAACAAAATAATCTTCGTAATCTTTACCGGTTCCCAAATCCATTCCACGATATACCTGTCGTGAGTCGGCCGATATAACTTCTCCGTTTAACTGTGCGGCCAAATGTGCAGCCAAACCGGTTTTTCCGGTTGCCGTTGGGCCTAGTATTGTAACTAAATTGGTTTTCAAAATTCCCTAGTTTTAGCCACAAAATAACAAAATATAAGTGGCTTATCCATTTTTCAATTACTTTTTAAATTATTTAAAAAACCATCTCTGTTTTTATAAATCATTGTCGTAATATTTATCTTTGATGCCATTATACGAAAAAACCATAGAATGATAAAAGAAGCATGTGTTGAATCGTTAAAAGAAGCCTTGCTTGCTGAAGAGAAAGGCGCCAATCGAATTGAGTTATGTGCAGATTTGGCCAATGACGGACTCACTCCAACTTTTGGTTTGATGAAAAGAACCGTGGCTGCCCTAAAGATTCCGGTAATGGTTATGGCACGACCACGTGCCGGCGATTTTGTTTATTCGGATGTTGAACTGGTACAAATGAAAGTGGCCATTAATTACGCCAAAGAAGCAGGCGCTGCGGGCATCGTGTTAGGCTTGTTAACAAAGGAGAATCAAATTGATGTGGAACACACTAAAATGCTGGTTGAATATGCACAACCACTGGAAGTTACTTTTCATAAAGCAATCGACGAAATGGACGATCCGGTTGAAGGCGTGCGCGTTTTAAAAACCATCCCCAATATTAAACGAATTCTTAGTTCAGGCGGAAAAGCCACAGCGCTTGAAGGACAGGAAGTAATCCGCAAAATGATTGCCGAAACAGAAGGAAAGATTACCATTCTGGTTGCCGGAAAAGTAACCAATGAAAACGTTAACGAAATTCAACAGCTTACGGGCACAACTGAATTACACGGCCGTAAAATTGTTGGCGACCTGACATTGTAGAAATTAATTCAAACAAAACCTAAATAATCGAACTATGAAAAAATTACTGGTAATACTACCGGTTTTTCTGGCCTTAATGGTAAATGCCCAGTTGGAACACGAAATTACCGGCTATGAATGGCCAACCGACCAGGCAGTATTGGATAAGCTGGAAGACTGGCAGGATTTGAAATTTGGATTACTGATGCACTGGGGGGCATACAGTCAGTGGGGAATTGTGGAATCGTGGTCGATTTGCCCAGAGGATTACGGGTGGTGCGAACGCAAAAAAGGCAGTAATCCCGAAGATTACTTTACCTACAAAAAGGAATATGAAAACCTGAAATTGTCGTTTAACCCAACCGGTTTTAATCCTGATGACTGGGCAAAAGCAGCTGCCGATGCCGGAATGAAATACGTGGTTTTTACCACCAAACACCACGACGGTTTTTGTATGTTCGACTCGAAATACACCGATTATAAAATTACCAGTCCCGAGTCTCCGTTTAGCTCGAATCCAAAGGCAAATGTTACCAAAGAAATTTTTGATGCTTTTCGTAACGAAGGATTGTGGGCAGGTGCTTATTTCTCGAAACCCGACTGGAACAGCCCCTACTATTGGGACCCGAAATTTCCGCCGCTGGACAGAAACGTAAATTACGATCCGCGACTTTATCCCGAGAAATGGAACAAGTTTGTGGATTTCACACACAACCAGATTATGGAGCTGATGAGCGATTACGGAAAAATCGACATTCTTTGGCTCGATGGTGGCTGGGTTTGTAAACAGTCGGATGAGGCCCTGGAAGAATATTATAAAAGCCGACATGAAGAAGCCCCGGGTGGTTTTATCAAAAACCGCGTAATCGATCAGGATATAAAAATGGATGAGCTGGCGGCCAAAGCCCGCGAAAAACAACCCGGATTAATTGTAGTTGACCGTGCAGTAAAAGGACCAAACCAAAACTACCTGACACCGGAAAATAAGGTACCGGAGACGCAACTTCCTTACCCATGGGAAAGCTGTATTATTGCCGGTGGCGGCTGGTCGTGGGTGCCGGATGCATCATTCATGACACCAAAACAAGCCATTCATATGCTGATTGATATTGTGGCAAAAGGCGGAAACCTGTTGTACAATATTGCTCCCGGCCCCGATGGGAGATGGCCCGAAGGAGCTTACGAATTACTGGCTGCCATGGGCAACTGGATTGATGTAAACGGCGAAGCCATCTACTCAACACGCGCCATTCCGCCATATAAAACCGACAATATTTGTCTGAGTCAGCAAAAAGATACAAAAGCAGTTTATGCGCTATATCTTGAAGAAGAAGACGGCAGCGGACTTCCTGCATCGTTTACGGTAAAAGGAATAAAAGCGGCTAAAAATGCCAAACTTACGCTACTGGGTGCCAAAGGCAACCTAAAGTGGCAAAACACCAACGATGGGGTAAAAGTTACCATCCCTTCCGGCATTCGGAAAAACCTGCCTTGCGATTTAGCCTGGGCAGTAAAAATATCAGCTATTGAGTAGCGCTAAAAAGGAGGCAAGCAGATGCCTCCTTTTTATTTTCATTCCCCTAAAGGCACTTTACCCCTACATTAACAATCCCCCTTCAAATATGCTCTACAACATATTTTCTAAAAATTTGCTCTATTTTCGCGCCCTTTAATTGCACGAACAATTAAACGAATAGTCTTTTTGAATTTTTATTGATAATCCGCCGGAACGAGACTTCTGGAGAATACAAAACCATCTTCTCCAACCAGCCATAGTGCTGGGGTCTCCCACCTTCCGGGTTTTTCCACACCAGAAACAAGTAGAAAGAATGAAGTTTGAATTTAAATTTATAGATAAGAAGCAGGGAAGCATAAAAGATGATATCCTTTCGGGATTAACCGTTGCACTGGCA
Source organism: Draconibacterium sediminis (assembly GCF_000949475.1). Taxonomy (GTDB): domain Bacteria; phylum Bacteroidota; class Bacteroidia; order Bacteroidales; family Prolixibacteraceae; genus Draconibacterium; species Draconibacterium sediminis. The sequence continues at coordinate 1,124,608 of NZ_JRHC01000001.1, read as the reverse complement.
CTGGTACCCGAGGCGGTGGCTTTTAGTTTTGTGGCAGGCGTGTCGCCAATTGTTGGCTTGTACGGTGCGTTTATGATGGGGCTGATTACTTCCATATTTGGAGGCCGCCCCGGAATGATATCGGGAGCAACAGGAGCGATGGCCGTTGTAATGGTTAGCCTGGTACAACAGGGTAACGCCATAGGCGACGGACAAGGTTTGCAATACCTATTTGCCACATTAATTCTGGCCGGAACGATACAGGCACTTTTTGGCTTTTTCAAACTCGGAAAGTTTATTCGACTGGTGCCTCACTCGGTAATGATGGGCTTTGTAAACGGATTAGCCATTGTTATTTTCCTGTCGCAGCTGAATATGTTTAAAGCCGGAGGCGAATGGCTAAGCGGAACGCCTTTGTACACCATGCTTGGGCTGGTTGGCCTAACCATGGCGATAATGGTTCTTCTCCCAAAACTAAGTAAAGCCATACCGGCAGCACTGATCGGAATTTTGGTGGTTACTGCCATTGTAATCTTCGGAAATATTGAAACGGAAACAGTACGTAGTTTTATTCAAAGTGGTGGCGGCGACAGTATTAAAGCCGGCCTGCCTACGTTTGATGTTCCTGTCATTCCATTCAATCTCGAGACCTTAAAATTGATCTTCCCATTTGCAATGATACTTGCAGCAGTTGGACTGATAGAATCTTTAATGACACTGAACCTTGTTGATGAGCTAACCGAAACACGTGGTAGCGGAAACCGCGAGGCTGCAGCTCAGGGATTGGCCAACATCGTTAACGGATTTTTTGGAGGAATGGGCGGTTGTGCCATGATCGGTCAAAGTATCATCAATATAAAATCGGGTGGACGAGGACGCTTATCGGGGATTGTTGCAGCCGTAATGTTGCTGGTTTTTATTTTGTTCGCCTCATCGTACATTGAAATGATACCGATTGCAGCACTGGTAGGCGTTATGTTTATGGTGGTAATTGGCACCTTTGCCTGGAGTACTTTCAATATCATCAATAAAATTCCGGTTTCCGATCTTATCGTAATACTTCTGGTTACCGGACTTACCGTGGCTTTCGATTTGGCAATAGCCGTGTTAGCGGGTGTTGTGGTTTCAGCACTGGTATTTTCGTGGGAAAATGCCAAGCGTATTCGTGCCCGCAAAAGTGTAGACGAACATGGCATTAAACACTACGAAATTTTTGGCCCTCTGTTTTTTGGATCTACTGCACTTTTCCAAAGTAAGTTTGATGTACAAAACGATCCCAATGAGGTTATCGTCGACTTTAAAGAGTCGCGTATTGCCGATCAGTCGGCAATTGAAGCCATTAACAAACTGGCCGAGCGTTACCAAAAAGCAGGCAAAACAATCCACCTTCGCCACCTAAGCCACGATTGTATTAAACTGGTGAAAAAGGCAGAAGCTATTTGCGATGTAAATGTATTGGAAGATCCGAATTATTTTGTGGCCATCGACCACTACAACAAGTTAATTAAGTTACAGGCAAAATTGAATAAAAATGCAACCTCGTAAACAAAAACTTGTCATTAAATGCAGAAAAGCTTTTACGGATTAGCTTTGAAAGCGGCCTGAAACAAAAACAATGTTCATCTTTCAGTTTTAGGCTGCTTTTTTGTTGTTCGATTTAGAACGCTGAAGACGCAGATTTTTCGGATGCTCGAAGATGTTTTCTAAAAAATCTTCAGCGAAATTCTGCTAAATCAGTGTTATCTGCGTTCCATTTTCTTTCGGCTCTGAAAATGTTTCGAGTCACCCCATTCGCCATAACCAATTTCCGAACCGGCCATATGAATTCGTGCTTCCAGACAATTACGGCACAATTCGGCATCCTCGTCCAAACAGGGTTTATTTTCGTAAAGCTGATATTCTTCGCGGTACGCCGTTGGCGTTAAATTCGGCATAATTACGTTTGCGCCAATGGCCAACGCCTTTTCACGTCCTGCCGGATCAATGGCCTGCAAAGCAGTGGCAGCAGCAATATTAATATCAGGCATTAACAAGCGTAAAACAGCAATCATATTCAGGGCCAGATCAAAACGTTCCTGCTTTGTTTTTAGCAGGTGACGATATTGATATAAAGGCGTGTCCTCATGCTCGAGATAAGGCCCCATTCCGCACATATCAATATCGAGTTTTTGGAAAAACAAAAGATCGTCGGCAAGGTGTTCGTAGGTTTGAAAAGGTAATCCGATCATCACTCCTGTTCCTACCTGGTAACCGGCAGTTTTTAAGTTTTCTAAGGCTTCTATTCGCTTCTCAAAAGAATGAGTTTCATTTTCAGGATGAATTTTATAGTAAAGTTCACGATTCGATGACTCGATGCGTAATAAATACCGGTGTGCCCCACTCTCGAACCAGCGACGATAGGTTTCCAGACTTTGCTCTCCGCAGCTTAGTGTAATTCCCAACTCTCCGTTCGAAATCTGCTTGATCTTTTTCAGTAAATCATCAACCCGTTTTATAAATGCCGGCGACGATAGTTCGCCTGATTGCAACACCACCGAAGCGAATCGATTTTCCCAGGCAAAACGACACGATTCCAAAATCTCTTCATCGCTCACGTCGTAGCGAATAACTTTGTCGTTTCCCTTACGAATACCGCAATACAAACAGTCTTTGGCGCAAATATTCGAAAACTCCACCAAACCGCGGAAATAGACTTTATTCCCTGTTTCTTTTACCTTCACCTCCTGTGCCCGCTTTAAAAGTGCGGTGCGCTCTTCGCCTGTGGTCTTTAGTAACTGTATGATTTCCTGTTTATCCAAACCAAATATTTTGAGCCACAAAAATATGCTTTTCTGCGCAATAAAGCTCAAGAACGAAACGGTATGTTATGTTTTAGAACTACGTTGCATAACATTAGCACTTTACAACATTTCTCATGTTAGTCAATGGAAATTAAATTTACTTTTGTACCACAATCCTGCGGGAAGGTCACGGCTGACTTTAGGGAGAACAAGGCAAAAACAAAAAGACAAAGTTGAGATCAGCTTTGCTGGGCGAATTGAAAATCGGCCACAGCCAAATCCCGACATAAACGTCGGGAGCAAAAGTCTTTCAATTCCTTTATCTCCATTATTTCCCGCAGAATTTAATTGATTAACTGAGTATGCAGTATTCTCATTACTAAGGACTCAAATCTCAATACTAAAAATGAAACGACTGGGTTTTGTAGGTATAATAATTGAAAACCGTGAAAAATCATCGGGAAGCGTAAACCAGGTACTAAGTCAGTACTCTGAACTTATTCTGGCCCGCACCGGTCTGCCCAATGCAAGAGAAAACTATTCCGTTATTACACTTGTAATTGATGCCACAACCGATGAGTTGGGCCAACTAACCGGAAAATTGGGAAACATTCCGGGTGTATCTGTAAAATCAGGCCTTGCCAAAAAATAGTAGAATAAAAACCGATCTTTTAACTCATAAAAAATATGTACAACGTACCTGCCGATTTTATCAACGAAACCAAAGTTTGGGAAACACTGGAGCAAAACAAAAATCCCGAACCGGCACAATTAAAGGAAGTACTTGCCAAGGCGGCCGAAATGAAAGGTTTAAACCTTGCTGATGTAGCGGTTTTAACTTCAATCAGCGATCCGGAAATGCTGGGCGAACTTTTTAACACGGCCAACACCGTTAAAGAAACCATTTATGGCAAACGACTGGTGTTGTTTGTGCCACTTTACATTTCAAACCTGTGCGCGAACGAATGTTTGTACTGCGCTTTCAGGGCAACGAATAAGGAAATCGACCGCCATGCACTATCGCAGGAACACATTGCTCGCGAAACAGAAGTGCTCATCAACCAGGGACACAAACGAGTACTGCTTGTTGCCGGAGAGTCGTATCCGAAAAAAGGATTTGATTATGTATTGGAGTCGATTCGAAGCGTGTACAGCGTTAAAAATGAGCACGGAGAAATACGCCGTGTGAATATTAACGTAGCTCCGCTCGCTGTTGACGAATTCAAACAACTAAAAGCGGAAGGTATTGGCACCTATCAGATCTTCCAGGAAACGTACCACCGCGAAACCTACCAAAAGGTTCATGTGGGCGGAAAAAAACGCGATTACAACTGGCGTGTTTGGGCATTGCACCGCGCCATGGAAGCCGGAATCGACGACGTGGGAATTGGCGTATTGTTTGGCCTTTTCGACTATCGTTTTGAGATAATGGCGATGATGCAGCATATTTTCGAGCTGGAAGATAAATTTGGAGTTGGCCCGCACACCATCAGTGTTCCGCGTATGGAGCCGGCAACCAACAGCGATATGGCATCGCACCCGCCATTCCCGGTATCGGATATCGATTTCCGAAAAATCGTAGCCATTCTTCGTTTGGCGGTTCCTTACACCGGTATAATCATGTCGACACGCGAAACCGCCAAAATGCGCCGCGATACTTTTGCGTTGGGAGTGAGCCAAATCTCAGCGGGAAGCAAAACCAATCCGGGAGGTTATGAAGAAGCCAATGAAATCTCAGGCCAGTTTAGTCTTGGCGATCACCGTCCGCTGGATGAAGTAATTCGCGATGTGGCATCAATGGGTTATATTCCTTCTTTTTGCACAGCCTGTTACCGCATGGGTAGAACAGGACAGGATTTTATGGACCTGGCAAAACCGGGCGACATTCGTTTGCACTGTGCCCCTAACGGGCTTAGTTCTTTTAAAGAATATTTGCAAAATTATGCATCGTCGGAAACACGTGAAATTGGCGACCAGCTAATTCGTGAAACCATTGCAGGAATGAGCGGCATAGCAAAACAACGAGCTGAAAAACTGGTAAATCGTGTAGAAGCCGGACGCGACGATGTTTATTGTTAAAACAGCTGCGAGCCACGAGCGTTGAGTGACGAGTGACGAGTGACGAGTGACGAGCAACTACCAAATCATGTAATCAGGAAAATCCGACGAATCATGGTCAACACAAGAGAAGAAAGTGACTTTATTGGAAAGAAACAACTACCGGCCGATGCGCTTTGGGGCATTCATACAGCTCGCGCGGTAGAGAATTTCCCCATCTCGGGGCAGCAGGTTCATCCCGAACTTATTAAAGCTTACGGCGAGGTAAAACTGGCCTGTGCACAAACCAATAATACACTCGGATTTTGGGGAGATAAAACAAAAGCTGAAGCCATTGAAAAGGCTGCTTTTGAGATGAGTCAGGGATTACTGAATGAGCACATTGTGGTGGACGCTTTGCAGGGCGGTGCCGGAACATCTACCAATATGAATGTGAACGAGGTGCTGGCTAATCGTACTCTGCAAATTCTTGGAAAAGAGTTGGGCGATTATGCCACCATTTCTCCACTTGATGATATCAATCTGCACCAAAGCACCAACGACACCTACCCCACTGCACTTAAAATTGCTGCCATACGTTTATTGCGCGATCTGGAACAACATGTGCTGAATCTTCAAGAGGCTTTTCAGCAAAAAGAAAAGGAATTTGCACACATCGTAAAAATTGGCCGTACACAATTGCAAGATGCCGTTTTAACAACATTAGGACGCGAAATGAGCGCCTATGCCGAAGCATTTAACCGCGACAGATGGCGCATTTATAAATGCGAAGAAAGATTGCGCGTGGTAAATCTTGGTGGAACAGCCATAGGAACGGGGCTTGGTGCACCCAAACAGTTTATTTTTAGGGTTGTCGACAAACTACGCGAAAACACCAATATTGGCCTGGCACGCAGCGAAAATCTGATTGACGGAACACAAAACGCAGATGTTTTTGTGGAAGTTTCGGGAATCTTAAAAGCTTGTGCTGTTAATTTACTAAAGATCAGCAACGACCTTCGCTTGTTATCCAGCGGCCCGCATGCCGGACTGAGAGAAATTAACCTGCCGCAACTTCAGGCGGGGTCATCGATTATGCCGGGAAAAGTAAATCCGGTTATTCCTGAAGCTGTGGCACAGGCCGCCATAAAAGTTATGGGCAACGATCAGGTTGTGGCACAAGCCTGCAGCACCGGAAATCTCGAACTCAACCAGTTTATGCCGCTAATTGCCCACACTTTTCTTGAGTCGATCGATTTACTTAAAAATGCTTGTAAATTATTCAGCGAAAGATGTGTTTCAGGTATAACCGCCAATGAAGAGGTTTGCCTGATGCATGTAAATAACTCAACGGCTACAATTACTGCGCTTATTCCCAAAATTGGCTACGACCGCTGTTCCGAAATCATAAAACTGAGTGAAAACAACGGCCTGTCCATCAAGGAAGCAGCCTTAAAATCAGGGCATTTAACTGCCGATGAATTTGATCAGTTGATCACTCCCGAAGCAGTTTGTCGCCTAGGCAACTAAGCATTAACATTTTTAACAACACATTAACATGACTGCAACCTGCTGTATTCCTGCTTGTTATATAATTCGCATGAAATAAAGACTGATTTATCTCATTCTTGACTTGCTTTTAATTGTATTAGTTATTAATATTGAGTCTAAATAAACATTGAGACAAAAATTTTCATTAATAACTAAAATTGTAAATCATGAAAAAAGTATTATTTCTTTTAGCGTTTGTTGCAGTTTACGGAGTATCATTAGCAATGACTGAAGCAACAGTTGTTACCAACGATGAAATCGTTCAGGTTGTAGACAACGCTGATAAAGTAGAAAAAGAGAAGAAAGAAGATGCCAAAAAAGCCGCAAAATCTGAAGCTAAAGGCGAAGGTTGTTCAGGAGGTGAGGCAAAAGCCAAAGCAAAAGCTGACGGATGCGGTGGCGAAAAATCAGCAGAAAAGAAAAGCGACTGCAGCAAAACTTGTGGTGGCGAAAAATCAGGTAAATCATAGTTGATTACCATTCATAAACGAAAGTCGTTCATTAATTAATGAGCGACTTTTTTTTTATGAAAGTCTGGCTCGTAAAAACAGGTCCCCGTAAAATCATCCTCGGCTTCCTTCGGCAGCCACCTCCTTCACAAGGAGGATTTGCGATAAGCTATTGCAGTAGTCTAATACGAATTCCCCATTGAAGGGGAACAAAAGGGAATGAAAAAAAATCGGCCATGCCTATTGGTAACTTCCAATAATCTCGAACGAGTTTTTCTAGCAATGTAAAATGTAACCCACTTTCACCACATTCTCGATAGAAATTGAAGGATCTCCGGAGAAATACTTTCTAAGTTTCGAGATAAATACATCAAGGCTTCGTCCGGCAAAATAATCATTTTCGCCCCAAATGGCAGTAAGAATCTGCTCGCGGCGCACTACATTCTTTTTCTCCTTACAAAGCATACGCAACACTTCGGCCTCGCGTGTTGTAAGGCGTTTTATATTTCCATCCAAACTGAGCGAAAGGTTTTCATAATCGAACTCATAAGCACCCACCTGGTAAACGGTTTCGCTTTCTTCCTGGATAAAATCGCTGCGTTTACTGATGGCCACAATTTTACACCACAACTCATCCTCATCAAAAGGTTTAGTGATGTAATCGTCGGCGCCAATATTGTAGCCTTTCATTTTATCTTCTTTCATGGCGCGCGCCGTAAGAAAAACTACGGGAATTTCAGGTTGAACAGCTTTCACCTTTTTGGCAAGTGTAAATCCATCCATTTTCGGGAGCATCACATCAAAAATGCAAAAGTTGAAATCTCCGTTTTTTTTGAAGCCCTCCAGCCCTTCTTCTCCGTCGCGGTACAGCGTAACGCCAACTCCGCGGCTTTTCAAAAAATCCTCTAACAAAAATCCAAGGTTAAGGTCGTCCTCAACTAAAATAATGTTTAAGTTTTTTTCGTCCATCTTTACGATTTTTCTAGTGGCAGTTGAATCCTAAAAACAGTCCCTTCATCGCTTGTACTTTCAACAGCAACGGTTCCGTTATGCGCTTCTACAATTTGTTTAACGTAGGCCAGCCCAATTCCAAAACCTTTGGCGTTGTGCACATCGCCCGTTGGCACCCTGTAATACTTATCAAAAATATACTTTTGAAATTTAAATGGGATACCAATTCCGTTATCTTTTACCAGGATTACCAGCTTATCGTTTTCAATATGGGTAGAAATAGCAATGTCAGGATTGCGCTTGGAGTATTTTATAGCATTCGAAAGCAGGTTAACGAACACGTTTATAAAGTGCAACCGATCTATAAAAACCGGAGTGTTCCCTGCTTCAAAATCGTATGTAATTCGTCCGTACCTTTCATTCAGCAACATTTCGCAGGTTGATGCAGCTTCTTTTACCACATCCTCTATCGATGTTTCTTCTTTGTTGTAATCAAATTCGTTTCGCTCCACAGCTTCCAGGCGCAATAAACTTTCTACCAGGTTTTGAAGTTTACGGTTCTCTTTGCTTATCAGATCTGCGTAACTGCTTAATTTTTGCTCATCCTCACCATAGCGTTTTTTACGAATCATATTCGATGCCAGAGCAATTGACGACAAAGGCGTTTTAAACTCATGACTCACATTATTCAGCAACTCTTTGGTATGTTTGGCAATACGAATTTCGCGGTTATAAATGCGCAAAAGATAAAGGAGCGAAAGGATAAGCAGGAAGATCAGAATTACCGACCCAAGGAACATGTAACCTGCCGTGGCAAAGAAAAAACGGGTTCGCGACGGAAATTCCACCACCAATTGATACCCGGTCTGCCCAAGTATTCCGCCCATACAACGCGAGTAATACAATCCTTTATCGTATTCGGCCTCGATTACTTTTAGCTCCTCCGAACCATCTTCAAGAACGTACATTTCGAAATCCAGATCGATGTCGTATGATTTTAATTCGTCTTGAATAGCGTCGTGAATTTTTTGCCAAACACCTGATGATGTCAGTTGTGTTTTCAGGCGAACGGAGTCACAATCAACACAAGCTTTAACCTTGTTACACAATGGTTTATCGGCAGTAAGATTTGTCATAGTTTCGCTTAAAGCTAACTCCACACTTTTCTCAAATACTTTGTCCTGAAAGCGAATGGAATAAACAATCCATTTTATTTGTGTTGCCAGCAGTGCCAGAATAATGAGCAATGCTAACAGAAATGTATATTTTCTGAATACTGTTTTCACGTATAAATTTCCCTTATCCTCGTCGATGAACTATTTACTACCATAACCATATTGATAACCAATTGTTTTATGGCGTTTATAAAAATCAAAAATAACCATTAAATCAACAATCAGTCCGGCCGTTAATTACTTTAACCTCGCATTAACGCATACTTTAATCAGTAAACAATATATTTGTATCACGATCACAAAAAAAAACTAAAAAATCATGAAAAGAATTCTAATTGTAATCACTCTTATTGCTGCTTTTAGTGTTGCCATGGCAAGTACAAATGCAAAGGTTAATACAACAAAAAAATCGGAAGTTACTGTTGTTGCCGACGATAATTCGGTTGTAATCAACAAAGAAGAGGAAGAAAAAAAGAAGAAAACAGAAAAGAAAGCTACAGCGACTAAAACATCTGACAAGAAGGCAACAGGTTGCACCGACGCACAAAAGAAAAGTTGTGAAGCATCGGGTAAAACCTGTGGAGACAAAAAAGCCACCACTGAGAAAAAAAGTTGTTGTGGAGGATCGAAGTAAAATCAACTTCAAATAAATCAATTAAAGGGTGCTTCGGCACCCTTTTTTTATGCCTCATCGCAAACAAAAAGTAAATTTTCACACGAAAAAACCAATCCTCCCTTACATTTTGTAAACTCTCCCACGGGAGAACAAGACAAATGTAAGGGAGAACGACATCCAGGCATGGGAGAACTGTTCATAAGCCTGGGAGAAACACCAAAAACCGTGGGAGAACATCTTTTTTTATGGGAGAACCGGAAAAAAACGTGGGAGAACTGCCTGCAGAGGTGGGAGAAGCACCTTTTTTAATGAGAAGAAGCCCTTTTGGCATTGCCGGGAGCCTGCTTTCTCGCAGCAACGAACTTTTACACAACGGCAGAATCTATTTTTTATTCCAATAATTGTGTGAATTGGATTGAATTTGTACTTTCAGTCGCGCAAAACAGAAAACATGAGAGCACCAAAATCATTTCGTTTACATATTGGAATTTTTGGCCGCAGAAATGCCGGCAAATCCAGCCTGTTAAATGCTTTAACACAGCAAGATGTTTCTATTGTTTCGGATGTTGCCGGAACTACCACCGACCCGGTTGAAAAGCCAATGGAGCTACTTCCTTTGGGGCCGTTACTTTTTATCGACACAGCCGGAATCGACGATGTTGGAGCACTTGGCGAAAAACGAATTGCCAAAACACTTGCCGTATTCGACCGAACAGATTTGGGTGTAATTGTTTCGAATTTTAACGATTGGGGGGAATACGAAGAATCGCTTATCGGAGAGTTTAACGAGCGCGAGATTCCGTTTGTGGTGGTGTTTAACAAGTGCGATCTGTACGAAGAAAACTTTGAAATTATCGGTGCTCTTGATGGCCAAAAAATAAAGCTGGTGCAGACTTCAGTAATCGAAAAAACAGGATTACTCGAGTTACGACAGTTATTGCTGAATTCAGCTCCTGCTGATTTTATAAATCGCCCCAGTATTTTAGGCGACCTAGTTGGTGCCGGAGAAGCAGCGGTTTTGGTAGTTCCCATCGATAAAGAAGCACCAAAAGGCAGACTGATTTTACCTCAGGTGCAAAGCATCCGCGATTTATTGGACAGCGATGCATTTTGTATGGTGGTAAAAGAACGCGAATTGCGCGAAGCATTGTCACGGTTTAACAAGCCGCCAAAAATGGTTGTTACCGATTCGCAAGCCTTTTTAAAAGTGGCTGCCGACACGCCTCCGGAAATACCACTAACCTCGTTTTCCATTTTGTTTGCACGCCACCAGGGCGATCTAAACGAAATGGTTCGCGGAGCCATGGCCATCGACAAGCTAAAAACCGGCGATAAGGTTTTAATTGCCGAAGCCTGCTCGCACCACCCCATTGGCGAAGATATTGGCACCGTAAAAATTCCGCGCTGGCTCACCCAGTATGTCGGCGGCAAACTGGAAATTGAAAGTACACGCGGGCACGATTTCCCGCCTAATATTTCCGATTATAAACTTATCATACATTGCGGAGCCTGCATGTGGAACCGCCGCGAAATGTTAAGCCGAATTATGAAAGCCAAACAAGCAGGAGTTGCAATTACGAATTACGGATTGACCATTGCCTATTCGCTTGGAATTTTTGAGCGTGCTTTGCAACCATTCCCGGCAGCATTAGACATTTATAAAAACGGGGTTGGAAATTAGCTTCTAAAATACTGAATGCTTTTTTCAAACCCGGAACAAAGCTGAGTTGTTAAAAGAATAAAAGAGAAAAATGAGCCGGATAGTTTTTTTAATATTGATGTTTGCAGGACTGGCCTGCACCGACAAAGAAGACCCCGTAATTATGAATGAACAACCGGAACCAGGTGATCCTGTCGAAAATGCGGATAAGGATTCTACCTTTTATTACCTTGCTTTAGGCGATTCGTACACCATTGGCGAAAGCGTGGCCGAAAACCAACGTTTCCCGGTTCAACTGGTTGAACAATTAAAAGCTGAAGGTTTTGAAATGCAAGCTGCAAAAATTGTGGCACGCACCGGCTGGACCACCGATGAATTGGCCGCTGCCATTGAAAATGAGAATCTAAAAAACTCCTACAATTTAGTGACCTTGTTAATTGGCGTAAACAACCAGTACAGGGGAAGAAGCGCCGACGAATACCGGGGAGAATTCAGGAACAACCTGCAAACCGCAATAAAATATGCGGGTAACAAGGCTCAAAACGTAATTGTAATTTCAATCCCCGATTATGGAGTTACTCCTTTTGGGAAAAGCCGCAACCCGGAACAGATTGCCAAAGAAATTGATGAATACAACGCTATAAATTTTCAGGAAACACAGCAGGCCAATGCGCGTTACGTGGAGATAACTGCCATATCGCGCGAAGCACTTAACAATGAAACGCTTGTGGCTTCCGATGGATTGCACCCTTCGGGAGAAATGTACCGGCGCTGGGTAGAAAAAATTCTTCCTGAAGCAAAAAAAATACTCGAAAGCCAAAAATAAATGACAACTGACCAGAACCTTGTTTTAGCCAAACAACTTGACAGAGACGATCCATTAAATAAATTCCGAAGCCGGTTTTACATCAAATCGGAGAATACCATTTACCTCGATGGAAATTCGCTTGGCCGCCTTCCAATTAAAACCAAAGCGTTGCTTTCTGAAGTGGTGGAAAAACAATGGGGAACGGAACTAATCGAAAGCTGGAACCGGTATTGGTACCAAAAACCCGCTCAGCTTGGCGATAAAATCGCTCCAATTATTGGTGCTTCGGAAGGAGAAGTAATTGTTTCAGACAGTACATCGGTTAACCTCTACAAACTGGCACATGCCACGCTGAAACTGCAGAAAGGAAAAACTAAAATTGTAAGCGACACACTCAATTTCCCTACCGACCTGTACATTTTACAGGGACTTTTAAAGGAATTTGGCCCGGAATATAAACTCGAACTGGCGCAAACAGCTGACGGCATTACAATTGACACGGAAGAGCTAAAATCGATAATCACAAAAAACACGGCCCTGGTGGTGCTGTCGTTGGTGGCATTTAAAAGTGCTTTTATGTACCAGCTGGAAGAAATAACCAGGTACGTGCAAAAAATGGGAGCACTTGTTCTTTGGGATCTTAGTCATGCTGCTGGTGCTGTTGAAATTGAGCTGAATAAATGCAATGCAGATATGGCGGTTGGCTGCACCTACAAATACCTCAACGGCGGTCCGGGTTCACCTGCTTTTCTTTACGTTCGGAAAGATTTACAGGAAAAATTATCATCTCCCATTCAGGGTTGGTTTGGCGAGGCTCTACCTTTTGAGTTCGATTTAAACTACCGCCCTGCAAAGGGTATTCGAAAATTCCTGACAGGAACACCTCCGGTATTAAATCTTATGGCCATAGAACCCGGCATTGATATGATCAACGAAGCCGGGATGGCAACCATTCATCAAAAAAGCATCCGGCTTTCCGAGTTCTTTCTTTCCCTGGCTGAAACAGAATTACGTAATTATGGTTTTGAAGTAGGTTCTCCGGCGAAGCCAGAAAAACGGGGATCGCACGTTTCATTAAAACACGACGAAGCTTACCGCATTTGCCAGGCTTTAATTCATCCAAAAACATCAAGGATTCGAATCATTCCCGATTTTCGTGCTCCAAACAATATTCGTTTTGGATTTACGCCGCTTTACACAACTTTTAACGAAGTGCGGCTCACGGCTCAACGCCTTAAGGAGATTATAAAAAACAAAGAGTACGAGCAATTTTCAACGCAAAAATCAGAAGTTACTTAGGATTTTGTTTTGGCGCATGAAAGAAGCCAAAAAACTCGATCTTGCCCATGGCATCTTTTTTTAGCAATTTCAAATTGCCTTTTTCAAAAGCAAACTGAAACTCAATATTGTTCCTGAACTCTTTCGGATTAATTAATGTGATAAAGTTTCGGGCGACGCTCCACTTTCCTTCGGTTGATCCCTCCAGCAATTTTACCGGCGCATTTCCGTCCACAATAAATTCATGATTTTCGAGAAAAGAAAAAACGTACATTATTTTCTTCTTCTTCAACTCAGCTTCATCAATATGTAACAGCTCCTCTCCCTCATCTACGTAATATTCAAACAAATGCCACTTGCCGGGAATAAGCTTTTTTTTGCTGCCAAACACCGCGGGCGATATCAGCCACTCAATAAATTTCGGGAAAATCGATTTTAGTTTCATTACGAGCCTGTTACGTTTGGTAAGACCAAAACCCGGTAAAAAAGTTTAATGCTTTGTGCAATTTTAATCTATCACCACGGAGAAAAATTCCATATCCGAATCAAATGCAACAATAATGAGCTTCCAACGTATTTTGAGGTATGTAAAAAACCGCTAATTCATACCTTAATTCAGATGAACCTTGATTTTATTCAGAAACTCACCCAAATTGTGCAGGACAACCTGGAAAATGAGCATTTTGGGCCTGAGCAGCTGGCTGAAATCATTGGGAAAAGTCATTCCACCCTTCATCGACGGATTAAAGAACATTCGGGGAAATCCATCAGCCAGTTTATCAGGGCAATTCGTTTAAACAAAGCCAAAGAATTACTTTTAACCGACGACCATACAATTGCCGAAATTTCATACAAGGTTGGTTTTGGAAGTCCGGCATATTTTAACAAATGTTTTCACGATGAATTTGGGATGCCTCCCGGAGAGTTTAAAAAGAAGTTCAAGTCGAAAAAAACAGAAAACCGGTACTATCGAATTATTTCCCTTCTGCTTATTCTGCTACTCCTCATATTTTTTTTAATTCCCAACCATCGTTTTTCGTTGTTTGCCAATAAAAATACTGTCGAAAAAACGATTGCCGTATTACCCTTTAACTATTTGGGATCGGGAAAAGACAAGGAATACCTCGCCTATGTGATGATGCTTGAAATTACCAGCAAACTATCGATGATTGAAAACCTGGTAGTACTTTCAATTCCGGCAATTGATACTGACAGTAAAGAAACTGACAGCCATCTGGCAAAAAAACTGGGTGTAAATTATCTCCTAAAGGGCGACCTGCACACAGAAGATAACAAAATGAAATTGATTGTTCACCTTACCAATACAAAAAGCGGAGAAATTGAGTGGTCGGACACTTATAACTCCGGTCTCGAAAATATATTGGATGTGGAAAGTAATATTTCGCGGGCAATAGCGCAACAGTTAAATGCCTTTATAACACCTGATGAAAAAGCGCGAATAAAAAAAGTACCTACCCTCAGTTCAGAAGCCATCGATTTTTATCAATTGGGCCGGGCGGCACATATGGAATACTGGAAAAACAACACCGATCTCGAATCGTTAAGCAAGGCTGAAGATTACTACCAAAAAGCACTAAACAACGACTCTACTTATGCGCAGGCCTATGTTGGACTGGCCCAGATTGCTTACGATAAAACCACGTGGTCCGATATTTTTAAGAATACTTATCTCGACACTGTTTTAAGTCTTGCCAACAAGGCTTTGTCGTTCGACAACACCCTGTCAGATGCCTATACATTGCGGGGCGATTATTACCGCGCCCGCTTTTCGGATAAGGCCATTGGGCAATACGAACAGGCCTTGCATTTTAATCCAAATAGCTGGCAGGCTTATTATGGTTTAGGTAATTTCTTTTTATTAAAAAACAGCATTAAATCGGCGCAGAATATTCTTGAAGCAACAAAACGGCGCAGAGGGCCGGAATACCCCATAATGCTCGATAACCTGGTTTTTATATTTATTCTGAACGGCTTATTCGACGAGGGGCAGGAGCTAATTAACCGGAAACTATCGTATGATAACGACTCGATGTATTATTTCCGGCGATTAGCGCTCATTGAGGAATATAAAGAGCATTTTGTTGAAGCCACCGAGTATGCACTGAACGCCCGGTCAATCGATTCAACCAACTTAAACACAAATAGCCTGTTGGCTTTCAATTATATTCTACTGAAAGAGTATAAGAAAGCGACATTTTATAATGAACGAATTTTACAAATCTCGAACAATATCAATTTTAAACTAAACAACGAGCATCATCGGATAGGCTATGTATACCTGGTAAATGGCGATACGCTAAACGCAACAAAATACTTTCAACGGCAAATTGATGCCAGCCAAAAGTTAATTGCAATGGGAAATGCAGAAGAAGCGCTTTACGACCTTGCAGCCACCTACGCCATTTTAAACGAAAAAGACAAAGCTTTCGAGAACCTAAGAAAAGTGCAACAACAGAACACCAACCTCTGGTTTATCTATTTCTACATGAAAAATGATCCGCTGCTAAATGCCATTCGCAATGATCCGGGTTTTCAGGAAATTTTATACCGGGTAAAAACCAAGGCAGAAACAGAACGTGATAAACTTAAAAGCTGGGCCATCCAGCAAGAATTATTAAGTCCACTATCGCTTGACTCATAATCGAAACTTTTGACATATACATCTAACATTCCCAAACATAGTTGCTATACCTGGCAAGCTTAAATTTCAGAATTTGTAGCCACTACTAACTTTAAACATTTTGTCATGAAACGTATTATCTTTTTATTGATCGGAATATTCATTGTGGCTACAGCTTGCCAGGATGATTATATTGAAACTGAAGACAGTCTAAAAAGTGCCAAGTTGGAAAAAACACAGACTTTTAAAATTAAAGGTTGGGCTGAAGTTATACCAGATTGGGATTCAGGCATGTTCCCCTGCACCCCGGAAGATTATGGAATTGCCTTTTGTACCAGAGGCTGGGTAACCGGGCATGAAAACATCTTAGGCACGGTTGTACAGGAAGAAAGCACTTACGAAAAAGTTTCGTGCGATGTAACAATCACACCAGACGGACCTGTTGCGCATAATGTTGTTAGCGCAGATGTTCTAAGAACAAATGGGAACAGAACCTATGTAATTTGCCATATGTATATTAATGTTGCCACCGGCGATATTTGGGGACACAACGACCTTGTGGGAGGAACAGGCCGGTTTGAAGGAGTTTCCGGCACCACTCAAATTCTAGAGGCAGTTATGGTTTCTGAAACCGGAGGCATAACTTGGAAAGAAGAAGGCGAAATCACACTAATTCTAAAATAACAGAATTTACAAGACTTACTTCATATAAATAAACCACCTTAGAATTCTGAGGTGGTTTATTTATATGAAGCAAAACCGTTTAAGCTTTTCATACTCATTAGCCAGCTATCATTTGTCTGTTCAACCCAAATGCAACAATAAACAGCTTCCAACGTATTTTGTGGTAGGGAAAAAAACCACGAATTCATACCTTAACATAAATGAACCATGATTTTATTCAAAAGCTCACCCTAATTGTGCAGGAAAACCTTGCGGATGAAGATTTTGGGCCGGATCAGCTTGTTCATAAAACAGGAGTTAGTCATTCAACGGTTCATCGCTGGCTAAAACAATCTATGAATAAAAACATCAGCCAGTTTATTCGCGATATCAGACTAAAAAAAGCCAGCGAATTACTTTTGAACGAAGACCTCACCATCTCGGAAGTTGCCTATAAGGTTGGCTTTGGAAGCGCTACCTATTTTAACCGATGCTTTCATGAGCAATTCGGATGTTCGCCGGGCGAATTCAAAAAAAGAGAACTGCCAATCCAAACTGAAACGTTACAAACCCGGAAAAGAAAATTTTCAAAAAAGTACATTTTTGTTGTTGCGCCGGTATTGTTACTTTCCATTATCATTTTGTTTGCGATAGAGAAATATAACCTGCTATCCAATAAATCTCCGCTAGAAAAATCAATTGCCGTTCTTCCGGTTAACTACCTTGGAGATCCGCAACACAAATACCTGGCCGATGGTATCTGCGAAGACATACAAAATAACCTGGCAAAAATTAAAGACCTGCGCGTAGTAGACATGAATTCGGTAAATCTGTATCAGGCCACCCAAATACCTGAAGAAGGAATCGGTGAAGAATTAAAGGTAGGTGCTTTGCTAAAAATAACTTTTCAGGAAACAGAAACAGATATTGTACTTTTTGTGAACCTGATTAATGCCGATGACGGAGCAATACTGTTTTCGGAAAGATATAATAGCGATCAAAAACAACTATTTGCAACACAAGGCGATATTGCTCTGTCCATAGCAAACGTAATGGAAGCAAATATAACTGCCGACGAAAGACAACGAATTGAAAAAATACCAACAGTAAGTTTAATAGCCAACGATTTTTACCAACGTGCACGCGAACAGCAATGGAAATACTGGATAAACGAAGACCAGCAGGCACTGAGGAACGCAAAGGAACTCTATTCGAGAGCCCTTGAATACGACCCTAACTTTGCACCCATTTACACCGGAATGGCACTTCTGGAATGGAATCAGAATGTATGGAAAACCAACATCTCCGAGAACTATCTCGACTCGGTTCTTTGGCTGGCCGAAAAAGCACTTTCGATAGACAAAAATAATTCCGACGCTTATATTATTAAAGCGGAATACAATCGTTTAAAAGGTTTTTACGATAAAGCTCTTTCAGAATACAACAAAGCCATTCAACTAAATCCGAACAACTGGATGGCCTATTTCGGGATGGCACAGTTGTATAATTTTGAAGACCTCTCAAAAACAATACTTTATTGCCACCAGGCTGCATCGCGTCATAAGGGAGTTATGCTACCTACCATTTTACGCCTTTTAGCAAGTTCATACTCGAGTACGGGATTCCCGGAGAAAGCAGAACATTACCGGCATGAAGCTTTAAATCTTGATTTCGATTCGGCTCTGTACCTTCTAAACCAGGAAACGCTCGAAGACATCCCTACATCTATTCAACTTTTGGAAAAAGCGCTCACCTTTAATTCTTCAAATACTGTAATTCTTCAGCACCTGGCTATTTATTATTCTTTTGCAGGCCAAAACAAGCAGGCATTTTCATATCTAAATAAATACATGAATTTAAACACTACTCCTGCAGATCTTACTATTAATGCCATGCACCGGATAGCATACATTTATTACCAACAAGAAATGAAAGATTCAGCAGCCTATTTTTTTAATTTGCAGGAGAATTCCTGCCTCGAAGCAATCGAATCAGGCAGGTACTATTCCAATTTTTTACTTTACGATCTTGCTGGTATTTATGCCTTCAATGGGGATAAACAGAATGCTTATTTATGGCTATCAAAATTTAGCGAGTTGAATAAAATGCCGCGCTGGACGGTAGACCTAATAAAAACAGATCCCCTATTTGAAACAATCAGCGGAGAACCTGATTTTAAAGAGATAGTTGCCAGGGTTGAGACAAAATACAACGCTGAACACGAACGAGTGAAAGTATGGCTCGAAAACAACAATATCCGGTTAGAATAATGAAGGGCCAAACCTCTCAATAAATGTGGTTTTGAAATATAATTTCAATTTTTGCAATATAAGTTCAACTCAAAAGCTATAGATTCTACCTTCTGATGCTCTATTACTAACATAAGTATCGTTTTATTCCCGAACTTTGAATTCACTAAATGTCATTTCTTCATTTTCTGAAAATTAAGGTCATGAAATCTTAATCGTGTTATTAGTCCTTATCGCCAACATATTTTTCTGTCTCACAACATGAAAAGAAAGAAAAATTGAAGAAGTGCCGGGTATTGCCTGTCTAACTAACCTTAATTAAAAACCGGGCAATCACCCAAACCTCCTTAAATATTAAGTTTTGGACCACCTCTGATTGTGGAGGTGGTTTTCTTATGCCGAGATGAAAAATGGCCAATGCAACAATAATCTGCTTCAACCGTAACGGGAAATAGGGAAAAAACTAAGCTACGCCTTTATTCAGATGAACCATGATTTTATTCAAAAACTCACTTTAGTCGTTCAGGAAAACCTGGAGAATGAAAATTTTGGCCCTGAACAACTTGCCCGGGAAATGGGTATTAGCCATTCAACGCTTCATCGCTGGCTAAAACAAAACGAAAGCAAAACCATCAGTCAGTTTATTCGTGAACTGAGACTCGAAAAAGCAAGCGAGTTACTTTTCAACGAGAACCTCACGATTGCAGAAATAGCCTACAAAGTTGGTTTTGCAAGTGCAACCTACTTTAATAAATGCTTTCATGAATATTTCAGATGTTCGCCGGGTGAATACAGAAAGATTCAACAAAAAAAAGGAAATACAGATCGATTAAAAGTATTGAAAGTATTAACTTTTATATTTCCTTTCTTCATTATATTTATAATTGTTTTCACTTCAAAAAAAGATGTACCAGCCAGACCAAAAAGCTGGTCATTCATTGTATCATCTACTGAATTTTCAGGGAATTCGGAATATGAATATTATGCGATTTGGGTGAATGAAGTCTTAATTAATAGTTTATCATCAATTCAGGGCATTAAGGTTTATGACCCGGATATACTTGAAAATTATATAAGCCAATCCGGTAATAGAAGAAAGCTAATAGAAAAAACAGTGGATGCCTATACAATTCGCACATTGATTCAGGGAGAAAATGGAAGCACCAAAATCGCCTGGCACATTACAAGGAACAGCGACGGTGTTGTTATAAAATCGGGAGAAGCTACAATCGGGGAAAATACAAGCCAGAGAGTAGTTCAACAAATTGTTCAAGATATTGCCAATGAGTTTGATATCACATTAAACGAACAAAAGAAAAAAAGTCTTCAGAACATTCCACCTTATAGCCTTACTGCAGAAAAATTCTATGTGCAGGCAATCAAGATTCTTAATGGAGATGACATAAAAAGAGATGTTGAATTATACAAAAATGCCGAGCTGTTTTTATATAGAGCGTTAAATGCTGATTCGTTATATTACAAAGCATACGAAGAACTTGCTTTTATTCACACGAACAGAAATTACTGGCTTAATATTCATAAAAACAACTTCCTGGACTCTGCTCTTTATTTTGCAAATAAAGCTATTGAAATAAATAACAATTCATACAAAGCATACCTGGCAAGGGCAACGTATTTTTACCATCAGAACGAAATGCAAAAAGCACTTACAGAGCTGGATGCAGCAACTGCAATAAACGGTAGTTATTTTAATGCTTATGAATTAAAAGGTAGAATATACAGATATATTGATTTGGCAAAGTGCATAGAAAGCTACTACAAAGCAGTTTCCCTAAGTGGAGAAATTGAGCCAGTGATGCTTCATACCCTTTCATTCCATCTTTCCGAGGCAGGATTTTTTGAGGAATCAAAATACTATGCAGAACTAGCTTTCGAGCTTGATAATGATTCGATGTTATGGCATATGAATTTAGCAGGTTACGAAAATGCCAACCGAAATCATAAAAAAGGTACAGCGCATTTTTTGAAAGCATATGCCATAAATCCACAAAATTCGAACCTGCTTTTATTGTTGGGTAAAGCCTATTCCGATGCCGGACAATATGAAGAGGCAGTTCGGTACTTTGATGAGTATATTGATTTTTTAGAACAACGAAACGCCATCGACGGACTGGGTGTTGTACACCGGGTAGCATATGCATACTGGCAAATTGGCAAAAAAGACGAAGCGGATTATTATTTCGACCTGCAAATTAAAAACACACTAAAGGATCTCGACTTAAAGCGCCCGTTTCACCAATTCCGATTAATAGACCTTGCCGAGGTTTATGCATTCAGAGGCGATAAAGAAAATGCATACAAATACCTGCAATTCATTATCGACCAACCGGTATGTATTCCGTTTTGGCTTTATGATATTGTGAAAAACGATCCTCAGTTTGATAAACTTCGAAACGAGAGTCAATTCATATCGTTGGAAAAAAGATATAGAGACAGGTATGAAATAGAACACCAAAAAGTTAAGAACTGGATCTTCGAGAACAATATTGAATTCAACTGATTTTCTCTCAACAAATCCATCTTGATTTCAATGATGCGACATAATTTTAATCACTGACTAATAATTTCAAGCGGTAATAAATAGATTTAACCAGCCTCCAAATAGCTTCTACCTTGAACATGACTTTAATTCGGACCTTTGATTCAACAAAGTTTTTTAAAATTAAAGTTTAAAGTCATGAAAACAATTACAATTCTTATTGCAATAGTGCTGGCCACGTCATCGCTATTTGCTCAGGAGGCTCAAACAGAACTCGAGGAAATTAAAGTTACTCCTCCCAGGTTTACAGGAATAGTTCAGTATCCTCAAATCTCAGGTGAGGACGATTTTGCATCATTCGAAAAGTACCTTATCAATAACCTGCAGTACCCGCAAGAAGTAATCAGTATTGGAGCAGAGGGAACAGAGTTGGTTCGGTTTGAAGTGAGTGCCGATGGCAAACTTTCATCGTTTGAAGTATTAAACAGTGTTGCATCGGAAATTGATGAAGCCATATACGATATCTTACTAACCACCTGTGGTATGTGGAAAGCAGGTGAGGCAAATGGTGAGCCGGTGTCGATGGAAAAAGAAATTGCAATCGAATTTAAATGGAAAGAATTTGAATCGCTGAACAGTGAGAAAGATTTTGATGCACTGGCAAAACATTACATGACAAAAGGCACAGAAGAACTAATGAATAAAAACAATGCAAAAAAAGCATTAAAGTTTTTCAACCATGGAATAAATTATCGCCCAAATGAAGATTGTCTTTTATTAGGACGCGCTTTGTGCAAATACGAATTGGGAGATAAAGAAGGAGCTATGGGTGATTGGGCAAGAATGCAACATTCAGGCATATCGGATGAAGCATTAACGTTACTTGAAGACTATAATAACCAAAAAGGAACCACTGAACTGGAAACTCTGCTGGGATTAAAATAACTGCTAACATTTACGTTTATTGGAACTGACCATTGGAGGTATCATAGATTTAAGTATTGGGGCACCTCTTAATCAAGGGGTGGTTTTCTTTTTTTTCGGAAAAAGAAAAAGGGTAGCCCAACGACCACCCCTCACATTTAATAATGTATAATGATAAAAAATAAGGGTACAACAAGTTTAAGGAATCGAGCCCGGAATGTTTCTTTTTTAGTTCGCTACTTATCAACAACTTAACGTGAATAGCGCATCTTCAACACGGTTTAAATTAGCGGAATATCGTCCCTGCGAAAATTCTCAACCCTGTTATTAACTTTTTTTACTTCTGGTGAAAAACGTGCTATATTTGCCTCTTCAACCCGGCTTAATTACTATTAATCAGTAAAAAATGTCAAACCTTTGTCAATCAGAAATCTTTTAGTTACTTTTGCGGCCAATTAATTTTATGCCGTTTCTATTGAAAGCGATGTTGCGGCGTAAACATTGTATAACAAATAGTTCTTTTAAAAATGTATTTAACATCAGAAAAAAAACAAGAGCTTTTTGCCAAACATGGCCAATCAGCTCAGGACACAGGTAGTGCAGAAGGTCAGATTGCATTGTTCTCGTTAAGAATTAACCACTTAACTGAACACCTGAAAAAAAACAAGAAAGACCACAGCACTCGTCGTGCATTGATTAAACTAGTAGGTAAGCGTCGTAGCTTACTCGATTACCTCATCAAAAAAGATATCGAACGTTACCGTGCGATTATCAAAGAGTTGAACTTACGTAAGTAAATTATATTGAAAGGCAATGCATTGGTATTGCCTTTCTTTTTTGTAAATTGCAAAACCTCACCACCCATTGTAATTAACAAAGGCCGCATACAGGCCGCAAAAATTATTGATTTAAATTATGGTAAACGCTACAGTTAAAACAATCGAACTTGCCGACGGCAGGACGATTACCATTGAAACCGGCAAATTGGCAAAACAAGCCGATGGTTCGGTAGTGGTTCGAATGGGTGACACCATGTTGCTGGCAACAGTTGTGTCGGCAAAAGAAGCGAAAGAAGATGTAGATTTCATGCCGGTATCGGTTGATTACCGCGAAAAATTTTCAGCCGCAGGACGTTTCCCGGGTGGTTTCCTGAAAAGAGAAGCCCGTCCGAGCGATGAAGAAATTTTGGTTGCACGTTTAGTTGACCGTGCACTTCGTCCACTTTTCCCGGAAGATTACCACGCTGAAACCGCGGTAATGATCTCACTGATCTCATCAGGAAAAGATGAAATGCCTGACTGTTTAGCCGGTTTGGCAGCATCAGCAGCAATCGCTGTTTCAGATGTTCCTTTCACTACTCCGATTTCGGAAGTTCGCGTAGCCCGCATCGATGGCGAATTCGTTATCAACCCATCTCTGGCGATGTTAGCAGAAGCCGATCTTGACATTATGGTTGGCGCATCGTACGAAAACATTATGATGGTTGAAGGCGAAATGAATGAAGTTTCGGAAGAAGTAATGTTGGAAGCGATTAAGGTTGCGCACGAAGAAATTAAAAAGCACTGTAAAGTTCAGGAAGAACTGGCTGCAGAACTGGGAGTTGTTAAACGTGAATATTGCCACGAAAACAACAACGAAGAATTGCGTGCACAGGTAAAAGCCGATCTTTACGAAAAAGCATACGCTATTGCGAAACAACAAATTACCAACAAAAGCCTGCGTATGGAGTCTTTTGCTGCTGTTGTTGACGAATATGTTGCAGCTTACGTTGAGGCTAACGCCGAAAATGAGGAGATTGACCTTGTGGCCAACGAAAAACTCATTCGCCGTTACTACCACGATGTGGAAAAAGAAGCTATGCGCCGCATGATCCTTGACGATGGAATTCGTTTGGATGGCCGTGCTACTAACCAAATCCGTCCGATCTGGGGTGAGGTAGATTACCTTCCCGGTGCACACGGATCATCAATTTTCACCCGTGGTGAAACTCAATCGTTAACTTCGGTTACCTTGGGTACCAAAATGGATGAGAAAATTATCGACCAGGTAACTGTTCAGGGAAAAGAGAAATTCCTTTTACACTATAACTTCCCTCCATTCTGTGTTGGCGACCCGAAAACGCCACGCGGAACCAGCCGTCGCGAGATCGGTCATGGAAACCTGGCACACCGCGCACTGAAGAAAATGCTTCCTGCCGATTCGCCTTATGTAGTTCGTATTGTTTCTGATATTCTGGAATCAAACGGATCATCATCGATGGCTACAGTTTGTGCCGGAACAATGGGATTGATGGACTGCGGATTAAAAATCAAAAAGCCGGTATCGGGTATCGCAATGGGATTGATTACCGATAAAGGTGCTGAAAAATATGCTGTTCTTTCTGACATTTTAGGTGACGAAGACCACCTGGGTGACATGGACTTTAAAGTAACCGGTACTGCCGATGGTATTACCGCTACTCAAATGGATATTAAAGTTGACGGACTGCCATACGAAGTGCTTGCGCAAGCATTGCAACAGGCAAAAGAAGGCCGTTTACACATTTTGGGCGAAATGCTGAAAGTGATTCCTGAAGTTCGCGAAGACTTTAAACCAAATGTTCCACGTATCGAAACCGTTCAAATTCCTAAGGATATGATCGGTGCGGTAATCGGACCTGGTGGAAAAGTTATTCAGGCTATTCAGGAAGAAACTCAAACCGTTATTGTTATCGAAGAAGTTGACGATGCTGGTTTGGTTCAGATTTCAGGAGCCGGATTAGAGCCAATTGAAGCTGCAAAAGCTAAAATTAAGGCGATCACTGCACTGCCTGAAGTGGGTGAAATTTACCAGGGAAAAGTTAAATCGGTAGTTTCTTTCGGAGCATTCATCGAAATTATTCCTGGAAAAGAAGGTCTGTTGCACGTATCTGAAATGGCTTGGGAACGCGTTGAAAACGCAGAGGACTTTGCTAAAGAAGGCGAAATTGTTGAAGTAAAACTGATCGGTGTTGACGAAAAAACCGGTAAACTGAAACTTTCGCGCAAAGTGTTGCTTCCAAAACCTGAAGGTTATGTAGAGCGCCCGCCAAGAGATAACCGCGGACCTCGTGGAGATAACCGTGGAGGTGATCGTCGACGCGATGATCGCAGAGGTGGAGACAGAAGACGTGATGATCGCAGAGGTGATGACCGCAGAGGTGGTGATCGCAGAGAATTCCGTCCTCGTCGCGATAACGACTAATACCAATTTTTTCAGTGTGAGCCTTAAGCGAAACACTGAAGTTACAATGGTTAATGCCGATTGAAAAATTAAAGTTTTAATTTGATTTCACATCGGTATAAGAGCTGAATAAATTTCAAGCAAAATAATAAAACGCTCCGCCTTTTGGTGGGGCGTTTTTTTGTTATTAACAGTTCACTACTAAAAGATGACATATCGCTGACACCCGATAATCGTTCGCTCCCGCCAGCGGCTAATGCGCTGAAATAAGATAGTCTTCATCTGCAATAAGAGCAACCGTATCTTCCATAAGATCAACTGTATCTTTCATAAGATAGCCGTCATCTTTTACCAGATCATCATTATCTGATGAAAGATAATCCTTCGCTGACAGCAGAAAACCATTCACAGACAGCAGATAGCCTTCATCTCCTGTAAGATGAGCACTGCAACTGGAATCAATGGTACTGGAAGACGGAGGGACTGAGGAACTGAAGGATTGAGGGACTAATAGACTGTGACTGAATACTGAGACTGAATACTGAGACTGAGAACTTGCTCCCACGCGGAACTTTAACTTCCTTTTCTTAACTTCGCCACTAAAATTATAGAAACATGGGCAACTGGTCAGAACAACTTCACAATAAAATTGACGAACAATTACAAGGCGGCAACGATAAAGACCTGCGCTTTTTCCGTATCGACGAGTTTAAACGTAATATCTCAAGAGTTGATGAATTTTCGAATTCCTGTCCGGAATGCAAAAAAGAACAAATTAATATTACAGAAGCGGTAAACAACATTGCCCAGGCCGTAAATCACGTTGGCAAACCACGCCGCGAGTACGACCGGCTGATCACCCGCCTCTCAAAACACATGCAAAAGGAGCACGGTTTTTACGCGCCCTACTATTTTACCTACCTCATTTCATTTTTTGGAATTATTGGCGGCTCCGTTTTGGGCTACCTGCTAATGCAACTAAATGCCGATATAAAACTCGAACTGTTCCTTATTGGTTTTTCCATCGGGCTGTTACCAACCTACATTTGGGGGCATTTAAAAGACAAAAAGCTGAGAAAAGAGAAGCGGCTAATGTAGGCTTAGTCTCGAAAATGGTGATCTGCTGTTACTTTCCCCACACACTCATGACTGATATCAAGGAAATTGTAATCAAGAAATATTTATTTAGCGAAAAATAACTGCACAATGAAACGAGCATATAAATAGCTCCATACAGGGAGAAAAATTTGTAAGCGAGTTCCATCGAATACCTTTAAATGTTTTAAATTGAAATGAGATGAAGAACACTGTTTTATTTGTACTGGCAGCACTTGTTCTGTTTGCCTGTAATGAACAACAAAAATTGGATTATCCTGTGACAAAAAAAGGAGACGTAAAAGACACCTACTTTGGTGTTGAAGTGGCCGACCCGTATCGTTGGCTTGAAGACGACCACTCGGAAGAAACTGCCGAATGGGTAAAGGCAGAAAACAAAGTAACTTACAGCTACCTGAACCAGATTCCGTACCGCGAAGAGTTAAAAGAAAGACTGTCGTCGATATGGAACTACGAAAAAGTGGGTGCGCCGTTTAAAGAGGGCGACTGGACCTATTTCTACAAAAACGACGGACTACAAAACCAATATGTGGTTTACCGTTTTAAAACCGGAGAAGATGCATCTACTGCCGAAGTTTTTCTCGATCCGAATACTTTTGCTGAAGACGGAACAACATCGTTGGATGCCTTGAGTTTTTCGGAAAACGGTAAAATTGCCGCCTATTCAATTTCGGAAGGTGGCAGCGACTGGCGCAAAGTAATTATTATAAATACCGACACGAAAGAGCAAATGGGCGACACACTTGTTGACGTAAAGTTCAGCGGTATTTCGTGGAAAGGCGACGAAGGTTTTTTCTACTCGAGCTACGACAAACCGGAAGGCAGCGAATTATCGGCAAAAACCGATCAGCATAAATTGTACTACCACAAACTGGGCACAACTCAAAACGAAGACGAGCTGGTATTTGGAGGAACACCCGAAGAAAAACACCGTTATGTTGGCGGTGGCGTAACCGACGATAATCGTTACCTGGTAATTACAGCCAGCGTTTCCACTTCCGGCAATAAACTGTTTATTAAAGACCTTACCCAACCAAACAGCAAATTAATAACTGTAATCGGAACCGACGAAAGCGACACTTACGTAATCGATAATGTGGGCACCAAACTTTACCTGGTTACGAATTTAAATGCGCCCAACCAACGAGTGGTTACTACCGATGTAAGCAACCCAACTTCTGAAAACTGGGTGGATTTTATTCCTGAAACCGAAAACGTACTTAGCCCGTCAACCGGATGTGGTTATTTCTTTGCCGAATACATGATCGATGCCGTATCAAAAGTATTTCAGTACGACTACGATGGCAATATGATTCGCGAAGTGGAACTGCCGGGCGTGGGTTCGGTTAGTGGTTTTGGGGCGAAGAAAAAGGCTACCGAAATGTATTACACTTTCACCAACTACATTACGCCGGGAAGCATCTATCAATACGATTTTGAGACCGGCGAATCGGAACTGTACCGCAAACCGGCTATCGATTTTAATCCGAACGATTTTGAAAGCAAACAGGTTTTCTATACATCAAAAGACGGTACTAAAATCCCGATGATCATTACCTATAAAAAGGGCACTGAATTGAATGGCAAAAATCCAACGATCCTTTACGGTTACGGTGGTTTTAACGTTAGCCTTACGCCAAGTTTTTCGGTTACCAATGCTGTTTGGCTCGAGCAAGGTGGTGTGTATGCTGTTGCCAATTTGCGTGGCGGTGGCGAGTACGGTAAAAAGTGGCACGATGCCGGAACAAAAATGCAAAAGCAAAATGTTTTCGACGATTTTATTGCCGCTGCCGAATACCTGATTGCCGAGAATTATACATCGAGTAATTACCTGGCTATCCGCGGTGGATCGAACGGAGGATTATTGGTTGGCGCCGTAATGACACAACGCCCCGATTTAATGAAAGTGGCACTTCCGGCAGTTGGCGTGCTGGATATGTTACGTTACCACACCTTTACCGCAGGTGCAGGTTGGGCCTACGATTACGGTACAGCCGAAGACAGCAAAGAAATGTTTGAATACCTGAAAGGATATTCTCCGGTGCACAATGTAAAAGCGGGTGTTGAATATCCGGCAACGCTGCTAACCACAGGCGACCACGACGACCGTGTAGTTCCGGCGCACAGCTTTAAATTTGCTGCCGAATTACAGGCAAAACAAGCTGGTGACAACCCGGTTCTTATCCGCATTGAAACGGATGCCGGGCACGGAGCAGGAACACCGGTAAGCAAAACCATTGAGCAGTATGCCGATATTTATGGCTTCACATTGTGGAATATGGGCATTAAGTCGCTGACTGAATAAAATTCGAAGTCTCCGGGTGACGAATATGAATAACCCCATCCTTTAGGGTGGGGACTAACAGATTCAGCCTGATCGCAGGAATAAAAGGGAATTTTGTAAATTAAAAATTACAAAATTCCCTTTTGTTCCTTTTTCTCTAACCTATTTTAGTCCCCGCCTTAAAAGACGGGGTTAGTTATAACTCATTCCTCAAAGCCTGTTTCATATCAAAAATAAACTACCAAGTACAGGAATTTTCAATCAAGAAATACTACTTTTGAATTCCCGGTAGCACGATTTGTTACCGGGAATTTTTATGTTGAAGAACAATGCAATTTCTGGTTATTGAGGGAAATATCGGGGCTGGCAAATCAACACTTTCGCGAATGATTGCCAAAGATTACAACGCCAAACTGGTGTTGGAACAATTTGCCGACAATCCCTTTTTACCCAAGTTTTACCAGGACAAAGAACGTTATTCATTTCCGCTGGAACTTTCGTTTCTGGCCGACCGCTATACGCAAATCAAAAACGAAGTGCTCAACCTCGATCTTTTTCACCCGTTTATGGTGGCCGACTACTATTTTGCCAAAACAGCAATTTTTGCCGAAACCACGCTTAAGAGAGATGAATACCATCTGTTCCGGCAAATCTTCAACATTATTTTCGAATCGATGCCCAAACCCGATTTGTATGTTTACCTCCATTCGGATGTCGACCGACTGATGAAAAATATAAAAATGCGCGGGCGCGATTATGAACAAAATATGGATCCTGTTTATCTGGAGAAAATCGGTGACGGATACTTTAACTTTTTTAAACAAATTTCCACCTTCCCTATCCTTATTATCGACATTAACGGCATTGATTTTGTACAAAATCCCGACCATTATCAGCAGTTAAAATCCGCCATTTTTAATAGTGAATATAAATTAGGAATAAACCGTCTGATATTGTGATAAAAACATGGGCTACAGCTTTTAAATATTGAAAAGCTTTTTACTTTTGTCTGCTCGAATGTGAATTTTAATTATAGTATAAATAATGTCTGTTATGAGAAGAATCAACTTTAAACCTATCCCCCTTTTCATTGGTATTGCGGTATTGTTCGCCGGATGTTCCGGACTAAACAAAATGAAGAAAAATGCCGATCAAATCAACTTCAAAGTTACCCCTGAGGTACTTGAGGCACATGCCAGTGAAGTTGCCGTTGCAATCGACACACGTTTCCCCGCCAAATACTTCAACAAAAAAGTTACATTAACTGCTACACCCGTGCTAAAATACGATGGTGGCGAAACTGCGTATGATCCTGTTTCGGTACAGGGCGAAAGCGTTGAAGCCAACAACAAAGTAATTAGCTACAACGGTGGTAGTGTAAATTACAAAAATGCTGTTGCCTACGATAAAGCCATGGCTAAATCAGAGCTTTACGTAAACATCAAAGCTACGCAAGGTGCAAAATCGGTTGATTTCGAACCAATAAAAGTTGCCGATGGTATTATTGCTACCAGCGAAAAAGTGATCATGATCCCTAAAGCGATTTTAGGTGTTGAGCGCGAAGCCAACAACAGCGGGAAATACGACCCGAACATCGATGCTTTCCAGCGTATCGTTCCAGACGAAATGACTGCAGACATCAAATACCTTATCAATCGCTCAAACATTCGCAGAGACGAAACTTCAAAAAGTGAAGTAACAGCGCTGGAAGACTACACTAAAAAAGCAAACGAAGACGAAAGAATCGATCTGAAAGATGTTGAGGTTTCAGCTTATGCATCACCTGACGGTACAATCGATCTGAACCTTGATCTTGCTGCAAAACGTAAAGAAACATCTTCGGCATTTTTGGCTAAAAAATTAAAAGAAGCCGGTATTGATGTTAAATTGAAAACAAAATACACTCCTGAAGACTGGGACGGTTTTAAAACCTTGTTGGAGCAATCGAACATTAAAGACAAAGAACTGATCCTGCGTGTACTTTCGATGTACAACGACCCAGAAGTTCGCGAGCGTGAAATCCGTAACCTTAGTGAGACTTTTAATGAAGTTGCTGACGAAATTCTTCCTCAGTTGCGTCGTGCAAAAATGACTACCAGCGTTGATATGATTGGTAAAACCGACGAAGAATTAAAAGCAGCTGCCACAGCTGATCCTTCTTCATTAAATCCGGCAGAGTTACTTTACGCTGCTACTTTGTTCGAAGATCTTAACGAACAACTTTCGGTTTACAATACGTTTATGGAAGTTTATCCGAACGACTGGAGAGGACCAAACAACGCAGGTTATGTAATGGTTCAGCAATACAAATATGCCGATGCAAAACCATTATTCGAAAAAGCTGAGAAACTGGCTAACAACGAGCCTATCGTTAAAAACAACGTTGGTGCGGTTACTTTAACCGAAGGCGATGTTGACGCTGCTGAAGCTTTATTTGGTGCTGCTGCAGGTGCCGGCGACGCTGTTAACTACAACATGGGAATTGTTAGCGTTAAAAAAGCCGAATACGACAGAGCGGTTCAGTATTTCAACCGTTTTGCCGATGTAAACTCGGGATTGGCAAAATTACTGGCCGGTAACAACAACGGTGCGGTTAAAGATCTTGAGGCTTGTACAATTGAAGGTTGTTATATGACTGAATATTTCAAAGCTGTAATTGGTGCACGCACTGCTAAAGAATCGTTATTGTTCGAAAGCCTGAAAGCTGCTGTTGACATGAATGCCGGTTTGAAAGAAGTGGCCAAAACAGATATGGAATTCGCAAAATATTTCGACAATGCTAAATTTAAAGCTATTGTTGACTAATACCAATTGTTTTTCAGTGTGAGCCATTAGCGAAACACTGAAATTACAATGGTTAATGCCGATTGAAAATTTAAAGACTCAATTTGATTTCACATCGGTATAATTAAGTTGTGATAAACTTATTGGAAGGGCGATCGTTTGATCGCCCTTTTTTTGTGCCGGTTCATGACAAAACCTCTTTTTTAATCCTGCGTAAAACACTATTTTTCAAGCTCAATTATTAAGGGAAATTCAAGTAAATGTTATGGAGTACATAAACAAGTATGTAGAGGAAAACAAAGACCGGTTTTTGGAGGAATTATTTGGATTGATACGCATTCCGTCGATCAGTTCGATTGCTGCCCACAAACCGGATATGTATAAAGCCGCCGGGTACTGGAAGAAAACACTTTTGGAAGCCGGTGCCGATAAAGCCGAAGTTTTTGAAACCGCCGGTAACCCGGTTACTTATGGCGAAAAGATTATCGATCCGGCACTGCCAACCGTATTGGTTTACGGTCATATGGATGTGATGCCGGTTGATCCCATCGATTTATGGGACACACCACCGTTTGAGCCACAGGTGCGCGACGGAAAAATATATGCCCGCGGTGCCGACGATGACAAAGGTCAGGGAATGATGCACGCCAAAGCTTTCGAGCTGATGGTAAAAACCAATACCCTTCCCTGCAACGTAAAATTTATGATTGAAGGCGAAGAGGAAATAGGATCGCCTAACCTGGGAAAATGGTGCGAGCAGAACAAGGAAATGCTAAAAGCCGATATCATTTTGGTTTCCGACACTTCGATGCTGGGAGCCGATATTCCATCAATTACCACCGGATTGCGCGGACTGTCGTACTGGCAGGTAGAAGTTACCGGCCCAAACCGCGACCTGCACTCGGGTATTTTTGGCGGCGCAGTTGCCAACCCGATCAATGTACTTTGTTCGATGATCGACCAGATGGTTGACGCAGATGGGAAGGTTACCATCCCCGGTTTTTACGACACCGTACAGGAAGTATCGGCCGAAGAACGTGCCTTGCTGGGCAAAGCTCCGTTTAACGAGGAAAAGTATAAAAAAGCACTTGGTGTTGATGAGCTGAAAGGAGAAAAAGGTTTTTCAACGAGTGAGCACACCGGCATTCGTCCGTCGTTTGATGTATGCGGCATTTGGGGTGGTTACACCGGAGAAGGTGCAAAAACCGTATTGCCATCAAAAGCTTTTGCAAAAATCTCATCGCGTTTGGTGCCCGACCAGGATCACGAAAAAATAGCCGTACTTTTTAAAGACCACTTTGAAAGTATTGCCCCAAAATCAGTAAAGGTTGAGGTTACCTACCTACACGGTGGCCCCGCTTATGTTTGCCCGATTGATATTCCGGCCTACCAGGCTGCCGAAAAAGCCTACACCGATACTTTTGGCAATCGCCCGGTGCCTGTTCGTTCAGGTGGAAGTATCCCGATTATCTCAACTTTCGAGAAAGTGCTTGGAATTAAAACGGTGTTGATGGGCTTCGGCCTTGAATCGGATGCAATTCATTCACCCAACGAAAACTACCCGCTGGAACAGTTTTACAAAGGCATAAAAACCATTCCGCTCTTCTATAAATATTTTGCGGAAATGAGTAAATAAATTATACGCAGGCAGATAAATGCAGAAGCGGACTTTGTTGAATGCAAAGCCCGCTTTTTTTATAACTTTATTCCAAACAAAGAACCATGCGTAAACTAATTATCCTTTCGTTTTTTGCCTTGCTTCTCGTCTCCTGTGCAAGAAATAACCATCCTAATTTTGTTTTTATTTTGGTTGATGACCTTGGCTGGGCAGATGTAACCTGTAATTACCCTGAAAGTTTTTACGACACGCCCAATATCGATAAACTCGCAGAACATGGAGTACGCTTCACCAATGCCTACGCAGCAAATCCGGTTTGCAGCCCTACTCGTGCGGCAATACTTACAGGCAAACATCCCAACCGGGTAAATATTACCGACTGGATTCCGGGCCTGGATCCAAAGATGAAACCTTTACTCGGTCCTCAGGATGGTACAGAACTGGCTCTGGAAGAAATTACCATTGCCGAAAAACTAAAGGAGACGGGCTATAAAACCTGTTTTGTTGGAAAATGGCATTTAGGAGATGAAGGATTTTTTCCGGAAGACCAGGGATTTGACATCAACTTTGGCGGTCATGATAAAGGGAGCCCTCCGGGAGGCTATTATTCACCTTATAAAAATCCAAAGCTGGAAGATGGCCCGGAAGGAGAATACCTTACGAACCGGCTGACCAGTGAAAGTATAAACTTCATTAAAAACAACAAGCGTAATCCATTTTTCCTTTACCTCTCATTTTACACGGTTCATACTCCAATTCAGGCAGCTAAAGATTACATCAACCACTATCAAACAAAACGTGAGCAACTGGGCCTTAATGAGGTTCCGATAAAAGCGGAGGGCGACGGATGGACCCACTTAGTACAGGAAAATGCAGCTTATGCATCGATGGTGGCAGCCATGGACGAGAATGTTGGTCGGATTCTGAATACACTTGAAGAACTGGGGTTGGATAAAAATACCTGGGTAATTTTCACCAGCGACAATGGCGGGCTTTCTACACTGAGAGGAAAAAATGCTCCAACAAATAATGGTCCGCTTCGTGCAGGAAAAGGGTGGTGTTACGAGGGAGGTATACGTGTACCACTGATTATCTCTGGCCCTGAACTCACCAACCCGGGCAGAACGGAAGACAGCCCGGTTATCAGCATGGACTATTTTACGACCATTCTGAACATAGCAGGAACAAAACACGACGGTAACGATGGAGAAAACCTGCTGCCGGTATTAACGGAGAACAAACATTTGACACGCGACGAATTATTCTGGCATTACCCGCACTACCATGGCAGTGCATGGAAACCCGGATCGGCATTGCGTAAAGGAGAATGGAAACTGGTTGTTCACTACGAAAACAATAAAACTGAACTTTTTAACCTGGCCGAAGACCCGGGCGAAACGAAAAACGTGTCAACACTATTTCCAGAGAAAACACAGGAACTTAAATCCCTTCTTGATGAGAAACTAAAATCAACAAATGCGAAGTTTCCTGTTTCTAATCCGGATTACGCCCCCAAAGATTAACAAATTTGAATGCTGAGGAAACAGATGTAAGTTCGAATAGGTTGTGTCCTCGTCTGATTTATTGTTGCTGTAGTTTTATCAACTCCAGATACATCAATTGTTTATCGCTTGTATTTCCGGTGGCAGGCAGCAATGAAATTGATTGCTCACCGCTTTCCATTATTTCAATTTCGCCCAGCTTTAGCAGTTCATAATCTTCTCCTGTATCGCGGATTTCAGTTTCTATTTTCTGATCGCCTAACGTAACTGACACTCCTCCTCTTTCGGCACTCCACACCAAAGCTTCAACCCGGTATTTGCCCGGTTCAGCATCAAAAATCCACTCTAAGCGAGTGCGGGCATCCACCCAGTTGGCAATTATTGAGTTTGAACTACTGCCTTTTAGTACGGCATGTTCGCCATAACCGGGATTATAAATGTCGGCAAAATCGGCAGGTAACAACACGCTACCTTCTTTTAAGTGTGGTTTATTACTTGTTACCGTCATTTCGCCACGTATTTTCACAACAACCACGGTATTTATCTCATTAAATATTACCGACGGCGCATGAACATGTAAATCACCCTCTTCAAATTTCCAGGCAAAATGCTGTTTCGGGTTCGACAACAGGTAAACATCGCGTACATTTGCTTCCAGACCCGGCACTTTTAATAAGCCATCTTTTGGCCAGTCGAAAACATGCAGGTAAAGATTGGTTACGCCGCCCTCTTTTTTTGTCGTGCAGCGGCCCCAGGGCAATTTATAAAACGGACTGGCACTTGTACCGTATATTGATTTGCCGTTTTGTTGCATCCAGTGGCCCATTTCTTTTAGCCGCTCAACACTGGCTTTGGGGAATTCACCTGTTGCAGTTGGCCCCACGTTCAGCAACAGATTACCACCTTTACTGGCAATATCAACCAGCATTTTTATCAACTCTTCGGTCGATTTCCAGTTTTCGTCGTACCATTTGTAGCCCCAGCTGGTGTTCATGGTCATACACACCTCCCAATCGTAATCCAGCCCCGTTGGCGGCACATGCTGCTCGGGTGTTTGAAAATCGCCCGGCCATGGACGATACAGGCGGTTATTCGTTATCAGGTTAGGGTAATCATCGGTAACTGCTTTTAAAGCGTTAGCCGCTTCTTCTGTCATTCCGCGTGGCGTATCCCACCACAAAATATCCAGCCCTCCGTAGTTTTCCAGAATTTCTTTTACCTGCGGCACCGCCTTTCCGTTTATGTAATTCATCAGTGGTTCGCGTTCTAAATCCGGGTCCCAGTGTGGTTTACCTTCTTCAATGTTCCAGTACGTTCCGCCTGGCTCGTGCCAGTCTTGTGCCTGCGAGTAGTAAAAACCCAAACGTATACCTTCTCTTTTACAAACTTCAGCCAGTTCTTTTAACGGATCGCGGTCAAAAGGAGTAGCATCAACAATATTGTATTTGCTGGCTTTTGAATGAAACATCGCGAAACCATCATGGTGTTTCGAAGTGATCACTATGTATTTCATTCCGGCATATTTTGCCAGTTTCACCCATGCTTCGGCATCAAATTTATCGGGATTAAAGTTTTCTGCCAGTTTCTCGTATTCTTTCACCGGAATTTCGGCACGGGCCATTATCCATTCGCTAATCCCATTTATACGTTCGCCTTTCCATTCACCTGCCGGATCGGCATATAAACCCCAGTGAATAAACATTCCGAAGCGGGCTTCGCGCCACCACTCCATTTTCTGATCGTGAGCCGATAGTTCAACATTCTTTTTGGCTTTCTCCTCCTTTTTCGAATCGCACGAAACAAAAAGCAGGGCAAACAGGGCAATAAGCAATAAGCGGTTCATAATATAAAATTGTCTGTTTAATGTACAGGTATAAATTTCGGAATAATTATTACAAAAACAGGCCATTCCTCGTCTTTTGTGTCATTAATTCAATGTGCGTATTATTTCCTCTGCCAATGGGCTCAACTCATCTGCAAAACAACAAGATTCATCGCAGTTAAAAGCCTATCCGTCTTAATTGATTGTTAAAGGCGGGCAAGCATTTTTAAGTTGAGCAGAATTTTGTTTATTTAGCTTTTCATTACCAGAAAAATGACAAACAAAACTTGCCTGATTTTTTGCAATTGTGGTGCTGGCATCATTTCCGACGATAAGAAGGAAGAGCTTTCAGAAGCTTTCAAACCGCTTGGAGTTGATATTTATGAGCTGCACGACCTGTGTGCTTTTTCGCTGAATGAAAAGGACTTCCTGCACCAATTGGATAACGATTACGACAAAACACTGATTGCTGCCTGTTACCCGCGGGCCATTAAAAATATGTTTGAGCAGAACGGGGTTCAGCTCAGCAATTACGAGGTGTTTAATTTCAGGGAGACCGACACTAAAGAAATTACCTCCGATTTAGCTGCCCGGATTGAAGAAAAGCAGGAAAACAGCAAATACGAAATAAAAAAGACCGGGCTAAAAGTTCCGGCGTGGTATCCGATTATCGACAAAGAGCGTTGTACCCTTTGCGGACAGTGTGCCCGGTTCTGTGTTTTTGGAGTTTATACGTACAATAAAAAAAGCCTCAAGGTTGTCAATCCGTTGTCGTGCAAAAACAATTGTCCGGCCTGCGGACGAACCTGCCCGGCATCGGCGATTATATTCCCGCGATTACCCGAAAATTCGGCCTTATCAGGAGCAGAACCCGGCGAGGATAAAAAAGCACAGGGAAACGATCAAAAAGGAAATTTGTTTGTTATGCTGAACGAACGCAACAATGCCCGGAGAAACATTTTCAAACAAGGCGCTTTTCAACAGGCCGAAGAAGAGAAAAAAAGAGCCCTGGAAGAATTAAAGAACAGTTTAAAGAACCCAAAAAAAGATGCTTAAACAAATCCTGAAAACAGATAAAAAATGCCTGTATAAGTTTGCATATAACATGGGCATAAAAGGTGCCCGTGGCATTCAGCGTTTTCAGAAACGAATAAAAAACGGCGATTTTTTCCCGGCATTTCATTTTATCTCGGTTACCGACGATTGCAACCTGAATTGCCAGGGCTGCTGGGTAACGCATAAAAAACAAAATGCGCGCATGTCGCCCGAAATGCTGGATTCGATAATCACGCAATCGAAAGCAAAAGGATCGTACTTTTTCGGAATACTGGGTGGCGAGCCACTTATGT
The DNA here is from genome assembly GCF_000949475.1 of Draconibacterium sediminis. Taxonomy (GTDB): domain Bacteria; phylum Bacteroidota; class Bacteroidia; order Bacteroidales; family Prolixibacteraceae; genus Draconibacterium; species Draconibacterium sediminis. The sequence goes on along the minus strand of NZ_JRHC01000001.1, from coordinate 1,086,671 downwards.
ACAAACCGCTTTTTGATGTTTTCGAAAAACATTCCGACTGCTATTTTCAGCTGTTTACCAACGGGACTTTGCTCACAAAAGATATTGCCGAACGTTTACGCAAACTGGCCAACGTTTCACCGCTAATCAGTTTTGAGGGCGACACAGAAATTGCCGATGTGCGCCGTGGAGGAAAAAACGTTTACCAAAAAGCGCAGGCTGCCATAGATCATTCAACCGATGCAGGATTAATTACGGGAGTGGCAATGAGTGTTTGCAAATCGAACATCGACCTTGCATTTTCCGATGAATTTATCCGGTCGCTGATCGACCGCGGAGTGCTTTATTTGTGGTACTACATTTATCGTCCCGTGGGACAAGACGCTACAGTCGACCTCTGTCTTTCGGCAGAACAGATTGAGCAACTTCGCCTGTTTATTGTAGATGCACGACAGAAATACAACATTGCCATTATCGATGCGTACTGGGATGAGAATGGAAAAGGATTGTGCCCCGCGGCATCCGGACTCAGTCACCACATTAACGCTTCGGGCGACATCGAACCTTGCCCGGTCATTCAATTCGCCACCAACAATGTGGCCGATGGCGACCTGGAAAGCATTTACCGCAATTCACCTTTCCTTGCAGGATTTAAAACAGAAATACCAAAATTGACAACGGGTTGCATCGTTATGGACGACCCGCAGTGGTTGGTTAATTATACAAAACAACACGCCGCAAAAGATACATCGGGCAGAGAGAACGAAGCTGAACGTTTGAGCAAAATGGAAAAAGTTTCCAGTCATGGTTCGGCCAAACCCGTTCGCGAAAAGAGCTGGGTGTATCGCTTTGCAAAAAAACGGGCATTTTTTGGCTTTGGCGCCTACGGTTAATATGAAGGAGACAAATGGCATATTAAAAGTTCCTGAGGAATCGTTCGTGCGCAATAAAATGCGTAAGGCTGCTGCAGCTATGGTCGGGATGTTGGAGCTGCGTCCTCCTGTAAACATCCAAAAACTGGAAGAACTGGCCGCTGATTTGGTGCGCGAACAGGAAATTTCTGCTGAATTTATTCCTTTTGCAATGGTATTGCTAGGTAACGAATCGTGGCGAAAAACGGTAAAAGCCACGCCTATGAACCGCCGGCTTTTGCTGCTCCCACAATGCCTGAACGACAACAATAAATGCGAGGGCCTGTTCGACGAACTGGGACTGAATTGTGCAGGATGTAAGGCCTGCCCCATCGATGATCTGCTGATTGAAGCCGAATCAAAAGGATATGCCAATCTGGTAGCCGAAGGAACCACGGTTGCGGTTGGTTTGGTTGAAGAAGGATCAATAGATGCTGTAATCGGCGTGAGTTGTATGCCGGTTTTGCAACGTTCGTTTGAGCCGGTATCAAATGCTGCCGTACCGGTAATTGGCATTCCGCTGCTTTTTGATGGTTGTGAAGAGACGCGTGCAGATATAAAATGGATTCTGGATGAAATGCGTTCGTATGAGCCGGATGAAGCGCGCCAACCCATTTCGGTGTCGTTGTTAAAGAACCGAATCGAAGCTTTATTTACAAAAGAAAACATCGAAAAATACATTCAGGGGCGCGATAAAACTGAACAAATTGCACAGGAATATCTGCTTGTAGACGGGCAACGGATACGACCGTTGCTTGCGGCTTTAAGTTTCCAGGCCTACTCAACTAACGATGCGGATGAGCTTCTGCAGCCCTTAACGCTTATTATTGAGTGTTTCCATAAGGCGTCGCTAATTCACGACGATATTGAGGACAATGCCAACCAGCGTTACAACACCCTTACGGCGCATGAAAAATATGGTGTTGCGCAGGCCATCAATGCAGGTGATTTTCTGATTGGCAAAGGCTACGAGTTGTTAAGCAATCTGGATGTTCCGAATGAAACCATGAGAAACTGCCTGCGTTTTATTGCCCACTCGCACATACAATTAACACGCGGACAAGGCGTCGACATTCTTTTCAACGACGGCAAAATCCAATTGCTGCCCGTTGAAATGATCGAGGTTTTTAAAAACAAAACCGGTGAAGCCATAAAAGTGGCCTTGCTGCTGGGAGCAATTGTTGGAGGAGCAAACAAACAGGAGCAGGAAATTCTGGAGCAATTTGCCGATTATATGGGAATTGCTTACCAAATTCGCGACGACCTGAATGAATATACGGAACAACACGCTGCCGAAAAAACCGGCGATTATCCCTTCCTGCTGGCCTTGCTGAATAAACATTTCGCCGATCAGGAAAAAGAGACGCCAGCGAATTTATTCGGGCAAGTTGGTGAATTCAGAAAGCTAATTGATGAAACCGGATTGCTGGAAGCTGCAAAAGAATACTTGCAGCAATACATCGATAACTGTTACGCAGAACTGGATAAACTTGATAATTCCAAACTTCGCCTAAGTCTTTATGGCGTGATGGGAAAAATCTTCAAATCAGAAACCACCAATGAGTAACCCAAAGAAGATCGCGATCTATAAAAAACTGGTTCGGCGACTTTCTTTAGGATTTGAAACTTTATCGCCTGAAATACAACAGGAAATCACTGATTTTATAAAAAGTCAGCAACAAGCTTCGGGTGGCTTTTGCGATCGTGCCGGAAATCCCGATCCTTACTACTCGCTTTTCGGCTGCTGGCTAAGTTTAGCCACCGGACAAAACAAAGAAATTGAGCAATTAAGAACATACATATCAAGACAACCTGAGACATCAAGTACAGTCGAAGATCTGGCGCTAAACCTGATGAAAACGGAGTTACTTCCGCAACAAAAAAACGAATCAGTGTTCTCGTTGCTCAGGAAAGTATTTTCGGGTCACAACTTCATGGATATTTCTTACCGCTTTTTTCTGCTGGCCTTAACCATTGATGCCACTGCAAAAAACCGCTTTCTTTTTAACCTGATGGCACGTGTCTGGCTACCCTTTTATAAAGTGAAAGAAAACTCACCCTGTAGTTTGGTCGCGGCACTTTGTTTTGCCCGCTTTGATCTGGGGTTAGCCTACAAGAAATACCAACAACTTTTATTGGAGTTTCACCGGGAAGAAGCTGGATTCAGGGCTTTTGAAACCACACCATTCAGCGATACTTTATCAACCGGGGTAGCACTTTTCTCTTTGGCAGAAACCAATTATGATTTGCGGCTGATCACTCCAGATTGTCTTGATTTTATTCAAATGAATTATCTTTCAGGAGCCTTTCTTTCCGGCGATGGCGATGAAACCCGCGATTTGGAATATACGTTTTATGGGCTGTTGGCATTGGGAAGCCTTGTTAAGGATTAATTGGAAGGAAGAAGGATTAAAGTTGAATGAAGAATTTAGATTAACGATTTTTGATTTAAGAAGGAATAGGCAATTGGCAAATAACAATAAGCAAAAACTTTGCGCCTTCGCGCCTTTGCGAGAAGAAATTCTTAGTGTCTTTGCGTCTTTGTGTTTAAAATCTAAAAAGTGAAAAAAGAAGAGTTGGAAATACGGTTTAAGGAACTGAGCGATATTTTGCTTGATGAGCTTAACGATGATGGCTTTTGGTCCGGAGAATTATCGTCGAGTGCGCTGGGGGTAGCTGTTGCTGTTGCAGCGCTTCATTTCCACGATGCCAATCTTCATCAGCACGAAATTACAAAAGGCCTGAAATGGCTTTCTTTAAATCAGAATACTGACGGTGGTTATGGCGACACACCCGAAAGTCCGGCAAATATTTCAACTTCTTTACTTTCTTATGCGGCGTTGAATTTATATGCAGAAACCAATTTGGAAGTAAAGTCAACACAGCAAAAACTGGCAGGCTACCTGCTTACACAAAATGTTGATGTTCGCTCCGACCAGGTGGCAAAAGTTATTCTTGATCACTACCAAAAAGACTATACGTTCTCGGTACCAATTTTAACATTGTGCGCACTTTGTGGCGTTCCCGGCGACGACGGATTTAAACACATTCCGCAGCTGCCTTTCGAGCTGGCTTTGCTGCCACGACGTTTTTATCGTATATTGAATCTGAGTGTGGTAAGTTATGCAATTCCGGCATTGATTGCTGTTGGGATTGTGGTTTTCCGCAAGAAAAAATCGAATGGATTTACACGAACCATCAGGGCAAAAGCGGAGAAGAAAGCCCTTAAAATACTGGAACGATCGCTACCGGAAAGCGGCGGCTTCCTGGAAGCTATTCCACTCACCGCATTTGTTGCCTTAAGCCTAATAAATGCAGGATTAAGAGATTCGATTGTTGTAGACAAAGGAATTGCTTTTTTAAAACGTATACAACGCGAAGATGGTAGCTGGCCCATTGACATCGACCTGTCAACATGGGTGACCACACTTAGTGTAAAAGCTTTGGGTGATAGAAAAAACAAAGTGCTTTCGGAAACCCAACAAAAGAGCATTATCAGTCATTTGCTTTCGGTGCAAAATAAAACAGTACATCCGTTTAACGGCACTTCGCCGGGCGGTTGGGGCTGGACAAATTACACGGGATCGGTACCCGACTGCGACGATACACCCGGAGCGATTCTGGCACTTTTAGAACTGGCGCCTCACCATACAATAAGGGAGGAAATTCTGGGTGGTGGCGAATGGTTGCTAAAACTTCAAAATAATGATGGCGGCTTTCCTACATTTTCGCGGGGCTGGGGAAAATTACCTTTCGACCAGAGTTGTGCCGATTTAACCGGGCACTGCGTTTTAGCGCTTTCCAAACTGTTGGATGTATACAAATCAGAACTGAATTCAAAACAGAAAAAACTGTATTCTACAGCAATAAAAAAGGCTGTCGATTATCTGGGCAAACACCAAAAAGAAAACGGTTCGTGGTTACCACTTTGGTTTGGTAACCAGCACGCCCAGAATCATGAAAACCCGGTGTACGGAACTGCGCGGGTACTCACCTATTTTCAGAAAGCAAATTTGTTGTTGAAAGATGAGCCGGTTCTTACTGAAAGAATTCAGAAAATGATTGCAAAAGGAACCGACTTCCTGCGGAAAGTTCAGAATGAAGATGGCAGCTGGGGAGGTGATTTTGGAATTGAAGGTACGATTGAAGAAACAGCGCTTGCCGTAGCAGCTTTGAAGGAAACAAAATCGGAAACTGAGATTGAAAGAGGGTTAGCGTGGCTCGACGATTATTACAAAAAAAATGGGCTTAAAAAAGCCCCAATCGGATTGTATTTTGCATCGTTGTGGTACGATGAAAAATTATATCCTTTAACAGCTTATCTCGAAGCCATAAACCTGATTTCGAGTTTAAAATAACACACAGCTTTAGCTATTTTAATCAGAAACTTTTTCCGGTTTTCGTAGTACTATCGGGATAATATAAGAAAATTGGGAGAAGTTTATGAAAAAAAGAGCAAAGCAAAAGTCCTTCTCACGCCATCTTTAGATTTAAAATTCTGTGAAATAACCCGCTATTACTACAGATTTTTAAATCTAAATCTGACATAATTATGACTTTCTGTGAGAATATTTTAAACTCGAAATCAGGTTTTAAAAGGATATATCGATAAAAATTAAATCTGGGTTCCCTCCTTTTGTACAAGGGTTCCGTCTTCCATAATTACATCGTAGAAATAGCCCGCGCCAAAATCTTTTTCCAGCGTCAATTTTCCTTTAAAAGTAACCACGTCGCCAACTTTTACATCGGCTTGTGTTGTAATTGTCAGATCGAAATTACTACCGGTGCCGGTACCGTCCTGAATGTGCACCCAGTTTTTACCCATCACCTGCTCGTTTACTTTTACCACAGCCCCTTTAATTTCAAATTCTTTGTTGCTATAATCGGCTTTGTTGGCAAAAACATCGGCAATACTCAAGTCTCCTTCTTCTTTCTCGATTTCAACTTCTGCATCGCTAACAGCCACTTTCCCCTGATGCGACCGAGGCATAGCACTACCCATGGCAGGCTGCTCAGTTCCGGGAGTTTTGGTTATTTTATTCACAAAGTAAATTACATCAAAGGTTCTATCGATCTCTTTACTGTGGAAATTTTCCATTGGCAAGGCATCGTAGTAATATAAAACTTCGCCCGGACTCACCTCTTGTTTCGCTACTGCGATCCACTTTGCAATACCATTTTCAGTTGCGCTAATGTAGGTGTAACTTCCTCCCTGAATCACTTCTGAAACCTTAATCATATTGAATGCACTCTCACTCTGAGCCGGAGCCGAAGCGCCATTTTTATTTCGTACACACGATAAAAACATACCGGCAACGGCCAGTATCATCAAAATCTTAGTCATCTTCATCCTCATCATTCTTTTTATTGTTTTAAAATTTAATTCTCAAGTTAAGGTACAACCTGTTAAACAACTGTTGATCCTGAAATGTTGCCTCGTAATTGGCCGACAAATACAGTTTTTTGCTGAATTGCCACGACAAATCAAGCTCGCCAATGTGCTGCTGCAAATTAGTTAAAGTATTTACATATTGAAAATCTACCCAACGATAATGTAGCATTGTATATAATTTTCCTGAAACAAGATCTTTTGATAAACGTGCACCATAAACCTGCCCGTCGAGATAGCTGGTTTGCATCAAATTGGCGGTAATACTCAACGAAGCATTCAGGGCCGGAACTTTTGTCCAGGTTGCAAAACCATTTAATGTTTTTGTTGGTCGCGGACCTTCGTCGCGGAATCGTGTTCCGGCGCTGGCACCAACAATAAAGCCATTTACAGGTCGGTAGTTAATCCTGGCGCGTACTCCTTGCCGGCTTGCCTGTTGCAAAATCTCGTCGGCATAATTCCGGAAGGTTTCGTAGTAAATTACATTCTTCCGATTGTCGTACGAACCAAAAACCGAAAGTCGTTTTGAAAAACGATAACGTGCTGAAAAATACAGGCCGGTTAAACTCACGGTGTTTGTGGGCTTTTCATTTTCCACCTTATACAAATCGAGTTCCATCGAAGAAAACAAGGTCAAATTTTTAATGGCCGAATTGGTGTGCTGCATGTAAACAAACCGGCGGTCGATATTCCCCGAATTTCGTTGCTCAAAAAAAGCCAGCGACGACTGCACAAAACCATTGGACGTTTTTTTGCTTTGCCCTACGTAAGCGCCGTATTCAAACAAATCAAAATTGTAGCCGTAATCCTGGTGATCGGGCCGTGTACCGCCTACAATTCCAGCAAACATATTTTTAAATTTATATTCGAACTGTACCCCGTCAATGGCTCCAACATTTGCAATGCGCGGATTTATCTTTCGCCCGGCCCAAAAAGTGGCCGACTCGTTGATATCATATTTCAGCGCCAAACTGTATACTTTCAAGGCATTGTTCAGATTCTCCTGCACCACCTCCCACTGATTTAGTTTATGCGTGAAAGACACATACGTTTCAGCAGAAATTTTTGATCCTGACAAATGCGAAGCTTTTGCTGATAAAGTATAACGGAAGCGATGAATATTATCCGCTTCATCAGAAATATTGGAGTAAGAAGACAGGGACAATCTACCGTTTATATCCTGTGTTCTCGTCGGTTCTTTTGTCGGTTCCTGAGAAATTAATACCCGTTCATTCACATCCTTTTCAGGCAAATCCTGTTGCTGTTGCACAACTTCACGAACCGGCTTATTTGTTCTGCCAAAAACAATATCGTCGACCTTAAACGTATGTTCTCCCAAAACAGAGCATAAACATGAAATGGAAGATTTATTATCGACAAGTAAGGCCGGCGTCAGGCCGTTTTTATCCCGGATAAACAAGGTATCACCATTTTCAATCTGATTGGTGGAGGCAAATCGCACATAAATATTTTCTCCGGTAACGTACGATACTTTCCCATTGAGAAGTTCCCCGGATTCTTGCGCATTCACGGCCATTGTTCCCCAAAACAAAAGAAACAATCCGAATAATCTGATATTTGGTTTTCGTATCTTAATCATCTTCTGCATTACCTCTTGGGTGACAATCGAAACAACTTGTTGGCGTATATACGTAATCATTTACATCTCTATGGCGACTGTCCGTTTCGGTTTGATTGTGTTCGTGACAATCGGTACAGCTAAACAGTGAGTAGCTATTCTGCTGCGTGTGGCAATCAAAACAATTGTTCCATTCGCCACGGTGCCTGCCCGAATAAATAGGGAAATAGTAGTCATCATGAACAGTAAACTGTGCCGGACTCCATCCCGGGTCGGTTGTATGACAGTCGGAACATTGCGTTGAAAAACCGCTGTTTTGGTGCGATGGATTTGTTGCCGAAACAAAATCAGTTTCATGGCAACTAAAACAATCGGTTGAAATCGGTTCAAAAACTCCCGAGGTATGACATTCGGTACAACTGCTAACAGCATGTCCTTTTGTTAAGGGGAAAAAATCGTGATTAATACCTTGTGCCGACCACAAGAATGCATCAATCCGGTGACATTCAAAACAGTCGGTCGAGAAACCGGACTCAACATGATTGGGCTCAGTGGTTGCGTAATAATCCTGGCTATGACAATCGATACATTCCACTCCCAGAGGCTGAAATTCCAACAATGAAGCGCTGGTATGACAGTCCGAACAATCGGCGGTGTTGTGAGCTCCCATCAGCGGAAAACGGCTTGTTTGATGAATTTCGGTAATGTTACTTACCAGCCACGAGCGCGAATCGTGACAGCGCCTGCAATCGAGGCCAACCGTGTTGTTGTGCATGTCGTTGTGACAATCCATACAATTCGATTTTGCATCGTTAAAAACCAGTGTTGTGTGGCACGCTCTGCAATCGGTAAAAGCATGCTGCCCGTCAAGCGTAAAATCAGTTGAATCATGCGAGAAACGTGCCGTTGCTTTCGAGAAAATCCAGCCTTCGGTTGTGTGGCAGTCGAGGCAATCAATTGACAGGTCCTCGCCATGGGGATTTTCCTGTGCCCTCAGTTGAAAGACCAAAAACAACACTACAATTATTAATGACAACTTGCGCATGTTATATCTTCAAATTTATAAACGATGTAATTCCGGATTAAATTATCGGTGGGTTTATGGCAGGCAATACACTCCAGCCCCTCATGTTTTCCATCGATTTTAAACCGTGAATTTTCATGATTGAATTTTTCGGGCAACCAGTTTTTAAACGTGTGGCACCGCTCGCAATCATTTTTCCCAGATTCCTCAAACTGCCCAAAATGAATATCATCATGGCAGTTCGCACAGTCAGCCGCGAGTCCTGCAAACTTTTGCCTGGAAACTTCGGCAGTTTCGTTAAAGTGGCAATCGCGGCACGATGCCGTTGTATGTTTTCCTTCGAGCTTAAAATTCGTTTTGTTATGATCAAAGTTGATCTGGCTCCAGATCGTTTCGTTATGACACGCACGACAATCGGAATCAGGCATAAATTTACTGCTGATTTTATCCTCGTGAATATTTTTGTGACAAGCAGTGCAATTGATTTCTTCGAACTTAAAATTCCATTCTTCACCTTTTTTATGGCACTCGAAACACGGTGTTGCCATGTGTGCGCCGTTTAATGCAAATTCGGTGTTGTTGTGCCGCTCAAGGCCAAAAGAAGAAGGCGAAAATCCATCAACAGAATGACAGGAATTACAATCGGGTGAAACCCCGTTTTTTGCCAACTGACCTTTATGAAAATCGCTGTGGCAATCGGTACAATTAGTATGCGGTACTGCTTTTGTATGATTTCCCGAGGTGTGACATTCTTTACAATCTACCGAAACATGTTTGCCCCGCAATGGATAGTCGGTGTTGTTGTGGTTAAAAGCGCCAATGTTTTTTACCTGCGTGAAAGAAAATTCATCATGACATTTACGACAGTCGTTACCAAATTTATTGTTGTGCACATCCTCGTGGCAACTGGTGCAGCTGGCAAATTGTACATCGGCAAACTGTTGAAATGGGTTGCCATTCAACGTCGTCTTCTCATGACATTTGGAACAATCAACTTCCTTGTGTTTACCAACCAATGGGAATTTAGTTGCTGCGTGATCAAATCCGGTAGCCGGAACAAAAGCCTCCTGGTTGTGACAAGCCGTACAATTCTGCGACAAAGTATTCTGGTGAACATCGGTATGGCAATCGATACATTCGGTGCCCATCCCAAGGAAGGTACCGGCCGATTTTTTCTGCGAAATTTTGTTTTTAATTAACGCGGCCTTATGACAATCGATACAGGTTATTTCAGCATGTTTGGCTTCCAGTTTAAAACCCGTTAGGTTGTGATTGAAATTATCTTGATTCATCCGAACCACCTCAAAATCGCGACCATAATGTTCGCCATGACATGCTGCACATCGTTGCCCTGTAACTTCCGCCGATGCATGATAACCTTTCTTCTGATCCACCAGCTTTTTTATTTCGGTATGACAAGCCAAACATTTTGCCGAGGTTTCCTTCTCACCCAAAACATGGCACTTTGTACAGTTTGTTATACCTTCCAAATGGGCATGTACATCAGACAATTCTCCCGGCGATAACTGGGCAAAAGATTTTACCGCAATAAAAAATACTGCCAAAAGAAATCCGATATGGTTACCTGCGTTTTTCAAGTTTCTAAGCGTGTTTCAATATTGCTTCGCCAAATTTTGTAGTTATTTCAATGCCTGCGTTTCGTAAAAACTCGGCGGGCAGTTCCCCTCCTGCAAAAATGTATAACAGGTTATTTTCAATTACCAACTCCTCTTGCTGATCTGCAATTTTCAAGCGCACACACTCTTCTTCAATCGCACTTACGTTTGAGTTCAATATCACATCCAAAAGCTTTGATTCAATGGCTGCGTCAAGTTTTTTTCTGTTTTTTGGTTTTAGGCGCGAAAAAGTTTCTTTCCGGTACGAAAGGGTAACTTCATTTCCGGCAGCCAGCAACAGGGCTGATTCAATTGCCGAATCGCCACCGCCAACTACCAATATTTTGTTCCCCGAAATAAGCTCAGGCTCGAGTAATCGGTACGCAACTTTTGGCAAATCTTCACCGGGAACATTTAACTTTCGTGGTGTACCCCGCCGGCCAATAGCCAGCAAAACGCGCTGCGAGGTATACAGTTCGCCGTTGTTACATTCCACACAAAATCCCTGTTCGGTTTTATATATCTTATTAACCTTTTGTTTTTCATTGATTTTAATCTCGTTCTTCGACAAAACTTCGTTCCACAAATCCAGCAACTCGGGTTTGCTGGTTTCGTAAAGTTTTACCTTACCATATAACGGCAAATCCATTGGCGAGGTCATTACAATTTTCGCCCTTGGGAAATTATAAACAGTTCCGCCCAGCGTATCCTGTTCGAGGGTAATTGTTTTCAACTTCAACCGCTTCGCTTCAAGTGTAGCTGAAATTCCTGCCGGACCTGCGCCAATTACAATCAAATCGTATTGCGCATCGCTTTCTTTTTTTATTCCTTTTGCCAGGTTTTGAACAGCCTGTCGTCCCTGCTCCACCGCATTTCGGATCAATCCCATTCCGCCCATTTCGCCGGCAATGAACATTCCTTTTACGTTGGTTTCAAATGTTTGATTAACATGTGGCAGATCAACACCCCGCTTTTCGGTTCCGATAAAAAGTGAAATGGCCTGTGTTGGACAGGCATGAAAACACGCCCCGTGACCCACACATTGGCTGGCATTTATAACGGTTGCTTTTCCATTCCGAATGCCAAGAATATCATGTTCGGGACAAGCCCGAATACAGGCTCCACTCTGGATGCATGAATTTACATCAACCACCGGATGTAAGGAAACAGGCTCATGCAATCCATCTTCTTTTGCCCTTTGTATCTTCTCTTCAACAATTTTCGATTCACGCCGCAATTTTCGGATATAGATGAAAACCACCCCAAGAAGAAATAGTACTACCGCACCGTAAATCAATAGTTGTTCAAGCAAGTTTTCCATAGTTTAAAAAATCCAGGTGTAACCAAACAGCAAAGCCACAACAATATGAACCAGCATAATCACCAGCATAATTAAGGCAAACGGAAGGTGTGCCACGTGCCAGTAACGCATTAATTGTTGCATGGTTGAAAGCCACGCAATTCTTCGGTTCATAATAATCTTCAATTTCAATATTTTTATTGCCTTCCGGTAATTTTTTCCCTTAAAGCCTTTCTCTTTCAGTTCTTTTCTCAAGTCGGCAATTAACGTGCGCTCAAATTGGAACCGATTTGCCAGGCGTTTCACGTAGTTACCATCCTCGCGGTACGATTGTGTTTTTAATGCTGCGTTTACTTTCTGCAGACCAGCTGAAAGTGCTTCATTCCCCTCGCTGAACTGTGCCCAAAGTTCGGTTTCCATTTTATTCAGCTCAATTAGACTCATTTCACGTCCTTCAATAGTGCGCGGTATTTGCAAATAGATAACACGGCCAATCACGCCACTGATTACTACTGCAACCATACTCCAAAAACTTACGGCAACAATACCTCCGAATTTAAATGAGGTGTGAAACAGAACCATAATCGGCCCCAGTGTGCATAAAAAAATGTGGAATTCGAGCCAGTATTTTAACACGCCCAGCCGCGACAGAAACCGGAATCGTTTACGCGCCATATAACCCAAAACGCCAACTACCATTAACGTAGCTCCTATAATTCCGAGTCCGTGCCCGATTAAACCGGTTGGTCTCAATAAAGCATCTTGCTCATGAAAATGCCGTTCACCGATATCTGCCAAATAATAATCAGCTCCGTAAACAACTAAAAAGACAAATACAAAAATTGTAATTGATACTAACAATAGTAAATACAACGAATGCCAATGCCGTCCCATTTATCCACTTCAATTTAGGTTGGTAACTTAAAGCTAGAACTAATTTCTAAAATGATATACGTTCAGAACAGGAAGAATAGTATTTTAAACTGTCTCGAAATTAGAAGGTTACATTTTAAGCGCAATTTATTACAAACTATGGTGCATATTTTTCACGCACATGAACTGCTTAGCTTGCAAATTGAGAAATAAATTGAAGTTTATACACCAGCCAATTTAAACAGCGTTTAAATTTTAAACCCGGGAGCTATAATATGAATTTACAGGATAAAGTTGTGACTATAATGCCGGGGCCTTAATCAACTCAACGGATTCAAAATAATTCTATCACTAATTAGAATTAGCAAGAATTTGATCCAGATCATCCCATTGAATTTTTTGCAATTCCTGCATCAACGAATCCTTAACGGCATTGTATCGTGTCATATTTTCTTCTTTCACCGGCTCAACGGGTGGTGCTTTTACCTTAAGCGGATCGACCAAACTTCCGTTTTTTGCCACCCTGAAATCGAGGTGCGGACCTGATGCCAATCCGGTTGAACCGACATAACCAATAACCTGTCCTTGCTTTACGCGTGCGCCGGTATGAATCCCCTTTCCATACCCTGAAAGATGCATATAGGTAGTGGTATAAACAGAATTGTGCTTTATTTTCAAATAATTACCGCCCCCACTTTTCTGATAGGCTTTGGCAACAACTGTTCCATCACCAATACTCATTACCGGAGTTCCTTTGGGTGCCGCATAATCCACTCCATGATGCGGACGACGGATACGTAAAACCGGATGCATACGATTGTTCGAAAAGCGGGAACTGATTCGCGAGAATTTCAGCGGTGCCTTTAAGAAAGCTTTTCTCAGACTTTTACCCTGCTCATCGAAATAATCCCAACGGTCGTCCTGATTGAAGATAAATGCATAGTTATCTTCACCATAGTGATCAAACTGAACTGCATAAATTTCGCCAATGCCAATGGAAACGGAATCAACAAACTGTTCATCGTAAATCACCCTAAAACGATCGCCTTTCTGGATAGCAAAGAAATCGATGGTCCAGGCAAAAATATCGGAAAGTTCGAGTGCCAGCATCGGGTCTTGCCCGTTATCCACCATGGCATTCCACAACGAAGTCTCAACCACTCCATGCGCAGTTCGTTGGCGGGTTTTCACTTCCTTTTCACCCTTATAAATTCCTAATGTATCGGTTAACTCGAAAACTGTATATTCAACAGGTGAGTTTTCATAAACAAAATATTTGGCCACCGGAACTGAATCGAGGGTCGAAAGAATACAAAAGTTCTCGCCGCTTTTAATTTTTCGGACATCGAAAACATCTCTTGATTTTCGGGCAATTTTATCGATGGTTCCCATTCCCACACCACGTGCATTCAAAATCTGACTGAGGTACTGATTGTTTTTCACCTTGCCCATTTCAATCGTAAACGAATCAACCGGAAGTCCGTATTTTAACTCCGGCATTTTTACTTCAACAACGGTATCCAACACCGGTGCCTCTTCATTTTGGGCCTTTTTAGGTGCACACGAAAACAATTGACTCAGTCCAACAACGAGTCCCATCCCCACTAAAATCGATCTCAACTTCCTCATCTTCAAATTTTATTAAACGCAAAAATAAGAAAACTGTATAGATAACAAGATTAGTATGTATTTATTTAAAAAATTGAATTATTAGACAAAAATTAAATGATCGCAGAAAGAACAGCTTACAATTTCAACTTATCGAAACCCTGCCCGTAAACGCCCATAACACTTCCCATTGAGATAAAAGCATCCGGATCGATCTGTTTGATTTTACGAAAAATGGCGCTGGTCTCTTTTTTTCGAACAACCGACATAATTACTTTCGTATCTTTTTTGGTATACCAGCCCGTTCCATTTAGTATAGTTACCCCACGAATGGCCTCGTTGTTAATGTATTCTGCAATTTGCTCGTACTCTTTAGAGATAATAAACATTTGGGCCGAGCGGTTGGCTCCACTTAAAAACGAATCGAGCGAATAAGAAACCACCCACATGGAAACATAACCGTAAACCAGTTTTTCGGGCGAACGGAAAACCATATACGACGAAGCAATGATAATAACGTCGCACAATAAAATTATACGCCCCGGACTAATATTGCGGTATTTGTTTATAATCATGGCAAAAATATCAGTCCCGCCGGTGCTTCCACCTCTCGAAAAAACAACACCGAGGCCAACTCCGCCGGCCATTCCGCCTAAAATTGCCGAAAGAAATGTGTCGTTAACCAATGGTTCTTTCAAAATATTCTGAAACAGGGCAAAGAATCCGGTCAAAACCAGGATACTGTAAATGGTTTTCACACCAAAATTAGCTCCCAGAATTTTTATGGCTACCAGCACCAGAAACGCATTAATAATCAGATATGTTATACTTACCGGAATTTTTGTGGCAAAATAAATAACCGCTGCAACACCACTTATTCCTCCGCCGGTTATCTCGGCAGGAATTAGAAACAATACCCAGCCTGCTGCAAACAACAGCAGCCCGAAAGTAATTATTGCATAATCCTGAATCATGCGTCCCAGCCGTGTGTTATCCGACAATATCTCCTTAACCATTTTTAGTATTTAATGTGTATTAAAAAATCGCGCAAATGAACAAAGCCTTTACTGAAAAAATAGTGATGATTGTCAGGGATTTGCGATATAACGTTAAGTTCACAAACATCTTCTGTTAAACAGTTTCTCCTACATCACAGAGAGGTACTTCCAATATATTTTTTAAACCACCTGAATTTAAAGGCATTTTAGTCCGTTTTTACAACCACGCCATTCCGACTTCTTGATTTTAAGACAATTATATCTTAAATTGTAATAAATCGTTAACATTCAAAAGATGCTTAATTTCTACAAAATCGTAAAAGAGAATCTTAATTTCAACCGGTTTGAATTTCGGGAAACGGTTTGCCTGGAATACACTTGTCCGATTGATGCCGAACAAATCGGAATTTTTTCCCGCAACGATTACATTGTGTATGTACTAAGCGGCAAAAAAACCTACAAAACCATCAACGGCGAGTGGACATTAACTCCCGGGCAAACTCTTTATTTAAAGAAAGGTGCCGAAGTTATTCATCAGTATTTTGACGATGAGTATTGTATGCTTGGCTTTTTTATCTCCGATGAACTGATACGCGAAACGATGGAGGAAATTCAGGGAAAACAAGTACTCAAAATAAATCACGAACCAAATAATTTTACTGCGCGGAAAGTAAATACCTCTGATTATCTGGAAGGATATTTTCATTCCATGCTCACTTACTTTCGTGGCATAAACCGGCCACCCGATCAGATTCTGGTGCTTAAATTAAAGGAGCTACTGATCACACTGATCAACTCCGACCCAACGTTAACGAATTACTTCACAAGCCTTACACAGTCTGACAAACCTTCGTTAAAGCGAATTATGGAGCAGAATTTCTGTTTCAACCTTAAACTGGAAGATTTTGCTGAACTTTCGCACCGAAGCCTTTCTTCATTTAAAAGAGAATTCCAGCAAATATTCCAGGATTCGCCCGGAAAATGGATTATACGCAGAAGAGTTGAACACGCAGCCGCCATTCTTGCAAATTCTTCTCAAAGTGTTACCCAGGCTGCTTATGAATCAGGTTTCGAAGACGTCTCACATTTTAGTCGTGTATTTAAAAAGATCACAGGAAAAAGTCCTTCCGATTACAAAAAATCACTGGTTTTTTGACCCATTTTTGCGTATTGAGCCAAATCGTCAACACTTCGGACTTTTTAGCAAAGTATGGCGCCCGGATAGTTCTCAACTTTGTACCAACAAAAACAGAGAACGATGAAAAACTTGATTTACACTTCAGAAAACAGGTCCGGACAACACAACGGATTCTCTCCTTTCTTCTTCATCAAAGGAACATCAAACAGCAGCCATGAAACTTATAACAATGTTGGAAGCACCGCTTACCAGGCGGAAATTGGCGGGAATACACTTTTAACTCCGGAAGCTTCTTTTGGAATGAGTGCAGGCAATATTCCGAACCTCAGAAAAGTTTGTCGCGAATTGTTCAACACTTTTCGCGGGCAGCAGGCACCCTATACAGCACTTCAGTTTATTCCGGTAATGCAGCAAGATATGACATTCGATAAAGAAGAACTGAAACGCTTTCTGAAAAACAGGGAAACTCGCCACGTTTTGGTTAATAATCGCTGGATGAAAGTAGTGCTGATTCACTGGAAACCCGGAAAAGTTAGCGACATTCATGGTCATCCGGCCGGAGGATGTGTGTTCAAATTGCTACATGGCAAACTGGAGGAACTGCGTTACTCAGCCGACGAAAAACAAACCATCCTTTGTTCAAATGGTTACCGTGCCGGCAGCATGGCCTACATCGACGATCGGATGGGCTATCACGCAGTTGGAAATCCATTTGGCAGCTCTGCAGTCAGCCTACATGTGTACACGCCCGGAACAATAAAATCATACAACGAAAATATTTTTTAATCATACAATTTATTCACCATTAAAATTTCACATCATGGAAACTAAACAAAAATTAGTAGTAGTTATTTCGAGAGGTCACGACGACGAGCGTTCATCGGTAGCATGGAGTATTGCTAACGGAGGTATTAACAACGGACTGGAAGTTTCAATCTTTCTGGTAAGCTCAGCAATCGACTGGGTGCGTAAAGGTGCGGCCGAAAAAGCACGCCCAAATCCTGAAGATCCAACGATCAAAGAAATGATCCAGAACGTATTCAATGCAGGTTGTAACGTTAGTGTATGCCCGCCATGCGCAAAAGTGCGCGGTTACAGCGAAGAAGATCTGGTTGATGGCGTGAAGATCGTTGGTTCAGTTGCCATTCATGAAAGGATAAAAGAAGGAGCCGCTCTGTTGAGCTTCTAAATTCCACAACTTTTTTCATGAAAAAAGGGATAGCAGTTTGCCATCCCTTTTTTTGATATTATCTATTGAAGTATTATCCTACAGCAATATTGATGATTTTTTTCGGCACAAAAATGAATTTCCGAACGGTTTTCCCTTCCATCCATTTGGCAGCGCGTTCATCGGCAAGCACTGTTTTTTCAATCTCGTCTTTTGGCATATCCAAAGGCAACTCAATTTTAAAACGCATTTTTCCGTTAAACGATACCGGGTATTCGTGCGAATCTTCAGTAAGTAAACTCTGATCAACTTGCGGCCATGCTTCGTAAGCCAGTGTTTTAGCATTTCCGTACATCGACCACAACTCTTCGGCCATGTGTGGTGCATAAGGTGCCAGTATTTTGGCGAATGTTTCAGCAGTTTGTTTGGTAACTTTTCCCTTTTTAATAGCCATGTTATTGAATACCATCAATGCCGAAATTCCGGTATTGAACTTCAGGTTCTCAATATCGTGCTCTACTTTTTGTATGGTCTGATGCAGCAATTTTGCCACCTCTTTATCTTCTTCTCCGTCAACAATTTTCGCCGGATCGGCAAAGAAACGATAAACACGTGCAAGGAAGTTGAAAACCCCTTTAACGCCGTTTTCTGCCCAGGGTTTACGCTCGTCGAGCGGCCCCATAAACATTTCGTACAAACGCAGCGAGTCGGCACCGTAATGTGCGATCACGTCGTCAGGATTCACCACATTCTTCAGCGACTTCGACATTTTTGCTACAATTTGTCTCAGCTCCTCACCTGTTTCTGTGTGGAAATATTTACCGTCTTTTTCCTCTACCAAATCAGAAGCTACTTTTGCTCCGGTTGCAGTTTCGTAAGCAAAAGCCAGAATCATTCCCTGGTTAAACAGTTTTTGGAAAGGTTCGTCGGTTGAAACAACGCCCAAATCAAACAACACTTTGTGCCAGAAACGCGAGTACAATAAGTGCAGAACCGCATGCTCGGCACCACCAACATACAAGTCAACAGGCATCCAGTACTGTTCTTTTTTCACATCGAAAATACTGTCCTCGTTATTCGGATCGATGTAGCGTAAGTAGTACCAGCACGATCCTGCCCACTGTGGCATAGTGTTGGTTTCGCGGCGACCTTTACGTCCGTTTTTATCGGTAACCATCAGCCAGTCTTCAGCATTTGCCAATGGCGACTCTCCGCTTTCACTTGGTGTGTATTCTTCCAGATTTGGCAATTCCAAAGGCAGATTTTCATCCTCCACCAAAGTAACTTCGCCATCTTCCCAGTGAATAACAGGGAAAGGCTCGCCCCAGTATCGCTGGCGGCTAAACAACCAGTCGCGCAACTTAAAGTTTGTGGTTGCTTTTCCAATTCCTTTTCCTTCCAGCCATTCAACTACTTTTTGAATTCCGGCAGCTTTGTTTAATCCGTTGATATCCAAACCGGTTTCCTCGCTCGATGAGTTGATGTATGCACCGTCCTCTGTCCAGCAGGCATCACCGGCTAAAATCTCTTCGCGGTTCTCTGCATCTTTTGGATCAAGAATACAGTTGATGTGAATATCGAACTCTTTGGCGAACTCAAAGTCGCGTGTATCGTGTGCCGGAACTGCCATAATTGCTCCAGTTCCGTAGCCCATCAATACGTAGTCGGCTACCCAAATCGGGATCAACTGTTTGTTCACCGGATTAACAGCATAACGACCGGTAAATACTCCGGTTTTCTCTTTTGCCAGATCCGTACGATCCAAATCCGATTTTAAAGCCGCAGCTTTTATGTATGCTTCTACCGCATCTTTTTTGTCTTCCGTTACAATTTCATCTACTAACTCGTGCTCAGGAGCAATTACCATGTAAGTTGCACCAAACAAAGTATCAGGGCGGGTAGTGTAAACACGTAGATTTTTATCCAAACCATCGATGGCAAAATCCACTTCAGCACCGGTTGATTTTCCAATCCAGTTGCGTTGCATGTCTTTTACTCCTTCAGGCCAATCCAGGTTCTCAAGTCCGTTTAACAATCTTTCTCCGTAATGTGGAATGCGAAGCAACCATTGTTTCAGGTTTTTGCGAATAACGGTGTTGCCACACTTTTCGTGCGAACCATCCGTAAGCACCTCTTCGTTGGCACACACTGTTTTACACGAGTTACACCACCAAACCTGTGCGTTGTCGTAGTAGGCCAGGCGTTTTTCGCCGATGTAAGCTTTTACAGCCTCTTCACCTTCTGCTTTTACTGCTTCAGGAATTACCAATTCCGAAATTGGACGGCCTTTTTGCTGCTCTTCATCAAAATAAGTGTCGTATAATTTTTTGAAGATCCACTGTGTCCATTTAAAATATTTTGGATCGGTGGTATTAATTTCGCGGTCCCAGTCGTAGCTCAAACCAATAGCCTTAATCTGGCGACGGAAATTATCGCAGTTTTTCTGAGTGGTAATGGCCGGGTGTGTACCCGTTTGCATGGCGTACTGTTCGGCGGGCAAACCAAAAGCATCGTAGCCCATTGGATGCAACACATTAAAGCCCTTCATACGTTTGTAACGGCTTAAAATATCGGTTGCGGTATACCCCTCAGGGTGACCAACATGCAGCCCTGCTCCCGACGGATAAGGGAACATATCGAGTATGTAATATTTTGGTTTTGAGTAATCGTCGTTGGTTTTAAACGTTTTGTTTTCCTCCCAGTACTTTTGCCATTTCGGCTCTATTTCTGCGAATTTATATTCCATTTTCTTACTTAATAAGATTCTGATTTTAAAGGCGCAAAGATAAAATTTTTGTTGGATGTATCAGGTGATTTTACACATTCAAAATAAATCAACTGAAAATGTTTGAGTTTACAACCAATTGCCTGTCAAATATTACAGAATAATATTTTTAGTGTTAATTAATATGCTGAAAAGCAACCAGATAACTCTATCATTTTTTGTAACTTCAACATATATAAACTAAAACCTTTAAAATGAACACTAAAAATAGCAAGTTATTTGTTGACGACTTTATGAACTACGCACGGGCGAAAGACCCCGGTCAACCTGAATTTCACCAGGCAGTGCACGAAGTTGTAGAATCACTGGCCGATTTTCTACTCGACAATCCCAGATACCTTCACGCTCAAATTCTGGAACGAATGGTTGAGCCGGAGCGTATTATCCAGTTTCGTGTTCCCTGGATCGACGACCGTGGAAAAATTCACATTAACCGCGGCTACCGGGTGGAAATGAACAGCGCTATTGGACCGTATAAAGGTGGCTTGCGTTTTCACCCAACCGTAAACCAAAGTATTCTTAAGTTTTTAGCTTTTGAACAGGTTTTAAAAAACAGCCTTACCTCGCTGCCAATGGGAGGCGGAAAAGGAGGTTCTGATTTTGATCCGAAAAACAAATCAGACAATGAAGTGATGCGTTTCTGCCAGAGTTTTATGACCGAATTATCGCGTCATATAGGGCCGTATACCGACGTGCCTGCCGGCGATATTGGTGTTGGCGGCCGTGAGATCGGCTTCCTGTTTGGGCAATACAAACGCCTGCGCAACGAATTTACCGGAGTATTAACCGGAAAAGGTGTTGAATGGGGAGGTTCGCTTATCCGCCCCGAAGCTACCGGTTACGGTGCCGTGTATTTTGCCAAAGAAATGATGGAAACCCGCGGTGAAAGTTTTAAAGGAAAAACGGTAGCTGTTTCCGGCTCGGGTAATGTTGCTCAATATGCTACTGAAAAAGTTATTGAGCTGGGCGGAAAAGTGGTGACCCTCTCCGATTCGAGCGGCTCTATATACGATCCGGAAGGTATTGACCGGGAAAAACTGGATTTTGTAATGGAGTTGAAAAACGTACATCGCGGAAGGATAAAAGAATATGCCGACAAATACGCGATTCAATACCTGGAAAAACAACGGCCCTGGAGTGTAAAATGCGACGTGGCCCTGCCTTGTGCAACAGAAAACGAACTGAATCTGGAAGAAGCAAAAATGCTGCTTAACAACGGTTGTTTTGTGGTTGCTGAAGGCGCCAACATGCCAAGCACCGAAGAGGCGGTACATTATTTTATCGAGAAACAAATTCTTTACGGACCGGGCAAAGCAGCCAACGCAGGCGGTGTAGCTGTATCGGGCTTGGAGATGACTCAGAATAGTATGCGTATTTCGTGGAGCCGCGAAGAAGTGGACACGAAACTGCACTCCATTATGCGCAACATACACGAGATGTGTGTAAAATATGGAAAAGAAAATTCAGAATTTACCAACTACGTAAAAGGCGCAAACATTGCAGGATTCGTAAAAGTTGCCAACTCGATGATGGCTCAGGGATTAGTCTAATTACTAACCAATAATTATTTATATTCTATCCGGTCTGGTTTTTCAGGCCGGATTTTTTTGTAGAAATTATCTGTCGTACAGTTCGCTTCAATTTATAATTCAGAAATCAGGACATCGGGGCACAATTTTTGCTGTAATGCGCCCGATTAATACATTTGCACAAAACTATTTTCGGTGAAGAAATTCAATCTTACTTTTATTACACTTCTGTTTTCTGTATTCGCGGCTTTCAGCCAGTCGTATGTTCGGGTTATAAATGCCAAAACAGGTAATCCAATTGAACATGCCATGCTTATTTCAGATAACTTTCTTACACAAACAGATAACGAAGGCAGAGCAAAACTCGACGGTTTCCTGGCGGATGAAAAAATCCTCTTTAAACATTCATCATATATACCTTACGTAAGCACCCGCCAAAAAATTGAAAACCAAAGCCGAACAGTGCTGTTGATTGAAAGTCCGGTGCGGCTTGATGAAGTGGTTATTTCGGTTAACCGTTGGAAACAATCGAAAACAGAAATTCCGCATACCATAAAATCGATACAGCCCGAAGAAATAATGCATTACAATCCGCAAACCACGGCCGACATGCTGGGTACCGAAAGTGGAATATTTATCCAAAAAAGCCAAATGGGTGGCGGCAGCCCGATGATACGTGGTTTTGCTGCCAACCGGGTACTGATTATGGTTGATGGCATCAGGATGAACAACGCCATTTATCGTAGCGGAAACCTGCAAAATGTAATTTCGGTTGATGCACAAAGCCTGCAAAATACCGAGGTTATTTTTGGGCCGGGTTCGGTAATTTACGGAAGCGATGCACTGGGTGGCGTAATGAGTTTTAACATGCTGTCGCCCAAACTTTCTACCAACGATGATTTCGAAAATTTTGGAAAAGTATACGCCCGCTACTCAAGTGCCAATTTTGAGAAAACCGGACATCTCTCGTACAATATCGGGGGCAAAAAGTGGGCATCAGTAATTAGTGCCACCTTTACTGATTTTGATGATTTACTGATGGGAACTTCCGGCCCCGACGAATATCTACGCCCTGAATATGTTGAAAATACTGCGTATTCCGGAGAAGATCAGATAGTGCAAAACAGCAACAACCGGGAACAAATATATACTGGCTACAATCAGTTCAACCTGTTGGGGAAACTACGTTTCAGGCCCAATGAAGCCATCGACATTTTGCTAAGCGCCCAACACTCGCAAACCGGCGATATTCCGCGATACGACAGATTAATTGAGTACAGTGGCGACGCATTAAAATACGCCGAGTGGTATTACGGTCCTCAGGAATGGACACTTGTATCAGGCCGACTGCAAGTGGAAAAAGAAATGATGCTCTTCGACAAAGCCAACCTGTTGCTTGGTTACCAGGATTACACCGAAAGCCGCCACGACCGTAAACGGAATAAAGAAGTACTGCGTAACCGTACCGAAAATGTAAATGTATATTCGATTAACCTCGATTTTGGAAAAAATATCGATATAAAAAGCGAACTGTTTTATGGTTTGGAAAGCTACTTTAACAAGGTTGGGTCAAACGGATATTCCGAAGATCTGATTTCGGGAGAGCAGGAAAACATTGCTCCCCGATATCCCGATGATTCTAACTATTCGAGCCTGGCAGCTTATTACTCCTTTAAATATTCCATCAGCCCGAAAATTATTTTCCAAATGGGTTCGCGCTTTACCTACACGCATTTGGAAGGCGAATTTGATACCGATTATTATCAGTTTCCGTTCGATGGTTTTAACATGAACAATTCGGCATTTAACGGCAATCTGGGACTGGTTTGGCACCCCACCACCGATTGGCAAATTAATATCCATGGCTCCACCGGTTTTCGCTCGCCAAATATCGATGATGTTGCCAAGGTTTTCGATTCGGAACCAGGCACAGTTGTGGTTCCCAATCCCGACCTGAAACCGGAATATGCGCGCAATTTGGAGTTAAGCCTTATTCGTTCGTACCAGAATAAAGTTAAGGTTGAACTCACCGGGTTTTACACCTGGTTGAAAGATGCCATGGTTCGACGGGCTTTCGATGGATTGGAACAAGACTCCATTTTATACGACGGAGAAATGAGCCGCGTGGAAGCATTGGTGAATGCCGAGTCGGCAACCATATACGGAACAACGATGAACGTAGATTACCTTTTTAATAACCAATGGCGCACCCGGCATGATATTACAATTACAAAAGGAGAAGATTCGGAAGGTTTGCCAATCCGGCATGTTCCACCGGTATTTGGTTCGTCGCACATTATTTTCGAAGGGCCAAAATTATACCTCGATTTATACGTAAACTACAATGGCAAACTTCATTTCGAGGATCTTGCCACCGACGAACAAAGTAAACCTCATCTATATGTTCCCGATGAAAACGGTAATCCGTATTCTCCGGCGTGGTGGACTGCCAACCTAAAATCGAACTACCAGCTAAATTCGAACCTGACACTAAGTGGCGGAATAGAAAACATTTTTAACAAACGCTATCGTCCTTATTCTTCGGGAGTTGTATCCCCCGGCCTGAACTTTGTTATTTCAGCATTATTTAAATTTTAAATTCCAGCGCCTTTTTTGGAGCAAATGCACAGGAAAAGAAGATTCGCATAACATAATATTAACGTTATTATTCTTTTTATGCAGAATAAATAAAGCTTAGAAAACATATTATTTACAATTAGTCGACAACTTGCGGGAACTAAAATTAACGTAATGAAACGACGAAATTTTCTTGGAGCCCTTGGAACATCAGCGCTCGCCGTATCAACAT
This sequence comes from Draconibacterium sediminis, assembly GCF_000949475.1. GTDB lineage: Bacteria > Bacteroidota > Bacteroidia > Bacteroidales > Prolixibacteraceae > Draconibacterium > Draconibacterium sediminis. The sequence continues at coordinate 1,061,965 of NZ_JRHC01000001.1, read as the reverse complement.
TATCCTTTACAACAAACGCGGCCCCCGATGCGCCTAAAAATCGCTTATTCCGCATCGTTCATTTAACCGACATGCACATTTTTGAATCGGAAAAAGTAGCTCGCGGAATAAAACAGCTATTAAAAGAGATTCACCAGTTGGAAGACAAACCCGATTTTGTTCTCAATACCGGTGATAATATTATGGATGCCCTTAAACATTCGAAAGAAGAGGTGGAACAGCAATGGAATGCCTGGACTCGCTATTATAAAAATGAGTTACAATATCCGTTGTACAACTGCATTGGCAACCACGATGTTTGGGGTTGGGGATTAAAAGAACAGCCCATTCAGAACGATCCGCTTTACGGGAAAGCATGGGCATTAAAAATGCTGGAATTAAAAAACCGGTACTATTCATTCGAACACAAAGGATGGAAGTTTATTATTCTCGATAGTCCGGCTTCGGTAAACGAAGGAAGTTACACTGCCCGGCTCGATGATGAACAATTTATGTGGTTAGCAAGCGAGTTGGAAAACACAGCATCATCAACACCCGTTTGTATTGTTTCTCATATTCCAATTTTATCGGCCTCGGTTTTTTACGATGGCGACAATTTAAAAGACGGAAACTGGCAGGTACCCGGTGCCTGGATGCACACCGATTCAAAAAAAATAAAAGACCTTTTTTATAAACACAAAAATGTAAAAGCTGCATTAAGCGGACACATTCATCTGGCCGACAAAACAGAATATCTTGGCGTGCAATACCATTGTAACGGTGCCGCATGTGGCGGATGGTGGGACGGCAATTACCAGGAATTTGGCCCGGCTTACGCAATAATCGACTTTTATGCCAACGGAGATATTATTACCAATTTAAAAGAATACAAATTCTAAATCCAACTAAATAAAGAAATAGAATGAACACCCGATAATCATCCAACGCTCCTAAGTTTCTGAGGAGCCATTTTTCAGCTACAATAAACACTGCATTTCATAAGGATTGACTTACGCATATAGGTCAAAATGGGATTACTATGATTAAAATTTAATAGAAATCAAGTTAAGAATTTACACAAAAATCTATGTATTTATGAAACACTTTATTGTAACTATTGGATTTCTGCTGATGGGCATAGTCCTTTTTGCTCAGAAAAAAGAAATCACGGGAAAAATTACGGAAACCAACGGACTTTCCTTACCCGGAGTAAGTATTATGGAAGAAGGAACATCGAACGGAACAGTTTCCGACTCTGATGGAAACTACCGAATTGAGGTGAGCGAGAACGCAACACTCGTGTTTTCGTTTATTGGCTATACAGCAAAAGAAATACCGCTTGATGGCAACACCCGAGTTAATGTGGTTTTAGAAGAAAATCTTCAGGAAATTGACGAAGTTATTGTTACCGCTCTGGGTATCAGCCAGGAGAAAAAAGCGCTTGGTTATTCTACACAGGAAGTAAAATCGGAAACCATAACCAGTGTTAATGCACCCAACATGGGTAACATGTTAAGCGGCCAGGTGGCAGGTTTAACAGTTGATACCAAAACCGGTATTTTTCAAAGCCCCGATTTTCAACTTCGCGGAAAAGCGCCCCTCATCGTAATTGATGAAGTTCCGGTTGAAACCGACTTTTTTGATGTTTCATCCGCCGACATTGAAAACATTGTGGTATTGAAAGGGCCCACTGCTTCGTCGCTTTACGGATCGCGCGGAAGAAATGGTGCAATTCTAATTACTACCAAAAAAGCCGCTAAAAAAGGTCTTGACATTACCATTTCAAACAGTACCATGATTTCGGCAGGTTATACCGTTTTCCCGGAAACACAAACCGAATACGGAAACGGATCGAATGGCCAGTATGAATTTTGGGACGGACAAGACGGTGGTATCTCGGACGGAGATATGATCTGGGGGCCAAAATTCTCCGACAACCTTGAAATTCCGCAGTGGAACAGCCCGATTTACGACAATGTAACCGGCGAAACTATACCGTGGTGGGGCGATGTTTCGGGAACACAATATGACGATAAATCGCGCTACTCACGGGTTCCAATTCCGTGGGAATACCACAACAACCTGAAGGATTTTATGCGCACGGGCGTGGTTTCAACCACGAATTTCTCCATCGCTTCGAAAAATGAAAAAGCATCAACACGCTTTTCAGGCTTTTACCAATCAGAAAAAGGCAGGGTACCCAACTCGAACCTGAAAACCGGCGGACTAACATTTAACGGTTTGTACAACCTTACTTCAAACCTTACACTCGATGCCAAATTATCGTTCAACAAAGTTTATTCGCCCAATTACCCGCGTTACGGTTACGGCCCCAAAAACCACATGTACACCATTTTAATATGGATGGGCGACGATGTGAATGGACAGGAACTGAAAGAACACATGTATATCCCCGGACAGGAAGGCTACCGCCAGGCCAACTATAACTACGCCTGGTATAACAACGTGTATTTTGCTGCTCACGAGCTGAACCAGAAACACGACCGCAACACCAGTAACGGGCAGGTTAAAATGAAATGGGACATTACCGAAGACCTCAGCCTGCAAGGAAGGAGTTCTGCAGTGTTAAAACATACTTTCGAAGACCGTGAAAGCCCAAAGTCGTACCTGAACTATGGCGATCCGCGCGAAGGGGATTACAAAACATGGAATACGGATCAGGTAAATATCGATAATGATATTTTGCTGTCGTATAAAAAAGATTTCTCCGATAAGTTTGGCTTAAGTGCCAACGCCGGCGCCTCAATGTTCTACAAAAAATACCAGCAGGAATACAATGCTACCGATGGTTTAGTGGTTCCGTGGGTGTACAGTTTAAACAACTCGCTGGGCAATGTAAAAGCATCAACCTACTACCAGGAACGCGAAATACGAAGCGTTTTCGGTACTTTATCAATGGATATGCTGGATGCCTTCTTCCTTACTGTTACTGCACGAAACGACTGGTCTTCAACCTTGCCAGCGTCAAACAATTCGTACTTCTATCCTTCAGTTTCTTTAAGTACCCTCTTATCGAACCTTATTGATCTTCCGGAAGCCGTTGATTATTTAAAATTATACGGATCATGGGCTGTGGTATCAAGTGATTTGAGTCCTTACCAGATCTCGTCGTACTACAGCAACAGCGGAATGTACAATGGAAATTCAAAAGTAAGTTATCCGGGAACGATTGTAAATCCGAATATCAAACCGGAAAAGTCAACTTCGTTTGAATTGGGCTTGTCGTCTGTTTTTTTGAAAAACCGCTTAAGTTTTGATTTGACGTACTACAACATTGTAGACGAAAACCAGATTATTAACCTGGATATTTCGGAAGCCAGTGGTTTCGACTCAAGAAAAGTAAACGGAAACCAATACACAACCAATGGTTTTGAGGTGATGCTAAATGCCAACCCGGTGCGTAAAAGCAATTTCCGCTGGGACCTTGGGTTAAACTGGACAACCAGCGTTAAAAAGCTTACACAAATTTATGGTGGCGAAGAAAAATACGGGAACTATTCGTTGAATGAGCGCATTGATAACTACTATGCCACGGGTTGGATGAAAACTGCCGATGGCCAGCTTATCGTTTCGGCAGAAACCGGTCTGCCATCGAAAGATCCAAATCCGCAACTTTTTGGTCATACCGCTCCGAACTGGATGTTTGGCTTGCAAAACCATTTCAAATACAAAAATCTTTCGTTGGATGTTGACATAGATGGTTCGCTTGGCGGTGTTATACGATCATTATCAGTTGAAAAAATGTGGTGGGGAGGCAAACACCCGAACTCGGTTGAATACCGCGATGCTGAATATGCTGCCGGGCATCCTGTTTATGTTCCCGATGCGGTGAACGTTATTAGTGGCGAACTAACCACCGACACTGAAGGAAACGTAATCTCCGACACACGCGAGTACCAAACCAACGAAACAGCGGTAAGCTGGCAAACATGGTCGCAAAACTATCCGTATCGCGCAAAAGTATCGCAAGACGAAAATGAGACGTTTGCCAATATTTTCGATCGTAGTTATGTAAAGCTTCGAAAAGTGGCATTCAGTTACGACCTCACTACCCTGGTGAATATAAACGCATTCAAAAAAGTTGAAGCCACTGCCTACGGCTACAACCTGGCAATGTGGAAAAAGGCCGACATCATTGATCCTGATTACGGAGATGACAACAACCTGCAGGATCCTTCAACGCGTTATGTTGGTTTGGGATTAACTGTAACATTCTAAAAAACACGAATAATTAAATTTTACGACGATGAAAAAATATATTTTATCAGCAATACTTTTTGTTTGGGGATTCAGCTCATGCAGCGATTTAGAGGAGTTAAACCTGAACCCGAACAATGTACCCGAAACACACCCGCAACTTTTACTTACCGATATTGAATGGAATGCTTTCCAGGTTGAAGGAGTGAGCCCAATGTTTGCCTCGCGAATGGTGGTACAAACCGATGGCGAAAATGCCAACCAGTATTACAACTGGAATCGTGCAGGTTTTGGCGATTATGCGAAGCTTCGGAATATTACAAAAATGATGGAAGAAGCCGAACGCATTGGAAACACCGCTTATACAGCTCTGGGCAAATTTTTCCGCGCCTATTATTTTTATAATCTCACCCTAACTTTTGGCGACATCCCCTACTCCGATGCCTTACAAGGAGAAACCGACGAAATTTATGCCCCGGCTTACGATACGCAAAAAGATATTTTCAAAGGAATACTACAGGAGCTTGAAGATGCTGATGCCCTTTTAGCCAACAACAACAGCATTATTGCCGGCGATATTATTTATAACGGAAGCACAAGCCAGTGGCGCAAATGTATCAACTCGTTTCGTTTAAAAGTGCTTATCACGCTTTCAAAGAAAGAATCGGATTCTGATTTGAATGTAAAAAGCACCTTTGCCGGCATTTACAACAACTCGCCGATTCTTGAATCGAACGACGACAATGGTCAGCTCATTTTTATCGACGAATTGGGAAGTCGTTATACTGAATACAACAGCAGTAGCTATGGTTCGGCCCGTTATATGGACTCAACTTATGTGAAGCGCCTCCAGGACTTGAGCGACCCGCGATTATTTATTTTCTGCGGACAAACACGTAATGCGAAAGAAGCCGGTTTGGCCATCAACGATTTTTCGGCCTACGAAGGTGGAGATCCGATTGCTCCGTATAACGAGGTAAACCTGAAAGCAGCCGCAGGAAAAGTATCGAAGGTAAACCTGAGATACACCACCGACCCAACCACTGAACCGCATGTATTTTTGGGATATACTGAACTGCAACTTATTTTGGCAGAAGCCGCCGTTCGTGGGTGGATCAGTACCTCGGCCAAGGATCACTACGAAAATGCGGTAAAAGCATCGTTTGAGTTTTATAATGCCCATGCTACCGATTTTGCAGAGTATGTAAATGCCGATGCAGCAAACGAATATTTGCAGGTCCAGTTGGTCGATTTTTCCAATGCTTCATCAAACGAAGAGCAATTAAAGCGAATCATGCTTCAGAAATATATTCCTTCGTTTCTGCAAGGCGGATGGCGAATGTACTTCGACCACTTACGCACCGGGTATCCTGAATTTCGGATTGATGGAACCAATACTCCTCCTTTGCGATGGATGTACCCAACCAGCGAATACCAGCAAAACAGCGAACATGTAAGTGCTGCCATTACTACTCAGTTTGGCGAAGGCAAAGATAAAATCAGAGAAACAAGCTGGTGGTTAAAATAATATTCACTCTTTTTTCATAGAAATAAAACTAAAGGTCTGTGTATATTTATGCAGGCCTTTTATAAACTTATTTAAACCACAATTTTTTTATCCAATGAAAACAAAAATTTTCACAGCAATTTTTCTACTAATGGGTATTTCTCTTTTTGCACAAAATGTAAATAACATTCAAATGCCCGAACTCCTGAACAAGAATTCACGCAAAACAATAAACATCCCTGATATTTTGGGCTACCAAACCTTAAAATGCGATTTTCATATGCACACCGTTTTTTCCGATGGAAGTGTGTGGCCTACAATTCGGGTTGACGAAGCGTACAACGAAGGGCTTGATGTGATTGCCATTACCGATCATATTGAACGCCATCCCTCAAAAAAGGATGTTGCCGGAGACGACAATTCATCGTATGAGATTGCTTTGCCACGTGCTCAACAAAAAAATATCATTCTTATAAAAGCCGGTGAGATTACACGAAGCATGGCTCCGGGGCATTTTAATGCTTTATTTTTAAACGACACTCAGGCACTTGACGTGGAAAACTGGCGCGATGCTTTTGCCGAAGCTAAAAAGCAAGGGGCGTATTTTATTTGGAACCACCCGGGGTGGAAAGCTCAGCAACCCGACACCTGCTTGTGGTGGGACGAACACACCGAACTTTTTGAAAACGGAATGCTTCATGCCATTGAAGTTTTTAATGAGAAAGAATGGTACCCAATTGCTCTGGACTGGTGCATGGACAAAAACATTGCACCACATGCTGCATCTGATATTCACGGAATAAACTCAGAAATGTATAACCTGAAAGATTACCACCGTCCGATGACATTGGTATTGGCAAAAGAACGCACGCAGGAATCGATTCGCGAAGCCTTGTTTGCCAACCGCACCGTGGCTTATTTTGGCAATATTCTGACCGGAAAAGAAGAATATCTGAAAGCCATTTTTGAGGCTTCGGTAAAAATTGAATTTTACCGTGAATATGAAAAAGGCAAAACCTACATCATCGCAAATAAATCAGATGTTCCATTTGTTTTATCGTCGGAAGAAGATCTGTTTACCATTCCTGCCAACGGAGAAACAATGGTAAATATTCCTAATGGTTTTAATAATTGGGTTGAAGTGAAAAACCTGCATGTAAAAGGAACTAAAAACCTGAAACTTAAATTGGAATTATAAAATCAATACTTAAACAGTAGCACTAAAAATACGCTATCTCCGTTTTTTTAAAAGAAAGCAGAAAACAATCTGCGAGAGAAGATTTTATTTATTTAATTCGGTATTATATAAAAGAGGAACACCTGGAGTTCCTCTTTTTTTAATCTCAAAAATATCGCGAATAGTATTTATACCCATCCTCTTATCCTTCCCTGCCAGCAAGGAAGGACGATTGGATAGTGGTTCGTAAAAATAAACTTCATCTAATCCATATACGTCGTTGTTTTTAGAGGATAATCGTCTTTCCCTTTATAAAGGGAGAGACAGGAGAGAGGGTAAATTCCAACATTTAACATTGTCAGCAATTCCTATAAATAGTCGTTTCCACTAAACATATTCTTCAAAAAACAGTTCTTCGTTATAAGCAAATTTAAAACATGACCAAAATAAAAAACGAAAGCCATTTTAAAGAACTTTGCGACTGGTGCACCGGTGTAGAACCAAAGCTGGAGAACGTAATCAGGGAATTCGATTACCCTCCGCTGTGGTATCGCAAACCGGATTTTGCCACACTCATCCTAACCATTTTGGAACAGCAGGTTTCGCTCGCATCAGCAAAAGCAGCATACAATAAATTAGAGGATAAAATAAAAAATGTAACACCTGAAAGCCTGTTGAAACTTGCGGACGAAGAGTTGCGCGCCTGTTATTTTAGCCGCCAGAAAATACAATACAGCCGGATTCTTGCCAATGAAATTGTAAGCGGCAAACTTAATCTCGACGAATTAAACGAAATGGATGAAGCTGCCATCCGAAAAATTCTGATAAAACTAAAAGGCATAGGTAACTGGACCATCGATATGTATGTTTTGATGAGTCTTCATTATTCTGATATTTTTCCTCCCGGAGACCTGGCAACCATTAAAGCAGTTTACGAATTGGAGCTTGTTGCACCCGAAGCCACAAAAGAGGAAATTGTTGAGTACATGAAACGTTTTTCGCCCAACCGCTCGGTGGCAACCTATATTCTGTGGCATTTCTACATTCAAAAACGTAAGCTGGTTCTGGAGTAAAAGTTAAAACAGAAAATCACACTGTAAAGATTTTCACTACCTTTAAACCATGCTCGTTTCCAACAAAATCTCAAGAACACTTGAAGGCCCGTATCGTTTTATTGGCTTTTACTTTGTGTTTGTAGCTGCGATATCCTTTTACGAGCAAGCCTGGATCATTTTCAGCATTCACGCTGTTTTGGGTTGGTTTCTTCTTGGCTCTTATTCAGGTGTTGATATCGACACCGAAAAAAAACTGTTCCGAAGTTTTAATATGTGGTTTGGACTTGTAAAAACCGGGAAATGGGAACCCGTTGGCAAATACATTGGCCTTACATTGGTATCGATGAACAAGGTATACAGTTTGTACAGCCGATCGAACCGCAATATAACTTCCGGCAAGAAAGAGTTCAGAGTTTATTTTGTGAATAAAAAGAAACGACCCTCCATTGCTGTAAAAAAATGTAAAACAAACGAAGACGCGCAACGAGGGATGGACGAACTGGCCATTTGGCTGCATTTGCCGGTTTACAGTACAAAGCATTAAACTTTTATTTGTAGTGCAACGTTAATTCTCCATAACAGCGATATATTATTTCCCCCGATTTTCCGTTATTTATTCAAACAAACTCAGAACAAAAGAAACATGAAGACTCTTCTCAGTATAATTCTCCTGGTATTTATTGTTTCAACCTCCTTTGGTCAAAGCAAAAAACGCAATAAGGTAAAACGCAAATACCGAAATGTTGAAGCCGTTTCGCGTGAACAGCCAACTGTTTATGTACGTGGTTCGGTATACGACAGCGATTACAACCTGCTACCCGGTGCCACGGTTACAATTGACGGGACTTATAAAGGAGTGAACACGAACGAAGACGGTGAATATTTTATCACGAACCTGGAACCGGGAAGAGCACGAATCCGGGTTTCGTTTATCGGTTATGAAACCCATACTGCTGATATTATTCTACAGGAAGGCCGGAATGAAAAGAATGTAATGCTACCTACAGCCGACATCCATCTGGAACCGATACTGGTAAGCGCACAAAAACGTGAGCAACAATTGCTTGATGTTCCAACAGCCATTTCATCGGTAAGCAACCAACTGATGAATGAGGCCAACATCACCGAGCTAAGCACACTGGGTGAATTTGTTCCGGGATTATACGTACGCGAGCAGGGCGCCAACCGCCCCACTTTTGCCATTCGCGGACTAAGCAGCGATGAAGTTAGTCCCAGCGCCCAACCACGTGTTTCGGTATTTTTTAATAATGTGCCTGTAAACCGGGCCAATTCAGCTTCGCTCGAGCTGTACGATATGGATCGTATGGAAGTGCTAAAAGGACCGCAAAACACGCTTTTCGGACGTGGTGCACAGGCCGGAGCTGTTCACTACGTTAGCAAAATGCCGGAGAATAAATATTACGGAAGCATTACCGCCGGATTGGGAGATTACGGGCTGCAAGAATACAGGGGAATGATTAATGCGCCGATAATCGAGAATAAATTGATGATGCGTGCTGCAGGAATTTACACTACGCGCGATGGTTATGTGGAGAATACTTTTGGCGGCGACCTGATGGGTAAAGAAACCATTGCCGGACGTTTTTCTTTGCGCTTCAAGCCACAATGGAACCATCGTTTTGATGTGGTGGTAAATTACCAGAAAGACGATACACCGGGAATAGCATTTATGCCCGCTGGTCTGCCAAATACAAATGGCGATATTGGCATTTTTAGTGGCGTAGCATCGCACGAGCAGGGCAAAAACCTTGGAACCGGAAAAGAAATTTTTGATGCAACACTGAACTACCGCCTTTACATGAGCGAACATACTTACTGGACCAGTATCACTTCGTATCGAAAAACAGATGCCACATCACGGTGGGATGGCGACGGTACGGCCTCGGCGGCCATCGATATGGCAGAATATGCCGGATCATCACAATTTTACCAGGAAATTCGTGGAAACTTCTCGCAGAACAGCCGTTTGAACGGTTCGCTGGGAGGAAGCTTTTGGAGGGAAAAAGCCGACCAGACTTACTGGTTCTCGCCCAATGAGCAGCATTTAGCCAATCTAATGCTGGCAAGTCCTCCAATGCCATTAGTGGATGCCAGTGGTCAGCCAATTTCAATTCAGGCAATACCCAATTATGATCCTGATCTGGACACAACGATTTACATCCCTCTTCCAACAAATCATCAGGAAGAAATGTACAGCCAGGCCAACAACATGGCAGTGGAAGGTTTTATGGATATCAACTACCAGGTTTCGCGGAAGATTTTTGTTTCGGCAGGAGTACGGATGGTTTACGACCGTTATAAACTGAACAGTGAATCTTCTTTTGTAAGCGGCTCGCCTTCAACACTGGGAATGTATACAGGTAATGCTCCCAACGTTTTCTTTTTGCCCTATGATTCAAAGGAGATCAAAAAAAATACAATTTCGTATACCTGGCGCGGAGGGTTAAAATACCGCTTTAACGAATACGGAAATATTTATGCCAACTACTCGCGCGGACGCCGGCCTGCCGTATTGCAGTTTACCTCAACAGGAGAAGAGGAAGTTCTGGAGCCGGAAATCCTCGACAATTATGAACTGGGCTTTAAAGCAGCGTTTTACGACCGCGTGTACTTTGATGTAACAGGTTTTTATTCGCTTTACAAAGATTTTCAAACCCGCGCGTGGGTGGCCGACAGTCAATCGGGCGAATACAACCTGCTATTTAAAGATGGTGGGCAGGCAACATCATACGGTGCCGAGGCAAATATACAAGTAGCCATAATCGAGCAACTTGACCTGTTTGCCAATTACGCCTGGTTAAAAACTGAGTTCGACTCTACCGATGTAGATGGAGCTGCACAGCTATATTCAGGCAATGTGTTTAGCCTGGCACCGGAACACAGTTTTGCCGTAGGGTTGAATGCACGCGTGAACATTACTCCCAACATTAAGCTGTTTGTAACGCCAACGTATTCGTATAAATCGCACATGTATTTTGAGGATGCCAACACTCCCGGACTGGAACAGGATGCTTATGGATTGCTGAATATTAACGGCGGGCTTGAACTGGCCGATCCGAACATCCGATTAACGGTTTGGGCCAACAACGTGCTCGACGAACGGTTTATTACCAGCGCCGGAAACACCGGAAGCCTGTTTGGTGTACCCACTTTTGTGCCGGGCTCTCCACAAATGATCGGTACTAAACTGACCTGGAATTTTACCAAAGAGGACCGGCGTAGAAGGAGAAGGTAATCGCGTTGGTACCGTTAAATTATAATCCGTTAAGTTTCGATTCGATCAAACTGAACGAATTAAACTTACCTTTGCGCCATGTCAGGAAAAAAGAAGAACCAGAAAAATATTCTCAGCAAGCTAAATATTGAGAAGCTTAATCCGATGCAGGAGGAAGCAAAACTTGCCATTCATAAAGCCGATAACACCATTTTACTTTCGCCAACCGGTACAGGAAAAACGCTGGCCTTTATGTTACCCATTGTTGCCGAACTCGATCCGGATTGCGAATTTGTTCAGGTGCTCATTTTGGTTCCTTCGCGCGAACTGGCAATACAAATTGAGCAGGTTACCCGCGACATGGGTACCGGTTACAAATGCAATGCTTTTTACGGTGGACGGAATTTTAGTAAAGACCGCATTGATTTAAACCGGCCACCGGCCATTTTAATTGGCACGCCGGGTAGAATTGCCGACCACATGCGCCGTGAAACGTTTTACACGCACAAAATAAAAACGCTGGTGCTTGATGAGTTTGATAAATCGCTGGAAATTGGTTTTGAAAAAGACATGCAAGACATTGTTTCTTTCCTTCCCGAAGTAGAGAAAAAGGTGCTTACATCGGCGACTCATCGTGTGCGCATCCCCGATTTTCTGGCGTTTAAAAATCCGCTAAGCGTTAATTTCCTTAAGGATGAGATTCCTGAGCTGGAGATAAAAACAATTGTTTCGCCCGAAAAAGATAAATTGGAAACACTGGTAAAAGCACTGCGCCATTTAGGCAACCAACCCGGGATTATCTTTTGCAATTTTAAAGAATCGATTGACCGGGTTAGTACATATCTTACTGAAAACGGGATTAGCCACGGTACTTTTTACGGCGGAATGGAACAAACCGACCGCGAGCGGGTACTGATTAAATTCAGAAACGGGACATACCGTTTAATTGTTGCAACCGATCTGGCAGCACGTGGATTAGATATTCCGGAGTTAAAATTTATTCTGCACTACCATCTCCCCTTACGTTTTCAGGAGTTTACACACCGCAACGGGCGAACGGCACGAATGCACAGTGAAGGAACCGCATATATACTTAAATGGGAAGGTGAAGATTATCCAGAATTTATTCAACCTACCGAAATTGAAGAACTTACAGAGGCAGCTCTCCCTACCACATCAGGATGGGATACACTTTTTGTTTCGGGTGGTCGAAAAGATAAAATCTCGAAAGGCGATATTGCCGGATTATTTTTTAAACAGGGCAAACTCGGTAAAGATGAATTGGGCGTGATCGAATTAAAACACGACTGCGCTTTTGTAGCCGTTCGATCGGATAAGGTTGAGTCAGTAATTGCAGAAGTCAGTAACACTAAATTGAAAAATAAAAAAGTACGCATTTCGCTTATTTAATAATACGCTCTACACACCTCTTCTTTGCTAATTTATTTTCCTTGATTTAATTTTTGTACTCCGTAAGTTCAACAACTTATTCGCCTGGTTTTAGAATCCGAAACCGTAAAATTCTTCCGGAATCTGAAGCGGTTTCAACAGACGAAATCCCGTAACCTTTTTCATAATATTTATGTAAAAAAAGATACGATTATATTTTGAACAACGGCAAGAGTAGCAAAACAAACAAGTTATTATGAAAACAATGCAGGAAGATATCAGGCTTTTGGTTATTGCAGTCGGTATATTGTTACTGTCAATCCTTTTTTTACTCATCGTTACGCCCGGAGTGTATACCAAAACTCTACCCGATGAAAATAACACAGGAGCTTTAATAGGAATATCACTGGCCATTGGTTTTCGGTTGGTACTCTTGTTTGGCTATTTGCGCATAATAAAAAGAATCAGGCAAAACTTCAACATTCGTATTGGCAACTACATCGTAATCGGGGTACTTCTGCTTATTTTAGGCTTAATAGATACCGATGGTGCATTTGCATACCTACACAATACCGATGTTCTTTACATTTCCATTCTAATATTCGTAAGTATAGCCTGCGACATAACAGCCGCCATACTTACATTTATTGCGGCTTCATTAAAACATAAAAATATTTCAGAAATCGTAACTCCCGATAAAATGTTGTTGTATGGATTTGTTGTTGGTGTAGGCGTAGTTATGATGATTCTTTTTGCCTTTCCATGGGGGATAATTCTTTCGGTGGCTTTTTGGATTTATTTGGGAATAACAACGCGTAAAAAGCAATCGTTTTTCTCGCAAGAAATTGAAGCCACGCGTGCTGAAAAACTTCAGAAAAGGTTAAAAGGGCTGTTGGCAATTGCAGCCATCTCGCTTACTGTAGCCATCGCCGGCTTAGTTATACACAAAATACACTCGGGTAATACAGGAGGTGAAGAATCACCATTTTTCTATATTGGAGTTATTGCCGAGTACTTTTTTGTTATGGCATCCGCCGGGGGTATTATCACCTTTCTTAAAGGGCAACAAAAGCCACAATAAAGAAAATCGGGAGCATCTCATGAAATGAATTGACCCGGCACCATTGAAAATCATTCCCCGTTGGTTTCTGCGATTATTTCATTTATCAGCTTTACTGAATCGCGGATACAACCTTCACATACTTCCTTTTTCAGGTTATTGGTTCTGAAATAATTCTGGCCTTCGTCGGTGTTTAAGTCGCAATTGATTAATGCCTTGCAAACCGTTGTTCCTTTCTGCTGCGTAAACCGATTATGAAACGATTGAACCATACCATAGGTCTTTTCCACTCTTTCCGGGTTATCTTTCGAATTGGCGTTAACCAAACCAAAAATCATATAGGCTGCTGATACGGCTCCACAAGTTTCCTGCAGCCGGCCCATGCCGCCACCAAATCCACACGATAGATTAATTGCGACTTCTCTATCTACTTGTAATACAACGGAATAAGCGATCAGGACAGATTGCGCACAATTATAATCCTGCCAGAAAAGCCCGGCTGCTTTATTACTAAGCTCGTAGTTGTCTAAAAGTTTGTTCATAGTTTCGATTTTTAATTTGCCTGTTATGCCTCGCCGTCAATGACAGTTTTAATTTTTTTTGTTTCTGTATCGAATAATAGCAAGCCTTCAGTTTTTGCGTCAAGTTGCCCCATCAGCTCCCCTTTTTCACTCCATACCGATGATCTTCCGGCGCATTCGTAACCTCCTGAACGCCCCACATAATTGGACATAAGTGTTACCAGATTTTTGGTTTTTGCCATGCCTGAAAGTTTTTTAATTTCTGCCTCAATTCCTGCAACCGAACTTAAAACGCTTGCAATATAAATTGTTGCATTATTCTGGCTGGCATACTCCCAGTGTGCGTCATTTGAGGCTTCGTAGCAAATGGCGGGCGACACTACTTCTGTTTCAAGGTTAAGTACCATTGGATTTTTGGCTGCGGTAAAAAACGGTTCTTCCGGAGGGTACAAATATAGTTTCGAATAGGTTATTCGATCGGTATGAGGCTGAAAAATAATCATGCTGATAAATACATTGTCCGATTTTCGTGTTGGTAATCCAACTCCGATGGTAATGCAGCTCTCATCACTTAATCGTTGCATTTCATCCAGTCTTTTGTCATCCTGGTTGGTAGCCAACTCCCCGGCCAGCTCCCTTTCGTAGCCGGTTAACGATAATTCAGGAAATACCACCATGTCGGCTTCATTTCGAATGGCCTGTTTTATCCACTTAAGATGAGTCTCAACATTTTTTTCAATGTTGCCTTTTACGGCCTCAATTTGTGCAACAGCTACTCTCATTGTGTTTTTTTAATCGTTTATGTTCGGTTATACTTGTTTTGGTGCAAGGCTTTTCGTGTTTTCCGGATCGGCACTTCTATTTTGTTTTTAAGACGTAAAACAGGAAAATCAAAATTAATTAATCGCTGTAATTCTTAATCAGAAATTCGGCGAAATATTATTTTTTAAGTTACAAATTGTCTTTTCTAATTTAAACACTTGTGATTATTATTGTAGCATCAGATGATAAAAATTGTGGGTCTAAAAAACCGTATGACCTGCCAGGTGTTGTTCGCCATTTTCGAATCAAAAAAACGGCAACAAAAAAAGGGAAGCGTTTGCTTCCCTTTTTTTGTATCTAATTCAATGAATTATCTTTCAGCTTTTTTTCTTGACGAGTAGTTGATGTTCAGTGCAGCCGATTTACGCAGCTCTTGCTTTACATCACCTACAATACTCATTCTTGTATTCTCATCAATTTTCAACGAAGTAACCATAAATGGTTGTTCAGCCTCATCTCTGGCTTCGCGCTCAGCAATAACGAAATCTTGTACTTCATCTACTGTTGCGAATTGATCGTTCAACTGAATACGTGGTGCCTTACCAAACGTTTTTTGATACGTAGGTAGTGGTTCACCAATATAAATGTAACTTACTAAAGATTTCTTTTCCAGTTTGCTCAATTCTGTAGCTTCCGGAATACGCATTTTAACCTTTAGTGTTACCTCACGCATTGTTGTACTAACCATAAAGAAGAACAGAAGCATGAACACAATGTCAGGCAACGAGGCCGTTGAAATAGGAGGTAATTCCTTACCATCATCTTTTCTAAACTTGCTCATAATCTATTCTTTTAAATTTTACCTTTTGGTTCAGCTTCCGAGATTTTCTGCGGATAAATCTTTCTGATGGCATCTTGTTTGTCATCTTCAAGATCTTCGTATGCTTTACCAAACTGTTGTTTAGCCAACTCGTCTCTTAATTCATTAATGGCAGCAACCAGTTCGTTTTGAACAGCGAGATAGGTTCCATATTGAGTATCCAAGTCGTTTCGTAGCGAAATTACCCCTTTGGTTACCATAACTTGTCCGAAGTATGGTACCTCCACTGGTTCTTTCTCAGGCAAGTTTTCAGCATTATATGGGTTCGCCATAAATTCTTTTGCCCTTTCACGCAAGTTCTCAATTTGTTCGTAGTCTCCTTCTACCAATAGGTCGTTATTTTTGTTAACAAGCACAACGAAGATATTTCTTTCGTTGATTTCGTTATTCTGATCCTTTAATTCGTCAGGATCAACCCATTGCGGAAGTTTTCTTCGAAGACCGCTGTCAACGTCCATCGTGGTTGTTACCAGGAAGAAGATCAGCAACATAAATGCAATATCTGCTAACGATGCTGCCGGTATTTCAGGTATTTTCTTAGCCATAACTTTTTCCTGTTTTAATTACCACGATTAAACTTATCTAAACAAACGCATTACTGCTGATGATGCAACCGACAATACTGCCAATCCTAAAAGGATATAAGTTGCATACAGCCCGGTGTCTGTCAATTTTGCTACTTTCTCATTTAAGGTTCCGTCTGCCAAAAATTTGTCAACTCCTATAAATTGTGGAATTTCAGGAGAAGCCAATAAGTAGGCTACGACAACCACCACTGCCATGAATCCCAGGGAAATAAGCCCTGATTTTGCAGCTTTTTTGTCGGTGAACATGTGGAACAGTCCTGAAAGAACTGCAACACCGGCACCAACAGCTACAAGTATGTAGCTCCATACCAAGTTGGAATTAATCCAACGCCCCATAGTAGGGTCTGTATCTACATCACTTATGTTTACAAATAACGACACAAGAAGAATGGTAGAAACAATGATAAGAGCCCATAGTATGATAGTTACTATTTTTGCTGTTTTACCCATTTCTCTACTCCTTATTTTTGCATGTTATGTTTTACCAACAAGTCTAACAACGAGATAGAAGCATCTTCCATGTTGTTAATGATGCTATCGATTTTAGCTACACAGTAGTTGTAGAAAATCTGAAGAATAATAGCAACCACAAGACCTGATACAGTTGTAATCAAAGCTACTTTAATACCACCAGCCACAAGAGATGGGCTAATGTCACCAGCTACCTCGATAGCATCGAAAGCGCCAATCATACCGATTACTGTACCCATGAAACCTAACATAGGAGCCAAAGCGATGAAAAGTGCGATCCAGCTTAATCCTTTTTCCAAAAGACCGGCTTGAACACCACCGTAAGAAATAACTGTTTTTTCAACTACATCGATACCATGATCGAAACGATCAAGACCTTGGTAGAAAATACTGGCTACCGGTCCGCGAGTAGTACGACATACTTCTTTTGCAGCCTCTACACCACCACTTTCTAATGCTTCTTCAACACTAGCCAACAGTTTTTTAGTATTACTGGTTGCAAGGTTAAGGTAAAGAACTCTTTCAATTGCAAAGGCAAGACCTAAAATAAGGGCTACCAATACGAAGCTCATGAAAGCAGGATCACCTTCAATAAATTTTTGTTTCATCTGACTGTGAAGTGATTTTCCTTCTTCTGCAGCGGCTGCAGCATCTTCTTCAGCTATTGCAGCAGATGTTTGCTCTACTTGTTCAGTAGCAGTTTCTGTGGCAGCTGCTTCTTCCTCCTGAGCAAGCGCTACATTCGATGCCATAAAAAACAGCATCCCAAATACGGCTATTAACGCGAATAGTCTTTTCATAATTGATTTGAATTTTTAATTAATAATCTCTTTGAATTTGTTTTTGTATTGATTTTTAAAATATTAATCCATTGTCCCACAAAAAACATGCCTCTATTCAAAAGCTTGTTTCCATTTTTAATGAACGTCCCATTTTTGCGGAGAGAGAGGGATTCGAACCCTCGGTACCCTTTCGGGGTACACACGCTTTCCAGGCGTGCCAGTTCAGCCACTCCTGCACCTCTCCAGTTTTCATTAGCGCGGCCTCCCAAAAATGAGGGCTGCAAATTAATAAAAAATTGTGAAAAAAAAACTTTGCTATTCACTAATTTCCCCGCGCAGACTTTTATTGAGATACATTTTGATTTCTTCAGGTTTAAGGCCTTGCCCGAGCAAAAACATCAGCTTGGTAACTGCCGCTTCAGTAGTCATATCTTTTGCCGAAACTACCCCTGCATTTAGTAACTCAACACTTGTTTGATACTGCCCCATTACCACTTTACCTCCCTGGCACTGCGTAACATTCAATACCACAATGCCCCTTTTAATGGCCCTTTTAATTGCGTTAATCAACCAGCGCGATGTAGGCACATTGCCGGAGCCAAAGGTCTCGAGCACAACACCTTTTAACCCGGGAGTATTCAGCACCGAGTTAAAAACGTTCTGGTTAATCCCCGGAAATATTTTCAGGATAACCACATTGTCATCAAAATCGGTGTTTACCTTTAAAATCCCTTTATTTTCAGGATAATGAATAAACTCGATACTATATTTTATGTCGATACCGGCCACAGCCAATGCCGGATAATTCACCGAACGAAACGCACTAAACAATTCGGCATCGCGTTTTAAGGTGCGGTTTCCGCGGTACAATTTAAAATCAAAATAAATACACACTTCAGGTACCAGGCATTCTCCCTGAACTTTTTCGGCTGCAATTTCAACTGCAGTTATCAGGTTTTCCTTTCCATCGGTACGGATTACACCAATGGGCAGTTGCGAGCCGGTAAAAATGATTGGTTTATCCAGATTCTCGAACATATAACTTAAGGCCGAAGCAGTATAAGCCATCGTGTCGGTTCCGTGAAGAACAACAAAACCATCGTATGCATTATAATGCCGCTCGATAGTTTTGGCAATTTTAATCCACGAAATCGGATTCATATTAGAAGAATCGAGAGCCGGATTAAAAGTGATGGTCTTTATTATGAAATCAAACTTCTTCAACTCAGGAACCACCTCCTGGATTTTATCAAACTTCACCGGTTTCAAGGCACCATTTTTGGCATCCTGAACCATACCAATGGTACCTCCGGTATATATTATTAATATAGAAGTCTTTTTGGCAGCTCTTGCGGTCATTGCAGTTTTTAATTAGGACTGCAAGTTATCAAATTCCGAATAAATTACGGGCATTGGTTGTGGTAATTTCGGCAAGACGAGTTAGCGGTAAGCGGTATACATCAGCAACTTTCTGGGCTACATGAATAAGATAGGAACTCTCGTTGCGTTTACCTCTTTTTGGAACCGGTGCCAGATAAGGTGAATCGGTTTCGAGGACCAGGTGATGCGGGTCGATTTCTTTGATTACTTCACCGAGGTTGCTGTTTTTAAAAGTAACAACTCCACCAATTCCGAGCAAAAATCCCAGTTCTGTTATTTTTTGCGCTTCCTCCACCGTTCCGCTAAAACAATGAAAAATTCCGCGCAATGTTCCGTCTTGCTCTTCTTTTACAATTTCGTAGGTTTGATCGAATGACTTTCGAACATGCACAACAATGGGCAGGTTTAACTTTTTTGCCAAACGTATCTGATACCGGAAAGCCTCTTTTTGTTCCTGTTCATATTTGCTTTCCCAATACAAATCAATACCTATCTCGCCAATACCATAAAATTTGCGTCGTTGCAACCAGTATTCAATGGCTTCCAACTCCTCTTCGTAGTCTTCTTCTACCGAGGTTGGATGCAACCCAATAAGCGGGAAACATAAATTTGGATAAGCCCCGGCCAGATCGAGCATATGTTTTATCGAGCCGGAATCAATGTTCGGCAGAATAATCTTTTTGATTCCACTCTCATCGGCCCGCTTTAATGCTTCGTCGCGATCGTGAATAAAATCCTCTGAATATATATGCGAATGTGTATCTATTAACATCTAGGTACGTTTACCTTAAGCTAACTGTTGCCAGTTCTCCTATCTATCCTTTATTTATACTTTTAATATTCTGTGAAACCAGATATTTTAACCTTAATTGCCGACAAAAGTAAAAAAGTGTTTGTTCCTTACCCTCTTTTTAACTTTACCTAAAAATTAAATTTTCACTTTCCGGGATTGCCACATCGCTGAACTGCGTATAAAATAAAACATCCGCCCGAAATCCGGACGGATGTTTTTATCTTATCAATATTAAGTATTTCTTAACCGGACTACACAACTCCCTGTGCCAGCATGGCTTCGGCTACTTTTACAAAGCCGCCGACATTGGCTCCTTTTACATAGTCAACTTTATTTCCTTTTGTGCCATAACTTACGCACGTTTCGTGAATCGCTTTCATAATTCCCTTTAAACGTTCGTCCACTTCTTCGCGTGGCCAGTTAATTCGCATACTGTTTTGTGACATTTCGAGTCCGGAAACAGCAACACCGCCGGCATTTACTGCTTTGCCAGGAGCATAATCCATTGCCTCGCTTAAAAAGTCGACCGCATCGGCAGTACATCCCATATTTGATGCTTCGGCCAACAGTTTACACCCATTTTTAGCCAATTCTTTTGCATCTTCCAAACCAACTTCGTTTTCGGTGGCACAAGGCATTGCCAAATCAACCGGTACTTCCCAAGGGCGCTTACCGGCAACGAACACGGCACCGAATTCGTCGGCATATGGCGAAACAATGTCATTATTGGTGGCGCGCAACTCTAGCAGATACTCCACTTTATCACCGGTAATTCCATTTTTATCGTAAATGTAGCCATCAGGCCCCGAAATAGTAACCACCTTTCCTCCAAGCTCGTTAATTTTAGAGATGGCTCCCCAGGCAACATTTCCAAATCCCGACACTGAGATTGTTTGGCCTTCAATGTCTTTTCCAATACGGTGCAACATGTGTTGTGCAAAATATACTGCACCAAAACCTGTCGCTTCCGGACGAATTAAACTTCCGCCCCAGGCCAAACCTTTTCCGGTTAATACACCTGTAAATTCGTTTTTAATTCGTTTATATTGTCCAAACAAGTAACCAATCTCACGTCCGCCAACACCAATATCACCGGCAGGAACATCGGTATGTGGCCCGATATGGCGATACAGTTCGGTCATAAAACTCTGGCAAAACCGCATAATTTCGCCATCGCTTTTTCCTTTCGGGCTAAAGTCTGATCCACCTTTTCCTCCACCCATTGGCAAAGTTGTAAGGCTATTTTTAAATGTTTGTTCAAATCCTAAAAACTTCAAAATACTCAAGGTTACACTGGCATGAAACCGCAAACCTCCCTTATACGGTCCCAATGCCGAGTTAAACTCAACACGGTAACCACGGTTTATTTGCACTTCGCCACGGTCGTCGACCCAAGGTACACGAAACATAATTACCCGCTCGGGTTCAACCATGCGTTCCAGAATTTTAGCGCGCTGGTAGCGTGGGTTCTTTTCGTAAAAATCCCAAACCGAACCAATTACTTCTTCTACCGCCTGGTGAAATTCATTTTCGCCCGGAGTTCTGTGCTCCAGATTTGCGATGAATTCATTTATATCTGTTTTCATAAGGTTAAAAATTAGAAGACAACCAATACACGGCTGCCCCATTAAAAATCATATTCATTTATGCACTTTTGCAATCAAATAATGATTGTTTGGCAAAGGTAGAGAAGTAAAAAAATAAATAACAAGCTTTTCCGAAGATTTACCAAAACACATATCTCTCTGTATATCTGACTATTACCCCTAATCAAAAAGATGTTAAAAAACACTGTGTGACGGAAATCAGCATTCCCGACATCATTCCCCGAAACACCTCAAAAACAGGCATTTGTAAGCATTTCTGCAGACAAAGTTTAAATTCATAACTGTTGCAATTCATAAACTTTAGTGCTTGTTATTTTAAACCTGATTTTTCTATCAAAGTATCAAAAAACTTAGCCCAGTTTCATTCAACAAACAAAAGTTATCACGGAAGCTAATTGGGGTAGAATGAAACCGTAGTCTATAGAGCACAAAAAAAGCCCCACCCAAACGGGAAGAGCTTTCTGTATTTTTGTGAGCTGATTTTTACATCATACCGCCCATGCCGCCCATACCTGGACCACCCATTGGCATTGCAGGAGCATCTTCTTTAACTTCAACAATTACTGTTTCAGTAGTTAAGAACATACCGGCAATTGAAGCAGCGTTTTCAAGTGCAACACGAGTTACTTTTGCAGGGTCGATAACGCCGGCTTCGTAAAGTTTCTGATACTCATCAGTGCGAGCATTGTAACCATAATCGCCTTCACCGTCTTTTACGTTTTGAACAACAACAGCACCTTCTTTACCAGCGTTAGCTACAATCTGACGCAATGGCTCCTCGATAGCACGTTTAACGATTTCAACACCTGTTGTTTCGTCTTCGTTTTCGCCTTTCAGGTCTTCCAATGCAGCAATAGCACGTACCAAAGCAACACCACCACCAGGAACAATTCCTTCTTCAACAGCAGCGCGGGTTGCGTGCAATGCATCGTCAACACGGTCTTTTTTCTCTTTCATTTCTACCTCTGAAGCAGCACCAACATAGATAACAGCAACACCACCGGCCAATTTAGCCAAACGCTCCTGCAGTTTTTCTTTGTCGTAATCTGAAGTTGTAGTTTCCATCTGAGTTTTGATTTGGTTAACACGAGCAGCAATAGCTTCTTGTGCACCGGCACCATTAACAACAGTTGTATTTTCTTTGTCAACAGTAATTTTTTCGCACTGACCCAACATATCAATTGTAGCCTGCTCCAGTTTCATACCTTTTTCTTCGGTAATAACAGTACCACCAGTCAGGATTGCAATGTCTTCCAACATCTCTTTTCTGCGATCGCCAAAACCAGGAGCTTTAACAGCACACACTTTTAACGAACCACGTAAACGGTTAACAACCAAAGTTGCCAATGCTTCGCCATCAACATCCTCAGAAATGATCATCAACGGACGACCTGTTTGAGCTGTAGCTTCCAAAACAGGAAGAAGATCTTTCATTGTGCTGATCTTTTTGTCGTGGATCAGGATGAAAGGATTATCCAGTTCTGCAACCATTTTTTCTGCATCGGTTACAAAATATGGAGAAAGGTAACCACGGTCGAATTGCATACCTTCAACTACGTCAACGTAAGTATCAGTACCTTTTGCTTCTTCGATGGTGATAACACCTTCTTTGTGTACTTTTTTCATTGCCTCAGCAATCAACGATCCGATAACTGCATCGTTGTTGGCAGAGATTTTAGCAACCGACTCAATTTTTGCGTAGTCGTCGCCAATTGTTTGAGCTTGCTCTTTAATGCTTGCCACAACTGCTTCAACAGCTTTGTCGATACCACGTTTCAAATCCATTGGATTTGCACCTGCAGTAACGTTTTTCAAACCAACGTTAACGATTGATTGCGCCAAAACAGTTGCAGTTGTAGTACCATCACCAGCGTCGTCTCCGGTTTTTGAAGCTACTTCTTTTACCATTTGAGCACCCATATTTTCGTATGCGTCGCTTAACTCAATTTCTTTTGCAACAGTAACACCGTCTTTAGTAATTTGTGGTGCACCAAATTTTTTCTCGATAACTACGTTACGACCTTTTGGTCCTAAAGTAACTTTTACGGCATTAGCCAGTTGGTCAACACCACTTTTAAGCAAATCGCGTGCTTCAATATCGAATTTAATTTCTTTAGCCATCTTTTCTGATTTTTTACTTTTTGAAATTAGTTAATGTATAAAACGTCAGATTGCGACATCAATAAATAATCTACTCCATCAATGTTCAACTCAGTACCCGAGTATTTACCGTAAAAAACAATATCACCAACTTTTAATTCCATTGGCTCATCTTTTTTATCAGCACCTACCAATACGATAGTACCTACCTGTGGTTTTTCTTTTGCTGAATCAGGAATAATGATTCCACTCACTGTTTTTTCTTCTGCTTCCTGCGGCTGAACCAGGATCTTGCCAGCAAGAATTTTACCTTTTAAATCTGCCATTTTGTTTTAGTTTTTATGATTAAATATTTTTTTCATTTTAACGCACTTCCAGTATCATATTCTATGCCAATCGCCAAAACGCATTAAAGCCCTTCAAATTAAGGACAAAATTACATCAGAAACCCATAACCCACCCATTTCACCCCATGCTTCACCCTGTTTTTCAACGCCTTACACAGATGTCAGAATATCTGCCATGGTGACAGCACAATAAAGCACATCATATTTCAAACTTTATTAATACTTAATTGTCTTTTATTTTTTTCTTTTCGCAACTATTACCTAACTTTATTCGTAATTATTAAAGTCAGAAAACAGAGCCAAAGTACCTTGGTGCTATAACACTTAAAACGGGAAGCCATGAAACTCAAAAATTTAATTTTGTTGGGGGTACTCTTACTACCTCTGTTTGCCTGTAACGATGCAGACACCGACTACACAACCGAAACCAAACTAATCATCGACATTCCTACAAAATCCTATTTAGTCGATCTCAGCGAATCTCCGGAAACCTATCATTTTGATGGTGTAGGAATTTTCTGTCTGGGATACAGCGATGAACTCAAGAAATGTCCGGGCGATGTTGTTCAGATCATTCCGGGAGCGGGTTCTACCATTTCGTTTGAGGCCCTGCAAAACAGCGAAACAATTGAAAAGCTCCAGCTTGTAATCGCATACAAAACACAGGGCGACGACGATTACCAGCAAATCCATTCGGTAAATTTGTTGCAGGATGGCAGTTTTTTAAACAGCGCAACCCACTCGTTGGTTTTAGATGATGTTCTGGCTCCGCTCATCAACCGGCTGAACGAAAATCCACGCTATTTTATTTCAATTGAAATTAACGGACTGGCAAACTTTAAACTTTCAAGCGATGCACAATTTACCATTCCTCTAATTATCGAGAGCGAATACAATTCACCACGATTTACTTTATAGAGAACCGAAGAATAAGAAACATCCTGACAGAAAAGCAACTGAGCATTCAACCAAACAAAAAGAGTGTTCAGCTATTCCCTTTTTTTTGTGTCTTAAAAACGATAATCAGCCAGTTATCAAAACCAATCTTACTTATTGATTTTCAATATCTTTTTTGTACATTTATCACCAATACACCAAACAGCATTACTATGCAATCAAAAAAAACCATGGCCAATCACAGCTTCGACATGCTTGCCGAATCGGGTGAGTTTATGAATCTGGTTTTAGACAATATTACCAGCTGTGTGTTACTACTCGACAAAGACATGAGACTGCAAGCGTTTAATAACGCGATTAAGACGATCTTTTCGAACAAAACTGACGAAGATCTTTTATATATGCTTTGTGGCGAAGCAATTGGATGTGCCTACCAAATTGAAGAAGCAAAAGATTGTGGAAAAACCACCAAATGTTGCACCTGCGAGTTACGGCTGGCAGCTTTCGATTCATACCTCAATAATACTACTGTTTACAAGCAGCACATCAGGCGCCCGTTTTTTAACAAGCATGGCGAACGCGAAATGAAAGACCTGCAGTTTTCAACCCGGCATTTCTATTTTAGAAAAGAGAAATACATCATCCTTATTATTGATGATATTACAGGAAAAGTAACCAGCCCGCTCCCATCTGAATAAATTGCAAATAAAAGCGAAGAACGACATCAATAAAAAAAGCCGCTCGAAATCGAACGGCTTTTTATATATCATTTTCTTTGAATCCTAATTTTCACCACCTTCATCGTCGGCAGCCGGAGTTTCTTCCGTTGCAGCCGGAGTAGTTGTTGGGAACGTTGGTACCTGAGTAGGATCAACAGCTGTTTCAATTTGATCCTGCACACGACTTCCTTCTGTTTCTGCCTGCTCACGAGGAATAAAACCCGCTCCTATAACAGAAAGGAATAATAAAGCTCCTGCCAAAAACCAGGTTCCTTTTTCAAGGAAATCGGTTGTTTTTCTCACGCCCATAACCTGTCCTGAAGACTGGAAATTACTTGCCAGACCTCCTCCTTTAGAGTTTTGTACCAGTACAATCAGTACCAAAAGGATACAAACGATAAATAGTAAAACGGTGATTAAAGTATACATCTTTTCTAATTATTATTCTTTAACAATTCAATTTCTTCAATACGGCCTGCAAAGTAAACACTTTTTTCCGGATATTTCAAACTTAATTTTTTATAGGCATCCAAAGCTTTATCAAAGTTCTTTTGCTGAAAATAAATCAATGCCAAAGTTTCAGTAACCAGCTCTTCATCTTCCTTTACCGATTGTTCTACAAGCGCCCTTTCGCTCCCGTTTCCATTAGTATCCGGATTATGCTTTATAGTCCGCAATCGTTCACTATCGGTCGACAGAAATTTATCGATCAACGAAATTTCCGACTGCAATTCAACATCTCCTTCCAAACGATACGTCGGCGAAGTGTTGTCTTTTGAACTTGCCACCTGTTTTTTAGGCAATTCATCATTTAAAAATTTAAACAGCACTTTTCTGTCCGGAACCATTACTGCCACCTTCTTTAAAACAGCATCATAATCAGGATGCCCCAGATTTTTCAGGTTCTTTAAATACAGCAGCCATCCGCCTGAAAACCAAGGAAAATCGGAAGTGAGTTTTTCCACCTCAGCCAAGGTCTCCCCATTCAGCGATTTCGATTTATTTATATAGGTCAGAAACTGTTCCCTTTCCATACTACCAGTTTGCAATGGTTGCGTTAAAAATATCCTCGGTAAGTTTTTTAATTATTTCAGCACTCAATTCTTCTTCCACCGAACTGATTGACAGGTTACTGTCAAAGTCTTCGTAAGCAGAGAATGATTTTTCGAAATTTTCTTCGGAAACCTGGTTGTTGGTGTACTTCAGATTAATTGTAATCGTAAGTCGTGTTTGGGCCGACTCGTCCTCTTTTTGAATCGACATCGGGCGGAATTCGTACCCCGTAATTTGTCCTTCAAATTCAAGGTCGCCGCTTTCCGACAGCTCGTTTAACGATGTTTGACGTGTTAACTTTTCACGCAATTCTTCGGTAAAACTCTGGCTTAACGTCGGATTGATTAAACGTGCCCGATTGGGAAAATAATACACAGTAAACGTTTTTACCTTGGGCGACAAGTTAGCTCCGGTAAATGTATAATTGACTGTACACGATGGCGCTAAAATGCCAACCAATCCCGCCAAAACGGCAACAAACAATAGCTTTCTCAACATATTTTATCCCTTAATATCGTATTCCTTTATTTTACGGTATAATGTCCGCTCCGAAATTCCCAATTCCTGAGCAGCATATTTTCTTTTACCGCGGTGTTTCTCCAGTGCTTTCTGAATCAACTCAATTTCTTTATCGGCCAAAGAAAGCGATTCTTCCACAAATTCCTCCGTATCCTGAATATTATCTTTATCAACCGAGGTAATATGAATTGGATTTGAAACCTGTTCTTTTGCCACAAAATTACCATCATTGGTATTGTACAAATTTCTGATAATCTGCGCCTGGTCGCCTGAAATTGGGGCATCGCGGTTTTCCATTAAATCGAGCACCAGCTTTTTCAGGTCGTTCATATCGCTCTTCATATCAAAAAGAACTTTGTACAGTATTTCGCGCTCGTTGGCAAACGATTTATTGTCTTCTTCGCGCGCCAGTAAAGCCGGCAAATTAGCCCCTCCGCTAACAGGCAAATACGTGCGTAAAGATTCGGCCGAGATATCGCGTTCCTGTTCAATTATCGAAATCTGCTCGGTAATGTTTTTTAACTGGCGGATGTTTCCGGGCCAGCGAAAACTTACCAAAACAGTTCGGGCATCTTCTTCTAAACGCACGGGTGGCATCCGGTATTTTTCGGCAAAATCGCGCGCAAATTTTCGAAACAACAAAATTACATCGTCGGGGCGTTCGCGCAACGGCGGAATTGAAATCGGCACCGTATTTAAACGATAATACAAATCCTCGCGGAATTTTCCTTCCTCAATTGCTTTCGGAATATTAACGTTGGTTGCAGCAATTACCCGTACATTGGTTTTTATTACCTGCGACGAACCAACCTTCATAAACTCTCCCGTTTCCAATACACGCAGCAAACGTACCTGGGTTGATAAAGGAAGTTCACCAATTTCATCCAAAAATATGGTTCCTCCATCGGCTTCCTGAAAGTATCCCTTCCGGTCGGCAAGTGCTCCGGTAAATGCTCCTTTTTCGTGTCCGAACAACTCCGAGTCGATGGTTCCTTCAGGAATTGCCCCACAGTTTACGGCAATGTACTTACCATGTTTCCGGCTCGAGAACTGATGTATTATTTGTGGGAATATTTCTTTACCAACACCACTTTCTCCGGTTACCAAAACCGACAAATCCGTTGGCGCCACCTGAACGGCAACTTCAATGGCCCGGTTTATTCCGGCGGTGTTTCCTATTATTCCAAATCTTTGTTTTACTGCTTGTATATCCATATTGTATTTAGTCAACAACTTGCAAATTTACAATTTTTCGATGGCAATGACAGAAAGTCAGTCACAATTAAGTTTTTTTAGGTTTTTTCTATATCCGGTAGTGTTTTGCAAAACCCGTTCCAACATATTTTCTGCGCAATGCAGGTTATATCTTAAGCGATTATTATCTTTGATGCGTCGATAAATATTTCTGACAAATTGTTCGCAAAACAGACTGTAAACGAATTTAAAAAGAGAAGAATGAACTTCATTGGAATTATACCAGCACGTTATCAATCATCACGATTCCCGGGAAAGCCACTGGCTAAAATAAAGGACAAACCTATGATTCAGTGGGTGTACGAAAATGCATCAAAAGCCCTTCCGTATGTTTGTGTTGCCACCGACGACGATCGTATTTTCGATGCAGTAAAAGCTTTTGGCGGCGAAGTAGTAAAAACACTTCCTACCCACCAAAGTGGTACCGACCGTTGTGCCGAGGCAGCCTTAAAAATTGCTAAAAACCGCCCTGTTGATATTGTTGTAAATATTCAGGGAGACGAACCTTTTGTAAAACCGGAACAAATTGAGTTGATCAAATCGTGTTTTGAAAGCGAAACAGAAATTGCCACACTGGTAAAAAAAGTCGATTCGGAAGAGGAACTTTTTAATCCGAACCGCCCAAAAGTGGTGCTCAACAAAAATGATTTTGCCTTGTATTTCAGCCGCTCTCCTATTCCGTATTTCCGTGGAGAAGAAAACAAAAACTGGGTAAAAAAACATACATTCTGGAGCCACATCGGTATGTATGCTTTTAAGGCCGACGTTTTACAAAAAATAACTCAGTTGGAACAAGGGGAACTGGAGATGGCCGAATCGCTGGAACAGCTGCGCTGGCTCGAAAATGGCTACAAAATAAAAACCGCAGAAACCACTTCAGCTACCATGGGTATTGATACTCCCGAAGATTTGGAGGCCGCTTTGCAACTGTTTTAATCTTTTCCTGTCATTATACGTTATACAGGCATGTTATTTGCTGCGTATACTCAGGAAACAATTAAACAGTGCTGCCATGAAATATATTATACTTGTCGTATTTACAGTATTTATTGCTTCGGCGTCTTTTGCTCAAGACACCGGGTTCTCTTCATTCCAAAATGAAGAAGAAACAAAAAACGAGGTAAAGATTTACCCGAACCCTTGTAAAGACAATAAAGTCACCATTGATTATTCGTTAAAGGAAATCAGCGAAATCCGTCTCACCAATATAACAGGGAAACAGGTTTATTTTAAAGAGTACAAATTTCCTGTTTCAAAAATACAGCTACAACTTAACGATGTTCCTAACGGAATTTACCTGATTCAGATCTTAACCACCGACGATAAACGAACGGTAAAAAAACTGATGATCTCGAGAAATTAATTTTTGAACAATTTTCTTTTTCGCCTGTAATTTACAACCGTATTTAGCTAAATTCACCTAAAAATTAAATTGCACGTTTTGAAACAAACATGAGTCCGCCAATAAGCGTATCACGCAAAAGTGAATAATCAAAATCATGCGAGTTCATCTTCTACCTTAAGAACAAACTTTTTAATCACATGAAAATCTCTACACTCATCCTACTTCTCTTTATAAGTGTTGGGTTATTTGCTCAAACAAGTATTAACGAGGCTCGTCAGAAAGCGGTAGGCACAAGCGTTACGGTTTCGGGCATAGTAACCAACGGCTCGGAACTTGGCCCCATCAGGTATATTCAGGATAACACCGGCGGAATTGGAATATACGACAATGCCTTATCCGGAGTACTACGAGGAGATTCCATTACTTTAACCGGTGAGCTTGACGATTACAATAACCTATTGGAGATTAGTCCGGTCACCAACTTTACGACACATGCCTCGGGGGTGTCGCTGCCCGAACCGCAAATCATCAGTATAAGCAATATTGGTGAAGCTTATGAAGCAGAATTGATACGAATAAATAATGTTGTATTTACAAATTCTGAAAATCTATTTGCAGGAGATAAAAATTATTCATTTACCGATGGGACCAACACCGGGGTACTTCGAATTTACCGTGACAATCCACTTGTGGACAAAATTATGCCAAGGGATACTTTCGACCTGGTGGCAATCTGTTCGCAATGGTCGCAGAATGAAGCTAACACAGGCTACCAGCTTCTTCCGCGCGATGCCAACGATTTTATTTTTAATACAAATATTCAGCTTACGTCAGCACTCGAAGTAGTTGAAACCACAAGCAGTTCGATTACCATAAAATGGAACACCGACAACGATGGCACCTCCGAAATTAGATATGGATCGACCATGGAATTAGCGGCTTTGACGAATCATGTAAGTGGTGAATCAACAGTTAGTGCCGATGAATATACGCACCAGGCGCAGATTACGGGTTTACAAAGTTCGGAGATTGTTTACGCGCAGGCTTTTTCGGTTAACGAAGGCGACACCGCTTTTTCGGCCATCAGTGCTTTTGTAAGTAAATCAAATTCTACGGGCGACATAAAAGTGTATTTCAACACCGAAATTGATGAAAATTACGCCGATCCAACTGTTGCCTCAAATATCGACGATTTTATGGCCGATACTCTCGCTGCCTACATTAACAGAGCCAGCGAATCCATCGACTTCTGTATTTACAACATCGACAATTCGAAAATATCAGAGGCACTGAATGCCGCCTACAATCGTGGAGTAAGCATTCGTTTTATCACCTGCGGATCAACTACCCATGCCAGCGTTAACGATTTGGAGAACAATATCCCAATTCTTGAACGTCCGGAAATAACGGAAGGCGGAATAATGCACAACAAATTTGCCATCTTCGATGCAAACGCAACAAATGCTAACGCTGCCTGGGTTTGGTCGGGCTCCACAAACCTTACACCAAGCCAGTTAACTTACGACAGCAATAATATGATCTTTATTCAAGACCAGTCGCTGGCTAAAGTTTATGAGCTTGAATTTGAAGAAATGTGGGGAAGCTCCGGCAACCAGCCAAATGCAGGAAATGCAAAATTTGGAGATGCAAAAACTGATAATACGCCGCACCACATACAGGTGGGCGACAAATTGATTGCCTGTTATTTTAGTCCGTCGGACAACACCAACCAGCAGTTGATAAATGCGATTAACACGGCAGATTACGATCTGGATATCGAAACCATGCTGATCACCCGATCTGATTTGGCCTACACCATAATGGATGCCTACGACCGCGGTGTTGACGTTAATGTTATTACTGAACGCGAAAGCGACAATACCGACATCGTGAATACGAATCTTAGCAGTACACTTCCTGCCAAAAAATATATTTTCGATGATGCAGCAGGTCAGCTTCACCACAAAGTAGCACTGATCGACGCAAACAACCCTGAATCTGATCCGCAAACAATAACCGGCAGCCACAACTGGAGCAGTTCGGCCAACGACCGAAATGACGAAAACACACTTATTATTCACGATGCTGATATTGCCAACCAGTATTACCAGCAATTTGCTTATCGTTTTAAACAAAACGACGGTACACTTGTACTCTCGGCACAGCGAATCGAATCAGCTTCTGTTAAGGTATTCCCAAATCCAACTGAAGGAAGATTGATGATCACTGCTGATAAAACAATCTTGCGTATTTCGGTATACAACAGCACCGGTGCAAAAATCAAAGAAGTGCAGCCCAATGAAAATTCGACAGAACTCTATCTACCGCAAAATTTAACCGGGCTATTTATGCTAAAAGTAGAATTAAGCAACGGCGACTATAACACGTATAAAATTTTGAAGAAATAAAAGCGAGCGCTACGTAAAAACTGAAGTACTTTTTTGCCTATTCCCCAAATCGTTTTTTTGCTTCCTCAAGAATGGCAACGGTTGCAGTAGCTCCACAGCGTGAGCAACCGGCTTCACGCACAGCCAGCAAAGCATCGAGCGTACGCACCCCTCCGGCAGCTTTAATTTTTACGTTCGGTCCGCTGTTATCGCGCATTAACTTCAGGTTATCAATGGTTGCTCCCATGTACGAATAGCGCCCATCAGAACCTTTTACAAAGCCAAACCCGGAGGACGTTTTTACGTAATCCGCACCAACTTTTGTGCAAATCTCGCACAGCCTTCTAATGTCCAGTTCATTCGTAACGTAATCGGTTTCGAAAATAACTTTTACAATCGCCCCGTTTTTATGACAGGTTTTCACAACTGTACCAATTTCAAGCTCAATATATTCCCAGTCGCCCTGCAAAGCTTTCCCTATATTTATAACCATATCAATCTCAACCGCACCATCCTTACAGGCTGTTTCCGCTTCAAAAGCCTTTACCTCAATGGCTGAATTTCCCGCCGGGAAACCAATCACACAACCTACCGCAACCTCCGTATCTTTTAAAAGCAGCCGGGCCTGTTTTACCGCATATGGTTTTACACAAACCGATGCTACATTATACTTTGCCGCAACGGCACATTCCCGCTCTAAATCGTAATCTGTCATGGTAGGATGAAGGATCGAGTGATCGATCATTTTTGCAAGCTGCTGAACACTAGCCATTTTAATTGGTTTTAAGTTATAGGGTAAATTTACAAAATATGCCGACTATCTGTGAAATATTTTAGTGAACCTTTTTTGAAATAATAAGTATTAAAACAGAAAAACCATAAAACTTAATGACTATGACCAACAGAAGATCATTTTTGAAATCGCTTGCCGGTGCAACTGCCGGAATTAGTTTGGCTTCAGGCTCCTTTGCTTCCGGTCAGGAAACGCGTGACAGATTGGGAGAAGTATTGCCAAAACGAAAATTAGGCAGAACCGGCGAACACGTTACCATGCTTGGCACCGGTGGCTACCACGTGGGCTGGACAACCGAACGCGATGCACAGGAAGTAATAGAAGCGTCTCTTGAAGGCGGTGTCCGTTTTTTCGATACTGCAGAAAGTTATTCAAGAGGAACCAGCGAAGAACGTTACGGGAAATACCTGACTCCAAAGTACCGCGACCTGATTTTTCTGATGACAAAATCAACCGGCCGCGATGCCAAAACCGTGCAGGAACATTTGGAGGGCTCGTTACGAAGACTAAAAGTTGACCAGATTGACCTGTATCAGGTTCATGCCATTTCAACGCCCGGTGATGTTGACAACAGAATAAACAATGGTGTTTTAGACGTACTGTTAAAAGCAAAACAAGAGGGCAAAATAAAATACCTTGGATTTACCGGCCACCAAAATCCTTATGCGCACACGCGAATGCTCGAACAAACAGAAGCAAGTGATATTTTCGACACCGTGTTAATGCCGGTTAACCTTCTTGATGCATCGTATTATAGTTTTATCGAAAACGTAATGCCAAAGGCACTTGATCGAAACATGGGAATTCTATCCATTAAATCGCTGGCTGACGGAAGATTCTTTTCGAAAAAAGAAGAAGCCGACTGGACATCTGACGATCCGGTTATTCCGAACTATGTAAGCATAAAAGAAGCGATGCATTTTGTTTGGTCCTTACCTGTCTCAGTTTTGATATCGGGGAATGAAAACGCAACATACATGCGCGAAAAAATTGCCCTGGCACGCTCATTCTCAAAATTATCGGAAGACGAAAAACAAAATCTTATCGACAAAGTAAAACTTCTGGCTGAGTCGGGAGGAATTGAATATTACAAACGAAAAGAATCATAAAAGAAAAATCCCGGCGCCTCTGCTACCGGGATTCAAACTAAACCTAACTAAACCAAACTTATGAAAAAACAGCATATTGCTGTGAAGTATTTTGTATCTAATCTATTTTCTGAACACTATTAATAGTACTCAGTTTAATTGTTTTCATGACGAAAAATAAAATACAAATACCGTGCCAAAAGTTGATTTCCGGAGGGCAAACTGGTGTCGATCGTGCAGTTTTAGATGCTTGCCTGAACTATTCCTTCCCGTGTGGTGGCTGGTGCCCTAAAAACCGGAAAGCTGAAGATGGAAAAATAGCTGCAAAGTATCCGTTAAAGGAATTGCCCGAAGAAGACTATGCTGCCAGAACACACCGAAACGTCACAGATTCAGACGGAACTTTAATCCTGGTTTCAGAAGATTTAACAGGCGGAACACTGCTTACCCAGCAGTTTGCACAAAAGCTAAAAAAACCGCTGCGAATTGTTCGGACTGATACAAATCCTTCGCACTTAATACCATGGTTAATCCTGAATAATATAAACACGTTGAATGTTGCCGGTCCCCGCGAAAGCGAATGGACTGACGCCTACCCGCGAACCTACCGGTTTATTACCGAATTAATTGTAAAAATTAAATCTTCGGCATCGGCAATGCTGCCCTGATTTATATCAAAAAATAAAATATCTTTGCGCAAAATAGAAGGAACCATTTAATTGAATGGTTGTTAAGAGGTAGTAAATGGAGAAAATTAGAAACTTTTGCATCATTGCGCATATCGACCATGGAAAGAGCACGTTGGCTGACCGCCTTTTGGAATTTACCAAGACGATTAGCGAACGCCAAATGCACGCCCAGGTGCTCGATAGTATGGATCTGGAACAGGAACGTGGGATTACGATTAAAAGCCATGCCATACAAATGGATTATGTGCACGATGGAGAACCCTATAAATTAAACCTGATTGATACTCCGGGACACGTGGATTTTTCGTACGAGGTTTCGAGATCAATTGCTGCATGCGAAGGAGCTTTACTTATTATCGACGCTACCCAGGGAATTCAGGCGCAAACCATTTCGAATTTGTACCTGGCCATTGAACACGATCTGGAAATTATTCCGGTACTGAATAAAATGGACCTCCCCAATGCGATGCCCGAAGTTGTTGAAGATCAAATCATCGACCTTATCGGCTGCGACCGCGAAGATATTATTCGCGCCAGCGGAAAAACCGGAGAAGGAGTTCAGGAAATTCTGAATCAGATTATATACAAAATACCACACCCGAAAGGTGATCCGAAAGCACCGTTGCAGGCACTTATTTTCGATTCGGTTTTTAATTCGTTTCGTGGAATTATTGCCTATTTCAAAATTCAGAATGGTGAAATTAGGAAAAAAGACCTGGTGAAATTTGTGGCCACCGGCAAACAATACGATGCCGATGAAGTGGGTGTACTAAAACTAAGTTTGCAACCACGCGATGTGTTGGGTCCCGGTGATGTTGGATACATTATTTCGGGGATTAAAACAGCGAAGGAGGTAAAAGTTGGAGACACGATTACTCACGTTGTCAACCCGTGCGACAAGGCCATTGAAGGTTTTGAAGAAGTAAAACCTATGGTTTTTGCCGGAGTTTACCCTATTGACGCAGATGATTATGAAGATCTGCGTGCAGCAATGGACAAACTGCAGTTAAACGATGCATCGTTAACTTTCGAACCGGAATCATCAGCAGCGCTGGGATTTGGATTCCGATGCGGTTTCCTTGGGCTTTTGCACATGGAGATTATCCAGGAACGACTGGAGCGCGAATTCGACATGAACGTTATTACAACAGTACCCAACGTTTCGTATAAAGCTCACCTTACCGACGGAAGTGAAATTACGGTTTACAACCCTTCGGGAATGCCGGCTTCAACAACAGTCGACGAGATTGAGGAACCATACATCAGGGCGAACATCATTACAGCTTCGGAATTTATTGGGCCGGTAATGACCTTGTGTCTCGATAAACGCGGCGAACTGGTCAGCCAGAATTACCTGACTGCCGAGCGTGCCGAACTGGTTTTTAATCTTCCGCTGGGAGAAATCGTTTTCGACTTTTACGACAAACTAAAAAGTATTTCGAAAGGTTATGCGTCGTTTGATTACCACATGAGTGGCTACAAACCGGCAAAACTGGTACGTTTGGACATTCTGCTGAACGGCGAGATGGTTGATGCCCTGTCGACATTAATTCACTTCGACAATGCTTATGCTTTCGGACGCCGAATGTGCGAAAAACTAAAAGAACTAATTCCGAGACAACAGTTTGACATTGCCATTCAGGCAGCTATCGGTGCAAAAATTATTGCCCGCGAAACTGTAAAAGCTGTTCGAAAAGACGTAACAGCAAAATGTTATGGTGGTGATATTACGCGTAAACGAAAACTGCTGGAGAAACAGAAAAAAGGAAAGAAACGAATGAAACAAGTGGGTAACGTTGAGGTACCTCAAAAAGCTTTCCTTGCTGTATTGAAACTGGATTGAAAGAAATTCAAAACCATAAAAAAGCCTGATAAAATTATCAGGCTTTTCTTTTGCTATAGCGTTTTATCAAACAATCAGTTTATAACCTTTTCCGTGTACGTTTATAATTTCAACGGTAGGTTCTTCTTTCAGGTGCTTGCGCAGTTTGGTAATGTAAACATCCATACTGCGTGCATTAAAATAGTTATCGTCGATCCAGATCGATTTTAATGCATAATTACGTTCCAGCACTTTGTTGGCATTCTGGCAAAGCAATTTCAGCAAATCCGATTCTTTTGTAGTCAGTTTTACGGTGTTTTCGCCTTCTGTAAGCGTTTGCTTCCGGGTATCGAAAGTAAATTTACCCAGCGTAAAAACCTGTTGTGCGCTGGTCTGTCCTTCCTGCGAAGTACGCCGCAAAATGGCCTCCAAACGCATAATCAGCTCTTCCATACTAAAAGGTTTGGTAATGTAATCGTCGGCTCCCAACTGAAAACCTTCCAGTACATCGTCTTTCATGTTTTTTGCTGTCAGGAAAATTATCGGGATGTCGGCATTTATAATACGTATATCTTTTGCCAGTGTAAATCCGTCTTTTTTTGGCATCATCACATCCAACACACAAATATCGAAATGCTCTTTCATAAATCCTTTGTAAGCTGCTTCTCCATCCGGATACAGCTCTGCATCATATCCTTTTGCAACCAAATATTCTTTTAATAATAAGCCTAAATTCTCATCGTCTTCTGCCAGTAGTAATTTTGTTTTTTGTTCCATGGTTAATTATTTATTTGTGGGAAATAAATTTTAAATTTCGTTCCTTTATTCAAAGCACTTTCAACTTTTATTGTACCGTTGTGAAGGTCGATAATCTTCTTCACATAACTTAATCCCAGACCGAATCCTTTTACGTCGTGAACATTACCTGTTGGCACCCTGTAAAAGCGATCAAAAATCTGCGCATGATGTTCCTTAGCAATTCCAATGCCATTATCCTGAACCGAAATAACAAACTGATCTTTTCGGTTTTCGGTTTTTACC
Organism: Draconibacterium sediminis; assembly: GCF_000949475.1. GTDB lineage: Bacteria > Bacteroidota > Bacteroidia > Bacteroidales > Prolixibacteraceae > Draconibacterium > Draconibacterium sediminis. Next base: position 1,024,508 of record NZ_JRHC01000001.1, on the reverse strand, counting down.
CAAATCTCGGGTACCTCCCTGCTGTACTTCATTGCATTGTCAAGCAAGTTAAAAATAACATTTGTAATATGCACCTCGTCGCCTTTAATAAGTGCATTATCAGCTAAAATCTCGGTATGAAGTGTTCCGTTTTTATTGTTAACCCGCAACTCGAAGTTAGCGGTTACGGTTTTTATCATCTTATTCGCGTCGAACTCGCGGAACTTCAACTTTAAACGGCCTTCGTTAAAAACAGCCATCTGCAGTACTTTCTCCACCTGAAATCCCAAACGTTTACTTTCCTGGTTAATTACGTTTGCAACGTGTTCAATTATCGACGGTGTATTGGCTACACTACCGTCTTGCAACATTTGACTGGCCAGCGAGATAGTTGAAATTGGTGTTTTCAGCTCGTGTGTCATGTTATTAATAAAATCGTTCTTAATGTTCGACAGTTTCTTCTGCCGCATAATAACCATTAAAGCATAAGCAAAAATGGCGATCAGCAGCCCGGTTAAAATAATTGTAGGTATAATAGTAAGTCCGGTTTGTCTGAATAGATATCCTTTTTGGTCAGGAAAATATACATTCAAATAGTTGGGTTTGGCACCGCCATAGTCGTTTTGAAACAACAACTGGCTGAATTCCTTGGTACTTTTTCCAACATGGTAGCCTGGCTCTCCAACCAAAATATCCTCTCTCCCACGGGTTGCGTTTGTTACTGCATATTTGTAACCCAATTCAATCTCCGATTGATTCATTGCACGTGAGAGTAATTCGGCAAGCCGAGAAGTGTCAATTCTGTCTTCAATTGGTCGGTCCTCCAGGTACAAAATTTCAAAGTTCTTCCAGTCAACGTCCTTTAGCCATTGTTCTCGTCGGCGCTCAATTTCCTGCCGACTAATCAGAAGTTGTTCAATAGTTAAGACACCACTCCCTGAAGCAGAAGTATCCTGATATTGCATTCGATAACTTTCTTCCAACTGACCGTAATTATTTTGCTGCGAAATCGAAAATTGAAAACTAAGTACACTTCCACTGTTATTTCGAGGAAATACTCCACCAAACTCATTGGCATTCCCACTCCCAGGTATTATACCACTGCGTGCGTATTGTCGTGCAATGTATTCCTCATCAGCCTCTAGTTGCCTGGCTACCTGAGCCAATGCATTTATTACCTGCTTATTAAATTGTTCCTCCCTAATATCTGCTGCTGCTTTGATCATCGATCCCTGAACCAATATCAAACCCGACAGCACAACCGCCATCAACACAATTAATGTTATTAGCATTTTACGACTCATGCGACAAAGATAATTTTATTGAAATGCTGAGAATATGGCACTTAACATTATTTAACAGGATATTGTAATTTGTAAAATTAATTAACCAACCAGTCATAATTCCGGTTAATTATTGACGTTTATTAGCTGTTTCCGCTTAACACTTTTTCTATTACCGGTGGGTAATGCTTGTATTCCAGCGCGTGCACTTTTGCAGCTACCTCCTCGGGCGTATCTTCAGGCAACACTTCGCATTTTGCCTGAAAGATGATTTTTCCCTCATCGTAATTCTGGTTTACGTAATGAATAGTGATCCCTGAATGCGTTTCTTTGTTTTCAACCACCGCCTTGTGCACATTCATTCCGTACATTCCTTTTCCGCCATATTTGGGCAGCAAAGCCGGATGTATATTAATAATCGTGAAGTTTTCGACCAGGTTGTCGGGGATAAGCCACAAAAAACCTGCAAGCACGATAACATCCACTTTACGATTTCTTAATGTTTCAACAATTTCGTTGGTATTATAGAATTGGTTGCGATTAAACACAAAGGTTTCCACCCCATGTTTTTGTGCCCGCACCAATGCATAGGCTTCAGATTTGTTTGCCCACAAGGAATCGATCATAATTTTTTCATTTCCAAGAAAGTACTTAAAAATATTCTCGGCATTGGTTCCCGATCCCGAAGCAAAGACTGCAATCCTCTTTTGTTCCATTTTAACGTTTCTTTAGACTTTAGAACTTTTAAACAATTCGTTCAATTTTAGGCGGTTAATAGTTATATGAGCTGCAACGTTAACATCTTTTTTAATTTTTTTCTTGGAGATTTAAAGCGTAAATGTATTACTTTGCAGCGAATTATTTAAAACAAAATTTAGTATTAATTAAAATTAAGAATTATGTCTGACGTTGCAGCAAAAGTAAAAGCAATAATCGTTGATAAATTAGGTGTTGACGAGAGTGAAGTAACTACTGAAGCATCTTTCACTAACGATCTTGGTGCAGATTCACTTGACACAGTTGAATTGATCATGGAATTCGAGAAAGAATTTGATCTTGCTATTCCAGACGACGAGGCAGAAAAAATTTCTACAGTAGGTGAAGCAGTAGCTCACATCGAAGCTGCTCTCTAATTTTACCAAAAGAAGTTATATTCATAGAATTCATTTATGGAATTAAAACGGGTAGTAATAACCGGTGTTGGAACCGTTAATCCTTTAGGGAATTCCGTTGAAGAGTACTGGAAGAATCTGAAAGACGGAGTAAGCGGAGCTGGGCCTATAACCCACTTCGACGCTTCGTTGCATGCCACAAAATTTGCATGCGAAATTAAAGATTTTGATCCTCTTCAGTACATGGAGAAAAAGGAAATCCGCAAATACGACCTGTATACACAGTATGCATTTGCATCTTCAGAACAAGCTGTTGTTGACAGCGGCATTGATCTGGAAAAAGTTGACGGTGACCGAGTAGGCGTTATTTGGGGTGCAGGAATTGGAGGCTTACAAACTTTCCACGAGGAAGTTAGAGCTTACAAAGAGGAGCGTCCTCGTTTTTCTCCGTTTTTTATCCCTAAAATGATTGCAAACATTGCGGGTGGTTTGGTATCGATGAAATATGGTTTCAGAGGACCAAACTACACAACAGTGAGTGCATGTGCTTCAGCTTCTCATGCCATGATCGATGCGATGAATACCATTCGTATGGGAAAAGCCGACATGATATTGACAGGAGGATCAGAAGCCGGTGTTAATGAATGCGGTGTTGCCGGATTCAATTCGATGCGCGCACTTTCAACTCGCAATGATGATCCAAAAACGGCTTCGCGCCCATTCGACAAAGACCGTGATGGTTTTGTTATGGGAGAAGGTTCAGCAGCGTTCATATTCGAAGAATACGAACATGCCGTAGCTCGCGGAGCAAAAATTTATGCAGAAATTGCAGGTGGCGGAATGTCGGCCGATGCTTATCACATGACAGCTCCCGATCCGGAAGGAAGAGGTGCTCACTTAGTTATGAAATGGGCATTGGAAGATGCAGGGTTAAAACCTGAAGACGTTGATTACATTAACGTTCACGGAACTTCAACTCCGCTTGGCGACATTGCAGAACCAAAGGCTATTCTGAAAACTTTTGGCGAACATGCTTATAAATTAAGCATCAGTTCAACGAAATCAATGACCGGTCACCTTCTTGGTGCTGCCGGAGCTGTTGAAGGTCTTGCAAGTGTTCTCGCCATGCGCGAAGGCATTGTTCCACCTACAATCAACCACTCTACACCAGATCCTGAAATTGACGAAAAGTTGGATTTCACATTCAACAAAGCCAAAGAAAGGGAAATCAATGTAGCTATTAGCAATACATTTGGTTTTGGTGGACATAATGCAACAGTAGTTTTTAAAAAACTATAGTACACTGTGGTTAGAAAAATAGTACAACGAGTAAAACTCTTTTCGTCTGATCGAAAAGAGTTTTATTTGTTTTTAAAAGATCTTTTAGGATTTTACCCCCAGAATTTACGTTTGTACGATATTGCCTTTATCCATAAGTCGGCTTCAATTGTCGATTCGCAGGGCAATTTTGTAAACAACGAACGATTGGAATACCTCGGCGATGCCATTCTTGGTGCCATAATTGCCGATTTTTTGTACAACCGTTTCCCGCAGGAAGATGAAGGTTTTTTAACCAAAACCCGATCGAAACTGGTAAACCGTGCCATTCTCACGCAGTTAACGCACGAAATGGGATTGCATGTTTTTATTGATTCGAACACTACAAAAAACATCGATAAAAGTCACATTTACGGCGATGCGCTTGAAGCGCTGATTGGTGCCATTTATCTCGATAAAGACTACAAGGCGGCAAAGTTTTTTGTTACCAAAAAAATCCTTCCTCAATTTGTTGATCTGAACGAAATAGAACAGGAAGATTCGAATTTTAAAAGCCAGCTAATTGAGTGGAGCCAGAAAAATAAACGCGAAATAGAGTTTGAGACTACTGAAGAAACCGACGAAAAAATTAAGCAGCCACGGTTTAAAGCGGTAGTAAAGATCGATAATAAAAAAGCCGGGGAGGGTGTTGGAACTTCTAAAAAAGAAGCCCACCAAAAAGCAGCACACGAAACATTAAAAAAACTCCAACAGCTTCATTAATTTTGGTGTCCACACAGCTTATTCGTTACGTTTATTAAATTTGCCTCGCAATAACAATACATGGAAGGCATTTTAATTATAGGACTTGGATTTTTTGCCCAGGGATTATTCTTTATCCGCACCATTGCGCAATGGTTTAAATCGGAAAAAGAAGGTGAAGTAATATCGCCTGTTATTTACTGGCAAATTAGCCTGGTAGCGTCGATAATGATGCTAACCTACGGAATTCTGCGCCACGATTTTGCCATTGTAATGGGTCAGTCGCTGGTATACGGAATTTACATCCGGAACCTGCAGCTTAAAAATGTTTGGACCAAAATGTACTGGGCAATAAAAGTTCTTGCATTGGCTATTCCTGTTGCTTATTGGGTTTGGCTGCTTACATCGGGCAGTTTTGCCCACATCCTGCACAACGAAGACGTGTCGCTTTTCTGGATGATTTGGGGAACCGCCGCGCAGGTAGTATTTATCTCGCGCTTTTTTTACCAGTGGATTCATTCCGAGAGTAAAAAGGAATCGTACTTCCCGCTGGGATTTTGGATTATCAGCACTTGCGGCTCGTTAATGATTTTCACCTATTCAATCATCCGGCTTGATCCGGTTCTTTTTGCAGCCCACAGTTTAGGACTGTTTACCTACATGCGAAATATTGCTTTACATTATGGCAAAAGCAGTTTGTTCGAAAGGCTCAACAAAATTCCGGTGCTAAACAAGGTTATCGGTAAGGTTTCGGAAAAGATTAAGTAGCCTCATTTTCAATCACTTTTACCGCATATTTCAAAGACAAAATACTGATCCCACCTAAACTCCCCAAAGGGGAGGAATGCGACGGTCGTAAGAATCAAGGCCCTACTTCTATTCATTAACCAAAAGTCCTCTATGGGGATTTAGGGGTCGAAAAAAGCTGATAAAAAAAGCAGGTCTTCCGAAGAAAGCCTGCTCTAATTATTAAGCTGAATTACTTTGTTTAATTGTTTCCAGTCATTTTCAGTTTAATAAATTCTTTTAGCACATAGTAGATCGGTAAGGAAACCACCAGCACTATTAGCCCCCAAATGGTGCTGTAAAAGCTAACAATCGCTCCGCCCATCACCATCTCAGGCGAAATATCAGCAGCTGCCCTTATCGCTTCCAACGCCTGCACAATTCCAATAATTTGCGACAGTACACCCAATGCTGCGGCAAATAATCCGGCCATTCGAATCAAGCTCACCAGTTTCAAATCATAATGCTTTTGTACAGCCATCTGATAAATTTTAATTCCGGCTACTACCAGCATTAACAAGCCCATTACAGTTATTACTCCCATAAACGGGCCACCTGCTTTATGAAATTCTAAAAAGTTCATGATCATTAATTTTAAAGTTTACACCGGCAAGCTACTGCACTTTGTGTATTTAGTAAGAATTTAATCGTTTAACAACCACAAACCAACGCTCAGTAACAATTTCCGGTGAGGATAACTTACCGTTCGGGTTTTAAGTTATTCATCTCCATTTCTGTGAATTTAGACGATAATAATAGGTTAATCCAAAAATCCTCGATAATTTACGTATTAATTGTGTTATGACCGATAAGATCCATTATATAATAACCCGGGTAAAAAACTCGAAGTACATCCGACCTGCCTACCACGTAGCATTTTGGATACTGGTTGCCTGTTTCTACTTTTTCATGTTTAACTGGAACAGTGCTTTTCGCGAGGCAACCATTATTTTCTCGGCCGGGTTACTGCCGGTGGCTATTTTGCTTACCTACTTTTTTAACCACTTTTTAGTGCCGCGCTACCTCTGGAAAAAACGCTATGAACTGTTTCTCCTCTACAGTTTTTTCACCTTGCTTACGGGTGTCTGGCTTTCGTTACTAATCGTGTTTTATGCACTCATTTATATACTGAACAACAAAGCAATTATCGATCCGTCGGTGCTTCGGCCTGAGCTACAGGTTATTTCGCTGAATTTTATCGTGTTTTTTGCCATTGCGGTTAAACAGATAAAACGTGCCTTTTTTATTCAGCAGGAAAAGAATGAGCTGGAACGTAAAAAACTAAATACCGAATTGAAGTTGAAAGAAGCTGAACTGAAGTTGCTAAAAGCACAGATTCATCCGCATTTTCTGTTCAACACGCTGAATAACCTCTACGGGCTTACCATTGAAAAATCGGATGAAGCACCCGGGCTGGTGCTGCGCCTTTCCGATATTCTGGATTATATTCTTTACCGCTGCAACGAACAAAAGGTTTTGCTCTTCGACGAGATTTTGAACCTGAAGAACTATATCGAAATTGAAAAGTTACGCTACTCAGAGAAATTAAGCATAACAACTGATTTTCCCCAAGAAACCAATAACCTGCAAATTGCACCACTGCTTCTGTTACCGTTTGTTGAGAATGCGTTTAAACACGGCGTGAGCCACAATCCCGGAACGGCAAATATTAGCTGCAGTTTAAAAACACGACATACTTCTATGGTATTTAAAATCGAAAATTCAAAAAATCCGGCGAAATCACACATTAAAAATCTGTCGAAAGGAATTGGCCTGAGTAATGTAAAAAAACGACTGGAGTTACTTTACCCCCAAAAATACAAGCTGGAAATCGACGAAAAAGAAACGACTTTTTCAGTAACTTTAGCATTAGAATTAGCTGAATAATGTACCGCTGTATCATCATAGACGACGAACCCATTGCCATTCGGGTAATCCGGAACCACCTGTCGGCTTTTACCGATTTTGAGGTTGTTGCCGAGTGCAGCAACGCTTTGGAAGCAATGCCCGTTCTGCAAAAGGAAAACATCGACCTGCTGTTTTGCGATATTCAGATGCCTCAAATTACGGGAGTTGATTTTATCCGATCGTTAGTGCACCCGCCCAAAGTAATTTTTACAACAGCCTACCGCGATTATGCCATCGATGCATTTGAACTAAACGTGGTCGATTACTTGCTAAAACCCATTTCGTTCGAACGTTTTACCAAAGCCATAAACCATTTTCTGGTGTTGCAAACAAGTTCAAACGAGTCGGTATCGTTTGAGCAGGAAACCCGCGATTTTATTTTTCTGAAAGCCGATAAGAAACATCATAAAGTAAATCTTAGCGACATCCTGTATTTCGAAAGCCTTGGCGATTATGTAATTGCTTACACCAACGACCAAAAGATTGTAACCAAGGAGAGAATCAGTCATCTGCCTGATTTACTTCCGGCCAAACGCTTTATGCAAATTCATCGCGGCTATATCGTTTCTGTCGATAAAATTGAATCGATTGGTGCAGGTTTTGTCGAAATTAAGGGTAAAAAACTACCTGTTGGCCGCAATTACAAACCCGGTCTTCAGAAACTATTGTCGTAATAAACCTTTCCGTTTTTAATCTGTTTTACCTACTTTTAAACCACATACCATACCGGATGCAAAACAACAGGTACATATTTCGTGAAGGCTGGATATCAATTATTGTCAACACCCTGCTTTTCGGCTTAAAATACTGGGCTGGAATTGTAACAGGATCGGTGGCCTTAATTGCTGATGCCTGGCATACACTCACCGACTCCGTTTCATCGGTAATTGTTTTAATCGGCGGAAAGATTTCGAGCAAACCGGCCGACGACGATCATCCCTTCGGACATGGCCGTGCCGAACACATTGCTGCTATTATTATAGGTGTTTTGCTGGCAATTGTTGCTTTCGACTTTGTCCTGAAATCGGTAGATAAGTTTGGCACACGCGAACAAACCGTTTTCGGAACCGTTGCCTGGGTGGTTACCATTATTTCTATTATTTCCAAGGAGTTACTGGCCCAATATGCCTTTTTCGGATTTCGGAAAACCAACTCAACCATTTTAAAAGCTGATGCCTGGCATCACCGTACCGATGCGCTTTCATCGGTTATTATCTTGATTGGTATGCTTGTGGGTAAGTATTTCTGGTGGACAGATGCTGTTTTAGGTTTTATTGTTGCCATTATGATTGCTTATGCCAGTTTCGAAATCCTGTCGAAGGAAATCAAATCACTTCTGGGCGAAAGTCCTTCTGACGACTTATTGGAAAAAATTCATAAAACCGTTGCCCTTAATTGCACAATCCGGGTTAACCTGCATCATATACACCTGCACCACTACGGCAACCACACCGAAATGAGCTGCCATATAAAACTTCCTCCGGAAATGACACTCTACGAAACGCACGAAATCTGCACAAAGATTGAGAAAGCCATCAAAAAGGAATTTGGTTTTATCACCACTATCCATCCTGAACCACTGAACGATAATCTCAAAACATTTGAACGCTTTTAAAACAGAATTTCACCCAAAAATATATTGGGCAAAAACTATCTCTTTTAATCGTGCAAAAACATATCGAGTTAGCTTATATATTAAATTTTTTCCATATTTTTATCATCTATTTAAATTTTTTAATAACTAACTAAATGAGAAAGATATCAGTTTTGTCAATTTTTGTAATCCTCTTATCTATGTTTCAATCCTGCACAGAGAAAGTTGAAACCGATCTTACAAAAACGGCTTTTATACCAAAACCAACAAGTGTAACTGCCACGGGCGATGGCTTCAACCTTAACAAGGCCAGCGTAATTTATGTGCAGGCAGGTAGCGAAGGAGTGCTTCGTTCGGCTGAGTTACTGGCTGAAAAAATCAATCAGCTTACCGGGGAATTAATCACCGTGAAACCAACCACTACTCCCCCATCGAGAGAGATTTATATTTCGAATGTCGACAACGGACACTTAAGTGAACAAGGTTATGAGCTGAACATTAAAAAACATCTGATTTCAATTCAGGGAGCCGACGCTGCCGGATGTTTCTTTGGCATTCAAACCCTTCTACAAACATTACCTGTTGAGGCCGATAATACGCAGCCATTATACGTACCTACCGGAATTATTACCGACGCACCGGAATACACCTTCCGTGGAGCCATGCTCGATGTTTCGCGTCACTTTTTTAATGTTGAAGAAGTAAAACAATACATCGATTTTCTGGCCATGTACAAAATGAATGTACTTCACCTGCACTTAACGGATGACCAGGGCTGGAGAATTGAAATTAAGTCGTGGCCAAAACTTACCGAAATTGGTGGTCAAACCGAAGTTGGTGGCGGCGAAGGAGGATTTTATACACAGGAACAATACAAAGAATTGGTTCAGTACGCAGCTGATCGCCAGATTATGATCGTTCCTGAGATTGATATGCCGGGACACACCAACGCAGCACTTGCATCGTATGCCGAGCTGAATTGCGACGGCAAAGCCCGCGAGCTTTATACCGGCACCGAGGTTGGATTTAGTACGCTTTGTACCGACAAAGAAATTACTTACCAGTTTATCGACGATGTTATTCGCGAGTTGGCTGAAATAACTCCCGGCCCGTACATCCATATTGGCGGCGATGAATCGCACGTTACAGCCCACGACGACTATGTGTATTTTGTAAACCGAGTTCAGGACATCGTTAAAAAACACGGCAAAAAAATTATTGGCTGGGACGAAATTGCCAACGCCAAATTGATTGATGATGTTACCGTACAATTCTGGGCCGATGTTGAAAACACCACAATGGGCGTTGAAAAAGGTGCGCAGGTATTAATGTCGCCGGCAGCACGCGCTTACCTCGATATGCAGTACGATTCAACAACTCATCTGGGCTTGCACTGGGCGGGTTACATTGAAGTGGATCACGGTTACGACTGGAATCCGGCAACGCTGGTTGAAGGCATCACAAAAGAAAACATTCTGGGAATTGAAGCTCCGCTTTGGTCGGAAACTGTTACCAATATCGATGAAGTGGAATACATGGTTTTCCCTCGTCTGCCGGGATATGCCGAAATTGGCTGGACAGCATCAGGAGAAAGAAGCTGGGACGAGTATAAAACACGTTTGGCGAAACATGGCAAACGTTTCGAAGCGCTGGGAATTGATTATTACAAATCGGTGCTGGTTCCGTGGGAAGAATAGAAGAAACGGATTGGATTAAAATATTAAAGCGGGTTGCAGAAATGCAGCCCGTCTTTTTTATATCATTCAAATATTACTTTCGAAATTCGACCTTGACCTCCGGCGGCAAAACCGGCAAGTTTCCCGGGAATTGCTCTAAAAGTATAATAACCGTCATCGGCAAGAAAGTTCCAGTTTATACCACCATCCGTTGAGATATCGCAACCGGTTTTCCCGATAGCGAATACAAACGAATCGTTTTCCGTTTTCACCTCCTGCACACACGAGCGGTACTCTTTTGGCATTGTTACCGCAGGCTGCCACGTTACTCCACCATCAAAAGTATACGATGCAATATTGGTATTCAATTCCGGTTGGTCATAAATTCCACCAACGATTATTCCCTCTTTGTCATTCTTAAAGGCTACAGAAAATATTCCTGATGATGCCAGTCCGCGAACCATTGGCGTTTTACTCACCTTCCACGATTTTCCAAAATCATCCGAATAAAACACACGCGCGGCTTTTCCACCACTGGCAATCCAGGCCTTTCCTGTTGGCAAATATTCAATACAGGTATTTGACGCGGCAAAGTTGGCTTCTCCCGCAACCACTTCCGGAAGATTAGTAACCTGCTCCCAGGTATTTCCGGCATCTTCTGTTCGCAACACAAAAAACTTTCCGTCAACCGGATCACTAACCGCCAAACCATTTTGTGCATCGGCAAATTTTACCGAGTTAAAAAACAAACCACTTGTTGTGTCACTAAAAACCACATTCCAGGTAGCTCCGCCATCAATGGTTTTGTAGCCAAAATCAGGGCCGGCAACACCAAAAACGGTGGCCGTATTTTCGTCCCATGAATGAATGCCCCGGAAATCGTTTTGTTCAGCTCCCGGTACCGATACATCTTCCCAGCTGTTTCCGCTATCTGTCGACACCAACACAGTTCCTCCCGAGCCACTTGCCCAAACAGTGTTTTCATCAACTACATGCAAACCACGAAAACTAGCTTCAGTATTCGTATTAAGTTCTGAAAAAACTACACCGGCTGGTTTTTTAGGAGTTAGCGTACAAGAAAATAAAAGCAAAATAAAAACGGAAGTCAGAAGAAATTTCATGTAAGTATATTTTTTTATAAAACTAAAATAAAAATAATTGTAAGTTTATGGTATCAGAAACCTTTTCTGTATAACTTAAATCATAATCTAAAACCAACAAAATGAAACGACTTATTTTGCCGTTCCTTTTATCTCTCTTAATTACTTTCTCGTACGCCCAAAAATACGATGCAAACTGGAAATCGATTGATAGCCGCCCCATACCGCAATGGTTCGAGGATGTTAAATTTGGCATTTTCATTCACTGGGGGGTCTACTCGGTTCCGGCCTGGGCACCGGCCAATGCCGATATTGGCGTTTATGCCAAATACGCCGAATGGTATGGCTTCCGGATTAACGACGATAGCAAAGCCGGCAAACTTTTCCGAGACTACCACAACAAAATGTATGGTGAAGATTTCCTCTATCAGGATTTTGCCCCACGGTTTAAAGCGCAACACTGGAACCCGGAACAATGGGCCGATTTGTTTAAACGCGCCGGAGCAAAATATGTGGTATTAACATCGAAACACCACGAAGGATTTACACTGTGGCCAAGCGCCCAAAGCTGGAACTGGAACAGCGTTGACATTGGTCCGCACCGCGATATTTGCGGCGATTTAACCACTGCTGTTAAAGATGCCGGACTGCACATGGGATTCTACTATTCGCTTTACGAGTGGTACAATCCGCTTTACCATAACAATCTGCAAAAATATGTCGACGACCATATGATTCCACAAATGAAAGACCTGGTTAGCAGCTACGAACCTGATATTTTATGGACCGATGGCGAATGGGATCACCCGAGTGAAGACTGGAAAAGCACGGAATTTTTGTCCTGGCTGTACAATGAATCGCCGGTAAAAGACCGGATTTGTATTAACGACCGCTGGGGTAAAGAAACACGTAGCAAACACGGAGGATTTTATACGACCGAATACGATTTAGTTCACGATGGTAAAAGTGACAAATTGGAAAAAGCATGGGAAGAGTGTCGCGGAATAGGAACTTCGTTTGGATATAACCAGATTGAAACCGTTGAAAATTACATGAGCTCCGAAGCACTGATTCATTTACTGATTGAAAAAGTTGCCGGAGGAGGCAATCTCCTGCTTGATGTTGGACCAACTGCTGATGGCCGCATTCCTGTAATTCAGCAACAACGCCTACTAGATATTGGCAAATGGCTGGAGACAAACGGCGAAGCAATTTACGAAACCAGAACATGGGACGGTGCTGAAGATAATGATATCGCTGACGTATATTTCACTAAAAAAGGGAAGGATTTGTACGTACATTGCACAAAATATCCTACATCTGATTTAAAAATTAAAGGAGTGAAAAAAGCATCGTCGGTTAGTTTATTGGGATATCATGATGATGTAGAATTCAAAAAATCAGGTAAAACAATTACCATTTCAGCGCCGGTATTAACACCGGGCAAACTTACCCAAACTTACGCCTGGGTATTCAAACTTGAAAATGTACTTTAATACGAATAAACAAATAAATGTTATAGCAAAATGACCAAAGCAACTGAATTTCTGAAAAGCCACAAAATGACGGCTGAAGACATTAAAATGAAAGAGGTGGTGAACGCCTTTCTGGACGAAATGGCAAAAGGATTGGCCGGCAAAGAAAGCTCGCTGCTGATGCTTCCAACTTATATTGAAGCTGACGGAGAAGTAAAAGCCAACGAACCTGTTGTTGCCATTGATGCTGGCGGAACCAACTTTAGGGCAGCCAAAGTTTATTTCGACGACAACCTGAAACTGGTAACTGAAAACATTACAAAGGCCAAAATGCCGGGCGTGGAAAAAGAACTTACCAAGGCTGAATTCTTCGACACATTTGCAGATTACCTGGCAGATTACAAAAACACATCGGATAAACTGGGATTTTGTTTCTCGTATGCTGCAGAGATTTTCCCGAACAAAGACGGAAAACTGATTGAATGGAGCAAAGAAGTTAAAGCACCAGATGTAATTGGTGAAATGATTGGTGAAGGACTTTTGAACGCCATGCAAACACCCGAAAAACAACTGGTGCTGATGAACGACACCGTTTCTACCTTGCTTGCCGGAAAAGCAGCGAGGGCGGTAAAAGCATACGACACTTACATTGGTTTTATTCTGGGCACCGGAACCAACACCAGTTACATTGAGGCCAATAAAAATATTACCAAAACCGACGGTCTCAACATGGAAGGCAGCCAGATCATCAATATTGAATCGGGCGCATTTACGCTGGCACCGCGCACCGATATTGACATCGCTTTTGATAACACTACCGAGAATCCGGGCCGTTATGCATTTGAAAAAATGTTCTCGGGTGGTTACTTTGGCGGTTTATGTACCAAGGCTTTAAAAACTGCAGCCGCAGAAGGCGTTTTTGCTGACCCCAAAGTTTTTGAGAATCTGCAGGAATTAACATCAGAAGAGGTAAATAATTATGTGCATGGTATTGAAAGTGCCCACAATGTATTGCCCGGAGTTTTCACCAGCGATTCGGATAAAATGCTTGTTGCCGAAATTATCGACAAACTTATCGAGCGTGCTGCAAAACTGGTAGCTGCCAACCTGGCTGCGGTAATTTTGCAAACCGGAAAAGGCAAACACCACGAAAAACCGGTATTAATGACCATTGAAGGAACAACATTTTACAAGCTTCATAATTTTCAGAAAATGTTTGAAAAATACCTGCAGAATTTCCTCTCGGGCGATAATCAACGTTACTACGAAATTGTGGAAGTGGAAAACTCAAGTTTACTGGGCGCAGCAATTGCAGCCATTGTAAACTAAGATATTTAATAGCCGAAGCCTGAAGAACCGGGCTTCGGTTATTTCGAGTTCTCAACCAGCGGGAACACCTTGGCACGCATCAGATCGAGCACAAAAACCTGATGAAACCGCGATTCAAATTGTTCATGACTGATCTTATTCAACAGGTTGATATTTTTATCAGCCCGCAAACAATCCGTGGTTATTAAAAGCCAGTATTGTTGCAGCTGTTGTTTCTGATAGATTCGCAGTTTTTCATCTTTCTTGGCGATCGCCAACCGGATATCTTCAACCACATTATTTGATATTCCCAGGTTATTCGAACATTCCCAGACCGACTCTTTAAGTTCCGGATGATGAGCAATCAGCACCTGTTCCAGCCCTTGGGGCAAATCAGTATTCGTAAGTATTTTATGATAGAATGTTGCATCGGTTTTGTCGGCAATGGCAGATTTTATTGTTGCTACGGTTTTCGAGCGTACCATTAATTCTCGCTCAGGAGTGATTTGGTGTTTCTCCGAAAACATAAATTTCACAAAAAGTTTCGCATCCGATCCGGCCTCAAAAAGCTCCTTCATATCCTCAACCAATTCGTTTCTGAAGTTTATCAATGATTGCACCTCTTCTGTTTTTGTTACAGCGTTGGCGGGATTGAGCCGGGTAAGTTCAATTCCCAATTTGTGTGCGTTTTTCATTTTCACCACAAAATCGGGCGACTCGGATGCCACAACTTTCCCTTTCGGAAAATCGGGGTAGCAATCTCGAAAATAGTTCACCAACAAAACTTCCAGCTGTTTTTTTACTTCCTGCATTCGGCTATTAGGTGCTTGATTATTTTTCTGAAGTAGACTTTTGCATGAGATCGAACAGGTCGTTTACAATTGCATCGCGGTTAAAGTTTTGCCAGTAAATTATTTTACGACGGTTTTCCGGTCGATCAATCCAGCTATCTCCAACAAGTTTTGGGGCAGGTATTTCAACTTTTTCTCCCCAGGCTTCGTTTTTTAAAACAGCAAGTACAACCATATCAAATAAGGAGCGCGAAGGTGGATTTCCATACATTTCTGCTTCTTCGAAAAGATTGGCAGAATAATCGCCAAAACGATTAAACTCACCACCATGTCGTCCCGTAATCGTATGGTGCGAAAGCGGTCCTTTTCCTTTCATATTCCGATTAATTTCCTCACGAACAACAGCTACTGCAGCAGTTCCACTTGGCTTACCATAACGCACTGTAACCATTTCAAATTCAACTCCCGACTGAAGCACAGGATTTACGGCAGTGGTATCGTTCTCGAGGTTATATTCGCCCGGAGCGGGGTAATTTCCTCCCAACCAAACAACCCGAACCTTATCAACAATTCGTGGCTCTTTTAAAATGGCCAGCGCAATATTGGTTAGTTTTCCAACGGGCACCAACACCAGCTTTTCATCTTCAACCTTCATCGCTTCCTGAATTATAAAATCTACTGCGGGTTGTCCATCGAAGCTATTTTCAGAAATGTTTAGAGCAATTTCAGTATAACTTTTATCTGCTCCCATATACAATGGCACTTCGTTTTCAAGATTAAAGAGTTGAATTATACGCTCTGCCTCATCATATTGCCCCTGTATTCCATAGCCGTTTCGGGTATTATTAACAGTGACACCAACAACGTCAAAAATATCTTTGTTTAAAAAAGCATAGGCTAAAGCGTGCTGATCATCCAACTCGTTGTTGGCATCCGTATCAATGAGTATTTTTATTTTGGGTGATTTATTCTCTTGATGAGCTGCACAACTTAAAAGAAAGTATGAAAAAGCTAGAAAAACTAAAATAAACTGAAGAGTTTTATGCATCGTTTTGGTATTAATTATTCATAATAAACATGCATTAAAGATATCAAAATATTAAAGTATAAATGAGAGTGATTTAATATTCAGAAGTTCCGGATTTTTTCAAAAACTTTCAACCAAAAGCAAAATCTGGTGTTACATTTCAATAAAATATAAAATTATGTATCAAGGACTATTACACGCACATAACGGATTTCGCTGGTTGGTTTTAATCGCGCTTTTATTTACAGTATTGCTTGCCATAAGCGGTGTAGCAAGTAAACGTTCATGGGGCCGGGCCGATAACCTGTCGGGATTAATACTGGTTATGATAATGGATATTCAGTTTCTGGTGGGCATTGTACTTTATGCCTTTGTAAGCCCGATTACAAAAGCGGCATTTGCCGACTTTGGAGCTGCCATGAAAAACAGCGACCTGCGTTTCTACGCTGTAGAACACATTCTGTTAATGATTATTGCACTTGCACTGGTACACATTGGCAGGGCAAAAGCGAAAAAAGATGTAGCACCATTAAAAAAACACCGGGCAGCGGCAATCTTTTATGGTCTGGCATTGGTGCTGATTTTGGCAGCCATTCCGTGGGACAGAGCTTTGTTTTAACCAAAGTCGATTAAAAAAAAGGAGCATCGTACTGAGTACGATTAAAGAATAACACCTGCGTGACGCATCGTACTGAGTACGTTTGTAGAAAACTGCGTGGGTGAATGATCGTACTGAGTACGTTTGAAGAAAACTACGAGGGTGAAGCATCGTACTTAGTACGTTTGAAGAAAAAAGCGTGGGTTGAGCATCGTACTGAGTACGTTTGGCGAAAACTGCGTTGGTGAAGCATCGTACTGAGTACGTTTGACGAATAATAACGATACGGAGAATAAAGTGTGTTAATAATATAAAAGGCTCCCTGTTCAATTGCCATTTCCAAAGTTTGTAATTTGGGAAATGTTTAGCGAATAAAAAAGGCTGCAAGAGATAAACTCCTGCAACCTTTTAAGCTTGGTTCAGCTTGTGCTTTCGCACCTGTTTTTTTACCGCTACCTCTTTGCCCCTACGGCATATATATCATCAATTAAGTGCTGGTATTTTACTGCTACGGCATTTCGTCTCAGTTTCAGTGTTGGCGACAGTTCGCCCGAAGTTGGAGTCCACTCTTCGTGCACCAGTCGGATCCGGCTGATTTGTTCGTGCGATCCCAGCGTCTTGTTAATTTTTGCAACTTCTTTTTGTAATTTTTGAATGACTTCCGGAAGCTGAATCAACTCCTCATTGTTCTCGTAATGCAGTTTGTGCTCGCCCGCCCAGTCGTGCAGAATTGGGAAACATGGCGAAATAATCGCGCTTGCAAATTTTTCGTTGGCACCAATAACCATTACCTGCTCAATCAGTTCAGATGTTTTCAACTTGTTCTCAATCATCTGAGGAGCAATATATTTTCCGCCCGAAAGTTTGAAAATTTCTTTTTTACGATCGGTAATTTTCAGGAATTTATCATCAACCAGCATTCCAATATCTCCGGTATGAAACCACCCGTTTTCATCAATCACTTCGTCGGTTAACTCAGGTGCTTTATAGTACCCCATCATGATTCCCGGGCCTTTACACAAAATTTCACCGTCAGGAGCAAATTTCACATCATATCCCTGCAAAATCGGCCCCACTGTTCCAACCATCATTTCCATGGTCGTTGGATTGTTTACAGCAATCACCGGCGAAGTCTCGGTTAACCCGTAGCCTTCGAGTGTAGTTAGTTTTGCCATCCCAAACACACGGGCAATGCGCGGCTGTAGTGCTGCCCCACCCGATACAACATAGGTGATGTTACCGCCCAGTGCTTCGCGCCACTTCGAATATATTAACTTATCGGCCACCGAAATTTTCAGTCTCATCAGCGGGCCATACTTTTTGTTGTATTCAAAATGACGGGTAAGATTCAGCGCCCAGAAATACAGTTTCTTTTTAATACCGGTCAGCTCTTTTCCTTTGGCCACAAATCCATCGTAAACTTTTTCGAGCAAGCGTGGAACCGAGTTAAACATGTGCGGTTTCACCTCTTTAATCGACGAAACAATCTGCGCCAGGTTGCCCACATAATAAACCCCCATGCCCCGATACTGAAAATGGTAGTTCACACTGCGTTCGTAAACATGGCAAAGTGGCAGAAAACTCAAAGCTCTGTGCTCAATTCCCAGGTCGTGCAGTTTTGCATGCTCGGTAAAATTCGATACAAGGTTGTTGTGGCTCAGCATAACGCCTTTGGGCACCCCTGTTGTTCCCGATGTATAAATAATCGTTGCCAGATCTTCAGGCTTAACATCGTTTTTAATGCTTTCAAGTTCGGAAGAAAACTCTTCTCTTTTTGACTCGCCAAGTTCAAGTATCTGCTCATAATGTTTTGCTCCTTCCACTTCTTCGAAGGTGTAAACAGCATCAACGCCATCAATCATATTGGCCAGTGGGCACATACTCTGGAAAAGCTTTTTGTCGCCCGCCAGAATAATTTTTACCTCGGCATGTTTCAAGATATACTTGTACTCGTCGTCGCCCAAAGTTGGGTAAATAGGTACATGTACAAAACCACCCATTGCCAGGCCCATATCGGCAATATTCCACTCGGGGCGGTTGGTGGTAACCGTAGCCACTTTATCGCCGCGTTTTAAACCCAGGGCCATGAGGCCAAGAGCAAACTGGTGCGATTTTTCGTAATATTCTTTGGTCGAATAAGTATACCATTTACCATCTTTTTTACCGGCAATGGAATCTTCACGGGGGAATTCTTTTAATGCGCGTTCGAGAACATCAAAAGTACGTGTAACTGTCTGTCCCATATTTCAATTTTAAAAACTTCGAAATATAAGGCTTTTGTTGTTGGTTGATTTACAAAGCGATTATGCTATTTTTCAGCCCCTTACTATTTATATGTATTCTAAATAATTTCAAATAGCTGTAAAACAATAAATTAAAACGCCAACTATCGACTTTCAGAGCCTATTGTTCCAAAGTTTTATTTAACCGGGCACTATTTCTCTTACTCGGTTTCAGCTTGTTGAGCCTGATATTTATTGTCTTTTACATAGGCCCAGATTATTAATCCGGCCAACACTAAAATCGATGCAGGAACGGCAGGATCAACACCATCGGCAACTCCTTTTCCGTACGAATGTAAGCCTGACAGGTAATAGTTCACACCAAAGTAGGTCATCAGTACCGAAGCAAAACCAAGTATCGATGCAAAATTATAATTGAAAACACCTTTTAACGAAGGAATCAATCGCATGTGTACAATAAACGAATAGATGACCACAGTAATCAGTGCCCAGGTCTCTTTTGGATCCCAGCCCCAATAGCGGCCCCAGCTTTCGTTGGCCCAAACTCCGCCAAGGAATGTTCCGATGGTAAGAAAATACAAACCAACTGTTGCCGACATTTCGTTGATGGTTGTTAGCTGCTCGATAAAACCGTTTACTTTGGCCTCATTCGCTCCTCTTCGCAAAACAATCAGAATCATGACCAAAACTCCAAGGAACATACTCAATCCAAAAAATCCGTAGCTTGCAGTAATGATGGCCACGTGAATAGCCAACCAATACGATTTAAGTACCGGAACCAAGTTTGTCACCTCCGGATTCATCCAACTAAGGTGAGCCACAAAAAGCGCAATACCGGTTAAGAATGCAGCAGTACCTATTACCATCGGATATTTTCGGCCAAATATAATTCCGGCCAGCATGGTTGCCCAGGCAACGTACACCACCGATTCGTATCCGTTACTCCACGGTGCGTGACCCGATATGTACCAGCGTACAATTAAACCAACCGTGTGTACGAGGAACAGTATTAAAATGAACCCGAAAAATGATATCCGCAGAAACGACGGCAACTGTTTTTGCCTGAAAATATTTATAAAAAGTACGGTCAGCAATAGGAACCCGAACAACAGATAATACGGAAAGATGCGTTTAAATGGATTTACTTTATTAAATAGAATTTCAACGTTTTTCTTTTTATCGCCGGGCAAAAGGTTGGCTCCGTATTTCACCTGGAAATTATCTACCGCCTGCAAAACCTGCACGGCATTGGTACTTTGGTTTTCAGTAATCGACTGCAACAGTAACTGGAACCCACTTTGTATAAAAATGGAATCACCATCGCTATATTCGGCAGCAGTACTTCCGGGCGCATACCAGGTATCTTCCACTCTTTCGCGCGGGAACAGATGGAAAATAGAGCCCTGAAATACCATAAAACAGATATTTACACGCTCATCAACATTGATGTATTCTTTATCCATTCGATTGCGCATTCCGGGAGCTTTGGCATATGCCGCGCGCACAGCATCCGCAATTTTATAATTTCCATTTGCATCAAAAAGCGACTCAACCGTAATGTATTTATTCTGTGCGCCAAGTGCCCCTTCCAACGATTTATCAGCGACCTTGATAATGGGCATCGATTGCCAGATTTCGGGATATGCCATCATACTCAGCACCACGCCATCGGCCGACAAACCATACAAACCGGATTTACGGCTAATCTTACGTACAATTTCACCCGACAGCGTTGACACCGGCTCAATCCGTCCATCAACACCCTGTACCCACAATTCGCTGAATTCTTTTACAACCTCCTTGTCAATTGGTGGGATTCCGGCTCCAACACCACTCTGTGCCGACGCTGAAAAAGCCACACTTCCCAACACCGAAATAAGTGCGATTACTTTAACCGAACTGGCTTTTAACTTTTTAGCCAGGTACTGGAAATACGAATTGGGATTTATCAGCGACATAATCACTCCAACAATGAGCAGTAAATAACCGAGGTACGAAATCCAGGTTCCCCAAAAGTCGTAATTAACGGAAAGTATCGTTCCTTGTTCATCCACATCGTACGACGATTGAAAGAACTTGTAGCCCCGATGACTCAGTGTATTATTCATAAAGATGCGAATATCTTCGTTAATGCCTTTTTCTGGATCGACCAAAACAACTTCCGAAGCAAACGACGAAGGAGAGTTCGATCCGGGATAATGTTCTAATTGAAAATCTTTTAAATGAATGCTAAACGGAACCTGCAGCGGCAATGCACCGTAAGCCAGTTTTAGTGTGCCGTTACCCAGCGGAACGCGCACGATATCGGGGCGTTGCCCTGAATGGCCAAACACCGGTACATTTTGCTGGCGTATGCCATCCGAAACCTGAATCATCACGGCATCTTCTCTGGTTTCCATCTGGCTTTTTACTGCGGTAAATGTTGCGCTTGGCAGGAATTTACGGATCAGAAAGCGGAAATTGTTATAACCATACAAAAACATCGGTTTTACCGGAATTGTATCACCCGGCGATAAATCAACTGTTTCCTGTGTTGCCATGGTCGTTTCTTCAAGTTTCGCATAAGAGGTCATAAACAAGGCCCCATCCTGCATAAAAAAGTTGATCACTTTTTCCTCATCAACCTCAAAACCGGCTGAAAAACCGGGGTAATCCAGCACATCGCCTTCTTTAAAAGAAAACGACTGCATACCCTGTGTTTCGGGCGCCGAAAAAACAAAATCGATAACCGGTTCACCCGAATCGGAAGCAATGGCTTTTTGTTCCGCATTTTCGATAAAACCAACCGCTTTCACTTTTACCGATTTTCCGTCAACATCAAATTTTGCAGAATACTGCTTAGGTGTAATTTCCGAAAACCTCACCTGTGTAACCTCTTCCTGTCCTTCATATCCGGCATAAAAATAATCCTTGGTCGAAAGAATATAGTCGGCACTTTCACCTTCGCGAATGTGCATTACTCCCTCGAAACTAATGAAACGCGTAACGGCGCCGCCCAATATCATCACCAAAAACGACACGTGAAAAATGCCGAGCGTATAACGCCGGTTGGCGAATAAGCGGTAACGAAAAATGTTATTGATAAGGTTGAGCGCAAACAGCCCCCAAAGTACTTCGAACCAATGCGTGTTGTACACCAACGCACGGGCAGTTGGTGTGCCATAGCTGCTTTCGATAAATGTGGCCACAGCCATTGAAAAAGCAAGCGCAAGAAAAATAAATGCCGCGAACGGCATGGATGTTATAAACGCAAAGAATTTCTTCATCTCTATTTTTTCAATTTAGTTTCAAGTCTTTTTATAATATCAATTGGTATAACCATTTCCTTACAAAATAGTTGCTGAAAATAATCCTTATTTAGAACAATTCAAAAAAAAGAGGCGAAACAAAAACCCCTTTGGTATTTTTTTAGCAGCTTATGGGAACCGAACGAAGCAGCAAGATTTTGCCTCGTTCTCTTATTACCTAAAAACCGGATCACAAATTACAAAATGTCAGAAAACGAGCGAATATCATCGTCCCTGCGCTACAGAATGTTCGTCTTACACATGTAGGACAAGACAAATGCAATGTAGGAGATGGAATTCCCGGTGTAGGACAACTTTTTAATGATGTAGGAACGGTTCTATTCGGTGTAGGAAGTCAACTTTTCATCGTAGGAGACCATTTCCCCCATGTAGGACGGCCATTTTGGGTCGGAGGAAACCCTTTTTTAACCTGCGGACGCCAACAGGAAACAAAAAGACCTTCAAGGTTTTGGAAACCTTGAAGGTCTTTGTAAGCAGCGGTTAACCCGCAAATCTGCTAGAATCAGCTAAACCAGTGTCATCAGCGTTCCATTTTCATCTTACTGCAAAAACGAAAGGGCTTTTTCGATAGCTGCTTGCAAACCGTCAACATCTTTTCCGCCGGCGGTTGCATAAAATGGCTGGCCACCGCCGCCACCGTTAATTTCTTTTCCGGCTTCGCGAACAATCTGTCCGGCGTTTAAACCTTTATCAGCAACAATATTGTCCGAAATCATTACCGTTAAATTTGGTTTGCCGTTTATGTCGGCACCAATCACCAAAAACAGGTCATCAACCTCGCCTTTTAGCTGGAAAGCCAAATCTTTTACCAATCCGGCATTATCGATAAGAATTTTATCGGCGATAATATTTACGCCGTTTTCGTTTAACACTTTGCTCTTCAGGTTGGCTTTGGTCATTTTCAAACTCTCCTGCTGGAAAGCTTCAATTTGTTTGCTCAACTCGCTATTTTGCTGCAACAGTGTAGTTACACTTCCCAAGAGATCTTTCGAACCTTTCAGCGTTTCTTTAATGTTGTTAATCAACGCCAACTGATCGTTAATGTATTTCTCAGCACGGTCGGCAGTGATTGCTTCAATTCGGCGAACACCGGCAGCAATAGCACTTTCCGATACAATTTTCAGCATACCGATCTGTCCGGTTGCGGCAACGTGCGTTCCTCCACACAATTCAACCGATTCGCCAAATTTAATTACCCGAACCGCCTCGCCGTATTTTTCGCCAAACAACATCATTGCTCCCGATGCTTTAGCTTCTTCAATCGGCATTTCGCGGTTTTCTTCTTTTACTGAATTGGCGCGAATTTTTTCGTTCACCAGTTTTTCAACCGCCGCAATTTCTTCATCGCTCATTTTCTGGAAATGTGAAAAGTCGAAACGCAAATGATCGGCATTTACCAGCGATCCTTTTTGCTCCACGTGCGATCCCAAAACTTCACGCAGTGCGGCATGTAACAAGTGCGTTGCTGTGTGGTTATTGGCAATGTTTGTTCTGCGTTTGGCATTTACCACTGCATAAAAAGTTTCTTCCGGATTTTCAGGAAGCTCGTTTACCAAATGAACGGTGAGGTTATTTTCCTTTTGCGTATCGAAAATCGATGTTTTTACACCGTCGAATTCAATATAACCTGCGTCTCCAACCTGACCACCCGATTCGCCATAAAACGGCGATTGATCGAATACCAGTTGGTAAAACGCTTTTTTCTTCTGTGTTACTTTGCGGTAACGTGCTATTTTAATTTCGGCTTCCAGTTTGTCGTAGCCTAAAAATTCTGTCTTTTCAATTTTGCGCAGTTCCACCCAATCGTCGGTTTCCTGGGCAGCTGCATTTCGCGAGCGATCTTTTTGTGCCTGCATTTCCACGGCAAAACCTTTTTCGTCAACACCCAAATCGTTTTCACGGGTAATTAACTCGGTAAGGTCGAGCGGGAAACCAAAGGTATCGTACAATACAAAAGCATCTTTTCCGGCAATTTCTGTTGCGCCATCATTTTTTGCTTTCGAAATCATATCGTCAAGTAACCTAATACCGGTTGAAAGGGTACGCAGGAACGACTCTTCCTCTTCTTTAATCACCTTTTCAATAAGTGTTTGCTGGCTAACCAATTCGGGGAAAGCATCTCCCATTGTATCTTTTAGTACGTCAACCAAACGGAAGATAAAGGCATCTTTTAAATCGAGGAAAGTGTAACCGTAACGCACAGCTCGTCGCAAAATACGGCGGATTACATAACCGGCTTTGTTATTCGATGGCAACTGACCGTCGGCAATGGCAAAAGCAACCGCACGAAGGTGGTCGGCAATAACGCGCATGGCAATATCAACCTTTTCGTCTTCTCCATATTTTTTGTTACACAACTTGCCAATTTCGGCAATTGTACTTTGGAAAACATCGGTATCGTAATTCGACTGAACACCTTGTAAAACCATACATAAACGCTCGAAACCCATTCCGGTATCAACGTGTTTGTCAGGAAGGTTTTCTAACGAACCGTTTGCTTTTCGGTTAAACTGGATAAATACCAGGTTCCAGATTTCAATCACCTGCGGGTGATCCATGTTTACCAAATTGCGCCCCGGAACTTTTGCACGTTCTTCTTCCGAGCGAATATCAACGTGCACCTCCGAACATGGTCCGCAAGGTCCGGTATCGCCCATTTCCCAGAAGTTATCTTTTTTGTTACCGTTCAGAATGCGGTCTTTTGGCAGGTATTGCTCCCAGTAACCGGCAGCTTCATTGTCGCGTTCCTGGTTATCATCGGCACTTCCTTCAAAAACGGTAGCATACAAACGGTCGGCATCAATTCCCATACGAGTTACCAAAAACTCCCATGCCCAGTCGATCGCCTCTTTTTTAAAGTAATCGCCAAACGACCAGTTTCCTAACATTTCGAACATGGTGTGATGGTAGGTATCCAAACCAACTTCTTCCAAATCGTTGTGTTTCCCTGAAACACGCAGACACTTTTGCGTATCGGCCACCCGCGGATATTTTACCGGTTCGTTACCCAAAAACTGGTCTTTAAACTGGTTCATCCCCGCATTGGTAAACATCAGCGTTGGATCGCCTTTTACCACCATTGGTGCAGAGTTTACAATCTGATGTTCTTTCTCGGTAAAAAAGTCGAGAAAAGCCTTACGTATCTCTTTAGAAGTCTTCATTTTCCGTCTGTATGATTTATCAATTCGTTAAAAATATTTAATGCAAAGAAAACAAATTCATTAATTATGAGTTATTTACTTACCTTTGCCGCGTGAAAAATCACGTTTTATTAAATCCATGCAAAGTTATAGGATTTAATGAATCAGCATTAATAAAGAGATAAAACCGGCCTTTTATATGGCAAAAAAGAAATATAAATTTAACCCGGATACGCTCAGCTACGAGAGCGTAGGATTAAGTTGGAAAGCCAAAGCAGCAAAAATACTCACCTATTTTTCGAGTAGTTTAGCCTTGGCTATTGTAATTACGTTAATCTTCGTAAATTTTTACGATACGCCGCGATCAAAACGATTGATGCGCGAAAACAAACGTTTGCTTACCCAATACGAGTTACTTTCAAAAGATTTGGATAAAGTAGCCAGTGTACTGTCGGAACTGCAACAACGCGACGATAATATTTACCGTGTAATTTTTGAAGCAGAACCCATTCCGTCAACAGTAAGAAATGCAGGATTTGGAGGAGCGAATAAATATTCGGAGTTGGAAGACATGGACAATGCCGAATTGGTTATTGCTACAGCACATAAGCTGGATGTAATTTCGAAACAGGCGTATATCCAGTCGAAATCGTACGACGAAGTGCTGGAACTTGCGTTGAACAAAGAAAAAATGCTGGCTTCGTTACCGGCAATTATGCCCATTACCAATACCGATTTAAAACGAACTTCAAGTGGATGGGGCTACCGTGTCCACCCAATTTATAAAGTGCGAAAAATGCACTGGGGACAAGACTTTACGGCACCTGTTGGAACTCCGATTTATGCCACCGGCGACGGAAAGGTTACCGATGTTTCAGGTTCGAAAAGAAGCAAAGTTGGTTTGGGCCTGAACATAAAGATCGATCATGGATATGGTTACGAAACGGTTTACGGTCACCTGAACGAATTTAACGTAAAACGTGGCCAGCAGGTAAAACGCGGCGACATTATTGGTTATGTTGGAAATACCGGCGGATCAACTGCTCCTCACTTGCACTACGAAGTGCATAAAGACGGACGCAAAGTAAATCCGGCTTATTACATGTTTAAAGATCTTACACCACAGGAATACGACAAGATGATTGCTATTTCGTCGAATATCGGTCAGTCGCTTGACTAACGGATTAGCGATTAATAACAAAATATTGAAGCTTCCATCGGTTTATTCCGGTGGAAGTTTTTTATTCTCTGTACGTCCGTACTTCAAAAAATCATTCACTCTTTTGTCGCAGCTTTAAAATCTTTTATCTTGCATCAAATTATTAGCGCGTGCCATACAAAAAGCCCAAAATAGAAAAGATGTTGTACTCCATTGGCGAAGTGGCCGATATGTTTGACGTAAACGTGTCGCACATCCGTTATTGGGAAAATCAGTTCGAGGCGCTGAAACCGGTAAAAAACAAAAAAGGCAACCGCCAGTTTACGCCGAAAGATCTGGAAACGATCCGAATGATACACCATTTGGTAAAAGAACGCGGCCTGACCATTGACGGTGCAAGAAAAAAACTGAAAGAAAATCCGGAAGACACCTTAAACAATTTCGAGGTGGTTAAACGTTTACAGGATATCAGACAAGAACTAATCGCGATAAAACAAGGACTTGGGGAAAATGAAAATTAAAGATATTACCAATTTTTTGGAAGATCTTGCACCTTTAAAATTGCAGGAATCTTACGACAATGCAGGGCTAATTCTTGGCGATAAAAACGCTGAAGTATTGGCGGCCCTGGTTACGCTCGACGTCACCGAGGCGATTGTTGATGAAGCAATAAAAAGAAAAGCCGGATTAATTATTGCCCATCACCCCATTGTTTTTTCGGGATTGAAAAAAATTACGGGTAAAAATTACATTGAGCGCACGCTTATAAAAGCAATAAAACATGATGTGGCCATTTACGCTGCACACACCAATCTCGACAATGTTACAGGCGGAGTAAACGGAAAGATTTGCGAAAAACTTGGCTTGGAGAACTGCAAAATTCTTCAGCCCGCCGGAGGTCTGCTAAAAAAGCTGGTAACTTTTGTTCCGGTTGATCATGCCAATAAAGTTCGCGAAGCTGTTTTTGCTGCCGGAGCCGGACAAATCGGGAATTACGACTCGTGCAGTTTTAATGCGCACGGGCAGGGCACATTTCGTGGAAGCGACACCACCAATCCTTTTGTTGGGAAAAAAGGCGAACAGCATTACGAAAACGAAATCCGTGTTGAAACAATCTTTCCCGACTACCTTCAGGGAAAAGTTATAAATGCCCTTGTTCAGGCACATCCGTACGAAGAAGTTGCTTACGATATTTATTCGCTCGACAATAAATTCGATCAGATTGGTGCCGGCATGATCGGGACTTTACCCAAAGAAAAAAGCGAAACTGCTTTTCTGCGTCAACTGAAGAAAACTTTTAACACTAAAATCATCAGGCACACAGCTTTACTTGACAAGAAAGTAAAGAAAATAGCGGTTTGCGGAGGGTCAGGTTCATTTCTGCTAAACCAGGCGATTGCTTCGGGCGCCGACTTCTTTGTGACCGGCGATTTTAAATATCATCAATTTTTTGACGCCGAAAATAAAATAGTTATTGCCGATATCGGACATTTTGAGAGCGAACAGTTCACTAAAGAACTTTTTTATGAGTTACTTACGAAAAAATTCCCTAAATTTGCAATCCATTTATCAGAGGTGAATTCCAACCCGGTTTTTTACTTCTGATTTTTATGTATATAAAAATATTACGAGCATGAATGCACCATATTCAAGGCAAGAAGACAAAGACATTTCAGTAGAAGAGAAATTACGCGCATTGCATGAGTTGCAGAGTGTTGTATCTGAAGTTGATAAAATAAAAACCCTAAGGGGTGAGCTTCCTTTGGAAGTTCAGGACCTGGAAGACGAAATTGCCGGTTTAAAAACCAGGTTAGTAAACCTTGATGACGAGGTTAAAAATCTGGATACTTCAATCAACAACAAAAAAATTGCGATTAAAGATTCGCAGGCGTTGATTGTAAAATATACCGAACAGCAAAACAACGTTCGTAACAACCGCGAATTCGACTCGCTTTCGAAAGAAATTGAATTCCAAAACCTGGAAATCGAACTTTCTGAAAAACGTATTAAAGAGTTCACAGCCGAAATGGCTCAGAAAAAAGAAGCCATTACAGCTTCGAAGGAGCAGCTGAAAGAGCGTGAAGAAGATCTGGACAGAAAGAAAAACGAACTTTCTGAAATTACTGAAGAAACCAAGATTGAAGAAGAAAAGCTAAAAGCGAAATCAGAAAAAATCGAGTCGTTTATCGAACCTCGTTTGCTGGGCGCTTTTAAGCGTATTCGTAAAAATGCACGCAACGGTTTAGCAGTGGTTACTATTCAGCGTGATGCTTGCGGTGGTTGTTTTAATAAAATCCCACCTCAGCGCCAGATGGACATTGCCAGCCGCAAAAAGATTATTGTTTGCGAATATTGTGGTCGTATTTTGGTTGACCAGAATATTAACGTAGTGGAAGATATTGCAGACTAAGCATTAAGATATTATTTTTAAAAAGCCGGTTCAAGATTTTTGAACCGGCTTTTTTTGCAGGATGTTTTAAAAAGAATACTTTAAAATTCCGCGTATAAAAAAATCCCGGCGTCCACTCCGGGATTTTTTCTTCATTGCATCTATGCTTCTTTTGATCGACTCTGTTATTAAGAGTTTGTATAAAACGGGTTTGTATGATACAAATGTAGCAGATACGTTTGAGGGCCAGCACTATTTTTTGCCTAATCGGAGTCGACAAAAGCAGCATTTCTGTATGATGTTTTTCGAAATTGGCTGCACAAGCCTACTTAAAACCGGGGTTATAATTGCCTAACACCTACTGCCAAAATCCTTAAAATGAAAAAAGCCGCTCCTACAGAAACGACTTCATCAAATTTGAACATTGTTATTTATGTAACGAAAAATGAACTTCTGTTACCAGCTTCCACCAGCGCCTCCGCCGCCAAAGCTTCCGCCACCAAAACCACCGAAGCCTCCGCCTCCGAAACTTCCGCTACCCGACGAAAAGTTTCCGAACGAGCCTGATGAACGATGACTTCCCGACATCATACCCATAGCTAACCAGAATGGTAAACTTCTGCCCGGTGAGTAAAACCGACCTCGCCGGCGTCTTCCGAATAAGGTTATCAGCAGAATAAAAAAGATTATTCCAAAAGGAATTCCGGCACTGCCGCCGGCGTTAACCTTTTCCTGGTAATTTTCTGCGGTATATTCGCCACGGGTGATATCCATAATTACGTTTAGTCCTGCTGCCAAACCACCGTAATAATCGTTCTCCTTAAAGCGGGGAATCATTTCCTCGTTAACGATTGTGGTATTTAATATGGCATCGGGCAACACACCTTCCAGTCCGTAACCGGTTGCAATAAACACCTGCCCCCTGCTGTTACCAACTTTGGGTTTTACCAAAACCACCAAACCATTATCATTGCCTTTCTGACCAACTCCCCAGTTTTCGCCCAGTCGTTGGGCATAATCAGCACGATCATATCCTTCAAGATCAGGAACAGTTACCACAACTATTTGTGTCGAGGTTTTTCGGGCAAACTGTGCCAAGGCATTTTCCATGTTTTGCTTTTCGCCATCGCTTAAAATATTGGCAAAATCGTTTACCAAACGTGCCGGTTGCGGACGTTCGGGTATTTGTGCCAAAACGCTTGTGACGCTTACGATAACTGCAATTAGTAATATTATTGTTCGTTTCATATTTTCTAAATTTAACCCCTCTGCTATCCACCCGCTTTTCTTACTAGGGAAGAAAAAGCGGAACAGTGATTTTTATTTTCCAAACGAAATCTCGTCTGATAATTCATTCACGTCATCATCCTGGTAAGGAAAATGTGTTTTTAACTGTTCGCCTGCCATAATAATTCCATCAGCAAGAGCTTCGGCGTACTTACCCTCTTTTAATTTGGCAATAACCACTTCTTTGGTACTTTCCCAGAAATCGTCGGCCACTTTTTGGTTTATTCCTCCATCACCCAAAATGGCAAACTTTTTATCCTCTACTGCCAGGTAAAAAAGAACGCCGTTGCGTAATTCTGTTTTGTGCATTTCCAACTTTTCGAAAAGGTAAGCAGCACGATCCAAGACATCTTCTTTACAATGTTTTTCAATGTGCACCCTTATTTCTCCCGAGGTATTGGTTTCAGCCACCCGAATGGCGTTGGTAATTTGCAGTTTCCCTGCTTCGCTAAAATATTTTTGTACTCCCATAATTTCGTTTCCTTTTTGTAATTACAGCATCCCAAAAGGATGCTATCTCCTTCACTCGTCAGATGCTGAATCCGTCAGCTGACGAACAGCATGACCTACTTCGCAAAACTATTAAAACTGTACCTCAGGAGCCTGCTCTGCACCTTGCTGCGCTTCGAAATAGGTTTTCTTTTCGAAACCAAACCAACCGGCATAAATTACCCGCGGAAATTTCCGGATATAGGCGTTGTACGACTGTGTGGTTTGGTTGAATTTACGTCGCTCCACAGCAATTCGGTTTTCAGTGCCTTCGAGCTGCGCCTGTAATTCCATAAAATTCTGGTTGGCTTTTAAATCCGGATAACGTTCAACAACTACCATTAATTTACTTAAAGCAGAAGAAAGTCCTTCCTGCGCCTGGTTAAATTGCTGAATAGTCTGAGGATTCAAGTTCGCAGGATCGATATTTACAGAAGTAGCTTTCGAGCGCGCTTCAATAACGCCGGTAAGCGTTTCCTGCTCGTGCTCGGCATAACCTTTTACGGTATTAACAAGATTCGGAATCAGATCGGCACGACGCTGATACACGTTCTCTACCTGCGCCCACGATGCCGTTACCTGCTCATCCATTTCCACCATTTTGTTGTAACCACAACTCGAAAATAAAACTACACTTACTAACGCTATTAATACAATTCTAAATCTTTTCATCTATTCAATTATTATTTGTTTTCCCTTATACGTATACAATAACTGCAAATATTTTCAAAAGGTGTGAAATATCAGAAGTAAATTCGGGGAAAGGCGATAATTTGCCGTTGTATTTCGAAATATTTAAGATTAAAGCAGAGGCACCATGAATTTAGCAGATTTTAAAACAGCCATTCTACAAGGGATACCGGACGAACTTCCATTGCCGAAAGCCTATGAAACCAACATTAACCACGCCCCCAAAAGAAAGGACATATTATCGGCGAATGAAAAAAAGCTGGCGTTAAAAAATGCCTTGCGCTACTTCCCTGCAAAATTTCACAAGGTGCTCGCCCCCGAGTTTTTGAACGAACTGGAAACATTCGGGCGTATTTACATGTACCGTTTTCGTCCCGACTATAAAATGTATGCACGCCCTATTGACGAATACCCGGCCAAATCGAAACAGGCTGCATCGATTATGCTGATGATACAAAACAACCTGGATTACGCCGTGGCACAACATCCGCACGAACTGATCACCTATGGTGGAAATGGTGCGGTTTTTCAAAACTGGGCGCAGTATCTGCTTACTATGAAATACCTGGCTGAAATGAGCGATGAACAAACATTGGTGATGTATTCCGGTCACCCGATGGGTTTGTTCCCGTCGCACAAGAATGCACCACGCGTTGTGGTTACCAACGGCATGGTAATTCCTAACTATTCGGGCCGCGACGATTACGAACGTATGAATGCTCTTGGCGTATCGCAATACGGGCAAATGACTGCCGGATCGTACATGTACATTGGTCCGCAAGGAATTGTGCACGGTACCACAATTACAGTTATGAATGCTGCCCGTCTGCACTCGCCCGGCGATTTTGGCGGAAAAATATTTGTTACCAGCGGCCTTGGTGGTATGTCGGGAGCTCAACCAAAAGCAACGGTAATTGCCGGAATGGTTTGTATTGTTGCCGAAGTGAATCCGAAAGCTGTGGAAGTTCGCCATAGTCAGGGTTGGGTAGATGAAGTTTATACCGACCTGAACGAATTGATATCCCGTGCACTAAAAGCCCGAAAAAACAAAGAAGCCGTTTCAATCGCCTATCAGGGGAACATTGTTGATTTATGGGAAAAACTGGCTGAGGAAAATATTCCGGTAGAGTTGGGATCGGATCAAACATCGTTGCACAATCCTTTTGCAGGAGGTTATTACCCGGCCGGACTGAGTTTTGAAGAATCGAATAAAATGATGGCCGAAAATCCGGAACAGTTTCAAGAAGAAGTTTATAAAACCCTCCGCCGACATGTAGCCGCAGTGAATAAACTGACTAAAAACGGCATGTATTTCTGGGATTACGGCAATGCCTTTTTGCTGGAAGCCAGTAGAGCCGGTGCCGATATTACCAAAGCCGATGGCGAATTTAAATACCCTTCGTACGTTCAGGATATTATGGGACCACTGTTTTTCGATTATGGTTTTGGGCCTTTCCGTTGGGTGTGCACATCCGGAAAAGCAGAGGATTTGGAAACTACTGATAAAATTGCAGCAGAAGTTTTAACTGAAATCGCTGCCTCAGCTCCGGATGAAATAACCAGACAAATGGAAGACAATATTCACTGGATAAAAGAAGCCGGGAAGAACAAACTGGTGGTAGGTTCACAAGCACGTATTTTATATGCCGATTGTAACGGCCGCACAAAAATTGCCAAAGCCTTTAACGATGCTATTGCCGACGGACGCATCTCGGCACCCATTGTTCTGGGGCGCGATCATCACGATGTGTCGGGTACCGATTCGCCTTACCGCGAAACTTCAAATATATACGATGGCTCAACGTTTACAGCCGATATGGCCGTGCAGAACTTTGTTGGCGACGGTTTCCGTGGAGCTACATGGATTTCGTTGCACAACGGTGGCGGTGTTGGCTGGGGCGAAGTTATAAACGGTGGCTTTGGAATGACCATTGATGGATCGCCCGAAGCAGAAGAACGCCTGAAAATGATGTTGCACTGGGATGTGAACAACGGCATCTCACGCCGCAGCTGGGCACGCAATAAACCGGCACGTTTTGCTATTGAGCAGGCGATGAAAGAAAATCCGGATTTGAAAGTTACACTGCCCGAAGACGCAGATGATGCTTTGCTGGATGGGCTTTTTAAAACTAATTAGGTCTCTTTGCCCGTGGCAACAACACCAAGAATTATTTCGGCAGGCTTTTGCCCGCGGCAATGAAAAGAAAAACTCGTTAACCAAGCTTCTGCCATCGGCACAGGGTTCACGGAGTACTTTTTAACGCTTTTGCCCGCGGCAATGGCATCGCTACCGGGTTTTTGAAGCTTTTGCCGCTGACAATGGCTTCAAAAAATGTTTCGGCAACGTTTTGCCACCGGCAATGCCATCAAAAAATATTTTGTAAGGTTTTGTCCGCGTGCAACTAGAGAATAAAAGGTAGATTGCATCTTCATTCCAGGAAAAACGCTGGTGCAATAAACTAATCAAAAAGCATTGAATAATAGCGCCCAATTTCATCCTGAAGTTCTCCAACACTAAAGGCGCGACTTTTTCGAATGGTTTCGCGGTTATCGAAAAAAACCACAATGGTAGGAGCAGTAAATACACTGTTTTGAGCAGCCACATCGGGCAACACATCCGATTTAATGTAAACCAACTGCATTTTCGGGAATCTGGCTGTTGCCATTTCCTCCACTTTTGGTTTTAACACTTTACACACCGAACAGGCATCAGTTGAGAAATAAGCAAGAACAGCAGCCTGCTCTTTTTTCAGTGCAATAAACTCTTCTAATGATTTTATTTCTTTGAACATGGTACTGAATGCTTGATACTGGATGCCGGATATTTGATGCTGGATATTTCGTATAGGTTAATATGCCCCGATACTTAACAATACCAGGGTACAAGCTTCTTCGGCTTCAATTCCATTGGCTTCCAGTTTTTCGGCAAATTCCTGATTCTCTGTCCCCGGGTTAAAAATAACGCGTTGCGGATTCAGATCAATTATATTGGTATAATACTCCGGTTGATGTTGAGGCCCTACATAAAGTGTAACAGTATGTATATCTTCCTTTTCCGGGAAAGCTGTTTCAATGGCAACATCGTTAACCAGTCCTTTTCGTTTGGCCAGTGCTACCACCTCGTGTTGATTACGACGAAGTGCATGAATTGCTTTGTTGGAGTATCGTGCAGGATTTTCGCTGGCACCGATAACAAGTGTGCGTTTGCTCATTTACATACGTTTTAAAAGGACCACCGCATTAACCGACATGCCTTCTTCGCGGCCTTCGAAACCAAGCGTTTCGGTAGTTGTAGCCTTCACCGACACTCGATCTACATCAATTTCCAGAACATCGGCCATACATTGTTCCATTGCCGGAATATGCGGCTTTAATTTTGGTTGTTGCGCCTGCACAGTAGAATCGATATTTACAATTTCGTATCCTTTCTGTTTTACCAGCTCGTACGACTTTTTCATCAGAATCTTACTGTCGATATTTTTAAATTCGGCAGCGGTATCAGGGAAATGTGTACCAATGTCGCGTAATTTCAACGCGCCCAGCATGGCATCGCAAATGGCATGTATCAGCACATCGCCATCAGAATGCGCCACGGTTCCCTTACTGTGGGGAATAAGAACACCGCCTAACCACAAGGTTTCTCCCTCGGCTAAACGGTGAACATCATATCCTTGTCCAATTCTGAAATCCATCAGCGTTGGCTACTAAATGCGTCAATATCAAACGCCAGCGTGAAACGCAGCGTATTTTCCAACGGGTGGTTACGTTGTGTTGGCAACAGGTACGAGAAATCGAGCGCAAAAACGTTCATTTTTAAACCGGCACCTGCAGTAATAAACTGGCGGTTACCTTTATTTTCATTCTCGTAGAAATAACCGGCACGCAAAGCAAACTGTTGGTTGTACCAGTACTCAACACCTACCGACCAGGTTATTTCCTGCATTTCTTCTTTAAATCCGCCCGGCGCATCGCCAAACGATTTAAAAATACCTTCGATAACACCAATATCAGACCCAATTCCTCCGGAAATTACAGCACCATCACTGTAAAGCGAGTCATTCGGCGTTGGCACTAATAATTTATTGGCTTCAACTGCAAAAGCAAACGAGTTGTAATCGTCGAGCTCCATCGTGTATGATGCACCCAGTTTCAGTGTGGTTGGAATAAAGTCTTTTACCGTTCCATCGGTATAAGATATTTTAGAACCAATATTCTGAATATTAATACCGGCAGCAAAAATATTGTCTTGTCGACCCGCACTGAATTCGTTATAATAATAAAAAGCCACATCGGCCGCAAACGAGTTACCCGCTTGAGAAGCGACACCATTTACAAGTTGTCCACCGGTAAGGTCGGAACGAATGTAACGTATCGCAACCGCACCCGAGAAAACATCACTCAACAAACGAGAGTAACCAAAATCTATGGCAAATTCGTTTGGGTTCAGCTGAATTCCCTGCTCTCCCTGATCATTCATCGTTAATATGTCGCCAAGCGCAAAATAACGAAGTGAAGCACTAAGACTCTGCACGTCATCCAGTTTTTTGTATCCTGTCAGGTAAGCCAGGTTGATGTCATCAACCAGGTTACGCAACCATGGCGAATACGATAAGCCAACTCCCATTTCGCTCTCCATAAAAACATACTTTGCCGGGTTCCAGTGCTGCGAGTTTACATCGGCAGTGGTACCCACACCTGCATCACCCATACCTCCGGCGCGCGAATCAGGCGTAATCGCCAAAAACGGAACGGCGGTGGTTATCGTATTGGCACCCGAAACTGTCTGGGCCTGTACATTTTTACTTACCATGGCAACCAGCGCCACCACAAATAAAATTCGTATTAATTTAATCATACTTTTAAAAATTGAGCGTGCAAAGATATAACATTTGTCTTTGCAACAATAGGTTAAATCTGTACCCTGAATACTTTCATTCCGGGTGTAGCATTTCTTTTTGCTGTAGCTTGTAAGCTTACAAGAATGAGAACGCAGCTTTTAAGAAAAAATTTTACTGAAAGCGAAAAATTATTACATCACCAGTAATTTACCTGACTTAGAAGCAATTACCCCTTCGTTGTTTTTCAGAAAAACCTGGTATACATATACACCTTGAGTAAGCGGAATTTTTGATTCTGACAGATCCCAGCGCACCGGATTAGTAGTGCTTCCGTTCGAGCTTATCTCCGTTTCAAACTGATCGATAAGTTTACCGTTGATGTTATAAATGTCGAAAACAGCCGAAAAGCTTTCGCCTGCCTGGTTGTGCCCGATTACAAAATAGGTATAATTCGTTATCGGGTTCGGATAATTACTTATTTCGTTGATGATAAAATCGCCGGTAACCTCAAACTCAATTTCCACCTCCGTTGAATTATTGGCAACATCCCATGCTTTTAGCGACAAGGTATGCTTTCCAACCGAAAGATTGTTTAACGGAAATTGTAATGAGCCACTTGTGTAGTCATCTTTTTCGGCCTGGTAATAATTGTTAAGCACGTACACTTTTGAATAATCGTTGTCGATCACCGCTGTAATATCATGTCCGATTCCGGTTCCAACCGTATTGATGCCGTTTTCGTCCGACAAATATGCCAGCAGCGTTGGGTTCTTACCGGTTTTATCGCCCGACTGAAAATCTTCTGAATCCAGGTAAAGTTGAATTTCAGGTCCGCTGTTATCGGCAATGTTCGATCCTTCGCCACCAATACTAAAATTTGTAAACGCACCGTGCGCATCTTCTTCGCCATTTTGGGCGTAATACATAATTTTTCCCGAGCCAATTTTATATGAAATATCTTTGGGCACCACAAAACTAAAGCTAAAATTCCCGTTGGTAACGCTGGTTGTTCCCGAGTAGATAATGTTGTTCTGCACCTGGAAAGTCAATGGCCGGTTATCATCGCCATTTCCAAGTGTTGTCATATCTATTTCCTTATCGTAAACCGTGTGCGTTATCTCACCGTTAAAGTCATCTATCCGCTTATCGAAATAATCGGCCACATAACCTTCGATGGTAATTTTTTCGAGCGTACCAATAGTGTCGGGGCTGCTTGTTGCATCGGCGCCATTTATCGACGTGGTTATCACCTGGTATTTCGGATACGAAAGTTTTAATGCCGGATCGGCCAGCAACGAAAAGTTGCGTTTATTAATTCCATTGGCCAGGTTCGATTTGGCGAGACGCATAACATCGCCCATGCGGTAATGCTCACCATTCTCGTCTTTGGCAAAGATAAAACGGTAAAAACTGCGGCTCAGCAAAAAGTTCGCTCCCGAAGTTACCACACGAGTAGTAGAAAACAGTCCGATTCCTCCGCCGTTTGGATTCATCAACACTTCCTCGCCGGCCGAGGTTTCATCCGCATCAAACCTACTAAACTCACAAGTTGCTGTTACAAAAATTGGCAACTGATTTCGGTTCGACCATGAGTTAATGTCACCTTTTTCCAATACATGTTCGTGCGCCAGAAAACTATTGTTGGCATGCCCGATATAATTCAGAATCAGTACCCCTTCTTCTACCCTTTCGTTTATTGCGGCATTTACATCAGGGTAACGTTCGCCAGCCGGCGTAACATCCTCGGTATAAGCATCAAAAAATATCTTGTCGGTAATAAATTCTCCATGATTTCGATTGAGTGTATCGGCAATTTGCTCCGACTGCCGCATATGAATTCCGGTATCTCCATCATCGCCGATCATACAAACTACGTTTCGCCAGTCGCCCAAAGCATCCGGTTCGTAATATCGTTTTATTTTATCAACCACCAGCTGCGCCTGGTAAGCCGTTGATGCAGGAATTCGTCCAATACCCAGGTCGATAGAACCATAGGATAATCTTTCTCCGGCATCGAGCATTACAAAATAATCGTCGCTTACAAATGAATTTAGCGGATCAAGCGAATTCGCCGACTGATAAGTGGGGATAAAGTTCAGTCCGCTTCCGGTTATATTTCGGTTATCGTAACTACCGTCGCCAAAAAGCAAGACATATTTTAATGTATTCCCCCGGTCGTAAATCATTTTTATAAAATTCCTGATTCCGGTGGCACTTTTACTTCCCGAGCTGAATTCGTTATAAATAGCATTTACATCAACCACCTCCACGCTCATTCCATCCTGTGTTCGGTGAAAATCGGCCAGTTCTTCGGCAGAGCTCATAAAATTACTGTGCGAAATGATTAGAAACTCCGGTGTATTTATGGCGTGTAGATTCTGATTCTCAACTTCTTCAACAAAAGCCGGCTCCGGGAAACTGCCTGTAGTATTAAATACCACGTATTCTTTCAGTTCCGAAGCTTCCTGTTTAAATCGTAACTCGGCACCATTGAGCACCGCATTTATTTCTTTTGCATTGTTAATGTCTGAAACGTCCAATACTTTAGTAGCATCTTCTGCATTTGCAATCTGAAACTCAACAATACTGCCCGCTCCAACCGATTCCGAATCTCTGAAAAACAAAGGAGAATCACCCGCAACAATGTTTCTCCGGTAGTTCAGTTCTATATAATCGAGCCACGCTTCGGCACTGCTGTTCGCGGCATTGTAGGTCACACGAATCTCTTGCTCGCCTTCCGATAAGCCCACATCCATGGTTGCTTTTTCCGAATCGGCATAAATACCGTATGTTTCACCGGTGTCAACACTTCTGAATGATACCGTTCCGGCTTCTGCTCCTTCGGCAGCAACCGAAAAATTCGACGACCGAAACGATCGCGCAGCACCGCTAACTGTTAATTTGGCTGTCGAACCTTCTGCGGGATCAGAAATCGTAAAAGTGTAGCTTTTTGATCCGCCATTGGTAAACCGGTCGCCAAACCAGCGCTTCCCTGATCCCAGTTCCAGCAAGTTGTATTTTTCATACTCTATCAGGTCGAGGCAATCAAACGTTGATGTTGAATGGGTTATCTCATCTGAAACATTGTCAAGTGTTTCGGGCTGTTTTGGTGTTCCTGTGTTTCCCAGAAAGAAATATCCCTGCGTGGTATATTCATTCGAACGATGTGAAAAAATTCCTGAAGTGTTTAAATCCCATTCAGTAATTCCGGGTGCATAAAAGAACAAACACTGCTCGCCATTATTACTGGCTGTCCAAACGGCACACTCTTCCAAATCATCGTAATCAATCTCACCGGGATCTTCCGATTGTATTTTTCCTCCGCTTCCAAATACACCAACCTGCGCAGGATCTGAAAATCCCCAATCAATTAATCTCGAATGGGGTATCTTGTAAATCCCTTTTCCTGTTGCACGGATTTTTACCCAATTACCCGTTGCAAGAACGGACTCTGATTTCCAATTTATGGTTTGAACCGACTTTTTATAAACATCGGGAGCAGCGCGTAATTCAAAACTTTTTAACCGGTAAATTTTACCATTCTCTTCTTTCAGCGGAATGATCTGAAGTTCTATTTTTTTTTCGTTCCCCGACTGCAAAACAGATGTAGTAACTTGCAGTTCTGATGGAATTTCAACAGCTAACAGTTTCTTTATACTGTCACTCACCTCCTCAAAAACGGGATTCCTGATACTAAACCGAAGTATTTTATTTGGATTTTCGAGCTTATAAAGCCGGGTATAAACGGGCAAAGCCAGATGCGCCAGATCGCCCGATATATCAGCATTCTCAAAAAATTCTAATACTTCTCCGTCGTGGCGCCCCGGATTTTCCTGCCAGCTGAGTACAATAATCTCGTTATGCACATCGTTAACAGCAAAGCCAAGCAAAAAAACAAATA
Organism: Draconibacterium sediminis; assembly: GCF_000949475.1. Lineage (GTDB taxonomy): Bacteria > Bacteroidota > Bacteroidia > Bacteroidales > Prolixibacteraceae > Draconibacterium > Draconibacterium sediminis. Next base: position 984,408 of record NZ_JRHC01000001.1, on the reverse strand, counting down.
ATAGAAGTATATATTTATTCATAAAATCACGGTCAATAATATAAGCTTGTAAACGGCTACCGCATTCAAATATTGCAAATAAAGCCGCAAACCAACCACGGTTTAACACCGAATAGTGCCAAAGATATTAACATCCTTCTTAAATGAAGAATAAAATAATTGAAAAGACTGAACAATAAGAATTGAACAAATTAGTTATATTTGTGTCGATGAGAAAATTTATACAAACAATGAATTTTAAAAGATTAAAACCATTCGTTTTTATTGCCTTAGCTGCATTCGTTTCCGGATGTGGATTATTCGGAATAGGAGGCAAAGGAGATTCATCACGAACTACTGGTTGGGAATACAATGCTGAAGAGACCGGAAATATTCCAAATATTTCGGGTTACGAGCAGGAAGCCGGACCAGGTTTAGTTTTTGTTCAGGGTGGTACGTTTACTATGGGTCGTGTTGAGCAGGACGTTATGTACCGCAACGACAATTACCCGCGAAGAGTTACTGTAGCTTCGTTTTATATGGACGAAACAGAAGTTTCAAATCAGGACTATCGTGAATTTACCCACTGGACAGGTCGTGTATACCCCGGCGATGTAGAAAGAATGAAGGCCATTACGCCTGACTCAAGTGTTTGGCGTAGAGATTTAGCTTACAACGAACCTTACGTAAATAATTATTTCCGTCATCCGGCGTATTCAGAATATCCGGTGGTTGGAGTTAGCTGGGAACAGGCCGAAGCTTATTGTGCCTGGCGTACCGACAGGGTTAACGAACAAATATTGGTAGACAGAGAGATTATTACGCATGACAATACCCAAACGGGCGAAAACGTATATACAACAGATACTTATTTAGCAGGATTATACCAGGGAACAGAAGGTGACAAACCTGTTGAAAATCCTGACGGAACAACTCGTCGCCCAAAATGGGAAGATGGTATTATGCTCCCGAATTACCGCCTGCCAACCGAAGCAGAATGGGAATATGCAGCCTACGGTTTAATTGGTAATACCGATGGAGAATTACTTACCGACCGTAAATTGTATCCGTGGAACGGTTCGTACCTGCGTCAGGATAAGAAAAAAGAAAAAGGCCGCTTAAAAGCCAACTTTGTTCGTGGACGTGGTGATATGATGGGTATGGCAGGAGCACTGAACGATAACGCAGATATTGCTGCACCAGTTTTCTCATACGAACCTAACGATTACAACCTGTATTGTATGTCGGGTAACGTTAACGAATGGGTGGCCGATGTTTACCGTCCAATGTCGTTAAACGATGTGGAAGAGTTTAACCCATTCCGTGGTAACGTAATTACAGAATACCGTCGCGACCCAAACGGTCAACTGATGAGAGATCAATATGGTGAACTTATAAGAGATACAATTGCCGGAATGGACTACCGAAATGTTTTGGATGGTGATCCTACCTCGCAAATTGTTGAAGGAGATACATGGATTGGTAACGACAAACAAACCGAAGGCATGTATATTCAGGACGACAGGCCTGGCGCGTTCTCTTCATTAATTGATGATGAAGTTCGTGTTTACAAAGGCGGATCGTGGCTAGATCGCCCTTACTGGCTGGTTCCCGGAACACGTCGTTACCTGGAGCAAACCAAGGCACAGAACGATCTTGGTTTCCGTTGTGCAATGACCAGAGTTGGAAGCCCTGAAGGTTTCTAATTCATAAAAATATTTTCAGAAAAGCTTCGTACAATTGCGGAGCTTTTTTTATGCCAAATTGAATCGTATTTTTGCTTTATGACAAGTATTGAAACTATCTACGGTTGTTTTCTAAAATCAACACAAGTATCTACCGATAGCCGAAAAATTGAGAATGGCTGTATTTTTTTCGCATTAAAAGGGGCCAATTTTAATGGCAATAAATATGCCTACGATGCCCTTAAAAAAGGAGCAGCTTATGCCATTGTTGACGAAGCGGAATACGCCACTGATGACAAAATTCTTTTGGTAGATAATGTTCTTACAGCATTACAGCAACTGGCCCATTATCACCGAAAACAATTGGGACTGCCAATACTTGCTATTACCGGCACCAATGGAAAAACGACCACGAAGGAGCTGATCTCAACAGTACTTGCTAAAAAATTCAAAGTAAGCTTTACTCAGGGGAATTTAAACAACCATATAGGAGTGCCATTAACGCTGCTTGCAATGGATAAAAACACCGAATTTGGCGTGGTGGAAATGGGAGCCAATCATCCGGGTGAAATTGCCGATTTGTGCAAAATTGCCGATCCTGATTTTGGAATAATCACCAATATAGGCCGGGCACATCTCGAAGGTTTTGGATCGTTTGAAGGGGTAATTAAAACCAAAGGCGAATTGTACGATTACATCGGGAAAAAGAATGGAGTTATCTTTTACAACGCCGACAATAAATTACTTGAAGAAATTGGCGAAGCACTTCCTAAACGTATTTCTTACGGAAAAGAAAATGCGTCGTTCACCGGCGAAACCATCCAAAGTCCTCCGTTTATTCATGTAAAAGCCAATTTTAAAAAGGGCGTACTTTACCTGAACAGCAATCTGATTGGCGATTTTAATTTTGAAAATATTTTAGCGGCTGCCTGCATCGCAAATTATTTTGATGTTGATCCGCTAAAAATTCAGCAAGCCATAAAAGAATACCAACCCACCAATAATCGCTCGCAGTTGATAAACAAAGGCGAACTAAAGATTATTATGGACGCCTACAATGCCAATCCCACAAGTATGGCGGCATCCATCGAAAGTTTCCTGGAGAATTTAAAAGGCGACAAATATTTGATTCTTGGCGACATGCTTGAACTGGGAGAATATTCAGAGGATGAACATACAAAGATCGTTAAACTGATTCCCGAAGATTTGAAAAGCAGCACTTTTTTGGTGGGTAAAGAATTCACGAAAGTCAACACCGGGGACAGCATAAAATCATTTATTCATGTTGATGAATTATGTGCTTACCTGAGAAGTGAACCCATAAAAAACGGGAACATTTTAATAAAAGGTTCCCGCGGTATACAACTTGAAAAAGTACTCGATCTTCTTAATTAGCCTGAGGTTTTTCAACTTTCAGCACGTCAGAAATTGCTTTCTCGAAAGTTTGTTTCGGAAGTGCTCCCATTGCCATTTGCGGTTGTCCGTCTTGCGGCACAAACAGCAATGAAGGGATACTTTGTACACCAAACATTCCGGCTAATTCCTGCTGTTCTTCAGTATTTACTTTGTAGATTACGATGCTGTCGCCATACTCCGATTGCAACTCTTCCAGCACCGGAGCAACCATTTTACATGGTCCACACCAATCGGCGTAAAAGTCAATCAAACATGGCTTTTCACCTTCGTATTTCCACTCTTTATTCGTTTCAAAATTGAAAACTTTCTCTTTAAATGTTTCTTTTGTTAAATGTTCCAACATAATCTTATATTTTTCAGTATTTATATATCTATTTATTTCGATATTTACATATCAAAGATAATACCAAATTTTGAATTCCCAAGTTACTACTTAATTTCAACTAAATAATTGTAATTTTGTCACGATTTTTTATCAAAGTGGCAGAATAGCCCATTTTGAAATACGATTTTTGTCAGATGAACAGCAAGCTAAAAGAGAAGATTTTCAAAGATATACAGGCGGTTGCCGACCGTGTTGAAACAGAAACTTATGTGATTGGAGGATATGTACGTGATCTGTTTCTCGAACGACCTTCAAAAGATATCGACATTGTAACCATTGGCAGTGGCATCGATTTCGCTACAGAAGTAGCCAAAAACCTAAAACCACGCCCAAGGGTTAATGTATTTAAAAACTTTGGCACCGCCATGTTAAAATACAAAGATCTTGAGATTGAGTTTGTAGGTGCCCGAAAAGAATCGTACCAACGCAACTCGAGAAAACCGATTGTGGAAGACGGTACACTGGAAGACGATCAAAACCGCCGCGATTTTACCATCAATGCCATGGCTTTTAGTTTAAATGGCGATCGTTTTGGCGAGCTGGTCGATCCGTTTAACGGGATGGATGATTTGAATAATAAGATCATCCGCACTCCGCTCGATCCGGATGTTACCTTCTCCGACGATCCTTTACGTATTATGCGTGCCATTCGGTTTGCCACTCAATTTGATTTTGAGATTGAGGATGAAACGCTAAAAGCAATTGCCCGAAACAAAGACCGTATTAAAATTGTGTCGGCCGAGCGCATCATCGAGGAACTGAATAAAATTATTATGGCACCGAAACCTTCGAAAGGATTTCGATTACTGGAAGAAACCGGTTTGCTGGAGATAATTTTCCCGGAGTTGCAAAATATGAAAGGTGTTGATAAAGTAAATGGCATCGGTCATAAAGACAATTTCTATCACACCATTGAAGTACTCGACCGCCTGGTACCCAACTCAGATAATTTGTGGTTACGCTGGTCGGCATTATTGCACGACATTGCCAAACCCAAAACAAAACGTTTTGTTGAAGGCCTGGGCTGGACTTTTCACGCACACAATTTTGTGGGTGTAAAAATGATTCCCAAGATATTTAAGCGAATGAAATTACCGCTGAATGAAAAGATGAAATACGTTCAGAAAATGGTAGGCCTGCACATGCGACCAATTGTTCTCTCGGAAGACATTGTAACCGACTCGGCAGTAAGACGCCTGCTTTTTGAGGCCGGTGACGACATTGATGATTTAATGACGCTTTGCGAGGCCGACATCACATCGAAGAATCCGGAGAAGGTGAAACGCTACATGAAAAACTTTAAAGTGGTTCGCCAAAAGTTAAAGGAGATTGAAGAGAAAGATGCTATTCGTAATTTTCAGCCTCCGGTTGACGGCGACCTGATTATGGAGACGTTCAACTTATCGCCATGCCGAGAAGTTGGCTTGCTAAAAGATGCCATTAAAGAAGCTATTTTGGATGGAGAGATTCATAACAATTACGAAGAAGCTTTTGCTTTTATGATGAAAAAAGCAGAAGAAATGGGGCTGAAGCCAAAAGGTTAATCCACCTGCAACTTTAACAGAATAGGTAAATGGTCGCTAAATCCGCCATTGTATCGAAAGCCCGTATAGGTGCGATGCAACTTTCGGCCTCCGCGGGTCTCGTCGGGCTCAAATAAAAAGGGTAGTTTGCAAATTGTTGCATTTTCCGGTTTTGTCTTTAATCCATTCGTTGCGGTCAACAATTCCGGTGAAACAATAATCTGATCGAAAACAAACCACTGCCCCTGATACTTTAAAGTCCCCTCCTCCTGCTTCATCCAGGGCAAAGAGAGATTGTATAAACCAGCGGATTTGCTATTTAAAGAATCAGCAGCACCAAGATCCTGTGCTATACTTTCATCACCTGGCTGATCGTTAAAATCGCCTACGATAACCACTTTTGCCTTTTCGTTTTTTTGAATGATCTCCTTGTATTTCGACAAAAGCAAACGCGCCGCTTGCTGTCGTGCCGGTCGTGTTTCCAACAAACCGGAATACCGCGAAGGCCAGTGATTTACAAACACGTGAATGGAATCACCACAATTTACTTTTCCCAATACATAAAGTATTTCTCGACTTCTTCTAACGCCTCCGTTTTTATCTTCCAGCGGATAATACGCATAATCAAGCGGATAAAAGGTTTCGGAATTATAGATCAAAGCAACATCAATACCACGCGGATCCGGCGACTCTTTATGGATAATTTTGTACGGCGTAGTATTTAGCGGTGTATCTTCGGTAAGTTTTTCCAGTACATAACGATTCTCGATTTCTGCCAAAGCAATTAAATCGGGCATTTGCCAACCGCCGGCATTTAGTATTACTTTCGAGATATTATTGATTTTGTTTTCGAAACGTTTTCGCGTCCAATGCCTCTCTCCTGAAGGCGTAAACTCATCATCGGCAGTTAACGAATCGTTTCGTACATCAAACAGGTTTTCTACGTTATAAAAGAGTATTGAAAATTCGGCATCAGCATTTTGAGCATTGCTTTTTACAATGAGCAGAATAAGGGATAAACAAATAAAGAAGTATTTCATTTTACTTTTCAATGCGTTCGTATGCTCCCAGGTCGGGGCCATCTTCGCCGGTTCGGCTTCTGTTCAGCAAATCAACCGGAAATCGCTCTGAATACTTCTTTGTTCCTACGTCTTTTGCTGCCGACAAAGTATCCAACTCGAAGTTGTAATCATCGTACGGATCAACAAAACGAGGATCAAATTCCATCCCGATCATCGCATTAATGAAATGATTTGTATTGCTCGTATTTAAGGTATCGGGTGCCTGTATAATACAATGATCGAACAGGTAATTGAATGTGTTTTCTTCGTTATTACCCAACTCCAATTCGTTGCCAATATTACCGTAAATAATACTGTTGCCAAAGGTTGCTTTGGTCAAATCACCATTATACGAAACTTGTTCGCCGTTTGAATTTTCAACAACCAGCACATTCGAAACAACCAATGATGGTGTGGTTCGCACAGCTTGTCCGTAATTACCCCAATAGTTGGCAATAGTTGAATGGTAAAATTCATATTCGCCACCAACAAGCAACGCAGCAGCATAAAAACCACAGTTACTAATCAGTGCATTGTAGGCATAAATCTTCGATTTCAACGCAAACACTCCGGCATAAGCCATATTTTCAATTTTGGAGTTGGTAAGCGTTACCGAGGCATACCCCTCGTTTTCAATGGTTCCGACCTGTAACCCAATATTTGCATTTTTAATGGTTGTAAAATTGAATACGTTATCATGACTTCCGGAATACAACACAATGCCATTCCACTGATCAGGAATATTCTCATACGATGCCTCCAAACGGTCGGCCCGGAATATAATCGGCGATTCAAAAGTACCTTCGGCAACTACATTTCCACGAACATACATTCCGGCACCTTTATGGAAATATATTTTTGTCCCCGGCTCAATCGTTAGTGTCGCCAAACTGTCAACATAGGCATAATCATAAACCAGATAGGGTTTTTCAGCCGTCCAGGTAGTTGTTTTAATCCGTTCGCTTTTTATCAGCTTAAAATCCTGACCGTAAGCTTCCAGCATTATACTCTGGAAATTTGTGTTGGTTGTAAATTCAATCGAATCCTGCACAACCATTGGCAGGTTTTGTCCGGTTGGATCGATGGTAACCTCAACAAAAATATAAATACTGTCTTTTGCAGGTAATGTAATTTCGTAGAGTTCGCTGCTTTCAAAACCATTAATATTTAACCTGAAGCTTGAAGCATCGCCTCCTGCCAAACGAATACGCGAAATAAGAACATCCTCGTTATAAGGGTTACTCACCGTAAATCGTCGGGTTGTTGAGCCAATGGAAGTAAAAATGGTGTCGAATGTTACCGTATCAGCAGAAAACTTAAGTTGCGCATCGGTAGACGTCAAATATCCCTCATCCTCACACGAAAAGAGCATGACAAGCACAAGGGCTGCAGCCAGTATTTGAAGTAAATATTTAACCAATTCGAATTAATTTATATCCTTATAACGTCCACTTTTCGCCGTTATTTTACAAATATAAAAAATCAATTCACAATTTTTAACATTTCTTTGCAATCCTTAGCCTTTAACTGCACTTTTTTCAGAAATAAGTAATAAACCAAGCATTGTTATTGCCCCATTCAGGATAAGCAATTCGAATCCAAACTGATAGCCATTGAAAAGTACTTCGGAGTAACTTGAAATAAAGTAGCACAAAACGGGTGCAAAAATACCGATGTACGGAACCCACTTATCCTTCACTTTTCGCGATGAATACATGCCAAATAGGAATAAGCCTAAAATTGGGCCGTAAGTATATCCGGCAACGGTAAACACAGCCACCACAATACTCTGATTATTAATAGCATCGAAAACAAGAATTACCGCAATTAACAGCACTGAAAACATCAAGTGCGACAACATTTTTATACGGCGTTTCTTTTCTTCAGGATACTTATGGATTTTCAGGAAATCGACAGTAAACGATGTTGTTAACGCAGTTAATGCCGAATCGGCACTTGAATAGGCTGCTGCTGTAATACCCAATAAAAAGGCAATTCCCACAGGCAATCCAAAATATTTTAAAGCCAACATCGGGTAAAGATCGTCGGTATTTTCAGGAATGCTAATTCCATGCTCGCGGGCAAAAATGTACAACATTACTCCCAGGCTAAGAAACAGCACCACTGTGAAAAGAAACGACATACTAAACACCAGCATGTTTTTCTGGGCCTCCCACTTATTTTTACAGGTCAGGTTTTTCTGCATCATATCCTGGTCCATACCAACCATAACAATGGTGATAAACATTCCGGAAACAAACTGTTTGAAGAAGTTATTTCCAGAGCGCCAGTCCCAGAAGAAAAGTTGTGAGTTATTGTCATCGGCAATGGTTTTCACCAAGCCTGACAGATTCAAATCAAGGCTTCGAGAAATGGCTACAATGGTAAAAATAACCGCGCTCACTAAAAAGAGTGTCTGCAGCGTATCGGTCCAAACGATGGTTTTAATACCTCCCTTAAAAGTATACACCCAAATTAGTGCGATGGTAACAATTACGGTTAACGAAAAAGGGATATTAAAAGCATCGAAAAAGGCGATTTGTAATACTCCAGCTACCAGAAATAACCGGAATGCAGCCCCAATCAGTTTCGATATCAAAAAGAAAAAAGAGCCGGTTTTGTATGATCGTGGTCCAAAACGTTCATCAAGAAACGAATAAATAGAAACCAGGTTTAGACGATAATACAAAGGCAGTAAAATACCTGCTACCAACCAGTATCCCACTAGGTTTCCGAGAACAAATTGCAGATATGAAAAGGCAGAATTACCAACTTCCCCCGGAACAGAAATAAACGTTACTCCCGAGAGAGTAGCTCCAACCATTCCAAAGGCCACCAAATACCACGGCGATTTTCGGTTTGCAGTAAAAAAGGCCTGTGTATCGGCTTTCCGCGCGGTTAACCACGAAATAAAAATAAGTACTAAAAAATAACCAAGTACAATTCCAAGAACAAGATATGGGCTCATAGTTTTTGTTTATTCGAAATCGGGGTATAATAAATATTTTTTTCTCAGTTGTTTAAATTCTTCCAGCCCGGGTTGCCAGCTTTCAATAATTTCAGCTTCGCTTTTCCCTTCTCTGATTTGTTTGATCATCGATTCGGTTCCGGCAAGCAGGTTCAGCCAGCGTTCGCGCGTAAGGAAATCAGACTCGTTCTCGTATTTATTGTAGAAGTCGAGGAAGTATTTCAAGGTAAATTTTGGCGATTCTTCCAATGTTCGCAAATCAACACCGTAACATTTTTTGTCTTTGTTTAGTGGGTTTATGGCCACTCCGGGAATGCTTCGCGGAGTAAATTCAAAAGTGCCAAGATTTTCGTTTAAACCACCCAAAACCTGGAACGGGAAATCGGTTCCGCGTCCAACGCTTACACTGGTAGCTTCAAAAAAGCATAACGACGGATATAAGCGCACAGAAAGATCATTGGGCAAATTGGGCGACGGGCGCACCGGTAAAGAATAAGCCATCCAATGATCGTAGTTTTCTACCGGAATAACCGTAAGATCGCATTTTTTGTTGGCAGCGTGCCAACCTTCATCATTGATCATATTGGCGAGCTCGCCAACCGTACATCCGTGAACAATAGGAATGGGATCGAGGCTAACAAACGATTCAAAACCTTCTTCCCGGATTGGGCCGGCCACATAATCGCCATTCGGATTTGGACGGTCGAAAACAATTAACGGAATATCATACTCAGCACAGGCCTCGATAACGTAATGCATGGTTGAAATGTAGGTGTAAAAGCGGCAACCTACATCCTGAATATCGAAAATAACCACATCCAGACCGTTAAAATGTTCTTCAGTCGGTTTTTTGTTTTTTCCGTAGAGCGAAAAAACCGGCAAGCCCGTGTTTTTATCCAGCCCGTCCACTACTTCTCCTCCGGCCGAAACATCGCCTCTGAAACCATGTTCAGGCGCAAATATCTTTTTTACATCAACTTCGTGATTCAATAAAAAATCAACCAGGTGCTGGCCTTTAGCAATAGAGGTGTTGTTTACAACCAACCCCACATTTTTGCCTTTCAAGGCATCTAAATATAGCGAAGTACGCTCCGCTCCTACAATAATTTCATTATCTTGCAGTGCCATGCAACCGCTGGCAGATATCCATAAAACTAACACTAAAAAAATCCTGAACATAGGCTTTAAAATATTACATTTGCGCAAGCGAAGATAGTTTTTAAATTTTTTAAAAAGCAACGATTTAGTTAAAAAGTTGAAACGGAAACGAAATAAAATTATGATGCGCTATTTGTACTATTTTATTTCGATGAACGTTTAATGTGTAGCACAAATTTTTAGCGAATTTATAACGATGAAACCAACACCTACAATATTTCTACTTTGTATCATTCTGGTATTCTCACTGGTCAACTGTTCTTCTGCCCAGGAACCTCCGTTTCTGCAATACAAGAACGATGAATGGGTAAACCAGCAACTCGAAAAAATGAGTTTGGATGAGCGAATAGCACAGCTGATGATGATTACCGTTTACCCGAAACAGAACGATGCGGCCAAGGCCATTTTCAGGAAAAGAATACAGGACTGGAAACCCGGTGGAATTTTGGTAATGCAAGGCTCGCCAACAAAAAATGCTGATTGGATCAATCAGTTTCAGGAAGCTTCTGAAACACCGCTATTGGTGGCTATCGACGGCGAGTGGGGACCGGCTATGCGAACCGACAGCACAATTGTTTATCCTTACGCACAATCGTTGGGTGCCGTGCAGGATACTTCCCTGCTCTACCAAATGGGCCAGGATTTTGCCAGCCAGCTAAAACGTATGGGCATTCAGATGAATTTTGCACCGGTTGCCGATATTAACACCAATCCATTTAACCCGGTTATCGGTTTTCGTTCGTTTGGAGAACAAAAACACAATGTAGCTGAGAAGTCGTGGATGGTGGCAAAAGGGATGCAAGACAACAACGTTATTCCCGTGGCTAAACATTTTCCCGGGCATGGCGATACCAAAACCGATTCGCACAAAACTCTGCCGCTTATTCCGCATTCGAAAAGCCGGATCGACAGTATTGAAAGTTACCCCTTTCGTTATTTATCGGATAAAGGAATTGCAGGAATTATGTCGGGGCATTTAAATGTTCCTTCTCTCGATAATTCAGGAATTACCTCATCGCTATCGAAAAAAATAATTACCAATTATTTGAAAGACGAAATTGGCTTCAAAGGTTTTGTGGTTACCGACGCCATAACCATGAAAGGCGTACAAACCACCGCCGGAAGAGCCGAACTGGAAGCACTGATTGCCGGAAACGATATGATAGAGTTTGTGGATGATGCCGGAAAAGCTGTGGCAACCATAAAAGCGGCCATTGCCAATGGCGAAATTACCGAAAATGAGATCAACGAAAAGTGCAGAACCGTTTTGGCGCTAAAACGCTGGGTGGGACTAAACAACTACCAAGCGGTAGATTTAAAAAATATCACTGCTGATCTTAACGCTCCCGAATATCAGGTTACCAACCGAAAACTGATAAAAAAATCGATGACAGTTGTCGTAAATAACGACAGTACACTTCCGGTGCAGGATTTAGAAAAACGCAATATTGCAACAATAATGATTGGCGGCAACCAAAAATCAATCTTCCAAAATACGCTGGAAAAATATTCAGGTATGGATCATTTTTGGCTACCAAAAGATGCCACAGAAAAAACCTGGGCAAATCTTCGCCAAAAACTGGATAACTACAACTTTGTCATTGCCGGAATTACAGGGATTAACAAATACTCATCAAACGAATACGGCATTTCTGAAATACAAAAACAAGCGGTTATTGATCTTGTACATGAACAAAACGTGGTATTTACGCTTTTCGGAAACGCTTATGCGTTGAAACATTTTGCCAACATTCATCATGCCGATGCCTTGATCGTGGCGCACCAGGATAATGAACTTACACAGGAGCTGGCAGCACAGCTCGTTTTTGGGGCATTTAAAGCCAACGGAAAACTTCCGGTTACTTCCGACAGGCGTTTTAAAGCCGGCGACGGATTAGAAATTGCCTCCAACCAAACATTTTCATATACCATTCCCGAGGAAGCCGGAATGAGTTCTGCTATTCTGAACCGGAAAATCGACTCACTGGCGAATCTTGGCATTTCGGAAGGTGCATACCCCGGCTGCCAGGTTTTGGTAGCCAAAGACGGGAAGGTGGTTTTTCACAAGTGCTACGGTTTTCAGACCTACGACAGCATTTACCCGGTAAACCGGGATAATATTTACGATTGGGCTTCGGTTACCAAAGTTACGGGGCCGCTACCCGCCATTATGCGCTTGGTTGACGAACGAAAAATGAACGTTGATGATAAGTTTAGTAAATACTGGCCCGATTTTATTGGCAGCAACAAAGAAAACCTGAGCTTTCGCGAGATTTTAGCGCATCAGGCTCGATTGGCTTCGTGGATCCCGTTCTGGACAATGACAGTACAGGCAGATGGCACACTTGATAAAAATGTGTTTAAAGATCATCCTTCGCCACTTTATGATATTCGCGTATCAGAACGTTTATGCATGAATCACGATTTCAAAAAAACAATGTTCGATACCATCCGCACATCAAACCTGCTGCCCCGAAAAAGATACCTGTATTCAGGGTTGAGCTTTTACCTCTACCCAGATATTATTGAAAACCTTACCGGCACCCCGTACGAATCGTATGTGAAAATTTCTTTCTACCGGCCTTTGGGCGCGCATACCATTACCTTTAATGCCTACAAACATTTTCCGCTTAGCCAGATTATTCCTACCGAAACAGATGACTTTTTCAGAATGGAGAAACTGCGGGGTTATGTGCACGACGAAGGAGCGGCGATGATGGGCGGCGTATCGGGAAATGCCGGTTTATTTGGATCAACAAACGATCTGGCCAAAGTATTTCAAATGTACCTGCAAAAAGGATATTTTGGTGGACGCCGATATATTTCCGATTTAACGCTTAACGAATTTACACGTATTCAGTATCCCGAAAACAAAAACCGCAGAGGGCTGGGCTTCGACAAACCCCTCATCGATAACTACAAAAACAAGCTGGAAGATGCCTACCCTGCAGTGTCGAGCAGCAAAAGCAGTTTTGGGCACAGCGGATACACCGGAACTTTTGCCTGGGCCGATCCCGAAAACAGGCTGCTATACATTTTTATGTCGAACCGTGTTTACCCTACCCGCAACAACAGCAAACTCTACGAATTGAACATTCGTACGGCGATGCATCAGGCCATTTACGACAGCATTATCTCGGAATAAAATCGGGCCGACCTTCTTCCCTTAAAAAATGTTAACAGACTCCCTAATCTCACCTGTTCTACAACATATCGCTAAAATCTAATATCGCTACATACCAGCCCTTTACAACAATCAAGCACCTCCGTAATACACATAATTTTCCTCTTGTGTTATAACATTTAACAATAGCTGTTCATGACGCTTTTATTATTAAATTATTAATTATAATTTTAATGCACGTTCTTTACAAATACAATATTTATTAATTAATACCACAGCGATATGGAAAAAAGAATAACATTTAACGAGCTGCGTAAAATTAAAGACAGCTTACCTGACGGTTCGATTAGACAAATAGCGCAAGAATTTGAATTAAGAGAAGAAACTGTCAGGAATTATTTCGGAGGCGCTAACTACACCGATGGAAGAGCAGTGGGAATTCACATGGAGCCGGGACCAAACGGAGGAATAGTTCTCCTGGACGATACGGCAATTTTGGAACGAGCGCAGCAATTAGCTGGCACAGCGGTTTAATAGAGAAAAAAATAAAAATATTTAAGAAACTGTCCTATATTTATGGGGCAGTTTTTTTATGTCAATTATATCTAAACCATTAACTCATGAAAAAATTTACATTTTTTATTTCACTTGCATTTCTAACAGTATTATTTAGTTCGTGCGAAGCACCCTGGCAACCGGTGTATAATGGTGAAAATCTCGATGGATGGGAAACATTCATCGGAACTCCGCTTACCGGATTCGAAGATCTACACGAACAGGCCAAACCCGAAGAGGTTTTTAAAGTTGTTGATGTTGAGGGCGAAAAGCTTATTCACATTTCAGGCGAAGTAAACGGCTCGCTGGCTACTGTCGACACTTTTGCCAACTACCACCTGGAATTGGTATTTAAGTGGGGCGACCAGGTTTACACCAAACGAAACAGCGGACTGCTGTATCATAGTTTTGGCGAATTTGGTGAAGCTATTGGCACATGGATGACCAACATTGAATGCCAGCTAATGCACGAAAAGCTGGGAGACACTTACCTGATGAACAATACTTGCTGCGAAACTGAAGTAACAAAAACAGATGAAGGATTTCAATTTTCAAAAGGCGGAGAACTTACCCAGTTTGGAAAAGACTTTAACGGCCCCGGCATAATAAAAGCGGTTGATGCAGAAAACCCATTAGGAGAATGGAACACTGTTGAACTGTACACTTATGGCCGAACTACGGTTCATGTGATTAACGGACAAGTTACCATGGTAAATACCAATACCGGAATTAATGAAGATGGACAAATAAAACCGCTGAGTTCAGGAAAAATCCAAATCCAGTCTGAAGGCGGTGATTTATTTGTAAAATCAGTTCGGATAAAACCAATTAAGGAGATTCCTGCCGAAATCCTTCAATAAAAAATATACTTTATACCCGTTTCTTTCGCAAACGGGTATATTTTTGCGCAAATTTTAAACAAATACAAAAAACATGAGTGGTAAAACTTTACGTGAACAATTAACCTTCAAAAACACCGTATTGGGTGTACAGTTCTTATTTGTGGCTTTTGGTGCTACCGTTTTGGTGCCGCTGCTTGTGGGCATCGATCCCGCCGTTGCACTTTTCACTGCCGGAATTGGCACGCTGCTTTTTCATTTAATTACCAAAGGACAGGTACCTGTTTTCCTGGGTAGCAGCTTTGCTTTTATTGCACCAATTATTGAAGCCACAAAACTTTATGGCTGGCCCGGTACACTTTCAGGAATTATTGCTGTTGGTGTAGTTTACGGCGTAGTTTCAGCACTGGTTAAATTACGTGGATTAACCTTTGTCGAGCGTCTTTTCCCAGCGGTTGTTGTTGGCCCAATTATTCTGTTAATTGGATTATCGCTTGCATCTACCGCTGTTGACATGGCAAAAACCGACTGGCTGATTGCCGTGGTTTCGTTACTTACAGCCGTAACAGTAGTTATTTTCGGCAAAAAGATGATCAAACTGATTCCTATATTCATTGCCATAATTGTTGGTTACGTTCTTTCCATAATAATGGGGAAAGTTGATATGACCCCGATTAAAGAGGCTGCTTGGATAGGTTTACCCGAGTTTACCGCTCCTAAATTTAGCTGGCAGGCTATTTTGTACATGATTCCGGTAGCTATTGCTCCGATTATCGAACACGTGGGCGATATGTATGCCATTGGTGGTGTATGCGACAAAAACTTTATTGAAAAACCAGGTTTGCACCGTACGCTGCTTGGTGATGGTATTGCCAGCGGACTGGCCGGTTTTTTTGGAGGTGTGCCTAACACCACTTACTCGGAAGTAACCGGAGCCATAACACTTACCAAGGTTACAAATCCATTTATTTTACGCATAGCGGCAATAACCGCAATTGTTTTTGCTTTTGTTGGAAAAATCAGTGGTTTCCTGAAAACCATTCCACAGGCAGTGCTGGGCGGAATTATGCTTCTCCTTTTTGGAATGATCGCATCTATCGGTATTAAAACGTTGGTTGATTCAAAAACCAACATGGGCGAAACCCGTAACCAGGTTATTGTTTCAATTGTTCTTACTGTTGGAATTGGTGGTGCCGTTATTTCATACGGAACCTTCTCGCTGGCAGGCATTGGTTTGGCTGCTGCAGTTGGTATCATTTTGAATTTGGTATTACCGGCAACTAAAAAAGAAGATTTATAAGAAGGATCGAGTTGCTTGCTTCGAGATAAAAAAAGGATCGGATCTTTTAAAAGATCCGATCCTTTTTCTTTTTCCTATAGGAAATTATATCTAAGCTCTATTTCTGACATTCCCTGGGTGCAGACAGCTTGTCATAAATTCATTTCCGGCTTTCCGCGCCTGCGGAAACTTTGTTTTGACCTCATTTGTAACTTTCCCGAGCTGCGGAAACCCTGTTCCGAACTCATTTCTGACTTTCCGCGCTTGCGGAAAGCCTGTTTGCAGTTGAGTTTGGCCTTTCCGGAGCTGCGGAACATTGTTTTCGTATTTTTTTACCTAATCTCCCAGGCCATCAAAGCTTCTCCGTGCCGGATATAAAGTACACCGTTAGCCACTACCGGATGCGAAAAATGCTCCTGGCTTCCCATCGTTACTTTAAATAAACCAGCCTGATTAAGTTTACCGTTTTCGTAATTGAAAAGGCGCACATCGCCATTGGTACCATAAACAATTAATTTATTGTCGGCAAAAACGGTACACCCAAATGACGATCTTACTTTATCCAAAACACTTCCTGTTTCCTGATCCAGTATATTCAGGTATTTATTTTCGGTAGTAACAAACAATTTATCGTCGTGTAAAACAAAACCTCCCATATTATTCTTCACCTCTTCATTACTCCACACTTCTTTTACACTGCTCCCGTCGGCCGAAAGTTCCAGTTTTGTGGTACCCTTTCCTTTATCATCGTTGGTAACAATATACAAATACGGTGCTTTATAAACAGGCGAATTGGCATGATCGCCATCGTAGCGCATGGCAATATCGTATTTCCAGAGTAAGTCACCACTTGCGCAATCAACGCCAAACACATAGTGCCGCGATACGGAAACAAAAACTTTTCGCGAAGGCAGGTTCACAAGAATTGGTGAAACAAAGTGAGTGGTATCGCCGGTTGCTTCCGATGTCCAGATGGTTTTTCCGGAAAAGCGGTCGAGTTTGGCTACGCTTATATCTTTTCCGCCCGGGAAACAATAAACCGCGCGCTCGTCGATAACCACCGACTCGGCATAACCAAAATCATTCAAATGCCCTTTCAGGTCGTTTACCATATCAACTGCCCACATTTCTTTTCCGGTGTTCAAATCGAAACAGGCCAGTCTCCCCAACCCCGAAGTTGCATAAACCATGTTGCCCACCACGGTTGGTGTTGACCGGGCCCCCGGGAACCGGGCAGAGTATCCATCTCCTACAAATGATTTTCCGTTTGGTGTTTTCCACAATAAGTTACCGTTCAGATCGAAAGCAAACAGTTTGCTGATACCGTTTTCAACTCCTACAATCAGTAATTTATCTGAAGTAATTACCGGGGCGGCATAACCGGGACCAAGGTTTTCGGTTGACCACAATAACTGCGGACCATTTTCGGGCCATTCGTTGAGCAGGCCGGATTCGTTGTACTTTCCATCGCGATCGATACCGCGCCACTGGTAAACGGTTTGTGAAATTGCAAATTGACTGAGGAATAATAAGACAATCAGACAGAATAAAGAATTGATTTTTTTCATTTTCGGTTATTTAATTTTCGGTTTGTTGACAGAGTGTTGACTCATGCGAATATAAATAAAAAACACAACAGGTTATGTTAACGCCTTCTTAATCACTTTATCAGCAAACGACTCTGAAAACAACCCTGCTGTTTTATTCTTTCAATTCGCCTCCTGCTTTTCGGGCAGATAACGCCAAAAGCGCCGCGGCATATGTTGGCGTTGTAATTTGAGGTTTTTGCGCTCTTCAATAGTAATGTGTTTAAAGTACGAGCGCCATAGTTTTTGATAAAAATCTTCGCCCTCGTGCAGCAACTCCTCTTTTACCTGGCCGTTGTATGCATTAAACTGCTTTTTTGTAAGCACCACTTCTTCTACCTTATCGTTACCGTACAAAATTCCGTAGTTGCGCCGCAAATCATAAATCAGCCAGCGCTGGTCGGTAAAACGTTTTTGGTAGTGATTAATGATTAACGGAATGACATCATATTTGGGTTCGATGCCGCAAAAATACATCCGGTCTTTGGTGCGCTGAAACCGCACAAACTGCATCATTCGCATGGCCTCCTTTTTCACCTTTTGCGAGGCTTGTGTAAGATACAACACATCCGGATCGCCATAATCGGTTTCCAGGTTCAAATGCCCGCTGAACATACGACGCAAGAAACGGTAGATTTTCATTTCAATCCCCAGCTCTTCCGACAGGTAAGCATAAAACAACAGTTGTTTATTTTTCCCCGACAGGTGTTTCTGGATGCCTTTCCAAACCCGCTCGGCTTTTATAGGATTAGTAGGCACATCAATGCTTTCAACAAAAAGGTAGCGCTGCTCACCATATCGCGAACAGATATCAACCGGAAAATCTTTTCGGCTGTAACAATCGAAAACGCAGGTTAAAAATCCCTCAAAAGTATTATCGTAGGTGTATATTTTCATGACTGGATACTGGATTTTTGGATACTAGATTCTGGATACTGGATCTGGATACTGCGACTGAAAACTGAGACTAATGCAACGTTGGCAGCACCGGTTTAAAATCGGTGAACAGCTTCAACTGCGTATCAAGCGACTTTTTGTATTTCGAATTCATTTCGCACAACAACTTGTGTTTTAGTCGCTGCGGCTCCCACCCCATTCCCGGCGATGGTAGTTCGTTGCACGTTATAAAATACTTGGCACGTTTCATCACTATCCCCAGTTTTTTAAGGTGCAATGAATTTAGCCGGCGGTGTTTACGCGCCAGAATAATCTTCTGTGCCGACTGCACCCCAACTCCGGGAATCCGAAGAATCATTTCGTAATCTGCGCGGTTAATATCCACCGGAAACAGGTGCATATTTCGCAGGGCAAATCCCAGTTTCGGATCTACGTCCAAATCAAGGAACGGCTGATCTTCGCTTAAAATCTCTTCAGCTTTAAAATGATAAAAACGCATCAGCCAGTCGCTCTGGTACAGACGGTTTTCGCGTACCAACGGCGGCCGGTTAATCGCCGGCAAACGCTCATCGTAACTGTTCACCGGCAGATAGCCTGAAAAATATACGCGTTTCAGGTTTTGCTGCTTGTACAATCCCGACGACAGTAAAATAATCTGCCGGTCGGTTTCGGGAGTTGCTCCAACAATCAATTGTGTGCTTTGTCCGGCCGGAGCAAAACGAGGTGCCTTGCGGTACTTTTGCCGTTCTTCCTTCGCCACCAAAATCGAATCGCGGATTTGCCCCATGGGTGTAACAATATCAGGGTAGTTCTTTTCCGGTGCCAGCTTTTTCAGGTTCGGCTCAGTCGGGATTTCCATGTTTACACTCAGCCGGTCGGCCCAGATTCCGGCTTCATGAATCAACTCGCGGCTCGCTCCCGGAATTGCTTTCAGATGAATATAGCCGTTGTAGTTTTCTTCTTTACGCAATTTTTTAGCTACCAACACCATTCGCTCCATGGTGTAATCAGGGCTTTTTATCACGCCCGAACTCAAAAACAATCCTTCAATGTAGTTTCGGCGGTAAAAACCAATGGTAAGGTCGACGATTTCCTGTGCCGTAAAAGTTGCCCGCGGACGGTCGTTTGTACGGCGGTTAATACAGTAAGCACAATCGTAAATACAATTGTTGGTCATCAGTATTTTAAACAGGCTCACACAGCGTCCGTCTTCGGTAAAACTGTGGCAAATGCCGCACGCCACACCGCTGCCAATTCCTTTGCTGGTGTTGGCCCGGTTGCTTCCGCTCGATGCACACGACACATCGTATTTTGCAGCGTCGGATAATATTTTCAGTTTCTCATGTACGGATTCATTCATGCTCGTTTCATCTCATATTGTAGTTTGTAGTCAAAAAAATCCCCGGCGTTTATGCCGGGGATCAGGAACCTCAGTTCATTTTGGGTTTAAACATTTAGGAACATTAAGGAAATATGTTGATCAAAAACAAATACATTCTATTTTGATAATTATATTATCATTTCTGACGATAATAAATTAATCATTTCTTTTTAAACTGCAAGAATATTTTTTACTTTTGAAGAAATAATTTTTCCCACATGAACTATTTTGGCAAGAATATCAAACTGTTACGAAAAAGAAAAAAACGCACACAAAACGAGGTGGCTGTAGCGATGGAGTTAAAACGAACTTCGGTAAATGCACTCGAAAATGAGATCAGCCAACCCACCGTTTCGCACCTTCAGGCTTTTTCGAAATATTTTGGCATCGCCATCGACACACTGATTAATGTGGATTTGCAACAATTATCAGAAAGTCAGTTTGCCGATCTGCAAAATGGTTTTGATGTGTTTATACGCGGCTCCAAGTTGCGGGTAATTGCCACAACGGTTGATTCAGACAACAACGACAATATTGAGTTTGTAAGCGAAAAAGCCAAAGCAGGTTATGTAAATTGTTTTGCCGACCCGGAATACATCGGGAAACTTCCGGTTTTTCAGTTGCCGTTTTTGTCGAAAGAAAAAAAATACAGAGCTTTTACCATCGAAGGCGACTCGATGTTGCCCATCCCCGCCGGATCGATCGTAATTGGAGAATTCATTCAGGATTTTTTCAATATAAAAAGCAACGATGCCTATATTATTGTTACGCGCGACGAAGGCATTGTTTTTAAAGTGGCACATAATAATATTAAAACAGAACGCTCGCTGCACCTGATTTCGCTGAATAAAGAATTTCAATCTTACGACTTGCCAATAGCAGAAGTTACCGAAGTTTGGAAATTTGTATGTTACCTGAATACCAAAATTCCGGAACCTGAAACTGACATCGATCGCCTGATGAAACAAATGGACGATATGCAACAGGCCATCAAAAAGCTCGGATCAAAAATTGGATAAGACCAAAGCAACTACTCTCGTTTTCCTTTCGTAACTTTAAAAAAGTTTGACAGGAAATGCAGGAAGCTTTATTCTATAGCAAAATCACGAACGGACAAGTTCAGTGCGAACTCTGCCCGTGGAACTGTATTTTATCCGACAGCCAAACAGGAATTTGTAAAGTGCGAACCAACCACGGAGGCGTTTTAATTACCAACGTGTATAATAAAGTGGCTGCGCTTGGTTCGGATCCCATCGAGAAAAAACCGCTTTACCATTTCCACCCCGGCAAAAACATTTTATCGGTTGGCGAAGTGGGTTGTAACCTGCAATGCAGCTTTTGCCAGAACCACCGGATTTCGCAATGTAAAGCTTCTGAGTTCTCAGGCTTTCACAACATAAGCGCTGAGAAGATTGTAAAAGAAGCGCTAAAAACCTGGAACAACATCGGTATCGCATACACCTACAACGAACCTTTTACTTTTTACGAGTTTTTATTGAATACCGCACAACTGGCTTATTCAGAAGGATTAAAAAATGTAGTGGTTTCCAATGGTTATATCAATAAAGAACCGTTGAAAAAATTGCTGCCTTTTATTGATGCTTTTAATATCGATCTGAAAGCATTCTCAAACAACTTCTATAAAAAATACACCAAAGGGAAATTGCAACCGGTTTTAAATACACTCAAACAAATTGCAGAAAGTCAGGCCCATCTGGAAATTACAACGTTGGTTATTCCAGGGTTGAACGATGACATAGTAGAATTTAAAAACATGATAAATTGGATTAGTAGTGAATTGGGAGAATCAGTTCCGCTGCACCTATCGCGCTACTACCCGCAATACAAGTTAAATGCACCCGCCACGCCAATTGAAACATTAGTTGAGTTGTACGATGTGGCCAAAACACAACTTCAACATGTTTATCTTGGAAACGTTAGCGACCAGGAACGATCAACCACTTATTGCAAGAATTGCAACGCGCCACTTATTTCACGAAATCACTACAATACGGATATCACAACGCTTGATGCGGATGGAAAATGTAAAAAATGCGGGACTTACGCTTCTGTAATTATTTAGCAAGCATTTCGTAAAGCACACCCTCGCGCAAAGCAAAATCGGTTTGCACGATCTGTTTAATTCCAATGGCAGAAATCAACGTTTCAATCAGGATTACTGCCGGCACAATCAGGTCGACACGCACATAATCCATTCCTTTCATTTGCAAACGTTCGTCGCGGGTAGATTTCAGCAATTTTTCGTAAACCGTATAAAATTCTTCCAGCGTAACGACCTGTGTTACCCGTTGTTTCTCCCCCGGATTTACCTCATCAATCATATCTGCAATCGTATCAAAAGCACCAGAGCAACCAATTAAAGTGGCAACCTTTTTTTCTTTACAGTTATGAATTGCCATTTGATGTTCGGCTGCAAAAAA
This sequence comes from Draconibacterium sediminis, assembly GCF_000949475.1. Taxonomy (GTDB): domain Bacteria; phylum Bacteroidota; class Bacteroidia; order Bacteroidales; family Prolixibacteraceae; genus Draconibacterium; species Draconibacterium sediminis. The sequence goes on along the minus strand of NZ_JRHC01000001.1, from coordinate 962,131 downwards.
TTGTTGAAGTTCGCGAATCTGCTCATCCCTTATCGGGTCAGAGAGATCAAATGAATTAATAATCCGCGACATGCCTGTTGGCCGGCTTTCTTTCCAGAGAATTGCTTCTTGGTGGGTTAATATCAGCTCGTTGCTGCCACCTCCAATATCCAGGACTACAGAAGGGAATTCAATTTTTTGAAAAGCCAGCAAAACACCTTTGAAGATGAGTTCTGCTTCGCGTTCGCCGGAAATAACTTCAACGGAACAAGAGCAAATCTTTTCAATTGCCGCTACAAATTCCTCCTTATTATCGGCTGTGCGCACCGCCGATGTGGCAAAAACTTTTATTTCATCAACACCAAAAGTGTCCATCACCTTTTTATGCGAAACAAATGCTGCTTTAGTCCGAAAAGTAGCTTCGTCGCTAATTTGATTATCCCTGATTTTTCCGTCGCCCAGTTTCACCATTTCCTTGCTTTGGTGCAACAGCTTGTAGTCTGCACCATGCATTTCGGCAATAAGCAGGTTGCAGGTGTTGGTTCCTAAATCGATAACAGCAATGCGCATAAAATAATCTTGTGATGTTGAATGGCGCCAAGTTAATACACCTTTGCTATAATATCCAAAGCTTTCGTTTGATTTCATTCAGGGTTTCCGAACTGCCGCTATTTTTTAGTTCAGGCTGATTGTATTAATTTGCACAACAACATTTAAGTATGCTGCAGCAACTGAAACAAAAAATACAATCGCTCGGATTTCTCGATCACGCCATTCTTCCGGTTTCGTTTTTGGAGGAAGAAGAAACGCGCCTGAAAACATGGCTCGAAAACGATATGCATGGCGAAATGGGCTATATGAACCGTAATATCGACAAGCGTCTGAATCCTTCGTTGCTGGTTGAAAATGCGAAAACAATTATTGTTGTGCTGCTGAATTATTTCCCGGAAACAACGCAAGATGATCCAGCAGCGCCGGTACTATCGAAATATGCTTACGGCACCGACTATCATTTTGTGATGAAAGATAAACTGAAGGAGTTACTTCAGTTTATTCAGGAAGAAATAGCGCCTTGTTCAGGGCGGCCATTTGTTGATTCGGCACCGGTTTTAGAGCGCGCCTGGGCTCGAAAAGCCGGTCTTGGCTGGGTAGGAAAAAACAGCAACCTCATTTCGCCGGAACATGGTAGTTTCTTTTTTATTGGCGAACTGATCATCGATACTGAATTACCTTATGACGACCCCAAACTGGTACGCGACCATTGCGGGAGATGCACAAAATGTATTGATTCCTGCCCCACAAAAGCCATTGTTGCCGAGCGCGTGGTTGATGCCCGGAAATGTATCTCGTACCAAACCATCGAAGTGCGTGGCGAAATGGACTCCAATTTAAAAGGCCAGTTTGAAAACCGGGTGTTTGGCTGCGATATTTGCCAGGATGTGTGTCCCTGGAACTTAAAATCGGAACCACACAACGAAGCAGGTTTAAAACCTCACCCCAAACTTTTAACGCTTCAGAAACAGGATTGGGAAAATATGGAACGCCCGTTGTTTAACGAGCTTTTTAAAAACTCGGCGGTAAAACGAACCGGTTATAAAGGGTTGCAACGAAACCTAAGATTCCTGGGAAATGACGAAGAAATTTAAATTTGAAGCGACTTTGATTAACGGGCCGTTTAAAGGCGTTTATGCTGAATTTCCTTTTGACAGCCACAAAGAATTTGGTACAAAACGACATGTGTGGTGCCAGGTTTCGATTGATGGCCATGTTGTTTCAATGAATTTACTACCAAACGGAAAAGGCGGACACTGGCTTCATCTGAAAAAAGAAATCAGAGATAAAATTGGTAAACGCGAGGGAGATAACATAACTATTGAATTGCAACAAGCACCTAAGCCTCGTACGGTTGAGATTCCGGACTACCTGCAATGGCTGCTCGACAACGACTGCGACATGAAGAAATATTTTGACAAGCTTCCCATATCCGGCAAGAAATTCTGGATTCAGCATATTGAGGAATCAAAAAATGACGATACGAAAGTGGAACGGGTTAACCGCTTTTTTGAATTCCTTCACAAACATTATGCACATAAAAGCTGAGCCGGTCTCGCACAAAATCCTATTTTTGTTATTCAGAATTAACCTAAACCTTTAAAAATGAAAAATCTAACTTCTCTCATTTTTGCAGTAGTAGTTTTATTTACTGCTTCGTGTACACCCAAAAACCAGCAAACAAAAACCACGCAGCAATCGCCAAATTTTGTGGTTATTTTTATCGATGATATGGGATATGGCGACCCTTGTTGTTATGGAGGAACGGGATACAGCACTCCAAATATCGACAAGCTTGCAGCTGAGGGCATGCGTTTTACCAACTTTTACGCCGCACAACCTGTTTGCAGTGCTTCGCGGGCAGGGTTACTAACAGGTTGTTACCCTAACCGCATTGGAATTTCGGGCGCACTGTTCCCTTACAGCAAGGTCGGCATTAATCCTGATGAAACAACTATTGCCGAAATGCTGAAAGAAAAAGGTTACGCAACCGGAATTTACGGGAAATGGCATCTTGGACATCATAATGCGTTTTTACCACTTCAAAATGGATTTGATGAATATGTTGGGCTACCCTACTCCAACGATATGTGGCCACTATCCAATACCGGGCAAAAACTTCCTGAAGGACATGACCGGTTAAAAAACCCGCCTCTTCCGGTGATGCATAATAATGATGTGCTTTTTACCATTAACAGTTGGGAAGAACAAGATACACTTACCACTCTTTATACCGAAAAAGCGGTCGACTTTATTAACCGAAATGCCAACCAACCGTTTTTCTTATACCTGCCACATTCCATGGCTCATATCCCTTTGGGAGTATCCGATAAATTTCGCGGGAAAAGCGAACAGGGTTTATACGGCGATGTAATGATGGAAATTGACTGGAGTGTTGGTCAGATTGAAAAGGTGCTTGCTGAGAATGGGCTTGCCGAAAATACCCTTATTATTTTCACCACCGACAACGGTCCGTGGCTTAATTTTGGCAACCATGCCGGGTCGGCCGGAGGATTGCGCGAAGGGAAAACCACCAGTTGGGAAGGCGGACAGCGTGTACCGTTTATTATAAAATGGCCTGGAAAAACTCCAGCAGGAACAATTTGTAATAAACTGGGCTGCGCCATCGATATACTACCCAGTTTTGCAGAGATAGCCGAAACATCGCTTCCCGATTTAGATATAGACGGTACCAGTATTGCTGAACTTTGGAAAGGAAATACCACCGCCAATCCTCGCGAAACCATTTTGTTTTATTACGGCAAAAACAACCTGAATGGCGTTCGTAAAGGAAACTGGAAACTGGTACTCCCTCATACATGGGCATCTTACAACACCGAACCGGGTAGAGACGGAAATGGTGGAAAGCGTATTCAAATGACCGTTGAAACACCCGAGCTCTATAATATGATGCGCGATCCGGGAGAACAGTACAATGTAATAGAATATTATCCTGAGAAAGCTGCCGAGTTGATGCAGGTAGTTGAAAAAGCACGTGCAGAACTGGGCGACTTAAATGTGGGAATGGAAAAAGGTTCGGGCAACAGGGATATTGGCAGGCTATAGGTTTTTCACCCCTAACCGGAATCCTATTTGTTGATGTATAAACCTTCAAGGTGTTAAAAACCTAGAAGGTTTATATTTAATCAGAACGGCTTAATCGTTAACTTATACTTTTTCACATCGGGCCGCACGCGGTATTTTTGCAGTTGGCGGATGGCCGTACCCCCAACTCCCGAAACTTCGTAGTCAACATTCAGAATCGTAGTTGGAGCCTCCTCCAACTGGTAGGTGTACATGGCGCGCGACAAATTATCGGTGGTGTATTTATGCAGGCTAAAATTCATCAGCTCATTTCCTTGTATCAATAATCCACGATCGTCGTCGTTATGCACTTTTAGCCAGCGCACATCACTACGGTTACCGTATTCCTGCGGGATAATGTAAGGTACATACATGGAGTCGGTGGTTGAATGATAGAGCCCCACTTTTGCCCCTGTTTTGCGGTCGGGGTAGTTTTCAAACGGGCCGCGGCCATACCACTGAACCTGGTTAAAACTTTTTGGTAGCTGAAATTGCAGGCCAACTTTTTGCAACATTTCGGGCATTGGGCCATGCGGAATAACTTCCTGATCCAAATGAATGCTTCCGTCTGCAGAAAATGTCCACGTTTGTTTTTGCTCGAATGCCGAATAAAAAAACCACTGATCTTTTCGCTTCGATGGATCAAGACTTGAATTGGCAAATACATCCATTTTCAGCGTTACCTCATCCTCGCTCACTTGCAGTAACTCATAGTCGTCCACGACTGAAACCAGGTCGCGCATTCCCAGTGTTCGTAATTGGTTATCGATACTTCGTCCCATTCCCGGCGTAACATTGCTGTCGCCAAACATGTAACTTCCCCACGGATCGATATCGTTGGCAATTGGTGCGCGCCAAACCATAAATTCCGGTCCGCCCTCGAGGTACTCGGTGCCCTTGTATTTTAACGACACAAAACTTCCTGTTTTTTTATTAATGGAATAGCTAAAATCGTTGCCGTTTATCCGTATATAATTTTCATCCTCGGTGGCCGTTACCTTCTGGTTGTTCTCTTCCTCATCAACAAAATAAAAATCGGTTGGCACTGCAAACTGCTCCCAGGCAATTTCGTGGCCCTTTGGTGCCCAGTTCCGGTCTTCTTTTAGCACAAACGAAACTTCCAGCAAACACTCCGTGGTAGATTCAATTCGTGGCCGGCGGTAATCAATTGTTACTTCGCCTGTTTCGCCTGCCGGAATATCGCAATCAAAAAATCCACGCTGACTGGTTTCGCCATCTACTTTAACCTGCCAGAACCCTTCCAGCTCATTTAAATTTTTGAAATGATGACGGTTAGTTACTTTCAGCACACCATTTTCAATGTCAACAGCTTCAATTTTTACCGGCTGCCCCGATCGTTTGATCTGGTTAATTTCAGGCTGAACCGTTCTGTCGGGCCAGATGATTCCGTAAGTTCTTCCGCCCAAACCAACAGCATAGAAATCACCGTCTTTTTTATCTTCTTCAAAGTTCAGATGCAGCACCAATCCTGATTTTTCCTTCTCGATATTATTGATATTTACAGCCCGGTTAAACACCCGCACATCGTCGATCACCATTTTTGACAAACGCCCTGAGTGTTCGCCCTGATCCTGCGTTTCGGCCTCGCGACCAATACAAAGCGGGAAAGGTGTTGAGCTAATATTTCCAGAAAACGAAGTAGTGGCAACACGTTTATTATCGATGTAAAGCTGCAATTGACTTCCGTTACAGATACCGGTGATACGGTGCCAGTTTTCATAAAAATTTTCACCCACTTTTGTTTTGGCAGAAATACGTTCGTTTCCAAACACATAAAATTCAAGCGTTTCCGCATCGGCCATTTGAATACCATAACTGTGTGCTCCTTTGGCGACAAAAACATTGGGCTGTGGAATTTCAGATGGTTTCACCCAAAAATCAATGGTTAGCTGATTTCCGGTAATATCCAGACTCGGATCGCGGTAAAACTCCACCCAATCATCATGTCCCGAGAATTCCAGCCCCCAACCATAAACGCCCTGCTGAAATAGGGGGCGTCCCATTATCTGTCCATCATTTTTTTGTGGCGACAGATCCGGCAATATCCAGCGTGGCGTTTTTATTCCGGGGCTGATCCAGTCCCAAATGGCGCCACCTGTTAATCGCGGATATTTCCAAATGTATTCCCAGTATTCGTCCATTCCGCCCAGGCCATTTCCTGTGGCAGCCAGGTACTCATCCATAAACGACGCGCGTATATCGTTGGCTGGCAACACTTTCCCCTGTGCAAGGTTTTTATAATCAACCGGAATCCAGTAACGCGGCCCCACCAAATCCTCGAAAGGAATATAAAAAGCGTTTCCGCCATACATCCACGCCGGGCGGCTCGGATCGATCGCCTTTCCGGTTTTAATTACTTCGTTGATATTTTGGCCACTACCCGATTCGTTTCCGGCACTCCAAACAATCACTGCCGGATGATTCCGGTCGCGATATACCAGTTTCCGTGAACGGTCGCGGTACATTTCGGTCCACTCCGGTTTTTCCGATAACCAGATATTGTTGTGCGCCTCATCGCCCACTTCATCAAAAATGTACATCCCCAGTTCATCGGCCAAAGCAATATATTCAGGTGTTGGCGGATAATGACAGGTTCGCACACAGTTAATGTTGTGCTGTTTCATCAGCAGCAAATCCTGCTTTAACGTTTCCAGTGGTACCGCCTGCCCGTGTTCCGGATGATGCATGTGGCTGTTTACGCCATTCAGCTTAACCGGAACACCATTCACTGTTAAAATCTTATCCTTGTGCTCCACTTCGCGAAAACCAATTTTTTGGGTGAATGCTTCGGTTACCTTTCCATCTGCATTTTTTAGTTGCACCAGAAGAACAAAAAGATTAGGAAACTCAGCCGACCACTGCGGCGGTTCAACCACCAAAGCAGACAACTGCACTTTAACATTCCCCATCGAATCCACTTCAAAATCTTCCCGAAGTGATCCGTCTTTTAAAATCGACCGGCCTTCCGGATCATAAACATCAACAATTATTTCGCCCGCTGCCACCTCCGGCAACTGATTCTGAATATGGGTTTCTACCGTTAAAGTTGCATCCTTATAATATTCATCAAAATCGGTCACCACATAATGGTCGTGGATAAAAGTTTTTGGCTGGGCACATAATTTCACATCACGAAAAATGCCCGACAAACGCCACATGTCCTGGTTCTCGAGATACGAACCATCGGAAAAACGAATCACCTGAACCGACAGATCGTTTTCACCCTTTTTTATAAACGGTGTGATATTAAACTCTGCCGGTTCAAAACCGCCCTGATTGTATCCAACGCGTTGTCCGTTCACCCAAACATACGAGGCCGACTTTATGCCCTCAAAACGCAACATCACCTCTTTGTTTTCCCAGCTTTCAGGAACGGTAAATTTCTTTTTATAGCATCCGGTCGGATTGTAATAATCGGGAATATTCGGCGGATCGTTCTCAAACGATATGGCCACATTCCGGAATTTTGGATGCCCGTAACCTTCCATTTGCCAGTTCGATGGAACCTCTATTTCATCCCAACCTATAGCGTCAAAACCGGGCTGCCAAAAATCTACAGGCACCTGTTTTGGTGTTTCCACCCACTTAAACTTCCACTGGCCGTTTAGCAATTTATAGTTCGCGCATTTCTTTGGCATATTCTGAATGGCGTCATCAGCCGATGCGTAAGGAATATGAAATGCATGAGGTGCATTTTGTCCTTTTTCAAAAACGGCCGGATTTTGCCAGTCGTTTGGAAGGAAATCAACCTGCTGCGAAAAAGTATTGAGATAAAATGTGAGAATTAAAAACAAGGTGGTCGCTCGTTTCATCATAGTTGTTGTTTGTCCGATTATTACCCTTAAAAATACTATAAAGATCAAATCTTTAACAGAAAAAATGGAAAATTTGATAATACTGAATCAAAGTAGAGAAGTATGATTTAATAACTTTGACTCCCAAAATATTTATCATGAAACCTATTCTGCTATTACCTGTTCTTTCGCTTGTATTTCTCGTGGCATGCAATTACTCAACAAAAAAGGGCACCGAAACAACACAACAACAAAGCCCAGCTATTCATACACTTAGTGATGATGGTGCGTGGTGTTGGTTTTCCGATCCGCGTGCGATATACACCGATGCCGATAATATTGTTACCGGTTGGGTAAAAAAAGACGGATCGATTGAGGTGGCTTCCTTAAATCCGGAAACCGGTGACGCAAAATTCAATACCATTTATTCGCAGCTTGAAGTTGACGATCATGATAATCCGGCTTTTACGATGCTTCCAAATGGAAACCTATTTACCATGTACGCCTGGCATTCAACAGGTAAAGGGGTTTTGAGCAATACTACAACAAAGGGTACTGATATTGAAAGTTTTGGCGAGAACGTGGTTTTCAAACCAAAAACCGAAGAATTGCTGACGAATTTTCCAAGAGAAACTTACACCTATGCCAATCCTTTTGTGTTAAGCGAAGAAGATAATAAACTGTTTGTGTTTGGCCGTTGGATTGGCTATAAACCCAACCTGATTATTTCGGAAGACAACGGCAAAAGCTGGAACAAACAATATGTGGTAATGAGCGATGTTCCGTTTACACACAACAACCGGCCTTACGTAAAATATCATTCCGATGGTAAATCAAAAATCCACATGATATTTACCGACGGGCATCCACGGAATGAACCAACCAACTCGGTTTATTATTGCTATTACGAAAAAGGTGCATTCTGGGAAGCTGACGGTACAAAAATTTGTGATCTCGGCGGTCTGCCGTTTCAGGTTACTGATGCTACTGTGGTGTACAAAGCCAATGAAGAAACCGGCCGTGGCTGGATTTGCGATATCGTTGAAAAAGAAGGTACACCGTACATTTTGTACTCTCGTCACCCGCAGGAAACCGATCATCGTTACTATTACGCCTGGTACAATGCCGACACAAAAACCTGGGAAGACCATGAAATTTGCAAAGCCGGGAAATGGTTTCCGCAAACACCTGAAGGCCAAACGGAGCGCGAACCGCATTACATGGGCAACATGACTTTCAACCCGAATAAACCCAACGAAATTTACCTGTCGCGAGAGATAAACGGCGTTTTTGAAATTGAAAAACGTACTACGGGCGATGGTGGAAATTCGTGGGACATTGAGCCAATTACGCAAAATTCAACATTGGATAATGTACGGCCATACATCCCCCGCTATCAGCCAAAAGATGCAAAAACAGTGGTTTTATGGATGGAAAACAACACGTACATTCATTACACCGATTACGATTGCAGCATAAAATACTACATTGAACCTTAGAAAGATTAAATCATTGGGCATTGGGTTCATAGATTTCTAATCTTGATTAACGATTTTTGATTGCTAAAGGAATGGCAGATTGAAAGGTTATGAGTCATTGAACTTCTTTAATTTGGCAATTTATTAGTTGTACAATCTTGAACCATTTTTTCTAAAATAGCATCTTTTTGCCCATTCGCTTTCTAAACAGAATTAAAAGTATAATTTTGCGTGTACGCTAACGGAAATCTATTAACTAATAAAATTATTTCATGAAACATCTATCAACTGCAGCCGCCGCACTGGCAATTCTGTTCTCAGCATGCACGGGCAGCAACCAAAAATCAACTGATTCTGAAAAAGAAAAGAATATGTTTACGGGAGCAAAAGGAGAAGTGAAAATTATGACCCTCGACCCGGGACATTTTCATGCAGCTTTGGTGCAAAAATCGATGTACGAACAGGTTGATCCGCTTGTAAACGTATATGCACCTGATGGTGCAGATGTAGAGGATCACCTGAAACGAATTGAAGGCTACAACACACGCGCAGAAAATCCTACTTCGTGGGTAGAAAAGGTTTATAAAGGTGAAGATTACCTTGAAAAAATGCTGGCAGAAAAACCCGGCAACGTTATGGTAACGGCAGGAAATAACGGAAAAAAAACCGATTATATTTTAAAAACTGTTGAAGCCGGAATTAATGTGCTGGCCGATAAACCAATGGTAATTACGCCGGAGGAATTTTCGAAACTTGAAAAAGCATTTCAGGTGGCCGAAGAAAACGGGGTTTTGTTGTACGATATTATGACCGAGCGCCATGAAATTACCACCATGTTGCAGCGCGAATTATCGCAACTTCCTGAGGTTTTTGGTACGCTTGTGAAAGGAACTGAAGAAGAACCTGCAATAACAAAAGAAAGTGTGCACCACTTCTTTAAATATGTTTCGGGAAATCCGCTAAAACGTCCGGCATGGTTTTTCGACACAAATCAACAAGGCGAAGGTATAGTTGACGTGAATACCCACCTGGTTGACTTGATCCAGTGGGAAGCTTTTCCTGAAGTTATTTTATCGAAGGATGATGTGGAAATTGTTTCAGCCCGTCGCTGGACCACTGATCTTACTCCCGAGATGTTTAAAAAGGTCACCTATCTTGATGAATATCCGGAATATTTGAAAAAAGATGTTGATGGGGATATTTTAAAAGTCTACTCTAACGGAGAGATCAATTACAAGCTTAAAGGAATTCATGCCAAAGCATCGGTAATCTGGAATTTCCAGGCTCCGGAAGGTGCGGCAGATACCCACTATTCGATTATGCGTGGAACCAAATGTAACCTGGAAATTGTTCAGGGAGAGAAAGAAGGTTATAAGCCAAAACTGTACATTGAATCGACCAACGCTGATGTGAAAGAATTTGCCGGAAGTCTGAATAATGCTGTTACCGGCCTGGCGGAAACATACCCGGGGATCGCTGTAGAAAAAATTGGTGATAACAGGTGGGTAATGAATATCCCGGAAGAGTACAGTGTGGGTCACGAAGCCCATTTCGGACAGGTAACCGAAAAATATCTGAAATATCTGGTTGATGGTAAACTTCCGGAATGGGAAGTACCAAATATGATTGTAAAATACTACACCACTACCGAAGGTTTGAAGGCTGCTTTAAATAACGAATGATGATCAACGAATGTCGATTGCAGATTTAAGAAGTATCTTCCTTAATAATCTGTCATCAAAAATCATTGGTCGATATACTCAAACCGGGTACCATTGATTTCAATAATTTCGAAAAAAAATGAGGGTTTCACTGTTCGTGAGACCCTCAATAATATTAGCCGCACAAATCTTTTAAATCTGCGTTCTCAGCGTTCCAATCTCTTAAATAAACAAATTCAAATTCGACTGGTCAGCTTCTTCCAAATAAGTAGCCACACCGCCAATTTCAACGCCTTCCATTAATTCTTCTTTGTCAACGCCCATTACATCCATCGACATTTGGCAGGCAATCATTTGTACACCATTCTCCATGGCTGTTTGAAGCATATCTTCCAGCGAGTCCACTTTTTTAGCCAGCATGCGCTTTTTCATCATTTTGGCACCCACTCCCATCATGTTCATTTTCGAGAGTTTCAAATCGCCGGCATCTTTGGCCATCATCGAACCAAACATTTTGCTCATTATGTCCTTTTCAACATGTGGCTTGTCTGATTTTTTGATCACGTTCAATCCCCAGAAAGTGAAGAACAAAGTTACCTTGCTTCCCATGGCTGCCGCTCCGTTGGCAATTACCAGCGATGCGAGCGCACGATCCATGTCGTCGCTAAAAACCACCATGGTTTTATTTTTTGCCGGTGCCGCACTTGTCTTCTTACTGCTTTCCTCTTGTTTTTTACCTTTTTCAATCAGGGCTTTTACTTTTCCCTTTTCAGCAGAAACCGAAACCAGCTTATTACCGGTCATGTTACACCACGACTTCACATCTTTCATAAACCCCATGTCGGTGGCAATTTGCTCCAGACGCTCCCCGGGTTTAATATTTTCAATTTCCTGTTTCAGCTTCAATATCGGGCCAGGACACTGCAAACCGCAAGCATCAACCTGAATGGTTTTTACGGCAGCGCCTTCAATTACCTCCTGCCCGTTATCTGCTTTCCCGCGATAAATATGGTCGTTTTTGGTAATGTAGTTGGCCTCGAAAATATCTTCGTTACTCTGTTTGCAAATCGAGTGCTCGTAAGTTTTGTATCCACCGCTAAGATTGTACACTTCGCTAAAACCCGATTGTGTAAGAATCCGGCAGGCAATGTAACCGCGCAAACCAACGCCGCAATAAACAATTATCTTTTTGTCTTTTGGCAATTCATCCAATCGGCCACGCAAATCGTCAACAGGAATATTCACCGAACCTTCAATATGTCCCAGTTCATTTTCTGCTGCGGTACGAACATCAAGCAACACAATGTTTTCCGAATGAAAGTTATGAATCTCATCCCAGCTTACGATTTTAAGTTTGCCGCTCACGATATTTTCAGCCGCAAAACCTGCCTGGTTCACCGGATCTTTTGCCGATGAGAATGGAGGTGCATAAGCGTGTTCAATATCCTGCAAATCATAAATGCTTCCACCTTGTTTCAGTACGGTTGCAATCAGGTCGATTCGTTTGTCAACTCCTTCGTAACCGATCATTTGCGCGCCATACAATTTTCCGTTTTCAGGGTGGAAAAGGATTTTCAGCGTATATGGCAAAGCATCGGGATAATAACCGGCATGCGAGGCACCGTGAATGATATTTGCTGTGTAAGGCATCATTTCATTCTTCAGCGTTTTTTCAGGAATACCGGTTGATGCCACAGTAATATCGAACACTTTGGCAATTGCCGTTGCGATGGCACCTTTGTACTTCCGCGTGTTTCCGCTAACAATATTGTCAGCAACAATACGGCCTTGTTTGTTGGCCGGACCAGCCAGATAAATATTGCTCAGTTTTCCTGTTATCGGATGCGGGAAAGCCATCGCATCACCCAGTACATAAATGTTTTCATCGTTACTCAACAAATATTCGTTGGCAATGATTCCGCCATTTGGAGCGAGCTCCAACCCGGCTTCGCGCGCCAGTTTATTCTCAGGTTTTACTCCAATCGACAGAATTACCAGATCCGTTTCAATCTGTCGTCCCGATTGTAAAGTAACATTCAATACGCCACCTTCACGTTTAAACGAAGTAACACCGTCTTTCAAAAAGAACTCCACCTGTTTTGTTTTCAGGTGCTGGTGAACTACTGCCGCCATTTCGTAATCGAGCGGCGCCATCACTTGTTTCGCCATTTCTACGATAGAAACTTTCATCCCTAAATGGTGTAGGTTTTCGGCCATTTCAAGCCCAATAAAACCGGCGCCAACCACCACTGCTCTTTTTGGTTGATGGTCGTTGCAGTAGGCCTTAACCTTATCGGTATCGACAACATTGCGTAAGGTAAAAATGGATGGATCCTTAATTCCGGAAATAGGAGGTTTGATCGGTTCTGCGCCCGGCGACAATACCAGCTTATCGTACGATTCGGTGTACTCTTCGCCGGTTTCCACATTGCGAACAACAACCGCCTTATTTTCGCGATCAATTTTTACCACTTCATTAAAAACCCGAACCTCAACGTTTAGGCGGGCTTTAAAACTCTCGGGTGTTTGCAAAAGCAATTTTTCCCGATCTTTAATAACATCTCCGATATAATAGGGCAATCCGCAGTTTGCATATGAAATATGTGCTCCACGTTCAAACATTATTATCTCCGCCTGCTCGTCTAAACGACGTAGCCTGGCCGCCACTGTTGCACCGCCGGCAACTCCTCCAATGATTAAATATTTAGACATTTCGTATTGTTATATGTATATATCTATATTTTTAGAGCACAAAAATATATAATTAACTTTTGCTCATTTTAAACACAAATGGCGGGTGGTAAAAATTAACACAAATTTATCAGTCAAAAGTCATGACTTTGAAGGCACGGATTGGAGCAAAAAAAACAGCTCTTTCAAAATGAATTAAAAGAGCTGTTTCCCTGCGAAGTAATTTTCGAAACTATTTAACCGGCTTATCAACAACCAATCGTTTCGTTTGATTGGCCAGCTTGTAAGCTACCGAAAACGCATACTGCGTAACCCTTTTCATCTTATGGTAATCGATTTTATCGAGCTCATCGGTAATTTCATGATAATCGTCGTGCAGACCGGTTGACAAACCAAGAATCGGTACACCGTTTTTATAAAAGTGGTAGTAATCGCTGCGCGTTAAAAAGGCTTTTGTTAATTCATCGCTCGGTACAAGTCCCAGGTCTTCACAAACCTCATCGCTGATATCCAGCAGCTCTGAACTTTGCCTTCCGGAAATAATGTACATTCCGTTAGGACCTGCCAGACTTTTTGAGTTCACATCCACTGAATCCAGTTCCGTTTCTGCCGAGCGACCGATCATATCAAGGTTAATATCCACCAGTGTATTTTCCATCGGTATAACCGGATGCTGTGAGTAATAATCAGAACCCAGCAGCCCCTTTTCTTCGCCGGTTACCCAGGCAAAAACGATACTGCGTTTGGGTTTCTTTTTCATGCTTTGAAATGCCTCGGCAATTTCCAACAGGGCAACAGTACCTGATCCGTTATCGTCGGCACCATTATAAATACCGCCTTCGCCGTCGGTTCCCAAATGATCGTAATGCGCGGTAAAAACAATGCACTCTTTCTTTAATTCCGGATCGCTGCCTTCAACCACTGCGATGACATTCTTTCCGACAATTGATTCATTTGATTTAACCAGATTAATTTCAGTTGTTAAATTGTTTATGGCAAATGATTTTGGGCTATTACTTTCGAGTATCTCCTGTTGTAAGCCATCCAAAGTTTTCCCTGATCCTTCCAACATTTTATTACCCAGTTCTTCCGACCCAAAGATCAATCTTATAGGAAGAATAAGCGAGCTTTTTGCTCCTTTTAGGGTCAGACTACCACCGGTTGCATATTTTCGTATACTTTCAATGTATTCGGGATTTGGATTCATCGGATCATTCACCAAAATCACCGCTTTTGCGCCTCCCATCATGGCTCTCGACATTTTTTTCATTTCGGTATCCATGTCAGGCCCGGATCCTTCTTTGACCTGTTCGAGGGTGCGGGTCATCACCAGCACAATTTTGCCCTTTAAATCCAGGTCTTTTGTATCGTTGTATTTTGTATCCTCGTTGTACCAACCATAACCGGCAAACACCACTTCGCCTGAAATGGTGTCGTTTTTTGGAGGCCCTCCCAGCGAAAAAATATCTTTTGTTTGGTAACTTTTATTTCCGTTGGCGTCTTTTAAACTTAATACCGTCTGGTCAGGATCAGGTGTTACAGCCTGCAATTCAACATTTTGGAAATAGCCTTCAACTCCGGGAGTCAGTCCCATTTTTGCACATTGAGCTTTCAGGTAATCCGCAGCGAGATCAAGGCCCGGCGTTTCGGTAAAAAAATCGCGACCACGCATATTATCGCCGGCAATAATTTCAAGGTGTGCTCTCAGGTCATTCTCGGTAATGGTTTGTAATTCGTTTTTTTGAGCAACAGCCACTATCGAAACTGCTACACAAAGCAGTGTGAAAAGAAGTTTGGTGTTCATGTTCTTCGGTTTGAAATATTATGATTAAAACTCTATATCTTTTTTGTTGGCCAAATCAAAACCTACCAAAAAGCAAAGATCGGCAACACGTTTTATTTTTTCAAAATTTATTCTTTCAATCTCATCGCCAACTTTGTGGTAATCGGCATGATAACCGGTGGCATAATTTAAGATAGGTACACCATATTTGTGGAAATGGTAATGATCGCTGGCACGTAAAAAACGCTCTTTTGGCAAACTCGTGTCGGGAACCAATCCCAGCTCGGCACAGTGTGTTGCATTTATTTCAGCCAATTCGGGCCACACATCGTTCGAAAGGGTGTACAATCCATCAAAATCTTTCACTTTTTTGGGCGAATCTTTCCAAACATCGTCGCGTGGGCCATCGTAAACGCGGCCTACCATATCAAGGTTAATGGAAGCCACGGTTTTATCCAACGGAAACACCGGGTGATCGCAATAATAACTTGATCCGAAATGCCCTTTCTCTTCGCAGGTTACCCACAGAAAAACAATACTTCGTTTCGGTTTTACTTTTAACGATGCAAAAGCTTCGGCCACTTCCATAATGGCCACTGTTCCCGATCCGTTGTCGTCGGCGCCGTTGTATACATCACCATCTTTTCCAACTCCCAAATGATCGTAGTGCGCCATAAATACAACGTATTCGTTTTTTAAAACCGGATCTGATCCTTCAATATATGCTACAACATTTTTTGCTTCCAGCAATTCAGGTTTTGTTCCTGCTTTAAGGCTTAGTGTTTCCGCAACTTCAATAACTGCCTCCGATCCGGCAGCCACCTTTTCAAGGTACTTAAGGTATTGTCCTTTTTTACCCAGCAAGGCATCGGCAACTTTTGACGTGGCCAGTAAAACCGCAGGCTGTGCGGTAATATCGTCGTTGGTTTTTACGCTGTAGCCCGACCTACTCATCCAGCCTTGCAATTGTTTAAAGGTTTTATTTTCCGTGTCTTTCGGATTGGTAATCACCAGCAAAGCTTTCGGTTGCTTTTCCATTATGGCACTTATTTTTGTGCTCTCTACACGGTTTTGCCATTCAAATTTTTCTTCGCCTGAAAACGATTCAGCACTTCCCTGAGCTACAATTACAAGCTTATCATTTATATCCAGCGACTCAATATTTTCGCCAAAACCAATAAATGTAACGGGTTCCTCATCAAGACTAAAAATGCCGGAAGTCTGGGTTAATTTCACCAGCTCTTCCGACCGGTAAACCGACTTCCCCTTTTTATTTTTTACTTCAATAAAATCATCTGTGCTCGGTACGGTGTGCAAAATCGGAACTGTCTGAAAATAGTTATCTGCAGCAGGTTTCAGCCCAATTTCTTTTGCATAAGCGGCCAGGTAGTTCGCCGTTATTTCAAGGCCATCAACTTCGGTACCCAATGCGCGTCCCTGTAATTCATCAGACGTAATAAATGTGAGGTATTCTTTTAATTCAGGAATATCAATTTTCGACAATGCTTCGTTCTGCGCACTGGCCGAAAAAAGAAACGCCAGGAGGCTAAAATAAACAAGTACAGTTTTACGTATTAACATACGGGTGATTTTAAAAAATGAAGTAAATATTATCTTTGTATAGAAGCGAATTTAACAATTAAGCTAATACAGGCAAGCTATAAATAACAATTTGACACGTTTAAATGTGAATTCTTAACCATACTTCAAAATTTCAGGAAAAATGAAAACAATCAAAACACTTTCGGTAATTCTTTTAACCGTTTCGTTATTACTGCTGATCCCATCGTGCGCCGTTAATCCGGTTACAGGACAGCGACAGCTCATGTTGATGTCGGAAGAGCAGGAAGTTGCACTGGGAACGCAATACGACCCGACGGTAATTTCAACATTTGGATTATATGAAGATGAGGCATTGCTGAATTTTATTACCGAAAAGGGAACAGAAATGGGTAAGATTTCGCATCGCCCTAACCTGCAATACCACTTCAGGCTCTTGGATTCGCCGGTGGTAAATGCTTTTGCCGTGCCGGGCGGATACATTTATTTAACCCGCGGAATTTTAGCCCAGTTTAACAACGAAGCAGAACTGATGGGCGTATTGGGACACGAAATGGGACACGTTACCGCTCGCCACACGGCGCAACAACAAACGCGGCAACAAATTAGCCAGGTTGCCCTTGCCGCCGGAATGGTAGCCGTACCTGAAGTGGCACAGTTTGCCAATGAAGCTATGGCCGCAATGCAACTTCTATTTTTAAGTTTTAGCCGTGCCAACGAACGCGAAGCCGACCGCCTGGGAGTTGAATACTCATCAAAGATTGGCTACGATGCCAATAAAATGGCCGACTTTTTTGAAGTGTTGAACAAAATGCAAATGGCAAGCAGCCACGAAGGTGTTCCCACCTGGATGTCGACACACCCCGATCCGGGGCAGCGAAATATTGCGGTAAAACAAACTACTGCTGAATGGCAAGCTCAATTACCCCAACAGAATTACGCGGTAAACACCGACGAATATCTTAAAATGATTGATGGAATTGTGTATGGGGAAAATCCACGCCACGGTTTTGTGGAGAACAATATGTTTTATCATCCCGACCTGGCCTTTCAATTCCCGATACCCAAAAACTGGACACTGATCAATTCACCACTTCAGGTGCAGATTGTTCCTGAAGACAAAAATGCAGCTATGATTTTTGAGCTGTCGCAGGAAAAAGGTGCCGACGCGGTTGCGCAAAAAACGATATCCGACTTAAAACTTACGCTGGTAGACAAAAGCAACCTGACACTGAACGGCCTGAATGCTGTTGCAACAATTTCGGACCAGGTATCTCAAAACGATGCAGGTCAAGAGCAGGTGGTAAAAATCCTGTCGTATTTTATCGAAAAAGATGCAATGGTTTATACCTTCCATGGCCTTTGTTTGGATGCGAATTTTAGCCAACACAAGCCCGCGTTTGAGTCGACAATGAAAAACTTTGCGCGACTTACCGATGCTTCGAAACTGAATATTAAACCCGACCGGATAAAGGTAATTTCTATCAATAGTGCAACGGTTTCGTTAAAAGATGCTTTCGCTTATTACAAAGTTCCGCAAGATAAATTCGAAGAAATGGCCTTACTAAACAACCGCGAATTGAGCGATGTGTTGAAACGTGGAGATATGATTAAAATTCTAGGAAAATAAATTAAAATTCAGAAAACAACTTTTATTAAAATGAAAAAGACATTACAAACAATTGTATTAACAGCCATCTTAGCTGTTACAGGTATTTTTATTGGAAACGCCCAGGAACTGGGGGTGCGTTTTGGCGATGTTTCGGCCGGAAGCGTTGCCATCGATGGAATTTTCTCTACAGGTGAATTTAACCGCCTGCATGCCGACCTTTCGTTTGGCGATGGCGTTGCAGCCGACCTGCTTTGGGATTTCCTGTACCGCCCGATAACCGACGAAGCATTTAACTGGTATATGGGCGTTGGACCGTACCTGGCAATTTTAGATGAAACGGTGTATAAGGAGGGAGCAAAAGACAGCGAAACCAATTTTAACCTGGGTGCTGCCTTTGAAATCGGGCTCGAATACCGCTTTGTAAATATCCCGATCGCCTTAGGGCTTGATTACCGCCCATCGCTGGAGGTGATCGACGAAACCAGCCTCCACTGGGGAGGTTTTGGTTTGAATATCCGCTATGTGTTTGAATAAACCATTAAAGTAAAATAAAAAGAAAAGCGTGCCACTGCCACGCTTTTTTTATGCTGTAATTTTTCGTTAGGATTGAACCCTATTCCGATATTGGTTTATTGTTTTTAATAGCGTCCGTTGCCTCACCAGCCATTGCTAAAATCGTTTCCACCACTTTGGGATTCTTATCTGCAACATTTTCTTTCTCACCCGGGTCGTTTTCTACATCGTATAAATGTGCTTTATCCAAATTGCCGGTCCAGTGTTTTCCGGGCAAAATCAATTTCCAGTTTTTGTATCTCACGCTCATTAGCCTTCCTGTTGCTGTAAAACCATACACAGCCTTATGAGGTGCAGCAACTCCTGCTTCATTTTTCATGAGAGGCAAAATATTTTTACCATCGATTACCCTGTCGGCAGGAATTTCCGCACCGGCAATATTGGCAAATGTGGTAAACAAATCCATTCCCGTCACCGGCACATCGCATTCCGTCTCAGCAGGAATTACATCCGGCCATTTCATAATACACGATACGCGGATTCCACCTTCGTAACGCTCCTGGTATTTGCCTTCGCGCAAAATATGCTCGCGGTCAGGGTCGGTAAAACCAAATTTCCCGTAGCAATTTTCCAATTCTTCGTCGCGGTGCACCAAAGGGCCATTATCCGATGTAAATACAATAATGGTATTGTCTTCAATTTTCAGTCGTTTTAAAGTATTTAGAATGATGCCAACCGAACGGTCGAGGTATTCAACAGCGTCGCCATAGGCAGCCGCTTTGCTTTGCCCTTCGAAACCTTTTGGCACAAACCAGGGCGTGTGCGTCTCAATATTCGCATATTGCAGGTAGAACGGTTTTTCCTCCTGTGTTGCTCTGTAAATAAACTTGCAGGCTTCGCGTGTAAATAATGCTGGCAACTCGGCCAGATCATTATTATCACATCGCTTTATAATCTGTGCCTGCTCGATCAACGGAATTTCCGGATCGCTGATGCCATTTGGCCGCCATCCTGAATTTCCGATACGCTCCGGGCCATGATCGTTGGGATATGGAATCCCCAGAAACTCGTCGAAACCATGAACACAAGGCAAATATTGCGGCAAGTGCCCTAAATGCCATTTCCCATATAATCCGGTCGTGTAGCCCTGTTCTTTCAGCAATTCGGTGATTGAAACCTCCAGCTCGTCTTCCAGGCCGTGTTTCGAATGTGGAAACAATACGTACAAACCAGTGCCGTTATTTACCCTTGGCGCATACCTTCCGGTTAAAGTGGCTGCCCGCGATGGGGTACATGTGCCGTGTGGCGCGTAAAAACTCGTAAATTTCATTCCTTCTGCCGCCAGCTTATCCAGGTTGGGCGTATTAATGTCTTTCGAGCCAAAACAACTCAGGTCGTCAAAACCCACGTCATCGGCAAGAATATGTATAATATTGGGCTTCTTCGCATCTTGAGCCTGAACTTTTGCAAGTGAGAAAATCCCACAAAACAATAACAACAGTTTGATTTTGAAATTCATGATTAATGGATTTGAATTTTTGTATCAGTATTCCTTCTGCGCACTGCAGGATAGGGCGACCAATATCGTCATTCAATTTGGGAAGTTCAAACAAATGCCAGACTTTTTGATTTTTTTATAAAGTATTTTTCAAAAAGAAAATCAAGATCATTACGGCTCCATAGCCATCGCCCGAATGTAGCCCCCGTTTACTTCACATTTCGACAATTTAAGATTCGAAATATAATTTATCATTACTTTTTTAACCAGCTCCTGATCAGGGCGATTTGCCCGCACTGCTTCGTAGGTATCGCGTGGTCCTTCGGCAAAATCTACAATCACATCCCAGTTTTCGGGTGTTGGGATAGTTACCATACAACGTGGGCTCCCCATTTTCTTGTAAGGCCAGTAATGATAACCGATGTTGTTTCTGATCATCAGGCGTGTCCAGGCAGCAATCCACTCATCGGTATTCTCTCCGGTTTCGCCCATATAAATGGGTAGATTCACTGAGTTGCGGAAATCAACAAAATCCTGAATATTTGCCTGCAAGGTATCACACCAGTAACGGTGACAAGTGTACATTATCTTATCGTCGAATTTCGAGTCGGTAAACACTGTAAAGTTACCGTTCCACTGGGCACCACCCAGCAAAACAATGTGGTTAATATCCACCTCCCGAATGGCCTTAACCGCTTTCATATACAAAGGCTCCAGTTGTTTGTTGAGCATCGCCTCATCTTCAGGGAAATAGGTGGCTATGGGTTCGTTCAACAGATCGTAACCTAAAATCATCGGTTCGTTTTTATACCGATCGGCTATTTTTCGCCAGATATCCACAAACAACTCCTGACTTTCTTCACTGACCATTAACCACGGATAACCATAACTATCGTCGATATTGGCACCGGTTTGCCCTCCGGGCGCATCGTGCATATCCAGAATAATGTACAGTTCCGATTCGCGGCACCACTCCACCAAACTGTCGATACGTGCAAAACCATCCTGATTGGAATAGAGTCCCATGTAATCTTCATCGGTAAACAGTTTATAATGAAAAGGCAGACGAATGGAATTCACGCCCGTGCTTTTTATGTAGCGGATATCCTCGCGGGTGATGTAATTATCTTTGAATTGTTTCCAGAATTGGTTGGTAAAATCGGGTCCCACTGCTTCACGAAACATCTCATCGATAAGCCGTGCCGAACTTGTTTTTTGAAACTTGAACATGTAACCTTCCGGATTCAGCCAGTTGCCAAGGTTAATTCCCTGGATAAAGAATTTCTCTCCGTTGGGTGCGATCAAATCAGGCCCGTCGATGGTAATAAATTGTGTCGCGTCAGCCTCTTGTTCTGCTTTTTGCTGCACTGGTTGACATGAAAACAGAATGGTAGTTAAAAACAGTACCCAAATTGATAGATGAATTTGTTTTTGCATGGTATAGTTTAATTGGTTTGTGGTGAAAATAGTAATAATGTTGGGAAAGTGAAAGGCCTAACAAATTGGGAGGTGAGAAAAAAGGGAAGTTATTCATTAAGGACTAAAGTCCAGCTTGTTTTTTAGTTCACTAACCCCGGCATTAATGCCGGGGTTAAGCATAATTCCCGACTTCGGACTTTAGTCCTTAAAATTCGAAATACCGTATTTTGCACCGTGGCTTTAGCCCGGTGATTAAATACATGGTAAAACTAGGGCTTTAGCCTTTAAGTATTAGATTAAAGGCTAAAGCCATTCCTTTTCCTAATTAAAGTGACACGTAGCTAAAGCATGGTGCAAAAACTAAAGAACCGCCGCCCCCTTTGGCAGGGATTGCAGCGACACCCTGTTGCAGATAAGCGACAAGTTTTTGTTATTGGACGAAGGCGACGACGGGAGCCCACGTACCAATTACAAAAACCAAGCTTGACAAAACCGGTAAAGCGAAAAGCCCGGCAGCCAACCAAATGCAAAATATAAGGCATAAAAAAAGGCCTCACAAAATTGTGAAGCCTTTTAAAAGAGCGAGAAATCCTGACGATATTGTCAGCACAGGCGGGACTCGAATGCTGACGCTTTTGGTCAGCATCCTGACATTCCTCGGGAATCGTCAGGGCCCGCGACCCCGACCTTATATTTTTGAATAAACTGAGTAGTTCTTTCTCTTGACAAATTTTTCAGCTTCCGTTCTAATTTTAAAGCTTCCCCTCTTGTTGCTTTATTGGTCGCCCAAACTAATTCCCAGGGAATTCCGTGTTTAGTTGCTTTTTCTCTCCCTGAATTATGACGTTTGAGGCGTTCCGAAATATCTGAAGTTTGCCCTTTATAATAGACATCAGCACTAGGAGAATATAGGATGTAAACAAAATAGCTCATAAGAGCAAGTTATCAGTTTAAGGGCAATAAAAAAAGGCCTCACAAATTGTGAAGCCTTTTAAAGAGCGAGAAACGGGACTCGAACCCGCGACCCCGACCTTGGCAAGGTCGTGCTCTACCAACTGAGCTATTCTCGCAATTTGGTACCCGGGGGGGGACTTGAACCCCCACGATCATAATGATCATTGGATTTTAAGTCCAACGTGTCTACCATTCCACCACCCGGGCATCCTTTGCATTATCGTGAATGAGCGAGAAACGGGACTCGAACCCGCGACCCCGACCTTGGCAAGGTCGTGCTCTACCAACTGAGCTATTCTCGCAAAATATTTTTCAAATACCGATATTCAACTTCTGCCAAAAAGTTGTGCTCTACCAATGCCGAAAAACTCAAATTTATAATTTGATTGATTTTCGAGCATCCTCGGCAAACAATGAAATCAAAGATTTCTGGTTTGTCGGGACTGAGCTATTCTCGCATATTTTAATGAACTTGCTTTTTCAAAAGCGATGCAAATATATTGCTATTTTTTTATCTGGCAAAAATTATTGAAGTGCATTAAGAAATTCCTGTCAATTTCTTTATCTCATTTAGCTTGTTTAGGGCTTCTATTGGCGTAAGATTATTCACATCAAGCCCGGCTATTTCATCTCTAATTTGCTTTAGTACAGGATCATCCAACTGAAAAAAGCTCAGTTGCATCCCCTCACGTTTTTCGCCAATCTCCACTAAAGGTTTACTTAAACTTTCCTTTTCTTTTCCGCCTTCCAGTTTCAATAATATCTGCTCGGCACGCTGAATTACCGATTTTGGCATTCCGGCCATGCCCGCCACATGGATACCAAAACTGTGGTTACTGCCTCCACGCACCAGTTTTCGTAAGAAGATAACTTTGTTCCCCACCTCTTTTATGGAAACATTATAGTTTTTCACCCTTGGGAAAGCTCCCTCCATTTCATTAAGCTCATGGTAGTGGGTGGCAAAAAGCGTTTTTGCTTTGGTAAAGGCATGTTCGTGCAGATGCTCCACAATCGACCAGGCAATGGAAATACCATCGTAAGTTGATGTACCGCGCCCCAGCTCATCGAAAAGAATCAGGCTGCGATCGGAAACATTATTCAGGATGCTGGCCGCTTCATTCATTTCCACCATAAAAGTTGATTCGCCCAGCGAAATATTATCAGAGGCTCCAACACGGGTGAAAATTTTATCCACAAAACCGATTTTCGCTACTTCAGCAGGGACGAACGATCCCATTTGCGCCATCAGTACAATTAATGCTGTTTGACGCAACAGTGCCGATTTACCGGCCATGTTTGGCCCGGTGATGATGATGATCTGCTGATCTTCCTGATCGAGTATTACGTCGTTTGCAATGTACGACTCACCAATTGGTAACTGGTGCTCGATAACCGGATGTCGCCCCTCTTTGATCTCAATTGAAGTGGCCTCGTTTACCTCCGGGCGGAAATATTTATAAGCTGTTGCACACGTGGCATACGACAATAAACAATCGATTTGCGCCAGAATGTGCGAGTTTAACTGAATAGCCGAAATGTATTCCGACAGCTCAAAAATCAGCTCACCAAACAATTTACCTTCCAGCGCCTGAATTTTCTCCTCAGCACCAAGAATTTTTTGCTCGTATTCTTTCAGCTCCTCTGTAATGTATCGCTCGGCACTTACCAGCGTTTGTTTACGAATCCAATCGGTGGGCACTTTATCTTTATGCGTATTTCGCACCTCGATGTAGTACCCAAAAACATTGTTGAAACTGATCTTCAGCGATGGAATGCCATGTTTTTCGCTTTCGCGTTTTTGAATTTGCGCCAAGTAATCTTTTCCTGAGTAAGCGATTTTCCGCAGATCATCCAACTCCTCCGAGACACCTTCGGCAATCACTTTTCCTTTATTGACGGCTGTTGGCGGATCGGCAACAATCTGCTTTTCAATTCGCGCTCTAATTAAATCGCAAGGATTTAGCTGCTCGGCAAAACGATTTAAGGCCGTATTGTCAACGCCGGCACACGCAGCTTTTATCGGCACAATTGCCGCCAGGGCATTTTTCACCTGCACTACTTCGCGCGGGTTGATGCGGCCGACCGCAACTTTTGAGATGAGTCGTTCCAAATCGCCCATCTGGCGAAGATGTTCTTCCAGGTTTTCTTTGGTCTCCGGATCTTTCAGGAACAGCTCCACCACTTCCAGCCGCTCGTTTATCGGATCGATATCTTTTAAAGGCAGCGCCATCCAGCGTTTCAGCAGGCGCGATCCCATTGGCGTAATGGTTTTATCGATCACGTTAATGAGCGCTTTTCCACTTTCGTGAAGCGGCGCAAACAACTCGAGGTTACGAATGGTAAACCGGTCGAGCCAAACATAGTGTTCTTCCTCAATCCTGCTCAATCCCGAAATATGACTTAGCTTCTGATGTTGTGTAATATCGAGGTAATGCAAAATCGCTCCGGCAGCAATAATGCCCAACTGCATGCTGTGCACACCAAATCCTTTTAACGAAGTGGTTTCGAAATGCCGCTTCAGTCGGTCGTTTGCCGCATCATCGGTATACACCCAGTCTTCCAGGTTAAAGGTGTAAAATTTTGTCCCGAACAGATCGTTGAACTCCTTCCCTCTTCCGCGTTGAAACAACACTTCTTTGGGCTGAAACGAATTCAATAATTTGTCGATGTATTCAAAACTTCCTTCGGCCGCCAAAAACTCACCGGTCGAGATATCAAGAAAGGCAATACCAGCCCGCTTTTTGTCGAAATGGACCGATGCGAGGAAGTTATTTTCGCGGTTCTCAAGAATATTATCGTTGATGGAAACACCGGGAGTTACCAGTTCGGTAATACCGCGTTTCACGATCTTCTTCGTCATTTTCGGATCTTCCAGCTGTTCGCAAATCGCAACCCGCTGCCCGGCCCGTACCAGTTTGGGTAAATAGGTATCCAGCGCATGATGCGGGAAACCTGCCAACTCCACATAACTGGCGGAACCATTTGCCCGGCGCGTTAATGTAATCCCCAGAATTTCCGCCGCCTTTATGGCATCCTCTCCAAATGTTTCATAAAAATCGCCCACCCGAAAAAGCAACACCGCATCAGGATGTTTATCCTTGATGGTATAATATTGCTTCATCAGCGGAGTTTCTACATATTTCTTATCATTTTTTGCCATCGTTGAGCAAAGATAATTGTTTCAAAGCATGGAAGAAATCCATGACAAATTTGTTCATCCAAACTTTTCAACAATTCACGGGGTGCATCAAGGAAAAAGTTGAAAGGCAAAAGGCAAAAATATATCACCTCCTTGAAAGCCGGTGCAAAGGATATCATTCGTCATCAACACTTCCCCTGGCGAAGCCTATTTGCGAGCGGCTTTTAAAGACTTCAGAATTAGCAGAGAATGCGCCAGTGCACGGATAAAAAATGTGGCTGCCATAATAAAAAACACCGGATGAAATTTTTGCGGAATAAAGGGCGATGAAACAAAAAACACGATCATCCACACCGCAAAGACAAGGTGATAATAACGCACTGCCGGACGCCACTTTTTTCGTATGTAAACAATTGCAAACAGCAGACTCAGCGGCACCAGCCACATGAGATTGTAATTCGGGCTCATTGCCGGATGTTCGGAATAAATGGTAAACCAGGTAAGCAATAAACCACCCAATCCGTTTATAACGTAAAGCACAATATCAAGCGCGGGCTTCATTTTTTCGTTCTTTAACTGTTTCCAGGTGAAATAGGCTACCACCAGCAACAACAACGAAAAAACTGCAAGCGGCCCCCAAAGCCATGTCAGTCCTTGTTTTTGTTCAGGTGCCTGGTAAAGCACTTGCCCCGGTTGTGCGATATACTGCCCGTTATCATTTCTTTTTGCCGATGCAAAATGCTGCATCACATAATCGGGCAAAAACATTTCTTCTTCGAGCGTTGCCTCCCGGTCGGATTCTGCAGCGACCAAAAAATCGATACCAAAATTCAGCCACCGTATTTTGAGGTGATAATCTTTTATCAGCGTTCGCAGGGTTTTATGGCTGGCACTGTCGGTGTAAGTTATGCCTCCATTTACGTTATCGGCAATTACATCGCGTACCCGCGTGGCACAGTTATCAAAGAAAAAATTATAGCGGTACACCCGGTTTTCGGGCTGGGCATTCCATACCAAAAAATCAACAACCGCTTGCTTTTCCTGCGCTGTGAGGTTTAGTTCCTGCTCAAAAACGCTGCGTTTATCTTGACGGTATTCGTTCAAAAAAACATCAAAACGATAAGCGCCAAGCAGGTAATCGGTTTGCCCGGCACAAAAACGATACAAAAAATTGGGGCTGCTAAAATCGAATATTCCGTAATTAAAAGCCACGTCGTAGTTCAGATGCGGATCTTTTACCCGAATGGCCGAATGACCATAAACCGAATACATTTCGTTTCCCGGGTTGCAGGTAATGATGCTAACTGTTGCCTTGGGAGACAATTGAAAAGCCAGCCCATCGAATGCGAGGGCCACAAAGACTACAACTAAAAGCCGCTTTAAGAGATTCATGAGAATTTTCTGCCTTATTTAATTTCCAATAAAGGAACAAAAAAGCTCATTTCCGGCATAAATAAAATACAATATTTTAATTTAGACTTGTTCCAGATTAGAAAAATCAATTCTTTTTTCCAATCTTTGCATTGAATTATTTACAGGATGGGCGTGAAGCTCAGTGCAATAAATGCGCAAGCCACGCATCAGACAGAAAGCAGAGAGGATTATATGAGTTGTAATGGATGTTCGTTCAATAATTCAACAAGTAGCATAACACAAGGATACGACTGGCTGAGTGATTTGCCAGACACCACCGATAAATCAGATATTGTTGAAGTTAAGTTTAAGTCAACCCGCAAAGAATACTATAAAAATGTTGAAAATCTTCCGCTAAAACGTGGAGACCGCATAGTTGTTGCCTCCTCGCCGGGGCACGACATTGGCGAAGTAACCCTAACCGGTTACCTGGCCGAAAAACAGTTTAAGCTGCGAATAAAAAACCCGTCGCGTTATAACCTGAATGTGGTTTACCGCAAAGCTTCGGATGCCGATATTCAGAAACTAAACGAGGCACGCAGCCGCGAAAAAGCCACCATGATACGGGCACGTCAGGCAGCACAGGAACTTGGGCTCGACATGAAAATTGGCGATGTTGAGTTCAGAGGCGACAACAAAAAAGCAATTTTCTACTACCTGGCCGAAGGCCGTGTTGATTTCAGGGAGCTGATAAAAGTGTATGCCCGCGAATTCCGCATTAAAGTGGAAATGAAACAAATTGGTGCCCGTCAGGAAGCCGGTTTGATTGGAGGAATTGGCTCATGCGGACGCGAATTGTGCTGCTCGAGCTGGCGAACCGATTTTTCAAGTATCTCGTCGGAAGCGGCATTGAAACAAGGTTTGTCGCCATCGGCACAAAAAATGGCCGGTGCCTGCGGAAAACTAAAATGCTGTTTGCTATACGAACTTGACGCTTACATTGAGGCAGGAAATGAATTTCCGCGCGAACTACTCGACCTTGAACTGGCATCGGGAATTGCCAAACCATTTAAAACCGATTACCTGAAGAAAGAGATCTGGTACGGGTTACAAGGAAGTATGGGAACTACTTTTAACCTGTCGTTAAAGCAGGTGCGCGATATCATTCAGAAAAACAAAAGGGGTATAAAACCCGAAGTCCAGACTTTCAGTGCTCTGCCAAAAGAGCAAAATAGTATGGAAGTTACCCTTGATGAAAGCCTGGATCGTTTCGATGATAAAAAGCCTGCGCGCAACAAAAAACGACGCAACAACCGGGGAACCAACAAAAAGGGAGGCCGGAATTTCGAAAATAAGAGCAACACTCCGCAAAACAAACAAACCGCTTCGGAAGGTGGCGACAAAAACAAAAGACCAAACAAACGAAGGAATAACAATCCGAACAGAAAGCGGAAACCGGGGTTTCAGGCTAAAAAGGCACAACCGGCAACGGGGAATAGTAGTGACAACTAAGGAATTGAGTTGATCAAATTTCGAAATTTAAATATAAGTAACCAAGCATAAGAAATCATCTTTATGCCTTATCAGGCGGATTCTACTCTTTGGCTTAGCCCAAAGAGTAGACACAAAACCCAAGGCTGCGCCCGCTTCTCTCGGAAAAGCTACACGATGCCGTCTAAAATTCCTGAAACTCCCCCCGAAACTTCGGGGCTCCTCAAACATCAGTAATTTTTTAACGCCGTCACCGCTTGTTTTCCGTCCGCCAGCTGGCGGACGAGGCCCAGCTTCATTGCAGCTTACAATACAGCAGTGGAACGGCCTCTTTTGGCCTTTACGCCATACGGACTCCTCCTAATGATATATGGAAAGACAACGACAAACTACTTCTTACGAATAACAGTCATGCCATCACGCAACGGAAGGATGACCTTTTCCACACGGTCGTCGTTTTTAACCAGCTTATTGAATTCAAGAATACCAATGGTTTGCGTATCATCGAAACGGGGTTTATCCAGCACTTTTCCGCTCCACAGTGTGTTGTCGGCAATGATGTAGCCTCCCGGCCGCATTTTATCGATTAGTAGCTGGTAGTACTGCACATATTCGCGCTTATCGGCATCGATAAAAACCAGGTCGAAGGATTGGTCGAGCGAAGGA
Source organism: Draconibacterium sediminis (assembly GCF_000949475.1). Lineage (GTDB taxonomy): Bacteria > Bacteroidota > Bacteroidia > Bacteroidales > Prolixibacteraceae > Draconibacterium > Draconibacterium sediminis. Next base: position 932,883 of record NZ_JRHC01000001.1, on the reverse strand, counting down.
ATCAGTTCTGTGGCAGCCCCGATTTTTTGTTCGATTAAATGCGCCACACCGGCTTTTTCGAAATATTTAGCGGCCAGCATCTCCAGCTCATCATCAACCTCAATGGTAATCAGCTTGCCATCTTCAGGCAAACCTTTTGCCAGGCAAATAGCCGAATAACCGGTAAAGGTTCCCAGCTCGAGAATCGTTTTCGGGCGGATCATTTTTGCCAGCATAGTAAGCACCTGTCCCTGCAAATGCCCCGAAATCATACGGGCACCCAGTACTTTCAGGTTGGTTTCGCGATCCAGTTCAATTAATACCGGATCTTCCTCATCGATATGATCTAAAATATATTGGTGCAATGCCTTCTGCCTGTCCATTCCCTTCTATTTATAAATCAACGTACTCATCTGGTTTTTGTCCAGTATAATGTTGGCTACTTCCTGGATATCCTCTGCACTAATCGCCTCAATTTTTTTGAAGATCACACGCAAAGGATCCACCTTATCAAACAGCATAAAACTTTTCCCGATGGTGAGCATCATATCTTCGCGGCTTTCGGTTGAAATGGCAATCTGGCCAATCAACTGCTTTTTTGCCCGACTTAACTGAACGGCTCCCATTTTTTTGTCGCGCAGCAAATCAAACTCTTTATGCACCAGCGCCACCGCTTTGTTCAGGTTTTCTTTGTCGGTACCGAAATACACGTTAAACAATCCGGTATCGGAATACGCCGTGTAGGCCGATTCCACGTTGTAAGCCATTCCGCGACGTTCGCGCATGGCCAGGTTTAGGCGCGAGTTTAGCGCCTGTCCGCCCAGCACATTGTTCAGCAAAACCATGGCAATTCGCTTCGGATTTTTAAAATCGAAAGCCAGATTACCCATCACGCAGTGCGCCTGAAAAGTATCTTTTACTACCGTTTTTGATTGCGGCTGGTAATTCACAAACTGCTCTCTTTTCAACTGACGCAAACTTTGCTCCACCTCGCCAAAATACTTCTCCAGCATTTTTAGCAAAGCCGCAAAATCAATATTCCCCACCGAACTGATCACCATTTGATCGGTATGGTAGTTATTGGCAATAAAATTGAAAATCATATCGCGGTTAAAAGAACGCAGCTTTTCTTTTGTGCCCAGAATATTGCGGGCAATGGGATGACCATCAAAAACCTGCTCCTCAAACTCATCGAAGATCAATTCCGAAGGCGAATCGTAGTACGAATTTATCTCCTCTACCACCACCTCTTTTTCGAGGTTGAGTTCTTTTTCGGGGTAAGTGCTGTTAAAAAGAATATCGCTCAGCAGTTCGGCCGTGCGTTCGTAATGCTCGCTTAAAAAAGTAGCATACAGCACGGTTTCTTCTTTTGTGGTATAGGCATTCAGCTCGCCGCCAACACCCTCGATGCGGCTCAACACGTGAAACGACTTGCGCTTTTTTGTGCCCTTAAAAACCGAGTGCTCGATAAAGTGTGCCAGGCCATGTTCATCCTCCATTTCGTCGCGCGATCCGGTATTTATTAAAACCCCCAGATGCCCCACCGGCGAATCGGTTTGCTGATGAATTATTCGAATGCCGTTATGTAATGTATGTATCAGATAATCAGTATCAACCATTGTCTTTTAAACTAATCGTGCAAAAGTATAAAAAGTATTGGATTGCAAGCTCATACCGTATACAAAACGCATGAAAGGTTTCTATGTAAAATCGAAAACATCGATGATCGGCCAAAATTTACGAAATGCTTATTGCGGAATTTGTAGCGCCACACTAACCCGAAAAAAGAGGTGGAACTATCTCTCTTTGGGAGTTTAGGGGCTCAAGTAATTCTATTTCAAATAAAAACACATAATTAATGCCCGGTCCTATATAAATACGACTAATTCTCTGAGCTGAAAAAATCAATTTTTTTTCACTTTTTTTTGTGTTGAACTTTGTGATTTTAAAAAAATGTATACTTTTGCAACACCAAAATAAAGGGGGTGCTACTTAAAGCCCAACTTTAGAAAGGTGCCATAGCTCAGTTGGTAGAGCAACGGACTGAAAATCCGTGTGTCCCTGGTTCGATTCCAGGTGGCACCACAAAAGGGAAAAACTAAGTTTTTCCCTTTTGTTTTTATATACACTTTGTAATGCGATTGTAAATTCAATTCTACCGAATTGCACACCGATTGAATATTGGCGCGAGCGAGGAAGTTAACCAAAAATGCTTTCAATTGATATATTGACTCAAAATCCACTATCTATATTCACCATATGTTTTTCGAATATTTATACATAATTTTTCAATCAACTCGCTATTCCTCTTTAACACTTCTCTTCTATAGATCCAAAAATCGTTTGCCTTCTCTGTTACCTTATCCTCCTTGCTATGTCTAAAATATAACTCACTCAACCTTGAATTAATTTTTTTCATTCCCTCCACAACCTCTTCGAAATTACTCATATCACTTTTTGCAAAATAAATTTTCAATTCAAACAGTATATTTGACAACTTATTTAATGATGGAAAAATAATTTCATCTATCTCTTTTGTGCTATATTTTCTATTTAATATTTCATATACCGCAATATGTTCCCATACTAGCTCCATTTGAGCATAGCTCTCAAAAAACCTATTAACAACACCAATCCTATTACGCTGAAACAAATCATGATTTATTTCTCTTTTTTTCAATTTAATATCTAAAACCCTTTTTATTAAGTACCCAATGCCTAAAAGCACCAATGTCATTTGACTCCAGTAAGTAGTTAAAAGATCCTTTACCTCCATAATTTTGAGACCAATGTTTTACATACAAATATTAAACTTCCAATTTAACAAAAAAATCCCAACAAACATATATCAGGATTTACATCGACCAATAGTTATTAACGGACTATTTCCAAAAACAAAAGGCTGCCCTCCGGAACAGCCGCTTGAAATGAGTTTGAAAATCGACACCACCTCCCACCCCGATGAATCGTGGTGTACTCCTCCTCTCGAGGAGGAGAAACGTTCGTACTCACCTTCATACCTCAATGACAAAACCAATTTTCCAGAAGCCCAATTTCCCCTCCTGCCAGGAGGGGTGTATCCGTCGGCTGACGGATGGGGTGGTAAACGGTTGTCGCTTATCTAACGACCGAAGAAATCTCCCATAATCGCGATGCAAGCCACCAATAAAAAATAATAAGGTTGGTTGGAATCGATAAACACAGGCTACTAAGCTTACCCGAAATTCGATAAGGTTTGTAATTTCGTCACATGAAAACCTTATTTTCAAAATTAACATTAGTAGAAACCAACATACAACATTCAAAAACCTTATTAACCTTATATCCTTCGTTGATGCGGATTTATAACTCTCGCCTCTGCCAGCGGCTAAAAGTTTGCTCTTATTAATACTTCCCATTTGCACACCAATTACATCCCCAGGTTAAGGAAGGCGCCAGCGGAGTTTAGTTTAAGCCAACAGGCAATAAAATCTGGAATACGCTTCCCTTGTTTTCTTCGCTGTTAACACGAATATCTCCCTGGTGCATACCTATCAGTTCCTTACAGATAATCAGCCCCAGCCCGGTTCCGGTTTCGTTGTTCGTGCCGGGCGTACTGCTCGACCCTTCAATGCAAAAAAGTTTCTCGCACATCTCGTTGCTAATGCCCACACCGTTATCCACTATCTGAATGGATACATGTTCTGGCCGGCGCTCGCTGATGATTTTTACCTCCTCGCCTTTTTCGCTGTATTTTATGGCGTTCGAAACCATGTTTACAATCACCGTTCTTATCATATTAAGGTCGGCTACAATTTTTAATTCGGGCTGCACCGACACCTTTAGCTTTATGTCTTTACTTTGGGCCTGAATAAAAAGCATATCGGCGGCTTCCTGCACTAAATGATCGAGACGAAACTCGGTGGGCCGGTATTCTATTCGTTTGGATTGAATGCGCGACCATTCGAGCAGGTTCGTTAAATAATCGTACGACTGCAACAATCCTCTGTTTATGTAGTGCGAAAACTGTTTAATCATACTGTTATCGCTCCGTTTTACTTCCTCCTCGAGTAAATCGCTAAAGCCTATCAACGAATTGAATGGATTTTTCAGGTCGTGTGCAACAATCGAAAAGAACTTATCTTTTGTGGCATTCAGCATTTGCAGTTCTTCGTTTTGCCTCATTATTTTCTCCTGGTTTTTTACATTCCACATGTGCAGGCCAATAATATCGGCAATGGTATACAACAAACCAATAAATGCACGATCCCAGATTCGTTTCTCGTACACATCATCAAATCCTATAAACCCAACCCATTCGTTGCCCGAATAAATTGGAATTACAAGTATCGACTGAATGCCCTGGTTTTTCAGAACCTCTTTTTCTATTGGAGGGAAATCTTCAACCAGACCTTTAATTATCTGTTTCTGTTTGAAATTTTCGACCCAGCGGGATATTACGGGTTCGCTAACCGGAATGTGCTGCAATGCAGGATTATCGATTTCGGGTTTCACACCTTTCGCACAAACTTCGTAGGTTTGACTTATAAATCCCCCGTCGGCTGAAAGTTCGAAAATATAAATGCGCGACACTTTCGATGCATTCAGCACAATACCCAATCCTCGTTTTATGCCGTTATTGCCATGGGTTAAAATCGCCTGCGAAAATTCGGCAATGGCATTTTCAAACCGCAACTTTGCCTTTAACAGATCTTCTGATAACTTAATCTTTTTAATAAAGAAAATAAGCGCCAATGTAAACACCAACAGCGAGCCGAGATACACCAGAAAATCGATAACACTGTTGAGGGTGAATACCGAATCACTGAAAAAGAACTCGACAATATTAAGGGCAATATAAAGCCCGGCAACGGACAATACTGAATAAAACCGCCAACCCCGGATTTCAACAAAAAGCAAAAAATACAGCGATACGGGCAGAATGATGGTAAACTGGAAGTAACCACCGAATTTCATTACAAACGTTCCGAGGTAAATGGCCGACAAAAAAATGCCCAGCAGCACTGTTTTGGCCAAATCATGACGCTTTTTATGATTCAAATACAGCGGCAGCAGAAATAAAAACAGGTACAGAATATTAAAGTAGAATTCGCCCGGCGAGTAAATAAAATCGAGAATGGAAACTGTTAGCAACACGCCAACCGAAAAAAAGCTGATCATGTTTACCAGCGCAATTGCACTCTTTTCAACAATTAAATACGTTTCAGCAGTGCCCAGATAGGCAATCGATTTGAGTAAGGTTTTTAGATTAGTCATAGCGGTACAAGTTAGTTCTCGTGCGCAATAAAGGTATTTGGCGAATAAACTTCCGATGAGACTGAAAATTTATTGTTTTACCAATGCACAAAAATTAGTCTTTTTTTGAACTATAAACACACAAATGCACTTTTGGTTGTATGCGCTTGTACCAGATTAAACTTTTGCTTGTTTATTGGTGAAAACCGACTGTTGCTTCAGCCATAAAAACACAAACAGTAACTCCCTGACAGACTGAATCCTTACTCATCCTAATTATTTAAATTCCGTACCTCTGCCAATGAATGAATCTTTCATTTCAACTCTAACGAATAGCGCACCAAATACATCCTGAAACATCTGGAGAACGCGGGCGGTATTTTCAGTTAATGCCCAGGTTGTATCTCAACAGGAATATCGCTCATTACCCGGTGGATATGGAATAGTGACTGAATGATCGGATCGGCTTCAACCACCAACATTCCCATATTTTCGATTGTATCCTTAACATCTTCAGTATAAATGGCTGCAGTGGCCAAAAGCCGGGCTTGTACTTTTGCCGAATGTGATCCGGTAATCCGGCTAAATTCTTTTTCGATACACCGGATGAATTTTGTCTGTGTTGGATTTAGCAACGTAGCAAATTTATTATCGGACGCAAAGGTGACCTTGATATTCTCGAAGGCTAAATTCTTGTAGTGCTTATCATCTACCGAGACGATAATATCTAAATTAAATTCGTCTCCTTTTTCAATCGGACTACCATCCTCTTTCCAGGCTTTATAGCCGATTTTTAATTTGCTGTTCAGTTCCTCATCTATATCATCAATCAATGCCTGTATGCGGTTTGCATGGGCCATCGGTTTTAGTTTTCCGGGAACCGGGATATGAACTATTCGCTCGCGATTTTTTATGTTACTTGTTGGATTCATAGCTTTTGATTTAATGTTATAACTTTAAAATATACGGTCGTAAAAAATGATCACTACGGTACGCATCAGGCTTTGTTTTATACGCATTGAGGGGCGTTCTGTTACAAGGGGAAGACGGGCAGCGGACATCAGTATGACGCAATCTCACCGTTCTTGCTGTGCAAGCCACCAACAAAAAATAATAAGGTTGGCTGGAATTGATAAACACAGGCTACTAAGGTTCCCCAATTCGACAAGGTTTATAATTTCTTCGCGTAAAAACCTTATTTTCAAAATTAACCTTAGAAGCAACCCACACACAACATTGCAAAACCTTATTAAAACCAGCTTACTTCTACAAGAGGAGTTTCCGTTGGCTTACGAATGAGCGGCAGAGCAAACACTTAAAATCGCTGATTCTGTAATTGCTGTGCAAGGCGCCAACAAAAAATAATAAGGTTGGCTGGAATTGATAAACACAGGCTACTAAGGTTCCCAATTCGATAAGGTTTATAATTTCTTCGCGTAAAAACCTTATTTTCAAAATTAACCTTTGTAGCAACCAATAGCCAACATTACAAAACCTTATTAACCTTATTCCCGTAGCGGGTAAGTCCCAAAGCTTCGGAACACTGCAGGGATAACTAAGCACTTCCCTTTTCTATTTTCTGATGATGACAAACCAAAACATTCTGTTTGTTGCCGTGCCAGTTATGAAATCCGTTTCCCTGGCAATCCTTGTACTCGCGGCACGATTTACATTGCCCGGTTTTTGTCCAGTTCCGATTTCGAAAGGGCTGAAATTTATTCTGCCACACTTCGTAAAAATTGTCGGTATAAATATTTCCCTGCGCAAAGCTTCTATCTATATTTGGGCAAGCCGAAATGGAGCCGTCGATTAAAACCGAGCCAATATTTATGCCTGCCCGGCAAAAGAATGAGCTATCGCGCACCAGCGATTCGTATTTGCCCACGTATCCCTCGCAACTAAATTTCACATCAATGTCTTTTGACTTTCGTTGTTCAGCAATAAAATCCATCAGCTCGACAAACTGCTTATCGGTTAATTGCAAATCGGGATTGTTTGCCGCACGGCCAATCGGAATAATGGTAAATAAACGCCAGGCTTTGACATTTTTTGCAAGCAGCAGGTCTTTAATCTGCCTCAGCTCGTTAATGTTTTTCTGATTTACACAGGTAACCACATCAAAGTTTAAACGCTTGGACGAAGCTGCCAACTCAATGGCATTTAGCACTTTCTGAAAACTGTTGCTGTTATTTCTCATCCAGTTATGCGATGCTTCCAACCCGTCGAGACTAATCGTTAATGCGCCCATTCCGGCATTTAATAAGGAATAGTGTCTTTCATTATTATACAGGTGCCCATTTGATACCATCGACCACCGAAACCCTCTCCTTCTCAGTTCTTTTCCACACTGTTCCAAATCGTTTCGCAACAAAGGTTCTCCTCCGGTAAATACGATGGTAAAATTTGGGGCTTTACCTTCAATGGTGTCAATGGCCTTCAGAAAATCATTGAGCGGCATATCGTTAAAAGTGCTGTCTTTTGCACAATCGCTTCCGCAGTGGATACAATTTAAATTACATCGGGTGGTACACTCCCAAAACAAATAATTAAGTTCGTGCGCCCGGGTCTCTATCTTTTTAAATTGCCTGAAAGCATATTTTTTAAGCGAAATCATAGTTTGTCCTTCAACGCGATTTCCAGGTACACCGATTCGCTTATATCCTCAACCGTTTTGAACAAATCCCGAAAAGATCCGTTTTCTGCCCCATCAATATCCTCGAATCCAACCACTAAATTCTCAAATTTTTCCGAATACATCAAGAATTTCCCTTCATCATCTGTTGTGACGTAATAACTGTTATCACCGGCAACCGATACTTTAATCCCCTTTATCGGCAATCCGGTTGTTTCGGAAGTAACCTGTCCTTCAACCAGTCTATCGTATCCGAAATCCTGCGGGGTACCATAACACGCCTGAAAGATGAACATCGCTGATGTAAAACTGAGGCCTTTTAATACATTTCTGATTCGATTGTTTTTCATTTTTTGCTTTTTGTTGTGCTATTTTTAATGGGCAACTGCTTTATTGCAATAAGAAGAACTTCATTATTTCTGCCTGCAACGGCAAAGGTTTAACGTTTTTGGTGCTCTAAATTTAAACATCTTATGTTAAAATCAATAGGTATTTCCCGGAATTAAGCGTCTATTTATTCAGAAAGTATTCATTTAAATCAGAAATCCTGTGATTTTTGGTTTGACTACAATCAACTTAACCATGACAACTAAAACCTGTATTTACCGCATTGGCATCGCCGCACTTCTATTCGTATTTGTATTGAATTGCAAGGCGCAAACCAGTGTTTCGTTGCGCTCGCAATGGCTAGATCCTACCAATTTATTTACCGAAGAAAAACCAACGGGCGAGTTTAGTACTGAGTTTTCGGTTGGCGGCCCCTGGAGTCTGTATTTTTACTACGCCCACGATTTAAAAAACCTGACTCCGATTTATTTAATTGGCGGCGTGAACCACACGCGCGAATCGGAAAAAGCCGACAGCCTTGTTTTTGCGCGACAGGAAGCACGAATGATACCCAATCGGTCGCGGGTAATTTTTCTCAGTTACCAGTACAGCGAAACGGTTGACAACCTTTCGTGGATTCAGCCGGTAGTTACCTGGAACTGGAACTTTCTCCGGAAACCCTCAAATTCGGTACATACCTTTACTGCTGAAGTTTCGCCATGGATGTCGATACAACGTGGCGACCGCTACCAGGACGGTGGCTTTATCAACGCCCAGTACAACTACACCAAACACCTCGATAAATGGATTCTTTCGGGCAACCTGAAAACCATTGCCGTTAAAGTGGTGGAAAAAGAGTGGGATGCTTTTGTTCTAGGCGAAGTTCTTGATCTTTCAGCAGAATTTGTCCCCCTGAAAACAACGCTTGATATCGTTCTCAACCGGCCACTTATTACCGACGAAGCCGATGACCTGGGATTTACCATCGGAATAGTTAAAGAGTTTTGATTTTAAGTTGAAATAGTTTTAAAAATGTTTCCCGATAATTTTTAAAAGGTCAGCTTTACGAATGGGTTTGCTCACGTAATCGTTAAAATCGTTTCCGTTTGATGCTGCCTTCTGCGTTTCGGGGGCAAAGGCCGATAAGGCAAATATTTTTATCTCCTTATCCAATTCCCTGATATTTTTTACAGCCTCGTAGCCATCCATTTCGGGCATCTTTAAATCCATTAAAATTAAATCGATATCAGAATGTTCTTTATGCATATTTATGGCTTCTACTCCCGTTGACGCAATAAGCAGTTCTTCGGCAATATCGTTTAACATATACGAAAACAACTTCTGATTAATCTGGTCGTCTTCAGCCAGTAGAATTCTTAATTTTTTTATGGCAGGTGCACTGCCCGGGTTACTCGTTTCCATAGGGTCATTAGTTTTTGTGAATGGCTAACACAGCACAGTAAAGACAGTATTGTGCCGGGCAAAGAATCCACAATTTAATTCGTCCTTATTTTATCTTTTTTTGTATAACACATTAAATATAGAGCTTTCATTTCGATTCGCGAAATAAGCGGGTTGCTCATTTTGTTTATTTTTGACAAGAAATAAAAAATCAGAAGTATGAAGATCGTTGTTTTGGATGGCTATGCACTAAATCCCGGAGACTTATGCTGGGAGAAAATGAAAACATTGGGAGAATTAACCGTTTACGACCGCACCGCTCCGGAGCAAACCCTTGAACGGGCTGCAGATGCCGAGATCGTTTACACCAACAAGGTCATTCTTAACCGCGAAATCATTGGCAGGCTGCCAAAGCTAAAATTCATTGGAGTACTTGCAACAGGTTATAATGTGGTTGATACAGCTGCCGCAAACGACGCAGGAATTACCGTTTGCAATATTCCGGCGTACAGCACGCAGTCGGTGGCGCAATTGGTTTTTGCCCACATATTACATTTTACCAACAACGTGGCCCTGCACGCCAAATCGGTAAACAATGGCGAATGGGCCTCTAGTAAGGACTTTGCCTATTGGCTGTCGCCGCAAAGCGAGCTGGCCGGGAAAACACTGGGTATTATTGGTTTTGGGCAGATTGGACAAGCCGTCGCCCGCATAGCACTGGCTTTTGGAATGAAGGTAATTTTTAACAACCGCAGCAAAAAAACTACCGATCTGGATGCGCATCAGGTAGATCTTGATACTTTACTGGAGAGCAGCGATTTTATTAGCATTAACTGCCCGCTTACCAGCGAAAACCAGGGATTCATAAATAAAACAAGCATTGCCAAAATGAAACCAACGGCTTTTCTGATAAACACCGGCCGCGGACCACTGATAAATGAACAGGATCTGGCTGATGCGCTAAACAATGACAAGATTGCCGGTGCCAGCCTCGATGTATTGTCGGTTGAGCCGGCCCAACCCGAAAATCCGCTGCCGAAAGCCAAGAACTGCTTTATAACGCCACACATTGCATGGGCAACGCTCGAAGCCCGCCAACGGTTAATGCAGATTGCAGTTGACAATCTAAAGGCATTTATTGACGGGCAACCGATCAATGTGGTTGGCTGAGATGTTTAATAATCGTTAAGAATATATAAAGCCCGTCCGGGGCACGCAACCTTTTCCATCCCTCGTGCGTTCTATCAGCACACGAAAAGGGTAATTGTGTTGCTTAAAATACTACATATCGTATTGCTGGCATCGGTGAAGTATATTGTTACTCTTCCTTATGCCATGATTATCGGACTCGATTACAAGTACGCGCTGCTGGCTGTGCTTACCGGGGGAATAGGCGGTTTTCTGTTTTTTTACTACATCAGCAAACCCTTAAACCGCGGGCTATTGATTTTGTGGCCGTGTTTGTGTAAAGCTATTCCGAATTCAATGCGCGGACGCTACCGTAACTGGTGCATCAACAGAATGAAGAAAAAGCCCAAACGAATATTTACCCGACGAAACCGTTTTATTACCCGTATGAAATCGAACTACGGATTTTGGGGAGTGATAATTGCTACACCGATTATTTTAACCATCCCCATTGGCGCATTTCTGGCCAATAAATATTATGCGCAACGAAGGCATACTGTTTTGTACATGATTTTATCAATAATAGGTTGGGCAGGCGTTTTGTCAGGATTAGTGCATCTTTTCCCGGGCGTATTTCTTTAAACAATCGCGGTTTTCGGTCGTTTGGATTAGCATCTTATCGGCTTCTGCTAAGTCAAGCTCATCCAACTCACCAACAGTCACCCATTTTACAGCGTTATGATCGTTCAACTTTATTTTACCCGAAACCAACGAACAAACAAAGGGAATCAAACGGATGGCTTTAATCTGATAATCGTGTTCAACCGGAGTTAGTGCTCCCTGAACTTCCACTGTCAGATTTAATTCTTCCTTTATTTCGCGAACGATACACTCTTTTTCAGTTTCGTCGGATTTTACTTTTCCACCTGGAAATTCCCACTGAAAAGGATGATCGGAACTTTCATTGTTTTGAGCAACAAGGATTTTCCCCTGATGGATTATTATGGCGCAGGTAACTTGAATCATTCGGTAAAAATAGAAACTTGAAGAATATTTTCTATCTTTTCTGCGCACTTGAAAATCAACCACCGATGACAGAACAAGAACTTTTCGAACACCTCGATGCATGGGAGAATATTGAAATTATTGCAGCAGCAATGCTAAACGATACGCGGCAGTTTAATACCCTCGTACAGCTCGCCCTAAACGATACGCGGCAAAAAAGCTGGCGTGCTGCTTACCTTGTCGATAAAATTCATGACGAAAAACCGGAATTGTTGCAGCCTTATCTCCCGGCGCTGATCGGACAATTAAAAACAGAGAAGAATGCCAGCAAACGCCGTCACTGGTTAAAGCTTATCAGCATGAATGCTATACCTGAAGAGCATAGTGGTTTTCTGTTTGATTACTGCATTGAAACATTCACCTCGGGTAACGAGGCCGTGGCAGTGCGCGTGCATGCCATGCAAATTCTGTACAACATATCAGAACTGGAACCCGACCTGAAACCGGAGGTTCTGCAGTTAATCGAGCAGGAGATGGAATTCCATCCAACAGCCGGCATCCGGTCGCGGGGTAAAAAACTGGCCACTAAATTATTCCGGCAAATTCAACAAAACAGCGATTAAGAACCGGCTTTATTCTGAAACTTTACAATCAATTCCTGCAATTTGGCATCCAGTTCAGTATTCAATTCCTCTTGTTTGTAGTTTCGCGTAAGAATTATCATGTTTTGTAAATGTGAGATCTGGCGATTTTGTTCGCTTTGTACTGCTGCCGCAAAATTGTCGGGCAACGAAGCATAATAATCAAGCAAAGCAAAACAGTTATCCGCCATAATACGCACTTTTTCATTTCCTTTTTCTGTGGCCCCGGCACCGTAATACTGTGCTGCCATTTGGAACGAACTGTAATCGAGCGGAATTTTCTCGTTCGGGAAAAGCTCAAACATTTTATCGGCCACCTCAATGGCTTTTTCCTTTTCTCCCTGGGCCAGTAAAGCTTGCGACAAACGCGTAAACATATATTGTGCCTGCATAATGTTTATCTGCTTGCGGTTATACTCGTCCATATGAATATCCGGGTCGTTTACATTTCCCCAAACAAATTTATTCATCACATTATCATAAAGAATATCGGGGTCGATTCGTCCGGCAGTTACGCCTTGTTTTGGTGTTCGTATCGGCACAAACCGGTAAGCCAATCCTTCAAACTGCAACCAGTCAAGGAAGTGAATATTTCCGGTAAACACCAAACTGTGATCGATATATATAGGGCGTTCCCAGTTGTTGGCAGCAATCATATTCAGTACCGCCATTTCACTTTTCGAGATCAAATTATCTGAGATCTTAAAGCTCACTCTGTCGGCAATAAGATCTGCATCTTTCTGTTTTACCGTTCCCGAATCCAGAACTTTTTGCTTATCAACCGTAATATGAAAATCGCGCGACGGCAGGTAATCCATCATATCACCACTGGTAACTTTTACTTTTGTGCGCACATCGTCGCTACCTAAAAACTCCATGGCTTCGCTCAGCTCCACCGATCCTTTTATCCGGTCCTGGAAGAGCACCGCATCCATACGGCCCATGTAGTATTTATCTTTGGTGAAAGTAAATGGTACCGGATCGGCATCGTATGTTTTAAACTGCTGCTGATTGATGTACCAGTCCATTCCAAGGTAACTGATATTTATGATTTTTATATCCCGGCGTACGCCCTCCACTTCCTGCACATACCACAGCGGGAAAGTATCGTTATCGCCATAAGTAAACAGGATTGCATTTGGCGCACACGACTCCAGGTAATTGATCGCGTAATCACGTGTCATGTATTTTCCTGACCGGTCGTGATCATCCCAGTTTTGCGATGCAAGCACTCCCGGCACGGCCACCATTGAAATTACAGTTGCCAGCACTGCTCCGGGCGCTCCTTTCAGCACTTTCTTTAAACCGGAATAAATGGCCAGCACTCCCAGGCCAATCCAGATGGCAAAGGCATAAAACGAGCCGGCGTAAGCATAATCGCGCTCGCGTGGTTGGTACGGATACTGGTTGAGGTAAACCACAATGGCAAGACCGGTAAGGATAAACAGCAGCATGGTTACTGCAAATGTTTCTTTGCCCTTTTTACCCTGGTTATATTGAAAGAACAAACCCAGAAGCCCCAGCAACAGCGGCAAAAAGTAATATACGTTTCTGCTCGGATCGTTTTTCATCCATTCGGGCATATTATCGCGCGGCCCGGTTTTTGGCTCATCAATAAACGAGATTCCGCTTACCCAGTTCCCATTATCGAAACCTCCGTGACCTTGTACATCGTTTTGCCGCCCAACAAAATTCCACATAAAATAACGCATGTACATATGTCCAACCTGGTAACTAAAAAAGAAGCGCAGGTTCTCGCCAAAAGTTGGTTTTTGCAAGGTTTTTACTTCGCCTCGGTCGCGTACCCGTACCGGAGTTCCTTTTACTTTTCCCCAATCTTTATAAGCCTGAATGTGGTTTGCTTTATCGCTGTACATTCGCGGGAAAATGGTTTCCATTTTTGGCTCGTACACTGAACCACCCGGCATTGTTCCGGTAATTTTGTATTTCCCGTCTACCTTGTTGTATTGTTCTTTTGGAGCTTTTGATGCAATTCGCGGGGCATTATAATATGGTCCTTTTGCCAGCGGCCGGTCGCCATACTGTTCGCGGTTCAGGTAACGAACCAAAGCAAAAGCATTATCGGGGCTACTCTGATTCATTGGCGGATTAGCCGACGCTCGAATAACGATGAGTGCAAACGACGAATAGCCGATCAGAATTACAATAAACATTGTAAGTGCGGTATTCAGCACTACCTTATTTCTTTTTCGGGTGTAATTGATGCCCCACACGGAACCGGCTACCACCAGGGCACCCATAAATAATATTCCGGAGTTAAACGGCAATCCGAATGCATTCACAAAAATGCGGTCGAAGATAAAAGCAACGTGCGGTACTCCCGGAATAATTCCATACTGAATACCCAGCAAAATACCCATCGAGGTTGCCAGCGCATAAAACACACCTTTCCACGAGAATTCGTATTTTTTGAAATAATAAACCATTCCGATAGCTGGAATAGCCAGCAGGTTCAACAAGTGAACACCAATTGACAAGCCCATTAAATACGCAATTAGCACCAACCAACGGTTCGCGTATTTTTCGTGCGCCACATTTTCCCATTTCAAAATGGCCCAAAATACCATGGCCGTAAACAGCGATGAAAGTGCGTAAACCTCTCCTTCTACTGCCGAAAACCAAAACGAATCGGTAAAAGTAAAAGCCAGCGCTCCAACCAAACCACTACCCCACACGGCAATCTGTTCGCCAGTGCTTAGTTCATCCCCGGGAAAAAGTTTTTTGGCAAGATGTACAATCGTCCAGTACAAAAACATGATGGTTGCGGCACTTGCAATAGCCGATAAGGAATTAACCATAACTGCGGCTTTGGTAACATCGGGAGCAAACAGTGTAAATATCCGTCCCAAAATCATAAAGGTAGGCGCACCCGGTGGGTGACCAACCTCCAGTTTAAATGCACTTGTTATAAACTCTCCGCAATCCCACCAGCTAACCGTGGGTTCAATAGTAGCAAAATAGGTTATACAAGCGACAGTAAAAACAAGCCAACCAAGAATGTTATTGATTAATTTTGTGTGTTGCATGATCTGCATTTTATTTTTGAACAAAGGCAAATATAAGCTTTTATACAAGAATGCTTAGAACATAATTATCAAAAAGAATTTCACCTTTTTTTCGAAAGAGGGAATTTTTTTTTGCCCAGATATTGCAGAATAAAATTTTTTTATACTTTTGCACCGTCTTTAACGAAAAGACGCAATAAGGACTGACCCGTGGTGTAATTGGCAACACGTCTGATTTTGGTTCAGAAGAGTCCAGGTTCGAGCCCTGGCGGGTCAACCACCAAAGCCTGCAGTTTTACTGCGGGCTTTTTTTATGGGTAAAAAATCATACAAAATAAGCCCGTCAAATTAATGGGCCACTTATTAAAACAAAAAAGCTCCGACCAATGGCCGGAGCTTCTCTAATATTGAAATAAAGCTTCTACTCTTTGTATTCGTCCCAGCTTACCACTTTAATGTCCTCGAGGCTGTATTTGCAAATTCCGTAAAGGAATGCACTTGCAACACGGGCATTGGTAATAAGCGGGATGTTATAATCGATGGCACTACGGCGAATCGTATAACCATTTTTCAACTCGCGGTTGGTATGGTTTTTCGGGATATTAACCACCAGGTCGATCTTTTTATTCTTGATCATTTCAATGGTATTTGGTGACTGATCTTCTTCGTCGGGCCAGTGCACCAGCGTATTCTCAATACCATTATCGCGGAAGAACTTGTGCGTTCCTTCAGTGGCGAAAATATTGTAGCCTTTTTCAACCAGCATTCTGGTGCTGTTCAGCAACTCCACTTTGCCTCGTGATGGTCCTGATGAAATCAAGATGTTCTTTTTCGGAAAGTTGTATCCTACCGACAACATCGCTTTCAGAATCGCCTCGTAATAGGTATCGCCGATACATCCAACCTCTCCGGTCGACGACATATCTACACCTAAAACAGGGTCGGCTTTCAGTAATCGTGCAAACGAGAACTGCGGAGCTTTAACCCCCACATAATCCAGCTCGAACAACGATTTATCCGGTTTCGGCACATCGATTCCCAACATTACTTTCGTGGCAATTTCAATCAGGTTCAATTTCATCACCTTTGAAACAAACGGGAAGCTTCGCGATGCACGCAGGTTACACTCAATAACTTTTATGTCGTTATCTTTTGCCAGGAACTGCATATTGAAAGGTCCGGTAATTTCCAGCCCCTTTGCAATCTGACGAGCGATTTTCTTCACCCTGCGGATGGTCTCAACATATAGTTTTTGCGGCGGGAAAACGATGGTAGCATCGCCCGAGTGAACTCCGGCAAACTCCACGTGCTCCGAAATGGCATAAGCAACCATCTCGCCTTTATTGGCAACTGCGTCAATTTCAATTTCTTTGGCCTGCTCGATAAACTCGGTAACAACCACCGGATGTTCTTTCGATACATTGGCCGCCATTTCAAGGAAATGCTCCAGCTGATCGGGGTTAGAAACCACATTCATGGCTGCACCCGAAAGTACGTATGATGGACGAATCAACACCGGATAACCCACCTCATCCACAAACTTGTGAATTTCTTCGATGGTTGACAGGCGTGCCCAGCGTGGCTGATCAACACCCAGCTCATCAAGCAGTGATGAGAATTTCTCACGGTCCTCGGCATTGTCGATCTTTTTGGCCGATGTACCAAGGATCGGGACATTTTGGCTGTCAAGTTTCATTGCCAGGTTATTCGGAATTTGTCCTCCCATTGAAACCACAACTCCGTGCGGATTCTCCAGGTCGTACACATCCATTACACGCTCAAAAGTCAGCTCATCAAAATAAAGTCTGTCGCAGGTATCGTAATCCGTACTCACCGTCTCCGGGTTGTAGTTGATCATTACTGAACGATATCCCTCTTTTTTAATCGTATTGATGGTATTTACACTACACCAGTCGAATTCTACCGAACTTCCGATACGGTAAGCACCTGATCCAAGTACCATCACCGATTTATGATCGCCTAAGTAAGTAACGTCGTTCTCCGTGCCATTATGCGTCAGGTACAGGTAGTTGGTTTGAGCAGGATACTCACCTGCAAGTGTATCAATTTGTTTAACTACCGGCACAATTCCGTTAGCTTTACGGAAAGCCCTTACTTTCAGAAGATCTTCATTGATGTTTGCATTCTTGCTCCTCATTACCAAACGTGCGATCTGAAAATCGGAATAACCGGCTTGTTTTGATGCTTTTAACAGTGGAATTGGCAATTTCTCCAACTCGTTAAACTTCTTCAGCTCCAGTTTTATTTTGTAAATATTATTCAACTTCTGCAGGAACCAGCGATCGATTTTTGTTTTCTCGTGAATCTGATCGATTGAATAACCTTTGTTGAACGCCTCCGCAATGGCAAATATTCGGCGGTCGGTAGGATTTGTCAACTCCTCCTCGATTCCCTCAATGGTAATCTCCTCTCTGTTGCCCACAAAACCGTGCATTCCCAAACCAACCATTCGAATACCTTTCTGAATGGCTTCTTCAAAAGTTCGACCGATGGCCATAATCTCGCCAACCGATTTCATCGAGCTTCCGATATTTTTCGAAACACCTACGAATTTGCTCAAATCCCAGCGAGGAATCTTTACTACACAGTAGTCGAGCGCAGGCTCGAAACATGCAGTAGTTACTTTGGTAACCGAGTTTTTAAGTTGGTGCAAACCGTAACCCAAACCTAATTTTGCAGCAACAAATGCCAGCGGATAACCGGTAGCTTTCGATGCCAGTGCCGACGAACGTGACAGACGGGCATTCACCTCAATCACACGATAATCTTCTGAGTAAGGATCGAGCGCGAACTGAACGTTACATTCTCCGATTACTCCAACACGACGAATAATCTTAATTGATATTTCGCGCAGTTTGTGATATTCTGAGTTCGACATTGTTTGCGATGGAGCTACAACGATACTCTCGCCAGTGTGAATTCCAAGCGGATCGAAGTTCTCCATGTTACAAACCGTAATACAGTTGTCGTATTTATCGCGAACTACCTCGTACTCTACTTCTTTCCATCCTTTAATTGATTCTTCAACCAGGATTTGCGGCGAGTAAGCAAATGCGCTTCCTGCCAGTTTTTCCAGTTCCTCTTCGTTTTCGCAGAAACCGGACCCTAAACCTCCGAGCGTATATGCCGCGCGGATGATAATTGGGAAGCCAACCTCTTTAGCAGCAGCTTTTGCTTCGGCCATATTTGCAGCGGCGATACTTTTTGGTGTTTTTACACCAATTTCGGCCAGCATATTGGCAAAAATATCGCGGTCTTCGGTATCAATAATCGACTGAACCGGCGTACCAACTACCTCAACATTGTATTTTTCGAGTACTCCCGATTCGTAAAGTGCAACCCCGCAGTTCAGCGCAGTTTGACCTCCGAATGCCAGAAGTATTCCCTGTGGTTTTTCTTTTTTAATTACCTCTTCAACAAAATGAGGCGTAACAGGCAAAAAGTAGATTTTGTCTGCAATGTCTTCAGATGTTTGAATGGTTGCAATATTCGGATTGATAAGAACCGTTTCAACACCTTCTTCTTTCAACGCTTTTAGCGCCTGCGAACCGGAATAATCGAACTCACCGGCCTCTCCAATTTTTAGTGCTCCCGAACCAAGAACAATTGCTTTTTTAATATGTGTTTCTATCATGATAATTTTTGAAATTACATTGAAAGATTATTTCTTCGACTCTACGATATTTTTAATGAACTCGTCGAATAAAAACTCGGTATCAACAGGCCCGCTCGACGCTTCCGGGTGAAACTGTGTTGAGAAGAAAGGCTTTGTTTTGTGCCTGATTCCTTCGTTGGTTTCATCGTTCACGTTAGTAAATAATGGCTCCCAGTCGTTTGGCAACGTTTCGGTTGCTACCGCAAAACCATGGTTTTGCGAAGTGATGTAACATTTGTTTGTTCCTTCCAACAACACCGGTTGGTTGTGGCTGCGGTGCCCGAATTTCAATTTATAGGTCTCGGCGCCGGCGGCACGTGCCAGCAATTGGTTACCCAAACAAATTCCCATAATTGGTTTCTCTGCCTCAATTACATTTTTAATGTAGTCAACAGTTACATCACAATTTGCCGGGTCGCCCGGGCCGTTCGAGATAAACAATCCGTCGAATTCTTCATTGGTAAAATCATAATCCCATGGCACACGAATTACCGTAGCTCCGCGATTAAGCAAACAACGGATAATGTTGTTTTTCACACCGCAATCAATTAATACCACTTTGTGCTCTCCGTCTCCGTATACCTCACGTTCTTTGCAACTGGCAACAGCTACCAGGTTTTCTTTATTCGGATCGTAAAAGTCAATTTCATCACCGAATTCGATCTTTCCAAGCATCGATCCTTTCTCACGTAAAATTTTCGTTAAGGCTCTCGTGTCGATGTCGAATAAACCCGGTACTTCGTATTCTTTTAACCAATCACTCAAACTTTTCTCAGCATTCCAGTGACTAAACTCAAACGAGTAATCAGAGATTATCAGACCGGAAATGTGCAATTTGTGCGATTCGTAATATTTGTGTATTCCGTTCTCTTTTCTGTTAAAAGGAACGCCATAATTCCCAATCATTGGGTAAGTCGACACCAGTATTTGCCCGGTGTAAGATGGATCAGTCAAACTCTCCGGATACCCCGTCATTGCTGTATAAAAAACGACCTCTCCGGCCACCGACTTTTCGCTTCCGAAGGATTTTCCCATAAAAACCGTCCCGTCTTCAAGCGTTAATTTTGCCTGTTTTACTTTGTACATATTCCGATTTAATAATTAAAAAAAATGCGCTTGCCCTAAAATAGTTCAAACGCATTTCAGTTATTCTTTATACTTATTTTCAAATACACTTTCTCAGCCATAATGTTAAGAACATGATATTAAAATCATTTTCCGATGCAAAAATAGAAAATATTCTGAAATTCTTACCTGTTCTTTTATGAAAATGTATATTTTTGCATTACAAATGAATATTTATTCAATGAAGAATAAAGTACAACGACAACGAGAAATCCGAAAAATAATCCAGAGAGGCAGTGTACACAGCCAGGACGAATTATTGGTTGAGTTAAAACGCCGCGGGTTCGAACTGACACAAGCTACCTTATCGCGCGATTTAAAAGTGCTGCAGGTAGCAAAAGTGCCACATCCGGTTAAAGGATACCTTTATACGATTCCTGAAAACGGACAATCTGAACGTCAAAATTCAGAACATGTTAACCGTATAAATTACCTGGCCGACGGATTTAAGGACATACAGTTTTCGGGAAACCTGGCTGTTATACGTACCTTACCCGGATACGCCAACAGCATTGCAGCCGTAATTGATTCAGCTAGTCCGTGGGAAATTTTAGGAACCGTTGCCGGAGACGATACTATATTAATAATACAAAGGGAAGGAATATCGAAAAATGATTTGACTGAGGCATTAATTAAAATTCTGCCAAAGCTTAACGACAAATTGTAGATCGAAGGATGAAGAGTTTAGAAAATATTAAAGTTTTAATTGCCGACGAAAATCACTTGAAATTCATCGACGACATAAACGACGCTATCGACAGTGCATCGAAACAACGGGGCACCGGTATTGCGCGTCGTACATTTGAGTACCTGTCTTCGAAGATGAAGGAAGGGAAAGCAATTATTGCCCTTGAAGGAGACACCTTTGCCGGTTTTTGCTACATAGAAACCTGGCAGGAAAAAGGTTTTGTGGCCAATTCGGGTTTAATTGTTGGTGAAGAATACCGTGGAATAGGGCTTGCAAAAGCGATTAAGAAAAAGGCTTTCGAGCTTTCGCGTAAGAAATATCCGAATTCAAAAATATTTGGTTTAACTACCGGTTTGGCGGTAATGAAAATTAACCACGAACTGGGCTACCGTCCGGTAACATTTTCGGAGTTAACCTTAGACGACCAGTTTTGGAAAGGTTGCCAGGGATGTGTTAACCACGATATCTTAGAGCGTACCGGGCGAACAAAATGTCTGTGTACAGGAATGCTTTACGATCCGGCATGGGAAAAACCAACATACGCCAACGGAAACGGAATTAAGAAACGCAGCCTGCTCGATCTTCTGCCAAAACGATTTGTAGGCGTTGCAAAAAAGAAAATAACAGATAAAAATAAGTAGAGTGGCGGCTCGCTATTCGACAGACAGCTACAGACTTAAGTTGAATAACAAACGCCGTCACTCTTTTAAAGATATTTAGACATGAGTAAAAAATTGGTACTGGCATTTAGTGGAGGTTTAGACACATCGTTTTGTGTAAAATACCTGAAGGAAGAAAAAGGTTATGATGTTTATACAGCAATTGCCAACACAGGCGGATTCTCCGATGAGGAGTTAAAAGCCATTGAAGAACGTGCGCTGGCGCTGGGCGCAGTTGAGCACATTACGCTCGACGTAACTAACGAGTATTACGAAAAATGTATTCGCTACATGGTTTTTGGCAATGTACTGCGTAATAACACCTACCCTATTTCGGTAAGTTCAGAAAGAGCATTTCAGGCCATCGCCATTATCGAGTATGCCAAAGAAATTGGTGCACAGTACATCGCTCATGGTAGTACCGGTGCCGGAAACGATCAGATTCGTTTCGACCTGACTTTCCAGGTTTTGGCTCCCGAGATTGAAATCATTACGCCAACCCGCGATATGTTGCTTACCCGCCAGTACGAAATTGATTACCTGAAAAAATACGGTTTTGAAGCCGATTTCACCAAAATGGAATATTCCATTAATCAGGGACTTTGGGGAACCAGCGTTGGCGGAAAAGAGACATTGACCACTGACAAAAATCTTCCTGAAGAAGCTTACCCAAGTCAATTGGAAGCTACCGAGCCCAAAACCATTGAATTGGGTTTTGAAAAAGGCGAACTGGTTTCGCTCGACGGTGAATTTTACGAAAACGGTCCCGATGTGATTCGCGCATTGGAAGATGTAGCATCGAAATATGCCATTGGCCGCGACACACACGTTGGCGACACCATTATTGGTATTAAAGGCCGCGTTGGTTTTGAGGCTGCTGCTCCGCTAATTACCATTAAAGCACACCACCTGTTGGAAAAACATACACTTACAAAATGGCAATCGTACTGGAAAGAGCAGTTGGGCAACTGGTACGGCATGTTCCTGCACGAAGCCATGTACCAGGAGCCGGTGATGCGTAACATCGAAGATTTCCTTGAATCAACTCAGGAAAATGTAACCGGAAAAGTGATCGTAAAACTGAGACCTTACAACTTCGAGCTGGTTGGTATTGAATCGGAGCACGATTTAATGAATTCAGGATTTGGCCAATACGGCGAAACTGTTGAAGCCTGGACTGCTGACGATGTAAAAGGATTTACCAAAATCTTAGCGAACTCACTAAAAATCTACAATAAAGTAAACGGAAATTTATAGGATGATTAAAGTTGGAATTATAGGAGGAGCCGGATATACTGCCGGAGAGCTGTTGAGAATCTTATTAAATCATCCGCAAGCAGAAATTGGTTTTGTGCAAAGCACCAGTAATGCGGGCAACCTGATTTCGGATGTACACATTGATTTGCTGGGCGAAACCGATATCAAATTCACCGACCAGATGCCTTTTGACGAAGTGGATGTTATTTTCCTTTGTATGGGGCATGGCAAGTCGATCGAATTTGTGGAGAAAAATACTTTCCCTCAATATTTGAAAATTATCGACTTAAGCCACGACTTCAGACTAAAAAGAGAAGGCAATGACTTTGTTTACGGTTTACCTGAACTAAACCGCGAAGAAATTGAATCATCAGAACGGATTGCGAATCCGGGATGTTTTGCCACAGGCATTCAACTGGCACTGTTGCCACTTGCTGCTAATAATTTGTTGCAGGATGAAATCCATGTCCAGGCCATTACCGGATCAACCGGTGCGGGTCAAAAACCAACGGCAACGTCGCATTTCAGCTGGCGTAGCAGTAATGTTTCAGCATACAAAATTTTCGAGCACCAGCACGAAGGCGAGATCATTCAGAGCCTGAAACAATTGCAACCCGATTTTGAAAAGGATTTCAACTTTGTACCGATTCGCGGAAACCACACACGCGGTATTTTTGTTGCCTGTTATACAAAATTTGACGGTTCGCTTGAAGAAGGCAACGAAATATATAAAGATTACTACGCCGATCATCCGTTCGTTTTTGTAACCGACAAAAACCCGGGAGTAAAACAGGTGGTGAACACCAACAAAGGCGTAATTTATTTGGAAAAACACGGAAACAAACTGGTTATAATCAGTTTAACCGACAATTTAATAAAAGGCGCATCCGGACAGGCAGTTCAGAATATGAACCTGATGTTTGGCCTGGATGAGAAAACCGGACTCAACTTAAAACCGGTAGCATTTTAAAACTGAACGCAGATAACACAGATTTTGCAGATTCTCACTGAAAAGATCAGTGCACATCAACTAAATCAGCGTCATCAGCGTTCCAATCACAAACGAATGGAACTATTTAACGTATATCCACTTTTCGACATCACTCCTGTTAAGGCAGAAGGCTGTTATGTTTGGGATGAGAACGGGAAGAAGTACCTCGATCTTTACGGCGGTCATGCGGTAATTTCAATCGGGCACAGCCACCCGACTTATGTTGAAAAGATAAGCACGCAGCTTCAACAGATTGGATTTTATTCCAACTCGGTTCAGAATCCTTTGCAAAAGGAACTGGCAGAAAAATTAGGCAAACAATCGGGTTGCGAAGATTACCAGTTGTTTCTTTGTAACTCGGGTGCCGAGGCCAATGAGAATGCACTGAAACTCGCCTCTTTTATAACCGGTAAAAAGAAAATTATCTCTTATAAAAAAGGTTTCCACGGGCGTACTTCGGCTGCGGTAGCCATTACCGATAATCCGAAAATAATTGCTCCTGTTAACGAAACAGACAATGCACTAATCCTGCCCTTCAACGACATTGACGCAACGGAAGAAGCATTGAAAAAAGGCGATGTGGCTGCGGTCATTGTTGAAGGAATTCAGGGAATTGGAGGGATTTACGTTCCCGATACCGAATTCCTGACCAAACTAAAACAACTGACCGAAAAATATGTGGCCGTTCTAATTCTGGATGAAATTCAGTCGGGTTACGGACGAAGCGGAAAATTCTTCGCCTACCAGCATACCGAAATAAAACCCGACATTGTTACCATGGCCAAAGGAATGGGTAACGGGTTTCCGATTGGCGGTGTACTCATTCAGCCGGAAATTGAGCCGTGGTTTGGCATGCTCGGAACCACATTTGGCGGCAATCACCTGGCTTGTGCTGCTGCCATTGCAGTTCTCGACGTAATGAAAGACGAAAACCTGGTTGAGAATGCCGAAAAAGTTGGAAATTACCTGATGGATAAATTGGCGGCAATTGATGCTGCGTTTGAGATCAGAGGAGAAGGATTGATGATCGGTTTGGAATTTAAGCAACCAATTGCCGAAATTCGCAAAAAATTGCTTTTCGATTACGGTATTTTCACCGGCGTATCAGGGCAAAATATTATCAGGCTGTTACCACCGCTCAGCCTTACAACCGAACAAGCCGACACCTTTTTAGCTGCGTTTGCAGAAGTACTTGGTTCGTTCGCTGAATAAAAAATGATTTGAATACGACATTTTCTAAATTCGACAAAATGGAAAATAAAAAAATAGCAATAATCGGGGTAGGAAACATGGGAGGTGCCATTGCACTTGGTCTTTTAAAATCGGGCTCAGTTGAAGCAAGCAATATCTCGGTTTCCGACAGAAAAGAAGCTACGCTCAAAAACATGAGCGACCTGGGAATTAGTGCTTACGAAAACAATATCGATGCAGCAAAAGATGCTGATGTGATTATTGTAGCCGTAAAACCCTATCATATTGAGGGAGTAATTAACAGCCTGAAACCCATTTTGTCGCCGGAGAAAATTTTCATTTCCATTGTTGCCGGAGTTGGCATTGATGACTTGGGAGAAATGGCCGGAAACGACATTCCTATTTTCCGGGTAATGCCAAACACCGCAATTGCTTTGCAGGAATCGTTAACCTGTATTTCGGCAAACGGCAACACCGAACCTTACCGCGAGTATGTGGTTGAGTTGTTTGATAAGTTGGGAAAAACAATTGAGATTCCTGAAGAATTAATGGCAGCTGCAACTGTACTTTCGTCGTGTGGTATTGCTTATGCGTTGCGTTATATTCGTGCGGCTATGCAAGGTGGCATCGAGATTGGGTTTAGCGCCGAAATGGCACAGCTAATCACCGCACAAACAGTAAAAGGTGCGACCGAATTGCTGCTACAGTCGGGACATCACCCCGAAAGAGAGATCGATAAAGTAACCACCCCAATGGGCGTTACCATTACCGGATTGAACGAAATGGAACATAAAGGCTTTAGCTCGTCACTTATTCAAGGAGTTCTGGCCTCGTACAAAAAAATAAAAGACAACTAAAAACTGTGCAGACCCGCTACAAGAAAATAACAGTAAAAGTAGGTAGTAATGTTCTGGCCAAATCCGACGGAACGCTCAACGTGGCGCGCATTGCTCACCTGGTTGATCAAATTGCTCATCTGCAAAAAAATGGCGTTGAGGTGGTTTTGGTATCATCGGGGGCAGTTGCTGCAGGCCGCGCGGTTATGAAAGAAACAAAAAAGTCGGACGCCGTATCGCAACGACAGTTATGGGCTGCACTGGGTCAAGTAAAATTAATATCGCGTTATTCTGACTTTTTCCACGAAGAAGGTCTCACCTGCGCCCAGGTGCTTACCACCAAGGAAAATTTCTCGAGCCGCCGACATTACCTGAACATGAAAAACTGTATCACTACCTTGCTTGAAAACAAAGTGATACCGATTGTAAACGAAAATGATACCATCTCGGTAACCGAGCTGATGTTTACCGATAACGACGAACTGTCGGGGTTGATTGCATCGATGGTAGATTCCGAAGCACTGGTCATCCTCAGCAATATCGATGGTGTTTACACCGCTCATCCCGATAGCGAGGGAGCCGAACTGATCGAGCGTATTCAGGTAAATGACAAAGGACCGCAGGATGCAATTTCGCCTGAACGATCAGAATTTGGCCGCGGCGGAATGCTTACCAAATTTCGAATTGCCAAAAAAGTGGCCGGCGATGGAATCGGGGTTCATGTTGCCAACGGAACCCGCACCAATATTCTTATCGATCTGCTCGACAAATCGAAAAACCTAAAGCACACTTTTTTCGTACCTAACCAGAAACCATCAAGCGGAGTAAAAAAATGGATCGGCTATTCTGATGGTTTTGCAAAAGGAGAGGTACAAATTAACGAAGGAGCAAGAAAAGCACTGCTTTCAGATAAGGCCGTAAGCTTGCTTCCGGTGGGAATTGAAAAAATTGAAAGCGAATTCAAAAAAGGAGATTTAATAAAAATAACAGGCATAAACGGCGAGTTTGTCGGCATGGGAAAAGCCTCGTACGGCTCGGAAAAAATTGAGAAGGAGAAACAATCCGACAAGCAAAAACCGGTAGTACATTACGATTATTTGTATTTAGAATATAAAACAACAAAACATTAATATAGAAATATAAAAATAGCTCAGAGTAACCTTTAACGAAGTTTGTCTACCACGACAAACTACCCTTACTCCCTTTTTTTTGATGCCTTAATTTGAACATATTCTGAGCTCCCTCTCCCTCCCCCGGGAGAGGGTTTTTCGTTGAAAGACCATTGACTATGAAGATAGAACAACAGCTAAAAAAAACGTTAGAAGCATCGCGCAAATTAAACCTGGTGTACGACGACCAGGTTAGACAGCTGCTGCTGGAGCTGGCAAACGAAGCGAGGGCAAAGTCGGAATTTATTCTTACCGAGAACCAAAAAGATCTGGATCGTATGGATCCTGAAGATCCGAAATTCGACCGGCTTAAATTATCAGAAGAACGAATTGAAGGCATTGCTTCCGACATGGAAAACGTTGCCCGCCTTGAAAGTCCGGTAGGAAAAACCTTAAAGGAAACGGTTCGCGAAAATGGCCTGAAAATCAAAAAAGTTACGGTGCCGTTTGGTGTAATTGGGATAATTTATGAAGCCCGCCCGAATGTTACTTTCGATGTTTTTGCCTTGTGTCTAAAGTCTGGAAACGCCTGTGTTTTAAAAGGTGGCAGCGATGCCATTTACTCTAATCAGGCCATTGTTTCTATCATACGCGATGTGCTTAAGAAATTCGGTTTCGACGAAAATACAGTAACACTCCTTCCTGCCGGGCGCGAAGAAACCAACGAAATGTTGCGGGCTCGCGGATATATCGATTTGATCATTCCACGCGGAAGCCAGGGATTGATAAATTTTGTTCGCGAAAATGCTACCATTCCGGTAATTGAAACCGGTGCCGGAATATGCCATACTTATTTCGATGAATTTGGCGACGCAGAAAAAGGCCGCGAGATTATTTTCAACGCCAAAACCCGCCGTTGCTCAGTTTGTAATGCGCTGGATTGTTTGGTAATTCACGAAAACCGATTGAATGAGCTGAACGATTTTGCCAAAAAACTTTCGGAAGAACAGGTGGTAATTTATGCCGACGAAAAAGCATACAAACAAATAGAATCGGTTTATCCGGCAGAGCTTTTGTTTGAGGCAACTGAAGAATCATTCGGAACAGAATTCTTATCGATGAAAATGTCGGTAAAAACAGTGGGTTCTTTTGATGAAGCATTGGAACATATTAATAAATATACTTCAAAACACAGTGAGGCTATCATTACTGAAAACCCGGAGCGAATTGAGAAATTCCGAAAAATGGTAGATGCATCATCCGTTTATTCCAACGCCTCTACTGCTTTTACCGACGGAGCACAATTCGGACTGGGAGCTGAAATTGGCATCAGCACACAAAAATTACACGCCCGCGGGCCGATGGCTCTGGAAGAATTGACCAGCTATAAATGGATTATTGAAGGAAACGGACAAGTTCGTCCAAGGTAAAAGGTAAAAGGCAAAAGTAAAAAGGCAAAAATATAAACTATGGAAGCTGAAACTTCGGTCTTCGTGCTTCCATTTTCAAACTTTAAAACATGAAAAAATTTACATCAGTAAAAGATATTCCCAGCATTGAAAAAGCGCTGGCAACCGCATTCGAAGTAAAAAATAGCAAATTTGGATTTCAGCACCTGGGAAAAAACAAAACTATGGTTTTGGTATTTTTCAACTCAAGTTTGCGTACGCGTCTCAGCACCCAAAAAGCTGCTCAGAATATGGGCATGAACACCATGGTGATGAACGTAAACGAAGACAGCTGGCAACTGGAATCGGAAATGGGCGTAGTTATGGACGGTAAAAATGCCGAACACCTGCGCGAAGCCATCCCGGTTATTGGAAAATATTGCGATGTAATTGGAGTGCGTGCTTTTGCGAAATTCGAAAATCGAGAAGACGACTACGCTGAAAAAATACTAAGCCAGTTTGTTCAATATGCAGGCGTTCCGGTGGTAAGCATGGAAGCCGCCACCCGCCACCCGCTGCAAAGTTTTGCCGACCTGGTTACCATCGAAGAACATAAAAAAGTTGAAAAACCCAAAGTAGTTCTTACATGGGCACCTCACCCACGTGCTCTACCCCAGGCCGTGCCAAACTCGTTTGTGGAGTGGATGCGCGAAACCGATTACGAACTGGTGGTTACACACCCGAAAGGATATGAACTGGCACCTGAATTTATGGGCGATGTACAAGTTGAGTACGATCAGAAAAAAGCTTTTGAAGGTGCTGATTTTATTTATGCAAAAAACTGGGCATCGTACACCGATTATGGCCAGATTCTATCGAAAGATATGAGCTGGACGGTTGATGAAGCAAAAATGGCTTTAACAAACGATGCCAAATTTATGCACTGTCTTCCAGTACGCCGTAACATGGTAGTAAGCGATGGCGTTATCGACAGCCCGAATTCAATTGTAGTTGAACAAGCCTACAACCGCGAAATTACTGCACAGGCAGTATTGAAAATGATTCTTGAAAATGCTTAATTCTGCTACCTTTGCGGCCTTGTGGATTGAGAGAATTTAAAAACATGACCAAAAAAATAGAAATAATTCCTGCCATCGACCTGATTGACGCCAAATGTGTGCGACTTTCTCAGGGCGATTACAACCAGAAAACGGTTTACAATGAGAACCCGCTGGAGGTCGCCAAAATGTTTGAAGATGCAGGAATCAAACGTTTGCACCTCGTTGATTTGGACGGGGCAAAAGCCAAGCACATTGTAAACTACAAGGTACTGGAAACCATAGCCGGCAAGACCAACCTGGTGATCGACTTTGGCGGCGGACTGAAATCGGATGAAGATTTGGAAATAGCCTTTAATTCAGGCGCAGCAATGGTTACCGGCGGAAGTATCGCAGTAAAAGAGAAAGATACTTTTCTGAGCTGGCTGGAGAAATTCGGTAGCGAAAAGATCATTTTGGGTGCCGATGCAAAAGACGGCAACATTGCGGTAAGCGGCTGGATGGAAACCACTGAATTAGCGGTTATCGATTTTATATCGGAATTTCACAGACAGGGAATCAGCAAAGTAATTTCAACGGATATTAGCCGCGATGGAATGTTAAGCGGCCCTTCTTTTGAATTGTACGCCGACATTATGAAAACGCTTCCCGAAGTGGAAATTATTGCCAGTGGCGGAATTGCCACCATGGACGACATATTAAAATTAGATGAAATGGGCGTTCCGGGTGTAATTACCGGAAAAGCCATTTATGAAAATCGCATAACTTTGAAAGAAATTGAGAAGTTCATTTCATAGTATTTGATCTTTTAACTCGGAACGAATAAAAATGCTTGCAAAACGAATAATACCATGCCTCGATATCCGCAACGGGCAAACCGTTAAAGGAATCAACTTTGTAGATATTAAAGAAGTTGGCGACCCTGTGGAACTGGGTGCAAAATATGCAGCCGAAGGTGCCGACGAACTTTGTTTCCTCGATATCACAGCTACACACGAAGGGCGCAAAACTTTTGTAGAACTGGTAAAACGTATTGCAGCGCATATCAACATTCCGTTTACGGTTGGTGGCGGTATCAGCGAATTGAGCGATGCTGAAAAACTTTTGGCTGCAGGTGCCGATAAAATCTCGATTAACTCATCGGCGGTTCGTAATCCAAAACTGATCGATGACCTGGCGCTGAATTTTGGAAGCCAGTTTGTTGTTGTAGCTATCGATGCACGCGGCGATGAAAACGAGCATTGGACAGTTACCGTAAACGGTGGCCGAATTCCGACCGACAAAGAACTTTTTTCGTGGGCAAAAGAAGCCGAAGACCGTGGTGCCGGAGAGATACTTTTTACTTCGATGAACCACGACGGAACAAAAAATGGATTCGCCAATAAAGAGCTTTCGAAAATGGCCGATATGCTGAAGATTCCGATCATTGCTTCGGGCGGGGCAGGTGCCGAGGAGCATTTTGTTGATGTTTTTACAAAAGGCAAAGCCGACGCCGGACTGGCAGCCAGTATATTTCATTACAACGAAATTCCAATTCCGGTTCTTAAGAAATACTTAAAAGAAAAAGGCATTGTAGTTCGATAGCCGATCAAAATAGTAACTTCGCAACACAATTACTGAATTAAAAATTGCTCCGGGCTTCCGGCTTCGGACTTCTGACAAAAGATTATGAGACAGCTAACAGATATATCAACAATCGATTTCAATAAAATGGACGGGCTAATTCCGGCGATCATTCAGGATGCAGAAACGCAAAATGTTCTGATGCTTGGTTTTATGAACGAAGATGCGCTTGCCAAAACTCAGGAGATTGGTAAAGTAACGTTTTTTAGCCGCACCAAAAACCGCCTGTGGACCAAAGGCGAGGAATCGGGAAATTTTCTGGATGTTGTTTCGATTGCCATTGATTGCGACAACGACACACTGCTTATAAAAGCAAATCCTGTTGGACCGGTTTGTCACAAAGGCGATGATACTTGTTTTGAAGAATCAAACGCAGGCAATGATATTCAATTCCTTAGCTACCTGCAGGATTTTATCGACAAACGCAAAGCTGAAATGCCGGAAGGTTCGTACACCACTTCGTTATTCCAAAGAGGAACACGAAAAATTACGCAAAAAGTTGGCGAAGAAGCTGTTGAAACTATTATTGGAGCCATGGCAAACGATGATGAGAACTTTATGTACGAAGCCGGCGATTTGCTTTATCACTTAGTTGTGTTGCTTACGCATAAAGGTTACCGTATTGAAGATGTGGTTCGTGAGCTCAAAAAAAGACACAAATAAGCAACTGTCTTTCAGCGACTTAAAATCTTAAGAATTTCGTCTACTCCCTCACCTGGTTCAGAAAAGACTGCCTTTTCGGAGACCAATAAACATATTGTAGAACACAGTTATGAAACATAGTTCCATAACATAGTTATAAAACATTGTATATTACCACTTTACAATTAGGCATATTTCGGCGGTACTCCGTAGCTTTGTTATATCTTCTAACTACAAAATACCGCTTGTATGGAAACAATAACCATTTGTCCTACCAGTACCGCCACAATTTTAGCTTGTCAACAGATTGCAAAAACCTTTAAAGAAAACATCTACGAGTTGTCGATTTTGCGAAAGGAATGGGATCCGGAATTCGCAACATCGTTAATGGTGTGGATTGATGACACCATCGACAAACACTACGCTGAAAATCTGGATGTTTTGGAAGATGAACGTTATCGCGAATGGCACGAGATTATGGTTGAAGGCCTTCAGCACCTAAAAGTTCTGCGGGCATCCGTAAAAGTCGACTTTAAAAAAGACAAAGCCTTTCTGAAAGAATTTTTCAAAACCACCGGCTACACCGATTATTTTAGCGATGCCAAAAACGGCGACCACATCAGCCTGTTTAAATTCCTGAAAACATTTGCCGCCAATTTAAACGAAAACGTAAGGCAAAAAATCAGCGAAAAAGGAACTCCTGACACCTTGTTCGATAAGATCCTTGTTTGTGCGAATCGTATCAGTCAATTCGAAGACTTTTTTATTGCTTTGGAAGGAGATACCGAATTGGATAATTACGGCAAAAAAGAAGTTGCCCAGATTTACGAAACAATACAAGACATTTGCCGGATTGCAATTGCCTATTACCAGTTCGATCCGAAAATGCGTTGCAAATTCAATTACTACAAAGTAATGGTGAACTTATAACGACTTTTTTTTCGTCAACTACTTAATAATTAATTCAAAATGCAGTCTGCCTGCACATTTTTTACAGGCGGACTGCAATTTTTTTATACTATTCTTCCGTTTATTCGTCGTTCGAATCTTCGGTTTCTTCCGGAGCCTCGGTCTCCTCTTCAGCCGAAACCTCTTCCTCCTCTTCTTCGATGAACGGATTTACTCCATCGGTAAATATCGGATTCTTTTTCTCCGCAGCTTCTGCTACCGGCACAAAACCATCAGGGATTTGTGCTTCCTCAGGATTGTAAGGAAATACATCTACAATCGGACTAACCGCCAACGAAGTAACAACAAAAGGAATAACCAGGTACTCCAGACTTTCGTCCAACCGGTTAAGTGCTTCTTTAATGTCGTCGGCCATAATCAGGTAATTTGTTTTTATTTTTTTCTCCTTACCTGCTTCCTCGTCAATTGTAACCAGATTAATGGCTGCTTTAAACCACCACTCGCCGTTTTCGTATGGAAAAACTTCGGCAATCCGCGATTTTTTAATGTCAACAATCTGAAACTCTCCGCCTCTAACCATTTGTTGCATCTGGCGAATAATCCGCGTTTCGGCATCGGTGTACGATACGGCATCCAACAAAAAGTTTTCTGTTACCATCGATTCGCTTCCGCTCTCGGAAACTTTCATATATTTTACTTTACTCTCGAACCAAGTCTGCATCATAATTTCTACATTTTTTAAGAAGTGACAAAAATACATAAGCCTCAAATACTTTCGCTTAAAAGCCTGCATTTTTATCAACAAAAAACCGACTACAATTTGCAGTCGGTCTCCGATTCTTTTAATCTAACTAAACTAACTAATAACTACCCTTGACCTTAATTTAACGTAAAACGAAATGTATTATATGCAGTTAAAATATCTTTAGTTCTAATTTTTCATTTTTAAGTAGTGTAGTTGAAAAGAAAAATGGCCCCGCCCAACGACGGGGCCACAAACAGACAGCTACAGACTTAAAAGCTGAAGAAGATTTTAGTTATAGGCACTCTCACCATGTTCGTAAACATCGAGGCCCTCTTCTTCAATGCGCTTAGAAACGCGCAGTATATTTGCTTTCTTCAGGATGAAGAATAATACCAAACCTAAACCGAATGCCCAGGCAAAGAATGCTAACACTCCAATAGCCTGAATACCCAGTAATTTTGCACCACCGCCGTAGAATAAACCTTCAGAGGTTGAGAACAAACCTACAGCCAGTGTACCAAATGCACCGCTCACTCCGTGAACAGATATCGCACCAACAGGGTCGTCTACTTTTAATATTTTATCGAAGAACTCAACAGCAAATGGCAGAATGAAACCTGCAATTATACCGATGAATAATGCTCCCATAGGATTAACAGCATCACAACCAGCAGTAATGGCAACCAAACCGGCCAATGCACCGTTCAACGAAATTGAAAGTGATGGGCGTTTGTAACGGAACCATGCAACCATCATTGCAGTAACAGCACCGGCTGCAGCAGCCAGGTTAGTGGTAACCGCGATATGACCAATTGCAACAGCGTTATCTGTACCGGCAGCGGCTAACTGAGATCCGGGGTTAAATCCGAACCATCCGAACCATAGGATGAATACACCCAATGCTCCCATTGCCAGGTTGTGTCCCGGAATTGCTTTCGCCTCTCCGTCTTTTCCATATTTTCCTAAACGAGGTCCAATAATAGACGCACCAGCTAAACCAACCCATGCACCAACAGAGTGTACAATAGATGAACCGGCGAAATCGTGGAATCCAAGTTGGCTTAACCAACCACCACCCCATGTCCAGTGACCTGAAATTGGGTAAATAATTACGGTAATTACAATACTAAAAATCAAGTAGGCTTTAAATTCTGTTCTTTCAGCCATTGCTCCCGAAACAATAGTTGCAGCAGTTGCAGCAAATACAGTTTGGAAAAACAAGTCGGCATAATCAGAATAATTATCGCCAAAACCGTCGCTCATAAAGAAAAGATCTGGCATTCCAATAAATCCACCTATTGAGTCTCCATACATAATGGTAAAACCAATAACCCAATAAAGTATTGAGCCGATAGAAAAGTCCATCAGGTTTTTCATTAAAATATTCGCCGTGTTCTTCGATCGTGTAAAACCTGCCTCAACCAGGGCAAATCCAGGCTGCATGAACATTACCAGAAATGCAGCAACCAATAACCACATATTATCTATACCTATTTGTAGGCCTTGCAAAGTTTCTTCCATGATAATCTAATCTTTTTTCAGTTACTACTCTTCTTTTCCTTTAATAAAAAGTGATTCATCACCGTGTTCTCCGGTTCTGATTCGGTATGACTCTTCAATAGGCACAACGAACACTTTACCGTCACCGATCTCTCCTGTTCTTGCTGAGCCTAAAATGGCCTGAACCGTTTTATCAATATTCTTATCGCGAACGATAATGGACAATTTTATTCTTTCGATTGTACTGGTGTCGTATACAACACCGCGGTAAGCACGACCTTCGCGAGCCTGGCCAACTCCTCTCACATCCCAGAAAGAGAAGAACTCAATACCTGCTTCATACAGGGCGTCTTTTACCTCTTCAAATTTTGATTTGCGTATTACTGCTTCAATCTTTTTCATCTTATTTAATGTTATTTGTTTTTTAGTATAAGATGTAACGAGTCCGAGTTATACGGACTCGTTTCATATCAAAATATCTTCTCTGTTACAGTGAAATACCAACTGCAATGTGGAATCCTCCCGTTGATGGGTTCAGCATAACTGCTCCTGAAACCGGCAGAGTAAAGCTTTCGGTAATCTGTACTTCTTTTGAAGTTCCAACCATGATGTTACAGATGTTGAAATCGCCATTGTCAGTGTACTGGCCATCGCCACCACCAAGAGTAATGTCTACCGGACCTGCAGAAACTGCTGCTTCAAGATACAAGTCGCTTGTGGTGTTGATCTCATCATCTCCAAGTCCTTCCATGTAAGCTGCAGTGAAAGTAAAAGCACCAACACCCAAACTAACCATAGGTTCGAAGTAGTGCGATTCTCCTTCGGTCCAGTCTGATCCCGGGAAGTAGTAGTCGGTCAAGGTAAAGCTTAACGAAGCATTTTCGCCTAAATCGAAACCATAACCCATGTAAAGGTCGGCCTCAGCTGCTTCCTCTGAACCAGTACTGTAAGATCCCCATGCACCAATGGCAAAACCTCCTGCACTAAACTCAACTCCGGGCTGAAAAGCTGCCCCTGTTCCAAACTTGGCACCACGCCATAAATAACTACTGTAAATGTCTAAACCCGTACTCCATTCCTGAGCTTTAACATTCGTTGTTGATACAACTAAAAGTAATAACATACTTACTGTAATCAGTAGTGTCTTTTTCATAATCGTAAATTTTAAAAGTTAAACTGCTATTTTTTAATTTTAAATCTCGTCTGCCCTGTTTTAACAGGGGGTGTTTTTCTTTTCTAACCTCTTTTTCTCCTCAACACCCTCTGTTTTTAATTCCTGATTCAAATAAATGCACTTTTTTTCATTCACAACCCCATTTTTACCCCACATGTTAATTCGCTTAACAAATTATTAATATTTGACACAATATTGTACCTTTTTGACATACTTCCATGCTTTTTATTGCCGTTTTTACACCAAACAGCCACAATTAGTTCAAAAAGCACAAATTATTACATGCTTTTATTAGCCGAACAACAAGAATTAATTAAAGGACAAAGGATACTGCCCAAACGAAAGATGCAGACTATCACCACAATGAAGTGTGACAGCTCATCATATATTAATAAGAGAGACATAAAACAGCAACAGAAAATCATTTATTAATGATGAATTGGTTTCCTGTCTAAATTTTATGAATTGTGCAAAAGAATTAATACTGATCGAAAAGTATAACAATCGGTACAGGGGGGGAAAGAAATATTTTTTTTGTGATTTACTTATCTTAACTCAAGAAGATACATGGTATTAAATCTGCTCGCCCTGGTTTTGGGATTTAAAAATCGTGCCGACTGACCGGTTAGAGGTTTGTGCTCCGTAAATTTCTGAACCACATTCATATTCAATCCCATTTCAAGCATATCATTATACCCGGCTTCCGAAGTAAATATCCACGCCCCCGCATTCGGAAGAAATGCTTCCAGATCTTCTTTCTCAACAAGATATTTTCCCGGAGATTTTGAATACAGAAACAAATTCCAAAGCCTGGCCTTCTCGGTATACATGCTCAGTGTTGAGCCTTCAGGTGCTTTTTCATTAAAAATTTCGGCAGCTTCAATCGAAGTATGAAACTTCAGCATATTTGGCAGCATGTTTACATTAACGGTAAACAGCATTACTGCAATGGTGAAAGTCAGCATCACAATCTGCCTCTGCAAATTATTCTTTTTTACAAACACTATCACTATTCCGGCATAAAGCAATCCGTATACACCCCAAAACCAGAAACGTTTTTCAGGGAACACCACAATGGGCAGCACTAATAATATTAGCGGCCCAACAACTGCTATTCCTTTATTTATTGTTGCAATTATGTTACGGGTTTTCGCTCTTTCTTCGGAAGAAAATAAGCGCACGGTCCATTTGGCGGTAATTATATACATAAAAGGAAGTGCCGAAAGCATATAGTGTGGATTTTGCTGTTTGGCTACCGACAGTATTCCCAGGTAAACCACAACCGCAAAAATGTTTACTACCTCAAAATCTTCGGTTTTATTTTTCCATATTCTGTTCAGGCTTTTCACTTCTTTAAAAAAACCATAAACCATAAATATAGTCCAGGGCAACAATACATATAAGGATGTATGCAGGTAAAACGAATAATCGGCACCGCTTCCCCTATACGAACCGGTAACACGCCCTACGTTATTGGTCCAGAAATAGAATTTGATTCCCTCGAGCCCAAACTGGTTTAGTAATCCTACCATGGCAGGCAAAATCATAATTCCCACCACTACCAGGGCAATCAGCCAACGGTAGTTAAATATTTCTTTCCATTGCTTATGCACTAACATTGTTCCGCCAATTGCTGCTGCAGGAATTACTACTCCCACCGGCCCTTTTGCCAGCATCGACAAACCAACACCAACTGCACCAAGCAAAAAATTGTGCCATTTATGGTTTTTTAAATACACCGAGAACTGCCATACCGAGAATACCACAAAGTTGGCCAACAAGGTATCGGTATGTATATCGTTGTTAAAATGCTGAAATCCCAAAGACGATATCCAAAAAAAGGCTGCCAGCATACCGGTTTCTTTTCCGTAATGCAGTTTTCCCAGCCGGTATGTCGAATAAATTCCGATGACCGAAAACAATAAAACGGCCAATTTGAAGGCCGGGATCGACAAACCAAACAACTTAAAAGTAACCGCCGCAATCCAAAACAACATAGGAGGTTTCTGATCGTAAGCATCGCCGCCAATAGTAAGGTTAATCCAGTCGTTATTCATCAGCATTTCGCGACCCACCTCTGCATATTTTGCAGCGTTTCCAACCAAAAAAACCGGCAAGGCTGGTATTATAATTAATAGAAGGGTAATCAGGACCAGAAAGTATATATGTCGATTATTCATTAGTGACGAATTATGGCAAGCGCACAAACAAAAAATACTAATTTTACGCCCACATTTTTAATTTGAATACAAATGAAGAAAAATATTTCGTGGATTACAATTCTCGACATTATAGTTTATTCCGTTATTATTGGTTTTGTGGCTTACGGAAAAAGCCAGAGCAATTTCGGACAGGAAGCTTTTGATAAAGTTATTCGCGAAGATGGCTGGGTAGAATACCTTACAGCATTGTTTCTGCTATTGGGAGCTATACTTTTTGCTACCAGGGCAGTTAAAGCCGGAAAAGAGAAAAACCGGAAAAAAATATTCTTCAACGCGCTTGCATCAATCGTTTTTATTTTTGGACTTGGAGAAGAAATATCATGGGGCCAGCGTATATTTTCAATTGAATCCGGCGAATATTTTATGCAAAACAACTACCAGGGCGAAACCAACCTGCATAACCTTGAAATTGGTGGAGTAGATTTAAACATCCTCATTTTTTCGAAGCTGATGTTTGTGGCGTTAATCAGTTACTTTATTATACTGCCATTACTTACCTGGAAAGTTAAGGCTATTCGCAAACTGGTAATTGATTATGGCGTTCCGATTCCCCGCCTGCATCACATTATAGTTCTATTGGCCGTAAATACCTTTATTCCACTGGCCATAAACCTGGTTAAAGAAAGCGAACTACACGAACTTGCCTTAACCGGAATCCTCTTTTTAATTCTGATTAATCCGGCAAAAAAAATTAAGGATGTTAGTTTAACAAGCTAATGCCTGCAATATAGGAGGACTTTAATGTTCTGAGAAAATTATTTTTTTAGGCAAGAAGCTCCTCTTTCTGGTTGTAAGGATCGAGAAATACCAACAGTAAAACAGCAACAAAAATTGCTTCCCACAGCTCCCATATTCGTCTTTCCGGAATGAGTAAAACTATTCCCGTACACACCAGTATCAGTAATGAGTATTTGATTTTAGGAACAGGAATACCCCACAGATCGATAGTACGTGTGAAAAAGGGCCACTTATTATACAGTAGAAGTGTTAAAACAAAATAAGTTCCGAAAACCACTACCAGCCCCGTCGAGAAAATCAATTTATTCAGGTTTACGCCTCCTATCTCCAAATTGTGCAGGTTGGTTTCTCCCTGAAAATTATGCTGAGCAAAAAAACCTTTGGTTTCAACAGCGAATATCCTTTGCCCCCATGATATTTCTTCACCAAAACCGAAAAATGCACCGATAATAATTATCAGGCTTAAAGCCACCCAAAGTTTGTTTCTGTCTTTATACTGCCTGAACAGACGAATAGCAAACAATACCGATATCAGCAGCAAACCCAGAGCGGTAAGATTTTCAAGCGGGCCGTCTTCGGCTACCATAGTGTGGCAAAAATCGTAATTAAAATAAAAACTTGCAGCCGAGTATAAAGCCACAGCAATAATCAGGTAAGATATAATCGATAATACTTTCTTCATTGTTTAAATTTTTCCGGCTACACCCCAATAACCGCGTCATCAGGGATACCTATAACGAAGTGCAAATCTAATAATATTAAGCCAAAAAAATCTCTTTCAAATCAGCTTATCTGATGCCAATTTCCCATCGCTGTTTCGGCATCTCGGTTTTGCATGTTATTAATAGGTTTTAGTTCCGGCAAATTGAAAGAAGCTTTCATTTGAAATTTTATCTTTGCAGTTATTAATATTAATTGAAGCGACAGGGCTGCATTCAGGTTCTCATCTTCCGTCTTCTGCCTTCCGTCTTCCAACTATTTTAATATGAAACTCTGGGATAAAGGTACACCTGTTAACAAAGCAATTGAAGAATTTACTGTTGGTAAAGATCGTGAACTGGATTTGTTTTTGGCCACGCACGATATTTTGGGCTCGATGGCGCATGTAACCATGCTCGAGTCGGTTGGGCTTATTGAAAAGGATGAGCTTCCGACACTTCTGTCCGAGCTGAAAAATCTTTATGCAATTGCCGAAAAAGGAGAATTCACGATTGAAGAAGGTGTTGAGGATGTACACTCTCAGGTTGAATTTATGCTTACCGAAAAACTGGGCGACCTTGGCAAAAAAATACACAGCGGACGTTCGCGTAACGACCAGGTTTTACTCGACCTGAAACTGTTTACCCGCGATGCCATTAAAGAAATTGCCGAAACAACTTCGGGCCTTATCGATATTCTGCTAAAACGTGCCGAAGAAACAAAAGACATCTTATTGCCGGGCTACACCCACTTGCAGGTGGCTATGCCTTCGTCTTTTGGACTGTGGTTTAGCGCCTATGCCGAAAGTTTATCCGATGATTTGGAGTTACTTTTGTCGGCCTTTAATATTACCAACCAAAACCCATTGGGTTCGGCAGCCGGTTATGGTTCATCGTTTCCGCTTAACCGCCAAATGACGACCGACTTGCTTGGTTTTAACAACATGAACTACAACGTGGTTTATGCGCAAATGGGTCGCGGAAAAGTTGAAAAAATCGTTTCGTTTGCCTTAGCAAACATTGCCGGAACATTATCAAAACTGGCTTACGATGTTTGTTTGTTTATGAGCCAGAATTTCAATTTTGTAAGTTTGCCCACCGAGTTTACTACAGGTTCGAGCATTATGCCCCACAAAAAAAATCCCGATGTTTTTGAGCTTACCCGTGCCCGCTGCAACAAATTGCAAGGTGTTCCGGCACAAATCAGCTTAATCATTAACAACCTGCCAAGCGGCTATTTCCGCGATTTGCAAATGGTAAAAGAAGTTTTTCTTCCGTCGTTTAAAGAAATGAACGACTGCCTTAATATTGTTAGTCTGGCCATCGATAAAATGTCGGTAAACACCGAAATTCTTAACGACAGCAAATACGATTACCTTTTTAGTGTTGAGGAAGTTAACAAACTTGTTTTGCAGGGAATTCCATTCCGCGAAGCCTACAAACAAGTTGGCGCTCAAATTGAAGAGGGAAACTTTACGCCCGAAAAATGCGTAGACCATAGCCACGAAGGGAGCATCGGAAATTTATGTTTGGATAGTATTTCAAATAAGAAAGAGGAAATCATTAAAAAATTTCTATTTAACAAAATAGAAGAAGCAAAAAAGAACCTGCTTCAATAAGATTTCAGACTATTTGAAACCTAACAAATGTCAGAATCATATAAAATTCGGATAAAGGATTACGTTTTTTATGATTTTTCTCAAGGTTAATTGTATGTTATTAAACACAATTTACACCTGCTAAGATTGCGAATACACACCTCTTTGATTATTTTTGATTTCACTTCGTAAGTAAAAACGGGATTTTCACTTACAGTTTTGCAGTAATTTGGTATTGACAGCGCCAATTGCTGCGCTAGTGCGAATTTTAAAGAGAAAGGAAAAAATGATGCAGACAAAAGAACCTGTAGCAAAGGGATTGTACCGCCCTGAATTTGAGCATGGGAGTTGTGGTATCGGGTTTGTAGCAAACCTAAAGGGCAGAAAGAAACACAGTGTGATTTCTGATGCTTTGTCGATGCTTGCTCGTATGGAACATCGCGGGGGTACCGGGTTTGATATTAAAAGCGGTGACGGTGCAGGGATATTACTACAAATTCCACACGAACTTTTTATGGAAGAGTGTCCGAAACAGGACATTAAATTACCTCAGTTTGGCGAATATGGCGTGGCCATGATTTTCTTCCCAAAGGAGGACCGAAAACGTTCAGAGTGTAAAGATATTATCGGACGAAATTTAAAGAAGTTTGGACTACCCTATTTGGGTTATCGCAAAGTTCCGGTTGACAATTCTGACCTGGGGCGCGATTCTTTGGCATCAGAACCATATGTACAGCAATTGTTCATCGGTAAACCCGATGGCATGTCGGTAGAGGAGTTCGACCGCAAACTTTTTGTTTTCAGAAAATATACTGAAAAACTGGTTCGCGAGTCCGTTACCGGAATTGGATACAACGGAATGAATATCATTTCGTGTTCATATAAAACCATTATTTATAAAGGTCAGTTAACAACCGAGCAGGTTTCGTTATATTTCAAAGACCTTACCAATCCGTTGGCAGTGAGTGCCATATCATTGGTACACTCACGTTTTTCAACCAACACTTTCCCTTCGTGGAAACTGTCGCAGCCTTTCCGATATATTGCGCACAACGGCGAAATCAACACCAACAAGGGTAACATTAACTGGATGCGCGCCCGCGAAGTGCTTCTGGAGTGCTCGGCATTTACGAAGGAAGAGTTGGAAATGATCTTCCCGATTTGCGACATCCGCGACTCGGATAGTGCCAACCTCGATATGGCTATTGAGATGCTTGTGTTAAGCGGACGATCGTTACCACACGTACTGATGATGCTTATCCCTGAAGCATGGCAAAATAATCCGGATATGGATCCGAAAAAGAAAGAGTTCTACGAATTCTATTCTGCAATGATGGAACCATGGGACGGTCCGGCGTCGGTATGTTTTACTGATGGTGTACTGGTTGGAGCAACACTCGACCGTAACGGATTGCGTCCATCACGTTATTGCCTTACCGAAGATGATACATTAATAATGTCGTCAGAAACCGGTGCAATTGATGTTCCACACGATCAGGTAAAAATCAGAGGTCGTTTGCAACCCGGAAAAATGTTTGTTGCCGATTTGGAACAAGGACGCATTATTTCTGACGAAGAAGTTAAAGCTGAAATTTGCTCAAGCCAACCGTATGGCGATTGGGTAAAAGAAAATATGACTTACCTGGACGAACTTCCTTTTATTCCTGACCTGGAATTAAAGGAGCCGGATAAGAAAACTGTATTTAAACGACAAAAAGCTTTTGGTTTCACTCACGAAGATATTGAAGTGATACTGAAACCAATGGCGATGAATGGTGGCGAAGCACTTGGCTCGATGGGAGCCGACAACCCGCTGGCTGTTCTTTCTGATCGTCCGGTGCATTTGTCGCACTACTTTAAACAATTATTCGCACAGGTTACCAATCCGCCAATCGACCCGATCAGGGAGCGTATTGTAATGGATTTGAGAACCTATTTGGGAGGTTTCAAAAATATTCTGACAGAGTCGCCTGAACATTGCCGCAGAATTGCGGTTCACCAGCCTGTTTTAACCAACGAGCAGTTGATTAAACTGGCCTACGTGGATCACACGCATTTCCAAACGAAAAAGATCAGTATTGTTTTCCACGCCGATGGAAAAGAAGGAACACTGGAAAAGAAACTGGAACGTTTGTGTCAGTATGTTGAAGACGCGATTGATGAAGCTTACTCAATCATTTTGCTTTCCGACTTTGCGGTAAGCACCGACCATGCGCCGATTCCTTCCTTACTGGCAGCTTCGGCTGTTCACCACCACCTTATCCGTGTTGGAAAGCGTGGAAAAGCCGACATTATTATGGAAGCCGGAGATGTGCGCGAAGTACACCATTTTGCCACTTTGTTGGGCTACGGTGTTTCTGCGGTAAATCCATATATGGCCATCGATACCATTAAGAATCTGGTTGATGAAGGAGCATTGGGAGACATTACCAAAGATCAAGCAATACAAAACTACGTTAA
This sequence comes from Draconibacterium sediminis, assembly GCF_000949475.1. Lineage (GTDB taxonomy): Bacteria > Bacteroidota > Bacteroidia > Bacteroidales > Prolixibacteraceae > Draconibacterium > Draconibacterium sediminis. Next base: position 889,222 of record NZ_JRHC01000001.1, on the reverse strand, counting down.
AGCTATTGGCGGCGGACTGTTGAAAGTATTCTCGAAAATGGGTATTTCAACATTGGCATCGTACCAGGGAGCACAGATTTTTGAAGCTGTCGGAATCAAGCAGGAAGTAATTGACAAGTACTTTACCGGAACCGTTAGTCGTGTTGAAGGTTTAAGTCTTGACGACATTGCCAAAGAAGCAATGATGCGTCATCGTCAGGGATTCCCAACCCGCCAGGGCGGAGCGAAAGTTCTGGAGCCGGGTGGCGAATACCACTGGCGTAAAGATGGCGAGCGCCACTTGCTGAGTCCTGAAGCGATTCAACTGATTCAGGAAGCAACAAGAAAGAACGATTACGAGAAATACAAAAAATACTGTAGTGTAGTTGACGATCAGGCAAAAGCCGCATTCACTTTACGTGGATTGATGGACTTTACCTCTGACCGCCAATCGATTCCGCTCGACGAAGTTGAACCGGCAGAAAGCATTCTTACCCGTTTTGCTACGGGAGCAATGTCGTTTGGTTCTATCTCGTGGGAAGCACACACTACACTGGCCATTGCCATGAACCGAATTGGTTCAAAATCAAACTCGGGAGAAGGGGGTGAAGACCCGGTTCGTTACACCAAATTGCCAAATGGCGACGACATGTGTTCGGCTACCAAGCAGATCGCATCAGGACGTTTCGGTGTTAACAGCTACTACCTGAGCATGGCGAAAGAGCTTCAGATTAAAATGGCGCAGGGAGCAAAACCGGGTGAAGGTGGTCACCTTCCGGGTCATAAAGTAAATGGCTGGATCGGACGTACACGTAACTCAACTCCTGGTGTAGGATTGATTTCTCCTCCACCGCACCACGATATTTACTCGATTGAGGATTTGGCACAGTTGATCTTCGACCTGAAAAACAGTAACCGCGATGCACGTATCAACGTGAAACTGGTTTCTGAAACAGGTGTTGGAACTGTTGCCGCCGGTGTTTGTAAAGCAAAAGCCGATGCCGTACTGATTTCAGGATACGACGGAGGAACAGGAGCATCGCCGGTTAGTTCGATTAAACATGCCGGACTGCCTTGGGAGCTTGGTTTGTCGGAAACACACCAAACGCTGGTTCGCAACCGCTTGCGTAACCGTATTGTGGTGCAGTCTGATGGCCAGATGAAAACATCGCGCGACCTTGCTATCGCAACACTGCTTGGTGCTGAAGAGTGGGGAGTTGCCACCATGGCGCTGGTTGTTGAAGGATGTATCATGATGCGTAAATGCCACAGCAATACTTGTCCGGTAGGTGTAGCAACACAAAACGAAAGATTGCGTGGTAAATTTAAAGGTAATCCTGATCACGTTGTAAACTACTTCGAATTCCTTGTTGAAGGTCTTCGTGAGATTATGGCAGAGCTGGGCTTCCGCACTATTAATGAAATGGTGGGTCAGTCGCAGTGCCTGAAATTCAAAGACGACATTGATCACTGGAAATACAAAGGTCTTGACCTGAGCCCGATTCTGTATAAAGAAGAAATGGGTGCGGAAGAAGGTCTATACTGCAGCAAAAAACAAGATCACCAGTTGGAAGAGATCCTTGACTGGAAATTGGTTGAAGCCGCACAAAAAGCAATAAAAGACGGTGAAAAAGTAGCCGCAGAATTCGAGATAAAAAATATCAACCGAAGTGTTGGTACTGTTCTGTCACACGAAGTAACCAAAGTACATAAAGGAGAAGGATTACCCGACGGAACTATTCATTTCAAAATGATAGGTTCTGCAGGACAATCGTTCGGTGCATTTGTTTGCAAAGGTATTGAACTGGAAGTTGAGGGAGATGCGAACGACTACTTCGGAAAAGGATTATCCGGTGGTCATTTAGCCATCTACCCTGCTAAAAATGTACAGTTCATTCCGGAACAAAACATTATTGTAGGTAACGTTTGTTTCTACGGAGCAACTGGCGGCGAGGCTTATATCCGCGGTATTGCAGGCGAACGTTTCTGCGTTCGTAACTCGGGAGCACAAGTTGTTGTTGAAGGTATTGGCGACCACGGCTGCGAATACATGACAGGAGGAAAAGCTGTTATTCTTGGAAAAACAGGACGAAACTTTGGTGCCGGTATGTCGGGTGGAGTTGCTTATGTGCTCGATATCGACGGAACATTCCCAGGTCTTTGCAACAAGGGAATGATTCAACTGGAAAGAGTTACGGATAAAGCTGAACAGGAAGAACTGAAAGCAATGATTCAGAAGCATATGGATAAAACAGAATCGACTGTTGCAGAATATGTTCTATCTGACTGGGAGGAGACAATAGGCAAGTTTGTAAAAGTAATTCCTACCGACTACAAACGAATGCTGACCTACATTGAAGAGGCCCGTAAAACGGGTAAATACGAAAAAGAGTCGGATGTAATTGATGCAGCATTTGATATGCATCTGGCCAATTTGTAATTTTTATAGACGCTAAGACATGGGAAAGCCAACAGGATTTTTAGAATATAAAAGAGTTTCCAATCCAACACGAAAAATTGAGGAACGCCTTAAAGATTGGAACGAGGTATATATATTACGCGATAAAGAAACGTGTGAAACACAGGGTGCACGCTGCATGGACTGCGGTGTTCCATTCTGCCACCGTGGAGCATTATTGCACAACGGAGCTTCGGGATGTCCGGTTTATAACCTGATTCCGGAGTGGAACGACCTGATTTACAAAGGTCGCTGGAAAGATGCACTGGAACGACTTCACCACACCAATAACTTTCCTGAATTTACAGGAAGAGTTTGCCCTGCACCTTGCGAAGCAGGTTGTGTGTTGGGAATTAACGAACCGGCTGTTACCATCCACGACAACGAACGAACCATTATCGACAATGGTTTCGAGCAAGGGTGGGTAGTTCCTGAACCACCGGAATCGCGCACCGGAAAAACAGTTGCCGTTGTTGGATCTGGTCCTGCCGGACTGGCGTGTGCAGCTCAGCTGAACAAAGCAGGTCATACCGTTACTGTTTTCGAGCGCGACGATCGTATCGGCGGTTTGCTGATGTACGGTATTCCGAACATGAAACTGGATAAAGAAGTAGTACAACGCCGTGTTGATATATTGGAAGCAGAAGGTATTATTTTCAAAACCAATACCGAGGTTGGAAAAGACATTCGCAGCAAAAAGTTGCTCGACGATTTTGACGCGGTTGTTTTAACTACCGGAGCCACAAAACCTCGCGACCTGAATGTTGAAGGCCGCGAGTTGGAGGGTGTACATTTCGCTATGGAGTTTCTGAAAGCCAACACAAAAAGTTTGCTCGACAGTAAACTGGAAGATGGAAATTACATCTCGGCAAAAGATAAAAACGTAATTGTAATTGGTGGTGGCGATACCGGTACCGACTGTGTAGCTACATCGCTGCGTCATGGTTGTAAAAGTATAACTCAGTTGGAGATTATGCCTCAGCCACCAAAAGAACGCAATACAGAAGGTAACCCGTGGCCGGAATGGCCGGGTAACGAAAAAACCGATTACGGCCAGCACGAAGCTATTTTGGCAAAAGGAAAAGATCCACGGAAATACTCGATAATGACCACCAAAATTGAAGGTGAAAACGGTAAAGTAAAAGCTTTGCACACCGTTCAGGTTGAGTGGATAAAAACCGACAATGGCGGAAGAATGCCACAAGCGGTTCCTGGTACCGAAAGATACATTAAAGCAGACTTAGTGTTGTTGGCGATGGGATTTTTGGGACCTGAAGATAAAATTGCTGAGGAAATGGATATGGAACGTGATGCACGTTCGAATTACAAAGCCGAATACGGACAGTTTAAAACCAGCATTAAAAAGGTTTTTGCTGCCGGTGATTCGCGCCGCGGACAATCGTTGGTGGTTTGGGCCATTAACGAAGGTCGCGCCGCAGCCCGCGAGGTAGACACCTACTTAATGGGCGACACTGTTTTGCCATAAGGCAATTGTTCTGTGACAAGAGCGATTAAATTCGCTCGCCTAAAATTTGAAAGTTAGCATATGCTGTAGTGGGCTATGCTATTTTATAGTGCAGTTTTTTCAGGAGATCCGGCCGGAGGAGGAAATTTATTATCCGAAACTAAATCACTTTCCCTTGACCAGAATGTGAAACGCCGGTTCTCCTTTTTTCTTGCAAAATTTTAATTTAGAATATGGGCTTCCCGGGAGGGTAGCCCTTTTTTTTGTTAACGGTTGGTACATGTTGTCGGGGCGGATTTCGGAGAGCGTTCCTGTCCGAAGGACACGGAACTGCGAAACGAGAATCCGCAGTTGGCGTACCACCAAACCCCGCCCTGCAATATGTACTTTGTTACCAACTGGGCTTTATATTTCAAATTTGAATTGTCTGAGAATCCGTATTTAATTTCATGAACTCATCATCCCATTCAAAATCAATTTTCACTTTGTCAGGACTGCTATTGAAAGTAAGTAGAACAATTTCAACGCTGTTTAAAGATTTAATATCAATCGGGCTTGGATTAGTCATTATCTCATATCCATCGTCATCAGGTATATGCACTTTGACATTTTTAGCAGTCGATTTTCCCTTATTATAAATTTTAATTATTCTTTTTCCTTTGTTGTATTTAATTACATTAGCTTCAATAATTGCTTTTTTTTCTTGTTCTTTTTCCTGATTTATTTTCTCAATTTGATAAGTTTTCAGCAAAGAGTCCTGCTTTTTTATTTTCAAGTCATGCTTAAAATATGTAAAGATTGCAAGACTTAATGCAGCTAACGAAATGATTAGTCCAGCTATTTCCATTTTATTTAAATTTTAAAAAGTCATTTCCTTTAAACGATTTTTTAAGCATATCCTTTAAATCTTTTTGAGCTGCTTTTAATATATCTTCCTTATTCTCATCAATTGCATTATCAATGTTTTCTTGATTTAATTCAAGCAGCTCGTCTTTGCCTCCTGGATATTCTCTACCGCATCTAGCACATTTTATCCAGGAATAATCTTCTTTAAATTCAAATTTTGTATCACCACATGTAATACAACGAATTTCTAAATCAGCAATGTGTTTTTCGTCCATGGTTTTTGTTTTTTAGCCTTGTTGGTAACGTATGTGTATGTTGCAATGCAACATATCTCTTATTAGCGCGCATCGCCACAACACACTGATAATACATGCATTGTCTGTAAATATCAGACTATATTTTCGTTTTGTATTTGCAAGAGATTTTTTCAATGTATCGGGCATTTAGAATCTTTAGTGCATTAAAGCTAAGCATAATTTTTATGACATTGAAAAAATTGTGTTCGATGAATGTCATCATGCCATTCCTTGCCCTACGCAAAACTGAGGCAATGTCAACCCGACATTTGTTTCCCGGTGCAAAGTTGGAGCAATGTCAACTTCCCATTCGCTCCCCAACGCTCAGGTGGAGCAATGTCGGCTTCCCATTCGCTGCCTGGCCCATAGGCGGGAGAATGTCGTTATGCCATTTGCTCAACAGCTTAATATCTTCTAAAACATATAAAAATAGTTGCTGTATTTCAGTATGTTGTTGTAAATTACTTAACAATAACAACCACAGCACTTTTTCTACCCTGTAAAAATGCAAAGGTTAACCAATTACAAACTAAAATTTAAAATTATGATTGACAATCTTATGTCTACCAGTCGTGTCACTGAAGTTGACGCCGTAAGTATGCGCATGCTTGGCGCTTACCAAACCACATCGCTTAATACCGATCAGCACCTTAGTGCCATGTTCACCGGGTTAGAAAGCCTGTCGGCAGCCCTTACCGCTGCCATAAACCGTGGTAAGGCCGAAAGCGATCTGGAAGAAAAAGACGAAGCCCGCGACACACAAATCCGTGCATTGTACTATGTAGTTATGGGTTTCTTACATCACCCCGATGCAGCTATTCGGCAAGCTGCCGAAACTGTAGATAAGGTATTTGCAAAATACGGTGTTAGTATTACCGGCGAGAGCTATGCCACTGAGTCGTCACTTATTTCCTCGCTACTTAACGATCTTTCTGTGCAAAAAATTAAGGATGCCATTGCAATACTTCCGGGTTGCGCCGATGTAATAACAGCGCTGCAGGCGGCACAGCAGGCATTCGAGGCTGCCCGTATTACCTACGAACAGGAGAAGGCAGAGGAAAGCACCCAGGCCAGTGCCACCAAACAAAAACCGGAGCTTGTGGCGCTTATTAACGAGAAAATAGTGGTGTACCTGCGCGCCATGGAGGTAGTTGACGTGGAAACCTATGGCGCCTTTGCGCGCACCATTGCCACTATTATTGCCGAAAACAACGAAGTGGTGAAAAAACGCCGAAAGAAACAAGAACCTGTGGATTAATTGATAAATTTTGTTTAACACGTTAAAAGGGGATGTTGCTTTGTGCGCATCCCTTTTTTTCTGAAAGTCCCTATCTTTTTATGTTATTGCCCTTTGAGTTTCGTCCGGGTGAACCATCTGGCTTCGATCTGCTTTTTTCGCCGGACGATTTCCCTTTGGTCATTTCATCCCGGCGTTACACACCGGGTTAATTACATTCGACGCTTCCAGCGTCATAAAAACTTGTAATTGCAACATTGCAGGTCAATAAACTCGTCTTAACTTTGTTATTCAGCTCACTATCCCGAAGGGATAAAATGTGACTCCCCCCCGGGTGAAACCCGGGAATCATGCTTGTTTTGTTCTCCTGCCCCGGTTCTCCTTTTTTCTTGCACACTATTATTCTGCGTTTACAATTATCCTTTGGTAGCTGGTTAAGTTGGGAACGCCATCATCACTCACCTCACAGATTACATGAAATTCTTTTCCTGCGGCATCAGACGGTATTTGAATCGTGGCAGTATTTGATTCACCAATTGATATTTTTATCTCTCCCGAATAATCCCCGGCTTCGGGTATTACCCACCATTTAAAATGTAACCGATCGCCATCGGGATCGAATGATTTTGATGCGCTAAGCTGTAATTCTTCCCCTGCTTTGCAAACTTTCTCAATTGGTTTAATGCCTTTATGGCCGTTAACAATTACAACCGGATTGCGGTTTCCCTTTCCTTCTTTGGCCCAATCCATACGGGCGGCAAAATTGTTAAATATTGCCGGGTAGAAATAGGCAAAGTATTTTGTGCTGATATTATAGGGTTCGCCGGTATAATTTGTATAAGCATTTGTGAGGCTATCGCGCCCCAGGCCAAATTCAAAATAACCACTCCAGCTCACCTGCACTGGGACATCCGGGTTTGACAAGCCGTTGGGCATAACATGCATAAAGGCCGGAGTATCTCCTTCAACTCCCCATTTATATTTTGGATATAAAGCGCCAAGATTACCATGATTTTGGATATGACGTGCGTATTCATTCCAGTTATTAACGCCCGTACCGTTTTGATGTTTCCATGCACATTCATCCCAAAAAAACAGCAGATCTTTTTCAAATTTCCGCATCCACTGATGAGAACTAATATCATAACTGATGGTATCTCCACTTGACCATGGCCTGTCCTGATCAGTAATCGTATAAATACGAAATTTATGCAAAAAGGCTTTGAGTTCTTCGGGGGTCCGCTCCTGTTGTATGCGCCAAACAGCCTGAGCAAATGTATTTCCACCGCCCCAAACGGTAAGCCATATCGGACGGTCGTCCTTTTCATCTGCCAAATCAATTATCCGTTTACTTCCTTCTGAGTCGTTGTCCTCACCAATAAATTTCATGCCCATTTTTGTACTTCCCATCACAGTTCGCTTGCGCAAATAATCGACTGACGGCCAGTAGCCAATTTCCTGCGTTGATTCATCTGCGGCAAACATCTCCTGATCAGATCGTTTCTTTAAATTTGGCAAATCCTTTTCATAGGCATTTAACGCATCATGAATTAAATCAATCCGCTCGTTCCCTCCATTATTACTCCACCCCGTTGTGGCAATAAGTGCTTCAATCTCAAACTGGTCGGCATGTACCAGCAACCGAATCATCGACTCCATATCGTCAGGTTCAATGTTATTGGGCGCAATATCGGTTAGCACTACAATTCGTGGTTTTAAATTTTTAGTATCCGGCTCTTTTATCCCGCAAGCTTGTGTTAGCATTAAGCTTAAAACGATAAGTGCAATGTTTTTTAGTTTCATTTCGTATAATTTAGGTGTTGATTCGTTTTATAATTAGCTCAGTTTAAACGTATCATTTGCCGTGTAACGCTATCGTTTTTTCGGCTTTAATTCAGATTCTGCTGCTGCTGCGATTTGCATGATGTTTTTCTCTCCGGCCACTGACAAAGAAAAAAGGGGAGAAATGATGCCGGTACAAACCGGCGGCCACCGCCTTGCCATGTGCAGAACCTGTCGGCAATAGTTAATTGTTTTGTATCCGTTCACCTTTTAAAGGAGAATAGTCGTTTTTCAAAAATCCATTCACTTTAATACTGTCAAAAAAGCATTTTACACCTGTAGCCTCATTAATATCTTCAACATTTTGGATATGATAATGCAAATGTGCTTCTGACGAATTGCCCGAATTACCACAAAGTCCCAGCACATCGCCTTTATTAATCTTTTGTCCTTGTTTTACTACAATTGAGTTTTGTTTGAAATGCGCAAAGTATAAATATTCATCATCAGCTGTTTTAAGAATAACTGTGTTTCCCGGGATATAAAAAAGGTCGAATTCCCCCGGCGTATTATCCGGTATACCATCTATAACCCGAACCACTTCGGCGTTACATGGTGCAATTATCTCTTTTCCAAAAGCATAATAATCTTCGTTCGTTTTTCCATCAGTTTTGTATGATTTACCTTCTTTATCGGTAATTATAAAATCGAATGCATTTTTCTGGGCTTCATTCTCCACGTGATAGTTAAGTTCTTCAGTGTCGCCACCCCAAACTACAGTCCATACACCACGAAATGGCAAATCGAGTTTTGTTTTGTTTCTATCGGGTTTTGGCAGATTATCTTCTTTAAATGGTTTTACCAGTAAACCGTTTATTTTATCCTGTTTATCAATCGAAATATTTAAAGAAAACAGAGCACGTTCAAATCTGGTTTTGTACGAAGCAAAAGTTTTGTTTTCGTATCGAATAAACTCCCGGTGTTCAATATTTCCGGCCTGCTTTTTTAGTCCCTTTAAAAAATCAATCGTTTTCTCAACAGGTAAATCTTTTTTCATCTCAGGAGAAAAGCGTTCAAATATATCCGTGTATTTATCAGCGTTATAGAGTTGCTCGAATTCGTTAGAAATCTTTTTCGAAGCCTCCTTCTCTTCCTGTCCGAAGTTTACGATGGGCGTTAGAAGTAAAAATATAAAGCAGAGATATTTCATTCGCTTGTTTGTTTATTGCCTAAAGATATAGATCTAATAAGTTAAAAGCTACCAGTTCAGTTGGATTTGACATTGATAATTCATCTGTACTTCTCCGAATAACGTTTATAGTCCGGGTCTTTTCTTAATCAGGCTATAAGGTGATTTTTAAAAACCAATTACCGAAGTAGTTCTGATTATTGCCCGTGGTAAGTATATACTTTCAGCGAATCGGGAATAAGCTTGTTGTTTTTACAGGCATGATTATTCTTTAACAGGAAATTATTGAGTTCAGCTTCCAGTTCTTTCTCCTTATCGGGCTCATTAACGGTTTCAATGTCCATGTTTTCGTAAATCTGGTAAATTTCTTTGTTGGCCAACATCCGCTCACCATCGATAAAATCAAGGATTTCGTTTTTGTTTCGCATCAGCGGATAGGCATTGGCAACCCTGAAATCTTCTTCGTCATCGAGGCCATGCCCGATCCAGGCTGCTGCCTTGGGTCGCGAAATGATACTATCGGCATCAAGCAGGGCAAGCAACGACGGAGTAATGTCGAAATGCGAAACAACAGATGAGAATTTGGCTGCTTTTTTAAGCATGGGCGAATAAATCACCAACGGCACATGAAACCTGTCGAGCTGCGTACTTATGGGAATTTCGGGCATACGGTGGTCGCCCGTAATTACAAAAATGGTGTTATTAAACGAAGGCAGTTTACTGAATTCGTAAAAGAAATACCTTAGCGCATCATCAAAATAAAGCACCGTTGAAAACTGTTTTTCATAGTTGCGGTTAAATGCTTCTGTTTTTCCGGGAAGTTTCAGTTCCGCCAAACGTTCGTTAAATTTCGATAGGTAATATTCCTGGTTTTCCACCTCAAAAGGGCTGTGCATGGCCAGCGTAAGAATAACATCCATTCGCGCACTTGCAGTGTCGGCTTTAATTTCATCGATATACCGTCTGAAAATCTCTTTGTCGCCAAATCCCCAGGAAAAACCACTGGCTGAGGCTGGCATTTTTTCATAGCCTGTGCCAAAACCGGTATTGTCAATAATTTTATCGGTCCCCTGCCGTTTCAGAAAAACATCCATGTTGTCGAAATGCGCTTCACCACCGTAGGTAAACGAGCTGTTATAACCGGCCTGGGTTTTCAAAATACTCATCAGGCTTAAATGATCGGGCATATCTTCGCCAAGCTCGGTAAAACCACGGTCGCCAAAAGGAAGCGAAGCCAGGGTTGACGGAAGCACCGCAAAGGTTCGGCCCGAAGTGCTTAAACTGTTTTCCCAGTATAAACTCCTATCCATCAACGAATCCAGAAAAGGCGTAAAACTGCCCAGGTAGGCGTCCTTGCCGCTGTAAGCCCGGCCAAGACTTTCTACAATTACAAAAACGATGTTTGGCTTGGTTTCCAGTGGTTCAAAGTATTTACCCAAAACATCGGGTGTTGTTTCCTGGTGGAGGAAAGGGTAGTCTTCGTCAAGGTAAGTAAAAGAACCATCAGCAGTGGCCACATTTGTTTTAAAAGTGTAGGATTGTTTGTCTATCTGCTCGTTAAAGACATAACGTTTTAGTACACTTTCGCTAAAAAAGTTGAGTTTGTTGGTGGCTGCATAAAGCGAAAATTCGTTTTCAAAATCAGAAGGTTGTGGTTTTAAAAAACCAAACGGAGCCAGTGACGCAAACATGGCGGCCGAAATAAGTAATAGCATCCACGGTTTTAGCTTGTAGTAAACATGTTTTATAAAAACCCGCACCATGTAAACCAAAAAGAGGGTCATAAAAATAAAAGGCCACACATTTATTTCTCCCGAACTTTTCACGGTTTGGGTGATTTCATCGATGGAATAGGCAAACAAATCGGCGCCCAGCGGAACTCCTGCGGCAGAGAAGTATTTCAGCAGCAGCATATCGCCCAACACCAATAATACCGAAGCGGAAATAAAAAATACACGTGCCGCCTTTTGGCTGAACAAACCCAACAGTAAAAAAGGAATCATGAGTACGGCTGAAACCCTAAGGTAGAGGATAATGTCGTATTTTATTCCGAAAAGCAGCGTACTAAAACTCCCCGGCGGATAATTGTGGTAATTGGAGAGGATTACCATCTCATGTAAACGCACGAGTAAAATCATCACGGCCAGAATAAAACTCAGGCTGATAAAACGCCTTAATGTGCGTACGAGCAAGCCAAATATATCGGTAATTTTCCCCATTTAATTCTTCATTAAAACAACCTCGAAAAACCTATATCGAACGAATAGTAGCCCGAATAATTACCGGGTTCCAGTTGTTCGCTGCCAATATTAAATCCGACACTAACAATCCACAATTTTTTAATTAAGCGGTTGTATTCCGCCCTTACCGACCTGGTTTTTAAAGTCAGGTTCTGTTCTGTATCTATTGGTTTCCTGTTATCGTCGGGCGAAACACCATAACTTAGTTTAAGTCCCAAATAATTTTCTGAATCGGCGAAATAGCGACGTACCGATAAAGCCCCGGAAACCGATGTTCCGTCGGAATCCGGCGTAACGTACGATCGCAGCGAAACCCAGTAATTCCCCACATATTTTCCAAGAGTAGCGGTATAAATGTCAACTCCCGAAGAACTAAAATCGAGGTAGCGCATTCCCAGCGAACCTTCCCAGGCATTTGGAAAGTTGTGGTACAACTCAAAACCAAAACGGTTTCCCGGGAAAAGCGCATCCGACGAGTACCCGTAATTTACGTAGGCATAATTGTTTTCGCCAATTTTCGGGTAAGCATCTATTTCAAACTGCAGCCCGTTCGAATCGAAACGATTGGCGTAATTCAAACGAGCGATAACAGATCCCAGTTTGGTTTTTCGCCCGTACGACAGGGCCAGAAAATGCCAGGGATCGCGGTTAAAATCGCTGTTAAAGTTATCGAAAGTGTAAACCAGCCTGATTCTGTTTTTCATCAGGTCGAGCCGGTATTCTTTTAACTTGAGCAGAAAATCGGGTTCTCCCGGGTTTTTATGCAGGTAGGTTTCCAGCACCTCAACTGCCTCCTCGTATTGCTCATCGCTGTATAGTATCCGGGCTTTTTTCAATGCAAACTTCGACGACTCAGGCTCCTGCTTTAAGGCTGCGTTACAATATTCAATAGCTTTTGCATTGTCATCAGCCCAAAACTCAACATCCGAAAGCGCATCGTAGGCTTCCATATTTTCGGGGCGTTGTATTAAAACCTCCTGTAATACCACTCTTGCCGAATCGTACATTCCATCCCAGGCATAGGTACGTCCCATCAATAAGGCCACATCCGAATTAAAACCTTCGGAAAGAATCTGGCGGCAAACGCTACGGGCTTTTTCCCGTTCTCCGTTAAAGGCAAAGTTCCGGGCCTCATCAAAGGTTTGTGCCTGCAGAATACCCGATGCTCCCGTGCCCAGCAGAATAAAAAGTACACTTACTATTTGGAAATACAAACGATTCTTTCTCACTGTATTTTATTTTTTTTGTTTCGAAATGTCAAAGCCGGCACGTGTCATTTTTCCCCACGACTTTTTCTTTTTTATGAAATAATCGTAGTTCCCCCGGAGTCCCCAATACACAATTAAAGGATGGTAGATAAACGGCTCGAGCCAGGTTGTCATCAGCAACTTTATTATCATTCGTTTTTTCTTGTAGCGGTTGTATGAAAGATGGTCGAAAAGGATGGCATAGGTCGAAATCATAATCGCAAAAAAGTATATAAAACCAAACATCACATAAAAAAACGACCAATCGGCCAGCCCAAGCAAGGCTATGGTAATAAAATAAGATATGCCTAAAAATTCAACAATAGGGGCCAGCCATTCGAAAAACACCCAATAGGGGTGCGAAACCATACCCATAAAACCAAACTTCGGATTCATAAAAATATCGCGGTGCAGCATTATGGTATCAATGGTGCCGCGTGTCCACCTGTTTCGTTGTGATCCGAGTACTTTTAGGGTTGAAGGTGCTTCGGTCCAGCACAAGGGATCGGATATATAAACTACCTTGTATTTTATCCCCTGGTTGGCCATGTATTTACGCATACGCACCACCAACTCCATATCTTCGCCAACGGTTTTCGTGTAGTAGCCTCCGCAGTTTATAACCACCTCTTTATCAAAAAGACCGAGTGCCCCCGATATCAGCAATAAACCATCGAGGCGGCTCCAGGCCAGCCTGCCCATCAGAAACGAACGGCTGTATTCGATGACCTGGAAACGGGGAATAAGTTTGTCGGGAACATTTACTTCCACCAGCTGCCCGTTTTCGATTACACACGAATTGGCAATTTGAATTACACCACCTGCCGCAATTACCTTTTTATCGCTTGCTTCGAGGAAGGGTTTTATCAGCTTTTTCAGTGCATGCGGATCGATAATCGAATCCACATCAATTGAAATAAAATAATCGCCTTTAGCAATGTTTATACCTGCATTTAGCGCATCGGCTTTTCCCCCGTTGCGCTTATCAACCACGGTGAGGTTTGAGTAGGCCTTTGCCCGCGATTTATACACACCAAGAATCTCCTGGCACTGAATCTGGTAATCAATCGCAAAAGGTACTTTCTCGAGATCAAACGCGGCAATTGTTTTCTCCAGCGAATCGTCTTTGCTGCCATCGTTAATAACAATTATCTCGAAATTCTGGTAATACAGCCCAAGCAGTGCTTTTATGTTGTCGACAATGGTAAGCGATTCGTTGTATGCCGGTGCCAACAGCGAAATTTTCGGAGCAAAAGGAGAAGACAGAAGCGCATCGAAGTTAGTGGTTTTGGCTTCGCGAACATTTCGTATCAATTCCCTTGCCGAAACAATGGCAAGCCAAAAATAAAAACTGAAAATACCGATGGTATAAATCAGAAATAACGATTCTATTATAGTTCTTACAATTCCCATAAATTAATTCCGCGGATCCTTTACATGAGCCAATAATAGTTCAAGCTCCGGTATTTCTTCTTTTGTGTGCTGAGTAATTTTTTCTCTGCTCTCCTGCCCCATGTAATACGCCGAGCGGCATGCCTCAAGCTTTAACAATGTTGAACCGGTTTTCATTACCTCCTCAAGAAAAGCAAAATCATCGGTATCGCCAATATTTTTAAATGCCTTCAGAATTTCGAGTTTGTTCCGTTTTGTTTCGCCATCAAATTTCTTTTTTATCAATTCGCGGCTATCGTATAAGCGAAGGTCGTTAATGGCTTTGTAGGCCAGAAATCGAGTCTCTTCCATGTCGCTCTCCACCATTTTAATCACTTCCGAAACATCTTCAAGTTGCTGAAAAAAAGTAATCATTTTCAAACTGAAATTCCGGATATTGTAATGTTTAAAAGACAGGTAGCGGGCAAAAGCAGGCACCGGTATCTGGTTTAGGCGTATGAGGTAAAACACCGACAATTGCGCCCATTTGGCAAAGGGTTGTTTCAGATTATCGAAAAAACTAAACGGTCTATCGGCGTTTAAGGTAACATAGGCAATTTGTGCTTCTGTGCGCACGTAATCGTTGGGGTCGTTAATCAGAGTTTTAATCAATCCTTTTGCACCCTGCGGATAAAGGTGAGTGAGCTCCATTATTCCCTTAACCTTTTTATGGCTGTATCTTGATTTGGCCAGTTTAAGCGAATCTTTTTGCAGATTTAATTTCAAATAAATCTCAGGAATAAAACTTTCGAGCTCGCCCTTAAAGTTGGCCTTGAAATTCATAAGAACCGAGATTAGAATTCTGCGGTTGGCTTTGTTTTTAATTTTTTTGAGTTTAATCCGTGCTTTTTCCCAATCAATGTTTCCGAAAATGTAATCCATAACCACCTCTTCGTACATTTTCCCATAAATCCGTTCGAACCTTTCTTTTTGGTTTTTTCTTTTGATGGTAAAATTTAAAGTTAACAGCACAAATACAATGTTTGCGATAAAGAATAAAATCAGCGCAGCAAAAAGCAGCAATATGGAATAATCAAAAACTTTTTCAATTATATCGAGGTAAACCGTTCTGATTTTTCGTGGTAAATGTCTTTCGCCGTACTCGTTCAGGTTATTTTTTACCAGCCCGATTTTTTCATCAGAAATAAAGACATTGATTACCGAATGTTTTTTTGAAGGATCAGCTGTTTTTTTAGTTGGGGAGGTAGTTTCAGAATTTAATTCAGGATTTTCTTCTGTTGCTTCCCGGGTAATGGCAATAATGTCATTTTCAGTCTCAGAATTTTCAAAGGTATCGGTTTGTTGAATTGAAATTCCTACTTGAACAAATAATAAGTGCTTCGCCTGAACGGCATGAGGCACTATGAAGAAACATACAAAAACAAAACTAATTACGATCAATTTATTAACCGCATAGCTGAGATGTCGCATTGATTACAAGTTTCTAATTGAAACTAAATATACTATTTCCTTACAGATAATAGTCTTTTTACCCTCATATTTAGTTCAATCAGGCTAAAAGGTTTTACCATGTAATCATCAGCACCAAGATCAAAAGCTTTCATCACACTTTCTTCAGCTCCTGCCGCCGAAAGCACCATTACCGGTATTAACTTTTTGTAAAACTCATGCAATTTCGAAATTACTTCGAGTCCATTTAAATTTGGCATGTACAGATCGGTAATCAGCATATCCACTTCATTACCTTCGAGCTTTGCTAAGCAGTCTTTTCCATCCTCGGCTTTTATAATCTCGTAACCCTCTCTGGATAAACTATGCGCCACTGTCTCAAGGATTAATCTGTTGTCTTCTGCTACTAAAATTCGTTTCATAATACAATGATTTTAGTTAAACAATAAAATACACAGACTGCAACTTGAAGAGACTTTTACAACACCTATCAGCATCCTGAAAAAATTCAGAGACAAGTGTAAAAGCCCTATTCTTTTTTAACTTTTTTTAAAATATTGTATTGCGTCCTAAAAGCAAATATAATTTTTTTTCAATTCATACTACACTCCTAATCAGATTTTTACCGATTTCTGATTATAAAATGGTCATTTTTCAGCATTTTGCCTATTTGGAGCAAGCAATTTCGAAGGGTGGTTACTCAAATTTATATTCACTATTTTGTAGGGGAGCGAAGAATTCCACCTTGCCGCATTTGGGGCACATATATAAGTCAAATGACTCACGATTAACAAAAGCCTCAAATATATTTCCCAAAACTCCAATTTTAGGCCCCTCATGAAATTTGTATTCGCCGCTATATAGCATTAACACATGGCACCTTAAACAGTCAATTTCTTTTTTATTCTCGTTTAAATCTTTTATGTCGATTATTTTCTGCTCCGTTAGGCTATAATTACAATTCCAGCATAATTCAAAATTATCTTCGATCTCTGCGTTGCAATTTGGACAGTTTTTCATTGTTGTATTCGTTTAGGATTTGGATCTCATTTATTGTTCATACTCAAACGGGCCATCCATCTTTTCGGATTGTTTGCCCGGTTTGTTTAAGCGAGTGAATATCTTGTTTATCAATCGATCCATCAGGTAGCGGGGCGGTATTCAACAGCAAGTTTGCATTAAATTTAGCGGCATATTTTAGATTTTCGATGATAGAATCAGCACCACGATGTTTTCCGTCCATTTCTTTTGTATACCCCCAACCGGCAATATTAGTGCAAATTTCAATTGGCTTTCCTGATTGTACCATTTGCCTGGTTTTATCCGCATTATTTTCCAGCCAATGATATTCCGGTGCATAATAATCTTCGGTTCCGGTATATCCCCACTTTGCCGATATCAGCGATTGAGGTTGAAGTTTCCTGATTAATTCATACGTTTCAGGTATTCTGAATTTTTCAATTGGTCCGCTTACGGGAGTTCCGTACCCATCGAGCCATATACTGGCAATGGGGCCGTATTGAGTAAGCAATTCGGTCAGTTGCTCGTGCATATAGTCGATATACATATTCAGATCGTGGTTTTCACCATATGCATAATAAGGTTCTTCCTCATCATATTTTGGTCGTGCACTACCACCCCACCTGTCGTTATTTGGAGCATGCGGATGACGCCAATCTCTTCCGTGAGAATAATACAGACACAATCCTAATCCTCTTTTTTCGCAGGCTACTGCAAGTTCTTCAACCAAATCACGTTTTGCAGCAGACTGAACACTATTGAAGTCAGTTGTTTTTGTATTAAAAAGGCAGAAACTATCATGATGGCGGGTGGTGATGTTCACATACTTCATTTCGGCTTCTACGGCCAGGTTGGCAATAAAATCGGCATCAAATTTTTCTGCTGTAAATTTTTCTTTCAATTTTTCATATTCACCTACATGAATGTTTTCTCTGAACTGCACCCATTCTCCTCTGCCATGCAGACTGTATAGTCCGTAATGTAAGAATAAACCAAATTTTGCGTCAATAAACCACTGTCTGGCAGCTTCCAGTGGGTTTGTTGCATACAACCCGGAGTGGTTTTTTAAATAGGCCGGCACATCATTCATTTTACATGAATTGAAAAGCGATGGAGCCATTGAAAACGTTAATCCTAAGCCTGTTAATTGCACGAATTTTCTTCTTTCCATTATCGATTGTCTTTGATGTTATCTACTTTGCCACACCGTAAGTCTGTCAAGAAACTCATTATCGGGACAATACAAACAAGGAATATAAAACATTTTGAGGAGCAGTTTTTGGAACAGCTTGTTTCCATTGTAATTCCAGGTAGTTGGTTTCTTTGGTTTAAAAATAGCTTTTAAAGATCAATTCCTGAAAATAAGACAAAAAAAAAGGTGCCGATTAATAACCGACACCTGCTATAATTATTTTACCAGATTTTTAAAAGCTGATCCAAAAATCAGGTAACTGGTATTTCCTCCGATGGTACCTTCGTTTTGGCCCCATAAAAACGGCCAGTCGTCGTAGTTCTCAAAGTGGTCGGGTTGCCTGAACAATACGCCGGGAGCAACATTGCCAGGAATAAACGAGAAATCGGCCCTGTTGTTACCATAAAATACTGCTTTGGGACGAGCAGCGCCCACCGCTGCCACAAACGAATAATTGTGATACGGATGGCATCCAAACAACCAGTTTGTAGCCTTAAATGCATGGCTTGCATCAATAATATCAGGGTAATACTGGCTGGCAAAACAAATGGTAGTTCCAAAGTTAACCACACCGCCATTGCCTGCCCAGTTCCGAAGTCCGATCGGCACGCCGTACGGATTATCTTTTTCAAGTTCTTCGATATATTCTTTGTATTTCACCACATATGGCCGTAGCTTTTCTTTGTACGCTTCGTCCATGTGCGGTATAGCGTGTAAAGCTGTTAAAATGCTGAAACTTACGAACCGGTCGAGTGACGGCCACAGCGATTCCTGAAACTTATCGCTGTACTGCTGCTCGCCGGTTGAAATGTACAGTTGCAGATTGGTGCCCATGTCTGCACCTCTTCCCCATCTGCGGTTGTCCTCCGGCACATTGGCAAGTAATTCAGTAGACTCTTTCAGTAGTCTTTTCGACTGTATCAACGCCCTTCCCGAAAGATCGTCGTTATAGCCTTTCAGAGCACGGCTTGTTGCAGCAAACATAGCAGCTGCCCTGAGATCGAGGCTGGGATTACGGCTTGTGAACGCCCACATATCATCTTTTACACCGCTTGATTTGCCATCGCGGGCTACTTCGTACGGCCCCAGATTCGGATTATACGGAAGGCCGTCGGTTATTGAAGCGGCATCGCCAAGGTGATGATAATTATCGAGAACAGAGTTGGAAAGCGTTTGTGCCATATGACCGATAATTTCAGCCTGGGCAACAAGGTTCATTGTTCCATGCTCGATATACTGCAAAATATCAGGTGTTCCGTCCGGACGATGAAGATCGACATAGCGCTGCTCCTCGTCAACAAAAGTCTGATCGCGCAAGGGTTTGAAATATTCCCAGGTTTGAACAAAATTCTGCACAACAGAAATGTTCGATCCGGTTTCTATGTCAAAATCACCGGCATCGAAAAAGCCACCAACGTTTAATCCCGGTATGGTTTCCAGCGCTTTGTATTTGGTATCGGTTGTTGGCCCCTGGCTATGCAAATCGAAGTGATCAGTATTTGGCGGAGCCTGCAAGTAGCCTTCTTTAAAAGGTTCGCCGTGCCAAACCCTGTACGCTTCGTTCACATACATGTGGTTCATATGAATTGGTATCCAAACATCGCTGGTGGCATCGGTAATCCAATCGTAAACGTTGTCTTCTATAATAAAGTTATTGGTTTTAAAGTCGCCATACTGAATGTAGTAAATACCGGGTGTTTCAACAGAAGAAAAATCGAATTTCACGTAGTGATATTTATAATAGTCGCCCCATGATTCGATATTGCCGCGGAATACTTCGGTGGCATTACCATCTTCGCCTACCCTGTAAATAGAGGCTTTTGCAAGCGGTTCGTCTTTTTTGTCGAGTTCAATAACCGAAACCTTTTGTTGCGAAGGCAGGTAGCCCACCTGCGAGAAACCAATATTGGGCTCTCTTACCCAGCCTTTAACGGCATTGGGCTCAACGGTCCAGGTTAAAACTTTGCCTGTTTTTCCGGCCGGAAGCAAACTACGAACTACATACCAGCCGTTTTGGGCCAGCACACGGCCATCAAAAAGCATAATGTCGGCATCAGCAGAAGTGATTTTCACCATACGTTCGGGCTCATCGGGAGCAAGCAGCATTGTACGCCCGGTTTCGAGCGGAAGCGGATCGATAAATTTGCCGGTTCCCCTGTCGTCGGAAGTTACATATCCTTTATATTGTTTGGGTTTTTCGCTGTTGGGCCTTGTAATGGTATTACTTGCCACGTAGCGCGAAAAGCGGTTAATACGCCCATCCATTAAATAGGTTTTGCCCCAGTATTGCGAAGGCAAAAACTCGAGGTTAAACCCGGCGCTCCCTTCTACAGATTCAGGAAGTGGTTCGTCGAGAAAAACAGATATCTCAACACCTTTGCCCTTAGCTGTAACAACCACACGCGAGTCGAAATCGTAATCATCGTACCGTAAGGTTGCCGAAATACTGTTGCTTACACTGTCAACTGTTCGGGTTGGTATTTCAGGCACCAGATCCCACTGCTCCGGGGTATGCGAAAGTCGCACGGCCCCACCTTGTGCGGTTCTTACTCCATGGTGGATCAATTCAATACCGGCGTTTTTCTCGTCGTTAAAGCCTCCGGTAAAAAGGTTACTGTACACCAATACATTTACGCCTTGTGTTTCGAAATACTCAAGATCGTTGAGTACCATATCCTGGTTTGGTTCAGGACTACATGCCGCCAATAGCAGCAAAATGAGTGATAAAAATGAAAGTTTTTTCATAAAGTTAAGTTGGTTTTACCGATTTATTATGTTTTGTTATTTTATAGTCGAACTCTGGCTACTATAAACCAAATTTCCATTTTCAATATTACCTGATATTCAGCAAACACCTGTTTAATTTTAGATTTGGCATTTAAGAAATTAGATAATTCTCCGGGTTCTCCTGCCTCTCGTTACGAAGAAAGGGGAGCTGTGGTATCTAACCCGTACCGGGTTATCGTCAACAACCTTCAACTCTCTTTTACTAAACTCTACCGTACCGGATTTTAAATAGCCGAAAGAAAACTCCATCGGAGTTTGATTATAATAATGAGAATATACCTGTAGAATTACAACCCCGTCGGGGTTGGATTTTCATTTGGAAAAGCCTCGTTTTTAACAAGGGGTAGTTGTCTTTTGTTATGCCGGAGGCATCAAATATTTAAAGTATGTTTCTAATGAAAAAAGATTCGACTCCGGCCGGAGTCGTACCTATCATGTGAATTTGAATTTGCTATAAATATGAGAATCCGCTGGATTCTTTTTAGATTCTACTGATGAATCCTGATCCAATCAACCGTTGAATCGTCCTTAAACTTTACCACCATAAATTTGCTGTGCAGCGGCCAGAAAAGCAGCCGCTCCTGTTTAATCAGATAATAAATGTAGTTGTCGTTGCTCCGGTCGGGCTCGCCAAACAAATCAATAATTTGCGATTGCTGAAGCGATCGGATAGTGTCGTTGTAAACCACATCGTTAACCATTTTATCGCGAAAAGGGTAGTTCCTCCCCTCTTTGGTTTGCCACTTTGTTTTGTCGAAAACCAAAACACTGGCCGGCTTATCCTGCATGCCCGGTTCGTAATTTTTAACCTCCGAATTACAGGCCACGCAAAAAACAAAAACAACAATGCTGAATAATTGTATCGCTTTCATTTGCAGGATTTTTTCATTTCAAATATACCGCAACGCTACACGGTAAGTTCAATTCCTTCGGGGCGTGTATGTTTCCACCGGCGGTGCGACCATAAATAATATTCGGGTGTTTCGCGTATCACTTCCTCCATTTTCCGAATGTAGGTCAGCAAAATATCTTTCGATTCTACTTTCGACGGGTCTTTGATAAGTTGTGTAAAATGAGCTTCGTAATGGCCGCGCTTTAGCTTTTTCAGATGCAGGAAAAATATGGGCTGATTGGTTTTAATGGCAATCTTTTCGGGGCCGGTAAAAAACGGTGCTTCGCGGTTTAAAAACACGGTCCAGAACGGTGAATTGGCTGCTGGCGTTTGATCGGCCGCCAACCACAACACGGCCGGTTCGCCACGTCGCACATACTCGATTGCTGCGCGTGCCGATTTGTGCACCGGCACCGATTCGCCACCCCACTTACTTCGCGAGTGTTCAATGTATTTTTCAAAAGCCATATTTCCCCGAATCGGGTTCACAATCATCAGCAGTTTATGCGCCGATTTGGTTTGAATAGAGCTGCACCACTCCCAGTTATTGTAATGAAATCCGAGCAGCATAATACTTCGTCCTTCCCGGGCATATTGTTGTGCCTCTTCCAAACCTGTAACTTTCAGGCGCTTATCCATCTGCTTTTCGCTCATGCTGTGCAGCTTGATTGTTTCGAGCGAAAAATCGCAAAAATGACGGTAATAGCGGTGCATAATTTTATGAATCTCCTCCTCGCTTTTCTCCGGAAAGGAATGGCGAAGATTATCAAGAATCACCTTTTTCCGGTAGCCGAGAACATACCGAACCACCAGGTAGAAAAATTCGGCAATGCCGTAAATGACCCAAAATGGCAGCACCGAAATAAATTTTAACAGCAGCACTACACCACCGTTTAACAGGCGTTTAAAAAAACCTTCGTAATAGCGTTTATCTTTTTTGCGTAAGCTCTCGTCAACCATACTAAAAAACTATTGAATTAAAGCTGTGCCCTCCGGGCGTTTGTGCTTCCATCGTTTGTGGCTCCAAAGATAATACTCCGGATTCGATTTTATCACTTCCTCCATTTTTTCGATGTAGCGCAACAAAATTTCCCGGTCATCGGTTTGTGCAGGTTTGTCTACCAGCAACGAGTAACTGTATTCGTACATCCCCCGCCCCAGGCGTTTAGCCTGCTGAAAAAATATGGGCTGATTGGTTTTTCGCGCAATTTTCACCGGGCCGCTGAAAAAGGCAGCTTCACGGTTCATAAATACCGCCCACATTGGCGAGCTGGCCAGTGCACGCTGGTCGGCAATTAGGCCAACCAACACCGGCTGTTGCTGCTCAAAATAACGAAAGCTAACTTTTGCAGCACGCCCCATCTGAACGGCTTCTCCTCCCCAACGTTCGCGCGCTTTCTTCAAAAAGTTGTCCATTGGTTCGTTGTCGCGCATTTTGTTGTACACCATAAGCAACTTACAGTTTAATTCTTGCTGCAAAGCCCCCGACCATTCCCAGTTATTGTAATGAAATGCCAGTAACAGGGCACCATTTCGTTTTTCAGCTAAATCGTTTAGTTCCTCGGCACCTGAGAATTTTACACGTTTCTTCAGTTCCTTTTCCGACAATCGGTAAAGTTTAATACTCTCTAACGACACATCGCAGAAATAGCGGTAAAACTTATTCCGAAGCTGTAAAATCTCACCGGCACTTTTCTCCGGAAAGGCGTGTATTAAATTATCTGTAATCACTTCGTTGCGGTACTTTACAAGGTCTTTTATTACCAGGTACAACACATCCGACAGAAAATACAAACAGCCAAAGGGAAGCAAGGCAATGACTTTTAACATAACCACGACGGCCCATTTCCCGCCATACCCGAAAAGCCCTGATAATTTTTGATTTTCTTTTTTCGATTTGCTCATTGCGTGTACTGCAAGCCCTGTTAAAATAGCTTAAAAAGCCTTTTCAAAACTACACTTTTAAGCTTACATTCGCTAAAAATATCTCTATATTCGGTTGATGAAAACAGGAAATATGAAACGAGCATGTAAGTTCTTTTCCTCCAGGATTATGCTTAAAACAATGCGAGTTCCATCTTATTCCTTAGAAAACAAATAATTTTAATTAGATGAAAACAACACTCACACTAATTTTGCTTTTAACAGGAATTTCTATAATGGCTCAAAATACATTTATTGCTCACCGCGGAGCTTCGTATCTGGCACCTGAAAACACAGTGGCTTCGGCAAAACTGGCATGGGAACTTGGAGCCGATGCTGTTGAAGTGGATATTCACCTGACGAAAGACAACCGCGTAATCGTTATTCACGACAATGACACCAAACGTACCTGCTACGGAAAAACAAATCTTACCATTGCCAAAACACCATCTATCCTGCTGCGCGATTTGGACGCCGGCGTTTGGAAAGGGGAAGAATTTAAAGGGGAGAAGTTGCCTTTCCTGTCGGAGATAATTGAAACCGTTCCTGATGGAAAAACACTGGTGGTTGAGATAAAAGCCGGTGGCGATGAAATTATTCCTGCACTTAGCCGTGTTGTGGAAAAAAGCGATAAAAAAGAACAGATTGTTTTTATCAGCTTTGGCTGGAAAACCATTGTTGCAGCGCATAAAGAATTTCCCGATAACAAATGCTACTGGCTGAGTTCTGTTAAACCGGGCCTGAAGAAAAAAATGGAAGAGGCCGTGGCTGAAGGACTTGCCGGAGTTAACTTAAAATATTCGGTTATCGACGAAGAAATTATGGCACAGGCCAAAGATCTTGATCTGGAAGTGCTTTCGTGGACCATCGACGACCCGGAAGAAGCACAGCGCCTTACCAACATTGGCGTAACCGGAATTACAACCAACCGCCCCAAATGGCTGAAAGAACAAATGAATCAATAAAAAAGTGGACTCTTGTGCTTGATACTGCTTCGTTTTCATTAGAAACCAGGAGTAGATTTTGTGCCGGCACTACTTCTGCCTTCACAAATCGTTAATCACCATTCTTCATTCAAATCACAAAAAAGGGCTGCCTTTTGTTAAAAGACAACCCATAGTTTCTGACGTTTTCTGAATACTTTTCCTGTATTCCTACAGCTTTAAAAATTTCTTAACCACATTTCAAAAATAGAGCATAATTCTGTTAAGGCGATTTAACTAAGGTAAATTATTGTTAAACTGTTTTTAGGAATGTTAAAAGTGTTAATTCAGGTAAAAAGCTAACAGAGTACAAATTACACGGCACAATTTTGTGCAACAACCAATTGGAAGGCTCCTTTACCGATAAATTTTGATCGTTTGATCACAAATCCGTTGGCCGGTAAAATAGTAGTTAAACCACCTGCTTTTGTATAGCTTTTAAAATTACGGCTGTGTTCAACTCCTGCCAGAAACTCGGCAACTTTGCTGCCAACACCCACATAATTTTTGGGCAAGGGAACAGCATAGTCCAACACTACAATTTTTTCAGCAACTTTTTTTACCTCACCAAGAATGACTTTATATAAGCCCGGCTCAAACTGGTGCAAAGCCATGGAAAGTATAGCCACATCAAATTTTTGCTGATAAAACAAACTTAAGTCAGTGGCATCGCAAACAACAAAAGAAGCATTGTTAATCTTTTTCTTTTGGGCGTGGTTGGTAGCATAACTTATCATCGATGCGGAAAGATCAACGCCGGTTAGCGATTTGGCTTTATCGGCAAGCTCAAACAACTGCGCACCTGTTCCGCAAGCGATGTCAATTACGGTATCGCCTTTGTTAATTTCAAGAGCAAGCCGTTTGCGCAGATTTCCGAGCAGCGGATCGATTATTGTACTGTAAACAAAGCCGGTTTCCAACATTTAAGCTAATTTATTTTTATTAAGAAGTACCCATTCCATGCTATCCATAAAACGTCATAAGATCCCTCGACTTTGCTTGGGATCAGTTCGGCTAGCTGATTTTGACTCATTAAAATCAAAGACTCACTGATTTAAAAAACTCCCATATCACATCGCAGCCATCGATATCCTGATTTACATTGCCAATTAACGTTTCAGGCAAATATTGTCGGGCTCCCGGCCAGGTATGTCCACCGTTTTCAACCCGGAGATTAACCACACGGATGTTCGGATCATCCGGATTTTTCCAAACCGTTTTGTGAACCTTACAATCGTCTGACGTATTTGTATCGGGCAGTTCGCTCTCTTCGGCTAATTCGAAACATCCATTTTGTTGTTTCCAGAAGTTTAAGCTTTTATCAACGCTCACCACCTCTCCCCTTTTTTGTTTTAAAACGGTTACCGGCCCGCCGTTGTATGGAACCAACGGATCAGCAGTGCCGCAAATAAATAACACCGAAACAGGATTTTCAGGGACAATTTGCTGCTGATCTTCACTCATATTTGCCGCCACAATAGCAATAGCTTTAAAAACTTCGGAGCGTTCAAGCGCCAATCGCTGCACCATAAATCCACCATTAGAAATTCCACAGGCAAAAACACGATCTCTATCAATTGAAAGTTTTGCATCGAGATCGTCGATCAAAACATCAAAAAAGCCCACATCATCGATATTCAATCTGCGTGCAACAGCCAGCGTGTCGCGGTCGCCATCGTTCCACCCTTTTTTATAGCCATTCGGATAAACGGCAATAAAACCATCGCGCTCAGCCAGCTCATTAAAACGATACTTTGTAAATCGTGGCATGCGGCCGGCTTTTCCGCCTCCGCCGTGTAAAACAAACACTACCGGATAATCGTTTCCCTCCGAATAATTTTCGGGTACAAACAACTCGTAGTTTCGCTCCAGCCCGTCAACTTCAACATGCATCGTTTCCGTCCATCGTTGCGAAAAAGTGAGTTCAGTAAGAAAAACAAGCGTTATTGAAAGCAGGATTTTGTACATTTCAGGCAATTGCTTTACTTCATAAACTCTATGAAGTTTTTTTTGTTGTTATCAATGTTTAAAATTAAAAAAATGAAGAACTTTCTGATTCTAAGTACTCTCGCTTTGTTTTTATTCTCCTCGTTTAAATCCGACAAACCGGCCTACGTGCTTTTTAATAAAGATGGCAAGCCGGTGAAATACGAAAAAATGCTGAAGCAAATGGAAGACGCCGACATTGTATTGTTTGGCGAGTTGCACGACAATCCTATTTCGCACTGGCTGCAGCTGGAACTCACAAAAGACCTGTATCAACAACAGGGTAAAAACCTGGTTCTGGGTGCCGAAATGTTTGAAAGCGATAACCAGGTGATTATGGATGAATACCTTTCGGGAAAAATATCGAACCGGAATTTTGAAGACGAAATACGTTTGTGGCCCAATTTTAAAACCGATTACAAACCGCTGGTGGAATTTGCCAAAGACAGTGGCCTTTATTTTGTGGCCACCAACGTTCCGCGTCGTTATGCATCGCTGGTTAATACAAAAGGTTTTGAAGGATTGGAAGAACTTTCGGACGAAGCAAAAGCTTTTTTACCACCGCTGCCGCCTGCTTACGATTCAACGTTGAATTGTTATGCCAGTATGATGAAAATGGAAGGAATGGGTAGCCATGTTACGGCCAATTTCCCGAAAGCACAAGCCATAAAAGATGCCACCATGGCACACTTCATACTGCAGAACTGGGAGCCGGGAAAAGTACTTTTGCATTACCATGGCGCCTATCACTCGCAAAATTTTGAAAGTATTTACTGGTACCTCAAACACGAAAAACCGGAGCTGAACATTGTTACGATACATTCGGTTACTCAGGATGATATTTCGGAATTAACAGAAAAAAATACGGGTGCTGCAGATTTTACAATTTGTGTGGATGAGGATATGACCCGAACACGATAAAAAAAAAAGCAGGAGCCTGGAATCCTGCTTTTATAATTTCGTGTGACCGGAGAACGTCTTAATTCTTGTTTTTTGCTTTTTTTTAAAGCTCCTGCAAGTTATAGCAGGAAAGCCAAAAAGTAAATACCTAATATTGGGTATTTTTACGTACATTGTAGGTTGGAAATTTGGGACATCATGTTTCGGTTATGGATGAAAAGAGTATAAACAAAATAAAAAAAGCCTGGGAACCTAACAAAGTTGGGCGCCCGGTGAAATCGGAGTTATACCTAAACATCATTGAACAAGTGGCCAATTTATTTTCTGCCGGAAGTTTCTATTACTACATCATGAACTTCGATACGCTCGAAATGGAGTATGTCGATTCGCGCATTGAAGACGTTTTAGGGTTAAGCACCAAAGAATGGAGTCTTGACACACTGTTTGAGTTAGTGCATCCTGAAGACCTGAAACAAATGCATCGAAAAGAGGCCAAAGCGGTTGATTTTATTCTAAACCACCTGGCAACCGAAGATATTTTAAAATATAAAGTGGTGTATTTGTTGCGGCTACGACACGCCAACGGAAATTATAAAACTATTCTGCAACAATCGAAAACACTTACTGTTTCGGAAGATGGCAAAGTCCAACAAGTGTTAGGAATTCATACCGATGTTACTTACCTGAATATGGCTGTGGATCATAAAATTTCGTTTATCGGCGATGGTCTTCCATCCTACTACTCCTTATCTACCGACGATGATTTTCATCCGGAGGAACTCAACTATCATACACTTTTTACTGCCCGGGAGAAAGAAATTCTCTCTAATGTTGCCAAAGGAAAAACATTCGCCGAAATAGCCGAAGTTTTAAATATTTCGCCACACACCATTAATACCCACAAAAAAAATATTCTGAAAAAAACGGATTGCAACAACACCACCGAATTGATTGCACGTTGCGTTCGCGAAGGAGTAATTTAGCTATCGGTAAAAATTCATTTCCTCGAGGTACTCCCAGCTTTTCTGCGGAAGAAAATGACGCACATCTTTTCCCTCTTTTATGGCCTTACGAATAAACGATGAAGAGATTTCCATTAACGGAGCATCTTTGGCCATCGTTATATTTTTCTCCACCAGCACCTTATCCGGATCGAAACCGGGGCGTGGATAAACTATTATTCCGTAATCCCTGAGTATGGTTTCGTAATTTTTCCACTTATGAAAGTTTTCGAGATTGTCCGAGCCCATCAATATTTTAAAATGATAGTTCGGGTGCTGTTCTTTTAAATAAGCCAATGTGTCGACCGTATAACTGGGTTTTGGCAGGCTGAATTCGATATTTGAAGCCCGAAAGCGGTCATCGCCTTCAACAGCACGGTGCACAAGCTCCAAACGCTGGTAATCGTCAAGCAGATTATTTTTCTTTTTTAGCGGATTATGCGGCGACACCACAAACCAAAGCTGGTCGATGTCGGTGTATTCCACCATATAGTTGGCAATGGCCAAATGCCCGATATGTATGGGATTGTAGCTACCAAAATATAACCCGATCTTTAACTTCAGATTGGTTTTGGGTGCGAGTATGTCGTTAACCAGGTTATTCATATCATTTTAAAACTCCCAATACTGAATATTCAATATCCAAATTTAGAAATTCTACATTGAACATTCATTATTGGATTTTTTTACTTCCTCAGAAATTCCGTGATAATTTTTTCAGCCTCCACAAAAGCGTCTTCCAGCTTGTCGTTTACAATTACCACATCAAACTGTGGGGCAAAGCTTAATTCGTGCTCGGCTTTGGCTACGCGCATGGCAATTTTTTCTTCGCTGTCGGTTGAGCGGCCAACCAGGCGGTTACGCAACTCTTCCACCGAAGGAGGCTGAACAAAAACAGCCAGAGCCTCATCGCCGTAATATTTTTTAATATTCAGGCCGCCAACAACATCCACATCAAAGATCACGTTTTTGCCTTGTTCGCGAATACGTTCCACTTCACTTTTCAGCGTTCCGTAACTGGTTCCTTTGTAAACTTCTTCCCACTCCAGAAACTCATCGTTTTCCACTTTTGCCAAAAACTCTTCTCCCGATAAAAAGTAGTAATCTTTACCGTGCATTTCGGTGTGGCGTGGTTCACGGCTGGTGGCCGATATCGAAAATTCAAGATCGAAACCTTGCTTTAACAAATGTTTTACGATGGTAGTTTTTCCTGCCCCTGATGGAGCTGAGAAGATGATCAATTTTCCTTTCATGATTTTAAGCTACGAGCCTCGAGCTGCTAGCTACGAGATTTTACTCACTAAAGTACGTTTAACAATTGTTCTTTAACGCGCTCCAGATGGTCTTTCATTTGTACAACGATACGCTGAATATTGGTTTCGTTGGCTTTTGATCCGATGGTGTTAATCTCGCGACCGATCTCCTGCGATATAAAACCAAGTTTTTTACCCGACGCGCCGTTTTGTTTTGCGGTTTCGAAGAAATACTCGCAATGGTTGGCCAAACGAACTTTCTCCTCGTTAATGTCCAGTTTTTCAAGGTAAAAGATCAGTTCCTGCTCAAAACGGTTTTCATCTACATTGCCATTCATCTTCAGGGCTTCCAGGTTATCCGTTAAACGAACCTTCAACGCTTCAATCCGCTGCTTCTCGAACGGTTCAACCTGTTTTAACAAAGTACTGATGTTCTCCACATTGCCAATAATATCAGCCTCCAATGCTTTTCCTTCGTTCTCGCGGAAATCGTTAATATCGCCAAGTGCGGCAAGAATATTGGCATAAATGGTTTCCCATTCTGCTTCGTCGAGTGTTTCGTATTCGGTTTTTACCACATCGGGCAAACGCATAGCTGCCTGCAAAGTACTTTGGTCAACAGCCAATCCCAGTTCTTTGCTGATCTCGTTCAGTTGATTGTAATAACCTTTCAGAATGGGCTCGTTAATTTTCGAATTGGTTTCGTCGCCCAGGTTTTCAACATAGATGTTAAAATCAACTTTACCGCGTACCAGTTTTTCGGCAATCGCTTTACGAATTATAATATCTTTTTCGCGATACAAGGCGGGAGTACGGGTGTTAATATCGATTTGTTTACTGTTTAGCGATTTAATTTCAATGGTAATCTTTTTGTTGTTTACCTCGAATTCGGCTTTACCAAAGCCGGTCATTGATTTTATCATGTGAAAATAATTTTATTCAAATTTAGTATAAAGTCTGTAAAAACAGCCGAACGGATTCCTGATGTTGAAAACTGGATGCTCGATACTCGATCCTGGATGCCGGATGCTCGATATTGGATTCTAGATGCTGGATGCCGGATCATCATTAAAGCATTATCGCATTTAACCATTCCTTCCCTTCAGTCCTTCAATCCCTCAGTCCCTCCATCTTATAAAATCGCTCCGGAACCGATCAGTTCATCATCGAGATACCAGGCAGCAAATTGCCCGGAGGTGATTCCCCGTTGTTCGTTTTCGAACAGGAACCAGGCACCGTCTTCTTTTATATGTATCGTTCCTTTTTCCAGCGGCTGACGGTAACGAATACGGATATCAAAATCGCGTTTTTCGCCAACCTGCATTTTCAGATCAGGACGTATCCAGTGCATATTTTCAGTGGCTACAAACAGTCCTTTGCGGTACAAACCGGGATGCTCAAAACCTTCGCCCACATATATTATGTTGCGTTTTACATCGGTGCCAAGAACAAAAAGCGGCTCTTTGCGGCCACCAATATTTAACCCTTTACGCTGACCGACGGTATAAAAATGTGCGCCCTGATGTTCGCCGATCACTTCACCATTCCACGGTTTATACGGAAACTGAAAACACAGCTTTTTATAGTTTTCTTCCGAAACCTCAATATTCTTTTTCTTTTCCATGAATTTGGCCGGAATCTCAATAACATTACCCACTTTCGGTTCCAGTTGCTGCTGCAAAAAGGTAGGCAGATCAACTTTCCCAACAAAACAAATACCCTGCGAATCTTTACGCTCGGCAGTTGGCAGGTTTTGCCGGCGTGCAATATCGCGCACCTTAGGTTTTAACAACTCACCCACCGGAAACATGGCTTTCGACAGCTGTTTCTGGTTCAACTGACACAGGAAATAACTCTGGTCTTTATTCGGATCTTTACCGGCCAAAAGCTGATGAATGGTTTCTCCATCCACTTCTACTTCCGACTTGCGGCAGTAATGCCCTGTTGCCACAAAATCGGCATCAAACTTCAGGGCTTCTTCCATAAAAGTGTCGAATTTAATCTCGCGGTTACACAGCACATCGGGATTTGGCGTGCGCCCGGCCTGGTATTCGGCAAACATATAATCCACCACGCGTTTTTTGTAATCCTCGCTCAAATCGACAATATGAAATGGGATATTGAGCTTTTTGGCCACCATTTTGGCAATCAGCGAATCTTCTTCCCACGTACACGAACTGGTAAGCACACCTTCGCGTTCGCGGTAGTTAATCATAAACAAACCGATTACCTCGTGCCCCTGCTCTTTCAACAGCCAGGCCGCCACACTCGAATCAACACCTCCGGAAAGTCCTACTACTACCCTGCTCATTTATACATTTTTAGGGCGGCAAAAATACAAGGAAAAAGTGGAAAGGACAAAGGAAGGTTTAGTGATTTAGGATAAAATAGTAATTGTGCGAATTAGTAAATGAGTTATTGAGTGAATGAGGAAGTAAAAAAAGATGATGAATGACGATTAATGAATTGGGAATCGTTCACTTGCAAGTTGCCGGGCGCTCCCGACGCAATCGGGACCGGCAGATACGCAGGAGATCGGGTACGAGTTCGGACTTGCCAGACTGCTCTTACTCCCGCCTGCCTATTACAACTTGTTAGCGGTTTAAATTATTTTCTTCTTTTTTTTAATACTTTTGACAGTAAAACTATATTCACCAAAACAAGAAATGCTATCAAATAAATTTGTCTGTTTTCATTTCTTGTTTCCATTATTATATTGTGTTCTCCCTTATATTTTCGAAGTTTTTCTAAGTCAGACAACCAATAATTTAACCCATCAGTTTTTCTTTCAAGTTTATAAATCTTCACTTTTAGTGAATCTGAAGTTTGGTCTTTAAACTCAGGAAATATTGAAGTTGGTGGAATTAAAATATTTGTTTTTGTCAGAGAAATTGTCGGACTACAATTGTTTATTTCAATTGTTGAATCATTTATTTGTGATGCGTAAACAATCCAAAGTCCAGGTTCTCTTGGAATTTCGGAGCACATTCCTGTTATACACCCATTAATTGTATCTCGCTGGTAGTCACCCTTAAAAAGTTCATTGATTTTAAACTGATAAGCTAAAACAAATGGGTCATTTTATTCGCACGAGATTAATTCTCCGGTAAATATTATGTCTGAATTGAGAATCGCTCTATGAACAGTACTGTCCCGTTCTTCTTTT
Organism: Draconibacterium sediminis; assembly: GCF_000949475.1. Lineage (GTDB taxonomy): Bacteria > Bacteroidota > Bacteroidia > Bacteroidales > Prolixibacteraceae > Draconibacterium > Draconibacterium sediminis. Next base: position 856,539 of record NZ_JRHC01000001.1, on the reverse strand, counting down.
GGGCATCTACATGCATTACAATTTAGATAAAACAGTATTCCGATTAATAGTAAAGTAACTTTCATTAAATGCGATTTTATGTTTGCTGCTAACGCTCATCTTCAAGTTGCCACGCGCCCCCGATGCAATCGGAAGTGTCAGCCCCGCAGGAATGAGGGCGAAAGGTCTGACTTGTTAGACCGCTAAAACCCCAGCCTGTCCTATGCAATATATATAGCAACCGTATTCCTTTATCAATCAATTATCACTTCAAAATATTTCATCTCATATTTAAAATCACTGCCCACAATTAAGATCTTTCCTCTAAATTCCAACGAGCCATAAGGCTGCATTTCTGTAATCTTAATTTCGAGAGTTAACTTTTTTCTCCGTTTATTAATAATCTCCCCTTCAATTAAATAGTCATAATCTTCTTCTGTACAATTCCTGCATGTTGCATATGTAGTTCTTACTCTTTTTTTTGATGAATCTATTCCAAATGGGATTTTCACACTATCACCGATACTTAAATCCTTAAAATCACTTTTATTGGTTTTACTTAATTCTTTTAGTTTTTTTCTTACCGCATCCAGTTTCGGTTTATCAGGTTCAAATTCTCTTTCATAACAAATTGTCTTAGTTGTAAAAAGTCCTTTATCTAAAGCATCGGAATGTATGTTGAGTAATTCATCAAATCTTTTCTTACGTATTCTATCTATTTTTTTAAACGACATAAAATTGTAAGTTCCATCGTATATCATTACAACTTCAACAGTGTCACAATCTTTCTTCAGTCTAATGTCAGTCCACTCCATACCTACGAAGCGAAACAGCAAACTATCAGTTTCTTGTGGAATGCTAATTCTAAATTGACCATGCATATCTGTTTCCCCAAGGAGCACATTGTCAGAGTTTTCAATATATACTCCTGGAAGTGGTTCTAAATATTCAGAAATTACTCTTCCGTAAATACTTCGGGTTTGTCCGTTGAGGTTCAAACTTGAAAGAAGTACAGCTAATATTGTGATGGTAATAATTCTCATTTTAGTACTGATCAGTATGTTGGCGAACGATGGTGGTATGAGGTCGTGGCGGTCAGACGAGAGTCTGAACAGTCCGACCGAAACTGAGGTTGGGACGAGATTCGACTTGCCGCCCTGAAGCTTTGGGGCGTACGATCCAAACCATGCTTTATTCCACGTGTTGCCACACATATTTAATTTATATTTAGCTTATACACTACAATTGCTTTATGATTATAGAATATTGTCAAATACCCAGACTTTCTTCCATCAAGAGGAATATTTAATGTCATGATGTGGTCGTTCTTCTCTGCCTCTATTCTTGTTGAATATTGTTGATCCTTAAAACAATAAGAAAAAGAATGATTATCAGTATTGCAGTCTAAATCAATTTGTATCTTACCATTATTGTCTTTTTGTATAACGCCATTCTCAGGAGAGTATATTTTGATTTCTGAGTTAAAAAAAGCTGAATAGTACAATGGTAAGTTTGCAAAATCTTGCTTTGTTCTTTGAATAAATAACCAGTCATTATTGAAAGGATAATGATTTAAGAAAAATAGTTCTGGCTCAGTAAACAGGTAGGTTGTATTTAATGAATGAATAAAAGTGCCGGCGTCCAAATCAACATATCCGGCACCCCAGGTTACATCAACAAGCTGCCACTTATCATTTATTTTAACAGCATTCCAGGTGTGCTTCTCTCCGCCAGAATTTCCTATCTCGTAATATCTTGTTTTAGCTGCTCCACTAATCATAACACATTCAATGTTATTCAAATCACAGAGCTTTTTAAACAATCTGGAATACCCATCACAAATTGCCTTTCTTTTATGAAAAACCTTCTGTACTGTTTTGTTATTATATTTTTCCTCCCGCTTTATTTTTTGTTTGTGTGTCCGATAGCTATAGGCCTTAGGTTTCTTTTTTGATTTAAATGCTTTTGTGTCGTATCCAATATTATTCGCAATCCATAAATATATTGCACAAGCTCGGTCTTGTGGAGAATCAAAATCACGACTAATTTTTTCTGCTAAGTCAACGCAGTTTGATAATGATTCAGGATATTCATTCACTGCCAATATTATTTCATCTCTGATTTGTCCTTTTAAAACAAAACCGGAAATTAAAATCAATAATATAGTCAGAATGCTGATTTTCATTATACGAATGCTAACTGCTTCCCCATCAACCAAAAGCAACCATAACCCCTAACACCGAAATTATTGTCAACCTCAGGGTTATTCTATCCAAATTTGTTGCTTGCTGTTTTAATGCGTGTATCAATGGTTATAATCTTTAGTGCATTAATATAATAATTATAATAAAAAGCCGGGAGGTGCAGGGCAATTATCTTATCAACCTCGCTTAAACCCATCACTCTGTTCAGAAATAAACCGTATTTTCCTGAAAAAGAACACCCTGAGACACAACAATTACCCTTTTGTGATACTTCTGTGATAAACCCAAACTACCTTTCGGATGTTCAACAAAGAAAACATTATCATGGAAAAGGCATTGATCATCGAAGACGACAAGGATATTTCCGAATTGGTTGCCATTCATCTAAGCGATATGGACCTGGAAGTTGACAAAGCTTTCGACGGGAAAGACGGATTAATGAAAGCGCTGAACAACCAGTATCGCTTTATTTTGCTCGATCTCCGGCTTCCGCTGCTCGACGGTTTTGAGATTTGTAAACGCCTGCGAATGGAAAAGGTAAACACCCCCATTTTAATGCTCACATCGAAATCGGAAGAGATCGACAAGGTGCTCGGGCTTGAAATGGGTGCCGACGATTATATCTCGAAACCTTTTGGTATTCGCGAATTGCTGGCACGTATAAAAGCGGTACTCCGGCGTTACGATTCGGCACAGACGAGTAGTGAAACGGAAGAAAAAGAAATTCGTTTTGATGATCTGTACATCAATGTAGGGATGCGTATTGTTGAATTAAACGGAACCCGGATTGAGCTTTCGCCAAAAGAATTCGACCTGCTGATTCACCTTGCATCGCACCCAGGCAGAACCTACACCCGCATGCAGCTGCTCAACCAGATTTGGGGCTACGAGTTCGAAGGATTTGAGCATACTGTAAACTCGCATATTAACCGCCTGCGCTCGAAAATTGAAACCAATATGAACGAACCACAATATATACTTACCACCTGGGGAGTTGGATACAAATTCAGAGAAAATTAAAAGCAAAAAAAGATGAAGACTAAAATATTTAACCGATTATACCTGCAGGTGTCAGCCATATTTTTGCTGGTGCTTTTTATGTTTACGGCCATCGCGCTGTACATTTCGGTACAATCGTCGGCCAAATATTCGGTAGAGGTGAACCAGCGCTTAAACCGCGAACTGGCTACCAGTACCGTTGAAAGTATTCAACCGCTAATGAAAGACGAAATTGCCAGCGACGAAGCTATTGCCGACCTGATGCACTCGATGATGGTAATCAATCCCATCGTTGAAGTGTATTTGCTCGATCCCGACGGAAAGATCCTGAATTACGTAGCGCCTGAAAAAGTGGTAAAACTAGAAAGCGTAAACCTGGAACCGATCAGGGAATTTATTGCCGACCCGGATCACAGCATTATTTACGGCGACGATCCGCGCAATCCGGGCGAATTTAAAACATTCTCGGCAGCCACCATTACCGAAGACGGAGAACTGAAAGGATACATCTATATCGTGTTGGCCAGCCAGAAATATGTTTCGGCGGCGCAAACCGTAATCGGCAGTTATATTCTGGGATTGTCCATCCGCTCGGTTATTATTATCCTCATCATTTCGGCGCTGGTGGGTTTGCTCGCCATTTGGGGTATTACCAAAAAACTAAACCCGATCATCGACGGAATTCAGGAATTTAAAACCGGGAACCTGGCATCGCGTATCGACGTGAAAAGCGAAGGAGAACTCGACAGGATTGCTTTGGTTTTTAACCAAATGGCCGACACCATTGAACAAAACATCCGCGAACTGGAAGGCGTTGATAACCTTCGGAGAGAGTTGATCAGCAATGTATCGCACGATTTGCGTACGCCGGTGGCTTCCATTCAGGGATATGCCGAAACGCTGATACTAAAACAGGATAATATTTCGGATGAAGAACGGAATAAGTACCATCAAATCATTTTTAAAAGTTGTGGTCGTTTGCAGCGACTGGTGGAGGAATTGTTCCAATTATCGAAACTGGAAACCAACCAGATTGAATTGCACACCGAGCCATTTTCCATTTCGGAGCTGGTGTACGACATCGTGAATAAATACCGTATCCTCTCGCAAAAGAAAGGTATTAATATCGACACGGTAATTGCCAAAAATGTTCCGGTGGTGGAGGCCGATATTTCGCTGATCAACCGGGTGTTGCAAAACCTCATCGATAATGCCATGAAATTCTGCCGCGAGGGCGACAGTATCCTCATTGAAATTGACACCAAAGAACCTGAAAGAGTGGAAGTCCGCGTTGTTGATTCCGGACCGGGGATTAAACAAGAAGATCTGCCGAACGTTTTTCAGCGTTACTTTAAAGGACGTAACGACGAGAACAGCACCGGCCTCGGGCTGGCCATTGTTAAAAAGATCATCGATCTGCACCATTCAAACATCCGGGTGCAAAGCCAGTACGGAAAAGGAGCTAAATTTATTTTCGATCTGCCTAAGGCGTTTTCGGCATAAAACACAGATTGATCCAGATAAGAAATAAATCTTTTCACCGCTGTCCGACTAAAATAAATACATACAAAGAGATTGCTTCACTTCGTTTGCAATGACATACTAACTGGAAGAGTGTAGGGCAGCGGACAGGAGAAAATCCTGCCGGAACCACTTTCGTTGATGTCCGCTGCCGGTATTTTTACGACTAATCGTCATTGCGAGGGAGCTTGTGACCGAAGCAATCTTTCTAACTTTTATTTAACCTGTATTTATCATTGGCAACGAAGTACAGTAATCTTAAAGTTTTACCACACCATTAAAAAGTTTATAAAAGCTTGAGCTTCTTGTGACTTTGCTGTGATACTTTCTTCGGAATTTTGATGTGAGTTAACATTAAAATCTAAAAAAAAATGAAAGCATTAAAATTTACAATGGTCGCAGCTTTGGCTGTATTCCTTTTTACAAGTTGCGAGAAAGACGAAATGATGGAACCGGAAACAAAAAGCGGTATGTTACCCGATGTGGTTCCTGCAAAAATGTACACGATAACGGTTGAAAACGTTTCTGTACCCTACCACTATTTTGAAGCAGGAGCCGAATTTGGCGTAACCGGCGGCGATGCAGCTCCTCCTGCACATCCCGGCGAAACCATTACGGTTCATTTTCATGCCGGACCAAGTCACAAATTATCATTTGCCTCGATGTACGGCGCATCAAACGACTGGTTTTATGCTCCGGGCGACGATGGAATTGAACTATTTCCCGGAGGAACGGCACTGGAGGGCGACATTACAAGTATGATCTATTTATGGGATGCCGGAACAGAGGTTGACGGATCGACTACCGATGAGGTGGAAAGTAATCCCGTCGGCATGGTTTCAACCACAGAAGAAAATATTCAGGTGCTTCTTGAATACAACGGAGAAAGCATGTTTACACTAACGATCAATGTGCTTCCCGGATCGGCGACACCACTTTCACCTACTGCCTGGGTGGTTCATTCAATGGATCAGCACCCGATTTTTATGAATGGTGAACTGGATTACGGAATGGGACTGGAAGCTTTGGCAGAAACCGGAAATGCAGGTCCGCTGGGTGAATACCTGGAAATGCACAGCGGTTATGTTTCGCCTGTGGCACCCGTTCTTTGGGCGGTACACGCAAAAGACGAAATGCCCATCTTCACCAACAACACAGCCGATCGTGGCGAAGGTTTGGAGTTATTGGCAGAAACCGGAAATCCGGGAGATCTGGCAGCCAGCCTGATTGGAATGGGATATCACGCAGGTGCTTACGCTGTTCCTGACGGAAAAAACAGTGCAGGTCCGCTTTTCCCAGGCGATACATACACCTTTAGCATTGATGCCCAGCCGAACCAATACCTGAGTATTGCCAGTATGTTGGGCAACTCCAACGATATTTTCTTTGCCTTTGGCGACAGTGGTATTAAGTTGAACTTTGGAAACGACGCCCAGGATATAACTGACGAAATTATGCTGTGGGATGCCGGTACCGAAGTGAACGAATACCCGGGAACAAAATCGATGGATGAAGATGAAGGCGGCGTAGTTCGTTTGCTCGACGATGGCTTTATGTATCCTGACGTAGATAAAATTATTAAGGTAACAATCAGAAAAAGTAAGTAGTACCAATTGTTTTTAAAGTGAGCTTTAAGCGAAACTTTAGAATTACAATGGTTTATGCCGATAGACAATTGAAAAGCGTTAAAGAGTGAAACGATGTTAAGGCTTAATTCAATTGCTCATCGGTATAGGTGCGAGGGAAAATGAGAGCAAAGAATCCGCCGGTGAAAGCCGGTGGATTTTTTTATTGCCTTTTTAAATGGTTCCTGCTGAAACAATACATCTGGCGTCATGGAAAAACCTACATCAAAAAGAATTATGAATTTTGATTTCAGAATGAATAGGCAATAGGCTAAAAACAGTCGCCAAAATTCTAATGTGTCTTATGTGATCTATGTGGTTCAAAAAAAATTGTGCTTTAGGATCTTTGTGATTTAACTCTTCTTTTCAGCGAGAATCAGCTAAATCAGTCTTATCAGTGTTCAAAACTTTTATTGTTTTTTCATTCGGTTGGTGCCAAAACAAGCCATTTCCCTTTCCTGGAAACCAACAGCGAAAAGAATTTCAAATGATGATTAACGATTTTTGATTTCAGAATGAGTAGGCAGTAAGCAAAAAACAGTCGGCAAAAGTAATGTGTTCTATGTGTCTAATGTGGTTGAAAACAGCTTTGTGTCTTTGCGTCTTTGTGTTTAAACTCGTCTTCCAGCGAGAATCAGCTAAATCAGTCTTATCAGTGTTCAAAACTTTTATTGTTTTTTCATTCGGTTGGTGCCAAAACAAGCCATTTCCCTTTCCGGGAAACCAACATCGAAAACGGTTTCAATTTCGTTATCGGCAATAATATTTATGGTAAAACGCGCCCGGCCTCCCGGAACAAAGTTTTCAATCCGTTCGGTTTCAAAAACAAGATGTTTTGGTGTTGAGATGGAATCATTCAAAGCATATTCAGTAAAATAACCTTCGTTGTGATACTGACGAAATAGTACCATTTCTCGGGCACGGTCGAAACTTATAATTCCTTTGTCGTCGTGCACTTCACCATCTGCATTTTGTGCTGTTGGTTCAAACTCCGAATGGTGTTTTACTTCGATGTATTGTTTGTTCATCAGCCACGAATAATCGGCTGTAATTTTTGATTTGGCATTTCCAAAACCCTCGCCGGTACCTTCCCACTTTCCAATTATATCTTCAAAACGGCTTAAAGGATTTTCCTGTGCAAACAAGCTAAATGAGACTACAACTAAAATGAAAGTGGCCAATCCTTTCCAATTCATTGTTTCTTTTTTTTCTGGTACGACTGACGGTGTTTGTGCTGGCTGTTGCCTTTTTTGTATTTATGAAATTTCCCGTGCCCGTGCTTTTTCCCTTTCGAAGGAGTTCGCCATGCCGGGCCTTCGCCAAACTGCTCGGGTAGCGGAATTTTAAATACTTCGCGCTCGATCAGCTCCTCAATACGATGGAACTTGTACATATCGTCTTCGTTCACCAAGGTAAGTGCCACACCTGTTGAATCGGCACGCGCAGTTCGTCCAACGCGGTGCACGTAATCTTCGGCATCGCCCGGCACATCGTAGTTGATCACCAGGTTAATATCTTTAATATCAATACCACGGCTCATTACATCGGTAGCCACCAAAATTCGAATCCGTCTGGATCGGAATCCGTTCAGTACATTTTCGCGCTCACGCTGTTCAAGATCCGAGGAAATAGCTTCGGCATCAAAACCTTTCTTTTTTAGCCTTTTTGCCAATTCGTTGGTTACACGCTTGGTTGAGCAGAAAATGATAACACTGCTGTAATCCGGGTTCTCCGAAATGAGGTGCGCCACCAAATCGCCCTTTTGTTTATCGTAAATAAGGTACGCGGCCTGTAACACGCCTTCTGCCGGTTTCGACATGGCAATGTTTATCTCCTTTGGATTATTCAGGATCTCCGAAGCCAGCTTCCTGATCTTCGGTGCCATGGTTGCACTGAACATCAGCGTTTGGCGCTCTTTTGGCAGGTATGAAATAATCTTCGTAATGTCTTCGTAAAAACCAATATCCAGCATCCGGTCGGCCTCATCGAGAATCAGAAATTCGATCTTATCAAATTTTACGTACCCAAGGTTCAGGTGCGAGATCAATTTTCCGGGAGTAGCAATAATAATGTCGGCTCCTTTGGTCAATGCTCGTTTTTGTTGGCCCCATTCGTCTCCATCGCCACCGCCGTACAAGGCTATAGAATGGATGCCCATGGTATAGCCAATTCCCTGCACCTGCTGATCGATTTGCATGGCCAGCTCGCGCGTTGGTACAATAATCAGTGTTGAGGTTTCTCCGCCGGGCAAATCGGCAATTAAATCAAGAATAGGGAGCAAAAAAGCTGCGGTTTTTCCTGTTCCGGTTTGGGCACAGGCAATAAGGTCGCTACCTTCCAATATAATGGGAATTGCCTGCTCCTGAATCGGAGTAGCATTTTTAAATCCCATGTATTCTATGGCATCTAATAAATCGTAATTAATGCCAAGTTCTTCAAACGTCATTCAATACTTTTAATATGTGCTTACAAATGTAGTTAAAATAAACGGCACAGTAGGATTACACCACCTTATGTATGAACCAAACTGTCAACAATTAAAAAGATCATCATAAAAAGGTAGAGGAAGTTGAGTTTGTAGAATGAGGGGCGTACTTTAAACTCGTCCTGAACAAATACTGCCATGGTGAGCGACGACAGCAGGTAAAAGATATAAAACATTAGCAAGAACATGATGAGTTTGTTGCCAATAACAAAAAAGATAACCAGGAATGCGGATGCTATTGTTGTGAGAATCCAGGTGTAGGTTACCCGTTTTATTTGTACTTCGGAAAAAAGCTGGTTCAGGCTGGGCATTTTTGCCAGTTTATATTGCTCGCCAAACATCAGCAGCAGCAACCAGAAATGTGGAATTTGCCCGATAAAAAAGAAGGCTGCTACCAATAATATTATTTCAGAGGAAAGACTTCCACCTGCTCCGGCCCAACCGATCATAGGAGGAATTGCGCCAACCATCGATCCGGGAATTACGGCAAAAGCCGATACTTTTTTTAGTGGTGTGTAAACGCCGTTGTAAAAGAAAAGTGTAAGCCAGCTTAAAACCAACGCCATTGGCGGATTACTAAGAATAAGAACGATTGAACCAACAAGCGCAAAAGCAATGGCTACCAACAATGCATTTTGGGGGCTGATTTTTCCGCTTGGTAACGGCCGGTCTTTTGTGCGTGGCATTTGTGCATCAATATCGCGTTCCTGCCAGTGGTTGAGAACACTCGAACTGCAAGCCATAAAAAATACGCCCAGCAACAACCACCAGCCCTGTGCATCAACATTGTGCGTAAAAAGCACATAACCGGTTAGTGCCGATAAAGCAATGGGTAGCGAAATTCGCACTTTGCCCAATTCGTATATTATTCTTAGCTGCTGTTTCATTATTATTTGAACCACATAAACTCAAAGATTTTCGAACCACATTAGGCACATCGGACACATTAGTATTTTGCCTAATGCTTTTGTCTACTGCCTACTAATCCTGAAATCTTAAATCGTTAATCTTCATTCTGCAATCTTCTTTTTCCCTCCTCATTCACTCAATCACTTTTTTACTATTCTTCCCAGTCCATCCTTCGACTCCCGATGCTCTGATCGGGACAAGTACGCTCAGGATGACTCTTTGCCTACTGCCTACTTTTTTCTTTTTGCCTTTCTACTTTTGCCTTTTGCCTTATAAAATCTACTTCAATGTTTTCAGGTACTCAATAATATTATCAATATCGTCGTCCGAAAGCTGTCCTTCGTACGTTACCATTAATCCTTTATTGTATCCGTCCACAACATCGGCATTAGGTTCGTAAATCGATTTCCGAATGTAATCTTCGTCCACCGTAACCTGACGTGTTTCGCGCCCGGTTTGGACTGTATGTTCGGCGCCCCAAATACCTTTAAAACTTGGGCCAACCAGTTTGGTTCCATCCAGCGTGTGGCAGGCAAAACAGCCAATATTCTGCATAATTCGTTTACCCGTTGCCGCCGGCGAATCTATCGCGGCTGCCGTGGCTGCAACATTTGTTGTATCGGCTATCCACGTTTGGAATGCCGAATCTTCCATCACCTCCACATAAGTGTACATGTAGGAGTGTTGCAATCCGCAATACTCGGCACAATACAACTCGTACGTACCCACTTTTTGCGGCTCAAACCACATAAAGTTATCCTTCTTTCCGGGTACCATATCCTGCTTTACACGAAACGCCGGAATGTAAAGACTATGCAGCACATCCATGGCCACCAGGTTTAATTTTACCGGCTGGTCTTTTGGCAGAAAAAGTGTATCGGTACGTCGACCGTTTTCATATTCAAAACTAAAGTTCCACATTCGTCCGTAAGCCGTAATTTCCATCGCGTCTTTTGGCGCACGCTGCATGGGCTTCCACCCTGCCCAGCCGTAGTAAAACATCAGCATGGTAATAAGAAAAGGAATAACGGTCCAAATGATTTCGAGTTTTGTACTTCCTTCAATCTGGGTTGCTTTTGGATTCTTTTTCTTATTGTACTTAAAAATGAAGACAAGCATTACTACCGTTAGCCCGATAAGGAACAAAAACGATATGCCCATTATGACAAGAAATGCAGTGTCGACACCCTGAACAAAATTTGAGGCTTTGGTTATTTCTGAGCTATACATAGTTATACTCTATAGAGGTAATCTAAAAAGGTTATCACAATCACAACCACAAAAATGGCAAATACAAAGGCCACCATAAGTTTTATGTATGGTTTGTCGTATTTCAGGTGCATAAAATAAGTTAACACCAGAACTGATTTTACAACAGCAAACAACAAGGCTGCGGCAACGGTAAATTCGCCCAGTTCTATCGAGGTAATTCCTATCGACGCAAAAGTAAGTACCAGCAATGCAACCAGTACAATTACGTATAAACGGTACGGAACGATATGATGATGTTTATCTTCTGACATAGTGTTAGTTTTAATGGATGAGATAAAATAGCGGGAACAGGAAAATCCAAATCAAATCGACAAGGTGCCAGTACAAGCCGCAGTTATCGAGTAACGACGGGCGTTTGGCATTTACTTTTCCGTTGGCAACACCTTTAATGGCAAATCCCATAATTATGAGGCCCACAATAATGTGCAGTGCATGCAATCCGGTCATTACAAAGTACAAACCAAAGAAAAGGATTTCGCCCTGGCTCATTTCATTCAGCATTTGTTCTGATCCCGGCCATATTCCGTGCGAGAATTTTATGCCCCACTCAAAGTACTTATTCACCAAAAAGCCAATGCCGATAATAAAAGTTATTACTACCAGTGCAATGGCCACTTTTTTGTGTCCTTTCTGCAAAGCGGTGGTCGACATGGCAATCGTCATACTACTTACCAGAAGAATAACGGTGTTAAACGCGCCAATAAAGGTGTTTAGTTCTTCAGCTGCCAGGTGAAAGGCGTCGGGATTCATGTACCGATAAACCGAATAAACGATAAACAGGCCGCCAAACAACAGTAGTTCTGTAAAAATAAACAGCCACATTCCGATTTTCGACGATTCTGGATCGTACATGTCGGGGTGCTCTACATGTGCATGTTGATGTTCAGCCATATTATTCATAGTTATAAGGTCCGTCTTTTTCTCCTAATACCGGTTCTTTATCGAAATTCAATACAGGCGGCGGCGATGGAACTGTCCATTCCAGTGTTTTACTGTGCCACGGATTCACCTCTGCAGGTGCTCCTTTTCGTGCCGAACGAACCAGGTTTACAACAATGATGATAAAACCGGTTACCAATACCCACGAGCCCAGCGTGCTCAGGATATTTCCTCCATGGAACTCTTCCAGGTAGTCGTAATAACGCCTTGGCATTCCCATCATTCCGAGATAGAACATGGGCGAATACAACGCCAGAAAACCAATAAAGAAAACCAGCCAGCCAATATTGGCCCAGGCCTTATCATACATTCTTCCAAATATTTTTGGGAACCAGTAGTGCATTGCCGCAAAAAAGGCAAAGCCGGTACCGCCAAAAACAATGTAATGGAAATGGGCAACAACAAAGGCAGTGTCGTGCACATAAATATCGGTAGCCAGTGCCCCCAAAACCAGGCCGCTTAAACCACCAACCATAAACACAAAAATAAATGACACTGCCCAGTAAAAGGGCGTTTGGATATTGATCGATCCCTTATACATCGTCGATATCCAGTTAAAAACTTTAATTGCACTTGGTATGGCAACTATAAATGTGAGGAGTGAAAAATAATATTGTGCAGTACCGCTCATTCCGGCCGTAAACATGTGGTGCCCCCAAACCAGGTAGCCCACAAAAGCAATGGCCATTGTTGACGCGATAATTGCTTTATATCCAAAAATATGTTTTTGCGAGAAAGTTGGAATAATCTCTGAAATGGCTCCCATAGCAGGCAGAATCATAATATAAACTGCCGGGTGCGAATAAATCCAGAACAGGTGTTGATACAGAACAGGATCGCCGCCCAAAGCCGGATCAAAAATGCCTACTCCGAACACTCGTTCGAGGGCTACCAACACCAGGGTAATACCCACAACCGGCGTTGCCAGTAACTGAATCCAGGCGGTTCCGTACAAGGTCCAAACGAATAACGGAAGTTTCGACCATTTCATGCCGGGACAACGCAAACGGTGAATGGTCACCAAAAAGTTCAAACCGGTAAGAATGGATGAAAAACCTAACACAAATGCCCCGAATATGGCAGGCAGCAGGTTGGTTCCGCTTTTAAAACTGTAGGGTGCGTAAAAGGTCCAGCCGGTGTCGGGAGTTCCCGATCCGAACAGCAGGGCACAAAGTACCAAAACCACTCCGGTAACGTACAACCACCACGAAAGCAGGTTGAGTTTTGGGAAAGCCACATCTTTTGCGCCAATCATTATGGGCAACATCAGGTTTCCGAAAACCGCGGGTAAACCGGGCACCACCACCATAAAAATCATTATAACACCATGAACGGTAAACGTAGCGTTATAGGTTTGTGCATCCATAATGGTTTTACCGGGAGCCAGCAGTTCAAATTTCATGGCAAGCCCCAACAAAACACCGGTTGCAAACATGGTAGCTATCGAATACAGATAAAGAAGACCAATACGTTTATGGTCAGTGGAAAAAATCCATCCGAGCAAACCTTTGTATTTTCCCTGATAGGTTAAGTAGTTTGCTCCATTAACAGCATTTGTTGTATGCATAAAGTTTAGTTTAATTTACTTTTTTCTTTGGTTTTAATACCAGGTACAGCAGTAAAACCAGCGCGAAAAACATAATTATGGTTCCGCTTACTTTAGTTACATTTAATACATATGTTTGTCCTTGCGGATCGTAGGAATAACAAAAACGCAATACTTTGTTCAGTGTTGGTCCCGACTGGCCTTTCGAGGCTTCTACAATGGCCATTTTCCATTCAAAAGGCAAAAAGTACAGTCCATTTAAATATCGGGTAATTTTTTCATCGGGGCTTACAACGATTAACGATGCGGCATGCAGAAAATCGTTACCTGTTTTTTTGTATTTAAAACCTGTTGCCGAGGTTGCCCTTATTATACTTGCACTGTCGGAAACAAAAAATAACCAACCGGTTTTGGCTTCTTCCACCTTGTCGGCATTATTCATCAGCTGCAGGTAATTTGTTTTTTTCCTGATTCCCAAATCAATTGTTTCACTGGGATCAAAACTAATGGTTAATACCTGGTAATCCTCTCCGGGAACAAGATCCGATTTGTCCATCACACCGGCAACAGCTTCCATTAGCGGGCTGCAAATTCCGGGACAGCGATAGTAAACAAAATTCAATATTGTTGGCTTATCAATTAAATCTGATAACCAAACCTGCTCGCCGGCTTCATTTATCAGCGAAATACTGTCGGGCAAATAATCGTCAAGATGTTCCACCACCCCGATTTCAACATCATCGTCGGTAGCGGCAGGATTGATTACGCTTTGAGCATTTGAAACATTGGCAAGTAGCAGAATGATACCTGCAAGAAACGTTGTAATATAATTTACAGTTTTTTTCATAGAAGCCAGACCAATACGGCAAGGTTTATTTTAGTTTTTAAATGAATAGTACGTTATAACAGGTTTTAAGTTTTATCATTTTCACGATTCCGGCGAAATACAATAATACCTTTTTACCTGATTTCATATCTTAAAACCACAAAAGACTGATAATGTTTATGTAAAGAATAAGTTTCTTTTGATTTTTTACAAATTGACTTCTTGCGTGCAATATTTTCGCTGAAAATACAGGATATTTGAGGCCTGAATTTTCAGAGAATCCTGTATCTTTATGCCATGCGCAAGGCAATGAAGGTTTATTTAGAATATGTTTTACAGCATATTTTTATGTAACCTTAGTCACACTTATGCATCGTTCAGGTCTTCAAAAAAATCCTTTATAAACAACACGAAAATGCATTTGTTCACCCGAAAAAAATATTTTTTTCAACCCTAAAACCTATCTCATCAGATATCAAGTTATTATACCAAAAATAAAATTTTACAAATACACAAAAACACTGTAACTTACTCACTTATAACATTTAAAGTCAATTTAGTCTTTTATTATTGAGAGGACCGGATTAGTTTGCCGCTTTGCGCTTATTTTATAAATTCGTAAGGTTGAGAAACTAAATTCAGCTGAAAAAAGTATTGATTTCAGCACTATAGTTCTAAAAAAATGTCTGTTTATGGAAAATAAATCACGCAGAAGTTTCGTGAAAAAGTTGGGTGTATCAGTTGGTGCAGCCGGACTAGTAGGAGGCTCCAGTCTTTTAAGTTCATGTAACCAGGTGGAGACCGCCTCGGGAGATACAATTAAGCTGCTTACATCGAGTGGAGAACT
Source organism: Draconibacterium sediminis (assembly GCF_000949475.1). Lineage (GTDB taxonomy): Bacteria > Bacteroidota > Bacteroidia > Bacteroidales > Prolixibacteraceae > Draconibacterium > Draconibacterium sediminis. The sequence goes on along the minus strand of NZ_JRHC01000001.1, from coordinate 841,387 downwards.
TGTTGAAGTAAACAAAGCACAGCTAAAACCTGCTGATATGCCAAGTCTTACCGAAAATCAAAAACGGGGAAGAAAAGGCTTGCCGGGCCGTAAATTTGTGATGGTAATCGATTTATCGAAATGCCGGAATGCACGCGAGTGTATGAAAGGTTGCCAGAAACACCACCAGCTGCGTCCGGAACAACACCATATTAATGTGTTGCAAATGCAGGATGCCGAGCACACAGCTCCGTATTACATGCCAAAACCATGTCAGCATTGCGATAACCCGCCATGTACAAAGGTATGCCCGGTAAACGCTACGTTTAAACGCGAAGACGGCATTGTTCTTATTGACAATGAACGCTGCATTGGTTGTCGTTTCTGTATTGCTGCCTGTCCTTATTCAGCAAGGGTTTTCAACTGGTTTGAGCCACGCGATGCCGAAAAATACGAAGGCGTTACCTACAATATCGAGGCTAACGTTCCGCAGAAAAAAGGTACCATTTCGAAATGTTTGTTTAGCGCCGACCGTTTACGCGACGGTAAACTACCAACATGTGTTTCGTCGTGCCCCAACGGAGTTTACTGGTTTGGCGACCAAAACGAAGATGCGGTTACAAACGGAACCACGCACGAAACTACCAGTTTCAGCAAATTGATTAAAGATAACGCTGCTTATACTTTAATGGAAGAACTGGGAACCAAACCGCGTGTTTATTACCTGCCGCCAAAAGACAGGGCTTTCCCATTTCAGGGCGAAATTGAAGATCACCACTCATAACAGACTAAACTTTAAACGATGGAAAAAACAAAATCGCCGGAAGAATCCCGGAAATTATTGGATAAGATAACTTTCGATCTCACCCGCTCGATTGTAAAACGCGATGAGCTCACCCGTTTTTGGTATTTCATACTTGTTATGTTTGCCGCGGTTGGTTTGTGGGGTTGGTTTATACAAATTCGCGACGGACTGGGAGTAACCGGAATGCGCGATTACGTGTCGTGGGGAATGTACATTGCCAACTTTGTATTTTTTGTGGCTGTTAGTTTGATCGGATTTTTAATCAGCTCGTCGTTACAGCTGCTAAAAATTAGCTGGTCGAAACCTATTTCACGTGTTGCCGAACAGATTGCAATTGCTGCAGTGGCACTGGCCGGAATTATTATTGTAATGGACATGGGGCGCCCCGATCGTTTTCTCAACGTATTCTTGCACGGACGTTTTGCATCGCCAATTATATGGGATGTTACTGTTGTAACCACCTATTTAACCATTTCGGTATTGTTATATTATATACCACTCATCCCCGACCTTGCCCTTTTGCGCGACCGTGGCGGCGACGATATTCCAAAATGGAAAATGCAGTTGTATAAAATACTCGCTTTAGGCTGGAAAGGAAATGATAAACAATACAAGCTCGTGGCACACTCCATGCGCGTGCTTATGATACTTATTCTTCCGGTTGGTTTATCTATCCACACCGTAACATCGTGGTTATTTGCCGCCACACTACGCTCGGGTTGGGATACTACCATTTTTGGGCCCTACTTTGTGGCCGGTGCGTTTGTGGCCGGTGCTGCCGCTGTGGTTATATTAATGTTTGCCTACCGAGTTCGTTACCGTTTAGGCGAATATTTTGAAGACCTGCACTTCGATTACATGGGGAAATTACTGGTTTTTGTTTGCCTGGTTTACCTCTACTTCAACATCAACGAATTTTGGGTTCCGGCCTACAAAATGAAAACCGCAGAAGGTATTCACCTGCGTACTCTGTTTACCGGAAGCTATGCTCCGATGTTCTGGTCGGCACAAATGCTGGGATTAATTCTTCCCATACTTTTGATGCTTTTCCGGTTTTTCAGAAAACCTTTGCCGCTAACGATTATTTCGGTTTTTGTGCTTATAGCCTCGTGGTTAAAACGATATATTATTGTTGTGCCAACGCTGGAGCACCCGTTTTTGCCTGTGCAGAATGTGCCCGACTATTTTAAACATTATTCGCCAACCAGTATCGAGATCATGATCACCATTTTCTCTTTCATGGCCGCGCTGCTTATTATTACTGTGCTGGCCAAAATGTTCCCGGTTATTACCATTTGGGAGTACGCCGAGGAAAAAGGTATTGACAAAGAAATTCTTGCTGAACCGAAAAAATAAAAAACATGAAGATCAAACTATTATTTGTAGCGTTAGTTTTTCTTGCCCAGCAGGGAATGGCACAGGAATGGTTGGTTCCTGAAGATCAGAAAAATATTGAGAACCCGTCAGAATATAATCTTGCGAATGTAAAAAAGGGTAAAGACCTTTACCTGCTCAATTGTAAATCGTGCCACGGTGATCCGGGGAAAAACAACGGTTTACCATTGATTCCTCCCCCACCCGATGTAAGCAGCGACATTATGCAGGCCAACAGCGAGGGCGAGTTGTTTTATAAAATTACACACGGGCGCGGCGGTATGCCACAATTCGAAACCACCATTTCGGATGACGACCGCTGGCGTTTGGTAAATTACATTCGTAATTACAGCCCCGATACCGAACCGTTATTGGTGGAAGAACCGCCGAAAAAAGCAAAAGTACTGGCATCGGTAAACGAGGCCGAGCGTATTGTTGAAGTTTTTGCCGAGTATCAGAACAAGGATAGTGTTTATGTTGCTCTTGCTGAAACCCCAATTTCAATTGGTGCACAAAAAGCCTTTGGAACACTCCCAATCGGAGAAGTTCTTACCAACAAAGAAGGCCGTGCGGAATATGCCATTCCGGAAAGCCTGATTGGTGACGAACAGGGAATGGTAACACTGGTTGTTGACTTAGGCGAGGGATTCATTACCGAAGATGTGGTGCTTGACGCATCAAAAGTAGGACAGCCAAAACCGACTCCGGTACTTATTAAAGAAGAGATACTTTGGTCGACCAACGAAAATATACAAACCTGGCTTTTGCTATCGTACCTGGCAGCTGTTTTAGGTGCCTGGGGAACCATTGGCTATGTTGTATTTCAGATTTTTAAAATTAGCCGGGCCGGCAAAGAGGAATAAATGAAACGACCATGATAAAACTTTTATCATTTATACATAGAATTGAAATCATGGTAGTTCCATCTTATACGTTTGAAAAAGAACAGTTTTAATAAGATGAACATTTTTTATCTGCTTATAGGAGTAAGTTTACTGGTGGCACTCATTTTTTTGGGCGCTTTTATCTGGTCGGTCCGATCGGGGCAGTATGATGATAACGAAACTCCATCGATGCGGATGCTTTTTGACGACGACGATGTGGAATCGGAATCTGAAATCAATGAAGAAAAAAAGAATAATAAAAAATAATTATCCAACTCATGGAAAATCAAAAATTTAATTACGACAACAAAATAGTTAAGTTGTTTATACTGGCTACACTGGTTTGGGGTGTTGTTGGCGTACTGGTGGGCATCCTTGCTGCGGCACAGCTGGCCTTTCCTATATTCAACTTTGGTCTGGAATATACCACTTTTGGCAGGGTGAGGCCACTGCATACCAATGCCATAATTTTTGCATTTGTGGGAAATGCCATTTTTGCCGGAGTGTATTACTCGATGCAGAAATTGCTAAAAACCCGGATGTTTAGCGATACCTTAAGTAAGATACACTTTTGGGGCTGGCAACTCATTATTGTACTGGCAGCCGTTACGCTGCTGGCCGGATTTACCACCTCGAAAGAATATGCCGAACTGGAATGGCCAATTGATATTTTGATTACCCTAATTTGGGTAGTTTTTGGTTGGAACATGATCGGGACAATTGTTGTTCGCCGGGTTCAGCACATTTATGCAGCCATTTGGTGGTACCTGGCAACTTTTCTTGGCGTGGCCATGTTGCACGTGGTAAACTCTTTTGAACTGCCTATCTCGCTGTTTAAAAGTTACTCCATTTATGCCGGTGCGCAAGATGCGGTGGTACAATGGTGGTACGGTCACAATGCTGTAGCATTTTTCCTAACAACACCGTTCCTTGGTTTAATGTACTACTACCTGCCAAAAGCAGCTAACCGCCCGATTTATTCGTACAAACTGTCGATTATTCACTTTTGGTCGCTTATATTTTTGTACATGTGGGCAGGGCCACACCACTTGTTATACCAGGCTTTGCCAAACTGGGCTCAGGCTTTGGGAACCACGTTCTCGATAATGCTTATTGCCCCAAGCTGGGGTGGTATGATAAACGGTTTGCTCACCCTGCGTGGCGCCTGGGATCGTGTTCGCGATAGTGCCGCACTTAAGTTTATGGTTGTGGCCGTAACGGCTTACGGTATGTCAACTTTCGAAGGGCCGATGATGTCGCTGAAATCAGTAAACCAAATTACCCACTTTACCGACTGGACCATCGCTCACGTACACATTGGAGGTATGGGCTGGAACGGCGGTCTTGTATTTGGTATGCTTTACTGGCTGGTACCAAAACTGTTTAAAACAAAACTATTCTCCGAGAAATTAGCCAATACACACTTTTGGTTGTCAACACTGGCCATTTTGGTTTATGCCATCCCGCTTTATTGGGCTGCCGTAACACAATGGTTAATGTGGAGAAACTTCACCGAGGAAGGTTTCCTTCAGTACCCGAACTTCCTGGAAACAGTAACCCAGCTGATTCCGATGTACGTAGCTCGTATTTTTGCCGGAATTCTCTTCCTGGTTGGATTCCTTATTATGGTTTACAACCTGGCAAAAACAATGGCTGCCGGAAGTTTTGTTAACGACGAAGCTGCCGAAGCACCTGCCCTTGTATTGGCCGGAGCCCGCAACCCGATGAAAGAAACCGTACACCGTTGGATGGAAAGAAAAGGTGTTCGTTTCTCTATCCTCGTATTTATTGCACTGGCTATTGGTGGAGCTGTTGAGATCATCCCGATGATATTTATAAAATCGAACGTACCAACCATCGAATCGGTAAAACCATATACACCGCTTGAACTCGAAGGCCGCGACCTTTATGTAAAAGAAGGTTGTTATGTGTGTCACTCGCAAATGGTTCGCCCGTTCCGTTGGGAAACCGATCGTTACGGCGAGTACTCAAAAATCGGAGAATTCGTTTACGACTATCCGTTCCAGTGGGGATCGAAACGTACCGGTCCCGATTTGGCGCGCGCCGGAGTGGTTGGCGGCCCGATGTACAAAAATGCGGCATGGCACTACAACCATTTTATGGATCCGCAAAAGATGAACGAACAGTCGATAATGCCGAATTATGCGTGGCTGGCGGTTAAAAATACCGATCTTTCGCAAACACCGAAAAAGATCAGGGCCATGCAAACACTTGGCGTTCCTTACCCCGAAGGATACGACGAAAAAGCTGTTGACGATTACCTGGCACAAGCCGAAGGTATTGTTGCCGACCTAAAAGCTTCGGGTATTGAAACTGATGCGAAAAAACAAATCGTGGCAATGATCGCCTACATGCACAAACTGGGAAAAGACATTTCGGAGCAGCCGGAAGTAGCCCAGGTAGAATTACATTCTGAATCATTCACTGAGGCTACCGATCAAAAAGAAGTTAAGCTTTTAACAAGTGCTGAAGATCTGGCTGCCGGCGAGAAAATGTTCCAGACAACCTGCGTAGTTTGTCACGGCCCGGAAGGAAAGGGAGTCGCAACATTCCCAAGCCTTGTTGATGATGAGTGGCTGCACGGCAACTCTCCTGAGGAAGTGTTCCATTCAATTTCAGAAGGAAATGTAGCTAAGGGAATGGTGCCTTATAAAACGCAATTTTCCGAAAAACAGATTACACAGCTTACAAGCTACGTATTAACAACTCTGCAAAACAAGTAAAATGAAGATCGTAAGTAATCTATTAACAAGTATCGAAGGAATCCAGATTTTTTACATCGTCGGATTACTCATTTTTGTATTGCTCTTTATCGTAATCTTTATTCGAACCATGCGCATTCCAAACCAGGAAATGGAAGATATAAAGAACTCTATTCTAACAGATGGCGATTCTCGCGATATCAATTCTTAAAAAATACAGCTATGTCAGATAAAAATAAACAAATATTGGAGCAGGATGAGCACCTGATGGATCACGATTACGACGGGATTAAGGAGTTGGATAATCCGCCGCCACGATGGATAATGATGTTATTCTACATTACCATCGGCTGGTCGATTATTTACGGAGCTTACTATTTCTGGTTAAAAGAAGGCAACCTGCAGGATGAAGAATATGCGCACAAATCAATGAAGCACGACGAAAAATACCAAATTGCGTCAATCTCTGCTGAAGATCTTGTGGCTTTTACCGATGAAGAATCGATTGCTGAAGGAAAGCAAATTTACACCGATTTGGCCTGTATGGCCTGCCACGGAATGAATGGTGAAGGAAATGCGATCGGCCCCAACCTAACGGATGATTACACGCTGCACGGATGCGATTTCGAAAGCGCGTTTCATACCATAAAAGAAGGTGTGCCGGCAAAAGGAATGACCGCTTATAAAACGCAAATGAGCGACGAGAAAATCCAAAAAGTGGCCAGTTATATAATGACTCTTAGAGGAACAAATCCGGCCAATGCCAAGGAGCCGCAAGGAGAAAAATGTGAATAGAAAATAAATACCTCGAAAAATGGTGGGGAACAGTGTTTCCCATCTTTTTTATCTGCAAATTGAACATATGGCAAATCAAAAACTCGACTTCAGAGACTACCCCATAAACTGGAACGAGCGGGGCGGACGAAAATGGATATATGCCAAAAAGCCTTCGGGAAAATGGTTTAACCGCCGAACCATCGTTAGCTACATTTTATTGTTGTTCTGGGTTGGAGTACCATTTATTCGGGTAAACGGCAATCCACTGATTTTACTTGATATTGCCCACCGGAAATTTATCATTTTCGGAGCCATTTTTTGGGCACAGGATACCTTTATCCTGGCACTTTTAATGCTCTCGTTTGTTCTTTTTGTAGTGTTGTTTACGGTAACTTTTGGCCGGCTGTGGTGCGGTTGGACTTGCCCGCAAACCATATTTCTGGAAATGGTGTTTCGCAAAATCGAATACCTGATTGAAGGCGATTACCGCGAGCGTCATAAACTCGACAACAGTCCGTGGACCACAAAAAAAATTGTTAAGAAAACGCTGAAACACGGTATTTTCATGCTTATCTCGGTTGCCATGACCAATGTTTTTCTGATGTGGTTTATTGGCAGCGATCGTTGGCTTGAAATGATACGGGAACCGATCAGTCAAAACATTTCTGGTTTTTTGGTTATGCTGCTGGTTTCGGCATTCTTTTATTGGGTGTATTCGTTTTTCCGTGAGCAAATTTGCACTATGGTTTGTCCTTACGGACGTATGCAGGGTGTTTTGCTCGACTCGAAATCAATAGCTGTTACTTACGATTATGTGCGGGGCGAACCTCGTGGCGGGCAGGGCGATGGTGATTGTACCGATTGTAAACAGTGTATTTCGGTGTGCCCAACGGGTATCGATATCCGCAACGGCTCGCAGCTGGAATGTATTAACTGCACAGCCTGTATCGATCAGTGTAACAAAATTATGCATGTTACCGGAAAACCGCCGGGTTTAATTCGTTACGCTTCTGAAGCGCAAATAAAAGGTCAGCAAAATTCAATATGGAATGCACGTAACCGGGCCTATTCGGTTGTGCTGCTATTTATTTTCTCATTTTTTGTTTACACACTGTTTTCGAGACCGGTACTGGAAACGACTATTTTACGCTCGCCGGGTTTACTTTACCAGGAGCAGGACACAACTTTATCGAACGTTTACAACATTAAAATAGTAAATAAAACACACGACGAACTTCCGCTTGAATTGCGTGTTATCTCTCATGATGGCAAAATTCAAATGGCCGGAAACACGATAATTTTGAAAGATCAGGATATGTACGAATCAACATTTATTCTTTTCTTGCCTAAAAGCGAAGTTACGAGTGACAAAACCGAGGTTGAGTTTGGAGTTTTCAGCAATAATGAATTAATTGAAACCTATAAAGCCAGTTTTGTAGGGCCATAAAGAAGCTGACAGTTGACAGTCGCAGTTTTTCAGTAAAAAATAAAGAAGGAAACAGGAATAATAAAAAAGAAAACAAATGAAGTTTAATTGGGGAACAGGGATATTTCTTTTTCTGGCGTTGTTTTTAGCCGGATCGGCTGTTTTTATTGTATTTGCAGTGCGCCAACCGGTAAACCTGGTGCATAAAAATTATTACGAAAAAGGTGTTGATCACACCGAACAGATGAATGTAAATGCCCGCTCGAAACCATATTCCCGGTCGTTTGATGTGAACCTTAACAACGAGGCATTGATAGTCAATATTGAGAATAATCTGGCGACAAAAATCGATTCCGGCAATATGCAATTGTATCGCCCGTCGGATTATACAAAAGATATCAGGTGCAAAATTTTAGCGGGAAACACTCTGGTCCAATTCCCAAAAACCGAATTGATAGCCGGCCGGTACATTCTAAAATTCACATGGTATACCAACGGTTTACGATATGAAATCGACCGCCCGGTAAATATTCAGTAAATTTACTACCTTTAAATCAATTACAACCTTTTGTTCAAATCAATAGCGCCATGACCATTTTTATATCAGCACTTATTTTAGGATTGATGGGCAGTTTTCACTGTGCCGGAATGTGTGGACCAATCGCCATTGCTTTGCCACTACATGGCAACACCGTTCCGCAAAAAATATTCGGAGGAACCCTTTATAACCTGGGGCGCACCTTAACCTACGGAATGATGGGAGCTATTTTCGGGCTTCTCGGACAAGGTCTTCAACTCATCGGATTTCAGCAAAAGGTATCGGTGATTATGGGAGCTTTGATGATCATTTCGGTGCTGTTTCCCACATTGTTCAAAAATCAGTACAAGATGGATAAAAGCTGGTTTTCGGCAGTGGGTAAACTGAAAAAGAAAATCGGTGAAATGTTCTCGATCCGCTCTTTCCAAAGTCTGTTTTTTATTGGCATGCTTAATGGTTTACTTCCGTGTGGGTTGGTTTACATGGCCATTGCCGGAGCCATCGGCACAGGCGGTATTGCCGAAGGATCGTTGTATATGATCCTGTTTGGTTTGGGAACTATCCCCATGCTGCTGGCCATCTCGCTGGCAGGAAACGTACTGAGTTTAGCGGTACGAAAAAGAATCAACAAATTAATTCCTATATTGGTTGTTGTGGTTGGAATTTTGTTTGTATTGCGCGGATTAAGTTTGGGCATCCCCTATTTGAGTCCGCCAAAACAAAAAATTGAGCAGAAATTTGAAAAAAGTCTGGAAAAAGAAAGTGCAACAATGCATACTGAAACAAAAGGAGATTGCTGTAAAGTAGATTAGCAGAAAAAGGATCTTGGGAAATGGGGAAAAAGGAGGAGAATAACTGTGTACATTGTGGTGCCGATTGCGGAAGTAACCCGGTGGTGTGGAACGAACTGAATTTTTGTTGCACCGGTTGCAAAACGGTTTACCAGCTGCTAAACGAAAACAAACTTTACAACTACTACAAACTGGAAGAAACGCCTGGAATAAAGGTGGAGACCATAACTGAATTCGGCAATAAATATGCTTTTCTTGATAACGATGAAGTAAAGGAAAAGCTGATCTCGTTTTCTGAAGGCAGCATATCGAAAGTAAAATTTTATGTGCCCGTTATCCACTGCGCCTCTTGTATTTGGTTGCTCGAGCATCTGCATAAACTGCACAAGGGAATCCGCCATTCGTTTGTAAATTTTACCCGCAAAGAGGTAGACATAACTTTCGACGAAAAGGAAATTTCGCTGCGGCAAGTGGTTGAGTTGCTGGCATCCATTCATTACATCCCCGATCTGTCGCAAAGTTTAAGCGACAAAAAAGACGACAAATCGTACAAAAAGCTTTTGTATAAAATTGGGGTTGCGGGTTTTGTTTTTATTAATGTAATGACCTACAGTTTGCCGGCTTATTTTAACGGCGAACCACTGAGTGATAAACTACAATCGTTGTTTAGTATTCTCAGTTATATTTTGGTCATTCCTGTGGCTTTTTACAGTGGCAGCGACTACTACATATCGGCCATTAAAAACCTGATAAAAAAGAACATCAGCATCGATCTGCCTATTGCACTAGGGATTATTGTGCTCTTCCTGGTAACCAGTTACGAAGTGATTTTTACCGGCGGACCGGGTTACAGCGACAGTTTATCGGGCCTCATTTTTTTCCTGTTGGTAGGGAAATGGTACCAAAGCAAAACCTACGAAGCGCTTTCGTTCGACCGGAATTACAAATCGTATTTCCCCATTGCGGTTACCAAAATCAATAAACAGATTGAAGAGAGCATTCTGATTGAAAAGATTGAAGTGGATGATGAACTGATCATCCGCAACAAAGAACTCGTTCCGGCAGATGCAGAGCTGGTTGACGGAGAGGGCCGAATCGATTACAGTTTTGTTACAGGAGAATCGACACCAATTGTTAAAAAGCCCGGCGACTTTATTTACGCCGGCGGACGACAAATGGGTGGAATTATACGGATAAAGGTGAAGAAAGAGGTAAATCAGAGTCACCTCACCAAACTTTGGAACCAGGATAAATCGTACGAAAAACCCAGCGACTCATTAAAAACCTTGTCCGACCGGATTAGCCAATACTTCACCCTGATAGTAATTGCCATCGCTATTTTTGGCTTTACTTTTTGGGCGCTTCGGGGTGAATACCACACGGCTATTTTTGTATTCACGGCTGTACTAATTGTAGCCTGCCCGTGTGCCCTGGCGTTGTCTATTCCGTTTACCTTTGGCAACACCATGCGCATTTTTGGTAAGCGCGGTTTGTACATTAAAAACACCGATGTAATTGAAAAACTATCGCACATCAACAGCATTGTTTTTGACAAAACAGGCACCTTAACTCAGCCCAATCAAAACAAAGTGGTGTATTCAGGAACAGAACTTTCGGCATCGGAAAAAGAAGCTGTTTTTTCGCTTACGCGTCAATCGACACACCCGTTGAGTACAGCGCTTTCGCAATCGTTCAACGGATCAGCATACCATAATCCGGAGCACTTTGTAGAAGTTGCCGGGCGGGGGATTTTTGGGAAAGTAAATGACTTGAATCTGCGAATCGGATCGGAAGAATATGTAACAAATACACCAACCACAACAAAGAAAAAAACATCGGTTGTATATGTAGCGATTGAAGACGAACTGAAAGGACACTTTACCATCAGCAATCATTACCGCTCAGGTTTTAAAAACGTGTTAAGCTCATTGAAACAAGGTTTTAACCTTTTCCTAATTTCGGGCGACAACAATGCTGAAGCTGAAAACCTCTCGTCATTTTTCGATCGTGAGCACATGCTTTTCAATCAGAAACCCGGCGATAAAGCTGCGTTTATAAAATCGCAACAAGACAAAGGAAATACCGTGTTGATGACCGGTGATGGCTTAAACGATGCCGGTGCGCTAATGCAAAGCGACGTGGCCTTAACCATTGCCGATAAAGTTTACCATTTTTCGCCGGCCAGCGACGCCGTTTTGGAAGCCGAACAGTTTAATCAGCTGGCTAATTTTATCCGCTTCACCAAAACTTCGCTGAAGATCGTAAAACTCAGCTTCATTATTTCATTTTGCTACAATATTGTAGGAATTGCCTTTGCCCTCAGCGGAAATCTTTCTCCGGTGGTAGCTGCCATTTTAATGCCAATTTCATCGGTTTCGGTAGTTGCTTTTGCAACTTTTGCAACACGCTTAGCGGGGAGAATTAAATTGCGCAAAATTCTGGCATAAGGCTTCAAAACAAGTAGCTAATAAATAACGAGGTAAACTAAACTTCGCTATTAACAATAAAATCTGCCAACTCTTTTTATTTTTATAGGGTAAAACTATAAACCGAATGATTAACAACAAAAAAGTGGTGGTGGTGCTTCCGGCCTACAATGCTGCCAAAACACTTGAAATTACCTATAATGAAATTGATTTCAATATTGTTGACGACGTAATTCTGGTAGATGATATGAGCAACGACGACACCGTTGAAGTTGGTAAAAAACTCGGTATTAAACACATTGTGGTTCACGAGCAAAACAAAGGTTACGGCGGAAACCAAAAATCGTGCTACAACAAAGCTCTGCAAATTGGAGCTGATATTGTAATTATGCTTCATCCGGATTATCAGTACACCCCAAAGCTTATTCCGGCAATGGCCAATTTACTTGGAAACGAATTGTATCATGTGGTTTTGGGGTCAAGGATTTTAGGAACAGGAGCGCTTAAAGGTGGCATGCCGCTGATAAAATACATTGCCAACCGCGGACTTACTTTTATTGAGAATATTCTTCTTAATGCAAAACTTTCAGAATATCATACCGGTTACCGGGCCTTTTCGCGCGAAGTACTGGAAACAATAAACTACAATGCCAACTCTGATAATTTTGTTTTTGATAACCAAATGCTGGCTCAAACCTGGTATGCCGGTTACGAAATTGCCGAAATAACGTGCCCAACTAAATATTTTGATGATGCTTCATCAATCAGCATTAAAAACAGTACGATTTATGCCATTGGTGTGTTAAGAACCGCTTGCCAATATCGTTTGCAGAAGTGGGGGTTGCTTAAGAACAAAATTTTTAATCATAAGTAGCAAGAGAAAATGAGAATTTTTGATCTTGGATTTCTTGATAGTCCGTCAGAAAACAGATTTGTAGCAACTTTATACAAGGTTTTGATTGTGGTTCTGTTTGCTTTTATCCTTCAGTCTGCATTTTTAAGGAATATGCAGAACTATACTGATCATGATGACAATCCTTATAATGCAGGAGCCAAGGTAACAGCTGACGAAGGACTACTTCCCTACAAAGATTACCGGTTAATACACATGCCCTACTATGTTTTTACATACGCCTTAATTCTTGAGTTTACACCATCGCTTACATTAAGTGCTAGAATTATTAGCCTGGCATCTTTTTTTACCATGCTTGTACTTATTTTTTATTCTATACAAAACTCACTATATCGTAAAAACCAAATATTCAGATTCATTGTTGGAGCTTCTGCTCTATTATTTATAATGTACAATCCTTTTGTACAATATGCCTTTGCACGATTTACCTACGACTTCCCGTTATTGCTTTCAATGCTGTCATTTTTAGTGCTTTCGTCAACCGGCAGAAGCAGACGGCTTCCGCTAAAAGCAGCAATTAGTGGATTGTTGTTGGGAGTTGCAGTTGGGTTCAGAATGCATTTCATTTTTTTCATCATCCCGTTTGCACTTAGTATTTTATTGTTTCAAAAAGAGACAACAACAGTTAAGCTGAAACAGTTCCTATACTTTTCGCTTGGTGTTTTTGCAGGACTGATTCCTGTGTTCATTCTAATTTCGATTGCCCCCAAAGGCTTTCTTTTCGATATCTACCAGTTTCATTTTAAAATCGATATGAAGGCTCAACCCGGAGCAGCACTTTCCTTAGGTGAAAAATTAACGGAACTTATCGATAAGGTGCTGGAAAAATGGCAATCATCAGTTCTTCTTGCAGGGCTAATTTTGGTGATGATACTCAAAGCTTTCAACCTTGTAAAAGACAACAGGTTAAATTTCAAGATTAATGTTCTGCTCCTTACTTTACCATTTCTGGTATACCTCTCCGTTGGTAAATTACTTATTATTCAATATGTATATCCGCTATCGATTTTTCTGATTGTTGTTATCTTTTATACTATTGGCACGCAAAAGAAATACTTCAACTATGTAGCCATCCTGTTTTTTGTGTTATCGATAATTCCACCTTTAGAGGTGAACTATAAAAAAGCATATGACATGAAAACAACGGAATCATGGTACGCGCTTAGCCGACACAGAATAAGCATTTTGGTTGATGAAGCAATAAATGGTGAAGCAAAAGTGTTGACGCTATCGCCTGCGGAGATTTTAGAAAGTGATTCCATTAAAATTTATAAAGAATTTGTAAGCAGCCCGTTCATTTGGCGTACCTCACACTCAATTCCTGATGATACAAGAAAAGAGTTTAATATTATCTCGAAAAAAGAGGTGGATAATTTTATGCAAACCAATCAACCGGATGCCATTTTAACAGGCTATTACCCTGGAGATTTAGAGTTAAAACTTGTTGAGTTTGCACAAAAAAACGGGTATAAAAAAGTAGATCTGCCTACAGAGCGTGAGCTAAAACTTTATATAAAAGAGAAGTAAGTTATAAACAATCTGCCAACTCAAACGAAAAAGGATGAAAGTGGAAATAAAAAATAAGAATGTACTATTTCTGTTCATTTTATTACTGGTAAGTTTACTTTACAATTACCACGAGATTATTCTAAAAGGGCCATGGTTTCCGCATATGTGGAGGGCTACCGACTGTTTGTCGATTGCTGTTAATTATTACAAGGAAGGCTTAAACTTTTTCGAACCTGAAGTTCATTGGACCGGCCCCAATGGAAATGGGAAAACCATATCCGAATTCCCGATTATATATTATACGGTAGCTAAACTTTGGACATTATTTGGCAAACAATATTTTATATACAGAGGGTTAAATATCTTACTTGTTTTTAGCGGATTATTTTCGCTTTATAAAATATCTTACAGAATACTTAAAGATAACTTTTGGGCCATATTTATTCCCATTTTTCTTTTTTCATCACCGGCACTGGTATTTTACACCAACAACTTTCTTCCCAACGCTCCGGCTTTTGGGCTTTCATTAACAGGAATATTGTGCTACTTTTTATTTAACGATACCGGCAAAAAGAAATGGATTTGGATAGCAGTTGCATGTTTCACAATTGCCGGATTATTAAAAATAACTTCTTTAATCATTGTGGTTGCATTTTTTTCATTTCAACTACTACAAACCATAACTGATTTTCGAAAATCCGGTTTCCAAATAACCAAACAGCTTAGTAAATTCGTCCCATACATTCTAATTGGTACTATTATTTTTGTTTGGGTAAAATATACCGACCACTATAATTCTACCAACAATCGAATCTTTCTTCAAGATTTATTTCCCATTTGGGATTTAAATCAGGAAGAAAGAAATGAAATATGGAAAAGCTTGTATTTTACATTACTTCCGTCATTTTTCAATAAAAAAGCTTTGGCGGTTATTGGTATTCTCTTATTGATTAATGTTATTTTTTTGGTAAAAAAGGGGAGCAATTACTTACTAATCATCTTTATTTCTTTTATCGGCGCTACACTCTACATCTTACTATGGTTCAAAGCTTTCGATGTTCACGACTATTACCTTATCAATTTACTCATTCTAATCCCTCTTATTTTACTGGGATTCTTAAGTGAATTTAAAAACAGGTTTACAGTGGTTTTTAAGAGTAAACTCCTGAAATTAATTGCATTTGCAGGAGTAGTGACATTAATCTACCTAACAAGTATGATGAACAGATTGAAATATGATGTAAATGATCCGATACTAAAATATGATATTGCCTTATCGGAAGCCGAGAAGGAATTATACGCTTATAAACAATACAAATATCGCAATACAACAGAAGCATTAGAGTCAATAACTCCGTATTTGCGATCGCTAGGAATAAACAGGGAAGATCTCGTAATAAGTATTCCTGACAACAGTATTAACATCTCACTGGTACTTATGGATCAAAAAGGATTTACAGATTATGGTTATGTTCCTACTAAAGGGAAACCTAAAGAACGAATAGAAGAGTTCAAATCAATTGGCGCAAAATACCTGATTGTTAACGACATTGATGAAATAGGACATCAGGAATTCAAACCCTATCTTCAAAATAAAATTGGCGAATATAAAAACGTCAGTATTTTTAAACTTTAATTTAAGCCATACTTGAAAATTGGTTCCTAAATAACTATTCATGAAAAAAAATTGGCTAATAATATTTTTCCTTACTCTAATAGCAATACTAATACTTTTCTTAAACCTTAAACCCGTTTTTCAACACCCAAATTCTATTTTATATTCGAAAGGTGGCGATGCACTAAAAAGCTATTTCAATTTCTCTTACTATTTAAAATACGACGATGGCATTCGTCACGATGGAATCAACTATCCTTACGGCGACCATTTGCAATACATTAATTCGCATCCATTTTATGTACAGATTGTAAAGTTTATCGACAACATTATTTACCCGCTTGCCAATCACGGTATAGCTGTTTTAAACCTTACAATGCTGGCACTCTTTCTTCTTGCACTACCCTTTATTTTTCTTATTCTCCGGCACTATTCGCTCCCCCGTTGGTATGCCGGAATCATATCACTCATCATACTGTTTCTTAGTCCTCAATTCGACCGGGTTCATGGTCACTTCGAAATGGTTTATGCCGTTTTTCTGCCCATGTCCTGGTACTTTTTAATCCGCTGGAGGCTAGGTGATAAACGAATACTTTGGTCGATCCTTCTGGTTCTTGCCGCCTTAATCGGAGGATTTACGAGCGCCTATTTTGTGGCTTTTTATACCATTTTACTCTTCGGTGTTTTGATCGTGGAGTGCTGGAACCACAGAAAAAAACTCTCGGAATATTGGAAAACCGGTCTGTATTTATTTGCAATTGCAGTAATACCCTTGATTATTGTAAAAGGTATGGTTTCTGCAACCGATTGGGTTTCCGACCGGCCAGATAATCCCTATGGGTTTTACATTTTCCACGCCAACTTTTTTAGCATCTTCCTGCCTCCGGGTTCGCAACTGAAAAATATTCTGGGAAATCATATCAATATGGATTTTCAATGGGAAGGACGCGCATATGTTGGGCTACCGTCTGCTTTACTTGCTGTCTCAATTTTCATTACCGGTTTCTACAACCTGATCAGTAAAAGGAAAAGCAGCTGGAAGATTTTTAAACCCACAAAAAAGATCGAAGTATTTTTTTACGCTTCCATCCTGATTCTTTTATTCTCAATGTGTATTCCGTTTCAATATGGTTTCGATTGGTTATTGGATGTGTTTCCTCCGGTAAAACAGTTTCGGGCTTTGGGACGATTTACATGGATTTTTTACTATGTGTTTACGGCTTACACCGCCTGGTTTATTTATCGTTTGTTCCGTTTGTTAAAAATGAAAGGATTACCGGCTGTGGCAACCCTATTGCTGGTATTGGTAATTGGCTACTGGGCCATAGATGCCGGAGTAAATATAAAACGAAGCACACGCGGATTATTGAATAAGAACGACAAATTTGAATCGATCGATAGCGAATATCTGGCACGTTTTCAGGAAGCAAAAGTGGATCCCAACGAGTTTCAGGCAATTTTCTTTTTACCCTTTGCCAGCACCTGCGGAGACAAGCTGCTATTTGAACACAGCCTGAATGGTTTTTCCGAAGCCATGAAATGTTCCTATCACACCGGATTACCACTTATTCAAAGCTTTTCGCCAAGGCTTTCTTTTTCGCAGGCACTCAGCAGTATTCAAATGCTGGCAGCTCCGGCCATTCGAAAAACCCGGCTCGACGATATGAACGATAAACCCATTTTGCTGGTCTGCACAAAAGAAAAGTTGAACGAACGGGAAAAATGGCTGCAAAATAAAGCTGAAGTTTTTTGGGAAGATAAATATATCACGCTGTCCCGTCTGCCGTTGTCCATATTTCATGACAGTTACAATGAGTGGCACGATAGCGTCGAATCGGAGATTCCAAACTTACAGTCGTTTGGAGAAATTGCAACTGATACAGCTATAAACTCAATTCTATTTAATGGTTTTGAAGAGGGTTCTGCTACAACCGTTTTTAGTGGGAATGCCTCTTTTTACAGTAGAGAAGACCAACAAGTTTTACTCGATAAAAAGATTGGCGCTCAATTTCAGGAAGGAAAGTACGAATTGTCATTCTGGCTTTTTGTCGACAGCAGAAAATACGACATGCCCAAAGCAGAGGTGAAAGTGTTTAATACAGAAGGTAAGCAGAAGTTTTACAGACAAATGAACACCCGACACGTGCACGACACGTATCACGGATGGATTCGTGTTTCGGAAATAGTAGAACTACACCACGAAGATACCCTCCAACTGGTAATTAACGACGAATATGTTTCGGTTGACAACCTTCTGGTAATGCCTTTAAATGCTAAAGTTCTGGTAAAAACATCCAATCAGAATTTTTTCAACAACTACCCGTTATAAAAATGTTTCTTATCTATATGAATCCGACTAAATATCCTAAAATCGTTTGAAATTTCAGAATTATATTTCACCTTTAAAATCACAAACAGAGTTACTATGGCAAAATCGCTGGTAAACACAAATGCAAAATTTGGCACCCTGCCGGTTTTTTTAACGGCACTTTCTACCATACTCGGAGCAATATTATTTCTGCGTTTTGGCTGGGCTGTTGGGCAGGTTGGTTTTATAGGCGTTATTGGCATTATCGTTTTAGGTCATATTGTTACCATTCCTACTGCTTTCGCAGTTGCTGAAATTGCTACCAACCAACGCGTGCAAGGTGGTGGTGCCTATTACATTATCAGCCGCTCGTTCGGATTGAATATTGGAGGAGCAATTGGAATTGCCCTATACCTTTCGCAGGCCATTAGTGTAGCTTTTTATGTAATTGCTTTTGGCGAAGCCTTTGAGCCGGTAATAAAATGGATTGGTGAAACTTATAACTTTTTCATCCCCGACCGAAGGTGGATTTCCATTCCGACCATGGTTTTACTTTCGGGATTAATTCTTACAAAAGGGGCAAATGTAGGAATGAAAGCGCTGTACGTGGTAGTTGCCATTTTATTGACATCTATCGCCATGTTCTTTTTAGGCGATTCAACGATAAAACCCGAAGTGGTTAATTTTCACAGCAGAATTCCCAATAACCTGAATTTCTTTTTTGTTTTCACCATTATCTTCCCGGCATTTACCGGGCTTGCAGCAGGATTGGGACTTTCGGGCGATTTAAAAGATCCTAAAAAATCCATTCCACGCGGGACCTTGTGGGCAACCGTAGTTGGCATGTTGGTATATATTGCTGTTGCCTACAAATTTGCCGTTTCAGCAACACCCGAAGATTTAGTGGCCGACCAGCTGATTATGAGCAAAATTGCCATTTGGGGGCCAATAATCCCAATCGGACTGGCAGCTGCGTCCTTAAGTTCGGCATTAGGATCGATAATGGTTGCACCACGAACATTACAAGCCATCGGCTACGACGATATTTTTCCACAAAGCCATTTAAACCGCTGGTTTGCCAAAGGAAGGCAAAATGATAACGAACCCATTAACGGATCGCTGATAACTATTATTATTGCCTTTGTTTTTGTGGTAGTTGGCGATGTTGATTTTGTGGCGCAAATCATCTCCATGTTCTTTATGGTAACCTACAGTGCCATCTGCCTCATCTCCTTGCTGGAGCACTTTGCCGCCGATCCGGCCTACCGTCCAACCTTCCGTTCAAGCTGGCATTTATCGCTTATCGGAACGCTTTCGTCGTTGTGGTTAATGTTTCAGATGAATGCCACTTATGCAGCTGTTTCGGTGGTAATTATGGCAATAATATATTACGTTATCATGCTAAACAACGAGGAGAACCAGGGACTTAACAAATTGTTCCGTGGAGTAATCTTCCAGCTTAGCCGCCAATTGCAAATTATGCTGCAGCGTGCCGACAGCGAAAAAGATAAAAGCTGGCGACCATTTGGTGTTTGTATTTCGCACGATACGTTTAAACGCCGCTCGGCATTCGATATTATGCGCTGGATTTCGTACAAATACGGTTTTGGAACCTACATCCATTTTATAAAAGGTTTGCTGAACGAGAAGAATACAACCGAATCGAAGAAAATTCTCGACCGCCTGATTCAACTTTCGGCCGGCAGTCAGAACCGCGTTTATCTCGACACGATAATTTCGCCATCATATACTTCTGCAATTGCGCAGGTGGTACAACTTTCAGGAATATCAGGCAAAGGAAACAACCTTATTCTGTTTGAATTCTCGAGAACCGATCCGGGGAATCTGAAAGAAATTACGGGCAACTACCAGATTGTTGAATCGGCAGGTTTCGACATTTGTATTCTGAATACATCGTACAAAAGTTTTGGTTATAAGAAGGAGATACATATCTGGATAAGCCCGGAAGACTATGTAAACGCTAATCTAATGATTTTGCTGGGCTACATTATTTTAGGCCACCCCGAGTGGAAAAAAGGAAAAATTAAAATATTTGCGCTGTATCCCGAACAGGAAGTTGAGGAAAAACGCAATCAACTTTTGGAATTGATAAAAGCCGGACGTTTGCCAATCAGCCCGTCGAATATATCGATGGTAACGTTTGAGTCGGGCGACCGAAAAAGCAAAATCATGAAATACTCGGCCGATGCCGACCTTACAATCATTGGTTTTTCTACTGATGCATTGAGAAATATTGAAGAATTCAGCGAAGGCTACAACGATCTGGGTAACATCCTGTTTGTGAGCTCAAACCGGGCAAAAGCAATAAACTAGTCGCCATCTTCGTTTTTTACACTTAGCATTTTTAGCTAATTTTGAAGCACTTTAAACGATTCAAAATGGAAAGAATAGCCATATTCCCCGGATCTTTTGATCCATTTACAGTAGGACACGAGTCGATTGTTCGGCGTGCCATTTCTATGTTCGATAAGATCTATATCATGATCGGTTTTAACGCCAATAAGAAACCATTCTTTCCCATTGAAAAAAGGATGAAATGGATCAACCAGGTTTTTGAAAACGAACCTACCATTGAGGTTCGCTTACACGAAGGTTTGACCGTAGATTTTTGTAAAGAGGTGGGCGCAAAATACATTTTACGAGGTATACGTACCTCGTCCGATTTTGAATACGAACGCTCTATTGCCCAGATCAATAAAAAAATGCATCCCGAGATTGAATCGGTATTTCTGCTCACCCTGCCGGAACATACACCGGTTAACGCAAGTATAATTCGCGATATTGTCTCGCATGGCGGCGATGCAAGCCTGTTCCTGCCAAAAGGACTGGATATGAGCGAGTTTAAAATTGAATAACACCTATGAACCATAGCATACGTTTTCTGATAATCCTCATCGCGGCGCTGAGCTTTTCGTTAAATGGAAGGAGCACAAGCATTCGTTGTACCAATCCCGAATACGCCAACGAAGAGCTTACTTTTTATGCCTTTGCCGACCCGATTTCGAACAACAATAAAGTGGCTTTCACTTTAAAATTCAACAGCGAAGGAACATGCGAGGCTTCTATACAAATTGATGAGCCGTTTTTTACTTTCTCCGAATTTGGTATTTACCGCGGAATGTTATTGCTGGAGCCGGGAGTAAGCATTGATTTAAAACTTCCTCCATTAAAAAAGAAATCGTTTGCCGACCAAAAAAATCCTTACTTCCAGCCCATTGCTTTTTGGATTTATACCAACAATGGCGATATGCTCAACGACAAGATCAGCCGCTTTGAGCAAAAACTTAACGAACTGACAGACAGAGATTTTAACGCCTTATACTTTCAGCAATCCGAAGCTGCCTTTAACCGACTAAAAGCCGGCATCGACGAGGCTTTCCCTGAAAAAGGATCAGAAAGTTTTGAGCTGCATAAAACCTTGCGCTTAAAACTTATGGAAGCTGATATTTTCAGAATGAGTCCAGAAGATTATTCCGCTGTTTTCCAATCAATTTCACCGAAATTCTGGGGACATCAGTCGTTTAAAACCTTATTCGACAAAACTTTCAACAAGCAACTTAGCTTTTCGGCAAAAGCCATTGGAGGAGCAAAAGTATCAGCTGCAGTTGCCGGCGAAAACATTAGCGCTTTGCTTGATTTTATTTCGACGAAATATAAACTCTCCGGAACCATGGCCGATTTGGTTTTATTAAAAATGCTGCACGATGGTTTTTACTCCAAAGAGTTTCCGGTGAAAGCCATAAAAAATATGATTGCCAGCAAACACTTTACAGGCAACCGCGAAACAAAAATCCGTGAGGCAGCAAAAAACGTTGCCGCCAAAATCTCATTTCTGGAAAAAGGAAGCGAAGCACCGGCCATTTGTTTAAGCGACATTAGCGGCAAAAAGCTTTGTACCAACAACAGCCAGGAGAAATTTAAATACATTGTTTTCGCCGATGTTGAAACAGTAATTTGTCAGGAGCACTTAAAATACCTGAGCCGCCTGAACGAACTGTTTAATAAAAACCTCGATATTTTTGTGGTGCTGCGAAACACCGACAGAGCGGGAATTGACAGTTTTTTTGAAGAAAATAAGGTGCCCGCAACCGTGTTAATCGACACAGAAAATAAGACCATTGCAGAATATAAAGTCCGGTCGTTTCCACAATGTTTTCTGCTAAACGAAAAACACCAGGTCGTTTTCGATGATGCCAAAGCACCGCTTAACGGTTTCGAGCAACAATTTGGCACCTGGCTGCGCAACGAACTGTTTATGCGTCAGCGCAATCAGGCCCGGTAAAGCTCAATCAGTTCTTTAAGGTTTTCGTAGGTATTTTCGAGTACCTCGTCCAGCTCATTCGGCTGAAACCAGCGCACCTCGGTAATGCCTTCTTCCTCCTGAGGAATTGGTGTTTCCATTCCTTGATAGTCCATTTCAAACCAAAAGGTTTCTTTAAAAATCCACTGCCCCAGTGTATTTTTGTACGGCGATTTGTAAATATGATAGGTTGATGGCAGCGCTTTTACAATGGAATGATTTGTAATGCCACATTCTTCTTCCACTTCGCGTAAAGCGGCTGTTTCAATACTTTCTCCTTCATCAATTTTTCCTTTGGGCAGATCCCACTTACCGTTTCTGAAAATAAACAGCAATTTCTCGTCACGTTTTACAATACCGCCTGCAGCATCAACCGGCAAAAATGCCGATCTGAAATTTTGAAACAGTTTCTCAATCTCAGGATGTTCTACAACAGTTTCCGGGATATCACTGTTTTCAAAATCCGATAACCAGCGCATTATCTCGTCAATGCCGCTGTTTTCGGTCAAAATTTGGCATAGTTTACTCAATGTTATATTCGCGCCCGGCACAAAACCGATCCTCTTTTCATTCAAAAAAACTTTATACTTTTGCATTGAATTAAAATTGCACATCATTATGGAAAATATACAAACAGAAGTAACCAAGCGATTACTTGAAATTAACACGATAAAGATACAACCAGATAATCCATTTACATGGGCATCGGGTTGGAAATCTCCAATTTATTGCGACAACAGAAAAACGCTATCTTATCCTGATACCCGCGCTTTTATTCGCGACGCATTTGTTCAGCTGATTCAGGAAAAATACCCGGAGGCAGAAGTAATTGCAGGGGTAGCTACCGGAGCCATTGCAATTGGAGCATTGGTAGCCGACAAATTAGGACTTCCCTTTATTTATGTTCGTTCGAAACCAAAAGGTCACGGATTGGAAAACCTGATCGAAGGCGACCTGAAACCATTCAAAAAAGTTGTTGTGGTTGAAGACCTTGTTTCTACTGGAATCAGCAGTTTGAAAGCTGCCGAGGCCGTTAACAACTTTGGTGGCGATGTTGTGGGAATGGTTTCAATTTTCACTTACAACTTCCCATTGGCAAAAGAAAACTTCGAGAAAGCGGGTATTGAACTTACTTCATTAAGCCGTTACCAGATCCTGATCGACTTTTCGCTGGAAAGAGGCGACATTTCAAAAGACCAGGTGGAGTCGCTGATGGAGTGGCGCGAAGACCCTGCAAACTGGGGAAAATAACAGAAAATAAAGACATTAAATATTTCCCGCTCCTGATGGTTATTGGGGGCGGGATTTTTTATTACTACTATGGCACTCAACAAATACGTTAGCGAAGTAAAAGTTATCGAGCACAACCAGCAGGTGGTTTTTAATTACCTGTCGAATTTCGAAAACCTGTCTACTTACCTTAATTCTGGGTTGATAGAGAAAATAACTGAAAAGGTTCCGCAAATTAAAATTACCGATTTTGAGTCGGACCGCGATTCGTGTAAATTCAACATCACCGGACTGGGACTTGCCGAAATTAAGATTGTTAACCGCGAACCATTTAAAACAATAAAAGTGAAAAGTTCGGGTGGTTTACCGCTGAGTTTTACGTTCTGGATTCAATTAATGCCGGTTAATGAATACAAAACAAAAATGCGCTTAACGCTGCATGCAGAAATGAGTATGATGATTAAAATGATGGCCGGAAGCAAACTGGAAGAAGGCATTAATCAATTGGCCGACACGCTTTCGAAGTTGCCCTATCAGTAACAGTTTTCAGTCGCAGTTTTCAGTTTTCAGCTCAGAAAGAATTTCGAATGATGATTAACGATTGTAGATTTTAGAAGGAATAGGCAGCTGGCAAATTAGTAGGCAATTTTTTTACCACAGAGTAACACAGAGATTTTCACAGAGCAACGCTGAGATATTATAGTTGAATGTAACTCACTATTTTGCAAAGTAGCATTCAACAATTTTTCAATTAATCAATCTGATTCAATCTTCCTTTCAATCCCATCAATCTTTTTTACACAACAAACTCCACCTCTTTAAACATATATTCCGTTACATTTCCGTCGGGCTCTTCCAACTGGAGCTGCCCAAAACTGCCAATGCCTGCAATTCTGGCGCTAAACTCTTTGCCGTCTTTGCGGTACGGATGCAAACCCTCGTTTCTGAATAAAGCTTGAAAATATTCCGCATCTACTTTTTCGAGTCTTCCCTCTCGCAAAATCTCGATATAATTCTCAAGCTTCTGCAAAAAAGCTTTTAAAATATCCTGAATTTCAAATTCTTTTTTCAAAAGCTGTTTCATCGATACCGGGTTGGGTGCATCCGACAGAAATTCCTCCTGATTAACGTTCACCCCCACTCCAACTATCGAAGAATCAAGTGCTATGCCCTTCACCGTGTTTTCAATTAAAATGCCGGCAATTTTCTTTTCGCCCACATAAATATCATTGGGCCACTTAATTTTTACATCATTTAAATGCTGTTTAAGTACGTCGGCCAAAGCCAGGCTTACAACTTTCGAGATATAAAACTGTTTCCCCGCTTCTAAAAAACCGGGGTATAATAGCACACTAAAAAGCAAATTTTTATCGCGTTCGCTTTCCCAAAAATTACCAACCTGCCCACGTCCACTTTCCTGGTAATGTGCCAAAACGACAGTGCCTTGAGCCGCCTTTTCCCGCACCAGTTGCTTGGCATAGTTGTTGGTACTATCGAGCTCATTAAAAACAATGATATTTTTGTCCGTTAAAAACATATAATTTCAAAAGTAAACCATTCTCTTAAAAAATGGTTAATGGACAAAAAGATTATCTTTGTAGGGTACAATAAATTTTTATGAATAAAGCAGAAGAATCAAAGGTTTTAATAGAAGCAATTCTTGAAGGTATTCATCGGATAAAAGGAAAAGAGATAAAACACGTTGATCTGGAAAGTATCGGCCACACTGAATGTGGACATTTTATTATATGCCACGGAACCTCCTCAACACATGTTGATTCAATTGCACACACGGTAGAAGAAACGGTAAAAGAAATTACCGGCGAAGATGTTTGGCATCGCGACGGCTACCGAAATGCACTTTGGATATTGTTGGATTACGGAGATGTTATGGTACATGTTTTCCAGGAAGAAGCACGCCGGTTTTACAACCTTGAAGGACTTTGGGCTGATGCAAAAATTACACAAATTGAAGAAGAAGATTAAAAGACCATGACAGATAAACAAAATAACAAAAAAGATCAGAACAATCTGAACAACCCTTTTGGGAAACTAAATCCCAAAAACAACGGAAAACCGCCAAAATTCAATGCCTATTGGATTTACGGGATTATAGCTGTTGTTTTTCTTATTGTACAATATTACATCAGCACCAGCAAAGGCCCTGTTGACACATCGTGGCCCGAGGTAAAACAAATGTTGCAAAACGGCGATGTTAAACGTATTGTAGTAATAAATGAAAAAATTGCCCGGATCTATTTGAAAGAAGACCGGATAAAAAATTACGAATCGCAGTTTGAAGGGAACTTCTCGAAACCATCAGATATTGGCCCGCATTTTAAACTGAACACCGGACCCATTGAGAATTTTGCCGACGACCTTAAGGTTGCTCAGGAAAATATGGAAGACAAAGTCTTTCCGGTGTACGAAGATGAGCAGAATTGGGCGCGCGACATTATCTGGTCGATCGGGCCTTTTGTACTGATAATTTTGCTGTGGTGGTGGATTTTCCGTAGAATGAGTCGTGGTGGTGCCGGAGGAGGAGGTGCCGGCGGTATTTTTAATGTTGGAAAATCGCAGGCAAAAGTTTTTGATAAAGACCAGAGAGTATCGACAAACTTTAAAGATGTTGCCGGACTGGCAGAAGCCAAACAGGAGGTGGAAGAGATTGTAGAATTCCTGAAAAGCCCGGCAAAATATACCAAGCTAGGTGGTAAAATTCCGAAAGGTGCACTTTTGGTTGGCCCTCCGGGAACAGGTAAAACCCTGCTTGCCAAGGCTGTTGCAGGCGAAGCAAACGTTCCGTTTTTCAGCATGTCGGGTTCCGATTTTGTGGAAATGTTTGTAGGAGTTGGAGCATCGCGTGTTCGCGATTTGTTTAAGCAAGCCAAAGAAAAAGCACCGTGTATTGTGTTTATTGACGAGATTGACGCCATCGGACGTGCCCGTGGTAAAAACCCAAATATGGGATCGAACGACGAACGCGAAAATACGCTAAACCAGCTGCTCACCGAAATGGATGGTTTTGACACCAACAGCGGGGTAATCATTTTGGCAGCTACCAACCGTGCCGATATTCTGGACCGTGCCTTAATGCGTGCCGGACGTTTCGACCGCCAGATTCACGTTGAGTTACCCGATCTGAATGAGCGTGGTGAGATTTTCAATGTTCATTTACGTCCCTTAAAACTGAGCGAAGAGGTAAAAGTTGATTTTCTGGCCAAACAAACACCGGGATTCTCAGGTGCCGATATCGCCAACGTTTGTAACGAAGCAGCCTTAATAGCAGCCCGCAGAAACAGGGATGCTATTGTTAAACAGGATTTCCTTGACGCCGTTGACCGTATTATCGGAGGTTTGGAAAAGAAAAATAAAATCATTTCGCAGGAAGAAAAGAAAACAATTGCTTTCCACGAAGCAGGTCACGCCACCATTAGCTGGTTGCTGGAATATGCACATCCACTGGTTAAGGTAACTATTGTTCCGCGCGGGAAAGCGCTGGGAGCTGCCTGGTATTTGCCTGAAGAACGTTCGATCACCACAAAAGATCAATTGCTGGATGAAATGGCATCGGCACTGGGCGGACGTGCAGCGGAGGAAATTATTTTTGGTAAAATTTCGTCGGGCGCACAAAACGACCTGGAAAAAGTAACCAAGCAGGCTTATGCCATGGTGAGTATTTTCGGAATGAGCGAAAAAGTTGGGAACATTAGCTTTTACGACTCAACCGGCCAATCAGACTTTACATTTACCAAACCGTACAGCGAAAAAACGGCAGAACTGATTGACGAAGAAGTAAAAATCCTGATTGACAGCCAGTATGTGCGTGCAAAACAAATTCTGAAAGATAATACGGAAGGACATACAAAACTGGCCAACCTGCTGCTTGAACGCGAGGTGATATTTAGTGAAGATCTGGAAGAAATTTTTGGAAAACGCCCGTGGGATAAAAAACACGTAATTTCGGAAAACGGAAACGGTGAAAAACCCGTGAAAACAGATCTTATCAAAGATACACAGGCAAAAACCGAAGAAAATCACGAGGAGGAAACAACAACAGAATAAATGGCATCGGCTCGAGAAGAAATACTGAACAAGCTTAAAAAAGCTATTCACCCCGAGCCGGAGATGCCAGATTTTGACGCTCCCGTTTATCACTCTATTGAAAAATCTTTAAGTCAGGCATTTAAAGAAAATCTGGAGGCGGTAAACGGGAGTGTTTATTTGTGCAAATCGGAAGAAGAGCTTATTGAGAAGCTAAAAACGGTGTTGCAGGATGTTCCAAAAACAGAAGTGGTTTGTGCTGAAAAAGAACTTCAGGAATTACTCACAAAAAACGAAATTGAACATCAAAATTACAGGGAAAGGCAACAAGCGATAGAAGCAGGAATCACTTCCTGTGAGTTTTTAATTGCACACACCGGATCGGTAATGGTAAGCTCTGCATTACAGGGAGGCCGGCAACTATCGGTGTATGCGCCGCAACACATTGTTATTGCCCGTAAAGACCAACTGGTTGACTACCTTCATTCCGCTTATACTAAAATCCGCGAGAAATATCCCGATCAGCTGCCTTCACAAATTACCCTAATTACCGGCCCAAGCCGAACAGCGGATATTGAAAAAACGCTGGTTATGGGGGCTCACGGACCGCGCGAACTGCATGTGTTTCTGTACTAGCTTCACACTTATTAACTTCTCGGAAAGCAGATTTTGTTAACTTTGCAGCATGGAGAAAGGTTGGGAAATGATTTTTATGACAGCACACGAATACAAAGCAGAAATGGCCAAAGACCTGCTTGAAAGTGCCGGGATAAAAATTGTTGTTCTTAACCAACACGATTCGGCATACCGGAATTTTGGCGAGTACAGAATTTATGTTGCCGATGAAAACCGTAACGAAGCTATTAACCTAATCAAAGAATTAAAAGGTGAGTAATTTACTTAAACGCTCTCTTACCGGAGTTATTTATATAGCCGTAATGCTAGGCGGAACGCTGTTGCATCCGATCGTCTTTGCGGTGGTATTTGCAACTCTTTTGTTTATCACCCAATATGAATTTTATGCCATGGTGGAAAAAGCCGGTCATCATCCTTCGCGCATTGTCGGAAGTATATTTGGCGTTATCTTTTTCCTGATTTGTTTTGGCTTATCAAATAATTATCTGCCGCGCCAGTTTGGCTTTAGTTTTATTGTCATAGTTGTAATACTGCTTATTGTCGAAATTTTCAGAAGCGACAAAGACACCCTAAAGAATGCGGGTTCAAGCACACTGGGCTTTGCCTACATTGCGCTGCCGTTTAGTTTGATGAACTTTGTTGTGCACACTTCAATTAATGGGCAAAATACCTTTTATCCGTGGATAATGGTTGGCGTATTTTTTATTTTGTGGATAAACGATTCGGCAGCTTACCTGGTGGGTACACAGTTTGGCAAACACAAAATGTGTAAAAATATATCGCCGGCAAAATCGTGGGAAGGCCTGATTGGAGGTGCCGTTTTTGCCATTATTATGGGCATTGTAAATGCGGTTATGTTCCAGGCTGTAAGTATGCTTAGCTGGATTGTTATTGCAGTACTTACCGTGGCTTTTGGCACTTTGGGCGACTTATTCGAATCGAAGATAAAACGCGAAATCGATGTAAAGGATTCGGGCACATTTTTACCCGGTCACGGCGGATTTTTAGACCGTTTGGATAGTTTGCTTTTTGTTATCCCTGCAATATTTATTTGGCTCATTTTTACCGGAAACGTGTAAAGCGTAACAACAAATGAAGAACATTATTAAACAGATACCCAATTTTATTACCACCCTCAACCTTTTATCAGGAGTAATTGCTACCATTTTTGCCATCGACGGGCACCTGATCTGGGCAGGGATTTTTATTTGTGCCGCATCGGTTTTCGACTTTGCCGACGGGCTGGCAGCACGAGCGTTAAAAGCTTATTCTGAAATCGGGAAACAGCTCGATTCCTTATCCGATCTGGTTTCGTTTGGTGTGGCACCGGGTGCTATTCTTTTTACTTTGCTCGAGTTTTCGTTATTCGGAGAAAACCAACCGATACACGAGATTACTGCAGATTGGTGGCAGTGGATTATTCTTTTCTCGGCATTTTTAGTGCCGGTTTTTGGAGCTATCCGCCTGGCAAAATTTAATGTGTTTACCAGCGACGAACCATTTTTCAGAGGTTTGCCTATTCCATCCAACGGAATTTTTTGGGCTTCACTTGGGTTGATGCTCGAATTCCCGAAATACCACGATATTTTTCAATCGCTGTATTCAACAAAAAACCTGGTTTTTCTGGGTATTTTTATGTCGGGGATGATGGTGATCAACATGCCCATGTTTTCGCTGAAAGTGAAAAACCTGCGTTTAAAAGATAACTGGTATCGTTACCTTTTCCTGGCGATATCAGCCATTTTATTAATCGTTTTAAACGTTTACGGATTGGCGCTGATCATTCTGCTCTACATTATTCTGAATGTGATTTTTTACTTGTTTAAGGTGGAATTTTAAACCGAGACAATATTGGTTATCCAACCCGTACCGGGTTGTGTACTTTTGTTTTTCAAATCCTTATTATAATCGAACTCCTACGGAGTTTTTAAAGAGTAGTATCGTTTCACGCAAAGCAAAAAAAAGAAGCGCAAAGTTCGCAAAGGTGCTGAAATCTGATTTGCGTCCTTCGCGAAAAACTTAGCATTCTCGGATCACATTGAAAAGTAGGTGGAGAAGTAAAAATATCTCACCGATAAGTTTCGATATTGAATAAAAACAACCAAGCATAAGCAACAATGATTTGGCTTATCAGCCGGATTCTACTCTTTGGTTTAGCCCAAAGAGTAGACAGAAAACCCAAGGCTGCGCCCACTTCGCTCGGAAAAGCTACTCGATGCCGGCTAAAATTTCTGAAACTCGTCGTACCTCCTCAAACAACAGTAATTTTTTAACGCCGACACCGCTTGTTTTCCGGCTCACCGGACGAGGCCAGGCTCCGATGTTGCTAACGCTGCATTAGTGGACGGCCTCTTTTGGTCGTTGCCTGGAGTTGAAATAAAGCCTTAGTGAGAGCGGGAAGCTCTGAGTGGGCGAGGAGATCACCCGTCCGAACTTGGGTTTTATGAAAACGCAGGGTAACGATCAAAAGCAGCCTTGCCTTTTTTGCTTCGTTTTTGTGGTAAGACAAAAATGAAGGCCGCCGGCAGGCATGGAATAATAGTTAATCTCTATATTAATCCACCGGATTTTACGGGTGATCTGCGTTCTCTGCGTGAAATTTCTATTTAATATCAGTGGGAAATTTCCAAAAGAAAAGCCTCTGAAAACGGAAGAAAATATTTTCCCGAGGGAAAGATTAATAATACGCCATGACAAATTGACTTCCGAAACCAGAGGCTAATATCTTTAGCAGCAAACGTTACAGAACGTTATAAACTACTTTGTTACATACTTAACAACAAATCAGTCAAGATGTTTTTAGATTGAGGAATAATTTAAAGAATTCTATTTTAAAGGAGCGGCGAATTTTAATACATCAGCCTCGGTAATTTCCTTATCGCACAAAATAATAAGCCTTTCAATTACATTCCGGAACTCGCGGATATTACCGGTCCAGTTAATTTTTTGCAACTCGGTTATGCCCTTTTCGGTAATTGTTTTTTCCTGCATACCGTACTCGCCACAAATTTGTTTAATAAAATGATTGGCCAGCAAAGGAATATCATCAAGCCGCTCGTTAAGTGTTGGAACATGAATCAGAATCACACTTAAACGGTGATAAAGGTCTTCGCGAAATTTATTCTGATCGATCTCGTTGGCCAGGTTTTTATTGGTAGCAGCCACTACGCGTACATCAACTTTTATGTGTTTATCGCCACCTACACGGCTGATAATACTTTCCTGCAACGCACGTAACACTTTGGCTTGTGCCGAAAGGCTCATATCGCCAATCTCATCAAGAAAAAGTGTTCCGCCATTGGCCTGCTCAAATTTACCCTTGCGTTGTTTCACTGCCGAAGTAAAGGCTCCTTTTTCGTGACCAAACAACTCACTTTCGATCAATTCAGAGGGAATAGCTGCACAATTCACTTCAACAAATGGCCCTGACGCGCGATTGCTGTGATCGTGAATACGGCGGGCTACCAGCTCTTTCCCCGATCCGTTGGCACCGGTAATCAGCACCCGGGCATCGGTTGGCGCAACGCGGTCGGCCATTTCAATAATTTCGGTAATGGCTTTTGACTCGCCCACGATTTCAAATTTCTTATTAACCTTTTTCTTCAGAATTTTGGTTTCGGTAACCAGCGTTGATTTATCCATGGCATTGCGGATGGTAATCAGCAAACGGTTCAAATCCAATGGCTTTTCAATATAATCGAAAGCTCCTTTTTTTATCGAATCAACAGCGGTATCAATATTTCCGTGTCCGGATATCATTACCACCGGAGTATCGGGCGCCAAAACCACCAGGCGTTCCAAAACTTCAATGCCATCCAGTCCCGGCATTTTTATGTCACAAAGTACAATATCGTACTCGGCCGAACGAATTTTCTCAATTCCTTTAGTTCCATCTTCTGCCAGATCTACTTCATATTTCTCGTATTCAAGAATATCTTTTAGCGTATTTCTGATGCTTCTCTCGTCGTCTATTACCAGAATCTTTGACATGCGTTTCTATTTTAATTTCGAATATAACAATTATTACAGCAGAACGCTTTACAAAAATGATTCCAATAAAATATCGTTGCGTATTTACTTATCAACCTGCTGACACTTCTCCAGTGATAGCCTCGCTTGGAGTGAGACCATCACCAAAATGTAGCGCAAATTCGGGAGAATTTCATTTCAGCATAAGACAAAAAAAATCCCGATGAAAAATTTCAACGGGACTTTTAATATATACTAATACCGATTTAATATCGAAATGAGTCTTTAGTTCGCAAACTCCTAAAGTCTCTTTCGTTTATTATCGGCATTAACCATTGTAATCTCAACATTTCGCTTAAAGCTCACGTTGAAATACAATTGGTATAATATGGTTTTTTAGCAACCTCCTGCGGCAACACTTGTTTTTTCGCGGCGGCGTACCTGAACAGGTTTGTTGTCCTGATCGGCATTTAGCTCCGAACCGTCTTTTGGGGCGGCCATTTCAGCATAGTTAAACCGCGGAAATCCGCTAAAATATGCATCGTCGTCAATAGTACTGTACAAATCATCTTCATTGGCTTTGTAATACTCGTAACCACCCAGTAACAGTTTGATGTTGTTAAAACCTACCTGGCGGAAAAACATCCATGGGCCATTGGCCTGTAGTTCGTTTTCGCCATATAAAACGATGCTTACACCCATATCGCGAAGTGCGGTTAAACGCTCCAGGTTATCGGGATCGGCCAAAGTACTTGCCGATAAATTCTCGGCCCCTGGAATATGTCCCTGTCCGAACACGAAGTTGTCGCGGATATCAAACAAAACGATACTGTCGGGTTTATTGGCAATCACATCTTCCAGCTCCCAGGGGTAGAAATAGTCCTCTCCATTGAGCAAAGCCTCTATGCTTTCGTCCATGCTTTTTTCGTATTCAAACAACGGTTTTGGCATGGTTAAAAAACCAATAACGAGAATAACCACAAATACGGATACTGCGATTAATGTTCTCCACGGATTTCGTTCATGTATATGCATGCTATTAATTTTTTCGATAGTTAGAATTTAGCAACCACCGGCTGCAACATTAGTTTTTTCTCTTCGGCGAACCTGTACTTCAACATTACCGTCGTCGGTAGTTGCCGACTCGGCGCCTGTGAAATAAATTTGTGCTCCCTTGCGAAAGGCATAAAGCGCATGGTCAACAGAAGGTGCATCGGCATCAGGTTGCGAAGGCTCAATTATGGTTTGCATCCAGCAGTTTAAGCCACCTTTCATTACGTACGTGCCATCAACTCCCAAACGTTTGGTTAACACCCAAGTTTGATCGGCGCGGATATCGTCGTTGGAAATAAATACCACTTTAACTCCGGGTACTCCGAAGTATCCCATATTGCCTTCGTTTAAAAGTTCCTCAAGAGGAATATTTACCGAACCCGGCAATGCATATTCGTCATACTCATCTGCCGAACGTACGTCAACCATCAACAACGAAGGGTCGCCCTGAATGATCATCTTAGCTACCTGGTCGGTTGTTACATATCGTGTAGGCTGAATAATTTGCTGCAACAACTCCTCCGGAGCAATTTGTTTTGGCTCGTCATCAGTGGTTAAAAACAAGGTGCCTACCGCCAACACAAGCATAAGTACGGTTAGTAAAATATAGTTTCTATTCATCTTTTTCAGTCGTTTAGAATTTATACTGCTTCATGTTTTTACGCACGCGCTTCTCGACAAACATTGTTCCCCAAAAGGCAGCAAGTGCCACCACTGTAAATGCCACGGCAAAGTACGGAGCCGGAAGTCCGGTGATTTCCATAAGCGTTACATTTCCCATGTCTCCGCTGGTAAAGAAGTCTTCGAAAAGAGGATATGCCAGTGAAAATCCGAAGATTCCCAGATAAAGTCCTATTGTAAAAAACAATGCATCGAGTTTACCAATTGCAATTCCGGTAAAGCTGGTTCCCGGGCAAAAGCCCCCCAGCACAAAACCAACTCCCATTATTACGCCACCAACTATCATTGGGGTTAAAAACGTTGGTAGAATAAATATTTGCGAGAGATTCAGCCAACCCACATAATCGAAATACAGCAGACCAACCATTGCTACGATTAAGGCAGTAAAAAATACGCGAAGCACAACAAAGTTGTAGCCGTAAAATACACCGGCCAGGTTTCTTGAAGAAGAAAATCCTGATGCTTCGAGAACAAATCCAAAAGCGACTCCCAGCAAAATTGCGATAACAAAATCCCATCCGCCGCCAATTACACCATTAGGAATTAAAGGTCCCATATCTTATTTTTTTAATGTTCTATTGTTTGAATGATAATTCATCTTTTTTTTTGATACCCGGTATTCAGTTCTCAGTTTCAGTTTTCAGTCTCAGTTTTCAGAAATTACTGGTAACTGCTACTGTTAACTGTCAACTTTCCTTAGATCCAATATTTTCTGAAAAAGTAAGCCACTGCGTACCCGGTACCAAAAATGGCAAACATTACAATTACGCCCCCCAAGGCAAAAGTTGCTGTACCACTTAATGCGGCTCCACTGGTACATCCGCGGCCAAACTGACTTCCCAATCCAAAAAGTGCTCCGCCGATAAGGGCCAAAATGAGTCGCTTTCTATTGGAAATACGAGGTCCTTTGTCAATTCTGAATTTCTTGATCCTTCCGAAGACAATTCCCGAAAGAACACCACCCAGTAAAAGCCCCAGCGATTCGAATACCAGCCAGGTATACATTGGCGAATGATCGTCGCTAATAAACTGGCTCATATAATGGTTTGCCTCAGTAGCTTTTGGCGCAATAGTATTTGATGTTGTTACAACTGCACTTTTAACTGCTCCGCTGGCACCCAACCCACGACCGGTAATAAATACGGTTGCCAGAACCACTAACCCGAGTAAAACACCACCCAGATAAGGATTGATGTATTTCGGTTGTTGTATTGTATCTTTTTCTAAATTCATTTTCTATACTTATAAAATTATCAATAGAGGTAACGTGTTATCTGTCCGGCTTCAACCATAATAAAACGGAACATAAAACCACCAAACAATATCATTACCGGAGGTAACCATTTTGGTACGTGCATTCCCCAAATTTCGAGTGTCTCGAATAATGCAGGAAAGATTAATCCGATAACCACCACAAACACCCAGAAACTTACAGTAAATTCTCCGCCAAGGAACAAGTTTGCAGCTTCGATTGCTGTTTCTGAACCGGCCAGGAATCCCATAAAAAGGTGAACGATGAGAAAGATTTCGATGATAATAAAAACAAGGTCGATCCGGCTTAGTATTTTCCGTTCGTTGGCGTCTTTACTCATCCAAATGATGGTTGCAAGTCCGGTAGAGAATCCCGAAACAAGGAACAGTGGCCCAAGTATGGATGTATTCCACAACGGACGCGCATTAAATGCTGAAAGCAATATACCGGTATAAACACCCAGGATGATTGCATAAATCATCATAATCCACGCCAAGCTAACTCTGTGTTTTATTACAAAAGCTTCGAACTTCTCCAGGAAATCAAATTTCCAGTTCCAGCCCGGTATCAGTTCTTTCATGTAACTGGCAACCCAGATAAACGATATCGGAGTAATGATCATCAATGTCCAGGCTCCCCAACCCATTGGCGATTCCAATCGGATGGTGGTGTACAATTGCCAAAAGAAAAGTTTGTGTTTTAAATCAAGAAACAGCGCAAATAAGCCCAATATCAGTGCTATTGGAGCAATGATTGGCGCAATTTTTACGGTTGTTTTCATTTCTTTCTCTTTCCCCCTGACAACAAAATATCCGGCAAAAAACAATATGCCTGCGGCCAAACCACCTAAAAACAAATAGAGTGGAATTTGCCAGTGCCATATATTAAGGTATGGATCGATGTTCGGAATATTTCGTCCGCTTACAAATAATTCTTCTTTCATTTTCTATCAGGTTTAAGTGTTAGGTAAGAAAATACAATTGTGGTTTTGTTCCGGCTTCCGGAGCCAGTACTTTCCATGAACGGTCTTTGATAGCCAGCGAAACATCGCTGTTCGGATCGTCCAAATCGCCAAAATGCAAACACTTGGTAGGACACACATCAACACAAGCCGTTTTTTGTCCTTTCTGAACGCGGTGCAAACAGAAGGTACATTTATCAACATAACCATCAGGATGCGAGTAACGTGCATCGTACGGGCACGACTGAATACAGGCGCCACAACCAATACATTTATGGGGAGTTACGGAAACAATTCCCCCTTCTTCGATATGACTTGCCCCGGTTGGACAGCATCTCACACACGGAGAATTATCGCAGTGATTACAACGCTCCGAACGAAATTCGAGACTTAAACTTGGGTAAGTTCCGTCAACGCGTTCAACTATCCAGTCGCGACAGTAACCATGCGGTACATTATTTTCTGTTTGACAGGCCACTACACAGTCGCCACACCCAACACATTTTTTTGTGTCGATCGCCATTGCATATCTCATGCTTTAACCTCCTTTTCTTCCAGTGCAGGATCTTCTGTTAAAAATGTTATAAAGTTTCCTCTCATTCCGGTACCGCCCATAATCGGGTCAACGGCAACGTTGGTAATCATTTCGGTATCGGCGGCTCCTTTTCCAAAAGCCCTCGAGAGTTTTTTGTTTTTATGACCAAATCCGTGAACCATGTACACCGAGTCCCAGCGAATTCGTTCGGTTACCCGAACTTTTACAGGGAACGAAGTAATCGCATCGTCCTGGTTTTTCAACCACACTTCCTGTCCGTTTTTCAGTCCCCACAAGTCGGCAACTTTTGGATTTACCCAAACGCTGTTTTCGCTCATCAGATCTGATAAATGCGGATTGTTCGATGTGCGGCTAAAAGTGTGCATTGGCGCACGACCATAAATCAAACGGTAGAAATTCTGTGGTGGCTCCGGATGTTTCGTATAATTTGGAATCGGATCAAAACCGTGGTCGGCAAAATCAACTGAATACAGTTCAATTTTTCCGGTTGTGGTATTGAAATCATAATCTTCGCCATCACCCAAATAAAGCGGGCCGGTTTTTCTCGGGTATTTTTTAACACCAATTTTTTTCATCTCTTCCAGCGAAGTTCCCAGCTGTTTTAACTGCCAGTCGATTACTTCCGAATAGTCATCGTAGTTAAAGTAATCGTGCAAACCCAAACGTTCGCCAATTTGTTTGGCAATCCACCAACCCGGTTTCGAATCGTATTTTGGTTCGATAGCCGGCATACGCAATGCAATGTTTGGCTCGCGGTTAGCGGCCGAACGTATTACATCGTAACGCTCCAGGTAAGTTGCTTCCGGGAAAATCACATCGGCATAACCCGTAATGTCCATAGGCATGGTATCCATTACCGCAATAAACTCAACTGAATCAGCAGCTTCTTTAAACAAGGGTTTATCCGGCATCGACAGTGGCAGGTTTGTTCCGGCCACCAACCATGCTTTTAGCTGGTGTTTATAATTGTATCTTGGAATTGATGCTTTTAAAGCCTCGGTGGTAATTCCCATTGTTGCCAGCGGGTAACGACCGGCATTCCAGTCTTTCCATGTCCATTTCGGTTCAGGGAAATGTGGGTGCGGGTAAGCTGGAACAGAAACGCCCTCAGGGAAATATAATCCTCCGCGTTTTCCCCATGATCCCAACAAGGCAGTAAGAATTGCCATGGCGCGTCCGCGTTGTGTATCGTCGCCGTACCAAACAACGTGGCGTCCCGGGTGAATGATTACCGCCGGAGCTGCATCAGCCATTGCGCGTGCAGTTCTTCTGATTTCTTCCGGCTCGATGGTAGTGATGCCATAAGCCCACTCCGGAGTCATATTTTTCACATGATCTTTTAAATAATCAAGACCAAATGTATATTGCTCAACGTAATCTTTATCGTATAAACCTTCGTAAATCAGCACATGAATCCATGCCATTAACAAAGCGATATCGGTTGACGGTTTGATTGGCAACCAGTGATTTGAATGCGCTGCTGCCGTTGAGAAACGTGGATCAACCGTAATAATGGTTGCGCCGTTATCAATGGCATCCGACATTTCCTGCACCTGCGAGTTGTGCATGTTTTCGCCAAGGTGCGAACCAATTAACACCAAACATTTGGTATCTCTGATATCGGTACATTCGGGCGAGCCAACATAGGCTCCAAAAGTTGAAAAATAAGCCGACGAACGCGGACCACGACAATTGGCAAACGCAGGCTCGGCATTACTTTCCGAACCATAAGCACGTAGCAAATGGTGAAAATGACCT
The DNA here is from genome assembly GCF_000949475.1 of Draconibacterium sediminis. Lineage (GTDB taxonomy): Bacteria > Bacteroidota > Bacteroidia > Bacteroidales > Prolixibacteraceae > Draconibacterium > Draconibacterium sediminis. Next base: position 802,858 of record NZ_JRHC01000001.1, on the reverse strand, counting down.
CCGGGAGTTCCGTGATTGAACAAACCAAAAGCTTCAGGACCGTACTTTTCTTTAACTTCCTTCATCTTATCGGCAACTTTGTTCAGTGCCTCATCCCATGTTGCTTCTCTGAAATATTGAGTACCATCCTTGCGCGTATCTCTTATCAGCGGTGTTTTTAAACGATCTTCGTCGTAAACCATACCAACGCCGCCTGTTCCTCGCGGACACAAACGACCGTTACAATGCGGGTCGTTCTTATTACCAACAACTTTTCGTATAGTTCCGTTTTTATCGACATAAGCCCACGCAGCACATTTCCAAAAACATACTTCGCAATAAGTTGGATACGGAGTAAGATCCTCATCACTTACCGGACCTTCGGTCTTCGATTCGAAGAGCCCGAAACCTTTTGATCCCAAAGCCTTAAAACTTATGGCAGCAGCTCCGGCACCGGCAGTTGAAATTTTGATAAAATCCCGTCTTGTCTTCATTCGTCTAAATAGTTTATTTTATTGGTAACTCATGTAACACGCTTTCTTCAAACTCAGCATGAAAAATGCTTTCTCACATGGTTATTTATCTTTCTATTTCTTTAATGTTGAACACGTTTCTCATTCTTCCAAAACTGTTTCTAAAAAGCGCCAAAGAATAAGAGTTTAGCATCTTTTTACAGTTATTCATATATACCTATCTATATTTTTAGATATGGGCGCAAATATAGAAATCATTTTGTACAATGGTTATTAACGTGCTTAATTTGAAACCATTAAAAATAAGCACGATATCTTTGAAGGAACATCTCATCCTACCAATTCCATAGCACTTATTTACAAACACTTACCCTAATCATTAAGAGGAGATAAAAATAGCCATAAATAACAGTGCGACCTTATCGGGAAACAGGTTTTTTAACATATAGCCCATTCTTTCGAAACAGAGTTTATTTGATCTGTTTAGTCATAAAATTTGACTTAATAGCACTATGTGATCTGGGTCACTTTCTTAACATTTATTAAACAGAAAAATTTCCAATTTCCTAGTTTTCTCAATTTATTACATTTGTCTCAAAGAAAATGGGAATGAAAACCAAAAACCGAAGAGTTTTTTTGAAAGTTGCGGCGGTAGGATTTGTTTCGTTTTTTGCATTCGTCTGGAATAAATTAACGCTCCAACATATTGCAACTTCCGGTGCTGAAGAAGTGTCGGTTCCGCTGAACATGAACAAGGAAGTGCAGTTTTTCGACAAATACATTATTGTAAATTCAGATCATCAAACAAAGGTTTTTTCATCGCATTGCAGCCACCTGGGATGTAAAATTGATAAAATGGAAAGCGGCAAACTGGTTTGTCCCTGTCATGGTTCGGAATACGATCTGCAAGGGCAGGTTATAAAAGGACCGGCATACAAAAATCTTACGATACTCGACTCATCGGTTTCCGACGACGGAAAATCAATAACAATTAAAGGATAAAATGGCAAAGAAGAATGATAAAACAACATTTGGGACAGTGGCAGTGGCCCTGTTCTGGCTGGTTATTTTATCCGGCATTCTGCTTGCCGTTCCTTTTAATGTGGAATCGCCTTACCTGAGTGTAAGCACAATGATCGTCGCCAATCCGTGGGCTGCGCTTATCCGTAACTACCATTACTGGAGCTCGCAGTTCTTCATTGTTTTCAGCCTTATTCACCTTTACGATCATTTTCATTACAAAGAAAAAATCGGCCTCAAAAAAGGAATGGCATTCCGGCTGAGCATTGGTGTTTTAATCATATTCCTGGCCATGATCACCGGCTTTTTGCTGAAAGGCGATTCCGACAGTGAGCAGGCCCGACAAATATTACAAACACTTGCCGAGCGCGTTCCGTTAATTGGCCAGTCGCTGGCATTTTCATTGCTGGGGCACCCGGAAAGTTACCAGTTAATTTACGTGCACCACATAGCCACATTTACCGTTTTTATTGCGGTAATAATGATTGAGCACAGCCGAAGAAAATACTGGCCGCCGGTGCTTGATTTTGTAGTTTCGGCAGTTGCCGTTTTGGCATTTAGCTATCTTTTCAGCGCACCCTTGCACGACAATCTGAATCCTGCAGTAAAAGGCCCGTGGTACTTTGTCGGTTTCCAGGAAATATTGCATTGGCTGAGCCACCCGGCCTGGTCGTTACTGCTTTTTCTGCTTTTGCTCGTTTTACTTTACCTGGTTAATTCAGCGCAGGGAAAAACCATGTTTCTCAGCAAACGAAGTTTATTGGTTTTTACCGCTTTCTACCTGGTTTTAACGATAATCGGTTTGTTTTTCAGAGGAGAGCGCTGGCAATGGAAAAATCCGTGGCAGGAAAATTACCGCTACGAAGTACTGAATAATTTTAAATCGCCGCGAGTAAAGCTTACTCCCCAATTTGAACTGAGAACTGCAATTGTCTCCCCGGTTATCCAGGGACGAAAAGAAAGCTGCCTGGCCTGCCACTCGGAAACGCATGGCCTTACCGATTCGCATTCGCCTGAAGCCATTGGTTGTGTTTCCTGTCATGGCGGAAATCCGTTTGCAACGGGTAAAAATCAGTCGCATAATAATATGATCCTTATTCCGGGAAATCTGGCTACCGCGCCACAATCGTGCGGAACAACGCAGTGTCATCCGGAAATTGTTGAACGTGTACCCACCGGTTTAATGGCGACACTGAGCGGAATGATCAGTGTTGATCGTTTTGTCTTCAACGAACAGGATAATCCCGATGAACTGGCCAATGTGCACCATCTCGGGAATTCGGCTGCCGACGAGCATCTGCGTAATTTATGCGTTCGCTGCCATCTTGGAAATCCAAAAACAGAATATGGCCCGGTTAACGAAGGCAGCCGCGGCGGAGGTTGCCTGGCCTGCCACCTGAATTACAGCCCCGAGGCAGAAGCAGCACTCGCCATGGTTCGCGACACCATTATTAATGCACACCCGTCGATTAGTTTGGCCATTAGCAACAACCACTGTTTTGGATGCCACAGCCGCTCGGGCAGGATTTCTACCAGCTACGAAGGATGGCATGAAACAACACTTGAAGCCAAACAAATGCCTACTAACGACAATAACTATCGCCTGATTGAGGGTGAACGTGTATTTATAAAAAAACAGCAAGATGTGCACCACGAGCTGGGAATGGAATGTATCGATTGCCACCACTCGTATGAAGTTATGGGCGACGGAACACTTTATGCCCACCAGGAAGATCAGGCTGATGTGCAATGTATTGATTGCCATTTTGACGGCGATGCAAAAACGATAAAAGCTGAAAATCTTGACAATGAATCGGCAATAATTGCTGCCTTGCGCCTTGGCAATATTTCAGGGAAAGAATTTTTGCTAACCGGCAAACGCAACCACGCGCTGGTAAATACTTTTGTTGAAAACGACACGGCGTTTCTGCAAACCAAAAACAGCAAGATTAAAATGGCGTTAACCCGTCCGGCAGAAGTTTGTACAAGAAGCAATGCCCACTCTGACCTGGCCTGTTCAAGCTGTCACTCGTCGTGGGTACCAACTTGTATTGGCTGCCACAACGAATACGATCCGAATGAGCCATCGTACAACATGGTAGCCAACAAAGAGCAAACCGGCGGCTGGGTTGAATTTTTTGGCGAGTATGAAGCCAAACTTCCGTCGTTGGGAATGCGGACTGAAGGCGAAAAATCAGAAGTTATACCTGTTGCACCGGGAATGATTCTTACCATCGACAAAAGCGCGTACACCGACGACGCTGATAATTCTACTATTTTTCATCGTTTGTATGCGCCGGTTGCACCGCATACCACCACCAAAGAAGGACGAGATTGCAAAAGCTGCCATAATAGTTCGCTTGCGATTGGCTACGGCGAAGGGAAACTGGAATACGAAATGGCAGACGGAAAGGGTAAATGGACCTTTTCTCCGCTTTACCAACGCGATGTAAACGATGGTTTGCCTGCCGATGCATGGATCGATTTTCTGCAAACACGAACCGGAAAAGTAGCAACACGCTCCAACGTTTCTCCGCTAAGTGTTAAACAACAACAGGCCATATTAACTGTTGGCGCCTGCCTTACCTGCCATGATGATGACTCGAAAATAATGCAAGCCACGCTTAACAATTTTGAAGAGCAGCTACAAAAACGAAGCTCTGCCTGTATTCTTCCCGAATGGAAATAAAAAAAGCGCCACCTGAAAACAGATGACGCTTAACTTCCTCGTATACTAGATTAAGTAAAAATAATCTGTGTTCCGTCGCCTCCCGACATAGCGTATAAGTCTCCAACTGTTATAATAGCTTTTACATGCTCACACAAGTCGTCTTTTGTGAGTTTGAACATATCAGCGGCCATTTTACAGGCATAAATCTCGCCGCCGCCTGCGGTTATCATATCCAAAAATTCGTCAACGGGTGGCACATCCAGCTCGTCCATTTGTTTTTTCATCATGGCCGAAACTCCGGCTTCCACTCCGGGAATCGCTCCAAGCAAAGTTGGGAAAGCCCATCCGTTTGGCATTCGCATTCCCGGATTGCCAACTGTTGCCGTGTGCAACTTGTTCATCTGCTTTTTGGTAATGGCATCCAGCCCAAAAAATGTAAAAAACAACTTGGCCTCAATACCTTCCATGACTGCTCCATTCGCCATTATCAAACCTGCATATACATCTTCAATATTGGCTTTGGCTACAATTATCATCACCTTTTTTAAAGGCGTTTCTTTTACTTCAGTCATATTCTTAAGTTTTTGGTTTTTAAACGCAGCTTGCCGGTTTGGAAATACCAGCGTATTTCGAAGATAGTTTTAGCGGACCACCGGGAAACAATTCGTACAATCCCTTAATATCAACAATACCCGATTTACCAACTTTTCGTATTGTAAGGCTGGCACCTGATGCCTCCTGCTCACGCAAATAATCCAACACCTCGTAGTGTTTATCGGTCAGTTCAATACCATCTTCTTTTGCCATTTCTGCAGCAACTTCCTTGCTCCAGTCCGATTTGTTTACCAGGTAGCCTTCTGCGGTTACCTCAACAGTTTTTCCTGCGAAAGTTTTTTCTGCCATAATTTTATTTTTAATTGTTGTTTTTATTGGTTTCTGCAGCCATGTTCTTCATAAAGGTTACAAAGAATCCCAGTGCACGTTTCATCTCCGGTTGATTCATTTCGCGCATAACCTTAAAAATGGAATACTCGGGAACATTTTCCATTTCCATACTTCCGTAAATTTTAAGGCCATTGTTCATCGCACTCATCATTTCGGGCTGCGTTGCCGAGCGCACCGTCTCCATAATCGTTACAATGTTATCTGCCAGCTCTTTCACATCCGACGGTTTGTAGTGGGTAATAATATTATCAAAGATCTGTCCGGCCTCGACAAAGAATTCGAAGTAGCCTTTTTGATCCAGCTCATTCAGTTTTTTGGAGAAGTCGATGATCACCTCGTTAAGAATTGGCGAGGCATCTTTAACCAGATCATTCATACTTTCGAATAGTTCCAGAAAGCGGTTCATGTTATCGATGTTACGCAGAATACGCAGCATTAGCCCCTTCACCTCATCAATATCAAGATGTACCATCCGGTTATCCAGATCTTCCACCGCTGTATCGTACATGTCCTTTCCCACTATCGACAGATCGGAGATTAAATCTTCAACCTCGTTGGTTTTAAGCCGCTGCTGGTTTACGTACTCCAGCAGCAAGTCAACCTTTTGGTTCAGCTCCGATATTTGTACTTGTAATGATTTCTCTTCCATAATCAGGCTCCTTTAATTAATTCACCTTCTTTTTCCCGGCCATGGTCATCAATGGTTCCACCGGCAACTCTTTTCCTTTTAGCAGGATGTGCCAGTAAATCCAGCGGAACATAACCTTGCCGTAGTGGTTGATTTTGGTATTTTTCAGCAAGCCAAACGGCCCGATGCCCGGCAGCGGGAAAGTTCCCGGAAGTGGTTCTGTATCGTAATTAAAATCGATAAGTGCGCCTTTACCAAAACCTGTCTCGATATAACAGTTGGCATGGCCATCGAATTTGGCGTGCAACGGACGGCCTTCAATGGCGCTCATCAGATTCTCGAATAAGATATCGGCGGCAAAGTGAGCTACCGATCCGGCTTTCGATGTTGGAATATTTGAAGCATCGCCCAACACAAAAATATTTTCGTGTGCCACCGACTGCAGCGTGTGTTTATCGGTTGGAACAAAATTCAGATCGTCGCCCAAACCGCTTCTTTCAATCATTTCGTCGCCCATGTTCACAGGCACTACGGTAAGCACATCAAAATCAATTTCCTTTTCGTCGTACGAAATAAGTTTCTTCTGGTCGTTGTCCACCCTTTCGATGTAAAAATCAGGAATTACTTCGATGTTTTTTTCAGCCAACAGCTCCGAAAGCATTTTGGTGGCTACCGGTTTGGTAAAAGCTCCCGGCATTGGCGTAACGTAGGCTATCTCCACCTTATCGCGCATGCCCAGTTCGGTAAAATAAGCGTCGGCCAGAAACACAAACTCCAGTGGTGCAACCGGGCATTTGTAAGGCAATTCGGTAATGGCCATTACCAGTTTTCCACCTTCCCAGCCTTTTAAGAACTTTTGCAGCGCCACAGCTCCGTCGATGGTATAAAAATCGAATATCTCCTTGTACCACAGTTTGTCTTTCAAACCCGCAGTTTCATCCGGATTGGTTTTGGTACCGGTTGCCACGATCAGGAAATCGTAATTCAATACCTGCCCTCCTTCAAGATGCACTTTATTGGCCTCGCCCTCAATTCTGTCAATTGCAGAATAAATCATGTTCACACCGGCCGGAATAAAATCAGCCTTTGGTTTTATCACATCTTCCTTCTGGTAAATACCAAAAGGAATAAACAAAAATCCGGGTTGGTAGTAATGTGTTTTAAACTGGTCGACAATGGTAATCTCCCATTCTTCTCTGTCGAGGGCTTTTCGTAGTTTATTCGCCATCATTGTTCCCGCAGTCCCGGCGCCAAGAATTACTATCTTCTTCATTTTGAATCGTTCTATTGGTTTATCTGCGTTTTAAAGTTATGTGCGGGCGAACAATGTGCTGTAAAACCTGCTATGATAATTATCAGAGAGTAATAAATATCATAATAAATTGGTACATTGCGGGTTAATGAAACACGAGTAAACCGGGCTATGGGAAACACATCTTGCACTTGCGAATATTGCCAGTTAAAAAACATTTTTTTTGCACATGTAAAAAGTGATGAACTCACCAATATTTGCGATTTAAAAGTAGAAAGAAGTTACTCTAAAGGAGAATCGATTATACAGGAAGGCGACCCGATTACAGAATTTGTATACATGAAAAAAGGGTTGGTGAAACTCTCAAAAGCTTCAATCGACGGCAAAGACCAAATTATCAGTTTCTCGAAACCTTTCGACTTTGTCAGCCTTTTGTCGGTATTTTCATCCACACAGTACAAATATTCAGTTACGGCCATTGAGCAAACTACGGTTTGTATTTTGCAATTGGATGTGGTGCGAAAATATGCCGAAGAAAATGCACTGTTTGCGATGGATATGATGTCGAATATTAGTCAGATGACCGATAAAATTATCCTCGACAACCTGGAGATAAAACGCAAACACCTGAAAGGACGCATTGCGCATGTACTGCTGTATTTTTCCGACTACATATATAAAAAGGATGAGTTTGAACTTCCCATTTCGAGGCGCGAAATTGCCGAATATATCGGAATGACGACTGAAAATGTGATCCGCACCTTATCTGAATTCAGGAAAGATGAAATCATTAAAATATTTGGAAAGGACATTCTTATTGCCGATAAAAAACGCCTGAAGAGCATTTCAGATTTTGGATGATTCCGTAATGATAAAAATCAATTAGGTTAATTTTAGAAGCCATCTTTGCACAAAGGTGACTTCTAATTACTAACAAAAAACTTTGGAATTTAACGAAACACCCCTACCTAATCGACACGAACGTATTTTTCTATGTTGCAATTGTCCTTGTCATAATTGCCATTTTCATCGAGTGGAGAAAACAGGTAAACCTAATATAGGGTATCTCCCTTTATTTCGAGATATTGTTGAACTTTTCTTCCAAGGAAAGAAGGCACATTGTGATAGAGAACTTCTTCGGTATAAAGATGCCCCGATAAATCGTAGGTTCCACCACCAAAATTATGCATCTTTTGTTGCCCGTGTACACTGGCGCCAACAAACATAAAATATTTATCCGACCAGGTTTTTAGTTGACTGCCATTGGCCTGATCCAGAATTGATATCTGGCTTTGCCCGTTCCTTACCAATTCCTGGCTGATAAGTTTCCATGTACCGTTGAGTTTTGTTTTCTCACTTTTAAAACTAAAAAGAGTAAGAATCAGTGCAAAAAGAATGAGTGTTTTGAGTTTCATAATAATATTTATTAGGTTCAAAGTTGAGGGTTATAAAGATATAATAATTGTTCTGTCTAAAACAAGCTATATAACATATTATTATATATCTTCTGGACAATTCAGGTTTTGAAATAATTTGGGATACTTTTCCAACCACTCCCCCGACTCTACAAAGTTTGTATTAAGCCGTTGCAAAAGAAAATGAAGTTTATAATCACCACCCTCTATCATTGTTCTAATTTCCGGCAATGTACTTTTATGGTAAAATGCAATCAATGGTTCTTTCTTTCCTTCATGAACCGGAACCACTGCCTCAAAATTGCGGGTTTCTTCTTTCAAAAAGTCAATAAAACTTTTTTGAACAAAAGGGGTGTCAACACTCAACACTAAATTCCAATCATTTGAAGAGCGCTTTAAACAGGAATAAATGCCGCCAATCGGTCCACAGTTTTTAATCTCGTCCTCGATAACAGGGTAACCAAAAGTTGTGTGAGCCTGATGATTTGAACTGATTAGTAACTCAGAAGAAAAAGGTTTGCAAAGGTCTATTGCACGTTCGAGCAAAGTTCTTCCATCGAGTTCCAACAAGGCTTTGTCGGTGCCCATTCGTTTACTTAAGCCGCCGGCAAGAATTATTGTGGTTATTTGCATGTGCTAAATGTACAGAAATAAAAAAAGCTTCAGAAAAATCTGAAGCTTTTATCGGGTGGATGATGGGATTTGAACCCACGACCTCCGGAACCACAATCCGGCGTTCTAACCAACTGAACTACAACCACCATTTTGTTTGCGGGTGCAAATATAAATATTTTATTCTTTCTACAATTCAAAATGAATTAAATTTTGAATGGTATTTTTGTTTAAGATTGTTTTCCATATCAAAAAAAGAAATCCTGCATTTTGCAACCACTGCAAAATATTCCTGTCATTAAAATTGAAAGATGAACAGTTGAGACAAAAAGAGCACATACATAAAAAAATTATCGAGGCCAGTAAGAAGGGAGATAACCGGGCACGATACGAGCTATATGGATTGTACTCTAAAGCCATGTTCAATATTTGTTACCGGATGATGAATAACCGGGAGGAGGCCGAAGACATGTTGCAGGAAGCATTTACACAGGCATTTACCAAACTGGAATCGTTCCGTTACGAATCGAATTTCGGGTCGTGGCTAAAACGAATAGTTGTAAATACCTGCATTAATGCCATTAACAAACGAAAAGTGGATCTTACCTATTGCGAGGAGATTTACGACTACGACAGTGAAGAGGAAAACAACGAATACGAGCCGGAATATACAATAGCAAATATTACACAGGCAATGGAACAATTACCCGAAGGCGGACGAATGATTTTTTCACTTTATCTGCTCGAGGGGTACGATCACGGCGAAATTGCGCAAATACTGAAGATTAAAGAATCAACATCGAAAACCCAGTTTATGCGCGCCAAACGCCGTGTTGTTGAACTATTAAAACAAACCCATGGAGATGCTATGGATAAAATATAAGCCATATGGAGAAGAATAGATTAGAGGAATTTATAAAAGCAAACCGCGGGGAGTTCGATTTCAGAACACCATCGCCGGAAGTGTGGGACAAAATTAACACTGCCACAAAGGAGACAAAAGTTGTTTCGCTGCGCCACTATTTTATTCGCGCAGCAGCTGTAGCGGTTATTCTAATCGCAACGGGAGTGATACTTTGGCAAAACAATCTGAACAATCCTGTGCGCCTTGCAGAGAATGCAGATCCGGAACTAAAGGAACTAATCGAAGCTGAAGCATTTTACTCGTCGCAGGTGAATCAGAAACTGAAAGAAATACAAAAATGTTACTATACTTTTCCGGAGCTGAAACACGAAATTGAAACCGATTTAAACGAACTGGAAGGTATGTACCAGCTGCTTAAAAACGATTTGGAAGAAAATATTTCGAATAAAAGCGTAATTGAAGCAATGATTGAAAACAACCGATACAGGCTGCAACTTTGCGACGATGTGCTGAACCAGGTTAAATGTTAGACAAGGAGGAAAAATGATAAAAATAAAGTGGAAATTAGTTGCCGGATTGTTTGTTTTACTTGCTCCGTTATTGGTAAATGCCCAGTTTACCGACACCAAAGAGATTCGGAAATCGTATGCCATTACACCCGAAACACAAATTGAAATTACCAACAAATACGGGAAAATCGATTTCAAGAGCTGGGACAAGGACTCGGTAAAATTCCTCATCAACATCAGGGTTGAAGAAAAAAAACTGTCGAAGCTGGAAGAATCGATTGAAGAGATTGATTTTGACATTACCAACAGCGAACACTACCTGATAGTGCGCACAATAGTTGAAAAAAACCTGGGCACACTGGGCCGCGAGATCAAAAAGTTTAAGGAGACCTTACTAAGCTCGGATGGAAATATCCAGGTGGATTACACGGTTTGGCTGCCCGACTCGAACCGCTTGAAAGTGGACAATAAATTTGGCGACATCTACATTGGCGACTACAAGGGAGAAGCCGACATCACCCTGTCGAATGGAAACATGAAAGCTCACGATTTCCGCCACCTGAATCTTACGCTGAACTTTGCAGATGCCACCATCAACAAAATAGAAAAGGGGCGCCTTGATTGTAATTTCAGCGAGCTGTTCACCAAAGAAATGGGAACCATACACCTGCAAAGCAAATCAACCGAGTTTGAGTTCCAGGAAGTGGAAAGCCTTTCGGCGTCATCGCGCCGCGATAAATTCAGAATCCGCCAGATTGAACTTCTTGATGCACAAAGCAGTTTTACCACGTTCCGAATAAACAAGCTTGTTGACCGCGCAAAAATTCAGGCGGAATACGGAGATATTGAAATGGAAGGAACCGAGGCTGATTTTAGTGGCGTAAATATCGAATCGCGGTCAACCGACATTAACCTGTATTTTAACAGCGAATCAGCATTCAGTTTCGATATTCAGCATACAAAAGCTGATGTAAGTTTTGACTCCGATTTTTCAATAGAAAAGGAAGACGTGCTGGATGAAAAAGAAAATGAAATAAAGATTACCGGAAATTTTAGAGAAACACAAAATCCTTCTGAAAAGCTTTATATCAGGGCGAACTCGGGCAATATTAACCTGCGTACCACCTATTAAATAAATTTTTAGCACGCATTTTGCAACCTCTCCCAAAAACACCTGTCTTTTAAAAGCAGAAAGAAAACAATTATTAACCACACGGGAATTGTTTGCCAAAGCCATGAAAACAATTAAGCAAACTTCCCACCAGAAAACTACTTGTTATGAAAACGATTAAACTATTCATTTGTGGGCTTGCTATATTCTTTAGCGCCACCAGTTGTATCGATGAATTTACTGTTGAAGGAAATGGAATCCGCGAATCGGAAAGCCGTATTGTTACCTCCTTTGAAAAAGTAAAATCATCTGGAGATTTTGAGGTACACATTACCGAAGCACAAAGCCACGATGTGTTAATAAGTGCCGAGGAAAACCTGTTGCAGTACATTGAAACGTATGTTTCGGGCGAAACTTTGCACATTGATGTAAAAGGAATCCGGAATTTGAAAAACCGTTTACCCATGGAAGTATTTATCTCGACTCCAACCCTGCGAGGGATTAAACAAAGTGGATCGGGAATTATTACCACCGATTATTTTGTGAGCAACGAAATGGATGTAGTCCTGTCCGGATCGGGAAGTATAGTTACTGCCTTTGAAGCCGAAGAAGTTGATGCTTTACTCTCAGGATCGGGAACCATTGAATTCTCGGGCTTTGCCGACGATGCTGATTTTGTAATCAGCGGATCGGGAACGATTGATGCCCACCAGCTCGATCTGTACAATTGCACCACTTCCACATCCGGATCGGGCGATATGTATGTTACTGTTTCGCGGCACCTTCGCTCAAATATTTCAGGAAGCGGGAATGTATTTTATTCCGGGAATCCGGACATTGAAACCCATATTTCGGGCTCAGGCAGTGTAATCAGCGAAAACTAAAAATAACCACTATGAAACGTTTCCTCATTATCTTGTTATTTTGCCTGCCACTGGCCTTGTCTGCTCAAACTTTTGATAAAGCAATCGGTATCCGCGGTGGATACTCGGCGGGTTTCGAATACCGCTTTTACACCGACGATGCCAATTCGTACAAATTCCTTTTGGCCACCCGCGACGATGGGATTCAGCTACATGCAATGAAAGAATTTCACGAGTACGATCTGTTTACCTTCTCCGAGCAATTATCGCTGTTCTACGGACTGGGAGTCCATTTCGGTTACGAACAATGGGACAAACACTATGTGCAAAACAATACCAGCTGGTACGAAGAACGAACAGCACTGCTGGCAGGTGTCGACGCCGTTGTTGGCGTTGAATACCTGTTCTACGAGGTACCGCTCTCCATCGGATTCGAGGTAAAACCTTATGTTGATGTGCTGGGACGCGATTTTTTCGACCTCGAACTATTCGATTTTGCCTTTACCATAAAATATCATTTTTAAGCCAAAACAACTATTTAACACATTCAGAAAAATGAAGACATTAACACTTTTACTGGCCTTTTTAATGGCCGCCGGTTTTGCCTTTGCGCAAGACGATTATCAAAACCACGAGGTAGAAACCATTTTTTCGAACCAAAGAAGTAACGGAGGTTACGGTGCTTTTACAATTGGTTATACTCAAATTGACGGGCGCGATGCCATGGTTGCCGGAGCGCGTGGTGCTTTTATTTTCGACCACTCATTTGCCATTGGAGTGGCCGGATACGGTTTTGTTAACGACCTGGAGTACCACAACTACCAGTCAAATCCGGAAGACCGCTTCTTTTTGGCCGGTGGTTACGGCGGTGTATTTTTCGAGCCTATTGTTGGAGGCACAAAACCTGTACATGTTTCTTTTCCAATTGTAGTGGGAATGGGAGGAATATCGCTGGTAGAACACACCAACTGGGACCGGGATTACTACCACGATTACCAGGAATACGACACTGACCTGTTTTTTGTTTTCGAACCCGGTGTAGAGTTGGAATTCAACCTTACCCGCTTTTTCCGCATGGCAGCCTACGGAAGTTACCGCCTCACTTCCGACATTGAATTATACGATACCAATCCGGATGTACTGCGAGGTTTTAATGTGGGAATGACATTTAAATTTGGGAAGTTTTAAATTTTCTGATAACAGAATGAGTTCCGGTTTATTATCCAATCCGCAAATTGATTGTCGCTGAATACCCCGAGCAGCAACAATCAATTCGCTTCCGCCAGCTGGCGGATAAGGGTAAACGAATTGATCTCCGGAATGATCATACATTTTTGGATATAGACAGGATACTCCCTAAAAACAAAAAGCGGTTGCCCGACATTTATCGGGCAACCGCTTTTTTATTTCAATTGGTATAATTCCGTTTATTCGTAAAAATCAACGTAATCTTGAGTTTTCAAATACTCAAAGCTTTTTTTACAGCTTTCAAGCGGCTCGAAATTGTAACGCTCAACCTCCACAATACCGTATTTAGCACCTGATTTTTCGCGCTCAGCAAAAACCGAAGCAAAATCCATTTTTCCGCTTTCGCCCAGTTCTTTTTCGTCTTTTATGTGCCAAAGCTCAAAACGTCCGGGATATTTTTCAAAATAATCAACGGCGTTTTTACCACCTTCTGCAATCCAGTAAAGGTCAAGCTGAAACATCACCTTTTCAGGATCAGTCAATTCCAACATCCAGTCGTAAAGTGGTTTGCCTTCGTATTCTGTAGTAAATTCTTTATCATGATTATGGTAGCCAAAACGAATGCCGGCGGCATTACATTTTTCACCAACTGCATTAAAATAGTCACAGTATGCTTTAATTCCGTCGAGACTTTCGTAAGCCGAACCACCCATCGATGGCTGAACGATCCATTTTACACCCGCTGCTTTGTGTGCGGCAATACAGGTATCCCACCAGGCCATGGTTTCGTCCCAGGTTTCTTCAGTTGGAACCGATTGACCGGTGTGCGCTCCCAAAAACTGCAGGCCACTACTTTCACACAGGTTTTTAAACTCTACCGGATCGATGCCATACATTTTTCCATCGCCATAACCCGCGGTTTCAACAAATTTGTATCCGCTTTCGCCCACTGCTTTCAAGGTGGCGGCAACATCCTCTCCCATGTTGTTTCTTACCGACCAGAGTTGTAGCCCGATAAATAATTCTTTTTCAACCTCAGTACTTTTTTCTTCGGCTTTTTTGGGTGCAGAATTGCAAGAAGTAAGTCCCTGCATAAACAACGCAGCAACAGCAACTACTGCCACTAATTTTAAACTAATTCTTTTTGAAATCATTTTTAAATTGGTTTTAGGTATTTAAATCTTATCACAAAAAAGTGATTTTGTCACAAAGATGGCTTTTTTCAGCTATTATTCCCACAATCGAGCACACTTAATCGCTACTTTTGCTTCTTCAAATTTACCACATGAAAAATAAAGACCTGACAGCGATACTTTCAGCCTTGGGCGCCGCTTTTTTCTGGAGTTTCTCGTTTGTATGGTTCAAAATAGCGTTTATTGCCTACAAACCAATAACAGTGGTAATACTAAGGCTGGCCATAGCCGCGCTGCTTATAACTGTAATTGCATGGTTCTTAAAACGCTTACAAAGGCCTGAAAAACGAGACTACAAACTGTTTTTCTTTATGTCGATGTTCGAACCCTTCCTGTACTTTTTAGGAGAAAGTTACGGATTGCAATACGTGTCGTCAACAGTGGCCGCAGTAATTGTGGCTACAATTCCATTACTTACACCCGTAGCCGCCTGGTATTTCCACAAAGAAAAAGTAAGAGCGATGAACCTTTTAGGGCTCCTTTTTTCATTTGTCGGTGTTGCTCTTGTTGTGCTAAACGGCAGTTTTAGGTTCGATGCTTCGCCATTGGGCGTTGGGCTTGAATTTATGGCCGTTTTATCAGCAATAGCTTATGCCATTATTCTTAAAAATCTGGCATCGCGCTATAACACGCTAACCATTATTGCTTATCAGAATTTTATCGGTGTAGTATTGTTTTTACCCATCTGGCTTATTGTTGATGTAAAAGACTTTATTCAAACTCCTTTCCATCCGCAGGCCTTCCGGGCAATTGTTTTGCTGGCCGTTTTCTCGTCAACGCTGGCCTTTGTATTTTTCACCCAAAGTGTACGACAAATTGGAGTTACGCGCACAAATACGTTTATAAACCTTATACCGGTGTTTGTGGCCGTTTTATCATTTTTTATTCTGAAAGATGAACTGGGACTTCAAAAAATCGTTGGTATTATTGTGGTTGTCTCGGGGCTATTCCTTTCTCAAATAAAGAAAAAAGATACGAACGGACGCCTAAAAGCGGTTGAAGTACACCGGAAATAAATAGCAGCACAAATGAACATCAATTATAAAACACCGGAAGAATTAAAACTGCTGACCGACAAAAGCCGGCCGGAAACCAATGCTTTGTTGAAAAAGCTGAAAAAGAAAAAACCCAGGCGGCTTGATGACGTGGTGCATGCCCTGCATTACGAAGCCTTTGATAATTTCGATTGCCTGGATTGCGCCAACTGTTGCAAAACTATCGGCCCGCGGCTGATTGACAAAGACATTGAACGACTGGCCAAACACCTGAAAATGAAAGTGCCCGATTTTATGGGGCAATACATAAAGACTGACGAAGACGGCGACTTTGTTTTTAATGAGCACCCCTGCCCTTTTCTGATGCCCGACAACTACTGCATGGTGTACGAAAGCCGGCCAAAAGCCTGTCGCGAATACCCACACACCGACCGAAAACGTTTTTACCAGATTCTCGATCTGTCGCACAAAAACTGCGAAACCTGCCCGGTGGTTTTGGACGTTTTTGAAGAGCTGAAGAAGGAAAATTTTTAAGAGTTACTCCGGGAACAATGCTAATTTTCTGCTTCCGGTGTAACCTCAAAATTCATTTCTCCAAAACATACGGTACCAGTAGTTGTAATCCCTTCCACCAAAACTTTGTAGCGGGCAATATCATCCGATGTAAAAAACGAAATATTCGCCTCTCCGTTATAAAGTTTCACCGAAGGATTCCAGTATAGCGTGGTTCGGTAATCCGGTTTTTCCGAATTCCTGTTTTCGGCGGTATAAATTGGAGAATAAAACTCCCGGTATTTCGAAAAACCATTTATCTTTTGTTTGATTACCCCTTTTAAATGTTTTTCACGCACCTCATCCGGAGCACCACGTTTGGTGTAAATAAAAACGGCACCTCCTGATCCTCTGGAACCCAACAAAGCCATGCCTGTTGGGTTATGCGTATCAATTATATCTACCCTATCAATATTGCTAACAGATATCGGAGGTAATATTGGATTAAATTCATTCGTCCAAAGAATACCATCCAAGTATACGATAAAACTAAATTTAGCACTTCCACCAAGCAACGACATTGGCATATTATTCCCAAAAAATGCAGGCGCTTTTTCGAGTAGAAAATCCTCTAAATAATTAGCCATAAAATCACCCTCTTTGGGTTTAATCATTATATCAGGTTCCGAATAAATCTGCGAAAATTTTACTTCCTCCTGCTCCGGGGCATTGGCCGTAACTTCTACCACATCAATCATTATCACATCTTTTTCAGGTTCAAATTCCTTTTCGGCCATACTTGCATAATAGTTCTGTCGGTAGAGTTCGAGCGGAATTTTATTTCGTTCTGAATACTGTTTGAATATATTCGGATTAAAGGCCGCCGAAATGGTAGTCAACGGTTCAAGCGTTACCCTTGTGTTTTCACTTTCATCACTTTTTCGGGCCTGCAAGGTAATAGCTGCCGAATCGGCCAGATTGATATGCTGAAAAACGAAGCGGCCTTCTTCGTCAGTGGTTTCCCATGAGGTAAATAAACTATCGTTTTGCACCATAAGAAGTACTTCACTATTGCCCACCCGTTTCTTATTCCACAAGTTTGTTACATAACCTTCAATAGTAAAACCTGCAGTAAGAGGATACTTAAAATCCTTTTCATCGGAGTCCTCAATTTTATTCCAGAAATAGCTGCTCCAGCCGTGCGTTAACATCAGTAAATCGAGTTTTTGTTCGGAAGAAATTTCGGGTTCATCGTTGAAATAATCGGCCGGCGATTCAATGCGGCCAATAAGCTCAGCATCGAGGTACAACTGCGACAACATGGTTTGCGATTCACCGAAAGCATTCAAACTATTTTCGTTAACAACAGCAACGGAAAGCCTCACGCTATCCGATAGGAATTTTTCATCGGGAATCAACTTAAAATTTACCAAACTACGATTTGAATAAACTTGATCCTGCAATGCCACCCGGATGGAATTTGTTTCAACATGGTTGTTAAAATACAAACGTTCCGAAACCGGATTTAAATCTTCGTTTAATAACACGAGGCGGTTTATTCCGGCGCCAAATTTAGTCTTCTCAATTTTTACACTAAAATCGTTTTGGCTTGGTTTTACCTTTTTGTAGAAGATAACTTCTCCCCGATTCATGCAGGCCAGCGTGTATTTCTCGCGCAAATAATTTTTAGAGTTACTTAAAATACCAACATGCAAAAGATCTTCGGAATTGTTATACAGCTGAAGTTTTATGCCCTCTTCCTCCGGTTCCCAAAACGCAACTTTTAACCTTGGAAAGGCATTTAAAACCACGGTGTATTTTTCGCCGCTGTTTGGGTAAAAATCAAACTTGCCCAGCCCTTTGTAGTTGGTCTCGAAACGGGCTACAGTTTTTTTGTCTTCATTCAACACTACTCCATTGGTGTTTATACTTTCACCATTCTTCCCCGTAATTTTTACGCCAATAATATTCGGGGTATGTTCCAGCAAAATACCACCTTCAGGGAAAAAACGAACCAGAGGTTCCACTTCCGATCTGTTATTTTCATCCGGGGCATCATCTTCAATCTCAAACGAGTTTTTGGTTCGCTCAATGGGCAGCGATTTGTAAAAATAACTATCGTCGCCAAAGTTTCGGAGGTAGTTGGTGTAAGCCCGGAATACAAAATTACCGGTGAGCACCGAATCGGCAATTGGAATATTCCCTTCCCCGAATCCGTTGCACACAGGAAAAATTTCAGACTTCACTATCGTTCCTGTTGAGTCAATTAAATCAACATGCAAGTTCTGATCATTTTTAACCGGAATATGCGTTTTCGCGTCGAGCAGATAAGCACTCAACCAAATGGTATCGCCCAAAAAGTAGATCTCACGGTCGGTTTGTACATACAGTTTTTGAAAATCAGGACGGTTTTTAGCAGCATCGAAATCCGGATTACCTTGTGAGTAAAGGTTATGAGTGGAGAGTAAAAACAGAAATAACCATGTTAAAGGAGAGCGCATTGGTTTATTTTTTAGTTTCTGTTGATTCAGCTATAAATGTAGAAATAAATAATACAATGTTCAATTGCTTTTATCCGTGAATAACCTTATTTTCAGTCTTTTCTTTATGTTATACACCATCTTTTTATAAATCAGTAACTAAGTCAAACTATTCCCGAAAGGATGTGAGTCGGAGCAATCGACAAACAGATTAAATAGAAAATTTCTAACTTTAAGGCAAATCATAAAAACCAACACCATGGGATACAACGGCCTCGGAATGCAACGCTGGATTTCAACGATGAAACCCAGAAAATACCTTGGAAGACGCAGTAAACCTGATGGAGGTGGCGGTGCTGCATCAGTAGGTCCGGAAGTAAACAGCTACTACCACATAAAAAAACGCGACTTTACCTTTCTAAAAAACAAAACTTATTCCGATAGCTACAAAAAAGAACTTCAATCGAAACTGCAAGAAGAGACAAGAATCAACAATTGGAAGATAATGATGAGTGTTGCAATTGGACTGGTAATAGTATTTCTAATATTTGTATACTTTAACGACCACTTCGATTTATTTTAAAATCCCCGTCATCCACCTAAAAATTACACCCTATGAAAAAACTACTATTAAACGACGGAAACGAACTACCAATAATTGGTTTCGGAACCTATAAATCAAACGAAGAAGAAGGAGTTGATGCGGTAAAATTTGCCCTGCAAAACGGTTACCGTTTAATTGATACGGCGGCCTTTTACTTTAACGAAGAAGCCGTTGGCAAAGGCATAAAAGCCAGTGGTATTCCGCGCGAAGAGATTATTGTAACCACTAAATTATGGCGCGATTGTTTAGGATACGGATCCGCCAAAAAAGAATTCGAAAAATCGCTAAAAAAGCTCGACCTGGATTACATCGACCTCTACCTGATACACTGGCCGGCCAATGCAAAAAACTACAACAACTGGCAAAAAGCCAATGCCGACACCTGGCGTGCCATGGAAGAACTGCAGGCCGAAGGAAAAATAAAATCGATTGGTGTAAGTAATTTCTGGCAGGAACATTTAGATGCACTTTTTAAGACTGCCAATGTAAAACCGGCGGTAAACCAAATTGAGTTTCACCCCGGGTACTGGCAGCCGGAACTGACAGCGTTTTGCCAGAAATACAACATTGTAATTGAAGCCTGGTCGCCACTGGCGCGTGGGCGTGTGTTCGATAATAAAACCTTGCAGCAAATTGCAAAAAACCATAATCAATCGATTGCAAAAGTTTGCCTGCGTTGGATCACTCAACACCATGTGGTGGTTATTCCAAAATCAACTACCCACGAACGAATTCTTGACAATCTGAACTTATTCGATTTCGAACTTACTAAGGAAGAGATGAACTTAATCGACAATCTCCCTGAAATTGGTTTTAGTGGTGAGCTGCCCAATATCTGGCCGGAGCGGCTTCCGGTTGATTAACTGCTGATGGTCTCACCCGGAGTAAGACTATCATTACAACCCGCGTTATCAGTGTGCAAATACCGAAATATCATACCACTCCAATGAAGATTAGAAGATATAAACCCGGGGAAGAAATTCAGCTGATGGAGGTTTTTGTTTCATCAGTAAGAGAAAATGCAGCAAATTATTACAACCGGGAACAGTTACAAGCATGGGCTCCCAATTCTATTGATCGTGAAGAATGGAAAAATAAAATGCATCGAATCAATCCATTTGTAATACTCGATAATGACAAAATTCTTGGATACGCCGATTTGCAGTCCTCAGGTTATATCGATCATTTTTTTGTGCGCGGAGGATATTCAGGCAGAGGAATTGGAAAACAGCTAATGAATTTTCTTCTCCAAAAAGCTAAAAAGAAAGACATAACAGAATTAAGCTCTGATGTTAGTTTGGCAGCTCAGCCATTCTTTAAAAATTTTGGGTTCAAAACGATAAGAAGTAAAAAAGTTGAAGTCAGAGGAGTTGAGCTGGAAAATGCCTTAATGAGAAAAGATATGCTTACTAACGGCAATTAAATGTTTTGATCGTTACATTACAGCGAATATCTTTTCAATCCGCGTCATCAGTGTTCCAATACCGATAATTCCTCCAATGTGTTTCCCCTATAATAATAATTAAATACCTTTGGCGTTTTAGAAAAAATGACGATCGCGCATGAAGCGAAAAATTTACCTTTTTATATTCTTTTGTTTTTCGATGTTTGCGGGAAAGGCCCAAATTGGAGGTGAATATACCTACCAGTTTCTGGAGCTGACGAACTCGGCGCGTATTGCTGCTTTGGGAGGTACTCAAATTGCCATAAACGATTCAAGCGATCTGAACCTGCCCTACGCCAACCCGGCACTACTTCACGAAGACATGGACCACCGCCTTTTGGTAAATTACGTAAATTACCTTGCCGATGTAAATTATGGTTATGCTTCGTACGCCAAAACCTACGATGGAATTGGAAATTTTGCGGTGGGCATGCACTACATCAATTACGGGCAGTTCGATGAAGCCACAGAAGCCGGCGAACTTACCGGAATCACTTTTAAAGCGGCAGAATACGCACTTAACCTCATTTATTCGAACAGCTACAAGAGGCTGAATTACGGGATCAACCTGAAACCTATTTTATCGTCGTTCGAAACCTACCAGTCGTTTGGAATTGCTGCCGACCTGGGGGTAAGTTTTGCCAGCAAAGACGGTTATACAAACCTGGCTTTTGTGGTGCGCAACTTCGGTACACAAATATCAAAGTACTACGATGGAGCCGATAGCGAACGCATTCCGCTGAACATTCAGGCAGGAATCAGCAAACGCTTACAACACGCTCCGCTTGTTTTTTCGGCTACTTTGCAACACCTTAACCACTGGGATCTGGCATCAAGCGATGAAGAGAAGGACTTTAACGGCGAAACCATTCACCAGCGCGAGGAGGGTTTTGCCAAACAAACGATGCGTCACCTGGTGCTGGGAGCAGAGATTCTTCCTTCCGAAAATTTTACCCTGCGAGTGGGTTACAATTACCAACGGCGTCAAGAGCTAAAATTCGACAACAAAGCATCAACTGTTGGGTTTTCTGCCGGGTTCGGCTTAAAAATCAAACGTTTTCATTTTGATTATGCCATTTCCAGATTTCATTTAGCTGGCTCATCTAACCTGTTTTCGGTGTCGGTTAACCTGAACAATAATTTCTAAAATCAGACAATTGAATCTTAATTAAAATTTCCCCATATTTGCTCCAAATTCCTAAAGAAACATGAACGACAAAAAGATTATCATCGCCATTGATGGCCATTCGTCTTGCGGCAAAAGCACCATGGCCAAGTCACTTGCTCAGCGACTTGGATACGTTTATATCGACACCGGAGCCATGTACCGTGTGGTAACTTTGGTTGCCCTTCGCAACGGATGGATTGAGAATAAGATTCCCGACACACAAAAAGTTATCGATGGATTGAAAGACATTAAAATTACATTTCAATGGGATGAAAAAGCCGGAAAAAACACCACTTTCCTGAATGGTGAAAATGTGGAAGATGAGATCCGCCAGTTGGAAGTTTCAGAGAATGTAAGCCCTATTAGTACCATTGCCGAAGTGCGCCATGAAATGGTACGCCAGCAGCGCGAAAACGGGATAAACAAAGGCATTGTTATGGATGGGCGCGATATTGGCACCGTGGTCTTCCCCGATGCCGAACTAAAAATATTTATGACTGCCTCGCCCGAAATTCGTGCACAGCGACGTTACCTCGAACTCACTGAAAAAGGCGACAACGTAAACTTCGAAGAGATTTTGGCTAATGTTGAGGGGCGCGATAAAATTGATTCTACACGGGCCGTAAGTCCCTTAAAACGAGCCGACGATGCATTAATTCTTGATAATAGTGAGCTAACGCGCGAACAACAATTGGATTGGGCCGTTAAGAAAGTAAAAGAAATTACTGAAGGAAAATGATTGTTGAGATAGATAGAAGATCGGGATTCTGTTTTGGCGTGATCAACGCAATCAAAGCAGCGGAGGATGAATTGAAGCAGGCGAAGCAACTGTATTGTTTGGGCGATATCGTTCACAACGGAATGGAAGTGGAACGCCTCGAGAGAATGGGATTAAAATCGATCTCGAAGGAGGAATTTTTTACCCTCAGCAACTGCAAAGTTTTAATCCGCGCCCATGGAGAACCGCCGGAGACTTACGAGTATGCCAAAGCCAATAACGTGGAACTAATTGATGCAACCTGTCCGGTTGTACTAACCTTACAGGAAAAGGTTAAAAGCTCGTATTCCAAACATTCGCAAATTGAAGGGCAGGTAGTTATCTACGGTAAAAAAGGGCACGCCGAAATTGAAGGCCTCAACGGGCAAACCAAACACAATGCCATCATTATTGAAAGTATTGCCGATGTAGACAAGATCGACAAAAGCCGACCGGTTTCGTTGTATTCTCAAACTACCAAGCGAATAGAAGACTTTCATGAAATTGCCCAAAAAGTAAAAGAAACCACCGAGCCGGGAGTTCCGGTTGAAATAAAGGATACCATTTGCCGTCAGGTGTCGAACCGCGTTCCTAACCTGAAAAAGTTTGCAGAACGTTTTGATATGATCCTGTTTGTTGCCGGGCGAAAAAGCTCGAACGGACAATACCTTTACACCATTTGTAAAGAGGTGAATGACGATTCGTATTTCATTTCAAATCTCGACGAAATAAAACAGGAATGGTTTGATGGCGTTAAGTCGGTGGGTATCTGTGGTGCTACCTCAACACCTAACTGGCTGATGGAAGATGTGGAAAAATGGATCCACACCAACTTCGGTTAAGATTATTAAGCGCATTCCATAAAATCCCGTACTTTTAGGCAAATATTTTTTATGCCTGAACTTTTTGCACAAGTAATATTACCCCTGTCGTTGCACGATAGCTTTACCTACAAGGTACCTGCATCGCTGGAGAACGAAATTGCTCCGGGGAAACGGGTAATTGTGCAGTTTGGCAAAAGGAAATTGTATGCGGCTCTGGTCATCTCGCTTTCGGATAAAAAGCCGGATGATATGGAAATAAAGGAAGTTCAGGAAATCCTTGATGACCATCCCATAATTTTTCCGGTAAATTTTAAACTGTGGCAATGGCTCGCGCAGTATTATTGCTGTACGCTGGGCGATGTGTTTCGGGCAGCGCTGCCAACGGGGTTAAAACTCGAAAGCAAATCGAAACTTTTTTTAACCGGGGTTGACGAACCGGTACAACTGAGTCCGAAGGAAGAGCTCATCATTCGGCAACTGCAGGAAGATGTTTCGCAACTTTCGGATATCGAGCACAAGCTGGGAACTGAATTTTCGTTCCAGGCATTGCGCTCGCTGATGGATAAAAAAGTGGTTTATGCCGAAGAAAAGATCAGCAGCAAATACAAACCCAAAACCGAGGCTTTTATAAAACTGCACAGCAGCATTTCTTCCGAAAAAGTGCTTCAGGAAAAGTCCGACTCGTTGAAGCGTGCAAAAAAACAACAGGAATTACTTTTTCATTTTTGCTCGCTTACCAATGCTTTTTCTGACGATCAGATTAATGAAATTCCAAAAAAGGAGTTGCTGGTTGGTACTGCTTTTTCTCCTAACCTTGTAAAGGAGCTGGTAAAAAAGAAAATACTTACTGAGCGCCAGAAACAGGTTTCGAGGTTGGAGGAAGAAAAAATAGAACAGGTAAGCATTAATCTGCTAAACAAATACCAGGCAAAAGCTTACGAGGAGATTAAAACCACTTTCGAAACGCAGCAGGTTACGCTGATTCACGGAATTACGGCCAGCGGCAAAACAGAGATTTACATTCATCTTATCGATGAGATGATAAAAACCGGAAGGCAGGCATTGTACCTTGTTCCGGAAATAGCGCTTACCACGCAAATTGTAAAACGCTTAAAAAATGTTTTTGGCAACAAAGTAGGCATTTACCACTCGAAACTAAACAGCCAGGAACGTGTTGAGATTTGGGAGAAAGTATTGCAATTCAACGACAATCCTAAAGAAGGTTATCAGGTGGTTTTAGGTGCACGTTCGGCGGTGTTTTTACCCTTCTCGAAACTGGGAATTGTAATTGTTGACGAGGAACACGAAAATTCGTTCAAACAATTCGATCCGGCACCACGCTACAACGCCCGCGATATGGCCGTAGTTCTGGGTTACCAAAACGATGCAAAAGTTTTGCTGGGTTCGGCAACTCCTTCGTTCGAATCGTATTACAACGCACTAAAGAACAAATACGGACTGGTAAATCTGATGAAGCGCCACTCGGAAATGGAACTTCCTGAGATTCTTGTTGCCGACATAAAACGTGCTTATAAACGCAAACAAATGCGTTCGTTTTTAACGCCCGAGCTGTTTGAAATGATGGAAACTGCGCTGGAGAAAAACGAACAGATCATCCTTTTCCAAAACCGGCGGGGTTATTCGCCGTACGTTGAATGTTTCTCCTGTGGCGATATTCCCAAATGCCGCAATTGCGACGTAAGTCTCACCTATCATAAATACAAGCGGAGGTTAAGTTGCCATTACTGTGGTTTTAGTTACCAATTGCCTGATAAATGCGATAATTGCGGTTCGCCCGAATTAAAAACCCGGGGTTACGGTACCGAGAAAATTGAGGACGAGCTGAAACCCTTGTTCCGAAATGCTCGGATTGCGCGCATGGATTTGGACACCACGCAATCGAAAAATGCATTTGCCAAAATCGTTAAAAACCTGGAGGACCGAAAAACGGATATCCTGATCGGGACTCAAATGGTAACCAAAGGACTGGATTTTGAACATGTAAGTGTAGTGGGAATTTTAAATGCCGATAACCTGATCAACTTCCCCGATTTCAGGGCACACGAGCGTGCTTACCAGCTTATTTCGCAGGTAGCCGGCCGCGCCGGACGAAAACACAAACAGGGAAAAGTAGTGATTCAGACCTCGCAACCCGATCATCCGCTTATTGGATTGATTCGCGAACAAAACTACCAGGCCACGCTAAAAGAACAGTTTGAAGAACGTCAGCTGTTTAAATATCCGCCTTTTTACCGCCTGGTGAAAATTGTGGTGAAACACAAAAATGTTCAAAGCGTCGACAGGGCTGCCAACCAACTGGCACAAGAACTAAAAAAACATAAACAGCTAATTGTTATGGGGCCGGAATATCCACTGATTAGCCGTATACAACTGTGGCACCACAAAGAGATCTGGATAAAAATTGATCGAAAACTTAACCTCGATCTGGTAAAAAAAGAAATCACCGCTGCCGTAAAAGCAGTCAGGCATCTTCCATCAAACAGCAGCTGCGTTTTTAATATTGATGTTGATCCTGCATAACAAACACAGGATGATCCAGCATCAAGTATCAAGAATAAATAACCAATATTGAATGATCAATATTCAATATCCAACAAGTTCTGCTTTGGAAATTCTACATTGAAAATTGGATATTCAACATTTTAATAACTTCTAGTCTCCTGTATCAATGATCTAGCATCCAAAATCCAGTAACCAGCATCAAGTATCCAGTATCAAACTCTCCCACAAAACATTTTACGCTCAACAATTTTATAAAAACAGAATAAGTTTCTGGTTTTTACATTTGCCTACCGTTGTTTTTTCTTAATTTTGTGCTCATAACATCGTTGTGTGAATAAAGCAGAAGTAGACGAAATATTCAACCGGTTTTCAAAAATACGCGCCATTGTAATTGGCGACGCTATGGTTGACACCTATCTTTGGGGAAAAGTTGACCGCTTATCTCCTGAAGCTCCGGTACCGATTGTATCCGTTACAACACGCGAAAACCGTCTTGGCGGCGCGGCAAACGTATCCCGGAATATTCAGGAACTGGGAGCTACTCCAAAACTTTTTGCGGTGGTTGGCGACGACGACAACGGTAAAGAATTCCTAAATCTTTTAGACAAACGCAAAGTCTCTTCCGAGGGGATATTTATCGATCCGTCGCGAAATACAACGGTAAAAAACCGGGTAATTAGTTCCGGCAAACAAATCGTTCGAATCGACGAAGAATCAATTGATTACATTTCGGAAGAAATGGAAAACAAATTGATCGATGCCATAAAAACAGAAATGGAAACACATCAGGTTGATGTGATCGTTTTTGTTGATTACGACAAAGGTGTGGTTACGCCAAATTTATTCAAAACCATTAACGAACTGGCGCAGGAAAAAGGCATCCCGACTTCTGTTGATCCAAAGAAACGAAACTTTAGCAACTATAAAAATGTATCGCTTTTTAAGCCCAACTTTAAAGAGTTTGTTGAAGGTACAAGGTTCCCGCTAAAAAAAGGCGACCTCGAAAACCTGAAAAAGGCAGCTGAAACCTTTAAAGCAGAGCACCAGTTAAAGTTGATACTCATAACACTTTCAGAACTGGGAGTTTTTATCATCAATGGTGAAGAAGAACAATATTACCCGGTTGCCATTCGCGATATTGCTGATGTTTCAGGTGCCGGCGATACGGTAATCGCAGTGGCCAGTCTGGCAATGGCAGCAGGCCTTCCGCCAAAAATAATCGCACTGCTGTCGAACCTGGCAGGCGGATTGGTTTGCGAGAAAGTCGGGGTCGTTCCGGTTGATCAAACACAGCTAAAAAAAGAGATGAAATCTCAAAAAATTTGAGCGCTTTTCTGTTCAAATCCAAGCGCTTACCAAATTATCCCCCGGGCTACCCCTAAAATTTCACTTTGGTTAATGGTAAATTGTTAACTTTGAAACCGCTCAAGAATAAAAAAGACGCTATAAATGGGAAAAATAATTTCGTTAGCAAACCAGAAGGGAGGAGTTGGTAAAACAACCACAACAATTAATCTGGCTGCAAGTCTGGCAGTACTTGAACAGAAGGTTCTGATTATTGACGCCGACCCGCAGGCAAATGCCACGTCGGGTTTAGGATTCGACCTGAGGAATGTACAATCGAGTATTTACGAATGTATTGTAAATGAAATCGAAGCCGAAAAAGCGGTTTTACACACAGGTATCGATAACCTGGATTTAATTCCGTCTCACATTGATTTGGTTGGTGCTGAAATTGAGATGCTAAACCTGCCAAACCGCGAGAAAGTGTTAAAATCAGCATTGGAAACGATAAAAGACAAGTACGATTTTATTTTTATCGACTGCTCACCATCATTGGGATTAATTACGGTAAATGCCCTTACCGCGTCTGATTCTGTTATCATTCCCGTTCAGTGCGAATATTTTGCACTGGAAGGACTTGGAAAACTGCTGAATACAATTAAGATTATTCAGAACCGTTTGAACCCGGAACTGGAAATCGAAGGATTCCTGCTTACCATGTACGACGGCCGTTTAAACCTGTCGAACCAGGTTTTGGAAGAAGTAAAACACCACTTCCAGGAAATGGTATTCGACACTGTAATTCAGCGTAACGTAAAATTAAGTGAAGCACCCAGCTACGGAAAACCTGTGGTACTTTACGATGCAAGCTCAAAAGGAGCAATTAACCACATGAACCTGGCGCGCGAAATATTACAGCGCAATGCCATGACTAAAATGTCGAAAGACAATGTTGTTATAAATTAAACATTCTTAAGTAAGTATGATGGCAAAAAGGAATGCACTTGGAAGAGGATTAGGCGCATTGATCGACGATGCTGAGAAAATGCAGCAAGGCGCCGGACTGGATGAAATTGAATTAAGCAAGATTGAAGCAAATCCTTTTCAACCCCGCACAAAATTTGACGAAGAGGCACTGGCAGAGCTTTCAGCTTCGATCAAAGAAATTGGATTGATACAGCCCATTACCTTACGAAAAGTTGGCGACAACAAATACCAGATCATTGCCGGAGAGCGTCGTTTCAGAGCATCGCAACTGGCAGGACTGAATAAAATACCGGCTTATGTGCGCAAAGCCAAAGACGATGGTATGCTGGAAATGGCGCTGGTTGAAAACATTCAGCGCGAAGACCTCGACTCCATTGAGATTGCGCTAAGCTACCAACGCCTGATGGACGAGTTGGAATACACGCAGGAAGAACTGAGTGGCCGTGTAGGTAAAAAACGCTCTACAATTGCCAACTACCTGCGTTTGTTAAAACTTCCGGCCATTGTACAAAAGGGATTGATCGACAAAGAAATATCGATGGGTCATGCACGTGCCATCATTAACATTGATGATGCCGATACGCAGATCATGATCTTCGAACAGATTATAAAACACGGGCTTTCGGTTCGGAAAGTGGAAGAGGTTGTTCGCGATTTAAATTCAGGCGAAGAAAAAACAATCGAGACTAAAAAACCTAAGTTCCCAAAAGAGTTTAAGCTAATAAAAACGCAGCTTGACAAGATTTTCAGCCGACGTATCGATTTTTCGATGAACGACAAAGGAAAAGGAAAGATTACCATTCCTTTTACCTCGGAAGCTGATCTGGAAAGAATTGTTAAAATATTTGAAAATCAAAAATAAACCTTAAGAATCACACAATTACTAAGGGTATTTTCTATTTTTGCGCAAAATTATTAGTGTGATTAAACGCGGTTTTTTTTCAAAAATATTGCTTTTTAGCCTGCCATTGTTTTTCAGTTTTAATTTGCTGGGGCAAACCACTGCGCAGGATTCTGCTTTTATTGCACAGGCAAATGAAGTAACCACGAAGGTTGAACATTCGCCTAAAAAAGCTACCCTTTATTCAACTTTTTTACCGGGACTTGGACAGGCCTACAACAAAAAATACTGGAAGATTCCGTTGATTTATGCCGGTTTTGGAACCATCGGTTATTTTATTCACTGGAACAACGACAACTATAAAATTATGCGTCAGGCCTATGCAGATTTAACCGACGGCCCCGGACCATACGGACCAGAGGATCCAACAAATTCATATATGGATTTGGAAGCCACGCAGTATTACGATTTAAATAATCCTACGTATTACAACAATTTTAAAACCGGGCTCGACAAACAACGAAGTTATTACCGGCGTAATCGCGATTTGCTAATTATCAGTATTATTGGATTTTACGGACTGAACATTATCGATGCCAGCGTAGATGCGCACCTGTACGATTTTGATATCAGCGAAGACCTTACATTTAACTGGCAGCCTACAATGCAATACCAGGATTTTCAATACGTTTATGGTGTAAGTTGTACTTTTACTTTTTAAGATGAAACACATTATCATTTATATATTTTCGCTACTACTTTTTACCAACGCCTTGGCGCAGGAAGCTGACACCGCACATACTTTAGATGACCTGCAACTGGAAGCAGACACTACCGGTTTTAACGCATTGGATGTTGATGACATGCTGAATCCTATTTTCTCGGATCAGATGGACAGCATGATGAGCTCGTGGGATATTCAGAACCGTTTTCATTTCGACAATTCGGAAGTAAGAACACTCGATTACCCAAAAAACCTGCCCGACTCGGTTTACATCAACCGTTTTAAAGAAATTGAACAGGTTGTTGATCTTTCTTACAATTCGGTGGTAAATAACTACATAAAGATGTACACCGAAAAACGTCGCGACCTGGTTGAAGTGATGCTTGGTTTATCGGCCTATTACTTCCCTATTTTTGAGGAAACGCTGGACAAATACGATATGCCGCTGGAAATTAAATACCTGGCTATTATTGAGTCGGCACTAAATCCAACGGCACGCTCGCGGGTTGGCGCAAACGGACTGTGGCAATTTATGTACGGCACTGCCCGCAACATGAAACTGGAAATTACCTCGTTTGTTGACGAGCGCCGCGACCCGATAAAAGCCACCGATGCCGCTGCCCGTTATCTTACAAAACTTCATGATATATATGGCGACTGGCATTTAGCCATTGCAGCCTATAACTGTGGCCCCGGAAACGTAAACCGTGCCATCCGCCGCTCGGGAGGAAAAAGAAATTACTGGGAAATCTATTATCGGTTGCCACGCGAAACCAGAGGTTACGTACCGGCATTTATTGCGGCAACTTATACTTTCGAATATTACAAGGAGCACAACTTAGTACCACGTTTCCCGGAGATCGAACTGTCGGTTGATACCGTAATGGTGAACGACTACCTGCACTTTGACCAGGTAAGTGCAAAACTGCATATCGAAAAGGAACAACTGCGCGCGCTTAACCCAATGTATCGCCGCGATGTGATTCCGGCCAAAGCAAACAAACCTTATCCTTTGGTGCTGCCCAATGATGTGATCCTTGATTTTGTTGATCAGGATACTGCAATTTTTGCTTTCGAACGCAACAAATACTTCCCCAACAATACCTTAATGGACCCAACAAGCAGCAACAGCAGTTACTTTACGCCTGTTGACATTAAAGGGAAAGCAAAGGTGGTTTACACCGTTAAAGCAGGCGACAATGTTGGATTTATATCGTCGTGGTTTCATGTGCGTACTTCCGATTTACGGTATTGGAACAACATTAACCGCGATATCATTCGTGTGGGCCAGAAACTGGCCATTTACGTTCCTGAAAAAGACAAGGAAAAATACGAGCAGGTTGCCAGTATGAGTTTTGCTGAAAAACAGGCTTCGATCGGGAAATCGTCAACACCAAACACAACGCGTACAACAAAACCTCTTGATCCGAATTTTGAATATTACACCGTGCGTAAAGGCGATACCTTATGGGACATTGCCCAGAAATATGCAGGAATTTCGGCTGATGAGATTATGCGGTTAAATGAGCTGAAAAACGACCGCGGATTGTATATTGGGCAGAAATTAAAGATCAAACGTAAAGGGTAATTCAAAATCGGCGAATATCCCAAAAATCTGTGTCATCAGCGTGCCAACTTCTTCCGCATACGTTTTGGCCCGTACCACAACCAAAATCCGGTTACACTAAACAACAATAACGCCAAACCGGTAATGCTGGAATAAAAAAGTTTTAGCCCGCCATCGGTCCTGAACCAGTGATCGAGCACCGAGCCATCGTGTATATTTTCAATTAAATCCGACCAGCGGCGTTCAATTTGTAAAACCGCCCCCGTTGCACCGTCTAACTGAATACCCCAGTAGCCTTCGTTAAACACAAATTTTACCATCCCCTTCTTTTGCCGAACATCAATTTTATCCAACTCGGGTACGGTTTCAGCAGAAATAGAGTCACGGTAAACCTGAAGCGCAATACTTTGCAGTCGTTCCAGGGGCAGCCATTCGCTCAACTCGGTTGAAGTTCCCTTTTGCGATTTGGGCAGAATAAGACCGCCACTGTTCTTTTTCCACGTCAATAAAATTCCGGAAATGGCAACGAATAAAAAAAATACAAATAATACAAGGCCTGTAATCCGGTGTATCTTTCTGAAATTCCGAATCAGTTTTGCTTGTTTTGCTCTGCTGGGATTTTGGCTCATACGAATAAACAAATGGTTAGTTGGCCGTAACTCTTTTTGGTTTTCCGGCTATAATTTTGGAGCCAAAAATAACAGAATTTCGCCTTATTTTACCTGAAGTGGGATTTGCACATTAAACGACTCACCTTTCTTTGTCGGGTTGATATTGATGATGGAACAAGCTGCGTAGAGAACCTGTGGATTTCCTTCTTCGTCAATTAACATTTGTGGACGCTCCAAACGATCGACCTTTATAGTGTCGCCCGATTGCAGCACCACTTGTTTTTTCATAAAAAACGGATCGGCAGGTTTTGTCCATTTTATTCCGTCGATTGATTCAAGAATTGCCAAACCCGGATCTGCTCCGGTTATTTTGCCCGAAAAATCCTTGAACACTGCATAAAATTTCTGCTGCGTTTTGTGGTACCAAACATACGGGTCTTCGGCCGATGCGATTTTCCCATCCTCAGTTCTGAAATCAAAAATAATATCATCAAGTGGCGTAAACGGCCCTGTTGGAGAGTCGGAAAGTGCCACACCATGCACGCCGCGCCAGTTCGGATCGTAAAGGTTTCCTTTAAAGTACAGCAGGTATTTTCCATCAGCCGGGCGGTAAGTCACTGCCGGATTCACCACAATAATATTGTCGGGTTTTGGTTGCGTTCCTTCCGGCGACGGATTAACAATATTATCCGGTTTTACCCGGGTTCGGGGCGACAACAATGGCTCGTCGGGGCGGCTAAAATTACCTTCCATCAGATCCTCGAAACTATCAAATTCAATTACTGCAATTTTTTGGTTTTGCTGAACACGGTTGCGTTTACTCAGCTTTTCGCCGGGCGAACCTACGGGCTGCACCCCCGGATCTTTCGAGCCAATATAATACAGGTAATATTTCCCTTTGAATTTTTTGAGGTGCGGATTCGACACCATTTGAGCGTCCCAGGCTGTGCTGTCGCCATTGAGCGCCTGCCCGCGCAATACTATTTTTTTTAACTTAAAATCACGGTCGGGATAATCAGAAACGGCATAAGCCAGTTTCGAATGCAGCACCCAACCATCGGTAAATGCCGGCAATGAGTCGCCACATTCAAAAACATTGTAAATCATGTGGTATTTGCCGTCGTCGCCTTTTAATACGCTACCACCCCAAACAAAACGATCGGGATCGTTAAGCACTGAAGGCCCGGTAAGAATATTTCCATTAACCACAGCATCAATCGGCAATGCCTCAATACTTAATTTTTCAGAGCTTTTATTGTTACATCCTGAAATGGCAAGGAGAAAAATAAACCCGATAAAAATGTACAATACGTTCTTTTGCATTTTATTCGATTTATTGGTTGAAAAATAACGCGCATGGTTTATACAAAAAAACTCATATAAACACTTACAATTATTCCTGTGAAGCTATTGAATATTAATCTTCTGCCCCAGCGCTTTTATCTCCTGCTCCAGTTTATTGCGTTTTTTTATGGCTTTCGATAAAGCCAGTGCATCGCGAACAGCTTCTTTGTCGTAGGTTTCCAGAATAATATAATAGTACTCTTTACCCAGAAAAACAGCTTTAAGGTTGCGGTCGACATGATTGGCAATAAACTCAATTACGCCATTGTCTTTACCGTTTCGGTACGATACCTTTTCCCATTTCGCTTCCATAAAATCGCTGCGGTGGTTATCAACCGAACCAATCGGAATCTCTTCGGTTTTAGCATCGTCTCCACTGTCGTACACCCGAAGCCCGGTGTGATTCAACCAGTTTTCTCCGTGGTAATTACTGCTTAAATACAATTCGCCGCGCTCATCCAAATGCACCTGAATATACGAACGGTCCCACGCCCGGGTAAAAGTCTGGCGTTTGTGTGTATATTGAGTATACCGGTCGAATTCAGTCTTTTCTTTTACAAACGATTTTTCCAGCTCTGCAACCTGAACTTCTAACGAATCAAGTTCAGCCTCCTTCCGCTGCATCACCTCAAAACGAACTTCCTGTAACAGATTTTTTGCCGCATTGGCCGAATACATTGCTTCGGGGTAAAGTTTTGGAATACTGTCTAACTGACGAATCGCTTCAGCCGTATCGTTTTTAGCCAGCAGGTTTTTAGCCAGATCGATCTTTACACGCGCCTTATCTTCATCCGACGGGCCGCATGAAACAAAAATTATTAGCACTAAAAGCAACAGGTATTGAACAGAAATCTTCATTCGTATATTATTGTTTATTTTTGGCAATTCACCATTTGTACAAAAGTAGTATTTTAATACTATTTACAGTAACGAAGAAAAGCCGGTTTATTATCATGAACACCAATTCTGTAGAGTTTTTTAATACCAAAGACAACGAAAAATTCCCTGATACCAGCGCCATAATAATTGCGGCCTGGCACCTGTCGAATTCTGAGAATATCGGCAAAATCATTCGGCTGGCTCATAACCTGGGAGCCACTGAAGCTTTGTTTGTTCGCGAATCGGAAAATCATCGTGAATCGAAAATTAAAAAGACGGCCGGATTTTCGTACGACCAGATGAATTGGCGTTTTATTTCGGAAAACGATTTTATTGAACTGCTGGGTTCCGGTTTTCAGCTTACCATTGTTGAAACCTGCGACGGAGCCACAAATATTTACCGCGAAAATCTACCACAGAAAACCATATTGCTTGCCGGAAGCGAATCGCACGGCCTTCCGGAAAATATTATTAAAATGGCTAATAAAAGTGTTTATATTCCCATGCCCGGAGGCTGCAAATCGTTAAATATTTCCAATGCATTGTCGGTTGCGGCATTCGAGTGGTACCGCCAGCAGACCCGAGTTTAAAACAGTGATTCCATTGCCAGTCAAACCGTTATCATTTTACAATATTAAAATAAACCCGGCTTCGTGCTCGGAATAATAGATTTTTTCTATCTTTAAATCAAAAATCGACTTACGCCATGATTACCCTAACCCAATTAGAGTACATTACTGCCGTTGACACTCATCGTCATTTTGGCAAAGCTGCTGAGGCTTGTTTTATAACTCAGCCAACACTTTCCATGCAAATTAAAAAGCTGGAAGAAGACCTCGAAATCATCATTTTCGACAGGAGTAAACAACCGCTTATCCCAACCGATGTTGGTGTTCGAATAATTGAACAGGCGCGGGTGGTTTTAAAACAGGCCGAAGAAATAAACAATATTGTAAAAGACCATAAAAACCAGGTTTCAGGCATGTTGCGCATTGGCATTATTCCAACGCTGGCGCCCTACTTACTTCCTATTTTTGTTGGAAACTACAAAAAGAAATACCCGAATATTTTTATAAAGGTGGTGGAAGCAACCACCGAAAATATTATCAATCTTTTGCACAAAGACCTTATCGACGTTGGTATTCTGGTAACTCCGCTGCATGAAGAAAAAATATTGGAGAAACCACTGTTTTACGAGGAAATGCTGATTTATGCCAATAGCGGACACAAATTGCACAAGCAAAAAGAAATTACGGTTGAAGATATTGCAACACCCGAAATATGGCTGCTGAGCGACGGGCACTGTTTCCGCGACCAGGTAATTAACCTGTGTTCGTACCTGGGAACAACCGATAGCCAGTTGCCATTCCATTTTGAAGCCGGCTCGTTGGAGACATTGATGAACATTGTTGACCGTGAAGGTGGAATAACACTTATTCCAGAGTTGGCAAAAGCTACCATGTCGCAAAAAAGAGCTTACAACGTGGAGAATTTCACCAGCATAAAACCCTTGCGTGAAGTTAGCCTGGTGTACTCGCGGCACTATGCAAAACACAAATTAATTAACCTGCTTTGGCGCGAAATTAAAGACTCGGTTCCAAAAGAATTGCAGGATGAAAACCGCGGAACGATTGTAGAATGGCGCTAGCGTAAAATTAATTAAACCGAAGAATACGGATTAGAAATGGCTATTTTTTCATCCCCTTCTTTTCCCCTTCGACGAGGAATTCGCACTAACTCGGTGCAGTAGAAATTGGATAATCCTCCTTTTGAAGAAGTTGGCTGACGAAGGAAGCCGGAGGATATAATGTAATTGAAGAGGCAGGATTTTCAAAAAAGAACGTTCAGAAGAAAGAATTGATTGTTAAATAAATCTTACTTCCGAATTTTTCTTGCGGAAGCTATTGCAGAATAAATTTTTTATATATCTTTGCGCCGCAATTCGCGGATGTGGCGGAATTGGTAGACGCGCTAGACTTAGGATCTAGTACCTATGGTGTGGGGGTTCGAGTCCCTTCATCCGCACTCAAAAAAAACCGCCGACCCTAATTTTTAAAATGGGTTGGCGTTTTTTGCATTTTAGGGGTATAAATAAATTTATCATCATGAATATTAATTTAGAAAACATCGACCAGGTTAATGCGGTAATCAACCTTACCATCGAAAAAACTGATTATGAAAAACAAGTTGCCGATGTTTTAAAAGACTATCGTCAAAAAGCTTCAATTCCAGGATTCCGCCCCGGAAAAGTTCCGGCAGGCCTTATCAAGAAAAGATTTGGAACAGCTGTTTTGGTTGAAGAGGTAAATAAACTGATCTCTCAAAACCTGTCGAAATATATGATTGATGAAAAACTTCCGATACTTGGTGAGCCAATGCCAAACGAGGAAAAACAAAAACCAATCGACTGGGAAAAAGATGAGTCGTTTGAGTTTGCTTTCGATGTGGCTTTGGCTCCTGAAGTAAAAGTTTCGCTCGACAAACGCAACAAATACACTTATTACAATATTGCCGTTTCTGACGAGATGGTTCAACAACAGGTTGACATGGCAGCTTCTCAGCTGGGAGAAAATCTTCCTGCCGACGAAGCAAAAGAAGACAGCACTGTTCGCGGTAACTTTGTTCTGCTTGATGCTGAAGGCAACGAAGTGGAAGGCGGAATTGCTCCTGAAGGTGTACTTTTAGCGGTTGACAAAATCAAAGACGAAGAAATTAAAAACGCATTTGTTGGTTGCAAAAAAGACGATATCATCGTTTTCAACCCGGTAAAAGCGTTCGAAAATAACCACGAAGTTGCGCACATGCTTAACATTAAGCCTGAAGAAGCCGAAACTTTGGAAAGCGAATTCAGATACACTGTTACCGAAATTCTTCAGTTCCAAAAAGCTGAATTAAACGAAGAGTTGTTTAAAAAGCTTTACGGCGAAGAGACTGAAATTAAAACGCTTGAGGATTTCAAAGCAAAAATCAAAGAAGACCTGTCTAAAAACCTGGTATTCTCATCTGATCATAAATTTGCATTAGACACCCGCGACGCGCTGGTTGAAAAAGCTGAGCTGGAAATGCCGGAGGAATTTTTGAAGCGTTGGTTGGTGGCAGTAAACAAAGAATTAACACAGGAGCAAATCGAAAACGAATTCCCTGCATTTATTCTTGATTTGAAATGGCAATTGATTAAAGATGCCATCGCAAAAGAAAACGAACTGAAAGTTGACGCTGAAGAAGCTGAAGACTTTGCCAAGAAAATGGCAATGGCACAGTTTCAACAGTACGGAATCTACGATGCACCGGAGGAACAGCTGGAATCGTTCGCAAAAATGATGCTTGAAAAACCTGAAGAAAAAGAACGCATCTACAAAAAATTGTTGGAAGACAAAGTGGTAGAAGTGGTGAAAGAGAAAGTTACCATTCAGGAAGAAGAAGTATCGCAGGAAAAATTCAACGAAATGATGCAAACTGCCCAATAGGCGCTGCAATCATCTGAAAATATTTTGCTGAGTGCATCAGCATGAATCTTTTTTATAACTTTGTGAATCGTGATAAACGTATTTGCAAAGTTATTTTTTTTACACAAGCACTTATAAAAAATGGACAACAACGAATTTAGAAAATACGCAACTAAGCATGCCGGTATCAGCAGCTTAACAATGGACAGATATACATCGGCCTATGGCAACTATATTTCGCCAACAATTATTGAAGAGCGCCAGTTAAACATCGCGTCAATGGATGTGTTTTCGCGTTTGATGATGGACCGTATTATTTTCCTCGGTGTACCAATCGACGATACTGTAGCTAACATTATTCAGGCACAGTTGCTGTTCCTCGAGTCAACCGATCCGTCGAAAGACATTCAGATCTATTTTAACTCGCCCGGAGGTTCTGTTTATGCCGGTTTAGGTATTTACGATACCATGCAATACATTTCGGCCGATGTTGCAACCATTTGTACAGGTATGGCTGCATCGATGGCTGCCGTGTTGATGACAGCCGGACAGAAAGGAAAACGTTCGGCATTAACACATTCCCGCATAATGATTCACCAACCAATGGGCGGTGCTCAGGGACAGGCTTCAGATATTGAGATCACAGCCCGCGAGATCATGAAGATCAAAAAAGAATTGTATACCATAATTGCCGACCACTCGGGACAAACACTAGAACAAATTGAAAAAGATTCAGACCGCGACTACTGGATGACCGCACAAGAGGCAGTAGACTATGGTATGATTGATGAAATTTTAGTTAGAAATAACAAATAATGTCAAATAAAGAGAAGATGGATAAGTGTTCGTTTTGCGGACGGGAAAAGAAGGAAGTAAATCTTCTGATTGCAGGGATTGACGGACACATTTGCGACCGTTGTGCCGATCAGGCTCATTCAATTATCCAGGAAGAGGTAAAAACATCAAACTCTTTCGACCTGGATGACATCAAACTGCTTAAGCCAAAAGAGATCAAGGATTTTCTTGATCAATACGTTATCGGGCAAGATCGTGCCAAACGTGTGCTTTCGGTTTCGGTTTACAATCATTATAAACGATTGACTCAAAAAGTTGAAGACGACGAGACCGAGATCGAAAAGTCGAACATCATCATGGTTGGCGAAACCGGAACAGGGAAAACGTTGCTGGCACGCACCATTGCAAAAATGCTGCACGTTCCGTTTACAATAGTTGACGCAACTGTACTTACCGAAGCCGGTTATGTTGGCGAAGACATTGAAAGTTTGTTAACACGCTTGTTACAAGCTGCCGACTACAATGTGGAAGCTGCCGAGCGCGGAATTGTGTTTGTTGATGAAATTGATAAGATCGCACGCAAAAGTGATAATCCATCGATAACGCGTGATGTTTCAGGCGAAGGTGTTCAGCAAGGTTTACTAAAACTGCTTGAAGGCTCCATTGTAAATGTTCCGCCGCAGGGAGGACGTAAACACCCGGAACAAAAGCTAATTCCTGTTGATACTAAAAACATATTGTTTG
Source organism: Draconibacterium sediminis (assembly GCF_000949475.1). Taxonomy (GTDB): domain Bacteria; phylum Bacteroidota; class Bacteroidia; order Bacteroidales; family Prolixibacteraceae; genus Draconibacterium; species Draconibacterium sediminis. The sequence continues at coordinate 763,625 of NZ_JRHC01000001.1, read as the reverse complement.
TTTGTGGTGGTGCGTTTGACGGTATCGAGCGCAAAATTGCCAACCGACTGAATACAAAAGTAATTGGTTACAGCGCCGCAAAAGATGCCGACCGCATCGAGCGCGAAAACCTGCTTCAGTATGTTTCGCCACAGGATTTAAAATCTTTCGGTCTGATTCCGGAGATCATCGGTCGTTTGCCGGTGCTCACCTACCTGAATCCATTAGACAAAGAAACGCTGCGCAACATTTTAACCGAGCCAAAAAACTCAGTTATCAAGCAGTACAAAAAACTTTTTAAGCTGGATGACATAGAATTGGAATTTGACGAAGAGGCGTTGGAATACATTGTTGACAAAGCCATAGAGTTTAAACTCGGTGCACGTGGTTTGCGTTCGATTTGCGAGAACATTATGAACGATGCCATGTTTGATGCGCCTTCAGATGAAATATCAGAGCTACGCATTACCAAAGAATACGCCGAAAGTCAGATCGACAAATCGGGTATCAGACGTTTAAAAGCAAGCTAATAGCTTATAAAATATCGCAGCAAAAAAACCGGACTTTTTAGTTCGGTTTTTTTATTGTTGTTAATCCAGCATGCATGCATAATGCATTTTTAACTTTTCTTAACATTTAAACCAAAAGCCGGTATTAATAGGTATTATAGATTATTACTCAGGCAATTTTATATTTTTTGTTTACTGTTTTACATTTTTTCTTAAACATTATTAAAGAAATTTTTGTTGTTCAGGTAAATACTTTTAATACTCATTAAATATCTACAACAATGAAAACAGTAAATTTTAAGAACATGTTAAACTTAAGAAGTTTGGCTTTCGCCGCAGCAATAATTGTAAGTATGGCATTTGTTAGCTGCGAAAAAGAAAACGATGATTACATCCCTCAAAGTGAACTTAGTGATGACTCGATGCTAAAAGCCGGAAAATCGTTACCTCCGGGTGATGCTTCTATTGCTGCAATTGCAATTGATGCTGGTTTTTCAGAATTAGTTGGTGCACTTTTTTATGTTGACGGGGAATTGGGAACCGGATTGGTTGACATGTTTTTAAACGGTACCGACCAATACACCGTATTTGCTCCGACAAACGACGCATTTATGGCCCTTTACGATGCTTTGGGAGTGGATAGCATTAATGATCTACCGGCCGATTTAGTTTTGAATGTTTTATTATATCATGTAACTGACGGAAGAAGAGCTGCAAACAGTGTAGTTCCTAAAAAGAATCCGAAAACAATTGAAACACTACTGGAAGGTGCTACATTTAATGTTGACAAGGACCTGAAAATTTGGGCAGTTGGAAATACCGCGATGCTGGTACCCGGTTTTGTGAACATCTCAGCATCAAATGGAATCATCCATGTAATTGATGCAGTTATTCTGCCAATTGAATAGTCTAAAATAATTTCAACGCCATGAAACTTCAAAGAAGCGACTGTTAACAGTCGCTTCTTTTTTTTTGCTGACAGCAAATTAGTGTTAATCTTTCTTCAAAAACCTTAAACAGTAGGTTAAGCCTAAGATTTTTTCTATTTTTCCGGGTATTTTTTCGAAAACAAGAAAATGAGCAATTTATCACGCAGAAAATTCATAGGCACAACAGCAACGAGTATTGCTGCTGCCACAATTCTTCCATCAAACGTTATAGCTGGTTTGGGGCATAAAGCTCCCAGCGACAAACTCAACATTGCCGGAATTGGTGTTGGCGGAAAAGGTTTTACCAACCTGAAATTTATGGAAACCGAAAACATCGTGGCTTTATGCGATGTGGATTGGGAATACGCCGGACGTAATGCTTTTGAGCGTTGGTACCGCGCCAAACAGTACAAAGATTTCAGGGTGATGCTGGAAGAGCGGAAAGATATTGATGCAGTGATGATTGCCACTCCGGATCATACGCACGCCCTTCCGGCTTTAATGGCCATGCGAGAAGGGAAACATGTTTTTCTGCAAAAGCCATTGACGCATTCAGTTTACGAATCGCGGATTATGACTGAAACAGCAACACGTTACGGCGTTGCCACACAAATGGGTAACCAGGGAAATTCGGCTGACGGTATCCGTCAAATTTGCGAATGGATTTGGGCCGGCAAAATTGGCGAAGTTACGCATGTTGACACCTGGACGAACCGCCCGATCTGGCCACAAGGATTAACACGCCCCGAAAAAGGAAAACGTATTCCCAAAACTCTGGATTGGGATTTGTTTATCGGGCCGGCAAAATTTACCGAATACAACCCCATTTACCACCCGTGGAACTGGCGTGGCTGGTGGGACTTTGGCACCGGAGCACTCGGCGATATGGGATGCCATATTCTCGATCCTGTTTTTAAAGCACTTAATTTACAATATCCGAAAACTGTTGAAGGCAGTTCAACGCCTTTTAACAACGATTCGGCACCAAATGCAGAGTTTGTTCGCTACGAATTCGATCGTCGCGATAACCTGCCAAAAGTTGCCATGCCCGAAGTTACCGTTCACTGGTACGACGGTGGTTTTATGCCTCCCCGCCCCGATGAGTTAAAAGACGGCGAACAAATGGGTGACGATGGTGGCGGTTGTATTTTTTACGGCACACGTGGAAAAATTATGTGTGGTACTTACGCGGCAAATCCAACCTTGTTACCAACTTCGGAGATGGCGCATTTCCAGGAGCCGGATAAAACCATCCGACGTATTTCGAATGCCATGGAAGGTGGCCACGAACAAGACTGGATTAGAGCTTGCAAAGAAAGTAAAGACGCGCGTGTTGAAGCTTCTTCGAACTTTTCGTATGCCGGACCACTGAACGAAATGGTTGTTATGGGTGTGCTGGCCGTTCGTTTGCAAAGTCTTCAGCGCAAACTGGAGTGGGACGGTCCAAATATGCGTTTTAAAAATATCAGCCCGTCGGATACTATCCGCGTATTGAAAAAAGACAATTTTGAGGTAATAAACGGTGACCCAACATTTGATAAACAATACGAAACACTACCTGCATTAAAAATGGCCGAAGAGTGGATCAGGCACACTTACCGAAGAGGTTGGGAGCAGATTTAGAATAATAATTTCGATTTAAATAAAAAGGGATGCCGAATAAACGACATCCCTTTTCTATGCTTGTATTTTTACGATCTAAATCAATCCTGCTTCCTGCAGCAATACTTCCATTTCTTTCTGAACTTCTTCAGCAGCAGCACCGGCTTTCTCTGCAAAATCAGCTTCCGACGATGCATAAATGATTCCACGCGATGAGTTCACCAATAAACCACATTTGCTGTTCATTCCATTTTTAGCCACTTCCTGCAAGCTGCCTCCCTGCGCGCCAACGCCGGGTACCAACAAAAAGTGATCAGGAACGATCTCACGAATTTCTTTCAGCTTCTCCGCTTTTGTAGCGCCAACCACATACATCAGGTTTTCTGTAGTTCCCCAGTTTTGCGATGTTTTTAAAACAGTTTCAAACAGCTTGTCACCACTTTCTTTGTCTTCGATAAACTGGAAATCGTAAGCTCCTTTATTCGATGTCAGTGCCAAAAGAATCACCCATTTGTCGAGGTAAGTCATAAACGGCTTTACTGAATCTTCGCCCATGTAAGGTGCAACTGTTACCGCATCAAAATCCTGATGATCGAAAAATGCCCTTGCATATAAATTTGATGTGTTACCGATATCGCCACGTTTGGCATCGGCAATCACAAAAATTTCAGGGTATTTCGATTTCACATACATCACCGTTTTTTCCAGGCTTTCCATTCCTTTTGATCCCAAACTTTCGTAAAACGCCAGGTTGGGTTTATAGGCCACCGAGAATTCGGCGGTTGAATCAATAATTTCTTTATTGAATGAAAAGATCGGATCGGATGTGTCTTTCAGGTGTTGCGGGATTTTTTGAATATCGGTATCCAAACCTACACAAAGGAAACTGCGCTTTTTTTGGATCTGCTCAAATAGTTGCTGTTGATTCATGATTAAAAAAGTCGGAAGCCGGAAGACCGAAGTCCGAAGACTCCCATTTTATTGTTTTTAAATTTCTGCTTCTTTTAGTTTTGCGGCGTTTTCTTCAATCATCAGTTTGTCGATAATCTCATCGATTTCGCCGCCAATAATTGCCTGCAGGTTGTACAATGTAAGGTTAATTCGGTGATCGGTTACACGTCCTTGCGGCCAGTTATAAGTGCGGATTTTTGCCGAACGGTCGCCGGTTGATACCATCGTTTTACGTTTCGATGAAATCTCGTCGATGTATTTCTGGTACTCCATGTTGTACAAACGCGTACGTAATTCGGCCATTGCTTTGTCGAGGTTTTTCAATTTCGATTTCTGATCCTGACAAGTCACCACAATTCCTGTTGGAATGTGTGTTAAACGAATTGCCGAGTACGTGGTGTTCACCGACTGTCCACCGGGACCTGACGAACAGTATTCATCACGACGGATATCTTCGGTTCTTAATTCCACATCAAACTCGTCAGCTTCAGGAAGAACAGCCACAGTTGCTGCCGATGTATGCACACGGCCCTGCGTTTCGGTTTGTGGTACACGTTGCACACGGTGTACTCCCGATTCGTATTTCATAACGCCATAAACACCTTCGCCGGTAATGTTAGCAACGATTTCTTTAAAACCGCCAGCCGTACCTTCATTGGCATTGGTAACTTCCATACGCCAACCTTTTTGTTCGCAAAACTTGCTGTACATACGGAACAGGTCGCCGGCAAAAATACTTGCCTCGTCGCCACCGGTACCGGCACGGATTTCAAGAATGGCATTTTTGGCGTCTTCAGGATCAGCAGGAACAAGCAATAACTTAACCTCTTTCTCAATAGCAGGTATGCGTTTTTCCGATTCCTCGATTTCCTCACGCGCCATTTCGCGCATTTCTTCATCGCTTTCTTCGGCCAGCATTTCTTTTCCGGTCAATATATTATCGACCATGTTCTTATATTCCTGAAATTTAGCCACTAACTTCTGCAGGTGTTTATATTCCTGGTTCAGCTTTACGTAACGCTGCATATCAGCAATCACCTCGGGATCGGTAATCTGCTGTTCTACTTCCTCGAAGCGGTGCTTTATCGATTCAAATTTTTCTAATAATGCGTATTCTGCCATGGTTTTCTTTAATAAATAAACTCGCCTTTCTCCGACTTAATTGTCAATTTCTTACCGTCGAAAGGTTCAACTTTTCCAATAATTTGTGCATCGATGTTAAACGATTTTGAGATTTCAATGATCTCATCGGCCACATCGGCACTGCAGTATATTTCGTAACGGTGCCCCATGTTGAACACCTTGTACATTTCTTTCCAGTCGGTTCCCGATTGCTCCTGAATCAATTTGAATAGCGGAGGCACCGGAAACATATTATCTTTAATCACATGAACATTGTCGACAAAATGCAGCACTTTTGTTTGAGCTCCACCCGAACAATGAATCATTCCTGATATTTGTGAGCGGTATTTATCCAGTACTTTTTTTACTACAGGTGCATAAGTACGTGTTGGTGAAAGCACCAGTTTCCCGGCATCAATATCCAAACCTTCAACAGCATCGGTTAATTTCTTTCCTCCTGAATAAACCAAATCCGCAGGCACTGCCGGATCAAAACTCTCCGGATATTTTTCGGCCAGGTAATTGGCAAAAACATCGTGACGGGCTGAAGTTAATCCGTTGCTTCCCATTCCGCCGTTGTACTCTGTCTCATAGCTTGCGGTTCCTGACGATGACAAACCAACAATTACATCGCCGGCAGCAATTTTATCGGCCGAAACCACATCCGCTTTTTTCATGCGGCAGGTAACGGTAGAATCAACAATGATGGTACGAACCAAATCGCCAACATCGGCAGTTTCGCCACCGGTTGAATAAATGCTAACACCCATTTCGCGAAGATTGGCCAACAACTCTTCGGTTCCGTTAATAATGGCTGCGATAACCTCGCCCGGAATATTGTTTTTGTTGCGGCCAATGGTCGACGACACCAAAATATTATCGGTGGCACCCACACAAAGCAGGTCGTCAACATTCATGATAAGTGCATCCTGTGCAATTCCTTTCCAAACTGATACGTCACCGGTTTCTTTCCAGTACATATAAGCCAATGCCGACTTTGTTCCTGCACCATCGGCGTGCATAATATTGCACCATTCGTCGTCGCCCCCTAAAATATCGGGAACGATCTTACAGAATGCCTTTGGGAAAAGTCCTTTGTCTACATTCTTAATCGCTTCATGCACATCTTCTTTCGAGGCCGAAACACCCCTTGCACTATATCTTGATTCCGTTACCATTTACTAAGTGATTTTTGTGGCTACAAAAGTAACAAATTCTAATAGATTGTCCTGAATTATTCCTTTGCAGGCAAACAAAAAAAGGAAAGACTTCATAAGTCTCTCCCTTTTGTTAAAATATCGTGATTGCTAAGCGTATAAAAAGCGCTTAATCTTTCGTGTTGGCGTACGTTCAAACGGACTTGGCTGCAACACCACCTTGTTGATCCTCGAGAACTTATTTACTTCCTGGTTCACTTTTTTCATGATCTCCTCAAGAATTTCTTCCGATCGCTCCGAAATATAATTCTGAGCATCCTCTTTCAACTGCTTAAAATGTTCTTCAATTTCCTCGGTGTTCAAATGAATCATGGCAACCAGTTTACCTTTTTTCTCCACTACCAGCGATTCCAATACAAAACGCATTTTGTTGATCACCGATTCGATTTCCTCCGGGTAAATATTTTCGCCGCTGGCTCCAACAATCATTGTTTTGATGCGGCCTTTTATGTACAGCAAATTGTTCTTATCGAACATTCCACGGTCGCCGGTTCGAAACCAGCCATCTTCGGTAAACACGTCTTTTGTAATGTCCGGTGCTTTGTAATAACCTTTCATTACATTTTCGCCTTTGGCCTGAATTTCACCTTCTCCGGTTGACGGATCGGGATTGGCAATTCGCAGCGAAACACCTTTCATGGCAATTCCGGTTGACCCCACTTTGCGGTTTTTACCAACTGCTCCGGCCAAAAGAGGTGCCGTTTCGGTTAAACCGTAACCAATAGCGTACGGAAACCCTCCTTCAAAAAGAAAGCGCTCAACTGTTGGATCGAGTTTTGCTCCTCCAATTCCGAAAAAGCGCAGTTCGCCACCAAAAGTTTTATGCAATTTTTTAGCTGCAACCTTGTGCAATAATTTGCGTGTTGGAGCAAAGGAACTTAAAAAACGCATCAGTCCGCTTTTTTCAAAAGTCGGCTGAATTTTTCCTTTGTATACTTTTTCGATAATCAGCGGGACCAACAACATTATTGTAGGTTTTACCTGCTGTAAAGCGGGCATTAATACCGAGGCTACCGGCGGTTTACGCAGGTAATGCACTGATGCACCATACATCATTGGCAACAAAAATCCAACGGTATTTTCGAGTGTGTGCGACAATGGCAGGATTGAGATAAACCGGTCATCCGGATTAATTTCCTGTAGAGTGCGGCTTTGCTGTGCTGTCCACGCCAGGTTTTTGTGCGTTAACATCACACCTTTTGAATTTCCCGTGGTACCCGATGTATAAATTATCGAAGCCAGTTCTTCTTCCTCCACATTTACCGGCAAAAATTTCCGGGTTGTTTGCGGTATCGAAGATTCTAACTTTTTCAAATGATCGGCCGGAGTTTCTTTTGGAATAACCGCAAAATTATCCACCAAAATCATGTGTTGAACAATCTCTGTAACTCCCTGGCTCACCGACTTATATAAACCTTCGGAAACAAAAAGTAATTTCGATTCGGAATGTTCTATAATGGTTTCAATCTCGTTCGAATGAAAATCAGGTAAAATTGGAACGGCCACCGCTCCAATTACCGAAACGGCAAAAAAGGCTTTCCCCCAGTTGGGCATGTTGGCGCTTAAAATGGCAACCTTATCGCCTTTTCCAATGCCCAGCTCAACTAAAAGCTCGGCCAAAAGTTCCACATCCTCTCCCATTTGCCTGTAGGTGAAATCCTCCTCACCGGCAAATTTTACCGAGGTATTATTTGCAAATTTCTCTACCGAATTGTAAAACAATGCCGGCAAAGTCAATCTTGTTTTGTCAATCATATTTTTTCTGTCCCTCTTAAAGCAAGTCTGTCTGCTTAAATAAACGCGGCAAAAATAGCAAAAAATCAATTCTTCAATGTGACTTCGATAACTAAGCACTAAAAACCGTCCACTTCCAATGTATTGAATTTCTGCCTATTACAATATTCAGAATGAAATATTAACGTTTTTTATGGTTTAAAACACTAGTTTTAACAGCTAAAATTCGAATTATGGGGTCTAATATTCAACAAAATGAGCTGATTTCAGCCACGGAAAACTTTATAAAACAGCACTTTGCATCCGATAGTTCGGGGCACGACTGGTGGCATATTCACCGGGTACGAAATATGGCTGTTCACCTGGCAGAAAACGAAGGCGGTGATCTTTTTCTGATTGAAATGGCAGCTTTGCTTCACGATCTCGACGACTGGAAGCTGGGCAATGGAGAAAACTCTTCAAGAACAAAAAGCTGGTTAGAACAGATTTCCATAAGCAAAAAAGACGCGGATAAAATTGAACAGATTATTGAACAGGTATCGTTTAAGGGGGCCGGTGTTGAAACAAAAACCTCAAGCCTTGAAGCACAAATTGTTCAGGATGCCGACCGGCTGGATGCCATTGGCGCCATAGGCATTGCACGAACATTCGCTTACGGAGGCAATAAGGGGCGTTTGCTCCATCACCCCGATATCGAGCCGCAACTTCACAACAGTTTTGAAGAATATAAAAAGACCACGGCGCCAACCATCAATCACTTCTACGAAAAGTTGTTGTTGTTAAAAGACCGCATGAACACAAAAGCCGCGCAGAAAATTGCTGAAAAACGCCATGTTTTTATGGAAAATTTCCTCGCACAGTTTTTTTCTGAATGGGATTGCAAAAAATAAGTGCCACTATTGTTTTTTAAGCGTTTGCTTTTGTAAATTTAGGAAGCCTAAAAACAATTATGTATGAAAGTCGAACATCTGGCCATTTGGACCTACAACCTTGAGGGAATGCGCAGTTTTTATATGCACTATTTCGATGCATCGTCGAGTGACGTGTACCACAACCACAGCCGCGAATATCGCTCGTATTTTTTATCGTTTAACGGGGATTGCCGTATTGAGCTGATGGAAATGCCGGGGATTCCGAAATCGAAAGATAATCCGCAAAAACAGTTTACCGGACTCATTCATTTTGCCATTAAAGTGGGCTCGCGAGATAAAGTAAATGAATTAACTGATACACTTCGGAAAGATGGGTTTAAGATTATTGGTGAGCCACGCTCAACCGGCGACGGATATTACGAAAGTATTATTTTAGATCCGGATGGGAACCGGGTTGAAATTATGGCCTGATTTAGTATTCCGCGCAGATTTAAGTCCAACGACTCTATAAGAAGAATGTCCTATTCCAGTTCATCGCCACACTCCCAAACTATGGTGGGGCGATACTTGAGTGAATCAAAATCAACCGGATCAACCGTAACACCCCACTCCACAAGAGTTCCGTTATTGTGATAAACTTCGCAATTGGAACACGACCAGTGATCGCAGTAAAGGTGATAGAAATATTCTTCGTTGTAGGTCCAGCGCTGCACCCTACACCCGTAACAATTGCCCGAATCTTCAAGTTCAGCAAGTTGTGCTTTCATCCAACTGGGTACAATAATTGGCTCCGGCTCGCGATCTTCGCAAGCCAGCATGGCAACAATAAAAAGAGCTATGTAGAGAAGTTTTCGCATGTGCTCACTACTTTTTTCCTAAGTTAAGATTTCTTATTCAGCAAGAACGCTTTACTATCGATAAAGTTAATCATCATAAATGGTAAAAACCACATCGGTTTCAAAATTGTTGGCTCCCAACGACAACGAAATATCGTTAATTCTGAAATCCAGCGGAATGTTTGAAATCAATCCCATTCCACGGAAAAAATAAGTGGGATTGTCTTTAATTTCCGCAAAAGTGGATCCATCATGTACATTGCCTCCACTCTTTTTATTTAATTTATCGCCATCGCCCTGACGTCTTACCTCCAGCCTAATTTCATCTGCCCATTCCACATTGGTTTTGTGCACATAAATGCGCCACTTTTCATTATTCTGCTCCCAATAATTCTGTGATTCTACCGATAACTGAACGCCCGAATTAGCTGTAATTACTGCTTCTATATCCTCACCCGGATCGCTAACTTTTATCTGCACCTCGTTAAAAGTTACCATGCCTGTTAATGCCAACTGTAAACCCTGGGCATAAATACCAAAGGCAAAAAAACACAGCACTATTAAAAAGGAAAAACGTTTCATACTATTAGTTATCGGTTAAGGTATACAAAATGGTAAAATCGTGTGAGCCGCTTGCCGAAACCTTTTCCATTTGGCTAATATCGATCTCGAAATTTAGCTGGTGCCCGTTGCCAATTCCGTTGCCGGTATAAGCGCTTCCAATACCGGTTATTATTGGCCGTGGATCGCTCCCAACCAACACCTTACCGGCTGAAGCACCTGTCTTTCCTTCCCCATTACCCGAATAATCGGCAGCCAGAATATACAACTCCAGACCTTCGGGCACAGTTCCTCCCGCGATCTGCGCCACAATTGACCGATCGGGACTGAATTTACCTAATGCTGATGAATAGTTAATCCAGAATTCCTGTGATGTTAACTGACGTATCACCGGAGATCCACCAGATTCGGCAGCAGGCAAAAGTTCAAACTCGATGGTCCCGTTTCCAATGTATTCAACATCCATTAAAGCCACTTCGGGAAGCGAAAATCCAATATGAACATTTTTTTCATCAAACTGCGCGCTGGCATTCCGGCACAACACCAGCCCCAATAACAAAGCAACTATTATGGTAGTTATTGTCTTCATTTCTTTTGTCCTATTTTTTGTAACGGTACAAGTTAAATACCTGTCCCTTATCAAACACAACTATAAACGGATTACTGAATTTAACCTTTAATCGGCCTAGCTCTTTTCTCGCTGTTTTTTTATCCGGATAGCGCCCAATATAATATTTGTGTAAGTTATCAATTTGTTTTTCGAAATAAAACTGCTCATTCTGAAAAAACGGATCTCCATCAGGAATCTTCCGGCTAAAAGCCCCAATCTGTATACTGTAAAACGTTTCATCTTCCGATACTTCAGGTTCCTTCTTCTTTGCTTCCGACTGTAACTTCAATCCTAAACCACTTTTTAGCATCGTATTTCCGGCTGGCTTAAAAATTATATTGTTCTTTTTGGTGGGCAGTACAATCTCCATTTCTTTGGTTTCGCCTTCGGAGAGCGAAAACTTATATTCCAATTGATCGATTTTATACCCGCCCGGAATTGAATTGGCGTAGATTTCAAAAGTAAACTCACCCGGTTTTAGCAATGGAAATACAAATGATCCATCTTTTTCGGTGGTTATCCGGTATTCATCCAGCGCTGATTTTGCCTCGATAATGATGTTCGCCGGAGTGGCATTTTCATCTGCGGCTGCTTTTAATCTGGCTTCCTCGAGTAGAATTTTTCCTTTGAGCACGGCACCTTTTAAAATCCGTACATCGATAGTTGAAACCTGATCTTCAAAAACATTCACTTCCACCGGGTTGGGAATATTTGTTAATTCATCAAGTTGAAAATTACTTTCGTCAAACGAAACCAAATGTGTTCCCGGCCGCACTAAATCAAACGTATAAACCCCGTTTTTATCGGTAACTGCCGTTTGATTTAGCAGTCGCACCCAAACGCCCTCAACCGGTTCGCCTTGCTCGTTGCTTACCCTACCACTGATAACACCGGCTTTTATTACCTGCTTAAGCGGCACACCAAATTTGTAGGCATAAGTGGCCGAAAGGGTAAACTCGGCCTCTTCAAGTTCGGTTTTAAAAATGGTGTAGAAACTACGCAGCGAAATGCTATGGCTTTTCAGGAAATTGTAATTAAGGCTGAGCTGCATCAGGTTGCGGTTTTTGTAATAATCGTCGATATCGTAAGCGTTTTGCACGTAAAAATTGGCGTTAAAATTATCTGATATCTGGCTTGATGCCGACAAACCTGCTGTTAGATTTTGCTGCTTCCCCGACACAAATTCGTTGATATTCGACCAGGTTCCAAAAGCACTGATGTAATGCCGTGAATTTATTTTGATGGTAAAATCACCCGTTCCCCTGAAGCTGTTTTGTTCATTCTCGCCCGGTTCGAGTAGAAAGTTGGTCGTTTTTCCGGCTTCTCCGGTTAAACTGTACCTAATCCAACGATATTTCTGGCTGAAACGGATATTTGCCGAACGCGTTTTATAATGAAATTTATTAAAACTCAACCTGTCTTTTCGCTCGTACTGTCGTACAAAAAGTTTAAGGTGACTTTGCAAACCTAATTTATAATCAACACTTCCCTGATACGATTCAGTTATCGGAGCCGTTGCAAAAAAGGTGTCGAGCTGTGCATTCATAAAATCGCGTCGGGCGTATACACTTAAATTCAGTTTCTTGCTCATCCTTGCTGAAACATTGGCCGAATAAAACTTTGAGTTATTGTAATATCCCGGGTAATTCTTTCCGGCATTATAGTAGTTTCCGGCAACATTAAACACCGAAAACTGCGAGTTGATGTTCAACCGGTACGCGTTGTCAGCATCATTATTAAAATAACCGCGCGAAAGTTCCAGCTCAACATCAGTTCCTTTAAAAGGCGAGAACTCCGACATTAAACTCACCAACTGTGCCCGGTCGTCGTTAACCGCAAATTGTTTCGAGATGTAATAAGCTTCAACTTTATTACCCTCATTAAAATGATACCCCAGCACACCGGCCATTTCGTCCTTTATTTCTTCGAAGAAGCGCGGATCGACATAGGTAAATCCCAACTCCAAACCATTATTTAACCGAACCCGGCTTTCAACACCCATTCCGTATCGGGAAGACTCGGTTAATGGTGTGAACATATAATTCTTCTGACCGCCGAATAGCATAAAATTAGGGTTTTGGTACATCATGTAATACTGATCGTACAACCCGAGGTAGCTCAAATTGGTGCTACTTGGCCCGCGTGCCAGAAACTCCAGCTGATGTTTACCTGCCTCGTCTAAAGCTCCCTGCCCCTGGACCTGCAGTTGGTAAGTCGACTCGTATTTTTCATCCCTGTTAACTGCCAGGTAGGTTCCCGAAACCGAAACCGGAAACCGAAAAAACAGGTCCTTTTTCATATTTTTCGATGGAAATATCTGCGACCAACTGTTAACACTCTGCAAAACACGGTTTCCGGAACTTACGCGGATGGAGTAATATTCCCTTTCGCTGTTCACCAATTCCTCCGAAGTAGGTTTTACCACTGTTATGGTTTTCGACTCGCCAACTTTTAGCCGTACTTCAGCCCCGCCTTCCACCTGGCAATTCTGGGTTTCGATAAAAAAGCTTTTGTCGGTATTTCCTCTATTTTGCAGAAGGTAGCTGGCACGAATCTCTTCGCCGGCATAAACATAGTCTGGCTTGTCCAGTTTTTGGACATCTATTTTTTCAAGCTCTAAAACCTGCACTTTTATCGAATCACGTTGCAGAACAGCACCGTTTACTACCGATTTAAACTGCGCCCCCACCGTATAATTTCCAACGGCATAAGCTACAGGAATCTGCATCGACAGTATATTAAACTTTTTTTCAGAAGGTTTTAGCTGAATAGTATTTGTTTGGGTAACCAGTTTCCACCCGTCAGGCAAAGTAAAGGTAGGTATCGCCTGCAGCTCATTTTCCGAATTATTCTGAATAAAAAAGGCAATGTTACAAACTTTTCCCGGCTGTGATTGGGCTTGTTTTTTTACAAAGGTTGTTTGCAGAACTTGCTGAGACAAAAGCTCAAGAGGCAAAGTCAGAAGAAATAAAAAGATCAACTTTGTCTCTATGCGCATAACTACAACTCGAGTGTTAAATTTGTTCCAAAAATATTATCCTCATCACAATCGGCAATCAGCACAGCAGCATATTCGCCGGGCTTTACACCTTCAAGCGGTAACGATAATAAAACAGAAGTAGTGGGGTAAGTCTTTCTTCGCTCGGCTTTAAAAACACCTATCGATTCTCCTTCAGCATTAAACAACTCCAGGTTGAGTTCAGGTTTTAAAAGTCGTTCGCCGGTATTTTCAATTGCTACATTAAGCACTTGTGTTTCATCCTCGTTGGTAGTTAGCTCCATGCCCAAAAACTGCAGATCGCGTTTTCCGGTATTGCCAATATTGGTAACAACCTGCACGGCATATCGTATGGCGGTATGAATTTTCAGACCCGATGATGCAGCAGTTTCTTCAGGCTGTATTCCCTCCACCATTATCACGCTCCAGTAGGTTCCTTTCAGTGTGTCATTGGCCGGAACACTCACTTCAAAATCAACCACCGCGGTTTCGTTAGGCTGGAGTGTAAACAAATTCGGACTGTATTTTATCCAGGCGGCATTCGAACGTGCCAAGGTTCCGGCGTCATCGTGGCGGCTTTCGCCCGAAAATGCATACCAATAATCGCGCTGATACACTTTTACACTCTGCGGTTCCGTTCCTGTATTTTGAATCTTAATAGCTCCCCGATAACCCTCTCCGGCCATTGCAATGTTTTCGTGGGTCAACCCGTTTAACACAACAATATTTGCATAACTTCTATTCGAAAAAATGCCGGAAATAAATAATAATGGAATAAAACAGAGAAAAAACCTTTTCATCAACATATTAGCTACTTATAAGTTTCGGCTAAAAATACTAATGAAAAACTAATTGTCGTCGGTTAATGTATATAATATTTGCAGTGAAGTTTCTGACTGTTTCAATTTTGCGTACTGATCCGCGTCGTCATCCAGTTCAATTTTATAGGTAAGCAAGTGGCCATTCTGCGCTCCGCGTCCGGTATAGCAGCTTCCGATATCTGAGATTACATCAACCGAACCATTTCGGAGAGCTACCCACGATAACGATTCTCCCAATTTCCCTTTTCCTTCTCCTCTACTCTCCGATGCCATTACTTTTAGCACCATTCCCTCTGGTATTTCACCAACAACTGTTGCTGTCACTTTTCTTTTTTGATTTTTCCTCACAACCGAAGAATAGTTAATCCAGATGCCTGATTGTTCTTCTTTGTTTGTTTTGATTTGCTGACCGGCAGTGTTGGGCGGCAAAGCACTAAGATTCACATCCGTGGTATTTTCGGACTGTAAGGCCAACAAAGCCACTTCAGGAATATCTATTCCCAATTGATGACTGATACTTTCCTGCGCACTCGCAGCCAAGGAAAAAAGAACCAGAAAAATCAAACATGATATTGCGTCCAACAACTTCATGTTTTAAATCTACGGCGAAATCTGCTAAAAAGAAATAGCTGAATAAAAAATCAGCAAAAAAGAACGGGCCAATCAGTAGATTGACCCGTTCACCCCTTATTTTTTATCTCTGTCCCTTTATTAATTCTCTGTTATAGTATAGGTTACCACCAGTGTATGATCTGCGGCTACCAGTTTCTCGTAGTTACTGTCGTCAACTGAAACGCTATACTCCAACTTGTGACCTTTATTTGCACCGATTCCGGTATAACAACTTCCAATATTATCTACAACGGTTACGCCTCCTTCAGTTAAATCAACGGTATAACCTTTTCCTGTTTTACCTTTTTTCGATGAATTAGCAGCCGATTCACTGGTTGCTACATTAACCTTCAAACCTTCAGGTAATTTCGAAATTTTAGCAGAAATTGTATTGGTGCTTCCCGTACCAACAATTGATGAGTAGTTTAACCACAGCTGCTTGTTGCTTCCGCTGGCCGCGAAAGTCATTTCTTCACCGGCATTAACAAAAGCTTTTGAGTCAAAACTAATATCAGTCGAACCTTCGCTCTCGATAGCAATCAATGCCTGCTTATCAATTTTAATATTCAAATTGTGTGAATCACTTTTTTGCGCTTTCGCAATGCTTGAAACCCCCAGAACTAAAATCGCTGCTAATAAAAATGTAACTTTTTTCATGATGTTGTGTTGTTTATTTGTTTGTAATTTTTTCTTCAAAAAGCTGTTGTATCCTTTAGGGTCGGATACGCCCTTTAATAAGCAACACAAATGCCAAAACATGCCAAATACTGAATATCAACATCTTAGCAATTGTAGCAACCCGAATTCAAGTCCCTGAATGGGACATATATTCATAATTTGGGACAATTGAGCATTATGGGACAATTGGGACTAGATAAAAATTATTGGGGATTTTACTTCGCACCAAGCTATTTTTCAGACAGAATATAGTCGGCTGCAATTTCCAGCTCTTTGTACCACTCGGCACCATATTTAGCGGTGAGTGGCTCTTTTAAGAATTTGTAAAGCGGTAGTTTTTCCGATGCACCACATTTACGCCCGGGTTTACAGATATCGAGCTCCTGGTAGTTTACGGCATCAAAACGTTTGTATTCAGTAATACGAATGGGGAACAAATGACACGACAATGGTTTACGAAACTTGGTTTTCCCTTCAAAATGCGCTTTTTCGATGGCACATTTTAAAATACCTTGTTTATTGTAATAGGAGTAAACACACTGACGGTCGTCAACAAGCGGCGTTACCAAATCGCCATCGCTATCAATAACCGAGTAGCCCTGTTTCTCCACTTCGCGTTTGTGTTTTTCGGGAAGCAAGTCTTCAAAAGTGTGATAATCTTCTTCAATAAGAATAGCCTCTTCATCGGTAAGCGGGGCCCCCGAATCACCTTCAATACAACAAGCACCTTTGCATTTTAGTATATCACAAAGAAAATGCTTCTCAAAAACATCACGGCTTACTATGGCACGACCAATCTCTATCACGTCTTTCAAATTTATTTTGGTACAAATATTAAAAAACAAACCTTACTTGCAGCACAAGTAAGGTTTGAAAATTTATTTAAAGTATCGTCTTACTTCTTAATAAGATTTTTACCGGTCATCTCGGCAGGAACCTCAAGTCCCATGTCGGCTAATAATGTTGGTGCAACATCAGCCAAAATACCGTTCTCCAATGTTATTCCTTCTTTTTCAGTAACAAAAATACAAGGAACTGGATTTAACGAGTGAGCTGTATTTTCCGAACCGTCATCGTTAACCGCATTGTCGGCATTACCATGGTCGGCAATGATCATGATATCGTAACCACCTTTCTGAGCTGCAGTAACCACCTCTTTTGCACAAGCATCAACCGCCTGAACTGCTTTGTAAACAGCTTCGTAAACACCTGTGTGACCAACCATATCACCGTTGGCAAAATTCAGACAAACAAAGTCAGCCTCTCCGTTTTCCAGTTTCGGAACTATAGCTTTTGCCACTTCCGGAGCCGACATTTCCGGCTGAAGATCGTAAGTAGGAACTTTTGGTGAAGGAATAAGGATACGGCTTTCTCCTTCAAATTCTGCCTCGCGGCCGCCACTAAAGAAGAAAGTTACGTGCGCGTATTTTTCGGTCTCGGCAATACGGATTTGTTTTTTACCAGCCCTTTCAATTACCTCACCCATGGTGTTGGTCACGTTATCTTTTTCGAAGATCACGTTAATACCTTTAAAATCGGCTTTATAAGTTGTCATGGTATACCATTGCAGATTCATGGTGTGCATGTCATACTCATGTTTGTCTTCCTGAGTAAAGGCAATAGTTGTCTGACGCAAACGGTCGGTACGGAAGTTAAAGCAGATTACCACATCTTCTTCTTCGATTTTTGCCAGTGGCTCGCCGGCTTCGTCAACCATTACTAAAGGTTTCAGGAACTCATCGGTTACACCCGCATCGTATGATGCCTGCATTGAAGCTAGAATATCAGTTGATTTTTCGCCTTTACCTTGTGTATACAAATCGTAAGCTAATTTCAAACGATCGTAGTTATTGTCGCGGTCCATTCCGTAGTAACGACCGATCAACGATGCAAATTTACCCACGGTTCCTTCCAACGCTTTCAGGTCGTTTTCAATAAAACCATAACCTGAACGTGGGTCAGTATCACGACCGTCAGTTAAACCATGGATAAAAACATCTTCCAGTCCCATGTCGGTAGCAATCTGACAAAGCGCTACCATGTGCGAACTTAAAGCATGAACTCCACCAGGGCCAATCAAACCAATCAGGTGAACTTTCTTTTTATTGTCTTTTGCGTAGTTGTACGCTTTTAAAATCTGCGGATGCTGCCACAACGACTTGTCTTTAATGGCACGTGTAATTTTCACCATGTCCTGGTACAAAACACGACCGGCTCCAATGTTAAGGTGACCCACTTCCGAGTTACCCATCTGTCCATCTGGCAAACCAACATTTTCGCCACTTGCCAACAATTGCGAGTGCGGGTATTTTTCCATCAACGAATCGATAAAAGGAGTTGGAGCAGTTGCTACAATGTCGCTTTTCGATCCGTCACCGATTCCCCATCCATCGAGAATCATTAATAAAGTCTTCTGATTATCAGCCATTATATTCTGTTTTTATTAAATATCAATTTTAGAACGGACAAAAATATCCTTTTTAAAATCATTAAGGAAATTACAGCCAATATGTTCAGGATGATTTAACAATCTTTTGGAATTAATTGAGCTTATTAATTTAATTTTGCCAGATGTGCTTTGCAGAACTCTGTTCACCGTTAATTGTTCTGAGCATGCAACTTCTAAAGCCTGTATCCGTTTTAGTTGTGAAGTAGACTTAAATGAAACGAACATGAATTTTTATTCTTCAAATTCACAACAGGAAGAATTAAAATTCATCGAGAGTTACATCGAATACAAAAGAAATAGACAATTTTGATGAGATGAAACGAATAAAGATTGAAATACCGGTTATTCTGCTTACCATCATAATCATCTCGTTGTTGGGCTTGTCGGGGAATTTTGTGTACAAAAGTTTATCCGAAATCGTTAATTCCATGCTTTCCGAATCGAAACCCGACAACACCCTTATCCTGGTAAAAGATGTGGCCATGGATTTGAACGAAACCGAAAACATGGTTAGGCTTTATTCGCTCAGCAACGACAATGATTACCTCGAGAATTACAGAACTGTAAATGAGTCGCTCGAAACAAAATTTGAAGAATTACAATCCATTTACAACCCAGACAGCAACCGGCAAATACTGGTTGATTCGGTGCTGATCCTGGCGCAGCAAAAAATGGTTGTTTGGGAAAAGATTCTAAACCTTCATTTCTCGCGCGGAAACGAGCACGAAGCTTTTAACCAATATGTTGAAACGCTTGACACCGTATTGACGGTGCAGGATACCATTCATTTTGAAGAACCTGAGAAAAGAGGTTTTATAAAACGTATTTTTGGGAAAAAACAGGAACCGCCAAAACCCATAATTGTAGACCGGACTGTAGAGAAACAGCGCCTGCAACAAGAAATTGAGTCGCTTGAAAAGGAACTGAAGCAACGTAACCAACGAATGAGTTCGGCAGAAGCAGTTTACATGCGCAAAAACCTTGAGATCAGTGAAAATCTTTCGGAAATTATTACAAAACTGGAACGACAGGAAGAAGAAAGTTTTATGCGGCAATCGCAGGAAGCGGAGCTGCTGGCCAACGAAACCTACGAACGTTTATCGTACTTTGCCTTGTCGGTTTTGCTATTGCTGATTTTGGTTCTGATTCTGTTTTTCCGCGATCTGCGAAAATCACGCTCGTACCAAAAAGTGCTGAAAAAAGCCAAAACTCACGCCGAGAACCTGGCGCGCACCAAAGAATTGTTTGTAGCCACCGTGAGCCACGAAATGCGAACGCCTGTTAACGCCATTTATGGCCTGAGCGAACAACTGCTGCAAAAACAACACGATGAAAAAACGCAGGAAGACCTGAGAGTGATCTTCGACTCCACCAAACATTTAGCCGAACTGGTAAATGATACATTTGATTTTTCACGACTGGAAAAACAAAATATCCAACTGGCACCCGTACATTTTTCGTTGAACGATTTACTTCACAAAATTGAGCTGTACAACAAACCAAGCGCAGAAGCTAAAAACATCAGTTTCAAAATTCAGGATAATGTGGAAAACGAGCTGGTGCTGTTTGGCGACGAAGGCCGGCTTAAACAGATTTTAAACAACCTGCTTACCAACGCTCTGAAATTCACCGACGAGGGAGAAGTAAAACTGGTGGTTACCGCCAAAGAGCAGAAAAAGCAAATACATCTCGATTTTGAAATTTCGGACACAGGAATTGGCATACCCAAAGAAAGTCAGGAGAAAATTTTTGATGATTTTGTGCAACTGGATACCGACATCAATAAAAAAGCAGGCGGCACCGGTTTGGGGCTTTATATTGTAAAAAAACTGGTCGATCTGCTCGGTGGAAAAATTACTGTTGAAAGTGAAGTTAATAAAGGAACACGTTTTTTCGTTTCTATTCCGCTACAAAAAGGAGACAGTGAAAAGCTTCAACAAACATTTAAAAGTTTCGATACACCTGAAGTACTTAAAGGCAAAGCGGTATTAATTGTTGATGACGAAGCTTTTAACCGCCACTTACTTAAAAGCATTTTCACCAAATGGAAAGTTGATTTTGATGAAGCCGAAAACGGACAGGAAGCGGTTGCTCTGGCAGCACAAAATAACTACGCCCTTATTCTGATGGACATTCGAATGCCGGTAATGAACGGTACCGAGGCTGCCCGTGCAATTAAAGAAACCGGACACAAAGCGCGGATCATTTCATTGTCGGCAAATTCTGACTCGGCTAATCCCGACGAAAAAAGTGCTTTTAACAGTTCGCTGAAAAAACCATTTGATGAAGCGGCATTGTATAATACTATTTGCAATACCGTTGATGTGAAGCCAGCACAAGAAACTTCAAAACAGGAAACAACCTTGATCTATCGTCCCGACCTGAGCGAACTAAAACGAATGGGAAACGGCGATCCGGAATTTCTGAAAGAAATGATCGATCTGTTTCTGAAAACCAGCGTAGCCAGTATGCAATCGATCGACGAAAACCTGGACAGTAAAAATTACGACGCCATTGCCGAGCTGGCGCATAAACTGGCATCTCCGGTAAAATATATGAACGTTACCGGGGTTTACAACACCATAAAAGAACTGGAGCAATTAGCGAAAAAAGGCAACGAATCAACAAGTATCGAAGAAAAAACCGCACAGCTGCACACCGAAATCGAGTCCCTGAACAAAGAGTTGGAAGTACTTCTCAACGAAAAGTTTGAATAGGCGGTAAATATTATACCGATGAGCAATTGAATTGAAGCTTAAATTCGTTTCACTTTTTAAGGCTTTTCAATTGTCTATCCGCATTAACCATTGTAATTTCAGATTATCGCTATACTCAATCTAAAATACAAAAGGTAAAACTTTCCGAATCCGGTCATATTCAATACATTTGTTTTTTACTAAAAACCAATTCGGAAATTATATGCACAATAAACAAGTTACAATACCAGGATGGCTGCGCTGGGTAGCATTGGTAGCCGTTAGCCTTACCATGTTTGGAAGTTACTATATGTACGACAGTGTTGCGTACGTAGCCAAAGATTTTATCGAATTACTGGGCTTCAGCCAGACGAACATCGGACAGCTGTATACCATGTACAGTATTGCCGCCGTAATCGTTCTGTTCTTTAGCGGTGTTTTTATCGACAAATACGGTACGCGTGTTTCCATGGTTTTGTTTGGTGCTATCTGTAGTTTGGCCGGTTTTGTTACAGCTTTTAGCGACAATTTAACCATCATACTTATCGGCCGGTTTATATTAGGTTTTGGCAGCGAGCCATTAATTGTGGCGCTTACGGTGGCGCTGGCAAAATGGTTTAAAGGAAAAGAACTTGGTTTTGCATTAGGCATCAACCTGCTTATTGGCCGTGGCGGATCTTATTTTGTTGACCGCTCGAACACCTGGGCCAGCTCGATATATGACCAGGGATGGCAGCCCGTTTTATACCTTGCTGCCGGAATCGGATTACTCTGCTTTTTAGGCGGTGTTATCTACTATTTTATCGAGCGCTGGACACAAAAGCGCTATGTACTTGGCAAAGCTGAAGAAACCGAAAAACTGGATTTTAAAGGATTATTCAAATACAGCCCTTCTTTTTGGTATGTTGTAATTCTTTGTTTAACCTTCTACTCGGCAATATTCCCGTTCCGCGGATTTGCCCCAACATTTTACCAGGATGCGCACGGTGTATCAGAGCAAATGGCGGGCAAGCTGAATAGTGTTCTCATTATGGCAACCATGTTTGCCACTCCGGTAATCGGGCTATTGATCGACAAAATCGGGCGACGTGCATTAATGATGTTTATCGGGTCAATAATTATACTCCCCGTTTATTTGATGTTCGCCTACGGAAACATGTCGTTGTACATACCCGTAACGTTAATGGGCATTTCATTTTCGCTTATTCCGGCAGTAATGTGGCCTTCGGTAGCCTATATAGTTGAAGAAAGCAAACTGGGAACTGCTTATGCATTAATGACTTTATTGCAGCAGATTGGCGTTGCAGCAATGGCCTGGTTAATTGGTGTAACCAACGATGTTTCGGGCGCATCAGCAACTAATCCGGAAGGTTATATTCCCGGAATGTGGATATTTAGCATTCTTGGTTTTGTGGGCTTACTATTCAGTTTCCTCTTACGTCGTGCAGAAACAGGACCTAAAGGACACGGATTGGAAGAACCAAGCGGAAGTAAATAATAGTATTAAGTGTACATACACTAAATACAAACTTGTACGTAGTATCGAAAGATGGAAGTTAAGAACATTAAAATATTTGTTGTTGAAGATGACGAATGGTACCGTCGTTTGCTGGTACATAATCTTTCCATGAATCCGGATTATGAGATACAGGCTTTTGGTACCGGCAAAGAATGTTTGAATAATCTTCACGAACTTCCTGATGTTGTTACGCTTGATTACCGCCTGCCTGACATGAAAGGCCTTGAGGTACTAAAGCAGATAAAAGCAATTAACGACGATATTCAGGTTATTCTCATTTCGGAACAAGACGACATTGAAGTGGTTGTAGACCTGCTAAAACATGGCGCTTACGATTACATTGTAAAATCGAAAGACATACGCGAACGACTACTGAACACCGTGAATAATATCAGCAAGGAATTTAAACTTAAAGACGAGATTCGCTCGCTGCGCCAGGAGGTTAAAAAGAAATACAGCTACGAAAATACGATTGTGGGCAACAGTCCGGCCACACAAAAAATTTACAACCTGATTGAAAAAGCCACCCGCACCAACGTTACCGTTTCAATTAGTGGAGAAACCGGAACCGGAAAAGAGCTGGTTGCCAAAGCCATTCATTACAATTCGTCGCGTGCCAAACAGCCTTTTGTTCCGGTAAATATGGCTGCAATACCAAATGAGCTGATCGAAAGCGAACTTTTTGGCCACGAAAAAGGCGCATTCACAGGAGCCGCTGCACGACGAATTGGGAAATTTGAAGAAGCACACTCGGGCACTTTGTTTCTGGATGAAATAGCAGAGATGGACATTTCGCTGCAAGCGAAACTTTTGCGGGCATTACAGGAAAAAGAAATTATCCGGGTTGGTAGCAACAAAGCGGTAAAAATCGATTGCCGCATTATAATTGCCACCAACAAAAACCTGTTGGAAGAAGTTAAAAAAGGCAACTTCCGACAAGACCTATATTACCGGTTTTACGGATTACCCATTGATCTTCCGCCCCTACGCGACAGGGGAAATGATGTTATTGTGTTGGCAAAAAGTTTCATCCAGCAATTTTGCAAAGAGAACAAACTGGAGCAAAAACAACTCTCGCCTTCTGCCAGTAAAAAGTTGCTGGCCTACCCTTTTCCGGGAAATGTACGCGAGTTAAAATCGGTAATCGAATTGGCAGCAACACTGGCCGATGAAAAAGAAATTACTGCCGATCATTTACTGCTCGAAGATGCCGAAAACATTGAAGGTCTGCTAACCGAGGAACTCACCCTTCGCGAATACAACCTGCGACTTGTTAAACGCATGCTCGACAAATACGACAATAAACCAAAGGTAGTTGCCTACAAGCTGGATATTGGTGTAGCCACCATTTATCGAATGCTTAAAGAAAATCAGTAGTAGATTCTCAAGATTATCATTTTGATAATATCTCTATCATATTGATAGTATTCTATTCTCCCCCACTTTCCCTCCACATTCATTTTCAACTCATTACGTATTTGCGATTTTAATGGCACAAGAATTGGCTATTACGAATCAAAATATCCAAAAAAAAACTAATGAGGAGGAAATAGTCATGAAAATGAATAGAAAAATACAAAATGCAATTAGCATTGGTTTAGTGGTAATAATAGTTATTGCTGCTTTGGTTGGCATTTCAACCTACACGCAAAAAACAACCGAAATTAACGAACTTCAAGTACAAAATGCCGGTATAAACCAGGAACTGCAGGAACGCGATTCGATGGTGAATGAGCTGGTAGGTGCTTTTGATGAAATTGAGCAAAACCTGAAATTTATTAAAGAAAAACGTCAGGTTTTATCAGTGGAGTCGCAAAAAGAGGGGAACTACGACCGAAAGCAAGCGATTGTTGAAGATATCGCCCTGATGAATGATATGCTGGAAAAAAGCAGCGAGCACATTGCAGAGCTGGAACGAAAACTAAAAAAATCCGGTATCGAGATCAGTTCATTCAAAAAGAAAATTGCGGCCCTAAATCAAAGTATTGAGGAACAAAATACACAAATTGTTGCACTTCAACAGCAAATTGAAGAGCGCGATGTTATGCTGGCCGATATGTCGCAAACCATTGACACAATGCAGGTCGTTCTTCAGGCAAAACAAGATACATTAATACAACAGCAACAGCTTATTGACGAAAAAATTTACCAGCTAAACAAAGGTTTTGTTGCCTACGGAACCTATAAAGAGCTGGAAGAACATAACGTTTTGACCAAAGGCGGTGGTTTTTTAGGATTGGGAAAACAGGTTAAACTGAAAAGAAACCTGGACGAGGACTATTTTACTGAACTGAATATTCAGGAAACCAAAAGTATCCCTTTGTTTTCGAACGAAGCAACAATCATTTCAGAACACCCGGATAGTTCATACTCTTTTGTTGAACAAGATGGAGTAATTGCTTATCTGAACATTGATAATCCGGATGAATTCTGGAAGATCTCGAAATATGCGGTAATAGAAATTAAATAATATAGGTTTGCTGAAAGCAGAAGCGTGGGCAACAGAGGTTGTTCCCTTCTGCTTTTGTTTTTAACGTGCAAAACTACCCACGCGGTATGCGAAAACAAATCACATTTATTAGAAAACATAAACGAAGAAGACATGAAGAAATTTGGATTAGCACTTACGACAATTGTATTGGGAATATTATTAATGGTAGCATGTAACGATAGTGAAACAATAAATTTTCCGGAAGGAAAAGGGAAAGTTAACGTGTATCTTACCGATGCGCCATTCCCAATTGAACTGGTGTCTCAAACCATTGTAACAATTGACAAAGTTGAAATCAGAAAACAGGAAAGCGATACTACTGAGTCATCGTTTATTCCAATTATGGTAGAACCTTTTGAGGTGGATCTGCTCACCCTTACAAACGGAATTACCGAACAACTGGCATCGGTTGAACTGGAGGCCGGAACTTACGACATGATACGTATGCATGTAGTTGATGCTGAAGTAATACTAACTGATGAAACTGTATTTGATTTGAAAATACCAAGCGGTTCAAGCAGTGGTTTAAAAATTAAAATCGAGCCGGCTTTAACAATTAACAGCGGCGAAACTTCAGACGTATTACTTGACTTTGATGTTAGCAAATCGTTTGTAGCCAAAGGCAACTGGAAAGGCGGAATGATTAATGGTTTTAATTTCAAACCGGTTGTTCGTTGTGTACTGCTCGACCGTGCCGGAAGAATTGAAGGAACTATTAGCGATACGTCGAATGTACTTTTACCTAACACTGCTGTTAATCTTTGGACAGAGGTGAACGACATTGAAGAAGACAGTTTAATTACCACTGCCTTTACCGATGAAATGGGTATGTATAAACTTATTGGAATACCTGAAGGAACGTATTATATGATTGCAGAGCAGGATAGTTTCCTGACCGATACGATATGGAATGTGGATGTATTAAAAGGACAATCAACCCAGATTGACTTTGTTTTAACCCCTGAGCCGTAAATGGTTGCAAGAGTGAGGATCAATCTGTAATCAATCAGTTTGGTTAAGCTTAGTGGTTTTCAAGTATGGGCTGTCCGTTAATTCGGGCAGCCTTTTTTCGTGTTTAAAGTAAAACCTCATGCGAAGTGATGCGCTTGCTTCAGAGCCCCATAGAAGCTGTCAATAGAAAGCCTTAAGAGGCTGAAGCGATCCTCCCTGATTACCCCGAAACCTGCACATCAAAACCGGCTTCACGCACGCGTTCGGCAATACCATTCAAATCTTCCAACGAAACTTTTTCAAGTGTTTCAATCGGGGTATCGCGGGCAATCGTATAAATCATTACCTGTAGGGGCTTTATTTTTTTTAGCAAATCAATCCATGCCGAAATCTCTTTTTCAGTGGTATTATCAATGGTTTTGCCTTTATAAGTTCCGCGCAAAAACATGGTTTGAATAATTACCTTCCCATTAAAAGCGATCAATTGTTCGATGGTATCCGAGAGCTTGAAATTCCCTTTTGGGCAATCGAGCAACTTTACGGTTTCTTCAAAAGCCGAATCCAGTTTCTGAATGTTGTCTTTTATTTTCAGCAAAGCCTCAAAAACCGATTTGCGGTGAATCATAGTTGCATTGGAAAGCACAGCAATACGGGCATCCGGAGTAAATTCATCCCGCAAAGCAATGGTATCGTCAATAATTCCGGCAAACTCGGGATGCAAAGTTGGTTCGCCATTTCCGGCAAAGGTAATTACATCGGGGAGTTCGTTGGCAGCAACCATTTCGTGCAGTTTCACTTCAAGGCGCATTTTCACGTCGGCACGCGACGGGAAAGAAACTTTTTCCTTGTATTCGCCGGGTGTAAAACCACACTCGCAGTAAATACAATCAAATGAACAAACTTTTGCTTCTGTAGGCAGCAAGTTTATACCCAGCGAAACACCCAAACGGCGGCTTTTTACCGGCCCAAATATTATTTTATCGAATAAAAATGTTGCCATAGAATAGATCTTTACAGTTTTTGAATTACTGAAAAGGTTTGATTTTTAAAGGAAAGTCAGGTATTGCCTGCTGAACAAAATCTCGTTTTTTACCAATTACTGGATCTCAAAGGTTGTTTCGCCAATTTCGTTTCCATCGGCAAACAGGTTAACTGTATAAGTTCCCGGCATCATTTCGGGTTCGTTGGTATTGTCCCAGAAAATAGCTACCGGTAAATCCTGTCCTTCGTAAACGACCTCGCGCATTGCCGAATATTGAATTTTTAAATCTTCAAACTGAAAAACATCGTTTTCCGATTTCACCATCAACAGCTGATCGGGGCGCATAATTCGCACATAAATCTGCTTTGGGCCGCGTTTGGCAGTAGCATTTTGCCCTAGCACAAAATAAATACGAACCTTGGCCGTACGTTTGGCAAATTTGGTCTCCTTGCTACGGGTATTTAAGGGCTCTGCAACTAACTGGCGCGTTTCAAGCATGGCAGCCCGTTTCAGGTTTTGTTGCAGGCGTTCTTTTTCCTGATTCAATTGTTGATTGGTTTGTTCAACCTCCCGGTATTGTTGTTTAACCTCACGGTTTTCGGCCATCAGCTCTTCGTTACGCCGGTTAAGCGAATCAATTTGCACCACAAAATCGCGCATAATTCCGCGCAAAGTGGTTACCTGCTTCTGGTAGTCCGAAATTTTCGAGAAGCTTACTTTTTTGGTCTGCTCCACCTCAATCAGCAAATCTTTTACCTTGTTTTGTGCCACAAACAACTGCTCGCTAATCGTATCGTTCTCGGTTTTTAACGAATCATAACTGGCAGCAATTTCGGTTAACTGATATTGAATGGAGTCTTTTTCAGCCTTGATTTCGGTCATCATCACTTTATGATCGCGTCGTTGCAAAAAGAACAACACCAACACAACTGCCAATACCACAGCAAGAACAACAACAATTATATTGTTCCTCATGTCTTTCGAATCTTTCTGCATCGCATCAATCTGGCTACTCATAAACTTTATTTTTTTTGTTCTGCCATCATTTAAAACGAAACAAAAATAATAATCTTTTACCCGGTGGCAAATCCCTTAAACAAATCCATGTTTTTTATTGAATTTTAAGAACTGGCGGAAAAACAAAATTTAAATACGCAAGTGCGAACACGATGGTAATTATTTTGTTTGAATAGACTAAACATTGATTATTATGAAATTTAAAATACTTACCCTTAGTCTTCTTTTGCTGTTTATTTCGCCATTTGTCTTTGCGCAGAAAGAACATTACGATGCTGTAATTATCGGGCATGTTGTTTCGAAAGGTCAGCACATTCCGTTCGTAAATATTTACCTTGAAGATACCAACTACGGAACAACAACCGATGTTACCGGCCACTATATGATGGTTGATCTTCCGATTGGTGAATTTACCATTGTTGCCAAGATGATCGGTTACAAGGAAAGCAAAAAGCAAGTGGTATTAAAAGCCGGCGAAACCGTTGAGGTTAAGTTCGATCTGGAAGAAGACGTCATTCACATGGACGAAGTGGTAATTACCGGCACAAAAACATTTAAACGCCAAACCGAAAGTGCTGTGATTGTTAATGTATTGGATGCCCAAACCATTGAAAAAGTAGCGGCACAAACCATTGCTGAATCACTGAGTTTTCAACCCGGATTGCGCATGGAAACCGACTGCCAAACCTGCAACTACACCCAGTTACGAATGAACGGCTTGGGCGGCGCCTACAGCCAGATATTAATTAATGGTCGCTCTGTTTTTAGTCCGCTTACCGGGCTTTACGGACTTGAGCAACTGCCCACCGAAATGGTTGAACGCATAGAAGTTGTTCGCGGAGGTGCCTCTGCTCTGTACGGGTCGAGCGCCATTGGCGGAACGGTAAATATCATTACCAAACTGCCGCAGCGAAATTCGTATGAAGTTACCTCAAACAATTCCATTATCGGCAACGATGCACTCGACTACAATGTAAGCGCTACATTAACCGCCTTATCGCAAAAACGTAATGCAGGAATGTCGATGTATGCTTTTCACCGCCAGCGTGATGCTTTTGATGCAAACGACGATAATTACTCTGAACTCCCGGAAATAAAAAATAATTCGTTTGGAATAAATTCCTTCTTCCAAATCGACGAAGACCAGAAGATTGAAGCCAATTTCTCGAGCACTTACGAGTACCGCTATGGTGGGGAAATGATTGACGGGCCGGCCTATCAGGCAAAACAATCGGAAGAACGAACGCATAATGTTTTAATGGGTGGAATTGATTACACTTACAACCCGACAATGCGCACCAGTTTTGTTCTTTACTCTGCCGGCCAATACACACAACGCGACCATTTTACCGGAATTGCACCCGATGGTGGCCAGGAATTACAAGACTACAACAATGCGCCACCTTACGGCGATTCAAAAAACTCAACCGTTCAGTTTGGTGCTCAGCTAAACCATGCCATAAACGATTTTGTAGGTGCCGGAACGAACATACTTACTGTTGGGACCGAGTTTATTTACGACGATGTTTTTGATGAAATTACGGCTTACGATTATTTGATCGATCAGCAAACCAAAAACTTTGGTGCCTTTATTCAAAGCGACTGGTCGATTACCCAAAAAACAACGCTCTTGGCCGGAGTTCGTGCCGACAAACACAATTTTGTTGATAAGCTGGTATTGAACCCGCGGGTTTCGTTGCTTTTAAAACCCGATTCGTACACCCAGTTACGCCTGTCGTGGTCGACCGGATTTCGTGCGCCACAGGCCTTTGATGCCGATATGCACATTGCTTTTGCAGGCGGTGGAATTCAAACCATCGAACTGGCCGACGATCTGGAAGAAGAACGTTCGCAAAGTTTAAGTGCGTCGCTAAACTGGGATAAACCCACCGAAAAACACATTATTGGATTTACGCTGGAAGGTTTTTACACCCAATTAAAAGATGCTTTTGTTTTGGAAGAAGTGGGTACCGATAACGCCGGAAATTCATTGATGGAAAAACGAAACGGCGGAAATAGCCAGGTTTACGGAGCAACTTTTGAAGCACGCGCCAATTTCGACCGCAAATTGCAAATTGAAGGAGGAATAACGGTACAACGCAGCGAATATGGCGATGCCGTTAGCTGGTCGGAAGAATTGCGGGGGGAGAAAAAGTATTTGCGTACTCCCGAAACTTACGGCTACTACACCCTTACCTGGACGCCGACGAACCGGTTCAGCGCATCGCTGTCAGGAGTGTACACCGGAACTATGCTGGTTCCTCATTACGGGTTGCCCGGCGATGCGGGAACAATTGACCAGGACGTACTTTTTGATTCGCCATCGTTTATGGAAACCAATGTAAAAGTGGGTTATACTTTCGGGTTAAAACGAATCGATTCATCAATTGAGATATTTGGCGGCGTAAGTAACCTGTTCGATAATTACCAGGATGATTTCGACAAAGGTAAAAACCGCGACAGTGGTTATGTTTATGGCCCCGCAAAACCGCGATCGGTTTTCTTTGGTATTAAACTGTTTAACTAAAAAGCATAAGAAAGCTGCCCGGCACATTCGCCAGGCAGCCATAAAGCATGTATTTAAAAGTCTAAATCAGGTTAATACAAGCTCCCGATCTTTATCCCAAAATAAATAGTTCTTGGAGATAGTGGTCCATACACATACGAAGGATCACGATCGATGCCTGTATCAAAATCTTCCTGATAACTGTTAAAGATATTTTTCACACCTCCGCTCAGCTCCACTTTCATATAATCCGACAAGCGGAAATGGTAACAGAGTTTTATTCCTGTGTCGAAGAAAGAATCGCTTTCGCGAAGCTCGCCAACTTCAGGATTTGCTAGTTCCGGACCAAAATACGGCACCAGCATTTTTCCCGTGTAATTTCCGGTAAGAGCAATATCAAAAACAGGTGTCGGGCTAATATTTGCACTCAGATAACCGTATGTATTTGGCGTTCTGAAAAAGCGTTTTTCGCCAAATTCCTGTTCGGCCTCAAATTCACTTTTCTGAATGGTAAACCCGGACTGCAACTGGAATTTCTGCGATGGCGAGGCGTTCAATTCAATATTAATTCCCTGCACGCGAGCTCCGTCTTCGGCATTTACACGGGTGTAAATAACGGTTCCGTTTTCGTCGGGCGTACCGTATTCGTTGGCAAACGGATCAACCAATTGGGTGTAAAATCCTTCTACCAACAGCTGGTATTGCCAATCGCCAAACTCGTTTGAATAATCAATCGATGCCGTAAAACTATTTGACGATTCCTGTTTCAGATCCGGATCATTCTCGTGAAGCACTTTTCTCGATCCCGAAGTTTCAATATGAAGGTCCTCATCAAAAATCTGCGGCGCACGGAAACCACGGCCAAAACTACTTCTGAACTGCAAATGTTCAGCAATATTATACAACAAACTCACCCGCGGACTTATTACGTTGCCATTTACATCGTCGCTGTGTTCTATTTTTTCTTCAATTTTGTAATGATCGTAGCGCAAACCGGCACTAAATACTACTTTTTCGGTTTTCCACTCCGACTGCACAAACGCACCGTAATTGGTCATTCCCTGGTCAGCAATCTGGGTATTTCCGTAATGCACATCTTCCGCAGCATCGTAGTAGCCCAATTTTTCATCTTTCAACGAACTACCGCTTGTTTCTATTCCGGAAGTAATTGTTGCCGGAGAAAACAACAGGTAGCCAATACTTCGAATGTATTGCAAACCCGCAGCATAAGTTAAATCTTCGGTGTGCCCGTACGCCGACGGATCTTGCTCGGCGCCGTAATACGAACCGCGGTCAACCCCCTGCATCGATACAAAAGCAGAAAACTTATCGTTATCACGAAGCAGCTGGTCAAAATTTAAAGCGCCAGAATTAATCTGATGCTGCACACTTTCCGAAATATCAGACTCATGTAACGGAAGCTCGTATTTATTTCCACCACGGCGGTCTTCGTTTATATTAAAATAATCGACGGTAATTTTTCCGCGGTTTGCCACACGCTGGTAAAAACGTGCCCCGATTGTTGTATTGTTGATACTTGCCAATTCCGAAAATCCATCTCTGTTGGCATCAAAAGGATCGCGTTTCCGGTGAAATCCAAAAATGCTCATTCCTGTTTTATAATCGTCGGTTACAAACGAACCGTTAATGTTAATGTTGTAATCGCTGACTGCATCGTAGTCGCTTCCGGCGCCCACAAAACTATTGTTTACAGAGGTTTCGAAACTGTTTGTTACCGGATCTTTTGTGATTAGGTTTATGGTTCCGGCAATGGCGTTACTTCCGTACATCGATGAACCGCCTCCACGAATTACCTCCACCCGTTCGATCATGTTGGCGGGAATCAACTCCAGTCCATAAACACCGGCCAGTCCGCTAAACACCGGGCGCGAGTTTATAAGGATTTGCGAATACGGTCCTTCCAATCCGTTCATACGTACCTGTGAAAAACCACAGTTCTGGCAGTTGTTCTCCATTCGCAATCCGGGCGAAAAATTCAGTCCTTCGCTTAGGGTAACACTTTGCACACGGTCGAATAATTTTGGATTGATACTGTTTACAATGGTTGGCGTTTCTTTGCGGCTTTTGGCATTTCTGTCGGCCGAAACCACCACCTGTTCAATACCAATATTATCCGGTTCCAGCTCGGCCAAAATTGTAATACTTTTTTTGGCTTCCATTTTCACTTCTTTTTCCAGCGTTTGGTAGCCAATGGCCGAAATTACTACCACCTGTTTACCAAGCGGTAAATGGCTCATTTTAAAATGCCCGGTGGCATCTGCTGCAGTACCAATGGTAGTTCCTTTAATGGTTACAGTTGCAAATGGAATATGTTCTTCGCCCGATTTTACATCGCCAAAAAGCATGGCATCGGTTTTATTTTTATCGTTGTCCTCTGGCTCTTCTGCCCAGGCCATTTGACACGAAAAGAATAGCAATAAAATTGCATATATGGGTTTCATAATATTTGTAATATGTTGTTTTCAAACTACTAAATCTGATTTTTTTGAAAAGCGATAAAACATCGCCCCAGTCATCGGCAAAACACGGATCAAATGGAATACAATCCACTTAAACACAGATGACCAGATAGTTGCACATTTTGCAACGCTAATAAGTATTTGAAAACTATGCGGGAGGCCCCCGGGGAATGCTGAGTAACAAAACAGGAATCGAAACTTCCTGCTCATTGTAAACAATGTAATCGATATGATCAACGGGCACTTCAAAATTGAAAGCGGTTAGCCCCGGAGTTTCATAAAAATCAGAATGCAGCGAGGAATAAAGATTAATCTCACGCTGCGAATGGTTGTGATTGTTTCCTGAACCATCCGAATCGGATGTTGGATGCGAATGCGCAACTACAATACCGTTGGCATAAACATGTGTATGTTTATTTTGTATTGAAGTTTGAACGATGTACAAATACACCGGAAGAATCAGTACAAACAGTAAATTTGTATGTTTTCTTATTAATTTCACGTAATCGATTAGGGTGGCTAAATTAAGAACCTTTCTAAATAAAAAACATAACAATTGCTATTTTTGCATTTTATTTAACAATGGCAAAACGCAGACCAACATTTAAGCTATACAGTTACGGCGAGTACTCGAAATGGGACCGGGAAAGTAAGGACATTCCTAAAATACTGGATTTTACCACCGAAATTAATGCAGAAATAGGAACTGAATTTGGCTATGTGTTGCACATAAAAAATGGGAAAGGCGAAAAAGTTGATTTTCAGATCGATCATCCGCCGTTTACCGATGATGAAGGGAATTTGCGTCCTCCGTTTACCGGCGAACAGTTTATTCGCACCAACGATTATGAGTTTTATCTTGGAGATTGTATTTGGGAACCATTGGAAGACAAGCTGGGAAAATGGGAGCTAACCACCTGGTATAAAGGCAAAGTGGTTGCTCACAAAATTTTCACGTTAATGTAACTACTTGGCTACTTTTTTCACTTCGGCCGACAATCTTTCCAAAGCGGCATCGGCAGCAGACAGCATATCCTGAACGACCTCTTTGTAATATTGCTTCACCAGTTTTGGATTATCTTTTCCATCAGGATGAGTAGCACGCAAACGCAACTCGCGATGACTTTTTACAATATCGCCAGCAATTTCGTATACCGCTTTTTCGTCTACTTCATTGTTATATTCCATCACGTAAAAACAATCGCTTAAAGCCATCGACATAATCAAATCAATGTCTTTTTTAAGGTCTCTTACACTTGCCATAATTTTATTAATAAAGTTTATTAAAGGTAGATATTTTAACCGAAAATGCAGCTACCCGGCCTATCTCCGCTGAAAACCACCAGCGCCACTACCAGTGTCACCCGGTCGGAACATACTGTTATTTCGTTGCTCTTCCTCTTCTTTTCGTTGTTTCTCCAGTGCTTCTTCACGCTTCCGTTCTTCTTCTTCCTTATCGCGGATATTTTTACTGAAAAGCGGATCGGGCGTTAAATCCCAGCTGTGGCTTTCGCTCCAGTTCGAGCGCAGTTTAATCACTTCCTGCACATACGCCACGCGTTCGGGTTGCACTTTGTCCTGAAAACTGCCGGCATCCCATTTGCCGTTTCCATTGGCATCGTAAATTACTTTTACCTTGTACTTTTCGGGCGCAAGGTATTCGAACAACACGGTGCCATCTTCGGTAAAGGATTTCTGGCGCAACACCTCTTCTTCATCGTTATTTTTCAGAACCTGAACAACCATTGGCATTGTTACATTCGAGAAATCAAATTCCAGGCTACCGTAATAATCTTCTTCGCGTGTTTTAAAACCTTTCGAAAAGGCCTTGCTGCTAATTCCAAAAATATTTACGCATGCTGCCGAGTCAATCACAAAGCTGTATTCAGTTTGTGGTTCCCAATCGTAACTAATTGAGTAACTCCGGTATTTTGTAGAGTCTTCTTGTACATTTATCGGGAGGGCATTTTTCAAGGTATCAGCAGTAAGATACATCTTCAGCATCGAAGTGTTAAAACTCTGAACAGGCTCGGGCGATACAAAGCGAATCAGTCCATTCAACTCCATGGTTGACGGAATATCGGTTTGCCAGGTAAACTGCGGTATGGGTTCCGGCTTCTCTTCCTCTTCTTCCTCTTCCTTTCCCCGTCTGCGGCTTTTCTTTTCCTCCTCCACCTTTGGGTCGGCATAATGCATTAATATCGTATCGTTTTGCACGTATGGCATGCCTGCTGAATCCAGCTGCGTATAGCATAACTCCATATAAAGCGAGTCGTATCTCGAAACCATTGTGTCGGTAATCCACATCAGTATCGAGTCCTTATTCTGCCCGTATTCAAAAAGCTGCCAATCGCTTGCATCGTGGTCGATCAAATTTACCGAGAAGGTATCGGCAATCGATTCATTAAACTCAAAAAAACATTTATTGCGGCTTTGGCGTACGGTCGATTCAACATACTGTTCAAATATATCTTCCATCACAAAGCGCATATAAAACGGCTCGGGAGAAAAATGTGTATGCCCTAAAACCAACATCGAGTCAACGCCACTAACCATCGTATCGGCTTCTGCATGAAAATGGGCTTCAGGTATGACCAATGTATCCAGAAAAGCAATTTCCTCTGCACCTTCGTTATACATCAGATCGTTGTTCATGTCGTTAATAGCAAACAAATTATAGGTTCCTTCTGCAATATTATCGATCATAAACAAACCTTCCTCATCGGTTTTTGCAATGTAATCGGGGCGTACCCGAAACACAGCCGAATCGTGCAGATTTGAATGCAATACCAACAGCGAACCGTCTTCATTTGGCTCAAGATTAAAGGCGTTTATAACGCGCCCAGCCACACGCAACGAGTCGTATTCGGGCCCGGTGCTAAACGAAAAACGCAGGTTTTTAAGTGGATTTTGCTCGTTATTATCCACAATCGAATTTT
The DNA here is from genome assembly GCF_000949475.1 of Draconibacterium sediminis. Classification (GTDB taxonomy): domain Bacteria; phylum Bacteroidota; class Bacteroidia; order Bacteroidales; family Prolixibacteraceae; genus Draconibacterium; species Draconibacterium sediminis. Next base: position 727,564 of record NZ_JRHC01000001.1, on the reverse strand, counting down.
TAAAATCAATCGAATACGTTACGCTGTCTTTTAAATCCTCATTGAACTCAATAATCAGGGTTTTCGATTTGGTTTTAATTAACGGACGTTTTTCAAGCGGAGGCGAAATGACCAGTTGTTCTGATATTTTATCCGTTTGCAAATATTCGTTGAACGTAAACCGGATATTGTCTTTATCAAAGTTCAATGCGCGGTACTCCGGGCTGGTTTCAAGCAAAACCGGTGGCACCGAGTCGCGCGGTCCTCCCGCGGGCATACCCATATTGGCACACGATGAAATAATAACAACCCAGGCCAGCATTGCAATAATAAAAAACGGTAGTTTCCCCTTTAACTTCATAGGCTTAAAATGTCTGTTTTCAAGGCGTTCGAAGGCAAAATACCGAACCCTTAAAATGGTTTACAAACATACAAATTCCTGTAAATATAGGAGGTGCCGAGTTGTTAAATATTCCGAAATAAACTTATAGTTACCTGAGTTCGATCTGATATTGTTCGCAACTTCCGCACTTATTATTAAAACATGAATAATAATTATTTTAACTTGCTTGTGATAATTAAAACAAAATGGGAAGAAAGAAAAAGAACAAGCTGCACAAAAAGAAACGCGGCGGCACGTACAACAAAAAGAAGCTAAAAAACGCCATACTTTCAACACTTTACGAAAACCCCGGAAAGACAGTTAATTACCGCCAGATTTCAGGATCGCTGAGCATAAAAGACCCCGAGACGCGCAAATTGATTAACGTTGCACTTCAGGAACTGGCCGACGATGGTTACGTTGATCAGATATCGCGGGGAAAATTTAAACCGAAAGCACGTACCGGAAAAGTTACAGGTATTATTGAAATGCAACCACAGGGTTTTGCCTACGTTATCAGCGACGAGCTGGAGCAACCGGCTGTTATATCATCGCGTAACCTCAACCATGCCATGGAAGGCGACAAAGTACGAATCCATGTTTATGCGCGGCGCAAGAAACACGATTTGGAAGGCGAAGTTACCGAGATTCTGGAGCGGGCAAAAACAATATTTGTAGGAACAGTACAAACCACCAAAAACTTTGCGTTTTTGATTCCTTCTGGAAAAGTTGGTTTCGATATTTTTATTCCGAAAGAAAAACTAAACGGCGCAAAAGATGGGCAAAAAGCCATTGCCGAAATTAAAGACTGGCCACAAAATGCGCGCAGTCCGTTTGGCGAAATTATTGAAGTACTGGGCGACACCGGCGATAACGATGCCGAAATGCACGCCATTCTGGCTGAGTTTGAATTGCCACACAAATTCCCCCAAAATGTAGATAAGGCTGCCGAAAAAATTCCGCTGGAAATTCCGAAAGAAGAGATTAAAAAGCGGCGCGATATGCGCAAAACCACCACATTCACCATCGACCCGGCAGATGCAAAAGATTTTGATGATGCCCTGTCGTTAAAGAAACTTGACAACGGAAACTGGGAAGTTGGTGTGCACATTGCCGATGTTACACATTACGTGCGGCCAAATACCATCATTGAAAACGAGGCGCAAGACCGCGCCACCTCTGTTTACCTGGTCGACCGCGTGGTACCGATGCTTCCCGAGCGCTTATCGAACGGAGTTTGTTCGCTTCGACCCAACGAGGATAAATTGTGTTTTTCGGCCGTTTTTGAAATTACCAAAGATGCAAAAGTGAAAAAACAGTGGTTTGGAAAAACAGTCATCCATTCGGACCGAAGATTTACCTACGAAGAAGCCCAGGAAATTATCGAAACCGGAGAGGGCGATTTTTCTGAGGAGATGCTAAAACTCAATGAACTGGCGATAAAATTGCGCGACGAGCGTTTCGATACAGGTTCGATTGCTTTTGAGCGCGTAGAAATGAAGTTTGAAATTGACGAGAAAGGAAAACCAATATCAGTGTCGTTTAAAGAATCGAAAGAATCGAATCACCTGATTGAGGAGTTTATGCTACTGGCCAACAAAAAAGTGGCCGAGTTTATTGGCAAAGTTCCGGAAAAGAAAACGCCGAAAACCTTTGTTTACCGTATTCACGACAAACCCGACCCCGACAAACTTTCGTCGTTCAACACGTTTATAAAGCGCTTCGGGCACGGCATTCAACTGTCAACGCCGCGGGCCATTTCAACATCGCTAAACAAATTGCTTACCGAAGTAAAAGGTAAAAGCGAACAGAATGTGGTTGAAACCCTGGCCATCCGCACCATGGCAAAAGCAGCCTATTCAACCCGGAACATAGGGCACTACGGACTATCGTTTGATTATTACACGCACTTTACCTCGCCAATCAGGCGCTATCCCGATATGATGGTACACCGCCTGCTGGAAAAATATTTAGACGGAGCACGTTCGGTTAACGAGCAAAAATATGAGGGGCTTTGCAAACACTCGTCCGACATGGAGGCCAAAGCTGCCAATGCCGAGCGGGCATCGATAAAGTACAAGCAGGTGGAGTTTATGCAGGATCATATCGGCAAAACTTATCCGGGTACGATTTCGGGTGTAACCGATTGGGGAATTTATGTGGAGCTGGAAAACAAAATTGAAGGCATGATTCCGATTGCGCAAATGGATGATGATTTTTATATTTTCGATGAAAAAAATTATGCGCTGGTGGGACGTCATTCACGTAAGAGTTTTCAGTTGGGCGAAAAAATAAATGTACGTGTTTGGCGCACCAATCTTGAAAGGAAGCAACTCGACTTCAGACTGGCTGAACAAGATAAAGAGTAGCTATTCGAATATTAGCAAAATAGATTTCAACCAGTTACAGGGCATTCAATCAGCAAAAGTAAATGTCGTCTGTCAGAGTAAAATGTTCTAAAAAATAATAACGGCTAAAATAAATAGTTATATTTGGCCAAGTTTTAACATAGACAAAACGTTTCAATTCATGCAAAATTCAGCGGATACTGCGAATAAGAAGGATGTAAACAGGGAAAATATCCTAAAGATTGCCCGTGAAATTTTCAGCAAATACGGCTACAAGAAAACCACACTCGACGACATTGCCAATGCTGTTCGTAAAGGGAAAAGCTCGCTTTACTACTATTTTAAAAGCAAAGAAGACCTTTTTCAGGCTGTTATTATGAAAGAGGTTGATATTTTGGCGCACGAACTTGAGATTGTGATAAACAGAAACACCGATCCGGTGGACAAATTGCGCGATTACATTTTAACCAAAATGGCTACTTTCCGTAATTTGGCGAATTTTTATCATGCCATTGAAAACGATGTTACTGCCGTTGGATTTATCGATGAGGTAAAACTTAAATACGAGCAGGACGAGATCAGAATGATTAAACGAATACTTATTGAAGGTGTTCGTAAAAATGAATTTGAGATTTACGATTTTAACCTGGCCGCAATTGGTATTACCACTGCTATTAAAGGACTTGAAATGCCGCTTGCCGCAGGAAATTACAGCGATGTAAATCTGGAACGAAGCGTTGATATTATTCTGAAGATTATGTGCTATGGAATAATGAAAAGGTAGTTCTCAATCAAAAAAAACAACTATACAAAGGCTGTTGGAGTAATCCGGCAGCCTTTTTATTTGAATATTGGAACGCAGATAACACAGATCAACAGGATTTTCACTGATTAATCGGAAATCCTGGATAACACTGATTGATTTAATTTATACGGATTAAGTTTAGTGGTTTTAAAAATTTATAAAAAAGAAAAGGCTGCCCTTCTGACAGCCTTTTTAACCTAAACCAACTAAACCTAATAAACCACAAACTTGTCAGAACGACAAGCCCGTTGTTTGTCTTAAATATCGTTTACTTTTTTACTTCGTATATCTGGCACAAAGATATCAATTTTTTTTAGTTGAAAGACTCACACAGTAAATTCTGCCTTTTTCGTTTCCCACAAGATAACATTCTCTTATTTTTGTGTTCAACAAAGTCCATTTTATGAAACGAGCATCTAAATCCAACACTCCGAAATTAATCATAGAGGTGCGGGTACATACGATGCCTTCAAACAATAAATTTTAATCGTATGAAAAAGCTATTAGTTCTTCTTTCTGCTTGCCTATTCCTTTCTGTCATTGCCCGGACGCAACCCAAATACGAGTTCAGAGCCGTTTGGGTAGCCACCGTTGTTAACATCGACTGGCCCTCGAAACCGGGGCTAAGCACTGATGTCCAGAAACGCGAAATCATCGATATTTTAAATTTACATAAAAGTTTAGGCATGAATGCCATTATTTTGCAGGTTCGACCTGCTGCCGATGCTTTTTATCAATCAGATCTGGAGCCATGGTCGCGTTACCTCACAGGCGTTCAGGGGCAGGCACCACTGCCTTTTTACGATCCGCTGAAGTTTTGGATTGAAGAATGCCACAAACGCGGAATGGAACTTCATGCCTGGCTCAATCCCTACCGGGTAGCACAAAATCTTGATGATCCGCTTTCAATCGATCATATTGCATTTCGTCACCCCGATTGGATTTTAAAATACGGCAACCGTTTGTATTTCGACCCGGGATTGCCGCAAGCCCGCGAGTTTGTAACCGATGTAGTGCAGGACATTGTGAAACGTTATGATGTGGATGCCATTCATTTCGATGATTATTTTTATCCTTACCCCTTAAAAGAAGAATTCCCGGATACAACATCTTTCAAATACTACAACCGTGGATTTACTGCTGAGAACAAAGCCGACTGGCGCCGCGAAAATGTTGATATTACCATTAAAAAGCTGAACGACTCGATTAAAGCCACCAAACCCTGGGTTAAATTTGGTATCAGTCCGTTTGGTGTGTGGCGAAATAAAACCGACGACCCTATAGGTTCCGACACAAAAGCCGGAACAACAAATTACGACCACTTGTATGCCAACATTATAAAGTGGCAGGAAGAAGGTTGGATCGATTATACACTGCCGCAATTATACTGGCAAATCGGTCATCCTACTGTTGACTTTCAGCTGCTGGCCAATTGGTGGAAAGATCATGCCTATGGCCGCGCAATGTATATCGGGCAGGCACCTTATAAAGTTAGCAGCACTTCGCAAACTAAAGAATGGACGGAACCTGACCAGCTTATAAAACAAATACGGATACTGCGTTCGATACCTGAGATTCAGGGCTCATCGTTTTATAGCAGCAAGTGGTTTAATGGTGATTTATTGGGATTGCAGGACAGTTTAAAGCTGGACTATTACAAATCTCCGGCTATCGTTCCGCCAATGCCATGGCTTGACAACAAGGCACCACAGCCGCTGGTAAAAATAAACAAGCGGGGCAGAAAAATTAAATGGACACCTGCCGAAACGCAAAACGAAATGGACAAAGCCTGGAGTTATGTGCTCTACCTGAATGAAGAAGGACAAAAGTTCGATCCGGATAACTGCAAATATATTTACAGGATCACGAAAGATCAGGAAATTAAGTTTGACCGAATAAACCGGAAAAAGAAAAAATACGAACTGCGTATTTCGGTGCTCGACCGTTTAAGCAATGAAAGCAGGCTGAGTGCCCCGATAAAAGTCAAGCTCTGAATATAAGTTCGGGGTAAATAAATTCTTCGATTGCTTCGGGCGAATTACCAACGGCTTCTTTTCCGCGTAATCGCCTTACGGTGTGCGCCTTCAAAAGGCCATCGGTGGCAGGTTGAATCATCGCCTTTGCCTCGGCGGCTGTGCCATTCAGCCATTTATCGGCCTCCTCTTCATTGAGGATCAATGGCATCCGGGCTTCGTTAAGTTTCGGGTTATTATGAATTTTTTTCATCAATGCATTGGCTTTGGTGGTAACAATCGTAAACGAGTTCACCACTTCACCGGTAGCTTTGTTGGTCCATTCGTCCCACAAGCCACCCAAAACGATTGGCTCTCCATCCTCCCGCTGAATATAAAAAGGATAAGTTTTGCCACCAAAATGGTGATGCTCGAAAAACCCGTCGATATAAACCAGACAGCGTTTTGATTTGGCTGAGGTTCGGAAGGAAGGTTTTTCAAAAATACTTTCACCGCGAGCATTTATCGTTTTATTCCAGATATCAAGTTGTTGCTGTTCGTTTTTTACCCAAAACGGAATAAGCCCCCAGCTGGCAATGGCCGGTAATTCAAAATTCTCACTGGTATAAATCAGCATTTTGGGATGCTGAAAACCCGAAACATGAAAAAACTCCTCTTCCAGAAAAGGACGAAACTGTTCAATCAGCATTTGTATGGCCTCTTCGTTGCCATAATGCCGTGCCCGTTTTAACGCTGCTTCAACCTTGGTTTTTATGTCGTAACACATAATCTTAAAAACATTATTGAGCTCAGAATAGTTCTTCTAAAATTATAAAAAACTACCGAAAACAGCCTCATTTTTAACCATCCAACCAGCGAAAGAATCGTTTCTCAAAAACCTACATTACGTTAAATGTAATAGACCACAACCAACCTTTTGTTAATTTTGTTCTCCTCGTTTTTCAACCTGCCAGCCGATATGAACATTTCTATGCTTTCAGTATTTTATGATAAACTAAATCTAAAATCATTCTCTTTAAGCTGTTTTCTTCCACTTTTTCGTTGAAATATTTGGAAATTAATAAACAACACTATACTTTGGCAGCTACAAACCCTTATTTTTTATCTTTTTGTTTTTATTATGGGCAGCTTTTTGTGGACGAAGAGTTGCCCATTTGTGCCCTTTTGCGAGGCTAACGGGCTGAAATTGAGTTAAAATACTACTTATTGAGAAGTAGATAACTATACCATTTTATTGCAATAAAAGTTTGGGAAGACTTTTATTGCCAACGGGCATTCATTAGGAATGATAAAAAATTAGAGTTTTTTGAAAGGCGGGGTTCACCTGCCTTTTTCTTTTACCGGATTTTAGTCCAGATCTTCTTTCAAAAAGCCGGCTGTTTTTTTAACCGACTCCGCAATTGGAAGATACTGGTAACCGGTCATCCGCGTTATTTTTGAGCCGTCAAAATTATTTACGGCATTACGGCCTGTTGCAGCTTCGCGGGTTATCAACGATGGTTTGCGTGTAAACCAGCTGGCAAAAGTAGCTGCCCGCCATACAAAACCCATTAAAAAGTCGCTGGCCCAAATCGTAGGTTTTGGTTTTTGTAAGGCTTCTGCAATTTGCGTAAACACCTGCTGGTAGCTTAAATTCTCTGCACTTAGAATATAGCGCTGGTTTTTGCAGTTTTCAAAGTTTTCCGCTTCCATCAGTTTAATCATAGGTCGCACAACATCAAAAACATCAACAAAGCCGGTAACGCCTTTGGTATAGAATTTCATGCCATCCCAAATGGTTTTGAAGATTTTTGCACTTCCGTTCTCCCAGTTTGCAGGACCAAAAATTATCGACGGATTTACAATAATGGCATCCAATCCTTCTTCTATACCGCGCCATATTTCGGTTTCAGAATAAAACTTGCTTTCGGAATATGCCGAATTCTTTTTCGATGGTACCCAGTTTGTCTTTTCTGTAACCAGAGCACCATTTTGTAATTTCCCCAATGCAGCGATGGAACTTACATGGCAAATCTTTTTCACCCCATTTTCGATGGCTGCATCAACAAGGTTGGCTGTTCCCTCCACATTATTTGAGATCATGCGCTGCCGCTCCTTACTTTCAAACGAAACGATAGCCGCACAATGGTAGATCTCCGTTACGCCATTCAATAATTTTTCGAGTGAGAAATAATCCAGAATATCGCCATCCACCCATTCAATGTTGTCGAACAGTTGACGGGTATCGTTGGTGTAGTAGGCAAAAGTTTTGCGCACCTGCTCTAAATTGCTTGTGTGTCGCTTTAAAGCTTTAACTTTTTTGCCTGTTTTACAAAGCTCATACAATAAATGAGCTCCAACCAACCCGGTTCCTCCTGTTACAAAAATCATTGAATTAGTTTATGAATTCCAGGGTGTTACAGCCTTAGCGCCAAACTCTTTCCCTGTAATGTTTTCAATATGCACTTTAAAAATCCCGACATTTTTTACCGCCGGTGTTCCGAATTTAAATTCGCGGTCGCTGTATTGTTTCATTAACAATCCGAGGCAACGGTACTTTTCATCAAAATCGTCGATAAACTCTACTTTTCCTTCCACGTTTACCGTTTTCGATTTTACCCGGTAACTACAGCCAACACGCACATCCTGCCAGGCCAGTTCTTCGCCAAGGGTCCAGTTTATACACACCTGCGGATTTTTCTTTATGGTTTCCCACATGCGTCCCTCCGGAGCCGAATGCAAAATAATAGTATCGCCTTCCAACGCAAAATTCAGCGGCAAAACATAAGGTTTGTCATCCACCGACATGGCAAAATAACAGGTTTTGCAGGCACGGATTACTTCGTCGATTTCTTTGCGGTCTTCGATAAAATTTGTTCGCATAACGTTAATTTATGGTTCGGCTGCCAAGGCTTTTTGCCAATTCTTTTTCAGCCCGTTTCAGGTTCATATATATCGATTGTTCTTCAATCACTTTATCAAAATCGTTGTCTGCTGCTGCTTTGTCAATCGCCTTTTCAATTTCGGCCATCATCATTTTAATTTTCCGCAGTTTGTACTCGTTAACGATCCGGGGAATGAGAACATCCAGAATGTCTTCCTCTTTTTCGGTAAAGGCACCGGCTTTGGTCCAGCGTTTACTCTCAGTATATTTTTCTGAAAGCAGATCGGTTGCAAATTTACTCATCGAAGCATCGGGGTGATAAACAAAGTGTTTCCACGGGTCGAAATTCTCTTTATACAAATTCTCCCGAACCTCGTAAAACACCTTTTTAAACAACGCATTTTCCGACACCAACTCATCGGCCTCCAGCTCGTCGATCATAAACTCGCCTACCGAAAGAGTGCGTGTTTCGTGCGTTTCTTCGTCCTCCTCTTCCAGTAAATCGCTTGTACAATATTTCAGTAGAAAACGCAAAAACTCCAGTTCTTCCACCAAAAGTCTTACAGGCCGAACAACCGGTTCTTCCTGCACAGCTTGCGGAGGTGCCGCCTGCCGACGGCTTTGCTCGCGAAATTCCTTTTTCCGGAACTCCTCGGTTTGTTGATGTTTTTGTTTCCTAACCTCGGTGTACAACACTTCTTCGTCAACACCAAGCAAACGACTACATTCTTTTATATAAACCGAACGGGTAATGGAATCAGGTATTACGGAAACCGACCTGATAACATCAGAGATCAGGCGCGCTTTGGCAACCGGATCATTCTCGGTACTTTTTAAAAGTAATCGGGTTTTAAACTGTATGAAGTCAGTCTCGTTTTGCTCTATATATTCCTGAAAACCGGAAGCTCCCATTTTCTTGGCAAACGAATCAGGGTCTTCTCCATCGGGCAACGGCAACACTTTAACGTTCATGCCCTCTTCCAGCACCATGTCAATTCCCCGTAAAGAAGCTTTTATTCCCGCTGCATCGCCATCGTAAATTATCGTGATATTGGGCGTAAAACGGCGCACCATTCTGATTTGATCGGGCGTTAGCGAAGTCCCCGACGAAGCAACAACATTCTCGATACCCACCTGGTGCAACGACATAACATCGGTATAACCTTCAACCAGATAACATTTATCGGTACGGGTCATTTCGCGTTTGGCCTGATAAATTCCGTACAACACCCGGCTTTTGTGGTAAATATCCGACTCGGGCGAATTCAGGTATTTCGCCGTTTTTTTATCGTTTGTTAAAATTCGGCCGCCAAAAGCAATTACACGCCCCGCCAGGTTATGAATAGGAAACATAACACGGCCGGCAAAACGGTCGCGTAACCAGTCGTCGCGTTTTATGGTTAATCCCGTTTTCTCCAGAAAATCGAGTTTATAACCTTGCCTTTGTGCCGCTTCGGTAAAGGGTGTTTTGCCATCAGGAGCAAAACCAACTTCGAACTTTTTCAGAATATCGTCGCGAAAACTACGCTCGCGAAAGTAGCCCAGTCCAATAGTTCTGCCTTCGTTTTCTTCCCACAAATAGCGGGTAAAAAATTTCTGGGCAAAGCTGGAAACGATCATCAAACTTTCGCGCGAATCTTTTAGCTGTTTTTGCTCTTCTGTTTCCTCCTCCTCACTAACCTCGATATTGTATTTTTTTGCCAGCCATTTCAGTGCCTCCGGATAAGTGAGATTCTCGTGCTCCATTATAAAGTTCACCGAGTTTCCTCCCTTTCCGCATCCGAAACATTTAAAAATCCCTTTGGCCGGCGACACGGTAAACGATGGCGTTTTCTCGTTGTGAAACGGGCACAATCCAAGCATGTTTACACCCCGTTTTCGCAGTGTAACAAAATCGCCTACTACGTCTGAAATTTCCGCAGCGTCAATAATCCGGTCTATCGTGGCATGATCAATCATCGGTACAAAAATATCAGAAATAGCCTGAAACGAACATCTTTTAAGCCGAATAATATCCACAATTAAAAGCCGCCTCAAATAAGCCCCAGATTATCAGCCCCGATTTGAATGCGATTATTATTAATTGTACATTTAATCGTTAGAACATTTTTAATGATGAAAAAATTGGTAGTTCTTTCGGGAGCCGGCATGAGCCAGGAAAGCGGATTAAAAACATTTCGCGATATGGGTGGAATTTGGGAACAATACGATGTTACCCAAGTTGCCACGCCTGAAGCATGGGCGCACGATCCGGAACTGGTTTTACGATTTTACAACGAACGACGAAAGCAACTTTTTGATGCACAGCCCAACGGCGGACACCGCGGAATTGCCGAACTGGAGAAATGGTTTGATGTGGAGGTTGTAACTCAAAATGTTGACAATTTGCATGAGCGGGCCGGAAGCACAAAAGTTACGCATTTGCATGGCGAGCTGATGAAAGCCCGAAGCACGCTGGATGCCTATCTGATTTACGAACTCGACAACTGGGAGCTCAAACTTGGCGATTGTTGTGAAAAGGGAAGTCAGTTGCGGCCTCATATTGTTTGGTTTGGCGAGGCTGTTTCCGAAATCCCAAATGCCATTGGCATTGTTCAGCAGGCCGATATTCTGGTGGTAATTGGCACTTCGCTGGCGGTTTATCCTGCTGCAAGCCTTGTAAACTACGTGCGAAAAGGAACACCGATATTTGTTATCGACCCCAACCGGCCGGAAGTTTACCAAGAAAATGTTACGTATATCGAAAAAAAAGCGGAAATTGGGGTGAAGATGCTAAAAGAGGAACTGGAAAAACTAAAATAAATGAAACGGATAGTTGTTGCTTTTGGATTTCTTTTGATTGCCAATTTTGTTGTGGCCCAGCGTTTCGATGCCGGAATAATTGCAGGTTTTAACGGTACACAGGTTGAAGGCGACAATCTGAAAGGCTACCACAAAGCGGGTATTTTAGCCGGTCTTTTTGTTCAGACTGATATTGCGCCGGCAATTGTGGCCGGAATGGAAATAAAATATTCGCAAAAAGGCTCACGAAGAGCATTCGACCCCAAACAGCCCGATATTGACAAATACGTTATGCGCCTGGGATATATCGACATTCCAATTTTTATGGCATTCCGAACCAACGACCGAAGTATGATTATTGGCGGTATTGCGCCGGGTGTTTTAATCCACTCGAAAGAAGTAAACAGCGATGGCGAAATCCCGGAACCCGACCGGCAGGATTTTAATACCTTCGATTTGCAGCCTTTTGTAGGTTTTCAGTTTGATTTTCTGGAACATGCATCGGTTGACCTGCGTTTTGCGTTATCCGTTCTTCCGTGCAGCGACAAATCGGAAACCAATTATTATTTCCACAACGGCTTATTTAATAATGTAATTTCGCTGGCGTTGTATTACCGGCTGGGACGCTAAGTTTTTTCTCTCGCAAAGACGCAGAGACGCTAAGAATTGAACCACAATAGACACAAAGAACACAATAGATCGTTTCTTTTGTTTACAACTGCTAAATTGTTCTATTGCTAAATTGCAGAATGGTTAACTGCAACTGTAAACTTTCTTCCTGCTTCCAAATCTAAAATCGTTAATCATTATCCGAAATTCTATAAAGATTTTTCTCGCAAAGACGCAGAGACGCTAAGAATTGAACCACAATAGACACATAGAACACAATAGATCGTTTCATTTGTTTACATCTGCTAAATTGTAAAACTGTTAACTGCGACTGAAAACTGCAAACTTTCTTCCTAATTCACCCAATTACTCATTCACTAAATCCTGGTTCCCACTTAATCCTTAATCACTAATCCTTTAATAGCTATTCACCATCCACTTCGAAAAATCATCAAGGTAAGTCCAGAATGATTTCTGCACCTCATCGGGCAAATCCAGTTTGCTTAAAACCTGCTTGTAACAATTCAACCATTCGATGCGCGCTTCAGCGGTAATTTTAAACGGCAAATGCCTTCTGTTTAATTGTGGCTTCCCGCGGTGTTGGTTAAAATAATCGGGGCCTCCGCAAATCTGAATAAAAAAATCAGCCGAGTGTTCTTTGGCTTTTTCAAGCGCTATCGGATTTTTCGGGAACAGATCTTTAATCGGGCTTTGCACAACCAAATCGTAATGATCGCTCACCATTTTCCGGATTCCCTCCTCTTTCATAATTTCCAACATTAAGGGCGAAGGAAGTGTTATGCCGGGCCGAACCCCTTTGAAATATTTACTGATCTCTAATTCCATCTTTGCTTTTTTGTGTTGAAACAACCAAAACCAAAAGTTGTTGAGCGACTTCTTAAAAACCGCACAAATTGCGAGACCGTTTTTAAGCCCTATCCGAGAATTATTCCCGGATCAACAGAACAATCAACTCCATTAATTTGTCTTTACAACAGTGGTTAAGTTTAACCAAAACCTTTTACTACGATGAGAAAGAAATACATGAACCCATACCTGGCGGGAGTGCTACTTGGTCTGGTACTTTTAAGCGCCATGTTTTTTTCAGGGCGCGGATTGGGAGCCAGCGGCGGATTAAAATACGCCGTTGTAGCGGCTGTTGAAACGATTGATCACAAACATGCCATGGAATCACCTTACTACAGTAAATATTTTGACGACGGTAAAAATCCATTAAAAAGCTGGCTGGCACTTGAAGTGCTTGGTATGTTTTTAGGAGGATTTATTTCGGGAGCCATCTCGGGCCGACTGAAATTCAAAATTGAAAAATCGCCAAAAATATCGAATGGGAAACGCTTGTTGTTTGCCTTTCTGGGCGGTGTGTTTTTTGTATACGGGGCACAACTGGCTCGCGGATGCACCAGCGGCGCTGCTCTCTCAGGAATGGCAGTACTTTCAGTAGCCGGATTTATGACCATGCTTGGCATTTTTGGCTCGGCCTTCTTATTTGCCTGGTTTTTCAGAAAACTTTGGATTTAAAACTCAATCCTTCAGTAATTCAGTAATTCAAAAATTATGGGACCGATTACATTACTTAACGATCTTCCGGAATGGCTTAACCTCGGCATTGGATTTTTTATCGGAATTGGCTTTGGCTTCGCATTGGAGCAGGCCGGTTTTTCGTCGAGCCGAAAACTGGCAGGCATGTTTTACGGCTACGACACCACCGTTTTAAAAGTGTTTTTTACGGCCGCAATCGTAGCGCTGGCAGGTTCGCAATTGCTAAGCTACTTTGGCTTACTGGATTTAAATCTGGTGTATGTAAATCCATATTACGTAACCGCAACACTCGTTGGCGGAGTAATTATGGGAGCCGGATTTATTATGGGTGGTTTTTGTCCGGGTACCGGAATCAGCGCACTATCGATTGGGAAAATCGATGCCTTGTTTTTTCTTGTGGGCGGACTGAGTGGTGCATTTCTTTTTGCCGAATCGTTTCCGATGATACAGACACTGGCAGGAGCGAATTACAAAGGCCCTGTGCGTGTGGATGAATGGATGGGAGTTTCGCCCGGAATTTTTACCTTTCTGCTGATCGCCGCTGCAATTGCAATGTTCTGGCTGGCCGAACTGGCCGAAAAGAAATATGCACGAAACGACATCACATCCGAAATTTGATTAACAATGAATGCACGAATAAAAATATCAGTATTACTGGCCGGCGTTGGATTGATTTTGGCTTTTTTGCCTTTTAATGCAGCAAAATCTTTTCAACTGAAACCCACCGAATTGCTCGAAATTTCGTCGAATTCCGACATGTATTTTTCAGTTGACGAGGTGGCCCGATTTGTAAATAACGAAGACAGCACCATTCAACTGATCGATTTACGAAGTGCTTCCGAATTTATGGAAAGTAATATTCCGGGCTCGATAAATATTCCGTTCAACGATTTGCTCAATCCCAACTGGGAAGGTTACCTGAATCAGGACAGAGTTAGAAATGTATATTATGCAAACGGCGACGAAACGGCCAATATGGCCTGGACTATTGTTAGCGGACTGGGTTATTCGAATTCGTTTGTAATGAAGGGCGGGATGAATGAGTGGTACCTTACGGTTATGCTGAGCGAATTTACAGGCGAACGTATTACTCCACGCGAAAATTCATTATTCGAAAACCGCTACAAAGCACGAAGAACATTTACACAAATCAACAGTTTGCCCGACAGTTTAAAAAAACAATACCTCGAAGCAAAACGACTGGAAGAATCGCAGCTGGACGGAGGTTGTGAATAAAACCGATACAAAATGAAAAAGAATATAACATGGATTTTAGGTGTTCTGCTGGTACTCGTTGTACTGGTTTTGGTGCGAACTTTTAATCCGAATCTGTTTAAAAGAAATGTGAGCGAAGCACTGACTACGACAGCAGAAATTACCGTTTCGGTGCAGGAATTAAACGACTTGCCTAACAGCTTCTCGATAGTTGAACTGGACGCCGAACAACAACGTTTCCCAAATTCGATGGTGATACCTTTTGACCAACTTCTTGAAAAGGAAAACAAAGAGAAACTGGCTGTGCTTGATGGCAAAATTCTGCTTTATTCCGCCGATATTGCTACAAGTTCAAAAGCCTGGGTAATTCTGAATCAATTGGAATTTGATGGTATATATATTCTCTCTGACGAAGAAAATCCGGAAGCATTAAAATATAAATTCCAGCCCGACACGACGATCAGGCTGGAATAATATCTTTAAGAAAAATCACTATTTAATTCTGAACATACGGATAGTCGTGAATTTCGGTTTCGGTAAACGGCAGCCACGATAGCGAGCTTTCTTCTTCTTTCATTTTATCGTACATAAAGGCATTGTTCCCAAACGTAAGTGTTTTGGCATTGTAACCAAACAAACGCAGGTAAGCCGTTGCAAAACCAGAATTGTGCCCGGTGTTGCAGTACAAAACCACTTCCTTATCAGCCGGAATAGTTTGCATCTCTGAAACAATTCCGAGTGTTCCGCCGGGTTTATACCGAATTGCACCCGGAATATGCCCAGAATCGTACTTGTCTTTCCGGTCGTAATTAATCGTATAATATTTCCCGGGATTTTCGAACACCGCACTGGCTTTCACCAATGCATCGTGATAACCGGCTGCAAAAAGCGCCTCGATTCGCTGTTGCAGAATCTCGTCGCCGTTGGTAGCTCCGGTATTCAATTTCGGTAAATCTGCAATCGGTGCTTTGTCATGATCTACCGTCTCCAGCTGATCCTGAAAATCAGAAGAAACATTGGCCAGCCAAGCATCTTCAGCAAAATGTTTGCTCCAGCCACTCATTCCCCAGCGCATGGCGTAAACATTACCATAGCCTGCCAGTCGTAATAACGACGCAGCATAACTTGAGATTTGTCCAGAGTAACAAACTACTACAATTTTATCGTACTCAAAGGGCTTGATATCGTTGGTAAGGTAGGCCGGCAAGTCGCTAAAATCAATACGAACAGCACCTTTTATGTGCCCGTCGTTAAACGCATCCTGGTTGCGCAAATCAATAATCTGAATGTTTCCATCCAGTTCTTCATTAACCGACGATGGTTTTATTAGCGACGGGAAATCACGGCTGTTGGCATAATCGCCCATTTCATTCAGCGTTTTCAAAAGTAATTTTGCCTCGGCATTTACCTCTACTTTTGGGTTTGATTCTTGCACACTGCTATCAGCCTGTTCCGTTTTTTTCTGCCCACCCGAGCAGGAAAATAAAACAACAAAAGCAGCCAGTGTAAGAAAACTTAAAATCGGTTTTATCTTGATCATAAATTAATACGTATTAGCTCTGACTTTCAACAGGATTCATCTCTTTGTCGTAACGAAGGGTTTCTACTCTGCGGCCCTGCTCGTCGTATTTGTATTCCACAATAGCCACACCGTTATTCGGGTTGTTCACCACATTTCCATCGGCATCTTTCGAAATACTTTTTACCAACTCGCCATATTCGTTGTATTCATTTTCGGTTACCGGAATTCCTTTTCCGCCAAGTAATTCATCGTCCTGATCGTAAACAACTGTTTTTACCGCATTGCCATATTCATCAACAACATTTTGACGCTTGGCCCAGCCCCAGTATAAATTCGAAAGCTGGCCTGTAGTGCTGTGCACCGAAAAGCTCAATAAATCACCTTTGTCGTTGTTTTCGAATAAGAAATATGAAACTCCAACATCGCCACAATTTTCGGCGGTGCAGTTGTACATGGTATCTTCAATATAGTTGGCCATTCGGGTTACGTAACCATTTGCATCATACGAAAAACGCAACTCATAAAACGGGCAAAACGGATTCATGATTGTTTCTTCCTCGGCCAGATTGTAACGCAATTCGCGAATCATTCCATCATCCAGTTTCGACCACACATAATTGTGTATGTTATTACGGTTTTCGGTTGGATTTCCCTCTTTATCGAGGAAACGCATCGCAACGCGCATTCCCGAATCATCGAGTGTATATTCCTGTGTAAACGCACCACCGCTTTCAATGGGCTCTCCTTCTTTGTTAAAGAAATGTTTGATCTGCTTGTTACCATCGTAGGTATAGGTAATTTTTGCAGCCCGCAGGTTTGAATAGCCCAGCAACACACCGTTGCGGTTGAATTCTACCGATGCCAGTGTACCGTCATCGTTCCAGGTAAATTTGTAGTTATTCACTTTTTCTGCTTCATCGGCCGAAATTTCATGCGAACCACGCTCCAAATCCCAGGGTGTTTCGCTAAATAACAGCTGGCGGTAATACTTTACGTTAACATCTTCGGTGGTTGCCGGCTTTTGGTTACAGGCCATAAAACCCATAACCACTAGGGCAAGCAAAAACAATCGTGTAATTTTCATACTATTTTATTTTTTTGATGATAATAAACTCAGACAATCTGTTGGTTTAACAGATTGATGGGAAACATTGTTTAAAACGGCTTTCCAGAGTATCGATTAGATTATCAGTAGAATAAGACCGAACATTAAATATCGGCATAAGCCAGCGTGGCAATACTGACTTTTGTTCCGGGTTGTTTTAACAAGTGAATTGCACAAGCTTCCAGCGTTGCGCCGGTGGTTACCACATCGTCAACGAGCAAAACATGCATATTTTCAACCGCCTTGGGATCATTCAACCCAAAAACACTTTCAACGTTCTGCCAGCGTTCGTAGCGGTTTCGTTTTGTTTGGGTCGATGTATATTCCTTTCGGTGCAGCGTTACGGTGTCAACCGGCTTTTTTAAAACTTCAGCAATTCCACGAGCTATCCACTCACTTTGGTTAAAACCGCGCTTCTTTTCTTTTCGTGGATGTAGCGGCACCGGCATTAAAA
The DNA here is from genome assembly GCF_000949475.1 of Draconibacterium sediminis. Lineage (GTDB taxonomy): Bacteria > Bacteroidota > Bacteroidia > Bacteroidales > Prolixibacteraceae > Draconibacterium > Draconibacterium sediminis. The sequence goes on along the minus strand of NZ_JRHC01000001.1, from coordinate 709,968 downwards.
CGTCGATTTCAGCAAAGCAAGGTGATTGCAACAATTGCAATCCAAATTTTTTCCCGGTTTCCTTACCCAGTTCCTTTAATCCTTTGTACTTTACAAAATGAATAAGTTGCTGGTATTTACTTCCTTTCCTGAAGCTAAAAAAAGCTGTTGCTGCTGAAATTTCAACCCGCCCCCAAAATAATTGAGCCACTTTATTATCCTGCTTTAAATGAAAATTGGTTACCGGCAAATCGTGCCAGCAAGTAAAACATACGAAGGTTTCCTGTGTTACCAGACGTTTCCCGCAGGTAACACACAGCTCGGGAAAAAACAGGCCCAACACATCTGTAATACTTTGCTTGAGAAGGTTCATAGCTGAAAGTTACAAAATTCTCTATTTAACCATTTAATGTTTAGTTAAAAGTTGATTGTTGCTGATTAATAATTCATTAACCCATTAGTAATCTTTACATAATCAGCCCCGGATAAAACATCCATAACTTGCAACTGTATAAAAATAATTTCCCTATCTCTCCTGTATTCCTCTCCGGAAGTCATCTGCAAAGGTTGTCGCATTCGAGACAACCTTTTTATTTAATAAAAAATAGGTATTTATTATAAAGCCTGCGTCTTAACTAAAGACAAATGGTTGAATTTTCTGAAATTGTTGAGGAATAAAGTTAAGTTGTATAATTTTAAACCTACAAAAGTCAGAATTTTAGCCATATAAATTAGTATTTTTACCCGCATTGTTTAATCAAGAAACCTAAAATAACCAATGGCCATGTTTCAACGTTTTGGTAACTACCTTCGAAAAAAGCTGTTACTAATTATTTTTATCGGATTTATTATTGGTATCGCTGTTACCATTTCTTCTCTTAAAGTTATTGAAGCTACTTCAACAAACGAATCGTGCGAAGTGTGTCACGTTCACCCTCATGTTTTTGATTCGTGGAAACTCTCTGTTCACCACGAGAACAGAACAGGTATGCATATTGGCTGCGTTGAGTGTCATCTTCCGCCAAAAGGACAAGGCTACTTAAAAGAGAAAATAAAAGCCGGTGCCCGCGATGCGTATGGATATTTCTTTAAAGACAGCGCCGATTTTAACTGGGAAGCCAAGTCTTCGCTCGAGCAGGCACAACATTTTGTATTTGAAGAATCGTGCATCAGTTGCCACGCCAATTTATTTCCGCTAACGCTAACTTCCGAAGGTCAGCAAGCGCACCTTTACTATTCGCAAAACGAAGAGGAATTGCGTTGTATCAACTGCCACCTGAATGTTGGCCATTACGATCCGAATGCACTGCACGCGAAAAATGTTGAGTTTGGAAGCGCCGGTGCCGAATCACAGGAAAGATATGAAGCTGCAGCTGAAGTTACTGCTCATGAAGATTATACCGAAACTATTCCGGGAACAACAATTGCATTTAATATGAAAGCTATTCCGGGTGGAAGTTTCAAAATTGGAAGTCCTGAAACGGAACAACTTCGTGAAAACGATGAAGGGCCACAGAAAACGGTGAATGTAAGTCCGTTCTTTATGGCCGAAATAGAAGTGAGCTGGGATGAATACCTGGCCTTTTACAGCGCCACTGCCGCAGAAGGCAGAACAACCGACACAGAAGGTACACGTACTGAAACCGATGTTGATGTTGATGCTATCTCGGGCCCAACACCACCTTACGGGCAACCCGACCAAAACTGGGGAATGGGCAGCCGTCCGGCTATTACGATGAGCTACCATTCGGCCGAAACCTATTGCAAATGGCTATCGCAGGTTACCGGAAAAACTTACCGCCTGCCAACAGAAGCCGAGTGGGAATATGCCGCCCGCGGAGGAACGGAAACACCGTTCTTCTTTGAAGGTGAGCCAAAAGACTTTAAAGACAAAAACTTTATTGGAAAATTATTCGGAAAAGGAAGCGACGTTATTAATAACTATATTGTTTACGAAAAAAACAGCGGACTGAAAACTGCCAAGCCCGACATTGTTGAAGCCAATCCGTTTGGGTTGAAAAACATGCTTGGTAATGCTGCCGAATATTGTGCCGACTGGTACGCCGAAGATGCCTATTCGAAATTAAGCGATGGCGCGACCGATCCGAAAGGACCGGCTTCGGGCGAGGAGCACGTTATTCGTGGCGGAACATTTAAAAGCCCTGTTGGCGAAGTTAGAAGTGCTGCCCGCGATTACACCCGCAGCGAAGCATGGATGAAAACCGATCCGCAAATGCCAAAGAGTATCTGGTGGTTGTCGGACTGTAATTACATTAGTTTCAGAGTAGTGTGCGAATATGATGAGAATACCGGAAAATAACTTATAAAAATTGAATCCTAAATTCAACTAAAACATTATTAACATGAGTAACTACAATTTTTCAAGAAGGAAATTTTTAGCCGGAGCTGCAACTGTAGGCGCAGCAGGGGCTATGGGAATCGGAACTTTGTCATCGTGCTCTGGCGGAGGCTCTTCTGCAAGTGGCGAATACGATTGGCTGCAACGAGAGTACAAATATCCACCTCTATTGGATGAAGTACCTGCCGGAACAGTTTTAAAAGCCGGAATTGTTGGTTGCGGCGGACGCGGAACCGGTGCAGCTCTTAACTTTTTGGAAGCCGGTGGTTCAACCGTTCAGGTAACTGCACTGGCCGATGTTTTTAAGGACAGGGTTGACAGTTGTGTCGACAGAATTAAAAAAGAAACCGGACAGGAAGTACCTGCGGAAAATTGTTTTATTGGTTTTGATGCCTATGAAAAAGTGATCGATTCGGGTGTTGATATTGTAATTCTGGCAACACCTCCAAAATTCCGTCCTCAGCAATTCGAAGCAGCTGTAAAAGCGCGTAAGCACGTATTTATGGAGAAACCAATTGCTGTTGATCCTGTTGGAATTCGCCAGGTTTTGGCGGCTGCAAAAATGGCCGATGCTGCCGGATTAAAAGTGGTTACAGGTACTCAACGCCGCCACCAGCATAAATATCTAAATGTATATAAAGAACTCAGCAATAACGCAATTGGTAAACTCACCACTGCCGAAGTATATTGGAATGGTGGACAATTGTGGTACAGAAACAGCAAGCCCGAATGGAGCGAAATGGAATGGATGATTCGCGACTGGGTAAACTGGTGCTGGCTTTCGGGCGACCATATTGTTGAACAACACGTGCACAATATCGACGTTGCCAACTGGTTTTTTGGCAAACACCCGATAAAAGCTTTAGGTTTTGGTTCACGTCAGCGTCGCCCAACCGGCGATCAGTATGATAATTTTGCCGTTCGATATGAACTGGATGACGGACGCCAGATTTTAAGCACATGCCGCCAGATTAATGGCTGTACAAATGCCGTTAACGAAGTAATGCACGGTACAAAAGGAAAAGCATTTACTGCACAAGGTGGCACAGCAAAAATTACTGATTTGGATGGTAATGATCTTTTCTCTTATGAAGATCATGCAACCAGCCCATACGTTCAGGAACACAAAGACCTGATTACCTGCATTCGCCAGGATATTCCGTTTAACGAGGCTGAAGAAACCGCCAATTCAGTTATGACTGCAATTATGGGCCGCGTTTCGGCATACACCGGAAAAGAAGTTACCTGGGATGAAATGATGAACTCGGACATGAAACTTGGTCCTGACACTTTCATTATGGGCGATATTGGTTTTATGGAAACTGCAAGTGTACCTGTACCGGGAACACTTGAAAGAGAGTAAGACAACGGGCTCTTTAAAATTGATCAATCAATTCAAATATAAACCTTCGGCAATAGCCGAAGGTTTTTTTGGCACTATACTTGTTTTAACACTAAAAAATGAAGTTTAATTATAAAAAGTCTATTGCTATGAAAACAATTGAAAACAAACAAAGATTTACCTTCAGAAAAATTTCAGCGTTTCTTTTAATTATTGCTGCCGCCATACTGGCCTCATGCGAAGGTCCTGTTGGGCCAATAGGACCTCCGGGAATACCGGGAGAAGATGGTTACAATTTTGTTGGAACCACCTTTGAGTTTACCGGAGACTTTACGCCGGCAAACAACTATCAACTGGTTTTTAACTTTGCGGATAACGGATTTGAGCCTTACGAATCGGACGTAATTTTAGCCTACATTTTGTGGACAACCGAGGATGGCTTGGATTTCTGGCGCCCGCTTCCTCAAACCAAATATTTTGATTCTGGTGCTATTTTGCAGTATAATTTCGATTTTACCGGCGATATTCCCAACGATGTTATTTACGATATGTCGGTATTTTTAGAGGGTGATGTAGACCTGTCAACTTTGCCGCTCGATTATACCAGAAATCAAACTTTCAGAGTGGTAGTGGTTCCATCTGATTTTCTGAGTTTGGCCAATGTTGATGCCAGCGATCTGAACTCTATATTGAATTCATCCAGTATTCAGCTTAACTCCCTTGGTACGCTTGAACCAGGATCGGTTACTGACACTAACATAGAGATCAAATAATTAGAAACAACAATATAAAAAAACCGCTAACCAGTTTTGGTTAGCGGTTTTTTTATGCTTTTATGGTAGCCTGTTTACTGATGAATCAGTACAGTTTTTATTACATGAAAAGAGCGCCCGGTAAATACCAGGGCGCTCAGGACATGCGAAAGGCTAACCTATCTCATTCGAATCGACAGATTGCCATTCCAAATAAGCTCCGTCGTATACTTTTACGTTTGGATACCCCAAACCTTTCAATGCCAAATAAATAACTCCGGCACGTACACTGGTTTCGCAATAAACAATAACCGTTTTATCTTTGGTAATCCCCTTCGATTCAAACATCGAAGTAAGTGCTTCGTTCGATTTTAGCAAACTTTTTCCATCAACCAGGGTTTCGTAGTTCACATTAACAGCGCTCGGAACGTGTCCCGGTCTTGCCAGTTCTGTTTCCGCAGTACCGGCATATTCTTCCGGTGTGCGCGCATCAACAATTACATATGATGGGTTGTTAACCGCCTTTTTTACCTCAGCCATAGTTGCCAGTTGGTTGGCGTCAACATTGAGGGTAAATGTGGTTTTGCTCCCTTTTGATGCTGTCCCGATTGGTCCGCGTGTTGCTTTCCACCCGGTAATGTTACCATCCAACATTTTTACATTTGGTGCTCCCAGATACTTTAACATCCAGTACATACGACCGGCATATTTTGTAGATCCCTCATCGTACACAACAATGGTCTTATCAGCTGATATACCATGGTTTCCAAGCTCTGCAGCCATTTCTTCCGGCGATTTGATAATATTACGGATAGGCTCATCGGTACAAAGTGTTCCGTGTGGTAAATCAATCGCACCACGAATAAACACTTTTTGATTTGCAGCAGCATTAACAATGATGTAATTCGGGTTTTTTAAATTCTGTTTAAGCTCATTTGCCGAGATCAAATCCTGTGCTGAAACAGCAGAAGCCAGCAACAGCACCAATCCTAAGAGAAATAATCTATTAAGTTTCATATCCTTTATCATTTAAAATTAGAATCTTACCTGTAGCTGAACCATAATCATATCGTTCGAAATTTCATTGGCCCATTCAGCTTTATATTCGTAGTTCACCTGTAAACGAGTCCACTCGTTAAAGAAATAGTTGAAACCTACGGTTGTAATATGTTCCATGTTGTTATTACCCAAACTCAAATCGCTGTTGTAATTCTCGTATTTAATAACAGGCTGGAAATTATAAGTCAGGTTGTAAAGGGCCATAATAGATAAACCTTCGCGTTCAACACTACCCTGAACCAATTCAGGATCGCCGCCACATCCGCCGCCTACCAGGTACGAACCTTTGTCTTCGGCCCAGATGTATTCTCCCTGCACAAGGAATCCATATTTTTCCACTTCAAACTCAGCGCCCCAGCGAGTTCTTTCATCGGGTTCTGTAACTGTTTCATCCTGGCTGGTAGCTTTACCAACACGGAAACTACCACCAACATGCATCCAGTCGAATGGTTGAACCAAAACTCTACCAACCACATCTTTGTATTTGTCGGCATCTTTAACCAAAAGTCCGGTACCGTTCATCAAGGCAACCGAATATTGAATTAAAGTAGTATCCGATCCACCAAGCACCATTAAGCCCATATCGCGATCGGGTGCAGTAAGTTCGTTTACAAATTTCGAGCGATTGATGGTATACAAAGAGTGACAAGGCGTACCCAGTTCTTGTCCGAATGGCGATTTAAAGGAACCCAAACTTACCTTTGCAAACGAAAAACGTTTGTAGGTAATAAATGCATCGAGCAAATATGCTTTTGGCCCGTCCTTTTTAAACGGACTGGTTTCTACCAAAACATAGTAACTAAAGTCGTACGGAATATTTCCCATAACACCAATACGTGAGCGGTTAAAACCAAAAGTGTTGGTATTATCACCTTCGGCAAAACCATAATCGTATTGCGCCTGCAGGTACCCGAAAACAGAAACACCTTCGTCTGAGGCTGGCTCGGAACATCCCTGCGCCTGTGCATTGTAAGCCAACAAGCAGGCTGCTGATAATATAAATAATAATTTGCGTAACATAATCTGTTCTTTTAGTTGATAATTAAGAGAGCGGACTGAAAAACCAGCTTCCCGCTCCAACACGTTTAGTTAGAAGATACTGTAGGAAGATCCTTAGGATTTGAATCAAATCCCCAGTGATTTGTTACGCCACCAGCTTCCCAGAATGAGTTGGTATGGCTTAAACCGTTCATACCGAAAAGAAGACTGTAAGCATCAAAACCAAGAACATTTAAGTAAGCGGTAATAACTGCTGAAGTTTGTCCGGTGTAGCAGTATGTAACTACTTTACCGTTTGGATCAAGTTTGCTGCAATCGTCGATTAATAATGGATTGATTCTTACAGCACCATTTACGTGTCCAAAACCGGTGTAATGGTCGGCCGAGAAATAGTTATTTACGTAGTAATTAGCTGGCGTTGCTAAAACGTCGGCACCTTTTACTGTTTTAAATCCTGCGGCAACAACTTCTTCTACTCTTTCGGCAAGAATATCAGCACCATTTGTTGATGTACTTGTCCATGTTGGAGCGTCAAAACTTCCGGCTGTAGCTTCGCTGCTTGTCCAGTTATTTGCATCATCCAAAGATTTACAGTTTGGAGTCCATTTGTCTAGATTCGTATTCCATCCACTCATTCCCCATTTTAAGGCCTGTGTATCTTCGTAACCGTAAAGGCGAAGTAATGAAGTAGCGTAGCAAGCAGTTTGCCCGGTGTAACATACTACCAAAATGGGTTTATCGGCAGTGGCTGCAGCGGTTAAAATATCGCCAAAAGCAACGTTATGTGCACCTTCAATATGTGCGGCAGCAAAATCAACGTCACCACGAATATCCATAATCCATTTTGATGAAAGATCGCCATCGGCAGGAGCAGCCATTACAAACTTCTGTCCGGCAGCATTAGTTAATATATGGTTTATATCCATATCAACCGATTTCAGATAAGTGGTCAGCGTTTCGTAAGCTACCGGTTCCGAACCTGAACAATCGCATTCTTCTTCTTCATATTTGCATCCGTTAAACGTGACTGAAGCAAACATTGCAAGTAATAACGTGTAAAAAAAGTACTTTTTCATTTTATAAAATTTTAGGTTATTTAAGTGATAGTATAAACCCGGATAATTCTTGCACTAAAGCAATATTGGCATCCCGGTTTTTACCTGATTATCTTGTCGTGTTTTGATTGAGGTTGTGTAACAAACACAACTCCCGGTTAATAAACTATGGCTGAATGTTGTTGAAAAGAATGTACGAACGGAGAATAGCAGATTATTCATCAGACTATTTAGTGCTTTACGTTTGGCTGTAACAACTTTACCGAGCCATATAACAAAGCCTAACATCAACGAAATGAATGCCTTTCTCATGTCCTTTTAAAATTTACTTTTGATGAATTAATCACCAATCCAAAAGTAACACAGCTACTTATACCAATTGGAAAACCGGCCTGTCACCGCCTCAAGACGGATTCATATTGTAGTCAGTAGAATATTTGATTTAGATCAAAAACATGATTGACGTACTGATTAAGTACTAACTTTTTAACTATATTAGCCCCCTTTATAACTTTGATAATTATGCCATTAAACAAACTGGAAAAATGTGTTGGATGTAAATGCATGTCAGCACCTTTTAAGAAACTTACGAACGAAGAATTGATTCAGATTAACCGAAACCGTGTTGAAGTAAATTTCAAAAAAGGAGAGATTATTGCAAAGCAAGGTGCTTTGGCTGCACACATCATTTACATTAAAAGTGGCCTGGTGAAAGTTTACCGCGAACATGCCAACGATGAGTTGATACTTTCGGTTGAGAACCAGGGCAAATTATTAGGTTTGCAGGCGCTCTATTCAAAAAATATCTATCCCTATTCTGTAAAAGCATATACCGATACCAGTGTTTGCCTTCACGATATAAGCACAATTGATTCATTTATTCACAATAATGCTGCATTCAGCGCAAGCATTTTGCATCATTTAAACGATGAGTCGTTGTTTTCATACAACCGAATGGCTTGCCTGACCCTGAAACAATTACACGGTCGTTTTGCCGACTTACTTTTGTGTTTCAGCCTTCGTTTGTTCAAGCGAAAAAAGTTCAGCGTTCCAATCAGTAAAAAAGACATGGCTGCTATTACCAACATGTCGCAGGAAAGTCTTTCGCGTGTGATTAAGGAATTTGTATCTGAAAAGATTATCGAGTTAAAAGGTAAAGAGATTACGATTCTTGATTTCGACCGGGTGCGCCATCTCAGCCAGGTAGGTTAACCTTTTTGTTTAATTTCCTCCAGCTTTTTTTCGTTTAAAATGGTAAGCACATTGTGTTCAAGTGCTATAATTCCCATTTCCTGGAATTCCTTTAATATCCGCGAAATACTTTCGCGCGAAGTGCCAATTAATGCAGCAATTTCAGTTTGTGTAAGGTTTAAGGCAAAAGTGTTCTCGCCATAAACTTCGTTGGCGAAATAACTTATGGTATTAGCCAATCTGCCGGGTAACTGTTGCTGCACGTTTTTCACCAATCGGTCGAAATAATTCATTTCGTCGTTCAAAACTGTTGATAATACCTTCAGAGCAAACTCGCCGTTTTGTTTTAACAGACTGGCAAAACAGTGCCTGTCGATAAAACACACTTCCGAGTTCGTTAATGTTATGGCCGAGAAATAATTGGTTTTTATGTTTTCATCCAGGTTCTGAATCCCAAGGTACGATCCCTGTTTTGAAACGCTAAGAATAAAGTCTTTACCGCCTGCACCTTTTTTCACCAGTTTTACAAATCCTTTCCGAATATAAATGATATGCTGAACCAGCCCACCCTCTTTAAAAATAAGTTCGCCTTTTTTGTACTCTGTTTTTGCACACCCTTCTTCAAGAGCACATAACTCGTTGTTATCCAGAACAGAAACAGCTCCCGATTTTAGACTACAATCAACACAGGTATTGGCAATTAAGTTCATCTGCAAACTTAAAATGTAATTAATATCACAATTATACGAGATTTATCTCACATTGTTTAATAAACCAATGTTCTTTATTGGTCGTATAATTGTAAAAACTTAATACGATGAATAAAATAGTAACATTAATCTGCTACAATTTAGGACTGTGGGGAATATTAGGATTTTTCGTCACCATAATCCTTGGCTTTATTTCATGCTGTGCCAATTTACCGGTTCAGGTATTTTATACCGGCCTGATTTCATTTGCAGCCATAGGATTAGCTGCCACCACATTTTGTGTTGTACGCGGATGTAAAAAAGTACGATAAGCACCCGGCCTGTACAACAAGCTATTTGTGTACCCTAGTTACTCATTAGTCGGATAGTTTATTGCCTTAAAACCTTTCCAGTTTCGGGTAAGCCTCGTGCCATGCTTTCCATCCTCCGTTAAGCGAATACACATGCTCGTAACCCAGCATATTTAGCGACTTTGCAGCTAGTGCCGATCGGCTGCCACTGCGGCAATACAAAATAATAGTATCTGTTTTTTTAGGTAGCGCGTTATGAAAACCTTCCCAAACCGTTTCCTTTTCTATGTGCGATTCCAACACACCGCGTTGCACGAGGTAAGCTCCCGGAATATGTCCGTCCCGGTATTCATCTTCTGTGCGCACATCGATTAAAATATAGCCGGGCTTTCGGCTCTTCAGTCCCTCCACATATTGTTCATGAAATCCTTCCGCATCAAGCTCATCTATTTCCTGTTTTACGGCAGCAACCAATTCTTTATATCCGCTGTAAACCTTATTTTCCTGAGCAGAAAGCACAGAAAACATCCCCATCATCAAAACGATGATAACCCCAAATTTCTTCATAATATCAAAGATTTTTTAAAACATTACCCGGTGAGAACAGGCACCAATCGCGCTCCTTTTAGGCAGAAACGCACAATAGTGTTTGCTCAAAAACAATTTCGGGGATTGAAGGTATAAAGAATTTCTGCCTTATTTTAAATTCCGAATCCTTAATTCGGTTTTGTTTTGATTTTTTAATAATTCAGCCAGCTCGTCGGTATTTGTTTCGCCGAAGTGATACGGATAAAGCACTTTGGGTTGAAACATTTTAGTGGCATCGGCCACCATTTTTGGGGTCATTGTATAAGGCAGGTTCATGGGCAGAAAAGCCACATCAATGTCTTTTAACGCGGCCATTTCCGGAATATTTTCGGTATCGCCGGCAACGTACACTTTCTTATCGCCAAAATGAAGCACATAACCATTTCCCACTCCTTTTGGGTGAAAAGGTTTCCCGGCTTCACGTTCATGTTTTATATTGTAAGCAGGTACGGCGTCCACTTTAACTCCGGCAAAAGTTCCCGATTCGCCATTACTAAGCACTTTGGTTCCGGTGTATTTTTCGTTGCAGGTTTTTGTGAGCACCACCTGGGTTCCCTCTTTCTTAACAGCATCAATTGCTTTGGCATCCAAATGGTCGCCATGCTCATGGGTTATCAGAATTACATCGGCTTTTGGCATTGTTGCATAATCGGCATACCACGACACCGGATCGATATGAATCACTTTCCCGTTAAATTGCATCATCAGTGTTCCGTGAGCAATAAATGTAATTTCCAGTTCCCCTTCTGAAGTAGCGAAAACATCCTTTTCAAATTGCTGAGCCTGCACAGAAACAACGAATAAAAATAGTGCTATAAATGTAACTATATTCTTCATAACCTTTGCTTTAAAATTTACCGTAAGATAGGTATAAAATCATTTTTTTGCATCTTCCTTTATATAAAACAGAACATATGTGTATGTTTCTGAGATCATTTAATTTGTACTTTCGGAACAAAATTCAAAAACTATCTAACATGAAAAGAATAACTCTACTGATTACTCTTGTTGCCCTTGTTTTCTCCCTTTCGGCCAGGGAATATTCGCTCGAATCTCCATCGGGGAAAATACAGGTTAAGGTGAATATTGACGAAACTGTTACCTACTCGGTGTTGCTAAACGGAACCCCAATTGTTGCGCCATCGCAAATTTCGATGGAATTGAATGATGGAACAGTTTGGGGAGTGGACGCCAAGGTACGTAAAACAAAAACCAACAGTGTATCGCAGGTGCTTACTCCGGTTGTGCAGCGAAAAAGCGCTACCATAAAAGACGAATACAAAGAACTGACTCTGACGTTTAAAGGTTATGCCTTGCAATTCAGGGCGTACGACGATGGCGCTGCTTACCGTTGGGTGTCGGACAAAGATGGCGAATACAAAGTAAAAAGCGAACTGGCTACTTTCGTTTTTCCGGCCGACAACAAACTGTGGTTTCCTGAAGAAGAAAGTATGATGACCCACCAGGAGCGTGAATACCTGCGCGAAACACTGTCGAATATCGGTAGCGACCGGTTTGCTTCGACCGGTTTATTGGTTGACTGCGGAAACGGTGTTAAAACCTACATTTCGGAATCGAACCTGATGGATTACCCGGGAATGTATTTACGTGGTTGCGATGATAACAAATATGCATTAATTGGGAAATACCCCGGAGTGGTACTGGAAACCGAGCAACTGCGCGACCGCGATGTAAAACCAACAAAATATGCCGATTATATTGCCGAATGCAGCGGACCGCGAGAATTCCCGTGGCGTGCTATCGTAATTACCGAAAACGACGGCCAGTTGATAGAAACAGAAATGATATACAAACTGGCTCCTGAGTGCAGATTGGAGAATACCGGCTGGATTAAACCCGGCAAAGTGGCATGGGACTGGTGGAATGCCAATAACATTTACGGTGTTGATTTTGTGGCCGGTGTAAATACCGAAACCTACAAATACTACATCGATTTTGCATCGGAATATGGTTTGGAATACATCATTCTGGACGAAGGCTGGTATGTGCTTTCCGATATTATGAAGCTGGAAAAAGACATCGACGTTAAAGAAATAATCGACTATGGAAAAGAAAAAAATGTTGACGTAATTCTTTGGGTAGTTTGGAAAGCTATGGACGACAAACTGGAGGAAGCACTCGATCAGTTTCAGGCGTGGGGCGCCAAAGGTATTAAAATGGACTTTATGCAACGCGACGACCAGTGGATGGTAAACTTTTACGAGAAAATTGCGCGCAAATGTGCTGAGCACAACTTGCTGGTTGATTTCCACGGAGCCTACAAACCAAGCGGTTTGGATCGTGCATACCCGAACGTAATTTCGTACGAGGGTGTTAAAGGTTTGGAAAATGCCAAATGGTCGAACTTACCCGATCCGGAGCACGATGTAACTTTGCCTTTTATTCGTATGGTTGCCGGTGCAATGGACTATACTCCGGGTGCGATGATCAACAAAACAAAGGAGAATTTCGCCCAGGTATTTACCGAACCAATGAGCCAGGGAACACGCTGTCACCAGTTGGCTTTGTACCCGGTTTTTGAAAGCCCGCTGCAAATGCTGGCCGATAATCCATCCAACTATTACCGCGAGCCGGAATGTATGGAATTCCTTGCGGCAGTTCCATCGGTTTGGGACGATACCCAAGTGCTGGAAGCCAAAGTGAGTGACTATGTTGCCGTTGCTCGCCGCTCGGGCGACAAATGGTTTGTGGGTGCTCTGACCGACTGGAATCCGCGTGAGATGGAATTAAAACTCGATTTCCTTGGCGACGGAACGTACACAATGAAAGTGTGGAAAGACGGACTGAACGCTGATAAACATGCTGCCGACTTTGCGCAGGAAACGGTGGAAGTTACATCAGAATCAACAGTAAACGTTAAAATGGCTCCCGGTGGTGGCTGGGTGGCTATCATTGAGAAAAAATAGCTACGAGTAGCGAGACACGAGTTTCGAGTATACAAAGATGCCATCCCTGTTTGAGGTTTCTCAGAGAGATGGCATCCTTTTTTCATTTCTGAAATGCCTTGTCAGCCACAGCGAAAAATACTTTACAAGGCTGCCAAACGATATCCGGAGCGCCGGATTTTACATTACACCATTGTAACAACTCTTCGTCATTCTCGGAAATAACATTTCATTTGTGTAATACAATTTCCGCCTTAGCTGAAAACACATTACACGCGTGTAAAATGATTTCCGCACTTGCTGAAAATACATTTCAAGTGTGAAAAATGATTTCCGTAGCAACTGAAGAGATCTTTCTTGTGTGTGGGAACATAACAGAGCCAACCGACAATACTTTTCTTAACTGCAGAATTTAAACCAACACTTTAATTGTTTTAAAGAAAAGCAGCGGGCGACTATTAAATGATAGTCGCCCGTTTAGTTATTTTGTGTGATTAATAAGCTTATTATTTACTTTTCTTGAAGCATGAATTTTACCTTCAAAACAATTGTTTTATCCTTAAACTCCGGGATATTCAGTTTTGGCAGTTGCAGAATTACCCTTTTGGCTTCAAGGTTGAATTTATCTTGTACGTCCAAAATGTTCGTATCATTCGCTTCATTTTGTTTATAAGCCACAACAGCCACCTCATCAACAGGTATTGCTCCTTTAACAACGTTTTCATCAGCAGCGATGATGCTTCCACTGCTATTCACTTTAACATAGATTTTGCTAACACCCGTAGCATTGGCTTCGACCAACTCCTTTGGATATTTTATCCTTTTTGCGATAAACTTTCGTAAATCCAGAACCGAGTTTATATCAGACAATTTGGTTCTAATAAGTATCACACCATCTTTCCCTTCTTCACCAAAAGTTTCAATAGCAGAAGCATCTTTCAGAACATCGATCGATTCAATATTACCAGGATCGATGTCATCCATTTCGCCGGTGTATTTTTCGCCGTCGAGAAAAATTAAGGGAGATTTACCATTAAGATCGGCCTCTCCTTTCAGTTTAATCGATATGGCGCCGTTTTTGGCTATCGGGCCAAATCGTTTGGTAGCATTTCCATCTTTTAGCACTTCCATTGATTCAATGGTTTTCGGATCGATATCATTAATGTCGCCATCGTAAGGAATACCTTCAACAAGTACCACAGCTTCATCCATTTTGGCTTTGGCAGCATCCTTTGTGGTTATTATGATTACACCGTTTTTACCTTTTTCGCCATATAAGATTTTAGCTTGTGCATCTTTTAAAACAGAGATAGATTCAATATTTTCCGGCTCAATTGATTCAATTTCAGCTGCCGGTTTGCCGTCCACAATGTACATTGGGGCATTCTCAGGATCGTTTGCAAAACCGTGAACCCGAATACTTTCAAGCGGGTCATTCGTTTTTTTCTGTGCTCCGTAGCCAATCACTTTCACCTCATCTTTTTTATCCTTGGCAGCGGCTTTTGTGGTTACAATGATCACCCCGTTTTTTCCTTTATCGCCATAGAGCGAAGTTGAACTCTGATCTTTCAAAACCGAGATTGATTCAATATTGGCGGGACTAAGGTAATCGAGAGATGCTTGTATTTTTCCATCCACAACGTATAGCGGTTGATTATCTTCCTGACCGTAGGTGGATATTTTGATTCCATTTGACGAAGACGGAGTTATGACAACATCGCCTCCATTTGCAGCTACAACTCCATTGATGCCACCGGATAATATCCATCCTGCTGATCCAGAATCTTTATTAGATTCCAGTTGGACATTAAGTTCCGATTTTCCATCGATGGCAACTTGCTTCTCAGCGTAACCAATCATTTTAAAAACCAGGGTATTGTTTTCGTCGGTTTCAATTTTGTAGATTCCTTTCACATCCGAAATAGTACCAATTTTGGTTCCTTTTACCAGCACAGCTACAGCGGGAATCCCGTCACCATCTTCGTTGGTAATTTTTCCTGAAACGGTATGCCCTGTTTTAACCACAACACCGTATGGTGATTGTTGCGACTCGATATCGTTTTTGGTCAGCACCACATTAATATGCTCTTTGTTGGCCGGAACTTTTCTGAACTCATAGCCCAACATATTAAAAATCAGCACTGCATCTTCGTTAGCTACATTGATTTCATAGTTCCCTGAGAAATCCGAAATAGTACCGGTTGCGGTTCCTTCAATTAACACGGCCACTGCTGAAAGAGGCTCACCTTTGTCATTGGTTATTTTTCCTGAAATGGTTAGTTCTTTCTCCGGGTCATTGTCAGTAAGAGCTATTCTCAGTTCATTTTTGTTGCCGTAATAAACAACATCATTTTTGACATAACCGGGTGCCGAAAAACTTAAAACCACCGGTTTTTCTATTCCGTTAAACGCAAGTTCGAAAGCTCCATTCTCATCTGCTACAAATTCTTCCAACGATTCGTTGTTAACGATTTTGGCATTCGGTATCACCTTACCCAATGCATTTTCTACTGAACCTTTTACGGTAAAGTTCCCGCTTCGTACAAGAACGAGAGGCCGGCCCAGCATTTTATCAAATTCGGGATCGGTGCCTACTTCATAATCGCTGGTTTGAATGCAGTAAACTCCATCCTCTTCCGGATTTTTATCAAATGTCATTGCATTGGCAACCACTTTGTCTTCCAGGCCAAGCGCTTTAATTATTTCGCCTCCATCAAATCCATTGGCAAAATCAAGTTTCATCAGTTCGGGATGATCGGCAGGAAGCTCAACACCATCAACAACTACTTTTAACTGGGCGTCATTGTGAAGCACTTCGGTTCTTATTTCTTTGTTCGACAAACCCATAATTAAAATGGCCAGCAGGGGGAGTACAACCAACTGTTTGAGCAGGCTGTACCGATTTTCTGTTTTCTTTTTCATCATGATAATACGGTTTTTTAATTGTGAGCCGTTAAGCGCAGTTAAAAAGGGAGCCACTCCTTTTTTATGCGCCAGTCCTACCATGGCCAATTGATAAGCTTCGGCATTATGATTTTGGGCTACCTGATGATCAGTCAGGTATTCCAGGTTATTTCGCATCGCATCGCGGGTTAACCAGGCAAAAGGGTTAAACCACTGAAAGAGAAACAGCAGCTCGGCAAAAAGAATATCGAGCGTATGACGTTCTCTTACGTGAATCATTTCGTGATCGACGATCATTTTCAGATTGGGATTTTTCAATGTTTTCTCCGACAGCACAATTCGCGAGAAGAAAGAGAAAGGATGAACATCCTTTATAGTCAGGTTAACTTGCGCACCAAACAATTCTTTCAGGCGGCTAAATCGGATGATGTGTATGGCTTTGAGGTGCCCGACGAGCAGGTTCAGGAGAAATACGATTATTCCGAGCGCATAAATCCCCAACAGGTAATGATACCATTCGAAGGTAAATTGCGGTTCGTTAACCACAGCGGCTTCGGGCAGGTAAGCAAAACTTTCTGATACAGCAACCGGAAGCGGCTTTATGTAATTCACTTTGGTAAAGGTAATGAGCGGAATAAGGAAACTAACCAGAAACGACACCGGCAAATAAATCCGGTTAAACAGAAAATGTTTCTGGTGTTGGAAAAGAGCCAGGTAAGCCAGGTAAAAAGCACCTAGCGCCAAAGCTGCCTTTCCGATATAGAGGATAAAATCTTCCATTACTTTTTGTTTTTTATAAGCTTAACCAGCTCGTCGATCTCGTCTTCCGACAGGTTTTTTTCTTTTACAAAAAAGGCCACAGCACTTTTGTACGAGTTATCGAAATAGTCGCTTACCACCTGGTTCATAAACGAGCGGCGGTACTCTTCTTTCGAAATGATTGGAAAATACTGGTAGGTGTTGCCGTATTGTGTAAAACCGATCACTCCTTTATCCTGCAACAAACGCACCAACGACGAAATGGTGTTGTAATGCGGTTTCGGATCGGGATACAACTCAACAATATCCTTTACAAATGCTTTTTCCAGTTTCCAGAGGATCTTCATTAACTCCTCTTCCTTTTTTGTTAGTTTTTTCATTTTTCCTTCTTTTCAAGTTTGTTGTCATTTCGCTCAACATGAAGGCAAACATACAACTGATTTTTCAGTTTCGCAACTGTTTTTTCAGTTATAAAACGAAATTATCAGTTATTTTTACACTGAACAACCTCAAAACCCGCATGGAATAAGTACTTATTAGCAGATAAAAAAAATGCCATTCTTTTAAAAAGAACGGCATTTCAACATATTGTCGTTGCGTATTATCGCTAAAATTCTCCGCCACCCATGTCCATTCCATCGCCGCCACCTTCGCCGCGACGTTCTTCTTTAAAGTTATTAATCTTGTAGCTTAATGTAAGCATTACTACACGTGGTTCGCGCTCAAAACGAAACCAGCTTTTAAAGTCGTCGCCATAACTTGTACGTTCGAAACGCCCGGTTCCCAGAGGATCGCGAACGCTAACCGTTGCCGAAAGTTTTTTATTCATAAACTCCTGGCGATACGAGACATTGGTGAAGAACATGGCACCACTTTCGCCCTGTGCCGATACTGATTTACCGCGGTAAAATGCATTTACCTGCAGACGCGAATTTTCAGCAAATTTAAACGTGGTATTCATTCGGCCACCCCAGTTTGTACTTTGCCGGTCGATGGATTCACCATTCAACTCACCGGTAATTTTATAATCGTAAACGTTCACACTGGTATTAACGGTTAACCATTTTTTGTAACTCAGGTTTCCGGTTACTTCAAGACCGGTGCTGTAGTCTTTATCAAAATTGTCGGTGTACATGTAAAAAATACCGTCTTCGCCCAATTCCTGTGTGCGGTCGATTTTATTGTTGGTTACCCTGCGAAACACATCGGCCGAAACAAACGAACGTGATTCACCAAAGCGTTTCATAAAACCAAGTTCGTACGAGTTGGTGTATTCAGGTTCCAAATCGGGATTACCAAAACGAATGGTATAACGGTTGTAATAATTCGGTGTAGGGTCAAGATCGCGACCACTTGGTCGGTTTATCCTTCGGCTGTAGCTGGCGGTAACATCAGCCGTTTGCGCTAAAGGATACGAAAAGTGTGCCGTTGGAAACAAATCGAAACGATTTAACGACGACACATTTTCAGCACTTGTATTTTTTATTTCGCGAACGGTCAACTCTCCACGCAAACCGGCCATGTATGCCAACTTGCCCACCTTGTTGCTGTAGGTAGAATAAGCTGCGTGTATATCGCGTTGAAAATCGGTAGCGCTCGAATATTTATCATTTATAATCCAGCTGTCGCTTGCCTGGTCGTAATCGCGAAATTCGAGTGTCTCGTTTTCGCTTTCCAGGCGCCCCTGGTAACCGGCCTCAAAACGGCCATCTTCGCTAAACGGATAGGTATAATCGAGTTTTAAACGAATGTCTTGCTCATCCTCGGTCTCCAGTGTCGACACATTCGACAAATATTCGTTGGTAGGATTCCAATTCCCGTCGGCAAGCAATTCAGCTTCTATTTCATTGTCGGTTCCGGTCTCGTCCGAATAGTAGGCCGTAGCCTCAATACGGTGTCCGTTATCATCGAATTTATGCTGAAAATTCATGTTCAGCGTATAAAAGTCGTTGTTACGTTCCGAAGTTTCATCGCTTATTGATAATATTTGTTCCGAGGCCGGTACCGTAAAATTTTCGGTTCGGCCGCCACCTTCGCTGCCACGTTTCGAGGTTCCTGTTTCGCCCGAAAGCGTTAAGGTAGTGTTGGTGCCCAGGTAAAAATCGGCACCACCCTTAAAACGGTGTCCGCCACGAATCCACTTGCGGTCGCCACCCATGTTCAAAAATTCAGTCGTATCGTTGTAATACGTTTCACGTTCCGAAGCCATTTCCCCATTGTTGATTTCATCGCTCCAGTCGGCACCAAAAAACAGGTTCAGTTTTTCAAAACGGTAGTTCAGCATAAAATCGCCACGGTATTTATCGCCCGTGCCAACGCTGGCGTTTACAATTCCGTTCAGTCCGTTCATCGAGTTCTTTTTCATAACCAGGTTAATGATACCTGCCGCACCATCGGGTTCGTATTTTGCCGATGGATTGGTAATGATTTCAATATTCTCGATTGCCGAAGAAGGAATCTGGCGCAGGGCGTCGCTACCACTTAAAACACTTGGGCGGCCATCTATTAAGACGGTAAAATTTCCCGAGCCGCGTAAGGATACATTACCTTCAATATCTACCTGAATGGAAGGTGTATTCTCCAAAACATCGACTGCTGTACCGCCAATTGCACTGATAACCTGGCTAACGTTAACCACTTTTTTATCGAGTTTGTATTCTACTGCAGCTTTGTCGGCTACCACATTTACTTCGCCAATGGCAACGGTTGAAGGAGCAAGATTGATCTCACCCAAATTGTATACACGGTTGCTGCGATCGATCTTAATATCTACCACATTTTCCTCATTAAAACCTATAAAATTGGCCACGAGGTAATAATCGCCATATTCTAAATTTGTAATTTCAAATACCCCTTTTTCGTTGGTAATACCGCCGGTTACAAGCGTTGAATCGGTCTCTTTATAAACGGCTATATTGGCAAATTCCATGGGAGTTTCCGAATCTTTCTCTACAATCGTTCCCACTATTTTACCTTTACCATCATCGTTTGGGTCATTCTCTTTTACAGGATCTTCAATTAATGCATAAGAATTCACCCCTATAAATAGAAGGGCGATTAAAATTACGTTCTTCAAGTACTTCATTACTGTTTAAATTGTTTCCTTTTGTTTGTTTTCACTATATTAAGACCGTTTATTCCGTTTTTAGTTTAATCCATGCGTGTTAATTAGTTGTTAACGTATCTCAACACTGCCAGGGTATTTACATAGTTTTGTTCTCTGTTGTTGGGGTGGTTTCTTAATTGCGCTATTCCGAAAAAGCCTACAACTGCAAAATGGATAGCCTCTAAAAAAAATGCCACCCCTCCGGATGGCATTCTACCAAAACTTAAAATCTATGGAAAAAGTGCCTTCTGCTACTTAATCCATAAGGATTGCAAAAATAATGTGAATCGAATCACATCAACTTCAGACAATAAATTGATGGTTGATTTTAATATATTTTAAGATTTAGTTTAACTTTCAGTATATATAAGGTTAAATTTCAGACTGTATTTTGCAACATATACTTTGTTATACTTATTCGTTCGTTTAACTTTGCTTTCATCAAGTCTTAAAAAACTACTTATCATGAACGAACAAGTAAATCACCCGCAAGTACCGCCACCTAATTACCTGGTATTTGCCATTCTTACCACACTGTTTTGCGGAAAAATATTTGGGATTGTAGCCATTGTTTTTGCCGCGCAGGTAAATTCGCACTGGAATGCCGGAAATTACGAGGCAGCCCTGTCGGCCAGTAGAAATGCCAAATTGTGGGCCTGGGTGTCGTTTGCAGCCGGTTTGGCCTGGGTAATTTTAGCAGTAATACTATCGATTTTTGGCGTACTTGCAGGAATTATGCAGGGGGCTTTTAATATGTAGTAAATGAAACGAACAATCAATAGCATACTGCTACTCTTAATTATTGGGGTAGCAGTTCTTTTTTTTGTACTCGACCCTGCCCAACACGAAATATTCCCGCAATGCCTCTTTCATTCATTAACCGGGGGCTATTGCCCGGGATGCGGCTCGCAACGCGCTTTACACAGTTTGTTGCATTTTGATTTTGCCGGTGTAGTGGGCTATAACTTTTTGTTTCTTCCGGCGGCGTTATTTATTTTGTATCACTACTTGTATCCTCTACTGAATAAAGCTTTTGGGTGGAAACTACCTAACTTGTTTTACAAAAAACAAACGCCCTTAATTGTTTTAGCGATAGTTATTCTGTTTTGGATTGCACGAAACCTGCCATGGTATCCGTTTAATGTGCTTGCACCTGTTGGTTAAATGGTGTATTCATATTTCCATTTTGCAAAAAAGTCGCATTTCTATCTTTGTTCGAAATTAAATTTCATCCGATTCTCCAGGTTTTTATGAAGCTGTTATATAAGCAAAATCATAAAACTTGCCTTTGCCCTATCGGGCGGATTTTACTATTTGGCTTAGCCCAAATAGTAAACACAAAACCCAAGACTGCGCCCACTTCACTCGGAAAAACTACGCGATGCCGGCTAAAATTCCTGAAACTCGTCGTACCTCCTCAAACAGCAGTAATTTTTTAACGCCGTCACCACTTGTTTTCCGGCTCACCGGCCGAGGTCGCAGCTTTGTAGTTGTGTCCCATTTGCACCAGCTTTTCATATAATCCGAATAGGCACAAAAAAACGGATGCGAAAACGCACCCGTTTATGTATTTAACTTGGTTAGGATCACTTCACGAATGAAGCGTCATTTAAATAATCGAAACATTTTTCAACACCTTCAAACTGTGTCATACTTCCGCCTCTGATTCCTTCCAGTTCCACATAAAAAGCTTCCAGTCCATTATCGTAAGCTTTGTTAAAGATGTTTTTAAAGTTCATCATTCCCGACTGGCCAAGAACCGAGCGGTCTTTAATATGCAGCACAGGGAACCTACCGGCATACTTTTCGAAGTACTCCAGCGGATCGTTTGCGCCCATAACCGTCCAGTAAACATCCATTTCGAAGAATACCAAATCCGGCTCGGTACCATTCAGGAACAGGTCGTAAATAACATCACCCACAGGCATCCACGGATTGCGTGGTTTATCCTTGTCTTCCGGTTTTACAACACGTCCGAATTCCATGCTATGGTTGTGGTAACCAAACTTAATTCCGGCTGATTTTGCAATTTCACCGGCCTTGTTAAACGATTCGCAAACCACTTTTACAGCGTCATGTGTTGGTACATTTGGCATCATTGGCTGAACCAACGTTTTCACCCCAAATTTCACATGATCTTCAACGGTTTGTTTCCAGAAATCGGCAATCTCACCCAGTTTATCTTTGGTGATATCGCGGGTAGGAGGATTTACGTGCGAGCTGGTAATTTTCAAACCTGCATCGTCGGCCAGTTTTTTGTATTCTTCAACCGAATATTCTCCCATTTTGCGATTGCCGTAACCAGCCAGTTCAATGGCGCTGTAGCCAATATCCTTTATTTTTTTCAAGCCATTCGGAACATCGGCAGTCAATTCCCTTCCCAGAGAATAAATTTGCAAACCAATTTCCTTTTTGCCCATGCCAACCATAGCGGCAGCACTTGCAGGCTTTATCGAGCCAGCTACCATACCTCCGGCGGTAAGCAGCCCCATTTTTTTCAAAAATTCTCTTTTATCCATTAGGTTTTTTGTTGGATGATTTATAGTTTATATGAACCACGGTATTCGTAATCATACAAACGGTGGTTCCATGCTTCTTTATCGGTTCCGAAGCTGTGGGTTGCAGGATTCCATTTTACTGAACGTTGTAATTCAGTAGCCATATTTCCTAAACAACAAGTGATAGCGGTACTTGCACCTACTTCAACCGGAGCAATTGGTTTTTGACGAGAACGAACACAGCTGATGAAATCGTCCATGTGTGGAGAACTGATCTCGAAGCTGCCACCGCCTTTTGCCTGTGCTTTCTGCATTTCTTCGAACATTTTTCTGCGCTCTTCCGGAGTCAGATTTCTTGGACGGCGGCCTCTTAACTCATCAGGAACTAATTCTGATTTTGAACAAGCCAGGTATCCGCGAGCTACTTCAATCCAACCATCGTCGCCGACGAATTTAATACCCTGCGCATTTGGCATATCTTCCAGGTACGGTTGTTCTGTCATTACCACACCGTTCAGGTATTTAAATGTCAGGTAATCGGCACCGTCAACTCCTTTAGGAATAATTTCTGCTGGACCCGAACCGTCCATACCAATAGCAGCCTGTGCAATATCGAACATGTGCGCCCCCCAGTCGGCAGTAAATCCGTTACCGGTTTCGCGGTACCAACGCCATGCACCCCACAATTTTTCTCTTTCCGCCGGATCGAGCGAAATAGGAGGACAAAGATCAGGGTGGTAATGTATTTTAGGATCATTTAATGGTCCCATCCAAAGGTTGAAGTTCAGGTTACCGGGAACTTTCATCTCAGGTAAATCAAGCGGTGCCGGCGGATCGCCAACTTTAGCATAAACTTTATCGATGTGACCAATAGCGCCACTTTGAACCAATGCGATAGCTTTTTGGAATTCGGCACTTGAACGCTGCTGACTACCTACCTGAACGATACGTTTTGTATCGTTTGCCACGCGAACCATTTTTTCGGCTTCAACAATAGTAAACGAAAGTGGTTTCTGAACATACACGTCTTTACCGGCCTGGCAAGCGTGAATGGTTTGTAAAGCATGCCAGTGGTCGGGCGTACAAATTTCTACTGCATCGATGTCTTTGCGCTCAAGCAGTTCTTCATATTGTTCGTACTTATCCACACGAGGAGATAATCCCAACGATTGTTGCCATTCTTCAACCGTACGTTTAAAACGTTCTGTTTTCATGCTGTCAACATCGCAACCTGCAACAACTTCTACTCCGGGAACTGCCGAGAAACTTCGGAAGTCATTCATACCTTGCTGACCAAGGCCAATAAAACCCATTGTAACTCTGTCGCTTGGAGCGATTTTAATGCCATTGATAGTCCAACTTGGAAGGATGGTCAAACTGGATAATCCCAGTGCTGAAAGACCAAGAAATTTCCTTCGGTCTAATTGATTAGATTTCTTTGAATCCATAGGTTTAGATTTTTATTCGTGATCAATTTTTTTTCGAAATTGGACACAAGATAATTGATTTTGTCAAAAGGACGCAATGAAAAATTAAAAAATCTATTCCCCCTGATTTTCCTGCAGTTATTTAGACGCGTTAAAAGAAAAAAGATATTGTTGAAGTGGCTTTCTAAGTTCCTCAAATTCTGAATAATAAATCAACTCAACATCGCTACAGCCTGCGATCATTGCCGATAAATTAGAACTCGTTCCTTCCCGAAAAAGACAAAGTACCGGCTTACCCATTTCCACAGCCCTGCCAACTTCGTAACCAACTCCCATCGACACTGCAGTTACTTCGGCCACAATTACATCGGAACTTTGCAGCCATTCCAAATCACGATCATGAATGAACTGATCGTTTGGTCCGTCGTCGCCTGCACTGGTTAACGAGGGATCGCCAACATGCTCAGTTAGCACTTCGCCAAAGGTTTTCAGGTACTGAATAATTTGTTCGTAAAGGCCGGCATCCTGTCGGCCTCCGCGTATTGAACCGGCAAAATAGATCTTCATTGCTTTAGGCTTTTTTCTTGCTTGGTATATTAGTGGTTGACTTTTGTTCTCCCTGCTCAAAAACAACACGTGTACGCGGTAAACTTTCGGGGTAGTTTTTCTGAATAAATTCAATCATTTTTTCGCGGATAAAAACGCGCAAATCCCACGCTGTTGGCGAGTCTTTGGCACTTACCAAAGCACGTATTTCAACCCCATATTCTTTGGCGTCGGTAACTTGCAATACATTCACCCGTTTATCCCACAGCGGTGTGCTCTCGAGCAGACGCGTCAGCTCTTCGCGTAAGGCATCAAAGGGCACATGATAATCGGTATATAAAAACACGGTTCCCAAAATCTCGGAAGTGTTGCGTGTCCAGTTCTGAAATGGTTTTTCGAAAAAATAGGTGGATGGCACCACCAAACGGCGCTGATCCCAGATTTTTACAACCACGTAGGTAAGTGTAATCTCTTCAATTCTCCCCCATTCATTTTCAATAATAACCACATCATCGATACGGATGGGCTGCGTAATGGCAATTTGTAAACCGGCCAAAACAGTTGCAATAAGCTTTTGCGCCGCAAAACCAATAATAATACCGGCAACACCAGCCGAGGCAAAAAGACTGATTCCCAGCTGTCTCACCTCTTCGAACAACATTAACGATGCTCCGATTGAAATTAAAACGATCAGGAAATAAATAATGCTTTCCATGATATTGAATTGCGTAAGAAACTTTCGCTGGCGTAAATTATCTTCCTGCGATGTATCTAATCTGGAAAGAATAACC
Source organism: Draconibacterium sediminis (assembly GCF_000949475.1). GTDB lineage: Bacteria > Bacteroidota > Bacteroidia > Bacteroidales > Prolixibacteraceae > Draconibacterium > Draconibacterium sediminis. The sequence goes on along the minus strand of NZ_JRHC01000001.1, from coordinate 684,707 downwards.
TTTTTAAAGGCACGCAAAATGGCCATCAAACCCCATGCAATACTTACAATAAGTAAAATGGAACCTACTTTATTAAAAAAGTAATACCAATCGGGTGAAACCAGTTCGCTTTTTTCAACAAATATTTTAAAATATACCGCTACCAGCAGCAATAAAAACGGGACAATAAATTTTATAATTTTCTTCATATAAACAGTGTGTTTTATGCAAAATTATTTTGCATGTTCAACGGTACTTTTAATATGTATATCGCGCTGCGGGAAAGGAATTTGTACGCCATTTTTACGGAACTCATCATCAATGGCGTAGCGTATTTCGCTCTTGGTATTTTCAACCCAAAACGACTCGCGTACCCAAAAGAAAACCTGAAACTCGAGTGCCGAATCGCCAAAATTCTTAAACCTGACAAAGGGTTTTGGCGAAAGCGAAACATTGTTGTTTTTTGCAGCGCAATCAAGCAAAATCTGTGTTACCAGTTTAGTATCTGATCCGTAAGCGACCCCAACATCAACCGAAAATCGGGTGTTGTAATCCATGTGGCTCCAGTTAATAATTTTATCGTTTACAAAATTCGAATTGGGTACAACCAGAATAATATCGTCGCGGGTTTTTAACCGCGATGTGCGCAACCCGATATGTATCACCCGCCCCACAGTACCGTCTTGCAACTGAATGACATCGTTGATTTGCAGGTTTCGTTCAACCAGCAATACAATCCCCGATGCGATATCGCTAAACAGTTGCTGAATACCAAATCCAACACCCACCAACAGGGCGGTAATACTGGCCAGTAAAACCGAAACTTTCAGCCCCGAAGATTCTAAAAGAAAAACGACTATAATTACCCAGACGACATACCTTAATATCAGGTAAATCGACCAGTAAGAGCGCCGTTCGGCTTCCTGCCTATTAATAAAACGTTTGAAGAAGCGGCGGATAATTTTCAGCGCTATTAAGGTGATCAGAACAACAACAAGTATCAGAAAGATGTTGTAAACTGTAATTGCAAAATCTCCTTTGCTGTATAATTCAATGTTTAAAATCTCTTTAAATGTCATAACTCTTTATCAAACTATTGGAGTTAGAAAAGTACTAAAAACCGGAAGATTTGAAAAGTTTTGCGGGCGATAATGATTCAGTTTAATTATTCAAACAACAAACGGGCAGTATGGTTGAAAAAAAAGGAGACCTTTAAAATAAAGACCTCCTTTAATCCTGTGTCGAACAGTATTTCTTAATTCACTCCAACAACCTGGCCTGGCTTAAAATAAGCAGCATAAGCTGTTTCAGAATGTAGTGCCTCAATAGTTTTTACTATTCCTTTATCGTCGTTAATCGATGCTCTTATCGATCCTTTTTGGTAATAATAGCGTGAAACGATCTCGCTTTCCAGCAACTCGCTGATTTCAGGTCTGAAAACCGATAAGTCTTTATCCAGATCCGGTTCAATTTTAGCTGCCAGTGCATCAAACTCTTCTTTTGCCAGCTCGTAATATTTTTCCTGCTTTGCTGTCTCCAACAACTCTTTCAGATCGTCTTGAGATGCCGATTCGTATTTAAAATCACTTTGCTCAACAAAATCGGCAAACTGCTTGTAAATGTCGTCGGTAATCGAAAATTCTTCCGGCTCAGGAATACTTTCATTTTCGTTTGAATATTTTGTGGCAAAATCGAAAATCATAAAACGGGTAACCAGTTCAATACTCAAACTGCTCAGCCTGTCGCCTTCAATTTTTACATCGGGAACAACGCCACCGCCGTCGTATACTTTGCGGCCTTTTTTGGTTGTAAATTCGGTAATCAGCGAATCGGGAACATGGCCCACACTGCCGTCTTCGTTGCGGTGCGAATAATCCAGCGCCTGAATACAACGGCCACTCGGTATGTAATATTTAGCGGTAGTAACCTTAAGTTTTGTGTTGTAGCTTAAATCGCGCGTGGTTTGCACCAATCCTTTTCCGAATGTGCGCGTACCCACAATAATTCCGCGGTCGAGATCCTGAATAGCTCCTGATACAATTTCGGATGCCGAAGCCGATCCGCTGTTTACAAGAACAGCAATTTTCATTGTGGTATCCAAAGGTTCAGCCGTTGCTTTATACACTTTGTCCCATTGTTTTACTTTGCCGCGGGTGCTTACAATCTCTTCGCCTTTTGGCACAAATAAGTTTACGATTTTTACAGCTTCAACCAACAACCCGCCGGGATTGCCGCGCAAATCGAGAATTAAGCCGTCAGGGTTATTTTCTTTTAATTCCAGGAAAGCCTTTTTAACATCGTCGCTACAGTTGGTTGTAAAATTCGACAAACGAATGTAGGCTGTGTTCTGATTGATCATGCCGTAATAAGGAACGGCATCGATACTGATTTTCTCGCGAACAACATCAACCGTAAAAGGCTTTTTCTGGCCGGGGCGCTGCAATTTTATGGAAACCGGTTTGTTTGCGGGTCCTTTCAACAGCGAACTTACATCCTCGGTATTCATATCTTTGGTGTCTTTTCCCGAAACCTCGAGAATAATGTCACCTGCTTTTATTCCAAATTTCTGTGCCGGAAATCCTTCATAGGGTTCGGCAATTATAATGTTGTCGTTTTGTTTGCTGATTAGCGCTCCGATACCTGCATATTCGCCGGTAGTCATAAAGCGGAAATCTTCCATCTGATCTTCCGAAATGTAATTCGTGTACGGATCGAGTGAGGATAACATTTTATCAATACTGGTTTTTACCAGGTCATTCGGATTCACTTCGTCAACATAAAACATGTTCAACTCGCGAAACAAAGTATGGTAAATATCCAGATTCTTTGCAATTTCAAAATTCTTCTCGTCGCGGGTAAAGCTAAAAAAGCTAATACCAATTACCGCAACGATCATTACTCCTATTAATAATCTTTTCTTCATAATTCCTTCTTTTCTGAATTCACTGTCTGCACAATTGCATCGAACTGCCAAAAGTAACAAATCTTGCCTGATATCAGTAACGCATCCCGGCAATCCATTACGTTAATTTATATTAAAACCAAAGGTTTATGCTAATGGTAGAACATTTTTCAGCCCGAAAAGTTAAAGGTGGTTAAAAAAAATGTTACGTTAAACCATTGCAAAACACGATCGTCAAAGCTCCTGAAAACGGAACAATTAAATTTTATTGAATCATGAAAACAAGAATTTTAAGTTTAGCATTAATTGCGGTATTTGCATTTTCGCTTACTGCAATGGCACAGCAACCGGAACGACAACGGCGATCGCCCGAACAACGCGAAATGATGGCCAGGCATTTTGACAGGGAAAGGGCCAGTTTTAAAACCTTCTTTACTGAAGAACAACAGGAGAAACTGAAAGAACTTCGGCTTGAATCGACTAAAGAAATTCAGCCCCTGCGTAATGAATTGAACGAATTAAAAGCCAAACAACGTACGCTTACTACAGCGGAAAAAGCAGACATGAAAGCCATTAATAACAATATTGAAAAAATGGCTGATGTTGAGGTACAAATTCAAAAAATTAGGGCTAAGGAACACCAGGAAATCCGTTCGATGTTAAGTGATGAACAACGTATTAAGCTTGATGAACGGAAAAGCAGAAGAGACAGCGATTTTAAGAGAAAACCAACAACCCGTGATCGATTTAAACACGGTGCTTAATGGTAAATAGATAGATGTTTTGGAGCCGGCGATTTAGTTTGCCGGCTTTTTTTATGATTGAATTTTTAAACACGAAGACTTAAGATTTGAACCACAATAGACACATAGGACACAATAGATTTGTTTATTACTGCTTAATTGTTCTATTGATAAACTGTTTACTGCGACTGAAAACTGTACACTTTCTTTCCCCTGATGCAATCTTCTCTTCCTCATTCTCTCAATAACTCATTCACGATACTACTGCTTAATTGTTCTATTGATAAACTGCTAAACTGTTTACTGCGACTGCCAACTGAAAACTTTCCTCCCCCTTCTGAAATCAGCAATCGTTAATCTTTATTCGAAATTCAAAGTTCTGCATTCACTACTCATTCACTCAATAACTCATTCGCGATACTATTGCCAAATTGTTTCATTGCTAAATTGTAAAACTGAAAACTGCGACTGAAAACTGCAAACTTTCTTCCTCATTCACTCAATAACTCATTCAAGAAACTTCTGCTAAACAGTTCTGTTGTCAAATTGCTGAACTGCTAACTGCGACTGTAAACTTTCTTCTGCAATCTAAAATCGTCAATCATCATTCTAAATTCTCTGCGTTCAATTCCTGCTTACCGACAAAATACCCCGGTTTAACGAAATAATTTCCTGTGTTCGACTGGATTGCAATAATTTGCACTACAATTATAAACCAAACAAAGAATTATGAAACAGTTTGTAGTGTTCCTTTTCGGAATCATTTTATCACTTTTTACTACTTCATGTTTATTGCAGTCAACTGTTAAAGGAAATGGCAATGTAACAACCGAGGAGCGGGATCTGGAAGATTTTAATGCTTTAAATGTAAGCCGTGGGATGAATGTTTATGTTACCATGGGAAACGATTATAATGTGGTGGTTGAAGCCGATGAAAACCTGCACAATAGCATTGTTACCGAATTGCGCGGAGAAGAACTGCATATAAAAGCTATCGACATCATCCGAAATGCAAGCAGCTTAAAAGTATTTGTTACGCTTCCACAGCTCGAAGCGGCAAAATCATCATCGGGCAGCAATGTATATTCCGAAAACCTGTTAAACGTAAAAAATATCGACCTTTCGGTTTCGTCGGGTGCCAATTTAACCTTCTCGCTTAATGCCGACGAGGTGAATGCAAAGGCCAGCTCAGGATCGAATATTTTTCTCGAGGGAAATGCCGGTTCTATAAGTGCCAAAGCCAGTTCGGGATCGAACATTAAAGCCGGAGATTTAAAAGCAAAATCGGCCCAGGCAAATGTTAGCAGCGGTGCAAACATTTGGCTAAGCACCGAAGAAGAACTGCAGGCAACTGCCAGCAGCGGTGGAAATGTATTCTATAATGGCAACCCGTCTGAAACCGAAATAAACAAGTCATCGGGCGGAAATGTGATAAAAAATTAGCCGGAACTGTAACTTTCCATTTTTGGGCGCGTCTTTTCAACAGTCTCAATTCAAAAAATAAAAATAAAGCACATGAAAACATTTACAAAAATTCTATTTCTATTTATGATAGCTGTTACCAGCTACGGAACAGTACTTGCCGGCAACAGCGACGAAACCCAAAAGCGACAAATAAGCGGCTTTAATGCGATAAAAGTCTCAACCGGAATCGACCTGTACCTGACAATGGGCAACACTGAAGAAGTAAAAGTGGTTGCCGATGACGATATTATCGATGACCTAATTACCGAGGTAGAAGGCGGTACCCTGAAAATTTACATGAAACGCAACAATTGGTTTAACTGGGGTAGCGGCAACGAAACACGAAAAGTTTATGTAACCGTAAAAGAGTTGAAAGAACTTTCGGCATCGTCAGGATCTGATGTGGAATCGACAAATACTCTTGAAGGTGAATCGCTTGAAGTAAACTGCAGCAGCGGTTCCGATTTAAAAATAGAGGTTTTTTACAAAAATCTGTCGGTTGATACCAGCAGTGGCAGCGATGCCAAACTAAGTGGCAAAGTAAAAACTCTTCGTGTTGGCGCCAGCAGCGGTTCGGATATTAAAGCCGGAGATCTTGAATCGGTAATTTGTTATGCCAATGCCAGTAGCGGATCGGATATTACCGTTAGTGTTAGCAGCGAATTGTACGCCAACGCCAGCAGTGGATCGGACATTAATTATCACGGAAAACCGGAGGTCAGAGACATCGACGAATCGAGCGGCGGCGATGTTAGCCAGCGATAATTGCTAGAAAGCTGACAACGTGGATCTAACTGATTTTAGCAGAATATACTTGATCTTACATATGATTTTTTCAACTGATGAATAAAAATCCCGGAGATATTTCTCCGGGATTCTTTTTTTATCGCTCGTTCTACAATTTGTATAAACCATTCAGCCGGGAATTGATAGCTATCCTTTTTTTGTTTTCTGCGCAAATCATCCTAATTCTGCGTCATCTGCGTTCCAACTGGCGGTCGTTTCCGCCTTTTTGTGCCCGTATTTTCTTGTCCCAGCGGCCCCTTAAAACACCATGGAAAATTTGAAAGTTCATTCCCAATCATAGGGCGTTAATGTCTATTCTGTATAAACGGGACAGATTAAACACAGTGGAAATATGCCACTTTTTCCGCTCAAATCACCACTAACTCAATAGAAACCATATTTTTGCGTTGTAGTATTTAGGATAAAACAAAAAGATAAAATGATTTTCCCAAAGGGAAATGGTTGTTTGCATGTTTCCCGCCAACAGCGGGTTATCGTATAAATAATCGTTTATACACAAATGAAAAGCTTAACCACAAAAGTAGGATTCATAATCATTCTGTTTGCTGCAATTGTCAGAGTACCTGCATCGGCGCAAAGCGGAAATCCACTGCAGTTTTTGTCGGAGGTAAGTCAATCGTCGCAGGCAAATCCGGCCTTTCATAATAAAACCGAAAAACTGGTGATTGGTCTTCCTCTATTATCTGGAGCCACTGCACACTGGAATGCTAATTTCTCGTCCGATTATTTATTTACCGAAAACTTTGAATATAGTTTCGATCATTTTTATACGTCGTTGGGCGAACCCGGCGATGCTAAAGCAAATGCAACACTTCCACTTGTATATTTAAGTCACCGAAACGATAAACGAACCTTGAGCTTTTCCCTGTCGGAACGGGTTTTGCTTTGGGGAAATTTTGATCACGAGTTCCTGAAATTTATCGACCAGGGGCTTCTTCCCTACTATGGGAAGGATGAGGAATTTGGCCCCATCTCGTTTAAAACACAATTTTTCAGAGAACTGTCTTTCGCGTATGCCAAACAAGTTACGAAGAAATTGAGTATTGGAATACGCCCCAAAGTGTTGTTTGGCCGCTTCTTTTACGACATCGAGAACCTGAATGTAGTGGTACAAACCGATGAAGACAGGCAAGTGCTTCAAGTTATTCCAAAAGGAGATTATCGTATATCGGGACCGATTGATGTGAAGTACGATCCGGTTATAGGAAAAACAAGCATTAAAACCGATTTTACGGCCGGAGATTACTTTTTAAAGTTCAAAAATATGGGAGCCGGTATAGATTTGGGATTTACCTACCAACCGAACAAACAAACCACCCTTGCGGTGGCAATTGCCGATATTGGTTTTACCACGATAAACGACAAGGCTTTTAACAATACCTTTGTTGGTTCGATAGATTATACTCGTCTTTACCAGTCTTCCGACACGGCAGCAGCCTACTACTTTGAACCCAGAGCTGCCCTGGAGGCCCTAACCGATTCGTTGCCTTATAAAACAATCGCCGAAGCCTTTACCCAGCGCCAGTACGAACTGCTTCCTGTAAGACTGAACCTGATGGCAACACATCATCTAAATGACAAAATGAAATTAAACTTTTCCGACAACCTTACCTACTACAACGGAGAAGTCAGTAATTATTTGGCTGCCTATTTCAATGTTCTTTTAGGAACCCGATTCGAATTAAGCAGTGGGCTAAACCTTTATAATTTAGGGCAGGTTATGCCCGGTTTTGCTTGCAGCTATACGGCGAGAGGTGTACAACTTTACCTGGCAACAAATAATATCTTAAGGCTGGTGCAACCATCTAAAGCAAAAAATTTAAATTTGTCGTTCGGTGTGAACTTATTATTTTCCACCGAACCAAATTAGTTTTTGTTATGGCATTATTTATTACACTATACCTGGTAGGCTTCCTGCGAACTCTCGTTATAATTGCTGTTATCTACTTCGGATTCCGTTTTGTGGTGCGCTATATTTTTCCTAAAATAATTGATAAGGGAATGAAAAATATGCAGCAAAAAATGCAGGAGCAGCAACGTCAGCAGCAACCCAAACGCCCTGAAGGTGAAGTTACTGTTGAAAACCGGCGTTCAAATAACAGGAACAACCCGGACAAAGGCGAATATGTTGATTTTGAAGAGGTAGATTAAAAACATGGACTGAAGGACAGATTTGTTGAAGGATTGACCAGCAATTTACATCAGGCAAAAGTGAATGGGTTATTGAGTGAATGAGGAAAAAGTGAATGACGAATGTTGATTAACGATTTTAGATTGCAGAAGTGGGAGGAAAGTTTTCAGTTGGCAGTCGCAGTTAACAGTTTAGCAATTTAGCAGTATGAGTTGGCAATCGGCAAACAGCAATATGCAAACAGATTAACCTTCAAGAGTTTTTGAAAGCTTGAAGTGTTTAAAACCTAATATTCCTATGTACCTAATGTGGTTCAGTTCTTAGTGTCTTTGAGTCTTTGTGTTTGATACGTCGCAGTGAACAGCTCTACAATTTAGCAATAGAACAATTTAACAATCTCCTCCTATCTTAAAATCAATCTCTTTTCAACCTACTTCAATCTCTGCGGAATTTTCATTCCTCATTTCCTCATTCCTTGTTCACTCACTCACTAATTCTCCTATTAATCTTTAATCACTAATCCTTAATCTTGCGGCTCTCTCTCCTGTACTTTAGAATTTTATCCTATTTTTGCGTTCACAATTCAGAAATTATAGTTAGATGGCACAGGAAGATATTTTCAAGAAATTAGTAGCACACTGCAAAGAATACGGATATGTATTTCAATCGAGCGAGATTTACGACGGGCTTGGAGCAGTGTACGATTACGGACAAATGGGTGTTGAACTGAAAAACAACATCAAAAAATACTGGTGGGACAGCATGGTGCTGTTGCACGAAAATGTGGTTGGTTTAGACTCAGCCATTTTTATGCACCCAACAATTTGGAAAGCATCAGGCCACGTTGATGCTTTTAACGATCCGTTAATCGACAACAAAGACTCGAAAAAACGCTACCGTGCCGACGTACTTATTGAAGACCAGCTGGCGAAATACGAGGAAAAGATGAATAAGGAAGTTGCCAAAGCAGCAAAACGTTTTGGCGAATCTTTTGATGAAAAACAATTCCGCGAAACCAATCCTCGCGTTTTAGCCAACCAGGAAAAATGGAATAATCTGCATACGCGTTTTTCAAATGCGTTGAACGATAACGATCTGGCAGAATTAAAACAAATAATTGAAGACGAAGGTATTGTTTGCCCGATTTCAGGCTCACGAAACTGGACCGATGTACGCCAGTTTAACCTGATGTTTTCTACCGAAATGGGATCGACTGCTGAAGGCGCTTCAAAAATTTTCCTTCGCCCCGAAACGGCACAGGGAATTTTTGTAAACTACCTGAATGTGCAAAAAACCGGACGTATGAAAATTCCGTTCGGTATTGCGCAAATCGGTAAAGCTTTCCGTAATGAAATTGTAGCACGTCAGTTTATTTTCCGTATGCGCGAATTCGAACAAATGGAAATGCAATTTTTTGTTCGTCCCGGCAGCGAGCTCGATTGGTTCGAAAAATGGAAAGAAACACGTATGAAATGGCACCGAGCCCTTGGTTTTGGAGACGAAAACTACCGTTTCCACGAGCACGAAAAACTGGCTCACTATGCCAACGCTGCCGTTGACGTTGAATATAAATTCCCTTTCGGATTTAAAGAAGTGGAAGGTATCCACTCACGTACCGATTTCGATTTATCGCAACACGAGCAATATTCGGGCAAAAAAATTCGCTACTACGATCCGGAACTGGGCGAGTCGTACGTTCCTTTTGTTGTTGAAACATCGATTGGTGTCGACCGCATGTTCCTGCAGGTAATTTCGGCAAGTTATTGCGAAGAACAACTGGAAAAAGATACACGTGTAGTACTAAAATTACCTCCGGTACTGGCTCCTGTAAAACTGGCTGTTATGCCGCTGGTGAAAAAAGACGGTCTGCCTGAAAAAGCCCGCGAAATTATCGATGAGCTGAAATTTGATTTCAACTGTCAGTACGACGAAAAAGATTCGATTGGTAAACGCTACCGCCGTCAGGATGCCATTGGTACTCCGTTCTGCGTAACTGTCGACCACCAAAGCGCAGAAGACAACACCGTTACCATCCGTTACCGCGACACGATGGAGCAGGAACGTGTTGCCATTGCCGATTTGGGTAAAATTATTGGCGAGCAGGTTAGCTATAAGAAGTTGTTTGGGAAGCTGTAAGAAAACAAGCCAAAAAAATATACAAAAGGGGAGTGCAGTTTTGCACATCCCCTTTTTATTTAATGACAAAATCTCAGAACTCATTCATCAAAATCTAATATCTTTATCGGATAGAAGCAAACAGCCATTAACATATTCAGGATGCACAAACAAAAACAAGAGAAAAAAAAGATTGTGATTGTAGGTTCGGCTTACCCCTTAAGAGGTGGAGGAATAGCTACTTTTAACGAAAGAATGGCAAAGGCTTTTATGGATAATGGCGACGATGTAAAAATTTACACCTTCAGCCTCCAATACCCATCTATTCTGTTCCCCGGAAAAACACAATATTCAGAGGAAGAACCTCCTGAGAGACTTGATATTGAAGTGATGGTTAATTCCATTAATCCTTTTAACTGGATAAAAGTTGGAAGATACCTTCGAAAATTGGCGCCTGACCTTGTAATTCTGCGCTACTGGATACCGTTTATGGGGCCTTGTTTGGGTACTATTTCAAAAATTGTCAGGAAAAACAAAAAAACCAAAGTAATTGCCATTACCGACAATGTAATCCCTCACGAGAAAAAGCCGGGTGACACTTTGCTGTCCAGGTATTTCGTAAAAAACGTGGATGCATTCATCACCATGTCGAAAAGTGTGCTGAACGACTTGAACCAGTTTGACACCGAAAAACCACGCAGCTATACACCGCACCCGCTATATGACAATTTCGGAGCAATAATTCCCAAAGAAATAGCCAAAGAACAACTTGGTCTCGAAAAGAATACAAACTACATCCTGTTTTTTGGTTTTATCCGCGATTACAAAGGGTTGGATATTCTGTTGGAAGCTTTTGCCAATAAAAAATTGCGCGAACTTCCGGTAAAGTTATTGATTGCAGGAGAGTTTTACTCGAAACCGGACAAATACCTGGAGATCATAAAAAAGCATCAACTGGAAGACTACATTGAACTGCGAACCGGCTTTATTCCCAATACTGACGTACACAAGTATTTCTGTGCTTCGGATGTGGTGGTACAACCCTATAAAACTGCCACACAAAGCGGAATAACACAAGTAGCTTATCACTTTAACAAGCCAATGATTACCACCAATGTTGGAGGCCTGGCAGAACTGATACCAAACGAAAAAGTGGGTTATGTGGTAAATACCGACCAACAGGAAATAGCTGATGCCATTTATAAATTCTATGAACTGAATAAGGAAACGGAATTTAGCACCAATGCTGCCGAAGAGAAAAAGAAGTATTCGTGGGAGGTGTTTGTTGAAAATTTATTACATATCTACCAATCACTTTAGTAATGAAAAAAGTTCTGATCATAACTTATTATTGGCCGCCAAGTGCCGGAGGCGGAGTAATGAGGTGGCTTAAAATGTCAAAGTATTTACCCGAACACGGCTGGCAGCCCATTATTTATACTCCTGAAAATCCTGACTCCTCTGTAGATGACGAAAGTTTACTACACGAAATTCATCAAGATAGCATAATAATCAAACATCCAATCTGGGAACCATACGATGTGTACCGACGTTTTTCCGGGAAAAAGAAAGGAACAAAATTCAAAGCCGGTTATGTTTCGGAAGCTTCTACAGGTAACTGGAAAAGTAAACTATCTGTTTTTATTAGGGGAAACTTCTTAATTCCCGATCCAAGAAAATTTTGGATAAAACCCTCAATCCGTTTTTTATCAAAATATCTTAAAGAAAACGATATTGATGCCATTGTTTCAACCGGACCGCCACATAGCATGCATTTAATAGCTTTGAGATTAAAAAAAAGATTTCCTGATATTAAATGGGTAGCAGATTTTAGGGATCCGTGGACCAATATTGATTTCTATTTCAAATTAAGGCTAACCAATTGGGCGGATAAAAAACATAAGAAACTAGAGAAAAAGGTACTAAAGAAAGCCGATTATGTGGTTACGGTTACTCCCCGTTGGCAAGAAGAATTAGCCATAATTGGTAATCGAAAAGTTGATTTGGTATACAATGGTTTTGATCATATTGATTTCGAAAACCTAAACCCTGATGTTGATACTAAATTTTCTATGTCTCATTTCGGCTCCTTCAATAAAGACAGAAACCCGGAAGCTCTTTGGATTGCATTAAATGAAATGCTGATTGAAATCCCTGAAATTAAAGAATACCTTTCCATACAGTTAATTGGACAAACCGATGATTCGATCATTCATTCAATCAAAAAAGCAGGCTTAGATAAGTTTCTAACCAATATCGACTTTATTCCTCATAATAAAGGAGTGGCCTTATTAAAAAAATCTCAGGTGTTGTTATTACCCATCAATAATGCCCCAAATGCTTTGGGAATTATACCTGGCAAAATGTATGAATATATAGCTCTTAACAGGCCAATACTAGCAATTGGTCCGACAGAATCTGACTCTGCACAAATTATCTCCGAAACAAATTCCGGTATTTGTAAAAATTTCGAAGATGTGGAAGGCATAAAAAGTACCTTGCAATTGTATTTTAATCATTTTAAAAAAGGAACGTTAAAAACAAATTCAAAATCCTACGAAAAATACTCCAGAAAAAACCAAACCACCAATTTCGTTAAGTTACTTAACAAGTAATGGGATTGTTATACCTTCTTTAATCTTCAAAAAATCTAAATTTGGCCTATAAACTTACCATATGAGATATTGTTTTGAAAATGCAGTAATGCTTGGCCTGGGTTATATCGGGCTTCCAACCGCCGCTTTAATGGCAAAAAACGGGATCAATGTATTGGGTGTTGATGTCAACCCAGATGTGGTTGAAACTGTAAACAAGGGAAAAATCCATATCGTTGAACCGGAATTAGGCGGTTTAGTAAAATATGTCATCGAAAATCAATTCCTAAAAGCTTCAACAGCTGTTACCCAAGCTGATGTTTTTTTAATTGCCGTTCCAACTCCATTTAAAGGAGATCATCAACCAGATATTAGTTATGTGGAATCGGCAACCCGCATGATCATACCTTTCCTTCGTGAAGGAAACTTGTTTCTTATCGAATCGACAAGCCCAATATATACCACCGAAAAAATGGCTAACCTAATCTATCAGGAACGTCCGGAGTTAAAGGATAAGATCAATATTGCCTATTGCCCCGAACGGGTGCTTCCGGGGAATGTAATTTACGAGTTGGAAAATAACGACCGGGTTATTGGTGGAATCAATCCCGAATCAACAAAAGCGGCCTGTGCATTTTACCGCAAATTTGTAAAATCCGAATTACATGAAACCAATGCCCGCACTGCAGAAATGTGCAAATTGGTCGAGAACTCCTCTCGTGATGTAAGCATCGCATTTGCCAACGAACTATCACTCATTTGCGATAAAGCCGATATCAACGTATGGGAATTGATTCAACTGGCCAATAAACACCCTCGTGTAAATATATTACAACCCGGCACCGGAGTTGGCGGTCATTGTATTGCAGTCGATCCCTGGTTTATTGCTTCCGACTTCCCGGATGAAGCTCGCATTATCCGAAAAGCCCGGGAGATCAATAATTATAAAACGCTTTGGGTAATTGAAAAAATTAAGACTACCATACTCCAGTTTCAGAATGAAAACAAACGCCAGCCCATTGTGGCATTAATGGGACTCGCGTTTAAACCAAATATTGACGACCTGCGAGAATCCCCGGCCAAAACAGTAGCTGATGCATTGGTAAAATTTGAAGAAGCAGAATATTTGCTGGTGGAACCTAATATTAATAAATACAATGGAACGGGTTTGACCGATTACATTGATGCATACGAAGACGCTGACATCATCGTTTATCTGGTAGCGCACAAAGAATTTCTTGAATTAGAACCAAAAACCGGAGAACTGGATTTCTGCGGAATTAGAAAATAGGTAAATGAAGAAAAAAATATTATCCGTTTTTGGGACCCGGCCCGAAGCTATTAAAATGGCTCCTCTGGTTAAAGAACTGGAAAAGAATAAAGACATAATCGACTGCAAAGTATGTGTTACGGCCCAACACCGCGAGATGCTTGACCAGGTGCTTGAAATTTTTGACATTCAACCTGATTACGACCTCGATATCATGAAATCCAACCAGGATCTCTACGAAATAACCAGCAGGGTTTTGCTGAAAATGCGTGATGTCCTCGACGATTACCAACCTGATGTGGTATTAGTGCATGGCGATACCACTACTTCCACCACTGCTGCCCTGGCAGCCTTTTACAAACAAATTGCTGTAGGGCATATCGAAGCAGGCCTTCGTACAGGCAATATATATTCGCCCTGGCCCGAAGAGATGAACCGTAAAATGACCGGCGCCCTTAGTACCTGGCATTTTGCTCCTACACAACTTGCGCAGGAAAATTTACTACGTGAAAACATAAACAAAGCCAATATATTTATTACCGGCAATACGGTTATTGATGCCCTGTTTCTGGCCACCGAAAAGATAAAAACATCGCCCAAACTGGAACAAAAAATTATGAATGAGCTAAACGAACTGTTCCAACCCGACTTAGAATCGGTAGTAAACTCAAGGTTTATTCTGGTAACCGGGCACCGCCGCGAGAATTTTGGAGATGGTTTTATTCAGATTTGTGAATCCTTACAGGAAATTGCCCGCGAATTCCCGGATGTAAACATTGTATACCCGGTACATTTAAATCCGAATGTAAAAGGCCCTGTTTACGAGTTGTTAAACGGATTCAATAACATTCATTTGATACAACCTCTCTCCTACCTGCCCTTTATCTATTTGCTGGAGAAATGTTACTTTGTTTTAACCGACAGCGGCGGTATACAGGAAGAAGCCCCCAGTTTTGGGAAACCGGTACTGGTGATGCGCGATACCACAGAGCGCCCCGAGGCAGTAAATGCCGGAACCGTAAAACTGGTTGGCACCAATAAGGATAAAATCCTTACCGAAACCCGCCGGCTAATTAACGAACAGAGCTACTACAACTCAATGGCCGAAGCCCATAACCCATACGGAGATGGGAAAGCTTGTGAAAGGATTGTAAAACAACTTATTGAAATTTAACTGATGGCAGAAGCAAAACAAAAAATACTCTTCATCTATTCGCCATGGACTACGTTCACCAAAACAGATTATGATATACTTGCCTCTAAATACGAAGTTGTAAAATACCAGTTTAAACCGAAGAAAGGATTAATAAAAGTTTCGATTCAATTTCTAAAACAGCTTTTTTATCTGGCATTCAATATTTGGCGTTTTGACATCGTTTATGTTTGGTTTGGAGATTTTCATTCTTTCCTTCCGGTATTATTTGCCAGAATTTTAGGTAAAAAATCTTTTGTTGTCATTGGAGGTTATGACGTAGCAAATATCCCTGAAATAAACTACGGCTCACTAAACCGCCCTTTGCGTAAAAAACTAACACTATTTTCTTTTCGTCATGCAACTTTATGCCTTCCCGTTGTTGAAGGACTAGAAGAAAAACTAAAACAAATTTGCCCCAAAGCGAAAAGCAAAACAATACATACCGGTTACCAATTTCAGTTAAATGAAAGATTCGACTTTGATGCAACTCGTGAGAAAATTGTTCTTACAGTTAGTATAACGGAAAATTATCAACGATATATGGTAAAAGGGCTTGACCGTTTTAAAGAACTTGCCGAGAAATTACCCGAATACAAATTTATTGTTGTAGGTGTTAAGGAAGCTGCAAAAAGTTTATTCGAACCGATACCGAAAAACCTCTTTCTTTTTCCTCCTGTTGAACAACACGAACTTATAAACTTTTACAAGCAAGCATCGTATTATGCTCAGTTTTCACGCAGCGAGGGTTTACCCAATGCGCTTTGTGAGGCTATGTTATATGGATGTGTTCCTTTGGGAATGGAAGTTGGAGGAATAGCCTCAGCCATTAATACCGACGGCTTACTTCTTAAAGATTGGGCCCCAGAAATCTGTATGAATTATGTATTAAGCAATTCTAGGTTAAATCGTACTCAAATTTCGAATGAAATCTTAAATAAATTTGAATTAAAAAACCGAATAAAAATGCTGTTAGAAATAATTTATTGATACTTTTCAAACTATTGACATTCATCGAATACTCATTATACTTAATATTTTAACTAGTATTCGTCTTACGGCATTAGGTAACGATACATTATTAAACATTTCAATATCGTCCTTCCTGAACAAATTAAACTGCCTGGAAAAGAGTACCGCAAAAACCACTATAGCTATACTTAGAACCATTCTCATCCAATAATCAATCGGCAAAAGGTTAACAACAAGAACAAATACCGTTAGGCCACCATAAAACAATGACAGGTAACGTTTTATCTCAAATTTTCTAGAGATAATAATCAGTAATACAACGGGCCCCAAAGAAAAAATAAAAAATGAAGCAATTGCAGGTCCGATAATATTAAAGTAGCGAACCAAAATCAAGTCAGCAACAACATTAAATACTCCCCAAAAAACGCCTAAGATTGAGATGATCTTTGTCATATCAAACGCAAAAAAGAAACCAGTAATTAAACTCGATAACATCGTAAATGTGAGAGTAGAGCTTAATATTTTAAAAGGAACTACAGATGGCGCGAATTCATTCCCATACACCAACGCAAATATCGCATCGGCCCCAACAATTATTATGGTAACAAGAAGGAAAGCAAAAAAAGTTACCTGAGGAACAATTCGCTTTATGTATTTGCTCATTATCTCTTGTTTACCCTCTGTTTTTAATGCAATAATAAGAGGTATGCTTATGGCCGTAATCCCGCCAACAAAGTTTTTCAATGTCAAAAATATCTTATAAGCAGCCGAATAAATCCCAACATCTTCCATTGTCAGATAATAGTTAATTGTATAGGTATCGATGTAATTGACAACATAGCTTGACCAAGCTCCAAAAAACAGTGGGATCGAAAACAAAAATAATAGCCTTAAATGTTCCCAGTTAATTTCTATCGGAACTATATACTTCCTTTTTATAAAGAATAAACCCACTAAAACAATTGACAAATCGGCTAACAAAAAAACCGCAATAAGATACTCAACCGAGATCCAATCGAAAGCAAATACAACTGGGAATAGTACTGCAAATGCAATTACGAGTTTAATTCCTAATCGTTCTAATAGTGTTTGAAGTTTAATTAGACGAATAGCTTTTAGTGTTTCAAGAACGTACGTTTTTAAGATTTGAATACAAACTCCGACAACGATAATTAATAATGCATTTGGATGCTTCACCTCCAAGAAATTCAGAATCCATTCCCGAAACAAATAAAAAGGAACCAAGCCAATGGCCATACTAAAAAATGCTAAAATAAAATAACTGGATGTTGATTTTCGCAAATGTCCTTCGCTTATCATTTCCTCTTTCCCAAACCTCACCAAGCTCATTCTTAGCCAGCTAATCGAAACCAAAAACAAAAGCGATATAGCACTGTAAAACAAGGTTACTTTACCATAATTAGTTACTCCAAGGTAACGAGCCTGGATCACCTCAGAAACTAACATCAAAGGAATTACCAACACTGTACTTCCACTTACCACAACAAAATCCCAAAACGATTTTTTTATTTCACGCATGATACACGATATAATACAAACGAACTGCCAAATTCAATGTAGTGAAATATATCACCATTATCAAAGAGTAGTACTGATAATTAATAATATCTGATCTTATACTTGATTTATACACAACCTAAGAAAGTTCCATACCCTTTTTTTCAGATAAACTACCTGATGAGCAAAAAGAAAAAAGAATAATCCACTTTTAAAGAGTGTTGACCAAATATGGAATTTCTGAGTGTTATTAACCTTTAATTGATTAAAAATACCGTTCGTATAAAAATATTTCATTTTTATAGTCCAAACCAATAGTTCAAAGGTAGAGACATGCTTCTTTAGATTCTTTGCAACGCTTCTAATCCAGTCTAAATTCTGAATACTCTTATCTATATCTATAGTTTGGCTTTCATTATTGCCCACATAATTCCATTGCCCAACCACTTTATTATATAAAAGCACGTTGCCACCTAAAGCTAATCTTAGTAGAGATTCCATATCAGAAGAGATAATTGGGGAACGATAAAAATTTATATCTAATGCCTTTTCTCTTAAATATAGAGTAGTCAAATGCGAAAATTTGTATTTATACAACAAACCCAACACAAAATCTACTCCGCTTATTGATCGGAATTCTTCCTCTATTTGATGCAAATTGTACTTTAATGTTTCTTCATTATTGGTTCTTTTACAAGCGACTACAAGATTTGGAAAAGATTCAAATTTTCGCAATAGTTCAATTGAATCGGAAATAAAATTATTGTCTATTAATTCATCGTCTCCATCCAGATTGAGAACATAGTCCCCTTTAGCTCTTTCATACAATGTTTTATGGTAATTTTCAACTCTACCAAGATTCGTCTCATTTCTGAAATAATGTATATTCCCATTATTTAGATATTTCTTTACAATCTTTTCCGTATTATCACTCGAACAGTCATCAGATACAACTATTTCAAGATTGTCGTAGTTCTGACTCAAAGCACTTTTTAGTGCCCGTTCAACATACGTTTCCTGATTATATGTAGGTATCATAATTGATACCAAAGGTTTATAATTATTCATAATTTTATTAAACGAATATTAACCCTTGACGCTTTCCTTCCAGCTAAAACCATGAGGTGCCTGACTAGCCCATATAGATACCCAACAACTTCACTTTTTGCCAATAATCTGTTCTTTAATGTCCTTCTATCTCTTCTTTGAAATTGTGCCGATTTAACAAGATCGTTGATTGCAAACTGATATTGATAGTCAACAATCTTATAATTATCTGAGAACAATTCCCTTAATCCTTCCATAGTAGGTATAAATATGTGATATGGAGCTTGAGTGAGGTAACTATGTCGCATATCTTCTTTAAATTCCGCTCCTTCAGCTGCTGGAACACTTATCAACAACTCCCCACCTTCCCGAAGCCATGAAGAAATTTTACGAATGATCGTTTGTGGGTTTCTTAAATGTTCCAACACCATTCTCATGATTATCACATCAAATTGATTCTCCTTAAAATCGCATGAGTCAATGTCACTATTTATAATGTTCAAACCAAAAAGTTCTTTTGCCTTTTGAACAGATTCTTCAGCCAATTCAATACCGGTAACATCATAACCTCTATCTTTCAGTTTTGACAATTTTTCTCCATAAGAACAACCTATCTCAAGCACTTTTTTACCCGGAGGTAAGGAAGGCTCAAGAAAAAGAGTTCTTTTTCTTTTCTTTGATAAAAACAACAGATCAATTAGCATGACAACACGAGAAATAACCTTCACGAAAACTGACCTGGATTTTTCTATTGGTTTCTTATATGTTAGAGACTGTGAATTATAACAATGATATAAAAACGCCTGGCTAACAACTGGTGTTTGTATATAGCTTTTACAGAAAGAACATTCTTTATACAGATACGAACCTTCTACTGAGGTTAAATAATCCTTCGCTTCAAAACCTCTATCAGAAAGTTTTGAATTACACAAAAGGCAGAGACCTTTGTTTTTAAATTCTTCTGTTTTTGCTGTCATGAATAAAATTTCTCTTAATTATTTTAATAGCAACTTCAAGATTAAAGTATTTCAAGTTTCTTAGATATACCAGAAAAACAGTAAAAGAATAATGCTGTAAAGACAAGTATAAAGCGTTCATTAAAGGAGCATCTCTTTGGTCATATCTCGTTAAAGATTCTTTTACCATTTTAATCGTTTTTAAATTAATCTTTTCTCCACCATAAATTATCTTTTCAATATTCTCCCCATAAAGTGTCCTTATTACATCTTGCCGTATTTGATATGCTATCTTCTTTTGTTCCTGATTTCTATTAGAAATTTGCTGATTCGAGAGTCTATAATTCAATAATATCAATGGCAGATTAGCAAAAATTGTTACCTTCATTAAATCACTCCACAAACCGTAGTCCTGAGCAAATCTGTAATTTTCGTTATATCTGATTCTGTTTGTATCCAACACTGCCTTTCTGATAATTACCGATGGATGAATAAAGGGACTTTGCAAAACCATACTGAATTTCAACGATTCATCCTTAAGAGCTCTTTTCTCGATACCATTTCTTGCTCCGAATAATTTTGCCCAGGTTCCACATACTCCAATTTCAGGGTTTTGCTCCATAAATTTTACTTGTTCTTCAACTCTTGTTAATCCCGAAATATCATCGGCATCCATCCTGACGATGTACTTCCCTCTGCATTTCTCAAGTCCAGTGTTTAAACTTCTAGTTAAACCAAAGTTTTTACTATTCTCAATTAAACAAATGCGATCATCGCAGGTACTGTAATTATCTAAAGTCTTTTTTAAATCTGTTCGCTTTGGGGCGTCATTCACTAAAATAAACTCGAATTTTGAATAACTCTGATTTAAAATTGATGACACAGATTGATGAATCCACTCAAGTGGTTCAGAATACACACACATAAGAACAGAAACCAGTGGCTGAGACATGTCAAAATCTTTCATCCTCTAAAATTGTAATCACAAAACTAAAATAATTAATCTGACCAGCACTTAGATCGTCTTTAACTGAAGACATCAAGTTAATCTGTGTTTAATAATACATTGGTCTCTTGTTATACTCAAATAGTCTAAAGCATAATAGAAAGCAATTAACACACAGACAATATCGTTGAATCTATAACTACTTTTGCGGCTCCCAAAAGAACAAAGAGATAGATATCCTCCATATTTAATTATTGAATTATAGCATATCACCAATCATTATTTATATTTGCTCTACAATCAAATGCCCGTCTCAATGAATAAAAAAATTGTTAGTTACATTCTTCCGGTAGTTTTACTTTTTATTACCTCTGCAATATATTTCGCACCCGTTTTTGAAGGTAAAGTTGTACAACAATCTGACATTATCCATTACAAAGGGATGTCGAAAGAGATTGCTGTTTTCAAAAAAGAAACCGGAGAAAATACATTCTGGACCAGCACAATGTTCTCTGGTATGCCTACCTATTTAATTACTACCATTTACAAAGGCAACCTTAGCAAAAAGATAATCGATGTTATTTTAAAAATTCCACGTCCGGTGAGTTATCACCTGCTCTTTTTAAGTTTGTTTTACCTGATGTTAATTTTACTCGGTGTAAATCCCTGGCTCAGCCTGGCCGGAGCTCTGGCTTATGGCTTTACCTCTTTCTTTTTTGTGGTATTCGAAGCCGGGCACAATAGTAAAAGCCTTACCATCACTTATATATCGTTATTAATTGCAGGAATTATTCTGGCTTATAAAAACAAACGTTTGGCCGGAGCACTTATCAGCACCCTGGCCCTTTCGTGGATGATTGCCGCCAACCACCTCCAAATGACATACTATGCCGGTATAATGGTACTAATTATTGCCATTGTATATTTTATTTATGCCGTACGCGAAAAAACAATCATACCCTTTCTGAAAAGTTCAGGAATATTGGCAGCTGCTGCTGTGCTGGCCATTGGAATGAATATTTCAACTTTGTGGCCAATCTATGAGTACAGCAAGGATACTATCCGTGGGAAATCGGAATTAACCAGCGATTTGCACAAAAAATCGGATGGATTAGACCGCGATTATATCCTGGATTACAGCTACGATGTGGGTGAAGCTCTCACCGCCTTTATCCCTCGTCTGAAGGGAGGTAGCATGGCCGAGCCCCTGGGAGAAAACTCTCAGGTATATGATTTGCTGGCCCGCGGACAAAACAAACAAAATGCTTTGCGTATTGCCAACAACCTGCCTTTGTATTGGGGCAGCCAACCCATTGCCGGCGGACCGTTTTATTTTGGCGCTGTTTTATGCTTCCTCTTTGTGTTTGGCTTATTCATAGTAAAAGGGAAAGACAAATGGTGGATCGTGGCAACCGTAGTGGTTTCGTTCGCGCTCTCGCTGGGGAAATACTTCCCTTCACTGTCAAACCTGATGATCGATTATTTCCCGCTTTACAACAAGTTCCGCGATGTAAAAAACATTATTGTTATCCAGCAATTTGCTATGGCTTTTATGGGGGTGATGGCTATTTCGAAGGTTTATAAACGCGAAGTTTCAGATAAGGTTTTTAATAAAGCATTACTGTACTCTTTTGGTATTGCCGGTGGTTTAGCCCTTGTTTTTGCCGTGATACCGGGATTGGCGGGCGATTTTAATGCCGCTTCCGATGCCCGTCTCCTGCAAGCCGGATGGCCCGAGCAACTTTTAGATGCCCTGCAGGCCGACAGGAAAATGGTGGTACAAAAAGATGCTTTCCGAATCTTTATATTTGTAGCATTGGCAGCCGGTGTTTTATGGGCTTTCTGGAAAAAGAAATTAAAAGCTGAATACGCACTGGCATTATGGGTCGTTTTAATACTGGCAGATATGTGGCCCACCAACAAACGCTACCTGAACAACGATAGTTTTGTGGCTAAACGCCAAATGAATAATCCGTACACGCTGTCGAAAGCTGATGAGTTGATTCACCAGGATGAAGCGCTTTCCTACCGAGTGCTGAACCTTACTGTAAATCCGTTTACCGATGCATCAACCTCGTACTTCCACAAATCCATTGGCGGATACCATGCCGCCAAACTAAAACGTTACCAGGAATTAATTGATTACCATATCTCACCCGAGATTCAGACTATGAGCAGAATGCTGAACAATGGCCTGGCTCCCGATCAGGTCAGCATGCTGTTTAACAGCACTCCTGCACTAAAAATGCTGAATACCAAATACCTGATAATAAACCCGAATGGAGCACCGGTAAAAGATCCGGAACCATTAGGTAACGCCTGGTTTGTTAACAACTACGAGGTGGTTGAAAACGCCGATGCCGAAATCGATGCAATAAGCGAAATCAACCCTGCTGATAAAGCAGTAATCGACCAACGATTTGAACAATATGTTTCGGGCAAAACCTATCAAAAAAACGGAAACATTGAGTTGCTGGTTAGCGATCCGAATTACCTGAAATATGCCTTTAACTCGAGCTCCGAGCAACTAACCGTATTCTCCGAAATTTATTACGACAAAGGATGGGAGGCCTATATTGATGGCGAAAAAGCTCCCTATTTCAGGGTTAATTATGTATTGAGGGCCATGTCGGTTCCGGCAGGTGAGCACACCATTGAGTTTAAGTTCGAACCTCAATCCTACTTCTTAGGAACTAAAATATCGTATGCCAGCTCAATCGTTTTTATAATCCTGGCTCTCGCCTTCCTTGCAATAAACATTAAAAATAACGGAGGGCTATTACCCAAACCCAAAAAACATGCAGAAACGACATAGAGATAAATGGCAGTATTTTAACGAGCAAGCCTACACCACCCGGAAATACGTTATCCCCTATATCAAGGAGCTGCTGCAGCCTGGCACGGAATCAACCGTTCTGGAAATAGGATGTGGCGAGGGAGGCAACCTTCTTCCTTTTGTGGATATGGGCTGTAAGGTAACCGGTATAGACCTGTCGAAAGGGAAAATCGATAAGGGACAGGAATTTTATTCGACACATAAAAATCGGGCAAACCTGACGCTCATTGCCGATAATATTTACAACCGGAATGATTTGGGAAAATTTGATCTGATTATTCTTCGCGACGTAATTGAACACATCCCTAATCAGGAATATTTTATGTCCTATTTCAAATCTTGCTTTCATGCCAAAACCATCGTTTTCTTTGGTTTTCCGCCCTGGCAAAATCCCTTCGGAGGACATCAGCAGATTTGTCAGAATCGGATTCTTTCAAAAATGCCGTATATTCACCTATTGCCCATACCCTTATACAAAGGAGTTTTGAAATTATTTGGCGAACCAGAATCAAGAATCAACGAACTATTAGAAATAAAGGAAACAGGCATTTCCATTGAAAGGTTTGAAAACATTGTAAAAGAAAATGATTTCGAAATACTTGACAGGACTTTGTTTTTTATAAATCCCAACTACGAAGTTAAGTTTAAACTTCAGCCGCGAAAACAAAATAAAATCCTTGCAGGCATTCCTATACTTCGGAACTATTTTTCCACTTGTGCTTATTATTTATTGAGTGCAAAAGATCTGGTTTAATGTACCTGTGACTACCTTATGCTTCGTATAAGCGCGATTAAATCCAGACTCTCGCGTGCATCCTCAACCCCAAAACCATTCCCGGTTAGAATTTTCTGATAGGTTACAGTATGCAAATCGGTAAACCCTTCGCTAAACTCCACTTCCTTACCATCTACTTCTATAGAGCGATAAGTCCGTTTACCAGCTTTTGTTGCAACTTCAGGCAGGTCGTTGGCATCCAGACTTAAAAACCAGTTGACTTTTGCTTTTTCAAGAATCAGCTCACCTGATGCTATGGTAGCTTCATAAACCGATACGTTACTTTTCTGCACCTTCCCAAAAATCCAGGTAAGCATATCGAAAAAATGGATTCCAATGTTTGTAGCAATTCCACCGGATTTTTCTACATCTCCTTTCCAGCTTTTAAAATACCACTTGCCCCGCGAAGTGATGTATTTCAAATCGATATCAAAAAAGTCTTTGTCCGATTGTTCGATATCCTTTTTCAATTTCAGGATGGTTGGGTGATAACGCAGTTGCAATACGTTGTTCACTCTTTTTCCACTGTCAGCTTCCCATTCTTTAATTTTTTCCAAATCTTTTGAATCAATTACCAATGGCTTTTCACAAATCACATCACATCCGTTTTTTAAGGCCAGTTCAATATGTTTTATATGAATATAGTTGGGTGAGCAGATGCTAATGTAATCTACCGGCTCACCTTTTGCTTTTGACTGCTGAAGAAACTGCACAAGTTCTTTCTCCGAAGTAAAAAACTCGGCATCGGGAAAATAGCTGTCCATTCGGCCCATTACATCAAAGGTGTCCATGGCACAAACCAACTCATTACCGGTTTCTTTAATAGCCCTTATATGTCGTTCGGCTACAAATCCTGCAGCTCCTATTAATGCAAATCGTTTCATATAAAAATTTCACCGCTAAGACGCGAAGGCGCTAAGGTATTCTTTTGTAAACTTCACCTCCGCAACTCTGCGTCTCCGCGGTTAACTTTATTATAATTTATAAACTTTATCCGAAGCCTCCTTAATCATATTTCGCAGATCGACGACCAATTTTGAATTCTTCTCAATAAAATCGGCATCGAATGATTTATGATTGGTTGTAATAACCACACAGTCGGCAGCTGCCAAAACAGGTTCTGCCATTTCAAGCGATTCAAACCGACTTCCACTCCCTAAACTAACCGCAGAAATATAAGGATCATGGTAACTCACCTCTCCTCCTTTGTTTTCTACTTCCTCCATAATTTTTAATGCCGGCGATTCGCGCTCGTCATTGATATCCGGTTTGTAAGCCACACCCAAAAACAGAATTTTGCTGCCGTTAATAGCTTTTTTCTGCCGGTTGAGTGCCGATGTTATTTTAACGGTCATTCGGTGCGCCATAAGCAAATCGATGTGCCCTGCTGTATGAATCATCGACAAATCGAAGTTAAATTTCCGGGCAATGTGCTCCAGGTAAAAAGGATCAAGCGGAATACAATGCCCACCTATTCCCGGCCCCGGATAAAAGGGCTGAAAGCCGAATGGTTTTGTTGCTGCAGCATCAATCACTTCCCAAATGTTAATGTTCATTTTCCCGGCCAATAGCGCCAACTCGTTGATCAAACTTATGTTAACCAGGCGGTAGGTATTCTCGAGAATTTTTACCATTTCAGCTATACGAGGCGAACTCACCGTATGAATCTCCTCAACTGCAATCGAATAAATGGCTTTCCCGATTTCCAGCCCATCGTTGCTTATTGCACCCAACACTTTTGGTGTATTCAGCGTTGAATATTCCTTGTTTCCAGGATCAACACGCTCGGGCGAATAAGCCAACCAGAAATCTTCTCCTTCTTTTAATCCCGATTCTTTTTCAATAATTGGCAGTACAAATTCCTCGGTAGTAGTGGGATAAGTTGTGCTTTCCAAACAAATAAATGTTCCGGGCTGCAAATTCGCTCCAATTTGCCCGCATACATGCTCAATAAAGGACATATCAGGCTTTTTAAACTTATCGAGTGGTGTAGGAACACAAATAAATAAAGCATCGCATTTGCTCAAAAGCGAAAAATCAGATGTAGCACTTAGTTGGTGTTGTTGCACCAAAGTAGCAAGTTTCTCATCGTTTACATCGGCAATGTAATTGTTCCCGGAATTTATTGCTTCAACCCTTCCAGAAGAGGTATCGAAACCCAAAACCTTCACCTTTTTTGCAGCAAAACAGACCGCCAGCGGCAGCCCAACATAACCAAGACCAATTACCCCAACAGTGAGTTTTGTGTCGTGTATCTTTTGAATTAGCGCTTCTTTATTCCTCATTCTCGATAAGTTTCAATTTGCCGTTTTTAAGACTATACTTTTCTCCGGTTTTGGGACAAGTTAAATCATCTCCCAAAATTTCTCCGCTGCGGCTTACCCATCCCGTTTGTTTGGCAGGGACCCCGGTTACAAGGGCAAAAGCCTTTACATCTTTTGTTACAACAGCACCGGCGCCAACCATACAATATTCGCCCAAAGTAACTCCGCAAATAATGGTGGCGTTGGCTCCTATTGTCGCCCCGCGTTTTACCAGTGTTGTTTTAAATTCATCTTTCCGCTCAACACTACTTCGAGGATTGATAACATTGGTAAACACCATTGAAGGGCCGAGAAAAACATCGTCTTCGCAAATTACTCCTTCATATACCGAAACATTGTTTTGCACTTTTACATTATTGCCCAGCTTTACCTTGTTACCAACAAAAACATTCTGCCCAAGAATACAGTTCTTACCCATCTGAGCGGAATCCATAACATGCGAGAAGTGCCATATTTTTGTTCCGGAACCAATTTGTGCTCCTTCGTCAATAATGGCTGTTTCGTGTGCGTAATATTCTTTATTCATAGTACTTTTTCTTAACTACTTTGCGAGAAACTTTTTATGGCATTAACAATGTACTCCATCTGTTCGATATCCAGCTCCGTATGCATGGGCAGCGACAAAACCGTTTGAGTAATACGTTCAGCGATTGGAAAATCACCGGCTTTATACCCCAAACTTTTATAGGCTTCCTGCAAGTGCAATGCTTTTGGGTAATATACCATCGAAGGAATCCCATGGCTTTCCAGATAGGTTTTTAACTCGTCGCGCCGCTCAGATTGAATGGTATACTGATGAAAAGTATGCGTGCTATATTCTGTTCGCGCAGGAATTTTCAGCCCGTTCAAATTATTCAAATGCTCATCATAAAACCGTGCAGCCGTTTGTCTGGCATCTATATGCTTATCGATGTACTTTAGTTTTACCTCAAGAATTGCTGCCTGTATACTATCGAGCCTTGAATTTATTCCAATACGTTCGTATTCATATTTAGCCTTCATTCCGTGATTGGCAATAGAGCGAATTGTGTCGGCCAGTTTTATATCGCTCGAAAAAACAGCACCACCATCGCCAAATGCTCCCAGATTTTTTGACGGGAAGAATGAATTACAGCCTACGTGTCCGATTGTTCCGGCTTTCTTTTTTGTACCGTCAGAGAACAGATAATCCGTCCCAAATGCCTGGCAAGCATCTTCAACTACATACAAATCATGTTTTTTTGCAATGTTTACTACTGCTTCCATATTGGCACATTGTCCAAAAAGATGTACCGGCAAAATCGCTTTTGTTTTTGGCGTAATGACGGTCTCAATTTGCGCTACATCCAGATTAAATGTATCCGGATAAACATCTACAAAAACAGGTTTTAGCCCCATCAAAACCAAAACTTCAACGGTTGACACAAACGAAAAAGCAGTAGTAATTACCTCGTCTCCCGGTTTTAGATCCAGGGCCATAAACGCCAGCCGAAGTGCATCAGTCCCATTCCCACACGTAATTACATTGGTATTCAGATATTCGGCCACCTTCGCTTCAAAATCAAGCACCTTCCCACTTTTAATAAACCGGGTAGATTTAATTACCTCCTGAATGGCATTGTCAATCTCCGCCTTCATGGTGAGGTATTGCCCGTAAATGTCCGTCATGTGGATGGTTTGCATACCGCTTAGCTTGTTTTTAATAAACTATAAAAGTATAATTTTAGTGCCAGAATTAGTCATTAGATTTTTATTTCGCATATTCCCGGTCAGTTAGCGATAAAATATGAGAACAGATTCAAGTCGAATACCAAATTCTTTCTTCCTACGCGATGTAACCCAGGTGGCACCCGAGTTACTCGGAAAATTATTGGTACGACGATTTGACGATGGCACAATACATAAATTTAAAATTACTGAAACCGAAGCCTATCGCGGAGGTGAAGACAAAGCCTGCCATGCAAATAAAGGCTTAACGCCTCGTACCAAAGTGATGTTTGACGAAGGCGGATTGGTATACGTTTACCTGATATACGGAATGTACTGGATGCTAAACTTTGTCACCGGCGAGGTGGGAGACTCTTCTGCCGTTTTAATTCGTGGAGTGGAAGGCATTTCAGGACCGGGCAGAGTGGGCCGCGCACTGCTGCTCGACAAAAGTTTTTATGGTGAAAACCTTGCTACCTCAGAAAGAATATGGGTTGAAGATGCACGAGAAAATCCCCAATTCATAACCGCTCCCCGTGTTGGAATCGACTATGCAGGCGAACCCTGGATAAGTATACCCTGGCGGTTTATTTTAAAAGAATCATCAATGTAGAATTCTCAATATTCAATTCCCATGAAAAACAAGCTGAATATTCTAAATTGAAAATTGATTATTGGATATTAGGTTCAACTAAGTAAAAATTTCCAAAGTAGAATAATCAATTTTTAAGCTACGAGTATCAAGAATCAAATATCCGGCATCCAGCATCAAAATATCCAATATGGAATCCCCAATATTCAATTTTCAACAGAAACTGAAAACTGCGACTGATCACTGCAAACGTTTTACTTCCCTCCCATTACAAATCGATCATACAACCACAAGAAAATAACCGCTGAAACTGCTATACCTGAGAAAGCCATCCAAATATTTGAAGGTTGGTAATTCTGCCACAAATAATTGGTTAGTTCCACTTGTGTCATATTCATTTTATCGGCTGCCTGGGCAAAAAAGTCGTTTTTAGTAAATTCGGTTGAATATTCTGATGGAAACTGAATTCCACGATCAACTACTTCTTTTTGCAACAGGAAATATTTATCGGCAATACCTTCGTAAAAATCACCGGAAAGCCAACCCGCCAATTTATGGGCTGCGGCTATAGGCAAAAACGAAGTTCCCATATACAAAGCTTTTTGATCGGCCGGGGCAATTTTACCCACGTATTCGGTAAACTTTGGAGAGCTTCCCATTTCGCCAAGTGCAAAAATTAAAACACCCAACAAAATTAACCAGCCACTTTGTGTTGAGAACATCAACCCAATACCTCCGGCAAGAACAAGAATCCCCCCCATCATGGCAGCCAGCGGGCGGAAGCGCATAACAAATGCTGAAACCATTAGCTGAAATACAATAATAAAAAAGGAATCCATACTTGTCATCGATACGGCACTGATCGTTCCGTTTTCACCAATTGTTTCGGCCAGCCAGGGCCATACCGCATGTAATCCGTTATAAACCGAAGTTGTATCAATCCACTGATCTACAAATATTGGAAACGAATAATACAACTGGTTAAAAGCTGTCCAGAATAAGATCATGATCACCAGGAAAAGCACATATTTCCAATTCTGAAGTGTGATCCAAATATTTTTAAACGCTTGTGCAATATTTTGTAACAATGATTTACCATCCTTTTCAACTCCGGGTTCGCGAAACATAAAAAGAGTGAGCAATACATTTACTCCAATGGCGGCTACTGACATGTAAAATACCCACGACCAACTTAATTTTAACAACGCTCCGGCTATGAAAGGACCGATAAATCCACCAATATTTATCATCATATAAAAAATACCAAAACCAATTGAGGCAGTTTTTTCATTGGTAGTTTTTGCGATCATCGCCGAAATAATTGGTTTAAAAAATGCGCCACCAATACAGGTCCACATAAAAGCAAAATAAACGGGCCAATAAGAGTTAAAGCTGCTAATCATTAAAAACCCGGTGATATATATGCTAAAGGCCAATAATAAAATTCGCTTATATCCTACTTTGTCGGCAATGGCTCCGGTAATCACAGGTAAAAAGTACAACAATGCAGAACTGGTTCCCATAATTGCTCCCTTTTCGGCATTCGAAAAACCAAGTGCACCGGTATCGGTCGAACCTACCAAAAACAGCGGAAAAGCCAGGTAAAAACCATACCACGCCCAACGCTCAAATAATTCAATAGTGTTTGAAGTCCAGAAACTTTTACTGTATCCTTTTAATACTGAAAGAACTGCCATTTTTCAATAAATTTAGATGAAGCGTGAAAGGTAACATTTTTCGAAATATGTTCATCACCTCAATCCCGTAGAGCTGACATAACACATAAAAAAAAGAGGAAAGCTTTCAGTTGGCAGTTGCAGTTGACAGTTTTGCAATTTCACAATAGAACAATTTAGCAGTAGATCGCGAATGAGTAATTGAGTGAATGAGTAATAAATGCAGAACTTTGAATTTCGAATTATGATTAACGATTTTAGATTGCAGAACCAGAAAAGTATACAGTTTTCAGTCGCAGTTAACAGTTTTGCAAATTCACAATAGAACAATCTAACAGTAGATCGCGAATGAGTTATTGAGTGAATGAGTAATAAATGCAGAACTTTGAATTTCGAATGAAGATTAACGATTGTTGATTTCAGAAAGGCGAAGAAAGTTTACAGTTTTCAGTCGCAGTAAACAGTTTATCAATAGAACAATTTAGCAGTAATAAACAAATCTATTGTGTCCTATGTACCTAATGTGGTTCAGTTCTTAGTGTCTTTGAGTCTTTGTGTTTAATACAGTCGCAGTTTTCAGTTCTACAATTCGACAATAGGATAATTTAGCTGTATCGCGAATGAGTTATTGAGTGAATGAAGAGCAATTGAATGATGAATTTCGAATGATGATTAACGATTGTTGATTTCAGAAGTGGGAGGAAAGTTTTCAGTTGCCAGTCGCAGTGAACAGTTTAGCAATTTATCAATAGAACAATTAAGCAGTAGTAAACAAATCTATTGTGTCCTATGTACCTAATGTGGTTCAGTTCTTAGTGTCTTTGAGTCTTTGTGTTTAATACAGTCGCAGTTTTCAGTTTTACAATTTCACAATAGAGCAATTTCGCATTAACGTGAACGAGTAATGGAATAAATGAGGGGGTAAAATCTAAATTCGTTTATTCATCACAAACCCACATCGAAAAAGACTGATACAAAGGTGATGATCATTATAATAAGGAACAATGCAATAAAGAAAACAAGCACTCCCAGTTTGAAACTGAACCTTTTTTTCTCCTGTTTTGTCGAGTCTTTAAGTCGCTCTATCGACTCAACCAGTTTTTGGGGCGCCTGATCGTTTTTAATGATGTAGTCGGCCGCACCCAACTTCATAATTTTAACGGCAGTATCCACTTTACTTTGCGCACTCAGAAAGATAAAATCAATATGGCTGTATTCGCGCTCTACCTGAAGCATAAATTCCAAACCACTTGTACCTTCGGTTGAATAATCTAAAATTATAATATCCGGCTTTAAATGTATTTGTTTGAGACATTCATCTCCGTTTTTAAAAACTTTCAGATTCGAAAACTTGTTCGATTGCAAATAACCGACAATAAGATCTTTGTAAACGGTACTGTCTTCGATCAGAAAAATTAAAGGATTTTTTGTCTCTTGCATAATTTTAGAAATAGTGTTAGTGCTGCACTAAAAATAACATTAATTTATTTAGAAAACAACAGGACCGAAATGCTCAAAAAACCCTTAATCATTCGCAACTGACAGCAGAAAAAGGTACTTTTGAAAAATTAATACACGAATTATGTTACTGGCAATCGACATAGGAAACACAAACATTGTTTTTGGAATATACAAAGATAAAGAATGGCTAAACCACTGGCGCATTCAAACCGATCAACTGAAAACAGCCGACGAATATGAGGTTATTTTCCGCTCACTGTTAACTGCAGGAAAGATCTGCCGCACCGAAATATCACGGATAATCTTAAGCAGTGTGGTGCCTTCGCTTGTTCATCCGTTTCGCGAAATGTTATCCGGATTATTCAGCAATGCTGTTATTAACCATCTTAATCCTGATATTTATGATCGCTTACCCATAAAAGTGCTCAACCCATACCAAATTGGATCCGATCTGGTTGCCAATGCCACGGCTGCCTATCAAAAATATGGCAACAACACCATGGTAATCGATTTTGGGACTGCTTTAACGTTCACCACCATTGGTAAAAATTCAGCAATTTTAGGCGTTGCCATAGCGCCCGGGTTACGCACCGCCGTTGGCGCTCTTGCCGGGAAAACTGCACAATTACCGCAAATTCATATTGCGCCTCCGCCATCCGTTTTGGGCGAAAACACCATTCATGCTATTCAGTCGGGGATAATTTTCGGTTACACCGGATTGGTTGATTC
Organism: Draconibacterium sediminis; assembly: GCF_000949475.1. Classification (GTDB taxonomy): domain Bacteria; phylum Bacteroidota; class Bacteroidia; order Bacteroidales; family Prolixibacteraceae; genus Draconibacterium; species Draconibacterium sediminis. The sequence goes on along the minus strand of NZ_JRHC01000001.1, from coordinate 651,992 downwards.
TATGATAGAACGTACCGAAAAAGAAGTAGGCGAATCGCTTAATGTTGTAGCTACCGGAGGACTTAGTGCGGTAATCGCTCCGTTAACCAAAAATATTAAATTCTGCGAGCCCATGCTAACGCTCGAAGGGCTGGCTCAAATCAATTCATTTATATAACATCAGTGATCTCATACTTTTTTACAAGTAATTTTATTTCTTTTGCAGTGAACAAACTGTAGCAGAACAGTTGTTATTGTTTCAGTAATTTTTGGAAAAATGGAAGACGCGAAGGGGAAGCTGCTTGAATCAATAAACAATCCCGACGATCTAAAAAAAATACCGGTTGACCAACTCGAAGACGTTTGTCAGGAGTTGCGCGATTATATTATCGATGTGGTTTCAACCAATCCGGGGCACTTCGGAGCCAGTCTGGGCGTTATTGAGCTCACTGTTGCCCTGCATTACGTATACAATACGCCTTACGATCAGTTGGTGTGGGATGTAGGCCATCAGGCTTACGGACACAAAATACTTACCGGACGAAGAGACCAATTCGATACCAACCGGAAATACAAAGGACTTAGCGGATTCCCAAAACGTAGCGAAAGCGAATACGATGCTTTTGGTGTTGGTCACTCGTCAACATCTATTTCAGCTGCATTAGGAATGGCCATTGCCTCCAGAATTAAAGGTGAAAAAGAGCGCAAAGTAGTTGCTGTTATTGGCGATGGCGCCATGACCGGAGGAATGGCTTTTGAAGCATTAAATAACGCAGGAGGCGAAAATGCCGATATCCTGGTTATTCTTAACGACAATAATATGGCCATCGACCCAAGTGTTGGTGGATTAAATAAATACCTGCTCAACATTTCGAAGTCCGACACCTACAACCGGATGAAACACGATGTTTGGGAAGGACTGGGAAAACTGGATGGTTTTGGAAAGAAAGCACGTAAGTTTATCCAGAAAAACCAGCATGCGCTGAAAAACATGATCCTTAAAGAGAACAATCTTTTCGAAGCTTTCAACTTCAGGTATTTCGGCCCGATTGACGGACACGATGTGCGGTATTTAACCAATGCATTAAACGACCTGAAAGATATTCCGGGGCCAAAACTCTTGCATGTAATCACCCAAAAAGGTAAAGGTTTTAAACAGGCCGAGATTCATCAAACCAAATGGCACGCGCCGGGTATTTTCGATAAGGAAACCGGCGAAATATACAAGTGCGATTGCAAAATTGATCAAGCACCAAAATTCCAAAATGTATTTGGAGACACTTTGGTTGAGCTGGCAGAGAAAAACGAGAAAATTGTGGGGATAACTCCTGCCATGCCTACCGGTTGCTCTATGAATAAAATGATAGAACAAATGCCGGGTCGTGCTTTTGATGTGGGAATTGCCGAACAACACGCCGTAACTTTTTCGGCAGGGCTTGCCGCGCAAGGTATGGTTCCGTTCTGTAATATCTACTCAACGTTTATGCAACGCGCCTACGACCAGGTGATACACGATGTGGCCATTCAGAAATTACCCGTAATTTTCTGTCTCGACCGCGGAGGACTGGTAGGTGAAGACGGGCCTACACACCATGGCGTTTTTGATATTGCTTATATGCGTTCGGTCCCGAATATGATTGTATCGGCACCAATGGACGAAATTGAACTGCGCAACCTGATGTACACTGCGCAGTTGGATGAGATTAACCAGCCATTTTCAATACGTTACCCACGTGGTTGTGGCATAACTACCGACTGGCAAAAGGAATTTGAAAAAATTGAAATTGGTAAAGGCCGGAAATTAAATGATGGCAGCGACATTGCTTTATTGTCGATAGGAAAAACCGGAATCTTTGCACAACGGGCAGTAAAATTACTGGCCAGCAACGATATTTCGGCTGCACACTACGATATGCGTTTTGTAAAACCGCTCGATACTGAGATGCTTACAGAAATCATGGAGAATTTCGATCAGATTGTAACCATCGAAGACGGCAGCATTCAGGGCGGATTTGGAAGTGCGATTCTTGAATTTATGGCCGAAAACGGTTTCACCAATAAAATAAAAATACTGGGAATTCCTGATCAGTTTATCGAACACGGAACTCCCGAGGAACTTTACCGGGAATGCGGTATCGATACTCAAGGTATTGTTATTACTGCAAAACAATTAGTTGGTAAAACAAAAATCGTTTAAATAGCCGGTCACAATAATATTCAAAATTTCGATTGCCCCTTTATTTCGGCAATCCGTTTATCGGTATAATATTTTTATCTTTAAGTCGTTCTGAAGAATGTACTTAAAAACCATTTGCATTGGACATTTATCTTAAACGACGACGGGGAAAAATTTTACTGCTCATCTTTGCTGTTCTTATCGGAGTAGCATCAATGCTATACACCAACTGGCTAACCAAAAAAATGGCCAACGAAGAACGCAACAAGGTTGAAATCTGGGCCGATGCGATAAAGGGAATCAATAATGCTACCATCGAAATCACCACGCCCGAAATGGCTCAGCTCCAAACGCGTTATCTCCAGTTTCTGGGTACGGTTAGCGAGAAAAACACAACTATTCCCATCCTGATATTAAACCCTGACGGGACTTTTAACACCGACCGAAATATTGCCTACCGCGAAGACCGAAAAGAAGAAGTGCTGCAACGCGAACTAAAAAAAATGCAGGATTATGCAGCGCCAATCCCAATCGATTTAGGCGACGATTATAAACTGATGTTGTACTACCGCGAATCAACAATTCTGCGAAACCTGCAGTTGTATCCGGTTATACAGCTGGCGGTTATAATGATATTTATTCTGGTTGCCTATTTTGCATTTGTGGCTACCAACCGTGCCGAGCAAAACCAGGTGTGGGTGGGCATGTCGAAAGAAACAGCGCACCAGCTGGGCACTCCTATATCGTCGTTAATGGCATGGATTGAACTGCTAAAACTGAAAGATGTTGATCCCAATCTGATTAAAGAGCTGGAGCAGGATACTTCGCGCCTGGAACGTATTACCGAACGTTTTTCCAAGATCGGATCAAAACCGGAATTGCTGCGCGTTAACCTCATCGAAGTACTAAATTCGGCCGTTTCGTACCTGAAACGACGTTCGTCGGATAAGGTGAAATTTGAGCTGAATTACGACACCAACGCTTATATTGAAACCCCATTGAATGCGGCTCTGTTCTCGTGGGTTATTGAGAATTTATGCAAAAATGCCATCGATGCAATGAGCAATCACGGCACCATAACCATTCAGGTAAAAGAAAAAGAAAAGCAGGTAAATATTGACCTTACCGACACCGGCTGCGGTATTTCTAAAAATCATCAGAAATCGATTTTCCATCCCGGCTTTTCAACCAAAAAACGCGGCTGGGGTTTAGGCCTTTCCCTGGCAAAACGAATTGTTGAAATATACCACAAAGGCAAAATTTTCATCAAATCGTCAGAAATGGGAAAAGGAACCACATTCCGAATTGTTCTGTACAAATAAAATCAAAACAATAACGAGCAATTCTATTGTGTTCGATCGCCGAACTTAGCACTAATGCAAACGGCTCAGGTTTAACTGTTTTGATTTGGAAAGAATTTTGAAATATTTCAAGGTTTTCTTTAACTGTTAATAAAAAATTTATACTTTTGCATCCACTTTTTTGGAATCGTGAGCTGGAAGAGCAAATATAATATTGAGTTTAAAGGCCTTAAAGAAGGCCTGCACGATTACCAATTTGAGGTGAACGATAAGTTCTTTGTACATTTTGAGGAGAGTCTGGTTGACAACGGGGAAATTAGCGTAAAAGTTGAACTTGAAAAACGAAGTGCATTTCTGAAACTAAGTTTTGCACTTGAAGGATGGTTGGAGCTTGTATGCGACCGCTGCCTCGACAGTTATCAGCAAGACGTGTCTTTAGAAACCGAATTATTTGTAAAATTTGGTGAAGAAGATGAGTTTGAAGACGGCGACAATGTTATCTGGGTTTTACCCGAAGAACACGCCATCAACCTGGCTCAAATCATTTACGAATACGTTACACTGAGTATTCCGTTGCGGCATGTTCATCCGGATGAAAGCGGAGAAAACGGCTGTAACCAGGAAATGATTGACAGATTAAATAATATTACACAGTTCGATGCGGAGGATGATGAAGAAGAAGAAATTGATCCGCGCTGGGCTGCATTAAAAAACTTAAAGAATAATAATTAAAAATACATAACAATGGCACATCCAAAGCATAAAACATCGAAAGCTAGAAGGGATAAAAGACGTACCCATTACAAAGCAGTTGCCCCTACTCTGGCTACTTGCTCAAACTGTGGAACAACTGTTAAATACCACACAGTATGTCCTGAATGTGGTTACTACAGAGGTAAACAAGTAATTGAAAAAGAAATTGCATTATAGTTAAATAAGCATCCGGAAGTTCCGGATTTAACTAACAAAAATCCATCTTTGGTAAGTTCCGAAGATGGATTTTTTGTGCCCCCCTGATCGCATTTCCTATTTTCTGATTTTTCGAACAATGTTATAAATTGTTCAGCCATAAAGAACATTTTTTCACCTCTGCACACCACATCTGTTGGCATTTCTTTGCTGTCTCCTGTAAATCGCTCTACATTTATCCCCGGTAAAAAAAGACCAGAATTTTATTTTCAGTAAACAAAAATTAGTATTTGAATAATGGCTAACATAAGGGCAGCAATTACAGGAGTTGGAGCCTACCTCCCGGAATACCGGTTAACAAACGAGGAAATCAGCAAGATGGTTGATACCTCGGACGAGTGGATCATGCAACGAATCGGGATTAAGGAGCGAAGGATTTTAAAGGAAGAAGGAAAAGCAACCAGCGACATGGGGGCTCGTGCAGTGGAGAATTTGCTGGAAAAAACCGGCACATCGCCCGAAGAAGTCGACATGTTGATTTGCGCAACCATCACGCCCGACATGAACCTTCCGGCAACAGCCAATATTATTGCTCACAAAACAAATATTCATAACGCCTGGAGTTTCGACTTGAATGCTGCTTGCTCAGGATTTATTTTTTCTCTGTCAACTGCAACACAATTTATCGAATCGGGGCGCTACAAAAAGGTAGTTATAGTTGCCGCCGAAAAAATGTCGTCGATTATTAACTACGAAGATCGCACCACCTGCCCGCTTTTTGGCGATGGCGCTGCAGCCGTTTTGGTTGAACCAAGCACCGAAGATGTTGGTGTTATCGACTACATTAACCGTGTTGATGGTTTAGGACGTCATCACCTGCATATCAAAGCAGGCGGATCGTTAAAACCGGCCTCCGAAGAAACTGTAAAAAATAAAGAACACTATTTATACCAGGAAGGACAAGCTGTTTTTAAAGCTGCGGTATCGAGCATGGCCGATGTTGCTGCTGAAATTATGGAAAAACACAACATCAGCTCTGAAGATGTTGCGTGGCTTGTTCCACACCAGGCAAACATGCGCATTATTGAGGCTACCGCCCGCCGAATGGGGATTAGCAAAAAGCAGGTAATGATCAATATCCGCAAATACGGAAATACCACAGCAGCTACCATTCCGCTTTGTTTGTGGGATTACGAAAAACAACTAAAAAAAGGCGACAACATTATTCTCGCCGCGTTTGGTGCCGGATTTACATGGGGAAGCACCTATCTAAAATGGGCGTACGATTCGGAATAGAAGCTAACAATAGAAGTTAAATTTTGCCGTTCTGTTTGTGGGACTCAAAATGAATATTTTTTTGCTGAAGATGCATTTTATTGTATATTCAGGCACCCAATTAATAAGGACAGTTAAGAAGATTTAAACCATGGCAAAACAAAACACAAGAACGTTTGGCGAAACCCCCGATCAGGCGATTAACATTTTAGGCGAAGGTACACTCATTAAAGGCGATATTTCGGCAAGTAGCGATATTCGCATTGATGGACAACTGGTTGGAAACCTGGAAGCAAAAGGCCGGGTTGTTATCGGCCCAAAAGGCAAAATCGATGGCAAGGTAAAATGCAATAACGTTGAGATTGCCGGTTTTATAAAAGGTAAAGTTTATGTTGATGAGCTTTTGAACATGAAAGCCTCGGCAAAAATTGAAGGCGATATTGTGGCCGGAAAACTGGCCGTTGAACCCGGTGCAACTTTTACTGGAACCTGCGCCATGGGAGCAGCCAGTGCCCCTGCAAAAGAAGATGCAAAGGAAAAAACCTTATACAACGAAAAAAACTAATTCGTTTATTCGTTACTCCAGCCTGGGGTTCGAAATGATGGCCATTATCGGAGGTTTTACTTTTCTGGGCTATAAAATCGACCAATGGATGGATAACGAATTTAAAGGTTTTACACTTGCACTGGTACTATTTGGTGTAATTGCATCGATTATTTATGGTGTAAAAAACCTGTTGAAACCGGATAATAAATCGAAAAAAACGAAAAAGTAAATGAAGGCTTTCATCGTAAAACTTACCGGAATATCTCTGGCTATTGCCTTAATTGGCTGGCTGGTATTTTCGCTGGCATTCCCCGAATACTACCTGCCGGTATTTCCTTTTCTGTTACTTTTCTTTTATCTGGCTACAATGGGTATTCATTCCTATCAGCTTAAAATGGCAAAAAAAGATATCGGCAAATTTACCCGCAGCAATATGCTCGTTACATTTTTCAAACTCGTTCTATACTCGGTGGTAGCCGTTGTATATATTGCTGTTGATAAAGAAAATGCCCTCCCGTTTGTTATTTGTTTAATGCTGCTATACCTGATTTACACTTTTTTTGAAGTAACCGAGATTACAAAGGCAACTAAGTCGGCTGAAAGAAAATAAGGCTCCATCGCTTCCCTTCCTCACACAAAAACAGGTTTTTAAACATGGTTAATTCTCAAATGAAAAATGCCAAATTCCATTCACGGTCCAAAAAATCTTATAAATTTGTGAACCTTAGAACGGAATATTCGTTTTAACAACCTGACAAAATTCTTATCGAGAAGCGTTTGTTTAAAGTGTTTTTACAAGACAAGTTAAAACAAAGAAAAAACTGAATTAACCATGCTTAAGCTTACCAAAGCCGTCATTATACTGTTTGCCGTTTCATTATTAGGTTATGGCCAGCTTCAGGCTCAACACGGGCACGAAGAAGAAGAGACACACGCAACAGAAAGTCATTCAGAAGAAAACGAAGACCATGCTTCAGACGCACACGCTGAAGAAGGATTTAACGCCGGAGAATTTGTGATCGATCACGTGTCAGATTCGTACGACTGGCACATTACAGATTGGAAGGGGACACCAATCAGCATTCCGTTACCGATTGTATTATACAGCAAACAACCGGAATTACACGATGGAAAAGCGTTTCATGTGTTTATGTCGTCGAAATTTCACCACGGACACAGCGCCTACAACGGGTTCCGCATTTCGGAAAGCGAAGAATATAAAGGCAAAGTGGTTGAGCTGGATGCAGCAGGACACGAAATTGGAACACCCATCGATATTTCAATAACAAAAACGATTGCCGGTATTTTGGCATCGGTAGTTATTTTATTGTGGTTGGTTTTTGCAACAGCTAATTTGGCTAAAAAGAACAAAGGAAAAGCGCCAACAGGTGTACAAAATGCCTTGGAGCCGATCATCTTTTTTATTCGCGACGAAGTGGCAAAACCGGCCATTGGCGAACACAAATACGAAAAGTTCATGCCGTTCCTGTTAACCCTGTTCTTTTTTATCCTGATCAACAACTTCATGGGATTGATACCTATTCCGCCATTTGGAGCCAACGTTACAGGAAATATAGGGGTTACAATGGTACTGGCATTATTCACTTTTGCAATAACAACAATTAATGGTAACAAACATTACTGGAAAGAGATTTACAACCCGGATGTTCCGTGGTGGTTAAAATTCCCGATTCCCTTAATGCCTATCGTTGAGCTTTCGGGCGTAATTACTAAACCATTTGTTCTCATGGTCCGACTCTTTGCCAACATGATGGCGGGTCACCTTATTGTGATGGTGTTTGTGAGCCTTATTTTTGTATTCGGCAGCCTGTTTGGCCCGGCAGTAGGATTAGGAGCAAGTCCGATATCTATTCTGTTCTCGGTGTTCATTTTGCTGCTCGATGTTTTGGTATCATTTATTCAAGCGTATGTTTTTACTCTGTTGTCGGCACTCTATTTCGGAATGGCGACCTCAGAACATCATTAATATTTAAAATTAAAAGCTATGTTATCAGCTATTTTAACAGTATTGCTACAAGCGGCCGCCGGTGCGTCGGTTGGAAAAATGGGAGCAGCAATTGGTGCAGGTTTAGCAGCAATTGGAGCTGGTATGGGTATCGGTAAAATCGGTGCCAGTGCCATGGAAGCTATTGCCCGTCAACCGGAAGCAAGCGGCGACATCAGATCGAACATGATTGTGTCGGCAGCACTTATCGAAGGTGTTGCATTCTTCGCAGTTATTGTTTGTATCCTTATCGTTTTTGTATAGCAAAAAACTTTGGCAGCCATCCCGGGGATTGCCCGGGATGCCGTTGCCCCATTAAAATTTTAAATCATGGGATTAGTAATGCCGAATCCGGGCACCATTTTTTGGATGCTCATCATTTTTGGAATCGTACTCTTTGTGTTGACGAAGTTTGCATGGAAACCAATTCTTACTGCATTAAAAGAGCGTGAAGATTCTATTGCAACCGCTTTAAACTCGGCAGAAGAAGCCAAGAAAGAAGTAGCCGGGCTAAAAGCCGATAATGAAAAAATTATTGCTGAAGCACGCCGCGAAAAAGAAGCGATCCTGAAAGAGGCCAAGGAGTTAAAAGATAAAATTGTTGCCGAAGCCAAAGAAAAAGCCGGCGAAGAAGCGCAAAAAAGCATTGCTCAGGCACGTCAGCAAATCGAAGCCGAAAAAACTGCTGCCATAAACGATATTAAAAAACAAGTGGCCGAACTTTCGGTAAGTATTGCCGAAAAAGTAATTCGCAAAGAGTTAAGCAACAAGGCCGAACAGGAAAAAATGGTTGACGGATTAATCGACGACATCAAGCTGAATTAAGTATGGACCAGAGCACAATTACTGTACGATACGCCAAAGCTTTCTTTTCAACAGCCAAAGAGAAAAACCTGCTCGATAAGCTAAAAACCGATATCCAACTGGTTATGGATGTCTGCAAATCATCAAAAGATTTTATTCTTTTGCTGGAAAGCCCCATCGTAAAATCATCAAAAAAGGCTGCCTTGGTAAAAAGTATCTTCGAAGGCAAAATTGAAGAGATCAGTCTCAACTTTTTACTGCTGATAGTTCAAAACAAACGCGAAGTTCACATTCCGGGCATCTGCCGCAATTTTCTCGATCTTACCCGAAAAGACCTCAACATTAAATCGGCGGTTCTTACAACAGCTACCGAGGTTGATGCCTCAACACTTAAAAAGGTGGAAACACTGCTGGGAAAAGAACTGAATGCAACCATTGAACTGGCGGCTCAGGTAAATCCCGAAATTCTTGGAGGTCTGGTATTACGCCTTGATGATAAACAGTATGATGCCAGCGTGGCAACCCAATTACGCAAGGTTAAACAAACCTTGTTAGAAACCGAATTATAAACGATAGCGACAAGCAAAAAATAATAGAACATGGCTAATATAAAACCTGCTGAAGTATCTGAAATTCTAAAGCAACAACTCGAAGGATTTAAATCGGTAGCCGAACTGGAAGAAGTTGGTACCGTTCTGCAAGTTGGCGACGGCATTGCACGTATTTATGGACTTTCGAACGTGGAATCGAATGAGATGATCGAATTCGAAAACGGAATGAAAGGCATTGTATTGAACCTTGAAGAAGATAATGTTGGGGCTGTACTTTTAGGTCCTACAGAACAAATTAAAGAAGGCGATACAGTAAAACGTACACGTCGTATTGCATCGATTAATGTTGGCGAAGGCCTGCTTGGTCGTGTGGTAAATACCATTGGTGAGGCCATTGACGGTAAAGGTGCTATTACAGGTGAGCTTTTCGAAATGCCTTTGGAAAGGAAAGCACCGGGTGTAATTTTCCGTCAGCCGGTAAAAGAACCGCTGCAAACAGGATTGAAAGCGGTTGATGCCATGATTCCAATCGGCCGTGGTCAGCGTGAGTTGATTATTGGCGACCGTCAGACAGGAAAAACAGCAGTAGCCATCGATACCATTATTAACCAACGTGAATTCTACGAACAGGGAAATCCGGTATACTGTATCTATGTGGCAGTAGGTCAGAAAGGATCTACCGTTGCAAACATTGCAGCAACACTTGAAAAAGCAGGTGCAATGGCCTACTCGATAATTGTTATGGCAACTGCATCAGATCCGGCAGCATTGCAGTTTTATGCTCCGTATGCAGGTGCTGCTATCGGAGAATATTTCCGCGATACCGGCCGTCATGCATTGATCATTTACGATGACCTTTCGAAACAAGCCGTTTCGTATCGCGAGGTGTCGCTGTTGCTTCGTCGTCCACCGGGCCGTGAAGCTTATCCGGGTGACGTTTTCTATTTGCACTCGCGCCTGTTGGAACGTGCGGCAAAAATCATCGAATCGGATGAGATTGCAAAAAACATGAACGACTTACCGGAATGTTTAAAAGATAAAGTAAAAGGTGGTGGTTCGTTAACCGCACTTCCTATTATTGAAACACAAGCCGGTGACGTTTCTGCATATATCCCAACCAACGTAATTTCAATTACCGACGGACAGATTTTCCTGGAATCGAACCTGTTTAACTCAGGTATTCGTCCGGCGATTAACGTGGGTATTTCGGTATCGCGTGTTGGTGGTAGTGCACAGATCAAATCGATGAAAAAGATCTCGGGTACATTAAAACTCGACCAGGCACAGTTCCGCGAACTGGAAGCGTTTTCTAAATTCGGTTCCGATTTGGACGCCGCTACAATGCGTGTACTTGATAAGGGACGTAAAAACGTGGAAATCCTGAAACAGGGACAGTACTCGCCGGTAAAAGTTGAGCATCAGGCAGCTATTATCTATTGCGGAACCAACGAGTTGCTTCGTAGTGTACCAATTGATAAGGTGAAAGAGTTTGAAGCTGATTTTCTGGAAACAATGGAAATGTCGCACCGCCCGGTTTTGGATGAACTAAAAGCCGGTAAACTGACACCTGAAATTGAGGAGACAATTAGAAAAGTAGCTGCTGAAACGGCAGAGAAATATAAATAAATAGTAGAAGGTTAGAATATTGGAATATTAGAATGGAAGAATTCTAGCACTCCAATATTCTGATACTCCAACATTCCAAGATATGGCTGGATTAAAAGAAATACGCACCCGGATAGCATCGGTAAAAACCACCCGGCAGGTAACCAGTGCCATGAAAATGGTTTCGGCTGCCAAGTTAAAAAAAGCGCAGGATGCTATTATGCAAATCAGACCGTATGCCGAAAAGCTACACGAGATACTAACTTCGCTGAGTGCCAGCCTCGAAAACGTTGAAGATTCGGTTTACACACAATCACGCGAACCTAAAAAAGTGCTTCTGATTCTGGTATCATCAAACCGCGGTTTGTGCGGAGGTTTTAACAGCAATATCACCAAAAAAGCGGTTGAAGTAGCCAAAACAAAATATGAGCAACAGTTGCAACTGGGTAAGCTCGATTTTATGTGCATCGGGAAACAGGGCGCACGCCAGCTAAAACACCGCGGGTATAAAGTTGTGGCCGACGAAAATGAGTTGTTCGATGCATTGTCTTTTGAAAATGTTTCGAGAGTTGCCGAAGAATGCATGAAATCGTTTGCCGACAAACATTACGACCGCATTGAGTTGGTGTACAACCAGTTTAAAAATGCTGCTGTACAGGTGCAGGCTGCCGAGCAGTTTCTACCGGTTGAAATAGAAGAAGACAACGACGATGGTAATTACAATTTTATTTACGAACCATCGAAAGAGCACATTATACGGGAACTGATTCCGCGTTCCTTAAAAATTCAGTTTTACAAAGCTTTGCTTGATTCGAATGCTGCCGAGCACGGCGCCCGAATGACGGCAATGCATCAGGCAACCGACAATGCCACTGATCTTATCGGTTCGCTTACGCTGGAATATAACAAAGCACGCCAGGCAGCCATTACAGGAGAAATCCTGGAAATTGTAAGCGGCGCCGAAGCATTAAACGGATAAATCGTTTTTATAAAAATATTGGAAAACCGTTCTTTGAAAAAGGAACGGTTTTTTTTATGAAAAAAAATCAAAATGATGCAATTTAATAACCCCTCCTGACCTCCCTAAAGGGGAGGAAATATCCCCCTTCTGGGGATTATAGGGGGGCAGAACAAATTTGTTAATCAGAACAGTGAAACTTCTTATCTTACGTGTATTTTACACGGTTAATCATTTTTTTTATTTGTAAACCGGGCTCACCCACTTTTCTTTTGGAGCATATTTACTTTCAGCCGCCCAACGGATTCCGCGTTTCATAATTTCCAGCGCTTCCGTCACTTCAAAATCAGTCATCACGTGGCCCAGCGAGCTGTAAAATATACGTCCGTTACCATAGTATTTTTTCCAAACCACCGGCATTACAGACTTATCAATCCACGACGAATGTTCAGCGGTGAACTCTGTTGTAGCCAACACTTTTACGTTCGGATCGATATGCATGTAGTACTGCTCCGAATGCATCTTAAAATCATCCATTCCTTTAGTTACCGGATCATTTTTGTCGGTTATTTTCACCGAATAATCAATAACACCACCGGGATGTGCTACCCATTGCCCGCCGACCATAAACTGGTATTCAGTGTTATTTCGGAACGAATCGCCTATACCTCCATGCCAGCCAGAAAAACCGGCTCCGTTTCGTACGGCTTTTAACAGTCCCTTTTCCTGCTCTTTGGTGATGGTTCCCATCGTCCAGGTTTGGATAATCAGATCAACTGCCCCCATTAATTCTTCATCTAGGTAACTATCCAGGTTGTCCGACACCGTAACCTCTGCCCCTTCAGCTTTCAGCCATGGCACAAATACATCTACCGACTCTATGGGCTCGTGACCTTTCCAACCACCGTAAACATAAAGAACTTTCTTTCCTTTCAACGAGTTATTATTTTGCATTTTCTCCCCGGCGTAAGTTCCTGGAGTTAAAAATAAAAAACCTACCACCAACAAAGCGGAGATTATCTTAAAGTACATTCTACTCATTCGTAACATAGTTTAGTTGATTTAATATCTGGCTAAAAATAAAGGAAAATGTTGAACTACAAAATAGAAAACGAACTTGGCAACCTTTCAAATTCAAGCGCTTAACAAGATAAAGTGAGTTTGTTTAAAAGAAAATGATGAATTCTACATTACCTATTTTCAGACCCTTTTTTCTTTTACGTTGTTTAATATCAACACGTTGACTCGATTCTATATCAATTAGCAGCTCTCAAAATCACACTATCTTACTGAATTTCTGCATATTACCATTTTAATTATTTTCATTTTAATGAAGTATTACGTAAATTGTATATACCTACCAATTAGGTTAAGTGATTTATGGCCAGAATTTTTCTAAACAATTAACTAAAGATTACATTATGAAAAATTTTGCTGTATTGCTAATCTTAACCCTCCTTGCAAGTACATCAATCGCTCAAAAGAAAAATGGTACCGTGTTTAATGAACACGAAACCATAGACAAAACAAGAGGCTTTTGGGATGCTGTTAAAAATGGCGACACCGAAAAAGTGAAAACCTTTTTTGCCGACTCAGTGGTAATTGTGCGAAACGGTAATGATTGGAAAACCTCGGCTGAAAACTTTAGTAAAAACTCAAGTTACTGGACCAAAAACTTTGTGAATTTTAAAGTTGAAGACTTGCCCGGTACCTATCCCGATGCCTTGGAATATAAAGACGGAAAAATGTGGGTTCAGGATTGGCTGTTGCTTACCGGAACAAACGAAAAAACCGGCATAAATCTGGATCTGCACATGCACTGTTTATACGCTTTTGACGATGATGGAAAAATTGCCACTTTTATTCAATACTATAACAACAATGTTTTCGAAGACATTCGGAATGCGCAAACAACCCGCGAAAACGGGAAGGTGTACATCAACCATCCCCACATAGCAACAGTAAGAAAATTGCTGAATACCTATGTAGCAGAAGATGTAGAAGGTTTAAAAGAATTCTTTACTGAAGATGCCATTTTCAGTAGTTTGGCCGGAGGCTATGATGTAACTATGAACCTGGAAGAAAGAGCTGCAGATGTTGCTGACCATTTTGCTACCAGAAAAGATATTCACTTTGAGCAGGTCGGGTATCCCGATTGTATTTTTTACGAACTAAATAACGGCTATGTAGTTTATTCGTGGTGGAATTATTCGTACACCGATGAAGAAAACGATAAAAAAGTGGAGATGCCATTAATGCTTTCTCATTCGTTTAACGACGACGGAAAAATAGTTCGGGAAATGGCTTATTTTAGTACCAATCACGTAACAGATTAATACAAATTATATGAAGAAAAAGGAAGCATCGTTATGATTGCTTCCTTTTTTGTGAGGCATACTGGATTCGAACCAGTGCCCCCTACCCTGTCATCCGTCAGCTGACGGACTAAACCAACTGAGCTAACTCGGCAGTAGTGTACGAAGAAAAGCACGCCCTCTGGATGATTTCATTTGTTTCTCTCTCTTTAATGCCTCACTCTTTGTTTCAAATTCTTCTATATGAATAATCTGCCAAGGTTGATACCTTTTAGTCCAACCCGTATTCCTTTCATCGTTATGAGAGAGCAAACGCTTTTCAGGATCACTTGAATAACCAATGTATATTTTATGATACTTCGAAGAATATAAAACGTAAGTATAATACATGTTTGGAAATTTTGTGGGTCGTGGCAGATTTCCGTCAGCTGACGGACCGACCTCATGCCTGTCATCCGTCAGCTGACGGACTAAACCAACTGAGCTAACTCGGCAGTAGTGTACGAAGAAAAGCACGCCCTCTGGATGATTTCAGTTGTTTCTCTCTCTTTAATGCCTCACTTTTTGTCTCAAATCCTTCTATATGAATAATCTGCCATGGTTGATACCTTTTAGTCCACCCTGTATTCCTTTCATCATTATGAGACAGTAACCGCTTTTCAGTATCACTTGAGTATCCAATGTATATTTTATGATACTTCGAAGAATATAAAACGTAAGTATAATACATGTTTGGAAATTTTGTGGGTCGTGGCAGATTCGAACTGCCGACCTCATGCCTGTCAAGCATGCGTTCTAAACCAACTGAACTAACGACCCCTACCCTGTCATCCGTCAGCTGACGGACTGAACCGGCTGAGCTAATGCCTCAATACAAAATAAAAATACAAAAAAAGGATTGCCATACGACAATCCTTTTAACTATTTTTTATTTGAAATATCTATACTCCAAACCACAGATTTATTACTGATAACACGGCAATAGCCCACATCAGCCACGAAACCTCTTTGTACCTGCCGGCCACAGCTTTTAGTACCACGTACGAAATAAATCCAAACGACAAACCGATGGAAATACTGTAAGTTAAAGGCATTAAAATAATAGTAAGAAATGCAGGAATAGCTTCAGAGAAATCAGCAAAATCAATTTGTTTGATATTCTTGAACATGTACACTCCAACAATTACCAATGCAGGTGCCGTTGCGTAACCTGGTACAATACCAATAAGCGGAGCAAAGAACAAAGCCAAAAAGAACAAGCCTGCAGTAATAACAGATGCAAAACCTGTTTTGGCGCCGTTGGCAATACCCGAAGCAGATTCAATGTATGTAGTAGTTGTACTTGTTCCCAGCAATGTTCCGGCAACAGTTGCAACCGCGTCAGCTTCAAGAATACGGTCAACGTTTTCTACTTTACCATCTTTATCAACAAAACCGGCTTCGTACGAACAGGCAACAATTGTTCCTACCGAATCAAAAAGATCGACAAACATAAACGAGAAAATCGCACCAATCAATCCCAGGCTAAGTGCCGAAAGGATATCCAGTTTCAACATCAACGGGCTCATTGAAGGAGGCATCGAAACAAACGATTCAGGTGCCTGAACTTCTCCGGCAACTATTGCAATAATTGTAGTAATAATAATTCCGTAGAAGATTCCGCCACGTACTTTTTTCACTTCCAGAATGGCAGTTATAAGTAAACCGGCCAAACCGATTAACAAAGTTGGAGTAAATTTGCCTAAACCAACAAATGTTGCAGGGTTAGCCACTACCAATCCCATGTTTTTAAAACCGATGAACGAGATAAACAATCCAATACCTGCTCCGGTTGCCAAACGCAGTGCAAGCGGAATAGTATGAATAATTTTTGTTCGTATACCGGTAACGGTAAGCGCCAGGAATATTACACCTGAAATAAATACCACTCCAAGAGCTGTTTGCCAGTCAACACCGGCACCCAACACCAGCGTGTAGGTAAAAAAGGCATTCAATCCCATTCCGGGAGCCATTGCATAAGGTACTTTTGCCCAAACACCGGCCAAAAGCGTACCAATAAGAGAGGCTACAATTGTAACTGTGATCAGTGCATTTCTATCCATTCCTGCATCGCCCAAAATCGATGGGTTTACAAAAATGATGTAGGCCATAGTTAAAAAGGTGGTTGCCCCACCAATGATCTCCTTTTTGAAAGAAGAACCACGGCCGCTGATATTAAAATATTTATCGATCATAATTCAGGTTTTAGAAGGTGTATTTAACTGCCAGCGTTGGCTTCACAGCAAACTCGTCACCAACGAAGTTGTTGCTCAACTCTATTTCAGTACCAAACGAGAAGTTTTTACATGGGTTGTACCACAATTGAGGCTCAGTTAAGAAACGGTAGTCAGTTCCCCAGAACATTTCTTCTTTCCAGAAATCAGCAAAACCTGTGAAAGTAAATTTACCTTCTGCCATTTGTACTGTCCATACAGCTGTTAACTGAAAAGCTGCATCTTCTTTGTCTTTAATGTACTTGTAGTTGGCTTGCAAAGTCAGAATTTTAGAGAAATCAGCCGAAGCCCAGGTACGTTCCACACCGGCCAACCAGCAGTTTTCAATAGGAATCCAAACTCCACCGCCAATGCTCATTGTTCCGCCATTGTATTCAACACGTGGCATAAACTTCTGAGTTTCGTTCCATTTAAAAGCACGTGCAATTTCCCAGTAAGCCAACGAAATACCATTGTCGATTCCTGTTCCATCAGCACCATAATCCATGTCGATGAAAAAGAATGTCGAACCGTAAGCATCGGGACGGAACATTTCTACTGTTGAGGTCAACATTTTGCGGCCTTCGCCGAAATCGTAGTGTAACTGTACATTTTGGGCATTAACAGAAAACATAAATGCAACAAAAGCCATTGCAAGTAGTACTTTTTTCATAGTCGTTAAATTATAAGAATTTGATATTTAATGGCAGCAAAAGTAATTATTCTTTCCAATCTGAAAAACAAAAAATGCGGCTAACCACCTCTGTATTGAATGGTTATAAATAAAAGAACCCCGGTCAGAACAACCGGGGCATTTCATTGAAATCGGGAAGATAAAAAATAAGGGTCTTATATTATAATATTCTTTAGAGCTGTAAAAAGTAACCCTACGAACTTTTATTAAGAAACAATAAAAATAATTTTTAGGCCAGGGCTTCGTATAAAAATACGTTAACCGGATAAAGTTGTTCGTAAAGCTGCACCACTTTTTTAATGTAACTATCGCTGGTAACTACCTTATCTTCCAGCGGTTTTGAATAAATATACGATTTGTATTTCAGCAAATCAATGTGCTCATGATCTTTCGGAAAACCCTTTGGAGCCAGCTTTAATTTATCGTCATACATTTCCTGAAACTGTTTTTTAAATTCGGGTTCATTGGTAATTTCCAGAAATTCCTCGGCATGGTCAGCCACATAATTCCTTATCGATTTTAGCACCGGTGCCGGTGGCATATATACTCCGCCGGCAATAAAACAAGCACCGGGCTCAATATGAAAATAATAACCCGGATTCATACTTTTCCGGCCTCCTTTACAAATAAAACTGCCAAAATTGGTTTTGTACGGGCGTTTATCTTTTGAGAACCGCACATCGCGGAAGATTCTAAAAACACAATCTTTGGGTTGTAAACCCCTCACCGCCGGATCGAACTCACCAATCTCATTAATCAGCACATCGGTAAGAAAAAGCAGCTTTTCTCTGCTTTCATCGTACCATTTTCGGTTATCGTTAAACCACTCGCGATTGTTGTTTTCCTCCAGCTGCTTTAAAAATCCAAGAACTTTCTCCATAGTAGAATATTTTGCACTATTTTAGCTTTCAATGTAAACAAAAAACAGAATTGATGCTAAAAAAGTTTGCCTTAATTGTTGCGGGCGGCAGCGGAAACCGAATGGGGGCTTCCGTTCCGAAACAGTTTCTCGAAATCGAAGGGAAGCCCGTTTTGATGTACACTTTTGAAGCCTTTTTACGTTTTGACCCCAACATTGAATTTGTACTGGTTTTACCCGAAACACAGCTTGAACACTGGAAGAAACTTTGCAAAGAACATGCTTTCGCAACATCGTACAAACTTGCTTTTGGCGGCGAAAATCGTTTTCAATCGGTAAAAAACGGGCTCGCACAAATTGTTGACGATGGCATTGTTTTTATCCACGATGGCGTTCGTCCGCTTGTTACAAAGGAAACCATTGAGCACTGTTTTTCGGAAGCCAAAAAATCGGGTAACGCCTTACCGGTTGTTCCTCCGGCAGAGTCGATTCGTTATTCGGATGAACATGGCAATAAATCGGTTGACCGAAGTAAATATTTTTTGGTACAAACACCACAAACTTTTGATGTACAAACCATAAAGGAAGCCTACCAAAAGGCTCAACACGAAAATTTTACCGACGATGCTTCCGTACTTGAAAACGCCGGACATAAAATTCATCTTGTTAATGGCAACCGCGAAAACATTAAAATTACCTGGCCCCAGGATCTTATCATCGCCAAAACCTTTCTTTTTCCACAATAGCATAATCGGCGTTTATTGGTAAATATTCGCCATTCACCGATTAAAACCACGGAAACTTTTTCAAATCGAATAGTTTTGTGTAACTATTATACGATTTAAAAGGCTATAGAACTGGGAAGTTTAAACGCACTGTCGTGGAAAAACTTTTTACACGACTAAAGTTTCCTGAGAAAATAAGCATACTTTTGCCGCGTGGAAGAAAAGAAGAAATACATTATAGAAAACGTGGGCCATCTTTATTTTAAGAAAGGCATACGTGCGGTTACCATGGACACCGTGGCAGCCGAATTCGGGATATCGAAAAAAACACTTTACCAATATTTTACCGATAAAGAAGATTTGGTAAACCAGGTTATCGAGTTCTATATTGAAGAAAGTGGAAAAACTTTTAAGGAGTTGGATGATACAAATGCCATCGATAGTATTCTACTCATTCGCAAGCATATGGCATTCATTTTTAAGTTCTACAACAATGGCATTGAGAAGGACCTAAAAAAATATTATCCCGGATTGTATAAAAAGATTAATGAGGTAAAACGCGAGCGCATTTTTACCAGTACCATCGATAACCTGAAACTGGGAATGACGCAAGACCTGTATCGCACCGATCTTGATCCGTACCTGATTGCCAAACTACAGGTGGGAAGAATGTTGTACACCATGAATCCGGATTATGGAATTTTTGAAGAGTACGAAGTAAACTCGCTCGCATTTTTCGATAGCATGATGGACTACCACATGAATGCTATTTGTACCGAGAAAGGAATAAAATATTATAAAAAACAGCTTAACAAAGTTCAGTATGAAGAAACAAATTAAACAAATCATCTTGTTTTTATTCTTGTCAGTTGTGGGACTGTCGCTGAAAGCTCAGGAGGAAGAAAACACCGGGTTTTCGCTCGACCAGGCCACACAATATGCCATGCAAAACTCGTATGTTTTGTTCAATACGAAACAAGATGTGACAATCGCCCAAAAACAGGTGTGGGAAACCATTACAACCGGATTGCCACAGGTATCGGGAACAGCTAATTACAACGCATTTCTGAATCTGCCGGTTTCTCTAATTCCCGGTGAATTTTTTGGAGGAGACCCTGGTACTTACATTCCTGTAAAATTTGGTCAGGACTACAATGCCGACTTCGGATTCAGCGTATCACAACAAATCTTCGATGGTTCGTGGATTGTTGGAGTGAGCTCGGCCGAATTGTATTTAAACCTGGCCAAACAAGCCAACGAAAAAACGGAGATCGACATACGAAGTGCAGTGGCACAGGCCTACTACGCCGTGTTAATTAGCCAACGTTATCGCGAGGTTATGCTTGAAAGTTTGGAAAACAGCACCCGTTTGTACGAAGAAACCAAGGTGTATTACGAAAATGGTTTTCGCGAACAACAAGATGTTGACCAGCTAAGAATTTTGCAAAAAAATGCCGAAAACGAAGTACTTCGCTCGGAAAGAGAATTAACAATTGCCAAAACGGTTCTGAAATATACCATGGGCTTCGATCTGAGCCAGGAGATTGAATTAACTGATGACCTGGATGTTTTCGTTTCGCCATTGGTGCAGGAATTGAATTCTATCGATCTTGATCTGATCAACCACATCGATTACCGTTTGGCCCAGTCGAATTTTGAAGTTTCAGACAAACTGTACCGATTGGAAAAAGTAGCTTATTTGCCAAAGCTTAATGCTTTTTACAGCTACTCACGTACATCATACGGCAACAAAGCCAACCTGTTTAAAGAAGAGTGGTTCCCGTCGTCGCTAATAGGAGTGCAGGCATCGATTCCCATTTTCAATTCAGGTAATAAACGTGCAAAAGTACAACGGGCGCGTATCGAACTCGACAAAGCAGAAAACGATATGCGTTACGCTGAGGTAACACTTCAGAAAGATTACTTAATGGCATCGGCTGATATGGAAACGGCACGCGAACAGTTTTTAAACACACGCGAAAACCGCGATCTGGCAAAAAGCATTTTGGATAAAACACAAATAAAATTTAATAACGGAATGGTTAGCAGTGCCGAGCTTTCACAGCAGGAAACACAGTACATAACCACCTCGCAACAATTGGTTACCTCAACGTTATCGTTGCTGCAAGCCGATTTAAATCTGAAAAAAGCCGCCGGCGCATTATAAACGAAAACAAAAAAAATATATACGATGAAAAAGATTCTATTCATTTTAACAACCGCACTTATAGTTTCGGCTTGCGGAAATACAAAGGTTACCGACGAAGCCGCCAAACGAGAACAATTGCAGGAATTAAAGCAGCAGGTTCACACGCTTGAGCAACAAATACACGTGCTTGAAATGGAACTATCTGCTAACGAAACCGAAGAACTGGTTAATATTAAAACCAACACGCTTGAAAATCAAAAGTTTGAACACTTTATTGAAGTTACCGGAAAAGTTGAAGCCGAGCAGGATGTGAATGTAAGTCCCGAATCGGCAGGAATTATAAAAGAAGTACTGGTATCTGAAGGACAACAGGTAAGCAAAGGGCAGGTTATGGCGCGCCTTAACACCGATGTTTTGGAACGTTCGATTGAAGAGCTGCAGGTACAATTGGATTTGGCCGTAACAAATTACGAGCGTCAGAAAAACCTTTGGGACCAGAACATTGGCTCTGAAATGCAATACCTGCAGGCCAAAAACAATAAAGAAAGTCTTGAAAAGAGGATTCAAAGTTTAAATACGCAAATTGAAATGTCAGAGGTAAAATCGCCTATTAACGGGGTGGTTGACATTGTTTACCAAAAGAAAGGAAACATCGGCAGCCCGCAAACACCGTTTGCCAAGGTAATTAATACCGGCAACATTAAAATTTACGGCGATATCTCCGAATCGTACATTACCAAAGTACACCAGGGCGACAATGTTGAAATTCGTTTTCCGGCCTTAGACAAAACTGTTGATGCCAAAATTAACCAGATCGGTAATACCATCGATCCTAATAACCGTACATTCCGCGTGCGTATCAACATCAATAATCCCACAAACCTTATCAAGCCCAACCTGGTTTCCGTGATTTCGTTACGCGACTATGTAAACGATTCGGCTATTGTTGTGCCTTTGCTTTATATTAAGGAAGACTTTAACGGCCACTACACTTATGTTGTTGAAAAAGAAAATGGAGAAGATGTAGCTCGAAAAGTTTATGTTACTCCTGGTGTTACCAACAACAACATGACTGAAATTATTGATGGGCTAAGCGCCGGAATGAGGATAATCTCAGAGGGTTATAATCAGGTTGTTAACGGAACAGCTGTACAAATCAATTAAACAACTACCTTAAAACTCTTCATGATGGAGAAAGAACCTGAAAACAAAGAATTTGAAATTACGCGTGTGTTTAAGCCCACGCTTCTTTCATTAAAAAATAAAATAACAGTATAC
The DNA here is from genome assembly GCF_000949475.1 of Draconibacterium sediminis. Taxonomy (GTDB): domain Bacteria; phylum Bacteroidota; class Bacteroidia; order Bacteroidales; family Prolixibacteraceae; genus Draconibacterium; species Draconibacterium sediminis. The sequence goes on along the minus strand of NZ_JRHC01000001.1, from coordinate 629,610 downwards.
ATTTTCACCGCCCTGCTGGTGGTATTTGGTATTTTTTCGTACAACCAAATGCCCCGCGAAGCTATGCCTGAAATTGTTGTGCCGTATATTTTTGTCCAAACTTTATACCCCGGAAACTCACCGGTTGATATTGAGAATTTGTGCACCCGGCCAATCGAAAAAGAGCTAAAAGGCCTGAAAGGGATAAAAAAAGTATCGTCAGCATCATATCAGGATGCAAGTGTTATTATTGTTGAATTTAATACGAACGTTACCATTAAACAGGCACTACAGGATACTAAAGACCGTGTTGATAAAGCCAAATCGGAACTTCCCGGAGACCTGCCGAGTGATCCCTTTGTCACTGATTTCGACCTATCCGAATATCCAATTATGAATGTAAATGTTTCGGGAGAGTACAGTATTCGTGATTTGAAGAAATATGCTGAAATAATGCAAGAGGAGTTCGAAAGCTACAGCGAAATTTCGGAGGCAAACATCCGTGGAGTTGAAGAAAGAGAAATCCAAATTAACATTGATCCTTTCAAGCTTGATGCCGTAGGCCTTACATTTGATGATGTAGCCTTTGCTATTCAGCTGGAAAACATCAGCATGGGGGCCGGTCAGTTTACTGCCGACCAAACCCGACGAACCATTCGTACCGATGCCAATTATACCAGTATCGACCAAATTGCCAATACCATAGTAAAAGTAAACATGGGCAAACCCGTATATATTCGTGATATTGCCACTGTTGTTGATGACTATAAGGAACAGGCAACCATTGCCCGGGTAGATAATAAACCCGTTGTAACGCTGTCGGTAACCAAAAAATCAGGAGAAAATATTCTTTCTGCCTCCGAAAATGTTTTTAATGGAATAGACCAGTTAAAAGCTCGCGGGCAAATTCCCAAAGATCTGAATATTGTGGTTACTGATGATATGACAATCGAGATTGAAAATACCATTTCGAGTCTTGAAAACAGTATTATTCTCGGAATGATACTGGTAACTTTTGTGCTGTTTCTGTTTCTTGGTTTCAGGAATGCACTTTTTGCCGGCCTCTCCATTCCTTTGTCTATGTTTTTGTCCTTTGTTATTCTTCAACAATTGGGCATTACCTTAAACTCAATGGTACTTTACGGGCTAATACTGGCACTGGGTATGTTGGTTGACAATGCCATTGTAGTGGTTGAAAATGTTTACCGCTTATATAGTAGTGGAGTTCCGCTACTAAAAGCCACAAAACACGGGGTAAGCGAAATCGCCTTTCCCATTATTTCGTCAACACTTACTACGCTGGCCGCCTTTTTCCCACTTCTTGCATGGGAAGGCATGATAGGTGAATTTATGAAAATCTTCCCGCAAACATTAATTGTTGTGCTTGCCTCTTCATTGTTTGTGGCCCTCATTCTTAATCCTGCTTTTATTGCAGGATTTATGAAAATTGATGATATCACAAAAAAGGCAAATAAAAAGCGTGTATTGCGAAATGCTGCAATTCTTGGCGGAGCAGCAGTTTTTTTCTATGCCGGACAAATATTTCTAGTAGCTAACTTATTGGCAACAATAGCTGGTCTGATGCTTTTAAATCTGTTTGTTTTAAGAGGTCTGGCACGTTGGTTCCAAACTATATTACTCGTTAAACTTGAGAACCTCTATACGCGCCAGTTGCGACATGCATTGTCGGGACCATGGCCCTATATTTATTTTGGAGGAACGATATTGCTGCTTTTATTCTCAATGGGATTCTATTTTGGAGGTAATCCGAAAATGGTATTCTTCCCCGACGTTCCGCCAAATACCGTTTTTGTTAGTATGGAACTGCCTCTTGGAACTTCCATAGAGCGCACTGATGAAGTGGCCAGCGAAGTTGAAGCAATTGTAAAAAATACACTTTCGCCATATAGCGATATTGTTAAATCGGTAACAACTAACGTAGGTGTTGGAAAAGGAGGAATGTTTGAGGACGAATCAAGCCCAAACAAATGTTTAATCTCGGTGAGCTTTGTACAATTTAAGTATCGGGATGGAGCCAATACCAGTGCCATTATGCAGCAAATTTCTAAAGATCTGGATGGCTTTGTTGGCGCAAAAATATTTGTTGAAAGTGGCGACATGGGACCACCTACCGGAAATCCTGTAAACATAGATATTAGCGGCGATGAATTTGACCAGCTAATTGCAATTACTGACGATTTCCTGCAAATTATTGAAGAAGACAACATCCCTGGAATCGATGAATTAAAGTTGAACATTAATACGAACCAACCGGAGATGCTGATTGAAGTGGACCGTGAGCAAGCACGATTATACGAACTTTCTACGCAACAAATAGCAATGGCTTTCCGAAATGCAATTTACGGATACGAAGCCAGTCAGTTTAAGGATGGTGAAGACGAGTTCGACATTTTCGTTCGCCTGGATGAAAAGTACAGAAATGACGTTTCTACATTGATGAATCAAAAGATACATGTAAATGATAATTCTATACCTATCTCATCAGTAGCTAAGTTTAAGTTTTCCAGTTCATACGATAAAATCAGTCGCATCGATTTTAAACGCGTAATTACTATTTCATCGGGAGTAGTAGAAGGATACAATGCCAATGAAATTAATGCACGTATTGAGCAAATTCTGGCTGATTACGAAATGCCTGCAGGCTATAGCTATGAGTTTACGGGCGAACAGAAAGAACAAGCCGAAAGTATGGAATTTCTGTTCTTTGCACTCCTTATTGCGGTGGCCATGATTATGATTATTATGGTAACCCAGTTTAATTCGTTTATCCGCCCTGCAATTATCATAGCAACAGTAATATTCAGCACCATTGGCGTTTTCCTCGGTTTGGGAATCTTCCAAATGGAATTTGTAGTAATAATGACCGGAATTGGAATTATTTCGCTGGCCGGAATTGTTGTAAATAACGGAATTGTACTTATCGACTATATCGATCTTACCCGTAAACGCAAGCGATTGGAACTTGGTTATTCAGAGAAAGCATTTCTACCTAAAGATGTAGAATTAAACGCATTGGTACATGCCGGAAAAACCCGTTTACGCCCGGTATTACTTACCGCAGTTACAACTGTTTTAGGGTTGTTACCTCTGGCTGTAGGACTAAACTTCGACTTTTTTACCTTGTACTCACGTTTCGATCCGCAAATATCAATCGGAGGCGAAAGTGTAGCGTTCTGGGGGCCAATGTCGTGGACTGTAATTTTTGGTCTTACCTTTGCCACTTTCTTAACCCTGTTACTTTCTCCGGTGATGTATATGATTACCATCCGGATTAATTACACCATAAAAAAATGGACCGGTAATTTACCGGAAGAAAATAGACCTAAAAAAGCAGAAGTATCGGAATAAACCGGTGCTTTTAACAGAAAACGGGTAGCCATTATTGACTACCCGTTTTTTTATTGTAATTATCGAGGAGAAAAAATATCTTACTCCTGAAATCTGCGTTATCTGCGTACAATTATTTTAGAATTCTATACCAGCGAATCGCCCTTCTGAATGCGAACATCGGTAACAAATTTCTTTATCTGATCTTCATCTTCGCGTCGGCAAATCATTAAGGTATCGTTTCGTTCTGCAATAATAAAACCATCAAGTCCCTGAATTACTGCCATTTTATTTTTCGAGATATCTACAATGCAGTTTTCGGTATCATACAACATCACATTATCGGCCCGAATTACGTTACCCTGTACATCTTTTTCCTTGTTTTCGTATAACGAACTCCAGGTTCCCAGGTCGCTCCAGCCAAAATCAGCCGTTAGCACATACACATTTTTCGCTTTTTCCATAATGCCATAATCGATTGATATGGCCTGGCATTCGGAGTATGTTTTCCGGATAAAAGGCTCCTCACTGGCGGTATTCAACAGCTTTCGTCCATGTTCAAATTTTAATGCAATTTCGGTTAAATGCTGTTGCAGCGACTCGAGCATGGTAGACAGCGACGAAATAAAAATTCCCGAGTTCCAGTAAAACTCTCCACTTTCGATAAAAATCTTCGCCATCTCTTCGTTGGGCTTCTCGGTGAAGGTTTTTACCTTATACAGGTTGTCAAGATCCTTAAACTCCTTTTTCCGTTTCACCTGTATATAACCATAACCGGTTTCCGGACGGCAGGGTTTTATTCCCAACGTTAATAAAGCCGGTTTTTCTGAAACAAATTCCAACCCGTTCCGGATTTGTTTTTTAAACTCCTCCTCTTTCAGTATAAAATGATCCGACGGCGTTATAATGATATTTGCGTCAGGATCGGTGAGGGCAATTTTATTGGCAGCATAAGCCAAACACGGTGCAGTATTGCGTCGCAGGGGTTCCAGCAAAATCTGCTCGTCTTTAAGCTCGGGAAGCTGCGTTTTTACAAGATCTTTATATAATGCGTTTGTTACAACAAGGTAGTTTTCTTTGGGTACGATCTCCTGAAACCGCTCGTATGCCTGTTGAATAAATGTTTTTCCTGTTCCTAAAATATCTAAAAACTGTTTTGGACGTGCTGTACGGCTAAGTGGCCAAAATCGACTTCCTACTCCACCAGCCATTATCACACAAAAATTGTTAGCCATCTGAATGTGTTTTGTTCGTATTATTAATCTTCCCTGAGATTGTAACTTTGAAAATACGGAATTATTTTGTTATTGTTGCCTCAGCCCGATTCAAATTCATAAAAATTTTGTTTCCGCATATTAAGTTGTAATTTTAGCCGATTACATTAGCAAGAAACTATAAACAATGGGGTTTTTCTTTCATATTGGTCGATATTTTTCGATGCTGAAACGGGTTTTTGCCCGACCCGAGAAACACAAGCTGTATATCAGGCAATTGTTTCACGAAATCGATAACCTGGGCGTAAACTCGGTTGGAATCGTAATTATCATTTCGGTTTTTATTGGCGGAATTATGACTATCCAGTTCGCCTACAGTATGGCAAATCCTCTTTACCCTGTTGAGCTGGTTGGTTTGGGTACACGCGATACGCTTTTACTCGAATTCTCGTCAACCATGCTGGCCCTTATTATGGCCGGGAAAGTAGGCTCAAATATTACATCCGAAATTGGCACCATGCGTGTTACCGAGCAAATCGATTCGCTTGAAATCATGGGCGTAAATTCGGCAAGCTACCTTATTCTTCCAAAGATTATTGCAGTGGTATTTGTCTTTCCGTTTTTGTATATCATCAGTGTGTTTTTTGGTTTGCTGGGCGGTATGGTTACGGGGCCAATTGCAGGGGTAATATCTATTCCCGATTATATTTCCGGTATCCAGTGGCTGTTTTACCCCTATTACATTACTTTCTCGTTAATAAAATCTTTGTTTTTTGGATTTCTGGTGGCTTCGGTGCCGGCCTATTTTGGTTACTACGTGCAGGGCGGTGCCCTCGAAGTGGGTAAAGCCAGTACAAAAGCCGTGGTTAACACCAATATTCTTATCCTGTTTTTCGATTTAATTTTAACCCGCTTGCTATTAACATGATTACGCTTAAAAACATTGTAAAAACATTCGACGGCAATACGGTTCTGAATAATATTTCAACCGTGTTTGAACAGGGAAAAACCAACCTGATCATTGGCCGAAGCGGTTCGGGAAAAACTGTTTTGCTGAAATCAACACTGGGTCTGTTCGAGGTGGATAGTGGTGAGATTTGGTACAACGACCGCAATTTCACTCAGATGAATCAAAAGGAACGAAAAATTCTGCGCCGTGAGGTGGGAATGGTTTTCCAGGGTGGTGCTTTGTTTGATAGCATCTCGGTGGAAGGCAACGTTCGTTTCCCATTGGATATGTTTTCCAAAATGAGTCCGGCGGAAAAACAAAAACGTGTTGAATTTTGCCTCGACCATGTAAACATTGATAAACAGGCTTTTAATCTTTCGCCCAGCGAAATTAGTGGTGGTATGCAAAAACGTGTTGCCATTGCCCGTGCCATAGCACTGAATCCGAAATACCTGTTTTGCGACGAACCCAACTCGGGCCTCGATCCTGAAACTGCAACGGTTATCGATCAACTCATTCAAACCCTTACCAAAGAATTTCAGATGACCACCATAATCAACACCCACGATATGAACTCGGTGATCGAAATTGGCGAGTCGGTGCTGTTTATTTCGCATGGCCAGAAAGAATGGGAAGGTACCAAGGAAGATATTCTAAAATCGGACAACCAAAAACTCGAAGATTTTATTTTTGCGAATAAACTTTATGCACAGATGAAGAAGGGGCAGTAATATAAAAAATTAACTCTATAATAAATATATTTTCAAACATTAGCTCAATACGCTTCAATTAAGAAACTTCTGTTACTTTTACTCCCAACTCGGAACCAGAACTTCTGACTTCCGGCTTCAAACTTTTTTAGCATGAACTACGAATGCCTAATCTGCCAGGTAAAAGCGCTGCAAAAACGTATGGACAAGTACGAAATTGCAGAGGAAAAACGAAATAAAATTGTAAGTCAGGCCATTTCATCCATTGCCGGCATTAACCTCGAAAAAAGTTTTTCGCCCGAGATTACCAGAAATATTTTAAGGGAACTGGCGAAAGAATCGGATGTAAAAGATCCGTATAGCACTGAAAAAGAAGAAAGCAACCAGGCATTGTTGAGTCGTTACAGCGAATTTAAAACAAAGGTGGAAACCTCAGTCGATAAATTCGATACGGCACTGCGATACGCCATTGCCGGAAACATTATCGACTTTGGACCAACACACCGTTTTGATGTGGACGAAACCATTGAGCGGGTATTCCAAACCTCGTTTGCCGTTGACGATTCGGAGGCATTAGAAGCAGCGATAAAAAAGGCTAAGACCATTTTGTACCTGGGCGACAATTGTGGCGAGATTGTAATGGACAAACTTTTCCTGGAAACGATTGATCACCCGAATGTGATTTTTGCTGTTCGCGACCAGCCCATTTTAAACGATGCCACTTTAAAAGAAGCCCGTGAAGTTGGTTTGCACGAAGTTGCTTCGTTGATCACCAATGGCGATAATACGCCGTCAACCTTGCTGCACCGGGTAAGCAAAGAGTTTTTGGAAATCTACCGATCGGCCGACCTCATCATTTCAAAAGGTATGGGAAATTTTGAAGGATTAATGGACCAAAACGATCCGCGCCTGTTTTACCTGCTGATGATAAAATGCCCTGTTATCGGCCAAAAGGTTGGTGCCGAAAAAGGGGACTTTGTGGTGAAACGAAGCAAAAACTGAACACAAAGATTTGCGAATGATGGTTAACGATTTTAGATTGCAGAAGTGTGAGAAAAGTTTGCAATCGCAGTTTGCAGTTCTACAATTTGACAATAGAAAAATTTAAAAAGGTATAAATTGGCAATAGGCAAATAACAGTAAGCAAACAATAAAAACTTTAAAGTGTTTTCAAAACCTTTGCGCCTTAGCGTCTTTTCGGTAAAATTCTTTGTGTTTCAATTCTACTTTTTAGGATCCAGAGTAACGATCGGAATAATCAATTCCTCCATAGAAATACCGCCATGCTGGAACGTATCTTTGTAATAATTAGCGTAATAATTGTAATTATTCGGATAAGCAAAAAAGTCGGTTCCCTGCGCAAAAACGTAGCTGGTACTCACATTTCGCGATGGCAGATAAATGCTCCGCGGGTCGCGAATCTCAAATACATTCTTCGATTTAAAATTCAAGTTCTTACCCAGCTTGTAACGCAGGTTGGTATTGGTTTCGCGGTCGCCAATAATTTTCACCGGATTATCAACACGAATGGCACCGTGGTCGGTAGTAATTACCACACGAATATTCTCATCGGCCAGCGCCTTCAACAACTCCAGCAACGACGAGTTTTTAAACCAGCTTAAGGTTAACGAGCGATAAGCTTTTTCGTTGTTAGCCAACTCGCGAATCATGTCCATTTCGGTGCGGGCATGCGAAATCATATCCACAAAATTCACCACCATTACCGAAAGATCGTTTTTCAGAATATTGTTGAGATTATCGTTTACCCAGCGCTCCTTTTTAGCTCCCGATCCTTTTTCGAAATACAGGCTCTCTTTGCGCGAAAAACGCTCCAGCTGTTTACGCAACAGCTCCTCTTCGTTGCGGTTTTTGTAGCCTTCGTTATCGTCGTCGAGCCAAAGCTGCGGGTACAACTTTTCAATTTCCGAAGGCATTAAGCCGGCAAACATAGCATTACGCGCATACATGGTGGCGGTGGGCAAAATTCCGCAGTACAACTCTTCCGTTACCGTGCGGAAATAGGTATTTATCTCGGGACTAATAACCCTCCACTGGTCGTAGCGCAAATTGTCCACCACCAGCACAAAGGTCTTTTTCCCATCGTTAAGGTTTGGAAAAACACGGTGTTTAAAAATATCGGGCGACAACATTGGCCGATCTTCAAAATCGGCATCAAACCAATCCTGGTAGTTATCTTTTATAAAACGGAAAAACGCCTTGTTGGCCTCCTCCTTCTGCATGGTTAGCACCTGGTCCATGGCCGAATCTTCCGACTCGCTCAACTCCAGTTCCCAGTACACCAACTGGCGGTAAATATCTTTCCATTCATCAAAAGTCAGGCGGTCGTTCAGTTTCATCCCGATCTGGGCAAACTGCATCTGGTATTTCGATGTGGTTTGTTCGGTAACCAGCCGCTTCTGATCGATGTTCTTTTTCAGTGTCAGCAATATCTGTTTTGGATTGACCGGCTTAATCAGGTAATCGGCAATTTTAGCGCCAATTGCCTCATCCATTATATTTTCCTCCTCGCTTTTGGTAATCATTACCACCGGCACATTGGGTGCAAGGTCCTTAATTTTTGTCAGCGTTTCCAAACCTGTAAGGCCCGGCATATTCTCGTCGAGAAAAATTATGTCGAAATAACCGGCTTCAACTTTCTCAATCGCATCAAGGCCGTTGTTCGCTGTTTCAACTTCGTAACCTTTTTCCTGCAAAAATATAATGTGCGCGCGTAAGAGATCTATTTCGTCATCTGTCCAAAGTATTCTTGGCTTATTCATTCTTTTTATGTTTTCTGTTTCGTTCGTTCCTATCAGTTAAAGATAAGAACAAAATGGGTGCCGTTAAAGTATGTGCTTAACAAACTTTAAGAGTTCTTTACTCCTAAGGGAAGTAATAAATGGTGCTATTTATTGAGGTATACCTGCTTGTAGAAATCCATGTATTCGGTAATGTTCTTCTCTTGAAGGAAAATACCGAAGTTCTCATCCGAAATCAGGAAATTACGGTACTGCGCCGTTCCAAGCGGATCGAACAGATCGCGGTTGCGCACCACCACGCTAAAATACTGACGTGCCGTTGCCTCGTCTTCCATTCCTTTTACAATGATGAGCTGACGCACCTGATCAAGCTGCTGTTCTTCGATGACAAAACCCGAGTTGGCAAAATTCGACTGGTTATACGCTGCAATACCGCTAATAAACGCATCTTTAAATACACCTGTTGCCGGAATTACAAACACAATGCGGTGTGGCCCTTCAATGTTCTGGTTGTACGGCGTATCGGCCAGCGAAGCCGCTTCAGCCTGAGTATTCGTAGTTGACTCAGCAGTTTGCGTTGTTGTTGTTTGTGTAGGTGTTGTAGTCTGGCTTTCGGTATCCGTCGACGAATCGGAAGCCCTGCGCTGAATATAATTGTCGCGGAAGAAAACGATGTACTCTTCCACTTTATTCTCGTCGAGCATAGCCTGCAGGTTATCATCGGTAATCAGGAAGTTGCGGTAAGTGGATTGCCCCAGCGGCTCGAACAAACTACGTGTGGTAATTGCCCTGCGGAAATACGACATCGATTCGTTGAGTGCCGGAATTCCGTGAACCACCAGCAAACGATAATCGCCCACTTCTTTTGCCTGCAATGCCAGTCCCCAGGCACGGAATTGGTCCCGGTTAAAATCAGCAAATCCACGCATTAATGGTCGTAACGACAGGTTTTTGTCTTTTACGGCAATCACAAAATTCTGTGTGGTATCAACATTTGTATCGTACAATCCGGCCGGACCAGCATTTACCGTAACAAAAGTACCACGTTCGTTCAGCGCATTGTCTTCGGCTGCGGCACGCGCCATCAGCTCTTCAGGCGAGATATCCAAATCGTCGTCGCTGAAATTTGAACGGATAAAACGACTGTAATTCTTCACAAAGAACTTCATGTAATCGGCTGTTGAGCGTTCCTGCATTACCGCCCGGTAGTTGGTCGACGATATCACAAAGTTCATATAATCAATTCCCTGTAAGGCTTTAAACACTGAAGCTTTTCTGATGATCGCTCCGTGATAGATCAGCGCATTTTCTTTGTTGGTCATCGAGCGCACCAGCACAAAAGCCAGTTTATCATCGAGGTATTCGGTTTCAATATCGAAATCAATTTTTGTATAGTGATCAATGTTGTAATTGGCAATATCAAACTTCAGGCGATTCAAATCGATATTGTCTTCTTCGTCGCGCGGATAGGCAATTACAAAGTAATGCAACAGATCTTCGTCGTAACTGAATTTTCCGCCAAACTCATCGTCGGCAAAGAAATTTTCGGGCAACAATTCCTCGTTTTGAATCTCTTCGCTGATGTATCCCATTTCCACCAGTTTCTGGTAGTCGGTTAAGGTACTGTCCTGAATAAGCTTAAGTATTTCCCCAGCGAGTGGCGATGGTTCTTTTGCCGGATATTCAGCCAGGTAGCCTTTTAACAAGGCTTCAAAATTATGCACATCGGTTAACACGCCATCGGCAACCATTTCCATAAAATCAATTTTCGGAAGGATCACTGTATCGGGCTCCATTCTTTTCATTTGCATGGTAAGCGACTGCACGGCCTGGTACCTTCCCTGCTTGTAATTCCGGAATGTTTCCTGGTACAAACGATTCATGCTATCCGTTTTGGCTGCCATTTCAACAAAGAAATTCGGGTTTTGTAAAAACTGCGCAAACTTACTTTTCGGATACTGTGAAATAATGAGGTTACGGTAGTAGTTTGATTTTTCTTTATCGCCCATCAATTCATACAAATCGTACAAATCAAAATAAGCCGACAAGAGATAAATATTGTTTGGGTAACGTTCTATCAGCTCCTCAAAAGCCTCGGCTGAACGCTCGTAATCTTCAAATTCCGATTTAAATATTTTTCCTGAGTTGTACAGTGCATCGCGAATTCGTTCGTGCGACACTGCCATCATCGAGTCGGTTAAAGGTAAATCCTGCGTATAGAATTCCTTTTTCAATGGGTCTTCCACACGTTGTTCTTCGGGTTCAACCTCTGCCATTTCTTCGCCTTCTGCCATCGACACAGTGGCCTTGTTCGATCGTCGCCAATCGTCTTCAAGCGTTCGTCGCCCCCATTGTTGCTGGAACGTTACCCGCCCGTACGACACCGTTTGCGGATTGTAAAAATACCAGCCGCCGCCACCTGAATTTCCCATTCCCATGCGGTAACGGTTTGAGCGGTAGTAGCCCTGACTTTGCGCATCCTGCAGAGTCAGATTTTCCATGTTGCGCTGGCGCTCCTGCTCTTCTTTCATCAGGCTGGCAATCAACGCTTCGCGCTCAACATCCGACATTTGAGCTACTCTTTGCAGACTGTCTTCACGTTCAACCAACAGAATATTGTCGACCAGGTTGGTTAAACTCCGGTAACGTGCCGACACATTGTCGTAATTCGGATATGTTTCGTCGATAATGATCATTGCACTATCGTAGTACGACTGTGCACCGCGGTAATTCAAATCCTCAAAATAAATATCGGCCAAAGTAATTGACGACAAGGCCCGCTGGTATTGATTTTTAAAACTCGTAGCTACTGATTCTTTATAGTTATCCTTGGCTACATCGCGGTTTCCTTCGCGGAAAAAAATGTTACCCAAGGCATAATAAATCTGATCGCGGAAATCGACATTCTTTTTGTCGCGCAGCATTTTATTCAACTGCTTTTTCAGATCTTCCGTATTTCCTTCGCCCGAAAATACACCTGCCCCGTTTATCATCGCGTTAAACGCCATGGTGTAATCAGGATTCATTTTGGTTACCTTTCTAAAGGCTTCAGCAGCCGCCTCGTTCTGGCCAAGTTCCTGGTACAACTGCGCTACAATATATTGCAGGCGGGCTTTATCTTGTTTCCAGAATGTTTTGTCGATGGCAATATCGAGCAGGCGAATGGCATTGTCGTATTCAAACTGCTTTTTGTAATAGAAAGCCGTGGCGATGGCAAAATCGCGCTCCAGACTTTTTGGAAAATCGTCGTACGACTGAATGGCCTGAATTACTTCGTTGGCTTCAATGAAACGTTCCATCTCGGTGTAAGCCCTAATCAGCCAAACCTGTGCCTCATCGGCCGTTTCTTCGTCGGGGTATTTACGCACCACATACGAGAAATTATCAATGGCCGCAAAAAAATTGTGCTGGTAGAAATAGGCTTTCCCCATTAAGAGGTAACTGTCGTCGATCCAATTGTTAAACTCCTCCTGGCTGGCAAACTCCTGGTATTTGCGCGAACCACCTCCTCTTTTACGTTTTGGTTTTTTGGTAATGGAGTGGATCTCGATCAGTTTCGAACATTTTACAACCGCATAATCCATATCCGATTTTACCATGCGCGCTACCGATGGATCGCTCTCTTTGTAAATGGGCAAAATCCGCGTAAAGTCGTCCTCAATGCGCTCTTCAATAGTTGCAACACCCTCTTTTACTGCCTCGTTGGCATTAAAATAAATATTGTAACGCGAAGTAACATTATGGAAAGTTCGTGATGCACGGGTATTTTTTTCAGTAGAACAGCCGGCAAAAATCGAAACCAATAAGAACAGGAATATGGTATGTAAAAATCGTTTCTTCAAGCAGTTTTTTGTTAACTCATTGAATAAACTCAGGAATCACAAGATTATTGCCTGTACATCCTGAATTGTTGCATTTTGTAAACGCTGTAAAAATAAGAAAAAATGAGTGTTCAACGGAATTAATTACCGGATGGGGAAGATTATAAATTTCAAAGGGATTCTGGCCCTGAAAAAAGGCAGAGATGAACGCCTTGTACACCTCTGCCTTTTCAATTTATTTTCGTGAAATTTTTACCTTTTTAGTTGGCGCCATTTGTATGTTGCGCACATGCACACGGTGTTTCACTTTATCAGCTACATCGGCAAAAGCCTGCCCCGTAATTGTATCGCCGCTGGCAGCTACGGGTGTTCCTTCATCTCCACCTTCGCGAATGCTCTGAACGATTGGAATTTGACCAAGCAAGGGCAAACCCAGTTTATCGGCCAGTTTTTTACCACCTTCCTTACCAAAAATGTAGTATTTATTTTCAGGCAGTTCTTCCGGTGTAAACCACGCCATATTTTCTACCAAACCAAGCACAGGTACATCAACCGATTTACTTTGGAACATGCTGGCTCCGCGAACCACGTCGGCCAAAGCCACATCCTGCGGAGTGGTTACAATCACAGCTCCGGTTACCGGAACACTTTGTACCAAAGTAAGGTGAATATCGCTGGTACCCGGAGGCAGGTCGATCAGCAAATAATCCAGTTCGCCCCAGTTTCCTTCCGAAATCAGTTGCTTTAATGCATTCGATGCCATTGGTCCGCGCCAGATAATGGCACTGTCGGGATCAACAAAAAAGCCTACCGACAAGAATTTAACACCATATTTTTCCAGCGGATTGATCATTTCTCTGTCGTCGATCTTTATTCCTGCCGGACGTTCGCCTTCAACACCAAACATTTTTGGAATTGAGGGGCCAAAAATATCGGCATCGAGCAAACCAACTTTTGCTCCACTTTTTGCCAGTGCAACAGCTGTATTTACCGCCACAGTTGATTTTCCAACACCACCTTTACCCGATGCAATGGCCACAATGTTTTTAACGTTGGGCAAAACCGGGCGCTCCATGTCGTGAATAAATTTCACGGCAATGTTGTCTTCAATTTCAACCTGTTCGCCAATGTATTTTTTTATGGCCGCTTCGCAAGCCAAAACCAGTGCTTCAATATTTGGGTCGTTGCTTTTCTGAAAAACCAGCGAAAAACTGATTCGTTGTCCGGCAATGCGGATTTCCTGTGGCATCTCCAGTTGCACCACATCTTCGTCGCTTCCCGGATATTTTACGGTGCGCAGCGCATCGGTAACATCTTTCGGGACAATTAATTTTCTTGGTATATCTGCCATTTTAAAATGCTTATTTCACTTTTTTGAAAAATTATTTGTAGCTGCAAATTTAATAATTGCAATTAGATGAACAGTTTAAACACGGAAATGTTTTGATTATCAATATGAACATTTGATTGATTCGAGCTACTTTCCTGCGAATGAGAAAATGTTCAACTACAATTCTTTCATCGGATCCCAGAATTTTTCCTTGAAATCCAGGATTTTGTCGCCATCCAGCTTCAGCCCTTCAGCCTCAAGAAGTTCCTGCATGGCATTTGGATTATCAAAATGATGTTTCCCGGTTAGTAGTCCATTACGGTTCACCACCCGGTGCGCCGGCACAAACTCCGGGTGCGAGTGACTGGCATTCATCGCCCAGCCCACCATTCGCGCGGCTCCCGGCGAACCCAGACAAGCAGCTATTGCTCCGTACGATGTTACTCGTCCCGGCGGAATTTGCTTTACTACTTCGTAAACCTGGTTAAAGAAATCACTCACGTTTGGAATATTTGAATGTTAGAATATCGGAATATTCGAATTTTACGCTTTGCCAACTGCGACTGAAAACTGCCTACTCTCTTTTATAAGTCCCGTGCACTACGCCCAAAGCTCCTGTACTCGTCGCGTTCGATATCTATTTCGGGCTCTGTGTATTCGCCGTCGTGTGGAATAAAGGCCAGGTATTTACTTGGTATTCCGCGGTCGAGCCACTGCTTTTCGTAAAACGTACGGATGCGCAGCACATCAGTTAATCCTTCCCATTCGTACAAATTATCGGTTTCAGCCAGTATTTCGAATTGATTCAATTTCGCCATTTCAAGCGTGTAGTTGTACTGAAAATTACTGTCGGTTTTTAAATGCACCACACCGCCGGGTTTCAGAAAATTCCGGTATTTATTCAGAAACGTTGTTGAGGTAAGGCGTTTCCGGGCTTTCCGCATTTGCGGATCGGGGAAAGTGAGCCAAATTTCATCCACCTCATCCTTGCCAAAAAACTGCGTAATCAGTTCGATATTGGTACGCAAAAATCCCACATTTGTCATTTCGCGTTGGAAGGCCTGTTTTGCACCTTTCCACAGCCGCGCGCCTTTAATATCCACACCAATGTAATTGATGTTCGGATTCATTGCCGCCAGCTCAACGGTATACTCCCCCTTGCCACAACCCAACTCTAAGATTATGGGCTGATCGTTTTTAAAAAATTCGGCCGACCATTTTCCTTTTAAATGAAAATCATCGTGGCCAACCTTATGAAACGGCGCCTGAACAACATGTTCATAGCTCTTCATTTCATCAAACTTTTTCAGCTTTCCTTTTCCCACCTCTAAAAAATAAACTATTGGTATTTATAAATTTCCTTGATATTCTATTCCACTTTTTCCACACGCACACCCACATCGGAAATTCCTTTTAGCTCGTCGTTGCGCATGCCTTGCTGCAAACTGATGGTGTAATCGCCCGAGCGGGGGAAAAACACATTGCGCCGGTATATTGCCTCACGGGTTTTTAATCCGCCAAAACCTTCGCCCAGCCATTTCCCCGACGGATCGGCCAGCACCATTTCGAAGGTATCTTTCACCGTTTTGCCACCGGGTTGCTCAATGGAAACAAACAGCCATAGGTTGCTGTAGCGGTAATCCACTTTGTTGCGCACATTAATGTAAAGATTGTGATTTTGAAGGGTATCGGTAACCGGCACCTGAAACACCACCAGCGAATCTTTGTTCCAAACGCCTTTGTTTATTGGCTTGTATTTATCGTAAATACTTTGCGAATTGCAAGCTGCCATAATCAGCACAATTCCCGTAAAAAGTATAACCTGAAAAAAACGACTCATTCTGCTTCAACTATTTTTTTTCGAAAGATCAATACATCAAACGTTATAAAACGCAAGTTGTTTTCTTTAATTACGGTTTTGGCTTCGATTTTGATTTGATCGCCGGTTTTGGCTTCCCCCTCGGTTTTGCTTTGGTTTGCGGTTTTGTCCGTCTCCCTGGCCGCTATCTTGCCTGCGATCGGGATTCTGTCCCTGCGCACTGGGCTGATTTTGATTTCTGCCCCGGTTCGGATTACGACGGTTGCTCCGTTTTTTCGAACGGCTGCTTTTCTTTGCCCGGTCGAAACGATCCAGGTCTTCCTGTCCCACCACATTGTGGAAAGTATCGTTCTTTTGTGCTCCGGCATCGTATTTTTCAACCACCAGTTTTTCCGGTTTTTTACCACTACGGTTTAAACGCAACACCTCTTTTACGCGTTTTACAGGCACGGGTACCAATGTTCCGGGACCTTCGCCGCGAGGTGCATACCAGTATATTCCACCAAAAATATCGGCTTTCAAAAAGGAATAGGTCTTATGTTCCGTTTCAAGCGGAATATGGTTTGGCGGGAAATCTCTTTGTGCATCAATGTAAGCATCCACCTCGAAATTGAGGCAACACTTTAACTTACCACATTGCCCGGCCAGTTTTTGCGGATTTAGCGAAATCTCCTGATGACGTGCTGCATTGGTTGTTACCGACACAAAATTACTCATCCATGTTGAGCAGCACAGCGTTCGTCCGCAAGGGCCAATTCCGCCAATACGGCCGGCTTCCTGGCGAGCACCGATCTGTTTCATCTCGATGCGAATACGGAATGTTTCGGCCAGAACTTTTATCAGCTGGCGAAAATCAACACGGCCATCAGCAATGTAATAGAAAATGGCTTTTGTTTTATCGCCCTGGTATTCCACATCGCCAATTTTCATATCAAGGCGCAGGTCTTTCACAATTTGCCGCGATTTGATCATGGTTTCGTGTTCCAGCGAAATGGCTTCTTTCCACTTATCGATATCAACCGGTTTGGCGTGGCGGTACACTTTGCGGTATTCGCCGTTATTCAGGGTTACTTTGTGGCGTTTCAATTGCTCAAACACCAACTCCCCTTTCAGGGAAATAATACCAATGTCGTGACCCGGATTCCCTTCAACGGCCACCAGTTCGCCAACTTTAAGTTTTAGGTTATTTACGTTTTTATAATAGTCTTTTCGGGTATTTTTAAAACGCACCTCAACAATGTCTTCGCCTTTATAAGCAGGCTGTACATCGCCAAGCCAGTCGGTAACCTGCAGTTTTCCGCAGTTTCCAACTTTCGTTTGACAAATCCCTCTATCTGTGGTATTTACTTCTTTCATTCTTTAGGCTTAAGTCCCCGGCTTTCCAGTATTCTTCAAAGGCCTGTTTTATCCGGCAATGCCAAGATAATCATTTACCTCACAAAAGTAATGATTAATAGCAATTTGATAGCTAGAGGCTTGGTTTTTAAAATGAATCTAAAAAGGGAAACTAGCAAGACGGAATAACTACCGTTTAATCAACCGTACCATGCGCAAACCGGTATCCATAAAAACAATACGCGGATTCCCGTTCATAGAGATGTGTTTTATGGCCAGCTCAAATTCGTCGGCAAAAGCCACAATGTTGCGCTCGTTAATAAAAGGTGCGAATTTTTTGCCCCAGTCTTTTTCGGCGCGGTTCATATACACAATTTCGCTGCGTTTCATATTCGACACAAAATACTCGCGCACCAAACGCAACGACGCTGCAAAAAAGGCTTTTTGTTTGTCGCGGCCAATCTTTGCCATTTCATCGGCCCAGTCAATCATATCTTTCACTTGCCGGGCATAGGCAAAACGCATCATTTCCTGAAATTTCTGGAAATAAAACTGCTCATCGTCCGACGGTGATAAATAGCTCAACGCTTTCAGGTAACTTCCCGAAGCCAGGTGAACCGCATCGGGAATAATTGCCGGATCAACTCCCTCAATTTTCAGCAATGCATTTTTTATCGATTGATTATCGACAAACGGAAACTTTACCAGTTGCGCCCGCGAGCGAATGGTGCCGATCACACCCTCTTCGTTTTCGGTAACCAAAATAAAAAGTGTTTTGCTGGGCGGCTCCTCAATCATTTTCAGAAGCTTGTTCGAGCAGGCGATGTTCATCTTTTCAGGTAACCAGATGATCATCACTTTAAACTCCGACTCAAACGATTTGAGATTCAGTTTTCGTAGAATCGACTCGCTTTCGCGTTCGTAAATTTCGCCTTGTGCATTTCCAGCGTCGATGTGGCTCAACCAGTCGCTCAGTTCGAAATACGGGTTGGCCAAAACCTTCTCGCGCCACTTCGGAAGAAAATCGTCGCTAACCGGCTTATTAAACTGTTTGGCGTTAAAAATCGGGAATACAAAATGCAAATCGGGGTGCGCCATTTTTTGGTATTTATGGCACGACGGGCAGGTACCACACGAATCGGTTTCGCTGCGGTTTTTGCACGAAACATACTGCGCATAAGCCAAAGCCATGGCCAGCTTGCCGGTTCCCGACGGGCCCGAAAATAACTGTGCGTGACTGATTCGTTGCTCCTGCACCGACCTGATCAGGCGGCTTTTTATATTCTCTTGTCCTACTACGTCTTTGAAAAACATAAGCCAAAAATAGTATTTTCTGCCTGTTCGGCGGTGGAAGAATAGAGAAATATGCCGAAAGAAAAAGTTGGCGGTTGGCAAAATGCAGTAGGCAAAGTTGCGAGCTGCTAGTTACTAGCCGCTAGCTTTTCTTCTTTGGAGAAACTTTTAAACACAAAGACCCTATGACACTAAAAACTAAACCACATTAGGCACATTGGACACAATAGGTTTGGGTACTACTGCAAAATAGTTCCACTGTCAAATTGCAAAACTGTTCTATTGCTAAATTGTAAAACTGAAAACTGAAAACTTTCTTCCCTCTTCTGAAATCTGAAATCGTTAATCTTCATTCGTAATTCAATGTTTTACATTTCCTCCTCATTCTCTCAATAATTCATTCACACGTCTGCTGCTAAACTGTTAAATTGCAAAACTGTTGGGTGCGACTGAAAACTGCGACTGAAAACTGTATACTTTCCTCCCCTTCTGCAATCACAATTCTAATGCTCACATTTATGCATTAAAGCATTTATGCATTTTCGTATTCCATTATTCCAACATTCTAATATTCAACCACTCCTCCACTCCTCGTTATCTTACCGCAACATTAAATTATGAAAGGCCTTAAAATTCTGCTGTTTTTTCGTGCTATTAATTCCTATCTTTGGTTGAATTTTTCAAAAAACACTAAAAATATAATATCATGCAAACTATTAGCAGCTATGACTTTAAAGGAAAGAGAGCTCTAATCCGCGTTGATTTCAACGTGCCTTTAAACGACAAATTCGAGATTACCGACGATACACGTATGCGTGCCGCCCTTCCAACAATCAAAAAAATTATCGAAGGCGGTGGTTCACCAATCATCATGTCGCACCTTGGCCGTCCGAAAAACGGTCCGGAAGAAAAATTCTCGCTGAAACCATTGGTAAATCACCTGAGCGAACTGCTTGGTGGTGCTACGGTAAAAATCGCTCCTGATTGTATTGGCGACGAAGTAAAAGCTATGGCTGAGGATGTAAAACCAGGTGAAGTTTTGATTCTTGAAAACCTGCGTTTTTACAAAGAAGAAACTGCCGGCGACGAAGAATTTGCTGCTAAACTAGCTGAAAACGGCGACTGCTGGGTAAACGATGCTTTTGGTACTGCTCACCGTGCACACGCTTCAACTGCTGTAATCGCTAAGTTTTTCCCGAACGACAAAATGTTTGGTTACCTGATTGAAAGCGAAGTGGAAAGCCTCGACAAAGTAGTAAAAGCGCCAAAGCGTCCGCTTACTGCAATTATGGGTGGAGCTAAAGTTTCGTCGAAAATTACCATTATCGAAAACATGTTGGATAAAGTAGACAACCTGATTTTGGGTGGTGGCATGAAATTTACTTTCGCGAAAGCTCACGGAGGTAAAGTTGGTAGCTCAATATGCGAAGACGACTTCCTGGAAACAGCTTTAAATATTGAAAAGCTGGCGAAAGAAAAAGGGGTGAATTTATACATGGCCAGCGATGTTATTGCTGCCGATGCATTTAGCAACGATGCCAACACAAAAGTTCTTCCTATTGGCGAAATTCCTGACGGATGGATGGGATTGGATGCCGGCCCTGATGCTATTGAAGAATTCAAGAAAGTAATTGAAAAATCGGGTACTATTCTCTGGAATGGCCCTATCGGTGTTTTCGAAATGGAAGCTTTTGCTGAAGGAACAAGAGCAGTTGGTGAAGCTGTTGTTGAAGCAACAAAAAAAGGTGCATTCTCGCTTGTTGGCGGTGGCGACTCGGTTGCTGCGGTTAATCAATTGGGATTTGCTGATGGTGTTTCGTACATCTCAACTGCAGGTGGCGCGCTGTTGGAATACCTTGAAGGAAAAACGCTTCCTGGTGTTGCTGCTGTTCGTGGCGAATAATAACCCTTCTGGCTTCCCTAAAGGGTAGAACTGATAAGAAGGTTACAATATTTTCAAAGGCCTGGTTCGTTTTGAACCGGGCTTTTTTGTGTTATTCAATCTTGATTAAAAGCAGCTATTTTATTCTTCACTTCTATTAAATGGAGCTGTTTTTGTTTTCGTCCGGAATAACCATCATCGTTGAACAGCTTTCTTCGCCGGACGATCTCCCTGACAACCTTTTACCCGGGGCGGCGTAATTCAAAGAATTACTTTGCCCCGGGCTAAAATAAAACGCACTTTCAGCGCTTTTAATTAGGAGCCCCAAAGGGGCGAAAAGCAATAACCCGGTGCGACTGACGACAGTCAGTAAGCGCCGGGAAAGAAAATTAAGTCAATCTCGTTCGGCGAAGAAAGCTGAATAGAGATTGTTCGCTGCCCCGGACGAAATAAACCGAAAGCAACTATAAACTGATTGTAGAAAAAAATAAGAATGGGTCAAATTTTTATTCTCCGACTTTCTTTGTCTGCCAATTCTTTCCCTTGAACATAACCCCCCATCCAACTGTTCCATAACAAACTTAAAACAGGAAAAAATGAAAGGTAACGTAGGATCAATTGACAGGTTAATACGAATTATTGCAGGATTGATAATTGCTATTATCGGTGCTATTTTCGACAGCTGGTGGGGTTTAATTGGCATTATTCCATTGGCCACCGGGCTTTTTAGGTTTTGTCCGTTGTATTTCCCACTAAATATTTCTACTACCGGAAAGGACGAATAAACGACAACCGCGGTTTTTGCAACTTCAATAATTTAAAGTTTACCCGCTAAACAATTATCAGTACTCATTTCAGAATGTTGCTGAATGTCAAAATATTGCCCCCTCCAATCTCTTTTTATCCTCGACTCAAATAGTCTTTAAAACAAGAAATTTAAATATATTTAGGAGCTATATTTAGGTTATTCCTTGTGTTTTTATCAATTTTGAAGAGTATTAAACTTTTATACTATGAATGCGATTAACCGCTGGCCGCTTCTGGCCATTCTGGCGCTGCTTTTTACGGTGGCGTGCACCACTAATGAATCCGGCCCCGACCTTATGATACAAAAAGAACTGAACACCAACTGGACCTTTAGCCAGGCAGGTGAAAACGAATGGTTGCCCGCCACAGTTCCGGGAACAGTTCACACCGATTTGCTGGCCAACGAAAAAATTGAAGATCCTTTTTATCGGTTGAATGAACTGGATCAGCAATGGATCGACAAAGTGGACTGGGAATACAAAAGCACTTTCACGGTTGACAAAACATTTTTAACCCGCGACATAGTGGTTCTCGATTTTGAAGGTCTTGATACTTATGCCGATGTTTCGGTGAACGGCGAAAAAGTACTTTCGGCCGACAACATGTTTCGCGAGTGGCAGGTGGATGTAAAAGACCTGTTAAAAGAAGGCGACAACGAAATACACATTGTTTTTCGCTCGCCAATTGTTGAAGGGTTGAAAAAATACGATGCCAACGGTTTTGTGTATCCCGGAGCCGAAAACGACCAGGCCGAACGCGGAGAAGTAGAAGGCAACAAACGTGTTAGTATATACACGCGTAAAGCCGGTTACCATTATGGTTGGGACTGGGGTCCACGTTTGGTAACCAGCGGTATCTGGAAACCGGTTTACCTGAAAGCCTGGGACAATGCAACTATCGAAAATCTGCAAATTGTTCAGAACGAAGTTTCTGACGAAAAAGCAACATTCACCGCTGTTTTCGAAGTAGACGCAGTTAAGAAAACAAAAGCTACCATTGCTGTAAATAACGATGGACAAACTTTGGCTTCAAGTGAAGTTAGTCTTACTCCGGGAGTAAATAAATATTCGGTTGATTTTGAAATTGCCAACCCACAGCTTTGGTGGACAAACGGTTTGGGAGAAGCACATTTATACAATCTTTCAGGAGTTCTGGATGTAAAAGGCCGCACGGTTACTGAAGATACCCGAATTGGTATTCGCACGCTGGAACTGGTTCGCGAGAAAGACGATGCCGGTACTTCGTTCTACTTCAAACTGAACGGGCACCCGGTATTTATGAAAGGTGCCAACTATATTCCGAACGACATGTTCCTGCCACGCGTTACCGACGAAAATTACCGCAAGGTGGTTATGAATGCCAAAAATGCAAACAACAATATGTTGCGTGTTTGGGGAGGTGGTATTTACGAAAACGATATTTTCTACAACCTCTGCGATGAAAACGGAATACTGATCTGGCAGGACTTTATGTTTGCCTGTGCCATGTTCCCGAATAATCCTGAGTTTTTGGATAACATTAAACACGAAGCGATTGACAATGTAAAACGCCTGCGCAATCACCCAAGTATTGCCTTGTGGTGTGGCAACAACGAAATTCTGACTGCCTGGAACACCTGGGGATGGAAAAAAATTGCTGCCGACCAGGGCGATGATGTAACTGAGAAAGTATGGCAGGCTTATGTTGATATTTTCCATAAAACCTTGCCCGACGTAGTGAATGAATACGATCCTGCGCGCAGTTACTGGGGATCAAGTCCATCATCGGGTCTTGGTGTACAGGCTGACCTTGTAAATGGAGACGAACACTACTGGGGTGTTTGGTGGGCTAAAGAGCCGTTCAGCACTTATGCCACTCACCTGGCTCGTTTTATGAGCGAGTATGGTTTCCAGAGTTTCCCTGAAATGGCGTCGGTACGTAAATATGCCGAGCCGGAAGATTACGATATCTACTCGGAAGTGATGGAGTCGCACCAGCGCTCATCGATCGGTAACGGAACCATCGAATATTACATGCTTCAGGAATACAAAAAACCAAAAGATTTTGAGTCGTTCCTGTATGTAAACCACGTGTTGCAAGCCGACGGTATTAAATTCGGATTGGAAGGACACCGCCGCGCAATGCCGTTCTGTATGGGAAGTTTGTACTGGCAGATCAACGATGTTTGGCCGGTGGCTTCGTGGAGCTCAACCGATTATTATCAAAAATGGAAAGCGTTGCAATACTACGTTAAAAAAGGATTTAGCCAGGTTTTGGTTAGCCCCTACGAAGAAGGAATTAAGTTTAAAGTGGGTATTGTTAACGACCGACTGGAGCCAATTCAAGCCGAGCTTCGTATGCAAATGGTTGATTTCGATGGCAAAGTGATTTGGGAAGAAGCTCACCTGGTTGATATTCCTGCCAACTCGAGCGACGACTATTTTGATGTAAACAAAAACGAGTGGCGTTACCAATACAGAAGAAATCTGAAAAACGTTGTATTCACCACCGAACTGGTTGAAAATGGTAATGTTCTTTCGAAAAACTACTACTACTTCCTGCCATTTAAAAACCTTAGCGTTAAAGCACCACAGGTTGAATATGCCATAACAAAAGCCGATAACGGTTTTGACATTGCGCTAAGAACCGACAAACTGGCGAAAAACCTGTTCCTGGAAATTGGCGACGAAGAAGGTTTCTTCTCCGACAATTACTTTGATATGCTGCCAAACGATAAGGTATCGATCCACTTAAAAACCGATATTTCGGAAGAAAAGCTAAACGAAGTACTTACCATTCGTACTTTGGATGACGCTTTTTAAGCTGAGAACAAAAATTTTTGGTACTTACGCGCTTAGCGCATAAATGATAATAATGAAGGATGTTCAGATAGAATTACGCTTTCTGAACATCCTTTTCTTTTGTTGACACCCCGCTGTTTAAAACAAATCCACCCGCACATTTTTATTCCTTTTCAATTTCCCGACCTTTAAGCTTATTATGAATTTATTTATTGCATTCTTTTTTAGCATTCTCTCTATTTTCACAGGCAAACCGGCCGAAGAAACCGAAGTATACCTGCAGAAGGGAGGCCGGTTAATCGCATCTCAGGCCACCGGCGAAAAAGGCAAAGTAAGCTTTAAACACCTTGATGAAGGCAGCTACAAATTGCTTTTGGTTTTCCCGCAACAGGAAGGAAAATACATAAAGGAAAAGCCCAAACACGAAACCATGACCAAAGCCACTTACAAACCGAAAAACAAAACTTACTATTACCAGGGAACTGAAGGTTTTTTCGCCATAAAATTCAGGGATCTTTCAAAGATTAAAAGCGAGAATTTCTCAGCTATATTCAGGGAGGAACAAGATGGCGAAGATAAATTTAATGCGATTGCCGAATTTGGTATTCACAAGGCCGGCGGATCGGTAGGAATTTTTGTAGAAGCTATTACTGCGGCTCAATTCAAAAAAGCTGCAGATAAAATTGGTCAGGATATTTCAACACAATCTATTCGGGGGATAAAATAGAACTGTCATTTCGAACATAGTGAGAAATCTGTAACTCAGAAGATTCAAAGTGACAGATTTCTCAGTTGTTCCTCCTTCGAAATGACAATATCATTAAATAATTCCCAATTCTTTACCCACCTTAGTAAAGGCATCAACAGCCCTGTCGATTTCCTCGAACGAGTGTGCTGCCGAAAGCTGAACCCGAATTCTTGCTTTTCCGCGAGGAACTACAGGGAAACAGAATCCGATAACATAAACGCCTTCTTTCAATAATTCGTCGGCAAATTTTATGGCCAGTGGTTCATCGTAAACCATCACCGGAACAATAGCGGTATCGCCTTTTACCAGGTCGAAACCGGCGGCTTCCATTTTCGTTCTGAAACGATCGGCATTTGCCATTGTTTTGGCTGGCAGATCCGCACCACCCGAAAGCATTTCGATAACTTTCATAGTTGCTCCAACCGTTGCCGGTGCCAGAGTATTCGAGAATAAATACGGACGTGAACGTTGACGCAACATATCGATGATCTCCCGGCGACCTGAGGTACAACCTCCGTTACCACCACCCATGGCTTTCCCGAAAGTGGTTGTTATAATATCAATTTCTCCCAGTAAATCGTAATGTTCGGCAGTACCACGGCCGGTTTTTCCAATGTAACCGGTGGCATGCGAATCGTCGACCATTACCAGTGCATCGTATTTTTTAGCCAGCTTAACAATGTCGGGTAAATTAGCAATATCTCCATCCATCGAAAAAACACCATCGGTAACAATTAAACGGTATTTTGCGCCCGATGCATCTTTTAGACATTGCTCCAGCTCTGCCATATCAGAGTGTTTGTAACGAAAACGCTGTGCTTTACACAAACGCACCCCGTCGATAATCGAAGCATGGTTTAACTCATCCGAAATAATCGCCGAATCAGCACCTAAAAGTGGCTCAAAAACTCCGCCGTTGGCATCAAAACAGGCACAGTATAAAATCGTGTCCTCAGTTCCCAAAAACTCAGAAACCTTTTCTTCCAACTGTTTATGAATGGATTGTGTTCCGCAAATAAAACGCACTGAAGAAAGTCCGAATCCCCAGTCGTTCATAATGTCCTGCGCAGCTTTAACCACCTCCGGATTGTTGGCCAGCCCCAAGTAATTGTTGGCACAAAAATTCAGTACCGTCTCTCCGGTTGATACTGCAATTTCAGAGCTTTGCGATGTCGTAATAATCCGTTCGCTTTTATATAATCCCTGCTCTTTTAATTCTTCGAGCGTGTTTCTTAGGTCGTTCTTAATTTTTCCGTACATGATTCCAGTTGTTTTAAACTTTACACAAAGTAATGGAAAGCAATAGTATTAAACATTGATAAAAGGCAGAAATTTCAAGTTGACAGTTATCAGTCTCAGTTTGCAGTCTAAGTTCAAAGTTACATCAATAAAACTGCTAACTGCCACTGCTAACTGATCACTATTTTCTTCTATCTTTGCGCCAAAATAAAGAAAGAACAATGAGCGAAAGAAAAGTACGGGTACGATTTGCCCCAAGTCCAACCGGGCCGTTGCATATGGGTGGCGTGCGAACAGCTTTATTTAATTACCTGTTTGCAAAAAAACACGGTGGCGAATTTATACTCCGAATTGAAGATACCGACCAAACCCGATTTGTTCCGGGTGCCGAAGATTATATTATTGAAAGCTTGAACTGGTGCGGATTAACACCGGTTGAAGGCCCGGGAATTGGGGGCGACTTTGGCCCATACCGTCAGAGTGAACGGAAAGAGTTGTATAAAAAATATGCCGATCAGCTGGTAGAAAGCGGCTGGGCTTATTATGCTTTTGACACACCTGAAGAAATTGATACGCTGCGCCAGGCCGCGGAAGCCAACAAGGAAACTTTCGCGTACGGAATTGCCACGCGCGACAAGCTGAATAACTCGCTCAAATTATCGGAAGAAGAAGTTCAACAAAAAATAACAGCAGGCGAAGCTTATGTAATTCGTTTTAAAATGCCTGCGGATACAGACGTTTCAGAGGACGATCTGATTCGTGGTAACGTAACTTTTAACACCACAAAAAGTCTCGACGACAAGGTGCTTTTTAAATCGGACGGAATGCCGACTTACCACCTTGCCAATGTGGTTGACGATCATTTGATGGAGATTTCGCACGTTATTCGTGGCGAAGAATGGTTGCCATCAATGCCGCTGCACGTTTTGTTATACAAAGCATTGGGCTGGGAGGCTACCAAACCTCGATTTGCACATCTTCCATTGATTTTAAAACCGGTTGGAAAAGGAAAACTCAGCAAACGCGATGGCGACAAGCTGGGATTCCCGGTATTTCCATTGTTGTGGACTGATCCAAAAACAGGAGACGTTTCTCGTGGCTACCGCGAAGATGGTTATTTCCCTGAGGCTTTTATTAACCTGCTGGCATTATTGGGCTGGAACCCGGGAACTGAGCAGGAATTTTTCTCGCTGGAAGAACTGGGAGAAATCTTCAGCTTGGAGCGCGTGGTAAAATCAGGATCACGTTTCGATCCGGAAAAAGCCAAATGGTTTAACAAACATTATTTCCAGCAGAAATCGGTTGAGGAACTTTCGGAGTTATTCAAACCCATACTTGCAGAAAAAGGAGTAGAAGCATCGGATGAAAAAGTAAATGCAGTAGTTGCCGAGATAAAAGAGCGCTGCGAATTTGTTTCCGAACTGTGGGATCAGAGCAGCTACTTTTTTGTGGCCCCAACCGAGTACGACGAAAAAACAGTAAAAAAACGTTGGAAAGAAAATACTTCGGCCCAGTTATCTGAAATAGTTAATGTTTTTGAAACTGTTGAAAACTGGAAAGCCGATGCCATAAAAGAAGTTTTTTCAGCTTTTATGACTGAAAAAGAATGGGGATTTGGCGCGATTATGAATCCGCTGCGACTGGCGCTTGTTGGCGGGAATATGGGCCCCGACTTGTTTGTAATTTGCGAGCTGCTGGGTAAAGAAGAAAGCATCGCACGTATAAAAACAGCAATCGAAAAGATATAATCGACACCACTTTATATCATAAAAAAAACCGGCTTGATTCAAGCCGGTTTTTTTGTAATCAGATCTCATACCGATGTGAAATGAAAGTGCACCTTATTTCAGATAATATTCTATTTCTATCGGTATTAACCACCGTAATTTCACTGTTTCGCTTAAAGCTCACACTGAAAAACGATTGGTATAACTCTACATTACTTTTTCTTTTTCTTCATAAAAAAGAAAACAGCTGCCGCGATAAC
Source organism: Draconibacterium sediminis (assembly GCF_000949475.1). Lineage (GTDB taxonomy): Bacteria > Bacteroidota > Bacteroidia > Bacteroidales > Prolixibacteraceae > Draconibacterium > Draconibacterium sediminis. The sequence continues at coordinate 601,610 of NZ_JRHC01000001.1, read as the reverse complement.
TACTACTGCAACAACAATAATGATTACAGTAGTATTGGATCCTGAAGCTTGTTCAGCACCAGCCAACGGCACTTCTTCCAAGTACGAACTGTCCTGAGCACCCAAATTGTCAATGTATGTTCCCTGGTCTTGCGCCATTAGCAACATTGTTGGTAAACTCATGATGAACAATCCGATCATTGCAATTACTCTCTTCATTTCTCTAAATTTTAATATTCGTATTACTTATTTAATTTCTCTTTCACTCTCTTCAATAGTGGTGCCGCATTTTTGTAACGCGGATTCACTGCCATTAGCTCTTCCAAAACCGAATAACTTTCGTCAAACTTTCCCTGATCGAATAATTTTTGCGCCTCGAGCAAATACAACGGCTCGTAGTATGGATGTATTGTCCTGCCTTTTTCCAATAATTGGTCAAGCTCGGCATACTTGCGTTGCGCCAGTTTCAAATTCGCCAAATTTACAAACATCCAAACATTATTGGGGTCTGTTTCCAGTTCCTTTTTTAATAATACTTCGGCTTCGTCCCATTTTCGGTGTTTCAAAAGATCAATCCCTTCAAAATCGTCTTTCGATTGCCTTTGTAAAAGAACCACCAATGGATTGCCTTTATGGTAAAATGTTTTCACAATCCTTGTCGATTGCCAGGTATCATTCTTCAGCAAATATGGATGAATATAATTCACCCCAAATAATGCATAATCCCAATTTACTGAGCTTCGTTCAAGGTATCGTGTGTATTGAAAATCAATGTTGGGTATCTTCTCAAAATAATTGGGCAACTGGCAATTCATCGCTACTGTGGATTCTTTATCACCAATCTCGGAGATCAAATAATCAGTTGCCTCCTTCATTCCGTGGAAATAATAGTCGTATTCGTAATTACCCCAAGCCGTTTTATTTCCTCCTGAAATGGCGTTGAAATAGATATAATCTGCCGGAAAAGTTTTCGCCTGGTGTTGAAAGGGCAAAATCATCAACACAAAAAACAGCGCGATGGCCGGAATTTTTACGTTCTTGCTAATGTCAGATTTTAAGAACTGAAACACTCCACTAACTGCCAAAACAACCATCACCGGAACCACAAATAACATTTGCCGGAGTCCGCTGTACAGGTTCGATCCGATAACAATTACATACACCACCGGGAAAAGCAGCGTAAAAAAGACGAACAACTCTATACTGAGTTGTTCGCTTAACGGTTTAGAAAACTTATAGGTTAAAAAGGCTATGAAGTATAGAGCCCCGAGCAAAATAAACTCGGGTGTTGCAATCAAAATCCATTTTATAAGGTAATGCCATGGCAGCGATGAACTCCAGATTACCTCGCCTTCGAACAACTGTTTAATGCTGATTTTGTAGTGCTCCATCACCGATAAACTTTCGAGCGGATGACGCACTACGTCCTGCAAGGCATAGGGCCAGAATAATAGTCCGAGGAAATAACCTGCAAATACTATTACCAGCCACTGGCCCATTAACCTTACAAAACAAGATTTAGTTGAAACGATATATTTAAGTAAAAAAGGCTTCAAAAGAACGATAACCACAATTCCCAATCCGAGGTAGGCAAAAAGAATTAATCCGCCAATACGCACCGAACAGGTAAAAGCGATGGCCAATCCAAGACCGATCACTGTTCTCCAGTTCACTTTCGGGAATTGTTTTAAGTATTTTATTATGAAGTAAATGCCGGCCACATAACCGGCTGCAAACGGAATGTCTTTTAAGTTGCCAAATGCCTGCCCAAATAAACGCGGCGTGAGCATCAGCGATAAAACGACAGTTGCTGCCACCCAATATGAATTAGAAATTTCTTTTCCCAGCAAACCGGCAAACACCAGTAGCAGGAAGAAAAATACAGCTCCAGTAAAATGTCGTGTCAGAAATTCATTTTCGATGGAGAGTACACGGTTGATCAGTGCAGTGAGGTTATCAACCGACTGACCGTAATATTTCAGGTTGTCAACAGGAGTATCAAGGCACGATGCATCTTCGCCACCGGTGGAATACCAGTTTACCACCCGTTTGGCGTGCGGGTAATGCAACATTTCATCGACATTAACAGCCGCCTTTGGCGCTAACGACAGCAAGATCGCAGCAGCAACAAACAAGCTGATGCGAAACACATTGCGTGCAGTTAATATGTCGGTTAATTTATTCATAAAACTCCTTCACCAGGTAAACCGGGCGCTTTTGTACTTCCTTGTAAATGCGGTAAATATATTCGCCGATGAGCCCCAAAAAAGTAAGCTGCACCGAGCCAAAAAAACTAATCGCCAAAAAGGTAGACGACCAACCTGTTGGCGCCAACCCTGTGTATTTTGAAATCAGCGTATAAATAATGGCAAGTAAAAACACCAAAACGCCCAACAAACCCAAATACAAACACAGTTTTATGGGCCATTTCGAGAACGAATAAATAGCATCAGCCGCCAGCGCAAACAGTTTTTTGCTGGTCATTTTGGCGATGCCTTCGGCTCTGTCCGGACGCTCGTAAACTATGGTATCGTGCTGAAAACCGATAAAATTGCGGATGCCCGGGAAATAACGGTTCTGCTCGGTAAATTTTAATATGGCCGAAACAGCCCGGCGGCTCATTATACAAAAGTTACCCGCCTGCTCCAGTTGTTGTTCTTCCGAAATATTCCGGAAAATTTTATGAAATACATTGATGTAAAAACGCTTGCTGAACTTTTCGCCACGCTCCGAACGCACAGCCGAAACCACATCGCCTTTGGTGGCACTTATTTTCTGGTAAAGCTCTTTTATCAACTCCGGCGGATCCTGCATATCGCCATCCATTACTACTACATACTCGCCTTTGGTGTATTCCAAACCGGCAGCTATGGCAGCCTGCAATCCAAAATTTCTTGATAGCGATACTACTTTTAACTCCGGCTTCTTCGATTTCATTTCGAGAAGCTGTTGAAGCGTATCATCGGCACTTCCGTCATCAACACACACCACTTCGAAAGCTTCGCCCAAAGTCATCAGGTTATGGTGCACTTCGTTTATCAGCAACGATAAAACGGCGCTTTCGTTAAATAATGGTATTACAACGGATAGTTTCATACTCTGTTTTTATGCTTTATGTTGAGTTCCCTGTTTTGGTATTGGAAATTCCATGTCAACCGGGCCCATTTCGTACGTTCCCGGTCCCAGCTTTTCGTTCGAAGTCATCATATCTTCCCAGGTTACTTTTTGCCCGGTATAAGCAGCGGTTCGTCCCATAATCGCCGTTAATGTAGACTCGGCTGTACGGTGTGCCTCCACAACCGGTTTGTTGGTGCGGATTGCAGTTACCAGGTGAATATGTTCCTGCACGTAAGGCGAAACCGCTACAACTCCGGTAGAACGGCCATCCTTATTTTTTGGATATTCGTAAGTCCATTTCACCGAACCATCGTGGTTGAAGACCGTGTTTTTACAATTCGTGTAACCTTCGGTTCCCATAATCACTTCGCCAAGTTGGTTAGCACAACCATCGATCTGACGCGAAAAACTGTGCGACGAAATTCCATTTCCAAAGTCAAAATCAATACTAAAGAAATCGTACTGATCACCGGTTAACCTGCGGTGACGTCCACCAAAACCAATTGCTGATTCGGGTGTTTTTCCCATAAACCAGTTTACAATATCGATGTTGTGAACATGGGTATCCAAAATATGATCGCCACCCAACCAACAGAAGCTGTTCCAGTTACGCAGCATGTATTCCATATCGCTCCAACCTTCTTCGCGGGTACGGAACCAAACATGCGACTGCAGCCAGTAAGCTTTTGCAGCCACCAAATCGCCGATAGCTCCTGATGCCACCTGGCGGTAAGTCTCCAGGTAATCGCGGCTGTGGCGACGTTGTGTTCCGGTAATTACCGACAAGCCCATGTTCTCCGCTTTTTTTGAGGTAGCCATTATCTGGCGTGCTCCTACCGGATCAACACAAACAGGTTTTTCAAGAAATACATGTTTTTTTGCCTGCACCGCAGCATCAAAATGCATAGGGCGGAAATGCGGAGGTGTAGCCAAAATTACCACATCCAAATCCACATCCAGCAAACTTTTATAAGCATCGAATCCCCAGAAACAGTTTGCTTCAGGTACTTCAACGCGTTGTTTTAACAATTTATCGCGGCAATCCCATACTTTATCTTCAAAAACATCGGCCAGTGCTACCAGGTGCAACCCGTGCCCTGCTGCCAAAAAGTTCAACGCAGCGCCGGTTCCCCTGTTTCCACAGCCTACCAATCCTACTTTCAACTCCTTTCCATCGGGAGCCTGATCAAGCAGCGGGGGAAATTCATAATCAACCTCTTTTGTTGTGTTCTTACAAGAACTCAGTGCATTTAAACCAATTACTCCGGCAGCACCGATTAATGCTGATTTCTCCAGAAAATTCCTGCGTGATAGTTGATCTTTACTCATTGTATTTTGTTTTAATTTTTTTCTGTTGTAAACATTTCTTCATTGTACTCGCAAACCACTCTGAAACCAACACTTTTGGTATCAGAATACCACCAAATACTTTTTGGGATTTGCGGATCGGTTACTAACCATGCATCGGTTTTTGTAAAGTCGCGGGCAGCCACACGCAAGTCTTTTGGCGAGTTGCGGAACGAACCTCCCCGAACCACGTGTTCCATTCCGTTTCGTGGGCCTCTCGGATTTTTCACCACACCTTTCGGGTATTTACCATACACCTGCGGATCGTAATAATCGAGGCAAAATTCAGCCACATTACCCAACATATTTTTCAACCCAAAAGGATTGGCCTCAACGGCATCGGGCTGTTGAGTTTTATTTGGACTGTTCAAGTGCGAAATCACATACTGGTTGATCACTTCTTTATTGCTGCCAAATAATTTTTTGATAAAACCATCAGCTTCAAAATCTTTAGGCGATCCTTCGAAGAAATAGGGCATTTGTGTTCCTCCGCGCGCTGCATATTCCCACTCTGCTTCGGTTGGCAAACGGTATTTTCTTCCGGTTTCCTGAGTCAGCCACCTACAATAAGTTTCGGCAGCGTGATGACTCATAGTAATTGCCGGACGTGTTCCTTTTCCCCAGCCCTGATCCGGAGCTCCCCATGGTGGTGTAGCACCCGAAACGCCATCGGTTTCTTCATCAACTTCCACAGCTTCTTTCCGCCCCTGCGAGCCGGTAGCCGTAAAAAAGGCCAGGTACTCATCCCATGATACTTCTATCTCTGCCATCCAGAAATTACTTACTTCCACATCGCGAACCGGTCCTTCATCCCTTTCGCGGTATGGCTCATCAGCCGGGCTTCCCATTTTAAACTGACCACCTGGGATGGCAATCATTTTAAACGATACCGCTGTTCCCGGTATCTGTTCTTCAAATGTTTCAAAAGCTTTTACTTTTGCAGGCTCAGTATAGATTTGTGTCGGATCCACCGTTTCTTCCAATCCAGCCAGCAGGTTGGGTTCTCCACGGTAATGTCCAACATCATGATGGCACTGCATACACGAGTTATTCTCCGGATCGCGAATATATTTTATATGTTGCAAAGATCCCTGCTCATTCAGCGTTGAGGGAAACATGTTTGTATGGCATTTCAAACATCCATCTTCGTAAACGAAATGTTTTGAGGCTTCAACCGATCGTTTAGCCGCCCAATCAATTTGTTCAATATCCATTGTCAGGTAAGCGTACAAATCATGAAATCCATGATAAGCTTTACGGGTTAAAAAACGAGCCGTTTGATCTTCCGGTGGTAAGTGGCAGTCAACACATTTTACAGAAACGCCACTGGGGGTATTATGATGAACTGATAGTTTCCAGCTGGTTTCAGCATGTGGGTGCACATGACATGAATTACAAAAATCATTTGTTGAAGTATAGTCAACTGTTTTATCAAATAACAGCAAAAAGAGTATTACACTCAGTCCTCCCGCAACAAAAAGCATGTAGTGTTTGCGTTTAATTGTCTTATCAGTCATTCGTCGTCAATTTGAACCGCAATTATACACGCGCGTAATTAGCTGCTTCTTAATATTTGTGCTAAATGTGTCTTAACGACCTCTTAATTTAATCTTAATTTTTTCGATAACATATTGATTAAAAAGCATTTTGAGAAACTTAATTTTTAATGAAAAAATATCAGTTTACGTATATTTTAATATATTTGGGCTGAAAATAATATCAAATTAAGGACATTATCATTCCAATCAGAAGAACATACAGGATGCCGAACAAGATAATTTTGAAGCTATTCTTATGGCTTTTTGCCGGAATTGCCTTTTGTTTACCTGGCAAAGCCAACGATTTTGCCGACAACTCCTTTTTGATAGGTCAACTAACACCCGCCGAATACCAAAATAACCGACTTCTAAATTTTATAAAAGATAATAACTGGACCGGAATAGAATTAGCCGTTATTTCTGATTCTGTAGGAATACGCCTGCAAAACAGCGCTGTTCCATTTTCCGAAATTCTGGAAAAAATAGAATTGATACTGCAAGAGAAAGAATCGAAGGTAGTACCTGTATTTATTAACTATTCGGGCAATGTACATGTACTCGACTCTGTAATAAACGCAAGCAGTCTTTCCGATCAGATATTCTTTTTACCACAAGGAGAAAAATGGCCCTCGATAGAATATTTGGTACAGGCCAACCGAAGGGTTATATTTTTTGTTGAGGGCGACATCGAAAACGAAAGCCGGATTCTGCACGAAACTTCCGACTATGCGCTTGAGATTGGTGCTAGTCAGATCACACCCAACTCTGCAATTCTGAAAAGGGAAGCGAACATCAATAAGGAACTTTTTAAAATCAGTAATTTCGACCGTTTACCAATCGGTGTTTCCACCTCGCAGGTTAACCGCGACATGTTTCCTGAATACATCAACTTTCTGCTTGAAAGCTGGACAAAATTCGGCAAAAAACCCAATTTCCTTTTTGTTGAAAGAAGCATCTACAATTTTGGATTTATTATCGAACAGCTACATTCTTTTGAGGCCGTAAAAGGACAGGTTCGAACCGTGGGAAAAAACTTTGAGCGTGTTTTCTGGAAAAATGCCGAAACGCTGATCACCGGAGGGAAGTTCAGCTTTCCCATTCGTGGTGGCGAAGAAATGATATTAACCCCGTTTGTTCCGGGTTTTAGTTTAACACCTTCGCAACTTACCATCACTGCCGAAATGGTAAAACCCGAACAGTATTCAATTCTGGCCACTCCGCTCGACCTTAACCGGGGTTTAATGGCCAGTTTTCATTTCGAGAACGAGCTGGCGGATGCAGCGAACCCCGAACGTACCTTTGACGGAAACGGTTTTACGTTTAGCCAGGATATTGACCGTGGAAACGTACTTCGCTTGCCGGAAAATGCCAATGTAAACCTTGGCCATCCCGAGTTATACGGTCTGCCCAACAGTAGTTTTACCATTAGCTGTTTTGTAAAATTTATTGATATTCTGGAGTTTGGAGATAATGCGATTTTAGGAAATGATGAAACAGGATACAGAAGAGGACTTCACCTGGTGCTGCGCTCAGGGCATCCTTATTTCGGACTATGGGCCAACGATTTTATGTCGGACGAACTACTGGAAACCAACAAGTGGTACCACCTTACCTGGCGCTATATTTTAGAAACCGGCCAACAAGCCATTTTTGTGAATGGACTGTATGTTGGTGGTTCCGATGGCCATCCACCCTACTCCGGTACCAACGATATTTTTATTGGCAGTGCCCTTTCAGGCGGAGCCAGTCTTAGAGGGTACATCGACAACCTGTATATCTGGAACCGTCCGTTGGGTAATGAAGAAATTAGCCGGCTGGCACTCGATGAAGAAATTACTTACCAAACAACGGAAGCCCCGGGCACCTTACTTTCAACCAAAACAATTGTTGCCATTCTGGGATCAATCACCTTTGTTTTCCTGGTGTTGATTTTTGTTTTGCTCCGAAAAATGAATGCACGAAAACATTCGATACTAGTCAATAAACCTGAAACACCAACAAAAAACCAGATTCAGCTTTTTGGCGAATTCAAGGCGATTAACAACAAAAACGAAGATGTTACCGATCTATTCACTCCAAAAGTTCGGGAGTTGTTTATTTTCACGCTGATCCACACTATGAAGAATGGAATTGGTGCGCCTATTCCCGATGTTAACGAAACGCTGTGGTACGGAATTGAGGACAAAAAGGTGGCTAACAACCGCGCAGTTACACTGAATAAATTGCGAAAGATTCTGGTTCATTTCAACAAAATAGAAATTACCTCTCAGAATGGTTATCTGAATTTAAATCTTTCGGAAGACTTTTTCTGCGATTACGTGGAGGCTTTTCAACTTTGTAAAATTCCTGATGGCATGTCGCGGCAGCAGTTGCAGTTGTTTTTCCATTTGGTTAAAAAAGGCCGGCTCTTAAAAGGAGTGGACTGGCCATGGCTCGACGAAGTGAGAGGATTTACCGGCAACCAGGTAATTGACAATTTGTTAAAGCTGGCTTCCGATTATAAAAAAGAGAATAAACCAAAAGAAGTTGAAAAGGTATCGCAACGTATTTTGGATTACGACGACCTGAACGAAGAAGCGCTTTACCTGCAAATATGGGCTTTACAAAAAGCAAATAATACGCATTTAGCCAAGTTCAATTTCGAGTCGTTTCGTTCAAAATATGAAAAAACAATGGGTGAATCCTATGCCTTAAGCTTTAAAGAATTCACCCATCACTACGCCGATCAATTATAACAAACCGGCTTATTTTTTACGCCCCTTTTCGGCATGCTCCAGCTCTACTGAGAAATGGCGCATAATTGGCGCTTCCTTTTTAATGCGGTAACCGTGATCAATCTCTTCCCTTCGGTCGAAGATATTTTTCAGCGCCACCGCCACTACATCCATGTGGTTGTTGGTGTAGGTGCGGCGCGGAATTGCCAAACGTAACATTTCCAGTTTCGGATAACGGTTTTCACGCGTTTTGGGATCACGGTCGGCCAGCAATGTTCCTACTTCTACCCCACGAACTCCTGCCTCAAGATACAATTCGATGGCCAGTGTTTGCGCGATGTACTCCTCTTTAGGAACGTGCCCTAAAAACTTTTTGGCATCAACAAAAACAGCATGTCCGCCAATGGGTTTCTGCACCGGAATTCCCCACTCAATCAATTTGTTGCCCAAATATGCCACCTGCTGAATCCGGTTTTCAAGGTAATACCCTGTTGTAACCTCGTCCAGTCCAACAGCAAGGGCATTCATATCACGTCCGGCCATTCCGCCATAGGTATTAAAACCCTCGAACATGATATTAAAAACTGACGCTTGTTTTAACAGCTCTTCGTCTTTCATGGCAATAAAACCACCAATATTTACAATGCCGTCCTTTTTACTGCTCATGGTCATGGCGTCAGCATATGAAAACATTTCAGCCACAATTTCCTTGATCGTGCTGTTGCGGTATTCATCTTCACGTTGCTGAATAAACCAGGCATTTTCGGCAAAACGAGCCGAATCGAACACCACTTTTATTCCATATTTTTTCGACAGCGTATGCACATCGCGTAAGTTTTGCATCGACACCGGCTGCCCGCCTGAAGTGTTGCAGGTTAGCGTGACAATAACCATAGGAATTTGCTCTGCCGGGTGTGTTGAATAAACGGCTTCCAGCTTGTTTAAATCCAGATTTCCCTTAAACGGATGCAATGATTCAGTATCAAAAGCCTCGTCGATCGTGCAATCAACAGCCGATGCTTTCCGGTATTCAATGTGGCCTTTTGTGGTATCAAAATGACTGTTTCCGGGCACTACATCATCTTCTTTTACCAGCACCGAAAACAAGACATTTTCGGCAGCGCGCCCCTGATGAGTTGGCAAAAAGTAATCAAAACCAAGAATGTTTTTTATTGCATCTTTTAAATGATAATACGACGATGATCCGGCATAACTTTCGTCGCCGGTCATAATTGCGGCCCACTGATTTTGGCTCATGGCACCGGTTCCACTGTCGGTCAACAGGTCGATAAAAACCTGCTCGCTTCGTAAATTAAAAAGGTTGTAGTTTGCTTGTTTTATCCACTCTTTGCGCTGTTCACGCGTACTTTTATAGATGGGTTCCACCATCTTGATTTTATATGATTCTGCAAATGGTAATTCCATAATTCATAATTGAATGAAAGATTATAGCCTCGCTGCTGCCAGACAAAATACTTTCGTGTTACTAAAAAAAATTGATTAGCCGGAGCTTTCCCGGCACGCGAATGAATTACAGAATAGCGTAAGCGTCCCTGTTTTTGATATTCAGGAAACTTCGGTTGTGGAGGTAGATAGCCATTAAAAATTTAATCATGACTTTTAATTTTACTACGCTACAAATTTAACGCGCTTAAATCAATTTGCAACACGATAAATATCAGTTTTACGCAATTTTAAATCCTCTTCCGCAATAAATGCCTAATTTTGTGGCAAATAAGAAAAAGGAATAGAAAATGGGAAACTTAGCATTTGAAGCAGTTATTTTCGATATGGACGGAGTAATTACCAAAACCGCCATAACGCACGCCGCAGCATGGAAGAAAATGTTTGACGAATACCTGCAAAAACACGCTGAAGAAACAGGAGAAACTTTTAATGAATTTACACAAAGCGATTACCTGGCTTTTGTTGATGGAAAACCACGTTACAAAGGAGTGGCTTCGTTTTTAGAGTCGCGTAATATTAGCATCGAGTTTGGCGATCCTTCCGATGCTCCGGGTATGGAAACGATTTGTGGGCTAGGCAACCGCAAAAACGAAGCTTTTAACGAAGTCATTGACCGTGATGGCGTTGAGGTTTACGAATCGACAGCACAAATGCTAAACGACCTTAAAGAAGCAGGTATAAAACTGGGAGTGGCATCGTCGAGCAAAAACTGTGCGCCGGTTTTGGAGGCTGTTGACATGCTAAAAATGTTTGGTGCCCGCGTTGACGGCGTAGTTTCGGCAGAGCTGGGTTTACACGGCAAGCCGGAACCGGATATTTTTACCACTGCCTGCGATATGCTGAAATCCACTCCTGCAAAAGCCATTGTTGTTGAAGATGCTGTTTCAGGTGTTCAGGCCGGAGCAAAAGGAGAATTTGGCTTAACACTGGGTATTGCCCGCGAAAACAACGAGAAGGAATTAGCTGAAGGCGGTGCCGATTTTGTGGTTACCGACCTTGAAGAAGTTGGCGGAATTTCAGGTTTAAACGAACTGTTTTTAAAGAATAAAAAATAATAGAAGACGGATTTATTTTACCCCTAAATCCCCTAAAGGGGACTTGCCCTGCTCCCCGTTAGGGGTCGGGGGTAAAATAAAAAGAATGGTTAATTAACCAACATTGGTATAGGAGGTCAAATCATTAAATATAGAACCGGTGGTTTGACCTTACTTTTTTGCTACTCCACCCAGCTCCTCCACACTATTTCTCAGAAAGTCGCGCGTGTAATAATCTTCATCAACTACCTCGCCGTTCCATACGGCAATATCCAGATCGATACAACGTGGTCCGAATTTTGGCCCCGTCCGGTCGCGCCCCATCCGGTCTTCAATTTGTTTAAGTAACTTTTTCAGTTCAGGCTCAGTCAAACGTGTGCAAACCTTTACCGCTCCGTTAGTAAAATCGGCCTGGTACTTAATTCCAATCGGTTTGGTTTTTATCATTGAAGAAACTTCAAGCACCGTAACCTCCTCATTCAGGATTTCAATCATTTTGGCAATATTCTCATCTGGGTTTATGTTTGAGCCTATGCCGATAATTACAATGTTCATCGACTGGCCTCCATTTCCATCGATACCGATTCAGCAAAACGCAAAGCATGTGGCTTATCCACTTCAACACGAGCCCACTTGACTTTTTCATCCTCCATTATCGTGTCGAGAATACGTTTGGTGAGCACTTCCAGTAATTTAAAGCGCCCCTCCTGAACCAATGTAATTATTTTTTTGGTGATCACTTTATAGTTGAAAATGTCTTCGGGCTCGTCTGATTCGAGGGCCGATTCAGGAATATCAGTTTCAATCTCAAGGTTGATCACTACATCCTGTTTATTCACCAATTCATCGGGATTAAATCCGATGTAGGTTCTGATTAGCAAATCTTTTACGCGTATTTTAGCCATATTTAAAGGTTTTTTCCAAGGTTTTCTCCGCCGTCGGCAAACAGCAATTGCCCGGTGAGATGATCATTTTCCAAAATATAATCCAAACTTTTCAAAATCGGCTCCACTCCTCCCGGTTTTTTCATCGGAATACCCTGCGCCAGCTTTTCCAGGTAATCCTCATCCTCGTCTTCAGGAGGCAAGGTAACACCGGGTGCAATAGCATTTATCCTGATATCGGGAGCAAATTCCAAGGCCGCCATTTTTGTGAGTTCCCAAAGTGCTTTTTTCGAGATGGAATAAGCCGCAAAGTTTGAAGCATTTGAGGTTATTCGCGTATCTACAAAATTAATGATGTTGCCTGATTTGAAATAATTGGCAAAGTCACGGATAAGAAAAAACGGAGCTTTTAGGTTGACATCCAGCTGTGAATCAAAAAGCTCAACTGAGGTGCCTTTCAGGTAGCCACGATCGAATACAGAAGCATTATTTACCAACAAATCAACTTTGATGTTTCGGGCAGCCAGTTTGGGTATCAATGCCACTACCTTATCTGTTTCCGCAAGGTTGGCTTGTACTGCCCTGAATTCCTGATCTGGATATTTTTTCTCAAGTTCTTCAACCAGCTCATTGGCTCCTTTTGCCGAAGAATTGTAGTGCAGCACAACATTCCAGCCTTTTTCGGCCAGATGTTCTGTTAACGATCGGCCGATACGTTTTGATGCTCCGGTTATTAATGCTGTTCGATTCATACGATTAAAACTGTTTATTTTTAAGGTATCGTATGTAACTCGCACATCTAATCATTATCACAGAGGAGAATGTTTACGTGCTCGTTTCATTCTGAAAAGTTAGTTATTTTTTCTAATAAGAACAGGATGGCCAGACTTATGTTCACAAAAATACAAACGTGATTTCCGTGAACAACCAACAGAAGTGGAAGGTTATATATAACTTTTCACGCAAAGAAATGAAGAAGTGCAAAGTTCGCAAAGATGATATAAGTATTAAACACGACTTTGTATACTTTGCGATATTCTTAGCGTTCTCTGCGTGAAATCTTTTCTTTATGAGGCGAAGAAAATTGAAACAAAAAAAGGCCCGCAAAACGGACCCTATTAAAAACACTATGTGGTTTTTCTATTTGCTGTACGAATTCAATTTACTCAGGTATTTTCCAATAATGTCAAACTCAAGGTTAATTACCGATCCCACTTCAAAAGTGTGGAAATTGGTAACTTCCTGCGTGAAAGGAATAATAGCCACCTGGAAAGAATTATCTTTTGAGTTTACCACGGTAAGACTGACACCATTAACTGTTACCGAGCCTTTTTCAACGGTCATATAACCTTGTTTAGCTTTATCCAGATCAAACTCGTATTCAAAAGTGTAATACCAGCTTCCGTCGGCCTCTTCAATTTTTACACACTTTGCAGTCTGGTCAACGTGCCCCTGAACAATGTGCCCATCCAATCGGCCATTCATCATCATACTGCGTTCCAGATTCACTTTCGACCCTACTTCCAGCAAGCCAAGATTCGACTTAAGCAGCGTTTCTTTAATCGCAGTAACTTTGTATTTCTTTTCAGCTTTATCCACCCAAACAACGGTTAAACAAACGCCGTTGTGCGATAAACTCTGGTCAACTTTCAGCTCGTCGGCAAACGAACAGGTTAAGGTAAAATGCACATTCTCCTGCTCTTTTTCAACGGCAACTACAGTTCCGTATTCTTCAACTATTCCTGAAAACATAGCTTTATATTTTGATTTGCGAATTTCGATTAACGATTTTTGACTTCAGATCTTCCTTTATCAATCGTTAATCCACATTCATCATTCTACAATTATTTTACACTCCACTCTACACCATCTTTGGTGTCTTTTAACTCAATGCCAATGGCATTTAATTCGTCGCGAATTTTATCGGCAGTTCCCCAATCTTTATTGGCTTTTGCATCCTTTCGCAGGTTTATGAGCAATTCAACAGCACCACCCAATACTTCGTTGTTTCCGCTTCCTGTTTCACCTTCTTCTTTTAAACCAAGAATATCGAAAACCACTGCATTGTAAAAGGCTTTCAGATCTTCAAGATCAGCTGCAGAAATTTTCTCCGTACCGGCTTTAATCGAGTTGATCATTTTTACCCCGTCAAAAAGATGCGCAATAGCAATCGGGCTGTTTAAATCGTCACTTAAGGCAGCGAAACATTTCTCCTTCAATGGTGCTACATCAACTGTAGAAGTATCAGCAGAAGTTAATTCGCCAAGGGTCTTCATAGCAGCCATCAAACGCTCCAAACCTTTTTCTGAGGCCTGTAACGCTTCATTTGAGAAATCGATGGTGCTGCGATAATGCGCCTGCAAAATGAAGAAGCGGATGGTCATTGGCGAATAAGACTGCTCCAGAATTTCGTGCGTACCGGTAAACAACTCATCCAAAGTAATAAAGTTACCCAGCGAGCGCGCCATTTTCTGCCCGTTAATGGTGATCATGTTATTGTGCATCCAGTAACGCACCGATTCCTGCCCGCGGCAAGCTGTATTTTGTGCAATCTCACATTCGTGGTGAGGGAATGTCAAATCCATTCCGCCACCGTGAATATCAAACTGTTCGCCCAAATATTTTGTGCTCATTGCCGAACATTCGAGGTGCCATCCCGGGAAACCATCGCTCCATGGCGAAGGCCAGCGCATAATGTGCTCGGGTGCCGCTTTTTTCCACAAGGCAAAATCAAAAGAGTTTTTCTTTTCATCCTGCCCGTCAAGTTTGCGGGTGTTGGTTTTTATGTCATCCAGATTACGGCCGGAAAGTTTTCCGTACTTGTAATCGTTGTTGTATTTATCTACATCGAAATAAACCGAGCCATTGGCTTCGTAGGCATACCCGTTTTTCAGAATACCCTCAATCACCTGAATTTGCTCAATGATATGACCCGACGCACGTGGCTCAATGCTCGGACGTGTAACGTTCAGATCGTCCATATTCCGATGAAAAGTGTTCATGTATTTCTGAACCACTTCCATTGGCTCCAGCTGCTCCAAACGCGCTTTTTTGGCAATACGGTCTTCGCCAACACCTTCCACCTCATCTTCAAGGTGACCAACATCGGTAATGTTGCGCACGTAACGAACTTTGTTTCCGAGAAAAGTAAGGTATCGGTACAACAAATCGAAAGTAATAAACGGGCGGGCGTGCCCAAGGTGCGAGTTGCTGTAAACTGTTGGCCCGCATACGTACAAACCAACACGACCTTCAACAAGTGGCTTAAACGCTACCTTTTTTCGGCTCAGCGTATTATAAATGTATAGTTGATTCATATGATTAAAATTGTTCGTTTTCAGCGGTATCATATGTAACTCGCTGCTTAATGGCTTCCATTAATTCCATGTAGTTCTCTGCTCGTTTCATAATTTTTCTGAAATCGTATGATTTTGCAAAGGTAAAACAAAATGAGTGATTTTGTGACTGTTACCAAGTCCCTCTGCATAAAGGTAAACCGTAATTAACCTGCGGTTCTGAATACCTAAGCTGTTTGCTCAGCTTCCACCTCTTCGCTATCGCTTTTGCTTTCTTCCAGTTTATTAAAATACTTGCGGTAGAAAAGCAAAATTGAAAAGATACCTACTGTAATTGCCGAATCGGCGATATTAAAAACAGGACGGAAAAAGATAAACGGATTTCCTCCAATTCTTGGTATCCACTCGGGATAGCGACCTTCAAGCAGCGGGAAATAAAACATATCAACCACTCTTCCGTGCAGGAAGCTGGAATAACCGCCTTCAGCAGGAAACAATGTAGCCACCTGTCCGTAGCTGTGGTTAAATATCATTCCGTAAAAAAGACTGTCGATGATATTCCCGATGGCACCGGCAAAAATCAGTGCAATACAAGCTACAAAACCAAAAGGCACATCTTTTTGTCTGGCCAGTTTAAACAGGTACCAACCAATGGCAATTACCGCAACAATACGGAAAACACTCAGGAACATTTTTCCATATTCGCCGGCAAACTCAAAACCAAAAGCCATACCGTTATTTTCCACAAAATGAAGGATAAACCAATCTTTAAACACCACAATCTCATCACCGATCGACAGGTTGGTTTTTATCCAGAATTTCAGAACCTGATCGACAACTAAAATGGAGAATATAATTATCAGTGATTTTACGGAACGCGACATATACTAACCCTTTATAACAGAAATGCTCTTCGAAAATTCTAATCAGTATTTTCGAAGAGCAATTCCAATTCGTTTCTTTTACTTATTATTTTCCTTGTTTCGCATCAATACTAAGTGTTGCATGAGGAACTGCACGCAATCTTTCTTTAGCTATTAACTTGCCGGTCTCGCGACAAACGCCATAAGTTTTATTTTCGATACGAATAAGAGCAGCTTGTAAGTGCTGAATAAATTTTAACTGACGCTGAGCTAATTTTCCAGCTTCCTCTTTAGAAAGTGTAGCTGCGCCCTCTTCCAATACTTTAAACGTTGGCGAGGTATCAGAAATATCATTACCATCGCTTTGAGTGATTGAATTCTTGTACATTGTGTAATCTTCCTGCGCTTTTTCAAGCTTATCAAGAATGATCTTTTTGAATTCCATCAACTCTTCATCCGAATATCTGTTTTTGTCTCCCATAATTCGTGGGTTTTAAGTTCCTCTTTTTTTTCAACAAGGCCCTAAAGTAATAAAAAAGTCCATCATTTGCTGTCCTTGTTAACAAATATTTAGCTAACCTTTTTTATCTCAATTTTGGCGACTACCTCTTTGTCAATCTCCACCTCGGTGGCCCCTGTCAAATTAGCACTATCAACCAATTCAAGAACGTCGGCAAGAGTCTGTGTACAAATGTATTCTTTGTGGTTTTCAACCGCTACATTATACTCTTCGTGTTTTGCAATACGCAACTTAATCCGATCGGTTACCTCAAAATCATTATCCTTTCGTAAGTTCTGTATTTTGTTGATAAATTCACGGGCAATTCCCTCTTGTTTCAGCTCTTCCGACACATTGATATCCAAAGCGATAGTCATTTGTCCTTCGGTGGCCACTGTCCATCCCGGAATATCTTCGGTTTGAATTTCAACGTCGTCCAACGAAAGCATAACTTTTTCTTCTCCCACTGTCAACTCATATTCTCCGGTACTTTCAAAAGCCGAAATGGCATTCTGATCCAGCTGATTTACCGCTCCGGCAATTTGTTTCATCATTTTACCGTATTTCGGACCGAGTGCCTTAAAGTTCGGCTTGATCTTCTTTTTGATCACCCCTGCCGTATCGGTTAAGAACTCAACTTCTTTAACGTTTACTTCTGCCAGAATGATATTTGAAACCGCCTCGAATTGCTCTTTAAAGTGCGGATTTAATACCGGTACCATAATTTTAGCGAGTGGTTGGCGTACTTTCAGCTTTTCTTTTCGGCGTAGTGCCAAAATCATTGAAGAAGCTTTTTGCGCAATGGCCATTTTTTCTTCCAGGTCTTTGTCGATCAGTTCTTCCGCAAAAGCAGGAAAATCAACCAGGTGCACGCTCTGATCTTCGGCTTTTCCGGTAGCTTTATTCAGATCGTTGTATAGCAGGTCGGCATAAAACGGCGCAATTGGCGACATTAATTTCGACACCACCTCCAAACAAGTATAAAGCGTTTGATAAGCCGAAATTTTATCGGTAGAATATTCGCCACCCCAGTAACGTTTACGGCTTAAACGTACGAACCAGTTACTCAGGTTTTCGCTTACAAACTCCGAAATAGCACGGCCTGCACGTGTTGGCTCGTAATTTTCGTAGCTGTCGCCCACTTCTTTAATCAGTGAGTTCAGCAACGAAATAATCCAGCGATCGATCTCCGGACGTTGCGCTACAGGAATTTCTTCTTCAGCATAAGTAAAACCATCAACATTGGCGTACAATGCGAAGAAATTGTAGGTATTGTATAATGTTCCGAAGAACTTACGTTTTACTTCCTCAACACCTTCGATATCAAATTTCAGGTTATCCCACGGCTGCGCATTGGTAATCATGTACCAGCGCAACGGATCGGAACCGTATTTATCGATGGTTTCGAACGGATCGACAGCATTACCCAGACGTTTCGACATTTTCACGCCGTTTTTGTCCAGTACCAGTCCGTTTGAGATAATATTTTTGAATGCTACCGACTCATCGATCATTGTTGCAATGGCATGCAACGTGAAGAACCATCCACGTGTCTGGTCAACACCCTCAGCAATAAAATCGGCCGGGAATACATCTTTAAAATTCTCTTTCCACTCGAAAGGATAATGGCGCTGTGCAAAAGGCATCGCACCCGAATCGAACCAAACATCGATAAGGTCGGATTCGCGCTCCATTTTTTGTCCCGACGGTGAAACAAGAATGATATTATCGACATGCGATTTATGCAGGTCGATCTTTTCGTAGTTGGCTTTTTCGTAATCGCCAACTTTAAATTCGGCAAATGGATTTTCCGCCATAAATCCGGCAGCAACCGCTTTGTCGATCTCCGCCATCAATTCTTCCATCGAACCGATACAGATCTCTTCCGAACCATCTTCTGTTCTCCAGATTGGCAGCGGTGTTCCCCAGAAACGCGAGCGGCTAAGGTTCCAGTCAACCAGGTTTTCCAGCCAGTTTCCGAAACGTCCTGTTCCGGTTGATTTTGGTTTCCAGTTGATGGTATTGTTCAGCTCCACCATTTTGTCTTTCACCGCGGTTGATTTTATAAACCACGAATCAAGCGGGTAATACAATACCGGTTTATCAGTTCTCCAGCAGTGCGGATAACTGTGAACATGTTTCTCTATTTTGAAAGCCTTGTTTTGCTGTTTCAGCATTACCGAAATATCGATATCAACAGTTGAAGCATCGTCTTCCAGCTTGTCGTCGTATTCGTTTTTCACCGAACGGCCGGCAAACTCGTGATAGGTTTCGGTATTTACATACTTCTCAACAAACTCCGGATCTAAATCTATAGTTGGGTAAAAACGTCCTTTTCGGTCTACCAAAGCCTGACGTTTTCCTTCAGTATCAATAACGATCAGCGGCGAAATTCCGTGTTGTTTTGCTACGCGGTCGTCATCAGCACCAAAAGTAGGAGCGATATGTACGATTCCGGTACCATCTTCAATAGTTACAAAGTCGCCGGTAATTACTTCGAAAGCTTTTCCTTCGGGTTTTACCCAATCAATCAGCTGTTCGTACTGAACACCTCTTAACTGCTCGCCGGTGTACTCGGCCAGCACTTTGTATGGAATATTTTTATCGCCCGGTTTGTAATCTTCCAGTGACAACTCTGCATTTTTCGAGCTGAAATAAACCGGGAAAAGGTCTTTCGCCAAAATCAATGTTACAGGATCGCCGGTGTACGGATTAAACGACTGAACTTTTACATATTTAATGTTCGGCCCCACACACAGTGCCGTGTTCGATGGTAATGTCCATGGAGTGGTCGTCCACGCCAGGAAATAAAGATCGGCTTCCACTCCTTCGAACAGGAACTCCGACCTTTCGTTTCTCAAGGCTTTAAACTGGGCAATGGCTGTTGTATCTTTTACATCGCGGTAACATCCTGGCTGGTTCAGCTCGTGCGAGCTCAATCCTGTTCCGGCTGCCGGCGAGTAGGGCTGAATGGTGTAGCCTTTGTACAACAAGCCTTTGTTATAAATTTGTTTCAGCAACCACCAAACCGACTCGATATACTGGTTTTCGTAGGTAATATACGGATCGTCCATATTTACCCAATATCCCATTTTACGTGTCAGTTCTTCCCACTCGCGGGTGTATTTCATCACCTCTTTGCGGCAGGCGTCGCTGTATTCTTCAACGGTAATTTTCTTACCTATATCGTCTTTTGTAATGTTCAGCGCTTTTTCAACGCTCAGTTCCACCGGCAAACCATGCGTGTCCCAACCGGCTTTACGGTGCACACGGAAACCTTTCATGGTTTTGTAGCGGCAAAAAATATCTTTTATGGCACGCGCCATCACGTGGTGAATACCCGGCATTCCGTTTGCCGATGGCGGTCCTTCGTAAAATACAAATGTTTCGTGCCCTTCGCGGGTTGAAATACTTTTATGAAAGGTATCGTCTTTCTCCCAACGCGCAAGCACATCCTTGTTTATCTGTGCTAAATCTAACTGCTTATATTCCTGAAATTTATTACTCATAAGAATACCTTATAATCCACTGATTTTAAAAAACATGCAAATATAGAAAAATTTTGATGGGTGGGGGAGGATGAAAGGGCATTATTAAACCAGACTTAAAAGGAGATCTGCTCTGTCTTTCCGGGGGTCTTGACACATGAATATTTTTCACTTGTCATTTTTGTTTTTTCCTCAAGTGATCTTTTTATTTTCCTCAAGTGATAAATTTCTTGCTGTCTTGTGATTAGAATTATCACATCAAGTGATGAAAATTGCTGTCGCCTGAAAAACCAGCTGCATTCAGTGTAAAAACAAGAAAAAGCCGCTTTACCGGGAAAGATAAAGCGGCTTTGTGAAATACCTTTTTGGAAACCCGGATCAGACAGTCCGGACTAATTATTTTGTCAATCTGCAGTGAAGCTAACCTTGCTGCTTTGCATCCCTTTGGGAAATCGGGCGTAACAAAACTCCAAACTTAGTTCTGCGAAAACGATCGTTTCGTCTGGCTACAGATCCCTTTGTTTTTAATTTCTTGATTGCGTTTAATTCAGGTCGAGTACCGAATTAAATTCGCCTTCAACAATACCGGTGGGAGCAGTACTGTCGGCTTCGCTTTCGTTTTCCCAAACCGAATTGTCGATTAAATATTTAAACTGGTAAGCTTTACCGGTTTCAAGATTCAGTGTTTGTGTAAAATCACCGCTTTTCAGTTTTTTCATTGGCTCAACACTTTCGTTCCAGCCATTAAATTCACCCACAATCTTAATTGTATCAGCATCCGGAGCATCTGCTTTTGCTACTCTAAACGATACTTTACACTCAGGTTTACTTTTTAAATATTGTTTTTTTATACTCATAATTCAAAGTTTTTTGTGAAACAGAACAGTTCCCGGCCTTGATTTCAGAGAATGCTATATGAATTGCCATCCGGCGCCTGATGTTAACTCAACAGCCTTCTTTCAATCACCGATCCGGCACGCTCTCCTGAATCGTTCTTGTTTTCAATCTTAAAATTTGTTTTAGTACGAAGTTGGTTTGGAAATGATGTTCTATCAATTTGTTAATCAAATGTATGGCATTAACATTAATTATTAATCAACCAGCAAAAAGAATATTCTGATATTTAACACTTAAATAAAATTAAAATTTTTTAGCATCTTATTGTATTTCAGACGTTTTAGACCACGCCCCGACACCATCATCCTTGCCCCAAACAGACACACACGACTGATTCTAAGCAATTTAATCAAACGAATGTCGATAATTGTTTCGTAAATGCTTCACCCGGCTCATAAACGACTGAACCCTTTCCAATTCCACTTCATTTTGCCAGTTGCCATCGTATTTAAACGATGATCCCACAATAAAGGCATCGGCATACGGCCAGAAACCGGCAATATTTTGCTCCGTTATTCCGGAGCCAATCAGCACCGGCAGCCTAACCGCCTCAACTACAGCCTGCACATCCTTTATCGATGCTTCTTCGCCCGTTGCATTTCCGGTAACAATAACACCGTCGGCTAAAAAGAACCCGGCAGCTTTCGCCATGTCACAAATCGAAATGTCGGCTGAAATGGCATGCGATGAGTGTTTCTTTTTAATATCGGTCCAGATTTTTATGTCGTCGGCACCGATTTGTTTCCGGTAACGCAGAAGTTCTGCAGCATCGCTGTTCATCATTCCCTCATCGGCCAAATGCCCAAATACAAATCCTTCGGCCCGGATAAAATCGAAACCTGCAGCATAGGCCACAGCCAGCGCCTGCTTGTTGGCTCCGGCCAAAATCTGTATTCCCAAAGGAAGCGAAACCTCCTGTCTCAGTTTTGTTGCAATGGCGGTCATTGCAGCCACAATTTCGGGCCCAACTTCGCGATTCAGATAAGGCCGGTCGTGCATGTTCTCGATCATAATGACATCCACACCGCCTTGCTCAAGCTTTTGTGCGTCACTGATAGCGGCTTTAATAATTTCCGGTATAGTAAGGTGGTATTTGGGAGTACCAGGCAAGGCGCTTACATGCACCATCCCGATTATTGATTTGTTGAGTTCCACGCTTTATTATTTTGTTTCCTTAAAGTTAACTGAATTGATGGAATTTCTGCCGATCACCAAAAACAATTCACTTATCGTTTTGATTGCCACTGATTTTGTACATTTACATCCTGTAACCTAAGTCAAAAAAACAAAAGATGAAAAATAGTTCCCTTTTGCTCGTTTGCTATGCACTAATTTTCCTGTCATGTTCAACGGAGAAAAGCGAAAACACCTTAACAAAACAAGAAATTGAGGCCGGATGGGAATTGCTGTTCGACGGTAAAACCACCAATAACTGGAAAACCTTTAACGGAGGTGCAGTTACCGGATGGAAGGTAATTAACGGCGAATTGCACAATTCAGGCATTGGGGCGGATCATGGCGGCGACATTATATCAAAAAAACAATACACCAATTTTGAATTGTACCTGGAGTGGAAAGTAACACCTGAAAGCAACTCGGGTGTTTTTTACCACGTTCAGGAAGGACTTACAGACGTCATTTACGAATCGGGCCCGGAATACCAGTTGATTGACGACAAAGGGTTGCCAACCGAACTGGAAGGCTGGCAGCATTCAGGCGCCAATTACGGTATGAATCCACCTCAAAATGCAAAGGTAAAACCGGTTGACGAGTGGAACACAACGCGAATAATTGTTAAAGGCCCCCACGTTGAGCACTGGCTAAACGGAACCAAAGTTGTGGAATATGAACTCTGGACCGACCAATGGCTGCAAAATAAAGCTGCAAGCAAGTGGGCTGAAGTTCCGGACTATGGTATGGCAAAATCGGGGCATATCGGCTTGCAGGATCATGGCGGACTGACTATGTTCCGGAATATTAAGATCAGGGAATTGTAGTTTCAGCTTAATTGAAGTTTTCAAAAGCCATATTAGATGCATATCAAGACCCCACCTAACCTTCCGTCAGCTGACGGAGAGGAATTGTCCCCCTTCGGGGGATTTAGAGGGTCAAAAAACTAAGATCAAATTTCAACTTGAGCCAACTATTATAAGCCCAATTTTTAGTGACTACAGGTTTCTCAATAAAAATTATCTTTGCCCGAAACATTTTTAAAAATGGAATTTACTGCATTCAGAGATCTGAAACCCTTCTCGCAATTGTTTTTTGCCGCATTTGTTGTGGTGGCCAGCATTTTAATCTTCTTTGTATTATCGCTTGCTGTGGCCATTCCAATCTGGGGATTCAACACTGTTTTGCACCTTCCGGCAATAAATTCCGAAACGCCACAACATATTATTAACCTCTATAAATTTATCCAGGTTGTTCAGGCAATCGGCTTTTTTATCGTCCCTCCGTTTATTTTGGGCTACCTGTTTCATGGCAAATCAAACGAATACCTTTATCTCGATAAAACCTTCAATTCGCAAAGTGTTATTCTGGTTGTTGTGATGATGTTTTTTGCCTCTCCGCTTATTAACCTGATCGGGGAATTAAACAGCAATATGAGTTTCCCCGACTGGCTATCGGGAGTGGAAGAATGGATGCGCAATGCAGAAGAAAATGCCGCCGATATTACCGAAGCCTTTTTAAATGTAAAAACCATTGGCGGACTTGCTTTCAATGTGTTTATGATTGCTCTGCTACCTGCAGTTGGCGAAGAGCTTTTGTTCCGTGGAGTTATTCAGAAGATTTTTAGCAAAATGACGCGCAGTCACCATTGGGGAATCTGGATTTCAGCCATACTATTCAGCGCTTTGCACATGCAGTTTTATGGTTTTGTACCACGGGTTTTACTTGGTGCTCTGTTTGGTTATATGCTGGTTTGGAGCGGCTCGATGTGGTTGCCCATTATTGCCCATTTCCTGAATAATGCTATTGCCGTAATTGCCATGTACTTTATAAATAACGGGATGATGAATCCACAATATGAAGAAATCGGATCTACCGGCGACAGTTATTACATGGCCGGAATCAGTCTTGCGCTAACGTTTGTGTTTCTGATGATGCTGAAACGCCAGAATGCAGGGAAAGAAATTCCGGTATAAAAAAAATCCCGGATCAGTTTTCACCAATCCGGGATCTAAAATATCAATACAATAATTTTCTCTAAGCAAATTCAAATAAGAGATCGGTCTGCATTTCTTCTGCCGAAAGCTTTTTCTTTTCGTTACGGCGAAATACATAAACAATACCGTATTCCTGTGCCAATTGACGTTTTACTTTTGGTGATTCCACCTCAAGACTCTCTTCAATCTCTGTCCACAGCTTGCTTATAAAGTCGTTGGTAATCTTACGCAGTTTCTGCATTTTATCGAACGAACGCAAAGTATTTCGTTTTAAGGTTTGTTGAAATACCGAAGCATCGTGCAATTCTTCCACCTTAAATTTTACCAGTGCTATTGATGGATTGTAAATGGCACTCCCACCATTTTGTTTACGCTTTTGTTCGCCTTCCACCATTATTTTGCCCCACTCAATTATATCTTCTTCGGTGTTTAGTGGCGGCACTTTCCCTTCAAAAGAAGCCAGGTTTCCGTAACACTTAATTCCACCGTTTATCTCGCCACGTTCTGATGCAAACTGCAGCACCTGTATAAAATGCGAAACATACATTTTAGCGCGATCAAAAGCTTCCTTGTACTCTTTTATATTTTCCGACTGTAGGCGTGTGTCTAATTCGTATTGTCTAAGATGATTCTCAAAAGTGTTTTTTACATTCTGAAGTTCTTCAACCGAATGATTCGAGAACGCCAGTTTGTGTTCATTCTTAATCACCTTTGCCAGCGCTGCGTTAAGTGCGCGTATTCTGGCTTTATCCGTTGTGGGTAAACGTCTGTATGGCATAATGTTCCTTTGTGTTTATGCGAAGTTATGGATTGTGCATGGAGAATTCATGTGTTCGCCCTTACACTTATGCACATCTACTTGTTTATTAGTATGAAAAACAGGAGGCTGCTTTTAGCGAATGGCCTTATTTTAATACCTTTCTGTCTCTATATTCGCACGAAGTTAACAGGGTTAGAAACAGAAAATAAAATCATAACCTAAATGAAAGGTGAACATTTAAAATGCTTTTTATGGATATTGCCGTTAAATTTCGTCCGGAAGAACCAATTAGCTTCGTTCATTTTCTTTCGCCGGACGATTCAAATCAAATTATCCTAACCCAGGGCGACGTAATTCGCTGAATTACTTTGCCCCGGGCTGTAATAAAACGCACTTTCAGCGCTCTATTTTTTACTATTAGCCAACAGAAAATATATCATAGGGCTGAAAGTCCTTAATAATTTAGCCCCAGGCAAACGAACCGCCGGATGGCGAAAGTGTCGCCCGGGGTTAATGTTAAGCATTAGAAAAGGCGCAAATGCAAAAGCTAATTGGAAATTAAACGTGTCATGCGCCTCATATAGAAACCTTATTTCAGAAATTGAGCGTAAAATATTTGTGTACAAAGGCTCCCCTTGCAAGGGGAGCTCCCGTCGGCTGACGGATGAGGGGTAGAGTCTGATAAATTATAAATAGTCGTCCTCTACCCTTTTGTCTGTCGACATTTTCCCTCACAAAGGGAAAACAGTTTGATCGATTGAAAAATAAAATTGAAACGACTAAGATTGTTAGAAACAAAAAGCCTTCCCAGAAACTGAGAAGGCTTTTTAACTTTATAGCTTGAATTTTCTTATTCGCTAATTCTTGCTTTCAGGTATTCGCGGTTCAAACGTGCAATGTTTGTAATCGAAATACTCTTCGGACACTCGGCCTCGCAAGCCTGCGTATTGGTACAACCACCAAAACCAAGTTCATCCATTTTCGATACCATGTTTTTAGCACGGCTTGCAGCTTCAACTTTACCCTGTGGCAATTTTGCCAGGTGCGAAACTTTTGCCGAAACAAACAACATAGCCGAAGAGTTTTTACAAGCTGCCACACAAGCACCACAACCGATACATGCTGCTGCATCCATTGACTCTTCAGCGTCATCTTTCGGAATTGGAATTGTATTGGCATCAGGAACACCACCGGTATTTACCGATACAAAACCACCAGCCTGAAGAATTTTCTCGAAAGCAGTACGGTCAACCACAAGGTCTTTAATTACCGGGAAAGCACGTGCACGCCAAGGCTCAATAACAATGGTTTCACCATCTTTGAACTTACGCATGTGCAACTGGCAGGTAGTAACCTCGGTGTCTGGTCCGTGCGGACGGCCATTAATGTAAAGACTACAAGTACCGCAGATACCTTCGCGGCAGTCGTGGTCGAAAGCAATTGGGTCAATTCCTTCTTCAATAAGCTGGAAATTCAGGATATCCATCATTTCAAGGAAAGAAGACCCGGTTGAGATATTTTCGATTGTATATGTTTCGAATTTACCTTTTGATTTGGCATTCTTTTGACGCCAAACTTTTATTTTGAGTTTTTTTAGAATCTTATCAGCCATAATCTTACAGATTTATGATTTATAATTATTCGATCGATTATTTGTAAGAACGCTGCGTAAGCTTCACATTCTCAAATACCAAATCTTCTTTATGCATATCCGGCTCAACGCCCTCTCCTTTGTACTCCCAGCACGATACGTAAGTGAATTTTTCGTCGTTACGTTTTGCTTCACCTTCTTCGGTAGCCGACTCTTCACGGAAGTGTCCACCACACGATTCGTTTCTGTCGAGTGCATCGCGAGCCATCAACTCACCAATATCGAAGAAATCGGCAACACGACCGGCTTTCTCCAACTCAGGATTAAGATTATCCAATTCGCCAGGAATACGAACGTCTTTCCAGAATTCTTCGCGAATTTCCTTGATCATATCGATCGCTTTTTGCAAACCTTCAGCATTACGGGCCATACCAACGTAATCCCACATTACCTGTCCAAGTTTTTTGTGGAAATAATCAACCGGTTTCGATCCTTTAATGTTGTATAATTTCTCGATACGATCTTTTACGTCTTTTTCAACTTCAGCAAACTCAGGAGCGTTTGTGTCGGCCATTGGCGTCATAATTTCATCAGCCAGGTAATCACCAATAGTGTATGGCAATACAAAATATCCGTCGGCCAAACCTTGCATCAGTGCCGAAGCACCCAGGCGGTTAGCACCGTGATCGGAGAAGTTAGCTTCACCAATTGAATACAAACCAGGAACAGTTGTCATCAGGTTGTAATCAACCCAGGTACCACCCATTGAGTAGTGGATAGCCGGGTAAATCATCATTGGCTCGGTGTACGGATCAACGTCGGTAATCTTTTCGTACATCTGGAACAGGTTACCATAACGCTGTGCAATTACGTTTTTACCTAAACGATCGATCGAATATTTAAAGTCGAGGAATACTGCTTTACCTTCAGAGTTAACTCCAAAACCAGCATCGCAACGTTCTTTCGCTGCACGCGATGCAACGTCACGAGGTACAAGGTTACCGTACGAAGGATATCTTCTTTCCAGGTAAAAGTCGCGATCTTCATCAGGAATGTCGTTCGGACCAATTTCACCTTTCTGCAATTTTACTGCATCTTCTTTTTTCTTTGGCACCCAAACACGACCATCGTTACGCAACGACTCCGACATCAAAGTCAGTTTCGACTGCTGATCGCCATGAACAGGAATACAAGTTGGGTGAATTTGTACGAAACATGGGTTCGACATAAAAGCACCACGTTTGTAACACTGCCATGCTGCCGATCCGTTACTTCCCATTGCGTTGGTCGACAGGAAGAATACGTTTCCGTAACCTCCGGTTGCAACAACAACGGCGTGTGCACCAAAACGTTTAATCTCGCCCGAAACAAGGTCGCGGGCAATAATACCACGGGCTTTTCCGTCGATTTTAACCAAATCCAACATTTCGTGGCGGTTGTACATTTCAACGGCACCTTTCGAAATCTGACGGTTTAAAGCCTGGTAAGCACCAATTAACAACTGCTGACCGGTTTGCCCACGTGCGTAGAACGTACGGCTTACCAATACACCACCAAACGAACGGTTATCTAACAAACCACCGTATTCGCGGCCAAATGGTACACCCTGTGCAACACACTGGTCGATAATATTTGGCGAAACTTCGGCCAAACGGTAAACGTTAGCTTCACGTGCACGGTAGTCGCCACCTTTAATTGTATCGTAGAACAAACGGTAAACCGAGTCGTTATCGTTCTGATAGTTTTTTGCAGCATTAATACCACCCTGTGCAGCAATTGAGTGCGCACGACGCGGGCTGTCCTGGTAACAAAATGCTTTTACTTTGTATCCTAATTCTGCTAAAGAAGCAGCTGCCGAGGCACCACCTAAACCGGTACCTACAACAATAATTTCTAATTTACGCTTGTTAGCAGGGCTCACTACTTTAATGGCAGCTTTGTGTTTGCTCCACTTCTCTGCCAACGGCCCTTCAGGTATCTTACTATCTAAAATGCTCATAATTCTTTCCTCTTTTTTATTTATACAATCCTAACATGAAATAAAGTGGAATAACGGCGTAACCCACTGCAATAAGAATTGCGTAAATCGTACCAATAACTTTCCAGCGGTTTAACCAATGTTTGTTGTTTAAACCCAAGGTTTGGAAAGCCGACCAGAAACCATGCGAAAGGTGAATTCCCAGTAGAATACCACCAAGAATGTAGAAAATACCCAGTGCAGCGCTGTTTATAAAAGCAGACGAAACCAAAGCGTACGCATTGTGCATGTGCTCGCCATTGATGGTTACTTCGGCCAAAAGCGGATCACCGGTAAATTTCATCTTAACAAAGAAGTTAATGATGTGGATGATAAGGAATACCAAAACCAAACCACCTAAAACCAGCATGTTACGCGACGCCCACGAGCTTGCTCCGCTCATGTTCTTTTTCGCATACTTAACCGGGCGTGCTTTCCAGTTTTGATACTCGAGGAAGAATGACCAAACAATGTGAATGATAAAACCTAATCCGAGGATGGGTTCCATAATCTTAATCAGGGGGTTAGTAGCCATAAAGTGAGCTCCCTGATTAAACAAATCACCGCTGTTGTCAAAAATCAGTAATAAGTTGAGGCCCAAGTGGACTGCAATAAACACTACCAGGAATAATCCCGACAGGCTCATCACAAATTTTCTTCCAATCGAGGCTGTTAAAAATTTGCTCATAATCTATTATTTATTTTTGGTTGATTCTGAATTTTGCTTAAAGCGCCACAAATGTAGACGAACGCAAATATACCAGCAAAAAAGGCAATCTAAAATAGCTAATTTAAAATGTTTCTACAAATGATTTAATCTTGGGTTTAAATACAGCGTTTGAATATTGAGATTTTGTATGTGAGTAAGGAGATAAATCGAGAGAAAGACAGAAATTTCAATCACTTTTTTTGGACATGAGTTCAACCATCCAACCTCGATTCCTAATGATGTCTGTTTATTCACGGATTAAGATGCTTTGTATGACAGAAATTCCGAAACAAGGTTGGAATGACTTTGCCTGAATTTAGGATGCATCTGTATTTATCAGAATGCAAAAGAGTTCTGTTGTTAACTTGCTAACGTCCGCTCATATATCTATATTTAAATCCAACTATCAGATTTAAAAAGTATGAAGGCACTGGTATTCGAAAACTACAATGAATTGGTTTATAAAGATGTTGCCGAACCCGTTCCGGCCCCAAATGAAGTCCTTGTAAAAGTAAAAGCCTGCGGAATTTGCGGCTCTGATGTGCACGGGATGGACGGTAGCACCGGAAGAAGAAAACCACCGCTTATAATGGGTCACGAAGCTTCGGGGGGTATCGCAGCGCTCGGAAGCGAAGTTTCAGGCTGGAATATTGGCGACAGGGTAACCTTCGACTCAACGATATATCCTTTAAATGATTGGTACACTTTGAACGGACATTACAACCTTAGTGAGAACAGACAAGTACTTGGCGTGTCGCCGGGGACTTACAAAAAACATGGTGCTTTTGCCGAATATGTAACGGTGCCGGAGCATATTTTGTACAAACTGCCCGATAATGTTTCGTTTGAGCAGGCGGCCATGGTCGAACCCGCCGCCGTTGCGCTTCATGCCATTAAACAATCGGGATTCCAATTGGGAGAAAGTGCTGCAGTCATCGGTACAGGAATGATCGGTTTGTTCCTTGTTCAACTCCTGTCGCTTTCCAATGCCTCGCCACTTTTTGCTATTGATGTTGAAAGTTCAAAGCTGGATATGGCAAAAAAATTTGGAGCTGAAGTCATTCTGAATCCCAACAAAGATAATCTGATAAAAGAGGTTTTAGCCCGAACAAATTCACGCGGAATCGACCATGTTTTCGAAGCTGTTGGTATTGAACCAACCGTTAACAATGCCATCGAAATTGTGAGAAAGGGAGGAAAAGTGGTGCTGGTTGGAAACCTTTCTGCCAACATCAATTTCCCGCTTCAAAGTGTGGTTACCCGCGAAATAAAAATATTGGGAAGCTGTGCGATCCGGGGAGAATATGAAACAGTACTTCAACTTATTGCTGCCGGTAAAATCAATGTAAATGAAATGATCTCCGCTGTTGCTCCTCTATCGGAGGGTGCCGATTGGTTTAAGCGACTGTACAACAAAGAAGCCGGTTTGAAAAAAGTTATTCTTGTACCATAAAATCTTTCATTTCTTTCCAACAATACCTAAATCAAAGTAAACCATAAAACTTAACTTATCTTGAAAAAAAATCTGTTCAACATAGCCATTCTGGGTTGCGGAAAAGTAGCTCATCTTCATGCCAAAGCCATCCAAAATATTCCCAATGCCCGTTTATCAGGTGTCTGGAGCCGAACCCCGGAAACGGCAAAAAGCTTCGCTTCCAAATACAACATCGAAGCCTTTACCGATATTTCAAAACTTGTTTCCGATAAGAAAATTGACCTGGTCATCGTTTGCACGCCTCATCCTTTTCACCTCGGGCCAACCCTGCAAGCAGCTGAGGCCGGAGCAAATGTTTTGGTTGAGAAACCGCTGGCATCAACACTTGCTGATTCTGACCAAATGATAAATGCAAGCAAAAAACATGGCGTTAAGCTCGGAGTCATCAGTCAGCGACGATGGTACGAACCTGCTAAAAGAATAAAAACCGCAATCGACGATGGTAAAATCGGGAAGCCTGTTTTTGGAACCGTAAACATGCTTGGCTGGCGCGATAAAGCCTATTACGATTCAGACGCGTGGCGGGGAACCTGGAAAATGGAAGGCGGTGGCGTTTTGGTTAACCAGGCGCCGCATCAACTGGATATTTTGTTGTGGTACATGGGCGAAATTGATGAAGTTTACGGCGTTTCGAAAAACCTGAATCATCCCTACATCGAAGTGGAAGACACGGCGGTGGCAATTATAAAATTCAAAAATGGCGGTATTGGTAACATTATCGTTAGTAATTCGACCAAACCCGGGATTTACGGGAAAGTACATGTGCATGGCGACAATGGTGCTTCGGTGGGCGTTCAAACCGACGAAGGGGCCATGTTTATAGCCGGAATGTCGGGGATACTGGAACCTCCTGTAAACGACATTTGGACTGTTCCCGGCGAAGAACAATACCTCGATCAGTGGAAAAAAGAAGATGCTGCATTTTTTCAATCAGTAGATCCAACGGTTTATTACATGGAAAAACAAATTGAAGATTTTTTGGAGTCTTTGAGCCATAATACCGATCCGTTGGTAAGCGGAGAAGAAGGGCGAAAGACAGTGGAGTTGTTTACTGCCATTTATCGATCAACACGCGACAACCGGCCGGTAAAATTTCCACTTCAACCCGAAACAGGCCGAAATGATATGGACGGAAGGCTGGTATAGCTGAATTTACACAAACTAAACCTAACAACGATGTCAACATTATTTATCTTTTTCCTGGTCACCTCGGCAGTTGCACTGCTGCTTCTTATGGTGCTCAAATTAAAAATCAGTGCATTTATTTCGTTACTTATCATTTCAATCTATGTGGGAATTCTCACCGGAATGCCGCTGAACGATATTCTTCAGAGCATTCAGGACGGTATGGGAAGTACGCTGGGTTTTGTGGCTACGGTGGTTGGCCTGGGCGCCATCTTCGGTCAAATGCTTGAGAGTTCGGGAGGTGCCATCTCGCTCGCCCACTCTTTGGTGAAAAAGTTCGGAAAAGAAAAGGCATCATGGGCGATGGTGATCACGGGGTTTATTGTAGCCATTCCTGTTTTTCTCGATGTGGGATTTATCATCCTGGTACCTATTATTTATGCCTTGTCGAAAGACACCCAAAAGTCGCTACTTTATTACGGCATACCACTTTTAGCTGGACTTGCCGTTACTCATAGTTTTATTCCTCCAACACCTGGCCCGGTTGCTGTTGCTGATATTTTGAATGCCCAGTTGGGCTGGGTTATATTCTTTGGTGTTCTGCTAGGATTTCCAACGGCGGTAATCGCGGGTCCTCTCTGGGGAAAATACATTTCAAAAAAAATACACATTTTACCTCCCGCCGAGTTTTTAAACTCTTCCGAAGAAGAAAAAGAAGACCAAAACCTTCCTTCGTTTCGCGTTATAGCACTAATTATTTCAATACCACTTGTATTAATTTTACTAAATACCTTATCCTCGTTACTTGTTGAAAAAGGAGTGATCGAAAAATCAGCGCTGACAGATGGTGTTGAATTTATCGGGCATCCGTTTTCGGCCCTGATAATTGCCACTTTAATTGCCATTTATGTTTTGTGTGTAAAAAGAGGAATGTCAAAACAAACGATTCTCGATCTGAGCACCAAAGCACTTGGCCCGGCGGGTATTATTATTTTAATAACCGGCGCAGGAGGCGTACTTAAACAAATTTTAGTTGATTCGGGAATCGGTAAAATGATGGCTGATTCGATGGCAAATTCAGCACTTCCACCAATTTTACTGGCCTGGATTTTAGCAGCTATTGTACGGGTAACACAAGGCTCAGCAACTGTTGCCATGATTACCGCAGCGGGGATAATTGCACCAATATTAAGCGAATTTGGCTTAAACGACCCGCAACGTGCACTGGTGGTACTATCCATTGCATCGGGAGCAACTTTATTATCGCATGTAAACGACAGTGGATTTTGGCTGGTTGGTAAATATTTTGGAATGAACGAAAAACAAACCCTGCAAAGCTGGACGGTTATGGAATCGATAATTGCAGTTTGCGGACTGGTGTTTACGATGTTGGCTAGTTTGTTTTTTTAATTGCAACAGATTATGGATTCAGATAACCCAAACAACAAACCACGCTGGCAAACTGCCAACTCTGATTTCTATAAAAAGTATAAAGACGAAAGGGAAAAACTTAAAAATGAAATGACCAAAGCGGAAAATATGCTTTGGGAAAAGCTAAGAAATAAGCAGCTTGGTGTAAAATTCAGAAGACAACACATCATCGATTTTTACATTCCTGATTTTGTCGCACTTTCCATAAAGCTAATCATTGAGGTGGATGGAAAAATCCATTTGTTCAAAAAAGCAGAAGACAACGAGCGAACCAAAAGGCTTGCTGCAGTTGGATACAGAGTTGTACGTTTTACGAATGAAGAGATTGAAAATGATATTGAAGAAGTAGTTCTCAAGATAAAAAATGAAGTTGATAAATTGACCCCTCCTAGCCTTCCGCCAGTTGGCGGAGAGGAACCAGAATAGTGGTTTTATTTCCAGACCGCCAATTCCATTCACCGGCCCAAAAGTCCCCTTTGGGGATTTAGGGGTCAGAATGGTTATTGATAAAAACATTCAATTACTACACCCCACCCCACCTAACCTTCCGCCATTTGGCGGAGAGGAATCAGACTAGTGGTTTAATTTATAGACCGCCAATTCTTTTCACCGGCCCAAAAGTCCCCTTTGGGGATTTAGGGGTCAGATGAATAATCAAAATTTATTATCATTGCACAACAAATCGCTTTGCGCCTGGCGCCTTGCTCCAAGCTGTTACTATGACTTTTAAATTCAAACATTTCACCCAACTAACAACATCCGAACTCTATAATATTCTGCAGCTTCGAGCCGAAATTTTTGTGGTTGAGCAGGACTGTGTTTACAACGATTTGGATGGGTTAGACAAGGATGCCATCCATCAGTTCATGGAAAAAGACGGACAAATTGTGGCCTACTCGCGCTTACTAAAACCGGGTACACGTTTTAACGATTATTCCATTGGGCGTGTTGTGGTGAGAGAATCAGAGCGCGGATCAGGGCTGGGAATTCAGATGATGGAAGAAGCCAAAACTTATATTCTGGAAAACTGGAAGCCCGATAAAATAAAGATCAGTGCTCAGAAATACCTTCGTAAATTTTACGAAGACCTGGGATTTAAAATCGTAACCGATGAATACCTTGAAGATGGTATTCCGCATTACGGAATGTTGTTTGAAAATAAAGTCAACTAACAGATGCAAAAAATTGTAATTCTACTATTCCTTTTTCTGGGCAGTCAGGTTTTTGCCTCCCCGCAGGATAGCCTTGTTGAACGCATTTTTAACGAAATGTACAACCAGCATTATTCCAAAGCAGAAGAAATGCTTCTCACCAACAAAAACCATATCGACTCTGTTCTTTTCGCCGTTCTTTCGGTTGACATGAGTTACTGGAAAAATGTTACCGGCACCGACACGCCTGATTACCCGGCCTTTGAAAACGATTTACAGCAACTTTCTTCAGGCATTCCTGCATCATCCACGCAACAGGCGATTCGGCTGGTTACTTTGTCGTATCAGTTGCGTTACGAACTCAAACGTTTTAAACTGATTAAAGCTATTTCGACGCGCCAGGAAACAAAGGCGCTTTTTACCGCGCTGAAACCCAACGAAACGTTACCGCCCGGACAGCAGGAATTGTACGAGTTGTATTCGGCCCTATTTCAGTATTTCGACAATTATCTGAAACCGTTTTTTGTTTCGGACAAAACAGAAAACTGCAGCGAAGCATTAAAAACTATGACCGGTTTGTACCAATCGGAAAGCCGGATTACAAAAACCCTGGTTGCCTACTTCCTGGGAAAAACATGGCTAAAATACGAGAACAATGCAACAAATGCCGTTGAATACTTTCAATGGCTGCACAAAAACTACCCTGAAAATATAAAGTTTGATGAGTTACTGGATGAATGCAATGAACAGTTGAAATAGGTTTTGAAACATTTCATGCAATTTTCCGTTTCGCACGTAAGTTTTGATCAAAGAAACTTTTTACTTTACACAAAATTTTTGAGATGATTCAACGGGTATTTTTTTCAATTTTTCTGGTGTGTTTTTGCCTGTCAACATGGGCCAACAATGTAAATAACGACAGCATTGCCAACCGCATTTTCACCTTAATCTACCAACAAAACCTTACCGAAGCTGAAAAAACTTACACAAACGGGAAGGAAGAGCTGAGCGAATTTTACCGCACTTTTCTGAACCTCGATCTGCACTGGTGGAAATACCGCACCACCTATTCAAAAGAAAACTCGGAACAACTTGATGAACTGATCGACGCATCGTTATTGCCCAAAACCGATACCTACGAACAAAAGATGCTACAGATTATTGTTCGCTCTTACCAGCTGCGTTACGAAAAGAAGAAATTCAACATATTTGGCATGCTTTCGGCACGCTCCGACATCAGAGACCTGATTGCAGCTATTGAAAAGGAAGACCCGCCTTTTTCGGGCGACGAACAAAAGCTTTTCGAAAGTTATGTGATCATGTATCAATACATCGAGAACATTAACTTTTTTGCCAACGCCAAAAAATCGGAAGCCCGCGAAATGAAACTAAAGCGAATGGAAAAATTTGCTTCCGAAGATAATGTGATCTTAAATACAGTGGCCGATTTCTTTTTGGCTCGTATGTACCAGAAAATTGAGGACAAACCCGAAGTTGGGCTGCAACACTTTAAAATTCTCACAAAAAAATACCCAACAAACCAAACTTTTGCCGAATATCAGGCCGAGTGTGAAGAGAAAATTTAACCCCAAAGTTCGTGCTGTGCGTAATCGCGATGAAAAGTACGTTGACTGCAACGCGGACAAATTGCCTTTTTCAGCCGATGAATATTGGTAAGTTTTAGTCGTGAATTACAATCGCGGCACCGGAATTCGCTTTTATGCACCACTGCTTCGTCATCAAAAACAGTCACCTCAATTTTATCATACAAAGTTTTACAATGCGGACATTTATAAACCTGGAAACCGGCTTTTAAATGCAGCTTGTCCGAGTTCTGTGCCATCTTCCGGAGCAAATTGTGCGTTTTGTAATGAAATATCCGGGTGCGTTGTTTCAGGTAGCTGCTAACCGGCTGCGAGTGAACCAGAAATCCGTGTCCCTGATTAAAACTTTCGGTAAAACCACAATGATCGCAGCGATATGAATAAGCATGTCCCATCGTTTAAAATTAAATATTTTCGAATGGTTTTTTGATGTTGTACAAATTGTTCTTTAAAATTCTACTTAGAATTTTAAAGTTTACAATTGTTAATGCCGATTTACAACAAAAAAGCAAAGTAAAACAAACTCCGTTTTGTTGTTACATCGGCATTGTACAGTATAGTTCATAAAAAATTCTACTTAGCAGAAACATTTTTTAAACTAATCTGTATTAATGACATACATTAAAATATTTAGTCATGAAATTAGTTGTAATTGCAGCACTTTTACTAAGCATATCTATTGGCAGTTTTTCGCAGGAATTAAATGTTGGCGACAAAGCACCGTCGTTTTCTATCGTGGCCGACGATGGCTCAACATGGAATGTAAACGATTATTTGGGCGACAAATTTATTGTGGTTTATTTTTATCCGGCAGCTATGACCGGTGGTTGTACTAAACAAGCCTGTGCCTACCGCGACATGAAAACGCAGATTGATGCAGCCAACGCCGTTGTGGTTGGAATTAGCGGCGACAATGTTGAGGGGCTAAAACTTTTTAAAAAGGCCAACGACCTTAATTTCCCGTTATTATCGGATGAAAATGGTGAAATTGCCAAAAAATTCGGAGTTCCGTTGCGCGATGGAGGTACGATTACCCGCGAAATTGATGGCCATAGTTTTGACCTTGTTCGGGGAGCTACAGCATCGCGCTGGACATTCATAATCGACAAAAAAGGAACAATTGTTTATAAGAATACAGAAGTAGATGCGACAAAAGACTCTGCCGAAATTTTGGATTTTATAAAAAACAATTCTTAAATTGCATTGATTTACAAACCTATAAACAATTTGAAGATGATAAAATTAAGAGCTATTTTAATTATTAGCCTGCTGAGTTTTTTACTTCCTGTAAAAAATACTAGTGCACAGGCCGAAGTAAAACATTACACCGCTAAATTTTCAATTACCGAAATCAAAACCGGAGTAACCTATGAGTTTGATGCTCCCGCCAATGAAGTAATTACACCTAGCGGAAATTTCGTAAAATCTTTAAAAATCACGGTTGAAGCGGGCCATCCTCTTATGCAGGATTTTGGTGGTTATCCAAATCGGTGGTTTGAATTCAATTATCTGTATATCGACAACGGTAATGATGGAGAATATACAGAAGGAGAAGGTGATGTTATTTTAACAGAGGGAATCGCCAAGCTGAACAAGAGTGGAAATCTAACTATTCAGTTTCATTTAAACGGAGCTGGTACATATTTGCCTCTTGGCTGGTAAAAAAACTTTGCATAAAATAAAAAGGGAGCAAATTTGCTCCCTTTTTATTTTCGTCTGTGTGTTAAAAATTATCTTTGCCAAAAATTTATAGTTTGGAAACAACCACGTTTCTAAAATATTTCGAGGGGCATAGCGCTACAGCCAAAGTTCTAAAAAAAGCCGCTGCCCCCCCGGGTGAAAAAATTCACCTGCATGGGCTTATTGGGTCTGCCAAAACCATATTACTTGCCAGGGTATTTCAGGAAATTCAGCAAAACTGTATTGTTCTGCTCAATGACCGTGAGGAAGCAGCCTATTTTTTCGACGACCTGAACAACCTGGGATTTGCTGAAAACACGTTGTTTTTGCCATCGTCGTACAAACGATCGGTGCAATACGATAATCCGGAACAAGAGAACATTGTGCAACGTACCGAGGTTTTGAACCTGCTGTCAGCTGCAGAAAAGCCTTACTTTGTTATTTCGTATCCCGAGGCGATCATCGAGAAAGTGATCTCTAACGAAAGCCTGGAAAACAATACGCTACAGGTAAAAAGCGGCGATAAAATTTCGATCGATTTTATTAACGAGTTTTTGTACGAATACGGTTTCGAGCGGGTAGACTTTGTATATGAACCCGGCCAGTTTTCGGTACGCGGAAGTATTGTCGATATCTTTTCGTTTTCGCACGAAGATCCTTTTCGCCTCGATTTTTTTGGCGATGAAGTTGACTCTATCCGCAGTTTCGATATCGAAAACCAACTGTCGAAAGAGCGCTTAAACCACATTACCATTGTTCCGAATATTCAAAACAGCTCGGTTGAAGGTGAGCGAATTTCATTTATCGAGTTTCAGCAGAAAGAAAGCCTGTGGTTTGGTAATAATACCAACCAGTTTGTCGACCGGATTGCTGAACTGCACCGCCAAACAATTATTGCTCGTGAAGAGGAAGATATTGTTGATCTGCTTTTAACTTCGGCCGAATTAGAAAAGCAATTAAAGGCAAAAACTATTTTTGATTTTGGTAACGACCTGGCTTTTTCTGCCGATGAAAAAATAGAAATTGCCACTTCGAGCCAGCCGGTTTTCAACAAAAATTTTGAACTGCTGGCATCGAATCTGACGGATCACCAAAAAAACGGTTACGAGCTTTTTATTCTCTCCAGCCAGGAAAAACAGATTGAACGGCTGCAAACAATTTTTAAAGATACGGGCGTTAAAGTCAGTTTTAACCCGGTAAATTTTGTGTTGCACGAAGGGTTTATTGATCACGAACTAAAAGCCTGTTTTTACACCGACCACCAGATTTTTGAGCGTTACCACCGTTTTAAATTGAAAAACCGAAAAGCGCAACGCGAAGCCATTTCATTAAAAGAACTGAATAAACTGCATCCGGGTGATTATGTGGTTCACATTGATCACGGAATTGGGAAATTTGCAGGACTGGCGCGCACCGAAGTAAACGGAAAAATGCAGGAAGCCATTCGTTTGGTTTATAAAGATAACGACTCGCTGTTGGTGAGTATTCACTCGCTGCACCGCATTTCGAAATACAAAGGCAAAGACGGTGGCGAGCCCAAAATTAACAAACTGGGCACCGGTGCATGGCAAAAAATGAAAAACCGCACCAAGGCGAAGGTGAAGGATATTGCCAAAGAACTGATTGCCCTGTATGCCCAACGACGTGCTGAGAAAGGTTATGCTTTTTCGCGCGACTCGTACCTGCAAACTGAGCTGGAAGCATCGTTTATTTACGAAGATACACCCGACCAGGAAAAGTCGACCGCAGCCGTAAAAGAAGACATGGAAAAAACCATGCCGATGGACCGACTGGTGTGTGGCGACGTTGGTTTTGGAAAAACGGAAATTGCCATCCGTGCGGCTTTTAAAGCAGTTACCGACAGTAAACAGGTGGCCGTTTTGGTGCCAACAACCATACTGGCGTTTCAGCATTTTAAAACCTTTACTGAGCGTTTGCAGGATTTCCCGGTAAAAATTGATTACGTCAGCCGCCTGAAATCGACCGCCCAGGTAAAAGCTTCATTAAAAGATGTTGCCGACGGAAAAATCGACATAATAATTGGTACGCACCGTTTGGTGAGCAAAGATGTGAAGTTTAAAGACCTGGGTTTGCTGATTATTGATGAAGAGCAGAAATTTGGTGTTTCGGTAAAAGAAAAACTGAAGCAGTTTAAAGTAAATGTTGATACGCTTACACTCACAGCAACGCCAATTCCGCGTACCTTACAATTCTCGCTGATGGGTGCCCGCGATTTATCTATTATACAAACGCCGCCACCCAACCGTTACCCCATTGTTACCGAGGTGCACGGTTTTAACGAGCAGATGATAAAAGAAGCCATTCTGTACGAAATAGACCGAAACGGACAGGTCTTCTTTATTCATAACAGAGTTCAGAATATTTACGAAGTTGAAGAAACGATAAAACGTATTGTTCCGGGTGTAAAAACAGTGGTTGGCCACGGGCAAATGGAAGGGCCGAAGTTGGAAAAAGTGATGCTCGATTTTATCAATGGCAAATTCGATGTGCTGATTGCCACTACTATTATCGAATCGGGGCTTGACATACCAAATGCCAACACCATAATAATTAACCACGCGCAGAATTTTGGATTAAGCGACCTGCACCAGTTGCGTGGTCGCGTTGGCCGCTCGAACAAAAAAGCATTCTGTTACCTGATTGCACCTCCACTTTCAACGGTTAGTGCCGAAGCACGCAGGCGTTTGCAGGCCATCGAACAGTTTTCGGAACTGGGCAGCGGTTTTAACATTGCCATGCAAGACCTCGATATTCGTGGTGCCGGAAATATGCTGGGCGCAGAGCAAAGTGGTTTTATCGCCGACATTGGTTTCGAAACCTACCACCGCATTTTAAACGAAGCCATTCAGGAGTTAAAGCACGACGAGTTTAAAGATTTGTTTGCCGAAGAAGACAAGGCGCAATCGCAGGCCTTCCTGAATATTAAATACGTGAACGACTGTACCATCGACACCGATATGGAGCTGCTTTTCCCGAGCGATTATATTCCGGGAAACTCGGAACGCATGATGCTGTACCGCGAGTTGGATAATATTGAAAGCAAGGAAGCGCTGGACAATTTTACCAAAGGATTGCAAGACCGTTTTGGAGAACTTCCGCGCGAAAGCCGTGAACTGATCGACATTTTGCCACTGCGTTGGAAAGCCATCGATTTGAGCATGGAAAGGATTATTCTGAAAAACAAAAAAATGATCTGCTACTTTGTTTCCGATCAGAAGTCGTCGTTCTATCAATCGGGCGATTTTATTAAAATTGTGCAGTACGTACAAAAAGGAAAATCGAAAGGCCGGATGAAAGAAACAAATGGAAAACTAACACTCAGTTTTTCAAATGTTCCGAATGTAGAAACGGCTGATTACATACTTCGTGAGATTATTGATGAACTAAAAAGTTGATCGCCACTTCACCATAAATGCAATTTATTGGGAAGCTTAACGATTTCCAATACACTCAATTTGATGTATTTAGTAGATGTTGTTTAAAAAAAATTCACGATATTGCCATTTCAAGACAACCAAATCGATAGAAACTACATCAAAAAAATAATTGAACTCTGAATAACTTTAAAAATTAGAAATATGGACACGATGATGAAAATTGGAAAAACACTAACGATCTTTTTAATTGTTGCCGGATTTTTTGCCTGTAGCGACGACGACAACTCCGTGCCTTTCGAGGTGATTGGCGATGT
Source organism: Draconibacterium sediminis (assembly GCF_000949475.1). GTDB lineage: Bacteria > Bacteroidota > Bacteroidia > Bacteroidales > Prolixibacteraceae > Draconibacterium > Draconibacterium sediminis. The sequence continues at coordinate 560,045 of NZ_JRHC01000001.1, read as the reverse complement.
TTATGTAATTAAACGTACCATTAACGATGAAGTAAAATACGCCAACGCTTATGTAGCCTGGGGTAACCAGCCAATGAGCCACGCAGAAGTTACAACTCCCACTGCTGCGAATTTTACTCTGGATCCGGCTTCTGAAAATCTGAATACTTACGCAAAAGAGCCTGCATTGGCCGAATACAGCACCGCTGCCCCTGTTCAGGGCAATTACCAGTTTTTAGTGATAAACGAGGATATTACCCACGAATCTGCTGACTTGCTGGATTTTGATGATATTGATTTTACACCCATTTCTTCGGCAGATATGGTAAATAACGTTTTAAGCGTACAGTGGGAAACCAATAGCGTTGCAGAAGGTTATCAAATCAGATTGATTAACCAAAGTGGCGACATCGCTTTCTTTAGCGTAGCCTTACCAGAACAAATGGTTCGTTTAGATATTGGTACAAACGCAGCTTCAGGCGCGTGGTACGAAACCCCGGAACCAGGAAATGTTTATACATTAGAATTCCTGACAATTAGATATGAAGATGATGCCACCAGTTTAAATGCGGCTAAAAACATTCAGGAAGTTGCTGTTACCGAGCAAGAAGTTACATGGCAATAAACAATTTGCAATAATAAAAAAACCGTCTGAATTTCAGGCGGTTTTTTTTTGTGCCTTTTCGTAAGCTCATCGCCGAAATTAATTACAATCGAAAAAAAACAATTTGCCAAGCAACTATTGTTAGCCCAATTGCATCTACCAATAGATAAAAGAAATCAGAATAACTCAAATTAAATTTAAAAAACAAAGACAAATGATTAACATTCAGAAAATTGGCAAATTAGTTTTACTAGCGTTTATTGTAACCGGGTTTTGGGCATGTAACGATGATGATCCGGAACCATTTAACTTTATTGGAGAGGTTGTTACCCTTAAAAGAACAATCGATGGCGAAGAAAAATTTGCGTTAAGCTATTACGCCTACGCCAACATGAAAATGGATTCGGCCAGCGTTGACTTTCCAGGCGATTCAACGCTTACACTTTCAGCAGCAGATGCGCAAAAACTTACCTATTCTTATGAAGCTTCAACTGAAGACTTTTCCACAACTGCTCCGGCAACAGAAAATTATGATTTTTTGGTATTTAACAACGGTGTAGAATATACAGCCACTGAAAATCACATTTTTACAGATGTGGATATCCCTACAATCGATTCAGTTGGTGTAACAACCAGTACAGAATCGGTTTATGTTGAATGGAGTAACAATGATGATGCGCAAGGTTATGCTGTTCAGATTTTAAATGACGACGATGAAATAGTTTTTAACAGCTACATTCTGGCTGATGATGAGGATAGTTTCACTGCTAACCAAAGTACAGGATCATGGGAAACATCATTAACAAGCGGCGAAACCTATACTATTGAAGTTCAGGCAATGGTATTTGAAGACGGTGCAACCAATGCTAATTTTTTCTATCAAATAGAAACAATTGCAATAGCTTCGGAAGAATTCATCTTTGAAGACTAAAAAAAAACAATTCAATACAACCGCTTGTTTTTCAGGCGGTTTTTTTATGCTCTTTTTCTATTTACTATTTTTGTAGTAGTTTTTCTATTAAAATAGTTTTGTTTCTAAATTTTTAGTACTATGTTTGTAGTAGAAAATAATTTTGTACGAGTATATAATCAATTTAAAGGATGAAAACATTAACAAAAGCGGAAGAACAGGTAATGCATATTCTCTGGAATTTAAAAGAGGGAGTTGTTAAACAGGTAGTCGACGAATTTGGCGATGATAAACCGGCCTACACAACCGTGGCAACTGTTTTAAATGTTCTGGAAAAAAAGGGATTTGTTACCCATAAAAAGATTGGGAATACGAATCTTTTTTCGCCTGCAGTTAGTAAAACCGACTACACAAAAGTCCAGTTTTCATCTCTACTGAAAAACTACTTCAACGGCTCGTTCCCGAAAATGGCCACTTTTTTTGCCAAAGAGAACAACCTGGGAATTGAAGAGCTGGAAGAAATGCTAAAGATGACAGAAAACGAATTAAACAAAGAAAAGAACGACTAGCCATGGAAACTTCTCTGTTCTATTTATTAAACGCATCGGGAGGAATTATTCTTTTCTACCTGGTGTACTGGTTGTTTCTTCGCAACGAAACGTTTCATGCAGCCAACCGCTGGTTTCTGATAGGATCATTGCTTTTGGCCATTCTGCTTCCATTGATACCGGTTCGTTACGAGGTTCTTATCGAAGCAACTGAAGGTGCAAAAACCGGCGCACACACCATTGCCGATACCTTTAAAAATATTCCTGTTTTTAAAGCAACCGAAGAAAGTACTGCAACGTTTGGCTGGCAACAAGCAATTCTGTTGGTTTACCTCACCGGAGCAGCTATTTTCCTGCTACGTTTGCTTACCCAAACTTTTGTTCTTATTCATTTAATGATAAAATACCGCGTAACATCTTTAAACGGCATGCGCGTGGTGGAAAACGAAAAATACGGACTCCCCTTCTCATTTTTCAACGTTGTATTTATAAATCCGAAATTTCATACACAGGACGACCTGCCGGAAATTCTGGCTCACGAAAAAGTGCACATTCGTGAGAATCACTGGTTCGACCTGCTTTTTATAGAACTGTTAACAGTCATCTTTTGGTTCAACCCATTTATTTGGATGTTTGAACGAGCAATTAAACAAAACCATGAGTACCTGGCCGACAAAGGTGTTCTTGCGCAGGGACACACTGTGGGCCGCTACCAGGCTTTATTAGTAAACCAGCTGATGGGCATGCAAATTATTGGCATCACCAATAACCTGAATTTTGCCCTTAGCACAAATCGATTAAAAATGATGACGAAAAAGAAAACATCGGCCCGCCGGCTGATACGATTTACCTGGGCACTGCCCGCACTTGCGCTGTTGTTATTCGCTTTTGCCGAACCGGATTACCGGATGCAGGAGTTAAATGAACCGGAAATAGCCAATCAGCCAACTTCAGTTACTAAAACATTGAAGATTTCAGGTCTGGTAGTTGATGAAAACGACGAACCTTTACCCGGAACCTCCGTGGTTGTTAAAGGTGGAACAACAGGATGTGTTACCGACTTGCAAGGCCGGTTTACACTCGAAATACCGGAAAAAACAGCAATCGTGCTTTCCTTTATTGGTAAAAAAACCATTGTTGACGATTACGCAGGAATTCTGTCGGGAAAAGATGGGGAAGTGTATAAACGCAACTACAAAATGGAGGATGAGATTATTATTATCTCAACCAATGTTCCTCCGCCACCACCACCTGTTCCGGCAAAAGAAGAGAAGCTTGTTCAGCAAGGAGAAAAGAATGTTCCGCCACCACCGCCACCTGCGATTAACGGAGAAAAGGAAGTATTTTTCATTGTAGAAGATATGCCGGAATACCCTGGTGGTCAACCTGAATTGGCAATGTTAGTTCAGAAGATGCAGAAGAAACTCGCCAGGGAGAAAAACATTAAAGGCTCTGCCAAGGTGTTGTTTACAGTGAATGCCAAAGGCGAAGTGAGCAACATTAAAATTGTTGAGAAAGACAACGACGCTGCAGCAAAAGGAGCTTACGCCATTGCAAGCCAACTGGAAGACTGGAAACCGGGTAAACAACGCGGAAAAGCTGTTCCTGTAAAATTCATGCTTCCTGTAGAGTTTAAATAAAGAACAGAAAACAAGAATAACCATTTTGACACCCGTTGGCTTTTGGTCATCGGGTGTTTTTTTTAACTTGTGCCTATTCACCAAAAACCGAACCATGCAAAAAAAGTATTTCAGGAGCAATAGCGAATGGGAAAAGTGGCTGGAGCAGAACCACGATAAGGAAAAGGAATTATTTCTGCTTTACTACAAAAAGCACACTGGGAAACCGTGCATTTCATACGACGACTCGGTAAAAACTGCACTGTGCTACGGCTGGATCGACGGCTTGATAAACCGTATTGACGATGAGTGTTATACCCGGCGCTTTACGCCTCGAAATGCCAAAAGTATTTGGTCGGAATCAAACAAAAAACGTGTTGCCGAATTGTTGAAGGAGGGAAAAATGAAACCGCAGGGTTTAAAACTTGTAGAAGCTGCCAAACAAAACGGTATTTGGAAAAAGGGTTATTCTCATCTCAAAATTAGCCATGAAGTATCTGATCAGTTTAAAACAGCTTTAAACCAAAATACTGATGCCAAGACTTTTTTCGACTCACTGGCAACAAATCATAAAAACCAGTTTACCGCCTGGATTAACATGGCTAAACGTGACGAGACAAAAGAAAAGCGGATTTCGGAATCAATACAACTTTTAAAATCAGGGAAAAAACTTGGTTTAAAGTAAACTCACTGTGGTTTTGCGGTATAACTAGCAACAAAACATTAACATCATCCAAGAAAAAAAGAAAGGCGTACATATTGGCATGCACACCTTTCCTCTGGCTACAATATTCTTATAATAAATCGTTCCAATCGTTAAAAATAGCTATGAAATCATTTTATTAAAAATATCCAGTTGTTCTTTCATTGCAGAAATTCGATCAGCCGGAGAAGTGCGGGCTTCCAGCAATATCCATCCATCGTATTTCATGCCCACAAATAAATCCATGAGCTGCTGATAAGGATAGTCGCCTACATTGAGTTCACGAATGTGCACCGTATCGCCAAAGAATTTTTTCACCGAATTAAAGTTGGCTTCCAGTCCCGGTGGCAGCAAATCCTGTTCGTTACAATTCCAGCACATTTTTACGCTTTTTTCAGTCACCTGATCAAAAATGGCTTTCATGTTTGGTATTTCCTGCGAAACATTACCATGCACTTCAACGCGAATTACCTGCCCCAAATCTTTAGCAGCTTTACCACACTCGTTTAAAGCAGCTGCAATTTGCGAAATAGTTTTTTCTCGTGGTACTTCGGTTGGAATACCGTTTGGTTTCACTTTAACACCGGTGGCACCAATATCGGCACACAATTTCAGGTATTCAATGGTATCCTGAATATTTTTTTTTACAAGGCCCTGATCAACGTGGTGATAATCGAAGTTTGCACCGTAGCCAACACAAGTTACCGGACTGTCGGCAAACCGTTTTTTAACTTCTAGCCGCTCTTTCTGGCTCAACACTGTTTCTACTCCGTGGGCATGTTCCGTACGAAGTTCGACACCCATAAAACCTGTTTTTTCGCAATTCGCAATTAAGGTTGGTAAATCCCAGTCTTTTCCCCATTGGTAGGTTACCAAACCCAGTTTCATTTTCGATTTGCGTAACATGGCCTGAGCCGCCATTGGATCGACCAAACTCAGTCCGGCGCCGGCAATAAAACTATTCTGTATAAATTTTCTTCGCGATTGATTCATTACTTTAATTTTTTAGCATGCCCTTTATTTTCCGGCATACTCATCTGCCAGCTTATTAATTTCATCATCGCTTAAATCGGCAGCAGCAACCACCAGCCGGTATTTAAACGTAACCGAGTCGCCTTTTTTCAGGCTGAAGTTCAATTCGTTTTCGCCATTCGAGAATATTTTCTGACCCAGCGTATTGGCCGCAAACAAACCATAGTCGCGCGCATGCCAATAGGTAGGGTATCCCACATTTTTAGGATGATCGATAATAACCAATGATACAGGTTCGCCCTTAATTTCGCTCGACAATTTCATCCATCGGCAGCGGGTGCCCCATACTTCTCCGCCTTCAACACCTTCTGCACTTCGGTAATTCCCTTTTACATAGGTGTTGTCCATGTTTTTCACTTCGGTAATTACACCGTAAGAATCCATTAATTTGGTTGGTTTGTCGCTTGGTAACTCCAGTTCGCGAGCCACACGAATGGCAAACATACCTTCTTTATTGTCGGTAAATTTCACCTCATCGATAAGAGCTTTTAAAGTGGTTGTGCGGTCGATTATTCGAATGTTTTCTTTTACTGTAAATGTGAATTCTGTATCGTCGGAAAGCATGGCCGTATTATCAGGAGATTTCCAAACCGATTCAGTTTCAAGAACTGCTTTCCCTTTGCCACCTTTGGCTTTCTTTACCGATTGATGGTAAATCACACCATAATCCACCTTTTTATCAGCAGGAATGGCTTCTGAATTGTTCCAGAAATCGAGCCCGTTTACATCGCCGTAATTCAGCCATATTCCAACATGGTGCGGATGATCTGTCCGATCGCCTTCCTTGTTTATCAAGGGGAAACTGCGTGTAAGCATATTTCCGGCAGGCGACATTACAGGCCACAACACCGGTTTCATAATATTGTCAGGATAGATGTATGACGTGAACAACTTTCCATCAATGTTTACGTCGATCTTCTTTGCGGCCTCATCAACCTTAATATCAATGGTTTGTTGCGAATTACAATTACTAAACAGGAGTAAAGAGCCAGCTGTAATTGCCATTATCAGTAGCGTTTTAAATTTCATAGTTTTGGTATTTATATGGCTGGAAATGCGATGTAACCTCGGTTGGATTACATCGCATTTTGCTCAAGTTCAATTGATTAATTTAAATATAAAAAGGAGAGTGCTACACCATATTTGGAACAACATAACCTTCCCTATAATTTCGCGTAAGCATTTCATCTGCTTCCGGATCGTTTACAAACTGTTCGGCATGAGGATTAAATGTCAGCACTTTACCCAAACGATAAGCAATGTTACCCAAATGCGCCAACCCGGAAGATAGGTGTGCTGTTTCAACCGGTGCATTTAACAGGGTTTTGTCGTGTGCACGAACAGCGTCAATAAAATTAGTAAAGTGTCTGTCGGTACCACCTGCTCCCCTGTCCATTCCGGTTGCTGCGATACCACCATCGTCGCCTGATTTTCCGGGTTCTCGGTTCTGTCCCAAATACGATTTGTATTTATCGTAACCATCCACTACAATAATTCCTTTCTCGCCATAGAAAATGTTACCAACAGTTGCTCCTTCTTCAGTATTGGTGCACCAAGGGCGTACCTCAAACTGAATGATCTTTCCTTCATCAGGATAATGATAGATTGAAGTCAACACTTCAGGTACCTCTTTGCAATCGTCCCAAAGGAATTTTCCCCCCATCGATGTAATTTTTGTAGGCAAACCAACATCCAGTCCCCACATACATAAATCGGTTTCGTGAATTCCCTGGTTACCCACATCGCCGTTTCCATAATCCCAGTGCCAATGCCAGTTGTAGTGAACCAGGTTTTTGGTGAAGGGTCGTTTAGGTGCCGGCCCTGTCCACAGGTCGTAGTCTAAACCATCGGGAACAGCAGAAAATCCCTGGTCGCCAATGTCGCCTCTCCAACGGAAAACCAAACCACGCGCCATATAAACACGTCCGATATAACCATCGCGCATTAACTGAATAGCTTCGTTTACGGCCGGCGAACTGCGTAATTGTACGCCGTGCTGAACAATACGATCGTATTTTTCGGCAGCTTCAACCATTTTGCGACCTTCCCAAATATTATGCGAACCCGGTTTTTCAACATAACAGTCTTTTCCGGCCTGACAGGCCCAGATTACAGACAATGCATGCCAATGGTTTGGCGAGGCAATACTAATCACATCAATGTCTTTGTCGTCCATCACCCTGCGAAGGTCTTGTTCCAAAGCCACATCGTCGCCGTATTTCTCTTTAAACTCTTTCTGTCTATTTTTAAGAATATTCATATCAGGATCGCACAAAGTAGTAACCTGAACATTGTCTTGCGCCATAAATCCCTGAATATGACTTTTACCACGGCCGTTTAATCCGAGTACGGCTGCATTAATACGGTCGTTTGCCCCGAATACTTTTGCTGAAACAATTGTTGGTGCTACAATGGCTACCGAGCCTGCTGCAGCAGTTTTTTTAATAAATGATCTTCTTGATTCTTTCATTTTATTGGTTTATGTTGGTTTAACTTGAGAATGAACACCGTTAACGCTAACGGCACATAAATCTATTAACTTTATTCTAAAGAATTAACAACATTCGTATGCCTTTCAGCATATTATAAAAATTAGCCGGTTGCATAAACGCTGAAATTCTTTATTGCGTTAAGACTCCGGATCAGCTAAAACTCAATTTGACCTTATTGATATGATCTTTACCTTTTTATGAAGTTGAAGCCTTTAGAATATCGGCTATAAAGTAACTTTTAAATTGCTAATCGTGTGATTTTTAGAACGAATAGAAGATGCTAAAAAAAACGAAAGGCCGGTTCAATAACCAGCCCTTTCTCAATCAACCTAAACCTAAACTAAACCAAAAACCAAACCATCATTTATGGCGTGTAAATCTTCTTGATAAAGATTTGTAAGAGTAAAACACCAGTTTGCTAAAAAGGTTTATCGAATTGTAATTTTTTTTGTTTGAGTACCAAAAATATATCGTGGATTGCGCGGATAACCGCAGAAACTTGTCTAATCGACTTTATTCTGACATATCTGAAAGCACATCCATTTTTAAAATGTACGACTCAAGGCCTGACAATGCCAGCTCTAACTTACCCTTTCCATTTTTCACTTCCAGTACAAATTCATTTTCGTTGGCCAGTTGATCAGTTAGTTTGTAAAATCCGTCAGTTAAATGTAAAGCCTTTACGGTTGCTTCATTCAATTGAAGTTGAAATTTGTGTGGATTATCTTCGAAGTTAGTCACCACTATCAAACGATCGTCGCCTTGCCAACGCACAAACGAAAATGCTTTGTCGGTGTATCCTTCTGTATTTTGCCGATTGTACGAGTGAATTTCTTTGTATTTGCCCATCAATGCTGCAGATTGAACAGAGAAACTGAGGAGCGTTTTATAAAATTCGTTTAATTCTTTTTCTTCCAGCGTTGACTGCCCTCCATCAAATTTTCCGTCATTCATCCAACGTTGATGTGCCGGTACACCGCAGTAATCAAAAATCGATGTTCGTGTTTCATCGCCAAATCCCATGTCTCCATCGCCGGGTTCGCCAACATTCTGCCCAAAATAAATCATGGTTGGCGAGGTACTCAAGCAGGTAGAAACGACCATTGCCGGTTTTCCTTTTTCGGCACTTCCTGCAAATCCTGCACTGGCAATACGCTGCTCATCGTGGTTTTCCAAAAAATGTAACATGTGATGCTCGATATCAGCCAAACCATCGTAAATTGCCGGAAGATTATCAGTACTTCCATGCCCCTGCATAATGTGTTTTAAGGTATCGTACAACTCCACTTTATCGTACAAATAATCCATTTTCCCTTTGCGGATATAGTCGCGGTAAAGCGCAGGATTATACACTTCAGCTAGTAGAAAAGCGTCAGGATTTTTCATTTTTAATGCCGAGTTCATATAACTCCAGAATTCCACCGGAACCATTTCAGCCATATCGTAACGGAAACCATCCACGCCTTTATCTAACCAGTAGATGGCAATATCTTTGAATTTCTTCCACGAATCCGGCACATCTTTATCCTGCCAGAACTCGAAATGAGCTTTGTAATTTTCCCTGTCAAAATCTTCGGGAAGCAGATCAAAATCGTAGGTTCCATCGGGTTTTACACCGTAATTTACTTTTACCGTTTCGTACCAGTCATAAAATCCGGGCTGAGCTAAGCGAGCGCCGTTACCGGTCCACTTGGCCGGATTTTCATTAAACTTTCCATCCGAAAGCGGGTGATCATCGCCTCCCAAAGGTTGGTAACCGTTCAAAAATTCCGGCACCTGAAAAGCTTCGCCGGGGATGTAATAAAAGTTATTATCGCGTTTGTATTCCACCGAAGTATCGTCGTTTTCACCAAAATCGGAAACACCTTCGGGTTTCGAAATCGACTGGTAATTCCGGGCAACATGATTGGGAACAATATCGATAATCACTTTCATGCCGTGTTTGTGAGTTCGTTCGATCAGGGCCTCAAATTCTGCCAATCGGTTTGCCGGATCAATAGCCAGATCGGGATTTACGTTGTAATAATCCTTCACTGCATAAGGCGAGCCGGCTCGGCCCTTTACCACATCGGGATCGTCGTTTGAAATGCCGTAGTCGGTATAATCAGTTATTACATCATGGTGCGGAACACCCGTGTACCAAATATGTGTAACCCCCATTGACTTAATTTCTTCGAGTGCCCGGTCGGTAAAATCGTTGAACTTTCCCACACCATTTTCTTCAATGGTTCCCCACGGTTTATTGGTGGTGTTTGTATTCCCAAACAGACGGGTAAACACCTGGTAAACCACATATTTGCCTTTTGGCGAATCGGGTTGTGCTGGCTTATGCTTCTGTGTCGGTTGGCAAGCAAAAAGTGCCATAATAATAAAGATGGATGCTAGTTTTTTCATGATAGTAGTACGCAGATTACACGGATTTAATCGAGAAACGCAGATATGATCAGAGCTAATCTGTTCAATCTGCGTTCTCAGTGTTTAAATTTCCTATTTATTCAATTCAACTATTATAGCTGATTTTGCAGGAACTGTAACTTCCGAAATATCGGAAATTGTGTTCCCGTAAATAATTTCTTTACCCGACTTATAACCGTCGATCACTTCACTAAAACGATCGGTTTTGATGGTTTTTGCTTCGGCGTTTTTATTTAGAATTACCATCACAGCTTCGTCTTCAGTATAACGAAAATAGGTGTAAGTCCCATCTTCAGGAACAAAGTGCATCAATTTCCCATCGTGAACGACATCGGCATTTTTACGCCAGTTCTGGATTTTGGAAACATACTGCTGCATATCTTTTGCGGCATCGCTCATTCCTTCGCCGGTAAAAGCATTTATTTTGTCGCCTTCCCAACCCCCGGGATAATCAGCACGAATATCGCCATGTTCGCTTCCGTCGTGACGCATTAGAATTTCGGTACCGTAATAAATTTGCGGAATTCCACGGGTAGTTAAAAAGAACACCACACCCATTTTCAGCAAATCAGCATCTTCGCCAACCTGCACGTAAAAGCGAGACATATCGTGGTTGTCAGGGAAAATGGTCAGATCGTATGGATTTGGATATAAAAAATCGTTTGCCAAGGCATTATAAATCTGAATCAAGCCAAAGTCAAAACTTTCTTCGTTGCGTAATCCTTCAGCAGCTGCACTCTGCAACGGGAAATCCATCATACTCGGGGCATAATTCTTATAGCCATCCTGATTGTATTTTCCTTTTTGCCAGTACGAAACAATAGCCGGATTGGTGGTCCACTCTTCGCCAACCACATTAAAATTCGGATATTCTTCCAACAATTGTTTTGTCCAGTCGCTCATCATATTTTTGTCGGGATAAGGCCACGTGTCCTGGCGAATTCCTTCCAAGCCAACATATTCAACCCACCAAATACTGTTTTGAATGAGGTATTTTGCCAGGAACGGATTTTTCTGGTTCATGTCAGGCATAGCACTTACAAACCAACCGTCAACCATTGCTTTTTTATCTGCTTCCGAAGCGTGAGGATCTTCATTCACCGTGCGGCGGTGACTGGTAATCTTCATTTCGGGATAATTGTTGATCCAGTCGCTCATGGGCATATCGTGCATCCACCAGTGTTCCGATCCGCAGTGGTTAAAGATCAGATCCATTATCAGTTTCATGCCGCGTTTATCCAGTTCTTCGTTTAGTTCCTGATATTCTTCATTCGAACCATATCTTCTGTCGACCTGGTAAAAATCGGTACAGGCATAACCGTGATACGACGATTCGGGCATATCGTTTTCCAGCACAGGATTTAACCAAACGGCGGTAAATCCCATGTCTTGCAAATAGTCCAACGAATTGATGATTCCACGTATATCACCACCATGGCGACCATAGTTATAATCACGATCAAGACCTTCTTTCATTCCTTCCACCTCATCGTTGCTGGTATCGCCATTTACAAACCGGTCAGGGGTGATCAGGTAAATCACATCCGATGAATTAAAACCTTCACGTTTTGCGGATCCTTTTTCACGATCCCACAATTCGTAGTTATAGCTATCTACAACTTTATCGCCTTGTTTAAATTGAATTTCAAAGTCTCCGGGTTTTACATTCTTTGCCAGTTTCAGATCGACAAACAGGTAGTTTGGATTTTCAACTTTAGTGGTCGCTTCCAAAGTCACCCCCGGGTAATCGAGCACCACATCGGTTTTTGAAATATTCTCACCGTATATTAATAATTGTAAGTCGGGATTTTTCATTCCGGCCCACCAGTTTGGCGGTTCAACCCGAGCAACTTCCTGCCCAACAACATTCAGAGTAAGCAGGATGATAAACAAAGTGATTAGTTTCTTCATTTTATAGTGTTTTAGTCGTTTCAAATTTGCTTTACCCCTTACCCTGTCGGGAGTTCCCCTAAGAAAGGGAACAAGTATCAAACCAGCTTTTGACTCAATCAAAGCTCCGGCTTTTTTATAACTGTTTTCCCTCGCGAGGGAAAATGTCGACAGACAAAAGGGTAAATTATCTATTTTTTACTTTTTAATTTCAAGGGTCGAATTTCCGGCAATTACGTGTTCCGTTCCCCAAACCGTTGCTGCCACAACAACAGCGGAATGGTTAATTATAAAAAACTCCCCATGTTTCATTTTTACTTCGAGGTGTGCACCTCCAAAATCGATTCGGAATCCATATGATTTCCACGATTCGGGCAGGAAAGGATTAAATGTAAGTTTGTTGTTCACTACACGCATTCCGCCAAATGCCATTACAAACGACATCCATGTTCCGCCCATACTTGTGATGTGCAGGCCGTCTTCGGTGTCGTTATTATAATCATCCAAATCGAGGCGTGACGTACGCAAGTACATTTCGTAAGCTTTATCCTGATAGCCGATCTTCGCTGCCAAAATTGAGTGAACACATGGCGAGAGTGATGATTCATGTACCGTTAAAGGCTCGTAAAAATCAAAATGACGTTTTAGCTCTTCGGTGGTAAAATTCTCCTGAAACAGGTATAAACTCTGCAAAGTATCGGCCTGTTTGATGTATGGAGCACGCAAAATTCGGTCCCACGACCAGTTTTGGTTAATCGGCAGATCTTCTGCCGGAAGTTCAGCAACCGGAGTCAAATCCTTATCCAAAAATCCATCCTGTTGCAGGTAAATACCACGCTTCTCATCCCTGGCGAAATACATTTTATCAATAATATCCTTCCAGCGCGCAGTTTCGTTCAACTCGTTGAATTTCCATTTTTTTACCAGTTCCTCAAACAGGAAGGGGAATTCCTTTTTCAGGTAGTCAATGGCTTCAAGCGTATATTTTAAAGTCCACACGGCCAGATAGCTGGTGTGGAAGTTATTGTTTACGTTGTTCTCGTATTCGTTTGGCCCGGTAACGCCCAACATTACATACTTCTCTTTGTCGGCCGACCAGTTTACACGCTGGCTCCAAAAACGACTAATGCCCAGCAACACCTCAAAGCCCATCGGCGCAAGGTATTCTTTATCGCCGGTGTAGTTTATATAATCGTAAATGGCGTAGGCAATGGCTCCGTTTCGGTGAACTTCTTCAAAGGTAATTTCCCACTCGTTGTGGCATTCTTCGCCGTTAATGGTAACCATTGGGTATAAGGCAGCACCATTTTTGAAGCCGAGTTTTTCGGCATTCTCGATGGCTTTTTCCAGATGCTTGCGACGGTAAACCAACAAGTTCCGCGAAACTTTTTGAGGCGCTGTACTCAGGTAAAAAGGCAAACAATAAGCCTCCGTATCCCAATATGTCACACCGCCATATTTTTCGCCTGTAAATCCTTTTGGCCCAATATTCAGCCGCTCATCTTCGCCCGAATAGGTTTGATTGAGCTGAAAAATATTAAAGCGAATTCCTTGCTGGGCCGCAATATCGCCTTCAATTTTTATATCGCTGGTTGCCCATTTTTGCAGCCAGCGGTTTTTATGACTTTCGAACAGGGCATCGAAACCGGCTTCAACAGCCAAATCAACGGCTTCCTTTGCCTTTTCAGCAAGAGATTCCTTTTCATAATCAAGGGAAGAAACAGTAGAAGAGAATTTCTCAACTACTATTTCATCACCCTTCTCTACCGAGACACTTTGAGATGCCTCGACATATTTCTCCCTTTCCCCGTTCGTAATATCTGTTTCTACTTTATTTCCGTTTTTTAGTAGTTGAAACCACATCCCGGTACTAACATGAAAACCGGTTTTTAAGGTTTCAACTGTGAGATAGCCTTCCGGACCGCCAACAGCACGGGCAACTTCTACCCAGAATTTCTCATCGTAATTCGAGTCTTCGTTTACCACATCGCCATCGAGATAAGGCGTAACTTTTATCTCGCCATCAAAGTTCAGCGCTTTTACCGTGTATCGGATAGCGCCAATCTCGGTGGCTGCAATACTGACAAAACGGTGCGAACAAACCTCCACCTGGTTGCCATTTTGCAACTCGGCAACAAAACAACGCGTTAACAAACCGTGTTGCATGTCGAGCTCGCGTTTAAACGAAAGTACTTTTGCCTTTGCCAGATCGAGTTCCTCACCATTTACGGTAACTCCTATTCCAATCCAGTTGGTTGAATTGATAATTTTGGCAAAATACTCCGGATAGCCGTTTTTCCACCATCCCACGCGGGTTTTGTCGGGGTAATAAATACCGGCAACATATGTTCCGTTCAGCGTGTCGCCTGAATATTTCTCCTCGAAATTGGCGCGCTGGCCCATTTTTCCGTTTCCTATACTAAAGATACTTTCGGAAATCCGGTTATGTTCGGGAACAAACCCCTCTTCAACTATTTTCCAGTCGTGATGAATGATATAATTCTTCATCTCAGTGTTTTTAATTTTTTAATTTTCTGTTGCAACGTCTTTTACAAAAAGTACCAGAACGGCAGCTACCACCATGGATACTCCTCCAAAAACAAGTGCAAAAATCGACTCTCCTCCAAACAGATCTTTTACCATGAAACCCAAAATGGTTGCCGCCAGAATTTGCGGTATTACAATAAAGAAGTTGAAAATTCCCATGTAAATTCCCATTTTATTCGATGGCAGCGATCCGGTAAGTATGGCATAGGGCATAGAAAGAATACTTGCCCAGGCAATACCTACTCCAACCATTGGCACGATCAGCCAGTTCGGATCGTTAAAAAGGTAGATAGAGGCCAGGCTCACACCACCAATTATTAAACTAATGAAGTGCGTAAATTTTCGGTTGGTGTACTTTGCAATAACGGGCAAGGTAAATGCCATTAGTGCTGCAACTCCGTTATAAACGCCAAAAAGAATGGTTACCCAGTCGGCACCATCGTTGTACAACTTTGTGGTTGTATCAGAAGTTCCGTACACATGGCTGGTAATTCCTGCGGTGGCATAAATCCACAAAGCAAACAATCCAACCCAGGTAAAAAACTGCACCAGCGCCAGTTGTTTCATGGTAAGCGGCATGCGTAATAAATCACTGAAAATCTCCACCAACGCATTCTCGTCTTTTTTTTGCGATTTTAGCAAAGCAGCCGTCATCATCAATAAGAAGAAAAGGAAAAGAATACCTCCAAGAATGTACAGCTCTTTTTCAAGGTCCATTAGTTGTGTAACTACTACAGTCAGCAAACCCAACAACCCCATAATTCCTCCAACTTTGGCAAACTGGCTGCTCGCCACTTCCGCTTCATTCAGTACCTCATCTTTATTGGTTGTTCGTCGTTCGCTTTCTTCAAAGGCTTCCAGCTCTTCGGGTGGGTATTCTTTGGTTGAAAAAATAGTCCACAGAATGGCCAGAAAGAAAACGACACCCCCAATGTAGAACGACCAGCGCACCGACGGAGGAATAACTCCTTCAGGAGCGGTATTCGGAATATTCAGCCAATTGGTCATTGCGTAAGGAAGCACCGATCCCACAACGGCACCTGTACCAATAAAAAAGCTTTGCATAGCAAAACCCTGAGTACGTTGCTCGTTGGGCAGCATATCGCCAACAAAAGCACGAAACGGCTCCATTGAAACATTAATGGAAGCATCCATTATCCAGAGTGTTCCGGCAGCTACCCACAAGGCGGGCGAGTTGGGCATTAATAAAAGGGCCAGCGATGCGAAAATAGCTCCGAACAAAAAGTAAGGCCGTCTTCGTCCAAGTCGGTTCCAGGTTTTATCGCTCATGTGCCCGATTATCGGCTGAACAATTAACCCGGTAACCGGTGCGGCAATCCACAAAATCGGGATGTCCTCAACGTTGGCCCCAAGTGTTTCGAAAATACGGCTTACATTGGCATTCTGCAGGGCAAACCCAAACTGGATACCCAGAAAACCAAAACTCATATTCCAAATCTGCCAAAAACTTAACGTAGGTTTTTTGCGCATAATAGTAGTTTTAATTTGTAGCAAAGCTGTATGTATAAACAAGATAATACAGCAAAAGAACTTTTGCTGCTAAACACGAAGTGTGTGAATTGAAAAATTGCCTGCACAAATATAAGTCAGAATCGAAGTAATTTCCAAACCGTGCACCATGCTAACCCCTGAAAAACAAGGTATTTTAGCCAAAAATGATCATTTCAAACGTTTGCGGAAAGTGAAAATATATTCTACAACATGTTTTTGTGTAATTGCAGGAATCTGCCATTAACTGCAAAAATCAATGAAATTTGAATGGTATATTATATAATAGAGGATCCCCGAACTATCAAGTCCGCATTCAAGACTTTTGTTTCAGCCGGATATTCATCGTCTTCCGAGATGATGCGTTTTAACAGCATTTGTGTTGCCAGTGTTCCCATTTCGTAACCGTGCTGATCGACTGAAGTAAGCGTAGGGTCGGTAATTCCTGAAAAGCGACCATCGGAAAAGCCAACAATTGCAATCTCATCGGGTATTTTGTAGCCTTTTTTCTGAATGGTTTGCATGGCACCAATGGCGGTAAGATCGTTGGTGGCAAACACGCCGTCAAACTTAATCTTTTGGTTAATGAGCTTCATAATGGCCATTCGGGCTTTTTCAAACGAATCGGCTTCCACAATCAGGTTTTCGTCGGCCGGAATACCGGCTTCTTTCAACGCTTTTAAGTAACCATCTTTTCGGTTTTGCCCAATCAGCAAAGCCATTGGCCCGCCCAAATGCGCAATGCGCGTTCTTCCGCTATCTATTAAATGACGGGTTGCCCGGTATGCGGCATCAAAATCGTCGATAATTACCTGGTCGGCAACTATATTCGGCACAACGCGATCATAAAATACAATGGGTACTTCGTTATTCTGGAAATTTTCTAAATGTTTATAGTCGGTGGTATGTTTTGAAATAGATACCAAAACACCATCAACACGACTCGCCAGCAATGTTTTAGCGTTTGCCACTTCGCGCTCGTAACGCTCGTTGCTCTGGCAAATAATTACGTTAAAACCGGCATCGTAAGCCACATCTTCAATTCCGCTAATTACTGATGAGAAAAAATAGTGGACAATTTCGGGAATGATAACCCCAATGGTATTACTGCGCCGTTGTTTCAAACTAAGTGCAACAGCATTGGGCTGGTAATTTAACCTTTCGGCCAGTTCCTGAACCGCCCGTTTTGTTTCTTTACTGATATCGGGGTGGTCTTTCAACGCACGCGATACCGTAGATGCTGAAATATTTAATTCACGAGCCAAGTCTTTTATTGTTACCAGTCCGCTTTTCATATTCCACTTATTCCCCTATCGTTGATTAATGATTTTTCCAATTACCTGAGTTAAGGCTATACACAAATGTAACAATTTAGCCCAAATCTTCATACAAATTTGCCCCGATAAATAGACCTACCAGTAACTACCTGTTTTATAACATGTTGGGCGCAAACGACACCGCAAACGTTTGCATAAACCGGTGTGTTAAAAAACGTAATTATTTCTTAACAATTATTATACATTCGCCTTTGAATTTTAGTTTTTGTTGAACACAAAGTCTCTGTAACGAATTGATTTATTGCCTATTTAAATGAGTTAAAGAGAATTTAACAAACAGGAAGATTCATAAACTAATAACATGTAAAATGAGGATTATTCGTAAAAACCTTAAAGTAGTCTTGTTTTTGTTTGCCATGCTGAGCTTTAGTCTTGGATATGCGCAGGTTAAAACAGTTACAGGTACTGTTAGCGATGCCGGTAACGGCGAGCCTTTACCTGGTGTTACCATTGTAGTTAAAGGAACTACACAAGGAACAATTACCGATTTTGACGGAAATTTCAGCATCGATGTTGAACAGGGACAAACCATTGTTCTCTCATACATTGGTTATACGTCACAGGAAGTAGTTATTACTGCTTCAAATCTGGTAAATGTTAAGTTGGAACAATCAATGGAAAACCTCGATGAGGTTGTAGTAATTGGTTACGGACAAGTTAAAAAAGAAGACGCTACCGGTTCGGTAGCTGCAGTAAGTTCGGATGATTTTAACCAGGGAGCGATTACTTCTCCGCAAGAATTGGTAACCGGTAAAATTGCCGGTGTACAAATTACCAATAGCGGTGGTGCTCCCGGAGAAGGATCAACAATCCGTATCCGTGGAGGTTCTTCGCTTTCAGCAAGTAACGATCCGCTTATTGTAATTGATGGAGTACCAATTTCGAGCGATGGTGTTAACGGAATGAGAAACCCGCTGAACATGATCCATCCAAGCGATATTGAAACCATGACCGTACTTAAAGACGCATCGGCAACTGCTATTTATGGTTCGCGTGCGTCAAACGGTGTTATTCTTATTACCACTAAAAAAGGCCGCAAAGGTGCCGGTTTAAAACTGAGCTACAACGGCTTTAGTTCGTACAGCACACCATCGGGAAAAGTTGATGTTCTGTCGACCGACGATTTCAGACAAACTATTATTGACCAAAACGGAGCCGGTTCAAACGCCGCCAGCCTTTTGGGCAATGCTGATACCGATTGGCAGGATGTTGTTTTAAGCCCGTCGGTAAGTCACGACCACAACTTTAGCGTTACCGGAAACATTAAAGATATTCCTTTCCGTGCATCAGTCGGTTACTCCGACCAAAACGGTATTTTAAAGAAATCGAGCATGGAGCGCTGGACCGGAACTGTTGGTTTTAACCCCAGCTTTTTCGATGATCATTTAAAAATGAACCTGAACTTTAAAGGAATGTTGATTGACAACGACTTTTCTAATCAGGGCGCTATCGGAACTGCGGTAAGCTTCGATCCAACCCAGCCGATTTATGTCGACAGCGATCGTTACGGAGGTTACTTTACCTGGTTGCAGGGCAACGGAAATCCAAATACGCTGGCACCAACCAACCCAATGGCATTGATTATGATGCATGATGATACATCAACTGCAAAACGAGCCGTAACAAATGCACAGTTCGATTATAATTTCCATTTCCTTCCTGATTTGAAAGCCACGCTTAACCTCGGATACGAATACACCGATTCTGAAGGTACAACCATCGACGATGACGATGCACCGTGGACAATTGGTAACGGAGGTGGTTATTACAGCGAATACACACAGGAAAAGAAAAACAAATTGCTGGACTTTTACCTGACTTACGATAAAGAACTGGAATCGATTGAAAGTAATATTAGCGTAATGGGTGGTTACTCGTGGCAACATTTCTGGAGCGAAAGCTACAACTTTGCAAGAAGTGGTATAACCAACGAGATTATCAACCCTGAAAACTGGGATCCTACGGAATATTACCTGGTTTCGTTCTTCGGACGTTTAAATTACTCGTTAAAAAACAAATACCTGCTTACGTTTACCGTTCGTCAGGACGGAACTTCACGTTTCTCGCCTGATACCCGTTGGGGACTTTTCCCATCGGCAGCTTTTGCATGGCGGATTTCAGAAGAAGAATTCCTGAAAAACAGCGCTGTTGTTTCCGATCTGAAATTGCGTTTAGGTTACGGTATTACCGGTCAGCAAAACATAGGCAGCGGCGATTACCCTTATTTGCCTCGCTACACGTACAGCCAGGAAAATGCGCAGTACCAGTTTGGAAACCAGTATTACACAACTATTCGTCCTGAAGGTTACGACTCGGAAATTAAGTGGGAAGAAACCACAACCTACAACATCGGTTTAGACTATGGTTTTATGGACAACCGCATTTCAGGTACCATCGATGTTTACAAACGTGTTACCGACGACTTGCTGAACTTTATTCCGGTTCCGGCAGGTACCAACCTTACCAACATGTTGTTAACCAACGTGGGCGATTTGGAAAACCGCGGTTTTGAGTTCTCTGTTTTGGGACGTATCATCTCGAAACAAGACCTTTCATGGGAAGTTGGTTTTAACGCCACTTACAACGAAAACGAAATTACCAAACTTACTGCAACCCAAATGTCGCTCGAAGAATATCCGGGTGTAGAAACAGGAGGAATTTCGGGTGCTGTTGGTAACAACATTCAAATTCACTCGGTAGGTTATCCGGCCAACTCGTTCTTTGTGTACGAGCAAGTATACGACGACGCAGGAAAACCAATACAGGGACTTTATGTTGACCGTAACGGAGACGGACAAATTAACAGCGAAGATAAATACCGCCTCGAAAAATCGGCTCCCGACTGGTTTATGGGTTTCAACTCAAAACTATACTACAAAAACTGGGACTTTGGTTTTGCCGGAAGAGTTAGCCTGGGTAACTACGTTTACAACAACGTTTGGTCGTCGAGCGGTTCGTTAAACAACCTGTACTGGTCGTCGAACTACCTGTTAAACGTAAACCAGAATGCACTTACAACAGGTTTCGAAAATCCTGAATATTTCTCTGATTACTATGTAAAAAATGCGTCGTTCCTGCGTTTGGACAACATTTCGCTGGGGCACACATTTAAAAATCTGAATGCAGACAAAATGAGTCTTCGCCTGTACGGTACGGTTCAAAACGTGTTTGTAGTTTCAGATTACGAAGGTCTTGACCCGGAGGTTAGTAATGGAATCGACAACAACATTTATCCACGTCCGCGCGTGTTTATGATGGGCTTAAGCATTGATTATTAATCTCTAAAAACTGATAACCATGATAATAAAGAAATTTAAATATTTAAGCATAATAGTACTTGCAGCACTGCTTGCAATTACATCATGTACCAACGATTTGGACACCGTGCCAATCGATGAAGATGTGGTTACCTCGGAAAGTGTTTACGAAAATCCGAACAACTACATTCAAGTTCTGGCAAAACTATATGCAGGTTTAGCAGTTAGTGGCCAGCAAGGACCAAGCGGAAACAACGACCTTAGTGGTTTGGACGAAGGTTTCGGTCAGTACCTGCGTGCTTACTGGTATGCACAGGAGCTTCCAACCGATGAAGCAGTTATTGGATGGAACGATGCTACCTTGCGCGATTTCCACGATATAGACTGGTCGGCCGACGATGGTTTTATTACCAACCTGTATTACCGTATTTTTTACCAGGTGTCGTTGTGTAACGAGTTTATTCGCGAAACAACTGCCGATAAATTAGACGGACGCGGAATCGACGGCGCTATCCGTACCGACATTGAAATGTACCGTGCAGAAGCCCGTTTCCTGCGTGCACTGAGCTACTACCATGCTGTTGACTTATTTGGTAGCGTACCATTTGTTACCGAAGAAGACAACGTTGGAGCATTCTTCCCGGAGCAGATTTCAAGAACCGACCTGTTTAACTATGTTGAATCGGAATTACTGGCTGTTGAAAACGAACTTGCAGCACCCGGAAGTGCCGAATATGGAAGAGCCGACCAGGCAACTGTTTGGATGGTTTTGGCAAAAATGTATTTAAATGCCGAAGTTTACACCGGAACAGCACGATTTAACGATGCGCTTAGCTACTCGGAAAAAGTAATTAACGCAGGCTATTCGCTCAATCCGGAATATTCGCACATGTTCCTTGCTGATAACCATACATCAAGCGAAACCATTTTCCCAATTATTCAGGATGGAACCAACATTCGTACCTGGGGTGGAACAACTTTCCTTGTTCACGCACCTGTTGGAGGAACAATGGACCCTGCTGAATTTGGTATCGACGGCGGATGGAGTGGTTTAAGAACAACCAAAGAGTTTGTTGGCAAATTCCTTGATTTGGAAACCATGGCTCCAAAATTAAAAAGTGTTAATGCAACTGCTGACTATCCGGTAATTTATGTACCTGGTGGCTACCAGGTTGCAGCGGGTTACAGCGAAAGCGACTGGTCGCCGGATGTAGCACCAACACTGGCTTCGGTTAATTCTGATGATAACTACGAAGGTTATGTATATTTTGCCGATGCAGGTGAATTTAAATTTACCGCCGGGCCAAACTGGGATGTGAACTGGGGAGACGACGGTGGCGACGGCTCACTGGAACCAAACGGACAAAACCTTTCAGTTGACGAGGCTGGCTACTACAAGATAAATGTAAATACAGTTGATGGTACATATTCAGTAATGAAAACCGATTGGGGAATTATCGGATCAGCTACAGCAGGTGGCTGGGATTCGGACCAAAACATGGAGTTTGATGCTGCCAGCAAAACATGGGTTGCCGAAATCGATCTGGCTGCGGGCGAAATTAAATTCCGCGCTAACGACGGTTGGGACCTGAACTATGGCGATGACGGTGCCGATGGTGTTTTGGATGCAGGTGGTTTAAACATTGCCATTGCTGAGGGCGGTAGCTACAAAATTACCATGAAACTGGAATCGCCGGATTATACTTACACAGTTGAGAAATTCAGTTCTGATGGCCGCGCCTTGTTCTTCACCGACGGGCAAACACTTGAAATTGATGACCTGTTTGAGTTCACAAACGGTTATGCCATTACCAAGTGGAAAAACGTAACTTCTACCGGCGAAACCGGATCGGATTTAACACATCCCGACACTGATTTCCCGATGTTCCGTTTGGCCGATGCTTACCTGATGTATGCCGAGGCAGTACTGCGCGGTGGTGGCGGAAGCATGAGCACTGCACTGTCGTACGTTAACGAATTGCGCGAAAGAGCATATGGCGACGACTTTGGTAACATGACCGAAGCCGACCTTACACTCGACTTTATTTTGGATGAACGTGCGCGTGAATTGTACTGGGAAGGACACCGCAGAACCGACCTGATTCGTTTTGGCAAATTCACCGGCTCCGACTACGTTTGGGCTTGGAAAGGAGCTGTTAAAGAAGGTATTGGTGTTGATGCCAAATACAACATTTACCCACTTCCTTCTTCAGATGTAAGTGCCAATCCAAATCTATCTCAAAACTCAGGATATTAATCACTTGCAAAATTATAGATCATGAAAAAGATAAATTATATATTAAGTATTCTGGCTGCTTTGCTGGTGTTTGTTTCTTGCGAGAACGAGACATTCGATCCGGTGATTAATTACGGAAACAGCCCGGTTCTTACCGCTTCAGAAACTTCCGGTGGCACTTATTTGCTTACCGAAGAAGAAGCAGATGATGTACTGTTCTCTTTTGACTGGACTGAAGCAGATTTTGGTTTCCAGGCAGCAATTTCTTACTTGCTAAAAATTGACGATGCCGGTAACGACTTTGCTAATTCTACCATAATTGTTTCGTCAGCTGAATTGGGATACGATATTACAGTTGGAGAATTAAACTCGCTGTTAACATCGATGGAATACCCAACTGGAGTGGAAACTCCTCTTGAAATAAGAGTTGAAGCTTCAGTTAGTGATTACGCAAATGCCTTACCATCAGAAACGTTCAGCTTCAACGTAATTACTTATTCCATCAAATTGCCTCCTCTTTATTTGTTAGGAGATGCAACCGATGCAGGATGGGATAACAATACTACACTGGAAGCACCGTACATGTCGAGTGGTAAATACGGAATTGCTGCACACCTGCAAGCCGATAAATACTACAAGTTTATTCAAACTCAGGGACAATGGGCTCCAATGTGGGGAACTGATGACGCTGCAACAACTACCAGTGGTAATTTGGTTTATCGTCCAACTGAAGATGATACTGACCCACCATCAATTCCATCTCCTTCGGTTGAAGGCGACTACCGCATTGATGTTGACATTACCAACCTTACCTATTCGGTTTATCCAATTCCGGATGTAATTTACCTGGTAGGTGGTGCAACTACTGTTGGCTGGGATCCGGCAAACGGAATTGCATTCACAAAAGACGGTGTTGGTAAATACTCACTGGTAACCGATCTTTCGGTTGGCAACGGCGGAATGAAAATTATGGCTACCAACAGCGGTGCATGGGCTCCTCAGTGGGGTTCTGACGGCAACGGAAACAGCTTGTTGGGTAAACTTGCTTACCGTTCGGGCGATGCTGATCCTGATCCGGCAGAAATTCCGGAACCGGCTTCAGCAGGTACTTATAAAATTGAGATTGACTTCTCAGAATATACCTATAAAATTACAGCACAATAACTGTAAGTTATGATACAACAGGTAGTGCTTTTTATTTGGCACTACCTGTTTTTTTATCCTAAAACAATTACAATGTACAAGTCTTTTATATTCCTGATAAGCCTGTTTGTTTTTGCTATAAATGCAAGGGCACAAATTACCACCAATCCCGAATTTCCGGTGGCCACACAGCCTGTTACCATTACGTTTAACTCGGCCCAAGACAGCCGGCTTAATTATTTTACAGGAGATTTGTACGCCCATACAGGAGTTACAATTGGTGAAGACCGATGGCAATATGTAATTGAATCGTGGGGAAACAACGACACACAACCTCAGCTAACGTATATTGGTGAAGGCATTTACGAGCTTGTTATCACTCCCGATATCAACAGCTTTTATAGTATTGCAGCCGGAGATGTGGTAACTGAACTTTGCCTGGTTTTTCGTTCGGCAGATGGAAGCCAGCAAACTTCCGACCTTTTTGTAACTGTTTTCGAAGAAGGACTGGTTGTGAATATTACCCAACCCTCGGGCTCTTCTATACTTAAGATAAACGAGGCAATAACTTTTTCAGCTCAATCATCGGCAGAGGCCGATTTAAAACTTAGTCTCGATGAAACGGTATTAACCCAAAATACAGGCACCGAAATTACCACCACACATACTTTTACCGAAAGCGGAAACTACTGGCTGATTGCCGAAGCCACCGCCAACGGCGAAACCGTTTTCGATTCGCTGAATATTTTTGTAGGCAGCAATGTGGTTAACGAACCACTACCCGCAGGATATAAAAAAGGAATCAACTACATCGACGATAACACCGCGGCACTGGTGCTGTGGGCGCCACTAAAAGAATTTGTTTACGTACAGGGCGATTTTAACGACTGGCAACTTTCCGACAATTACCTGATGAAAAAAGACGGCGACTATTTCTGGCTGGAACTTAACGGCTTGGAAGCCGGAACAGAGTATGCCTACCAGTACCTTATTGATGGAAACATTCGTATTGCCGACCCCTACACCGAAAAAATATTAGACCCCTGGAACGACAGCTACATCGATGAAGCAACATACCCCAATCTAAAAGCATATCCTGAAGGTTTAACTGAAGGAATTGTGTCGGTGCTGCAAACTGCACAAACACCTTACAACTGGCAGGTTACCGACTTTGAAACGCCCGATAAAAACAAACTGGTGATTTACGAATTGCTGGTACGCGATTTTATGACAGAACACACCTACCAGGCCGTTATCGACCAGTTGGATTACCTGGAAGATTTGCGTATAAATGTGCTGGAACTGATGCCGGTGAACGAGTTTGAAGGTAACAGCAGCTGGGGATACAACCCGTCGTTTTATTTTGCACCCGACAAATATTACGGCCCAAAAGACAAATTAAAAGAACTGATTGACGAATGCCACCAACGTGGAATTGCAGTGGTAATTGATATGGTGTTAAACCACAGTTACGGGCAAAGTCCGTTTGTTCAAATGTACATGGACAACTGGGTGGTTACAGCCGATAATCCATGGTACAACCAGGAAAGCAATTTCCAGAATTCAAGCCTGCGATGGGGTTACGATTTTAACCACGAAACCGCCGCAACCAAAGAGTTGGTCGACAGTGTATCATCGTTTTGGATGAGCGAATATAAAGTTGATGGTTTCCGTTTCGATTTTACAAAGGGCTTTTCAAACACACCATACGGACCATCGAGCTGGGGCAGCGAATACGATGCCGCCCGGATTGCCAATCTGAAACGAATGAGCGACGAAATTTGGAAACGCAACGCTGATGCACTGGTAATTTTCGAGCACCTGGCAGATAACTCGGAAGAAACTGAGCTGGCCAACCACGGTATACTCCTTTGGGGAAACATGCACGGAAGCTACCAAAACGCAGCAGCCGGGCAAACCGGAAATTCAGACCTGAGCTGGGCAGTGTACTCACAAAGAAACTGGAATGAACCCAACCTGGTTTCGTACCCTGAAAGCCACGACGAAGAGCGCATTATGTACACCATTAAAAACACGGGGCTTAGTACCGACGATTACAACATTAAAAACCAGACCACCGCCTTGCAACGAATTGAGTTGAACTCACTGTTTCATTTGTTGCTGCCCGGGCCAAAAATGATCTGGCAATTTGGCGAGCGCGGTTACGACCTGTCGATAAACCGTTGTGTTGATGGTTCGATAAGCAACGACTGCCGCCTCTCGGAAAAACCTCCGTACTGGCAATACCTGAACAATACCGATCGTACCGATCTGTTCCAGGTAATGGCAAAATTGAACGAACTAAAACAAACCTACGATGAGTTCTCGCCCGAAACATTTACCCATAGTCTTTCGGGTGCCACAAAATGGTTTATTTCAAGTAACGCGGGTAATCATGCAATTGCCCTGGGCAACTTTGGCATCACTGAAACCGATGTATCTATCGATTTCCCGGAAACAGGGAAATACTACGAGTTTTTCAGTGGTGACTCGATTGAAATAGCAACAACAAATCAATCCTTTACGTTTGCTCCGGGCGAATACCGCCTGTATTCAACACAACAGTTTGAAGAGCCAAGTATTATAACTGATATTGATGAACCGAAAATGATGAGTAGCGATTTGCAGGTTTATCCCAATCCTGCGTCGAATAAACTGACGGTAGCTTCGGATAAAACCATTTCTACAGTTCAGGTGTATTCAATTGCCGGAACTTTACAATATCAGGCAAACGACTTACGCAAAAACAATGTTGAAATTAATGTGCAGAATTTTACACCGGGTGTTTATTTAATCCGCGTTGTACAAAACGGAAACAGCACCACACAAAAGGTTTTGGTAAAATAGTTTTAGAAAAAATACGATTTAGAGGCCGGGGTAACTCCCGGCTTTTTTTCTGAGAAGCCCCATCTTTTTACGTGTATTGCCGTTTGAATTTCGTCCTGGAGAACCATCTGGCTTCGATCGGCCTACTTCGCCGGACGATTTCCCTTTGGATATTTCATCCCGGCGCTACGCGCCGGGTTATTCACATTAGACGCTTCCAGCGTCATTAAAAGTTTACAATTCCAAAATAGCTGGTTAATAAACTCGTCTTAACTTTTTAATTCTGCTCAATATCCCGAAGGGCTAAAATATGAATAACCTCGGGTGAAACCCGGGGTTGATGTGACAGCCAATCAAAGGCGCATTCGAAATGTTGTTCAATGCACAATCGTTTTATGCGCCTGGTAATCTGACTATTTCTATGAAATGCTGTCGACACGCCTCACTTTCATCTCTGTTAGCGATAATAGGGAATCATGCTTGTTTTTTCTCACGATAGCATCAGTCCCTGTTCTACCAAGTGCGATAGAGGGCATTTTTTTGTAAAATCATTGCCTTCCGCAGTTATCGGAGGCCATTTTCTTCAAGAAACATTACCTTTCGCATGCGATAGGGGCCACTTTTTTGAAAAAATGCCCGCTTTCAACTGCGAAAACATAGATTTGTGAAACATTTTTATGGCTGCGGTGAGCCATCAGGGATTACTTTTCAGCTGTTGCCTGGCCGCCACGGCCAAAGAGATCGAGATTATAGCTAAACATGATTTCGTGCGTACCGCTGCTAAAGGCGCTTAACTCAGAAACGGTAATATCGTAGGCATAACCGATCGACATTTTGGGTGAGGGATTAAACTTAACCAGCATACCATACGCATCACCAAAACGATACATGGCTCCCACCCAGAATTTATCGCGGAAACCGCCCATCACAGTCAGATCAACCGAAAGAGGAGCACTTTTAACCCATCGCATCATTCCGTTTGTTTTTAGCTGAAAATCTTCGCTAAAATCAAAGCGGTGCCCGGCCACAAAATACATGTGCCGCTGCTGTTTATTAATGTAATCGGTTTTTACGTCTTCGTTAATAATTATATTATCAATTAGCTTCGGAACCGATAAGCCGAAATAGGTAGTTTCGGAATACAAAAACAATCCCACACCAACATTGGGCAGAAAGTTCTCGTAAATATCGTGGTTAAATACCGGGTCGGAATCAACTGTTTTAAGCGCAACAAGGCTGGCCCGATAAAAACTCACACCACCTTTAAGTCCTAAGCCCAACTTAAATTTTTCAGAAACCGGAAGAAAGTAAGAGTAGTCGGCATAAAATCCGGTTTGTTTCAGCGGCCCGATCTGGTCGGACATCAGCGAGAAACCCACACCAATATTTTGCTCGTCATACGAAGTGTTGTAGGTAAACGAACGTGTTGCCGGAGCGCCATCGAACTCCACCCACTGGCTGCGTGCCACCATTAAAATATTTCCAATTCCCTGCGAACCGGCATATCCCGGATTTAGCACCTGCAGGTTATCCATATACTGCGTGTACATGGGATCTTGCTGAGCACTGCCCTCTTTCCCTTGTAGCAAAACCACAAGGGTAAGAATTAAAAAAGCTGCTATTTTTGTTCGTTTTCCCATTATCTGTCAATATATACCGAGCCGGCAATTGGTTGTTCTCCGTTTCCTAAATCAAGTACATAAAAGTAGCTTCCGCTTGGCAGGTCGCTGTCGTCGCCACCCTGGTTCGATTTACCATTCCAAAATTGTGGCGATGTAGAAATGCCATAACCACGGGCTTTGTACACGGTTTTTCCCCAGCGGTTAATGATGGTAATCGAGTTTTGCTCAAACAACTCAATTCCTATAATTTCAAAATAGTCGTTTACGTTATCGGCGTTTGGAGTAAATGCTTCGGGAATAAAGAAATCGGCCGCCGTTACATACACAAAAACATTGGCGTTATTGCACTTTTCGTAGGTGTTACAAATGCGGTACTGAAATACATCGCCACCCAAAAATCCATCATTTGGCGTGTAAGTTACCGTACCATCGCCGTTGATATCGACAAAACCATTAGCGGGATCCTGCAAAATTTGTAACGATAAAGGATCAAGCTCCTGCTGCGGATCTTCATCGTTCACTAGCAGATCTATCGTTACCGCTGTTCGATATTCGGTGGTATCGTAATCATCGCGGGCAATTGGCGCCGAAATAAAGCGGCTAACCAACACCGAATCCGTGGCAGTACATCCAAAAATATCTGTAACCTGCAAATGATACGTTCCGGCAGAACTAATTTCGGGAGTTGCGGTGTTTTGGCCTCCAACAAAGGTTCCGTTAGCAGTTGTCCAGACAAATTGTATTTGCTCGCCAACACTTCCCGTTCCGCTTAAAATTGCCGTTGATTCGTATTCGATCATAAAATCGTCGCCTGCTTCAGCTACTAAATTCGCTACGTTGATGGTAACCGTATCGGAATAAGTAGAATCAGGCGAAGTTGTAACCGTTAAAATGTAGGTTGTTGTTTCGCTTGGTGTGAACACTGGATTGGGAATTGACGGATCACTTAATCCTGCAGCTGGCTCCCACTGGTATGTATAGCTGTTTTCGGTAGGATAAACCGCGTTAAACAAGTAAGGCTGGCAGTTTCCGATCAAAGTATCGGGGCCGGCATAAACGGCTAGAGGTTGCCCATGTGTTTTTTCAATTTCAACTATCTGGCTGATGGTATCGGCCGCACATCCGTTTCCGTCGGTAACCGTGGTGTAAAGCGTATACGTTCCTTCCGGTCCGTCCCACAGAATAGTGGCTGTTGGTCCGGTTAAAGCCTGCAAATTGGTACTCGTACCAACCGATGGCTCCAATTTCCAGCTGTAAACAGCACCATCGGGATTTCCTCGTGTTAGTGCAGTTTCGTAAAAGCCTTCACCGCCGTCTTTAATCGTAGCATCGGCACTGGTGTATTCTATTTCAGGCTGGGCATAAACGGTTATCCGATGCACATCGTTTCCACCAAGTGGTTTAATTTTCTGTCCGTTTGCATCAGTAGCTTCAAGTAATGTTATTTCAATCTGCACATCGTGCTCGGGCGCTTTCAGCATAAAACTATCGGGAACTGTAATTCCCCGGTCATCGTTATTTACCTGAAAGTTAAATTCCGAACCGTTAATATCCACTTTTATCTCTACCGGGAATTTTGATGGATCGAGCTCTGCACCTTCATTATCGAGCAATTGTAATAGCCTCGATTCATCGGGATCGGGAGTGAAACAAATTGCACTAAAACGGTTGGCAAAAGCCACACTTCGTGCTGCCGGCAAAACAGTTACCATTACAACTTTACGGTTGGTACAGCCTGTTAAATCGGTTTCGATTACATCAAGATAGTAGAGCCCGGCGCTTTTCCAACGCACACGAATTTCATTTGAATTGGCAGAAGAAGTTATCGCGTAGTCGTTTGATTCTGCTTCGGTGTCGGGATTAAAGCTTGTCAAAACCCTCCAGGAATAATCGCTTCCTGAATGATTTTCGACAAAATAATTCTGTTCGGCACCTTCAAAAACGACATAATCCTCCTGTGCTGCCCCGCACAGGGCAGCCAGAAGGGTTATTATCAGTATGAAAAATGCCTTTGTTCTCAACTATTCAATCTGAAGTGAATGTTCGGTCTATTTCTAATTGTAGCCGATGCCACTGGTATTTGGTCGGGCAACACTGGTAGCATCACTATATGTTCCGTCTCCGTTATCGGAAACTCCGTTAATAGCTTTACCACCTGAAACACTTGCCGTTGCAGTAAAATCTTGAGCATCAACTGCAGAACTATTATCGTAAGTGTTTGTATTGTCAACTGCAAAGCTTACAGTAACCAGACTGTTATCTGTTACCGCTACAGTTGTACCATCCCATGATGCATTTGCAGAGAATGTTGGTGGAGTTGTTGTATAATCAAATCCTGTCGGAACTGCAAGTGCTAAATCAAATGTATAACCGGTGTAAGACGCCGATAGGTTGTTCGGCGTTATTGTAAAGTTTATTGTTGCTGTACCATGATCGTAATTAATCGTTGTTGGATCAGCAAGACTTACAACTACTGCACCATCGTAGCATTGAGTGGCATTTGCAGCAGCAATCTCGAGATAGAAATCACTTGGCTCAGGATTAACAGGTAATACCTTTTCGTTCGAACATCCTTCATCATCGGTTTCCAGCACATGCACATAATACATTACTGTGGTGTCAATACTTGTTGTCCAGGTAATATTGGTGGAGGCTGCAGAAGGAGTTGCAATTACAACTTCTGTACCTGCAGACGTTGTTAAATTTCCTTTTGTCACTGTCCACAAAATTGTGTTCCCGCCATCTCCTGGGGTGATGTTATAATTGTGAGTTGCTCCGGGAGCCGGTTCAACACCGGTACTCTGTGCCAAAACACTAGAACTGAAAGCGGTTACAACAACCGCCGTTAAAAGAAAAACTATTTTTTTCATACTAAAAAACTTTATTGTGTAATGTGTAATTTTTAATCGGTTATAATTGCTGATGTATTTGGTATGGGATTAATGATTCCGGCAGCAGTCCAATCGTCGTTATCTTTATCCGGAGTATTATATTCAAGTTCTTTTGCTTCAGTAATATTCACATCGGCACTTAATTCAGTAAATGCAGCACCTGCAAGCCTTACTGATATTGTGATTTCGTTATTTAATGATGAGGAAGGAATATCAGTTAAGGTATAAGACCCTCCACCATTATCATTTAATGTTCCTGTAGCAGACCATACATTATCAACCGTTGAAGAGACATTTCCTGAAGCTACGTTGAAAGTAATTTCCCAATTTGGATTCCATGAGCTACTGCCAGTGGTCATATTCACTGTAAAATCGATTATAGAGAAATTATTACTTGCATCCGTTGTATCGTTTGCACTGTTGCAGGTTGCAATAGGATTGGAAATGCTAACATCAAATGTATTTGCCACAACATTCAGCGTAAGCTCTTTAGATGTTTCACAACCTGTTGAAGTATCAGTCTCTTTAAAAGTTAACTTATACGGATTCCCTGTGGTGCTCAACCATGTAATGTTTAATGAATCACCTGTTAAATTTGCTGAGTTTACAACATAATCCACGTCCTCGGTACCTCCAGTTATTTCCCACAAAAAATCGTTTCCGGAATCCCCCGGAATTACTTTATATCCATGTGTTGAATTGACCAATGGATTTCCTCCTCCTTGCGCCATAACCATTCCGCTTATAGCTATAAACGCTATGGTTACAATTAAATAAGTTAATGTCTTTTTCATCTTTTTGTTTTTATCGTTTTGTTGTTTTAATCAGGTATAATTTGGCCGGTATTCGGCAAAGGATTTACAGTGACCGTTGATAAAAGGTTGACATCGCAACTCACCGGGCCACTTTGAACCGAAATGATGTTTACTATTTGATCTGTTTGTGCATTTAATACGGAAACTATTGCTGTTCCATCTGCAAGTACTATCGATTGAGTGCTGCTCCCGTTTATGGTATAAAATACGGTGGCACCTTCAGTACCGGCCAGCGTAAATTCTACGGTTGATCCGGAACAAACAGGGCCATTATCGGCAACGATATCTACAGCTAAAGATGTCCCAACAACCTTTGCACGGTGCGATATTGTTGGATTTTGTTCGAATGTTGAATCGTAGATTTTTACGAAATACTCACCTGGTTCTGATACTTCAAAGTCGACTCCGGTTTCTCCTTGAATTGGAGTGCCCGTTGAATCGCACCATTGATACGAATCGGCAGAAGTGTAAACAGCCGAAAGAATAACCGAGCTTTCGGCACACAGTTCTGAATAAACCGGAGTTACCCCCTTTTCAGCGTCTCCCGACACAAACAAATCGTATATTCCTGTGCTGTCGTTTTCATTGTCTTCGAGCGAAATAATATCACCATAATTACAGGTATTGTCGCCGGGCGGGTCATAATTAGAAGTGTTGCCGCAATTAAAATCGCCACTATTATCTGAAACAGTTCCTAATATATAAAATGCAGCTGCCGGATCAACATCTAATTCCACTTTACCACTGCCGGAGGGCGCTTCGAGGTTACCCCCCACGATTAGCTTGGCTCCCACGCTTAAATTCACTGAATTCTTAACAATTAAGTCTCCGTAGATAATACAAACGGCGTTCGCTTCAATAGTTAGTATTGCTCCCTGTTTCAACTCCAGTTTTCCTGTAACTATCAGTGTATCATTTTCAGCAATTACCCTTGTTTTGTTGGTTTCAACGATAAGGTCTCCTTCAATTACAGTTTTTGTTTGCGCAGATGCTGCCAAACTTTGAAGAAGTAAAAACAAAATAATAAGGAGAAATATCAGGACAGACCGATTCCCAGTACCCGAAAGGCCTGGATTTATCATCCGCATATTGGCAGTACGGGGAATAGTCAATATGTCCCTAAAGCATACTGTTAGCACAATTCTTTTACTCTTACTTTTCTATCTTTTGTTCCTTCTGTTACTGCCTGCACATGACAATAACAGTTTTGATGGCTCTCCGGGGAAGATGCATCAGTACCATTTTGGGCCTTTCTGCATAAAACCGCTTGCTTGTGTTTTTACAATTCTTAAAACAACAATTACCAACATGCAATCAATCATTCCAAATATAACAATTACAACTTGTTACACTTTAGGCGCTAAAAATAAAGAATTAACATAAACGTGTGAATTCAAAAAGCCTGATTGGCGGGATTTGTTTCATTTTGGGACAAGATTTAACATTGAGACACGATTAGTTAACACAATTAACCACAAAATAAAAGGTCGTTATAAGCACTTTTGCTTATAACGACCTTCAAATAAAATGAAATTTTAACTTCTTATTCCGACATGTCCTGCCCTTGCGACTTCAATTTGTCGATATCATTTACATTAAAATCGCCAAAGAACGATACAATAAAACTGTTGCCTTCCGGATTTTCACTAGTGATGAAAACATGACACTCGGAATATTTCTTTTTCCCTCCCAGTAAATAGATCACCGCATCTGAATCATCGTCATCATCTTCGTATTTCTCATATTTGGCGGGAAGAAGCGCAATTGCTTTTTGGGTAAACTCGCTATTTTTCAAACTCCCTTTTTCGGGATTGTACGACATAAACCGTATTCGATTTAAATCGCCTGTTACATTCTTTTCATCATCATCACCCAAATCGATATCAATAGCATCGATCATATCTTTTGAGAACGAAAAGCTGGTTACGCCGTCTTTATTGGCAAAGGTGTCATACATTTTATCCGACTTGCTTTGTCCTGACGCCAGTAACCCGGCTAACATAAGACCAAGCGCAAAAAGTAATGTTGTTACTGTTTTCATAGCTACTTTTTTTTAAACACGAAGACACTAAGCTATAAAGCTAAATCTGCGCTTTACTCTTCGTGTCTCCATGACTTTGTGTTTTTATTTAATCATTTTTTCGGTCAATCCTTCCGGTTTCATTTCCCAGTATTTTCCAACCATATCGCCATCCCAGGTATTCGAAACATTTTCTATATCATGAATAATTTCATCCATGTCGTTTCCAAGGAACACTGCTTTTCCTTCAGGTACTCTTATTTTTATATCCACTTCCTGACCTCTCCATTTTGCCTCGTCGCCGATAAAGAAATACGGATCGAAATAAAGGGTTGAATCGGTTCTTTCATAAGTGTACACCATTTCTTCGCACCACTGTTTAGCGTTGTCGCGTGTTTTACCTCTTGATGAATAGCGCACTGTTACTACAAAATCATCGCCCGACGAACGGATTACATCCAACTGCGGATAACCAACCACTACTTCTTCTCCATCAATAACAGCTACCTTAAAACCTTCCACATCCCAATCAATCTCAGCGTAATCATCCAGTTTATCTTCGGCCATTCGGAGATATAAAGTTTGGCAAGAATCGCACGAAATGGTTTCGCTTTTGGTAATCGATGAGCTTTGTTTATAGTTTCCAACCTGCCCAACCGAAAGAATTAACAGGGCGAAAATCGCTACCAACCAAACACCTACCATCGACAAGGCAACAATTGCATTGTTCGATTTATACCTGAAAACCAGTTTGGTTCCGATATAAACAAGTGCCAATAACGGGAGGCCTGCTATCAATCCAACCAATATCAGGCCCCAGGTAGCTGTACCCGGCTCAATAAAGTGGTTCAACATATTGGGCACATGAATTTCGGGTCCCCAAATCAGCGGCATTCCTTCAACAAACGAATGGCCAATAACCATCGACGACACCAATCCGAGTATTCCGAAAAAGCCGGACAGGATAAGGAACACACCAAACACAATTACAAATACTTTCAGAATTACTTTGAAGATATTGTAAACCACGTCGCCGGCTCCTTCCATCGACTTTTTTCCTTTCGAGTAGGTATCCGATTCTTTAAATTTCTTATAGCTTTCTTTTACTTCTTTTACCTCTTCTTTTATCGATTTCTCGATATTTTTTACGGTAGCCTCCTGACCGCGCATTTCAAGGCGTTGTGCTGTACTAACTGCTTTCGGCACAGCTATCCATAAAATCAGGTAAGCCAGTCCGGCAGCACCCGATGTTACAAAAAACAGAATCACCAAAATGATACGTAAGATTACAGGATCCATGTTAAAGTAAGCACCCAAACCTCCGCAAATACCACCCAACACCCGATGATCGGGATCGCGGTACAAACGGCGTTTGCGCTTGGCTTCCGATGCAATTGAAACATCTTCATCTTCGCCTTCTTCCTCGGCAAAGTCTTCGGGCGTTCCCATTACCTCAACCATTTCATTTACCCACTCAACGGTAATCACCTTTTTCTCTTCGGTACTTTTCGAACTGAAAATTTCGGCAATTCGAGCCTCAATATCAGCAATAATCTCTCTTCCTTCCTCGTCAACTCCAAAATGGTTTTTCAGATTGATAAGGTATTTTTGCAGCACCTCGTAAGCATCCTCTTCAATGTGAAATATTGTGCCGCTTATATTTATTGTGAATGTCTTTTTCATCTTGTTTTTTGTTTGAATTTATTAGGATGGACTAAGCTTTGTTGTCTCTAATTGTTTGTACTGCACCAACCAGTTCGCTCCACGAACCTTCGAGTTCAATTAAGAAGCTACGGCCGGTTTCGGTAAGCTCATAATATTTTCGAGGTGGCCCCTGTGTTGATTCTTCCCAGCGATAACCCAGTAACCCTGCGTTTTTCAGCCGCGTTAACAAGGGATATAACGTTCCTTCTACCACTATCATTTTTGCTTCTTTCAACGACTCGATAATATCGCTGGCATAAAGTGGCTTTCCGTCGAGAACGAGCAGAATACAGTATTCCAGTACTCCCTTTCTCATTTGTGCTTTTGTGTTTTCTATCTTCATTTTTTGTCCCTTTCTATCTGTTAGTCCTCTGTTTTCATCACAATTAATTGGTTTTACCTGCTGTTAAATATTCCAGGTACTTTCCGAAACCATCCAGGCTTCCAGCTCCAGCGCTGCTTCTTCCTCTACCACCGGCTGAAACAGTGTTTCATTCATCATCCAGTCCTCCAGCTCAAGGCTTGTTTCGCTTGCCTCGCTGTACACAAACTGAGTGGTGTTAAATCTTGAATCGTCGGTCATCCATGCTTCAACTTCCATGGCCGGCTCAACTTCTTCAACAAAGTAATAGTTAGCTTCAGTCTCTGCAGGAATTCCCTCTATATCCTCCATTTCGGTGGGCGCTGCCATTGCAATGGCAATATCGCTGAATCCTGTATTCTCCAATAAACGTTTCCAAAATGTTTGTGCGCTTACTGTAAAACTAATAAGAACAAAACTAACTACTACTGCTGCTGATCGTAAAACTGCTTTCTGAACATTGTTTTTTGTTTTCATGACTTTGAGTTTTTGTTTTCTGTTTCTGCTTTTGTTTTTGTTTTTTGGCTTTGCGATTTTTTCCGAAGTTCGCTCTTCATTTCTGCTTTCTAATTGTTTTCTGTTTCCGTCTTTAAGACGATTGTTTTTTGTTTCCGTTACAACCTGCAAAGAACTTTTTTAAAGAATGTACTTTTTTTTACATCGTTGTTTGCATTACAAATATATGTCATTAATCTAGTACTTTGCAACACATAGTACCATATTTTTTCGATCAAATCTAAATATAAACGCCTTTCATACTGATTTACTGTATATTACAAATCGCATTATTTTTCAAGAATTTTTTAAGAAAATCAAAATCCATCAACTTACTTAACAATAAGCTACGATTTAACCAGTTCCGGAACACTGCACAAATGTTAAAATGTGAATAAAAATGTTAATAACTCAAACAATTTGTTTAACAACTTAATCGATGTAGACTTGTTTTTACTGTGCATTAATAGGAATTTTATCTAGTTCGAAGTGGGGTAAAAGTTAAGGCATAATACACAATAAAATAACATCTATTTAACAAAAACAACTGAAAGAAGACTTTCCTTTGCTGCATGTTTAGGAAATTAGGGTGGAGGGATTGATTTTATAGTCAATAATAAACTGCACACAAAAACAAAATGAGAACCACATTAGGATACACAATACAATATGTTCAATCGTCCCATTCATTATCTTTTAACAATAAGAGAAACAAACACATACAATCCATTCAATAATTATTTAAATTCCAAATCTATGATTAAAAAAATCAGTTTTTTATTAGTAGCGCTAATTGTCTTTTCTGCTACTATTATTCAGGCACAGGTAACCACCTCCAGTATGAGTGGACGGGTTACTGATGCTGAAGGAGCTGTAATAGGTGCAACGGTGGTTGCCACACACACCCCTTCAGGAACGACTTATGGTACCGTAACCAACGTGGAGGGCCGGTTTAACCTAAACGGTATGCGCGTAGGTGGACCTTATTCAGTAATTATTACGTTTATCGGTTATGGTGCATTTACTCAAAACAATATTACCTTGAGTTTAGGTGAGAACTATGTAATGAATGTGGTACTTACAGAAGAAGCATTGTCAATAGACGAAGTTATTGTTTCGGCAACCCGTACAAAATTCTCGAACGAGAAAACCGGAGCAGTTACCAATATCACTAACGACCAGATTGATAACCTGCCTACCGTAACCCGCAGCATTATGGACATTACCCGCCTTTCTCCTTATGGCGGTGATGGAATGAGCTTTGCCGGATCCGATGGTCGTACGGCTAACTTTACAGTGGATGGTGCAAATTTCAACAACAACTTTGGTTTGAGTGATAATCTTCCTGGTGGAGGTAATCCAATCTCTATCGAAGCTATTGAAGAATTGCAAGTTGTAATTGCCCCATACGATGTGCGCCAGACAAACTTTATTGGCGGTGGTGTAAACGCTATTACAAAATCGGGTACAAATACCTTTAAAGCAAGCGCATACACTTATCACCGAAATGAAAACATGCGCGGAAATGCTGTTGATGGACAGGAAATAGCCGGTGCACGTGAGAAAGACCGTAATACCTTATACGGATTTACATTAGGAGGTCCGATCATTGAAAACAAATTGTTCTTCTTCATAAACGCCGAGAAGGAGGAAACTCCAACTGTTGCCAATCGTTGGAGAGCTTCAACTGATGGTGTTGCTGATCCTGACAATTTTATTTCCCGCACAACAGAAGACGATCTTCAGACTGTTTCTGATTTTGTAAGAAATAAATATGGATACGAAACAGGATCTTTCACCAGTTTCCCGGCAGACGAAAGCAACAAAAAACTGCTCGCACGTATCGACTGGAACATTACCGACAAACATCGTTTAGCATTACGCTATAACTACACAAAGAACACTTCATGGAGATCGCCTAACGCATCCTCAATGGATGGAGGTACCCGTATGTCGGAGGCCAGGATGTCACAGGCTTCCATGTCGTATGCCAACTCGATGTATTCGATGGACAACCTTGTTCATTCGTTCTCTTTTGACTTAAACAGTCGTTTATCGGAAAACATCTCGAACCAGTTCCTGGCAACCTTCTCAAAACTCGACGATGTACGCGGAACAAATTCTGCACCGTTTCCTTTTATCGACATTTTGAAAGACGATCAGGCATACCTTTCTTTAGGTTACGAGCTATTTACCTGGAACAACGGTGTTCACAACAATGTATGGAACATTAAAGATGAGATGACCTTCTATATGGGTAATCATAAAATTGTTGGCGGTATTGCTTACGAGTACAAGATGGCTGATAATGCCTACATGCGTAACGGAACCGGTTATTACCGCTACTCAAGTCTTGACGATTTCTTAAACGAAGCAACGCCTGAGATTGTAAACTTAACTTATGGCTACGATGGTGAAGCGAATCCTGCAGCTCGTGTAAGAAGTAACAAAATTGGAGCTTACGCCCAGGATGACTGGAGTGTTACCGAAAGATTTAAGCTTTCGTACGGACTTCGCATTGACGCACTTATCTTTAACAATAATGACCTGATTACAAACCAGGCAATTAAAGACCTTGATTATAACGGTCGTAGTATTGACACAGGAAAATGGCCTGATGCAAATATCATATTCTCTCCTCGTGTAGGTTTTGTATGGGATGCATCTGGCGACAAGAGCCTGAAGGTTCGTGGTGGTACCGGTCTTTTCTCGGGTAATTTACCACTGGTATTCTTCACCAACATGCCAACCAACGGCGGTATGGTTCAATACCAGGCTCAAATCAATGCACGGAATGCTGGGAACAATGGTTTCTCAATGGATGAATTTGCCGGTGGTTTGGTAACCGATGCCGAAGGAAATGCAACAATAGCAGCATTACATGATAAACTGGCAAGTTTAGGTTATCCTACAACAATCTCACCTGAAGACGGTACTGTTCCTTCTTCAATTGCTGCTGTAGCTTCAGATTTTAAAATGCCACAGGTTTGGAAAACATCATTTGCTGTTGATTATGCATTCCCAACATCGTTCCCATTGTCGGCAACGGTAGAAGGAATCTATAACAAAACAATCAACGGAGTTTCTATTTCCGACTGGAGTATTCCAAATGTTGGAGGTTTTGCCCGTTTTAACGGAGTTGATAATCGTCCGATTTACCCGGCAGGTTACCGTACCGGAACCAAAGCATTTGTTTTGGATAACACAAGCCGTGGTTATGGCTGGTCAGCCAACATCACTGTTAATGCTAAACCGGCGGAATGGGTTAGCGTGATGGCTGCCTATACACACACCGTTGCAAAAGATGTAACCGGCATGCCTGGATCGAACCCGGAATCGGCATTTACCTATGTTCCAACTGTTGAAGGTCCTAACAATATTAAATTGCACAATTCGCAATATACCACACCCGATCGTTTGGTAGCATCACTTACTGCACACGACAAGAGCGGCAACCACTACAGTATTATTTACGAAGGATGGCGCGGTGGAGCAAACGAATCATTTATGACTGTTAATGATATGAACGGTGATGGTTACAACTACGATGCAATTTATGTTCCGACCGACGAAGAGGTGGCAAACGGCGATTTCCGCTTTGTTTCAGCCGACGATCAAACCCGTTTTATGGACTATGTTCATTCCAACGATTATCTGAAAGACCAACAAGGTGAGTATGCAGAAGCCTACAGCGTTTACTCTCCGTGGGTACACCGTGTTGACTTAAGTTACAAACACGATTTTTCGGTTAAAACAGGTAACAATGTACACAAGCTGCAACTTAGCCTTGATGTTAAAAACGTGATGAACTTCTTCAACAACAGTTGGGGTGTAGGCAAGTTCCTGAACGCAGATATTGGTTCGGATGCCCGTATTCTTAAGTACGAAGGTGTTGATGCCGACGGTGTGGCTACATTCTCTACACCCTCGTCAATCCATGGTAATACCAAAACATTCACACCAGGCATTTCATTGGGTCAGTGTTGGTATGCTTCTATTGGTATCAAATATATTTTCAACTAATTTAAAGTATAGAATAATATGAAACTTAAATATTTATTTCCAATATTCATCGCCATACTTGCCCTGATGACGAGTTGTGAAGATGAAGAAACAATGACTTTGCTTGATGAAATTCAGGTATCGTCGTCATACGTATCGATTCCTGTAGATGGTGGTTCTACTACCATTACCATAATGGCTAAAGAAAGCTGGACAGTTGAGAACACTGTTGAATGGTTGTCGCTCTCATCTACTTCTGGCAGTGCCGGTGAGTCAACACTTACCTTTTCGGCCGAATCTGCCATTGATGGTCGCACCGCAGAGCTTATTATTGAATGCGCAGGCGAAACTCAACGCATTAACATCATTCAGGGTTTGGCAATAGTCGCACCTGCCACAGTAGCAGAGATACTCGCCGGCCCTGAAAGCAAAACCTACCAGGTAACCGGTGTTGTTACATCAATAACCAACACAACTTACGGCAACTGGTATTTAGAGGATGAAACAGGTTCAATCTATATTTATGGTACGCTCGATTCAAAAGGTGGAGAGAAAAACTTCTTAAGCTGGGGACTTGAGGTAGGTGATGAAATTACAATAGAAGGACCTAAAGGTTCATACAAAGGAACTCCTCAGTTGGTAAATGTATCCGTTATCAACATCAATAAATCGCTGGTAAAAGTTGATTCAACAGAAAACGCACAACTTCCTATCGAAGGTGGCGATTTTGTGGCATACGTTACCTGCAAAGGCGATGGTTTATCCGTAGAAATTCCTGCTGATGCCGAGTCATGGTTATCCATTTCATCGATCCAAACTGCAGGAACCAATTCTGTTGTAACATTTAAAGCCGAAGCCAATGAGGGTGGAGATCGCGAAACTACGCTAACATTCCGCACTACTGATGGATCGAAAAACTATACTTCGCAAACTTCGCTTAGCCAGAAAGGAGCAATTTTAGAGGTATCTATCGCCGAATTCCTTGCTGCTGAAGTTGGCAATACCCAATATCGTTTATCAGGGGTTATTACCGGTATTTCAAATACTACCTACGGCAATTTATACCTGCGCGATTACTCCGGCGAAACATTTGTGTATGGCATTCAGGATTTCCAGGATAAAGGATTGAAGGAAGGCGACATTATTACAATTGTTGGAAAACGTTCGGCCTATAACGGAAATCCACAGGTAGGAGGTGCCGTATTGGAAGAAGTTATTCCCGTAACACCCGTTACTATTGCTGAGTTTCTGGCTAAACCAGAAGATTCCAATACATACTATATGATAACCGGTCAAATTTCAGACATTGATTATGCACCGTATGGTAATCTTTATTTGAATGATGGCACCACTGAAGTATATGTATATGGCTGCTACCCGGGTTGGGGTGCAACCGGCGACGACAGAAAAGGTTTGTTAGCTGCCAAAGGCATTGTAGTTGGTGATACACTATCGGTAATTGGTATAAGAACTAGCTATAACGGACAAGATCAACTTGGATATGGTATTTACTATAGCCATGTAAGTGCCCAGTAAAGGACAATATTCGTCCAACTCAATATAAAGAAAGCCGCTGTTATGCGGCTTTTTTTATGCTTCAAAACCAAACATTTAACTGATATCACTGTTTTTTTTACAGGAATTTATATTTTTGCGCCCTGTTTATTCAGAAACTAAGAGATGGAACAGCTTCATATAGATAAAATGTTGGACGAGAAGGGTTATATTGAAGAGACAATTGATCCGAGCCTTAAGTTGGTTGAAGAAATTAAACGCCTGAAAAAGGAAAAGAACGCTGTAATACTCAGCCACTTTTACGTTGAAGGCGCACTTCAGGACATTGCTGACTATGTTGGCGACAGCCTTGGCCTGGCCCAGGCAGCAGCCAGTACCGATGCCGAAATGATTGTTTTTGTGGGGGTGCATTTTATGGCCGAAACAGCCAAGATCATCAATCCCGATAAAAAAGTGATCCTTCCCGACCTGAAAGCAAGCTGTTCGCTGGCTGAGTCGGCTCCGGCTGATAAATTTGCCGAATTCAAAGCCAAATATCCCGACCACAAGGTAATTACCTATGTAAATGCAACGGCGGCGTTAAAAACCATGTCTGACATTGTTTGTACATCGGCCAATGCCAAAAAAATTGTCGACAGTTTCCCCGAAGATCAGAAGCTGATTTTTGCGCCGGATAAAAACCTTGGAAACTATATTAACAGCATAACCGGCCGCAGCATGGTATTGTGGGATGGTGCCTGTATGGTTCACGAGCAATATTCGGTAGAAAAGATTATCGACCTGATGGACGCACATCCTGATGCCGAATTTATCGCTCATCCCGAGTGCGAAAAACCGGTATTGCTGCTGGCAAAACATATTGGATCAACTACTGCCCTGTTGAATTACGTGCAGAGCAGCGATGCGAAGAAATTTATTGTAGCAACCGAAAGCGGTATTCTGCACCAGATGACCAAGGCTTGTCCGGATAAGGTATTTATTCCGGCACCATCGAACGATTCAACATGCGCCTGCAACGACTGCGAGTACATGAAGCTAAACAGCCTGCAAAAGCTGTACATCTGCTTAAAACACGAACAGCCGGAGGTTACACTTCCACAAGATGTAATTGAAAAAGCCCGGATTCCGATTCAACGGATGTTGGAAATATCGAAATAGTTTTAGAAGACACTAGTTACAAGATACGAGTGCCGAGATGCTGTCATTTCGAGCGCAGCGAGAAATGTGCTACTGGATACTAGATGCCCCGACGCTTCCGGTCGGGATTTCGCTTCGCTCAACTGGATGCTGGATGCTGGTTACTCGATGCTCGATGCTCGATCGTTGGATATTGGGTATTCAAAATTGATTATTGGATATTAGATTTTTGATGCTGGATACTGGTTACTGGATGCTGGATGCTGGATGCAAGATACTGGTTACTCAATACTCAGTACTCAGTACTCAATACTCAATACCAGATACTGTTTTCTCATCACCCAACTTTTGACTAATGTCTAATGACCAATGACTAATGACCAGTGACTAATGACCAACCATCATCGCCGAAAATACCTTCTTTTTCGCCCATGCTGTTTAAGGTTCCGGTATTCCCAGGCCTGCATTTTCTGATAGGCCCTGAAAAACTGCGAAAAGCTGCTTTGCGAAAAGCCCATAATTTTACCAATTTCCTTAAAACTAAAATCGGTGTGCTCTACCAAATCGCACGCTACCAGGCGCAGGTATTCAGTCATCCAGGCGTGTACTCCCATCCCCGACA
Organism: Draconibacterium sediminis; assembly: GCF_000949475.1. Classification (GTDB taxonomy): domain Bacteria; phylum Bacteroidota; class Bacteroidia; order Bacteroidales; family Prolixibacteraceae; genus Draconibacterium; species Draconibacterium sediminis. The sequence continues at coordinate 515,814 of NZ_JRHC01000001.1, read as the reverse complement.
TCCATCGTACAGCACCATCCAAATGCCTGTAATTTACACCTAAAAGTTCGCCATAGTCTGCCACGTCACGCTTTCCGTAAACGCGAACCGTTTGGGCAAATAAATCCATATAGCTATTCCCGCTACTTTTGTTTTCGCGGATAAATTCTGTCATTCTCGACTTTTTATCCGGAAGTTTTTCAACCAAACCATCGTAAAGCAATTCGGGAGTAATCGGTGTAAGATTGTTTATAGCCATTACTTAATTCTCTTTAAACAAACTGTTATACCAATTGCATTTCAATGTAAGCCTTAAACGAAACAGTGAAATTGCAATAGCCTGTCCCGAACTTGATTCGGGAGTTAATGCCGATAATAAACGAAAGAGGCTTTGGGAGTAAGCGAACCAAAGGCTCATTTCGATATTTAATCGGTATTATACCTCTGTAAGTTAATACATTTATTCTAATTACTCTTAATAATACTGCGGTGTTTCCTAAAATTTCAATTAATTGTTTTTAGAATTTTGCACAGTTTCATTAAATATCGATCACTATTATTTAGGATACGACGCTGTTTCATTGAATCTCAACTTATACTTTTTAGTATACACCGCAGTTTCATTGAATATAACTTTATGCTTTTTAGGAAACAGTTCTATTTCCTTAAATATCAATACCAACTTTTTAGTATTCAGTACCATTTCATAAATTATTTTCCGAATAACAGCTCTCCCGACAGCCATTTCACGCTAAAAAGGTGGTTTTGGTTTTGCCAATAAGGTAATAAGGTTTGATTTCTATGTTAAAACCTTACTACTAAGGTTTATTCTTTACAGACAAGGTTTTATGCATTGCAATCAAGTTCCGGAACCCAAAAGGCCGTTGATTCTTACATGGTAAACAAAAACTTTATTCTTCAACCACAACCTTAGTAGTCTTTGCACCTGATCTATCCCAAAAACCTTATTACCTTATTGCCACCCTCTTGGAGCTCTTAAAAAACCCGCTCCTGGTTTTCATACGAGCTTAATCATGTTTTATCCCTTCGGGATATCTACCCTTTGTACGCAAATATTTTACGCTTAATTTTCTAAAAAGGGGTCTCTATATAAGGCGCATGACACGTTTCATTTTCAATATGCTTTTGCATTTGCGCCTTTTCTAATGCTTAACATTAACCCCGTGCGACACTTCCGCCATCCGGCGGTGCGTTTACCCGGGGCTAAATTACTACAGACTTTCAGCCCTCTAACATATTTGCTGTCGGATTAAAATAATAAAAAGAGCGCTGAAAGTGCGTTTTATTTTAGCCCGGGGCGACGTAATTCAATATAGTCTTTCAAAAAAAATCCGGGTCGTTTATCTTTTCAGATAATACGGCCCGGATCTTTCTATACCTGCGGATAAATTATCTTATTGCAACACTGAAACCACCGAATCGGTAGCCACCACATTCTGCACCATCAGGTTTTGCTGCGACACCTCGATGGCGCGCAACAGCGTTTTATCAATTTGTTTGATGATCGGGTAAAAACCTTCTTCGCCCATGATATTCCGGGCAACATAAGCTTTCATTTGCGTGTTAATCACCTTCCCCGATATCTTTAAACCTTCAGCATCTCTTTTCACACCCTTTTCTTCGGCATAGGCAATAAATTCGTTCATGGCGTTGTGTTGGTCCATAAAATTCTCGAGCTCGCCGGCTGAGGTGAATTTCGAAAGCTCCTCGCGGTGCGAATCGGCGTAAGCATAAGCAAACGAATAAATCAGTCCTTTTCGGTAAATCTGGTTGAAATACTCCGAATTTCCTGTGGTATCAACCGGCACAAAGAAGTCGGGCATAATACCGCCACCACCATAAACCACGCGTCCGCCTTTGGTTTCGTAGCGCAACGAATCAACAAAATGAATGCTGTCGGCTACCAACTGCTCCATGTTGTGAAAACGCTCGTAAATATGATCGTAATACTCGTCGTTGCCATCTTCGTACGAACTTTGAATACAACGTCCGCTGGGTGTGTAAAAACGCGCCACTGTTAAGCGCAATGCCGATCCGTCCATCAATGGAATTTGCTCCTGTACCAATCCTTTTCCAAACGAACGGCGCCCGATCACAAATCCACGGTCGTTATCCTGCATAGCGCCGGCAAAAATCTCGCTTGCCGAAGCCGAAAACTCGTCGATCATTACATAAACACCAATGTCGGAGAAAGTTGCTTTGGCCGAAGCATTGTAGGTTTTTCGTTGCTGATGCAGGCCTTCGGTGTACAAAATTGGTTCTCCTTTTTCCAGAAATTCGTCAACCATTTGCAACACGCCAACCAGTGCCCCACCGGGGTTGCTTCTTAAATCGATAATTACTTTTTCGGCACCTGCCTCTTTCAGCTTCAGCATTCCCTCCATAAACTCGCGGTAGGTGGCATTCGAAAAACGGCTAATTTTAATAAAACCGGTATGGTCGTCAATCATGTACGACACATCAACGCTGTACAGCGGAATATCGCCACGGGTAATTTCAAACTCCAATTCGTCGGCGTAACCCGAGCGCACGATTCCCACCCGAACTTTCGAGTTTTTTTCGCCACGCAACAGCGACATCACCGTGTTGTTGTGCACTTTTACACCGGCAATCAACGAGTCGTCGACAGTAACAATGCGGTCGCCGGGCAAAACACCCACCCGGCTTGACGGGCCTTCGGGAATGACCTCAATTACACGTACCGTATCTTCCTGAATAGAAAACTGTACCCCGATACCTGAGAAGTTACCGCTCATCTCCTCCTGCACTTCGTTCATGTCGCGGGCAGGAATGTAACTGGTATGCGGATCGAGATTTTTCAGTATCTCCGGAATCGTACTTTCAACAATTTCGCTGGTATTTACGCTGTCTACATACCCCCTGTTAACCAGGTCGAGAATGGCAGATATTTTATTGGGTTGCGAAAATCCCACGCCATGATACGACGGTGCGGCATTCCGGCTCATTATATTTCCAATCAGAATACCTGCCGCTACGGCAATGGCAATCAGTACGGGTAAAAGTATTGTTGTTTTCTTGTTCATAGGCTTTCTTCAATGGTCAGTAGCTAATAACCTGACCTGATTTTAATGTATATCGCGGCGGCAAACCACCGGTAGCGTCCGGCAAATTTTCACTTTTGCCTTTAAATATCAACCTGCTTTACTTCAATATCAGCACGTTTTAACAGGTTTATGCCATCCTCCAGGCGGTAACTTTCGGTAAAAACCACTCGTTTAATTCCGGCCTGAATAATTAGTTTCGAACACTCTAAACAAGGCGATGAAGTAACGTACAAAGTGGCACCATCACTACTGTTTCCCGACTTCGCCACCTTTGTAATGGCATTGGCTTCGGCGTGCAGTACGTATGGTTTTGTTTTGTTGTCTTCATCCTCGCATATATTTTCAAATCCTGCCGGCGTTCCGTTGTAACCGTCAGAAATAATCATTTTATCCTTAACAATTAACGCTCCCACCTGGCGGCGTTTACAATATGAGTTTTGCGCCCATATATCGGCCATCTTCAGGTAGCGTTGATCCAGTAACTTCTGCTTTTCGTCTTTACACATAAATGTTTTCTTTCTAGAATGGGTATTCGTTTTTTGCAACGATTACAAATGTAATACTGATTTCCGATAAATTCTGAAAATATAACACCCGTAAGCCCTTTGTTGTTGATTTTAAGAATTTTTAAACATTCCTGATATCCGCCAAATTCTCTTATTTCACGCTGATTACGCAGATCTCCGCAGAAAAATATTCCTGGCGGTGAAAGACAATCAGTGATAATTTGCGTCATCTGCGAGAAAAATATTTAGCTCGCGGAAAATGAAGATTAATAAAATACAAAAACAAAAAACGCCGCATAAAGCGGCGTCTTCAAATCAATTTGAAATATTTTCTATTCTTTAATTAAAAGCCATACATCCGAGTATTTCGGGAAAGCATTGCGTACCTGAGCCACTCTTCCACGTGCTTCGCTTTCGCTTTTGTACGAATTAACACAAACACGGTAATAACCTGTTTCGCTGTGCAGGATGATAGGCGTAAAACCCTCATCGATAAGCGTTGTACGGTAATTTTTTGCATTATCCAACTGACTAAACGAGCCCAAAATCACAAAGAAAGTGTTTCCGGCGTTTGCAGTCTGATCCGTTTGGCTGGTAAACGAAACCTGCTCTTTACGTATTGCAATCGGTTTCTCGTCGGCCACCGGTTCGGGTTTTGTTACAGCTGTTGGCTGTGTGGTTGTTTCGCTACCCGGTACGGTAAACACTTTTGTTGGTGCTGTAGTGTCGGTGGTATAAGCCGATTCGGCCTGACCCGACGATTTTTGAAATATCTTACATGAAGATGCAGTTAATGCAAGAATCGCTAAAAGAACAACTATCCTATTCATCTGTCTAATAATTTTAAATCTGTTTTCCTGTTTAAAACTCACCACGAAGATACGCATTACACCTGCGTCCGTTTTTGTAATCAAACGCAAGTTTTGCACAGCATGTTGTTCGCAACTAAAAAATTTATTTTCGGGCAGTCTATTTTTTGCATTTGGCACCGGCGCCACCACCGCCAAAAAACATCATTACGCCAATCAGGAAACCAAAGTTATACCAGCCTCCTGCATTAGGGAAAGCATAAATTTCGTAATCGGTAAAAAGACTGGCAATAAAACTAAACAGCAAAATAAAACCGTGAAAAACACCTTTTATGAACCCCGGGGGATCGCCAATATTTTCAAACGATTGTGTTGCGCATCCGGCAAAAAGAAGTGCTGCAGCTACTACCACTGCCAATAAAATAAATGTACGTTTCATCTTTTTTGTTTTTTGATTTATGCGACGAAAATATCCCGCGCACGCTGAACAAGTTAGCTTATATTTATCAAAAAGAAAAGTTGGATTTGCGAACTACTCCTGAATTATTTGCTGCATAAACGCTATAAAATCGGGGGTATTAAGCCTTTCGTTAAGCATTACAAAATGCGGATTTTTAAGATTGGCTTTGTTGTAAGCCATGGTTTCAAAGGTATCCTGACGAAAAACACTGCCGCCAAACTCTTCTACCATCAACTGGCCGGGTGCAGTATCCCATTCGGAACAGGGACCGGCTTTTAAGTACATATCAGCATTTCCTTTTATGATTTCTATTTGCTTTTTCGAACTGCCGCAGTGTAGGATCTCCAACTCAAAAGTGCCTCTCATTTTTTCGATCAGCTCGGCTTCGCGGGGCTTAAAAAACGAGCGACTGGTGGCCACCCTTATTTTTCCGTTGTAGGGCTCCGGCTTCGGCATTTCTTTGAAATTCCCTTTGCTGTCGAACTCATAAATCCCGCCACCTTTACCACAGTACCAGCCTTTTTCTTTCAGCGGTTCGTAAATCCATCCGTTTACCGGGGCTGTTTTGTTTATTAATGCGACGTTGATGCAAAATTCGCCGTTGCGTTTAATAAACTCCTTGGTACCATCCAGCGGGTCGACCAAAAAATAATTCTCCCAGGTTTTACGAATTTCGTACTCCGGGAAGTTGGTTTCTTCATCTAAAACAGGAATTTCGGGGAAAATTCGTGCAAGGCCTGCATTAATAATCTTACTCGAAGCTTTGTCGGCCCGGGTAACTGCTGTATTATCAGATTTCCGCTGCTCATCAAAGTTGTTACTTTCATACACTTCAATGATCGCTCTCCCGGCTTCTGCCAGCACTGCAATAACGCTATGTACCTTGTTTAAGTCCATTTAAATTTAGTATTCACGTAAATGTACGTTATCTGTTTTATCTTTAAAATCGCTGCCCACGAAAACAAACGCTATTTAAATGTTTCTTCACAAACCGGTCCGCAAACCAATTTCATTGCGTTGCGTAATAATATTACTACCTTTTAGCTGAAAGAAAACTATGCTATTCAATACAAATAAAAACCGCGAGCCGGCAGTGGCCGGACAATTTTACCCTTCGTCTTCCAGCACTTTGCGAAATGAGCTGGAAGAACTTTTTGACGGTGCCGTCAATGTAAAAACCTCGCAACCGCTGCGCGCCCTTATTTCGCCGCATGCAGGCTATATTTTTAGCGGTGAAGTTGCAGCAGCCGCTTTCAAACAAATTCCGGCAAACAAAAACTATCAGAATATTTTTGTATTGGCATCGAGCCATCGTTATACTTTTGGCGGAGCCGCCATTTATACCGAAGGAAACTACGAGACGCCTCTGGGCGAAATTCCGGTGAATAAAAAAATCGGAAAACAATTGCTCGCCTCATCGTCGGTGTTTACTGAGCACGATGCATCGCACCTCTATGAACACAGCCTGGAGGTTCAGTTGCCGTTTTTGCAATTCCGCTTGGGGAACGATTTGACCTTGGTGCCTATTATTCTTGGCACCCACTCAACCGGCATTTGCAAGAAGCTGGCCAAAGCGCTTCGTCCTTACTTTACACCTGATAATTTGTTTGTTATCAGTACCGACTTTTCGCATTTCCCAGACTATGAAAATGCAAAGTTGGCGGACCAGTTAACGGCTGATGCCATTTGCAAAAACAAACCCAAAAAACTGTTAAAAGCAATTGAAAAGAACAAGAAGAAAAAGATTGGCAACCTTGCCACCTCGTTATGTGGCTGGACTTCAGTACTCACACTGCTTCACCTTACTAAAAAAAGGGATTTTGAGTTTAAACAACTGGCCTACAAAAACTCGGGCGACAGCCGGCTTTACGGTGAAAAAGACCGCGTGGTGGGCTACTGGGCTATTGGTGTTTACGAAAAAGCCGTTTTTGAAATCAGCCCCTCTGAAAAACAGGAAATTCTGCAGCTGGCCCGAAATTCGATTGCTCGTTTTTTAGGCGAGGACGTAAAAGAAAAGAAACCTAAAAGGAACGATAACAGCATCCTGAATCAGAAGGCCGGTGCTTTTATCAGCATTTATATCAACAATGAATTACGAGGGTGTATTGGCGGATTTGCCGGTAATAAAACCTTACGCGAAATGACTAAACGGTTTGCAGTTTCAGCCACAAACGACCAGCGTTTCGACCCTATTGAACCTTCCGATCTGGACAACATGACACTGGAAGTATCGGTGTTAACTCCACTGAAAAAGATTAAATCGATTGATGAATTTGAACTGGGAAAACACGGCATTTATATAAAAAGCGGTTTAAACTCGGGCACCTTTTTGCCACAGGTAGCCGAAAAAACGGGCTGGAGCAAAGAAGAATTTCTGGGAAGATGTTCGAAGAACAAAGCCGGAATTGGTTGGGACGGATGGAAAACCGCCGAACTTTACACTTATGAAGTCGTGATTATAAAAGACGATCAGGAAAAAACTTCCTGAAGTACTTTTAGCGATTTTATTTCACCCAACGTATCAAAATGCAGACGGTAATAATCCACTAACTTTGCAAGTAGTGTATCGCGCATGCTGCGTTTTAATTTCAAGCTATCCAGCTCGTTAATTTTCAACAAAGCCAGTTTTACCAAAACCGCCGTTGCTTCTTTATTCACAAACATCGGGTGCGAAGGCTCAAAAGGTACTACGGCACCCTTTTGCAAATCGAGCCAGCCTTCAAAACCGGTTTGTGTGGTGTCGGGCATAAAACCAAGGTACTCGGTTAAATGAAACAGGAAATACAGATGAAAATTTGTTTTGCCCTCCTCCATCAAATCGAGATACAGCAAAGCGCTTTTAATAAACTCAAACAGTTCGGGGTAACTTTCCTGTTCGTGGATGGTTTTATAGAGCACCTCGGCCAGAAAAATGGCCTGCGTTGATTTTACAATGTCAAAAGGAATTTCCTGGTAGGTAGTCAGACTTCTCATTGCCCTGATCCGTTGCAGGTCGCGCGATTGCTTCTGGTAAGCTTCCAGTTCAACCATAAACAGGGGCTGCAACAAACCGGCTTTATTTTTCGACTTCCGGCTCCGGGCAGCATTTATCAGGTAGCTTTGCCGCCCAAATTCTTTGGTAAAAACAGTGGTAATAACACTGCTCTCGCCATATTTTATTGTGTGCAAAACAATGCCTTCGGTAGCCGTAATCATAACTCAGTTAAGCTGCTTGTGAATCCCAATCAATGTATGAACAATATTTTTGTGATGTGGGTTTCTTCCCCGTTCTCGTCGTTACAAAATACCAGGTAAACTCCGGTTTTTACGCGCTTGCCATTCAGGTTCTTACCATCCCAAACTGCCTGCCCACCAAACGATGTGGTTTTGTATACCAGGTTTCCGGTGATGTCGGTAATTTTCACATCGGTATTTTCAATTAACCCGGCAACTGTTACCGGTCCGTCGTAGGTTTCGCGCACCGGATTTGGATAAACATAAACATTGCTATATGTGTCTGCCCCTCCGGTTGCTTCTCCCTGGTAAGAGATCAGTCCCTTGTCGGTTCCAAAAAACACCTCACCATTTTTCTGGTTGATGGCAATCGACAGGATATTATTCGAAAGCAACGGGCTGTTTTCAGTAGTGAAATGCAATACTTCTGCCTCGCCTGTTTCCGATACCAAAAACACGCCTGAATTTTGTGTTCCCAGCCACTTTCGGTTAGCTCCGTCAACCGCAATAGCAGTAACGGTTTCGGTTTCAAGCAGCGGATGGTAAATACCGTCATTCAAATCAAGCCCCGGGTGTGTGGCATAAAAGTTCTCCGAATTCCAAATTCGCGACGGGTTACTGTAAACGGCCACCCCTTGCCCGCTACCAATCCAAATGGCGCCATTCTGGTCTTCGGCAATGGAGAAAACATCATGCATCGGGGTTATAATATTGTCGGTACCATTACTGAAATAAGTTTGCACCAACAGTCTTTTTTTATGGTCGCCGGTTTTATTGATCACATACGCATCGTGTCCACCCGGAATGAGCATCCACTTGTCATCATTTTCATTCACAATAATATCCGAAACATTGTATCGGTTGGCGATTTCGGGCAACTCAAACGATTCCCACTCGCCCGATGGCGTTAATTTATGCAGGTTATGTGCGCACTCAGCATTGGTAATCCACAGGTTGCCTTCCGAGTCGAAACTCATACCGCCAACGCGTGTAAACGGCTCGTTGGGCTGCTCAGGTAAGGCTGTTTCCAGCGGACTGTTCAGGTTATAATAGCGTTCTACCAGCTCATCGTTGCGGTATTCCAGTAGTCCACCCCCCCAGCTGGCCACAAAAAAATGATCCGGATCGCGGGGATCCACTTCAACAGCTAATATGTTATGAAATCCTCGCAGTTCGGGATGCGTCTGATCGGTAAAGTAGGTCCAGCCATCGCTGCCAAAACGCTGAAAAACCGGGCTTACATATCCATTGGTACTTCCTGCGCTCATCCATATCTCCGAATTAAAGGCACCAACAAAATACATGTCGTTATTGATTGGTCCGGGAGGCAAGGTTTGCTCAAAATTTTCGCTGTAATAGCGCACCAACACTTCCTTGTCGTCTGCAATCCAAACAGAGCCGTCGGCCGATACACCCGCACTTTTGGGAGCGATACTTTCTACCGAACGGTCGTTAAATTTGTAGCTATCAATACGTCCTATTTGCGTGTGATTGCTGTCGATGATAAAAACCACATCGCGACTGGCAATACTCAGGTAGTTTCCATTACCCTGCAGATCGAAAGCAAAGCGTATTTCAGGATTATAAGGTTCCCAGATTCCGTCTTTCAGCATATACATTTCGTCCTGATACCACTCTCCGGCTGAGAAGTTGGCAATTACGTTTCCCCCATGATAAACCAAATGATTAAAAATACCATCGGGATGCGGAATATCATCCACATGAATCCAGTTAGCAAAATTGGCCAGGTTGGGTTCATTTTTATCCGCCCGGTAAATTCCCTGGTTCGTAGCGGCAAAAATCGAGTTGTTATCCGTTTCAATGTCATTCACCTCCAACGACGAACCACCGTTGCCGATATAATACGTATCTTTTACTTCCTGACGATCCAGATCGAGCACGACAATCCCAAAACCACAGGCCAGATAGGCCTCATTATCAGAAAAAGAAATGTTATTGATGACCTTGTTCCCTGCGATAGTTTTTCGCTTTATATCCGACAGGTTAACCACCTCGCCATCATCGTAAAGCAAATCGATGTTACTGTTTGAATAAGCAATGACCAGCACCTGGCTCTGCTCGCTGTAAGCAATGGTGCTTACCCCAAAATCAGACAACTGAATGGTACCGCCAAATTTATTTACGCTGTTGTCTTCCAGATCGTAATAAAACAGTCCGCCCTCGGTAACACAGAAAACTTTATCGGGCGAAACCGCAATTTTGCTGGCTTTATTATACGAAAGATAGTCTTGCCACGAGCCCTGTTGGCGCTGGGCTTGCGAAAGAAAAAAAGTCATTAATAAAAATGCAGAAAGTATAAGTCTTCGTTTCATTTAATCGAGCTTTTTTAAATAGTCGACCAGCTTTTGTACGGCTCTCCCCCGATGACTGATCTTATTTTTATCGTCGAGGCCCATTTCAGCAAACGACTGGTCGAGTCCTTCCGGTTTAAAAATGGGGTCGTAGCCAAATCCCGAGCCTCCACGTTTTTCTTTGAGAATCTCGCCGTTTACAATGCCTTCGAATTGTTTTTCTTCGCCATCAATAACCAGCGAAATTACAGTTCTAAAACGTGCTTCCCGATCATTTATTTTAACCAGTTTTGCAAGTACCTTATTCATATTCGCCTCCGAATCTTTGTCTTCGCCGGCATAACGTGCCGAGAAAACTCCGGGTTCTCCATTCAGGGCCTTAATTTCCAAACCGGTGTCGTCGGCAAAACAATTCATGCCAAATTTGTCGTAGATGTAATAAGCTTTTTGGCTGGCATTTCCTTCCAATGTAGGCTGTTCCTCAGGGATTTCGTCGAAACATTCAATATCTTTTAGGCTAAGCAGGGAAAAATGATCGCCCAAAATAGCCTGTAATTCTTCCAGTTTATGTTTGTTATTTGTTGCAAAAACGAGCTTCATAATCGATTAATTTTAGGTAAAAATAAGAAAATGGCTCTACTTTGCAGGCTCATTCGGAGATTGGTTCTAATTACCATTATACATTTTCACTTTCAGGTTATCGACATCAAACCTGGCCACTGTCCTGTTCCATAAATAAATATGAATTACGTCACCTGAATGCAAGTTAAAATCAACCATTTTTACGACGGCGAACCGCGACCAAACTCCAGTTTCGTACGTGAAATTACTTATTTCCCGGGTATAATATTCTATTTGCTCTTTGCCCTGTGATACAGTAATAACCATGTTTACCTCCGAAAATACTTCAGGGAAACGTATATCGCCCAACACCGTAATTTTTTGCAGGTTGCTATTAGTCTCATCGATGTTAATATTTAATACTGCTCCCCATCTTTGGCGTGGCATAAAAGTGTAATAACCATTCGCTGTAATCGAGTCGGTTTTTATCCTGCTCCTGTCTATTTCCCAAATACGTTTTGTTTCCGGCTCAAAATCGTCATCAAATTCAGATATTTTATCATCTCCTTCCCGGGCCAGAATAAAACCCGAGTTTTCGGAAATTCTCTCTTTCACTACCTCAGGAAAATAGGAAGTAAACAACTCCTTCACCTCTATGCTGATGGCTCCATTAACCCAAGCCAGCGCAAACTGAGGCCTATATGTTTCGGCCAGCACCTTACCAAAGATGGCCACGTTCATATTTTCGTCCAGGTAAAATTGATGATCTGTATTTGGCACCTCAACCTGAGTGTCTGAGGCATAACTCAAAAACGTTGTAACATCGGTATTTTTTAACGCTTCGAATTCTTGTGTGATTTCAGGCAATAATTTGCTTTTACTTTTTTGATAGCGCCACCTGTTTATCCCAGTAAAAACAACGAAAAGCAGCATAAACCCAAAGGCCAACCACAGAATAATCTGCCTGTTTTTTATTTGCTCTTTCCAATGAAAATAAATAAGCAGACTTGCCAATACCATTAGCACCAGCATTGAGACAACAAAAAACACGACTATAAGCCTGTTACTGTATCCAAACTGAACAATATGTTCTCCAGCCGGAATAAGGGTGCCCATTAAAGTATAGTTTGCCCGAACTACTTTCTGCTCTTTTCCGTCGATTTTCACCTTCCATCCTGAAAAGTAATTCTGTTGAAAAACCAACAACTGCTCATTTTTTGTTTCGGTGTGCAAAACAACCTTATTGGGAGAAAAGCTCGTTATTTCTAATCTATCTGTCTGATGATGCTGGAGAGTTTTTCCGTTAATGATTTGCAAGTTGGAAGGTTCTAACAAAACGGTTTTCGGGCCAATGTTAGCCGTGTCTTTGTTTACCCTCACATCATCGGAAAAGAAAAAAAGCGGCTGCTTTTTCATCACATCCAACAGTTTCGGAAAATCATCGCTTAACGTCGAATAACCATCAGTTTTAAACGAAACCAACCCGTCGAATGTGGGTCGTTTTGGAAACACATTGTTGTTTCTCCAGGTAAATGTACCAGAAGCATTTTCGTCTGAATTTTCGCCAATCGGATGCAACTCCGGAATAGGAAATCCTTTGGGTTTTGAATCTAAATATGTCTTGAATTTTACAGGATCAACATCTCCTGCAACCGTGTAATGCAAATTCAACTGTGTTGAAAGAATTCCGTCGAAGACAAACAGAAATACAATAGCTACGGGTAAATATTTTTGTTTGAAAACCAGCACTACAGCAAAGCACCCCAACAACAATAAATGAAGAATGCCCTGCAAAACAAAAGCCTCATTAATTGTTGTTTTTTGCAAACGATCGATCAATGACAATTCGAAGTCGAAAAATACAAAAGCTTCAAGCCGTGCCGCCGATCGCACAACAACGAACAATATAATAATCGCCAAGACACCAGTAACCGTGAGCAGCTTCTTTCTATTTACGGATTTAATATCATCAAACTTCAAGTTGAGGCCTGCATAAACCAGAAAACCAAAGATGCTAAGTGCCCTGAAAATCGATGGATACTTAAACATGTTCATTAAGGGGAAATGATCGTAAACAAATTCTCTTAAAAAGAACTGACTGCCCAGTGCGTTTAACAAAGAAAATACTGCGAACAACAAAAAGATCACACCTACTTTTTGTTTGATCTTACCGGTTAACGCATAAACCAGCAACGTTAATCCGAACAATCCGAAATATGCATTCGACATGGACGGATCGGTGTTAAACAAAGCCACATCTGTTGTTGTACTATATGGAAACAGAAACGAACAGAATGAATGCAAAGAAAACGGGTGCCTCAAAACAGCTTCTAGCGTTAAACCGGAATATCGGCTTAAATAGGGTTGTGCCTGCGAATAAGCCAGCAGCAAAACGAAACTTCCAACAAGTACGATACCTGCCAAAATCAGATGAAAAACAAGAAAACGCTTAACACGCTCTTTTCTTTTGATGGATAAAACCAAATAGAAAAAAAACAGACACAGTAACAAATAGGAAATAATGATTGTAATACCCGGGTAGCTGGCAAAAACCATCAATAAAAATACGAGGGCCAACCGCAGCAAACTTTTTGTTTCAGGCTGCCTTGCAAACTGCACATAAGCGGCAACAACAAGGGGCAACAAAGCGTATCCGGCAATAAAGCCAATATGCTGAGCATTGCCCACCGTAAAACCGGAAAGCATGAAAGCAATTGCCAGCGAAAGGGCAAGCGATTCGTTTGCTTTGAACCTTTGCAGAAAATACCTGAAATTAACTCCGGCCAGAAATACATAAGCTAAAAAAACATACTGAAGGGTAATATTCGAATAACCAAACATATTGGCAACAATCCAAAATTCCGGATTAAAAACCGAAACCAGATCGGCATAAAACGGTACTCCATACAATAAGTAAGGATTCCAAAAAGGAAAAATATTGTTTAACACCGCTTCTGAAAAAAAGTAGCGAGCCGGCAAATAGGCATCCACAAAATCCCATTTCATACCTTTTTGAAGAAAGGCTACCTGCCAAAATGCTACAATACAAACAGCAAATAACAATATGCTTCCGTACTTCCTGATAAATTGGTCGGTTTTCAAATTAGTTGAAAATTAGATTAAAAATACCCGGGCTAATGTTTCATAAAAATGAACTACAAAATAAGAAAACCTCTAATTTATTGCATAAAAAAACCGCTTGATCTTCATCAGCGGCTTTTCCTATCGTAATCATTTTTTAATCGCAGGTGCAGGTTTCCAGACAGTCTACAATCTGGCTTAAAATATTGTATCTCAGGTAATAATAGGTATTCTTTCCTTCGCGCTTTGAGCACAAAACACCTTTGTCGCGCAAAATGCCTAAGTGATGCGATGTAGTTGACTGCTCAATCTTTAGCAGTTCGTGAATCTCGGTAACTGTTAGTTTTTTTCCCCCTTCCAGATGCTTCAGAATAGCAATGCGCATCGGGTGTGCCATTGCCTTCAACATACTGGCAGCGACCTCCAATCGTTCTACATTTATCTCCTTGATATCTACCATGGTTATACCTTTAAAAATGCAAATATATAAATATTTGAGACTTGTTTACTGCTTTTTTTCGCACGGATATCTAACATTTGTACAAAATCGGCAATTTTTAGAATTTTTAAATAAAATGTCTGTTTTTTATTTAAAATTATTCTAAGTTCGTTCATCAAAAGTGAAGCGGAAAAAGGAATGACCACGATAAATAAAATAAAGGCCCCAATTGAACAGGAACTGCATGATTTTGAACCTTATTTTAAGAAATCGTTGCAGAGCGATATTCCTCTGCTGGCAACTGTTTTAAACTTTCTTTACCGTACCAAAGGCAAACAACTTCGCCCAATGTTTGTGTTCTTATCGGCAAAATTACACGGCGGAACCAATGAATCTTCGAAATTGGCGGCCTGTTCGGTGGAATTATTACACACCGCCACGCTGGTGCACGACGATGTGGTTGACGAGTCGTACGAGCGTCGCGGATCGTTTTCCGTAAAAGCGCTTTGGAAAAACAAACTTGCCGTTCTGGTGGGCGATTATATTTTGGCCCGCGGACTGCTGCTGCAACTCGAAAGCAAAAAATACAATTTCCTTCATCTTATTTCGCGTGCGGTTCAGGATATGGCCGAGGGAGAAATCCTGCAGATGAAAAAAAGCCGCAAACTCGACATCGATGATGAAACGTATTTCGAGATCATTCGCAAAAAAACAGCTTCGTTAATTGCAACCAGTATGGCTATTGGCGCTGCATCGGCAGTTGATGATGAAGTTATCATTGAAAAAATGTACAGCATCGGGCAGGATGCCGGAATTGCGTTCCAGATAAAAGACGATATTTTCGATTACCAGTCGAAAGGCCTTTTGGGCAAACCAACGGGTAACGACATTAAGGAAAAGAAAATTACCCTGCCGCTGCTTCATGTGTTAAACGAAGCCGACAGAAGTGAAAGGAAGCGAATTTTGAGGCTGATAAAACGCAAAAATAACAGTTCGGCAGTTGTTGAAGAACTGATTAAGCTGGTAACCGAAAAAGGCGGACTTGAATACGCCGAGCAAAAAATGAATGAATTTAAAGACCGGGCAATTGCCGGCCTTAAAGAATTTCCTGACTGCGAGGCTCGCGAATCGCTAATCGAGCTGATGAACTACATTGCCACCCGCAAAAAATAACCGTTGTGTTTCCGGATATTTAAAACCCGGCTGTCATCAAAGATTAAATACTGCCCTTTTATGCCGGCCAGCGTTCCGGTAACTTCCGGTAGTTTATCAAATCCAATACTTTTTATCTTGTCAGGAAACTGCTCAACCGGATAATTTATTTCGGTTACCTCGTTTTCAGGATCTAAGTATTTCTGCAATTCTAGTGGTAATAAATTGGCAATTCGCTCTTTTTCGGCTGCCAGGTCAAAATCTTTCAGCACTTCGTTTTTTAGCATCGACCGCCAGTTGGTTTTATCGGTAAAATGATCCTTCAGAAACACCTCGATAACACCGGCAATATGGCGGTTGGGCGTTTTTGCAATTTTTATGGCATAACTGGCTCCCTGATCGATCCAGCGTGTAGGAATCTGATGACCGCGGGTAACACCAATTTTTAAAGCGCTCGACACGGCCAGGTAAACAAAATGGTCGATCAGATCGTGTTTTTCGGCCCATTCCATATCGCGTGCAATTCCTAAATGTGCTTTCGATAACTCGGGCCGAATGATCGATTCGCTGGCTTCGGGAGCCGTTTGAAGACAGTTGTAACAAAATCCCTGGCTAAACGATGTTTTTGTTTTCTTGCCGCACGACACACAGTTTATTTGCCCGTCGAAACGCATCGAGATTTCTTTCCCGATTAGCGCGTTCATATCAATTTTTTCGCCGCCAATGGGTAGTATATATTTTACCGGCGCATGAAGCTCGGTGATCATTTTTCGTATGTTGCCTTCAAATTCCATGATGAATATTTTCTGACGTGAAAATAATACAGAAGTAGCAGGATACAAGTAAAGTTTGGAAATTAATCATCAAATCCCGGTCGTTTGAATTCCATTACGCCCGGAAATGTTTTTAGCATTTGCTTTTTTATTTGCGACAGCTCGAGTAAAAACTGCAGGATTTCGTCTTCCATTTCACTAAAACCGGAGTAGAATACCGACAGTGCATCCATTGATCGTTTAATGGCAATTATGGCAATTTTTGCCGATCCCAGGTTATCGGCGTACAAACCGTATTCATCCTCCGGATCGTTTTGCCGCTGTTCCAGCTCCAAATGAGCACGGTGAACTTTAGCCCCGATAAAAGCACTGTACCACTGAATTACCTCTGCTGCATCACGGTATTTTATCATCGACTCATCGTCGTCGATCATCACCAGCTTTTCAGCTTTGGTCGCGAAAAACTCCTTGTTTTTATTCATCCATTTATGAATGTTGATCCCGTAATTCCTCGCTTGTACTTCCAGTGGTGTTTCTATGTGTTCGGGCAATTCAATATCTTCAACATCGCTCAGGTCGATCCCCTCTTTGTCGGCATCCTCTTCAATCATTTCAATGGTCACTTCCCAGGCCAGGCGTATCTGGTCCCAAAAGTATTTATTCTCTTCATCGGGATTTAGCACATCATCTTCAATTTTGTTTTCCTGTTCGTGCAAATAGGTCAAACATTTCTGCGTCATGGTACATCGTTCGCACCAACGATCGCAATAATTATAAATCCCCGGAACGAGATCTTTTCGTTTCGCCAGATCGAGCAGGGTTTGCTTAAAGTGTTCTTTTTTCGATTTCATAGGTGCCATACAAGTAGTATTAGCAGAGTAACAAGACAAATCGATAAAAAGTTGAACTGATCTTTTACCGCCGCTAGAGTTTCGTGTCGTTTGCCACGCCTAAAACGCCCAGATAAAGCAGTTTTGCGGCATCTTCCATAATTTCGGGAGTTAACACATTTGTTTTGTCGGCAGGCATATGGTAGTGCACCGGATACACCGAGTTGCGGGTCCACAGGCCAAATGTTTTTATACCGGCATCTTCAAAAACCGATGCATCGGAACGTGGCCGACCATAGTTTTTCGTAACTGCCGAAGCCCCCATTTCGCGGTGGATAAAATTAGTATTGGCTTTTTCAAAATGACTGAACAACTGGCTGTGCGTTTTTCCTCCCGACACATAAAATGCGTTGCCGTTTCCAACCATATCCAGATTGATCATCATTTTGGTTTTCTCTACCGGGAACAGCGGATTTTTGCAGTAATATTTCGAGCCGTACAAACCACATTCTTCGCCACCAAGAAGAATAAAAAGTACCGAACGTTTTGGCTTAACTTCGGATGTTGCCAAAGCTTTTGCCGCCCCCAGAATATCGCTGATACCCGATACATTATCGAGTGCACTGGAGAATGTTACATCGCCCATTTGCCCCTGCCCGTCGAGATGGCCGCCGATAATTATTACTTCATCTTTCAATTCCGGATCGGAACCTTCGATCATGGCCACCACATTGCAAGCCTGCGCATCGGGGAAATATTTTGTTTCGGCGCGGATAAACACTTTATGTTCTGCCGGCAGCTCAAACGATGGTGTTTCCATATTTTTCAACTGCTCGCGAATTTGCCGGTAATCTTTTCCGGCATCGGCCATAATCTGCTCAACAACTTTTGTATCAACGTGTGCATAAACAAAATCCTCGAGATTAACCGTGTTCGGATTGGCCAGCTTGCTGGCATAGATCATTCCTGCAGCACCGTGTTTCACCGCATTTCTGAATTTGTAACGGTGATAAGCGTAAGGCGTCCACTTGCCCAGTGTCTCATCGTTTTTGGTGTACGGCGTTCCGCTTTCAAGAATGATAATTTTGCCTTTTACATCTACGCTCTTATAGTCGTCGTAACCCAGTTCAGGAGCCGTAATTCCATGGCCAACATAAACCAGTTCGGCCTGAACCGTGCCACTTGCCGAGTTGGAGCCCGGTATATAGTCTTCCGGAAAATCGAGGTAAGTTTTTTCATCTCCGTTAAAATAAACCACAGCCCCCAAGGAGTTCACTTCAGAATATTCGTTTGGGAAATACTGAAAGTAACTGCCGTTGTTTGCAGGCTTAACACCCCACTCTTCGAACTTCGATGCACACCATTTGGCAGCTTCCATATACTCCGGGGAGCCCGACAAACGCCCCGCGTATTTATCAGCGCTCAGTTCGGTGGCAAACTCCATTAACTCGTTGCTCGAGATGGTGTGAAAGCTTTTTAAACGTAAATCATTATCACTCTGCTGTGAAAATCCATTCAGTGTAAATACTGCCCATAGCAGCACGCAAAATAGTGTTACTCTCATCATTAAATTTTTCAGGATCGTTAAAATTATAATTTTTTGGGTCGAACAGCCCGCAATTGTAAAAAAGTTGAATGTAAAATTCGAAAATTGTTTTGGTTGTTGACACTAATAAGCTAAATATAAACCTATTGACTCGTCTGTTAAGATTTATCGAAGCTTTTTGAATAAATTATCACCACTAAACTTTTAAAAAAATAATTATGAAAATTTTAAGGGGAACTCTTTTTGGCGGAATCACCTTTTTCTTTCTCGGATGGTTGGTTTATGGATTCCTGCTGGCAGGTTTTATGGAAGCCAATTCCAACGCATGTGCCAACCGATTAGACACTGAAATGGTTTGGTGGGCCATGATCTTATCAAACCTGATTTTAGGATTACTTTTAACGCTGATCCTTAAATGGTCTGGTGCTTCGGGAATTGGAGATGGCATAAAAACAGGTGCTCTGGTTGGTTTGCTAATGGCGCTAACCATGGATTTGATGATGTACTCCATGACCACCCTTTACAACCTAAAGGTATTGGTAGTTGACGTTATTGCCTATACCTTATTACTGGCAATTATGGGACTGGTTATTGTGCTCACCTGGGGAAAGAAAGATTGATAGCAAATAGATCCACTTCAGTTCAACTATTTAAAGCTTCTGCACCCGTAGAAGCTTTTTTTATTCCTCATCGTAAACCATTTCCACATCGTCGATAATAAGTTTGCTGCCAACAGCTCCGGCAAAGTTGGCACCATCGTAACTCGACGAAGCCACAAAGGAAATATGTGTAGGCAACATATAAGTTGCGGAATCACCCGACACAAAATTCCCGTCATCCGGTTTCATATAATCGGGGTACGAGTTATCAAGCGGACCATAAACCACCTCCATTTCTTTGGTGATCATTTCCGGTTGGTTTTCATCGCTGCGAAACCAGGCGGTTCCCAAACGTTGTATTTCTCCGCCCAAACGCACTTCCAGAAACACATAAATGTCGCAATTATCGTCGTAATCCAGCACATTGCCATACCGGTCTTTATTCACCGCTCCCGGCACATAAGAGTAGGTAAAACGGATTTTATCGGGCCGCCCTGTAAACGGCGTTCCAAATATCACGGCAGCTTCGGGGTCGGTTGGATCCAGTTTATCAGAGTCAAAATAACCGGTAAACAACGATCCGGCGGCAATAGGTGTTTTTAAGGGAACACCGGCCAACCCCAGATCATAGGTCTCCATAAGAGCAGCATTATTTCCATTACCCAAATCGTAAGGTGTTGTGGCAATTTTTCCCAAAATCTGGGTGCCCTGGTTTCCGGTGCCCCAAATGGTGGAAGCCGCATCGGTGCCTGGCTCGTAATAACCCGAACTGGTTTTATACCAGGTATTCAAATCGGCGTTATTCAGTTGCGGTGTATCCGATGCAACAAACGATTCGATAGTCCACACATACGCACTGCCATCTTCGGCAACTACATTGATGATGGCCTCACCGCTCAGGTCGATAACATCGCCAACAGTTTTATCGGCAGTGGCAAACGACGAAAGTTCCATTTCCTGGATTACCAGCGACGAAAGCTCAACGCCTCCGGGAATTTCAATGGTAACGGTTTGCTTATCGGTGTCGATTATGGCATTGCCGGCCTGGTTGCTTACCAGGAACTTTTTAATATTTCCGTAGGGCGACAATCCAAAATGATCTTCCTTAACACAGGAGAACAACACCAAAAGAATTGCTGCTATGTATACTGACCTTTTCATTTGCCTGCCCCCTTTCTGTTTTTCTTGGCTCCAAAATAATAGGCCAGCCCAAGGTCGAGCGAAAGCAGGTTAATCCGAAAGTCGACATTCTGGCGCACCTGTTTTGATTCGGGGCCTTCGTTAACACTGCTTCGTGCAACATTTAGTTTGTAGCCCAAAACGTTGTTCAGCTGCACTTCGAAAGCAAAATTTTCCATGGCAAAAAAGGTTATTCCCGGGCTTAATCCCACGCCAAAAATGAACTCCTTTTTGTGTGTTTTATTCATCTCGTCGATATTCCTGATATCACGTGTAAGCGAGCTGTTGCCGCCCAGCGTAAACCCAAATTCGGTGAAAAAACTCAGTCGCTCGTTTGGTGTTAACGGCACCGACGAACGAAATCCCGGACTAACTGCAAACCCGCGTTTTAGGGTGTTCGACTGCACGGTGTCGGGATCCTGAAAAACGGTACCACCAAAGCGGTCCTGGAAATAATTGAAGTTAATAATCGCCATTCCGTAATCGCCGGTGTAATAACCGCCTTTTAACAACACATTGTAGTCGAGCCGGTCGCCCTCAACCACCTGTTGAATCAGGTAATTGGTATTGGTAAGGTTTTTATCGGTTACCGAAAAGGCCAGTCCCACATAAAAATTACCTTTTTGAAAGGGCTTAAAATCCTGGTTGTAATAGCTTGACAGCAGATCGTAAGGTGTTGTTTTCTGACCGACCAATGAATCTTCCTGCGCAAACAAAAGTGCCGGCAAGATCAACAGAAATACAAGTATTCGAATTTCTTTCAACTTCATGGATTAACAGTTTTGTCTATCAAATATAAAGCATTGATAGCAAAACAACTGCATGCAAGAATTGATTTATCACCAGCGGTCAGTGCCAGAATGCCTCTTTCATTAGCATCCTACTCTTGCTTTATAAAGTATATATCACTTATATAATCTGTATACAACAATATTTTTTATTATTTTCCACGCCAGTATTGAAGGAAAAACATTGCCCGCTTACTGCGTAAATTTTTAACTAAAAAACCATTGGAAATGTTTCAAGCCTTAATCCAAAATGCGGCTCTTCTTATTACCCTTTCGTTCCTGTATGGAACCATTAAGTATTACTTTGGTAAAAAAAAGTTACAATTTCAAATTATTAGCGGTGTTTGGTTCGGGATAGTAGCTATTGCAGCAATGCTTTTGCCTTACCAACACGAACCGGGCATATTTTACGATGGCCGCTCTATTGTTATAACCCTAGCAGGTTTATGGGGAGGAGGATTGGCGACACTGCTTACTGTAATTATAGCAGGCGCTTACAGGGTATTTCTGGGTGGTGCCGGAATCTGGGCAGGACTGGCTACAATTGTTGCTTCAGGGATTATTGGCTTATTTTTCAGAACTATTCTTAAGAAGAAAACCCAAAATATCAATACTGCCGTTTTGTATGCAGTTGGCATTATAAGCCACCTTGCAATGCTAGCAAGTCAGCTACTCTTGCCCGATCATCCCATGCAAACCTTACAACATATATGGCTTCCGGTTATGCTTATATTTCCTGTTGCCTTAACGCTAATCGGCAAACTATTTCAGCTAATCGAACGATATCTATCGAATGAACAACAGATCAGGAAAGCAGAAGAAATGTACAGAACAACATTATTAAGCATTGGTGATGCTGTTATTTGTACTGATATAAAAGGCCGAATTACTCAAATAAATCCGGAGGCTGAGAGGCTTACCGGGTGGAAGGCCAAAGACGTGTATAAAAAGAATCTCGACGAAGTGTTCCATATTGTTAACGAACACTCCCGTAAAAAGGTGGAAAGTCCTTTTTCGAAGGTTATGAAATACGGAAAAGTTGTTGGACTTGCTAATCACACTATACTACTATCGAAAGATGGAAACGAAATTCCTATAGCTGATAGTGGTGCACCAATTATTATTAATAACCAGATTGTAGGAGTGGTTCTTGTTTTTCGGGACCAAACCGAAAACAGAATACATCAACAAGCACTTGAAGAAAGTGAAGCACGTTACCGTGAACGTGAGTATTGGTTTACAGAATCGCAACGAGTAGGAAATATCGGCACTTATCAATTCGATATTTTAAGTGATATATGGACTTCATCAGCGGCCTTAGACAATATTTTTGGAATAGACGATAAACATTCCAGAACCTCTGAAAGTTGGAGTACCATAATTCATCCGGAGTATCAGGAACAGATGATGGATTACCTGCTAAACGAAGTAATTGGTAAGAAACAAATATTTAATAAGGAATATAAAATTATTCGAAAAAGCGATGGAGCTGAAAGATGGGTGCACGGACTTGGAGAACTTCGCTACGATGAAAAAGGGAATCCGGTGCAAATGCTCGGAACAATTCAAGATATAACTGAGCGTAAACTATCGCAAGAACAACTTGTAAAGAGCGAGGAACGATTTCGAAAAGCTGTCCTCCTGGCTCCAATACCCATCATGGTATTCGACGAATACGGAAAAATTCTATATCTCAGCCAGGGATGGCAGCAGCTTTCGGGTTATACAATTGATGAAATGCCTACCATAAAAGAGTGGACAAGAAGGGTTTTCACAAAAACACAAGCTGAAGAAGTGGAGAATCACCTTCTCGAAGTCGTCGACCTCGACCAAACAGTTTTTAGCGGCGATTATGAAATTGCTACACACAACGGAGAAAAGCGTATTTGGAATTTCCATACCTCTCCGCTTGGCGAAAGTGGAGGGAAAAAGCTGGCACTAAGTGTTGCTCCCGATATTACACAACGAATGCAGATAAAAAAAGAGCTGGAGGCCAACGAGCAAGCCTATCGTCAGCTTTTTGAGGAACATATTGCTGTTAAATTGCTAATAAATCCTGAAAACGGGCAAATTGTAAGAGCAAATAAAGCTGCTGCAGATTTTTATGGTTATAGTGTTAAAGAACTGGAGAAAATGACCATCACAAACATAAATGCCTCTGAAAACGAACAACAAGAACAGGTGATGGTGCAACAGAAGAACTGGAAACGATATCACCTTGAATTAAAACACCGGCTACGATCTGGCGAAATTCGCGATGTGGAAGTTTTTAGAAATGAAATCGATTACAAAGGGCAAATCGTGTGGCACAGTATTATTCATGATATCACGGAGAAAAAAAGGCTGATGCAAGACCTTGTTGATGCAAAAGAAAAGGCAGAAGAAAGCGAACGCCTGAAATCGGCATTTCTGGCCAATGTAAGCCACGAAATAAGAACACCATTGAATGGTATAGTCGGATTCAGCAATATTTTAGCACAAGAAGAAAATATCAGCACAGCCAACAAGCGTGAATTTGCCGATATCATTAATCAAAGCTCTTCCGGATTGCTGAAAATAATTGATGATATTCTGGACTTGTCGCGTCTGGAAACCGGCTTGGTCTCATTTTCAGTGAAACCATTCCACGTAAACGCCCTATTAAACAATCTGTATTCTATTTTTCAGAACCGGATGCAGACCTCGCCGAATACTAATGTTGAATTAATATTGCGTGAAACCGATAAATCGCTAATGATTAATGGCGATGACGTAAGAATAACACAGATTATCTCCAATTTACTTGATAATGCAATTCGTTTTACGAAGTCAGGAACCATCGAATTTGGTGTTTCAAACTCTGATAATACACATCTGGAGTTTTTTGTTACCGACACCGGTATTGGAATACCTTTGGAAAAACAGCAAAGTATATTCGGACGTTTTATGCAAGCCGAATCGGGCGTATCAAGAAAATACGGCGGCACCGGACTGGGATTATCGATAGTAAAAAAACTACTCGAACTTATGGGTAGCGAAATTCATATGAAATCGGCACCGGGAATAGGAACTAAATTCTGGTTTAGTCTGCCTGTTTACAACAAATCACTCCTCGACAATATCGATAAAAACCTGTCTGACAAACAATCACATTCCGAATCTTTGTCGAGCCAATACAAGGTGTTGGTAGTGGAGGACAACGAAGACAGCCGTCTTTTTTTCAAACATGTACTCAGCAAAAACTATCCTTTACTTTCGTTTGCTGTTACAGGCAACGATGCACTTCAGCAAATACAAAATAATCCTCCTGATATTGTTCTACTCGATATAGGATTACCCGATATAAGCGGGCTTGATGTGGCAAAAAAAATTAAACAAAGCCACAGTAAAATAAAAATAATTGTACAAACAGCTTATGCCTCTACCACCGATAAAGAAAATGCGTTGAAAGCCGGGTGTGACGACTTTATCGTTAAACCAATACGAATAAGCACTTTGCTGGAGAAAATGAAAAAGAAATTAGCCGAATAAATGAAGCTTATACCAACAGTGAATTATTTTCACCAGGGCACGGATTGTAAATCCAACCGGTACCCATTTCCAATTATTCGGGCAAACGCTCAAACTTTTTTATTTCCTCCAGCGCCTCATCCCAGGCCGCTTTACTGGAAATAAATAGATGGGCATCGGGGCGTTTATCCAGTTCAGTATCCAAACATCCGGCCGGAACCACCAAAAGTTTACCGTTCATTTGTAAGTTGGGTAATGCCGAACCACATGTGGCACAAAATGCTTTGGCATGTCTGCTATCGGGGAGCTGAAAAACGCTGATTTCAGTATCTCGTTTTGTCCACTCCAGCTTAGCGCTTGTTGAAAATAAATTGGCGGCATGTGCCGATCCGGTATCTTTCCGGCAATAGCTGCAATGACACAGATAAAAACTTTCAAAATCGCCAATAATTTTAAATTGAACTCCTTTGCACAAACAAGATCCGTGGTATTCCATATTGTTTTTAATCTTTGTTTTGATTTAGTTGCTCTTCCAATCTTACTATTTTCTTCCTTATTGTTTTCAACACCACGCGAAAGGATTTGCGCAGCAGGGAGGTTAAACACTGCTGGTGCGTCCCGATCCGTCAGCCAACGGCTGAAAGTTTGTTCATCTCAATTCTACCGAAGACACACCTTCCGTCGGCTGAAGGATTGGCGCGAGTGCATAGTGTTACAAAACGTTATTAATTCAAATCCTGAAAATCTATCTTATAATTTTCTGCTGTCAATATTAAAAGAAAATCACTTCCCCAGCCGCCTGACCAAGGCTCAAACTCATGGGGTGTGATCGTCTCAAAATTACCAATACGTTTTGTTGTTCCACTTCGCGGATTAAACCAATATGCGTTTATTCTATTTGAATCTATTTTTGACAGATCAATCTTTATTGGATCTCCTTTCGGTGTATAGGCAATAACAACTTGTTGGTCTGAACTAATTGCACTTAAAATATATGATTCGTCCTCTGGATTGGTGTTTAGTATCAAACTTTGATTAAGTATCATTTTTTGCCATGGTAGTTTCTCGAAGATTTGCCTCATGTAACCCATTTGAGTTGAACCAGGTAACTGAAGTGCAGCTTTCCAATCGGTCCGTGCATTTATTATAGGCTCTTTGCTAATTTCATACATTTGCCAAATATCATTACAGCCGTATGTATATCCTGCAGCTCCTGCAATTATGCTCCAATATGCAGAAACTCTAACATCAGCATCGTCAAGCCAACCATGCGGCTTTTCTTCCCAAAACCTGTCAGGTATGTTTTCATATCTGGCTTCACCATTTATTATTGGTCGCTTTGTTGACGATTTTTTACTATTTAGCACATAAGAATACTCTTTAGCAGTTCTGCTATGTCCGCTTTGGTACATATCAAAATCAAGCCATCTGTCATTAATGAAATCTGTGGCCTTTTTTGCGCCAACAGGATGAAAACTTATTAAATGATTTTTATCGACCTCTCTAATACCCATTGCCATTGCACTAATTATTTCAAAATGGTTTTCATTCTCAAGAGGTCTGTCACCTCCAAGAATCCATACCAGGTTATTGTATTTAAGATACCTTTTTGCCAAAAGTCTGCCGTAAATTTTAGCATTTTCGGTATTAAATATTTCTGGTCCGGCGCCCCATTTTTTATTGAATTTATCGCCCCATGACGGCAGCAAGGCTATATAAACACCTAGTTCATTTGCTTTCTCCAACACATAATCAACTGTGGTAAAATATCGTTCGTTTAATTTCGTCGGATCATTATTTATTAGTGGTTTTTCCCCATAAACGTTTGGAGTATTTAATCCGTCCAATTCTGCAAGAATTACTGTTTGGATTACGGTAAATCCTTTTTCCGCTCTATCAGTCAGGTATGTATCAATTTCCTCTGTATCGCAGCGATGTATCAATTCCCATGCAGTTCCTCCCAACCAAAAAAATGGTTCGTCAGATTGATTTACAATATAATTCTTGTCATTGCTAATTTTTAATAACGGTAAATTTTGTCCGAAATTTATTTGAGTAAATAAGACTAATATTATTGTTAGAATTTTGCTTTTCATGGTTTGTATAGTTTATTTTTGTAATGAATAACAACGGTTTGAATATGGTGCGTTTGACATTAGCCTGCGTAAATTTCCATATTGCGACGATTTCTTTGATTTCCAAATTGTCGCGTTCAACTAAACTGCCATTTGCTCTTTATTATTTGTTGTAAACTGGCTTTTTCTATTTTTATTTTATGAATTGGCAACGTAAGAATAGTTTATTATCAGTCATCAACAAATTTAAAGTTCTTTCACCATTCGTGTAAATACAGGTGGTAATTTTAAAAAGTTAGGCCAGTAGGAAAATATTTCCATTCCAAATTTTTTATAACTGTTTATTGCATTTTCATTTTTACTTGAAACATCCAATGACAAAGTTTTAGATCCTTTATCAATAGCAATTTCGCCTATATGTTTCATCAATCTTTGTCCAAGCCCTTTCCCACGCATTTGAATACTTACTGCAATGGATTGTAAATAATAATCTTCTTTTCCACGAGGACCAAGAAAACGTGATAGCACTTTTCCAATAACTAAAAACATCATGATTCTTAGTTTTGCTCCTTTAGGGAATTCAGAAAGAATATTTTTCTTAAATCCTTGTTTTTCTGAATAGGTATAACCCGATACCATTCCAACAATTTTGCCTTTATATTCAATCATTATTGCATTCTCAAATGAATATTCATTGTTTGACTTCACAAAAGCATCTGCTATAATTTCATATGTTTTTATTCCTAAAATTGATTTAAAAAATCCTTCAGAAGCTTCATCAAAGAATTGGGCAAATACAAGACCATCTTCTATATCCGGTTTAGCCTCCCTGATAATGATTGCATCATCCTGAATCTTGTCACTGAATATTTCCGATTCTTTAGCCATTCTTCATCATTATTATTTGTAATTACAATTGATTCTTTCGGCTCAATGCTACCATGAAAATAAATTTGCTTTTAAGCTTGGGTACAACGATAAATTGCATGAGTAGTAGCAGATTGTGTGGTAGTTTCCAGTCGAACCGCTATGCCGTTTGAGCGGGCTACAAACTTTGATATTTACTACATTGCCTGCTATGACTTATAAAAAATGTGGCAACTGGTGTCTATTCGTAAATACTTTCTATTCCAGATACCTCGCCACAACCTTGTTTATTTGCCCGTTAAAAGTAAATGGAGCGCTGTCAAAATAGGCATCAGAAACCGGCGATCCCAGGTCCTGGCCGATATCAAAGCCATCGTTATAGGAAATAGTTGATGCAATGGAACGAGGTACTTTTCCTTTTGCTACCTCTTTCCCGTTTACTTTTATAGTGATATTCAAAGCTGAGGCCGGCCCGTTTTCCAGCTCCGACAAAAGCTGAATATTTACTTTACCCGCAGGAAGTTTTTCACTGGCAACAATCCTGGTGCGATCCATCAGAAAAAAACAATATTCATAGTTCAGATATCCATCTTTTATAAAAAAGCTTACTCCGCCTGGATAACCACCCACAGCACACAATACACCATTCGCGTTTTTGGGAACCGTAACATCAAAATCCATTTGGTTTGATGTGCTTCCAAATCGAGGCGAAGCAGCTTCGGGAATTCGTTTTATTGGCCCGGCGAAGTTCCATTCTGTCATTGGGCTAGCCGGAGCATCTTCGGGGTGCAAGGCTGCTGTCGACCAAAAAGTCCCACCGATAGGCAATACATTGTTTCTGGCCGCCTCCACCAGGAAGGTACTCTTCATCTCATCAAGTTTATCCGGGTTACTTTTTGCCAGGTCATTGGCTTGCGACCAGTCTTCTTCTAAATTGTACAATTCCCAGGGTTCTTTCATTGGATCCCAATTATCGAAGTCAGGAAGACCTTGTACCCACGGAGTTCGAACTCCAAATGCACAGGCAAACCAACCATCTTTATAGATCCCCCGGCTTGTGTGGATTTCAAAATACTGGGCACCCTTTCTACCTTCAGCAGTTGGGTCGTCAAATGTATATTTCATACTGGTCCCGTCAAGTTCCATTTGTTCTGCCCCATTTACAACTCTCGGAGGGGTAATATTGAGTATATCATATATTGTTGGAACGATATCATTAACATGGTGAAACTGAGACCGTGGTATGTTATCATGTTTAATTACCTTAGGCCATCTAACCGCCATTGGTTGACGGGTACCACCAAAGTAAGCTGCTACAAGTTTGGTTCCTTTGTAAGGAGAACTACCTCCCCATGCCCATCCTGCATGCATCATATTTTCCACTTTATTTCCTCCCAATTCATCCAAACCACCAATCTTATTGAGTGCTTCAATTTGCTGTTTTGTAGTTGTTTTTACACCATTTTGTGCCAGCAACTCTGCAAGGGTACCTTGTTGCCCTTCCGACGAGGCGCCATTGTCTCCCCATATATAGAAAACCAGGGTATTGTCCTCATAGCCCAAATTGTCAAGTTCATCGATTACTTTACCAACTTGTGCATCCACATGCTCTGCATATCCTGCATACACTTCCATCAAACGCAGCTGGAATGCTCTTTCATCTTCAGGAATGTCATCCCATGCTTGCATTGTCGACGGACGTGGTGTAAGTTTTGCGTTTTCAGGTATCCATCCCAGTTTTTTGGCCTTTTCATAAACACGCTTTCTGTACTCGTCCCAGCCATCATCAAATTTCCCCTTGTATTTATCAGCCCATTCTTTTGTTACGTGGTGGGGGCCGTGTACCGCCCCACTCGACCAGTACATTAAAAAAGGCTTGTCGGGCTCTATTGCTTTGTGTTGACGCATCCAGTTGATCGCCTGGTCTGCCAAATCTTCACTCAGGTGATAGCCTTTTTTGTGAAAGTGTTCCTCGGGAACCAATGTTGTATTCTCAAATAAGGTAGGTTCGTATTGCGAGGCATCGCCAGCCATAAAACCGTAGAAATATTCGAAGCCATAACCCGTAGGCCAGTGGTTGAAGGGACCGGCAGCACTTGACTCTTCAGGCGCAGTGTTGTGCCACTTCCCAAAAGCGGAGGTGGAATAACCATAATTTTTTAGTACTTCTGCAACGGTTGCTGCACTTCTGGGAATCACTCCGGTATAACCATCCCAGTCGTTTGCGTATTCCGGAATCTGACCATTTCCAACTTTGTGGTGATTTCTCCCGGTTAGTAACGAAGCCCGGGTAGGCGAACACATAGCTGTAGAGTGAAATCGGTTGTAAGAAATCCCTTCTTCAGCAATTTTGCTTAAAGTAGGCGTGTTAAATTCGCCACCAAAAGTTCCGGCTTGTCCGGGACCTACATCGTCGATCAATATGATGACAATGTTGGGAGCGTCCTCGGGGAGGTGATTAACCGTTTGTCTTTTTTGGTGAGTTGACTCGGATAAGGTTATTCCTGCCTTTGAAGCTGAAGGCGTTGGTGGAAATGGTAATATTTCCTGTCCATACGTTTTGTTGGCAAAAGTAAGAGACATAACTACTACCAGAATAAAATAAGGAAGGTTCTTGGTTTTCATATTGTAGGATTTAAAAGACTAATTTCTATGTAAAATAGTGATTTTCTGTCACTTTATAATCATACAATACATATTATGTTCGGATTTCCCATCGCCGGTGCGAATCGAAGATCAGCCTCAAGCTAATTTGCAATCCGTGCCATTGCCAAAAGCAATACTATTTAATACTACTATCCATTAGCTCTTTGACGGTTATTAGTCCTATTAAAATCACAGTAAATTGCACTTTCCGGGTCTGTTTGACCAGGGCACGGATTACAAATCCGCGCTAGCGGGGTGGTTTATTACTCATTAAATTTTTTATATTCTTCAGTTCCATATTTGTTTTTAATTATCAAAGAGTCGTTGTTCAATTTGACAATTATTGAGGTGTCAATCATTTCTTCAAAATACCTAATCAAGGTATCGTTGAAAAGCTCGTATTTATAGTATTTCAATAAGTCCACGTAGATAACGGAATCTATATCAAAGGCAAGAGTTGCATTTTCTGTTTCATTGTCAGTCCAAGCAGCAATAATTAGGTTGTTATTAACGTCTGACCCTATCGTGTCTACGACTTGTTGTATAGGTTGATTGTTTTTTATTGTATTAATTGCTTTTGAATCAAGAGAGAACAGATTAAAAATAAAAATAATGACCACAATCGATGTTGATATAATTGAGTAAAGTGAATACCTCGTAGTTTTATTTATGTTTGTTCCATTTTTATTAATTTCTTCACTAGTTTTTTTTGTTACCTGAGAGTCAAATCTACTTTTCTCCATCATACGATATTCAATGATTATTAACAATGCTAAATTGAGAAGAGGTATAATAATTCCGTATACAGAAAAAGATTCGAAAAATTGAGAAAGAGCAAAATAACCAGCAATTAGAATATTGTTGAATGTGAATAGTTTATCATGAATTCGATCAAAGTATCTTAAAATATTTTGAGCTCCTTCAATTTCTGATCTTTTGAAATTTTCATGAATTTCATTCATTTCTTTTTCAATATCATCTAGTTCATCATCTGTCATTTTCTATATTTTCAGTTTAGATTCAATTTCCCAAAATGCACCACAACGGTTTTGCGGTATGAAACGTTTGGGAGAGCGAGCTGCGTTACTATCCACCGTTACCAAAAGTTGATGCGTGGCAGGATGCTCGAATAACCACTTCACCCCAAATGTTTTATGACCGCATGTTGGCGGTAGTATTTTATTGATTATCAAAGTATTTATCTATCAAACCTTGTCTGTTTTGTTTATCTGTTTTTATCATTTCTTTTATAAATTTGGTCATTGTCATAGGGTTAATTTTTATTTGACTTAATTGCAAATCCAATCCAGACGAACCAACTTCTTTGCTTAACTTTCTTGCCCAACGATATTGTTTATTCCTTGATTTAAATGATTTATCCATTGTCAAGGTTATAAACTTCTGTCCAAATATATTTAAAGGCTTCGCATTCTTAATCAGGTTCCAGCTTATCAAGTCCTGTTTTGTGGTTCTATCCCAAATTCCAGTTTCATTTATGATAATCTGAGGTCTTTTATCGAACATGTGAAAAAATGCCAAGAAAAATCCAAATCCGAAAAATGGAACACCAATCCATCCCATAATCCTATCCAAGAGACTACTCTCATTTCTTAAAATCAACCAAATTCCAACAGCTACGAGTGGAATAGTCAATCCGAGTAGCTTTATTGCTTTCCATGGTGATTTATATAGTTTAATTTCAGTCATAGAAAAATAATAAAATCATTGCCGCCATGTAAATTGCAAATGCTATAAAGTCAATAATTGTAATTCTTCTCTCATCAAACAAGTCCGTTGTTGAACCTTTGCCAGGAGCGACCAATTCTTGTCCTTGAGTTTTTGCACTTATAAATCGTAATATTTGGAAAAGAATCAACAGAGGAACGGTATTTCTTAATCCTGTTGAAGCATGTCCTTTTACATTCTGTAAATAATCAATGTCTTTTAGTTTAAAATAAATAAACAGCTGTATTAATCCAAAGGCGAACCAAACAAAATAAACTTTCAAGTTTCTCAAGGATTTGTAATTAAACAGATAAAGAAAGAAATGCGTTCCAAAAGCATACGCAAATAAAATATCTCTGTGCAATTTATAGTTAAGAGGATTGTTCCTATAATAAACAGTTAATCCAATTGATAAGATTAAATACAAGAAAATAGTAATCCTATCCCATTTTGTTGTTTTACCAAAGTAAAATATCTGTTTTTCCATATATTATTTTAGTCTATTCCATGTGCAGGTGGTCTCTCAATATTACCGCCAACTACTGAGCATCATCATTGCTGTTATATCGCTTATAGCGCGATAAAAGGGGTTGTTATACCTCCATATCGGGATGATAACAACACATATTATGCTTACTAATTTTTTATCTGTTATTTCAGGGTATGTATTCAACGGCTATGGTTTTTATTCGGAGTTTAAAGTTAGCATAATAAAAAAATAAAACAACATTGGTTTAAATCCTCGCATATCGTTTATCTCTCAGTATATAAATACATAGCACTGGGGGCTAAAGCCCATTTACTGGCGGGAATTCACTAACCCCAGGCTTAAGCCTGGGGTTAAGCAAATGGGCATCGATGGGTTTTAACCCCAAACTCACACTCCACGCAGACTTTCGAAACTTCCACAATCAATAAAATCCGTATCTAACTGATTTTAAAGCTTCCGCAGGTGACAGAAGTTGGTTTCAAACGCGTTTTTTTGCACCCTCAGGTGACAGAAGTCGGTTTCAAACGTGTTTTTTTTCTTCCCCAGGTAACAGAAGTCCATTTCAAACGTGTTTTATCGCTTCCCCAGCAGCTGGGGAAGCTTTCAAACCTGTTTTTTTACACCCACAGGCGAAAGAAGTGGGTATCAAACACGTTTTCTAAGGCCATCAGGTAACCGAAGTTGGTGTAAATCGTGTTTTTTCTTATACCCATAACACAACTGGTGGTAGCAAAAGCTTTGGGCAGGGGCATTAACCTGATGAGTACACAAACAAATGTGTTTGAGATAGGGATCCGATCCATTTCGATCATAAAAAAGGGCATCCGTTTGGATGCCCTTTTACTATGTTTCACTGATCAAATAGTTTCTATTGTCGTGTATCCGATTTCAAAATAGCATCAATCGCTTTATTAATATCGAGCGAAGCAGCAGCCTGACGCGGTGGATAATCCTTAAAGCTCGACAAATGCTCCGTTAACATACCAATGGCAGGTTGCATTACCCACGATTTGTGCATAATCAATTCGAAACCATAGATATCGTCATATTTTTCAAACGGGTCTTTCCGCAGGTTAAAAAGCTGTGGCATGGTATGCGTTACCATATCGTCGAAATAACGCTCTTTGGTGGCAAAGTGCATTTTCCACGGCCCTACTCGCATAGCTGTTAAACCCGATTCATAGTAGTAGAAGAAATAGTTTCGTGCCGATTCGTCGGTTTTTCCTTCCCAGTAATCAAGGTTGTTAAATCCGTCGATATACACTTTGTAGGTCATATCGCCAATGGTTTTCCCGGCTTTTAATTCGTCTTTTATTTCAGGCTCGCCAACGGCTGCCATAATGGTAGGCACCACATCTTCGTGCGCCGAAATACCGTTACGGATTAATCCTGCAGGAATGTTTTTAGGCCAGCGTACCAGGAACGGCGCACGAACACCGCCTTCGTACGTCGTCATTTTTTCGCCACGGAACATGGTTACTCCGGCATCGGGCCAGGTACTTTGTTCCGGGCCATTATCAGTAGTATAAATTACAATGGTATTGTCGGCAATGCCTAACTCATCAAGGTAATCCAGTATTTCACCAACATGTCCGTCGTGTTCCATCAATCCCGAACCAAACAAATCCATATCGGTACTTATCGGTGTTGCCAGGTTACGCGACTCTTCTTTCAGGTGCGTGTAAACGTGCATACGGCTTGTTGCATGCCAGATAAAAAATGG
The DNA here is from genome assembly GCF_000949475.1 of Draconibacterium sediminis. GTDB lineage: Bacteria > Bacteroidota > Bacteroidia > Bacteroidales > Prolixibacteraceae > Draconibacterium > Draconibacterium sediminis. The sequence continues at coordinate 481,486 of NZ_JRHC01000001.1, read as the reverse complement.
CTTGCCGGCATCGTGTGCGCGTTTCATAAAATCTTCGGTTTTGGCTACCAGCTCTTCGTCGAAAGTTTCCATACGCTTACTGGTGAGTTTTCCGGTATCGGTAACTTTCTGTTTTCCAATCACACCAAAACGCGTATCTACCGTATTGTCGTAAGTATCGGAAGCATACGATTCGATAATACCACGCGGGCCATATTTTTCATAGAATTCTTTGCTTTTCGGGTAGTCAGCCTGTTCTTCTTCTTCCGAAACATTCAGGTGATACAGGTTTCCGAAAAATTCGTCGAAACCATGCACGGTTGGCAGGTGTTCGTTACGGTCGCCCAGGTGGTTTTTACCATACTGTGCGGTCATATAACCAAGCGGTTTCAGCAACTCGGCCAGTGTTGGATCTTCCTTTTGCAAACCCAGCGGATTACCGGGCTGCCCAACGGTGGTTAAGCCTGTACGAACCGGTTTTTGTCCGGTTATAAAAGCAGCACGACCAGCCGTACAACTGGGTTGCGAATAGTGGTCGGTAAAAAGTACGCCTTCTTTTGCAATCCTGTCGATATTTGGTGTTGGATATTGCAATCCTAAGCTGTAACAGCTTAGCGCGTTGGGCGCAACATCATCTACCATTATTACAAGAATGTTGGGTTTATCCTGTGCAAAAGTTACAAATGGAAAAAAGAGCAGTATCAATAAACTCCTCTTTAACATGCTAAAATTGTGTTTCATAGTTCTTAATGTTTATGCACTTAATCAGTGTGTTATTGAATCAATTTCTACAATACCTGATATAAAGGTTTTATAAGTTAAGAAGATCTGATCAGAAAAACACAATAAAAACGGCAAAAAAGTATTTATTACTTAATCAACATATGTTATTGAAAAAGACCTAAGGTGTTAACATAAAATAAATGAAGGGCATCGCGAGTGGATGCCCTTCATTTATATCTCCGGTACGCTATTTAAGTTTTTTAAACTAATGAATAGCGCGTTAAATTTTCGCTATTGTTTTCCTTCACTTAATTGTCTGATTATCTCAGAAAAATCGAAGCTGGCTGCCTTTTGAACGGGTGGATATTCCACCAGCGATTCAATGTGTTCAGTAAGCAATTCCTGCATCGGTTCGTTAATAAATTGCTTTCGTTGCAGCATGTCCGACCTGTCCGTAAGGTTGTCGAAACTTTCGTAGGGGTCGAAATGGATATTGTACATGATCGGAAACTTTTGCTTCACATAAGGTGCGTAATAATCTTCACTGGTTTGAAAGTGCATTTTCCATTGATTTATACGCACTGCCCGTATATCAGACTCGTGGTAATAAATATAATTATTCCGGTTACTTTCATCCGATTTACCCAGCCAGTAATCCAGGTTATTTACACCGTCGATATACTGATGACGTTCCTTATCCATTTTTTCAACAACATCAGGTACCCCGGCTGCTGCGGCCAGTGTAGTAAAAATATCCATATGCGCCTGAATGCCCCGAAGTGTCCGGCCTGCTTTAATTTTATCTTTCCACATCACCATCATTGGCACCCGAACACCACCTTCATAAGTCGTCATTTTTTCGCCTCTGAAAGGGGTAGTTCCACCGTGCGTACGGGCACTGTGTTCAGGACCATTATCGGTTGAATAAACAACAATGGTATTTTCCAATACACCCATTTTCTCCAGCTCGTCGAGCAGTTCTCCAATCATCATATCGTGTTCAATCATACCACTTCCATAAAAATCGTGCTCGGTAGTGTAAGGTAACGCCAGATATCGATGCTCGGGTTTCAAGTGGGTGAACATGTGCATTCTGCTCGGATTAAACCAGGCGAAAAAAGGTTTATCATCATTTTTAGCTCTTTTCATGAAGTCCACCATTGCCTCCATAAATTCTTCATCTACGGTTTCCATTCTTTCTCTCGACAGTTGACCGGTATCTTCAATTTTTTGTTTCCCTACTTTTCCAAACCTTGGATCAACCGTTGGGTCATCCACGTCGGTTGCCCAGGTATGTAGTACGCCACGTGTTCCGAATTTTTTAAAATACTCCGGATCTTGCGGATAATCCATTTGCTGGTACTCTTCCTGGGTGTTCAGGTGATAAAGATTTCCAAAGAATTCATCAAATCCGTGAACTGTTGGGAGGTGCGAGTTTCTGTCGCCCAGGTGATTTTTCCCAAATTGTCCGGTTGCATAACCCTGTTCTTTAAGAACTTCGGCAAGAGTAGGACTCTCCTTTTTGAGACCAAGTTCAGCTCCCGGTCTGCCAACAGTGGTCATGCCACTACGAATGGGATACTGTCCTGTAATTAACGCCGCACGACCCGCTGTGCAGGATGGTTGCGCATAATGTTCGGTAAACATGATACCTTCATTGGCAATCCGGTCGATGTTGGGAGTGGTGTATCCCATTACGCCGTGTCCATAAGCGCTTACATTGCTCCAGCCCACATCATCTGGGAAAATGATTAAAATATTAGGCTTATCCTGAGCAAACGTTACAAATGGTAAGAAGAGCAGGATTAATAAACTCTTCTTTAAAAATCTAAAGCTGTGTTTCATAGTTGTCAATGTTTATGCACTTAATCAGTGTGTTATTGAATGAATATTTATTTTGATGTTGTATAAGTTAAGAAGATCAGTTCAGAAATGCACAATAAAAACCGTTAAAAAGTTCGTGTTTTTAATTAACATATGCTAATGCGAAAGTCAGCAGGATATTAACAAAAGGACAAAAGGGCAACCGTTTGAAGTGCGTTTTACAACCATTATTCTCCTGCCGGAGGCCTTCATCTTTGCCTTAAAGCAAAGACGAAGCAGAAAGTTCAAGGCTACTTTTGATCTTCACCCTCCGTTTTCATAAAACCTAAATTCGGACGGGTGATCTCCTCGCTCACTCGGAGCTTCCCGCTCTCATTAAGGTTTCATTTCAACTCTGGGCAAATACCAAAAGAGGCCGTTCCGCTTATGCAGCATTTTCAATGATCATAAGTTACTTCCTGGCTTCGGCCTCGGCCGGTGAGCCGGAAAACAAGCGGTGACAACGTAAAAAAATTACTGATGTTTGAGGAGGTACGACGAGTTTCAGGAATTTTAGTTGGCATCGCGTAGCTTTTCCGAGGGAAGCGGGCGCAGCCTTGGGTTTTTTGTCTACTTTTTGGGCTAAACCAAAAAGTAGAATCCGCCTGATAGGGCAACGCCAGTTTCTTATGATTGGTCGCTTTACTCCTGCCTAAATTTCATTAAATCCTTATCCGCCAATCTCAGCCTCAATACCATATTTCTCGAATATAGCTATCGCCCTGTTTTGCTCCTCTTCGGTAGGCTCTTCCATATTAAAGGCCTTGTATTCCGATCCCAGCTTGTTGTACTTGTTGGCGGCAATATTGTGGTACGGCAATAAGTTTACTACCGGCTTTTTACCCGGCAATGCGGCAATAAATTCGGCCATTTCTGTAAGCGTGTTATGGTCGGCATTTACATTGCGGATAAAGGGCACACGAATATTGATGTTCGCGCCGCTTTCGGCCAGCAACTGAAGGTTTTTCAGGATAAGCTTGTTGCTTACGCCCGTCCACTTTTTATGTTTTGCCTCATCCATCAGCTTCAGGTCGAACAGAAAAAGTTCGGTGCGTTTAGCTACTTCCAGCAAGGTTTCGCTGTCGGAAAATCCACAGGTATCAACGGTTCGGTGTAGTTTCTTTTCGCCACAGGCATCCAGCATTTTCATCAGAAACCCGGCATTCAACAAAGGCTCTCCCCCCGAAAAAGTAACGCCACCGTTCGATTGCTCGATGTGTACGCGTTCGCGTTCGATGATCTGCATCAGCTCCTCCACCTCGTAGGGCCGCCCCGACATTTCGATGGCTTTCGTAGGGCATACGTCCGCACAAATACCACAAAGGGTACAGGTTTGGTAGTCGGTAACAATTCCTTTTGGCGTGAGTGTCAGCGCATCTTCCGGGCACATTTTTATACACTCCTGCGCACCAATACATTTCGACTCGGTGTATAGCTTTTGTACACCCGGCGACTGGCTTTCGGGATTGTGACACCATTTACAACTCAAGGGGCATCCTTTCATAAAAATGGTGATTCGGATACCCGGCCCGTCGTTAATGGCGTATCGTTTTATATCGAATATTAGTGGTTGATTCATTGATTAATGTTTACCAAATGATTGTTGTATACCCCCCGTTTCGGCCTCGCTCCGTCAACGGAGCTTGCGGCCTCAACTGTCCCCCTGATTCAGGGGGACAGTTGGAGCCGGTGGCTTCGAAGAAGGCCCGGCGGAAACGGGGGGTACTTATAACTTTATCCTCACTTGCTTCATTATAGCACCTCATTCTGTGTACGGTCAATTACTTCCTGTTGCAGATCGGCATTCATATCGTTAAAATAATCGCTGTAACCGGCCATACGCACCAGCAGGTCTTTGTAATCTTCGGGACAAGCCTGTGCCGCCAAAAGCGTTGCTGTATCAACAATATTAAACTGAATGTGGTGACCTCCCAACGAGAAATAACTGCGGATAAGGTGCCCCAGTTTCTCCACGTCTTTGTCGCGTTTTAGCAAACTCGGCACAAAACGTAAGTTCAGCAAGGTACCTCCCGATTTCGACTGATCGAGTTTCCCCAGCGAGCGGATCACGTTTGTTGGTCCGTGTGTATCGCAACCGTGCGATGGCGATGTACCATCAGAAATCGATTTACCGGCAAATCGTCCGTTTGGTGTAGCTCCCAGCACCAGCCCAAAATACACGTGGCAGGTGGTTGAAAGCATATTTAAATGAAATACTTCTCCTTTGGTATTTGGTTTGCCTTCAATGGCAGCCAGCAAGTCGTTGTACACCTGTACGGCAATGGTATCGGCATATTCATCGTCGTTGCCAAAGAACGGCGTGCGGTTCAGAATTCGCTGACGCAACACTTCTTCGCCTTCAAAGTTTTTGGCTACTGCATCCAGTAGGGTATCCATCGGAAAAGTCTTGTCTTCGAAAACATGCTTTTTCAGCACCGAAAGACTGTCGGTTACCGTAGCCAAACCGGTACACTGAATGTAGTTGGTGTTGTAGCGCGGTCCACCGTTGTAGTAGTCTTTTCCTTTCGAGATGCAATCTTCAATCACCACCGAAAGGAAGGGCGCCGGTGCATATTTGGCAAACATCTGGTCGATGTAGTTGCTTACGCGAATTTTTTGGTCAACCACAAAGTTCAGCTGCTTGAGGAAAGCTTCGTACAGCTCTTCGTAGCTTTTAAAGCTGCGTGGATCGCCGGTTTCAATACCGGCTACTTTCCCGGTAAGCGGATCGATACCGTTATTCAGTGTGATCTCCAGAACCTTCGGAACGTTCAAATAACCTGTCAGCAAATAGGCTTCTTTACCAAACGCTCCCACCTCGATACAACCGCTACAACCACCTTCACGTGCATCCTGCAGGGTTTTTCCCTGGTTCACCATTTCCTGAATATACATATCGGGGTTAAACACCGAAGGGTAACCGTGTCCCTGGCGGATCAGTTTACCGGCAGCCTGTAAAAACGCATCGGGAGTAACCTTTGCAATGTGTACCGAGTTACCAGGCTGCAAAATGTGCAGCTCTTCAATAACTTCCAGCATCATGTACGACACCTCGCTTACGCCATCAGTCCCATCCGGTTTAACACCACCGATGTTAATGTTGGTGAAGTCGTTGAATGTACCACTTTCGCGCGCTGTAATACCTACTTTTGGTGGCGCAGGGTGGTTATTAACTTTTATCCAGAAACAGCTGATCAGTTCCTTGGCCTCATCGCGGGTCAGTGTTCCTTCGGCCAGTTCCTTTTCGTAGAACGGTGTAAGGTGCTGATCGAAATGGCCCGGGTTCATCGCATCCCAACCGTTTAATTCGGTAACGGTTCCGAGGTGCACAAACCAGTACATCTGAATGGCTTCCCACACGTTTCGTGGCGCATTGGCAGGTACCCAACGACACACTTCTGCTATTCGTTTCAGTTCGGCAACACGTTTCGGATTACTTTCGGTTTTTGCCATTTCCTCGGCGAGGTCGGCATGGCGCTCGGCAAATACAATAGCTGCATCGCACGATACGTCCATGGCTTTTAATTGCTCCAGCTTTTCAGTGGCTTCCGGGTCATTCAAAAAGTCGAGCCGATTGATGTGATCGTTGATCTCCTTTTTATAATCGAGCATTCCCTTTTTGTAGATCGCCCCATCGAGCGCGGTATGACCGGGAGCACGCTGCTCCATAAACTCGGTAAACACACCTGCTTCGTACGCACGCTGCCACTCCTGCGGAACATGATTAAAAATCCGCTCGCGCATGGTTCGGCCCTGCCAGTATGGAATTACTTCCTGTTCGTAGGTATCAATATCTTCCTGCGAAATGGTATACTGTTGCTGATCGCGTGTGTTTAACACATGAAAATCCTCAACGCTGTGACAGGTTAATTCAGGGAAGGTAGGAACCGATTTCGGAACCGGGCCACGTTCGGCAACAATCAATTCATCGTCGCCTATGTAAATGGTTTTTTGCTTACAAATCTCCAAAAAATTCAGGGCACGCATCATCGGCTCGGAGTACTTGCCGTAGTTTTCTTTGTAAAACTTTGTGGTGATCAAAGCGCGCTCAATCGACAGCGACTCCTGTGTTTCAACACTTAGTTTACGCAATCGCTGAATGCGTTCGTTCATACCGGGACCAATGGCATCAGGGTGCGGTGTATAAAAATTACCTTCAGCGCCAGCCGGGCGCTCGGGTGTCTTTATGGTTAGTTCATCTGCTAAAGACATGACTTCAAAAAAATTAAATTAAACAATAAAGAAACAGGGGTAACTTTTGGGGGAAATTCTAAGCATACAAGATCCAGCACTCGAACAAGCACCGGTAGCTTATCAGAAGATTCGATATTTTCAATTTCGATGTCACTTGACAAATTTAATTTAATGCCGTAAATTTAGTCAAAAGTTAATTACGATATCACGATAATACACAATAGAGCATACTATTTCAGCAAAAAGTCAATCACCATGTAACATAACTAAATACAACTACATCATGTCAATAAAAAAAGCAACCAACACATTTGCACAAGAGAACATTGAGACCTACGTAAAAACTGCACTAATTTTCTTAATAGTAGTAATCTGCTTCCTCATTTTTAAGCCATTTTTGGTGCCTGTAATCTGGGGAATGATCATTGCAATTGCATTTTACCCTTTACACCTTCGTTTATCGAAATTGCTAAAAGGTAAAACCGGATTGTCGGCAACAATAATTACACTTGTCCTTTTAGCCCTATTGCTCATTCCCGCTGGTACATTTGTCGATCACTTGTTCGAGAATGTAAAAGAACTGTCGGGGCACCTAAAAGCAGGCGACCTGGCAGTTAACGAGCCACCCGAAAATGTTGCAGGATGGCCGTTGGTTGGGAAATCGATATACAATTCGTGGCACCAGTTTGCTGTTGATGTTCGGGAGGCAGCCGAACAATTCAAACCACAAATAGAGGCGTTAGGACACAAGGTGCTCAACTTCTTTAAAAGTTTTATGGGAAGCATACTGGTTTTTATGCTGTCGATTATTATTTCGGGCCTGTTTTTGGCCAATGCAACTTCGGGCTATCCTTTTATCTACAAGCTTTTCAATCGTTTGGTGGGCGAAGAAAAAGGTACTGAGATTGTAGATAACTCAAGGAAAACCGTAAGTAGTGTAGTTACCGGTATTTTAGGAACAGCAGTTATACAAACAGCCATTATTTCTGCAGCATTTTTTGTGTTTAAAATACCTCTGGCAGCACTATTAACGCTGGTTACATTTTTCTTTGCAGTAGCGCAGATACCGGTATTTCTAATTATCATACCACTTATTATTTACATGTTTTCGGCAGTTGGCGGGGCCCCCGCAGTGTTGTTTACCATTTGGGGAGTTGTGGGAGCCTTAAGCGACAATGTACTTAAACCTATGTTGCTGGGCCGTGGACTCAATATCCCTATGCTTGTTATTTTAATTGGGGCTATTGGCGGCATGTTATTGATGGGAATGATCGGTTTGTTTATTGGCGCAGTAGTTCTGGCGCTGGGCTACCAAATCCTGCAGCTATGGTTGGATGGCGTTAAAGAACAATTAGAAGCCACAGATGTTAAAAATGCAAAAGATTAACATGTAAACACCCTATCATTATAGGTAAAATTTTAAACTCGATACTATGAATAGAAATTACCCCATTTTTGCACTTCTACTCTTTGTTTCGGCTGTTCTTTTTTCGTGTCATCCGGAATACGATGCCACCGTTGAAGAATTGGACGTTGCCATTACGCAATACGATGAAGAGCAGGATTTTTCTCAACTCCAGACTTTTTACCTGGAAGATTCCATCATATATATTAACGATGAAGAATCAGGATCGGCAAGTGTCGACCACTCGCAAAACGACCTTATAGTTTCTTTGGTTAGGCAAAATTTTCTTGACATGGGCTGGACAGAAGTTACCGGCCCCACCGACGGTGAGATGGACGCCGATGTATCGATAATGCTTTCGGTACTTGAAACCGATTTAAGCTTTTATTACTACTACTGGTGGGATTGGTGGTACTGGTACCCCTGGGATTGGTGGTATCCATGGTACGGCGATCCATGGTATCCGGGATACCCGGTTTGGCCAGGATATCCTACTTATCCTTCGCAAGGATATACGGTTGGAACACTGTTTATCGACATGTTGGATATGAACGGCGCAGAGATGCCTGAAGGCGACGACAGTTCGTTTAAAGTACCAATGCCCTGGAAAGGTGCTGCTATTGGTATTCTGGCCGGATCGGACACATTTCTTCAGCAACGCCTGACCAACGAGATTAACCAGGTATTTAAACAAAGCCCTTACTTACAAAAATAAACCCTGCAATTATGAAGAAATACATCATTATATCATTTATACTTTTGGCTACCATTACATTAAAAGCGCAGGAAGGAACAAGTATATTTATTAATTATCTGCCTTCGATTCCGATGGGAGGAACAGCCGATTTCAGCAATAACATTAGCCCGCGTGGTGTTGATTTTGAAGTTGAACGGTTTTTAAATGAAGAGCTATCGGTGGGTTTTAACATTGCCTGGAACTTGTTCAGGGAAAAAATTCCGGAAGAAACATTTTACCATAACGACCTTACCATTACTGCTGTACAATTTCGTTACACCAATATAGTTCCGCTTCAGGTGAATGTAAAGAAATATTTCAGCGGAGAAGGCGATTACATTCCATATGCTGGTTTTGGTTTAGGAACTTCATACAACGAAAGCAGAAACGATGTTGGCGTATTTACCTTAACCGAAGACAAGTGGCTATTTAACCTTGCTCCCGAAATCGGGATGCTTTACGATATGAACTACAAAGCCTGGCTTTCGGTAAAACTAAAATACAATTACGGCTTTAAATCGGGAGAATTCCCCAGTCAGTCGTTCCTTAGCTTAGGCCTCGGAATTGGATTAAAATAGACTTATAAGAGTTTGAATACATACGAAAGGTTCGGTTTTTTCCCGGACCTTTTTTATTGAAGACCGGTTACATAATTTCACCTCTCCCAACTTCCCCGAATGGGTGAAAATATCCCCACCAGGGGACCAAGTCAATTGATTGACAAATCATTCCCACCAAAAAACAGCCTCTGCAACTACGCTGATTTAATAACTGCTGGTATCGTTGCTCTCCCAAATTGTGGGCGATTCGGCCGACGGCAAACCTTCTCCAGGGTTTTCAACAACCCTTTCGGGGTTATTTTCGTGAAAGTAGATCCAAACAGTAACTTCGTTTCTGGTTTTATTAATTTTATCCAGTTCAACCCGTAACACATCAATACCTGTATTTTGCCTGATCTCTTCCAGCAAACTCTGGTTATCATTAAGCACCGAAAAATCGGATGGAGTAAAAACCAAAGCCCGTTTTAGCGCATAAGCCCGGGGTTTATAATATTCCATTAGCAGCGCCGAAACGTTTATCAACAGGTTGGCAAGTATAAGCCCGAAAAGGGTTTGCATATTAAATTCGAGTAAGGCGTTTATTATGGAAACACCAATAACCAGGAACAGGTAGGTCATTTCTTTCAAATCGATAGAAGGCGAGCGGTAGCGAATAATGCCAAATATGGCGAACAACCCGAGTGCAAATCCCATATCTAAACTCACCCGATCAAGGATTGATGCGATCAGGAAGATCATCATTCCCATGAGGAAAAAAGTGAAAAGGTATTTAATCCGGCTGTTTTTGGGGTAGTAAACCACCCTGATAAGAAAGAAAATGGAAACAATATTTATTGCCAGCCGGATAAGAAACTCAGTCCAGGGTTCTCCAGTAATATGCATAAGTTGTTGCTCTGTCATTCTCTGTAAGTTTTAAAAATCAATATCTCTGCATTCATTTTTCAGCTTCCAAATCAGGTCCTGAGGTCGTTCAGCCAAAACGAAAAACTCATTAACAAACGATAATATATGCTTCTTATCCTTAACGTCGAGGTACTCAAAAGTTTCGATGGTATTTATTATCTCATCCTTTTTAGCATTAAATAAATCGATTGCCTCCCGGTAAACGTCCTCGTTTTCCTGGCAGTAGCCAAGGAAATCGCGATCGGTAACTTTCCTGGCGCTGCTCCATGTCTGCGACATTGCGTAACTGGTATTCACAAATCCTGCGTGATCGAAATCATAGGGAACCGGAACGGGATAGGGTTTTAAAAGCTCCGACAACTTGATGTATTTCATGTTATGCCCACCGTTAAAACGCCAGTCGGTATTTCCCAGGAAATACTCGAACAGAGCCACGAATGTACTTTCTTCGGGTAACAGGTTCTTCCCCAGCATGATCTCCTGGCGAACTTCAACCGCACTCAGTCGTTTGGTTAACAAATCCATCGGCTCAATCAAAAAACCAATTTGCTCATAGTGGCGTTCTTTCTTTCCGGTATCGATGTAATGAATATTCAACAACCTCACCCGAAAGCTGTTTTCGGTTAAAATAGTATAGACTTTGTAGGCCAGAAACTCGCGCAAAACATAAGCCCGGTAGGCTTTTGAGGCAGAACAATGAGTTACCATTTTTATTTTTTTAATTCCGGCTAACTCGGTTTGCTCAATGGGGTCGGTTTTAAAGTTCAGGTAAATCGGCGGAAAAAAACAATGCCCCCGACGAAAATTGCCACGTGCTTTCAGTCTTATATTTTTCACAATCGAGGTGCTGTCGGTTGGATGAATGATAAGCTCGGCCGGAAAATACGCTCCTTTGGCTTTTGTTCTGATAAATGATGAGATATCGTATTTTAAGGTAATGGTTAGTGCTTCTTCATTATCAAAAAAACGAATATCGGTAAGCGTATCAGCAACCGGATAAAAAAGTGCACTGTCGGCAGTTTGCTGCGCATAAGTACAATTCAGGAGCAATAATAAAACCAGACTAAATATTAAACGCTTCATTGCTGTCTGTTTAGTTCAAATATAAGGTATTTAATTCGCTGATTTACAACACCGTGATTAAGCAAAGATAATGTCATTCAGTTATTTTGTTGAAATAAGAGCTGCTGTTTACCATTTCTCTTCACTCATCATTACAACCACTCTTGATAAATTTTGTTATATTGTACATAACAACAACACATTTAGTTACAATGAAACAATTAAGTTATCTTCTAATCGCCGTAGGTTTTCTACTTACCAGTTGCGCATCAACCAAACTCATCAATTCATGGTCGGACAAAGACAGTACGCCAAAACACTACGACAATATTGGTGTAACGGTTCTTTTCCCCAATTCGTCGAACCGGTATGTTACCGAACACGCCATAGTTGATCAGTTAAAAGAAAAAGGATTAAACGGCATGTCAACCGTTGATGTATTTCCGTTGGCAGCGCGTATAAGCCAGGGCGAAGAGCTGTTAAAAGACTCGGAAGCTGTTAGAAAATCGGTGGTAACCAAAGTGAAAGAAAACAATATTGATGCCCTGATGATTGTTACCCTTTTTGATATAACGCATGAAAAAAGATGGGTGAACGACCGGAATATTGCCGTTGGCGGAACCGGTTACTATGGTACACCCTACGGGATAAGCGGAATGTACCACGATTATTATGCCTACTCGCTCGGAACTATTTACAACTCGGGCTACTATACCGACAATGCTACCTATTTTATTGAATGTAACCTGTACGATGTTGAGTCGGAAAAATTGATTTACCGCGCTCAATCAAAATCTACCAATATTAAATCGGTTGAAGACGAGGCAAAAGCTTTGGCCTACCTTGTTACCAAACAACTGATTAACAAGAAAGTGGTTTCGCGCTAATAGAGTCGAGACAAAACGAAAAAAGAGCAGATATCAAAAATATCTGCTCTTTTTTATGCCTCATCGTCTCATTCCACCACCTCGTGTTGGCATTGGGCGGCTTCGCGGAGTAGTTGTCGGTCGGGTATTCCTAAAATTATTATACCGGGTTGTACCCCTGTTTCGGCTGTTAAAATCACGCTCTAAAGTATTTGGTCGCGTTGATGGCCTTGCCGACGGACGCTGAGTGGGTTGCGTTGGTCTTGTTGCTGGCCTTTGCGTTGGCTGAGTTGGCCGGGTCGACGGGCGCTGCGTTGGTTGAGTTGGGCGTGTGCTTGGACGCGTTGCATTGGTATTTCCCGATTTGTTTGGCAGATCGGGACGTGTGCTTGGCCGCTTATTCTCCTGCTGCCAGTTGCCGTTGTTATCACGACGCATGATGTTTCCATCGCGGTCGGTATAAACATTGTTCGGGCGAGATGACGGGCGCGAAGAAACATTGTCTCTGCGGTTGGGCAGATTTGTATTTCGCACATCGCTTGTACTTCTTATTCCACGGTCTCTGCGGTTATAAATGTTTCGCGAGTTGTACCGGCCGTTGGCATAACCACCTGCGTAACCCCGCAAATAGCCATCGCGGTAGCCATGATGATACCCGTGATGATAGCCATGGCGGTATCCGTGACGATAACCTGCCGGCCCCCACCAGCCATAACCTCCACCGTAATAATTCATATGAAACCATCCGTAGCTGAATCCTACATTAAAGCCCCAACCTGTGTACGGATTGTAGTGTACACCAAAACCAAAGGTCCACGGGCGCGGATAATAGTAACTGCCATACCATGGGCGGTAGTAATAACCGGTTCCGTAAAAAACGCAGCCATTGTACCAATACGAGTGGCAATATCCTGGTGTGTAACCTACATAAACCACATCGGGCGTTGAATCGTAGATATACACATATTTTACGTTGTAAACCGGGGCGCTTGGCGGAATTTCATCCACCTCTACAGGACGCGAATCGCTAACAATCCACGGGCCGCTTGCTTTTGTTGATTCGAACCAGATTCCATCGTCGACACAATAATATTTTCCTTTAATGCGCAATACTGTGCTTGCCGTGTTTATAGCATATTCCACTTCTGAGTCTTCAATTTTCTCAAATTTAGGATCACCATCATATTCCACAGTAACCGTTGCTGTTTTACGATCAACTACTGCAGTTTGCGGCATTTGCTGTTCGTATTTTGCCTCTTTTGCCTCGGGTGTTCCCGGCACACTGGCTCTTACTGTCGCAATCGACTCATCTTCCGGAATTTTAGCAAAATCTTCGGGCAGATCATTCGGCTCTACAAATGCCCAATCGCCATCGGCCAGTGTTTTTGAGCTAAACCACCTTCCATTCAGCAACACAAAATGATTCTGCGAATTGATGTCCATTATGATATCGTTTTCCGAGTTTTTCACGTACAGCAGCGATGTGCCTTTTATGGTTTCGTACTCCAGTTTACCGTCAGAACTGATGAGCTCGGCAGGTACCGAACTAACAATGATCTCCGGAATCGCATCGCTTCCTTCAACTTCCGGTTCTTTCTCTTTCTCCATCATTTTATCGGCCACCTTTTTCACCTCTTTCGGAACCGACTTGGTTTGTTTCCAATCTTTGCTCAACACATCAGAGGCCGTAAACCAATAATCTCCACCTTTCAGAAAATAATCCGATTTCCGTTTCAGAATCAGGAAAGGTGTATTCTGCACATATTCCAGGCTTGAGTTTTCCACCGTTTTCATAATCGGATCACCATCGATAATCACCAACACCGATGGCGACGAGCGATAATAAATTTCGGGCGGATTGTTGTTGAGTTGGTCATTCAACAATTCCAGGTTTTCCTCATTTTCGAGGTCGGCCAAAATACGATCGAGCGACATTTGCACATCCAGAGCTTCCAAATCTGCGATAACCAATTCCTTAAGCTTTTCCAGTTTTGATTCATCTTCCACATCAGGGAATTTTACCATCGGAATTTCCAGTTTTACCAGGTCGGCTGTCCGGTTTTCCATATCGGTTAAAAGCGTTGCGCTAAACCACAAGGCACCAAAAATCATTTCGTCGTCTTTCGTATTAATCGAAACAGCCATCCGGCCATCGAGCATGTTTCCGTTCAGCGACTCGAGTTGTGGCTGGTAAAGCGTAATTACATTTCCTGAGGCCTCAATTTCGCGCGGCCAAACAAGCTTTTCTTTGCTGTTTGCCGTAAAAGCGGTAAGCGTAGCCAGTAAAAGGCAAATAAACCGTAAAGTCTTCATAGTATAAATTAATTTGTTTCTAGTCTTGTAAACGAATAATTAACCCGGCGCCTAAATCCCAATGTACTATGGGCACGTTAAAACTTACTCCACCGGAACATCCACTCCCACCTGTTCCGATTCCACACCAAAACCCGGCGCCATCAAATTCAAGTGGCAACATCAGGTTGGTAAACAAGCGCAGGCCAACCCTGTCGGAAAGAAATACCTTGGCACCTGCCCCGATTCCTCCGGAGAAAAGCCATGTGCGCTCGTCGCCACCCGACGTTTGCACATAACGCGATGTACCAAAACTTACTTTGGCAAACGGCACTACTGTTCCGGCCGAGAATTCGCGAAGCATACCAACCTGGTAGTGCTCAACGGCCATATCAACCGTGTTCAAAAAAGTATTTCCTTTTGTATCGCTTCGTTCGTAACTCAATTCGGCATACATCATATCATCAAACTGCACACTGAATAAACCACCGTAAAGTGCATCGTTTTTTACATCGAAGTAACGCCCGTAATTTTGTACTTTCCCGGCAATTGAATAGCCGAAAATTGGTGTTACTTCAATGCTCTGCGCAAAAAGTGCCCATCCGGAAAACAGGAAAAGCATTGTAACAAAGGTTTTTCTCATGAAAAAATAAATTGATTATGTTTGATAAAATCACAATACAAAAGTTCGGACTTTTAATTCTGAATCGCAAATAAAATTACCCGCATACCCCTTAAACAAATGTTCTTTTTACTGTTCACAAGGCATTGCCCATCATTGGTTTTATTCCTATCTTGTATACACTTGTTTAATTCAGGACAAATCGTTTGTAAAACTGATAAATGAAGAGAATACTGATCATAAGCACATTTCTTCTGCTGGCTAACCTATCAGGCGCACAGATAATCATTTCTTTGCTGCTGGGCGACAAGTTAAACTCTCCTAACATTGAGTTTGGACTTGAAGGAGGATTAGACTTCACGAACGTTAACGGATTTGATAACACCGGAAACCTCCGTGCCTTTAACCTTGGAATGTATTTCGATATAAGAGTGAAAGACAGCTGGTTTCTGCACACCGGATTTCAGGGCATTTCGAACCTTGGAATGCGTAATCTTTCGGCTTCTGATCTAGAATTTCTGGAAGCAGAGACATACAATGTGGAAGGCAGATACAACCAAAAGGTGAATGCTTTTATGGTGCCGGTTTTGGCCAACTACAAATTCGATAACCACATTTACGTGGAAGCCGGCCCTCAAGTGGGTTGGTTGTACAAAGGATGGGTAGCCTTTTCGTCGGACGAAGACAACAAAGACATCAGAATAAAAGACTATAATAAAGACTTGCTGAACTGGTTTAATGCCGGCGTTGCCGTTGGTGCCGGGTACAAACTTTTTCGCGGTACAGGCTGGAGCATTGGAGTTCGCTACTACCAGGGACTGACCGATGTGTTCAAAAACCGCTCATCAAGTCTTCATCACTCCTTGCTTTTAAAAGTAAATGTTCCGATCGGAGTGGCTAAACCCGATTAAAAATTAATTTAATTCGTTTGACGATTATTGTTTTAAAACTCCTGATTTTAACAAGGTTTTCACCATTGAATAGGCATGATCTTTTGCTCCTGATTCGTACGAAACAGGATCGATTAATTCGGATTGTCCCGACCAGATAATGGCATTTTCTTTTGTTGTTGCAGCCGTATCGAACAAACGCGATTCAATTACAAAAGAAGTTTCCTGCCGGTAATAACCCGGGCGGTAAACATAACCATAACCGTAATAAATGTGCCGTGGAAAAAAATAAGGATAGGGGCGATAGAAACTGTCGTACTCATAAACTTCCTGCGATTGCACATCCACAAGGCTCGATACAATTACAGCGTCGTAATCGGATGCTTTGATCTTCGACTCGATTCCCTCCTCGCTTAGTTTGTCGATACTAACAACAGGCGGAAATAATTTCAAACTGTTCTCTGCCTGAAATCCTTCTTCCTGCAAAGCTTTCACAATGGTGTTTTCAAAAACTGTCCGGGCTTCCAGGTTTTGAGAAATGGCCAAAACCAAAATATTATCAAAACTTTTTGCGGTGTAATTCTCTTTTGTCCAGGTGTATTTCATTGTTGGAACACAAGCTGAAAATAACAGACTAATAAGAGCTGCAACTATCCATTTACGTTTCATAATTCAATATTTTTCTATTTTGGAAATAAAAATACAAGTACAGAACGTACACCAAATTTCGATTTGGCATGGTCGGGCGCGGCAAGATTAAATCTCGGACCAATAGCAAACTGCACTTTCTGTTTTCCCATGGAAGTAACTGCACTAACTACAGGGTTCAGCCACACATTGGTAGTTTCGGCTTTCCAGTTTTGGGTGAGTTCCAGGTTAGCGCCAATACCGGCACCCGATTTCCAGTTATAGGTAAAAAATGGCTGAAGGAACATATTGCTAACCGTGTTGTTTTCATCCAGACTCCAAATCTGGTTTACCAATCCGCCAAACGTCATTCCGTTGGTTTGATAAAGTGCCACAGCAGTAGGCCCAATCCCAAATTTGTCAGCCGAAAATGCATCTCCTCCGGTTGGAAGCAGAAGAACAGGCCCCACTCCCCAGGTTATTTTTGACACTTTTGGGCTGATAAAACCACTAATTACCGCATCGCCAATCCCACTTTGGCTGGTACCTTCTCCACTGATGTCGTATTGGGTATACACCGGCAAAATAACGCGCGTTATCAGATTAAGATTTTCAGAAAGAGACACGGGGATTACCGGCTGAATATTTAAGGTATTTCTGGATCCGTTAAATTCGCCAATTCCCACATCCAGGTTATTTTGTAGCGGAAGACTGATAAGGCTGGCAATCGGATTTGACAGCTTTTTTGCCAATTCCGCAGCTTCGTTTTTAGCTTCATCCTGCCCGGTAACAAGAAACGGACAAAGCGTAACCATAGCCAGAAATAATACACGAGCAAATCGATACATATTTTTAATATTTGTTGTCAATAACATTTATATTCTCAATTCAGGTATAGAATTTTTCGTAGGTTTTAGCACTAATTTAATCCACTCCGAAATTCATAATTCCTAAGAGCATAATACTAGTCCTTCTTTTTATCCTCCTTACGTTTTTTGCCCCAAATCTCCACCTTTGCACGCTTATTGGTTACAATGGTTCCCATCGAATCGTATTCCAATTCCAGGTCGGTTAGTTTATTGTCTTTTCCGGGCAAATCAAAATTCATGGTCGACATTCCCTTATTAAGCACTCCGGCAGCCGGGTCGATTTCTTTCTTCTCGCCATCTGACATTTTTACATGAATCTTTTTGATTTTTACCGCTCCCTGAACACAGGTAATTTTAATTTTAGAGACATTACGTTCTTTTCCGGTTAAGGTAACTTTGTCTTTATCTGCTTTAAAAGCCACATTTTTTTCGCCCAGTTTAATCCAGTCGTCGCCGGGTTGTGCCATCGATTGAACGGCAAAAGCGATAATAATCGCAATTATAAATACTACTTTTTTTTCCATTTTAATATCTGTTTTGGTTATACATTGTTCACTACTGATCTACAATTTACGAAATCATACTCTTTAATCCACTTTTTTTAATACCAGCAAAACTTCGCCCTTTTCGTCGAGCAGCGTAAGTTTCATATTCGCAATTTTATAACTAC
This sequence comes from Draconibacterium sediminis, assembly GCF_000949475.1. Lineage (GTDB taxonomy): Bacteria > Bacteroidota > Bacteroidia > Bacteroidales > Prolixibacteraceae > Draconibacterium > Draconibacterium sediminis. The sequence continues at coordinate 463,225 of NZ_JRHC01000001.1, read as the reverse complement.
GAACCTGTGGAATTACTTTATTGAATTTATCGGCAAAGGTCATGTCGGGACACATTTTTCGGGTGCCGGCCAGCGGGCCAAATACCAGCTCGTTGTTGGTTAATGTTGCTATAGCCCCGGTAAAATTATTGCACCCATCGCTTCCCATTGCTTTCATTTCGGCACTGTTAATTTCAAGTCGTGGTGCTTTATCTGCATCGGCTACTGTTTCTCCATCAACAATTTCGGCTACCCAAATGTCATTCAGCAAAACTTTTGCTTCGGTGGCTTTGGTAAACTCCAACAACTCGGTGCCCGATTCATCGGTAAATACCAAGCTGTTTTCTTTCAACTCATACTTTTTTACAGCAAGTAGCGCTTCGTTAAACGCTTTTGAAATGCTCATGTCAGGGCACATTTTCTGTGTACCGGCTATGGCACCCAACTCAATGGTATTTCCATTAATTGCTATAATTTGTCCGGTGAAATTGTTGCAGTTATCGATGCCGCTTATTTGCATGTCGCGAATATTAATTTGCAAATTGGGTAGCACTCCGGCACCACGCGACCGTGGTAATTTAATCACCGATCCATTTATTTTAAGGGCCTCCCAGCTTCCATCCAAAGCAAGTTTGGTATCTTCTTTTTTCTCCAGCACTTCCACCAAAGTATAATTAATCGACGAAGCATCGGCAGGAACATTTTCAAGCTGTTCCTCTTTTACTTTCAGCTTGTAAATAAATCCGGGTTCGTATTCAAAACCTTCAATCTTTGAATAGAAGTTGGTCCATTTACCGGGTTCAGGAGTTTCACCTTTTTGAACCAACATACATTTCATCGGGCCTACTCCAACACAGTCGACACGATAACTATTCACCCAATAAATAGCTGCTTTTTCGCCCGGATTACAAGCAGCAAAAAGTAGAATAATTCCAACTATTAATATATTTTTCATTTCTTGAGTTTTAACGTTAAACAGTTTCTTATAACCGGCCTCCACTGTACATATCAAGACTGACGTGAGGATCAAGTTTCGGGCCATGCGGGCCAAAGCGAACATCAACACCGGCATTGGCTCCCCAACGCATGTTTAAGCAAGCTGACAAGGTAAATCCGGCTGCCAAAATCACTAAAACGATTATTAATTTTATTTTTCTCTTCATGACGCTTATCTTAAAATCCATTGTTGTATTGTAAACTGTGCTCCCGTTGGATCCATAAGTACGGCAACGGTTCCTTTACGAATTGATGATGTAGGTTCCATCATTACATGAGCTCCTGCAGCTTTGGCTTTCTCCACTGTGGCATTTACATCTTTCACTTTAATGTAGGGCATCCAAGCGCTTCGGGCACCTTCAACAGGATTTCCAATGGCTCCGGAGAAGGTATTCCCATCGTTGCTAAATAAATAGTACGGCACTTTGGCAGCTTCAACTTCCTGTGATTCGGCACCGGTTAATCCTTTGTAAAATTCTATTGACCCCTCCAGGTCGTTGGTCCACAACTCATTCCAAAGCCACGAATTCATGCTGATATTCCCGGCACGTCGAGGATTTGGATCACCGCTTTCCGAATTCAGAAAAGCTATGAATGCACCTTGCGGATCTTGCACCAAAGCGGTTTCGCCACGTCCTTTAAAAGCTGCTTTTTTGAAAATGGTTTTACCGCCTGCTGCCTGATTATATTGCAGTGCAGCATCAACATCCGGAACCGACATTGAGCCAATCCACTCGGCTGCTTTGCCATATTCATCGGCTAATTTAAACAGGCCGCCAATGGCTACACCATCATTTTTTATAACATAATACATGTTTTCGCCGGCACCAAGGCTTTCAAATTCCCATCCAAAAACATCGGCGTAAAAATCTTTGGCGCTTAGCGGATCATAGGTTGCCAGATCGTGCCAAACAAACTGCCCCTGATTATGATTGTTGGTTGGTGTTTGCGACACCGGGGGAAAGGTAATGACTGAATTACAAGCCATTAACACTATTGCCGAAACAATAATTGCGGAAATAACTTTAATTTTTTGTTTCATTTGATATTTGTAATTGTTGTGTACTTGTGTTTCATCGGAGTAGTAAGTTCGGAAATTTTTCCCGGTTGCACCAAATGTTTTGGAGGTATTTAATACAAAATAGGCTGTTTTGGTGCTATATTTTGATCCTTTCTTTTATTTAGCGGAGGTTTTTGAGCAAAAATTCACAACAAACTCAAATACTTCACGGAATATTTTGATTTTTATGTGTAAGATCTTAACTTACATACTGTTAATTGAAAACAGAATAAAAACCGAACTCAGATTACAGGAATCTTATTAGAAATGAACCCGAAAACAGACAAATAATACCATTCAAGCTATACTAAAAAATGGGCCACCCTTGCCCTGACAAGCTATTGGGTGACCCAGGCAAATAAATAAATTATTCACAAAAACAAATTTAGTTATGGGATCGCAAAACGAAAAAGAAAAACGCGATTATGTTACGCAAGTTTATGTAATTACAGAACAAAACACCAGTCGTTTAACCGATGTAGGTTTCGACCCTGCCAACCGTTTAACACAGTTACAAACCAAAAGAGATGAAGCCAACAGTGCCGAAGGCCGGCAAAAAGAAATTCAGGCCGAAGCTATGGCAGCCACAAAAGTAGCCAACGAAAAACTCGACGATGCCTACAAAGATGCATCGGCAGTGGTAAGCCTGATTGAGGGGTTACTGGGTAAAGACGATCCGTTGGTACACAAGCTACGTACGCTAAGGAGCTAAAACATTTATTTGAACTATAAAAATATCGCTTGGTTTGAGGTGGTATTTTTTATCAGACCAAAATTGCCTGACTGTAAATAGTCAGGCAATTTTGCAGATACTAACTTGCTGCAAATTTTAAGGCATCTCAATACTCACTAATTCAATCATTATCCTCCCTCCTTTCGGTTGCAGTTCCAAAACCATACCTACGCCAGGTGCGTAAAACTTGTGCTCACGTCCTCCGGGCTCAAGTGGAGTCCATTCCATGGTTTCCAAACATCCTTCAAAAGTATCGTATTCAATCTCAACGGTTTTGTTCAGATTAATAACCATGGCCATATCTTCTGCTTCGTCTTCGTAAAATTCCTGCTGGTATTTCATCCCCATTTTAGGATGGGCAGGCATCAACATCCCCGGTAATGCACCATCTACTCCCGCTTCCCACGAACCTTCGGTGCTCCATTCTTCTTCTTCATCATCCCATTCTTCGCTGTACTCGCCAAAATACCACACATTTCCTTCATTATCTTCTGCAAACCAGTCGTCGGTTGCTTCCATAAGTTCACCATCGAGCCAAACCGTATCGGTAACAACGGTTGTCATTACTCCCTTTATTTCTTTTGTACGGTCTGTTACCGTTACCTTAATGGTTTCCATTCCATCTTCAGTTTCGCCTTCATACACAAAAACTTTTCCGGTTTCAAAAGCAACAAATTCGTTTGTAAAACCGGGAACAAATTCCCAGGCTCCAGGGAATTCAGGGAGATAAGACATGCTTTTCAGAGCTACCTGTGAATCTTCATCTAATATCGGAGTGTCTTCTCCGGTTACATTACAACCGGAAAACAGAACTCCCAAAATGAATACACCAAACACGGCGACACAAGAATACTCCATAATCTTCCACTTCTTTTTCATAACAATTCATTTAAGTTAATAACTACTCTTAAACGAAATTTTAAGAGTACCTGTATATTGGAATCTGGCTTATACAACCGTATTGAAACTATACGAAACGATGGGCATATTGTTTCTTTGCAGACTAAAGTTGAAAATGACTGAAACTTATCGGGTCAGAATAGTTCCGGAGTGCTCCATAATAGATATTTCCTATGGGATAACGATTAGGGAGTGGGTCATATCTATTATGACCAGGGTCAGAATGATTTTGGAACGGGTCAGAATGATTCTGGAGCGTTCCGTAATAGATATTTCGCATGGGATAATGATTTTGGATTGGGTCAGATCTATGATGGACAAGGTCAGAATGATTGTGGAACGTTCCGAAATGATTAGAACCCTTACAAAAACATAGCGAGCTTAAACCGGATTTAGCATCCCGCATATTTTCTGCAATAATTCATCATTAAAAACTCTTCCTGAGCGAGGAAACGTTCAAAACCGATCCTTAATCCGCAATGTTTTTTTGCTTTTCTGCAAAAAGTGGTCGTTTTAGTCCAATCATTATGACTGGCTGCTTTGGGGGAGTTGAATTGACAGTAGCTCAGTTATTAAAACCGATAAATAGCACCTTTGTCTCAGCTACTTGATTCGTGTGCCGAACTGTTAGTCTATTACACACCTGAATCCGGTGTGGCTAATGCCTGTATTAATTTCGCCGGGCATGCGGGCTGCCACCCGGTAGCTTGAGCAATAACTGTCGTTACACAAAAATGATCCACCCCGAATGGTTTTTCGTTTATCGTAAGGATTTCTTGCATCATTACTTTTCTCTGGTCCTTTCGGATCGACCGTAACTTCATCGGTTGGCAGACTTTTGTAGTAGTCCTGGTCGTACCAATCGGCTGTCCATTCCCACACATTGCCGGCCATATCGTATAAACCATAAGAATTTGGGGCATACGACTTTACCGGAGCTGTAGCAAAATGTCCGTCTCTCTGGGTATTGATGTTCGGAAAGTGTCCGTTCCATGAATTGGCTTTTGGCGAGCCGTCTTCAATGTGTTCGTTTCCCCACGGATAAATATTGTTTTCCAGTCCGCCGCGCGCAGCAAATTCCCACTCGGCCTCGGTTGGTAATCGTTTTCCTGCCCATTTACAGTATGCAACTGCATCATTCCAGCAAATATGAACTACCGGATGATTCTCGCGACCAAAGATCGTACTTTCAGGCCCTTCAGGATGTTTCCAGTTGGCACCAACCACCCACGACCACCACTGAGAAATATCGTTTAGGGGAACTGCCTGCGATGGCGGCGTAAAAACCATCGATCCTGCTTTTAACATTTCTGCCGGAGGCCTGGCAGTACCCGGCGGGACCTGTGTTTTCATCACTTCCCAATCAATATCCTTTTCAGCTTCAGTGATGTAGCCGGTTTCATCCACAAATTTTTTGAATTGCGCGTTGGTTACTTCATGCTCATCCATCCAAAAATTTTTTACTTCTACCGCGTGCTTCGGATATTCATCAGGTCGGGCCTGATCGTTGTCGGCACCCATTTCAAAAGGCCCCCCTTTAATAAAAACCATTCCCTCCGTCCCGGAAGTTTGTGGAATTATCTCTGACGAATCGGGCTGCACCAAAAACCGCGATTTGGAATTTACATTACAACACGATAACTCTTCCTTAGCCACATCGGGTGCTGTTTTTGGTTCTTTTTTTGAATTACAGGCAACAGAAACAATAAACAATATGATTAGAAAAGGATATAATCGACACATTTTGTCCGCTTAAAATTTCTATCTACAACCTGAAAACAAACAAAAGGTTTATTAGTATTTTATTAAAACAAAGGCCGGTTCAATAACCGGCCTATCTTGAATGTGTTTCTCTTAATGCTTGCTAAAATCTATATACAGCACATTAAGTTTAACCCTTACAAGGTACAATAAATAAGTCTAAACACGTATAGAAAAGAATAATTATTTCTCGCTAAACAACTAAGAACCTGCTATTTAACAATGCATTCATTATAAAAAACAACAAGGATAATTGGTAGAGCTTTTATTGAAACAGGAGTGTATATAAACGAAGAAAGGGCAGTTCAACAACTGCCCTTTTACTAATGTTAACCCCCAAACACACATCGTGCTGAACGCACGACAATACAAATGAACAAAAAAGTATTTAGTTATCAAAACAATGATTGATATTTTTCTATTTTTTTAGATTTTTTTACATTTTCTGCCTTCACAATTTCTTTTGCAGGCATTTCAATTCTCTGTTTTCTAATGCAGTAGCCAGTCTACTTCTTTTATATGCTCCAGAAAAATTTGTAGCTTTGATACTAATTCTCATCTATAAAAACCAAAATCATGGCAACTCATATTTCCGCAATAAAAGCATTTGGTAAAGATTTCCCGGCAGATTATTCCATTCCCAAACGTAAATTGGGAAAAACGAATGAAGAGTTGTCGATAATCGGGTTTGGAGGCATTATGCTGAACGATAATCCGCAGGAATTTGCAAACGAATTGGTGGCCAAAGCTTTTGATTTAGGTGTAAACTATTTCGATGTGGCACCCAAATACGGAAACGCCGAAGAACGCTTGGGGCCGGCACTTAAACCCTACCGAAAAAATACCTTTCTGGCTTGCAAAACCCGGCAACGCGATGCTGCCGGAGCACAAAAAGACCTCGATAACTCGCTACGAAAACTACAAACCGATTATTTCGACTTATACCAACTGCACGAGCTAACTACTGATGAAGAAGTACAAACCGCTTTTGGTAAAAAAGGTGCGCTGGAAACCCTGGTAAAAGCCAAAAGAGACGGAAAAATAAAACATATTGGGTTTTCGGCACATTCGGTTAAGGCGGCTTTATTTGCGTTAAAAAACTTTGATTTCGATTCGATACTTTTCCCCATTAATTTTGCCTGCTGGAATGCCGGCGACTTTGGCCCCCAGGTTTATGCCGAAGCAGAAAAACAAGGCATCGGGATTCTGGCTTTAAAAGCCATGGCACTTACCACGTTTGGCAAAAAGGAAGACCTGATCTTTAAAAATTGTTGGTACAAACCCATCGACGACGAAAAAGTAATGAAACTGGCACTTCGTTATACCCTTTCGAAAAAAGTAACGGCAGCTATTCCTCCGGGCGAATACACCCTGTTTTTAAAAGCGCTGGAGTTTATGCAGGATTTTAACCCGATTGATGAAGAGGAGACAAAAGAACTGCTGGCACTGGCCAAAACTACCAAACCGGTGTTTATGCATGGTTGATTAAAATAAAAGGCCACTGAAAATCAGCGACCTTTGTAGTCCCGACGGGAATCACAACTATCATTTTTATAGCTCTTCAAAAATATTAAAAAACCCTGTATATATCCCTATTTTCAACTCTTTTAGCCAAACAAAAGGAAGAGAGCCAATTGAATAAAATAGTATATAATAGTATGATATTGCAATCTGGTTGACTAAGCGTTGACTAAATTTATATATTTGCAATACACTACCTACATAAACAAGAGGACATAATGGCATCAATCAAATTTCTAATTCAAAGCACAAATTCTCCAGCCAATATCTATTTGCGTTTGTCAATCGATCGTAAAAAGGTTTTTAAACGAAAAACCGGATATGTAATTAACACTAATGACTGGAGTGCCACAACAGGTATGCCTAAAAATGGAGGTGATGAAGAACAGAAGAAACGAAGAGGCGATATTGAAAGAAAATTAAATTTACTTTCTTCACGATTGAAGGAAAACCTGAACGATGCAATATCCTCAGGCTTCAATATAAATGGTGATTGGGTACAGAAACAAATTGATGACATTCAAAACAGAAAACAAGACACGGACCTCAATCTTCTTGTCAACTACTTTCAATACTTTATCGACAACCTACCATTTAAAACACAACGAAACAACACCCAGGGAGTAACAGAAAGAACGACAAAAAAGTACCGAACAGTAAAAAAGAAGATTGCTAAATTCGAGGAACAGAACAAGAAACAATATCAGGTACGAGATGTAAACCTAAGGTTCAGAAATGACTTCATCAAATACCTTAAAGATGTAGATAAACTTTCTGTTTCTACCGTAGGCCGCTATATTAAATGTGTTAAAACAGTGTGCCTGGATGCCAGAATAAATGAAATCGAAACACACACGCAACTTTTAGAGATTAAGGGTTTCACCGAATCCACAAATCACCCCTTTCTAAGTTTTGAAGAATTAGACACAATTCAAAATAAAGACTATGGCCGAAATGCATTAAATAATGCACGAGATTGGTTAATCATCGGATGTTATACTGGTCAACGCGTTTCAGATCTACTTACATTAACAGAGGATAATATCCAGATACTCGGAGGTTACAAAATGATTGTCCTAACACAAAAGAAAACAAAAAAGGAGGTAGCTATTCCAATACACGACAAGATTAAGCCAATCCTTGAAAAAAGAAATTGGAGATTTCCCGATTACATAAGTGCTCAAAAATTCAATCTTCATTTAAAGGACGTCGTAAAAGAAGCTGGAATAAAAGAAGCTATACTTGGAGGTAAGATGAATAAGAAGACAAAAAGAAAAGACTTCGGTATTTTTGAAAAGTGGGAGCTAATAACCTCTCACATTTGTCGTCGGTCTTTTGCAACAAACTTTTACGCCGAAACACCAACAGCATTGCTTATAAACATCACAGCGCATAGTACCGAAAAACAATTTTTAGAGTACATTGGTAAACCGGCAAAAGATTTCTCAGTTCAACTTGCGGACTTCTGGAATAAAGAGGCCATGAAGGATAAAAAAGAAAGCAAATTAGAACTCATAAAAACAGCAAACTAAAAATCCTTAAATATTTTGCTCTAAGATGGAAAACGACAAATATCTAATATCAAAAGAACTACAACAAAAGTTAAATCTACTGGCTACTATGATATTTGCAGATAATAATGAAAGAAATATTACTGACATTCTAAATGATCAGCTTGAATTTAATACTCTTTTTAATCAGCTTTATTCAGAGAGCAATAAAAATGATTATTACTGGCAATATTGCACTCTTAACACATATGAACAACACTATGCTCAAAGGGAGAAAGAATTTATCAATCAATATCCCGATGCTAACGATAAAGATTTTGCTCAAAATGAATTAAAGGAAATTCAGGAAAACTATATTTCAATAAAGGAAAAAGTATATATAGATCCTGACCATGGATATCCCGTCCCTGAAGATGTTGAAATAAATTCATATTGCTATAAATTTAAATTCATAGGTCTTGATCCCGAAAATTTGATCCTGAATTTCCTTACGCCAGATATCATACAAAAGATAGAATATACACAAAAAGCGAAGATCGAATTTTTAAAGGCAAAATGTTGTTCAATAATTCAGTTTTCAGAACAAGATTCAAAAACAAATTCTGAAGAAATAATTGACAATAAAGATATTGGCCCCAATGCTGATGGAATTGATAAGGTAGCAATTGATATAGAGAAACCCGAAGACTATAAGGACCTAAAACATATTAGAATATTTACAAAAAATAATTTTAAGCTATTTGAGCATATCAACAATGAATTTGTACGCAGTAATTATAAGGTAAAAGACTATAGCTATATTTATTGGCAAATGAGAGAAGATGGTGAAATTCATTATGGAGTGAGGCCAGTTGAGTTCCTAACATGGTTGCAGCATAATAATTATTTACAGGAAGAGGTACTTCAGCTATATTCTGAACATAGAAAAACACCTAATCAAAGAAAGAAAGAATATAATAACATAAAAAGCAGTTATTAATCACTTGTACTGAAAATAGTACAAAATGATACTAACCACAGTTTACCCCTTTTAAAATCTTGCACTCAATAAATAAATATTGAGTGCTATGGAAAAATCATTACAGTTTATTCAAACAACACCGAAAGAATTGCAACAGGCAATAATTGATGGTGTAAAAGTTCATCTCGAACAAATCAAAAAAGAGTTTCAACCGAAACAGGCAACAGAGTATCTAACAAGAAACGAAGTTAAAGATCTTCTCAAAGTTGATCTCAGCACTGTTCATAATTGGACAAAACGTGGTAAACTTCGTGCCTATGGATTAGGCAATCGTGTATACTACAAGAGGACAGAAGTCGAGGCAGCAATTAAACCCTTAAATTCAAAGGAGGATCTGTAATGAAGCCAAAGAAAATATTGCAGATTCCTGAGGAACGCTTAAGTAAATCCTCAAATAACCAAAAGCAAAAAAGATATACCAGATCATTACCTGAAAATTTCAAAGGTACCGGTGAGGTTAAGCCCTATTATTTTTCTCTTGTCCAAAAGACAGATCGAGGTTTTTGCTATGAAGTTACTCTTAATGGTATTGTGACTCACTACGAAACTTTCAGACGAAAAATTAACAAAAGGTTTGGGTGCATTAGCTATCCTGGATCAAGTTCATTCGGAATCTGGGCGTGGACGTTTCAAAGTCGAAATGCTGCAATTGCAAAACTTCAAACACTTTAATGAAGAACAGTGGTAAAGCATTGCCAATCTGTTAAAAACTTTCAGCTCATTCCGGAGAAGGTGATGGCCTGCGTTGAGGAAATCGAGAAGAAGATAAAGGGCGATATCAGTGGCTACAAACGGGATTATCTTCTTGAGACTATAAGTGCCGTTGCTACACGACAGCGGAAAAATGATAATGGAGAATATCTACCTGCACAAATACAGAAATCGTATTTAAAGAAACTTATTCCACAGGGGGATAAGTACCTTGATGGATTAGTAAATACTAATATTATCAGACGATCGGGGCAATACACTCCAGGAGAACGAAGTTTTGAGTACTCCATCGAGCCAAACTTCAAATCGCCATATGCTAGGCTACCTTTGACAAATGCAAAGCTGATTAGAAGGTTGCAAGTGGTCTATAACAATAAAAAAACTAAGAATTCCAAATCCGTACGCGGAAGGTCTGAACAAGTTAAGTATCTCCGAAAATTGACAATGACAGAAGACGTATTCGATGCAATTGAAAGGCATTATAGTTATAAGCAGACTGATTCCTACAATTATGCCTTGGCTTCAGCGACAAAAATACAAAATCGATCATTTTCTTTTAGTGTGGATAAAACCTCCCAACGCTTTCATTCAAACATAACAAACATGCCAAAAATCTTGATTCCATATTTGAGAATTAATGGTAAGTCACTTAATGAGGCCGATGTCAATAACTGTCAGCCATATTTAACTGCTGGCTTACTGAAACACCCTCAGCGATTCGCAGAATTTACATTAGACGAGGACTTATTTATGATGCTAAACTCCTTAGTTGTGCCCGACAATCAGGATGTTAAGACTTATACATCATTGACTACTAAGGGCGAAATTTATGAATTTCTGCGTGATCATGCATGGCAAAGAGGTATCCCTTTATCCAACGATCCTGAGGATGCCAGGTCTCAAGTAAAAAAGGAACTTTTTAGAATTATGTTTGGATTATCATATGTGCCAGCTGAAAAATCTGGGAATAGGATACAAAGGGAAATGACATTATTGTTTAAAGAAAAGTTTCCTACAGTGTGGAATCTCTTTAGTCAGATCAAAGGAGATTATCATATTTATAACCGGTTTGCTATTCTTCTGCAAAGAGTAGAGTCGCATATTATACTTGATATTGTTGCCAAAGAAATTGAAAACCAAAAATTGGGCCCATTCCTAACCAAACATGATTCTGTTTTTTTAGTCGATAACGTTGAGGCCGTTGAGGAAATCTTGACGAACTCTTTTCAGAATTTTACAGGTTTCTCACCTAAAATATCAATTAACAGACATAAAGAGGTATAGAGGAGGAAAGGAAGGGAGAGGAAGAGGAAGAAGTGATATGATGCTAGAGCCTATCTAAGACACTCACTGTCTGAGTCTTGACAATTCACTACCTGCATTTTGTCGATAGGATAAAAATTCAGATTAAATCTAAAGTTCATGATTGTCTTTTTTTGAGTTTGGCGTGAAATAGTCTTTACACTATCACTATTGCCATTTTAAGCCTGACGAACTCAAATTTTTGCCACTTTCTCCTTTTAATAATTGTGGCATACCATTGCATGAATTGAAGCCAAAATATCTCACTTCGTCACTTACATAACAATCTTAGATCTACGATTTAAAGAATTACCATAAACCATAGCTCTATTCCAACTTGCATGAATTCTATCCAGACGATAATAAGAGATTCAAATACCTAAAGGTTATATGAGGTTTTTTAACTCCGAAAATCTAAGAGCCCATAGTTGTCAAGACTTTAAGGAAGTCCTAACAATAAACTATATGAAGGTAAATACTTGATATTCCAAGAAACATAATTGTATTTTTTAAATTAAATTTATAATCTTTGTAATGCATCATGAGCCCGGAGCAATCCGGCGCCAACCGAGCAAGAAAAGCCACGGTGGTTTAGTATGCGGACAGTCTGTCAAATAAAATAACAATTCAGACATTATCCGAAATAAAATGATGCACAAGTATTAACACATAAAATTTGTGCAAAATGAAATTTTTAAACATTGATTTTAGTAATCTATCTTTATCAAGAAGTGAACTTATACAACTTCATCGCTCTGTTATTTATCTTGATAATTATCAGGAGCTTGATATGGGTATTAGCATGCTTTTACATGAGGACAATCCCCAGTACGAACTACTTTTCTTAGAAAGCTCCTTTTCGAATTCAATACTGACTCAACTAACCCAGAGTTCGGACCTTTATTATTTCTCATGTGACGAGAACTTCCAGAATCTATCAAGTGGCATCCTATATACACCAAAACGAAAAGGAGAAAATTGGGTAAAACTTCATTTCAATTATCTTCTCATTTACAAGGTAGAGCACCTTTATTACAGAAAAATAGTAAAATCAGAACATGAAAATTTAGCGCGTTTTGTAGCTAAGGATTTGTCAAGACTTTATGACCAAATAATGCTGTCAAAGATGGTGAAAGGAGAGTCAGACAGGAATTTAAACCATTGGTGGATGAATCGTTACTAAAATGAAACCAAAAGACATGTCACGAATAAGCCTTAAAAGCAAAGACTCAAATGAGTTCAAAACATATGTAGAAATCGGGAAAGCATACTCCGGATTTCCTGAGGAGTTTTATGCCCTATTGCCTGGCTATGCCGGGATAGAACAAGGAAATTGGCTAAAGTTGTTTCAAGATCTGTCTCCCGGGGAACAAATTGATATAATAAATTACATTTTCAAAGATTCTCCGGAATCATATCCGGAATTAGCCAATAAACTAAAGCCGGAAGAAATCAGACTTAACAATTTTCTTCAGAAATATTACGATGATGCCCTTTTTGAAGGAGGTTTAGATTTCTATGATCTGGATAAGAATGATGGTTGGGAAATAGAGGATGAGATTTATGACGATGATGGAAATACCTTAAAAATGCTTTTCAAAGAAGGGTCAGTTGTTCTATTTCTTGATGGATTCAGTTACTTAAAGCATTCTCGATACATTTCAGAAAAGAAATACGCTGAAATTGAAGAAAAGTTGGATTTTTTTGTTTCGTTACTTTTAGAATGATAACTTTTACGGATATTCGCAACGCTACTATCAATCAATGTTTTATGACTAATATTCTGACACCTATCACTCTGAAAATCGATCAATAATTTGCATTTTAAATTTTATTAGAATAATAAGATAGATTAAAGGTAAGAGTGGTTCGAGAATCTTATTTTATGCTTGAAAAAAGAATGAACTTTTAATTGATGAATCAATCATTCCGATTACAACACCAATCCGTAATTTTTTCTGATTATTACTGTTGTATTAGAAAAACACACAGCCTATATTTGATATAATAAGTAATTTCCTCTATACCTTTTCTTAAAAATAACTAAATTGTAGATTTAAAGTAATTTCCTAGAAAGAGTATAGATTTAATAATTTAAAACTTCCATGAGAAAAGTCTATTTGCTATTATTTGTCTCATTTTTCTTTTCATGCTCCAATATTAAACAGAAGAAACAACAGTTTTTAAAGACTTATCACGATAGCGGGGTCTATAATTTTGAAGAGTTAATGGATATGAATTTATCCGAACTGCGGATCAAAAGAAATGAGATTTACGCCAGACGTGGATATATTTTTAATTCAAAGGTACTACAAGAAGTATTCTCGAAAGAGGGATGGTACAAACCGAAATATAGAGACGTGAGTCAACGCCTTGATGAAATCGACAAGATAAATATTAAACTAGTTTTAAAAGCAGAAAAATTCAAAAAACAAATATTAATTCTATCCAATAATACCAACGGTCCAAATGCACAGAAATTAATTTATATGGCAAAAATCAATAATATATACCATGTGCCAATGAGGGTGAATAATATAGATATGTTCTTTATTATAGATGAACATAAAGATGCTATTTCCATCTCCTTGGAAGAAGTGCTTTTTATGTATAAGGAAGGCAGTTTATCTGAGGACGATATATTTGGAACAAAAGATTTCTCACTGGCTAATGGAAAGATAAAGAACGATACTAAGATTATATTGAGAGAATTATGTATTGGGAATATTATTTTGAAAAATATTGGTGCTACTATTGTTGATGACATTGAAGCTCCCATGCTAGTCGGCAAATCATTTCTGGAGAATTTTTCTCAATTTACAGTTGACTATGATACTGGAATTATTTCAGTACATGCAATAAACTAAAGTGTCCAAATGAAATGATTATCATCAATTTTCTGTTTATGGATTTGCATTTTAGTTTCAATAATCGTTAATCATTCATTTTTTTGATCAATTTTACAATTCTTAAGAAAAATACACTTTTACAATATTTATGAAGTACGTTCATTTATTTGACAGCTTTTTCATTAAAGCCACTTCTTAAAAAGCACCTTTTTCAATATCTTTTTTCGTTTCTAATTCGCTAAACAACTCTTGCACATAAACATAGCCATCAGGATGAGGCACTTCAAAATCGATGGCTACTGAAACAAAGTTCCTTAATATTTCTTCAGAACTCTCATAAACCTCATACAGGATATTTAGTGTTTGGTCTCGAAAAGTTTCAATTCTTTTTCTAATTTCCGGATCTTCTTTCTCCGGATTTGGATCCTCAACAATGAATGGGAATTCTTTCATAAGTTCATACGTTGGTTTAAGAAAATATGATTCACTACAAAATCCTTCGTATAGATCGGCAAGTACCAATATAAAATCTTCTGCCTCGGTACGAGTTTTTAGTCGGGGCTCGAACTTGTTCCACTCTTTTCTGAGCCAATCAAAATCGTCGCCTGTTTCCCAGATATAGAAATGCGCACAAGCAAATTCCCTAATATGATAAAATTCACACATGTTGGCCCGGTTTTAAAATGGTATTTATAATATTTCCGACTTTGTTATGAAAGAACCATATAACACCAAGTATTAGAATTATAAACAGCTTCACCTTCCAGTATGGAATGATTATTGCCAATAGTGAAACAACCAATATGCTTTTAATTAAAAATACTTCACCTCGTTCAGACTTGGAAAAAAACTGTATATGTTGCAATTTTTGGTTTTCCATATCAAGTAATACAATACCATCACTTTCTATAACAAAATCATACTCAAGAAGCTGTCGTCGAGTATTGCGATTTCTGATATCAATGGCAGATGTGCCCGACTTCACTTCGACAATATATGTTTTTCCATTTTTTTTTGCAATGTAATCCACTTTCAAGTCTGATTTGAAGGGCTTTCCGTTAACCTCAAAATTGTGAACAAACTGCTGTTGGGAATTAACAACCTTGTAGCCTCGTTTTTGCAGCAATGTTTTGGCTTTCTCTTCCATTACTATACCTCGCTCAAAACGACTTTTTTGTTTTCTCTTTTTCCATTTTTCTGATATATAGTATTTTGCCACAATTACAATAAGAAAAAGTATAAGGCCGTAAAGAATTATATTTTCAAGGACTAGTTGCATTTGTCTATATTCATTATTAAAGTTTTATTTAATTATTGTTTGAGTGTAATTCATCTTAGTTTTCAATTGCTGGGACTATTTATTGGATAATCCGGATTAATTACCCAGACCCCATTAATATCTATCCACCCATAATGTTCATCTATTTCTGCGTATGCAATATTATTATCATCGAATGACTCCATGTAATCGAATGTTGGAGATATGAGCAGGTTTCCACTTAAGTCCATACACCCAAATTTTTGAGCAACCTCAAAGACAATTATTTCTTTATCTCCATCAATGTTATGGATCTTATGAAACTCAAATGGTGTAATAAAGGAGCCATTTTTATTCAATAAGGCGCATTGATTACTTTTATTGACAACTACCGCAATCCCAGGGGCATAAAAAGGTGTTATTTCTTTGTATTCGCACTCTAAGATAAAGTCCCCATTTATATTCACAAGTCCGTAGTAAAGTTCATAGTAATCACTTTCTGTCTGCACGAGAAATAGGTTATCGGCTGCAGGAAAAATATTAACATAGCTAGGTTTTATCAGCCAATTTTCGGAGTAATCAATTACTCCAGATTTTTCATTTATTTGAACGATAAGATGTCTACTGTTTACGATGATTATCTGCTCCCATTTAGGCTCAACCTGCCACTCTCCTTGAGGATTCACTATGCCATAAAAACCATTTTGTCTGGCCACGAAACAATTACTTTCTTCATCAAAGATGAGCTCTTCGTATTGAATGTCTTTGATAGAATTATTTGAGAAATCGATAATTCCATATTCATTTTCATTTTCTACAATTACATAATTACCATAAACAGCTATACTTTCGTAAATTGGTTCAATTACCCAAACTTTGTTCGTGTTTATTATCCCAGCCTTTCCCTTATAATAAACTATCGCTTTTTCTCCAACAAACCATTCAACACTTTCGTAAATTGGATCAATTACCCAATTGTTGTTGAGATTAAGTATTCCTTCCTTGTCAGCCATACTAACGACAAAATGCTCGTTGTCATTTTCTATGCGTTGAATTCCATCGTATCTAGGTTGAAAAATAACTTGACCATTTTTATCAATTAAACCCCATTTCGAATCAATACTGATTTCAGCATACCCTAATTCATTAAACCAAGAAATTCCATCAAAAACAGGTAGAAAAACCCATTCATTTTGTAAGTTTATATAACCAAAATTCATTTTCATTATTCCATCCTCATCTTCAATCAGTTTTGTAGCAATATATAACGGCCACGAAGACTGAAAATTCGAAGCGAAGATAATCTCTCTCGAAATTGTTTTTAAAAGGCTTCCTTCATTTTGGGAATCAATAGAAGCATCATGCTTATCTTGATTTATAACTGCCACACCACAATTGAAACAATACGAGGAAGTCCAATGAACCTTTTTACCACATTTAGCACAAGTAATTGACTTCATAATTTGTCTGATATAGATGATTTGTAATTGACTTTTTCATTCTCAATTTTATTCTCATTGGTGGTTGATAGATATTACAACTTCAACTATCTGGTCTTTATTCGAATAAATAGTAATACAAAAAGAATTACTGCTGCTATAATAATTATTGAATAATGACTTTTAGCAATTCTGACATCTTGTAAAGATGTTGAATATTCATAATCCATATTAAACCAGTTAGATAATTCAATTGATGACTCCAAATTCTCCTCAATACGATCAGGTAGTTGACTAAAAAAATCAATACCCGTCAATTCTTCAATAGAGTCCACAGTGGTTACGAATGAACTCAAGTTTTGAGCTGAGCCTTCATTCGTCATCTTAAATGCCAGTATCTTACCTTTCCCTTCATCAAATAGAATTTTGTAGAAGTAAATTGGAACGGCCACATTATTACTTCCAATTCGTAATTGTGACTTTGAAAATATAGGACCTACAACTACTATTAAACTATCTTTTTCATATACCCAATTTCTGGTTTTTTCTTCCAGACTCTTCCATATACCACGATTGAATGCCGGTACCTGTGGAGTCATGTTCGACATGTAAAAGGTTTCGTACATAGCCAAATCATCGAATTTCATATCAGCAGCAGGACATAAATGCCCTCTATCATAGCCCGAATTTGTATAGTCCTTTACAGACGCAGATCCTGTCGAAACCATAGGGTCCATCCTGAAATTTGTTCTTTTAGCCTCACCTACCAACATGCCCTTATTTAACTTATAATAAACCCAATTCGCCTGCTCTTCTGCTTCATTATAATCTAGTATGAAGTATTTATGAACAACCTGTTCTCCTTTGGATACGGGTAAATATTCAGCAGGCTTAATTGCGACAAAAAATGTCGCTAGATATATTAATGTAAGAATATTTAGTATCATTGGTGAATAATATTCCAGTTACTCATTTTTCCTATTGTTTCGCATTAAATCAATCAGTTTCCCTAAAAAAAGAAATCCTCCTATAAGGTCAAGTACCATCCAGGCATCTTTGCTATGAAGGTATATGGGAACTAGTGGATTAAAAAGAATTCCGACAACAGCAAAGGATACTAGCCAGAGATTGATTCCTTTCTCATACTCAGTCAAAATCACAGCAATGGCACCAGTAATAGTTGTTATTCTAAGGAAAGTATAATATCCAATCGGCAAATTTGCAATTCCCACAAAGAGAATGATTGCACAAAAAGCGAGAAGCCATTTCATCTTGATAAGTGTTTTAAGTAAAAAAATATTCTTCGTTATTAATATCAAAAAGTACTTTTTAATTATGGACTTTTAGACATTTGTTCTAGATAGTTTTTAGCCTTAAAATTTGCTGAATCAAGTTTCAGCACTTCACTAGAATATTGAATTACTTCTTCCTGAAATCCATTTTCGGAAAATAATTCTATTGCATTCAAGTATTGAATTATTGCCAAATTTGGTTGATTTAGCTGTTTATAAACTTCTGCCAAATGCAGCATAGCTCTGGCATGATATGGCCCCATTTCTAAAACCTTCAAATAGCATTGCTCTGCTTTCCATAGAGAGTCAGCAATAAGGTAACTATTGCCAAGCGTGAGATATGCATTATAGTCTGAAGAATCTTGGACAATCCACTGTTTCGCATACTGAATGCTTTTATTAATATCTCCAATGGCGGCGAAGGATTCAGATAGTATCAGATAGTATACAAAATTACTTTCAGCTTGCTTTAACAGTATATTTTCCTTTTCAACAAGATTTATCCATTGATGGTTATTGTATAACTCAATGAAATTTACATTATCTTCTATATTTGAGACAGATTTGTTTTTATTGGTGCAGCCAAATATAAGCGTTACGAAACAACTGATGTAAATAATGTATTTAACCATGAGCCGGACAATTTTTAAGTTTTTATCTGCTTAACCCTATTAATCTCCACCCAAAATTTGAATATCACGAACGTAGCGATTGTGGTCTGTACCTTTAAACCAGTCTAGACTTATCCAAATGCCACTATAGTCCTTTCTATTATCGAAATTCTCTGCAAAACGTCTATTTTCTCTGTTATCCGGAAGAAAAAATTCAGCAAAGGCATGGCCTGAATCACCGTCATAACCTCCTACTACTCGAGCTCTCAATCCAATTTGCTTAGCTAGTGATGCGTTCAATATCGCAAAGTCATCACAATCTCCTGGGAATTTTCCATTATATCTCAATGCAATGGTAGTTTCTGCAGAGCGCCATGTATCCTTGTCCTTATATGGGTCGTGTATGTAATGCCAGTGGTCTGTTAGGTATTCATTGATGGCGAGTATTTGAACAACATTATTTCCTTCAATATCGAGTTCAATTGCTAGTTCCGTTGCTAAGGCTTCAATGCTTCCCCCAATCTGTATCAGTTTCCCTTCAACAGGCGATGCTGGTGTTAAAGCATTTCCCTTTTTTTCAATTATTTTTGGCGTAACTTCCTTTGAAATTGTATTACCCGGTACTGGTGTTGATTCCGGAGTATTTGCTTTTTCAATCTGGGCCTGTGCAATTAAATTAAGCTTACTTTTAGGCACACAACCTACAATATTGATTATCATTAAGGAGAACACAAGATGGTTTAATAGGCACTTTCTCATTATCTAAAGTCTAAATTAGTAGACGTTTCGTCTTTATTTACGTTATAAGAGCCAATTTTTGGAACTACATTGATAATAAATCTTTGATTGCGAGTTGTAAAATTTTTTCCTGGATCAGGTTCAAAGCGCCCAACTCCTCCTATCCCATTTCCTGCAATCTGAAACTCCACAAGTTCATGATAGCTCTCCTCATCGAAATCAATTTTACCCTCATCCCTCCAAAACTTATATAGGTTATATGCTCTTAAATAACTTAATTCAAAATTATGATCCTCTTTCCCTGATTTAGATGCACTTCCAGCAACCACAATCATGTAACTAACATTTTGATAGGCACTATCGGTTCTTTGCAAATATTTGAGATTATCAATAATCTTTTTTAACTCAGTCCCTGTCTCCACCAGCTTCGTTCTAGTTGTATGATAATTCTCAAGACTTGTTGAGCTTATGGCACTGCTATCCGTAACAAACTGTACATCAAATTTTAAAGTGTATCGTTTGTATTTAGAATCGTAGATGAATAAATCATTTCGATCCTGTAACTGTTCGACATTCTTTTGAACTGTTTGAAGAATCTCTTTTTCTTCTTCGAGCGCTTCAATGGTGCCTCTTAATTTAATAATAGTAACAATAAAAAGCACCATCATTACAAAAAACATTGATGTCATCAGATCGGAGTAGCTAATCCAGAAGAAATTATGTTTTTTCATGAAGTTGGAAGAATTATAACAATAAGAATAAAAACAATAAAAGCAATGACCGATGCTGCAGCACCAATTATCAGCAATTGCTCAACTTTTTTAAGAAGCGTTTTTCGCGTAGACATTTCGTGGCCGTTAGTACTAAGAGAAGCATTACTAACATTTATACCTTGATTCGCTATCTTTTCTAGTGCAATTAAATTCTTCGATATAACTCCTAGTACTTCTTCCAGGTTATCAAACTTTTGCATTAGTTCACTGTTTGAAACAGGATTTTGCTCGCTAAATCGTTTAGAAATATTTGCTGCTGAAGCTTCAATTTCTGGCAATACATTCAACTTGTCGAAAGCTGGAATTTTTTCAGAATAAACTTGTGTGAGTAAAGATAATTGTGTTTGAGTTGCTTGATGTACTGATTCTCTTAGAGCCACACCCGCATCCTTAAGCTCAACATCTATAGTGGTATTATGGTCTTCAAACTGCTTCATCCTATCATGAATATTCTTCAATAAGGAATTGACAGCGTCGGCTACGCCAGTATCACATTTTTGTACAGCCGACACGGCACTTTCTTCAAGTTGTTCAAATGATGCAATATGTTTCGTGAAGAAATTCATTGTAGACCTGTACTCTTCAATGGATCTCTTTATTCCCTCAGCAAGCTGATCAACACCAGTAATCTTCGAAACAAGAGTCTCCAAATGGATGACCAATTTTTCAGTCTGAGAGATGGAGTTTATCAATGCCTCCCAATGATTCGAGAAGCTTTTGAATGATTCCAGATTGCTTTCAAGCCTATCAAACACCATCATGCTGGCAGTTGAGAGTTCTGCGATATTCAAATTCTCTATTCTTTTAATCAACTCATTTTGTTTGACTAATGTAGTTTGAGTTTGCTCACTTATGGCAACTAACTGATTTGTAGATTCCTTCGTAGCACCAGCGAAGCTTTTTAGCTGTCTTGAGAGACCCTCAATTCCACTAATTCCCTGACGTAGTAATTCAGGAAGAAGTTCTGCCTGAAGTTTTGAGAAAAAGAGGTTCTTTTCTTTTTCAGCTTCCGTTTTAGATTTTTTATAAAAGAAAGTAGACAGTATTGTTGTTAAAGACAGGCCAATAAAACTTGCAACCATGGCAATTCCTACACCTTGAATTAATAACATGATATCCACATCATCTGCTTTTGTAAAGCTCATCCCGGCCAGTCCGAAGATAATTCCAAGCATTGTTGCAGCCAACCCTAAATACAAAGGAGTGGGCATGGTGTGATTTATTTCATCATCCAATACCTGGTAATTGCGTTCAACAATATCTTGAATGATATGAAAGTTTACTGTTTGTCCATCGTTTTTAACGATATATCTGTTTAATTCCTTTATTATTTGTGCAGTCTCTGATATTTTGTTGTCTGAATACAATAGTGGAATAACCACAATCTTTTTGCTTTGAGGAATAGGAATCCCATCTTCCTTCGCTTGTCTGGCTTCTAAAACCTCATGAAAAATCTCATCATCATTGCACTCTCTAATGTTATCAAATGTCAAAGGTGTATTAATCACTCCCACGGTGTGCAGGTCTAAATCTTTCAGTCTTTTTATTCTTGCCTTTGATTGAAAAAACAAGTAGAACTGGCGTAAAATGATAAATGAAATAAGTACTATTTCAACAATATGAAGAGGATGATTTACAATATATTCTTCTATACTATTCATATGGTTATGCTTATTTAATTTCCAGCTTAATTTTATCTTGAATAATCCATTTGTCATTTTCAAGATGAACTTTACCTGGAATCATATTCTGAATTTTTGATTGATTACCTCCAGGTACATATTTGATATTACATAAATATTCAGGTAAATATATTTTCTTGTTTGTGATGTAATTTGCCATCCTATTTTTATCAACTATTAATTCCAGGATGTCAAATGAATCGTTGGTGGAAGTAATTTTATAGACACATTTTTTGGGCTCCGATTTTGCTTTTGATAAGAACATGCCGTTATTAAAATCATCAAAAAAGTATTCCTTTGGATCTTGTTTTGATTGTTTTTCTTTCTCTCCAATCATCTCTGATTCAGGACTGTTCGGCTTCGCCGCCTGTTCATCCACTTTCTTCTGACCATCACCGGGCAGTGTTTCAAATATTTTTTCTGATGGATCAACGTTCTGCGGCGTAGAGGATCCTGTATTTATATTTTTTAATTTGATATAATCCGATTCAAGGTCTTTAAACATTCTTTCAAGATGATCATAGTCTCTTTTACTTACAGTATTGGAATTATTCTTTTGCCAATATAGGTCTTCTTTCTTGTGTGTCAACTGCATGTTTTTCAGTCTTAATTTATAAAGCAAAATGATGATAATGACAAAAAGCACAAATATGACAGCTACAAGTACATAGAAATTAATGGTTGACATTGTGGTAGTTTTATCAGTAGCCTCATGAAAATTTACCTGTTCTAAGGACTGAAGGATATCGTCAGTTGGTTCTGGAGTGTCTTCAGCATAATTCTTTTCTTGTTCTTTCGTAGTGGCATCTGTAGATTTTTCTATTCGCTTTTCTAGTTCAATATTTGATGAAAGGCCTTTAATACCTGCTTTATAATTTGCGGCAAGACTTAATGCTATCTCATTTGAATAGAATTTATATTTCAGAGGATCAAACCTTGCCAAATCGTCGAGAGCGTATAATGCGCTCTGTTCATCAATTACATGTTTCTCTAGTTCGATATACTTATCAATTAGTCTTTCAACGTAGCTTCCTTTTATGCCTGGCCACGAATTATCTTGCAAGAAAATTTGCATTTCTCTTTTTTGCCATTCAACGTTTCGAATGTACTTTTCCTTGAACAATTTTCTACCAGCTATCTCCTTCTCGGTTTCATTCGTTTTTTCGAAGCAATGCCCCATCGCTGCATCAATTAATTCAGGAACAAACCTTTTGACTTCCTTCTGATACGCATTCAATTCTGATGTTTCAAGCAATTTGTTTTGAGCTTGGACCAAACAGGCTGCAAAAAAAAACACCAATAGTCCCAGGATATGGATATATTTCATTATTTGTATTGTATTGTGTCTGGATAAAATTATCCAAACAACTGTGAGAGTTAAATTAATCGTCTATACCTTCTGTGAGTTCTGTACCAAGTCGGTTTATCAGACCTACAAGTGGATAAAAGAAAGCTCCTTCTGTTAGTGTTTCATCGTTACTACTTGCCAACTCACTTTTTAATTTTAAACCAGCATCAAGATAATCCTCCAAATGCTTCTCCCTCATTCCAACAAAAACATTCATTACGTCATTATCTATACCATAATAATTCGTTAGATTATGCTTCTTGACATAAGCATCGAAAATGGTGAAGAAATCTTTAACTGAGTTGATTATATCTGTTTTAAAATCGGAAGTAAAAGTATAATTCAATGCAGGCGTACTGTCACTGTCAGAATAACAAACTTTATCATTTGAGTTATTTCCTCCAAGCCAAAATCCAATTTTCCCTATTAGGTTGACCGCTGATGCATTAAGGGCTCCTTTGCAGCTAACTTCTTTTGGTTGATCAGTTAATTCAATGCGAATGTCGGCATCTTCAGAATCATACACCGCATCAAATATATAATCAAATATTCCTTTTGTTAGTGTGCGTGATTTTCTATCACTATCTAAAATATTAAGTGACTTCGACCCTGAACCACTAAAAATGATATTTGATGGTTTAGCAGATCCTATACCCTTCATAGTCTTTGCTAAACTGTAGGCCTGGGCAGCATAAAAAATCAGGTATAAAAATTTCAAATTAGAGTGAGTTAATTCATCGCCATAATTAAAAATCGATTTCTCAACTGAGAATAGGAAACTACTAAAATTTGAAGAGCTTGGATTTTTCCCGTTAATGATTTGATTTAAAATCACTTTCTGTTCACTCCCTTCATTCAAATCACAAGAATGGTTGAACCTATCTTTGAATTGCCTGTAAAATCCATTGATTTCCAGATTACTATTGTACCCGTCACCAACAACAGCATTACCAGCGAAGCTTACGGAAGAAATCAGTATTGGGTTTTGATGATCAAAAACAGATATATCACTTGATCCTCCTCCAATATCAATACTTGCAGTAAGCCCCATTAGACCCATATTTTTTGCATAATATTGATATGGTGCAATACTTTCGGGAAAATCAAAAACTTTAGTGCTACTGCCGAATTGATTGTTAACAGCTGAAGTCCATATATTTGAAAGCTGATTTTTTTGGTTTATACTCATGCTAATTGGATAAAGCCAAGTTATTTCCGCCTTTGCCGGGTAAATACCATCAGAAAGTAAGTTGTACTTCACACCCTCCAGCATCCCATCAATAAAATGCTGCAACTTTTTACCTTCAATTGGATTTGAGAGATTTCTCCACTTTAAATCAGTAACAATCTCATGGTGCTCCTGAGATCCTTCTTTTTCGTAATAGAAGGCAACATTACTGTCTTGAAATGTTTCAGGATTAGCTCCCCAGTTTGTATTCTGATTGGTAAGCAATGCAGTACGCAAAGGATAGTTACATTGACTTTCCTTGTGTATTTTATCAGGGAAGATTTCCATTTTTAAAAGCTTGTCAGCTAAGATATGATCTGCGATACTAACCTCTCGTGAGAATGAAGCATATAATCCTTCCGTTTCAAATGGTTTCTCAGCAGCAGCATCATATTTGAATTCAATGTGAGTATTGGTTGTTCCAAAATCGAAAGCAATTTTGGCTATCGTAGAGGAGGGTTGATACCTTCTAAACTTTGGAATAATAAATCCGCTTATTGTGCCAGAAGAAGAACTGGAAACAATTTTAATTTTGTCAAAGAATTCACGGGATTTATAGCTAACCGATGACAATCCAACTACTTTTTCTTTTCTTGTTACACTCTGTAAATTTTGCAATTGATGACTTTTTTCCCAAAGTTCAAGAGTAAATGGTATTGATATTCCATCTTCGTTATCCACTAACCCAACATGATAATTAATTGGTATGCTATGTTCATGCGATTCAATTAACGGGAACATTCCTAGATGGAAATCACGCTCATAAATAGAGTCTTGGCGGTATAATTTGTTATAGGTAATTGCACCACTAGCTGTAGGAATTGTCAAAGATACCCTAACTGCATTAGGTACAGTAGTATCAATTTGGATCATGTTGTTTGAAACCAGTTCCGCATTATCAAATAATTCAAAAAACAACGGTTTTAATGGAAGTAAATATTCTCCAAATTCACAATCATCAAAAGCATCTTTATTAATTTCATAAGGAAGTTTAATGATAGCATCTTCCAGAAAATCATTCATTGTCAGATAGGGATACTGAACTGCTTGGCCGGGTAAAATGCGCTTGGAGACAGGAGTTGGATCAGATTCAGGTACAGTTGTAGTCGAATCCCAAACAGAACCAGATTTTGTATATACCCAGGCAGAAAAGAACTTCTCCACTGGAAGAACTAATGGCTTGTGTTTTAAGTTAGAAATATTTTTTGAGGCTTTAATCGTAAAGCCGCTATTGCTCTCAATTATAACCGGATTAAGGACATTCTTGCAAACAGTTAATCCACATACATTTACCAATGGTAATCCAGTTACATTTAGGGGAGTAAAGGTTGAAAGTGTATTTTGACTAAATTGCATTAACTTGTTCCAAAGAGTTGGATTTTGCTGTTGTATAGTCGCCAAAGCCTTGGTCAAATAATCATATACCTCTGGGAAAAGTGATGCAAAATTGGGCTGTTTGTACATTGCATAGATAAATTCGATAAATTCGTCATCTCTGTCGTAAATTGCTTCGTAGTTGGCATCAAATAATACAACGTTACCAAAACTAAAATTAAGATCAGTTCTATGTGCGTCAGGAGCTGCAAAAAATAGAGTTGCCGGTGATGTCGCGCCAATAACTTTATAATTAATCTTTAGAATAAAAAGATGATTCGTTAAATTAAAGTTGTACGTCGAACCATCTTGCTTCCAAAACAATTCAAGAGTATCAGCAAATATTTTTGTATTAGCAATTGATTGTGCCGATTGAACATCGGTAACAGGATTCCACGCTATAATCTCTGCATTAGGGTAACGATTTTTTACTTGATCGAATTCAAAAAACAGTTGGGCAACATCCAAAGCATCGGAAACGAGTTTGTGGTTATCTTCTGTTCCATCCAGATTACCGGAATCCGCAATTTCTTTAAATGCATTTTTAACTAGATCAATTCGAGCAAATGGACTTGGGATTGAGGTTGCAACCTTCCCGGTTTTGTTATTTGAAGATATCTCTGCAATTGCATTTGGAGAGGGCGGAGTTGAATTAAACCAGCCGGTATTAACCGCTCCACTATGTATTCGAAGAACTTTTTTTGCCATAACAATAGGTTTTAGATCAGATTTCTTTGATTTAATATCTTTTCCGTTGATGCCTCCAACATTTTTATTAACTGGTGTGTTGGAGTGTGTGAGTTAAAATTTTTAAAGCATTCGTTATTCTCCTTGGTAAGACCATCAAAACTATCATCTGATCTTATCACTCCTTTCTTTCTTGGTTTAACATTTTCTATAAAAAATAGGGCATTTTTATTATTTACTTTTAAATTAAAAGGTGAAAAGGGCATTTTATTAAGTGCCATTTCATTTAGCCATTCTTCAAAGTAATCTTGGAATCGTTCAATCTCATGTGTATAAGATGGGGAATTGAAAAAAGCCTCATTTGTTTTTGTTAAGTCTCCTACATACCATAATGTATTAGCACTTCGAACTTTTGACAATCCAACCTTTAAGTACAATTTGCTCATTGCGAACTTACTCATTGGCTTTGTTATAAGTTGACGTGTTGTAGCATCCAACATTGTGAAATCTTGTTTAGAACCATCTTGTATTCCAAATTCCTTGAATTGTGTTTGAGTATTATTCCCTGGTTGCTTAACAAAATCAAATATTGCAAGTGCAGAAGCAAGTTCAACAAAATGCGCATCATTTTTTTGAGCTTTTGCTCCTTCATTGTTCTTAAAAGTAGCTTGAAGGTCATCTCCAATGTAATATAACTCATTCAGCTCGTTGTTGGCAATAATTGATCGTTGATAATATCCCATAGCCGATTTCGCCTTTTCCATAAACGTGTCAGAACTAATCTGACTTTCAGTATCGTTAGTTACATTAAAATATGGTAATACGGTTATTGCACCAATATGAGCATTTTGAATATCCTGACAATTAGTAATCTTGGGATCCCCACTCCTCAATACCTTTAATAACAATGGAAAGCCAGCTGCACCTGTACCTCCAAAAATTGAATTAACAATAAATATCTTATCGTTTCTTTGAAAAGATTGGGCAAATTGAGCAAACTGAGGATTATCGACAAGTGACTTTAATACAACACTACCAATATTAGGGTGTCCTTTAAATCCGACACTCATATCCGCTTCAAGATTGTTGTCGGAAAACAAAAGTTCCTTTATTGCATCATTTTGTGGGGAAAAAGCACCATCTCCTATAAATTGTTTGAATTTTTTCGTTTCGACACCATTTATATTGAACTGTAGCTGATCAGCGGCAAATGGTGAATTATTTTGAGTTTGATAAACGGTTTCCAACCTCGTCCCAAAGAATTCGCCAGGATCAGTAATTTCGTTTCTAATACTTTGATATAATTTGATTATATCAACAGTACGATTTAAATCACCATTTGAAGCATCGGGATCTATTATGACGGGAACTACAGAGTTTATATCATTCCCAAGCTTAACGCCCGAAGCCAAAAGCATCGTAAATGCTTTCAAAACGCGGGATCCAGTTCCGCCAATACCAAATATGTATAATTTAGGCATAGTATATTTTTTTATGATTTAGACCATGGAATATTATGCTGTGGAAGCGGCGCACGTTTAAATATTAGTGTAGCAATAAAACCAAACAGCAGTGAAAGGAATGAGTTAAGTAGTATTTGTTTTAAAAGAAAACTGTTTATTCCTTGTGCTGAGTTAGCAATAGGAACTGCAAGAAAATTATATAAGACTCGCTGGGTGAGTACATCGGTTACTATTAATCCCGCAATTAATACAATGAGCCAATGATACCATTTGCAGAATGGATACTTGATTAAAAAGTAAAAAATTGCCATAAAAATAAACGATGGTGCTAAAGCAGATAAGAAAAGTAGGACATATGCCCCATTGTTATACAACTCTAGACTAAAGGGCTGGTCATATAACCAATCCATTTCATACAAATTTGCAAGAACATCATTCAGGTTCATATTGATAAATTTATTGTTTTATACTAATTCTGTATTCAGCTAAGTTTGGGGTCTCGTTCACTTTGTCATATGCTTTGGTAATGCCATCTATTAGATATGAAAGACCAAACGTTTTCGTGGTGTCAACGACTGCACAATCATCTGTAGTGCTTGACTCATCAATCCATATAGGTTTTTTATTTAAAATTGAAATTTCCATTTCTCCCCATGGAGCTCCGGTCTTTTCAAATGTTACGACATGGGTCGCACCGTGCGTTTTAATAGGCTCCTGGGCACCAGCCTGTTGATCTGGAGAAAGGTTATCAAATGGAACAACAGAAGATATCGAATAATCCAAGTTACATTCATAAATATCTAATTCATCAAAGTAACTATTCGGCAGAAGCTGCTTTGAAAAATCGAATGCGATGGAAAAAGAAAACTCGCCATGGTGCAGACTGACGTTAGAAAGCTCGAGGTCGTTCCTATATCTTGATCTTCCTTTAGGATTATACTGTACAAGACCACAATTTGGGGCCATTTCTTCCAGTTTAATAAATTTTACGATATTCTCAAATCCTGGTAGGTTCTCGAAGTAACCATCTGGAAATAATTCTTGCATTTGATTTGCATGGCCAATAATCCAAACATAGTATGGTCGCTTCTGGTTTATTACATTCACTCCGCCACATGCGGGATAATATCGACCATCGAAATTGCTATTAAGTTTAACCATATAGGTGATAAGGTCTGCGTCTTGTAAGGCTTTTACAAAATTATTGCGTGTTTGCATTGAAAGCGATTGAAGACTTGCCAAGATCGAAGTTGGATCTCCAGGTATAGAATAAATTCCATCGCTTATAAGAACAGCTATTTCTCCTTTCTTTGCTTTCTCAAGCGCTTCATTCAACATTAAATTTATATCACTTGTCAGGACATTCCCAACATTCATGCCTTTAACAGTCAATGTACTGCCTAAGTCATTCAGAGAATTCCCAATAGGTATTCTGGCTCCATTCCGTAGACTGTAGTTAATAGATTTACAGCTCAGATCAAGATCACCTGCTAGTCTATTAACAACATTCGTGAACTTTCCGGCAGAACTAACGTAGCCAAACATACTACCTGAATTCTCAATAGTGAAATCTACTCTTGCGTCTTTTGCCTCTGGAATATCAATTTGATTAACTTCCTCTATATTGGCGGACTCAAAATTTGTGATATTCTTTGCAGTTTTTGTACTTTTACTTTCGCAGCTTTGCGCGATAATGGTAAGAAAAACAAGAAAGCAACAATGCACCTTTGTTTTAATTTTGATGGTCATGATAATGCATTTATGGGGCTTTGCCTATTCCACAACTCAATTCTGCATCTGTATAGGGCTCAGCCAGGTTTAATCAAAGTAACCAAATTTAAAAATAATATTTATCGATTTCTTAAAATGTAGTATTATTAACTATAATTAGAATTGATCTAAATAAATTGGATTTCCGCGATATCAAACTCTAATACCACCAATAGTCATTTCACGTCTTTATTAATTGATCTATACTCCCTAGCTTTGTTCCTTTCACTGTCTACTTATTAAATACCGGGACTTAAACTCCACAAAAGAATTCAATCTCATAGGTTAAAAAACATTATCATCAAGTAAGACTTGAAAACTAATAATGTTCTCTAAATATTTCTACTCTTAAAGGATACCATAATAGACCTCAATTAATTTATTGTAAAACAACTTGATTTTTGTTGCTGGTTTGCTAATTTTAGCATTTGTTAAATTTAGAAAAGCAAACCATCAATTATCCCAAGCCAGACTATGAAAAGTAATTTTGGCTTTTTAAAAGAAGAATTTCCAATACTTCACCAGCTTGGAGAGTTGGCTGAAAATTACATTCACAATGATCCAAGTTCATCCTTAATAAAGATGAGGCTGCTTGGGGAAAGGATTGTGGAGCTTATTTTCCAAATCCATCAGCTTGAGTTTCCTTATGACGACAGTACTTTTTCAAGGCTTTGTCTGCTCTCTGAGGATGGCCTCCTGGAGAATAACATAAGCAGTTTATTTCATAACATAAGAAAAACAGGAAATAAGGCAGCTCACTCTACTAATGATCTTAGTGGATATGCCATGACAACTTTGTTTAGCTGTTTCAAGGTATCTAAGTGGTTTTATCTTTCATATTCTGATGACCAGAAAGATATTTCAGATGTTAGATTTCATAAACCTGAAAAAGTTGACCTGGAGTCAGATTACAAAAATCTCTTGAAACAACTAAAGGAGTTGGAAGAAAAGCACCAGCACCTAGAGGGAGAACATAAAAGCCTCATCGAACAACGAAAGATTGGTGAGTTAACAGAGGAAGAAACGAAGAAGTACAAGGAAAAGGCTTCTAAAGCTGCTCGGCTTATTGATATGAATGAGGCCGAAACACGAGAATTGATTGATGCACAGCTTCGCGACGCAGGATGGGAAGTTAACACCTCTGTACTAAACTTTAAATTGAATGGCACTCAACCAGTAAAAGGTAAGAATTTGGCCATTGCAGAATGGAAGGTTGGTAATAAATGGGCCGATTATGCTCTCTTTACCGGAACAGAACTTTATGGTCTTGTAGAGGCAAAAAGGTATGGACAAGCAATATCAACCAACCTTGGTCAGTCAAAGATATACGCTGAATTAGCTGAAGAAGAGAATAATGCAACACTCATAGGGAAATGGCAGAAATATAACGCGCCATTTTTATTTTCAACCAACGGTCGGCCATACCTTGAACAGATCAGGACACAAAGTGGAATATGGTTTCTTGATGTACGAAACAAATACAATTTGGCTAAACCATTAAGAGGTTGGTATTCTCCGGAAGGATTGAAAAGATTATTAGAGCAGGACATCAACAAAGCCAATAAGAAACTGAAAGACAACTCTCTTGATTTTTTGAAAAATAAATCAGGTTTAGGTCTCCGTGATTACCAAGTGGAGGCAATTAGTAAAGTTGAGAAATCATTGATTGAAAAACCGGAGGTAGACAGAATGCTACTGGCTATGGCCACTGGAACAGGAAAAACAAGAACCATTATCGGGTTATGCTACCGCCTGATTCAGACAAATCGTTTTAAACGAATACTTTTTCTGGTCGACCGCAGGTTATTGGCCAAACAGGCACTCGGTAATTTCAAGGACAATAAGGTGGAGGACTTGAATACTTTTGCCGAGATTTATGAAGTAAAAGAGTTAACTGATCTTATCCCGGAGAAAGAAACCCGACTACATTTTGCCACCGTACAAAGTATGGTTAAAAGGTTGTTCAATACAGAGAATGACTCACAAATACTTCCGGTAGATGCCTATGATTGTATTATTGTTGATGAAGCACATCGTGGTTATTTACTTGATCGTGAAATGGACGATGAGGAACTTACTTTTAAAGACCAGAACGATTATGTGAGCAAATACCGTAGAGTTATAGACTATTTTGACGCAACCGTTGTTGGATTAACAGCTACGCCTGCATTACATACTACCGAGATATTTGGTAGCCCCATTTATTCTTATTCTTATCGTGAGGCTGTTCTTGATGGTTACCTTATCGATCATGAACCTCCACATGTAATTAAAACCAAATTAAGTGAGGAAGGGATAACCTGGAAAGCAGGAGAACGACCTAAAGCATTTGACAAAGAAAGCAACAAAGTAGTTGAATTAGATCAACTAGAAGATGAATTGAACATTGAAATTGAAGGTTTCAATAAAATGGTAATTACTGAGAGTTTCAATCGGACAGTAATTAAACAACTGGTTCAGTTAATTGATCCCGATGGCGAAGAAAAGACATTGGTATTTGCCGCGACTGACGAACACGCCGATTTGGTAGTTGACATTTTCAAGCAGGAATACCAAGATATTGGTGTTGATGTAGGCGACGAGTGTATAAAGAAAATCACAGGCAAAAGTTATGATCCTTCTGAATCGGTTCGTCGCTATAAAAATGAGCAGATGCCTAATATTGCAGTTACCGTTGACTTATTAACTACCGGTATTGATGTTCCTAAAATCTCAAATCTTGTTTTCCTTCGCCGTGTCAAATCACGGATATTGTACGAGCAGATGCTTGGGCGTGCTACCCGTTTATGTCCCGAGATTAATAAGGAAGTATTTAAAGTATACGATGCCGTTCGTTTGTATGAAGTCTTGCAGGATTATACACAAATGAAGCCAATTGCCATTAAACCAAAAACTTCATTTAAGCAACTGGCTGATGAGATAGAAGATATAACATCACAAGATCGTTGCAAACTACAAATAGAACAGATAATTGCCAAGATGCAACGAAAAAAACAATATCTGAATCCAGGGAATACAGATAAGTTTGAATATCATTCCGGTGGTAAAGATTTTGATACAGTCATTCAAGGCTTGAGCGATAGAAAGAACAATGATCCAAAGGCAGCGATAAAAGAATATAAAACAGGCTTTTGGCACTTTTTAGATGAATTAAAACCCGCTCCATCGGTTCAATTGGTTTCTGATCATGAGGATGAATTTAGAGGAATTGAACGTGGTTATGGGCAAGGACAAAAACCTGAAGATTATCTTGATGGCTTTAAACAGTTCATAGAAGAGAACCTAAATCAAATTTCAGCACTGAAACTGATTTGCACACGGCCCAAAGAACTTGATCGAAACTCACTAAAGGAGTTATATCTGATATTGGATGCTAAGGGATATAACATAAAGTCTCTTAATGCCGCATGGAATGATACCAAAAACGAAGATATTGCTGCCGATATAATTTCCCTGATTCGAACCTTTGCGATTGGAGACGCACTAATAAGCCACGAAGAACGGATCCGCAAAGCTATTGAAAAGGTAAAGCAACTTAAAAAGTGGAATACAATCCAAATCAAATGGATTGAACGTTTTGAAAAGCAACTTTTACAAGAAAACATTATCCAGAAAGAAGATCTGGACAATGCACCCTTTGCTGAAAGTGGAGGATACAAACGACTTAATAAGATATTTAATAATGAACTTGATGATATTCTTACAACTCTGAATGAGCAGTTATACAATATCATAGCATAGCAACCAGAACCATGTCAAGACTAACACAAAAAATCAGCACATCTGCCCTGTCGAAAGACTTAGGAATGAGCAGTAAAGAATTATTTGAGTATTTAAGTGAATTAAACCTAATTTATAAAGAGAATGGGAAATGGTGCTTAACACCAAGGGGTTTAGATTGTGGTGGCGAAATGTCCTCACATCCTAAATTCGGAGAGTATGTTGTCTGGCCTTATGATTTTGATCCAGACACCATTGAACCTACCGATAATAATCAACTAATAAATGCAACAGTAATCGGCCAGGGATTTAAACTGTCATCCCAAAAGGTAAATCTGATTTTATCTGAAATTGGCTGGATTGAAAAAGCAATCAAAGGATGGTCGGTGACCAACCTGGGGAAGAAAGTTGGTGGAGTTGAATTTGAGCACACATCCGGAGCCACCTTTGTATTATGGCCTCCTGAATTGCTAAACAATAAGACTTTAATTAGTTCGATTAGTACCGGTGATAATAATAGTACTGACATATTTCAACCAGAGACAAATGACAGTACAGAAGTTATTGAAGATCTAAAAGATTCTAAAAACTTCAGAGAAAAATTTCCGGCAGGCCTCCGAACAAAAGATGGACATCTGGTTCGTTCCCGGGGTGAAATACTGATTGATAATTCGCTGTACGAATACGGACTTGCTCATGCCTATGAACGCCGACTTCCCATTGAGGATGAGGTATATTGTGACTTCTACATTCCATCTCAGAATAATGGTAAAGCAGTTTACATTGAATACTGGGGGATGGAAAACGATGAAAAATACCAAGCCAGAAAAGAAAAGAAAAAAATGATTTATAAAGACAATCATCTTAACCTTCTTGAGTTGGAGAATGCACATATTGAAAGTCTGGATGATTATCTGCCGAGAATGTTGTTGAAATATGGTTTTAA
Organism: Draconibacterium sediminis; assembly: GCF_000949475.1. Taxonomy (GTDB): domain Bacteria; phylum Bacteroidota; class Bacteroidia; order Bacteroidales; family Prolixibacteraceae; genus Draconibacterium; species Draconibacterium sediminis. The sequence goes on along the minus strand of NZ_JRHC01000001.1, from coordinate 428,552 downwards.
GGTAAAATAATCAATTTTAATCTTCTAAATGAAAAATGCGCTGGGAATAGGACCTCAATCCCCTTCTGATAACCAGCTCCAAAAGCGTCTGCGTTTACATCAAAGCTGGTGGAGAACATTTGTTTTGGGGGAAGAATCCGGGCCACATCCGATGAGGTCAGGTGAAACGGTTGGAAGTAGTATTTCGGGAGGCGAACAATCATTCTCAAATTTTCTTGATGAATATGCAATAAGAGCGGTGAAGGAAACACTGGAACAAAGGAATAATAAATCAAAGGGAATGATCAATGAAAAAAGGCTGTTCAACAATCTTCTTTCAAGTCAACCCTTATGTTTTAACTTTTTTGGTCGGTTGAAATATAATCTGAACATGGCTACCAAAGTACTCCAATACTTTTATCCCGCCATCAAAAATGTAACAGCCATTCATTTTGAATTTGCTCCAAATGCTGCAAGAAATAATGATAACTCTGCCCACGATGTTGCTATTGAATTTATTTCAGGTGATGGTAAAAATGGATTGATCGGACTGGAATCTAAATACTCCGAACCTTTCTCTCCCAAAGTATACAGAAACGATAAGTACAAAAGGTTGTTTGATGAATCGGCAGCTTTTTCTGCCGACTATGATAAAGTAACCGGAACTAAATACAATCAGCTTTTCAGGAACCAACTTATTCTGGAGTCGGCACTGCAAAACGGAGCTTATGATGTGGTATACAGCGGATTGTTTTGTTATGAGAAAGATGACAATGCCACAACCAAAGGATTAGCCTTTCAAAATATGCTGAAAGACGGTGAAAATCGCTTTAAAATAATCACCTTTACAGACTTCATATCAACAATACAGAAGCAAGAAATTGATGAGGAAACACGTGAATGGAGCATTCTGCTCTGGGCGCGTTATTGTGGAATTAGACTTAGTGAGGAATATACAAAATGAGCGCAGAACAAATAGCCCAAAAATTATGGATGCTTTGCAACGTCCTTCGTGATGATGGCGTTACCTACCACCAATACTTAAACGAGTTAACCTTTATTCTTTTTATAAAACTTAGTGAAGTTAAAGGATTTGAAAATGAAATTCCCGTGGAATACCGTTGGGGAACGCTAACGGCAATTAAAGACAACAAAGAGCTGTTTGATACCTATCGAGAGTTATTGGCCACAATTAGTACAAAAAGTACCAGTGCAAGCATAAAAGAAATTTTTACCAATGCTTCTACCACGCTCCGTAAACCGGTGAACCTAAAAACACTGATTAGCAGTATAGATGAACTGGACTGGTATGAAGAACACGACCGCGATGTAATGGGCGACATATACGAGGACCTACTGGAACGCAACGCCACAGAAAAGAAAAGTGGTGCCGGACAGTATTTTACTCCTCGACCACTTATTAATGTAATGGTGGAATTAATGGCTCCAAAGCTGGGTGAAAGATGGAACGATCCGGCCTGTGGTACTTTTGGTTTCCCAATCTCGATTAACCAATACCTTTTGCACCGTTACGATTACAAATACAGTGTAGGCGAGAAACAACGTGATTTCCAGGAAAAGGAAGCACTAAGTGGAGTGGAACTGGTGCAAGATGCCCACCGTTTGGCATTAATGAATGCCAAATTGCACGGTCTGGAAAGTCCTATTTTCCTCGACGATACACTTAGTGAGTTCGGTAAAAAACTAAACGGTTACGATGGTGTGTTAGCTAATCCGCCTTTTGGAACCAAAAAAGGAGGAGAACGCCCCAGCCGTGATGATTTTACTTTTCCCACCAGCAACAAACAGTTGAACTTTTTACAACACATATACCGCTCGTTGCACAAAAAAGGCGGTGCACGAGCAGCAGTTGTGTTACCCGACAATGTTTTGTTTGAAGATGGCGACGGAGCCAAAATACGCCGCGACCTGATGGACAAATGCAAATTACACACAATACTACGTTTACCTACAGGAATATTTTATGCACAGGGTGTAAAAACCAATGTACTGTTTTTTGAACGAGGAACTACCGAAACCGGAAACACCGACCATGTGTGGTACTACGATATGCGTACAAACGTACCAAGTTATGGCAAACGTACTCCTTTTACCCGCGCTGCTTTTGGTGACTTTATAAAAGCCTATACTGGAGGTATTGGCCTCGAAGATGTAGCCACAACCTACAACGGAGATATTGACCAACAAAAACGTGAAGCTATTACCGACGAACGCTGGCAATGTATTACCCGTGAGCAGATTGCCAAAAAAAACGACTCGCTCGATCTGGGACTGATTGCTGACGAAAGCGTAAGCAACGGCAATAACCTGGGCAATCCCCTTGATATTGCCAACGAAGTAATGAACGAGTTAAAAGGAATTATGGGCGAACTGGAGGCAATAATTAAGGAGATAAACTAATGGGGAAGGAATTGCCAACTAATTGGATTAATATTGAACTGGAACAATTATTTCTTCATGTAATTGGAGGGGATTGGGGAAAGGACCCTCAAAAAATTTCTGATGATGAATTTGTTGAAGTAATTTGTATTAGAGGAAGTGAAATAAAAAATTGGGAAAAAGATAAAGGAAATACGGCTTCTGTTAGAGCGGTAAAAAACTCCAGTTTAGCAAATCGTGAATTACAAATCGGTGATATTCTCTTGGAAATATCAGGAGGAGGACCAGATCAGCCTGTAGGTAGAACTGTTTATATTGATGAAGATGTGTTTTCTTTTCAACGGGATCTTCCACGGGTTTGTACCAACTTTCTAAGATTGGTAAGAATAGTTCCTGTTTTAAATAAAAAGTTCATTAATCACTATCTACAATATTTTTATAAGACTGGGGAAGTCGTTAATTATCAAGGAGGAAGTAATAACTTAAGGAACCTAAAATTCAAAGATTATTCAACTATACAAATCCCACTTCCCCCACTCCCAGAGCAAAACCACATTGTAGAAAAGCTCGATGTACTATTTGGGCATTTGGAGCAAATAAAAAGCCGATGGCAGAATTTTCAAGGCAAGGTTAATGATTTTGTTGAATCTTGTCTTGTTGATGAAAAGACTAAGAAATATTATCAAAGAAAGACGCTTGAAGGATATTTAGAAGAAGGTACAGAGAGAATAGGTGAAGATTGGGAAGGAAAAAGAAAGGTCGGGATTTCGGCTCAAAAAGGAATCATTGATCTGGATGTTGGTCAAAAGAAAACATTTGAAAAATATAAGATTGTTCGTCCGGGAGATTTCGTTTATAATGCCATGAGAGTTAATATAGGCTCCATAGGCATTTATGAAGGAAATGAGGTAGCCATCACAAGTCCAGACTATATTGTTTTTAGAGTAACAAATTTACTTTCACCCAGATTGCTATTAAAATTCCTAAAATCTAAGGGTGGATTATTAGAAATTAGTGCAAACACTCAGGGAAGTGTAAGATCGAGACTTTATTTTAAATATCTCATAAACATTAAATATCCTGTTGCTCCTGAAAAAATACAAAAAGTTGCTGAGCGTTTTCTCGAAGTATGTGATTCTGCAAGTATTAAATGGCAATCAAATATACTTGATAAAATAGATTCACTTAAACAATCAGTTTTAACCAAAGCCTTTAAAGGCGAGTTGGTGGAGCAATTGCCTACTGATGGTGATGCCCGGGAGTTGTTGGCAGAGATTAAGAAGGCCAAGTCTGAATTAAGTAAACCTAGCAAACCTAAAGGTGGAAAAGTAAGAAAGATGAAAGGTGATGGTGGTAGGATGGTTGCTGAACCTGGGATGAAGTATGGGAAGTAACGAATAAATCAAGCTAAATGAAAGCCTCAGATAAACGTACTAAACTGTTAGATCAATTAAACAATAATGAAATATCCATTGAAGAATATTGGAGATTAATTAAGAAAGGTTCAAAACCTTGGGAAACCGCCGAGTGGAAGAATAAACGAAAAGAATATCTCAAAGACCAATGTGAGAATTGTGGTTCTACAGATAATTTGACCATTCAACATGGATGGAAACCGGAATATAGTATCATTCTTAGTCAAGTTCAAGAAAGATATATCACTGCAGCAATGCCTAAACTCCTAAAAAGGACGTTTTCAAATACGGCTTTCTCAAAGTACATCACCAAGAATAAAAAGCAAGTTAAAAAATGCCCTAACTGCCAATCAGCTACCTTATCGGAAAGGTCAAAAATGAAACCGAAGTTCCGGTGTATTAAATGTCATCATGAATTTGATGAGCCATTACTAAAATTTGCAATAAAAACCGACAGAGGATATGTGGATATTGATACAAACAAAGAGTATTTTATAGAGAAGTTTGCAAAAGATGACTACTACTCTTCTATCCGTATACTACTTCAAAAAAACAAGAATAAAATTGTAATAGAAGCCATAAATCTATTGCATGAATCAACACAGAGATATTTAGCATTTGAAGGAGTAAAAACACTTTGTAAGAGATGCGCTTTTATTGAGGATAAAGATTTGGGATATATTAATAGTAAATAGCATAATATGGAACTCAAATACGTTTGGACAAAAGATTTCCGAGTATTTAAAGATTTTGGGGTAAACTTATGTCATTCCGGTACAGACTATTTTAATTATAACGGGGAAAAATTTGAAGTATTAACAAAAGAGAAACCGGTACTTCATTTTGGTAAAAACATTACTTCAATAAATGCCATTGCCGGCAAGAACGGTTGTGGAAAAAGTAGTTTAAGTGAATTATTAATAAGGTCAATAGCTACGTATAATAACAGTGGGGCAACATTTAATCGACCTTTCGATGGAATATTGTGTATCGGAAATTTTATCTTTTACCAGAAAGATCTTTTAGGTGTTAATGCTGAAGTTTTGGAACAAGAAGGTTATAAAGTTCTGGCTTTTGAGCAATCCCCATTATTTGAACATATAGCTCACGAATGGAGGGAGAACAGCGATCAGGTCGGTTTTGTATATTATTCAAATGTGATTGATCTAAGCAGCGGTAATCTTGATGAATTTAATTTGAAAAATATTTCTACCGAGAGATACTTAACTGATGATATACATTATGGTCCATCAAATACTTACCGCCATGATTTAAGGATAAGACAAGAACATAGAGGTGATGAAGTTTCAGATATAGAAGCTTTTTATATTGAGGAGAATTATCATTACACAAAATTTGTTTTAAATTTTCCCGACTTCTTTCCGTTTAAAGAACCTAGATACTTCACAGTTGAGCTTCATTATTCAGGCACAAATCGTTATTTATCGGGCGGAAAATATCAATCTGTTGAGCATAATATCTTCGATCAACTTTATTATGAGTATAATAAAAAGGTCGATTCAGAATTGGACGTAGATATTGTTTTATTCAAAGAATTGCAATTCAAACTCTACAAATTAAATTTATCTAGAATTTTAATCCCCGATGAAAAATACGATGATGAGTTGATTTCTGAGTTTGTACTTAATAATAGTTCAAATGATTTTGAAGAAAAACAATCAATCTTAGATTTAACTGAAACTTTTAGTAGAATATTAGAAAAAGCAAAGTATAACCATAAATATCATCCATCTTACACAAGATCTAACAATGAAAAATCTACTGATTGGCGATTTTATATGATGGATGTATTTTATGTTGATAATGATCCCGAGACAAAAGAACTGTTAAATAATCACATCACTAAAGAGGAAGAATTATTAAAATATGGTTATAGTTTTAGAAAGAGATGCAACAATTACTATTTGGGTGATGGGTTAAGTTCGGGTGAAAAATCATTCTATTCCTTGTTTTCTCGATTATATAGAGTTGTAAAGGAGAACCAAATTGATGAAGAGGGGAAAAAAAACTCACTCATTATATTCATTGACGAAGCAGAAATTGGATTCCACCCTGAGTGGAAAAAGCACTCTTTAAAGTGGTTGGTTGAGTTTTTTAATAAAGAATTTGTTGACGTTACTGTCCAACTAATATTGACAACACATAGTCCTTATTTTCTTTCTGATTTACATAATGATAATGTTATTCTTTTAAAAAAGGATGAAAAAGGAGTAACCAACATTGAGGACATCTCTAAAAAGAGAATATTCGCAGCCAATATTCATGAACTCCTTGCAGAATCATTTTTTCTTGAAGATGGCTTGATAGGGAATTATGCAAAAGATAAAATAGAAAGATTAATTTCTTTCTTAAATAATCCTGATAAACCTTCTGAATATAACGAAACAACTGCCCAAGAGCTAATCGACATAATTGGCGAGCCACTCATAAAAGATATGTTGCAAGCAAAGTATAATGGAAATTTTCGATCTGATGATGATATAGAAGCTCAGATCGCCGAACTTCAGTCCATACTTAAAAACAGAAAGCAATGAGGCGGATAAAAATAGATTCCACATTGGAGACAAAGGTTAATTCCTTTTGCACCAATTTGTTTAATGACAGAAATTTTAAACATCCAAAGGATAGCTTGATTAAGTTAAAATCATCAGTATTAGGGAGAAAGAAGAAAAGTTATATTCAACACATCGTGGATAACTATGACAGGATCTTAAAAGCTAAACCAACGGAACAGAATATATTAATTTCTGAGTTTGAAAATATTATCCCGAATACTCAGATTTCAGAGGACTTTTATAAAAAGATAGTCGAATCCATGAGGTACAAAGACCTCCGGGAAAAAGATATTATTCCAATTCTTAAAGAAGTAGGTATAAAAGCCTGTGTATATTGCAATGCCATGTTAACAGTAGTTCTGGATAAGACCTATAAAACTGGTAAACGAAGAAAACAGGTAATAGATCAACAGGCAAAAGCAAATTTGGAATTAGACCATTTTTTTCCAAAATCTAAGTATCCTTTTTTATGTACTTCATTTTATAATCTTTTCCCTTGTTGTTCAAATTGTAATAGAGCAAAGCATGATAAAGATGCTAAATTTCAACTTTATACTGAAGGAGACAACTTGGATGTATTCAGATTTTCTTTAGAAAAGAATAGTATTGAGAAGTATTGGCTAAACAAAAATCTGGAACATATAAAAATTGAATTTAATACCGTTCTTGGAAATGATGGACTATTAGAAAATCATACTGAGTTATTCTGTATACCTCAGGTTTATGAAACTCAAAAAGACCTTGCTGAAGAATTAATTCATAAAGCGTTTGTTTACAACAAATCATACCGTAAAGATTTAGTTCGCAATTATGAATCTCTCTTCCCTGACTCAACAATTGTTAAACGATTAATTGTTGGTAATTATACTAATCCGGATGAAATTCACAAAAGACCAATGGCAAAGTTTACTTATGATATTGCCAAGCAATTGAAATTGATATAATTTTATTCATATTTTCCGATAAACCAATAAAACAGAAAATCATGCCTTTTCAACCACAAAATATTACAAGAGAAAATGTATTGGCAGCAGCTAACCGTATTTCTTCTCAAAAAATTAAGCTAAAGAAGTCGACGAAATTTGATGTGATCATCGATGGTGAAGTTTATCCAGCAAAGGATATCTTAAGGTATGCCCACGAGGAAATGAATGGGGAAAGAATCTGGAATATAACCGGAGGAGAGCCAACCAACCATTATCTCCGAGAACTGGGATTTGAGATTGTTGAAAAAGCGACTGATAAAGTTCTGAAAATGGTTTCAAAATATAAGAATCGCTTAAAAACAGCAGGGTTAAATGACGAGATTTATAAATGGAAACTTATTAAGAAATATCGTGGTCGCCCAAATATTAAGGCAAGTGACCTTGCAGATGAAATAAAACAAACTGATTTCAGCAATCTCATATATCACCTATCTAAGGCAGTATTAGTGCATTTAGCATCTGACCGTCCTACTGAAACCCGTGAATGTTTTGAGGCTCTATTTGACGAGGAAATCCCATTAATTAAAAGAGTAAAACAGTTTAATAAGAACACTCTTTCTGTTTACCGAGAGTTAAATCCAGACCAAAACCACCATCAGGATGAAAGGGCTATTGCAGCATATTTATGTTATCACAATCCAGATAAGTATCCAATCTATAAAAGCTCAATTTACAATTACTATTGCCAGTTAATTGGGGAGAAAACTGCAAAAACGAGAGAGAAATATGTGCATTATATTGAGTTGTTGAAAGATTTTGTATCGCTTTATATTGAAAATGATAAAGAGCTTTTGGAGTTAGTTGAAAAGCAAAAAGACAAGGATTGTTATGATGATCCAAATTTGTTGCTATTGGCTCAGAACATATTATATGAATCTTCGATAAATAGAACTCCGGAAACCCGATATTGGGCCGTAGAGCATAATCCTCTTATCTACAATCAACAGACACTTGAAAATCTGTTTGATAAATCTTTCTGGGAAACTGGATTTCCGCCTTCAGATGATCCAATATGTCTGAACTTGTTTCAACAGATGGAAGAGGGTGATTATGTTGTAGTAAAATCAACAGATGACAGTAATTTTATGCAAATAAAGGGTCTAGGTATTATTAACCAAGAAATTAACCCTGAAAACGGAACCTTTGACGTCGATTGGCTAATAAAAAGTCAAATTTACGAAGGCCCCATTCCTATAGATGGTGAAAATTGGCAGTATCCCATTTTAGAAGTTTCTAAAGAATCTGACATAAAAAAAATATTTATGAATAAACTCAATGGTACATCCGAAAACATAGTTAATAAAAGATATTGGTTGTATTCTCCAGGCAAAAATGCATTCAAATGGGAGGAGTTTTATGAAAAGGGAATAATGGCATTAGGATGGGAAGAGCTTGGTGATTTAACACAATACGAAACAAGAGATGAAATTAGGGATAAATTAATAAGTGCATATGGAGGTAAGGGCTCCAAGAAAAATGACGTTTCTGCAAACGATGATTTCATCAACAGAGTTAATATTGGAGATGTAATATTGGTTAAAAAAGGCAGGGGAGAATTACTGGGCTACGGAATTGTTGACTCCGATTACTACTTCGATACAAACAGAGATAATTTTAAGAGTTGCAGACAAGTAGATTGGAAAACAAAAGGAAATTGGAAACTTGACCACAGTCTCGTATTAAAGACTTTAACAGATATTACAAAGTATTCTTCTGAACATGCTGAGTATGAAAAATATTATGAACGGTTGATGGCTGTTATTGAGGGAGGCTATAAAGAGATGCTGAAGCAAGAATCCAATCAATATCCTTTAAATCAAATCCTTTTCGGACCTCCAGGAACTGGTAAAACATACAATTCTATTAACCATGCTTTAGCAATTATTGAAGGTAAAGAATTGGAAGAGCTGGAAACTGAAAGTGAAGAGAACAGACAAGAGGTATTAGGACGATATAAGACTTTGGTTGAAAGTGGACAAATTGTCTTTACAACTTTTCACCAAAGCATGAGCTATGAAGATTTTGTTGAAGGAATTAAGCCTGTTGAAGTTGAAGGTGATTTACAATATGAAGTAAAAGAAGGCTTGTTTAAGGTCATATCGGAGAACGCAGAATTAAATTATAGACGATCGAAAGAAAGCGTTGCTCTTTTACCATTTAGTGAAGTGTGGAACAACTTTCTAGAACCGTTAACCGAAGGAGAGTACATCCAGGTGAAAATGAAAAAATCATCGTACCACATAACAGATGTTAATGATCGAACTATCTTCTTTGATAAAGATACTGGTAACAGCAAGCATACAATGAATGTTGGGACTCTAAAGAATATGTACCTGGCACGAAAAAATGAAATTATTAAGGGAGGAATGCAGTCGTATTATGAGCCATTATTACAAATGCTTTTAGAAAGAGGAGAAACATCTACTACAGCTGCAGAGGATAAGTATGTAATGATTATTGATGAGATAAATCGTGGAAATATTGCACAGATTTTTGGAGAACTCATCACATTGTTGGAGTCCGATAAACGTATTGGAGCCAAAGAAGAAATTACAGTATCACTGCCTTACAGTAAACAGAAGAATTTTGGAGTGCCTTCAAACCTTTATATCATAGGAACCATGAACACTGCAGACCGAAGTGTGGAAGCCTTGGATACAGCACTGAGAAGAAGATTCTCGTTTATTGAAATGCCTCCAAATTATGAACTCAGCCAGTTGGAAAATGAAGTCGCAGGTATTTCTCTATTAACTATACTTGAAACCATTAATGGTCGAATTGAAAAGTTACTGGACAAAGATCACCTTATAGGCCATAGCTATTTCTTGTCAGTTGATGATTTGGAGGGATTGAAGAATGTATTTCAACGCAACATTGTCCCCTTGCTGCAAGAATATTTTTATGGCGATATGGCGAAGATCGGATTGGTGCTAGGTGAGGCATTTTTTGAAAAACAGAATAATGGTGATAACATTAAATTTGCCAATTTTTCTCATGATGCCATTGATGATTTAAATGCCCGTCAGGTGTTACAATTGAGACATTATTGGAAAGATGGTGAATTTGAACAGGCGATAAAAGACCTGGTGAATCCGGAATAATGGGCGATAAGAATAAAAATAGAATTACAGTATTTGAACATCAAGCATTAAAATTGTCAGATAATGATGAATTTAAAAAACATCATCTAGAGGCATTGCAACGTTATTATGGAGAAAGAGGAACAAACTACTTTTCCCTGATTAATAACGGTGTAAAATTTAATCAATATGTTGGTGTTCTCCAGGTTGGCAAATTGGTTATTGAAGTATTACCTAAAACCGATAAAAGTGAAAATATTGATTGGCGAAAACTTTTAATCAGCATGCTAAGAGTCGTAGGCACAGTGAAGGTTTTTAATGCTGGTACCACTAATCTCAAATTAAGATCAAATTCTATTCTCGATCTTTACTTTGAATTGTTTATAACCGAAGTGGAACTGTTAATTCACCAAGGACTAATAAAGCAATACAGAAGAGATGAAGGAAACAGGTCCTCACTGAAAGGTAAGCTCCACTTCCCAAAACAACTACAACACAATATTATTCATAAGGAACGATTCTTTGTCAATCATCAAACTTACGACTGGGAAAATATACACAACCAAATATTATTGGCTGCTCTCAAAGTAATCCAAACCATTAATACCTCCTCGGCTCTGCAAAGCCGAATAGAAAGTCTTTTAATGGCATTTCCAGAACTTTCTTCTATTAAAGTAACCGAGAATACCTTTAACAGATTAACCTTTAGCAGAAAGACCGAACCGTACCGTGAAGCATTAAATATCGCAAGGCTTATTCTTTTAAATTATCACCCTGATTTAAGTAAAGGACAGAATAATGTTTTGGCACTGCTTTTCGATATGAATGTTCTTTGGGAGCGGTTTATTCTAAAAAGTTTAAAAGAATATGCTCCGAAGGACATCAGAGTTAAAGGCAAAATAAGAAAACCATTCTGGAAACCAGAAATCGGCAATCGAGCATTTATAGAACCGGATATTGTGATCGAACATGGTGAAGCAACCTACGTGCTGGATACAAAATGGAAGGTTTTGAAAGATAACCGTCCCTCTGATGACGATTTGAAACAAATGTATGTGTATTCAAAGTACTACAATTCGTCTTATACAGCTCTTGTTTACCCGGGTAATGGAATGGATTCCTGTCCTGGAAAGTTTTGTCCTGAATTTAAAGAAGCTCCTGAATTTTCATGCAGTTTGATTAGAATTGATATTCCTGATGCTAATGTTAGAAAATGGCAGAATGAACTAAGTATGAAGTTGATCGGATCCATCAATTCTTAATGTACCAATATTCTTAACCGTCTTTACGGCTAAAGTGTTTTTTCATAATTCGCCAATTAGGATTCCATATTATCAATATTATTTTTATTTTACCAAACCTAAAACATTATAATGTGACCAGATTCTGCCTTACTGCATTTTTAAAGAAATCAACATTCAATTTATAATCCATTATGAGTAAGAAGTTTTTTTATAAAAACAAAGTTGTCATTATCATAGTTAGCGCATTTGTACTAATAGTAATCGGAGATAAGCTCCCCACCACAAAAGAATGTTTTGAGTATTTCTTCCCTCCTCAAAATTCAGAAGTGCTTCTAAAAAATATCCACAACTTTATTAATCAGACAAATTTAGATTCCGAATTGTCATATGAGCAGTTAAAACTTGAAATGCAAAATCCCGAAAATTGCAAAAAACTTTACGAACAGTTAGAAGGAAAATTCAGTGAACTTCCTTCTGAATATGATAAATTTTATAATGAAATATATAAAATCGACACACTAAAGAACGTATTCCATTGTGATGAAAAGTTAGATAATTTAGATATTTTGATTGTTGAAATTCATCATGATTTTCGCCCATATTTGGAGAAATTTATAACCAAAGATTATCTTACAGAACTAAAAAAAGTTAGCAACTATCACTATTTGAGCATCATAAGCAATCTGATTTCAAGGTATACCTTAAGTCAGAGTGTTGATGAATTGAACACAATCTATAAGAAAAGAATAGACTTGAATGAATACTTCCGATTTCCCATAAGAGATGGTTTTATCCCATATGAAGAATTTAATGATTATAATCAAATTGCTTTGGGAACAAATAATTCAATTACTTTTAAAAATACCAATGATAGGGACGCTATTATATTTTTATGCTTACCAAATTCAAATCGTGTAATAAAAAACATCTACGTAAATAAAGGAAACAATTATACAATGCATGGGATAGCTAATGGAGTTTACTTTCTTAAAGTGGCTTTTGGTAATAATTTCAATCCTGAAAAAAATAATTTTAACCAAACGATTGTCGGAGGATTTGAAAAAAACGTTTCATTTCAAACATTTGCAAATTCTGATGATTGGTTTTCATTTAAAAATGATCTTACACAATATGAGGTGACACTTTTCGCTGTTGAGAATGGCAACTTAGAAGGCAAAACAATTAGTGAAAATGACTTTTTTACAAATTAATTCATAGACCATTTCTTTACAAGAAAAGTGAATCTTGAAGCAAAATAAATACAATGAAAAAAAATATTTTTATCTTCTTATTGCTATGTATTAATCTACAATTATACTCTCAATCACAAGCAAGAGGATCTGCTGCAATAGAAAAGATTATTGCCCCAGATTATAATTTAGCTAAAGCCAAACTGGATAGCTGCATCAAATACGACCACTCATTCTATAAAATTCCAGAATGCATTGAAGATTTTGTAGAAATGTATCCAGATTCCGCTTATGGTTATTATATGAAAGGCTTAAATTATCGAAGCTGGGATGGAGAAAAAGCCTTCGACAATCTATCCATGGCATTAGAGAAAGATCCCACTAATGCATCGATATATTTTGAAAGAGCAAAATTAATCTATAATAGCAAATTCTCATTCGCGGGAGGAGGAAAACCATTAACTGACAAAATGCCCATTGCAATAAGTGATTTTAAGAAATATGGGGATTTTGACAAAAAAAATCTTATTCATTCTTATGAGTATTTGACATCCATTTATAAAGATTCAGGGGATTTTGAACGATCCATAGATTATGCAGAAAAATTAATTATTGTTTATAAAGAATTAAGCCCTGATAAAGTATATATTCCATATTCAATCAAGGCAGATGTCTATGCTGCATTTGAAATGTATGAAAAGGCTTTGGAATTCTATGATAAAACCATTGAAAATGATCACAGTTGTCTTGCTTATTTGAAGAAAGCTGAATTTTTATTTGAAAACCAAAAGTTTGAAGAAGTCTTAAGAACCCTACCAGATAGATGTTTGGCTTCAATAATTAATAGCGAATATCACTTTGATACTTATGATGCACTTTATATGAAAAGTCGATGTTTGTTAGAAACAGATGGAGATCTTGAAATTGCAAAATATTATATTAAGAAAAAGATATCGTATGTTAATAAAATTAGTCCGGACACATATGAACTTGAAAAGTACTACAGACTAAGTGCCATAATCAATTACAGATTAAAAAATTACATTGAACTATTAAAGGATTTGGATAGATTGGCTGTTGTTTATCCCGAGATTCGATCAGATTATAATTATAGGGTTTGGGTACTTGAAACAAAATATAGTTTAGAAGATTATATGGGCTGTTTGAAAGAAGCAAACGAACTTATACCCTCCTATCCAAATGAGTCAGAATTATATAAATACAAAGGCTTATCTCTATATTTCTTGAATGATAACTTTGGGACAATAAGAGCTTTTGATAAGGCAATTTCAATATCACCAGAAGATGGATATCTATATAGAATACGTGGATTGGCAAAATATAATACTAATGACAAATATAAAGCTCATTCAGATTGGAGCAAAGCTGGAGAATTTGGGGATTATAAATCCTACGAATTAATGAAAGAATATCCACTAAATTGAATCTTCTAAATCAGATATACATTTTAATTAATATTGCTTCAATTATACTCAGTTCTATAATTTGTCTTTGCATTTTACGTACTCTCTAATAACGATAATAACATTGAGGCAAGATGATACGAGTTTGTAACATTAAGCTTGAGTCTTAGATTTTTTAATTCGTTGACTAAATATTGACTAAAAACAAAAAAGAGAAGATCTTTAATCCTCTCTTTCAGGCAATTACAATTTTAAAAAGTAGTCCCGACGGGAATCGAACCCATATCTACAGTTTAGGAAACTGCTATTCTATCCGTTGAACTACGGGACCATTTTTTTATAAATTCTGTATTTCAACAAATCCCAACTCCTGTTTTCCGGTTATCAAACAGGCAGGTATCCATTGAAGTAAGTACCATAAATGTGGCGCAAAAGTAGTTAAAAACCTGAATCCCGGCAAATCAGTCTAAAATATTGTGCCCTGTTCTTATTCACTAAAACTGAATCATTATCTTTGCACCTCAGTTTAAACGAACAAGGATGTTAGACAAAATCAAAGCATTACAGGAAGAAATCGACGCTATTGTAGCTTCAAGCAAGGAAGAGGTAGAAGAGCTGCGCATAAAATACATCAGCAAAAAAGGATTGATTGGCCAATTATTCAACGACTTTAAAACTGTTCCTGCTGAACAGAAAAAAGAGGTTGGACAGGCCATTAACACACTTAAAACTTTCGCTTTAGAAAAAATTAACACGCTAAAAGAAGGTTTTGAGAACAATGGCAGCGAATCGGCCGGACAGGATTTAACCATGCCGGGCGAGCCCATGAAACTGGGAACCCGTCATCCGCTTTCGCTGGTTAAAAACGAGATTATCGGAATTTTTGCCCGTCTTGGATTTACAGTTGCCGAAGGCCCTGAGATTGAAGACGACTGGCATGTGTTTTCAGCTTTGAATTTTCCGCCGGAGCACCCTGCCCGCGATATGCAGGATACTTTCTTTATTGAAAAAGATCCGGATGTACTGTTGCGTACTCACACTTCAAGTGTGCAAATCCGCGTTATGGAGCGCACCGAACCTCCTATTCGTGCTATTTTCCCGGGACGTGTTTTCCGTAACGAAGCAATTTCGGCACGTTCGCACTGTATATTCCACCAAATTGAAGGTTTGTATGTTGACGAGAATGTTTCGTTTGCCGACCTGAAACAAACCTTATTGCAATTTGCCAAAGAGTTGTTTGGCGAAGACACAAAAATTCGTCTGCGTCCTTCGTACTTCCCGTTTACCGAACCTAGTGCCGAAATGGATGTAAGCTGCTCGATTTGTGGTGGCAAAGGTTGTAATGTTTGTAAATACACCGGCTGGCTCGAAATTCTGGGCTGTGGAATGGTAGATCCGAACGTATTGGAACTGTGTAATATCGACAGCCGAAAATATACTGGTTTCGCTTTTGGAATGGGTATCGAACGTATTACCATGTTGCGTTACGGAATTAAAGATATCCGCCATTTCTTCGAAAACGATGTTCGGTTTTTAAAACAATTCGAATCGGCTACTTAATAAGAAAATACATAAAAAATGATACGAAGAGGGGCTTTTTTTAAGCTCCTCTTTTTGCTACATAATGCCCATATTTTCAGACGCCTTTTTCACGAATCATTCCATTCTATTCTGCAACACCCACGTAACACGAATTTAACAAACCACTCGTCGAAAACATGCTTTTTGGCATGTTTAACAAAAAAGCCATACCTTTGTACCATACTTTTAAGTCTTTTATTAGACTGGGAAGATAAAATTAGAAACAGCCCGATCTGCTAATACACAGAAAATAACAATTAAACTATTTACATTTTTTAGGATTGGGTAATTAAATATATATTGAATGGAAACGAAAGCAAATCAGAATCAGATCGTCATTAAGATGAACACTGAGAATGAGAAAAAAATGCTGCCATTGAACTTTGTTTTTACTTTGGCCGCAGGTGCTATTGCCGGAATGGCAATTATTTTCAGTCTCTTCTGGGGATTGGAAAAGTTATTTGGAATGTAAACCAACGGTATTATAGAACAAAAGGCTCGCAATTGCGAGCCTTTTTTTATGCTTTATACTCTTCAACTATCACTTTAATACCTTTTCAATGGCTGCCAATTCCTCATCCGAAAAACTAAGGTTCTTTAGCGTTTTCACATTGTCATCAATTTGTTTTACCGAGCTGGCGCCAATCAGTACCGTTGTAATTCTTTTATCGCGTAATACCCATGCCAGTGCCATTTGCGCCAACGACTGGCCACGTTCCTGTGCAATGGTATTTAAAGCCACAATTTTATCGTGTGCCGTTTCAACGTGTTCTTTTTTAAGAAATACTTCGCGGGTTGCTCTCGATCCTTCCGGAATTCCTTTCAAATATTTATTGGTAAGCAAACCCTGGGCTAGTGGCGAAAACGGGATACATCCAATTCCCTCTTCCTCCAGTACATCCAGCAGCTCGTCTTCCACCCACCTAACAAACATCGAATATTTTGGCTGGTGTATCAAACACGGCGTTCCAAGTTCTTTCAAAATACGTGACGCTTCTTTGGCCATATCAGCCGGATAATTGGAAATACCCACATACAAGGCTTTTCCCGAGCGAACTGCACGGTCAAGAGCCATCATTGTTTCCTCCAGCGGCGTGTCAGGGTCTGGGCGGTGCGAATAAAAAATATCCACGTACTCCAATCCCATACGTTTTAAACTCTGGTCGAGACTGGCCAGCACCGACTTGCGGCTTCCCCATTCGCCATAAGGCCCCGGCCACATCAGATAACCCGCTTTACTCGAAATAATCAGCTCATCGCGGTAAGCACTAAAATCCTGCTTCAATATTTTACCAAAATTTTCTTCGGCCGATCCCGGTGGCGGACCATAATTATTGGCCAAATCGAAATGTGTAATGCCCAAATCAAAAGCCCGGTGCAACATAGCCCGGCCATTTTCAAAAACATCAATTCCGCCAAAGTTATGCCACAAACCCAACGAAACGGCAGGCAGTTTCAGCCCCCATTTTCCGCAGCGGTTGTACAGCATTTCATCGTATCTCGATTCATTTGGAACATAGGTCATACTATTAAATTTAATTGGTTATTGCTAAAAAAAGCATACTGACCTGTTGGGTAACAAATCCGTTTGCAAAACTCAAAGTTATTATTCTTTTGCCACTTCTCTAAATCAATTCATAACCATTATATACGTGAGCCCTTCGAAAATACCAAGTGCACAAGATTTCAGTCATTTTCTGAAACTAATCGGTCTTAAAACCATATAAATAATATAGAAACTAAAATTAATTGGCCATGAGTGAAAAACTAGTTACAATCGTAGTATTACCTCTGGCGCGCGCCCATATTTTGAAAATGCGTTTAGAGGAAAAAGGAATTAAATGTGAGCTTGAAGACGTACATTTAATTGAAGGAGCAGCCACCTCAACTGTTCGGGTTAAAATACTGGAAAACGACCTGAACGAAGCCTTTAAAGAAGTTGACTTACTGCTGGGACTAAAAGCCGGAAAACAGAAAAAAGTAAACAAACCCGGCCAGATTCTTGTACCCATTGACTTTTCTACCGTATCGGAAAAAGCCGTTGAAATGGCTTTTAACATTACCGAACACCTGAATGCCAAGCTGGTAATTATGCACTCGTACATAAGTCCGGTGCGCTTTTCAATTCCATACGGCGACATTTATCCGTACGACACCACCCTGTTAAAACAAACCGAGGATGCAGAAGAAGAGGCCAATCGCCAGTTTAAAAACTTTCTGACCCCTTTGGTATCAAGTATCGGACCGGAGAGATGGGAAAAAGTAAATCCGGAATATATTGTTAAGCCCGGTTATGCAGAAGAAGACATTCTGGCCTTTGCCAACGAACAACCTGTTCGACTGATTGTGATTGGCCGTGGAGGCGACAAATCGTGGCCGGGAACAGTTGGTAGTGTAACCGCTGATGTAATGTACAATGCTCCCGTTCCGGTGTTGGTTATCCCCGAAAATATGGAGCCGAAACCGGTTGTCGATTTTAAAGAAGTGCTGTACGCCACCAATTTCGATGAAAAGGACTTTACCGCTCTTGACAAGCTAATGAGCATTGTAAAATCGTATGAAGTCAGAGTAGTTTGTGCGCACGTTGGACTACCCGACGAATATGGCTGGGACATCGCCCGGTTGGAAGGTATGAAAGATATTTTGCACAAAAAATACGAGAAAAAGGAGTTTGAGTGCAAACTGATTATGGGAAACAATGTTTTAGACACACTTGAAAGCACAATTAAAAACGATCCGGTGGATATTCTGGCACTTACCACACATAAAAGAGGAATGATATCGAGGCTTTTCAACCCAAGCTTAGCACGTAAAATGGTGTTCCATACTGAAATTCCGTTGCTGGTATTTCACGCCTGAAAGAGTTTATTTTGAGTTAAGTTCATACAACAACTCAAATTTATTTTAACCCCGTATTTACAGAACCTGGCAAATGCAGGGTGACTGTCATTGTTCAAAAATAAAACAAAAACATACCGGAACGATAGTTTTTTTTAAGGCCGTTTTAAGATCCGTTTCCTTCTGTATTTTATACATTCGCAGCGAATTTCTGAAATGGTAAATAAACACGTTTTCCATTTTACTTTGTTAATAGGTTTAGTATATTGCTATTTTTACTAAACTACTAATCTACATAAACTAGATTTTGCAGAATACTTTGAAAAAAACGAAGTCTCCAATGATTAAAATCCGAAAGTCAGCCCATAGTATTTTTCTTGTGCTGCTTTTTATTACTCAATATGCATTTTGTACTGCTTCGGGCGCAAATACCTTGGTTGATAGCCTTCGCCAGGTAATTCAGAATAACCAGGGAGCGAAAAAAACAGACGCACAGCTTGATTTGGCAATGGCTTTTATGGGTGAGGATAACGACCAGGCGCTGACACTGGCCCGGACTGCACTAAACACAGCAAAAGAACGAGATAACAAAAAGCTACAAATGAGGGCTTTATTAACTCTCGGACGTATTTATCACGATCTTAACAACAACAGCCGTTCTCTGGCCTGCTACGACAGTGCTTTAAACATAGCCTATCAGCTCGATGACTTTTGGTATCAAAGTGATATTTTTTTACGAACCGGCATAAATCAACACACCAGTGGACATCATTTAGAGGCATTGCAATCGTTTAATCAGGCAATTCAAACAGGCCGTCAGTCTGATAATTATCGGGTTGTTGGAGCTGCCTATTCTATGATGGGAACCGTTTTCAGGGTAAACGGCTTGTACGACCGTGCGATTGAATACATTATTAAAGCACGGTTGAATTACGAAAAAGCCGATTTTACAGAAGGTTATGCCTGGTCGGCCTACCTGCTTGGGCGCATATACAATGATCTTCGGCTTATGGATAAAGCGATGGAATACTTCATGCTTTCGCTTGAAACCTATGAGGAACTGGCACAAAAAGACCAAAACAAAAACGGTGTTGTGATTTGTTACGAACAGATTGGTATTTTAAATTTACTGCAGGGGAATACGGATGAAGCGCGTAAATACATCGAAAATACCTTACAAATTTTCGAAGAAAATAACTCGGAATATGGAACCTCCAATGCCTATAAAAACCTGGGCCGCATCGAATATGAATCGGGAAACTATGCATTGGCCGAAAAATACCTGAAACAATCGCTAAACTCGAAGATTAAGCTGAATGATTACCTTAGCCAGCCTTCCCTTTATTTGTACATTGGGTTGTGCTACATCGACACCGAACGAACCAACGCAGGATTAACAAGCATTCTTAAAGGACTCGACCAGGCCATTATTAACAATCAAAAAAGTATTCAACTCGACATCTATTCCAAACTCAGCGACATCTACCTCAATCTTAACGACCTCGACAAAGCCCTGGCTTGTCAGCAACAACAAATCAACATTCAGGATTCCTTGCTTTTTGGTGCCGCCAATATAAAAATAGAGCAGCTGCAAGGAATTTACGAGCTGGATGCAAAAAACAGCCAGATTGCAGCATTGGAACAACAAAACGAAATAAACAGGCTGGAACTGCGGCAACACCGCACATCAAGAATTTTGATGATAATTGCTGTTTTGCTCGCTATAATTATTAGCTGCATAATTTATATTTTTTACCAGCGCATGCGCCAAAAAAATAACCAGCTGGAAGAAGCAAACCAGGCAAAGGACAAGTTTTTTGCCATTATTGCCCACGATCTTCGCGGCCCGGTTCACACGCAAACAGCTTTTCTCGACCACCTTCACCAGGAATTTAATTCGCTGAAAAAAGATGAGTTGAAAAACCTGCTGAAACTACTTGTGTCGGCCTCGGAAAACATCAGCGATCTGCTCGACAACCTGTTGCTGTGGGCACAATCGCAAGTGGAAAAAATAGAAGTAAAAACCGTAGAGTTGGAGCTTAAAGGTGTGATTCAGAATACGGTTGAAAAACTGCAACAATCCGCAAACCTTAAACAAATAGCCATTTTGCTTGATACTGATAACCAACTAAAAGTATTGTCTGATGCCAATATGCTTCAAACGATTGTCCGGAATATTATCAGCAATGCCATAAAATTTACCCCTCGCGGCGGATCAATCAATGTAAAAACTTTCGGCTCGGTGCAAAAAGAAGTTACCATACAAATTACCGACAACGGATTGGGAATGGATTCCGAAAAGTTAAATCAACTATTCGACATCAGCTCAAAAAGTCATTCACAAGGAACTGAAAATGAAAAAAGTAATGGAATGGGACTTATTCTTGTGAAAGATTTTGTTGAGAAAAACAAGGGTACGATAAATATTGAAAGCGAAAAAGGAAAAGGTACATCTGTGATTATTACCCTTCCGCAGGCGTAGTTAGGCGACAAATAAAATTCCCAACAATAAAAAGAGTGCAAACAACAGTATGCTTATCCAAAACGTACCGTAGTGTTTGCCCGATGTTCCCATCTCTTTCTGATTGAATTCGCGGTATTTTTTAGCCATCGAAAAAATTTGAAAATGCATAGTTGCAGGATTGACTTTTTCGCCTCGTTGCTGCAGATGGTCTTTGATAATCATTACAATAATAAAGTTCCACACCAAAAACAGCAAAGCGATTACCCCAAATAATAAGGCCAGATTATTTTCGTGCATACTTCCTCCAATTTAAACTGTTCTCCTATACGAGCAGATAGCAAAGGAGTTGCAAAAATATACATCAATCATTTTGCCTCAAAAAGTAATCGCTCTGCATCAACAACAATCTTTTAGCTCAATTACTCATGATCCGGGAAATCATTTGATAACAATATCCAGGCTTTCCCAAGTCTATCATACAAATTGCTGATATGTGTTCCGGGATTGTCATACGTCTCGAACTGATGTTTAACATTCATGGCATCAAGCTGTTCATGCATCATGGTGTTAGCTTCAATGTAAAAATTGTCGTTCACACCACAATCAAAATAAACTTCTTTCAACTGTTTTAGCCCAATACGATGTTTCTGAACCATTGCCAGCAAACCCTGCTCATTCACCTTTTCCATTAACTCAGGAATGATAACAGGTTCTCCATCAATAAATTCAACAGGTAAATCGCAATAATATGGTGGATTATCAGGATTGGGCAACCAGGCCTGTGCCAACATTACAGCACCGTTGTTTATAAATTTAAAAGGAGCAAAAGGATCATACGGCAGCGGGCCCTCAACTCCCCACATCTCGTCTTCTACGGCCATTACATTAGCCATGAATAAAATCAATGGTTCAGGAAAATGAGAAGGTGACAAAGCTCCCACATAACGAAATACTTTTGGGTGTTTCATGGCAATATTCAAGGAGCCTATTGCACCGGCACAATGTCCGCTTATGGCGCGCCAGTTAAAGTGCGGTATCGTACGATACTTTTGATCAATAAAGCTAACCAATTCATTTACGATGTAATCTTCGTAATTTCCCTCAACAGAAGAATTCACATAAAGACTCGGACCGTATTTGGTTTGTGCATCAGGCATAACGATAATGGCCTCTTTCATGCCCTCGTTGTCCACCAAATTATTGAGCCAGGGTAAAAATCCTTCTTCAGGGAAATCAACACGGGCCGGAAGTTGTGCCGACAGATAAAAGAACTCGTATGGTTCGGGTTCCATCAGCATGCCGCCCCAGGCCGGTGTACCATGCAGGAAATAAATTACCGGAAAATGTTTCTCCGGACAGGTATAGTAACTTTTTGGAAGGTACACGCGAATCATTCGGTCCACCGGATCGCCCAAAAGATTACCTTCCAGGGCTTTTACATGCATCATTTCAGTAACGATAGTTCCCTCTCCTGCTATTGCTGCTTTTTCAGGTAAAAAAGCAGCAGTGTCAGGCGCTTCAAATTCATCCTGGCAGGCGGTCAAAAAGAATATACTGAATAAGACCAGAATTAAGATTTTTGTTTTCATTGTAGTACATTTTTTGGATTAAACTCATCTGCAATGTACTGTACAATGCCTCAGGAGGCTTTCCGGTTTTTCCCAAATACTTCCTGAATTTTCCCGGCTGTTAGTTGTAGCTTTTTTCGTTTTCGTGCAGCAGAAATTCGCGCGGACTTTCGCCAAACTCCTCTTTAAACACCTGGCTGAAGGTGCTTAAACTTTTCATTCCCACCTCGTAGCCAATTTCGGTAATATTCATCGATGAAGTGCTTAACAGCTGTTTTGCTTTCTGCATTCGTAACGACCGTATATATCGTGCCACGGACTGGTTGGTAAGTGCCTTAAACTTGCGGTACAGCTGCGATTTACTCATGGCCATTTCTTCACAAAGTTCAGGTACGTTAAAATCTTCGTTGTTGAGGTTTTCGCTAATGGCCGAATGCAGCTTTTTCATAAAACGGTCTTCGCGCTGCATCAACGGGTCGGTGCTGTAATCAAAGCCATTGCCTTTACTAAATCGTTGGTAGAGTCTTTTACGAAGCTCAAGCAGTTTTTGCAGACGTACCAGTAATTCCTGCTGATTAAAAGGTTTAACCACATAAGCATCGGCACCATGCTCCAATCCTTCAATACGGGAAGGGATATCGGCTTTTGCCGTTAGCAAAACAACTGGAATATGACTGGTGCGAATATCTTCTTTTAGTCTTTTACAGAGTTCAAAACCATCCATTTCGGGCATCATTACGTCGCTGATCACCACATCCGGAATTTCATTCACCGCCTTTTCGTAACCTTCCTTGCCGTTTTTTGCCAACTGTATGCTAAAATAATCGCTGTAACAGGCTTGCAAATAACCTAAAACATCGGGGTTGTCTTCAACAATAAGCAAACGCTCCTTGCCTGCATGTTTATTCTCTGCAGAATGTATTTCTGCCAACTCTCTATCTTCTGTTTCCTGCTCGGGCAGCAGAAATTCTTTGATGTGCAAAGCACTTGTTACAGGCAATTTTACTTTAAACACAGTTACTTTTCCGGGTACAGAATTTACCTCGATAGTACCGTTAAGCAATGCAACCAACTCACGGGTAAGTGCCAGTCCAATCCCGGCACCACCAACCTTTCGGGTATTTTTGTCATCAGCCTGATAAAAACGATCAAATATCTTATCTTGCTTTTCTGGAGGAATTCCAATACCGGTGTCACTCACAATGATATTCAACATTCCGTTTTCAACCAGCACATGCATTTTTACCGATCCACCCGCCGGAGTAAATTTAATGGCATTACCCAGTAAATTAGAAACGATAACCGTTATTTTTTCCGGATCGAAATCCAACATATAATGCTGTGAATCCGCCTCAAATGTCAGTTTCAATTTCTTCTCTTCGGCATAATACTCCTGCAACTGAAACACATAGCGCAAAAACGGAACAATGTTGGCGTGTATCTTTTTTACCGACAGGTTCCCCGATTCCATTTTACTCAGTTCCAGTAACTGATCGACAAGCTGCAGCAGGCTTTTGCCATTTTTAATTATGGTATCAGCTTTTGCCTGACAGCTCTTTTCTTTCACCGATCGCAGCGAATCGGCCAACCCAAGAATTACAGTTAATGGAGTACGAAATTCGTGTGTAATATTGGTATACAGTCGGGTTTTTGCATCGTTCATTTCTTTCTGTCTTTGTGCTTCGCGCTCCTCCATTTTTGTAAACAGGTTTACGGCATAAAGACTAAAAAAGAAAATATAACCGGTAATAATTAGGAGGCTCACAAAAAAGAAAAGCAGATTTTGTTGCGGGTTTAGCGCCTGTTCTTTCGGGAAATACGGATCGAGAACAAACAAGGCCAGCATGGCTATCACAAACACCACACTTACCGGCAAAATAAGCCTTGGTTTGCGTAAAATCACCGAGCTGGTGACCGCCTGTATAGAAAGCAAAAACAAACCTCCGCACGTTAACAAGCCACCCATGCGCGCCACATACACCGACGAAATCACAATCATCAGGATTTTAAACAGTTTGATTGCCAGATCCATCTTCCGTGAGTAATAGAAAATGGTTGTCGACACACAAACGATAGGAATATAAATAAAGCAAAATTCAAAGATCAATTTGGCCGAAATAATCCATGAAACAACCAGCATAATAGTTAGTCCGGTAATGGCAAACAGGCCCTGCACCATCATGTATTTTTTCCCCAGTTTATCCCAATCGCTTAACGCTTCATCTTCGGTTAAACGATGCAGGAATAGCTCAAAGCGCTCAGAAAGTTGATTTAACCGTAGCATCGGTTTTGTTTTTAGTGCATTTGTTATTTAATCATTTACAGCGACATATATGTCTGACTGCTGTTCTCTTCCTTTATACTAATTTTTTATGAAAAGGTTGGGTTGGACCAGTGTTACCAGATAGCATGACGCAAATGGCCAGCGAGCTAACAACTCATTATATTTCAGCACATTATTTGATTTTCCATTGAGATATCGTATATTACAGACTATTTTATCCTTATTTCTCGCACCATGAAAATCACAAAGTTTAAAAAAGCGTTCTTATTGAGCCTATTAGTATGTATTTCCGGTACTATTTTCGCTCAAATTCAGGGAGCAGTAAAAGATCCTCTTAACCGCCCTGTTCCGTTTGCAAATGTTCTTTTGCTTAACGAAGCTGATTCTATTGTGGTTTCAGGTGTGATGGCAAACGAAGAAGGCACCTATATCTTTACCGAATTTAAGCCCGGCAAGTACATTTTAGGTGTTAGTTTGATTGGTTACAAACCGGCATGGTCGGCACCTTTTGAGATAAAAACTTCGAATGATCACTTTCATGAAGAACCCATAATTGTAGAAAATGAAGCACAGCAAATACAGGATGTTGACGTTGTGGCTAAAAAACCCATTTACGAGTTAAAAATGGACCGCATGGTGGTGAATGTTGAAAACAGTATCACATCAAGTGGAAATACGGCACTGGAAATACTTGAAAAATCTCCGGGTATTATCGTTGATCGCCAAAACAGCAACATATCGATGGCCGGAAAAGGCGGAGTTCAGGTTATTATTAATGGCAAACAAAACCGGATGCCATTGGAGGCCGTGATGCAGATGCTGGACGGTATGAATGCCGACAATGTAAAAAGGATTGAACTGATCACCACTCCTCCGGCAAAATATGAAGCGGAAGGAAACGCGGGTATAATTAACATTGTGTTGCAAAAAAGCGAGGACTTTGGAACCAATGGTACATTTTCGCTGGGTGCCGGAGTGGCCAAACGCGAAAAAATGAATGCCAGCCTCAACCTGAATCACCACGTTGAAAAGTTCAACTTTTATGGCATGTACAATGTTAACTTCAACAACCAAAGGTCGAGTATCACCACTTATCGTTCATTTCCGGAAAACGATAATGTGGTTGAATCCAATGGGAAAAGTATTCGTTCGGCCCTGGTGCTTTATCAGAATATCAGGATGGGTTTCGACTATACTTTAAGCAGCAAAACCACCCTCAGTTTACTAACAAACGGCTATATCCGCGATTACGAAATGGATGCCTGGAACAACATCAACTACCTTACCGACAATGTAGAATCGAGCCGTTCAAGATTAGAAACCGAAGAACTCAACAAGTGGATTCATGGCATGGGAAACATTAATCTAAACCATCGTTTTCATGAGGAGGAGGTGTTGGATTTTAATATTGACTACCTGAACTATCACAATGATAATCCATCTGACTTTACGCTTGAAAATTATGGCTCATCAGGAGAATTCATTGACGGCGAGGATATCGAGATCACTAAAACCACCCCCATTGATATACTGGTGGGGGCTGTGGATTACTCGAACAGTAAAAACGAAAAGCTAAAATGGGAGCTCGGATTTAAAGAAACACTGACATGGTTTACCAACGATGTGGCCGTGCAATATTTTCGCGATGGACAGTGGGAATACGACCCGGAACTCACCAATAAATCGTGGCTAAATGAAAATATTACGGCTGTTTACGGATCGGCAAACTGGCAAATGACTGAAAAAACGGGAGTAACAGCTGGATTGCGATACGAATACCTGAACTCGGTACTCGACACAAAAGAAGAGAAAGGTATTGTTGATCTTCATTACGGAAAATTGTTTCCAACCTTTTATGTTTCGCAGAAATTAAACAAGAACAACACCGTTCAGTTCTCGTACAGCAAACGAATCGATCGGCCAACCTTTAACGAACTGGCTCCTTTCGTCACCTTTGTAACACCCGAAACGTTTGTAGCAGGAAACGAAAACCTTTTGCCGGCTATGAGCAACATCTTCCGGATCGATTACCAGTTAAAATCATACATTCTTTCGTTTAGTTATACCACTACCGATAACTCAATTTCCAGGTTTCAGCCGGTGTATAGTGAAGATGGTGAGAGGCAGTATTTTATTTCGAAGAACATGGATAAATCAGAAAATATTTCGGCACTTCTTGCACTACCGATAACGGTAACTGACTGGTGGAAAATGCAAAATAGCATTTCTTGGGTTTGGCAGCGGCTGGCAACCGATTATGAGGGAACTGACATCGACTACAAGCAGAATTATTACAACATCAGTTCCAATCAGAGTTTTACAATTAGCAAGCAGTTTTCGGCAGAAATAAGTGGTTTTTACCGTTCGAAATCGCTGGCCGGGATTTTTGTGCAAAAACCATTGGGCAGACTTGATCTTGGCGTACAGTGGCGATCGAAAAGTCAGAACAGTAGGTTAAACCTGAACATTTCTGATGTTTTCAAAACACAACTTCTTAAGCGGGAAGCTCATATTCCTGAACTGAATATCGACAATTATTATGAACTGGATTTTGAACCCCGCGTGCTGCGTTTAACGTTTACGCACAATTTTGGGAACAAGGCAATCAAAATACGCGAACGAAATACGGCCTCCGAAGAAGAACAAAAAAGGGTAACCAATTAAATTTTTCTCCTTTACCATTTTTAATCGCTGGTTAAAAGACAGTTTCACCACTCTTGTTAAAGTTAACATCAGGAGCAAAAACAAAGGCTCCGGGCGACGTCACGCCACCCGAAGCCTTTTAAATCCGCAGTATCGTCATTAAAAGTTTGTTATGCGATTTATTGTATCATGCTCAACGAACGCTGCGGATGAATTAACAGGATATCTTTATTTTCTTCCGATGGAGTGGCTCCTTTAACAATCAGGTCTTTTACTTCAGCAACGCTTAAATCTGGATTTACAGCCCAGATTTTAGCTGCCAGATTTACCACTTGCGGTGCTGCCATTGAGGTTCCCGAATACTTACGTTTCTCTCCTCCCGGTATATAACTTTCAACCTCATAGCCGTTGGAATATACATCAACACCTTTTCCCATGGTTGTAAAGCCGGTTTCCTTGCCCTCAATATCAACTGCACCAACAACCAAAAGATTTGAGAGTTTTAATCCGGAAGGAATATTATTTGCGAAACCAACATCATTATTGGAATTTCCTGCAGCTACTACAAACAAGACTTCCGGAGCATCTTTCATAGCAGAATACATAGCATCCTTTTCTGTATTAAAAAGCTTTTTCGCAAGAGCTTTTCTCTCCTCTTCATTTTCTCCAACTCCGTTCATTGCAAGTCTCGTTTCGTATGAATTCTGCGAATATCCCCAGCTCATATTCACCACTTTTACGTTGTTATCTTCAAAATACTGTACCGTGTTTTTATACATTTTCGCCCAGTATGTTGAATTTTCGAGTGTTGGCGGAGCAGGTATATTCTCATACGGGAAAGTTAAGCGTACGGCCATAATCTTTGCTTTAGGATTTCCTTTGCAGGCAATTCCGGCCACATGCGTTCCGTGCGAAAAATTAGCGTACATATTGAGGTTCTCGATAAATGGATTTACTTCTTCAGGAGGTAATGTCACAATATACTTTTTTAGCTCGTCAGCTTCATCACTTTTTATCATGGCCTGCAAATCGAGCAAGCCTTTTAAATATTTCTCGTACTGCTGGTAATTGCTGTTTTTCTCTTTAATAGGAAATAACAGTTCGGTAACTTTATTACCATTCAAATCAAACCCTACTCCATTTATATCATCAACAAAACCGTTATTGTCGTTGTCTTTGCCATCCCTCTTTTCTAATCCATTTATCCAACGATTCTCTTCAGGAAGTACTGATTCGTCGACCCCGGAATCCCATATTCCTATTACCACAGGATCTAAATCCAGATCGTCTTTGAACGAAACGTCACGTTCTTTCCAAATATCAACCATCACAACATCAACATGATGGTTATCGTAGTAGGTTTGAAATACTGGTTTATACACCTCATCAACATAAGGCAAATACATATCGTAAGTTAGTGCCGCATTCAAAATCTGGAGTACTATAAATTTGGGCACCTGTTTTCCAGCCTTGTCAATTATGGGTTGCATCTGGCCTTCTATCATTCCCTGAATCAGATTGGGTTTCGCAATATCAAGTGATCCGGTCATTCCTTCAATATCTTCCTGCACTACCTCAAAAGGCATGCTTTCCAAAACCGAACTCAGGTTTGCTTTAAATGCCTCCTTAAACTCATCTTCCTGAAGATCAGAATACTCAAGCCGGGTTTTTATAAACTCATCGAGGGTAAAGTTATACATGTATTTGTCCGATTCTTTTTCGGTAAGTTTTCTTCCTTTTTCGATCTCCTCTAAGGCAGATTTCATATCATCTTTAAGGAAATGGATCATCGAAAAATTTGAATGATATCCACGTAATGTTGCTTTATCCTGAATATCATATTTCTCCAGATCATCTCTTAGATCTTTTTCAAGCGTAATGGCCAGTTCCAGCAATAAATCGCGGTTGTTTATGTAATCCATGGCTTTGTTCCCTTGCAGGTCATAGTAGTGTTTTGGAAGTTCCTCAGCACTTTCAATTTTAATTTTGTTTTGCGCAATGCCCGCCTGAAAAGCCAACAATGCAAATAATACAATAATAAGTCTGTTCATGTTGTAAGTTTTTAGTTAAAATTTTGGTTTTTGGTTATTTCACCCGTACATATTTCTCCATGCGGTAATTGTTTTTATCGTAGCTCCAGTCAACGTTTACCGGGTTAATCTGTATCAGTGTATCGCCTTTAAATTCAATCAGTAATCGTTCGTCGGCACCCACATAATCCTCCGAAACATGAATGGTAATATGTTCCGTATAATGATTTCCGTTGAGGGTGTATGTACCATTGCCATAATTAGCACTGGTAGTGCCGTTTGAAATAAATTCACCCACAAACATAAAATGCTCGCCCGACCAGCTTTTTAGTTGTTCACCTTCCGCATTTCCGGGGATGGTCCAGGTTGCTTTTCCGTCTACGATACTTTCATATTCAACCAATTTCCAGGTACCCTCTAAGCCCTCGTGGTGGGTAGTAGTACAGGCAAAAAGCAGTGTCGCAATAACAAGCAGAATTCGATTTTTCATGGTTTTTTTATTTTAATAATTGGCATGAACGAACAGACAGGTAACCAGTTGTTTTGTCCTTTTTTTTGATCCCGAAACACCGATCAGTCCCCAAAGAGAATGATTCGGATACAGTCATCTCATGTATTGAATTTTGGTAAATAATGGATCAGGATAATTATAGAAAAGGGATCGCCGGCTTTTGAAAATTGTTTTGCTACTGCAAC
Organism: Draconibacterium sediminis; assembly: GCF_000949475.1. Classification (GTDB taxonomy): domain Bacteria; phylum Bacteroidota; class Bacteroidia; order Bacteroidales; family Prolixibacteraceae; genus Draconibacterium; species Draconibacterium sediminis. Next base: position 398,154 of record NZ_JRHC01000001.1, on the reverse strand, counting down.
CAGCCTTAGGTTTTCAGCTCTCATCAACAAAACAATCGGGGCATGACACGAATGTCGTTTTTGTATCTGTGTGCTAAAGTGTCAACATTTTCGTCCATGCAAAACAGGAACAAAAAGTTACGAAAAAACAGAAAGATACGCAATAGAACCCACTTTTTGGACTCATTCGACTTTCAAAAATTTCATGCCTAATTCAGCAAAGAATGTTTTTGGTCAGAACAATATGGTGCCGATTTCGTTTAAGTAAATCCGGTGGCGCTAAAAAGCCACTATCATTATAAATTGAATTTATGCAAATAGCTACAACCGGAGCAACACCGGTTTCCAATAAAAATCAAACCTCATCTATCCCGTTTTCAGAATTTCTGGATAACCTGAAAGAGAAAATGAAACAGGTTTTTCATGTACGGGCCGATATCGATCAACTGAGTTTAAAACGCGGACTTCCACCGTTTGTAATGCGTGAAATTATGTCGGTAAATCCACTATCGGTGGGTATTCCAACACAATATGGCGGACGCGGTGGAGTAATGAAAGAAAACATAGGTCTGCTGGCAACAGCGTCGTACGAATCGCTGGCATTGTCGCTAACCTTTGGTATTAACTCGGCTTTGTTTCTGCAACCTTTTGGAAAATTTGGACAAGATGAGGTAAAAGCAAACGTTTTTAATCGTTTTTTAAACGATAAAGCCATGGGCGGTTTAATGATTACCGAACCGGATTATGGCAGCGATGCCTTAAACATGCAAACGTCGTACACCGAGTCGGAGTCGAAATATCACCTGAAAGGGAAAAAGCACTGGGCAGGACTAACCGGATGGGCTGACTTTTGGTTGCTTTCTGCACGTCAGCAGTCAAAATCGGAAAAACTGCAGCGCGACATCGACTTCTTTTTGTGCGATGTAACCGCTCCCGGACAAAATATTGTGGTGGAAGAGTTTTTCGAGAATCTGGGTTTGTATGCCATCCCCTACGGACGCAACCGTATTGATGTGCAGCTGCCGCAAACCCATAAACTGGTACCCGAAACAACCGGTGTTAAAATGATGCTCGACCTTCTGCACCGCAGCCGTATGCAATTTCCCGGAATGGGCATGGGCTTTATTCAGCGTATGCTCGACGAAGCACTAACACACTGCAAAGAACGAATGGTGGGTGGAAAAAGCCTGTTTAACTACGACCGCGTGCAACATCGTTTATCGAAACTGCAGGCTTCGTATACCATCTGCTCGGCCATGTGTGCCAACAGTAGCGAAAAAGCGGGGCTGGATGTCGACCTGTCATCGCAGGGAATGGAAGCCAACGCCGTAAAAAGTGTAATTACCGATTTAATGCAGGAAGCTGCCCAATCGGTGGTTCAGCTGGTGGGTGCAAAAGCATACAAACTCAACCATATTGCCGGACGCGGTACTGCCGACAGCCGTCCGTTTCAGATCTTTGAAGGATCGAATGATATTCTTTACGCACAAATTTCGGAGGGGCTGGTAAAAATGATGAAACGCGCCAAAGAGCGTAACCTGTTTCAGTTTTTGAAAGGTTACGACCTGACCGATAAAGCAGTGCATTTTGTAAAAAACCAGGTTGATTTTAATCTTGACCTTCAGATACCACAACGCAAGCTTGTTGAGATGGGCAAAATCATTGGCCGCGTAATTTCGCTGAACCAGGTTTTAGACCTCTCGGAGAAAGGTTTTAACAAAGATCTGATCGATGGAAGTGTGGCATTCCTGCAACAGGAGATCACAAAATTGATGTCGGCCTTTAACTTTAAAAACGAAGAAAAAGTGGTTGATGGCTACGACGAGAACACCTCGTGGCTGAATTTTGTGGCCGGATAACGGTGTAAAAGTTCACCATCTTTAAGACGTAAAAAATAAGACAACAAACAAAAAATAGCCCTTCCAACACCACCATACTCCTTAAAAAGACACGGGTTAGGGAAAACTGCCGTTCGCCCCTCATAAACGACAGTTTTCCCTAAATTCCTTTATCGGTCACTATTCCCGGCCTCTAATCCCATTTACTTTTTATTCCGGATCATCGTTCCGAACTTTACAATTACGCAATCAAAAAAAAACAGTCGACGATGAAAATATTACTGGTTTACCCGGAATACCCCGATACATTTTGGAGTTTTAAATATGCGCTGAAATTTGTTTCCAAAAAAGCCGCCTACCCGCCACTGGGGTTAATTACTGTGGCTTCGTTGTTACCCGGCCATTGGGAAACAAAACTGGTTGACATGAATATTGAAAAACTACATTCATCAGACCTGGTCTGGGCCGATTATGTTTTTCTCGGTGCGATGAACACCCAGATTCTATCGGCAATTACGGTAATAGCTCGTTGCAATCATCTCAATATTCCGGTTGTTGCCGGCGGGCCGCTTTTTACTGCCGATTATAAGAAGTTTGGCAATGTTGATCATTTGGTTTTAAACGAAGCAGAAATTACCTTGCCTCGTTTCCTTAAAGACCTGGAAAACGGCAAACCGAAACACCTGTACCAAACCGAACAGTTTGCCACCATGAAGGATTCGCCGGTACCCGATTATTCGCTGGTTAAGCTGAATAAATACACATCACAATCTATCCAGTTTTCGCGCGGATGTCCGTTTAACTGCGAATTTTGCGACATTACAGCTTTACTGGGTCACCAATGCCGGCTAAAACCTACCCAACAGATTATTACCGAATTACAAAATCTCTACGATCAAAACTTCCGGGGGTCGGTATTTTTTGTTGACGATAATTTTATCGGGAATAAAAAGCGCATAAAAACACAACTGCTTCCAGCCATTATTACCTGGATGGAGCAACATAACTATCCTTTTCATTTTACCACCGAAGCATCGATAAACCTGTCGGACGACGAAGAGTTAATGAACTTAATGACACGGGCCGGTTTTCTGAGTGTTTTTATTGGCATAGAAACGCCCGAGGAAATGTCGCTGAACGAATGCAACAAAGTGCAAAACAAAAACCGAAACCTCATCGACAGTGTAAAAAAGGTTCAAAAAGCCGGCATGGAAGTATTGGGCGGTTTTATTATTGGTTTCGACAGCGATACACCCAATATTTTCCAGCGACAAATACAGTTTATCCAGGAAAGCGGAATCATTTCGGCAATGGTTGGTTTGCTGAATGCCCCAACCAAATCTCAACTCTATAAAAGACTACAATCCGAAGGGCGGATTCTTGATGACTGGGATGGCGATAATACCAGCAATGCCATGAATTTTATTCCGAAAATGGACAGCGAAAAGCTCCGGAATGGATTTAACCAGGTTATTAGGGGCATATACAGTGGCAAAGCATTTTACGAGCGGGTAAAAAATTTCCTGAAAGATTTCGACCCAAAAGTAAAATCCAAAAACAAAATGAATGCTACCAAAGTAAAAGCATTCTTCAGGTCGGTGTTTATTATTGGAATCCTCGACCGCGACCGGAAATACTACTGGAAACTGTTTTTCTGGAGTTTGATCCACCGCCGCGACATGTTTCCAATGGCCATAACCTATGCCGTATACGGTTATCATTTTAAACGATCGTATACAAAAATCTTTTAGGTTTTAGGCCTGTAATCCTGTATCCTTTAGAAAACATCGGCGCAAATATTTCGTACACCAGCGGGTAGGCTGCAGTGCACCATGCTTAGTATTTATTCCAAAATCTGACTCATGAAAACAAAAATCATCAGACAAATTTTGCTAACCGCCCTGGCACTGATCACCATCCCTGCATTAGCCCAAAAACAAAAGAATATAGTTATCGACCCTGGCCTGGAAGCCAACTCCACTGCACTAAAAATTAAAATGGGAGGACAGGCCTTAAATAAAATTCCCAAATATGAATTCGGCGATTATGCCGTTGTTGAAAGCAAAGTGGGCGCTGTAAAGTCGTCGGGTAGTTCAAACCTTTTCGACACCAAGCAACAGGAAAAAGGAAAAACACAGTTTTCCTTTATAATGACCGACCGGGCAGAGAATCGTGCAACGGTTAATGCAAGGATCAACCAGGAACATCGATCATCAAAAGAACAGAAACTCATTGCGTTTTTTTATATCGGTGAAAATGAAGTTTTACTGGATAAACATAACTTTTCGGCCACAATTTTTTTGAATAACGATACCTCCAATCTCTGGCTATTGTTTATGAACTACGAAACCGGCAGTCAGTCGAACAATACCGGCACGGCCTTTTTAACCAATGGACAACGCAAAATTCTGATCGTTTCGGCCAGCTCCAACAGCAACCTTAAAAATGCCCGGAAAATACCGGCATTGGGATACCAGTTTATCGAAAACAAGCAGGCATTATCGGCCATACAATACTACGGGGGAGGCCTTCTTGGATTGAATAAAGGACTGGTTTGGATCGACCATCAACTCGATGAGCAGCTTAAGCTGGTGCTTTCGTCGGCTATGACCGCCCTCTTACATAAGGAATACAGCGAAGTATCTGATATTGACGACCTGGACGATTACGAAGACTGGTAAGCTGAAATCTTCTTCTTGCTTTTGTGTGGATCTACGGCATTTTTTCTACGGGTAGTCGTCCCTCCCGAATGTAAAAAATTCGGCCTGGCAGTTAACACCATAAAACCTGCACCATATCCCTATCCGTGTACACCCGATGCACGTGAGCAATTCAATTTACTTCTGGCTACCAAAGTGTAAAGATGAAGCTTTATTACAATATCAAATTGTTAACTCAAACCTCAGCACTGTTTACATTATGATATCATATTGCGATTTTTTACGATACTTATCAAATAAAACCAATGTTATAATTTCATTTTATTAATCAATTAATTGAATAAGCATGTCAAAGGAAAGAGTTTTTGAGTTTCTGGATAAAGGTGCCGACGACCGCCAGTTTCGTATTAAGTACGACAACTGCTTCTCGATGGAAGAATTTTGTAAAATGGCCGCTGAAGATGGATTTGAGTTTTCGGTTGACGACCTGAAAGCTGCTTTACGCGAAAACGGCGATGATTTCGATTCATACGGCAATCCGCCTAAAAAAGGAATTTGGGTGTAAGAATTGCTACCGATATGCCTGGATTGCTACTCCCGGTTCACCAGGAGTAGCAATCTAAGCTTTGTTAAAGGATTTGCGAGGCAGCACCAACTGTACCGGTATCCATTAGCGTGCGGCACGCGGATCAGAATCGATCTTTATCTCGTACTCTTTTGGCGGAACAGCATTCATCAGGTTGGTGATAAAATAATCCCAGCGCCGGCGCATAATATAGTAGCTGTCGGCGCCGTATCCGTGCCGTGCATGGGGTAAAATAATCATGTCGAAGTCCTTGTTTGCTTTTATCAAAGCGTCAACCACCAGGTAGGTATTGTACGGAGGCACATTATCGTCCATTCCGCCGTGAATAATCAGGAACTTGCCTTTCAGGTTTTTGGCATATACCTGGTTGGCCTGATCTTCGTAATTCGATACACCGTTATCGTCGAAGGTTTCCAGCCCGTTGTAACGTTCGCCCCAATCGTCTTCGTAATTCCGGTTATCGTGGTTGCCGGATTCAGAAATTCCCACTTTAAAAAAATCGGGATATTTAAACATGGCCGATGCGGTTGCAAAGCCTCCACCCGAGTGTCCCCAGATACCCACCCTGTCGAGATCGATAAATCCATATCTTTCCGACAGCTGTTCCAAACCGGAAACCTGGTCGGGAAGGGTGTTTTCGGCCATATTGCCATAAGAAGCATCGTGGAAAGATTTTGAGCGGTTTGGATTACCGCTTCCTTCCAGCAGCACCACTACAAAGCCCAGTTCGGCAAGCGCCTGGTGGTCTCCGCGCGAAGCACTGAAACTCCATGACCCCACACTTCCTCCCTGTGGTCCGGGATAGATGTATACGATTACGGGATATTTTTTTGTTTTATCCATGTTTGTGGGCGTGAACAGCAAACCATACAAATCCCATTTTTTGTTGGCCGATTTAACCGAGAATACTTCAGGTGCTTTCCATCCGGTAGCCTGCAGACGCGATACATCGGTTTTTTCGAGGGTCGCGATCAGTTTCCCCTGTGCATTTCGTACCACCGTTACTCCCGGAAGATCCGGTTGCGAATAAGTATCTGTAAAATAGTTTCCATCGGGAGAGAAGTTTACTGAATGATCGCCTTCTTCCGGAGTCAGTAAAGTCAGGTTCTCCCCGCTGAAGTCAACCCGGTAGAGGTAGCGGAAATACGGATTTACGCCGGCTTCTTTTCCTCCGGCAATAAAATAGATTTGCCTGTTTTCCTGGTCATAACGAAGAACCTGCCGAACCACAAAATCACCCGAAGTAATTTGGTTTTTCAATTCGCCGCTGGTAGCATCGTAAAGGTACAGGTGGCCCCAGTCGCTGCGTTCCGAATACCAGATAATCTCGTTGGTGGCCGAAAAATATTTCCAGTTAATGGTTCCCTGCCCCGATTCATATTGTGTGTCAACTATCTCCTCAAAAATATCCTGCACTTCCCCGGTTTCGCAATCGGCAATTCGCACATACTCCTCTTTATGGTCGCGCGATGTTGAGGCAAACACCAGCTTTTTACTGTCGTCGCTCCAGCTCACATCGTCAAAACCACCTTCGCACGAAATGTCATCGCACTGCGAACCACGGCGTGCATCGCCGGCCATTTTCAGCCTTACCATTCCATCGTCTTTTGTAATATCGATAATCACCCGGTAAATCCGGATAATATCCTCATCGCCGGGAAGCGGGTATTTCCATGCCGACAATTCAGGTGCCCCTACTTTGGTTTTCACCAGGTACATATCGCTTACATGTCGCTGATCCTGCTGAAAGGTGGCAATTTTCTTCGAATCGGGCGACCAGCTAAGAACAGGTCGGTCGCTCTTTTTCCATCCGGCATTATCGGTTGCATAGCCAAAATTTTCCACGCCGTCGGTAGTCAGCGCAGTTTCCTTACCTGTCTCCACTTCGCGTATCCACAGGTTCCAGTCGCGTATAAAAGCTTCGTACTTCCCGTCGGGCGAAGGCACCTCTTTGCTGTAATACCTCCTTCTTTGCGACTGCTGAGCGCCCATGGCTTCCACCAGTTCCTGACGCGATGCAACAACCTGCATTTTCTTATTTCCCGGATCAAAAAGTTTATATTCCATTTTGTCGTCCGACAGGCAGGTATACCACAAGCGGCCATCATCCAACCACTGCGGGCGAACGTCATTATCGACAAAACGCGTGAGGTTCGATCTCAGCATAGCAGCAGCACGGTCGTAATCGGCTTCGGTATAAATTTTCTGACCGGCCGACCAGCCATAAACAAACATCAACAGGGTAAGGATTGGAAAAATTCTTTTAACCATAAATCTTAAAGTTTGAAACGAGGCAGCTGATAACGGCAATCACTTCAGCAACATCTTTTTTTTGATCAACAAACAAACAGATCGTTCTGAATTATTTCAGGCAGCGTGATCAGATACCTTAGTATTAAATTACATATTGAAACCAAATCTATAATAAAAACAACATTTAGTAGCCTGTTGCAGGGAAAAAGCTTTATGGAAATTAAAAATTATGCTAAAAAGAAGACAAAAATCATATTCCTGAGCCACCAGTATGGATTTGCGCGTTAATCGTGAGAAATAAACACCGCCCCGTCAGCGAAAAAAAGCCCTCATGCCCCTCGTTTGTAACAGCTTGTCCCGGATTTTCGGGAACGGGTAAAATCGCTTATCGTTTTTAACAAGGTCTTAAAAAGTTAGTAATAGCTGTTTACCGGCATTCGCTTTTGTCGTTAAAATCGACAGAAATCTTAACACCTCGTTGGCAACAATGGGCAGATGAGGTGGTGAAGCAATCTATTCCCTCGATACCACACATAAAACAAGTAGTGCTAAAGCCAACTTTAATTTTATAAATTTGAATGATTAAAAGCATAACAACAGCTATGGAAGAAGAAAAGAAAAAGCCAACAGAACAGGAAAACAAACCGGAAGAAAAGAAAGACCAAAACTGGATTGAAAAAACAGAAGCCAAAATAGACGAAGCGGCTGAAAAACTTCACCAAAGCGAAGCCTACCGCAAAGCCGATAAAAAAATGGAAGACGCCACCAAAAAGCTCTTTCGTAAAGCGGGGCGTTTGTGGGGAAAACTAAAATAACTGTCAGAACCACGCGAAAGGGTTCGCGTGCTTACTATTTTACTACAATAACATCATTCAACACCCCATTTTCTCCTGCTGACAATAACGTAAAGTGTCAGGTACAATGTTTTTGTACTCATTCCTTGTAAATACATCCAGCCAGTATACCACTGCGAAAGCCCCAAGACTTCGGGGGCGCGTTAGCAGGGTTGCTCTCGTGCAACATTTATTGCAAAATACAGATCATCCTTATCAATTTGATAGTAAAAGTTTTAATAAAACTATAATTAATATATTTTTGCCCGCATTTACTAAAAATCTATAAATACATTCTCGTTGCAGAGAGGAATCACTTTTGAACTATGGACATTGGAGTTGAGCTTGCAACAATGCAAATGATGAATGGTAACGAGGCAGTTGCCAGAGGTGCTTTTGAAGCAGGTGTAAAAATTGCTTCCGGATTCCCGGGAACACCTTCTACAGAGGTAATGGATTATACACATCTGAAACACCCGGAGATTTATTGCGAATGGTCGACGAATGAAAAAGTAGCTTTGGAGGTTGCCATTGGTGCTTCATTTGCAGGTTACCGGAGTATGGCAATAATGAAGACCGTAGGTTTACACGTGGCTGCTGATGCATTGGGCGGAGCTGCCGGTAGTCAAATCAACGGCGGATTAGTATTGGTGGTTGGCGATGATGTGGGCCGAATTGCTGGCGACGATTACAACGATTGCCGTCATTACGGGAATATGTTTAACATTCCGGTATTGGAGCCAAGCGATAGCCAGGAAGCCAAAGACCTTATGATAAAGGCCTTCGAGATAAGTGAAGAATACAGCACTCCGGTGATCTTTAAAATCACTTCTGTAATTTGCAAAACCAGCAGCGGCGTAAAAATTGATCCGGATTATACCTACGAAGAAAAATACAGAAATAAATATCCCATCAGTTTCAGTAAGGTGATAATGACTACCATTATGACCAAAGCAAAGGGTTCGGAGCATCCAAAACTGACCAAGTGCTTTAACGACTTTCCTGCGCATATGAACCGTTTGGCTGAAGACAGCAACGATTTCGAAATAAACAGGCTGGAGCTGAATGACAAAAAGATCGGGATAATAACTGCCGGTACTCCTTACTATTACGTAAAAGAAGTTTTGCCCGAAGCCTCTGTGCTTAAACTTGGGCTTGTTACGCCGCTACCGGCAAAGCAGATAAAACAACTGGCCGAACACGTAGACAAACTTTATGTGATTGAAGATGGCCACGATATTATGGAGAAGAATATCAAGGATCTGGGCATTTCGGTTATCGGGAAAGAACTGTGGCCAAAATTTCCGGAGATGATGCGTTTTACTCCTGATGTTATCGAGGAAAAACTGGTGGCCAATGCACCAAAGAGAACACCCCAGGAAGGCGTACCTTTTAGGTTGCCGGTGAGTTGTGCCGGTTGTTCGCACCTTTTTATTTCGCGCGTATTAAAGAAACATAAAATAAAGGCGGCGGCCGATGTTACCTGTGGTCTTATTGGTTGTTTCCCGCATATGGAATCGTATTCCCTGCAAAAATGTATGGGATCGAGTATTGCTTTGGCGCACGGTTACAACGTGGCAAAAAACAATACCGAAAATTTTGTGGCCATGATTGGTGATGGTGGCTTCTGGGCAACCGGAGTAAACGGGCTGATGAACCTGATATTCAACAATAGTCAATCGACAGTGATTATTGTAGACAACAGCTGCCTGGCAATGACCGGCGGACAGAATGTGGCATCCAGCGAATTTGGGTTCAATTACAAACCGGAGAACAAACTGGATATTGCCAAAGTATGCGAAGCGATCGGCGTAAAAGATGTTGTAACTGTTGACGCCTATGAATTTGAAAATCTTGAAGCATCAATACTGAAAGCGGTAAATTCTAAAACCAATTCGGTGGTGATTGTGAAAAAACCTTGTGTTACAAAATTCAAACTGCCAAAAGAAAAGCAGTATTACATCGATCAGGATGCGTGTACAAAATGCCGCAAATGTGTGGGTGTTGGTTGTTTGGCCATTGAAAGTAAAGGAAATAACGGATCGACAGAAATAGTGATCAACGAAGATATTTGTACAGGTTGCGGATTGTGTTCTACGGCCTGCCAATTTGAAGCAATAAAAAATTAGATATGCAAGACTCAGGAAAGAATATCATCATTGCCGGTGTTGGAGGACAAGGGATTCTCCTTTTTAGCAATCTTTTAAGTAAGTTTTATCTGAAACGGGGATACCACTTGAAAATCTCAGACGTGATTGGTTTGGGCCAGCGTGGTGGAGGTGTCGAGAGCCATTTCCGTTATTCCGCCAAACCCGTGTTATCGCCGTTTATTAAAGCAGGAGATGTTGATTACGTTATATCTTTTGAGCAAACGGAAACACTGCGGCATTTGCATGCGCTAAAAGAAGACGGTGTGCTACTGACCAGCACCTACGAGCTTACCTCAACCAGCGTTAATGCCCGACTGCAAAAAGATTTGCCTGAGTGCAAAACCGAGATGATAAAAAGATCGGAGAATACAAAATTTATCATCGAACCGAATGCGCATAAAAACCTGGATTTCGATATCAACAAAATGATGAATGTGGTGATGCTGGGCTACTATGCCGAGTTGAGAAACTATCCGCACGACGAAATGATTCAGATCGTTCGGGAAAACGTTCCTGCAAAGTTTGTTGAAGGCAACATAAAGGCCTACGAGATGGGAAGCCAAATTGCCCGGGAAGAACTTGTTGCTGAGGAATGTGTAGCCATTCGTTGTTAAGTTGAAATTGTTCTGTTATGGAATTGCCTGAAGGTGTAGTACTGCTCGACAGTTTAGGGGATTTACAATCCGATAATAGCCACCCCATTCTTGTTTGTGGGTCGCATTGCGGAGGCAGTAGCGATTTGGCCGCACACATAAAAAACTGTGGTGTAAAAGTTGCTTTTCTCAACAATGCAGGTGTAGGAAAAAATCAGGCAGGAATAAGAGGTATCACTCATTACGATGCAGCGAATATTCTGGCTTGTGCCGTGGATAATTACAGCGCCGAGATTGGTATTTCACAAGATACCTGGGAAAGCGGAATTATAAGTCACACTGGCCCGAAAGCGGAAGCTGCCGGAATAAAAGCCGGCGATTCGGTGAAAGAGGCCGTTGCCAAAATAAGTCATATTGCAAAGGCGCTTTCATTTGAAACAAAAAGCAAGATCGATGAATCAACTGCAGAGAATAATGTGCAGGACAAAAGCACCACGGGAGACCTCAAAAAACAAAAACAAACTCAAGTTGCCGGAACAACTGTTACCGTAACTGACAGCATCACTTTTTTAAACAAAAGCAATGCAGGAGATATCGTGGTATGTGGATCGCATGGTGGATTGAGCGCAGGAGCTTATGCACAAAAATACCACGTAAAAGCCGTGTTTTTTAACGATGCCGGAATAGGTAAAAACAATGCAGGCATAAAAAGCCTCGAATCGCTGAACGAGGCAGGAATCCCTGCCTGCACGGTCGACTGCATGAGTGCAGAGATCTTCAACGGACAGGACGTTCTGGACAACGGCATAATAACGGTTTGCAACCAGCTGGCAAAGGCGGCAAACATCAGCGAAAAGATGACGGTAAAAGAGGCCATTCAATTACTGTCGGTATAAATCCTACCCCACCTTGGTAACGAGGGGGCTCCGCTACCGCGCGAATCCTTTCGCGTGGTTGATAACTACTTTACTACAATAACAGCATCTAACAGTCCTTTCTCTCCCGCATAATCAACAGCACTGCTATACAAATAATCTTCCGCCCTGGTAACATATCCTTCTTCAACAGGATTTTGATGAACATATTCTATTTTTTCATCGATTACCTTATCGCTCCATAATTCGATTGGCTTATTGTCGTGCCTCCAAAACTGATACTCACCTGCCCCTCGTTTGCAACGAGGGGTTAATATCTTGTCGTTTTAAACGACATCCTAAAAAGTTTGTAAAGCTATTTGCCAAAATCCGCTTTTGTCGATACAATCGACTTAACTCCTGCCCCTCGTTGCAAACGAGGGGCAGACAGGAATTCGCCCGATAGCAGGGAGGGGTAGATGGGTTTTAATTCTGCTAATTCCAACATTACTACTAATATTTGGTTAATGATGTTATATTCGATGTAAAACTGCTCATGGTTTGGTATGATGAGGCATTAATAAGCCAGACAACGGTGCCCGCAAATGCTTTACTGCACAGAGCGAAAGCATTATGAACTTTCGATGTGCACTGCTGTTTATTTATTTGATGCCAACGTTAAACAATAAATATAAACACCATGTTCAACATCTTTAAAAAAGACCCTGCTAAACGCTTACAAAAACAATACGATAAATTAATGGAAGAAAATTACCATTTGTCGAAGACCAACCGGAAGCTGGCCGACCAAAAGTATGCCGAAGCCGAGGCCGTGATGCAAAAGATCATTGCCCTCAAGCAACAAGATAAATAACACGTAACTGTTGAGATTTATTGATAAAGCACACGAAAGCTCCAAAGAGTAACCAGTTGCGAATCACGCGGCAGCAGCATGAAAGTGATCCCATGATTTTATTGCTAAACAGCACAAACTCCCTCTGCCCCTCGTTTGCACCTAGGGGGAACTATTTTGTCGTTTTTAACGACGTTGTACAACGCAAATGATTAGCCCGATTTGCCGGGAGAAGCAATCTCTGTTTACGGCAACCAATCTACTCCCGGAGCGCGGTATACGCCTGTTCGTTTTGCTGCCTCATCAATTTCTTCGGGTGTAAGCAATGGAATACTACTTACCGTTACCAGTCCACTCGATGCTGCCTGCAGCGAAAAGGCCGCCATACCGGCACTGTCGGGCATATCGAATATGCCGTAAATATCGTAATCGCCAAAAGCATAATACACACACTCTACGTTTCCGCCCAGCGAAGCCACTAATTTTTCAATCTCAGAACGCCGGCTTGAGCCTCCCTCTTTCATTAATCCCCTCATTCCTTCGCCAATGTAATTTCCACAAACCAGGTACTTTGCCATACTATTTCAATTTAAGACAGAATTGTCTGTTGTTACTTCTAAAATAACGATGCGAGCGATTTAAGGTTACGCCCGGGGTATTTTTATGCTGTAATAATTAACAGACCACGCGAAAGCCCCACAACTTCGGGGGCGCGGTAGCTCTTCCTGCCCCTTGTTTGCAACGCGGGGTAGACGAGAGATTACTTCGGTCTCCGTCGGCTGACGGATCCCTCGTAATGCCATCAAAAAGCCTTTTGTTTTGTCAGAAACGAACTGCACAAAACCGATTGAAATATCAGTAAAAAGCAGTAACTTTCTTATACATTAATACCACTAAGCCATGAAAACAACATTGTTGCGATCGCCTCTGATAAAGAGCATTACAATTTTCACCATGGTTATATTGCTGAGTACCCCCCTATTGTTTGGACAGTCCTCACATCATGGTGATATCGGTGCAGGTGCGGGATTGAGTTATGGTGGATTTGGGACGCGATTGACCTATAGCCCCGTCGAACAACTCGGTGTATTTGGTTCGTTGGGATACAACCTGGATGGCCTGGGATATAACCTCGGAGTACAGTATCATGTACCCTCTCAAAAAAGACTGAGTCCATATCTCACAGCTATGTACGGATACAATGTGGTACTGATTGTCGACGCCGTGGTAATGGAAACCAAAACAACTTATTTTGGCTTTTCGGCAGGTGTCGGTGTTCAATTCAAATTAAAGGAAAAATCATTCCTAAGTGCTGAGTTACTGGTTCCATTCCGACCTCAGGCCTATAAAGATGCTGTTGACGATCTTGAGTCAATGGAATATGATATTAAAGATCCCTTGCCGGTAGCATTTTCTATCGGTTATCATATAAAATTTTAATCTTAACGAAATGAATCCACGGCTCACTCGCTATAAAAGCAAACTCAATAAGTGTTTTCTTACACTTGTTATCGTTTGCCAGGGAATAGTTCTGAATTCCTGTTTTGAAAATCCTTTCCCACCGGAACTCACCACACAGCCCATAGAACTTATTGATGCAATAACAGTAACAAGCGGAGGAAATATTACCAGCGATGGCGGTACAGAGATCTTTCAAAAGGGTATCTGCATAGGTTTCGACAGCTCACCCACACTGCAAGGTATTTTCACGATGGATGGCGTTGGGAATGACGATTTTACAACGATCCTAAACCTGGCTCCTGAAATGACTTATTACCTTAGGGCTTATGCAATAAATGGCGCTGGTATTGGATATGGAGATGTTTTATCCATCACACTGGAACCACTCCCCTTTACTGAAGCTGTTATTGTGGATTTTGGTGATATCACCGGTAGCGAGGCTTTTATGAGAGGGCGTATTGAGTCGAACCAAACGGTTACTTCAAGAGGAGCCTGCTGGAGCACCACCATAAATCCAACCATCGCCGACAGTAAAACCGAAGCAGGAAGCGGAACCGGAATTTTTGAAACCACAATAACCGGACTTTTACCCGGTACAAGCTATTATACACGTGCCTATGCTATTGCGAACGAGGAAGTTTTCTACAGCAGCAATTATGAATTCACAACCATAGGATTCCCACAACTTACTACCAAACAAATAAACAATGCAGGAACTTTCGTAATATCAACCGGGGGCGATATTTTGTCACCAGGTATCATCCTAAACGCAGGTGTTTGCTGGAGTACTGATCCTTCGCCAACCATTGCTGATAACAAAACCGAAGACCAGCTCAATTATTCATCTTTTACCAGCGATCCCTATGGCTTATTACCGGCTACTACCTACTATATCCGAAGTTATGCAACCAATATTGCAGGCACCGGATATGGTAACGAACTTGTAGTTACCATGCCAGAAGCAACGGTTTTTGATCCGGATGGAAATCCTTACTCGTCAGTGACCATTGGAACACAAACCTGGCTGATCGAAAATCTGAGGACTACAAAATATGCCAATGGAGATAATATCCCCAATATAATTGATAATAGCGATTGGCAGAATGCTACATCCGGAGCCTGGTGCTATAATGAAAATATTACTGCCCTTGAGGTTCCCTATGGCAAGTTATATAACTGGTTTGCTGTAACCGACTCCCGTAATGTATGCCCGGCAGGATGGCACGTTCCCACCGATGAAGAATGGCAAACCCTTATTACCTACTTAGGCGGCAGTGATGTGGCAGGCAATAAACTGAAAGAAACAGGAACGGCACATTGGCTTCCATTCAACGATTTTGCGACGAACAGCAGTGGATTTACCGCATTGCCGGGAGGAGCCCAGAGTGCCTTCCCCGGATATTCATATCCTGTTAACAGCCTGGGAATGTTCTGGACTACAACACCTCTTGATGGAGAAAATGCATACGGTTATTATTTATTCGATTCCTATCAATCCATTCACAAACAAGAATATATCAAACAAACCGGTCTTTCAGTACGGTGCATAAAAGATTAATTTGCGCTGTAACAACTTATAAACGGCCAAGAAAGATTACTTCAGTCTCCGTCGGCTGACGGATCCCTCTTAATGACAAAGTAGTTTAAAATGATCTGCCGCGGACGACCAGCTCATTCATCCCGGCACGATTCATTCCCGTCCGCGGCGATGTATCCCTATTAATATTTGTCATTGCGAGCGAAGAGAAGCAATCTCTGTTTACGGCAACCAGTCGATACCATCCAACTATAACCCGGAACTGAACACGAATCTATCGTGCACAAACAGCGGCATTCCAAAAAAAAAATCAAACAATTATCCGTTCTGTCAGTTGGAATTAATAGAAACCAAAATTTTTTGTATGAACTATTTAGTAAAAATTAATGCTGTTAAAACGACTAATGAACTTGAAGATGCCTGGAGTAACGAAGACTACAAAGCGTTGCTGGCACGCTTTGAATATCCCGATGCGGCACAGTTAAAACCCGCGGAATTAAAAGAATATCTTTTTCTGGCTATTTCCGATTTTGAACCCCATGAGGCAGCCGCCATTCTACTTGATTACAAATGCTCGGACCAATTAGTCGACGGACAAATCGACAATCTTTCGCACGAAATGCTACGAACCAAAACCTTTGAAAATTATTCCGAAATCGATCTTCACCACGATTTGTTTAACATTAACCAGTTGCTTTACAGTGCCTACAACGGAAAGTTTCCTCTGGGTACGGTAAACCTTGTGGAAATGGAAATAAAGGGCGACGACAATGTGGAGGAGCTAACAAAAGAAACCGCACTAAAAGCGCTGAGTTACGGGCTGTCGGAAAACAATTTAATTAACCGCCTGCTTAGCGACCAGATTGAGGGACACAAAGCTTTTCCCGAAGCCGAAGGAATTGTATGGGAGTTGCAACACAAGGGAGACGATGTTTATACCTTAACAATTTCGGAAAAATGGCTTACCAAAACCGAAATTACCAACCCGGAGTATGAATGCACGGTTGTACCGTTTGAAGAACACCAGGAAGCGAATTAAAATCGCCTGTCTGCCTACCCCCCGATAGCTGAGATTACTTCATCCCCCCACCTGCCCCTCGTTTGTAACGAGGGGTAAAATATCTTGTCGTTTTTAACGACGTCTTAAAAAGTTTGTAAAGCTATTTGCCAACATCCGCTTTTGTCGATACAATCGACGGAAACCCCAATCTCTTCCCGAAAAATTCGGGACAGGCTGTTGCAAACGAGGGGAGACGGAGCGGCGGAGATGAGGAATAAAAAACAAACATTTTACTTTTTACAACGTTCTACTAATATGAATCTTAAAACACTACTAACATGGAATTTACCGAAAAAATAAAGACCGAATTAGAAGGAAAAATCAAAGAACTGGAAGACCTGATTGCTGAAAAAGGAGTTGGTGCAAAACAGCTTAAAAAAGCACAACGCACACAACGTAATGTCAATCTGGCCATTATTGTTGGAAGCCTGATTACCGTTGCAGGAATCACCGTTTGGGCAGTAAGCAGCAACTCCCGAAAAGAGTAAGGGCAAAAAGAGATTACTTCGGTCTCCGTCGACTGACGGATACCCCCTCCTGGCAGGAGGGGAATTTTTCGTGCTTCAGGCCGGGTTGCAAGTCCAGAATTTAAATTGAAATACGAACATTTCTCCTCCTTTGAGGAGGAGTACCGCTGATGCAGTGCAACGGAATCAGTGGGGAGGTGGTGAAATTACCCCATTATTTCTCTTTTCTTCCCAAAATCAATGATGTCCTGTTTAATAACCTCCGGATATTCATACACCCAGCGATTTTCATAACGCAATACTGTTATTCCCAATTTATTTAATTCCTCATCGCGTTCGGTATCCCTGGCAATACTATTTAAATCGGCATGAACCTCTCCATCCAATTCAATCGCCAACATCAACTCAAAGCAAAAAAAGTCAACGATATATTTTCCAATGGAGTGCTGTCGTCTGAATTTATAACCACCAACCTGACTTTGCCGAAGTATTTTCCACAAAGTTGCTTCGGCAGCTGTACCGTGATTGCGCAAATGTTTTCGGATTGGCTTGAAGAACCTGCGATTGTGGAGTTTCATTTTTTCTTTAAAGTTAATGATTTGAGCTTATTATATCAATCACCACCACCCCATCCGTCGGCTGACGAATACCCCCCTCCTGGCAGGAGGGGAATGTTTCGTGCTACCAATTAAATTCTCATTTCCAATATTGCTACCGGCCAAATTTAGCTACGCTGATTTTCAATTCTCCTCCTGTGAGGAGGAGGGGACCAGCGCAGCTGGTGAGGTGGTGGTTTTAAAATAATAATCCAAGTAGAAATAAACACCACCCCGTCAGCGAAAAGGTATTAAATTTTCCATGGCAAATCAGGTGTCGCTGCCACCCCTCCTGGCAGGAGGGGAATTTTTCGTGCTACCAATTAAATTCCCATTTCCAATATTGCTACCGGCCAAATTTAGCTATACTGATTTTCAATTCTCCTCCTCACAGGAGGAGAGCCTGTCCCGATCGAGCAAAGCGAGCATCGGGAGGACCAGCGCAGCTGGTGAGGTGGTGGTTTTAAAATAATAATCCAAGTAGAAATAAACACCACCCCGTCAGCGAAAAGGTATTAAATTTTCCATGGCAAATCAGGTGTCGCTGCCACCCCTCCTGCAGGAGGGGAAATTTCGTGCTACCAATTAAATTCTCATTTCCAATATTGCTACCGGCCAAATTTAGCTACGCTGATTTTCAATTCTCCACCTGCCCCTAGTTTGTAACGAGGGGTAAATATCTTGTCGTTTGTAACGACAATTAAAAAGTTTGTAACAGGTAAATACCATAATTTCTACCTGTCGATACAATCGACGGAATTCCCAACCCCTTCCCGAAAAATTCGGGACTGGCTGTTGCAAACGAGAGGTTGATGAGGGATTCGCTGAAAGGCTTGTTTGTAGCAGCTTTGAAGAGAACTAAAAGATTGAGCTGAGTCTAAAATATGCTTACCATTTTTCCGGGGCAGATGTGCCGAACCCGAGAACCGACTGCTAATTCTGAATCGATTGGCGGAACTCCATCACTTTTTCAAAAAAAGACCGATCCTCGCCCAGTTCCATAATGCGCACAACCTTATGCCCACATGCAGCACAATGCCCTTCAATGCGGATATCATTCAGATCGTCGAGACTCGCTGTGTAATCCACCACTCCTTTGGGGCAAACAGCTTTGCAGTTGTTGCAATACACCCCATTCTCCAACAAAAATTGAAAATCCTGTTTCTCCTCCTCGTTTAGCAACACATTTAATTGAAAGGGGTTCAGCTTTAACTCTTTTTGTTTTTTCATACTACTAAAATTGCTTGTTTTCAAAAGTATAGTAGGTAACTCGCATGACTTTTAATCAGCTTCTGTGTATAAACATTTCCCTGCTCGTGCTTAAACGCCATTTTTCTTCCCCCTAATTTAATCAATTTGCCTGAGAAACAGGTGTTGATAATAAAAAGGAAATACACGCTGAATGCAAATTTTTAAGGCACAGAAAAGATCAAAACAATACCAGATACAGCGTTCCTAAATCGGAGGGCCCGAAATTGATGCGATCAACTTTCCTGTTTTTGACAAACAAAACACCGATTGCAGCTCTGTGCGAGTGGGTTTAGCGGGGAATTAAAATTTTATTTCAAAGTATAGCCGAATTGTGACAGAAAAGAATACTTTTGCCCTGCTTTTTAGGGCTTGGCTTCCACCTGCTCTAATCAGTTTAAAACCTTATCATCTATTTGATAAGGTTTTTTTATGGGGCGCCCTCTTGGTTTAAGCCCCTAGTTTTACTGCTTTTGGGCCTACCCGTTAAACACGACGGCTAAAAAACATACAGGATGGTGGTTTTTGTAGTGTGTCGGCTATTGGCCAAGTTCAATGTATTAAATCAGATAGAGGGATAAGTTTACTGATATAGGATTTGCAGTTTAACTTCTGACGGAGATAAGCAAGATCTACACACCTTTAACATAAGTGGAATTACCCTCCCTGCCCCTCGTTTGTAAGGAGGGGTAAATATCTTGTCGTTTGTAACGACACCGTGCAACGCAAATGATTAGCTTTATAAAAGAGCGACAGAAGAGATTACTTCGGTCTCCGTCGGCTGACGGATCCCTCGTAATGACTTCATGATAAACATAGTTAAGGCCGCGGACGAAAAACTTGTTCATCCCGGCATAGTTCATTCCCGTCCGCGGCGATGTGTTATTCTAATTCCTGTCATTGCGATCCCGATGAGTAAAACGAATCGGGAGAAGCAATCTACCCTGCTACATAACATATTGACAACCAAGTCTATTTTCCATAATTTTATACTCGTTAAAAACCAAAAAACACGGTTAACCCAGAACCCTCTGAAAATACCGTAAAAATTTTAACACTGATACGATCACATGCTACAGGGATAGCATGTACACGCCATTATAGAATCCCGGCGTGAATACGAAAAAGGCCACCTGCGCCGGCAAGCAAACAGGTGGCCCGAATTAAAAACTATTTGTAAATTTTTAAATCGCCTAAATATGGCAAATTTAACCGAGAGTAAGAAGCGTGATTTTGTTTCGCAGTTAATCGTGATCCTGCAACAAAATTCAAGCCTTCTAACCGACAAGGGTTTCGACCCTACAGCAAAGATCACACAGTTACAAACTGAATTGGCAACAGCCGACGACGCCGAGGGTAAACAGCTTGAAGCGGCGGCTGCAGCCAAAGATGCTACTAAACTGGCCAACGACACCCTCGATGTTGCTTACACCGATTGTTCGGCCACTGTTGACCTTATTACCGGTTTACTGGGAAAGAAAGACAACCTGGTACTGGAGATAAAAAAACTCCGTAATACCGGGCGACCTTCAAAAAAAGTTCCGGTAACGGAATAACTACTTACGTGATAAAACCGGAGGAGCTTGCCGGCTCCGGTTTTTCATTTTACGCTGGTTCCGATTTGCACTCGGGACCTTTTTTATACAAAACTTCTCTTCTCCCGAATTGAAGACAGATTTCCGGCTTACAAAATCACTTAAAATTTATTTCTGAACTCCGGTAATCATGCTTTTACCCTTGGTAATAAGGCCGCTCCCCCTGGGTATAATAGTTTTTACCTAAGTAATTGCTCCTATCCCATAGGGAATAGCTATTATCCTTTAGGGAATTATCGTTCTACCCTTGGGTATAATGGTTTTACCCTTGGGTATCATAGATATTACCTAAGGAATTGCTGCTTTACCCTTGGGAATATCTATTATACCCTTGGTAATTGTCCTTCTACCCTTGGGTAAAAGGCCTGTACCCAAAGTGTGAAAAGCGCGGAAAGGCCTATGAATAGTGGGATTAGGAAGTTTAGAAGAATCCTTTATAAAAAACAGGAACCGGATTACGCATTTGCGCGAATGAGCTTGGCGGGGAATTAAAATTTTATTTCAAAGTATAGGCGAATTGCGACAGAAAAGAATACTTTTGCCCTGCTTTTTAGGGCTTGGCTTCCACCTGCTCTAATCAGTTTAAAACCTTATCATTTATTTGATAAGGTTTTTTTTATGTACGGTGCTACCGGTGTTGGTGAGCGATTCTATCGCGTATTTTAATTATCTTTTAGCTGTAAATAAACCATACGATCGTGCGGGAGCAGGGAATTAATTTTGTTGATAAACATATTTCTTGAATGTAACAACATCCTCAATGAGATTGTGAATAGATCCCATTAAATTTATCTTTTCCTGCACTTTCAAATTATCCAGATATATTGTAGATAATCTACATTTATAGTTGGCTTGAATCAGATCATAATAGTTTGCCTCACCACGAATTAACGTCAAATTAAATCCACTTGTTACTGGCTGACTAAAGCTGTAGCTGGTAAAACAACTTGCTTCATCCCTTGAGATTATTGCACTAACAAATAATGAGTTATTTGTCTTATCAATGTCTAAAAAGAATTTATTTGACAAAGCATAGATTATTAGTGATCCTTTCTGGAAATATACCGATGTTGACGAGTTAGTTAAACTTTCAAGGAAATTGGCCAGAACAACAGTAAATTTTTCTCGACTTAAATAAAGGTACTCTTCTGATGGTTTCTCACTAACCTTGTTTATTTGTAAAAAATCATTTACGAAGTTCTTTAATTCATCCAACTCCTCATTAGTCTCTAGTTTACAACCAATTTCTATAGAATTGCTATTGGAAAAGGAAAGCAGATTCATAGATGAAATTACACCAGTCCTTTCATTGTAATAAAATTTCGCATGAAGATTTTCCACAAGGTTGGGAGTTAGGCCTAATTGTTCAACCTGTTCCCACGAATTTGCATTATCAGGGTCATTCCGAACAAAAAAGTCAATTTTCACACCTCTTTTCAAAGCATGCTTTAAGGCATCAGCCATCTGCCTCCAATTATTAAAATTGACATAGGGAGATACTATTACTAAAGAATCACGTGCTTGGTAAATAACATCAAAAATCTCACTACTAATGCGGTGTGGTTGAAGAATCCTCATAATGTAAGTTTAAATATTCTGTCCAATTGCAGTTAAGACAGAAATCTGTCCTTATTCAATAATTGGATTGAGATCCGCTAAAATAATAAAATAGCTTTAGCCCAATCTAAAACTTATCCAATCCTCTCGAAAGTTTCTACAAAAGACAAAATGGCAATCGTCTAATAAAAAAACTTCCTGTCAATCATATTAATGTATTCCTGATTTGAAACTGAATTTTTAAAGTTGAATGGCTAAATTTTCACTTTCATCAACTCAGTTAATGAAACAGCAAAAGGTAATCCAGATCCTCGACCAGTTTTATATTCTTTAAGTTTTGTAATATCCCATTTGCACCCTAATAATTCCTTTTCTACAATATTTTCGATTTTGTAAACCAAATAATAATCCTGAGAAGGTTCAGTAGGATATTTATGCTTTTTCAAAGTTTGTTTTGAGAATACACGAGGACCAGTATCAACAATTTTTAGAATCTTACCTGTTGAAGTCTCGCCCCTTGTATGAAGAAGCAAATATTTTGCACCAGCTTCTTTCGGTCCTAGTTTTAACGATCCACGATTACTGTCAGCACGAGCGTTGTATAATCCTTCGCTTGTAATCCACTGCCATTTATTTACCTCGTAAAATCCAACTAAAACAAATGTTTCATCAGGAATCAAACTTCTATTTTCTCCGATTAATTCAGGCAGTGTTTCTTTAACAATTTGATCAGAGTCAGATTTATGAATATCGTAAGTACGAAACGACATTTTCTCCCTTTGCGATGCCCGGTTTAAGAAATGTGCAATTACCTCTTTCACAAAATCCTTTAACTCCGCTGTACCATTGTTTGATTTTGATGGCCGAACAGGAAAAGCTCCCAAACCCGGAATTATTTCTCTGAATCCTGCTTCTTTACTTATTTGATCTCCCGGATAAAGCACATATGCCCCGGCCGTTCGCCTGATTGCATCTTTGTAGGCATGCATTTTTAGTAAATCAACATTCTTATACTTTCCTCGAATACTTCCACGAACAACATTTTCGTCATCATCTTCACGGTTAATAATCTGAGTCAGATTGTCAATTTTGTACTTTGCATCAAAATGAATATGTACGATTAACTCTTGTTCCTCAGCTTGCTTTTCACCTATACCATTGGGCCAGATTGAAAGCGTATAATCGGGGCGTAAAGTTTTTGTCCAGCTTCCGCCGTCCGGATACTTTTTCCCTCCTCCAAAACTTCGGTTAAAACAGAATTTTACGTTTAACTTTCTGCTTCCTGCATCATAAACTCCTTTTATGGCTGTTTCAATTCCTTGCTTCAACATTAAACTAAGTCCGTCGGTAGACTTGACAATCAAATCTTCCACATCTTTAGGTTTTAAATGAAACAATTCGGCAAACAAATCGAGCAAAGTAAAAAACAGCCAATATTCATACAGCGTTGCCACATCACGCTTACCAGCATCGTAAACATCGTCGCCACCTTTCCAAACTAAAAGTGCCGCCAAGTCAAACATTAGCCAAGCCCGCAGAATTTCGCGATAACCTTCCCGGCGTTGTAGTACCGGGCTGTTTAATCGAAGTGTTGCAGGCCGCGATATTTCTTTAAAAAGGGAATGACTAAGGTGGTTTTCGAGCGATTTAATTACCTGATTGGATTCAACGTTTATCCTTGTTCCTTTTTGAGTCCGTAATTCAATGTCAAGACAAAGCTTTAAAAATACTTCCAGTGCATGTTTTATAAAGCGATTTTCTGGTGTATCAACTGTATCGGTTTTCCGATAAAGCTGAATATGCGTTGGCAAACTTGTTAAGCCTTTTTCTCTTAAGAAATGACCATCGGGAATATCCATTCTCGATCGGCCAGAAGCAATTTGCCTTATTTCTTTCCCCGAAATCCGCTTTACCTTTCTAATATCTGCTGTTTCCGCCTCTTCTTTCCACTGAGTTACCGGAGAACTGATGACTCGTTGAACAGCTTCACCAAATTCATCGGTTTGAATAACCGATTGAATAAAAGCAAATCGTTGATAAAGAGTTTTCGGATTATTTAAATAGTCAGGAGTTAAATACTGTTTTACCGGAGAACTGGCTTGCAACAATAGTTCGGTGCATTTTTCAGTAATGTACTCCAACATGTACCGATAGTCGTCGCGGTAATTTGATTTTACCGATCTCACCTCTAAATCAATATTCCCTACAAACTCCGATGTTTTAACATCAAACACCCTCAATGATAAACGGCCAACAAATATATTTGGAACTATGCGACCACCTGAATTATCTCTTTTTGATACAGAAACAACATCATCGGCTTGCAATTTGTATCTATCGGTGTTAAAAGAATATTCATAGCTACAGCCTTCAACCAACTGGTGACAAGCTTCTCCATAATCGGCAGCTTCGTTTGGATCAATGACAAAAAGTGAATTTCTGTTCTCCTGTTCGGCAAACAAGCAAAATTTTACTTCGTCATCAAATGCTAAGGGAATTTCTATTTTTTTCAGGTAAGCCAAGTTGTTTCCGTTTTAAGCTTCTGCATAACTGGCAAAACCATTGTCAACCGCTCCTTTGTGCATGCGCGTAATTTTTTCGAGCGATAAGGGATATTTTACGCCTTCTGTTTCATAATCAAATTCTTCTTTTTCAAAGACTTCCTTTTCTACATCTTTAATTAAATCTTCCTCAACACAGAATCCGCCCAGCGTAACCAAAACAGGGCAAAGTTTACGGCGTGAGCCGTGAAGTTTTGGAAGCAACTTTTGCATGATTGCAATATCCAGCTTTTCCTCATCTTTTAACTGCGGATCTATAACAGTAAGTTGATTGATTAAACGATGAATTTCGTATGCACTCCGGTAACCAAATTCTGCGCCTGTCTTCTTTAGCTCACTAAAGAACTTAATCAGAGTATCGTTCAAATCTCCGTTGGCCGGATTTTCAAACACGTTAGTTTGCGCCATTTGCATAAAGCTTTGCGCCATGTCTGCACCTTCGCCTTTTAACTGACCCAGATCGGGTTTTGATGGATTCTTAAGAAAATCTGTAATCTCTTTTTCTGAAATCCTGAATTCAATAACATTAGCGCGATCCAATACCTTCGGACTAAACATATATGTTGTTTCATCCACATTTATAGTTCCAATTATAAACAGATTAGAAGGCATAGTTACGTAAGCAGGCACACCGCTTTTTTCTTCATCACCTGAATGAAAACTGACTTTTCCATTTGACTCCATCACACTTAGAAAATCGGCAAAATAACGCTCCACATGGCTTAGATTCATTTCGTCGAGAATCAGGAAATGAGGTAAATGATCTTTATCTCGTGCATGAAGAATTAAATCTACAACACCGTTATCAGGTTTAATATACTTTGTTTGATCCAAAGCATTAGCGTAACCCAATAAAGGCTCACGGTTCGTCCAGTCTGCACCAACCGGCACAATTTTATATTGTTCCTCTTCACCACAAATCCACTGAACAAAAGCTTGCGCTAATTTCGTTTTTCCTGAACCGGCAAGGCCGGAGAGAATTAGGAAGGGTTTTGTTAATAACGAAGAACAGTAACGAGTCACAAGTTTGTTCTCAAAGAGCAAACCGGCATTCATTAAATGGTTCAAAAATAAGTTTATTTCAAATTTTTTTTCAGACATTGAAGGACGGGGTTCAATAGGCTTAGTCGGAGTCGTTGGTTTGTTTCCTAATCTTGCTTTATATTCATGAATTATTTCTCGTAAATCTTTTTCAAGAATTTCTTGTGAAGGAAGTGATTCAACATCATAAACCTTAAAAATAAAAGAATCCCCGTATCTTTCAGGAATTCCTAAATCCTTCTCTTTAAAATAATTTTTGATGGTTATTTTTTCGTCATCGAAATTCCAGTTTAACAGAGGTGGATTTGTTTCGCTTATTCCGTATGCAAGAATTAACTTATGACTTGATTTATACAAAAGATAGACTGGGTAAATTCCATTATCTGTTTTTTGATCTTCCCCAAGGAATGATATCCATGGAATCCGGGCAGCGTTTCCCTTTCCAAAGCTTACTCTAACCTTTAATTCCAAGAACTTTTTTTTGTAATGTGAATAGGTCAGGTCATTGGTTTTGGACTGCTCCAAGAATTTATATAACTCCTGCGTGAATCTATCTTTCTCCATAATAGTAAAACCTAAATCTGTCAAATACTTAAATGCTCTTCTTGTTGAATTATAAAAATCACGTATTGTGATTTCTTCCCCCCCTAACAATTTATTGGCTTCTGATAAAACTAGTATTGGTGGATATTTCTTCCCATCATGAACGAGATCATACATAACTGATTCTCTACCATTAATTAACGCAGGACTTTCATCAATTCTTTTAATGGCTTGTAATATGCTTTCGCGGGTAAAATTTTCCATTAGAATATTGGTTAGATTGAATTTTAATCTTTGTTTAAAGTTAGATTTTGTTTAACAATATCCAAAGATCACTCTCACAATTTAATAAAAACTTCCGCACCAGCATCTCAGGCTTTGTGTTTTTGCCTTTAATGCGGCTCATATTATACGAGCGGGTTGTTTTGTTGTGTACATCGGCCATAATACTGTAAAGGTAAAAGGCAAAAGTGGAAAGGCAAAAATTGAGCGAAGCGAATTGAAAATCGGCCGTAGCCAAATCCCGACCGAAGCGTCGGGGGAAAGAGAGAGTTAGTCACTGGTCAACAGTCACTGGTAGTTGTCTTGCAACTTGTGACTTGCAGCTGATTCACCAACTCACTCCACACCCGGCAGCGCCCGCGGAATGGTGAACAGTTCGGTTTGGCGTCCATCGATATAACGTACGGTATCGCCATCGAAAAAGGCATCTTCTTCGAGCATAATACGAATCTCCTTGTTCCACTCGCTGATGGTTACCGCAGCGTTTAGCTCAATGGCATAGGCGGTATTGGCATAAAGCGGGTAGTCGCCGGCCCCGGGAACGCCGTCCTGCTGATCCCACAACCCAATGGTTGGCCCGGCAGCATGCCCGTGAAAACCCAGCGGATGGGTATAAATACTTGCTTTTAAGCCCTCGGCCTTAAATTGTGCGAGCGCGGCTTTAAGTATGTCGTTACCCGATAAACCGGCTTTAAAGTTGGAGGTAAAAATATCCTGCACGCGGTTGGCGGTTTTAAAGGCGGCCTTCAGATAAGGGGGTGCGGCAGTTTCGCCCGGCTGAAGCACATAGGCATGTTGCTGCGTGTCGGTATTCAGGCGCAGATAGGTAATGCCAAAATCGACATGTAAAAGATCGCCCGGCAGAATCACCTGCTCGTCGGGATTTTCGGAGAAGGCCTGCAAATGATCGAACTTTTTGGTGTCGGCACGCTGAATTTCCACCGAGGGATGAAACCAGGCGGTAAACCCCAGTTCGCGAATGCGATTGCGGTACCACCACACCACATCGTTGGTAGTGGTAACGCCCGGCTGAATGACTTTTTCAGAAAATCCTTCGGCAATGATCTGGTGGGCCATGCGTACAATATTCGGGTAAACGATTATTTCGGAGGGGGTGCGGGTTTCGAGCCATCCAATGGCCACGTTTTCGGCACTTACCACCCGCGAGCGGTAGTTGCCGGGCAGCACCTCCATCAGCTTGTCGTACAGTGTGGAGGACAGTCCGTCGGCCAGGGCAAAAGTCTCCGATTTGTTGATACCTATTTTTGCCGGATCTTTGGCGGCGATGATCTCCGCCAGTGCTTTCCACTGATCGGGCTGCTCTTCTTTGTTCCAGATGGTTTTAAAGGTTTTGCCGGTGTCGTAGCGCGACACACCAAAGGTTTCCAGCGGTTTTCCGTCGCCCGGATCGTAGGCGATTAACATGGTGGTTCGGCGCGCCGATTGCCAGGTGGCGGGCAACAGTGTTTTTATCACCGGATCTTCGTTGTATTCGCGGGCCATTACCAGCCACATATCAACACCGGCCCGGCGCATTACTTCGGGCAATACGGTTTCCACGCGTTCTTCGAGCCAGGCATTTACCACCTCGGCACGTTGTTGCATATCAAGCGTTTTGGGGAAATACGGATTTTGTGCCACTACCGGAAAACAAAAAAGAAACAACAACAATAGCGTAAGGGCAGATTTTTGGTTTGTCATACGAACGGATTTATGAATATTATGATTAAACAGCGTTTAAATGTAGTAATTTTTGGGGATGGTAAGTGAATCCAACCACCCCGTCAGCGAATTCGTTTCTGGTATTCCATAGCAAATATTGCATCGCTGCCACCCCTCCTGAGAGGAGGGGAAATATTCGTGCTTCTGGCTTGATTTTATGCTCAAGTCATGAATGAAATAAGAAATTTCTCCTCCTTTGAGGAGGAGTGGGCTTTTGCGACAAAGGAGTAAAAGGTCGAGGTGGTGACCATTTATAATATTTTCATCTACCACCCCACCCCCGTAAACGCGGTACCCCCCTCCTTGGAGGAGGGGAAACGTTCGTGCTACATAGCCATGCAATCCGTTACGGCTTGCGTGCTTCAATAGCTATTCGAAAGGAGGAAACACATTCGACTCCGGCCTGCCCCTCGTTTGCAACGAGGGGCTAACTCACCGTTGATTGTATCGACACAAGGAAATATGTACCTTTAAACAAAAATGCCTGCAGACAATTATTTCATTGAAGACCAAAATGCGCCTTATTTTCTAACCTTTACTGTTACCGATTGGGTAGATATATTTTCACGAAAAGAATATAAACTGGAAATCGTTAATTCTCTAAATTACTGTGTTGCTAATAAAGGCCTGACCGTATATGCCTGGGTACTTATGTCTAATCATCTGCATTTGGTGTGTAGTGCACAAGAAGGATTCAGAATTAGTGATATAATCCGGGATTTTAAAAAATTTACTTCGAAGACAATTGTAAAGCTGATTCAGGAAATACCCGAAAGCAGAAGAGACTGGTTACTCTATCGTTTTGAACTGGCAGGTAAGTTTGATAACAGAATCAAAAAATACAAATTCTGGCAGGAAACAAATCATGCCATACTTCTTGACACAACAGATAAGATAGATCAACGCATTAATTATATCCATGAAAATCCTGTAAAAGCTTTAATTGTAGCTCATCCACACGAATATTTGTTTAGTTCGGCTGTTGATTATGCCGGAGAACAAGGACTGGTTTCCGTACAAACAGACTATTAATCGATTGCTTCGTTACAAACGAAAAACCGTTTACCCCTCGTTGCAAACGAGGGGTAGTAGGAGCCTTCGATATTGAATTTAAAAATGAATATTTATTTGAATGGCTGGATGATTGATGTCGGCGACATCAAACGTTTATAGAAAATACCCCGGTGAAGAAATGCGACTCCGGCTGGAGTCGTATCCTCTGCCCCTCGTTTGTAACGAGGGGCCAATTCTCTGTCGATTGTATCGACACGGTAATAGGCTTTAACAGTGACACAATCGCACCAATAGTTATTTAGTTAGGCTATGGATTATGCTGGAGAATGATGCCTAGGTGCTCTGCAATCAGAAAGAAAATCAACCGCTTCGTTACAAACGAAAAAATTACTTACCCCTCGTTGCAAACGAGGGGTAGAAAAAACAAAAACCTTAAGGTTTACGGGCTTCAATAGCTGCCGAAACGATATAATCGTGAATGGAAGTGCCCGGTGCCCATTCGCGGATAAACTCACGGCTTTCGTCTTTGGGGCTGATCTTTATGTCGGTAAATCCGGATTGGGTAAGCATCGTCTCCAGTTCGTCGGTGGTAGAGGCTCCCGAGATACAACTGGAATACAGGGCCATATCTTCCAGCACCTTTTCGGGTAAAACGGTGGTGGCAATAACATCGGAAACGGCAATTCGCCCGCCGGGTTTTAACACGCGGATCACCTCGTTAAAAACCTTTTGTTTTTCGGGCGAGAGGTTGATCACACAATTTGAGATGGCCACATCCACACTTTTGTCGGCCACCGGAAGATATTCGATCTCGCCAAGGCGGAACTCCACGTTGGTGTACCCTCCTTTACGGGCATTTTCGCGTGCTGTGGAAATCATTTTCGGAGTCATGTCGACACCAATAGCGAGGCCGGTATTTCCCAGCTGGTTGGCTGCCAAAAACACATCGAAGCCGGCACCGCTGCCCAGGTCTAAAACCGTTTCGCCCTTTTTTATGGCCGCAATGGCCTGTGGATTTCCGCAGCCCAGTCCCAGGTTGGCCCCTTC
The DNA here is from genome assembly GCF_000949475.1 of Draconibacterium sediminis. Taxonomy (GTDB): domain Bacteria; phylum Bacteroidota; class Bacteroidia; order Bacteroidales; family Prolixibacteraceae; genus Draconibacterium; species Draconibacterium sediminis. Next base: position 367,824 of record NZ_JRHC01000001.1, on the reverse strand, counting down.
GGGAATGTTTTGTAACTCGCTTTCAGAATAGCCCAGTTGTGCCGATATGTGGTAAAACGATTCGGCGGGTTCGGGTGCACAACAAGTTTTTCCGTCTTCGGTAAGACATCCGCAACTGTTTGCCGCATTCTTTTCGGCTACCCGGCTGTAATTTTCGCGCACAGCCTCTCTGATCTCGTCGTGATTCTTTTTCATTGTAATTGTTTTAATGTCTATTGGGTAGACGGAGAATAAAAAAAAGGTTGCAAACATTCTGTTGTACGACCTGCCTCTTCCCCCTGAACAGCTTATATATCAATATGATTTTTAGGATTTTTACCCCATCCCTGAAGGGTGAAATCCTAAAAATCAATCTGGTTCCCTTTAGAGCTTAGGGTAAAACAGATTGATTTTTTTAATCACCCTCTGCGCCTCGTTACAACCCAGGGATAGAAAAGATGCCAGAGGCATCAAATGTATATAGCCATTAGCGAGGTAAAACATTCGACTCCGGCTGGAGTCGTACCTTCATTCGATCCATATTTGCTATAAACATTTAAATCCTCCGGATTTAATTTTTTCCTATGAACCCGGATTTCCTTCTGTCTGCCTCTGCCCCTCGTTTGTAACGAGGGGCCAACATCCTGTCGATTGTATCGACAACATAAAGTCTATAGGAGATTCAATCGTACCACTATTTATCTGGTTCGGCTATTGAATAGACCAGAGAAGGAAATCTGCTTGCACTGTATTTGGAAAGAAGGTCAAATGTTTCGTTTCAATATGATTTTTAGTATTTTTTACCCCAACCCTGAAGGGTGAAATCCTAAAAATCAATCTGGTTCCCTTTAGGGCTTAGGGTAAAACAGATTGATTTTTTTAACCACCCTCTGCCCCTCGTTACAACCCAGGGATAGAAGAGATGCCAGAGGCATCAAATGTATATAGCCATTAGCAATGGTAAAACATTCGACTCCGGCTGGAGTCGTACCTTCATTCCATCCATATTTGCTATAAACATTAAAATCCTCCGGATTTGATTTTTTCTTATGAACCCAGATTTCATTCTGCTCCGCACAAACCAGCCCCTCTGCCCTCTGCCCCTCGTTTGTAACGAGGGGCAAACTTACTGTCGATTGTATCGACAACAGGAAATATGTACTCACTTGAAACGAGTCTTACTACTTGCGCCAAAAATGAAAAGATAATCGATTGTTTAATTACAAACGAAAAACAATACACCCCTCGTTACAAACGAGGGGTAGAAAGTCCGAAAAGACGTCCTTCTGAATTCATTTCAGAATCTTACCGGAACGATATTCAGCAATTAAAGATCCTGAAACAAGTTCAGGATGACGAAAAAAGAAACTTTTAACAGAATATCGTTTCAATATGATTTTTAGGATTTTTTACCCCAGCCCTAAAGGGTGAAATCCTAAAAATCAATCTGGTTCCCTTTAGGGCTTAGGGTAAAACAGATTGATTTTTTTAATCATCCTCTACCCCTCGTTACAAACGAGGGGTAAAAGCAGCACTAATTATTGCATGATTTGCAATAGTTCGGATTGGATTCGTAATTCATGATATTGCCATATTTATCGGTGTAGAAAATACAGCATTCGGTGAGTTTTTGTTTGAGCAGCAGGCGGCCCCTGTGTACCCTGGTTTTTGCTGCCGAATACGAAATACCCAGGTGAAGGGCCAGCTCTTTTTGCGACATTCCCTTTATTTCGGATAAGATGAGTGCTTCGCGGTATTTTTCGGGAAGCCGGTTGATAAAGGGTGCTACCCAGCTTTCTACTTCGTCCATAACATCGTCGCTTATCTCGTCATCTTCTTCGAGCGGTAACGAGGCGATGTCTCCCTCCTTTTGTGCTTTCCGGAAATGATCGACCATGGTATTCCGGGTGATCTGAAACAACCAGCTTTTAATTTTGGTACTGTCTTTTAAAGACTCGATGTTGGTGAGCATCTTAAGAAAAACATTCTGAAGCAGGTCTTCTGCCGTTGCCTTGTCCGTCACACTTTTGCGTATAAAGCGCAATAGCTGATCGTAATACTCATTCCAGACAGTCTCGATGTGGATGTAATCTTTATTTTCCATTGTTGTTCATTCTATACTAAGTAGACGATCTTTTTGAAAAAGGTTGCAAAACCCGTTTTGTTCATCAAACAACAGCGAATGTTTTGGCTAATTTACGGTTTTTGGGTGAGGGTTGGGAACAACAAAATACCACGAAGTGGTAAAATCCGAATAACCGCGGGTGCAACCCGTGAAAGAATGCCTAACACGAAACAGCCATGGAGTGGTTGAATGTAAACCATTAATTGGGAAGAGTATGATTCACCCCTTTCAGGGATGTAACGATACAGTGTTTCTTTCCCCGGGCAGCGGACTATCGTCCTCGCCCGGGGTTATGCGTATTTAATCCCTTTGGGATAATGGAGTGAAATCGTTTTGGTTGCAAGTTCGTTCCAGTCCCCCTTGGCGAAGAGGGAACTAAAAGGGGGGATTGAAAATACATCTTACAAAAACATCGGATCGAAAACCGCGTTGTTTACCACCTGGTGGGCAATTACAAAGAGTACGGTGAGTACAAAACCAATAAGTAAACGCCCGGCAATGCGGAGTTGGGGTTGTGCTTTCAGCACCCATAAAGCTGTACCCGTCACAAAAAGCGCAAGAAAAAGCCAATCAATAAAATGGCCGTTGTAAGCTGCCCCCAGCGCTGCCTGTGCTTCCTGAAACTCGGTGGCATCGTGCCCGCGTCCCACCACTATAAACCGAAGCGTATACATACCGGGCATGGCCAATACACCGGCCAGTACAGCCGAATCGTACCTGAATTTTTTCAGCCCATACAACACCATTATTCCAAGAGTAACCAACACAGTTCCTAAAATACCTCCCAGTGATACCTGCTGTTGTAAAGCCTCCGGTATGGTTTGTAAAATATACTCTTTTGCCGGCGTGGGAATGGCCCCGATCCCTTTTACCCAAACCGGAATACAGTGCCCCAGTTCGTGCACATAAATACTTAGAAAAATGGTCAGAAAATACACCCCCCAGAGATTTAGCTCCTTTTTAAAATCGAGTTTCATGAGATTGATAAATGGTTAGTAATACTTGTTTTTTATTCTACCCATGAATATACCCCCGGCCCGTTGTACGCAAAATATTTTTCGACAAATGTGGGGCTTTTGGGGATGAATGGGCTGCGGGTGAAACAGAGATTGCCAACAAGGCAGCGGACAATGAGTTAGTTTATCCCGGCACGATGGTCTTCTGTCCGCTGCTTGACATACCCCCCAATGAGTGCAGACTTATTTAGTGCTTTTTTTACCGATGAGTATCAAAAACCAACAAACGTTTATCAGACAGATAAGCAGAAAACCATAACCCACATAGTTTTTCCAGGTTCCTGTATCTTCCGGTTTCAATAAAAGGGTATTAAACAATCCAACAACAAAAGGTGGTAAGAATGATAATGATCTGGTTTCGCATGCGGTTGTTTTTCATCGTATTGGTTTTTTTTGATCGTCTGGACGAATAATGCCTTTATCTTCTTTGTGTACAAGAATTTTTCGGCTATCTCGCTCGCTGCTAAATAAATACAGTTTACTATGGTTTTATTACAAAACGGAAATCTACCGCCTGCAAGAATAAAAATAAAATGGTTCTTCATTTGCCGTATTTCTTTGTAATTTACAGCCTGTTGATAGAAACTATACACGACCTAAAACAAAAAACATGAACGAGAATCCCGGTATTTTGAAAATGATTCGGGCACCATTCCTGAGCAGTATTATTGCGCCCATAGTAATTGGTACATTATGGAGTGTCGGCGTAAAAGAAAGTTTTGATGTGCTGAATTTTATTGTTGTACTGCTTATCGGGCTTGGTCTGCACGTGGCCACCAATGTGTATAACGATATTTACGATACACTGCAGGGCACCGATAAAGTGAATGTACACCGTAATGAATCAAGTGGAGGTTCGGGGGTGCTGCTCGACAATCCTGATCTGATGGGAAAGATGTACTTTTTGGCGCGCACAGCCCTTGTTATTGCCCTGATGGGAACCGTCGCACTCACTTTCCTGATAGAAGAGGAATTGCGTATGCTACTGTGGATATTATTTCTGGTGTCGGCTTTTTTTAGCAAATATTACACAGCTCCGCCGTTTAAACTTGCTTACCGTGGTTGGGGCGAAGTGTCGGTGTGGCTGGCCTTTGGTCCCATGGCCATTCTTATAGCGGCGGTAAGTCAAAACCTGGTCTTTCATCCGCAACTGCTTTGGTTACTGCCCACCACAGGGCTCAGCACTTCGTCGATATTACTGGTCGGACAAATGATCGATCTGGACGCCGACCGGAAAGGAGGAAAACACGGAGTGGCATCGCGTTTGGGAACACGCTTTACATCGGTTTTGTATGTATTGGTGCAGCTGGCTCTGGCCGCAAATATCGTTTTGCTGTTTACGCAATATCCGGGCAATACATGGCCGCTCTTACTGGCATTGCTTCCATATATTTTGTTGTTTCCAAAAGCCGCAGGTATCGTTCTGAAACAACATGATAACCCGGACCAGTTAAAGGCCGGTGCAAAACTAACCGTGCTTATCCACCTTGTTTTCTCGGTGATGTTTATAGCTGGGTTTGTTATCTATAATTTTTTGAATTGATAAAACTCTTTTGGGTCAATCTACAAAAACAGGAAATGTAACAGCAGGAAAAACACCAAGGCCGTAAATGATCCTCCCAGGTTTACCAGGTCGTTTGGCGTGAAAGATTCAGGTTTTTGCAGCTTTTTAAAGAAAGCTGACTTATAGAGTTTCTCCTCGACAAAAGCCCCTAAAAAGGTATCGGCAAAACAGGCCAGAAATGCGGACAAGGTCAGTATTCCAATATCAGGCAGGTTCCACATATCAAAAAACAAATAATAGCCCCCGGCTGAGACCAGGAAAGCTCCTGCCAGTGCCGCCATTGTTCCGCCCAAAGAAATTCCACCTGTTACGCCTGCTTTGTGCATCTTCCAATCGGCCACCGAAAAACTTCTTTTATTAAAAAGCGGACCCGCCTCGCTGGCCCATGTGTCGGCAGTAACGGCGGCAACACTGGCAATAAAAAAGAAAATAAACAGCTCATTCGCGGTCGCAAGATACAACACCGAACTCAGCAGTGCCCATAAAATATTGGCCATTACCTGCCAACTATTTCTTCCGCCCGATGGCCTGTTCTTCCTTTTGCGCATTGGATTTAGCAGTGTAAAAATCACCGAACTCACGAAGAAAAACAATACCGGCAACAACCAATTCCATCCGGCAACAACCAGTAAATAAAATCCCAGTGCTCCGGCTGCCAAACTTCCGTAGCGGGTGAGCAGTTTTAATGAATTCAGCAGGTAGGTACCCACAAATACGATTATCAATACCACACTTACAAAAAGAAAATCGGGCTGTTGGGTGTACTGAAATATAAAAAACAATGTCAGTCCAACGGGTATCGATAAATTATCGGAGCCGCGCCACGAAACAAGTTCAAAACAGGCGGCAAGCAATAGTAATGCAACAACAAAATACACATTGGCGAATAGAGCCTGAGGCAAAAAAACGGCAAACACAAACAGGTTTGCAAGCGAATAAGCCATTAGTCCGTACAGGCTTTTTTTATCCTGGCCTATCCGGAACAGGATATTGCCGGCACGGATTCTTCCGAAAAGGTTGGCCAGCGGATCGGAAAGTGTCAACACCATAAGTGCAGTTTGGAAATAATAGACGGGCAAACCGCCCAATAACAGGAACGACAGCAGTATACCCAGCGGATAAAACAGGGTACCCAGGCTCTTGTTATCGGTTTTATGAACAAGCTGCAGCCACTTATGCCGGAAAGTGGCAAACGAAAAAACAGAACCGGCAATAATCAGGATCAACAAAAGCTGGCGACTTATGGTGAAGGTTAAAAACAGAATAAGCAGCCCGGTTACCAGATGTACCAGTTTTCTGACCGTTAAAGCGTTTCTTCTTTTTGTCAGGGAAGTGGTCTTATTTCTTTCATGAATTTCGGTTTCCAATGCGTTTGTTTAAGCTTTAAGTATCCCTGCTATTGCTTTATTTTCTAAATATAAGGAAGATCGTTGGAACTGAATTCCAGCATCTCAGATTTCTGTTTGTGCCTGGTTTGTTCCCTTTTCAATCTTCCAGGGTAATTTCTTTAATTTTTCCGGCTACTTCGAGGGCAGCATTACGGCCGGTATCGTGGAAGATAACTTTCCCGCTTTTTTTATCGGTAAGGGTAATGTCGAGTTCAGCGGTCATACTTTCGCTGATGCGCCCGTCCATAAAACCGGCTATGGGAGAAGCCAATTCGGTAGCCAAATGGCGGTGTGCCAGTACTTCGAGGCGGTATTTTTTGTTTTCCATCAGCAATTCTACCTGCTTTTTGTCGGCCAGCGAGCGCAACAGTTTGGTGCCGTTATAGGTGGTAAACTGATACAGCTTTCCGTTGACATACAAACCGGCAATAAAGCCCACAAAAGAACTTCGCAACCACGGAATTTTTGCCACCGAAGCTTTAAAGGAAATTTCCGCCTGGGCAAAGTGGTTCGACTGCATCCAGAAATACGCCGATGGAAAGGAATGGCCCCAGTCTTTTTCGATATAACCGCGTCCGCCGCTAAAATCGACTGCCCGCCCGTGAATGGTTAAAGTGCCCTCCAACTCGTGATCCATACTTACAATACCGTGGTAGCACTCCATAAAAGGCACAAAAGTATAGGGCCCCATTATCCCCGGCGAATACCACTTATTGGGCCAGGGAACCATGTTTTTAAACTGCAGCGTTCCGTAATAGTTGTTGAGTTCCAGTTGCATGCTGTTGCCTGTAAATTTACTCCCGTCGATACCAACAGAGAAGGAACCGGAATCGGCAGTAAAGGCTTCGGCCGGAAACTGAAGGTATTCGGCTGTTTGCGCCTTTCCGTCAAGCACCTGTATAAAAGCATGCTGATTGCCCTGATCGTCCATGGCAATACCGGGGATAAAGGCAAAAGCCTCCTTCCCTCCCGCCGACAAAATTTTATAGTACCAGCCTTCGAAATATCGTTTGCTGCGCCCCCAGCCGTGGTAACGTTCGGGGTGAAACAATGCTTTTATTTGTTTTATTGGATGCATATTCATTAAAGATAGAAAGAATATTCTGGTACTTTGTTTTCGGTGTTCGTGATTACAAGAAAAGGATGGCTTCGTTACAAACGAAAAAATTACTTACCCCTCGTTGCAAACGAGGGGTAGAGGAGTTCCTTCCGGACAGGAAATCCTTTTTCCTATAGCTGAAAAGGATTCAAAAATGCCACCGCTGACGATAAAAAACTAAAAATAAATTCCTTTCATTAAAATCAAGAAACTTCCCGATGCTAATGATCGGGACAGGCTCTCCTTTTAGCCCTTCCTCCCTATGGGCTAACGAGCGTCGAACAGACTTGATTTTTTAACGCTTTCTCCATTTATATTCTTCACGCTTTATCTCGAAAGCGGACCTGAGAGCAAACTTGGTGCGGGCTCGTCAAAAATCCGTCAATCGGGCTAACCCGTAACATTGAAAAAACGCAAAGGTTATTTTTTGACAAGATTTTTGGTTCCTTTTGATCGAATGCAAAAGGAACTGCCCGTCTGGCATGAAGACAAAAGCTACAGAAATGAACCAGCTTTATGTAGAAGACAGAAAAGAAGATGGTAATAATTAAGATATTCGGATTGACTTTCAGAAGTCTATTGCTCTATTCCTTCAGAAGCTCAATTTTATCGATGGTTAAACGAAAGGCTTCTTCCTTTTTATTGCCGATTAACAGGGCGAATTCTTCAATTTTCCCTCCCGCAAAATTGGGCATATCGAGGGTACGGCCCCGGAATGACGGGTACATATCCCTTAAAGGAACTTTGATATCCTGCCAGTCGCCATTGGTGGAAAAATAGGCAATGTACGAGTAGTAGTCGTCAGCCCAGTTTTTAATGCGTACCTGGTAACGTTTTCCATCGCCTTTCACCCGCAACGAAAGAAAGTTATAGCCGGTGGTTTCAATAGCCGGAAAGCGGTAGTGCACCGATGAAAATCCTCCATTGTTTTCGAGCGATACCTGCCCCTGAAAAACGGCATTACCTTGCGGGTCAATTTCAAAAGAACAGGTAGAACGCCCACCCATTACATCGTCGTTAACGGTGTACCAGCCATCGAGTGTGGCAGTTTTTGTAAAATCATACAATACCTCGGTGTTCATTTGCAAAAAAGCGATTAAAATGAATACTAACATTTTGCAGGGATTTGTGTTACGAACGATCGGTTGCCCTAAATGTCCGTAAACCATTTGTTATCCTTACTAAGGTAGTGAAAAATTGGGAAGATGGGAATGAGATTAATTCGGTCTAACTCTGCCACTCGTTTGCAACGATGGGTTAACTCACCGTCGATTGTATCGACACCTGAAAATATATACTCAGCTGGTAAGTTAGACCACGCGAAAGGATTCGCGCGGCAGCGATGGAAAGAAATCTTTTCAAGAAGAATATCGGGCGTTTTTGAAAGCCTTCGATATTGAAATTAAAAATGAATATTTATATGAATGGCTGGATGATTGATGTCGGCGACATCAAACGTTTATAGAAAATACCCCGGTGAAGAGATGCGACTCCGGCTGGAGTCGTACCTTCATGCCATCCATATTTTCTATAAACGTTTAAATCCTCCGGATTTGATTTTGTGGTTACAAACCTAACTTTCCTTCAACTGCACACAAACAAGCTTCTCGTTGTCGCGGGCCAATAGTTTTCCGTTGGCATAGGCCATTGGCGACCAGGCTTGCGACCCTTTCATGGTAAAAAACGAGGCTTTGCCCACTTCTTTGTAGCCTTCGGGTGTGGGCTCGATCAGGTGCAGATCGCCGTTTTTACCGTTTTGGTTGATAATCATTCCGTCGATCATGATGATGGCTCCCAACTCGAAACCCGGTGCCGATTTTTCGGGCCAGCAGCTTTCGCCCTGCCAGTTTAAACACGACATTTCATTTACACGGTGATTGTTGTTCAGGTAAATATGCTCGCCGATCACCACCGGAGGATGCATTTTACATCCGGCCTCTTCGGTGCGGAAAAGTTCATTAAAGCTGAATGTTTCATCCTCCTTATTTACTTGCAGCATTATGGTTACCGGATCGTACGCGTCTTTGTAGGCACACGAGGTGAGTAGTAAATGGGTATCATCAACCGCAACCGGAGGCGCAATACAGGCAAACGAATCGAAGCCTTTGTAACTCCACAGTTCTTTACCGGTTTGTACTTCGAAGGACACTACCTCGTCGGTGGTAAATCCATCGCCTTTAACACACGAGCTGGTCATAATCACCTGCTCAACACCGCCATAGTTGCCCAAAATCGGCGACACATGAAAACGGTAGCCTGTTAAACGACGGCTTTCCCAAACCACCTCGCCACTGAGTTTGTTGTAGGCTACCACCCCGGCTTTTTCGCCTTGCGGAGCTACAATTACCAAATCGCCGGTAACGATTGGCGATGCCGAAAACCCCCAGTTGTCGAGTTCGCCACCATAATCTGTCAGCAGGTTATGCGACCAAACGGATTGTTGTGTTTTTTTGTCGATACAATGAAAGTGCCCGTGCGGCCCAACACTCCACACATAGTTATCGTCAACCACCGGCACGGCCCGTGAACCCGGGTAGGGCAATTCGCCCTCAGCTTTGTAGGTAAAGTTCCACTTTTCGGTTCCTGTTTCCAGATCGATGCAGCGTAACACATCGCTTTCACCTTTAATGCGGTCGAGGACAAACACCTCGTTGTTATATACTGCAGCTCCGCCATAACCGGGTCCCAGCGGGAATTCCCAGGCTTTATCTGGGCCATTCTCGGGCCACTGGCGCAGTATTCCTGCATCGGTGATTGTGGCATTTCTGTCGGGGCCAAGGTATTGCGGCCAGTTGTTTCCTTTTTGCTGCGAACAGCTTACTAAAATAAATGTAAATACGGCTAGAAGTAGTCGATTCTTCATGATGAGATTTTAAAATGGTTTTTCTCAAAAATAACAAAAAAGTAGTTGGCGCAAATGGGTGTGAGGTTAATAGGTTGTTAAGGAAGATTGCTTCGTCGTCCCTCCTAGCAATGACAGGGATTCAAGTTTAAGTAGGCAGCGGACAATAAACATGTTCATCCCTGCACGATTCTATCCTTTCCGCTGCCCAATAACCCTAAACCGGGTGTCATTGCGATCCCGATGAGTAAAACGAATCGGGAGAAGCAATCTTAATCACTCTTATATAAAAACAAGGGGTAAAAAATGCGATAGTACTACCACCCCATCCGTCGGCTGACGGATACCCCCTCCTGACAAGTGGGGAATTGAAAATCAGCGTAGCTAAATTTTCGTGCTCCATGCTTATTTTTAGTTCAAAATCGAATTGAAATGCAAATAGTTTCTCCTCCTTTGAGGAGGAGTACCGCTGATGTAGTGCAACGGAATCAGAGGGGAGGTGGTGTTTGATTTTCATTCACGACCTCCTCAAAAAACGCAACAACATCTTCCTTTACTTCCTGTGGGTGTTCATGCCCGATGTTTTCGTAAAGCCTGATGTCGGCATTTACACCTGCATTCTGATACATCCGGCTACACGTTTTCCATCGTTTGGGAAGCATCTGTTCGCCCAGCAGTTTAAAGATCTGTTCCCGTTCTGCTTGCGAAAAAGCATCGTCGTAGGGCACGGCATCATTATCGTCGAGCTGCCCCATAAAATAAAACTGTGGTGTTTTTAAAAAGGTTTCTTTCTGAAAAGCACTACCGGTTAATTCTTTCATGTCGTTGGTGCCAATCGGATAGTTTAGTATTTCCTCATCAAGGCTGTTTTCAGGAAGCATTAATAAGCCATTGAGTCCTCCGGCGGCCACAGCACGAACACGGTCGGGATGAAGCAGGGTAAAGCGGTTGGCAAACGTTCCTGAGGCAGAAAATCCGCTTAGCAGAAACTGATAGTGCGACGGAATTCCTTTATCGGTTAGCAGGTTTTGTGCGTGTTTATACATTTCGATAAGCTGCAGATCAATTCGTTTTAAGGGTTGTTCCTCCTGCAACATCACATCGCGGTCGAGGGCATGCGTATAAATCTTCCAGTTTGTTTTTGAGCGGGGAAACACCGGAACCAGAAGCGGACAGTTGAGCTTTCGGGCTACATAATTTCCGAGATAGAAGTCTTTCGTTGCGGTACGTTTAGCTTTTTCAATATGATTTTGCAGATCATCGTCGGCAAATCCCGAATTATTGGGTTCTATTAACACAAAAGCCTTTTCATCCGTTGACACCCCCTTCGGTATAAACAGGAAATAGGGGTATTGAAAAGCATCTGTTTCTTTGGGTTCGATAAAAAGAAGTTCTCCGCCGGGATTACTGCATCCGGCAATAAAACCCAACAGTACAAAGTAAAGCAGGCGTTTCAGCATAGTTTGTATTCGTTAAAAAAGTAAGCTTATTCGTCTTAGTAATTCTGGTTTTATTACGTGAATTTACACCACTTTTTTCACTCCCGGCACTTGCCGGATGAGCCAGGCCAGTGCAAAACAAACCACCAAGGCCAGCGGTGCCAGCACTACTAACTTAAGCAATTGATTGATGTTTTGCCAACCCACAAAAAGGGCACTTAATGCCACAATTATGGGTGCATGAAAAATAAAAACGCCGTATGCACTACCGGATAATTGCTGCGCCAAAATACCTTGTTTATTGAAATATCTTTTTGCCAGGCCAAACAGTCCGATGATCATTGCCACACAAACCAGTTGCTCCCAAATAGCCCATACAAAACTCTGCCAGGTTGCACCTCCCACAAAAGCCTCAATACCTTTTTCCTTTCCACCAACATACAGCACTACAGGCAGCGCTACCCAGATCATTACCTGCGCAAAAATAAACCAGCGTTTGGCACTTTTAAAGCTAATGGCTTCGAGCCAGTTGTTGTTGTAGGCGATAACCCCAAAAACCAGCATAACAATGTACTGCACAAAAAACGGGAACTGTAAATTGGTATAAGGCATGCTCCATCCCACCGGTAACCACAGCCGTATAATATACTGGCTTAAGCCAACAATAAATGCTCCCAACACCAACATTCCTGTACCGGGAAAACTCATTTTAATGTTCCATTTCAGCTTACTGAATGGCAGGTAAAGCAGGGTGAAAATAAAAAGGGTTTCAACAAACCATAAGGGACCAAAACCCCAGGCACGCGGATTGGTGAGATAATCAGTAAAAGTTATCGCATGGTGGTTGATAAAATAATCGCGAATAAAATTGGTTAACGGATTCAGGAAAAAATAAAAAACCACCAAAGGAATTCCCAGGCGTACCAGGCGGTCTTTTAAAAACCGTCCCGTTGTTTTTCGTTTTATGGAAGCGGCCGTAAAATAGGCCGATATAAAAAAGAACATACCCATAAAAAAGGCCTGGTTGGTAATATTAAACATGGCCTGAAGTATCATTTCCGGCATACCGGCTTCCGATTCATTGTAGTACCAGTCGCCTGGCGCTCCGTAGGTGATGTTAAAATGTAACAATACAACCAAACAGATTAGAAAAATGCGAAGGTTATCGATGTAAAATAAGCGAGATGTTGATGACATGGCAGCGGTAGTTTTTAGTCTGTTAACTTCATTTTGGCTTTAACGGAATCCTCATTAAACAAGTTTCCCATAATTCTTTGCAAAAATTACACGTATCATCGGTTTTACGAAATGATTTCGATAAACAACTACGAATGAAGGACTAACGATGAAGGATTAACGATGAAGGATTATTGGAAATGGCATTAAATGTTTTAGAAGAAGGTAAACTGACCACAAAACACATTGATAACCAATTCAATCTGATTTCGTAAAGACAAGAGTAAATCAAAAAAATTAACCAAATGAAAACAACAGGAATTATTATTTGTCTTTTCCTTTTTATGGGAATTGTTTCGCTACAGGCACAAGAGGCACCTGCCATGCCCGAGAACTTTTTAGTATTTGAAGAGTTTGTACAACCTGCCGATCTGCCATCGTTTAACAAAATGCAGCAAGAGGCGATTGATCTTTGGAAAAAATTTGAATTCGAAGTGCCAGTGTATACCTACAGAACCGATGTAAGTTCGTTTTACTGGGTAGTGCCTTTCGAGAATTTTGCAGCTTTAGACCAGGTGTTTGCAAAAGCTGGCGAATTAGGCGAAAAAATGAAAGATGATGGTTTTGATTCCAACAAAAAAATCAGGGATCTATCTACAACGCGCGAAACAATTATTCACTGGAATAAAGACCTGTCGTACCATACCGACGATTATGCCGGCCAGACAAGAGACAACCGGTATTGCGAATGGACCTTTTTCTATTTAAAAGCCGGCCACGATAAAGAAATGGCAGAAGCTGTGAAAAAATATATTGAATTTAGCAAGAGCACAGACGCAAACTGGGGCTGGGATTTGTATACCGTTACCTTGGGTTACGACTCGCCATGCTGGATCGTTATGGACCGGGCGGAAAATCCGTTGTCGATGCGCAAACTGGAAGCATCTCTTCAGGAAAACTATTCGGAAAAACTAAGCGAGTTATGGGGGAATATACAACCACATCTTCGCAAAACAGAGGTGGTAACGGGTTGGTTCCTTCCCGATTGGTCGCTTAATTTTGAGCAATAACCAAGCAAATTTGGTAATTCCACCACTACTCTGAAATAACGGCCGGGGCTGTATTCATTTAAAATACACAGTCCCGGCCGTTAAGTTTATCTCCAATCTCTTTCAAAAATTTATATAATGCTTATCTTGATGGCATTATGCCTTCAATAAAAACAAAGACACCACTTTTGGGAGGTGGTTATTACCATCTGTTTAACCGCGGTATCAATCGGGAAAAGATCTTTTTCACAACTCCAAATTATCATTATTTCCTCTTGCTAATTGAAAGATACCTAATGCACTATATGGATATTCTTGCATACTGCTTGTTGCCCAACCATTTTCACCTAATAGTAAAAATTAAAGATGAGGTAGAGGCCGGGGCTGTATCTGAATCGAAAATACAGCCCCGGCCTTTACTTCAAAATGAAGAGGAGATTGGGAAACTTGCCAGTAAACAACTAGGACGATTATTTACAAGCTATGCAATGGCTATAAATAAACAGGAAAACGGAGTTAGTAACCTATTTGACCCAAAATTCAAAAGATTAGAAATTGACCAACATGAATACTTGGAATACTTGATATTTATACTCATTATAATCCTGAAAAACATGGTCTTTCCAATAATTTCAAAACCTATTTCTTCAGTTCCTATAATGCTTTATCCGGTCAAAAAAAGACAAAACTTAATCGGAAGTTAGTATGGGAAATTTATGGCGGTCAGGAAGAATTTCTGGATTTCCACAATGGAATGCATAGTGAAGTGAAACAAGTTATTATTGAATAGATTGAATCTCTATATACTGGGGCTGTATTGATTTAAAATACACAGCCCCGGCCTTTTTATTTAATTTTTTACTACAGCGTTTCTTCATCTGAAGCAGGCTCCTATTTCTATCCGATTTTAATGTAAGAGTATACGATTACAAGTAAGCCAGGATGTGAAACCATATCGTTTAAATCGCAGTAAATAAATATGTAACGGACAGCAAGATTAGGCTGCTCATAAAGTGGCCTAAACTTTCGTCGATAAATTGTAAGCCATGGAACTATTAAAAAAGAATGTAAACAAGCGAAAGGAGATTCTGGGCGGGGAAATTGCCGATATTCTGAAGAACCATGCCGATACAACCGTTGGAGAAATTAAAGTAAAACAGTTGCTGGGTGGCATGCGGGGAATGACTTCACTGGTGTGTAATACATCTTTTGTTGATCCTTACAAAGGATTGTTTATCAGCGAATATTCAATTCCGGAATTTGAAGACCGTCTTCCTGAAGAAATATTTTATTTGCTCTGTGCCGGAAAATTTCCCGATGACGATGAAATGGCGGAATTGCGGGAAGAAATCAACGCCAGATCGAAACTTCCGAAGTTTATGTGGTCGTTTATTCGCAGCCTGCCAAAAAAAATGCACCCCATGACCCTATTTAGCATGTGTATTCTGTCCATGGAAGGGCGGTCGGTATTTAAACAAAACTATGGCACACCGGAAATGACCAAAGCGCAGTACTGGGAATATACCCTTGAAGATTCGTTGAATCTTTTATCAAAACTACCAACAATTGCCGCTGCTATTTATCGTATTCATTTGTTGGGAAAGCAGCCTATAGATTACAGCCCGAGACTCGACTGGAGCAACAACCTTGCTCAAATGTTAGGAGTAAATTCCGAGCGTTCATTTTCGGAGCTGTTAAGGCTTTATTTGGTTTTGCACTGCGACCACGAGGGCGGAAACGTAAGTGCCTTTACCTCGAGGGTAGTGAACTCTGCACTTTCAAATATTTATTATGCGGCATCGGCCGGGCTTAACGGACTGGCCGGACCATTACACGGACTGGCAAACCAGGTATGTCTGCAGTTTATTCAGGGTATTCACGCTCAATTGGGCGATTCGCCAACAACCGACGATATTACCGCCTACATCAATAATGAACTGGAAAACGGAAGAGTTATCCCTGGTTACGGACATGCTGTGCTTCGGATTACCGATCCGCGCTTCTCAGCATTTATGGAATTTGGAAATAAGTACTGCCCCAATTCTGCTTACCTGCAAACCGTAAAAAAACTATACTATGTGGTACCCAACATTTTAAAAGATTATAAAGGAGGAAAAGTAGCCAATCCATATCCCAACGTAGATGCTATTTCCGGTTCACTGCTTTATCATTACGGAATTAAAAAATACGGTTTTTATACTGTATTATTCGGCCTTTCCCGGGTTCTTGGATTTTGTGCCCAAAGTGTTCTTGCCCTGGGATTGAACCAACCAATTATACGGCCTAAAAGTGTGACCAATAAATGGTTGAAAGATAAGCTTGAAAAACAAGAATAGTGTTAACTAGAAATGATAACTCTCAACACTTTATACCTTTCACTTGTTTACAATGGCAGGAAAGGTTCAGGGACAACAGATGTATCAACAACAATGTATAAAATTGACAATTAGATCGTTAACAAAATTAAAATATAAGAGATGAAGAAAAACATGGGAATCGTTGACAGGGTTTTAAGAATTATTGTGGCCGCAGTGCTTGCTGTACTCTATTTTACAGGAACTGTAAGTGGAACGCTGGGAATCATTTTACTGGTGGTTGCAATCGTCTTTTTACTGACCAGTATTTTTAGTGTTTGTCCAATGTATTTGCCACTTGGGTTAAAAACAAATAAGGACAATTAACAACAGATTTGCCTCTTTTTTCTGCCGATTATAGATATAATCATCTTCTATTCCATTAAAATCTAAAATTGAGGCCTATGAAAACAAATTTTACTTTACACGGAAAACTTAGCGGATTATTAGTAGTTCTTGTGCTAATTTCGGCCGCGGTGAGCAACGCACAAACCACGCACGTTGTGCAGGTTACGAGCAATGTTTTTACTCCCAGTGAACTAACCATAAATGTTGGCGATGTTGTTGAATGGCGAAACACCGACGGCTCGCACAATGTAAATGGCACTACATCCACGTATCCCGACAATCCGGAATCGTTTGGAAACTCAGTTGGAACGGGATGGACCTTTTCGCATACTTTTACTACTGCCGGAACGAACAATTACCAATGCGATCCGCACGCAGGACAGGGAATGCGTGGTACAATAGTAGTACAACCGGCAAACAACACCGGCAAACATATGCTAACCGTTCAGTTCTCGGGCATGAATCCTCATGTTGGGCAAATGCTTTACTTATCGGTAGTTGAAAAGGATTCAGGGAAAGAGGTTGCCAGAACCACAGAAACTATAAATGCTGAATTTCAGGTACAGGTTTCAGGATTGGAGACAGATCATTCGTACTTTGTAAATTTCTTTGCCGACCACAATGGAAACGGCACCTACGACGCTCCGCCAACCGACCACGCTTACCAAATGGAGCTGAACAATGTAACGGGCGATGCCACGCTTAACTTTGCCCACAATACAAACTTTACCGACATTATGTGGCAAAATAAACTTACGGTGCAGTTCTCGGGAATGAATCCTCACGAGGGCCAAAGTCTTCATCTTTGGGTAATCGATAAAAGTGACGGCACAGAGTTATACAAAACCGAAGTTACAGTTGAAGCCGATTTTGAAATTGTGGCATACGGAATTGAAACAGGCCAGTCGTATACCATTGATTTTTATGCTGACCACAACAGCAGCGGCAGTTATGACGCTCCTCCAACCGACCACGCCTGGCGTTTGGAGCTCAATGAGGTACTTGGCGATACCATTCTGAATTTCAGTCATAATACAAATTTCACCGACATTTTTAATGTTACCAGTGTTCGTGAACAGCAACTTAGTTCATTTATCCTGTATCCAAATCCTGCAAGCGATAGAGTAACACTCGAATTCCAGGAATTTATTACAAACGTAGAGGTTCGGATGATCGATATCAGTGGAAAAACACGCTCGGTTCGCCAAACAAATAGGAGTAACAGAACTGAACTTGATATTTCTGACTTACCTCAAGGATTGTACTTTGTTCACGTACAGGATGGCGACGAATTGCAAATCAGAAAATTAATTAAACGCTAAACGAATAATATGAAAAGAATTAGTTTGTTTTTACTGCTTCATGTAATTCTTACGTGTGCAGCTTCGGGACAGGAAGAAGAGAATGGGATTGAAAATGCTTTCCAGGGAACGCGTATTGTAAATGGTCAATCGGCCAACCTGGCGGGCGATGGCGAATTACGACTGCTGATCCAACACCGTTTTGGCGACATCAGCGGCGGCCTTTACGAATTATTTGGCCTTGATGATGCCTCAATGCGACTGGGTTTTGAGTATGGCTTTGGCGATAACTTTAACCTTGGCGTGGGGCGTAGTACCTGGTTAAAAACTTACGACGCTTTTGCGAAATACCGGCTTGTTCAGCAAAAGAGCGATTTTCCTTTTTCGGCTGTGTTAAGCGTTGGAAGTTCTATACCTACAATTCGCGATTATTTCCCTGAAGCTTCAGACAACTTCTCGGATAAATTGTCGTGGAATGCACAACTTCACCTATCGAAAACCATTGGTAAATTTGCCTTGCATCTTTCGCCGGGGTTTTTAGAAACCGGGTATCTCTATGATGTTGGGGAAAACCTTTCGGTATTTACTCTTGGAACGGCTGCCGCGGTCCGAATCTCTAAAAAAGTATCCGCAAACCTGGAATATCTGGCTCCGTTTAATTCTGATATTATGGGAGACAATGCGCTTTCTTTAGGTGTTGACATCGACACCGGAGGACACCTGTTTCAACTGGTTTTGTCGAACAACAACAGGATGTTTCACCAGGCTGTTTATACCAACAGTACAGGTAGTTGGGGCGATGGAAACCTGTATTTTGGTTTTAACCTGATTCGCGAATTCAAATTGAAATACGATCCGGGGTGGACAGAATAAAATGAACATGCATGATTCCCAATTCTCACCAACAGAGATGGAAGTGAGTCCTGTTGACTGCATTTCATAGAAATGGACAGATTACAAGGCGCATATAACGATTGTGCGTTGAATCGCTTACTGATTGCGCCTTTAAACTACCGCACACCAACCCCGGGTTTCACCCGAGGTTAGTCACATTTTATCCCTTCGGGATATTGAACTGAATCACAAAATTAAGGCGAGTTTTAGACCTGCAATGTAGGAATTGCAAGTTTTTTATGACGCTGGAAGCGTCGAATGAGAATAACCCGGTGTGTAGCGCCGGGATGAAATGACCAAAGGGAAATCGTCCGGCAAAGAAAGCAGATCGAAGCCAGATGGTGCTCCCGGACGAAACTCAAACGGCAATACATATAAAAAGATGAGGACTTTCAGAAAAAAAGACGCCTGAAGCGGAAATTTCTTCAGGCGTCTTTTTTTTATTTGATATAGTATTCCTTAATCATCGTCATGACCGTCGTGATCATCATCATAACCATCATGCTCATCGTCATCGTCGTGATGTTTGTGTTTGTAATGCGTGCGATGATCGTGCTCCAGGTTACCGATAATGGTTTGATAAATTCCGGTATTGTGATCAGATGATATCAGCAACACACCATCTACCAACTCTGCATTATCAAGATCGGCCACATCTACATCAGCCATCAGTTCATCCAAATAAAGCTGAATGATTGAGGTAAAATCGATTTCCTCTTCGGTGACTTCCACATTTTCTTTTTCGGTTTTAAAATATACATCGTGATTCACCATCACTACAATAGGCGTCGTTCCGGTGTCGTTGGTATAAGTTCCTGCAAGGTAGAACACGGGGTTGTCGCCGGCATTTTCCTGTAATCCGCTTACTTTTAGTTCAATTTCGTCGTAATACCCCGGCTGAAGCACAAAGTTACCCATGGTAAGTTCGTTGTTCAGCAAGTCAACCATTTGGGGGCCATACCATTTGTATTCAATTTCAATCGAGTCTTCGCCGGTAACCACACTTTTTAATTCCGCCTCGAACTTAATGCTGGAAACCACAAGATGTGCCGAATCCCAGGCAATGGATTCAGCGTCTATTGTTACAGATTTCATTGAAGTCTGAACCGGTAAACTAAATTCTGTATTCAGTGCTTCAATACGCACACCAAATAACGATTCGCCGTCGTTCATCATATCCCCATCATCGCTACAGGATATAAAAATGGCCGTCATCAGGGCCAGTGCAACTAAAAATTTCTTTTCTGTTTTCATAAGTAGTAATTTTATTATGACCGTTGTGTAATTACAAAACGTAAACCTTCTTAATATATTTTAAGACCTTTTAGTTTCTTTTTGTTTACCGGCCGGTGAAATATTTTCCTGCTTACAATTTTAGTAGCTCAAATTAATTCGTAGCCCTGCAAGAAAATGCTCAGAATCTTCGGAGCGCCAGGTTTTAATCCACTGCACATGAGGCGAGATAAATACCCACCGATTGAGTTGGGTACTGAAATAGAATTCGGCCATTTGCTCGGGATTTTCGTAAGCTGTTGTTTGCGTTTCGGCATAGGCCAGCCCGACTTTGAGCTCACGATTCAGGATATATTGCCGGAAACCAACACCTCCACTCCAGGCATTTTTTATGCCTTGCCATTGGGCCAGTTCCTTACTGTTTGCACCATAACGCCCAAAAATGGTGAAGTGGTTGGCAATCAACTGGTCGAAAGAAATACCAAATCCCCGACTATCGCCGGCCAGAGGTTGTTCATGACCGAACACTCTGAAATTGGCCTCCCATCCGCTTTCTGCGAAAAGTTTAATACCGGTTTCCAATAGTTTCAGGTGATTTTTCATAATATTCTCTTCCTGCGGGTTGGCCATAAACTGCCCGTATTGAATGTAAAAACGTTTTACAAATGTGGTACGAAAACGAATTCCCGGACTGTTGACTCCCACCGGCAAAACCGGGTTATTAACAAACACTCCGCTTATAAACTGGGAGGTTTCATCGTTGGCATGCAGGTTATTATCGAAATAGTTTGTTGGATCCAGCTTCCCAAAAGTAACTGTGAAAATATCTTTCAACATTTTAAATTCGGTCCAGGCTTCCAATACGATGAGGTTCTCGCCTTTACCATCGCCACCACCCGCATCAGCATTCAACACCGAAACATTCGGAATAAGAGCATCAGGGCCTTGTCCTCCTCCGGCTTCCAGGTCGAAAAACAATAGCGCCGACGGCCCAAAACTTACAAAAGCAAAAATATCAAACGTGCCAACCCCTTTCCATACCTGATCATTTTCAAGCGGTACCTGAACCGATGCTGTTGCCACTCCGCTAAACTGCAGTTTGCCGGGTTCTTCCAGTATGGATTTTAACAGTGCATCCACCTGCTGCCTCCGCGAACGTTTGATTTCAGGAATCCGGTCGAGATCGCTTTCCTGAAACAAACCCAGAAACTGGTCGACCAGCGTAGTGTCGGTATGTGTGGTATCCTGTTGCACAAATGTCGCACCGGCAAGCAAAGGCGAGGTGAAAAACAGGAAAATAAAAGTGGTTAGAATGTAAAATTTCTGCATCAGCAACACATTTTCTGATGAATAATACCGATTAGAAATCGAACTAAACCCTTGCTTCATTTATTCCCAAAGATTCTTCTCTTTACTATCGACATCAACCATTGTAATCTCAGAGTTTCGCTTTAGGCTCACTCTCAAAACAATTGGTATAATTTAAGGAATTATTGGCGGAGTGCAAAACGGATTGTAACCTGGAAGATTTCGGTTCTTAACACAATCTATCCCGGAAATATCTCCTCAAAAGCCTTTGTTCGGTAATCAAAAATCTCCTCCAGCTTTTTGCGAATAACCAATGCGTTGGCAATTTGCCCCAGAACACCCAATGGCGGACTGTAGCTCACAATGTCTTTCATTAACACGCCATCCTTTACTTCCTCGATATGATGTTCGTGATGCCAGAGTTTATATGGCCCAACACGTTGCTCATCAACAAAATATTTTTGCGGTTCCACATGTGTAATTTCGGTTACCCAGGTGGTAGGAATTCCCAGTAATGGCCGCACCGTGTAGGCGATGATCATCCCTTCGTAAGCTTCATCGGGCAAATCGGGTGTGCGTATATCGAAACCCATGTAAATTGGTGTAATGCGCTTCAGATTTTGTGGCCTGGATATAAAATCCCACACCTCGCTGATGTTGCTTTTTATAAATTGTTCGCGTTTAAATTGATAGAATGCCATCTCTTTAACTGTTTACTTTTTGTTTTACTTTTATTAATGCTGAAGTATCGTATCCCCGATCTGCAATTCGCTTCAACAAATCGTTGTACACTGCAGGTGCCATTTGCGGAGTACGGTTTAATATCCACAAATATTTATCTGAACTACTGCCAATCACGGCCCACTGGTAATCCTCATCCAGCTCCAGCACGTAATAATCGCCATAGAATATCCAGAAAAAGGAGACCTTTAGTTTAGCCGGTTCATTTTCCGGATCCGGAATTTTGGCTTTTCCTATCGCTTCGGAATATTCACCATCAAGCGTATTTTGGTAGCCACTGTTTACTACCTTTATTTTGCCGTCGGAGCGCAAAGAGTAATTAGCAGTAACGCCCACCATTCCGCGCTCAAAGCGATGATCGTAACGGGCAATTTCGTACCATGTTCCCAGGTACTTTTCGAGGTCCAGTTCCTTCACCACACTATTGTCTATCATTTGCTTTTGCCCTGAACAGCCTGTTAACGAACAGCTTGTTATAAAGCTAAGCAGAATTAGCGAAACATAGGCGCTGTGTTGTACTATTGTTTTTTTATTCATTTTTTGTTTAATCATATACATCAAAACAATAAACAAAGTGTTTGGTTCGTGAATAGGGTAACTATTCTCTTTTGGGGATTACTTAGGCCATTCTTCCCCTACCCCTCACCCGTCAGCCAACGGGAGCTCCCCTTGCAAGGGAAGCATGCTCTGAGCCGGACCTGCAACATAATCCGCTTTGGCTTTTCAAAGCTGTTTCCCCTTCCGAGGGGAAATGGTGACAGCCAAAGGGGTAAAGGATCTGCTTCTACCCCATCTGTAAGAGCTTCATTATTCCCAAAATAAAAAACCCTTGTTTACTGATATTGAAATTTTTATATCTTCGCGGCGTATTAACCACGTGTTCTTGATAACCACGTAAAAAACAAGAGAAATGAAGAATAAAGTATCCGTTCTGTTTATGCTTGCAGGTATTCTTTTCGCCACCTGCTTATTGATTTCCAACATTCTTGCTTCAAAAATTATGATGATCGGTCCGTGGTCAGCCCCGGCCGGAGTATTGATTTTCCCATTGGCATATATTATTAACGATGTGCTGGTTGAAGTGTGGGGTTACCAGAAAACCCGCCTCATTATTTGGGCAGGATTTGGAGTAAATGTGCTCGCCGTAATTTTCTTTACGCTTGCAATTTCGGTAAATGCCGCACCTTTTTGGGAAAACCAGAATGCCTTTGCAACCGTTTTGGGCAGTACCCCGCGCATTGTAGCGGCCAGTATGCTCGCCTACCTGATGGGCTCGTTCCTGAATGCGTATGTTATGAGTAAATTTAAGGTACTTACCAAAGGAAAAGGCTTTTCGCTGCGTGCAGTGGTTTCAACACTTGCTGGTGAAGGAGCTGATTCGGCCATTTTTATTACCATTGCATTTGCCGGAATATTCCCTGTAAATGCGCTGCTAACCATGATCGTAACACAGGCAATTATCAAAACCGTTTACGAAATTGCCGTTCTTCCGCTTACCATTTGGGTGGTTGGCAAAGTGAAAAAAGTGGAAGGTATTGATACCTATGACTACCACGTTTCGTATAACCCATTCAAATTGAAGTTTGAAGGACTGAGGTATTGATTTATGAATGCAGAAATGCTTCATTGCAAGAATGCTTTAATACACTTTAGGCAAAATGACTTTTATAGACAAGAAAAAAGCACTGGTGGTTTTTTCGGGCGGACAGGATTCTACCACCTGCCTGTTTTGGGCTAAACGCGAATTCGAAGAGGTTTATGCCATTGCATTTAACTACGGTCAGCGCCATGCTGTTGAGCTGGAATCGGCAAAAACAATCGCCGAAACAGCCGGTGTGCCTTTGCAGGTTTTTCCGATGGATCTGATCTCGCAACTCAGCCGGAATTCGTTAACGTACCATAGCATGCAGGTAGATCGCAATAAACCGGAAGACACGCCACCCAATACGCTGGTGGAAGGCCGGAATATGTTGTTTTTAACCTACGCCGCTATTTTTGCCAAGGTGCATAATATACACCATCTGGTAACAGGTGTAGGCCAGGCCGATTTTAGCGGCTACCCCGATTGCCGCAACGATTTTATCGTGTCGCTGAACGAAACGCTGAACCTGTCGATGGATTATCCGTATCAGATTCATACACCGCTGATGTGGAAGAACAAAAGCGAAATATGGCAACTGGCCGATGAGCTTGGAGTTTTTGATTTGGTACAAAACGAAACCGTTACCTGCTACAATGGCATTAAGGGCGTAGGGTGTGGTGAATGTCCGGCTTGTGAGTTGCGGAATAAAGGGCTGGAAAAATATTTGGAAAAGAAGGAGAATACGTAATTGAGTGAATGAGTAATTGAGGATTTTTAGAACATTTATTACTAGACAGAACAATGAGCGAATTAAAACACCTGGGAAACGAAACGAATTACGATTTTAACTATCGTCCTGATGTGCTGGAATCGTTTGATAATAAACATCCTGAAAATGATTATTGGGTAAAATTTAACTGTCCTGAGTTTACCAGTTTGTGCCCCATTACCGGGCAGCCCGATTTTGCTACCATCTACCTTAGTTACATTCCTGATGAGAAGTTGGTGGAAAGCAAAAGCCTTAAACTTTATCTGTTCAGTTTCCGCAACCATGGTGCTTTTCACGAAGATTGTATCAACATTATAATGAAGGATCTGATTGCTTTGATGAATCCAAAGTACATTGAAGTGTGGGGAAAATTTTTGCCACGTGGAGGCCTCAGCATCGATCCGTTTTCAAATTACGGAAAACCGGGGACGAAATATGAAGAGATGGCCTGGTTTCGTATGCAAAACCATGATTTGAATCCTGAGAAGATTGATAATCGCTAGAAGTTTATAATAATCTTGACTTCAAGGATTCATATGCTGGAATAAGAGTGAATTAACCTGATAGCTATTTTCAATTAAAGTCTACTCTAACCATGTCTTTCCAGACAGGAAATCCTTTTTCTTATAGCTGAAAAAGGATTCAAAAAAGCCACCGCTGACGATAAAAAGCTAAAAATAAACTCCTTTCACTAAAATCAAGAAACTTCCCGATGCTACCGATCGGGACAGGCTCTCCTTTTAGCCCTTCATACTTCAGGGCTAACGAGCGTCAAACAGACTTGATTTTTTAACGTTCTCTCCATTTATTTTCTTAACGCTTTTTCTCGAAGGCGGTCCAAAAGGCAAATCTTGTGCGGGCACGTCAAAAATCCGTCAGTCGGGCTAATTAGTCACATTGAAAAAACGAAGAGGTTATTTTTGACAAGATTCTTGCTTTCTTTTGATCGACTGCAAAAGAAAGAGCCCGTCTGGCTTGAAGACATAAGCTACTTAAATAATCAAACAATACAATTCAACTGGCAACATCTAAAAAACATCAAACGAATCATCCGTTTTTAAGCAAGAAACTTAGCAATCTCATCCAGCCACTTTTGTTTCTCCTCATCTGCAAGGAAACTGGCTGTAAACGAATTGGCTGCAAGTTTTACGATATCCTCTTTTGTTAAGTCAAGCGCCTCGTTTACAGCATGGAAATTAGCATTCATATAACCACCAAAATAGGCCGGATCGTCAGAATTAACAGTAGCAACAATGTTATGATCCAGCAGCTTTTTTAAAGGGTGATCAACCATATCATTCACCACTTTCAGCTTTAGGTTCGACAGCGGACAAACGGTTAACGGCATTTTAATACGCGCCAGTTCATTCAGTAATTCGGGATCATCGATCGAACGTACTCCATGGTCGATACGCGCTACCTTTAGCATATTTATTGCATCCCAAACGTTTTGTGCCGGACCTTCTTCGCCGGCATGTGCAACTGTTAAGAATCCTTCGGCACGTACCATTTCGAACACCTTTTCAAACTTGGCCGGTGGATGACCTTTTTCGCTTGAATCGAGACCATAAGCGGTGAATAATTCGCCAAACTGCAACGACTCTTTAAACGTCTTGATGGCATCCTCCTCACTCAGGTGACGCAAAAAATTTGGAATAAGGCGGTAAGTTATGCCCCATTCATTACGGGCATCGATACAGGCCTGTAAAATGCCGTTAATTACATTTTCAAACGGAACGCCGCGCTGTGTGTGTGTTTGCGGATCGAAAAAGATTTCGGTATGTACCACCTTATCTTCGTAGCACTTTTTCAAGTAGGCCTTAGTAAGGTCGTAGAAATCCCGCTCGTAAAGCAAAACATACGCACCTGCATAATAAAGATCCAAAAATTCCTGGAGGTTATTGAATTGATAGGCCGCATGCAGCTCATCAACTGATTTATATTTTAACCGAATATCATTCCTTTCGGCAATGGTAAACATCAGTTCCGGCTCAAAAGTGCCTTCAATATGTACATGCAATTCGGCTTTAGGAATCTTATTTATCAACTCAGTCTGTTTTCTCGGTGTCATGCTTTTCTACTTTCTTTCAAATATACGGATAGAGCAAGCTATTTTACAAATGAAGATATGTTATTCCACAAAGCTTCTCAAAGAAAACACGGAGAACCACAAAGATGAAATAATTACTCTGTGAAACTGCGCACTCTAAGTGTAACACTGTGGGATAGTTGGGTATTAATTTAAAAAATTTGTAAATTGAATAGTGTAATCCAAGCATAAACCAGACTCTCAATAAACTTAAATTATATAACATGATAGAAAATGAAATCTCCAAAACAATTATCGGTTGTGCAATAGATGTGCATAAACAATTAGGCCCGGGACTACTTGAGTCTGCATATCAGGAATGTTTATTCTACGAATTACAGCAAAAAGGACTAAACGTAAAAAAAGAAGTACCTATGCCGATTGTTTATAAGGAAGTAAAGCTAAATCATGGCTACAGAATTGACCTGCTGGTGGAAAATAAAGTCGTTATTGAGTTAAAAACAGTTGAAGAACTCAATGATGTTCACACAGCACAGGTACTCACTTATTTAAAATTAGGCCATTATCGTCTTGGATTGCTTTTGAATTTTAATGTTTCAATTCTTAAAAACGGGATAAAAAGAATTATAAATTAAACTTTTAGAAGCTATTCCACAGAGCTTCTAAAAGGAGACACAGAGAAACACAAAGACAATAAAATTATCTCTGTGAACCTTTGTGGATTCTCCGTGTAACTCTGTGTAATAGTTTAAAATGAACGGAGAGACTATTTGAAACAAAAAAGCAGACCCGAAATGAGCCTGCTTTTTCAAAATATCTGGTTTTTGTCTTTTTATACTTTAGGCAACTCCCATGGTGCGCGGTAAGTTGGCACCAATAGTTCGTTAGCCGCATCGTTACCAATAAATTTGCTGTTATCGGCATCCCAGTACAGGCGCTGACCGGTTTTTAAGGCCAGGTTACCCAGGTGAGCCACACGAGCGGTATTGGCAGCAATACCAACGTTACAGTTTGTATTCTGATCGCCATCTTTGATACAATCGATAAAGTTAGCCATGTGGTTGTTCAACCCCTGTCCATCGCCTTTTTTCAATTCCACGCGATCCATTTTGGGGTTTCTTCCACCTTCCGGAATAACTTCCCATCCGTTACGGTCAACCACCAAAGTTCCGTTGTTACCAACAAAACCTACACCGTGGCTGCGGCCATAGTAACCACCATCGATTCCCAGACCATGATCCCAAAGTAAAGTATAGTCGTCGAATTCGTATAAAGCCTGCATGCTGTCAGGAGTTTCGCAAGCATCCTCAGGATAAGCGAATTTGCCACCCATTGCCATAACCGATTTAGGTGCTTTGGCTTTCATTCCAAATAAACCGTAGTCGATAATGTGTACTCCCCAGTCGGTCATTAATCCACCGGCATAATCCCAGAACCAGCGGAAATTAAAGTGAAAACGGTTCGGGTTAAACGGACGTGCTTTTGCCGGTCCTAACCACATATCGTAATCAACACCTTCAGGAACAGGTCCGTCGGGCATTACCGGAATCGATTTCATCCATCCCTGGTACGACCAGCAACGTACGGTACGAATTTTACCCAGCGCGCCGGTATATACAAAATCAACGGCTTCTTTCCAGTGCTTATCGCTACGCTGCCACTGCCCTACCTGGGCAATTGTTCCGTAACGTTTCCACGCACGTTCCATGATGTTGATTTCTTCGATGTAGTTTGCAAGCGGTTTTTCACAGTAAATGTGTTTTCCTTCCTGCGCCGCATAAACAAACGGCAAACAGTGCCAATGGTCGGGCGTACCAATAATGATCACATCAATGCCGGGTTCTTCCAGTAATTTTCTGAAATCCTTAAATCCTTTTGGTTTTGTTCCCTGAATTTTTTCAACGTCGGCAATACGCTGATTCAAAACGTTTTCATCAACATCGCAAATGGCGCCACACTCGGTATTTTTTTGCTTTAAAAAGGCTTGCAAATCACTAAATCCCATTCCTTTTGCCCCAATCAAAGCACAAACCAGTTTATCGTTTGCTCCCGAGCACGATTCCATCGCTAAAGGCATTCCTGACGCAATCCCTACGCCAGCTGTTGCCATTGCCGATGTTTTGATAAAGTCTCTTCTATTAGTCATTTTATTTTTAGTTGGTATTAGAAAATAAATCTTAATTCATTTGTAATTCGTTCAGGAAGACCTTCCATCGCGTAACCGACCCCAAATTTGTAGAATAATTTTAAGTTATCCATTTTTAATGCCGTTTTTTTGCCCTTTCACTATCACTTATTAACCTATTTTACAACACAATATCTAAAACAAAACATTTATCCAAACGCTATTTCGTCCTTTTTTCGGTAAACAGTTCCTTTAAAATGAGCAATATGCTCGTTTGCTTCGTTGGTAATCTCCACCAGGTATGTTCCGAGTTTACCATTTAGCGAAATCTCCTTTGCCTCGGCAGTTAAAGTACCTGATGATGTGGCTTTAAAAAACGAAATCTCAGCATCGATAGCCAGTGCCACCCTGCCATGCGAATTGGAGGCTACGGCAAAAGTAAAATCAGCCAATGTGAACAAAGCACCACCATGCACAATTCCTATTGAATTATAATGATCCGGTTTAATTTTCATCCTGGATTTTGCATAGCCGGGTTTAGCTTCCACCAGTTTTATCCCGTTTTTGGCGGCAAACACATCTTTCTCAAATGTTTTGTGATATTTTGATTCGGTCATTCTTTTAGTATTTGATTTTCGTGAAAGTACGAAAAAAAGAAAGCCGGAAACGATTTGCTTCCGGCCTGAATAGTCTTCTTATTATTCTTTTTATTCTTTCTGCATGGCATCATCAAACGCGACGTCTGATGGTGCAAAATCAATCTTTTTAACAAACTCACAGGCTTCTGCCGCCCCTGCTTCACGGTTCATTCCGCTGTCTTCCCACTCTACGGAGAGCGGTCCGTTATAACCGATATCATTCAGCGCCCGTACGATGTTCTCGAACTGAATTTTACCCCGTCCCAAACTGCGGAAATTCCAGTAACGTCGGTTGTCGCCAAATTCCATATGACCACCAAAAACACCAACTCCGGTAGGTACATCGCTCCAGTAAACATCTTTCATATGAACATGGAAAATACGATCGGCAAACTCGTAGATAAAACGCACATAATCCACATGCTGATAGCCAAAATGGCTGGGATCGTAGTTAAATCCGAATGCCGGATGATAATCCAATGCCTTTAGTGCCAGGTGTGCAGTGTGAATATCAAAAGCTATTTCGGTAGGATGTGCTTCTAACGCAAATTTTACCCCAAGGCTTTGGTATTCATCGAGAATCGGTTTCCAGCGCCGTGCAAAATCGGCATAACCTTCTTCAATCATTTCGGGCGATACCGGTGGAAACGAATAAAGAAGGTGCCAAATCGGGCTTCCGGTAAATCCAGCCACGGTATCCACTCCCAGGCGTTTAGCAACTTCGGCCGTTTTTACCATTTCTTCGGCTGCCCGCTGACGTACACCTTCCGGATCGCCATCGCCCCAAACATGTGGGCTGGCAATACTTTTGTGCCGCCTATCGATAGGATCGCAAACACATTGTCCATCAAGGTGCGTGGAAATAGTAAATAGCTGTAAATCATATTTATTGAGTAATTCTTTTCTGTTATCGCAGTATGCCTGGTCGGCTTTTGCAATTTCCATGTGATCGCCCCAGGTACATAGTTCCAAACCATCGTAGCCAAATTGTTTTGCTTTCTGACACATGGTTTCAATAGGCAAATCGGCCCATTGTCCGGTAAAAAGTGTTACTGGTCTTGCCATTATTGTTGTAGTTTTAAGTTCATATATTTTTAATGAGCAGGTGACTTGTAATCACCTGCTCATTCATTTCAAATTATATCGCCAAATTTTACCCATTTCACCTCGTCGTTGTAGCCGGCACTAACAACGGTATCGATAAACTGCATGCCGCGAATACCGTCTTCAACGCCCGGGAAATCCAGCATTTCAGGTGTAGGTTCTTCGCCGTTGGCTTTTGCACGAACGGTAAGTGCAAAATTGCGGTAGATATTGGCAAAAGCTTCCAGGTAACCTTCAGGGTGTCCACCCGGAGTTCGTGTATTATGCAAGGCTGCCGGAGCATCCAAACTGGTTCCGGTCCGTAAGATCTGTACCGGTTGGTCGATCCATTTTAAAATTAAAGTATTGGGTTCGTGCTGGTTCCATTCCAGCCCACCTTTTTCGCCGTAAACCCTAATTTTAACTGCGTTTTCTTCGCCGGCAGCAACCTGACTGGCCATAAGAACACCTTTGGCTCCGTTATCGAAATGCAACAAAGCGGCACCATCATCATCCAATAAACGATTAGGAACAAAAACATTAATTTCAGCACAAAGCTCTGTAACTTTTAATCCTGTAATATATTCGGCCAGCTGATGTGCATGTGTTCCAATATCGCCCATACAACCGGCTTTCCCCGATTTTTTTGGGTCGGTACGCCAACTTGCCTGGGCATTTCCTGCATCTTCCACTTTCGATGAAAGCCATCCCTGCGGATATTCAACATATACTTTTCTGATTTTTCCCAATCGTCCTTCGGCAACCATATGTTTTGCCTGTTTTACAGCCGGGTAGCCCGAATAAGTATGCGTTAAGGCAAAAGTTAAACCTGTTTTGTTGATTTGTTCTTTTAGTTGATATGCCTCATCCAAGGTAAAAGTTATCGGTTTATCCAGCACCACATTAAAACCATGTTCAAGTGCCATCATGGCCGGTGCAAAATGCACAAAATTGGGCGTTACTATCGAAACAAAATCCATTCGTTCGCCTTCCGGAAGTTTGGCTTCCTTTTCAAACATTTCCTGATAGGTTTCATAGACTCTGTTTTCTGGTAAATAGTATAATTTTCCCGATTGTTTTGATATTTCAGGGTTTACACTAAAACAACCGCAAACAAGCTCAATTTGGTTGTCCATAAAAGCTGCCAACCGGTGTATTGCTCCAATAAACGCGTCGGTGCCTCCACCAACCATTCCCATACGAAGTTTTCGATTCATCATGATCTATTTAGTTTATATTGATTCAGTATTATTTCATAAAATTAAGAACTCTTTTTAAGGATGCAATAAAATACATCTACTTCTTTCTGTTCTATTCTGTTTACTTCCGGTACTCACATAAAAATTTTTGGTACGGATTTTAAAGAACCATATTGTATTGTTATGAACTCCCATTCATAAGGATTCACCAAACACTGTTTTATACCTAGTCGTATTGATTTATTTTACTAGAATCAACAGCTTGTGAGAATGAACTGTACCACCGCAGAATATGCAGGTATCCTTAGGGTATGATGTTTATCAACTTGCCTCAGGGAACTGGTTATCAGATTCTCGATAGGCAAGTTTAAACCCATTAGTTCCCGACGGCTTGGCATCGGGATAAGCTCGACTTTATAATTTAAGGGCACTTTGTTTCTGAAATTAGCGTCTCACAGAATTAAAATTCAATAATAATTCCGATGGTTGGTAAAACCGTTCCCGACTTGCTTTCAATTTCATTCAGCACATAACGCGTTCCATTGTCGGTTGTTAGAAAATTCCCGTTGGCATCCTCGGCACGAACAACAATATCGTTTTCCTGCGCCTGGAAATTATAAAGGTTTTGAATGTCGATATAAAATTTAGCGGTGAGTTTTTCGAAATAGTAGGATTTATCTACGCGAATATCGAGCTGATGAAAAGGGTCAAAGCGTTTGGCATTAAGCTGCGTATAATCGTAATACGGTCCGCCTTGCAGGTTCCAGGCTTCCACCATCGACGATTTTTCTATATCCCACGGCGTGTAAGGCAAACCACCCACAAAACGCCAGCGTGCACCTACGCGCCAGTTACGTTTCAGGTCTTTTGTGGTAGTGAGTGTAATTAGGTGTTTCGCATCCCAACTTGAAGGGATGTAAGCGCCTTCTCCGTCATTAAACTCACTACGTACCAAGGTATACGACAAGTTAAAATTAAATCCGTCGGTTGAATTAATACGCGCCTGAAACTCGGCTCCGTAAGCTCTTCCTTCCGAAGTTGAGGTTACTTCTTCGTCGCCAACCACACCATAATCAGCCCCCAGATTCGCCAGACTTACCTGGTCGTTCACCGAAAACGGATATTGTGAATAACCTTTCCAGAATGCCTCGCCAGACAACTGTAAGGTAGGTCTTGGACGATACTCCAACCCGCCAATTAGGTGATCTACTGCAATGTATTTCAGGTTATTGGCCTTATTCACCAAAACATCATTCTCCTTATAACCCAGCGTTGTATAGGCCGGCAATTGGTAATAACGTCCGGTATTAAAATTCAGGCTCCACTGATCGCTTAAGGAATACGATGCCGAAAAACGTGGCGAGAACTGATCCAACAAGTTCTTCATGCTCGACGAGTAATTATTCGCATCAGCGCGCACGCCCAGCGAAAGTGCCAAACGCTCGCTAAAAACCGACTTGCTGAGCTGTGCAAATAATCCATATTTCACGAGGTTAAGATTGGTGTTGTAACTCACATCAACCGGCTGGCCCTCGTAAAAACGGCGGAATTGCGAACTGTTTTTGTAACTCACAAAATCGAGGTTGGCACCAAAATTCAGTTTAAAACCCTCCATACGCGAAGTGTTCTCGAAACGAAACTTATTTTCGGCCTCCTGCGAATCGTAATCCAGAATTTTATTCTCTTCCGAACTCTCATCATTATCAAGGTATTTATAGGCGTTATTGTCTAAATGACTGCGACTTGCCACAAAAGTCTGGTAGCTGTTATCGCGGTAATGTTTGTATACGGCACCCACCGTATACGACCATTGTTTGTTCACCGGAATCTCACTAAGAATATACTTTTGCTCGTCGTCGGGATCTTCAATATCTTCATTTAACTCAAACAAATCGTTGGCTCCCAAACCAATCAGGGTCAACTCATTCTTTTTATCGAAACGGGTGCGTACCTTAAACTGCATATCCGTAAATGTGGGTAAAAACGGTAATTCCAGCGCGCTAAACAAAAACTGCAGATACGACTGACGTATAGAAACAACAAAGTTTGTCTTTTCTCCAATGGGGCCATCCAAAGTTGCTGCAATTTCCGATGCGCCAAGCGTTCCATGAAAATTTAGTTTCTCCTCGTTCCCATCGATCTGGTAAAATTCCATCACACCACTTAAGGCATTTCCACGGTTGGCCGGGAAAGCGCCGGAGTAATAATTTACCTCGCGAATAAAATCGGCATTTAAAATACCAACCGGGCCTCCGGAAGCTCCCTGCGTGGCAAAGTGGTTGATAAACGGCACCTCAACACCATCGAGGTAAAAACGACTTTCCGACGGGCCTCCGCCGCGGATGATAATATCGTTTCGGAAAGCCGGTGTTGACTGCACCCCCGGAAACGACTGAATGATCTTAGAAATATCGCGGTTGGCACCGGGGCTTTTCTCAATTTCGCCAATACCAATACTTCGCAAAGAAACAGGGCTTTCAATTGTTTTTCTAAATGGCGAAGCTGTAACCGTAACCTCATCCAGCTCTGATACTGATTTTTCCAACAGAATTTCAACAAAAGGAGCGCTCGAATTATTTACCTCCACCTCTGACGAAATGGCCTTTTTATACCCAACAAAACTGGCTTCGATACGAATAAAACCCGGGGTCAGGTTTCTAAACTCGAAATGGCCTGTCTCGTCTGTTACTGTTCCGTTTGAAGTTCCCGAAACCAGCACATTTACAAAAGGTAAGGGCTCGTTACTCACTGCATCTACCACTTTTCCGGTAACTGCTGCGTTTTGTGCAAGTATGCATATTGGCAATCCAAATAAAAGCAAAATTAATCCGACTTTCCTCATTGATTCTGTTTAATTTTTCCGTCAAAAACCCAAACAAAACTAATGAATAAAAGTTGAGAAAGCTTTATTGTTTTTATAAATTAGTCCTCGAAAAATTGAAAAGCAAATGCGTGTTGTCATTCAAAAAGTAAAAGAAGCCTCGGTAACGGTTGAAGGCGAAAAAATATCGGCCATAAAAAATGGACTGTTGATTTTGGTAGGCATTGAAAACGAAGACACACAGGAAGACATTGATTACCTGGTAAAAAAGTCGACACAGTTGCGGGTTTTCGACGATGAAAACGGCGTGATGAACCGCTCGGTTATGGATGTTGACGGCGAAATTATTGTGGTGAGCCAGTTTACACTGCAGGCCAACACAAAAAAGGGTAACCGACCATCTTATATTCGCGCTGCCAAACCTGATATTTCCATTCCGATGTATGAAAAATTTGTAGTCGCCATGGAAACGGCTCTCGGCAAAAAAGTAGGAACCGGAAAATTCGGAGCCATGATGGATGTGGCGCTGATTAACGACGGTCCGGTAACCATTATCATCGATTCGAAACAGAAAGATTTTTAACCTGTTTCATCAGTTAAACAAGCAAAATGAAAAACGAACTTACAATATCCGAAGCTCAAAAACGGGTTGACGAATGGATAAAAACCATTGGCGTGCGCTACTTTAGCGAACTGACGAATATGACAATTCTTACCGAAGAAGTGGGAGAATTGGCGCGCATTATGGCCCGGAAATACGGCGATCAGTCGTTTAAGAAGTCGGATGAAGAATATAACCTGGCAGATGAAATGGCCGATGTTCTTTGGGTATTGATTTGCCTGGCCAATCAAACCGGAGTTGATCTGAATGAGGCATTTCAGAAAAACATGGAGAAGAAAAACAAACGTGACGGGGAGCGACATAAAAACAATGAGAAATTGAAATAAGCCTGTAAAACTGCACTTTTGTTATTTTGAAATCAAAATCCGGCCATCCGGATAAAATTTTAAGAAAAAACAGCAAAATCTTATTCATTTAAAAATATCAGAAATTACCTGTACGTTATAAAACATTTACTACAAACGGGTTTCATGACTAATTTCCTGCTTTCATTAAAGAAAAATCGCTTACTTTGCTAATGCAACAAAAGTTGCATATAGAATACATTACAAGCAGACTTAAAACGTAAACAATGGAAAATCTCGATTGGAAAAACCTTGGGTTTGGATACCGCGATACCGACTATAATGTTCGTTGCTACTATCGCAACGGCAAGTGGGGAGAACTTGAAATCAGCTCATCAAACGTCATTAATATTCATATGTCGGCAACGGCATTGCACTATGGGCAGGAAGCTTTTGAAGGACTAAAAGCCTTTAAAGGAAAAGATGGCAAGGTCAGGGTTTTTCGCATGGATGAAAATGCCAAACGTATGCAAAATTCTGCCGATGGTATTCTGATGCAGAAACTTCCGGTTGAGAAATTTCAGGAAGCCGTTCGAATGGCTGTAAAAATGAACGAACGTTTTGTTCCGCCTTACGAATCGGGTGCTGCGCTGTACATTCGTCCGTTGTTAATTGGTACCGGACCACAAATTGGTGTTGCTCCGGCCGAAGAGTACCTGTTTATGGTATTTGTAATGCCTGTTGGACCGTATTTCCCTGAAGGATTTAAACCTACCAACCTGGTAATTTACCGCGAATTCGACCGTGCTGCTCCGCAAGGAACGGGAAAATATAAAGTTGGCGGAAACTATGCTGCCAGTATGTACGAAGGCAAAAAAGCCAAACAGAATGGTTTTTCGGCTGTGCTTTATCTCGACAGTAAAGAGAAAAAATACATCGACGAGTGCGGACCAGCTAACTTCTTTGGCATAAAAAACAATACTTACATTACGCCGGAATCGGCTTCCATCCTTCCATCGATTACCAACAAAAGCCTTATCGTTTTGGCCGAAGAAATGGGATTGAATGTTGAGCGCCGCAAAGTTCCGTACGAAGAACTGGCCGAGTTTGACGAAGTGGGAGCCTGTGGAACTGCTGCCGTAATTTCGCCAATTAAAGGTATTTACGACAACGACAACGACAAGTGGTTTAAGTACGGCAACCAGGAAGAAGCCGGCGAATGGTCGACAAAATTATACAATAAACTACGCGCTATTCAATACGGCGACGAGCCCGACACACATGGTTGGGTAGAGATAATTGAGTAAGATCTATTAACAAAGTATATCAGAACCGTTCCTTTTTTGAAGGAGCGGTTTTTTGTTTTATAAACCGATAAGGTTAATAAGGTTTGATTTCTATTTTACACTTTATACTACTAAGGTTTATATTTTAAAAATAAGGTTTTCGAATGCGAAACAATTTGAAATGGCTTATGAAATTCTCAAAGGCTTTTCAGAAGCAATAAATAACCTTATTCTTCAACCTCAACCTTAGTAGAAATCCTTCCAGCCACGCACCCGAACCTTATTAACCTTATTTTATAATTGAAATAAAATCTTACTGATTATTAATCCCAGTCTGATAATGCTCAATAAACTTCTGATACTCTTCCTCAAACGTAGTTTTCTTGTGGTGCTCCGGTTGATTCAAAATGTATTTGCAAACCCGGTCTACATCCGATTTTGAAACTGAAAATGCCGAAGCTGATTGCTGCCATGCAAATTTTCCGGCTACAAGTTTATTCGAATTGATAAACCTTTCCGTACTACTGGAAACAATTTCGAGTAACTCTTCTTCCGAAATATGCGGCGAACGCGAAACCAAAAAATGAACATGTTCAGGATTGGCATAAATGGCATATAATTTTGAATGTTGATGCGACACAATTCCTGTAATATACTTTTCAATCCGTTCTCTATTTTTTTCAGAGATAATTGCCACTCGTTTGTAAGTGGTCAGGATAAAATGTGTGTAGAGGTTGTTATACTCAATTTTCATGTTTGATAAGGTTAATAAGGTTATAGTTCTTTTAAAATTTAGTGCTACTAAGGTTTATCCTCTAAAAATAAGGTTTTTATAGATTCCAATCAAATTCAAAAGTTCGTAACATCTGTTAGTTTTAAAGTTTCAAAAGATAACCTTATGCTTCAACCTCACCTTAGTAGAAATCCGTCCGGCCACCTAACCAAACCTTATTATCCTTATTTCATTTCGAAAAATTTACAGTGCTACTAAGGTTTATTCTTTTAAAAATAAGGTTTTTAGGCATCCCGATCAAATTGAAATATTAAAAAATATTCCCCATATATATGATCGAAAAACCTTATTCTTCAACCTAAACCTTAGTAGAAATCCGTCCAGCCACCTACCCAAACCTTATTATCCTTATTCCATTCAAAAAAAATTCGGAGCTTTTTTTATTTCTACTGTAACTATCCCGTAACTTGTCCGTCGTATTTTACGAACGAGGTTCAGAAACAAATGACAATTACCGAATATAACCTTGCAGTTGACAATTACTCAGATCGTCTGTACCGCTTTGTACTGAAAAGTATAAAAGATGTGCATGCCGCGCAGGATATTGTGCAGGACAGCTACGAGAAATTGTGGAAGAACCGCGAGAATGTGGATGGCACGAAAGTAAAATCGTACCTTTTTACAACGGCCTACCACACGATGATCGACCGCATACGCAAGGAAAAACGTTCGGCATTTGCCGAGGATATGAGCTTGCCGGAAGAAGGACACGAAAGCAACTATTCCGACTTAAGCGAAATACTGAAAGAGGCCGTTAACAAACTACCGGAGATTCAACGAATGGTAGTTTTGTTGCGCGATTATGAGGGATACAACTACCAGGAAATTGGCGAGCTGACGAATTTAAGCGAATCGCAGGTGAAAGTATACATTTACCGGGCAAGGTTGTTTCTGAAGAAATATATTGGCAGCATCGAGGCTGTGGCATAGAAAGAGGGGCAGAACATGAAGGAGATTAACAGAACAAATTACGAAGCTTATTTTATCGATTACCTCGAGGGCAACCTCGATGAAGGGATGATCGATAGCTTTATTGCGTTTCTGAAAGCGAATCCCGACCTGAAACAAGAACTGGAACTTTACGAACCGATTTCGCTGGAGCCCGAGAAAGTAACGTTCAACAATAAAACAGAACTTTATAAGAGCAAATACGACAATCACGAAGCATTTGATAATGCTGCTATTGCATTGCTTGAAGGCGACTTAAACGAGCATGAAAAACAGGAGTTTGAAACCTACCTGACCAATGATCCAGAAAAGGAAAAACAGGCTGCAGCTTTTCAAAAAGCCATATTAACGGCTGATGAAAGCATTGTTTTTGCCAATAAGAAAAAGCTGTACAAAAAAGCACCGGGCAAAACGATTCTGCTCTGGACAAGCCGTGTGGCGGCAGTTTTAGTTCTTGGCCTCGTAATCTTCAACCTGGTAAACCATAACAATACGGTTGAAGAAATCACATCGCAACAAATTGCCGAAGTGGAAAAAGCACCTCAACAAACAATCGAAGAAACTCCGGTAATAATCCCGGAT
Organism: Draconibacterium sediminis; assembly: GCF_000949475.1. Lineage (GTDB taxonomy): Bacteria > Bacteroidota > Bacteroidia > Bacteroidales > Prolixibacteraceae > Draconibacterium > Draconibacterium sediminis. Next base: position 329,186 of record NZ_JRHC01000001.1, on the reverse strand, counting down.
AATGATATAAACACTGAAGTTGCCAGAAATACCGCTGTGGAAGCTCCGGCTCCGGTAGAACAAATCACTCCGAAGAAGCCAATCGTTGAAGACATTATTGAAGACAACAGCGTCACTTCTGCACCAGATGAGTTACTAGCCATGCGCGAAACTCTTATTATTCCGGAGGAATTGAAATCCATCAACGCTACAATAGAGGTTGAACAAACCAGTGCAACACTGGCAACGATGTACATTATCTACCCGGCAGAAACCTACGACGATGAGATGTTGCTGGCTGATCGTGTAAAAGAAAAAATCAATTTGCGTAAGATATCCCAGGCCGGTCTCGATTTAATTGCAAACATTTCCGACGACCGCTTTGATTACGAAACCAACAACAACGGCAAAGTGGTAAATTACACCTACGAATCACGCTTATTGGCCTTTTCTATTCCGGGAAGAAATGATGCTGGTGAATAATTTTTAAAGAAAAACCACGAAGGCACAAAGTACACTAAGATTCTTGCTACTTTATGAAAACCTTTGTGGCTTGGTGTTATTAGTGGTGTAAATTTGAAATTGACTCCCATCAAACATTCTAAAATTTTTCTCAGATCAGTTTGCCAAATATTTATTTAAATTTCCCTGTAACTTTTAAAACCACACGTCCGTCACAGCATCAGAAACATTTAAACGTAGAAATAATGAAACAATTATTGATCTTAATTTTGTGTTGCGTATTAAGCACAAATGTATTCGCACAAAACGACACCACCGAGGTTAAAGTATTAAAAAAGAACGTTGTAACAGTAATTGAAGACGACGACAAGGTACAGGTAGCCGTTGGCGACGGCGTTGAAGTAATTACCGACGACTGGGGCGACACTACTCATGTTCGTATTGGCCGACGTACCTTTAAAGTTATTGAAGGCCACAACGGAACCTACGTTAGAGTTGAAAAAGATGTAAATCGTCAGAAGTGGTCAGGAAGATTTAACCCACACTGGGCAGGCCTTGAAGTTGGTGTAAACATCATGACCGGCACAGATTATTCGATCTACGATGGCCAGTATGACGATTTCGGCGATTTTCTCGACCTGAATCCGGGCAAATCCTTATCCTGGAATCTGAACTTTGCCGAGTTCGCATTTAAAAACGAACGCAAAACGTTTGGTGTGGTAACCGGTCTTGGGCTGAGTTTTAACGACTATACGTTTAACGATCCGGTAACCATTGAAAAACTGGATGGTGGTGGAATGACAGTCCCTGTATACCTGCCTAACGACGACGAGGGCCGCGGAATAAAAAAATCGAAATTACACGTAAATTATATCACTGCTCCCTTAATTCTTGAGGTGAAAACCCCGCTTCGTATGGGCAGTTCGCGCATGTACCTGGCCGGAGGTGTTATTGGCAGTCTTTACCTGGGCTCGCACACCAAATACAAGTATTACAAGGGTGGCAAAGAAAAATCGAAAAGTGGTTACAACGTTAACCAGTGGAAATACGAACTTACCGGACGTATTGGTTTTGGCGACTTCTGTATTTTTGCCAACTACAGCATGACTTCGTTGTTTAAAGATGGCAGAGGCCCTGAAGCATACCCACTGATGATTGGTGTTTCGTTCCCAAATATCTAGAAATCAAACAACATATATAACTCATGTCCCCGGTAATTTTTGCCGGGGATTTTTTTGCTTTAACCGTTGCTTCGCGTACTTTTAGTTCATGGAAATCATTCGTTTGATACCGCTGATCGGCTTTTTGCTTTTCTGTTTACAGATTGGTATCCGGGCTTTCGTTTTGCATCAAAAAGGAACGCGTTTATCTGGTGGAAAAAAGCAGTCCTCAAAAGGAATTAGCACGTTTTTACTTATCGCTTTTTTCATGGTGTTTTTAAACGAACTCGGCTACAAAGCAGGATTGATTCATTTTTCCTTCCTTCCAGAAACTTTGCAACCTTTACTTACCGGAAAGATTATTCTCGTTGTTAGCGGAATCGTATTTATTTTATTGGGTAACCTGTTAATGCTGCTAACATTGCGTGCATTAAACCAATCGCTGCGTTTTGGATTAAACAAAGGCAATCTGGGCCAACTGGTAACTTCCGGAATTTACGGTTGGTCGCGCAATCCTTTTTTCCTGGCTATTAACTGTTTATTTATTGGAATTTCGCTGGTATTCCCCACCCCGTTCTTTATTGCGATTAGTCTGTTAACACTGCTCTCAATACACCTTTTTATTTTAAAAGAAGAGCGTTTTATGCATGAAAATTACGGCGACGAATACAAAGATTACACGAAAACGGTGAGACGTTATTTCTGAGTGGCAAACTGATGAAACGGAACCACATGAACAGTTTTATCACCGCGAATAAAAGTGTCTGTTTGGTTTAAAGTAACCAAGGTCCCCGCTTTGAAACCGAAGAAATCCATAGCTTCCAACAAACCATTTAATTCCTGCTCCAGCTTATCCTGCTCCAAATTCGCACACACCTGAACCGCAACTTTTGCCTGATCTTTTCCAAAGCCAATAAAATCGCAGTACCCGTCTTCCGAGAAATAGAAGAGTTCTGTGAATTTCGATTGTAAATACAGAAACACCAGATTTTCAAGCAGCTGATCTGTTTTATCGGCGATATTAAAAGTTGCCGCACTCACAAAACCCGTGTCGGCCACATACACTTTGCGCGGATTTACCAGCTGTTTGCGCAGCGAATAGCTGAATTTTGGAACATAATACATTAAAAAGCCGGTCTCCAGAAAATTCAGATAGTCAACCACCGTAGTTGTGGTTTTTATGCCTAATGTATTCTTTAGCTGGTTGGCGGTGATCATTTCCCCAACGTGGCGCAGTAAATGTAAACTGAGCCGTTTAAACGCCCTCAAATCGCGAATACCGTTAGTTAATCCAATCTCGCGCACAACAATGTCGTCAAACAACTGACCTAAAAATTCATCACGGTTGGTTTCAGGCACAAAAAAACCACCCTTTTCCATGTAATCTTTTACTGAGCTTTCATCCCGTTCCAGCGAATGGTAGGTGCAGAATTCATCGTACGACAGCGGCGTAATCACTCTGCTGATATACCTACCTGTCAAACTCCTCCCCTTTTCATTATTTAGCACTCCTGCATTCGAAGTGGTGAAAATAACCCGAAAGCCTTCATCCAGTTTCTGGCGAATATAATCCTGCCAGCCTTCCATTGTTGTAACTCCGTCAAGCAGCAGTATTTTGCTTTCGACTGATGCAATAATTTCATCGAGCTTAAAAAAATCGTTCTGATCAAAACCATAAAATCCGGGATGCCTGAAATTAACGTAAAAAGCAGCATCGGAGTAGTGATTTTTTAACTGATACAGCACCGATTTTTTTCCGGTCCGTTTTAAACCCTTTATAATAACTAACTCACTTTTTTCATTCATTATCTGATCAACTAACTCTCTGTTTATATAGGAATTAATCAGTTCAGAAGAATTTTTTTGTGAATCGATTAGTATTTTTAAGTCTGATTTTAAAAGCATTACAATTTATTTATTACAAATATAATTCTTTTATTTTTATTAATATATATTCTTATCTATTTGTAATATATACTTCAATTTTTTCTCAATATAGTGCGATAAAAGTATTTAGCAGTTTAAAGAAATGAGGATTTCTTATACGTCAATAAAAGCATTACAATTTCTGGAAGAAATGATGTGGTAATCACAGTTTAAAAAGGAGATTATAGAAGGAAATATGGAAGTCGGAGGATATAAGTTTCGGCTTTTGCTTATGCAATCAGTTTATAGTTTCTATCCATCCATTTCGTCCGGAAGAACCAATTAACTTCGATCATTTTTTCTTCGCCGGACGATTTTAATCAAATTATCCTACCCCAGGGCGACGTAATTCGTTGAATTACTTTGCCCTGGGCTATAATAGAACGCACTTTCAGCGCTCCTTTTAAACTACAATCCAACAGAATTATACAATAGGGCTGAAAGTCCGTAGCAATTTAGCCCCGGGCAAACGAACCGCCGGATGGCGGAAAGTGTCGCCCGGGGTTAATGTTAAGCATTAGAAATGGCGCAAATGCGAAAGTATAGTGAAAATGAAACGTGCCATGCGCCTTATATAGAAGCCCTTTTTCAAAAATCAAACGTAAAATATTTGTGTGTAAAAGGTAGTCCCCTTAGGGAAGAGGTGCCGAGGGAGAATCTATTTGCAGTGCAAAGAATTTCTGCAACGATTCAGAATAGGTCATTAAGAGCAAAATTAATTTTACCAGACACGACGCATATTTAACCCCTTAAGAAAGATCGTTCTGAAAGGAAACAGCTTTCAAAAGTAGCCTGTAGAGTACATTGCAACCATCAAATCAAAAAGCCAATAAAAAAGGGATAAAAGCCAACCGGCTCCTATCCCTTTTCCATGAGCGTATTGTAATTTCTATAACTCAAACACTTTTTCCCCGGCACTCCAGGTACTCAATATTTTAGTGTTTAAAACTTCTTTTGGTTCTGCTTTCATCAAATCGGTATCCAATACAACGAAGTCGGCCCACATTCCGGGAACAAGCTGTCCTTTTTCATCTTCTTCAAACGATGATTTGGCCGCCCAGCTTGTCATGGCACGTAGCGTTTGTTCGCGTGTAAGTCCTTCATCTTTATGCCAGCCGCCTTCAGGCCAACCTTCATGATCGGCACGGAATACCGCTGAATAAAAAGTATATAGCGGATAAATATCTTCTACCGGGAAATCGGTTCCGGCAGGCACCCATCCAATCTGCTTCAGCAAGGTTTGATAGGCATAAGCACCTTTTATGCGCTCCGGCCCCAATCGATCTTCGGCCCAAGGCATATCGCTGGTGCAGTGCGTTGGCTGTATAGAAGGTACAATTGAAAACTCGGCAAACTTTTTAAAATCATCAGGATTAACAATTTGCGAATGTTCGATCCGCCAGCGACGATCGTTTTTCCCTTTCAGAAACCTACCGTAAGTATCCAGCATTAAACGGTTACCACCGTCGCCAATGGCGTGTGTGGCAACCACGAAATTATTATCGTAAGCCAGCTGGCAAATCATATCGTAATAATCCTGCGTTTCAATTTGCAGACCGCTGTTTCCTTCGTCATCCGAATAATCTTCCATCAGCAGTGCACCTCTTGAGCCCAAGGCACCATCGGCATAAACTTTTATGGTATTCACCAGCAAACGGTCGGTTTTGTAAGCTTCTCCTTTTTTCACAAAATAATCGAAGTTCTCCTGCGTAGGATTCAGCATGGCATTCACCCGCATTTTTAATGTGCCGGCCTCCTGCAATTCATCCATCAGTAAAATGGTTGCTTTATCCAGTCCGCAATCGGTAACCGATGTAAGGCCCGCAGCAAAACAGTTTTTCTGTGCTTCAAGCAAGCCCTTTTCCTGCTGAGCAGCAGTCATCTCGGGAATCAGCTTTCCAACAAAACCCATGGCGTTATCGATTAAAACTCCGGTAGGTTCACCATTTTTCAATAGCACTTCCCCGCCCTGAACTTTGCTATTTGCCGAAATACCTGCCAGTTCCAACGCTTTTGAATTGCACCAACCCGCGTGTCCGTCAACACGAACCAGGTAAACCGGAATGTCAGGGAATAACTCATCCAGTTTTGCTTTGTCCGGGAAGCGGGTGTCTTCCCAATCGTTCTGATCCCAGCTGCGGCCTAAAATCCATTCGCCACCAAATTTATCGTGGTGTGCTTTTAAAAGCTCATAAATTTCGTCCTGACTTTTTGTTCCGCGTAAATCGGCATATTGCAGCAAGTTTATCGCATAACCATTAAAATGACAATGCGCATCGTTAAAACCGGGATAAATAAACTTGCCTTCTGCATTAATAATATTATCCGAATCGTACTTATCATTGATTTCCTGTGAGGTACCAACAGCAACAATTTTCCCGTTTTTAACGGCAAACGACTCAGCAACTGTGAATTCCTCATCAACAGTATAAACCGAAGCTCCTGAAACAATCAGGTCTGCTTTTTCTTTTTGTGTACACGATGTCATTACAAATAATAGAATTAATGCCTTAAAAAAATTCATAGTTTATTTTTTGGTTAGCCACAAATGTAGCCTTTTCGGGCATATTTTAAAACAGCAAATCCGAGGGCCTTTTCCAACTATATATTATTATATTTGCGCGACTTACAGAAACTTAAAGGCAAGAATGTTTACAGTCGGCATATTTACAACGCATTTCCCCTACCTGGTGTTTATTGCCTGTTATGCCTGGTTTTTGCTTTTTGGCGTTGAGCAGGTTCAGGAAGGGAAAATACAGATTGCCGAAAAATCGATCCAGATCGAGTACCATGTAAATCAAACAAAAGCTTCGTCAGTTAGTGTGTACCATTTTTTCCAGCCCGAAAACTACGACTCCTCGGGTTTCAAAAACTATAACAACTTAATAATCAAACAAAAATGGAGAACCTACTTCACTCCATTTGCCAGTCAGGATTGTTTTTTAGAAGGTTCATTTTGTCGTCCCCCTCCCGCAATAGCCTGATTGCATTCAACCTATTATTTATACCATTAACCTTTGCTTATTGCAAGCAAATCATATTTATTCTGTTAAAGAAAATCCATGAAAAATATTTATGCCTTACTCTTTATGGCATTGCTGATTAACAGCACAGTAAATGCCCAACAAGATGAAAAAACCGACTCCATCAAACATTATCAGTTAGAAGATATTGAAATAAAATCGCCAAAATATAACCGGAACATTTTTAATATTCCGGCAGCTGCAACAATGGTCCCCGAACGGCTTATTGAAAACAACGGTGTAGAAGACCTGACCGGCGTATCGGCTATTGTTCCCAACTTTTTTATGCCCGATTACGGATCGAAACTTACTTCGCCGGTGTACATTCGCGGGGTTGGAAACCGCATAAACACGCCATCGGTAGGTTTGTATGTCGATGGTATTCCGTACTTTGAAAAAGCTGCTTTTAACTTCGATTTTTTTGATATTCAGCAAATTGAAGTTTTACGTGGCCCCCAGGGAACTTTGTACGGAAGAAATGCAATGGGCGGACTGATTAACATCATTTCGCGCCAACCGGGAGATGAGCGCTTTACCGAAATCACAACCGACTACGGTAATTACAACCAGTTAAATGCTCAGGTTTCTCACAATCAGCCTATCAGCAAATCATTTGCAGTTTTAGGAAACCTTGGGCTTCGCCATAACGATGGCTTTTTTACCAACCAATACAACAACAAAAAAGCTGACGAACTCGACTCTTATTCCGGGCGTTTGAAACTACTTTTTACTCCGGGAGACCGGTTTAAAGCAACAGGAAATGTGCAATACGAAGACAGCCGCCAAAGTGGTTATCCCTACGCAATTTATAACGACGAAACCAACGAAATCAGCGAAGTAAATTACAATCGCGAAAGTGGTTACGACCGCAAGCTTTTATCATCAGGATTAAACCTCGCTTATGCTGCCGATAACTTTCAAATCCGCGCTGTAAGCAGCTTCCAATCGGTAAACGACGAACAGGGAATTGACCAGGATTTTACCACCACCGATTTATACTTTGTAACGCAGGATCAGGATATTGACATGTTCTCGCAGGAGATAAATATCCAGTCGTATGAAAACGAAACGTACGAATGGCTGTTTGGCGCGTTTGCTTTTCACCAGGGCCTTGATAAAGAAGTGCACCTGGAAATGGGTGAAGATCAATTGGCTAAAATGCCTTTTACCGAATATTCGTACACCAAATATTACGACAACAGCAATTCGGGCCTTGCCTTTTTCCACCAGTCAACACTTAAATTCGGAGAGTTTTCGCTAACCGCCGGAATTCGTGCCGATTACGAAAAAGCAACCCTCGACTATGTTTACGATCGTTCGTTAAACGGAAATCTCAAAAATGAGGAAGCTTTTGAAAGCGACATGGATTTCTTCGAAATTCTTCCGAAACTGGCTGTAAAATACAGCATTTCAGAATATTTAGTTCCTTATGCAACCATTGCAAAAGGGTATAACTCCGGTGGTTTTAACTCAACTTTTGAACGTGAGGAAGACCGTTCGTTCGATCCTGAGCGATCGTGGAACTACGAAGCCGGGATTAAAACAAAGTGGCTAAAACAGCGCATTTACGCTAACCTCGCCCTGTTTTATATCGACTGGGATAACCAGCAAATTTACCAAACCGTGCCCAGCGGAACCGGATCGATGCTAACCAACGCCGGTAAATCGGAAAGTAAAGGTGTTGAGTTTGAAATTAAAGCTCTGCCGGCGAAAAACCTTGAAACCTGGCTGGCCTTTGGTTACAACGATGCAAAATTTGTGGAATACGAAAAAAACGAAAACGAAATTTACAACGGAAACTACCTGCCTTATGTTCCCCGCTTTTCGTTTAACATGGGCGGAAATTATACAATTGAAGTTAATTCAGGCTGGCTTGAACAAATTCGCTTGCACCTGACTTATAATGGCTTTGGAAAACATTATTGGAAAGAAACGAATATTGCTTATCAGGATTATTACGGATTGCTGAATTCACGTATCAGTTTCGATACAAAAAATATTCAGTTATCTTTCTGGGGTAAAAATATCCTTGATGCTGAGTACAATTCGTTTTATTTTCAGGCTGTTGGAAACTCGTATGCCCAATCGGGAAAACCGGCCACAATGGGCGTAAATTTGAAGGTAAACTTCTAAAATGAAACAAAGCGAAATAAAAAAATATTATACGCTGCTGAGCCTCTACCTGGCACAGTCGATCCCGATGAGTTTTTTCTCTACGGTGATCCCCGTGATCATGCGAATGGAGAATTACTCGCTGGAATCCATCGGTTATATCCAGCTGATAAAACTGCCGTGGATTCTGAAAATGCTGTGGGCGCCAATGGTTGATAAAACCAGTAAAAACAAACGGCACTACCGCAGGTGGATCATCATGTCGGAGGCTTTTTATGCGCTCATCATCATGTCGGTTGGTTATTTAAACCTACAAACCGATTTTACCACCATTATTATTCTGATGGTAATTGCATTTACCGCATCAGCAACGCAGGATATTGCCACTGATGCTTTTGCCATTCTTATTCTGAATAAAAACGAACGCAGCCTTGGAAACAGCATGCAATCGGCTGGTAGTTTTATCGGAACCATGATGGGCAGCGGTGTTTTACTCATTATCTACCATTATTTTGGTTGGTTATGGTTGTTGCGCTCGCTCGGTTTGTTTGTGTTGTTTGCACTCATTCCGGTGTCGCTGTACAACGCACGCAACGGAAACGAACCCGATCGTTCAACAAAAAATGTATCGCCACTGGAGTTTATCTACTTTTTCAGGCAAAGAAAAATTGGTGCTCACCTTTTGTTACTCTTCCTGTTTTATTCAGGAATTATCGGGATTTTAACCATGATAAAACCCTACTTCGTCGACCTGGGTTACGACATTAAAGAAATTGGAATCATCTCCGGAATATTCGGAACGGCCTGCGGTGTTCTCATGACCGTACCCGCAGGATTTCTGCTCCGTAAAAAAGGGATTACCAAAGCGGTGTGGATCTTTCCGGTAATTAATGTGCTGGTGGCCACTTTCTTTTTCGGACTAACCTATACCAACCATGCTTTGTGGTTGGTTTATTTGGGTGTCGCCCTGCTTTGGGGAGCATACGCCATGTCGTCGGTATTTGTGTATACCATGAGCATGCACGTAGTTCGAAAAGGGCGCGAAGGAACCGATTTTACCATTCAAATAGTAATTACACACCTAAGCAGCCTTGTTATTGCCATAATGAGCGGAAAAGTGGCCGATGCGCTTACCTACCGCGGGCTGTTTGCCATAGAAATAGGGCTCGGAATTCTTATCCTTGTCCTGTTGCCATTTGTCTTCAGAAAAAGTTTTTACCTGAAGTATGAACAAGAAACCGATTAAGACTCTTTAAATTAGTATTATGAAACGAACATGTATATTATTCAAACCCCAGATTATGATTAAAATATATGTGAGTTCCATACTATACCATTAAAAATATACAACTTTAATAGTATGAAAGTATCACAAAAACTAATAGAAAAATACAACACCCCGGTACCGCGATATACAAGTTATCCGCCGGCCAACTTCTTTTCACCGGAATTTACTCCGGAACAATACGTTAAAGTGTTGGAACAATCCAATTCAGAGAATCCACAGAATATTTCCATTTATATTCATATCCCGTTTTGCCCAAAGATCTGTTATTTCTGCGGCTGTAACACGCACCTAACACGCGACAAAAACAAAATGGAAGTTTATGTTGATGCGCTGAAAAAAGAGATCCGCATGGTGAAAAAGCTGCTTAGCGACGACCGTAAAGTGTCGCAGGTGCACTGGGGAGGCGGAACACCCAACTCGTTGTCGATCGAGTTGGTGGAAGACATTATGAATGTAATTCACGAGCTTTTCGAGTTTATTCCAAAACCGGAAATTGCCATGGAATGTCATCCGGCGATGCTGGATAAGGATTACATCGACCGCCTGGTAGCACTAAAGTTTAACCGCTTTAGTTTGGGTATTCAGGATTTTAACAAGGAGGTGCTGGATAATGTAAACCGCGATCCGTCGATTCTTCCCGAGGAAGATTTGGTGGCGATGATCCGCAGCCACGAGGGTACCAGCGTGAATTTCGATTTTATCTATGGTCTTCCGTTTCAGGACGAAGAATCGTTTGCAAAAACCATCGAGCGCGCTATTAATCTGTCGCCTGATCGTTTGGTAACCTTCTCGTATGCACACGTGCCTTGGGTAAAAAAAGCACAAAAAATACTGGATGCACGTGGATTACCATCAGCAACTAAAAAACTGGCCATGTTCGAGGTTGGTTATCGTTTACTGACTGAAAACGGTTACGATGCCATTGGTCTCGACCATTTTGCCCGCCCGGATGACGAATTGAGTATTGCCTTTAAAAACAAAACGCTGCACCGTAATTTTCAGGGATATTGCACTCGCGAAACTACCGGACAGGTTTATGCTTTTGGAGCCACCGGAATCAGCCAGCTGGAAAATGCTTACGCACAAAATGCCAAGGACACCAATACTTACGTTGACCAGATCAACGCCGGTAAATTTACCATTGAAAAAGGTTATCAGCTGAATGAAACGGAGAAGATCATTCGCCACGTCATCAACGAAGTGATGTGCAACTATTATATTTCGTGGGAGGAAGCGGCACAAATGCTAAAAACTTCTCCCGATGTAATTAAACAAAGCATAGTTTACGACGAATCGTTCCTTGCCGGTTTTGTTGAAGAAGGACTTTTATCGCTTTCGAAAGACGAACTGCACGTTAGTAAACAAGGACGTTTTTTTGTACGAAACATCGCTGCCAGCCTTGATCCGAACATGCGGAATGCGACCTTAAAATTCTCAAAAGCGCTATAAAAACCATGCAAAAAAACCAACTAAACATTGCCGTTATTGGGGCAGGACTAACCGGACTTACAACAGCTTATTACCTTAAAAAATTTGGTTTTAAGGTACAGGTTTATGAAAAAGATGACCAAGCTGGTGGAGTGATTAAAACCCACCGAAAAAATGGTTTTGTATTCGAATCGGGGCCAAATACCGGCTCGATGGGACAGGAAGAAGCTGCTGAGCTTTTTGAAGATCTGGCTGATGATTGTACGATTGAATACGCCAACAAAAGCGCCGAAGCACGCTGGATTTGGATGGGCGGCAAGTGGCACGATATGGAAATGGGCGGTTTAAAAGCCATCACCACTCCCCTTTTTACATGGTACGACAAGTTTCGTATTCTGGGTGAGCCATTTCGTAAACCGGGCACCGATCCGAATGAAACAATTGCCGATATGGTACGCCGCCGAATGGGAAAAAGCTTTCTGCGAAATGCTATCGATCCTTTTCTGTCGGGAGTTTATGCGGGCGATCCGGAGAAACTGGTAACACGTTTTGCTTTGCCCAAACTTTACTGGTTGGAGCAAAACTACGGCAGTTTTATCGGCGGTAGTATCAAACAAAAAAAGGCACGTAAAAAGGAACCACCACGCAAAGCCAATCGCCAGGTATTTTCGGTTGAAAACGGATTGGATAACCTGACAAAAGCGTTGGTTAAAAATATTGGTAAGGAAAATATTAAGCTGGGCTGCAAAAACCTTGAGGTTAAAAAAGAAGGAGATTTTGAATATTCGTTGGATGGAGAAAGTTTTACCCATGTAATTTCGGCAGCCGGATCGCATGCTTTGCCCGGTCTGTTTCCATTCTTACCGAAAGAGAAGCTTCAGCCGATTGAAAAGATGAGCTATGCCAAAGTTACCCAGGTGGTGCTTGGTTTTAACAACTGGAAAGGCATCCCGATCAAATCGTTTGGAGGGTTGGTACCTTCGGCCGAAAAACGCGATGTGCTGGGTATTTTGTTGCCGGGTTCGTTCCTAAAAAACCGGGCGCCTGAAAACGGCGCGTTGCTATCGGTGTTTATGGGCGGTATTAAAAGACCCGAAATGTTTGAGTATTCCGATGATAAAATAAAAGAAATTGCAGAGCGCGAAGTACGCGAAATGATGGGCCTCGAAAGTTTTGAGCCCGATCTGATGGAGATTTTCCGCTATCCGCATGCTATTCCGCAATACAGTTTCGAAAGCGAAGAAAAACTACAGGCCATTTCCGATCTGGAGACCGAATTTAAAGGGCTCAAGCTTGCCGGAAACATGCGCGACGGAATTGGTATGGCCGACCGGATAAAACAAGGTAGAACAATTGCGAACCAATTTGCAGAAGACTATAAATGATGGAGAAAATAGCTGTTTTGTTAATGAATGTTGGTAGTCCCGACGAGCCTACCGTTCCGGCGGTTCGAAAATACCTCACCGAGTTTTTAAACGATGAACGTGTTATCGATCTGTCGTATCTGCTTCGGAAATTTTTGGTAAATGCGATAATCATCCCGTTCAGGGTGAAAAATTCAACCAAATTATATCAGCAGTTATGGACCAAAAAAGGTTCGCCGCTGATTTATATTTCTGACGAGTTAAAGCAAAAACTTCAGGAAGAACTGGGTGAGGATTATGAAGTTTTTATGGGAATGCGTTACGGAAATCCGGGTTACAAAGCAGCTCTGGCAGACATAAAAAAGAAAGGTTTTGAAAAGCTGATTTTACTGCCCCTGTTTCCGCATCATGCCATGTCAACCACTGAAACGTCGCTGGTTGCCGCGCAAAAAGAGATAAAAAAGCTGGGAATAAAATCTGAAGTTTTTGAGATTGGTCAATTTTACCACGATCCAAAATTTATTGATGCTTTTGCCGAACGGATTCAACAATACAATTTGCAGGATTACGACCATATTATTTTTTCGTACCACGGTTTACCTAACCGGCATTTGGAAAAGTGCCATCCGGGAATTAAAGTGGAAAATTGCAGTTGCCAAAACGCAATGCCGGAGCACGGTGCTATGTGTTATCGCGCTACGGTTTACGAAACTTCGCGTTTGTTGGCCACCAAATTAAAATTGCAGCCCGAAAATTATTCGGTAGGTTTTCAGTCGCGCTTGTCGAAAAACTGGCTGACACCATTTACCGATGAACTGCTGGCAGAAAAGCTTGCTGAAGGAAAAAAGAAAATACTGATTGCTGCACCTTCGTTTGTTACCGATTGCCTGGAAACAACACTGGAACTTGGCGTGGAATACGGCGAAGAATTCCTTGAAAAAGGAGGAGAAAAATTACAATTGGTTGATAGTTTAAACACTGAAAAAAGCTGGGTGGAAACGCTTGCATACCTGGTTCGCAAAAGCATTTCATAAAAACAGAAACAATGCACACTTACGAATGGCATCTTTTTTATACCTGCCTGGCCACTTTTGTGGTTAACCTGCCTTTTGGATACCTGCGCGGTGGTTTTCGTAAGCTATCCTTTTGGTGGTTTGTTGCCATTCATGCACCTGTTCCGCTGATTATTCTAATCCGGAAGTTTTTCGATATACAACTAAGCTGGAGCCTCGCTCCTTTTCTTTTCGGAAGTTTTTTCCTTGGCCAGTTTGTTGGCCGGAAAATCTATGGATTAAAACCATGGCGTAAGAAAACAGACAATTAGAATTACTGAACTATAACCGTGGAATGACCACTTTCTAAGCCTTCTGAAGTAGCAGTAACCTTAATTTCTGCACCGTCCTCTCTCGGACGAACGATTAACTGACATTTACCGCGAAACGTATTCACTCTCGGCTGCTGAAAGCTTTTCATATCCGATGGATTTCCGTTAGCCACAGCTTGCAGGCTACCATTTCCTTCAATCGTAAATTCAACAGGAAGTTCGGCATTTGGAACTAAATTTCCATTGGCATCAACAACTTCAATATTAAAATACGCCAGGTCGTTACCCGATGCTTTTGCAATTTCGTTTTCGGCAACTACTTTTAGCGCTGCCGGTTTCCCAGCTGTTTTTAAAGATTGCCGAACCACTTCTTTTCCATCTTTTATTCCAATGGCAACCAATTCTCCAGCCTGGTAAGACACATCAAAATAAGCAGCTAATGCTTCTATTTGGCGCGATTCAGAAGGAACATCCATTTGTTGAGCCCCGCTGTTTTTCTGAGCTACATCTTTTTTTCCAATTACCTCCCCGTTCAGTTCCAGTTGTACCTGATCGCAACGTGTATAAACTGCTACCTGTAGCGGTATTCCTTCGTTTCCTTCCCAGTTCCAGCTTTTCCATTCTTCGGGCCATCCCCACATACTAACCACTTCTGTTCTGCCATCAGGAACAGGTTCATGAACCAGCATTTCAAGCTCGCTGTTGCGCCAAACTACATCGCGGTAATACATTTGTGGTTTCTTGTAGCCAAGGATGCTTATATCGCCACAATATGCATTATACCATGGCCAGTCAGGCAAGAAGCCAACATTCTCATTATCGAGGTTATTATGTCCTATTCCGCTCTCTCCAAGGTAATCCATTCCGGTCCATACAAAATCACCAATTATATACGGATGTTTTTCAACCAAATCCCAATTATCAAATGCTTCTTTAGGGAAAGATTCCGTTCCCACAATTATACGTTCAGGATGCTTTTCATGATCAGGTTCATAGTTTTTCCATTGGTAATTATAGCTGTGAATATCCATTTGCGCAAAAGCCGGGATTGTGCGGTCCCAGTCCCATCCCGGATGATCCCAGAAATGACAAATGGCCTGTGTTACCGGACGCGTATTATCCATGGTGAGTACTTTTTCGCGAAGAAATTTAAATATTTCCAAACCTGAAGAATCGGCACGCTCGTTAATTTCGTTACCGACACTCCATACTACAATCGACGGATGATTTCGGTCGCGCAGTATCATCGATTCCAGATCTCGCTCCCACCAGTCGTCAAAATAAAGATGATAGTCCTGATCGTTTTTGCCGCGTTGCCACTGATCAAATGATTCATCCATTACTAAAATTCCCAACTCGTCGCAGGCATCTAGGAAATGTTTTGAAGGTGGATTATGCGAAGTACGGATAGCATTAAAACCATTTTCCTTCATGGTTTTTACTCGTCGATATTCGGCAGCTTTAAATGCTGCCGATCCCAACGGGCCGTTGTCATGGTGTAAACACCCACCCTTTAGTAAAACGCTTTTGCCGTTCAACAAAAATCCTTTTCCCGGAGAAAAATCTATAGATCGGATTCCAAACCTTTCATCGTATTCGTCGATGACCATATTGCCATCAAGTAGCTGCATTTTTGCTGTATATAAAGCCGGACTGTCAGGAGACCACAACGATGGAAATTCCAATTCAGTTTGTAAAACAGCAGTTGCCTGATTTAAATCAACAGGTGAATTCCATTTTGCCACGATTTGTCCATCAGGGTTTAGCAACTGCCCCTCTAATGTCAGTCGTTCAACTGATTCGTCAGCTTTAATTTTTGTTTCGATCTTTACGGTAGCTTTTTCCTCAGAAACTTCCGGAGTTGTTACATAAACGCCCCACAAATCAATATGAACCGGATTCAGTTTTAACAAACTTACATTTCTGTAAATTCCTGATCCACTGTACCATCGTGAGTTTTTGCCTTCGTTTTTCACCTGAACAGCCAAAACATTATCTTCGCCCGATGCATTTAAATACTCCGTTAAATCGTAAGCAAAAGCAGTGTATCCATACGGATGGTTGCCAAGATGATTACCATTGATCCAGAAATCGGCATTCATATAAACGCCATCAAATAGAATCTTAATCGTTTTGCCTTCATCTTCAGGTGCGAGTGTAATATGTTTCCGATACCAGGCCGTTCCACCTACAACGTGACCGGTGGAAGCCTTTCCTGCACTTTCTTCCGAAAATGGTCCGATCTGTATTACTCCTTCTTTTTCAGGAAGGTCTTCAATACTGTAATCGTGCGGCAGATCGAGTGTTCTCCAACCGGAATCATCAAAATCCACATTCTGTCCACCTTGAACATCGGATCTGATAAATTTCCAGTCCTTATCAAATGATTCTTCACGACTAATGATTGTTTCCTTCTGGGTGCAGGAAACCAAAAGAAGCAGAGCGAATACTCCACCGTAAAAGGTTTTTAGCATAAGTTTAGGTTTAAAAGCTTATTTTACAAAAACAGTTTTTACATTCATAAATTCCTTGATACCTTGTACGGAAAGTTCGCGGCCAAATCCACTGGTTTTTATTCCGCCAAAAGGTAAACGCGGATCCGATTTCACAAAATCATTTACAAAACAGGCACCGGCTTCCAGTTCAATTTCGGCGATATGTTCGCCCTTTTTAATATTTTGCGTAAACACGGCTGCTCCTAAACCAAAATCGGTGTCGTTTGCTACGCGAATGGCCTCTTCCTGGTCTTTTACTTTTATTACCGAAGCCACCGGACCAAACAGTTCTTCTTCATACGCCGGCATTCCCGGCTTCACATTTTCAAGAATGGTTGGCGGGTAAAAAGCCCCTTTACGATGCGGAATTTCGCCTCCAATAATTATTTCAGCGCCTTTATTTACCGAATCAACAACCTGCTGGTGCAATTCGTCGCGCAGATCTTCACGTGCCATTGGCCCCATTGTACTTTCCTCGTCGAAAGGATCGCCAAAGTGTGCAGCGTTCATTTCGTAGGTAAAAAGCTCGAGGAAATGTGCGTAAACCTCTTCTACCACGATAAAACGTTTGGCACCGATACAACTTTGTCCGGCATTTAGCAGGCGGCCTGCAGCACATTTTTTGGCAGCCATTTCCAGGTCGGCATCTTTTAAAATCAGGTACGGATCGCTGCCGCCCAGCTCCAGCACGCATTTTTTCAATTCTGCTCCGGCCAGGGCTGCAACACTTTTACCGGCAGGTGTACTTCCGGTGAGACTCACTCCTTTTATGGCTTTATGTTTGATCACTTTTTCAACCATCGGGCTGCCAATTAACAGCGAACGAAATACGTTTTCAGGGAATCCGGCCTCACGGAAAATCTCTTCGATTGCCATGGAACAGCCCGGCACATTGCTGGCATGTTTTAGTACGGCTGTGTTACCCGCCATTAGTGTTGGAGCTGCAAAACGAAACACCTGCCAAAACGGAAAATTCCAGGGCATAACAGCTAAAATAGTTCCGATTGGCTGGTACGAAACGTATGATTTTCTGGCCTGTGTGGCTATGGTTTCGTTTTCGAGAAACGCCTCGGCGTTGGCTGCATAATACTCGCAAACCCATGCGCACTTTTCAATTTCGGCAATTCCTTCGCTTTTTACTTTCCCCATTTCCTGAGCCATCAGCAAAGCCAGCTCTTCTTTTTTGCTGCGTAAAATACTGGCTGCATTTTGCATCAGCTGCCCCCGATGATGAAAGGAAGTACTTCGCCAGTGATGCCATATTTTATCTACTGAATTAATGATCTTTTCAACGCCTTCTTCAGAGTGTTTTTGATAGGTTTTTACTATTTCGTTTGTTACCGGATTAATCGATTTTAACATAGTGAGATTCTTTATTGATCTATAAAATTATAAAAGTTTCAGGACTTCGTTAGCCCCAAAACATTTTAATTTAAGTATGATTCTTATAAAGTAATTTGTTTGATAAACTTCCCTCAATATTGCAATAGGTAATCAGCTTTATTTCTATTACATAACAAATTCAAGTTGAAAATCATTTCGTCTTTCCAGACAGGAAATCCTTTTTCCTATAGCTGAAAAAGGATTCAAAAAAGCCACCGCTGACGATAAAAAGCTAAAAATAAACTCCTTTCACTAAAATCAAGAAACTCCTCCTTTTAGCCCTTCATACTTCAGGGCTAACGAGCGTCAAACAGACTTGATTTTTTAACGTTCCCTCCATTTATTTTCTTTACGCTTTTTCTCGAAGGCGGATCTGAGCGCAAATTTTGTGCGGGCCCGTCAAAAATCCGTCAGTCGGGCTAATTGGCAACACTGAAAAAACGCAAAGGTTATTTTTGACAAGATTTTTGGTTCCTTTTCATCGATTGGAAAAGGAACTGCCCGTCTGGCATAAAGACAAAAAGCAACCCATAAAAAGATTGCTTTCATATATTTTCACGAACCAGAATTTATTCCACTATCCTGATCTCTGTTTTCATTTCCATAGCCTGACGATACACGGCACTAACACCGCAGTATTTCTCCTCTGAAAGTTTAACTGCTTTTTCCAGTTTATCCATCGGAAGATCCTTTCCTTTAAACTGGTAAACGATGGTCATTTTGTTGTAATATTTCGGATGATCTTCTGTTAGTTCACCCTCAACAATTACATTAAAAGCTTCCAATTCAACCTTCATTTTTTTCAAAATCATCACCACATCAATACCCGTACAACCTGCCAGTGCAGTTAACATTAATTTCTTCGGACGCGGTCCTAAATCGCTGCCACCCACTTCTTCTGTGGCGTCGATAACTACCTTATGTCCATCCATATCCGTTTCAAAAGCCAGCTTGTCGGTCCAGGCCATATCTATTATATGCTTCATAACATCCTTATTTTAAAATACTTTACATTAAATTTGTACACAAATATACAACATCTAACTATCTATATAAATAGTTTTTCGAATAATGCAGATAATTGTATTTTTAAGCCAAAATAAAAAAAGGTTATTCCAGTATTAAACGTATAATCAGTTCAGGAAATGAGAAGCGCAATTAAAAGGCCGTCGGACGAAGAAACAAATTTGAGTGGTTTTCAACTTTTTAAGAAGTTAACCGAAGAGGAATTTACACGGCTGAATTATGAAAAAACTTGTTCGCTTTATAAAAAAGGCACCATCATTTATCGCGAGGGCAGCCGGCTAACCGGTTTTTTCTGTGTTACAAGGGGAATTATCAAAATCTTTAAAACAGGAATCGACGGCAAAGAACAAATTATTCGTTTTGCCAAAAAGGGCGAAATTATTGCCTATCGGTCGTTGCTAAGCCAGGAACTGGCATGTACAACTGCCAAGGTAATCGACGATGCCGCGTTGTGTCATGTTCCTTATCAAACCTTGTTGTATCTTATCCAAAACAACTGGCAATTTTCGCATCACATGCTGCAAATTGTTTGTCGCGAATTGCGCGAGGCCAACGATTACATTACGGATATTGCGCAAAAAACAGTTCGCGAACGACTGGCAGAAGTTCTTTTACTTTTGAAAGAAAACTTTGAGCTGGATAACCAAAACACGCTTCAAATTTCGTTAACGCGCGAAGAACTGGCTAACATGGTTGGTACCGCAACCGAGTCGGTAATTCGTTTATTATCAGAATTCAAGAGCGACAAACTGATTGAATTGCAGGGACGAAAAATTAAATTTTTAGATACTCCTGCACTAACACGGGTGGCTAATTTATAAGCACGCTACATATTTTCAGAAACCGGCTAATGGCCGGTTTTTTTGTTTAATACTTAAACCTCTTCCTAATCGTTCTAAACTATAAAATGCAATTTCATACACTAGAAAACCAAAGTATACAAGAACTCAGCAAATTGTTTAATGCTGCATTTGCCGATTATCTGGTAAAGATTGAAATGACGCCCGAAAGTTTACAAGATAAATTTGATTCGGAGAATGTTAGTCTTGAGCACTCGGTGGGTATTTTTAGCCAAGGAAAACCGGTGGGTTTTATCTTTCATGCTTTACGCGATTCTGCTTCAGGAAAAATGGCTTACAATGCCGGAACCGGTGTTATCCCGGAATTCAGAGGCAAGAATGCCACAGTACAGTTATACGAATTTATACTCCCGAAACTGGCTAAAAGTGGCGTAAACGAGGTGGTTCTTGAGGTTATCGATAGAAACACTCCCGCAATAAGATCCTATAAAAAAGTGGGATTTACCGTTCTTTCCGAATTGGAATGTTTAAAGGGTTATCCTGACATTTCAAAACCAAAAGATTCTTTGATAGTGAAAGAATCAACCGAAAGATTCATCCCCCCGGAACGATTTTGGGACTGGCAACCCACATGGCAAAATACCACTCAAACCATTTTACAATCAGGGCAGTACAAAACCTGGAGTATTTATGGCGATAACACCCAAATTGCCTACCTTACCGGAAATCCTGATTCGGGGAAAATAGCCCAGTTTGCTGTCGATCCGGCGCATCGTTGGAAAGGTTTGGGCACATCGCTTTTTTGCCATTTTGCCGGGCTGGCATCAAACACGCCGATGGTGATAAATGTGGCCGACCAATCGGGGCAAACACAGGATTTTCTGAAAGCCATTGGAATGACTCCTTTTCTGAGACAATATAAAATGAAATTAATACTCAAATAATATGAAACTCTTTGGTATTCAATTGAACAGACGCACATTTATCCGGTGGAAAATATACGTTGACCGTGCCCGGATGTACATTGGCTACATTAGTTTTGTAATGATCGCCTTTATGTTTTTAAACGATTTTAAAGACGAAACGATCCGAACTTTTCTCGATGAAAACAAAATGATCACCTACCCGGTAATGATGGTTGTGTTTATGGTATTTTCGTTGATCCTCGGGCGGCTGGACACCAAGCTGGGCCTGCGAAAAGAGGAAATGCGCAATGCCGCCAGCGAAAACCCGGTTACGATGGAAATTCTGCAGAACATTAAAGAGATAAAAGCAAAGTTGAATGATGAATCATGAATTTAGATTAACGATTTTAGATGGATCTGTTTTAATAAGCAATCAACTTTGTCAGAACGTACTTCTTAAATCTTCATTCGTTAATCATCATTCGAAATTCACCATTCTAGCGGCCAATCCAGTCTTCCGGATCGAGTTTGGTGCTTTCTTTCCATATCTGAAATTTCAGGATCGATTTGTTCGCGTCTTTTGTATCGGTAAAAACCGTGCCGATGGGTTGTTTTGTAGATACCTTATCGCCCTTTTTAACCACTACCTCGCGAAGGTTGGAATAAACACTCAGGTAGGTTCCGTGGCGAATTATAACGGCCGTATTACCACCTGATATACCAAACACGCGGCTGACTTCGCCATTAAAAACGGCACGCACTTCGGCTCCCACATCGGTGGCAATGTTTATCCCGTTGTTTTGCACCTGTACATTGGTTAAAACCGGGTGTTGGTGTACACCAAAATGCTCCACAATTACACCTCTTTCCAATGGCCAGGGCAGGCGCCTTTTGTTTTGCTCAAAATTATCACCAATCAGTTTTTGCTCAGGTGTTAAGGCAAAACCTGAACCGCCGGCTTCCCGGTTTTTGCTTGCTTCCTCTTCAATTATAGCCTGAATTTCGCGCTCCAGCTGCTGCTCTACCCGCCGTTGTTGTTGCAAGGTTTTTTGCAGGCTGTTCTTTTGTTTTTGCAGTTCTTGCAGTTCACTGCTTTGCGTACTCTTTTCCTGGTTCAGCGCGACCATTTCTTTTTCGGTTTGTTCTATCAGTGTTTGTTTTGTAACGGTTTGCTGCTCCAGTTTTTGTATACTTTCGTCCAAAACTTCCTGCAAAGCACCAATCATCTGTGCCTGATTTTCGCGATAGGTTTTATACCGTTTAAAATACAGTAATCGGCGATATGCCTGGTTTACATTTTCGGCCGACAGCAAAAACAGCACTTCATCATACGAATTCAGATTTTTATACGCCATCCTTATCATCTCGGCATATTCGTTTTTTAATTGCTGAGCATCGTTTTTAAGCATTTCCACAGCCAAATCGTTGTTGGCGATACATTGCTCATAAATTTCGATTTCGTGCTTTATATTCGAGATAAGCGTGTTTCTGGAGTTGATCTTTGTATTGATGAGCCGCAGTTTACCTAAAGACGAACGTTCATTCTTTTGCGTTTCGTTGAGCAAGCGCGTGGTGTATTCGATTTCCTTTTCAGCTTCAGCCTTTTGTTTTTGCAGCTCTTCGATGGATTGTGCAAACACAGTTAGACTCACCAGCGATACTGCCAGTGTGACGAATAGTATTTTTATTCGTAAAATCATGTTTACGAATGTATTGATTTCGGATTGAACCTGAGTTCAACTTTAAAATATTTTCACAGAAAGTTATAATTCTGCAGGAAAAAAGGTTTCTAGTTTACACGAATCTCCTCGTATTTTTCAGGAATTTTAATGCTGAAAGAAGTGATCTTCTCGGTTGAAAATCCACTCATCCTGATTTTCATTTCTATTTCTTCTTCAGGCGAATGAAAGTTCATTTCAATGCTTCCCGGATAGTCTTTGTTTTCCACTTCGGTATAATCGTCGAAAACAAGGTTCATATTCCGGTCGTTTGTTTTATCGCTGATCAAAAGGCGGTTCAAAGCAAAATTGGCAGGATTAAAAAACATTTTTTGCAGTATAAGCGCCTGGTCATCAAGCCGTTTTAAACGGCGCTCGGCTTTGTTTTCTTTCTCTTCCAGTTTGCTGAGCTTCCGTGTTTTTTCCGATTGCAAAACATACTGGTTGTCTTCAATTAAAGCATCGAACGTTTTAAAATCCTTGTCGCGCGGATCATTTCGGTACGAGAATGCATTGTTAGAAATAATGCTCTGTATGGTGGCAAAATCAAGGTCAATATTCAGAAAACTACTGAGGTAGGAATAATCGTCGATGAAATAATTGCGGTCGATGTAATTCACATATTTCACGCTGTCGGGCGTCAGTAAAACGCGGCCAACGGGAATATTCAGTTTACTAATCGACACCAGAATACGATCGTCTTTTTTTGCTTTCAGATTGATTTTAAAAGCCGCTTTCGACTGGCTGCTTGAAAAGTTACAATTAATACGTTTTATGGTAAGGTAATCGTAATCGAATGCGTTTTGCTCAATACGTTTCAGCAACTTATTGGTGCTTATCGGACGCGCATCAACAACAGCTAATTCCGACGGTGTTTTACAGGACGAAACGGCAAGCAGAACAGCCGCCATAAACAGGGAAATCCTGAAATATCTAAAAAACTTCATCGCCTACTACTCTTCAATGTATTTTTTCTCTGCAATTTTGCGGTCCAAAGTTTCCGACTCGCTACCAATCTCTTTGGCTTTTATCCAATACTCTACAGCCTTGTCAACTTTGCCAACTTTGTACAAAATGTCGCCGTAGTGCTCCAGCAAAGTATCACTTTCATCCTGGCTGTTTTTTATGGCCGAATCCATATAAAATTTAGCCAGCGTGTATTCGCCTTTTTTAAACAGCACCCAGGCATGTGTATCCAGGTAAGTTGCATTATCCGGGAAGCGCTCAACCACTCTGCCACTCATACGTTCGGCTTTATCGAGTTCAATACCGTCAACCGATAAATAGTATGCGTAATTGTTCAGGGTAAGGTAATTATCCGGATCAATCTGAACGGCTTTGTCAAATATTTTGAAGGCTTCGGTTCTGTTTCCGTTTTTGTAAACGGCTTCGCCTTTAAGCATTAAAAAGTTGGCTTCCAGTTGTGGATTTTCAACTACATAATCCATTCCTTCTTCACTTAGTTCAATGGTTTCGTCGAATTTTTCCAACTGAACACAGGCAATTGCTTTAAAGAAATAACCCTGCGGTTGATTCGGGAACAATTCGATGATCTTTCCGGTATGTTCGTACAATTTATCCCACTGTTGCAGATCGTTGTCGATGTACATTATCCGTTCCCAAACCATATAATCGTTGGGTTCAATTTCAATGGCTTTTAACAAGGCTTCGCGACCTTCGGCCAGCTTATTTTCTTTCAGCAACGATTCCGCGTGAATGGTGTGTACCAACGATTCATCGGGATGTTTTTCGAGCAAAATGCCAATCAATTCACCGCGTTGTTGTTCGTTAAGATGCGACTGTGCCGGATTGGCCGTTAACATCATATACAGCTGCATTTTTGTTTGAATATCAACTGCATCGCTTTCAAAACCGGCTTTTGTTTCTTCGAACGACTTTTCAGCATCACCATTTTCGAGGTAATAATTGGCCAGCGAAAAGTGTACAAAACCATTTTCAGGATCCATTTCCTGAATCTTTTTGTAATTGGCCAAAGCATTTTCCGAATCGCCCTGGCTCTGATACAAATCAGCCAGCAGTCCGTAATATTTTGCTTCGTTCGGATCGTTTTCAATCAGTTTATAAATCTCTTCAAAAGCTTTATCTACCTGTCCTGTTGATACATAAATCTGCTGCTTTGCAACTGAAATCTGCTCGTTAACGCCGGTTTCTTTTTCCATACGTTCGTAGGCGGCAATAGCTTCATCGTAACGTTGTGCAGTGGCCAGCAGCGCAGCATTCATATAAATGTATTCCAGGTTTTCGGGCTCCATTTTCACCAGCTCGGCATACAGATCGGCTGCCTCTGAATACTTTCGTGTTTGCTGATAGATTTGTGCCAACAACAGTTTGTACCACGGGTTATCAGGATTTATACTGATGGCTTTTTCCAGCAACAGTGAAGCGCTGGTAAAGTCGTTATTTGCGGCGTGAATATTTGCCAACTCGTACATAGCTGACGACGAGTTTGGATCAATCTCTAAACAGCTCGACAATAATTGAATAGCCTTTTGTGCGTTGCCAAACATTTTCTGTTTTAGCGCCTCCACAAAAAGGTACTCAAACTCCATCTGTTTTTGATCTACTAATTCAGTAGTGGGTGTATTTATTGCAGCTTGTGCCACTTGCTGTTCGGTAACCTGTTTTGGTCCTGAACATGACAGTAAACTCAGCGTAAAAGATGCAATACCAAGTCCCTTTATAAAAATTCTCTTCATGTTAATGTTTTCCGGTGTGGCCGAAACCACCTGCTCCTCTTTCTGTTTCTTCCAGCACTTCTACCAAATCCCATTCCACAGTTTCATGTGCGGCAATAACCATTTGGCAAATGCGTTCTCCATTCTCTATAACAAAATCTTCCTGCGACAGGTTGATAAGAATAACACCAATTTCTCCCCGATAATCGGCGTCAATTGTTCCGGGAGTATTTAAAACCGTAATTCCTTTTTTCAAAGCCAAACCGCTACGCGGACGTACCTGGGCTTCGTAACCCTGTGGCAATTCAATAAATAATCCGGTTGGAACCAATTTCCGTTCGAGCGGCTTTAAAACAACCGGTTCATCAAGATTTGCGCGTAAGTCCATTCCGGCCGAAAATGCTGTACTGTAGGCCGGTAGTTCATTCTTTGATTTATTAACGATTTTAACCTGCATCAATCTGTTTTTTTTAAAGAACCGCTAAGATAGATAAATAATGCGTCCGTTCAGTAGGTTTAACAAGATTTATGATTGAAGCAAAACGAATCAACTGATTGTATAACAATTATATAATAATCAGGTCGGCCATGATCTCGTCGGAAACAAAAAGCCCTTTTCGGGTTAGCGTAATGATTTCGTTATTGATTTGCAGTACGCCGGTATCGTTGTATTTGGCTAACTGACGGGAAAAATAGCTTGCCTTTTCATGGCCAAAACGTTGCTCTAATTCCTTTTCCGACACTCCCCATTTGGTACGGATCCGGGTTAAAATATACTCATTATACTGGTCGTTTTCGCTCAGTTTTTCTTCATCGAAATACGTTTGATTATTGGTTTGTGCTTTTATGTAAGCCTCAACGCTGGAGTCGTTCCAGCGGCGTGAAACACCGTCGAACGAATGTGCCGAAGGCCCCAGTCCGAGGTATTTTGTGCCCATCCAGTAGGCTGTGTTGTGGCGCGAATAAAGCTGATCTTTTGCCAGGTTTGAAATCTCGTAATGCTCGAAACCATTGGCAATCGACAGATCAACCAGTGTGTTAAACTGGGCAACACTTTCAGCTTCTTTCAGCTCCTTTAATGTTCCTTTTTTCAGCCAGGTGTAAAAAGCTGTTCCTTCGTGGTAAGTTAAATGATAGGCCGACAAGTGTTTTACCGGGAGTTTGAACATCTGGTTCAGACTTTCTTCCCATTCTTTTGGCGTTAAATCAGGGAGACCGTAAATGAGATCGGCACTTAAATTCGAGAAACCGTTTTTCGCCGCATTTTCAATGGCTTCAACAGCCTGAGCAGCGTTGTGCCGGCGGTTCATTTTTTCCAAATGCCGGTTTTGAAAGGCCTGAATTCCAATACTTAAACGATTTATTCCCTCTTGTTTTAAGTATTTCAGGTAAGCGTTGCTCAAGTCGTCCGGATTGGCTTCAAAGGTTATTTCCGCATTCGAATTAACTGTAAATTCCTTGTTCAACACAGCCAGTATTTCAGCAATTTCCGGTGCTGTAAGTACCGATGGAGTGCCGCCACCAAAATATATGGTTTCAACCGTTTCGTTGTTCAGGTAGTTTTTACGTACTTTAGCCTCGTTTTTCAGGGCGCCGATAAAATCGTGCTGCAGCGAAGTATTTACTGTTTTGTAGAAATCGCAGTAATAACATTTCTGACGACAGAAAGGAATATGAATGTAAATACCCGCCATTACACGACCTGAAAAATTTTTAATAAAACAATTTTAAACATGAAGATAGATCCCTACTGGAGACTTGCAATTTGGTTCCTTATAATGCTTTACCTGCTTTTTATGCCGGCAAACCAACTACCAAGCAAACCATTTTTACAAATTCCGAATTTCGACAAAATCGTTCATTTCGGGATGTTTTTTATCCTTTGTATGCTAAGCTTCAGGCCGGTAAAACAGTTCACACCGAACTTTTATTTCTGGACGCCCTTATTGACACTTGTTGCTGCCATTGTACTTGAATACGTTCAGCAAAAAATATCGCCAAGCCGCCACAGCGATGTTTACGACCTGTGGGCTAATGCCGCCGGATTATCGTTTGCCACCTTTTTTTATGCCCTCTTTGTAAATAAAAAGTGGCTGGAACGCTTTTTCTGATCTTCCGCGATTAGAAATTCTGCCGCACCTAAAGTTTTACCAGATCTTCGTATTTGTCGATGTCTTTTCCAACCGTTTCCAACGAAGTGGTTTTGTAAAAATTTGAAATGTCCTGGCGTAACCTTTCGTATTGTGCGTGTACCGGACAAAGTGGTTTCGTCGGATCGTGCGTTTTACACGGCTCTAAACTGATCAGGCAGTTGGTGAAAAACTCTTCGCCGTCAACTTTAATCACAATATCCCACAACGAAATATCAGACGCATCGCGCGAAAGCGAGAATCCTCCATTTGGTCCTTTTGTTGAAACCAGTAATTTTTGTTTTACCAGGTTTTGCAGGATCTTTCCTAAAAACGGTGACGATAAACCCAAATCTTCCGAAATCTTTTTGATTCCAACTCGTTTGTCTTCTTTCGAAAATTTACCTAGATAAATCAACGCTCTGAGTGCATATTTGCATGTATTCGATAACATCTATTTTAAATTTAAGATTGTTTTACTGTATGATTGTTCTGCAAAAGCAGGAAACTTCTTTTGTTTTCCCAATACATTTTTGTTGGCTTTTAGCAGCGCATTTTTCACTTTCCCGTTTACCCTATCAAGGTTTTTTCGCTTTTTAAATGCCCATTCATAGGCTTTCATTCCCTTATTCCAGGCAAAAGTTCCGTGGTTTTCGTCAACCGCTATTTTTCGATTCAAAAGCAACAAGTCGTGCAACGGAATTTTTACCGGGCAAACATCGGTGCAAGCCCCGCAAACCGTGCAGGCAAAACTTAAATGATTGTATTTATCAAAGCCTTTCATAAAAGGCGTTATTACCGATCCTATAGGGCCGCTGTAAGTAGTGTTGTACGTGTATCCACCCACATTTTTATAAATGGGGCAGGCGTTTAAACAGGCACCGCAGCGAATGCATTTCAGTGCGTCGACATGTTTGGGTTCGGCAGCAATTTTTGTACGGTTGTTGTCGAGCAGAACCACCACCATTTTTTCCGGTCCGTTGGCTTCATCAGCACGTTTAGGGCCGGTAATCAACGAATTATAAACCGTAACCTGTTGTCCGGTTCCCAAAGCCGAAAGCAAGGGAAACATCAGCTGCAAATCGTCGATCGACGGAATCAGTTTTTCTATTCCTGCAATTACTATATGCACTTTCGGGAAGGCCACCGACATAAAACCGTTTCCTTCGTTTTCGGTAAGTGCCACTCCTCCAACATCGGCCACCAAAAAATTAGCACCCGTTACTCCAACTTCTGCCGAAGTAAATTTTTCGCGCAATACTTTTCGCACAAAAACGGTTAATTCTGTTGGCGTAGAATCCGCGGGAGTATCAAACTTTTTGTGAAAAAGCTCGGCAACATCTTCTTTCGATTTGTGCATTGCCGGTGTTAAAATATGGTACGGTTTTTCGCCCGCTACCTGAACGATAAATTCGCCCAGATCGGTTTCAACCGGTTCAAAACCAGCTTTCTCAAGGTTTTCGTTTAATTCTATTTCTTCCGAGATCATCGACTTGCTTTTTACCAAAAGCTTAGCCTCGTTCTCATTCAGAATTTTTATGATTTCCGAAACAGCTTCTTTGCTGTCGCGTGCCCAAACCACATCAATTCCGTTGGTTTTGGCATTTGTTTCAAATGTTTCGAGATAGTGCGCAAGATTGGAAACTACTTTCTTTTTGAGATAAGAAGCACGGTGTTTCGCCAAATCCATATTTCGGTAACGAAGTTTGCCTTTGGCAACGGCTTCATCGTATTTCGAAATATTAAAATTTAAGGTCTTCCGGTGTTTTTTATCGAAAGCAATTTTTGAATCCTTCAGAAATATATTTTTTTGCGCTGTCATTTATTTCTCAAGAGGAATCTGATCTACTCGCTTGGCGTGTCGTCCGCCTTCAAAATCTTCATTCAGAAAAGTTGTAACAATAGCAATGGCTTCTTCATCACTCACAAAACGACCGGGCACTGCACACACATTTGCATTGTTGTGCTGACGCGCCAGTGCAGCAATTTCTTCTGTCCAGCAAACTGCCGAACGTACGCCCTGATGCTTGTTTGCGGCAATACTAATTCCCTGTCCACTTCCGCAAAATGTTATACCAATTTCGTATTCACCGCTTTCAATCGCTTCACCCATTTTATGGGCATAAATAGGGTAGTCTACGCTTTCTTCGGTGTAACATCCAAAATCTTTGAAAGCAATATTGTTATCGCTCAAAAATTTTATAATCACCTGCTTTTTAGCAAAACCGGCATGATCGCTTGCCAATGCTATTACTTTTCCCTCTAAATTCTTCATTTGCACAAAATTAATACTTTTTGATATTTATTTCATTTATTCCTAATATTTGTTGCACGAGAGGATAACATTAGTAGATTTTACCTTTAGTAATAACCTAATATTCTGATTATTATGACTTATTTATAAAGGGAATAAATCGCTTAAGCTCATTTATTTCCCATTTAAAAACAAGTGCAATAAATGCCAGTGATAAAACTATGTTGATGGAATATTTAATTATTACCTGTAAATCGAGTGTAAATTGAGCGATGCTCACAATTACCATTGCCGCCAAAAAATAACTGCCAATGCGTTTAAGATCGTATGGCACAGGAAAATGTTTTTGCCCCAAAAAATAGGAGAGAAGCAGCATCACCAAAAAGCAGACAAACACTGCAATTGCCGATCCCATATAACCTATCACCGGAACCAAAGCAAGGTTTAAAACCAGGGTTATTGTGGCACCAATTAAAGCCATATAAGCGCCGTAGCGCGTTTTGTCGGTTAGCTTATACCACAACGACAGCGTAAAATACATACCATAAAAAAGATTGGCCATTAACACAAGTGGCACCACTTTTAATCCCTCGTGGTACTGTGAGTCGACAATCACTTTTATCACATCGATAAACAATACCATTCCTATGAAAATAACAAGTCCGAAAATGACAAAGTATTTCATTACAACGGCATATATTTTTGGGTCGTCTTTTGATCCTTCGCGGGCAAAAAAGAAAGGTTCGAAAGCATAACGGAACGCCTGAATAAACATATTCATCAGCACTGCCAGTTTGTAATTGGCACCGTAAATGCCGAGCTGAAACATCGGATCCTGATTATCAGGTACCAAAAACGGAATCAGTACTTTATCGATATTCTGGTTGATCATTCCCGTTAATCCAACGATCAGAATAGGGAAACCATAACTCAACATTTGTTTCAGCAACTTCTTGTCAAACTGAAACGAGATTCTAAATATCTCGGGAAGCAGTAAAACCAAAGTAATCAACGATGCCAGTAAATTGGAAATAAACACATAACCTACGCCGATATCTGCTGAATAAACGGTTGAAATTATTGAATCGGGATTATTGGCTAAGATCCTCGGGCACAAGGAAATAAAGAACAGGTTAAAACCAATGTTAAAACCAATATTTACCAGTTTAATAAAGGCAAATTTTATGGGTCGATTCTTTAAACGGAGCCGTGCAAAAGGAATAGCTGTAAACGCATCGACACCCAATATTATGGCAAACCACAAAATATACTCCGGATGATCGGGATACTGAATCCAGCCAGCTATTTCGTGTCGGAAAGCTGCTGCCAGCAATACAAACGAAAAAGTGGTAAAAAACAAGGATACCATCGATGTGGAATACACCTTTTCGGGGTTTTCGCTTTTTGAGGCAAAACGGAAATAGGAGGTTTCCATTCCGTAGGTGAGTAAAACCAGTAAAAATGCCACATACGCGTACATGTTGGTTACCACACCGTATTCGCCGGGCAAAAACATAAACGAATAATAGGGTACAAGCCACCAGTTTAAAAAGCGGCCCACAATGCTGCTAACCCCGTAAATAGCCGTATCGCTTGCTAATTTCTTAAAAGGATTCAATTGTTGAATTTTTAGGCAAAGATAAACTTAAATTGGAAGGATTAAATATTACTTATAAACCTGTTTATCCTTAACTCTAAACAATTGAAAAGAAATATTTATTCAAGACAAAATTTATGAAGAGCTTCAAGGACCTGCTTTGATTTATACCTTGAAACAGGAATATCAACACCTTTAGTAAGACCTATTTTCCCTTCATTAACAAAAACCCTGTTAATATATCCGAGATTAACAAGAAAAGATCTGTGAGGCCTTATGAATAAAGATGATTCAATAAAATTTTCTAACCACGATAAATTTCTTGAAATAAGTATCTGTTTATTATTTTCAAGTACAAGCCGGGTATAACTTCCTTCTGCTTTACAGTAAACAATAGTCTGAGTATTAACAAGCTCTGAGTAACGTGCGGTGGTGATTATTATGCGTTGCATGTGTAGGTAGGATTATGGTTTGATTTTAAATGACAGATAAACCGTCTGGGTATAAAGAATGCGAACGAAAGATCTTTGTCTGATCTATTTTATGATTGTCAAATTAAGAGTAACAATCTTTTATTTATTCTCTTTTAACAATTTCCCGTATTTCATAAAATCTTCTCCTAAAAAATCAAAATACATCGAATTTATCTCAGATATGATGTATTCATTGTTCTCCAAATAATACTCAAATGTTTTTGGGAAACTGTGTCCATCGTATGAATATTCTTTCCTTTTAATCTTATCTACCTTATCTTTTCCGGTTATGGCTGAATCCAGTTTGTACAGTTTTGGTTGATCGTAATCCTTACTATTAATCAGAACAACATTCTTGTTATTAATGGTAAAGAGGGTATAGTCAAAAGTTTTTGTTGGATTGTGCGATTCAATGTAATAAGGCAATAAATAATTTCCCCATATCGAGAAATAGTTTTTCCCTTCCTTTTCAAAAAAATAAGCTGAGTAAATTACCGGGCTATCCTTAGGAAACAAAGTGTCTGCCACCGCAATATACGCTTCAATACTAGCCAGCAGCTCCCTGCTTATTAAGTCATCCGGTTTTAATTGATTCTCCGGTTCCATTTTAAATTCCGGAAATTTACCATTTGAATACGTTTTGCCATTTACATCAATTAAGGCAAATACAATTAAAACGATTACAATAAAAAGTTTAGATTTTTCCATTTTTCTTATTTTTTATAATACTTATGAAAGATCACGATTCTTATCTTCATCCATGGCTACTTAGCCGTTTATTCAGGCATGTATCTGGTTACATTGTTTACTGTAAACTTCTACTTTTATCGGGTATGAGATATGTGTTTTCGGCTCATGAAAATTAGTATAGACTAACTACTGTTAAATATAGTAATTAATTCTGTATCAAGCCTTCATATGTTGTAATTATTTCTAAAATTAATTTTGTTAATAATTAAAGAATAACCATGCAAAAGAACTTATGTTGAATCTGATATAATTTCCAGCCCCATTAATCACATTAAAATATGATTAACGAATAATATTTCAAATACATCATTCACTATTGCCAGTAAATCACATTAAAATGTGATATTTGTTGCTTTTATAAATCTAATGAACTAACTTTACTACAAAATCATATTATAATGTCAGTTTTAGAAATTGGTGAGCAAATAAAAGCAAGGAGGAAAACACTTCGGATTACACAACCCGACCTTGCAGAAATGGCCGAAATAAGTGTCAATACACTTTATAAAATAGAACGCGGCCAGGCTAATCCAACTATTGAGATTCTCAACAAAATTGCCAATGTATTGGGCATGGAAATAAAACTTGAAGTAAAGCAACCAAAACTTTAAACCATGCGAAAAGCGAAGGTATTCAGAAACGGACAATTGGTTGGAGTTCTCACCCAACACTCTACCAACGATTATGAATTCAGGTATGATGATACCTGGTTCGCTGATAAAGATCTTCCACCAATCAGTCTGACGATGCCCAAAAGCCAGAAGATTTACAAATCGAACTGCTTGTTCCCTTTTTTCTTTAATATGTTATCGGAAGGAGTGAACAGGCAATTACAGTCCCGTCATCTGAAGATTGACGAGCATGATTATTTTGGGTTATTGCTGGCTACTGCCCAAACCGATACCATTGGTGCCATAACCGTTTCAGAGATTACAAAATGAGTTTACCTAAAATCAAATACTGCCCGGGAACACTGGCTGAAGGATTTAACACCTACAGCACCACCTGCCTGCGAAAGGTTTTTGCAGGCAAAAAAGTGAACCACATTTTACCCTATGCCCCACCTCGAAGCAATGAGGAAGATACCGAAAAATTTATTGAAAACCGGAAGCGTATTTCCATTTCGGGAGTGCAGGAAAAAATATCCTTGCTGCTCGACAAAAACAAACTTCGGCTGACCGAAAAGGGAGAGCAAGGCACCTACATTTTAAAGCCAATCCCCATAGATTTAAAAAACACCGACCAGGTTCCGGCCAACGAACATTTAACCATGCAAATTGCCCAACAAGTGTATGGGTTACAAACAGCCGATAATGCGATGATCTTTTTTAATAACGGCGAACCTGCCTATATTACCAAAAGATTTGATGTAAAAAAAGACGGTTCGAAATGGGGGAAAGAAGATTTTGCCACCCTTGCAGGCAAAACAGAAGAAAACGAAGGGCCGAATTTTAAATACGATTACAGCTATGAAGCTCTGGGAGAATTATTAAAAAAATATGCCTCTGCCTGGCGGGTGGAGATTGAAAAGTTGTTTTCGCTGATTGTTTTTAACTACCTTTTTTCGAACGGTGATGCGCACCTAAAGAACTTCTCATTATTGGAAACATCGGCCGGCGATTATGTGCTAAGCCCGGCCTACGACCTTTTGAACACACGAATTCATGTAGATGATTCGGATTTTGCCCTGAGCGAGGGCTTGTTTAGCGACGCATTTCAGTCGGAAGCAATGGAAAAAAATCATCATCCCGGATTAGATGATTTCCGGGAACTGGCAAAAAGATTTGAGATTAAGCAAATAAGAAGTGATAAAATACTGGCTGCTTACACCCAATTGCAACCCATGGTGGAAGAACTAACCCAACGTTCGTTTCTAAATGAAAAAACAAAACGGGCTTATTTATTGCATTACCAAACCCGGAGAAATAGATTAAGAAGTTAAACTGTTGGTTTTACTCTTAACCACGCGAAAGGATTCGTGCGGGAGCGGCGATGAAAGCGGGAAAGCAGCGAAGTACTTCTGCCTGCCCTTAACCAATTCCCTGGTAAGCAGGTATCACTTCCAATAGGGCAGCAGTCATTTCTTTATGCCCCGGACTAATTTGCGGATGAGCGGCAATCATTTCTGAGTGACCTTCAATCACTCCCAGGCAACCTTTTTTAATTACTGAGTGACCGGGAACGATTTCCCGGCGACCGGCATTGATTCCCGGATGGCCAGCACTAATTCCCGGATGACCGGGAATGATTTACTACTGGCGGACTGTTATTTTTTTCGTGGGAGAAGTAGGTTTGACTTATTAAAGGATTTAAAGCTGCCGTACTAATTTTTCGAATAACTGTACTCGTTAAACCATACGCTAAAATCTTGTGGTAGCGAGGCATTTTTACCAAGCCATCATCCAATAAATAGCCATATTAAGTTCTTTCGAAATGGCAATTCCACTGGAGTAACCATTTTTCCAATTTCCAAGGGTATCAGGGCGATCTTGCTCAAATTCTATTTCCCAGAAATTCCCATATCCTGCTTTAAAAACAAAAACTTCTAAATCTTCTGGAACATTATGCCTATCTCTTACAAGGGTAACTCCTGAGCCTCTTAAATCAATTCTTTCAAAACCCAATCCAAAATCATGACGCTCAAAATATGGTATTGGATAAGCATCTGGTTGAACAACATTACGAGTTTTTAAGGTATCGGTATATTGGTAATAAGAAAAAGAATCGTCCAAAATGAAGTTTAATCTATCATACTTAGTCTTATATAAAAATGTGTCCGGATAGAATTCTTCATAATCCTCTTCCATTTCTAAAAAGAGCAATAAATATGCAGAATAGACACTCTCTGGATCAAAAGTCTTAGCTGGGATGCATGATTTGATTCTTATAAAAGATTTGTACGAGATTGACTTAGGAAACTGATTAAACAACCCATCGATTTGATAACACTCCTCGATACCTCGTTGTGCAATCTTAATCGACTTCACATACCTTCCTCCTATAATACTATCAAGACAAGAACTAAATAATATTGATAGTAGAACAATAATTAAAAATCTTGAAATCATCTAATATTACCTTCCATAAATTCGTTAATAAGCTTATTATTACCTGTGTATTGCTTACTACTATTATAAATTATCCGACCTTTTGAATTTCGGTTACCAAGTCCCTTTTCCATATGCGAATTAAATCTTGATATAGCTATTGAAGTTCGATCATTACTATAACTAATTTGAAATCTATTCACCGTTTCAAGAAATATTTTATCACGCCCGGATATAGTTTTACTTATTGGAATTGTTGACGTTTCAACTGCTTTTTGTGATATGTAACTTGATTTTTCCGTTATATAAATATCTAGACCTATATTAATTGTTAAGCTTGGTCTTCCTTGTAGTGGAATACCAATCCACGAATTTGCCTCATACTGTATTTGCTGGGTAGGTTTAAATTCATATCCTTGTCCCTTCATAAAACCTTTAGCATTTTCTCCTCTAAATGAAGCTTCAGTAGTGAATTCCTTTCCGGTAGTTTTAAAATCGGTTGCTAAAGATTTATTGGCTTCAATTACTGTATTATCATCAGTGCCGAACATACCATTCTCTCCCATGTGTTTCCATCCATCACCTTTCATTGCCCCGGTACCTTCATCTCCCTTTTTCATACTACTGTTATAGTAAACATCCCCTGTCAATTCATTTTCAAACCAGTCAGCCCCCATACCGGTCGGATCAATCAAAAGAATTGGATTATTGTGAACATAGTGATATGGAGTCCAAGAATAGTAATCTTCAGTTAATGGGTCAACACTATGAAACCTCCCCAGACTTGGGTCATAAAACCGAGCACCATAATCATACCAATCCAGCTTACTGCCGCCAATATCATCATCCTGTAGCTCTTTCCCGTTGTAGAGGTATTTATTGGCCAATATACCATCGGCAAAGCTGTTTTGCTGATTCATTATCATACCAAAGGGGTAGTATTCGCTAAGCTGTAACACTTCGGGCCGGCCATTGCTGTTTCCGCTAAATACCACACGTGTATTCCCCAGGTGGTCTTGCAGGTTGTATTCAAACTGGTAAAGAACTTCGCCGTTTTGGCTAATGGGAACCGCCCGCCCGGCACTGGTAAAAATAGCCTTTAATTCGTTATTTTCATAAATAAAGGGCCCTATATAATCAAAATGTTTGTTTACATTTCCAAACTCGTCGGCAATGGCTTTACGTAGTTTTGTTCCGCCTGCATTGTATATGTAACGCAGGTTATCGTTATTTTCAAAAACAACTTTTTGCGGCAAGTTTAAACGGTTGTAGGTAACTGCACTGTTTTTCGAAGGATCAAACACCATGTTTCCATTGGCATCGTAATCGTAAGCCAGTGCTCCTGCAAGGTAACCTGCTGTATCGTTTGGCACTTGTTCGTTTACAGTTATTAGCTGGTTACCCGTTCCGTAATCGTAAACCAGTTCATCAATTGGCGCTCCGTTTTTTATTCGGTTTAGCCATAGCATATTTCCATTGGCATCGTAATCGTAGGCAGTATTATAAAGCCCGGTGTTGGTGTTTAAATCTGCAGTTTCGCCGTAGTTTGCTGTTAACAAGCGGTTCAGATTATCGTAGCTAAAGCTGTAACCTTTTAACTCTTCTCCCTCGTTTTGCCAGCTCATTTTGGCAATATTCCCGTTAAAATAACCTCCGGTGGCATACTCCAGATCAAGAGCAAATAAATCGTTGTCGTTATCCAGGTTACCCTCGTTTATTTGGCGCAACCAGCCTTTTATGTTGTAGGTATAATCCACTTTTTGGTTAAAAACACTCGACGAAGGATTCCCGTGCAGGTATTTACCAATTTGTTCACCCAGCTCGTTATAATCGTAGGCGGCCACAATAATCGGTTTTTGGTTGTTAATCTGAACGGTTTCGGAAATTATTCGTCCCTGATGATCGTAATCGTACTGAGTAAGTATAGCAATAATACTATCTCCAATACCGTCATCATGGCGTAATAAGGTTTCTACAATTTCACCGGCAAAATTGTAACTATTGTCCACTACATCGATACCTCCAAAATGGTTGTCGGATATTATCCGCGATGCACGTGCATAACGGTCGTAGTAGATGACGCTTTTAAGCGTGGTACTGGCAATGTTGTCATCGTCGTTTTGTAACACATGGTTGATGGTTTGGGTTACCAAACCATTTGTTGAATCAGATTTTTCTACGGGTAAACCTCCATCGTTATAGTTTGAAAATTGATAAGCAATAGCAAGACCGGATTCGTAATCATCATACCTGGTTTCTGTAAGTATTTCTGTTACGGAGTACTTCGCGGCTGCAAATTGTACAACTTCTTTAAACTTTTCGATTACTTTATCGTGCGTATGCAGGGATTCCACTAATCCTGTTCGAATCGGGCGGTTAAAATTATCGTATTCAGTAAATTGCCAGATCGGTTTTTTAGCACTACGGTTATTACCATCCTGTACCATTACCAGTCGATCGCGTGCATCGTAAACCATGTAAACAGGTTCGGCCCCGGGCAGATCTTTTACAATCATTCTTTTACGATAGTCGTACTGGTAGTAGTAACAAAGTTCTGAATCGGAGGGTCCTGTTGCTTTTGGAGGTACAACACAACGTAATAAACCAAAATCATCGTAAATGTAATGCGTGTTCAACCAGGTACCATCATCGCGGGCAGCTTTACAAACCACACGGCCAAGTTTATCTTTATACTCGCGTGTTTTATTTCCCTCTTCATCGGTAAATTCGGTTAAATACAGCTGATGCTCCAAAAAATCGTTGGACGAAAAAACTGCCGGATTCCCGGAAACGGACCAGTTTTTTATTGCCTGGGTATTGGTTAAATACTTAATATTGGTTGGGTGGGCATGAAAATTTTCACCAACACCATGTTCACCGGTAACCCTATTTAATGGTGAACCATCAAAAAGAATCTCTGCAAAAGGGCTAGTATCGCTTTCCTTTCCTGGAATTTCGCTACCATAAAAATTAGTACTTGCTGTAGTTGCATTTTCAGCATACGCTCCGGTATTGTTTTCGGCAACATAAGGTAAATATTTATATTTTTCTCTTCCAAACTCATCGTATTCAACAGGTCGAATAATATCTTTATTCAAAGGCGATCCTTGTATGGTAATTGACTGCAGAGGTCGCCCCAAACCATCGAAATAGTCAATGGTTTCGATTCTTTCCCTGCTTCCTAAACTACTTTCATCCGTCTCGGCTTCGCGCATTACAACCGTATAAACATAGTTATGTCCTTTTAGGGCATCGAAATTTATTTCCTGCGCTATTTCACCTTCTTCCGGATCAAAACAAATTAAAGTGCTATCGGTATAAACATGAATATCGGAACCCGATTTAGCCCAAAAACCCGGAGTTAACCTTACCTCTTTGCAATGAACAATTTCGAGGCTGTCGGGAATATCGTAAATATTCGAGTCTTCGAGGTATTGTGCATGTGCAAACTGACAAACAAAACCCAGCAGCACACTTGTCATTATTCCTTTTAAGCTAACTCTATTTTGTTTTGACCTTTGCATATTCTTGTATTATCCGGTTATGTTTGAGCTGATTTATCGTTTTATAATCTTTTTAGAAATCGTTCGTTCGTGAAAAGAAAGTGTTAAAAGGTAGTTCCCTGACGACAACATCCTCATATCAATTTTTTGTTGTGTATTGGGCAAATAGTCGAGTAGCTTTTTTTGAAGAATAGTCTCTCCTTTTTCGTTTATCAGTAGTACTTTAATTTCTTCCTTTGCACTACTGTACGACCAAAAAAGATCGTCGTTTACCGGATTTGGATAAACGATCAGTCCTTCTCCGTCCATAAGTTCGGGTCCTGCACCGTCAGTATAGAAAATAACCAGAGTTGTATCTGCAATGTCACAACCACTAAGTGTTGTTGCATTTAAAATATAAAGAACAGAATCTGCCGACGAATCGTAATCAATAATACGCGAACGGCCTTTTGTCCCATCCATCCAATCGTAAACAAAAAATCCGGCATTGGCTTCCAGTACCTCTTGTTTTCCGGGATATAGTTCCAGTTCTTTGGGTAATCCCAATTGTTCTGATTCAGCTTCCGTAATTACGATTGTATCGTTCGCAGCACAACCAAGTTCATTGTAGGCTGCTACTACATAAGTTCCCGGCTCATGGATCGTATACGTGTTGCTCCACTCCGAATTGTTCCATACATACGACACAAAGGAACCGGATGTACTTAACTCTAACGTTCCACCACTACAAATCGGCCCCGGATCGAGAATTTTTGTTTCCAGCTGATCGCAGTTAAAATACCGGGCAATAAAAATGTCCGTACTTCCTTCCGATACTAATTTTTTCCCTTCAAGCTCTAACTCTCCTTTAAATCCTCCGGCCAATAGTATGTCTCCATCGCGGCTAAGGGTAAACGATTTACTAAAATTTGGGGCATTGTCGCCAGGTTCGTTATGCCAAACAACCTGCCCGTGCTCATCGAATTGGAGCAGAAAAATACTCCCCTCGAGATTATTGGCTTCTACAGTTGTTTGCCCAACTTCATAAGCCAGATCATAATACCCTGTTACCAGAACGTTGCCGGCCATGTTACACATTACATCCATGGCACGGCAACGCGATGAACCGTTTATTACCTCTCCCCACAACGGGTCACCTTTAAAATTGTATGCGAATAACGCTACAGCCTGTCTCGAATTTGTTGTTAATGTTGTATCCTGTGTGCTTATTTCTTTTCTAAAATTTATGGTAACGAACAGGTTTTTTGAAGAGTTCACCACCCCAACTCCTTCAGCGTAGTCTTTAACATCAAAAAACTTAACCCAATCGGAATTATTTAGGTCTTTTGCTTTGGTAAGAAAAAGTCCGTCTTTACCATTTGAATCAGCATATTTTTGTGTGTTGTTACCAAAGGAGAACTCTCCGGTAGTGCTAAATAAATAATACCCATTGTTATCTTTATCTAAAGTAACCGATACCAGACGATGCTCTCCTGTTCCGTCAGATAAAAAATGTTTTTCGGGATTTCCCTCTTCTGTTAACTGCAGAACATAAGCCCGTTTTTTGTCCGAATAACCAAATTTTTCATCATTAATTGTCAAGCTTCCCTGCAACATTCCTCCTGTAATCAGTTTCCCTTCAGGGCTGACTTCCAAGGCATCTATGGTAACCACACCTTCATAATCAAATCGTTTTAACCAGTTTATTTTCCCGTTAAACGACCACGATGCAATAAAAAGTGATTGTCCGTCTCCGGCAAAGCTTTTTTTGTTTTGTTTAGCTTCTCCCTTTAATACGCCAACCATATAAATACACTTCTCACCAACGGCCAAACGGGTAACATTATCGGCCTCCTTTCCTCCAAGTGTTTTAATCCAATCCGTTGTTCCGTTCGAATTATAACATGCCAGATAAATATCGCGCATACCATAACCAGTCGCCATCTCTCCATCCGAATAAATGGTATCGACAAATCCTCCGGCTGCATATATTTTATCTTTCATCGGACAAACAATACTGTTTACATAATCATCTGAAAAACCACCTAATTTTGTTGTCCACTGAAAATATTGTTGCGCATTAACCGAATGGAATACCAACCATGTGAATAGCAGGAGATATATTTTTTTATTGATCCGTTCCATGCTGATAGTGGTATTTATTGGTTATTTCTCCCGTATGATTTCGAACCAACTTCAACCGGCCAAAATCATCGTATTCGTAATAGGTAGTGCGGCCATCTGGGCCGGTTTCGGAAGTCATGCCTACAAGGGGT
Organism: Draconibacterium sediminis; assembly: GCF_000949475.1. Lineage (GTDB taxonomy): Bacteria > Bacteroidota > Bacteroidia > Bacteroidales > Prolixibacteraceae > Draconibacterium > Draconibacterium sediminis. The sequence goes on along the minus strand of NZ_JRHC01000001.1, from coordinate 288,089 downwards.
TTGTAAGTGTAAAAGCTTACCTTATAGTCAGAATTATTGACATAGTCGGATAATTGTAATCTAAGGTAATTTACATCGGTTTGAATATCAGCAAATACATTACTACACGTAAATGAATGATTTTCTATATTTAAAATAACGGATGATAAACTACCCGCTGAAATGTTATCTATTTTAGCAACAGGATAGTTTGCATTGTATCCCCAGATGAAGATGGTTTTAATATTGTCTACTGGGGCAGCCTCTTGCAATCTTTTATTGGTATTGTAGCTGTAATCTGCTTTTTGAATAAAGGTATAGGGATTATTTATATCAATAGGGATATCCGGATCACCTTCTTGTCTTTCCATTTGAAAAACCTCAATGGGCTGCCCGTAATCGTTATATTTGGTTTGGGTTCCAGCTATAAGGTCAGTACCTTTATATGTTCTTGTGTCAATTGGCTTTCCAACAATATTTTTCACGGAATCTCTTAAAACTGAAAAATTTTGCTCTGCATTGTAATCATCGGGATAATAATAAGTTGTTATCAAATTACCATTATTATCTATTTTTTCCGTTTTACTTAATAACTGATTGTCGTTATATGTGTAGTTTGTTTTGGCTTCGATTGAATCATTTGCTCCATAATACATTATTTCAGTTTGAGAACTCAACAATTTTACCCCGGAAGAAACGGTATAATCGTTGAAGGAAAATATAGGATGAGGAAAAGTTGAAGCGCATTCTTCTTTATCAAAATTCGGATAAACATAAATTTGTTCCAAATGCATGCCTGTAATTTCCTCTTTGGGTTTTGAAGTGTACTTGTAAATCTCTTTTCTTATTTTATTTCCATTCTTGTCAAATATTACTTTCTCCTTCAATTGGTTCATTCTCCAATAATCAAACTTTCTTACGTATTTTCTGGAAATGGAACAATCTGTACAACTATAGGGCAACTCTGCAAAATACTGTTTTAAAGATTCATAACTGTATATAATTTTACCATTATTATTCCCTATCTCACCATCGTATTCTGTAACTTCCGGGTAGATAACCGGTCGGTCGAAATATATACTGTACTGTGGAAGAATATCAGAAAAATAATATCGCTCTCTGTATAACTCAAGCTCCTGAGCTGGATACACCCTACACCAACCATCCCAGTTTAAAAGACCTACCACTGTGTTTTCATATCCTATCATTCCAATACCCGGCTCATTATTTATTATCCCATAGCCACATTCATTTGTGCCGTATTTATATGTTTTTATTATTGTTTTCCCTGAATTATCCGTGATTTTCTTCTGTGCAATTCGAAGCCCTCCACACTTTTTTACCTCCTGACTTAATGCTGTTTTGTAATAATTATGCTCATAAATAAATTCTGTTTGCCCTCCGGTAGGGTATGTAACACTCTTCAGCATACCTGATTGCATACCTGTTAAGTCAGGGATTCGGTCTGCAGCACTGTTTCCTATACTTATTGTTGAAGGCAACCCATTAGTTCCAACCCAGGGTATATTATCGAACACCGGTATTCTGTACGATGTTGAACTTGCCCTGTTGTAATAGCCCCACCAATCTGATTGCCTTACGTTGAACTTTGTTGAAGGATAGTAATCAAATTCATATTGCTTTACTGTTGTCCCACTTTTGTCCTTAAACAGTACATTATCAAGTTTATAGATTAATGCCTGAGATGCATCAAACGTGCTTAATCCAACCGGAGCGTCTAACAATGTTTTAGGAAACTCAATGGTTCTAATCAATTCATTCTCATGATAAACACCCATTTTATCAATAATATCTGTACTTCCGTTCAATGTAAAATGTACTCTTCCATTATTGAATATAATTTCACTGATACGGGCTGAACCATAACTCGTTGAAAATGTAACTTCAGTATCACTTTTGTCAGCAAAAGTTTCTGATTTGTGAGAATTAACATAACGATGATCATCTCTTAATTTTATTTGTTGCGGATATGTTCTTCTTACTTTTCCTGTAGTTGTGTATTTAAAATGGATGGTATCTTGTTTATTCGCTGATATGATCTCAGAAATAAACCATGCGGTTGTGGCATTACCTGATGTTTCCCGGTTACTTTCTCCTGATATAATGGATTTCCCGAAACGATAGTATACCCCAAATTCATCTAACATTTCGATGTAATCAAAATAATAAGAAGTAGAAGCCGGAGGTGTTGCTTGGTGTACATTTATCTGTATTTTTTTATTGGGGATAACTTCAGGGACTTTGTTATTGTTAATGTCTTTCAAGATAAAATTTCCTGAACCGCCATTATACGAATAGGAAAAAATGTCATATTCTGTATCGTACTTTGTAACTACTCCAAGCGATTGATTAACTCCGGCCAAAAAATCGAAATCATCCTGGACTGTCAGAGTTTCAACAATTGGAAATGGAGATGGAAATTTCCAAACATCATCATCGCGAATACCATATACTGTTCTACTTACTAATCCTCCTGTATTTAACACCCAATGCAGACCAATCGGGCCGTTTCGGTCATAGGTCTTTCTTCCGGAAGCATGATAACTGATAGATATTGGAAGTTTTAAATCGCCACACACAACTTCATAAAGAGGTACATTAACTTCCGGAAGTCCAGTTTGTGTATTAACAGGATAATCCGTGAATTTGTTAATCATTTCTATTTCAGGTGATGGCGGAATTATATCAGAACTTAGACCTGTCTCTGCAGTTAAAGCCTGTATTCCAAAACTTGCCGTTTCCAAAATAGAGTCAACTTCAACTTCCATTGTCTTCGTTTGTGGTGAATCCTGTTGCGCATAACTTTGAACTACAAAAAACACCAAAACATTGAACAATAATTTTATTTTCAGTTTCATACTATTCAAATCACTTTTTATTTTTTCACAATCCCAAGCATTTCCAAATACTGTGGATTATCTTCGAGTGCAATACGAGCGATAGCAATAAAATCAGAGTACCAATCCTGCAAAATATCTGCTGCCTCATCACGTAACCGGGTAGCTTCCTGGGCTTCGCCCATTTCTGTTTTTTGTTGGTTTTGGGCTTCTTCCACTTCCTGCAACAATTCCTCGCCTGCCTGAAGTTTTTCGATTGTAATACCGTAAGTATTCATTTTTGTCATCCAATCCGTATTCGCCATCAGGTTGGAATAAAATTGACGTGCCTGACTGATCCACCCTGAAATAGATCCTTTACGTTCTCCGGCCAAACCAAGTGATTTCCATATGCCTGGTTCATCTGTAAAGGCAATCCGGGCAATTTTTACATATTTTATGTATTCGCGGTTCGCTAATTCCCTTTTTTCATCAAGTGTAGCAGTAGCTTGCACTTTTTCACCCGTTTCCTTGGCCTGGGTAATGTTTAAGGAAGTGGCAGTGTCCAATAAAGCCTTACCTTCTGTAAGTTTTTCTGCTGTATAGCCAAATTCAGCTAGCAAAGGTTGAAGTTTAGTGTTTTGCAAACTATTATTTATTGCGGTTCCTGATTTTGTAAGTAATTGATCGATTTCTTTGCTCATGTTTTTTGTATTTAGTTGTTCAATATGGTTGATTATATTATTCAGTTCGGTTATCAATGACCTCAAGTCATTACTGAACGACGGTTAATCATTTCTTAAGGACCGTTTACCATTCCCTGGTGCTCTGTAATCAAATCGGAATGACCGTGTATCATTCTTTTGTGAGCCATAATGATTTCCGGTCAACTGTTAGTCATTTCAGGCTGATGCGGAATTTTTTTCTTTTGCCGGGTTGTTATTCCCATTAAAGCTTACATGTTTTTTGTTAATCAAACTGTAAACTAAAACTTCTCACTGATCTCCCTTTTTAATGCTTCAATTTGCTTCTGCTGTTCCAATACATATAAGGTCAACTCCTCCACTTTTTTCAGCAAAAGCATATTTATTTCTGAAAGATCGACGCCTTCTTTTTCCATTTCTTTTGCCGAAGGAATTTCCGGAAGGTGTTTATTCTTTTCCAGGTAATTTTGAAGTTCTGAAAGCGACAAAAGCTGATAATCGTTTTCAAAGACATAGTCGGGAGCCGGGATATCGAGCCGTACCCGAACCTCGTGCGAATAAATATTACCAAAAACATGGAGGTTTTTGTTGTTTAAGGAGTCTCCAACAGCAACATTGCCTCCCAAATAAGTTATGTAACCACCATTGTTATTCCACAACGACTCTCCACCGGGAAGATTGGTGGTATAACCCACCGCGCTGTTATCATCAACAATGAGAACCTTTACTATCGATGGCGCAATTTCTTTTAAACTATCTATTTGCAGATAATTGGTTTTAACCATTATCTGATCGGTTCCTCCTTCCTGCCCGAAAAGGTTAAGCGAGAGGAGGATTAATAGTGTTGTTATCAGGTGTTTCATATTTAAAGTTTTAATTTATTGTCACTCCTCTAGCAGGTAAATTAACTTTCGCTGCAAATCCGTCATATTCGCCATAAGTAGAATCAGAAGTACTGTTTGTGCCATTTAAATCTATTTTACTGTTTCCAGTATTTGAAATTGTAATACTATCTAGATCAACTTAAATGTGATTAATTTCCTCTATTGTCATATTATTGTTTTGCAGTAATATCCATTAACGGGAAGCATTTTTACTAAAAGTACCGTTCCAAAAGCACATGCTAAGTTGATATATCCAAATTGCTTAGTCGAGTCCATTATCTTTAATGTTTTTTCAAGTACTTCAGGTTTATTACCTGTTATGAATCCGCCTTTTCTGGATATAAAGCTTTTATATGGGCCTGCACTTAGTATCATCGTTTTATATGTTTTTATGGTGCATTCACTTTGAATATTATATACTGACACAAATGCTGAAAATGGTCGATTGCTTTTACTTTTTGGATTAACGATGTACTCTGAGTAGCATCTACTATTTTATAGCCATTCTCAAAACCTATAACTCCACCACCAACACCCTCGTTTATATTGTTATAAGTTTGAGAAATGTCTGTTATAGAGTAGCGTGGCAAATCGTAATTACGCACTGCCAATACAGAAAAATAGACCAGATTGGTAACGTTATTCTGTATCACTACTGCCTTACCTATCGTATCGCTAAGATGGTTACTGGTATCTGCACCTAAATATTCAAACTCGCCCTCGGTTTCAAAAAATGTCAACTGATAACGCTGATTTGATGGCGTAGGTTTTGGAATAGTCAAGGTTTGAGAACCTGTTGTCGGATTAATTATATAATACGAGTGCATTTCCTGTATGGCAGAAAACGCATCTAAAACACTTTCGGGGCGCAATGTTTCAGTTAAAGTATTATTGCTTATTGTAGGTGCGCCAGTTATCGGTTCGCCATGATATTCGTACAAACTCAATATTACTAAATCAGTTCCACTCGGAATTGTTATAGCATCTACAATAGGATCTGTCCTATATATCGCATCGTTTATTATACTTCCGTAGCTCACACTTGTATATCCTACGGGTTCTGCCTCATCGGGCGCACGGTGTGACCAGTAAAAGTTTTGCCCTGTTACTCCTTGGTGTAAAACCAGAAAAATCAATATGTATAGTATTCGTTTCATTATTGGTAATCCAGTGTTCCGTTTACAATTATTCGTGTGCCATCATAATACCAACTCAATATATCTATTGTGCTGTTACCACTCATGGTTATTGCATCGCCTGTAAAATCTAAATAAGGGGCTATTACTACCGTGTAACCTGTAAAGGTTATAGTGTAAGCTGTGGCTGCATTACTTACTGTAAGGTTACCTGTCATTCCTGCTTCAAGGTTTGAAAAAGCTATCGAAGTATTTGCAGACAAGGTTATTGTGGCGTTCAATCCGTTATCTACATTCCAAGCTGTTGTTACTATTTGTACTCCGTAGTTCCAAGTCGAACCTGTTGCCAAAAGATTATGGTCAACATCCGTATTGTCGGTAAACATTAAATCCCCACTTGTGTGAACCCAAAGACCGCTTACGCCTGCACCAAATTCTGAGCTTCCCCATTCATTTTCAATTGCATAAGCGTCTTTAACGCGAACAGTATGGGGTACATACAATGTACCTGTTGCGTGTAATTTAAAACCACTATTATATATAAAACCATCCACAGTAGTATTTGTAAGTGGAATTTCTGTGCTTGCTCCATAGTTCACAGTTCCACCACCGTCTGTAAGGTCGTATTCTGTTCCACTATCATTCATGTAGTAAAACTTGCCATCATCTTTGCCATAAAATGCTCCATATTCAGTAAGTGGTGTTGATGGCGAACTTGTTCTTTCTTTCGTCTGCCAAAGACCTGAACCAGTTGCTATAAAATCTCTTGCTCCACCATTTGCCGATACACCAGTTCCATAAGTGTCAGTCGCGAAAAATAAACCTGCTTCTGCAACGCCTGATGAACTAACCCATAGTCCCGTTCCGCTTGATGAAGAAACATAAAGACCCGTTTCTGTATTATCTCCCTTTATTATTAATTGTGTATATTCTAATGAATTTTGTCCAATACCAACATTACCAGTATTGTTATAATCTATTCCGTAAGTATCTTCTGTCCATAAAGATGAATCACCACTTAATCCACTCAAATCGACTATTTTTTTAGCTTCACCATCATTTTCTAAACTTAATTCCAGGTCAGTACCGTTCAATTGGAATACATCAATAGTCTGAATTTCATTGGTGATTGAATTGTCAATTTCTTCTGTTAAATAGCTTTGTAAATCGCTAATCTGACTTTCTGTTATTGTTAAACCCGTTAAATCGATTTGATGTGAGTGACTTGCCGTTGTCACACTGTTTACCGAAGTAGATGTAATCGTTGAGGGTGTACCAAGTGTTACCAGGCCGCTGGTTGTTATACTTGAAAAATCCATTCCATTGCCAGCAGTAATACTTGTAACAGTGCCGCTACTCATATTTAAAGTTAAGTTTTCAATTTTATCATACAGGGCATTTTTGGTTGGAACAGAATTATTTCCATTCCATGAAGAACCATAAGTTTCGGTTGGCACACTAATATCTTGCGTAAATACGTTAGCTACACTTAAGTTGGCAATGTTCCCAACCATACTGTTAAATGCACTGTCTACACCTGTAAAATTGAGGGAGTTACCTGTTAATACTATATTTTTTATATAACTATCCGAAGAACCATCCAACAACTCTATTTTTTCGTACAAAGCAGCCATTGTTGGAACTGAATTATTTCGATTCCACGAAGCTCCATAAATCGTATAGGGTACAAACTGATTTTTGGTAAAAGTATTGGATGTATCTAATCCGGCAAAACCTGTATGTCCTGACTTATCAAAAGATAAATTGCTCAGCGATGAATGATCTGTTGTTTCTGTACTTCCTGATACAACTACACTTTGGTTAAATGCCCGCTGACCAAATGCACCTGATGACAGGATTAGTAGTATTAACAAAATTCTTAATTTTCTCATTGTTTTATCAGTTTGGATGAGCTTGTTACTTTGCTCATTTATGAAAAATCCAAATCGTATTTTCTCACATTTAAAAAAACTGTTTAATAGCTTAAACCTGTAATTATCACAATTGATATCGAATAATTACTATTCCTGAACCACCAGATCCTGTCCTGCCAGTAGTAGCATATCTTGCTCCACCTGCACCTCCTCCTGTATTTGGCTTGCCGTTTTGTGCGGATGTTGCAACCCCATATATCCCATCTGCTCCTCCTCCTAGTCCACCATATCCAATTGATGCAGTACCATTATCTCCAGCACCGCCGCCACCACCACCATAGTAAGTCGCAATACCATTAATATCACTCATGATGCCATTGCCCCCATCACCGCCATAAGAAGTTGTCAATTTGGTAGTACCAGGTTCATCAGCACCACCTCCACCACCTGAACGTCGAGTTAATGAGCCATCACCGCCATTATATCCTTGTCCCGAAATGCCAGTTCCATGGTTAGTAAGACTACTTGAATAAACAGTGGCTCCACCACCTGAACCGCCATTCATAAATGTAGGATTAGATCCATCTGAGCCACCTCCAATAGCTACTATTATTGTTCCTATTGAGCTATTCTCCGCTTGTGTTTCGGCTGGAGTCCATGCAGAACTAGAAGTAGCCCGATAACCACCTATTCCACCAGCACCAACAGTAATGGGATAATTTCCCTTAACTATCAAGCTAGAGCCCTGTAATACACCACCACCACCAGCTCCTCCAATTGCTGCATTGTTGTTACCAACTCCACCGCCGCCACCAACGACCAAATACTCAATTATTCCCCCGGAAACAACAGTTAGCGTATCAGAAGCAGTAAAAGTATGTACCCTATAAATTACACCATCAACATTTATGTCAGCTACAGTTCCCCCAGTACAAATAACATCTCCACTTTCACCCCCAATTCCCTGGTAGTAAAACATCCCGTGATTCATAATTTGTCCGAATGAACAAATATTCATTAATAAGAAGCCAAATACTATTTTAAGGTTCCTGACCATATTGTAATATTAATTCCAGATTAGTTCCGTTATCTACACATGTATATGTGCAACTCGACATTTTATTTGCAGTATTGTATATTGAATTGAATTCAATTTGATTTGATATCAGAGTTCCTCCTGAATCAGAATAACCCTGAACAGTAACTGAGCTTGGATTACTCGCTCCAATACTTAAGAAAATAGTTCCCTGATAACCACTTTTAAGATTATATATTGATATAGTAACTGTGCCAGTTGTATTTAATGTATATGCACCAATACTGGCTGCACTTGCATCATGAGAAAACGATGTTGTATAAGATCCGTTTAATACCTTTTGTATGAGATCGTCTTTCCAATTTAAATTACCTGAATCATCAAAAGTTAATCGGTCTCCACTGTTTGGTGCGTTTATTACTTTTAAATTTGCAGCATCTATAACACTATCCGCAACAGTTAATTCAATCGCTCCTTTAACCTCTCCAGTGTGTGTTTGATTAAACAGATTTGATGATCCAGGCTCGATATCATCTGTAGTACCAGTGACCGGATTAAAAAAAGTAGTCGTATCAATTTCGTCGCCCAATGCAATTTCAATAAGTAAACCATTGTTTACTCCTGTTCCCAGAAATAAACGTACATCACCATGTTCATAGGTTTGATTGGATATTGCATTTCCTGCAGCAGAGGTTGAAAGAAAATAGTTGGCACCAAGAGTCCATGATCCTTTTGTATAAATTCCAGCAAATTGATAACTAAAAGTATTGGCATCAATTACTTCCGCAACAACGCCAATAACATCTGCCGTAATGGCATCGTTTGCAATCGGCTTTATAAAGGATCTAGAAAAATTTGAATATCCTACCCAGTCGCCAACACTAAATCCATGAGCAGTCTGGACAATAGTATCACAAAATTTATTCACTGCTTCCTGAGAAAATCCAGTTGAGTGATCTTCTACAAACTTCTGTAAACCAGGAATATTTGTAGTATCCTGATCTCCACTGTTAAATCCACTTGTACTGGCTAGCCTATCAATATCTGCCTGATTTGTAAATTTTTTAAATGTTGAAGCATCGTTTATATCATCGGCATCTAATAGAACAACACCTGTTTGTCCGTTAACTGAAATTATTGTTCCTGAACCAGTGTTACCCCAACGAGAAGTATCTGTTGGGGTAATTTCGTCTTTTGACCAAAAATTATTTAAATCGAATAATGTGGTATCTACTGCATAGTAAGTAAGGTAACCCTGTGGATTTTTAAGTTTAAGCGAAAAACCTGCAGCATTTTTATTAAAATCGTAAATACCATTCTGAATCTGTACTGTTTTACCATCAATTGTTTCTTCGGTCCATGCTCTTGTATAAAGAAAGTAATTATCATGCGTAAAACTTTTGGGCCAGATAACTTCTATGTCAGAAGATGTAACTATTAGTTTATCGGTAAATGCTGTATAAACATTATCCGCACTTTCCGAAATCGAAGTTAGGGAACTGGACCAAACAACTTGAAAAGTGACGGAAAAAAATAAAAAAAGAATTAGAAACTTCTTCATTTTATGGAATTTTCATTTTTAATAAAAGTCAAGTTAATTTATAGATCTGGTAATGAAAAATGAGAAACCTCCAATGGAACTTATGATTTTGTGAATGGTATATTTTTTTTTATGAATGGTATATTGACAAACCTGAAAAATACATTTAGAAGACAAAAACAACGTTTTACAATATGTTTTATCTTTGAAATCAAAAATTACAGTGTAATGAAGCGAAACCTCTTCCCAATAGTACTGATATTTTGTTTGTTTGTGAGCTTTTTTTCGTGCTCAAATAAATCGAATAAACGCCCGCGAAAACCGGTAAGCAGCATAAGTATTAAACCGGCTAAACAATTATATACTTCAGGCGATAAAGTTACTTTAGAGATTAAAACCAAACTGCGCGACGGCGAACTAAAATCGGTAAAAGTTTATTACGAAGGCGACTTATTAAAAGAAAGCACCGACCTTGATTTTGAAATTACCGGTGTGGAACTGAATCAGGTTGGAAACAGCAGTTTTAAAGTAGATGCCGAAAAAACGGACGGACTAAAAAACAGCCGCACAAAAACGATTAATGTAATTTCTGATATAGCCCCAAAACAACTGACTTACCAGGTGATTGAAAAATATCCGCATTTAAAAACTTCCTACACCCAGGGACTGGAATATTACAACGGCTATTTGTATGAAGGAACAGGTGAAACCGGCCATTCGAAACTGATGAAAATCGATATTAAAACCGGCAAACCTCTTCAATCTTTCGACATGAATGACAAGTATTTTGGAGAAGGAATTACTATTTTAAATGGTAAAATTTACCAGCTTACCTACCGTGCAAAAAAGGGTTTTATTTACGACCTGGAAACCTTTGCAGTAATCGACAGTTTTACCTATAAATCGGAACAAGGGTGGGGATTGACAAACGATGGTACCAACCTGATAATGAGCGATGGAACCAATGTGTTAACCTGGTTGAATCCAGATGATTTTTCGATAGTTAAAACTGTACAGGTGGCCAATAACCGTGGAAATATGAATGTTTTGAACGAGCTGGAATACATCGACGGAATAATTTACGCCAATATTTACACCACTAACCACATTGTCAAAATTGATGTCAAAACCGGTAAAGTATTGGAAGAAATAAACCTGGAAGGTCTGATCGATATGTATCACCAACCAAACGATCGAATTGATGTGTTAAACGGAATAGCTTACGATGCCAAAAACGACCGCATGTTTGTTACCGGAAAGCTGTGGCCCATGCTATTCGAAGTAAAGTTTATCGAACAATAAAGAATTTCGAATGATGATTAACGAATGTAGATTTTAGAAGTATCCATCAACTGAAACTGTCTACTTCTTTTCCGATCATAAATCTAAAATCGTTAATCGAAATTCATCATTCCAACCTTAAAAAAGGCTGGGGGAGTCGCCGTACCGAACGCGTCCTAAATGTTTATAAGCCAAATCGGTAACTTCTCTTCCGCGTGGTGTTCGTTTAATAAAACCTTCTTTAATCAAAAACGGTTCGTACACTTCTTCAATGGTTCCGGCATCTTCGCCAACAGCCGTTGCAATGGTTGTGATTCCAACCGGTCCGCCTTTAAATTTATCGATAATCGATTTTAAAATACGGTTGTCCATTTCGTCCAGGCCGTATTTATCGATGTTTAAAGCAGCCAGTGCATGACGGGTAATATCCATATCGATAGTACCATCACCTTTTACCTGGGCAAAGTCGCGAACACGACGCAGCAATGAATTTACTATTCGAGGAGTGCCACGGCTCCGGAAAGCTATCTCATGAGCCGCCTCGTCGCTTATCTCTACATTCAGTATACCAGCCGACCTTTTTACTATTTGCGTTAAAATATCGCCGTCATAATACTCCAGGTGCGAATTGATACCAAAACGTGCCCGCAATGGCGACGTTAATAATCCCGAACGTGTAGTAGCGCCGATTAGCGTAAACGAATTCAGCTCTATTTGTACCGAACGTGCACTCGGACCTTTGTCTATCATGATATCGATACGGAAATCTTCCATAGCCGAATACAAATATTCCTCAACAATAGGAGAGAGGCGATGGATTTCGTCGATAAACAAAACATCGTTTTCTTCGAGATTGGTTAATAAGCCGGCCAAATCGCCTGGTTTATCCAATACCGGTCCGGAAGTAATTTTAATACCAACTCCCAATTCGTTGGCAATAATATTCGATAAGGTTGTTTTTCCCAGTCCCGGAGGTCCGTGTAATAAAACATGATCCAAAGCTTCGCCACGCATAAGAGCCGCCTTTACAAAAATCTCGAGGTTTTCAACAATTTGTTTTTGTCCGCTGAAATCATCGAATTGCAAGGGGCGCAAACGCTTGTCGAGCTCTTTTTCGGTATCCGTATATGAATTTCCTCTAATATCTAATCCATCTTCCATCTGCACAAATCTTATTCGGGAATAAAGATGCGTATTTTTTCAATAAGCTGGGCAGCTGTAAAGGGTTTTGATAAATACTCATTCATTCCTACCTTAAAACACCGCTCCCGATCGTTGTCGAGCGTATTGGCTGTTATGGCAATTATAGGAACCGGGTTTTCAATGGCGTTTGCCTTCTCATACTCTCTTATGGCGGCGGTAATTTCATAGCCGTCCATTTCGGGCAGCATAATGTCCATTAACACCAAATCGAAATCGTTCTGCTTTACCTGCTCAATAGCTTCGGGTCCGTTGGTAACTGCAGTAACGTTGTAGTTATACTTCTTCAAATTAAATATAACCACCTTTTGATTTAATAGGTTGTCTTCTACAAGTAATATGTCCAATCTTCTTCTATTATAATTAATAATTAAACAAATTTAAAAATTAATACTAGTTATTATATCCTGTTGGTAATTGTTAATTACTATTTTTTACCAATTATGCAGAAACTGTAAACATGTTTGTTCTCCTGTTTTCAACAACTATTTTACAGGTTAAATTGTTCTTTGGTAATAAAATAACTTTTCTTTTCAACAACTGTTAATAGTGAATAGGAAAAGAGAACTAACGTTTTTAACAGGTGCATTTCCTGTGAATAAACGGGCATCAAAAAAACGTAAGATTAACGATGGTTTTTGGAAAGCGAAATTATATGATGAAAAAATTGAAGAAACCAAAAATTAGTATAAAAGATTACTTTTGTTTTTTTGACACGTTTATCCACAATTATTAACAATTAGTGTAAAAAATAAACGATTGAAAAATAAGAACTTTAAGCAGAATGACGGAAAATTTCAACATACTTGTTAATAAACTAAACGCATTTAGGTTTAAATATGGCTTGTACAAGTTGATAAGAGGGGCGGCTTTGGTTTTTGTATTGTTAATTACCTTATATACAGTATTTTCTGTAGTTGAATACTATATTTACCTTTCTTCGTTAACACGTAAAGTCATTTTCTACGGTTATCTCATTTTTGCCGGTTTGTTAAGTACGCAGTTTATATTCGTTCCTTTATTTCGTTTACTGCATATTTTAAAACCTATTGATCTGAAATCATCTACTCATCTGATTCAGAAACATTTTGGTGAGATAAAAGATAAATTATTGAATATCATTGAATTATCTGATTTGCATGACAAGCAGTACTCCAACGACTTGTTAATTGCCAGTATTGATCAAAAAATTGATGAGTTGAAAGTATTCGATTTTAATGAAGCAATTGAGTATAAAAATATTAAGGTTATTTCTATTTATTTGATAGTTAGTGTTTTAATCGCTTCAGGAATATTATTATTCAATAAAAATATTTTTACTGAATCAACAAATCGTTTGGTACATTATAACCAGGAGTTTGTTAAACCTGCTCCTTTCTCTTTTCAATTAACAAACGAAAGTCTGAAAGCGAAAAAGGGTGATCCCTATACCGTAAAAGTAATAGCCGAAGGCGATGAAATTCCACAAATCGTATATATAAATATCGAGGGAAATAATTACCTGATGAAAACAATTGAAACCGGTAATTACGAATTTGAGATGGCCTCAGTAATTAATCCTGTTTCGTTTTATTTTACTGATTTAAACTATAAATCAGATAGTTATACCCTTCAGTTGCTACCTAAACCTGGTATTAATTCTTTCACTGTAAATGTAATTCCACCGAGTTATACATTAGGCGAATCGCAGTTGCTGGAAAACATCGGAGATGTGCAGGTTCCATGTGGAACAATTTTGAAATGGCAGTTTTCAGGAATAGATGTTGACTCGCTGGCCCTGTTGTTTAATGACTCGATAAGAGTGAAAGCGACTGAAAACGAAGGACTGTTTGAACTTGAAAGAAGGATCTACAAATCAAGTAATTACAATGTTTATATCCGTAACAGTGTTACCGAGGAAGAGTTAGCTCTGTCATATAATATTGATGTGATACCGGATATTTACCCGGATATTGAAGTTATGCGCATTGAGGACTCAACACGTTTAACACGTTTCTTTTTTAAAGGTGTTATTGGGGATGACTATGGTTTTTCGTCACTAAAATTCCATTATAATATTGCCAACGAAGACACGGCTATTGCATTACCTTTTTCAAAAAATACCACCGACCAGGAGTTTTATTTCAGTTATGATTTTAATGCTGTTGAATCGGAAGGAGCAATTTCTTACTATTTTTCTGTGTCCGATAACGATGCTATAAACGGCTATAAAACTACTACTTCCGACAGTTACACATTTGTATTCCCAGATAAAGAAGAATTGGAAGCTAACGAAAAAGAACAGTTTGAAAACCTGGAGAATATGATTGCTGAAAGCCAGCAATTATCAAAGGAAATTCAAAATAGTTTGCAAAATCTGCAGATTAAAAATATGGATACCAATACCTCCGATTGGGAAAAATCGCAGATGGTTAATGACATTGTACAAAAGCAAAACCAGCTTGAAAAACTGTACGATAAAATTAAGCAGGATAATAAGCGCCTAAATAATTACATGAATTCGTTTAATGATAACTCGGAGGCGATCATCGAAAAACAAAAGCAGATAGAAGAACTGCTCAAAGAAGTTTTTACGGACGAGTTACAGGAACTAATGGACGAATTTAATAAACTGGCTGAGGAGTTTGACAGTAAAAAACTAAATGAGCTTACCCGCGATATGAACGTTACCATGGACGATCTTCAGAAACAACTCGACAGAAATCTGGAGATGTTAAAGAAGTTCAAGGTTGAGCAAAAGTTGCAGGACATTACGGATGAAATGAGTGAAATGGCCATGGAAGAGGAGAAAATGGCCAGGGAGATAAATGAAGAGAAAAATTTCGAAGAAATAAGTGAAAAGGTAAACGAACATCAGGAAAACCTGAAAGACCTCGAAAAGCGTTTAAATGAAGCTTTGGAAATGAATAAAGAATTGGAGAAACCTATTGGTTTTGATGATTTTGACGAGGAATTTAAGGAAATGCAAAACAGTTCGGAAGAAAGTAAAGAAAACCTGGAGAAAAAGAACCGTAAAAAGTCGAGCCAAAGCATTCAGAAAACTTCAGAGCAAATGAAAAATGCAGCGTTTGCCATGCAGCAAATGTTGGATATGAACAGTATGCAACAAAACCAGGAGAACATTCAAAATCTACGTCAAATATTGGATAACCTGGTGCTTTTGTCGTTTAATCAGGAAGATGTATTAACCGGTTTAAGTAGTATTAGTGCTAAAGATCCGCGCTTGACGGAGCTTAATAAGGAACAAAAACGTATTGAAGACCAAAGTAAAATTGTAAGAGATTCGTTATACGCATTGGCGAAACGTACACCACAAATTTCAAGTATGATAAGCAATGAATTGGTGGACATGGAAATAAATCTTACAAAATCGGGCGAGCAACTTGAAGAGGCCTTGTTTCCGCAAGCCAGAAGTAGCCAGCAATTTGTAATTACTGCTACAAATAACCTGGCGCTTTTATTAAACGAAAGCCTGGAGCAGCTGGAAAAACAAATGGCAAATGCCCAACCAGGCGATCAGCAATGCGAAAATCCCGGCGGGATGGGGAGTGGAATGCAGGATCTTAAGGAATCATCTGAAAGTATAAAACAGCAGTTACAAAAGATGATCGAACAAATGAAGAACGGAAATTCGCAGGGATTAAGCCAACAATTGGGGCAAAGTTTAATGCAACACGAAATGATGCAACAAATGCTTCGCGACCTTATGAATAACGGTCAGGTGGGTAGCCAGGCACAGGAAACTTTAAAAAGAATTGATGAGATGCTGGAACAAAACCGCAGAGAGTTGATGAGTAAGTCGATTAATGCGGAAACTATTGCAAGACAGAATCTTATTACTACACGATTGCTTGAAGCTGAAAAGGCCGAAACAGAACGCGAATTCGAAGATAAAAGGGAATCAGAGAGTGCAGATGAGTTCTACAGTAACCCTGTTAAGTTTTTCGAGTATAAGGAAAAAGAGAATTTCACTATTGAGTACTTAAACCGAAATTCAAATACATTGAATAACTTTTATAACAAAAAATACAAAGATTATCTAAACAAAATACAAGACCAGAGTGAAGAATAGACCACCTAACATATTGATTATAAAGTCAGTTAATGAGGAAATAAAACGGGTAGAAGAGTTTGTACGGGCTCATTTTATCTTTCATAATATGCCCGAAAAATGCTTTAATCCTGTGTTTTTGTGTATTTCTGAAGCAACAACAAATTCTATTGTTCATGGTAATAAAGAGGACCATCGAAAAACAGTAGAACTTAATATCGATTGTAAAAGCCATCTTATTCAGGTTCGTGTTACCGATGAAGGAGAAGGATTTGATGTGGAAAAGGTGCCGGATCCAACTCATAAGGATAATCTTTTGAATGAAACCGGACGCGGAATACATATCATTAGAAGCATCGCCAAAAATGTTGAATTTAACAAAAAGGGAAACAGTCTAAGTTTCCAAATTGTCTGTGAATGAACTCAATAGAATTTTATTTTGAAGATATCGAACCGATATCATTCCAGGAAGATTTTCTTAAAAATCAAATTGAAAATCTCGTAATCAATGAAAAATATCAACTTGGAGAACTTACAATTGTGTATTGCTCCGACGAGTTTTTGCTCGAAATGAATAAACAATATCTTGATCATGACTATTATACAGATATAATAACTTTTGATTACGTGGAGAAAAATGTAATTTCGGGCGATTTATTTATAAGTATAGACAGAGTAAATGAAAATGCAGAAAATTACGGAATTTCACAATTAAAGGAGTTGTATCGTGTTGTATTACACGGAGTTCTGCATTTAGTAGGATATAAAGATAAAACGGAAGAGGAACAAGTGGAAATGACAAAAATGGAAGAGTTTTATCTTGCCAAAATAGATTTTAAAGAACTGAAGGTATGATGGAGAAATATGATGTAATTGTTGTTGGGGGAGGACATGCCGGATGCGAAGCAGCCACAGCAGCTGCAAACCTTGGGTCGAAAACATTACTCATTACTATGGATATGACCAAGTATGGTCAGATGTCGTGTAATCCTGCTATGGGAGGAATTGCAAAAGGTCAGATCGTGCGTGAAATAGATGCTCTGGGTGGTTACTCAGGTATTCTAGCCGATAAGACAACTATCCAGTTCCGTATGCTTAACAAATCGAAAGGACCTGCAATGTGGAGTCCACGTGCTCAAAACGATCGCTTTCGCTTTGTTGAAGAATGGAGAAATATTCTTGAAAACACGGATAATCTCGATTTATGGCAGGATGCTGTTATTCAATTGATAATCAAAGATAAAAAGGTAACGGGCGTTAAAACGAAGATTGGTGTCGAATTTGAGTCGAATACAGTTGTTTTGACCAATGGTACCTTTTTAAACGGTTTAATGCATATAGGGCAGGAAAAGCTTGCCGGAGGACGTATTGGAGAAGCTGCATCGTATAATATTTCTGAACAGTTACTGGAAGCAGGTTTTAAAACCGGCAGGATGAAAACCGGAACACCTGTTCGAATCGATGGCAGAACCATTGATTTTTCGAAACTTACTGAGCAAAAGGGCGATGAAGGGCATTATAAATTCTCTTATTTACCTGGTACCGAAACAAAACTTAAACAACGTTCTTGCTGGATCACACATACAAGTGCTGAAGTACATGAAGAACTTCAGCAGGGATTTGAAGATTCGCCTATGTTTGATGGTACGATTCAAAGTACCGGTCCACGTTATTGTCCGAGTATAGAATCGAAATTGGTAACCTTTGCCGAAAAGGAAAAACATCAGTTGTTTTTGGAGCCGGAAGGGGAGAATACAATCGAATATTATTTAAATGGTTTCTCTTCTTCACTTCCATGGCAGGTTCAGTTAAAAGGTTTACATAAAATTTCCGGTCTGGAAAAGGCCAAAATATTCCGTCCGGGTTATGCGATAGAATACGATTATTTTGATCCAACTCAATTGAATCATACTCTGGAAACCAAAATTATTGACAATTTGTTTTTTGCCGGACAGATTAATGGAACTACCGGTTATGAAGAAGCAGGTGCCCAGGGAATCATGGCCGGTATAAATGCGCATTTAAAATCAGCAGGAAATAACGACACTTTTGTCTTAAAAAGAAACGAAGCTTATATTGGAGTTCTAATCGACGATCTTGTTACAAAAGGTGTAGACGAACCTTACCGGATGTTTACCAGTAGGGCAGAATTTCGAATTTTGCTCCGACAAGACAATGCAGACATCCGTCTAACCGAAAAATCGTATAAATTAGGCCTGGCTTCGCTAGAACGTCTCAATTTACTGCAAGAAAAAACACGCTTAATTCAGGAAATTATCGACTATGCGAAGGATTTTTCTGTAAAGCCACGCTTTGTAAATCAGTTACTTACGGAAAAGGGTACTTCGGAATTGAAGCAAGGCGTTAAATTATTCGACCTTATTTTGCGTCCTCAGATTTCGATATTTGATTTGATTGAAGTGATTACCCCGTTTAAAACATTTCTCGGGCGGGTTCCGGAAGTAAGAAAAACAGAAATTATAGAAGGAGCCGAAATTGTGATTAAATACGAAGGTTATATTAATCGCGAAAAACTATTGGCTGAAAAACTGGATAAGTTCGAGAATATTAATATTGAAAATAAGTTTAATTATAACGAGTTAAAATCAATCTCTACGGAAGCACGTCAGAAACTAGATAAAATAAAACCAAAAACAATTGGGCAGGCAAAACGTATCTCGGGTGTCTCTCCATCCGATATAAACGTTTTACTGGTGTTATTAGGGCGTTAATGTTTCACGTGGAACAATTTTATAAAATGGATTTAAGAAGAGAAATACGCGAGATTCCTG
Source organism: Draconibacterium sediminis (assembly GCF_000949475.1). GTDB lineage: Bacteria > Bacteroidota > Bacteroidia > Bacteroidales > Prolixibacteraceae > Draconibacterium > Draconibacterium sediminis. The sequence continues at coordinate 268,775 of NZ_JRHC01000001.1, read as the reverse complement.
ATTACCCAAAAAAGGGGATAAGTTTTAAAGATGTAACAACGCTTTTTAAAAATAAAGAAGCGGTTAGGTTTGTTACGAATACAATCGTGGAAAACTTTAAAGAGAAAGGAATTACAAAAGTTGTTGGTCTTGAAGCCCGCGGTTTTGTTTTTGGCGGAGCAATTGCCGACCGTCTTGATGCCGGTTTTGTACCTATTCGTAAAAAAGGAAAATTGCCCAGTGCGGTTTTGAGTGAATCGTACGAATTGGAATATGGAATGGATAGTGTAGAGATGCATAGCGATGCATTGGAAAAACATGATGTGGTATTGATTCATGATGATTTGCTGGCCACCGGAGGAACAGCTGTCGCGGCATTAAATCTGGCAAAAAAGTGTGGTGTGGAGAATATTTATTTCAGCTTTATTTGCGATCTTGAATTTATTGATACACCTAATAAGGCGATACTAAAAGAATACGAAACTCAGGTATTAGTAAAATATCAGTAATTGAAATATAAGACGGTAAATAAAAATATTGATCACTTAAAAACGCTTATATCGGTGTTGCCGAATAAGCCCGGTATTTATCAGTATTTCGATCAGTCGAATACGATAATCTACATCGGAAAAGCAAAGAACCTGCGAAAGCGGGTTTCTTCGTATTTTACAAAGAATCACGATCACCGGAAAACGGCTTTATTGGTACGCAATATTGTTGATATAAAACACATGGTAGTGGAGAGTGAGCAAGATGCTTTGTTGTTGGAAAATAATCTGATTAAAAAGTATCAGCCCCGCTACAATATTCGATTAAAGGATGACAAAAGCTATCCATGGATATGTATAAAAAACGAGCCTTTTCCACGCGTTTTTAAAACCAGGGATTTGGTTCGCGATGGCTCAAAATATTTTGGTCCGTACACTTCTATTTATACCGTCAGAACTTTGCTGGATTTGTTTAAATCGGAATATAAATTGCGTACCTGTAACTACAATTTATCACCCGAAAATATTACTTCAGGCAAGTATAAAGTTTGTCTGGAGTACCATATTGGAAATTGTAAAGGACCTTGCGAAGGGCACGTTTCGGTAGAGAAATACGACCAGGGAATTGCTGATATTACAGATATTTTGAAAGGAAATATTTCTGGCGTTATCAAGCATTTGGAAGGCATGATGGCAGAAATGGCGGAGAATTTAAATTTCGAAGAAGCAGCTGCAATTAAAGAAAAGTATGATTCGTTAAAACGTTATCAAAGCCGTTCAACTGTTGTGTCTCCGGTTATTACAGATGTAGATGTGTATTCGATTGAGGAGGATGAAAATTTTGCCTTCATCAATTACCTGAAAATTATAAAAGGAGCCATTATTCAGACCTTTACTTTAGAGATTAAAAAGGGTCTGGATGAGAATAAAGAAGAGCTTCTTTTGGCCGGGATTATTGAAATACGACAAAAAATATTTAGCAATGCACGTGAAATTCTTGTGCCTTTTAAACTGGAAAATGTGATTGAAAATGTCACTTTTAAGGTGCCGCAAAGAGGGGAGAAGAAACAATTGTTAGACCTTTCGATGCGTAATGCAAAGTATTTTCGTTTAGAAAGGGACAAACAAGCGGTACTTAAAAATCCTAAAATTCGAACTGATCGTATACTAAATACCATTAAAAAAGACCTTCAATTAAAGGAATTACCCGAACGAATTGAGTGTTTTGATAACAGTAATCTGCAAGGAACAAATCCGGTTGCAGCGTGTGTAGTCTTTAAAAATGCAAAACCGGCAAAAAAGGAATACCGTCATTTTAATATCAAAACCGTTGATGGTCCAAACGATTTTGCTTCGATGGAGGAGGTTGTTTACAGGCGTTACAAACGTTTAAAAGAAGAAAACAAACCATTACCTAATTTGATTGTTGTTGATGGAGGAAAAGGCCAGTTGTCGGCTACAATGAAAGCGATGGACAAGCTGGAACTACGCGGCAAAATTACGGTAATAGGGATCGCAAAACGGCTGGAAGAAATTTATTTTCCGGGTGATTCAGTTCCTCTTTACATCAATAAAAACTCCGAAACGCTAAAAGTAATTCAGCATCTAAGAGACGAAGCACACCGTTTTGGAATTACATTTCATCGGGATAAACGCTCGAAAGCTTTTATAACATCTGAATTAGGAAATATAGACGGAGTAGGGGAGAAGACCACCGAGAAATTATTGAAGGATTTCAAATCGGTAAAACAGTTAAAACTACAAAAACTCGACGCTTTGGAAGCCTCAATTGGGAAGGCTAAAGCAAAGGTTGTGTACGATTATTTTCAGAAAGAAAGGGAATAAAAGAACGGATCTTATCAGCTGATCAAACCAAAACTTAGAAGTGAGTTTATTGAATACCGTTAAAATTTTACAATCATATTGAAATGAATAAACGTGTTTTGCTGGGGATGAGTGGAGGAATTGACAGTTCTGTTTCAGCGATGTTATTACAGGAGCAGGGTTTTACTGTTATTGGAGTTACATTTCTTTTTAGTGGTACCGATGATCAAAATCATCACTTTTTAAAAGATGCTACTGATTTAGCTAATCGCCTAAAAATTCAACACATTACCGTAGATCTGCGAAAGGAGTTTGAAGAATATGTTATTCGTTACTTTATCGACGAATATATAAACGGTCGCACACCTTTCCCATGTGCATATTGTAACCCTAACCTGAAATTTAAATACCTGGAAAAATACGCGAATGCAATGAATTGCGATTCAATCGCTACCGGGCATTATGTGAAAACCGGAATATATAATGGACAGAAATATATCTTTCAGGGTGAGGATCCGGAAAAAGATCAATCCTTTTTTCTTTGGGGATTGCCTCGCGAGATCATCGATAAACTGATTTTTCCATTGGGTAATTTTAAAAAAACAGAGATTAGGAATCTAGCCCGGGAAAAAGGATTTTTATCCTTGTCGGAAAAAAAGGACAGCCTGGGGATATGTTTTATTGAGGGAAATGATTACCGTCAATTTCTAAAAAAGCGTGGCATAAAATCGCAACCCGGAAATTTTGTTGACCAATTCGGGAACATTTTGGGTGAGCATAAGGGAATTTTCAATTTTACCATCGGACAACGGCGCGGATTGGGACTGAATCTGAATTTTCCGCTATTTGTGGCCGAATTTCGTCTAGATGACAACGAAATAGTGTTGGCAAAATACGACGATTTATACCGCTCTAAATTGTATTTGGAAAATTACTATATAATTGATAAAGAGATAGTTAATAGTAATTTAGAATTAATAGTAAAGGTGCGTTACAGGCTTCAGGAAACTCCCTGTAATTTGCATATTTTAAACGATACTGTGGCTGAGGTCGAATTATTAGAACCTGAAGCCATGATTGCACCCGGACAAACGGCAGTTTTTTATCATAACGACAGATTGATCGGTGGTGGATTTATAAAATCAGCAAAATAGATAATATCTATTAAAAGATCCGATCGTATACAGATTCTTTAAAGAATCGAATTTTGTTTACAACTGCAATAACTACCCTCAAGATTCAGAAAACAGTTTTCTCCGATATGATTTATTAAGACACAATTGATATAGGAGCAAATCTTAAATCTTATATCAATACGACTAAACTTATGTAGTTCTAAATAGTCAATTCTATTTAATACTAAATAATCAAAAAAGCGAAAAAGTTGCCATTCACCCGTTTCCGGAGGTGGATTATAACAAATGGATCGATTGGCAATAGTCAGTTATTCAGTTTGAAGTGTAAAAGAGTCTTTATATTCCCGGAAATGATGAAATATGTGTAAAAATAGAAATCAAATATTCAAAAACTAAAATCCCAAAACCTACATCGACTTAATTTTGAAGAATAAGTACACGGTTTCCATACCTGAAAATGAGGAGTAATGGAATTATGACTATTCGCAATATTGATTAATAAAAAAAATAAATCTTAAACTCTGAAAAGATGTAATTATGAACGTAAGACAAAAGACTATTTTATTGGCGCTTAGCCTTTTTATTCTGGTTGGTTCTGAATTAAAAGCCCAACAAGGAAGACCTGGACGTCAGATGGACGATCCTGCTTTAACCGATACTACAGGAAGAAGTATCGATGCTTATTTTGCTCCGGTATCGCTTGAAGAAAGTACCCCGGATAAGGATGGTTTTATTCAACGTTGGTTACTATTAGAACCAATTAGTAAACCCAACCGTAGTAATACTGTTTTTACCGACAGCTATCTTCGTGCAGCATTCGATACGCTTTATTTCCCCAACCAGTTTACTATTCTGCCAGAAGATGGTGACATTGTAAAAGTTGGCGATACTGAACTGGCCTGGCATGCTTTGGACAGTAAACTTTTCAATGTAAAATTATTCCGTTTCGCTTATGGATTAGCTAAACCCATTTACGGAGTGGTGTTTTGGGCTGTAACTGTTGTTAATGCGCCTGAGGACATGGAAAATGTGAGAATGGCAGTGGGCTCAAACTCAGCATCGATGTGGTGGTTAAACGGTGAAGAAACATTGTTACTTTCGGGCGACAGACGTATGGTAATGGATGATGCTGTATCGCCGCGACTAACACTTAAAAAGGGAAAAAATATTGTTCGTGGCGTTGTAATCAACGGGCCGGGGATGAGCGATTTTTGTGTTCGTTTTCTGGATGAAAAAGGCGAGCCAATCAAAAACATCACAGTTACCTGTGAGTAATATCGTTTAATCAAACTAGTTAAAATCTCAATTGAAACGAAATTATTATGAAACAAATCAAAATATTGGGCTCAATAGCTCTTTTATCGCTGTTATTCTGCGAAACAGTAATGGCACAAGTAGGGAAACCGTATATACACGACCCTTCAACAATAATGGAATGCGACGGTAAGTATTATACTTTTGGAACAGGTAGAGGTGGTTTAATATCCGAAGATGGTTGGGTATGGAACGGTGGGGGAGTAAGACCCGGTGGTGGTGCAGCTCCTGACGCAATGAAAATTGGTGACCGTTACCTTGTGGTTTATGGTGCAACCGGTGGTGGCCTCGGAGGCGGACACAACGGACGAATTCTAACCATGTGGAACAAAACACTCGATCCAAATTCTCCCGATTTCGAATATTCTGAACCTATTGAAGTGGTTCGATCGGAAGGTATGGAAGATTGTGATGCCATTGATCCGGGACTGTTGCTTGATCCAACTACAGGGCGCTTATGGTGTTCGTACGGTACTTATTTTGGATTTATTCGCCTTATCGAGCTCGATCCCAAAACAGGGAAACGAGTTGAAGGTAATGAACAAATTGATATTGCCATCGACTGCGAAGCCACAACAATGATGTACCGTAACGGATGGTATTATTTGCTGGGTACACACGGAACCTGCTGCGATGGTGCTAATTCAACTTACAATATTGTAGTTGGCCGTTCAAAAGAAGTTACCGGCCCATACGTCGACAATATGGGAAGAGAAATGCTTAAAGGTGGTGGAAAAATGGTTATTGCTGCCGGTGGAAGAGTTACCGGTCCTGGGCATTTCGGATTAATAAATATTGATGAAGGAGTACAAAAAATGTCATGCCATTTTGAAGCTGATTTAGATCGTAGTGGCCGCAGTGTACTTGGGATTCGTCCGTTACTTTGGAAAAATGATTGGCCTGTTGCAGGTGATCCGTTTAAAGAAGGAACTTACGAAATTGAATCGGAAAGAAGAGGATATGCTTTGGAACTAGTGGTTGATTTTGTGCGTATGCCACGTGGAACACACCGGTTTTGGGAAGATGCCGACAAACCGGTTGAACCTATTCCTTCGCAAACTTTAGAAGATGTAATCGACACCTGGCCAAAAGGAGACATAGGTGTAAGAATTGGTGATTACATGTTCCGTCCGCACCAACGATGGACGATTACTGCAGTGCCTGAAGCCGGTGGATATTTGGGTGGGCCTTACTATAAAATCGTTATTGAAGGAACAGAACGCGCCCTGGCAGCAACAGCAGATGCTGAAGTAATTGCAGTGCCGGAATTTACAGGCGCTGACGAGCAATTATGGAGAATTGAGCAATTAATTGACGGAACGTACAGAATTATGCCGAAGGTTGTTCCAAACTCAGATAAGAAGCTGGCGTTGGTATCAACTGGTGACAGTACACCTACGCTTGCTGAATTTGATTTTAACAGTGACAATTCTAAATGGAATTTTAGAGATCACTAGAATAAGGTTAAAAATATTATTGCGGAAGGCGCTGGTTGATTCAACTTGCGCCTTTCTTTTTTGCTTAAAATGCAGGTCGGTGTTTATCATCCGGTTCCAGTAATCCCAGATAACTTCTGAATCGGGAAGGAGCGATCTGATAATTTTCCACGGCCTCTTTAACGGCACATCCGGGTTCGTGGGTATGCGAGCAATTGTTGTACTGGCAATGCTCCGAAAATTTAAATATCTCAACAAAATAATGCGAAATCTCCCACGGTTCCATTTCCAAAACACCAAAGGCTTTAATTCCCGGCGTATCGATAATATACCCGCCAAAATTCAGCTTAAACAGTTGAGAATAGGTAGTGGTATGTTTTCCGGTTTTATGTGAGTCGGAAATCTCCATGGTTCTCAGATTCAAACCCGGCTGAATAAGATTAATGAGTGTCGATTTTCCAACACCGCTATGGCCGTTAATGACGTTGGTTTTGTCTTTTAAAGCTTCCTTAAACTTTTCTATACCGGTTCCTTCTTTAGCCGACGTTTTAAGGCATTTATAGCCGATATTACGGTAGATCTGCATCAACAGGTCCATCTCTTCCGTTTCGTCTTCGTTGTAGCGGTCAGCTTTGTTAAAAACAATCATAACCGGAATACGGTACGCCTCGGCCGAAGCCAGGTAACGATCGATAAAAGTGGTTGTGGTAACGGGGTATTGCATGGTTACTACCAAAACGGCCTGGTCGATGTTGGCAGCAATAATATGTGCCTGTTTCGAAAGATTGATAGATCGGCGAATAATGTAATTTTTGCGTTCGTTGATTTTGGTAATTAAACCAACCTGCGCTACATTTTCGTCGGCAGACACGTTTTGGAGCGTAAATCCCACACGATCGCCCACGGCAACGGGGTTTGTGTTCCGAATTCCTTTAATGCGAAATTTGCCCTTTATTTTGCATTCGTAGGTATTTCCGTTTTCATCCTCCACGGTGTACCAGCTACCGGTCGATTTTATTACTAATCCTTCTTTCAAGCTCTTTAATTTTCTGCAAAGGTAGTTTTTCTGCTGTTTATCAGGAAATTTCCTGAAACACCAGATGATTTTTCACGTGGAACAATGGTGGAACAACAAATGAAATGAAGATTATGTGTTTAGAATGGTTATTTATGAATATCGAATGATGATTAACGAATTAAGATTTTAGAAGTAAAGCTAGTAGAACCACTCCCATTTGAAATCAAAATTCGTTAATCAAAATTCATCATTCTCTTATTCCCAATCCAAAATGATCTTTCCGCAGTCGCCTGATTCCATAATTTCAAAGGCTTCCTGGTAATCATCGGCTTTAAAACGGTGGGTAATAACAGGCGAGATATCGAGGCCGGTGGTCAGCATCATTTCCATGTGGTACCAGGTTTCGTACATTTCGCGGCCATAAATTCCTTTTAGCGTTAATCCTTTAAAAATGAGCTTGCTCCAGTTAATTTGAGTACGTTCGGGTAGCAAACCAAGCAAACTTATCTTTCCGCCATTGTACATGTGGTTTACCATGTCGTTAAAGGCTACCGGCGAACCCGAACATTCCAAACCAATGTCAAAACCACTAACCATATGATGTACTTTCATGGCTTCTTTAATGCTTTCTTTGGTAGGATCGATAACACGTGTAGCACCCATTTTTCGGGCCAGATCTCGGCGGTATTTACTTAAATCAGTACCGATAATGTTGCGTGCTCCGGCAAATTTGCAAATGGCTGCTGCCATGGCTCCAATCGGCCCGCCAATGCCGGTAATTAATACATCTTCGCCCAGTAAAGGAAACGACAGAGCGGTGTGAGTTGCATTTCCAAGTGGATCCATAATCGCCATCATCTCATCCGAAATCCGATCATCAACATGCAGCACGTTTTTTGCCGGAACAGAAATGTATTCCGCAAAACCACCGTCGCGGTTTACCCCAATTCCAATGGTATTGTCGCAAATGTGCTGACGGCCGCGCCTGCAGTTTCGGCAAAATCCACACGAAATATGACCTTCAACGGTAACGCGCTCACCTACTTTTACGCGGTCAACTTCCGAACCCACTTCAACAACGGTTCCCATGTATTCGTGGCCAATTGTTACAGGTGTTTTAATGGTTTGTTGCGCCCATTCGTCCCATTTATAAATGTGCAAATCGGTGCCGCAAATGGCTGATTTTTGTACTTTCAGAAGAATATCGTTGGGTCTGACTGTGGGCATCGGAACATCTTCCATCCAAATGCCTTTTTCAGGTTTACTTTTTACAATTGCTTTCATTCGTTAGTATTTATATTTTTCGGCAACTTATGTAACTCGCTATAATCACAAGGTTTATTAGAAAAAGTTGTAGAAGCTCGTTTCATTTACATATAACTTGTTAGATGATATCAGGTGCAAGTTAAAACAAAAATATGGCTGAAAATCTAAGGAAAGTCAGTTTTGAAAATTCTTCAATCAGGCGATATTTGAAGGAGCTAACTGTTTGTTAGATATGAATTTAACGGGGTACCACGAGGCAATAAATCCGATAATTAAAACTGCGGCGAATGCCAAAATGATGTCGGTAAAAATGATATGAACCGGGTAGGCCGAAATAACAAAGGAACCACCGGCACCCGGCAATTTTATAAGGCCAAAAGTATTTTGTAACCAGCACACAAAAACACCCAAAATGGTACCTAAAACTCCTCCTGCCAGCGAAATTAACCAGCCTTCGTATAGAAAAATCCGGTTAATTTGTTCTGTGGGAAGTCCCATGCTACCCAAAATGGCAATATCCTCTTTTTTATCGATATAAAGCATGGTCAGATTGCCGATCATATTCCCCGAAGCCAGCAGCAAAATAAAAACAAGGATAAAGTAAACCGCCCATTTTTCCGATTTCATGGTTTTAAAAACCAGGTAGTGTTGCTGTTCTTTGTTTTTCACGTGGAACCCGGCTCCCACAATTTCTTCCAGTTTTTCCTGAAGAGCGTCAACATCAGCCCCATCAGCAATAGCCAGTTCAATGGCAGAAATGTCGTCTTCACTGTCAAAAAGCTCGGTGGCAAACGCCTTTGATACCAGCATGTATTTGGCATCCACATCTTCGAGCACAGCAAACACCGCCGACGGAAACAGATAACCGTGATTAAAAGCCCGTGATGGATTCAGCGATACCTGTTTTCCCTTTTTAGGCACATAAACATGCAACGGATCGAGAAAGGAAACGCCAACACCAAGATTATTGGCAATTCCGCGTCCCACAACAGCGTAATCTATCCCGTCTTTTTTGAGGTAATATTCGCCTTCAATCAACAGCTTATCGATATTGGTATAATCCGGATAATTATCAGGAACACCTTTAATTGTTGCCGCAAACTGGCGTTTTCCATAACGTAACAAGGCCACTTCTTCAACCACTTCGGCATACGAAACTACATCGGGTAAGGCTTTTATCTGCTCAATATCAATAGTATTGGGATCAAACATTTTCCCTTCAACCGACGAAATTTTAATATCAGGATCGAAGTCGCTGTAAAACACTCCAATCAGATCGGTAAACCCATTTAAAACGGAAACAATGATGATAATCGCCATGGTACCTACCACGATTCCGGCCATAGAAATCCATGATATTATATTAATAATATTCTGTTTCTTTTTCGAGAACAGATAACGTTTTGCTATGAAAAATGGTAAGTTCAAACGCCGGTGTTTTGTTTGAGAACGAAAAGTTTCGGAAACTATTTCTTTAGCAGGCTATCAATATTGTCGATATAATCGAGGCTGTCGTCAATATAAAATTCCAGATCAGGAATAACACGCAGGCTTTTTCCTGTTTTCCGGCCCAGTTCGCCACGTAGTTGTTTGCCCGAAAGCTTAATTTCTTCCAGAATTTCGTTGGCAAATTCCGAGGGAAAAATACTAAGGTGAATGCGCGCAATGGAAAGATCTTTTGTTATGCGCACTCCGGTAACGCTAAGCAATTTACCCGGGAAACGTTCTTTGTTTACTTTTAAAAGGATTTCGGCCATCTCGCGTTGAATGAGCCTCGAGATTTTATTCTGTCTTGTGCTGTATTGTTCCATTGTTTCTGATTATAAGCCACAAAATTACGCAAAAACCTTGGAATAGAAGCAGAAATCAGTTAAACAGCGATTGTTTAAAAGCATTTCGCAGGCTTTCGTTGGGTTTAATGATGTTGTAGTTTTCCCAGAATTTTTCGTCGTAGGCCCCTAATAATTCAACAAAAATATCGCTGCGGCTAAAACGTTCGTCTTTGTTGAAACGCTTTAAATCGGTGGGTTGAATATTGGTGATTAACAGGTCGGAAACGCTGTGAAACTCCGAATTTATGCGATCTCTTTTGCTTCGGACTTTAAATTTAACCGATGCTTTTGCCGAAGCCAGATGCCATTTTCCCTGGTATTGACGGTAATTTACCTGGTAATTTACATAGGTTGGCCGCGCTTTTACTTTTCGCGGTTTCTTTTTAATCATAACCTCTTCGGCCTTTTTTAATCCCGCTTTATCTAGGTGGTAATTAGCATGTACAAGGGCAAATGTTTCACGGTGAACATACATTTCGCCTTCAAAGGGCGGGTAAAATTCGCTGGATTGAGCTTGGAACTTTACCACATAAACCGGTTGGTTTTCATACCATACAACATCGCTGATCTGATATTCATAAACACGTTCGTATTCAGGATCAATAAATGTTTCAACGGTTTTTACGGCATCCAGTTCGGTAATGGTAAAGGGGCCGCCCATCAGTTTAAAATTCAGCCACTTAAAAGGTTGAACTTCTCGACTTTTTCGCCCTTTTAACAAACGCACCAAATCTCCGCGAGTGGTGCCAATATAAGGTGCTTTTAGTACTTCCATTACCGCCTCCGAAACACTTATATAATTTTTATCCTGTTTAACAGTTTCGCGGTAAAAAGCCGTCATTAGTTTGCTTGATGGTGTATAATTCTTTTCATAATTGGCCCGCATATTCTTTAACAATTTTTCGGGCGTGATAGCGGTAACCTTTATCTCCTTTATTTTTATCGAAGCCGGTTCAAGAATAAAAAGATCTTCATCGAGCAACTGGTTGGCTGGCAACAACTTTTGCTCGTATCCCATGCACGAAATAACAATGGTATCAGCGATATATGAGGGATGAACCTTTAGCAAAAACTCGCCATCGGTATTACTGATAGTGCCAATTGGTTTATCAAAAATTGATACTGATGCAAAAGGAATGGGCCGCCCTTTTCGGCTTTCAATTAACTTACCCGACAGGAAAAAATATTTAACCGGAACTGAATCCTGTGCTGTCACCATGACTTCGTTGTTCGATTTTCGGGTAATAATTACCTGGTTTTGCAACTCGCTAAAACGATACTGAGTGGTATCGAGCAAAGTATTAAGAATGGTGTACAGCGATTTATCTTGTGCCGATATACTGACTTTTTGTGCAGAATTGAAAATAGTGGCATCGTACGAAAAAAATACATTAGCCTGCCAACTGATCTGTTCCAAAACAAAATCGAGCGGCTGATCGGTTTGATTGATACTTATGCGACGCTCGAAAATAGAGCCATCCTGTTGCTGGCCTTTTGTAGTAAAAGATAGCAACAGGATGGTAACAAATATGATCAGTTGTTTTACTTGTTTCATTAAAACATCTTTTTCAGCTCAAAAGAAGTTTTAAACTCTTCTCCGTTTCGTAATACCGTGAGTTTAATTTTTTTGTCTTCGCGGCTTTGAAGCAGTAGATTAATATCGTTTAACTCCAGCGACTGGTGATTACTGCTGTTAATACGAATAATCTGGTCGTTTTCCTGTAACCCGGCGATGTGTGCGGGCGAATTTTCGCGAATATCGGCAATGGTGAAAATGGGCAGGCCGGGCATCGGATTGGTAACTTCCATTCCACTCATATTGTAATTAAAGTCTTCCTTAATTTTATGATTTGGGCGCAGTGTTAACCGGCTATTCCTGTAGTCGATTGTTACATAAAAACGCCTTAAAATTTCTGCGCCAATGGTTCCGTTTCTGCCGTTTACTGATATTAGGCTATCGATATTTTTTGAGTTAGGAAAGGCTACAATTGGTTTTGTAAGCAACAGTGGTCCTACCCAAATGGCATCAATACGTCCTTTTGTTCCGTACAGGTCGCCATTTAAACCACGACCCAAAAAGGTTTCAATGTGTTTTTGCGGCAAATTAATTCGTTCGTCTGAACTTTCTGATAACCAAAGCGCATCGCTGGCACCGGTGTCAACCAACAGTTTTACCGGAACTTCTTTCATTTCATCGGTAACAATTGTGGTGCGTACGAATGGTTTGTTTCCATCAAAATGCAGAGGCATAATAATGTCTTTGTCTCGGTCGCGATATTTGTAATATTCCGGCTTATACAATGTCAGTTTTTCGTTCATGTAATCAACTTTTACAATGTAATCTTTAAACAGATTAAAGCCGATTAATCCGTGAACCGGAATACCGAGCATGTGCGAAATCTGGAAGTTTTCGTCGATGATCATTTGTACTTCCTGGTTACGCGCTGTTAATCCGTCGATATGCATTACGTTATTGCCCGAACGATAAGCTGTTAACGATTCTCCTTCGCCAAGTCCTTGTACCTTAACCGGCATCATGTAGTTCAAATTCAGCTTGTTAATAAACGGTAACTCGGTAATTATCGGGTAACGAACACCGGTATCGAGAATAAAATTCAGCGTATCCGAGTCGTTAATATTTACCGGAATGATAATTAAGTTACTGGCCGATTTAAATTTTATGGTGATTTGTTTATCACGCGGGTTATCGAACAGGAATCCACGGTTGGTACTGGCAAATTGTTGCGTGGTATTTTCGTATTCCATACTCTCGTCGATAGGAACGTAATCGCGCACTACCAGCAGGTTATCTTCAATTTCAAAAAGCAGGTAGAAATCTTTCATCAGTTTATCGAGCACATATTTTAATGGCTTGTTCGATACGTTTAAACTGATTTTTTTATCCGCAACCATTTCTGCGTTGTACGAGTAATCAATGTCCAGGTATTTACAGATCTTTTCAATGACATCCGAAAGTGGCTCGTCTTCAGCGTAAATACTGATGTTTTGATCGAGTGCCTGGCTCTTTGTATCCTGGGCAAAACTGGTGTTAGGTACCACTAACAATGCCAGCAAGGCCATTAGGACAATAATTTTTATTTTATTCCATTTTATTGGTTTCATGACTTTAAAGCTTTACTGATTGTTTGTACGGCTCATTAAAGTGTAATGTTTGCCTTCAACCGATAAATCCAAATCAAATGTGAGCCGAATTACATTTAACACGAAATCAACCGGTTTCTGATCGAAATGACCTTCGTATAGTAGGTCGTTTAGCTCCGGTTCCATCACGTCGATATCAATGTGGTAAGCTTTTTCAAGACATTCAACCACTTCGTGTAACGGAACAGTGTTGAAAATGAGGTCGTGTGTTTTCCAGGCCAGGAAATTCGGATCGCTGTTCACCGTTTTCATCAATTCGCGGTTTAATACATGCAGCGTTCCTTTTTCGCCGGGAGATAAAAATACCTCGCGGCTTTCCATTTCAGGATTATCGTTTTTACTGATTACCTGAACTTTACCTGTTTCAACAATAACCTCAACAGTTTCTGCGTCCGGGTATGCACTAACGTTAAAAGAGGTACCTAAAACTTTAACCTGTGCATTGCCGGCATTAATTACAAACGGTTTTTCGGGATTACGCTGAACATCGAAAAATGCTTCGCCAATGATGGTAACTTCGCGGGTGTTGCCTTTAAACTTTTTCGGAAACAGCAGTTTCGAATCGTTGTTTAAAGTAACCACCGAACCATCGGGTAAAACATATTCGTTCAGCACCTGATCTTTGGCCGAGATCACCTCGCTGTAATAAGCCTTTTCCGGGTTGCGGAAACCAAGGTAATATGCAACTGAACCCAATAAAAGTGCGATAACAACTATTGCAGCATATTTGTAAAATTGTGCAATAACCTCCTTTCTTCTTTTTTGCAGCTGAATAGATCGAACTTTAGCAGGGCTTAATTGTGTATGTACAGATTTCCAGGCTGTTTCGTTATCGAATTTTTTTGCCTGGTAATAGGAATCTACTTTGTTGAGCATGTTTTTGTACTGCTCAAACTCTGCCTGGTTTTTATCAGATTGATAAATCCAGGTCTCCACCTCGTCATTTTCCTGCGAACTGGTTTCGTTACTCAAATATTTGGTAACCAGTTCCCAATCAAATTTTTCTATGTTCTCCATTTTTCCCATCTCGTTTAAATGACAATACACAATTAATTTACCCCTAAATATTTTTTGTCCTGCTAACAAAAAAGTAGAAGATGAAGGTGTTATATTTTTTTAATTTGTCTCGTAATGATTTGATTGCTAAACTCATTTGTGCCTCAACCGTTTTTATTGAAATATTTAATTTTTCAGCAATTTCGCGGTATTTTAATCCTTCTTCGCGGCTCAAGCGGAATATTTCGCGACGTTTTTCGGGCAGTTCTTCAATGCTTTTGGCAATGTCGGCAGCCAGGTCAACTTCAATATAATCGTTGTTAAAACTGTTTGTTTCCGATTCGGCAATCACTTTTTGAGCATGTAATAATTTTATATTACTATGTTTAATGTAATTCAGGCAAAGGTTTTTTACCGAACGGAAGAGGTAGTTTTTTAGCGACGTTTCAACTTTAAGATCGGCCCGGCGCTCCCAAAACTTCACAAAAAATTCCTGAACAATTTCTTCGGCAGCCACATCATCGGCAATTATTTTAGTGGCAAAGTTGCACAGGTATCCGTAATAAAGTTTAAAAAGCTTTTCAAAAGCCTTTTCATCACCCTGCTGAATATTTTCGAATAGATTGTTTTCTTCGAATGAGTTCATGTACAAATAGTTCTAACGGTGGTTGCTAAGGTATGAAAAAGAAATACTTTGCAAAAGATTGAAATTATGTTTAAGAAATTTATGTCATTTTGTGCTTTCGATTAAGCTGCTATTTTTGCGGGCATAATCGATAAAAAATGACAAGAGAAAAAAACGAAACCTGGAAATTCCCACAAGCATTTTGGGTAGCCAATACAGTTGAATTATTCGAACGTGCAGCGTATTATGGCTTGTTTATAGCAATTACGCTTTACTTATCGCGTATAATTGGTTTTGGCGATATTGAAGCCGGTGCAATTGCCGGTACTTTTTCTGCTCTGCTGTATTTTTTACCCACATTTGCCGGCGCCTATGCTGATAAAATAGGATTCCGGAAATCATTAATCCTGGCGTTTGGTCTGTTAACAATTGGCTATGCCGGATTGGGTGTACTCCCATCGCTGTTTGAAGGTGGTGGTTTGGTAGAGTATGGCGATGTCACCAAATTTAATGGACTCGACAGTTCTTCATATCGGTATGCTGTACTTCCGGTTATGGCGCTCATTATTTTAGGTGGTTCGTTTATTAAATCGGTCATTACAGGTACGGTTGCCAAAGAAACTTCGGAAGTAAACAGGGCAAGAGGTTACAGTATTTTCTATACCATGGTAAATATTGGTGCTTTTACCGGTAAAACAATCGTGAAACCCTTGCGCTTGTCGATGGGTAACGAAGGATTGATTTGGATCAGCTATTTCTCGGCAGTAATGACCTTGCTTGGATTAATTGTCGTTTTTGTAATGTATAAAAGCAAAAAGCACGAAGGGCAAGGAAAAACAATAGGAGAACTTTGGGCCGGATTTATGAGGGTACTAACCAATACACGACTGGTGGTATTAATTCTTATTGTTACGGGCTTTTGGATGGTTCAACATCAGATGTATGCAACCATGCCAAAATATGTGCTTCGTTTGGCGGGAGAAGGAGCATCGCCGTCGTGGTATGCCAACGTTAATCCGCTGGTGGTGTTTATTACAGTAGCATTTATTACACAGCTTTTAAGGAAAAAATCGGCTCTGTTCAGTATGACTATTGGAATGTTTATCATGCCGGTTTCAGCCCTGTTTATGGCGGCTGGTAATTTAATGCCCGATGGAAACATTATTGGCATGCACCCTGTGGCTTTTATGATGGTAATCGGTATTGGTTTTCAGGGTTTGGCCGAATCGTTTATTTCGCCCCGGTTTCTTGAATATTTCTCGTTGCAGGCGCCAAAAGGGGAAGAGGGATTGTATCTTGGTTTTAGTCACCTTCACTCGTTCATATCCTCTTTATTAGGATTTATTATGTCGGGTGTGTTGTTAGAGAAGTACTGTCCGGATCCCATGTTGCTGCTTACTTCAGAACAAAAGGTGATATTTGAGCAAGGAAATATCGAACCATTGAAATTATTAACGGAAGCCCAAAAAATTGAGCACTACAGCAATTCACATTATATCTGGTATGTATTTGTGGGTATTGCCTTAATTTCGGCATTGGCCTTAATTATTTACGGACAGGTGGTTCGACGAATCGATGCTAAAAAAAGGCTGGTTTAATACCTTGTTTCCAAAAGACTATACTACCTCTCTGTTTAATATTCAGGGAGGTATTTTTTTGCTCAAAAATCTTTTTCAAATAGTTTTTGCGAATTCAACGGAAATAATTAGTTTTGCACACCAATTTTCCACAAAGGAAGTTTGCCCGGGTGGCGGAATTGGTAGACGCGCTGGATTCAAAATCCAGTTCTGGCAACGGAGTGCGGGTTCGATTCCCGCCCCGGGTACTTGGTGAAATACCAAAAAACATTAAAAGCGCTTAAAATCAATGATTTAAGCGCTTTTTTATTTAGCATAAATATCAATAAAAGTGCTTTAAAAGCATCTAAAATGCGACAAAATCGAGACCTATGGTTAAATAGACTCGATAGGTCTCGCTAAACGCTGTAACTCGCTGATTCATTTCATTTTAATTGGTTTAATTTGGTTCGTTTTACTGTTTCAAAAGTGGCATTTATAATGTATTTTTAGACAGTGAGCGAGACCTAAATTGTTAAAATTTATGGATTATGAGGATTACAATTGCATTTTTACTTAAAAAATCAAAGAAGCGGGAAGACAGAACTTACCCCGTTTATGTCAGGTTTACGCTCAATGGAAAACGTGCTGAATTATCGACAAAGATATTTGTTGATCAGAATTCCTGGGATATATCAAAAGAAAGAATGACTGGCTCATCAAGTTTAGCGAAGACAACTAATAATCGTCTTGATAAAGTAGCTTCTAATATTCTTGATATTTATAATCAGTTTGAAGCCGGGAACAAAAAGTTTGATGTAATTGATATTAAAAACAAACTTTGCGGCATAGAAGAAGAGCATGGAATAGTTGAAATGTTTGATACTTACATGAACACAATAGAATCCAATATTGGCAAAGGTTTTTCAGCAACTACATTAAAACACTATAAAACCTCAAAAAACCGGCTTCTAAACTTTTTATCTGACGTTTATGGAAAGAAGGAGTGGACTCTTAGTAACATAGGTTATAAGTTTATTAATGATTTTGATGTATACCTAAAAACCAAATACAATAACAGTGTAAATACTGCCTGGTGTTACCATAAACACATGAAGAAAGTTTTGAATATTGCAGTTGCGATGGATTATCTTTCAACGAATCCGTATGTAAAGTTTCAGGTAAAAACAGAACAACCAAAGCGCGAATTTTTAACTCAAAAGGAATTAAAAAAAATAAGGAAAAAGAAGATTGATATTGAACGGCTTGCCATTGTTAGAGATATTTTTCTTTTTGCCTCTTATACAGGACTGTCTTATGCTGATATTTCGAAGTTGGCAAAACAGCATATAAGAATCGGAAACGATGGAAAAAAATGGATTATTATAGATCGAACTAAAAATGGATCAAGATGCAGAGTTCCATTATTGCCTGCTGCTAAAAGCATTCTGAAGCGCTATAAAAACTATCCAATAAATGTTTCAAAAGGACTATTGCTACCAGTGAATTCAAATCAAAAGATGAATGCATATTTAAAAGAAATTGCGGATATATGCGGAATTAAAAAGAATCTATCAATGCATGTAGCCAGGCATACATTTGCTACAACAATAACGCTAACCAATGGTGTACCAATTGAAACCGTTTCGAAAGTGTTAGGACATAGTTCTCTGAAAACTACCCAGATTTATGCTAGGATACTGGACACAAAAATTTCGCAAGACTTTAACAAGATAATGGATATATGAGATTGATTGGATTGAATTTTTGAAAGGAACAACTACGGATTAGAACTTCCCTTACAGACATTCCTTCAAATGATTTTTAGAAAGTCTGAATGTCCGACCGAAACTGAGGCGAAACAAGATTCGACTGTGTCATACGAGCCCAACCTAGCCACGCCTTATACCGTATGTTAACGCGTCATCTTTTTCTTTTTTAAGATTCTATTTTTGTGATCTTTCAATTTCTGCTCCGAGTTGTTTTAATACCTCAATTCCAGAAGCATTTTCAGGATTAAGCTCAATTGACTTCTTGTAATACTCAATTGACTTTTCTTTTTCATCGTTTTTTAACAAAGCTTCTGCATAACTATCATTGGCATTCCAGTCGTTTGGGTAGTTCTCGACATTTATTCTAAATATTTCCAGTGCTTCTTTTGTTTTGTCTTTTTGAAGTAATTTATAACCTAAATTAATCAATTCCGGACTACTAAAATTATATTTATCAGCATGATCATTCTTCAACTGTTCATACGATTTGACCGCTGCATTTATACCTTCCTTCTCAATTATCTTGTTCAATTTTGTTGCAATGGAAGGAATTGGATTTTTTAATTCTGATTTTGGGTTTAATAAGTGAAACCCGATATCATCGGGGAAACCATTCGAATTGGTTAACACCACAACTCCTTTTGCACCATCCTTTGTAAAACCTATAAAAGACATAAAACCACCTGTTCCTCCATCATGCCAAATTATTTCTTCTCCTTCAACCATCGATGTTATCCAGCCTAATCCAACGGTCATTTCCCCTTCCTTAATTCCGGTAGATTTATGCGATAATTCCATGGCAGGATATAGATCAGTCTTTTTAATTCCCATATTTGCTGCTAAATACTTTAGCATATCGACAGCTGTTGAGCGAATTGCTCCTGCTCCGGCTATGGCCGGAAGTGTATAATAACCAACTTCTACACCCATGTTGTACCCCTTTGCAAATCGTCTTTCCATATCAGGTGTTAAGGTAATACGGGTGTCCTCTAAGTCCAACGGATCAACAATTTTCTTTAACATTAATTCCTCATAAGTAGTATTGTTTTTTGCTGCTAAAACATTTCCCAGTAAGCCCATTCCTAAATTGGAGTATAAGAACTTTGTGCCAATATCATAAGGTAATTCGTAATTATTTACAAATTCATATACCTGTTGTTCTGTTAAATCGGTATATGGATTTTCAGGATTGGTTCGAACAAAATTATTTGGTACGCGAGGTAATGCAGAAGTATGATTTGCCAGATGAACTAATCTTATAGATTCTCCGTTTCTTGTTGGAGCAATAACTCCTTCTGGTAATAGATTTTGTAGTTGATCATCAAGACTTAGCCCTCCATTAACTGCTTCGTTAGCCAATAATATTCCAGTAAATGTTTTAGTTATTGAGCCGATTTCAAAAACAGTATGTTCATCTACCGGCTCATTTGTCTCTAATGATTTTACACCATAACTGTAAAAGCTTGTTCCTTGTGGTGTAATCACACCAACGACAATTCCTGTATTTACTTCATTGTTTACCCGGGCAATAATATTCTCTTTTACTTCATCGGAAATATTTTGATCATCTGTTGTACAGCTAAAGGTAATTGTGATTAGAGCAGCGATAAATATTTTGATAAGTCTTTGCATGATATTTCATATAATTTTTGATTACTTATTTTAAGATACGGTGTTATGTGTTCGTTGTTGTATTTGACTTTTTCTTTTATAAAAGTATCCAAAGATTTGTTCTCGTAATGAATGGATTTTATCGATTCCTGAATAGCTCTTTTATTCATCATCTTAAACACAAAAGACCTTTTATATTCCTCCAAATTTTCTAATGATTTCCATTGGTACATTCCTTGCCAATAACCATTTTTATAATTAACCGCATATATTTTTTTGACAAATCCCGGAAATCCGGTTATCAGGAGCATTGGAACTATTGATGTTAGTTTATTTGCCTTATGAGATAAATGCAAAAATTTAAAACTCACTATAAACACTGTAAATTGAGTATTAAAATCAACTTTCTTTTTTGTTGCATGCCTAAATATCTGAAAGTTTGAATTGTCATCCATCTCAATAATTTGATCCATATATACATTTGATAATCGTAGCCGTCCAATTATTAACCAACATATGGAAATTAGTAAGCAGGTTAATGGATGTTTTCTTAATTTGCGCGCCATAATACTTTGTCAGTTGAGTTTTTGTATTGTTTTTCCGTCTCTTTTTAGATCAATTGCTCCTTGTGCTTGTATTTCCAGAATAAAAGACTTTTAAAGCATGAAGAATGATGCCGATTCCCCAGCCCAAAAGAGGCCACTTAAACCAGATATAACCGGGAGTTAGTGTCAAGTTAATAATTGCAAGAATTGCATTTACTACGATGTAATTGATGATGTGAATACGAAATTCAACTTTTGCTTTTGCCTTGTTTAGGCCTATTTGCTGTGATTTTTGATTATTCATGTTGATTATTTTAAAAGATTAATTATTGAAACTTTAGTTTTATGCAACCCTTATTACAAACATCCGCGCAATTGCCACACAGAATACATTCGGAATCTTCCATTTTATTAGTCATGATCATGTTTTCGACATCAAGCCCCATCAAGCAATTTTTTGTACACGTTTTACAATTAATACAGGGACTATCTGTTTTGGCTAATTTCAGAGACGGGGTTTTTAACAGGATTCTAATTTTATTCCCGAGAATCATAAAAGGGGCAATCCAACAAATGTGTCTGCAAAAAGATCTTTTACCAACTATAAACTGAGCTGTGAGTAACACGAATAGTACACACATATAAGCTATAGCTGTGTAGATACTTCCAAGAGAAAAACCATGGTTTGTTCTAAAAATGGGGTTTATTTCCTGATATCCCCCCCGACGCATTGCAACAATAATGATGGAGATAACCCAGGGAACCCAAATAAACCACTTTATGATTCTTCCTTTTATCGCAAACTTCTTTTTTAGGGGCGATAATATTTCTTGTGCACCACCTAAAGGGCAGGCCCATGAACAGAAGGCCCGGCCAAAAAACAATGATCCCACAAATAGCAGAATAAACATAAAGAAGCTTCCACATATAATTCCTTTGGCACTGGCATCGACAATGACATAGGGTGAAAAATAAACAAAGGTGGCCGGGAACAGGAAAAATGATATGGATGATATCCTTTTTCTAAGTACTTGTCGTTTCATGATTTCCAGGTTTATTTGATTTGTTTATCGGGATTAACAGATATCAGTTTTAGGTTTAAGTCCCTAATTTGATTCAATAGTCCATGTAAAGCCGACTGGTCCGGTAATTCTCCTGTCAATATTGTAGAGTCCCCATCGTAGTTGATTTCCATCGCCCCGAACCATTCTGCCCATTCTATATCAATACGGCCTTTTATTACAATTTGAAATCGGTCCATGTCTATCCTTTTTATCATCTATTTATAAATGGCTTTGTAAATCATATTATCTCTCATTGATCGGGGAAAGCGGGCAAATATTTTCATTTTCTTCGCACCAGGACCTGCCAAATATTGAGCTTTTGGTTTTGGATTGCTTAATGATTTTGTAATTACTTTTGCAACTTCCACAGCTTCGATACATGGAAGGTTTTTTACTTCCCTGTCGAAATACTCCATTTGCGTTGAGTAGAGTTTTGCTGTTTCGGGCTGAGCCTGGTCAATCATTTTTTCTCTTTCATCCATTATCTTTCCCAATACATTTGTATTTATCTTGCCGGGTACAACAACCGAAACCTTTACTCCAAAAGGGCTTAGTTCAACCCGGAGTGAATCGGAAATAGCCTGAACAGCAAATTTGGAAGCGGCATATACACTTTTATCGGGAATGGCAAGCAGCCCATGGCCGGAACTTATATTTATAATTCGCCCCTTTGTATTTCTAATAAGGGGTAAGAAAGTTTTTGTTACCAGGATTAAACCACTGATATTAACATCCAATAACATTTTTATATTTGAGTAGGGAATCAATTCCAGTGGCCCGTTAAGGGAGACTCCTGCGTTATTTACCAAACTAAAGGCATATCCTTCGGTTTCTGTTTTTATTTGCTGATAAGCTTTGTTCACCGCTTCTTCATCACACACATCCATTATTACCGGAGTCAGGTTTGATGATGCAGCTTTAATGAGTTTTTGTTTATCAGCTTCTTTGCGCACACTCGCATATACTTGATATCCTGCTTTGTCAAGATAAAGGGCAGTTGCATATCCAATTCCTGTTGAAGCACCAGTTATAAGAACTGCTTGTTTTTTGTTTGTATTTTTTTCTGTTTTCATCTTATTTCTGTTTTATGAATTATTTCTAAATCAAAATTACTATCCACCCACCAACAAAAAATCATCCCTGAGGATGATTTGGAAGGATGATTTTTGTATAATCCACTATTTCTTTTCCAGTGCTTTCATACCAAAAACGAATCGCAAGGCATTCACTCTTTTTATGATCTGATACAATAGAATTGTGGAAACCAAAGAGGTGGTGAGAATAATCAGGAATTTAGTCATTATGCTAAAATTGGTAGAAACTACATAAAATCCTATCACTATAATCACGGTTTGATGCAGTATGTAGAAGGGAAGTATTCCTGTGTTGAGTCGGCTTAAATACCTGCTGTTAAAATTTAACTTACGTTGGCTTAGACCAAAGAAGAACAATACCCACGAATATGAAGAGGTAATTCGAATGGTAGCATTAATGATGGAAATAAGTATCGTTTCTGCCTGATTTATCTCCGGGTAATGACTGAAAATATACCATGATGAGGCCACACCCAATATAAGAAACAGGTAAGTGTATTTCTTTACCAGGCTTCTGTAATTATCAAATACCATAAAAAAGTATCCAACCAGGAAGAACATGCTGTATTGGAAGAAATCAGCCCAATTAAGATAATCCCCATGTGTCGGCCTTAACCAAACTTCTGTGAGAATTACCGGAAGAATAAAGACAAACAGGCCCATCAAATTTCGGGAGAAGAACTTTAATGATTTTCTAAGAAGATTGGGTTTAGCAATGGCTTTTACCAGTGGGAGATAAACCAGTGTCATCACAAAAAGAAATGCCAGGTACCAGATATGCAAACCTAAATGTCCTGTCCATTCCAGGCTTACACCCGGATGGTGTTCCATTAGTCCCATAGGATATCCCATAATGAACTCTGTAAAACGGCCAGTAAACCAATTATTGTAAAGAAATTCGTAATATTTCTGAGGCGGAACCAGTAAAACGATTCCAAACAGGTACGGAATAATGAGCCTGACAAATCGATCTTTTAGAAATTCCCCTTTGCGGGATCTTAGTGCAAAGTAGGTTCCAACTCCGGAAATGAAGAAGATAAGCTGCATGCGCCATCCATGAGTGAATCCCACTAAAATATTTGCCAGTATGCTATGTTCTACATTTTTTACATGCCATCCATAATCATCAAAAAATCGTGCTGAATGGAAAACAAACAGCAGACCAAAGGCCAATACTCTTAGCCAGTCCAGGTAATATAATCGTTCCTTTTGCTTCATAACACTCTGTTAATTTTATGTTTGTGACGTTTAATCGTTCTTTTATAATGGTACTTTGGATAACCTACGATAACTGACATAATCGCTTCGTTGTTATCAGGGATTTGAAAAATCCGCTTTAACTTCTTATTTCTATTAATGGCAGGAATAACGCACTCTATCATGGTTGCTCCAAGCCCTATTGCATGAGCAGCTAGCATCATATAGGTTGCATATATTATTCCGTTATTGGTGTGTGCTTCGGCATCTTTAGCTGCATGTATGGTTATTATTGCTGGTGCGCCTCTTGTTATACCGTCTCCGTTATCGAGATTATATATTCCACTCTTAGCGATTGGATATATGTGATTTTTTATGGTTTGAAAATCTTCCTTCCCTGCAAATAATTTGAGAAATATTGAAGCAATCGGACTTTCAATCATTTTTTCAATTCCATGAAAGAAGTCCGAAATTAAAGGTAGTGCCGATACAATCTTCTCGCGATTATTGATCACACTAATCTCCATTTTTTCGGGTGCTGCACCAAATGGAGCATAAGAAAGAGAGTTCACTATTTCATCTATTACTTCTTCACTCACCGGCCGGTTTTTAAACGTTCTTACCGATCGACGGCTCGAAAGGATTTCCATGAAATTTTCGTAATCTGCCTTTTTTCCGGTTATTTCATGAAAATCATTTTCATAGGATAAACCTTTGACTTTTATTGCCTTTGAAGGACAAACAGCCATACATTGTCCGCATTGCAGACACAAATGTTCTTTTTCTTCTTTAAACTGGATATGCCCATTTTGAAGAATAATTTTATTTGGACAAACCTCAGTACATATTCCACATTTTTTGCAAAGTGATTGATTTATTTTGTTTCTCATGATTTTAATAATTTTTTCAATTCATGGAAGTGAGAGTCCATAGATAGAGACCGTAAAATGTCCATTTGAACATCTGAAAAAGCCCTATTAGAATTAACCTTAACAAACTCATTTGTTTAACATTTTTTTTGTTGATCGAAGTAAGCTCTGAGTGTATGTGTCCCATATTTCGGAGCTACCATATCCATTGACAGAACGGTAAAGAAAAATTCCATTGGGCCATATTTTTGGGACGATGAAAAACTTCGTGCAAACCAAAGAATCATTTTACGCATCCATTCCGGCATATAACTTACTTTGACTTTTTTATTAAGGGTGCTGAAAGCTAATTCGACCATTTCATTATGCGTTAAAACTTCAGGACCACCCAATTCAATTGTCTTTTCTATACCATCGATGGCATAAACACATATTTCTGCAAGGTCTGCACCGTGAATGGGATTCATCGTGTAATTTCCACCACCAAACAATTCTGCTTTTCCTTTTTTTGCCATTTTCAGAAATTCGGCCATATCTGAGAAAAAGCCATTTGGACGGATAACGCAATAATCCAATCCACTTTTTTTAAGTTCCTGAACAAAAAGTTCTTTTGCATGGCACATCTTAAGATGGGTAAGCTTATCTGCATTTAAAGCTGAAACATAGATGAATTTCTTAACACCTGCTTTCTTTGCTTCATTAAGAAGGTTAAGATTACCCTGGTAATCCACATCCATGTATGATAATCCATCTTTTTGTTTGGTAATGCCAATGGTACTAATGACAACCTCAAAATTGTTCATTAGTCCATTTAATGTTTTCGGCTTTGTAACTTCGGCAACAATTTTGTTCAGGTTTGCTACATTCACAGGGACTTTAGATTTATCCCGAACTAAAATTGTTACGTCATATTGTTGTTTCTGTATTTCAACTGCAATATGCTTTCCCAAATATCCTGTTGCTCCTGCTAATAATACTTTTTTGTTTTTCATCACGTATCGTTTTATTATTACTTTCTTTGCCGTTGCTTTTAAAATAACTGATACAAAGTACGGGAGGAGTGGGCAAAAAAAAATCATCCCCAGGGATGATTTGGAAGGATGATTTAATTAGATATTGGTTTCTTCTTTTCTCAATCTACTTCAAGATCAGACAGGAGCTCCTCAAGGTAAGGTTTCATCCGAAACTCTTTGCGAAGAAAATCATATTCTCTGACTGCATTTTGCTGTTTTCTGACTTCAGCCCTTCTGGCTCTGACCATAGCATTCTTTTCTGTGAATCTGGATGAGACGAAATCGAATATTTCGACCTTGTATTGATTACGTTCTAGCAGTAGAGCTCTCATTGTATCTGATATCATCATTAACATTTTGTCTCTGAAGGACTTGTATCTGGTGATTGCCTTCAATGATGATGCTTTCATATTGATAGTATGTTGACAACAAGCAACTGATAATATAACTCGTGCATTAGTTTTAATTCCTAAGTACATTGTTTTGTCTGTAGCAGTATCACAGGCATGTAATGAATATACCATGTCAACCTTCTTGTCTGCAACAAAATCTGCTATATCCATTGGATAGAAGTACATGTTTTCGAACCTCATTTCATTGGCTAGTTTTTCATTAGCTTCCATAAGCTTTTCATTGAAATCAATACAATGAATTTCAATATCTCTGTTTTCTATCTTGTGATAAAAGTAATAGACCAGGAAGCTTAGGTAGCAATTACCTGCTCCACTATCAATTATAACCAGTTTACGTTTTCTTGAGGTCTTGCGAAATTCTGCATGAATGACTTCCAGATAAGCAATAATCTGTTCTATTTTTACTTGTTTGTCGAGTGACGATTTTGAATTTCGGTCCTGTAATTTTAGTAGAAAGAACAAATGATTAAGTTCTTCCCTTATTTGTTTGTTAATAAGCATTTTCGTGATTTTTTTCACGAAGTAATTTGCGATATGATTTGTTGAAATGTATCTATCCCGAATAGGAGTACATGTAAAAATCTAATTACAACATTACTTCAATTAATAAATAAATTGAATTGTACAGGCAACGACAGTCTGTCATTGCCATTTAGAATGTTCTGTAAATTAGATTTTCTCGTTCCCAAGCCACTAAAAGTGTATGGGATGGGTTACCGGCACTTTGTTTTTATTGTGTAGCAAATGTACATAAATTGTTAGTAAAATAAAATCAACTTTCATTCCACATTTTTATTCTTCAACAATCTTAATTTTTACATGTCAAAATTCCGAATTTATAATTGTGTAAAAATCATCCCTAAGGATGATTTAGGGGGATGATTTAACAGGCAATAGTGTTTTAGTGCAACAGCCCTTTTTCTTTCGCTATTGAAACAGCTTCGTTCCTGTTTTTTGCTTCAAGTTTGAGCAGAATATTTCTTACATGTGTTTTTACTGTTGTAATTGAAATATAGAGAGCATCTGCAATTTCCTGGTTTGTAAGGTTTTCAGCAATAAGTTTTAATGTGTCCAGTTCCCGGCTGCTCAATGAATCTTCTAAAATTATGGGAGACACCGTTTTTTCTTTTTCAAACACACGCAATAGTTTGTTTATGTACTCAACATCAACTTTGTTAAACTGAGTGTTGGCTTTGGTGCTTATTAATTGTTTGATTTTTTTTAGGTTGATTTCTATTTCAGCACCTTCAAGAATATAAATTCGGATTAAGCCGGCACTTTGTGTTTTTAGGATTGCCTGTAACAGATAATCGATAGCTTCATCCTCTATATGAATCAGGGAATGAGCCTTCGCCTGAAGAATCTCAACCTCGGCAAGTAATCCGTAGCCCTTCTCAGCCTTTAGCTCTTCTGCAACTTCCTGTAACATATCTAAAGCATCCTTGATTTTTCCTTGTTCAATTTGATACCGTGCCCTGCTAATACTAAATAGAATGTATTCGAAGGCATGGTTTTTATCTGCTTTAATATCCTTTTCAAAAAGTGGTTTAAGCTTATCTTGTTTATTGGTTAAAAGGTACAATTTGCACTTTAACGAATCCGCCAGTTCACTTAGGTATTTCGCAACCTGTTTGTAAGGTATGGCATCCAGTTCTTCGACAACGTTAATCGCCTTGTTATATTCTCCTGCCAAATAATATGCTTCTGCGAGCAGATAGGTACAACTTGTAATAAAAAGTTGGTTCGTTGATTTTTTTGATAAGTCGTAGCCACGAATGCTTTTTTGAAGCCCTTCTTCAATTTGATTAGTATGTATCAGAAAATTTCCAACTTTACAGTACAAAATTGAAGATAAGAGATCAATACTAAAACTATTATTTGCGCCAGACGCGTTCAATTTGTCAAGCAGATCCTGACTTTCTATATAGCCCCCTAAAAAATCTCCCAGTGTCCATAATACGAAAGAAGATCTGATCCGGTTTACCATTTCAAAATAGATAAGTTGAGGCACTGCAGCTCTCTTTGCTGCCTGATCAAAAGAATGATAACTTGTGGTTAACTCAAATCTAAGACGATGAATTTCTCCCAGAGACAGAAAAGCAAGTATATTCCAATAGTCAACATCTTCCTTAATATGCTGGAGTTCTAATTCAGAATATGTAAATACAGATTCAATATCGCCGGTTAATACCTTAAGATTATTTATACAAACATGGACCATTGCTAATTCGGCCTTGTTGGTGGTGTGGTTTTGCAGCAGATATATTAAACTTGCGGCCTGCTCGATGTACCCCGACTGAAATAAAATCCAAAAGTAGTTTAGACAAAGATTTACGTTTTTAATTAACTCCTCGTGCGTAAACATTCCACCAAATTGGAGTATAGTTTGATATTGTGAAGTTTTCCACAGGTGATCAATAACATTGGCAAAATGATTTAATGCCTTGATTTTATTTCCAGCGGCAATTGCATGCTCCAAGGCAAAAACGAGTTGATCATTATTTTCAAACCATTGACTGGCATTGGCATGAAGTTCAGGTATCCTATCCTTCAATTGTACTTTTAGCCGATGCTGAAGCAAACTGGCAAACAGATGATGGTAGCGGAACCAGTTCCTTTCATTGTCTAAAGGAATAATGAACATGTTATTTCTTTCAAAAAGTTCAATTATTTCCTGTCCATTATTGATATTAAGCACATGATTGCAAAGAGATGCATTAAACTGGCTTAATACAGAGGTACATAAAAGAAACTCCCTTAACTCCTGGGATTGTTGTTGAAGAACTTCCTCAATCAGATAATCCACTATATACCGATTATCACCTTTGAGTTTTTGAACAAATTCGCTAATATCTTCTTTACCCTGTAAGGATAAAGCCGTTAGTTGAAGTCCTGCAATCCATCCTTCTGTTTTTGATTCCAGATTTTTGGCATCTTCAATAGTCAAACTAATATTTAAACTTTTTTTAAAGAAATCATAGATGTTGTTTGCATTAAAACATAAATCGGATAAGCGGATATCTGTAACCAACTGCTGACTTCTTAAGCGAGCTAAAGGAATTGAAGGGTCTGAACGGGTAATGAGTACGATATGGATATTGTCGGGCAGCTTATGAAGCAAGAAAGAAATAAGCTGGTTGATTTGCTGGTTTTCAATTAAATGATAGTCGTCGAATATGATGTAGAAATGCTCCTGTATCTCGTACAGATCGTTGATAAGATGCGAGGCAATGGTTTCAAAAGTAGGATTGCCATTGGATTCCATCAGTTTTAACGCTTCTGTTCCAATGTTGTTATAAACCGACTGAATACCTGTAATTGTATATTGTAAGAAATTAGTTATGTCATTGTCTGATTTGTCAAGCGAATACCATACATATGGCAATTTCCCATTGTCAATCCATTGACTTAGTGCTGTGCTTTTTCCGTATCCTGCAGGTGCTGAAATTAAGGTCAGTTTTTTTTCTTTGCCATTTTCCAGTATATCAATTAGTTCCTTTCTAAGGATTAATTTAGAAGTCGGATTTGGTTTATTTAGTTTTGTTTTAAGCATTAATGCAAATTAGTAAAAATCTGCACAATTCGTATTCACGAATTTGAATCAGCATTTTTTGTTTGCCTCGAACGAGGTCAGGGGGAAGCGAAGGGATTATAGGTAAGGCTAACAAGCTTTGTCCATAAAATAGAAATTAGTGTCGAGAAAATTATCACCGCCAAATGAATCATTAAGAATTTGCCAAACTTTATTTGTAGTAGTTTATTCATTTCAATATTATTGGTAACTAGTATGTAAAGAGATTAAATACATTTTATTTGGTTGATATTGAGCTTATTTGCTGTTTTCTTTTTCTGTTCTGTTACCTAACTTTATTTCCATAAAAAGACCCTTTCGAGGTAGGATAGCAAGTTTATGTTTTGGTAAGACCAAAACTCCTATTTAGCATCCCGTTGGTCTAAAAAATGGTAATAAAAAATGGTGCAATTTAACAAAGGTGGACGTCCTCGAAAATTGGATGGTGAGAAGATGAAATATAAGGTAACGGTAAAAATGTCGACCGTAGAATATTACTCCCTAATTGGCAAATCAACAGAAGCCGGAATTACACAAAGTGAGTTTATCAGGCAGTCAATAATGAATACAACAGTTGTTCAACGCTTAACACCCGAACTTAATGCTGAGATAAGAAAACTTTCAGGAATGGCCAATAACCTCAATCAGATTGCACGAAAAGCCAATGCCCTGGGTTACGATCATATTCGTAGCGAATACCTGTTTCTTGCACGTAAAATTGACCGAATCATAAACAAGATGTTATGATTGCCAAGATTACAACAGGTGGAGACTTCGCCGGGGCAGTAAATTATATCCTTGCTCCAAAGAAAGCAGCTGAATTGTTAATGGGAGAGGGCGTACGTTTGAAAAACACGAATTCGATTACAAAAAGTTTTGTTGCTCAAACAGAACTCAATTCGCGGGTCAGCAAACCGGTAGGTCATATTTCCCTGGATTTCTCTGTTCAGGATAAAGCAAAGTTGAATAATGAGTTTCTTCTAAAGATTGCAGATGATTATCTAAACAGAATGGGAATTGTAAATACCCAGTTTATCATCGCCCGGCATTACGATAAGGAGCATCCTCATATTCATATTGTGTTTAACAGAGTCAACAATCTTGGGAAAACGATATCCAATAAAAACGATCGTTACCGTAGTGAAAAGATCTGTAAAGAACTTACACGAGAGAATGACTTGTATTTTGCCAAAGGAAAGGAAAATGTAAACGTTCACCGGCTAAAAGAACCGGACAAAACAAAATATGAGATTTATAGCTGCCTGAAAGAGCTTGTGCCCAAATGTAAAGATATGGACGAACTGGAAGCTAAACTAAACAAAGAGGGGATAACAGTAAACTACAAATGCAGGGGAAATACAAATGTTGTTCAGGGGATTTCGTTTACTAAAAATGATTTAAAATTTAACGGTTCCAAAATTGACAGGCAATTCAGCTATTCAAAGATTAAGTACAAGCTGGATGAGAATAAGAGGCAGGAATATTTTGCTGTTATTGATAATCCATCACTGGATCAGGCTTTTTATCAGTTGATAAAAGAAGGTCTGCTTGAGGCAGAGAAAGATGAAAGAAGACAAAGTAGAAAGGAAACCTATCAACGCATAAAGCCCATAAAGAAAAAGAACAGAGGGTACCGGATGTAGGTCATAAGGTTTTCCCAAATCTTCAACAAATTGATTTCAATTCAGTCAACCGTCAAAAGCTTACGGCATAAACGCAGCCAGCAAATTGACAAGAGTTTTGAAATTGTTTGTATTCTTTGCTGCCAAGACACCTTTCTCATACTTCGAAAGGAGACTTGACATCAAAGTATTGGAAAAACACTTGCCAATTTACTGTCCTCCGGCGCAATCTTTCAGTCCATTTATTCCGCCTTCTTTTGCCTAATGCCTGAATTGGAAAGAGCCGGTGTTTACGATTTGGGATTAAGGATAGCCTTTGGAAATGAATGAAGATGGGAGTATTTTTCTTTTAATTGGCACCAAAAGTCGTTCGAAAAAATGTGTCAACTCACGAAAAGTCGTTCGAAAAAGTGTGTTTCGGAAGAGTAAAACGGTAATATATGGAGTTGACTTACAATCTCGAAATTGTTTGTATAGCTCACAATTTAGATTATGTTGGGCTATAAATGTGTATTTTATAGCTCATGCTTCATTAAAAGTGTCGATTGTGATCGACAAAAACATTGCTAATGTGTCGAATTGAATAGACAGATTAGGTCACATAGATATAATTTCACAACAATAATTCAAATATATTTGAAAATATCTAAACAATTTGAAAATATTCAAATATATTTGAAAAAATATATCAAATAAAAATAAATTCAAATATGGCTGAAAAAATTGCAAATGTATTTGAGAAAACAAAAAGATATAATGCCTGGGAAGGACAAACAATACAGATCGGTTATGAGCGTAAGCAATATCTTGAAAAAATAACTGGATTTTTGGATACTCGTTTAGTAAAAGTACTGGTAGGTCAACGTCGATCCGGAAAGAGTTATCTATTACGACAAATAATGAATTATCTTATTACGAATAAGAATGTTGATCCAAAGAATTTGTTCTTTTTGAATAAGGAATTTATTGCATTTGATGAAATACAAGAAGCTACTGACTTAGATGAATTGTTTTCCTTTTATCGAGCACAACTTCAGGTAGAAGGAAAAATCTATATATTTCTTGATGAAGTGCAAAACATTGAAGGTTGGGAAACCTTTGTTAATTCATATTCTCAGGATTTTACACAGGATTACGAGCTATTTGTTTCCGGCTCAAACTCTACTTTATTATCAGGAGAATTAGCAACATTACTATCAGGTAGATATGTTGAATTTGAGATTTTACCTTTTGATTACTCCGAATTTTTGGATGTAAAGGAATTAACTCTGGGAAAGGAAAGTTTTCTTGAATATCTTAAAACCGGAGGTTTACCTGAATTGTTTCATCTTAATTCAGAAGAACTTAAACGTAATTACATAGCCAGTTTAAAAAATACTGTCATTTTACGCGATATACTGGACAGACATAAAATTAAGGATCTACCATTACTGGAAGAACTATTTAAGTTCCTTGCGGTAAATATCGGAAACCTGACAGCGATAAGTAATATTATCAATTATTTTAAAAGCAAACAGAAAAAAACAAATTACGAAACTGTTTCAAGTTATGTGCAGTATTTAACTGATGCCTTTATTTTTCATCAGGCAGATCGTTTTAATTTACGAGGGAAACAAGTACTCGGAGGTGCCTGTAAATATTATCTGAATGATTTAGCTTTTAAAAATTTCTTGTTTGGATTTTTACCGACAGATGTCGGATATAACCTTGAAAATTACGTTTATCTGCAACTAAAACGTTTGGGATATGAAGTGCAGGTTGGAGTATTAAATAATCTTGAGATTGATTTTATTGCCCAAAAGGCTGATAGGATAATTTATATTCAGGTAGCCTATTTATTAAACAACGAAAATGTTATAAACAGGGAATTTGGCAACCTTTTACAGATAAAAGATAACTATGAAAAGTATGTTGTTTCTCTTGATGATATGAAATATTCGAACTATGAAGGTATTCTTCATCTACATCCGTGGGAATTAATCAACATTTGAAGAAGTGGTTACAATTTCGTATTTTTAAACGATAAAATATTGAAAATGAACCAGTGAGAGACAAAAACGAGACCTCACGATTTGCATTAAAATAACACATTGATTATAAGCGTATTACGGGCGTGGTTCGATTCCCGCCCCGGGTACTTGGTGAAATACCAAAAAACATTAAAAGCGCTTAGATCATTGATTTAAGCGCTTTTTGTTTGGCATAAAACGTGGCACTTATAATTGTACTTTATTTCAATTTCCTTTCTGAATTTTCAAGTTTGGTTTTTTTAAAAGGTACCCTCTGTGTTCTAAATGTACATTAAAAGAGTCCCTATTTTTAAAATTCCACCCCGTTCCAAATGGCACATTCGCCCGATTATCGCGTTCCAAATGGCCCGCATGTTCCAAATGGCCCGTTTTTATTCAGTAGGCAATTCTCCCCCAAAATCAAAAAACATAAACCGTAATGATCAGAATACCAGATATTAAGTGTTTTCATTTTCGATAAAAAATCAGCTTCTCTATTTTTTGGCATTTCAATTGGCTAAGGGTCGCGTCGTCGTAAACCAAGATGGCTTTGATGTTTAATTTAAATCTAAAACTTATGAACGCGTTATTGGCTTTTTTACCAATTGTAGTAACAATCGTATTGATGGCGGGATTTAACTGGGGAGCAAAAAAGGCGCTTCCGTTATCCTGGGGCCTGGCTGTTTTAATAGCATTGGTCTATTGGAAGATCGATATTCTGAGTGTTACCGCATATTCTTTTTTCGGTGTCTTAAAAGCAATGGACATTCTGATCATCATATTCGGAGCCATTCTGATTCTGAATACATTAAAAATATCGGGTGCCATGGCATCCATTAACAACGGGTTTCAGGGAATCACCCGCGATCGCCGGATTCAGGCGATCATCATCGGTTATATGTTCGGTGCATTTATCGAGGGCGCTGCCGGTTTCGGTACTCCTGCGGCTTTGGCAGGGCCACTGCTGGTCGGACTGGGTTTCCCTCCGCTGGCTGCGGCAATCGTGGCGCTGATATTTAACAGTGTCCCTGTTCCGTTTGGCGCAGTTGGAACGCCCATTTTTGGCGCAATGAGCACGCTCGAAACCAATTTGCAACAGGTTGGAGCCGATCCGACGGTGTTTCAAATGATGCTGACCAAATGGGTGGCATTGCCCAATGTGGTGGCTGGTACGCTGCTTCCTTTGCTGGGTTTAATGATTATGACCCAGATTTTTGGTAAGGAGAAATCGATTAAACCTGCTTTGCAGGCTGCACCTTTTGCCTTATTTGCCGGCCTGGCATTTATGGTTCCTTACGCACTAATCGCTGTGGTGTTCGGTCCCGAACTACCCAGTTTGGTGGGATCGTTTATTGGTTTGGGAATTATAATTGTGGCAGCTAAAAAAGGTTTTCTTGTTCCTAAAAAAACTTGGGACTTTCCGCACGAATCGAAGTGGGCAAAAAGCTGGTTTTCGAATACCGACACCGGAACTGTTGGCGAAGCAAAAATGTCACTGCTTCGTGCATGGTCACCTTATTTGCTCATCGCGGTCATCCTGGTTGTGACACGTATTCCGCAATTTGGATTAAAAGGAATTTTGGCAGCACAAACCATACAAATCAATAATTTATTCGGAATAGATAAACTTGATTATGCCTTAAAATGGGCGTATTTACCGGGCACGCTGCCCTTTATTGTGGTAGCGTTGTTCACCCACGTTTTTCATAAAATGAAGATGAAAGAGGTAAAGGCAGCCTGGAAAATGACTTTCAATCAAATAAAAGGAGCTGCAATAGCTTTATTCAGCGGGGTTGCTTTGGTGCAGATCATGCTAAACTCGGGAACAAACGGCGCAGGTTTGGAAAGTATGCTCACCGAAATGGCGCGTACAACCGCATCTATCTCGGGACACGCTTACCCGGTTTTTGCACCACTAATTGCCATTTTAGGTGCTTTTATGTCGGGTTCAGCAACGGTTTCAAATATTCTGTTTGCTTCGTTCCAGTTCGAAACAGCAACCTTGCTGGGCATACCGCAAATTCTGATTCTGGCTATGCAGGGAATTGGAGCAGGTGTTGGAAATATGATTTGTGTGAACAACGTGGTGGCCGTGTCGGCTACTGTTGGTTGTATCGGGTCGGAAGGAAGGATAATTCGCACCAATTCGGTGCCCTCGTTTGCCTATTATCTGATCATTCTGCTGATTCTCGGATCCGTTCTGTTTATGGGGCTAAATCCATTACCACTTTAAAATTTAAACAAAGAAATTATGCTTAGCGGAGAATATAAATCACTCTACGATTCGTTATTGTCGGTGATCGATGAGAACCGAATGTTTCACGATCCGATGCACACGCTGGCATTTGGAACCGATGCGAGTTTTTATCGCCTGATTCCAAAGCTGGTAATCAAGGCCAGGGACGAAAACGAAGTGTCAACGATATTAAAGGAAGCCCAAAAACGAAAACTACCGGTTACTTTCCGTGCTGGCGGAACCAGTCTTTCAGGTCAGGCCATCACCGATTCGATACTGGTGATTGCCGGCGCTCACTGGCAAAAGCACGAAGTACTGGCGAACGGCCTGAGTATTCGTTTGCAACCCGGAATTATCGGTGCACGAGCCAATGCTATTTTAGCAAAATACGGACGTAAAATCGGTCCTGATCCGGCATCGATAAATGCGGCTCAGATTGGCGGAATTGCTGCCAACAACGCCAGCGGAATGTGTTGCGGTACATCCGAAAACTCTTACAAAACGGTTGAAAGCATGAAAATTGTTTTCCACGACGGAACGTTGCTCGACACCGGTGATGAAAAAAGTAAAGAAGCTTTCAGGGAAACACATGCCGGACTTTTGGCTAACCTAACCGAACTGGTGGAATCGGTTAATGCCAACGAGCCTTTGGCGCAGCGTATCCGCGACAAGTTCAAAATGAAAAATACAACGGGTTACAGCCTGAATGCGCTGGTCGATTTTACCGATCCCTTTGATGTGATCGAACACATTATGATTGGCTCTGAAGGAACTTTGGGTTTTATTGCCGAGATCACCTACAAAACGGTAATCGAACACAAATTCAAAGCTAGTTCACTGATGGTTTTCCCCGATATTGAAAAAGCATGTAACGCGGTTTCGTTGTTAAAAAGTGCCCCGGTGGCTGCGGTCGAACTGATTGACCGGGCAGGTCTTCGTTCGGTTGAAGATCAGGACGGAGTGCCGGCTTACCTGAAAGATTTGTCGGAAGGAGCCAGTGCCATTCTGGTGGAAACCCGTGCATCAGAGCCAACAGTTCTGGCTGAACAGATTGATGAGATTTTAGAAACGATAAGCGATATTCCTGCCGAAATTCCGGTATCATTTACCGATGTGCTGTCTGAATTTATGGCCTTGTGGAAAATCAGAAAAGGTTTATTCCCGTCGGTAGGTGCCATGCGAGAAACCGGCACAACCGTAATTATCGAAGACGTGACTTTCCCGGTACCAAAACTGGCACAGGCCTCGCTCGATTTGCAGGCTCTTTTTGTAACATACGGTTATGATGAAGCCGTGATTTTTGGTCATGCGCTGGAAGGAAACCTGCACTTTGTGTTTACACAGGATTTTGCCAGTGAAGAAGAAGTAACCCGCTATCAGAATTTTATGGACGACCTGGTGAAACTGGTAGTTGATAAATACGACGGCGCTTTAAAGGCGGAACACGGAACGGGAAGGAACATGGCCCCTTATGTTGAGCACGAATGGGGAAAGGAAGCCTACGATCTGATGAAAAAGATCAAGCAGATTTTTGATCCTCATTATTTGCTAAATCCGGGTGTTATCCTGAACGATGATTCGCAATCGCATCTGAAAAATCTGAAACCGCTTCCGGCTGCATCAGAAAAGGTGGACAAATGTATTGAGTGTGGTTTTTGCGAACCCTCGTGCGTGGCCAACGAACTAACCTTGTCGCCGCGCCAGCGTGTGGCGGTTTACCGCGAGATTTCACGTTTGCGGGTAAGCGGCGAGAAAGTTCATGAATTGGCGGCCCTCGAAAATTCGTACAATTATTCGGGCGACGAAACCTGCGCTACCGATGGGCTTTGTGCCTTAAGTTGCCCTGTGAAAATCGATACCGGAAAACTGATCAAGGAAATTCGTTATCAAAAACATACGCCAAAGCAAAACAAAGTGGCCGACTGGCTGGCCGATCATATGGCCTTAACCACTAAAGTTATGCGTGGTTCGCTGTCGGTTGTAAATCTTGCACATTCGGTGCTGGGAACCGGTTTTATGAACGCTGCCTCAAACGGTATTCATAAACTTTCGGGCAAAAAAGTGCCGCTTTGGAACGAGTACATGCCATCGGGTGCGAAAAAAATAGTGCCCGGTAAGGTCGATTCGGCAAATCCTAAAAAGGTGGTTTACTTCCCGTCGTGTATCAACCGATCGATGGGAAAATCAAAAGATCAAAAAGGAGAAGAACAGCTGACTGCTGTTATGGAACGCCTGATAAAAAAGGCAGGATACGAAATTATCTATCCCGAGAAGTTGAATAGTCTTTGTTGTGGAATGTCCTATTCCAGCAAAGGATTTAAAGAGCAGGGCTTGAGAAAATCGAATGAACTGGAAGAAGCGTTGAAAAGTGCCAGCCAATACGGCAAATATCCGGTTTTATGCGATATGAGCCCATGCCTGTTTACCATGAAAGAAAATATGAAAGACCGCTTAAAATTGTACGAACCGGTAGAGTTCATTTGGGAATATTTAAAAGATGAATTAAGTTTTACTCCGGTGGCTGAGCCCGTTTCGGTATTTGCGGTTTGCAGTATGAAAAAAATGGGAATGGACGCCCGTTTGGTCGATCTGGCGAAGTTATGTGCTGAAAAAGTGGTTCAGCCCGAAACCAACTGTTGTGGTTTTGCCGGCGACAGGGGTTTTTCGTATCCCGAATTAAACGAACATGGTCTTCGGAATTTGAAGATTCAGCTGCCTGATGACGTAAAACAAGGGTACTCCACTTCAAGAACCTGTGAGATTGGTTTGTCGAAAAACAGTGGAATTTCCCACAAATCAATTGTTTATCTGGTCGATCAGGTTACCGAACCGGCACCCAAAAAAGAATTGGTTAAAAAGGAAACAAAACCTGTTGCTAAAGAGAAAACCAAAACTGCAATGGCAACAGCCGTTATGATTTTACTGCTGTCGTTAACATCTTTGGTGAATGCACAGGACAAGATAAAAGTAGAAGTAGGCGGATTTGTATCTACCGAGGCGGTTTTCGATAGCCGGCAGGTAGTTTCGGCCCGCGACGGGGATGTGGTTTTATATCCGGCGCCTATTGTTTACGATGATAATGGAGTTGATATTAACGCAAAAGGCAACTTTAACTTTTTTGCTTTGCACAGCCGCCTACGCGCAAAATCTTCAGGCTCCAAATTGTGGGGCGGAGATTTAAGCAGTCTTATTGAATTCGATTTTGTTGGAAATGCAAACGATAAAATCGGCACGGTACGTCTGCGTCACGCCATGGCCAAACTCGACTATGAAAAAACAAGCATTATGATTGGCCAGTACTGGAGCCCGATGTTTGTTTTGTCGTGCTACCCCGAGGTTTCGTCGTGGGGAGCAGCAGCGCCAATTTCAACGCTGGCACGAAATCCGCAAATCAGGGTAACGCGCAAGTTTTCTGACAAATTTGTTGGATCATTAACCGCTTTATCGCAGCT
This sequence comes from Draconibacterium sediminis, assembly GCF_000949475.1. Classification (GTDB taxonomy): domain Bacteria; phylum Bacteroidota; class Bacteroidia; order Bacteroidales; family Prolixibacteraceae; genus Draconibacterium; species Draconibacterium sediminis. The sequence continues at coordinate 229,675 of NZ_JRHC01000001.1, read as the reverse complement.
GGATTACAAATCGCTCGGGCCGCAAGGACTCAGCTCTGTCTATATTCGCCAGTCGTCAATTCCTGAATTTGATGTGCACCTGGAATACGGTGCGCCGGGCAAAAGCCTGATTGGTTTAGTAGCCGGAACCAAAAGCCTTGTTCCGCGCTTTGTAAACAGCGACGGCAATTATGTGGATGAATCACTCAGAACCTATCATGCTATTGCATATACCGTTCTAAAAAGCAAATCGATGACTTTTAAACTTCAGGGTATTTATGCACAAAACGGCACCGATTTAACCATGCTTGGAGGTTACGGTGTTAGCGAAATCAATACAGAAACAAACAGTTTTAAATATACACCGGTGAATACTTTTTCGTGGTGGACAGAAGTAATGACGCGCTTTTCGAAGGTGAATTTTGGCCTTTTCGCAGGTATGGCGAACAACTTGGGTAGCAGCGACCCAATTGCCGATGGCGGAGAGGTTTATGCCCGGGGCACTAACATTGATTATGTTGCGCGAATATCGCCAAGAGTAATAATGGGAAACCAGGCAATTAAAGTGATGTTGGAATTAAACCAAACTTATGCAGGATACGGCACAGCCGATTCCGGTTTGAATGTAACGGATGTGGAGAAAGTGGGAAACACCCGCTTGCAATTACATGTGAAATATTCATTCTAGAATTCCGGCAGAGGTATTGAGTTGAGGAGGGAGGGGAGACTACTTGTAGTTTCCCCTGTTTTCGTTATGGAGCATAGTTGGCATCTCCAACTCCTTCTGATTTATTTCATTACGATTGAAAGAAAAACTTATATTTAATTGTTTATCTTAAAAGAAAATTAGGGACGGGAATAGGCTTATGAAAAAATCACAAATAAAGAAGATGTTCTTCGGTTGTTTACTGCTTCCCCTATTTTTGATTTTTACGGTATCGGTATTTGCTTACGAACAGCCGTCGCATAAAATCTTGGTGCTGCATTCGTATCACCAGGGGCTGGATTGGTCGGATAATGTGTCGCGCGGAATACAGGAAATTATGTCGGCGCACGATGAAGAAGTGGAGCTTTTTTATGAATACCTCGATACAAAAAGATACACCGATTCGCTTTATTTTTCTCGGATTGAACGATTTTACCGCGAACGTCTGCAACAAAATCAATTTGATCTGATTATAACAGTCGACGATGATGCGTTGAAATTTTTGCTCGATAACCGCGAGGAAATTTACAAGAATATTCCGGTTGTTTTTTGTGGAATTAACCAGCAAATCGATGAGCGCGATATCAACGATGGAATGATTACCGGGATAACCGAACGCCCCGATTTTAAGGCAACCATCGATATCATGGAAAAACTGCATCCCGGATCGGGGCTCATTTATGTGGTGAATGATTTGTACACCACCACAGCCAAAATTAACCGGATGATGCTGGATGCGCTACCCGAAAATTACCGAAACAAACTTCGTTTTATCGATAATGTAAGTTTTGATGAACTGGCTGAAGAAGTGGCCCGTGTTAATTCGCCCGACCTAATCCTGATGCTCACTTTCAACAAGGATAAAAACCAGGAATTTATATCGTACAAAGAAGAATCGAGGCTGGTGGCTGAAAATGCAAAAGTTCCGGTTTATTCCAGCTGGGAGTTCTTTTTAAACCGCGGTATCGTTGGCGGAAAGCTAATCCGCGGTATTGATCACGGGAAGGAAGCGGCATTAATGGGATTACGCATTTTGCATGGCGAGAAAACATCGGAAATTCCCATAAAAGAAGATTTGCAGGGGCTTTACATGTTCGATCAGAATCTGCTGAAAAAGTATAACATCGATAAGAGCAAACTTCCTGCCGAGGCCCGGATCATCAATAAACCGATGGATTTTTATTCCCTCAACAAAACAACTATCGTAGTGGTGCTTTTGGTGCTGGTAGTGGCTTTTGTTATTATCCTGGTTTTAAGCCGGTCGGTTCAGCGCCGTAAAAAGGCCGAGAAGTTGTTGCTCTTAAAACAGGAGCATTTAACGCTGGCATTTAAACAACAGCGGCTAATGGCCGAAATCGTTACCTACCTGAATTCCACCAACGATTTCACACAAGTGATCGATAAGGTTTTGAATGCAATTACGGGGTCAACGCATGTGGGAAAAGTAAGCTTGTACAGTTTTTCCGAAGACGATAAGATTGGCCAGATAATCGGTTCAATGACTTCGGAAAAAGGAGAAGGTATAGAAGAAATGGACAGTAGCCGAACCGAGGCGATGCAAAATATCATCACACGGATTCTTAAAAATGAAACTATTGTAAGCCCCGATCTTTCGGAGCTAAGCGAAGGCGAAAGGCAATTTTTTGAAAATCGGGGTATCCGTTCGGTGATGCTGATTCCGATAAAAGTGGTGGATAAAATAAACGGGATGGCCGGTTTTGCTTTCCAGGAGCCACATGTTTGGGAAAAGGACGAACAACGCCTGCTTTTAACACTGGTGCGGGTAATTGCCAACGCCTGGGAGCGGAACTTCCAGATGAACCAGTTTTTGAGCATGGAGAAACAACATGCCGAGGCGGTGCGTGTTATGGAGCGTACTTCGCGTTTGGCCTCCATTGGGGTAATAACCGGGGGCATTACGCACGAAATTAACCAGCCGCTTAACGCCATAAAAATCACTACCGATACCGTGCTGCGGAAAATGAGGCGCGAAGGAACCGAGACCGGAAGTTATATTGTTCGCAAACTGGAAGCCATTTCGAAAGGTACTGAACGCATCGATGAAATTGTAAGCCACATGCGCAATTACTGGGTTAATCCAGTTCCCGATTCGGATGAACTTCAGCTGGTTGATTTAAACACGATCGTAAAAAATGCGCTCGATTTGCTGCGCCGGCAAATTCGGAATCACGGCATTGTGGCTACCCAGAAACTGGCTGCCGGCGAGTTGTATTTAAAAGGAAATAAAATTCAGATTGAACAGGTGGTTATCAACCTGGTGGTGAATTCCATTCATGCGCTCGATGAGGTGGAACGCGAAAAAAAGGAAATAAACGTTCGTACCGTTAAAAAGGAAAAGCAGATAGAACTGATTCTGGAAGACAATGGTGCCGGGATTGAAAGTTCGATCGGCGAGCAGTTGTTCGATCCTTTTTATTCAACCAAAAAAAGCAAAGGCGGAACGGGACTGGGACTGGCCATTGTAAAAACATTTGTTACGAAAATGAATGGCGACATTCGTTACGAGAACCGGGAAGGAGATGGTGTTCGGTTTGTGATAACATTTACTAAAGACACTGAAAATGAAAGTACTGGTAGTTGAAGATGACCAATTAAGCAGGGAAGCAATTGTTGAATTTCTGGTGGAAGACCTGAAGCTGGATGTTACCGATGCCGAAGACGGAACGGCGGCCCTGGAAATTCTGCAAAAAGATAAATTCGAATTGATTATTTCGGATATAAAAATGCCCGGAATAAGTGGTTTGGAATTGCTGAAACGCGTAAAACAGGATTACCCCGGAATCGCGGTTATCCTCATGACCGGTTTTTCGGAAATTACCCATTCTATTGAAGCACTGCGCCTGGGCGCGGCCGATTACCTTTTAAAGCCTGTAAATATCGATGAACTGGCGATGACCGTTTCCAAGATTCAGGAGCGCTACCAATTGATCAATGAAAACAAAGACCTGAAAGAATCGGTACAAAAGATGGGCAAGGAAGTAAATGCATCTACGCAACGGATTCGGGCCTTGCAAAATACCATTCGCGACATTCAGGAATCGGGCAAAATGGCGGTGTTCTCCAAACATATGAAACAGGTGGTAGACCTGTCGCTGAAGTTTCATAAAAGCAGGGATATCCCGGTGCTGATACAGGGCGAAACCGGTACCGGCAAGGAAATGGTGGCCCGGCTAATCCATTTCGGGGAAGGGCTCGAAAGTCCGGGGCCTTTTATTCCGGTTAACTGTGCAGCAATCTCGGAGCAACTTTTTGAAAGTGAATTGTTTGGGTACGAGCCGGGAGCTTTTACCGGGGCACGCGCTGGCGGATATATCGGAAAAATGGAGCAGGCACAGGGTGGCACCTTATTTTTAGATGAGATTGGCGAACTGCCTTTGGAAATGCAGGCCAAACTTTTACGGGTGTTGCAGCAGCGCGAACTTTACCGCGTGGGAGGCAGTCAGCTGATAAAACTGGATGTGCGTTTTGTTTTTGCCACCAACCGAAAGTTAAAAGCCCTGATCGACCAGAATAAATTTCGCTCGGATCTGTTCTACCGCATCGAAACGGGAAATATTCTGTTAAAACCACTCAGGGAAAAGACAGAGGAGATTCTACCGCTGGCACAGTATTTTCTCGAAATGTACTCGCAACGACGCAACCGTGCCTTTAAATTTATTTCTAAACCGGCCGGTTCTATCCTGGAAAAATACGAATGGCCGGGCAATGTTCGCGAGCTGCAAAATGCCATTGAACGCGTGGTGTTGTTGTTCGACGATGAGCAGCTTCAACCCTGGCATCTGGCGCATTTGTTTGTTGAGAATACAGCCAGTGTGCCCGAAAAAGTGGAAGGGATTCCCATCCGGCCGGGCGAAGTAGTGCTCCCCGAAGAGGGTTTTTCAATTGAGGAACTGGAGGTAGAAATTGTAGCCAAAGCCATGAAACGTTTTGATGGCGCCAAAACCGCAGTTGCCGAATATCTTGGAATCAGCCGGTCGGCATTGCGCAGCCGTTTGCGAAAGCTGGAAGATCGCAGAAAATAGCCGGTAAAATTAGTGCCTTAAGTGTTCACTTTTTCGCGTATTCACTGGGCGATATTCCAAACTGGTCTTTAAAACATTTTGTGAAATACGATGGCGATGAAAAACCAACTTCGTAGGCAATTTCAGCCATGGTTTTTCCGCTGTTTTTTATCAGGTTTAACGAGAGTTTCAATTTTACTGAGCGTACAAATTCGCTAACCGACATTCCTGTAAGTTTTTTAATTTTCCGGTAAACATGCACGCGCGATAATCCCAACATCTGACTTAGTTCTTCCACCGAAAACTCCTCCTTGTCGCGGTGTTCTTCCACTATTTGCGAGATTTTGTTCAGAAACTTCCGATCGAGGCGCGAAAGATCTTTGTCGTCTTCTGAAATAAGTAGCTGAACTTTGTAGCGTTCCTGCATTTTCCTTCTCAGTTCAAGCAATTTTTTCACCCTGATTTGCAGATGACGGCTGTTAAACGGTTTCGGAATGTAGGAGTCGGCTCCTTCTTCCAATCCTTCAAATTTCTGCTCCTGCGAAGCTTTTGCGGTAAGAAGAATGATTGGAATATGGCAGGTTTTTAAATCGGTTTTTAAGGTGCGGGTAAGCTCCAGCCCATCCATTTCGGGCATCATAATATCGCTCACAATAAGGTCGGGTTCATCATCACGGATGATTTCCAGTGCCAGCTTTCCATTTTCTGCTTCCAGAATATGATAATGATCTTGCAAACTGTCTTTTATATATTCGCGAACATCGTTCTCGTCTTCAACCAAAAGAAGTGTCGGTTTTTCCTCAAAATTTATTTCAATATTCTTTTCTCCGGTATTTAAAACCGGATTGATATGAATTTCGTTGTTTCGTTGAATCTGCTTCTTTTTCGTATCGTTTACAGGTGTTTCAATTTTTTCGGATGCGCTAAGATGGGTATTTCCAAGTGGCAAATGAATAGTAAAAGTTGTTCCTTCTCCAATGTTGCTTTTAACCTCGATCTCTCCGTGGTGCAGATCGACAAATTCTTTCGAAAGCGAAAGTCCCAAACCTGTTCCCATAAAGCCGTGTGAGCTTTCTGCCTGGAAAAAACGATCAAAAATATGCTCTATCTGATCCGTTGGAATTCCGTTACCGTTGTCGGAAACTTTAATTTCCACTTCTTCATCCCAAATCTTCTGTGTTAAAGGTTTAATTACTTTTAGCGTGATTCGTATAGTGCCATTAACTGGTGTGAATTTAATGGCATTTGAGAGCAGGTTGAATATAACTTTATCAAGTTTATTCATGTCGAACCAGGCATTTAAATGGTTTTTTTCAGCTTCAAAAACAAGAGAGATATGCTTCTTCTCCGCCAGATCATAAAAGGGCATCACAATTTCTTTCAGAAAACCAACAATGTCGTAACTGGCGGCCTGCAACTGCATTTTATTGTTTTCTATTTTCCTGAAATCCATCAGTTGATTAATCATGTGCAACAGGCGAAGTGAATTCTGGTGCATCATGGAAACCTGCTTCTTAAAACGCTCCGGAATATCTGTTGATTCGATCATATCCTCTAGCGGACCAATGATGAGCGTAAGCGGCGTTCTGAACTCATGCGACATATTGGTAAAAAAACGAAGTTTGGTTTGTGTAGCCTCTTCCAGTTTTTCCGAAACTTCAATAAGTTGGTCTCTTTGTTTTATAATTTCCCGGTTTCTTTTTTCTATTTCTAGTTTTTGATGCTCCAGTTTTTCGTTGGCCGCACGTTTGTTCTGGTAAGCTCTGAAGGTTTGAATAACCAAAATAACAATAGCTGCCAGTAAAACCAGTACAACGATTAAAAAGCTCCGTTGACTTTTAAAGCGGGCAATCTGGTTTTCAAGAACAGATTTTTGGTTTTCAATTTTTCCCTGCAGGTCGTCAACAGCCTCGTATTGAAGTTTTAATATCTTGGCATTGTTGTTATCAATAACCACGGTTTCAAGAATGTTGATACGCTCAAAAGGCTGTTTGTTTAGAATTTTATCAGCCAGTTGAATGGCTTCGGCTCCACCTGTAGGATAAAGAAAAGTAGCATCAATTTTACCATCGATCACATCTTCTATTCCACCGTCATCTCCTAATAATCCATCGATACCCAGGATAAATTTATCGCTGATATTATTGGCGGCAATTACTTCGTAGGCTGCTCTGGCAATCCTGTCGTTATGCGAGAAAATGAGATCGAAGTTCAGTTTTTGGTTAACGAAATTTTGCATTACCGTTTTACTGTCGCTGTAATTCCACTTGCCCGATTCCGATGCAACCAGTTCAATTTCGGGATATTGCGAAATCACTTCCATAAAACCATTGTGCCTGTTAATTGCAGGCGAGGATCCTTGCAACCCGGTAATTTCAACGATTTTACCTTTGCCGTTTAACAATTTTACCGCATAATCTCCGGCTTCTTTTCCAATTAAATAATTGTTTGCGCCAATATAGGCAGTATAAGCCTCCGAGGCTATTTGCCTGTCGATAACAATAACAGGAATTCCGCTATTATATACCTCTTCAACAATTGGTGTTATTGGTTCCGATTCGTTGGGAGAAACAATCAACAGGTCAATTTTTTCTTCCAATAACTGCCTGATGTCGTTTATTTGTTGGTCGCTATTGTCGTTGGCATCTTTTATAACCAGTTCAAAATCGGGGAAAAAGGCCAGTTCTATCATCATTTCGCGGTGCATCGATTTGCGCCAGTCATCGCCTGTGGTGCATTGCGAAAATCCAATTTTGTATTTTTCTTTTGACGAAAGACTAAAGAAGGAGAATAACAGTACGAATAGAAATAGGATCGATAGTTTCTTCGTCATATATTTTAGTCTGATTAATATAATTTTGTGAAAGTAATAAATTTCAAAGAACCAATATCTCAATTCGCACGATTACGTGAAAGAAATTTGCCATTAATTTTTCATTGTGTATCATAGTTGATATCGATGTTACATAAGTACAAATGGATTAATATTTAGGCTGATAATGTTACATGGTTTTAACATTATGTAGCATGTTTGAAAGCCGAAGAAAGGGTGCCTCCATACCTTTGACTCAGAGTTTTAAACCAATAATTCTAATATCGAAATGAAGACACAAAACGTTTTTTCAGTTGCCATAATAATAGCTCTTGGCGGCTTTCTTTTTGGTTACGACATTGCTATGATGTCGGGTACCACTTCGCAACTGGAAACCTTATTCGACTTAAATAGTTTTTGGCTGGGATTTACAGTTGCTGTTGCCATTATGGGCACCATAGTTGGTACTGTTATAATAGGTAAACCGGCTGAAAAATTCGGGCGCCGCAAATCATTAATCGTATTATCCGGTCTTTTTGCCTTATCAACTTTGGGTAGTGCATTTGCCATTAACTGGGGTATGTTGCTGGCCTGCCGTTTTATAACCGGAGTTCTTTTAGGTTGTATTTCGGTGGTTACACCCATGTTTATAGCCGAAATATCGCCGGCAAAAAAGCGCGGGCAGCTGGTTTTACTGAACCAGTTTTTTGTGGTTACTGCCATCTTTCTGGCTTTTGCAGTAAATTACCTTTTGGCAAATATTTTCGAAAGTGGATCGTGGCGTTGGATGATCGGTGTGGAAGCTATTCCTGCGGCAACCTTCTTTTTATTGCTGAACCTGGTTCCTGAAAGTCCGCGTTGGTTGGTAAACCAGGGACATACTGATGAGGCATTAGCTGTATTTCAGCGTATCAAGGCTGAAAATCCAACGGAGGAAGTACGTATTGTAAAACAATCGGTAGACGAAGAGGAGGCATTGGGGCACAGAAAATTGTTTGTAAAAGCTTACCGGTTCCCGATAATGATTGCCTTTTTAATTGCCGCCTTTAATCAGCTGGCGGGTATAAATGCCATAATGATTTATGCGCCACGAGTATTCGAAATGGCAGGGTTTGGTACCAATGCATCGCTACTTCAGTCTATTTCGGTAGGAGCCACAAATTTGGTGTTCACTTTCGTGGCACTTTTCCTTATCGATAAATACGGGCGAAGAACACTTCTTATGGCCGGATCAGTAGGAATGGTTCTGTTTCTTGGTCTGCTTTCAAAGTCATTTTTTACCAATAACTACTCCGATTTTGGCGGCTACGGTGTAATGATTTACCTGATGGGTTTCATCGCTTTTTTTGCTTTCTCGCAGGGAGCCGTGCTTTGGGTGGTTATTTCCGAGATATTCCCCAACAAAGTACGTTCGCAGGGGCAGGCGCTGGGAAGTTTTACCCACTGGATTTTTGCCGCAGCTCTTATTTGGGGATTCCCGGTATTGAATAACACCGTTGGTGGCGGTATTTCCTTTGGCTTTTTCGCTGCAATGATGGTGTTGCACTTCTTCTTTGCCTGGAAAGTTCTTCCCGAAACCAAAGGCAAGTCGCTGGAGGAAATTCAACAGGATATGAAATCACGAATCAAATAATACTAAACAAACATGGACATTAGAAACAACGAAATATTGTGTTTTGGCGAGGTGCTTTGGGATCGTCTGCCATCGGGCGCAAAAGCCGGTGGTGCACCCATGAACGTGGCGCTTCACCTCAGTGCTATCGGTTTGGATGCTACTATTGCCAGCAGTGTGGGGAATGACGAACCGGGAGCAGAGCTAAAAAAATTCCTTGAAGATTCAGGTATGTCTACCGCATACATTCAAACCGATGACAATTTGCCCACCAGTGAAGTACTGGTGCATTTGGATGAAAACAACAACGCTACTTACGAAATTTGTGAACCCGTAGCCTGGGATAATATTCAACTAACTGATTCGCTAATGAAAAAAGCCGGGCAGGCAGGTTTGCTGATTTACGGATCACTGGCTTCGCGCAACCCTTTAACCCGTGAAACGCTAATGAACCTGCTGGATTACGATGGAGTGAAACTGATCGATGTAAATTTTCGCAAACCTTATGATTCTCAGGAAGTAGTTGAAAAGCTTCTGGAGAAATCGGATATCGTAAAATTAAACGATGACGAACTAAATGTTTTTGCAGCATGGCACAAGCTGTCGGGTACTGATGAACACAGCCTTATTGAATGGTTTGTAAAACATTACAACATTAAAATGTTGTGTGTAACCAAAGGCGAAAAAGGAGCTTTGTTGTACTGCAATGGCAAATTCTACGAACACCCCGGATTTAAAGTAAATGCTGTTGATACCGTTGGCGCCGGCGATGCATTTCTTGCCGGGCTAATTGCTTCCCTCCTCAATAAAAAGGAACCTGCCGAAGCGCTGGCTTTTGCCTGTGCTACCGGAGCTTTTGTGGCATCAAAAGCCGGTGCTACACCAAAATACGACATGGGGGAGATTGAAAAGATCTTATTGACTGACCAACCAACTATCGAAAGAAATAACATTCAAATTAATTAAACTAATCTGATTATGGTAAAAAGAATCAAACTTAAAAATGCGACTAAGGGAATGTTTGTCATTCTGCTTAGTTTGTTTTCAACAATCGCGTTTGCCCAGGAAATTTCGGTTTCGGGTACTGTGAAAGACGCCTCGGGCATGGCCTTGCCAGGTGTAACAATTGTTGAAAAAGGAACAACGAACGGTACCATTACTGATATTGATGGTGTTTACACCATTGAGGTAGCGGGTGCCGATGCAGTACTGCAGATTTCTTTTATTGGCATGAAATCACAGGAAATTGCAGTAGCAGGCAGAACCTCCATTAATATTGCAATGGAGGAAGAAACCATTGGTTTGGCAGAAGTTGTAGCCGTTGGTTATAGCGTTCAGCGAAAAGCCGATTTAACCGGTGCGGTTGAGGTGGTAGAAATGGACGCTATCGAAAATGTGAGTTTAAGTTCGGGTAACCCGATGCAGGCATTGCAGGGACATGTTCCGGGACTTTATATTGAAAAAACCGGTACTCCAAGTGCCACCAGCAGCCGAATTCTTATTCGTGGAGTAAACACGCTGGGAGATAACAATCCCTTGTATATCATCGATGGAGTACCAACCAAAAGACCAGAGGTATTCCAGGGGCTAAGTGCCGGTTCAATCGTTTCTGTTCAGGTGCTGAAAGATGCTTCGGCTTCTTCAATTTACGGGGCACGTGCATCAAACGGTGTTGTAATTGTTACCACCAAAAACGGATCGGATAAAAAAGGTGAAGTGAATGTTCAGTTTAACTCTAACTTTTCGGTTCAAAGCGAAAAATCGCAACGTTATGATATGTTAAATGCCGTTGATCGTGGGCGGGCCCTGTGGCAGGCATCGGTAAACGACGGCGTTGATCCAGCAAGCGGATACGGCGAAATTTACAACTTCGACTGGAACGGTGATTATAACAATCCGGTACTGAATAGTGTAGGCGTTCAGCCTTATGTTGGTGGAGATACCAATGTTCCTGCTGGCGATACCGATTGGCAGGATGCAACTTACGAAACCGGTTTTGTAATCAATAACGACCTGACTGTTTCCGGAGGAACTGAAAAATCGTCGGTATTGATGAATATTGGTTACATTAAAAATACCGGTATGATGAAATTCACCAACTACGACCGGATTACGGCCCGTATTAACGGACAAACCAGCATGTTGGATAATAGAGTGAAGTTTGGAATCAATGCACAGGTGGTGTCGTCGAACGAAACTTTGGAAACGCCCGATCTTGGTAGCTCTCCAACTCCGGGACTGGCAATTACTTTAGCTCCAACAATCCCCTTGTACGATTCAAACGGAAATTATGGTGGCCCTCTTGGATCAGGTTATTCCGACCGTAACAACCCGGTAATGATGCAGGATATCAACCGCTGGGACAACACCAACCGCAGGTATTTGTTTGGTAGTGTGTTTGCTGAAATTCAGCCGGTAAAAAATCTTGTACTGCGTACAACGCTCGGTATTGACTACTCGATGGTTAAAGACAAAGATATTGAACCTGCTTTTAGCAATGGTTTTATTGCACGATCGGTTAACAATTTAAGTATCTATAACAGCGATTTTACCAGCATAACCTGGTCGAATACAGCACAATATCAACTGAGTTTAGACAAAAGTAAATTTAACTTCTTGTTTGGAATTGAAGCCGTCAGCGATAATTTCCAGGACTTCAGAGGTTACAAAGAAGGATTTTCAACACAAACAGAAGACTTCTTTGTGTTGAGCGCGGGAACCAGCAATGGAAATAGTTTTGGAACTGCCACAAGCAGCCGTTTATTCTCTCAATTCGGTAAAATCGATTATAACTACGACGAGCGTTTTCTGGCTTCTTTAACATTACGTCGCGATGGTTCATCACGATTCGGTGCCGATAATCGTTACGGTTTCTTCCCTGCAGCTACTTTTGGATGGCGTTTGAGCCAGGAATCATTTATGGCAGATATGGAAAAGCTTTCAAACCTGAAATTCCGCGCGGGTGTTGGTCGTGTTGGTAACCAGGATGTTGGTGATTTTGCCAGCCTCGGATTATTCGAACCTCGTTACGGTGCTGTAGCCAACCAGGTTGATGCCATATTCCACAACGACTTTTTTGATGACTACTGGAATGTGGGTTCAGCTTATGCTTTAGATGGTCAGGATTCAGGAAACCTGCCTTCGGGTTTTGTATCGGTGCAAGCCGGAAACCCTGCCTTGAAATGGGAAACAACAGATGAATTGAACCTGGGTATCGATTTCGGATTTTTCGATAGTAAGCTGGTAGGAGCATTCGATTGGTATACACGTAAAACAACCGATATTTTGATTCAGCCACCCGTAGCTTCGGCTTTAGGTGAAGGACAACTGCAGTTCCTGAACGGTGCAACCAAGAAAAACACAGGTTGGGAATTTGCGTTGAGCTACCGAAAACAAGTGAACAGCGACTTATCATACGAGATTGCAGGTAGTGCCAGCCACTTTGCGGATAAAATCACTGAACTTCCTGAAGAAGTTAGAACAGCTTATCCCGGTAACTCGGAGCAAACAGTTCTTGGGCATTCAGAACTTTCGATTTTTGGCTACGTTGCTGATGGTATTTTTAAAAACCAGGGAGAAGTTGATGCACATGCCAGCCAGGTTGGTGCTGCTCCGGGGCGTATTCGCTGGGCTGATTTGAATGATGATGGTGTAATTAACTCGCTCGACCAGAAATTCCTTGGAACACTGCTTCCAAAACTGGAATACAGTTTAAGAATTGATGTGAATTACAAAGACTTCGATTTGTCGGTTTTCGGATCGGGTGTTGCCGGAAAAACCGGTTATGATCCTTATACTTACTATAACGATTTTATTCGTGGTCGCGATAACGTAGGACCTGGTGTTTTCAGAGCCTGGACTACCCAAAATCCGGATTCAGATGTTCCTGCATTAACATTGTCAGATAGCAATAATGAAACGCGTACTTCAAGCTATTTGAATGTAAACGCGTCTTATTTCAAACTGCGTAACATCCAGCTTGGTTACTCCTTGCCAAAAAATACATTGGATAAAGTTGGCATGGATAAGGTTCGCTTTTACCTGATGGCCGAAAACCTGTTTTGGATTCAGAGCAACGAATTTCAGGGGCCGGATCCGGAACGTACAGATATTAATACCATTCCTATTCCGAGAACTTTCTCTGTAGGTGTAAATGTTTCATTCTAATCAATAAAACTTAAGATATCATGAAAAATATAAAGACATATATAGTTGCACTGATAAGCCTGTTGGCTGTCTCGTGCGATAATTACCTGGAAACTGAGCCGCAAGGGTTCATTTCAGCCGGAAGCCCAACGGCCGAAGGCGCTGAAGGTTTAGTTACCGCGGCTTACGCCGGAATTGGAAACAACGATATGATTGGCCCAATAGCAAGTATGTGGGTTTATGGTAGTGTGCGCTCTGACGATGCTTACAAAGGAGGCGGTGGTGTTTCCGATGTTGAACCTTACAACTTTTACGAGCAATACAACCTTACTCAACCATTCCAGAGTTGGTTGGCCGGTTTACCTTACACCTGGGAAAACTATTACCGTGCTATTTCGCGTGCCAACTCGGCATTGCGCACCTTGAATGAGCTAACCGACGAAGAATTTGCGCTGCGTCAGACAAGGATTGCTGAAGCACGTTTCCTTCGTGGACATTCGCATTTTATGCTGAAAGTGTTGTTCAAATATGTTCCGTATATCGATGAAAGTCTGAGCAACGAGGAGATTCTTCAAACGTCAAACCGCGAATATTCAAACGATGAACTATGGAATAAAATCGCTGAAGACTTTGAATTTGCAATGAATAATCTTCCCGAATCACAATCGCAGGTAGGTAGAGCCAATAAATATGCTGCTGCCGCTTACCTTGCAAAACTGAGATTATACCAGGCTTACGAGCAGGATGAAAATAACCAGGTTGTAAACATTAACCAAAGCCGTATGCAGGAAGTTGTTAACCTGTGCGAAATGGTTATTGCATCCGGACAGTACAGTTTGCAGGCTGATTTTGGTGAAAACTTTACGGGGGGCTACGATAATGGCCCTGAATCAGTTTTTGCTATTCAGTTTTCAATCAGCGACGGAACAACATCTGGACGTTTGAACTTCGAGAATGGTTTGAATTATCCACACGGAGCTCCACAATACGGATGTTGCGGTTTCCATCAGCCAAGCCAGAATATGGTGAATGCTTTTGCTACCGATGAGAATGGTTTACCAAAGTTCGACACGTTTAACGATGTTGAACTGAGTGCAGCCGATATTACTCCTGATGGAGTACCTGTTGACCCGCGTATCGACCACTCCATTGGTATCGACGGTCACCCGTACAAATACCGTAACGAGGAATCCTACATTTTCAGCAACAGTTGGGTGCGCGATCCGGGAGTTTATGGTTACTTCCAAAGTATGAAAGAGCAGCAGGCTGCCGATTGTTCCTGCTACAAAAAGCAAGGTCCGTTTATGGGCGTTTCAAAAAACATCGATATCATTCGTTATGCCGATGTATTGTTAATGCAGGCTGAAGCTTACATCGAACTGGGACAGCAAGATATGGCCCGTCCGCTGATCAACCAGGTTCGTAAACGTGCCTCTGAAAGTACCAGCAGAACGCGTTTTGCCGATGGTACTGCTCCATCAAATTATATGATCTCGGAATACGACGGATCGAATTTAGCCTGGACACAGGATAACGCACGAAAAGCTTTACAGTGGGAGCGTCGTTTGGAGTTTGCTTTGGAGAGCCCTCGCTTTTTCGACCTGGTACGTTGGGGAATTGCAGAACCAACTTTGAATGCTTACCTGGAAAAAGAGAAAACAAGAAAAGATTTCTTGAATGATGCTCAATTTACTGCCGGAAGGGACGAATATTTCCCGATTCCGCAGCGTGAGATAGACTTTACAAAAGGTTTGTACGAACAAAATGTTGGGTATTAATAAATAGAAAAGATCATGGTTGGAAGACATTCTTCCAACCATGATCTGTTTTCGTAACTTTACTAATCAAAACAGTTTACCTATGAAAATTCCGGCTTCAATTTTATTGCTGATTTTGGTTGTTTTCTGGGGGTGCACAGGAAATAAAGAACAGAAAGCTGCTGTTTCCCTGCATTTCAACCCGGAAGATTCGATACTCCAGAATCCTATAGCCTTAATTTATGCTGAAAACAGTTATCACTTGTTTTTCAATTACACGGTTAACGGTGAAAAGAAGTGTGGACAGGCTGAAAGTAATGACCTGGTAAACTGGAGCACTAAAGCAATAAGTTTTGAGTCGGAAGAAGCCGGAATTCATAACATAAAAACCATTGTTGCGGATTGGAATCAAACAACAGCTTATAGTGCAGAAGCTTCTGCATTAATTGCTTTCGGAACAGTAGCTGATCAATTTGGAGAATTATCACTTTTATACAGCATCGACAATGGCTCTACATGGAAACAAGACACAGAAAACACGATTTCGCTCGCTGATTTTTACGAGCCCATTCAGGACCTGAAAGTATTTTGGAACGATGAAACCCAGACCTGGATCCTGGTAACACTTTCAGGATATGAAGTGCGTTTTTATTCATCCATAGATTTGAAAAACTGGGAGTACCTAAGCCGGTTTGGTGATGAGGTTGTGCCAAAATCTGGATCGTGGACAAGCATCGATTTTTTTCCGATGGAGATTACGGAAACCAACGAAACGAAGTGGGTACTTTTTATCAGTGCCGATAGCGGCTCGCCAAATGAGGGCAGCGGTGTTCAGTATTTTATTGGAAGTTTCGATGGCTTTGTTTACCAGGCCTCGCACAATAAACCCAAATGGATCGATCACGGAAGCGATCTTTACCAGGCAGTTGTTTTATCCGATTACCGGATCGTAAACAAAAAGCCTGTTTTAATAGGAACATTATACAATTCGATCTACGAAAAATTCAATATTCCAACTAATCCCTCAGCCGAATTCTCGCTAGCCCGCCAATTAACTTTAAAAGAAAAATTTTACGATTATTATTTATTTGCAGAACCTGTAACAGCCATTGAAAAACCAGCAACAGAAACAATTAACGAAACTGAATTAAGCGATGGCAAATCAATCGAAAAGAACCTGGATTTGCCAATCCGGATCGACCTGACATACGATGTTAATAGCCGTTTATACCTGGGTATGGCGGAATCTTTTGGTGTTAAAATTACTACAAACGAAGGCAAGGAGCTGATCCTGGGTTATCAGGCCGAGCGAAGATATTTTTACATAGCTGACCCCTCTATACAACGCGATTTCCCCGATAGTTGGGATGGTTTCTACTATGCACCTTATGTAACCAACGAGCCAGAACTGGATATGACGCTTATTATTGACAGGAACTCGGCCGAACTATTTGCCATTAACGGACTGATTTCTGTTTCGCGAAAGTTTTCTTTTAATGCAGAAAACGTGCAGCTGAGCTTATTTAGCGAGACAGGAACCGTTAAGTTATTGGAAGGAACAATTACTGAATTTTAGTTCAAATAAAACGATAAATAAACCATTTAAACGAATAGAGATGAACCATAAGTATTTCAATTTTCTGGCTGCAATTTTACTGTTGTATGCGGTGGCCTGTTCTTCCGGTCCTACTAAAACAACAGAAGCCGAAGAAACGACAAAACCATACACCGAAAAATACCGTCCGCAATTCCATTTTTCGCCGGATTCGGCATGGATGAACGACCCAAATGGAATGGTCTATTACGAAGGAGAATATCACCTGTTCTATCAATATTATCCTGATAGTACAGTTTGGGGCCCTATGCATTGGGGACATGCAATTAGTACCGATTTGGTGCATTGGCAACACATGCCCATTGCTCTATATCCCGACAGTTTGGGGTATATTTTCTCCGGTAGCGCAGTGGTTGACTGGAACAATACCTCTGGATTTGGTTCGGCTGAAAATCCGCCGTTAATAGCAATTTTCACCTATCATAATCCTGAAATTGCAAAGGCCGGTGGTGTTGATGTGGAATCGCAGGCCATTGCTTACAGTTTGGATAAAGGGCGAAGCTGGACAAAATATGAGGGAAATCCGGTGATTCCAAATGATGGGAACCGCGATTTTAGGGATCCGAATGTGATTTGGAATGAAGAAATTCAAAAGTGGAACCTTGTACTTTCTGCACACGACCACGTTCAGATTTATACTTCCGATGATTTAAAAAACTGGAAACACGAAAGCGATTTTGGTATTGATGCCGGAACACACGATGGGGTTTGGGAGTGCCCCGATTTATTCCCGCTGCAGGTTGAAGGAACCGACGAAACAAAATGGGTGTTGATCGTGAATATCAACCCCGGCGGGCCAAATGGTGGCTCGGGAACCCAATACTTTTTAGGTGATTTTGATGGACATGAATTTTCTGCCGACTCAAAAGATACCAATTGGGTAGATTGGGGGCGCGATAATTACGCCGGTGTTACCTGGTCGGATGTGCCAAAAGAAGACGGTCGTCGGATTTTCCTGGGCTGGATGAGTAACTGGGCGTATGCACAGCTTGTACCAACAGAGAAATGGCGCAGTGCAATGACTTTACCCCGCACGCTTTCGCTGATTAAAAAGAAGGAGCAATACGTTTTAAAGTCGAGCCCGGTAAAAGAGGCTGAGCTGATCACAGCTAATTCAGCAACAGTGAATAGTGATGAAGCGCTGAAAATTTCGGGAGTTAAGGAGCTGGATATAGAAGGTTTGACTTTGAATCAGAGTCGCTTGTCGCTGGAGTTTGAAATGGGAGAAACACTTCCCGAATCATTTGGGATTCTGCTGGAAAATGAATTGGGCGAAAATGTCACACTCAGCTATTCTGCATCGGCAGAGCAGTTTCAGTTTGATAGAACCCAATCAGGAGACATGAGCTTTTCTGATCAGTTTTCCGGAATATCGGTGGCTCCATACAAAATTGGATCAACCGTAAAACTTGAAATTTTTGTGGACGCCGCATCTGCCGAAATTTTTGTAGATGGCGGAGATCTGGTAATGACAGAGATCTTTTTTAATTCTCAACCTTTCAGCAAACTGAAAGTTTTTGCCGAAGGGCAGTCACTTACTTTGGTGAACGCGAAGTGTACAGGAATAAATAGCATTTGGTAAAGTTGTCAAAAAAAGGAAACGTGTAGCGTTGAAATCCAGATATTTAAATTCTATAAATGGAATTGTTTAAATCGTTAAAGTAATTTCTCCAATTTAGTTCCATCTAAAAACCAAATTTTAAGAGAGGAAGAATCAGAAGTTATCTGGTTCTTCCTTTTTTTGGTAGCATTCTAAACAACATCATGAAGCCTTTTCCAGGAATTATTGTGAAGTTTTTCCCTTGAGCTATGAGATAATAATCGCTGAAACTGCGATCATAAATTATAAAATGAAATCTTTGTAGGATTGTAATAACCATTTCGACTTACTTTTATGGATAAGTTAGGTAAGCAACGTATATGAAAAATATTTTCTTAGTCATTTCAATTCTATTCGCCTTTAATTCTCTGGCTCAGAATTCGGTCACCTTTACCGTTAAAGATGAGAACGATGAAATTTTAACCGGGGCAAATATTGTTATTGAAGGAACAACAACCGGAACGGTTTCACACGAAAACGGGATTGCAGTATTTAATGATTTAGCCGATGGTAAAACCGTGTTTGTAATATCCTTTATCGGATATGAAAAGAGCAAAGTAGTCCTGGTTTTTCCTCAGGATAATAAGAAATCAATCACTGTTGAACTGGAAGAAGGAGAGGAACTGGAAGAGGTTATTGTGGCTGCCACCCGATCGTCGAGAACAATCGAAGATATTCCTACGCGTGTTGAAGCCATAACCGGCGAAGAATTAGGCGAACAAGCTGCCATGAACTCCAGCAATATCGGAATGCTTTTAAAGGAAACCACCGGGGTACAAATGCAGCAAACATCGCTGAGTTCGGGAAATATGAGTATCCGGATTCAGGGTCTGGACGGCCGATACACGCAAATATTAAAAGACGGATTTCCTTTATATGGCGGGTTTGCAGGCGGCTTATCCATTATGCAGATTCCTCCGCTCGATTTAAAACAGGTGGAATTGATAAAAGGAAGTAATTCAACGCTTTATGGTGGTGGTGCAATTGCCGGGCTGGTGAATCTTGTTTCCATTACTCCAGAAGATAAACCGGAGCTAAGCCTCATGTTGAATCAAACCAGCGCTTTGGGATCGACAGCTAATTTTTTCTATGCGCAAAAATTTAGTAAAACAGGAATTACCATTTATGGATCGGCAGATAAGCAGGTTCCATACGACCCGGATGATGATGGATTTTCAAACCTGCCAAAATCGACCACCTATAACCTGAATCCAAAGTTTTATTTCTACCCCAATTCAAATACCGAAGTATTGTTTGGAATCAGCTCGGCTTTCGATACACGGACCGGTGGTGATATGGAAGTGATAAAACACAATGTAACTCAGGAACATGTTTTTTCTGACAAAAATACATCGGAGCGGTATTCTACACAGTTTAAAATTCAGAATACAAACGATGTGCGAAGTATAGCTGTAAAAAACAGTGTGAGTTATTTTAGCAGAGAGTTGAACATCCCGGATTATCAGTTTGCCGGGAAACAGTTATCCGGCTTCTCAGAAATAAATTACAGCCTTTACAAAAATGAAAAGTCTGACTGGCAATTGGGTGCAAATCATTATTTCGAGCAGTTTAAAGAAACGAACGTTGATGCCAGTGAAAAAAGGGATTATACCCACAATACGCTTGGTGTTTTTGCGCAGAACACAACAGATTTTGGACCGAAGTTTACGTTTGAAGGCGGATTGAGAACGGATTACAATTTTGATTACGGTACGTTTGTACTTCCGAGAATTGCTTTGCTTTTTAAAGCCACCGAGAAATTTTCTTCACGAATTGGCGGTGCAATGGGGTATAAACTGCCATCGATTTTTACCGAAGATGCCGAAAAACTGTATTTCCGCAATATTCAACCTATTTCAAGTGGTGAAATGAATCCCGAAAAGTCGGTAGGTGGGAACTTTGATTTGAATTATAAAACGGTGTTTTTCGATGCAGTTACCTTTTCTATTAATCAACTTTTTTACATCACACAACTTAAAGATGCACTTGTTTTAAGAGAAAACCAGCCCGATAACACCTACTTTTTTGAAAATGCCGACGGCAATATTTTAAGCTCAGGATTTGAAACCAATGGCAAACTTTCGTATGCCGATTTCAAGCTGTATTTTAATTATGCCTTTATCAATACCAAACTTCAATACGATAATATAAACAACCAGAAACCGCTTACACCAAAGCACAATGTCGGGTTGGCGCTAATGTACGAAACGGAGGAAAAATGGTCGGTAGGATACGAGTTGTATTATACAGGTACTCAGTTTGACGAACAATACAACTCAAAACCTGATTACTGGATGATGGGATTTATGGTAATGCGGCATTTTAAGCGACTGTCGGCATTTATCAATTTTGAGAATTTTACCGATGTAATTCAGACCAATTATGAGCCGCTGGTTTTGCCACCGTACAATTCGCCAACTTTCCCTGATATCTGGGCGCCATCTGATGGTTTTGTATTTAATGGCGGGATAAGAATAAATCTTCTGTAGGATTTAGATTAATTGAGTATAGAATCCCTAAATAATCGTTCTTTTTAATTCCTCAATACAATCGGGGCACAGGCAACCATCGAAACAGGCCATAACGTAATCGCGCACATTTTCCGGAATTTCTACCCGGTTGCACCAGCAGTGGTAGGTTCCGGTGCAGGTATGTAAACTGTCGCATCGGGCACATGCATGTGGTTCATATTTTGGATTGTGCTCCATCATTGTCCTGATTTTAGGAGTACAAAAATGAATATTTCTTAGAAGATTACAATTTGAGTTTTAAAAATAGATGAAACAATGTTTTTCGAACGCTATTTTTTTGCATTTGATACCCGATAAAACAAAAGACAAAACCGAGGTGATCTAATTATAAATCAGTGAGGTTCGTAAATTTTAATTAGCGATAAATTCTAAACTACTTCGCCTTTTCAAAAAAGTGGTGAAAGAATACACTTTGAAAAGCAATAGCGTTTTTCCAGTAATCCCAGGTATGTCCGCCGGGCCGTGTGGTAAAATCGTGTGGAATATTTCGCTCAAGCAGCTTTTCGTGCAAGTCGCAGTTAACGCCGTAAAAGAAGTCGCCTACGCCACAATCAATTGATATTTCAAGCGATCCGGGCGTTAGCTTGTAAACAAGATTGATGACGCTGTTTTCTTCCCAGTTGTCTTTGTTTTCAGCGTAAGTACCCAGCCTTTTCGAAAGATCCCAGTTATCGGGGAACGGGCGAATATCAACTCCGCCACTCAAGCTACCTGCTGCGCCATAAATATCCTGGTTTCTGAAAGCAAGATACAAAGCACCGTGTCCACCCATACTTAATCCGGTAATGGCACGTCCTTCGCGCGAATCAATTGTGCTAAACGAGTCGTCTACCCAATCAACCAATTCATGCGATACGTAGGTTTCGTATTTTATGTTTTTGTCAATCGGGCTATCAAAATACCAGCTCGAAAAAGCACCATCAGGACAAACGATAATAAACTGATACAGATCGGCATAGTTTTTAATTTCAGGTACTTTGGTTATCCAACCGGTTTGGTTATCGCTATAACCGTGAAGCAGGTACAAAACCGGGTATGATTTATCATCAGAATAACCTTCCGGAGTAACTACAACTACTTCTATGTCTTTATCCATCGATTGGCTATGCGTTGTTAAGTGCTGAACCCTGGCAGCTTTTGTTTGCAGTGCCAGTCCGGTAACCACAATCAGTAAGATGATTGCTTTAAGTAAAAGTGTTCTTTTCATGAGTTCAATTTTTTTTGCTGGCGTTAAAAATAGCGACAAATAATTTATGATAGGCAATGTTTACAATTTTGTATAGGAGTAGCTTTCAATTAATTCTTCAGGTATTCAAACCAGTCGAAATCGGCGTAGGCTTTTGAAGCTTTTCCATTTCCGGTGGCATATAAACCAACATAAATACCGGTAAAGAAGCCAACTGTTTCGGTTGCCAGAAATTTGGCATCGGCGGTTTCAACGGGGGTAAATTCGTCGTTACCCTGTGCAAACGAAAAGGTAAAAGTGGTTTTATCGCCGCTGACCCGCAGTTTTACCGGACCCGGTTCTAGCGTATATTCTTTCGAGGTGTAAATGGTTTGTCCAAACTGCAATTTTACGGTCAGAATTCGGGCGTTTCCTTTTTTGCTAATCATTATATCGAAGTGCGAACCGTTGTTAAGCAAAATCAACCCGGCCTCCTCATTTTCATTTTTCGGATCGAACTCAAGTTGAGTGGTTGCCGTGAAATAATGGTGTTTTAGCCGGCGTCCCACAAAGGTTGATGTATGATTGGTACTGATTGTCTCGGCAGCTCCTTTTAAGCGCAGGAAACCTTTTCTTTCGGTAAGTGAAAAGTTACTTTCTACCGGTGCCTGAACATAGTTCCAGTCTAGGCCCAAGTTGTTGTTATCAAACTCAATTTTAGCCGGAGACTCGGCAACCGGTTTTAATGGCAGGGTGGGGCAGGTCATTTCAACGTCAACTGTTCCGTTTCCGTTTACCACCGGCCAGCCGTTTTTGGGCCAGGTAGCAGGTGCCAGACAGGTTTCGCGACCTAAAATGTGGTGCGTTTTATCCGAAATATTGCGGTAGCCATGGAAAACGATCCACCACGAATTGTCGTGCGCCTGGATAATATCAGCATGGCCAATTCCCTGAATAGGTTTCCCCTGGCCGGCGGCGTTACATTGTGTTAAAATTGGGTTGGCCGGATTGTCGGTGTAGGGGCCCCAAATGCTGTTACTGCGGGCAATGGTTTCGGAGTGTGCTTCCTCGGTTCCGCCTTCGGCAGCCATCAGGTAATACCACCCATCTTTTTTGTAAATATGTGGTCCCTCGGCATACCTGCCTCCGGTTCCGTTCCAAACTTTTTTGCCTTCCGATAATTTTCCGGTTTTTAAGTCTACTTCATACAAAATAAAAGGCGAACTGATGATGTAGGCTTTTCCATCTTCATCCCAAAACAGATCGGGATCAATACCCGGAACATCTACCCAAATTGGATCGGACCACGGACCTGCCGGATTGGTTGCGCTTACAAAAAAGTTTCCTCCGCCGCTAATGTTGGTAGTGATCATATAAAATGTTCCGTTGTGGTAACGCAGCGTTGCAGCAAAAATGTTCAGCCCGTTTGGAATTTGTTCTTTCCGGTGGATACAATGACCGATTTGTTCCCAGTTTACAAGGTCTTTACTATGAAAAACCGGTACTCCCGGGAAGTATTCAAAAGTACTTGTGATGAGGTAATAATCGTCGCCAACACGGCAAACACTCGGATCGGAATAGAAACCCGGAAGAATTGGATTATTGTAGGTTACTGTTGCATTTGGCTCAGGTGCTTTTGCAAACGGATTTGGTGCGACTTGCGCAAACAGGTTCATGCTCAGGCAAAGTGCGAGTAGCAGAACAAAACTTTTTAATGCTGTGGTTGAGCGTGATTCATATTTATTCATGGTTATAATTCATTTTAGTTGGTTGTAAATTCTTGTTAGATCAATAAGCCTAATCTATAAAAATTAAGCTTATTGTGCGAAGCTAATTCATATTGTATTAAGTACAAAATAATTCTGCTCTTCTTGCGGATGACAACTATCTGATGCCTGACAGACATGTATATTCATAAGACGGTATTCCTTTGCCAAAAGATTAAACTCGAAAATTATAAGATATTGTTTTTCTTATATCCGATGAACTTTGGCTGGATTAAAATAGCCTTTCGCAGAAATATGATCCTTTTATTCTTGGGAAAATGTAGTGGACTCATCAATTTTATGTTACTGCTCCGAAGGATTTGCCGAACTCATGTTTTCATTTGTTGCGGATAAAAAGGTAAAAGCAGAAGTGGTATCATCAATCCATCGCGGGAACAATATTACCTTTATTCATTAGAAAAATACCTGTATTTATCAAGTGCTTCTGCAATTTTCCCGGAGATTTAAGCGATAATAAAATTGTATTTCGATGGAGAGTAATGAGAAGAACAACAGCCGCAGAAATTTTATCAAAAAAACATGTCTGGCGGGATCCTGTTTTTGTGGTTTTCTGGCTATATCAAATGACGGGCGTGCCGAAGTACAACCCGATTCCGGAAGATTACTCATGCAGGAGTGGATTTCAACCCTCTTAAAGAGTATCGACGATAACACCGAAGCTTCGCAACAAATTTTGAAAAATTGTGCACAGGTGCATTTTCGGCATCTGAAAATGGAAAAAGTGCTGAAACCTTATAAAGGTAATATCGAAAAATTTATTTCATTTTTGGAAAAGGAGTGGCTTTGGAAGATTGAATATGATAAAAGTACGGGTGTATTATTAGCCAACGAAAACAAGGATTTTTGTGTTTGCCCAATGGTAAACCGGGAAAAAGGAGTGGACTCATCAATTTTATGTTACTGCTCCGAAGGATTTGCCGAACTCATGTTTTCATTTGTTGCGGATAAAAAGGTAAAAGCAGAAGTGGTATCATCAATCCATCGCGGGAATAATAATAGCTCAATTTATAAGAATAATACCTGTATTTATAAAGTGCTTATGTAATTTTCACTGAAATTTACACGAGAACGAATATGTGCAAGTTATTTACCGATTTGTCTACATATTACTAAGAAATGTCCTCTCCAAAAATTGGAGTTTGTTTTACTTTTGTTAGAGGTACGAAATGTTTGAGTTGTCAATAAAACTAATCAAAATATGAAGATATTAAAGCTACTATCCGTCGCAATAATTTTTGCATTATTTGCATGTAACGATCAAAAACAAGCGGAGCCGTTTGCCAAAGGCGAGTTTAAAACCTGGGCCGAAACACCACCAATGGGCTGGAACAGTTGGGACTGTTACGGACCAACCGTTGAGGAACATGAGGTAAAAGCCAATGCCGACTACATGGCCGAAAATATGAAAGATTACGGCTGGGAGTATATTGTGGTTGATATTCGTTGGTTTGTTGAGAATGACAAAGCCGGTGGTTACAACCAAGCCGATCCGCGCTATGTAATCGATGAATACGGCCGTTACCAACCTGCCGTAAATCGTTTCCCGTCGGCTGCCGATGGCAAGGGTTTTAAAGAGCTGGCTGAATATGTGCACGGCAAAGGATTAAAATTTGGTATCCACATTATGCGCGGTATCCCGAAAGTTGCGGTTGAAAACAAATTACCGATTTTAGGAACCGACGGAATTACTGCTGATCAGATTTATTCAACTGAATTGCAGTGCCCCTGGTTACGGGATAATTACACCATTGTTGCCGATCAACCCGGAGCACAGGAGTATTACAACTCAATTATGAATATGTATGCCGGATGGGGAGTCGATTTTATCAAGATCGACGACTTGTCGCGTCCCTACCACCAGGGAGAAATTGAACTGATCCGAAACGCCATCGACAACTGTGGCCGGCCGATCGTTTTAAGTACATCGCCCGGTGCAACACCCATTACAGCTGCCGACCATGTAAAAGAACATGCCAACATGTGGCGTATGGTTGATGATGTTTGGGACACCTGGCATCATTTCGATAACCTGATAAAAGTATGTGAACAATGGTATCCGCAAATTGCTCCCGGTACCTGGCCCGATTGTGATATGATTCCACTGGGACGTATTTCAATTCGCGGAGAACGTGGCGAAGATCGTATGACACGTTTGACTTCGGATGAGCAATATTCGTTAATGACTTTATTTACAATTTTTAAATCGCCACTCATGTTTGGCGGCGATCTGCCAAGTAACGATGAATTCACCCTGTCGTTGTTGACCAACGAAGACGTGCTGAAAATGCACCGCGAAAGCACCGGTGTAAAACAACTTTTTCAGGACGAAAGTATGGTAGCCATAACATCAAAAAATCCAAATACCGGAGAAATCTACCTGGCACTTTTCAATATCTCGGATGGCGAAGAACCGTTGATCGTAGGTGTTGAACTTTCAAAACTGGGTATTGATGGCGAATGCTCTGCATTCAATATGTGGTCGGGTGAAGAACTTGGTAAATTTTCCGGCTCTATTGACCAAAGCCTTTCGGCGCACCAAAGTGTCTTGTTAAAACTAAAACCGTAATTTATTATTAAAATGAAGTATACAACATTATTCATATTCTTATTTTTTGCCCTGAACTCCTGCGATAAAACAGTAGACAACTCGCCTGTTGAGTATTTTAATCTCAGCGATGTAAAGCTCCTCGACAGCGAGTTTAAGAACGCACAGAAACAAGATATTGTCTATTTGATGGCGCTTGATCCCGATCGTTTGCTGGCTCCTTTTCTGCGCGAATCCGGGTTGGAACCCAAAGTCGAAAGTTATCCTAATTGGGAAAATACCGGGCTCGACGGGCATATTGGTGGGCACTACCTTACAGCGCTTTCGCTGATGTACGCATCAACCGGAGATGCTGAAATGAAGGAAAGACTCGACTACATGATTTCGGAATTAAAACGCTGTCAGGATGCCAACGGAAACGGTTATGTTGGTGGTGTTCCCGGTGGACAAACGGCATGGGATGAGATAAAGAGTGGTGAAATTCGTGCCGGAGGTTTCAGCCTGAATGGGAAATGGGTACCGCTGTATAACATTCATAAAACCTATGCGGGATTGCGCGACGCATGGATTTATGCTGGAAACGAAACCGCTAAAACCATGCTGATCGACATGACCGACTGGATGCTGGATTTGGTATCAGGGTTAAACAATGAGCAGATACAAACCATGCTCGAAAGCGAACATGGCGGATTAAATGAAACTTTTGCCGATGTAGCCGAAATTACCGGCAACGACAAGTACCTCGATCTGGCTAAAAAGTTCTCACATCATGAAATTCTCGATCCTTTAATCGAACATCACGATGAGTTGACTGGAAAACATGCCAATACACAAATACCAAAAGTGATCGGTTATCAGCGAATTGCCGAGTTGGATGGTGATTCTGTCTGGTCGGATGCATCACTGTTCTTTTGGAATACAGTGGTAAACGGGCGCAGCATAGCCATTGGCGGAAACAGCGTTCGCGAACACTTTCATCCAAAAGATGATTTCTCCGAAATGATTTCATCGGTTGAAGGTCCGGAAACGTGCAATTCGTACAACATGCTGAAGCTGACCAAAATGTTGTACCCTACTTTTGGCAACAACAGCAAGTTTATCGACTATTACGAAAAAACACTTTACAATCATATTTTAGCCTCGATTAATCCCGACAACGGCGGACTGGTGTATTTTACGCCTATGCGCCCCAACCACTACCGCGTGTATTCGCAACCTGAAACCAGCTTTTGGTGTTGTGTGGGTTCCGGTATCGAAAACCCGGGAAAATACGGCGAGATGATTTATGCACATACCGATCAGTCGTTGTACGTAAACTTATTCATTCCATCGGTGCTCAACTGGGAAGACAAAAACACAGAAGTGGTTATGGAAACCCAATTCCCGGATGAGGATAAAGTTTATCTGACCATCAATCCGAACGAAAAAACCGAATTCGAATTGCATTTGCGTTATCCGTCGTGGGTTGAAAACGGGGCTCTGAACGTACTGGTGAACGGTAAAGAAGCAAAATTTCAGGTGTCGGAAAATGGTTATGCGGTGGTTAAGCGGGAATGGGAAAAAGGCGATAAAGTGGAGCTGGTTTTACCCATGAAAATTACGACAGAACAGTTGGAAGACGGCAGTAATAACTATGCTTTTAACTACGGACCAATTGTGCTGGCTGCTAAAACAGGCACCGAAGATTTGAAAGGATTATACGCCGATGCAAGTCGCATGGGACACGTTGCACATGGCAAAATGATTCCGCTAAAAGACCGGCCCGTAATTGTGGCTTCGGCTGATAATTTACCGTCGATGCTGGAAAAAGAAAGCGGAAATCAGCTGGCATTTCAACTAAAGGGTTTATACCCGGAACAATACCAGGACGGATTGGAGTTGTTGCCGTTTTACCGGATACACGAGTCGCGCTACAACATCTACTGGTCGCAGGCAAGCAAAGAAGAGCTGAACGATATGATTCGCGAAGTTGAGCAAGAAGAGCAAGCCCGAATTGCCCTCGAAGAAATTACCGTCGACAAGGTGGGATGTGGAGAGCAGCAGCCCGAATCGGATCACTTTGTGAAATTTGAAGGTTCAAGAACCGGATATGCAAATGATTATCACTACCGTGAAACACGACGGTTTTTTAGCTACAATCTGAAAAATCCGGATAAAACAGGTCGCTTTTTATACCTGAAATATTTTGACTCGCAATATCCGCGTTCGGCAGAAATTCTTGTAAATAACAAATCTGCAGGTACTATAGAACTGAATGGAGGAGACGAAGATACGATTCTTGAAAAAGTAATCCCGATACCTGATAGCGAACTTACAAAACAAGAGTTGATATTTAAAGTGCAGGCTTCGGATCAGTCTAGTATACGGCTTATCGAAGTACGATTGCTCACGAAGAATGAAATTCCGTAATTTATTCTTGTGTAAATCGTTGAGCCAATAAAATGGATGTTTGACTTTCATAAATCGATTAAGATAAGTTGATTTATATCAAGTTAAAAAGCCTGTTAACCATGTGGTTATCGGGCTTTTTATCTATAATTTCGAGAATTGCTGCCAACAATTTTAAAAGATGGCTGTTTGGTGTAAAACAAAATTTAGAAGTTATGAAGAAGTTATTTCAAACAAAATTGAACAATACCAGTGTTCACTTATCGCTGTTGCTGTTGCGTTTGGCAACAGGAGGTTTTATGCTTACTCACGGCTATCCAAAGCTGCAGCGTCTGTTATCGGGCGAAATGCAATTTGGCGATCCGCTTGGTTTAGGGCCTGAAGTATCACTGGTACTGGCTGTGTTTGCCGAGTTTTTCTGTTCCATTCTTATTGTGCTTGGTTTAGGAACCCGCCTGGCTGTAATTCCATCAATCGTAACCATGGCCGTAGCTGCTTTTATTGTTCATGGTGCCGATCCGTTTGGCCGCAAAGAAATGGCTTTGCTTTACCTGGTTGGCTATGTTGTGTTGCTGCTAACGGGTAGTGGAAAAATTTCGGTCGACCGGTTGATTGCTAAAAAGTAGTAGCCAAAACCTGTATTAAAATACCAGAACTGCCGAAGTATATTTTCCGGGAACGGAGCTCATTTTCAGGCTGCCACCGTGCAATTGCATGATTTGCCGGGAAATACTGAGTCCGATTCCCGAACCATTTTCTTTGGTGGTAAAAAACGGAACAAAAATTTTGTCCATCAATTCATCCGAAATTCCGGGGCCGTTGTCCGTAACCGAAATGGTAGGGTGTCCTGCTTCGTTAACCGTTGCTTTGATCCTGATTTTTGCATTTTTATTCTCTTCATTGGCCTGGTAAGCATTTTTTACGAGGTTGATGAGTACCTGCGAAATTTGCTTTTCATCGGCGTGTAATTCCAGTTGTGGTGGCATAACATTACACGATAACTCAACATGTTCGGCATTCTCAAACGAAGATGATAAGATCCGTATATGATCGATCAGGTTTTTCACCTGGAAGACTTTCTTCACGGGAGCCGGAAGCCGTGTGATTTTCCGGTACGAATCAACAAAATTGATCAGTCCTTTGCCTTGTTCGCGAATCACTTCCAGCCCGCGAATGGTGTTCTCAATCGTTTTTGTGTTAATGTCTTCAGGCGATACCATTGCCCCGTTTTTGTAAAAATATCCGGCCAGACTTTCAGATAAAGAGGTTACCGGAGTGATTGAGTTCATGATCTCGTGCATCATTACGCGTATCAGTTTGCGCCACGATTCCAGCTCTTTTTCATCCAGTTGGTTCTTAATATCGTGCACCGAAATCAGCATCAACTCATCTTTGTCTGAAATAAATGAATTCGACTTGACGAGCAACTGAAAAATTCCGCTTTTTAAATGTAAAGTGATCAGTCTTTGCTCTGAGGGGTGTATTTCTTTTATCGTCTGAAAAAGTTTG
Organism: Draconibacterium sediminis; assembly: GCF_000949475.1. GTDB lineage: Bacteria > Bacteroidota > Bacteroidia > Bacteroidales > Prolixibacteraceae > Draconibacterium > Draconibacterium sediminis. The sequence continues at coordinate 199,501 of NZ_JRHC01000001.1, read as the reverse complement.
GGATCAATTCGTTCCAACTGGTTGATGTGGGTAAGAACATCCACTTCAAAAAGTTGTTTGGCTAGTTTGTTCGAGTGCAGAATAAATCCTTTTCTGTTGAAGGTGAACATCCCGGTGGCAGCGTGTTCCAGAAGGGCCTGAAAATATTGTTCCTGCTTTTGGTTATCGAGATAAATTTGCTGAATCTGTGAGTTTACTTTTTGCAGACTTTGGTTCAGGTCGTTTATAATTTTGTTGTTGACGTTATTCGGGAACCGAAGTGTAGAATCTTCGTTTTTTATGGCATCAAAAAAGTAAAATATGCGTCGGTTTATGCGGTTCAAAAAATAGATGAGGTTAATGGTAACTCCCAAAATAAACAGGGCAGGAATGATGGCAAAAATGTACGCTTGCCGGTCAAATATCAGCCAGCCTAAAAACAGGGCACCGGTCAGTAAAAGCAGGACTCTGATAAGGATTTTGACGTATAGATTTTTACTTATCATAGCCCGTATTTTTTTATTTTATTATACAGCGTTTGGCGTGTAATTCCCAGTTTATCGGCGGCCAGGCTCATATTTCCTGCATTTTTATCAATGGCCGAAACAATCATACGTTTTTCCATTTCCTCAATGGTCAGCAGTTCATCTTCAAACTTCGATGCAAATACTTGTTTAAAGAAAAAGTCTTCGGGTTTTAGCACCATTGAATCACTCAAAATTACGGCCTTTTCAATGGTGTGTTGCAGTTCGCGAATGTTGCCGGGCCAGTTGTATTTCAGCAGCTTTTCCTGGGCAGGTTGGTTGATTTTTAACCCGTGTTTTTCGTATTTCGAAGCAAATTTTTTCAGGAAAAAATCGGCCAGAACTATAATGTCGTCGCCTCTTTCGCGCAGCGGAGGAACTTCTATTTGAATGGTGTTAATACGGTACAACAAATCTTCGCGAAACAAACCTTCAACTACCATATTCTCCAGTTTTTTGTTGGTGGCACAAACCAGCCGTATATCAACAGGGATAGGTTTATCAGAACCTAAACGCATAAATTCCCGGTTTTGAATAGCTGCCAGTAATTTGGCCTGCAGATGAAAGGAAAGGTTCCCGATTTCGTCGAGAAACAGTGTTCCCTTGTGGGCCGTTTCGAATTTGCCGGCGCGGTTTTCGCGGGCATCGGTAAAAGCACCTTTTACGTGGCCAAAAAGTTCACTTTCAAAAAGTGTTTCGCTAATGGCGCCCATATCAACACTAACCATCACCTCGTTTCGGCGCTGCGAGAGACGGTGTATTTCGCGGGCGATCAGTTCTTTTCCTGTTCCGTTTTCTCCGGTAATCAGAATGTTTGCATTGGTTTTTGCCACTTTTCGCACCATGTTCATCACCTGTGTAAGTTGTGGCGACGAACCAATAATAAACTTCTGATCGCGGTTTAGCTCCTGCTTTAATCCGGCTTCTTTTTGCCTGAGTTTTCCAACTTCAGTTTTCGAAAAGTTAAGCTGAACAGCAGCTTTAATTGTAGCCAGTAGTTTGCTGTTGTCCCAGGGTTTTGGAACGAAATCGGTGGCTCCCTGTTTTAGTGCTTTTACAGCCAGTTCCACATCGCTGTAAGCGGTTATAAGTACCACCGAAATATCGGGGTAGCTTTTTTTTATTTGTTCAAGCCAGTACAAACCTTCGTTTCCGGTATTTATTCCGGCCTGAAAATTCATGTCGAGAATAACAACATTATAGTTGCCGGTCCGCAATTCATTGGGAATGAGGTTCGGATTGGTAATTCCTTTTACGGCATCGAATTCCTGCCCCAGCAAAATTTCCAGGGTGCTGATGATGCTTTTGTTGTCGTCGACTATTAAGATGTTTCCTTTTGGCATGTTGTGCAATATTGATCGCCTTTCCACCCTCTGACTCCCTGAAGGGAGAACCGGAAAGGCTCTGTTTGAATCAACCACCTTAAGTCCCCTTTAGGGGATTTAGGGGTAAGAACTGATGAATCAAAATTAGACTAAGCCAAAACCATTTCCAACCAACTGTAAAATTATTTTACAATATTCTGTAAATTATTTTAACGATTCTGAAAATTGATGAATCTTAAGCAGCACAATATCAGTTGTTTGGGTTTGTGGCATTATAATGGCACGGGTAGTAGAAACAATTTTTATACGATGATAAAAAAACGAATAATTCTCATTATAGTTTTGTATTTGATAATTGGAAATACGGCTCAGGCTCAGCAAAAATGGAGCCTGAGCCAATGTATTTCATATGCCATTGAAAACAACATTAATTTAAAGGATTACGAGATTCTTGAAAGATTATCGCTGGAACAGGCGCGCCAGGCCAAACGAAATATGTTGCCCGGTATAGAAGCTTCAAGTGGTGCTGGCTTAAGTTTTGGTCGTTCGGCCGACCCGAATACCAATGACTATATCAATACCGAGTTTTTTTCCAGCAGCTTCGATTTGTCGTCGTCCATTGTTGTTTTCGATGGATTTCGAATTCAGAACCAGATAAAATACCAGCAATTCAGGAAACAGGCCTCGGAATATAACCGGCTAAAGGCAACCGACGATTTGGCGTTTAACGTGATGGTGGCCTTTTTTGATGTGGTTTATTATAAAGGAATGCTCGGAATTGCCAACGAGCAGGTAGAAGCCTCAAAGCTAAGTTTGAAAACAACAGAAAAGAAAGTGGAAGTTGGTTTAAAAGCCAAAACCGACTTATTAGACATGCGTGCCAATCTGGAGCGCGAAGAACTCAACAAAATTCAGATTGAAAACACGCTGGAAACAGCAACATTAAAACTAAAGCAGTTGATGAATCTTATTTCGACTGAGGAAATGGAGCTGGTAGATGATTCGACGGTGGTAATTAACGAACAAGTAACTCAGCCACAACAGCTTTTTGAACAGTACACCGGTTGGTCGCCTTATTACCGGTCGATTGAAGCCAATGTGAAAGCCACGGAAAAAGGCCTTGCTTTAAGTCGCTCGGCACTTTACCCGTCAATTTATGCCAGAGGATCGATAGGTACAGGTTTTTACGAAACCAATACCGACGCCGATGGAAACACAGTGGCTTTTGGCGATCAGTGGAAAAATAACAAAAACCAGTATCTGGGAGCCTCGTTAAGTATCCCGGTTTTTAGCCGGTGGAGCAATCGATCAGAGGTGAAAAAGGCAAAACTGGAACTGGAACGTGCTCAAAATAATCTGGACGATGAACGTCAAAAAATGTTTTTCGACATGGTGAATGACCTTACGGAACTGGAATCGCTGTACAAAGAGCACAGTCAGTATGTAAAACGCACCGAGGTTGACGAGCTGGCTTTCCAGGCTGCCGAGAAGAAATTCGACCAGGGACTGATAGACATCAACGATTACTACATTGCTAAAAACCGCTTGGCGAATACACAAAGTCAGGTTTTGCGTTCGCGTACCCAGTGGGAGATAAAAATGAAAATACTGCAGTTTTACCGCGGACAGCGCTTTTGGGAAATGGAAGAAAGTTTACAGTAGCAGTAGGCAGTTTGCAATAAGCAAAAAGGGAAAAGTCATTAGACATTGGTCATTAGGAAGAAAACTAATGACTATTGACCAATGACAAATTAATTGAAATAAAATAAAACATATCATAGGATGCACGGCACGTTGCCCTCTGCTCCATGCTCAAAGCAGGTTTATTATGGGAATGGATAAAAAAATTGAAAAGAAGAAAGGCCTAAAAGCCAAACACATTATTTGGATTGTTGGCGGATTAGCATTTGCCTTTCTGTTGTATAAAGTGGTATCGGGAAGCAGTGGTTCCGTGTTTCGGGCCGAGAAAGATAAGCTGACCATAAGCTCCGTTACCGACGGCGAGTTTAACGATTACATCACCGTAATTGGCCAGGTGGAACCGATAACAACCATTTTCCTCGATGTGGAAGAAGGTGGAAAAGTGGAAGAGATTTTCATCGAAGAAGGAGAAATGGTGAAAAAAGGTGATGTTATTCTTCGTTTGAAAAACAACGACCTGAATACCACCATTATGAACAGTGAATCGAATATGGCATATCATTCCAACGAGCTCAGGAACACGCAAATTGCCATTGAACAACAACAGATTGGTAACCAGCGAGCCAAGCTACAGATTGATTTGCAGGTAACACAGGCTGAACGAAAATATAAACAATATAAGGCATTGTATGAAGATGACCTGATTGCCCGCGAGGAATACCTGCAAGCCAAAGAAGATTACGACCTGGCACTCAAAGAAAAGGAACTGACTTACCTGAAGTTTGAACAGGATTCGATTTTTCGTTCCAACCAAAAGAAAAATATGGACGAGAGTCTGGAAAATATGCGCGATAACCTGGCAATGGCCCGCCTGCGTTTGGATAACCTGAATGTAAAAGCACCTGCCGACGGTCAGTTGGGATTATTAAATGCTGAGATCGGGGAGTCAATTGCCCGCGGACAGCGAATAGGGATGATAAATATTTTAACCGACTTTAAAATCAATGCGCTTATCGACGAACATTACATCGATCGTGTGCGCCGCGGTTTAAATTCGTCGTTCGATCGTGGTGGCGAAAACTACAACCTAACCGTTAAAAAGGTATATCCTGAAGTTCGTGAAGGTCAGTTTGAAATTGATATGATCTTTGAAGGGGCAAAACCGGATAACATTCGCACCGGGCAAACTTATCACACAAAATTACAGCTCGGTCAACCTGAAAAAGCCGTACTAATTCCAAAAGGTGGCTTCTTTCAAAGTACCGGAGGCCAGTGGGTTTATGTGCTAAACGATAACGGAACGGAAGCCGAAAAACGCAGCATCCGCATCGGGAAACAAAACCCACAGTATTATGAAGTGTTGGAAGGTTTAACACCGGGAGAGAAAGTGATTACTTCAAGCTATGATTTGTTTGGCGATAACGACAAGATTGTTTTTAAGTAAAAAGTAAAAAGTAGAAAGGCAAAAGGCAAAAGTTGCTTGTCATTTCGAAGGAGGTACGACTGAGAAATCTCTACCATTTATTAACAGATTTCTCCTCCTGAGTCGTCGAAATGACAAAAATAGAATCAAACAACAAAATAAAAATATCATGATAAAGACAGAAAATCTGACAAAAGTATTCCGCACTGAAGAGGTGGAAACCAGTGCATTGAATGAAGTAAGCCTTCATATAAAAAAGGGCGAATTTGTAGCCATTATGGGGCCTTCGGGTTGCGGGAAATCAACCTTAATGAATATTATCGGCTTACTGGATAATCCGACCAGCGGCGAATATTATTTCGATGGTGCAGAAGTTGGGCAGTTAAAAGAACGGAACCGTACCATGCTGCGCAAAGGAAATATTGGTTTTGTATTTCAGAGCTTTAACCTGATTGATGAGCTGAATGTTTACGAAAATGTGGAGCTTCCACTCATCTATTTAAAACTAAAAGCCCGCGAGCGCAAAGAAATGGTAGAGAAAGTACTGGAGCGAATGAAAATTGCGCACCGTGCAAAACACTTCCCGCAACAACTTTCAGGAGGTCAGCAGCAGCGTGTGGCCATTGCCCGTGCGGTAGTTGCCAACCCGAAACTGATTCTTGCCGATGAGCCAACGGGTAACCTTGACTCTAAAAACGGTCTGGAAGTAATGAACCTGCTTACCGAACTCAACCGCGAAGGAACAACCATTGTTATGGTTACCCACTCGTTGCACGACTCGGAATTTGCCCACCGCGTTGTAAACCTGTTCGACGGTATGATTATTACCGAAGAGGTGAAAAAAGAAATGGGAGAGATCCTGTTGTAAAAGAGCAGATCGCGAAGCGCAACGGGCAGAGAGAGAGGTTAACGCCTTGCTTTCTGCGCGAACCAACATAAAATCGGAAGCCATGAAAAATTTACGATTTATATTCAGAATGTTTAGGCGAAATCCTTTGTTGGTTTTTGTAAACCTGCCCGGATTAGCCATCGGATTAAGTGCAGTATTGCTGTTATCAGTTTACCTGAAACACGAGTTGAGTTACGACCAGCATTTTCAAACAAAAAACAATGTTTTACGACTTTACAACGCAGTTACCGAAAATGGAAATACCACCAATTATGCCATTTGTTTGCGCAAAGCGTACACCGAAATTCCATCGCGGGTTCCGGAAATAAGATCGGCCACTCAGATTTATAACGGCTGGAATACTACAGCAGAATTTGAGAAGCAAAAATTCCCAAACGTGCATATGTTGTTTGCCGACAAGGATTTCTTTGATGTTTTCGGACTGGAGTTGATTCAGGGAAACGCCGATGATGCTTTGGTGGGTGAAAAAAACGTGGTTATTACCCGGTCAACTGCATTAAAAGTATTCAATACTGAGGATTGTGTTGGCAAGGTTTTAAATGTTTCGGAAGATCCGGTTACTGTAACGGGTGTAATAAATGATTTACCCAATAATACGCATTTTAATTTCGATTTGCTGCTTTCGATGCAGACGGTTCATCCTGAAAACTGGGGTGGGCTGGAACTTTACACCTATTTCAGAATTGATGAAAATGCGGATTTAGCTTCGGTAGGTGAAAAAATAGCCGCTGCAAACAACGAGCTTATGAAACCCTGGGGTGAACCATTCAGCCTAACAGTAGAAACGGGAACTGAGCTGCTGGCTGATCTGCATTTGCATTCGGCTGTTGACTTTGATCTTTCGCCAAAAGCCAATTTAACGCACGTGTTTATTATTGCCGGCATTGCTTTTTTAGTGCTGCTTATTGCCATGGTGAATTACATTAACCTATATGTTTTACATGGCGAAAAACGCATTTCTGAAATTGCTTCCCGAAAGTCACTGGGAGCAACGCAAAGCACTTTGTCACGTTTGTTTTTTACCGAAACATCGGTAATTAGCCTTTTGTCGTTTGTGTTGGCGTTGGGACTAACGGCACTTGTTCAGCCCGCGTTTGCGAGGCTAATGAAAAGCCAGATCGAACTTTCAGACATGTTTTCCTTCTCCGGCATTTTGCTGGTTATGGGAATTCTAACAATTTTAATACTGGTTTCGGGTGCCTATCCAAGTTATTATTTGTCGAAGTTAAATCTCGTAAATGCGCTTAAAGGAAAGTCTTCAAAAGTAAAACGTAAAAGCACCTTGTCGCGCATTGCCGTTATTTCGCAGTTTTCCATTTCTGTTTTTCTCATTAGTGCCCTGGTAATTGTTTTTGCCCAGGTGAACTATTTAAAGGAAGTGCCTCTGGGTTTTAATCCCGGGAATGTAATCGGCATCACCAACCTGAATAATGAGGTGCGAAGAAGCGCGTCGTCTATTGCTGATGAATTATCGCAACTGGCATTTGTTGAAGATGTTGCATCTTCCGATCATGGCATGGGGCATGGCTCTAGCGGACAGGGAATAAAAAAATATGGCGATCCCGGAAATTTTAAAGGTATTAATGAATACCGGGTACAACCCGGGTTTGCAAAAACAATGCAGCTGGAACTGGTCGACGGCCGTTATTTTAATAACTCGGAAGCAGACAAAAGAGCAGTGATTCTTAATGAAGCTGCAGCAAAAATGCTTGGTCCCGATGTAAAAGTGGGGAGCTTGCTCGATATGTTTGACGAACCTTTAACGGTAATTGCCATTGCAAAGGATTTTTATTACATCGATCATCCGGGAGCACCAATTGCACCTCTTGTTCTTACCAACTACCGCACCAACGTAAACAATCTATATGTGCGAACAAAAGAAGGAACTACCTCTGCTCAGCTGGCCCAAATTGATGAGGTGATTAAAAGCTATTCACCGGAATTGATCATTAGCAAGTTTCAGTTAACTGATGTTTACGCCAATAAATACACCAACGAAGAGCGAATGATAAAACTGGTTACTACCGGTGCCGGATTGGCAATTATCATCAGTTTTATTGGATTAATGGCGCTTTCGGTGATGAATGTAAACCGACGGAAAAAGGAAATTGGAATACGTAAAGTGATTGGTAGCACAGAATCGCAGGTGGTAAGCGAGTTGTTGAAAGAGACCTTTATCCTGGTGCTAATTGCTATCGCAATAGCTTTTACCGGCAGCTATTTTACCATGCATCAATGGTTACAGCATTTTGTAAACCGCGTTTCCATCAGTCCTGTATATTTTCTGATTAGTGCTGCTTTTGCACTGTTTATAGGCTTTATGGCTGTTGGCTGGCAAAGCTGGCGGGCCGCTACACGAAATCCAGTGGAGGCACTTCGATATGAATAGTGAGAAGTGCGAAGATGCTGACAAACGAAGTTTAGTCAGTATTGAAGCTTTGAGGTATGAATAGAGAGAGGAGCAAAGAATCATGCATCCCAGATGGAACAATGAAATATGAATATTTTTTATACTAAACTATGACCAGATTTAATTTTTTACTTGTAATAAGAAGATTATTTAGAAACAGACTCTACACGATAATTAGTATTGTTAGTCTTACAATCGCCATTTCTGTTGTGCTTTTTCTGCTCAATTTTATGGTGCATGAATTGAAGACTGATCAGTTTAACAAAAATAAAAATCAAATAGCAAGAATATTACAAAAGTACGATGACAGGTTCGACCAGATTATCCCAACTATCGTTGCTCCAACTTTAAAAGCAAATGACCCTTCAGTTTTAAACTTTGTTAGGTATACGAAAGAATTTCTTCCTGAGCCGGTAACTGTACATAAAGAGGGTGTTACAGGAAATGAGCCAGGAATATTGTATGCCGATCAGTCTTTGTTCGATGTCTTTTCATTCCCCATTGTTCTTGGAGATATTAGTGAGTTTGACCAAACACCCAATGCTTTGGTAATTAGTGAGCGGAGTGCCCGCAAATATTTTGGACAGGAAAATCCAATTGGGCAACAACTCACTTTCGATTTGTATACTGATAATATGAAAAAATCGCCAAAGCAATTTCAGGTTGCTGCCGTGATGAAAAACATCCCTTCAACATCAACCATACAGGCTGATTTTGTTATGAACTTAGATGGGAAAACCAGTAACCATTGGGGAGCAGGTAGAGTTGAATCATTTCTTTTACTGTCTCCGAATGCCATAAGGGAAGAGGTTGAGACGAATATAGCTGAAACTTATTTTGCCAATTATGGAAATAAATTTAATTCTAAACCCGACTACGACGAATGGAAGCTTCAGCCGTTAACGGATATCCACTTTCATTCAGAATACGTTACAGGTGGCTCTATGGGGTCGCTGGTGTTTATCAAGGTGTTGACAATTATTTCGGTATTGATTCTTAGTGTTGCTTTGCTGAATTATATTCTCTTGAATTCATCGCTATCGCTTAAGTATTTCAAGACACAAAAGATTTTGAGTTTTAATGGTGCGGGTAAACGCGATGTTTTTATCAATGAGATTATTTATACCTTGTTGCAAATGTTACTCGCCTTGTTTTTGGCGGCTCCCCTGGCTCAATTCATTCATCAACATTTTGGAGAGTATTTGGGAAATAATCATCAGTTTATTCTTTACGATTATCCATTGCAGCTTTTCCTGATATTGGGAAGTGCCCTTATACTTGGCAGTATAGCTGCTTGGCTGCTAGAGAGACTTTTATCGGGGACTTTACACCGCATGCAGCATAAAAGCGTAAACCTGAAGTCGCGACAATCGATGGGGGCTTATTTTATTGTTGGACAGATTATTGTTTTTACGGCTTTGTTAATGTCTTCTTTCGTTCTGGTCAAACAGATGAACTACATTCAAGAAAAAGATCCCGGATGTGACCTAAATAATACACAATCTTTTGCTATCCGCGAAACTGATCTTTCACGCATCGCAGCTATAAAACAGGAACTTTTAAAATCACCGTTTATTACAAACTTTTCGCATGGGGTACCTTTGCCTGTTGGAGGGGAGAACATGGAAGAAGTTAAAGTTGAAAATAACCCGAAGGAAAGCATTTCTGCAATATTACTTCAGGAAGATCCTGAATTTGTAGAGGTTTATAATATTCCACTTTTAGCAGGTAGGAACTTGGACCCCAATAAGCAACCTAAATCATTTGATGATTTTTTCAAAGTTCGAAATTCCCCTATAGAAGTGTTGGTGAATGAAAGTTTTGCTGAGAAAATGAATCAAAAGAATGTATTGGGAACTATTTTGCGTGGTCATGGTTTTCAGCATGGTGTTATTGTTGGAGTTGTTGACGATTTTCATTCCGAATCCTATTACAACCCAATAAAACCAACCGTTCTGGCTTATCACATGTCCAGGGTCACCGGTTCTTATTCCATCAAGTATAAAGAGGGGCATTTAGTGGAAGCATGCAAACACCTCAAGACCGTCTACGATGAATTTTATCCCGATTCTTTTTTGTATCAATGGCATTATGATCAATCAGAAGCTTATGGGAAAGATATTCGCCGTACAAAACTGATTTCCGGATTAACAATTGTGACCATCCTGATTAGTGTACTTGGATTGATTGGTTGGTCAATTCTTGCTACTGAAGGAAAAACCAAAGAAATTGGTATTCGAAAAGTTAACGGAGCTAAAGTTTCTGAAATCCTTACTATGTTAAATCGAGATTTTGTAAGATGGGTAACTATTGCTTCCATTGTTGCAACTCCCATTGCATACTATGTTATGACCAAATGGCTCGAGAACTTTGCTTACAAAACCACATTAAGTTGGTGGATTTTTGCCTTGGCCGGAGTGTTGGCATTGGGAATTGCGCTGTTGACTGTGAGTTGGCAGAGTTGGCGCGCAGCAACGCGCAATCCTGTCGAAGCGTTGAGATACGAATAAGCTAGTTTTTACCCCAAACCCCTAAAGGGGTTTCTGGGACCGAGCAATGCACCAGATTAGTGAAGAAAATGAAAGTTAAAATTATAAGAGAAGTGATACGCCAATCGGAGACGTAAAAAAGTCCCCTTTAGAGGAAATAGGGGTTAAAAAAAATTAGAATTACAAAATTATATAAATGTCAATAAGCGATAATGTTTCAATGTTTTACGGGGCAAAAGCTCATATTTTCGAAAAGGCAAAACTTTTACGAAATAACATGACTGAGGCTGAAATTTTGTTGTGGGAGCAATTAAAAGGGAAGAAGGTTTTGGGACTTCGTTTCCGTCCACAGCATCCTATTGACATTTTTATCGCTGATTTTTATTGTCAACCGTTAAAACTTGTAATTGAAGTAGATGGAGGGATTCATAAATCAAAAGATCAAAAAGAATATGATATTGGCAGAACCGGCGAATTGAATTATTGGGGTATTGAAGTGGTCCGATTCACAAATGAAGAGGTTGAGAGAAATATAACCCAAGTAATTGAAACAATAAAGCAGAAATGTATAAAACGCCAATCGGAGATAGCAAAAGGTCCCCTTCAGGGGATTTAGGGGTGAGGAAACAGGTGGAAAAGCCAAGGTAAAACACTTTGTTTTTACCCCAAACCCCTAAAGGGGCTTATGGGAGTCAGCATTGAACAAGATTTTGTGAAGAATATGAAAGTTAAAATTCAAAATAAATAACTCGCCAATCGGAGATGTGAACAAGTCCCCTTTAGGGGATTTAGGGGTAAGAATAATTAAAAAACGAAAAACTATGTTACGATTCAAAATAAGACTGGCATTCAGGAATTTGTTGAAGAATAAGTTGTATTCATCGCTTATTATTGGTGGGTTTGCCATTGGTTTTACGGCCTGTATTTTAATAGCTTTGTTTTACAGTGCTGAACACAATGTGAACAAACACTATACCCGGCATGAACAGATTTATCGCGTGTATGATGCCAAAAAGAATGAGTCGGGACTCGATTACAAAATCAACGCTGTAATTGCCGAACAATACCCTGATGTTGAAAAAGCCTGTCCGCTCGGGTACTCGTATTTTCCATTTACACTAAAAGATCCTGAAACAAGAAATTATACACGTGTTGAGTACACTGTTTCAACGAACAATAACTTTTTCAATGTATTTTCAATACCCGTTTTATCCAGTCTGGATGAAAAGCCTTTTAGTCAGTTGAACTCGGCAGTAATTACAGAGTCATTAGCCAGAAAACTTTTTGGGGATGAGAATCCGTTAGGAAAAACGATTAAAGAAGAATTTTTCTCGGCAACAGTTACTGCTGTTATGCAGGATTTGCCCGATAATTCGAGTTTTAAAGCCGAACTATTGCTGAATAGCGAAAATGAAGAATTTCAGATGGCGCAAGCCTGCAATGACGGTGTTTGTATATTTCCAGTCGAACACTTTCTGTTGTTAAAAGACAATATCGAACCCGATGAGTTTGCAAAGAAAATGAATGCCTCTATCGGGCAGTTTAATACCACTACCGACAGCCTGGCACTGCAAAGTTTATCCGATATCTATCTGTTTCCAATAAAGTTGGGTTGGACTGATGAGCATAGCAAAGGCAATTCAAAAATGCTGTTTATCTTTTTGGCTATTGCAATTCTGATTATTCTCCTTTCGAGTATTAATTACCTCAATTACACGGTTTCAATGCAATACGCAAAACTGAAAGAAATTGGCATCAACAAAACCAATGGCGCGGGGAAACCACATTTGCTCATCGATTCTTTTATTGAAGTTACCCTAGGAATTTTTATTGCTTTGATTATTTCGGTGCTATTTGTCTCGTTGCTTTTACCGGCAACCGGAACCTTATTTGGAAGAGAAATTCATCTTGCCGATGTTAATCTTCAACAATTATTGCCTGTTGTTTTGGGTATCGTTACCGGCATTATTTTTCTGAACAGTTTAGCGCCTATCTATATTTTATCCCGGTTTAACATTGCCGATTTTCTGCAGGGAGGACGCAAAAGAAACGGAAAACAATTCGGTAAACAGCTAATGCTTACTTTTCAGTTAACAGTTTCCATTGCCCTGATTGCAGTTGTGATGCTGATTTTTAAACAATTACAATACGTAAAACACTATGATTTAGGTTTTAACGAAGAGCACTTGTTGAGGGTAGAACTTCCGTGGCTGAGTGAAAACCAGACGACATTGCGAAACGAGTTCAGCGATCTTCCTTTTGTATCGGGCAGTGCTTTGAGTAACGGTTATCCCGGGCTAATTAATATGAGTATGGGAAGTGGAGTAGAAGACGATGAGTTTATGGTCGAATGTATTTATGTAACTGAAAACTTCCTGGAAACAATGGGCGTTCAGCTACTTGATGGTCGAAATTTTTTGTCGGGCGATAAAGGAAAGGCGTGTTTGATGAATGAAGCTGCCGTAAAACGTTATGGCTGGGAAGATATTATTGGCAAAAAATATAACAACGGAAGAGAAGGTGGTTACGATGTAGTGGGGATGGTGAATAATTTCAACGTTGAATCGTTACATTCTTCTTTAAGTCCGGTTGCGTTGATTTACGAATCCGACCGCGAGTATAATACGCTTTCACTGCGGCTGATTCCCGGGAACCTTGGACAGCAAATAAGTGAACTTCGGAAAGTTTGGGGGCGCCTGTTACCGGACGACCCCATGGAATTTACTTTCTACGACGACCAGTTTCAGGCCATGTACCAAAAAGAAGATAAGTTGGCCAAATCCATTACATTCTTTTCAATAATTGCAATTGTGCTAACTTGTATGGGGATTTTAGGTCAGATTTTCCTGATCAGTTTAAACCGGACGAAAGAAATCGGTGTGCGCAAAGTGAATGGTGCAACCGTTTCGGAAATACTGGTTTTGCTGAATAAAGATTTTGTGATTTGGGTAATTGTAGCTTTGGTAATTGCCACCCCCATTGCATACTACGCCATGAATAAATGGCTCGAAAACTTTGCCTATAAAACCACACTAAGCTGGTGGATATTTGCCCTGGCCGGAATACTGGCTTTGGGAATTGCCCTGTTAACCGTTAGCTGGCAAAGCTGGCGGGCGGCAACGCGAAATCCTGTCGAAGCACTTCGATACGAGTAGTGAGAAGTGCGTAGATGCTGACAAACGAAGTTTCGTCAGTATTGAGGCTTTGAGATATGAATAAACCTGAAAGACAAAAAAATGAAAACACTAAAAATCATCCTGCGCGGATTCAGAAAAAACAGTAGATTGAACCTGCTGAATATCTTGTCGATGGCAATAGGTTTGGCAGTAGTAATTATTGTTTTGGGCCATGTTTATCAGGAATTTACCTATGATTCTCAATATGAAAATTCCAGTCGGGTGTACCGTGTTTTAACTCAAAATGATAAAAATGAATTATCGGGTGCAGCAACTTACGGGCCGTTAGCACAAAGCCTAAAATCAGGTTTTCCGGAAATTAAGGACGCTACACGCACCAGTTTTTACTGGGGCTACCTGGCACTCACTGCAGGTGATAAAATGTTTAATGAGAATCGAACCATTTTTGCCGATCCAAACTTCTTCTCGCTGTTTTCATTTCCTCTTGAAAAAGGCGATGCGGCAAATTGCCTGAGTTCGCCAAATTCTATTGTATTATCGGGGAGTGCAGCCAAAAAATATTTTGGTGAAAAGGACCCGGTGGGGGAACAGATAAAAATCGGCAAAGACAGATTATTTACAGTTCAGGGGGTTTTTAGTGATTTCCCGAGGAATTCCAATTTTCGTGGCGATATCCTTTTACCCCTGGAAAGTATCTCAAAACTAACCCAGGTTTGGATTGAACCTTCATGGAATTATCCATCCGACATTCATACATTTATCCTGGCCGAAAACCAAATTGAAGAGGAAGCCTTTTCGACAAAAGTATCAGATTACCTAACGACACATGTGGAAGAAAATCCCGATAAACTGGCGTTACAACCGTTAAAAAAGTTACACACTGAAATGCAAACCGGCTGGGAATCGGTACCGCAGGCAAACAAAAGTTACCTATATCTTTTGGCCATTGTTGCCTTGATTATACTTTCCATGTCGGCAGTAAATTTTCTTCTGCTCCACATTGGAACCGCATCGCAACGAGCTATTAATACGGGAGTCAAAAAAGTTTGCGGGGCCTCAAAATCAATTATTTTCGGCGATCAAATTCGCGAGATATTATCTTATATCTCTATAAGCGTGGCGATTTCAATAATTTTTATTTATCTGTATAATTCTATTCTTACAGTCAGGTTTTCATTTCTTCCAGCTTTAAAAGAGTTTGATTTTACACTTTTACTCTTTTTGACAGGAGTAATTTTTGTTTTTGCAATTATAACTTCGATTGTTCCTGCCTTGATAATTTCGAGACAAAAAACAGTACGTATTTTTAAGGCAGATCAACAATCGCTGCACAAACAACCCAAAATGGTAAATGTCTTTATCGTTGGACAATTTACCATCAGTGTGGTGCTGTTGGCGATAACTACTTTATTTTATAAACAGGTTTATTTTCTGGAAAAACACAGCCCTGGATTCGCCAGGGAGGAATTAATAACCATTCCTTTGAATATGTCGGTTGACGACGGATTAAACGGGAATAAATTTGATGCTTTTGCACAGGAAGTAAAAAAATTGCAGGGGATAAAGAATGCAACACTCGCTTTTTCTTCGCCCTCGGATGTACAAACATCAGCCGATGGTTTTCGTTGTGACGGAATGCCCGAAGGAGAAACTGTTAGCATGCAATGGAACTCGGTTTATTACGATTATTTTGAAACGCTAGGTGTTAAAATGGTGGAGGGGCGTGGATTTAATCGCGACTTCAAAAACGACATAGTTGATTACGACATCCAAAGAAAATGTGCCTATGTGATCAACCAAAAAGCGGCTGATGAGATGGGGATTGATAATCCTATAGGGAAAACATTATATGCTTACCAGGAAGGTACGATAGTTGGCATCGTAGAAAATTTCAACTTCAAATCGCTGCACAGTGAAATAACTCCCATGTGTTTTAATATGAATCCGTTTTACTACAATGAAATTATTGTAAGAATGAATCCCGGAGTACCGGCAGTGCCGGATCAAATAAAAACATTGTGGGAAGAATTTGTGCCTGAATACCCTTTTGAATACAGTTTTGTAAACGACCAACTCAACCAAATGTACGAATCGGAAAGTAAACTGACTGCCAGTTTAAATGTATTTGCAGGCATTGGAATTCTGATCGCCTGCATGGGTTTGCTTGCTCTTTCTATTTTGGCCATGCAAAAGCGAACCAAGGAAATTGGTATCAGAAAAGTAAACGGCGCCAAAGTTTCAGAAGTAATGATGCTATTAAACAAAGACTTTGTGATGAGAGTGGTTATTGCCTTTGTAATTGCCACGCCCATTGCATACTACGCTATGAATAAATGGCTCGAAAACTTTGCCTATAAAACCACACTAAGCTGGTGGATATTTGCCCTTGCCGGGGTGCTGGCGCTGGGAATTGCGTTGTTGACTGTTAGCTGGCAAAGTTGGCGGGCTGCTACACGAAACCCGGTTGAGGCACTCAGGTATGAGTGACAAAATCCTCGATCGCGAAGCGTATCGGGATGGAGGCGCTGAGGTACGAATAGCTAAACAAAAAAAAATCAAATATTTAAGCTAATAAAATGAACTCATTAAGAAATATAAATCATAAAATAATCCTGCGAACCATTTGGCGCAATAAGCTTCATTCTTCGATTAACATTATCGGACTAGCAATTGGCATCGCTGTTTTTATACTAATAGCAAGATACGTAAATCATCAATTCAGTTTCGATCGCTTTCACAAACAGCAGAACAATATTTACAAGGTATATCTTGGCGATAATGGATCTTTACCTCCGGCTGTTGCCTTATTCTTAAAGGATAATATTGCCGGAATTGAAGATGTTGTTCGGGTAGATGAATGGTTTGGTGGAGGAAATAAAGGTTATTTAGAATACGAAAACGAAACGATCAGAACTGAGAATTTTATTTTTGCTGACAGCAGTTTCTTTGATTTTTTTGATTTTAAAATGTTGTTTGGTGATGCCCAAAATGGTCTGAAATTTCCAAATTCAATCATCTTATCAGAGCGTTTGTCGCGAAAAATGTTTGGCAACGAAAACCCAACAGGTAAACAAATTACCTATTTAAGTGACTACCCCAGTGCAAAATATACTTTCACCGTAAGCGGTGTAATTGAGGACTCACCTACCAATTCATCAATTCCATACAATGGAATAATTTCAATGTCAACCATAATTTATCACCACATTAGAAACGGAAATATTAGCGAAGATTGGGTCAACTGGGGATTTGGCAGCTTTGTTAAAATTTCTTCACCTGAAACAGTACATCAACTCAATAACGAAACACCCGAATGCTGGACAAATCTGATGGCTGAGCGTTGGCAGGTAGATAAAGGAAGTCAGCGTGCAGAGGAATACAAATTAAACTTTGTTCCACTAAAAGAGGTACATTTCCATGGTAGCAACAAACGCTTTTCTGTTTATCTGATATTACTAATAGGACTGGTCATTTTAATAATAGCCATTATAAACTACATTAATTTGTCACTGGCCATTTCCAGCACCCGTTTAAAAGAAATAGGAATTCGAAAAATAATCGGTTCTGATAAAAGTACTTTATTCAAACAATTTATAACTGAGTCAATACTAATCACTTCAATTGCTGGCATTATTGCAGTAATTATAGTTCTTTTCATTCACCCCTATTTGTTCAACTTTACCGGATTTAAATCCGTGGTTGCACCTGGTGAAACATTCAAAGCACTGGTATTCCTGATTGGAGGACTAATTCTGATTGGATTCATTTCAGGATTATATCCTGCCTGGTTCCTTACAAAGCTCAAACCTGTAAAGAGTATAAAAAATGAATTCAACAAAGGAACGAAAGGAAATAGGTTAAAACAAGTATTAATCACAACACAATTTGTTGTTTCAATTTTTCTAATAATAGCGGTTTTAACATTCTCGAAACAAGCGAACTATATTAAATCTAAAAATCTGGGATTCGATAAAGAACACCTAATTTACCTATCAGGTGGTGCCAGTATAAGTAAACAATATCAGTCATTTAGGGAATCATTATTGACAAATCCATCGATTCAAAATGTTGCACGTTCAAATGGAACATTTGTTGGCCATCTGAATATTGGTTCCAAACATAAAGTGAATGGTGAATTTAAAAATTATAAAGCTACAACGGTTGATCCTGATTTCATCGAAACATTTGGAATTGAACTTCTCGCAGGTCGTAATTTCTCAAAAACCATTAAAAACGACTTAAATAACACGGCGTTGGTAAATGAATGTTTTGTAAAGCAAATGGAGTTAGAAGACCCAATTGGCTCAACCGTAACTTTTTTAGGAGATGACATTACGATTATTGGGATAATTAAGGACTTCCATATTAACTCTTTGCACCACGAAATAAAACCTTCAATGCTTTGTTATCTGCCGTGGAATACTTGCATTAACATTAAAGTATCGGGGATGGATCTGGAAAATACAATTGCCACAATTGAAAGCACATGGAAGAAGTTCTCTCCCGATGTACCTTTCGAATATCATTTTCTGGATGAACGTTTTGAGGAACTTTATAAAACCGAAACTGAATTCAGTTCATTGATTAAAATATTTACCCTGATCGCGATATTTATAGCTTGCTTAGGTCTTTTTGGTCTAATCTCTTTTTCGGCTTTACAACGAAAAAAGGAAATTGGGATTCGAAAAATTAACGGTGCTAAAATTTCTGAAGTAGTGATTATTCTAAATAATAATATTATAAAATGGGTAGTCATAGCATTTATAATTGCCACCCCCATTGCATACTACGCCATGAATAAATGGCTTGAAAACTTTGCTTATAAAACTACTTTAAGCTGGTGGATATTTGCCCTTGCCGGAGTACTGGCTTTGGGAATTGCATTACTAACCGTTAGCTGGCAAAGCTGGAGGGCGGCAACGAGGAATCCGGTCGAAGCACTTCGATACGAGTAGTGAGAAATGCGGAGATGCTGACAAACGAAGTTCGTCAGTATTGAGGCATTTAGGTATGAGTAAGCCCAAACTTCAAAGTAGCTAAGGGAGTTACCAAACAAATTACGAAGCTTATTCATACCTTTATAGGTATTAGTCAAACCTAAAAGAGAACAAGATGCATCAATTTATTTACCTGGTTTTATCATTTATTTTGACGGTTCCAGCTTTCGCTCAAAACTATCAAACCACCGGAAAAATCATTGTGGACGATCCACACCTGGCCGATTTGATCGATGTTTCTGCAGGCATAGAAATTCTGGCCGATGGCTTTGGATGGTCAGAGGGACCGCTTTGGCTGAGCTCTGAGAACAAACTTATTTTTTCAGATATTCCAGACAATTCGATTTATGAATGGAGTGAATCCGATGGACTGAAGTTGTATCTTAAACCATCAGGGTATACCGGGGAACAAGCCAGAGGGGGAGAGCTTGGTTCCAATGCCTTGCTTTTGGATTCGGATGGGCGTTTGGTTCTCTGCCAGCACGGCGATCGCAGGATAGCTAAAATGTTAGCACCATTGAGTGATCCGATACCAAAATTTGAAACCCTGGTTGACAGCTATCAGGCAAAGAAACTTAATAGCCCTAACGATGCCGTTTTTAGTAAAACCGGTGAATTGTATTTTACCGATCCTCCATACGGGCTTGAAAAAAATGTAGATGATCCTGCAAAGGAATTGGATTTTCAGGGGGTTTACAAACTTTCAAAATCGGGCGAAATTAAGTTGCTCACAAAAGCATTGACCCGCCCAAATGGAATTGCTTTTTCGCCTGATGGAACAAAATTATATGTGGCCAATTCAGATCCGAAAAGAGCCATCTGGATGGTTTATGATGTGAAAGAGAATGGAAGCATTGGGAATGGAAAAGTTTTTTATGATGCAACAAACCTGGTTTTAGCGAATAATGGACTTCCCGATGGAATGAAAGTTCACAGGAATGGGACGGTCTTTGCTACAGGGCCAGGCGGGATTTTTATTTTCTCTCCTGACGGGAAAATCCTGGGAAAAATAGAAACAGGGAAAGAGACGGCAAACTGCGCATTTAATGACGACTATTCGGCTTTGTATGTAACAGCTGACAATTATCTCATGCGCGTTCACCTTAAAAAATGAATTCATTAAAATTGTCCAATCCTGATTTTTCGTCCTGAAAGGACAGCTAAATTGAGCCCAAGACATCGTCTTGGGTAGATGAACAAAAAAGGATATCGGGCTGAAAGCCCAGGTTATTAGTCTGCCCATACAGGGCGACGTAAAGATAGGCGTCTGAAACCCAAGGTGTCGCATTCGCTTTGCCGTTGGGTTAGAATAGTCTGGGCTTTCAGCCCGATGAGGTAATTATGGCGAGATCGATTTGAAAATAATAGTAACTATTCCAAAACTTTGTCGTCCTATAACTAATAATCAGTTTAAAACAATTAAATCAAACGCATTATGAAAACTCAAAAGAACATCAAATTATTTACGATAATAGCAGTGCTGACCGCTGTGCTTTCGTTGAATGGATTGGCAAAAGACGGTCAGCCAACCATTACAAAAACCTTTGATATCAACCAGCCGGGGCAACTCAATGCTTCATCATCGGGAGGTGGTGTAACAGTGCAAACACATAATCAGCCAAAAGTTATAATTCAGGCTTTTGTACGTAAAAACGGAAGTCTTTTATCTCCGTCTGACAAATCGTTGGATGAAGTTCTTGACGATTTTGATATCGATTTTTCAAAAAGCGGATCAACAATTACTGCAGTTGTAAAACGCAGGGGTCAGATGAATTTCTGGAGAAACAATGTGGGTATTTCGCTCACCATTATCGTTCCGGAAGAAATGTCGTGCGATGTATCATCCAGCGGCGGTGGCCTGAAAATTTCGGGCGTAAAAGGAACACATGATTTCTCAAGTAGCGGCGGTGGCGTAAAACTGGAAAATACAAGCGGTAGCACAAAAGCCAGCTCATCGGGTGGCGGTGTTCACGTGTACAAACATAAGGGAGACATTAAACTGAGTTCGAGTGGCGGTGGCGTAACGCTTGAAAAAGCTAAAGGAAGTGTTTATGCACGCAGTTCTGGTGGCAGTGTAAAACTCGAAGAGATTAACGGCGACGTGGATGCCAGTAGCAGTGGTGGCGGTGTGTATGTGCAGGGTGAAGCGGGGATGGTTAAGGCCAAATCGAGTGGCGGATCGGTTAAGGTTAATATTAGTAATCTAAGCGATGAGTTGTACCTGCAATCCAGCGGCGGTGGTGTTTCTGCGGTTATTCATGATGGCGAGAAATTGGGCCTCGATCTTGATTTGCGTTCAGGCAGAGTGAATATCGAGCTCCATAACTTTAACGGTACTTCCGAAAAAGACCGCGTGAAAGGTAAAATGAACGGAGGAGGAATTCCGGTTTATGCTCATGCATCAGGAGGTAACGTGAACATCAGTTACGAGGATTAGTTCCCGTTTCCTTCTGCATAAAATTTAGTAGTAATAGTGAGGATTTCTCTTGACGTGAAGTCCTCACTATTTTTTTGTCAAAAAAATCCGATCCAAAGTTCCTACAAAACGCATCTGACTTTTATATCCAACGGAGTAAAACTGCGAAATTGATGTTCCGGTCTTTGTGACAAGGAATTATACAGTTTTTGTCAAAATTATTTACACAATAAAAATAGTATTTTTGTTAAGTGGTTAGAATTCAGCCTTTAGTATTTAAGGCACAAGAGTTGGTTAATAAACTGACGAACAAAACTACCGGCAAATACCGGATCTTAAATACCAGTAAATGTACAATCTGAAAATTACGATACGACGCCTTTTTAAAGACAAGGCTTTTTCGCTGATCAACATCTTTGGATTAGTGATCGGTATTTCGTCTTTCCTGGTTTTATTCATTCACGTTTCAAACGAAAAAAGTTTTGATAAACATTTTGGTGCGCACGAAAATATCTACCGTGTGAATTCTGTTCCGGGAGGACGCGATAATGCTTCATGGGCGCGTAGTATGGGAATTGTTCATACTGCAGCAGCCGAAATTCCTGAAGTGGAGCTGGCTACCCAGTTTTCGCATTGCGAGGAAGGTACCATTAAAATGGGGGAATCTTATGTTGCACAAAAGGATATTATGTCGGTTGACAAGGCCTTTATGGAGCTTTTTGAGGTAGAGCCGGTGGTAGGTGATCTGTCAGAAATTTCGAAACCTAATACCGTTTTTATTACCGAGGATTTTGCCCGGAAATACTACGGTAACTTAAATCCTGTTGGTCAAACCATAACTATTGAAGCACTGCAGTATACCAGGGATTTGGGCGATTATGAGATTCGGGGAGTGGTAAAAAACACGCATCCGAAAACTCATTTCAGGTACGAATTGCTGATCTCTCAGAAAGGAGGACTGCAAGAACGTTTTGCTTCGCTTCCCGACCGGAAAATACAGTGGACTTATAACTATTTCAAACTTCAGAAAGCTGCAGATCCAAAGCTCGTAGCTGAGAAGGTAGCTACTTATTACGATAACAGCAGTCTGAAAACAACACGTGGCCCTCAGGAATACGATTTTTCGCTGTTCCCGATGGATAATATTCACTTAAAATCGGATTACCGTTTTGAGTTGCGCGAAAGTTCAAGCAAGATAAATATTGGTTTGTTTATCCTTATTTCATTTGTCATTCTTACGATCTCGTTGCTGAATTTCACCAACCTTTCCATTGCCAAATTAATTAAACGATCAAAAGAGCTGGGCCTGAAAAAATCAATAGGAGCAACAAAACGCCAGTTGGTCAGGCAGGTTTTAATGGAAGTGTTTTTGGTTTGCTTACTGGCCATTGGTATTTCATTGCTGGCGATTGAAAGTTTAAAGCCAATGATTAACCGATTGTTCGAGATTGAATTCGATATTTATTTTTCAGAGCCGGTTGTATATCTTACCATCATCGGAGTTTTGATCATCTGCCTTTTTATCACTGCCTTTTTTGTGTCGGTATTTTTACTGGCTCGCAGTTCGGCTATCGATATTTTGGCGGGGCGCAACAACTTTTCGGGTAGTTATGTCCTGAAATCATTGCTGGTGGTGCAGGTAACAATTGTTATCGTCCTCATTTCAGGAACCTTGCTGGTGAATAAGCAGGTTGGTTTCGTTCTGAATAAACCATTGGGTTTTGACAAGGAAAATGTTGTTGTTTTGCACTTAACAGACCTTTCCAAAGACCCCGCTGTTTTTGCCCGCGAGTTGGAAAAACAAAGCCAGGTAGTTTCGGTAGGAATGACGGCACAGCATTTTGGCTATCCGGCACAGGGAATGGGTCTGGAAGGACTGGGAATTGAGGGTACGGCTGAATTTGTTTTTGCCAACTATGACTACCTCAAAACCATGAATATTAAACTCATACATAACTGGATAAAACCGGATGCCGACACCGTGCGGGGAATGGTGATAAACAATCATTTGTACCAGCGACTGATGGATAAACACGGTAGCATGGAAAAACTTTTGGCCTATTCAAATGCCCAACCCTTAGGCCCGGGAGAAACACGGATTAATTTTGTCGGAGTTGCTGAGGATTTTAATTACAGTTCGGCACATGAAAGCATTGGCGATTTTGCCTTTTGGCTGGATGAAGGCGGACCAAGGGCGCGTTTTACTCACGTGCGGATTAACAACCTGCACGCCGGCATGGAAGCCATTAAAAACACCTGGAATGAATATTACCCTAACCAGGAACCCGAATACTTTTTTATCGATGAAAAAATTGCTCAACAATATAAAGCAGAGACGATTTTGAGCCGTATCCTATTTGCATTTTCAACCATCGGGATTCTCATCAGCATTATCGGAATCAGTGCGTTGGCCCTGTTTATTTCTCAGCAACGCACCAAAGAAATCGGTATCCGAAAAGTGAATGGAGCAACGGTTTCGGAAATATTAGGATTGCTAAACCAGAGTTTTGTAAAATGGGTGGGTTTTGCATTTATTATAGCTACTCCGCTTGCTTTTTATGCCATGAGTAAATGGCTCGAAAACTTTGCCTACAAAACCAACATGAGCTGGTGGATTTTTGCACTGGCCGGTTTGCTGGCACTGGGAATTGCATTGCTAACCGTAACCTGGAACAGCTGGCGTGCTGCAACACGTAATCCGGTTGAGTCATTACGTTACGAATAAACTGTCAGAATCAGGATATACAGGATTTTAGGATTTACATGATTTGAAAAAAGAAAATGACGATGATAGAGGATGAACTGACATACAAAATTATTGGTAGTGCAATGAAAGTTCATAACACGTTGGGGAATGGATTCCAGGAGGTAATTTACCAAAGATGCTTGGCTATTGAGCTAGACAATGCAGGAATTGTGTATCAGCGTGAACAAGAAATGCCCATTTATTATGAAGGTTACGAAGTTGGCACTCGCAGAGCAGATTTTATTATTGAAGAGAAGGTAATGGTTGAATTGAAAGCCATAATTAACCTTGAGGATGTTCATCTCGCTCAAGGCTTAAATTATCTAACGGCTTACAATTTAGAAATAGGTTTGCTCATTAATTTTGGCTCAACGAGTCTGCAAACCAAAAGACTATACAAAAAACATTAATCCTGAAAATCTTTAAATCCTGATTGTCCGGATTCAGACAATGATTAGAAAACAAAAACCATGATTAAACATTTTATTTTAATAGCCTGGCGAAATATCAGAAGACGGAAAACGCTTTCTGCTATCCAGATTTTGTGCCTTTCGGTGGGGCTGGCTGCTTTTATTTTGGTTGCCCGCTATGTTCAGTATGAAATGGACTACGATAAGTTCAACGTAAATTTCGACAGAATTTATCGCGTACAATCGTATAAAATGACGGACAGGATGGATGAAACCGGTCAATCCGTTGTTCCGATGGCGAAATTCATTCGCGATAATGTTCCTGAAGTTGAGAATGCCATTGCCACCAACGAAATTTGGAACGAGTATTTGTCGCCCGATGAGGAACGTGTTTTTAAGGAGCAAACCGGACTGCTTGCGCCATCTGAAATTTTCGGTTTTTTCTCGTTTAAGTTGCTTCGGGGAAATAAAGAAGATGTACTCGACGATCCCAATTCTATCGTACTTAGTGAATCGATGGCAGAAAGATATTTTCCCGGACAGGATGCGATGGGGAAAATAATTCTGGATGAGAAAAAACAGGAGCTTCGTGTTACCGGAATTATGCAGGATATTCCTGAACAATCGTCGATTGTAGCCACGTATTTTCGGTCGAATGCCGACCTGGTAAAAAGATACAATGATAACTGGGACAATAGTTCGTTCGAGATTTTTGTGTTGCTAAAACCCGGTGCTATGGCCGGTACAGTGAATGAGAAAATAGCAGATGTGATTCGACGTTACGATAAGGAATCGAAACGGGTCAGCTTTCTTCAACCCTTAAGCAATTTACACCTGAAAGAACGTGTACGCGACGACCGGGGCTCCATTATTTACTTTTTCTCTTTCATTGGTATTTTAACTCTTTTGCTGGCCTGTGTGAGTTTTATGAATCTAACCACATCGTTTTCTACCATGCGTGCTGTCGAAATTGGTATTCGCAAAGTGTCGGGCAGCAACCGAAACATTTTGCGAGTGCAGTTTCTTACCGAGGCGGTGTTAATTGCACTAATCTCGCTGGCATTTGCAGTGTTCCTGGCTTATCTTTTACTGCCCTTGTTTAATAATGTTGTAAACCGGAATATCGAACTTCAGTTGCTGCAAAATCCTCTGTTTGTGTTGTTTTTACTGGCAACGGTTGTTGTAACAGGATTTATCGGAGGGAGCTATCCCGCTCTGTTTATATCGCGTTTAAAGCCTGTAAATGTTTTAAAAGGCAGAGGTTCTTTCAACAAAGGGAAAGTACGTGGATTAACTGCCATGGTCTATCTTCAGTTTATACTTTCTGTGGTGCTCTTAACCTCAAGTATCTGGATGTACAAGCAGGTTACATTTCTGAAAAACAAAGATCTTGGCTACACAAAAGATAACCTGTTGCATTGTAAGTTGCCAAGTGTGAATAGCACGGTTTCATATCAGCAGGTTCGGCAGCGGATACTTGAAAATCCCGGAATCGAGAACATGACTATATCGATTAATTCGCCGTTGCATTCAAATTGGGGAACACGTGTTCATTACGAAGGTGGCCCGACCGATGATCATGCTTATGTACGATGGAACCAGGCTGACGAAAATTATTTGAATACAATGAGTATGACATTGGTGGATGGGCGTAACTTTTCTACCGATTATTCAGCCGAAACCAAAACGTGTTTGATAAACGAAACGGCGGTAAAACAATTTGGTTGGGACAACCCCATCGGGAAATGGCTTGAAATGATTGATGGCCACTTTACAGTAATCGGTGTTATAAAAGATTTTAATATTGAAGATGTACATAATCCAATAATTCCGTATGTGCTGTTGTATCGCGATGAAGGTTTTGCAAGTAATAACGATCTCACTTTTAAGGTGAATCCGAATACTATGACAAGCAGCCTTGAACACATTAACTCGGTATTAAACGAGGCTTTCCCGAATATTCTTTTTGAAGTAAACGGGTACGATGTAGGAACTTACCGGCTGGCACTGGAAATTTGGACGAGCGCTAAAAATACATTTGCTTTTTTTACCATAATGGCGGTGTTAATTGCGGCCATGGGATTATTTGGGCTGGTTGTTTTTGCCTCGCAGCGACGTATAAAGGAAATTGGAATTCGAAAGGTCCAGGGAGCGCAAGCTGCACAAATATTGCCGTTAATTACCCGGCAGTTTATTATTTTGGTTGTGGCGGCAAATATTATTGTGTACCCATTGGCCAACTTCCTGAAAAACGTAACACCGGGGCATTTTAAATATCAATTCACAGTTTTTGATTTGCTGCTTGTGTTGGGAATTTCCGTTTTTGTAACTTTAGTGTCGAGTGGATATCAGGCATTAAAAGCATCGTTGTTAAATCCGGTTGAGGCACTCAGATACGAATAAAAAGTTTATTAAAAATATGTTTAGAAATTACCTGAAAGTTGCACTTCGTAGCTTGTTGAAAAACAAGCTTTTCACTTTTATAAATATTACCGGTTTAGTAATTGGGATGGTGGTGGCTCTGCTTATTTTTAACTATGTAAGTTTTGAGCGCAGCTACGACTCGATGCATGAAAATGCGGATCGTATATATCGTGTTGAAAGTAAATTCTACGAAGGCGAAACGCTCACCGACGATTGGGCAACGGCATCGTTTGGTTATGCCAGTGCCATGAAAGAAAACATTCCCGGTATTCAGGATTTCGTGCGAATTGCCATTAACAGCACCGAGCAAATGGTGAGTTACGAAGAGGATAAATCGCGCGAAAATTCGGTTGTTGTTACCGAACCTTCTTTCTTTTCCATTTTCTCGTTTAAACTGATTGATGGAGATGTGTCAACTGCCTTAAGCAGTCCGAATAAAGTAGTGATCTCGCAATTGGCAGCCCATAAGTTTTTTAAGAATGAAAATCCGCTGGGTAAAGTTTTAAAGTTCAGAACGCTAAACCAGGCTTATGAATGCGAAGTAACCGGCGTGCTGGAAGATATTCCGGCTAACAGCCATTTTAATTTCGACTATTTTGTGTCGTGGGATACACAACCCGATTGGATTAAAAACTTCTGGTACCTGCACGAAACCTATTCGTATGTTCAGCTGGAACCAGGTATTTCGCCCATAAGCATTGAGAATGCTTTTCCGGCCATGTCGGAAAAATACAAAACAGCCGATGCACTTAAAAATAAAACCTGGGCCATTGAATTACAACCGTTGGCTGATATTCATCTGACTCCGCAAAAACAATACGAACGCGAAGCCAAAGGAAACGAAAAAGCGGTAAAAGCCCTGGTTCTGATTGCACTGGCAATTCTTCTTATCGCCTGGATAAATTACATCAATCTTACTACTTCGAGATCGCTGGAGCGTGCACGCGAGGTAGGTGTGAGAAAGGTGTCGGGGGCACAGAAAAAGCAACTAATCATTCAATTTTTAATTGAATCAACCCTGGTAAATGTTATTGCCCTGGCTGTTTCAATTGGGCTATTCCTGCTTCTTATTCCCTCATTTAACTCGTTTATCGGCAAAACCATTGGTTTTTCAATTTTATACATGCCCCGCTTTTGGGTCTTAATCACACTATTTCTTGTAACGGGTATCGTTCTTTCCGGGCTGTATCCATCGCTTGTGCTTTCGAATGTAAAGCCTGCAATTATATTGAAAGGAAAATACCTGAACTCACAACGGGCAGGTATGGTACGAAAAGGTTTGGTGGTTTTTCAGTTTGTGGCTTCGCTGGTTTTAATTTGCGGAACTCTGGTGGTTTATGCGCAGCTAAAATACATGCAGAATCAGCCGCTGGGTATAAACATCGATAAAACATTAGTGGTGAAATTTCCTGCACAAACTCCTAATTTAATGGAGAAAGTCATGAGTTTCAAGCGCCAGTTAAAAGATTTGCCCGATGTAAAAAACGTGGCTATTTCAAATGCGGTGCCTGGAATGGAAGTGGCCTTTTTCGCATCAAATCGTTTGTTTGAAGATGCCGCCAAACAAAACCGCCTGTACGAAATGCAAACGGTTGATTACGATTTTATTGATACTTACGAAATGAATATTCTGGAAGGAAGAGGTTTTGACGAAACTTTTACCAACGATATAAAAAAGGTTATTCTGAACGAAGAAACGGTGAAACAGCTGGGTTTTGCGAATAACGCCGATGCCATCGATCAGAAGGTTTTAATTGAAGGCGAATCAGAACCTTACCAGGTAATTGGTGTGGTTGAAAATTACCATCAGCAGTCGCTGAATAAATCGTACACCCCGATAATGATGATCATGTACAACAGCATCGGTTGGCTGCGACCTAAATATTTATCACTGAAAATATCGGGGGCTGATGTTGCTTCTGCTTCGGGTAAGGTAAACGAAATCTGGAATCAGTTTTTCCCGGAATCAACTTTTGATTATTTCTTTTCCGATCAGTTTTATGAAGCGCAATATTCACTTGATCGGAAATTTGCTACCATTTTTGGGCTGTTTGCACTGATGGCCATTTTTATTGCTTGTTTGGGATTATGGGCACTGGCACTGTTTGCCGGATTAATTCGCAAAAAGGAAATGGGCGTCCGAAAAGCTCTGGGAGCATCAACGCCGAGTTTGTTTTACAACCTTTCCAGCGAGTTTATCTATTTAACATTGTATTCGGCAATTTTAGGTATTCCCTTAGCCTTTTTTATAATGAATGAGTGGCTGAAGTCGTATGCATTCAGAACGGAAATGAATTGGTGGTTTTTTGCTTTGCCCATTGTGGTGCTGGTGTCAATCGCATCGTTAACCGTTAGTTATCAAACACTAAAAACAGCACATTCGAGTGCGGTGGATAGTTTGAAGTATGAGTAAAAGTGTTCGGAATCAGGATGGACAGGATATTAGGATTAGCTTGATTGAAAAAGGGAAATGACGAAGATAGATGATGAGCTGACATACAAAATTATTGGTTGTGCAATGAAGGTGCACAACACTCTGGGGAATGGATTCCAAGAGGTAATTTATCAAAGATGCCTGGCTATTGAATTAGACAATGCAGGAATCGCGTATCAGCGTGAACAAGAAATGCCCATTTATTACGAAGGGTACGAAGTTGGTAAGCGTAGAGCAGATTTTATAATTGAAGAGAAAGTTATGGTTGAATTAAAAGCAATAATTAATCTTGAGGATGTGCATCTCGCTCAAGGTTTAAATTACTTAACAGCATACGATTTAGAAACTGGTTTGCTCATGAATTTTGGTTCTACCAGCTTGCAAACCAAACGACTGTATAAAAAACATTAATCCTGAAAATCTTTAAATCCTGATTATCAGGATTCAGACAATTAATAAGCTAGTAACATGATACAACTAAAAAACATCGACAAATACTACGACGCAAAGTTTCAGCGAACTTTTGTATTAAAAGGAGTAAACCTTGATATTAATCAAGGCGAATTTGTTTCAATTATGGGGCCCAGTGGTGCCGGTAAATCAACCTTACTGAATATTATTGGTTTTCTGGACGAACCCAACGAAGGCGAATATTTGTTCCTCGATCAGCCGGCCAACCAGTTAAAAGAAAAACAAAAGGTGCAGTACCATCGTAGTCACATCGGTTTTATTTTTCAGGCTTTTCATCTGATTGAGGAAATGAATGTGTACGAAAACATCGAAACACCGTTGGTTTATCGCGGGGTGAAAGGCAAAGAACGTAAGGCCCTGGTGGCCGAAATGCTTGACCGCTTTAACATTGTGGCCAAAAAGGATCTGTTCCCAAGTCAGTTGTCGGGTGGTCAGCAACAACTGGTAGCTATTGCACGCGCAATTGTGGGTAGTCCGAAACTTTTACTGGCCGATGAGCCTACAGGAAACCTGCACAGCGAGCAGGGACAAATGATTATGGAGCTACTGAAAAAACTGAACGATGAGGGAATGACCATCATCCAGGTGACGCACTCTGAAGAAAATGCAAAATACGGAAACCGTATTGTCCGTTTAAAAGATGGTTATTTGAAAGAAGACGAATAGCAATTATCAAAAATAAGTTTCAAATATCTGTCCTTTCGAACGCAGTGAGAAATGACAGCTTAATTAAGCACAGATGGTATTGAAAGTTGTATTAAGAAACCTGCAAAAGCATCCGTTTTTAAACCTGGTAAAAATAATCGGACTTGGTCTGGCTTTAACCGGGATAATATTTATTGCGCTGTTTCTGAAAAATGAGTTGACTTACGATTCGTTTCATCAGAAATCAGCTCAGATCTACCGCTATACAACCACGGATCCTGATTTTTTCAGCGGAAAACACTTTGCCCGCATCATCAATCCCGGGTATATTCATGAAATGAGCGATGCGCTTCCGGAGGTGGAGGAATTCGTCCGTTTACGTCCGGTGCGTGGTGGTTTAATGAAATACGATCAGCGGTACTACAAAGTGGCGCAGGCTTTTGAGTGCGACAGTACTTTTTTTAATGTTTTTGATGCAAAAATGTTGATAGGTGATAAACAATCGGTGCTTGAAAATCCGGCATCAATGGTGGTCACCCAAAGTTTTGCAAAAATGGTTTTTGGAGAAAAGAACCCGGTGGGAGAGGTGCTTACTTTACCGGCCGGGCAATATTACGGCGAGGATCAGGACTTTACCATAGCAGGAGTAATGGAAGATTTTCCGGCAAACAGTCACTTTCATCCCGATTTTGTGGCCACACCACTGACTGATCAGTTTACCTATGGCTGGGCCTGGACCTACCTGGTTTTAAACGAAAATACTACGCCTGAAAATGTTACGGCTGGAATTTACGATTACCTGAAAAACAATAACGAAACCAATCCGGAGGAAATGGATACCGAAGTGCATTTGCAAAAGATTTCCGATATTCATTTAAACTCGCATAAACTCCGCGAGATCGAAGAAAACAGTAACATCCGAAACGTTTATGTACTGGCCATTGCGGCTTTTATTTTGCTGCTAATTTCAATTAGTAATTACGCCAACTTGAATATTGGGATGAGCGGTTTCAGTGCAAAATATCTGTTTATAAACAAGCTACTTGGCTCCTCAAAAAGTGCGGTGGTTAAGTATTTCTTTTTCGAGGGGATTTGTATTCTTGCGGCCGCCTTGTTTTTTACCGTTTTACTGTCGGTGCCGGTCAATACCGGAATCATTCGTTTTTATAAGCTGAATTTGCTGGCCGGGAATTCTACCACAATTATTCTGTTGGTTTTGGCATTTAGTTTATTAGCGCTGGTATTTGGTATGCTTCCGGTTCTGAAATCGGTTTTCTCGACTATCCGCCTGGGTGGAAACAGAGGATCTGCAGTGGCGGTTCACCGCAATGGCGTCAGCCGTGTTTTAATCGTTTTTCAATATGCTTTTTCCATTGCTTTAATCATTACCGTAATTGTAATTTCGCGGCAAACCAACTACGCGCTAAAAAACAGTATGGGCGTTCAGCAAGACAATGTGATTTGTTTTGAATCGGTTCATGCCAGTATTCAGCAAAAATTTGGCGTGCTTAAAGAGGAATTGCTGCAATACAACAGCATCGAATCGGTTTCTGCCATGTTGGAACCACCGGGTGGCGAGGCAAACGATATGTTTCCGTTTGAAATGGAAGGTTACGAAACGGAAGATCCCGGGCAGAATTCTGATGGCATTGGTGTTTTCCCCTGCGATTATTCGTTTGCATCGATATTCAACCTGCAGTTTTTGGCCGGCACCAATTTTTCGGAAAACAACAAAGACAATGAAGGTTCGGGTGAATACATTATCAATAAAGCGGCCATGAAACGCTTGCATTATTCGAATCCGGAGGATATTGTTGGTAAAGATTTCAAACTTATTTTTTCATCTCCGGGATCGGGAATTACCATACCAAAAGGGAAAATTATCGGTGTGGTTGAAGACTTTCATTTGTCGAGTTTACGAAAACAGGTAGAGCCGCTGGTACTTTTTAAACGCGATAAATTATGGCTTTTAAACTTTGTGGTGTCGTTTAAACCCGGAATGAAAGATGAAGCGCTTGCCGATATGGGAAAGGTGTGGAATGATCTGTTTCCCGAATATCCGTTTCAGTACGAGCACGTTAATGCCATGTATAAACGCGTGTACAAAGCCGAGTTGCTACAGGCTCGCTTGTTATCGGTTTTTACGCTTATTGCCTTGTTTATTTGCTCGATGGGTTTGTTTGGTTTGGCACTGATTATTACACAAAACCGTACCAAAGAGATTGGTGTGCGAAAAGTAAATGGCGCGCGCGTTTCCGAAATTCTGACACTGCTTAATAAAGATTACATTAAATGGGTGGCGCTGGCCTTTGTTATTGCCTGTCCTGCGGCATGGTTTGCCATGGATAAATGGTTGGAGAATTTTGCCTATAAAACCACTTTGAGTTGGTGGATTTTTGTGGTGGCCGGAGTTCTGGCATTAGCGATTGCCTTGTTTACGGTAAGTTTTCAATCGTATCGAGCAGCCAGTCGAAATCCTGTCGAAGCCTTACGATATGAGTAGGCGTAGATGCTGACAAACGAAGTTTCGTCAGTATTGAGGCGCTCAGGTATGAGTGACGAAATCCCGGTCTGATTTAAGTCATTTTTGAAGAATTTTTTTCGCGATATTTCCCCGGAGTTGTTCCTTCAATTTCCTTAAACACCCGCGAAAATGACGCAACCGAACCAAAGCCGGCTTGCTGGGCAATATATTCCATTGTGAACTTGTTGTTTTCGCGTGAAAGTAATAGCTGTTTGGCCTCTGCAACACGGTATTTATTTACAAACTCGTTAAAATTCATTTCAAATTCGTCGTTTATCAATTTCGAAATGTAGGTGCGGTTGGTAAGTAGCGATTCACAAACCGTACTTATTCTCAGTTCGTTAACCTGGTATATTTTGTCGTGTTCAAATAGTTTTAAAAGTCGTGTTTTTAAGTCATTTTCAGGGCTGTCCGAAATCTCCTCGTCCACATTGTCTTTCTCTTGTTCGTATAACATTTCAAAGATTTCGCGCTGCATATTTCCTTTGTAACCGATAAGAAAAAATATTGTGGTGAAAAAAATTGAAGGAATAAGAAGCGAAAGGTTATGGTGTATAAAATAACTCCTTCCTAAAAGCGCAAAAGCTATAGCTGCAACCGATACGGCAAAAGCAAGGATACTCAGGTTACGTACCCAGTTCATTTTTTTGCCTTCGGTATTCGAAAAATATTGGTTAATGGTTTTATTATGTTGGTTGGAGAGTCGAATTACCAGCATCAGATAAACTATTGTTTGAAGAATAAAAACAATTCGGCTGAGCAGAAAGATGTATCCTTTTATTCCGGGTAAAGTGTTGAAATTTATTGCTTTCAGGTTTGTTTCAACGAGAATGTGCTTCACGTAGTAAATACGTTGTTCGGGTGAGAGTGTAAGCGTTAATAGTAGCGAAACTACCCCAAAAAGGACCCCGGGTATAAAATGAAATAAATGACGGGGTGTTTTAAAGCTATGGGTTGTTAGTTTTAAAATATAAGTGTAAAAAAGAGGGTAGAGCGACAGTCCGGTGTATAAATAAATACTTTCGAAAAAGGCATAAAGGTGATACAGTCTCGAAAAAAATATGGCATGAGAGATATATAAAAAGCACGCAAAAATTAAAAACAGGCCAAGTGTCCACCGTGGGGCATTGTCCGATTTTTTTTGAACTAAAAATATTATGCCCCAAAATAAGGTAACGTAAATGGGAGACAATAGAGCAATAGTTTGAATCATTTGCGAATTAAGTTGTGCTATAAAAGTACAAATTATTGGTATAGGTATATGCTTTTTACAATATGGAGCTTAATTTTTACGATTTGAAGCTGCGTTTATCGAATGTCGAACGATCTTTGCAAAACGTTCGGAGAAGGACATACTAACCAATACAAAATATTTGGCGGTTCTTCGGTAGTATTGCCGTAAACTGCCTACCCTCCTCTTAGATTAAACATAAATGAAAAAAGGTGGTTTGTTAACAAACCACCTTTTTCAATTATCTACTGTTTTAACTCTTAAACTTCAAAAGAATCAGCTTTCCGGTAGGCTTCAATAAACGCTATTTCGCCTTCTTTTCCGGAAATACTTTTACCATGTTCGGCGCAAATTGTGCCTTTGTAGCCTTTGTCGTGCAAATGTTTGAAGATATTGACAAAGTTAATTTCACCGGTTCCGGGTTCTTTACGTCCGGGGTTGTCGCCACAATGAAATGCACCAATATAATCCCAGCAGATATCCATGTTCATAATGAGGTTCCCCTCGGTAATTTGCTGATGGTACAGGTCGTCGACAATTTTACAGCTTGGATGATTAACGGCTACGCATATCATTTTAGCCTGAGCCATTTTTGTGAGGAATAATTTTGGATGGTCAACCTGGTGGTTAAGTGGTTCCATAACCATCTCCAGTCCGGTTGTTCCGGCAACATCACAACAAGCGCGCATATTATTGATTACATTAATGGTTTGATAATCCCAATCCATTTTTTCGTCGTATATACCGAATGTTATCAGTCCTGTTTTTGCACCTGTTCTTTTTTGTACATCAAGTGCTTCTTTTGTTTTATCTACCAGCATTTTAGTCACTTCAGGATCGTCAGTAACAGCGTATTTGGCACCATGATCGGCATAAACGATAAACGGGCCAATATCAAGACCAAGCCGTGCTGCTTCGTTACCAATTTTTTCCTGCATTTCGGCCGGTTTCCACATCAGGCCATTGTCAAAAAATGCAGTAAAACCCTGATCGGCAATAAACTTTAGGTTTTCAATGGGGTCTTGTCCAACATGCTCGCGGAAGGTTCCAAGCCCCGGAGCGTATTTCAACTTAAACTTTGCCGAATTTGACACTTTTGAATCTGGCGTTGCTGCACTTGCAATTCCGGAAATACCGCTAAATGCCAGGCTGCCCGCTACTGTGTTTCGAATAAAATTTCTTCTTTCCATTGGTTATGTGGTTTAAATTATGTGCTGTTTTGTCTGTTGTTTATTGAGACATTAAAAGTATGTACTGTTTTATTAAGACGTAAAAGATATGAAATATGACTATATTTTGCTTAGTCAATCGTGATTTTACTTCCCCACCAATCATTACCCGGATCGAAATCCTCTGAGAGCATCCAAAGCCGTTCTTTTTCCAGTGCCGGCCATCTTTTATCAATAACCTTTTGAAGATGTGCTTTTTCGCGCTCTGCTGTCCACGTTGGATCTTGTGTTGGATAACGAGCTCCCATTTCTTCCAGCATTGCAAAAAGTTGTTGGCTTAACTGTTCCACTCTTTCCGGATTCTCAGCCGCCAGGTCATTTGTTTCGCTTAAATCATTTTTCAAATTATATAAAGCTTCCCGGCCGTCTTCGTAATAATGAATAAGCTTCCAATCGCCCAAACGGATAATTGATGATGGTTCGCCACCCTGGTTCCCGTAATGCGGGTAATGCCAGATTAAAGGTCGTTCGGCAAGTGATCCGCCTTTTAAAAGCGGAACAAGACTCACTCCATCATTGTGTTCTTCCGGTTTTAAATTGGCCCCGCAAAGTTCCAGAATTGTAGGGTAGAAATCGGTTCCGGTAACAGGAGTGTTGCACGTCTGTCCATTTCCCAGCTCAGGAACTTTTATAAAGAATGGTTCGCGAATTCCGCCTTCGTACTGATATCCTTTGCCGCCACGCAAGGGTTTATTCGAGGTGGCAAATGCATCGCCGGCCGCCACTCCGCCATTATCGCCGGTAAAGCAGATTATTGTATTTTCTGCCAGGCCCAATTCGTCCAGGGCATCAAGAATGTAACCAACTGCGTCGTCGGTACTTTCCACCAGCCCGGCATAAATGGGGTTATCCTGATGTTGACGGATGGGCAGAAAATGACCCATTTCAAATCCGGTTTCGGCAATTCCCATTGCTTCGGCTTTATCGCGGTATTTTGCCCATTTTTCCTGTGTGGTTTGAATGGGGCCATGTACCGCATAAAACGACAGGTAAGCGAAAAAAGCGGTGTCTTTATGGTTTTTGATAAAGTCTACAGTTTCTTTTGCCAAGCGCATGGTGAGGTTCTCTCCATTGGGGCCACTTGGCAGATTAGGATTTTCCCAGGGGGCGTAATAACCGCCCTTCGGACTACCAACATCCCAACCGCCTTTGTTGATGTCAAAACCATGATCTTCGGGCCACGATCCTTTTTCGCCCAAATGCCATTTCCCGGCAAAAAAAGTTTTATAGCCGGCCTCTTTCATTGCTTCGGGCAATGTGGTGTAGCTGTGCTCAAGATGATGAACATACTCCGGTGGAAGCAGTTTTGTGGCCCGGCCGGTATTGCTCCATTCTTCGCCGGTTTTTGCTCCAATCCAGTCGGTAATACCATGCCGTGCCGGGAATTTTCCGCTTAAGATGCTGGCTCGCGACGGGCTGCAAACCTGACAAGCTGCATAGCCGTCGGTAAACAGCATCCCTTCGTTGGCAATACGGTCGATATTGGGTGTTTCGTAGTATTTGCTGCCCATTACGCTGCAATCGGTGTAGCCATAATCGTCAACCAGAATAAAAAGAACATTGGGTTTTGAAACCTCTTGTTTTTTGGGCTCACACGATAACAATGTAATCGCAATTAGAAGCAGAAATGTGATTTTGTTGCTCATAATGTTCCGTTTATTCTTCATTTCCGAATTTAAAAAGATCAGATTTAGTATGTGATTTTTCGATTAGCGCAATCATTTCCTCAACCAATTCAGGATGATCGGAAGCAACATTGTTCTCTTCGCCCACATCGGTAGCCAGATTGTATAATTCGGTAGTTGTTTTTTCGGGTGTGAAAACGTTGTAGCGCACCAGTTTCCAATCGCCTTTACGAATTGCCTGCCGGCCTTTCAATTCATGGAATTCCCAATACAAATAATCGTGCTGAGCCGTTTGTTCTTCGCCCAGCAGTGTAGGTAAAAATGAAACTCCGTCAATGGAATCGGGAGTAGAAATGCCGGTAATTTCGGCTACGGTTGGAAAGACATCCCAAAATGCAGAAATATGGTTGGATGTGGTGGCGGCTTTAATTTTTCCGTTCCACATTGCAATCATTGGTACCCGGATACCACCTTCGTATAAATCGCGTTTGTAACCTTTTAATGGTCCGTTTGAGTTGAAATAATCAGGGTCGGCTCCACCTTCCAAATGTGGTCCGTTATCAGATGTAAAAATGATCAAAGTGTTGTCGTAAATCCCCAGTTCTTTCAATTTGGCAACGATTTCGCCAACCTGCATATCAAGGTAATCCACCATGGCTGCAAATGCTGCATGCGTTTCCTGCTGCGAACCGTAGCCACCCTGTTTGTAGTTGGGGCCATCATCAACTCCTTTGTAAGCTTTTTCGGGCTCAAGTTTGCCGCGGTATTTGGCAATATATTCTTCAGGAGCAAACAATTCGGCGTGTGGAATTATGGACGGATAATACATAAAAAACGGTTGGTTTTTGTTGTTTTCGATAAAACGAAGCGCTTCTTTATGAATGAGTTCCGGTCCGTACGATTCCGTTTTTTTACCGGAATTGCCTTCAAGAACAATTTTTTCCTGGTTGTGCCATAAGTGATAAGGGTAGTAGTTATGTCCCATTCGCTGGCAGTTGTAGCCATAAAACTCGTCGAATCCCTGCATGTTCGGATCACCTTCCGAGCCCGGATAACCCAATCCCCACTTGCCAAAAGCACCTGTGGTGTAACCAGCTTCTTTAAGTGCTTCGGCCACGGTGACAGCACTGGCCGCCATGGGATACTGGCCTTCGGGCTGCCATTCTTTGTTGCCTCTAACGGGTGTGTGGCCGGTGTGTTGCCCGGTCATTAACGCCGAGCGCGACGGAGCACAAACCGTTGAACCCGAATAATGCTGGGTAAACAGCATGCCATTTGCGGCCAGCTTATCGATATTGGGTGTTGAAAAATGCGTTTGCCCGTAGCAACTCAGATCGCCATAACCCAAATCATCGGCCAGGATGTAAATAATATTTGGCTGCGCAGGCTGCGTCTCTGTTGTTTTAGTTTTAGGCTGGCAAGCCAGCAGCAGCAAGCTTAGAATAGCTGGTAAGATTAGTTTTCTCATAATTAGTTAGTCGTATTAAATCTGTTTTGTTTGAATCGAAATTGTTGCAGTTTCAAGTCCCTCGCCACTTACTTCCAGCTGCATTTCTCCGGCCTCTTCAAGCGATTGAACCGTTACCACCAGTTTGCCGCTAAAGGCTTTCATTGTTGGCAGGTGGAACAACTCGAGCGAAGTAGCATCGCCGTTACAAACGGCTTTATATTTTCCGGCACCGTTCACTTTAAAATTCAGTTGGTTGGTGGCGGTAGGGCAAAGGTTGCCGTCTTTGTCAACCACTGAAACGGTGATGTAACTGAGGTCATTTCCATCAGCAGATATCTGATCACGATCGGCAGATAATTGCAGGTGATGAGGCGCTCCGGCGGTGTGAATTTCCTGTTCGGCAACGGCATTTCCATCATCGTCGAAAGCAACCACTTTTACAGTTCCCGGTTCGTATTTTACATCCATCCACATCAGGCGGTTCCGGTTCAGCAATGTCTCCTTGCTTTTCTTCTGAATGCCCTGACTTTTACCGTTAACGAACAATTCGGCACTGTTGTAATTGGTGTACACAAAAACAGGCGTTGTTTCTCCTTCGCGGCCTTCCCAGTTCCAGTGCGGA
The DNA here is from genome assembly GCF_000949475.1 of Draconibacterium sediminis. Classification (GTDB taxonomy): domain Bacteria; phylum Bacteroidota; class Bacteroidia; order Bacteroidales; family Prolixibacteraceae; genus Draconibacterium; species Draconibacterium sediminis. Next base: position 160,439 of record NZ_JRHC01000001.1, on the reverse strand, counting down.
AGAATGTGCAGGGTTTCGTCTTCCGTGTTCCAGCGGCTGCGGTACAGGTAGAAGCGGTCTTTTGGTAAACCTGCCAAATCGCAAATGCCAAAGTACGAACTGCGCGATGGCCACGCTTCGTTGTATGGAGTAGGTTCGCCGAGGTAATCAAAACCGGTCCAGACAAATTCGCCAATTACCCAGTCAAAATCATCCTGCCAGTAAAAATCTTCGTCAGGAATGTTTGACCATGAACAAGCTTCCAGATCGTATGATGAGCTTTGGAAATCATCGTATCTCATCATTTTTCCCTCTATCACAGGAAACTTGTAAATTCCGCGTGAACTTACTGTTGACGCGGTCTCCGAGCCAAGAATGAATCCCTGGGGAAAACGCTCGTAAGCCTCGTCGTATAAATGTAAGCGGTAATTGAGACCGGGAATATCCATAATAGCACCAAATCCGTTTTTCAGAGTATTGCTCACCTGGTCCATTCCAACGGTAACCGGGCGTGTTGGGTCTTCCCGGTGAAAAATATCCTGCAGCCATTTGGCCAGTTTTACGCCTTCGTTGCCCCACTGGTCGGGAACTTCGTTGCCCGAGCTCCACATAACAATACACGGGTGGTTGCGTGTTGCCCGAACCAGATTTACCACATCTTTTTCGGCCCAGTCGTCAAAATAAAGGTTGTACCCATTTTCAACTTTTGGCCTTGCCCATTCGTCAAAACTTTCAGCCAGGAAAAGAAAACCCATTTCGTCGCAAAGCTCCAATTGCTCCATTGATGGCATATTGTGTGATGAACGGATGGCATTACAACCCATATCTTTTAGAATCGTCAGTTGACGTTTTAAGGCAGCTTTGTTTACAGCAGCTCCAAGTGGCCCCAAATCGTGGTGCAGACAAATCCCTTTAAACTTGGTAACTTCGCCATTTAATACCAGTCCTTTGCCGCTTTCGTAAACCACACTTCGCACTCCAAAACGAATGTTTTGTTCGTCTTTTAGCGTGTTGCCTTCGTACAGTTTCATATTTGCGGTGTACAAATAAGGCGATTCGGTATCCCATAGTTTCGGATTCGGAATAGCAATGTTTTGTTCTGTTTTGGTGCCAAAAACTTCGTTGGTGGTGTTTGTTGCCACCACGTTTCCTTCGGCATCTTTTATTTCGGTAACCACTTTAATGTTGCTTCCGTTAACTTCGGCTTTAATGTTTACCTGCGCTTCTTCTTCCGAGACAAAGGGTGTGGTAATGAATGTTCCCCATTGGTTAAAATTCACCTCGTTTTTTACAATAAGCTGCACTTTGCGGTAAATTCCTGCTCCGGGATACCAGCGCGATGATGATTCTTTATTTTCAAGACGAACAGCCAACAGGTTTTCTTCGCCGGGATTTACATAATTGCTGATATCAAAATAAAAATAACTGTAACCGTAGGGACGGTTTCCAACTTTCTTCCCGTTGATGTACACCTCGGCGTTGCTCATGGCACCATCAAAAACAAGCAGGGCTTTTTTGCCCGGACTGAAATCCGGAAGCTCGAATGTTTTGCGGTACCAGCCAATTCCGATGTGTGGCAGTGCGCCGGTGCGTCCGGTACGCAGGCGAGCCTCTTTTTCCATGTCCTGAGTAACGCGAACTTTCTGTGCATCAATTTCTTTATCAAAAGGTCCTTTAATAGCCCAGTCGTGCGGAACTTCAACGGTTTCCCAGTTGGCTACATCGGTTTGTGGAAGCTGTGCATCGGCAACTTCCTGGTTAATAAATTTCCAGTCTTTTTGCAGTGTTTGTACACTTCGGGTTTCGCTGCTTGTTTCGACACAAGCCGAGAAAAGAGCTAAAATAATAATGAAAGAAAATAATGATTTCATATTATAAAAACTGTTTGTTTTTTAGTGGATAAATACGCCGGCGTACTATATAAGAGAACTTGCTTTTTGTAATAAAGGTGGTGTATTGTAACCGAATTTCATATAAGGTTCTATATACACAGACGCCTTTTCATTAATACATACATACGCTCTCAGTAAAATATTTGTTGCTTCAGATACAAAATTTACACTGGTAGGTACTGGTATGGTACAAATATGCAAAGAAATCGGATAACTCAAATGATTGCGAAACCTATCCTGCAACACGTTTTGTGAGGAAAGGATAGTTACGATAACGAAAGCGGAAGACTGAAATGAAAGCTGCTGCCAAGATTTTCTTCGCTTTCGACCCAGATATTGCCGCCATTTATTTTAACAAATTCCTGGCAAAGAATTAAACCTAAACCTGTTCCTTTTTCGTGAGCAGTTCCTTCGCGTTGCACCGATTTTTCAATTTTAAACAGGTTTTCTATCATTTCCGGAGTCATTCCAATGCCATTGTCTTTTACCGTAACAATCAGCATTTCGCCATCCTTTTTGACAAGCAGATCAATTTTGCCGTTTTGATTCGAGAATTTTATGGCGTTGTTAAGCAGGTTTCGAACAATAAAGTTCACCATATCGAAATCAGCATAAACCATAACTTTCTTTTCCGAAATGTTGATGCTTATGCCTTTGGTTTTGGCTACCTCAAGATTGAGATCTTTGTTAATTTCAAAAACTTTATGAATAAAGAATGATTGTGGCTCGAATTTAATGGATCCGGTTTGTGTACGCGACCATTCCAACAGGTTTTCCAACAACTCGTAACCACTGGTGGCAGCCTGATACATGCCGTTAATAAGCACATCAAAATCATCCGAGTTTCTGGTTTTCTTTTCATTACGCAGCAAATCGGAAATGCCAATTAAAACATTAAACGGATTTTTTAAATCGTGGGCTATAATCGAAAAGAATTTGTCTTTTGTGGCGTTTAGTTTTTTGAGGTTTTTTTCGTCTTCAGCAAGTTTTACGAGGTTTTCTTCAAGCAATAATTTCTGACGGTTGATGGTGTTGTAGTTGGCTTTTAGCTCGTCGGTGTGTTTTTTTCGGAGGATAAGGAAAAAGCTGAGTGTCACCAAAATAATAAGTAAGGCAACAATGGCAAAGGCCGCTTTTACGCGAAATTTAAATTGATCGCTTTCGTTTTTTGCTGAAGCCAACTGCTGCTCGAGCAGAATTTTATTTCTTTCGGCCTTACTGGCTTCGTCGGCTTCGAATTTGCCCAGTGCTTCTATAATTTCATCGGGCTTTAACAATTGAAATGCCTGTTTGGCTTTCATGTTCATTTGGTAGGCTTTTTCGTATTGCCCAAGGCCGGCATAAGCTTCTCCTGCTTCGGTGTAATAATCCGAGACATAGTCAAGTTTTTCCAATTCCAGGCTTTTCGAAATGGCTTTGTTGAAGTATTTTGTGGCTGTATTGAAATCTTTCTTTCTGAGGTAATATTTACCTTGTAAATAATTGATTTCAACGTCATATTTTATCTGACTATTTTGGTTTTTCAAATCAGTAACCCGGTCAATATCGGTTTTTGCCAACGATAAATCTTCTGTTTCAAGATAATAGGTAATAAAGCCCAGGAGAACTTCAATCTCTCGCTGTTTGTCATTAATTTGTGGTAACAGTTCCAGAGCCTTATTCAAATGATGAAGGGCCTGTTCCTGTTGATTTAATTTTAAGTTGGTATAGCCCAGCGAAATGTGATTCAAACACTGGTTTCGGGTGTTTTGGGTTTCAACATCAACATCAAGAGCTTTTTGGTAATAAAGTTGGCAGCTTCGGTATTCTTTTAAATATTCATAATACGTGGCAATGTTTGAATACGCTTCAGAAAGCCCGTAAGTTTGGTTTGCCTCTTCGCAAATATTTTTTGCTTTAATCAGGTAATTAAGTGCCTGTACCTGGTCTTTTCCGTAGGAATAAAATACGCCCAGGTTAAGGTAGCAAGCGAGTAACGACACCGAATCTTTGGTTTCGGTAAATATCGTAATGGCTTGTTCGAGGTTGGAAATGGCAGGAAGCCAGTCGCCTGTTTGGTCGTACACATAACTGATAAGAAAAAGTGCTGTTCCTTCGCCGTATTTGTAGTTTATTTTTTGCGACAGCTCCAGTGCTTTTTGTGCGTATGCCAACGAACTATCCGGATTGGTGAAGTCGTATAAATCGGACAGATCGATGTAGATATCGACGATCTTCTCCGCATTTGTTTCCGTTTTAACAGCCGTTTTTAGCGAATCGATCTGTAGTGTATCGTTTCCAAAAACAGGTAAACCGCCAACAACAATTGCGAACAATAAACTCAGTAAAATATGTTTACTCCGATTTCTCATAGGTTTGCACCGAGCTGCAAATATAATTAAATCAACTTCATACAATGAAAAATGTGCATTTGATGGTTTATTTTTAAAGAATCCTTTTATGTAAGGTGGCAGTTGGTGGCAACTGTAACTAAAATGTAAATGATGTGAGCGTGAAAACTGATAAATTTCATATTTCTAATTCTTTTTATACCTTGCCGGAGTAAGATCAGAGATTATAAACCGTAAAATGTATGGTAAAACATTATTTTGGTATTATTTGCATCGTCTTGCTATTTATGTTGGCTGCATGCACCTCTAACAAAAATCCAAAAGACAACAAGAAAGAAGATCGCCCAATTATTGTTCGTGATTTATCTGAGATTTTGGATGATGGCGTATTGAATGTGGTTACCACCTATAGCAGTACCAGTTATTTTCTGTACCGGGGACAGCCTATGGGTTACGAGTATGAACTGCTAAAACGTTTTGCCGAACACCTTGGTGTTGAATACAAACTTGAGGTATCGAATGATTTTGAGACCATGCACGAAATGCTGATGAACGGAAAAGTTGACCTCATTGCGCATGGATTAACCATTACCGGAAAACGCAAGGAGTTGGTGCAGTTTTCCGATTATTTGTACCTCACTCACCAGGTTTTGGTACAGAAAAAGCCCGACAACTGGCGAAAGATGAAATGGAGTGCAGTACAAAACGCGTTACTACACGATGCCATTGAGCTGATTGACGATACCGTTTCGGTACGCGCCAACTCGTCATATCTGAACCGGGTAGAAAACCTTATGGACGAAATGGGCGGAACAATTTATGTTGATACACTGCCCGGCGACTTGTCGACCGATAAAATTATTGAAATGGTATCGACCGGCGAAATCAAGTACACCTTTGCCGATAATAATATTGCCAGCATAAATGCATCGTATTATCCCAATCTCGATATCCGGGTACCGGTTAGTTTTTCACAACGTATGGCCTGGGCTCTCCGTCCCAATTCGGATGAGTTACTGGCTGAACTAAACAGCTGGATCGACTCGATGAAAAACGGAGTAGCGTATTACGTCATTTACAACAAGTACTTTAAAAACGAACGGTCGTTTAAGATGCGCGAAAACAGTGTTTTCTACAGTATTAACCACAACCGGATAAGTGAATACGACGATTTGATACAAACCTATGCTGATACAATAGGTTGGGACTGGCGATTGATGGCATCGATGATTTACCAGGAATCGAGGTTTAATCCGGTGTCGGAATCGTGGGCAGGAGCCAAAGGGTTGATGCAAATGATGCCGCAAACTGCCGAACGTTACGGAGTTGAAGACAGAACCGACCCTGAGGACAACCTTGATGGAGCAACCAAGGTGTTAAAAGTTTTGTGGGACCGTTTTATTGATATTCCTGATTCGGTGCAGCGCATAAAATTTACAATGGCTGCCTATAACTGTGGTTACAGCCATGTGCTTGATGCACGAACACTGGCCGAAGAGGAAGGAATTGACAGTTACAGGTGGGATGAATGTGTTGAGGAATCGATGTTAAAACTTAGCTATCCCGAGAATTACAATAAACCATTTATTAAATATGGTTATGTGCGCGGAATTGAACCGGTGAGTTATGTGAAACAGATTTTTAGCCGCTACGAGCATTATACGCAGTTGCTGGAATAAAAAAACCGCTTCCCAAACGAGAAACGGTTTTTACTATTTTATATCGAAATTTGTTCTTACTGAACGTCGATAGCATTCAAATCTTCAAAAGCCTGTTTCAAACGGGCAATCATTGATTCTTCTGCTTTACGCAACCAAACACGTGGGTCGTAGTATTTTTTGTTTGGTTTTTCATCACCTTCAGGGTTTCCAATTTGTCCTTGCAGGTAATCGTGGTTAGCAGCTTCAAAAGCACGAACGCCATCCCAGTATGCCCACTGCGTATCGGTGTCGATGTTCATTTTAACAACACCGTACGAAATAGCTTCGCGAATTTCTTCGTGAGTTGAACCTGATCCGCCGTGGAATACAAAGTTCACTGGCTTTTCTTTAGTTCCCAATTTCTCCTGGATGTACTTCTGCGAGTTGTCAAGAATTTTTGGAGTCAGTTTAACGTTACCCGGTTTGTATACACCGTGCACGTTACCAAACGATGCTGCAATTGTAAAGTTTGGCGAAACTTTGCTTAATTCTTCGTAAGCGTAGCAAACTTCTTCCGGCTGCGTGTACAATTTCGATGCATCAACATCGCTGTTATCAACACCATCTTCTTCACCACCGGTAATACCCAATTCAATTTCCAGAGTCATGCCCATTTTGGCCATGCGCTCCAGGTATTTTTTGCTGATCTCGATGTTCTCTTCCAATGGCTCTTCGCTAAGGTCAAGCATGTGCGAGCTGAAAAGTGGTTTACCGGTTTCAGCAAAGTGTTTTTCGCTGGCATCCAACAAACCGTCAATCCAAGGCAACAATTTTTTTGCGGCGTGGTCGGTGTGCAGGATAACACGTACACCGTAAGCTTCAGCTAAAGTGTGAATGTGTTTTGCACCTGCAACAGCTCCTAAAATGGCTGCTTCCTGGCCTTCAAGTTTTAAACCTTTACCGGCGTTAAATGCAGCACCACCGTTCGAAAATTGAATCATAACAGGAGCGTTTACCTCTTTGGCAACTTCCATAATTGCATTAACTGAAGAAGAACCTACAACATTTATTGCAGGCATGGCAAATTGTTTAGCTTTAGCTTCTTCGAAAATAAATTGTACGTCGGCACCGGTAACAACTCCCGGCTTAACGTTTTCGGATATTTTTCCCATAATTAAATCGTTTTACTTTTAAATCAAATAGAATAAGAACACAAAATTACGATTTGAGTTTAGGTTAACCAATTTTTCCTTGTTAATGATCGTAAAAAACGGACAAAATTATCTGAAAATTAACGCTGTAACATTATTGTATTTAACGTTAAATATCGATTCGGGGATTTATCTAAACCTCTTCATTCTCTGTTTTTTATTTACTTTCACGGCGCAAAAAAAATTAAAAACCAAAGATTAATTCGAATAAAAATGGCAGTAAGTTACAAAGACTTAGGCTTGACGAACACAAAAGAAATGTTCGCAAAAGCAGTTGAAGGCGGATATGCTGTTCCAGCTTACAACTTTAATAACCTTGAGCAAATGCAGGCTATTCTTCAGGCTTGTGTTGAAACAAAATCACCGGTAATTCTTCAGGTATCATCAGGTGCACGTAAATATGCCAACGCTACTTTGTTGCGTAACATGGCACGTGGTGCTGTTGAGTATGTAAAAGAACTGGGTTGCGAAATTCCTATCGTTCTTCACCTGGATCATGGCGATACTTTTGAATTGTGTAAAGACTGTATCGATAACGGTTTCTCTTCAGTAATGATTGATGGTTCGCACCACTCATACGAAGAAAACGTGGCACTTACAAAACAAGTTGTTGAATACGCACACGCACACGGTGTAAGTGTTGAAGGTGAGCTGGGTGTTTTGGCAGGTGTTGAAGACGATGTAGTTGCTGAAGAATCAACTTATACAAGACCAGAAGAGGTTGAGGATTTTGTAAAACGTACCGGTGTTGATTCACTGGCTATTTCGATTGGTACTTCTCACGGAGCACACAAATTTACTCCTGAGCAGTGTACTAAAAACGAAGACGGCGTTTTGGTTCCACCACCATTAAAATTTGATATCCTGGAAGAAATTGAAAAACGTATTCCTGGTTTCCCAATCGTTCTTCACGGTTCTTCTTCTGTTCCGATGGATCAGGTAGAAGTTATTAATGCAAACGGCGGCGATTTGAAAGCTGCTGTAGGTATTCCTGAAGATCAGTTGCGTAAAGCGGCTTCTTCTGCAGTATGTAAAATTAACATCGACTCTGACGGTCGTTTGGCAATGACTGCAGCTATCCGCAAAACAATGAACGATAATCCTGCAGAATTCGACCCACGTAAATACCTGGGACCTGCACGCGATTCATTAAAAGAGTTGTACAAGCACAAAAACGAAAACGTTTTGGGTTCGGCAGGAAAAGCTTAAGAAAGTAATTCCATATATTATAGAAAGGACGGTGAATTCACCGTCCTTTTTTTATGAAATGCTGTCGACAGCCCCTAATTTCATTTTTGTTTGTAAGCACTTTAATCCGAAAAGTATTATTCCCCAAAACTGACATTTTGCTATTTTTTGTGCGCTATCATAGGGAATAAGTGCGAAATAAGTAGGGAAAACATATGGTTGATAGAAATATATTTCTTAAGTTTGATTTCTCGAAACCCCTGACGCATAATAGGCAGTGAATTCCATTTCAATTATTTTATACGTCCTTGTAGAAGTAAAAGCATTGCTCTAAACTGGGTATTATAGGTTGTGTAATGATAGTAAAACAAGGGCATATAGGTATTCTCGGAATTCTTCTGATCTTTTCTTTTCAGATAAATCGTGTTGTTGCACAACCCGAATTTCTTCCACTACATCATTTAGGAACCGAAGAGGGTTTATCCTCATCATCTGTTACAAGTATCGTTCAGGATCAAAACAGTTTTATGTGGATTGGAACCCGCAAGGGGCTTAATCGTTTTGATGGTTACCATTTTAAAACCTACCGTCAAGATGAAAACAAGCTTGAGAATAATGCCTTGCCCGATAATTTGATTCTGGCCCTGTGTATCGATAATAATAACCGCTTGTATGTGGGATCGAATTCGGGCTTAAGTTTTTATGATCCTACACGCGATAAGTTGCACAGTTTTAAATACGATTCATTATCCTGTTTACACGATCTTCCCATTCAGGCAAGAGCCCTGCAAGTGGACAAAAATGGTTCGGTATACATTGCCAGTTCCAACGGAATCTTTTGTTTCGATCCGCAGAGAAATACCGTAGAGCATATAAATAATTTAGGCATTTCGGTTATTGATGACGTGTTTCTAGCCTCCGACGGACGGCTATGGTTTGGTTCGGCCAACGGACTTGCCGTATTAAATACCGAAACAAAAGAAATTGAGAGGGTAGTAAAAGGTGTTAACAATGAAAATTACTCCGGAACAAGAATCGGTAAAATTATGGAAGACCGTTCGGGAAACATTTGGGCAGCCAGTTATGCGCACGGGCTGTTTATGGTGGCAAGGAATAACAAGGGTGAAGCGCGTTTAAAAAACTTTAGGCACGATCCGAACCAGCCGGGCTCTATCTCGGAAAACCGCTTGTTAAGCCTCGTAGCCGACAAAGACAATAATATTTGGGTAGGGGCCGAAAACGACGGTATTTATTGCCTCGACAAAAACCGGCAACAGTTTAAACATTTTCTGTCTGCTAAATCCGATCCACTGGTTGCACAAACCTATTCGGGCGAATGTCTTTTTATCGATAGCGGCGACAATTTATGGATAGGAACTTATGCAAACGGAGTACAGATAGCTCCTGAAAATGGGGAGGCCATTGTGTCGTACAACAAGTTTAAAGGAGGAGATTTAAGCAATACCAACAATATGGTAAATGCTTTTTTTGAGCTTAACGATAGTACCATTGCCATAGCTACCGATGGGGGTGGAGTGAATTTTATGAATAAAAATACCGGTTTCTTTACCAATCTGAATTCGTCCAATTCTGATTTGCCCAACGATTATGTGTTGTCGATAATTGAAGATGAGGATGGAAACGGCTGGCTGGCAACCTGGGGATCGGGATTGGTACGTTATGACGGTAAAAGCGGGGTGTTTACAAAGTTTGATACAGAGAGTTCTCCAATTCCTGACGATAACCTGTTTCACGTTTGCCCGGGAAATCACTCCGATTTGCTAATTGCTACATTTAGTGCGGGAGTTGTGCGGTATTTTCCAAAAGAAAACAAGTGGGAAGTGTTTGATGCTGAAAACAGCGATCTTCAGGCTAATTATGTCAACGTAATTCGCAGGGCCGACGATGAATCCTTTTTTGTAGGAACCAACTCGGGATTGGTACGGTACTTTCCTGAAAATAATTCATTTACCAATTGTTCGGTTACGAACGAAATGGAAACGCTGAGTGCGGCTCATATCTACGATATTTTTGTTGAAAGTCCTACTTCGGTTTGGGTGGGAAGCTTGTCGGGTTTATATCATTTTAACCCGAAAACCGGAGATGTCCGCACTTTCACTGTAAATGACGGCTTGCCTAATAATACAGTGAATGGTATTATAAAAGATGCCGATGGCTTTCTGTGGTTTTCAACTTCTGACGGATTGTGTCGATACAATGATAATCAAAATGTATTTGAAAGTTATTACAGCGACGACGGCCTGCAGAGCAATGAATTCAGGCCGAGAAGTGTGTTGGTCGACTCGGATAACAATTTATATTTTGGAGGAATCAACGGCTTCAGCATTATTTACCCCGGAAAGCTGAAAAAGAACGAACATGTGCCGGTTGTAAAACTAACAGAGCTGGAGATCTTTAACAAAGTAGTTTATCCGAACGAGCCCGAATCGCCGCTTGAAAGAGTGATCTCAGAAGTTGATGAGATTAAAATTTCTGAAAAACGATCGGTTTTAACCTTTCATTTTAGTGTCTTGGATTATGCCAGCCCAACAAAAAATCAACATGCTTACATGCTTGAGTATTTCGACAAAGATTGGATTTATTGCGGAACACGGCATCAGGCAACCTATACCAATCTTGATCCCGGAATGTATATTTTGAGGGTGAAAGGTGCCAACGGCGATGGGGTTTGGAATGAAGAAGGGATTGCGCTCAGGATTATTATAGTACCTCCGTGGTGGAAAAGCTGGTGGTTTATTTTAACTCTGTTCGTAATTTTTGTTTGTATTTTCTGGTTTGTCAATCACATGCGTGTGAGGTCGCTCGAGCAGCAAAAGCAGAAACTGGAAAGGGCTGTGGCAAGTCGTACCAATCAACTTGCGGAAATAAATGCCACAAAGGATAAATTATTTTCGGTTATTGCGCACGACCTTCGAAACCCGTTTAATGTAATTTTGGGGTACACCGATGTGCTGATCGAGGGTTACCAAAAGTTCGATAAGAAACTTATGGCGGAGATCCTTGAAAACCTGAAAGCAGCCGGTGACGGGGCTTTTGCTTTACTCGAGAATCTGATGAACTGGTCGAGGTCGCAGCGGGGAGTGATTGAGTTTTCTCCAAAATCAATCGTTCTTGATGATTTTATTTCAGTGGCGCTTTACGAAATTGAGGCAGTAGCGAAGAAAAAGGGAGTTGTGATTGAAAATCGGATTCAGGATAAATCATTAGATGTGTATGCCGATTATAATATGCTTTTGCTCATTTTCAGGAACTTGCTTACCAATGCGGTAAAATTCAGCAATCCCGAAAGTTCGGTTTATATTGTAAGAGGTAATTCGGATGATCGTTTTATAACGCTGGGAATTCGCGATGAAGGTGTTGGAATGGAGCCCGATAAAATGAAGTATTTATTTCGGACGGGAAAACAGGAAACAGTACCGGGGACCAAAGGCGAAAAAGGCAGCGGACTGGGTTTAATGCTTTGCAAAGAGTTTATCGAATGGCATAACGGTAAAATCTGGGTGGAGAGTTCCTTGGGAAAAGGTTCTGTTTTTTGGTTTACTCTGCCGTTAAACGAAAAGGTGTTCGATCATTTGTAGTTCTTCGGATTTGCTGAAAATCTGGGTGTTAAGATTGCTTTTGTCTTCAAGCCAGACAGGCTCTTTCTTTTCCATTCGATGAAAAGAAAGTCCCGATTTTATCGGGATCAAAAAATAACCTTTGCGTTTTTTCAATGTGACCAATTTGCCCGACTGACGGATTTTTGACGAGCCCGCACAAAATTTACCCTCAAGTCCGCCTTCGAGAAAAAGCGTTAAGAAAATAAATGGAGAGAGCGTGAAAAAATCAAGTCTGTTTGACGCTCGTCAGCACTGAGGTACGAAGGGCTAAAAGGAGAGCCTGTCCCGATCGGTAGCATCGGGAAGTTTCTTGATTTTAGTGAAAGGAATTTATTTTTAGCTTTTTATCGTCAGCGGTGGCTTTTTTGAATCCTTTTTCAGCTATAGGAAAAAGGATTTTCTGTCTGAAAAGACAAGTGTAAATAGTTTTTATAAATGTTACAGTTATATGAAAGATGGCACCCACTCTCGCAGATGCCATTGTAAAAACCTCAAAACAAACTGTCCCTCAATTTAAGGTTCGTCCCTCTCTCCTCAACTTCTAAACTGCGCTCATAAATAATTCCAAATCTTGTTCAACCTCGGTAATACCGCCGATTCCGAAATTTTCAACCAAAACATTGGCAACATTTGGAGAAAGGAATGCCGGAAGTGTTGGCCCAAGGTGTATATTTTTTACGCCCAGGTGTAACAGTGCCAGTAACACAATTACTGCTTTTTGTTCGTACCAGGCAATGTTGTACGAAATTGGTAGTTCGTTAATATCGTTCAGCTCAAATACCTCTTTCAGTTTTAAGGCAATAACTGCCAGCGAATACGAGTCGTTACACTGTCCGGCATCAATTACGCGTGGAATACCACCGATATCGCCAAGAGGCAGTTTGTTGTAACGGTATTTTGCACATCCTGCAGTAAGAATCACAGTGTCTTGTGGCAATTGCTCAGCAAATTCTGTGTAGTAGTCGCGGCTTTTCATGCGTCCGTCGCAGCCGGCCATTACAAAGAATTTTTTGATAGCACCTGATTTTACGGCATCAACAATTTTGTCGGCCAGTGCAAATACCTGAGCGTGTGCAAATCCTCCAACGATCTCTCCGGTTTCAATTTCCTGCGGTGCCGCACATTTTTTAGCGTGCTCGATAATGGCGCTGAAATCTTTCATTTTGCCATCCTTGCGATCCGGAATGTGGATGGCACCGTTAAGACCTGAAGCTCCGGTTGTATAAATACGGTCGGTATAAGTTGCCGATGCTTTTGGCGGAACAATACAGTTGGTAGTAAACAGAATCGGTCCGTTAAAACTTTCGAATTCAGTATTTTGTTTCCACCACGCATTTCCATAGTTACCCACCAGGTGTTCGTATTTTTTGAAAGCCGGATAGTAGTGAGCCGGTAACATTTCACTGTGTGTGTACACATCAACGCCTGTTCCTTCGGTCTGTTTCAGCAATTCTTCCATGTCTTTCATGTCGTGACCTGAAATCAGAATTGCCGGATTATTACGCACCCCGATATTTACTTTTGTAGCCTCAGGATTTCCGTAAGAACCGGTGTTGGCTGCATCCAGTAGTGCCATTACATCAACACCGAATTTCCCCGTTTCCAACGTTAAAGCAACCAGTTCGTCAACACTCAAATCTTCGGTAGTGGCTACCAGGGCACGTTGCATAAAAGCAAAAATCTCATCTTTCTGACTTCCCAGGTTGTAAGCGTGTTCGGCATAAGCTGCCAATCCTTTTACACCGTAAACAATTAACTCGCGCAACGAACGGATGTCTTCGTTTTCAGTGCTCAATACACCAACTTCTTCCGCTTTGGCTTCAAATTCTTCGGTAGTATTTCCTGTCCATGAGGCAAAGGCCGGTAATTCTGCTGGTAAAACAACACCGGCTTCTTTGCTCAATACGTGCAATTCGTTTCTTAACTGAAGTGCTTTTATGATTCGTTTGGTGAATACCGCTGCATCAAAATTGGCATTGGTGATGGTACTGAACAAACCATCGAAAACAAATTTGTCAACTTTATTAGGGTTGGCACCAACTGCTCTTAATTTCTCGTTATACCAGCAAATACCTTTCAATACGTAAAGTAAAGTATCTTGTAAATTAGCTACATCACTGGTTTTTCCACATACTCCTGCAATAGTGCAGCCGGTTCCTTTGGCTGCTTCCTGACATTGAAAACAAAACATACTCATTTCTACTATTCTTTATTTAGATTATTCTTTTGATTTTTTTGTGAAAAGGGGCTGATTCTATCACAACTTAATTGGGTAATTTTTGTGGTTTACATCCACTCATCGCTTAATATATCGCCCTTAATTCCTATCACAACTTCTTTAACGGGTACCTTTCGCGATGCCATTTGGGTGGCCATTTTTACCATTTGCGACAATCCTCCGCAACATGGAACTTCCATAATTACTACGGTTATTGTGTTTACTCTCGATTCGTCGATCAGCTTCACCAGTTTCTGAACGTAGATATCCTTTCCCTGGTCGAGTTTTGGACAGGCAATTACCATTTTCCGACCTTTTATAAAGTCGTTGTGGAAATTACCGTATGCAAAACCTGCACAGTCGGCTGCTACCAATAGATCGGCGCCCTGGAAATAACTTGCTGCCGGGTTAATCAAGTGCATTTGCACCGGCCACTGGGTAAGTTCCGATGGAACTTCTGCCGCTGGAGCGGCCATTTTTAAACCACCTGCATCAAAAGCCATTGGTGCCGAACCCGGACATCCGCCGCTGGCACAACCACCACCCGAAGCTTGTTCTTCTTTTGCTCCGTGAAGCAATTCGTGCACTTCGCTGATCTCGAAAGGCATGGCCTCGCGATTGGCTTTTATAAAACCCAATGCCTGCTGCAAATAGCCGGTTTCGTTATGATCCTGCAAGTGTTTTAAATGCGCAAACATGGTGGCTTTTCCTTGTTTTACCATTTGCGAAATGGTTGTAATTTCGTCGTAAGCATCGGCTTCACGCTCTTCAATGGTAATTGCTCCTTCCGGGCAATGGCCAATACAGGCGCCCAGTCCGTCGCACATTAACTCACTAATCAGTCGTGCTTTTCCGTCAATAATCTGCAACGCGCCTTCGTGGCAGTTCGGCACACAAACGCCGCATCCGTTACACAAATCCTCGTCAATTTTTATTATCTCCCGTATCATCTTTTTTATTCTTTTCTTTAAGTTTACGCAACAAAAGTAGGTTGCCGGTGTTAGGCAAAATGTATCAATTGTTACAAAATGATAGATTATTCAATTCTTGTTAAAAGTCCGTTGTTTAATGGCATTTCAGAAGAAGAGTGCATGACGCTTTGCTCGAAAATTCATTACCAGGTACGTAAATTCGAAAAGGATGCGATTGTTGTGCAGGGAGGCGAGGAGGTTACCAACTTGTTTGTTGTGCTTTCCGGAAGTGTTCGGGGCGAGATGATCGATTACTCGGGGAAAACGGTGAAGATTGAAGACATTGAAGCACCGCGTCCCTTGGCAGCTGCTTTTTTGTTTGGTAAAGAAAACAAGTTTCCGGTTACGGTAACTGCCAATAAAAAGTCGGAGTTGCTGGCCATTCCTGTTGTTGAATTCCTGAAATTGTTACAACTAAATACACGTTTGTTACGCAATTATTTGAATAACATTTCAACGCGTGCGCAGTTTCTTTCGCAAAAACTGCATTTTCTGAGTTTTAAAACCATAAAAGAAAAGGTTGCGCATTTTCTGCTTCAACAGGCGGGCGACCGGTTTCATTCGTTCGAACTAAAAAATACACAACAACAGCTGGCCGAATTGTTTGGAGTTACCCGGCCATCGCTCGCGCGTGTACTTGGCGAAATGCAGAGTGAAAACCTGATAAAAATTGAAAAGAAAACCGTTACCCTGCTTGATAAAGAGGGATTAAACAGCTTATTGGAAAATGGATAGAAACCTGAATTTAATCCGTTACAACATATTTCAGCCTTTCGATAAACTTTGTGCTTTTACCACCACCAAAAGTACCTTGCCGGTTAAACGCGTGCGATACAGCAATGTGCCCGAAAATAAGGCAAAACTGGCCGAGGCACTGGCGCTGGAAGTTGGGCAAATGGTTTATCCCGATCAAACGCACAGCAGCTGTGTTGCCGCTATTCAGGAGGCTCCCGATGCTGTAATTTCAGAAACCGATGCACTGGTTACCAATCAGGTCGGGCTGTGTTTGTGTGTGCAAACGGCCGATTGTGTTCCGGTATTGTTGTTCGATCCGGAGGCAAAAGTAATTGCTGCTGTTCACGCCGGGTGGCGCGGTACCGTTGGCGGAATAGCTGAAAAGGCGATTAGCAAAATGACTAACTACGGCGCTTCTGCAAAAAATATTGTGGCTGCCATTGGCCCGTCAATTAGTCCCGAAATATATGAAGTGGGTGACGAAGTGGTGGCTGCTGCCCGAAAATCGATTCCAAATGCTGAAACAACCCTGCATAAAAACGGTACAGGCAAATTTCATTTTAACCTTTGGGAGGCCAACCGGCAGTTGTTGTTAAAAAACGGGGTGCCGGCTCAAAATATTGAGGTGCTTGGAGCGTGTTCGTTTTCCGAGGCCGAAAAGTATTATTCCGCACGCCGCGATGGGGTAGATACCGGTCGAATGGTTTCGGGTATAATGATTTTGTAACCTCACCGGAATAAACATTTAACAAAAAAATATATATTTACTCCTCAAACAATTAATATTAACCCAAAATGAATACTCAAAACACTGGTTTATTCCCCAAAACAATTCTTATTTTTTTAATCATTTTTCTTTCTCTTCAGCAAAAAAGCAGCGCCCAGGAAGGAGCTTATTGGATGGGGCTATCCTCTAAGAATCCGGCACTTATCGGTACCCCGTCAGACTGGGTTTGGGGTGTTGCAGAGTTTGCTGATATTCCGGAATACAATGATGCCTACAACAGTTTTGCATTAATTGCTGATTATACCATTTCGCAAAAAGCAGGCACGATAGGTGCAAATTTTATTCGCACGCATAAAGGAGATGAGACGGCATTTTTGGCGGAGTTACTTTATGCGTACACGATTACTCGGAAAAAGAACAGGCAATGGAATTTTGGGGTATCGACAGGTATTGAGGGGCAGGAGAGTGATTATAGCAGCTATGGTTACAGTAACCCGAAAGCAAGTTATCTGAAATCAAACCTTGGTACTTTATATCGTTCGCGGAAATTGGATTTAGGGCTTAGTTATGCTTTTTTTAATGAGGTAGATAACGAATATAGTTCGGGCAGTTTAATTGATAACTATGTTACGTTTATTACTGCTTACCGCTTTTATATAAAAGAGAAGTTTGTAATTGAGCCTAATCTTAGAATGGACTTTGGCGGTGGCGACAATGATGGTTTTGGTGGAATTCATACGGCGTACAACAATAAAGTCTGGTTAGGGTATGTAACTACCGGAACAAACGGGGTGCGTAGCATATACTCCGGGGCAGATGTTTCAAACCGATTCAGGATTGCATTGAGGTATTCTTTTTCTGACTACTACCAGCTTGGAACGATAAAGTTCTATCAATTCACGCTGGGGTATAAATTGAATTAGTAAAGCCATATTGCTGAAGGAGTGGTGTAGCGAGTTGTGATGTTTAAGCAAGCTTAATTTTGGTAAAGAACAGATATAATTATTTCGAACAAAAACCATATAGTAATGAAAGTCAAAAGCAGCAGGCACATTGTATTAAAACTATTTACCGTGTTAAGCTTGGTATTCCATTTTTCTAACCAAAAATCGTTAGCTCAGGAAGGAGCTTATTGGATGGGACTATCATTCCAAAACCCGGCGGCAATTTCTACTCCATCCGATTGGATTTATGGATCCTTTTCTCACCTGGCCTACGATTTTGGAGACTTTGGGAAGGAATCCTATAATTTGTTTGCTGCTTCGTTCGATTATAAAATATCTCAAAAAGCCGGAACCATAGGGCTCGATTTTTACCATACAAAGCTCAGTCTCGAAACAGCTAATCTAGTGAAAGTAAATTATGCCTATGACTTCAATGTTTTTGATGCTGCTATTTTAAGTTTCGGAATTTCGGGCGGTACTACTTTCCACAAGAATGCCTTGTCTGAATATGTTTCTCTTGATCCCAATGATCCTTTTTTTGAAAATCCTCTGGATGAACATTACAAAACGTTTAATGGAAATATGGGTGTTTTTATTTATTCGGAAAGGTTAAGTGCAGGATTGAGTGTAACCGTTCAGGAACAAATTTCCGGTGAAGATAATTTGGCGATTGATATTCCTGCGGTTTTTACCGGAGTTTTTTCTTATAAAATTGTTAATACACAGAACTTTGCGTTCACCCCAAATCTTATGGTCGACTATTCCGATGAAGACTATACGCTTATACCTGGAATTTTTGCAGAATACAAAAACACATTCTGGGGCGGGTACCAGAATTTTGATTTCGAGGATTTCCACTCACTCATGTTGGGAGTAGACTTGAAACAAAAATTCCGACTTGGATATAGCTATAGTTTTAATGATTTTCTGAATAGTAAAACACTGAATACTCACGAATTTGTGCTTGGATACCGGCTTAACAGTAAAAGCTGAGTTCGGGAAATAAGTTTTATGATTTTGTAATTCTTTCCGGCTTCATTTATGTAAAACCTCATAAAGCTGCAGTTGGAAGGGCACATTTGGGCAAAAATATTTAGACTTCCGCATACAGAAGACCATATATTTTTGAAAAAATGCCCCCTTCTAATTGCAAAAGGTAATGAATTTGCAAAAAAATGCCCTCTTCCGCACTTGTTAGCCTATAGTTGTTGGCTACATTTCACGTTAATAAGCTTTAATTATAATATACTGTTCTCTGAGTTTTCAGCAAAAGCCTTATCTTCGCAACTATTAAAAATTTCGAACATTTACGCTTTCAGAAATCACTTGAAAATGAAGCAATACAGATTGTTTAATATCGTTTTTGGCTGGGTTAGTTTTTTAATTGCAGCCATTGTTTATTTAATGACCATTGAACCCACTGTAAGTTTTTGGGACTGTGGCGAATTTATTACAACAGCTTTTAAATTTGAAGTAGGTCACCCGCCGGGGGCACCGATTTTTATGATCGTTGGCCGCTTCTTCACACTATTTGCAGGCCCTGAAGGCGCCGCAAAAATGGTGAATGTGCTTTCAGCACTGGCCAGTGCCGGAACCATTATGTTCCTGTTTTGGACCATCACCCACCTGGCAAAAAAGATAATGGTAAAAGCCGAAGAGGTTTCACTGGGGCAAACCATTTCAATTTGCGCAGCCGGTTTGGTGGGAGCGCTGGCTTACACATTCTCCGATACATTCTGGTTTTCGGCTGTTGAAGGCGAAGTTTACGCCAGCTCGTCGTTGTTAACGGCAGTGGTATTCTGGGCCATTTTAAAATGGGAAAACGTTGCCGACGAAAAATATGCCAACCGCTGGCTGATATTTATTGCTTACGTAGTTGGCCTGTCAATCGGGGTTCACTTACTGAATCTGCTGGCAATTCCGGCCATTGTTTTTGTTTATTATTTCAGAAAATATGAAGTAACCCGCAACGGTATTATCTGGGCTTTGGTGGCTTCGGTGGTGTTGCTGGGAGCTATAATGTACGGTATTATTCCGGGTTTTGTAACCATTGCATCGTGGTTCGAACTGATGTTTGTTAACGGCTTTGGTTTGCCTTATCACTCAGGCGTTTTCTTTTATGTTGTGCTGGTAATTGCTGCCATAGCTTTTGGAATTTACTACACGCACAAAAAACAAAAAGTGGTATGGAACACTGTATTACTGGGGGTTGCCGTAATTCTTATCGGTTACTCATCGTTTGCTATAATAATTATTCGTTCATCGGCTCAACCGCCAATGGATCAGAATAGTCCGAACGATACTTTCTCGCTGCTGGGCTACCTCAACCGCGAACAATACGGATCGCGTCCGTTGTTTAGCGGCCAGTACTACAATTCGCCTTACAAAGTGGGCGATCGTTTTACTGAAGGAAGTCCGGTTTATTCGCAGGTCGACGGAAAATACAAAATTACGTATCACCGTTTTAATCCGAATTACGACGAGAAATTCACCACCGTTTTCCCGCGTATGTGGAGCAATATGGATCCGCAACACGAGCAGGATTATCAGCAGTGGGCACAAATAAAAGGTACACGTATTCAGTTCCGCAACGAACGTGGCGAGGTGGAAACCATTGTAAAACCAACCATGGGCGAAAACCTGCGGTTTTTCTTTCGCTACCAGGTAAATCATATGTACTGGCGCTACTTTATGTGGAACTTTGTGGGGCGCCAAAACGATATTCAGGGACACGGAGATATACTATACGGAAACTGGTTGAGTGGTATAAAATTTATTGATGAGGCTCGTTTGGGCAATCAGGATAATTTACCTGCTGAACTGGCCAATAACAAAGCCCGAAACACCTATTTCTTCCTGCCCCTACTGCTCGGATTACTGGGCATCTTTTTCCAGTATAACCGCGGTAAAGAAGGCCGGAAAGGACTTTGGGTGGTATTCCTGCTGTTTGTATTAACCGGCTTGGCCATCGTAATTTATCTGAACCAGTATCCGCACCAGCCGCGCGAACGCGATTATGCTTATGCCGGTTCGTTCTATGCCTTTGCAATCTGGATTGGTTTGGGAGTGCTGGCCATTTCCGAAACATTAAAAAAATACATTCCTGAAACACTTGCCGGAGGAATTGCCGGACTGGTAACGCTGATTTTGGTTCCCGGAATTATGGGAGCGCAAAACTGGGACGACCACGATCGATCAGGACGATATACTGCCCGCGATTTTGGTGCCAATTACCTGAAAACATGCGAGCCAAATGCGGTGATTTTCACCAATGGCGATAACGATACATTCCCGCTGTGGTATAACCAGGAGGTGGAAGGTGTTCGGACCGACGTCCGTGTGTGTAACTTAAGTTATCTGCAAACCGATTGGTATATCGATCAGATGCGCCGACAAGCTTACGATTCGGAGCCAATCGATTTTACGTTAAAGCCCGATCAGTATCTGTTGGGAACCCGCGATGCGGTTTACATTGTTGATGATCCACGCTTCAAGCGTGATTTTGTTGGATTAAAACAGGGCATTGATTGGATTGCCAATGATGACCCGGCTACCAAACTGCAGCAGGCCGACAATGCAGCTTATCTTCCGAAAAAGAAACTTCAGTTTAAAGTGGATAAGGAAGCAGTGATCAGAAATAAAGTGGTTGCTCCGGAAGATTACGACAAAATTGTTGACGAGATAGTTATTGATTTGTCGGGCAAAAGTATGTTATCGAAAGATGAAATGATGGTGCTCGATATGTTGGCAACCAACAACTGGGAACGTCCTATTTACTGGTCGATTACCGTTGGCCGCAGCAAATACCTGAATCTTGAGGATTATTTCCAGGTGGAAGGTTTTGCCTACCGTTTGGTTCCGATAAAAACCCAGAGTAATCCGCAGCAATTGCAGTTTGGCCGGGTGAATACATCTGCGATGTACGATAACCTGATGAACAACTTCGAGTGGGGTAACATGAACGACCCTGAAGTGTACCTCGACGAAACCAATACCCGCATGATGACCAACATCCGGAACAGTTTTAACCGACTGGCATCGGCATTGATTGAAGAAGGTAAAAAGGATTCGGCCATTGCAGTTATCGACCGCTGCAACGAGTTGTTACCAAACAGCATTATACCTTACGAATATTTTGCCCTGGAACTGGCCGACGGTTATATCCGGGCTGGTGCAAACGATAAAGGTCTTGAAATGGTTGAAACCGCATATGGCGTATTCAACGACGAACTGACTTATTATTTCTCACTACAGCCTAAGTTTATGGGGGGCATTATGGAAGAGATTCAACGCAAGCTGTTCTATATGCAGCAGCTGCAACGAACAGCTTCAAAAGCGGGTAACAGCGAATTGGCTGAACAAATTGGCGGAAGCCTGCAAAGCTATTTCGAACGATATGGCAACATGCAATAGTAAAAATTAAAAGCAACATACTGATGAATATTTTGATTGTAGGCTCGGGAGGAAGAGAGCACGCTTTGGGATGGAAAATTAAACAAAGCGAAAAAGTAGATAATTTGTTTTTTGCACCGGGAAATGCCGGTACATCTGAATTGGGAACCAACCTGGATGCAGGTGTTTCTGATTTTCAGAAAATAAAAACACTGGTGCTCGAAAATAACATCGACCTGATGTTAGTGGGGCCGGAAGTGCCTTTGGTAGAAGGACTGCACGATTTTTTTGCTGCCGATCCTGAACTGGCATCGGTAAAAGTTGTTGGCCCGAAAAAAGCCGGTGCCGAACTGGAAGGAAGTAAGGACTTTGCCAAAGCTTTTATGGCTCGTCACGACATTCCTACAGCAAAATATTTTACGGTAACTGCCGATAACCTGGATAAAGGTGTTGAGTTCCTGACCACCATGCAATCGCCGTATGTGCTTAAAGCTGATGGTTTGGCTGCCGGTAAAGGGGTGCTGATCATCGACTCGCTGGAAGAGGCACAAAACTCGCTGAAGGAAATGCTCGACGGGCAGTTTGGCGAGGCCAGCAGCAAAGTGGTAATCGAAGAGTTTTTGAGCGGCGTGGAAGTTTCGGTATTTGTTCTTACCGATGGTAAAGATTATAAAATTCTTCCCGAAGCAAAAGATTATAAACGAATTGGCGAAGGCGATACCGGCTTAAATACCGGCGGAATGGGTGCCATTACACCGGTCCCGTTTGTTGATGCCGTATTCATGGAAAAAGTGGAGAAGCGGATCATTGCTCCTACGGTTTCGGGCTTGGCAAAAGATGGAATCGACTACTGTGGATTTATCTTCTTCGGACTGATAAATGTAAACAACGAGCCGTATGTAATTGAGTACAACGTGCGTATGGGCGATCCGGAAACCGAAGCGGTTATGTTGCGTGTAAAATCTGACTTTGTTGAGTTGCTTGATGGAGCTGCCAGCGGAACACTTGGCGAAAAAGAGATTGAATTCGACGAGCGTGCTGCCGTTACTGTAATGTTGGTTTCAGGCGGATATCCGGGAGATTACGAAAAAGGAAAAGTGATTACCGGAACTGAAAAGGTAACTGACAGTCTTGTTTTTCATGCAGGAACAAAACAGGCAGGCGACGATGTGGTTACAGCCGGAGGTCGTGTGATTTCGGTAAGTTCGTACGGAACGGATATGAACGATGCACTGGCTACTTCATTTAAAAACGCCGCACATATCGAATTCGAAGGAAAATATTACCGTAAAGACCTGGGATTCGATCTTTAATCCTACGGCTTAAAAAGACTCCGTACTTTGGCTGTTTTTATGTGAGAGCCAAGGTCCGGAGTTATTTATATTCTGAAGTATTGAGAAGCAAAATGGCATGATACTAAAAAAGTTAAAGTCGAACAGTTCTGTAAGTTTGTTCCTGGTGCCTTTGGTCACAATTGCACTGTGGATAAAGAGCCTGCAGCACCCGTTTGCTTATAACTATTTCCCGGGCGAAGATCAAAACATCCTTTTTAATTTGATTTACCGGCTGGTTCACGACAAGCCACTGGTGCAGGTTATTATCGGAATTGTTATGGTTATATTGCTGGCCTACACCATGCAATTGGTAAACGACCGGTTCATGTTTATCCGAATAAAAAGTAAGCTGCCTGCCTTGCTGTTTGTGGTTATTGTTGGTGGTTTTGTGCCCATGCACACTTTGCATCCGGTATATTTTGGGGCTTTATTTATGCTGCTTGCCGTTTACCGGCTGTTTGGCATTTTTGATACGAAAAAAGCCTATTCTTCCACTTTCGATGTAGGATTTTTGTTGGGAGTAGGCGCGCTTTTTTACCTCGATGTTGCAGTGCTGATTCCTGCGTTTATTGTGGGTATAGCCTTGTTGGGCCGCGAAGTCGGGTGGCGCGAATTTACCACCTTGATCCTGGGGTTCTTTCTTCCTTTTGCTTTTTCTGCTGCCTATGCCGTGTTAACCGACAGCTGGCTGGAGGTGCTGAATATTATGAAAGAAAGTATCGTCACACCGGTTAATCATTTCCGTTCAAATATTCCCTTGCAGGTTTACCTGGTAGCGCTAATATTATATACTATTGCCGGAAGTATTGGAATGTTTGGACAATACGATACCAAAAAGATCAGCTCGCGAAAGTACTTCACAGTATTTTTCTGGATTTTTATTTTTTCGCTGGCCGGATTTGCGTTAAACCCGGTAACCTCGCAGGAAATGCTGGTTATTACCGCAATTCCCGTTACTTACCTTATTGCTAACTATTTTGTGTTTATGAAAAGCCGCTTCTGGAGCGAGTTGCTTTTTATCCTTTTAGTGCTTATTGTTGTTTCCATGCAGTTTTCTTTCGATTTTTTCCAATGAACAGGAACAAGCCAACTTTAGCGATTTATGGTATTCAGGATCGGTTTGATTATGAACACCCGTTTTATGTGCACGACCATAATGTGGCCTTCATGCAAAACGGAAAAGTGGAGTGGTTCCTGCAGCAGGAAAGGATTTCGCGCCGCAAACGAGACAATTCGCTTCATATTCATCTGAAATCGATTTTAAAAGAAAAGAAACTACTGGGCAAAGATTACGACCTTGTTTTTGTTGATAATGTGGTGGGGCGCACCTTTTTGCTGCAAAGTGGCGAAGTGCGTTTTGAAGCGCCGTTAAACCACGAATTAGCCACCGGTTTGGAAAAAGGAAAATGCTGGTGGTTTGGCGAAGAAAAGGAAGCCTGGGTATTGAACCACGAGTTGGCGCATATGTTTTCGTGCCTGCCTTTTTTTTGCAACATGCACGATAACAGCCTGCTGGTTCACTTTGATGGTGGCGCCAGTTTAAGCAATTTTTCAGCAGCGGTATTTAAAAATGGCCAATTGGAGTGGCTCGAATACCACTGGGATTTAAAACCCTACTCAACGCTGTTTAATGCCAACGCGCTGGTGTTTGCAATAATCGGTGCAAAACTGCCCGAACAAAATGCCGTTCCCGGAAAATTTATGGGATTTTCAGGCCTTGGAAACTACCGCCCCGAGTTGGGCGACTGGCTGAAAAGGAACCATTTCTTCCAGGATATTTGGGGAAAAACATCGGTTTTTTTCGAGGCTGAAAAAAAGGACTGGGGAGTCGATCTGAAATCGTTTAATCAGAAAGATCCCTTTATTCAGGATGTAGCTGCAACGCTGCAGGAACTTTTTGTTCAGGAAATACTGAATAAGCTGCAAATGTTGCAGCAAAAAACCGGAACTGAAAATTTGTACTTTACCGGCGGGTCGGCTTTGAATATTGTAGCCAATACGCGCATCGTAAACAGCAAAATGTTTCAGCAGGTTTTTATCCCTCCGTGTACCGAAGACTCAGGGTTAGCTTTGGGAGCTGCTGCTTTTGCCGAGTGGAAAAAACACGGGAACGTTGAACTTAATTCAGCCTATTTAAACAATTGGGGAATTGAAAATTATAAAGCCGGTTTTTCACAGGAAACTATAAATGAAGTGGCCGAACAACTGGCTGCTAAAAAGCTGATTGGCATTTGCAATAACTTTGGCGAAGCCGGACCGCGTGCTTTGGGAAACCGCAGTGTTTTAGCGTTTGCCGGCTCGAAAGAACTGTCGAAAAAACTAAGCATGGAGAAAAAGGGCCGCGAATGGTACCGTCCGCTGGCACCGGTGGCTTTGGAACAAAACGTAAAGTACTTTACCGGCCAACCGGAGGTTCATCAGTTGGCGAAATTTATGTTGCTCGATTTTTCTGTTCTTCCCAAAAAACAACAGGAAATAGCCGGCGCAATTCATGCCGACGGAACTGCACGTTTTCAATCCATTTCCAAAGAATCGGAGAACCCGTTTTTGTTTGCCTTGCTTAAGCAGCTGGATGAAAAGCATGGAATAAAAGCATTGATAAATACCTCGTTTAACGCAGGTGGCGAACCCATCGTTCATACCGAAGAGGATGCACTGCAATCGGCAAAAAAAATGCAACTCGACGGCGTGGTGTTAAATGGAAAGTTTGTTCTGCTTTAACTATTTTTGCAGAACTTTGTTAAAAGGATTCAAATGGCAATTATTTTAAATATCGAAACATCAACCGAAGTTTGTTCGGTTACGCTGGCAGAAAACGGTAAAACACTTTACCAAAAAGAAAGCACTGAGGGATTAAATCACTCGAAGTTGCTTACCGTTTTTATTGAGGAGCTTTTTAGCGAGAACAATTTCGATATCCATAATATTGATGCAGTGGCTGTAAGTAAAGGGCCTGGTTCGTACACCGGTTTGCGCATTGGCGTATCGGTGGCAAAAGGCTTGTGTTACGGATTAGGTAAACCGCTTATTGGTATTGGCTCGATTGAAGCAATGGGGCATTACGTAGCCGAAAATGCCGGCGAATATTACAAGGCAGCTGATGGTGAAGAGCTGTTATTTTGCCCGATGATTGATGCCCGCCGTATGGAAGTGTACACTGCTCTTTTCGAAAAAGGAGGAAAGGCAATAAACGAAGTGACTGCTGAAATTATTGATGAAAACTCTTTTGCCGAGCATCTTCAAACAAAAAAAATATTGTTTTTTGGAAATGGCGCCGAAAAATGCCGCGAAAAATTAACGCACGTAAACGCTTTGTTTACCGGGCCCGACAAAACAACGGCACGATTTATGCAAAATCTGGCAGAAATTAAGTACAACAAAAATGAATTTGAAGACGTTGCTTATTTCGAGCCTTTTTATTTAAAGGATTTTGTAGCAACCATTCCAAAAAACAAAGTAATAAAATGAACAAGTTTCTCTCCATACTTATCGTTTTCTTTCTGGCAGCTCAAACAACCGTTGCCGAGGATATTTCGTTAAAATTTTACCTGAAATTTAGTTTCGTAAAAGGTGGCGAAGCCGAGATGACCATCAGTGATACGGTTTTTAACGACCGGCCCGCCATTCATTACCACGTTATGGGCAAAACAACGGGTTTGGCCAATAAACTATATGGTGTTTATGATATTTACGAAACGTATGTTGATGCCGAAACGCGCCTTCCTGTAAAAACCATTCGGAATGTAAAAGAAGGAAACTACCGCCGTTATACAGAGACGTTTTTTTACCACGATGTTGATTCAATAAACAGCAGCCGCAGTGGGTGGCGTGCCGTTCCCGATGATCTGCTCGATCTGGTTTCGGTATTTTTTTATTTCGTGCACAAAAATCCGTTTGAGAATCTTCAGCCCGGCGATGCAGTTATTTATCCCACAATTAATGCTGATAAAATATCGGATATATCGATACAATATTTGCGCGATGAAAAGATTAAGACAGATGTTGGAGAAGTGGATTGCCACGTGCTGACACCGACCGTTCGGAAGGGGAAAGTACTTGAAAAGTCGGACGGAGTGCGGTTTTATCTGGCAAAAAAAGACAAGGTACCGGTTTACATCGAGTTCGACATGCAGGTAGGTTCGCTTAAAACCGTTATAAAACATTATAAAATTAATGGCGTAGAACAAAGTTTAAAGTAGATTTTCGGCTTTTGAGTAAAAGCATTTAGAAATGCTTGATTTTTAACGGATTTAATTATTTTTGCACCGCATATAAAAAGAAATTAATTTATCATGGCTTCTACAGCAGATTTTAAAAATGGAATGTGCTTTTTGTTTAAAGGTGAAATTTACACCATTGTATCATTCCTTCACGTAAAACCGGGTAAAGGTCCCGCTTTTGTACGTACAAAACTAAAAAATGTAAAAACCGGAAGGGTAATTGAAAATACATTTAATTCAGGTGTTAAGGTTGATGATGTTCGTGTTGAGCGTCGTCAATACCAGTTTCTGTATCGCGATGAGATGGGATTAAATGTAATGAACACTGAAACTTACGAGCAGATTTCCATTCCTGATTCGATGGTTGAAAACAACGACCTGATGAAAGAAGGACAAATCATTGAAATTCAGTTTCATGCCGAAGAAGAATTGCCTTTAACAGCAGAAATGCCCGACAAAGTTGAGTTAACAGTAACCCAAACAATTGTAGGTGAAAAAGGTAACACAGCCAGCTCAACAGCTTTGAAACCGGCAACCGTTGAAACAGGTGCTGAAGTTATGGTGCCAATGTTTATTAACGAAGGCGACGTAATTCGCGTAAGCACTGCCGACCGTTCATACAGCGAACGTGTAAAACAGTAAACATATTTACGCTAAATAGATAAGCGGGCTCTGGTTTTCCAGGGCCCGCTTTTTTGTTTTAAACCACAAGCCGGGCGACAACTTTATGCCAGTTTAACTCGTATAACAAAAGCTACATGGCAAAGGCTTTGTAGGCAATTTTTTTCATAGTAAACCCTGTTTGCTTAGGGGAGGGTGTTCCGGCCCGGTAGAGGCCGGAATACTTTTAATATTACTTGTTTGGTCATGCTTCAAGCGCCAGTACAGGATCTTTGTTCTACCACCTTTTTATACCGATCAGCCAGCCTTCCAACTCAGGTTATGTTTCAACACCTTAACAAGCTGTAGGTTTTGTAAGCGATAATCTTAATACGTACTGAAACTACTGATTCATCCCGCTGAATCTTTTATTCATCGCTTCAGTTATGATTTAATTAAACCTTCTGATATTTTGGCCATCTAACTGCTTGTTCATTTATAGCTGATATAAATGTGCAAAAGATAAACCGCAACAAAATATTTTAAAATAAACAGGAAGTAAGTGAAGAGCTTCCTAGCTAAAAAAACCAAATGAACCGAACTAAGACTTACGGATTAGGCGGATTGCTTATTCTTTTATTGGGGATGATCTCGATTTTCGAGGGAAGTGCACAAGATCGATTTGAACTATCACTAATTTCACGAACAAAGGGAAAACGTATTCCGGAGAAGACACTGGAAATTACAAAAACCGATGCGGATATTACCATTGACGGGATACTTGATGAAGCGGTGTGGCAAACAGCCGACAAAGCAAAGGATTTTCACAGGCAGTACCCGATCGACGATACAACCGCATTTTCAAAAACCGAAGCCAGTATACTTTACGATGATAACAACCTGTATGTGGGAGTAACCTGTTTTGATGAGTTGCCGGGAAACTACGTTGTTGAATCGTTGAGAAGGGATTACAGTGAACGAAACAACGACTATTTAATGTTGGTTATCGATCCTTTCGACGACCTCACAAATGGTTATGCATTTACCATTACACCTTTGGGGGTGCAAATGGAAGGTGTAGTTACCGGTGGCGGCGGTGGTTTTATGGCTGTTTCCGATTCGTGGGATAACGTGTGGTATTCGAAAACAAAAAAAACGGATGAGGGATGGACTGCAGAAATAAAAATTCCGTTTAAATCGATTCGGTACGCTGATGATATCAG
This sequence comes from Draconibacterium sediminis, assembly GCF_000949475.1. GTDB lineage: Bacteria > Bacteroidota > Bacteroidia > Bacteroidales > Prolixibacteraceae > Draconibacterium > Draconibacterium sediminis. The sequence goes on along the minus strand of NZ_JRHC01000001.1, from coordinate 131,215 downwards.
CAACTGGAATATACAGTTTGTAAGAAATGATTTGAAAAGAAACGAACGCTCTACCTGGACCACTGTTAAAAGGCAATACCAGCCAACATCATTAACGTATTCAGGAGAGCTGAAATGGGATGGTACACCGCCTGAAGCCAGCTCCAACATTAGTATTATTCCTTATGTTTCGGGTTCTGCCACTCAGAAAGATCTTTCGGTAAATAACAATATTGGCTGGGACTGGAATGCGGGTTTCGACGGGAAAGTGGCCTTGTCAACTTCTTTAAATCTCGACCTGACTTTAAATCCCGATTTTTCAACGGTTGAAGTCGACCGTCAGCAAACTAATGTTACCCGTTTCGAGCTGTTTTATCCCGAGCGGCGCCAGTTTTTTATCGAAAACAGCGACCTTTTCAGCGATTTTGGGTTCCGGCAGTCGCAGGTGTTTTTCTCGCGCCGTATTGGTTTATCGTCGCCCATGATTTTTGGAGCACGTTTAAGCGGACAGGTAGGAGAGGGCATGCGTGTGGGCCTGTTAAATGCCCAAACCAAACACCAGATAAATGATGGTTTTGATGATACACCGGCTTATAATTATACCGTTGCGACGTTTAAAAAACAGCTTTTCGGCCGATCGAACATTTCCGGTATTGTGGCCATGAAACAGGGCATTAACTTCTCAAAAGACCAGGATGACGGATTTGATTTCGGAGATCAAAATGAATACAACCGCGTATATGGTTTGCAATACAACCTCTTGTCGGCCGACGATAAATGGGATGGCAGTTTCTACTATTTTAATTCTGATGATCCTGTTCATACCTCAAAACACTGGGCGCACGGAACAAGTGTTCGGTACAATACCCGAAAAATTATGGCATTTTGGACGCATGAATATGTGGCCGAAAACTTTAATGCCGAAATGGGCTTCTTTCCGCGTACCGGCTACTTTACCTTTGGCCCGTATGTGCGCTACAGTTTTTATCCCGAAAGCCAAACAATTAGCACACATGGCCCAACTTTTCGGGCGGATTACTTCCTCGACACAAATTGGGAATTTACCGACAAAGAAATGGAAACGGGTTACAGAATAAACTTTTTAAATTCAAGCCGTTTAGATGTTGAGTGGCAAAATATTTATGTAAAATTGTTTGATGATTTTGATCCGACAAGGCAGTTTAAAGAGGGCACGGAACCTTTGCCATCGGGATCGGAATATACCTGGAATGCAATAAATACCAGTTATTCTTCAAATAGCAGAAAGGATTTTTCATTTGATATCCGCGCAGGATACGGAGGTTTTTACAATGGAAATGCCACAAATGTATCGGGAACTTTTCGATATCGGATTAAGCCCATTTTTAGTTTGGCAATGAATTACACCTACAACAAAATCGATTTGCCTGATCCCTACCCAAGTGGAGCGTTTTGGCTGGTAGGGCCACGAATTGACCTGACATTCACCGAGAAAATATTCTGGACTAATTTTATTCAGTATAACGAACAGGCCGATAATGTTAACATCAACTCGAGGTTACAGTGGAGGTTTGCTCCCGTTTCTGATTTATTCCTTGTTTACACCGAGAACTTTTTGCCCGATGGAATGGTTTCTAAGAACAGGGGACTGATTTTAAAAATGTCGTACTGGATTAATCTTTAACAAAAAGCATACTTCCATGAAGAATAAACAATCATCGCGTTTCGCCGGGCTTACACTATTTGTTTCGGCGGTTGTTTTTTGTACCGTATTTGTATTCGCAACGACGCCGGCAAAGGCTGCTGATCAGGTATATGTGGTGGTTGAATATTTTAATGTGAAACCCGATGGTCACCTGAAATATCTCGAGGCGGAGCAAAAAATATGGAAACCCATGCACCAGGAAAGAATAAAACAAGGGATAATTGTTAGCTGGAATTTATATGCGGTTGAATTTACAGGGTCGGCAGATAGTTACAACTATGTGGCAATTACCACTTATAATAATCCGAAAACACTGGAAAATCCCTGGAATGCTGAAATTCCGGCAAAGGTTCATCCTAATATGGGTTTAAGCGAAATACTTGATCGCACCAACAAGGCCCGCGAAATTGTTCGGTCGGAGTTGTATCAGGGCGTGGCGGCCATTCCGTCCATTCCTTTTGCAGATCCGGCGAATTACATTCAGGTGAATTATATGAAAGTAGAGCCGGGAAAAGGTTCGGAATACGAGGCGCTGGAGAAGGATGTTTGGATGCCGATTCACGAGGAGTCGATACGATCGGGGAGAACTGTTGGCTGGGGACTTTGGGAGGCGCTGTTTCCGCGTGGTGCCGGCCGGCCATACCAATATGTTACAATGAATACTTTTTCGGATTACTCCTATGCCTTAGAGCTTAGTTTTGCCGAATCGTTTAAAGCGATACATCCTGAACAGGATTTTAACGAAATAATGAAAAAAACAAATGAAGCTCGCGTCATCGAGCGTATTGAATTGTGGAATTTAATTGATTATGTGGTAAAATAGGAATTGTTGTTATTTGCCCAATTTTAGTATTCGTATCGCCCCTCTAACAACAATCAGAAATACGATTGAACCGATAATTAAATCGGGATATTTCGATTGTGTTACCAAAACCAGTATACCGGCTAAAATCACACCGCTATTAATAATCACATCGTTCGAGGTAAAAATCATACTGGCTTTCATATGAGCCTCTTTACTTTTCGATTTTTGAAGAAGCCATAAACAAATGGCGTTGGCAATCAGTGCCAGAATTGAAATGCCGATCATCATGCGGTAATCGGGCATGGCTTCCGACTGAATAAAGCGCCTCACTACTTCAATAATACCCAGCAGTGCAAGTGAAAGCTGAAAGTAACCGCTTAGGCGTGCAACCTTCTTTTTTCGAAGAACTGTTGAACCAACGGCCCAAAGGCTGAGCCCGTATACAAACGAATCGGCAAGCATATCCAGCGAATCGGCTACCAGTCCCATTGATCGGGAGATGAGTCCGGTTGTCATTTCAATAACAAAAAAGCCAAAATTGATTAAAAGTACTGACCAAAGTAGTTTCGACTGCACCTCTGAACTTTCCGGAGCAAAATCGTTTTCATCCACCGCGTGGCTGGCCGATAGTTTTGCGCCAAAATTCAGTGATTCCAACCGCGAGAGAATTTCCTCATTTTCTTCGGAGTGAAAAACGGTAAGGTTGCGGTTTTCAATGTCAAACTCCAGTTTTTTTATGGCTTGAATTCCATCCAGTTTCATCCGAATCATATTCTCTTCGGAAGGACAGTCCATTTTTGCAATATGGTATTCTGATTTAATCATGACGCGTTGAACAGTTTTTCGTTTCGTTTACCTATGAAACAAATTAAAGTGTAATTGTTCAAACAGGGGCGTATTTCAATAAAATTTTGGGCATAAAAAAAGCCAGAAGAAAAATTCCTCTGGCTTATCTAAGTAGCGGGAGCAGCGCTACTTTTAATTTACAATTATAAATAGTTAAATTGCTTTTAACCCCTTAAAAACGCAGATTATAGAGGTATTTTCTATAATTGTTTTACAACGATGTAAAGCTAGTTCATAAAAATGTAAATGATTTGTGTCTCGTTTGTGTCCAATTATTGTATCTTTGAATGACAGATAATCAGGTTACTATAGTGAATTGTCTCTATATCTTCAAGCTAAATTAATTGAAGACACGCGGGACACAATAAAATATTATCATGCCAAACTATAGTTTTGTTTTGCGGAAACCCTATAAAAAGGGCGTTTCTGAAGAGTTGAAGAAAAGAAGGCAGTTAGGTAAAAACATTTCATCATTACTTAATCAAGATCAAACGCCGGTTTTACTCTTTATTAGTTTCGATAGGGAACACCGATTTAAATGTAAAACTGGCATGCAAGTTTTTCCAGCACATTGGGATTTTGTCAAACAAAGAAAGAAACAACAGGCACCGGGAGCTCAGAAATTCAATAAATCGCTAAACCGGTTATTGGAGAAGAGCCAGGAGTACTATAGTACTATTATGGAGGAGGCGGAGCTCAAACAGCCTTCTTATGATGAAATCAAAAATAAGCTTCAGGATTTTATATTTGATTTTCAGAATCCAAGGTTAAAAGAAGAGAATGGATTTTTCGATGTTTATAAAGAATTTATTCGGAGAAAGACGGCTGAGCTCCATCCGCGAACAATCCAAAAATTTAATACTGCGAAAACTGTATTAAACAAGTTCACTGATAAATACTATCGAAGATTTGATTTTGATAAGATTGATGTGAACTTCATTGATTCATATCGTCACTATCTGTTATATGAAGCAGAGAATCAGAAGTCAGAAGAGGATGGATATCGCGATGATACGGTATCAAAATTCATAGAGAATTTAAAGAATTTTCTTCGTTGGAGTTTCGAACGAGGATATCATTCGAATACAATATTTCAACATTCAGAGTTTAGAAGCAAACGTGATTCGAATGTAGATATCGTAACGCTTAGCATCCAAGAATTGAAACAGTTCTATGATCACGACTTTGGAAAGGATAATCACCTGGACCGTGCTCGGGATTTATTTTGTTTTGGAGCCTTTACTGGCCAGCGTTGGAGTGATGTTGCAGGCTTTAAAAAGGAACAAATTATGGGGGATGCCTGGATTTTTCAAGCTTATAAAACAAAGAAAGAAACAGTTATTCCACTAGTCGGATATGCCGCACCGGCATTGGATGTACTTAAAAAGTATAAATATAAACTTCCAGAAATAAGTAATCAGAAACTAAATGACAACCTGAAGGTAGCAGCTGAAAAGGCCAAGTTAAAGAGGGTTGTAAAAATTACCAGAAAACAAGGTGTGAAATCGATTGTAATTGAGGAACCAATTCATCGGATAATTTCAACACATATGGCCCGGCGTACAGCTGTTTCTATATTGTTGAATATCTATAAAATGCCAGTACCTCAGGTAATGGAAATAACCGGACATAGCGATTTTAAAACTTTAAAAAGGTACATCGACGATGATAAGGACGCTTTAAGAAATAATCTTGCCCAAACCAAAAGCGTTAATCAAATTATGGAGGTTGTTAAGTCTGCCTGAACAATAATGGTAATACTTGAGCAAAGTTAATAACCCTATTCATAACTCAATTTGCATTGATGTAAACTAAGCATTACTTTTGAGATACAAGTAAAGCCTATCTCACGTTCGCGTGGGACGGGCTTTTTTTATGCATTTTTTTAAGATTTGAAATATGAGGTTAGAAGAATTAGTTAAAAAAAACACACCGGGAGTAGGAGCTAATGTACAGCTCTTTGTAACACCGGAAAGCTTAAATGATTTTGCTCAAAGTGTGGCAACAATGACGGCTAAGGAAATTATTGTGGGCTTAAAAATCAATGAAAAGCCTTTGAGCGAAAAGGAAGCTAGCAAAAGATACAATAAGTCACGTGTGTCTTTCTCGAAGTATCGGAAACAAGGAAAGATCAGACACCACAGACTTGGTCGTGAGATAATCTATTATGATTCTGAGCTGCGTGAGGATCTGGCTAATTTCTAAACTACGTAACGGCTTCTGTTATAGTCATGAGTAAAAGAATAAACTATTAACGAAGCATTTTATATGGAAGATGAAAAAGCTAAAAGCACAGAGGAATATACTTTGCTGCTATGTCTCGATTCAGGTGAATTAGAGATCGTGAAACTCGAAGATTTACCTCGTAACTGGCCGTTGGGACAATACTGCAGTCGGCGTACCGGCACAAAATCCGAAATGGAAAATCTTCGCCGGATTCTTATTCATAACAATCTTAAAACCTTAATGAAGCATGGGTGATCAGAATACATATCGCCCAGGGCTTAATTACATTGAATTGGCAAATCAGTTTTGGAGGCTTAACGAAGAGTATATGTTCTCTGGCAATGAAACCAGATTATATTTTTTTCTAGTCCATCTGTGTAATACTTACAATTGGCAAAATCCTTTTAAACAAAGTCAACGCCAACTCAGTGGGAAGGCGGGACTTAGTGTGAATTCTGTTAAAAGTGCACAAAAAAGGTTGATCGAGGCTGGTCTTATTCAAGTTAAGCAAGGCACTTCGGGTAATCCAAGAGATATAAAAAATAAAACAGAGTATCAATTATTGATAGTGTCAAAATATAATAGTCATCCTGATGGTCACTTGGATAGTCAGTCTGATAGTGACCCTGATACAATAATTAAACCTAAACCTAAACCCAAACTTAAAAAGAAGAAAGAACTACTTATCGAGGTTGATGAATCAATCCTCGATACTCAATCTAAGGAGTATTTAAAAATTGCTTTAGCCTTTCACAAATTAATCAGAGACAATCTTGTCCGATTTAACTTGAGCACCAAACATGTTGATCAGGCAAAATATGATGACTGGACTAAGCCCATTAAAATGTTGGTTGAAAAGGATCAAAAATCTGAAGATGATATAAGGGAGGTGTGGCATGTTCTTGAGCAAGATCCATTCTATCAACAGAATGTACAAAAAACTGAAAAATTAAGAGTTAAACAGAATTCAACCGGACAAAGCTGGTTTGATTCAATGCTATACAAATCACGAAATGGAAACAAGAAAAGAACTAGCAATTCGAGGGGCGCTGAAACAGCGAGAACAGTCGAAAACATTATTGCCAGAATTGAGCAAACGCAAAGTTGAACTACAAAAGGTTTGTTCCACTGGAAAGGATTTTTTGAAGCAATTTAATTTCGATTATTGTGCTGACAGGTATCGAATACTTAATACCCAGAAAGCAGCTCTCGTTTCTAAGATGATTAATCTGCGAGAATTAACAAATGTGTATAACCAAGAAACTCCAAGATTACTATTGAGTTTGTGGCTAACTCAACTTTGTTTATTCATGGGTTTCGAAGCAATAGAAATTCAGCTTAGGCAAACTTCAGAGTACATGTATGAAGAGATTGGAATGTTGAATCTAGCTGAACTGACTTTACTGTTTCATCGTATTCGTGAGGGATTTTACGGAGAGTTCTATGGAAAATTCAATCCGCAAATAGTTCTACGGGCATGTAGAGAATATCGGAAAGAACGAGGATGTATTATTTCGAAGATGTCTACTAACCAGCAAAATGAAATTTTAAATACTCTTTACTCCAAATGAATGACTTCATAAATATCGATGGTAAAAGACTCCGACTTGCCAAGAGGGAGAACGGTCATACAATGGCCTACTGTGATGATTTATTCCGATTGGTTGGTTTGGAAGGTTTATGTAGATGGGAAAACACAGATAGGTTTTATCATTTATTAGGAATTGATTCAACATGGGCGATTAAGTTCTCTTCTTATGAGTGCGACCTCAGGCGAGAGTTAGTTTGCCAAAAGCTAAAGCGATATTTTATAATTGATTGTGGAATAAGAATGACTCGAACTTTCAACATCGATCTTCAAGAAAATGATTTTGAGATTACCCGATATTATTTGGAGCTGCTAGATGATACCTGGTATACCCGAGCAGATGTATTGGAAATGCTAATAGATGAAGGATTTAATGTAACACTAAATAATTTTTGAAATGGAAAAAGAAACCATCTGGAAAGACGAAAAAGCAATTAGCGATAAGATCAAGGAGTCTGAGCAAGTTTTGCCTGCAGCAAACAAGGCACTGCAATTTATCAAAGACGAAGGGATATCTCCCACGCCGGAACACTTAAAAGGGTTTATAACAGGAGGTGGAGATTACATCATTGGCGCACTGGGCAGTATTGCCCGAAAGGACATTGAGAAAATGAACCTTAAGCTCGATAAGTTGAAGCAGTCTTTCCTTCAGGATGCTACGGCAATTAATCAAAAAAGAGCTTCAGAAACTCACGCTGAGTTATATCGGGCCATGAATACCGCGAAGGTGAAAGCTGATGACCTGGAAGTATCTGCAGGCAAAGCTGGACTAAAGAAGTCATTCGTCGAATCGATTGAGGAACAATTCACTGTTGTTCTGAATACACAGGCACGAAAAAACATGTGGGAGGCGATTCAGAACTTCGTTCACGCATTTAACGAAATGGAGGATATCGCTGAGAAGTCCGGCATTTTATCGCTCCAAGATACAATCGATGTTAACGAAGCATTCATCCTGAAAATGCAGAAAAAGGGCAATTATGCCCGAGCTGAACCAGATCCTAGCTTCTTCCTCTGCTTCCAGGGAATTGGTAGACTTGGCTCTAGAGAAATTGATAAACAGAAATAATCACTTAAAATTTAAAAATCATGGCAAAAGACAAAACAGTATTGGAAATTCTTAAAGAATTAAAGAATACCGGCTACAATGATATTAGCTGGGCAATGAAATATTATTCAGAAGGACAGCCTGAAGGGTTAACAGTTTCGCAGTGGGTAAAATCTCTTGAATTAAAAGAAGAAGAATACAAAAAAATATATGATTGGGAAGCTGACACACACGGGACAGTTGATTTGGGTACCGACTAAATAAGATATTCAGTTCTTTTTAATGGGGTTGGGGCCATTGGTCCCTTCCTCTTTTACTTAACAGATCACTTAACACTACAGAAAACTTAACAATCATGGCAGTATCACAAAAAATTAAAGATCACGCTAAAACTCTTTATTTATCAAGGGATAAAGAAGGTAAGCGGATGTATTCATTAAGGGATATATCGAAAGAAATTGAACAGGATTTTAACAAAAAATATTCTCATGTTACGATTGGTAATTGGGCGAAGGATGGCTCATGGGATGTTATTCTGCAAAAAGCTGTTCAGTATGGAATACAGCAAACCTCTGAAAGTACTTTAACGACCGAAGAGCAAATCATCGATAAGGCTGCAGATGACCTGGCAGAAGTTTACAAGTATGGAATGTTGCTGTGTCAGATAGGTACCGATGTTATTCAGAGGGCATATCGACCCGATAAAGAGCCGCATAAGCATATATCGGTAAAAGAGGGAATGATGGCAGTAAGAACCGGCGCTGTGATAATGGCAAGACTTAATTCAATGTTGATACCGGAAGATGATGATTTCGACTATGGAGTGGTTTATATCCCGGACAATGGTAGGGATAGATATTTAGACAAACCGTGAAATAAAAAGACAGAAAACAATAATCGAAAAAAGGTTCAGAATGGGACGGGTAAACATAAACATGAAAGGATGAAGTGTGAGTCTTCTGAAATCCTTTGTTTATAGGTGGTTCAGTTTTGATTTTCATATAATAAATTATAAGACATGGCAGCAACGAGCAAAAATACAGCAAAGAAAATTCTCATAACGCCGGAAATTTTCACACGGAAAGTAAATGAGCTGATCGGTAAAAGTTTGAAGAGTGTTCTCTTCCAGTATCAGATATCCTTCAAAATTGAAAAGGATCCGGAAATGAAGAAAAAGCGACTTGCTGCCTGGGTGCAAACTCAAAAAGATATCGGGCAGGTTGAAGCTGTTTTGTCTATTGCTGCGAAACATGATATCGATAAGGTATTTGTAAAAACTGCCGAAGGGAAAATATTTGATTGTAGTCTGGTAAAGCCCCGGGAGCTGGGTGAGGATTCAGTCTCTAATCTATTAGTTGAACTTTCAAAAACGATGAAATGAAAGGTCGAATAGTCATACAAAATACTGCCAATGTAATCCGGGCGATTCAGAACCAGGTAGCCAAAGCCGATGATATGACTCTGCAGGTTTTGAAGTATGCTGGTGAGACGTTCGTTAAGAATGCCAGGCTAAACCGGGAGTTTAAGGATGACACTGGGAACCTGCAGTCATCTATCGGATATGTGATTGTAAAGGATAAGAAAATTGTATTTAAGGCGCTTCGCGGTATTGGGAAATCTCCAACAAAAGAAGGGCAGGAGGCGGCTGAGCGCTTAGCAAAAGAAATAATGATCAACCTTCCTACAGGCTGGGCCTTAATCGGTGTTGCGGGCATGGAGTATGGAATCTATGTCGAAGCCCGGGGAATAGATGTAATAACAGGTTCGGTACCGGAAACCCGGAAGCTTTTGAAAGAAGTATTCAAAGAATTGAAGTAATAACTCTAAACAGGAAACGATATGATGACAGGAGGAATTCAAGGATTACACTTTGTAAATACAATGAGCAATGCTGGTTTAAGAGCCAAGTCAGCAGAAGCAGAATCGATTATTGCTGGTATGGGGCGAAACATTGGGAAGTTAGCACCTTTTGCCCCGTTGGCAGCCGGAAGCTTAATTCTCGCGAAGTTGGGAAATGATGCGTATGATTTCTCAAACGAGTACTCTAAAGCGATGCGAGAAGTACAAACTATTTCTCAGGCTACACAGGAAGATTGGGAAGGAATGAATAAGGCCATTATTGATCTGGCCGCGAACGGTCCCGACGATGCGATCCAGCTGGCAGAAGCCTATTACCAAATTGCTAGTGCCGGGTATGACGGCGCTGCAGGTCTTAACTTGCTGGATGTTTCGAGTAGAGCAGCTACGGCCGGTATAACCGATACGAAAACGGCTGCAGACGGTCTAACAACCATTCTCAATGCCTGGGGAAAGGATGCAACAGAAGCCGAAAAGGTGGCTGACGTTCTTTTCAAAACGGTAGAAAAGGGTAAAACCACTTTCCCGGAATTAGCTCAGAATATTGCTCAGGTGGCACCAATGGCCAGCGCAATGAAGATCTCCCTGGAAGAGATTCTGGGGGCAACAGCTTCACTGACGAAACAGGGTAATACTACCAGCATGGCCATGACTCAAATCAGACAAGCCATTATAGGTTTAAATGAGAATTTGGGTGATGGTTGGAGTGAGGCCATGACATTCCAAGAAGCTCTACAGGCTGTACGTGATATGGCTGGCGGTTCTGATACCGCCTTAAAAGACATGATGGGTAGGATTGAAGGTGTAAACGCTGTATTGGCTCTAACCGGGGATAAAGCAATAGCTGCGGCAGATGATCTTAAAACGCTGTCAGAGGCCACAGGATCCATGCAGACAGCTTATGAGACCATGATGGAAGAGGCAGACAATAAGTGGAGTCAAGTGCACAACAAGTGGCAAAGAGAGCTCTCTCAAGTTGGGGATTCGCTCAAAGTAGCTTCTTCCGGTATTGCTGATTTCTTCAACAGGATCCTTACTGATGAACAAGCTGACGTTATCGGACCAGCTTCTCAGTCAGCAATCAATAACCTTTTTTCAGACCTCAATCAGCTCGATGATAAAGAAGCCAAACTCAAGCTTATCACTGATAAGATTATCGAGTTGAAGAATGAATATGTGAGTTTAGGTCAGGAATCCGCTCAATGGGAAAAAGTACAGCCTAGTTGGTTGCAGCGTCAAGCCGAGAATTTTAATGCGGCTTTGGGATTTGGACCGGCGACATTGTCGGGACGTTATAACCAGGCAAACCTTGAGATCGTTCAAAAGGACATCGCCATTAATGAACAGGTGCGTCAAAAGCTTGAAGAGCTTTACCGTCAGGTTTTGAATTCTGCAGGTGGTTCAGGATCCGGAGGTGGTGGAGGTGATAAACCAAAACCTTGGACCGTGGGCGAAAGTCAGGCCGAAATTGAACGACTTAAAGAACAGCTGGGTACTGTATCGATCGAACAGGAGGTTGAGCTCCGGTTTAAAATTGCCGATGAGCAGGCTAAGATTGATGAGTTTTATGGAAAGGTACGTGACCGATTTAACCAGGCTATCAACGAGAGTTGGGAAACTCCGTTTAACAGAACTGTTGGGGCTGATAATTCTAACTCGGAAACAGCATCTAAGGGTAACGCCTCTAAGCTTATCGAGGATCAAACCAAAGCCTACAAAGAGCAGACTAAAGAGATCACTAAGCTGCTTAAACCGATGAAGCAGCTGACCGAAGAGCAGGAAAAACAGAAGGAAGCTGAATACGATAAGATTGACGCACAGCGTACCCAAATAGAGAATCTGGAAGAACTTGCACAAGCCATGCAGGATAGTTCTGAAATACTCGGAGCTCTGAGTTATGCAATTGGAGAGGTGGATTCTAAAGCCGGTCAAGCCGTAGGAAGATTGGCAGACATGGCACGAAATGCGAGTAATATGATTGCTTCTATCGCAGAAGATCCTACAGCTGCCATTTCATCCGGTATCGGAATTATCGGAAATATAGTAGGAATATACGCATCAGCTATTGGTAACAAGAAAGATAAACTTGCTGAACCATGGATAGAATTTGAGCATTGGGTATCGGCATCTAACCGCGAACTTGAGCGTTACATAAAGCTACGTGACGAAGCTATTGGTAGCGCACGTTACACCTTCAACGACAATCTACTTGAGGAAAATCTCAACAAGATAAAAGAAGTAGAAGAAAAATTATCAGGACTTGATTTGTCATTTACCTTTGAAGCCAGCGGAGCCGCCGTGTCTGGGAAAAAAATATATGACGATGTTGAAGAACAACGGAAGGAGTTAGAAAAGATACTTGGTGACAGCCTAACCTTCGTTGATTATGATAAGACATCGTTACCCTTCTATCTAAAGTACTCCGAAACTTATAGTTACAATCTTGAAAAGCTGTTAAAAGATAACGAGGGCAATTTCTCACTTGATAAAATCAACCAGTTAATTGATGATGGCATAGTAACAGATCAAAAGGTAATTGATGCAGTTGATTACTATGCTGAGCTACTGGATAGTTATGCAGATACGCAAGAAGCCAAAAACAAACTACTAACCGCAACTATGGCTGACAGTATTGCTGACAGCATAATCGATGGTTTTGAGAATGGTTATAATGCTGCTTCTGATTTTGCCGATAATTTCGAAGGTCTCATGCGAGATGCTATCCTGAACTCAGTCAAAGTGCAATATCTGGAAAAACCGCTTAAAGACTGGTATGAGACTTTTGCCGGCTATGTAGAATCGGACGGAGCGCTTGATGATGGTGAGGTGGCCAAATTGCAAGAAGTATACAACAGCATCGTAAATGATGCCAGCTCTATGTACGATGAGCTTTCACAGATTGCAGGATTAGACTTCTCCAAATATTCATATGGATACAGTGAATTGCAGGGTATTCAGCGAAGCATTACCGAAGAAACAGGATCCTTATTGGTTGGTCAGTTCTCATCGATGCGAGAATACCAGGTACGGGCAAACGATACGATGATGGATCAGCTGGCCATGGCAGAAGAGCAGCTGGAAGTATTGCAGGATATCCGAGAAAATACGTCATATAACCATAATCTTGATGGCATGCACGAAGAATTGAGAACCATGAACCAAACACTAAAAGCAGGATTAGGCATTTAGCTTTTTGTTTTTCACATACTCATGATGAAGGGCTGCCGAACTTTCGGTCGCCCTTTTTTAAACATTACTTAAGTTCAGAGTGTTATCAGTATAATCTTCTCATATTACCATCATGAATTTATCAGACTTCTTAAGCGCAAAAAATTTTAGATTTCTTCTGGTTTTTTTAGCCTTGGCCCTTATCACGAGATCTATTTTCTACTTAGTAGTGGAGGAACCATTCGCATATTTTTCTTTAACAATCCAACAGTATATGATAGAGGAGACTTTAGATCTAAGTGTTCCGATGGTTTTAATGACAATTTTATGGCCTATTGTATTTTCTATTTTGAATAAGATGCATAATGAAATAAAGCTGGCACCATGGCTTTTTTACATGGTTATTATTATTCATGTTATTAGTTGTTTGGTTGCTGCGATAATGGTGGGAGCTGCCGATTATGTGATGGTCTACTCAAGTTCAACTTTTGAGGTTTGGGGACCCTGGGGTATAGCCGGTCTTACGCTCTTAACCGGAGTAATATCTGTAATGATATATGCTTCTAATATCAAGCTATTCAAAGAATCTGAATCCTAGGTAATCGATATTCTTTTTATTTTTCATAATAGCCGTTATAAGGACAATTCGAGTTTGTTAAAGTGCAGGTTGTTAGATGTTTGTGTTTTGGGCTTAAAAAATACTGAATCATAAAGTATAAATTCAGCCAGTTTGACAGAAATTTAAGCTTCTTTCGGGGTGAAAACAAAGGTTCCTTTTTGCCCTCTCCGGGGTTTATTATGAGCATGGCCATAAATAAAGATGCGGTCCGGTATTCCTTCCGGGTTTGCCTTACATGATTGTTCACTGAAGGTATTGAAGTGCTGGCATTGGTGACAGTATGGATGCGGGCGTGTGGTCATAAGTTCTGGGAAAGGGACTAGTGTCCTAAAGAACTACAGGGTTCGAGTCCTCACATGACTATTTTTTTTTATTCACAATTAATTCGGTCCCGCAGTTGGGACACTTAAAATCAAAGTCTTGTTTCTCTTCCTTTGTTGGGATGAATAGCTCCCGGATATCTACATCCAGGGCCGTTGCAATTTTCTCTAGTGTTTCAACCTTGGGATTTCCATTGATTATCCTACTCAATGAAACTTGAGCGATATCCATCTTTTCGGCCAAAGATGTGACTGTATATCCTTTGCTCTTGATTACTGATTTAATATCTAACATCGTTCTATATTGTGTTATGATGCTTCAAAGTTATAAAAAATCATAAATAGTTACGTTAAAATATCATATTTAATTTGTTTGTATGATATTAAGCGTTATATTTGTTATATATAAATGATGTTAAAACGTAATAAAATGGATTTGAGACAAATAACAATATCGAAAACCAACCTGATTAAATCAATCGGAATTGGTGGTTATCTGGAAATGTTTTTGGACCATTTAAAAGCTCAGCCCGGAATTACCAAAGCCGAGGTATTTGATACTTACTACCAGGTTAGAACTGAAACCTTAAAACAATATGCACTATGAAAATCATCTTTCAATCATTAAATGTATCGATCAGTACCGAGGTTCTCTCCGGTGGGGAGCACGCTCATATAACGCAATTGGCTGAAAAGTCTAAAAGCGGTAAGGAACTCAACTCGGAAGAGAGCAGCTTTATTAAATCTATGGCCAGCAGGTCAAATCATTTTGTTTCGAATTATTAAACCTTAAAAAGTATAGAGATATGGAAAATCAAAAAAATGTAATCACATTCAAAGATGAAAATGGCGAAATAAATACGGTAACCATTGAGGGTAGTACAATTAAGTTTGGAGCTACAAAGTATTCACTAGTAGAACTTGATGATCTTTTCACAATGACTGATCCGAAAGAATTTGCCGGTGTGATTCGTGACATGATTTATTGTATTGCACAATTAACGACCGAGGCGATTAATAACAGCATAGACATTCAAGGTATGCTACCTACAGCTGGTGATATCTACTATGCAAAGTTTCTTGCTGAATCTTTTGCACGTATGGAAGTAAAATAGATTTACAGGCATTCAAAAGAGCCTCCTTCGGGAGGTTTTTTTATGCCTTAATTGCTTCAATTAGTTGTTTAACATGTTCAAACAATTCCAGCTTAATAGTAATTATTAGAAATACAATAAAAAGGACAATTGCCATGATACCTGAAATCGCGATAAAGAAGCAAAAAAGGATAACTGTTCTAAAGTTGATTTCTACATTTTCGAATGACCATTTCCAAAATCTGATTGTTGAGCTTCCCTGGCTCTGTTCTGATGTCGATTGCTTTTTTTCAGACATAATTTACGCTTTAAAAATTTGCAATCGACAAAGCCCTGCCTCGCCCTGCGAAAAAGGGAATTCCCTTTGGAATATGAAAGGACAACTTTTGAGGGTATATAGTATGTGGTGAAAATCAGAGTGTTAGCATTTGGTGCTCGATTTGGCCGTTTGAAAAACTTTACTTTGTGATTGTTTTTTCATCATTTTATCCTCGATGAAAGGATAAAAAGGTGGACACATTTTTTCCCTCATTTATGGTATTGAATCAAGATCTTTATCCCGGTACCTTTGACTTGAACATTTAAAATATTAAGTCATGGAAACAAGTAAGCGATTAACAGAGATCAGAAAAGAGTTGAACATCACCCAGGCGGAACTTGGCCGTCGGTTGGATGAGTCTATTCAATACATAAACAAGGTTGAATCCGGGGCCATACATCTTAAGCAAGCCACAATGATTATGCTCTACCACCGGCTTCGGGTCAACCTTAACTGGCTTTTAACAGGTGAGGGGGCAAGGTTCATATCCCCTCAGGACTAAAACCCTTACGCATGGTGGGACACCAGTCCCTTAATTTGGTACTTTATTGATATCTTTGAAGTTATGATCTCGGAATTGAAAAATATGAGCTTGGAGGATCTCCTGGAACACTTCTTAATAACCAGGGGAGAAGGTGAACTCTATGAGCTGGTCCCGTTGTTGATCATTGCGGCCGGTTCAGAAGATGAGATAATCAGGATCCTTACACGAATTCGCAATGAAGGGAAAACACTCAAGGCTTACTATCCGGAATTTGATACAGTGGTACCTGCAGGTGAATACATTGGCGAGATCGAAGACGGGGCCTTGTATTTGGTTTAGTTGCTAGGTGAAATATCAAACTAGCTCCTGTATGTATTGGATTGAATTCTTTAGGTTTGTTTTAATTCTGAAATAGATCTTGTCTAACTTTCGTAATTTCATTAATATATTTTGTTAATCGCGAGAAAAGTCTTCTGTATTCGTCTATATTTATTTGAAATTCTTGATTTATTTCCGTTTCATCAGCCATTGCTTTGAAATACATATTAAGTCGGTACTGTAGATTGAAAAAGTCATCATACCAGTAACTATCAGTGTCTATTACGGAGAATAGCAGATCCTTTTTTAGCGTATTATCAATGCCTGAAGTGATTATTTGATTGATAATAATACTTGTTCTTTCTAAATAAATGGTTAGTTTTTTGTATGAATGACCATATACAGACCAGTATCTTAGTTTATGCAGTCCATTTTCTTCGCTTCGTTTGCCAATACGGTATATTAACTGATCAATAGGTTTGGATTCACTATCTTTTTCATTTTGTATTATTAACTGAATCTCACTAATCGATGATGGGATGCGGTTCAACAATTGTTCATCTCTAATAGCTTTCCATTGAATTTGGTTTGCCCTGTGTTGAATCATAAAAGAGAGGTAAATTAGAATTGCCGACATAAAGCCTATTATTGGTGCGGTTATTCCGCCGATGGTGTCTCCAATCTGACCGGTTTCTGTAAAGTCAAATTTCCAATAGTGTTGACTAAGTAACCAAGGGAAAGTGACTATAAAAAGCGCTCCTAAGCAAATGATAATAATGGCCCAGCGGTTGTACTTTTTGCCTAGTTGATCGATAATTGAATTGTTCATTTGGATTAATAATCTTGGTTTTTAATTTGTGTTCCTAATTCATAAATCTTTTTCAGTAGCCCCTTCTGATGATAAACTTCAGCCCACTGCTTCTTAATTGCTTCGTCAAGCCGAATTCCATGGGTAAATTCATTTTCGAGGCCTTTTAACCTTTCATGTTCCATTTCTTGCTCTCGAATACTATCTACTAATAAGGAGCTAAAGTTCTCAATAAAAGTGATCCTGTGATAAATCTTATACAATACCCATTGACAACAAGAATGTACATTTCTTTTTCGGTGAGTAAATTTCTTGCCTGGAACAAATCTTCAAATACAATTGACGTATAGTTCAATTCCTTTGCAAAGTGTATTTTAGTAATCTTAGTAAGTCTTTTGTAAACCGCTGAGTAATGGTCCATTTGGGTCGATTTTGATTTTATCCAAAGCTATTAATATTTTGTTAACCGCGAAGCTAGTAATTATTGTAGAGCATTGTTATAGCCTAATTTCGAGAATGGATAGAAAGTCATCATAGATTTGAAATTGAATCGAAAATGAAATCAAGGCCACCAGTGACAGCTCTTGAAATCAGTTGCTTTTTCACTTCAATGTAAATTGCTTTACACATATTTAAACTATGTTTTCTAGCCAGTGCAAGAATCTTACTAATCCGTCTTACTATGACTTTCTTCGTTAAGTTAGGGATGTTTTTTTTAAGGTCATTAACTTCTTCTTCAATCAATTTCGTATCCGAAGGATGCTCTTCTAAAATCTTCAAAGTTGATTCTAAGAACTTTTGAATTATAAGTTGTCTTTCAAAATCGAAAGAATTGTAGTCGGCGTCTTCATCAATTATTTCGAAACTGTCAAAGAATTCAGTTTCATATTGTTTTAGGATTTTCTCATCTGGAGATAGGTATACAGAGTTGTAAGCTTCGATAGTATCAATCCAAGTAACAAAATATTTGATTACATTTTCTTTGTCAACCTTTGTTGTATGGGTGTCTAGTGATATAGAATTCATGGGTTTCCACTTCATCTCAAAAATTGACTTCCTATTGAATTTTGGATTTAGGATTGAAAGGAAGAAATCCGAATTTGGGTCATTATCTATAATCTTGATGTGAAGGTCTTCTTCCTTCTCGATGACAATTATATTTTGTTTTGCTACGGCGACTTTTCGAATATCACTATAGATTTCTTCAATATCTCTACATAGTTTAAGTGGAAGTTGTTTTTTGTTGACCATAAATAATAGGTATTTATCTTTGTTAAAGTTATCATTTTATGTCAAATCTGATACCTTGTCGAAGTTTTGGGATTGCTCCAATGCACAAAGCTTCAAGGTGTAGTTTTACTGTAAATCGAAGTTATGTCGGGAATTTTTATGTACGATAATCTGTTATAAAGGTAATTTTACCATTCAAAATATTGTTAAATGGTTCGTTATTAACAGTATTTTTTAGTTAAAATAGAAGCTAAGCTCGTCCTGTTGATAATGTTTATAATTATTTTCGATGGATCAAAGTTGTTAGAATTAGAATAAATAAAAATAACAAAGCACAGATATATAGACAAATAGCACAAAGCGGTAGTATTTTAGTGTTTTGAAAGTTGACAAAAAATGAGTACATTGAATAGTTAAGAGAAAGATAGATGTTGTTTTTTATGCGAAATTGTCATTAATTTGGGATTGTTGATAAAATATTTGTTTTATATTTGCACTCCACTAAAAATTATACTAAGAGAATATATATGAAAACCAATCACGGATATAAAGATTTGAATTCAATAAAATCTGTTGAAGAAATTGACTTTAGAGGAGTTATTGGTTCTATTCGTTTGCGTCTGAAACGAATTAAAATGAAATATCAATCAGAAAGCATGGTTCAAAGATTCTTGAGCCTTAAGTTTTAATATTCTCAACATCAAATGGAAAACCTGCCAATTAAGTTCCACTCTGTCTTGAGAGAAGAGATTGCACCGTTATATTTTAAAGTTAAGGATGCTATTATTGAAGCAGAAGGAACTGATCCTCTGAAGGAAACTTATATGGCTCCTTTTAATGAGCTACGTAATACTTTAGATCATATAATGAAAGGGTGTATGATGGACAGTCCTAAGGATTTGTCAAATAATTTAATGGAGGCAAAATCTCATTTAAATAGAGCAGGTTACGATGTGTATGAGATAATTGTTTCAAATATTGGTATAGATATATACGGTATAGTTAGTCAGTATAAGCCTTCGGTGATAAATACAGTCTTTCCAAAATATTATAATGAAATTCAAGCTGAGATATTAACTATCCAGCATGAGATTGATGAGATTCGTAAAAATAAAAATGTGGATGGTGATATTAATCCTGGTCCATTTGAGAGTTACGAATCGAAAAAAGAACGGCTGAAAGAGATTCATTCAATTGTTGATTCGCACGTAGCTGTTTTGGAAGAAGAAAGGAAAAGGCAGGAACGTGCAGGTTTTTGGAAAAGGATTAATCCGTACTTAGTAAGAGTATTTGGGGGCTTACTTGTAATTCTACTTGCAGACAAGCTTAATGTGTTGGATTACATATTGGCCTTCTTTGTTCGAGCAGGTAATCCTTGACGAAAATTATCTGGAGATTTTATTTGAAAGCTGGACGTAATCCGGCTTTTTTGTTTTCACATAAGATTTCAAATCGATGAAAATGTCTTCTATGTGTCCCAAGATAAAACAAAAAAGCCTTTAAGTCATTGACCTAAAGGCTTCTATTGTTTTTAAAAGTAGCGGGAGCAGGACTCGAACCTACGACCTTTGGGTTATGAGCCCAACGAGCTACCAACTGCTCCATCCCGCAATATATCTTTATTTCTTTTGAAATGTCTTCTTGAACGCGGGTGCAAATATAATACCTTTTTTTTAAACTGCAACTTCTCTCAAAAAAAATGAATAAAAAAAGGACGGCACAAGTACCGTCCTTTCGGCGTATATTAAACAACCCCTCGGAACTAGTGTCCGAAAGTCTCTTTAATCGTGTCAACAAAGTCGAGTTTTTCCCAGGTGAAAAGTTCTAACTCTTTGGTAACCTTACCACTGTATGGCGACTCGAAAGTTTTCGTAATGGTTTTTGGCTCGCGCCCCATGTGCCCATAAGCAGCCGACTCAAGGTAAATCGGGTTACGTAACTTAAGGCGCTCTTCAATTGCTGCCGGGCGAAGATCGAAAATAGCTTTCACTTTTTCCGCAATTTCTCCGTCGGTAATACCAACATTCGAACGGCCGTAGGTATTTACAAAAACACCCACCGGTTGGGCAACTCCAATGGCATAGGCAAGCTGGACAAGAATCTCGTCGGCAACACCCGCTGCTACCAGGTTTTTAGCAATGTGGCGCGATGCATAAGCTGCCGAGCGGTCAACTTTCGATGGATCTTTACCTGAGAAAGCACCACCACCGTGGGCTCCACGACCGCCGTAGGTATCAACAATAATTTTTCGTCCGGTTAATCCGGTATCGCCATGTGGCCCGCCAATAACAAATTTACCTGTTGGGTTTACGTGGTAAATAATGTCGTTGCCAAACAAAGCCTGCACTTCTTCCGACAATTGCGCTTTTACGCGTGGAATAAGAATATTGATCACATCATCCTTAATCTTTGCCAGCATGGGTTCGTCGGCATCAAACTCGTCGTGTTGTGTCGATACTACAATGGTATGCACTTTCACCGGCTCGTTCGAGTCGTTGTACTCAACCGTTACCTGCGACTTTGAGTCGGGACGCAAATAGGTCATCACCTTACCTTCGCGGCGAATAACGGCAAGCTCCTGCAAAATTTTGTGCGACAGATCGAGCGTTAACGGCATATAACTTTCGGTGTCTTTACAGGCATATCCAAACATCATTCCCTGGTCGCCCGCACCTTGTTCGGTTTTTTCTTCACGGTCAACACCGCGGTTAATGTCATCACTTTGTTCGTGAATGGCAGTTAAAACACCACACGAATCGCCATCAAAACGGTAGGCCGCTTTGGTGTAGCCAATCTGGTTAATTACGTTTCGGGTAACTTCCTGCACGTCAACATAAGCCTGCGATTTTACCTCGCCGGCAACAACAACCTGTCCGGTTGTAACCAGTGTTTCAATGGCTACTTTCGAGTTCGAATCAAAAGCCAGAATCTGGTCGAGTAATGCATCTGAAATCTGGTCGGCTACCTTATCCGGGTGGCCTTCCGATACTGATTCGCTTGTAAATAAATAATTCATAAAATCCCTTTTTAAACTGAAGTTAATCAGTACATTAAATACTAAATTTTAAAACTGCGGGATATTCGATTGATATTGAAAAATGCGATTGTTTTAGCGTTTTTTTCATGTGGTTGCAATCAATCTCAAATCTTTCCACGTAGCGGGAGCAAATGTAATAGGTTTATTTTGAATAAAAAAGCTTATTTGAAATTATTCTGAATAGTGAGGTGATTCAAAATCAAAAAAAAGTTCATGGCTACATTTCAAACAATGCTTTTATTTCCTGATAATAGCTTCTTCCGCTGGTAATTTTACTTTGGTTGTAATCGTCGATAATCAGCACAAAACGATTATTAAAGTGTTTTCTAACTTCTTTTAAAAGGTTTTTATTGATGAGGTAAGATTTGTGGACGCGAATAAAGCTGTCGGGAAGTTTTTCGGCCAGTTTTTTTAGGCTCGAATCCAAAGTATACGATTTCGAATGTTTGGTAACAACGGTAACATACTTCTCATCAGCCTGAAAGAAGGATACCTCGTCGAGTCGTACAAAAATTACACGGTCGCCAACTTTTACCGGAATGGAGGTGGCATCGTTTTTTTTGTACTCCCGGTTAAATTGGGCAATCAGATTATCCAGGTTAATTTCTGAAGTGGTTCCGTTTATTTGCCCGATTTTTTCGATTGTTTTTGCAAAACGTTCCCTGGTGAGTGGTTTTACGAGGTAATCGATACAATTGGTGTCGAAAGCCTGCAGGGCAAACTCGTCGTAAGCCGTACAAAAAATTACTTTGGGCAGGTAGTGCAGTTTTTTGAGCACTTCAAAACCATTGGTTTCGGGCATCTGAATGTCGAGAAAAACAAACTCCGGTTTTAAACGGTTGATTTTCTCAATGGCTTCATCCCCGTTTTCGGCTTCGGCAACAAGCTCAAATTTCTCCGGATATTCTCCAAGCAATGTCTGCAATCGTAATCGTGCCAAGGGTTCGTCGTCAACTATTATTGTTTTATAAGCTTGTCCGGTATTCATAATTCAAACTGATTTTTCAGCATAATAGTAAAATTTTTGTGCGCACCATTCTCCCAGTTAATAAGCGCCTGGTTGCCGTAAATTATATCCAGCTTATCGTGCAGGTTTTGCAGGCCGTAACCACTTACCGGTTCGTCCGGGAAATCGGGGCCGTTGTCAAATATCGAAAGGAGCAGATCTTTTCCTTCCTGTTTTATTTCTACACGTATTTTTCCATTGCCTTTCATTTTCGAAAGCCCGTGTTTAATGGCATTTTCTACCAGTGGCTGAATCAGGAATTTTGGAATTTGTTTTTCCACTGTACTTTCTCCGGCATTTATTTCGTAGGTCAGCCGGTTGCCAAAACGTGTTTTTTCTATTTCGAGGTATTTTTTTACCATTTCCAATTCTTCGGCAACCGACACAAAGGTTTTGTTTTCTTTGTTGATCGAGTACCTGAACAGATCAGAAAGTCCGGTGGCCATGTTTTCGGTTTTATCGGCATCGGTATGTGCCAGGCTGGCGATAGAATTTAACGAATTGTATAAAAAGTGCGGATTAATTCGCGAATGTAAAGCATGCAATTCGGCCTGGTTTTTCAGCTCTTTCATTTTCGCAATTTCAACGTCTTTTTGGTTCACCATGCTTTGGATGCGGAATTGTATGAAATTGTAGAGAACGCGCAAACTGGCAATGATTGTTATGTCTACAAGTTTAGTAAGTCTCAAATGATCAGTGATATTAAAGGTTTGTCCATATTCTCGGGAGATTGAAAAGGCAAATGGAATTGAAATTAGCCAATAACTTAAAAGAATGAATAGGAAAGTTGTAATTAATACATAAATCTGTTGCTGGTAGAAATTATTTATCCTTTTCAAAAGTAGTCGGTCAGAATAATAGATAAGAATTAGAGCAGGAACACCATAAAGTATTAATTCTACCAGATTTATAAAAAGATGATAGAATCCGTTCATGAATTCAAAAAATGGAATAGCGTTCGGCAAGCTATAAACCCCATAGATTATGGAAATACCAATTAGGGTAATTGATTGCCGCTTTAGGTAATCCCAAAAACCTTTTTGGGATGAAGAAATAGCGGGATAAGATAGTAGTAAAAGAAAAAGTAGTACTATTAATATGACAGTAACAATGATGGAAAATTTCTTGATCCATCCCTCAAATCTCAGGTTTAAATAATATAGAAAACCGTATTTTCTTACGGTGTTTTTTCTTAGTTCTTTATAGAAATCAGGTGAATATAGTTGATTAAGAAGATCTTTGTCTTTTTCCTTGAATTCAGATTCAGAGGCTTTTGATGAATCAAAAATACCGCCGTAACCAGAGCTTCCAAACCGTGGTGCGAAGAGCTTTGTTAATTGACGAATGGTATGATAATAAATTTGTTTTATTGATTCTTTGTCGCTAAAAGCTCCCTGGATTCCGAGTTCCAGGTTAACCGATATTATATTGTAACCTGAAGTTAGCTGTCTGGAATTGGATGATTGTCCACCTTCTTCCTGTAATATGGTAAGTGTGAAGTTAGGATCTTTATCTACCATTTTTATTTGAATGGTTTCAAGCAGTCCGTTTAATTCGACAATCATTTGCGTTACGATGGCCGAATCCTGATGCGTTTTTGCTCCGATTAGCTGAAAACGGATATCATCTTCAAAACGATAAGCGTTTGAGTTTTCTCCGTTGAATAATCTTTCCCTGATAATATTCCAGGAAGTTCCTTCAAATGAGTGAGAATCTTCCGCACGAACTGTATTTAGAAAAGTAATAAACGCAAGAAGGGTAAATAACAACTGTTTCATAATAGTTTGGTTTTAAAATTCAGGTCAAATAAACAGTGTTATCATTTGGTAATTCAGCTTTTTCCGATGAAGTGCTGAATTTAGGGAATATTCTGCATTTATCGGCATCGTTCCTATCCCATCAGGATAAAATCGTTCCCTTCCACATAATTCCGTTCCTGTAAAAAGGCCCTGATCTTTTCTCCGGCGCCGGTATTGGTTACCATCGACACAATAAACAGCCGCCCGTGTTGGGGAAGATCTTGGTAGAAAATGGCATCGGGTTTAGTTTTTTTTATGTCGATGTAGCCCTCGATGTTCAGCCCATGTTCTTGCAGAAAAGCACTTCGCTGGCGGGTTTTGCGCCCGGCTCCCCAAATCCAGATATTGGGGTGAAGCGGATTGTGTTGCTCCGACCACTGTTTAAAATAAAAGGCTTTGGTTTGGAAAAAAGCTTCCGTGGAATAACGCTCGTCGGTGCGGGTTAATCGGGTGGAGTAATCGTGCCACTCCAGCAGCTTTTCAGGTAGTTTCGCCAATTTTGCTCCATGGCTCAGGTAGCGCAGTTGCATTTCGTAATCCTCGGGGAAATTACCGTCGCGGCAGCCCCCGTATTTATCAAAGAGCTCGCGGCGAAAAAATATCGTCGGGTTAATTACCGGAATCTCAATAAACTGCTTTAGCTCAATTTCGTCAGTAGTGTGAAACGAGTTTGCCCAATCTACAAATCGCCGGAAGCCTTTATTTTCGGCAATGTGCGGAACGTATTCAACTTCGCAGCCCAGAAAATCAATTGACCGATTATTTTCGAGGTAGTTGTATTGTTTCTGTAGTTTTTCAGGGTGGGCCACATCATCAGCATCCATGCGGGAAATGAAACGGCCGCGGGCGTTTTTTAATCCGCAGTTCATGGCATTGGCTACACCAGCTTTACTTTCGTTTAAAATATGAATGCGCCGATCGGCTTTGGAGAGTGTTTTTGCAATTTGCAGACTAGCATCGGTGGACTTATTATTGATCAGCAGTAATTCAAAATCCCAAAAAGTTTGATCCAAAATGCTTTTTATCGCTGCTTTTAATGTTTTTTCAGCATTAAAAAAGGGGAGTACAACTGAAAGCTCAGGTTTTGTCTCACTACTCATTACTAAAATTCTCAGGTCTGATTACGGGTAAGTTGATGGAAAACGTTCTCCAGGTTTTGTTGCTTTTCAAAAAGGGTAAGCAGCGTGAGTTTATTGGCAACGGCAAACTGAAAAATGTTCTGCCGGATGTCGGCTTCAGCTCCGGCCTCAATTTCCCAGCCCAGTTCGTTTTGCGTAACGCTGTTAACGCCGGAGATTTGTAAAAGCTGATCTTCCGAAACATTTTCTCTAAATCCGGCAATTACGATTTGGTTTTGAATATTGATTCCGGCTTTTACATCCTTGATATCGCCATCGGCAACAATCTTTCCCTTGTTGATTATCAGCACGCGGTTGCA
The DNA here is from genome assembly GCF_000949475.1 of Draconibacterium sediminis. Classification (GTDB taxonomy): domain Bacteria; phylum Bacteroidota; class Bacteroidia; order Bacteroidales; family Prolixibacteraceae; genus Draconibacterium; species Draconibacterium sediminis. The sequence continues at coordinate 105,542 of NZ_JRHC01000001.1, read as the reverse complement.
CACGGCTTCCACCTCCTGCATAATGTGCGACGATAGAATTACCGTTTTCTCTTTGCTGATCTCTCGGATCAAAGTCCGGATTTCTTCCAGCTGGTTCGGGTCCAGACCGGTTGTTGGTTCATCCAGAATCAATATCGACGGATCGTGAATTAAAGCCTGTGCCAAACCCACACGCTGGCGGTAACCTTTCGACAGGGCACGTATCTTTTTGTGCTGCTCAATTCCCAACCCGGTAAGGTCGATCATTTCAGCAATGCGTTGTTTTTTGTTCTTCAGGTGGTAAAAACCGGCTGTTATCTCCAGAAATTCCTTCACATAAAGGTCGGTGTAAAGCGGATTATGCTCGGGTAAATAGCCAATTTGCTTTTTATATTCGAGGTTTTGCCCCGAAACTTTCTCCCCGTCGATCAAAATATCACCTTCATCTTGCGGAAGATAACCGGTAATAATTTTCATGGTAGTAGATTTGCCGGCTCCGTTAGGCCCCAGAAAACCAACGAGTTCGCCTTTGTTTACCGAGAAACTAATCGAATCGAGTGCTTTCTGTTTGCCAAACAATTTTGTGATATTTCTTGTTTCAACAATCATAATTAAAGAATGCAAAACAAAAATAGAGGATTCTTTTTATTTTAGAAGCATTACTTTAAATTTGCAGTTCAGCTTAACAGATTAATTGATGAAGGATCGTAATTTCAACTATATTAAAGATTTAACCCGCTATCAACGTCAAGAAACAGTAGAAGTGAACATTGGAGGAGTTCCCGTTGGTAGCAGTCAGCCCATCCGGATTCAAACAATGACCGATACCAACACCACGGATACCGATGCTACAATTGAGCAGATTATCCGCGTGGTAAAAGCCGGTGCCGACTATGTTCGTGTAACCGTAAAGGGCTTGTCGGATGCGGAAAGCCTTAAGGTTATTAAGAAAGAACTGGTTGACAGAGGGTACAATACACCGTTGATTGCTGATATCCATTTCAATCCGAAACTGGCCGAAGTTGCCGCTCAGTACGTATCGAAAGTGCGTATCAATCCGGGAAATTTCTACGACAAACGAGCACAATTCAAAAATAAAATCTATACCGACGAAGAGTACAAACAAGAGCTTGATATTATTGAAAAGCAGTTTGTGCCGTTTATAAAAATGCTGAAAGAAACCAAAACCGCCATGCGGATTGGTGCCAATCACGGATCGCTTTCCGACAGAGTAATGAGCCGCTATGGCGATACTCCGGCCGGAATTGCTGAATCGGTGATGGAATTTCTACGCATTTGTAAAAAAGAAGATTTTAACAACGTAGTGGTGTCGATAAAATCGAGCAATACACGCGTAATGGTTTACACCGTTCGTTTACTGAACTTTAAAATGCGCCTCGAGAATATGAAATTCCCGATTCATTTGGGAGTTACCGAGGCCGGCGAAGGTGAAGACGGACGTATAAAATCGGCCGTTGGAGTTGGTGCCTTGTTGAGCGACGGAATTGGCGACACCGTGCGCATTTCGTTAACCGAAGCGCCGATAAACGAAATTCCGGTGGCATTAAAACTGGTAAATCATTTTAAACGCTACCAGAATCACGAGCCGATTTCGGCACCAATGATTGCACAAACCAACCCGTTTGAATACGAGCGCCGCGATACACGTCCGGTACTCAACATGGGAGGACAAGAACTTCCGGTGGTAATTGCCGATTTGGGCGACAGAACCTTACGCGAGATGATCCCGATTCGCGGGAAACTGGTTCCTGATTATTTTATATCGGGAAATAAAATTTTGGATATCGAAGGCGAAGAATATCCGGTAATTACGCTTGAAGAGTACTTGTTTGAAAGTACTCGCTGGGGACGAATGAAATTTATCCGTACCAACAAAGCGGAATTCGACCGTTTTATGGATATGCACCCCGAGATTATCATGAAATTGAAGCAGACCCGGAAAACGGTATTGATTCTTGAAAGTTACAACGCTAACCCAATGGCCGAGTTGAGAGCATTCTTTATGTCGCTTGAAACGCACATTTGGAAAGTGCCAGTTATACTTTACCGCCGCTACAACGAAAGCCGTTTGGAGGATCTTCAGATCACTGCTTCGGCCGACCTTGGAGGTTTGCTGATTGATGGTTACGGCGATGGAATTTGCCTGTCGAACGACAACGAAAATATCACATTCACCGAGTTGAAAGATTTGAGTTTTGGCATACTGCAGGCCAGCCGCATGCGTGTTACCAAAACTGAATTTGTATCGTGCCCCGGTTGCGGACGAACCCTGTTTAACCTGCAGGAAACAACCCGTGCCGTAAAAGCACATTTTAAACATCTCGACCACCTGAAAATTGGTATTATGGGCTGCGTGGTAAACGGACCCGGCGAGATGGGCGATGTGGATTACGGTTTTGTTGGTGCCGGCAATAACAAGGTAAACCTGTACAAAGGTTTGAAGCCTATAAAACGCCACATTCCGTACGAAAATGCCGTGGAAGAACTGGAACAACTGATTCGCGAAAACGGCGACTGGAAAGATCCTGAAGATTAGTATTTAGTATTATATAATAACAAAGGATCCGATCTTTGTATAGGTCGGATCCTTTTTTTTGCCGCTTTTTCGATGGAACTGTTCTGATTTTCGTCCGGAACAACCATCAGCGTTGAACAGCTTTCTATGCCGGACGATTTACATATCATCCATTTACCCGGGGCGACGCAATTCAAAGAATTACTTTGCCCCGGGCTAAAATACAACGCACTTTCAGCGCTTTTATTAAGAGCCCCAAAGGGGCGACAGTCAATAGCCCGGTGCGACTGACGGAGTCAGGAAGCGCCGGGAAATAGAATAAAGGTGTAAATCGTCCGGCGAAGAAAGTTGGATAGAAATGGTTGGCGACACCGGACGAAATAAATCGAAAGTAACGTACTCAGTACGATTAAAGAAAACTCTGTGGGCGAAGCATCGTACTTAGTACGATTGAAGAAAACCTTTTGAGGGAAGCATCGTACTCAGTACGATCAATGAAAATGAGGGGAGAGTATTGCAAAAGCCCTGTATTTCCTATCTTTGAATAGAACTAGTGTCGTGTCAAGTCTGAAATGACGGTTAAGTTGCAGTTATTTTTTGAGTTTTACGAAATCAGAAAAAGCAAGCATAGCCATAGCTACGTGAGTCTTTTTATGGTGAGTAAAAACAAAAAAGAACAAAACTTGGGGCATTAGAGCAGGCTTGATACGACACTGCATAAAACAAAAGAATATGGCACGAACGTACTGGAAACCCGGAACAATTGTTTATCCCCTGCCCGCAGTAATGGTAAGTTGTGGCGAAAATCCTGAAGAATACAACATTATAACCATCGCCTGGACCGGCACCATTAACAGTGATCCGCCCATGTGTTATATTTCGGTTCGTCCGGGGCGCCATTCGTACGATATTATCAAACGCACCGGCGAGTTTGTTATCAACCTCACCACCGAAAAGCTGGCAAAAGCAACCGACTGGTGTGGCTGTCGCTCGGGCCGTAAGTACAATAAATGGAAGGAGATGAACCTGACTCCTGCACCTGCCAAAATGGTTAAAGCACCCATTATCGAGGAGTCGCCGGTAAACATCGAGTGCCGCGTAAAAGATATTGTTGAGCTGGGCTCGCACCACATGTTTATTTCCGAGGTGGTAAGCGTTTCAGTCGACGATACTTATATGAATGAAGAACAGGCTTTCAGTTTCTCCAAGGCAAATCCTCTGGTTTACAGTCATGGACACTATTTCGGTATGGGAAAACGTATTGGCAAGTTTGGCTGGTCGGTTGAGAAGAAAAAAACGAAAAAGAAACGAAATAAGTAAAATAAACCTTATTCTGAGAAAAACCTTAGTAGTAACGAATGTAGCAGGAACAAAACCTTATTAACCTAATTGAATGAGAAAACTATTGTTAAAGAAATAAGGTTTGGGTTATTATTTCAATCCGATTTCTACTAAGGTTGAGATTAAAGAAATAAGGTTTTCCGATAGTGGTACGGGTGAAGTATAAGCAGGATTTTGATAAAAAACGGAAGCTTGTCGTACCCTCTCTAAATGAAATAAATCATTCTTTTTAAACAATTTCCGCTCTTTTTTTGTAATCCTTTAAACTTTCTGAAGACTAGTCAGAATAATATTTAATTGTGAGAAAAATGAAGAGCATCTATTTATTAGCATCAATCTTTTTAATGAATTTAGGAATGGTAACAGCACAAACAAATCCATTACTCGAAGATTTTAATACACCGCACAATGCGGCACCTTTCGATAAGATTAAAAACGAGCATTTTATGCCGGCTTTCGAGGAAGGAATAAAACAAGGCAAGGCCGATGTAGAGAAAATCAAAAATAATCCGGAGGCGCCAACATTCGAAAACACCATCGTTGCATTAGACGAGGTTGGTCGTTTGTTAACACGTACATCGGGTGTATTTTTTAACCTGCTGAGTTCGGAAACCAATGACGAATTACAGGGCATTGCGCAGGAAGTATCGCCAATGCTAACTGCATTTCAGAACGACATTTCGTTAGATCCGGTACTTTTTGAGCGCGTTAAAGCCGTGTACAACAAAAAAGACGAGTTGGATTTAACCACCGAGCAACAAACGCTTCTGGAGAATAACTACATTGGTTTTGTACGCAGCGGAGCCAATTTGTCGGACACCGATAAAGAAAAGTTTCGCGAGTACAGCACCGAGTTATCGAAGTTAAGCCTCGATTTTGGCGAGAACGTACTAAAAGAAACCAATAAGTACGAGTTAAACATTACCGACAAAAGCAAGCTGGCCGGATTACCGGAAGGTGCTTTGGAAGCAGCTGCCGGAAAGGCAAAAGCAAAAGATCAGGAAGGTTGGACTTTCGATATTTCGATGCCAAGCTACCTGCCCGTATTGCAATATGCCGATAACCGCGATTTGCGCAAAGAGTTGTATATGGCGTACGGCTCGAAATCGTTTAAAGGAGATGAGCTGGATAACCAGGAAAATGTAAAACGTATTGTGGAGTTACGCCTGGAAATGGCAAAACTACTGGGGTATAAAAACTATGCCGATTACGTTTTGGAGCGCCGAATGGCAATGAATGCCGATGGCGTTTACGGTTTGCTCAACGATTTGTATGAGGCATCGTACAAAGTGGCAAAAGAGGAAAAAGCTGAGATTGAAGCCTATGCCCGCAAGAATGGTTTTGAAGGCGATTTAATGCCCTGGGACTGGAGCTACTACAGCGAAAAACTAAAGGTGGAAAAATTCGATCTGAACGACGAAATGCTAAAACCATACTTTGAGTTAAGCAGCGTTGTTGACGGCGTTTTTGGCCTGGCCACCGAACTTTTTGGCGTAACGTTTAAAGAGAATAAAGATATTCCGGTTTACAACGATGAGGTTACAGCCTACGAGGTGTTTGATGCCGATGGCACTTTCCTTTCCGTATTTTATACCGATTTTCACCCGCGCCCCGGAAAACGTGGTGGTGCCTGGATGAACGATTTTAAAGGACAGTGGATGGAGAATGGCGTTGATTCGCGCCCGCATGTAACCATTGTAATGAACTTTACCCGCCCAACTTCAAGCAAGCCGGCTTTGTTAACCTTTAACGAGGTGGAAACATTTATGCACGAATTTGGCCACGCACTGCACGGAATGCTGGCAAAATCAACGTATTCAAGCTTGTCGGGAACCAATGTTTACCGCGACTTTGTTGAGCTTCCATCGCAGATAATGGAAAACTGGGCAGTTGAAAAAGACTTCCTCGATCGTTTTGCAAAACATTACGAAACCGGTGAGCCAATTCCGGCCGAGCTGGTACAAAAAATTGTTGATTCGCAAAATTACCTTGCAGGTTATTTGTCGGTTCGCCAGTTGAGTTTTGGTTATTTGGATATGGCCTGGCATACGCTGGAAAAACCTTTTGAAGGCGATGTGAAAGATTTTGAAGAAAGTGCGTGGAAGAAAGTGCAGATCTTCCCTTCAATCGACGGTGTTTGTATGAGTACACAATTCGGGCACTTGTTTGCCGGAGGTTATGCAGCCGGATATTACGGTTACAAATGGGCCGAAGTGCTGGATGCCGATGCATTTAGCGTATTCAAAGAAAAAGGCCTCTTTAATAAAGATGTGGCTGCTTCGTTCCGCGAAAATATTTTGGAAAAAGGTGGAACTGAGCATCCTATGACGCTCTACAAACGTTTCCGCGGTCAGGAGCCAAAGGTTGATGCACTGCTAAAACGCAGTGGATTATTGTAAGCTTTTAAACGTGATGGTCTCACTTGTGGAGTGAGGCTATCACTAAACAATATTGAAAATGGCATCTCGTTTTGAGGTGCCATTTTTTTATGGAAACATTCTGGAACGGCTATTAGTGGTAATTGTGCTCAGTAGCAGAAAATTATAGTTATGATAAAGATTCGGAATTTATATCTTTACACATATCATTAACCAATACAAACAATGAAAGCCAAAAACAAACAAATGCACCGGGGTCTTACAAAAACCGATAGAAAGAATTTGAGAGATCAATGTAAAATGGGATTGATTTTATCGTTGCTGGTATTTGTTCTTGCAACAGTTATTGGAGTAACGATTTACGAGTTATCCTTTGATACGAATCCCAATGGATTAAATCTTAAAATAGCAGGTTTAATTACAATCGGAACGTTGAGTTCTGCAGTGCTCCTGAACTTTCTGATATGTAATAAATACTATCGCGATTTGCAATTCAATGAAAAAGTTCAGGTAATAAAAACCTTGATGAACAAATCAAAGTCAACTATTTATCATGCCTCTGCACTGGGCAGCAATATGTCTAAGGCTTATACTGAAAAGTTTGAGTTTGTTGTTGATGGTATAAATTTCAACGTTGATAAAGAATTATTTGAACTCTGCGCCGAGGGTGATCAATTGATTTTTAATTATGCTCCGAAAAGTGAATACCTTTTAAGTATTGAAAAAGGTAACTGAAATGTAAAAAGTTAGTTGGTATATAGTCATACCCTCACTTTGAGTGAGAGTATGACCAGATATCTTTCTAAAAGAAGTCGTCGAATTCTTCCGGATTCGAACTCCTGTTCTCCAGTTCGTCGCAATCGAGGTTGATGTTAAAGCCTGCAGGTTTTTTAAATTCCATTTCGTCTTCTTTGTAACCGATTGATTCATCGGCCAAAACCTTCTTGTAAAAATAACCCCAGATTGGCAGTGCCATATTGGCTCCCTGCCCTGATGCAATGGTTTTAAAGTGAATGCTTCGTAAATCTGCACCGGTCCAAACGCCGGCAGTAAGTTTTGGTGTTGTGCCGATAAACCAGCCATCAGAATGGTTTTGTGTGGTTCCGGTTTTTCCGGCAATTGGCATGCTAAAACTTCCATAATCGGTGGTTACCCTTTCGCGAAACAGGTTCGAAAAACGTAAACGGATTCCGGTTCCCTGGTCAATTACTCCCTGCAACAGGTTTAGCATCAGGTAAGCCGTTTGCTCATCAATGGCCTCCTGGCGTTCGGGAACAAAGCGGGCAATTACATTGCCATGGCGATCTTCGATACGGGTCACAAAGTATGGTTTAATGTAAACCCCGAGATTGGCATAGGTATTAAATGCCGCTACCATTTCGTATAAAGTAATATCAGAGGTCCCGTAAATCATTGAGGGTTGCGGATCGATGGGGCTGTAAATCCCCAGTCGTTTCATTACCTCAACCACGGCCTCAGGAGTAAACTGCTTTAAAACCCAGGCAGAAATACGGTTTTTCGAATTTGCCAGTCCCCACTTTAACGTAACCATTTTTCCGTCAGTCTCCGGGTCAACATCCGAATCTTTTGGTTCGTAAATGCTTCCGTCCCAGAGTATAAATTGTTGGGGGACATTGGGAACCTTGGTGCAGGGCGTTAAGCCGTTTTGCATGGCCAGCGTGTATAAAAACGGTTTTACGGTTGATCCAACCTGGCGTTTTCCGCCTTTTACCATGTCGTACATAAAATGCTGGTAATTGGGGCCGCCAACGTAAGCTTTAACTTTCCCCGATTCCGTGTCCATGGCCATAAACGACGAGCGGAAAAACTTTAGGTAATATTTGATCGAATCCATCGGAGTCATCAAGGTATCCACTGCGCCACCCCATTTAAAAACCGTCATATCAACGGGTTTGTTAAATTCCTTCTTTATTTCATTGAGGCTTTTTCCGGCCCGGTTCATTACACGGTAACGTTCGCTTTTTCTGATTTCGTTGTTCAGCAGGTTGTCAACATCTTCCGCACTCATGTTATTGGCAAAAGGCGGATTTCGCAAATCCGACAGGCTGCCATCAAATAAAGGCTGCAGGTCGTACCGTAAATGTTGTTCAACCGCCTGAACCGCATATTTTTGCATGCGCGAGTCGAGTGTGGTGTATATTTTTAAACCATCGGCATAAATATCGTAAGGTTCTCCATCGGGTTTGGTGTTTTTGTTGCACCAACCGTACAGCGGATTGTTTTCCCACTCATCCAGATCCTCAATAAATTTTTGGTCCTGCCACGAAGCATAGTTCTCGCGCTCCGGTTTTTTGGCAGTAAGCGTTAAGCGCAGGTATTCGCGGAAATAGGGTGCCGGCCCCAGTTTGTAATCCACCTTTTTATATTCCAAATCGAGTGGCATTTTTTTGGCCGAGTCGGCAACTTCAGGCGTAATGTAGCCGTATTTTTCCATTTGGTTCAGTACCACATTCCGGCGTTGCAACACCATTTCGGGGCGGCGAACCGGATTAAATAGCGAAGAGTTTTTGGCCATACCTACCAACATGGCTGCCTGGTGAAGTTTCAGTGAGTCGGGTTGCGTATTAAAATAAACATCGGCTGCCGAACGAATTCCAACCGCGTTGTTCAGGTAATCGTACTTGTTCAGGTACATCAAAATAATCTCTTCCTTGGTGTAGCTGCGCTCCAGTTTTACGGCAATAACCCATTCTTTAAATTTTCTCATTACCAGTTCCATGCTGCTGGAAAGTCCATCGCGTGGGAAAAGCATTTTTGCCAGCTGCTGGCTTAGGGTACTTCCACCTCCCGAGCTGGTATCGCCGGTAACAATTCCTTTAAATACACGAATCAGGCCGCGAAAATCAATTCCCGAATGATCGTAAAAACGAACATCTTCTGTGGCAACCAAAGCATTTATCAAATGTGGTGGTAAATTTTCGAAATTTACGTAAGTACGGTTCTCCTGGTTAAAATATTTATCGATGGTCGGTCCGTCTTCAAAATAGATTTCCGATGCCAGAATATTTTGTGGGTTTTCGAGGTCTTCAAAACTTGGCATAAAACCCAGATTACCCTTGGCTATCAGAAAGAAAAGGAGAAAGACGGAAACGATACCCAGGCCTACGATCGACCAGAAAATCAGGATGTATTTTTTAAAGCTTTTTTTTGTTTCGCTCATGAATTTCGCTCGTTTTAATGTGGCAACAAATATATACGATTCTGTTATGGGAACCACGTAAATAACGCCTTGAAATTGGAGAATATTTTATTTTTTAAAAAATAAAATCGTCATTTTCAATTAAATAGAAAATGAAAAAATAGCTCATTAAATTTTGAACTTAGCTCATCATTTTCTTTAATTTGCAGAATTTTTAGAACGGATTAGAAAGTATATGCACAAAAACCTGGTTATAGTCGAGTCCCCTGCAAAGGCGAAAACAATAGAAGGATTTCTTGGAAAAGACTACGTGGTAACCTCAAGTATGGGGCACGTTAGAGACTTGGAAAAGAAAGACTTCGGGATTGATATTGAGAACAATTATCAGCCCAGATACAAAGTTTCTTCAGATAAGAAGAAAATAGTAACAGAACTGAAAAAGTTAGCTAAGGAGGCCGAAACGGTTTGGCTCGCTTCCGATGAAGACCGCGAGGGAGAAGCTATTGCCTGGCACCTGAAAGAGGTGTTAAAGTTGAAAGATGATAAAATAAAACGAATTGTTTTTCACGAGATAACCAAGGATGCCATTACACGTGCCGTTAAAAATCCGCGTGATATCGACGAGCATTTGGTAAATGCACAGCAAGCCCGTCGTGTGTTAGACCGTATTGTGGGTTTTGAGGTATCGCCGGTTTTGTGGAAAAAAGTAAAACCATCGTTAAGTGCCGGTCGTGTGCAGTCGGTAGCAGTTCGTTTAATTGTTGAGCGCGAACGCGAAATCCGCGATTTTAATACGGAAACCTGGTTTCGTGTAAACGGATACTTCCTGGTGCCCGATGAAGATGGAAACACTACTGAATTAAAAGCAGAACTTTCAAAACGTTTTACAACCCGCGAAGAGGCCAACGCTTTCCTCGAAAAGTGCAAATCAGCAGAGTTTAAAGTTAGCGATGTGGTGAAAAAACCGGGTAAACGAACGCCGGCACAACCATTTATTACCTCAACATTACAACAGGAAGCCAGTAGAAAACTGGGATTCTCGGTGTCGCAAACCATGGCAGTTGCACAACGTTTGTACGAAAGTGGTAAGATTACTTACATGCGTACCGACTCGGTGAATCTGTCGGGCCTGGCATTAAATACTTCGAAACAAAAGATCACTGAACTTCATGGCGAAAATTATGTGAAGATCAGGAAATTCAAGACGAAATCGAAAGGTGCGCAGGAAGCTCACGAGGCCATTCGTCCAACCTACATGGAAAACCAAACGGTTCCCGGATCGTCGCAGGAGCAACGTTTGTACGAATTAATCTGGAAACGTACCATCGCTTCGCAAATGGCCGATGCCATTTTGGAGCGCACCAATGTAACCATCGATGTGTCGAATGCAACGGAGAAATTCCAGGCAACCGGCGAAGTAATTGTTTTTGATGGTTTCCTGAAAGTATATATTGAGTCGACCGACGATGAAAATACAAATGCAAATGGGCAGACTTTAATTCCGCCTGTGCATGTAAACGATGCTCTTGAGATGACTTCTGTGGTTTCAACACAACGTTTTTCACAACGTCCGCCACGATATACGGAAGCGTCGCTGGTTAAACGTTTAGAGGAGCTTGGAATTGGTCGTCCGTCAACTTATGCGCCAACCATTACAACGGTTCAAAACCGAAACTATGTTGTAAAAGAAGAGCGTCCGGGTGTGGAACGGAACTTTACTGTTCTTACCCTGAAAGACGGAAAAATAAAAGAGGAAGAAAAGACCGAGATCACCGGAGCTGAAAAAAATAAACTGTTCCCAACCGATATAGGTATTGTTGTTAATGATTTCCTGATGGACAATTTCGATGAGATCATGGACTACAACTTTACGGCAAATGTTGAGAAGGAATTTGATGATATTGCCGACGGGAAGATGGTTTGGAATGAAATGATTGATAAGTTTTATCAGCCGTTTCATGGCAAAGTGGAACACGCCCTTGAAAATGCGGAGCGCTCGAAAGGAGAACGTATTTTGGGTATCGACCCGAAAACCGGTAAAGAGGTATCGGTTAAGATTGGCCGTTTCGGACCCCTGGCTCAATTGGGAGAAGTGTCGCAGGACGAAGGAGCTGAAAAACCACAGTTTTCAAGCTTGCGTACCGGTCAGCATATCGAAACAATTACCCTGGAAGAAGCACTCGATTTGTTTAAATTGCCTCGCGAATTAGGCGAATACGAAGGCAAAAAGGTAACTGTAGCCATCGGTCGTTTTGGTCCGTATGTGCGTCACGACAATAAATTTGTTTCGCTAGGAAAAGAAGATGATCCGTATTCGGTGCAACTCGACAGAGCGATTGAACTGATTGAAGCCAAGCGTGAAAAAGACCGTAATGCTGTTGTTAAAATATTTGAAGAAGACGCAGATCTTCAGGTGCTTAACGGCAGGTGGGGGCCTTACATAAAGCACGGAAAGAAAAATTACAAAATACCAAAAACGACTAAAGCTGAGGAGTTGACTTTCGAAGATTGTATGAAGATCATCGAGACGTCTCCGGAACCTAAAAGCCGTCGCGGTAGAAAAAAATAAAGAATAAAGGCAGATGATTTGATCATTTGCCTTTATTTTTAAAAGCAAAAAAAATGAATTTGTTTCCCTACTTCGATGCGGTTGATTTTTCGCAGTATGTCGATGATGTACCTTTCGCCTGGAAATATTCGATGGGAGCCACCATTGAAAAGAATACCGTTAAATTGCAGGAAGGCCGTTTAAAAAATATTGAGCTGGCTATTGTTGGCGTTCCGTTTAACAGCAAGCACGATGATTTTAAAAGAACGGCAACGCCCGATAAACTGCGTAAAGCATTTTACGGTTTGGCCGGAGTTGGGAAACTTAACATTATTGATTTGGGTAACCTGAAAGCATCAACCAGCCACAAAGGAAATTACCTGGCACTGCGCGATGTGGTAGATTACCTGAGCGAATTGGATATTGTTACTATTGTATTTGGCGGAAGCCAGGATTACAGCTACGGCATTTGTCAGGCTTTCCAGTCGAATCCCTTTTTCTCGTTTAGCACTATCGATGCCTTTTTAGATGTGAAAAAGGGAGTTGAGTCGCTAAGTTCAACAAATTATCTGTCGCAGGTTTTTAAAGCCCTTCCCGATCTGTTTCAGTTTAATTTGCTGGCTTATCAGAGTCATTACGTTCCCGATGTTTATTTCGAGAAGACCAAAGGGATTGGAGTGCATTTGCGCTTGGGGAAACTGCGTGATAATATTGCCGATGCCGAGCCGGTTCTTCGAAACAGCGACTTTTTAACTTTTGATATGGCGGCGTTAAAGTCGTCTGAAGCACCCAACAGTCTGAATCTCCCTAACGGTTTGTATGCCGACGAAGCTTGCCAGTTAATGAAGTACGCCGGGGCAAGTAATCGTTTAAAAGTATTTGGTTTGTTTGGTTTAAATATCGGCGAGGAGCCGGGAGAATTGTCGTTAAACCTGGCCGCACAGCTGGTTTGGTATTTTGTTCAGGGCTACCTTATCAGAGACAGACGAGAACCGGAGCAGGGTGATGGATTTTCGGTATATAGTGTGGAAATACCCGAGCTTCCGGCGCCGCTTGTATTTTATAAAAACGACACTACCGGACAATGGTGGGTTCAGGTGCAGGCAATAAACAACGAAACCAGATATTTTGCCTGTTCAGAAAAAGATTACGAGGTGGCCAGTAGTAACGAAATACCTGAGCTTTGGTTGAAATATGTTCAAAAAACCGACGAAATAGTAAAATAATAGCTTCTAATAAACGTTCTTTGCATACCTTGTTAACAGTTGATTGTTACAAACAACTAAAAATTGTTTCTTTGCCGCAGCAGAGAAAAGGCTAAATTGCCCTATGAAAAGAGAAGTATGAGAAAGGCTGTATCTTTTTTGTTCATCATAATGTCGGTTACACTGGTTACGTACGGTCAAATAGATCCACAATACACCAATAATATGTATTATAAGTTAGGTGTAAATCCCGGATTTGCCGGAACCGGCGATGCCATAACCGGTTTATTGATTACCAGGTACCAGTGGTCGGGGAGCGGTAAAGTGCTTGTTTTTAGTGCTGATGCTGCGGTAAATGCGTTTGACAGGACAGAAGGGATTGGAATTAGCGTTTTAAGCGACAAGTTGGGATTTTATGATAACACGTGGGTTACATTGAGTTTGGCACATAGAGTTACTACTTCTATCGGAACCCTGGGGTTGGGCTTGTCGCCCGGACTGTTTAATTACAGTGTAAATGGTGAATGGGTAATTCCGCAAGGTGGTATGTATACACCGCCCGACTCAGATCCTTCCATCCCAAAAGGCGAAGCGAGTCAAATTGCTTTTGATGTTGGATTTGGAGCTTTTCTTTATACAAACAATTATTATGCAGGTTTTTCGGCAATGCATCTTAATCAGGGCGCTATAAGATACGATGACGTTGCTGTTGATTTTTTAACGAGACATTATTATTTAATGGGCGGGTACAATATTAAACTTGCTGATCCGTTGTTTGAATTGTGGCCGTCGTTTTTAGTAAAAACAGATTTAGCGTCTGTACAATTTGATATTAACACGAATATAGTTTATAACGACAAATTTTGGGGCGGTCTATCTTATCGTCATCAGGAAGCAGTGGCTCTGCTTCTTGGTATGGAACTGTTTAATGGCATGCGAATCGGGTATTCATTCGATTTTGTAACATCGGCAATGCGCCGTACTGGTTTTGGTTCGCATGAAGTATTTGTAAGTTATTCGATTGATTTAGAGAGAAATCGTAACCAAAAATACAAGAGTATTAGATTTTTGTAAAATATGTTTAGTGAAAATAAGAAAAGGAACGGAATTTAATATTTTATTATTTCATTGTTTCTACTTATTTTTAACGACTAATCAGAGCTCGTAAAGTATAAAAGACACATTATGAAAAGACTACTTTCTATTGCAACCTTATTCTTGATTGCACTTAGTTTTGCCGGCTGCTTTGGTGGTGGCGGGAGAGGAAACGGAGAGCTGACAGGAGTAGAAAGAAGGCAGCGATTTAAAGAAACCCAGCCCCTGGGAATGGTGTACGTTCGCAGAGGAAGTTTCAATATCGGGCCTAGCGATGAGGACGCAAGTAGGGCAGGTGTACCAACAAAAACGGTATCGCAAGAACCATTTTGGATGGACGACACCGAAATTACCAATAACGAATATCGACAGTTTGTTGAATGGGTAAAAGAATCGATGGCTCGTCAAATGTTAGGCGATCAGTATCCTGAATTTATGATTACTGAAGACAGGAAGGGAAATATTATCGATCCTCCACAGATAAACTGGGATGAAAAGATTGATTGGGAAGACCCTGATATGCAAATGGCAATGGAAGACCTTTATTTGCCTGAAAACGAACGTTTCTTTGGCAAAAAAGAAATAGATACCCGTAAACTGGTATACGAATATTGGTGGGTTGACCTCAATCAGGCAGCCAAAAGAAGTAACAGCTTTAACTACGAAACACAACGTTACGAAGGTAATGTATACAACGAGGATGGCGATCTGGTTCCAATTGAGAACCGTTCTTCGTTTATGATGCAGGATCAGGTGCATGTTTATCCTGATACACTTTGCTGGATCAGAGACTTTACCTATTCGTATAACGAGCCGTTGGCAACGCGCTATTTCTGGCATCCCGGATTCGACGACTATCCGGTTGTAGGTGTTACCTGGAAACAGGTAAATGCATTCTGCAACTGGCGTACTAAAATTCAGACGGATTACTTGTCGGAAAAAGGAGAGCCAACATTAATGGCTTACCGTTTGCCAACCGAAGTTGAGTGGGAATATGCCGCCCGTGGTGGTAAAGACTTCTCGATGTACCCATGGGGAGGTTATTATACCCGCGACGAAAAAGGGGTATTTCTGGCCAACTTTAAGCCACTTCGCGGAAATTATGTTGAAGATGGCTCGATTGCAACCATAAAAGTAGGAAGTTACGATCCGAATGAATACGGATTATATGATATGGCCGGTAACGTTGCAGAGTGGACAAGCACTGCATACGACGAAGCCGGTTACAATTACTTTAGTGATTTAAACCCAACCTTTACATACAATGCCCGCAAGGATGATCCGGCTGTGATGAAACGTAAAGTGATAAGAGGTGGTTCGTGGAAAGATATCTCGCAGTTTGTGCAGGTTTCTACACGTAATTACGAATATCAGGATACGACGAAATCATACGTAGGTTTCCGATGCGTTCGCTCTACTTTTGGCGAAGAATTTTAGTATTTAAAACAAAACTTTATACCAAACGATATGAATCTGGGAGAACTATTTAAAACTAAGCGCTGGAAAACATTCATGGGGTATGTTTATGGATGGGGGGCAGCAGTCGTTATGGTTGGTGCCTTGTTCAAACTTGAACACTGGAAAGGCTCCAGCGAGTTATTAACCGTAGGTTTGCTTACAGAGGCATTTATATTTTTCCTCTCAGCATTTGAGCCTCCAATCAGTATTCCTGAATGGGATAAGGTATATCCGGAATTAAACGAAGACTACGAGCTTGAGGAAGTAAAAGAGTTGAGAACAACCAACAAAAGTAATGGTTTGGAAACACTTTTTGGCAGCTCGGAGCTTACTCCGGAACTGATGGACCGTGTTGGAAAAGGATTAGCAGAATTAAGTAATACTGCCAAGGGAATCAGCGACATATCTTCGGCTACACTTGCCACCGATATGTATGTTAAAAACCTGGGATCGGCTTCAGAATCAATGAACTCATTTGCCCAAATTAACAACAAGGCAAACGAATCGATCAACAGTTCAGTGAATACCTTAATCGATTCCTATTCTGTTGCTGCTACTCAACTTTCTGAAACCGGAAAAAATCTTTCTGCCGTTTATCAAAAATCATCAGATATCATATCGGGTGAATTAGAGAATATTGGAAGCAGTTCAAAACAATATTCAGGGAACCTGGAAAGACTTAATAAAAATTTAGATAGCCTGAACAGCAATTTCGAAAACCAATTGAAAGATACTCAGGATCAATTCAAAGCCAATCAGAAATTTAACCAGGATCTTGCTGAAATGAACAGCATCCTGACCTCTTCGGTTGATGAATTGAAAAAGTATAAAGAAAATGCTGAATCACTCAACAAAAACCTTGAAGCCTTAAATACCATTTACGGCAACATGTTGGGTGCAATGAGCTATAAAAAATAAAGTCCTAGCGTATGGGTGCAAAGTATTGTCCGGAAACACCGAGGCAAAAAATGATAAATCTGATGTACATTGTACTTACCGCAATGTTAGCTCTTAACGTTGCGGCTGAGGTACTTGAAGCGTTTCGTGTGGTAGACAGTAGTTTACTGCAAACGCTCGAGGCAGTGGACATGCAGAATAAGCAGATTTATTCTGCATTTGAGCAGGCTTATATTGAAAATCCAACCAAAGTTCAGGAATGGAAAGATAAATCAGATCAATTGAGGAATCGATCGGAAGAAATGATAAACTACGTTGGGGCATTAAAAGACGAAGTTGTTGCTTACTCCGGAGAAAAGCCGGTAGATGAAGATAACCCGATGTATGAAGAGGGGTATTACCATACAAAAGTTGACGGGACGGTTGTTGAAGTTGCCAAGAAAGATGACATGAACGGCCCGTCGGAATTACTGATCACCCAAAAAAGAGCAAACGATCTTAAAAATGCCATTATCGAATATCGTGAGTTTCTTTCCTCATTGGTGAACGAGGATGACAGCGAACTTCGCGAGTTGATTATGAATGAGCTTAAAACTTCAGACCCCGAGAAAGGTTCGAAAGGAGAAGGCAACTACAAAACATGGGAATCGGAGCACTTTGAAGATAAGCCTTTAATTGCGGTAATGACCTTGCTGTCTAAAATTCAGATTGATGTTAAAAACTCTGAAGCATCGGTAGCAAAATATTTGTATGCTGAAATTGATGAAGGCTCATTTAAATTTAACCGTTTGGGAGCCCGCGTTATTGCCAATTCGAATGTAGTACTGATGGGCGACGAATATAAAGCCGAAGTTTTCCTTGCTGCTGAAGATACCACACAACAACCTGTTATCATGATCAATGGCAATGAGGTTGAAGTTAAAGACGGCAAGGCAACCTACATTGGTAATACCAGCCAGGCAGGTAAGTTTACCTGGAGCGGTTTAATTAAATATAAAACGCCGGGAGGAATTATTAAAAGCTATCCTTTTGAGCAGGAATACCAGGTGTCGGAGCCAACAGTAACCATGTCGGCTACCAAAATGAACGTGTTCTACAAAGGATTGGATAACCCGTTTGATGTGGGTGGAGGAGCCATCCCGAATGAAGATCTTGAAGTTCAAATGACCAACGGAAGGGTTACCAAACGAGGTGATGCATATATAGTGGTACCAACTGATCTTGATGAAATGGGGCGTAATACTAAAGTAAGTGTTTACGCAACAATTAACGGAAGCCGACGTTTGATAGGTACAACCGAATGGCGCGTGAAGCGTGTTCCCGATCCGGTAGCACAAATTAATGGTCAGTCGGGAGGAGATATCCGTAAAGAAACGTTACAAATTCAGGATGGTGTTTTAGCGGTACTTGAAGATTTCGATTTTGAATTTGGGTACAAAGTAACTCAGTTTACAATGGAAACAACAAGCGGAGGATACACCAACCGCTATCCGTCAAATTCAAATCGTTTTACCGCGGAACAAAAAAATGCGCTGAGGAATGTGAACATCAATAGTATAGTTTATATAGGAGATATTAAGGCCTTAGGAGATGATGGTACAACCCGTGATCTCGACCCAATATCCTTCAAAGTAAAATAGGTAGTTATGAAGAAGATAGTTGTTTTTATAGGAATGGTTGTTTTTGCGTTAGGCATTATGCATAAAAGTGCCGATGCCCAAATTGTAAACGGAGCCTATAAACAAAACGATATTTACGAGAAAAAACCAATGCCGTTGGTTCCGGTTCGCGAGGCAGATGTTTTCTGGCAGAAGACCTTGTGGCGTGTTATCGATTTGCGCGAGAAAATGAATATCCCGCTCTATTATCCGACAATACCCATTGCCGATCGTACAAACCTGATCTCTTTACTGCTTAAAGGAATTGAAAGTGGTCAGATTACTCCGTATGACGCGCAGGCTGATGATGACTTTAAAATTCCGATGAGTTTTGCACAGGTAAAAGCGAGGTTTGGTGCGGAAGCTACCACCGAGGAGAAAATTGACTTTGATACCGGTGAACGGACTCAAGTTCAGGTTCAGGGTGAAATTCGCCCAACCGAGATCAAACAATACATGATTAAAGAACAGTGGTATTTCGATAAACAAACATCTACTTTAAACGTGCGTATTCTTGGTATCTGCCCAATTCGCGAATACATGCGCGAAGGCGATACATCAGGACAACCACAGCGTCAAAAAGTATTTTGGATTTATTATCCTGAAGCACGTCCGTTGCTGGCAACCAACGTGGTTCAAAATCCGTACAACGAAGCTCGTCAACAATCTTTCGACGACCTGTTCATAAAACGTATGTTTAATAGTTACGTGGTTCAGGAATCGAATATGTACAACAACCGCGAAATCAGTTCATACCTGGTTGGAAAAGAAGCGATGTTGGAATCAAAACGAATTGAAGACGAGATCTTTAATTACGAACAAGATCTTTGGGAATATTAATGCGCTAACCAGCATAAAAAAAGCCTTATGTTGTCATAAGGCTTTTTTTTGAAACAATTTTAAAATCAATAAGGCGTTTAGAAATGTAGCATCCAATAATTATTGATGAGAAAAACCATAACATACTTGTTCATACTGACGCTTTTGCTTGCTTCGTGCAGGAACGAAAGCAACAAATACCTTAAATTGGGTAAAGGAACAAGTGAAAAATGGTTTGAGCCAACACCTCACGGAATGGTTTATGTGCCAAGGGGAGCCTACAACCTCGGGCCAAACGATGATCAGCTATACGCCATAACACCAAATCGAACGGTATCAACAGAAGCTTTTTGGATTGACGATACCGAAATTACCAATAACGAGTATCGGCAGTTTGTATATTGGGTACGCGATAAAAAAGCCCGCGAATTACTCGGGCAAACCTACACCGATTTCCTGATTACAGAAGATAAATACGGTGCCCCGCTGGAAGAGCCGGAAATAAACTGGGAAGAACGAATTGAATGGGATGACCCGGAGTATCAAATGGCCATGGAAGAACTGTATTTGCCGGAATACGAACGTTTTGGTTATAAAAAGGAAATTGATACCCGTAAGCTCGTTTACGAATATTACTGGGTAGACTATAAACAAGCCGCAAAACGCAGTAACGCCTATAATTATGAAACGCAACGTTATGAAGGTTCTGTTGTAAACTCAGATGGAGAGGTAGTACCGATTGCAAACCGCAGTTCATTTTTAATGCACGAATCGGTTCCTGTTTATCCCGATACGCTGTGTTGGATCAGAGATTTTGCCTACACTTACAATGAGCCATTCACAATCAAATATTTTTCGCACGTTGGATTTGATGACTATCCGGTTGTTGGAGTAACATGGGATCAGGCACGGGCATTTTGTAACTGGCGTAATAAATTACAGGATTTTGCCTTTACCCGTTCTGATGAAGCGCCGGCACACGAATACCGCCTGCCAACTGAAAGCGAGTGGGAGATTGCAGCACGCGGCGGTATGCACAACACAATGTATCCGTGGGGAAGTTATTACACCCGAAGTGTTGACGGGTGTTTTGTGGCCAATTTTAAGCCATTGCGCGGAAATTATGTTGCCGATAGTCCGACTACCACAACAGCGATGAAAGTGGGTTTATTCGATCCTAATCCTTACGGCGTTTACGATATGGCGGGTAATGTTGCCGAGTGGACATCAACAGCTTTTTTTGAAGGAGGCTACGAAGCCATTGATGATTATAATCCGGAAATTCAGTACAATGCCCGTCCCGACGATCCGGCCGTAATGAAACGGAAGGTTGTACGGGGAGGATCGTGGAAAGACATTGCCTATTTCATACAGTCGGGTACGCGAACTTTTGAGTACCAAGACACAGCAAAATCGTATGTCGGATTCCGGTGCGTAAGAACCTCTTTCCGCGATGATTTGGGTGGCCGTCGCAGTATCCAGGAATAAACTTACTTCTCAGGTATTTCTCTAATTCTCTTTTCAGAACATCAAACTCAATCCGCCGAATACGGTAACTTCTGGCATGGTATAATAGCGGTTTACCGCATAATCCGTACTCAACAGATTTTCTCCGCTAACATATAGTTTTACATTTTTTGTAAGGTTGTAGCTTGCCTTTGCATTCACCAATGTGTAGCTTTCCTGGTTGGTAACCGGCGTTGGGTCGTTATCCAAACCCGACACATGTTGTATATTGGCTACCAGCAGCAGCTTTTTCATGCGGTATGATGCATTTAGGAACAGGTGATGTTCCGGCGTAGCATAAACCGGATTTTTCATATTGGTATAACTGTATGTTGCATTCAATGTCAGTGCTTTTGTTGGTGATGCATCCAGCGAGAACTCGATTCCTTTGTTTGAAACCTCTCCGGTATTCTGATATCCGTTTGGCTGACCTGTATTAACAATCAGGTTATCGCCTTTAACCAAAAAGGCGGTAAGTTCAGTTCGCATCGTACCATTGAAAAAGGTTTGCATTACGCCTGTTTCGTAATTCCAGATCGATTCCGGGTCGAGATTGGGATTGGGCCCCCACATAAACAGTTCGCGCATTGTAGGGCTTCTAAAGCCTTTTGAAATGGTTCCTTTCCATGTGGTAGAAGACGAGAATGAATGGGCAAACCCAAGCGATGGAATCCATACCGAACCATATTCGCTGTGGTTATGGAAACGAAGACCAGCGTTGATGATTAGTTTTTCGCCAATGTTTTGTTGTGAAAACAGGTAGGCACCAAGTTCGGTAATGGTAGTATCGGCAAAAGTCAGTCCCTTTCCACCCATGGCAAAAGTATTTTCAGCATCCCCGCCATAATTCATCAAGTCGATTCCGGCGGTAAGCTTGTTTCCCTCAAAAAGCTGAAAGGTTTCGTACAGATTTAATCCGTAATTATGGTCGTTGGAATGGAAACCATCAGTGATTTCGTGTTCCCCAAAGTTATAGAAAAGCTTCAGTGCTCCCGATGCTTTTTCAAAGTTATTTCGCAACGAAAACGATCCGTAGCCACGCAAAATATCTATTGTTTCTCCAGCCGAAGCATTCAGGGTGTCAGGACCGGGATCAGATGCATCAAAAGCAGCCACACTAAAATCCGCTGCAGCATCAAAATGCTTGCTGATCTGGTAACCCAGTTTCAGGTATCCGTTGGTTATTTTAAAATCAGAATTGGGGCGGTGGCCATCGGTCTGGTCATGATTTCCTGAAATAAATACGCTAAACTTATCCTTTTTGAAACCCACTGATCCCATGTATTTCTGGGTGTTGTACGATCCGTAAGAGATGCGGGCATTGCTGTTAACACCTTCGGTATCCTGTTTTTTTGTGATAATGTTGATTACACCACCCATTGCATTCGATCCGTACAGAATCGACGCAGGTCCGCGAATTACCTCCACGCGTTCAACATCCGAGGCCACGTATGAATCGGGAAGAGGATGCCCCATAATCCCCATAAACTGCGGGTGCCCGTCAATGAGCATTAAAACGCCGGTGGTTGGACTGCCGCCAATTCCGCGAATTGAAATCTGTCCTGCTGATCCGGCTGCCACACCAAAACCGGTAACACCACGTTCGGTAACAAACAAACCCGGCACCCGGCCATTTAAAATCGGTAGCAGTGCCGACTCATCACTTTCCTCAATTTGAGTGCGGTTAACAACCGAAACAGCCATTGGAACATTGTTGCGGTTTACCTGAACCTGAGTTCCGGTAACCACCACTTCGTTAATTGTTATGGTGTCGTTGGTTTCAAAGTGCATTTGTGCACTTGCAATTCCTTGAGCGATTAGTAGGATGAAAAAACTGAAGATAAATATTCGCATTATTTAAGTTTATTGTGTTACGTATTAATTTAATCGTGTTACCATTTGGCCAAAAAAATTATTCGGCTTTACTCATTACCAATTTTCCATGCTGTATCCCTTTCAGGCTAATGAGCTGCTCTGAAATTTCAGTTAGTTTTCGCGAGGGACCTTTAACAGCAATAATTTCCATGTAATTCAACTCGTTTAAATAAAAGCCCTGCGACGAAAGAATAAACTCCTTGTGTTCGTATTGAATCTCGGCCGATTTCTTTAGTATATCCTTTTTTTCGTGGTTGAAGACAATGATAACTGCACCGGCCACAATGTTATCACATTTCCACTTTTCCTCCACTAAATTCTTTTCGATAAGGTGACGGATAGCGCGCGAACGGTTGGCAAATGCATTGTCATCAACATACTTGTCGAGAGCTTCAAGGAGTTCTTCATCTAACGAAACGCCAAACCTGGAAACGGCCATGGTAATACTAATTTTAATATTCGTAACACGAATGTATGAAAATAGAATGAATCTGCGGTAGTAAAATCCGGATTGTTCAAAATGCTTTATCTTTAAACCAAATAAATTGATAGGGTATGACAACGATAAAAACCATTTACCTGGGCGAGTTACGCACCGAAAATGAGCACCTGCAATCGGGTAACAAAGTGATAACTGATGCGCCGACTGATAATCGTGGAAAAGGAGAATATTTCTCGCCAACCGACCTGCTGGCAACGGCTTTGGGAAGTTGTATAATGACCATTATGGGAATAAAAGCCCGCGATAACGGAATTGATATTGAGGGAACTCAGGTTGATGTAACGAAAATAATGGCTTCCGATCCGCGACGTGTAGCCGAGGTGGTTGTGGAATTTACTTTTCCGGCAAAAAACTATACCGACGAAGAAAAGCAGCTGGTTGAAAGTGTTGCCGGCATTAGTCCGGTGCCCTTAAGTTTACATCCTGATCTGGTTCAAACCATCAAGTTCAACTGGTAGCTTCAGTGTTTGATAAAACGGTCTTGAAAAGTTCCGTCAGCCAGTTCGGCTTTTAGCAGATATATTCCGGGAACGAGGCCGGTGATATTTATTTTATTCGGATTTATGGCGAAATGTTTTACTTCCGCACCGTTCATATCGAAAATACGGATGCCAGTGATTTTCATCGACGAAGAAATTCGTAAGCTGATTTCAGTGGTAGCCGGATTGGGGAAGATTTCTATGGTTTGGGTATTGGTTTCTACCGGAACACCAACAATCTCCTGTGTTTCAGAAATTAGCCAGAGATCAGGATCAATCACCATTTCTGCAACATGGAATTCGGTGTCGACGATAAATTGTTGTTGGTTGCTGGTGTGATTCAGTCTAACATCGAGCGAATCGGTGCGACCGGCATTGAATAAGCGCACAGGCACCGGCATTTCGAAAAAATCAACCGATTGATGCGTTGTAGTTTGACTCAGCGTTATCAAGGTTTTTCCTTCGTCACCCGGTTTAAAACTGGCCGAATAAACCGGATAACCTTCGCCATACAACCAGTCGTTAAAGAACTCAGCAAGGCTGGTATCGGCTACCTGCTCAAAATGGGTTATCGCATCTTCGGAGCGGGCAAAAGCATTGGCAACTGCCGGATCGTTGAAATAGTTTTTCAGACCCTGAAAAAAGGCATCATCACCAATTACCCAACGCAACATGTGCAGTAAATAGCCTCCTTTTGCATACGATAAGCGACTGCTAAAAATGCGCGCCACTGATGTGGTATCGGCAACATAAACTGAACCATCGGGCTGCTGTTTTACCTGGTCGGAATACACTTGTTTCCACACCGGCCACCAGTTGGTTTCAATATTTTCGTACGATAGTCCGGTTAAGTAGGTAGCAAATCCTTCGTTTAGCCATATATCCTGCCACGATCCCGGCGTTATGTAATCGCCAAACCACTGATGGGCCAGTTCATGGGCTATCAATCCGAAACCAAAATTCCCCATAAAACTCATGGTTTGATGCTCCATTCCGCCGCCCCAGCCAAACTGCGCGTGGCCATATTTTTCGGCCGCAAAAGGATAATCTCCAACAAGGTTTTGGTAAAATTGCATAATTTCGGCAGTTACCGGAGTTTTGCTTTTGGCATCTTCAAGATCCTCGGGATAAACGTAATTCAGGATTTCAATGGAGTCGCCATTTCCCGTTTCCAGGTAATCCGAATAGCGTTCATAATCAGTCACTGCAATCGCAACCAAATAGGTTGCAATCGGAAAACGGTGTTCCCAGTGCATGGTTCTGGTGGTATCGCTTAATTGCTCGGAAACCAATATGCCGTTACTTGCTGTTTTATACTTTTTTGGTGTGGTAACAATCACATCAATCGAGTCGATTTTATTGGCCAGCGACTGCTTGCAGGGCCACCATTCCAAAGCACCATACGGTTCCGAAAGAGTCCATAAAACCGGTGTAAATTCACTGCCGTGAAAACTGGTTTCAAAAGAACCAAAACCTGATGTTGGAGGAACTCCTTGATAAAAAACCGAAACAGAATCAAGCTGATCGGGCAAAAGAGATTCAGGCAGATCAACTTCAAGTTTATTATTCTGATGGGTGAATGTGGCGGTTTTATTTCTGATTATAACCGAATCGACAGTTAAGGAATCTGAAAGATCAAATTCAACTGTGTTCAGTAAGCCCGTTTGGCTCTTAAAGTGGGTGGTAACTTTCCCGGAAATGTAACGAACCGCCGGATCGACCTGCCATTCCATCCGCTGATAGATAAAGTCGGTAAGGCTGTAATTTTGGCTCTCGATAAAATTCGATTTCAGCACAAAATTCCGACTTTCTTCTAGTGCTATTTTGTCTGAGATGAACAGTTCATTCTCCTGCGCAATGGCATTGACGGAAATGTAAAGAAAGAGAAGGATGTGGACGAATCTTATCATTGCTTAAAGATACAATTCCGAATGAAGATTTAAAGCAAAAAAAAGCGAACCATAATGGTCCGCTTTCGATTTTATAAGGATATACTTTTTATTTTTCAAGCTCTTTCCAGGCCAGTGCGCTGGCTCCAACAATAGCTGCATCACCAGGCTTTAATTCCGATGGAAGAATCTTGATTTTATCTTTAAAGATAGGAAGCAAGTGTTTTTCCATGTGCTTTTTGGTTGGTTTGAAAATGTAATCACCGGCAGCAGTTGGTCCGCCAAACAGGAATACTGCTTCAGGGCTCAGGTGGTGAACGGTGTCAGCCAAACCTTGTCCTAACCATGCACCTGTTTTTTCAAATACCTCCAAAGCAATTTTGTCGCCTTTTTCAGCAGCGTCGTAAATCATTTTCGAGTCCAGCTCGTTAAACGATTTGTCGGCCAGAATACTGTCGGTTGCGTTGTACTGAACCATCAATTCAAAAGCAGTACGTTTCATTCCTGGAGCCGAGCAATAAGCCTCTAAGTGGCCCAGCGCTGTACATCCGCACAAACGTCCGCCAGGAATAAGTGTGGTGTGACCACATTCTCCGGCAAAACCATCATTTCCGTATACCAGGTCGCCATTTACAACAATACCGCTACCAACACCGGTACCAAGGGTGAACATTACAAAGTTTTTCATGTCTTTGGCACCACCGTAAATCATTTCGCCAATGGCTGCTGCATTTGCATCGTTTGTAAGTGCAAGTGCTTCCATTTCAGGGAAGTGTGCACGAAGTAATTCAACTAAACGAACCACTCCTTTAAACGATAAGTTTGGAGCATATTCAATTGTTCCGCTGTAGTAATTACCATTTGGAGCGCCAATTCCTATTCCAACTACTTCTAAATTCTCATTCAATAACTTTACTGATTTGATCAGTTCTTTAATGGCTGCTGCCAAATCTGAGATGTATTGGTCGATATCGCCATGCGATGGTGTAGAAATATTGTCTTTAACCATCACATGTCCTTCCGCGTCAACTACGCCAATGGCAGTATTTGTTCCGCCAATATCAACTCCAATTGCTACTTTTTTCATTTTTTATTAAGCTTATTAATTTAGATTTTATCTGCATTTTCTGTGTGTTAGCAAAATTAAAAATATTATGCAATTGGAAGGGAGCCGGACATCGGTTTATGGCTATTTATTTTGAATTCAATTAAGCTTTAACGTTTTTTAAGATGAATCTGAATTTCAGAACGCCAATCAACGATGAATTTTAATCTTACCTTTGTTTCTTGATAATTATGAAAACAATTGGTAAAGCAATTCTGAAGTTTTTGGGGTGGATACTTTTAATTCCGATTTATATTTACAAATACGGAATATCGCCACTTACTCCGGCATCGTGCCGGCACGTTCCCACATGTTCGGAGTATGCAGTAAAGGCCATAAAAATCCATGGTCCGTTCAAAGGATTTGTGCTTACTGTCAGGCGACTTTCAAAATGCCATCCGTGGGGAACGCATGGTTACGACCCCGTTCCGCCAAAAGAATAGCGGGTTAAAAAGCATTTAGCTGAGTTCAATTTATTTATTCCA
Source organism: Draconibacterium sediminis (assembly GCF_000949475.1). GTDB lineage: Bacteria > Bacteroidota > Bacteroidia > Bacteroidales > Prolixibacteraceae > Draconibacterium > Draconibacterium sediminis. Next base: position 78,627 of record NZ_JRHC01000001.1, on the reverse strand, counting down.
AAACATAAAACTAAATTTGTGGAACATTGTTAAAATGAGACACTAAAAAATACATTGATGAAGAGAATAATCCTTTTATTGGTTGTGGCTACGTTGTTTGCATCGTGCGGGAACCAAAAGAAATCAGATAAGAGTGCCGCGGCCGACGTTGTTACTGTGAGTATTTTACCACAAAAAACGTTTGTCGAGAAAATTGCGGGCGATGATTTTGAAATAAACCTGCTTATTCCACCCGGATCGAGCCCGGCAGCCTATACACTTTTGCCCTCTCAATTGAAAGATATTTCGCGTTCGGCTGTTTGGTTTCGTATTGGTTACATTGGTTTCGAACATTCGTGGGCCGATAAAATTAAGCAGGCCAATACCAAAATGAAGGTGGTAAATATTTCGGAAGGACTGGATTTGATTGCCGACAAAATGGAGCAACACGGCGACCATGTGCATATTGATGGTGTTGATCCGCACGTGTGGCTGTCGCCGGTTATGGTAAAACAAATGGCAAAAGTAATTCTCGATGAACTTTCGGCATTAAAACCCGAAAAGGCAGGTGATTACAAGGCCAATTACATGCGTTTTGTGAAAGAATGTGATCAGCTCCATATCGATCTTAAAAATCAGTTAAAAGATTACGCCGGACGAAAATTTATCGTTTTTCACCCGAGCCTTTCGTACTATGCCCGCGAATATGGTTTAGAGCAGTACTCGCTTGAAACCGGCGGAAAAGAGCCAACGCCGCAACACTTGCGCGAAGTGGTTGACATTGCCAAGTCAGAAGGCATAAAAGTTATTTATATTCAAAGCGAATTCGACCGGGAACATGCCCGCGTTTTTGCCGATGAAATTGGAGGTAAAATCATGCAGGTGGCGCCGCTTAAACCTGAGTGGGAAGAAAACCTGAGAACTATGACTCAAATTCTGATCGATAATTTTTAATGGATCCGTTAATTAAAATAGAAAATCTGACGGTTGCTTACGATAAGGTGCCGGTGCTGGAAAATGTCGATCTCGAAATTCGGGAGAACGATTTTCTGGGAGTTATCGGGCCCAACGGAGGAGGTAAGACAACACTTCTAAAAGCTATTCTGGGATTAAAGAGACCGGAATCGGGGAAAATACATTTCTCGAAAGAAATGAGCGGCCGGAAAAAACCAATTGGCTACTTGCCACAGGTACGACATATTGACCGGAAATTCCCGATCACTGTTTTCGATGTGGTACTTTCGGGTGGTATTATGCAAAATCGCCAAAATGCCAAGAGCATTGCAAAAGATAAAGCGGAAGCATTGCTGGAAGAAATGGGTGTTGCCGGTATTCGGAACAAAGCCATTGGCGAATTGTCGGGCGGGCAAATGCAACGTGTGTTTTTATGCCGTGCTTTGTTAAGCGATCCTAAATTGCTCATCCTTGATGAGCCGGATACTTTTGTGGATAACCGTTTTGAAGGCGAACTTTACGAAAAGTTGGAGAAGTTAAACGAAGAGCTTGCCATACTTTTGGTGTCGCACGATGTGGGTACCATAACGAGCTGCGTAAAATCTATTGCCTGTGTAAATAAGTACCTGCATTATCACCCGAGTAACGTAATTTCGCAAGAGCAGCTGGCCAATTATAATTGCCCGATTCAAATCATCTCGCATGGCGAAATTCCGCATACCGTTTTAAAGCACCATCATCATTAATATGAACGCGATAATAGAATTATTTTCATACGATTTTTTTCAGAAAGCCTTTTTGGCTGCCGTGTTTGCCAGTATCTCGTGCGGAATTATTGGGGCTTACATCGTTTCGCGGCGTATTGTGTTTATTAGTGGCGGAATAACGCACGCTTCGTTTGGCGGAATCGGCTTGGCATTTTTCCTCGGCTTTAACCCCTTGCTGGGGGCCGTGCTTTTTGCTGTTTTATCGGCTTTGGGCATTCAGTTTTTTACCAAAGTAGCCGAAATCAGGGAAGATTCTTCCATTGCCATTTGGTGGTCGCTGGGAATGGCGCTGGGAATTATTTTTGTTTTCCTTACTCCCGGATATACACCAAACCTGATGAGCTACCTGTTCGGGAATATTCTTACGGTAACTACTTCCGAGCTTTGGTGGATGTTTATGCTGAACTCGGTAATTGTACTATTCTTTGCCGTATTTCTGCGTAAAATCCTTTACATCGCTTTCGACGAAGAGTTTGCACGCACAGCAGGTTTGCCGGTGGCTTTGTTTAATTACCTCATAATGGTGCTCATTGCACTAACCGTTGTGTTGAATATCAGGGTAGTGGGTATCATTCTTATTTTGTCGTTGCTGACCATACCGCAGGCAACAGCCAATTTATTCACCAACGATTTTAAACGCCTGCTGGTGTATTCGTCGTTGTTTGCTTTTGTGGGCACAATAGCCGGTTTGTTTATTTCCTACTTCCTGAATATTCCTTCGGGAGCCGCTATCATTTTTACGCTGGTTATTATTTTCGGAATACTTCGTTTGGTTAAAACGTTTGTGTAATGTTTGCACCCAAAAAGGAAAAAATATACACCTGTTCATACTGTAATTTTCAGTTCTCGAATCTCGATGTTCCGCGCACGTGCAGTAATTGTTTTGCCTGCACCGGATGCGAAATTTATATTTGCCCGCAGTGCGAACAGGAGGTGGTTATTAAGCCCGTCCGAAAAAGATCTGCAAGTGAGTAGCGTAGTGGATTTTGGAAACTATCCACAGAAAAAATATAAAACAACTGCCCGCTCTGAATCATCAGGCGGGCAGTTTTATTTTGTTGGGATCCAGTTAGTTAAACTGATTCTTTAAAATACTTTACCGTACCTACTTTTAGTTCCATTGTGGCATCTTCGTCGCAAACAATAATGCCATTCGGGTGCATTTGCAGCGCCGACAATGTCCACATGTGGTTAATTCCGTTTTCCACTACATTTTGCAGTGCGCGGGCTTTTTTGTAGCCGTTCACCAAAACCAATACTTCTTTCGAGTCGAGTACTGTTTGCACACCAACTGTTAAAGCCTGTTTTGGCACCTGGTTTAAATCGTTATCGAAAAAACGCGAGTTGGCCACAATCGTGTCGTAGTTCAAATCAACCAAACGCGTGCGTGACTGAATCGACGATCCCGGAATATTAAATGCCAGGTGACCATCGGCGCCCATTCCGCCCATAAACAATTCAATACCTCCGTACGATTCAATTTTGGCTTCGTAACGTTCGCATTCAGCATCTAAGTCCTTGGCATTTCCGTCAAGAATATTGATGTTTTCTTTTGGAATATCGATGTGATTAAAAAAGTTTTCGAACATAAAACTGTGGTAGCTTTCCGGATGATCTTCGGCAATGCCCACGTATTCGTCCATGTTAAAAGTAACCACGTTTTTAAACGTTACTTTTCCTTGTTTGTACAAGTCGATCAGTGCTTTGTAGGTTCCCAGCGGCGTTGATCCGGTTGGTAAACCCAGCACAAATGGTTTTTCTGCCGATGGATTAAAATCACAAATTCTCTCGGCAATATGGTTGGCAGCCCAAATGCTTAATCCATCGTAGTTATTATGAATTACTAGTTTCATTATATTCTGGTTTTTAAAGTATATTTTCCGTTGCTTTTCCCAGTTTCTGGGCTTCTTCAAGGAATTGCTCAACTGTTAATTCGCGGTGGTAAATTACTCCGTGAGTAGCGCGTAGCAGTGGCGATTCGTTTTGGTAGAAAAAGTTTTTACCCAACAGCAGTTGTATTTGTTTGTGCTGATCGAACCAAACACGTTGCGTAAGGTCGCTGAATTTACCATCCAGCTGGTAACTCGGGAACGATGCATTTACCTGCGTAATGTAGCATTCCGAGAATGATTTACCCAGTGTTGCCAGCGAGTTTAACGAAACCGGAACGATCACTTCAACATCCCACGGGTTGTATTTAAACCACACATTACGGTAACCAACAATTCGCAGCTTGCTCAGGTCTTCTTCTTTGCTCCAGTCTTCAACTGCTTTTGCAATTGCCATCAGCACTTTGTAGTGCGTGTCGGGGCCGCTTCCCTGCGGATCCATTGCCAAACTAATAACTGTTGGCTTGTATTTCCGGAAGTCCTCCAGAATAGGAAGAATGTCTTTGTCGTAGTTCGATTCGCCCGAGTAAAAGCCCAAACGCAGGTGGTGAACGTTTTTCACCATAATGCCGTAGTGCGCCCAAACCAGTTCCTCTTCAAACTCACGGATCATTCCTTTCAGCTTCTGAATTTTTGGAGGATTTTTTCCGCCATCGTAAGTATTTCTCAGACTGGAGAGTACCTCGAAAATCGTTTCACGAAGTTCTTCTTCGTTTTTAATTCCCCAGATTAAAACCAGCGCACGTACTACACGGTGGCAAACTCCACGGCGTTTTTCTTCTTCATCCTGCGCTGCAATGTTGTCGAGGTAGTGGTAAATGTCTTTGTCCCACTTGTATTTGTGCCCGTCTTTAAAAAAGTCGGGGAAATTGATCATTTCAATTTTACCCTGGTTGATCAGGTCTTTAGTGTCAACCAGCACATTGTACAAAAAGGTATTTGTTACCGCTGTAAATCCCGAAGTTGCTACCGAAAAATGGAGCTCATTGCTTGCATCGCGCGACTGGCGGTTGGTTGATGGCATAATGCCAAGCATAATATCGTCGTGGTGCGGGCCGGTGTGATAATACACCTGGTTCACCTCTTTTTGCATTCCTTTTTGCAGTTTCTCCAAAATAGAATCGATAACCGACTGAACCGTGTTTTCATTCAGACCAGGAATCATACTACAGTATTTGTCGGCTTTCAGGTCTTCCAAATCCAATTTCGAGCCAAACTTGTTTATCTTTTTGCAGAGCTCAATAACTGCGCGTTCAGTTTTCTGGTGGTTCCACGGTGTACCGGTGTAGAAATACTCGATACTATCTTCCAACGTCACCGCTGCACCATCGGTAAGGTAAAAACGGGCATTTTTTAATTTTTGCAGAGCTGTTGCCGGATACGTTACTGAAGGTTCTTTTTCCAACGACGCTTTGATGGTGTCGGCAATGGCTTCACCGGCGGCGTAAACAATTGCTTTGTTATCCGGATTAAAAGTAAGTGTACCCAAACCGATGGTAATAACCAGGCGGTTTTTCGATACTTCAATTCCACCCAAATCGGCAGCCGTTATGGCTTGCGTTTCAAAGTTTGTTTCGGTTAAACGTGTTGATGAAAAATGATCAGATCCGCGTGTATTGAATGCGATCAATCCATCGGGGCCAATACCACTTAAAAAGAAGCCGATTCCACCTTTTTGGCGAATCTTATTTTCGTAAGCTGTACACCAGTTATCGATATTAAAAATCGATTCTTGTTGCAATTGCTCCTGATGTGTTTTTGCTTCGCGGTAACGTAAAGACAGATCGATCTTATAATCCGGGAAGATCTCGGAATAATGTTTGCCTTCTGCCAGTTTAATGTCTTCGGAATTAATGAGCAGGGCATTTTCTTTTTTAAAGCCTAAACCTTCAATGTATTGTTTTTGTGCGTAGTTGTAAAGGCTGTTGTGTTGCTCCGGGTTAATGGGGAAAAACTCGCCCATTTGTACAAAGGAGAGCTCGCTCAGATCAGGCTTTTTTACATCGGCTAAACCATATTTCTCCAAAAAGTCTTTTCCTTTCTTGTTATTCCAGTTATCAAGCAAAAGATGGGTGAAATCCAGAAAATACTGCGCCGTTTTCCCGGTTGGTAAACAGGCTACACCCTTAGGGTTTTTACTTGCCCACTCTAAAAAGCTTAATGCCGAAAGCAGCCCCAGCTTTGGGAAACTTTCAGTGGTGATATACGGAATTCTGGTCGAAATTTTCTTTGACTTTGTTTCTTCGAAAAATGCTTCTTCAACCTTTGTAAAATTGACTGTCATATTTTATTTTTTTGATATTCTTTCCAGCGCATAAGCTGCTGCTCCCATCGTTCCGGCTTTGGTTCCCAGTTCCGAAAACTGAATTTGGGTTTCGTTGCTTATGTCGCGGTTACTAAATGTATGAATGGCCTGTTGTATAGGTGCCAGAATAAACTGACTTGCCACGGCAACTTGTCCACCAATAATGATCAACTCAGGATTAAAAATCTGAATCAGATAAGCCATTCCTCGTCCCAGCCATTTTCCTACTTCCGAGAAGAGCGAAATGGCAAACTGGTCGCCGGAGTTGGCAGCCTGAATAACTGTTGAGATATCTATTTTGTTTAAATCGTCTTTTACAAGTTCTTTTATCAGCGACGAATGGCCTTGCTCAATTCCTTCGCGGGCCTGGCGTGCAATGGCGTTGGCCGAAACAATGGTTTCCAAACAGCCCTGCTTTCCGCACACACAAAGTACTCCGTTATCGGCCAGTGGCAGGTGGCCAAATTCGCCCGAGTAACCCGATTTTCCGGTGTACAATTTTCCATTAATAATTATACCCAGTCCCAATCCCCAGTCGGCTTGCAGCATCAACACGTTCTTCTTGCCTTTTGCCAGTCCAAAATACTGTTCGGCAAAGGTGCGTAATTTGGCATCGTGACTAATAAAAACCGGTATTCCGAATATATTCTGCAGTTTCGAAAACAGGTCTTTTTCTTCCGGGAAATACGTTTGGTTAATGCCTTCTTTTTGGTTGATCAAACCCGGTAATTCAAGTCCGGCCACCAGAATTTTTTCACGGTTGATATTGCTGTCTTGAATAACCTTTTCCAGTTCGGCATTTACCTGGTTAAAAATGTTAATGTCCGACGACATTTTTATGGGGAAATAATGCGGGCCGCTAACCTCCTGGTTACAGCTGTTGAAAATGGAAATAATTGTACGGGCCACATTTATAGTTATTCCAACTACATAAAAACCGTTTTCAACAAGCCCGTAAATATTGGGGCGCCGGCCACCACTCGAGTCGCCACGTCCTAATTCGGTTACCAGTTGGTCTTCAATAAGCTCGAGTAATAAGCTGTTTATTTTTGGTGTACTTAATTTTATTTGGCGGGCAAGGTCGGAATTTGAAAGTGGCCCGTTGAAATAGATTGAACGAAGAATCTGTTTTTTCTGGGCAATCTTTTTTTGTTCAACTGCCTGACTTTGATTTCCTGTGGTTTTAAATAGTTTTTCCATAACTGTTGGTGCAAAAATCAGAATATTTTAAATATGAAACAAGCTTCTTTTTAAAAAAATTAAAAAGAATGTGTTAATTCTCCTAAATTTAACCATTCATTTACAATTCATAAAAAATTAATATGATAATATTTTAATGTTAATTACTTTCGATGATATTTATAATCGGATACATTTACATAAAATCTTCCGGCATGATGAAAAAATTTGGGTTTATAATTGTATTGCTAGTTGTTAGCAGCGGGGTACTTTTTGCGCAGGCACGACGAATAATTAACATTCCGAATATTAGTGGTTACCAAACACTAAAGTGCGATTTGCACATGCACACCGTATTTTCTGATGGTACTGTATGGCCAACTGTTCGTATTGAAGAAGCCTGGAATGAGGGGCTGGATGCCATTTCAATTACCGATCACATCGAATATCGGCCGCATTCGATTGATGTGGTGGCCGATCACAACCGTTCGTACGATTTGGCAAAACCATTGGCCGATCAATCAGAAATTTTGCTGATTAAAGGAGCAGAAATTACGCGCAGTATGCCGCCGGGACACTTAAATGCATTGTTTATAAAAAATGCCAATTTACTGGAACTGGATGATGCGCAGGATGCTGTAAAAGAGGCACGCGATCAAGGTGCATTTCTTATGTGGAATCATCCGTGCTGGGATGCACAGCAACCCGACTCGGTTTTGTGGTGGGACGAACATTCCTACTTTTTCGAAAATGATATGTTGCACGGAATTGAAGTTTATAACTGGGAGTTTTGCCCGGAAGCCCTGGTATGGGCGAACGAAAAGAAACTAACCATGTTGGGAAATTCCGATGTGCACGGGCCAATGGATGTTAACGACGGACACCGGCCGCTTACCCTTGTTTTTGCAAAAAGCCGTACTATTGGTGGAATTAAAGAAGCTTTGTTCGATGGACGAACTGCTGTTTATTTTGACAATACCATTGTCGGCCGTTCTGAATACCTGGAGCCGCTTTTTTTCGGGTCGTTAAAATACGATACCAAGCCGATAAAACTTAGAAACAAAGAATCGAGAGTGGTAAAAATCTCCAATAATTCGGATCTAGATTACGAACTGGAGCTGGTTCAGCCCGGTGTGGGTTTCGATGCTCCGGAAACGATTAAATTGAAAGCGCATCATGTTTCGGCACTGAGTTTAAGCGGCAATTCGGATGAGGTGGCAAATGCCAACAACCTGGATGTTTATTACCGGGTAAATAATATGCTTACCGGAGTTGATGATCCGCTTGTGGTAACATTCACTTTCCGAAACAATTAGCCAAATGCTTTGTTACGATGCTTTAGTTTTTCTATTTGAATATAATGTCAGCAAGAGCAAAAAAAGAAGCACCATTAGTAAAGCAGGTAATAACCAATAATGAAGAGATATCGCCCGGAGTGCATGTGATATCTTTTAAACGGAATTCGGATTTTTTGCCCGGGCAAGTGGTAAAAATCGGCGTCGACACCGATCACGCACCGCGTATTTACAGCATTTGCAGCGGCAACCAGGAGGATGAGATCCGAATCCTGTTCAACATTAAAGACGATGGTTTTTTAACCCCCAAAATGGCAGCCATGATTCCGGGAGATATTTTGTATGTATCGGAACCCTACGGTAGTTTTCTGGGAACCAGCGAGCCGGCCTGGTGGATTGCCACCGGAACCGGAATTGCTCCTTTTTATGCCATGTACCGCTCGGGAATTTCTGAGAATAAAACACTTATACACGGAGTTCGGCATTTAAACCAGTTTTATTTCGAGGATGAACTGGAGTGGTCGATGGGAAAAAATTATGTTCGTTGCTGCTCGCAGGAACAATCGTGTGACGTTTTTCCCGGAAGGGTTACCGATTATCTGGAGAACCTGACGGAATTGCCCGATGTAAAATATTACCTCTGCGGAAAGGCGTTAATGGTTGTGGAAGTGCGCGATATGCTAATTGAAAGAGGTGTGGATTATGCCAATATAATTGCCGAAATTTATTTTTAATACCCCTTTTGAATCCGATTGTAATAATTTGTACTTTAGTGGTATTAATTGTTAGCACTTAATTTTATAAAACATAATCAAAATGAAACGTACCTTTTTATTAGCCGCCTTAATGCTTTTTGCATTAATCAGCACACAAGCACAATCACTCGACAATGTATTGGATAGTTACTACAAAGCCAATGGCCTGGACAAAATGGCCGATGTAAAAACATTCAATGTTAAAGCAAAAGTAAATGTAATGGGAATGGAAATGCCCATGGAAATAAAAGTAAAAAAACCCAACAAGTTCCGTGTTGATATGGAAATGATGGGACAAAAAACTACCAGCGCTTACGATGGCGAACATGGATGGATGATTAACCCGATGATGGGAGCGGGTGCTCAGGATCTGGAAGGCGACCAGTTAAAACAAGCAATGAGCCAGGCCGATATGGAAGGTGCCCTGTACAACTACAAAGCAAAAGGGAGTAGCATTGAAATGCTGGGCAAAGTTGATGTTGATGGCGCTGAAGCATACAAACTGAAACTTACCGATAAGGATGGAGTTGTTCAAACCTATTATATCAATGCCAGCGATTATTTGGTTTCGAAAGTGGAATCGAGAGCAGAAGCAATGGGTCAAACCATGGATATTGTAACCAGAATGGTAGAATATAAAGATTTGAATGGTATTAAAATGGCCAACAAAATTGAGATTGAAATGCCAATGGGTAAACAGTCGGTGGTAATGGAAGAAATAAAATTAGATGAGCCAATTGACGATGCTCTATTCGAAAAACCTGCAAATTAAGATTTTCCACATATAAAATATTGAAGGGCGGTTTTCCGCCCTTTTTTTTGTCTAATAATTCCCACTGGCTTTGCCATGGGGTTCCGCTTTTTCTCCCTCATTGAGGGGAGATGACATTCTTCAGCTGACGGATGACAGAGGGGTGAAATAAAGAAAATTTGGTTGCAGTGATTTAGCTGAAATGATGTTGGCGTGATGCCACCTGGCTCTGCTACAGGGAAAGTCAACTTCAAGAACTTTCTTTATTACACAATTTTTAAGATTAGAAACATAATTTAAGAATCGGCTTCAACTCTTTTGGTTTGTTAACTATTGGGGCAAACAGGTTTAACTTCTTTTAGCTGTATTGGGACAATAATTCAATCATCTTTGCTCAAAATCTTAAATTATAAACTATGAAAATAAAGTTTCTCTTAACTGCTGTGGTAATTCTTTGTGTTGCCACGCTTACAAACGCACAAAATCCTCTGAAAATCGGTCATGTAAATATCCAGGAGCTGGTGCAAAAACACCCAATGCTTGATAGTCTTCAAACGGTTATAGAAAAAGAATCAAAAGACATGCAGGAGATTTACGAAGAAATGATTGCAGAGCATGAGGCTGCCATAGAAAAGTTTGAAGCCGAAAGCGCTACCTATTCTGATTTTGTAAAACAAACGCGGCAAAACGAAATTTTGGAGCAGTCGCAAAAAATACAGACCTACAACCAAACCGCACAGCAACAGTTGCAAAACCGCAACATGGAGCTTATTCAGCCTATTTACAAACAAATTAACCAGGAAATCAGCAACATTGCCGGTGCGCAAAACTTTACCTATGTACTTGATGTTAGTGCCGGAAACGTGGCTTATATCTCGCCCGAAAGCGAGGATTTAACACCTTTGGTTTTGAAGGCGATAAAAGGAGAGTAAAGTATCAGATTTTTGCCCAAAAATACTTTTGGAAAGTATGTGTGAAGGATGAAGTACTGCAAATGTTAAAAACCACAATTGCTTAGTTATTTAAAGTGCTCTTTGTTAACTTGCTAAAGCAAAATTAAAGATATGAAGACAACAGTTATTTTGATGTTTGTTTGTTGTTTGAGTTTTACTTCATTAAGTCAAAATGAGTACGCCATAAAACCACTTCCGCGTATTGAATTTGATGATTTTCAGAAACAGCAGCAACCTGATTATTTAACAATTTCACCCCAATTAAAATTGGAAAACCAGATCCCTCAATCTCTGGTTTTGGCTGATAACAAAGAAAATACAGTCGACAATCCATTTTTAAAATCAAAAACAGACCTATTTATGGCTTTGGGTGATAATATGCCGGTTGTAAAACCTTCGGGAAATTACTGGAATATGCCGGTTGCAGTGCCTGATTCCAGCAAGGTATATTTTATACAAGAAAAACGTATTGAAGGTGATCCCCGAAAATATTGATGCCCTCACTCTTAGTGAGAGCATCATCATGTTTCATTATTTTTCTCAGCGTGCTTTGCGAAACCTTCGCGTCTTTGCGTGAACTTCGTTTTAGATGGAATTCTCCTTAATAAAATCAATAAGTTCTTGCTGGTAAGCAAATGCCATTCCTACAACCGTGTCGGCAGCACCGTAATAAACAGCTATTTTCTCACCGTCGCTAAGTGCGGCACAAGGGAACACAACATTCGGAACATCGCCGGCCAGTTCGTATGGCGCTGCAGGAGCTAGTAAATATGGCTGCGTGCGATACAATACTTTCGATGGATCTTCCAGATCGAGAATTGCAGCACCCATTGAGTAGCGGAAACCGTTGCAGGTGTTAATTACACCGTGGTAGAATTCCAGCCAGCCTTCTTCAGTTTTAATCGGAACCGATCCGGCGCCAATTTTTGTACACTGCCAGGCACTCAGCTCAAACGGAGTAACCTTCATTACACAGCGGTGTTCGCCCCAGTATTTCATGTCGGGGCTATAGCTAATGTAAATGTCGCCAAACGGGGTGTGTCCGTTATCGCTTGGGCGACTTAACATGGCATATTTTCCGTTAATTTTTTCCGGGAACAATACACCATTCCGGTTAAATGGCAAAAAGGCGTTTTCGCACTGGTGAAAGGTTTTGAAATCAAAGGTATAGGCAATGCCAATTGTTGGTCCGTGGTAGCCATTACACCAGGTAACCCAATAGCGGTCTTCAATCCAGGTAACACGCGGATCGTACTTGTAATCTGATTCGATCATATCCGTATTTCCGGCAACCATTTCAATGGGTTCATGATTGATGTCCCAATTGATTCCGTCCTTACTGAAGCCGGCAAAAATATTCATCTGAACAGCTTTGTTATCGCAGCGAAAAACGCCGGCAAAACCATCTTCAAAAGGAACAACAGCACTGTTGAAAATACTGTTTGATGTTGGAATTGCATAGCGGCCAATTACCGGATTTTGCGAGTAGCGCCACATTACATCGGTGCTACCTTGCGGGCGCTCTTCAAAAGGTATGTTAACTTTTTTAGTCATTTTTATCTGTTTCTATTGTTTCTTCATCAACATTGTCGGGGTGTCCGAAGGGAACGAACCGTGTAGCAATAAATATGGGGATTGTGGCCACCAGCACCCAGGCAAAAAACAATTTGTAGCCCAGCCAGTCGCTGAAATAACCACTCAGCATCGACGGCACCATAAACCCAAGATTCATAATTCCGGTGGCAAAAGCGTAATGTGCCATTTTGTATTTTCCGGGGGCTACCTGTTGCATCATAAACAACATCAGGCCTACAAAACCAAAACCATAGCCAAAATACTCAAAAACCACTGCAGCACCTACCAGGTAAAGGCTGGATGGCTGATAATGGGCCAGCAAGGCATAAACCAAAAACGGAATATTAAAAGTGCTGACCAGAATAAGCAGAGCTCGTTTTAACCCGCGGCGTGCAATAAAATAACCGGCTAATAACGATCCGGCAACAAATGCTCCTGTTCCGAAAGTTCCGTAAACAACGCCAATTTCGGTGGTTGATAATCCCAATCCGCCATCGGCAACCGCAGCTTTAAAAAACAGCGGTGCAATTTTTATGGCAAACCCTTCGGCAAAACGGTACAGCACTATAAAAGCAATGTACCAGTAAATATGTTTTTTCTGAAAAAATGTTCTTAGCACATCCAAAAGTGTGTCAAATCCTTCTTTCAGACTTTGTACTTCTGATGTTGATGCTTCTCCGCCCGGTAGCATACGCGAGTGATAAAGACCTACCAAAGCCATTACGCCACCAATTCCAAGCATCACGGCTACCCAGGCATTTACTACGCCCATTTGTTTCTCAAGAATTCCGGCGATGGTAACAAACCCTCCATAGGCCAAAAATTTACCCACATTGTACGACGCTCCCTGCCAGCCAATGTATCTGGCCTGATCTTTTGATGAAAGTACACTGAGGTAAACTCCATCTGTTGCAATATCGTTGGTGGCACCACTAAAACCAATAACACCAAGCAGTGCAATGGTGTAGGCAAAAAAGTTGGGTAACGGAAGGGCAAAAGCAATCAGAGCAAAAGTTATTGCGGTAATAAACTGGCTGGTAACAACAAAAAACTTCTTCGATTTAAACATTTCCAAAACCGGGCTCCATAGTGGTTTTAAGGTCCACGGAAGCATAATCAGCGAGGTCCAGAAGGCGATCTTGGAATCCGAGATCCCCATATTTTTATACATGATAGCCGTTGACTGTGCCAGCACCATAAAAGGTAAACCCATTGCAAAATAGGCTGTTGGAACCCACATTGCCGGACTGGCAACTTTGTTTGTTGCTTTTATCATTGATGGTTTTAGTCGTTAAAGATTAAAGCCGGAAAAATAGTGTTTTTATTTTTTGCAAACTTGTTAAACACAGTTTAAAAGTTCGCGCGAACAATTCTAATTCAAGTATTGATGGGCAGCTTTGGCGCGACTTATAATAAAAAAGGCCTCCGTCAACTGACAGAAGCCTAAAAACTGAAAAATTGTATTAAGTAGAATTATTTATAAAAAGGTAGTACGATATAAGTGTATATAATGCACCCCATACAAATGCCTGCAGCAAACTCAAGTGATGCAAAAAATACCAGCATGCCGGCTACAACAATGGCTGCCGTGTTTAGCTGCGCGAAGAACAAACCGACAATTATTAGCGACATTACAAAACCCAATCGGGCAGCAAAAATCTTTGGTGCCTTTGCTATTGGTTTCTCTTTTAAATTCAATGCATTCGACAAACAATAACTAACATAGCTAATCGGGCTAAGCTTTACATTGGTAAAAGCGCGCATAAAAAAGTCGGCCATCAGTACAATCAAAAAGATTGACGAATCCATAACAAAAGCTGTTATTAGCAGTAAAATACCAATCAATGCGTTTATTCGGGTAATTTTTTCATCCACCACATCTTTCGATATGGGGCAAACCAATTGTCTCATAGCTGTCGTGTTAATAATTGATGCAAATAAAATACAAATGACTCTTTTAATTACAAAAAGGATGATTTACGCTTTAATTCCTTACAAATAATTAACAAAGTCTGTCATTCGTCATCATATAAAAGTTCAGTGTGGCTATATTTAGCTTTTCAAAAACATGCTTGTTATACCAATTGTATTTCAAAGTGAGCTTTGGTGAAACTTTGAGATTACAATGGTTAATGCCGATAGAAAATTAAAGAGCTTTTGGGAGTTTGCGAGTCAAAAGCTCAGTTTAATTTCTCATCGGTATCACCCCTGTTTTTTGGGGATATAGATCATAAAAAACTGTAACAAAAGCAGTCCGGGGCCAATTTTTGTATTGCCATTGACCGACTGCGTAAAAATTTTTTGAACGAATGAAGATTAGAAAAAACCTGAGTTTAAGTGTTGCCTGTTTGGTGCTTATGCAGTTGTGTGCTCTTAATAGTCGTGCACAACAAAACGAGCCGGCAAAACCTGTTTTTAAGGATGGGGAGGCACAAATTGTAAAAGCGTTTGAAGATCCGGCCTATTGGATTCGCGAAGATCTGTGGGTGGAAACCGAATTTGACTCGGATGGCGATGGCCTTTTAGACCGCATGCATGTTGATGTTACACGTCCGCGGCAAACCGAAAGCGAAGGATTAAAACTTCCGGTAGTTTATAACTCGAGCCCGTATTTCGCAGGAACGGCCGGTAATAATCCCGAATTTTTCTGGGATGTTCATCACGAGCTTGGCGAGCAACCCAAACAACATGTACACCCACCCGAAGTTCAGCGCCGCGGCGAAAGACCAATCATTTCAAAAGGGCATGTAGATACATGGGTACCTCGTGGTTATATTGTTGTGCATTCATCATCGCCCGGAACAGGACTGTCGGATGGTTCGCCAACTGTTGGCGGCGACAACGAATCGCTGGCGCCAAAAGCGGTAATCGACTGGCTTTGCGGACGCGCCAAAGGTTACAAAACCCGTCGTGGAAACGAAGAAGTTGAGGCTTACTGGAGTACCGGGAAAGTGGGGATGACCGGAACTTCGTATAACGGAACTTTGCCGCTGGCAGCTGCCACTACAGGTGTTGAAGGACTGGAAGCGATTATTCCGGTAGCTCCCAACACTTCGTATTATCATTATTACCGGTCCAATGGTTTGGTTCGCTCTCCGGGAGGTTATTTGGGCGAGGATGTGGATGTGCTTTTTGATTTTATTCACAGCGGCGATTTGGAAAAACGAGCCTACGCACGTGAGCATGTTCGTGATACGGAAATGAAAAACGGACAAGACCGCGTTACCGGTGATTACAATGATTTTTGGGCCGGCCGCGATTACCTGAACGACATGGAGCCAATGAAGGCGGCACTTTTAATGTCGCACGGATTTAACGATTGGAATGTAATGCCCGAGCACAGCTACCGTATTTACGAAGCTGCAAAAGCAAAGGGAATTCCTGCCCAAATTTACTATCACCAGAACGGACATGGCGGACCGCCACCAATTAGCATGATGAACCGTTGGTTTACCCGCTATTTGTTTGGGATAGAAAATGGTGTGGAAAGCGATGCAAAAGCCTGGATCGTTCGCGAGGATGACGAGCGTGAGAAGCCAACACCGTATAAAGACTATCCAAACCCGGATGCGAGTCCGGTGAAATTTTACCTTACCGGCGGTGCTCCCAAAAAAGGAGGTTTAGTTACCGAACAACCATCGAAGCAAGCAGCTGAAGCCCTTGTTGATAATTACTCGTTTTCGGCAGAGGCGCTGGCACAAGCCGAAATTACTGAGCACCGATTAATATTTGTAAGTCCGGAATTGAAAGAAGACCTTCATATATCAGGAGAAGCAAAAATTACCATCAAGGCAGCCAGTAGCAAACCGGCAGTGAATCTTTCGGTTTACCTGGTTTCGTTACCCTGGAATAATTCACAATGGCGCAAACCAAAAATTACCGATAATCTTATAACACGCGGCTGGGCCGATCTTCAGAATTATAAATCATTACGCGAAAGTGAACCGCTAAAACCGGGTAGGTTTTACGAAATGACTTTCGAACTGCAACCCGATGACCAGGTGATTAAAGCCGGACAACAAATCGGGCTCATGATCTTTTCGAGCGACCGCGATTTTACACTTCGGCCAACACCCGGAACAGAATTAACGGTTGATTTGAACGGAACAAGGATTGAAATTCCGGTTGTTGGTGGAACAGAAGCTTACGACAAAGCCATTCAATAAAACGAGTTTCAAAATATTAGTTGAATGAAACAGCGATTATTAATAGCAGTAGTGTTGCTTGTTTTTGTATTGAATGTAGCTGCACAAAAAACAAATTTTACACGCCAGGATTCGTTGCGTGGCAGCATAACGCCCGAACGGGTTTGGTGGGATCTTACTTATTATCATCTGGATGTGAAGGTCGATCCTACTGACAGTACAATTTCGGGTAGCAACTTGATTCAATACAAGGTTTTAGAATCAAATCAGGTGATGCAGATTGATCTTCAGCCACCAATGAAGATCTCGCGAATTACTCAAAATGGCAAGGCTCTTGACTATAATCAAGATGGAAATGCATGGTTTGTTGAATTGGAGAAAACGCAAAATCCGAATGAGGTTAACGAGCTGCTGGTTGTATATTCAGGGAAACCAAAGATAAGTAGAAGACCTCCGTGGGATGGCGGCATAAGTTGGAGAAAAGATGAAAATGGCAACGATTTTATTGTAAATACCAACCAGGGCGATGGTGGCAGTTTGTGGTGGCCATGCAAAGACCATCCTTACGATGAGCCCGACAGTATGCTGATAAGTGTAACTTTTCCCGATCATTTAATGGATGTATCGAACGGCCGTTTACGCGGTGTGGAGCAAAACGCCGACGGCACAAAAACGGCTCACTGGTTTGTAAACAACCCGATAAACAACTACGGTGTAAACATTAACATTGGAAATTATGCCCATTGGCACGAAGTTTTTAAAGGCGAAAAGGGCGATTTGGATTGCGATTACTGGGTGTTGAAACAAAACCTGGAAAAGGCAAAAGAGCATTTTAAACAGGCGCCAATGATGCTGGAAGCCTTTGAGCACTGGTTTGGGCCGTATCCGTTTTATGAAGATGGTTATAAGTTGGTGGAAGTGCCTTATCCGGGTATGGAGCACCAAAGTTCGGTGACATACGGAAATGGTTATCGCAATGGCTTTGGCAACCGCGATATCAGTTATTCGGGCTGGGGTTTTAAATTCGATTTTATTATTATTCATGAGTCGGGACACGAGTGGTTTGCCAACAACATTACCAACTGGGATGAGGCCGATATGTGGATACACGAAAGTTTTACCAATTACTCAGAAAATCTGTTTGTGGAGTATCACTGGGGCAAAAAAGCAGGTTCCGAGTATATTCGGGGAAGCCGTATAGGAATTCTAAACGATCGACCCATTATTGGGGTTTACGGCGTAAATTATCCTGGATCGGGCGATATGTACCCCAAAGGAGCCAATATGTTGCATACGCTGCGACAAGTTGTGAACGACGATGAAAAATGGCGCAGTATACTACGCGGTTTAAATGAAGAGTTCTATCATCAAACGGTAAAAGCTGAGCAAATTGAAGGCTATTTAATGCAGCACACCGGGTTGGAATTGCAAGGCTTTTTTAACCAGTATTTGCGCGATACCCGAATCCCAACTTTTGAATACGCGATGATTGATGGTGAGCTGCAGTACAGGTGGACAAATTGCGTCGACAATTTTAAATTGCCACTGAAGGTATACATTAACGGAGAGCCTCATTGGTTAAATCCTTCCAGTCGCTGGAAATTTTTCGACTCTGATGAGAAAGTAAAAAAAGTAGAAATAGATAAAGATTTTTATGTAGCCGGTTTTCAGGTGGTAGATTTATAACAGCAAAAGAGCCTTACATTGATCTTTACAGACAAGTAAGGCTCTTTTTATATTCGAATTGGTTAGGAGACTGGAACTGATATTGTTCCGTCCATAAAAACTTCAAGTAATTCTCCCGATTCATTAAAAACAGCAATTCGTTGTTTTTCAATCCACATCGCGCATAGTGGTCCGCAATAATCCATCCAGTATAAATCAAGTGTTACCACATAAACTGATTCAAAACTTTGAGGATCTAACGTTTCTCCCCTTGAATTTTTATCCGGAGAAGTGTATGCATCGTGAAAGCTAACATTGGCGGAATAGGTAAACTCGGCTGTAATAAAGAAAACATCCTCTTTGTTAGCGTTGAAATCGTCAATTAATGTCGTGTAATAATCAATGGCTTCTGTGGTTATGCAATAAGGAATCAACACACCATCAAAATGATTGTAATACCAATAATCTGTCTCCGGCACTTCCATTCCCGACCATTCAGTGGCAGCAATAAGATCTTCACGCGGAGGATAGTACGATTCGGCTTTTGTTATAAGTTCGGCTTCAAAAGTGTTATCCGAATTTCGTTCAATTAACTTGGTATAACTGCGTTCCGGCATTTCCAGATCATTATCCGAACCGTTATTACACGAAACAAAAGCCACCATTAACAAACATAACAGGAAAAAGTAGTTAGCTCTCATTCTCTTTGTTTAGTAATCAGATGGGCAATGCTAACCAAAGGTTGCGTGGTTTATTAATTTTATTGTTGCAACACCTGTTTCATACAAAAAGTACCGAAGTATGGTGCAAAGTATTTTCCGTGGTAATCATTGTGAAAGCAATGCGAACATTTGTCATAGTGTGAATTTGAGAATTTATTACATTCACATGCTCATAAAAAAATTGCTTAAATGTTTCAGAAAGAGATTTACATCGAACGAAGAAAAGTTCTAAAGGAGAAAGTTGGGGAAGGATTGATTTTGTTGTTTGGAAACGACGAATCATCGATGAATTATGCTGATAATACCTATCATTTCAGGCAAGACAGCACCTTTTTGTATTATTTTGGAATTCAGCATCCGGGTTTGGCTGCGGTAATCGATATCGATAACGACAAGGAGATTATTTTCGGAAATGATTACACCATCGATGATATTGTGTGGATGGGGCCACAGCCTTCCATTGCTGATCGTGCCGTCCAATGTGGCGTGTCAACAGTTTTCCCCATGAAAGAACTGGCATCGGTGGTGGAGAGAAGCAAGAAGATTCATTTCCTGCCGCTATACCGCCCCGAGAATAAAATAAAGTTGCTCGAGCTGATTGATGTGGCGCCAAAAGATGTAGCCAACACGTACTCGTTGGAGTTGGTAAAAGCCGTTGTTAGCCAGCGTGAGATAAAATCACAAGAAGAGATCGAACAGCTGCATCAGGCGGTTAACGTATCGGTTGATATGCACATTGCAGCCATGAAGTTTGCTCGTCCGGGAATGACGGAAGCACAGGTAGCTGCCGAAATCCATAAAGTTGCACTGGCAGCCGGTGGAAACATTGCGTTCCCGATAATTGCCACTAAAAACGGGCAAACCTTGCACAATCATTTTCATGGTAACACCATAAAAGAAGGCGACTTGTTTTTGGTTGATGCCGGTTACGAAAACGAATTGTGCTATTCGGGCGATTTGTCAAGTACTTTTCCGGTGAGCAAAAAATTTACACCCGAGCAAAAAGATATCTACGAAATTTCACTGGCCGGACACGAAGCTGCCATCAGCGCACTTGAGTTGAACAAACCCTATAAAAAAGCGCATATTGCAGCCGCTACAACCATTTTCGACGGGCTAAAAGCAATGGGCTTTACAAAAGGAAATGCCATGGATGCATTTGAGGCGGGTGCACACGCTTTGTTTTTCCCCTGCGGAACCGGGCACATGATGGGTATGGATGTGCACGATATGGAAGATCTTGGTGAAGTTTGGGTGGGTTATGATGGCCAGCCAAAAAGTACACAGTTTGGGTTGAAATCGCTTCGTTTGGCAAAACCGCTGAGAGCCGGACATGTGTTTACCATCGAACCCGGAATTTACTTTATTCCGGAGCTAATCGATCTGTGGCGCGGGCAGGACAAATTCAACGATTTTATCAACTGGGAAAAGGTTGACAGCTATCGTAACTTTGGCGGAATACGCAACGAAGAGGACTTTGTAATGACCGAAAGCGGTGTACAGCTACTCGGCAAACCAAAGCCAAAAACGCTTGAAGAGGTAGAAACACTTCGATGATAAAATACTGATGCTTATGGGTTTCATGTTAAGTATGGAACGTATTGTATTGAAACCTGTAAGCATCAGCGATCTTAAATCAATAAAAACTTTACTTTTGCCTCAAATTAGCAACAATGAAGAAGGGAAGTATTCTTGCGGTTTTATTATTGAATTCGTTGTGGCTTTTTGCCCAAAACGAGGTAGGTCCCGAAGGGCATAAACTGCTATGGGTATTTCTTTTTCTGGTTGCAATTATCGTAGCGTTTATTGTAAGTAGCCGTTCTTTTGGCAAGAAATCGAAAAAAGAGCGCAGGCCATTTTTGCAACTTAAACAGCTAAGTATCAAACTGGAGAAGGATGCAAATTTCTATCCCGATAATTTAATTCTTACCGTAAAGAACACCGGCTCAACTGCTATCGATTTGGATAAGCCGCTTTTGGTGTTCGATAACTTTTGGATCAAACGAAAGTTTAAACTCAAAGGAATGGATAATTACAGCTTTTATCCACTTTATCTTGAGGGCGGAAAATCGCATCAGTTAACTATTGATTTGAATCGGTTTTACTCGCACGATAAATCATTAAAGAAATATCCAAAGACGAAGATCTATCTGAAAGATGTGAAAGGAAAGAGGTTGGGGAGCAAAGCGGTTTTTTTACGAAAAACATTAGTTAAATTTTAATGCGAAACTGGAAATTTAACCATATCGATTTTTCAACTTATCCCGGTTATTCGGGTAAGGATCTGGGAGTGTTTTGGTCGCCCGAAAAGACTACGATAAAAATCTGGGCACCAACAGCTCAAATGGTGGAATTGCGTTTGTACAAGGACGGAGTGAGGGGTGAAGCCTATTACAAAACCAATCTGCAGAAGAAGGAGAACGGCACCTGGGGAACAATTCTTACCGGCGATTACGAAGGTAAATTCTATACTTTCAGAGTAAACGATGGCGAATGGCTGGATGAGGTTGCCGGAATTTATGCCCGTTGTGTTGGGGCCAACGGCTTGCGCGGAATGATTTATAATCCGAACACCACAAATCCTGAAGAGTGGGTTTATGATAATGGACCGCGCTACAGCAGTTTTACCGATGCCGTGATTTACGAAACGCATGTGCGGGATTTCTCCATTGCCGAAAATTCAGGCATTGAAAACCAAGGGAAATTTCTGGGATTTACCGAAGAAGGAACACGTTCGCCGGAAGGTGTAAAAACCGGTATCGATCATTTAAAGGAGCTGGGAGTTACGCATGTGCATTTGTTACCGGTGAACGATTATGTTACAGTTGACGAAGAAAAGCCACTTGAAAAATATAACTGGGGTTACGATCCCATGCACTATAATGCGCTGGAAGGTTCGTATGCAACCGATCCTTACGATGGGCGCAAACGTATTGTAGAATTTAAAGAGTTGGTAAAAGCCCTGCATGCCAATGGAATTGGCGTGATTCTGGATGTGGTTTTTAACCATACTTACTACGCTAAAGAGTCGGTTTTTAACCAAATTGTTCCGGGGTATTTTTACCGCCAGAAAGAGGATGGTTCGTTTTCAAATGCATCGGGTTGTGGCAACGAGCTGGCTTCGGAGCGAGAAATGGTGCGTAAATACATTATCGATACGCTTAACTACTGGGTGGAGGAATTTCATGTAGATGGATTCCGTTTCGATTTGATGGGAATTCACGATTTGAAAACCATGCAGGAAATCCGAAAGTCGCTGGATAAGATCGACCGCGGCTTGTTTCTTTATGGCGAAGGCTGGGCGGCCGATCAAAGTCCTATGCCCGAATCGAAACGGGCAGTGAAGAAGAACACTTCGGCAATGCGAAGAATAGCCAGCTTTAACGACGATTTTCGTGATGCCCTAAAAGGAAACCACGGCGATAAAAAGTCGAAAGGTTTTGTTAGCGGGCTTAACCTGCGCGAGGAGGCTATAAAGTTTGGAATTACTGCGGCAGTTTATCATCCGCAGGTAAATTACGGATATATCGATACGGTAGATACGGCCTGGGCTGCCGAACCCGATCAGTGTATCAACTACGTGTCGTGCCACGATAATTACACGCTTTGGGACAAGCTGAAACAGAGCTTACCAAAAGCAAATGATGAGGAATTACGCAAACGGGTAAAACTTGCCGGAGCGTTGGTGTTAACCTCGCAAGGTGTGCCGCTTTTGCATGCCGGTGTTGATTTTTGCCGTACAAAAGGTGGTAACGGAAACTCCTATAAATCGCCCGATTCGGTGAACCAAATCGACTGGAGCCGCAAAAATGAATACATCGATGTTTTTGAATATTTCCGGAAACTGATTCAGTTGCGGAAAAATCATCCGGCATTTCGGATGTCCTCTGCCGAATCAATCAGAAAAGATCTGAATTTTTGCGCCGAGTATAAAATAGGGGTTGTTTCCTATTGCCTGGATGGAAAACAGGCCGGCGACAACTGGTCAAAAATATTCCTCATTTTTAACGGTAACGAGGACGAAGTTGAATTCCCCTTACCCGAAGGCCGGTACAAAGTTGTAGCCGATGGCAACAGCATAAACGAGGAGGGGATAGAACTTGTTGATGACACTGTTGTGGTAGAACCTGTTTCGCTAAAAATACTTGTTCACGCCGAAAACGGGTGAATGTTTCGCGAGAGGTAATCCGAAAAACCAAGTAATGAATACGCTGTTTTGCGTAATTTTTCTTTTCTGAATTCAGCGCTGTAAATGCGTTGGGTAGTGTTGGCTTCCATATCGCGCACAAAAGGGTCAAATGTTGCCTGGTTCAAAATCAGGTGATCTACATTGTCAAAATCGGCAGGCTGAGAATCGAATAATGCTCCTTCTGCTATGATCTTCTTTCCGGCACTTTTGCATTTTTCAATCAGTTTTATCGTTGAAGTTCGTTGTCTTGGTTCTGCTTTGACAATTACGTAATCGGCCCACGCCAAATCCTTGGTGTTTAACTTCTGCTGGTTCAGATCGCGCAATTTCCTTTCCCAGGTAATGGGTAACTGAATAGAAATCTCGATCAGCTCCAGCGGATCTTCCGTTGTTTTGCTAAAAAACTTTTGAAAGAAGGCTGCAAATCCCTTTGAATTGTTCTCTTTTTCCGGATAAATTAGTAGTATGTTCATGGCAATAAATTTTACATTGTTTTCGAATTATCAAATAAACGGACATTTTATTCGAAAAAAAAGTCTTTGGGATTTTTAACTTTTAATAGTGATAATTTCCGTGTTTTTGGGATTTTTGCCATTTATCCGGGATAAGTGTCAGTAGTCCCATTTACCTTCTTTGTTAGGTGATTTGGACGTATTTATTAAGTCAGACAGGTAAAATAAGGGGCAGGAAATTGGATCAGGATGTTTTTAGCGCTTCTTTTAATTGAAGCACATATTGCCTTGAAACGTGAATTACCTGCGGGTAATCAAAGAGATTCAGTTCCAAACCATCGGAGCCACGCGATACCTTTTTAATGTAGTTTTTGTTTACCATACACGATCGATGACAGCGAATGACTTCCGGGTACTTTTGTAACAATTTCTCTGTGGTTTTCATGGTGTTCCGGATCAGTTTTTTCTTGATCTCGTCGTTGTGTTTATAAATCACTTCAATGTAATTGTTCGCTGATTTGATAAGGATCAACTGCTCGAGAAAAAGCGTAAAATATTCCGTTTTGTTTTCCGATTCAAACTCAATTTCTTTCGGCGGTTCTTTCGTTTCCTTTTTGCCGTTTTGCTCCGGGCTAGGTTCCAGCTTCTGCACTTTCTTTTTCAGCAGATAAAACTGGTTGGTAAGCACCACAACCACCGCCGCTGTTATTGAAATGATGACGATATTGATGACAATTGGAAAGGTCATAGGGATTTGGCCTACGTATCGAGCAAAAAATGCAAAGGCAACGGAGTTGCAAATCACAAAAAGAAGATCGATGATGATCTCTTTTAAAATGGTCCAGCGCTCTTCGGAAAATGCGGTGATGAAGATGGAAGGAATAACCACCCGAAAAATACTGAGTAAAACCAGTGTAATTGCGCCAAACGTTGCAAGGATAATGAGGCGGTTATTAAAATCGGGGTTTTGAATTTCGAAGGGCTGAAAGAACAGCAGAAATAAAAAAATACCCAGGCTCACGGACGATATGGAGCGTGCATTTACCTTTAGGTTGTCGTTAAACGGATACTTTTTGTTTAGTGAGTTCAGCATTGGAACTTATTCTTGATTAAAAAACTGCCAGCAATAAATCAATGTCCTTTGCGGGGATATTGAACATGCGCCCAACGTCGTGATTGGTGAGAATACCGTGGTAGATGTACACGCCTTTCCGGAATCCTTTCGACACTTTTATGTAGTTTTCAACTCCGCCGTTATCGCCAATGGCAAGCAAAATCGGAATTAAAATGTTACTCAACGAAATGGAAGCCGTTCGGGCTACCATGGCCGGAGTGTTAGGAACACAGTAGTGCACAACTCCGTGTTTGGTGTATGTTGGGTTGTTAAAATCGGTGCACTTCGAAGTTTCGAAACAGCCCCCCTGGCTCACGTTCAAATCTATAATTACCGATCCTTCCTTCATTTGTTTTACAAGGCTCTCCGAAACTTTAAATTTAGGTGGAGTATTAAAAGCTGTTGCTCCAATAACGGCATCGGCCGAAATAAGGGCTTTGCGTAATACTTTGGGATAGAATACCGAAGTAAAAATACGCCGGCCAAGTTTCTCTTCCAGTTTACTGAGTTCGTAAACCGAAGTATCAAAAACCTTCACGAAAATACCCAGTCCGAGTGCTGCACGCGCTGCATATTCTGCAGCTGTGCTGGTACCTATAATCACCAGTTCGGCGGGTGTAACGCCAGTAACTTCGCCAAACAAAACGCCTTTTCCGTTGCGCGAATTACTCAGGTATTCGCTGGCTATGGTGATGGAAGTAACTCCTGCAATCTGGCTCATTTGATGAACGAATGGAAGAAAGCCCTCTTCGTTTTCAAGGTATTCAAAAGCAATGGTGGTTACCTTTTTCTGCATCAATTTCTGAATGGATTCATTGCAATGAGCCTGAATCTGCATGTTTGAAATGATGAACTGGTTGCCGCGCAATGCATCGATCTCGTCGCAATCAAAAGGTGCAATACGTAAAATTATGTCGCACTGAAAAGTTTCTTCTTTGGTTTCAACAATGGTAGCGCCGGCTTTTTGATAATCTTCGTTGCTGTAGCTGGCCGCTTTTCCGGCGTCGCGTTCAATCAGGATTTCGTGGCCGTACGAAACCAGCAAATCAACGGCTTGCGGCGATAAAGGTACCCGGTATTCAACCTTCGACAGATCGGAAGGAACGCCAATCTTTATTTTCTGGCCCTTCTTTTTTACCTCCAACATCTCCTCTTTGGGCAGAAGCATGGTTTTTGGTATTGATACCTTTTCTCTTGCTTTTTCCATAATTGAACTTAATGAATTTATCTGACGAAATCAACAGCACCAATTTACAAGCAAAAGGGGAGTTTTCAAAGAAAATTAACAGGGAAGTAGAAAGCAGTGTTGGCAGGCTAAATTTCCTGTGCGGTAATCAGGCGGGTATTGTCGTCCTGAACTTCAATTTTCACCTCCACCATTTTTTCGGGCAGAAGCGGTTCGATCATTTCCGGCCATTCAATCAGGCAGTAGCTTCCGCTGTAAATGTAGTCTTCGTAGCCCAGGTCGTAAGCTTCTTCAATATCTTTTATCCGGTAAAAATCGAAATGAAAAATTGAATCAAAATCTGCAGTGTTGTATTCGTTTATCAGTGCAAAAGTAGGGCTTGTAACATTATCATCCGATCCGAGTGCACGGCAAACCGACTGGATGAAAGTTGTTTTTCCCGCACCCATTTTGCCGTAAAATGCAAAAACGCGGTCGTCGCTAAATGCTGTAATTAGCTCCTTTGCAGCGATTTCGAGATCGTCGGGCGAATTGATTTTTTTTGAATACATTTTTTCTACAATTTTTGCAATTATACAAAAAGCACCACATATTTTGTACCCCACGAGATAAAATGCGATAAAAATCAGGGAAATGCATGGGTATAAGGGGGTTGTTTTTCATTAAAATGTTTTAATTTTGGCAAATATCATTAATGAAAAATGCACCCGGCGAATTTGTAAAGCGATAGATTTAAAAGGTGGTTTTCAAACGATTCGATTTAAATAATTTAAAACTAAAAATATGAATATTCCAGCTGATTTGAAATATACGCAAGACCACGAATGGGTACGCGTTGAGGGAGATGTAGCTGTTGTAGGTGTTACCGATTTTGCCCAGGGAGAACTGGGTGATGTTGTGTTTGTTGAAATTGAAACTGAAGGTGAAACACTGGATAAAGGTGAAACTTTTGGTACAGTTGAGGCAGTGAAAACCGTTTCTGACCTGTTTATGCCAGTTGGAGGTGAAGTTGCCGAGTTTAACGAAGACCTGGCCGACGACCCTGAATTGGTAAACAAAGATCCTTACGGAAAAGGATGGATGATTAAAATAAAAGTTGCAGACGCAGCTGAGTTGGACGACCTGATGGACGCTGACGCTTACAAAGCAATGATTGAAGCTTAAGAGATTTACAGCATACGTAAATGCCTCATCGTTTTTCGGTGGGGCATTTTTTTGTGCCTTAATTCTAAAAATTAATGTTTGCGTGAAGGCGACTTGCCTATTTGCTCAGGCGCCTCGCGGCTTTTTCAGGGGCTGTTGCCACGAATATAAGGCAAGTGGTTTATTTTAATTTTTAATTTAACAAAGTATTTGTTTAGTTTGAGCTAAAACTAATTTAAACACCAATGAATACTTTGTTACTTGGATTTATCGGTCCGCAGGAAATAATTATCCTTTTAATTTTGTTAGTGCCTGGGTTTCTGGGAGTTTTATTGCTGGTATTGCTGATTAGGTATCTGATAAGGAAAGGTAAAGCACCTAAAAATGAGGCACAGCCCGAAACGCCAATAAACAATCAACAAGAGCCTTTAATTACGGCCGAGAAAATTAAAGAGTATTACCCGGTAAAAGAGGGGAATAAAATTACGCTTATTCGTTTCGACGAAATCGTTGATCTGTCGGCAGGGAATAACTTTGTTTTTCTAACCGATATTACGGGGAAAGAATACGTGGTTGATAGTACCCTCGGCGAATTGGAGCAAAAATTCCCGGAAGAGTTTATCCGTATTCATAAATCTACAGTGGTGAATAAAAACCTGATCCACGAAGTTAAGAAGCTGGACAATGGCCGCTTTGATTTGGTTATGAAATGCGAGAAGGAACGAATTGTTTCATGTAGTAAGAGTTATAACGAAAAGATCAGGGATCTAATAAACTTTTAAGCATTAAAAAAGCCGGAATCAAAACGATCCCGGCTCTTTTAGTATAGTCGAATTAATAATTATCCGCATTTCGAGCATCCGCAAGAGAGGCAGGTTAAACAGCCTTCCTGGTATACTACTTCGTCTGATCCACATTCGCCACATTTTGCATCATCGGCGATTGTTCCGTCAGGAATGTATTTTTTCAGTGCACGTGCCACACCCGCTTTCCACGAGTTAATGGTTTCGTTATCC
This sequence comes from Draconibacterium sediminis, assembly GCF_000949475.1. GTDB lineage: Bacteria > Bacteroidota > Bacteroidia > Bacteroidales > Prolixibacteraceae > Draconibacterium > Draconibacterium sediminis. Next base: position 50,593 of record NZ_JRHC01000001.1, on the reverse strand, counting down.
AGTTGCAGACTGGTTACCAGTTCAACAATTTTATGAATTGGCATACCATGGCGCAAGGTTCCCGAAATTAACTTGGCGTAGTTCCAGTATACCGGATTGAATTTGTGCGACAATCCTTCAATAGTGGTTTTGTAGCCACGTTTGTTGGCATATTGGAAATCGTAACGCGAATCTTCGCCTTCCCAGTTTTTAATAATGTAGCCTTTTGTTATCGAGCGAGGCAGCAAAATTCCGTCTTCATCATCGTGCAAACCGGTGAAAATCTCGTAAGGTTTGCCATCCATTAAACCGATAAAAGCAATCCACTTTTCCTTGTTGTTTTGGAAACGTACAACGTCGGCTTCCAGTTTTTCAGGGCGTTTCAGCGGGAATGCGCCATCTTCGGTTTTTTTCTTGTTGTCGTCGTTCGAAATAAGCACACCCGAGCGCGATCCGTCGCGATAAACGGTAACACCTTTACATCCGCTTTTCCATGCTTCGAAATACAAGTCGCCGACCAGCTCTTCTTTTACATCGGCAGGCAGGTTAATGGTAACCGAAATCGAGTGGTCAACCCATTTCTGGATTCTTCCCTGCATACGTACTTTGTTCAGCCAGTCAACATCGTTTGATGTAGCTTTGTAATAAGGCGATTTTTTTACCATTTTATCCAGGTCTTCCTGCGAATATTCGATGGAAGTATCGTAACCATTCGCTTTCATCCAGGTTTTAAAATGGTGGTGGAAAACGGTGTACTCTTCCCAATGATCGCCAACTTCGTCGATAAAATCAACACGAACATCTTTGTCGTTAGGATTTACCTTACGGCGGCGTTTGTAAACCGGAAGGAAAACCGGTTCGATTCCCGATGTTGTTTGTGTCATCAGGCTGGTTGTTCCGGTTGGAGCAATGGTTAGCAGCGCAATATTCCGACGGCCGTATTTTGCCATTTTTTGGTAAAGCGCCTCATCAGCATCTTTAATACGGTTAATAAGCGGATTGTTCTTTTCGCGCTCGGCATCGTAAATGGTAAATGCTCCACGGTCTTTAGCCAGGTGTACCGACGAACGGTAAGCTTCAATGGCAATTGTTTTATGAATTTCTTCCGAGAAATCAGTTGCATTATCGCTTCCATAGCGTAATCCTAATGCAGCCAGCATATCGCCTTCGGCAGTAATACCAATTCCGGTACGGCGGCCTTCTTTGGCTTTCTTACGAATGCTTTCCCAAAGATTTCTTTCAGTGAATTTAATTTCTTCAGCTTCAGGATCTTCCTCAACTTTTTCTAAAATGGCATCAATTTTCTCCAGTTCAAGATCGATAATGTCGTCCATAATGCGCTGTGCGTAATGGATGTGTTCTTTAAACAATTCGAAATTGAACTTCGCGTCTTTGGTAAACGGATTTTCTACGTACGAGTATAAGTTAATGGCTAATAAGCGGCAGCTATCATAAGGACACAACGGAATTTCTCCACAAGGGTTGGTCGAAACCGTGCGGTAACCCAGGTCGGCATAACAATCAGGCACCGATTCTTTAATAATGGTATCCCAGAAAAGAATTCCCGGTTCGGCTGATTTCCATGCATTTTTTACAATCTTTTTCCAGATTTTACCGGCATCGGTGTTTTTGGTGTACTGCGCTTTTCCGTTAATCGGGTATTGCTGAGTGTAAGGAGTTCCCGATTCAACAGCCTGCATAAAATCATCCTGAATTTTTACCGATACGTTGGCGCCGGTTACTTTGCCCTGTTCCATTTTGGCGTCGATAAAACTTTCCGAGTCGGGATGTTTAATCGATACCGAAAGCATAAGCGCACCACGGCGTCCGTCCTGGGCTACTTCGCGTGTTGAGTTGGAGTAGCGTTCCATAAACGGAACAATACCGGTTGATGTTAATGCCGAGTTCTTTACCGGAGAACCTTTTGGGCGAATGTGCGACAGGTCGTGTCCTACACCTCCGCGGCGTTTCATCAATTGAACCTGTTCCTGGTCAATTTTCATAATTCCACCATACGAATCCGAGTCACCGTCGTTCCCAACTACAAAACAGTTGGATAGTGATGCGATTTGATAGTCGTTTCCAATACCGGTCATTGGTCCTCCCTGCGGAACAATGTATTTGAAATCTTTAAGGACGCTGTAGATTTCATCTTCGGTTAATGGATTAGGGTAACGTTCTTCAATGCGTGCGATTTCTTTTGCAAGTCGTTTGTGCATATCGTCCGGTGTTAGCTCAAAAATATTTCCGAACGAATCTTTAAGGGCGTACTTATTCACCCAAACTCTTGCTGCCAAATCGTCTCCTCTGAAGTACTCTAGCGAGGCTTTTACTGCTTCTTCCTGAGAGTAAATTTTTTTGCCCGCCGGGGCTTTTACAGATACTTCGTTTACTGCCATTTTTTTTCTGTAAGTGTATTAAAAGTTATAAGAATTTATTTTCCGATTTCGTAGATGTCAATCACATCTTAATTGTGTAATGCAATATAGAACAGAAAACAAATATTTGGAATTTTTCTGAGCCCTAATTAATTAAAAGTTATCAACTTCAATTTGTTATGATTCAGATATACAGTGTGTTATATATTTGATAGTTAAGAAAAGTTTACCAAAACTGAAAATTATTATTAGCTGATGAAGAATTTTGTTAACAGAATATTACTTGTAAAAATTCAATTTTTCGAAGAATATTTTGCTAACAAAAAGCGTGCAGTTTTTCACTTTTTGTTAAAAACTTTATTTATGATAAGTGTTGTTGAGCCCACATTTTTTTCTACATATTTTTTGCAGATTTCAGAGGCAGTTTTCAGGTTGTTGTTGTCATTCAAAAGCTTACTCAGCGTGGCTTCCAATTCAGTAAAATTTTGGACAGGGAAGGCCCCTTTTTCGTTAACCAGATCAACAGCTTCTTTAAACTTTAAATAGTTCGGTCCGAACAAAATTGGCAATTTAAAAGTAGCTGCTTCCAGGATATTGTGAATGCCTACGCCAAAGCCACCGCCTATGTACGCAATGTTTCCGTACTGGTATAGCGATGATAAAATCCCAATGGAATCAATTATTAACACATCGTAACTGTCGATATCGGAAATATCGGCTTTGCTGAAGCAAATGGCCGGTTTTTTTAACAATTCCTGAATTCTGTTGATATTTGCCGGTGCAACCTCGTGTGGAGCGATTATAAACTTCACATTGCTGCTGTTGTTAATAAACGCTGCAAGCAGCTCTTCATCGGGCTTCCAGGTGCTTCCGGCAATCAGGGTTACATTTTGGCCTTTGAATTTTTCCACAATTTCGAACTTTTTTGCACCGCGGGCAATTTGGGCCACCCGATCGAAACGTGTATCGCCCGAAACAGTGTAATGTTTAATGCCGGCCTTATCAAGCAATTGTGCCGAAGTGTCGTTCTGTATAAAGATATGTTCGAAGCTGTGTAGCATTTTCCGGTACCACTTTCCCCAGGGTGTTGATTTAAAAAACTGCTGATTTTCTCTGAAAATGGCTGAGATGATATAAAGCGGAATTTGCTGGTTTTTGAGTCCGGAAATATAATTGTACCAGAATTCGTATTTCACAAAAAATACTTTTTCGGGGCGGACCATGCTGATAAACTCCTGCGCATTCTTTTTGGTATCCATGGGTAAATAGGCAACGATATCGGCACCTTCATAATTCTTTCGGATTTCGTAACCCGAAGGCGAAAAGAAAGTGAGTATGATCTTGTATTGCGGGTATTGCTTTTTTATTTCCTCCAATACCGGCCGGCCTTGCTCAAACTCGCCCAGCGATGCGCAATGAAACCAAATGTAAGAGGCATTTTTGTCGACCGCCGAACCGAGCTTCTTTTCCCAGTTTTTACGCCCGGCAACAAACAGTTTTGCCTTCTCGTTAAATAAAGCCGCAACACGGATGAAAAGTCCGTAAAATAAAATTCCAAGGTTGTAAAATAAGCTCATCGTTTTCTGAATTAATAGTGTTTCCGGTTGCTTAAATATTCGTAGATCGTTACGTTGATGAGTAATAGTAAAAACAGGTAACCGATCTTTTCAACAGGAACGCCAAAAATAGCTAATCCCATAGTGTGGGCCGAATCATAAACAATTGCTGGAAGCGAATTTAATAGTGCCGAGACAATTAAAAAGGGGATAAATGAGATGGCCACCGTCAGGTAAAATTTGGTGTAATATTTTCTGAAACGGTTACGAAAAACGGTGTACCCCAGGTATATTGCCGACAGGAAGAAAGTAAAGAAGCTAAACATCCGGGTACGGAAAACATAGGCTAAAACTCCTGTAACAAGCAAAAGCACAAGGCTGATTATCATAAAAACATTGGGCTTGTCAAAATCCTCGAAACGAATTTTCAGCCACTCGTAAATATAAATGGATGACAGCGGGATGATTAAAAATGCGAGCCACTCCTCAATTGGTAACCGAAGCAGCTCAATTCCGGTAAAGTAATCGGGATTAAACGTCCAGATGCTCATTTGTATAAACCGGAGATCCCACATAACAAAAATGGCTCCGGCAAAAATTACGGCAGGCAAAATATACTTTAGCCTGAAAACAAACCGCACCTTTTTCTGGAAGCTGAGTACCACCGGAATTACCAGGTAGATCAGCAATAGCAACAGGTACGACAGGTTTTGAATTTCCATTTTTCTGAATTTTGAGCAAAGGTATTGGATTTGTCGTAAAAATAAAGGCGCAACGACCATTTTGTCGCTGCGCCTTTTATCTTAGTGAAACTCTGCTTTTCTAGAATTTAACTTTTGCTTTTTTCGCCGGGTCTTCTTCGGGCGAAATGAAACTCATTTTAAATGCGTAACTGTATTCTTTGTCAGTAAGGCGGTACTCGTCATGCGTCCATGCGCCCCAACTGTTGTCGCCACCAACACCCATTTGTTTGTAGTCGATGTTAACCGAAGTCAGCTCGCGTGGTTTTACGTCGTTTATGTGGCGGTTGATCACTTCAACGCCTTCTACCTGGCGGCCATCGGTACGCTCATTACTTTCAAAATCTTCCATAATATTGTGGTGTGCGCTAACTTCCAGTAATGGCAATCCGGCGAATAACAGACCGTTTCCGGCGTTGTCGGTAATGGTTACCCAACGCACATCGGTTTTGTTTCCGTTTTCCTGCGGACGAAGATATGCCCAGTACTGATCGGCAACGCTGCCACTGTACAAGCCTACAAAAGCACCTGTTTTTCTGTCCCAGTACGATTCCTGCGGACCACGGCCGAACCAGCTCATTTGGTCGAATTTGCGTGGCATTACCAGGTTCATACCCATGCGAACGATTTCCGGCAGGTCGTCTTTTGTCATTTTGAAGTTGTTTTCAACCACAATATCTCCTGTGCCGTAAACCGTGTAAATCGATTTGTACGAAGCAATTTTTTCTTTGTCTTCGTTTACAAGATCAAAGTCGAAAACTACCTCAGCGGTGTTGTTGTTTAAGCTTTTTACTTCAACATTGGCAACATTGCGGTTTTCGCCGGCTTTGCGCCACACGCGGCTTCGCTTGTGCAGATTATTGCCAAAGTCGTTATCGATTGGTGCACGCCAGAAATTTGGAACCGGGCCGCTGATCAATAGTTCAGTGTCACCTTTTTTGAGGCTTGAAATAATACCGGTTTTCTTGTCGAAAGCTATCGAGAATCCTTCGCCTTTTACCGTTGCTGTTTCAGCAGTTTCTTCCAGGCTTACATCCGGCATTTGAGGAATTTTGTATTCCAGTGTCATTGGCACAACAAACGGAATTTCAAATTGCTCTTCGGCCAAAATCCAACCGGCTTCAACAAGGCTCCAGTCTTCTTTTAATTTTGCATGTACATTCAGGAAATATTCAACACCGGCTTCCGGTTTTACATCAAACCCGATTGTAACCTTTTCGCTTTCACCCGGAGCTAATTCAATGCTTTCAAGGTCGCCACTGTCAACTACTTTTCCGTCGGCAGTTACTTCCCAAACAAAGTCGAAAGCCGACAGATTCATAAATGCATATTTATTTTCGACAGTGATAATTCCTTTTTTCAGGTCAACCGCATCGAAACCAATGTGCTGGTATACTTTCTTCACCTCAAGCAGATGAGGTTTTACGGCACGGTCGGGATCAACCAAACCGTTGTTGCAGAAGTTGCCATCAGAAGGGACCGTGTCGGGGCCAAAGTCGCCACCGTAAGCCCAGAATCCTTCTCCGGCATCGTTGGTGGTCCACAAGCCCTGATCTACCCAGTCCCAGATAAATCCACCTTGCAGCACATCGTATTTCTCAATCAGATCCCAGTAATCCTGCAGGTTTCCAACACTGTTACCCATGGCGTGCGCATACTCACACTGGATTAATGGTTTATCGGCTTTTTCTTTGGCAAAACGCTCCATGCCTTCAATGCGCATATACATCGGGCAGTTGATATCGGTGTTAGCTCCGCCATGTGCCTGTTCGTATTGTACCGGGCGTGTGTTGTCTACCGATTTTAGATAATCGTACGTAGCCATAAAGTTCATGCCATTTCCGGCTTCGTTACCCAGACTCCAGATTACCACACAAGGTTGGTTTTTGTCGCGTTCAAACATATTTTTTGTACGGTACAAATGCGCCGCTTTCCAGGCTTCGTTTTTGGCCAGCGATTCGGCGCCGTAACCCATTCCGTGTGATTCAATATTGGCTTCGTCAACAATGTACAAACCATATTTATTACACAGCTCGTACCACAGCTCCGGCTGCGGATAGTGCGATGTACGTACGGCATTCAGGTTATTCTCCTTCATGGTTTTAATATCCAGCAACATCGTTTCTTTATCCTGAACGTGACCGGTTTTGTCGTTGTGTTCGTGCAGGTTGGCACCTTTAATGTAAACGTATTTTCCATTTACACGAAGGGTGGCATCGATAATTTCAATACGGCGGAAACCAACATCCTGACGAATGACTTCAACAACGTCTTCTCCGTTTTTCAGGGTAATTACCAGCTCGTACAGATTTGGAATTTCAGCCGACCACTGTTTTACGTTTGGAATTTCAGCTGCAAAATTTACCGCTGTTCCGTCGGTAGTTTCCGAGAATTCTTTTACAACGTTTCCGTTTTCAGAAAGAACAGCTTCAACGGTTAAATTTCCGCTGTTGGCCAGTTCCACATCCAGTGAGAACAATCCGTTTGTATAGGTGTCATCAAGTGATGAACCAACACGGAAATCTTTTAGTGCTTGTGCGCCACGAGCAATAAGGTACGCGTCGCGGGTGATTCCGCTTAAACGCCAGAAATCCTGATCTTCCAGGTACGAAGCATCGCTCCAGCGGAAAACCTCAACAGCCATTGTGTTTTCTCCGGGCACCAAATATTTTGTAATATTGAACTCGGCAGGTGTTTTACTGTCTTCGCTGTAACCTACGTATTGTTCGTTCACCCAGAGATTCATATTCGACGAAACCGCGCCAAAATGTGCAATGATTTCGCTGCCATCCCATTCGGCAGGAACTTCGAAAGTACGTTTGTACGATCCCACCGGATTGTAATGCTCCTGAATTAGCGGAGGAGTTTGAGCGTGCGGGTATTTTACATTGGTATAAATCGGGTAATCAAAACCAACCACTTCCCAGTTGGCAGGTACCTGAATTTCGTCCCACTCGCGGGTGTCAAAATCATTTTTGAAAAACCAAAACGGGCGTTCCGACGGATTTTGCGCCAGGTGAAACTGCCATGTTCCGTTTAGCGATTTTAGTAATGGCGATTGCCACTTGTCTTCGGTTCGGGCTTGCTCAACAGAAGCAAAAGGAATAAAGTGAGCATGTGGCTCGGCTTTGTTTACCTGGTAAATTCCCGGATCTTCCCAGGGTTTTGGGCTGGGCTCATCAAACGGAACATTGGAATAGTCGGTGTAATTGTTACACGAAACCAATGCAATTAGTGCGATTGAAAAGAAAGTTAACGTCAATAAAGTTCTACGTATCATAGTATGGTAATTAAATGTTTTCTATTTAAAGTGACGACAAATATAAAATTTGCACCTACTTCTTACTATAACAAAACAATCAAAAACCTATAACAAAACGATCAAAAATCAGAATAAATCATTATTTGAAGTGTGCAGTGATGTTGTAAGGGATTATTTTGAAGGATTTTTCTGTTTGGATTATTGGTTGTCAAACCTCTTCGCTACTTCTTGAATTCATTCAAATCCAGTTGTTTGTTAAAACTGATGGGCAAATATTAAATCTGACTTGTATCCGGCCGAAAACAAAAAGAATATTTTTTAGTTTGTTATTTTTCCGGTTAAAGCGATCTCTGCAACAATTTTCAGAATCTGCTTGGTAGTAAAAGTCTATTTCTTGGGGTATATTTTTGATATAGCCCATTTCCATACAAGAATAGAAAAACCCGTATACTGATCATATACGGGTTTGTTTTTATATAGTCGATCGATATTTTGTGCTCAGTTACAAAAACAGCTTTTCCACTTTTTGTTTCACCTCTTCTTCGTTCGGATTGATGTCGAAAACGATTTCAGGTTTTAAATAGAACAGCTCATTTTCGGCTTTGAATTTTTCTTCGCCGCCACCTGTAATATTCAGCATTATCAGGTCGTCCTTTTTTACCGTACCGTCTTTAACTGCTTCAATTAAAGTAGCAGTTGCAATAGCCGATGCCGGATGAATATCATTGCCTTCGGTTTTCAGGAATAATTCGCCCGCATGGGCAGCTTGTTCGTTCGATGCCAGCAATACTTCGCCGCCAGCATCTTTCATCGCGTCAAATAATCCTCCGGCAATTGGGTATGGAGGTTTACGATTCGATAAAACTTTAGCAACAATTGCTTCCACCTGCTCGCGGGCCAGGTTATCATCCAACGATAGCATGGCACGTGAGTCCGCTTTCCAGGCATCGTGAATAGGTGTAAACGGCGTATTCTGCGAAACCATCAGTTTCATTTTTTTGTTGCCGAATCGTCCGTCTTCTATCAAACGCAGGTTAGCTTCCCAGGCTGCAATGGCTCCGGTTCCGCTACCAATGGCCTGAAAATAGTAATCAGGAATTTCGCCAATGGTTGTAGTTGCCGAAAGCATTGTAGTTGCCATTCCGTCGCGGCGGGCAACGTTTTTTGCACCACCTTCAGCCACAAAACCTTCCATTCCTGCCACGATATTCGACAGGTGGATGGCATCGAAATAATCACTGCCAGATTTGCTGCAAATCAGTTTTACGCAATCGTTAATCGGAGCGTCAAACCAAAGTGCACCGATATTATCTTCTGGAACACAGATTAGAAGTGGAATATTGTTTTCAGAACAAACTCTTGCAAAAGCACGTGAAGTATTTCCGGCCGAAGCCACCACCAGGGTTTGTTTCATATCTTCGGTCATTCGGCCGCAAACCGAGTAAGCTTCGGTTTCTTTAAACGAAGCCGTTTTCATGTTTGTGCCTTTTTCGGGCCAGTAGCCGCTAAAGGTGATCCAAAGATTTTCAAGACCCAGTTCTTTTGCCAAACCCTCGCTTTTATAGGTCACCGGTGCCGACGAACCTTCCAGCATTCTGCCAATTGGCAACCAATCGGCAAATTTGTACAAGCCCCACGAATCGTCTTTTACGTCAATCTGTTTTTTATCGTAAATAGCACGAATTAATGTTGGTTCGGCCTCACCCGGAGCATCCAGCATCCAGCCTTCATCTTTAAACTCCTTGCCTGTTTTAAACGATTTCAGGATGTATTTTGTGGGCGAAAAATCTTTGCTCATTCTACGTCTGTTTTATTTTAAGAAGGACAAATGTAGAAAATGCAGACATAAAACAAGCGAAAAATGTTAATTCTTAAAGTCTGAATAATAAACTTATTGGTAACTTTAGGCAATTCAACAAAACCTAATACTGTGAAAAAACTATTCCTGTTTCTGAATCTTCTTTTTTGTTTCACTTTTGTATCTGAAGCAAAGATTTATCCAACACAACTTACTTGCGAATACCTTAATAACCCTGTGGTTGTAGATGTGCCTCAGCCGCGTTTGGCATGGATAAATGTAGCCGATGAAGGGGAAAGACGACAGCTTCAAACAGCCTTTCAAATTCGGGTGGCTACGTCAACGGAAAAGCTTGAGAATGCTGACTTATGGGATAGCGGCAAAGTGAAAAGTGTAGCATCTAACCGCATTAAATACGATGGGAAAAAACTGGTTTCCCGCCAGGATTGCTGGTGGCAGGTGCGCGTGTGGGATAAAAACGATGAGGTTTCGGAATGGAGCGAGCCTGCAAGCTGGCACATGGGTTTGTTGGAAGAAAATGACTGGCAGGCAAAATGGATAGGCGTACCCTGGCAAGGCGAAGAAGCTCTGCCAAAACCGAACTCACCGGCTGTAGATTTGCCGGAACAGTTACCTCCGCCGGCGCCACTTTTTCGCAAAGAATTTAAGGCCACAAAACAGGTGAAGAAAGCTGTGGCTTACGTTACCGGACTGGGTTATTTCGAACTTTATCTGAACGGCAAAAAAGTTGGCAACGATGTGTTGGTTCCCAATCAAACCAATTATGGGAAGCGCCCGGCACTCACGCAACAATACATTCCACTGGACGATAATTTCCGGGAATACAAAGTGATGTATCTGGCTTATGATATTTCGGATCAACTGGTTTCCGGAGCAAACGCTTTTGGGGCGATTCTTGGAAACGGGTTTTATAATCCGGCCAAACATTGGGCATTGGGGTATGGTTCGCCGCGTTTATTGTTGCAGGTTCATGTGACTTACACCGACGGTACCGAGGAGGTTATTATAAGCGATGAGAGCTGGAAGGTAGCAAAAAGCCCCATTTTAATGGATATGGTTTATTACGGCGAACATTACGATGCGCGTTTGGAACAAAACGGTTGGTGCTCGCCGGGTTTTAACGACTCGACATGGGAAAGTGCTGTTTTAAGAAAAGCTCCCGAAAGCAAGTTGACGGCACATACTGCACACCCGGATAAGGTTTATGAAACGCTTCACCCGGTGAGGATAGAGAAAATGTACAACGGAAATTACAAAGTTGATTTTGGTGTTGAAATTTCGGGCTGGGTGCGGCTGAAAAATGTGGAAGGCCCTGAAGGGCATAAAGTTGAGATCAAATACCTGTCGAATACCTTCTCGGGCGATAATTCGTACATTTTTAAAGGCGTTGGCAAAGAAAATTATGCAGCCCGTTTTAACTGGTTTGTTTTCCGCGAAGTGGAAATTGTAAACTGGCCGGGCGTGCTGGAACCCGAAAATATATGTGCTGAGGCGATAAATACCTACATCGAAGAATCGGCCCATTTCGAAACATCAAATCCGCTTTTTAACGAGGTGAATAAGATTTGGAAACGCAGCCAGACCGATAACATGCACGGAGGAATCGCCAGCGACTGCCCGCACCGCGAACGCTCGCCATACACAGGCGATGGCCAGGTGGCGTGTGTTACTGTGATGCATAATTTCGATGCACAAAACTTTTACTACAAATGGATCCAAGATATTATCGGCGCTCAAAATGTCGAAACCGGTTATGTACCAAATGGCGCACCGTGGCAACCCGGTTGTGGTGGCGGAGTTGCATGGGGAGCCGCAGTAAATATTATGCCCTGGGAGTTTTATGTGCATTACGGCGCGGTGGATATGCTGGAAGAAGCTTACGAACCGATGAAAGAATATGTGCGCTACATGCAAACCTGGGTGGATGATGAAGGAATAATGAACTCGCAACGACTTGGTCTTGACGGCAATGTTTTGAAGTGGTTTAATCTGGGTGAATGGGTTACTCCGGGCGACCTCCCTGCTGATAGCCTGGTACATACTTTCTATTTTTGGCGCTGTGCCGATATTACAGCAAAAACTGCTGAGGTGTTGGGAAATAAAAAGGAAGCAAAAAAGTATACAAAGCTGGCAGATGATACAAAAAAAGCATTCCACCAGCGGTTTTACGATGTGGAGAAAGGAACATACGGAAACTCGGGAGCCAATATTTTTGCGTTGAAAATGGGTGTTCCGGAAGCTGAATATCAACGTGTAATAAAGGCGCTGAAGGAAAACATAAAAAAGAACAAAGGACATTTGGATACCGGAATATTTGGTACTCAGTTTTTCTTTGAAGTGCTAACGGAAAACGGAATGCACGACCTGGCTTACGAAGCCATGAATAAAAAAGAGGAGCCTGGTTATGGACGTTGGTTAACACTTGGAGCTACTACCAGTTGGGAGCATTGGGATACCGGTGGTTCGCACAATCACCCGATGTTTGGCGGTGGTTTGGTTTGGTTGTATCGTCAGTTGGCAGGTATGCAGGCCGATGAAAAAGATCCTGGTTATCGACATATTATTTTTCATCCGCAGCCGGTTGATGAAATGGAATTTGCCAAATATTACAACAAAACACCTTACGGAAAAGCCGGAATAAAATGGGAGCAGAAGGAGGGGAAATTGAATGTTGATATTACGGTTCCGGTTGGATGCATCGCGACAGTGATTTTGCCGGCGGCGGATTTTGTTGCCGACGGAGAAACGCTAGGCACTAATGCTGATGTGAAGGTTATATCGCAAGCCCAAAACGAACTGGTGCTGGAAGTTGGATCGGGTACTTATAATTTTAGCAATTTGTAAAACAAAATCGCCTTATGAACTGGAAAAAACTCATCATTACAATTTTTAGAATTGCCATTGGCTGGCACTTTGTGTACGAAGGAGTAGCAAAACTGGCAGACGGCAACTGGAGTGCTGCCGGATATTTATCCAGCTCAACAGGACCATTGTCGGGTTTGTATCAATGGATGGGAGGTTCTGATGCTATTATGAGTGTGGCAGATCCGCTCAATATTGCTGCTTTAATTCTTATCGGACTGGGGCTAACGCTTGGTTTGGCGATTCGTGTTTCTGCGGCTTCGGGCATTGTTTTACTGTTGCTGTACTACTTTGCACATCCGCCATTTGGTGGTTCGTTGCTGGCCAATACCGAAGGAAGTCTGTACATCGTAAACAAGAATGTGATTGAAGCACTGGCTTTGCTTGTTTTGTTGGTTTTAAAAGAAAAAGGCTGGGGCTTGTATGCATTGCTGATTTTCCCGAAGAAAAAAGAAGCGGGTGAAGAACCGACCGGAGTAAAATCGCGAAGAGAAGCTTTAAAAAACCTGGCAACGATTCCTGCTCTGGGTGTTTTAGGATTGGGAGCTTTTAACGAAACACAAAAATTTGGTGTCGACACACTTTCTGGTGCTACAATAAAAGTTGGCGGTGCTGATATAAAAGAATTAAAAGGTGAATTGCCGAAAGGCAAGATCGGGCCGCACGAAATAAGCCGTTTGGTAGCCGGAGGAAACCTGATTGGCGGTTGGGCGCATTCGCGTGATTTGCATTATGTGCCTTCGCTTTTCCGAGCTTATAATACCGAAAAGAAGATCTTTGAAACACTGATGTTGGCCGAGGAAGCCGGGATTAATACCATTAATATCGGGTTTCCTACAAATGCCACCATGCAGAAGTACAAGAAGTTGACCGGTAGTAAAATTAAGGTGATAACGCAGGTGCACCCCGATGCCGATAACAACGACTACGTGGTAAATATCAATAAAGCCATCGATTTTGGTGTAGATATTATTCAGGTTCAGGGGAACTGGTGCGATTGGCTGGTGCGCGACAATAAACTGGATAAAATCGATCTGATGCTAAATCATATCCGCGAGCAGGGCTACACTGCCGGGCTGGCTTCGCATACGGTTGATTCACTGATTGCCTGTGAGGAGCAGGGAATTATCCCGGATTATTACATGAAAACCATGCATCACGACAATTACTGGTCGGCACACCCGCGCGAGAACCGCTACCCGTTTGAAGTGGATGGCAAGAAATATTCCGATCACAACCGGTTTCACGATAACCTGTTTTGTTTGTACCCTGATAAAACGGTTGACTTTGTTAGCCGCGCCACCGTTCCGGTAATGGGGTTTAAAGTGTTGGCTGCCGGAGCTATTCAGCCCGAAGATGGATTTAACTGGGCCTTTAAAAATGGTGCCGATTTTATTTGTGTGGGCATGTTCGATTTCCAGGTGGTAAACGATGTAAACATCACCATCGATACGTTGAATAATCTGCAAGGGCGCACAAGAAAATGGTATGGCTAAACCTTTTTTTAGTTTCCGCTAATAATTTGGGCAATTTCTGAGTTTTCAATTTGGTTTGGTGTTAAGTCGCTGAGATTAACTTCAACGCGCAGTGACCGCAATCCTGATGCTCCTGCCAAATCTTCCAGTTCCACATCTTCAATGTTGTTGGTTAGTAAACCCTTTGCAATCATGTAGTCGATGTACTTTTTGTAATCTCTTATTTCATCGGCATGCGAGTAAATAACAGCAATTTTTCCCGGTTGGGTTACCCTTTCTTTGGAGCCTTTAATCCGCGCTTTATCAATGCGTTTTTTGGTAATCTCGTAACGTATGTTGTAGGCACCTGCTACGTCAAACTTTTTCTCGTCCTGCCTGAAAGCAATACTCAGTGGATTGGAATGAACCAAAATGAGTTGTGTAATATCGAGCTTTGTTGCCAGCCGGGGTTGCAGCAATGTTATCCTACGTGCAATTTTAACTTTTACAAGCAGTTGCCACAAGCGAATATTCTTCAAATAAATGTCGTTATACGTTAATCCTTTTACCAGCGACTGACCAATATAAGCGTTGTATTCAATGCCATCGGTACGGTATTTTTCAAAATAATGCGGAAAAACTTCCTGGGCTTTTACCTGCTCGGTTTCAATTATTTCACTAACCTCTTGGTTAATCAGCGTCAGGCTTTCCTCAAATTCTTTCCGCTTTTTATACACTACATTCAGGTGCGGATCAAGCGAATTAAAATAGTCTGTTACCGGTTCTTCAAGTTCTGAAAAACGGTCTTTCAGCAAGCCCAAAAAAGGATCAACTTCTTTTGTCAGAAATTCAATAAGAACAACTTCATCTCCGGCTTTTAGTCCGTTTTGAACGGTATCGATATTTTGCTGGATGTTAAAACAGAGATCATCAAGCAAAGGCATTTCTCTAATTTGGCGGGCAAAGTCCAGAATTTCACGTGCATGTTTTAGTTGCTCCGAGAGGTCGGCCCGGATAGCGAGGTTACGTTCCAGCGATGAACCGCGTACATCGGAAGCGCCGTAAATAGGCACCACATCGTTGAAAACAATCGATTCAACCGCCGTTTTCCCACCGTTCTTGTTTTCAGAAAGAAAGTGACCAACCGCTTCGCGAAAACGCCACTCAACAGTGGGGTGAATAGCCGTGAACTGATCCTGTATAACCGCTCTGATTTTGTCGTTCCATTCTTCTTTCGATCGTTTCAGGGCCAGCGCAAAAGTGGGGAATACATCGTAAAGTCGCTTTACTTGCATCATACTTATGCTGTTTGGTTTTGTACAGGCAAACTCCAGCATTCCAACCGGAGTTTTGTCGATAAACAGCGGAACAATTGCCAGGCTTCTGATGCCCGCATCCAGCAAATTCTGAATAACAACATCCTGTGGTAATTTTGTAAGATCGGGTGTGTTGATGATGCGGTTTTCTCTGAACGCCTGTTCGTAGATTGTGCCCAGATACTGATCGCATTTCAGCTGCGAGCGGGGAATAATGGTATCCCAAATGAGGTTCAGATTCATGTTTGCATCTTCATCGGGCGCCACTGCCATTCCGAATTTTAACTTTGGATTGTCGAACAAGGCACGCATCCGTTTTTGCAGCACTTCAAAACCTTCGTTTGTTTCAATGGTTTTTTTGTCAAGCAAATCGGTTTTCAGCTGCGAAATCACAAAATCCTGCGTAATATCAATCAGGTTGAAATGAATAAAGCCCGAAAATTCAAAATTCTCCAAGGGAATTATCTCGTTCCACAACTCCAGATCCTCGGTGTTATCCAGCAGTTTGGTAATGTCTTCCGATGAAAGTTTTGCGTGCTTTTTTAATTCACGTACTTGTACATAATCGGTTGTTACTTGTTTTCGGATGTACTTAATGTAGCCTTCTTTTGTGTCGGCAAGCCGATAAGTGAAAGGAAGATCGACGTCGATTTTATAGTTGTAAAATTTCTCGAGTATCAACAGATAAGCCTGATACAATTTAGAAATCAGCGAAAGATCCTGCTCGCCCCCTTTGGCAATTTCAAGTAATTTATGTGAGCAGCTAAGGCTGTTTTTCATTAAATCGGTGGCAAAAAATGGTTCTTGCCCAAACGGAGCAGTGCATGCTTCCATGCTGTTTTGGTGGCGCAACGGATTTATTACAAACACCATCAATTGATTCACCAGATCCTTGTTTTCATCAAGCAGGGTGGTGTTGCGTATTGGTTTTTTTAGCTCAGGAACCCTGTTCAAAGCATTCAGCGTGCTATTTGCCAGATCTTTCATCGGGTGATTGGTCATCACTCCAATTCGCTCGATATCCTTTATAAGTAGTTCAAAACTAAGTACTGAACGAAAGGGGATTTGAGAGAATGGGCAATTAATCTGTTTTTCTGTTTTCATCGGGTTGATTTGAGTAGGATGAATATATTGTTCTAAATGCTTTCGAGAAGAATAACGTTTTACTACTTGTGAAGGTTCTGTTGCCTGCAATTTCATGTCGGATTACGGAGCAAAAATACGGCAATAAAAAAACAGGCAATCGGAATAGTGCTCCAATTGCCTGTTTCCCAGCGCTGAATGCGATAAGGTTTGCGCGAATAAATTCTTCAGATCATTAATTTCTGAATCCGCTTTCCGGCACCTTGTTAAAACGCCTGTTCATTTTGTGTTCACCATCAACATATATCTCCATCACATAACGTCCATCCTGCAAATGACGCAGGTCAACACCGGTTTGAGCATCTTTAATGTTGGTGTACTCATGTGTTTCAATGTATTCGCCATCTTTTGTAATGCGCACTTTTAGTGTTGATGGTTTGTTGGTGGTGGTATAAATAGTGGCGTAATCTTTAACCATGCGCGGGTAAATATTTACCGACAGGTGCGAAATTGTGGTGTCCACCTTAAAATCGTCATCAGTTTTAAAGGCATAAAACTGTCCGTTTCCGCAGTCGCTTTCAAATAAATGGATGAGGTTTCCTTCGGTATCTTTTAAACGTAAACGCCCGTAACCGGCATCGGCCAGAAACCAAAACTCCAGTCCTTCGCCAGCAGTATCTACCAAATTCAGGAAATAGTTGCCTTCTTCCAATTCAAGAGTATCGATGTAAGTTGTGGCCGAATCGAGCATTTCTGGTGTTTTGGAATAAACAGTGTCGTAGCTGCTGCTAACAACATGCACCCAGTTATCCTCGGGTTTGTTGTTGGTCATAAATTCCACCACAAATTCCGATGGGATTGTCGGGATGCTTTCAAACTCAACATTCATATTGTTATCGCCATCCCATTCGTCTTCTTTGCCATTGGGTTCTTCCAGAATTACAGAAAAGGTGTTTAAACCTTCCTTCATATCTATTTCTCCCGGCAACGAAATAATAGCAGCTTCATAAAAACCAAGGTTGCCTTTCCATTGATAGGTTTTCTCTTCAAATCCTTTAGTTGAATAAATGATCTTCAGCTTTTTTAAATCGCGACTACCCAGGTTTCGTATTTTGATGAGCGGGCTGAAACCGCGAGGATTAAAACGGTTGTAATTGTCTTTCCGGTTTGGTGCAATAATTTCCTCAATGGCCACATCGTTTTCTTTATTTGGTGTGGCATATTGGAATAGGAACGAAGTGATTTGCTCGCGGGGTTGATCTTTGTTAACGGCCGTAAACGGTTCCATATCGAGGTCGAGTTCGTGGCTTCCTTTTGTCAGGGGAATATCAACCACATCAGGCACTTGCAAGTCGCCGGGGCACCAGTAAGCACGATCGAAAATCCAGGTACCACCCTGCGGATATAGCGGATTATTGCCACAGTCTTTCCACATGTCGCGGTGATCCACCACTTCTCCGTCGAACTTTAACTCGCGCCAACGGCTGCAAAATTCGCTGCAACCGCTTGGTTCATCCATTCCGTGTCCGGTATGCTGAATGCGAAAACGTGCAAAATCAGCATTTTCGTCAGTAGAAATCGTTTTTGGCGAAAGCTGTTTTTCAATGGGATCTTCCGGATCGCCATAACGAAAATTGCCGTCCCACATTTTTTCAACAGAAATAAAATCGGCCACCTGCGGGCCAAAAGTAATGTCGAAATCAAGGGTTAAATCCCAACCCAAATCGGGCGATTCGTAACCCGAGTGAATGTATTCAATCTCCACACTGTCACGCAAAAAAGCCTGAAAGTCGGTAACATCAATACTCCAGGTGTAACTCCAGCCTTCTTTAAAATTGCTGCCGTACGGAGTTAGCATACGGCCAATTTCGTAGTCGATCATTTCGCCGTTAACTCCTCCTTTTCGCAAAATCTTCACGCGGTCCATATAATCCCAGTGGGCAATGGCACGGTCCTCGGGATAGGCAAGTGTCAGGTTTAAAACGATTCTCCTGATTTCTTTGTCAGCTGAAGGAAATTCACCCCACTTTACAAAACTTTTAACGCCTTGCGACGGATCAGTATTAATCAGGACTTTGTTGTGTGTAACTACGTTTGTGGGCTGTGCCAGCAATTGCTGTGCTGCAATAAGTAGCGTTAGAAATACAATAAGTTTCTTCATGGATTGTTAGCTGAACTAGTTAGATAAAATAAGTTGAATGTCTTGTGTGGGCGTGTTTTCAGTAACCAAAGTAAATTCTTGTTTGATCTGTTTTTCAGGATTCGAGACCACAAAGCGGTAGTTGGATTCCTTCTTCAATTTTAACTGAAGGAACTGGTTCATGTCGTCGGTTTTACGTGGCGAATAACCAAAATTGATGTTTTTATCGCCTTCAAAAACGTCAACCCGGCAACTCAGTCGTGATTCGCTAACAGATGTGTCTTTATCAGCAAAAACAACGATGTTGGCCATCAATTCGTTGTCATTCAGTTTACTGTTTTTAATGGATTCCTGATAAATATCGATGTAACGTTGAGTTACGTTATGTCCCCAAATGTACGGCGCAATGTCCGTTGCCTCATTTTTCATTTCTTCAAATCGTGGCCGTATGTGCTCGGGCAGTTTATTCGTATCAACCACCTGCATAATGTAAGGGGCGTCAACTGCTGCATAGTATGGCATTCCGGTTGGTTTGTACGAAGCAGCATAAATCCAGTGCAGCATGTTGTCGGGATCGGCTTTTCCCGCGTCGGCAACAAACCACGATTGATTTAAGGTATCAGGATAATATTCAATAAACTGCCACTTGCCATCAATCCAAACTTCGCTCCAGGTGTGGTTTCCTTTGTAGTTGGTCCACATAGCGGTGCCGGCAAGGCGCGAAGGAATTCCAACAGCGCGGTAGGCATCGGTAAGTAAAATCGACAAACCTGTGCAGGTGGCCATGTGTTCTTTCATGGCTTGCAAAGGGCTGATGTCTACTTTTGAACGTTTGGTGTTGTATTCCACATCCACTTCGTCTTTAATATTGCGGGCAATCGACATAATGGCCTCAACCATATTGTCTGAATTATCGGCGTACTTGGCAAAACGTTCGTAAAAGTCTTTTCGCCACACATCGCGATCTTCCGAAACGTTGGCGTATGGAAGTACCTCGTTAAAAAACACAGAATCCGGGAGGTTGTTGCACCAGTCGTATTTCTCGCGAGCCTTGTAGGCATAATCTACATTTTCGAGCAGAAAGTCGGCCGTTAATGTGGTAAGATCACGTTCGGGCATGTAACTGATCAGAAATGCCATACCTTCTTTTTGTTCTTTCGCCGATTCTGCCAAAGCTTTTTCCATTTCGGGAGCATTGTCGCCGGCTTTAATCAGCGCTGAGTCTAAAAGCGAATGATACTGTTGAGGAATGTTGGGGTAGTTGGTTGTGCACGACCACGTAAACAGTAGTAGAATGCCAATGAGATAAAGTTTGTTCATTTTATGATTATTAAAATATTTTAATAATGCAGTAAAGCTAGTAAAAAAAATTATTTACTTAGTACGAATGAAATAAACCAATCCTGCTTTTACTTTAAAAAGAGGATATTATCTCAGAAATGAAGCGAAAATGAACTGATTTTTATTTCTCAGCCAGTTGAATAATGTCTTTTGGTTTAATAATTACGGAAGAATAGCCATACAGTGCCGCATTGATCATCGCTTTGCCAACTTGCGTGGTGTTTACCACGGCATTTGGCGCCACCGCTTTAAATAGTCGCACCAGCCACATAAAATAATCGTAGACAAACTGGTAGGCCTTGGTTCGCGATTTAATTCCGCGCAAGGGAATGATCAATCCCGGGCGAAACATAAAGGCTTGTTTAAATCCCAGTTTAATCAGGTCGTTTTCGGTTCGGCCTTTTACACGCGCCCACATTACTCTGCCTTTTTCTGAGGAGTCGGTTCCTTCGCCCGAAACATAAGTGATTGTCATTTCCGGGTTGAGCGGGAACAATTCCCTTGCAAGCGAAAGCGTATAGTCATAAGTGACCTTTTTGAAATCGTTTTCTTTCATCCCAACCGAACTGATTCCCATACACAGGAAACAGGCGTCGTAACCGGCAAGTCGCGCTTTTACTGTTGAGAAATCGGAAAAATCGTTGTGAATGAGTTCTTCCAGTTTCGGGTGTGAAGTATCAACCGGATTTCTTCCGATTACCAAAACCTTTTCAACGGCTTCATGATCGAGACATTCGAGTAAAACACCTTTTCCTACCATCCCGGTGGCGCCGGTAATAATGACATTCATATTATTCGGGTTTTAGTTTCAAAATTACGATTTCGCTTTTGGTTCCTACGCGCATTGGCGGGCCAAAAGTGCCCACTCCCTGCGAGGTATAAATGCGGGTTCCTTTGTAATCGCCCAGTCCTTTGTTGTATTTGTAAACCATGCTCACAACAAAATTAAACGGGAATAACTGACCGTTGTGTGTGTGCCCGGCCAGGTAAAGATCAACACCATGTTGATTGGCAAACTCAATTCCATCGGGGCTGTGATGCAGCAAAACAGTTGGTTTTCCGGGGAAAAGGTTTAGTTCGTCCAAAACGGAACGGATGCTTGGCCGCTTCCTTCTTTCAGGAATTTCCTGTTGGCTGTTATCAGCCCGCATATGGTTAAGACCAATAATTTGAATCTGGTTAAAATGGGTCACCTCGTTTTCCAAAACGGTAACGCCAATTTCACGCAGATTATCTTTCACTTCTTTGGCGCCCGAATAACCATCGTGGTTTCCTTCGATAAAATAAACCGGCGCATTCATTTGTTTTAACGGCTCCAGACTTTTGCTGTTTAAGCGGATTTTGCCATCAAAAAGGTCGCCGGTAATAAAAACCACATCCGGGTTTTGGGCGTTGGTTTTGTCTACTATTTTTTGCAGTGTTTTTGGCCCCCAGAAATGCCCGATGTGAACATCGGAGAGATGAGCAACCTTAATTTCGCTCGTTAGCCCTTTCATCGGAATTTCTACTTCGCTAATTCTTCGGTACTGAGCGTTAACAATTCCGGCAGCAGTAATAAAAACAGCCAGCGAAAGGGCGGAGATTCCCAACAATCGGGGAACTGATTTTGTAAAAATATTCACCAGATCGACAACCGCAACCGAAAGTAACAGATACAGTAAAAAGCCCATTACTATCGATGCCGCTATGTAGATTATATTACCAAAAGCCGCCTGTGTATTGGTGGTTGTGGCAATGCCGGCAATCATAAACACGGTTAAGGCACCAAAAGTTATATAAAGGTAACGCGTTGTTGGCAATTCAAAATAGAACGAAAATCGTTTAGCCAGGTACATATTCGCCCCAACCAGAAATGCGATAAAAACAATAAATATTAACCAGGGAAATATCTGTTTCATAGTTTATTTGGGTTGTTGCATGCTTTTTACAATTTTTAAAAGTAGCTTTTTGGGCATAAACGGAATTCCCGAGATCATTATTTTTTGTGCTGTCGTTAATCCCGACACTACGTCGATTTTTCCTTTTAGCATCGCGTTATAGCCGGCTTCGGCAACTTTGCGCGCGCTTGCTGTTTTTTTGAACATCGCTGTTTTGTCCATTCCCGATGAGGCGCCAAATTCGGTTTCGGTGGCACCGGGCATCAGGTTGGTAACGGTAACATTGGTATCGGCAAGCTCTGCTGATAGGGCATTGCTGAATGAAGTCACATAAGCTTTTGTGGCAAAGTAAACCGCTTGCAAAGGGCCGGGCATTAAACTGGCCGTTGATGAGGTGTTCAGAATTTTACCGGAGTTGCGCGCTACAAAATCGGGCAGGAACAAGCGGGTCATGGCAGTTAGCGAAGTAATATTCAGATTGATCATGGCCATGTGTTGTTCGTAATTCAGCTCGTGGAAAACGCCAACTCCTCCAAAACCGGCGTTATTAATCAGGATCTCTGTTTCGATGCCTACCTTTTTAATTTCATCGTAAACTTCTTTTGGCGATTCGGGCAAACCTAAATCTTTCGCAATCACATAAACCTTTATGGAGTGTTTAGTTTCCAGCTCCTTTTTTAGTGCTTCCAGCTTGTCTTTGCTTCGGGCAACAATTACCAGGTCGCCGCCTTTTTCGGCATGTATGTGGGCCAGCTCCCGGCCAATTCCGGTAGATGCACCGGTTATTACTGCAACATTCTTCATCTGCTTTTTATTTTTTATCTGTTTAATGAACGTTTAAAGTTTTCTGTATAACAACGATAAAGGTCTGAAAAATCCTGGTCATATTAAGAATGTGTCTTAATAAATGTTAAATTAAATTACTGAATATGAGTGAACAAAATAGGTTGATTTTTCTTAACTTATTAAGGTTTTAAAAAGATCTAAATCAACAAATATGAAAACAACATTCGTACTTTTTACAATTTTCATTCTCTCTTTATCGCTTACCGTAAACGCTCAGGATGGCGCACTGCTGTATGGGCAAAACTGTGCTTCGTGCCATGGTGCCAATTTGGGCGGCGGAAATGCGACAAGTTTGGTTGACGGAATCTGGCAGTTTGGTGCCGAGAATGGTTACGTTTTCCGAAATATAAAATTTGGAATTCCGCATCTGGGAATGCCCTCATACGAAGCAACGCTCAGTGATGGAGATATTAATGCTATCATTTCGTATATCCGCGAGTCGGAGAATAAGGTCGGGGCCAAAAAACCACCGATTGCCAAAGAAATGGAAACGATGGATTATAAAATGGATGTAGAAATTTTTGCCGAAGGACTGGAAGTTCCATGGGCAATTGATTTTATGGATAAAAATACAGCTTTAATTACGGAACGCCCGGGAAGGCTGCGAATAGTGAAGAATGGAATATTGCTGGATGAGCCGGTAAAAAATACGCCGGAAGTATTAAACCAGGGGCAGGGTGGTTTGATGGATGTTGCAGTTGATCCCGACTTTAAAGAAAATGGCTGGATTTATCTTGCCTACAGTCATGTATTAACAAGCGGTTACGATGGAAACCGGCCGCCTGCAATGACACGTATTGTTCGTGGAAAAATTGAAAATAACAGCTGGACCAACGAGGAAGTGTTGTTTGAAGCTCCGCATGATACCTACCGAACCACACGCCACCACTATGGTTGCCGTATTGTTTTCGATCCGGAGGGCCATTTGTTTTTTGCCATTGGCGACCGTGGTGCCGGTTACCAGGCGCAGGATTTTACGCTGCCAAACGGAAAGGTACATCGTATTTTCAAAGACGGAAGTATACCGGAAGATAACCCATTTGTTAACGAAGAAGGCGCAATGAAATCGTTGTTCTCGCTGGGTAACCGAAACATCCAGGGAATGGCCGTCCATCCGGAAACCGGAGAGCTTTGGACAACCGAACATGGCCCCTTGGGCGGCGACGAATTGAATCGGATAGAGTCGGGGAAAAACTACGGTTGGGAAACCATTACCTATGGCAAAAACTACAACGGAACGATTATAACCGAAGAAACGCACCGGCCTGACATGGAACAGCCCAATTTATACTGGCGGCCATCTATCGCAGTTTGCGGACTTGATTTTTATCGGGGAGATCTTTTTAGTAAGTGGAAAAACAAGTTGCTGGTTGGCGCTTTAAAATACGAAGAGGTGCGTTTGCTTCAAATTGAAGGTGATAATGTTATTCATGAAGAAGTAATTGTAAAAAATCAGGGACGAGTACGCGATGTGTCAACCGGGCCGGAGGGTGCGATTTATGTGGTGCTGAATAATCCGGGAACTGTGATTAAATTAACTCCACAGTAAGAAGATAATAGTTCGCTTTAACTAACAATATCATCGAGTTTTTCCTGGTTTTGCATCAGGTCGGCAATTGTTGTTGCTTGCAGGTATTTAATGATCTGGTTGTTCAGTTCGCCCCAAAAACCCTGGGATGCGCAAATACCCTGTCGTTTGCAGGTGTAGTTATGCGACAGACAATCGACAACACAAATACCGGGCTCAAATGCATTATGAATATCGTAAATCGTAATTTCTTCGGGTTTGCGGGTTAAAATGTAGCCACTGCGTCTTCCGCCGGCTTTGCTTACCAGTCCTGCAACTTTTAGCGAATTTATAATGTGGTCGAGATACTTGTACGAAATGTTCTGGTTGGCAGAAATATCTTTCTGATAGATTCCGATTTCAGGATCGCTCTGAGCTATTTCAAGAATAGCCCGCACACCATATCTCGTTTTCGTGCTAAATTTCAAGGTTTTTGGTTTTTATTTTTCGGTCTCTTGTTTAAAAGCAAATGTAATAAAAACTTCATCATTCACTTTGATGGTTCCTAATACTTTTTTAGGCGGCTCAATATTAAAATCAGTTAAGTTGACTTTTAACGATCCTTTTATCAGGATCTCAGAAGTATCGCACGCGCTTATTTTGCATGGCACAACATACTCGTGTGTGTGCCCGGCAAGTGTTATTGTTGCATTCAGATCCCTTTTTTCAACAGGACCGGTAATTGCTTTTTCGTTGTTGGGTTCAATATCAATTTGTATAACAGGATATTCTGTGGCTTTTAACAATTCCAGAAAATCTTTGCGCATGTGTTGGTTACTGCCTGTAAATTCTTTAACCGGAACAATAACCTCCTGTTGCCAGGTCAGGCGGTCGGATTGCTGTTCGTTGCCTACAAGGCGGGGCGCTTCATGAATAAATTCGAAACGGTTGATGTTTGACGAGCCCTGGATAAGAACAAAATTGCTGCAATTTTCAGGCGTCTTGCCATTTGGCTTATCCGAGGCTGAAGCCCCAACGATTGAGAAAGTCAGGAAAAGCGATAAAAAGTAATATTTCAGCAATGTTTTTTTCATACTATTCGAATGGTTTGTTTTCAGAGCTTATAGTATGTGCTTCATTTGTTTTGGTTATTTATTGGGGTGTAACCTTCGTACCTGTTCGTTTCATGTAAGAAGTTGAGGAATGCCCGCAATAACCCGGGCATTCCATCTTTTCTGTACTAACTGTCCAAATTAAAATGAAATGGCTGCTTCTAACACCACGCCATTAAATTTTCCCCCATCAATATCTCCATGAGCAGGTCCATCATATTTTTGATTCACATAGTCAAGTTTAACAACTACGTTTTCGGTCATAAACCAGCCACCGCCAATGTTGGTGCGGTTAACTTCTGAGTCAAGACCATCAGAAACGTGGTTATAACGTGTTCCAACGTAGAAACTTCCGATGCGGTATAATGCCTGAATTGCTGTTTGAGTAAAATCCTGATCGGCACCTTTTCTTATGCCATTCATTGTTTCGTAAACTCCGAATACTTCAAGTCCTTTGTATTGCAGGAATACGTTAGCCATGTAGCTGTTCAGTTTTGTTTGGCCACTACCCGGGCTCCATCGTCCTGAACGGAAGTTGTCGCCTTCGGCTGCAGCTGTTTGCATTACGTTGTAGTAACGTGCACCAGCACGGTCGCCATCCCAAAGGTAAGCACCGCTGTGTCCGTCTGGAGCGTGGAAGCCTGAAAGTGAAGCACGAACACGTAAATCATCGTTAATGTTTTTGTCGTAAGCCAGTTTCCAGTTAAACGCAAGGTCTTCACCAATGTCGTTACCGCGTCCGTAGTTCATACGTCCGTTGTTTACACCGGCAACTGCAATAAAACCGTCTTTTCTGAACATGAATTCCATTCCAGGGTTGCTTGTGAAAGCATCCATAATCCAGTTACCCACAAACGGGTTGTTAATTACATTACCGTTGTTACTGCGGAAATAGTGTGCATCACCGTAATCCGGCATCATAACACCTGCTTTAATAGTCAGGTATTGCATCAGTTTCTCACTACCTTTCAGGAAAGGCATGTAATCAATGATCAGGTATCCACCTTCAACCCAGGCCTCGTTATGGTGACGCGACGACATGTAGTTGTTGATGAACAGCTGAATACCCGGAGCCAAATCAGTTGTAATGCTCAGGTTCGCAGTTGGTAAATTGAAGTTATGTTTCAGGTCGATCAATTCCACATCAGCTTCATGATCGAGTGACTGTAACTGAATAGCAAAATCGCCTCCAACTTTAACTTTCACATTTTCGAAAGTCGTAGGATCAAGTTTGGCTTTTTCAAATTGTCCGTAAGCCACAGATCCAATCAGGAAGACTGTTAATAATAATGCTAACTTTTTCATTCTAATTAAATTTTAAATGGTTATATATCAATAAAATATGTGGTGTGGTGTTAATTTGCTTTGCTGGTTTGCATGTTTTGGAGAACAATGTCGAAATGAATAAACACTTCGTCGCCTGTTTTTAGGGTTCCCATCATAGCTGTTGGCGGATCAATGCCAAAATCGCTCATTTTTACCGGAATCTTTCCGCTAACTTTAAACTGATCGTCTTTAGCTTCAGCTACCGTAAACTCAAGCTCAACTTCTTTTTCCTTACCTGCAATCTGAAGTTTTCCTTTGGTTTTGGTAAGCGAGTTGGCTGTTGCCGATACAGTTGCGTCAGCACTAAAACTAATCTTCGGATGGTCATCAGAATCGAGCGCTTTGTGCGCTTTGTTATCCATAATTTTGTTATCGCTTGTAATGCTCTCAGCTAAACACGAAAATTTGATGGATTCGATTGAAATTTGCTGATTTTCATCTGCCGAAGCCGACACCAAACAGTCGTAATCTTCAACCGCCATTTCCCAGTCGTGAATCGATGAAGTTCCGGTAACCATTAGTTTACTGTTGCTCTCATTTTCTTCGTAGCTCACTTGAGCTACTGATAAGTTACTTGCCAGAAGAATGGCAAATAGGCTTATAATCAATTTGTTGTACGATTTCATTTTTTTCATAACTACTAAAACTATATGTCCTATCGAATAAGTAGGTCAAATATAAATAAAGAAATATTTCGTGAATCATGACTAAAGTCAGATTTGTTAATTTTTGCTAAAAAAATAGCCTCTTCTTAATGTTTAGTTTACATTTCAAAACATGCAGGATTGTCCGTGCTGAAGTAACCTTAATTCATCCCATTCGTTAATAAATTGAAGCTGTGGTAAATAGATAATGTGATGAGGGTTTTGATTTTAATTTTGGGTTTATTTTCAGCAGTGGAATGTAGTTCGCAAAACGATGCATTTTTTAATGAGCGCCGGAAAATGGTGGAATCGCAGTTAAAAAACCGGGGAATTGGCAACGATTTGGTTTTGGATGCATTTCTGCAGGTTCCGCGGCACGAATTTGTTTTGCCCGAGTATATGAAGTGGGCTTATACCGATGGTCCATTGCCAATAAACGAGGGCCAAACCATTTCGCAACCCTACATAGTTGCTTATATGACCGAGGTTTTGGAACTTCAGAGAACGGATCGTGTTTTGGAAATTGGCACCGGCTCGGGTTACCAGGCAGCTATTTTGGCGCAATTGTGCGATTCGGTTTATACCATCGAACTTTTTGAGGAGTTAAACAAGTCGGCAACCAAAGTTTTTCGGAAGCTGGAATACACCAATATATACAGCAAGGTTGGCGACGGTTATTTGGGGTGGCCCGAAAAAGCGCCTTTTGATGCTATAATAGTAACCTGTTCGCCATCGCATGTGCCCGAACCTTTGCAAGCGCAGTTGGCTGAAGGAGGGAGGATGATTATTCCTGTGGTGGCCGGTTACATCCAAAAGCTGGTATTGCTGCAAAAAAAGAATGGAAAAATCAGGAAGAAAGATGTGCTGCCTGTGCGTTTTGTGCCCATGCTTGATGAGCAGGGTGAGAAATATTAAACACCAAGAACTGAACCACAATAGACACATAGGAATCATTAGGTGTTCCACTGTTAAATTGTTCCATTGTCAAATTGCGAAACTGCTAACTGCGACTGTAAACTGTTTACTTTCCTCAGATTCTGCAATCTAAAATCGTTAATCATTATTCGAAATTCATTATTCAATTGCTCCTCATTCACTCAATAACTCATTCACGATACTACTTTTAAATGGTTCTATTGCCAAATTGTAAAACTGAAAACTGTGACTGAAAACTGCAAACTTTCTTCCCTCTTCTGCAATCTTAATTCGTTAATCTTCATTCGTTATTCTCCTTCCTTCTGCCTACTCATTCACTCAATAACTCATTCACGATACTACTTTTAAATGGTTCTATTGCCAAATTGTAAAACTGAAAACTGTGACTGAAAACTGCAAACTTTCTTCCCTCTTCTGCAATCTTAATTCGTTAATCATCATTCAACTACTCATTATTCCCAATTCCAGCATTCTGCTACCGGTTGCTACAAAGCACCAAATTTTATAATCCAGCCATCACTTCGGGTGTTGGTTTCTTCTTGTAAACCCGGGCCAATTACTACAAAACCACCGTCGGAGCTGTTTATAATTCGCGATGCGTTATCGTTATTAAAATGCAGGTTAAGTAACTTTTCGTTTAGTTCGTTACCATCCGGATCGATATTTAATAACCAGGGCCCAACATTTCCGAGGAACGATGTGGCTTTTATTCCGGCTACCATAAAAGTGCCATCGGGGCGAATTGTTAGGGCGTTTCCGCCTTCCGAACCTTCGCGGTCGACACTTTTGGTCCACAAAATTTCGCCGCTTGCGTCGATCTTGTTCAAAACCAGGTCGTAATCAAAAATAGGATCGGCGGAGTTGATGTCACTTAAACATTTTCCGTTCCAGCCAACAACCATAAAAGCACTGTCGGGAGAGCAGCAAATACATTCGGGCCACACTTTTTGGTCGGGTGTTTTAATCCACGAATACCATTTTGCTTTTCCCGTATAACTAATGCGTATGGCAACAATGTCGCAATTGTTTTTACCGGTTTCGCTAACCTGGGCCGCTAGGGCATAATCGCTGTCAGGAAGTTTTTTTATTGCCCGCGCACACCCCGACATGTTGGTCATAAATAATCGTTCCATGGTTATTTCACCATTTTCATTCAGTGTGGCCATTAAAATTTTCGGATCA
This sequence comes from Draconibacterium sediminis, assembly GCF_000949475.1. Taxonomy (GTDB): domain Bacteria; phylum Bacteroidota; class Bacteroidia; order Bacteroidales; family Prolixibacteraceae; genus Draconibacterium; species Draconibacterium sediminis. The sequence goes on along the minus strand of NZ_JRHC01000001.1, from coordinate 21,233 downwards.
TCAGGGTTTTCGCTTTTCGAGCCGGCAATGGCAAAGCGGTTTTCGGGCAGCGAAATAATGTCTTCAACCGACAGGTATTCAGCATCTAAAGTCTTTTCCCATAATTTTGTTCCGTTTTCATCCAGCCGCACCAAAAGGCAACTTTGCGTTTCGCCCTCTGATGAAGTGCCCAGCAGAACGTAGCTTTTATCGGTGAGCTGTGTAAGACGTTTCGGAATTTCGTTTTTTTCGGTACCAATAATTTTTGTCCAAAGTGTGTCGCCATTTTCATCAAAACGAATCAGTTGAAAATCAAAGGAGTGCCCGGCAACTTTAACCGCTCCGGTAACCGCGTAACCTTTGTTGGCGTCTTCTATAATATCAGTATAAAAGTCGCAGCCCCTTGCACCCGATTGTTTTTGCCACTGAGGTTCGGGTATTTGCGCAAGCGAGGATGCGATACCCGCAAAGTAAAAAATGATGGTGTATAGCAGTGTTTTTTGCATGTTTTTAGTTGTCGATAGGTTTTTAATCGGATTCGTTTATTGCATGTATACAATGTATTGCTCGTTTCCCGCTATTTTGGTTCCATGTCTTTATACCCAAAATGCTGAGTATGGGTTTCAGCAGATTATCCACAAATGATTATGGTTTTTTCCGATTGTGATATAAAAATTGCTTCCGGCTTAGGAAAGATTAAAAATCAGAGTTTTGAGAACGGTCAACTTTCATTAAATTAGCAAAAGTAAAATCTATTCACATGTTGAAAATCAAATCGTTTCTCACCTTATTTACTGCAATTTTGTATTTGTCAGCGTTTGGGCAGCAAATCGATGCGTCGAGGCAGTGGAGTATGTACCGCGGAAAATCTATTTCCGGTTATCTGGATAACGCCAATCTGCCCGAAACGTGGGATGTCGCTACCAATAAAAATATTGCCTGGCAAACGGCCATTCCCGGCCTGGGGCATTCGTGCCCAATTGTTTGGGGCGACAAGGTTTTTGTAACCACAGCAGTTAGTGAACAAGATGAGGGCGATGTAAAAACCGGTATTTACGGATCGATAGGTTCAGTGCCGGATAGTTCTATTCATTATTGGCGGGTGTATTGTGTGAATAAACATTCGGGAGAAATCGAGTGGGAAAAAACCTCGTATACTGGTATTCCCGAGCAAAAACGTCATCCCATGTCGTCGCATGCCAATTGTACGCCGGCAACAAACGGCGAATTTGTAGTAGCTTTTTTCGGATCGGAAGGATTGTACTGTTACGATATGGATGGAAAACTGCAGTGGTCGAAAGATTTTGGAGTGCTAAAATCGTCGTTCTTTCTGGTGAAGGAAGCCGAATGGGAATTTTCAAGCTCGCCACTCATTCATAATAATGTGGTCATTATTCAGTGCGATGTGCAGGAGAACTCGTTTGTAGCAGCTTACGATATTAAAACCGGCGAAGAGCTGTGGAAACAGAATCGCGACGAATATCCAGGCTGGTCAACTCCAAATATTTATTCTGAAGGTGAAAAGGACATTGTTGTGGTGAATGGATATAAGCACCGCGGAGGTTACGATTTTAAAACCGGTAAAGAAATATGGCGAATGTCCGGAGGAGGCGATATTCCGGTTCCGTCGCCGGTTATTGGCAACGATTATATTTATTTTAACAGTGCCCACGGCAAGGTTTCGCCGGTTTATGCCATTCAGAAAAATGCGGTGGGCGATATTACTTTGGAAGAACGGGCAACTTCGAATGAATTTGTAAAATGGGCAAAACTACGTGGTGGCTCTTACATGGGAACCATGTTGTTGTATGATGGTTACCTGTACAACGCACGTTGGAACGGGCGTCTGACATGCTACGATGCCAAAACCGGAGAGGAGATGTACTCGGAAAAAGTAGGTGAAGGAAACAGTTATACATCGTCGCCGGTGGCTGCCGACGGAATAGTGTATATTGCTGATAACGATGGTAATGTGTATTCGGTAAAAGCGGGCCCGGAATATGAACTTTTAGCAACGAATAAATTGGAACAGACGGTTATGTCGACACCGGCTATAACCGAGGGTTACCTTTTAATCAGAACGGCCAAAAATCTCATCGCCATTTCTGAAATGGAATGATGAATTTTAAAAAGTTTTAAATTCGCTTAACCTTGGATTGAAGCATTTTTCAAAACTCAGGAATTTGTATACTTTCGTCGCTTATTTAGAAATTTAGACATGTGGATTAAACTATCCAGACTAATCCTTAGGAATCGAATCCTCTTTCTTTCAGTTTTGGCTGTTATTACCATTTTTCTGGGATATCATGCCCGAAAAGTGGAGATGTCGTATGAGTATGCTTCATTGTTGCCAAAGAAAGATCAAGCCTATAAAGATTATCAGAATTTTGTAAAAATATTTGGTCAGGAAGGCAACCTGATCATTGTTGGTGTACAGGACTCGAATTTTTTTCGCCTCGATCATTTTAATGCATGGAAAACGCTGTGCAATGATTTGAAAGAAGTGGATGGCGTTGAAAATCTGCTTTCGGTATCAAACACCTACAACCTTGAAAAAAACAAGGACGAAAAACAGTTTGAAGTTGTAAATACCTTTCCGGATACGATTTCAACTCAGGAAGAACTGGATGCCTGCGTGGCCGAATTTAAGCGGCTGCCCTTCTACCGAAAACTGGTTTATAACGACGAAACCGACACCTACCTGCTGGCTATTACGGTAAACAAGGATAAAATGGCAAGCAAGGAGCGCGAAGACCTGGTTGCCGGAATTCAGGAGGTTTGCCATAATTTCGAGCAGAAAGAAGATGTAAAGCTTCATTACTCGGGGGTGCCTTACATCAGGGTAGTAAACTCGGTAAAAATTAAGCGCGAGTTGTACATGTTCAGTGTGCTGGCGCTGTTAATTTGTATCGTGGTACTGTTCCTGTTCTTCCGGTCGTTTAAAGCTGTTTTTGTTCCGGTACTTATTGTAATCGTTGGCGTTATCTGGGCCATGGGAATGTTGTCGCTGTTTGGCTACAAAATCACCCTTTTATCCGGAATGATTCCGCCTTTGTTAATCGTTATCGGAATTCCGAACAGTATTTACATGCTGAATAAATTCCATCATGAATACGTTAGCCACGGAAATAAAATAAAAGCACTGCAGCGTGTAATCATTAAAATTGGTAATGCCACCTTTTTAACCAACCTTACCACGGCTTCAGGATTTGCTACGTTTGTTATTGTAAAGAGCGATATTTTGCGGCAGTTTGGTATCATCGCCTCGCTGAACATTCTGGGGCTTTTTATTCTTTCGCTGCTGCTTATTCCAATTATATTCAGTTTTATCGGAGCGCCATCGTCGCGCCACGTTGGTCATCTCGATAGTAAGCTTGTGACTTCGATAATCCGTAAACTGATGCACATTACCCAAAATTACCGGCAGGTGGTTTACTTTGCAACTATCGGTATAATTGTGGTAAGCATTTACGGAATTACCCTAATGAAAAGTTCAGGTTATATGCTCGACGATATCCCGGAAGATGATCCTGTTTATGTCGATCTGAAATTTTTTGAAAGCAACTTTAACGGACTGATGCCTTTGGAAATTATGGTCGACACCAAAAAGCCACAGGGCGTTATGCAGCTAAGCACTTTCCAAAAAATAGAGCAGTTGGAAGAACGCCTGGCCGAATATCCAGAACTGTCGGCATCAATTTCGCTGCTTAACCTGCTTAAGTTTGCCAAACAGGCGTTTTATAATGGCCACGAGCGCTATTACAGTCTGCCCAATAACCGCGAGAAGAACTTTATCCTGCAATATGCAGCAACGGGCGAGGAGAATGCCGGGTTGTTACATTCGTTTATGGACAGCACACGACAAATTACCCGAATCAGCATCCGTGTTAAAGACGTGGGCACCAAACGAATGGAGGAATTGTATACGCAGTTTAATGCCGATATCGACTCGATTTTTACTTCCGACAAATACGATGTAACCGTTAGCGGATCAAGTATTATAGCTTTTAAAGGAAACCAGTATTTATTAAAGAACCTTTTTTCGAGTTTGGGGCTGGCTATTTTGCTGATTTCCACATTTATGGCCATTATGTTCTCTTCGTGGAGAATGGTGATTTTATCGCTTACACCAAACATAATCCCGCTGATTTTTACCGCGGCGGTAATGGGATTTACGGGAATTCCGATAAAGGCGTCAACCATTCTGGTATTTAGCATCGCTTTTGGTATTTCGGTTGATAATACGATTCACTTTTTGGCCAAATACCGGCAGGAGCTGAACATGACCAACTGGGACATCCGAAAATCGGTGGTAATTGCATTAAAAGAAACCGGTGTTAGTATGTTGTACACGTCGGTGGTGTTGTTCTTTGGATTCGGAATTTTTACCATTTCCAACTTCGGAGGAACACAGGCCATGGGAATTTTGGTTTCGTTAACCTTGTTGGTTGCCGTAACATCAAACCTGATTTTGCTGCCATCGTTATTGTCGGGCCTTGAGCGCCTTACAACAACCGAAGCCTTTAAAGAACCACTGCTTCATATTTACGATGAAGAAGAAGATATTGAACTTGATGACCTGGAAATTGTTCCTGATGACGAATTAAATTTGGGAAACTAATGTATACCGTAGAAGAACTTCAAAACAGAGTGAGTGCCGAAATTGAAAAGCGCTCGAAAGAACTGCTCAGTAATCAACCGGTTGAATTGTATGCACCAATAAAGTATTCGCTTGATATGGGTGGAAAACGTTTGCGTCCGGTGTTGGTTTTGCTGGCCTGTAATATGTTTTCCGAAACTGTTGAGCAGGCCATTCCTGCCGCTGTTGGTATTGAAGTTTTCCACAATTTTACACTGCTTCACGATGATATAATGGACAAAGCGGATGTGCGCAGAAGCCGCCCGACTGTTCATAGACAATTCAGCGAAAATGCAGCTATTTTATCCGGCGATGCCATGGCTTTTCAATCGTATCGGTATTTCCTAGAAGAACGTTCAGAAGCACTGCCCGAAGTGCTTGAGGTATTCAGTAAAACCGCTTTGGAAGTTTGCGAAGGCCAGCAATTCGACATGGATTTTGAACAGCGAATGGATGTTACCGAAGAGGAATACCTTGAAATGATTCGCCTGAAAACAGCTGTTCTGTTGGCATGTAGTTTAAAGGTGGGGGCACTTTTAGCCAATGCTCCCGAAAACCTTGCAAACCAGCTTTACGATTTTGGCATTAACCTGGGACTGGCTTTCCAGCTTCAGGATGATTTGTTGGATACTTTTGGCGATCAGGCGGTGTTTGGTAAACAAATTGGCGGCGATATTCTTGCCAATAAAAAAACATTCTTACTGATTAATGCCCTGGCAAAAGCTTCGGAAAATGAAAAAGCAACGCTGATAAACTGGATTGAGAAAACAGACTTTGATCCGAAGGAAAAAATTGCTGCCGTTACCAAACTTTACCACTCGGTTGGAGTAAAAAATATTGCCGAAGAAAAAGTAAATGACTTTTTCAATCGTGCTATCTGTATTTTAGATGATTTAAATGTGCAGGATGTTGTAAAACAGCCACTTCGAAACCTTGCGCACAAAATGCTTACACGTAAGCATTAGAGGGCTTTTACCCGGTTATATAAAATTACAAAAGCGAATTCCCATCTTGCATAGAAACAAAACTATGCTAAATTTGTTGGGTCTATAAAATTTTAACGAAAAACGGTTTAAACCGGACTTAAATCTAATCCAATATGGCTCAGAGCATAGGAAAAATATTACAGGTTATCGGACCTGTAGTAGATGTTAGTTTCGATAGTGAAGGCAGTGAACTTCCATCAATTTACGATGCATTGGAAATTCCCCGCGAAGGCAAAGAAAGTTTAATAATAGAATGTCAGCAACATGTTGGCGAAAACACTATTCGTTGTGTTGCAATGGATTCAACCGATGGATTGCAACGTGGTACCGCGGTACATGCTCTGGGTAAGCCTATTACCATGCCAAAAGGAGAGATTGCATTGGGTCGCTTGTTAAATGTAGTAGGCGACTCGGTTGACGGATTAGAGCAATTGCCAAAAGAAGGATTGAACATTCATAACGAACCACCAAAATACGAAGATTTAACAACTGAAACCGAAGTTTTATACACGGGTATTAAGGTAATCGACCTGATTGAGCCTTATGCAAAAGGTGGTAAAATTGGTTTGTTTGGTGGTGCCGGTGTTGGAAAAACCGTATTGATCCAGGAGCTGATCAACAACATTGCACTGGCACACTCGGGATTATCGGTATTTGCCGGTGTTGGAGAACGTACCCGTGAAGGAAACGACTTGCTTCGTGAGATGATTGAAGCCAACATCGTAGATTACGGTGAAGAATTCAAGAAATCGATGGAAGAAGGTAGTTGGGACCTTTCGAAAGTTGATCCGGAGCGACTAAAAAAATCGAAGCTGGCCATGGTATTTGGTCAGATGAATGAGCCACCGGGTGCACGTGCACGTGTTGCACTTTCAGGATTAACAATTGCTGAAAGTTTGCGCGATGGCGACGGTTCTGCCGGAAGTGGTCGTGATATTCTTTTCTTCGTCGACAATATTTTCCGTTTTACGCAAGCGGGAGCTGAAACTTCGGCACTGCTCGGTCGTATGCCATCGGCAGTAGGTTACCAGCCAACGCTGGCCACCGAAATGGGTGTTATGCAGGAACGGATTACCTCTACAAAAAATGGTTCGATTACTTCGGTACAGGCGGTTTACGTGCCTGCTGATGACTTGACCGACCCTGCGCCGGCAACAACATTTGCCCACCTCGATGCCACAACGGTATTAAGTCGTAAAATTGCCGAGTTGGGTATTTATCCTGCGGTTGACCCGCTCGATTCTTCATCGCGTATTCTTACTCCTGAAATTGTTGGCGATGAGCATTACAGCTGCGCACAGGATGTGATTATGTTGCTACAGCGTTACACCGAATTGCAGGATATTATCGCAATTCTGGGTATGGACGAACTTTCGGAAGAAGACAAGTTGGTAGTTCACCGTGCACGTCGTGTTCAGCGTTTCCTTTCGCAGCCGTTCTTTGTTGCTTCGGCATTTACCGGGTTGGAAGGAAAACTGGTTTCGATTGAAGATACCATTAAAGGTTTCAGAATGATTATGAACGGCGAGGTTGACAAATATCCTGAAGCTGCATTTAACCTTGTTGGTACTATTGAGGAGGCCATCGAAAAAGGTGAAAAATTGTTAGCTGATAACTAAAATCAGAAAGGAAAACCATGCATTTAGAAATAATTACACCGGATAAAAAAGTTTTTGAAGGGGAAGTAAAACTCATTCAACTTCCGGGAAGCAAAGGTGGCTTTGAAATACTTAAAAACCATGCGCCAATTATTTCAACACTCGAAAAAGGTGTGCTGAAAATTATAGAAAAAAGTGGCGAAGAGCAGCATTTTGAAGTTGACGGAGGTGTAATTGAAAATAAGGCAAATAAAATTATTGTATTGGTTGAATCAACTTAGTGCAATAAAGATAAGATAGTTAAAGAGTCCCCGTAGAAATCTTCTGCGGGGATTTTTTGTGTCACCAATTCGAGTTCTCCAAAATTATGATATCTTAGATACTTTGTAAAAAATGAAGGTCAAATTTCTGGTAATACGTTTTAGCTCCATTGGCGATATTGTTCTTACAACGCCGGTTGTACGTGGTTTGAAGCAACAGGTGGAGAATGCAGAAGTGCACTTTGTAACCAAAAAGAAGTTTGCCTGCCTGGTTTATTCCAATCCGCATATCGATAAGGTTCATTTTCTCGAGGATAATATGGGGATGCTGATTCACGAATTGGCAAAAGAAAACTACGACTATATTATCGACCTTCATAACAATTTCAGAAGCAATAAAATAAAACGCCGCCTAAAAATGCAGTCGTTTGCGGTGAATAAAATCAATTGGGAGAAGTTTCTGATGATTCGTTTAAAGATGAATCGCTTGCCCGATGTGCACATCGTGGACCGGTACCTGGAAACGGCTTCGGTTTTTGATGTAAAAAATGATAACAAAGGGCTCGATTATTTTATCGATGAAACAACTTCGTTTAAGCAGAATGATTTGCCCGAGTCTTTTCAGAATGGTTATGTGGCGTTTGTAATCGCCGGCACTTATTTTACTAAAAAACTACCCGTTCATAAGGTCAGCGAAATCTGTCAGAAGATTCCATATCCTGTAATTTTGCTGGGCGGTAAAAATGAATACGACGAAGGCGAAAAGGTACTTTCGCAGTCGAAAGGCAATGTGCTGAATTTTGCCGGAAAAATATCACTTAACCAATCGGCTTCATTATTACGCGATTCGCGACTGGTGCTGGCTAACGACACGGGATTAATGCATATTGCAGCGGCTTTTAAAAAGAATATCTATTCGTTTTGGGGGAATACCATTCCGGAGTTTGGAATGACACCCTATCAGCCGGGAGAGTCATCGGAAATAATGCAGGTAAACGACTTGAGGTGTCGTCCCTGTTCCAAGCTTGGCCACCAGAAATGCCCTAAAAAGCATTTCAAATGTATGGAAGATATTGATATTGAAAAGGCTGTTGAGTGGATCAACACTAATTTCTGAACTACCGGAAGGTTGTTTCGTTTTATTCCGATCAAATATAATTCGTATTTTTAATCTCATGTCTCAATACTCATATTTGGAAATCTCTTAATCTGTAATATATGAAACGTCGTTCCTTTTTTAAAACAACAGCCCTGGGTGGTTCTGTTGTCGCCTTAAGTGGTGTAACTGCTTGTGTGCAAGAGTCTGCTGTGCAGGGAGAAGCTGATCTGGCAGCATTTGATTTAAATGAAACAACGGCAACGGAACTGCAGCAAAAAATGGAATCCGGAGAATTGACAGCAGAAATTATCTGCCAAAAATACCTCGATCGTATTGCGTTGGTCGATCCGTATTTAAGGTCGGTAATTGAGCTTAACCCGGAGGCGCTGGATATTGCCCGAAAACTGGATGAGGAACGACAAAACGGAACAGTTCGCGGACCTTTGCACGGTATTCCGGTAATGATTAAAGACAATATTGACACGGGCGATAAAATGCAAACCACTGCCGGATCGCTGGCATTGGAGGGCAATGTGGTGGAAAAGGATGCATTTATTGTAAAAAAATTACGCGATGCCGGAGCTGTTTTGCTGGGGAAAACCAACCTCAGCGAGTGGGCAAATTTCCGGTCCACCAATTCTTCAAGTGGTTGGAGCGGAAGAGGTGGACAAGTGCGAAATCCGTTTTGTCTTGATCGTAGTCCGTGTGGTTCCAGCTCGGGCACTGGGGCAGCTGTTTCGGGTAACCTCAGCACTATTGGTATTGGTACCGAAACCAACGGTTCTATTGTTTGTCCGTCGGGAATTAACGGGATAGTGGGCATTAAACCTACTCTGGGTATGTGGAGCCGCCAGGGAATTATCCCAATTGCGCACAGTCAGGATACTGCCGGCCCGATGGCCCGAAATGTTACCGATGCTGCAATTTTACTGGGGGCTTTGGCCGGGTTTGATGCTGATGACGCTGAAACGCATTTAGAGCAAGGAAAAATTTACAACGACTATACTTCTTTTCTAAAACCGGACGGATTAAAAGGAAAACGAATTGGTATAGCTTTGCAAATGATACCATCGCATGAGAAGGTGAAGGAATTAATGAAAAATGCCATTGCGGTGATGCAGAAAAGCGGTGCTGAGTTGGTTGAAGATGTGAAATTTGAAACGAATCGCAAATGGGGGAACCCATCTTACGAAGTGCTGCTTTATGAATTTAAAGCTGACCTGAATAAATACCTACAGGAACATCCTTCTGCACCACGAAAATCGCTGGCAGAACTGATCGAGTTTAACAAGGCCAATGCCGATAAAGAAATGCCCTGGTTTGGGCATGAGATTTTTGAAGAGGCACAGGCAAAAGGCGATTTGAACTCGGAAGAATACCTGCAAGCGCTGGCCGATTCAAAACGTTATGCAGGGAAAGAAGGAATTGATGCCTTGATGGATGCCCACAATCTGGATGCGATAATTGCTCCAACAAACGGTCCGACTTGGAGTATCGACTGGGTAAACGGCGACAGTTTTACCGGTGGTAGTTCTTCGCCGGCAGCTATTTCCGGCTATCCGAATATTACGGTGCCCATGGGATTTGTTGAAGGTCTCCCGATTGGACTTTCATTCTTTGGCCGGGCCTGGAGCGAGCCTGTTTTGCTTGAGATTGCCTATGCTTTCGAGCAAGTTACCAAACATCGGAAGGCTCCGGAGTTCAAAAAATCGTTGATGGGATAAAACTCTTCTTCACATTTGTTGTTTAAGAAGTCCTTCCCAAAAGTTACATAGGGAAGACACAAAGTCTCGCAAAAATTTTTGCGTTATCTTTGCAGCAAATTTACAGGTATGAAGGAGCGATTATTCGGGAAAACATTAGGGGAATTGCAGGAGTTGGTGGTAGAGTTGGGGCTGCCAAAATTTACGGCTAAACAAATCACAGATTGGTTGTATAAAAAGCAGATCAGCTCGATTGAGGAGATGACCAATCTCTCGAAAAAAGCCCGTGAATTGCTGAACGAACGCTTTGAGTATGGTTTAACGCCTTACACAAAAGTGAGTGCCAGTATCGATGGTACACGAAAATATCTGTTCCCGACAATCCAGAATAAATTTATCGAAACGGCGATGATTCCTGAGCGCGACCGGAAGACGGTTTGTGTGAGTTCGCAGGTAGGATGTAAAATGGGGTGCCTGTTTTGTTTTACGGCGAAACAAGGTTTTCAGGGGCAACTTTCTGCCGGAGAGATTATCAACCAGATAAAAAGTATCGACGAAGTAGAAGAGGTAAGCAACATTGTATACATGGGAATGGGCGAACCTTTTGATAACCTCGAAGAAGTTTTGAAAAGCCTCAAAATCCTGACATCGGAATGGGGATTTGCCATGAGTCCGCGACGAATAACTGTTTCAACCATCGGAATCATTCCCGGGATGTTGACTTTCCTTGAAAAAAGCGAGGCACACCTGGCAGTGAGTCTGCACACACCTTTCCACGAAGAGCGCCAGAAAATTATGCCGGTTCAGGTGGCTTACCCGGTTGAAGAGGTGGTTGAAGAAATAAAAAGCTGGGACTTTGGCCGTCAGCGCCGTGTGTCGTTCGAATACATTTTGTTTGAAGATTTGAATGATTCACAGAAACATGTTGATGAACTGGCCCGATTACTCAGTGGGTTGAAGTGCCGAATTAACCTGATTCGTTTTCATCCGGTCCCCGGAACGCCGCTTAAAAGCCCGGGAGAAGAAACTATTCAGCGATTTAAAAATGCACTGAATAACAAGGGAATTCTAACCACAATACGTGCTTCGCGTGGGCAGGATATTTATGCTGCCTGCGGTTTACTTTCTACCAAAGAATTGGTGAAATAGGGCCTTTTTATAATCAGGATAAATGCATATTTAGGTTTATATATCCAGGTGAAACCAGTTGTTATTCCCTTTCACATAAGTAAAATGAATGCTGGCAGCCAGCCAGGGGATCACAGGTGTCCAAATCCGTATTTTTGTTCCCAGTGAAACCCGGGGTTTTCTTCTGTACATGTAAAAATACCTGTCATTGGCCATCCCAAAATGCGTATAAATCGAATGCTCCAGTGCAAACCAGCTGTAATAGAGGTAGGTAAATCCTCCGTTTAATTTAATGTTGTAACTTCCTTTTCCCGATTCCTGTCCGTTAACAATCCCTTTTACATCGTTTGAATTTAAATAATGAAGAAGCGAAGGTAATGTAGATGTTGTATATCCGGTAGAAAAAGAAGCAGCAAGTTCAACAACCCGGTTAAGCGTATTGTAGTAAGAAGCGCCAAAGTCAAATTCATGGTAGGCAGGGCTGTTTTTGTCGAGCCCGATCCCTGCAGTGTACGACGCCGAAATGGAATAGCCATTGTGTTGATGCCTGATGCGGTTGATCAAACCAATGGATTCACTTACCGAAAGCGCCAGATAGTTAACAGTATAATCAGCTACTAAAGGAATGTCCGTATCAATTAATGAAGTATCTGTTTTGTGTTGAAATAAATTCCAGCCAAAGTTGGGCGAAAAGGTGTATTTATAATCGGTGTGCCAGGGATTACCAACATTGCCCGAAAACTGTTTGGCATGGTAGGCAATAGCAGAAACCTTTTTATTGTTTTTATAACGGAAATTATTGCCCGTGCTGCCTGAGGCCAAAAACGAAAGAGTCATGTTTTTGTGCAACAATTGGCGCGGAATCCCTACCGATAATTTATAAGAACTTTTGTAGGTTCCTATACTGCCATTTAGTCCCAGGTTAATGTTCCGTCCTAAAAAATTTTCATCAGAGAAACCCATAGATACTTTTTTGTCGTCTTTATTTCCGCTGATAGTGACATATGGCACAAGGTTGAAAGCATCTTTAGTGGTTAAAATAAGAACATGGTTTGTTAGTGAAACAGAATCGACAGAATAGGAAACACTGGCAAAATTACCGGTGTTCCAAATACGGCTGATTGACCTGTTAAGGGTTTCTTCGCTTACAGTGTCGCCAATACTAAAAAGCAGTTCTTCAAGGATAATTTTATCTTTTGTCCGCCAGTTTTTATGGATGGCAATCGAATCGATTTGCCAGTTTTCAGTTGGTTTGTTCTCCTGTGAAAACACATCAGTAAAAATGTAAAGTAGAAATATAATCAAATAGATGTTCTTGCTCATAAACTTAAAAATACATCCCTGTAATTTTAGTCGGAAATAAAAGGGGATGTTTGGGATAAAATGTAATTATATGGGGTAATGCTGAATCCGGCTGGGACAAAAAGATAATATACGGGATAAATGAATAGCCCATTCTTCTATCAATCTGGACAAGCTAAAACCAGACAGATAGATATTATGTTAATCTATCGTCGATTTAGTTGGTCAAGTTGGTCAGACAAAATTTATTAACCAACGTTTCTTCCTTTTTGTGTTTCTTCTATTTGATATGACAGTTCGAATGGAGAAGAGCTGGTTACAACAATTTTTATCTCCTGATGATGATCGATTAGTCAGTAGTTTTAAAAATGCCCTGAATAACAAGGGAATTCTAACCACAATACGTGCTTCGCGTGGGCAGGATATTTGTGCTGCCTGCGGTTTGTTGTCTACCAAAGAATTGGTGAAGTAGTTAAATCAGGAATTGAATAAAATTATCTTTGGTAATAACTTGAAATTCTGCATGGGGATAGGCTTTTTCCCATGCTTTTGGAATCCTGGTTTTTTTAGGAGAGAATTTAAATTCGTAAGCATATAGTTTTCCATCGCGTTCCTCTATCAAATCAATTTCCTGTTGATCGTAAGTACGCCAGAAATAGTCGTTAGCAAAAATCCTTTTGTAGTGTCTGGTTTTAATTCTTTCCATAAAAAGAAAATTTTCCCAAAGCATTCCGTGGTCGTTTCTCTGTGATAGTGGCGCAAAATTGTTGATGATGGCGTTCCTTACACCGTTATCCCAAAAATAGTATCGTGATGATTTTACAACTTCTTTCCGAAGGTTTCGTGAAAATCCTCCAACTTTTTTAATAACAAATGCTTTCTCCAGAAGATCAAGGTAGCGCTCTACACTCTGTTTGGCGATTCCCAGATTATTTCCCAGTTCCGTCATCGATACTTCGTGTCCTATTTGAAATGCCAATAGCTTTAACAGATCTGTAATCTTTGATGGATTTTTTATGTTTTCAAGTTCCAGAATATCTTTAAAAAGATACGAATCGCGCAGTGCATATAGATATTCTGTCTTTTCATTTATATCTTCAGAGGTTAATGCTTCCGGATAGCTACCGAAAATAATTAGGTTTTCTAGCTGCTCCCGGATTTTCATTCCTCCGGTTTCTGGAAAAAGTTCATTAATGGAAAGTGGATATAATATACGTGTTGTACTTCTTCCGGTTAATGGTTCTCCAATTTTGTTCGAAAGATCAAAAGAAGAGGAACCTGTAACAATTATCGTTTTGTCTGGAAAATGGTCAATTAGAAGCTTTAATGCCAATCCAACTTGGGGAATTCGTTGTGCTTCATCGATAAAAATAAGATCGTAACTTTTAAAATTCAGATCTAACTGACTAAGCTTTTGGGAAGATAATATGTCGCGTAGTTCCATGTTGTCACCGGTGCCAGCATAAATTGAACCTTCAAATGGAGCAATTAATTTTTTTAACAGCTCTGTTTTTCCAACCCTTCGGGGACCATACAACACAAAAACTTTACCTTTTTGAAATATTTTATCGGGTTGTTCCTCAAGGTATCTTTTATACCATTTTGATCTCATAGAAATTTCCTTTTTGTACCAGAAAGATACGAGAAATGAACGATAAATGAAAATTAGGGAAGTGTGGTTCCTTAATTTATTCAAATTAGGGAGTATTTGATGCTCTTTTTAGCTGTGTAGACAAATTACAGGTAGCTACAATTGGTTTATTCCAGATTTTTAAAAATTATTAAGGGCAAGAATCGGGTTTGGTTCATGACATTAGTCTGAATCTAAAGGAGCTCTTCCATGCTAAATTTTGATTTCAGCTGTACGCCTTTTTCCGTATCCTGCACCGATGCACATTCGGTGTAATAATCGTGTTCAAAAAACAGGATATAGTCTTTTTCGGCAGCTTCTTTCAGAAATTTTCCTTTCTCTTCCATTACTTTAACCGGATCGAGATCGTAAGCCGAAACCCACAGCAATGGAATGTTGGCGGCAGTAGGAAACAAATCGGAGGTATAAACAAACGAGTGTTTCCCGGTGTGGAGGATGGGCAGCATTTGTCCCGGCGTGTGGCCATCGAAAAACCTTATCTCAAATCCTGGCAGAAATTCTCCTTCTTCTTCAATCAGCTGTAATTTTCCCGAGTCCATCATAAAATCCAGCACCGGCCGATGGAAAGCTGCCTGCTCGCGTGGATTCGAAATTTTAGCGTGTTCCCATTGAGTTTTGCTGCTCCACAAAGTTGCATTCGGAAAGGTAAGCTCCAGTTTTCCGTCAACATTTTTAACGGCTCCGGTGCAGTGGTCCCAATGCAGGTGGGTGAAAAATACATCGGTAATATCAGCAGCTGAATAACCTTTTTCGGCCAACGATTTTTCTAGTTCGTCAACCGAAGTTACTCCGTTGTTTTTGAGGTGTTTTTCGGGGTAGTGGTTTCCAATTCCGGTTTCGATAAGTATTATACGTTCAGCGATTTCCACCAACAGACAACGTAATGTGAGCTGCGTGAAATTATCTTCGTTGCACGGATAAACTTTGTTCCACAATACTTTTGGGATGGCGCCAAACAAGGCTCCTCCATCGCAATGAAAATGACCGGCAGAAATCGGAATTAGCTTCATAAAAAAAGTTTGAAGTCGGAAGTTGGGTGCACGAAGTTTTCGAAGCAATCTCTTTTCCAACTTTTGTTATTGGCTGTAAAAGTAAATGAATTTAACGGGGTGTAAGACCATGACGCTGCTGAAAAGCCGAATCTAACGAAAAGTTCATAACATGGTCAACCACACCCGTATAATCTTTTATCCCCGATTTTATATTGTTGTGTTTTAAATACGCATCGTTAAGTTTCGAAGCTGTTTTGTCCATGGTTGCATTACGCAGTTTGTTCCAGTGTTCAGTTATTCTGTTGATGTCTGCCTGTACTTCGGGCGAAATCTTGGCAACAAGATCTTTATAGGCCTCCAGACCACGGGCCTGCCTGAAAAAATGAAATGAAATAAACAATTTAGCCGAATACCTGATTTGTTGCGACGAGCTGTTTAAACAAACCAGCCACGCGTAAAAGTTTGCTTCTGCCTCGCTTGTTATGCCCAGCTGGTGCGCTTTTTCGTGTGCCAAAACATAGGGGTATTCAATGGGTAAAATCTTTTTGTTTACATGAACTTCATTAAAAAATGGTCCGAAATAACCGGTGATTCCTGATTTTACATAAAATCCGCTGAAAGTGATTGTTTTGTCGGGGCGTTTGCCCATCGGGTACGCGAACTGTAAAACCGGAGCCAGGTGTTGGTACGATTCTTCAATTAAGCGATCGATTTCAGCTTTGTCAACAGTGTCAAAATCGCAATGTAATTGGTTTAGTTCAGTAACGTACTGGTGAATAAATTGCACAAATTCCTCCGTATCGGGTTCCCGGTCTTTTATTCCCAATCGGTCGGGTAACGGCGAGCGGAAATAGTTGAATCCCCAAAGCACATAAAACAGGATATATACTGTGGCAATAGTATTCAGCAAAAATTTTCCGGCAGCTTTCCATTTTATACGTTTTGTAAATAGTTGAACGAGCAGAACTACAGGCATTAAGATCAAAATCGCGTAAAAACTATCATCAAGCGAAAAAGGAAAAACAAAAGAAATGGTTGAAAGTATTGAAGCTATAAATGGATAGATTCGCTGCGCATACCAGGTTTCAACAAAGCCGGGATGTCGGCGCAGGATAAGTGTAAGCGCAAAAACAATTCCTGCCAACGCCGGAAGAATAAGCCATTTGTGTTTTCTGTCTGTTCTCAATTTTTTTCGGGTAAATATACAAGACAAAATTTAAAGATATTCGGGACGGTCGTCTCTTTCACTTTTGCTCGTGGCTGTTAGACATGCAAAACAGGTGGTGGGTTTTTGATTTTTTGGAGTGAATCGTATTGACCAAAATTTATTTTTAATTATAATATAAATTCTTTTTGACAGAATACAGCCTATTATAAAATACATTTGTTATAATTGCTTTCAGTTTAAAATCAAAAAACATTTTATAATGATTAAGGCATATTCTTTTTTGCTAATGGTTGGGGGACTGTTAGCGGGGTTAAATGGATTTTGTGAAGGTAAAGATGGAAAAGCAATGGAAGTACATAAACGTGCAATAACAATTGATACACATTGTGATACGCCAATGGCGCTGTTGGAAGGCAATCTGGATGTGGGGGTAGCAAACAAAGCGCCGGGAAGCCGGGTTGATTTTCCGAGAATGGAAGAAGGTGGATTGGATGCCATATTTTTTGCGGCATTTACCAGTCAGCGGCCACGCACCGAAGAGAATACGCAGAATGCCTACGAAATGGCGAATAAGATGATTGAGAAAACTTATGAGGTGTGCAAAAATTATAACAGCATGGCCGAAGTGGCCACTACTCCCGGGGATGTTGTTCGCCTAAAAAAGGAAGGTAAACGTGCCATTTACATCGGTATGGAAAACGGATTTCCACTGGGTCAGGAACTCAACAGAGTAGAGGAGTTTTACAATAAAGGAGTTCGTTACATCACACTTTGTCACTCATCGAACAATGATGTTTGCGATTCTTCAACCGACAAAAAAGGGCCTGAATTTAACGGATTAAGCCCCTTTGGAAAAGAGGTGGTAAAAGAAATGAACCGCCTCGGAATGCTAATCGATGTTTCGCATATTTCAGACAAATCATTTTACGATGTGGTAGAGCTGAGCAAGGTTCCGGTTTTTGCTTCGCACTCGAGTGTGCGTGCAATTGCCAGTCATAAGCGAAACATGACCGATGATATGATAAAAGCACTGGCTAAAAACGGTGGTGTAATTCAGATTTGTTTGCTCGACGACTACATTAAAGATCCCGATACTACCACTGTCCGTTATCAGAAAGAACAGGAAATAAGAAAAATTTTCAATACACGTTTTGCAAAAATGAGCGAAGAGGAGCAGGCAGAAGTGCGGAGACAGTGGCGCGAACTGGATGAGAAATACCCCAAACAATTGCCAACTGTTGCCGATTGTGTAGATCATATCGATCATGTAAAAAAACTGGTAGGAATTGATTACGTTGGGATTGGCTCGGATTTTGATGGCGGCGGCGGACTGGCCGATTGTGCCGATGTGAGCCAGATGCCAAACATCACAGCCGAAATGTTAAAACGTGGTTATACCGAAGAGGAAATTGCCAAAGTTTGGGGCGGGAATTTCCTGCGCGTATTTTCAGCGGTTATTCAAAAGAGTTCGGTTAATTAACAGACAAAAACGAAAATTATTCTATATTTGACTGATAATATATCTTCTATTTAATATAATCATCACCGGGGCCGTCTTTCCCCATTTTTTGATGATGAGGTTTGCACTTTCTTTTTATTAAATAGGCAAGATTAACGACAGGATTAAAATTTATTTTGTCCGTCCGAGTTATTAACATTTCCCAATATGGGAAAATTAACAAAGATAATTCTGAAAGTACTGATTTATTAAGGGCTTTGTGAATATCTTTTTACGCAACATATAGTTGCATTTGTTAATAAATTGTCGTAGTTTGCCATAGTTGTAAAGAGAAAATTTGTATCGTCATTAAAAGAATTGTTGTATTAGGGATATTTGTCTTGCTAATATCACTCAGGTGTGGTGCACAACAAGATCCTATTTTCACCTCATACATGTATAATGGCCAAATCATTAACCCGGCTTATGCAGGAATGTGGGAAAAGATAGGTTTTACCACCTTAGTAAGAAAACAGTGGGCCGGGATTAACCGTTCGCCTCTGACTGAATACATTTCATTTCACTCACCTTTACGAAACGAAGCTGTTGGTGTTGGACTCAACATCATGAACGACACTTTTGGTCGCGAAAAGCGCTTAACTGTACTGGGCGATTACGCCTACGAAGTATACCTATCGCGCCGTACACGTATGCGAATGGGCGTGAAATTTGGTTTTACCAACTATAAAAACCCGCTTACCGAATACATTTTATATCCCGACGGAAAGTACGACAGGGCTTTTGATGAAGATGTAGATTTATCATTTCTTCCCAATTTCGGTTTCGGAATATTTATTTACCAGGATTATTTTTATGCCGGATTCTCTATTCCCAAACTTATTGAAAACGATCTGAAAGAGAATTTTCATAACTATTCTACCAGTGCCGAGGTGCGTACCATATACCTGAACGGTGGTTACGTGTTTCCGCTCGACCCCTTTAATTATTTTGTGTTCAAACCCACATTGCTGGTTAAGGCAACCTGGGGTACGCCAATTCAGATTGATTTGGCTGCCAATTTTATGATCCGCGAAAAACTTTGGCTAGGTGTTTTGGGGCGTACCGGTGGTGCCATATGTTTTACCGGAAACTGGATGTTTAGCAACAAGTTTAGAGTGGGATTTGCAATGGACATAACAACAAACGAAATATACCCATATCAGAACGGAACCTTTGAGTTTACGTTTGGTTTTGATGTGGACTTTTTTGGACGTAGCTATTTAAGGTCCAGATACTTTTAATGACGAAAGACTCAATTACAAACCCGAAAATGAATGTATAACGGTTAAATTGAAATTTATGTAAAGACGAAAATTATTAAAAAAAAGAATTGATTAGTGACCAAATCGAAACATAACCAGACTTTAAAAACAGCATTCTTTTTGCTGGCTGTTTTTCTGTGTTTTACAGAACCCAATGCTGTGAGTAGTGAGAGCTATGCCTCATTCTCTCCTGCAATAGATTCTGTAATGGGTTTTGTTTCACCCTCAATTTCAAACCAATCACTTTCGGAAATTTCGGGCAACCCTGCTTCTCAAGACGATACAACTGGCATTGTTTGTCCGGAAGATATCTCCATATATACCGACCTGAATTCCTGTGTGGCAGTTATCAGCAATGGTTTAGACATTTCCGATCCCAACGGCATCATTTCAACACTCAGCTGGGAAATGACAGGTGCAACCGAAGCCGCTTCGAACGGTTCCGGTATCAACCAAATTGGCAGTTATACTTTTAATCAGGGAACAACAGTAATTACTTATCGTGGTGCAACTCTTTACAACAACTCAATTAACTGCACCTTTACTGTTACGGTTTCAGATAACCAGGTTCCACGGTTAATCAGCTCTCCCGGACACATAACGGTTCGGAACCTGCCCGGGGAATGTTATGCCAATGTAAGTTGGACCGAACCATCTGCCACGGATAATTGTGTACCTCAGGATAAATTGATTTATACCAGTAATTACAGTTCGGGTCAGCGGTTTCCTGTTGGTTCAACCCTGGTTGAATATCGAATTAGCGATGGAGTAAATACGGCGGTTCATAATTTTACCGTAACCGTAACCGATGCTGAAGCACCGCAACTGATTGCACCACCGGATTCGGAAAGCGAATGTGGACAACCGGTACCGGATGCTTTCACAACGTGGGCACAATTTGAACAGGCTGGCGGAAGTGCCAATGACAACTGTTCGGTTAATTACGGTAGTTTTAGGTACGTGGGTCAAACCAGCAGCGGTATAACCTGCCCCTACAAAGTAACACGTACCTATAGTATTTCGGATGATGATGGCAATGTAAGCGAAGTTAAGCATGTAATTGAGGTAACAGGAGAAGGAATGGCTTATGAAGCCACAGTTGAATCGACCGAACCGGAAGTACTTTTAGAACCCGGAGCAGAAACGCAGGCCGAAATCTTATTCTCAAAAACCGATGTTAGTTGTAAAGGCAGCAGAACCGGAATGGTTGACCTGACCGTAAATGGTACATCAGGAATCGTAAGTTTTGTATGGTCGACACAAAACGGAAGTGGTATTGTGCAGGGAGCTGAAGACCAAAGTACCTTAAGCGATGGCGACTATACCGTAATGGTTTACGAGGATGGCGTTCGTTTATTGTCCTTCGATTTTAGTATTTTGGTATCCGATAATCAGGCACCGGTGCTAAATGCTCCTGCAGCAATTCAACGAAAATGCGGGCAATCTATCCCGGCTGCTTATTCAACCTGGTCTGAATTTGCCAATGCAGGCGGTACAGTTCGAGACAATTGTCAAATTTATTATTCAAGTTTCCGCCTGGCTTCTGAATCGAAAAGCAATCCGGACTGCCCCTACACCCTTACACGGGTTTATGAAATTACCGATGTAAACGGAAACCGCGGAGTTGCCGAGCATTTGATTGCTGTTGAAGCGGAAGAGGTTGTTTTGAAATCGGGGATGGGAACGGCAGCAACGATAAGTTATTCCAAAACTGATGTCTCTTGTTATGGGGGTAGTGATGGGGCGATAGATTTATCGATAACTGATGGGAGTGGAGCATATACCTACTCTTGGACAACCTCAGATGGTAGTGGTTTGTCAGCTTCAGCTGAAGATCAGACAGGTCTTTCGGCGGGAACATATAGTGTCACAGTTACGGATGATGGTGATGCCAGTACAGTTAGCACGAGCATTACCATCACGCAGCCGGCTGAAGTGATCCTGACGACGAGTGCCACGAATGTAAGC